>CAVWQK010000001.1:0-430769 GCA_963757145.1 uncultured Acidobacteriota bacterium
TACCAGATGGGATGAGAAGGCCGGTCTCCAGCGGGATGCGATACGCTCCCAATGAATGACGCGCTCAAGGCGCAATGAAAGGAGACCGGCTATGAAAAAGATTAGCACTATGCAGGTATTTAGAAACGAAATTTTGAAGGAGCAAAAGCTAACGATCGGTGTGGATCTAGGAGATCGCTGGTCGTTCTATTGTGTCTTGGATGAAGCAGGGAAAATCCTTCTGGAACAAAAAGTAGCGACGACACCCGAAGCGATGAAGCAGACGTTTGGAAAGATACCGCGAAGCCTCATCGCCATGGAGACTGGAACACATTCGCCATGGGTGAGCCGGCTGTTAGCGGAGCTGGGACACAAACGGATCGTGGCGCACGCGCAAAAAGTGGAATTGATCACCAAGAGCAATCGAAAAGATGATCGACACGATGCGCGGACACTGGCACGGCTGGCGCGAATCGATCCCGAACTGTTGGGGCCGGTGCGCCATCGCAGTGCCAAGGCGCAAATCCATCTGACGGTGATCCGGGCGCGAGCCGAACTGGTGAGTGCTCGAACGGCGTTGGTGAATGCAGTACGCGGGTTGGTGAAATCGTATGGCCAACGGCTGCCCAAGTGTGGCACGCAGCAGGTGAACCGGGAGCTGGCCGCGGAATTGAACGCGGAGTTGCGTGAGGTTCTGGAGCCGCTGCTCAAAGAAATCGAATCGCTGAACGAACGCGTCAAGGAATACGACGAACGGATGGAGAAAATCGCCAAGGAAGTGTATCCGCAAGTGTCCTTGCTCAAGCAGGTGAAGGGTGTAGGAACGCAGATCGCGCTGACCTATGTCCTGACGATCGAGGACCCCCACCGGTTTCTGAAGAGTCGCGAGGTAGGTTGTTTTTCTAGGATTGAGACCTGGCCGGAGGAACTCCGGGGAGAGCGAACCCCAGAAGGGTATCAGCAAAGAAGGAGACCGATATTTGCGAACGATGATGGTGCAAGGAGCACACTACATTCTGGGACCTTTTGGAGAAGATAGTGATCTACGGAGATGGGGACTAAAGCTTGCGGAGCGAGGTGGAAAAAATGCCAAGAAACGAGCGGTGGTTGCCGTGGCTCGAAAGTTGGCGGTACTGCTGCATCGGTTGTGGGTAAGCGGAGAGGTGTACGAACCATCGCGCAATAGCCAGAAAGCGATGCGGGCAGTGGCTTAGAGAGTTTCGATCCGGACAGCCGAGCTCGACCGCCGAGTCCAGGTGACTGCGACCAAGTCCTGGGGCCCGACTCTCACCGAAACGATGGGAAGAGAGGTCGATTATCAGGTAGCAGCACCTACTGAAACGAGAACACCCAACTTGCACCGAGCAAATATCGCTCACAAAACAGTGCGGATGGAAGGATGGCGACAGAGGCGGCGTGGCTGACTGGAAACAGACTCACGGAAAGAAGAAAGAAAAAGTGTGCCTTGACATCAATCGGCCTTCTCATGGAAGGAGTTAGCCCACGGTCACTCAAGAGGCGAGGATGCCCCACATTTAGTTGAAACTTGAGAAAAGGAAGCAGCGGCTCTCGCCCGAACTCGGATAGACTCGCAGATCCTCTTGCCCTGCTGGCGGCGGCTATGTAATTGATTGCAAAGTCAGCCTGTTTTGGCGACTAGCAGGATCAATCGACAGGATCGACAACTAATTTCACACGCACAGATAGCGCTTCGAGGGCATCGCTTTCAAAAACGGCAAATGTAGGCTTACCGAATGCTCCAGGGGTAGAGGAATGCTCGGACCGAGCCCAAAATAGATAGCCGACATAGGTTTTGCCTTTCTCGAGCTTCCGCGCGTCCTTACTCCAGGCCCCATCTATATCGACTTCGTTGGTAGCTACGAAGAGTTGGGCGGTTTCCTTAACCTTTGCCTGGAAAGACATCGGATACCCCCTCGCCGAAGAAGGACCATTCTATCACACGGCATATGCGCGTAACTGATCACAACCAGAGACATGCTTCGAATTTTCTCAAACACCAGAGCCATTGATCTTCGCTATGGAACACCAGTACCGCTGGTTCGCCTTCATGTAGGGTGATTGTGCTCGGAGAGTAGGAAAATTTCTTCGCCGCAATCTCGATTCGACGCGGTGTTTCAGGAGGCCCAGACAAGGACCATACGATAAAAGCGTTCCTGTTGACTCAGGCCCTTAGGGCAAGTCCTGGGAAACGCGCTTACCGGAGATCTCTAACAGTGTCGGCTCTGTCAAATACTTTTTGAACGCAGAAGTCCCTTCACTTCTAAGAGTGGTCTTCCTTGTTCTCTGTGACCTCTTTGCTTGACGACCAAGGCTCGCTCGTAATCTTGCGGTCAGTTTCAGTCCGACCCATACATCTCTTCGATCCATACTTCGACCACGATTACTTATTCAAACTCCCTTTGCAGGGAGCGGGATGCCCATTCAAGTGCGCAATGTTTTACCGCACACCATCTCCGGTACCGAGCTCTCCCGCGTGCGAACCGAACTTTATCAACTGCGGATATTCCCATCCTCTTCGCCACATCCAATACAAGCAAATTCCCAGCCGGCGTCCCATGGCTACTTTCGCGATATTCCTCTGCCGACGCATGGCCAGGTTTCGATAGCGACGTCGCCAGTCCGGATTACAACGTACGGCCGCCTGTGCGGCCTCCACCAGCAAGAAGCGCAACAAAGAATTGCCCTGCTTGCTAATGTGTCCTAACCGTTGCTTGCCGCCACTCGAGTCTTCACTCGGAATCATCCCCACGTAGTTGCCCATCTGCTTGCCGCGTGGAAAACGTTGCCAAGTTCCAATGATCAGCACGAAGGCCAGCGCCGTAAGTGGGCCCACGCCAGGATGGGTCATCAGTCGCAACACCTCGGGTCGCTTCCTGGCTTCCCGCTCTACGGCTGCGGTTAACTCTTCGATGGTCGGATTTATGCGGTCCAGCAATTCCAACAACTCTCGGCGACGTCGACTAGCCCAGGGAGCCAATGAGAGCTTTCTAATTCTGCTCGCCCTCGTTCGCTCCACAGTTTTTTCTTCCAACACTTGTTCTCATTCATCGCCAAGGCTTGCAGTTGATTCTTAATCCGCGTGCGCATCTGCACTAGTCGATGCCGATGCCAAAGCAGTTGCCGCAGATCACGATTCTCCGGGCTCGGTGTCCAGATTCGGGGAAAACGATCTTCCCGCATCAGCTTCAACAAAAGCTCGGCATCCTTGCTGTCCGTCTTTTGCTTTTTGGCTCGCCGGGTCCTGATCTCCGCTGGATCGCCGATCCACACTTCGAAACCTAGCTCCGCCAGCAGACGCTCGAACCAGCGCGAATACCCGGTAGCCTCCATGCCTACGCGCACGCTGATTTGTCGCTGCTTCAAGTCTCGATAGAATCGCTCGGCTTCACCACCGTCGTGGTTTAGTCGTTGTTCACCACACTCACCAGTCTCTTCACTAAAAAAAGCAATCTGCTGAAAACTCGGGTGATAATCTGCGCCTATAATCAGCATGTTCGGCTCCTTTCTCCCGAGCCTCTGGTCGTCAGACAACCAGAGTTTACTCGGGTCGAGGAGCCGACACTGTTATGCAATCAAGTGGAGTCAACGTCCGGTAACGCGACCGGGACTTGAGGCTGGTTCACAATCGGAAACGCAGTTTCAGAGCCTTCGCGACGTCGTGCCCATCCCACTTTTGGTGCTGTTCGCTTTCGCCCAAGCAAAGGGTCGCTCACCATCTGACCCGGCAGGCTTTACCAGAAATTTGCTTGGCGGGCAGAGTCACAGAGTGTAATGGAGATTTTACGTCAACAATGAGCGATGTCGTTGAGCAACAAACGACGAGACTAGCGGTTTGGGGGTGGTCAGGAGGGTAAGCCTCTGGGCCGATCACGAAAGCCAGCCGAGCGCCACGCCGTCGTGAAATGCTGGTGTACTTTCAACCATCTGGGAACTACACTTGTGCCCACCTCATCAAATCTAAGGAGGAGACATGGGAACCGCAAGAATACCCCAACCAATAACCGATGACCCAGTGAAGGTTGATCCGCAGCATTACAAGGTCGAATTTGAGAACGAGCGTGTCCGCGTGCTGCGCATCAAGTACGGAGCGGGTGAAAAATCGGTGATGCACAGCCACCCGGAAGCCATAGCCGTGTTCCTGACAGACGCGCATCACAAGTTCACCTATCCAGACGGACGGACGGAGGACATCAACGCGACAGCCGGATCAGTCCAACACATGGACGCCTTTACCCACCTGCCGGAAAACCTTAGCAAGACGCCGTTCGAGGTCATCGCCGTAGAGTTAAAACGCTAGGTTCTGTCTGTTCCATTCGAGAATGGGGCCCTTGCTCCCGGTCTCTCTCCTTGCATTTATCTGTAAAGGCTTGAGGGTCCGTAACCAGATCAGCTATTGCCGCGTGGTCTACTGAGCAAGGTATCCTCCGTCGATCACGAGTTCGGCGCCTGTCATGAAGCTCGACTCGTCGGAGGCAAGGAAAAGACAACCGTTCGCGATTTCAAGTGGGGTGCCTGCGCGCTTCATAGGTGTCAGGCCAGTCACGTGGGCGTTGATCGCCGGATCCTGAGACTGGGTCAGCGGTGTGTCAATAAAGCCCGGATGGACAGTATTGACGCGGATCCCGTCACCGACGTAGGTGATGGCCGCGTTCTTCGACATCATCACCAACGCGCCTTTGGTAGCATGATAGGCGTGCGCACCCGGCACCGCTGCCGTCCCCCAGATCGAGGACACATTGATGATCGAGCCGGCATGATGTGCCTTCATTTGCGGGATCACTTCTCGCATCCCGAAGAAGCAACCGTCTTGGTTCACACCCAGAACCCGGCGCCAGTTCTCGGTGCTGCAGTCGTGCACAGCGTCGTACACGGCGATGCCGGCGTTGTTTACCAGAACATCCAGCCTCCCGTGCGCTGCCACGATGTCCGTGACTACTCGCTTCCAGTGCCCTTCCTTCGAGACGTCCAACTCTACTCCGGTCACGCCGGCCGGAAAGATACCAGACGGGTTGCTTGAACTGCCGGCATAGACAATCGCGCCTTCCCGGGCGAACAACGCGGCAACCGCGAAACCGATGCCGCGCGATGCGCCGGTTACCAGCGCCACTTTTCCTTTGAGCCTCATTTCTTGCCTCCTAACGTTGAGCAAGTCCTCCATGGAGACGTGTACGCATCCTTTCCAGGGGCGTACTAGGTGCACGACGAGTGTCAAGAACCGATGCCCGGAATCCCAGAGCCGACCGGCGTTATGGCTAACAACATCCACGCGAGCTGGCGGGCAGAAGGTGCTCAGGAGGTCCACTCCAGAACACGCTGAAACTTGAGGCCCAGGGCGAGCAACGGATCGACCGCTATGCGACGCATTATAGACAACAAGGACCGGCAAAGTCCTGTGTAAACGCGGTATCTCTAACGACGCCGGCCCTGTCAAGAGTGTTTTCTCTTCTTTACTAGCAAATCCGACCGCACTTCTCCGTCGGCGCACGAGCTGCGTCTTTTTCTACCGCTGCTGTTTCTTTCTGTCATCCTAACCTGCTCGGCCGTTTACTATCATCAGCTCAGTGTTGCCCACCAAACATCTCTTCGATCACCATCGACCATGATGAGTTATTCGAACTCCCTCTTCTTCCAGGGAGGCAGGTAGCCTAATCAACCGGCCGGTGACTTTTCGCACCATACCGCGTTTCTGGCATCCCCGCACAGGCGTCACTGCTTTTCTGTTGCTTCTGTCCACGACGACAGAACTCGTGGTACTCAATCTGATCCCGCAACATGATCCACAGTCGGATCCCGAGTTTGCGAGCCACCGCCACACTCGCCTTCCCCAGATGATTGCCGAAAGCGGTTTGAGGTACATTCGCGAGCATCGCGGAGTCAATGGCCGCCGAGCCGGGACCCCAGTAGAGAGGTTGAGGCGAATGGCCACCCTCGCGATTCGGCAGATCGTCAAAACATATGGTGAACCACCTCCCGAGATGAAATTAGAGGTTCAATGGCAAGAACACGAGCTCGGTGAATACCCTACGATCGTTGTCTCATGGGAGGACGCGATGCGTGGGGCTCCCCGGAGATATATTCAGAAATGTCAGGACGCATTGGCCGCCATCGACGGTATCGAAGTGCCATCTGAAAGAGCTCTTCTAGCTTAGAAGGCGTCCGCGTTACTCCGTATCCCTCACGGCAGCCGACGACCGCGAAGCGAGATTGTTGCCCGCCCTCACGCGCCGATGCTAGCCGGGTGCCATAGTCTTGTTTGGACCCGGTGCTTCGCAACAAACTTACCAATTTCTTCATAGGTCGCGACTGGATTGTCGTAGAAGAGAAAGTGACCGCTCTTTGGAATTTCGCACACCTCCGTCTCGCTCTCGCGCAAGCGCGAAAGGTACGAAAGATGCCGGTTTGCTTCTCCATAGAGGAATAAGCGCGGGACAGGGAGCTCAATAAATTCATCAAGTAAATGTCCGGAATCGGATTCTCGTACAGTTTGAAAACTGTACGAATGGTAGGCGCGCACGTCCGTATTCAGCGCCATGTTATGGGCAGTCATGTGATCTCCAGGATAGCGGGATAGCTCCAATTCTTTACGTATCTGATCAAAGACCGTCGAAGCTAGCACTTCCAAACTGACCGCCGCGACACGTCTCGAAAACATGCAATCTTCCGGTGCAAGATTTCCCTCGATATTAATTAGCCCCATCAAGCGTCTGTGACCGGTCCGCCGCAGAAGCAAAAGCGAGATAAGGCCTCCCATACTCGCGCCTACGACAAAAGCGGGTCCAGGTACGATGGCTTGCCAGAGCAGATCGACAAGCTCCGCGAGCGAGCTAACATCGGGCGTTATTGAAGGCTCGAATTGCGACAGGCCGCTCCCTGGAAGGTCAAAGGCGAGCAGCTCACAATCTATAATCGCTGCACTCTGAAAGGCAGCGTAGAAATTTTCTTTCGCGCCACCTAAACCATGGATGAAGATGATCGTCGGGCCCCTGGTGCCCCGGCGGAACATATACGGTAATTGGACCTTTACGCCGTTCTGAAGCACGGTTAGCGAATCAAGGCGAGACAAAGTCGTGTGCAAGTCTTTGGTGGCCATCGAAAAGCAACGCTATTACAATATGAGAGATGCTACCAATGAATAGTTTGCAGGTAACAGATGTGCGCAATCGATAGCTTCGCCGGTCAACTCTCCGGTCAACTGGAGATGCGCGATCTGCGACTTGTCGTTGCCGTCGCCCGCACGGGCAGCCTGACTAACGCGGCTAAAGTATTGAATTTGACGCAGTCGACCTTAAGCCATCACCTGGCGGAACTGGAAAATCGGATCAATAAACCTCTCTTCTTTCGGTCCGGAAGGCGGCTCACGTTGACGCCGGAGGGTGATCGCTTTCGACGTGTCGCCGAACCCATACTCGAACGAATGACGTTGATGGAACATGAAGTTGCTGGGAGTAGTGAGGATCCCAGTATCGATCTGCGATTTGCGACTGAATGCTATACCACCTATCCGTGGTTTGCGCGAATCGCACGGAAGTTTAAAGCTGAGTATCCGAGGGTAGAGCTCAAACTGGTAACCGAAGCTACGGCTCGACCTCTACTCGAACTGGAACATCGTTATATAGACATCGCAATTACATCTAGCGATGTCCTCGACAGAAACGTCCACGTTCAGAATCTTTTTTCGGATGAACTGGTAGCGTTGGTTGCGAGCGACCATCCATGGGCCAAGGCAAAACGAATCGCGGTCACAGAATTCCGGCACGTTCACTTAATGACCTACTCCAAGAACCCTATGGACTCCGATTTTGTGCGCGAGATTCTTCTTCCAGCCGGCGTTGTGCCGTTAAGGTCGTCCGGAGTTCAGCTCACAGAGGCGCTATTTGAATTCGCAAGAGCGAGCTTGGGAGTCGTCGTGGTAGCCAGGTGGGCCGCTGCGAACGTGTTGGATCGCGCCGATCTGGTTCCGATCCGAATCGGCCCAAACGGCGTACGTCGTAGCTGGAAGGCGGCATGGATGCGGAGTCATCCGAACCCTAAGATGCTGATTACATTCGCCAAATTACTTGGCTCGAGTCACGGTTTGTCAACCAAGTGAACAGATGCGTCCTGAACTTTTATTGAGGCGAGAACAACGGACTAAGGAGCCAAATGCGTTCGACACAAAAGCTTCCACTTTATGGAGACTCCGTTCATTTCCGGCAAGCTGACCAATTCGCGGAGCGCTCGATCCCTCCTCACCATTGCATTAGGCCGTCTACAATGAGTTAGAGTGTAAAGCTTAGATGCAATGGCTCATCATTCTAATCGCACTGGCGACCGCCGCTTGGTTTGCGATATTGCTGGCCAAGTCCCCACCTGGGCGTCGCGGTTTGCTCATCTTTAGCGTGCTCGATCTCGTCGGTGTCGCTGCATACGAGACCTACATGCATGCCATTTGGGAGAAGAGCGTTCACGCCCCTATCAGGATAGACATTTTTGTAGTCGAGCTGCCCCTGCTCATCCTCGGAATCGCGTCAGGCATCGCCGGAATGTATCGCACAAAGGCGTCCGGCGCCCAATAGTATCGGAAGTCTACTCCGATGATTCGGAGTCCCTTCTCGAGCACAAGCCTTGGTTAACGCACTCAGCAATCCGTTTGGTGTATAAATCCTTTAGGCAGTCTACCCACCACTTACAAATGCTGTATTCCTTCTGGCGCTGGGCCAGCCATTCGCGCTGTTGGCCTTGAAGCTCTGACTTCCTGTGCGGTAGGAGCCGTTTCAGAACCGCTGGTAGATCTGCCCCAGGGCCGCCACGCTCGGCGAGTAGCAGATTGCGCGATCCAGTTCTTTCGTCGCCTTGGCGCAGTCGTAGCTGCTCGGAAACGGGTCATCGGCTTTTAGGTGGTCCATGACGAATTTCGCGCCGCCCCACTTATACCGAGCGACTAACGGAGCGTCGCGGTCTGAAGAATCGCGCCAGCGCGCCACCAGTTGGCCGTTTCCAACAGCGAGCCCATAGTTTGCATTGCCACGCGAGTCCAGCTAACGGAGATCTGAGAGACAACGTTCCCGACCAATTGGGCAGGCCGCTGGTTGCCCCGTAGAACTATCGATGACGTACATCTGTTATGTGAAAACTATTCATTTGTACCATATTCCTAATTGTAATAGGGTTAGTTTTCTGTGGCTAGACGCTTGATGGGGACTGACGAATGTCGAGGGGATCTTGCGCCGGAAGATTGCATGTTTTCGAGACGTGTGGCGGCGGTCCGTTTGGAAGTGCTAGCTTCGACGGTCTTTAATCAGACTATCCCGGCAATCACATGACTGTTGGAACATCGTGACGAACCTTCCGTAAGAAGAGCATGACATAACGGTCGGGATGCAAGGGGTACTGGACCCGTGTGTGGACTGATGTCGGAGCTGTACGTTCATTTTCCTCTCGCTGGCTGGGCCGCGGTCATTCCGCAGGCTGCGGCTGCTGCTGCATGCTACAGCCATCGGTCACTATAGAAGGAAGGTGACACGAAACTGCGTTTTCTCCAATGCTCGACGAACCTTCGAGCACGACGGGACTTTGAACCTTAAATAAATATCGAGGAATCCTTCGATGAGACAGATACGCATCCTCTTGATGTGCGCACTGTTCGGTTTCGCCTTGGCGACGCCTGGACAGTCGCGACCGCCACAGCAGCCGCCATTTCCCCAGGTGGTAGATCTGAAGGTATCCGACGGAACCGTTCTCAAGGCAAGCTACTATGCTGCGGCCAAGTCAGGACCGGGCGTCCTGCTGTTTCATCAGAGCAATAGGACACGGAATTCATGGAACGAGTTGGCACGACAACTAGCGGCGGCGGGGATCAACACCCTTACGGTCGATAACCGCGGACACGGCGAAAGCGGCGGCAAGTATGATTCCTGGACAAACCCGAACCGGGAACAGGCACGTCAGGATTTGGTTTCAGACATCGATGGAGCATTTCAATATCTGGTTTCGCAGCCCGGGGTTAATCATGATGTTATCGGTATTGGAGGAGCGGGATTGCTGGGCGTAGACACTGCGGTTCGAACTGCGAGGCAACATTCAACGCAGGTGAAATCGCTAGCGTTGCTTTCTGGCGAGACCTTTCGGCCAGGCCTGGATTTCTTGCGGCAGGCTTCGCTGCTGCCAGGGTTATTTGTCGTGGATGACAATGACGAATATCCGCCGACCGTAGAGGCCATGCATTTGCTCTACAGCACGGCGTCGAATCCGGGCAAGAAATTGCTTCACTACCCCGCGACACATGAGGCCCCGTGGCTGTGGTACGAGCCGGTCGGCTTTAGCGCGGACGGGTACAAGCTTGGCGTTAACGTAACTGTCGATGTGGCTCCCGCGAATGGCGGGCACGGAACGGACATGTTTAATTCCCATCCAGAGCTGCCCGGCATCATCGTGGAATGGTTCGTAACCACTCTGATAAGGACACCCGGGCGTGCGCCGGCGGACTCGCTGGCAGCCGTGGCAATTCTCAACCAGCTTGCAACGCCAGACGGAGTCGCACAAGTGACGCAGCGACTCATCGAAGGTCGGCGGCGCGATCCGCAGCTGCAATTGTTTCCCGAAATCACCGTCGGGATCATTGGGGCAGACTACCTACGCGCGGGCGACGCGAAGATGGCGATCGAAGTTATGAAGCTGGTTCTAATGGCGTATCCAGATTCCGCCGACGCGAACGAGAATCTTGCGGAAGCGTACTTGGCAGATAGACAGCGAGATCTGGCACGTCACTACACAGAAAAGGCGCTGGCCTTGTTGGATTCTCCTGGGGTGCCAGCATCGTCCTGGTCCAACAGCGAGCCGTACCGCGTTGAGCTGCGGCGCAGCGCCCAGAACACTCTCAAGCAGCTAGGTGTGGCGCAACTAATGACAGATTTCCTTTCGAGCATAATGCCGAATCAAGAACGGACCAGGTTTCTACACGGTGTCATCCGGCTTTTTCTATTTGTTGGCGCACTCGGATGCATTTCCGTGCCTGCAAGAACAGTGGATGTCCTCCGGGTCGAGCACAGCTCGTTGTATCTCGCCCTCTACCGCATGGCCGCTCCGAAAGCGGGCAGCGCAGTCTAGTTTCTGCGCAGATAAATGCGTCGCTTATTTCCGGCCAAGCATGATACGGTTGCCACGACAGGTTGGTTTAAGAGAGGTCATATGACTAGAGTTAAAACGGTGGCAATTATTACTTCGCTTTTGTGGGCCACTGCGATTGTCGCAGCCGCAATTCTCAAAGTGCCTTCATTTCTCTCGCTGATGTTGCTGCCTCTATTGGCCTTCGCGTCGCTGACTACTGTGTTTACGGTTGGTCGACGGCAGACCTGAAATTGACGGCCCGACAGCAGTTGGTCACGGCCGTCAACAGTCGACTTTCTCCCCCGTCCGCGCTAACTTTCGCTACCATTCGTGCTCGTTCACTCCGTCAAAATCAAACGCAAAGGAAAAAACATGAAGCGACCCGTCCCGCCCCAGTCGTTGCGTCTTTGTCTCTCGGCTTAGCGATTCTTGCATTCGCGTTCTCAGTTAAGCTGACAGAATTCACTGCTTTTTCGATTGCTTCCCCTGCTCTCTCCGCCGCTTCGACAACTGCTCCTCCTTCGACCTATACATTCAAACTTATCAGGTGTTGACTCAGTGCGCGATCCAAGGCGTGGGGAAAAAGCAGCAAAATGCGGACACGATAGGTCGTTGAAACATTGTTCACGATGACGACCTCATTACGACTAGACGGGCAAGAGTGGAATCAATAGAATGCCGCATCTTTCACAGGGAACGTTGCGGCGTTTGCGGCGAACAAATTTGCCATCGTGCCGAGGACAGTTGAAAGTGCGATGTAACCCTCGCACGTTTTATCGACAAACGCTAGTGGGAATGCATTCATTCAGTCTTCACGAACGGGCGCAGGGTCGGCGCCGGAGTCCCGTTGCCGCAGTTGATGCATCCCGTGATGTATCAGGGCGACTCCGGGAAGCACCTCTCGTAACGCAAATCGTGCCGTGGACACTTTCTCGGCGGCGCGGATGCACTTTTGTCGAAATTCGACTCCCTATCTCCACTGAGAAAAAGTTTCAGGTAGTTGGGAACTATTCCGGGGATTCTTCGAGAAACGGATGTTACAAAGGTGTGGCTGAGCGATTATTAATTTATTGCAAGGTAACGAATCACAGCAGATTTATAGTACGTCGAACAAATGATTCATTTGTTGACGGACTTCGAAGTGAACGGTTGCCGAGCCGCAAAACGCGGTACGTAGGCCCGAGAAAAATAGTGGAGGAGCTACACGTTGCGGCGAAAATATTCTTTATTCTTTTTTTCTTTAATCTTACTGGCGGTTTCGATTGCAGGCTGCACTAATACGACACTGACGCCGTTGGAACTCATCACGGTAAATCCAGCCAGTGCATTGTTGGCTCCCGGGCAGCAAACCACATTCGTCGCGACCGGCTTCACCGGCAGCTTGCAGAATCCGGTTTGGATGGTGAACGGAAGTGCGGGCGGATCAGCGTCGACGGGCGCGATTGCCGGCGGACTTTACACTGCGCCTGCAACACCGCCGAGCGCGCCGGTGCAGATCACGGTACAGAATGCGACGACTGGAAACGTATCGGGCGTTCCAGCGGTAGTGTCGTTTTTCTCTCCATCGAATTTCCAGCCGGGAGCGGTAACAGGTTCGAACAATCCGCTGGTGGCAACGTATACGGTGACAGTTCCTCAGAGCGCAACAGTCCAGGTGAATTTCGGAACCACTACAGCGTACGGCCTCAACACGTGGGCACAACCCGCCCCTAACGGCGGCGGCGGGGCAACCGTACTTGTCGCAGGCATGCGTCCGGCAACGACCTACCACTTACAGGGGGTAATCAAGCTGGCGAACGGCCAGTCCATCAATGACGCAGATCACACCTTCACGACAGCGCCTTTGGCAACGGGAGTTGCGCCGAACATTACAATACCGACGGCAAAGGGACCGAACACGGCTCCCGGTGTCGAACTACTCGACATCGTCAGCCTGGGCCAAGTTGTGAGTACCCTGCAGGCATTGGTGACCGACCTCGACGGCAACATCATTTGGTACTACCAACTGGCCCCGGGACAACTTCCATTTCCAATTAAGCAGCTTCCAAACGGGAATATGCTGCTCAACATATTCAACGTGGACCAATCGACGAACGATATGCGCGAAGTTGATCTTGCCGGCAACGTCGTTTACAAGGTCACCGCCGATCAAATCAATCAGAGCCTGACGCAGCAAAACGCAGGTTTTGACGTCGAGCATTTTCACCACGATGTGCAAAAGCTGGCGAATGACCATTATCTAATTCTGACGAATTACACCAAGAATGTTACCGACACGCCGGGGTTCAGCGACGTAGTCGGCGACGTAATTATCGATTGGGACCCGAAGGCAAGCGCAGTTGCCTGGTATTGGAATACATTCGATCACCTGGCCTTGCAGCACGATCCCATGGGTCCGAGCGATTGGACCCATGCAAACGCTATCGTTTATTCGCCCGACGACGGGGCCATCGTTATGTCGATGCGAAACCAGAACTGGGTCATCAAGATCAACTATCAGGACGGTTCAGGCGACGGCAGCATCCTCTGGACTCTTGGCCCGGGTGGTGATTTCAAGCTACCTGCCGGCAAAGATCCGGTCGAATGGAACTACGCACAACATTTTCCTTCATTTGTCTCGCCGAATAGCGCTGGAAATATTCAGTTCATGCTATTCAACAACGGAAACGCCCGGCTCCTGAACTCGGTGAATCAGGTTTGCGGAACGACAGGGGCCGCCCCGTGCTACAGCAGCGTCCCGGTCTACAACCTGAGCGAATCGGCGAAAACCGCGGACATCGCATCGGAAGTAATCCTGTCTCCGGCTTTCTCGCAGTGTTGCGGCAATGCGGAGTTCCTGTCGAACGGAAACATCGAATACGACATAGCAATGGATATAAACACACCGAACACGTCGTATATCGAGGAAAGCTTGCCCGGGTCCGTTCCGAATCTCGCTTGGCGAATGAATGTCACCGGGAGCCTCGTGTATCGCGGATTCCGCATGACGAGCTTGTATCCGGGAGTGACGTGGACACCGGATGCGATTGCGGCGGCGAATGTGCCGGCGGTTGCGAAGAAGACAAACCATAAAGTCGTGAACGGCCGGTGATTGCGCCGGGCGAACAACAATCGATGAGGTCCCGCCTTCCGAGAGTAAGCTTGAGGTGCAGGGTTCTACTTCGGGTTCTTCGAAGCGGGGTAGGGTGCAACGTGCACGTTTATCTGAGACATCGCGGTCTGCACTTGACGCCGTCACCTTCCAGCTGTTGCGTTTTCAAACTTATCGGGAGTTACGCACAGCGCAGGGTGCGCCGGCGCTCGCGAATCGCGGTCGAGGCCATGTAGCTCTCGGGAAGAAATCGCAGCGCAAGCAGTCGCAGATCTTGCTGGCATCGATGAGGTCGTTCTTCTTTTTCGCGGCTGCAATGGCCCGCAGCATCAGCGGATGCGCCACCTTCGGCACGGCCGCATGCGGCTCGAGGTGATCGTAAATCCAGCCGGTGAACATGGTCGCCTCCATCGCCGCGCTCCACGGCTGCGGAAGCGATCGCATCCAGTGGTCCAGGTCCAGACGTATGGCGGAAATCGAACCCTCGGAGTGAATCCGGTCGCTACCGTCCTTCACGCAAAAGCTGATCTTGCGCTTGTGAACATCCAGTCCGATGTAATACATAGGTTGCATGGGGGAGCCTCCTTAGTGTTTCTGAATCAGCGTCCGCTGAGTTCAGCTTTTCTACACCAAGCGCTCCTCCTTCGACCTATACATTCAAACTTATCGGGCACTCCCATGCTGAATCGAGCGTCTAAGGGTAAAATGCGTTGCCCTAGATGAATCGGAAGAAACCCATAGGCATTCTGTTTGTGTTCGCAGTGGCAATCGGGGCCACTGCGTGGTGGCTTTCGACCAAGTTTTTGATCCTCACAGTGAAGAGGGCGGCGACGGTTCAGGCGGATAGTGCTCCTGTCGTGGCAGAGGTGCTCGATGGGACCTCTCGAAAGCGTGTATTGACAATCAGAGATCACACGTCGAAGGACGACCGAGTCGCAGCATTTGAGTCACTCGACACGGAGGTAGGCGACTTGAACCATGCTCGATAGATTCTCAAGATGTTTCGTTTGACGTATCCCTTAAGGCAACTCTTTATGAGGTTAGTAGCTTCTAAGGAAGACAGATTTTGTAGCCTACTTGGTGTCAACTGCCCGAACTAGCACCATAACCAAAACGAAAATCGTCAGGTTGCCGATCGGGCGAGGTGCCGAAGTGAAGACGAATCGAAAGTGGTCGTTTGCGATTTGCTTGTCCGCCGCGCTCTTTGTTGCTGTAACTTTCTTGGTTCTTCTTCAGCATTCGAAGTCAGGTCACTCGGCGGCGGCTCTTTCACTTGCTCACTCCGCACAGCGCATGAATCGCCTCGGAAGGCGTCCGTCGGCCGGCCAGGAAATCCTCTTCGATCCGGTTTTGGTTTACTCCAGCTTTCTTGGAGGGCCAAGCTCTGCTCCTCATGGCAGTTCAACACCCGTACAGTACGTAAACGCGATCTCTGTCGATTCCTCAGGAAACATGTATTTGGCGGGCGCCACGGATTCCCCGGCGTTTCCGACCACTACAGGCGTCGTTCAGTCGACACAGGGCACCAGTGGAGCATTTGTGGCGAAGGTCGACCCGACGGGGCAGCACTTAGTGTTTTCGACGTATGTTCCGGGACTTGTTTTCCCGGTCTCGGCAATGGCTGTGGATTCTGCGGGGGACATATATGTGGCTGGGTCAGTCGGCCAAGGCACCGCGCTGCCTATTCCCTCGGGATCATCACCGTTCCGCACCGGAGGTTCGATTGGCATTCTCAAACTCAACCCCACGGCAACCAGCATTCTTGCCGCAACGTATCTTGGCGGGAGCAATGGCGATACTGTAGCGGGGCTGGCACTCGATTCCAGCAACAACCTTTATGTCACTGGATCGACAACATCGAACGACTTCCCAACGCAAAACGCCCTGCAATCGACCCTGGGAACCAGCGGAGCCAACGCTTTCGTCAGCGTCTTAAGCTCTGACTTGAGTAGCGCAGTCTACTCGACCTACCTAGGCGGGAACAGTGAAGTCCAAACGCAGGTAGGCCTCGGGGGGACTGTCACAGGCCGCGAAATTGCCGTCGATGCGTCGAAGAACGCCTACGTGACTGGCGGTGCCGGCGCGGGATTTCCCACTACCGGGGGCGCGGCTCAAGCAGGCTGCACCAGCGGCGTGTGTGCCTTTGTCGCAAAGCTAAATCCGACCGGATCAGCAATCACATACGCAACCTACCTAGGTGCTGGATCCTCCGGAGCTGTCGCGGTCGATTCTTCGCAAAACATTTTCGTAAGCGGCGTCGTGGGGTCAGGGAGCTTCGATGAAGTTAACCCTGTATCCTCCTTTCCTTCTTGCAACGCGAATCCAGGGACACAAGAAAATTTCGTGGCGAAAATTAACTCGGCGGGTGCGCTTGTGTTCTCCACATGCCCTGGTGGAGCTCCGGGGGCGCCAACTTCCGTCGGAACTCTAGCTCTGGATTCCTCTGGCAACGTGTACATAGCTGGATCAGGTTTTCCAGGTTTGCCCCTCATGAATCCTATTCAATCGAATCCTGGCAGTGGCGAACCGTACATCCTTGGGATCAACCCAAATAACTCCACGGTCGTATTTGCTTCATTCCTGGGTGGGGGGATACCGGGAGACGCAATCAAAGACATCGCCATTGACTCCACGGGGAACCTGTACGCTGCTGGGTACTCTCAAAATGAGTCGTCCTTTCCCATATTCAACGCACTCCAGCCAAGTCCTAGCGGATTTTCCGGATGTCCTCCTCCTTCAACGGGCTGCGTTACTGGCAACGACGCGATCTTTTTGAAAATTGCTCCGACGGACGCGCCAGCGGCTGGCGTTGCACCCGGCGCGTTGACGTTCCCCGCCCAACAGATAGGCACAGCGAGTGCCGCGTCCCCCGTGACAATCTTCGATCTCGGGAGCGCTGCGCTCACAGTTTCAAGTGTTGTTGCAACAGGCGACTTCTCCGTTCAACAATCTTGCGCCACCGTCACCGCTGGCGGCGGGTCGTGTCCGGTTCAGGTGACGTTCACCCCGACCGCCGCTGGAGCCCAAACAGGCACGCTGACCATCACGGATAACTCCGCGGGTAGCCCTCGCACTGTGTCCTTAACGGGAACAGGTAGCTCGGCCACGGCCACGCTCGCACCGGCAAGCCTTACGTTTGGCACTCAGCCCCCCGGCACAACGAGCGATCCGCAGAAAGTCACGTTGACCAACTCTGGTGCGACCCCTCTGGCAATCTCGAAGGTCGACGTCACTGGGCCCTTTGCGGAAACGAACAATTGCGGCACGGGGTTGAACGGTGGTCAAGCTTGCATCATCAACGTGACTTTCACCCCCACCACTGCTTCCGTTGCCACAGGCACGCTGACCCTAACAGACAGTGCGTCCGGCAGTCCGCAGACCGTATCTCTCACGGGCGGAGCCCAAGGACTAGGTTTGGGTATCGCCTCAGGCGGCTCAGCCTCGGCCACGGTTTCAGCCGGACAAACAGCGACCTATTCCCTTTCGATCGGTGGCCAAGGCGTTGCAGGCACCGCGACGTTCACATGCACCGGGGCACCGACGGGAGCGGCTTGTAATGTTCCTGCAAGTGCGACGGTCAGCGCTACCGGCGCTTCCAAGATCAGCGTCTCCGTGACCACAACTGCGCATTCCGGGTTGTTGCCGGTACCCTTCCCACCGATCACCTGGCTCTGGGCGTTCGCCGCTTTGGGCTGCCTGATGGCCTGGATGACGTCCGCTCGATCGTCTCCGCGCCTTCGTTGGGCATTGGTCCCGCTGTTCGCGGTTGTGTTCTGCGCCTGCGGAGGCGGTTCGAACGGCGGCAGCTCAGCGGAAAGTACACAAGCCGGCAGCTATACGATCGTCGTGACAGCCAAGTCTGGCTCGACAACGCAAAGTCAAAACCTGACGCTCGTAGTCAATTGAGTTGAAATCAGTCTAAGTCCACATCGTCGGCGCCCTTGGCCATGCTGCGATGTGGACCGAATTGAACAGTTTGAGGAAGTCGAAAGCTCTCGTTGTCGGAGGACTAAGCCGAATCGCCCTTTGATCCGTTTCTCCGGAGAGTGAGAACTCGAACCCGCCACCCGTGAACCATCCTGCGTTCCGACATCGACGTTTTAAACCGATGGCTTTCATGTTGAATTGACAAACTTAGAGTTTCGCAAAGTTAATGCGGGGAAGACTAGAATGCAGCCTGAGATCCCGATAAACGTCAGTGCTCTATCGGAGGCGCGTTCTCACGAATGACCGCTGTGAGGCGACGTGCTCGACGCGCGCTCGATAGAGCCGTTTGAACGAAGCCGCCAGTGGTTGCGGCGGACGCGGGCCCTATGGACATTCAATTGAGGGAAGATGCGGTGTGGAGATGCACCGGAGCTGTGAGAAACAGAAATCGGGAACTCCAAAATCAACACTTGACATCGACGGATAATTCACTACCATATGGTTGTGGATAAGCTGGATACAACATTTGCGGCTCTGTCTGATCCAACCCGCCGGGCGATGATCGAACGACTCTCCCATGGGCCTGCCTCTGTGCATGGATTGACGGAACCGTTTGCACTCTCGCAGCAGATGATTTCAAAACATATTGCCTACCTGGTGCGGGCGCGGATTGTGATCAAGACGAAGCGTGGAAGAGAGAGCGTGTGCACGCTTAGGCCAGAGGCGATAAAGACGGTTAGCGACTGGGCGATTAGCTATCGCCGATTCTGGGAAGAGAGTTTCGACAAGTTGGATGCGGTTGTGAATCAAATGAAAAAAACGGAGGTCAGAGATGACAAAAAACACGGTTAACGAGACAGAGCGGATGGTTGTCACTAGAGTTTTTGATGCCCCACGCGCATTGGTTTGGGAGGCGTGGACAAACCCGAAATATGTGATGCAGTGGTGGGGGCCGAAGGGTTTTACTGCGCCTTTTTGCGAGATGGATTTTCGCGTAGGAGGAAAATTTCTCTGCTGCATGAGAACGCCGGATGGGCAGGAGTTCTGGAATGCCGGGGAATACCACGAGATTGTTCTGCACGAGAAGATCGTTTCCTCCATGTACTTTTCCGACTCGAAGGGAAACAAGGTTGAGCCTGCGCACTATGGAATAGAACATGAGGCCATAGACGATGCGCACGACGTGGTTATTTTTGAGGATTTTGGAAACGGCCAGACGAAACTCACCTTCATTGGAAATGAAACCATGGAGACCGCAAAAAACAGCGGGCAACTAGAGGGCTGGAATCAGATACTCGATAAACTTGCCGCGGTTGTTGCGGGTCTAGCGCAGGCGAAATAAGAAGTTGAAGTTTTGATGATCGTCATGCGCGAGATACAGCTAAGGCTGGCGGCGGAGGCCTAGTTAGAACGGGCTTCTCGTCGCTTGGCCGAATAGTCGCATTTCCGGCTAAGTGACTCTTGGCTCAACTGTTGCCTTCAGGCCAATGCGCTCAGAGACCAATGTTTAACGAACTCAACCACCCATCAGTCTCAGACGAACTTATCGCATATTAAGTCGTTTATAATGTGGCGCTTAGTATTAGCAAGAATGATGCTGATACCCCGGCGGGAGGGTAAGAACATGTCATTCGTTCGCGATCTGAGAGTTGCTGCTCACTCGTTAATTCGGACTCCAGGGCTGGCGATCGCCGTGGTTCTCACACTCGCGCTCGGCATCGGGGCGAACGCTGCCATTTTCACGCTAGTGCGAGGAGTCCTGCTCAAGCCTCTGGTCAATCGCGGCGAGGACCGGCTGATCTATATCCGGCAAAGCGCTCCCGGCATCGGCGAAGAAAACGCTGCGTTTTCCGTACCCGAGATACAGGATTTGCGCGCGAACGTGAAAACCCTGAGCGCGTTTGGCGACTTCTCCGCTATGGACTTCACCATGATTGGCCTGGGTGAGCCTCGTTCCATTCAAGGTGGCGTTGTCGGCGGCACGTATTTTGACGTCATGGGCCTTCATCCCGTGCTGGGTCGCCTCATCGGACCTCAGGACGACGACCCTAAAGCTGCGGGCGTCGTTGTTCTCACCTACCGTTTCTGGACGACCGCCCTTCACAAGGACCCTTCGGTCATCGGCAAAACCGTTCGCCTCGGTAGCATCGGTGATCGGTCTGCGACCGTCATCGGCGTCCTCGAACCTTGTGTCCCATATCCGCAAGATACCGAAATTATTTCCAACGTGGTCACCAGTCCGCATCATCTTTCGGCAACCATGGTGACTGGCCGCATCCATCGCATGACCGAGCTTTTCGGCCGTCTCGCACCCGGAGTTACTCTCGATCAGGCTCGCGCTGAGTTGCGCGCCGCCTACTCCGTGATGAAGAAGGACCACCCTGAAGCCTATGCGCAGGCATCGGACTTTCAGATCGGAGTGAAGTTGCTTCGTGACCAGATCACGTCCGGCGCCCGGACCGTACTGCTGGTGCTGCTCGCAGCGTCAGGTCTGGTCTTCATCATCGCGTGTTCCAATGTTGCCAATCTAGTTCTGGCACGGACGGTTCGCCGCGAAGGTGAACTGGCGGTCCGTATGGCGCTGGGCGCGAGCAAAGGCGCGTTGCGCCGCATGCTCCTGGCTGAAAGTCTTCTACTCTGCGGGGCTGGCGCCGCAATCGGTGTATTGAGCGCGCAGCCGATGGTGGCAGTCCTGGCCCGCTACGCCTCGCGCTTCTCCATCCGGGCTCTCAATTTCAGAGTCGATTCGAGCTTGCTTTGGGTCGGAGCAGCTCTGGCAATCGTCGCCGCGGTGATTCTCGCCTTCGTCCCGCGCCTGCCCTCCTCCGGCACCTCTTCCGGCACCCCAGGTGGACTGAGCCTACCCAGTGGAAGTGCGCGGATCACGGGCAGCACGAGCCGCCGCCAGAGGATCTTCGCGGTGACACAAATCGGCGCGTCCTTCGTGCTGCTAGCCGGCGCAAGTACGTTGATCACTACGCTGATCGCACTGCAAAGGGCGCAGACCGGTCTGGACACGCAGCACGTCCTGGCGATCGATGTTCCCGCTATGTCCAACGGAAAGACACCTCAGCAGGTGGTCAATTTCTACAAAGAAGCGATACGTCGCATTGATGCTCTGCCGGGCGTGACTGAGACCGCGTTCGGCGACGTTGTTCCCTGGCGCGATGGCAGCTTCGGCACTCTGCAGTTCTCCGGTGATGGACACGTCCATGCCGGCCGGCGTAGAGGATCCCCGGGCGCAGTCGCGTACCATCTCTCCCGGCTTTTTTGCGGCTCTTGGCATTCCTATCATTGCCGGCCGCGATTTCAATGCGCTTGATGACAATAACGATAATAATAAAGAGCCTGTCGTTATCGTCAGCCAGACTCTCGCGCAGCGCATGTTCCCCAATCAGGATGCGGTCAATCGGCATGTCTATTGGACGGATCCCGTGCTGCAATTCGCCACCGGGACCGATCTCGAAAAGGCGCGCATGATGGCGCCGCACCGCATCATCGGCGTCACCGCCGACATTGACGATCTACACGTCGTCCCTGAAGCCACTGCCACTATCTACAGCCCTTTTGACGAAGGTACTCTTTTTGGCGGTCGTCTCTTCATTCACACGGGTGCAAATCCCTATGCGCTGGCCCCGTCGGTCACGCGCATTATCCGCGACATGTCCGCCGATCAGCCGGTTGAGCGCGCCGCCACTCTCGAAGACGTTCGGGCAGAAGTGCTCACCCCGGACCGCTTAAACTCGCTGGTGTTTGGCGTATTCGCAGCTGTCGCGTTAGCGATCGCCGTGGTCGGCGTCGCGGGCGTGCTGGCATTTTCGGTGAGCGCCCGGACGCGGGAATTCGGCATCCGGCTGGCCCTGGGATCGGAGCCACAGCAACTTCTCAAGGGCGTGATCGCAGAGGGCACCGTGATGGCCGCGGCGGGCGTCCTTGCGGGCGCGGCATTCGGGTTCGTGCTGGCGCGTTTGGCGGGAAGATATTTCCTGGATGTCAAGATGCCGGGCGCATTGCCGGTGTTTGTCTCTGCGTTCGTCCTGATGGCGGTCGCGATTGTCGCGTCGGTGCTGCCCGCGGCACGCGCTGCGCGCGTCGATGTTATGCAAGCGTTGCGCTCCGAGTGACCGTCGGAGGGATGGGTCGGGGTTACCGGCAACTCCAAACTTGAGATGAATCTCCGAACAACGGTCCCCCATGCCTCGGTGCCATCTTCGTGTCGGCCTGTTGCTGAGCTTCTTCCAAGCTGGCAGCCTCGCCATCCAGATTGCGGAAGGCGCTCGCGCGGCGGCACGCCCGATTGCCTTTGCATCATGGACGGATAACGGGCCACTCGGAAGTTGAGGGCACTTCGTCGGATCAGTACCGACAAACGCGCTACTGGTTAGGAGATCGGGGACAGGATCACGCTTTTCGCCGCGGCAGCGGAGGCCGCCTCCAAGGGCGAAGGGCAAACGCAAACGAGTTCCGAAAACGGTCCTCAAATTACCCGATCTAGAACAATCGAAATCTGCGGTCTTGAACAGCCTGACGTCGACGAGTTCAAAGCGCTCGTACGATCATGCCATTCGTGAATTCATCGACTGGTACTGTTCGGAGCCCAGGCTAGCCTTCAACAGGAGCGTGGTCACACGCTACCGAATCGCACTCGAACAGCACCCGTACGCTCCGTCGACGATTAACCTGAGATTGGCGGCGATACGCCGGCTGGCGTATGAGGCGTCGGATTGCGGACTACTCAGCCCGGATCTTGCGGCAGGCATTCGGCGTGTGAAGGGCGTCCGTCGGCTGGGAGTGCGTGTCGGGAATTGGCTGACGGCCGAGGAGGGCAAGAAGCTACTCGGCGCTGAAACAGCTGACACCCTTCGCAGTCGACGAAATCGTGCTTTGCTCTCGCTTCTCATTGGCTGCGGCCTCCGGAGAGCTGAGGTTACAAACTTACGGTTGGAAGATCTTCAGCTTCGAGAAGGCCATTGGGTCATCGCTGACCTGAGAGGAAAAGGTGGCCACATCCGGACGGTCCCCGTTCCGGAGTGGGTAAAGGAGGCGATCGACAGTTGGGCCGTTGGTGCCGGCATCAACGCAGATCCGTTGCTGCGGTCTATCAACAAAGCCAGGCAGAATTGGGGGACACGGTTTCACACCCAAGGTGATCTGGGCAATCGTGAAAGCTAACGCGAAAAGCTGTGGTCTGCCATCGGTGGCACCGCACGATTTGAGAAGGACTTGTGCGCGACTGTGCCACCAAGCAGGAGGTGAACTAGATCAGATTCAGTTCTTGCTCGGTCACGTTTCAATTCAAACGACCGAGCGATACCTCGGCTGCAAGCAGCGTTTTCACGATGCGGTTAACGATCACATCGGCCTAGAGCCGGACGCGCCCTCGTGAGGAGCCGGCGGAGAAATTGGTATCCGCTGGCCGACTTTCCGTTACCTATGCGCATGTTCCGAACTGGATTACTTCCGGTTTGCCAACATCCACCAAGGATACGATCAAAGCAGTCTGTCGTGAGTGTAATGGCGATTTTTCGCCAACAATCCTTATTGAGATACCGCCAACTCCACAGCTTTCATTGACTTGCCTGTTTCACATGTTGCTCTGCAAGCGTCCCGGGAACAGCCTTCGATTGTGCCTCACTTGTCCCAACTCGATTTCTTTTTGGATGCGACGACGTCTCTTCCTGTAGCAATTTCCTTCGACGTTCACCCGGACGATGACGCGGGACTCGCGATGTTGTACGACTACGAGGAAGATTTCCGGAAGATTTTTAAAGTGCGCGTGGAGTTTGACGAAGATTGTGGACAAAACACGCTCATACTTGCTCGATGATACCGTTAGACGCTCAAGTTTGCCATTCGACTGGTGCTGGAACCCTAGTGCGGAACGACGACCCTCTCTGCGACCGAAGGCAATCCAGGAATCAGCCAGCGGAACAAGAACGTTGCTGAGAGTCCTCCCGCGACCTGAGCGACCACGAAGAGTGGAACATCGGTAGGTCTAATGCCCGCGAAGGTGTCGCTCAACGATCTAGCAATCGTCACTGCGGGATTCGCGAAGGAGGTAGACGCGGTGAACCAGTAAGCGGCAGTTATGTAGCATCCCACAGCGAATGGAACGATGCTCGCGCGGGAGCGCGAACATCCCCAGATCACTGAAAGAAGCCCGAACGTCGCAATGAATTCACTCAATAGATGCGCTGGCCCGGTTCGTGCGTGGTGCGACACGCTGATCGTGGGAAGGCTGAACATCGCATTCGCTGTAATCACTCCGCAAACTCCGCCCAGCGCCTGACCTATAATATATGCAAGCGCATCCAACCAGTTGATCCCACCTTCCATCGCATCCGCCAACGACACAACTGGATTTAGATGTGCCCCTGAGATAGGTCCAAACGTCAGTATCAATGCGACTAGCGCCGCTCCAGTGGCCATCGTATTCGCGAGTAAGGCCAGGGCAACGTTGCCGTTCGCTAGCCGTTCCGCCATGATCCCGGAACCAACGACAGCCGCGACAAGAAAGGCAGTGCCAAGGAACTCCGCTACTAGACGGGCGCTCAATTTCGATTTCACTGATTTCCGATCCGATCAATTTCCTGCTTGATCGCAAGAGCATCCAGGCTCGCCAGCGGTAAGCAAAGAAGCAGGCTGATTCGCCGGTCGAGAATCATGAACGCATCTAGAAATCCTCGCTCAATTTGCTCGGGCGTGCCAGTGACCGTAGCAGGATCGGGAATGCCCCAGTGCGCCGTCATAGGCTGCCCAGGCCAGATGGGGCAGACTTCTTTCGCAGCGTTATCACAAACGGTGAACACAAAATCCATCTTCGGCGAACCCGGCTTCGCGAACTCTGACCAATCCTTACTGCGGAGACTGTCGGTCGGAAGCTTCGCGATCTCGATCTGCCTCAGTGCTTCAGGACGGACGCGCCCGGTCGGATGACTGCCCGCGCTGTATGCATGGAACGTCGGCGGTCCCTTCCTGTTGAGTATGGCTTCGGCCATGATCGACCGGGCGGAATTTCCTGTGCAGAGAAAGAGAACGTTGTATTGTCCTGGCATGGATGCACCCATTGTCGCGTTCAGTTACAGCAAGTGGGACCGCAGCAATTCTTCGGCTTCACTGCGCGAACGAAGGCGCTAAAGAACTTGCCGTCAACTTGCAGCGCGAGAGCATCTACATCCAAACCTTTTTCCGACAGGAACTCGCGCGCATCCTCGACTTGATAGACGCGAGTTGGTTCGATGTCGATCTCTTCGAAACCGGAAGCCGTTAGCTTGGCGCGGTATTCACTCTCTTCCATCGCTCCGGCCACGCATCCAACCCATAGCAATACACTCTGACGAATCTCAGGAGCGATCTCACCACGGGTAACGACATCTGAGACCGCGAACCGTCCTCCTGGCTTAAGCACTCGGAAGGCTTCCCGCAGTACAAGATCCTTGTCGGCAGAGAGATTGATGACACAATTCGAAATTACAACATCAACCGAATTGTTAGGAAGCGGAATGCCTTCGATCTCGCCTTTAAGAAATTCAACGTTCTGCGCTCCAGCTTTCCGCTTATTCTCGTTTGCCAGCGCGAGCATCTCATCCGTCATATCTAAGCCGTAAGCCTTACCAGTCGGACCAACACGTCTGGCTGACAACAACACGTCGATACCTCCACCAGAGCCCAGGTCGAGCACAGTTTCACCCAGATTGAGTTGCGCCAACGCCGTGGGGTTGCCGCATCCCAGTGAAGCCTTCAATGCTTGGTCGGGAATCTGGTCCGTCTGTGCGGCGTCGTAGAGATTCGATGTGATTGGATCGCACGAACCGTTGGCTGAAGACGCTCCGCAACAACTGCTTCCGGTTCCCACGCGCAAGGCCGCTTGGCCGTATTTCTCTTTCACGACTTCCTTAATGTTTGCATTGTCCACCACGGGTCTCCTTTATCTGCACATTTGCACAACGTCCCTGGGCTTGACGGCTTTATTTCGCGTACAACATTCCGAATACAAGAACTGTAGAAGCTGTTGAAGAGCGTCGGTGTTCGCCGTGTATCGAAGGAAGGTGCTTTCGCGTTGGACTCGAACGAGGTCTTCGTTTCGCAGCTTGTCGAGATGATGGGAGAGAGTTGAATTCGGAATCTCGAGTTCTGTTTGAATTTCGTTTACGACCATCCCATCGGGGTGTGCGGAAAGAAGTAGCTGCATGATACGCAGCCTTGGTTCGGTGCCCATCGCCGACAACATGTCGGCGTATCTGGCTACGTTCTGGTCGGTTTTCTTAGCCGAAGCGTTCGTCATATTTCGATGTTTGCAGAAATATGGAGGATTTGTCAAGGTTCAAGTAAATGTTGGGCGAAGGCTCGGTAGAACAAGACGGTGTTCGACTGGCCGGAAGGACTCCATATGACATTTGCACAGAATGCATCGCCGACAGCGTCTTCAAGTCCCGACGCGAATCTAGTGTCCCAGTAACCTTCCGTTCCACCCCAACACGAGCGCTCGCCGCAACACTTTGTCTGCAGCAGAGATTACACAGTAAAAAGCTGTTACAAAGACGTAGCCGTTCTTCGAAGGACGCTCGGCAAGTATTCCAGAGCACAAATTGGAAAATGGACTTGGATTCTGGTGCGCTCCAAAGACTGGAAGCCCATAGTAATGCCACGAGGACTCGACCCAGACAGCCCTGCATTTACATACTCTGCGAAACGAGAGACCTTCATTGAAGAAGCCCTCGTGGCGGATGTATCGGGGCGCAAAGAAGAACTCAACGCTCGATGGCATCTGCGAGCCGACGAACTCCGGGAACTAGTGATTGCCCACGAACTCGGGCATGCATTCTGCAGCGACAGGAGTGAGGCAGTTGCCAGTCAACAGGCGGAACGACTTCGAGACGGAAACACTCTGTCTTGCAAGATCGACGACCATGCCATCTTCCACCACCATTAGCGCCGATGAACCGGAACCCTCTGCAGAGTCGAACGCAGTTTTCAATTTCTCGGCAGACCAGCCATGCTTGACCAGATTCCTCATTACGTTCCATTTGATTTTGGTCCTTCCGCCGCTTGTGAATAGCAAATGGAAAGAGAAATGACGGATGCGATCAACAACCGTTTTCGTTTGAGCATGGGATTGAGGGCCTATATTACGCGAATCCTCCACCTTTCAAGTAGTGGTGAAGTCAGCGGTTACACCCAAAGTCTCTCAAAGAGTGAGACGGGAGATCTTCCAGCAATTGTGGATCAATTTCCGATCCTCGGTCGCTGCGGAAGTCGTTACGCTCACCGATTTGCTCACCGCCCCGGGTAGGTGAGCGAATGACGGCCAACCAGAAATTACTCGTCGGTCGAGCGCTGTAGACAGAATTCTGCGCGAGACACATTGACTCTGCCTATGATGTACATCCAATGACTTACATGCCGTACGTGCTCTTCTATGTCGTATGAACAGCACCGTTAGCCGCGTCTTCTTGGGGTAACTCATAGATGCTTCGCATCAAACGTGTAGTGTGAACAAGCGCAGAGTGAGGAGGCGCCCGGAAAGCACTGCGTCAATCAGGAATTATCTCTCAATGACTCAGAGTGAGTTGGATGCGATGCCGTTTGTTAATAGGGTCTAGAAACTTTTCCAGTTAAATGTGCTCAAGATAAAAGGACCCGCCATGAAGTATTCGGTCTGCAGATGGCGGTCGTAGTGAATTGCCGCGCCGCCCAGATCGGTCACATACTGAGAGATCACTGCTCCGTACCAATCGCCGCCACCCGTAAATTTTACGCTGGCGTTAGGAGCATACAACACACCTGCGGCTCCCGCGCCTCCGGTAAGAACGACGTTTCCAGTTCCGGCATATTGAATTTGGAAAAGCCCCGAATTCAGAGTCGGGTTCGCGATGGTCCCGCCGGTGAAATCAATCGGGGTGCTCACACCGGTTCCCGCGAAATTCAAGAGAATCGGAGCGTATTGTGCTGGAGTGGTTCCGGGAATCGGGTCGATCTGAACAGTGGCATTACCTGTAAACGAAACACTATTTATATTGAAGACCACAGGGTTGGGACTGTTGGGATTCGAGCCTGGAGAATAGCTGGCCGGCGGCGCGAAATGCAGTACCGCGCCTGAGTTCACGCTCAGATTGCCCAGGAGCGTGGGATTCGAGGTCGATCCGCCGGTGATGATGGTATCGGTCCCGCTCGCCGAACAATTCGGAACGCCTGTGCAGTCGGCCTTCTTTTGTACGCTCATGCCAGTTTGTGGCGGCGCAGGGCTAGGCGCGGGAGGGGGAGGATATACGATGGGTTGCGGTAGCTCGGTCACTCCCCCTGTTACCGTCGCGTTGCCGTTCGTGGAAAGCGCGGTAACGGAAGAACTTGAGCAAGAGCCGACTCCAGCGCGCGGCGTCGACAAGCTGCCGTTAATCGTAGTCTTCGATCCGCTCGCTGCCAGGTTCCCATTCGTGCCTACGTTGCCTCCGGAATTTTGCAAGGAAACGCTTCCCGAACCTGCGTATTGACTCGAATCGTAACTATCTGTGGTGCCGCCACCGCCAAAACCTAGGGCACCACAGCCATTGCTGGTCGCAAACGCAGCGTATGCAAATACCGGACTCGCCTCCCGCTCCAGCACTGCGGAAACTTCCACGCGTGCCTTGCGGATTCCAGCAACATCGCCGTCGGAGGTGATTTCCCAGGTTTGAATCGTGGTCGGGATGCTTCCTGGATAAGCGTTAAACTGTTTCATCGAGAGAAGAGTCGCGTAGGGAGTGTACGTCGATGACGCTGACGTGTTTCCGCCTGAAAGCGTGCCGGCCGCTGCCGCCTGAAATGCCGATCGAACACTGGAGGACGGATACGTATTCCCATTCGGAGCGGTGGAACCGCTGGCGGCGAGTGCCACTGGCGTGGCGTTCCCGGCGAGCGTAACCGGCGACTTGGTGGTGTCGTAGCTGGTGATTGGGTCGCTGGCAGCCCCCGGGGGCGCGTAGTTGAACATCAAAAAGTTTGCCGTGGCACTGATCCCTGATTCCGCTGCGTAGCGCCCTCGGGTCATCGCACGGTAGTTCATGCTGGACCACGTGTCGGTCCGCGCTACGAACAGCAGAGACACAGCCATAACCGAGAGAACCAAAACCAGGATGAGCGCGAGAATTAGCGCCATGCCTTGTTCATTTTTGTTCCGCATAAACACCTTCTCCATTCTGTCGATACCTTGCGGTGGCTTCTACGGTAAGAGCGCTAACACGCTTGGAGGGATGGGCTGCAGGCGATCGCTGCTGCCGGCATTGCCCATCTGCCACGCATAAAATACGTTGCGAGGCGCCACGTTCAACAGCGCCTTGGATTCCGTCTGGTATTGCCCTGTTTGTGGATCAGGGTATTGCGTGCGGACCGTTAAGGTAATTCCCACGTTGACGACCGCGTTTGTGGGGTAGCCAAGAACCGGCTTTTCCTGGTAGGTGAAACAATTCGTCCCGCCCGGATTCGGCTGCACGTTGTTGATCAGAACCATGGATGGATTCAAAGCAGGCTTGGCCCCGACTGTGAGCGGCATGGTGTTGCGATAGAAATTTCCTGCGGCCGTATCGCATGTGTACTCGACGTATTCCAGATTGCCGTCTCCGTTAATGTCACCATAGAGTTTCAGCTTCGTTGCGGTGGAACCATTCGCAAAGGAAGGTGGGACGATCCCACTTGGAAAGCTGCCCTCTACCAAAACGGGGACTCCGCTCGCGTGGCCCAATGTGAAAGCGGCGGTGATCGTGCTCGCCGCAGGATTTACCGCAGTGAGTGCCACTACCTCGTTGTTCGCCCCGGTGTCCACCACCAGTTTCTCGCCGACGAAGAGAGGGCTCGCCGAGCTCACCCCCACGGTTGCTGCCGTAGGCCCCCCTGCCGGTGCCGGCACATTCGCTGTGAGCGTTATTCCTTGCGGCGGTATCGCGACTCTTCCCGCTTGCCCGACCTCCTGCTCCAAAAGCTCCGTTGCGTTACGCACTGCGCTCTGCATTTGAGTCCTGTTGGTAACTGTCCCTTCCACCTTGTTCATCTGAACCATTCCGGAGACAACCGCGCCGGCAACAATCAACAGAATGGCAATCGACACCATCATCTCCAGAAGAGAGAATCCGCTTTGTGCCACCCTGCGGGTACCTTCACGACCTTGCGACACGTTGGTCACGCATTCTCCTTAGAACGGCGATGTCTTCAGGGCAGAGACGGTCGATCCGGGAGCCTGCACGCCCCCAACCGCAGCAGCGGTCACGGCGGTGACCGTAATTTGTTTTAGGTTGGCGGTCCCGGCCGGCGCCGAAATTTGCCACACTCGTTTGTAAAACCAGGCCGCCGGCGCACCGCCACCGAGCAGATTTCCGTTGGCGTCCAAATAATCTACGTATCCCGCGACTGGCGCATTTGGGTCCGAACTGCCTCCCAAGCTCAATCCGGTTCCACCGGCGGGAGCCGTAGGAAAGACGGTCGTGTCACTTCCAATTCCAGAGTCGCCATCGCTGTACGCCAGAGACAGTAGCTGCTCCGCCTTATCCTGAGCATATTCGGAGGTACGCGCTGCACGATGACCCTGGTTTTCCGAGGTGGTCATCGCTACCATTCCCATCGAAAGAATCCCAACCGAGGCAATCAGCAGGACGGAAACTGCTATGAGTGTCTCCAGCAGCGACATGCCTGCCTGAGAGCGGCGTCGATTCGGAACGTTGATACGATTGATTTTCATGGTTTGTGTCATCGCAACGACCAGTTCGTGCCGGTCGCCGAAGTGCCCCAGGTTTGGACCATTCCCGATGCGTTTACCGTAACGCCATAAACCGAATTGGTATCCGTCACGTAAAGGCCGGCGGGGATGCTGTTGAGCGGCATACCTCGCGAGTTGAATACGATGCATGCAGTGTTTGCAATCGTGGCGGTCCCTGTGTTGTCCGTCGCACATGCGCTCGCCTGTGAAAGGCCTGCCGTAGTGTTAGGTGGCGGCGCTCCCACGCCTCCGAAACCTGCTGTTACGCCTGGGGAGAGAGCTACAGCTGAGGGACCGGCAACGGTGGCACACGTTCCATCGACTGTGCCCTCTGGATGCCAGCAAAGGTTTGCCTTGTCCCACTCGTCGACCCAGTGTTTGTTGGCCCCGAGGTCTAAGTAAACTCGCGCCTGGGTGAAATCGGCCCCAGCGCGCATCTTGGCGAGCGAGACGTCTCCGGCAATGGAATGGGCGTCCCCTCGGATGCGCTGGTTTCGCTCTATTGCCAAAAGTTGGGGGAGAGCAATCGCTGCCAGGATGCCTGTGATGAATATGACCACAAGCAGTTCCAACAGCGAGAAGCCTCGCTGCGATTTGGCGTTTCTTGTTGAACTTCCAGACGAGCCCATCGTACCTCGCGATGCGACTGAGGATCTCCCGTATAGAGTGCAGGTAGACCGCCAACGTGTTCAAACTCCATCTGCATGAAAAATAGATGTTTAGAGCTAGATCATGGGAATCTCGCCCTCAAGGAACGCCGCTTTGTTACGAATTGTTACATTTTGGGCTTTGCTTTTTCACACGCGAGAATCTTCGGGTGTTTCGTGCTTTCTGCGCATCGCCAAAGCCAAGATCGACGCCATTCTTATTGGAATTGACCGTCCGCAGGCATATGCTTTTGGGCGCTGGGTAATCTCCGGGGCGATCAGAGTTCCTTGGGCTCTGGTCGCCCCTGCTTTTGTCACTATCTGACTAACTTCCCTCTGACTGAACCTGAGGTTGTTTCGGATACATCTCCTACACTCCCGCTGTCAGTGGTCAGAAGTCTCAAGAGTATTCGCGACCACTCCATGCTTCATTTGCCCATACTTGTTCTCCGTGTTTGTGCTGGAACCGCTGGCTTACTTTCTGGCACAGCCGCGATGTTTTTCCACAAAGGTTCCCCTCCATGTCCGGGCTAGAAGGGTGTTTGCCGGTGCGGTGTACCTGGGAATTGTGAAGAATCAACCAAGCAACATCGGCGGCGGAATCATAACCTTCTACCTGATTGGAACCGGTTGGCTGACCGCAAGACGCAGGGAGGGTGAAACGAGCCGGATGGATGGGATTGCAATGCTGATCCCTCTGACGGTCGGCATTCTCATCTGGGTGAATGGTATTGAAGTGCTTCGCAGTGGAGCGACTTCACAGAACGGGGTTCCCGTTGGAATGAGTTTTTTCATGGGCTTCATCTGCCTGTTCGGCGCCGTAGGCGACGTTCGCATGCTCTTGCGTGGCGGCGTTTTTGGAGGAACGCGTATCGCTCGCCACCTCTGGCGAATGTGCTTTGGGCTGTTCATCGCAGCGGGGTCATTTTTCATGGGACCCTCGAACCGCCCACTGAGATTGCTTTCGGCAGTGGGCATCGGACAACACCTTCCCTCGGCGCTATTCAGCACGGCCTGTATTTATTTCTCAGCGTACTTCCACTGATTTTGCTGATTTTCTGGCTCGTGCGAGTTCGCTTCACAAATGCGTTCCAGGCAAAGCCGGCCCGGTGCCCCCCAGCGTCGATGCTTACTCGCCACCGTAGTTCCTTGTTCTCGTGAGAGCGGTACGTCTCCATTCTTCGATGGTTCAAAGCACCGTTAGCATTGACCGGTTAGCGATCAAGACTTCTCTCGCTGTGAGTTAATGCTGGTACCAGACAGCGCATTTTCCTGACTATGAAAAAACTCAGATCCGGTAACCGTGAAACCGAGCGAATCTAGTGATCGAGCATGCGTGCGAGAATAACGAATGCGGACCTCGATCGAAGATCGGCGGTCGTCAGGTTATGAGTTCGAAGTGCATACGTTAAGTCTCGATGATTCAATTGACCTTCCTGTTCGACGACCCTCCAAATCAGCCCAAAACTGGGTAGTTGTGGACGCTGAATTTCCTACTGCAGCTCTGTAGTGAGAGGAAATTCCTGGGCACACTTGCTGTGCCACTATCCGTTTCCCAGAACGCTGTTTGCAGCCAGTGACAGAAATATGTACGTTTAGCGGACTTACCAGAAGTTGATTAACTCTTGGATCCAGATTACCCCAGTTGTGCTTAAGACTGACAGCTGACCGGTTGTGTGACAGAATACGCGCAAGAGCTTCATGCTCACCCGAATATTCGCCAGCGGAAGCCGTGAAGGGAAGATAGGCCCCTGAGTGTTGACGGGTGCTCGCGTGTTTGCACGATCACACAGATCCGAACAACGACGGGCAGCCGTAGATCGACGCAGAACAGATCATGCAATGTCCTAACTGCAACACGGAAAATTTACCGACAGCAACGGTTTGTAAGGCGTGTGGAAAGTCTCTGCCCCGCTTCGAAGAGACTTTTATCGGCAACGAGCGGGTTCAGCAATCCGATTCTGGTCCGAAGCAATCAGGCCCACAGGGAACAATCGCCCCTACCGCTACGCCAGCAACTCCCGGAGACTGGACGGCTCCGGTCACCCGTAACAAGATCCCTCTCAGTTCCCAAGGAGAGATTGAACCGGGCACTGTTCTTGGCGAGCGCTACGAAATCCTCGCGATCCTCGGCCAGGGCGGAATGGGAGCCGTTTACAAAGCAAGGGACAACGAGTTGGATCGCCTGGTTGCCCTCAAAGTTATTCGTCCTGAGCTCACCACGAATCCCGAAATGCTACGGCGGTTCAAACGAGAACTGATTCTTGCTCGCCAGATCACACACCGGAACGTCGTAAGGATTTTCGACTTAGGCCAATCGGACGGCTTTAAGTTCATCACGATGGAGTATTTGGAGGGCCAAGATCTACGTGGGGTCCTCAAAGAAAAGGGCAAGCTTCCTCCCAAGGAGGCCGCCCGTATCATTCTTCAAATCTGCCGCGCGCTGGAAGTCGCTCATGGCGAGGGCGTGGTGCATCGCGATCTAAAGCCCCAAAACATCATGCTAGACGCGAACGGCCGCGCCTACGTCATGGATTTTGGCATCGCGCGTTCTGCCTATCTGCCGGGCCTGACACAAACGGGCGCACTCATTGGCACTCCCGAATACATGTCCCCGGAACAGGGCAAAGGAGAAAAACTCGACGAGCGCTCCGACCTCTTTTCACTCGGCGTCATCTGCTATGAGCTCGTCACCGGTCAGTCGCCCTTTTATTCCGACACTCCCCTGGCCACTCTCTGGAAGCGAATGCAGGAAAAGGCCAAGCCGCTGTGTGAAGTAGATCCAGCCATTCCCAAGCCTCTAAGCGACATCATTGCCAAATCGATGGAGATTGAGCCCGCGGATCGCTTCGCTAGCGCAGGGGAAATGGCTCAGCAGTTGGAGTTGTGGTTGGGTCCCTCCTCAGGAACCTCCATCATCTACCTTCCAGCGATTCACAAGCGGGCTTATTGGAAATGGGTCTCCGCGGGATTGGCTGGATTGCTCGTCATAGGCGCGGTTGCGTTTCGTTTCGCGAATCCCAAACCGAGAGCGGCTCACGCCCCGGTGAGCGTTCTGGTGGCGGACTTCACGAACCACACGGGCGATCCCGTCTTTGACGACACTCTTGAGCCGATGTTCAACGTCGCGCTCGAAGGCGCCAGCTTCGTCAACGCGTTCAGCCGCGGCGCCGCCCGCAAGCTCGCCCAACAACTTCCGCACCCAACGGACAAGCTTGACGAGCAGTCCGCGCGCCTGGTCGCGGTCAATCAAGGCGTCGGCGCGGTCATCACCGGCGAACTGAGCCGGCGCGGCGACAAATACAGCATTTCCGCGACAGCCCTGGACGCTGTCAGCGGAAACGTCATCGCCAAATCCGAAGCTACCGCCGCCACTAAGGACGAAGTTCTGCTGGCCATCCCAAAACTTGCGGCTCCCATCCGCAAAGTGCTCGGCGATACCACCCCCGAATCGGTCCAGCTGCATTCCACGGTCGGAGCCTTTACCGCCGCTTCGCTCGAAGCCGTCCACGAATACGGCGTGGGAGAAGAACTTCAGTTTGCCGGGAAGATGCAGGAGGCCCTGCAATCCTATTCCAAGGCCGCGGAACTCGACCCGAATTTTGCGCGTGCCTACGCCGGCGAGTCTGCCGTCGCCGCGAACCTCGGGCAGCTCGAGAACTCTGAAAAATTCGCGAAGCTCGCCATGGAGCATGTTGATCGAATGACCGATCACGAACGCTATCGGGTCCGCGGCTTGTATTACATGGGCACGAATAACTGGCAGAAATGCGTCGAAGAATACGGCGAGCTGATCCAACGTTTTCCGGCCGACAATATCGCGTATGGCAATCTCGGCAGTTGCTACGGCCAGTTGCGTAATTTCCCGAAGGCCCTAGAGGCCTTGCAGCGAGCGGTTGAGCTTGTACCGCAGGGCGCTCAGCAGCGATTCGCTCTAGCCTTTAACAGCAGTTACGCGGGAGATTTCCAGGCCGGGGAGCGGGAAGCCCGGAAGGTAGTACAAATGACGCCTTCCCACGATGCGTATCTCGCTCTCGTCGAGGCACAACTTGGCCTCGGCCAACTGGCTCAGGCCGCGGGAACCTACGGCACGTTGGAAAAATTGAGCGCCATGGGATCGTCCACGGCCGCTTCGGGTCTCGCCGATCTGGCGGTCTACGAGGGCCGTTTTTCCGAAGCCGTGCGAATACTGGAAAGCGGTGCGGCTGCCGACGTGAAAACCAAGCTCTCTGAAAACGCCGCCAACAAGTACGCGGCGCTCTCACGCGTACAACTTCTGCTGGGACATAAGCCAGCCGCCCTGGCCGCCGCGGACAAGGCTTTGGCCAACTCCCAAACCATGCAGGTAAAGTTCCTCGCTGGGCAAACTTTTGTGGAAGCCGGAGAACCTGCCAAGGGTGAGAAACTCGCGGCCTCTCTCGCCGCCGAAGCCCAAGCCGAACCCCAGGCCTATAGCCGGATCATTGAGGCCGATGCTGCCCTGAGCAAAGGAGACGCGCGAAAGGCCGTCCAATCGCTGACCGAGGCCAACAACCTGCTGGATACCTGGATAGGCCGCTTCGAGCTTGGCCGGGCCTATCTGCAAGCCGGGCAGTTCGTTGAATCCGATGCGGAATTTGAAAAATGTCTCAAACGCCGCGGGGAAGCCCTGGAAGTTTTGATGAACAACGTACCTTCCTACGGCTATTTTCCGCCCCTTTACTATTATCAGGGGCGCGCCCGGGAAGGCATGAACAGCTCCGGTTTCCGCGATTCCTATAGCACCTATCTGGGTATCCGCGAGAAAGCCGGCGACGATCCGTTGCTTCCTGAAATCCGCAAGCGCCTTGGCGGACAGTAAGGGAACACTTCTACCATTGCGCAAGCCTGGCGGCACTGCCACTTCGGAACATTCTGGCTTTTGGGGCGCTGCCCGGGTGAATTGCCTTAGACCCTTCGCTCTCTCGCTCGCGGAACAATCGTCAGCGCTTCATGCTTTCCAGCATTGCGCTGCTTGGCTGCGTCCTTACTTGAACTGAATCGTCGTCGCCTTCACCGCGGTCCCGTCGCTCAAAGTCACTTCAACCGTGAAATACCCGCCGACTGAGCCGATGGTGGAAGCCGTGTCCCAGTTGAAAATGAACTGCGGAGAGCTGAAGCGGAACGTGCTGTTTCCCTTGGCTCCAACTGTTGGCGAATACAGCAGAACACAAGGCGGAACGCTCGACGACGGCGGGGGAGCCGTTTTGCCCGTCGTCGGGCACGCCTGCATCAACTTCAGGGTACTCAGGTCGCTGATCGGATTTCCGTTGCCGTCAAGAATTTCCCACTTCAGCGGAACAGCCGATCCTTGATTCACCGCACCCGAGAACGTGGGAGAGGGGATCGTTCCTGCCGTGTTCAGCGGCGAAAGGAACCCGACGAACTTGCAAGGCACCGAAACCGGACCTGCCGTATTGGAAGGAACGCTTTCCCTCCCGTCACTAAGGACCGTACTCACGAAATAGCTATACGTGGTGCCACAGCCGACTTTCGTGTCGATGAAGTTGAATGGGTTTGGCAGCGGCAGCGTTGTGCCGATAACCGAAACCGAGGCGTAAGCCGGCTGGCTGAACGCTGTCTCGTTAATTGATCGGTAGATGTTGAAGGCAGTCACCAGGCTCTGGCCGAAACCCGGCGGCGTCCAATTCAACGACACCGTATTCGTTGGCGTGAGTGCCGCAGTCAAACTCGTCGGATTGCGGACAAACGAATTGATCGTTTGGGTCGTCACCTCACCAATTCCGCCAAACCTTGTCTGTCCGCCAAATCTGGTTTGCCCGCCAAATCTGGTCTGTCCGCCAAACCTTGTCTGGCCTCCGAACCGGGTCTGTCCTCCTGACCAGAAATTATTTCCCGTGGCGCCGACCTGCCGCAGGTCGATGCTGGCCCAGTCGTTGAAGCCCTGCAAATTAGGCTCGATCTGGCCGTCGAAATTGATGTCCTGATTTGCTGACCAGGAAATAGCATCGGCCGGGCCTTGCAGGCGGAACATCGGCTGGTCCGTCTGCAAAAGGGGTGTGCCGTCACAATGTCCCTTCGCGGGAGTGCCAAACGCCTGGTTCGGTGCGTACCACTGCGCGGTGGGATGAATCGGGCTCCCCAGCGCATTGGCCGGCGATGCTGCACTCTCGTTCAAGGAGTTCAGACTCTGCTCCGAATAATCCAGAACTCCGTCGAGCAGGTCGACCTGGAACATATAGTTCATCACACTCTGGTAGTTCGCCTTGCAGTTCGGCTCAAAGCTGAACGCGTAGCCTCCCGCTGCCGGAGTGCGGAATAATCCTCCGTGTGCTAGCCCAATCGAATGCCCAAGCTCATGCATCAACGTGCCCGACTCCACCGGCACAGTTTGGCCGTCGGCGCCCCAAAGGCCCAGGCTGACCAGCGAATCTGCTCCACCCAGATCGGAAACACCGGACCCAGTTCCGACGACGCCCGATGCAACCGAAAGAAACGGATCGCTCGCCGAAGTCGGCGCAGTCACCGTACTTGCGACTTGGATCGTGAAACTCGTCGGCGTGGGAACGCTCTGGACAAGATACGTGTTATTCAAATTGGGATTGGTGATTGCGTCGGAAATAGTCACGCGACCATTGGAGATGCCTGTGTCGGTCGGATCCGCAACGAGTCCGTGTGGGTTCAGCGTGTTTAGCGTGACTGTATTGCCCGACACCGTAACACTCGTCAGGCTTCCGTCCTGGAAGCTCAAATTTGGCAGTCCCACGGCCACGCCGAAGATCGCTTCATGATAGCTATTGTTCTGTCCCGACGGAAAACGCCGTTTGCAAAATGGGCCCGATCCCGCGGCCCCGCCAGGAGGCGTAAGGGTGTCGCACGAGCTCTCGTCCGGATAATTCAGTGGCTGGCTTTTCATGAACGAAAAACCTGTTTTCCATCCGACCACTCCTGCTTGTCCGGGGAACGCACAGTAAATTGGAGGCGAGACGCCGGTATTATCAACGCAATTTTGCGCGAGGATTACATTATTGTCGTCGGGCACGATATGGATATCGATGTTGTGGCCATTTGAGCTGAACGCGCTGGTCAAGTTGCTGATGGCCTGTGCAACCGGCCGATAGGAAACCCCGCTCGGGTCGCACGTTGTGGTTCCATTCGCATTGTTGAACACCTTCGCGCACATGTAATCAAGTTGGATAAAGACATCCTGTTTCCCGGTTGTGGCGCCCGAAAGGGCGACCCACGAGGGGTCTTTGGTCTTCAGGGGGCAGGTTCCCTGATTGCTCATTCCCCGGTTGGCCCCCGCATCGCAGTAGCCCTGGTTGGCCTTCCAAACATCCATCAGGCCATCGTGATCGCTGTCCTGAACTGTTGTGCTAAGTACAATCGCTCCCCACGACACGCAGCCCTTGTTGCTGGAGGACGGCACCACAAGAGTCGTTTCCGAAGATTCGCCGACTTGGACCGCGGCCAAACCAGCCGGGGTAGTTGCGTAGGTATTCGGGAGCCAGGTCGGATTATCCCAAGAACCGTTGTAGTTGCCCGGGAAGGGAGGGTTCGTCCCGTAGAGGGAGGGCAGCAACGTACTGTGCAACAGTTTTCCGTTGGCGTCATAGTTGTTCAAGAAGACCTGTTGGGTTTTGTTGGACTGGCCATTGCCAACGATCTGGGTGATCTTGCTTGCCACAGGAGCGCCCTGATCGTTCCCTGCCTGAAAAAATCCCAGTATCGGCTGCGTCACGGTTTGCGACGTATTGCTCGGTGCAAACGCGCCGTCGTAAATGATCACCGCATTCAGCGGAGCTGTCGGCACCAGCTGGCGGTAGATGATCACCAGCGTAGCACCCAGCGTGAACGGCACATTGCCGGATTTTCCATTGTCCGCCAGGCGGACTGTGTATGACGTGTTAGGCTGCACATTTCCGTTTGCATCCACTGGAATTAGATTGGTTACGTCCGCGCGGTAACCCACCATCGTTTTGGAGCCTTGCGATGAACCTGTGCAACCCCCCGAACTCCACGACACCGGTGCGTTCGGGTTGCCCAGTGTTACTCCTGTAATCGGGTATCCCTGGAAAAATCCGTTCTGTCCTGCAAGAGTTCCTGAGGTTTCTACGGTTTCCCAGTACAGGTAGGCCGCCACGACATCCGCGCCGGCAGGCACCTGCTGCAACGGCATGTTCGTTGCATAGGCTTGCGGATCGGGAATCGTGATCGTCCCCGTGGCAAAGCCAGTTGAATCACCCAAGCCGCGAAGACCTACTCCACCCACTACGTAGTCACCCGTAATCATGTAGTTGTTGCTTAATCCCAGCGGGAGCGGTGTCTGCGCGGAACCTGTTTGCGCAAACACCGACACCAGCAGCATTCCGAATGCGGCCGCTACGCGCATCAGCCGGCCGCTCCCCCAAATTGCCCCCAGGGTCGGATGAATGGTCTTCATCTCCAGCCTCTCTCTACTATTTTTGTAAGACGGATGCCGACGCCCGCTCCGCCATTTGGAATTTCTGTCGCGGGTGATCTTCGGTGGGACAATACAATTCGAACAAGCATCTCCCGAACAAACTAATTCTCTGCGCCGTGCTTACGCACCCGTAGTTGGCACTGAGGAGGACCTACGAAGGGGACATCTTTGCAACGACCGCTTTACAGGGGGGACTCCATCTCCTCGCCTTATTACCAGCTGGGTGAAGAACTCGGCGACAAACCGTAACGAACGGTACTCTTATTTCGCATTCGAGTCAAGGAGTCACGCGCCGAAACGTTCAGGACACATTCGGGTTTGATTTTGCGGATGGACTCCGGCCGGATGAATAGGAGTGCGCTTGTCGTGTTTTTCAAAAGCGTTACTTGCTGGCGCATGGAATGGGTGTCATCGACGAGGAGTATCTCCAGAAAGCCAATGATCCGGGCGCAGACCTTGGTTGCAGAGTCCGGTTGACCGAAGACGAAGTTCAATAGGCCATAACCATTGTGGAGACGATGGGGCATTGTCTCTTCCCAGGAATATTACCCGCCACCCTGTAATTGCTTCTTGAACCAGGGCTCAGCCTGCAGGGCGTTCCGCAGGGGCGTAACAATAAACTCCGCGCGCACCATACATATTCAGCTGCCTTAACCTTACCTTCAGCCGTCAAGCCCTGCACATGGCTCACAGCGGTTTTCACGAATTCTCTTTGTGGCACATTCGTGAAACTGTCGGGCAGATCTGTCCATAAGACAACATCGATCCCTGTAGTTCGAGCCCATTGAAGAATCACCTGTGCTGAACTTGCGTCCCGACCGATAGGAAGAGAGCCATCCAGGAGAACCCGTCCAATATTTTTTGAGGTTTGTCTGCTCTCGCGTTACGAGATCATCTGTCGCTTTCTGCACTGTTCTTCGCCTGCTTAGCGCATAGGCAACCCAGCGCTCTTCACCGTGAACCGGCGCGACTTCTCCTACCTGAAAACCCGATCATCCCAGTCGGTCAGAAGTGCGTATGTCCGAGTTGTGGATTCTCGGGTCTCTATCAACGTACCGACTTGCGCTACCGATTCGGTTAGTGTTTCGGAGTCGTGACGCTTTTATCGGCTTCGACGTGAACTTCAACTTCTGCGCCCTCTTTTAATTTCACCTTGTGGCCGTCTTGATCGGTCAACATGTTTTCGATGCGGATTTCCTGATAGAGAGGTTCAGCGCCATGAATATTTATTTGCGCTTTCTCTGGTTCGCGCGGGTCTACAGGCTTAACCAACTTTTCCACGGTTCCCGTTTGATCGTTCGAGCAATCGACATTGCAGTCCTCCCGATCTGGGCTAGGCGATTGGAAAAGTTCGAAGCGTTCCTTCCGTGAGTCTCGACTTATATTAGCGGGATTCTGCGGGCGTAAAAGTGTCAGCTGATAGTACCTCTCGATAGGAGTTTTTCACGGACCAGCAAAAGAAACGATGATAGGAGTCCACGTAGCGAAATGGTTTAAGCCCAACGGCATTCAGGAATCCTCGTTCAACTAATCTTTCTCCGCTTCGACCTCCGAATTTGTTCGCTATGGCATCGCGGACATTCGTGCATCGCAGCCTCGATGGTGTGTTTTTCTTGATCCTCAAGCGTTATTCAAGAAGTCGCGACGAGATGGTGTTCACCGTCCATTTGTGACATCTGTATGACGGCAAATACTACCAGCGCAAAAGCGATGCCTACTCCATACGGCAATAGCAGTAGAGGAACTGCTGCGTAGTGCCAAACGGGGTATCGTGCAACTCTTTCAAGCTCTCGACCAGGCGGAAGCGCTCTCCAAATTCACTGTGAAGTGCATCAGCATCGTAACGCATCACTTGCAGACCGCTGCATAGAGTGGGTCCCTCAGGCCCAAACGTGCTGACGATCACATGACCGCCTGGTTTTACGGCTCTGACCACTTGTCGAACATAGGCGACTCGGTGGGCAGCGGTGGTAAGAAAATGGAAGACGGCCCGGTCGTGCCACAGGTCATACGCGCCCGGCAGTAACCCAACTTCGGCGATGTCGGCCACGAGCCACTTTATGCGATCAGCAGCCGAACCTAGTCGCTTCTTAGTGAAATCAATAGCGGTTTGTGAGACATCCAGGATCGTGAGGTCCGTGTATCCGCGAACAAGCAGATCATCCACAAGAGTAGACTCGCCGCCGCCCACATCGATGATGGCAGTTGAGCGAGCGTGTGCCGCTTGTTCGATTAGAGAAAGGGATGTCTCAAGGTGTGCGCGGTACCAGCTAACCGCGTCGGGGGCCCTCGACGTGTAAACCTCTTCCCAATGCGTTTTAGGGTTCATGAAGTTCTGCACCTTACTGATGTTTACAGCCCATGCCGGAGACCCAAAAGCTGAATTTCCTGCCATCACGTTCGGCTTGGTCGTATTTTAGACGGCTATGGAGGTTCGGCCTGCTCGAGAGGCGCTCCTACGGAAAGGGTACGTTGGAGTATCGCATCAGCGAGCAAGGCCTGGCTCGGCTTCGATGGCTCCGTTCAAATCGATGAATCCCCAATTAGGTCCATGCCGCTGCCGCGATGCGAGATTGTGCTGCCTGAACAGGCGCGCGCACATGAATCGTAGTACCCTGCCCTGGCTCCGACTCAATCTCGAGATCTCCGTTAATCATTTGCACTCTCTCGCGCATGCTGATGAGTCCCAATCCTTGGCGGGCCAGAGCCTGGTCTTTGTTAAATCCGATTCCGGAATCGCTCACGGTCAGGTGAATCTCGCCCGGCGTACCACGCAGTTCTGCGCTGAAATGGCGCACACCGCTATGTTTGACCGCATTCTGCAATGCCTCCTGTAATACTCGAAACAAGCAAAGCGAAACCTCCTTCGACAGGTTCGGCGGAATGCTGGCATGCCTGAAGTCAATCTCGACCCTTTGTTGCGCGGACAATTCTTGGCAGAGACCACGGGCCGCCATCACGATTCCCAGGTATTCAAGCTTCGAGGAATGCAGGCGATGAGAAATGCCTTGTATGTCCGATCCGATCTCGGCAAGCCATTCGTAGGCCTCCTTGATGCGCGTTCTGGCGTCCCCAGCAGGGCCAGACAGGTTTTGTCCTATTCCTTCCAACATTACCGACAGGAGAGCGATACGCTGATTAATATCGTCGTGTAGTTCTCTGGCGATTCTGGTTCGCTCCTGCTCCTGGGCTTCCATCAATTTCCGGCCCATGCCGGCAAGTGCTGCCTCGGCAAGCTTTCGCTCGGTTACGTCGAGACAGAACCCAATATGGCCGGCGAACGAACCGTCTGAGTTGAAGCGTGGCACGCCTCGGTCAAAAACCCACCGATACTCCCCGTCGTGTCGTCGCAGGCGATACTCCATATCGAAGGTTTCCCTGCGGTCGAAAGCCTCCGTGTAGATTCTAAGGCAGCGGCCCAGATCTTCGGGGTGAATTCCTTCTGTCCAGCCGTTACCTAGCTCCGCTTCAATGGGGCGGCCTGTGAAATTGAGCCATGGCTGGTTGAAGTAATTGCACAGCGTGTCGGGATTCGACATCCAAATCATGACGGGCGCAGTATTTGCCACGAGCCGGAATCGTTCTTCACTCTCCCCTAGCTGTTTCTGGATCTCCTTTAACTCGGTGATGTCCGTCGCCAGGCCGGTCATACGGGTTGCTTCGCCGTTCGTCCCATACAAGAACTTCCCTCGGGAAACGAGCCAACGCGTAGTCTGATCCCGTCTGACCATGCGGAACTCCTCGGAAAACAGTTTGTGGTTTTGCTTCGCGTACTCGAGGGCTTGCGCTACTTGTTGGCGGTCGTCCGGATGGACGTAATCATAGAATTCATCGGCCTTGGGATGATAGATCTCAGAGGAAATTCCGAACATGGTAGGCAGGTCACCGAACCAGATGCGTCGCTCACTCACCAAATCTGATTCCCATCCCACAGATTTGCCCGTTTCCATCGCCATGCGGAGCCGGTCGCCATAGCGGACTAACTCTGCTTCTGTTTGCCTCCGCCTCGCTCGTTGCCAGAGCAGTGCGGCAATGATCAACGCCTGAACCAAGAACAAAAGAACGCCTCCGACAACGTATCGCTTGTAGACGTCCCAAAAGCTTCGCTCGCGGTTGAGTACCACGCTGCCTGGCGGCAAATCGCTTTCTTTGAGCTTCCAACGGTTCAGCGCACGCCAATCAAACGTGTAGGCATCTTTGCTTTTTACGATTGGGATATTTTCGGGTTTCTCGCCATTGAGAACCCGTACAGCCATGTCTGCAGCCAGATGGCCGTCGTTGGCCCAATTCACCAGGTCGCCGCCCACCGTTCCTTCTCTCAGATCCACGTCGTCCATGACAAACACGGGGGCATTCGCCGCGCCGAGGATCAAGGGAAGCGCTTGAGTCGAATCAATAAAGCGCTCTCCAGTCGCATCTTGCGTGAACGCGGTATGGTAGATGATCGTATTGCTCGGCAAATGCGTGAGCCGGTCCAGTAGGGCGGGCATAGTCAAGTCGGTTAGGTACGTGACTTCGAGCTTCGATTCGTAGCCTTGGAAAGCCTGCTTTGTAGCGGCTTCGAATTGTTCGTCAAACGCGCCCTTACCACCGACGACCACTACGTGCTTGGTGCCGGGTAACAATCGCAACGCCGTATTCAGGGTCTCCGCCGGGCGCAGCTGGCCCAGGACACCGGTAAACTGCATGCTGGTTTTGAGCTGATCCGGAATCTCGCCCACAACTGCACAAAAAATGACTGGCGTATCGCGGATGAAGCTGTTTTGCAACTCCGAAACGAATTCGAGGGAAGCGGTCCCAGCCGCGACGATCAGGTCGGGTTTGCGCTCTGCATATTTAAGTAGGAGTTCTTCTCGAAACCGGCGCCTGGAAACTTCGCTTGGAAAGGAAATGAGTTGCAGGCTCTCGTGATACAACTCGATCTGGTATGGGGATTTCTGCAGACCGCTGAAGACCGCCTGATCCACTTCGGCGAAGCCAGGTGACGCGATAATGGCTAGGTCATTGACGATCAGCACTCTCCGCGTTTGCCTGACCTGCGCTTGTGCGGTCGAGGCGACCAAAACGCAGCAGATCGTGATCAGGAAAACAGACGTCGACTGCCAGCCTCTCCTCAAGCTCGATTGGCTGTGGCTCCTGCGACTACACGAACTATTTGACTTTGGCAAAGGCGTAGCCCGGAAGAAGGAAAGCCCCGGCATTCCTCTCGATATCTAAAGACTAAACGTATCTGTCTCCCGACCCGGCGTTGCTGAAATCTCCTCCGCACAATGGTTGGCGTAACCTGTCGATTTTGACAGGTTAGGACACATTTTGACACGTCAAGACATATGAACGATACTCAAGTCGCGGGAAAGTTCTACTCCACTGACGGGTTGCGGGCCATTGACTTCTCCGTGCCAGCCGGCTCTTACGGTAGAGGTTGTTCGGCTAGATGAACATGTTCGCCCCGTTTCCACGATCGACCCGCCGCTTTTGGCTCGGTCTCATTGTCCTAAGCTCTGTATGCAGTGGCTCGGAGTACGCTCAGACCGCATCAACGGGTGCTCTAGATGGTGTTGTGTTGGATCCATCGAATGCCGTGCTTCCGGGCGTTTCGATTCAACTCCAAAAAGAGTCTAGTGGTGATGCGCAGTCTACTTTTTCCGGCGAGAACGGGCGCTTCGTCATCCAACTACTGCCGCCGGGCACCTATCAGCTGAAGGCGAGCAAAACAGATTTTAGGCCTCTTATTCTTTCAAACCTGATCGTCGATGTGACTGAGACCCTTCGCCTTGAACTACACCTTCAGCTTGTCGAGCTTGCCGAACGTTCAGAGGTATCCTCCAGCCCGCAAATGCTCCAGACCAGCAATTCGGCTCTCGGACGCATCGTGAACGAGGCTACCGTCCAGGGCCTGCCGCTGGCAACCAGAGACTTCGCGCAGATTGTGGGGCTCTCTCCAGGTGTCACCGTTGGTGTCTATAACGCCGGGGAATTGGGACTTGGTGGGATCGCTCTCTCGCAGATTGCACCTTCCAACGATGGAGTCTACGTCCACGGCGCACGCTCCTATGACAACAACTACCAAATGGACGGAATCAGTGTCAGTGACGTTCAGGGCAGTGCCGCAGGAAGCGGTGGCGTCCCGATTCCAAACCCGGACAGCATTCAAGAATTCAAAGTACAGACCGCGATATACGACGCCGGCTTTGGCCGATACGGCGGCGCCAACGTCAGTCTGGTTACGAAAACGGGAGGCGACGACTTTCACGGCACCGTTTTTGAGTTCCTGCGCAACGAGATTCTAAACGCGAACGATTTCTTCTTGAACCAGACAGGCCAACCTCGCCCGATCCTCAAGCAGAACCAATTCGGACTCGCCTTCGGCGGACCCATCCGTAGAGACAAACTGCTCTTCTTCGGGTCATATCAAGGGACGCGCCAGGTCAACGGCCTTGCCGCAGGTCAGTCTAGAATAGCTTGCACTGCGAGCCTAGCCGAGCCGCCTCTGACCAACGATCGCTCGGCGACAGCAATCGGACAATTGTTTGGAGGTATGAAAGGCGCCTTGGGCGGAACGGCAATTAATCCTGATGGATCAAACATCAATCCCGTAGCTCTGGCTCTCTTGAATCTCAAACTGCCTGACGGCAGCTTTTTAATTCCTACTCCTCAAACCGTAGATCCTTCTAAACCCTTTTTTAGTCAGGGTTTCTCGGCTTTCTCTGAACCTTGTCATTTCGACGAAGATCAGTTTTCAACGAATCTGGACTACATCCTGAGTTCAAACAGCAAGCTCGCCGGTCGCTTCTTCTTTGCTGATGGCAATCAGGCGGTCACGTTTTCCGGCAATGGCTTGAACCCATCTGGCAACATTCCTGGGTTTCCCACTCCCGGCAATACCGGCTTTCGAGTTCTCTCCGTCACCCACACCCATACGTTTAGCAACAATTGGCTCAACGAGGCGCGCTTCGGTTACGTACGCAACAGGACGGCTACCCAAGCGAACGCTGCCACCAGTTGGTCGGATATCGGCGTGGCGGAAGGCGCGATGAGCGACAATAACGAATTGCCGAGCTTGCAGATCCTTGGTTCCGTCAGTATCGCTTCCGGATTTCCGCGAACGATTGTACAGAACAGTCTTATTTTCGGTGATGACCTCAGTTTGGTCCGAGGGAATCACTTTCTTCGGTTCGGCGGCAGCATCACCAGATTGCAAGACAATGTCGATCTCATCGGCCTGGGATCACTTGTGCGATTTCTCAGTTGGCCTGATTTTCTGCTAGGCCTGAGCGCAGCCGAAAACGGCACAGCATTTAGCAATGTCTTCGCCTCCTTCGACGACTTCGGCTTGTCCACTCGCGAATACCGGGCCTGGGAGGGTGCCGCCTTTGCCCAAGATGACTATCGAATCTTCAAATCCCTTACCTTGAACATTGGCTTGCGCTACGAACGCCTCGGCCAATTTGCCGACAATCTTGGTCGGAATGCGAGTTTCGATGCCGCGAAAGCGGATCCCAATCCGCCTTCCGACGGCAGCGTGGCTGGTTATGTGGTTGCGTCCAACTTTCCAGGCACCGTTCCACCGGGCGTAATTCATGTCGATAACCAGTTTGGCACCTACGCCGAAGGACAAAACACCATATCACCGCGAATTGGTTTTGCTTGGCAGATTTGGCCGAGCTCAAATCACTTGGTTCTCCGAGGAGGGTACGGCACGTACTACTCTCGATTCACTGGACAAGCCTTCTACCAAAATATCTTTGGCGCTCCATTTTCGGAATTTCGCTTGATCTCTGGCGCGGCTAACGCCCACGCTACATTCCAGGCTCCCTTTCAGCAACCCTTTCCAACACCCAACTCTTTTCCTTTCTTCCCTACGTATTCCCCCACTTCAAACACGACCGTCGACGGTATCGCACCCAATTTTCAACCATCTCTAATCCAGCAATTTTCCTTAAATCTTCAGACCGAAATCCATCTAGGTTGGTTGCTGGAAGTCGGATATGTGGGAACTCGCGGCACTCACTTGGTTCGCCAGCGTTCCCTCAACCAAGCAGCGTCGGCCTCAACGAGTGATCCCATACGAGGAGTCACAACCGATACGGTCGCCAATATTCCTGTTCGCGTTCCAATTCTCGGCATCCCCGCAGATTCTCTCGTGTTAATGGAGACTGACGGCAGCTCCTGGTACAACGCACTGGAAGCTAGTCTCACAAAGCGCCTGAACCACGGCCTCCAGTTCCTGGCTTCGTACACTTTCTCCAAGACTTTGGACACCGACGGCGCGGACGTAAACTCCACCTCATCGGGCAATGCGCTGACGCTCGGTGATCAAAACTCACCGGGCCAACGCTGGGGCCGCGCCAGCTTTGATCGTCCTCACCGATTCGTATTCAGCGGCACGTGGACCTTGCCCAGCCCTCCGCGCGGCTTGCAACGCGTCGCCTTCGGCAACTGGGATCTGGCTGCAGTAGCAACCATTCAGTCGGGCACCGCATTGACGATCGCGGAAACGAATGCCAACAATCTTTTCGGTATCAGTGAAGATCGCGCACAGCTATCCGGTAGCTGCACAAAGAATCAACTAATCACCGCCGGACCAATCGGATCGAAGCTGAACGATTATTTCAACAAGTCATGTTTCACAGCGCCTGTGGTCATCGGTGCGGATGGCATTGGGACGGCCTTCGGCAACAGCGGAACAGGCATCGTAAATGGTCCTGGACAAGCAAATGTCGACATCGCATTCACGAAAGAGATGTACTTTAAGTTGTCTTCTGAAAACTGCGCCGTTCAATTCCGCGCCGAGTTCTTCAACGCTCTCAACCATTCTCAGTTTTCAAATCCAGATACAAACTACTCTTCGCCAACTTTTGGCATGATCAGCAGCGCTTCGGTAAATCCTCGCGTTGTTCAGTTAGCGCTGCGGTTTGCGTTTTAGCTTGGCTGCATGTAACTGCGACATACTGAAAACATCTCCCGAAATAGCAACTCGCTGAGGCGTTCATATCGGCGCAGAAGGCGGCCCTAAGCGCTAGTGGCCTTCTTTTTTTCCGGATGATGTGTCCCCCAGATTCTATAGGCGGTCCGCTCGCTTATCCGACGTTTGGCGGCCACGCGGCGAATCGCTTCTCGCGTGTCGCATTCGGGGCGAAGAGAAATGATCTCGGCACAAAGAGTCCGTTCTTCCTCAAGGCTTCGGTAAACGTGTCATCAGCGCACCCCTTAGTTCGCCGGGCCTAAGCAAGCAGAACGCACACAACGTGCGGGCAATCGATGCGCGGGAATTGAAAGCGAAGGTGGACTTGGTGTCCTTTGCCAAACAATTCACCAAGCTTCGACGTGTGGGCTCGCAGGTTCGCGGCCTTTGTCTATTTCACGCAGAACGCCATCCTTCGTTCTACATTCACGCGCAAAAGCAGGTTGTTTATTGCTTTGGGTGCAGTGCCGGGGGCGACCTCCTCACGTTCGCTAGGCGTGCGGCCAGTTGCGACTTTCATCAAGCGCTACGAATCGTGAGGGCATGTGCAAGCTCGGGCCTGCTCTCATTGTGAAATTGAAAATGTCCCTTCCGTCTGCGAACTGAGGGCCAATGTGCCGCAACCGCGGGATCGATAGCCAGGAAGGCTGTCGCCGCGAATCGCAAACCATGGACCTAACACTCTTACTACCGCCAGCGAGAATCCGAAGAGCGGCAGGCCATTTCGAACCGGCAAGGTTTGTTACATTTCCGACCGAAGAAGCTTCATGGGCCGCTACTGGCAATATTGCCAGTATGCGTTGACCCGCCTTGCGAACAATTTGATAGCTGGGGCCGGCGCAGCTCGCAGTCGTCAGTCTGATCGGCACCGCTCTTGTGGTTGGGAAAAGAACGGAAGGAGTCATCGTGTGCCGCACCGTGTCAAAAGCGTTTGAATCGTTCGCGCTAGTTATTTTGGGCTTGAGCTTTGCCATGCTCTGGACAACCAGCGGCTTTACAAGAGAGCCTCATATCGGCGCTGGCCGAAGCCAACCGCGTTTGACGGAAGGGCAAAGTCAGACAACAACGTCAGAACCCGCCCCTGCCGATCCGCAGGTGAAAGCGGTTCTGCAGAAGCTGGCTGCTGCGGGGATGGATCATATAGACACGTTAGCGGAAGCGCGAGAAGCGTACCGCTCTTTTTTCCCGAAGCTTTCAGGGGTTCCGGAGCACGTTTTCCGGGTTGAAGACCGGCAAGTCCCCGGCCGCGCGGGGAATATTCCCATCCGCGTCTATACCCCGACAGCGAGTATGGGTTTACCCATGCTGGTTTTCTTCCATGGAGGGGGTTTCGTGGCAGGCGGCCTCGAAACCGACGATATACCTTTGCGTTCGGTAGCAAATCGGTGCGAGTGCATCGTCATTTCTGTGGCGTATCGACTTGCACCGGAAAACAAATACCCAGCCGCCCCAGAAGACGCATTTGCGGCAACGAAGTGGGTGGCAGAGCACGGCGCGGACATTGGTGGTGATCCGCGTCGAATTGCGGTGGGTGGAGAGGGCGTAGGCGGGAATCTGGCGGCTGGGGTTACGTTGACGTCTCGAGAGCGTGGTGGTCCACATCTCGTGTTTCAGCTCCTGATCTATCCGATGGTCGACGCCAGCACGATGAGTCCGGGTTGGTTTACGGAAATGCCGGTGGTGTCGAGGGAATCCGCTAACAAGGCACTCGCTGTATATCTGCCAACGGTAAGCGATTTAAGAGATCCCTTGATCGCACCGATCCATGCGCAAAATTGGAAGAACTTGCCGCCGGCACTGATCGTAACTGACCAGGATGATGCGGTGCGAGACGGAGGCGAGCCATATGCGGACCGTTTGAAGCAGGACGGCGTGGTGGCGAAGGTTTCTCGTTATCCCACAATGATTCATGGCTTCTTCCTGATGGCGGGAGAACTGGACGGGGCGAAGAAATGCATCGATGAAACGGCGAGCGCGCTCAGCAGTGCGTTCACGGGTACGTCACACAGTGCGCCAACCGCTTCCAAGTAATGAACTCGAACGGTCAGGACCTCCGTCCGTAACGACCCGTTCTCAGCTGCCTGAAGCCAGAAAACGAGCCGGCGCTCGGCGGTCATCCGTGTCTCGCCTCTCCAGCGAGGCAGAACTCCATAGGCGGCGTCGAAACGCGCTCCCAGGTGATTATCGTGCCGTCGCTCCCAAACCGGTTTTCGAGATTTCACCCTCGCATGACCTGGCATGGAGGTCATACCCTTCGCGCCGCCTCGAAGCGTACTGTTATTGATATTGCGCGAAGGCATCGCATTGACCGTGGTAGGACTCGTGATCGGCTGTTTTTCCGCAGTGTTGGTTACAAGAACGATGAAGGCGTTACTTTACGGAGTGAACGCAGCGGAATCGAAGGTGTTCGCCGGTATCGCTCTCGGGCTATTGGTCATTGCTTCGCTGGCGTGCTGGATTCCGGCGCGGAGGGCCATGAAACTTGATCCGATGTCGGCCTTGCGGCAGGACTGAGTCCTAGATTCAAGCTCGACTGAGGATTGCTTCCAAGCTGACGACGCTGACAGAACAAAGCAGTTGCGGGTCTTGCAACTCCTGGGATTTGGGTGGGTTGGACGCCCCGCGGTATTCGCCCCTGGCTTGTCGGCGGGGCCTTCCGAGGTAGCTCGGTGGTAGAGCAGGTTCGAAAACTTGGCTCTGTTTCTACCCCGTCCTACACACGGAGACGCCTCTCATTTCATTCGGCTATACATGGCCCCAATAGCCGTCTCGGCATCTTGATAGACATCAACCATTCTTCGGGTCGCCTTTTCCACGTGGCCCGACCGCTTGAATCCCGCTGCATCTGCTAGGCCACTCGCCACTATCTTCCATGCTTCTCCGACACGAGGATCGGCAAATAGAAATCGAGCGAGCTTGGCCTGCGACAGCATCTGAGAATGAAGTTCGTCCATACGCTCGCCGTTGAGGCCTTCGGTCTGCCCGTTGACTCGACGAACATAGGACTGATACAGGCCCATGATTTCTTTCGCGTATTGAACTTGTCCGGCGTGCAACTGCGCTCGTCGTTGCCACCTTGCTGAAATAGCGGACGCTGCTATCCCACCCCAAAGCAAAGTAATGGTGGTTAACGCGAAAGGAGAATTGAGTATCTGCCAGGGGCTCATGTCCCGCGGAAACTTCCCGGTAGCTTATACATCTTTTTCTGAACGTTAGGGTGGCTATTCTTCGTTCTCTTCCGATCCCAACCCGCCAGCAGCATCAGCCACTCTTCCTGTGAGCATTCCTCGGCAGCCGTTAAAATAAGCTCCTGCTCTCCACCCAAGCGCCGGATATTGCGAGACGGATCGGCCCAATAGCCCTTCGGGTCTACGTAGTCGTTGGCGCTCATCTTCCCTCAGTTTTTGGATACCTCCGACGCCACTCAGCGAGCCTCTTCAAGCTGAATCGCAAACGCGGGATATGGCTGGCCGTAGTTCCGTTTCGGATCGCTCAATTCCTTGCAATCGCGGCCCAATTCGATGAGCTGTTCATTGTTGAGGCATGCTTGAATCTGTTCGCGGCTTTCGGGCTGTGCGTCAAATGCATGTTTCCCTCGGGCGAGAGAAACGGGGAATCAGCCTACCAGTTCTTTCAATCGCGCATCAAGCCTCTGTTCGAGATCATTGAGCTTCAGTGATAGTTCGGCGTGCGAGAGCCGCACGGAATACAGCTGCTCCTGAGCACTCTGAACGTCGATCACGCATTCATCGCTCACGTTTGCGTCGCACAAATTGGCGTATTGAGATGCCGCTGCGAGCATTTCGGTCAGGCGAGCAAGGTTGTCGGCACAAGTTTGCTTGACGGACGCCTCGGACTGGGACGGGACGGCTCTCAGATCTAATTCAGGACTTCTTGATTAACGGATGCAACGAGCTTCTCGAATTCGGCTGCTACTTTGTGCCGAAAACTCACCGCACGGTGAATCGGATTCCCGGCCTTCCCGGCAACCGAAACGAAGGCATTCAATACTTGCTCCTGCTTCTCTGGGATGGAGATCAGGTCGCGTGCGCTGTCGATAGTCGTGGTGCCAAGCGAAACCAACCGCAAAATGGCTTTGGCCTCGATCTTTTCCGGCGCCTCATAACGAGAGTTCATATTCGTCCCCTACATTCGTAGGGAATAGCACTTTCCCCGGCGTCAGGCGGAATACAGACATGCTTGTAGACGGGGAGCCAATTCCTAAGAGGACACGGCAGTTTCAAACGTCAGCCGCAAGTTGATTGACGCACATGAGTAGGAACGTACTCGGATTGGAAGAGACCTACACGACGACGTTGTCCAACGACTCGCGCTTCTCTCGATAGAACTCGAAGGAGTCCAGCATGATGTCCCTGAGGCGGCATCGAAACTCCGCACCCGGATCGGGGCACTCCAAAGCGAAACCACGCAGATAACGAACGATGTTCAATTGTTATCGCACGAATTGCACTCTTCGAAATTGGAATACTTGGGCATCGTTGGAGCGGCTAAGAACTTCTGCAAAGAGTTTGGTGAGCGTCGGAAGGTGGAAATTGATTCCAGAGTCACGACCTACCTACTTCCTTGCCAGCCGATCGGTCTCTTTCTCTGTTCCGAGTTCTACAAGAAGCCCTACGCAATGCTACGAAGCATAGCGGGGTAAAGCACTTCGAAGTGCGCCTATGCGGAAGCACAGGAGAGGTTCACCTCACCGTCAGCGATCTTGGTGCAGGTTTTGATGCAGAAGTCACGAGGATGCAGGAGCGCCTGCGGTTAGTGGGTGGAGAGTTTTCAATCAACTCGCAACCGAAGGGTGGCACCACCATCCACGCTCGTGTTCCTTTCGATTCAAGGAGCGATTCTGCAAGGGCGGCAGGGTAGGAACAGCGGGGTTTCCAACCGAGATCACCAAGGACTCTCACCCCGAATAAACGGCTGAATGTTCCGCGCAGATTCGATGGAAAACTGGGTCGGCTTCGTGATGTGGAAACGCACTCGACAGATAGCCACACAAAGTATGTACCCCATACCCTCTCGTGATCTCGCCCCACAGGCGTTCGAGCTTAATCGCTCCCTCCACATTACCGTTTGACAACAAGGTGGGGGCAATTTCTCCGCAAACTACAACTCGACCATTTGCTCCCCTTACGCCTCTGGCTGCTCCCATAATGAGGTCGCCTACCGCTTTCGTACAGCGAGCGGGATCGGGTATATCGTTGACCGTCAATCTCGACAGAGTATCGGCGGCGTCCAACGGAATATAACGCCCCTGTTCGATGGCCCCACCCACGTTCACACCATCTGCTTCCAATCTCGGGATCAGGCTGACTCGGTGTGACTCGGTCACGACAACGATGACTGCATTCCCACCTTCAAGAGAGGATTCGATAAAGCGAGCATACCCATCTACTACAGAACTGTCATCCGCATAGAACGCAACCTCATGGGAATGCGTGATCGCCGCACCGTGGTCATTCATGGATGCGATGGAATCGTGACGAGTCAAACCCGCGCTGAGAAACCTCTTGCCTTTAAGAACTGTGTCAACAGCAGGCAGCAGTTCGCCTGCGGCATACGACTTGACGACATAACCTCCCGCGCCCATGCCAAGGGCTTCCTGTACCACGTCGGCTGAAGATTCTTGGCTTAAAAAAAGTATCTTGGATTTGGTTGATAGCTTGCGGATTCGTCGAGCCGCTTCGAGTCCATTCAGCGATGGAAGCCCAATGTCGAGCACAATCAAGTCCGGTTGCAATTCTTCGGCTTTGCGAACCGCTTCCAATCCGTCCGAGACCTCGCCAACGATCTGCAATTCCGGTCTTTTCCCAAGCGTCGAACGGATAAATTTCCGAAAAGGTTCTGAATCCTCGACCACAAGAACCTTGACTGATGCTGTTTCCAAGGAGCCACCTTCACCAAGTCCAAACTCTACTCTGAGAGTCTAGTTGCTGGCTGTATTTATAATCCCATGTTCCCCAATTCAGGTCGCTGGTCGGGAGATTATGACAGATTGGGTGGACGCAGGCGAAACTAACAGCACCCGCAAGCCTTTCCGCGCATGGCCCCCCGACCCTCCCAAACAATGAGCGGTGGAATCGCGAAAGCCGCAATCGGGTCTGCCCACTTGACGCGCTAGATGGCGTTGATCGCCAGTCCCGCCAAGGCCAGCAAGGAAAGGTAAGCGCACAGTGCCGACTGTGTGGCGTCCGCCCTCAAAGCTGCGCTGCCTGTCGCTCCTGACAGCCGCCGTTTCTCTTTCGCAAGCCATGGCATGATGACGGCGGCTGCGACCAAAAACTGCTTTCCCCAGAACCGTACCGAGTTGCACCGAAGAAACGAAAACGGCGGCTGGAGCAGCCGCCGTTCTAAGTGCAAGGAGTTAAATCTACTTGCGACAGGAGAAATTGGTTGCGGGGGACCGCAACGCTCCGAACACGCCCAGTCTGGTCTTACCCTTCCGTTTTGAACTCGTGCGCGAGGTGGCGGCATGAGCGAGAAGAAAGCCGCCGCTCGAACTGGTTGCCGCGGCCGGCGAAGCCATAAGACCAGAGTTTCGGCTCGGCTTCCTGGTAGATAGGCTCAAGGACGAGCCAGATAGGATCGGGGTCATAGCTAGCGAACATCGCGTCGAACTCGCGGCATGTGTTGGACCTCGCGTGGCCGAATCGGCTATCGACGTCGCCCAAACGGCTCAGGCAGAAAACTCCCTTGAAAAAATGCTCTGCCACCAGATGGCCGGCTGCCATCGCGTGGCAATGAAACAACTCAGCATGGCCCTGAATGAAACGCTGCCCATTGTCGAGATAGCGCGCATGTCGAACGCGGCCGCTCGCATGATCCAGGGTCTACCAGGAGGGCCTATTGACGCTTCACCGGATACGTTCAGGTGGCCGGCAAACCGTCATTGTTCAGCACGTTCAGGTTCGGACGGAGGGCAAGCGGTGGTGGCGGGCAATGTGAACGGCGCCAAATCGAAAGAGCCTGAAGGGGGCGTATGAGCCTGAACCAGGGGGGTGAGCCGAAAATTACGCAGGCACCGGACGGTAAGCGATTCCCTTGCGGGTGGCTCAAGTACGGCAATAAGCCGTTTGATCTTAGGCTAGTGAAACGATGCGGAGCGAAACTAAGGCGTCGATGCACGCATTCGTCGAGCCGGTCCCGCTTCGGTGGCCGAGAGCAAAGCCAGTTTTGGCCGTATCACATTCGTAACGTACGCCCCGTCTCTTCGCTGAAACGAATTCGAACCGCGTTACCTTCCCAGAAAAGGGGAACGCGCATGACAATTAACGCGGCACATCATCCAACGCGGACTAGTCGTCCCTCTGCGCTCATCAATCGTCCGTACCTTTATTGCTGTGAGAAAATACACCGCGGGAGCCCTCGCCTACGCCCCCCTTCTGAAACAGGAGCTAACAGGCTTTGGACGTGAATATAAGAGGTGGCGCGCCGGTACCTGCGCGACAATTTGGAGTACACGCTAACAATCATGATTGCGACTAAATCGCTCAAAAGGTTTGTAACCACGTATCCAACTTCGTTTGGGGCGCTCATTGCTCTGATAATGTTGGGTATAATCGTGGTTGTCGACACCTGGTTCCCCTCTATCGCCGCTGTTGCGGAGAGAGAGGATAGCGTTCTTACAGCCGTGTGGTGTACGCAAGCGCTTTTCGTTGTCATCCTGGTGCGTTTCTGGCCGCTGCGACGTCGGACTGCCTTTTGGATGGCCCTTCTCCTTTTTTTTCTTTGCCATACCCTATTTGTAGTTCTCTATAGTCATTACGTCAGCTCACTATTGATGAGGGACTGGACAACTTTGCTCGCCGTGGAAGCGATCATCACATTTTTCCTAGTTCCATGGCTGACCCGGCGTATTGCTCTCTACACTCGGGGCTGAATGCGAGGGTGCAGGTCGAGGGATGCACGACTCCGTTTACTTCCTATCCGGGAACGCCATTTCCACTTCAACCTTGAGGGATCGGCCATGCCTATGAAACTAGTCCTAGCGGAGTCGGCGGTCGCGGCCGTATTCCTTACTGGAGGCACTTATCTGATGATTCGTAGACATGGGGTAAAGATAGAGCTTACACGGCATTCGGAAGCAAACCGGAAAGCAGAGGCTCTTGAAGCCCAGGAGACACTCCAAAGACTTGCTGCCAATCCAAAGTTGACGGTCGTCTGGCAGCGCTCGGGGAAGCTCGAGGGGAAAAGGAACCCAATCGTTCTCTGTGTGCTGAAACGCCCTATTGTCGGCCTGCTAGTAAGGCCCTCAGGCTCTACTGAAACCGGTGGTCGTCCTCTCCTCCAAAAGCTTGATTCAGTGGACGTAGAGCCGGTTCTTTACAGCAGATCGGAACTCCCGAGCCTAATCTCTGAGATCGCTGCTGTGCACAGAGACGATCCTTCATCTCCCTTTTCCGGCGACCTCAACGAACTTTTGGCGGCCCTAAAAACGGAGGGACCACCGGAAACCGAGCTGGCCTTCTACTAAGTCGAAACAAGTTGTGGGTATCCATGCGGCGGTATCCGTCCGGTGAGAAGCCGGCGACGAAGACGAATGCGGCGAACGACGAAGGTCCAAACTGTGGCCACGCTCTTTCCCGGAATGGGCCGATCACCTCTCCGCCTTGTGGGTACAACGTCGGGTTGTGTGTACAAGCTGGAGCGGTGGCTCTCTAGATTTTTGGGCTACCCGCCCCCGGGTGGGCGCCCCCGGCTATACCCCCGCTCCGCTTGACAGCGGGGCCTAAGGGGCCTGACTAGCAGCACGGCCTCAGTGTGGCTAATCTCACCTCAGGTTACTTGGCAGCCTGCTCCGTCAACGATACGGGATCGGACTCGTTCTTGGGCGACCGCTTGTCCAACAAGGAGATTAATTCGCGGCCAGAGGCAGGGATGCCAACCTTGCCTTGGCGGACAATCTCTCGAGCGCTGAGCTCGCGCCCATACAGTTTCTTATTGGCGCTTCCGTCAGACCGAAGCGTCGAGCCCTCGAGGGAGATTCCGGCGAACAGGCCACGTGAGCGGGAATAAGTCAGGACCTCCGCCCTCATTACAATGTCGGTATCCGCCGCAGCTGTACGCCCTTTCGGCCCCGCCGCGGCCGCGGCGTCGGCGCCAAGCTTCACTTTGCTGCTCATGATGGAGTTCGCCCCTTTGGGATTCATCACCAAGAGGACGAAGTCCGTGGCCTGGCCACCCAGCTGGAAGCCAATGTTCGCGCCTTCGAGTGCAAACAGTGCGGGGGCGCTCCAACGGCCGGTAAAATGGTCGCCAGTGCGACACGTGATCGCACCTCGGCCGAAATCGCCTCCGATGCCAAACGCGAACTTCAGGACCGACGGAATCACAATGACGCATTCGGCCTTGTTGAGCAGGTCCTTCGGAATACCGTCGGGGATATTCATAATTTCTGTGAACACCTGACCGCAGGCTTCGAGCCGCTTTTGTTCCCTGCTCTCATTCGCTGCGAATGTAGGACACGCTAGGAAGATGGCGACGGCAAGAACACAAGCTTTTCTCACGAAGTGACTCCCATGCATCTACTTGATTCTTTCGTTGACAGAGGGCAGATCACAATTGCCCTGAAGGACAGTCTTGTCCTAAGAATGCCTAGGCACCACTCGGGTTCAAAATTACCCCCCGGCTATACCCTCACTGACTTGCCGGCGGGGCCTAAGACAACTTTAACGGCCCCTAATCACCCACTCACCGCCATTGCAGGTTGGACATGTGGGGAAACTGTTGCCTTCTACTACGTCAACCGGCGTAGCGCTGCCATCTAGGTAGAAGCATCTAACGCAGAGGTATGTTCCCGTCTTTGGTGCTTTGTCCGACTTTACATCGTATGAGTTGGGACGACCGAAGTACCGTGTGACAAATCGCTGTGACAAATCGCTGTGACAACCGAGTGCAGTCAGCGTTCAACCTGAAATGCTGTTCCGCAGAAAATCCGACGAATGTACGTGACGAATGTACGTATTGTGAATAGATTGAATGAGCGTGAGGTTCGCGAAGCTCTGCTCGGGGATTTCCGGCGGATGGGGAGCGAGCCAAAAAGCATTCATCACGCCGCCATTCTTCAAATTAGCGAGTTCTTCCGCGTCGATTTGGCCCACGGGAAGAATCGGAGCGACCTGGATGAAGTCCTTGTTCTGGCTGTCGCAGGTCTGGGATAAAACCAACACGGGTTTTTTGTCCAACAGTCCCATTGCATAGTCGCCGTTACCGTCCGCGTACATTGCGCTAGCAAGTCTTGGAATCCGGTACGAGGATGGTGCCTTGAATTGATCCATTCTCAATCGCCTCGTGTACCCGTCGGCCTGATTTTACAGTTCTAAGCAGAAGCCATAGAGTCGGCTTCGGCATGTTGAGAATTGGCACATCGACGAGGATTTCACCCTGATAAAGCAGATGCGGCTCCAAAGGAGCCGCATCGTAGAAATGTTCAGGGATTTCCTCACCAGGGATAGTCGCGTTCGAAGTCACTCATCTTCTCAATATGCGTCACTCTTGGGAGCATGTGGTCCACCGCGAAAGCGTGGGGCTGCGTCACCGATAACGTCATGGAGGGCGTTGTTCCCCCGCATCGTAAACGGAGACAGCGTTTCTTCGCGTCACAACAACAAATCCAACTGATCGTCGCGGCGGCGGAGGACATCACAATGTCCCCATGTGCAGGGCGTGTGTCGAGATTCATTGAGAGGGTTGGAAATCTTCCTCTAAGATTCTCAAAAGTGAAAAGGCAATCTCGAACTCTTTCGTTTGCATCAGCCGTGCCCCTAATCACACCGGAGTCAATTCCTCGACATTTATATCATCCAAGGCGGACAAGTCCCGTGTATAACGTCGTCGGGGTTGTCAAGAGTCTTGTTGTGCGGCTCGATGCAAACCTCGAGCTGCGCGAGCCGGAGCGGGGTCAAGGGCGTCCCGCGAAGCGGGACGTTTATCCAAGGCCCCTGACGCCGGGTAGGGCTCGCCAAGATTGTCATTGGACCAAGCGCGAGCTTCGCCTTACTCAGGATTCTTTTACGGGTCTCGACCCCCAATTTTCGTTCTCGTTGAAATCCTACGGTGAAGCTACTTCCTCCAGCCATGTAATTCGAGCTTCAACCACTAACCATGATTCTTTCTCCGAACTCCCTCTTCAGCTACCAAGGGAGGCAGGGCGCTCAATCAATAAGGCGATAGGCTTTCGCCTACCACAGGACTTGCCGGGCTACCCTGCATGCGAGCTGACGGCACGGGCTGTGCTGCTTCCCGCAGCTTCCAATACAGCCGCACCGCCAATTTTCGTGCGATGGCCACTTTCGCCACCCCACTACCACGGCGAAACTTCAATCGTTGATAGTCCCGCCGCAATTCCGGATCCAGCCGGGAGGCCGTCTGGGCGGCTTCGACCAGCAAGTAGCGCATCATCGGGTTACCTTGCTTGCTGATGGTCCCCAGCCGCTGCCGACCGCCAGAGCTTTCTTCGCTGGGATTCAACCCCAGGTAACTCACGACCTTTTTGCTGTTCGCAAAGCGGCTTACCGGCCCGATGGTCAGCACAAACGCCAGTGAGGTCACCGGCCCCACGCCAGCCTGCTGCATCAAACAGACGGCTGGCAGACGGCTTTCCGCGGCCTCGGTCACCGCCGCATCCAAGTTCGCGATCCACGGATCGAGTTGATCGAGCAATTGCAGCAGCTCTTGCCGTCGCAGACTAGCCCAAGGATCGAGGACCAGACCTTCCAGTTCCTTTCGGCCAGCCTTGGCCCACAGCTTTTTCTTTCGGCAAAGCCCTTGCCCCATCGCCAAGGCGTGCAGCTGATTCATCACCGAGGTACGAAAGCGAACCAGTTTGTGCCGATGCCGCAGCATTTGCCTCAGGTCCCGCTCCGCCGGTGAAGGTACCCAGATTCGGGGGAAACGGTTCGTGAGGAGCAAGTCGAGAATGTGCAGGGCATCGCGCGGGTCCGTCTTCTGCTTCCGCACCATGGCGGCACGGATCTCTGCCGCATCTCCGATCCAAAGTTCGTGATGGTATTCTCGCAGCGTTCTCGCGAACCACTGAGCATCGCAGGTAGCTTCCATGCCGACTCGGGCCGGACTCGGAAGCGTGGCATTAAACTTCTTGGCTTCTCCGTTCTCATGTTCCAACCGACGATTGATAACCTCGCCGGTCGTGGGATCCAGCATGGCTATTTGCTGGAAGCGTGAATGGAAATCACAACCTATAATAAACATCACTCGGCTCCTTTCTTCCGAGCCTTGGTCGATCACCTTCGCCAAGTCTACTCGGTCGAGGGGAGCCGACGACGTTATCCAATCAATAAGCCCTAACTGCGTCTTCGACGCGTCGCGTAATCGGAAATCACTTGAAACCCACATGGACGGTAAGCGCGTTTGGCGGTACTAATCCGACGGACGAATCGATAACTTCCTGATTGCCCGTGATACGCCCAAAATAGGGCCGGTTGGCACTGAGTGTAATGGCCTGATCACGTCAACTGCGAACTGGACGCTCCTCTTCATTATCTGTCTAAAGGCCGCCGATCAGGCTCGCGTAAGTGTGCGACCAGGCAGGATGGGTGTACAATCTCGCCGCTCTTGAATTCAAAAAGGAGATTCCGGTTGATCACTCAGAACCCGACTACACCGGACCAAGATCCTCCAGCCCACACTGGCATCCTGCAGATCGTGAACGGTGCGTATGTTGCCGGCGCGGTGTCGTGCCTGGCGCAGCTTGGAATCCCCGACTTGCTCGAAAACGGGGCGAAATCAGCTGAGGAATTAGCTGCCCAAACCGGCGCTCAACCGGACGCGCTCTACCGCCTCATGCGCGCCACCGCTTGCGTTGGAGTCCTAGCGGAAGGGTCGGACAAGAAATTCTCACAGACGCCCATGTCGGCCGTTCTGCGCGCCAACGCGCACCCCAGCCTACGAGGGCTCGCCATCATGACCGGCCGGGAATGGCACGAGCGGGGATGGTCCAGCCTGGAATATTGCGTGCGCACCGGAAAGCAGGCACTCGACGAGATTTACGGCATGACCATCTTCGAGTATCTGAAGCACAATCCCGAGGAATCGCGGATTTTTGACAGTGCCATGACCGGGCTTTCCAGCATTGATGGCCCCGCTGTGGCCGATGCCTACAACTTTGCCGGCGTACAAAACATTGTCGATGTCGCCGGCGGCCACGGCCTTCTGCTGGCCACGCTGCTCCGGCGGAATCCGCACTTGAAAGGCACGCTCTACGAGGTACCCCATGTGCTGGAGGGAGCTAAGACAGGTGCCCTCAAACCATATATGGACCGGTGTACGCTGGCCTCCGGCGATATGTTCTCTTCGGTCCCTGCAGGCGCAGATGCCTACATTATGAAACACATCATTCATGATTGGCCCGATGATGCCTGCGTCAAAATTCTAAAAGCCTGCCGCCAAGGCGCAAATCCCGGCGGAAAGTTGTTGGTGGTAGATTGCGTGATTCAGCCGGGCAACGACTTCTCTCCCGGAAAATTTCTGGATTTGCAAATGCTGATTTTCCCCAGCGGACGCGAACGCACTGAACCAGAATTCCGCAAATTGTTGGAAGCGTCGGGATGGAAACTCTCGCGGATCATTCCCACGGCGGCCGGGGATTCGATTGTTGAGGGAGTGGCGTAGGGTTTGGGTTGAGCGACTCTGGTGAAAGGGCACGGCTTCAGCCGTGCCACCAAGGCCCGGCTTTTGGGCACTCAACCAAGAATGACTAAGCTTGGAAGGCAGAAGGAGGGTATTGTTGCGAGACGGTTACATGTTGCACGCTCGTCGCGCACATCTGACCCGATCCGATTCACGTGGCAACTGAAGTGAGGCTTAAAATCACCCGCGAGAGTGGCGCTATTGCTGAAAACCACGACGGCTCGCTAAATAGGTTATGCGGCGGGATTGGATGACTGATTCCATCGGGACCAGACGGAACGCCGGAAGTGGATCCGTAGTGAGATTTTTCATGTCATGTCGCGGTCCCGAGCCCTCTACAGGTTCGGTTTCGTGGGCCTTCAGGCTACGGCGACGAAGATTGTAGTCGGGACTGGTTGTACGTCGTGGGCGAAGTTGCCTCATCAGTGCGGAAATGCGTTGGCGAGCCGACTCGGTACTCAGATTGTGGAATTTCCAGGTGGACATGCAGGCTTCATAACTCACCCGCGAGCATTTGCGATGAAACTACGCGAAGTATTCGAGGCTAATGAACACGCATAAGTGGAAGCGCAACAAAGCGGGTAAGTTCTCTCCGACACTCTGGTGAGGTTCGCTACAAGTGTGGATCACCTGTGTGATGTTCTTGAATCTGAAAGCGCAGGAATTTGTGGATCGCCTCGATTGCGGTCGTATCAGATTCTTCCACCCGATCCGATCTCTTAAAAACCAATACTTTCTAAGCTGGCTTGCGGAATTGAAGAAATGACTCCGTGTGCGGCTATCACACTTTTGCCTCCAATAGCCTCCACAAAGTGATCGCTGCCTTGAATACGTTAGTCGTCAATTCAGCCGGCCGGTTTTGCTCGACGGATCGGAACCGATTTGAGGATCCTAGTTCTCGGCGCCGGCTCCGTGGTTGGCCTTACACAGGCGGCATTCTGTTGGGTCCTTGGCATTGTCCACGCGGTGATGCACTGCAGGCATGGTTCGCAAATAGGAAAAAATGGCGAGTAAGTCCGGATCGGCCAGGCCCCGGTAGGATTCCCACGGCATAATCTGGTTCAACGCGCGGCCTCTTGCGTACCCGGCACGCAGCGCGCTGGCAAACATGGCTTCGGTGTCGTAGGGAAACCCGGTCGCGGCATCCGGGGTGATATTTGCCGAAGCCACGCGGCCCCACGGCCCTTCGAAGATAAAGCCGCCCGCGAAGTTCATACCGGGTAGGGGCTGGCCGCGCTTTTGCGGCGTGTGGCAATCCGCGCAACCCGCTATCTCAACGAGATACCCTCCGCGATTTACGGGTGTGGATGTATCCGGCTCCGGAACGGCAGAGGTAATCGGTGCGGGCGCGTTGCGAATCAGATAGCTCACTGGAAAAATAATCTTCGTCGGCGGTAGCGGATTGCGCACCGGAGCGAGCGATCTCAGGAAGACCACGATGGAAGCAAGGTCTTCGTCGGAGAAACGCCGGTAGCGTTCGTAAGGCATCAACGGGAACAGAGCGTTTCCATCGCGATCGACCCCTTCTCGAATGGCGCGGCCAATTTCGTCGTCGCTCCATCGGCCCAGCCCGGTTTCCGCATCAGGTGTGAGATTCGGAGCGGTGAGCGCTCCGGGCAGGCCCGCTAGAGGAAATACTGCACCCGCGCCGGCCATTCCGGTAGGAGTGGGAGCGTCATGTTTGGTCCAGTCATGGGGCGAGTGACAGAACAGACAGCCAGATACGCTGCTGACCAAATATTGACCCCGCTCCAGCCGCAGCGGTGTCCGCTCGTATGCCCGGTCGGTGGCTGCGCGTTTGCGCGGACCGATGAACGGATGGATTCCGACCGTAGCGGGAATTGCGACCGCGGCGACGATGACGAGCGTCAAGAGTATGTAACCCAGGATTTTTCCGATCTTCATTCAGCGCCTCCAAGCAGGGCGGCAGCCCCAACCAGGTTGCCGCTGATCCGACAGGATCCCCGGTAAGCATTCGTGCAACGGCCGTCTGCGACAATTCTGACTTTCCGACGAAGGGTCGGAGCGGCGAGTGTGAGTTATGGGGCCTGCCAGTCTAAATCAAGTCTATTGGCAACCTCGTCGCAGACGATCTCGGTGACACTAACGCCGAGAATCGCGCAGACTCCCTTGCGAATCGCTTCGTGATCGTCAGCGCCGATGACGCGCATTCTTTGAATTCTACCAAGACTCGAATCGAGGCGCGCAACGAACGATGGGCTGTGTCGATTCGTGCTTCTTCCGCGAAAGCTCCGGTCTACTCTGTTTGGTTCTTCGGTTCGACTGCTGCCGCCTCTGGTTAAAAAACAGAAACGCCTGGAATCATCGATAAACGGATGCGCTAGAATTCCGGCGAGGTGCTGTGATGTATTCCTGGCAGGTCGATTGCATCGCCGCAGTCCTGGAAACGGACGAATCCAAATTCCATCGTCGTTTGTATGAGGCGACCGCCGCTATCGAACAGCGACTTCTAGCGCCGCTCGAACCGGGCAGCGTGGAAGAGCGCGCCCTGCGACAAGCTCAAGTGGTACTGGCCGCACTCAAGCGGCATTCTGAGTCCAAATCATCGAAAGCCGGCCGGCGCCGCGGAGGGCTGACCAAACCAAGAGTGCGTGAGACTTGACGCGCAACGCCGCACGATTGAATGCTCGCACGCACAGTAATCCGGGTGGGCAGTCTTAAATTACCTCCATTTTTTTAAGGCCTGCCTCCGCTATATATGGGCCGTGGACGTCCTCCATGCAAAACGGCAGATATAATCACCCTCCCTCAAACTTCACGCCCTTCGCTGCTGATTTTGCATGATTCCATTAGTTCTATTATTTTCAAGATTGACAATTAAACGATTGCATCCCGGGTTCCCGACGCCTAGCGCAGGGTGAGTAGCAGGCGATCGAGATTGCGATGGATATTCTGCGCGACATGCGCGTCCGGCGTCACAATCCGCTAGACGAGCACCGGTATTTGGCCTCATCCTGAGCGAATCTGTACTTCCGGGTTCCGTAAGACGCCCATGACAAAGGTCGAGCAACTCGTGGCGGCAGTCAAACTCGCTCATCCGGATAGAACCGAGGACGAGATCCTCGCGGATCTCCTTGAGCGCGGCATGGTTCATCGCGGATACATCATCGACGAATCGACAGAGCTCCAGTCGAACCAGGGAAAGCAACCTGCGAGACTCGTCAAGAAGTGGGTGGTTCTGAAGGATGGCAGACCCGAATTCCGTGCCGATACCGAGCAGGAGGCAATCGAATACCGCGACCGTTGGATGCGCAATGACGAGACCGAGGAGGGCGGCGAAGGCTAGCCCATCCCGAAGCGTAAGGCTTCGGCGCGTTGTCGCGACTGTCCTCAATTGTGGACATCTAGCGGGAACTCCCGCGTGGCGACGACCACATCTTCAATAGCCTGCGAAACCGAACCCGGCGATTCGACTTGCATATTGTGACCACTGTCGACGACTTGCAATCTGCTATGCGTCGACAACGCGGCCAAGTGAGCATGGGCTTGTATTCGTTCCGCCTCAAGTTGATCTGCGGGTACATCAAGATCGTTACCGTAACCGCCTTCTGCACGCATCAGGACCATCAGGGGAATCGACCCCAATGAGCCCGCTTGGGGAGCCTCATACCAATGCCTGAAGTATTCGGGTGACCATGTCCGTTCGCTTTGCTCGGCATCGGACATGGCCGGCTGGGAATCAGCCCACATGTGTAGTTTCTGAACCTCCACTGGCAATCGGTCAAAAGGCGCTTCGAGCGTAGATTCGGTGGGAGGAATCGGCTGGGGTTTCGGCCGATCGGTCTCGAGCATTCTCTCGCGAGGCTCAGGAATCGTTTTGCCGGTCGCGCCATCTCGAAGGTGAATCGCTTTGTTCTGCATGGTATACCGCTGCTCTTCGGAAGCCGCGTCTACGAACACGACGCCAGCGACCAGCTTCGGATACGCGAGGGCGAAATTTCGCACAACCGGTCCGCCGAACGAATGCCCAACTAGAACGAACGGGCCGTTCTCTCCTAGCTTCGCAAGAGCGTCGCGCAGTTCCAGGTTGATCTGAGCAAATGTCCGCGGTTTTGGACCGGGCTCGCTCCAAGCGTATCCAGCGCGGTCGTATGTGCAAACCCTCGTAAAACGGGCGACTCGCGATTGCACGAAAATCCAGTCAAACGAATACTCGTCGAAGCCATTCTCGATGACGACTGTCGGTGAACCGTGGCCCGAGCAATTTACATGCAAGAGATGACCGTTGAGGTTGACCATTTGGCCGATGGGTTTCGGGGCAGAACCCCGTCGGCGATGAGAACTTGCTATGTACACATTTAGCCATATGGCAGACATTGTTAGAAGACACAGAGCCGCCCTCGAGATAGCCATTGAATTCCTCCGTGCGATGTCCGCTGTTGGACGAGCAGGGCTTTTCAAAGTTAGTCGAGGGTGGTTTGTGCTCGTGCGCGTGGGGATTCATCCCCTAGCTTTTTGATTCGAGGTTTACACAAAACCACAGCTGCCGCTTGGAACCGCACAAGGTCGCGGCGGCAATCCGAGTGGAGCATGCACCGGGGCGACCCACCGGGGGAGGGGTAGCCAAAGATATCTGGGCGCCGAGGCTGTTCGAAAGACCCCACCTCACGTGCGCTTGCAAGTTGTTGATTTGACGTCAGCCGGAGCGAGAGGATTGGAGGTTCGGAAATCAGATTTTACCGTGCATCGGCGCCATTGCAATTTTTTGAAGCATGCAGCGAGCCCCTGAGTGAGTTAACCAGATCTCGACGATCCCGGTCCTGCCTCAAACAGACCTGGGATCGCTGGCGGCTTGGGGGTTCTGATTCGGTTACCACGTGAGACTTGGAATACGCCGGAAGTCCTTCGCATTACGGGGAGCGAGCGGCAGCGAATGACGTAGCGCACATGCGGCAATCCACAAATCGCTTGCAGGAATTAGCTTGACGGGAGCGTTCGAGCAACGCGGAAACCCATTATGTCATTGCGGTAGTCGGCAGGATTGCGTTCTCGGGTGGCCGGTCGCAGCAGCCACGCGGGAAACATCCACGAACTGCCGCGATCAACTCGGAGGCAATTGCCTTGGCCGTCCTTCGCCTGGGGATCACTCGAAGGGGCCTCGTTCGCACGCCCGTCGGCGGGAATGCCAGCGTAGCTGTTGTCGTAACAATCCTCGGTCCACTGCCAAACGTTCCCTGCCATGTCGTAAAGGCCGAATGCGTTCGGCGGCTTCGCGCCCACCGGATGTGTCTGGCCATGGTCGCAAAAAAGACCGTCCACTTTTTCGCAGCCGGAGTTGGTATTGAACCAAGCGTGGGCAGGAGCTGCAGTGCCGTCATCACCCCAGAAGAACTTAGTTGTCGTTCCGGCGCGCGCGGCATATTCCCACTCCGCTTCGCTGGGCAGCCGATAGGGCCGGTTTGCTGAGGCCGCGCCTCCGCGCTGCGCCCTGCGGTTCAACCACGCGATATAGGCGCGCGCATCCTGCCAGCTCACGCACACGACTGGATCACGGTCAGTCTGTGCATGGCCGAGATTTTCCCAAGTCAACTTCGGATCTTTCTCCCATTTGAAGATGGCGCGGCCGCGCCCGCAACCATCACCGGCCGGGTATCCCGTCTCCCGAGCAAATGCCGCGTACTCACCGCGGGTGACGTCATACCTGCCCAGGGCGAATGAAGGCAATGAGACGTGATGTTGCGGAGCTTCATCAGCGACCGCTTTCATACTGCCGCCGTGACTCGCGGCCCAGGATTTCTCCCGCGCCGCTGAACCCATGATGAAATTCCCTGCGGGAACGACCACCATCTCGGGGCAATCCGGGCAATCGCGAAATACTGCCCCGGGCTCGCGTCCGGACGGTGCCGCGGCGGGCGTGGTTACGGCTGCCTGCGCAACCGAGTATCCGGGAAAGTAGATTTCGCAGCTTTTTATTTCCTCTGCCAAGGCCACCGTAAGCATGAGTGCTGCCAACAGCCAGAAGACTCGCAATGGTTTCATTCGGTGACTCCCCTCAATTCGCTGTGAGCAAGAATGTCCGGCTCCAGTCGCATGTCACCGTCGCGAGTCCGGTGGCACCAGGTTGTTCGCGCGGTAATAGACGACAAGTTGACCGTAATGTTCCGCGCTGTGCTCGATGGCGGAGGCCCAGATGTACGAGTTGTGGGCAGCGGTAACCGAAAAATTTCGTTGTATTATCCAGCCCTGCGTCGCCCTGTTGTTGAATCACTTTCGCTCCGTCGGCAACGGCCTCCTGCACGAACTTGACGACGTCGGCCTTGGTCTTGAATTGGTCGCGCGTAGGGTTGTCGCCCTCGCCGAAGTCGGGCCCGACCTTTGATCCAGAAATCCTCCGTATCAGGACGAAATCCAGTGCAGCAGCGTGAAGGAGATTCAGGGCAAAAGTACGCTCGTCCTTCTGCACCTTAAAGTCGTACTTGTCTTCGGGAAAATCCTGCGCCATGGCAACCAACTTGTTGCCGATCGCGTTCCACATTTGCAGCATTTCATCGCTCTGGGAACGTGCCGGCGTCGGCGCTTGATTCTGCGACTGAGCAAGACTTTGGATGTTCATTCCGAACAAGGACAGGGTAAAAATCAGCGGAAGCGCAAAAAGTCGTGAGGACCACTTCGTAAGATTCCTCCTCAATTTAGCGGTAGCAGAAGTTCAGTTCACAACTCGGATTACTAGTTAACAGGCTCGTCTAGCTGTTTGAGGTTCTGCCGAGCGCTGTCACGAATGAATTTGCGCCGGGCCTCCGTGTCGGACCATGACGACGCTGGCTCGGCATGAGAATCCAGCAAGGCCAGCGCCTTTTCGGCAGTCCACCTCGCCAAATCTTTCTGTCCGTCCGCCAAGTACGCATCAGACAGGCTATCGTATGCGTCCGCCGAGTCCGGGTAGGCAGTGACCACCAGTTTCATGAGAGCGACCGCGAGCTTCGTCTCGCCCACGGCTAAATGGTCGTAGCCAAGGATGGTGACGACAACCTCCGGGAACAACTGCGCCTTGGGATCTCTGCGTCTCGCATCCTCCAATTGTTGGGTGACCCGAGCTACTCCTCCAGGAAGCTCGGTTGCTCAGGATGAGGATGCCAGTGGCCGCGCTGGAGAGTGATGGTGTCGATCACGGTGGCTACAAACCAATCGGCGATGATGCCGGGCAGGTCAGGATGAGTCTTGAACAAATCGGTTCCGTGGGTTCCGTTGGCCGGGGCTTGGGTGTCTTCAAAACCATTCCAGGGAACTTCTTGCCGGCGTACTGTACGAACCGCTGCCCGGGTTGAGCGATGCCGTAGATCCATTCCATCACTTCCTCGGTGGGAGGGCCTTCATCGTCGTCGGCCACGACGAACACTCCGGGCAGCTGCAGTGCCTGCCGCAGGAACTGTTGACCCGGCAAAAAGGTTTCTCCAGAAAGCAACACCAGCGATTTCACTGCGCCGGGATGGCGGCGCGCTGTTAAAACCGAGTTATCGACACCCAGTAACCCGGCCCCACCTAGGCCGATGACGTCTCCGTTGACCCCTGGTTGCGAAACCAAGTATTGCCATGCTGTATCAATATCAGCCGCCCAAGTCTTCTTTACAGGGGTGTCCTCGCGTGGCCAGCTTTGGTGGTTTCCGCCACTTTCGCCGAATCCGCGCATGTCAAGGGTGAGGGTGTTGATTCCAGCCGCTGCTAGTTGAAGGGCAAGATCATCCCACGATTGGCGCGTCCGGTTGCCTTGATGCAGCAGCAACACGCCGGGGCCCGGGTCTGCAGCCGCGAAATAGGTTGCCTTAAGGATTGTTCCGTCAGCCGCCTTCAAATCCACTACGCGCGGGGCCGGCGTTTGCGCACTCGCGCGAGTTTGCATCGCGAGAAAGGCAGACTGAATGCAGGAACGAGCAGTTTATCTCATGTTTGTCATCAGAATCAGAAAATGCTTTCACTTCGTCTCTTCTGGACGACGCTGGGGCAGCTTACTGACTCTGGTCGTATACCTCGCGGACAGCGTTGATCACTGTCTCTGGATCGTCGAACTGGATGTATTCCGAGCTGTGGCGGGCGAAGATCTGTCTAGAGTTCGAAGATAGTGCCAGCCAGCGCGCCTGTGCACGCGTCGTCTCCTTCTCATAGTCGAGGTGCTTCGGGGTATCCGGAGGCTTGGTCTCCAGGTGACCGACAGCGTGGTTCCCGGACGTGACCACGCGAATGGGCCGGGATCCGAATGAGCGGCGGTGTTGTTGCAGACCGAATTCATCTGCGGATGATTATCCATTTCCGGGGCAAAGGGAAGATTGGCAACCCTGGTTTCCGGGATTTCCGAAGTTTCGCGTTCAATTCTGGAGACCACCCAGCTTCCGGCAAGCCCCGAAAAAAAACTGCTGAGCGCACGTCTGTGCTGGCCGCCCAGGACGTGACGGCAGGAGCGGCAACGACTTGTGTTCGGCAATCAGCTTTCGACAGTCACGCAAGTCCGACGGAATCCCAGCCTGATCTCGATGCGACTCCTCTTGCATCACCTTCGGTTCGAGGTCGTTGGGATCGGCGTCATCCAAGACCAACCCCGCAACTTCATCCATGTACAGGTCCGCAAACGTGCGCACGTTGTCGCCGCCGAAGGCAGATCCCACTAGAATGTAGGGGCCGCCGATGCCGGCGTTGTGAAGCGCAGTACGAAGCTCCTCGGCGATGCGCGCGCTCGTGCGCGGCATGGGACCCGGATCGCTAAGTCCGGTGCCGGCACGGTCATAGCTGCAGGCGCGAGTCCAATTGGCGATCTGCGGTTGCACCTTTGACCACGCGGGCGCCCAGTCTCCCCATCCGGAATCGAAGACGACCGTGGGCGAGCCACTCCCCATGCAGTAAAGGTTCAGTCGAAATCCACCCACGTCAACGAGCTGGCCGCGTCGTCCGTAGACAAGGTCCGCGGGAGCGTGGTCGGCCTGCGCCTTTGCGGGCGCCCCGACTTCCCCAATCTTGTCGGCTTCGATCAGAACGGCGCCAGTCGTGAGCAAATTTCCGGCACGCGGATCCAGCGATCGGCCGGCTTTGACCAGAGCGTCAGGAACAGATTGGGCGCCCAGTTGTGCCGTTAAAACTAGCGCCGCAAACGAGAACACAAGAAATAGGCCATTTCGCACTCGCATAGACGGCTCCTTTGAAGTAGACGCGAAATGCAAGGCATCTTAAGCATTCTCATAGCGCCTTGATACTACTACAACATACAGTGTGCTATACACTTCGGTTTTTCGCAATTAGACGCAGCTGGCCCGCGCGGGTAAGCAGTTCACCGTGGTTATCGCTTCAAGCCGAAACAGCAGGCCGTATGTGCAATGGTCTGAAAGACGCTGGCCGCGACGACGGCGGCAAACACCGATGCCAATAGCAGGCTCGCTGCGCGATAAGTCGTTTGTGGCGGACCGGACAAAAGTGCCAAGCGATAGCTCAGGTGCGAGGACGCTGTTGCTTGCAGAAATCGTGGTCCTTCCGGCACTGCAAGTTTGGCCAGCGCCGAACCCGAGCTTGTCCATCCGCGTGCCGGATAACAGATTCATCGCAGGAGAGCTCGCGATAGAGTGCCGTGCGCGCTCCAGCGAGCCAGACAAGCGGATGGAACCATAAAACGCACAACGAAATTTCGTAAAGCAGACGGAGCAGATTGTCACGCCGTCTGGCATGCGCCAGTTCGTGAATCAGGACAGCACGGAATTCACGCTGGCTGAGTAACCGATCGATGCCGGTGGGAAGCAGGATACGAGGGGAAAGAATTCCGCGAACTGCGGGGCTCAGATGCCTGTCACCGAAACTCACGGAAATGCCATCCGCTACGAAGGTAGACGCGATGCCACGATTGCTCAAGTGGGCTTGCTCCTCGCGACGCTCTCCGCGGATGCGCGAAACTAGTCGGATAAAATACAGAAAGCGCCCGCTATCCAAATGACGGCAAGCACGGCGGCTGTCCAACCTTTGGTCATATCCGATATTGGCCCGACAATAGCAGCGAGAGGCCTGGACGACGTAAAGTAGCGTGCCCAAAGCATGTCGATCAATGCTCCTGAAGGCACAACGAAATTCCATGCGGTTACAACCCAGATCCAGTGTTTCGTGGTCGCGCTTGCGGCCCGGATTGATGTCAGCACCCAAGCTGCGGAGCCTACTATCGACGCATACAAGAGGTGAACGGCGACGTGATACATCATGCGCGTTTACCTCCATGGGTGCGGCCGTTTTTGTCATCGAGTGCCGCGCTCTGCAATGCTTTGGACCGAATTTAGGCGTTGGCAGACTGTGTTCCCGAGATAGCGGCTTCCGCAACGGCAAGTAGTTGCGTCCCGGCTTTTGCCTTCACAACATAGCCCCAAGCCCCCGTGCTAAGAGCCTTCCTCCACTACGTCGGCAGGCCGTGCCGCAGTGCATAGCAACCGAGACCCTGGGGCGGCAGGTCAGAACGGATCTTGCTCAATCAAGCGGGCTGCGAAGCAAGAAAAATTCCGGCCGTTGGAGGAGTATTTTTTCTTGACTTCACTCTTTATAGCACTTACCCAGGTGCGTTGCTTTCCTCGCGTCGTTCTTGAAGAGGAAACAGTGTTCGTCACTGCGGATTCAAAGACTCAGCGAGGCTCTCCAGGTTTTGAGGTTGCACACGAATGACTCCGCGCCGTGGGCTATCGATGTCCGATATCAGAAAAAGCGAGATAGACAGGGCGATAGGCAAAATTAGAAACAGGAAGGGACTTTTTCCATGTGCTCGATAACCTGTCAAGATGTTGCAGAAGACGGAGATCGCCATCAAGAGAATCCATGCCACAACTGGGATTCGGTTCCACCAGGCGGCCTGGGTGTATCCCTGCGAGTTCAACACATCGTTCATGCCAGTGACGACGAGTGCCGCCACGATCGTAGGCTGCGCAGCAGTAGGCGTCTCGACCGCGGACCACATCTTGGCCTGCAGCTGAGCGGTTTGCGCGTTGATCTGCCGAAGTGGTTCCCCATCTGTGGACTTGTAAAAGAGTATGCGCTGATCGAGATAGCTCGTTAGCAGCCCGCGGACGCTCGCCGCGTCAGCGGCAGGCAACAGGTGCGCGCGGACATATTCCGTCCCAATCGCGTTGGCTTCCTGCTCTTCGAGGTTCTTGCGCTGATCGTACCTGGTTACTGCCATTGAAAAGGTGAAGCCAATAATGAGAGCTAACAGCGTCAGGGTGGCGCCGAAGAGGATGTCGAAATCATCGTTGACGTCATTCTCTCGATCTCGCTGCCTCTTCTTGAATGCTGCGCCAAACCGCGCTGAGATCCACAATCCGGAAAGAGAGAATACAAAAACAAGAATCGGATGATCGAAAGGATTGAGCACTTGTCCACCACCGTTTGTTTCGAGCGTGAGTCTACAACAGCTAGGAAGAAATGCCGCTACCCGGGATAAGTTCCGATTGATGTCTTAACGATGCCGGCCTCGCGACGGCCCGAGTAGACTGTTCGGTGTTCACCCACAGAGCTCGGACCGAAGGAGGCCGAGGTGAAAATTATAGGATGTGCATCCTCAGCCGCCCGTGCGATTGGCCCTGTACGGAAGGCCGGGGCGCAACACGACACACCTGTCAATGACCCATTTGTGAGGCCAAAGGTCCCCCGCTAATCTGAGAGTCAGCCCTTGTTCGTCAGGAATATGGAATCGATATTCAGTCTTCGCAACGCCAAGCCAAGTCCTTCGCCACTTCAGGGCGTTCCCGTTGTCCACGTTCAACAAGTGGACTCCCACTTGAGTCAACTCGGTCGGCGTGAGTGGTGGCTTTGGCTGTCGGCGCTCCTAGTGACCACGCTTGCCGCAGCGGCCTTCTTGCTTTCCTCGTTCCCCTCTTTCTTCCAGCACAACGATCATTTTTACGAGCTGCGTTCAGATCAGGTTCGCTGGGGTGTGATGTGCTTGCTTCTTCTTTTCAACGGTTGGCTGCTCTACCGACACTGGTCGTTCCGACGGCTGCGGAGGCAACTGACCGCACAGAGTGCGAGTTCGGCATTGCACGCCCGCCAAATCTTGGACTCTAACAGTTTGGATCCGGCCACCGGCTTGTACACCCGAGGATTCATTGAACACCAACTTGGAAAGGAAATTGCCCGCGCCAAGCGACAAAACTCTTCGCTCAGCCTAGCCACAATTCACATCGACGAGTTCGATGAGCTCAGCAAGCGTTATGGCCTCTCGGCAACGGATGTGGCGTTGAAAGAACTCGCGCGGCGCCTCAAGAAGGCGTGCCGCGGCTCCGATTTTGCTGTGCGCTGGGCCACCGACGATTTCCTGCTAATGCTGCCGGAATGTAACGCGGGCGAGGTTGAGCTAGTCCTACGACGCCTCGGTCCTGTGGAACTGACCTGCCTCGGTCGGAGGATCAATCTCACGTGCACAACCGGATGGGTGGACTACCAGCCAGGCGACCTGCCCTCGGATTTGCTCAAGCGCGCTTCGCAAATTCTTCATCTCTACCAGAACGCTGCATACCCGGCTCCGTAGGCATTGCAAGAGCCATCACGCGCGGAAACCGGATATCTCTAATAGCGTCGGTTCAGTCAACTTCCCCACGTTGATACCGGCGGGAGGGGCGTGTTCGGAGCGTTACGGTCCCCTGCAACCATTAAAGAGCAAGAAAACAAAAGGGCTTCCGGCATGCTCCCCGGAGGCCCTTTCTTCATTTTGGTTCGAACGATGCCTAAACTATGGCTATTCCCTACAACAATCTGATCACCGGAAACTCGGCGAGGAATTTGTAGGTGACTTGGCGCTGCGGCTTGCATTTCCCGCACCTCCGAAACACACGATCGCCGGCTTGTCGGGTTGCCACGAAGAGCCCCAAGAGGTATGCTCCCTCTCCCAATCCCCGGAAAAACCTAGCTGAGGTAACGAACATGAAGTGCTTGGTCCCACTCCCGCCCGAAACTGCCGGCACCCTGAAGAAGCATCGAGAAACTGGATTCGGCTATCAAGTCGTCGCCGTCGAACTCATCGACGGCCGCCACTTTGATCAGGTAGTCGTGAGCGAAGGCTGCGTCATTGCTGTGAAGGGTTTTTCGGAAGTCCCGTTTGCATTCGGCGACATCGTCAAGGCCGAGGTAAACCACAAGCGCTGGAATTTCCGGAAGCCGATCCGCTCCCACAAGCTAAAAGCGCTCGCCGCCTCCGCCTGATCAAATTCACCGCGCGACCAACAGCGTCAACGTCGCCGCTTCGATCTTGATCACGTAGTTCTATCCCGAATCGTAAGGGCGGCGTGATCTTCCCCGCGAAAATCACTCTGCGAGATTTCCGCTTCGAACAAAAGCAGCAATTCTGCCAGAGAGAGATATGATGACGCATCCGCCTATCACTACCTGTACTTCATAAGGTAGGACTTCTTTCACAAATGAACTGAAAAACATTCTTACCCCCATCAAATCGTCCGCCGAGAAAGCTGGTTTCCCCGCGCTTGCAGGCCTGGCTTTTGATCACCAGGAAGTGGTGTTTCTGCCGAAGCGCTGTGTTTCAGAATCTTCCGCCCATAGAAAGGATCGGAGCGTCCCCGTCCCTGTTGGCCGTGCGGCAGTACGAGCGCACGCGAAGTTTCATCGTTTCCGAGTCGACCGCCGAACCTGTGCGCGCTAGAAGACCTTTAACGGCCGAAAATAAAGACACTGAATTGTCCTCCCACGTTCGCGGGGACAAATAGGTTGTGGGTCTTGGTGTCGAGAGCCATCGTTTTCGAGCCCGGATTTGTTGGGATGGTCTCTACCGCGGAATACTTTTCGTTTCCGTCCTCGTGATAGACCGAGATGTTCCCGCCTCCGTTTGACATGAATACGAGTTTCGTGGACGGGTCGAAGGCTGCTGCGTCGACACGCTCTCCGATTGGGCCTGTCGTGACGCTTTTGCCGCTGTCCGCGTCGAGTACCACCATGAGTTGCCCACCGCGGCAGCCGGCGAATAGACGACGGGTTTCAGGATCGAACGCCAACGCAGTTGCTGTCTTACCCGGAGCGAGAGACCAATGACCGAGAACCTTCAGCGAATTTGCGTCGACGTGAACTGTTTCTGCTTTCTCCTCGAGATTTATGTAGATGTTTCCCTTACCGTCGGAAACTGCGAACTCTGGACCTCCGCCTAGATCGATATTTCCAATAACTTTTCCGTCGGCCGCATTGATGACTGTTGCGTTGTCGCTATCTCCGTTCATCGCGTAAATGTGTTTCGTAGCAGGGTCATAGATGATGGCGTCCGGCTTCCTGCCGACTTTGACCTCGGAAACTGGCTTCAACGTCTTTAGGTCGAAGATTATTACGGAGTCCGACTTACCCGCAGTGATGTATCCAAGTCCGAACTCAGAGGCAACAGCGATCCCGTGCACCCCGGGAGTGTTCGGAATCGTGGCCAGGTATTCGAATGTATCCGCATTCAACACTTCGACTTGAGTGCCGTGCGAGACATACACGCGTCGGCCATCGGCGTCGACAAACACATAATCCCAGCTCGTTCCACCTGGCAACGAGACCTTCTTGATGACGTGGTACGCGGGTTCAGGACGTGCGAAAGACAATTGCGTGAAAAGCCCAACGACCACAAGAACAGCAGTGACAGTCCGCCTCATTCTGGTCTCCTGGTTGTGATGGAAGAAAATCTCTGAACCGCAGTAACGAGTCAGTGGCACTGATCGCTTCCGGAATCCGTAAAACTCTTCCCGGCTTCCGGGATGAATTTCCACTCGTAACTTGTTGGTTTCAGAATTAGTTTCAGGACGCCGAACGTCGTCGTATCGCGTACTTCACTCGTTGCTTCCGGAGTGCCGAACGGACGATGATTTTTGCCGCCCGTACCAACGACAAACTCACGAATGCCTTGCTTTGTGTCTAGCTTTCCGTTTGGGTCTTGGGGAGCAAATCTTTCGTAGTCGTGGTCGTGGCCGCTGAGGATAACATCCGCATTTGCGTCGTAAAGTGCCTGGTAGAGCGGACGGACTTCTGGTGCATCTCCATGCGCGCCACCCGAACTGAAAAGCGGTTTGTGAAAATATGCGAGAGTACACGCCGCCGGGTGCGCCGCGAGGTCAGCCCGTAGCCACTTCTCTTCGCGACTACCTGCGTCGCAGCCACCGATCTCAACGCACTCGCTGTTGAGAGAGATGATGTGCCACGTGCCCAAGTCGTAACTGTAGAAGCCATCTTTAGGATTGCCGGCCGCGTCGCCGAAATATTCGAAGTAGAAAGTGGCGCCTTGCGAGTGAAACTCGTGGTTACCGGGAGCCGGTCGCGTTCGATTCTTCATGCGACCCCAAGTCTTGTCATAACACGTGAAATTCTCTCTACTCCCATCCGGGTACGCGAGGTCGCCGATCGCGACGATAGTTCCTGGATTTTCTTCTAGAATTTTGGCCGTTGCTTCGGCTCCGCTAAGGTTCGTGCAATCTGCTATGTCACCTGCGGCGAGTAATACCGTCGCATCGTGACCTGCGCGGGTTTGACTCGAATTAGCCCCATTTCCGAAAAGTGGAACGGAGAGGCTCAGACTTAGGACGATCACCAAAAACGCATATCTTGATTTGGCCTTCATTTGTGTTCGAATGAAGGACTCCATCGGAATCCAACCGCGAACGTCGGCTGGTAATACTCGCGTTGAATCATGTATTGGGGACTGCCCTGATAGAAGCCAAAGACTTCGTTATTCAGATTCAAGCCGTATGCGATGAAGCTAAGTCCATGCGCCAGCCGAACACTACCTTGGGCGTCAACTTGAAGGTGGGAGTAGAAGTACTGATCACCGAACGGCCCTTTCAACCCGCCCGGAGTCGGTTCCGAAGGAGTACCGTCCTGAGTGGGCGTACCGTCTTGGTAGCCATACGCCGCGATGTTGGCTTGGTTGTAGCTTAGACCCACACGGATCGAAAACCGTCCCCGATCGTACGTCGGGCTGATATTCCACGTATTCGGAGCGTTACGAAGAAGTCGCGGATGATCAGAACGACCAGGCAAACCACTCGCGCTTGAGTCGGTGTAGCCGTAATTCGCCGAGATCCCTAAACCGGACAGCACACCAGGTAGGAATGTCAGGTGCTGGAGGTAAGCCGCTTCGAATCCTGCAATCCAAGCACTCCCAGCGTTAATCGGTTGTGTCGCGGTGAACGTTCCAGGAGGAATGTTAGGAGCCGGCTGAAAGTTATTGAGCACAAAGGTTTGTGTTACGATCGGATCCGACAATCTCTTGTAGAAAAATCCTCCGGTGATCATACCGAAGGGATTGAGATAGTGTTCGACCAGAACGTCGAAATTATCTCCCGTCTCCGGTTTCAAGTTAGGATTTCCAAGCGTTAAAAGGTTTTTGAGATTCCCCGGGCTGCCGGCAGTGGTGTACGTAAGCGCCTGCGCAATGTCCTGCGGATCCGGACGAGAGAGCCCACGACCATAGACGAGCCTCAAGTTGGTGCTCGGCGTGAAAGCGTAGCGGAGGGAGATACTCGGCAGCACTTTCACGTATGACCCGTTGAATTTGTTATCCGCGATGATCGGTGGACTGACAGTGCCATCGATCGTTCGATTCACAACATCGAGATTGGTGCCTTCGATTCGTATCCCGCCAACGAGGCGGATTCGATTCGTTACGTCAATTGTGTCCATGACGTATCCTGCTGAAACCTTTTCCAGATAGCTAAAGTTCGCAGGATCGACGCCGAACGAGCTGTCGGCTGCAAAAGCGCCCAGATTCGACATCAAGAAATCGCGTACGTTCTGATAGTTGACGTTGTAGCCGAGCTTGTACGAACCACCGTAATAGTCGCTGTTCGTGAAGCCGTTCGGAAATTGATTCAACAGAATTGAATCGTTCGGCGTGTAGTCGATGCTGTACGAGTTGTCGTATTTGTGGGAGTTCCGGAATTTGCCACCGACCTCAATCGTCGAGAGGCGACCAAAAAGGTGGTATCGCTTTCCGTAAGCCGCTGTCGCCTGCAGGTTCACCTGAGCACTTTGTCCATGATCGATCTGAACGTCGCTCAGTTGCATCGTTGCCGGATTGTATGCCTCGGTGAAGCACGACGGCGTGAACTGCGGACGATAAATGCTGGTCGTCGTCGACGGATCGAATTCGCAAGTGCTCGTCGACAGGGTGCTACTGAAACTCGCCGTGCCGGGCAGTGCATTTTCGTCGTATGAGCGAGCGGCTGAAACGTCCCACGCCAGCCATGACGACGAAAACACGTGCTTGCCTCCAACGAGGATGCTGCCAATTCCGATGTTCGGGCGCCGATCTTGAGTGTTGAAACTCGGTGTGCCGGTGCAAACACCGGAAGAATCGCAACCGTTCCCGTCGAGAAGACCTATTCCCGGAGTGTTGTCGGTCAGCGAGTACACCCAGCGGTCGCCGTAGTTCTTGAAGTTCGAATACAGGTAGCGCGCGTAGATATCAGAGCCTTCACCGAGTTTGTAATCCGCGCTGCCGGCAATGCCCCAGCGCGAACGGTAATAGCGGTATTCGCGAACATCGATCGCGTCTTTCCACACAGCGGTGCTGCCGCCAGGTAGAGTGGCGAGATCGGACTCGGGCTCGATGTCGTCGATACCACGGCCGGTCCAGTCGTAGGAACCTCCGACCAGAATTCCAAAACGTTTGCTGGATCCGAAACGTTGTCCAATCGTGCCGGTGGATTCGACTTGCCCTCGCCCACCAAGGATCGGCATGTAACCGCCCATACCACTGAGAGCAACCGTGGGACGCTCCGTCGCTGTCTTCGTAACCAGATTCACGGAACCACCAATCCCATCGCCATCCATGTTGGCCTGCAGCGTTTTGTTGATCTCCACCGATTCCACGAGATCCGCTGGAATCGCGTCGAACTTGATCTGACGCACGCCAGACTCAGGAGACGGCACATTGATGCCGTCGATCGTTGTATTCGTGAGTCGTGGTTCGGTACCTCGAACCTGGACGTACTTCCCTTCCCCTTCGTCGCGTTCGAGCGTGACGCTGGGGAGACGCCCAAGAGCGTCCGCCATATTTGCGTTTGGAAGACTACGGATCACATCCGCGGGAAGGACCTGAACAATATTGTCGGCAGTGCGTTCGCGGTTGATTGCCTCCGCCTCGCCCGCGACGCGCTCCGCAGTGACAAGAACCTCGGTCCTTACGGATGAAACCTCCATCTTCGCGTCGACGGTGGTTGGTTGTCCTGCAGATACTTCGACTTCCTTCACGAGCACGGAAAAGCCGACGTAACTGACGTTGATCGTGTAATGTCCAGGAACAATGTTGTTAATAAAAAACTGTCCTTGCTCATTCGAAACGGAGCGCACGCCCGCAGGCTCGAGCACGATCTCCGCACCCTGTAGGGTTGCGCCCTGCGAATCTGTGACCCTTCCCGAGATTGCGCCCTTATCTGTCTGCGCCGATGCGTGGACGCCGAAAAACCATGAGGCCAGAATGGCCACGGCGGCCAGAAATCTGATTCCCCGAATCTTGAAATTCATCAGTGAATCCTTCTCTGGGATACGAAGAGCGATTGAGGTACAGAACTTCTGCGAACACTTTGCCTAGAGCGCGCGACTTGGCGGTTAACCTGCACTCATCGATTGTTTAAAAAAGCCTGAAATTCTTTCAGAAACGCGTTCGACGCCTAATTAGAAGTGGTTTAACGCAGGTAATGTGACGAGGAATTCGGAGCCGACACCGATTGTGCTCGCGGCTCGAATCGAGCCACCGTGAACGCCTGCGATCCACCGTGCAATTGACAGCCCCAAGCCTGCACCTGGTGTTTCGGGAGAGCGTGCTTGGTCTGAACGGTGAAATCGCTCGAAAACCAATTCCAATTCATTGGTCTCAATGCCGACGCCAGAATCACGAACTAAGATGTGCGCTTCGTGTTCGGACTTTTGTAATTCAATCTCACATCGTCCGCCTGGCGGCGTGTACTTCAAAGCATTGTCGAGGAGAATTAAAAGCAAACGATCAATCGCGACGCTGTCCGCACGTACGTGAACAGGGGCTTCTGGTACCCGAACGCTCAGCGACAAGGATTTGCTTGCTGCTAGAACCGCAGCGCGTTCCTGCGCCTTTCGCACATGGGCGGCTAAGTCGACAGTGTGCATCTCCAGCCCACCCGTTCCGGCATCGGCCCGCGCAAGAGTCAACAGATTCTCCAGCAGTGCCGTCGTCTCGACTGAGGTCTCTAGCACTCTGCTCAGGGCTTCCTGATATTCCAGCTCGCTTCTTTGCTTTCGCAACGCGATCTCAGCGGTCGCACGAATAATTGTTATCGGCGTTCGCAGATCATGGGATGCATCCGCCGTGAAACGAGTGATTCTTCGAAATGAAGTTTCGATGCGATCGAGCATCAAGTTCAGAGTCTCAGTAAGGCGACGCAATTCGTCATGAGGTTGAGGGACCTCTAGACGCCGCGAGAGATTATCGACCCCGATTTGCTCCGCCGTTCGAATAATACGATCGACAGGCGCCAGTGATTTTATGCTGAGCCAATAACCGAGCAGCGACGCAAATAGCACCAGAATCGGCAACAGCTCTTTCTCGATGAGTCGAAATCGGTCGAGCGCTTGGTCAAAAGGCTCGGTGGGAACGGCGGCGTGAATTGAATAGACTTGGTCGCCGACGTGGACTCGTGCCATCGCTACGCGATATTGATTGGACTCGAGGTTTGTCGTGAAAAATTTCGTCCCGCCTTCGGAATCGGATGGCAGGGTCGGGTGCTGATCAAGAAAAGGCTCGGACCGATACAGCCACCCTTGCGATTGGTCGGCGACTTCGAGTAATGCTCCGTTAGCCCAGAGACTCGCCAATTCGTCCAACGCCCGAGAAATCGCAATTTCTCCCTTCGCTTCCGAGCCGGCGAGTACGCGTTCAACGGTTTGTAGATTCGTTCGGGAAGAATCATTTACAGTCGTTTCGATGCTGCGTTGAAATCCGATATCGCAGATCCAAAAGAACGCGATGAACGAAAGCGCCAGAACGACGAAGTACAGCAGCGTTAGCCTCGCGCGAATTGTGAGGTTCAGGCGCAGTTCGAAACTCCCACGGAATATCCGATGCCCCGATGCGTTCGGATAATCCGTTCGGGTGCTGTGTCGTTTATTTTTCGGCGGAGCAGCCGCACAAACGCGTCAATTGTGTTTACTTCGACCTCTCGGCGATCACCCCAGATAGCTTCGACTATGGCACCGCGCGACACTACCCGACCTTGATTACGGACGAGAAGCTCCAACAAACGAAACTCTGTGAACGAAAGTTTGATCTCATCACCATGGCGTAGTGTTCGAAACGTGTTCGTCTCTAACAACAAATCGCGATATTCCAGAACATTGCGCGCTTTTGGCGTCGCTCGTCGCGTAAGTGTCCGTAGTCGCGCTAGTAGTTCTTGAAATGAAAATGGCTTCGTTAGGTAATCGTCGGCGCCTGCGTCGAGTCCGAGGACGACGTCGGGGATCGTGTCGCGCGCCGTGAGCATGAGGACACTGACGTCGTCCTTTCGACATCGCAATTGCCTCACGACGTCAAGCCCGCTCAGACCCGGCAGCATCACATCAAGAAGAACCACGTCGAAAGAACGATTCCGAGTGACTTCCAGGGCTGAAACGCCATCGGGCATAATTTGAACACTGTACTGTTCTTCTCGCAGTCCTTCAGCGAGCAGCTGCGCCATTCGAGCGTCGTCTTCGACAATGAGAATATCTAGGGAATTCACTGGGCACAGCTTAATGGCGGTAAGATTTCGCCTCGATTAACTGGAAATTAAGGAAGTGTTACACGCCTGCCCGATTGCATCCAAAGGAAAGCAGATGTTTTACTGCTTGTCTCCCGATTCTGAACGTTCTTTCAGGGAACGTTCATCGCTACTCCACAAAGAATTTCGTACCTCGTAACCCCTTCAACCTACAGTCACAAATGCCCAACCAATTCGTTTCACTAGGAGGATTGTTTGTCGATCCAACGCATTTCTGCCGTTCTGTTATCTGCACTGTTATCGGTGTCGCCGCTTTACGCCCACGGGCACGATTCAGACCATCAAAGGGTTCGCCACGTCTTGCTAGTGAGCATCGATGGAATGCACGCCGTCGACTATGAGAATTGCGCGGCATCCAACACCTGTCCCAATCTTGCGGCTCTTGGCCACACTGGCGTCACCTACACACGTACAACCACCTCTCGACCGTCTGATTCCTTTCCCGGTTTGATGTCGATCGTTTCCGGTGGTAGCCCAAAGACCGTTGGAGCGTTTTACGACGTCGCCTACGATCGCGTTCTGGCTCCGCCGAAGACGACAACAGGAAATGGACTGGCCGGTGGAAATTGCAATCAAGGATCGATCAACGGTACGCAGACGGAATACGAAGAAGGTGTCGAAATCGACCAGACCAAAATCAATGGCGGTGGTCCCTACGCGCCAACCGACGGCGGCGTTCTGTCGATCGATCCGAACAAGCTACCCCGCGACCCTTTTAACGGCTGCAAAGCTGTGTACCCGTGGAACTTCGTCCGCACGAACACGATCTACGGTGTGCTTCATGCCGCCGGCCGTTTCACGGCGTGGTCCGACAAACACCCTGTTTACGCCGCCGTTTCGGGGCCAACCGGGACGTCCAGCCCCACAAACATTGACGACTACTACGCGCCCGAAGTGAATTCCAATCAGGTACCTCTCGCGGTGGTCACCGCTGGAACCAATTTCAACTGCGTAGCGATCCCAGCAAGTGGAAATGACTGGACAACCGATTTTCAGGCCATCCAGTGTTACGATCAATTGAAAGCCAACGCGGTGGTGAACTGGATTAAGGGCCGAAATCATCTCGGCAACGCAAACGCCCCTGTCCCAGCCATCTTTGGCATGAATTTCCAAGCAGTGAGCGTTGGGCAGAAACTGATCGAGAATGGAGTCAAAGGCGGTTACACCGATGCAGCAGGCACGCCGACTCCAGCGATGGCGAGCGAGATTAAGTTTGTGGACGCCGCCATCGGACAGATGGTCGCCGCGCTCAAGCACCAAAACCTGCTCGATTCAACGGCCATTATCATCACGGCGAAGCACGGGCAATCCCCGATCGATACAAATCGATTCTTTCCAATTCCGGGCAACTCGGGAACGAACGGCAACCCGCCTTCTTTCTACCTCGCGGCACTGCTTCCAGCGTCCGCTACAAGCGGACTCGGGCTGGCGGAAGATGACATCTCGCAGCTATGGCTGACCAACTCGAGCGATACCCTCACCGCTGTGGGTTTGCTTGAGGCGAACGCAAAAGAAGCGGGCATCGGGCAGATTTTCTACGGTCCGTCCCTCACAACGATGTTCAACGCGCCCGGCGTACCAACGGTCCCGGGTCCCTGCTGCCGTCTGCGTGAAGGCGGCGACCCACGCACGCCGGACATCGTCGTAGCGCCGAACGTCGGTGTCGTTTATACGGGGAGCACCAAGAAGCAATCTGAACATGGCGGCTTCGCCCACGACGATACCAATGTAATGTTGTTGGTCTCAACGCCTGGCATTCACGAAAGCCGAACGGTGACCAGTTTTGTGGAAACGAGTCAGGTCGCTCCCACCATCTTGGAGCTGCTAGGACTTGACCCAAACACCCTCGACGCCGTGAGGATCGAAGGCACACCAGTACTGCCGTCCGTATTTAGCGATAACGATCACGACTAAACCACAGATGGAGAACAGCAGAGGGGCTGAAGGCGCCGCTTTTCAGCCTCTTCTCTTAGCAGACCGACATGGACCACGAAAATCAATGACGGTGCTCAGAGGATTCGCCGGGCCCAATGTCGTGTCTGCAGTTTCGACTCGTGGACTTCGCTTTAAAAACAGGCCGGAGCATTGGCTTCGTCCATATTCAGATCACAGATGGAGTATTGGACTGTGAAACAGGGCTGCCACTCGGCCCGCGATTGCCGAGATCTCTGTCGAGAACACGCGTAGGCAGAACTTATTCATGCCTGTTTTTCGAAAGTGAGCAACTCGCTCCTGGCCAGCGAGCACGTCTGCGCTTGACACCTTGCGTAGCGGTCAAATCGCCCGTTTCTTAGGTGCTCTCAAGAGCACATTATCCGGCTTAACCTGCCCTCCAGGACATTTTCCTTCCTGCCTACCAAACTGAGCGCCTTACAGACAATGCACTCTTCTAATGTGGGGTCAAGCGTAACCCATGTAGATTCAAAACCATGCAGACAACGCGTTTTTTACGGGGTGTTACCCCAGAGTGCCCAAATCGGCACTCAATTCAATCCGTCTCTACGCTTTCTGCGAACTTCGTGGCGAAAACCTGACTTGCGTAACCTCGCTATCCCGAAATGGATCGAATCCCTGCGCTAAGCGACTGCTTTCTTGGCTTGCTTCCGGACCTTCGCCCAGCGCTTTGTGGCGGCGGCTGCGATTTTCGCCCTCCCAGCTTCCGACAGTACTCGCTTCTTCACCGCGGTGACGTCTCGCTCGGCGGAGTGCCCCAAAGCTTTTGCCGCAGTACGCACGCCAGCTAGCTGATACTGTAACTTGTGAAACTGCTTCTCCAGCTTTTTCTCTTCGCGTTTGATCGCTGCCAAGATATTCATCGACACCCTCCGCAAGGAGCCTAACTTAACTGCCCACACGCGCACCAGACGTGCCGCCACAGAGACGTAACTGACTCGCCGCAGACCGCTCCAACCGTGTCACTAACTTCATCGACGGCGGTTAACGAATGCGCCCTCTGACGCTACGAGTTAGATCGATTGTAGGCAAAGCCGAGCGCAGTGACGGCTAGAGTGGCGATCATTAGCGCGGAACTGCCGACGCTCAACGCGCGAGGTATCGAGCCATGACTGAAGGTTTGGAGTAGGACACTCAGCGGAAAAGCAGCGGCCCCAATGAGAAGACCGACCGCTAAAGGTAGTTTCCATTTCTCACTGAATGACACGCGGTCGAATACGATACCCAACACGACGAGCAACATCGCCAGGCCGATCCAATGACCGTGAGCGTCCACTTGGCGTTCGTGTACGTACTTCCCTTCGCGATATTCAGCGAGAGCGATTGACGCTGCCGTCGTATCTTGATCGGCCGCGTGCTTGAACGCCGACGTCAATGATCCACCGATTCGATCGAGCGCCTGATGCTCCGCAAACAACGCGTACCAGGTGCCGTGACACATCCCGACAATCGCGAGGGCGACTCCGCCGAGCAGCAAAATGCGCTGCGCCCGAGTCATGAGGTCGTCTCCACGGAATCCAATCGACCTGCGTGGCGCCAGATGCCTACCCACATCGCGACGAGCGCGGCAATCACCAGTACCCCGCCGAAATCCGCCAATGCACCGGCGTACAACCCGAATCTCAACTCGAACAGCACGCAAACCGGAAGAATGACCGATCCCGCTAGCAGCACCCAAGCACAGCGGCGTTTCCACGCTTCCGACAAACTAACATACGGCTGAAAGAACGACAGAATCATCGCCAGCAATCCAAACTCAATGATATGCGCATGCGCCGCGATCTTTACAGCCTTGTCGCCTTGCAACTCACCATAACTCGCCAACGCAGTATCAAGTGCAGCGCTGTCATGCGACGCGCTCGCAGTCACCATGTTCGAGAGCAGCGAATAGTCCAACGCTTCGTGACGGTAGAGGTCCGATGCCGCGTAATACGCACCGTGAGCGAAACCCAGCAGAATCAGGACGAGCCCACCGGCGAGCAGCAGGCGTCCTGTTGCAGAGCGCGCTTTGAACAATTCATCCGTAGGGGAGGCCTCTGGCCGACTGCGAAAATATATGTACAGCCCGACGAGATACGCGCATGTCGCCAGCAAAACGCAAACTCCACCGGCGTCGGCAAGGATACTCGTCGCCCATCCGATTGCTTTCAGCGGGCTGTGCGCAAGCCCAACATAGTGAATGAAGAAAACGCAGACCGGAAGCAAGGTAGCTCCGATGAGAAACATCCAGGCCATCGCGCGCCTTGTCTTTTCGCTGAATGCGACCCACGGCATCGTGATAGCCAACAACAAGGCGAGATAGCCGAATTCGATCACGTGCACGTGAGTGTCGACTTTGGTTCCGCGGTTTTCGAGGAAGGATCCGACATTGGTAAAATTCGCAGCGACCAAGGAGCTGTCGCCCGCGAGGGCTGCATGCGCAGCTGCACTGAGACCAGCGCCGACGCGTGCCGCGTTCTGATGCAAGACCAACACCGCGAAGACATCGCCGAACATCATGCCGGCGACGATCAACGCAATTCCGCCAAGCAACAACAATCGACGCGCGCTCCGTCTCACAAACGAGTGACCGGCGGCGGATGACATCTCATCCATTCCCATCGTCACTCTTTCGTTCGGTCGAGGAACCATAATCGGGATAGACCGAATTTGAGTCAAAAACTCGAACTCATTCCGGCACGACCGCTGTGACCTCGATCTCGACTCGCGCGGAATCTTCGATCAGGCTGCTCACCTGCACCGCGGTCATGGCCGGATAGTGACTTCCGATAATTTCACGATAGACGGCGCCAAGCTCTTTGTAGGAACTCATGTACTCTTTTTTGTCGAGCACGTACCAATTCATGCGCACTATATTTTCCGGCTTCGCGTTCGCTTCGGCCAGCACTGCAACTATATTCAGAAAGATTTGCCGCACCTGTCCCACGAAGTTCGAGGACACCATCTTCCCTTCCGCGTCCCAGCCAATCATGCCGCTGACGAAAACCGTGCGGCCCGTCGCAACGATTCCGTTCGAATAGCCCTTGGGTCGCGGCCAATGCGGGGGTTGCAGGCATTTCATGAGTTGGGTGTTCCTTCGCTTTTTAGGTTGATCTGGGTTTGCGTGCCGGCGTGAAACGACGAAATCTTGGCGCGCACCTCATCTGGAATGGGAATCGCGCGGTGAGGATTCCGCTCGATCAAAACGAGAACGACTTTGCCACGCACGCGATCGCCGCCGTCCGCGCCTTGCAGCGTGATGTCCAAATTGATTGAGCTCGTACCGATCGCCGTCACACAGAGAACCGCGGATATGACCTCGCCGAAAATGCTGGGAGCAACGAAATCAACTTCGAGATGGACAGTGGGCAATCCCCATCCGCGACGCGTCACAATTTCACTGAAGGAAAAATCGAGCTTTTCGCGAAACCAATCCTCCACGAGGCTGTTGAACATATCGAAATAGCGCGGATAGAAAACAATTCCGGCCGCATCGCAGTCTCCAAAGCGGACGAGGATCTGCTTGCGGTACGCAGCGTTGAGTCGCGAAGAAGTGTCAGCCACGCGAAGACCCGGCGTCTTGAAATGCCTTGATGATTCCGCGAGCGATGATGAGTTGCTGCACCTCGGTCGCACCTTCGTAAATCCGCAACGGTCGTATCTCGCGGTAAAGGCGCTCCACGACCGATCCGCTCACTACGCCGAGAGCTCCGAAAATCTGGACGGCGGAGTCAATCACGCGCTGAGCCGTTTCGGTAGCGCTCCACTTGGCCATTGCCGCTTCAACGGTAACGGACTGGCCTTGATCCCGCAGCCACGCCGCGCGATACGTAAGCAGCGCTGCGGCGTCGATCTCAGTCGCCATCGCGGCGAGTTTTGCCTGCGTGAGCTGAAAATCGGCCAATGTTTGGCCGAACATTTTGCGCGACGTAGCTCGACTCAGCGCCTCTGCCAGCGCACGTCGCGCGAAGCCGAGCGCCGCGGCCGCAACGGAAGTGCGAAACACGTCGAGAGTGGCCATCGCTACTTTGAAGCCTCGGCCTGCTTCCCCGAGAAGTTGCGTGCTCGATACGCGACAATTCTCGAACACGAGCCGAGCGAGTGGGTGCGGTGCGATGACCTCGACGCGCTCTCCGAGCTTAAATCCGGGCGTATCGGAATCGACGACGAACGCGCTGACGCCACGCGAGCCTTCGGCTTCGCCGGTACGCGCGAACACGACGTAAAAATCGGCGATGCCGCCGTTGGAAATCCAGGTCTTGTCACCGTTCAGAATGTAGCCGTCGCCGTCGCGGCGGGCTTCGCACTGCATGGCTGCAACATCGGACCCGGCATTGAGTTCGGACAACGCAAACGCAGCGATCGCTTCGCCCTCGGCGACGCGCGGCAAGTATTTTTTCTTCTGCTCGGCGCTGCCGAAAAGCGTGATCGCTCCCGAGCCCAGACCCTGCATTGCAAATGCAAAATCAGCGAGCCCGGAATGGCGCGCGAGTGTTTCACGAATCAGGCAGATCGCGCGCGTGTCGATTGCTTCGGAAGTCGCACCGTAGGTTGTCCCTCCAATTGCGTGATTCAGCCATCCGGCCGCTCCGAGCTGACGAACGAGGCCACGGCACACGTCGTCGACGTTACTTTCGCGATCGTGGGACAAATTGGCGCTGGCCCAGCGATCGAGTTCGGTCGCGAGACTCTTGTGACGCGCCTCAAAAAACGGCCAATAGAGATGAGGAGAAGAGGGCATTCTCAGTCTCCCTTGAATTCCGGTTTCTGCTTATTGACGAACGCATGATATGCGCGGTGAAAATCGTTGGTGGTCATGCAAGTGGCTTGCGCCTCGGCCTCCGCGTCGATCGCTTGATCCACGCCCATGTTCCATTCTTCGTGTAGCATTTTCTTGGTCATCGCATGCGCGAATGTTGGACCCGAGGCGAGTCCGCCAGCGACGCTCATCGCTTCAGGCATCAGTGCTTCGGAAGTGCACAGTCGATTGAGAAATCCCCATCGCTCCGCTTCGTCTCCCAACATGTTGCGGCCGGTGAAGAGTAACTCCGATGCTCTACCCTGACCGATGATGCGCGGGAGTATTGCGCAAGCGCCCATATCGCAACCCGCGAGTCCGACTCGCGTAAATAGGAAAGCGATCTTGCAGCGCGAGGTTCCTAGGCGGATGTCGGAAGCCATTGCCAAAATTGCGCCGGCGCCAACGCAGATGCCGTCGATTGCGGCGATGACCGGTTGCGGGCACGCGCGCATCGCTTTAACGAGGTCGCCAGTGAGTTGCGTGAACGCCAGAAGACCGGCTTTGTCGAGCTTTGTAAGTGGAGCGATGATGTCATGGACATCGCCACCGGAGCAGAAATTATCTCCAGCGCCGGTGATCACAATCGCTTTCACATCGCTGGCATCGCAGAATGAGCGAAATAAATCGCGTAGTTCGGCGTAGGACTCGAACGTCAACGGATTCTTTCGCTCCGGCCGGTTGAGCGTAATGATTGCCGTCGCGTCTTTCACTTCGAACTTGAAGTTGCGCGCTTGATGGCCTGTGAGGGCGACGCGCTTCGCCGGCACACTCCCAGCTTCTACTGGGAGATCGCGCGTCATTTTCTCCTCCCGGCTGGCACCGGCTTGCGACTTGTCGCCAACGGCAAAACGCCGTTCAGATGTAACTTCAATTTACCCAGAGTAGCCAACATCGCTTGTTTATCTTCCTGACTCAATCCGCCCAAGAGTTCGACGACCCACCGTTCGTGGCTCGCAGCCATTTCGCGAAAGCGTTTCAGTCCTGCGGGAGTCAACTTGACGGTGATGGCGCGTCGATCGCCGCGCTCGAGCGTTCGCACCACCAGGTCTTCCCTTTCCAGTTGGTCCGTAATCCCGGTTACGTTGCCGCCGGAGACCATCAGATGTTTTGATAAATCGCTCATGCGCAAACCCGCAGGATAGCGTTCCAGTTGCGCCATCAAATCGAAACGCGGCAAGGTCGTCGAAAAGTCCTGGCGCAGACCGGTGCGAACGTGATTTTCGATACGCACTGTACACGAAAGCAGGCGAAGCCACAGGCGCAAAGACTGATGATCGTCTTTGGTCGCGCGGGTTTCGAGATCGACGTGCGGCGCGCCAGCCGCCAGGTCGGAAACGTTTCGTCGAACTAAAGATGTTACGCCCATAGTTTCTTCACATCACCTCTCCACCGGAAATCGCGATCGCTTGTCCGGTGATCGCTTCGGTTCCGGGCAGGCAGAGCCAGGCGACCGCGTTGGCAACTTCCTCCGGCTTGATCAATCGCCTCTGAGGATTTCGCGCGGTCAATTCGGCTAACGCCTGGTCGGCGGTGCGGCCGGTCTTGGCGACGATGTTTGCAATCGTGTCTTTGACCATATCGGTGTCGGTATAACCGGGGCAGACGGCGTTGACGGTGATTCCCTTCATCGCGACTTCGAGAGCGAGCGCGCGCGTGAGTCCGATTACAGCGTGTTTCGACGCGCAGTACGCGGTGATGTAGCCGAATCCCGTCAAGCCGGCGGTGCTGGCGACGTTGACGATGCGCCCCCAGCCGGCAGCGAGCATGTCTGGCAGCGCGGCTTGCGAAGAGTGAAATGTGCCATCTAGATTGACGGCATGCATACGGCGCCAAAGGGCCGCATCGGTTTTCAAGAATGGTGCGGACGCGGCTTGACCGGCATTGTTGATGAGAATTGCGATCGGGCCGAAATGAGAGCGTGCTTGCTTGAAGGATCGCATTACCGATGAAGCGTCGGTGACGTCGGCCGAAACGTCATAACAGTTGGTTGAAGCCGGATCTTCGTTGCGCGAAGTGCTGCGACTGAGAACGGTTACGCGTGCACCGTGAGCCAACAACGCACTCGTGATAACCGCGCCGATACCTCGGCTGCCGCCGGTGACGAGTGCGTGCTTGCCGGCGAGGAGTTGCGAACTGGCGCTTTGCGTCGGTTGGCTCACGCTTGCACCAGCAATTGAGCGCGTGCGATGTTGCGCTCCAATTGTTCCTTGCCCGACAAATATTGATCGGGCCATTTGACGTCCTTATATCCCTGCTTGGCTGCTTCGTGGAGCGTCCACGACGGGTCGGCGAGATGGGGGCGCGCGATCGCGCAGAGATCGGCTCGGCCGGCGGCGATGATCGTGTTGACGTGATCGCCTTCGAAGATGTTGCCGACGGCGATGGTCGGAACGTGGACTTCGTTTCGAATGCGGTCGGAGAACGGAACTTGGAACATGCGGCCGTAGACGGGCTTTTCGGCTTTGCTCACCTGGCCCGACGAGCAATCAATCACATCCGCTCCCGCGATGGTGAAAAGACGCGCGACTTCAGTGGCATCTTCGGGAGTGAGTCCGCCGGGAACCCAGTCATTCGCAGAGATACGGACGCTCATCGGTTTTTCGGCAGGCCAGGCTTCGCGCATGGCTTTGAAAACTTCGAGCGGAAATCGGCAACGATTTTCGAGCGAACCACCGAATTCGTCTTTGCGCTGGTTGGTGAGCGGAGAGATGAAACTCGAAAGCAGATATCCGTGGGCGCAGTGAAGTTCGAGCCAGTCGAAACCCGCGGCAACGCCGCGGTCGGTGGCGGCAACAAACTGCGCGAGGATTTCGTCCATGTCGGCTTGCGTGGCTTCGGCGGGCGTTTGAGACACGCCGTCGATGTATGGGATTGCGGACGCAGAAAGAAGCGGCCAGTTGCCAGAATCGAGCGGGAGATCGATTCCTTCCCAGCCGCGGCGCGTGGAACCCTTGCGGCCGGAGTGTCCGAGTTGTAGCGCGATTTTTGCGTCGCTGTTGGCGTGGACAAAATCGACGATACGCTTCCAGGCGTCTTGCTGCTCGTCGTTCCACATGCCGGGGCAGGACGGAGTGATGCGACCGTGGGGAGAGACGCAGGTCATTTCAGTGCCGATCATAGCGGGGCCCCCCATCGCGCGGCTGGCCAGATGGACGAGATGAAAATCGTTGGGGACACCGTCGACGGCCATGTAAGTGGCCATCGGCGAGACGATCACTCGATTTTTCAGGGTGAGCCCGCGGACGGTGAACGGTGTGAACATCGGCGGCACAGCGTGATCGACACCGTTTTGCGCGGCGAACCATTGTTCGACGTTCTTGACGTAGGCGGCGTCGCGCAGTTTGAGATTTTCGTGGCCGATGCGCTGGCTGCCGGTGAGCAGGCTGTAGGTGAATTGCTCAGGCTCTAGGTGGACGTAGCGTTCGACTTGTTCGAACCACTCCATGCGATTGCGGGCGGCACTTTGCAATTTCAAAGCTTCGATTTCGCGGTCGGTTTGATATCGCTGAAGGGCGTCGGAGATTTTGCAACGATCGTGATTGGAGAGAACGCGAGCGAGCGACATCGCGTCTTCCATGGCGAGTTTTGTGCCGGAACCGATGCCGAAGTGCGCAGTGTGCGCAGCGTCGCCGATGAGGACGATATTTTTGTGATGCCATTGCTCGCAGAGGATGCGGGAAAATTTCAGCCAGACCGCAGAGCCTGCGAGATGCTTCGCGTTGGAGATGAGGGCATTGCCATCGAGGCGTTCGGCGAAGAGCTTTTCGCAGAATGCGATCGATTGCTGCGTTTCCATCTTGTCGATGCCGGCAGCGAGCCAGTTGGACTCGGGAGTTTCGACGATGAAAGTAGACCAATCTTCGTCGAAACGATAGGCGTGGAGATTGAACCAGCCCCATGGCGTTTCTCGGAAATCGAAGGTGAAGGCATCGAGCTTCTTTCTTGTGCCGAGCCAGATGAAGCGATTTTTTCGGATCTGAATGTTGGGCTTGAAGATGGATTCGTACTTGCGGCGGGTGACCGAGGATGCGCCGTCGGAGGCGACGAGAAGATCGCAGTCGGAGGCGAGGTGATCGGGATTGGAGATTTCTTTCTGGAAGACTAGTTTTACGCCCAAGGCGATCGCGCGCTGCTGGAGAATTTGGAGGAGCTTCATGCGCGAGATGCCGCAGAAGCCATGGCCGCCGGAAGTAACGCACTGTCCTTTGAAATGAACGTCGATGTCGTCCCAATGGCGGAAGGCTTGCGTGATGTCGCGGTGCGTTTCGGGATCGGCTTGCCTGAAGCCGCCCATGGTTTTGTCGGAGAAGACAACGCCCCAGCCGAAGGTGCTGTCGGCACTGTTGCGTTCAACGACGGTGAAGTCCCAGGACGGATTCGCTTTTTGGGCGAGAATCGCGAAGTAAAGTCCGGCGGGTCCGCCACCGAGGCAGGTGATTTTCATGAAGGGAGGCCTCGGAGGGCTTCGGCCAGTTTTTCGCCGGTGTCGTCGGCTATGGCCGCTTCGCGCAGTTTTTTCAGGGATTGGGCGGGGTCGTTTACGCGCGCGAGCTTCGGGAGAGAGGTCATCAGGGCGTCAAAACTTTTGCGGCCGCGGGTGTGCGTGTCACCGTAGCCTTTTACGACGCGGGGGCACTCGGCGAGTTCGAGGGCGAGTGCGTAGTTTTGTTGCGCGGTAACGGAGAGTTGAGTCAGCCACTGCTGGATACGGACGTGCTCTTCCTTGAAGCGGAATGATTTGCGGCGCAACGGGCGCAGGGACGACAACATATAGAGTTGCAGGAAACCGAAGAGTGATGTGGTGTTTACGATGCGGCCTTTGTGCGCGAATCTTTCGACGAGTTGACTCGGCGCGGTGCTGTTGCGGAGCCATCGGCCGAGAGCTGCAGGGAGGATGTCGGTGATTTCTTCGACGCCTGGATGGAGGAATTCTTTAATTTGAATGAGCTCGGATTTGTTCGCCCGGGATTCGCGGTGGACGCGGGCGAAGCGGGAGTCGCGCGTCTTCAGGTCGGCGACGCGGATTGCGTCTTCGTAACTCATCCACAGCGCGAGATAGCGGGCGGTTTCGGAGAGCAAGGCGAAGTTGCCACTTCCCTTTTCGGCATCGAACTCTTTGATTGACTCGAGTTGGTCGAGATACGTGGCGGCGTAGGCGACATCTTGATAGTCGGCGAGTTTTTGAATTCCGGCGAACAGGATGGCGTGAGTCGCCGGCGGGAATTGCGATTCAATGCGGACTGCCAGCGATTGCAACTGCGGGCCGATTTTCGGCTTGGGCGACGATTGTGCGGTACTTTGCGTGGCGGGTGGCTGGCGTGTCGCGTCGAAGGCGGCGGAGAAACCAGCAAGGCTCGATTCGACACCGACTTCGCCGCGCCGAATCGCTTGTTCGAATTGGGCGCGATCAAATGGTAGCGAGCCGGTCGCGGCGAGAGCTCCGAACAAAGCGGCGCTGATTACGCTGCGCGTTTCTTGCGCTACGCGTTCGAAATCGCGGTGGACGAAGAGGCGCGAGGCGGCGCCGCCGGCGGCGATGAGTTGCTTGGCATCCACTTGGCCGTCGCCGAGCGCGATTTTTTCGGTCATAGAATAGACGCGATGCGTTGACGCGATCAGCGTGGTGCGATCGGGAGTGACCATGCCGCGTTGAATGGCGCGGCCGGCTTCCATGAGTTCGGAGGCGAGGACGATGTCGAGTTCGCCGGGGACGGGCATCAAGGCGAGGACGGGAGCTTTGCCGGCAGCGATGGCTGAGGCTTCGGGGAATATTTCGATGTAGTAGATCGTGGAGCCGGTGCGCTGCGCGACGCCGGGGACGGAAGTTGTCTGCGCCAGGTAACCCGCGTGTTCGGCGAGGTCCACGATCCAGTCGGCGAGAACACCGCCGCCTTCGCCACCCATTGCGACGATCGCGATCGTGATCACGCGCGGTGCCGGCGACTTAGCGAGCGGCGCGATGGATGGCGGTGTGGCGAGAGCGTCCATTTGGTTCTATTCGCGCCACATCACGCCGTGATTCCTGCCAAGCGACGATTCGTGCGGCGCTGGAAATAGCCGATTACTGCGCCAGCAATGCGCGATTTGATTGCGTCCCATTTTGTTGGGTTCGAAATAATTTCGGTTTGAAAGAAGGATGGGCAGAGTCTGGCTGCGTGGGCGACTTCGCCGCAAAGGCCGCAGCCGACACAGCTTTCTAGAACTGTGGCGACGGGATCTTTTCGCAACGGATCGGGATTCGGTGCGATGGAGAGCGACGGGCATCCGGAAAGGCGGATGCAGGAATGGTCGCCGGTGCAGGTGTCGGCATCGACGCCGAATCGCTGGCGGACGATGCGCTTCCCTTCTTTCTGTAACTTCAGCAAATGAGGTTTCACACGACGCTGTTTGTTCAAGGAGCATTCACTCTGGGCGACGATGACTTTCGGGCCTTTTTCTTTGGTGGTGAGGGCTTCTTTGAGAACATCGCGCATACCGACTAAATCGTAGGTGCGCGTGATCGTGCGAACCCATTTCACGCCGACGCCGCGGACGGCATCAGCGATGGAGAGCTGCGTCGTGCGGATGGGGTTGACGGCTTCGGAGGAAAGGATGTCCTGGCCGCCGGTTGCGGCGGTGTAACTGTTGTCGACCACTATCAAGACGTTGTCGCTCCGATTGAAGACGGCGTTGCCCACGCCGCTGGTGAGGCCGTTGTGCCAGAAACCACCGTCGCCCATGAAGCTGATGGTGCGCTTGGTGGTTTCTTTCGTGTTGAGAGCGGCGGCGCTGGCCCAGCCGAGTCCGTAACCCATCGTTGTGGCGCCGAGATTGAACGGAGGCAGGGTCGAAAACAGATGGCAGCCGATGTCGCAGGCGATATGGTGCGGGCCGAGTTCGCGCTCGACGAGTTTCATCGCGGTGAAGATGGGGCGCTCGGGGCAGCCCGTGCAGAAGGATGGCGGGCGCGGATGAACCTGCGCATCGACGCTGACTTGCGGGGGCGGCGTTACGGCCGGGGGACGAACGACCGCTGGAAGATGGTCGCGGTCGATTTCTTGCGGCGCGTATTGCTCGACGAATTTCAGCACGCCGCGGATGACGGCGGCGGCGGTGTATTCCCCGGCCATCGGGAGCATGCCCTTGCCGTGAACTTTGGTTTGAATGTCGGCCTTGCGCAGGATCGAGTTGATATTTTGCTCGATGAAATCGGGCTGGCCTTCTTCGATCACGAGGACGGCGCGCTTGCCGATGCAGAAACGTTTGATTTCGTCGTCGACGAGCGGATAGGTGACGTTGAGAACGTAGAGCGGGACCTTGCTGTCGCCGAAGGCGTCGGAGAGGCCGAGAAGTTCGAGCGCGCGAACGGTGGTGTTGTACATGCCGCCTTGCAGGATGATCCCGAAGTCTTGCGCGCCGTCGGAGAACCATTCGTTGAGAGCGTTTTCCTGGATGAATTTTTGGGCGGCGGGCCAGCGCTTTTGAATTTTTTCGTGTTCGTGGAGGAAGCTGCCGGGTGGGAGAACGATGCGGCTGGGATCGCGCGACGGATTCTCGATCGCGTCTTTCAACGTAAAGGCGGGGCGGATGTTTTCTTTGGCGATGAAGCTGCCGTGGACGTGGCAGGCGCGGATGCGAAGTTCCAACATCACCGGGGTGTTGCTGGCTTCGGAGAGAGCGAAGCCTTGTTCGACGGCTTGCACGATGCTTGGAAGATTGGGGCGCGGATCGAGCAGCCACATCTGCGATTTCATGGCGAAGGCGTGGGAGCGCTCTTGCATGATGCTGGAGCCTTCGCCGTAGTCTTCGCCGACGATGATGAGGGCGCCGCCCATTACGCCGCCGGAGGCGAGGTTTGCCAGGGCGTCGGAAGCGACGTTGGTGCCAACCGTGGATTTGAAGGTGACTGCGCCGCGAAGCGGATAGTTTACCGAGGCGGCGAGCGTGGCGGCGGCTGTGGCTTCGGAGGCGCTGTGTTCGAAATGGACGCCGAGTTCTTCAAGGATGCTGTTGGCGTCGGTGAGGACGTCCATCAAGTGAGAGATCGGGGCGCCTTGGTATCCAGCGACATAGGAAACACCGGCCTGTAGCAGGGCTTTGGTGACAGCGAGGATGCCTTCGCCGCGAAATTCCTGATCGCGGCCGAGGTAAAGTTTTTGGACTTCTTTCTTGAAGAAACGTTCCGCCATGGTTAGAGCCGAAGTTTCGGCTTCAAAAACACTTTAGGTCTAAATAGTTTATGTGTCAACGGAATCATTTTATTTGGTGCTTACCAGGGCAAGGACCCGGCAGGGGCTGCCTGATCCCTTGACGATTTTTAGCGGAGGCGTGATCAAGACGGCGCCTTTCGGTGGGAGCTGATCGAGATTCGTGAGGCTGGCGAGGCCGAATTTTCCGCTGCCGTGCATGATCGTGTGGCACGGGAATGGCGGCTGGAAGCGGAAGGCCTGGCCGGCGTCGGTGCCGACGCCTTCGGAGCCCCAGCCGATCACGTCGCGTTGCTTTGCGAGAAACGGGACGAGTTCGGGATCGGGGCCAGGCACGTGGGCGCCGTCCTCTTTGATATTCAGGAACGCCGCAGGATCGGAACGCTTCGACCAATCTGTGCGCATCAAGACCCAGGAGCCGGCTTCGATTCGGCCGTGCTGGGATTCCCAGCTTTCGATGTGCTTCGGCGTGAGCAGGAAATCGGGATTTGCGGCGACTTCTTTCGAAACATCGATCACGCAGGCGGGCGCGAAAAATCTTTCGACGGCGATGGTGTCGGTGGCGTTGCGGTCGAAATCTTTGCCGGTGACCCAGTGGACGGGCGCGTCGAAGTGAGTGCCGGTGTGTTCGCCGCAGGAGAAGTTATTCCAATACCATGCGGGGCCGCGATCGTCGTACTTCGAGATTTCTTCGAGGCGGAAGGGCCAGGATTTTCCGAATTCGGGCGGAAGCTGAATGACGGCGGTGCTGGCGTCAAGAGGTTGACTCAGGTCAACAACGCGGATCTCTCCGGAGGTGAGGGCTTGGGCGAATTGCGTCAGGATGTTTTCAGGCATGGTGGCCTCCAAACGAAAGAGTCTTTTTCGCGTCGCTCATCGGTTCGAACGATGGCTCGAACAAACTCATGCGCGCGTTTCCGCAGCAGCCGCTTTGCGCGGCTTAATATTTTGATTTAAACGGAAGAAGTTGTCGGGGTCGTAGTGACTCTTGACCGCGACCAGGCGCTCCCATCGCTGGCGATAGGCTTCGGGGACGCGATCGTCTTCGTCGCCGCTCATGAAATTAACGTAGACGCCCGGAGTCATAAACGGTTGCAGCTTCGCGAACAGGGTGCGTATCCAAGTTACGTTTGCGCCATCTTCGGCTGCGTCGGCCCAGGTTCCCAGAATATTGATGATGAAGGGCGAACTGCGATCGCCGAACGCGGTTTCGTCGGGTCCGACGCGCGCGGCTGCACCGCCCTGGTAGCCGACTTCGATTTGCGTCATGGGAGACGGAATCGTCTTCAGCGCATCGATCATGATCGCGATAGCCTGATCGTCGAGAGATTTCATGTAGCCGGACTTCGTGTAATAGCGATGGCCGATGGGAAATTCCCAGTCGGCCATCGATTGCAGATCGACGAACGGGAAAATGTCTTTCGTGACGGCGACGGGATTGCAGACGCTCAGCGCGTGATCGACGTTCGGGCGCCCCGTTTCGGGGTCGCCGATCCAGAGGACGGCTTCGCTGGCAACTTGCTGGCCGCGAATGTTGACCGGGACATTTTCGGTGTCAGGGGCCAAGCGCAGCGAGAAGCTCCACTTCAAATTGTCGGGAGCTTGTGGCATGAAGTCGCGCCAGTATTTCAGCACGCGCGTCATGTCGTCGCCAACACACATGCCGGCGGCGAAGAGCACGGACGTCAGCGGATGAAGCCTGACGTCAAACTGCGTGACGACACCGAAATTTCCGCCGCCGCCGCGCAGAGCCCAGAAGAGGTCGGCGTTTTCTTTTTCGCTGGCGCGAACGATGGAACCGTCCGCGACGACCAGCGTGAAGGCTTCGACGTTGTCGCAGGACATTCCGAATCCGCGGGTGAGCCAGCCGTATCCGCCACCGAGAACTAGACCGGCGGCACCCGTTTGCGAGACCACGCCGGCGGGAAAAACGAGGCCGGCCGTTTGCGTGGCTCGATCGATGTCGGCGAGAAGGCAGCCGCCGGAGAAGCGGGCGCGGCGACTTGCTGGGTCGACGACAACCGAGCGCATTGGCGATAAATCGATGACGACTCCGCCGTCGCAAGTGCTGTGTCCGGCAAGGCTGTGACCTCCGCAGCGGAGCGCGGTTACCGCGTTGACGGCGTGCGCCGAGCGGACGACTGCCTGGATGTCTTCGACGGTGGCACAACGGACAATTAGGCCGGGAGTACGAGCGACCATGCCGTTCCAGACGGTTCGGGCTTGGGCGTAGGCCGGATCGGCTGGGCGCAACAGGTCGCCGGTGAGCTCGCGATGAAGGGAGGCGTAAACAGCTTCAGCGGCGGATGTCATAGCGGTGCTACCATCACAAAGCTTGCAGACAGCGCACGATAAAGGCGGCTGGCGGGGATGTCAAGGCGAATCGTGAGGCTTAGTTGCATACCAGTGGTATGCCTGCTAGGTGCACTTGACATGCAAGATTGGTAGTTGTAGATTGCGGCGCGTCGCCTTTGGAAGAAGAATCAGCAGGAGCGCGGTTGGCAGAGATCTCCCCAATGACAAGTACATCAGCGGCTTTCCCCGTCGAAAGCATCCGTTCCCTTTTCCCTGCCTTGCACCGCCAGCCGCCATTCATATTTTTCGACAACGCGGCCGGAGCGCAGATTCCGCAGAATGTGCTGGACGCAGTCAATCGACACTTGTTGGATTGCAACGTGCAGCGAGGCGGGCGGTATGCAAAGAGCCAGGAAGTCGACGCTACGATCGCGCGAGGACGGCAGAGTGTTGCTGATTTCTTGAACGCGAGCGATCCAAGTGAAATTGCGTTCGGGATGAACGCGACGTCGTTCATTCGACTGGTCAGCGAAGCGATTGGGCAGACGCTCAGCGTTCGCAACGAAATCATACTGACCGACATGGACCACGAAGCGAACGTGGCGACGTGGTTGGCGCTGGAGCGGTACGGCGCGAAGTTCGTCTGGTGGAAGATGCGCGAGGACACGAATCTTCACATCGAGGATCTGAAGCCGCTGTTCACGTCGAAGACGCGGTTGGTTGCGTGCCCGGTCGCTTCTAATGCGCTCGGCTCGATGGTGGACGTTGCAGCCGCGGCGCGCCTGGCGCATGCCGCGGGCGCTGAAATATTTCTCGATTGCGTGCATTACGGGCCGCATGGGCCGATCGATGTGCAAGCGTGGGAGACGGACTACCTGGTCTGTTCGGGCTATAAGATTTTTTCGCCGCATATGGGTTTTCTGTGGGGACGCCGGGAGCTGTTGCAAATACTTCCGACGTTTCGTGAAGACTTTATTCCGGATGAGCCGCCGGGAAAGATTGAAGCCGGAACGTTCATCTATGAAAACGTGGCGGGAATGGAAGCGGCCGTGGAATATTTGGCTGAACTTGGGAAAACTTTGTCGAATGAAGATTCGAACCGAGCACCGCTGTCACGCCGCGCCAAGCTGGTGCGGGCCATGAATGCGATCCAGAGTTATGAAGGATTGCTGTCGCGCGAGATGCTGCGGATTTTGCGGCAACATGGCGCGGTGATTTACGGAGTTGCCGAAGGCGAGCAGATTTCGGGGCGAGTGCCAACAATCTGCTTCAACGTACCGAAGAAGTCGCCCGCCAGTGTGACCGAAATGATGGCGCAAGCCGGAATCGGAATTCGCGACGGACATATGTATTCGCCGCGGTTGATGCGGCGGCTCGGCCTTAGCAATGACAGCGGAGCGGTGCGCGCGTCTTTGGTGCATTACAATACGGTCGACGAAATTCATGAGTTCGAAAGAGTTCTTCGAGACTTCGTACACCATACCTAACAATTCGAACGCCGCCGAGGTGAACACCGATTAGCGAGTCTGCAACGTTACCCCCGGAACCCACAGAACTCAAACGTAAGTTGACGCAGCGCCAGCTGAGCATGATCACGATTGGCGGCGCGATTGGCGTCGGCCTTTTCCTGGGTAGCAGCGTGACGATCCGCCTCGCCGGGCCGGGAGTTATTGTCACGTATCTTTTCAGCGCGGTGATCGCGCTGATTGTCGCGTATGCGATCGCGGAAATGGCGGTGGTGCATCCGGTCGCGGGATCATTTGGCGTTTATGCGCAGACTTATCTGAGTCCTTGGGCGGGTTTCGCCGTGCGGGCTACGTATGGATTCGTGCAGATCATTGCGGTGGGAGCCGAAATTACCGCGGTCGCGATATATTTTGGATTCTGGTTTCCTTCGGTGCCTCAATGGGCGTGGGTGGTCGGCGTTTCGATCGGACTCGTCACGCTGAATACACTGCAGGTCAGCCGGTTTGGTGAGTTCGAATATTGGTTTGCGCTGATCAAGGTGCTGGCGATTGTCGTGTTTATCGTCGTGGGGCTCGGATTGATTTTTGGCCTTGGACCGAAGCACGCGATCGGATTTTCGAACCTCACGTCGCATGGAGGATTTCTGCCTTTTGGTTTGAAGGGTGTGTGGTTGGCGATGACCCTAGCGCTAACGAGTTACATGGGTGTCGAGGTCATCGGTGTAACAGCTGGGGAAGCGGAACAGCCGGAAAAGACGATTCCTCGCGCGATGAGAACGATCGTTTTTCGATTGATTCTTTTCTACGTATTAGCAATGACGGTGATGTTGTCCATGACCCCGTGGAATCAGATGGGCAGCGGCATTACGGGAAGCCCATTTGTCGGCGCTTTCTCGGCGGCGGGAATTCCGTACGCATCGACGATCATGAACATCGTCGTGATTACTGCGGCGCTTTCGAGCTCGAATACGGATTTGTATCTCACGACGCGCATGCTCTTTTCGCTGGCGCGCGGTGGCTACGCGCCGAATTGGCTCGGCAGCCTCAGCAAAAGCGGCGTTCCGACGCGCGCACTGGCCGTTTCGACCGGAGGCATGATCGCGGCAATCCTGCTGGCCATTTTTGCGCCGAGCAAAGCGTTCCTGATGTTGTATGGCGTGGCGGTGGCGGGGATGTTTTTCGTGTGGGGCGTGATTCTCTTGACCCACATTGCGTTTCGGCGCGCGCTGGGACCCGAACGGGTGGCGCTGCTGCCGATGCGTTTACACTTTTATCCTTACTCGACTTGGCTGGGAGTTCTTGCGATCGCGGGAATTACGGTCAGCACGTTCTACGTCGACGGACTGCAATATACCGTCCCGGCATTCCTACCATTTCTGCTGCTCGTCTCGATCGGGTACTGGCGGGTTCGCGGCAGGGAGAAGCGATTTACCGCAGCGGCGGCGCTATAGACGCGAGCCGCGGGTGGCCACTCGAAGTACTTTATCTTTTGAAATGTAGATGTGGTCGCACATGCGCTTGCGGGCGAGTTGCGCGTCGCGCTTCTGAATCGCCTCGACGATTCCGCGATGTTCGCTGCTCGGAAGCTCGCCGTGATACCCGATGTCGAGCGACGCGAACATGATGCGTTCCATCTGGCATCGCATGTCGGCGACGGCACGCACCAGCAGAGGGTTGCGGGTCAGCTGCGCGATGCCGATGTGAAATTCGGTGTCGATCTCGATGAAGCGGACGTGGCTTTCGCGGTCGTCGCGGCCGTATTCGGTTTGTGCAAGCTCTTGTAAACGCTCAATCGCGCCGGGATCCCAACTGCACTGCGCGGCAAGATCAGCGGCGCCGCCTTCCACGGCGGCGCGAAAATCGTAAATCTCGTTCACGTTCTGGATGGTGATCTGCGTGATGAAGTAGCCGCGGTTGGCGACGATCTGCATGAGGTTTTCCTGCTGCAGGCGCACGGCAGCTTCGCGAACCGGGGTGCGGCTGCCGCGATATCGCTTGGCGAGATCCTTTTCGCTGAGCGCCTCGCCGGGCCGGAAAACGCCGCGAATGATGTCCTGCTTGAGCGCCTGATAAACGCGCTCGCTCAGCGAGGCTCCGTTGCGGCGCGTCGCGGACGACGAGGAGAAAGCGCCCAGCAAGAGAACCGGGGATGCGTTGCGTGGTTGCACCATCTTGTTGTTTTTCATGAGTTTCGTGGCCGATCGAGGGACACGGTCGAATTCGTCTCACGACAGGGTGAGCACAAGAATACCATCGTCCGGGTATTCTGCGATAACGATGTCGTGGTGTCAACACGGCCGAGGCGTGACGTGCCGATATACACTCTGCATACAAGCTACAATCTTCTTGACATGTCAAATGTCCTCATTGTACTTTGCGCGCGGGATTTGCCAATCCAACAAAAACGGAATGCCCTTGGCCGACCAATTTCGATGGCACCGACGATTTCCTCCGCGCCCCGCGCGACGTGGCGGAGAAAATAACTCAAGCCCACAAAGAAAGGCTTCTACCCCATGTTGACGTCCGCTCGCGTTAAACAGATCCGCGCTCGCTTTCCCGTCTTTCGCGAGAAAATCTATTTGAATAGCTGCTCTCAAGGAGCGTTGTCGGACTCGGTTCGCGGCGGACTTGACGTGTATGTCCAGAGTTGGGATCGATACGGTTCGCCGTGGGACATTTGGGTCGATGAATACGAGAAGGCGCGTGGCGGGTTTGCGAAATTTCTTGGAGCGAGCGCGGACGACGTGGCGGTCTTGCCGAGCGCGTCCGCAGGAATCAACGCGATCGCCAGCGCGCTGAATTTTCGGGAACGGAAGAACGTGGTTCTGGGGGCTTTTGAGTTTCCGACGATGGGACATGTCTGGCTCGCGCAGCGCCCGCGCGGGGCGCAGGTGGAGTTTGTCGAAGCCACCGGTGATCGGATGCCGGCGGAAAATTACGAGGCGGCTGTCGACCGAGATACTCTGATCGTGCCGGTTACCGGGCTGTGCTTCATGAACGGCTGGCGCTCGGAAGTGAAGACCCTTGTTGCGCTCGCGCATTCAAGGGGTGCTCTGGTGTTGCTCGATGACTACCAGGACTGCGGAACCCGGCCTGTGGATGTGAAGGATCTGGACGTGGATATCTACGTCGCGGGCACTCTGAAATACCTACTCGGCCCCCCGGGATTGGCCATGATGTACGTGCGGCCTGAATTGGCGAAGACCTTGACGCCGACGATTTCCGGATGGTTCGCGCAAACCAATCCTTTTGCTTTCGACGTGAAGACCCTGGATTTGTCCCCGACGGCGCGAAGATTCGAAGCGGGAACGCCGGCAATCCCCAACATCTACGCCGCGATCAAGGGCGTCGAATTGTTACAGGAGATCGGGCTCCATGAAGTTGCTGCGCAGATCGCGCACCTGACGACGCAGTTTATGCGAGGCGTGAGGAACCTGGGCATTCAAATGAAGACTCCTCCGGACAGCGTTGGCCCGCTCACCGTCCTTAAGTGCAAGGATTCGGACGCATTGGTGACGAAACTTGCGGCGAAGGGGATCATCGTCTCGAATCGTAAAGACGGTTTGAGAGTCGCTTTCCATGTCTACAACACGATGGAGGACGTCGAAGCGGTTCTCGATGCCCTGAAGGCAAATCTGGATTTGCTCGTGGTGGGACAAAAGGCCACGACCAACGTCTAAGCACGCGAGCAAGACTTTTTCTGCAGGACCGATTTTGCGTAGACGACTGCGTGTACCGCGATGATGTACCCCTTGTATGTCAGTTAGATTCTTCTTGACATGTCAGAGCACGTACGTTAGCGTGCGCTACCTGTCGGGGCCGAATTTCTGAGGAGAGGCCTAATGATCCACCTTCATTCGTATCGCCGGCTTTTTGTTCCATTCGTACTGCTGCTGTCTTTCGTTCTTCTCGGGTCGACCGTGTCCGCCCAGATCTTCCCAGGTCGCATCACGGGAACCGTCACGGATAGCCAAGGCGCGGCCGTGCCGGGGGCTACGGTCAAGCTCACGAACCCTTCCACGGGACTGGAGCGCGTCGTCGTGTCCGGTGAAAACGGCGATTTCAACTTTGCCGAGCTTGCTCTCGGCACGTATCAACTGACGGTGAGCAAAGAAAATTTCAAGACCACCGTGCTCACCGGTATTACCACTGCCCTTGGACAGGTCAATACGATCGATCCGGTGCTCACGGTCGGGAGCGCGAGTACGGAAGTCCAAGTCACGACCGCGCCACTCTTGCTGCAAACGGAAACCAATTCGGCGGGCGGGCAACTGTCGGAACAACAAGTGGCAAACCTGCCGCTCGGGAATAGCGACTACACACGCCTCGCATTGGTTTTGCCAGGGGCCACTCAAAACAGTAACTTTGCATTCGCCCAGTACACCATCAACGGATCGAGGTCGCGTTCGAACGGCTTCAACATCGACGGAATTTCGAATACTGACCCTTCGACCTACCTCCCTTCCCTGAACGAAGGCGGAAACTCCGCGACAGCAGCCACGCGCTTGCCGCTCGACGCCATTCAAGAAGTCAGCGTCGTCAGCGCTGGCCCGGCGGACACCGGACAGAACTCGGGCAGCGTAATGAACGCCATCGTGCAAAGTGGAACGAATCAATTTCACGGCACCGCGTATGAAATGCACCGCGATGCGGCTTTGGATGCGACGAACTTCTTCGAAAACCTTGGCGGCGTCCCGAAGGCGCCTTTCGTCTGGAACGAGTTCGGCGCTTCGGGCGGCGGACCGATCTATCTTCCGCATCTTTACGACGGGCGGAACCGTACATTCTTCTTCGTTGCTTACGATGGCAGCCGATTGAAGCTCGGGACAACGTTGAATGGCAGCGCTCCGACTCCGACGGACATTTCGCAAGCCGAAGCGGCCCTTGCAACGCAAGGTATTGTGCCGAATCAGCTTGGCCTGAACGTTCTCAATTTGTATTCGGGTTTGAATCTCTCCGGCCCGTTTGTGGTCGATAACCGCGGCCAGCAATCCCCGAACAGCTTTATCTCGAAACTGGATCACAAGATCTCGGAGAAGGATTCCCTTTCGGCGCGGTGGATCTACGCAAACGGGCAAGACGAGTTCCCCGGCGGTGGCCCTGGACCGCAGGGTGGATCTCAGCTCAGCCCGTGGTTCGGAGTTACGCCGACGACCGTAGGTAACTTTGGAATCAGTGAAGTCCACATCTTCTCGCCGATCGCCGTCAACAGCTTGCGCCTCGGCTGGAATCGCTTCAGCCAGTTTCAAAAAGGTCGCGACGCGGACGTCGATCCCGCCACAATCGGACTCAACACCGGAGTTGGACCGGAAAGCTTTGGCATTCCGGAATTCGACATCGGAGGTTCCGGCCCGGGCCGCTATTCGAACCTGGGATTGCAGTACGGTGCAGGCGGGCGCGTTGCAACCACGTTCCAGGTAGCCGACGACTTCAGCCTCACGCACGGCGCACACGCGCTCAAATTTGGCTTTAACTTCTTCCACGACTATTCGAACTACACGATCGTCGGTTCTCGCGGATTGTTTACGTTTGACGGCTCGCAACTCGGAACCGGATTGGTCGCGAATTTGACCGCTGGCGGAACGACCTTTAGCAACCCGGAAGGAGTCGCGGGCCTCATCGATTTGCTAGCCGGAATGCCGAGCCCCGGCAATACGTTTATAAACCGCGTGGGCAGCGGCCGCGCCAACATCGACCAGAACATCACCAGCTTCTATGCGATGGACAACTATAAGTTGACCAGCAAACTCACGGTGATGGCCGGCTTGCGATGGGACTACATGGGCACGGTCGACGAGTCGCGAGGACGCTTCTCCGCTTTCGATCCGACGCTTGGGCTCGTGCCAGTCAGCCAATTGCCGGGGGGACATTTGTATGACGCGCCGAAGAAAAACTTTGGACCGCGCTTGGGTATTTCGTGGGTTCCACCGATAACGCTGATTCCGGGTCGCCAGATGATTTTCCGCGCGGGCTACGGCATCTATTACGACACGATTCCGCTCAACAACTTTGAGGAGGGCCTCGCACAGAATCCCATCGGGCCAACGGGCGGCTTCACCATCATCCCGTCAGCACCGATTCCGTTTGGCGTTGGCGTGCCCATCTTTGGCACCGGCGCACCTGAGCCGCCGTTCAACGTCACCAGCATGGATCCGCACATCAAGCAGCCGAACACGCAGATTTGGAACATCAACATCCAGCAGGAATTGAATCCGAGTTTTGTGCTCCAGGTCGCCTACGTCGGCAACAAAAGCACTCACCAGTTGCAGTTGATCGACATCAACGCGCCAACGCCGGGGCTGCCTTCGCCGGATACGTCGCAGTCACGCCGCCCCTTCAACACGCTGTTCCCCGACTTGCGACAGATCAACCAGATCTCGTCGACTGGATGGGCGAACTACAACTCGCTACAAGTCGTGCTGAAATCCAACAACTTTCACGGTTTGACGACGCAGACGGCGTTCACCTGGTCGCACAACCTGGACACGGCCTCGGAAGTGGACGATTTCTTCGGAACCAGCGGTTACGTTCCGCAAAACCCCAGGGACCTCGCTGGAAGCTACGGCAACTCCGAGTTCGATCAGCGCCGGGCCCTGATCATTACGTATATCTATCAGATCCCCTACCCGAAGAATGGCAACCGATTCGGCTATTTGCTGAAGGACTGGCAAATTTCTGGAACGACGACATTCCGAGACGGCCTGGCAGCGCCCGTGCTCACGGCAGATGGCGGCAGCGGTACGGCCAGCTTCCACGAGCGGCCCGACTGCATCGGTCCGATCCACTATCAATTGTCAGACTTCTCGATGCCATACGTGATGGCTGGCGCCTTCACTCCCGAGGCTCCAGGTACATTCGGGAATTGTCCTCGCAATCCGATCGTCGCACCGGGCCTGACGAACTGGGACTTCGCCGTTCAGAGAACCTTTAAGTTCGGCGAGCGCTTCTCGTTCGAATTCCGGACATCGTTCTTCAACGCATTCAACCACCCCAATTTTGCCGAACCATCGCCTGACCTTAGCACCAGGATCACGGCAACGTCGGACGACGGCAGCTTTGACTCTCACTTCGGCGCTGGTGGCCCGCGCAATATTCAGTTCGGCGCCAAGCTGCGCTGGTAACGATAGCCACCTAGTTTTATACGAATGTGCGGGCGAGGGAGACGTATGACCATACGCAACGTGAAGACCGCGGTCTATTGTCTGGTCGCAGTTTCCCTCGCTTTGGTCTCAGGTGGTGTTTCGCGAGCACAGAGTTCCCCGGCGCGGCCGATCAAGATCACCGTCGACGCAACACATGCGTCTTCTCAGAAGATACTTCGTTCCGACCTGGAAATTCCCGTCGGTCCCGGTCCGCTCACTTTGTATTATTCGAAATGGATGCCGGCTGACCACTCTCCCGATGGACCGATCACGAATCTCACGGGCCTGAAATTCACGGTCAACGGCCAACGAATCGCGTGGCACCGGGATCCGGACGATATGTATGCAGTCCATCTCGATGTACCTGCCGGCGCTACTTCCCTTTCGGCGCACGTCGACTTTCTGCTTTCCGCTCCGGGTCCGACGATCGATTTTTCGGCTGCATCGTCTTCGAAGTTGTTCATTTTGATGTGGCATGAGGTGATCCTGTACCCGAAGGGGCGTCCGGCGAACGAAATCACATTCGAGCCGACGCTGCACTTGCCCGATGGCTGGAACTTCAACACTTCTCTCCCTGTTGCGAGCCGATCCGGCAGCACGGTCAACTTCGCGCCTGTGCCACTCGACCTTCTTGTCGACTCTCCGGTGCAATCAGGCGAATACCTGCGCGTGATCCCTCTCGCCCCGGGACAGAAGCCCACACACGAAGTTGACATCGCGGCTGACGACCCGTGGGCACTCGACATCCCGCCCGCACTGATCGACAACTACAATCGATTGGTCGCCGAAGCGAGCGCGCTCTATCAGTCACATCACTATCGCGACTACCATTTTCTGCTCACGCTCAGCGACAACGTTCTCTTTCTCGGGCAAGAGCATCACGAAAGCAGCGACGATCGCATCGCGGAGCACACGCTGGTCGATCCGAACGGGCGCCTGCTCGACGCCGATCTGTTTCCGCACGAGTTTACGCATTCCTGGAATGGTCAATACCGCCGGCCCGCCGGGATGGCGACGCCGGACTTTCAGCAACCGATGCGTGGGGAACTGATCTGGGTCTACGAAGGGTTGACCGACTACCTGGGCACAGTACTTGCGGCGCGCAGTGGACTTCGAACGCCGGAACAGACTCGCGAGCAAATCGCGGCGCTTGCTTCGATGCTCGACCATCGCGCCGGCCGTTCGTGGCGGTCGCTGCAAGACACCGCCGATTCGGCGCAAGTGCTCTATTTCGCGCCGCCGGAATGGATTTCTTATCGCCGCGGTACGGACTTTTACACCGAGAGCGTTTTGCTGTGGCTCGAAGTCGACGTGACGATTCGAAAGCTGACTCAAGGTCAGCGCTCCTTGAACGATTTCTGCAGGATGTTTTACGGTGGGCCGGACGGTCTTCCGATCCTTAAGCCCTACGTATTCGAAGACGTCGTATCGACTCTGAATCAGGTAGCGCCGTCCGACTGGCGAAAATTTCTGCGCCAGCGGCTTGATTCGCTGGAGCCGCACGCGCCTCTTGGTGGAATTACGGGCGGCGGCTGGGATCTGGTGTACACCGATGCTCTCAACGAGATTCATGCTGCCCGACGAGCCGTTTCCGGTAGCGGTGATTACACTGCGTCGTTGGGCATGGTGGTCAAGAGCGACGGCACAATTCAGGACGTGATTCCCGGAATGGCGGCGGAGCAAGCCGGCCTCAGTCCCTATATGAAGATCATCAGCGTGGGTGGCCGCCAGTTCTCGATCGAGGACCTGAGCCGAGCGGTGCAGGATTCGCCCTCTGCCACTGGACCCATCGCGATACTCGCTTCGAACACCGGAACGATCGAGCGCCACAACATCGCATACCGCGACGGAATCCGCGAACCGCATCTGAAGCGGAATGAAGGAACTACGGACTATCTGGACGAAATTCTAAAGCCGTTGGCGCAGTAGCCAGATCGCTCGTCAGCAAACTTCTTAGCGTTTAACCGGGGTTTCCTGGTTGAGGATCGCAACCCAACGCCCTCCTCTCTTGATCCAAGTCGTGCTCTCGATAACCGGATTCGACGGAAATTTCTTGCCCTCGTAACTGCCAACACGTACGGTCTCATACGTCAAAATCACAGTCGTCGGATTGGGCATGAATCCCTTCATTCTTCTCCACTTGGACTGCGATACGGTTCGCGACGTCATCGTTTCCAGGTATTCAGGCTGCCGCATGATCCCGCTTTGAAAAATCATTAGCCCGTCCGCGGGCACCAACTGGCTGAACGCCTCGGCGTCCCGAGCGTGAGCGGCCTTCCAGACGCGCTTCTCTTGCTCGATCACATGCTCGATGATCGCGTCGGTCGTTTGAGGCTTGCTGGATCGCTTCTTCTGCATAGTTCTGACGTCTGGGCTCTTTCGAAGTATGGCAGCGCTAGGCACTGTCGTTACTCACTTTTTGTTGGCGCGTCAGCGTGGAAGAACCACTGGCATTTCTCACTTGCCGAGGAATCCGGCAACGACGGCGGCACAGGCTTCGACGAATACCTGCTCGTCTAGGTTGAAGGTGTCGGTGAAATAGCTTTCGGCGTCGAGTTCAGCCGCAAACTGCTTCTTCACGAATATGGGCACAACGATTTCGGACCTAACCAGCGATGAACCTGGCAGATAGCGCGGATCCTTGGTGACATCATGAACGAGAACAACTTTTCCGGTTGTCGCCGCGGCCCCGCATAGGCCAGTGTCGATTGGAATTCGAGCGTTCGGAGTGAAACTACCAGCGAAAGGACCGACGTTCAAATAACCGGAGTTCGTGGAATCGACACTATAAAAGCCGACCCAATTGTATCGAGTCATTCGCTCGTGAAGGCGGTCGGCGATCAACTTCATCAGCGCGTCGGCGCTCGGGGAGGTCTTGGCGTAGGCTTCGAATTCCTGAAGGATCAGTTTGTGCGTTGGCGTCATGAGAGGTTTAAAACCTGAAAGGAACGCACCAACAACGTGTCAGTCACTAGACCCAGGCGGATTGTATCTCCAATTTGCATTCAGGAGCGCTTTTCCAGCAGGCACAGCATCGGTGTCCCCCGGGAAGCGTAAGCCGGAGGAGAGCGTCGACGCAGTTCTGGTCGCAGGGTTCATAAAAAAGGGCAGACCTGCCGAGCATGTCCGCCCTTTCGAACGCGATGTTCTGTCCTTCAACAGCTACGAACCGTGGCCTTTGGACTAAGCGTGGGCGCCGCGCGCCTTGCGATGCGGCATCGCTCCTTCCTCCTCTTCGCCGACGTCTTCATTGTCGCCCTCGCCTTTGGCCTGGACGTTTATTTCCTCGGATAGCACCGTGAGTTTATGGTCGGTTTCCTTCTCTTCCTGCAGCGTTTGTTCGAGAAGTGCGTTGGCCTCGGATTCACCCAGGAGTTCAGCCCACGTGGCGACGCACCCATAAGCGGCAATTTCGTAGTGCTCGACTCGCTGCGCGGCCGAGATCAGGGCGGCGTCCATGACTTCACCTTCGAAGTCCTCATCGATCTCCTGGCCTTCCTTCACCAAGCCCATCATTCCTTTACACTTTTTGCCCGTCGGCTTCTCGCCGAGAGCTTCGAAGATGTCCTGCAGGCGCGCGATGTGCCCTCGGGTTTGTTCCAGGTGCGATTCGAATCCGGCGCGAAGCTTCTCCGAAGTTGCGGCCTTAGCCATCTTTGGTAGCGCCTTTACCAGCTGATTTTCGGCATCGTAGATGTCCTTCAGTTCATCGATGTACAACTTTCTCAGTGCCTTGTGCTCCATGGGGTGCTCCCTCTCTTGAGAAATAAAATCGTTATCGTTTGTCGACCGTTTGGTCGCGCTGTGTTCGACGTTAAGAGCGATGCGGAAACGCGTCCATACACGAATCGTTTTAAGTGAGCCATTGGAAGACGGTAAAGATTCGGAGAGTCCGAGCAGCAATGTGCGCTTACCCGAAGTCCGTGCGGGGGCGCGTCGCCTACGCATTGTCGCGTCGATGTGTAAGGTTTTTGCCTGATTGCCCGTTCGGATAATTTGCTGCGGAATAGTGGCGCGAGTAACCATCAATTTCGAACCGCGCTGGGTGAAGGAGCAGCACGGATTCTATTTCGAAACGCAAATCAGGGAGGTGAAACATGGCAGACATGAAGAAATGCGCGCATCCGATGTGTAGCTGCAAGGTGACGTCGGAAAAGTATTGCAGCGCGCAGTGCCAGGCGATGGAAAAGACGCCCGACATCGATTGCCAATGCGGTCACCCGGGGTGCAGCGGCAAGACGAGCTAAGTTGTCATTTCGCCGCGCCGGATCGGGCGTTCCATATCGGCAACTCGCGCTTTTCCAACAAGGCTTGAGCGGCCCACGCACCCAAATAGACCGATAGTGCGACTCCGTGGCCACTGTATGCCCCAAGAACGATGCTACGCGAGTTTTTTGGATGGCGCGCGAAAACAGGCCTCCCTTGGTCCGCGATCAGGATGGGGCCTCCCCAACGGTGGCTGAACTTGACGTTTTGCAAGGAAGGATGAAGACCGGAGACTCTCATTTGCAAGCTCGACATCAATTCAAATGCTCGACCTGAGCCCACATCGATGGAAACAAGATCTTTCCACGTATCGACTTCCACCAGTCCGCTTCCGAAAATAATTTGATGACCGTGCAACAAGCGTCCCCAAAGATAGGGCAGGTCAGTTGTGTAGCAGGGCTTCCCTGCATCGAGACCGAGGGCCTTGAGCGTCTGGTCGGGCAGCGGCTCGGTGGCAAGGGCCAAAGTCAGTTTTGGTTCAGCGTGACCGGCCAGACCCGTAAGCTCCAAGGACTCCGAATTCGTCGCGAAAAGAACGCGATCCGCTCGAACTCGCTTGTCTCGAACATGCAGGACCGGAGGTTCGCCAAAATCGACATTCTCCACCCGAGCGTATTCGAAAATGGCCGCCCCAGCGGCTTCTGCGGCGCGTGCCAAACCGCTGACCAGTTTTCCCGCATCGAGCGTGCCGCCGGGGACCTCTTTTGCGACGCGAAGCTCGCCGGTGTCGCTCCAGCGAACCGGCGAGTCCGAAGCGGACGTAGTGCGGTCGAGTTCCCAGGCGCCCGGAAGACGGAGATCGCAGTCAATCTGCAGGTCACGAAGAAGGTTCGAAACACCACCGAGCACGTCCCCGAGACCGGGGAGATTCCCCGCGGCGGTTTCTGCGAGCGCGAGGCCGCCTGTGTGGCCGCTGGAGCGGGCGCCGATATTTTCGGCTTCGAACAGAGCGACAGTTTTGCCGGAATCGAAGCGGCGGATATTGGCCGCCGCGCAGAGTCCGCTGAACCCTCCACCGACAATGGCGATATCCACGCGGTCAGGCAGAAGAGGGGTCTGAGGACGGAAATCGATCGTCCAAGGTGGTTGTCCCCAACGAGGCAACGTGTTGTTGGTCAACGGACTGAGCCCCACAGCGAGATCGTCAGCTCCACTCAAGATAAAGGATGTCGCCACAGACTGCCAACGTCATCTTCGAAGGCGTCGGAAATCCACCGTGGACCCGAGACGTTCGCGTGGTCGATAGAGCCCAATAGGTGGGATAACCCCAAAATAGGGACTTTAAGCCCTCTGTTTGGAGACTTTAGTCTCTATCCTGAAGTACCCATGCGCCGTGGACCCCGGACCCCGAAACCGACCACCGGTCGGCCTCTTTACTTGTTTCCGAAGGAAGCTAAATTAGGTACACGGTACGGGTGTTGTCACTTGAGGTTTTCACCCAGAGAGCAGGCGGGAGGCATCAGATGTTTGTGCGACCAACTCCGATGAGCCGAGTTGCAGAACGCAGAACGGCATTGCGGTATCCATTGAGGCTGCCGGTGGTCTTTTCCTGGCAGGACGATTCAGGCCGAGTGCACGGTTGCGATGGGTATTGTCGCGACCTGGGCAGCCGGGGTATTTATGTTACCGCTCAGCTTGTCCCTCCGCTTGGCGTTTCCGTCGAGATGAATGTCTTCTTGCCACGGCCTGGGCACTCGACGCGACCGTCCGAAATCCATGCGATCGGCAGAGTAGTGCGGTCGGAGCGGCAGGCGCCGGCTTCGGAGATTCCCGGGTTTGCCGCGATGAATCACACAACGCGGCTACGAGAAACCCGGAGTGCGCAGGGCCTATCCGAAGATTCGGAAGTCAATGAATTTGGTACAAGCCGTGCAAGTGACGAGAACGAAAGGATTTCCGAGGAGTAGTGGGCAGGCGATTTCGGCAACCGATGCCGACGTTTCGGGTTTAGTCGAGTCCATGGTGCTTGCGGTCGAGTGGCAAAGTGCGGCGGTAGTTACAATCTAGGAGAGTACTTTGGTACTGCGGTCCGAAAACGTAAGGTCCATTGGCCGAAAGGACAGGTGGTGGCAAACTTGTTCCGTGCCGGACCCCTCGTCGTGTGAAGGTGCGCAGATCGCGGTACGCAGTGATTCGACATGTGCGTCGGACGAAATTCAAGCTCGCAAATCGTTCGGAAGTCAGCAGTAAAGCGAGCCTTTGAGGCGACTGTGAGTCAAAGGGCGGGAGCTTGCCCTGTAGTGGAGAAAGAGGCGGATAAACCCTGCATGCGAAGAGATGGTAAAAACCCGGGCGACGAGCTGCCGCAGGCCCCCCGGAATGAATCTAACGGGAATGGTGTCGAACTCTCGGATTCAGAACAACTTGGCGACGGAGGCAGGGTTGAAGGTGAGGGCAGAATCCGGACCGCGCCGTGGTACGCGGTGCGTGTCCGTCCGAATTACGAGAAACCGGTAGCCGCCGCGCTTCGCGGGAAGGGCTTTCAGGAATTTCTGCCGCTGGTCCGAAGCAAGAGGCAGTGGTCGGATCGAGTCAAGATCATGGATTTGCCGCTCTTCCCGGGATATTTATTTTGCCGGTTGAATTTGGAAGAGCGACTACCGCTACTGACGACTCCGGGTTTTTTGTACCTTGTGGGAGTTGGAAAAACTCCCGAACCGGTAGACGAGCTTGAGATTGCCGGGATTCAATCGGTCTTGCGATCAGGGCTGACAGTTACACCCTGGCCGAACCTAGTCGTTGGACAGAAAGTGCAACTGAAGCACGGACCCCTTCGGGGCTTGGAAGGCGTACTGACGAAGATTGCCAATCGGCATCGCATTTATGTGTCGGTTACGCTGCTCAAGAGGTCCATTTCGGTTGAGGTTGATCCCGAGTGGGTTCAGCCGGTAAGCGCCGATAGCGAGGCGCGAGTGGTTTAGCCAGGATCGACCGATTTTTCCTCAGGTAGAGCTTTGAGAAACGGACGGATTGCGATGGTCTTCAAGCGAGAGAAGCGGAAGGAGGGTCGATGACAACTCTTAAGGGAAGTGCGATCGGCCTGGCGGTGTTGTTTCTGACTGGATTCGGCACGATAGCCGTCGATAGCCAGGCGGCGTCAGACGTAAAACAAGCGAATTGCAGCAATACCGTGCGCTCGACATACTTGCTGGGCGCGGAGGATGAACTCCAAATATCAGGTCCGGAGCCGGACGAAGTGCCGACCAAGGTCGTGCGCGTAGACGGCGAAGGAGACATTCAGGTTCCGCTGGTTGGGCGCATTCACGTTGCCGGCTTAACGGTGCAGCAGGCCGAACAGGAAGTGAACAAGAAGCTGGCCGTGTACGTGAAGAAGCCGCAAGCGGCGTTGGACGTCAAAGAACTGCGCAGCCAGCCGGCGTCGGTGCTTGGTGCTGTCAATCAGCCGGGCGTTCATCAGGTGGAAGGCCGTAAGACATTGCTCGAAATGATCTCCCTTGCCGGCGGCGTTCGGCCGGATGCGGGCTATAGCATACGAATCACGCGCCAGATTGAATGGGGCTGCATTCCCCTGCCGGGCGCGACGATGGATGCGTCGGGCCAGTTCAGCGTGGCTCAAGTGAAGTTGCAGGACATCATGGAAGCCAAGGTCCCGGAAGAAAATATCCAGATTTTCCCGCACGACGTGATTTCGGTGCCGAAGGCAGAACTGATCTACGTGACCGGAGACGTTAAGAAATCGGGAGGATTTATCCTCGGCGAGAAGCAAAACATGTCAGTATTACAAGCAATCTCCATGGCGGAAGGGCTGGGTACGGCGCCCGACACAAAACACGCTAAGATCTTGAGAATGAATCCGGGAGCCGACCAGCGGACCGAGATTCCGGTTGATTTGAAAACCATTTTGCAAGGCAAGGGTCAAGACGTTCCCTTGCAAGGCAATGACATTTTATTCGTCCCCGACAGTACAGGCAGAAAAATTGCGCTACGTGCCCTGGAAGCAGCAATTCAAACCGGCACAGGGGTTGCGATTTATCGCCCGTAATGGTCCTTCACACGAGAGAGAACGCGCATCTGGGATATGTCAATCTTAGCCACAGGGCGGAACGGCAGGTTATAAATGTCTAAGCACTTCGATCGAGTGAACAACCGGACGCGGGCGATTCAAGTCAGCAATTACCAGGACAACCGGCCGACAGTTTACCGGATGGAAGAACAAAGCCCGATGATGGACAACGGCGGCGAAGCGCAGGGCTACGACAGCCTGCTCGGCTATTGGCACATCCTGGTTCGCAACAAGGTGACCTTGCTCTGCTTCGCGCTCGCTGGACTCGCTGTGGCGATTTTGTTCAGCCTTGTGCAGACACCGATCTATCGCGCGCGCACCTCGCTGGAAATTCAGGACTTCAACTCAGACTTCATGGATTCGAAGGCGATCGACCCGACGCAGGCGAGCCAGAACTCCGCCAACGACTCGTATTTCCAAACACAGATCAAGATTTTGCAGTCGGACTCGCTGCTGGAGCGCGTCGCGAACAAGTTAACCACGGAGGAAGAGCGGCCCGAAAGCGGCTGGGGTGCTTTTTCGGCGAAAATTCAGCATATGGTCGGGCTCGGAGACAAGACCGGCGAACCCAACAAAGATGCCTTCATGGCCAAAGCGCGTCAGAACCTGACCGTTCGCGCGTCGGGCCAAACTCGGCTCGTCGAAGTGATGTATGACTCGGAAGATCCAAAGTTTGCGGCGACGTTCGCGAACACGATTGTTTCGGAATTTATCGAGCAGAGCCAAGAGATGCGCTGGAAGTCGAGCCAGCGTACCGGTGAAGGTCTTACCGCCCATTTGAACGAAATGAAGGCGAACCTGGAGAAGTCGGAAGGAGCGCTTCAGGCTTACGCACGCTCCTCTGGTCTCACGATGACGGAGAAGGAGAACATCACCGAAGGCCGGCTGAAGGAGCTGCAAGACGAGTTGGACAAGGCTCAGGCCGACCGCGTCGACAAGCAGGCGAAGTTCGAAGAAGCGAAGAGCAAACCTGCGGAATCGCTCCCAGAGACCATTGACGATCCGACGCTCCGTGAATACCGCCTAAAACTCACCGAGTTGCAGCGTCAGCTCGTGGAGCTAAGCGCCACCCTCACGCCGGAGCATTACAAAGTGCAGCGCGTGCAGGCTCAGATTAACCAGTTGCAAGCAGACATGGAGAAACAACGCACGAACGTGCTGCGCCGGGTCGGCAACGAATACGCCTCGGCGACTCGCCGCGAAAAATTGCTGCAGCAGTCGTTCATCGACCAACAGAAGACGGTCGCGAATCAGTCGGATAAAGCGATCCACTACGACACGCTGCGTCGCGAAGTCGACTCCAGCCGCCAACTCTATGACACGCTGCTGAATCGCGTGAAGCAAGCTCAGTTGGTCTCGGCTATGCGAGCGAGCAATGTGCTCGTGGTCGACGAAGCGAAGCCGCCTTTCCTGCCCGCGAAGCCGAATGTTCCGGTCAATTCAGCTGTCGGTTTGTTCTGCGGAATCTTCCTGGGATTGGGCTTCGTGATCTTCCGGACGCGGTTTGACCGCAGCATTCAGGCGCCTGGCGACATGCAGATGTTCCTGAACCTGCCCGAACTCGGCGTGATCCCGATGGCCGGAGTTTGCGATACGCCGGCGGTAAAGAGCGCGAAGGCGTTGGCGCCGGCCGATCCTAACGATTGCCTCGAACTCGTGACGTGGAAGCACAAACCGTCAGCGGTTGCGGAATCGTTCCGCGCGATGCTGACCTCCATCTTGTTGCCCGGACAAAACTCCGAAGGACCACAGGTCATCGTCGTGACGAGCCCAGGTCCGGCGGAAGGAAAAACGACCGTAGCGAGCAACCTCAGCATCGCGATTGCGGAAATGGGACGTCGCGTGTTGCTGATCGACGGTGACTTGCGCCAGCCGAAGCTTCATAAGATTTTCGGCTCGTCCAACACACGTGGCGTAAGCGACGTACTCTTGGCTGATACGCAACTCGATAGCGTGCCTCTCAACCAGCTCGTTCTCGAGACGCGCATCGCCGGCGTTTCCCTGCTCCCCAGCGGAACGCGCACGAACAACATCTCGCAGCTGCTGCATTCTCCGCGCGTAGAAGCGCTGATGGCACGGTTGCGTACAGAATTCGACATGGTGATTATCGACGCCCCGCCCATGATGCACCTTGCGGATGCAAGAATTCTCGGTGGTTTGTCGGATGGCGTGGTCCTCGTTGTTCGCGCAGGTCACACGATGCGCGATGCGGCGGTGGTTTCCACCCAGCGACTCGCCGAAGACGGAACGCGAATCCTCGGCACGGTGTTGAACAGCTGGGATCCGCGCAAGACCCCGGGCCGGACGTACGGCTACGGATATGGCTACGGCTATGGCTATGGGTATGGCCAGAGCGTCGAAGCCAAGGCAAGTCATCCGCCGCACGCTTAATCATTCGAACCGGGCGCCGGTTTGTACAGGCGCCCATTTCTTCCCACTCGTCCCCACACCCTAGCTCGCGTTGCATGGCTTTAGATCCGAAGCGGTAATCCTTAGCGGCAGCTTCTACCAACACGCCAAGAGCCACGGATAAACATGTTTCCAAACAGACAGAGTTTTGGAATGCGAAGGCCGATGAGCGCTAGCGCTGCCTTTGCAAACTCCGCGCAAGGGGATCGGCCCTTTGCCGTCATTGGATTTTGGCTCCTCTGCCTGTTTGTATTTTCCGTCCCCCTGGAAAACTCCATCATCGTCCCGGGAATCGGAACCATCGGACGTGTCATCGGATTGATCGCGTTCGTCGCTGGAATCATTGCAGTCGTAGACTCCGGCAGGTTTCGAACGCCGATTGTTCCACACCTTATGATGGTGTTGTTCGTCGTGTGGGTTTCGCTGTCGTATTTCTGGACGATTGGACCCGAAGAGACGACCGAAGAATTGGTGAGTTACGTCCAGCTCCTTGCGATGGTGCTGCTGATCTGGGCCGAGGCTCCGAGGCCGGAGCAGCAACACAATTTGATGCGAGCTTACATCGCCGGAGCCGGAATTCTGGCGGTTGCGACGATTTTGCAGAACGAGAGCTCGATCGTCGGCGTCAGGCAGGGTGCCTTCAACATGAACCCGAACGACATCGGGTTGCGCATCGTGCTGAGCGTGCCCATGGCGCTGTATCTCTCCGCAGTCGATAAGAGCGCCATTCGAGGATGGCTTTATCGCATGGAGGTCGTAGCGGCGGCTTGCGGAATGTTTTTCACGGCGTCGCGCGGCGCGTTTGTTGCGTTTTTGGCTGCGATGCTCATGATTCCCCTGACACTCAAGGCTTGGACCGTCAAGCAAAAGCTGGCCACCGTTATCCTGGTCGTGATCGGTTCGCTCGTTGCCATACGGATGGTGCCCCAAAGAGCTTGGGACCGCTTGGGCAGTACCCAAAGCGAAATCACAGAGGGCACGATGGACGCCCGCACCGTCATTTGGCACGCGGGGCTCGAAGTCTATGCAGACCATCCGTTTTTGGGAATTGGCGCTGGCGCCTTTCCTGTCGGCGTACAACAAAAGACAGCAACCGCGTGGGCGCCCCATAACACCTTCCTTTCCGTCCTCGTCGAACTCGGAGCGGTCGGATTTGCCATTTTCGCCGTGATGCTGTTCACGCTGATCTCCGCCACATCGCGAATGCCCAGCCTTGAACGAAGTCTTTGGCGAGTAATGCTTCTTGCGTGGGCGCTCGGCGGCTTCGTAATGAACTGGGAGTATTACAAGCCCACATGGTTTGTGTTTGCGTTGCTCGCAGCACAAAGCGCGGCATACGCAACGGCGCCGGCGAGACAGCAGTGGGCGCGGGGACCGAAGCAATATCGCGGCCAACCGGGTCGCGTGCCCAAACGCGTTCGTGAATTCTGGAATACGAATTTCGAACAACCCGTTGGCCCGGTTGAAAAGCGTTGGTATCGACCGATGCGTGGCGAACGGTGAGCTCGTTGAGCCAAGGCGATTGGATGAACGGCTCTGCTCCGGCGACGGAAGTTGCTCCTCAGATCAAACCACAGCCAGCGAAAACGGTATCGCTCCGCTGGAACTTTAGCTGGACCTTCGTTGGCAACGTGATTTATTCAGGCTGCCAGTGGGGCATGTTGGTGCTGCTGGCCAAGCTGGGAAATCCGACGATGGTCGGTCAGTACGGGTTGGCGTTGGCGATCGCGGCGCCAGTATTCGCGCTTTCCACGTTACAGCTTCGCGCGGTTCTGACGACCGATGTTGAGGAGCGGGTTCATTTTGGAGAGTACCTCGGGTTTCGCCTGCTAACGACGGTTTTGTCGCTGGTGATCATCGCAGGCGCGGCGTTTGCGATGCATTACTCGGCGCAGTCCACATGGGTCGTGCTGATTATCGGCGTGGCGCAAGGCCTCGAAATCGTCAGCGACTTGTACTACGCGAAGATGCAGTTTCACGAGCACATGGATCGCATCGCAAAATCCATGATCGTACGCGGGATTATTGGGCTGGCGGCAATGGGCGCCGGGATCTATTTCGCCGGGAGCATTATTTGGGGCGCGATCGGCCTCGTGGTCGCCCGCGCGATCGTACTTGTTGCATACGATATTCGAAAGCGAACTCACTTCGACCGGCACAGTATTTCGGAAGTCGCGGACTCGCTGGAAGAACTCGCGGCGCGCGACCAGTCGTTACGGCCGCGGTGGAATCGCGTGGTCCAGGTCGAATTGCTGCGTACGTCGCTGACGCTGGGCGTCATCGCATTTCTCGTGTCGCTGCTGCCAAGCATCCCGCGTTACTTCATCGCCGGTTCGATCGGTGAACGCCAACTCGGAATCTTTACAGCGACCGCATTTTTGGTTTCGACTGGGAACTTGATCATCACCGCGATGGGCCAATCGGCATTCGTCCGGCTCGCGAAGCTTTATGCCACGGGAGAGATTCGCCGGTTCAATTCCCTGCTCCTAAAATTAGTTGGGATCGCAGCTGCTTTGGGTTTGGCGGGAATCGGCGTCGCGGTCTTTTTTGGGCATTTGCTGTTGACCCTGCTCTATCGCCCTGAATACGCGGAACATACCGACGTGCTTGTCGCGATGATGGTGGGTGGCGCGATGAGCTACATCGCTGCGCAAATGGCGTCAGCGATTACGTCGGCACGTTGCTTCGGCCCGCAGATTCCGGTCCTGGCAAGTTCGGTCGCGGCAGCAGCTCTTTCGAGCTACTTCTTGATTCACTCCCGCGGAATTCTGGGAGCAGCATACTCGGTCATCGTTACGTCCGCTGTGCTGCTGATCGGCGAGGTCCTATTGCTAACGCTGGTGTTGCGACGAAGACAGCAGTCCATTTTAGCGGCGAACTGAGGACGTTCGGCGATCGTGAAGGCGCTTTCGCGAATAAGCTTCATTCTTCTGGCTTTGGCTCTACCCTGTCGCGCCGACATACCGGCTTTCCCCGGCGCCCAAGGAGGCGGAGCAGCGGCCACAGGAGGTCGCGGCGGCAAAGTCATCGAAGTTACAACTCTCAACGACAGCGGCAACGGCAGCCTGAGAGCGTGCATTGACGCCGAAGGCCCCCGAACATGCGTCTTTCGCGTCGGCGGCGTCATCAAAGTTGGAGTCGGGTTACGCGCTTATAAGAACGACCTGACGATCGCCGGCCAAACTGCTCCCGGCGGTGGAATCACTCTCGATGGCGGCAACGTAACAAAGCAAGCGGTGCTGTTCTTGTCGGCTTCGAACGTAATCGTACGATACCTGACGATTCGAATCGGCAACGGGCCAACACATAGTCCCGGGCCTGCGACAGGCGCAGTTGCATTTCAGGTGGCAAACGCGAAGTGCCACGACATTATTTTTGACCACGTCACTGCGAGTTGGTGGGACAACAAAGGCTTGGTTTACGTCAGCAACTACGTCGGGCCGAATACGCGGGTGACAACGCAGTGGTCGATGTTCTACGAATCGCACGCGGGGCATCCGGTAGGACCGTCAGTCAGTTCGAATCCGGAAAAGGGTCAAGGATTCGGAAACCTCGAGACCGATCTCGACTTTCACCACAATTTTTTTTCTGACATTGGCCACAGGATTCCTCAGCTTTGGAACAGATCGACGCGCTGGGTCAACAATATCGTCTATAACTGGGACTATTACGCGTCCCAATTGCTGGGGCAAATCAACGCCGATTTCATTCGGAACAAATACAAAGCCGGGCCGCTGAACAGCGAAGCGCAGCATAGCGAGATCGAAGCAACATCGAAAGGCGCGTTCGAAAATCCGGGATCGCCGACGCTATATCTGTTGGGGAACATCGGTCCGAACCAGCGCAATCCGGATGGCGACCAGTGGGTGATGGCGGCGCAGGTTTCCGGTGAGAATGGCAAAGAAACCGGTACCATTCCTCGATCATGGCGACGAAGCCAACCGCTGCCGACGTTGCAATATCCGATTACGGCCGGTCCAGCGCAGGAATTGGACGCGAAAATTCTCCCGACCGTCGGCAATTCCCTCCGACTCGATTGCGATGGGAATTGGGTGATGCGGCGCGATTCGGTCGATCAGCGCATCATCCGCGAATATCGCCGTGGCAGTGTTGGCGACTTTTATTCGTACGCGGACTACGAACATCAAATTCCATGGCTGGCCGCCGGCGAAGCCTGCGCGGATAACGATCACGACGGCATACCGGATGCGTGGGAAAAGGCCCACGGACTCAACGCCAACGACCCTTCGGACGCACAAAAATTGAATGCCGACGGTTACACGAATCTGGAGCACTATTTGAACGGCGCCGGTTCAGCGGAAGCGCAATTCGCGGGCGTGATGGGCGCCGACGAACGAGGCGGCGACACGGGAGCGGGCACGGCGCGCGCCACTCCTCTCACGGTTCGAACTCAAGCGGCCTTGATAAGATTCGGTTATCACCTCAGGGCACGGGCGGCCCGCGCAAGATCGGAAATGTACTGGATGGTCCCGGCGTTCGCAGCCGTGCTCGTGGGGGCCGGACTGGCAGGCTTCCACTACCGGCGCCGCCCGCGAGCGTACTAGTTTTTGAAGAAATTCAACGTTCGAATCGTCAGGAGCGATGCAAACGTGACACAGGATCTACTCGAACTCGAAACACACTTTTCGTTCGGCGAGAATTGGTCGCAATACGCGCAGAAAATCGACGAAACGCGGATAGAGGAGGCGGAAAAGTCCCTGATCCGGCTCGTGGGACGCGAAGCGATCGAAGGCAAGACGTTTCTCGACATCGGCTGCGGATCGGGATTGTTTTCGCTGGCGGCGGTACGGCTTGGCTGTCGTAGGCTACTTGCCGTCGACCTCGATCCCAAGAGTGTCGAGACCACGCGCAAGACCTTGTCGCAGCATGGCGCGGGCGCAAACTGGGACGTACAGAACATCAGCGTGTTCAACTTGGATCCGGCGAAGCTTGGCGTTTTTGACGTTGTGTATTCGTGGGGTGTGCTGCATCACACAGGAGCTATGTATCCGGCGATCACCAAGGCCTCGACGATGGTCGGACCCGGCGGCATGCTCACCTTGGCTTTGTACGGCAAAACACCGTTCTGTGGCATGTGGCGTATCGAAAAGAAAGTCTATTCGAAATCGCCGAAGTGGATTCAGAAGATCATCGAGTCCGTGTACATGATGATCGTGCGCGCGCGGCTGGCGCTAAAGGGCGAAAGCTTGAAAAAACGGCGCGAAAGTTATTTCAAGCAGCGCGGCATGGATATGTACTTCGACACGCGGGATTGGCTGGGCGGATATCCTTACGAATCTATCTCGCCCGAAGAGGCAAAGACCTTCATGAAGGGCTTGGGATTCGACCAGATTCGCTCGTTTGTTGAGCCTTGCATCGGCCTGCTCGGAGCCGGTTGCGACGAATATTCGTTCGTGCGTTCCGCGACGCGAAGCTGAAACGATAGGCCGTAACCGGCAATACGTAAACGAGAATGTTTCTCGAGATCGACAAGGAGTTCGTTTGAAAGTCCTGTTTCTTGCCAGACAGCTGAATATCGGAGGTGCCGAAAGGCAGCTGGTAACGCTCGCCAACGAACTTGCCGCACGTGGACACGAAATTGTTATCGCCTCTTATTATTCGGGTGGCGCGCTTTCGAAAAAGCTCGACTCGAAGCGTGTGCGGGTGATTTCGTACGAAAAGAAATCGCGGTGGGACCTCTTCACGCTCTTGTTCAAAACGTTGAAAGTCGTTCGTGAAGAGCAACCGACGATTGTGCATGGCTGGATGCATACGCAAAACGTCGTAGCGACGGTTGCGCGGATCCTAAACCCTAAAGTCAGAATGGTGTGGTGCGTCCGGGCTTCCAATCTCGAGACTGTTCTGGATTGGGCCGAAACGCTTACGATTTGGCTTCAGGCGAGGCTTTCGCGTTTTGCCGACTGCATCGTCGTCAACTCCATGGCCGGGTTGGAGCACGCCGTGGCGGGTGGCCTGCCGCGCGAAAAGATGTTGTTCATTCCAAACGGTATTGATACAAATTTATTTTACCCGAATGACCAGGAGCGAAAACAGGTTCGAGCGGCGTGGAACATCGGCAACGATGTGAAAATCGTGGGTAACATCGCGCGCTACGATCCGATCAAGAACCACACGATGTTCTTGAAAGCGGCTGCACTTGTTGCAGCGCAGCGCTCTGACGTTCATTTCGTATGCGTGGGCCATGGCAAGGATTCGTATCTGCAAGAGTTGAAACAGCTATCTCGTACACTCGGCATTGAAGACAGGCTACATTGGTTCCAGGCGCAGTCTGATGTGCGATCCATGTATAACGCCGTCGATGTGTTTTGCGCGTCGTCGCTAAGCGAAGGATTTCCCAACGTCATTGGCGAGGCCATGGCTTGCGGGCGTCACTGTGTAGTCACAGATGTTGGCGACTCGGCATTGGTCGTCGGAGATACCGGAGTCGTTGTTCCTTCAGACAATGCACAGGCATTGGCGAATGGGCTGCTCGAACGGCTGAACGTCGTACAAACGCTCAATCTCCGAGCGCGCCAGCGAATCCTGGAGAATTTTACCGTCGCGCACCTCGGCGACAAGACCGAACATGCATTGCAGCAGGCCCTTCAGCATTCACGGCGCGGCGCGACGGATTTGGGTCGGAACGAAGAGATAGCGAACTCGGCAGACGCTTAATTCAAGGCAGGAATTATGTGCGGAATAACTGGATTTCTGGACACCTCTCGCGGCAAGAATCACGAAGAGCTCAGCTTGATCGCTCGCCGAATGTCTGCGAGCCTGCGCCACCGCGGCCCTGAAGACGAGGGAATCTGGGCCGATCCTGCGACCGGCCTCGCATTTGGCCATCGCCGATTGTCCATCATTGACCTTTCGCCGATGGGGCATCAGCCGATGCACTCATCTTGCGGACGCTACGTCATTACGTTCAATGGCGAAATCTACAACTTCAAAGCGCTTCGCCAGGAACTCGAACAACTCGGACAAAAGTTTCGCGGCCATTCCGATACGGAAATCATGCTCGCGGCGATCTCGCACTGGGGCGTCGAGCCTGCCGTCAAGAAGTTCAACGGCATGTTCGCCTTTGGCCTTTGGGACCGCGACGAGCGAACCTTATATTTATCTCGCGATCGAGCGGGTGAGAAGCCGTTGTACTACGGGTGGGCAGGAAAAACCCTCCTGTTCGGATCTGAACTCAAGGCTCTCCAGCAGCACCCCGATTTTCGAGCGGACATCGATCGCGGCGCGCTGACGGTCTATCTTCGCCATAATTACATCCCGGCGCCGCACTCGATCTACAAAGGCATCTACAAACTCCCCGCCGGCACGTTGCTCGCGATTCGTGGTTTTGGTAGCGATGCTTCGCCGAAGCAATATTGGTCCGCGAAAACCGCTGCAGAAGATGGCTTGTCCAATCCGTTCCGCGGCACCGATGAAGAAGCAGTCGACCAGTTGGACGCGCTTCTGAACGACGCCGTCCGTATGCGGATGGAAGCCGACGTCCCGCTGGGCGCATTTCTTTCTGGCGGTATCGATTCGTCTTTGATTGTCGCGATTATGCAGGCCAACAGCAAGCGGCCGGTGAAGACGTTCACGATCGGATTCGATAATCGTGAATTCAACGAAGCGGAATCGGCGAAACTCGTTGCGAAGCACATTGGCACGGAACACACGGAGCTATACGTTAGCCCAGAGGAAGCGATGGGAGTCATCCCTCGCCTGCCCACTCTCTACGACGAGCCTTTCGCGGATTCTTCGCAGATTCCAACATTTCTCGTCTCGCAGCTTGCGCGCCGTAACGTTACCGTTAGCCTCTCGGGCGATGGTGGCGACGAACTGTTCGGCGGCTACAACACCTACCTCTGGGGCCGCGGCGTTCAGCAAAATATCGGATGGATGCCAGGCCCACTGAAAGCAGGATTGGCGAAAACCCTCGGACCGTTATCGAAACTCGACTGGAACGCTCTTCTTGATGGCCGCCAGTCTGTGGTGCCCGAAAGCCTGCGGCGCAAGGACTTGAACAAAGTCCTGCACAAGTTGGCGGGCATTCTGAAAGTAAATGAGCGCGAAGCGCTGTACTGGGTTCTTCTCTCGTATTGGATGGAACCCTCTTCCATCGTCCTTGGCGCCAAGGAACCGCTGACCCATCTGACCGACAAGACGAAATGGGCTCAGATCGACGACTTCATGCACGTCATGATGTACCTCGATACACTGATGTACCTGCCTGACGACATTCTGGTGAAGGTGGACCGCGCCTCGATGGGTGTCAGTCTCGAATCACGCGTTCCTCTTTTGGATCATCGCGTAATTGAGTTTGCCTGGAAGCTGCCTTTGGAGATGAAGGTCAAGGGCGATGTTGGAAAGCGGCCGCTTCGCCAACTGCTCCACCGCTACGTCCCCAAAGAGCTTGTCGATAGGCCGAAGCAAGGATTTGGGGTTCCGATCCACGAATGGCTGCGTGGCCCGATGCGTTCCTGGGCGGAAGATCTTTTGGACGAATCGCGATTGAAGAGTGAAGGCTATTTTGCCGAGAAACCCATTCGTCAAAAGTGGGCCGAGCACGTCAGTGGGCGTCGCAACTGGCAAGCTCAGCTTTGGGGCGTATTGATGTTCCAGGCTTGGCTCGAACAGCAGAAAAACCACGCGGCACTTGATTCGAGCTTTGATGCTCAAAATATTAGGTTCCCTAGTGGCAATACGATGCAATCGGCGTATCCTGATACGACTTCGGCTTCGTGAAGACTTCAAAACTGACCCGGGGCAGTACGCTGTAGATTCGGATCTATAAAGGCACGGCGCGAACATGAGTTCAAAGTTCTTGCTACGCTTCGATGATATATGCCCGACGATGAATTGGCCCGTCTGGGAAAAACTTGAACAAGTAATGAACCAAGAAGGTATTCGTCCAATTTTGTCGGTCATTCCCGACAACCAGGATTCTGCTCTCTATGAAGCTGCGCCGAACGCTCGCTTCTGGGAACGTGTGCGAGGTTGGCAGGCGCGCGAGTGGAGCATCGGGCTCCATGGTTTCCAGCATCGCTATGTAACCAAGAACGCGGGCATGGTCGGCCTGAGAAAATATAGCGAGTTCGCCGGCGTCTCAGTGGACGAACAGCGAAACAAGCTGGTCAAAGGGCTCGCGATCTTCAAGCGAGAGGGAGTGGTTCCAGAATGTTGGGTCGCACCTGCCCACTCTTTTGATGAAGTTACGGTCAAGCTATTGGCGGAATTGGGCGTTCGAACAATCAGCGATGGACTGTCTCTTTTCCCGTATCGCGACGCTCACAACGTAGTTTGGGTGCCACAACAATTGTGGAAGTTCCGTTACGTCCCGTTCGGTATCTGGACCGTGTGCATCCATTCCGATGATGAGCTTTACCTCGACGCCAACTACTTCCGTCACTGTATTCGCGAATACAAAAGCTCAATTATAACTCTTCCCGAAGCGGTCGCGACCTATTCACAGCGTCATCACACCGTAGTGGACAGTGCTTTTGCAGAACTGTGGCATCTCGCCCTTCGCGCCAAGAAAGCCATGATTGCCCCTCCCGGCAACCGTAGGCCGGACGCCGTCGTCGAAACCACCCCTGAAACGGATAGCCCCCAAAGGCTCAACGCCGCGCTGTAACACGCTGATTCCAGCTTTCAGATGTCATCGAATACTCAAAGCCCGCCTTTCGGCGCTCTCGTGGTGTCGCTCGATTTCGAACTCCATTGGGGAGTGCGGGATAAGCGCGCACCGGACAGTCCTTACCGCGAAAACCTGCTGGGAGCCCGGAAGGCGATTCCGCAGATTTTGGATCTTTTCGAAGAGTTCGACATCGCCGCCACCTGGGCGACCGTCGGATTTCTTTTCGCGCGGACGCGAGGCGAGCGCGAAGAATTCGCGCCGGCGATCCGTCCTCGATATCAGGATTCGCGCCTGGATCCCTACGTTGAACCAATTGGTTCGAACGAAGATGAAGACCCGCTCCACTACGCGCCAAGCTTGATCGCAAAAATTTCGAATACTCCCAAGCAGGAAATCGCGACGCACACTTTTTCTCACTATTACTGCCAGGAGCCCGGCGAAACACGCGAGGCGTTCGCGGCGGACATTTCCAGCGCCGTTGCGATCGGCCGCCGCTTCGGCATCGACATTCGCTCAATCGTATTCCCGCGGAATCAATTTCGCGCTGGTTACCAGAGCGTCCTCACTGAGGCGGGCATTCTTTGCTACCGCGGCAACGAACCGAACTGGATCTATCGGCCTCGTCCTCGCGGTGAAGAAACTCTGGTCGTACGCGCGCCGCGGCTTCTGGACGGGTATTTTCCCCTCTCCGGTCCAAAGTATTCGCGCTGGGACGAAGTTCCTCAAGCGAACGGTTTGTTCGACGTTCGTTCCAGCATGTTTCTGCGGCCCTACTCGGCTCAAAGAAAAAGTCTTGAGTCGATTCGGCTGCGCCGCATCGCGGGCGGAATTCGAGCGGCGGCCAAAAATCGCGGCATTTTTCACTTGTGGTGGCATCCACATAATTTCGGGACGCAGACGCAGGAAAATATGGGTTTCCTCCGAAGCGTCTTGACGGTCTTCGCCGAACAGCGGCGCATACACGGAATGCAATCTCTTTCTATGATCGAAGTGGCTTCTCTAGCGTCGAACGGTGCCGTGCCAGGAGCGTGCCGCGCAGAACGCGTATCTCCGGAATGGGAACCAGTGCGGTGATTGGGGTTACTCACATCATCGCGGGATTAGCTCCGGACGGCGCCGAGAGGATGCTGCACCGGCTCGTCTCGGGAATGGACCCGAATCGCTTCGAAAACGAAGTCATCTCGCTCACCGATCTTGGTCCCATGTCAGCGAAGATGGAAGCCGCCGGCGTTCGTGTTCGCGCGCTCGGCATGAAACGCGGCAGCGCCAATCCGTACCACCTGATTCGGCTCGCGGCGTGGTTGCGCAAACTGCCGCCGCAACAAGTCATTCAGACCTGGATGTACCACGCCGATCTGATCGGCGGAATCGCTGCCAAACTCGCGGGCTGTGCCGGTGTGGTTTGGAATATCCGTCATAGCGAATTGCACCCCGGCGTGGACAAGCGTCATACGATCTTGACCGCCAAGGCTTGCGCGAAGCTCTCTCGTTGGCTTCCACGACGGATCATCTGCTGCTCGGACGCATCCAGACGTTTTCACGCGAAGCTCGGCTACGCCTCCGATCGAATGGAAGTGATTCCAAACGGTTTTGATCTTGAATTGCTCAAACCCGATACCGAACACCGTGCTGCGGTTCGTCGCGAGCTGGGAATCGATGCATCGACACCGCTGGTCGGCTACGTCGCTCGGAAGCACCCCGTCAAAGACCACCGAACCTTCTTTGAAGCGGCTGGCCTTCTTCACCAGCAGTTCCCGGCGGTCGAGTTTCTGCTCTGTGGCGAGGGCCTCGTACCGAACGACCCCGAATTAAAGGAATGGGCGCAAGCGGCCGGTGTTCAGGATGCGTGTCACTTCCTGGGCAGGCGTGACGACGTGCCGCGGATTCTCAACGCATTCGACCTGGCAGCCTCAACATCGACCAGCGAAGCATTCCCGAATGCCTTGGCAGAGGCAATGGCTTGTGCCATTCCGTGCGCCGTAACGGACGTTGGCGACTCATGCGCCATCATCGGCGATACCGGCTCCGTCACTGCGGTAAAGGATCCAGGGGCCATGGCGCGGTCTTGGGCAGACCTTCTGGCACGGGAGCCGAACGCCCGAAAAAACCTCGGTGAGGCTGCGCGTCGCCGCATTGAACAGCATTACGGATTGTCGAGCGTGATCGCTAGATACGAAGGACTCTATACGCGGGTCGCCGGCGAGTTAGCAGAACCCATGCCGGGGCGAAGACCTATCGAAACAATCAAGGCAGCTGGGCTGCATCTGAAACGCGGCAACCGTTCATCAACCCGCCCACGCGTGCTATTTGTCGATAACGACGTTAACTCCTTCTTTTCCTATAGGATAGAGATGGCGCGGGCGGCGCGGGACGCCGGCTTTGACGTCCACGTCGCGGCACCCGAGGGCAAATCGGCGGAAATCTTACGCACCGAAGGCCTTTCCTTCCACCCTATCCCGATGACCCGAAGCGGGTTAGCTCCGTGGAAAGAATTTACCACTATTGCGGTTTTGTTTCGCTTGTATCGCAGATTGAGACCCGATCTTGTTCACCATTTGCGGCTTAAACCCGTTCTTTACGGGGGTTTAGCGGCTTATGGAACCCGCGTGCCTGCGGTAGTCGGATTGCTCACAGGACTAGGGTACGTTTTTATTGCGGAGAGTCGTAAGGCCCTGGTTCTGCGCAAGTTGGTGGTTCTCAGCTGCAAAATCGCCTTTAGGCACGGCAATCAGCGCATTATTTTCCAGAATCCCGACGATCAAAACGTGTTCATCCAAAACCAAATCCTCTCGGCATCGCAAACCGCTCTGATCAAAGGCTCCGGCGTCGATATTCATACGTATCTCCCCACTCCAGAACCCCACGGCGTGCCGGTGGTTGTCCTCGCCTCGCGCATGCTGCGCGATAAGGGCGTGATTGAGTTTGTGGAGGCTGCTCGCAGCCTGAATGCTGCGGGGGTACGCGCAAGATTCGTTCTGGTCGGCGAAACCGACCCTGGCAATCCGACCGCGATCAGCGCGGACCAACTCCGAGGATGGGCCGACCAAGGCATCGTGGAATGGTGGGGCCACCAGAGCAACATGAAGAACGTTTTAGCGCAGGCGAATGTCGTCTGCCTGCCATCGCTGCGCGAAGGTGTTCCCAAGGTTCTGATTGAAGCCGCAGCCTGCGGCCGGTCAATCGTCACGACCGACGCGCCAGGTTGCCGTGAGATCGTGCGAAACGGTGAAAACGGACTGCTCGTACCGGTTCGCGACAGCAAGGCACTCGCGGATGCTCTTCGCCTGCTGATCGAAAATGCTCCCTTGCGCGCGCAGATGGCAGCCAAGGGACGCGAGATCGCAGTGTCGGAGTTTTCAGTCGAGCGCGTAGTGAATGAAACACTCGGCGTTTATCGCGAACTGCTGGCGAGTGGCACAAAAGGTTCGCGAGAATTCAATATCGTGGAGCAGCAGGCGCGATGAGCACGGAGCAAATTTCGAATAGCGACAAGATCAAGCGTTGCTTGGACTTCGTAGTCTCGCTGATCGCACTGATCGTGCTGAGCCCAATCCTTCTCGCTGTGGCCTTGATCATTAAGATCGGCTCTCCGGGTCCGATCTTGTATCGTGGCCTGCGCATTGGACTCCGCGGGCACTCCTTCCACATCTGCAAGTTTCGAACGATGGTCATCGACGCCGAGAAGCTCGGCGGTTCGGCAACAGCCGAGGACGATCCTCGCATCACGCCGATCGGCAAGTTCCTGCGTCGTCACAAACTCGATGAACTGCCGCAATTCCTTAACGTACTTTTCGGCGACATGAGCCTGGTCGGTCCGCGGCCCGAAGTTCAAAAATACATCGAGATGTACAACGAGGAGGAACGCACAATTCTGGAGTTGCGACCCGGGATCACGGACTGGGCGTCGATTTGGAATTCGAATGAAGCCGCCGTTCTCGAAGGCAGCAAAGACCCCGAGAAAGCTTACGAGGAGTTGATTCGGCCCACGAAAGTCGCGCTCCAGTTGTTTTATGCGCGCAATCATTCGTTGGGGATCGACTTCAAGATCCTGCTTCACACGTTTTGCAAATTGTTGTTTGCGGACTGGACACCGCGCGAACTTGTGCCCTATGGCAAGGTTCGGCTTTACAAGATGGTGTCGCAGGTTCCGACACCGTGACGCACCAATTTTGGGCTGTAAAGCATCGAATACCGCAGACTTCCACGGGGCGTCTTCACCCGCTGGCCATCTGCGCTGAATCCTAAAGGAGAACTCATGTCCGCTCGACTGGGAGAACATGACCTGCCCGCGATTCACGGGGGTCAGCCTCTCTTTACTCAGCGCTTCCGCTTTATTCGGCCTACGCTTCCCGCTCTTGACAGTGTACTGGGGACGTATCGATCGGCGTACGAAAATGGTTTGATCACGAATGCCGATGTCGTCGGAAAATTCGAAGCAGCCGTCGCGGAACGCCTGCAGGTCAAGCACTGCGTTGCGGTATCGAGCTGCACAAGCGGCCTGATGATGTCGCTTCGCGGCCTGGGCGTAACGGGCGAAGTAATCATCCCGAGCTTCACGTTCTTCGCCACCGGGCACTCAGCCCGTTGGAACGGCCTGACACCGGTGTTCGCCGATTGCGATCCAGACACCTGGAACGTCGACGTTGCCGACGTCGAGCGCAAGATTACGGAACGCACCAAAGCCTTGTTGATCGTTCACCTCTATGGCAATCCCGCGAACGTTGAAACCCTCACCAAGATTGCCGAGCGTCACAACCTCAAGCTCATCTTCGACGGAGCTCATGCCTTTGGTAGCCAGTATCGCGGCAAGCCAATCGGCAGCTTCGGCAACGCTGAAGTTTTCTCGCTCTCACCAACAAAACTCCTGGTCGCCGGCGAAGGTGGACTCGTTACGACGAACGACGCTTCACTCGCGAAGGCCATCCGCTTGATGCGCAATTACGGAGATGGCGGCGCCTACGATCCCGAGTGGATCGGCATGAACGCCCGCATGTCCGAATTTAACGCCGCGCTCGGTCTTGCTGGGCTGCCCGAAGTGGACGAACGCGTACGCCGCCGGAATCAAATCGCGCGTATGTACGACGAACATCTCGCAGGCCTGCCGGGCTTGCGTTTCCAGAAAGTCGATCATCGCGACGTCAACACCTTCAAGGACTATTCGATCCACGTCACGCCGGAACAATTCGGCATGACCCGCGATGAACTCGCCGAAGGCCTGCTCGCGGAGAATATCGAAACCAAAAAGTACTTCTATCCGCCGATGCACATGCAAACCCTTTATCAGCAGTTCCATAAGGCAAATGGACGAGATTTAAAGATGACGGAACAGGTTACTGGCGGTATCCTAAGTTTGCCGATTTACGAGCTCCTGCCCGATTCCACGATCGAAAAGGTTTCGCTCGCCGTTCGCCGTCTGGCCAACCACGCGGGCAGCCGCAAAGAAGTTTCGCTTTCGGGGAGGCAGTAGACCAATGTTGACTTCGCTTCGGAATTTCAAGACTTCACAAGCTCTGCCACGCATGTTGGCGGACTTCGCGCTCGTGCAGGCTTGCATGATCGTCGCGCTGGGCATTCCGGTGGTCTTCTTGCTCTCACGCGGAGACTCGGTTGCCGCGACGGCCCGGCTTGAAGAAGCCTTGTCGTACTACATTCCCTATTTCCTCTGTATCTCGGTCGTGTTCCCGCTGGTGTTCCTGCTGAACGGCTTCTACACCCGTTCCCGTGCGTACATCGGTCGCTACAAGATGGTGGTCGTAATGCGCGGAGCGGGCATCGGCATTCTCACCCTTCTCGCCGTCAACTACCTCTTCTTCCGCACGAACTTGGTCCCGCGCCTCGCACTCCTATTCTTCGCAGTGCTCACGATCATCGGCCTTTCGTTGACGCGTCTTGCCAAGGCTTTGCTGCAAGAGCGTTATGAGATTCGCGCGCGTGGCACGAGCAATCCCGAAGGAACCGTCCTCGTACTCGGCGGCGCCGGCTACATCGGTTCGAGCTTGGTTCGCAAACTTCTCGAATCCGGTCGCAAGGTCCGTGTCGTGGACAGCCTGGTTTACGGCGACGAACCTCTTCGCGGTGTCTTCGGCCATCCGAACCTCGAGATGCGTATCGGCGATTGCCGCAACATTCAGGACATGGTTGCGGCCGTCCGCGGCGTCGACTCGATCGTTGATTTAGCCGCCATCGTCGGCGACCCCGCCTGCGAGCAGGATAAACAGACCGCCCTCGAGATCAACTATGCCGCGACGCGCATGTTGATTGAAGTCGCCAAGGGTCATGGCATCCAGCGCTTTATCTTCGCTTCGAGCTGCAGCGTCTATGGCGCAACCGACGTGATGATGGACGAGAATTCCGCCGTGCGTCCCATCTCGCTCTACGGACAAACCAAGCTCGACTCCGAGCACGCTTTGTTGAATGCTCGCTCGTCCACGTTTCATCCGACGATTCTTCGCTTGGCCACCGTATTCGGCCTGTCGTTTCGTCCTCGCTTCGATCTGGTCGTCAACCTGTTGATGGCGAAGGCCTTTAATGAAGGCGTGATCACAATTTTCAACGGCGAACAGTGGCGGCCGTTCATCCACGTCCACGACGTTGCAGCCGGCATCATCAAAACCTTGAACGCGCCTCTTCCGGTTGTCAGCGGCCAGATCTACAACCTCGGCGACACCCGCCTAAACTACACGTTGACGCAGGTCTCGCAGATGATCCTGAAGATGTTTCCCAACACGACGGTTCAACACATCGAAGACACCGACCGCCGTAACTACCGCGTTTCCTTCGACAAGATTCAGACGCAGCTCGGCTTCACCGCTTCGTGGCAGCTCGAAGACGGTATGCGCCAGCTCCGCCAGGCGTTCGAAGACAAGGAAATCACGGATTACACCGACACGCGCTACTACAACCAGAAGTTCCTGAAGATCGCGGGCAGCCCGACGCGAAACCTTCTCGACGAAGCGTTGATGGCTGCCTTTGCAAGCGCGCCGCGAACGGCGGCTCCGTCCGAGAGCATCGTTCTCGGCACGAAACCCAGCGGCAGCGGTCACACCGAAACCATTCACCTCACAAAGGGTGCGGGCGCCGGATCAAACTAAAATAACTGGAGCGGCTACCCGATCAGCAACGCCCAACCAACCGAGTAGCCGCTCTTTGTATGTTTAGCTCGCGATGCAGAGCAGACCCGGAACAGACGGCCGACGGAATTGTAAGTACGTCTAGAAGCGGTAGGCGTAATCGGTATCCAGATAGCTCAAAGGCCACAATTCGGGAACCGTCTCCTTCTTTCGAACGATGATGTGCAATGGACGGCGTCGCGGAGCTGCGACGAATCCCTTTTTTCGAAGCAAGTCGAGCACATTGGCGTCCAGCCTTGAAACCACGATCGACGCAATAAACCCTTTCTTTTCGTAGATGCGGCGAACGACGCTGGAAAGAATAATTTCAGCTTCCTTCTCGGCGCCCGACTTAGACCAAATCGCAATACGCCAAAAATCCGTTGAAGCCTTTTCACGCCACAGGAGGGCCGCCGCCCGCGGCGCGGAGGCATCCGGCAAATAACAAGTCTCCGCAAACAAGAACGGGCAGTCCGCAATCTGCCACCGAACGTAGTCGAAGTCGTACCGCGCGTAAATCTCCCCGCGCTCGGCAGGGTCGAGAAACGAATCGATGACTGGGGACACACCAGATTCGAACTGAACTGCGTCGGAATCGGGTCGGCTCGGCAGTCGCAACGGTATACGGTTCAAGGGTCCAATCCCGTCGACCGGAAGCTTCGGCATCTTGCGGCGAGCGACCCGCAGTGCCGCGCCGAGCCGCAGCGGCAAGTGAAAGACGATTCCGGCATCATTAACCGTTTTTGAGGAGAGCCGCGAGACGATCCTCTGCGTGGCGTCGTTTCCGCCCAGTTGAGTCAGGTACTCGTATTTCTCCTGCGCCTGCCGGATCAGCAAGATGCCGACGCCGCGAGCGGTAGGATCCTGAACCGACCAGTCGCACGTCCAGGCCGATTCGATCGTTCGGCCCGGCGCGAAAATGTGAAACGGCACGAGGCCGAGAAAGCCGCCGATTTTCCCGTCTTTGACCCACGCGTAGCCCCGCTCGCGCCCCCGGTTGAATCGGGAATCAAAATATTTCCAGCGCACCGCCTCGGCCGAGTTTCCCTCCCGGCCAAGATACTCGACCAGCTCTTCCGGATCGATTTCGCTCAATGGTTGAAAGGCCGCTGGCATAGGCGAAAAATTATACCAATTCGAAGCCATCAGATTTTCGAAACGTGCGATGGCCCCATTTTCAACTAATATTTCAACGAATCCATGCCAACTCTACAATCGGATCCAGTGAACGCAGACTTGCGGAATATCACCGGGAACTTCAGCTCGACCAGGTCGCTAAGATCGAAACCCGGCTTCATCATTCCGGGACTGCTCTGCCTTCTCTTCGTCGCTCAATGCGTTTGGTTTATGAAGACGCAGTCTTTGAGCAACGACGAGCCGCTGCACATCGTCGCTGGCACCGAAGCCTGGCGCCTCGATCGGTTCGAGCGGTGGAACGACCACCCTCCGCTGGTTTTCCTGCTCTCCACGCTGCCGGAACTCGTCGTTCACGGCAAAATCAGTATTGGAGAAGATGTAAAGTACGCCGACGCGATTTCTCCGAACCCCGAAGTCGTCGCTTGGGCGGGCCGAAGCGTCATTGTTCTAATGGGAGTGTTGCTCGACCTCTTACTGTGGATTACCGCCCGGAGACTATTCTCCGAGGGCGCCGCCAATTTCGCCCTTGCCTTGTTCGCTTTCTCGCCATCGCTGATCGCGAACTTCTCGATCAGCTGTAATGACGGCGCGACCGCTCTCGTCACGTTCGCCGTCGCGATGCAGTTGGTGTATTGGCGCCGCAGCCAATCGTGGGGACGCGCGATCGCTCTGGGCCTGCTTCTGGGCGCGATGCTTTCCACGAAGTTCAGCCTTCCTGCGATGTTCGCACTCGCTCTCGCGCTCGTCCTGATTCTCAAGCCAACCACCGTCGAGTGGAATCCCAGGAACTGGAACTGGCGTCAGGCAATCGCGATGGCCTTACTCGCGTTTTTCTTTGTTTGGGGCACGTATTTCTTCCACTGGACGAAAGTCGAGGTGAAGAACGGCTTCGTTACCGTTACCTCGCCCAATCGAACCAAACCGGCAACCGGCGACACGCACCGGCACTTCAATTTGACCGCCTACCTTCCCGCCGGCGAATACATTGAAGGCATGGGCCGCGTTGCGAACCATCTCAACCTGGGACATCCAACCTACTTCATGGGCCAGATTTCTCACGATAAGGGATGGAAGATGTACTTCCCTACCGTCGTTGCCCTGAAGTGGCCGCCCGTAATCCTCGCGCTTTTCCTGTCCGCGCTCATACTCGCCTTGATGCGAAAGATCAAATTCCCGGCTGATCTCCTGATCTTCTCTTTGTTCCCAGGCCTATATTTCTTCATTGCGATTTTTTCGAAAGTCGATCTCGGCGAACGCCACATATTGTTGATATATCCGTTTGCGCTGTTGTTTGTCGCTTCCGTGTGGCATTACGCAAGGGAGAAGCGCGCGATTCTGGCGCTTCTGACCGTGCTGGTTCTGGTCAATGTGGTCGATACGCTGCGCTACGCCCCTGGATATCTCTCGTATTTCACGCCGTTTGTGAACCCAGCGACGAGCTGGAAATTACTGAGCGACAGCAACCTAGACTGGGGACAAGGGCTGCTCGCCCTTCGTGATTATCAGGCGCAACACCCCGAGACACTGCACGTCGCCTATTTCGGAACGATGGATCCCAAACTCTACGGCATCCGCTATACACCGCTGGAGCCGGGTCAACGAGTGACCGGCACCGTGGTCGTCAGCGCAACGCACCTTTCCGGTCAATTGCTCGACGATCCGAACGGTTATCACTGGCTCTTGCAATACCCAACCAAGACGATCCTCGATCATTCATTGCACGTATTCGAAGTGCCGGCTGACACTCATTAGAATCCCCGTGAACACAAAGCCCATTTCTTTCGCATTCTTGCCGTACGCCTTGCTATTCATGGCGCTTTCGGCATTTGCAGTTGTTCAGCCCAACTATTCGTGGGATCTGGTCGGTTACATCGGCAGCTCCGTGAACAGTTCGAATCCGGAGCGCGTGTATCAGGAGACGTTCGAAGCGATTCGAACGATCAAAGAGAACAAGTATCTTCAGCTCGAGAATCCCTATCGAGCGGACGTGGCGGCGAATCCCTACCATTTCGGTCAACAACTTCCGTTGTATTCGATCAAGCCGGTGTATGTGGCCCTGATCGAGGGGCTTCACCGTTCCGGCGTACCGTATCCGAAATCGGCAGTCGCCATTTCGGCCGCTTCGAATTTCATCCTCGCTCTGCTGCTGTGGTTCTGGATGTCTTCGTATCTGGATGGGTGGTCACGCTTAGCGGCCTGCACTTTGATTATGCTCTCTCCGAATCTCCTGGAGTTGTCGCGATGGGCGACGCCAGATGCGCTCTCCACTCTTCTGGCTGCGGTCGGCCTCTATCTCATCCTGGGACGAAAGAGATATTTCTGGGGTTGCGCGGTCCTGGTCCTGGGCGTATGGGTTCGCACCGACGCCGTCGTCCTTGCCGGAATTGTCATGATGTTTCTATTCTTGGGACGAAAGATCGATTTCCTGCAGTTCGCTTCTCTTTCCATCTTGGCGTTGGGCAGCTACTTTGTGATCGACCACTACTCTGGCAACTACGGATGGTCGGTGTTGTTCTACAACTCGTTTTCGGGAGGCGTGGTCGCTCCCGGTGAAACCGCGGTTCATGTCTCGTTCGCCGCGTATCTTCGACAGCTTGTGAAGGGATCCTATCTCGCCCTCACGGAAGGCAGCATCGCTGTCTATGCCTTGCTGACTGGGCTAGCGGTATGGTTGAAAAAATCTTCGCCGTACTCACAAATGGCCGCGGTCGTCTTGGGTTCGAGGCTTGTGTCCTACGCTCTTTACCCGAACGGCGACCAACGCTACACGGCAGTCTTGTATGTGATGATCCCGGTGGCGCTGGTGCTCGCGGTGAGCTCCGAGATCACCGACCGCCTCGGGCAGAGAACACCGGTAGCCGCAAACGCCTCAAGCGCGACCATGAACGCTCCGATATTCGATTCCGAGTCCCTATCACATCGCTAGGCTCGGACTTTGAAATGGGTCGCCACGGTTTCGACGCTGCTCTGAAAACAAAACAGGGGAGCAGAAAACTCAGCTCCCCTGCTCTCCACTCGATATCGGTTTAGGTTAGTTGTTCGAACCGTTCAGGTAGTTTTCCAAGTACGTATAGCCGTTTGGTGCGGTCGTCTTGTACAGGGTTGGATCGGTGGTGCTCAATCCTTTGAGCTGCTTCCACTGATCGGGAATCCCGTCGTGCAGCGATTCGGTGCAAGCACTGCCCCCCACGATCGAAGGCTGGCTGAACTGGCCAGTGAAGAAATGTCCGTTGCCTCCGTTGATGTACTGGTTTACGACGCGGGTATCTTCTGAATCGCGATTGACGACGAGATTGCCGCTGCAATCGAGATGTTGCGAGTTGCCGACGGTCGGGAGCAAAACATTGTCGAGGTTGGAAGCCGAGTCCGTCGTAATCGGAAACTCCTGCCTCTGAAGTTGCGAGCTGCGGTACCAGCGCGACGGCACGGAACCGTTTTCCGACAGGCCTTCGCCAGGAACCTCGGCGGTCAGCGCCGTCTGGTCACCCGATGGATTCGATTGGCCAGGGCCGATGTTGCCGGAAATATAGATCGATGGCGCACCTTCCATCGATTGAGACGCGTCGTCCGTGCTCTGTACCGACGTGAATTCAAATGGGTGAGCGTGCCCGTCGTTGTCTCCGGAGTTCAGGTTTCCTTTGACGTACTTGTTGCCGATGATGTCGGGAGTCCCGGCACCCTGCCAGAGGCCACCAAAATAATCCCAATTGAAGACAAGATTGTTCTGCCAACGGCCGCTCTTGCAGTTGAACAGGGGCAAGCGATGGCCCGTGTTGGCGAACATGTTGTGGTGAAAATCCAGGTTCGAATCACCCGTCGCCGGGCTGCTTGTGGCGTCGGTCATCGGACCCACGGGGTGAGCGGCGTTCGGTTCGTACATGAGGGACCATTGCAGCGTGTCGTCGTGCGTCGGACCGCCATCGTTGCTCATCATGAGGAAGCCCTTGTTGCCCCACCATCGGGCGGTCACATGATCCAGGATGACGTTGTAGACGTTGCCGCTGGTCAGTTCGAACCCAACCGTGCCTGTGTCGGGGCCCGTCGGAGTATTCGGGTTGTTGCCATTGTAGGTGACGTAGCGAACGATCACGTCGTGCGTCGAGATAAACAACCCTTCACCGTTCTGATTCGGTCCGCCGAGCACGATCCCGCCGCCTGGCGCGGTTTGACCCGCAATCGTCAGGTACGGGTTGCCAACCTGGAGACGCGACTTGTTCGAAATCAAGCCCGAGACACGGAATACGCAGGTGCGGGGTCCCGAAGCCTGAATGCAGGCGCGCAGGCTTCCGCTACCCGAGTCGTTGAGGTTTGTGACTTCGATCACCTGGCCGCCGCGGCCGCCGACCGATCCCGCCGCGCTGCCTTCAGCACCGGGGAACGCCGGGCAACCGGAGCTGCCACACGTTGCGTTGCTGGCGCTCGTGGGCGACGCGCCGGTCACTGTGATCTTGGCCGATGCCGCCTTCGTTGAATCCGCATCGCTCGTAGCCGTGACGGTATCCGTGCCGGATTTCGAAGGTGCGGTATATGCTCCGGAGGAACTGATCGAACCAAGAGCCGCAGTCCAGGTAACCGACTTGTCTGTCGCGGTCCCCTGAACCGACGCCGTAAAGTGTAAAACCCCGTGTGTGGCAATGCTGCTGGACGTCGGCGAGACGGCTACCGAGCTCACGACGGGCGTGGTGCCGGGCGTCGTAACTTTAACCGTCGCTGTGCCGGTCATTGTGGGGTCAGCCACGCTGATCGCCGTGACCACATCGGCCCCGGCCTTGGCCGGCGCTGTATACTGCCCGGAAGAGGAGATTGAGCCGAGCACAGCCTTCCACGTTACGCTGGTATTCTTGGTCGAGCCCTGGACGACCGCCTTAAACGGCAGCGTACCGCTCGTGATGGAAGCCGCTGTGGAGGGCGAAACCGTGACCGAGGTCACCTCGCTCCCGGTATTCTTCGTCGTGGACGATGCAACCACTACCATAGCCGTGGCCGACTTGGTTGGATCGGCTTTGCTGGTGGCCGTGATCCTGCCCCCGCCACTCGACATCGGCGCCGTGAAGACGCCGCTGGACGTGATGGTTCCGATCGTCGTTGACCAAGTCACGGAATCGTTTGCAGTTACGCCTTGGATCGAAGCGTTGAACTGTACGCTGGCGCCTGCCGCTGGAGCCATGAAGGCTGGTGTAACCACGACCGAGCTCACGGCAGGATTGGTTGTTGAGCCGTTGCCAGTCAATGGCAGCATTGCGGGCCGATGCTGGGCATCGGTTATGAAGCGCACGGTCCCGGTTACAGCGCCGGTCTTTGCTGGAGCGAATTTAACGCTGAATGCGGCGCTTTGCCCCGCTACGAGCGTCATCGGAAGGGTTAGCCCAGACAAACTAAAGCCAGTTCCGTTTAGCGCTGTCTGACTCACCGTGACCGCCGTCGTTCCCGTATTCACCACGGTTACCGGCAGTGTGTTGGAGTTCCCGATCTTGGTGGTCACGTTCACGGCGGCGGGCGAGATCGCGAGCGAAGGGAGAGGTTCAGCCATTCCCGCGCAGCCGGTAGACCATAGGATAGCCGAAATCAGAAGGCTCAGAAGTACTAGAACTCTTTTCTCACGCAACACTTTCATGTGGATCCGGTCTCCCCTTGCACAAGGTCAAATTTTTCTAATCGATACAGCCTTTTTCAGATCGCCTGAGGGAGGGTCGTCAGGTCGGTTGCTATCGTAGTTTTGGGAGCGAGGGGTGCCAAGTAAAGTGAAGTCCAGTTTAGGGACGGGTGTTCGTGGTATTTCCGTACTGGTACGAACCCTGTACGTTCTCTGTACTAGGGGACAATACGGGTTATCCGGTAGGTCCAGGCGTTCGTCCTTTAGATGGAGTAGGAGACTAGTAATCCATGGATACGTTCGATAGAACACAGATTGAGATTTTTTCGACGACGCCTCAGTCCAAGGACTTTCCGCGCGACACCTATGTCCAGCAGGTAAGGAACGTCGCACAATGGAGCGAGCAGGCGGGCTGCACTGCTATTTTGGTATACACAGATAACTCGATCGTCGATCCGTGGCTCGTTTCGAACCTCATCTTGCAAAACACGAGAACTCTATGCCCGCTGGTCGCGATTCAACCGGTGTACATGCACCCCTACTCCGTCGCGAAAATGGTTACGAGCTTCGCTCACCTCTACGGGCGGCGGATGTACCTGAACATGGTCGCCGGCGGCTTCAAAAACGATTTGATATCGCTCAACGATACGACGCCGCATGACGAGCGATACACTCGACTTATCGAATACACGACGATCATCAAGCTGCTGTTGTCAACAGCCGCACCGGTCAGCTACGAAGGGAAATTCTACAAAGTCGAAAATCTGAGGATGACGCCTCCGCTGCCGCCTGAATTGTTTCCCGGAATTCTGATGTCAGGCTCGTCGGAAGCCGGCTTGGCCGCCGCACGCGCCGTGGGCGCGACTGCCGTGAAGTACCCGAAGCCCGCCAAGGACTGCGATCCCAACTCCGAGTTGGATGGCGAAAAATCAGGCGTGCGCGTCGGCATCATCGCTCGCGCCAAAAGCGAGGATGCGTGGAGCGTCGCAAATCAACGATTCCCAGGCGACCGAAAGGGGCAACTCGCACATCAAATGGCCATGCGCGTCTCAGACTCGGTCTGGCACAAGCAATTGTCTGAAATGATTCAGGAAGCGGGTGAAGTGCAAGGCGTCTATTGGATGTGGCCCTTTCAGAATTATCAAACGTTCTGCCCCTATCTCGTCGGCAGTTATGGGGAGGTGGCCGACGAGGTTTCGCGCTATATGCGCGCAGGCTTTAGGTCGTTCATCTTGGACATCCCTCCTACCCAAGAAGAACTTTCCCACACCCAAGCGGTATTCGCCCATGCCCTGAAGGGCGCGGCTACTTGAGTCTAGCGACACTTGAACCGATAACGGAACAACAGCTTCGTTCTACAACGTCCGAAACAGGACGGACGTGCGGTTTCGTACGCGAACGGTGGACGGCGATTTTGTTGACGTCGCTGCTGATCCTCATTCCTTGTTTCTGGCACCGCCATATCGAAGCCGGTGACTTGGGAAGTCACACCTATAACGCATGGCTTGCCTCTCTGGTCGAGCAAGGTCGCGCACCGGGCCTCTTCATCGTTCACCCGTGGACCAATATCATCGTCGATTCGATGCTGACTGGGCTCGGCGGCACTTTGGGTTTCAGCGTCGCTGAAAAGATCGTCGTGTGCTTCTGCGTCTTGTGCTTCTTCTGGGGCGCTTTCGCCTTCGTCGCTGCTTCGACCAGGCGAGCGCCTTGGATGCTGTCGCCGGCGATCGCCATGATTACGTATGGCTTTACGTTTTACGCCGGCTTCCTGAATTTTTATCTGTCGCTCGGGTTCGGATTTTTCGCCGCAGCGTTGTCTTGGCGCGGAACTCGGCGCGACTGGATCTTGGCATCCGCCTTTGCGTTGCTGTCGCTCATGGCGCATCCGATGGGATTCGCTTTGCTTGCGGCGGTGGCTGCCTACATTCGTCTAGCGGAATTCGCCAGCGGAAAATACCGATGGTTTGTTTTTGCTCTCGGGTTGCTTTCACTGGTAGCTCTGCACTTCGTCTTGCGCGTGTTTCGAACCGAAAGTTGGCTCCCTCTGAAATTCGCTGCCAGGAACGGTGCCGACCAGTTGATGGTCTTCGGCGCGCCGTATCGCTATCTGGCACTGGGCGCTTTGGTTTTTGGAAGCGTTGCCTTCATCGTGGCGGCCGTCGTTGACGCTCGGCGCTTCCGGATGCTGGATCGTTTCCGAACGCCGCTCGAGCTCTGGGTAATCTTTGTTTTTGCTGTCGCAATGCTGCCCGGAACGATCTGGTTTCCGCAGTACATCGCTGCCGCGAGTGCGATCATCAGCCGTCTCACCGCAGTTACGGCAATCCTGGGTCTGTGCGTTTTGGGTGTCGTCCGCCCGCGGCGGTGGATTTTCGCCGGATTAACCGTCCTGGCGGCGGTATTTTTTGCTTTTGAATATCGTGATACCGGCATTCTCGACGGAATGGAGCGCCAGGTCGAGACACTGGTCGCCGCATTGCCTTACGGCGCGCGCGTTAGTTACACGATCGACTTCGGAAACGTTGCTCGCATCAATTCTCGTCACATGGTCGATCGCGCTTGCATCGGACGGTGCTTCACATATTCGAACTACGAACCAGGCAGCGGACAGTTCCGTCTCCGAATCCTGCCGCAAGGCAGCAGTGTTGTCTCGCACTCGGGACTGGCCCTGGAGCACGGCACGTACATCGTTCGCGCCGAGGATCTGCCGCTCTGGGAGATTTATCAGCCCGATGAAGACGACCTTACCAAGCTGGCCATCCGCAGCCTAACCGTAGGAGAGAGAAACGGGCGCCTGGGGCACCAGCACCCGTCCTAGCGGAAAAGGCATCGCGACCGCTCAAACTCGCGGCAAGGTTTTTCACTCGGCAAACAGTAGAATGATCTTGGCGCGATTGACGGTCGCGTTAGGCTAAGCACAGGACTCCCAAGGACACCTGCATGGATCGACTTCTTCAAACCTTGGTCACTCAACAGGCTGAAGTCCGGCCCAACGGCACTGCGATTGTTTCCGGCGCTCATGCACTCAACTATTCGCAACTGGAAATTCTCAGCAACCAACTAGCCCGCCGTTTGAAGGAAGCGGGCTGCAAAAACGGCGATCGAGTTTGCATTCTGATGCCGAAGTCGCCGGAAGCTATCGTCAGCATGATCGGAATTCTTAAAGCTGGCGGGATGCATGTTCCGGTTGACGTAGCAACGCCGTCTACACGAATTCGGCACATCCTGGACTCTTGCGAGAATCGACTGATCCTTGCCGGTGGTCCCGTCATTCCACTGCTCGATGAATTGCTGAGCGACGACGCGCTTCGCTCTCGCATTGCCGTTGGGTGGCTCGACGAACAACCAAGCACAGGCAAGCACTTCACGCCTTTATTCACGCGCGCTGACGTGGATTCGGCCTCGTCCGATCCTTTGCCTCAAGAACGCAACGCGGACGATGGGTCGCACATTCTTTTCACCTCTGGATCAACGGGGGTACCGAAGGGCGTCGTCATCACCCATTCGAACGTTTCGACCTTCGTCGGCTGGGCCCTCAAGCACTATGGAATCGACCACACCGATCGCTTCTCAGGTCACACTCCGTTTCACTTTGACCTCTCGACATTCGACATTTTTGGCGCGATTACGGCAGGGGCGCAGTTACATCTGGTGCCGAGTGATACCGTGGTCCTGCCGCCCAAGCTTGCCGAGTTCATTCGAACATCGCAGCTGACGCAATGGTTCTCCGTTCCGTCGGTGTTGAACTACATGTCGAAGTTTAACGCCGTGCAACCGAACGACTTTCCGCTTCTTCGCCGCGTATTGTGGTGTGGCGAAGTCTTGCCCACTCCGGCGTTGATCTATTGGATGGAGCGGCTGCCCAAGGTTCGGTTTTCGAATCTTTACGGCCCCACGGAAGCGACGATCGCCAGCAGCTACTATGACGTGAAGGAGTGCCCGACAGACCCGAAATCCCAAGTCCCCATAGGCACACCATGCGACGGTGAAGAATTGCTGGTGCTGGATGAAAAATTTGCGCCGCTACCTGACCGCGAAATTGGTGACCTCTACATTGCCGGGAAAGGCCTGAGTCCAGGATATTGGCGAGACCCGGCAAAGACCGATGCAGCATTTATTCGAGACCAACAGGATTCTTCGCGTCGTCTGTACCGCACCGGCGATCTTGCGTGGCGCGATGAACAAGGTCTGATCTATTTCGTGGGTCGCGCCGATACGCAGATCAAGGTGCGCGGTTATCGGATAGAACTCGGCGAGATCGAAACCGCCATGAATTCGGTGGGAAGGCTGCAGGAGTGCGCGGTGGTCGCGATTCCCACGGATAGCTTTGGCGGCTCCATGATCTGCTGCGCTTATGTCGTGCGCGAAGGCGAAAAATTGACCGTGATCGAACTTCGCGATCACCTGATAAAACTCGTGCCGAGCTACATGCTGCCCGCGCGGTGGAGGGCCTACGAAGCCCTGCCGAAAAACGCGAATGGAAAGATCGACAGGCCGCGACTCAAGGATGCTTTCGCGTTAAATGAAGGCGAACCGCAGAACTCCGGCGGTCCTAGTACTGCGACCGAAAATTTACCCGCCACGAACACCTCGGCACTACCAAAGGGTCGCGCTTCGCAGGTATAGTAGCCCGACACGTGTGCTGTACTGTTCCGCGGTTTGGCTTCCGCGCATCTAACTTCAATGCGCGGTCACCCAGTCCGCCTGATGTTGGACTCGTCTTTATGCTGCTTTACGCACTTCTACTCGTAGGCTCCGTCGCAATGTCCGCGCTCCTTACCGCCTGGGTGCGCTCGACCGCCATTGCGTACGGACTGAAAGCCACTCCAGTCTACGGACGACACACTCACACCAAGCCTTTACCTCGACTGGGAGGCATCGCGATTTGCGTCACGTTTATGACCGCCGCGCTCGCCTACATTCCGATCGCTCGGTATCTGCACATTGCGATCTCCACCAAGGGTTACTTGGGAATTTTGATCCCGGTCTTGCTGATTTTCTTCATGGGGGCCTATGACGACATCAGGCCGCTGAAGCCAAAATCAAAAATCGCCGTGGAGGCCACGGCAGCGATTTTGTTGTATGGCGCCGGGTTCGGGATTCACTGTTTTCAGACGTTGCTCGGCGGCGGAATGATCGGGCGAGCGATCGACCTGCCGCTTACGATCTTGTGGGTCTTGTTGATCACCAACGCTTTCAACTTGATCGACGGACTGGATGGGCTCGCGGCAGGTTCGGCGTTAATCTCCGCCATCTCCATTCTCGCTGTTGCGATCATCGGCCATCACCAACTGGTGACCTACCTCGTCGTGGTGCTGATCGGTGCGATTTGTGGATTCCTGCCCTTCAACTCATTCCCGGCAAGTATTTTCATGGGCGACTCTGGCAGCTTATTCATCGGGTTTCTTCTGAGCGCGCTCGCCATGGGTGCGGGACAAAGCATCACCGCGACGGCGGGCACCGCGGTTCCGATCTTCGCCTTCGGATTGCCGATCCTCGACGTCACGCTCGCGATTATGCGCCGGTCGCTTCGTGGACATCCGCTCTTCCGCGGCGACACCGATCACATCCATCACAAGCTTCTTCGCCAAGGCCTTTCGCACCGCCACGCGGTCATGGTGTTGTATGCGGTCACCGCTGGTTTTGTGTGCGCGAGTCTGGCCATCCTGCTGGATGAAAAACTTCTGGTTCCGGTCTTCTTCGCGGCGCTACTCGGTATCTGCATCGGGGTGCAGCGTTTGCGATACCCGGAATTCGCGCAACTCTTCAAGCCGACGGCTCGCCGCCGCCGCATCGAAACCGAAGAAGTGAATCTTCGCCGCGCAACCGAAGCCCTGAACACGAGCTCAGATTTTCGATCGATGTGCCAGGTACTGCAGGAGTCGTTGCAGCCGATCGGCTTCGATGGTCTTCGGCTGAAGAATCTTGGACGAGACGGATTTCCGATCGCTCTTTTTCATACGCTGCACTACGACTGGGAAGGCAAGTGGTTCCTCGAGTGGTCGGAACGCAAGACCGACGACACGCCGTGGGAATATTCGTTCGAACTGGTGAAGAATACCCAGGCAACCGTTGGGTATGCCTCATTTTTCCATATGTCGGCGAAGGAAGACTTCCGGCTGAGCGCGGATTTGCTGGCGGAAGATTTCAGAGTGGCGCTCTCGGATGCCGTGGGACGCGCGTGCAATCGGATCGAAGCGCTGCGTCAGAATGAGCTCAATGCGGAACTCAACCTCGTCCGCGCAGCGTGCCGCGCCGCGGACTAAGGGCGCCAAAACTCAACTTGCAAGGATTTGTGTACCGCGGAACTTCCGGTTCGAATGCTTAGGCGGCGTTCATTGGCACGGCGCTGCCGTTGGAGCCGAGTTGCGTCGGACCCGCTTCGTCTCCTCCCGTTGCCAGGTTCCACAGTCCACGAACCAACGAGAACTGATTCGGGTCGGCAACCGACAAGTCGATCTTGCGACCCGTCTTCGATTCGATAAAGACGATCAAGTCGAGAAAGTCGAACGAATCCAGCAAGCCAGAACCGAGAAGCTCGGTGTCTGCCGTAATCTGCAGCTTGTCCGATGTCTGCTTGTTTGCCCGAAACCAGTCGCTCAACAACTCCACAAATTGGTCTTGATTCATCGCCTTTAAGGTTCCCTTGGGTTGCGTCCACGCGATTCGGGGAGATCGCAAGACCACTAAAAAGTAGTTACGTCTCGACGGCCGCTTCTTCGCGGGCGGTCTCTTCCTGCCGCAGGCAGGACAAGACGAGTTCTACGCGGTTTGAAACGCCGAGCTTGTCGAATACCCGGAAAAGATAGTTTTTCACGGTGTGCTCAGTGAGCCCGAGTTCTCGCGCGATTTCGCGATTCGAAAGGCCTTCGACGGCGAGGCGAACCACGTCACCCTCGCGCTTTGTCATTCGATTTTCGACCGTCGGGTCCACCTTGCGCTGCTTCGGCGCTCGAGTGAACTCCTCCATCACATAACGCAATTCCTTGGCGTTGGCCCAGATCTGGCCTTGCGAAAGAGCCGCAACAGATTTGCACAGCAGGTCGAACGAGCTGTTCCGGCAAAATACTCCGTCCGCACCAAAGCGAAATGCCTCGATCACGAGTTCGCGATCCGATGAACCCATCGCCAGCAAAATCCGCGTCTCAGGGTTGGCTCTGCGAATTTCCGGCAAAATCCTTACGCCAGCCAACGGCCCGTCTTCCAAATTGTCGCTGATGATCGCAACCGTGGGGCGATGCTCCTGCACCAGGGCCAAAATATCAGCGGCGGTGGAAGCGGTCGCAACGACATGAAAGCGTTCGGGAACCGCGAGAAACGCCATGCTCAACAAGTCGCAGTACATCTTGCTCGCTTCGGTGATGAGCACCGAAGTGCGACGATCGGTGGCCGAGTCCTTTGCGGGTGAAGGTGCGGTCATGATTGTTCAAGCTTCACTTTACTACGTTCCGAGACGGGAATGAGTGAAAACGGGCGATGTTCACACCATCCCCGCGGTGCCCTAATAGTTAAGCATGTCCTTTGCCAAGATGGTGTGAATTTTGTCGCGCCTTATGTGCAAGAAAATAGAGTAGTTATAAAGACGCCCAGGGTGACGTCCTTCGTACTATAACGTGCCGTATCCTTTTAAGGACATGTGGTGCCGAATTTGTGCAACGAAAACGGTCGCCCATGCTCATGCGTCACCTTTCGGCTACGTAACAAATTCAATGAAAGACGCGCGTCATCGATGTAGTTGCTGTGGCTGATCTGCGCCTCCGTTGGTGACGATGTAAGCCCCCATTTTGGGGGCGTTTCTGCCTCAAAACTTTGATCTCGGCAATATCTGGGACGAAACCGTTCGCGAGCTCACCAAAGACTTCCAGGTTGGTTCGGGCAAAATAGTAGGCAGACAAATTGCTTCATTATGTTGGTTTTGGTCGATCTGCCTAAGTGGGCGGGATCGTGAAGGTTGGAAAGGAACGCGCGGGCTCATGGCGAAAGTGTTGGGTATCAGCGGTTTTGAAAACTCTATCCCATTCAAGAAGGCTCATTGGCCCGGTCTGGACGAACGCGAATATCGCATCTCTCAGGGCCACGATTCGGCCGCGGTTCTGGTCGTCGACGGCGAGGTCATTGCGGGAGCCGCAGAGGAGCGCTTCAGCCGGAAGAAGCACACCGGTGACTTCCCTATCGGCGCCATCCACTATTGCCTCAACGCGGCCGGGATCAAGATCGATGACCTCGACGAAATCGCGCACGGCTTTGACTACACGCCGTATCGCGCCGCTTTCCTGCTCGATCGGACAAGCGCAGAACAATACGATCAGGTCTTCTCACGCGAAAGATTGCTGGCAGAAGTGAACCAGCATGTCCCGGGCTTCCCCGCCGGCAAGGTTCATCAGGTCAATCATCACCTGGCGCACGCCGCCAGCGCTTACTACACCTCGGGCTGGGACCAGTGCGTCGTCGTTGTGCTCGACGGGATGGGCGAGGCGCACAGCGTCACGGCATATCGCGCTCAGGGCAACCAGATCGAAAAGCTTCAGGAAATCACTGCGAAAGATTCCATCGGCATCTTGTATTCGGTGATCACGCTGCATCTCGGATTCGATTTCAACTCCGACGAATACAAAATCATGGGGCTCGCGCCTTACGGCAATCCGGCCCGCTATCGTCATTTTTTTGAACAGGCCGTCGAACTGCTGGACAACGGCACGATTAAGATTCCGATTTTGCGCCTCAACGAGCAGCGGGATGACCGCGAAACCTATGGCGCAACGCGGCGCTACCTCGAAGAACATTTGATCCCGAAGCGGACGCCCGATTCCGAGATCACCGACGACCATCGCGACGTCGCAGCGGCGTTGCAGGAATGCCTCGACAAAGTCCTGCTGCACATCTGCGGTCATTTCGGCCGCGCGACCGGTCTGCGCAAGCTCGCCATGGCTGGTGGCGTTGCTCTGAACTGCACCGCCAACGGCAGACTTCTACAGTCCGGCATTTTCGACGAAATCTACGTTCAACCCGCCGCCGGCGACGACGGCACAGCGCTGGGCGCCGCATTATGGCGCGGATCGCGCAATGGCGGTGTTCGAAATCATCGCTCCCCGGTTCCGTTTTACGGGCCCGCGGCGACCCAGGCAGAGATCGACAACGCGATCGCTGAAACCGGGAATCGCGTCAGCGTCACTCGCTTTGCGACGCTTCAGGAAGCCTGTGACGAGGCCGCTAAGCTAATTCAGGAAGGCCGCGTCCTAGGCTGGTATCGCAGCCGGATGGAGTTCGGCCCGCGCGCGCTCGGTCACCGGAGTATCCTCGCCGATCCAGGTCACGCCGAGATGCGCGATCGCATCAACGCCATGGTCAAAATGCGTGAGGCCTTTCGTCCTTTTGCGCCAGCGGTTTCGCTCGAACAGGTCCAGGATTGGTTCGAAGTGCCAACGGGATTCGAATTGCCGTATATGATCATGACCGCCGACGTTCGCCCGCAATTCCGCGCGCAACTCCCGGCGATCACTCACGTGAACGGTTCAGCGCGCGTGCAGACCGTTTCCACGAAAGACAACCTCGAATTCCACACGCTGCTCAAAGCCGTCGGCAAGCGAACGGGACGCGAAATGGTTCTCAACACGAGTTTCAACGTGAAGGGACAACCGATCGTTAACACGCCTCGCGAAGCGATCGACACGTTTCTGGGCACTGGGATCGAATTCCTGTTTCTCGAAAACACCCTTCTCCGCCGCGGCCAACCCAAGTAGGCGCTTCGTTCTGGTAGATCGTCCCGGTAGCGTTGGGCCGATCGAATCGCGCTTGCAGCTCGAATCGACGCGAGGCAGTGCCTACAACCTGATCGTTCCGCCCGTCTTCGCTGCCTCGTAGATCTTCATCATGATCGTGAGATCGCGCAATCCTTCCTCGCCCGGAGTGAGCGGCTCCTTGTTTTCCATCACGCATTCCGACATGTGATCCATCTCCAGCGCGAAATGATCGCGCACCGGCAACTGTACCTCTTCCAACAAGTTGTTCTTGTGTACGCGCATCCGCAGATTGCTGTAAATCGTCGCCGGCTCCAGTTCCATCCACCCGTCCGTGCCAACAACTCGATACCGATTCTGTGAATCATATCCGTAGCTTGACGAACAGTTCGCAAGAATGCCGCTAGGAAATCGCAGCTGAAAATTAATCGTCTCTTCAACTTCCTTGAATCGCACGTCTCCAGGCGTCGTGAAACTCATCGCGGTCAGCTCCGTCGGCTCTTCCCCGCTCAAGTATCGGGCCGCGTTGAGCGCATAAATCCCTATATCCATCAGCGAACCGCCTCCCGCCAGCTCGCGATTGAGTCGCCACTGCTTCGGATCGCCGATATTGAATCCGTGTTCCGAAACGATGACTTTCGTTTTCCCCAATTCCCCCGACCGCGCCATTCGAATCGCTTCCTTGTTGTACGGCTCATACCGGCAGCGATACGCCACCATCAGCTTGCGGTTCGCTTTCGTGCCAGCGTCGATCATCTGCTGGCACTCGCCAGGCGTTCGAGCCATCGGCTTTTCGCTCACGACGTGCTTCCCGGCCTGCAATCCTCTCACCGTGTATTCCGCATGCATCCCATTCGGCAGGACGACATAGATCACATCCACTTCCGAGTTGTCGCGAATCGAGTCATAGTTCTGATAGTTGTAAATATTCTTCGAACGGACCCCGTAGCGGAGCGCCAGCTTGTTCGCCTTGTCGGGATGCCCGCTCACCAGCGCGACGACGTGCGACTTCTCGCACTTCGCGAATGCCGGCAGGATTTGATTGATCGCCAAGCTTCCCAGTCCAACCACAGCCCAGCCGGTTTTCTTCCCAGGCGCATCGGGAACCACAAGTTGAGGCGATGCTGAAGTCCCCACGGTCGCAGTCGACCCAATTCGTTCCGCTCCCGCCGCCGCATGACCACCTAGCGCGCCAGCCAGATTCACAACCGCAACTCCGCCACTCACCTGCGCCAAGAATTTCCGCCTTGAGCATCCTCCGGAATTTCCTTTCGCACCATCTCCGCCCGTCGACGTCCCAGTCCTGTCTTTCATTCGCTCGCTCCTGAAATGTCTTGTACTCGCATTTGCAAACGTCGCCGTCGCTACACCGCCATCCTCGCGCCGGCCAAGTCGATTCGCAGCAGCAGCATCTTCACTCTTCAATGGCTTCCGCAGCAAACCGAAAAGGACAGCACGCAAGGGATAGATTCACGAAGCTTTTGGTAGCGCAGGCATTCTTGTCGGGCTCTTAGGGATGGACGCGGAGTATCTCGACAGGGACAACTCAGGCGTGAATCAAACGCCGCCAGATCGATCGTCAACATAAAACAACTCAAACGGCCGAAACACGGACTGTTTCTTGCAATTCGGGCAACGCTTCTTTTCACCTTCGGAAGCGAACGTCGGTCGCGGCACCACGCGAAATGGATCCCGGTGCGCCTGCTCAAGGATTTCCGAAGCAATCTTGCTGTGCGAAAACGTAAAACTGCATTTCGGACACCTCAGCATCCAACTAGGCATGTCTCCGCACCATCCCGGTCCTAAGGGTCTGATGTGCGCGCCCTGAAAAAGGACGGCAGCCAGAAAACCTTGTCTCGCGCCCGAGTACTTCTCAAGTTTCGAACAAGGCGCGACCGCGAGGATGTGACGCTCGCCAGCAAATGACGTGGAGAATATTCGAAGCCGATCCTCCCGGAATTCTTCCTCGCCATAAAAACTGCACCGAGGTTGCGGTACACTTCGCAAAACTCTCGAGGGGAGAATGCCATGCGAGGATTCAAACAATTTCTCTTACGCGGAAACGTTGTCGACTTGGCGGTCGGCGTAGTCATCGGTGCCGCCTTTGCGGCGCTCGTAACCGCCGTCGTTAAAGATCTCCTGATGCCTTTGATTGGTGCTGTCGCAAAATTGCCTGACTTTTCCAATATGAATTTTACGATCAACGGCAGCAAATTCTCGTACGGGGATTTGCTGAATGCGCTCTTGGCATTCCTGATCGCAGCGGCATCGGTTTATTTCTTGGTCGTTCTGCCCATCAATCGTCTGATGTCCAAAGTCAAAAAGACTCCCGACCCAAACACTCGCCAATGCGCCGAATGCCTGAGCGAGATTCCGCTACAAGCGCGGCGCTGCAAGTTCTGCACGGCGACGACCAGTCTTGTCTAATATCAGCGACGCGACCGGTGTCGCCAAGTGTCCGCACCCTGGCGTTTCGCGACTTGTTCCATTACCGAACATCGACCGAACGCCGGCCCCGGAAAACGTTACCCCTTCCTGTTCAACGACTTCAAGACCGTCGTCCCGTCCTGGCTTCCCCCCCAAAGTAGCCCTGTCGTCACCATCCTCCACGAAACGCGAAAGCCGACTCTAACGTCGTACATCTGTTCCGTTTGTGGAACCTTAAGCTCGAATCAGGCATCCTTACTCCTAATGCGGTTCAAGATTTGAACCTAGACAAGGACTGTTTTCACGGCTACGGCCCTCCTTCGAGGCTCGCACACCACGGGGGCGCTGCCGACAAAAGAACATGAATATGGGCGATTCTTATTCTTCAGATTCTTCGTACTCGAAGACTGACGGGCGCGGGAATAGGCCTGTCCGATCCAAGTCTCGCGCGTGGGTCTGGCTCACGATCGGACTCGTGCTGGTGTTCGTCTTTTACCTTGCGTTTCGCAAACATGACGACGAATCACAAGCGGCACAGCAGAAGACGTCGAAGAAAGGCTTCGGCGGCCCGGTCACGATCAACACCGTTACCGCGAAGCAAGGCGACATCGGCGTCTACCTGAACGCCATTGGCACGGTCACGCCGGTCTACACCAGCGTGATCACGAGCCAGGTTTCCGGTCTTATTGCCGCCGTGCACTACCGTGAAGCGCAGGTCGTCCGCAAAGGCGATCCGCTGATCGACGTCGACCCGCGCACTTATCAGGCGCAGCTCGAACAAGCGGAAGGCACGCTCGAAAAAGACACCCACGTCCTCGAGCAGTCCCGCATGGATTTAAACCGCTACCGCCAAGCGTGGTCACGCAATGCCATCGCGAAACAAACGCTCGACGATCAGGAAAAAGTAGCCCTGCAGAACGAAGGAACGGTCAAGAACGACCAGGGCGTGGTGGATTTCGACAAAGTGCAGCTCAGCTACTGTCACATGGTCGCGCCGTTCGACGGCCGCGTCGGTTTGCGGCTGGTCGATCCCGGCAACGTCGTGCAAGCCAACAGCACCACTCCGCTCGTCGTCGTGACGCAATTGCAACCAATCACTGTCGTCTTTACCGTCGCCGAAGACTATCTCGGCCAGATACAACCTCACATCGCCCAGGGCCCTCCGCTCAACGTCGACGTGTTTGATCGCGCCCAACTCACAAAAATAACCACCGGCAAACTGATCGCGGTCGACAATCAGATCGACACGACGACCGGCACAGTCCGATTGCGCGCACAGTTTGACAATAAGAAATACGAATTATTTCCCAACCAGTTCGTCAACACCCGCTTGCTGGTGAACACGCTTCACAACGTCACCCTGATCCCCACTTCGGCGATCCAGCACAACGGCTCGTTGGCCTTCGTCTACTTAATTCAGAACAATTCAGCGCATCTGCAGAATATTAAGCCCGGCGTCGAAGACGGCGGCCAGACCGCCGTTCAGGGAATCAAGCCCGACGACGTCGTCGCCAATAGCAGCTTCGAGAAATTGCAAGACAAAGCTCAGGTCAAGATCTCCAGCACCCCGCTTCCGGCGTCCGCGAACCCAGAGAACAACGCTCCGTGAGCCCTTCACGCCCATTTATCGAACGTCCGGTCGCCACCTCGTTGCTGATGGCGGCAATTCTATTGGTCGGGCTTGTGGCCTACACCCAGCTTCCGGTGTCGGCGCTTCCTCAAGTCGACTATCCAACCATCCAGGTACTGACGTTCTATCCCGGCGCGAGCCCCGATGTGATGGCAACCACCGTCACGGCCCCGCTCGAGCGTCAATTCGGCCAGTTGCAAGGTCTGAACCAGATGACGTCTACCAGTTCTGGTGCGACCTCGGTCATCGTTCTTCAATTTGCGCTGAGTCTGAACATTGATGTCGCCGAAGAAGAAGTCCAGTCGGCTATCAACGCCTCGCAAAGTTATCTTCCGTCCGATTTGCCGACGCCTCCGGTCTATAACAAGACCAATCCGGCGGACGCCCCGATCTTAACTTTGGGCATAACCTCGAGTTCGATGCCTCTATCGCAAGTCGAAGATCTCGTGGACACGCGCCTGGCGCCCAAGATTTCACAGCTCAGCGGCGTTGGTCTGGTCAGCATCAGCGGCGGACAAAAGCCCGCCGTTCGCATCCAGGCCAACCCGGTCGCCCTCTCGTCCTACGGCATCACCATGGAAGCGCTCCGTACCGCCCTCACGCAGACGAGCGTCAATTCCGCAAAGGGCAACTTCGACGGCCCCCAGCAGGGCTATCAGATCGACGCCAACGATCAACTCTCCACCAGCGACGACTATCGCAACGTGGTGGTTGCCTATCGCAACGGATCTCCCGTCCTTCTGAAAGACGTCGCCAGCATCATCGACTCCGTCGAAAATCAAAAACAAGCCGCGTGGATGAACAAAACACCTGCGGTGATTCTGAACGTCCAGCGACAGCCCGGCGCAAACACGATCCGCGTCGTTAAAGCGATCAAGACGCTCCTTCCCCAACTCGAAACGAATTTGCCCGCGGCAGTGAACGTGACCATTCTCACCGACCTGACAACCAACATTCAGGCTTCGGTCAACGACGTTGAGTTTGAGTTGATGTTGACCGTCGGCCTCGTCGTCATGGTCATCTTTCTGTTCCTCAGAAATCTCTCCGCCACGATCATTCCAAGCGTCGCCGTTCCTCTTTCTCTTGTCGGCACCTTTGGCGCGATGTACGGCCTCGGCTACAGTCTCGACAACCTATCCCTGATGGCCCTTACCATTTCGACTGGCTTCGTCGTCGACGACGCCATCGTCATGATCGAAAATATCTCGCGCTATTTGGAAGAAGGCGACTCGCCGATGGAGGCCGCTCTGAAAGGCGCGGAGCAGATCGGCTTCACCATTCTGTCCCTTACGGTTTCCCTCATCGCCGTGTTAATCCCCTTGCTCTTCATGGGCGATGTGGTCGGCCGCCTGTTCCGCGAGTTCGCGGTCACTCTCGCGGTCACCATCATAATTTCCGCCGCCGTGTCGCTGACTCTGACTCCGATGATGTGCTCGCGCATCCTGCGCCACACCCCGGAAGCGCAGCAAGGACGCTTCTATCGTGCCTCCGAAAAAGTGTTCGAGCGCATGATCGCGTTCTACGGCCGCACGCTGAACGTCGTCCTCGAATATCAAACCATCACGCTCTTCGTCGCCCTAGGCACTCTCGTCTTAACGGTGGTCTTGTACATCCTGATCCCCAAGGGCTTCTTCCCGGTTCAAGACACCGGCGTGATCCAGGGCATTTCGCAAGCCCCGCAATCCATTTCGTTCGATGCCATGACCACCAAGCAGCAGGAACTTGCCAACGTGATCCTTCAGGATCCAGCCGTGGCCAGCATTTCCTCGTTCATCGGCGCTGATGGAACGAACACGACCCTCAACAGTGGCCGCATTTCCATCAATCTGAAAGGTCTCGACGATCGCGACGTCAACGCCTCGGACGTCATCCGCAGGCTGCAATCGAAGCTCGGCAGCGTCTCCGGAATCGCGATGTACATGCAGCCGGTTCAAGACATCACGGTCGACGATCGCGTCAGCCGCACCCAATATCAATACACGCTCGAAGATCCCGACGCGAACGAGCTGAACGATTGGGCCAATCGTCTGGTCCAAAAGCTTCAGCAATTGCCCCAGCTTGAGGATGTCGCCACCGATCAGCAAACTGGCGGCCGAGCCGTCTCTCTCGCGATCGATCGCATCACTGCCTCGCGTATGGGCATCGCGCCTTCTACGATCGACAGCACGCTCTACGACGCATTCGGCCAGCGCCAGATCAGCACGATGTACACGCAGCTGAACCAATACCACGTGATCCTGGAAGCGCAGCCCCAGTTTCAACTCGACCCGTCGAATCTTTCCAATATTTACATTCAGTCGAACGCTTCGTCCGGCGCCAGCGGCCCCGGCGCGACAAACTCGTTCGCTTCATCCGGCTCGGCATCGGCCGGATCGAACGCCACAACAACCTCCGTCCTCTACTCTCCCGCCGCCAATCTGCTCGGCGCCCAAACCAGTGGCATCAAAGCGGTCGGCAACGCTCAATCGAGCTCGACCACGTCAGGAATCGGCCAGCAGAGTTCAACCTCAGGCGGCTCCGTGCCTCTGAGCGCATTCACCCGCTTCGAAAACACAACCGCACCGCTTTCCATCAACCGTCAAGGTCAATTCCCCGCGGTCACGATTTCGTTCAACCTCGCTCCGCGCGCCGCGCTCGGCACGGCCATCACCGAAATCGACAAAGTTGTGCAGGACTTGAACATGCCTCCGACAGTCGAAGGCGAGTTTCAAGGGACCGCCGCCTCATTCAAGAACTCACTGTCTAACGAGGCGCTGCTCATTCTGGCCGCTCTCGTCACCGTCTACATCGTGTTGGGCGTTCTGTACGAAAGCTTTATTCACCCCATCACCATTCTTTCCACTCTTCCTTCCGCGGGCGTGGGTGCCCTCCTGGCATTGATGCTCTTCCGGCAGGACCTGAGCGTCGTCGCCATCATCGGCATCATTCTTCTGATCGGTATCGTCAAGAAAAACGGCATCATGATCGTCGATTTTGCGCTCGAGGCGGAGCGCAAGCACGGCAAGAGTTCCCGCGACGCGATCTTCGAAGCGAGCCTTCTCCGCTTCCGTCCCATCATGATGACCACGATGGCCGCGTTGCTCGGCGGCATCCCGCTCGCTCTCGGCACGGGCTACGGCTCAGAACTCCGCCGCCCTCTTGGCATAGCCATGGTCGGCGGCCTCTTGTTGAGCCAGGTGCTCACGCTCTACACCACGCCCGTCATCTACATTTTCTTCGATCGTCTCGCGCAGCGGTTCTCGCGTAAACGCAAGGACGAGTCGGAAGCTCCGACCATCTCCGAGGCGAATCCGGCTCCTGGCATATGAGTCTCTCATCTACATTCATTGAGCGGCCGGTAGCGACCACGCTGCTCACCATCGCGATCGCCATCGCGGGAGCGATCGCGTTCGTGGTACTGCCGGTTTCGCCGCTCCCTCAAGTGGACTTCCCGACCATCGCCGTCGGCGCCAGCCTTCCGGGCGCGAGCGCCGAAATCATGGCGTCTTCGATCGCCACGCCGCTCGAGCGTCAATTTGGTCACATCGCCGGAATTACCGAAATGACTTCGGCCAGCTCACTCGGCACTACGTCGATCACACTTCAGTTCGACCTCAATCGCGACATCGACGGCGCCGCCCGCGACGTGGAAGCCGCCATCAACGCCGCGCGCACCTATCTGCCCGCCAACCTGCCTGCCAATCCGACCTATCGCAAGGTCAATCCGGCCGACGCGCCGATCATGATTCTTGCGCTGACGTCAAATCAATATGATCCCGGCAAGCTATACGATGTCGCTTCCACCGTCATCGAGCAGAAGCTTTCGCAGGTCAGCGGTGTAGGGCAGGTTTCCGTCGGCGGCGGCGCGCTCCCCTCGGTTCGTGTCGACGTTAACCCGACTCAGCTCAACAGCTACGGCCTCACGTTGCCCACGGTGCAATCGGCTCTGGGCCTGCAGAATTCCGACCGGCCTCGCGGTCAATTTGCCAATGGCTTCATCACGGCCGACATCGTCACCAATGGCCAAATCTCCAAGGCCGACGACTACAAATCGCTGGTGATCGGCTACAGCAAGGGCGCAGCGGTTCGTCTGGCCGATGTCGCCGAGGTCACCGACTCGGTTCAGAACATCCGTGCGGCCGGCTACCTCAACGACAAGCGCGCGATTCCGATCATTATCTTCCGCCAACCGGGCGCCAACATCATCCAGACGGTCAACCGCATCCGCGCAGCGATCCCCTATATCAAGGCCACGATTCCGCAGGGCATCGATTCCGAAATCGTGCTCGATCGCACGACCACCATTCGTGCTTCGGTCAACGACGTTGAGCGTTCGCTGATTCTCTCCGTGATACTCGTCATCCTCGTTGTGTTTCTGTTCCTGCGCAACTTCCGCGTCACGCTCATCCCCAGCGTCGCCGTCCCCGTTTCCCTCATCGGTACATTTGCAGTCATGTATTTGTGTGGGTACAGCCTCGACAATCTCTCCTTGATGGCTCTTACGATTTCCACCGGCTTCGTCGTCGATGACGCAATCGTCGTCATGGAAAATATCTCCCGGCACCTCGAAGCTGGAATGAAGCCCATACAAGCCGCCCTCAAGGGCGCGCAGGAAATCGGTTTCACCGTCTTCTCCATCAGCGTTTCGTTGATCGCCGTCTTTATCCCGATTCTGTTGATGGGCGGCATTGTCGGCCGCCTGTTTCGCGAATTCGCGGTAACACTTTCGACCGCAATCGCCGTCTCCATGGTCATCTCTCTAACGACCACGCCGGCCATGTGCGCCCACCTCCTGAAAGAGCACAGCAAGGAAAAACACGGCAAGCTGTATCAGTCGAGCGAGCGATTTTTCGAATCGGTTCTCAATTTTTATCGTCATTCCTTGACCTGGGTTCTCAACAATCCGGGCCTGACGCTCGTGGTCCTCCTCGTCACCATCGGCTTGAACGTCTTCCTCATCTACAAAATTCCAAAGGGCTTCTTCCCACAGCAAGACACCGGCGCCGTCGTCGGCGGCATGCAGGGGCCTCAAGACGCTTCATTCAGCGTAATGAACAACTCCGTGCAGAAGCTTGTTGCCGTGGTCAAGGCCGACCCTGCGGTTCAGAACATCATCGGTTTTACAGGTGGAAACGGCGCAACCAACACGGGCTTTCTCTATGCGGCGCTCAAGCCTCTGAACGAACGCAAAATCAGCGCGTCGAACGTCATCAACCGGCTACGACCGAAAATGAATTCCCTGCCGGTTGCTTCAGCGTTTTTGCAGGCCGCGCAAGACCTCAGAATCGGCGGTCGCGGCAGCAATGCCCAGTATCAGTACACCATTCAATCCGACACCGTGCAGGACCTCGTCCACTGGGGCCCCATCCTGCTGGCCGAAATCCGCAAGCTTCCGGGGCTCCAGGACGTTAACTCCGATCAGCAGAATGGCGGCCTCGACGAGGTCCTCAACTATGATCGGCTGACAGCCGCCAGGCTCGGCGTCACACCGCAAGCACTCAATTCCACGCTGTACTCCGCCTTCGGCCAGTCCGAAGTCTCGATTATCTACACGCAGCTCAACCAATATTACGTCGTCCTCGAAGTTGCCCCTCAGTTTTGGCAGAGCCCGGAAGGCCTCCGCAACATTTATCTGAATACATCGAAGGCCGGCAACGTGCCGCTGGCCGCCATCGCCACCAGTCGGCCCAGCACGACCGCACTCGCCATCAATCATTCCGGCCTGTTCCCTTCCGTCACTGTTTCTTTCAATCTCGCGCCCAACGTTTCCCTGAGCCAGGCTACCGCCGCCATCGAGCAAATGAAAATCCGCCTCGGCGCGCCAAGCACCGTCCGCGGCTCGTTCTCGGGAACCCTGCAGGCCTATCAACAATCTCTAAGCACCGAACCCATCCTCGTCATCACAGCCCTTCTCGCCGTCTATATCGTCCTCGGCATTCTTTACGAAAGCCTGGCGCATCCAATCACCATCATCTCCACGCTTCCATCGGCGAGCGTCGGGGCGATCCTCGCTTTGCTGCTCTTTAAGATCGACCTCAATGTGATCTCGATCATCGGCATCATTCTCCTAATCGGCATCGTCAAGAAAAACGCCATCATGATGATCGACTTCGCCCTGATGGCCGAGCGCCAGGAACACAAGTCCACGCGCGATTCGATTTTCGAAGCATGCATGCTTCGCTTCCGGCCGATTCTCATGACGACGATGGCCGCACTGTTCGGCGCTCTCCCCCTAGCCTTCGGCACGGGAACCGGCTCCGAACTTCGGCGCCCTCTCGGCATTACGATCGTCGGCGGGCTCATCGTCAGCCAGATGCTGACTCTCTACACGACCCCGGTGGTTTATCTCTATATGGATCGGCTCCGCTTGTGGCTCGCCGGCAAGGACTACGACACTGTGCCCGGTGCGACCGAACACGCGAGCTGAAAGGAAACTGCGACTCTACCGTCTGCCTATGCGACCGCCTCGACTTCGACAGATTTTATCGGCGAACAACACGCGCTCTTTGGCATTCCTATCTGCAGCGTTATCCACTGCCGCTTTTTTCGCGGGCTGCACCGTCGGCCCTAAATATCACCGGCCTGCCGCGCCTGTTCCCACGACATACAAAGAAGACCCTGCGAATTTCCCTAATGAACAAGTCTGGAAAGTCGCCGACTCGCAAGCAGCTATGCTCCGCGGCAAATGGTGGGAAGTTTTCAACGACTCCGAGCTGAACGCCCTCGAAGAACAGCTCGACTCCAGCAACCAGAACATCGCGCAGGCCTACCAGAACTATATGGCCGCTCGCGCCATCGTCCAGCAGGCCCGCTCGCAGTTTTTCCCCACGATCTCGACTACCCCCGCGATCAGCCGCTCGCGTTCTTCCGCCAACGTCGTCGGTGGAAGCAACGCAACCGGCGGGACTGCGCCATCGGTCTCCGCCGTAAATCTTTTTGCTTTACCGGGCGATGTCGCGTGGGAGCCCGATCTCTGGGGCAAAGTCCGCAACACCGTGAACCAGGCTCGCTACGCCGCTCAAGTAAGCGCCGCCGATCTTGCGAACACGCGCCTCTCCCAGCAATCGAGTCTAGCTCAATTCATATTTGAGATTCGCGGCCAGGACGCGCTGCAAAAACTCTTCGACGACACCGTCGCCGCCGATCAAAAAACCGTCGACTACGCACAAGCGCAGTACGACACCGGCGTGGGAGACAAAATCTCGCTCGTCGAAGCGCAGACCGCCCTTCAGAGCGCCGAAGCCGCGGCGATCGCCGTTCGTCTCAACCGCGCACAATTCGAACACGCCGTCGCGGTACTGATTGGAAAGACTCCATCCGAAGTATCGATCCCAACTAAAATTCTCGACTCCGTCCCGCCGCCCATTCCGCTCGGGGTGCCTTCGCATCTGCTCGAGCGCCGCCCCGACGTTTCTGCCGCCGAACGCACTATGGCCGAAGCGAACGCCCAGATCGGTATCGCCTACGCTGCCTACTATCCGAACGTCACGCTGTCGGCCAACGGCGGCTTCGAATCCTCCGCATTCACAAGCTGGCTGGCGTGGCCCAGCCGCTTCTGGTCGATCGGCACATCCTTGTCCGAGACCATCTTCGACGCCGGCCTTCGCCGCGCCACGATCCACCAGTTTGTCGCGCTCTACAACGCCGACGTCGCCGGTTATCGCCAGACTGTCCTCACCGCGTTCCAGCAGGTCGAAGACTTCCTCGCGGCCGAACGGATTCTCTCGCAGCAAACCGACAAACAAAAAGAAGCCGTCGCATCCGCGCAACAATTTTTCGACCTTGAATACGATCGATATCAGACCGGTATCGACCCGTACATCGATGTCCTCACAGCGCAGAACACTTTGCTCGCCGATCAGCAATCACTGGTCAACCTGCAGACCCAGCGCATGACGTCCGAAGTCCAGCTCATCATCGCGCTTGGCGGAGGCTGGGAGGCCACGGATCTCCCATCACCGGCTCAAGTCTCAGAAAAGCCTACAACAGCGGATACCGCGATCCATCAATAACCATCTCACCTGCACCTGCGGATCGATGAAACCCCGTATTGACGGGAGTATGTAGGGTAAAAACCGTATTGCGCGGCCCATTAACCGGGACAAAATAGATGAATGGAACTTGTCGCAGGAATTATCGCTTACGGGCTGATCATCGCCGTCACGTGGTTCCAGCTGCGCGGCAAGGTCAGAAATTAGCTGATGCTAACCGCAATCCTAAGCACGCTGGCGATTGTCGCAGTAGTCGGCGCAAATCCTCGCCGCCTACCTTTGCTACCTGACGCCTGGCCCACACGATTCGCTCGAGTAACTTCCATCGAGTAGCTCAACGCCGCTTTCCTCGCTTTCCCTTCGCCGGCCCGGGGTTCTGAACGCGCCCCACCGGTGTCGGGTGCCCCACCCTTGGATTTGCGAGCGTGGGGCTTCGTCTCCCTCGTGGAACCGGATTTTCCTGAATCTCCGGGCGCATTTTTACCAAGCAAGCTATCCAACTCAACCCTAGCCGCTCCACCTGCGACTCATTTCGCCAAACGGGGGTTTGGCGTCACCAAACCACGCTTGAGATTCGCGCTATCGTGGGTTTCCTTCCGGGTTTGCACCTGGTGCATCGAGGTGATGCTAATTCTTGGGTCGTTCATGTGATGTTCCTTCGAGTGAGATTTGTACTAGAAGGTTCGGACCCTTCGGGTGGACGATTTTACGGATACCCTCGACCGCCTCTATCTTGGAATCGGCTTCATGTATTCGCGAATCATCTCGTAATTTCCGGTCTTCCAGTCGCTCATGTCGGCCACGGTGATGAAAATGTCGCAGGCGAAACGGAGCGAGAACTGGGTCTTGTCCGTGAAACAAACATTGACGCAAAGCGTTCCGTCGTTGATGGAATGACTGATGTAATCCACAACCTTGCCTTGGACGCCGGGATACAGCCGTCCAGAAGAATGCAAGCGCGTCTTTTGCGTCGCGGGTACTTTACGATTCGCCATTGGTCGCCTCTTTTTCCGGCGTCGGTACGGCATCCATTTGTTGGCGGTCCGCTGCCCCCCGTGATGGCTTCGGGCCGTTCGATTTACGATTCTTAGCTGTTTTTTGACCCTTGTTCCCGGTACGCTTTCGGTTCTTGGCTTGCTCTTCGTTGTAGCGTTCCTCGTCGGACATGTCCCAACCGGGCAGGATGACCAGACGCGGAGGCAATCCCTTTTTCTTGCGTCTCTGCTCGGAGTCTTTGATTTCGAGATAGATGTCATCGGGATCTTTGATCTTCCTGTTGTAATCGCGCTGGAACCTGTACGCCCACCTTGCACCGTTTTCGACAATGTCGTCGAAGTTGTCAAAGAATTCCCGGTTCGCGTCCACCCGAGCGCTTTCGACATCAGCGCGGGCGTACCGCATGATTTCGCCGTTGAAGAGCCGCACCTTCTCCAAGCGTTGAAGGCCGTGAATGACCTGCTCAAACGCTAAGTTCAAATCCATGAGCTCCTGGAAGAGGCGGAGATTCATCCCTGTTCTCCCTTCCGATGTTGTGGTTCGTCCCGCATATTCAGGGGTGGCTTCGGATATTGCCGCTCCCATACTTGTTGCTCCTCAAAGCTTAGGAATCGCACCATTGGCGCTCTACCCTCAATGCGTCGATTCTCTTCCACCGCCTCCACATCCTGATAGACCTGCACCTCGTCCAACATTCGTTTCTCGTGTTCCCGGTGTCTCTTAGCAAAATGTGCTTCGTCCTGCAGTTCGATGCCCTCGACGTTGTTGCAGAAGTAGCTGTTGAGAAGTTCACGGTGCGTTTCAAACAGCGTGAACTTTCCGTCGAAGTACGCCGGGTTCAATCCTGAATCTTTGGCACGCTTGAGCCGTTCCAATCCTCGGACGGCGTCATCAATCCCTCGATTCACTAAAAGAATTGCTTCGTACGGATGGGCCTTTTGCATTGGAATCTCCTCTGTTTCTCGCGACGGTAATGCTGTAATCCGGCAGTTGATCGAAGCGCCGGGACACACGTCTGCGCTGGCGTCGTGTGCCGACTCGCATGGGGTCAAAGAATTCCAACGGACAGGCTTACGGCGGCGGATGCGCGACGCGTTGCGGAATGGAGCGCGCGACGGAGACGAACCAGGGATCGGCGGGTTGCACCCAATGGGCAAACCCGATAGTTTCTATTCCAGCCATCGTTGCCTCTAATCCAGGCGACTTTGGTCAGGGGCGCGTCGGTGCTTCTAACACTAGCGCGCCCCGTTAAGGCTCAATCACATCGTTCTGAATGCATGCCAGTAGCGCAAGTGGCATAGAGTTTCGCAAAACGAAATCTTTGTGTCAAGGGCAAAGGACTGGCGGCTACTGACCTTTCTTCTTAAGATGGAGCTATGCGGCGCGATCTTATTTCTGAAGTCATGCGTGAAATGGGTAGGAAGGGCGGTAAAGCAGCCGGTGGCAAAGGCGGAAAGAAACGCATGGCTGCTCTCACTGTAGAAGAGAGGAAAGAGCTCGCCAGAAAAGCAGCAAAAGCTCGGTGGGCCAAAACAAAGAAAAAGCGTTGAAATCCGATAGCTGTCGACGCGATATTTCGGTGTCCGAGAGCCGCTTCACGATTCGTCGCGGCGGTTTTGGTATTCGCGATCGACGCGGTGCCACAGAATGAGTCCAAAATCGGCTGGCTCCATGATGATCGAGCCCTTTTGCCCATTCGCGCCCGGCTTGCATGGCAGAAGATTGCCATAGCTTGTAACTTCAAAGGCCGCACCCAGGTTCAAAATAGTTTTGGTCTCTTCGAATTTCTGCGGATCATCCGCGAGATTTTCGGGAACGATATGGTCAATATGAAAGCTGCTCACATCGATCAGCTCTCTCGTATATGCACACTTTTTCTCGTGCGCCAGCCATATGGCCTCCCGCTCTGCCGCGCTGAATTTTTGACGGGCCATCGTAATCCAAACCTTTTCAATTAATTTTCGTTGTTCGCTGCCGCTTCAATTAGTACAAACCCGCGTTGAACCTAACCGCCCGCTCAAGGTCTGCGTGTTCAAACGCCGAAGCCATGCGATCAATCGCGGCTTTGTTCAGCCCAAGAGCGCCGGCCTCTTTGCGCCAGCCGGCGACGGCCGCGCCGACGACGCCGGCGGTACGCTTCGCTTCGTCCGCCGACAGCCCGAAATACTCCGCCTCCGCCATGGCGATTTCAAGAGAAGCCGTTGGATCGTCGACGCCGATCGATGTGTGCAGGATGCGGTCTCTGACGTCGGTTGGCACGGGGTTGAGATCGAACGCGGGCGAGAGACGCCACCCACGCGGTCCGTCGTAGAGGAAACCGTGGTTGCGCAGGTGATCGTCCGTGTTTGAAATCAGCACCGTGAAAACGATCCGCGTCCAGAGTTCTTTCAGATCCGCGTCCGGCTGCGCGCCGTACTGGCGAATGGCGTCCGCGATTTCAAGGTAGCTGTGCTGTTCATTGTCCTTCGCGCCGAGCATGCTCATCGCGGAGAGAAAAGAAATGCGCGCATTCCCTGCTCTGTCGAACCGCCGGACGACCAGAACGTTTTTGCCGTTTATGTTTTCGATCCGGCTGTCGGGAACATTGACGCCGGCGTTTCTGGCCAGTCTGAGACTGAGCGCTTCCCACAATTCGACGTCGGCGTAGTCGTCCTTATGCGGAAACTTTGCGATCGCCAGCTGGCCGTCACGTTCGCGCACGGCCGCTTTCGGCCGCGCGCCGCCGAGCGAGGAGCCTGGCGCCAGCAATAGGCGCAAATCTTCTGCGGTATCGGTATCGTCCGCGACGCGCTCCGAAGCTGCCAGCAATCGCGGCAGGTTGACCACCGGCGGAATGCGTTCGGCGTCGGCGGGCGCGAGAAAAGGCCCGCCGGGCTGCTGCGCGAAACGCAGCGCGCCCTGCCTGGCTTCGTCGTCAACCATCAGGAGAAAATCTATTTCGCGCGCCGCGCGCGCGGGGCGGTTTTGCTGCTGCGCCGCTTTGCGTTCGGCGCGCTGCATGAGCACGCGGCCCCACCGGTCGGGTGCGGAATCGCCGAGCGCGCCGAACAGCGCCTTGCCGGCTTCGGTGTGTTGCGGCCCGGGGCCGAGCGTCAGCGCCGGCTCAAGCGCGAAGCGTTCGGGGTGTTCGAGCCAGGTCTTGTCATATTCGAACGTCGCGCTCGGCCTGCCTTTCGGGGCACGCGACCACAGGCGGCCGACCAGGGCGGGGGCCCCGGCGAGATCGACATAGACCAATGCTTCGGTATCACTCATGTTGTTCTCTTCGGCTTACGCGATGTCCGGATGCGCTTGGGCAGGTGCTCCTCTTCGACGGCAAGGCCCGTAGCATCGTGAGTCGCATCCGCTAGTTCGTCTAGGCGCGCGGTCAGTCCAAGCACGAACAGGACGCGGGCATACGCGCCCATGGAAACCGTCGGATCGCCCCGCTCTATTCTTATCAGGGTCATGCGTCCGATGCCGGCGCGCTGCGCCATCAACGCCATGGGAATGCGGCGGCGGCGGCGAGCGTCCCGGATATCGGCACTGAGTTTATCCAAGGCCCGTTTCGCAGGAAGTGGCAGGGGCGATTTTCTGTCTTCCATCTTAATGTCCCTTATACGGTATCTTAACTAGTTTAGAGTAACTTATACGGGACTTTAAAGCAAGCGTTCAGAAGGCAGGACGGACGGTCGGAGCGGAAAAGCGAGACAAATAAAGGATTTAGACCACCGGGGGCCTATCCTCATATAAAGGCCCCGCCCGGCCATACACCCGCACACGGGCAGCTGCGTTGCAACACCTGGGTCCATACCGGCGCCGGCGATGATCGAGGCTTCGATGGAGGGTTTCTAGAACAGACTTTCCGGCGCCTGCGTCGGGAACTTGAAAATCCATTCGAGCAGCCCTGCGTTGGCCGGCACGACCGTGACGAGTTCCCCGCCTTTTTGTCCGAACATATTGAGCACCTGAGCGATGCTCAGCGTTCCCCCTTGCGGCGACTGAACCTGTCCGCCCTGGCTCTGAACAATCGCGTATCCCCATGTCTGGAGCGTCTCTTCCGGCTTCAAGTCACAAACCGGGATGCGAACTCTTAAATTCCTCGACCAGTTCCAAAAATGGGTCATCAGCCGGAGCGAGAAAACTGGATGTCAGCCCTCCAACCTCTGGCATTTCGAGGTCGATCAAGAACTCAAAAATCTGAAGGGCCTCTCCCCGGACTAAAAGATCGATCAAGGATAACTGATCCAGTCCATAAATCGATCCACCGGATTGTCTCGCGGGACGACAAGCAAAACTCTGAGGAATGTCATCTAACGTTATTAGAAAACACGGCGGAGGTGGAGCAATTCCGGTCGCAATTGCAGCCTCTTTCGCGATCGCATTGTACTCAGCACAACAATGATCTAGCCGTTGCGTATCGAATCGGTAGACAACTCGTTTCACGCCTTCTCTGGATGGTGATCCTGAATTCCAATCGTGGGTCGCAAACCACAACGCCACATTGATATCCGATGTCACGTCCAACAACGCCGTACTCACCAAATAATGTTGGGCCAAGGACCATATCTTTCGTTGAAAACCGGTTCCAAAAGACTTTTGCCCGGAATGCGCATGAACTTGCCGGTGGCTTCTTTCATCGCTGTCTGGTCGGCGGCTGACAGAGCGGAAAAGCCGCCTCTCGTCGCGAGGAGTCGCGCCAGCAGAACAGGACTTGTGGCGTTTATCTGCTCCTGAAGGTAGGCATCATTCTGCGCTTTTAGAACATTCAGATACTCTTGAGATTTTTTGGCCACCGGATGGCCAAGCAAAAATTCCGCAAATGCATCCCTCGTGTCACGACCTTTACACCTCATCGCAGTGATTTCAGTACCATTCACGATTCTTTGTCTCATCAGAAATCGCAGGTCCGAAGGAAACAACGCTTCAACGGCCGTGTTTTTGTATTCGTAGGGAGATTGTCGACTGAGCTGTCCGCGGTAATAGTGCTTTCCAGGAATATGCTCTGATCGAAGCTTTGCCGCCAGCATCTTCATCGACGGCGAAAGCTCGCCGTCCCATTCGACGATCGCCGCTTTAGTTTTCTGGTTAGCTCTCGGAACAGAGTACTCACGGAGACCGGCACGAGCGATGGCAAGCAACCCGATATCAGGCTCGCCCGTTAAGGCCAAACTGAATTTGAAATCGCGCGTTCTGCCGCATTTGCGACAACGCACCGTTTCGATGATTCTTTGAATGCTATCTGGGTGGTCCGAAACGTTTTCGGCTTCAGTGAGCCACATGCCTCCGCAGGCGCAAGGATGCGAAATAACGTGCTCCCACTGCTCATGAAGCGCTCGGATCTCAACCACGTCATCCACGTCGGCAGAGAACGAAGAAGCCGGCGGTTCTGCCGGAGTCTCCTGCAGGGCTCGAATGGACGGAGCACTATTTCGCGTTGTTTTTCTTCTAAGTAATCGCTTGATGAGCTCGTTTAAGCTCACACGGCCTCTTCCCTGCACGAAAAACTCTAGCGGCGACTTCGTCGACCTTGCCTTCAGGCACTGTCGGTCACGAGCAGCTCAGAGGCCGTTCCGAGGACCGGAACCTGGTAGTACTTTACGCTCGCCGAGGAACCGTCGAGAGTCATGATCGCGAAGGCATGGGCGTAGTCGGTTCCATTATCGCCAAGCACAGCGATCGAATTCCACGTAGGCAGCTGTCCGTCATTCAAGGTCTTCAGTCCGGTCGCGTTCTCGTATTTTTGCTGATCTGTGAACACCGGTACCGCCGACGCGCCGAGGCAGCGGCCGCGCTCCAAATCCATGTGAGTCTGTTGAAAATTGAGGTGGACGGAAACGGGAAGCGGCCCGTCGAGAGTTTTCTTGGAGCGCTTGCGGCGCTTCCTCAAGACCTTGAGTCTTCGGAGATTGCCTCCTTCCAACGTCTGTCACGCGGTGCTGAGTTGTGGCAACCGCTTGTGAGCGAGAACAGGGCCTCGACCTTGTACCGCGCTCGTTGAGAGTGCTTATATTCAGGCGTACCTGCCAACGGGCGAACTGTTTGTCGCGCTGGCTCCTGCCAATGAACAGATACTTTTCGATAGAGACCCGGGGTACATAAATTTCTTCTGCCGACACCCGCGACATTGCGCTTCTGTCGAGCAATACAGATAACCCTGACTGCTGCGCGATTGACCGCGATAGCGCAGTGCTTTTCCTTCTGGACAGTAGTAGGCATTTTCCTTGGGCTCGTAACGGAACTGCTCTCGTGTGAAATGTCCCTGTGTTTGGTGGCGGCGATCGATGACGGGAATATGGGGCTGAATGTTTTGCTCCAACAGCCACGCCAGGAACTCGCCGCTTCCGTAAGCCTTGTCCGCAGCCAAATTCTGTGGCCGAACTCCAAACTGGCCCAGGAGCTCGAGCATCCATCGAGCAGCCAGCACTTCTTGGCGGAAGCGCGCCGGCGTGGCATTGACCGACAAAATCACTCGGCTCGTCGTGTCTACCAGATAGTTGTCGTAGTATCCGAGGGTCGCTGGCCCGCTTTTGACCGCCCACGCAGCATCTGGATCAGTGCTCGACACCATTTTCTGAGCAGTAGGGCGTTCTTCTGGATCGGCCACGGGGTTCTGCCGCTCCAGTTCCGCCAGGTATTCCTGAACCGTTCGTGAGTTCTGCGCCATCTCGACCAATTTCTCACGTGGAACTCGGCTTTGGTTGCTGGCGTTGGCGCCCACCAGAGTCCCGTCCACAGCTAGATTTCGGGCCTCTACTAAGCCAGCCTCCAGACAACGCCGCACGATCTCCTCAAATACTTTTCGAAATACACCGCACTGCCGGAATCGGCCGTGCCGATTCTTGGAGAACGTCGAATCGTCGGGAATCTCTTGTTCAAATCCCAGCCGAGTGAACCAGCGATAGGCCAGATGCATCTTTACTTCTTCCAGCAACCGCCGTTCGCTAGTGATCCCATAGAGGTAGCCCACCAGCAGCAAGCGCAGCAACACTTCTGGGTCAATCGAGGGGCGACCAGTCGAACTATAGAAGCTCCTCAGCCGCTCTCGCACAAAGCTGAGATTCACGTGGCGACCGATTACCCGGAGTAGGTGATCTTCGGGGATCTGATCTTCGAGTCGGAAATAATAGAACAGCGACTGTGTCCGTAATTGTTGACCCATCATCGACGGCTGCTGATACGCTTGGCGTACTTGACGCACCAGCTCCCGGCGCTTGACGGGCTTCAAGCCTTTTTTGAGAGCACTTCCTGCAAAATGTGCTTGTCTAACGTGAGATCCGCCACAATTCCCTTCAGTTTGCGATTCTCTTCCCGCAGTTGCCGAAGCTCGCGCACCTCGTTCAATCCCAATCCCCCGTACCGACGCTTCCATCGGTAAACGGCCTGCGGCGATACTCCCATCTCCCTGCAGACCTCGCTGACCTTCTTGCCCCCTTCGATCTGTCGTAAGGCGTAAACAACCTGCTCCTCGCTGTGCCCTTTCCTCGGCATACCTCCTCCTCCGTGCTCGTCCAGAGAAGCATATCCGTCTCGCCGTTTTCAACTTTCCGACTGTCTCGTTTTTGGGTTTTGGGTCAGCTGATCCAAGCGTGCCCAAATAATTTGTGCCGGCTTAGGGGTTCACCCCACTTTCTGAGAACAAAATGGGAACAAAACCAGGAGTATTTTGGTCACTTTTCGACCCCCACGCGCTCCAAAGGCAATTGAATCATCAGGGGTTTGGCGGAAGCGTGTGGGAGTCGAACCCAAACTTTCGATTCCCAAGTCGCGGCGAATGATGACGTTGCGGCTTCCGCCTTGTTCCAATTGGAGTCAATTGGATTCAGCTTCCTTCCCTTCCCCGATTCCCTATTGCGACCTTCGCCCTATATGTAGCGTGAATCTGACTACCGTTGAGGCCGCCAAAGCCGTAGGGCTTCGACAGAATCACCCTCCAGCGCTCGATTGCTGGCAACAAGGTGAAAGCTCCAAAGCCCGTAATTCGCAACGGACGCGCTGTGCGGTTGTGGGCTCCCGAAGACATCGAACGACTGCGAACCGTTAAGGCGAAGATTCACAGAAAAGGCCGAGGAAGGAAGAACGTCGAGTGATTCGCTGTAATACGCCGGAAGACGAAGTAGTACCCGAATTTCGTTGAGCGGGACGCACCGGTGCCGACTTATCAGATGGGATGAGAAGGCCGGTCTCCAGCGGGATGCGATACGCTCCCAATGAATGACGCGCTCAAGGCGCAATGAAAGGAGACCGGCTATGAAAAAGATTAGCACTATGCAGGTATTTAGAAACGAAATTTTGAAGGAGCAAAAGCTAACGATCGGTGTGGATCTAGGAGATCGCTGGTCGTTCTATTGTGTCTTGGATGAAGCAGGGAAAATCCTTCTGGAACAAAAAGTAGCGACGACACCCGAAGCGATGAAGCAGACGTTTGGAAAGATACCGCGAAGCCTCATCGCCATGGAGACTGGAACACATTCGCCATGGGTGAGCCGGCTGTTAGCGGAGCTGGGACACAAACGGATCGTGGCGCACGCGCAAAAAGTGGAATTGATCACCAAGAGCAATCGAAAAGATGATCGACACGATGCGCGGACACTGGCACGGCTGGCGCGAATCGATCCCGAACTGTTGGGGCCGGTGCGCCATCGCAGTGCCAAGGCGCAAATCCATCTGACGGTGATCCGGGCGCGAGCCGAACTGGTGAGTGCTCGAACGGCGTTGGTGAATGCAGTACGCGGGTTGGTGAAATCGTATGGCCAACGGCTGCCCAAATGTGGCACGCAGCAGGTGAACCGGGAGCTGGCCGCGGAATTGAACGCGGAGTTGCGTGAGGTTCTGGAGCCGCTGCTCAAAGAAATCGAATCGCTGAACGAACGCGTCAAGGAATACGACGAACGGATGGAGAAAATCGCCAAGGAAGTGTATCCGCAAGTGTCCTTGCTCAAGCAGGTGAAGGGTGTAGGAACGCAGATCGCGCTGACCTATGTCCTGACGATCGAGGACCCCCACCGGTTTCTGAAGAGTCGCGAGGTAGGTTGTTTTCTAGGATTGAGACCTGGCCGGAGGAACTCCGGGGAGAGCGAACCCCAGAAGGGTATCAGCAAAGAAGGAGACCGATATCTGCGAACGATGATGGTGCAAGGAGCACACTACATTCTGGGGCCTTTTGGAGAAGATAGTGATCTACGGAGATGGGGACTAAAGCTTGCGGAGCGAGGTGGAAAAAATGCCAAGAAACGAGCGGTGGTTGCCGTGGCTCGAAAGTTGGCGGTACTGCTGCATCGGTTGTGGGTAAGCGGAGAGGTGTACGAACCATTGCGCAATAGCCAGAAAGCGATGCGGGCAGTGGCTTAGAGAGTTTCGATCCGGACAGCCGAGCTCGACCGCCGAGTCCAGGTGACTGCGACTAAGTCCTGGGGCCCGACTCTCACCGAAACGGTGGGAAGAGAGGTCGATTATCAGGTAGCAGCACCTACTGAAACGAGAACACCCAACTTGCACCGAGCAAATATCGCTCACAAAACAGTGCGGATGGAAGGATGGCGACAGAGGCGGCTTGGCTGACTGGAAACAGACTCACGGAAAGAAGAAAGAAAAAGTGTGCCTTGACATCAATCGGCCTTCTCATGGAAGGACCTAGCAGCCGGATTCGAGTGCCATGACGGGGAGAATAGAATTTTCATTTGGGTGTAGGACATTGCTCCGGCGCAACGACAGTCATTTTGGGTCGCCAGTATCCTTCCAACAAGGGATCGTGGCGTCTTGCACCTGATACGCAATCTTTATCCTGCGTTAAGTCGGTCGAGGGGAGAACAGCCGCGATCCCATTCCATTTCCTTCGTAGGACATTGCTCCAATCCCAAGCAAACGCAATGTTGATCACTTGTCCGAGCATGCAGGCGCAATCGACTCCAAATCGTGTGACCGGACATGAAACGAGACTTCCTAAGCCCGACTAACGCCGTTATCAGAAACTGAGACTCGAATCGCGGGTTTTCTCCGGTTACCCGTGCCGGTTCAAACGGTCGATGCAACACCATCTGGTATAAGGCTGTTTTCAAAGGTGGTGTTTATGAAGCTAGAGAAACGGCTTGGGCTTTCCGCGGAGCAGAAGATCGACGTGTGGCGTCGTTGGAAGGCCGGGCAAACGTTGCATGAGATCGGTCGTGCCTTTGGCAAAGAACATTCCTCTATTCGTTGTCTGGTGTCGCGTCACGGTGGGATTGCTCCGGCCGTTCGGCGGCGTGCACTCCTCGCGCTCACGCTGCGTGAGCGCGAGGAAATCTCTCGTGGGTTGGCTTCCGGTTCGTCGATCCGTGAGATTGCCAAATGTTTAGAGCGAGCGGTATCGACCGTGAGCCGGGAGGTCGCACGTCATGGTGGCCGTCCTGCGTATCGAGCCAGTCAAGCGGACGGGGAAGCCTGGCAGTCGGCCTTGCGGCCCAAGCGCTGCCTTCTTTCCATCAACCTGAAGTTGCAGAACATCGTTGCGAGTAAACTGATTCTGGACTGGTCGCCGAAGCAGATTTCCGGCTGGCTGAAAACCTGGTATCCCGATGATGAGAGCATGCATGTGTCCCACGAGACCATTTACCGAAGCCTGTTCATTCAAGCCCGTGGAGCGCTGAAAAAGGAACTCCTGGACCACTTGCGATCGAAGCGCCGCATACGCCGGTCGCAACACTCTCGTATCTTTAAAGACGGGCGCGGTCAAATCCCTGAGGCCATCTCGATCCGCGAAAGGCCCGCGGAAGTGGAGGACCGTGCCATTCCGGGTCACTGGGAGGGCGATCTCCTGCGCGGCTCAGGGAACAGTCACATCGCGACCTTGGTGGAACGCCATTCGCGCTTTGTCCTGCTGATCAAGGTGGCCAGCAGAGATACGGCGGAGGTTGTGGGGGCATTGAGCAAACACGTTCGGAAACTTCCCGCTACCCTGCGACGCTCGCTGACCTGGGACCGGGGACTGGAGATGGCTAAACACAAGGACTTTACGGTGGCCACGGATGTGAAAGTTTACTTCTGTGATCCGCAGAGCCCCTGGCAACGCGGCTCGAACGAAAACACCAACGGGCTCTTACGACAATACTTCCCGAAGAACACAGACCTAACCAACTATTCCCAATCGGATCTGAACAAAGTAGCGCTGCGCTTAAATCAACGCCCACGACAAACTTTAGGTTTTCAGACTCCTGCGAGTAAACTGCAAGAAAGTGTTGCGTCGACCTATTGAGACCACCCGACTTACCAGGTACAGTCGACCGGCGGACACCAGTTTCTTCTTTTCGGTGTCTAAGCTACAGGGGGCTTTGGGTGCCGTTCCGACTTGCTCTATCCCTATCCATCCTCACAATTCTAGCTTGTCCTGCTTTGGCTCAAGAGCGAGAGCCCGTTGTCACACTGCGGAGGACAGCATGCCTTGGGACATGTCCAGTCTATTCCCTCGAAATTTTCGCTGACGGCTTCATTCGATTCGTTGGAACCGACTTTGTTCAGTACACAGGGGAGCGGCGAGCTGTCGTTCCGCGCGAGGTCGTTGAGAACCTGGTTGCATATCTCTTGAAAACTGATTACCTCACGTTGCAAGACAACTACGAGACGTGTAAAGACCGCAAAGGAAGGACCTGGTTTATCACGGACCTCCCAACCGTAATCACGTCGTTGCGCGTTGGAACGGCAAAAAAGACTGTGGTGGATTACGCATGCGCTCCAAGGCGGTTAGAACAGCTTGAGGACGAGATTGACCGCGTTGCGAATACTAAGCGTTGGATTGGAATTCCTCCACCTAGCGGCCCAATTCCCACCTTACAAGCACCCTTGCCGACGAGCCTCAAACCACCCGCGAGTTGAAATCGTTGAACCGAAAGTGTGAAGTGCTTTCAATTGCTGCTAGCAAGGTCCCGATAAACGCCGTTCGCGGAGATGTGAAGTTTTGGTTCAAGTGGACGGCTACGCGACATATCGGGACTTGAACCTCCTTTGCGGCTAAAATACTCGCATCGAAATGATGCGTCTGAAAAACATCTCGATTCTCGGCGACAAGATCGCTCAACCGGATCGATACCCCTTCAACATCCCGACTATCGCTTCACTAAAAACGCTCGAAATCACCAGTCGCATTTGCTTTTTCGTGGGCGAGAACGGGACTGGTAAGTCGACGCTGCTGGAAGCAATCGCGGCGCACTACGGCTTCGGGCTCGAAGGCGGAAATCGCAATTTCTCCCCGAGGACGACCAATAGCGTCACCAGCATTGAACCGCTGGTCAAAGCTTTAAGGCTGTCGTTTACAAAGAGAACGGGCGGCGGTTTCTATTTGAGAGCAGAAAGTTTTTTCAACGTAGCGAGTTACGTCGATCAAGTTGGCCTGGCTGGAAGCTATGGAGACAAGAGCTTACATGATCAGTCCCACGGGGAATCGTTTCTCTCGTTATTGCAGAACCGTTTCACTCGTTCTGGTCTTTACCTCATGGATGAGCCCGAGGCTGCGTTATCTCCTCAGCGCCAACTAAGTTTCCTGGTACTTCTCCATGACTTGTTGAAGGGCAACGACAACATTCAGTTCGTGATCGCTACGCACTCTCCCATATTATTGGCATATCCGGGTGCCCAAATCCTTTCCTTCGATGACGGCTCAATCCGTCAAATCGATTACCGCGAAAGTCAGCCCTTCCAACTTGTCAGCCGTTTTGTCGCAGCCCCCGAGCGGTACATCAATGCACTTTTTTCCGAGTTGCCATTCAGCGAAGACTAACCCAGTGCTTGATAAACGCGGTCGGCTCAGACGGTCGACGCAACACCATCGGATCATTTGATCCGACAACACTTTCCCTGTGCAACCGATCCGTTTTGCTGTACTCGGTCAAAACCTAGCCAGGGTGGCGTTCCGCCTGATCTAACCCTAGCGAGCGATTTTAGCGTTTGTTTTCAGGGCTTTGTGGATTCGAGTTCAGTGTTGCATCGACCTATTGAAACCACCGCCGTTACCGGACAAGCGAAATTGGCCCAGGTCTCAGAGAAAGCCCTCGAAATCCTCAAGAAACAGATACTCCATTCGTTTGCGCAAGCCGCTCGACCAGCGCTGGCATCGCGTCATTCGCCAAATGATCGAGGAACTGACTCATCGTGTGGATTCGGACTCGGCACCTTGGACAACCAGGTACAACGACGCCTTTGCCACCCTCGGCAATGCTCGGGGGCTCATCAACGAAGTGGGAAAAATCGTGGCTGTGAATCTCGCGCTGGATCGCGGCGAGTAATTCTGACTTGAGCATGGAACCCCCCGACATGGATTCGGAGAGGAACGGGTTTTTTATAGTAGCAAGAAGGTGCGCACTACTGCCAAAAGGCGAAAAACACTCCTCTTTAAGACTACGTAACACATACAGTTCTTGCACCAAACGTGCCCTTCCCTACATCAAATGATCGTGGTAAACTTGTGGAAGAAATGTGGAAGAAATATGGCTGAGAGCTTGAGGAGTGACACTGTGACTGGACCGCCGTTGTTCAATACCGTACCGAAAGACGATCCCCTAGCAATCTTTGTTAAGGGAAATACCAATTACGAACGAGTGGTGAAACTTCTCGAATTTAGAAAACGAGACGTGGCTCAGGCTTCGAGAGTTTCACTACAGTCTGTGCGCTACGACCAAAAGATGCCTAGGGAATTGGAGGAACGCCTCAGAGAGTGGGCAGTCGCCCTTTCGTTAGTGGCACAGTATTTCAAGAACGAACATAAGACTGTCCTATGGTTCAAGACCCCGAATCCGCTCTTGGGTGATATCGCTCCCCGCGATCTGATTCGGGTCGGTCGATTTAAGAAGCTGAACCGATTCATTTTGAATGCACTAAGCGAAAATGAGGCACCTGTTGAGCGATGAACGCGCGCGAGGTAATCGATTCGGGCCTTCTCTCCGACATTTCAAAGAACAAGCATTTTCACGAGCACAAGACGCGATGTCACTGGGAATACTATTCAGAGCTTGAATATCTACGTAGCCAGATTTACGACGAGCTCAAGGCGTCACTGCGCGGGAATGCTCATCCATTTGAGTTTTCGGGATGGCAACGCGCCGTCAAGTATAAGTACTGTCTTGTGCCGCTGAGCGCTAAGGGAAGCCTTATGGACCCGGGCGGGCGCTTCAACATCGGCTCGATCGATCCAGCGCGATTCCCGGTCTTTCCATGCCTCTACCTAGCAAACGACAAGGCAACTGCTTTAGGTGAACTCTTAGGACGGACAGAAGGACCCCCCGGTGACCTCAAGCCTGAGGAACTCGCTTTGACTAAGGCGACCTCAATCACGGTTGTTTCAATAAGTGGGAAATTAGAGTCGGTCCTAGACATTCGAGATCCGAAAAACCTCACCCCTTTTGTTGACCTCGTCAAAGACTTTAAAGCCTCCAGCAGGCTAGTTGTTCAATGCAGGAGGTATGGGATCACCGTTGAACTTATTCGAAAGGCCGATGTGTTCGTTGGAGTGTTGCAGGGCAAACGATGGCGCGATTGGCCAACAGCATTCGATGTCCCCGCCCCAACACAGATCTTCGGGCGGATAGTACAGGATGCGGGCATCGAAGCCATCCTCTACAAGTCAGTCTTGACCGGAACTCCGTGCCTTGCCGTGTATCCACAAAACTTCCAGAACTCATCGGCATGTATCAAGATCGATGACGATTCCCCGGTTGAAACGGTTCATCGTCAGGTTGACTCGTCCACATTCACGAATTTCGTCTAAGGTGCGAGACCTCCGAAAGCTCAGTCGATGATCATCCCGTTCTCAAGTATGAGCGGCAGCGCCTCGTACGCTGCCTTTCTTCGGGCCTCAAATGCCTCTAACGGGGTCGGCTCCCGTGGCGGCTCTGGCTTGTGCCGACCGACTGGATTCCCAAAAAGGTCATAGCCGCGCCCCCCGGTGAATTGCTCCCACACCTCCGCGGCCTCTTTGCGCAAGCGGTCCCGGGCGATAAGCTCGCCCTTCAGGTCGGTCCAGTTCTCAGCGTCTGGCAGTTCGAGCCAAGCCTCCATGCCGAGGCCAGCAGCCTTCGCCAGACGGAACGCCTCGGTCTTCCTGGCCTCGCGCTCGCGCCTCGCCTTGTTCGCCGCGGCCACGCGCTCCTGAAGCTCCTGATCCTCTCGATGTCGACGGGCGGTCGCATCCAGAGCATCGGCCTCCCGCTGGGTCCGGCGCTTGCGACGCATGTACTCCCGCTGTTGCGCTTTGTGGGCTTCCCGGTGCCTCTGGCGCCATCTGCGCTGCCTCTCGGCCCCAGATAGCCGGGTAACACGCTTACGCTTGCGCCGAGTAACTTTGAGTGACTTTCCTGATGGATCCGAGGTAGCCCGCCCCTCCAAGCCGCCGCCCAGGGCTACATTCCTGATATCGAGGGGCCGGGCGTCCGCTGCAAGGGTTGCGGTCATCACCTTGGAACACTCTCGGGCTGGCGACAGCACATTGTCCGTAAATATTGCGATGCGGTTCCCGCCGCGTTGGCCGACTGAGGCAATGTCTGCCGCGCCCCAACTCGTGGTAGACTCCCGGCCCGTAACGTCATCATCGCCGAGAGAGGCAGCGGTTGTGCCACGGCGACGCTTTCAGCGTGGGCAAGTCTATCAGCGGGGCAATCGCTGGGTTGGTTCGTACCGTGAGTACGACGTCAACCCGGACACCGGCAAGCGGACTAGGCGGACGATCACCTTCGATGCGACGGTAACATCGGAGCGAGCCGCATGGGACGCACTTCAGCCTTACCTTGACCAGTACAACAATACGGCCAAGGCCGAGGCGAATCTCAAACCGTCAGCTGTTCGCAAGACTGGGAAGACAGTAAGCGACCTGACCAATGAATGGAAAAAGGACATCCTTCCAAACTACAAACTCAGCGGTGCGCGGGCGGCGCTCTCGCACATCCGAACCTACATTATCCCGCTTCTCGGAGAGAAGCCCTTGCACGAGCTGGACGTGAGAGAGCACCAGGCGTTCGTTACTGCGGTCGGGCGGCGGGCAAACCGCAAGAAGACTGTCATCAACGTCTATGTGACTCTAAGCTCGATCCTCAACACTGGCCGCGGCTACCATTACGTCGTTCCCGAAGTCAGAAGAAAAGACCTTAAGTTCCTCGTCGATGAAAAACCAAAAGCAGAACAGTTCTTCTTCGACGCCGACACGGCTGCGCGAATCATCAACGTCGCGCCCTATCCCTTCAAACTCATGTTCCTGATCGCCGCTCTGTGCGGCTTGCGCATTGGCGAGGTGACGGCGCTCAAAGTCAGCAACATCGACTTCAAGCGTAAATCTCTAAGCGTCACAGGCGCCCTAGACTACGCTACTCGTAAGGAAACCACTCCGAAGAGCGACCACAGTGCCGCGTCTCTTCACATGCCCGAACTTCTCGCGAAGCATTTGCGCGATTGGATCGAAAAGCACTATGTACCGAACGCGGACGGCTACCTATTCACCAACTCCAAGGGCAAACCCTACCTATCCGACAACGTCGTGAAGTACGGCGTGCATCGGGCAATGGCCAACTTAGGAATCGTCACCACGAAAGGCGTTCACATCGGCATCCACTGCTTCCGACACGGCGTCACTTCGGAGTTGCTTGAATCCGGCACGCCGATCCACGTCGTCACAAAACTCATGCGTCATGCGGATTCGAAAGTGACGCTGGAACACTATGCGCACATCGTTGGCGACGCCGAGCGCGTCGCGTCTGAGAAGTTCTCTCAGCGCATCGGCCAGAACATCAGCCAATTGGATTCAGACTGTGAATTGGATTCAACTTCAGCGACGAAGACAGCGTAAATAAAGGATTGGCGGAAGCGTGTGGGAGTCGAACCCACCATTCGACCCGCGAAGGGCCGAATCAACGGCTTTGAAGGCCGTGAAGATCACCGGACCCTTTTCGCCTCCGTCGTCACAAACCTACCATACGGCGAAGTTTAGTTAACATACGAATTGGGCTCGCGAACAGGAATTTACTCTGGTGCTACGGTAGTGCTATTCGAATCCGAGAAACAGCTTCGTGTAAGTTGCTGATGCTCAGGTGTGCGTATCGATTCGTCATCGCAAGGCCGCGGTGTCCCAGTAACTCTGCGATGTTTCCAAGCGGTGTTCTCGTCTGTCGTAAGCGCCTCGCGTACGTATGACGGCAGTCAAGCCACCGGAAGTTCGTGATCCCAGCTTGCCGTAATGCTGGCAGAAACCAATGAGGATTTACAGTTAGGGTTCTGGCGGCCGCGTTTCTTACGACTCGCCAGCAGCCTCCGCGTGCTCGAAAAATGGCGAGTGCTTTCATCGCGACGTCATTCAGGGGGACGACGACTTGATCGTCGTTTGTCGTTTCCGGGATAATTGCGATTCGAGCATTGAGATCGACGTTTTCCCAGACGAGATCGATGTACATGGAGCTCCGGCGAAACCCAGTTTGTAAAGCTAAGTCGAGCTCTGATTCGTGTTCCGCCGATTCGGGGTTCGAGCGAATCGCCGCGCGGAGTCGCGTTTCTTCATCAGGCGTCAGGAAACAAATCCGACTGTTGTTTTCCTTCTGTTTTCCGAACCTTGCGGTGGATAGGCGATTCCTTGACCTTCTCCTCTCCAAACCGATTCGATAGCAGAGTGAGATTACTTGTCCGATCACCGCGTAACTGATTCGCTCGCTTGAGCCACGATGGTTAGCACCAGGCTAGGGCAACGCAAAGGCGACCAGAGCATCGCTCAAGGTTTCTTCCGTGATCTTTGGATGCCCACCCGCCGCGATCACCAAATACTGTTTGCCAGTTGAGCCCAAACGGTACGTCATAGGCGTAGCATTCCCGCTTGCCGGCAACTGCGCTGTCCACAGGGTTTTCCCCGTTTCCGCATCAAATGCCCGAATTCTGGAGTCGGTCGTCCCGGCGATAAATACCAATCCGCTGGCGGTCACAATGGGTCCGCCAAGGCTGATCGACCCTGCTGGAATTCCTTTGTGTGAGCCGCCGAAATCTTCCATTGAGCCCAGAGGAATTTGCCAGCGAATCTTGCCTTCCGTCATGTCCACGGCGGTCAGCGTGCCCCAGGGTGGTGAGCTGCAGGGCAAGTCGGATGGCGACTGCACAAACCGGCGAAGCATTCCGTACGGCGATCCGGTTTGTGGTCCATACTCGCCATCTTCGTTGTCGCTGCGCACTTTGTCCCGCGGGATCAGACGCATCCGAGCAACCAGATTGTTGGTATTCACAAACAGCAAGCCGTGCTGCGGATCGAATGCGTAGCCGCTCCACGTCATGCCTCCGAGGTTTCCCGGAACCGCCAGCGTCCCCTGAATACTGGGCGGGGTGTAAATCCCTTCGTTGCGAAGTTTTTGAATCACCTGCTGGCAAGCATCGCGATCTTCAGGCGTTGGCCCCCAGATTTCGTTCAAGGCAAGTTGTTGCGGCGCGAGCGGTGGCGGGGCCACGGGGAAGGGCTGTGTCGGCGATGCCACCTCGCCCGGCACGTCACTTTGCGGCACGGCGCGCTCTTCCACCGGAAAAACCGGTTCTCCGGTGTCGCGGTTGAGCACGAATAGCAATCCGGTCTTGTTGCCCTGAATCACCACCGGCACCTGCTTTCGATCGTGCAGCAATGTCGCAAGTAGCGGCGGGGAACCCGTGTCGTAGTCCCAGAGATCGTGGTGCACAAGCTGGAAGCCCCACACAAGTTTTCCCGTCTTCGCATGCAATGCCACTACGGAGTTCGCCCACTTGTTATCGCCCGGCCGCAAGCCTCCGTAGTAGTCCGGGCTGGCGCTGCCGGTGGGAACAAAGACCAGGTCTCTTTGCTGGTCTACAGCCATGATGGACCACGCGTTGGCTGCACCTGTCTCCCATTTTTGCGCGGATTCTCCGGCGTCGCTGTGCGCGGAGTTGGGAGGAATTGGGTCCCAACTCCAGCGCAGCGCTCCGCTTCGTGCGTCAAAAGCGCGAACTACACCCGCAGGCATGTCTACACGATTGTTGTCGTTAATTGCCGACCCCACGATCACGACATCGTCGATCGCCGCCGGCGGGGAAGTCATGTGGTACCAACCCGCTCTGAATCCTGAAACACTGCGCAGGCTGATCTCTCCGCCTTTGCCGAAATCGGTGCAGGGCTTGCCGTTTGCCGCGTCGAGCGCGATGAGCCTGGCATCATGTGTCGCTTCAAAAATTCGCGTTCGGCACGCTTGCCGAGCCGAGCGCGATGCGTCGACCCAAGCTGTCGCGCCTCGGTTGACAAACCCGTCGCCATAGTCCAGCGTGCGCTCAATCTTTGGGTCGTAACTCCACTTCTGCCTACCAGTCGCCGGGTCAAGCGCAATCACGCGGTTAAACGCCGTCGTGATGTACAACATCCCGTCCACGAGAATCGGTGTGGTTTCAAATCCGCTTCGTTTACTGCCATCCGCGCTGTTTTGCACGTCGCCGGTGTGGAAGACCCACGCAACCTTGAGCTTGCTCACGTTGTCGCGATTAATATCTGCCAGCGGTGAATACCGCATTCCGCCCGGATCGCGGCCATAGGTTGGCCAACCGGTGTCCGGCACCGCCTGCGAGAACGCTCGCGTGGGAAATACTGAGGCCGCTGTGCAAAGAAGAACAAGCAGAAGCGAACAAACTGTCGTGGTTTTCATGAAGTGAAAATATGCGAAGGCGAGAACAGCAGCAACCAAACTGGGACAGGAGGGCCGAACTCAGGGACAACCGGGACCAGGTCGCACAGACGCCGAATTGAAAAAGGCGAAACGTCAAACTTCGAAGTCGGGTGGCGCTCAAATTTCAAGGCAAGAAATTCGTAGTTGCTATGGGTCGCTGACAAACGTATTTCCCGAGGTGACTGCTTCCACCGCGCCGAAAAGGTCAGCCTGTGCCCTAGTTTTCGTAACATAGCCCCGTGCGCCCTGCCGAAAAGCGTCTTCCACGACGTCGGCAGAAAACTCATGCGTCAAGAAGATGATTTTAGATTCGGGGGCAAGACTCCGCAGTTGTCGAGCGACCTCGACTCCGTTCAGGTTGGGAAGGTGGGTGTCTAGCAGAATCACATCCGGTCGCAACTCGACCGCCCTGTGAACAGCCTCCAGTCCGTCGCGCGCCTCGCCCACGACCTGCATTTCCGGTCTCATTCCCAACAGCTCAACTACGAATTGTCTAAATAACGCGAAATCATCCACCACCAGAATACGCACTGCCGAAAGTTGCAAAACGGCCTCCCTGTTTAGGCCGCCGAGTCGGAGGGACTGACTGACCAGACAGACGGTGCTGACCCAAACCTCATTAAAGGTTGCTAGCGCAGAGTGGGGCTGTCGTTGCTCCGACACACTCTTGTACTTGCTCAGGGACAATAAGCGAGGGGACGTAGAGCGATTATATAGATTCTCTTTCAAGTCGCAAGGACTCGGATAGCCATGCGTATAGGTGTGACCTAAGGGTTTTCATACTTCAGCCTTGGCGATCGATGCCCTCTAGTGACTACATTGACCCGAAAGGATACTGGGGCGATCCCGCTCGCGACATTCGTCGATTCAGGGTTCGGTCTGACAGCCCCCGAGCACTAGACCGCTAAAGACGGTCCCTTGGGGCCGGGTGTCAAATATAGGAAAAACGTGATGACCGCCAAACTCCCGACTCCGAACGTCGCGAAAAATCCGATTACGATTGTCGCCACACGCCCCCACACTGCGGCAGATCGTATCGCCAATCGCCCACATTGACATACGGAGCTTCTCGTACGGAGATAACCTTTTCGCTTGTTTGCGTGAGTACTAAAGCTGCGGGACGGATTCGCGTTTTGGGCAGGAATCCAGGATTGTTTCGAGAACACCGTTGGCTTTCGGCGGACCTGTCTCATGCACGAAAATGAGCTGGACGTTTTCTCGCCGAACAGCGGATCGGTGGCAGTAGGGGCAAATGACAATAATTTCGCCGTCTACCTTTTGCCCCATCAGATATTTCGTAAAATCGGTCATGCCATTCAGCGAGTGTCTTAACCCAACGATGCGCTCTGAGTCAACTGAACGACTCACGTGAACACGAGTGAACAATTGCCGTGCTTTCGGTTGTGCGGTTTGTGACCGGGTTCGTTTCGCCAAACAGAAAGCGTCGCAAACGGACAGGGATCATTGACATTGGAAAGTGTCCGAGTCCGGCCACGGCGGCCAAGCCTCCCCCCAAGCCGAAGGACTGCGAAGACCGCGACTGGCGAATATGACAATAGTCGGTGCTAATTGGTTTCGGATTGCCACTTCTTGATTTGCTCCGTGAGCACCGAGTAGCACTCGCACGAGGATGCCTCCAATCGACTTCGATCCTCGATTGTTACTTCTCCGCGTTTGAACGTAATCAAACCAGCTTTTTGAAGCATTCCAGCGGCAACTGTGACGCTCGCTCTTCGGGTGCCAAGCATGTGGGACAGATAATCCTGCGTTAGTGGCACGACGTTACCATCGATGCGGTCTTGGGACATGAGAAGCCATCTCGCAAGGCGTTCTTCCATTCCGTGAAGGCGGTTGCAAGCTGCTACCTGGGCCGCCTGAGTACCCATTTCCTGCGAGAAACGTGCCAGAGCCATAGTCAGGTTTGGACACCGACGTAGGACAAACGACAGGTCGACGGCACTGATCTTAAATCCGCCTCCACCGATCTGCATAATGGTCTGCGAGGGACTGGTCGTGAAGCCCACCGTTAGAGGTAGCCCGACGAAGCCCTCGCTACCGCACAGTCCGACCTCGATACTCTTCTCGCTTTCCATGACGTTGAGCACCGACGCCAACCCGTCATTCAAGAAGTAGCCGAACTTAATTGTCGCGCCCCTTTCAGACAACTTCGTGCCCACGGGAAGCAGTAGAAATGCAAGCGCGGAAAATAATATGGCGCGTTCGTTCTTGGGGAGCGCGAGTAGTAGCTTGTTCTTTAAAGGCTGGCCTCCCAGCATGTTCTTATACAAGTCGGGAGGGGGTTTATTGCTTGTTGGTTTAGACGTGCGAGACATGGCACTTCCTTTGCGACTGGAATCATCATTCGCAAAGGACTGCCGGAGTTTGGGTTGTTGGCAGAGATGTGCTAGTGAGACGACCAGATCATACTCTTTTTGAACGCATTCGGCCTACAACAAGAACCCGATAGAACCTTAGATCGCGGTTAGCGTACGCTACCGTACAGATCGATCCTTTGAGTGGTGCTCTCCAGCTTTCTGGCTGTCACCTCGACGCGAGGGGTGATGCCGAAATCCATTCTTATCGTTGATGACAGTGACCTGATCAGAAGAGCATTGAGGCGGATGATTGAGGCTTCGGATCAGTTTGTCGTTTGTGGAGAAGCCGTCAACGGGAAAGAAGCAATCGATCAAGCCGCCAAGCTTCGGCCAGACTTAGTCGTCCTGGACATGTCGATGCCAGAAATGAACGGACTGGAAGCGGCACAAGTTCTGAAGAAAATCCTACCGACAGTTCCGCTTATCCTCTACACATCCCACGCGGACTCCGTTGTCAAAGAGCAGGCCCAAGCCATTGGTTTTCATGCCGTCGTGCCGAAGGACACGGGGGGCGAAGTGATTCTAGTTCACGCTAGAAATCTTCTCGGAGTTGGTGCCAGCCAACTTTAGTAGCGTCTTTTACTGTACGGTATCGTACCTAAACTCTTCTTGCGTTCTCCCGCTTCAGCGCTAAGATTCAGAATCCAACCGCTCCTATTTACCTTTCCCCGGCCCACCGGAAAGGAGGCGGTGATGAATGACCAGTATGAATGGCTGAAGTTTTACGAAGCCGCAGTGCTGGAAACTGATCCCATGTTTCTTCCCACGCGCATCGAGGCGGCGCAAAACGCCATCGGCCAGCGTGTAATCAAAATCAATTTGGAAGATTCAGAACGCAAAGAGATTGTCCGCACGCTGACTGCGCTGTCTGTACTGAAGCGGGACGCGTATCGAAAACCGACGTGCCATCAGTGCAAGGACAGCCACGATCCAGTGACTCCGATCAATGGCCGAACCTTTGTCGCGAGGACGGCGCTGGGAGAATCTCTTGTGCCGTTACACACACGTTGTGTCGAGCGCTGGGCGAGCGCCCATGAGTTTCAAACGCTCGCACCGCTGAGGAAGAGGCCTGGCTACCGACAATGACCGCGTCGATAAGAAGGATTCGGAGGATTGCAATGTCGCTAGAACCACGAGACCCGGAACTGTGGAAAAGATTCTTACGCCTGCAGACCCTCGCGATCCCGAGAAGGCGCAAATAAACATCCACGGTGCCGAACCGCTTTATCAAGAAATTCGAATCGAGAACACATTGACCGACCAAGACGGCAACGAGGTGAAGTTCAAAGAGGGTACTGAGGTTGAAGTTCATGTCGAAGCCGACAAGAGTGCTACGACACCCAAGAAAGGACTAGACGGTGCGGTAAAGTAAGTCCGTGCGCTGATAAAGGCCCGCGAATCCGCAGTTCGGGCACACGCATTTTCGGCCAATCGGAATGATCGGTTTTTCAGGCAAGAGAAGCCGGGACATTCCTACATCGCTGAATTGAGTGCGTTGGAATTCAGACTTACAATTTGCGCAGACTACAACCCACATTGGCATGGCGTCACCTCGTTGAGGTGGCAGCAACAAAGCTGGAAGGCACCGCGAAGAACTTCACGCTAACAAAAATAAATGTTGGAAATCAATCGGGTACGTTCTGTAGTACGAATTACTCGTTTTGCGCGGAAGGCTTATCGTAAGGCCGTTCCAACCGACGCTGCTTGCCCAAGAGCAAATCGTTAATCTCCCGCGTGAGTTCGAGCAGCCGTCGCGGGTCTTGTTCCTTAGCGGCCAGTTCGCATAGTTGCTTCCAGCGTTCGGTATTTTCTCGCATGCCCGCCTCGGTGGTCTAAAAATCTAAATCGAGCGCGGTCAGTCCGTCTGTTCAATATTGAACGTTCAGGTTCTGCGTTGTTCCTAGCGCTCGGCGTTGTTCCTAGCGAAATTAACTCGCATCGACAGGACGGTATGCCATGGTGCTGCTCCAAAGTCGGAGCCCATAAGTCAGATGCGGGAATAAAAATAAAGTGGGAAATGAAGGCTGGGCTGGTCCTCATTAGGCCTTTGCGCTCTTTGACTTTTCCTTTGCGTCCTTCTCCCCAAGTTCGGCCGTAGGAGCGGACCTAACTATGGTTTGCGCAATGGTTCGCAACTTATTTTCAGTTGCCTGTTCTTCTTTCAGGGATTCGCTCAGGAGCGTAACGGCTTCGTTTTCGCCTAATTGCATCGCCAGCGAGATAGCCGTCATGTAACCTGCCATTTCGTAGTGCTCGACGCGCGAGCCGGCACCGATGATGCCTAGGTCAAGGACATTCTCATCGCCGTCCTCGTCCAAAGCTTCGCTGCCCTCTTCGATTACGCCTTCCATGCCTTTACACTTCTTGCCGCCCGGTTCCGTGCCCAGAAGTTCCGCCACCCTCTCAAGTCGGCTCACCTGGTTCACTGTCTCCTTAAGATGGCCCTCGAAAGCGCTCGCAAGCTCTTCATTGTTTGAGCCCTTCGCCATCTTCGGTATGGCTTTCGTGAGTTGTTTTTCTGCCGAGTACAAATCCTTAATTTCTCCTTCCAGTAGATCTTTTATCGTGGTGAGTTCTGACATGAATCCTCCGCTTTCTTTGTCTGCGACACTGAGAATACGTTGGGTGGACCTTGGTCAGCCATCAGGCTAAGGCTGTAGGAGGAGGACTAATTTCCATGCTTTTGCAAGTTGTTAAGCAAGAAGGCCGGCCAAGTGTCTTGGCAATCTCAATCGACTCTTCGAGTTTGATCTGCCGGGCTTATGGGTAGGCTGTTATGATCGATCCTGAGTAGACGATGGATAGATCGAGGAGACGAACCCCATGACAACTACGGTCCTAAAACGCGAGAAGGAACGCAAGCGACAGCAAAAGCAGAGGGAAAAGACCGAATTACGTCGGAACAAGAGTATCGCCAAACGCGAATCGTCGCAGCGAGGCCCCGCCACCGGCGACGCAGCCACCCACGCCAGTGGTGTCACGGATGTTCTCGGCCACGACCACGAAAATCCAACGTGAGAGTCCGAGTTACCCGGTGTGGCGCTTCCTCCGCAATCCAGGCTCTTCTGCGAGTCTCGGTTGACTTGCGACCAACTAAGAAAAAATGCTCCTGTAAAAACTGTAGGCCGTACTAGTGGTTAGGACGGCGCGGAATAAAGTGCCCGCTGGATATACCTCGGACGGTCGGATTTCTAAACTCTGCCCATGGCAACCAGGCGAAATGGGTTTTAAGCTGTAAGAAGTGCCACGCAAAATCCGTGTTTACTGAGATACCTTCGGAAGGTACGGCAAACTGGTTCTTCCCCAACAAACCGCAGATGCCTCCTAATTTCACCCACACCTGCAAAAATTGCGGGCATGAAGACACGTATGAGCGGAACGATTTGACGTACCGCGACGAGACCATGCCGTCGCGGATAGAACCTACGAAGTGCGGCGAATCTGCCGAACGCGGCCGGGCCGCGGCCTCAGAATAAGCTAGAAGCTTCCTGTTTCCGTTCGGAGCGTTCTTTAGCCGGCATGAAAAAGACCACCAATGGAAACCCAAATTTAAACACCTGGAGACTTCAGTCTTATCCTATCGGTCTGTTTGTGAGAGTTCGCATGACGTCGGGCAGAGAGATTGACGCGCAGATATTAAAGGTCGAGACCACCGCGCTAGGGACCTTCCTGCACGTTGAGTTTGAGCAAGAAGTTGCGAATGTCGTGCTCAATCAGATCGTCGGTTTTTATGATTTTTGTTATTTGAAACGTAGGTTGATCACTCATTTCGGAATTTAGAGCAGCGGAGCGATAAGTACAGCAGGGACCTATCCTCTGCTAGCAAATCTGGAACACCGATCCGCCTCCGATCTAGCCCTGATTAAACGCGCCCCAGCGGCTGCGCTATCCTTCGCCGCCCTCCTCAACTTCTTCGTTGCGCATCCAACGGTCGCGGTATTCGATTGCCTCCTGTTCGGTTTCGGCGCGGAATTCAGGTCGGCCATCCTTCAGAACCACCCATTTCTTGACGAGCCTGGCGGGGTGCGCCCTTCTTACGTTCGACTCCAGCTCCATCGACTCGTCGATGATGTAACCGGAATGAACCATGCCGCGGTCAAGTAGATCCGTGAGGATTTCGTCCTCGGTCCTCTCTGGATGAGCGAGTTTGACAGCCGCGATAAGTTGTTCGACCTTTGTTGTCATGGGGCGCCTTTCGGAACCCTGATAGCACGGATTTCACCGAAGAGTAACACCGGAGGCAATACCGCAACAATACGAATCAGCAAGATGAAATACAAGCGTCTTTATTTGCAGAGTAGGTTGCGCTTCAGTCTTTGACGACTTGTCGTGGGTCTTTATCTTCCCGCAAGCCAACGAACCTTCGAACTCCCTCTCACGAGGGAGCGGGATGCTCTATCAAGTGGACGACGCTTTACTCCACGCCATGTCCGGTATCGAGATCGAGCTGTCCCGCGTACGAACCGAACTCCGGCTCCATCTTCCCGAAGCCTATCAACAAAAGCCTGATCGCGTCGAGAGGGGCCGACATTGTTATGCAATCAAGTGGCGAAAACCGAGGGCAACCGTATACTCCCGTTAATTACGAGCTAGCCTTCATTCACGTCATTCTCTGTTCCTCAAGATCAAAAGCTCAGAGTTGGAATCATTCGAGATGGAGAGTTGGATCGTATACTGACGGTTGTACTGCTGGAGGCGTTGACTTCGATAGGTTTGAAACATACGATGCAAGGCAAGCAGAAAGACAAGTGCGGTTGGTTTCATATATTCGCTAGAAGGTTGGGCTATGAAAAACCCAATTGTGGGTGACGTATGCCACGAGATGGTGAGCTGAAATGAAGAATTTAGGCCAATACATGATTGCAACCAGTTTCCTGCTGAGTTTGTCTTGGGCAGGCGTTTGTGTTCTGCAGGCGCAACAATCTGGGAGCGCGACCGCGGAGCAGAACCTTAAATTTCAACCGCAGCTTGTGAGAAAGACTGTGAACGTCATCAAACCGCCGGCTCGTGGGACTGTTTCAACGACACTCAAGGGGACGGAACTAGCGCCGAACGCAAGCGGACAGGCTAAACTGAAAATGGGAGATGTGGAGGTCACGGTCGAAGCGCAAGCCAACGGACTAGGCGCACCGGCAAGCTTCGGAGCCCAGTTTGAAATCTACCTGGTGTGGGCCATTACGCCGGCGGGAAAGACATTCAAATTGGGAGCAATGGAAGCCAAAGGGAACCGGTTCGAGTTGAACACGAAATCTGCTGTGCGGAGCTTCGCGATCGTAGTAACTGCTGAGCCGTACCAGCAGGTGACGCGTCCGGCAGATACGATCGTGCTGGAGGTTCCCGCAGGTAGCCAGACGATCGCCGCAAGCTGCGAGTTTCTTAAAGATGGCTACGCGCCGGTGGGATATTTATTTCCGCCGATCGATGCCGGTGTCGGCTATCCTCCGCAAATTATGCAAATGTATAATGCCCGCCGTATCGCGACGCTTGCAGGTGCCGAGGGGAACGGCAATTTCAAAATGGGAGCCGATTTGTTCAACTCCGTCGTCTTTTCCGCAGAACGACAAAAGAAGTTCACGGATGTGATACTTTCGCAAGCGAATACGGCGACCCAGTATTTCGAAACGGCGCGCGTAGAGGCACTACAGCGTCTGATGCGATAGATGCAGTTGACCACGTTCTGCTTTGCTGGTTTCGGAATCAACAGGCTGCTGGCTATTTTGGCCCAGCGATTTGGGTTTTCTCTACCCGCGGTTTTCATCGCTTCTTCGCAAGTTCATGGGATAAGATTCCATGAGTGAAGAATACGCAATTAGTGAAAACGATTCACGCGGTTCTCTATTTGGGAATACTCATCTCGATTGGCGGGCGTGACCCGGGGGTGACAATTCGCCAAGGGGACCCACAAAACGAAAGCCGAGTAGGCAGCGACGTAGACAACTCGAACCGCCGCCCCCCTCACTGAAATGTCTCTTTTGTGACGGCAAGGGCGGTTACCGCATTGGGCCATCCTGCATAGAAGGCCAGGTGCGTGATCATCTCCACGACTTCGTCCTTCGTTACGCCGTTGTCACGCGCACGTTGAAGGTGAGATCGCAACTGCTCCGGCCGATTCAGTGCAATCATTGTAGCGACCGTGATGAGACTTCGATCGCGCTTTGAGAGTCCGGGACGCTCCCAAATATCGCCGTAAAGCACATTGTTCGTTAACTCCGCCAGTTTGGGGTCGAAGTCTCTCATTAGTTTCGGCGCCGCCGAAGCCTCTTTGACTCCGCCCGCAACGCCTTCCGAGGTGGATCGAGGATTCCTGTACTGTTGATCGCTTACTTGTTCCATCCATTCGACTGCTTTCCCATCGAGACTCTCCTGAATACCAATATGAGTCATGCTCGTGCTCGCCGTAGCGCCATGCCAGTGTTTTACTCCCGGCGGAATCCAGACGATGTCACCTTGACGAATTTCCTGGACTTGACTGCCCCACTGCTGAACCCAGCCTGCGCCAGCCGTGACGATCAAAGTTTGACCCAACGGATGGCTGTGCCAGGCGGTGCGGGCCCCGGGTTCAAAAGCGACACTAGCTCCAGACGTGTGCGAGGACTCACTTTCGATGAGAAAGCGATCAACGCTTGCCGAGCCGGTGAAGTGTTCGGCAGGGGCCTGGGTAGGAGAATGTTCGCCACTTCGCGTTACCTTGATTCTCTGCGCTTCTTGAGGTGATCTGGTCTGAAGAGACTCCGGGCCCGAGGAACCTCCTGCCTGGGCAAAGGCGGCCTCCGAAGCAAGCACAGAAAGCATCACAACTGCTGCGGCGAAGAGTTTCATTGCGGCCTCCCTAATTCAACAATCATCGCTCAGCATATCCCACCCTTTGCCGGCTGCGTTCTCAAGTCCATCTGGTAAACGCCGTATCAAACGGAACCTGATCCTGCTCCGGAGACTCTCTCATCGCCCTTGGGCTGAATCCATATTTAGGAGCTACCGATTCGACTCACCTACCATAGTTTTCGATCCCCAAAGCTGTCCGGGCTCGTGAACCTTTTGGCTCGGGCGACCGAATATAGGAATGAAGGCGCGTGGAGAGCAAAATTGCCTGACGACCGGGACGTATGGGACCGCGTCTGCCGGGGAGACGGCGACGCGTTCGAAGTGTTGTATCAAGAGCATGGTGGCCGCTTGGTGTCGTTTCTGACGCGCGTCACAGGCGATCGGCAGGCGGCGGAGGACGTTATGCAGGAAACCTTCGCGCAAATCTGGAAACGGCCGAATGGGTTTCAGCCCGAACGCGGGACGTTCCGGGCGTACCTGTTCGGTGCCGCGAGAAAAAGAGCTGCTGAATGGTGGCGGAAAAAGGCGCGCGAGAACGGTATCGCTGATTCAACGAGTTGTCCTGTGGAGAATATGACCGAGACGAGCTCGCTGGTTGGTAATGCGTTTCAACAACTGCCAGAGGAGCAACGGGCACTTTTGTGGTTGCGTGAGGTCGAAGGGCAATCTTATCAGGAGCTGGCGTCGATCCTGGAAGTACCCGTCGGAACCATTCGATCAAGATTGTTTGCAGCGCGCGAAGAATTGCGAAAAGTCTGGAGCGCTACCGCGAAGGTCACGGAGGAGTCGATATGAATTGCGAGACTGCGGCCGAGTTTCTATCGGCTCTTTATGATGGTGAGGCGATCCCACGATCGGCGGCTGAACATCTGGGGGGATGCGAAAAATGCCGAGAGAGCATGATCGCGTATTCCACGATGGGGACGGAACTACGCAGAATTGCGAGCTTACAAGAGCCCTCGGAACGACGAACTGGAGCGTGGCTGACGGAAGCAAACCGAAAATCGAGTGGTTGGTGGCAAAAGGCCAGACAGACGATGAGGATTCCGCGAGTCGCATTTGCGCTGATGCTGTTTGCGATCGTCGTACTTTCGGGTGGGCTCGCAATGGAAAAGGCCAAGGCTGGCAGCGAAGGGGCGATCCTGCGCTTGAGGGCCAAGCCTCCTGTAGGTCAAAAGAAGTCTTTCGATTGCTACATGCCAGCCAAGGAAGAGACGAGAGAAAACTGCGCAGAATTCCGATCTGTGGCACCAAAGGGAGTGCTTTCGATCGGCTTACGATTTATACAGCGCGATGGCCAGCGATCCCAAATCGGAGTGAAGACCATATACGACAATCCGTATCCCGAATGGATGCTGGGTAGGGCGTCGGATGAACGATTGAGCGACGTCGTCGAAGAAAAGGTCTGGATCGAGCCAGGAGAACCACAAACCATTTTGATACCGGGCCTGGGATCGATGGAAATCACAGGCGAGTACATCGACCACGTGCCACCGTTTCCTTTTTCTCCTGACGATACGATCGATGTAAATCCGAGTGTATTTCGGCTGACTGCACCGGTGTTGTTACGCGGGAAAGAAGTTGTATTTAATTTTGGCGGCGCTTCGAGTGAATTTGACGACAGACCAGGAAGTGGAGGGGCGGTCTACTGGCCCGGAGAAGGGCGATTTCTTTTTTCACTTCGACCGTTTAACGGTGCGGTGGAGGGAAATGTGGCCGGCAGCCAAGTAGAATTCAAAATGCTAGGTCAAACTTACACGCTATTGACTGGAGTACCGCCGACGAGTGCTGAACACGTGTGGATTAGGCATGAGGCGAACTTCAAGCCGTCGCAGCGTGATGCCCACGAGAAGGATGACACCCCCTCTTTGGGGTCGGCAGAAAAATCGGCCTTTCCTCTTTCACAGTAAGGGCAAATGCCGATATAGGAACTGAAACTGATGTGCACCACTTGATTGCATAACAGTGTCGGCTCCTCGACCCGAGTAAACTCTGGTTGTCTGACGACCAGAGGCTCGGGAGAAAGGAGCCGAACATGCTGATTATAGGCGCAGATTATCACCCGAGTTTTCAGCAGATTGCTTTTTTTAGTGAAGAGACTGGTGAGTGTGGTGAACAACGACTAAACCACGACGGTGGTGAAGCCGAGCGATTCTATCGAGACTTGAAGCAGCGACAAATCAGCGTGCGCGTAGGCATGGAGGCTACCGGGTATTCGCGCTGGTTCGAGCGTCTGCTGGCGGAGCTAGGTTTCGAAGTGTGGATCGGCGATCCAGCGGAGATCAGGACCCGGCGAGCCAAAAAGCAAAAGACGGACAGCAAGGATGCCGAGCTTTTGTTGAAGCTGATGCGGGAAGATCGTTTTCCCCGAATCTGGACACCGAGCCCGGAGAATCGTGATCTGCGGCAACTGCTTTGGCATCGGCATCGACTAGCAGTTTGTTGAAAAATACCGTTCCGCTGCAACTTTGATTTGAAGAAACTCGTCTGAGAGAAGGAAGGCCGAGGAGGCGAGGGAATGCGCGGCGACGATGACCAGCAAGAAGGAATGTTCAGCTACATTTCCCCAGAGAAGCGCGTACCCGCAGATCATCCGCTGCGACCGCTGCGCAAGATAGTGGACGAGATTCTAAAAGAGATGTCGCCGAAGTTTCAGAAGCTGTACTCCAAAGTGGGGCGCCCCTCGATTGCGCCAGAGCGACTGTTGAGATCGCTGCTGTTGCAGATCTTTTATTCGGTACGCAGCGAGCGAATGCTGATCGAACAGCTACAGTACAACCTATTGTTCCGGTGGTTCGTAGGGATGGAGATGGACCAGACGGTGTGGAACCACGCGGTATACAGCAAGAATCGGGAGCGTTTGCTGAACGAAGAGATTGCGGAATCGTTTTTCCAGCGGGTGCTGGAACGTGCCAAGCCGTACATGTCGGATGAGCATTTCACGGTGGACGGAACGTTGATCGAAGCTTGGGCCAGTCATAAGAGTTTCCGGCCCAAGGACGGATCTGGAAAACCTCCCGACGTGGGAGGCGATGTGGACTTTCGCGGAGAGAAGCGCAAGAACCAGACACATGAATCAACCACCGATCCGGATGCCCGGTTATTCACCAAGTCCCGAGGAAGCGAGGCGAAGCTGAGCTACATGGGACATGTATTGATGGAGAATCGAAACGGGCTATTGCTGCAGACCTTTCTGAGCGAGGCGAGTGGAAGAGCGGAGCGGGATGCTGCGCTGCTGATGGCGGAAGCGCTCCCAGCCGGAAAGCGCGTGACCTTGGGAGGCGACAAGAACTACGACACCCAGGAATTCGTTCGAGAACTGCGGGGGATGAACATCACCCCACATGTGGCGCAGAACACCACCAAGCGTAGGAGCGCGGTGGACGAGCGAACCGTGCGACATGCGGGGTACGCGGTGAGTCAGCGGAAGCGGAAACGAGTGGAGCAATCGTTCGGGTGGATGAAGATGATCGGGATGCTAAAGAAAGTGAAGTTGCGAGGGATCGAGAAGGTCGGGTGGCTGTTTACCTTCACCGGAGCTGCTTACAACCTGTGTCGATTGCGAAACCTGATGGCCAGAACATGATGGGGGATATTCCTTTCGGTCTCGCAGAGTATCTCGAGCGACCTGAAGCGCCCAAGCCGCAGTAAGAAACCCAGAATTCCGATACCGAAAGACTAAAAAAACCAGATTATTCAACAAACTGCTAGTGCAGATGCGCACGCGGATTAAGAATCAACTGCAAGCCTTGGCGATGAATGAGAACAAGTGTTGGAAGAAAAAACTGTGGAGCGAACGAGGGCGAGCAGAATTAGAAAAGCTCTCATTGGCTCCCTGGGCTAGTCGACGTCGCCGAGAGTTGTTGGAATTGCTGGACCGCATAAATCCGACAGTTGAGGAGTTAACCGCATCGGTTGAGCAAGAAGCGAATAAATGTCCCGAAGCGTTGCGGCTGATGACGCATCCGGGCGTTGGCCCATTAACGGCACTCGCCTATGTGCTGATCATCGGAACGCCAACGCGGTTTGCTTGTGCAAAACAAATTGGCAGTTATGCGGGTCTGATACCGAGTGAAGACTCGAGTGGCGGCAAGCAACGGTTAGGACACATTAGCAAGCAGGGCAATTCTTTGTTGCGCTTCTTGCTGGTGGAGGCCGCACAGGCGGCCGTACGTTGTAATCCGGACTGGCGACGTCGCTATCGAAACCTGGCCATGCGTCGGCAGAGGAATATCGCGAAAGTAGCCATGGGACGCCGGCTGGGAATTTGCTTGTATTGGATGTGGCGAAGAGGATGGGAATATCCGCAGTTGATAAAGTTCGGTTCGCACGCGGGAGAGCTCGGTACCGGAGATGGTGTGCGGTAAAACATTGCGCACTTGAATGGGCATCCCGCTCCCTGCAAAGGGAGTTTGAATAAGTAATCGTGGTCGAAGTATGGATCGAAGAGATGTATGGGTCGGACTGAAACTGACCGCAAGATTACGAGCGAGCCTTGGTCGTCAAGCAAAGAGGTCACAGAGAACAAGGAAGACCACTCTTAGAAGTGAAGGGACTTCTGCGTTCAAAAAGTATTTGACAGAGCCGACACTGTTAGAGATCTCCGGTTACGCGTGCCGGCTCAGACGGTCGACGCAACACTTGCTTGAAGTTTATCTGCAGGAGTTTGAAATCCTAATGTCTTTCTGGGTCGTGGATTCAAGCGCAGCGAGGCCTGGTCGACCCCTGAGCTATGGTGTAGCGGGCGAGTGTAGACTGCGCTGGGGCTGGCAGCAACGGAAGCACAAGTCCCCGATGGTCAAGAACTCGGAACCAATTGCCTAATTCCGATAAACGCTGCCAAACGGTGAAGATCAGCGGACGCTTTTTGCCTCCACAGTCCTCCTATTCGAACCTTTCATATGCCGCTCCGCCTCCGATCGGCATCCAACCCCTGACATACCGAAACCGCGGATTTCGCGCGGCAAGCAAGCCGCATCCGCACGACACTCGCCACTGAGCGTGACACTTCCTATGCAAATCGGCATCGACAGCTTCGCTGCAGCCATATCCGACCCCGCCACCGGGGCGACGCTCACGCCCGCCGAGCGCCTCAACCATCTGCTCGATGAGATCGAACTCGCCGACAATGTCGGTCTCGACGTATTCGGCATCGGTGAACATCACCGCCCCGAATTTCTCGACTCCGCTCCCCCCATCATTCTCGCGGCCGCCGCTGCGCGCACCAAAAATATCCGCCTCACCAGCGCGGTTACGATCCTCAGTGCCGCCGATCCTGTCCGCGTCTTCCAGGAATTCGCCACGCTCGACCTCATCTCCAACGGCCGCGCCGAAATCGTCGCCGGCCGCGGTTCCTTCGTCGAATCCTATCCACTCTTCGGCCTCCAACTCGACGATTACGATTCCCTCTTCGCCGAAAAACTCGACCTCTTGCTGAAAATCCGCGACAACACGCACGTCCACTGGTCCGGCCAGCATCGCCCCGCGCTCACCGGCCAGGGCATCTACCCGCGGCCGCTCCAAAATCCCCTGCCCATTTGGGTGGGAGTCGGCGGCACACCCGCCTCATTCGTCCGCGCCGGCACGCTCGGCCTGCCCCTGATGGTAGCGATCATCGGCGGCGAGCCGCATCGCTTCCGCCCGCTCATCGACCTCTACCGCAAAGCGGGGGCCCGCGCCGGCCACGCCCCCGAAAACTTAAAAGTCGGCCTCCACTCGATCGGTTTCCTCGCCGACACCACCGACCACGCCGCCGACACTTTCTATCCCGGTTACGCCCACACCTTCAACGAGATCGGCAAAGAACGCGGCTGGTCCAAAACGACACGCGCGCAGTTCGACGCGACGCGCGGCCCCACAGGTGCCCTGCTCATAGGCGACGCCCAGACCGTCGCCGAAAAAATCCTTTACGTAAACGAAGCCTTGGGCGGCATCGCGCGTCTCACGTTCCAGATGGGCGTCTCCACGCTGCCCCATCAAAAAATGATGCGCGCCATCGAAATCCTCGGCACTCAACTCGCCCCGATGGTCCGCAAATCGCTGGCGACCGTTCCCGACGGCACATAAGTCAACTTCTCGAACAGCCAAATCGTTCTTCTGCTGCGAAACGGCTTCAATTCATTTAGAGTATTGCTCCATGATCAAACTAACGCGTCGCCGTTTCGCCCAAACCGCGGCCGCAACCGCCGCCGCTGCGTTCGCCACCGCTTCCCTTCCTAAATTCGCGCTCGCTCAGGTCGGCACGCCCGCTGAGCTGAAATTCCCTTCGGGATTTTTGTGGGGCTGCGCCACCGCCTCTTATCAAGTCGAAGGCGCGGTCGCCGAAGATGGCCGCAAGCCGTCGATCTGGGACACGTTCTCCCACACCCCCGGCAAAACGCATGACGGTGACACCGGCGACGTTGCGGACGACTTCTACCATCTGTACAAGGAAGACATCCAACTGCTGAAGGGCATCGGCTGCAAGGGCTTCCGAATGTCGATCGCGTGGTCGCGCGTCTTTCCCGACGGCACCGGTCAGCCCAACCCGAGGGGCCTCGATTTCTACAATCACGTCGTCGACGAATGCCTCGCCAATGGCATCGAGCCCTACGTCACGCTCTTCCACTGGGATTTGCCGCAGGCGCTACCCAACGGCTGGCAATCGCGCGACACCTCAAAAGCCTTCGCCGACTACGCCGCATACGTCTCAAAAAATCTTTCCGATCGTGTGCATCATTTCTTCACCACCAACGAGTTCGTGTGCTTCACCGACCTCAGCTACAAAATCGGCCAGTTTGCGCCAGGACTGAAACTCGGCCCCGCCGAAGTGAATCAGGTCCGCCACCATGCCATCCTCGCGCATGGCCTGGGCGTCCAGGCGATCCGCGCCAGCGCGAAGAGCGGCACCAAAGTCGGCCTCGCCGAAAACGCCAACGTCTACATGCCCATCATCGAAACGAAGGAACACATTGAAGCCACGCGCAAGGCGACGCGCATCGGCAACGCTCCATACCTCACGCCGGTGATGGAAGGCAAATATCCCGACGAATACTGGCAACGCGAAGGCGCCAACGCGCCCAAGGTTGAACCCGGCGACATGAAAGCCATCGGCAGCCCGCTCGACTTTGTCGGACTCAACGTCTACACCGCCGACTACGTTCGAGCCGACGATTCGCCACTCGGTTTCGCCGTCGAAAAGCGCCCCACGTCCTACCCACACATGGCGTCGCCATGGATCAACGTTGCGCCCGAATCACTCTACTGGGCCATACGCAACCCGACCGACATTTGGAAGGACAAGACGAAGGAACTCTACATCACCGAAAACGGGTGCTCGTCCGACGACGTCATCAACTCCGCCGGACACGTCGAAGACACCGACCGCGTCATGTACCTGCGCAATCACGTCACGCAGATGCACCGCGCCGCAACCGAAGGCTATCCGATCAAGGGCTATTTCCTCTGGAGCCTCCTCGACAACTACGAGTGGGCCGACGGTTACAGCAAGCGCTTCGGAATCTGCTACGTCGACTTCAAGACGCAAAAACGCACTCCGAAGCAAAGTGCCGAATGGTACCGCGAAGTCATCAAACGCAACGCGGTAGCCTAACGCTCCGACGTTAAGGCCGGCAAAAAAAGGCCTTTAGCGCCGGACGAAATACTCAGACGGCAGCTGTTTGCGTCCGAATCAGCGCCGCCACCAAGTCATACAACGCCGCGCTCGTGCAAACCTCATAGTAGGGATGCTGCGACTCCACGCCAATCGTCCCGTCCGCGCGCAACTCCCGCGCAAGCCCCTTGCGCAGCACTAGCAATTCCACCGAATCCCCCATCGGCACTTCGCCATAGTGCAACGTCACGTTCTCTTTGCCCCAAGGCATATCGAGTTTCGTCTCGATCGAATCCATCGAAATCTCTTCCGACAATTTCTGAAATCCCTCTTCGTTCAATTCAATGCCGTTCATGTTGAACCGCACCAGAAACTCATCCAACTCTTCCGCCGAAGCCCCTTCCATTGCGGTCAAAAATTGAAATACCGAAAAGTGCGTCTTCTGCCCCGTCAGCAACCGCTTCGCTATTTTCGCGCATCCCGACAGCCGGTCCGACAGATTCAACGCCTTCGAAATCATGATGCGCGAATCGCCATCGGTCCAATACGTCGGCGCCGATCCCTGAAACGCCACTCCCAACCCCAACTCCAGTGCCGGCAAGTCGGTCGTCACGGCGCGATCGTTATACGAATTGCACACCGTCAAAATCTGCCGCGACAAAATGCACGCCTTCGCCACCGCACGCGCGTACGCCTGATTCGATTCCGTCTCAAAAATCGCCAGAATAATCGCATCGCCTTCGATGAAAACTTTCTTCGCCGCATAGCGATCCAGCAGTTTCTTCACCGGCTCATGCAGGTTCAAACTAAAATGCGACGCCGGGCTCAATCCTCGCGACAGCAAATCCTGTGTCATCCGCGTCGATCCGCGCACGTCCGCCTTGATGATCACGTGCGACACGACATGATCTTGATTCGGTTTCGCCTCATCCGGCAGCACACATTCATACAGCCGGTTATTGATCCGCGAAAGTTCTCGTGCCTGCTCGGTCGTAATCAAGCTGACGCGCTCCATGCACGTCGTCAGATGCTCGGCATTCCGCAGATCGCGACGCAGTCGGAGAAAATCCGCCGTAAACCGCACGACGAAGCTCAATTTCTCTTCCCGCGAATAGCGTCGGATTTTCTTCGACAACTCCTCGATCGGCTTCAGCGAAAGTTGTCGCGCTGGCACCTGCTTCAGCACGCCTTCGACGCGCTTCATCTCTTCCTTCGACACCAACGCCTTCCGCAATTGCTGCAAATGCACCGGCGGGCAGTACTCCTTTACGATCGGACGAATCTCATAGCTCGCCATCACGTGATAGATGATTTCCTGCTGCTCCAACCGGTCCAGCAGGTTCGCGAGCAATTTTCCGCGGGCAGAACCTGCATCTGCTGCCACCGACGTCTGATCGAAGAGCCGCTTCGCATTCTCCGGATCGTTCAGGAAATCGCCCAGCTTTCCTTTGTAATCCTTCGTGAAAAATTCAAGCTTCTGCCGCGCCGCTTCAATCTGCGGCCCGGTCTCCTCCAGTTTTGTCTGCTGATGTTTCAAGCGCGCTTCAACATCGTTCAGCGACGCCTTCAAATCCGAAGGGTCCGCCGAATTCAGAAACTTGTTCAGAAAGCTCTCGCCGCGGTCGAGTCGTTTCCGCAAATTCTCGCGCTGCTCTTCCAGATTCGCGATTTCGCTGCGCATCGCTTGCGCCAGGTCCAGCACGTTCTGGTGTGCCTGCCGCGCCTCGACGTACGCTGGATCCTGTCCAACGCCAAGCCCGCTGTCGCGCAGAAAATCCTGGAATAACTCGTCCATCGCTTCGAATCGGTCCGGGTCGCGAGCATAATTCCCAAGCAGTACGTAGTGTTCCAGAAAAAAGATGTCGTCTTTCCCCCCATCCAGAAACACCAGCCGGTTCTTAAGCAAATCGTACAGCGACGCGAAATCATCTCCGAACAACGCTCGCCGCGCCTTCGAAACAACGTTCTCTTCGACATCGACCACGATCTGCGCCACCTGCTGCCCGACGCTGCGCATCACCGATCGCCGCGCCGATTGCAACTCCGACAGCCGCGACTTGATCACATGCGCCTGCTGGCTCCGCTCAAAGTGTTCACCGCGCTGGCGAATCCACTCTTTGCCCTCCAGAATCAGATTCGCAAACTGGTTCGCAATTTCCAGCGTCAGAAATTTCAGCAGCGCCAGCCGGAACAGCAGATCGATCTCAATATTTTTGTGGAATTTCGCCTGCGTCAGCGCACTCTGCAGCAGGTCGGTCATCAACTTCCGAAACGCCGCGTTATCCGGCGCCTTGACCGTCCGCAGCTCGATTCCGGCGAAATAGGTCGCCTTGGTGCTCTGCCGGATCAGGTCGAACAAATAGTCGCGAGATGCCTGGACAAATTTCGGGCTCAAGAAAACATCGTGGTGAATATTGTCGACACCAATGGCGAGTGACCCCATCGGTATCGTGGTGTTGTAGCTCTTGAGCTCAATCCGCGCCTCTTCGGTTGGGTTGAGCGTGAGGATCTCGTGGGCCATAGCGTCGCCGAAGGCTTGTCAAACGTAGCAGTGCCAATAGGCACGAGCAATAGCCGCAGGTACTACCGATAGCCAGAGAGTAAGGGGAGTTTATAAGACGCAGAATACAGGCCAACCGGCGGCTCCATGCAAATCTCAGAAAACCGTAATGCGCCTCGAATCCCCGCCCATATGCTCCAGTTTCAGCCGCACCTGCGGCCACGGCGCCTGCAGCGGAAACTTCTCCGACCACTCCAAAATCATCACCGCCGGCTTAGCAAACGCGTCTTCCAGCCCCAACGTCTCGAAATCGTGGAAACTCTCAATTCGGTACAGGTCGCCGTGATACACCGCGCCCTTCGCCGCATCCCCGTCGCCATAGACATGCACCAACGTAAACGTCGGACTCGTAACGTCGTCCTCCGCCGCCGCGCCCAAGCCCGCCACAATCCCCTTCGTCAACGTCGTCTTCCCGCTGCCCAGATCGCCGGTCAGCAACACTAGCACCGGCGCCGCCAGCTGACGCGCGAATTCCTTGCCCCACGCAATCGTCTCCTCCGCTGATCGCGTCACCACACTCTTCGTTTCATTCACCGCCGCCGGTTCAGGCATGCCGCTGCAACTCCCTCAACAGTTCAAGCCGCGCCTGCGGCACCGAACGCGCCACATCGCTCGCCACAACCCCCGAAAGGTCCCTCCCGCGCGCAGCAACTTCCGCCGCCGCACCGTGCAGATACACACCCAACGCCAGCGTCTGCAACCAGTCGTCCGTTTTGAACTGCCCTGTCATCGCTGCCAGTACTCCTGTTAAAACGTCGCCTGATCCACCTTTCGACAGTCCGGCATTCCCCGTCGTATTCACAAAGATGCGCCCGTCAGGCGCAGCCACAATCGTGTGCGATCCCTTCAAGATCACATGCGCATTCCATCGCTTCGCCGCGTCCGTCGCCGTCTTCACACGGTCCGCTTCCACTTCTTTCACCGAATTACCCAGGAGCCGCGCCATCTCTCCCGGATGCGGCGTGATCGCCAGAAATTTGCTCTGCCGATCGCACAACTCATCGCTGCGGCGCGCGAATGCGTTCAACCCGTCCGCATCCAGAATGATCGGCAGATCCGTTCGAGTCACAATCGAACGAACGAATTCCTGAGTTTCGTGGTGCATCCCTAAACCCGGACCGACGGCAAGCACCGTCTTCCCCGCTACAATCGCGGCGAACCGCACCCTGAAGCCTTTGCCAAACGCGTTTATCTCTTCCGGTTTGGCGGATCGCGGGACCGGCGGACGGTCGATCAGGTTCCGGTTGGAAACCGTTCCCGCGTCGGTCGACACCAGCGGCTCGGTCATGTATTCCGCATGCGCCGCAGCCACGGTGGATAGGACCACATCTGGAGTCGCTACGGTCACCAAACCCGCGCCGGACCACAGCGCTGCGCTTCCCGACATCACCGCCGCGCCGCTCTTTCCGATCGAGCCGGCCACAAGCAAAATATTGCCGTACAAACCTTTGTGCCCGTCGCTCTTGCGCACGAGCGGCAGGTTGGCAAATTCGGTGGGCTCGCTCCAGCGCAACGTTCCTTTGCCGATTTCTTCCACCAGCACCGCCGGCGACCCAATACCCACGACGTGCAGCGAACCCGCCGCGGCGGAGTCGCGCGAAATCAGCTGTCCAACTTTGGGCGCCGTAAACGTAACCGTGTGATGCGCCTTCAAAACGGGCCCTTCGGCGGCATCACTATCCGACGGCAGACCAGAAGGCGTATCGACCGCCAGAATCAGCGCAGGCCGCGGCAGCGTGGCATCGCCCGATAGCTGATTGAGGTCATCAATCGCGCGTCCGACGGCACCACTCGCAACCCCACGAAATCCGGTGCCAAATATCGCATCGACGATCACGTCCGACTTTGCGATCTCAGGCCAAGCACCCTCCCACGATTTCTCGTCAGGAATCGAAATCACTTCGCCGCCGAGTTCCCGCCACCTCTTGAAGTTAATCTCGGCATCACCGCGCAGTTCATCCATGACGGCGAAGAGATAAACGCGAACAGTCTGGGCCCGCGAGCGCATATGCCGCGCAATGACGAAGCCATCGCCACCATTGTTCCCCTTGCCACACAGCACACAAGTCGTGTGCGGCGGCTCCAATCCCATCTCGCGCATACGCGCAACAAACGCATTGGCCGCCTTCGTCCCCGCTGTCTCCATCAATTGAAGCGAAGGAATCCCGTGTCGCTCGGTCGTAAGCCGATCAACGTCGCGCATTTCCGCTGCCGTCAGCACCTTCATGACCGGGTAGCTCGCTTATGGAGTGCGGCACCACTGCGCCGCCCTCGCGAAGTAGGCCTGACGAGAGTATTCATCGATGAATAAGGCCGGTCTACCGGATGAGAATTGGAAGTTTTGCTCGAAGTCACGATGAGGCTTGGATGCGGCGGTATCATCGCAGGTTCACAGCAGAAAAAACCGTCAGAGCATCCACCCGCCGCTGACATTCATAACCTGGCCGGTAACATATTCCGCCTCTTCCGAAGCGAAATACGCAACGGAATTGGCAACGTCTTCAACCGTAGGCGGCCGCCCAATGGGAAAGCGCGCATCACGAATGCGCCGCGCTTCATTCAACGTCAACTCGTTCTCATCGATGCTCGACGGATTCACCACGTTCACGGTAATCCCGTTTTTCGCTTCTTCCAGCGCCAGCGATCGCGAGAGCGCAACAACAGCCGCCTTCGCCGCCGCATACGCCGAAATCTTCGCCTGTCCAAACGCGCGCTCCGCGCCAACCGCGCCAAGGTTAATGATTCGCCCCCAGCGCCCCCGCCGCATGTGCGGCAGCGCCGCGCGGCTCACGTACAACACCGTCATCAAATTCGACGAAATCACGTTCTGCCAATCTTCAATCGGCGATTCCGCGAGCGTCCCCCAGCGAAAGTCACCGACGTTGTTCACCAGAATATCGACGCGGCCGAACCGGTCGACCACCGTGCGCAGCAAGTCTTCCGAGCGCGCCGCATCGTTAATGTCGGTTTCAATCGCGACGCAATCGGTGCCGCCCGCCTGCAATAGGCGCAGGGTTTGCTGCGCGGCGACTTTATTCGAACGATAGGCGATGGCGATGCGCGCGCCATCCTGCGCGAGCTTCACCGCGATGCCACGACCAATCCCGCGGCTCCCGCCCGTCACCAACGCCACTCGATTCTGCAGCGACATCCCGCTCCCCAAACAAACTCAAAAATGAAGAATCAGTATAACGTAGCCGCCATCGCCCAAACATTTCGCCCATCCAACTGTGCCCATTCCACACGCCCCAGCTGGTTTCCGTAGGGGCGCGGCACCGTCGTGCCCTCAAGGTCGGCATTCACGGCGGTTCGGAGCGCCGGCATCCCTGTTGGCTACACTCGGCGCGTGCCAGCATGGGCGAAGAATTTGCCGGTACCAACCCTACCGGGTATTGACAACGATACTCGGATTCCGATATATCGGAGTCCGACTATGAAACACCCCATCTATTCCTTTCTTCCCTTATCCCCCGCCGCGCTGCTCATCCTGTTGGCACTCGCCGGCGAAGACCTCCACGGCTACGGCATCATGCAGGAAGTGGCGCGCCAATCCGAAGGCAAATACAAGCTCGGTCCCGGAACTCTCTACGACAATCTGAAGAAGCTAATGCTGCAGGGGGTCGTCGAAGAGAGTGGACGTACCGACGCCGCCGATGGCGACAGCCGAAGACGTTACTACCGGCTGAGCGCGCTCGGCCGCAGCGTCTTGTCCGCGGAAGTCGATCGCCTCGAAGGCGTGTTACGCGAAGCTCGCTCACATTTGCGTTCTCTGAAGCCAAGGAGAGCCTGATGATTCGTTCTCTGTTGCGTTTTCTGTATCAGTGCCTGCTCCAATTACATCCACCCGCATTTCGTCGCCGATTCGCGCCCGAAATGCTCTGGATCTACGACGAGATCGCGGACCGCGACGCCAAGTTGGAACTGTACAGCGACGCCTTCGCATCGCTGATGCGGCAATGGGTTGTGCGCTACGGGATACAGAAATTGCTGATCGGCGAATTTCAGTTTGCTCCTGTTCCAGCTACGGACACTGGCCGGCTCACTTGGGAACGGATCGCTTTTGACGATCGGCCACTCCCAGCCCCTCGAATGATCCAGGGCAGCGCGCTGTCGCTGGCGTTTCTCGCATGCATCTGCGCCGCTGCATTTCACGCAGGCGCGATCCGAAATGTTGGAAGAATTTCTGGCACGGCCGCAACGTCCAGCCAAGTCCCAGCGTTCTCCGGAGCAAATGTCGCGGCTCCCGGCGATCCGGACGGTGGAACATCTCTGTCCAGTGCCGAGGCCGCGGTCGCTGTTGAAGTTTCGAGCGATCCGCAGAACCCGGCGGCGCGGGCGAAAATTCCCGATACACCGGCCGCTCGTCAATTTGCAGCGTGGCTCGCGGCGTTTAATCGCGACGACAAAACGACCTTGCAGCAATTTCTCACGCAGAATTTTCCATCGCGCGCCGGCGAAGTCGACATGGAGATGGGCTTTCGCGAGCAGACCGGTGGATTCGACTTCATGCAAGCAGGCGAATCGACAGCCACGAAGTTTTCGGGAATGGTGAAAGAGCGAGGCTCCGACCAATTCGGGCATTTCACGATCGAAGTTGAGCCTGCCGATCCACACCACATCGTGAGTCTCGAGCTTCGCGTCATTCCGCGGCCCGCCGAGTTTCCGCTGCCACGACTGAGCGAAGCTGCGGCACTGGAAGCACTGCGCGATAAAATTGAGCAGGAGGTCGCCTCCGAACGCTTTTCCGGTGCTGTGTTGGTCGCCAAAAACGGCAAACCGATCTACTCTGCCGCGTACGGACTCGCCGATCGCGAAAAGAAAATCCCCAACACGCTCAACACGAAATTCCGCATCGGCTCGATGAACAAAATGCTCACCGCGACGGCAGTCCTGCAACTGAATCAGGCAGGCAAGCTGCAACTTACCGATCCGCTGGGAAAATATCTCACCGACTATCCGAATAAAGACGTCGCGACCAAAGTCACCATCGAGCAACTGCTTTCACACACTGGCGGCACCGGCGATTTCTTCGGTCCCGAATTCGACAAGCATCGTCTTGAACTCAAGACGTTGCAGGACTACGTGAAGCTCTACGGCCAGCGTGGGCCGGAATATTCACCAGGCACGCGCTGGGAGTACAGCAACTACGGATTCTTGCTGCTGGGTCTCGTCGTCGAAAAAGCGTCCGGACAGGATTACTACCAATATGTGCGCGACCACATCTATAAACCCGCGGCCATGACGGGTAGTGATTCGCTTCCGGAAGATCAAACCGTCGCGGATCGCTCGATCGGCTACACGAAATTCGGCGGCGGCACATCGTGGAAACCGAATAACGACACGCTCCCCTATCGTGGGACATCTGCAGGCGGCGGTTACTCGACCGTTGGAGATTTGCTGGCGTTCGCAAATGCCGTTCAGAATCACAAGCTGCTCGATGCGGCGCACACTTCCCTGCTCACGACCGGTCACGTGGACGTTGCGCCGGGAGAGAAATACGCCTACGGCTTCATGGACTCGACCGAAGGTGGCGTACGCTCTTTAGGCCACGGCGGCGGCGCGCCGGGAATGAATGGCGAGCTGCGGATCTATCCACAGTCGAGGTACACCGTTGTGGTGTTGGCCAATGAAGATCCGCCAGCGGCCTCGCGCATCGCGGGATTCGTCGGCAATCGACTGCCGCAATAGTTTTCGTAAAGGGCTGCGTTGCCTTGGGGTCGACAGTGTCAGCGCAAACGCGCGACGATCACTGTCATATCGTCGGCTTGCTCAGGTGTCCCAGCCCATTCCTCAGCAGCGTTCATCAGAGCTTCGGCCACCTGCTGCGGCGGAGAGGCCTGCACGTAAACGGCAGCTTGCTGCAGCCGCTTGATACCGAATTCTTCGCCGTACACATTTTCGGGCTCGACCAAACCATCGCTATAGGCCACGAGGATCGAATCTTCGGGAACGCACACCATTTCCTCGTCGTAGCAGCAGTCTTCCATCACGCCGAGCACCATCCCGCCCTTGCTCAAATGCACCTCGGAGTCACGCGAAATCAGAAATGACGGAAGGTGGCCTGCGTTCGTGTAGCGCAGCGTGCGCGCGTCGCAATCGTAGACGGCGATGAAGAATGTGGCAAAGCGGTCGTCGCCGGTGTTGCGCACCAGGTGGCGATTCAGGCGGGAGACAAGTTCGGCGGTGCTCGTGGTTTCGCTGCCAGCGGTTAGCAATTGGCTGCGCAGCGCCGCCTGCAAGCTGGCCATCAACAGCGCTGCGGAAATTCCCTTCCCGGAAATATCGGCAATCGCAATGGCGAGTTGCGTCGGGCTGATCTGAATGAAATCGTAGTAATCGCCGCTGACCGAACGCGCCGCTTTGCAGATCGCTCGGATTTCGACGCCTTTCACCTTCGGGATCGCCCGGGGAAAGAGTTGTGTCTGCACTTCGCGCGCGATGGAAATTTCGTTCTCGAGGCGCTGGCGCTTTTTCTGTTCTTCGATCAGGCCGCTGATCGATCCGGTCATCAGGTTGAACGATTCCGCCAGCACGCCGAGTTGATCGCGACGCTCGATACGGACGCGATGCGTCAGATCGCCGCTCTGCACGAATTGCGTGGCGTGGTACAGATCGGCGATCGCTTTCGTGATCTGACGCGTCAGGATCACGCCGGTAATAAACGCCGCGATCCAGATCAAGAGGAAGACGACGGCGAAGACGACGAAGAGCAACAGATAGAAATCGCGCAGTTCGCCGAGAGTGCTGAACATGCGGCCGTTTAATTTTGTGGGACGCGCGCTGAAGACGGCGAAAACGGGATTCGGTTTGCCAACATTGCCGTTGGGCTCGATGGAAGCGGCATCGTCGAGACGCGAAACGACGTTGACCGAAGGCTCAAGCCCCCAGAACCCGGGAGGCTGGAGCATTCGATTTTTGGCAATGATAGGTTCTTTGGCAGTTTGGTACCGCTCCTCTCCAGTCGAGTAAATCACTCCACGGGGCGGGCCTCCCGTGTACGGCTCGGTGAGGTTCAACTGAAGCGCACCAAGATCCGGCGCAATTGTCGCAAGAAAATCGGACGTCATTGGCACGCGCAGCCGCACCATTCGCGTACCTCCGGCGCCGCCCAGCGCTCGCAGACTGACCAGCGACAACGTTCCGTTGTCTTGCAACAATCCCGAAAATTGCGCTCGCCCCGAAGCAACGTTGTGCAGGAGCGATACATCGTTGGAGAAATCAATGGTGAGGCCGGGCAGTTCGCGATCATGAACCGTGTGCGACTGCGCGGCGAGAACTCGCTCGGACTCTTCCTGAGTGACACCGCGTGGAACGAAATTGTGGGCGGCGGCGATGTGCTGCGCGATGTCGGTCATCATCTCGATGCGGCGGTGCAAATCCTCGTAGAGCAAAAAGGCTCCGAGCTGCGAATACAGAAAATTTCCCGCGAGGACGACGAACGTCATGATGAGCAGGATCGGCACGACCGCGATGAAAAGATACGCGACGATGAGGCGGTTGCGCAGGCTCCAGAGCAAGCGGTTGCGGCCCCAGGCGATCACGCGGACGATCAGGTAGATGGCGGCGAGTATCGCGAGATATTTCAGGAAGTTGACCGCGGTGCCCCCGAACGCGGTGAATGACGCAAGTGTGCCTGCGACGAAGACCACGAATGCGACGAAGTCGAGGCGCGACATGCGGCGCCAGAAGTCCTGGAAGTGAGCACGGGCAGCGGTCATCGGTCGTGGACGGTCACCAGATCTTGGGCAGCGTTCAACAGCGGTGGCCGGGTGCGGGCCAAGAGAGTACTTTACATGAAGTTGCGCCAGCGGAACGAATCAGCACGCAGGAAACGAAGGGCTCACAGGAAGTGAACGCGAAGAAAAGGCGGCGGCCTGCTCCGCTCGCAATGACGAGTTTGTGCTTTTCTTGTGAGGGGAAAAAGGCGTCACCCCGTCAATTTTTGCGTTGTCTGAGGTTGTTCAGAGTGCGAGGCGTCGCGCAAATGAGTAATTTCATGACGAGCGAGGTTTGCTCTGCGTTCGAATTTATGTTGCTGAATGCGATTGGCTCAATGACGGCGTAAATGTAGAGGGGGCGGCGGATGCCGCGCCCCCTCCTTTGGTGAATTGAGGTCGATGCGGCGCGATCAGCGCGGGAGTTGCGGGTTGCGGACTTTGCTGTGCTTCACGCTGTAGGTGAAGTAGATGCCGAAGCCGATGATGAGCCAGATGAGCAGGCGGAGTTGCGTCAGGTACGAGAGCGAGACGATCAACAAGCCGGAGAACAGCACCGACAGGATCGGCACGAGCGGGACGAACGGCGTCCGGAATGGACGGTGCATTTCCGGGTGCGTGCGGCGCATGACCCAGACGCCGATGCTCACAAGGGCGAATGCAAGCAGCGTGCCGACGCTGGTCATCTCGTCGAGCACGTTCAGCGGCACGAGCATGGCGAGGATGGCAACGAAGACGCCGACCACAATCGAACTGATGTACGGCGTGCGAAATTTCGGATGGATCTTGCTGGCCCAAGGCCACAGCAAGCCGTCGCGCGACATCGAATAAAACACACGCGATTGGCCGAGGAGCATGACCAGCATAACGGTCGCGAGGCCCGCGACCGCACCGAGCTCGACGAGGAACGTGGCCCATTGCTGCCCCGTCGTGCGGATGCCGACGACGACTGGATCGGGAACGTTAAGTTCGCTGTAGGGCACAAGGCGCGTCAGCAAACCGGAAACGATGATGTAGAGAATCGTGCAGATCACCAGCGAGCCGAGAATGCCCATTGGCATGTCGCGCTTCGGGTTTTTCGCTTCCTGCGCCGCAGTAGAGACGGCGTCGAATCCGATATAGGCGAAGAACACCACGCCCGCCCCGCGCAAAATGCCGGACCATCCGAACTGCCCGCGAGTGCCCGTATTTTCAGGAATGAAGGGATGCCAGTGATTGGGCTGCCAGCCGTTTTTCATCAAGAACGCGGTGGCGAGCGCGATGAACATCAGAACGACCGCGACCTTCAGAATGACGATGGCCGTCGTGAAATTGGCCGACTCTTTGATGCCGATGACCAGAATCGCTGTGATCGCCATGATGATCAGGAACGCGATGTAGTCGAACCGCAAGTGCATGTGGATGCTGCCGAGCATGAAATCTGAGCCCGGCATGGCGGGGATTTGCACGCCAATGTCGCGGAAGAAAGCGCGGAGGTGGCCGCTCCAACCAACGGCAACGGTGGCGGCGCCGAACGCGTACTCGAGGATCAGGTCCCAGCCGATGATCCAAGCGACGAGTTCGCCGAGCGTGGCGTACGAATACGTATAAGCACTGCCGGCGATCGGGATCAGCGAGGCGAATTCGGCGTAGCAGAGTCCCGCGAGCGCGCAGGCGATTCCGGCGAGGACGAACGAAATGATGATCGCGGGCCCGGCGAATTGTGCCGCGGCTTGTCCTGTGATGACGAAAATTCCGGCGCCGATGATCGCACCAATGCCGAGTGTGACGAGGTTGATCGGGCCGAGAGCGCGCTTGAGGCTGTGCTCGCCGGTTTCCGCTGCTTCGCCCATCAGTGTTTCGATCGGCTTCTTGGCAAAGAGGCTACCTGCCATGCGATGCCCTCCGTGAATGGAGCCTTGTGCTTACGACGAGAAACTTTGCGGCTTGGCCGAACGCGACCAGAGCAAATACACCGGGACGCCCAACAACACGATGACCAGACCAGGCCAAGCGGTCTGCGTTTTGTACAGCAACAACACGAACATGATTGCCAGAGCGGACACTATATACAGCAACGGAACAAAGGGATAGCCGAAAGCGCGATACGGCCGCTCAAGATTGGGGCGCTTCGCCCGCAGGACGAAGATTCCGGCGATGGTGAGCGCGTAGAAGATCAGGACGCTGAAGACGACGTAGTCGAGGAGATCGCTGTAGAGATTGCCGTAGGTTACAGCGCCGGTTGGATTGACGTGACGCGTGCGGAGCAAGATCAGGATGATGACCCACGCGCATTGATAGATGAGTGCGGTGGCGGGGACGCCTTTCTTGTTGAGGACACCGGTGGAGCGGAAAAATAGGCCATCCTTGGCCATGGCGTACGAAACGCGGGCGCCGGCGAGGATGAGGCCGTTGTTGCATCCGAAGGTGGAGGTGATGATGGCGACCGCCATGATCGCGGCTCCCGCTGGACCGAAGACGGCTTGCAGTGCGACCGTGGCGACGCGATCGTCGGGCGCGTTCTGGATCTGCGAAAGCGGAAGGGCGCAGAGATACGCGACGTTGGCGAGGCAGTAGAGGGTAATGACGATGATGGTGCCGAAGGCCATCGAAAGCGCGACGTCGCGCTTCGGGTTTTTTACTTCGGCGGCGGTGAAGCCGATGTTGTTCCAGGCGTCGGCGGAGAAGAGCGAGCCGACCTGGGAGACACCGAACGCTACGAAGAGGCCGAAGGCTCCGCCTGCCGTGACGGTCGGGATCATCGAGCGAAGAAAATTCGCGCCGGGCTCAATGGGCTGCGCGTTACGCACGGTCCAGAAATGGCCGAAGTTGTCGGAGATCGCCGCTGAATTTCGCGCGACGAAGACGCAGAGCAAAATCAGGCCGAGTAGTGAAAGAGTTTTGGCGCTGGTGAAGACGTTTTGGATCAGCTTGCCCAGCCGAACACCCTGCATATTAATCAGCGTCAGGAAAACGACGAGCAATACTCCGACGAATTGCTGATACGAGAGGCTAATCGCGTACTTCGAGCCCAACGCAATTGGCGGAATGATCCACGCGGATGGCGAGATGGAAGGTACAAGCACACCCATGTAGCGCGCGAAACCAACGGCAACGGCGGCAATGGTGCCGGTCTGGATGACCAGGAAAAGCGTCCAGCCGTAGAGGAATCCCCAGAGCGGCGAATAGGCCTCGCGAAGATAGATGTATTGGCCGCCCGCGTGAGGAAATAGCGCGGCGAGTTCGCCGTAGGAGAGAGCGGCCGCGATCGTCAGGAGGCCGGTGATGATCCAGGTAAGGAGCAGGCCGCCAGCAGAGCCGGTCTGGCGCGTGATGTCGGCGGCCACGATGAAGATGCCGGAGCCGATCATCGAGCCGACTACGATCATGGTGCCGTCGAAGAGGCCGATGGCGCGGACGAAGCCCGGTTCGTCGGTTACCGTGGCCGGCGCATGGATGGGGCTTGTGGTGGTGTCCGCCATGCGTTGAGCCTCAGGCTGCCGAGCCTTGCTTTGCGGGACCCAGCAGATCGAGATACTGCTTCGCGCGTTGCGCACGGTCGGGCGCTGCGAGGATGTCGCTGATGACGGCGACCGAATCCGCACCGGCGGCGATCACTTCCGCCGCATTTTCGAGCTTGATTCCGCCGATGGCGATAATCGGCTTATCGGTGAGATCGCGGACGCGACGGATCATTTCCGTACCCACGATGGGATCGGGATTTTCTTTCGACGAGGTGGCATAGACCGGACCGACCGCGATGTAGTCGGCATCGCTCTCGGTGGCGACTTTAAATTGGTCAAGATTGTGAGTCGAAATTCCGATGATTTTTTCGCCAACGAGCGTGCGCGTTGCTGCAACTCCAAGATCGTCCTGGCCGACGTGAACGCCAGAGGCGCCTGCAATGGCCGCGACGTCGGGACGGTCATTCACGAGGAAGGTGATTCCATGCGGCTGGAGCGATGAGGCGAGCTGTTTTGAAACCTTGAGCATTTCACCGGCGGGGGCGCGTTTGTGGCGGTACTGCATTAAGCGCACACCTGCGTCGGCGAGTTCTTGCGCGCATTCGATTGCAGAAACGGTTAGCAAGGTTGCGTCTAGTATCACATAGAGGCGAGGCAAGACAAGGCGGCTAGGCATCGGTCGGTGTGCGAGTGTGCATGATGGGCGGCAGCGTTGGCAAGTTCCCTGCCCGGCGCTGAAAATTGGCTATTTGCCGTTTGGCGGCAGAAGACGCTCAATGAAATGGGTATCGAATTTGCCAGAGGCGAAGTCGGGATCGGCAAGGATGCGACGGTGCAGCGGAATTGAGGTTTTGATGCCCTCGATGACGAACATGTCGAGGGCGCGCTTCATGCGGGCGATGGCTTCGGCGCGGTCGCGCCCCTTGACGATGAGCTTGGCGATCATCGAATCGTAGTAAGGCGGAATAACGGCATCGGCGTATGCCGCGGAGTCGACGCGAACTCCCGTGCCGCCTGGCGCCTGGAACGTAGTGATGCGTCCGGCGGACGGGACAAACGTGACCGGATCTTCGGCGTTGATGCGGCACTCGATGGCGTGGCCGCCGAAATTCACCTCGCCGACAGCGTCATCGAGGCGTTCGCCTGCAGCGATGCGGATCTGCGCCTTGACCAGATCGATGCCGGTGACAAGCTCCGTGACCGGATGCTCGACCTGGATGCGCGTGTTCATCTCGATGAAATAAATCGAGCCGTCTTGGTCCATCAGAAATTCGACGGTGCCCGCGTTGGTGTAGCCGATTTTCTCGAGAGCGCGGACGACTTTAGCGCCAAGGTCTTTGCGCTTTTTCGCGTCCATCGCGGGCGACGGAGATTCCTCGAGGAGTTTCTGGTGACGCCGCTGGATGGTGCACTCGCGTTCGCCCAAGTGAATCACTTTGCCGTGCTGATCGCCGAGCACCTGAAGTTCGATGTGGCGCGGATGCTCGATGAATTTTTCTGCATAAACGTCGGGGGAGCCGAAGGCCTGTTGCGCTTCGCTGCGCGCCGTCTGGTACATCGCGAGAAGTTCTTCCTGCTTGCGCACGATGCGCATGCCGCGGCCGCCGCCACCGGCGACGGCCTTGAGGATCAGCGGGTAGCCGATTTTTTCGGCTTCCTTGGCGAGTTGCTCTTCGCCCTCGACGATGCCGTCGCTGCCGGGAACCGTGGGGAGGCCCGCGGCTTTTACTTCGCGGCGCGCGCGGTCTTTCTCGCCCATGATCTCGATGACTTCGGCGGTTGGCCCGATGAAGGTGATCTCGGAGGCTTCGCAGACCTTTGCGAAGTTCGCGTTTTCGGACAGAAATCCGTAGCCCGGATGAATCGCGTCAACGTTGGTGATTTCGGCGGCGCTGATCACCTGCGGAATATTGAGATAGCTTTCGGCGCTGCGCGGCGGGCCGATGCAAACGGCTTCGTCGGCAAAGCGAACGTGGAGCGAGTTGCGGTCGGCTTCGGAATAAACGGCGACCGTGGAAATACCAAGCTCTTTGCACGCGCAGATGATCCTGAGCGCGATTTCTCCGCGGTTGGCAATTAGGATTTTCTGGAACATAGGCAGGCGGGCCGGCTACTTCTTCCGGCTCGGACGGATGCCAAACAGCGGCTGGCCGTATTCCACCGGCTGGCCATTTTCGACGAAGACGCGCAGTACTTCGCCGCTGATGTCGGATTCGATTTCGTTCATGAGCTTCATCGCTTCGACGATGCAGAGGGTTTGTCCTGTCTCGACGTACGCGCCGATTTTCGCGAAGGCCTCGGCGCCGGGGCTCGGCGAGCCGTAGAATGTGCCGACGATGGGCGACTTCACGAGATGCAAATCCTCGGAGCGCGACTCCGGCGTTGCTGCCGCTGCGGCTCCGTGCGACGGTAGCGGAGTAGCGGGAGGTGCGCCAGCTGACGGCACGGGAGACGATCCGGCGACGATGATTTCGGGCGCCGCATATTGCCTTGGCGCGGCGATAATGGGTGCAGCGGACGGCTTCTTCAGCCGAATCTTGACCTCGCCGTTCTCGTATTCGAACTCTTCGAGATTGTGCTCGCTCATGTAACTGAGCAGCTGCTCGATCTGTTCGAGATCCAAGTTACCGATCGTGGGACCAGCGTTCGACTTCGAGGGCTGTTTGCGTTTCATGCCTGTTTTTAGGTCTCTAGTTTAGATCTCTGTTTTAGATTTCTATGATATCCCGCGGGGTGCGGGTGAGCACTTCGGTTTTGCCCAACTGTACCGCAACGTCATCCTCGATGCGGATGCCGCCAACACCGGGCACGTACACCCCCGGCTCGATCGTGATGACGTTCCCAGGTTCCAGCTTGTATTTCTGACCCTTGGCGACCCTGGGATCTTCATGAACCTCGATGCCGAGGCCGTGACCCGTGCTATGGATGAAGTAGCGGTCAAGCCGGTAACCGGCCAAGACTTGCCGGGCTGCGGCGTCCACTTCCCCACACGTCACGCCCGCCCGCACCGCTGCAACGGCTGCTGTTCGAGCTTCTTGGACCGCTTTGTGCCATCCACGGATTTTTTGGGAGGCTTTGCCAACCACCACGGTCCGCGTCATGTCGCTGCAATAGTGGGCGAGTATAGCACCCATGTCGAGGACGACCAATTCGTTTTTCCTCAAGCGTTTATCGGTAGGGCGCGCGTGCGGATAGGCAGAGCGCTCGCCGAAGGCGACGATGGTTTCAAAGGCCGGCCCCGAGGCGCCGAGCTGGCGCATCTGGTATTCGATCTCGGCGGCTACTTCCAGTTCGCGAACGCCAGGTTTGAGCAGCTTGAGGGCACTCGCCATCACTTTGTCGATCAGAGCGGCTGCGCGGCGCATCGTGGCCAGTTCCGAGGCGTCCTTGCGGCCGCGGAGCCCCTCCACACTGTTTCCAGCGGGCGCCCAGCGCACGCGTGGACCGGCGGCGCGGCGCATGGCGCGATATGAATCGACGGTGAGGTGACCGGCTGGAAAACCGACCTTGGCGCTGCTTGCCACGCTCTTGAGGTATTCGCCGACGGAGACAGGCAGCGCACGGACCTGCTGCACAACGCGGACGCCGGAGGTTTCGCGGCGCGCCTGTTCGGTAAAGCGGCCGTCGGTGATCAGCGTGGTGCCGCGGCGCGACACGATCAGTGTGCCAGCTTCGCCGGTAAAGCCCGTGAGGTAATACCAATTCGCGGGCTGCGTGACGATCAGCGTGCCGAGATGCTGCTCGCCGAGTTGTTTCAAGAGCGCGCGACGGCGCTGCGCGAATGGAGTCGTCATAAAAGAATCGAGGAGACCGTAGTCTCCTCGATTTGGCCCTTATTTGAAACTTCTGAATCCGGTTGAAGGTTATGCCGACGGAATAATGCGCGGCGTCAGGAAGAACAAGAGCTCGGAGCTGTTGACGCTCGTCGAGTTGCGCCTGAACAGGTTGCCGATCAGCGGCAGGCTCCCCAGAATCGGCACCTGCGTGATGTTCACCTGCGACGAGGTCACGATCACGCCGCCGACGACGATGGTGGCGCCGTCCGCAACGGTAATCTTGCTCTCGGCCGATTCGGTATCCAACGCCGGAACGCCCTGAATGCGTGGAATACCTTGATCGATCTGCGTGTTTTCAACGAGCACGTCCATGAACACGGTGCCGTCCGCGGTGATCTGCGGGGTGACTTCGAGTTTCAGCACGGCGTCGATGTACTGCACGGAAATCGTGTTGTTGATCGTGGTCTGAATCGGAATCTTCACACCTTGCTTGACCGTGGCCTTTTCGTTGTTCTGGGTCACGATGCGCGGCTTGGAGAGCAATTTGCCGACGCCCTTCGATTCCGCCGCGGTGATGAAGAAATCGACCGCGAAATTCGGCGAGCGATGGGTGAAGCCGAAGCCGCTGGTTGGGGCGGACGCGCCGAGGTTGATGCTCAAGGGGATACCCGTCGAAACGCCGTTGCCCGAGGCTGCGCCGCTGCCGATCGTAACCGGAGAAGCGGGAATGCCAGGGCTGGTGGTGACGCCGCTGCCGCCAACCGCGGGAGAACCACTGAATAGCGAACGGCCACCGGTCGTGCTGCCGGCGAAGCCAAGTTCGGTGCCGATGTCCTGGGCGAAGGCACGCGTCGCCGCGACGACTCGCGCTTCGATTTCGACCTGCTGCGATTTGCGATCGAGCTGGCGAAGCAAGTTGTCGATATTGGGAATGACCGCGGGAATGTCGCGGATGATGAGCTGGTTCGAGCGCGCGTCAAACAGGATGTCGCCGCGGCCGGTCAGGAATTTCTTCAGCGTCGGCGCCATCGTTTCGGCTTTGGCGTAGTTGAGCACACGGGTCACGGTGATCATTTCCTGCGCGTCGTTTTCGGCCTTGCGCACGTCGCGCGCGGTTTCGGCTTCCTTCTTGATGGTGTCGAGCGTCGCGATGCGGAGCACGTTGCCGTGCAGCTGCTTGTCGAGGCCGTTGTTCTGGAGAACGATGTCGAGCGCCTGATCCCACGGCACTTCATCGAGAACGATGGTGAGGTTTCCCTTGACGTTGGGGTCGAGCACGACGTTGAGCCCGCTGATTTCGTGAATCAAGCGGAAGAAGTCGCGCAGATCGACGTCCTTCAGGTTGACCGAGATGGGTTCACCGGAGTAACGCGACGGGGTTGCGACGGCAGCACTCTGCTGCGCGCCTCCGACGGTTGCCGCGGCATTGCCGGCCTGCGCCGTTGCCTGAGCGGCCGCTTCCTGCGCGGCGATCGGGCGTACGGGTTGATCCTTCCCGCTGTACGAAGCCAAGACGACTGAGGGCTGGGTCAGTTCGCTGGGCAACGCGAAGCGAGGAGCTCGATAAGAAACCTGTCTGACGGCGCGTGCGGCAACAACATGCGGCGTTGATGCGTTGTACTGGAACGATGGGCGGGGCTTCGCCAAAACCATCGTGGTGGTTACGCTGGAATCGACCGGAGCTTCCGGCTGCACGTCAAACGCAACGACGACAGCGGGGCCTTCCCGCAAAATTTGGTAAGGAGCCGCTGCGGTGAGATCGACGACGATCCGCGCCACATCCGGCCGGTATTGGCCGAGGCGCACGCCACGCACCGGGGCCGAAACGCCGGGCATCGTAGCCTTCTGCGTCGCGAGGCGCGCACTGGTAAAGTCGAGCACCAGACGCTCCGGATTCTGCATCCGGGACGCGCGAACCTCGAGCGGCCCTTCGCCTTCGACGCGTACGCTTTCGCGCAGAGAGGCCTGGGTGACCGCCACGCTGGAGATCACCGAAGCCGTCGCGGTCGCGCCGCCGGGCTCCTGCGTCTGAGCGAACGACGGGCTCACTGTCAGCGCCGCCGCCGCGAATATCAGGCAGCCAATTCGAAAGGCCGGCCGGTTCGTCTTCATTGCTGTTCTCCTGCACTGGCGTAGATTCTCTTATTTACCTGACGTTCCACTGGCTTGCCGAAAGCGTCCTTGCCCAACTCGTGAAACGAAACTCCGTCCATCGCAATCTTGTCCACGCGACCGTCGTACAACTGATCGCCTTCGCGCAGGAAATAGGTGCGCGATTGAGGATTCGAAACCACTGCGATCATTCCCGCTGACGAGCGAACGATGCCATCGAGCCGCAGGGTGCTGACCTGCAATCCGGCTTTACCCGGGGGAAGATTCTTGCCGGCGCCCTGATCCTTCTGCCGGTTTACGAGGGATTCGAAAGGATCGCGCCGCGACATCTTGTCGCCCTCGGGAGAAGATGGTGCGTCCGACGCCGCGGCATCGCCGCTCGCCGCCGGTTTTGCCGCCGTCTTGACGGGTTTCGCGGCCGGCTTGGCGGACTTTGTCTTCGACTTCGACGTAGTCTTCGCCGCCGGCGCCGGGGTGGCCCCCCCGCGGGCGTCTGCGCCATCAAGCCGGGCGCTGCGGCCAGCAGAAGACCTGCTATGAGTGTGTTTACAGAACGCATGATTCGCTCATTCATTCCGTTCACATTTTCCCTGCGGGCTGAGGCTTCGCTCCAACAGCAGCAGGAGGAACGGCAGCTGTATCAGCCGGCTTCGTGAAGAAAGTGGTTGCCGTAAATACTCCGGATACCGACGTCCCGGGGCGCATCGGGTACTTCGCCGCCTTCTGTCCGTTGGCATCTTCGAAATCGATGTCGCCGACGTTGATGATTCGCGACAAGCGGCTCAGCCGCCCGAAAAAGTCGAGCAAGTTGAAGTACGGCCCGTCGGCCTGAACCTCGAAAGGCATGTCGTAGTGGTATTCGCGCGCGACCACCGGCTTTGCGGTCAGCCGGCGAATCGAAACGTTAGAAGCCGACGCCGCGCCCTGCACCAGGCGAATGAACTCGTCTTGTTCCTTCTCTTCCGGAACGATCGTCTTCAGCGTTTCCAACTGCTTCGACAACGCATCCATCTGCGATTTCAATTCGCCGTACCGCTGGCGATAAACCTGAAGTTGAGTGACTTCCTGGTTGAGCTGCGCGCGTTGACGGACGGCCTTGTCAACCTCGTCGCGCTCTTGCGCGATCGGAGAGAACGGCAGATAAACTCCGACAACCACCAGAACGACCGTGATCGCCACGGCCAGCAAGCACTGCATGATTACCGACATATCGCGAAGTGGATTGGCCATGGTCGTTACCCTACCTTCGGCAGAGTAGTAGTTTTACTCGGCGCGGGTTGAGCCGGAGTACCGGCGGGTTTCGCCGTTGTTGCTGGCGCTACCGAGCCCGGCGGAGTGATTTCGGCGGAAATCTCAAAGTTGAATGTCTGGACCGCGGTGGCCTTGTCGTCCTGCTTGGACTCCTTGATTTCGATCTTGGAGAAGTAGCCCGAGCGTTTGAGCGCGGTGATGAAGTTGGCAACACCGTTGACCGAAGCCGAAGCACCATCCAGAGTCAAGTCGTTGCCCTTGCGCACCATCGATGTCAGCCAAAGATTTTCAGTACGCGCCACAGTGCTGGCGATCTGATCGAGCAGTTCCTGGCCGCCGGTGCGGTCGCGCTGGAGCTGTTCGATCGTCGAAACCCGCTGTTGCAAGACCACTTTCTGTTTCTCAAAGGCTTCGACTTGCAGCTTGACCTGCTCGAGGTCCGTCTTCTGCGTCTGCAGTTGCTTGATCTTGGCGTTCTCGTCGGCCAGTTGCCGCTGCCAGTTGTAGTAGACGTAGCCGAGGATCAAAGCGCCGAATAGGATGCCCGCGCCGATAAACAGCACCGGCAGAGCCGCTCCGGTATCCACGGGACGCCGCGACGCTTTTGGTTTCGCTTGTCCGAGAAGATTTATGCGGATCATGGCTAGTCAAAGCTCCTCAGTGCCAAACCCACCGCAATCGCAAGCCTTGGACCCATTTCGCGGATCTGGTCGTCGCTATGCTTGCCCGGGTTTACCAGCACTTTTCGGAACGGATTCAATTCTTCCACCGGCATCGCAAACTCTTCGCGAAGCAGATCCACCAGGCCGGGTACGCGCGCTGTGCCGCCGGCGACGACGATGCGCTGAATATTCTCGCCGCTGGCCGTCGCGCGGAAAAAGTCGAAGGTCTTTTGGATTTCGAGGGTCAGGATGTCGGAAACGCTGCGCAGAATCTGTTGCTTCTGCTCATCGGTGACGCTGGGCAGCGTATCGCCCTTCTTCAAGCGTTCGGCGTCTTCGTAACTGAGATCCAATTCTTTTTGCAGCGCGTCAGTAAACTGGTTACCGCCCACGCTGACGTCGCGGGTGAACAGCGGAATGCCGCCGCGAACAATATTGATATTCATGACGCTCGCGCCGATATTGAGCAGCGCGACAGTCTGGCCTGCGTCCGGTTCGTAATTCACTTCGAAGCAGTTCTGCAGTCCGAAGGCGTCGATGTCCACGACCATTGGAGTCTTGCCCGCCTGCGCCAGCACGTTCGTATGGTTCAGAATTTTGTCTTTCTTTACCGCGACTAGCAGGACGTCCATCTGCGCGTCCATCGATTCCAGCAGCTGATAGCTCAGGTTCACGTCGGCGATGTCGAAAGGAATGTGTTGGCTTGCCTCCGACGGAATTCGCTCGTACAACTCTTCTTCCGTCATCAGCGGCAGCGGGACCCGCTTTACGATCACCGAATGTCCCGAAACCGAAGTGGCCACGTTCTTGGTCTTAATTCTTTCAGTGTCGAAAATCTTGCTGATGGCGTTGGCAACCTGCGGCGCGTCCATGATGGCGCCGTCCACGACGGTGTCTTGGGCCAGCGATTCCATGCCGAAACTGACGAGCTCGTAGCCCGCTTTGGTGGACTTCAATTCCACGGCCTTGATCGAGCTCGAGCCGATGTCCAGTCCGACCAGCTGCTTGTTTTTTCCGCCCAGTAACGCCATATTCGCGGCCTCTTTCCCTTTCGCCTCGCTCGATTTACCGGCGCCGTACGTGCGCCTGGCTCATCTTGCGTTCCATCCAGCGGTCCAGGATCGTCTTGCGCAATTTCCAGCGATTGCCCAACTTGAATGCGGGAATCTCGCCTTCAGTGATGTAACGGTAGAGCGTATCCGGGCTGATCCCCAGATATTGCGACGCTTGCCGCACATTCATCACTTCTCGAGATTCATTCACGAGGATCGCTACCCCAACGCTCAAACACACACGCCCGAATTCCGACTCATTGGTGCACCTCAGCCGACGCTCGAATTTACGGAGGTGCGCCCCGTGAAATTGTTATGACATCCCGATATAGTGAGGGTCAAAGAAATTTTGTGCGTCAGTTGTCCTATCTGTATGGGTTCTTTTCGGGTATTGTTGGGTATTTATGGTATACCTCCCCATGGATAGCGTATCCCCCTTCTTAGTACCACTATTAGTTGATGTTTTTGATGGAAATTGCCTGTTCGGGGGGCCAGTAATTGTTTGAGTTCACATGCCCCCCGTCCGAGCCCCGCACGGCTCGCATGTTCGGCAGCGCTCGGTGATCTCCGCGAGTTGCTCGTTGTCCAGGCCAGGAACTCGAGTGCGTAGAGCATCCCAGTTTGTGCCCGCACCAACACCGAAGTCGTCACGCCCGTAACCGGCCGCACTTGCACCACATCGCTCGGACCGAGTGCCGTTAACGACGGCCGACACCCCACCTTCACGGATCTCGGCGCCCATCCCCTTCCGACACACCCCGTCGGCCCGACGGACCGTCATCGGCTCACCGAACCGATATCGGACGTGGCGCCGTCTTTCCTGCATGGCTCGGAGGATTGGTCCTTGGCAGGTTCCAGGGCGTCGTCAGGCTCGTCTTTGGCCTGCGGCTCCGCTAGGCTCTCGGTGGAACGACCGGCGGCTGGGCCGTGTCATCACACCCCTCACCGAGTCCGATGTCGGCAGCGCGCGAAATTTTCTTGCGTGTGGCGTCAGGAAACGTGTGTTTAGCGGTCGTTCGGGCTCTCGGGTTTCGAGGTAGCGGCGTCGAACGTCTGCTTTCCCCCGACGAAGGTCTGCACGACCCGCACGTCGCGGATCTTCTCAGGAGCGATGGAGAAAATATCCTCGTTGAGGATCACGAAATCAGCCAGCTTGCCCGGCGTGATCGATCCTTTTACTTGATCCTGAAACTCCGCGTACGCCGATCCCATCGTGTATGCTTCCACCGCTTCCGCGACCGTCAGTTTCTGCTCCGGATACCATCCTCCCGGATTTTTTCCGTCCAGCGTCGCGCGCGTCACCGCGGCATACACGCCTTGCATCGGATTCAGCGGAGCGACATTCCAATCGGTACCAAAGGCAAGTCGCACGTGGTGATCGAGGAACGTGCGAAATGCGTACGTCCGGCTCGCGCGATCGTGGCCGATTCTTTTGTCCACGAAGCGGCCGTCATCGATCGCATGGAACGGCTGCATCGACGCGATCACCTTCAATTGCGCGAACCGCTCGAAGTCTTTCGCCGCCATATGTTGCGCGTGTTCGATGCGCCAGCGGCGGTCGGCCGCGCCGTGTGCCTTCTCGATCTCTGCGTACAAATCCAGAATGATCGAGATACCTTGATCGCCGATCGCATGCGTACACAGTTGAAGCCCGGCAGCGTCCGCTTTCATCAGCCGGTTCTGCTCCAGCGAAATTGGATGCAAGGCGTCGGAGAGCAATCCGCGCGTATGGGGTTGATCGGTGTACGGCTCGAAAAAATACGCAGTGCTCGACCCGATCGAGCCGTCGGCATACGACTTCACCGCGCCAATCCGCAGCGACGCGCTTCCGAACGCATGGCGAAGTCCCATTTTCGCCTGGTCGTCGAAATCCGGGATCAACGGAGCGGCGTAGACTCGCGTTGTCAGTTCGCCCTTTTCCAGCAATTCGGCAATCGTGCCGATCTCGTCGTAGCCCGGATTCATGTCCTGCACGCTCGTTACGCCGACGACGGCGGCGTGGGCGAGTCCTCGGCGGATGGCGCGCAACTCTTGCTCGCGCGACATCGGCGGAATCACTTTCTCCACGTTCGCCATCGCCGCATCCTTCAGGATGCCGGTCGGCTCGCCTTTCGCATCGCGAACGATCACGCCTCCCGCCGGATCGGGCGTCTTCGCCGTCACGTGCGCGAGTTTCAACGCCGCCGAATTTAGCAACACCATGTGTCCGTCGTAGCGATTCACCGACACCGGCGTGTCTCCCGTCACGCCATCGATCAACTCTTTCGTCGGCAATTGTGCCGGCGTCCATTTCTGATCGTCCCAGTCGCCGCCCTCGATCCATTCACCCTTCGGCGTCGTTTTTGCGCGATCGCCGATGCGCTTTGCGAATTCCTGCGTGGTGCTCGCATCGTTCAACTGCACGCGGTCAAGAGCCAGCGAGCCGGTCAGAAAATGCACATGCGCATCGTCGAAGCCGGGGAGCATCAGCTTTCCTTGTGCATCGATCACGCGCGTCTTGGGGCCTTTCCATCCTTCGATTTCATCGTTCGAACCGACCGCGACGATGTGCTCGCCCAACACCGCCACCGCCTGCGCCGTCGGTTTATCTTTGTCGACCGTCCAAACTTTCGTGTTGGTCACGATCAGGTCCGCCGCAGGCTTCGACGCCTTCATTCCGCAACTCGCGGCGACGAACGCACACACGACGCACAGCGCCCCAAATCCCAGCTCTCTCGTTCGCATGGGTGCCTCAACTCTCAAATTTATGGATATCGTGCGGCAAGAGCTTCCATCAGCCGAACACGTTATGCAAGGAAGACCGCCGTCGGCGACGCTCGCGACTCACAAGCCCAAAGTCTTCCACAACCCTTCGACGCGCTTCTTCGTCAGGTCGTCCATCAAAATTTCATCCGGCCACGGACGCGTAAACCCTTCGGTCGGCCATTTGCGCGTTGCGTCGATTCCCATCTTCGATCCGTAATCCTGCATGCGCTGCGCGTGATCGAGCGTATCGACCGGCCCCAGTACAAATTGCACGTCGCGCTCGGGGTCGAGCGCACACAGCGCCTTCCACACCACCTCGCGATAGTCGTGCACGTTCACGTCATGATCGACCACAACGATCATCTTCGTGAACATTGCCTGCCCCAGCGACCAGATCGCGCTCATGATTTTTCGCGCGTGCCCCGGATACGACTTCCGAATCGCCACGATCATCAAATTGTGAAAAATCCCTTCGGCCGGCATCGCCACATCCACGATCTCCGGATACTGCATCTTCATCACCGGCAAAAACACGCGCTCGACCGCATACCCCATAAAATAATCCTCCTGCGGCGGCGGTCCCACGACTGTCGTCAAATAAATCGGATCCTTCCGGTGCGTGATGCACTCAACGTGGAATACCGGATACTCGCCTTCCAGCGAATAAAATCCCGTGTGATCGCCGAACGGCCCCTCTGTCCGCATCTCGTTCAGCGAGACGTAGCCTTCAAGCACAATCTCCGCATTCGCCGGTACCTCCAGATCGTTTGTCTCGCACTTCACCATCTCAACCGGCTCCCGCCGCAAGAATCCCGCGAACATCATTTCATCGAGGTCGGGCGGAATCGGCAGCATTCCCGCGAGCGCTGTCGCCGGGTCGGAACCGATCGCAACGGACACGGGAATCTTTCCATCGGGATTCGCTTCCCGGGCGCGCCGAAAATGCTCCGCGCCATGCTTCTGCGTCTGCCAGTGCATTCCCGTCGTGCGTTCGTCGTATACTTGCATGCGATACATGCCGACGTTGCGCTTTCCCGTCACCGGGCTGCGCGTAAACACCAGCGGGAAGGTAATAAATCGCCCGCCATCCTGCGGCCAGCACTTCAAAATCGGAAAGTCGAACAGATTCACATCGTTTCCGGTTCGAATGACTTCCTTGCAGTCCCCATCCTTCGCACTTTTCGGAAAAAATGAGCCCAGTTCCGCGAGCTTTGGCAACATCTTGATCTTGTCGAACAATCCCTGCGGCGTTTCCATCGCCAGAAAACTCTTGATGCGGTCCGCCACATCTTCCAGCCGCCCTACTTCGAACGCCAACTCCATCCGCCGCACGCTTCCAAACGTATTCACCAGCAATGGCAAGCGCGACCCCTTTGGCTTCTCAAAAAGCAGCGCCGGTCCAACACTATTCTCTTTGCGCTTCGAATCGCGCGCCACCCGCTGCGTAATCTCGGTAATCTCCAGCACCGGATCGACTTCCGCCCGCACCCGCACCAACTCGCCTTCCTTCTCGAGCTTCTTCACAAACTCCCGCAAATCCCGATACGCCACACGTTCCTCCCAACCGCAAACTCAAGACTCTAGCATGTAGGGGCACGGCACGCCGTGCCCGTCTTCGCGACCTCGACGACCTACAATCTTTTTTAGGCTAACCGCCCACACCCGCCCGGCATCCAAGCCGCGTACGAACAAATCGCTCGCAAGGACTCTCACGCCATGCCGAAAATGAAGGTAGCCGTAGTCCCCAAACCCGGCGCCGACTTCCAAATCGAAGAACGCGATATCCCGACGCCCGGCGAAGGCCAGGTCCGCATCAAAGTCGCCGCTTGCGGCGTGTGCGCCAGCGATCACCTCGTCAAAGACGGCCTGATGCCGTGGATTCAATACCCGCGCGTCCCTGGCCACGAAGTCGCCGGCGTCATCGACGAAGTCGGCCCGCACGTCACCGCCTGGAAAAAAGGACAAAAGGTCGGCGTCGGCTGGCACGGCGGCCACGACTTTACCTGCATCAATTGCCGCCGCGGCGATTTCATCAACTGCGTCAATGAAAAATGGACCGGCATCATGTACGACGGCGGTTACGCAGAATATGTAGTCGTTCCTTGGGAAGCGGTCGCCGCCATGCCCGACGGACTCGACCCCGCCGAAGCCGCTCCCTTGCTCTGCGCCGGCATCACCACCTTCAACGCGCTCCGCCGCAGCGGCGCGCTCCCGGGCGACCTCGTCGCCGTCCTCGGCGTCGGTGGACTCGGCCATCTCGGCGTTCAGTTCGCGAATAAGTTTGGGTACAAAACGGTGGCCATCGGCCGCGACAAAGAAAGCGAAGCGCTTGCGAAAAGACTCGGCGCCCACGCTTACCTCGACAGCTCCGCCGTGGATGCCGCCGCCGAACTGAAGAAGCTGGGTGGCGCGCGTGTGATCCTTTCCACCGCGCCCAGTGGCAAAGCGATGTCCGCGCTGATCGACGGTCTCGGCGCCAACGGCGAAATGCTGGTCATCGGCATCGGCCCCGACCCGATTTCCGCGACCGCAGTTCAACTCGTCATCGGCAACCACGGAGTCAAAGGCTGGGCCAGCGGCACCGCCGTCGACTCCGAAGACACCCTGCGCTTCTCCGAATACACCGGCGTCCGCGCCATGATCGAAAAATACCCGCTAGCCAAAGTCAACGAAGCTTGGGCCCGTCTAGTCAGCGGCAATGCCCAATTCCGCGTCGTGCTGACGATGTAGCCCGATCCCGAAGCGATATCGCAATTTGCTTGCCGGGGCGCTCTTCAGTCCATTGCGTTGTGCTCAAGTATCGCAGAGCCTTTTCAGGCGTCGTACCAGCGACGTTTTTCCCAAGGCTTGGGCGCTTTCCGCAGGAAAAACCATCCGCGAACAGTCCCCCGATTAAAAGACCCGTTCCGAGCAGGGGACAGCGACGATGATGACGATGATAATGTCCGTCAACCGGCACTGAGATACACAACATGTCCGTGACTGTTTTGTGCAGGTACCCTACCCGAGGCCACATCTGGAACCCCCGGTCGAGTACGGTCGTATGGATACCAAACGTGAAAATGGAAAAACCAGACGGCCGGCCCGGAATAGCAAAGCAACGTTGCGATGACCCAAGCCGGTTTGCGATATTTTCCCGCCAGCGGGAATTTCATTGGACTCGTTCTTCCAATCAAAAGTCCCAGCCCTCGGTTGCGTGAGGGTGATGTTCTTTCTCAATCGAGTGCTACTTCTCCCGATCCAACCGAAACGACGCCGCCTGAAAATCGCCGCGCAAATCCAGCGAAATGCCGTGGTGCATCCACCAATCGCCCGACGCAGTTTCCAGCGTCCCGCTCAGCGCTTTCCCTTCAATGAACGCCAGCTTGTATCGCGCGTCAGGATCGAGTCCCTGCAACTCCAACAACGGAAACCCGCGCCCCTGAATCGTCGCATCCGCATACGCAAACACCACCGCCTGTCCGCGATCGCCCGACACGCTCTCCGTCGCCGAAAACTCACTCCCATCGCGCGGACTGATCAGCCGGTACAATTCCCCCTGCACGATCGTCTTCTGCACCGCGTGATACGCCGCAATCAACCGCTTCGCCGTCGCAAAATCCTCGGCACTCCATTTATTCAAATTCGCGCCTATCCCCAGCGAACCATCCATCGAGCTCAACATCCGGTACGTCAGCGAAGTCGCGCGATTGTTCCCCCAGTGCGGTGAATCCGTGACCCACGCCATCATCACCTGCGGCGTGTACGCATACGAAAATCCGTTCTGCATCGACAATCGATCGTAAGGATCGGTGTTATCCGACGGCCACACTTCGTCCGTGTATCGCAAAATCCCCAGATCGACGCGACCGCCGCCGCCCGAGCACGACTCAATCTCAATCTTCGGATGCTTCTTCCGCAAATCCGCCAGAATCGCGTACAAATTCCGCACGAACTCCACGTACACCTTCTTCTGCTCGTCCACCGGCACCGCATCCCATCCCGGCTCCGACCAGTTCCGGTTGTAATCCCATTTCAAAAACGCAACGTCGTTCTCGCTCAAAGTCTTGTCGAGAAATCCTTCCACGTAATCGCGCACATCCGGCCGTGCCAGATTCAGCACCAGCTGATTCCGCGACTCCGACCGCGGCCGTCCCGGAAAATTCAAAACCCAATCCGGGTGCTTCCGGTACAAGTCCGAATCCGGATTGATCATTTCCGGCTCGACCCACAAACCAAAATCCATCCCCAGCGAATGCACCTTGTCGATCAGTGGCTTCAGCCCGTTCGGAAATTTTTCCTTGTTCACATACCAGTCGCCCAACCCCGCGTGATCGTCCTTCCGCTGTCCGAACCAGCCGTCATCCATCACAAATCGATCCACGCCGATCGACGCAGCCTTTTCCGCCAGTGCCTCCTGCCCCGCTTCATCGACGCGAAATTCCGTCGCCTCCCACGAGTTGTAAATCACCGGCCGCGGCTTCGGGTTCGGCGCCGTCGGCAGAATATGCGCCAGCTCGTAGCGATGCAGCAGCCGCGACGCCCCGCCCAATCCATGATTCGAATACCCGCCGTAAAAAATCGGCGTCTCCAGTTTCTCACCCGGATTCAACTTGTAGCCAAAATCAAACGGGTTAAATCCGCCGGTCACGCGCACCGCATCCAGCTGCGTCTTCTCGACAGTGATGCGCCAAGACCCCGACCACGCCAGCGCGCCAAACCAAACTTCTCCATGTTCTTCGCTCGCCGACATCGGCCCCACAGTTTTTCCGCTGCCATCACGCGAAATCGCAAACCACGGATTCGCCTGATGCCCGGTCGATCCGCGCCGGCTCTCGATCACCCGCGATCCGCCCTGAATCGGCTCCTGATTCAGCGTCCACTCGCCACCCCAACGCCCCGTCAAATAACTGAACGTGTAGCGCGCCGCAGGTAATGTCCACTGCGCCGCCGCAGCCTGCTCCACCACCACCGCGGCCTTATCGCGATTCTCAATCACTGCCGACCGCGCCAGAATCCCGCTTTCCGCATCAATCGAATACCGCAGCGTCACACGAATCTCGCGGGAAATATCCTTCATCAAAATTTCGTAATTCCCCGCCGTCGCATGGCTGCTAACAAAATGCAAAACCAGGTCGCGATTCCCATCCGCAAACGAAATCTTTAATCCCGGCTCAGTGAATAACTCGGCGCCCCAAGCCGCATACTCCTGCGGCGTAGTCGTCCCCGGCGAATCAAACGAAGCCATCTCCGGCATCGAATGCGCCGCCACCACCGCATCGTGCGCCCCCAACTTCCCGCCCCAATAAATCGCCTGCAGTTCCCCCCGCTCATTGACGCCGAATTCGTAGGTGACGTCCCCGCCATCCAACCGAAACGTCTGCCCCCTGCCCGCCTGTCCCAGCGAACGATAAGCGCTTAACCCAGCGACGAAAATCGCCCCGAGAATCATCCCAGCAACCCGAATTTTCGAAATGTTTTTCATGCAGCGTATCCTAGCACCAGCCACAAACCCGTATACGGTGAATGCTCAGACTCGTTCTTGCTCTGTCGCAGGAACGACATCACTCTGAGTTTTTTATCGAGCTGCTACCGTAGCTCCCGGCATTGCGTGCGGTGATCCTTGCGAACGTGTTCAAGAAATCGGTCGTACGGAACCCGACCATACTCTTTCTTGCAGGGTGTGAGGTTGGGAGGAAGCACGAAGGATCGCTTCGATCTCAGTCGGAAATTGCCGCGCAGGATTTCGTTTGCGCTTCATGTTTCGCGTTCAATGAAGCCATCGCCACAAATCATAGACCCTCGTGTGCAAGGTGAAAACTGTTCGTCACATACTGAAGGTCCATGACCGATTGCTGGGAGTGGCCGGAAGACATAAACTCCTGTCATGTTTGAACGTTACACGGAAAGTGCCCGTCGACTGATCTTCTTCGCTCGCTTTGAGGCCAGTCGGTACGGCAGTCCTTCCATCGAGACAGAACACCTTCTACTTGGATTGTTGCGCGAAGATCGGCCACTCGTGACGATGTTTTTGGGACAGGGGCACATCGAAGAAGAAATTCGCGCTGAGGTTGAGCGGCAGATTACGCAGAGAGAACGAATCTCCACCTCCGTTGAAATGCCGCTGACGACCGACTGCAACACGGTGTTGAAACTGACCGCAAAAGAAACAGACAGGCTGGGCCACCGCCATATCGAAACAGCCCATGTTCTGCTGGGAATGCTGGGAGTGGAGGGATCGCTTGCGTTCCGACTGCTCCAAGCAAAGGGTCTTAAAGCTGCCGCAGTTCGCGAAAAGATTGCAAAGGATTTTCGTTCGACCATTCCGGCCATACAAAGGCGAGGCGATGGCAGACCCGCGCTGGAGAACTTCCTCAGCGGGCTTCGAAGCCTCAACTCGGAAGAACTGGTCGAACGATTCTCCTTGAACACACAATTCACGGATGCATCTGGACGGTGTTGGAATCGATCTTCTCGTTGCCAGTGTGCTGTGGAAGAACGCGATGCTCGCCAGCGAACAACGCGTTTGGGTTCATCGGATGAGTATTATTCTGATTCGCGAAAACGCGGACTGGCGCATCCTCCTGATGCACATCACTCCGGTTCAACTTCCGCAAGCAAGCGAATGATATCAGCGCACGGCGTCAATTCTTTCGACGGCGCGAACCGTGGAACCCCAGGCGGGGAACCGTTCGACCTCTCTAGGATTAGAGAGGCCATCGAATCCATCGCAAGACTCTACTCGACGAAAGGTTACATCGACGCGACGGTCGAGCCTCGGATGGACATCGACGACGAAAAACGACAAATCAACCTGACGATGCGGGTGACCGAAGAGGCGCAGTATCACGTGGGAACGGTCGAAATTCTAGGTTTGAAAAACGGACCGAGGAATCGCCTCATGGATCGACTTGAGCCAGGCCGCGTCTTTGATGCTTCTGTCCTACAAGGCTTTCTGGACGAAAACGAGCGAAATGTTAGCGTTCACAGACACACGCAAGATTGCACTGTCGATATTGTTCTCGATGTCCGTGAAAGAGACTGCGGCGATGGCGCTTCACCGGGGCGTCGTCCCCTGTTCGAGTACCCGCGTATCCTTGCCCCACCGCCTGTGTGAGGCCTATTCTGAAAGCCACCCGATGAACCGCATTTATCTCGATCACAACGCCACGACCGCCGTCGAGCATGAGGTTCTCGACGCCATGCTTCCCTATTTCTCCGGGGAGTTTGGGAATGCTTCGTCGATTCACACTTTTGGGCAGAATGCGCGGTCGGCAGTAGAGACCGCGCGCGAGCACGTGGCGGCACTGATGGGGGCGCGGGCGCAGGAGATCGTGTTCACGAGCGGGGGCACGGAAGCGGACAATCACGCCATCTTTGGCATCGTTCGCGCCGCTGCTGAAACGTCCGCTGCGCGCCCGCACGTGATCGCTACCTCGATCGAGCACGAAGCGGTGCTGAACGCCTGCCAGGCGATTGAGAAGGAAGGCGTCGACGTTACGTATGTAGCCGTCGACCGCGCCGGACGCGTTGATCCGCAGTTGATTCGTGTTGCACTCCGCGCCGAAACTGTGCTGATTACGGTAATGCACGCGAACAACGAACTCGGCACGATACAACCAATAGAAGAGATCGGCCGCATTGCGGCGCAGGCGGACGTGTACTTCCATACCGACGCCGTTCAAGCCGCGGGAAAGATCCCCATCGACGTCAACGCGTTCAATGTCGATCTGCTCTCGCTCTCGGGGCACAAGCTCTATGCGCCGAAAGGCATCGGCGCACTCTATGTCCGCGGAGGCACGCGACTCCGCCAACTTCTCTTTGGCGGCCATCACCAACGCGGAGCGCGGCCCGGCACGGAAAACGTCGCCGGCATCGTCGGAATGGGCAAAGCGGCGCAGATCGCGAAAGAGTCGCTCGTCAAAGACGCGAAGCGGGTGGCCGCTCTACGCGATACGTTTGAGCAAGGGTCGTTGCAGCGCGTGCCCGGTTCGCGAGCCAACGCCGCTGGCGCTCCCCGAACTCCCAATACGACAAACATCACCTACCCCGGTATCGAGGGCGAAGCCTTGGTCATTGCCCTCGATCTAAAAGGTTTAGCGTGCTCCACCGGGGCAGCCTGCTCCTCGGGCGCCGTCGAGCCATCCCACGTGCTGACTGCGATCGGCCTCCCGGCCGATCAAGCACGTGCCAGCGTCCGCTTCAGCCTGGGCCGACACACCACGCTCGCCGAAATCGAGGCAGCGCTGCAAATCATCCCCGCTACGGTCGCCCAACTGCGTGACCTTTCACCGACATATCGCCACGAGGCCAAAGCCGAGGCCAATCGATGAGCGAACTTTCCCGCCGCAGTTGTGGGGCGCAGCACTGCCGCCCTCCATTTCAGCAGGGCCGATCCGCCGTATGTCGGCAAGATCGATCCGCAGCAGGCGCTCGCGGCTTCCGTTACAATGAATGTGAGCATGACGACGGAAAGCCCATTCGAGCAACTGCCCGTGAGCGACGAAATCTCGACCGGCGTCGTGGCCGTCGCGATGTCTGGCGGCGTCGACAGCTCTACGGTCGCCGCATTGCTGCAGGAACAGGAGCGACCGGTCATTGGGCTGACGATGCAGCTGTGGAATCAGCGGCGGCTCCCCGAACTGCAGGGCGATGCGCCGGCACAGCATCGATGCTGCTCGCTCGACGATGTATACGACGCCAAGCGCGTCGCGCAGCACTTGAATTTTCCGCATTACGTTGTGAACTTCGAGCGGCAATTTGAACAGCGGGTCGTGCGGCCCTTCGTCGATCAATATTTGTCGGGACGCACGCCGATCGCATGCACGAACTGCAATACCGACGTGAAGTTTGAGCCGCTGCTACGGATGGCGCGGCAGGTCGGGGCGGCGAAACTTGCAACCGGCCACTACGCGCGGATTCGCCACAACGCTGAGAGCGGGCGATGGGAATTGCTGCGCGCGCGCGACGACAGCAAGGATCAGTCTTACTTTTTGTGGGGACTCACCCAGGAGCAGCTTTCCCGCAGCGAGTTCCCTCTCGGCGAACTCACCAAGGATGAAGTGCGCGAAGCCGCGCGCCGCGTAAATCTTCCAGTCGCCGAGAAGCCGGAGAGCATGGAGCTTTGCTTCGTGCCCAACGGAAACTACGTGCAGTTTATCGAGGCGTATTCGCGGGAGCGAGGCACGCCGCTCTCGAACATCGGCGGCGAGATTATCAATGAGGACGGCGAAGTCGTCGGCCGCCACAACGGCGTTCACAATTTCACGATCGGGCAGCGTAAGGGACTGGGATTTGCGGCGGGCAAGCCGTTCTACGTGCTTTCGATCGACCGAGAGAAGAATCGCGTGGTGGTTGGCGACGACGAAGCACTGCGCGCGACGACGTGCGAAGTCGAATCCGTAAACTGGATTTCGATCGAGCAGCCCGCGTCGCCTGTTCGCGCGGTCGTAAAAATCCGCCACAAGCACACTCCCGCGTGCGCAACCGTCGAACCGATCGATGCGACTCACGTGCGCGTCGTTTTCGACGAACCGCAACGCGCCATCACATCCGGGCAAGGCGCGATCTTCTACGACAACGATCGAGTTCTCGGCGGCGGCTGGATCAAAAACGCCAAGGAATGATTGGCGAGAGCGATGAACGAAAAATCGAGGGTAATGAAAAAAAAGATTAGAGCAAAGCGGAGAGAAGCTAGAACGCCAGGGGAGGAGAGGGTGTCGGGGACAGCGACGCAACTAATGATCCGCGTCAGATAAAGAGTTCTTCGCCTTCTTCGACGTCGGCTTCTCCAGCGGAACGTCGTCCGCTCCGTCGCGAGCGGAGAAAATCAAGACCGACCTTTAACCCAGTCAGCACCGCGGAAACTCTTTGTACCGGCTTCCAGACACCACGCTTAAACTGCGAGCCGGCTTCTTCCACCGTTTCAAGCGCGCCCGTCAGAATGCGATCGGCTGTGACCAACTGGCCTCGCAGACGATCGGAAGCTTCGCTGACGACGCGATCGAGCTTTTGCGCCTGGCCGCGCGCCAAATACACAATGTGGGTCGCGTCAGAAACCATTTCTGAAATCTTCGGCTGCGTGTCGTCGAGGAGAATCTGAACGCGCGTAAGAATCGGGCCGACTCGGGTGTGCAAGTCGTTGGTGAGGTGATCGACGCGCTCGACGGTCTTGCGCATCTGCACAAACATAGCAGTGAGCATCGCAGCCTGGAACACGATCGCCAAGGCCGCGATCACAACCGATATTACAACCCAGGTTTCCATGCCTGCCTCACCCACGCCGAAAAAAACTCTGCCGCTCGGTGCAAAACCAGGAGTGCACTTCCCTGCCCAAGTCTCGCTTTCCCTTGGTGCCGCGCACCCAGCCGCGCCCTTACCGACTGAGACCCCGCCGCGATCCTTTACGATTTGGATTCGCGGAGGTATGCTTCGCGGCCGGCTTCGACTGCCGCGGAGATCGATTCGCGCTTGCGGCTCGCAACGTCTTTGCCACGCTCGACGAGTTCGTCGGCGCGTTCGCGCAGTTCGCGCGCTTTGCGCTGGGCGTAGTCCTTGCCTTCATCGGCTTTCTTGGTGAGATAGTCGCGCGTCTCTTCGCCCGACTTCGGAGCGAACAAAACACCGACCAACGCACCGATGCCGAGACCTACGAGGAAAAAACTTACCTTCGAACCGACATTGTCCGCCATAGCGACCTCCTCAGGAAAATTAGCACGGGGATTTTGCACGTGCAATACGCGCTAACCGGTATGTGCGCCGAGAATAGGTTATTCGCGATGGCGAGACGCGGAGCACTAGCCGGCTTGCGGTGGGGCGTTTCGCGACGATTCGAGGTGCGCCAGGACTTTTTCCGCGGATTTGCGGGGGATGATTTTGGCGATGGCTTCGAGGCCGGCGCGCTGGATGTTGGCGACGCTGCCGAATTCGCGGAGGAGCTTGCGGATGGTGGTGGGGCCGATGCCGGGGATATCGCTCAGGGTGGTCTTGGTTTGGCGCTTGGCGCGGCGCTGGCGGTGGAAGGTTACCGCGAAACGGTGGGTTTCGTCGCGGATCTGCTGGATAAGGTGGAGGACTGGGGAGTGGCGGTCGAGGATGATCGGCTCGTTTTCCTGGCCGTAGATGTAGAGGATTTCTTCCTTCTTGGCGATGCTGACCAGCGGCTGATTGATGATGGCCAGGGATTCGAGGGCTTCGGCGGCGGCGTGGAGTTGGCCGATACCGCCGTCGATGAGGATCAGGCTGGGAAGTGGCTTGTTTTCTTCCAGGATGCGGCGATAGCGGCGGGTTACGGCTTCCCGCATGCTGGCGAAGTCGTCGTTTTGGGTGTAGGCGGGGCGGGAGTTGATGGGGATGACGCGGGCCCGTGGGATCGCGGGTGGTGCTTGCGGGGCGAGAGGCGATTCCGGTTGCGACGCGGGTTCGCGCCAAGGCGCATCGGTTTGTGCCAGCTCATCGAAGGCGGACTGAACTCCGCCCTTGCTCTCGGAGGCTTCCGATGCGGCTGCGATTTGAAATGGCTCGGTCCGTGATGGTGACGTTTCGGGTTCTGGAGCGAGTGGGCGCGGCTTGTCGAGGATGGGTTCGGGGATTGCTATGCCGGCGAAGTCGCCGCGGATTATGAATTTGCGGTAGTCGCCTTTCTTCATGCGGCCGTTTTCCCAGACGACCATGCTTGCCACGGTGTCGGTGCCTTGGATGTGGGAAATGTCGAAACTTTCGATGCGGCGCGGCTCTTCGAGAAGATTGAGGGCGTTCTGGACGGCTTCGCCGATCATTTTGGAAGTGGGCTTGAGGACGCGGAATCGCTGTTCGAACGCGTGCTTGGCGTTGTTTTCGACCAGTTCGAGGAAAGCGCGCTTGCTGCCGCGCTGGGGCGTAAAGATTTCGACTTTGTGGCCGGCGCGCTCGGTCAGGGTTTCTTCCAACAGGGCGCGATCTTCGAATTCCATCGGAACGTGGATGGCTTTCGGGAGATACGCAGCGTCGAGATAGAGCTGCTTCAGGAGCGAGGGGACAAATTCGTTGGCGTCGAATTCGTCGAGCTCTTCCCAGAAGAATTCGCGGCGATCGACGACGCGGCCGCCTCGGAGATGGAAAAGATTGGCGGCGACGAGCGGGGCTTCGGCGTAGTAGGCGAGGACGTCGGTGTCGTCGCCTTGGGCGGCGGCGATGCGCTGGCGCTCTTCGATGTCTTCGAGCGTGCGGAGGAGGTCGCGGTAGGCGGCGGCTTGTTCGAAGAGTTCCTGCTCGGCGGCGGCGGCCATGCGCTGCTCGAGACTTTTGATCAGGTCGCCGCGCTTTCCGTCGAGAAAAAGGCGGACGTCGCGGACGGCCTCGGCGTATTGCGCGTCGGTGGTGAGGCCTTCGACGCACGGGCCGTAGCAGCGCTTAATGTAGTACTGGAGGCAGGGGCGCGGGTGAGTACGCGTGAGATCGACGTTGCAGCTGGGAATCATGAAGCGCTTGTGGACGAAAGTTAGGATGCGGCGCGCGAGATTCGCGGGAAAGTACGGGCCGAAGTACAGGGCGCCGTCTTTTTTGACTTTGCGCGTGAAATACACACGCGGATATTTTTCCGACATCGTGAGCTTGATGTAGGGGTAGGTCTTGTCGTCGACGAGGCGGATGTTGAATTTCGGCTGGTAGCGTTTGATGAGGTTGTTTTCGAGGGCGAGGGCCTCGCGGGGATTGTCGAGGACGATGGTGTCGAGGTCAGCGATCTCGCGGGCTAGCGAGCCGGTTTTGGCGTCCATCCGGCGGAATTCGAGGAAATAGGAGCGGACGCGGCTGCGGAGCGAGCTGGCTTTGCCGACGTAGAGAACGGTGCCGGCGGCGTCTTTGAAGAGGTAGACGCCGGGGCTGTCGGGGAGGAGCGCGGCTTTTTCGCGGGGTTCCATGGAGGAGAGGTCTCGTCAGAGGAGTCGTTTCATCGCGACCAAGCGGCACATGGATTCATGATACTCGAATGAAAGCCGCAGGGCTTCGCGGACTGCCCTGCGCCACGGTGTCCGATGGATTTGTGCTCTCCTTGACGGGCTAGGAGAACTTGAGTAGGCTTCTCCTAGGTTAACTAGGAGAACGGTGATGATCGCCGGCCGCGAAAGGGCTACGTCATGAGCAAGCAGTTGGAGTTGCTGCAGGGCACGCTGGATTTGCTGATTCTGAAGGCGGTGTCGCTGGGGCCGCTGCATGGGTATGGGGTGTTGCTGCGGATACAGCAGATTTCTAAGGACCGGCTGGAAATTCAGCAGGGGTCACTGTATCCCGCGTTGTACCGACTCGAGTCGCAAGGGTGGATTGCCAGCGCGTGGGGCGAGTCGGAGAACAAGCGGCGGGCGAAGTATTACCAGCTGACGGTTGCGGGCAAGCGACGGTTGCAATTGGAAACCGAAAAGTGGAACAGCATGGCGGGCGTGATCGAAGGAATTTTGCGCACGACGCGGGAGGAAGTATGACGCTGGGGAGCCGGATTGCGGCGTGGTTGCGGACGATGGCGGGACGTTCGCGAATGGAAAACGAGATGTCGGAGGAATTGCGCTTCCACATACACGCGTACGCGAATGATCTCGAGAAACGCGGTGTGCCACGCGAGGAAGCGTACCGGAGAGCGCGAGTGGAATTCGGGAGCGTGGAGAGATCGAAGGAAGAGTGCCGGGACGCGCGTGGACTGGGATTTGTCGATACGGCGGCACAGGATTTGCGGTACGCCGCGCGAATGTTTCGGAAAAGTTTAGGGTTCACGGCGGTGGCGGTGCTGACGCTTGGACTGGGCATCGGAGCGACGACCGCGATTTTCAGCATTGTGAACGCGGTGCTGCTGAAGCCGCTGGCGATGCGCGAGCCGTCGCGTGTCGTGCTGATTCAGGAGTATTGGCAAGGTTCACTGCAAAGCGTGTCCGTGGGCAATTTCATCGACACGAAGCGGCAAAGTGCGGCGTTCGCGGTTGTCGGCGCGGCGAATAACGCGAGCTTCAATCTGGCGGGAAACGACACACCCGAACGCGTAGATGGCGAAATCGCCACGGCGGATTATTTTGCGGTGTTCGGAGTGCAACCGATCGCGGGGCGCGTGTTCAGCAGCGACGAGGACAACCCGGGACACGGGCAGGTGGTGGTGATCAGCGAGCGGTTGTGGCACACGCGATTGCATGCCGATCCTGAAATTGTGGGACAGCCGTTGCTCGTGAATGGAATGCCGTACACGGTTGTAGGCATCATGCCGAAGACGTTCGATCCGCTGCTGCTCGAGAGTGAACTGTGGATTCCGGCGGCGTTTAGGGACCAACAATTGACGGATCATGACGATCATTATTTGAACGTGGTTGGCCGGCTGAAAGACGAAGTAACACTGGGGCAGGCGCAGTCGGAACTGAATGTGATCGCGACGCGGCTGCAGGAACAATTTCCGATGGACGATAAGGATCGCGGGTTGGGCGTGACGCCGCTCGCGGCCGCGCTGTTGGGTGATCAGAAACTGACGCTACGGATGATGCTGGCGGCGGTGGGACTGCTCTTGCTCATTGCGTGCGCAAACATCGCGAACCTGCAACTGGCGCGAGCGCGAACGCGGCAAAAGGAAATCGCGGTGCGGGTGGCGATCGGGGCATCGCCGCAGCGGATCGTACGGCAATTGTTGGCGGAGAATATCGTGCTCGGGTTGGCAGGCGGAGTCGTCGGTGTGTTGCTGGCGTCGCTGGGTGTGTCGTGGGTTGTGGCGCACGGCCCGACGGATGTGCCGCGGCTGAGCGAGGCCGGCATGGACGGAATGACGCTTGCGTTTGCGTGCGCCATTGCGTTGTGCTCGAGCTTGCTGTTTGGGCTGGCGCCGGCAATACGGTCGGCTTCGATTCGAATCAACGAAGTGTTCAAGGAGAGTATCGGGACGGCGAGCGGGGCTCGAGATCGGGTGCGAAATTTTCTGGTGGTCGGCGAATTGGCGCTGGCGCTAATTCTAATGACAGCAGCGGGGCTGCTGATTCGAAGCGCGCTGCTGGTGTCGCACCAGGACGCGGGATTCGACACTTCGAATCTAATGGTTGGGCGCGTGGGATTGCCCGACGCCGGGTATCGCGACCCGGCGGTGGCGCGCGCGACGTTCGAACGGATGATCGCCGCAGTGGCGGCGTTGCCGAGCGCGCAATCGGCGGCGGTGGTATCGCGGGCACCGCTAACGGGCGGCGAGAGTAGCAACGGATTGATCGCGGAGGGAAAGTCGCTGGATCCGACGAATCTGGTGAACTCGCAACTGCAGATCGTGTCGCCGGGGTATTTGACGACGGCGCGGGTGCCGCTGGTCGCGGGACGCGATTTCGCGCCGCAGGATACGCGGGAGACGAGATTGGTCTCGATCGTGAATGAAACGCTGGCGCGAACCATGTGGCCAGGCGAGAGCGCAATCGGAAAACGGTTTGTGTGCTGCGAGGCGGGACCGAAGGGGCGGACGGATCCGGTGTGGCACGAGGTAGTGGGCGTGGTGAAAGATGTGCGGGCGTGGGGACTGGATCGGGAGGCGCGGCCGGAATTTTATTTGCCGGTGGCGCAGATGCCGGCGGCTTCGTGGGACTGGATCGGCCGAACGATGGATGTGATGGTGCGGACCGATGGGAACGCAGTGTCGGTCGGCGAGTTACAGTCGACGATCGCGTCGATTGCACCGGGAGTGCCGATGTATCGCGTGTCGACGATGCAGCAAAAGATTTCGGGGACGCTGGAGCGGGCGCATTTTGACACGTTTTTGCTGGCGCTGTTTGCGGGGGCGGCACTGCTGCTGTCGTCGGTGGGCATCTATGGCGTGTTGTCGTTTACGGTGGCGCAGCGGACGCGAGATATTGGGATCCGGATGGCACTGGGCGCTACGCGATCACATGTGATGAAGAATGTGCTGGGGTATGGGGCGCGGCTGGCGGTCATTGGAGTAGTGATTGGGGTTTCGGGCGGGCTTGCTGGGACTCGAGTGCTTTCGTCGCTGCTGTATGGCGTGCGGGCGACGGATGTCGCAACGTTTGCTACCGCAGCGGTCGTGTTGCTGGGCGTGGCGATGGTGGCGAGTTACGTGCCTGCGCGGCGGGCTACGCGGGTGGATCCGATGCGGGCACTGAGGGAAGAATAGAGAAGCGAAGTAAAGAGGTTCGGACATAACGAAGTAACTAGAAAAGGAGCGGGCGCTCGGCTTGCTTTGGGTTCACCCGAGTTTGCGTTAGCGTTTAGCTGCGGATTCCTGCGGCTTATCCACAACAATTTGAAGGACACCGGGTACGGACGGGCTACGTCTGCTGCATTTGTGCGGAGCACCGTGCACGGAGTGCCGCAGGTCCAAGTAGAATGAAGCGATTTGCGAACGCGGGCTGAGAGAGGCGAACGGGATGGCGGACTCGGAGCGGGTGCGGATTCGGACGGTACGGACGTTGTCGGACGATTGGTATGTGCTGAAGAAAACGACATTTGATTTTTTGCGGCGCGATGGAACCTGGCAGACGCAGAACCGGGAAACGTATGACCGTGGGAATGGCGCGGCAATCCTGCTCTACAACCGCGAGCACGGAACGGTCGTGCTGACGCGGCAATTTCGGTTCCCTGCGTATGTGAATGGTTTGGCGGACGGGATGATGATCGAGGTCTGCGCTGGGCTGCTTGATCAAGAAGATCCCGAGGGATGCGCCAAGCGGGAGGCGGAGGAAGAAGCCGGATTTGTGGTGCACAATCCGCGAAAAGTGCTTGAAGCGTACATGAGTCCGGGATCGGTGACGGAAAAAGTTTTCTTTTTCGTGGCGGAATACGAACGGCAGCACCGGGTTTCTTCGGGTGGAGGCGACGAAACTGAGGGTGAGGATATCGAGGTGCTGGAAATTCCGATCGATCGAGCGATGGAGATGGTTGCGGGCGGGGAAATTCTGGATGGGAAGACGATTATGCTTTTGCAGTATGCGAGGTTGGAGAAGCTGCTGGAGTGAGCCGGAAATGAGCTGATTGAGCTTAGTAGGACCGCCGTTGACGGCGGAACTTATGGTATTTACATGGGCTCGAAAAAGGTGCAGGGTGCTGGAGACTTTTTGAGCCAAGATCGATTTCGAATTCATCAGGAATTTGCGGCGTGAAGTTCCGGCTCGGGGGACACGGAATGCGCAGTATCTATTTCGGTGCAGGCGTTGCACTGCTGGCGCTGGCATTGCCGGTTCTTGCGCCGGTGAGTTTTGGTCAAGCAGACCAGGCGGCGCAGGCGGAAAAACAAAAGACATCGGACGCGCCTCCCGCTAGCGCGGCCGCGCCGAAAAAAGAGAGTTCGGCGGACGCGCTGGCGGCGCTGCTGGGTGGCAAAATCGACAAAGAAGGCGTAGAACGTGGGCGGAAGATTTTTGTGCCGACGTGCGGGTTCTGCCATGGCAACGATGCGCATGGGAAGAGTGGTCCCGATCTCGTGCGGTCGACGCTCGTACTGCACGACAACAAGGGGGATGCGATCGGTCCGGTGATTCGAAACGGCCGGCTGGAACGTGGGATGCCAGCGTTTGCGTCGATGACGCCGGAGCAGATCGCGGATATTTCGACGTTTTTGCATTCGCGGGCGGCGGATGTTTCGAATCGGTTTGCGTACAAGATCGGCGAAGTGATTACGGGCGACGCACAACGGGGCGCGGCGTTTTTCAACGGCCCTGGAACGTGCACGAACTGCCATTCGACGACCGGTGATTTAGCGCATGTGGCTGCCAAATATGAACCGGCCGAGCTGCAGCGACGCATGTTGTATCCGGCGCCAAACCTGATCGATGTATTTTTGGGGAGAGCGACGGGGCCGGCGGTGCCGGCGCGAGTGACCGTGCATCTTGCGGGCGGCGAGCAGGTCAGCGGAACGCTCGATCATCTCGATGAGTTTACGGTGACGCTGCACGACGCGAGCGGATGGTATCACTCGTTTTCGCGCGACACGGTAACCGTTGACGTGCAAGATCCGCGCGCGGCGCACGAAAGTCTGCTGCCGAAATATACAGATGAAGAGATGCACGATGCGCTGGCGTACCTGGAGACTTTGAAATGAAAGCCTGGGCTCTCGCGCTGATCTTTTCTCTGGCGGCTGGCGTTGGTTATGGACAGGGATTGACTCCGGCGGCGCTGGTGAAGCCCGCGATCGACAGCTGGCCTATGTACAACGGCGACTATTCGGGCCGGCGGAATAGCCCGCTGAAACAGATCGATACGTCGAACGTGGGCACATTGACGTCCGCCTGGATTTATCGCGCTAGCAATTTTGGCGCGGGGGGATTTGGTTCGGTGATCAAATCGACGCCCATCGCGGTGAATGGCGTGCTGTATTTCACGATGCCAGACAACGTGTGGGCCGTCGATGCGCGGACTGGGCGCGAAATTTGGCACTACAAATATCCGCCGAATGAGGGTGGGCACATCGGGCAGCGAGGCGTGGCGATGCTCGGTGACTGGATTTATTTCGAGACGCCGGACTGCAATCTGGTCTCGCTAAGCGCGAAGGATGGTAAAGAGCGCTGGCGTAAGCAGATTGCAGACGCGAAGCTGGAATATTTCTGCACGATGTCGCCTCTGGTCGTGGACAACCACATCATTACCGGCGTCGGTGGAGATTCGCTCGACAATCCTGGTTATTTGGAATCGCATGATCCCGAAACAGGAGAAATGCAGTGGCACTGGAGCACCGAACCGGGGTCGGGTGAGCCTGGATTCGAGAGCTGGCCCGATGCGGAAGCTCGCGCCCACGGCGGCGGAATGACGTGGATGACAGGGACGTACGATCCAGAATTGCGGCTGATTTACTGGGGGGTTGGGAATCCGAATCCCGTACATGCAGGCGAGGGGCGCAAAGGCGATAATTTGTGGACGTGTTCGATCGTGGCGCTGCAGGTAGATACTGGCAAGATGGCGTGGGGCTATCAGGTTTCGCCGCACGATACGCATGACTGGGATGCGACACAGACGCCGATCCTGTTCGATGGCGAGTTCAAGGGGAAACCGCGAAAACTGATCGCGCAAGCGAGCCGGAACGGATTTTTCTTTTTGTTGGATCGCGGCACCGGCGAGCACTTGCTCACCACGCCATTCATCAATACCAATTGGAGTCTGGGAATCAATTCGAAGGGGCAACCGATTCCGAATCCGAAGAAGGAGCCGGCGCGGAACGGCGTGCTGGTTTCGCCGAGCTCGAACGGGGCGTCGAACTGGTTTGCGCCCAGCTATAATCCGGCGACGGGGTTGTTCTACGTCGTGGCGTCGCAAAGTTACAGCGTCTTTTATTTGACGGCGGAAGGTAAGGCCGAGGGATTCGCGGGGCGCGACGACTTTTTGAATTATCCGGGGACGGTCAAGGCGATTGATTACAAGACAGGCGAGATTCGTTGGACGCACGACATCGGAGGCATGGGACCGGGTTTGCTGACGACCGCGGGGAACGTGCTTTTCACCGGCGACAACTCGGGGCATTTTCTGGCAATGGATTCGACTACGGGAAAAACGCTTTGGCACACCACGATTGGACCCAACCAGACGAACGGCGCGATCACGTATGAATTGGACGGAAAACAATACATTGTGGTCGGGGCGGGCGATTCCCTGTTCGCGTTTGCTTTGGGTACCAAGCGCTAGCTGCAATTGGATGCAAGCGAGTTCGGCACGATTTTTCAATTTTTCGTCAGGAGATGGATCGATGACTTGGAGAATGCGAATTTTGTGTGGCGTTGCGTGTGGATTGCTGGCGTGCGGGGTCGCAGGCATGCCCGTGGAGGCGCAGACGCAGTGGAAGGCGCACGACCGGAACCGGCCGGCGCCGACGGAGATCGATCCAGGATCGTGGTCGTCGCAAGACGCGGCAGGAAAGGCGCCCTCGGACGCGACCGTGCTGTTTGATGGGAAGGATTTGTCGGCGTGGTCGGGGAAAGATGGCGGCGCGGCAAAATGGAAAGTGACCGAAGGTTATTTTGAAGTCGTGCCGAAAACTGGACAGATTCAGACGAAGCAAGCATTCGGCAGCATGCAACTACACGTCGAATTTCGCGAGCCGTCGCCAGCGGTCGGGCAGGATCAGGATCGCGGGAACAGCGGCGTCTTCTTGATGGGGCTGTACGAAATTCAAGTATTGGATTCCTATCAGAGCAAAACGTATCCCGACGGTCAGGCAGGCGCGGTGTACGGACAATATCCGCCGCTGGTAAACGCTTCGCGAAAGCCGGGCGAGTGGCAGGCGTATGACATTGTGTTTCACGCGCCAAAGTTTGGTGCAGATGGAAAAGTAGAGAAGAAGGCGCGCGTGACGGTCTTGCACAACGGTGTGTTGGTGCAAGACAACGTAGAGATACAGGGGACGACTTCGACGGAAACGCCGGAGTACAAAAATACGGCGGCGAAACTGCCATTGGCGCTGCAGGATCACAATCACCCGGTGCGTTACCGCAATATCTGGGTGCGAGAACTAACGGACTAGTTGGGCGGCGTTCGTGCCTGAGAGAACAAATCTTCGCCAGCGGAGTTGCTGACGGCGCGGGAAATCACTATTCTTTGCGCACCGGGTCGCGACACGCATTCCAAAATCCAGACCGATTCGGGGTGACTATGAAAGACCACGTACACCATCCGGGTCAGAACCACTCGCATTCGCACACTCATCCGCATAAGCATTCACACTCTCACTCACATTCGAAAGAAGATTTGGCTTCGCGCCGGGCCTTTCTTTCTTCCCTGCTGGCAACGACACTTTTGGCTCCTTTCGCACTTGGGCAGGAACAGACGCGAACGGACATGGCCGAGACGTTTCGCCGGATGTCCGAGGACTACGAAGCGAAAGGACTCGCGGAGCCGTTCCGCGGGATCACGACGAACGGTACCGTCGTGCCAAATCTTTTCAAAATCGCGCCGACCGACGTCACAACCGAGCCCGTGCGAAACGCGGCGACAAAATTCATCGGCTCGTTAGGAAGCGTGCAGCTCGCCAGGACGATGTTCCCCGTCGATGACATAAAGTGGCGCGAGTGGATGAATCAGCACTTTTATGCCCGGCGCGGCATCAGTTTTCAGGAAATGACCGACGCTCAACGCGACCTGGCGTTCGGTTTGATGCGGGCATCGCTCAGCGAAAGCGGATTCGCGCTGACACGCAACGTCATGCGTTTGAACGAAACGCTGGCCGAACTTTCGGACGACCACGAGTTCCTCGGCGAATGGCTGTACTACATAACGATCATGGGTAAGCCGTCGGCGACAGAGCCATGGGGCTGGCAGCTCGACGGGCATCACGCAATCATCAACTATTTTGTTCTGGGCGATCAGGTCGTGATGACGCCGCACTTTTTCGGGTCTGAACCGGTAAAGGCGACCGCCGGTAAGTACAAGGGAACTGAGATTCTGCAGAAGGAGCAGAACGACGGTTTGGCGATGTTACGCGCCCTTCCCGACGCGGCGCGGCGCACGGCAGTCCTGACTTTTTCGAAGACGGGCAACAATAATCTGACCGAGGCATTCAAAGACAACGTGGTGCTCGACTACGCCGGAGTGCGCGCACGCGATCTCGACGCCGCAACGCAGCAGCGGCTGGTGGATCTGACTCACCTGTACGTGAGCAACATGCCCGATGGCCATGCACGCGTAAAAATGGACGAGGTCAAACGGCACATCGACAATACATGGTTTGCCTGGATCGGCGAGTCGCAGCCCGAGAGTGTCTTTTACTATCGCGTGCAGAGCCCTGTGGTGCTGATCGAATTCGATCATCAGCAGCCGGCGAATCTGAGGAAATTTGCTTCGGACGCGACGAAGCCGACGCAACAGCATGTGCATTGCGTGGTGCGGACGCCAAATGGGAACGACTACGGGAAAGACTTGCTGCGGCAGCATTATCTTGCGCATCCGCACAAGGAAGAGGTCTGAGCGGTATCACCTCGCGTGCTCAGCGCGAAGCGGTTGAAAGTCAAAACCTGAAAGCGCAAAGTAGAAAATGATGCGGACGTCGAAGCCACGCGGGCGTGAAGTTGCGTTAGGTGATGGGTGAAATGACGTCGAGACGATTCTTTTGCGGGATTTTGGTCGCGGCCGGCGTGTTGACCTCAGCGATTGGTTCGCCGGCGTGCGCGCAGGAACCCCCACCGCCAGCGCAAGATCCTGACAAGCCCGCGGACGCTACGCCTCCGGCCCCGCCCGCCAAGAAGACGCCGCCAAAAACGAACAAGGACAACGCGACGGAATCCGCGGACGACCAGCCGAAGTGGGACCCGTTACGCGCGGAGAAGGACTTACAGGTCGGCCAATATTATCTGCACAAAGGCGACGTCGATGCCGCGATCGACCGATTTCAGGATGCCATCACGTCCAAGCCGGGGTATGCGATTCCCTTTCGTTATTTAGGAGAGGCGCAGGAAAAGAAAGGGCTCAAGAAACCGGCGATCAAATCGTACCAGAGATATCTGGAGCTGTACCCGAAAGCCGAAGACGCCGACAAAATTCGGAAGAAAATTGACAAGCTCTATAAGGAGACGGAGAAAGAGAAGAAAGATATTCGCTGACGCAAACGGCGAGGTTCGAAACTAGCGGGCCAGGCGATCGAGGATTTTGCGGGCTCGGGCGAATTCCTGGAATTGCTTTTCTTCGACACGAAATTCGGGCGAGTGCGAGATCAGCGAGCAGCCCGAGCGGCGCGTCGGATGTTTGACGTGAAGCATTTCGTGGTAGAGGACGTATTCGACAGCACATTGCGGTACCTTCGGATCGTCCATGCGACGATTGAGGAGAATGTGGCCGGGGCCGGGGTCGTAGCAGCCGAATTGACGACGCCAACTTCTGGTGCTCCAGCCGATGTGAGGACGTTGCAGTTTTCCCTCAAAGTATTTCAGATTTAGCTCATCGAATAATTTTTCGAGATTGAATTGGCGTCCGTGCGGTTGCGCGGCCGGACGGATGCGTGTGCGGCGCATGCGATTGATTCGAGTGCGAGTACGATGGGAGCGGGCATAGTCGAGATACGGTACTGTGAGCTGATGCGCCGCTTTGCGCCGGTAAACGCGAGCTAGAAGCAACGCAGCGGCGCCCTCAAGAACCGGAAGCGGCGCGCGTTGCAAGAGATCGGAAAACCGGACGAATACCGTCTCTTCGCGCCGGCGAATGGTGAGCGTGAGGCTGCTATAAGGATAAAAATCGACACGAAAACGAGGCGGGCGGCCTTCGCAGTTCAGCCGAGTGTACATGCGTTGAAACAGCGCCGCGCCACCCGGCACGGTGGTGGTGAATTTCGCCATCGGTTCTGAATTAGTTTACGACTTACGGCGTGACGAGCCAAATAGAGGCGGAAAATCAGGTCATTCCGAAAGACTCGCCACTCAATTTTTCCTGCGGACAGGCGGTGGGGCGACCGCCTTTTTCGCTTTCTCGGAGTCGGAAATCGCATCCTTCGTCCCCTCGATCGCGTCATCGAGGTTGTCTTTGTAGATGTCGATTTCGATTTTGTCGGCGGCAATCTTGTTCAGAGCTTCGAGAAACTCTTTGCTTCGGGTCGACATAAGATCGATGCCGGCTCGAATATTCTCCTGTTTTTCGATGCCCAGTTGCATCAGGTCGGCGGCATCGTCAAGACAACCAACGTAACCATTCATCAGCGCGTTAAGGAGTTCGCCATGGCGATTGCTGGAGGGATGCTGCAGCTCGTATTGGAATTTCTTGAGACGATCGTCGGCAAAGGTAATAAAGAGCTTAAGCCGTTCGTTGGTATTTTCCGCGTCGCGGATTTTGTCGGATTCCACCGGCGAAAGGTAGTCCTTCTGTTCGAATTGTGCGTGGAGTTGAGCGCATGACGAAATCGCGAGGCCGCAGGTGACCACGGCGGTTATCAAGCAATTCTGGATGTTCATTTCAGACTTCTCCTGGGTATTTTCGACGGAAGTACCGGCGGTTTGGTTATCGGATGTCGCGCGCGCCGGTGAGTCGGGTTTAGCCGACGGCGGCGTGCCGGAATTCGCGTTCGCATCTAATTCGGGGTGCGCATTGGAAGCTGTCGGCGGATTGCCGGCCGGTGCCTGTTCCAGTGCGCTCGTTCCGCCCGGTGCCGCGGGGACAGGCACCGTCGACGTGGAACGACTGCTTGCGATCGGCGGGTTCTCGGCCGGTGACTGCGGCGAACCATTGTTGCGCAGCGGGGGCGGGAAAAGACTTTGCAACAGTTCATCATCAATCTTTGTGAGATCGTCTTCCACAATTTTCAGCGGCGGTTTGTACTCCGCAGGCGCAAGCAGCATCGTTTCGCGCAAATCGCGAATCGTCTTGCGCACGTGAATTTGCATCTGCTTGTATCCGTTCAGCTGGTGCTCGGCGTTGGGGTGCTCTTTTTTCAGGGCATCGAACGCGGCGCGCGCATTGTCGCGATACTTCTCCATAATTTGTCCAACGGTGTTGAAGTCGCCGGACTGCGACGAGCGCCGAATTTCCGCCAGTTGCTCGTCGCCCAGCTTTCCGAAGAGCTTCGCTTTGCGGACCGAATTCAATTCGTGATCGAAACGATTTTGGAGATCGCTGGGATCGGGAGCGCTCGCACTCGACGCGAACCAACCCAGCCACGGGATCGTGGCCAGAAAAGCCAGAAAAACCAAGCGATGGCGGCGGCCCCACATTTATTGCCTTTTCGCCTCGAGTTGATGCTTCAACACTTGCGTGCGCTGTTGCGCCTGCCAGACCTGATCGGGGTTCTTGTTCTCGTCCATCGACAAGAACTTCTGGTAGGCCTCAAGCGCCGGCTTGATCTGGTGCAATTTATCGTAGCAAAGCGCGCGAATAAACCAGGAGCCGGCGGCGGGCGGCTCGACTTTCGCGATCACGTCGAGGCCTGCGAGCGTGGAGACGCAATCGCCCGACAAATAGAAGGCCGAGTTCAAATCCTTCCAGTACGAGACGTTGTTTTTGTCGAGCCCGATCGCCACTTTGAACTGCTTTTCGGCCGAGGCGTAGTCGTTTTTCTGTAAATAGATGCGGCCGAGGCCTGCGACCAGTTGCGGATCGTTCGGTGTCAGCGCGACGGCGTGCTGTAGAGTGACAATCGCGTCGTCGAAATGTTTTTGCGCGATCTGGATGTCTGCGCGGAGTCGCAGTGTGTCGGAATTCGGCGCCTGCCCCTTGTCGGCGCGATCGAGTTCGGCGATCGCTTCATCGTAGTCTTGCTGCTCGACGAGAAAATGCACCAGGCGCGCGCGTGCCGGCGCGTCGTTGGGCTGAAGCGTCAGATATTTGCGATACGCATCGGCGGCTTCCGGTTTGCCTTCCGAGTCGAGCGTTTGCGCAAGGCCAAGCGCTGCGATCGTCGAGTTGGCGTCGATCCCGAGCAGATTGCGGAACTTTGATTCCGCCTCGGCGGGCCGCTTGAGCTTGAGGTACAGGCGCGCCAGATGCAACGTAGCCTCCGCATCGCGCGGGTCGAGGTTGACGGCTCCTTCGAACGAATTTGCGGCTCCGGCCACATCGCCAGAGCGCTCCTGCGCGACTCCCAGCAGAATCCGAACGCGCGATTGCGACGGCAACAGTTCGACTGCTTTTTTCAGCGGAGCGATCGCGTCGGCAGGCGCGGGCTCGGTAAGCAAGATACCCAGATTCAGGTACGCCTCAGACATTTTCGGATCAAGCGCGATCGCGCGCTCATACCCGGCTCGTGCCTCAGGAACTTGCTTGAGCGCTGTGTAAGCATACGCCAGCTGAAAATGAGCATAGGCCACGTCGGGCTTCTCGGCGATGAATTTTTGCAGCGGCGTGATCGCTGCGTTGAAGTCGCCTTTATCGATGTCTTTCTGAGCTTCGTCGAGATATTCGTTCAGCGGATTGTGAATCGTTTCTTTTCGAGATTTCGGCACCGCCGTCGATGGGGACTGCGCATTTGCGACGAGTCGGCGGGCTAGGTGAGGAACAACGTGCTGCGCCCCAACGAACAGAAGAAGGGCGGCAATAGCGCGACGACAAGCGGGCGTCATGGTTCCGAGGGCGGGGCTTTGGCTCCGGATTCGATTGTAGCTGAAGGGCTCGAGGATTTGGATGCGCCGTTGGACTGGCGTTTTGCCTGGCCGTTGGAGGCGCCGTTGCTCGCCACGAGCGCGCGCGCCAGAAATCTGCCGGTGTGCGATTGTGTGTTGCGGGCGACCTGCTCGGGCGTTCCCGTCGCGACGATTTTGCCACCCTGATCGCCACCTTCGGGTCCGAGATCGATCAGCCAGTCCGCGGACTTGATGACATCAAGGTTGTGCTCGATCACAACGAGCGATGCACCCGACTCGAGCAGCTTGCGAAACGCCGCAAGCAGCTTCGCGATGTCATCGAAGTGCAACCCGGTCGTCGGTTCGTCGAGGATGTAGAGGAGTTCCTTGTTTTCGGTCCGCGTGAGGTGCGAAGCAAGCTTCAGCCGCTGCGCTTCGCCGCCAGAAAGCGTCGTTGCCGATTGTCCGAGGCGCAAGTAGCCAAGGCCGATCTCGTTCAGCACGCGCAATTTCGATATGACTTTGGGAACGTTCGCAAAGAAGGCCAGTGCTTCGCGGACGGTAAGCTGTAAAACATCGTGAATATTCTTGCCGTGAAAGCGCACCTCAAGGACGGAACTCTTGAAGCGCGTGCCGCGGCACTCTTCGCAAATCAACTCGACGTCCGCGAGGAACTGCATCTCGACGGTGACGGTCCCATCGCCCTGACACGTCTCGCAGCGTCCGCCTGGCACGTTGAACGAAAAGTGACCCGCCGTGTAACCGCGGCGCTTTGCATCCGGTGTGTCGGCGAAGACCTCGCGGATCGCGTCGAACGCCTTGAGATAGGTCGCAGGATTCGAACGAGGCGTGCGCCCGATCGGCGACTGATCGACGATCACGACTTCACGGATCTCAGCGTCGCCTTCGATGCGCTCGCAGAATTCCTTCACGCTGCCGCCGTTGCGCTTCGCCGTGAGAGCCTTGTACAAAACATCGTGAACGATCGTCGACTTGCCCGAGCCGCTGACGCCGGTGACGACGGTCAGCGTTGCTAGCGGAATCATCAGATCCACATTTTGAAGATTGTGGACGTGTGCGCCGTACAAGCGCAGAAATTTCCCGTTCGGCTTGTGACGGCTGTTCGGCACCGGGATGCGCAACTCGCCGTTGAGATAGCGGCCCGTGAGCGACTTCGGCTCCTTCAACATCGCCGGGTATGTCCCGGCAAAAAGCAGCTTTCCGCCGAGTTCGCCCGCGCCGGGACCAAGATCGATGACGGTGTCGGCCTCTTCGATCGTGTCGGGATCGTGCTCGACGACCAGCACCGTATTGCCCAAATCGCGTAGCGACTTAAGAATGTCGATCAACCGTTGCGTATCCCTCGGGTGCAAGCCGATCGATGGCTCGTCGAGGACGTAGAGCGCCCCGACCAGATGCGATCCGAGCGAAGTCGCTAGCTGAATGCGCTGTGATTCACCACCCGAAAGCGTCGACGTCAGCCGATCGAGCGTCAGGTAGTCGAGCCCGACTTCATCGAGGAATTGCAGCCGCGATCGCACTTCGTCCAGCACTTTGTCCGCGATCTTCGCTTGCGACGGCGTGAGTTGTAGCGTACCAAAAAACACGCGCGCTTCTTTCACCGTGAACTTGCAAATCTCGGTGATCGACTTCCCCGCCACGCACACCGCACGCGCTTCCGGACGCAGCCGCGTGCCACCGCAGTCGGGACACGTGGCATATCCGCGATAGCGGCTCAAGAAAACGCGCACGTGCAGCTTGTATTTTTTCCGCTCGAGATAGTTGAAAAAACCTTTGACCCCATCGAATTTATTAGCCGGATCGCCTTCCAGCAGCAGCCGCCTCTGATCCACCGTAAGATGCCGCCATGCGACATTCGTCGGAATCCCCTGCGACTTGGCATACCTCTTCGCTTCCTGCATCAACCCGCGATAACGCGGCTTCGTCCAAGGCTCGATCGCGCCATCATCCAGAGATTTGCTCGAATCAGGCACCACAAGGTTGAGGTCGAAATCGATCGTGTTGCCAAAACCTTGACAGCGCGGGCACGCTCCCCACGGATTGTTGAACGAAAAAAGCCGCGGCTCCGGCTCCTGATAAATCGTTCCGTCATTCTTGCATTCGAACCGATCGTTGAAAACAAGCCGCTCACCGGCTGCACCCGATGAGTCGGGCGGAAACTCGAGAGTCGCCTCCCCATTCCCTTCCCGATAGCAAATCTCAATGGAATCGACGAGCCGCGATCGCGACTCCGCATTCACCGCGAGCCGATCGACAACCACCCACACCGGCTTCGCGAAATCAACGTCGAGCAACGTCTCCGGCGAAGAAAACTCATGCAGCCGTCCATCCTGGTACAACCGATTAAACCCGCGCTTCTGAATATCGACCAGCGCGTTGCGCACGGCCTCTTGCGGAGGCGCCGCGGCCCTCTTTTTCGCAGCGCGCCGCGCCGCCGCCGATGCCCCCGTCACCCCCGCTTGCTGCGCAGGGGCAACGCGAAGCTGGTACACGACGTAAAAACGCCGCCCCGGTGCCAGTGACAAAATCTTTGTCGCAATCTCGTCCGGATTGTCGCGCCGCACCAGCGCGCCACACTTAATGCAAAACGTCTCCCCGCACCGCGCAAACAGCAGCCGCAGGTAATCGTAGATTTCCGTCGCCGTCGCAACCGTCGACCGCGGATTCCGCGTCGAATTCTTCTGCCGAATCGCCACCGCCGGCGCGATTCCCGAAATATCGTCGACGTCCGGCTTCTCCATTCGCTCCAAAAACTGCCGCGCGTAAGCCGACAGCGACTCCACATATCGCCGCTGCCCTTCCGCGTAAACCGTATCGAACGCGAGCGACGACTTCCCCGACCCACTCACTCCCGTCACCACGGTGATCGCGTTATGCGGAATCTCGACGCTGACATTCTTCAGGTTATGGACACGCGCTCCCCGAATAGAAATAGAGTCATTATTCGCGGGCGTCGAAGCGAGCGCTGGAATGGGTTCGTTGATGGCCAAGGCTAGTCCGGACAGTACGGCCACACAGGCGGGCCCCGTGGCGACTGCCTAAACTTTAAATTATACGGTGCGCGGAGGGATTCAGCAAACAGCAGCTCAACGAGTGAGATTGAAACTTTGATTCCGTAATCGAGCCCGAAGCCGAGAGCAGTGCCTAATCGAGCAGCAAAGTAATCATCCCGACGCCGCCTTCCACCTTGAGATGAATCGTAGCAGCGGTCTTTCCGTACGCCTCATTCGTATACTCATCGCCGTCCTGCTTAAAACCGTGCGCGGAAATCCCGCCAATCCCGCCGGATGCGTGAGCAATCACGCCAACTTTCCGCGGCAGACGAACCGTAGCCTGCCCGACTCCACCTTCGACATCAGCATCGACGTCTTTCGTTCGATCTCCCGTGAGATCGACATCCACGCGCCCCGCTCCCATATTCAAGCTAAGCCGCGTAACCGGCACATCGCGTAGACGCAGCCGCCCATCTCCCGCACCCATATCGACTTTGAGCTCTAGCGGAAGTGCGTTGTTAAATCGCAGGTTCCAATCATTGTGCGAAACTCCAAAATGGGGATTGTTCCCATCCTGCGTCACAGTCAACTCTCCGACTCCCGACGTCACGTGATAATCGACCACCGGGCTTCCATACGATTCGGCAAAATTAAAGTCCGCATCGAGCGTACGGCTCGACCCACCACCGATGATCACCTGCCCCGCAGGCGACTGCACCGACGCATGGATCGATGTCGCCCCCTGCAAATCTACGGCCTGGTTTTCATGCCGCATCGTCGATGAAAAATGGCGATTGTGCGAGAACGCGTGTCCGTGGAAAGCCAAAATCATGAAAACGATGATGAACGCCACAACACCGACCGTGGCTCCCACCGACCACGAGTTCGCAGACCGACCCGAAGCCCGGCTCGCGCGGGCCGAATCGAAAATCTTGGCCAGTCCCACAAAAACCAGGATCAGCGGCCAGTACGTCTTGAGAATGAGCCACGGATCGAACGCAGGCCGGTAATTTGCATACAGAAACAAGGCGCCAATCACGATCAGGACAATCGGAAAGACCAGCGGCGGGCGCTCTCTTTGAACGTTATCGGGCATCTCAGACCTCTGTACCTCTTAGTACGCAACGATTCCGGGAAAGTTTCCCGCGCTGCACCTGCCACGACCCTAAGGGCTGCCGGCAGCATACCTGTAGATCAAGGCACCGGCCAAGCCGCGGGGAGCCGCCGCCCGTCTTCTCGACGGGCGGCCCGTTCGAACACGTTTCGCCCTGTGCTAGAGTCACAACGAAGGAGCAATCGGAGCAGCCAATGCCACCATTCGAACGCGTGATTTGGATCGTGCTGGACAGCGTCGGAATCGGCGCGCTGCCTGATGCCCCTGACTACGGCGACGTCGGCCGTACCACGCTCGGACACATCGCGGAGTCCCGCGCGCTCAAATTGCCGAATCTCGTTCGAATGGGGCTCGCCAACATCGCGCCCCTGAAACACTTGTCACCCGCCCAAGCGCCGACCGCAGCCTTCGGAAAAGGTGCGACGCGCTCGCCCGGCAAAGACACTACGACAGGACACTGGGAAATGGCGGGCATTTGGCTTGAGCAGGCTTTCCCTGTTTATCCGCACGGATTCCCGCGCGACGTCATCGACGCATTTGAAACGCAGATCGGCCGCACCACCATCGGCAACAAACCCGCCTCCGGCACCGAAATCATCAAGGAACTCGGCGAGGAGCACGTTCGAACCGGGAAGCCGATCGTCTACACGTCGGGCGACAGCGTGTTCCAGATCGCCACACACGAAGATGTCGTTCCCATCGCTGATCTATACCGCATGTGCGAAATCGCGCGGAAACTGCTCGACGGCCCCAACCGCGTTGGCCGCGTAATCGCGCGCCCCTTCATCGGACCAGCCGGAAATTTCGCCCGCACGCCCCGCCGTCACGACTACGCCGTCGAACCGCCAAAACCAATGCTGCTCGATGTACTCGCCGAACGTTCCGTCGCGGTCTTCGGCATCGGCAAGATCCACGACATCTACAACGGTCGCGGCGTAGCCGACTATGCAACCACGAAAAGCAACGCCGATGGCATGGAAAAACTCGCAACGTCGTTGCGCGAGCGAACCCACGGCCTTATCTTCTGCAACCTCGTCGATTTCGACATGCTCTATGGCCACCGCAAAGACGTCGAAGGATTCGCGAAATCACTGGAGGAGTTCGACGCCTTGCTCGGCGATTTCCAAACCAAGCTCGGCCCAAAAGACTTGCTGATGATCACCGCGGACCACGGCTGCGATCCCGATCTGCGTTGGGAAACGACCGACCACTCCCGCGAGTACGTCCCGATCCTGGCGTTTTCTCCGGGAAACGAAACAGGTGCGGACCTGGGCGTCCGGGACACACTGGCCGACATGGGCCAAACCATCGCCGCAAATTTCGGCACACACCTCCCGCACGGGACGAGCTTCTTGAACCAAATCAGCTAAATAGGAAGGATTAGTTGCCCGTGGTAGACCCGCCAGGCCCGCTCGGAGCGTAATAGCCATTGCGCGTTCGCGCCACCAATTTGCCGCGCCCACGCGGTGGAATCACATCGACCTGCACGCTGCGGAACGTCCCGTCGCGCTTCTGGTTCGTCGAATAGTACGCCAGCGTGTACTGATTGCGGATATCGTGCGCCACGTTTTCGCAAATCTCTTTCACGTCCGCCACATTCTCGGGAAAGAACGACAACCCGCCCGACGCCTTCGAAATCTCTTCCAGCGCCCTCTTCGCGCGCTTTGCGTTCTTCTTACTCTCTTCGCCAAGCAATCCGATCGTATAGATAACCGTGTCAGTCTTCTGAATCTCTCGAATCGTCTTTTCCAGTGTGTTGTGGCTGGTGTTGTCCTCGCCGTCGGTCACGACGAGCAAAACCTTCTTGTCCTTGTGTCCCTTGCGCACATGATCCAATGAACCGATGATCGCGTCATACAGCGCCGTGCTTCCCCGCGAATCGATCCGCTCCAGAGCTTCTTTCAACTCGGGAACGCTGTTACTGAAATCCTTATCCAGGTCCAAATAGAAATCGTCGTTGAAATTCACGACGAACGCTTCGTCCTGGGGATTACTCGCTTCCACCAGCGTAATCGCTGCCGCGTTCACGCGCGGCCGCTTGTCGCGCATGCTCCCGCTGTTGTCGATCACCAGCCCCATGCTGACGGGGATATCTTCCCGCTTGAAGACCGATAACTTCTGCTCCACTTTGTCTTCAAGAACTCGGAAATTTTCTTCCTTCAATCCATCCGCAAACCGTCCGCGATCGTCGAGCACGGTTGTGTGCAGTACGACCAGGTTCACATCGACGCGAATCTTAGGATCGGTAGGAGCCTGCTGCCCCGGCGGCAAAGGCTGCGAGTTCGGGACTGTCGGGATCTGCGACATCGCGGGCAATCCCGAAAGCGCGAGAGCACAGACCCCTAGAATCAATACCGTGGAAAGTGCGGAGAGGACCGACGCCTTAGTGGCTTGGCGCGTAGTAACCCGTCTTCGAATAAACATTGAGAGGCGGGAGCCCCTTAGGCGCGCGGAGTTTGATCTTGATCTTTCTCCATCGCGCGTCGTGTGCCTTGTTGCTTGGGCGATATCCCAGGACATATTGATTGCGCAACTCCATGCCGATCTTTGAGGCGATGTCCGGCAGATCGTTGAGATTTTCGACGGCGAAGACTCGGCCGCCGGTCATTTCCGTCACTTCGCTCAATAGGGATGGGCCATTGAGCTCTTCCGGGGTACGGTTGCGATAGCCGAGCGGATCAAAGATGCCGATCGCGTAAAGCTGGGTGTCGGCTTCCTTTACCAGACGTTTGATGTCGCTCTCGTTGTACCTACTATGATTATCGCCCCCGTCCGAGAGAATCAGCAAGGCGCGCTTGCCGTTCTTGGCACCCCTCATTTGGCTGAGACCTAGATAAATCGCGTCCAGCAGCGCCGTCCGGCCCTTCGGGGCAGCCAGCATCATGCGGCTTTGCAGATCTTCGACGCTGTTCGTGAAGGCGCTCGTGAGCTCGGCGCGCTCATTGAAACTGACCAGAAAGAACTCATCCTGCGGATTCGCTGTCTTGAAAAATTGCACGGCGGCTTCGCGTGCCTTGCCAATTTTGTTGGTCATGCTGCCGCTCATATCGAAGATCACGCCGATCGAAATCGGCACGTCTTCCGAGGAAAACGTCACCACTTCCTGCTCAACGTTATCCTCGTAAACGCGGAAATTGTCGGGATCGAGCCCGGTAACCAGCCGGTTGTATGGATCGGTGACGGTCACATTCACGAGCGCGAGATCCACATCCAGGTGAAGTCCCTGCAGCGGCTTCAGCTTCGTGCCCGACGTATTCTTCTTTACATCATCCTTCGTAATTTTGTTTTCGGCAGGCTTCGCATCTTGCGGTTTAGAATCCGGCGCCTTCTCATCCGGCTTCGGATCTTGCGTTTGCGGCGCAGCATCGCTCGCAGGCTTCGCCCCTTCTTCGGTTGTCGCTGGAGTTGGCGTCGGACTTTGCGCAGACGTGCGCACTGTGGAAAAGGACAGAAGGGCCCAGACCAGCAGAAAGCTACAAAAACCAAACGGCAAAACGCGAACCTGGTTTACCTCGCGCTTCACGGCTCTCTCCCAAAAGATCCCTTGGCCTGCCGGGAACGGCCGCGCGGTTCAAGGACTGAGTGGATTCTAGCACCCGCTTGCCGGAAAACAAGCTCATTTGCATCCCAGCGCTGGCCGACGGTGTCAAAGCTTTGTCAATACGTTCTGTGTACGATTCAATCCCTGAATCGGAGGATCACGTTAAACGCTGTGGTAGCATCCGTCGGGAAAGGTTTACAGCGATGAGTCCTGGGAAAGTCGTAGTGGTAATACCAGCGCGATACGGATCGACGCGTCTCCCCGGCAAGCCATTGGTAATGCTCGCCGGTCAGACCATGATTCAACGGGTCTACGAGCGCGCCAAATCCGCAAAAACCGTCAACCAAGTGATTGTCGCCACCGACGACGACCGCATCCTCCAGGCCGTCAGCTCCTTTGGTGGCGAAGCCCGCATGACCCGCCCCGACCACCGCACCGGCACCGAACGCGTTGCAGAGGTCGCCGCCCATGTAGAAGGCGACGTCTTTGTCAACGTCCAGGGCGACGAGCCCCTCCTCGACCCCACCGCCGTGGACACCGCCGTCGAAGCCCTCCTCGAGAATGCCGAAACCAGCGTCTGCACCGTCGCTGCCGCAATCAAGACCCCCGCCGATATCATGGACCCCAATGTGGTTAAGGTCGTACTCGACTTCGACGAAAACGCCCTTTATTTCTCGCGCGCCCCCATCCCCTGGGTCCGCGACACCAACAGCGGCCTCGAAGTCCGCCACCTGAAGCACCTCGGCCTCTACGTCTTCCGCCGCGATGCCCTGCTCGAATACCCGACCCTCCCCCAGGGCGTCCTCGAAAAAATCGAGCAACTCGAACAGCTCCGTTGGATGGAAAACGGCACCAAGATCCGTGTCGCCGAAGTCCAACACGATGCCATTAGCGTAGACGTCCTCGAGGATGTCAACCGCGTCGAAAAGCTCCTCCAAAAATAAAGCCGCCCGGCCGTCGGGGCCAGGCGGCGGTTTTTTCTCTAGCAACCGGAAGGAGGACGCGGTCCGCCGCGCCTCCCCGATCGGTCAATAGTTGCGCTGCAACGTCCCCGTAATGACCCGGTGCGTATCCGTCCCCACAACAAATATCAGGTTCGGATTCACAAAGTACGCCGAGAAGTTAAGCGTCGCCGATGGTGTCGACTGGATCGTCACCGAGTAGCCGTTCCGCCCGGTCCCATCTCCGGTGATCGCCAGTGAACCGCTCATCGCCGCTCCGGTGATCACCTCGTTCGCCGACAGCTCGGTAAAATCGATTGCTCCGGTGATGTTCCCCGAAGTGTCCTGGCTGTACTGACCGACGAAATCCTCCTCCGCCAGAATCCCGGTATTCGAGTTGATGCTCTGTCCGCTCCAACTCAAACCCCAGTTCCCGCCGCTACCTGAAGCCGTAAACGAGCCCGACTGCCCCATCATCGACCCGTCCGACGTAATCCCAACGCTCACATCCTGAATCACGGCTTGCGTCGGCGAGCTCAAATAAAAGATGAACGAGTACGTTCCCTTCTTCGAATCCGTAAACGTCATTGTCCCGCGGCCGTCCCCGCTCGGATCGACCGTGTATGTCATCGCGCTCAGCGAACCGTTCGGAATCATCACGGGGTTGCTGTTTCCTGAACCGCTAGCGCTCGAATTGTTGTCATCCATCAGGATCGAGGTCAGGTTGCCGCCGCCGAACGTCGCCCGGCCGGTGCGCACATCCGCGCCGCTCAAACTCGAGCCGCCCAGTGAGAACACAAAACTCCCCGTCAGCCCCGCCGCCGTCGTCGGAATCGTGCCCGTCTGCGACACCGCATCGCCGATGCTCGCCGCCGGAAAGTCCGTCCGCATCATGCGCAATCGGTTCGCTCCCACGACGTACACCGCGAAATTGAACGTGCTGCCCGCTGCCGTCAGCGTCGCCGTGCCTCGCCCGCTCGTCGCGATGTTCGTCGAATCGATCAAAAAGCTTCCGGCCGTAACCGCCTGTGGGCCGCTCGGCGTGAAGTCATCGTTTATATCGACAAGCCCGGCGCTGAGCCCGCCGCCACCGTTTCCCGTAAAGCGCCCAATGATCGATTCGCCGAGTCCATTCGGATCAACGCCCGAAAAATCAAACACATAAGATCCGCTGACATTGTTCGGAAATCCCGAAAACGTCGAGACGTCCTGCACCGTGAAATTGCCGCTCGCCGTCGCGAACCCGTCGGTTTCCGTAATCAATCCCGTCGTCGTCGACGTCATCACGATGCTCAGCTGTATCGTTTCCGCCGAATCGATCAAGCTCAGTGTGCCCTTGCCGTTCGTTCCGATCGTGTACGTGCCACCCGTAATCCCCAGAGTCGTCGAACCGGGCACGACGCCGCTATTCAGATCCTGCACGCCGCCCGAAATCGCCCCAGCCCCGTTTGCCGCAAAGCTTCCGATCCTGGTAAAGAATCCGCCTCCATCCTGCCCGCTCATCACGAACGAGTACGTTCCGTTGAGCGTCGCTACCGAATACGGTCCCGACGGTGGTGGTGGCGCTGGATTGACGCCACCGCCCCCGCCGCACGCCGCAGCCATAGCCGCCAGAATCGTTGCCGCCGCGGCAGCCATGTACTTCATCGCGCGCTTCACAGCGCACCTTCCGCGAACTTCGCGTTCGCATTTGTCGCAAGTCGTTTCCCATTCCGCCACAGTGGCATGCCCTTGGTCGACCGCACCGCCACCGCAGCCGTGCCGTCTTGCACGATCCGCGCGAAAAACACCGTTTCCGTACCGACTGTAAAATTCTCGCCGATGATCCGCACCGAATCGCCCGTCTTCAAACTCACTTTGTTCAACTCGAGATACTTCGCGCTGCCAATGTGTACATCAACCGTTCCGCCCGCCGATTTCACCATGACGTGCGTCCCCAGCGGACCCGTCTTCGAATTCTCGACGACGCTCGAAACCGTTCCGACCACACTCACTTCCCGGCTCACGCTGTATACCGCTGGCGCAATCGTTCCCGCCGTTTGCGCCCCTACAATGGGCGTCAACAACGCCAAGCCCAACCCGGCCGCGACAACCGCGGAAAAAACGTTCTTCGCAATCGTTCGTTTCATTATTCTTCCTTAAGTGGATAACCCGAGCCGTTCCGCTCCTAAAAGCCGCGAAGCAGCAGCACCCCAAGGCCGCACACTGCGCCATCTTGTTATTCCCTGATTAGATGGATTTGGTGCCCGCCATGGTTTCGCTTCGGCCCCGCAGTTTGCCTAAAGACCAACGATTTACCCGTGGGCAAAGATGAGCAAATTCTCATCTTCCGTTCATCCGTAAGGAAAAACCCTCTCTGTGGAAAAAAGTTGCGCTGTCGTCACCCCAGAGAATTGATCCGGTGCCCCACACGCGGTTTTTGAAGTCACGTCCCCAGCTCTGTCAACCGATTCAAAAACCCGCGCCACTCATCCGTCCAAGAAAAATTTTGATTCGATTCCGTCCTTCCCTCTCATTGACAGTTTCTCAAGTTGCGACCATAATTATGCGTACGTCACTCCTGCGGAGGTCAGACAGGCCCGGCTTGCCGGAACGCGAAGGCGAGTCAAGGGCTGCTAAGGATGGCGCCAAAATATATTTTTGTTACGGGCGGTGTTGTTTCCTCACTCGGAAAAGGCGTAGCTGCCTCCTCTATCGGTTGTCTCCTCGAAAGTCGCGGTTTTAAAGTCACCCTCCAAAAGTGCGATCCGTACCTCAACGTCGATCCCGGCACGATGAGTCCGTTCCAGCACGGCGAAGTCTTCGTCACCGAAGACGGTGCGGAGACCGACCTCGACCTCGGCCACTACGAGCGTTTCACGCACGCGAAGCTGAGCCGCGACAATAACTGGACCACCGGCCGCATCTACGAAACCATCCTCGGCAAAGAACGCCGCGGCGACTATCTCGGCAAGACCGTGCAGGTCATTCCGCACGTCACCGATGAAATCAAAGCCACCATCAAAAAAGTTTCCGAAGGCGTTGACGTCGTCATCGTCGAAATCGGCGGCACCGTCGGTGACATCGAATCGCTCCCCTTCCTCGAAGCCATTCGCCAGATGCGCCTTGAACTCGGCACCGAAAACACTTTGTTCGTTCACGTCACGCTGGTTCCCTTCATCGCCGCCGCAGGCGAACTGAAAACCAAGCCGACGCAACACAGCGTCAAAGAAATGCTCGGCATCGGAATTCAGCCCGACATTCTGCTTTGCCGCAGCGATCGACACATTCCCGGCGACCTCAAAAAGAAAATCGCGCTGTTCTGCAACGTCGCCGACTCCTGCGTCATTTCCATGGAAGACGTCGACACCATTTACGCCGTCCCCGTCGAGCTAGGCCGCGAAGGGCTGGACGCGCAAATCCTGCGCCTGCTGAAGCTCCAAGAGCATCCTCACCCGCAAGACATGCGCTCGTGGGTCGATCTCGTTCACCGCCTGCACAATCCCGCGGGCGAAGCGCGTATCGCGATCGTCGGCAAATACGTCCAGCTCGAAGACGCCTACAAAAGTCTGCGCGAAGCCCTCCTCCACGGCGGCCTAGCCCATAATCACAAAACCGTTCTCGAATGGATCGAAGCCGAAGAGATCGATTCGCTCGAAACCGCCGCCGCGCGCCTTCGCAATTACGACGGCATCCTAGTCCCCGGCGGATTCGGCAAACGCGGCATCGCAGGCATGGTTCACACGATTCACTACGCCCGCGAGCACAAAGTTCCCTTCTTCGGTATCTGCCTCGGCATGCAGTGCGCCACCATCGAATACGCGCGCGACGTCGCCGATCTAAAACAAGCCGACAGCACCGAGTTCGATCCGCAAACGCCGCACCGCGTCATCTACAAACTCCGCGAACTCCTCGGCGTCGACGAAATGGGCGGCACCATGCGCCTCGGCGCATGGCCCTGCAAACTCGAGCCCGGCTCATTCGCGAACAAAGCCTACGGCAAACTCGAAATCAGCGAGCGCCACCGCCACCGTTACGAATTCAATCGCGACTACGAAAAAATCCTGACCAACGCCGGTCTCCGCATCACCGGTCGCACCCCCGATGAAAACTACGTCGAAATCGTCGAAGCCCCCGACCATCCGTGGTTTCTAGGCTGCCAGTTCCACCCCGAATTCAAATCCAAGCCCCTGGAACCGCACCCACTCTTCGCCGCCTTCATCGGCGCGGCCGTCGAGCACAAGAAAAACAAATCGCGACCCGCAGCTGAGTCACATCGCGCCCAAGCGGTAGCCGTAGCCCCCCACGCCACCGCCTAAGGGGGGAATATGAAAACCGTTGGTTTGGTTTGTCTTGGTGTTGCGGCCCTCGCCTTTCTGTTCCTGGTCACCAACGTTGCGACCATCGGTCCGTAAACGAGCAGACTTGGCACATTCTGCCCGTTGTCGTTGGTGGGGTGCCTTCGCATTGGAGTCTTGCAACTCACTGTGGCCGCAGTGCGCCATGCAATCCAAATATGCAACGATACGCCGTCAGCACTGAATGCCGTTTAAGTTCCAGCGATTCGCGGCGGTTGCTCGAAGAGGTTCGCTGCTCTTTGTGTGCTAATCTTCCCTGCATCCGAAGATAGATAAACGCGATGACTCACGAAATCACTCTCGGTTCCCTGCGCCTAGGCGCCAACAACCCACTCTTTCTCATCGCCGGCCCCTGCGTAATCGAATCCGAATCCCACGCCCGCAAAATGGCCGAATCCGTCGGCAAAATCGCCGCCGACGCCGGCGTCCCCTACATCTTCAAAGCCTCCTACGACAAAGCCAACCGCTCCTCCGCAAAATCCTACCGTGGCCCCGGCGCCAAGGAAGGCCTGCGCGTCCTCGCCAAAATTAAATCCGACCTGAAACTCCCCGTCCTCACCGACATTCACGAACGCGAGCAAGCCGCACCCGCAGCCGAAGTCGTCGACATCCTCCAAATCCCCGCCTTCCTCTCTCGACAAACCGATCTCCTCGAAGCCGCCGCCAAAACCAATCGCATCGTCAACGTAAAAAAGGCCCAGTTCCTCTCCCCCTGGGACATGAACAACGTTGTCGAAAAATTAACGGCCGCCGGCAACGAACAAATCATCCTCACCGAACGCGGCGCCAGCTTTGGCTATCAAAACCTAGTCGTCGACGTCCGATCCTTTCCCATCATGAAAAAATTCGGCTACCCCGTCGTCTTCGACGCCACCCATTCCGTCCAACTCCCCGGAGGCCAAGGCCACGCCAGCGGCGGTCAACCCGAATTCATCGAACCGTTAGCCCGAGCCGCCGTAGCCGCCGGTGTAGACGGCATCTTCCTCGAAACGCACGACAACCCCGCCGAAGCCCTCTCCGACGGCCCCAACGCCCTCCCGCTCCATCAACTCGCCGACCTGCTCTCGCGCCTAAAAGAACTCTCGTCGCTGGTCCGAAAGTGGAACGCGCCATGAGCCTCGACACCGCGCGCCGCGTACTGCGCATCGAAGCCCAAGCCATCCAGGACGTCCTCACTCGCCTCGACGCCACCTTCGAACAAGCCGTCGACCTCCTGTTCGTCTGCAAAGGCCGCGTCGTCGTCACCGGCATGGGCAAATCCGGCCTGGTAGCCAGAAAACTCTCCGCCACCTTCTCCAGCACCGGCACCCCGTCCTTGTTCCTCCACCCCGCCGAAGCCCTCCACGGCGACCTTGGCATGCTAGCCCGCGGCGACATCGCGGTCGCAGTCTCCTACGGCGGTGAAACACAAGAGATCGTCCAACTCCTGGAAGCCTTGAAACGCTTGGAAATCCCGCTGATCACGTTGACCGGCAAACCCGACTCCACGCTAGCCGAAGCCAGTGAAGTCACCCTAGACGTCAGCGTCAAGGAAGAAGCCTGCTCACTCAACCTCGCCCCCACAGCCAGCACCACAGTCGCGATGGCCGTAGGCGACGCCCTGGCCGTCTCCCTCCTCGAACGCCGCGACTTCCGCCACGACGATTTCGCCGCGCTCCATCCCGCAGGCCGCCTAGGCAAAAAACTCCTCCGCGTCGAACATCTCATGCACGCCGCCGACGCCCTCCCTCAAGTGGCTCTCGACGCAAAAATGCCCGAAGTCTTCCACGAAATGAGCAACAAGAAATTAGGCATGACGACCGTGCTCCACGTCGACGGTCGCCTGGCCGGCATCATTACCGACGGCGACCTGCGCCGCTTGATGGAAAAACAAGGTGGCGCCACGTTTAACCTGACCGCCGGCGCAGCCATGACGCGCAGCCCGCAGACGATCGGCCCCAACGTCCTGGCCAGCGAAGCCCTGAATTTAATGGAAAAGAAAAAAATAACCTCGATCGTAGTCGTAGACCCTGCCCAAAAAGTATTAGGCGTAGTCCACCTCCACGATCTCTGGACCCTGGAGCTGATCTAGGTTTTGACTGGAGTGGCGACGTTGCGTCGCGATCTCTCTTTTTTGCGGCGTCGGCAAAATTTCCTTCGGCATCTTCAATTTCAATCACAAAAAATCGGAGACTCAATTGCCCAGCCCAACGACAAAAAAAATCTCCCCCTCCGTAGCCAAACGCGCCAAACAAATCAAAGTCTTCCTAATGGACGTCGACGGCACCATCACCGACGGCAGCGTTACGCTCCTCTCGCAACCCGACGGCAGCGCCCTCGAGCTCAAAACCTTCGACGCCCACGACGGCCAAGGCCTCACGCTAGCCCACACCGCCGGCATTCGTACCGGCGTCATCACCGGCCGCGAAAGCGCCGCACTCCGCCGCCGCTGCCGCGAACTCGGCATCGAATTCGTCTACGAAAAGCAGCCCCACAAAATCGCCGCCTACGAAGAAATCCTGAAAAAGACCGGCGCCCAAGAATCCGAAGTGGCCTACCTGGGCGATGACCTGCCCGATCTCACGGTAATGCGCCGAGTAGGCCTAGCCGTAGCCGTGGGAGACGCCGCCCCCGAACTAAAATCCCTAGCCCACTACGTAACCTCCGCCATCGGCGGCAAAGGCGCCGCGCGCGAAGTGGTCGAAGTCATCCTAAAAAGCCGCGGCATCTGGAACTCCATGATCGACAAAGCCCGCGCTTGACGGAATGCCTCACCCAGCCCCGCGCCGCCAAGTCCTGCATGGTGCAGCACCGCTTGACCGTGATTCGCCGAGAGTGCCCTAGCCTGCCCGGGCCAACATCGCCGGCTGTCTTTGCCTTTTCCGTCGTCACTTCGCTATCTCGTTACTTCGTCATTTCATCGCTTCTCGACTTCGCCTTTTCCTTCATTCATACCTCAGCGCCAACACCGGATCCACTCGCATGGCCCTCCTCACCGGCACCCAACAAGCCACCAGCGCCACTCCCGCCAACAACACCGACACGCCGAGATAAGTCCACACATCAAACGGCGCCACACCCACCAGCAAACTCTTCATCGCATGCGCCCCACCGATCGCCGCCACCAGTCCAGCCGCAATCCCCGCGCACACCAGCGAAAAGACCTGCCGCAAAATCATCCCCATGATTTCTTCCGGCTGCGCGCCCAGCGCCATGCGGATTCCAATCTCATTTGTCCGCTGCCCCACAACGTACGACATCACGCCGTACGTCCCGACCGACGCCAGCAGCAACGCAAGCCCAGCCATCGTCCCCAGCAGCACGGCCTCGTAACTCGTGTCCTGCATCGAGTCCGCCACAATCTTCGGCATCGTCTGCACGTCAAACAGCGCCAGGGTCGGATTCTGCGCTTTCACCGCGTCGCGCAACGTCGCCGTCGCCAATTCCGGCGCTCCAACCGTGCGAATCACGACGTAAAACGGCCGCGCCGGACCCGCCATGTCCCACGGCAGCGCTATATATCCTTCAGGCATCGCGGCATCTCTCAACCGCTGCTGCTTCACATCACCCACCACGCCGACCACGCGAAACTTCACGAAACTCTCGAAAATCTTCCCGATCGCGCTCTGATTCGGCCAAAACGTTTTCGCCATCGTCTGGTTGATGACCGATGGAATCACATACTTCGATGTGATCTTCGCCTGCTCCTTGTCATCGGTTACCGGTGCGATCTCGCGTATCAGCTTCGCCGTCAGATCAAAGTCTTCACGCGACAAGTCGCGCCCCTCCCGCAACGGAATGCTCATCACATGAAAATAGTCCGGTCCAATTGCCGACCATTCCACCAACGGACCCGTGAGGCCGTCGTCCTGCTGCCCGGGAATTTTTACGTAGCCGTTGTTGCCGCCTCGCAAGGGCAACTTCGACGTGATCGCCACGGCCTCAATCCCTGGCGCCTGTTTTAGCTTCTCAACGAGCGGGCCGTAAAACCCCTCCCCCTGATCCAACGTCGTGTACTGCTTTTCCGGCAACCGGATCGCTGCCGTCAAAACGTGCTCGCCGCGAACTCCGACATCCATATTCTTCAAATGCGAAAACGTACGTAGCAACAGCCCCGCTCCCGCCAGAAGCGCGAGAGACAACGCGATCTCTCCGGCAACCAGCACACTCCGGAGCCTCTGCCCTTTGTGCGATCCGCCCGGGCTCGCCACACCGCGCGATTTCAGCGCCTCCACCGAACTCACACCCATGGATGGAATCGTTGGCGCAAGTCCAAACACGCCGCCCACTGCAATGCACACCAGAAACGTAAACGCCAGCGGCGCAACATCGACAGCCAATGGATTCGGCTGGGGCACTGTATCGGCAAGCAGCCCGCGCATTGCCGCAACTCCTGCAAACGCGATCGCCACGCCAAAAACTCCTCCAACCAGCGCCAACAAGATGCTTTCCGTCAAAAGCTGCCGCACCAATCGCCCACGTCCCGCACCGAGCGCACTCCGCACCGCGATTTCGCGTTTCCTCGCAGTCGCGCGAGCCAGCAGCAGATTCGCCACGTTCGCGCACGCGATCAACAGCACCAATCCCACCGCCCCAAACAAAATCAGAATCTGCGACGAAAAGTCGCCAACTAGGTCTTCGCGCAAAGGCACCACAATGGCATCCACGTTCCGATTCGTGTTGGGGAATTCTTTTTCGTACCCCTCCGCGATCGTGCGCAAGTCCGCCCGCGCCTGCGCGATCGTCACCCCATCCTTCACCCTTCCAATCGCACGCCAGCTGTGCGATCCGCGCTTGCCCAGACTGTCGAGCGATATGTCCAGGGGCGTCCACACCTGCGCGTCGGCCGGCGACCGGTACCACGCCGGCATCACACCCACAATTGTGTACGGTTCACCGTCCAACGAAACCGTTCGATGGACGATGTCGCGCGATCCGCCGAATCGCGCCTTCCAAAACGCATTGCTCAGGATGGCGACGTGATTCGCCCCCTTTTTACCCTCGCCGGTCGCGAACGTGCGCCCCAGTTGCGGTTGGACTCCGAGCAGCGCGAAAAAATCCTCTTCGACGCGAATGACGGTCGCGCCTTCGGGCGTATCCCCCGTCGCAAGATTCACGCTTGATGGCCCCGAATACAGCGCCATGTCGGCAAAGCTTTTGTTATGCTTCTTCCAGTCGAGATAATCCTCTCCCGTCAGTGGATACGAACCGGGCGCGCTCTCTGTCTGCCAGAGCGCAACGACCTTCTCAGGCTGTCGGAACGGCAACGGCTTCAACAACGTCGCATTCACGATCGAAAAAATCGCAGTGTTCGCGCCAATTCCCAGCGCCAACGTCAGAATCGCAATCACCGTGAAACCCGGACTGTTTCGCAGCACGCGCCCCGCATACCGCACGTCCTGTGCGAAGTCATGCAGCCAATTGGTCTTCCGTGTCTCCCGGCATTCCTCTTTCATGGCCTCGACCCCTCCAAAGTCGATCATCGCCGCGCGCCGCGCTTGCGCTGGCGTCATCCCCGCTCTCACGTTTTCCGCCGTTTGCCGCTCGATGTGAAACGCCAACTCATCGCTCAACTCATGCTCACTCGCGTCCCGCCGGAATAACCCTCGCCCCGCCATCCTCACCTTGTCGAATATCCTCATTCGCAACCTCACACCCATTTCAGCTTTGTGGGTCGTACCGTTCGGTGCAGCATGACCGCTCGCCAAGAGGCGGCTTTAGCCCCTGAAGTCACCCCACCACCTCTAAGATTGGCTCTCCTTCAGCACCAACCCGATCGCCGCCGACAACCTCTCCCAGTTGGCTTCTTCTTCACGCATATAGTTCTTCCCAGCCCGCGTCAGCGAGTAATACTTCGCCTTTCGATGGTTCTCGGACTCGCCCCACTCCGCCCGAATCCATCCATTGCTCTCCAGCCGGTGCAGCGCCGGGTACAACGCGCCCTGATTGACCTGCAGCACTTCCTTCGACACCTGTCGGATTCGCTGCGCGATCGCCCATCCGTGCATCGCCTCCAGCGCTAACGTCTTCAAAATCAGCAGATCGAGTGTCCCTTGAACCAAATCCGTCGGTTTGCCCACCGCTTCTCCCAATTGCTCGTCCCCTCACATACGGAACGGCACAAAATTTTGTTCCCCTAATTTATCGACAAGACCCTACTTCCCCCCTGTCAATCGTCAAGGGGCCTACACCTGTCTGGGCTCTTCCCTCGAAACACCCACCGGCGCCGAGGTACACATCACCTGTTTGGTCCCCACATCAATCCCGGCGATAATACCTAGCGACAACTTTCCCTAAGGATTGCCCACACATGATGCACGCTTGGCACGATGTCTCACCCGGCAATGATCTCCCGCGCGACTTCCAGGCCGTCATCGAAATCCCGCTCGGCTCCAACGTAAAATACGAGCTCGACAAGCCCACCGGCCTCCTGAAGGTCGATCGCATCATTCATTCCGCCGTCTTCTACCCCGCCAACTACGGCTTCATCCCCCAAACCTACGCCGAAGACAACGATCCTCTCGACGTCCTAGTTCTCTGCCAGGAGCCGGTCCAGCCCCTGGCGCTCATCAAGGCCCGCGCCATCGGCCTCATGACCATGATCGATTCCGGTGCCAGCGACGACAAAGTCATCGCCGTAGCCACCAACGACCCCGAATTCAGCGATTACGTGGAAGCCCGCGACCTCCCTCAGCATCGCCTCTTGGTCCTGAAGCGCTTTTTCTCGGATTACAAACAACTGGAAGGAAAGAAAGTCGAAGTCGAAGACATCCGACCCGCCTATGCTGCCGTCACCGTCATCGAGCGCGCCCTGGCCCGCTACCAAACCGAACGCGAACGCCTCCTGGCCGAGCCCCATTCGAATTCCGCGCCGGCACACACCCCCTCCCGCACGCCCGCGCAAGTCAGGGAATAGCGGGCCCGGTCAGAATTCGCGGTCGTGGCATTGACAACGGTTCCTTAAAACGCTTTAGTGTTTGGGTAGAAATCGGCGGCCATCCGCGACGCAACAAAGCGTTCAGAATCTAATCCTTACGCAAGGCCAAAGCCTAAGCCGTTTTGAATCAAATCCTTGCGCAAAAAAGGGGGGAGGGGGGAGGCAAAAGCCCCCGACCCACGTAATGCTTCCCTACGATTCAGCGTCCATCGGCACGCATGATAGGTTGCCGAAGGTTCTGCGGAATTCCCACAATGGAACGCTATAGCGAAAGCCCGCGGTGATACGAACGCGATGAAAGTGACGCGATGACACGAATGTGGATTTGGTTCGCTGCCGGCTTCGCCGTCCTCTTGATCGTCGCCTTCGCCGCTCTATCGATGATGGCGGGCAGCCCAAAAGACGCCCTTCTCATGCTCCGCTACGCCCTGCCGCACATGCATCGCGGCAAACTGCATCCCGGTGACCACGCGCCCGACGCGCCGCTACTCACGCTCAACGGCAAGGATCAATTCCACATCCGCGAACGCATCGGCACCCGCCCGCTAATGATCGTTTTCGGCAGCTACACTTGACCGCCGTTTCGTCGCCAGGTCGGCGACATCATTCAGATTTATAACGATTACAAAGATCACGCCGACTTCCTGACCGTCTACGTGCGCGAAGCGCATCCGACCGACGAGTGGCAAATGAAGTCGAACGTGAAGGAAGACGTCTGCTACGCGCAGCCCAAAACTCTAGAGCAGCGCATCGCCATCGCCAATGATTTCGTCACGCGACAAAAATATCCGCTGCCCTTCGGCATCGACAACATGACCAATGCCGCAAACGACGCGTACTCCGCCTGGCCCGAACGCATTTATATCATCGACGAGCAAGGCCGCATCGCCTACGCAGGCGGAATGGGCCCGTTCAACTATCACCCCGAAGAAGCCCGCGCATGGCTCGCCGCGCGATACGGCGACGTAAAACACGACTCGGTCCCGCCGTCCTATCGCCAGAACGACGGATAGCCATCGCCACCTCGCCGTCGCTACTTCGCTAGTTCACTGCATCTTTACTTCGCTCTTTGCGCTTTACCGTGAAGGCGGTTCAACGCTTCTGGTACGGGTGAAAAATATAGTCCTTCGCCTTCACGGCCGTATGGCACGCATTTCCGCAGCCCGAAGGGCTGGGATCGGCTGTGAACGTATCGGCAGTGGCGTCGTAGTTAAACACTGCGTATCCCCATCCGCCAGTTTTCGGAAATCTCCTGCTGTCTTTCTCCATGACGAAAGCCTGCTTGAACACGTCGGGCACATCCACGACAAAAGGCGCCTCCGTGCTTTTCTTCGGCTTCCATTGAAGTTTCACGATCCGCGAGCCATCCGGGAATGCCTCGTTGTTGCCCGGAACTCCGGCTTTGTAAGCATTGATCATGGTTGGATTGGCGACAATCACCTTGAGCACTTCGTCGGTCCGTGCCGAAGAGACCACCGACCAGTCCTCGTATCCCCTGAAATCCGAAAACGCGATTCCAGCCGGGGATTTCAACAAATACTTGTCCTCTGCGGAACTCGCCGCGGCGCCGAAGACGGCGAGCACTGCGAGCGAAATCGCGAGCTTGTTTCTGCGTTGCATCGATGATCCTCTCCTGAGCAAGTCTCTTGACCGGGACTTCCATTTGGCTGCCGGATTGGGCAGGAAAGTCATCCCGTAGCGCCGTGATTCACCCCTTGGATGGCGCTAGCAAGATTCAGTTGCTCTAAATCTGCGCTGATTCTTTTGGTTTCACGTCTTTCAGACAAACCAGGAGAGGAGGAAGTCGCTTTTTAGGCGCACCTGGCTTGCTCGCAGTGTTCGACCCCAAGCGGACGGGCAACCAGAAGGCAGGAGGCAAGCCGTCTCAACTAGTTGAGTTTCTTGCAGATTTCTTCGACGATCTGTTCCGGCGTTGAGCGAACATCCACAACGATCGCATCGGTTGGCTCTTCGAGGTCAGCGAACTGCGCCGCGAGAATCTTGTCGTCCGCAAAATGCCCTTTGCGCGCGCGCAAGTGCGCATCAATCACCGCATAGCTGCCTTGGAGATACACGAGCCGCACCGTAAGCCCGTCAAAAAGTATCTCTCGATAGCTGCGCTTCAGCGCCGAGCAACCGAGCACAACGCTGCGCCGCTCGGCATCGGCTTTGGCTAAATATTCATGCATCGACGCTAGCCAAGGAATGCGGTCCGCGTCCGTCAGCGGAATCCCGCGATGCATCTTGTCCTTGTTCGCAGCGGAGTGAAAATCATCGCCATCGGCGAAGTCCCAGCCAAGCCGTTGCGCGAGCCTTTCGCCCACGGTCGTCTTGCCCGAACCGGTCACACCCATGACCGCTACAATCATTCGAGACGAACCCTCACTTGGCGCCGCGCAGCAACAAAATTACGTCGAGCAACACGAGAACGGCAACGACCACTTCAACGACAAACATCCGCCGTTCGTTGAACTGCGCGACCATGAAATCGTACAGCTCTCCCGCCGTCTTCAGCTTCTCCGCTACGAGCGTCTTGTAGTCGTTGACGCCGATCCTCGCGGAACTCACACGGTACACGCGCGCGAAATACGTATCGCTGATGAACTTGACCGCGTATTCGGTGCGCTCGGCGAGATCCATGATGTCGAGCCGCAGTTCATTCAGGCGGCCCGCCCGTGTCGACAGCCGAAAGCGCGAACGGAAGCTTTCGTGTCCCTCGAGCGAACTGTACACGTCCGACAGCACATTGGTCAGCAGCTCGTCGTAATACCGAAACTCCAGCAACTGCGTGTTCGCATACTCGAGCAAATCGATGACCGACGACGTCGCTTCGGGCTTGTCGTACACCAGCGCCGCGGCCCAGCCGACGACAACGAGATCGGTCGGATAATACGACAGCACTGAGCGCACGACTTCGTCTCGTTCTCCCGACGAAAGAGCGACCAACTCGCCGCGGACCGCGCGAGTGATCGGGTCTTCGTAGGTCTGAAGAAATTCCGTCGCCGTCGCCGTGACGCCATCGCTATTTTTTGCCGACTGAATATCGATAATCAGATAATCCTCGTCGAGCCATTTCTGCAACGGCTTGATCATTGCCGGACGGAATCGCTCGAGCCGAGCCCGCAGCAAATCTTCAGCCGCCTTTTCGACTTCCGGCGCATTCATCCAGCGATACGAATAGTTGGGAAGCGAGTCGAGCTCGCACTCAAATGGCGTGATCAACTCCACGCAAGCTACACCGAACCAGTAATACTTGATGCGGCTATCGAGTGATTCCCCTGTCGGAAGCGCAATCGCTCCGGTCGTCTCGACAATCGGCGCGGTCGGCGCCTGAGCGTAGTCCGGAGCACGCCCCACAGGCACGGTCGATTTCGGCGATGCGTCCGGCTGCAACAGAACATTCAGCCGTTCGAGTTCAAACGCTTCGCTGACGTCGAAAAAGCTGAGAACCCGGAAATAGCCCTGAACGTGCATCGGCGGAAGACTTTGCCTCTCGAAATGGTGCAATCAGTGTATCTGAACGGGTGGGTCGAATGGATGAACGGAATCGAACTACTTTTTTGGGGCAGCGACCGCGGGCGCAGCAGGCTTCACTTCCGCAGCGGGCTTTACGTCCGCCGCGGACTTCTGCAAATCTTCGACAGGTTTCGCGTCAAGTTCATATAGCGACGGTTCGCCGTCGCGCTTCGCGACGTACTTGTCGCCGCTCTTTGCGATCAGCACTTTTTCGACGCGCTTGCCGTCGTTCGAGGTAACCGTAAGGTCGATCAACGGAGAACCAAATCCCGAATCCACAAATTTACTCGCCGCCAGGTCGCGGAACTTGTCGATGAACGCTTGCGCGCTCATATCGTCCATCTTCTTTCCGTTCGACCACCAATCCGCTCCGCCCTTTACGAGTGAATAGGTCTTCGAACCGTCGTGCATGTCGACTTTGCTCACATCATCGAAGCCGAAATCAAAAAGCTTCTTGTTACGGAAATCGTCGAGTCCCTTGTCGAGCCCGGTTCCCAGGTCGTTCGCCACCTTATATATGCCCGCGACAGCGCTCGACTTCGCGTAATAGTCGGTCTTGTTCTTGCGCACGTCGAGCGTCTGGGAGCCCGCGGCATCGGTGACCTTCGCGGTCGCGACCGGCGTTGCCGAAGCAAACACCGCCGAGATCTTTTTCTCGTCGGCATCGGTCGCGGCGGTCAAATCCATCTTCGCGTCTTTCAATCTCCGCACGAGATCTTCGACCGTGAAATTGTCCGCGCGCAGCGGCCGTGGCTTCAGGATCTGCCACGCATCCTTGCTTCGCCCGAATTCAATCGACTGCTTCTTCACGGTCAAATCGACGGCGCTGATCTTGTCGAAATTCACGGTCAACAGCCGCTTGTCGCGTAAGTCCGCCGGCGACTTGTCGATGCTCGATTTCGTGGAGCCCGCGATCGTGAAAACACGCGGATCGCCCCCCAACGACGCAAACACCGCGTTGCCAGCAGGCGTATCGTCGCCCAGCAAAACCCTTTGCGACTTTCCGTCTTTGGCAGTGAGTTCGACCTTCAGCGAAGGATCAGCCAATCCATACTGTTTCAAATCCAGCGCATGATCTTCGACGACCCGTTCCGAAGTCAGTCCGGACAGCGTTGAAAGCATGCTCGCAACCGCGTCCTGGTCGGCCGTTAGCTGTATAGGCGCCGTGATCTCCCACTTTCCGTCGCCGCCCTTGGCGAGCCCAACCTGCTCCATGCCTTTTTTGTCGATTTCGATTTTCGTGATGTCGGCGTCATTCGCCGTCACCAGCTTCGGCGAAGCCGGCGTCGCGGGCGTTGTCGTGTCTACGCTCTTGTGATTGTTCGACCAGTACAGCACTCCGGTGAGCGCGGCCAGCACCGCAGCTGCAATCAGCAGTCCGGTGCTTTTCATGAATGGAACCTTGGTCGTGGTTTTGACATGTCGAAGAAGGCCGCCGCCCGCGCTTGCGTTACCGGCGCCGCCACCACACCGATACGCCCGCAAAAATCACGATGAGGGGCAACACAAACTGGCTCGTGATGCGCACCACATTCATCTGCGCGCGCGTCATCGTGATACGGCGATCTTCCTGCTCCTTCGGCCGGATCGAAATCAGATCTTCATCCGAAGAAAGCCAATTCATCGTGTTCAGTGCCAAGTCGCGGTTGCCGTTGAAATTCAGGAATGAGTTCGCGGCCCACGCCGAACTGCCGAACACCACAAAGCGGCCCTGCGAATTTTCCTTGCCGGTGTTGTACGACCCCGCCGCCGCAATCGTCAGCGGTCCCTTCTTATTCTTCGGATCGTTCGGATCGATGTCGGGTGAATTCAGCTTCGTCGTCGCCAGGCTGGAATCTGAAGAGCTGAACATTTTTGCGACGGTCGACTTCCCTTCGTTCTTGATGTCCATCGAGCGAACCAGAGGAAATCCGGTCGCTGTTCCCTTCATCTCGTTGACGATCGGCTGCGAGGCGTAGGTTGTCACCAGCGCAACCTGCGGCCCGAGACCAGCCAGTTGCCCGATCGGGTTCAAATCGAGAATCAAATCCTTCTGTAGCGTCACGCCCCAGCTCGTGAGCAGCGCCGTCAACGCGTCATTGTCCGCAGTTTCTGAACGACCAATTTTCAGTGGAGGATCGAGCATGAACATCGCGCGCCCGCCGTCTTCGACGAATTTCTTCAGCGCATCGACAGCAGGTTGCTGATAGTCGGTTGTCGGGCCGCCAACAACGACAACCGTGCAATCCGACGGAATTTCCGCCTTCTGCAACAATGAAATTGATTTCGCTTCGTAGTCATCCTTGCCAAGCAACTCTTTGAATCGCGAATAGCCGCTGCGCTCGGAGTCGTCGATCTGGTGCTCGCCGCTGCCGGTCACGAAACAAACCGTCCGCGTGTTGTTCTTCAGGTCGCGAATAACCGCGCCGGTTATGCCCTCTTCGTTCAGGCTCTTCGCTTCTTCTTTTTTCGCGCCGATCTGAACGATCGTCGTGCCGTAATTCTTGATTCCAGCTTCGCGCGCCAGTTGTGGCTTCTTGTCGGGATCGACATACTCGACGTGGATTTTCGGCGACAGGTTCGCATACTGATCGAGCTGATCCTTCGCCGTCTGGAAATGCGTTGACTGATCGTAGTAGGTGATCGTCGCGGGCTCCTTCAATCCCTTGACGATCTTCGCGGTTTGTTCCGACAAGCTATAGCGCTTGTTCGAGGTCGAGTCGTACGACTTGTTGTAACGGTTTGCCAGAACGTTGGCGACCGAGATGATCGCGAACACCACAACGACATAGAGAGTCGCGTAGGCCGCGTACTTTGTTTGTCGAGCCTTCAGGAATGCGGGTGCCACTATGCCCTCCACCGCAGCGATTCCAGCGAACGCGCCGTCAGAAAAAATCCCACAAAAATCAGCGTGATGTAATAAATCGTGTCGCGGGTATCGAGCAGCCCCTTCGAGAAGGGCTCCATGTGCGTCGTCACCGACATGTACGACAGCACTTGCGTCCACGTCGCGCTCTCATAGCTACCGGTCCATCCCATCACCCAGAGTACAAGGCAAACGCCGAAAGTGGCGGCGCCAGCGATGATCTGATTTTTCGTCAACGTCGAAATGAACATTCCGATCGCAAGCATTCCGGCCGCCTGCAAAATCATGCCGAGGTACGCGACCGCGACGGGCTTCCAGTCCGGATGCCCATATTTAAAAAGAAACCCGAGATTGATCACGGTAACCAGCAGCATGCATCCATACAGCGCCAGCGCCGCCAGCCACTTCCCGCCAATCACTTCGAGGTCGCGAATCGGCGACGTCACCAACAATTCGATCGTCCCCGTTCGCTTCTCTTCCGCAAACAACCGCATCGTGATCATCGGAATGAAAAACAGGCCGATCACGTTGATGTTCGAGAGCAGCGGACGGATTAGCTCCTCGTTCAAATTCATCGGAAACGACTGCCCGCGCATCTGCGATTCCATCGAGTAATATACAAAGGCGCCGAGCGCGTTCCAGAAAAACAATCCGAAGACCACCGCAAACATCGTGAGCAACAGATACGCAACCGGCGACGTGAAGTAGCCGTGAATTTCTTTGCGGAAAATAATCAGAACGTTTCGCATCAGACCGCTCCCGTCGCCACAGGCTCTTCGGCCTGCACGGCAGCCGGCTCACCGGTAAGTTGCAAGAAGATCTCCTCCAGGCTGACGGCAGTCGGCCGCAGCTCGTTCAAGTCCCAGCCCGCATCGACCACGGCGCGCGCCAAGTCGCCGCGCACGAAGCTGTCTTTGTGGCTTTCAATCTCAAACGTGCAGCGATTCTGCTGTTTGTCTTTGAAAATGATGTGCGTGATACCAGGAATGAGTTCCAACCGCTGCTGCACCGCGGCGGAATCGACATCGGCGTTTCGCCCGGCGACTTCGATCAGCAATTGCTCCGCGCCACGCGCGCGGCTCTGGAGGTTGTTCACTGAATCCTTCGCCACCAAGCGGCCCTTATTGATGATGAGCACCGATTGGCAGGTCTGCTCGACTTCGGGCAGGATGTGCGTGCTCAAAATAATGGTGTGATCGCCGGCAAGGCTCTTGATTAGGTCACGCGTCTCGTTGATCTGCTTTGGATCGAGGCCCGAAGTTGGCTCGTCGAGAATCAGCACGTCGGGGTTATGAATGATCGCTTGAGCCAGTCCGACCCGTTGCCGGTAGCCCTTCGACAGTTTGCCAAGGAGCTTGTCCTTCACGTCGGCGACTGCGCATCGCTCCAAAACGTAGTCGACGCGCTTGCTCAATTCCGCGCCCGACAAACCTTTCAGCTTCCCTACAAACTGCAGATATTCCGCGGTCCGCATTTCGGGATACAGCGGCGGCGCCTCGGGCAAATAGCCGATGCGCTTTTTCACCTCGAACGGTTGCTCGAGCACGTCGAATCCGGCGACCGTCGCCGAACCCGCCGTCGGCGGCAGAAAACAGGTCAGCATGCGCATCGTCGTGGTTTTCCCGGCACCGTTGGGCCCGAGAAATCCGACGATCTGCCCCTTCTGCACCTCGAACGACACATGGTCCACGGCGGTGTGCCGGGCATACCTCTTCGTTAAATCGGTCACTGTAATCATAGAAATTTACTTTTGAAAATCAGACGCACAGCACTCGCGCTAACCCCACGTTCTCAAAACGACCGTTCTGAACAAATCGATGTGAATCTTTATCCTATGAATTCGAGACGCCGTATGTCAATCCCTTGTGAAGATCGTTTCACGCGGGAGGTTGCTTCGCCGGGAGGTTGAGGCGAGGCTGGGGGGCGCTGGCAACGGCGAGGGACTTGGTACGGCCGGGCAAGCTGGGGCGCAGCCGTGCTGCGCCCGTGCCTGAATTGCGATGATTTTGCGGTTGGCACTGCCGCGACAACGCTCTTGGCGGCGGTGGCTAGAAGTGGCTGAACAGACCGATCAGGATGATGATGGGGAGAGGGACGCCTAAGAGCAGCAGCAGGATTGAGCGCATGGTTTTCTCCTTTGAGTCGGTGAAGATTCTCAATTCTTACGATCGGTGTTGACGAACATCGATGGGCACGGCATGCCTCTACGAATCAGGCTGTGGCACGCTGCATGGCCGAGACGCGGTCGCGGCGGCGGCCGCCAATCGTGGCGGCGAAGCTTGCCGTGAAAGCGCCTAGCAGCAACGCTACGAACAACCAGTACAAGGAGTGGGCTACCGATTTGCGCGCCAGGTCGGCTGCAGCCAAGTCGCGTTCGAAAACATTGGCTACGCGAGCCTCGGCTTCATTGTGGTTGACGCCGGTGCGGGCGGAGATGAGGTCGGCTACGTAGTTGCGATCGTCGGGCGAGAGCGCGGTGCGATTGGTGATCGCGTGCGCGAAGACCGCAGCGGCGTCCGCTTTCGCGGCGACGTCTTCCGCAGCCGTCGTTGCGCGGCCACCGCGGAAAAGGCTGTCGATGTAATAGCGGTTTGCGTCGAGCGCGGCGGTCTCGAGTCGCGAGTCCGTTGCGCTGCTCGTGGCGCTCGCCGATGCGCCAACCATGCCGGCGGCGGCGGCGGTGAGGAACGTAGCGCTCATTACGAGCGCGACGGACCAGGCGAGGAAGCCGTGCGCGGTGTCGCGGAAGTACACTTCATCGGAGTGAAGATCGACCCACTTTGTGCGCAGGCGCCCGGCGAGGTAGCCGCCGACACCGGATGAAATAATTTCGGTGATGCAGAGGTAGAGCAGTGCGCCGAAGCCGACGGCGGTGGTGGAGAGACCTGCATTCGAGAAGGGCGACACGGACGAGAGCCCTGCTCCGGCACCGAGCGCGAGAAGAATGAGCGAAAGCGACGCCGCAGCGAACGCGCCAGCCGCGACCGCGGCCCAGGAAACGCCGGACGCAGCACCTTCAGCGCGATTCGGGTAAGCGTCGAAACGGGCTTGCGTCGCGCTGGAGGCCAACGGGTCAGTTGCTAATGCTCGAACGGGAGCGCTCATAGGTGTCACCTCGTCAGGAACAATCAGGGCCGTGGAGTTTCGTCGGTAACAGAGATTAGACGTGGCTGGCGTGGGGAACCCATCCGGTCAATCATTGAGAGGGGTCAGGGAGTTGCTTGATTTCGAATGAGAGGCGGTGGGACGACAATCGCGGAGAGAACGAGAACGACGAGTCTCGCAATGATTTGGTGCATCCGACGGAGTGAAACAATTCTATCGTCATGAGTGCGGTGGTCGATCCGGCATCTGGGTTCGTTGGCCCCGGTACCGCGGCGGTTGGGGGCTCAGGTCACGCACTTGGAGTTCCGTCGGCCGGTTTTGAAGAGGTTGCAAGTCGCCTGCGGGACCAATAAAAAACTTGCGAGGTGCGTCGCCCGAGTTGGCGGCGCCGCCGCACTACACTTGGCGACGCCACTACGGGACGGTGACGGTCACGGTTGCGGCGTGCTGGATGGTGACCGAGCCGTCCATCTTGGAGACGCCGGTCACGGTGACGGTGTAGGTTTGGCTGCTGGTCTCGGGCGCGGCGGGCGACGACGACGAGCCGCCGCAGGATGTTTGCCACAGCGCGAGGATCAAGACCACGGCGAGCCAGGCGTAACGACGCGGCGCGAACCTACGCATCGGAACAATCAATATTCTGAACAGAGCGAGCAAAAGAACGGACAGCAACAACGCGACGAGGGATCGCACATTGCGCAATCCCGCATCGGGCGACCGTACGTTGGGCGATCGCGCGTAGCGAAATCGCGCGGCTGCAGCTTCCCATGCGGCGAAGAGAGACCCTGGCGCCGACGACGGTGGAACGAGCATCGCAGAAGCGGGAGCCGAAACGGTCAGCGTCGAAGTCGCAGGCTGGGAACCCGGCGTCACCGACGCAGGCGAGAGCGAGCACGTGGGCAGCGGCACGTTTCCGGCGACGGTGCAGCTCAGATTGACCGCGCTGCCGAAGCTTCCGCCGGTCGGCGGCGCGACGGTGATCGTCGAGGTCGCCTGGCCGCCCTGCGCGACCGTCAGCGAGGCAGACGATGACTTGAGCGAGAAGTCGGCGCTGGTGATCGTGTAAACGGCGGTCGCGACGGTGCTGGCGGCGAGGCCGTTGGCCGTGGCGAAGGCATTCACCGTCGAGGTCTTCGCAATCTGGAACGCCGACGTGTACGCGTTCGACGTTGTCGTCGGCGCCGAGCCGTCGGTCGTGTAGTAGATCGATGAGTTCGGGGTGGCATCGGTCAGCGTCACCATCACCGACGTGTTGTACGTGCCCGGAGCGGGGCTGATCATGGGTGTCGCAACGCCGCCGGTCGGCGAGATATTGCTGGTGAATGTCCAGGTTTCGACCTTCTGGCTCGAAGTCGAGCCGCCCGTGGCGCCGGTGAATCCGACGTATGCGGTGGCGCCGCCGACCGTGGTCGGTATATTGACCGGCCAAGTGTGTGTGAACGTTGCATTGGCACCGCCGGTCATCGTCATCGTCAGGTTCGCGCCATCGTAAGCAAGATGCACAGCCATGGTCGTGCCGCTGTGAAGGTTGATGCCCGATGGCGTGAGGTCGATGGAATCCGCAACGGTCGATGGCGAATCCCCGTTCGTGTAGAGGCCGGTGGAATTCGCGCCCTCGCCGGCGTTAGAGAACAAGTCAAACTTGATGGCGATGCTTTTCAGGATCGACGCGGGATCCGTCGCCCCCGGCACTGCGGGTCCGTAGCCGAGCCCGCCACCGGAAAGACCAAGCGCCGTCGGTGCGACGCCCTGAATCGTGAACGTCATGCCGTCGCCGGCGGGGTTCGAGAGCTGCATCGTGAAATCGGCCGTGAAGTTCTGAATATTCAACGGCGTGTTGAAAAACGCGCTGCCGGCCTGGTTCGCCAAGCCGCTGGTGAGCTGCAGACGCGTGTCGTCGAGGCCCGTGCTGCCGTTGAAGGTCATCGAAGAGGTGGACGCCGAGAAGCCGAGACTGAAGTCGATATCTGGCGGAACGTTGATCGCGTATGTCGAACTGGCCATCGGGCTGGGAGAAAGACCGGTGGCGACAGCGATCGCGTTGATCGTCGTCGTGCCCAGGCCCACAGCGATTGGCGCCGAATACAACGCCGTCGCGCCAGTCACGCTGGTGGCAGGCGTCGAACCGTTCGTCGTGTAATAAATTTTGCTGGCTGGCGAAGCGTCGGTGAGCGCGACCGATTGCGGCGTCGCATACGCGCCGGCAGGCGGATTGAACGTCGGCATCAGGGTTTGCGTCGTCAGCGTGAAGGTTGCCGAGGCGGGCGGGCTGCTGATGAAGCCGGTCGCAGTGGCAATCGCGGTAACGGTCTCGGTGGTATTGACCGTAATCGGCGCGGTGTATGTCGTCGAAGACGGAGTAGGCGTGCTGCCGTCGGTCGTGTAATGGATCGTGGCGCCGGTGGTCGAGTCGGTGATGGTGACCGTCACCGTGCCGGTGAACGATTGGCTCGCCGGGCTAATCGCAGGCGTGGCGACGGTGTTCACGCCCGAGAGCAAGCCGTAAACGCTGACTTTCTTGACTCCGCCAACATAGACCTTGCCGTTTGCAATCGTCGGGACGGTGAACTTGACCGCTGGCGGCGCGGCGTCACGCGAGGAATTCTGCGAGCTGTTGTAGAACTCGGTCGCGACGTTGGTGGCATCGTAGGCGCGGAGAATCGCAGGATCGCTGGAGTAGAATGTATCGGCCTCGAGCGCCCAGACGATTCCGTTGGTTGCGCCATCGGAAGAAACGGCCGGAGTCGGCGTCGAGAACGTGTTTTCTTCCGGACCGACGGACGTGCCTTGCGCGGAAAGTTTCCCTGCCGTCACCGAGAACGCTCGCAAATTGTCGTTGCGGCCCCAAAAATAGATGTTGCCGTTCCAGTACGCAGGCATGCCCCAGATCCCGCCCTGTAGCTGGCCAGTTATCTCTTGAACGATGTTTTCCGATGTTGTGCTATAGCCGCCCATCGAATCGCGATCAACGACATAAATCTTGCCCAGCTTGCCAACCTGCACCAGCTCGTGCGGGTGAGCGCCGGTTTGATCGGGCAACAACACGGGCCCGCCCGAGCCGAGGTCCTCATCGGTACTGCTCAAATACGCTTGATTGGAAGGCGTGAACGAATCCTGAATCGTGAAGACGCCGTTCGTCAGGTCCAAACGGAGATCGTCGTCGCCGAAGTCCATCCCGTTTGCATACGGCGTGGTGGCGTCATACGTACCGTTTCCCGTGGTGACAAACATCCGTCCGAAAGGGTGATTCACGGGATCGGGAACGTCGGCTGCGAGGCCCGCGCCGCCTTGCCAGATGCCGGAGCCTTGCCCATTCGGCGTGGTGCAGAAGACGCTGGTTTGCTGCAGCGTCGCGGCGTTGTACGCGAGCAGCCAGCCATGCCACGGCCCGTTGTCGCCGTGCGAAGCAAAGCCGATATAGACGATACCGTTGAGCAGAAGCAACCCCGGGCGGTTGTTCTCCCACATCGGATCAAATTTCAGAAGGTCACCCACGCTGCCATTGCCGTTCCCTTTTACCTGAGCGGCCAGTGCGACTGGGCCGCCGAATTTCTCTTTCCCGGTGGTGATGTCGAGCGCGTGAAGCCGCTGAAAGAACGTCGTTCCTGAAATGGTGGACTTTGCCACGACGTATATCGTGTTCGTGGTGGGATCGATGACCGGAGTTCCCGTGATGCCGATTTGCGGGACGATATCGGTGGTCATGACATCGCCGTTGGGCATTGGCGTTTCGCCTGAACCTGCACCGTGGGCGGAATCGATCAGCGATGCCTGCCAGAGCGGATTTGCATTGGCGCCGCCGTTGGAATCGGCATCGAAGGCGTAAACGGAATCGTTTTCGGTGGCGATAAAGAAGACGTTGTGAACCGTGCCGGCCTGCGCAGTTCCAGCGCCCATCGTGAGGTTGGCGTAGTACAGGGGTTGCGCGTAGACGTAGCCATCGACCGCGTTGGAGAAGAGCTTGCCGAACGTTGTTTTGTTGACGTTGGCGGGCGTGAGGATCGTTTCGTTGGTGTTCGCGCCGGTGCGAGCGTTGTCGTTGTGCTGGGTGAGCACGTTGACTTGGGCCGAGGCTGGGTGAGCGGCGACCGATAGCAGGGCGAGCACCGAAACCATGCGCGCTAGCTGAGTGGCAGACGCAACACGGCGTTTGGTCGAAAGGATGTTCGTGGCGTATCGACGCCGTCGAAGGTTCATCAACAGACGGTCCTTGGGCCTGAAAACACCCGCCTCTGGGAAGGAGCGGGAATCCGGCACGATCTCAGATTTTTGCTTAACTCACTGACGTCCCACCCACACTCGAGGCGGAACGGATGATGCCGTCGTCAGTCTGCGGAAAACTTACGTGGACGAAAGTATACGGGGCGACCGCGCGACAGGCAACGCGGAACAGGGCCTCGGAAAGAACTTTTTCGTTCACGTACGTACAGTACGGGGCGTACAGTACGGGGTCGAAATCATACAGCGTGTTTCACGGTACTGAGTATCGATGCAGTGACCCACAGGAATTCTTACTTCGAAGTATCGTACTCGCTCGACCCAAGAATCGGCGAATCCTTGGGGAACTCCTCGTTCCAGATGTAGTGGTTGAACCAGTCAAGGTTCGACTGCAGCACTGCGCGATTGGACTTCGGCTTGGTGATGGGGTGGCCGAAGCCCTGGTAGAGGATAAAGCGCGATGGGACGTGCTGGTCCTGAAGGCCACGGTATAGCTCGAAACCGTCGGGGACCGGCACGCGTTTGTCGACGCTGCCGTGCTGGATCAGGGTCGGAGTTTTCGCCTGCTGGATGGTGGCGATGGGCGACGTCTTGGCGTAAATCGCGGGATCATCCCACGGAGTGGCGTGGAGATACTGGCGGGTGAACGGCGTGATGTCGGTGTTAACGTAGTAGGTCGTCCAGTCGCTGATGCCGGCGCCGACCGAGATGGCTTTGAAGCGATCGGTGTGGGTGGTGAGAAACGCGGAGATGTAGCCGCCTTCGGACCAACCCATGGAGCCGAGTTTTGTAGGGTCGACGATGCCCTTCTTGATGAGCGAATCGACGCCGCTCATCACATCCCACATGTCGCCGATGCCGAGGTTGCGAACGTTGAGCGCGCGGAACGCGGCGCCGTATCCGGCACTGCCGCGATAGTTCGGCTCGAGCACGAGGGCGCCCTTCGCCAGAAAAATCTGAGTCGGATAATAGGTGTCATTGGGCGAAAGCGCGGGCAGCGAAATCCCCGTCGGGCCGCCGTGAATGACGACAAGTAGCGGATATTTTTTCGCAGGATCGTAGTCGGCGGGCTTGTGAAGGATGCCTTCAATGGCGGCACCGTCGGTGCTCTTCCAGGAGACGACTTCGGCGGTGCCAAGAGTCCAATTGCTGACCTGGGCGGAGAAGTCGGTGAGTTTGCGCGGCGAGAAGGACGCGACCGGCGAGACGTAGAGTTCGCCCATGTGCGTCGCGTCGGAGGCGACGACTGCGACCGTTTTGAAATCCTTGGTGAAGGAAAAATCGTTGACAAGGTACGAATCGGGCGACGTGATGCGGGTGATTTGTTGTGTCGCGGGATTGAGGCGGAAAATGTGTGCCGATGTTTTTTGCAGGGCCTCGAAATAGATGCCGTCGGGTCCCCAATCGTCGAGGCGAGGGTCTTCGTCGAACTTCGCGGTCAGATCGCGGACCTCGGCGGGTGTCGTCGCGGTTTTCGCCATCACTTTGTCGAGATCGACGACGGCGATGTGGCCGTTGGAATAATAGAAGTATCGCGCGCCGAGTGCGGTGGCGAAAACGAGTTGTTTGCCGTCAGGCGAGAAGACGGGATTGCCGTCGGGGCCGTCGAGCGCGACGATTTTGTGGACGGCATTGTCGTGCGCGAGGTCGGCGACATAAATGTCCTGATCGCCGCTGAACGCGAGAAATGGATTGGGGGTCGCGCCGAACGCGATGAGGGTTGAATCGGGCGACCACGCGAAGTCTTCGATGTTGAGCTTCGCATCGTGTGTGATCAGGTGGGACTTCGCCGGCAGGAAATTCGTCTCCGCAGCCGAAACATCCACGGTCCAGAGTTGGCTCTGTTTGAAATCCTCCTCGAAGACCTCGAAGTCGCTGTATTTTTCTTTGCGGTCTTTGTCGGCCTTCGATTCGATCGTCGAAGCCGTGAACGCGATCTGCTTGCCATCTTTTGACCAATGAAACGACTGAATGTCGGTTTCGTGGCGCGTGAGTTGCCACGCCTCGCCGCCTTCTGGAGAAATCAGCCAGAGCTGGTGCGCGGCGGGTTTGCCGGGCTTATCGTCGCCGGGTTTACCTTCGCCAGGCTTTCTGTCTTTCTTGTCGTCCTTGGCGGATTCGCTTCTCTCGTCCTGGTCGGCGTCTCTCTTCTCGGCGTCTTTTTTCCCAGGCTCGGGCGGCACGATGGCGCTCTGCTCGCGCTCGGTGACGAAGGCCAACCACCGGCTATCGGGCGACCACTCAAACCCTTCGATCGACTTCTTGCCGCGCGTGAGTTGAAAGCTTTTGCCGGTCGCAACGTCGGCAACCCATAGCTGGCGAATGTAGGAGTTGTCCTCCCAATTGGTTTCGCGCACGCGGAATGCGACCAATCGTCCGTCGGGCGAAATCCTCTCGCCATTGAGGGCTCTCAGGCTCAGCGATTCGTCGAGCGTCGGAGTGTGACGCGTTTGCGCGGAAATAATTTGAACAGAAAGAGTTATAGCCAAACCGACAGAGACTGCGAGGCTTGCGAACGTTCTCACGTGACCCTCAGAGCGAACAAGATGGGACGCAATGGTACACGAGACGGTTCTTGGGGAGGAGGGACAAACAGAGTTATGACACTGACACCGTGCCGAGACAGGGCGCAGCGGTGCTGCCTACAACTCGAGCGCGCTGCGTGGCGCCTGCTGCACGCGGATGGGCGAAAGCGCTACGACGCTTTTTGTTCGGCGTAAGCGATAAATTCTTCGTAGGGGCCTTTGAAGTCGTCGATTTTGCCGCTTTGGAAATTCCAGATGCGGGTGGCGACTTCGTCGATGACGTCGTGGTCATGCGTGACGAGCAGCACGGTGCCGTCGTACCGCTGCAGCGCGATGTTGAGGGCGTTGATCGATTCGAGATCGAGATGGTTGGTCGGCTCGTCGAGCACGAGGAAGTTGGGCTTCTGCAGCATCAAACGGCAGAAGATCAGGCGCGCGGTTTCGCCTCCGGAGAGTGCGCGGGTCGGCTTGGTCGCGTCGTCGCCGCTGAAGAGCATCTGCCCCATCAAGCCACGGAGTTCCTGCTGATTTGCGCTCGGATCGAATTGCCAGAGCCAATCGAGCGACGTGGTGTTGTCTTTGGTGAATGAGTCGGTGTGATCCTGTGCGAAATAGCCGACCGAAACCTCATGTCCCCAGATAACCTGGCCGCCGTTGATCGGAAATTCCTTGTCGCTGTCGTCGATGAAGCCGGGCGCGTTGCGGATCAGCGATTTCAACATCGTGGTCTTGCCGGTTCCGTTGCGTCCCATGAGCGCGATTTTTTCGCTCCGGCTGATGCTCGCGGTGAAGCGCGGAATCACTTTCAACGTGTCGTAAGATTTCTCGACGCTCTTGATTTCGAGCGGATGGCGACCGGAATTCCGCTTCATGTCGAACTTGATGTATGGGCGTTGAATGTTGGAGCGCGCGAGTTCCGATGTTGCGAGGCGTTCGACTTCTTTTTTGCGCGATGTCGCCTGCGCGGATCGCGTACCGGCGGAAAAGCGCGCGATGAAGTCCTGGAGCTGAGCGATTTTCTTTTCGCGCTGGGCGTTTTCGGATTCGATGCGCGCGCGGACTTGCGTCTTGGCGACGACCATATCATCGTAGCCGCCGACGTACATGATGACGGTTTCGTAGTCGATGTCGGCGGTGTGCGTGCAAACCGAATTCAGGAAATGGCGGTCGTGCGAGATGACGATCAGCACGCCTTCATATTCGTTGAGATATTTCTGAAGCCAGTGGACGGAATCGAGGTCGAGGTTGTTGGTGGGCTCGTCTAGCAACAGCGCGGTCGGAGAACCGAACAGCGCCTGCGCGAGCAGCACGCGAACTTTTTGCCCGCCCTGGAGCTCGCTCATCTTGCGTTCGTGCAAGTCGATCTCGATGCCAAGCCCGTCCAGCAAAGCACCCGCGTCGGCCTCGGCGGTGTATCCGCCTTCTTCACCGACGATTCCTTCGAGTTCGCCGAGCCGCATGCCGTCTGCGTCGGTGAGCTCCTCGTGCGGCTTCTCGTAGAGGGCGTCGCGCTCCTGCAACGCCTTCCACAACGGCGCGTTGCCCTGAATTACGGCGTCCAGGACGCGAAATTCGTCAAAAGCGAACTGATCCTGCCGCAATACGCCGAGCTTCTTCGGCCGCGTGACCGAGCCTTTGGTCGGCTCAAGCTCGCCAGTCAGGATTTTCATCAATGTGGATTTGCCGGCGCCATTGGGCCCGGTAATCGCGTAGCGGCGACCCGCCATGAAGGTTGTGGTGACGTCCTCGAACAGGACCCGTGGACCGAACCGCATAGAGATATTGTTGATGGACAGCATAACCTTCCAAGTATAGCAGCAAGCGGTTGAGATTCGGCTAAAGCTATCCATTCGGATACAGGGATAGCGAAAAAGATCGCTTTCGAAAGCTTCGCACGACACCTTTGCGAAGCGTCGGCGCTCGGCCGAACGATGGAAAGCCAAGCATTGTGAGGCATTTCTGGAAAGAGACGGCCGAGCGCTCGCTGCGGCCCTTAAAATGCACCAAGGACCCGAAGCGGTTCGTAAAATTGATCTAAACGCTACGGTTACGGAACTGTTTTACCGGGGTTGTGCAACGTCGTGGATCGGAACGAGTAGGGCGCTCTCACGAGCGCTCGTATTGGGTGTAAGTGGTACTCCTAGAACGCCATTGTTCTTGACAACGTTGGGAAGCAGACGTGACAATCTCGTCGCAATTGCTCTGGTCGGCGCAAGGCGCAAAGTCCCGGCTCCCACGTAAGGCCGCGTGCACCCAAAGGCCCCCTCATAGCTGTGCGATCTGACATTTTGAAAAGGCCTCAAGGAGGCGTGATGAAGATAGGGAAGATGAAGGTGCGTGTGCTTGCACCGCTGGTATCGCTTTGTTGTTTGGGGTTCGTAACGCAGCCCGCTCGAGGGCAGCAAACGTTCTCGTTCCCGAATTTCAATTCGACGACCGGACTTCAACTCAACGGTAGCGCTGCGGTGGCCCCGGGGCAAGCTCCCAATCCGAGCGTACTGCGAATCACCGGCGCCAACGGGAACCTGGTCGGCAGCACGTGGTACGCGACTCCGGTTTCTCTTCAAGCCGGATTCACGACTACATTCGCCTTCCAATTTACCGGTCAGGGTGGAAGCGGTGGACACGCGGACGGTATTGCCTTCGTCGTCCAGCATTCCCCGACCGGCACCGGTTATCTGGATCAGAACGTCGGCGGCTCTATCGGTTACGGAGATGACGACGGAGACGATAACCCTGGAACGGGAATCGCGAACAGCGTAGCGATCGAGTTCGATACGTTCACGAACCCGTGGGATCCCAACAACAATCACGTCGCTATTCAAAGCTGCCTGGACGGAAACAACAGCCAGCATCACGGCGGGAAGTGTGTGATGGGCGCCCGCAGCGGTATGAATCCGACGCTCGCGCTCAATTCGACGCTGAGTTCCTTGAACATAAACATCAACGACGGTGCAGCTCACACCGCGATCATTACGTATTCGCCTCCCTGCAGCGGCTGCCAAAATCTGACGGTATCACTGGATGGCAAGCAGGTGGCGGCGGCAACTCTGGACATCGCAAGCCTCGGACTTAACGCGACCGACGACGCGTTCGTCGGATTTACAGCTTCGACCGGTGGCGGCTTTGAGAATCAGGACATCGTGAGCTGGAGTTTTTCTTCACAGACGATTACACAGCCGGTGTCGACGGCGAAGCCGACGACTTTCGCGTTCAACAACAACGAGGGTACGGAATTGGTGCACGCAGTGGACTTCAGCACCGCGGCCGGCAACCTGACCTATCCGCTGGGCGATCAGAATACGAATACGCTCGTGATTCAAAGCACGAACACTTCGGTGGACGCCGTGACGTGGCCGCAGTTCGTTACGGGCGGACCATTGGCGCCTTCGCTGCTGTTCCCGTTGGCGGACGACAACACGCCGGACGGACCGGGCACGAACGGCGCCATGTTCGTCGACTTGTGCTATGACCCGACGCTGACGAACAACCCCCAAGCCCTGGTGCCGTCGGATAAGAACTGCCCGTTCGTATCGACGGGCTCGACCAACTTCCTCGGAATCGATGTGACCGCGGACCTGGTATCCAAACCGGCTATTACGCCTGGCACGATCAGTGTGCTTGCGCACTATGAGCCGCCGACAGCTACGCCGCTGTTGCCGTGGTCGCCGAGCACGATCAACGGCAACGCGAACCCGGCGTGCGTTACGACGACCGGTTCGGCGAGCGGCACGCAACCCGCGCCGCCCGCGAATTGCAACGTGCTCGACGCCGAGCAGACGATCAGCGGCGATCAGACCACGTCGAGCGGCCGCGTACGCAACAAGGGTACATTCGCGTTCGCGTACAAGGTGCCGATGTTGCAGTCGACGGTGAGCGTGAACGGTATGCAAGTCAACCAGCCACCGGCAAACAATCCTTCGTCCTCATCGAATCTGTGGTTCAGCGCGAAGAATGCGCCGCTGAATCTCAGCTTCCTGGTGAATCCGGCGTGCCCCTCGGGTTCGGTATCCTGCCCGGCGGCTCCGACTGCAGACAACAACTACTTCCACGCGGCGCCGGTTGCGAGCGAGTCATTCTCGGTGACGCAGACCAACGGGACGCCGGTTGTGCCGGCGACCCCGGCGACTGCGCCAACGGGCTTCAACACTTCTACCGTGCAGCCGGTTGTCTTCACGGGAATCGTGAATGGCGGTTCGGTGCCCGATGGCTCGTACCTGTTGCAGTGGTCGGCCACGGACAACGTCGGCATTCCGGAACAGTTCCAGCAGCTGGTTCCGATCGCGCCGGGACAGACGCAGTGCTCCGATGGTTCGCCGGTTGGGCCGGCAGGCGCCTGCTACATGACCTCGTCGTTTGCCGCGGCACTCAACGTGGACTCGACGTCTCCGACGATCACGCTGACTTCGCCGACGAACACGACGTACACGGCCGGGCAGAAGGTGGCTGCACAATATACCTGCAGCGATCCTACGCCGGGTGCGGGACTCGCCAGCGGCACCGCCGGCTGCAACGGACCCGTCGCGAGCGGCTCGAACATCGACACGACGCCGAACGGCCCGGGAACCACGATAAAAGCCTTCACTGTCACGTCGCAGGACGCGGCCCTTCCCGCGAATTCGGCGACCACACAGGTGATGTACAGCGTGAGCTGCCACTATGTAGCTCTCGGCGTGAATCCGACCACCGTGAAGCGGCCTGCGCTGATCGGCGTCACCGCAAGCGTCATGGATTGCTTGCCGGCAGCGCAGAACGTCAGCGTGAAGTTCACGTTGAGCGGACCGCTAGGACGCAATTGCGCCAACGACAGCACGGTAATGTTCACGACGCCGAACTTCACCATTCGGGCAGGGGCTTCGAATTCGATCTCGTTCCCCTTCCTGATCCCGGGTGGAGTCTGCGCCGGGACGTACACGATCTCGACGACGACGATCCAGAGCGGAACGCCGGTCGATACCAGCACGACGACACTTACCGTGAAATAGTAGGAGGACTTAGCGCTGCACCATTGAATTGAAAATGCCTCGCCGCGTTTTTGCGGCGAGGCATTTTCCTTTTTGGGGATAGGCGGCCGGCTAGTGGCGTGCAGATGGGGCCCCCTCTCCTATTTTTCGATACGTGCGTGCTTTCCTGGACGAGCGGCGCGCGGGATTGCGAGACGGACTGGAAGGCTACAGATGCCTTGTTAGGTCGCGATGGGGCTAGCGTCGGGCGAAGCAATCCCCCGCAAATTACTTCGAGTATTGGGTGGAGTCGTCGTAGATGTGTTTCAAGTCGGAGCGGGTCAAGAGATTCTGGGCGCCGGCTTCGGATTTCATGTTGTCCAGCGCGGTCAAGGTTTGTTTGTATTCGCCGGCGGCGCCCGAGGTTTCGCCCGAAAGGCGCAGGGCGGTGCCGAGGAGGTAGTGGATTTTGGCAGTTTCCATGCGGACGCCGAGCTTCTCGCTGCGGCCGAGGAGGGGTTCGAGGAAGCGATGGGCGCCCGTGTAATCTTTGTCGGCAATCATGGCTTCTGCGAGGGCGACCGAACACTGGAGCGACAGATACTTCAGGTTGGCGGAATCGGCCTGGGTGATCAGCTGCTTCAGCACAGGAATCGCAGTGCGCTGCTGATCGAGGGCGATGTCGGATTTCGCAAGATTCAGTTTCGTCGCCAGGATGCGGCGTTCGTCTTTGGCGCGGCTGGCAAGCTGGAGCGCTTGCTGGTAGGAATTCTTGGCACCTTTGATGTCGCCCTGATAGAAGAGCACGTCGCCTTGCGTGTTCAGGATGTCAGACATCACGTTGTCGTTCTTGAGTTCCTGCGCGACATTGCGCGCTTCGCCCAGCGGCTTGGCGGCTTCGCCGCCACGGCCCGCTTTGGCTAGAGCGTCGGCGTAGTCGTTGGCGATCTGCGCCATGGTACGAGTGCGATCCTTGGCTTCGTTGTATCCGTCCAGAGCAGTTTGCAAGGAATTGACGGCGGCGCCGTTGCGTCCTTGATAGAGGAAGATCATGCCAGTGCCATGATTTTCAAGCGCGGCGCCGAGCGAGTCGCCCGCTTTGCGGCGCAATTCGAGCGAGCGCATATAGGAATTCATGGCGTTGTCGAATTGGTTGGTTCGCGTGTAGCCTTCGCCGAGATTGTGGAGGGTCTCGGCGATGTCGATCGGTATGGCGAGTTTTTCGCGAAGCTGCAGCGCCTGCTGGTAGTAGATGAGCGCGTCGTCACTCTTGCCCTGAGCAAGATAAACGTTGCCGATGTTGTTCAGGCAGATGGCCTGATTGGTTTCGTCGCCGAGATCGCGCTGAATCTGGAGGCTGTCTTTGTAGTATTGCAGCGCTTTGTCGAACTGGCCGCGGCCTTCGAACAAGACGCCCAAATCGACATAGGTTGCTCCGATATTTTTCTTCGCGCCGATTTCACGGTCGATATCGAGAGCCTGCTGGTAGCTAGCGAGTGCGGCGTCGGACTGACCCATAGACGCCTGAACGTTGGCGATTTCACGAAGACTGTTCGCAACACCGCCCTTGTTGCCGAGCGTTTTGTTGATTTCGGCCGACTGGCGGAAATTGCGTAGCGCTTCGTCCGACTTGTTCAACAATTCATACGCCATGCCGGTTGCTTGCAGCACTTGCGCCTTGGCTTCATTGTTGTCGAACTGGACGGCAAGTCGCTGCGCGTTGCCGAGCGCTTCGAGCGCCGCGTTGGCGTTACCCGCACTGACTTCCATGGTGCCTGTGGCGATAAGCGCATTGATGTCTTTCGGATCGTTCCGGAGAATTCTGGCGAATTGCGCACGGGCCTTGTCGTAATCGCCTTTTTCGGCGTAGAGACTGCCGAGAGCGTATTCGACGTCGCCATTTTCGGGGAACGTTTTGGCGAGATTTTCGTAGGCAGTAATCGCGCCGTTGGTGTCTTTCATCACGCGCGCGTGAATGGCTTGGATCAGGTAGCGCTCGGCCCGAGGTAGCTGCTGGCTCAGATCGAGCGCTTTGCGGGAAGCCTGTTCGGCTTCGGCGTCGTAGCCGAGATTGGACTGCGTGGCGGCGAGTCGCGAATAGGCGAGAGCGAATTTCGGATCTTCCTGAACGGCATCCTTAAATGCTTTGACAGCGTCGGTGACCTTTCCCTGACGAAGTAATTGCAAGCCCTGATTGTAGGCGCGTAAGGCCGTAGGCGACTCCGAAGACGGCTGGAAGGAACTTTCCTTGAGTTCCTTGAGCACGTCCGACGACACGGCGAGATTGGTTCGAACCAGATCCGCGAGCCTGTCGACAGCGGCTCGGAGATTCTTGGGATCCGCATCCTCGATGACCAGGGGAACGCGACGATCACGTTTCAGATCGTTTAGCAACGCGTCGATGCGGAGTTTTCCGCTGGCGATGGTGTAGCGGCCGGAAACCAGCATGTCAGAATTCGAGATGTTGGAGACATTGCGCATCATGTCCGGATCGAAAACCGAATTCGGCGCGACGCGCATATCGTGCAGGATTTGATAAATACGCTCGGGAGGCACGGTGCGCAGCGATTTCGCCTGTCCGACGTCGGTGCTCAAGCCTTCGGCGATGCTCGGACCGATGTAATCGAGCGCGGCATCGCTGGAGGCGTTTTGAAATGGAAGAATGGCGAGCGATAGAGCCTGCGCGGGGCCTGCCGTCTTACTCGACGAAGAAAACGGGAGCTTGCCGCGAAAAACGTAGGCAGCACTGCCACCGAGAACGACAACGATTCCCCCGATGACGAGCCATTTCTGATATGGCGGGGCGTGGCTGATGCGGCGCGACGGCGCGATAATTGTGCCCCGCTGCGCGCCTCCGGTGTACGCTTCGAGGTCGTTGATGACTTCGCGCGCGGTCTGGTAGCGCTCGTCGGGCTTGATCTCCAGGCATTTCGCGACGATGTCGCTGATGACTCCGGGAATTTCCAGGTTGAGCTGCCCGAGCGGTGTTGCTTTTTCTTGCGTTCGCTTGAACATCATCGCCATCGCGGTTTCGGCTTTGAATGGCGAGATGCCGGTCAGCATTTCGTAGAAAATGATTCCCAGCGCAAACAAGTCCGAGCGCGCATCTACCTTTTCGCCCTTCGCCTGCTCTGGCGACATGTATTCGGGCGTGCCCATCAGCGCGCCGGTTTGCGTCATGCCCTGTGATTCGAGTGAGCGCGCGATGCCGAAATCCATGACGTAGACGCGGCCGTCTTTGTCGGACATCACGTTTTGCGGTTTCAGGTCGCGATGAACAACGCCGGCTGTGTGCGCGGCATCGAGAGCGGCGGAAATTTGCAGGATGATCGGAACCGATTCGTCGACGATCAGCTTCGATTTTTCGTGAATCATGCTGCGGAGGTCGCGCCCCTCCACGAACTCCATGGTGATGAACTTGATTCCCTGCGCCTGGCCGAGATCGAAAATGCGGATGACGTTGCGGTGCGTAACTTCGCGCGCGAGGATGAGCTCCTGTTTGAAGCGGCGAAGTATTTCGGGATGGCTGGCAAGTTCAGGGCGAATCAGTTTGATCGCGACGAGGCGCTCGAGTTCGGTGTCGCGCGCCTTATAGACGGCGCCCATGCCGCCTTGACCGAGCAGCGAAAGGATCTCGAATCGTTCCGCGAGCAGAAATCCGGCTTCGAGTTGTCCCTTTGCTGCAGCTTCGCTGGAAGGTCTCGGCGTGACCGCAACCGACCACGCTTGCGTTCCGCCCATCGTCCCGCCGAGAGTTCCGCCGAGCGTATCCGCGTTCACCGGAGGACTGGCGTTTGCGGGAGGTGTCGCCTTCGGTAGCGGAGGTGTCATGTCGGCCAGCGGCAGCGGCGTGCTGCACTTCGTGCAGTGGTCCGCGCTGGGCGGGTTATCGGCTTGACATAAAGGGCATTGCATTGAGCTGGTGGTCTAGGACACCAGAATAACTCAATTATGGGTACCCGCCGGAGAATTGCAATACGAGTGTGAACGTGTATCTAGCGAGTTAGTAAGCTCTTAGCCTTAAGGTACTCGCGCCCCTTCAACCGTTCGGTGCCGCCCCAATCCGGGCCATGCGGGTTGGACAGGGGCGTCGCTTCAGCGCGCCCCGAGGCGACGTAAACCCCGATTGTCGAGGATCTCATTCCCGGCTCGGCCGATGTGGAGCGCGGGGCCTGCGCCGCCTTTGCGGTTTCGACATCTTCACAGAAGCGCCGCCGCCGATTCCGATCGGTCCCCTTCCCGGCGAATCGGTGTCGTTCCTCGCGGGAGTCTCACGGCGACCAAAACCACTTCGAGACGGTGTGCACGCCCGGGCCGGCTGCACGGAAGCGACCCCTTACAAACGACCGGCAAACCAACGAACCGCAACGTCGCGGATCACCACGAATATTCCCGGCGCGCTACTTCTTGAATGCCGCGTCGATCCCCGCTTGCGCGATCGCCTCGTCAATTTCCGACTTCGCGCCGCTCGCGGCGATTCCTCCGATCACGTGCCCATCCACTTTGATCGGCAACCCGCCTTGATTCGGAAAGAAATCCGGGAACGCGAGGCCGTCGGCATTTCCCTTTTTCACGTAGTCGGCCCCGTCCTTGGAGGGGCTTCCGTACGCAGCGGCGTGGCGCGCTTTCTTCTGCGCGAACTGAATCGTGTTCAACGAAGCGCCGTCCGCTTTTTCGAGGAAGAGCAGATTGCCGCTGTCGTCCACCACGCAGATCGTGACCTCGACTCCGTGAACCAACGCCGCCGATTCCGCAGCGGCAACCATGATTTTAATCGTGGCCAGATTCAGATATTTTTTGGTGGGAAGGTCGGTGGCGCCCGATGGGAATGCGATGAAAAGGCTCAGAACAACAAAAAGGTGTTTGAACATGCGCCGGATGCTATCAAGAGCATCGCCGATTTGCCACAAGCAAGCGCTGTCCGGGCTGAGGGGGGAGTACTTCCCTCGTCTACCAGAATAGGCTGACTGCCGACGAAATCAGGTGCATCACAACAGATTGCTCGACGACGCTGCCGGCGAGCTGAAGAATCCGCCAAATCGAACCGGAAAACTGAAGGAAATCGAGCGCGCGCACCAGGTCGCCCAGAAGGCAAAGCTCCAGTCCGCCGCCGGCATGGAGCAGGAATCCCGTCACGGCATCGAACGTCGTGCTCGATTGCAGCACCGCTGTCGCCACAGCTGTGATCGCAGAGTACTTGGCGGCAACCAGCGATGCGGAAGCTTGGGCGCTCGCGGAAAGCGCGACCAGCGCGGGTACTGCGACGGCGATTCGCGCCGCGAAGTGGGCCGTTCGAGAAGCTTTTGCTTGGGCTGCCATAACCGTCTCCTCAGGTTCCGTTGCGCTTACATAGATATGTCGAGCGAGCTGGGGCCAGATCGACAGGGTCGGCTCAAAAAATTTCCGAGTTTCTGATCAAGACCGCGGGGAGCCCACCTAAACGACAGATTCAATTAGAGATACGGGCGTGATGGAATAGCGAGCCGTGACGTTGCGTCGTACGGCCAAAGCGCCAATCCGTCGCTTGGAGATGACCCGGTTTTCAAGGACCTGGGGTAGATTAGTAGCATCGAGGCGGATCTATGCGGACTCCAGGAGTCGAGGACGAGTATGGCGGCTGTGTCGCTGGACCACGGCTGTTTAGCAGCATCGTGCACGCAAGTCTTGTGGCTGCGTTGGTTGCGGCCGCAATTGCGGTTGGCGCATGCCGGCAGGCACCGAAAGATCCGGTGACGCTGACGTTTCTCGATCCGGAATGGTCGCACGATTCGCGGGAACGCGATGCGGCATACGAACAAGTACTGCTCGACTTCACCAAGGAAACTGGAATTCGCGTCACGCATCTGCCGGCACCGGAAAATTCGCCGGCGCAGCTTGCGCTTTCCCAGGATCTGCTGAAGAAAAGCGCGGCCACGCCGGACGTTTACGGAATCGACGTGGTGTGGCCGGGAATCCTGAGCGATTATTTGATCGATCTGAATCCTTATTTTGAGACGGAGGTGAAGGCCGACGATTCTGAGATGATTGCGAACTTCACGGTGAAGGGCAAGCTCGTCGCGATGCCCTACCACTCGAACGTCGGCGTTTTGTTCTATCGAGCGGACTTGCTGGATAAGTATGGGTTCAAAGAACCGCCACGAACGTGGGACGATCTGGAAAAAATGGCAGAGCGCATTCAGGACGGCGAACGCTCCAGGGGGCAGAAGGATTTTTGGGGCTACGCGTGGCCCGGAGCGGCGACCGAAGGACTGATGTGCAACGCGATGGAATGGCAGGTGTCGCAAGGCGGCGGCCACATTATCGAGAGCGACGGAACGATCAGCGTCAACAATCCAAGAACGATCGCCGCGTGGAACCGAGCAGCGCATTGGATGGGCCGAATTTCATCGCCGACGGCGCTGTCGTATCAGGAGTGGGATTCGACCAATGCTTTCGTGACTTCCGGCAAGGCGGCGTTTCAGCGCGGCTGGGAATCGGACTACTTCATCAGCAATCCAGTTCCCTATGTGGTCGGAAAGCAGTCTGGAGTCACCAGCGTCCCGGGCGGCGAAGACGGGCGCACGGGAACGTTCGGCGGTCTGGGCCTGGCTGTATCGAAGGCATCGCAGCATCAAGCGGAAGCCATTGCGCTGGTGCGATTTCTGTTGCGCAAGGAGGCAGAACTGGAACATCAGCGCGCGATTTCGGAGCCGCCGACGTTTCCAGCCCGATTCGAGTTGCCGACGATCTTGACGGCCTATCAGCATTTGCAAGTCACCGGCGGCAAACCGGGCGCGCACGCTGTTGCGCGGCCTTCGACGGTGACTGGCGAAAAATATGAGGAAGTGTCGCGCACTTACGTCGAGAGCCTGCACGCGGTGCTTGAAGGAAAGGTGAACGCCGAAACTGCGGTGGCGGCGTTGGAAAAGCAACTGGAGCAGATCACAGGTTTCGGCGCCACAAAGCCGTTATGATGCGCGCCGGATTTGACGTGAGCGGATTTACTCCGTGAGAGTTTGTTACGCGATGGCGCAGAGCGTAATTCGGCAACCTTAAGAAATGAAGGATTGGAAGTTTCAGTGACAACAGAAGCCCAACCGAATACGGTTCGTGTCGGCGGCCAAACGCCTGCGCCGGTTCGCGGCGGCGGCCGGATCGGAAGCCGGCTGAGGTGGTGCTTCGTCTCGATCATCTTGTTGATGACCACGGGGAACGCGCTGATGCTGTGGCAGTTTCAGACGGTGCGCCACCAGCGCGAGCGATTGATGGGCGTGGACCAGGAATTGGTCGCCGTTTTGCGCTTCCAGACAAACCTGCGATCGTTTCACGCAGAGCTGAATGAATTGGCGCAGTCGCAGGACACCGGGCGGCTGATTCACGAAACGACGGAACTACAAAATTCCCTTCTAACGCATACGCAGGAAACACAGGCGGCGTTTGACGCGCTGCCGTCATCGGTCAAGCCCGATCCGACCATTCTGGTCACGCTCGAAACGATTCAGAGTTCCCTGCCGGGGCATCTTGAGGCGATTCGCGCCCTCGCGAAGACCGGTGACTGGACGGCGCTGCGGGTGCGATTGAAGATTCAAGTCGAGCCCCTGGAATCGCTGAGCGCGGAACTCGTGCAGGAAGTAGATCGTACCGTAGCGGCACAGCGCGCCGAAGCAGTGGCGAACATCCATCGCGCGCAAAACCGGATGTTCTGGATCGTGCCATTGTGCGTTTCTGTGACGTTGCTTTTTGCGGTTTTGCTGGGCTTTGCAATCACGCGCAGCATCACCGAGCCGCTGCAGGGATTGATGGAAGGATCGAAGGCGCTGGCTCGCGGCGAATTCGATCACGAGATTTCGGTCGTGGGTGACGACGAATTGGCGCAGTTGGGAACAGTGTTCAATGAGACCGCGGGGCGGCTGCGGCATCTGTATGAAGATTTGCGGAGCCGCGAAGAAAAACTGCGCGAAAGCGAATACGAACTGCGGCAGTTGGTGGAATTTGCGCCAACACATGTGTTTGTACTGTCGTCGCAAGGCCGTGGAATCTACGCGAGCCGCGTGGTGCTCGATTACTACGGATTGACGATGGACGATTGGCTGGGCGAAGGCGTGCCGGAAAGAATCGTGCATCCCGAAGATTTGGAACGTTATTTGAGCGAGCGAAACGAAGGATTGGTGGGCGAAGCGCCGTTTGAAACCGAAGTGCGGCGCAAGCGAAAAGATGGTGCGTATCGCTGGTTCGTGAGCCGGTTCAATCCGATGCGCGACGAAAAAGGAAACATCGTGCGTTGGTACGTGGCACAGACCGACATCGAAGAATCGAAACAGGCGGCGCAGCGCACCGAAAACGAGAACCTCGCGCTGCGCGAAGAACTCGATCGCTCGTCGATGTTTGAAGAGATCGTTGGGTCATCACAGAAGCTGCTGCGCGTGCTTTCTGATGTCGGGCGAGTCGCACCGACCAATTCGACGGTGCTGATCCTGGGCGAAACCGGTACCGGAAAAGAATTGATCGCGCGCGCGATCCACAAACAGTCGAGCCGTTCGCGGCGCGCGTTTATTCGCGTAAACTGCGCGACGATTCCCTCTTCGCTGATTTCGTCGGAATTGTTTGGCCACGAAAAAGGCGCGTTCACCGGAGCGTTTGCGCGACGGATGGGCCGGTTCGAGGCGGCCGACGGCGGTACGATTTTTCTGGACGAAATTGGCGAGCTGCCGGCAGAAACACAGGTGTCGCTGCTGCGCGTGCTGCAAGAGCGCGAGTTCGAGCGGCTGGGCAGCAACCAGCCGATTTCGATCGATGTGCGGATTCTGGCCGCTACCAATCGCGACCTGAGAGGTGCGGTTGCCGCAGGAACGTTTCGGTCGGATCTGTTTTACAGGTTAAACGTGTTTCCGATCCAGGTTCCGTCGCTGCGTGACCGCGTGGACGACATTCCGTTGCTGGTCGAATATCTGATCGACCGCTACGGCAAGAAGGCCGGGAAGCGCATCCGGAATATCCAGAAGAGAACGCTGGATTTGCTGGTAGCGTACGACTGGCCGGGGAACATCCGCGAATTGCAAAACGTTGTGGAGCGCGCGGTGCTGCTTTGCGATGGCGACACGTTCTCGGTCGACGAAAGCTGGCTGCGGCAGGATCCGCTGCGGCAAGAACAACCGGCGGGAGTTCCTTTGCGCTCGCTCGGGCGCATGGACGCGGAGCAGGAACGCAGCCTGATCGAGAATGCTCTGAAGGCCAGTAATGGGCGCATCTCAGGGCCGACGGGTGCGGCGGCGAAGCTGGGGATACCGCGGCAGACGTTGGAGTCGAAGATGGCTAGCCTTGGGATCAACAAAGCGCGGTTTCAGCCTAGTTAAGACGTTGCGTTTGGCGGTTCACCTACCGCCCTGCAGCCTCTCCGAATCGGGTTCACTTCTTGAATGGCTGGTGAGGGCACTCCCCGTTCATTTTGTCGGGGTCTGTAAATTAAACAAAAGGCTTGGGTTACAGGATCGGCGGTATTGGTTTTGGGTTAGGGGGGCTGCAAGCAATTGAAATTGCTGGGATTGCGGGCTCTTGGTCCGCAAAGACCGGTGCGGTGAAGATCGTTTTGGCCGGTCCGTAGCGGTGTCCCAGACGGCCGGTGCCCGCCGCACTCCATAGAGGGGTTGGCTACGCTCGAATGGGTTTAGGCGCCGACCCGCCGATTCTGGATTATCCACAACCGAGGAGCGACCTATAAAAGAAAACGCCGGGACGACCCGGCGTTCACGCATTTGTAACTTCGATAAGCATAGCATGCAGTACGGAAGTGCCAAAACCAAGTTCGGCCGGAGCCGAGGGGACAGGAAACCAGGATCGACTGCAGAAGTCTCGAAGGACGCGGAGAAGAAGCGGTGGCGAACGGGCTCGACATGCCGAAGTTCGGCATTTGCCGAAAAACGGCATGGCTTGATATCGACCTATCGCCTTTTGTTTTGTGTGATTTGCGATTGGCTTGCGGATTGCGATCCGTAGGCGCATGGGCGGGTCACATGACACTGCGGATTGAACGAAATTCGCAGGGGGCGCGAACAGTTTTGAAGTTGATTGGACAGATTCATTCCCGTGATCTCGAGCAACTCGACGGGCAGATGCAATCGAGAGGGGCGGGAATGGCGTTCGATCTCGACGAGCTGACGCTTGTCGATGCGGGCGTGGTTCGCTACCTGGGTGAGTGCGAAGAGCGTGGGGTTGAGCTGCTAAACAGCCCGCCTTATATCCGGGAGTGGATCAAACGGGAAAAGGGCCGGCAGTAAAAATACGACAACAGGAGTATGGGGGACGCTGTGGCAACTATTCCGAGAGCGTATCGCGAAACCGACGTTTGTACGATTCCATCCGGACTCACGTATTCAACGACAGAGACCGGTACGGCGAATTACGAAGAACTGCTGAAAGCGGCTAAGAGGGGCGAATCGAGCGCGTTCGAACGGCTTTGTGCACCGAACAAAGCGCGCATGTTCCAGACGCTGCACCGTATTACCAAGAACCATGAGGATGCGGAAGACGCGCTCCAAGAATCGCTGCTGAGCGCCTACGTTAACCTGCACCGATTTGACGGGCGATCGAGTTTTTCGACGTGGTTGACGCGGATCGGGATTAACGCCGCGTTGATGACGCTGCGAAAGAAAAGGACGCACCGGGAGCTGCCGATGGAAGGACCCAGCGAGTCGGGGGAAAGCGCAGCGTATTTCGAGGTGCCAGACCACACGCCGAATCCAGAGGAGCGTTTCGCAAAACGCGAACGGGAAGTGTTGGTGCGGGCAGCGGTGCAGGATTTGCGGCCAACGATCCGCAAAGCCCTGGAACTCGGACAGATGCAGGAGAAGTCGATGCGCGAAACGGCGAAGGTGCTGGGGATCTCCGTGGCGGCGGCGAAAGCACGATTGTTTCATGCGCGAGCTGCGCTGCGAAAGTCGCGTAAGTTGAAGTCGATGCGGCGGACTTGGTTCCCCGGAAGGACTGGGCGTTTCTCGGGTGGACAAGCAGCGGCGGTTGGGCAGGCGTGACGGCTGCACGGCGGACCGTTTGGCTGAAGAGACCGCGTTGCAAAAGGCGGCGCGGTGTCGCCCCACATCAATAGGGGGCTCTTGAATCGAGGAGGCTGCGATGGCTGCGATTGCGGTGAAGGACGGGACCGAGATTTACTACAAGGACTGGGGCCAAGGGCAGCCGGTGGTGTTCAGCCATGGGTGGCCGCTGAACTCGGACGCGTTTGAGGATCAGATGCTGTTTCTGGCGGACCGAGGATTTCGCTGCATCGCGCACGACCGGCGAGGGCACGGACGATCGAGCCAGCCGTGGGACGGCAACGAGATGGATACGTATGCCGACGATCTCGCGGAGCTGACGGAGAAACTCGACCTGAAGGATGCGATTCACGTGGGTCATTCGACGGGCGGCGGTGAAGTTGCGCGGTATATCGGGCGTCACGGCAGCAAGCGCGTGGCCAAGGCCGTGCTGATCAGTGCGGTCCCGCCGTTGATGCTGAGGACCGCGGCGAATCCGGCGGGCCTGCCGATCGAGGCGTTCGACGACATTCGTAAAGCGGTGCAGCACGATCGCGCACAATTTTTCAAGGACTTGAGCGCCCCATTTTATGGAGCGAACCGGCCGGGGAATACGGTATCGCAAGGGTTGCGCGATTCGTTCTGGCTGCAAGGAATGATTGCCGGACATAAGGCGGTGTATGACTGCATCAAGGCGTTTTCGGAGACGGACTTCACGGAAGATTTGAAGAAATTTGATGTGCCGACGCTCGTATTGCACGGTGATGCCGATCAGATCGTGCCGATCGTAGCGGCGGGGATGCTGTCTTCGAAAATCATAAAAGGCGCGACGCTGAAGGTTATTCCGGGCGCGCCGCACGGGATGTGCTCGACGCTGAAAGACCAGATCAACGCGGAGTTGTTGGCGTTTTTTCAGCGAGCGGGGACGGCGGTGGCATAGTTCCACGGTCTGAGGGGCGTTGCCGACGGTAGTGCGCTCCGATGGATTTGTGGTTAGGATTGCGCCCTGAAAGGCAGCGCCGGGACGCCGCACTCCAAATAGGCCTGAGGTCACGTTTTGTGTTGAGAACCCAGGTTGCCCCCTGGGCTTCGCAAGTCGGGGACAACCGTGCTGGTCGGACGGATCGTGCAAAATCTGGAAACGGGAGGTTCGATGAGTGGACTGGCGCTGTTTACTTTGTTTCACGTGGCGTTGAGCCTGGTGGGGATCGCTGCGGGATTTGTGGTGGTGTTTGGATTGATCGGGGGAAAGAAGCTCGGCGTGTGGACGCCAACGTTTGTGTGGACAACGATTTTGACCAGTGTCACCGGATTTCTTTTCCCGTTCAAGGGGGTCACCCCGGGAATCGTGCTGGGGATTATCTCGTTGGTGGTGCTGGCATTTACGGTTTACGCGCTGTACATGAAACGTCTCGCGGGGGGCTGGCGGTCCACTTACGCTGTAACCGCGGTGCTCGCGCTGTATCTAAACTTCTTTGTTTTGATCGCGCAGATGTTCATGAAGGTGCCAGCGTTGAAGGCGCTCGCACCGACGGGGACAGAAGGACCGTTCAAGGTCACGCAGTTGTGCGCCTTGATTCTTTTCCTGGTGCTGGGAGTTCTGGCAACGCGCCGATTCCGGCACGCAGAACTAAGTGCGGCGTGATCGGGTACTTTCGTTGTTTCCGCGGAACTAAAACCTGTCGTTTCCCGGAAAAGCGAGTAGAGTAGCGGTTTCGAAACGGGATCGGGGTGGGGCTGGCGTTGTATTCCGACACAACTGCGGTGTGATCGCACGCAAGGGACGCAAACGATGAATTTTCTAACACGGAAACTACCATGGACGAAGACGTGTGTCTTCGCGCAACGCTCGGCAATCGCAATCGCGCTGTCGAGCGTTCTGTTTTTTCTGACGGGCTGCCAAGGTGAAAGAGCGTCTTCCGCGCCGCCACCGCCCGAAGTCCAAGTCACCAGTGTAGTGCAGCAGAGCGTGCCGATCTACAGCGACTGGGTGGCGACGCTGGACGGCTATGACAACGCGCAAATTCAGCCGCAGGTAACAGGCTACATCATCGCGCAGACGTATCGCGAAGGGTCGCCGGTGCGGAAAGGGCAAGTGCTTTTTGAGATCGATCCGCGGCCGTTCCAGGCAGTGCTCGATCAGGCGAAGGCACAGCTTGCGCAGTCACAGGCACAACTTGGGAAAACGAAACTCGACGTGGATCGCGACACGCCGCTGGCGAAAGAGCGTGCGATCGCGCAAAGCCAGCTCGACAACGACATCCAAGCGAACCTCGCGGCGGTGGCGGCAGTGAAATCGGCAGAAGCGCAAGTCGAACAGGCGCAACTGAATCTGGACTTTACGCACGTCACTTCCCTGCTGGACGGGGTTGCGGGAATCGCGACGGTGCAGATTGGAAATTTGGTGAGCCCTACCGCGATTTTGACGTCGGTGTCGCGGGTAAATCCGATCAAGGCATATTTTCCGATCAGTGAGCAGACCTATATGAAGTTTGCGAAGCGGATCAACACAAGCAGCCGGCGAGACGATATGGAGGAGCTGAAGGACGCACCTCCGCTAGAACTGGTGCTGGCCAATGGCAGCGTCTACCCGTCCAAGGGGAAAATTTTGTATACCGATCGGCAGGTGGACATCACGACTGGAACCATACGTGTCGCGTCGGCGTTTCCGAATCCCGACAATATATTGAGACCAGGACAATTCGGGCGGGTGCGAGCAGCAACCGAGGTAGTGAATGACGCCCTGCTGGTGCCACAACGGGCGGTAAGCGAACTTCAGGGCACGTATCAGCTTGCGGTCGTGGGCGAAGGCAACAAGGTCACCATTCGCTCTGTGAAGGTCGGTGATCGCGTGGGCGAACAATGGATTATCCAGAGCGGAGTGAAGCCTGGGGAAATGGTGATCGTGGAAGGGCTGCAGAAAGTCAGGGACGGCTCGGTGGTGAAACCAAAGCAAGTGAGCGGCGGCACGCTCCCCGCCGCAGCGACAGCGAAGGGCGACTGATCCATGTCAAACTTTTTCATCAACCGACCGATTGTGGCCATGGTGATTGCGATCGTCATGGTGATCGTGGGAGCCGTGACCATCACGAGTCTCCCGGTAGCGCTATTCCCGAATATCGTGCCACCTGAAGTGCAGGTCGTAGCGACCTACGTCGGCGCCGATGCGCAAACGATCGAGCAATCGGTAGCGACGCCGATCGAGCAGCAAATGAGCGGCGTCGACAACATGAATTATATGTATTCGCTGAATTCGACGGCGGACGGCGGGATGCGGCTGATCGTCGATTACGACGTGAAAACCGATCCGAACACGGATTTGATTCTGACGCAGATGCGCATGACGCAGGCGCAGTCGCAGCTGCCCGCGGACGTGAACAACTTTGGCATCACCGTACAGAAGACCGTGACGGCGCCTTTGATGTTGCTGACGATCTACTCGCCGAACGGAACGTATGACGCGCAATTTCTTTCGAACTACGCGTACATCAATCTGGCCGATCAGATCACGCGAGTGTATGGAATTGGCAGCGTGCAGATTTTTGGCGCCGGGCAGTATGCGATGCGGTTGTGGGTCAAGCCAGATCAATTGGCGAAGCTGGCGATCACGGTGCCGGAGATCGTGACGGCGATTCAGTCGCAGAACTCGGTGAATCCAGCGGGACAAGTCGGTAGCGAGCCCGCGCCGAAGGGCCAGCAGTTTACGTATTCGGTGCGCGCGCAAGGGCGGCTGACTTCACCGGAAGAATTCGGCGAGATCGTCGTTCGTGGATCGCCGACCGGAGCGATTGTGCGGCTGAAGGATGTAGCGCGAATCGAACTGGGCGCACAGAACTACAGCGTCGTCGGCCGCCTGAACGGAAAACCGGGTGCGATCATCGCTGCGTACCAATTGCCGGGTTCGAACGCGGTGCAAGCGGCGGACGGGCTAAGGAAGTTGATGGCGGATGCGAAGACCCGCTTTCCGCACGACGTCGACTACGTCACTTCGCTCGACACGACGCTGGCAGTCACCGAAGGCATGAAGGAGATTGTCGAAACGCTGGTGATCGCGATCCTTTTGGTCATCGTCGTCGTGTACATTTTCTTGCAAGGCTGGCGCGCGACGCTGATTCCGTTGCTGGCGGTGCCGGTGTCGTTGGTCGGCACATTCATCTTGTTTCCGGCATTCGGATTTTCGGTGAACACGTTGTCGCTGTTTGGGCTCGTGCTAGCGATCGGATTGGTGGTCGACGACGCAATCGTCGTCGTCGAGGCAGTGGAACGACACATCGAAGATGGAATGAAGCCGAAGGAAGCTGCGGTCAAGGCGATGGAGGAAATTTCGGGGCCGGTCGTCGGAATCGCACTGGTGTTGTCGGCGGTGTTCGTACCGACGGCGTTTATTCCGGGAATTACCGGTCGACTGTATCAGCAATTCGCGGTGACGATCGCGATCTCGGTGATATTGTCGGCGTTCAACGCCCTAACGCTCAGCCCGGCGTTGGCAGCGCTGCTGCTCAAACCGAAAGAACAGAGTGGCGGATTGCTGAAGAGTTTTTTTGGCTGGTTCAACCGGACGTTTACGAGCGTCACGAATGCATACGTGCGCGTGTGCGGCGGGCTGATTCGAAAGAGCGCGATCGCGCTGATTCTGATCCTGGTGTTCACGGCTGGCGCAGGATTTTTCGCGAGTAAGGTCCCGTCGAGCTTTTTACCCGATGAGGACCAAGGATACCTCTACATCAACCTCCAGCTGCCAAATGCGGCGTCGTTGCAGCGTACGGACGAAGTTGCGCGACAAATCGAAGACATATTGGGGAAGACGCCAGGGGTGCAGTACACAACGAGCGTCATCGGGTTCAGTTTGCTGAGCTTTGTGCGGACGAGCTACAACGGATTCTTTTTCGTCACGTTGAAGCCGTGGGATCAACGCAAGTCGCGCGACGTGCAACTGCAAGAGATCAAGCAGCGCATCAATCGATCGCTCTCACAGATACCAGAAGCCATCGCGTTTTCGTTCTCGCCGCCGTCCATTCCAGGTGTCGGAACGTCGGGAGGATTCACGTTCGCGCTGGAGGACCGTTCGGGGAATGACATCGAGTTTCTCGCAAAGAATGTGCAGACGTTCATGAACGCGGCGCGAAAAAGGCCGGAAATCGCCAACATCAGCACGACGTTTTTGCCGAGCGTCCCGCAGCAGTTCGTGGACGTTGATCGCGACAAGGTGCTGAAACAGGGCGTTGCGGTCAACGACGTTTATCGCACGCTGCAAGCGTTCATGGGCGGCCTGTTCATCAATTACTTCAACCGGTTCGGGCGGCAGTGGCAGGTGTACGTCGAGGCCGAAGGAGATTATCGAACGCGCGCGGAGAATGTGGGGCAGTTTTACGTTCGAAATAATCAGGGGCAGATGGTGCCGCTCGCGGCGCTGACGCGATTCGAACCACGGCCGGGGCCGGAGTTCACTATGCGCTACAACGAATACAGAGCGGCACAGATCAACGGCGCTGCGGCTCCGGGTTACAGCGCGGACCAAGCGATGGCGGCCCTCGAAGAAACCTTCGCCCAGACGATGCCTCGCGAGATGGGTTTCGATTACATGGGCATGTCGTTCCAGGAGAAGAGGGCGCAGCAGGGCGTGCCGGCGTGGGTCGTGTTCGCGTTTTCGCTGCTGTTCGTGTTTTTGATTTTGGCGGCGTTGTACGAAAGCTGGTCGCTGCCATTCAGCGTGTTGCTGAGCACACCGGTCGCGGTGTTCGGCGCGTTTTTTATGTTGTGGCTGCGGCGAACCGTGCTCGGTGCGCTCTTGCCGAGCTACATGGTGCAGATCGAGAGCGACGTCTATTCGCAGATCGGACTGGTCATGTTGATTGGTCTGGCGGCGAAGAACGCGATTTTGATCGTGGAGTTTGCCAAAGACGAATACGAAAACGGCAAGCCGCTGGTCGATGCGGCGTTGGAAGGGGCGCGCTTGAGGCTTCGGCCAATTCTGATGACTTCGTTCGCGTTCATTCTCGGGACGGTTCCACTCTGGACGGCTACAGGCGCGGGCTCCGTCGCGCGCCGGATCATGGGCACAACCGTCATCGGTGGCATGCTGGCGGCAAGCCTGATCGGCGTGTTCTTCATTCCGGTGATTTTCTATGTCGTCGAGAAATGGTCCGGAGTGGCGCGGGGAGCACAGCCGACGTTGACACCAGGAATTTCGCCGGCCCCGGGGGATTGAGATGAGGAAATCGCTCACCCTTTGTGTTCGTGGAGTTAGCGCCTTCGCGCTGTGCGGCTTGATTGCCGGCTGCACGGTCGGTCCAAACTACAAAAAGCCAGCGGTCAATGTGCCGACGAGTTTCCGCGGCCTTGCGCCCGAAGATGCCCGCAATAACAGCGCGACGTCGCGCGGCGACGAAAAGTGGTGGCAGGTCTATCAAGATCAACAACTTCAGGCGCTGATTCGCACGGCGATCGAACAGAACTACGATGTGCGGATTGCCGGCGCGCGCGTCTTGGCGGCGCAGGCGCAACTCGGAATCACGCGGGCGGATCAATATCCGACCGTGTCGGCTGGAGGAAATCTCATCGACCAGCGGCAGCCACGGGCTCCGCTTTCGCCTCCATTCGAAGCGGGCTTCGGGTCGCTGAATGTCTCAGCAGGCTGGGAGCTCGATTTTTGGGGCAAGTTCCGCCGGGCTACGGAAGCGGCCCGAGCAAACCTGGTGGCGACAGAATGGTCGCGCCAGGAAGTCATCGCGACACTGGTGGCGAATGTTGCCAGCGCTTATTTTCAGTTGCGCGCGCTCGATCTCGAGCTTGAAATTTCGAAACGCACGTTGGATTCGCGCCAAGAATCGCTCCGGCTCACAAACATGCTGGCTAATGGCGGCTCCACATCGTTGCTCGACGTGCGGCAGGCGGAACAATTGGTCTTCACGGCGGCTGCGGAAATTCCGGTGCTGGAACAACAGATCGAACAGCAGGAAAACCTGGTCAGCATCCTGCTCGGGCAAAATCCGGGTGATGTGCAGCGCGGACTCAAGCTGACCGACCAGGTGCATCCGCCCGACGTGCCTGCGGGACTTACATCCGCTTTGCTGGAGCGTCGACCAGACGTTCGCGCCGCCGAGCAACAGTTGATCGCCCAGAACGCCGAAATTGGCGTCGCGCGCGCGGCCTATTTCCCCTCGATTTCGTTGAGCGGCGAGGCGGGGTTCCAGAGCACGGCGCTTCTAAGCCTTTTCAGCGGCCCGGCCGGCGCGTGGTCCTATGGCGTCTCGGCGGCACAGCCCATTTTTACCGCAGGAAAAATCCGTTCGAACGTTCGCCTCGCGGAAGCGCAGCAGCAAACTTTCCTTCTCACGTATCAACAGACCATCCAAGGTGCGTTTCGCGATGTTTCGGATGCGCTGGTCGCCACGCGCAAATCGAAAGAGTTTCGCGCGCAGCAGGAGCTGCTCTTCGCCTCAGCGCAAGATGCAGCTCGCCTCTCGCACATGCGCTACAACGGCGGCGTAACCGGCTATCTGGAAGTATTGACTAACGAAACCAACGCGTTCTCCGCGGAACTTGAGTTGGTTCAAGCGCAGCTCAACGAGTATCTCGCTTCGGTTCAGCTGTATCAGGCGCTCGGTGGCGGCTGGCAGCAGCAGTAGTTTCGTTTTTTTGAGTCACAGCAAATTCTTTTAAGCTTCATGCGATTGCGCCAACGAAAAGAGGTGAGCCTTCGACTGCGATTCAAAACGACATGCGTGCGGTACGCCGCCACCGTGTTGCTGCCGCAGGACGCAAAGGCGAATCCGACCACATCAAATCCTATCCGATCGGATGGCCGCCCGAAGGGGAACGAAATGCGCCGTACCCGCTCCACGGAGGCAGGCGTCGAATGCACCCACGACGCACGTTCTCCTGCCACTATCCCGCCGCGTGAATCAACCGCCGAATCTCATTGCTGTTGACCTGGCATTGGATCTCATGCTCATCCACGGTCATGATTTCGCATTTCCCATTGATGTCTTGAAACCAGACGATCATATCGACATTCAGCGTGCACGGCACCGTCTGTTCCGGCAGAACTCGGTCGAACGTGATAAACGCCATCGATAGCTCCTCTTGAGCAGTCAGAAATTTTCGGTGAGCTTGCGGCTTCAACCCCCATCTACGTGGTAACACGACCTACAAATTTTACTGCACTCTGGCAGAGCCTGCGCTTTCCGTTGGGGAATTCCCGAACTTGTTCGGCAGCCCGCGTCATCAACGGCATTCGATTTTACAAAGCCTCCCCTTTGGTCACGTTCCCGCGTGCTAGAATCCGGCGCGCAGCGAACCAGGAACGGATCTTTAGTCGTTCCACGGTAGCGAGCGCTCGCCACCCGTTTTGAGATAGGAGCCTGACCCTATGGGCGACTGGGTGCACAATCTTCCGATTTGGGCGATGGCTCTGGTGGTATTCGGCGTCACGTACCTGGTCGCTTGCGGAATTTTGGCAATCGTTCTTGCGCTTGCCAAGGGCGAGCGAGTGCGCATCTTCACCGGCGTATCCCCCGCCTTGCTTTCCCCGCTCGGAGTTCTTTTTGGTTTGATGGTCGTCTTCATCGCGGCCCAGGTGTGGGGCGACATCGATCGTGCCAGGACAGCGGTCAATCGCGAGGCAAGCGCCATCCGAATGGTGGCGCTGCTGACTCCCGCTTTTCCCGGTGATTCGGAAACGAGACTTCGCGGCTTGATCCGCCGACACGTTGACGAAGCAGTTTCCTCGGAATGGCCCGACATGGCCCGACAATCGGCTTCCTTGAAGGTCGCCGCGCCCGCCCTTTCCGAAGGATTACAACTGACGCTTGCTCTGGAGCCCAAACGCCAGGGTCAGATCCTGGCTCAACGTGAAATCGTGGCGGGTCTCGAAAATGCCATGGATGCACGCCGGCAGCGCATTATCGCCAGCCGGTCGAGCGTAAATTGGATCAAGTGGAACTGTTTGTTCGGGATGGCGATTTGCATGTTGATCGCGGCCGCCATGGTCCACTGTAACAATCGAGGCGCCGCCGCACTAGCGGTGGGTATCTTCGCCACAGGCGTAGCGGTATCGGTGCTGCTGATTCTCTCCCACGATCGGCCGTTCAGCGGAGCGATATCCGTGAAACCCGATGTTCTTCAGCAAGCCCGGCCGGACTGACCGTAGCGACTTGTGTGCCTGCAAACGTCCGCTATGTTCGTACGGAAACGCTGTGGGCGTCCGGTCCTGCATAACACCCAGTACATAGCACTGCGGTAGATTAGTCTGCCCTCAATTTTATTTATTGACATCACGAATGATCTATTGCATGGTCTCTGCCAATCGTTGCAGGTCGCTCGCCCAGAGTGTCAGGAAATGACATTTCTACCAAAACTAATTTATTGGGAGACCCTGCTGTTTTTGGTGGGACTTCTCACGATTGTCGCTGGGCGACTGATAAGCGGCGGAATCAACACCTCAAACTTGCTGCATGGAAGAAATGCGAACGGAACTTTGTACCTGAGCCCCGAACGGGTCCAGCTGTTACTTCTGACTCTCGCCACCGCCTTCCAGTACGTGTCCGCATTTCTTCACAATCCGACCATTTTTCCTGAAGTATCCGGCACTTGGCTCACCGTATTGGGATCAAGCCATCTGGTATATCTGGGAGGAAAGATAGCTGCGGCGTTCTTCGATCGACCGAACGGTTAGCTCAAGGAGGATGTATGGAATTCCTGAAGGAATTGATCGGCTACATGGGCTGCGGTGTTGTTGGCCTGCTGGCTATCGCAGTGATATGGAAGATCTTTAATGGAGAAATCAATCTCGACCTACTGATCAGCGAGAAGACCGGTGAGGCGAGCATGTCGCGCTTTCAGCTGCTGATTTTCACCTTCGTGATTGGGTTGAGTTTCTTCTTAATCGTAGTTTCGAACGCCAAATTGCCGGATATTCCGGGCGGCGTACTCGGGCTCCTGGGTATCAGTGCGAGTTCCTATACGGTTAGCAAAGCTATCCAAGCGAATATGCCGTCCAAAGGAGCGCCCGAAGAAAAAGGAGACGCCCATTGAGCCGGACGAAAATGCGATCCGCGACTCACGCTGCCTCCCTCCTGCCATTGGCCATTGGGCTGACGATGACCGGGCTGGCGCCAAAGAGCCCACCGGCGACGACACACGCTTCAAAGGCGGCGGCGTCTTGTAGTCAATTCGATCTCGACGGGAGCGCATCGAAGGCTTTGGCAGCAGTGGCAATCCCTCCTACTCACACGTGCGCGCCGAGAACGAGTCACGGATTTCCCCTACCCGACCCAACTTGCACTCCAGGCGCGATCAATCCAACGATCACGACCGAAATACTCCGGGATCCAGCGTTTCGTACGAGCTGTGTACGAGAGCAGGCTTCTTCCAGGGCCGAAAAAAATTCAACTTACGACTCGTACGGAGTCGCGCGCCCCGATCAGAACACTGGACAAAACCAAACCTGCGAACTCGACCACCTGATCTCGCTGGAACTCGGGGGAGCGGATACCGTGGACAACATCTGGCCGCAGTGCGGGCCTGATCACGTTGAGCTCTCCGAACGTTTCTTCAAGAGAAAGGACGCCGTAGAAAACTATCTCGCAGCAAAGGTTAGAAATGGAACGATGTCTCTGAAAGAGGCGCAGGTTGGCATCGCCACCGATTGGACGCAATACTTGGCTGACGCCGAGGGGTGTGAAGGCGCTGCGTGTGAGTGAACTGGAAGTGCGTAACGGATTGAGAAATGGTGCGCCTGGGGAGACAACTCCTGAACGTTGCTGAGCGAATTCGTGTTAAATATTCCACAACTTCAGTTTCCTTCGGGGCTGGGGTCGTGACGTCTCTAACCACCTGGGCAACCGATCGCGGCCAAATGTCGGCCGGTAGCCGCCCATTCATTTCGTCGCTTCCGTGTTGTCACCCCCCATCCCGTGGAACCATACGAAGCCACGGCACCAGAACAGGAAGTACCTGAGGCACCGAATACAACACAAAGGTAAAAGGCTGTCTGGACAGGCCTCGGGCGACCTGTCTGAGAACTCAACTGGCTATTTCTTTTTCTTCTTAGGTCCAGTCGCGTGCGGATCAGCCTCGATATGCGCGTCTACTTCAGCGCCTTCTTTCAGCTGAACTTACTGAGCCTTTTCACTTTCGTTACGCTTTATTATTTTTTCCACTTGGCCAGGTTTGGTGATCTTCGCTGGCATGAGCTCCTCGCTTCCTACAGGCTAAGAGGGCTGGCTTTAAACATCCCGATGCTACTACTTTTATGCGGCTCGTAAGTGCTATTCGGTGAGGGTGGGCAGCTCCCCGATGTGTTCAATTTTGACCAGAATTTCAAAATTCAAAAATCTACAATCGCTAAATACTCGGCCCGATTGTGGGGGAGAATGCCTAAATGGGTCCTTCAGTGCGCTCACTGTAAAATATATTTCGAACACTCTCAGATTAACGTGACAGGGATGTCCAATTTTTATATCCCGATAAAGCCTGACATCTCGAACGGTACGGGATGTGTTTGCCCAAGTTGTGGTTACAGGGCGATATACAAACAAACGGACCTTCGCTGTAGCGCATTATGAAAGTCGGAGAGGAGGTTACATTTCGCTGGTACTCAGGTCGCCTCGTGGAAGGCGCGATTCGCTTGGTCTTCAACGATGGAGTAGGATCGAGAGTGCGCGTGGAACACGCCGATACGTCGCAACAATCCGCCCTGATGCCATTGTAGGAAATGAGCCTAAGACTCCTAGCAAAGAGGACGTTAAATTTCAGATTGGACCCGCCCGGGGTGGTCAATTGAAAGTAATAAGCGCATGGCGCAACCCCTCACCCGTAGGCCAACGCGGATGCTAGTTTGGGAAGCACAAAGAGTGCAAGGGATCGATAGTCCTTGCACGCGGACACAGTGGACTACGAGGAGAAGGCGGGAGAGATTCAAAGCGAGCGGCAACGTGCACATCGCACCCTATCAGCCTCCCGCGATGAGTGCGGAGGACTCGCTACCACCGACTGTTTACGATCAGCCGTGGCGGATGCTTCAGAAATACTTACTCAGTCATTTTCCTCACGTTGGCAGCTTGGGGACCCTTCGGGCCGTCAATGATCTCGAATTCAACGGGATCTCCTTCCGACAAGCTCCGGTACCCGTCAGCTAAAATTGCCGAGTAATGTATGAAAACGTCCGGACCGTCATTTCGCCCGATGAAACCATATCCCTTCGAGTTGTTGAACCACTTCACCGTACCAATCACCGTGCTCTCCTCATGGAAGTATGTGTTCGGCTGGGCAAAGCTATGTCTAGCGACTTCTGACTGCCGGTTTGACTGACAGTTGGGAATTGCACTCACGCGCGGCCCGGCGCCGACCGAAAAGACGCTTGGCCTGAGCGAAGGCCCCAAATCGCTAGCTTTCGGACAATCCTCTCTTGAGTATGGTAAGCGCCTTTCGGCACGCTCTATTGCGGTATGTTCTTCGCTGCCGGCTCCAGCGGACTGAGGCATCGCTGCTCGATTGCGACGATCGCTTGGTAGACACGTTGCTGCTGCTTCTCTGGGTCCGTCTCCGCGAGCGCAGCGATGGAATCGTCCTGCCACAAATACAATGTGCCAGCCTTCCCAAGAGCCCGGGATGTATGAAAAACTACGAAAATTCGTGTAGCGCAATTCCAATTTTGCGTTGCCGAAGATAAACGCCAGATAAATCTCAGGAGTGGGCTCGAATTCCGGGCCGTATTCGATGGGTTGGGTGGTCGCGGAAAAGCTGAAATCTCGAGAACAGGGGAGTCAGAGGGGCGCTCCGTACTCTCCAACCTCAAGGCGTTTGTCGCGGTCTCTGGAAAGACAAGGGCACCGATCGGCCACGCGCTGGTGTTCCGTCAGAGAGTCGCGGCGGAGTTTGAGAGGTGGCTCGGAGTGGTTGAGTTTACTGCGGATTGACCGCAGCGATTGAAATGCTCGGCATCACCCGGTGTGGAAGATATTCTTCTTCCCCATCCAACACCAGGCAATGCTTGTCGCATCCCGGCTCCTGACAACGGAAATGCGCATCCAGGGCGTTCTTGAGGTCTTCTTCGGTCCAACCACTGACGGTCATCGGCGTCTTGTGTTCGGGACAGCTCGGGATGGTCATACGCGGCCTCCGCGGAGACAAGGTAGCGCGTTTCGTGTTCCGTCAACCGAAGGAACATAGCGGGTGTACCGAATACGATACGATTGTCGGAGGGCTTGAAAGCAGCCCCGCCCGGGTCCGCGGCGAGAATTGCCTACAGTCTATGGGTTCAATCGGCGGGGCGGGCCATGCTTGTTTGGAACGTCAGCCCCTTGTGTCAATTCCGTGAAGGAACAGGTTAACCAGGGCCGCGACAGACGTGGTTCGCTGAGCACCCATGGATTTTCTCCCCAGGTGGGATCATTCGAGACGCAACCTAAATACATGATTAACAGATATTCCTGGGACGGGCTGCGCGGAGATGTACGCATCACGTCGCCTCTGTGGAAGACACCTCGGCCGCCTTGTTGTACGACTTGCTGAAACCGCACGTCAGGAAATCGTTGCGATCCGCGACAAAACAGGCCCATGCGAGAGGGCAACGAGTGACAGGATCGACCCGCCGATTAGCCGAGTTGTTGCGTCTCGATCATCTCCCATCGGTTTATCAAGGAGAACATAGCCTGCGAACTCTCAAGGAGGTGCTGCAGTTATCTGACCATCACGAAACACCTCGCACGCGTGATGTCTCGGGTGAAATCTAGTTTGGCGATTTCTTGCACTATGGGATCGAGACAGTGGCGATTTTTGAAGAAACCGTCTTCCGAACGGGACCTAAGCAGCCACCGAGTACTTTCACTTGTCTCCCAGGGACACCTGGTCACTTCGATACGGCTGGAACCCGGCTCCCCAATCCACCGCAATGACTTTCATATCGATATTTTCACCATCCACACGGACGATCAGATAGTGATAGGGGTTGGAGCCCCGTTCCAATCCCGGTTTCACGAGATGCTCGAGCTTCACCTTGGACGATTCGTTTGCCTTCAAGTAATCATCGACATTCGGTTCACCTGTATAGGCGTAAATCGGGGCGCCCCCACCTCCCGATACCACTAAATCCATGCGGTGCAGGCCGCTTGCATCCGTGTAGTGCTCGACCCAATGCTCGAATAAGTGCTCGTGTCCCGAAAAAACAACCCGGACATGATTCGCATGAAACAGCGGCATGTATCTCGTGCGCAGATCGACAGTCGGACCCTCCACCTTGGACCCGCCGTGCGGGCCTGAAGAGAACGGAGCTTGATGGCAGAACACGATGATGTTGACATATCGCTTGCGGTCTATGCCTTCCAACTGTGTTTTGACCCACTGGAACTGTCTTTCATCGCCCGCGATATTGGCATCGAACTCCACGACAAACGTGTTGCCGTAGGCAAAGGAGTACGTTGGATAGCGACTCAGCCTCCGCGGAGAACCATCGGGTGGGATTATCATGGAAACGGCATCGAGGTAGTTCTTCAGTGCAGGTTCCCGCTGCGGGGCATCGGTCGAAGTGGCCGAAGAAACATCATGATTCCCGGGGGCTAGGAAATACGCAACTCCGCCGTCCGAGGTAAGGCGATTGATCAGTGGCACAAAACTGATGTTCCACTCCTTGGCGTTTTGTCCATGCTGGACCGCATCACCCGACTGCAGAACAAACCGCACTGGGAACTCCGTGGTCTGGAGCTTCTTGATCTGCGTCAGCATCGAATCCACAATCAGCGAGTGCTCGTACTGAATTGCCGCGCCATCCCGTCGGCCGCGGGTGTCTCCGTACGCGACAAATGAGAACTTCGTCACCCCCGCAGATGCAGACTCATCCGGCAGCGGTGTCGCTGGGGGACTTATCGGCGTGACCCTTTCCTGCTCTTGGCTTTGCCTAGAGGCTGCTTGAACGGCTAGTAGACCAGCCCCCACCAAACTCATCGCTGCAACGAGCATTCGAAGCCGAATCATGCTCCCTCCTCCGGACCACATTCGTAACCTGCTCGATCACCAAGTAGCCTGGTGGAGGATAAGCCAAAAAGTATTAATTCCGCGTAAAAACGCTTCTGAGGGTGGCACATCGATTGACCATCTCCTCACGCGGAAACCATGCTCGCACTGTTTCTGGTCTCAGCCCTGTTCCAAGTACACACCATTTATCGTGATCCCACCAACGACTATGGGTAAGGCTCACCACCGATCCGCAAGAAACGTTCCTATCCATGTGATACGATTTTCACCGGAGGCAACCATTGATGGACGTTATTGCAGCACTGCAAACCGAAGCAACTAAGTTGAAGAAGCAGTTAGATACTGTACTTCACGCGCTCCGTTTATTGAGCGGGACTAAGGGTAAGAGCAAGAGTAAGACAGGTCCTATCAAGCGCCGACGCATGAGCGCAGCTGGGAAAGCGAGGATCGCCGCTGCCCAGAAGGCGCGTTGGGCGAAGGTGAGGGCTGCGAAGAAGAAAGCTGCTTAGTTGTTACCGGAATAATTTGGCCCTCGCTCTTGTAAGAGTGAGGGCTTCTTCTTTCACTATCAGCGCATCGTAGTCGAATTCCAGAAAGCTCCACTCGCCGCGCAACCTATCTCGCCATAACGAAGCCGCGGTAACCCGATTTGCGTTTTCTGCGCATCGACACAACGGCGAGAACAATGGTGGGTCATGAGACAGCTGAGAGCTGGCTTTTGCGGTTGGCTGGACTGTTCGGCAAGAAAAAGAGCGAACGGGAACTCGCCGAGGAGATGGAAAGCCACCTACAACTGCACACCGAAGACAACCTTCGTGCCGGTATGAATCCTTTAGACGCGCGGCGAAACGCGTTGATCAAGCTTGGAGGCTTGAGGCTACGAAAGAGCTCTATCGAGCGATGAGGCTTACCCCTGTTCGAGACGTTGAATCAGGATGTTCGCTATGCGTTGCGCACCCTACCAGCCTGTGTTGTGGCAATGTTTGATCCTGGACGAGATTGCGAAAGGGTGTTGTGCCTAACAGGTCCCGCTGGGTTGAGGCACGGCTCCTGCCTCCTGCGTTGGTATCGTCTGAGTGGCGGGCACCGTATAAGGCGTAAAACCTGCCAGATTGTCAGCGCACTGCTGAATCGCCTGGGAGACAGCAGGAATGGTCGCGGGCAAGGTTGGAATAGATTTGTCCGGACCCTTCAGGTTAAGGGCGCTCGTCAAATCACCGACCGTTGCTCGTCGCCAGGCACTTAAATTGGGCACTTCCGCACCGAAGCGCGTCTCCAGAAATCGCAAAATCGAAGTATGATCGAAAAGATCCGACGCCACAAACCCGCCGCGGCTAAAGGGAGAAATTACGAGCATCGGCACGCGAAATCCCAAACCGATTGGACCAGTGATCGCAGGACTCCCGATCGAGCTTGGGTCCGGCGCAGCGGCCGCGGTCACGTACTCGCCTGGCGTTCCGGGAGGTGCGGTGGTTGGCGGAACGTGATCGAAAAATCCGCCATTCTCATCGAAAGTGAGAAACAAAACCGTCTTTGACCATACGGAAGGATTGGCCATCAACGCGCCCACAATCAACGACAACACATTTTCACCAAATAGCGAGGGCGCCGGTGGGTGATCCGATGTCAGCACTGAGCCCACCAGCCATGAGACTTGCGGAAGATTTCCTGACACGACATCCGCGAGGAAATCCGTAGGAAAGACCGGGCCGAATGCGTTCTGATGCAAGATTGAAGCAGGATCCTGATAATTCTGAAAGTACGACAATACGTTGTCGGAAAGAATACCGCCCAAGATCGTTTCGTCCGGAGAGGAATAGACTTTCCAAGCTATCCCGCGGGCCTGAAGTTGTTCCGGCATGGTTGTGTAAGTCAAACGGCCATAAAATGCGTTCCGATTGGTGACGACCGTTTCCACTACCGGCCCGCCGTTCTTGCCGTCTGGATCAAGCGACGCTGCCATGGTGTACAACCGGTTCGGATCGGTGGGGCCAATCACCGAGCAAAAATAGTTGTCGCAAATCGTGAAAGCATCGGCCAGAGCGTAGTAATACGGAACATCGCCGCGATTGTAATAGCCCATCGTCAGTACCGCGTCGTTCGCGTTCGCCGCCATACGCGACGTTACAAACCCATCCATCGCGCCGCTGTTCCAACTCTGATGCTGCGAAACCCAATCATGCGTGATGTCGTGGGTGCACGCGGCGTTCGTCGTTTTCGTGTCTAGACGAAATGGCAGAAGCTTTCCGATGGGTGGACTGGTCGTGTTCGCCGGATTCGGTTGCTGGAACGCCATGCTCGGATCCGAGAATCCGTGGACTCCCCGATAGCTTCCAAAGTAGTGGTCGAAGGATCGGTTCTCTTGAATCAGGATCACCACATGCTCGATGTCCGTCAATTGGGAACAGGTGGACGGAACAGTAGGAACCGTCGGAGACCCGGTCGAGCCGCTACCGCAACCAAGCAAACCCAGGGACGTCAGCTCAGCGACGGTCGCTGCAACCCCAAGTTTCATCAGCTCTCGGCGAGTAAAAATCTTCATGGAGATTGATTAGATGCAGATTGCGAAACAGAGGTAGAAGGGACGACCAAGTACCTTTGGACCCCACTACTGAATAATTGCCAGCACGGGAACTTCGCCTTCTCCAGTAAACGCGGTGGTTTCAATGGGTCGATGCAACACTCAACTCGAATCCACAAAGCCCTGAAAACAAACGCTAAAATCGCTCGCTAGGGTTAGATCAGGCGGAACGCCACCCTGGCTAGGTTTTGACCGAGTACAGCAAAACGGATCGGTTGCACAGGGAAAGTGTTGTCGGATCAAATGATCCGATGGTGTTGCGTCGACCGTCTGAGCCGACCGCGTCTATCAGGCACCGTCCGTTAAGCCCCCCGAGCTATGGCTTTTGAGAAATGTTAGGAATGTTTGGCTTCCAGAACACGGGACCGTGGCCGCTGCCAGGCAAAACCCAGAGAATCGCGGAATCGCGCGGCCTATTCGACGGCCATCTCCACTCGATAGAGAGGATCGCGGTCTCGGTAGACGGTCAATGTACGTTAAATGGTCCCGCTCACATGGACGATTTGGAACGTTTTCTTCTTTTGGTGCCGTCGAATTGGACCGATTTTACAGGAACTTTCACTTCAGCTCCAGTTCTTCGAGAAATTTCCAGGGAGTCCCGCTCTGAACCGGCTCAAAGGAGTCAGGCAAGGGATAGATGAAATATTCTCTTATTCGTTCTCGTATTCGTCCAATTCATCATTGAATGCACTTTGCAGCAGGAACCACCTGTTCCGAACACGAAGGACAATGGTGCGGGGAAATTCATAGAAGTCTACGTAGCGAAAATCCGTCATCGGACTCGTTCGAGGCCCCAGTTCGAAATCAACCGAAGGGTATCGCCGCTAACAACAATTGCTCCGACCGCTCGAGCCAGACGGCTCACAATGGACAAAGTGGTGCGCCCAAGGGGACGATTTTAGAACCTTTCTTGAGAATGCCTCGCGCTCCCAAAACTGCCTGAAGGTCCGGGGTGGGTCTACGAGATCAAGCTCGACGGCTATCGCGCCGAGGCGATCCGCACTGCTGACGGCGTCTCCGTTTATTCCCGCAACGGCAATCGCTAAGCAAGAAATTTCCGTACATTGTTGAAGCGCTTCGCGATCTGCCGGCCGGTACCGTCGTTGACGGTGAATTGGTTGCGCTTGATGAGTCTGGACGTCCTGAGTTCAATCGGCTGCAAAACTGTCGTGGCGCGGCACAGCACATTCACTACTTCGTGTTCGACGTGATCGTGCTGAAAGGACGCGATCTCACCCGCCTTCCCTTCTCAGAGCGTCGGGAGTTGTTAAAGACCCTGGAACTCTCTAACGAGCGCGTCAGGGTTTCGGAATACCTGAACGTTTCCGCTGAGACGATGCTTGCCGCGGTGAAGGAGCAACGCCTGGAGGGAGCCGTTGCGAAGCGACTGGACAGCCTATATGTGGCCGGGAAGCGGACAGGCGCATGGGTGAGGTTCAGAGTGAACAGCGGCCAGGAATTTGTGATCGGCGGCTACACGCCAGGTCCAAACGGGATTGATGCAATCATCGTCGGCTATTACAAAGGCGGCGATCTCATCTATGTGGCGAGAACCCGCAACGGGTTCGTGCCCGCGTCGCGTCGAAGCGTCTTCCAGCGGTTGCGAGGACTGAAGATAGAGGACTGCCCCTTCACCAATCTGCCCGAAACGCGAAAGGCAAGATGGGGCGAAGCCATGACGGCGGAAAAGATGAAGGAATGCGTGTGGGTACGACCGGAACTCGTGGCGCAAGTTGACTTCCTTGAATGGACCGACGCCGATCATCTTCGTCATTCGAAGTTCGTCGGATTGCGAGAAGATAAGGACGCCCGGAAAGTGGTGAAGGAGGTCTGAGAGCTTCTAGTGTGCATCTTCTTAAGAGGCACAAGCGTTGGGACCAGATATGGACCCAACTGTCAAAACTAACAGGCGTGTGGATTTCGACTAGCCTAAATGCAGACGCCAGGTTTCTGTAAGGTCTCGAAGCGCGATGCGACTATCCAGCCGCAGCGGTGTCGCCCTTTTTAAGTTGACCTGAGCCTCGGGAACGGCGCAATCCGCGATTCCACAATCCAAGCACACCAGGATTTCGGGAAATACCCGCACGATCGGCTTTCCATATTCTTCAATCCAGGCCGATGAATAGCAATTTCCCCGTTGAATTTGCTCTGCTTGTATGAGCCGCACGATTTGCAAGCCACGTCCAACTGTTGCACGTGCGCAACAGACTATACAACCAAGACATCGCCATTCGGAAAGATTACCATTCAAGGTCATTTCTCCGGTCCGCCTTTATCGAGACTTGAGCGCAATTACGTGAAATCGTATGTAAACACCTTGTCAACGGCTCCGATAGAGGCCGGACGGGGGATATACTCGCTCGTGCCGAAGAGGCCAAAATGAAATTTCGGCTAAGAAACGGAGGACCAATGCTATGCAGAAGTTAGCGATCTTGGCTAGTGGGCTGGCTGTGTTGATTGGTTTGTGGGTCACTCGGACAAAAGTTGCGACGGCGCAGGTTAATAGTAACGCTCCAAATATCGCGATGCGGGATAATTGTGATCCCGCGACCTTCAACGCCGCCGTCGGGCCTGGCACGTGTGTGGCTACGCCGCATCAACTCGATACAACCTTTGCGGAGTTCAGTGGGCTGTTGTTCTCTCCCCTGGCAACGAACGTTATCGGACATCCCGCGTGGCAGTTTGCACCTGGCTATATCTCGATCAAGGCAGGACAGATCGTGCGAGTAAAGAACGCTGGCGGCGAGGACCACACGTTTACCGAAGTAACTTCGTTCGGCGGTGGATTCGTTCCGCCACTTAACGGCGTCGGAGGCCCAGCGGGCACAGTGCCATTAGTCGAAACGGAAGCCTGCATGGTATCGCCTGGAATCATTGCCCCCGGTAATACCGTCCCGATCGCGGGGCTTTCCCCCGGGGTGCACAAATTCCAGTGCTGTATCCACCCTTGGATGCGCGCGGTAGTGGATGTCGAGTAGAAATGCTCCGCCCGCAACCCGTGCCTGTGTTAGGAGTGGGCTAACGCGGCGTCAATCGACCGGGTATTACTCTCAGTTACCTCGGCGAATGATACTTCGAAATCAATGTCAGGGGTGCTAGGGACTTGTTCGGTTAATATATTACATTCCGCTGCGTACAGCGGTGACACGACGAGCCCGTGTTTTTCCCTATTGACAGTGGTTGGAATGGTGCGCCCGGAGAGGTTCGAACTCCCGACCTATGGTTTCGTAGACCATCGCTCTATCCAGCTGAGCTACGGGCGCACGGTGGTGAGAACTACGCTGACTGAAACCACGACAGTATAGCATAGCCGCGCGGATCGTTTGAGCGTTCCTCGTTGCGCGACCGCGCATTTCCGTCTACATTCTTCGCGGAAAAGAAACGACGACGGCGAGTATCGCATCACAACTCGCGGATCTCGAGCCATTCCTTCGAGGACTGCTTAATGACCACCTCCCGCCTTTCTCGAATCGACCTGAGTCCGATATCCGTCGCATTGGTACTCACCATTTTGTTCGCGCCTTTCTCCCCTCTTCGCGCGCAAGCTCCGCTTGACCGTAAAACGCAACACATTATTTTCGTGATGACCGACGGCCTTCGCTGGCAGGAGGTCTTCCGCGGTGCCGAAGAGTCGTTGATGAACAAGCAGAACGGCAAAGTCAAAAACGAAGCCGCGCTCAGGAAAACCTACTGGCGCGACTCCGCCGAAGAACGCCGCGAAGTTCTGATGCCCTTCGTCTGGCAAGTCATGGCGAAGCAAGGACAGATATTCGGCAATCGCGACAAAGGCTCCGACGCCTTTGTCACCAATCACATGTTTTTCTCGTATCCCGGCTACAGTGAAACACTTTGCGGATTTCCCGACGACACGCACATTCACAGCAACGACAACGTCCCGAATCCCAACGTGACCGTGCTCGAGTGGCTGAAGAATCGCCCCAATTTTCAGGGAGATATCGCCACGTTCGGCGCGTGGGAAGTGATCGCCAATGTCTTCAATCCCGAGCGCTCGCACCTCGAAGCTAACGCCGGCTACGCGCCTCTCATGCTAACGCCTTCCAATCCTGAGCTCGATCTGTTGAACCATTTCAAGGCCGAAACGCCGCATATCTGGGAGGACGAAGCGTTCGACGTGATTCCCTTCTACACTGCGGTCGATTACATGAAAGCGAAGCATCCTCGCGTCCTGTATCTTTCGCTCGGCGAGACCGATGATTGGGCGCACGCCGGACAGTACACCGACTATCTCAATTCCGCGCATCGCGTCGACGCCTATCTCCGCGCGCTGTGGGAGCTCGCGCAATCCATCCCCGAGTATCGCGGTAACACCACGCTGATTTTCTCTCCCGATCACGGCCGCGGCAATGCGCCGCACAGATGGAAGGACCATGGCCAGAAAATCCCCGACTCGAAATATATCTGGATGGCATACTTGGGTCCCGACACGCGGCCGCTCGGCGAGCGATCCAAGATCGCGCCGGTCACGCAAAGCCAAATCGCTGCAACATTAGCCGCGTTCCTCGGCGAAGACTACTCCGCCGACGTTCCAAAAGCCGGCAAACCAATCGCAGACGTGCTTCCTCACTAGTGTCCACTGCCACCGCCGCCTGAATCGACAAACTTCCGCCCGTGCGCCTCGCTCCCCACCGCCAGCAACACCGCCAGCGTAACAATCGTCACAATCTCAAATCCTGCCAACGCCCACTGATACCCCACATGGTTCCGCAGCGCATACTGAATCGTATTCGTAGGCGCCGCGATCAAAATCCCCAACTGATAAGCCAATCCCGGCATCAACCCACGCGCCGCGTCCGCCGACAATTCATTCAAGTGCACCGGAATCACGCCCCAAGCACCCTGAACACCGGCCTGCATCAAAAACGCGCCCAAGATCAAAACCGGCAAACTCCCGCCAAACGCCCAAGCCGGAATCATAATCAGCGACAAACCGAGCGCTGCCACCATTCCCTTCCGGCGGCCCGCCGTCTGCGACAAGTGGCCAAATACAATAGCACCACAAACCGCGCCGACGTTGTACAGCATCGCAATATTCGCTCGCGCCGCCGCCGACACGCGATGCACCTGCTGCAAAAAGTCCGGATACAAATCCTGCGTCCCGTGCGACAAAAACATCATAAACGTCATCAGCACCACGAGATACGCAAACCGCTTCCACTCTTTGCCGACAACGCGCAACACCTCGAGCGTGCTCGCCGCGCGATGCTGCTTCCACGCCTCCGACTCCGGCACCTTCGTCCTTATGTAGAGCGCCAGCAGCGCCGGCAGCGCGCCGATCCAGAACATCGCCCGCCATCCAAAGGCCGGCAGCAAAAACCGCGCCGCAATTGCCGCCAGCAAATACCCGATCGAATATCCGCTCTGCAAAATCCCGCTCAGGATTCCCCTCCATCGCGGCGGCGCGGCTTCCATCGCCAGCGACGCACCCACTCCCCACTCGCCGCCCATGCCAATCCCAAACAGCGCCCGCATCACAAAAAAGAACGTGTAGTTGGGCGAAAATCCGCACAGCAGCTCGATCACGGAAAAATAAATCACGTTGCACATCAACGGAATTCGCCGCCCGTAGCGATCGGAGAGCAATCCGAAGATAACCGCGCCGACCGGACGCATCGCCAGCGTCGCCGTCATCGTCAGCACAATGTCTTTCTTGGGAACGTGGAAGTGTTGCGCCAGCGTATCGATCAGAAAAACCACAACGAAAAAATCAAAAGCGTCCAGCGTCCAGCCCAAAAATCCAGCCAGCACCGCAGGACGCGCTCCAGGCTGCGCTCCGGTTTTTACCGTGTCCGCCAAAATTCTCCCGTCATCAACCCAACCTCAGGCCCGCCTCATATACGGGCGCAGCATTCGCTTTACCCTGAGCTTCGAAGGGTGCGCCCCGAATCCCCAAAATCTAAAAACCACCCAGCCTCAGTTCCTTTCTTTCCTTCAATTCACCACCGCAGCCCGAGCCGGTTTGCCCGGCAACGTCCCCTTCACAAGCTGCCCATCTTTAAGAACCGCAACTCCATTCACAAGCACAAACTGAATCCCCTCCGAATACTGTAGCGGCTCCTCAAACGTAGCCTTATCAATCACGCGCGCCGCATCAAATACCGTAATATCCGCATCCGCTCCCACATGAATTCGCCCTTTATTCGCGAACGCCGGCGCCCGCTTCTGCAGTCTCTGCGCCGGCAACAACGTCATCTTCCGCAGCGCCGTCATTAAGTCCAACACCTTCTCTTCGCGAACATAGTGCCCAAGCACACGCGAAAACGTCGCCTGCCCGCGCGGATGAATTTTTGGCCCGGTCAATCGCATCCCATCGCTCGCCACCATAATATTCGGATCGGCAATCGCAATTCGCACCGCATCCTCCGGAATCGAGTGAATCACCACAATCCCGCCCTGCTTCCGGTACTTCTCAAATGTCTCCGCCGTCAATCGCTCCCCCGTCGCCGCCCACTGCAAATCCTTGTACGTAATTCCCTGCGCCTCCTGCCACCCCGGATCAAAAACCGCCGACTCCAGCGCCGTGCTCCCCGCAGTGTACGGATAATTTTCCGTCGTTACGTCGAGCCCGTTGCGATGCGCGCCCTCCACCATCGCAATCAAATCCGGCGTGAGCCGCAATCCCATGCTCGTAATGTGCACAACATGCACCGCCGCGCCCGTCTCAGCGCCCGCAGCAACTACTTCTTCCAGCGCGGCCAATCCCGTCGTCGGCTCTTTGACCCCCGAGTAGCGCATGTGTACGTGGACCGACGCGTGATACTTCGCAGCTACCCGAAACATCTCCACGATTTCTTCGTGCGAAGCTGCCGACGTGTAGTTGATGCCCATCCCTTCAGCCAGCGCTCCGGCGCGAAATCCGCGATCCATCAGAGCAATCATTTGCTGGATCTCTTCGGCGGTCGCTTCCCGGTGTGCCGCGTCGCCCGTAGGTATCCACGAACCTGGATCGTGCATCACCGCCATTCGCACGGGAATATGCCCGATGCTCACGCCGAAATTAATCAGCGACTTCCCTTCGCGGTCCCCATACCACTTCTGGACATCATCGATTCCAACTTCCAGCTCCAGCGAAGTCGTCACGCCGTCGTGCGCCTGAAACTCATAGTTGCGCGGATCTTGCCCATGTTCATGCAGATCGATGAACCCAGGCGCGACGACCAATCCTTTCGCATCGAATGTTGTCTTTCCGTTCAGCGCCGATTCCGAAATCTCCGCGATCTTTCCGCTGCGAATCCCCACATTCCGTATCGCGTCGAGCCCCGATTCCGGATCCATCACGCGCCCGCCCGCGATCACAACATCCAACGTCGCGTCAGCCGCGCTGGCTTTCTTCGAGCAACCATGCGCGAGGAAATAAGCGATGATCGCAATCCCGACCGTGAACCCAACGATCTGCCAATACTCTTTCTTCAACGCCATCCGAAGCCCCCCGATAACGTGCGGTCGCGCCCTACCCCTAAGCCGCCCCAAGCAAACCGCTACGAGTCTAGTGACTGCGAAGCAGAATGCAAATTCGATTCCCCCACTCTGTCATAAGGCCGCTGCCATTCGGCTCACGGCCACCCCTCTTGACACCAACGGTTTGCCGCCGTATCGTCGCGGCAAATTCGGTCAGTCTCGGATCGCTCGCGCCCAACGCGGGTTCCGAAGGAGGCGTTTCGATGCCCTTAGACCTCATGACCCTTTCCTTGGTATCGCAACCCGTCAGTCTGGAAGAAGGCGTAAAAATCCTGGAGCGCGATCACTATCGCTGCCAGTATTGCGGACTCGACGGCTTGGCCAGCTTCGACAATGCCTTGGCCATGTCCGTCGACTTCGTCGTCCCGCGCGCCCGCAAGGGCAAGAAGGACCCGCAAAATCTCGTTGCCTGCTGCCGCGGCTGCAACATGATCAAAGGCCGCAAAGTCTATCGCAGCTTCGACGAGGCCAAAGCTTACGTCCTCCAAGCTCGCGACGAACTCCGCAAAACCTGGGAAACCAAGACGCGCAAGGCGTCGTCGGCCAAACCCGAGCAGCCCGTAGTCAAAGCCGCGCGAGCGTAACTGGCACGCCAAACACAAGTTCCTCGCCACCATGTCACATCGACAATGGTATGCGGCGGCTTTGCGCCGCTTTTGCGATGCAATCCTCTCCCAGTTAAGCGAGCCGCCGTCTCGTCCACCCAGCAACCGCGCCAGTCCGGCCGCCTCCCAAAATAAGTGTGGAATAATCCCCGTCAGAAAGAACCACGCAAAAAAGCCGACCCCATGTCGGCTTAGTTTTTGCCCATTTCGATTTCAGCGAGTTACTCCTCAAAGCGTTCCGGCAGCGCGCCGCTCGCGAGGCGATACCTGTATCGCAGGGCGCAGTCTTCGGAACCCTGCGGCGCTTAAGATTTTGCTCAACAACAACGGTACAAATCGTCTCGACTGATTTCTCCGCGCTCGCTGTGCCCTGTGTAGTGAAAACAGACCGAATCCAGCGTCAGCAACCACCAAACAAACGACGGGTCGCCGATCGCGACTCACGCGTGCAATTCGCACCACTACTTACGCGACGCGACGCAAGAGGCGGCGTGCATTTGCATGCTTTAGGATTTGTTGCCGTGGCTCCCGCAAGTCCACCTGAAAGGCAGCGACCGAAGAGGAGGCGGGCTAGCGCGGAGAAGGTTTCGCCGAGCTCTTCCCTGTATCTGGAAACGCATTGCTCGTTCGCGGAACTACTCGAAGCGGCCGTCGAAACATTCCGCGGATTTATCTGAACCGAGAAAACATTCACTCTACCGCCGCAGCGATGCAGCAATGGGTGAACGCGTGCCGGCAAATCGGCGTGTGACGCTTGTCGTTGCGAAGCGCGAGTTCGTTTTCAGTCGGAGCGGAGCGCCTCCACTACGTCAATGCGCGCGGCACGGGAGGCAGGCCAAGCGGATGCTACGACCGCTGCGGTCAGCAACACAGCGGCTGACACCACGACCGGAACCAGGCTCGGCATACGGATATCCATGACGTAACTGCCGACCAGTTTTGCCAGTGCGTAGCCACCGACCGCACCGGTCAGGACGCCGATCGCGGCCATGAAAGCGCCCTCTGCGATAACTTTAGTGAGAAGCCGACTCGGAGGTGAACCCATTGCGAGGCGAATACCAAATTCGCGCGTGCGGCCGCTGACCGAGAACGCGAGCACACCGCCGACGCCGACGATTGCGATAGCAAGCGCCACCGCCGCGAATCCGCTGAACACAAATGTATTCAATCGATCCGGAGTGAGAACTTCGGCGCGAATGTCCTCGAGGGTCGCGGGACGCTCGACCGGCTGATCCGTCGAAAGATTGCGGATGATCTGCGTGACCGGAGTAACGAGTGCGTACGGATTGCCTTTTGTATGAACGAAGAGACGGCCGCCAAACACCGGAAATTCCTTGTCGGGATTGTCGTCGGGAATCTGACCGAACGGATGATAGATCGTCAAGGATGGGCCAGGCACGACGTGTTCGTCATCGACATCTTTGGAGACGCCGATGATGCGGCGCGGGCCCATGCTGATGAACACGAATTTCATGACGGGATCGGTATACATCACGTGACGATTGATTGGGTCTTCGCCTGGGAACATGCGCTGCGCGACACTCTGACTGATGATGACGACGGGCTCGCCGCCCCGGCGATCGTCGTTATTGAAGTCGCGCCCTTCGAGAATCGGAACGCCGAGGGAAGCGAAGTATCCCGGCGACACGACCCGGAAATTCGCGCGCGGATCCTCTTCTTTCGTGCCTTTGACGTGGCCTTCGCCGGTGAACGAGAAACCGGGACCGAAGGTGCCGGCATCACGCCACGGGGTGCTGGTGCCGAGCGAGACGTGGTCGACGCCCGGAAGCTCTTCGATGCGGCGCATGACCTCGCGATAGAAATTGATGATTTCGTCGGCAGATTTTCCGTAGGACATGACCGGCACGTTGAACGCAAGCGTTCGGTGCATATCGAAGCCAGTGTCCACGGACTGGAGGGAGAGCAAAGTCTTAATCAACATGCTCGCGCCGGCGAGAAGAATGAACGACGCAGCAATTTGGGTGATGGCGAAGATGCGCAGGCGGCGGCCGGTGCTGCCAGTGATGCGAACGCTGCCGCTGGCAAGGCCGAGGCCATTGCCCGATTCGGCGGATGGCAATCGAGGAACAAACGCGAGCAGTATCGCAGCAACGATCGCGAGAACTGCGCCGACCCAAAGCATGCTGGAATCGACTGTGAGATCCAGCGCGCGGACCGAAAAGCGAGACGCATAGCGCGCGAGAATGGAGACCATGGGGCTGGCAACGAGAATGCCAAGCAACGCTCCAGCCGTGCACATGAGCAGGCTTTCGGCGAGTAGTGTGCGGCGAAGCGCGCTGCCGGTGGCGCCGAGCGCGGCACGAATCGCGAGCTCACCTTCGCGTCGGACGCTACGCGAGAGAATGAGATTGGCGACGTTGGAGCATGCAATCACAAAAATGAGCAACGACGAAGCCAGCAAGACGAGCAGAATGGTTTTTGCGCCCGAAGTGATCTGCTCTTTCAGATGGACTGCTGAAATGCGCGTGTCGGCGCTGGGGGAATAGGCGTCAGGATGTTCGCGAATCATATTCGCGGAAACGGTGTTGAGTTCTGCGCGAGCCTGGTCGATCGTGGCGCCCGGCGCGAGGCGGCCGAAGAGTTCGGTCATGCGATGGACGCGGCCTTGCACCATCGTGGCAGAAAGATGATGCGGGCTGGTCACGACGTTGGCGATGATTTCAGTTTCCGCGGGATACGGAACTGTCGGCTCGAGAACTCCAACGACGGTCGCGGAACGCGTGCCGAGACGAACGGTTTTGCCGATGACGCCCGGATCGCGATTGAACGCGGCCTTCCAGAAGCGATATGTGAGAACCGCTGCGCCCGCTGCGTTCGGACCGTCGTCGCGCATGTCGAGCAAACGGCCGAGCGCGGGATGAAGCCCCATGACTTCGAAATACGTTCCGCCGACAACGCCTGCGCGGACTTCACGCGGCTCACCAAGGCCGATCATGGTAAAACCGATGACGGAGAAATCGCCGAATTCGGCGACGGATTTCACGCTGGACTTGATGTCTTGAATTTCGGGCACGGAAAAGTTGGTGTTGTCCACGCCGATGCCCATCGCGCTCTGGCGAATATAGATGATGCGGTCTTCGTCGCGATTATTGAGCGGACGAAGCAAGACGCCGCGAACGACGCTGAAGATCGCGGCGTTGGCGCCAATGCCGAGCGCGAGCGTCAGAATGACTGTGATCGCGAGCCCCTTGCTACGCCAGAGCGATCGCATCGCAATCTTCAGATCGTTCAGAAATAATTCGACATTCATCGACTCTCTCCTGCGTTAACGGTCAGCGATTTCGGTCCGTTGGTTCCGTACCGCGAATAACGTGATTCAACCCACCAGCGTTTCCAGCCAAAGATCAAAATGCGTGCATGCTCCGAATGGAATTCGCCGGGACACACTCATACCATCGGCGGCCAGACCGTCGAGCGACGCTCGTAGTTTGAATATTTAACTTTTCATTTGCAAGCGATTTCCCTCCGCTTCAGCGCCGCCCTTCGAAGGCTTTGTATCGTGCATTCGTTCATTTCGCCCTGTATCTATTCGACGTTTGAGTTTTGAAAAATCGACATCGCCTGTCCAAATTATCGGGGTTATTTGCGACCCGGATATTTGCCGCCGGATTTCGCTAGGTATTCGTTCAGCTGCTCGAACGTGCCCGAGAAACCCTGATGTAGGGACATCAGCATGTTCTCAAAGACGTCCCATTCCTCTTCCGTGGCGTTCAGCGGCACGCCAAGGAGCGTCAGGCGGGTCAAGCCGAATTGTTCGGACAAGGTAAGCGTGTTCAGAACTTCGAGCGGCCATTTGGCGTTGAATGCGGCGCGCGTGGTGTTTCCCTTCGGATCGGAAAACGAGTTCACAAACACAATCCGTTCGGGCGGAAGTATTTCGCGATAGACGAACTTGCCCCACATCTCGGTGCCGTCCACCTTGCGCAAGTTGTAAAGGAGCTGGCCGCCGGGACGAAAGTCCATATTGCAGAAGCCGATCGTGCAGCCTTTGGGTCCCCACCAGCGCCGTAGATGGTTGGCATCGCTCCACATGCTGAACACCAGGTCGCGCGGCGCATCAAAGGTCCACGTGATGAGGAGGTCGCTGCGTTTCGGCCGAAATGCCGGCGCCGACGAAGCGGTCGCCGTCGCATCGGTCGCCTTTGCAACCTCGCGCTCGAGGCGGCTGATGGTCTGCGTGAGTCCTTCTTCCGCGCCGTGCCGTTTGACGATTGCTTCGCGTTCTTCGGGCGACATGAAGACCATGCGCCACACCAGCTTCGTTCTCTGCCCTTCTTCGGCGAGGGTAATGGTCACGTGAAAATCGGCAAACCCGCTTTCGTTCTCAGGCGTGACTTTGTAGACGATGCGGTCCGGCCTGGCGATTTCGAGAAACACGATGTGGTTTTTGTAATCGGTGCCGTCGGGACCGTGCATGACGAAGCGCCAGGTTCCGCCGGGTTTGAAATCGAATTCATAGGTTGTCGTGCGGAAGCCGAAGGGTCCCCACCATTTCGCGAGGTGAGCGGATGTCGAGAACATGCTGAAGACGAGGTCGCGAGGAGCGTTCAGAATGCGCGTGCCGACGATTTCGCGATCAGACGTATTTTCAGCTGGGCTGGTTCCTGGATTACTTGCGGCCATGTTTTTTCTCCGGGGATTTTGTTTCGACTTGTTCGCGCCGCTGGATTTCGCGCAAGTAGTCGTCGAGGCGATCGAAACTTTCAGCCCAGAAACGGCGGTAGTGATCGACCCAGTCGGCCACTCCTTTGAGTGGGGCGGCTTCGAGGCGGCAAGGGCGCCACTGGGCGTCGCGGCCGCGGGCGATGAGGCCGACGCGCTCCAATACTTTCAGATGCTTGGAGATGGCCGGCATACTCATGTCGAAGGGCTCGGCGAGTTCGGTGACCGACGCCTCACCGAAGCTGAGGCGAGAGAGGATGGCACGGCGGGTGGGATCGGCCAGGGCGGCCAAGGTGGCACTGAGATGGTCGGTGGTGGGTGCGGTGGCCATGCGTATTTAACCTGTAGGTTAAATACAACAACGAGAGCACGTGTGTCAAGAGGAAGTTTTTTGGGTGGTTAGAGAGGAGGTAGAGAGGGGCTGTTGGAGGCAACTGATATCTGTGTGGCGGGTTGGCGCGAGATACACAGAAATGTGTCCCACCTGGATTGGGGAGCATCCAAATATTTCGGAAAATTCACATGCAGGAGCTTGATTTTTACATGGGGTCAATGTACGAACGGAGCAGATTTTCCGGGTCTCTCGCGCTACTTGAGTGCCATTTGTGGATTATCCGCCGGCCGACCGCTTTTTGAGCCGAGCCGGTGAGTTAGCTTGCGTATAAGGAGCTCAAGGGATGGCGCTGCTTTCCTTCCTCGATCGTGAACGGTCCGTTGCTCATCCAGGATACAGCCGATGGCTGGTGCCGCCTGCAGCACTGGCGATTCACCTCGCGATCGGACAAGTGTATGCGTTCAGCGTGTTCAAGATTCCGCTGACGCAGTTGATCGGAATCACGAAGCCCGCTCCAGACGATTGGAAGCAGACACAGATCGCGTGGATTTTTTCTCTGGCGATCGTAATGCTGGGGCTGTCGGCGGCGGCATTTGGAAAATGGCTGGAAGGAGCGGGGCCGCGCAAGGCGATGTTCGCGTCGGCGGTTTGCTTTGCACTGGGATTTTTCATTTCGTATGTCGGGGTGGTGAGCCATCAGCTTTGGCTGCTGTATTTGGGGTACGGAATTGTGGGCGGCACAGGATTGGGGCTTGGATACATTTCGCCGGTTTCGACACTGATCAAATGGTTTCCGGATCGGCCTGGACTCGCGACCGGGATGGCAATCATGGGATTCGGCGGCGGCGCGATGATCGGTTCACCGCTATCGATCAAGCTCATGACGTACTTCCGGTCGGCGAGCGACACGGGTGTCGGCAAGACGTTCCTCGTGATGGGTACGATCTATTTCATCTTCATGATGTTCGGTGTGTTTACGATTCGCGTGCCGCGCGACGGATGGAAGCCGGAAGGATGGACGGCGCCCGCGAAGGCGAACGCGATGATTACGACGCACGACGTTGACGTGAATACGGCGTTTGGGACGCCGCAGTTCTGGATGTTGTGGGTCGTGCTATGCACCAACGTGACAGCGGGAATCGGAATCATCGAGCAGGCTTCGCCGATGATTCAGGAGTTGTTTAAGGGCAGGATCGGGCCGGTGGCAGCGGGCGGATTCGTTGGTCTGCTGAGTTTGTTCAACATGGCGGGAAGATTTTTCTGGTCGACCGTGTCGGACTATATCGGACGAAAGTCGACGTACTTTGTGTTTTTTGCATTAGGAGCCACGCTGTACTTCTTTTTGTCGCAGACCGGCGCGAATCATTTGAACTCGATCGCGCTGTTTGTGGGTATCTCGGCGATTCTTCTGAGCATGTATGGTGGCGGGTTCGCGACGGTTCCGGCGTACCTGCGAGACATGTTCGGAACGTTTCACGTGAGCGCGATCCATGGACGACTGCTGACGGCGTGGTCTACTGCGGGCGTGCTCGGGCCGGTGCTGGTGAATTATATGCGGGAATATCAGCTCGCGCATGGAGCGGACAAGGCGAGCGCGTATCAGACGGTGCTGCATGTGATGGCGGGGCTGCTGGTGATTGGGTTTGTAGCGAACTTGATGGTGAAGCCCGTGGCGGAGCGGTATTGGGTGTCGGAGAAGAATCCGGTGCCGGCGGCGGTTGGCGCCGGGCACTAGGGGCAGCAAAGCGCCCCGCGTTGGTTGGATTCCGCCGTTCACGGTTAGACGTTGCCGAGATGGGGCGCAGCACTGTCGCGCCCCTACAGAAAGCGGAGAAGGAGGATCATTCAGGATGAGCGAGGACACGAAGAAATCGTCTGCCGCGATGATTTTGCTGGCGTGGGTGCTGGTGAGTGTTCCACTCGGCTGGGGCGTTTACAACACGCTGCTGAACTCGATGAAATTATTTCAGGCGCCGGCTGCGGCGCCTGCCAGTGCGGCGCCAAGAAAATAACAGGCGACGTCGTGCCGCGAATTGAATTAACGCGGTGCGCCAATTATCCGATATCAACTCTGTGCAGAACGACTGGATCCGATATCTGACAGGGAGCATCCCGTCGATACAGACCGAATGAACGACGCGCCGAAGCCGCCGGAGAGTCCATGATTAAGGAATTTGCGTTGAAGTGGCCCGTGCTGCGCCAGATTTTGCATGGAGGGGATGGCACCGGGCCGGAGGTGATGAGCGAGAAGACGCGGAATCTGCGTCCAAAGAATGAGGGCGCCTCGGTGGCTCGGTCGGTCTGCCCTTATTGCGCGGTGGGCTGCGGGCAGCAAATCTTTCACAAAAACGGAAAGTTGATTTCGATCGAGGGCGATCCGCATTCGCCAATATCGCGCGGGCGGCTGTGTCCGAAAGGGTCGGACAGTTTCGAATTGCTGACGCATTCGAAGCGCGTGACCAAGGTGAAATACCGGCGGCCGTACGGAACGGAGTGGGAATCGCTGGATCAGGACACGGCGATGAAGATGATCGCGGATCGATTGTGGGAGAGCCGCGAGAAGAGTTTCGTGGAAACGCGGGGTGGGCAGCCGCTGATGCAGACCAAGACCGTAGCACATCTTGGCGGGGCAACGCTCGACAACGAAGAAAATTACCTGATCAAAAAATTATTTTGCGGCGGCCTGGGGATGGTGTGCATCTCCAATCAGGCCAGGATATGACATAGCTCCACGGTGCCCGGTCTGGGCACAAGTTATGGTCGAGGAGGAGCGACGACGGCACCGAAGGACCTCGTGAATTCGGATGCAGTCCTGATCATGGGATCGAACATGGCGGAGAACCATCCCGTCGGATTCCAGTGGGTGATCGAGGCGCGAGAGAAGCACGGGACGCAGGTCATTCATGTAGACCCGCGATTCAGCCGGACGTCGGCGATGGCGGATATCTGGCTGCCGTTGCGCGCGGGGTCGGACATTTTGTTTTTGGGCGCGCTCATTCACTACGTGATCGAGAACGAGTTGTTCTTTCGTGAGTACCTGGTCCATTACACGAACGCAAGCGTGATTATTTCGGAGAAGTATCAGGATACCGAGGATTGCGGCGGCGTTTTTTCGGGCTGGGATCAGCCGGGGAAGAAATACGACCCGACAAGCTGGCTGTACGAAGGGTCGGAGCCGGATGATGGAAAGCCGATGCCATCGGGAACTTCGCATGGCGGACAGGCGGGATGCGGTCACCACGCACCGGCTAAACTCAATCAATATAAGAAGGACCCGACGCTGCAGCATCCGCGGTGCGTGTTTCAGCTGTTGAAGAAGCATTTTGCGCGATACACGCCGGAATTGGTGGAGCGATACTGCGGAGTGCGCAAGGACGCGTTTCTGCATGCGGCGAAGACGTATTGCACCGCATCGGGGCCGGACAAAACGGGCGCGATTTGCTATGCCGTCGGGTGGACGCAGCATTCGACGGGCGTGCAGATCATTCGCGGCGCGGCGATTTTGCAATTGCTGCTGGGGAATATGGGGCGGCCGGGTGGCGGCATTCTTGCTTTGCGGGGACACGCTTCGATACAGGGTTCGACCGATGTGCCGACGTTGTATGACATCCTGCCAGGTTATTTGAGCATGCCGAATTTTGGCGATGAGTCGAAGTCGCTCGACAACTACATCGAGAAGTATGGAGCGAAGACCGGTTGGTGGCACAACATCGACAAATATATTGTGAGCCTGCTGAAGTCGTATTACGGCGATGCTGCGACGAAGGAGAATGAATTTGGATTTCACTGGCTGCCGCGCGTGACCGGAGACCATTCGCATCAGGGATATTGGCTCGACATGGTTGACGGAAAAATGGATGGGCTTTTTGTGATGGGGCAGAACCCGGCGGTGGCGGGGCCGAATTCGGGAATGGAGCGGCGCGGGCTGGCAAAATTGAAATGGCTGGTCGTGCGGGAAATGGTGGAGACCGAGACAGCGTCGTTCTGGTACGAGTCGCCGGAAGTGCAGCGCGGCGAGTTGAAGACCGAGGAAATTCCGACGGAAGTGTTCTTGCTGCCGGCGGCGGGGCATGCAGAAAAAGACGGAACGTTCACGAACACCCAGCGACTGCTGCAGTGGCGCCAGAAGGCGGTCGAACCACCAGACGATGCGCGCAGCGAGAACTGGTTCATATATCACCTGGGTGTGCTGCTGAAGGAGAAGGTTAAGAATGATGACCGGCCGCGGAATGCGGGGCTGCGCGCGTTGACGTGGGGTTACAAGACGGAGGGAAGGCTTGTCGAGCCGATCGCAGAAGATATTTTGAAGGAGATCAACGGGTACAAGATTGCGACGAACGAGCTGGTGTCGGGATTTTCGGAATTGAAGGCGGACGGGTCGACGGCTTGTGGGTGCTGGATTTATAGCGGGGTGTTTCCGAAAGAAGGCGAGAACAAGGCGAATTCACGAGATTCGAACGATTTTTATGGGCATGGGTGGGGCTGGGCTTGGCCTTCGGACCGGCGGGTGATTTACAACCGAGCTTCGGCGAAGCCGGATGGAACGCCGTGGAGCGAGCGGAAGAAATTAGTGTGGTGGGACGCGGACGCGAAGAAGTGGACGGGACTGGATGTGCCGGATTTTACGGCGACGAAGCCGCCGGATTATCAGCCTCCGGAAGGCGCGGTGGGAGACGCAGCGCTGGCGGGCGACAAGCCGTTTATTTTGCATCCCGATGGTCACGGATGGATTTGGGCGCCGACGGGATTGAACGATGGGCCGCTGCCGACGTACTACGAACCGTTGGAGTCGCCAGTGCGGAATTCGATTTATCCGGGGCGACAGACAAATCCTCTCTCAGCATCGATGGCACGGACGGGGAATGAATACGCGGTGTCACCGGATGGACGCTACCCGTATATCTTGACGACGTACCGGCTGACGGAACATCACACGGCGGGAGGCATGTCGCGGACGTTGTCGCACTTGGCGGAATTGCAGCCGGAGATGTTTGCTGAGATTTCGACGGGGCTTGCGGAGAAATTGTCGATCGTGCCGGGTGAGTGGATCACGGTCGAGACGGCGCGGGGCGCGATCGAGGCGCACGCGTTGGTGACTCCGCGAATGCAGACCTTGACGATCGACGGAAAGGCGACGCAGCAGGTGGGACTTCCCTTTCACTGGGGCTACTCGGGTTTGGTGAAGGGCGACATCGGCAACGACCTCGTGGCGTTTTCGGAAGAGCCGAATGTGCGAATCATGGAGACGAAGGGGATTCTTTGCAATGTTGTGCGGGGGCGGCGCGAGAGCAATGGACACGGCGCGGGGACGAGCAAAGGTCCAAGTGCGAGTTCGATTTCGGGTGGGACTGCCGGGCGAGGAACGCACTAATGGCGACCACTGCGTTTCTCACCGACGCTACGATCTGCATCGGCTGCAAAGCCTGCGAAGTTGCGTGCAAAGAGTGGAACGAGGTTCCGGAAGACGGATTCGTGTGGAGCGGGCTTTCGTATGACAACACGAAAGCGCTCGGGGCTTCGACATGGCGGCACGTGCTTTTTCTCGAGCAGCCGGTCGTTGCTGGCCCTCAACTCGCCGATACGACGGATCCGTTTCGCTGGGTTTTTCTTTCGGATGTATGCAAGCACTGCGCGAATGCGGGGTGCCTGGAGGCGTGCCCGACCGGATCGATTGTGCGGACCGAGTTTGGCGGCGTGTATGTGCAGCCCGACGTCTGCAATGGCTGCGGCTACTGCGTTGTTTCGTGTCCATTTGGCGTGATCGACAAGCGGTATCACGACGATGGGCGCGCGTTTAAGTGCACGTTCTGCTATGACCGGCAAAAGGTCGGATTGATGCCGGCTTGCGCGACGGCTTGTCCGACACAATCGATTCAGTTTGGCGACATCGTGGAGTTGAAGGAACGCGGCAAGAGGCGCGTGGAAGAATTGAAGGGACGCGGCTACCGCGACGCGCGGCTTTACGATCCGACCGAAACGAGCGTTGGAGGAATTCACGCGATCTCGGTGATTTTGGGCAAGCCAGAAGCGTACAACCTGCCGCCTGCACCGCAGGTGCCGACTTCGCATTTAAAGAGTGCTTGGACGTCGGCGTTTGTTTCGGCCGCGATTCTGTTCGCCATTGTTTTGGCGGCGTTTGCGATTCGAACTTGAGTTCGTTTGTGACCACATGGCGACTGTTCCCAAAACGAAGTTGAAACCAAAGGCGACCGAAGAGCGGCTCGAAGAAATTCGAGAGTTGGCACGTCGGGACGCGCCGCCCCCTCCACCGGGGATCGCGTTGCAGACGGCGCTGGGGTCGATCGATCCTGCACAGACTGGGTATTACGGGCTGCCGTTGCTGAAGCCGCCGACGTGGACGTGGGAAGTGCCGGCGTATTTTTTTCTGGGCGGCATCTCAGGGATGTCGGCTTGCATCGCGTTCGCCGCGCAGCTCTTTCAGGCGCCTACAAACTTGATTCGGCTGGCGCTCTGGGTGGGATTGATTGGCGCCGCGATTTGCCCAGCACTGTTGATTTCCGATCTTGGCCGGCCGGCCCGCTTTCTGAATATGTTGCGCGTCTTCAAGTGGCGATCGCCGATGTCGATGGGTTCGTGGATACTAGTGGGATTTTCTGGCTGCGGGTTCTTTGCGGTCGCGTCGATGGAATTGATCGTGCGCGGATATACACATCCGGCCATCGTCACGGTGTTGTGGCTCGGTGAAGCTTCGGGCGCGTTGATGGGATTGTTGCTCGCGAGCTACACCGGTGTTTTGCTCGGGGCGACCGCGATCCCGGTGTGGTCCGAAAATCGCAAGCTGTTGCCAGGACATTTTTTGACGTCGGGGCTGGGCGGCGCGTCTGGGATTTTGGAGCTTGCGGGATTTTTGATTCCGGCGACGCAGATTTTGGGATTTGTGACATCGGGAATCGAAACCGTGATCGAGATTCGCCTCGCGGTGCGAAAGCGTGCTGCCGACCGGCCTTTGCATCATGGCGTTTCGGGCTCGACGTTGCGCGTCGCCGGTATTCTCGAAGGTCCGGCGGCGCTGTTGATCCGCGCGATTTGGCATGCGGAGCCTTGGGGACGATACGCGGCGGCGGCTTGCTTTTTGCTGGGCGCGCTGATGAGCCGGTATGCGTGGATCTGGGCTGGGCGCGAGTCGTCGCACGATACGCAGGCATTGTTCGAAATTCAGCGAAAAAATTGAAATGAAGCTTTCAACCGAGAGCTGGCCGGGCGGCAGGCGGCGGGTAGGGCACATCCGACCTGGACACTAGCTCATCCAGGTCACTGGTGGCATCGTATTCCTATATATAAGATATATAAGGTAGGGATAGAGTTGCGAATCGGTTGAATCTCTTTCGTGGTCGCAGACTCTAACGTACCGAGTACAGCGAGGCATGGGACGCATGTTGTTGTATATATTGGCGTTTGTCGGTGGGATTTTGACGATTGCGAGCCCGTGCATTTTGCCGGTGCTGCCGTTTGTGTTTTCGCGCTCGGATCAGCCATTTCGTCGCAGCGGATTGCCGCTTCTTGCGGGGATGGCGGCCACGTTCGCGGTAGTGGCCGGGGTTGCGACGTATGCGGGTGCCTGGGTTGTGCGCGCAAATCAAATTGGGCGAGGCGTTGCGATTGTTGTTTTTGCAATTCTCGGGCTGGCGCTTCTCTTCCCTTCTCTCGCGGAGTATCTGAGCAGGCCGTTTGTTCGTCTGGGCGGACAGGTTCAGGGACAGAATTCGACGGAAGCGCCAAGCGTTGGCCGTTCGCTGCTGCTCGGAGTTTCGACCGGGCTGCTGTGGGCGCCGTGCGCGGGGCCGATCCTTGGGCTGATTCTCGCGGGGGCGGCGTTGCAAGGGCCGAGCGTTCACACAACATTTTTGTTGCTGGCATTTGCGGCGGGGGCAGCGACTTCGCTCGCTCTGGCGCTGCTGGCGGGAAATAAAGTTTTTGCTGCGATGAAGAGGTCGCTGGGCGCAGAGGAATGGGTGCGCCGCGGTCTTGGCGTCGCGGTTCTGGTTGGAGTCGTGGCGATTGCGTTCGGGTGGGATACGGGAATCTTGCGACGACTGTCGCTGTCGAGCACTTCGAGCGTCGAGCAGCGATTGATTGACCGGTTTCATCCGGCCGTGTACGCGAAGGTTAACGACAGTGATGCGGCGGCCGGGGCAGGGCCGGCCGCGATCGACTTGAAGCGCGAAGGGCCGATGCCAAGCCTCGACGGCGCGGTAAAATGGCTCAACGCTTCTCCCCTCTCGACGAAGCAACTGAAGGGGAAAGTTGTGGTGATCGATTTCTGGACATATTCGTGCATCAACTGCTTGCGTTCGGTGCCGTATACCGAAGCGTGGTGGGAGAAGTACAAGAATGATGGGCTGGTGGTGATCGGCGTTCACACACCCGAGTTCGCGTTTGAGAAGGATGTCAACAACGTGCAGAAATCGCTGGGCGATCTGAAAATTACGTATCCAGTTGCGGTCGACAGTAACTATGCGATCTGGAACGCGTTTCACAATGAATACTGGCCGGCGCACTATTTTATCGACGCGCAGGGACAGATTCGCCACCACCATTTTGGCGAAGGTAATTACGACGAGTCGGAAGAAGTGATCCAGCAACTGCTGCACGAGAAGGATGCGAATCTGAAGACGGCAGGATTGGTGCAGGTCCAGGCGGCCGGCGCGCAGTTGGCCCCGGATTCGAAGGATGTCGCATCGCCCGAAACGTATATTGGTTACTCGCGGCAACAGCACTATGCTTCGCCCGAAGCGATCAAGCAGGACAAGTCGCAAACCTATACCGCGCCCGCGCGACTCACGGTTAACCAGTGGGGTTTAGTGGGAACTTGGGACGTGAGTGGCGAACACGCTGCGCTTGTTACGGCACCGGGCAAAGTTATTTTCCGGTTTCACGCGCGCGATCTGCATCTGGTTTTGGGGCCGGGAAAAAACGGGAAACCTGTGCGATTCCGAATCAAGATCGATGGAACACCGCCTGGGGATGATCACGGCGTCGATACGGACGCGGCGGGCGAGGGAGTCGTGAAGGAGTACCGGCTCTACCAACTTGTGCGGCAAAAGGGCGCGGTGGAAGATCGATCGTTCGAGATTGAGTTTCTCGACCCGGGCGTGCAGGCATTTGCGTTCACCTTTGGATGAGTTTTAGGCAGGAGGCCGAGATGGATTCATTTCATGATTCAGCACAGCGCTCTTCGAATCGAAGCGACGCAATGATTTCTACCGTAATCGGGCGGCGGGCGCTTCTTGTTGGCGCTGGGGCGGCAGCGATCGGCGCAACGTGGTGGTGGTCGTTGGGAAGACAGCCGATACATGCGGAAGCGGCCGCCGCCGGCATGCCGAAGATGGTTACGATCGTCAGTTTTACGGATGACGGTAAACGAACCACAAAGGGATCTGTCGCACGCATTGTCAAGACAGAGGCCGAATGGAAGAAGCAGCTTTCACCGGTAGCTTTTGAAGTGACGCGGCACGCGGCCACCGAGAGAGCGTTCACGGGCGAGCTGTTGAATGTGCACGACAAAGGCGTGTTTCGCTGCATCTGCTGCGACAACGCTTTGTTTGATTCGAGCACGAAGTTTGAATCGGGCACGGGCTGGCCAAGCTTTTATCAGCCGATCGCAAAAGAAAATGTGCTGGAGACGACGGACTCGAGCCTTGGGATGGTGCGAACGGCCGTGTCATGCCGGCTGTGCGATGCTCATCTGGGACACGTGTTCGAAGATGGGCCGAAGCCGACCGGTTTGCGGTATTGCATGAATTCGGTCGCGATGCGCTTTGCGAAAGCGTCGTAAATAAGCCAGCGTTTGCTGACTGGACGAGACGACTGCGACGCCTCTCGTGAGCCTTCAACGCTTATCGCGGCTGTGCTAGTCTGACTTATGCACACCGCCGAAGACAGCCGCGCCGCGGCTCTTTTGCAGGCCCAAGAAAAAGCAGACGAACTCTTCCACGCAGTCGAAACTCGCGGACTCATCCGTCCGAATGTTCGCGAGAGCCAACTCAACCAAGACATTTACAACCTCGCGCAGCAGATGTATGGAATTTCGACGTATTGGCACAAGCGCATCGTGCGCGCCGGACGAAACACGATGGCGCCTTACGATGAAAACCCACCCGATCTCACAATCGGCGAGGACGATATTCTTTTCCTCGACCTTGGTCCGGTGTTTGAAGAATGGGAAGCGGATTTCGGCCGGACCTTTGTGCTGGGTTCCGATCCCGCCAAGGTGAAACTGCGAAACGACATCGGCAAAGGCTTTGCCGACGGCAAACAATATTTCAAGGATCATCCTGACATCAAAGCGGACGAGCTATATCGATACGCTCACAAGCTCGCGGCAAACTATGGTTGGGAATTTGGCGGTCCAATCGCGGGCCACTTGATCGGACATTTTCCGCATGAACGCATTCCCGGCGACAAAGTATCGCTCTATGTTCACCCTGACAATCCGATTCGCATGCGAGACCTCGACGCCAATGGGCAAGAGCGGCATTGGATTCTCGAAATCCACTTCGTCGACCGCGCCCGCCAAATTGGCGGTTTTTACGAGGAATTGCTCACGGTAGGCTGATCCACACCGCAGCGGGCAATCTTATCGTTCTATGTGCACACGTTTGGTGTCACCCAAGTCATTGCCATGGAAACTTCTCCGATGCATTCCCGCCCCGCAAGTTGGAAGACATTGCTCGCGTTCGCGATCATTTATTTCGTTTGGGGGTCGACGTTTCTGGCGATTCGGGTTGGCGTGCACGAAGTTCCGCCGTTACTATTTGCGGCGATGCGATTTGGAACCGCGGGTTTGGTTTTGTTTGGCTGGACGATCGCCACAGGAACGTCTTTTCCCACGGGCCGGCAATGGCTTTCGCTGTGCATTCTCGCTTTTCTGATTTTCCTCTGCGACTACGGATTGCTGTTCTGGGCCGAGCAACGCGTGCCCTCGGGCATTGCAGCCGTCATGCTGGCGACAATCCCGACGTTCATGGCGCTTTCGGAGATTATTTTTCTGAGAACGCTGCGGCTCACGCTGCGCCTGGCGATCGCTCTGCTAATTGGGATTGGCGGCGTGGCTGTGCTGATGAGCCACACGTTAAGGCTGGGCGGCGCGCCGATCGATCCGAAAGGTGCACTCGCTCTGCTCGGAGCATCGCTCACCTGGTCGATCGCATCGGCATTGCCGCGGAAGCTTTCAATGCCTGACTCAAAAGTGATGAGCTCCGGTGCGCAGATGCTCGCGGGTGGAGTGATGTTGGTCGCGGCCGCCGGTTCGTTTGGGGAGTTCCGCAATTTCAACGTGTCGGCGGTGTCACGCACGGTGTGGCTATCTTTGATTTACCTGATCGTCGCAGGGTCGATCATCGGATTTACAGCGTATGTCTGGTTGCTGCATCACGAGTCGCCGACACGAGTGGGGACGTACGCGTACGTAAATCCGGTCGTGGCGGTTGTGATCGGGTACTTTTTTGGCGCCGAACCGCTCGACTTGCGAACGATCGTTGGCACGGCGTTCGTGCTGGTGAGCGTATTGGTAATCACCACGACGCGAACTGCCAAGTCCGCGCCGGCGTTAGCGACAGAAGACGCCGTCTAGTTCGACGGATTTCTCATTTACCCTTCAGGCTCCAACTTCGCCGGATCGGCGAAATCTAACGCCAACGGTCCGCATCACTGTACTCACAGTGAAAAGACTCCGAAGGCGACGGCCGCGAACGTCATGATGACGGAAGCGGCGAAGAGAAACGGAATCGAGAATTTCTGGTGATCTCCCAAATCGATTCCCGCGAGGCCCACGATTAAAAATGTCGCTGGCGTCAGCGGACTCACTGGGAAGCCGGTGGTCATTTGGCCCAGCACGGCGGCCTGCGCCAATTGGACTGACGAAACGCCGAGCATTTTTCCGGCTTCCGCCAAAACGGGGAGAACGCCAAAGTAAAATGAGTCTGGGTCGAAAACCAAGCTGAGGGGCATAGATAGCAGCCCGAGAACGAAAGGCGCGTGGCCCGCGAGACGAGACGGGACATGGCTGACGGCAGCTTTGGCCATCGCGGCGAGCATGCCGGTGTCCTTCATGATTCCGGTGAATGCACCCGCCGCGAGAAGAATCGTGGCCATCATCAACGCAGCTTTGGCGTGGGCGTCGATTCTTTCGCGCTGCATTTTCAAGTCGGGATAGTTGATGAAAAGAGCCAGGATCAGGCCGCACATGAAGACGGCTGCCGGCTCAAGGCGGAACGCGACCATCGCGACCACGAGACAAAGGGTCAGGAACAAATTGATCCAGAAGCGGCGAGGACGACGCAGCAACTCCTCTTCCTCGTTCCAATTGCGCGCGACGACCTCGCCGACTGTCTTTGCTGCGTCGAGGCCAAGGCGCCTTGCTTCACGTTCTCCCAACCACCATGCCGCTGAGAAAACAAAGAGCAGTCCAATCAGCTGAACTGGAATCAAAGGATTGAAGATGGTTGTCACAGGCAGATGCAGCGCGGCGGACGCCCGGACCATAGGTCCTGTCCACGGCAGAAAATTTGCCCCGGCGGCCAAGGAGGCTGCGCAGGCGAGGACTCTTCGATCCATTCCGAGTCGATCGTAAAGGGGCAGCATCACCGGAACGGTGACGAGGAACGTGACGGCGCCTGAGCCGTCAAGGTGCACGAGTAAAGCCAGAAGCGCAGTGCCCGTGACGATGCGGGGCGGCGAAACGCCGACCGTGCGCAGAATGGCATCGATGATCGGGTCAAGCATGCCCGCATCCGTCATCACTCCGAAAAAAAGAATGGCGAACACAAACATGGCTGCTACTGGCGCGACGCTTTGTATGCCGTGCGCTATGAAGGTAGCGGTCGAGCGGCCGAAACCAGCCACGAATGCGGCGAGGATTGGAAATGAGATTAGCGCCGCCAGCGGTGAAATTCGCCGACTCAGGATTGCAACTGCCACCAGCGTGATCGTAACCAACCCAAGAGTGGCTAACATTTTAAAGCGAGGATACGTCCGGTTTGTCAGCAGAACTTCGATGCGTCGCAGTTCCATCTCCCGATGGAGGCGCGGGGATGATGCCGTCTGCCATCAATTGACCGATTTTCTTCGAGTCGAGCCCGAGGACTTCAGACAGAACGCCCGCCGTGTCTTGCCCGAGCAACGGTGCACCCGTTGTCGGCCTGCCGGGAGTTTCTGACATCTTCACCGGCGAGCCGGTGACGCGGTGTTTTCCCGCTGTGGGGTGCTCCATCCATGGAAACATTTGACGGACCGCTGCCTGCGGATGTTCCACGACTTCGTCGAAGGTACGCACCAAGGAACAAGGAATTCCAACGGAGTTCAGAACCTCAACCCATTCAGCGGCCGTACGGGCGTCAAAGATATCCTGAAGGATCGTTTCAAGCGCCTGTCTATTTTTGATTCGCAACGCGTTGGTCGCGTAGTCGGCATGAGATTGTAATTCTGGATGCGCGATCGTTTGGCAGAAGGTGGCCCAGAGCTTTTCGCTTCCGACCGCGATGGAAAATACGCGATCGCTGGCGTGGAAGACCCGATACGGAACGACCGTGGGGAAGCTGGACCCCAGCGGGCGGGGCACACGACCGGATCCCAGATACGCCATGTAGTTTGAACTCATGGCAGAGATCATGCTGTCGAACATGGAGACGTCGACGTATTGACCGATACCAGTTCGGTCGCGGTGTTGAACTGCCATCAGAACGCCGATGACGGCAAACAAACCCGCGTTGATGTCCGCAACGGCGTAGCCGCTTCGAACTTGTTCGCCGTCTTCTGTTCCGGTGATGCTCATGAATCCGCTGGAACATTCGACGATGAGATCCATAGCGGCCTCGTCACTGGACGGGCCAGCTTGTCCGTAGCCTGAGATCGAGCAGTAGACGACGCGGGGATTGCGGGCTCGCACGGTTTGGTAGTCGAGGCCCAGCCGATCCATCGTGCCCGGCCGAAAATTCTCGATGACGACGTCCATCCGGTCGAGGAGGCGAAGACAGAGTTCGATTCCCTCAGGGCGTTTGAGATCGATCGAGATTCCGCGTTTGCCGCGGTTTAAGCCCAAGAAAAATGCAGCCTGACCGCCGGCAAATGGCGGGCCCCAGCCGCGGCTCAGTTCGCCGCCTTGAGGCGATTCCAATTTGTAGACCTCGGCTCCGTAGTCGGCAAGTAGTAGCGTGCAGTAAGGTCCCGCGAGGGCATGCGAAAAATCTAGAACTCGCAGTCCTTCAAGGGCGCGCTGCGGCAGGGGAGAAGATCCGCTGTCTGGCGATGATGGAGGTGTCATAGGTGGCTTTGCGGTGGTCTCTTCCCGTTCGCTCTACTTGAATCGAATCTGCAAATCGCAGTACCGCGAACGCCAGTATTGTAGCGATTCGAAGTTATCAGAGGTAGTTTGCTCACCCGCTCGATTGCGGGCGATGGGCTTACGTGAAGGAGACTTCAACGGGCGTTCCGTTGAACATTAGATCGCGTTTCGAACCGGCGAGATCAACGGCGATTGTCCGCTGAGCGGGCGGCAGCATGCGCGAACCTGGAGCTAGTTGAAGACGCAAAAGTTTGCGTTCATCGATCCAGGTCATCTCGAGCCCCATCCAGTCGCCTTGGCGGTGGTTGAACGAGGAGCCGTCGTCTTCGTAGAGCAAGAATGACGCGTCGGCGCCGGCGTAGATGGAAACCGAGAGAGGCGTGGTGACTTGCTCGTCGACGTATTGCTTTACCGGGCCGAGCGGGAGAAGCGAGCCCGCGCGGACGTAGAGCGGGAGAGTTTCTAGATCGACTTGGCGCGTGATTTCGCGGCCGCCTTCGAGGCGCTCGCCGGTCCAGAAGTCGTACCACGCACCTTTGGGGAGATAGATGCGGCGCGTCGTTGCTCCTTTTTCGTAGACGGGAGCAACCAGAGTATTTTGGCCCCACAGGTACTGGTCGCCGCACGCGACGGCTTTCGGGTCGTCGGGGAAATGCATCCACAGTGCTCGCATAATCGGCATTCCGGTGGTGGCGGATTCGCGGACGGCGCTGTAAAGATAAGGAAGCAGGCGATAACGCAGGTCGAGGTACTTGCGGCAGATGGGTTCGACTCGGGCGTCGTGCAATTGGCCGGGATCGGGGACCGTTTTGCGGTCGTTCATTTCGATCGGACCGGGGTCGCCGGTGTTCCAGCCCCAGGGCAGGCGAAGTTTCCAAGCACGGCCGTGACAGCGGAAGAGCGGACAGAATGCGCCGAACTGAAACCACCGCACGAATAGTTCGGCAGTGAATTCCGGCGTCGGGACGAATCCGCCGATGTCTGTTCCCCAAAGCGGAACACCGCTCAGGCCTGTGTTGATGCCGATTGGAATTTGGTTCTTCAGCGTTTCCCACTTGGAAAAGACATCGCCGGACCAGAGGAATGAGGCGTAGCGCTGCATGCCCGCGTAGCCGTTGCGATGCAACGCGTATGGGCGCTTGTTGGGTCGATCGGATTGGGGACCGTCCCAGTACATTCGATTTCGGACAAGACGCGAGACGATGTCGAGCGGATCGCCTTCGTCGGGCCACCAACCGTCGATTCCCATGGCGAAGGTTTTGCGATGCGCGTCCCAGTGGCACGAAGCTTTCTGTTCGTCGAAACGCGAAACGTCGCAGGGGTCTTGAACTGTGCCGCTGAGTTTGTCGGAGAGAATCACCACATGCACGACGGCACGGAAATGTTCTTTGTGCAATTCGGCGATCATCGTCTCGGGATCCGGGAAAACGGACGAGTTCCAGACAAAGGAGCCGTTTGCGGTGTTCCAGCCGGAGGGACAGAATCCTGTGCTCAGATAAATCATGGCATCGCAGGGAAGATTCTTTTCGCGAAAGGTCTTTGCTTCGGCCAGGATTTCTTCACGGCTGGCGAGGGTGCGATGTGATTGTTGGTAGCCGAGACTCCACAGTGGCGGCATTTCGGGATGGCCAGTGATTCGCGCGTATTCCGCGAGGATTGTGGCTGGCTTGGTGGAGGAGACGAAGAACAGATCCAGTGGAAGCGTTTTGGCGCCTGCGGCCGGTTGAAACCTTCCTTTTGGGCCGCTGAGGTCGAAAGTGCCGTGAGGTTGATGAAAAAATATTGCCCATCCGGACGCGCCAATGAGCCATGGGATTGGGACTCTGGCGCCGTGGGTTTCGAGTTTGTATCCGCCCTGGCCGCTTCGCATCGGGTCGATCGATCCGCGGCGATCAAATTGTTGGCCGCCTTCACCTAGACCGAATAGTGGAGTCGTCCCCGTCAGGAATGTGACCGCGCCGCTGGTTTCGTCCCAACCCAATTCCTGAATGATGTCGTCGTGCTGGTTCACGACGACGATTCTCAGCGGCGCGAAAGAAATCTTGAGGCGGGAGTTGCCCACAGCGATCGGTTTCTGGGGATCTGCGTGGAATTTTTCGATGGGAACGTCCCAGGATTCCTGAACTAGAGAACCATCCGAGGGAATAGCCGCCGGAGCTTCGTTTTTCGGAGCGGCTAGAACGGACAAGCGAAACGTGTGAGGACTGAGAGTGGTGATTTGTACTTCGACGGCGTTAGCCGAAGGGTTGTCATCGTTCGAGCCGACGATACGTATTGGAGGAACGATGATGGCCGTGGATGCGGCAGCCAAGCCCTTCAACACGCTGCGGCGAGTCCAGGGTGTGGTCATGGTGATGGCGAAGAACGGATCAAGCGCGCGTGTACGGAATCCAAACCTGCATGGACGTGTGCTGGCGATTCGCCCATGCATAGTAGGGGATCATCGTCAGATCGGCGGCGTGCGTTTTGGGAGCGTCCGGACTGGCTGGAGCGTAGAGCGCATCCTGTTGAGACGGCTCGGTCACTACTCCCTGATGGTGAAGCACGGTTACGCCGCCCAGAAGCGTGGGCTGATGCACGGGCTTGAAGTCTTGCAACGATTTCGAATTGACGACCATGGAGACCGTCGAGAAGTCGGGAGCGCCGGCTTGATCGAGTTGTTCGACGCAATACACCAGCGGTCCGCGCTCGACGGCGACGCGGCCAAAGTTTTCAGCGACGCGGGCGTTGGAGGCGACGATTTCGGCTGTCATGGGGAGGCGTAAAGTTACGACATCGCCTGCCAACCAGCGCCGTGAAATCGGCAAGTATTGGCCGGGTTTCGCGCCTTCGATGGATTTTCCGTTTATGGCTACGGTGGCACCCTTGGCCCAGCCGGGGATGCGGAGATGCAGCGCGAAGTCGGCAGGCTCAGAAGAATTTACGGTGAGCTGAATATCACCGTCCCACGGATAGTTCGTTTTCTGGGCGATCTTGATCGGCGTACCGTTCTCAAGATGCCAATCCAGGACGGAATTGTCGTACAGATGGACGTAGATGCCGTCTTTGCTTGTGCTGTAGAAATATCCGGGGAGCGAAGCGAAGGTGCGCTCGAGGTTCGGAGGGCAGCATGTCGTGTCGTACCACGGGTTACGGATTTTTTCGCCGGATGCGCCGTCGAAGGCTAGCGGATTTCGATAGCAGTACGTCGTGCCATCCAAAGACATTCCGGAATTGATGCCGTTGTACAGCGCGCGTTCGATGATATCGGTGAAGCGAGCTTCGCCGCTGGCTGCGAGCATGCGCCAATTCCACATCATGTTTCCGATTGCGGCGCAGCTTTCGCCGTAAGCTTGCGCGTTGGGAAGTTCGTACGGCTCACCGAATGCTTCGCCCTGACCGCGGGCGCCAACGCCACCGGTGATGTACATCTGACGTTTCGAAAGATCGTCCCAGAGGACGTTCAACGTTTTCCAATACGATTCGTCACCGGTCTCGAGGTAGTAGTCGGTTGCACCGCAGCAGGCGTACATGGCGCGCACGGCGTGCCCCTCGAGTTTTGTGCGCGACGTGAACGGAACGCCGCAATACATGTAGGTGATCTGTCGCGGCTCCAGAGGGATACGATCGTCACCCTTCAGGATATAGCCGGCCAAGTCGACGTAACGGCGATTGCCCGTGGTGCGGTAGAGCTCGATCAACGACATTTCGATTTCCGGGTGGCCGGAGACGATCGGCTTTTTATCGGAACCCGGGCCGTAGGCGGGAATCAGGAAGCCGTCGACAAATTTGGCGCCCGCATTCATCAGAGTTGTATCGCCGGTGGCGCGATAGTACGCGATGGCGCCTTGCAACATGTGGCCGAGGTTGTAGAGCTCGTGGCCGACTTCCTGACTTCTCGGAAGCATTCGTTGCGAAACTTTGTCCTCGACGTAATAGGTGTTGAGATACCCGCTCGGCTCCTGCACTGCTACAACTTCGAGGATCATGCCGTCGGTCGTCTTGCGGAGTTCGGGAATATCGCCGGACTGCAGAGCGAATCCGACGGCTTCGGTCCATTTGTAAATGTCGGAATCGGAATAGTAGGGACCTTTTTGCGGGGCGTTACTTTTTCCAACCATGCGGCGGTAGTTGTCCATCCGACCGTGCTGCTCGAGTTGGTCGTGCATGGTGGGAATGCTGCTCTCGACATTGGTCTTGCGACGCTTGGACCAAAAACCCTCTTCGATGGTGACAGCGCGAACAGGAACGGAGTGCAATTTCGCGTAAGGTGAATTGGCGAGGTTTAGGACACCTTGATCCCGCCACGGTATTGTTGCGGCTCCGGCGTCCTCCCTCGCTGCACTCGCCATCACGCGCGAGATTCCAGGATAGGCGAGGCAGGAGGCCGCGACCGCAGAGGCGGCAGCGGACATAAATTCACGTCGTGAAACATCGTTCTTTTTCGAGTTCATGACCGATGCCCTCTTCGACGCGACCTGCGCTCTCGCGTCGATTCCCTTCCATTTGTTCAAGGTACTCGAAATTTAAGCCGTGACGTTGTGATACAGGCGGTACTGTTCGTCGCCGATTGCGCCGAAGGGGCGGAAGACGATCTTTCCAGCACTGCCTTGGACGATCCAGTCATCGGAACTCGAAGCTGCGGCCGTCGCGGCCAGTAGTTGAGCGCGAGTAAAGTTTTGCGGTGGATTACCGATCGCGAAATATGCCAATGGACCACGGCGCAACGCAACAGTGTTTGGCGTTTGTGGATCGACTGCTTGCAGGCTCAGCGGCATGCCGAGTTCGTACTCGATTCGGTCTCCGTTTTTCCACGTGCGGTGGATCGCGAAAAATTTGCCTGGAGTGACTTCGCCCTCTACCGCCTTGCCATTGACGGAGATTCTCGTCTTTGCATCGGTCCACTCGGGGACGCGCATGTAGATCGTGAATTGCTCAGGGCGTGCCGCGTCAATCTGAAGTTGAGTTGTGTTCGCTCGTGGATAGCTGGTGTGCTGAGTGATGGCGATCTTCGAACCGTTTTGCGTCCAAGCGAGGCGCGAGGGTAGAAACAGGTTTACGTAGACGCCATCTTTGCCTGGGTAGTAGGCGCTGACGTGATAGTCGGCAGCCAGTTGCGGAAAAGTGCCGGAGCAGCACGGCCATTTGTCCTTGTAATCAACCTTCTTGGCGCCTTCGTCATTGTAGTCGGAGTAGTAGAAGCTGACGCCGTCAGGACGAATCGGCTTGGCTCCGCCAATCGTGTTGTAGAGCACCTGCTCCATGCTGTCGCCGTAACGGGAGTCCTGCGTAAGGCGGAGAAGATAGCGCGTGATTTTGAATTGGCCGTACGCGCCGCAGGGAGTTTCGAAACTCGACCGAGTCGTACCAAGGCTCTTGGCGAGGAGGCCTTGCCCGGGCTCGACGAATGCCTCGTCGGGGCCCCAACCGCCCGTCGCGTAGCTCTGTTCCTGCACCATGCGAAGGCCGTTTTTCGCGGCGCGCAAATATTTTTCGTCGCCAAGGATGAAGTAGGCCTGCATGGCGGAGCTAAAAGTGTTTACGTGGCTGTAGGCGTGTTTGCCGGGCAGCGCATTGTGATTTTCGGCGAGAGCGTCGTAATACTCGTGATAGATGAAGCGTTCACCGAGTTGCTTGTAGCGTTCATCGCCGCTGCGCTGGTACGCGAGGAAAAAATTTTCGGGCAGCGTGTACGTTTCGTCCCAGGTATAAGCGATGGTCTTGTGCGGACGAGCTTCCTGTTCAGCGCGGCTGAGCGCCTTTTCGGGCAGATGCGGGAGAACCGCGTCGGTGGCGCGCTTCAGAACTGCAAGCGCATTCGGGTCGGCGGTATATTCGTGCGCGTCGATCAGGCCGCAACAGGTCTTGTCGAAGGTGTACGCCGGGAGTCGATAGTCGACATAGAACCTGCCGGTCGGCTCGACGGTTTCGCCGAAGGCTTTGACGAGACGGTGCACTTTGGCTTGCGTCGGCTTCGAACCCGATACGGCATAGGCTCGCGCCAACCCCGAAACATATTGACCGAAGGTATGACCTGGGATGAACGCGTGGAAATTCGTTTTCGGGTCGAAGTCGTCGCCGTTGTCGTACCAGCCTCCCATGTCGGGACCGGGAGCCGGCAGTCCTTCGCGCACGCGAAACGGCTTCAGCACGCCATCCTCGTTTAGATCGAGGAAGAGTTTGTGGTTCTGTTCGAACTGAGTTTTGAAAGGCCCGTCCAATAGTTGGACCTGCGAGTAACCAAAAACCGAAAGCGAAGGAGTGATCTGCGGCGCAACCGTCTTCCTGGCCCACGCGGGAATCGCTCGCATGGCGAGCAGTCCGGCGGTAGACGCTGCGGTGGTGGCAAGGAATTGCCGTCTGGACTTACGTTTCATATCGAATCTCCTCAGCTTACGTGGCTGCTGCGAAAGCGCAGATGGGGGTTCGGCAACCCAGGAAGGCGCGCCAGGACCTAGTAAGCGTTTGCTCGCGCCCTTATGTATAACGCTAGTGCGGCTGGACGTCAAACACTTGCTGTAATCGCTTACTCGCTTAGGGTATTCTGGATTCCGTCGATAGCAAAGGCTCTGTACGCTTCCTTGATGACTTCATTTTCGAAACTTTGCGTATTCGCCGTCCTACTCGCATGCGGAACTTTGGCGAATTGCCAGACGCCGTCGAGCGTCAGCAAGCCCATCAGCGAGGCATTGCAAGTCAGGGACTACGATACGGCCATCGCCTTAAGCCAATCCGCCCTCCAGCAGACTCCCCGGAATCCGCAACTGTGGACACTTCAAGGGATCGCCTATGCCAGCAAAGGAGACAACAAGCAGGCGCTGGCGGCCTTTCAGCATGCGCTGAGTATTTCTCCAAACAACATTGCCGCATTAGCGGGCGCCGCGCAGATTCAATACCAAGCGGGAAGCCAAGACGCGGTACCGCTCCTCAACCATCTGTTGCAACTGCGCCCGGGCGATCCCACCGCTTCTGCCATGCTGGCGGTACTGGAATACAGGCAGGGAAACTGCAAAGCCGCTGCGCCACATTTCGAACGAGCGGCTGAATTAGTCGATACTCAGATCGACGCATTGCACGCCTACGCCACGTGCCTGGTGAGACTGAAACGGTTTGATGATGCGGTCGCGGTCTTTCAGAAAGCCGCCGCTCTGCGGCCGGGCGACGCGCAAGAGGTTCGCGTCCTTGCATCAATTCAATTGATGGGTCACAAACCTCAGGACGCGATCTCGACGCTGCGCCCGCTGCTCGATTCCAAAGAGCCTAACGCGGATACGCTGCAACTGACTTCGAGGGCCTACGAAGATGCGGGTGACACGCCGCAGGCCGTCGCCACGCTCCGCCAAGCGCTTCTTCTCGATCCCAAGAATACGAGCCTCTACCTGGACTTTGCGAACGTCTCGTTCGCTCATCAGTCATTTCAAGTGGGAATCGACGTGATCTCGGAAGGTCTCACCCTCCAGCCAAGCGCTGACGAATTGTACGTGGCGAGAGGCGTCCTATATGTGCAGCTCGCTCAGTATGATAAAGCGGAAGCCGATTTCGAAAAGGCCTACGAACTGAACCCGAACCAGTCTATGAGCACGGCCGCTCAAGGCTTGGCTGCCGTGCAAGCCAACGATTTCGATCACGCGCTGAGTTCGATTCAAGAAAAGCTGGCCCGCAAACCCAACGACCCTCTATTGCTGTACTTGCAAGCCGACATTTTGTCTCAAAAAGGCGGCGATTCCGGGACGCCCGAGTTCAAACTGGCAATGCGATCAGCCAAACAGGCTGTGGCGTTGCAGCCCACGCTCGCCGCCGCGCGAGCGGTTCTCGCGAAACTGTACATGCAAACCGGACAATATCAGGCAGCCATCGAGCAGAGCCGGCAAGCCCTTGCCATCGACCCGAGAGATCAAACGTCCGTTTACCGGCTGATCCAAGCGCTGCGAAAGACCGGGCAGAACAAAGAAATTCCGCAATTGCTCTCTCGCCTGGCCCAACTCCGCGAGCAAGCCACCAACGAAGAGAGAGAGCGCTACCGTTACAAGTTACTCGAAGACGATAAACCCGCGAGTCCGTAGCCGCGGTGTTTCTCACGCGGAGGGTGACGCATCGTTCGAGGGCGTGGCCAGTTTAATTCGCCTATCATCCCTTCGCAAATCAAGTGGTTAGCTCCGTCAATCGATGAAAATCGACTGCAAGCTCCTGTCGCTCCGAGACGCAGTACTGGTCCTTAACCGCGGCCGAAATGTGAAGCTTCCATCACCACCTAGTGGAAAAATACTAGAAATCGCTTGACAGATAGTTTGTATCGGAATATATGATGAACCCACTGAGTAAACGTTTACGCACGCACACCGTCAAGTAATCGTTTACCTACTCAACGAAGGGGTGAGAGCGTATGTATCTGAGATTTTTCGCAGGGTTCCTCGGCCGTGTGTCCGTCCTGCTGCTTGTAACCGCAGGCGCAGCTTGGGCTCAATTTTCAGGCAATATTCAGGGCACTGTTACGGATCCAAGCGGAGCAGCCGTCGCCCAAGCTCACGTCATACTTCTCAACGTCACTACACAATTGTCCGAAAGCACCACCACCGATGCATCGGGAGATTATCGCTTCCTGAGCCTTGGACCAGGCACCTACAAAATAACTGTCGAAGCGTCGGGTTTCTCCAAATCCGACACTTCTGTCGTTTTGGCCAACAATCAGATTCTGACCGTGCCCCTCGCGGTCAAGGTAGGTTCCGCGACCGACACCGTGACGGTCACCTCGGAAACTCCTCTGGTCAGTACCGCGGACACGCGCAATCAAACGACGCTAGAAACCAAGGCCCTCGCGGATTTGCCTTTGGCGGGTCGCAACATGCTCGCGCTCATCAGCGTGGCCCCCGGGGTTTCGGGGCTCGGGTTGAACGGCGGACCTGGAGTGGTTTCGGGCACCCCGGGCTCGGGCGTTGACAACTATTCCACCGAAGAAGCCGTGGACATCAGCGTCAACGGCCAAGGCACCGTCGCAAACATGTGGATCGTCGATGGCCTGGACGTCACCAGCGCGATCCGCCAAGGCGTCTTGAATCTAACCCCCGATGCCGATTTCGTTCAAGAAATGAACATCCAAGTGAACACGTTCTCGGTGGAATACGGGCGCGGCAGCGGGCTTCAGGTCACGCAGACAACCAAATCGGGTTCGGACCAGTTCCACGGTTTGGCCAGCGATTACTTCAACTACCAGAGTATGTTCGCGAAGTATTCCCTGCCCGGTTCGGATCACAAGTACGCGCCATTTCACAGCAACAACTTTTCAGGCGCAATCAGCGGCCCGATTATTCCTCACCATCAATTCTTCTTCATGTTTGGCGTGGAACCTTCGCGCGCTTCCGCTTCCACGGGAAACACGACCATCACGTTTCCCGATGCCGCATTTGCGTCCTTCGCCAAAACGAATTTTCCAACCACGTTTGGAACAAAGATTCTGACTACCTACACACCTTCTGGCGCGACGATCAGCGGCGTCTCGCAGACGGCAAACGATGTATTCCCAGGAACTTGCGGAACAGCCGCGACAAGCTTCCTGCCTTGCACAACGCCGATGATCGACACCGGTATTTTCAATTCGACCGGCTTCCGCAATGGCGATCAGTATTTCATTCGGGTGGACAAGTATTTCTCAAAAGACCGTATCTACGGCAGTTTCTTCCGCACGCTGTCCCATCAGAACGACCCGAACGTGATTCCGCAATTTGCGACCACACAACACACGGTGCAGCGCGCGTTTCAGGTGAACTGGACGCACGACTTCAGCCCGACCACACTGAACGAAGCCATCTTCGCGCAGAACCGCATTGAGGGATTCCTCGGAGAAACCGGCGACTTCACCATTCCGGGCATCACCGTTACCGGACAGAGCGTCGGATACGGCGTCGGTTTTGCGCAGGGCGATTTCATTCAACATAACTACCACTGGCGCGACGTGCTAACCCACGTGCGCGGCGCTCACGTTCTGAAAGTCGGTTACGAAGGTTGGTTCGGCGATGACGTCGAGCCGTTCGAAGGCCCTTGGTCGCATCCTGCCTTCAGCTTCAACAACTTGTTGGCGCTGGCGCAGGACGCGCCAGCCACTGAAGGCGGCGTGATGTATAACCCGATCACTGGCCAGCAGCAGCTCTGGAACTGGAACGCGGCTTCCAAAACATGGGGCCTATTTGTGGAGGATACCTGGAAAGCGCGGCGGAATCTCACCCTGACTTTGGGCTTCCGCTTCGACAATCAGGGAAATCCGTACTCCCGGTCGGATGCCACCGTGTTTGGCAACTTCCACCTCGGCGATGGTTCAACCATGGAAGAACAGGTGGCGAACGGTGTCGCCGTTCCAGCCAAGCACGCAGTCAATCAGGCGCCAAAATCCTACACCCCACGAATAGGCGCAGCGTGGGATATCACCGGCAAGGGCACGTGGCTCGTGCGCGGCGGATTCGGAATGTATTCGAATTGGCTGACACCCGCGAATATTCAGGAAGAATTTCGCGGCAACCCGCCCGGTCTGATCCTGCCGACCTTCTTTGCGGCCAACGCACCGGCCAACCAACCGGTCTTTGTGCAAGGCACGAGTAGCAAACCGCCCTTTGGATTCGTATTTCCCCAACTGGCTGGAACTGCTTTGTGCCCCGTCGCTCCATGTCTGGATGCAGCAGGCGGAATTCCCGGAGCAGGGCTGACGATTGGCGGTATCGATCCGAATATCGTGTCGCCGACGGCGTACATCTACTCCGGAACATTGGAACACCAACTGGGCCGGTATCTCGTGGCCAGCGTGCTCTACAGTGGGTCGCACACAGCGAACCTGGTCGGCGGTGGGAACCAGGGCGGACAGGTGTCTTATGGTCAGGACGTCAACGCCATGGCCGGCGATCTCATCGGGAAGCCGCCCAACTCCGCTCCGACCCGGCTCAATCCCAGCTTCGGCGTGATTAACTACACGCAAAACAACCGTGTGGCGAACTATCAGGGCGTCACATTTGACCTCAGAGGGAAGGTCAAGCGCGGATTCTTCGATGTCTGGTATATGCGTTCTGCGTCCAAGGATGACGCAGGTATCTATCCGACCGCGGCAGACCCGCATCAATACTACGGACCCTCGCCTTGGGATACGCCGAACCGATTCTCCGCTACCTTCAATTACGAGCTACCCGGTTTGAACAATGGCGACGGAGCCTTGGGTAAACTCACTGGGGGATGGGGTATCGGTGGCACAAGCACCTATCAAACAGGCTATCCCTTCACCGTATTCACAAGCGCGTCGTTCACCGGAGGCGGAGACTATAACGCCGACGGAGACAACAACGACTACCCGAACGTAAATAGCTACGCGCAGTTAACGTCGCATAGCGCTTTCACTTCGGGCAGCCTCTTCAAGTCGCAGTTCGCCGCACCGACGCCGGGCACCGAAGGCGACGAGAAAACGGGGCGATTCCGCAACGCGTCCTTCGTGCAGACCAACGTGAACTTGTACAAGAACACCCACATCACCGAGAGGGTCAACTTCCAGCTTCGATTCGAATTCTATAACCTCTTCAACCATGCCAACTTCCAGTCTATACAGGGCGATCTTTCGCAGGGTAACTTTGGCCTCGCGACTGCCCAGACACTGCCGAGATGGTGGCAAATTGGAGGAAAGATCACCTTCTAATCACTTCTCAGAAACAACCATTGGATCGCTGTTCGCGAAGGCGCACAGCGATCCAATGAGTCTCTGAAGGGTTGCGAGACAATTCCTACACCCTTACAAATGTTGAGGTCGGAACCCTGCCACAGGTTCGAGAAAGTTTCCGCAGTCGACCCTCTTGTGTCCCCGACGAGCTTCTCGTGTCGTTGCAAGGTTCCAATTACGTCAGAAGCACGCTTCAACCGCTTGCTCCAAGAACGAATGGCGGGCGAGAGTTCATGGTCGTAGCAAGCAACAACGGGCCGAGGATGACGGATGATTGACCTTTCGAATTTGGAAGTTTGGTTCGTCACAGGCAGCCAACACCTCTACGGCCACGAAATCCTCAAGACTGTCGACGAACATTCCGCAGCTATCGCCCGAGGCATTTCCGCCACTCCTTCCCTGCCGGTAAAAATCGTAGTCAAGCCAGTGATGACCACCAGCGAATCCATCGATCAACTGTGTTTGGACGCCAACAGCTCCAAGAACTGCGTCGGCTTGATCACCTGGATGCACACGTTCTCGCCGGCCCGCATGTGGATCGGCGGCCTCCGCCTTCTCGGTAAGCCGTTGTTGCATCTTCATACCCAATTCAACGAAGAAATCCCATGGTCCACCATCGACATGGATTTCATGAATCTTAACCAGTCGGCCCACGGTGACCGCGAGTATGGACATATTGCGGCCCGCATGCGGCTCTCTCGAAAAGTTGTCGTCGGCTCCTGGCGCGATGCCGGTGTTCAGTCGGAGATCGCTGTCTGGACGCGAGCGGCTTGCGCGTGGCACGACGCGCAACACTTGAGAGTCGCGCGCCTCGGCGACAACATGCGCAACGTCGCAGTGACCGAGGGAGATAAAGTCGAAGCGCAGATTCGCCTGCGCTACACGGTGAATGGTTACGGCGTCGGCGATCTGGTCCGTTTCGTTCGCGAAGTAAGCGATGCGGAAACCGAAAAGCTCGTCGCGGAATATGATTGCGCCTACGCGGTCGCCCAGCCTTTGCGTGCGGCCGGAGACCAGCGGGGAGTCTTGCGCGAAGCGGCAAAGATCGAGCTCGGGCTGCGGCACTTTCTCGCCGACACCGGGTCCGCCGCCTTTACCGACACCTTCGAAGATCTACATGGCCTACCGCAACTCCCGGGAATCGCCGTCCAGCGTCTGATGGCCGACGGATACGGATTCGGCGCCGAGGGCGACTGGAAAGCGGCCGCGCTCGTCCGCGCCATGAAAGTCATGAGTCACGGCCTCAAAGGTGGTACCTCCTTCATGGAGGACTACACCTATCATTTGCGCAACGGTAGTCAGGTTCTCGGCGCGCACATGCTCGAAGTATGTCCGTCTATTTCCGATGCCAAGCCATCGGTCGAAATCCATCCTCTTTCCATCGGTGGCAAATCAGATCCCGTACGATTAGTATTCACCGCTTCCAGCGGCCACGCCGTGAACGCTTCGCTTGTCGACATGGGAAATCGCTTTCGTCTGATCGTGAATCGCGTAAGCGTCGTCCGTCCTGAGCATCAGCTTCCCAAATTACCTGTGGCGCGCGCCCTTTGGGCTCCCGAGCCTGACCTCAAAATTGCCGCAACCGCATGGATCCTCGCAGGAGGCTCGCATCACACCTCGCTGAGCTACGCGGTGACCACCGAGCATCTGCAGGATTTCGCCGACATCGCCGGAATGGAGTGCTTGCAAATCGACAACAAGACAACTCTTCCAAGCTTGGTCAAAGAGCTCAAATGGAATGACATGTATTACCATTTGGCTCGTGGAATTTGACCGCATCTCGAATTCACGTTGGCGCGCTTCAGCGCGGCGCTTCGCGCAAAATCGGCGCTGAATTGAAAGACGGACATACCGGATGTCCAAGAACACGAACTCCAGATTGTCCAACGTCTTTTTTCGATTGCGTGATTCCTATCCGCAAAATTTACCAAGCGTATCTTACGTCTTCTCCTTCCTGCTGCTGATCGGCTCTATGGCGTTGAGCATCAGCTCTTCTGTCTGGGGTCGATCGAGCACAAACCACAACCCGCAAACCAGCACGCGAGCGAATGCCCCGCAATTCCCCCGGCAAGCAAAAGGCTCCGAGCGTTGTGTCCTTTGCCACAAGGCCGAAGTGGACGGCTATTCGAATTCCGCGATGGCGCATTCTCTGCGCCGCTCGCAGCAGGAGCCCCAAGGAGCCGTCAACATTCCCGACGGCAAGATCACTATTTTTTCCACCGCCACCGGTGATTGGCAACGCCTCGAAACCGCGGGAGACGTCACCGACTATCGCATCGACTACGTAATCGGTTCCGGTATTCACGCGAGCGGCTACCTGATCAACCTCGGCAACCACCTCTTTCAATCACCGCTCGCCTACTATCGAAGCCGCCAAGCCTACGACCTCGCACCCGGCTACGAGAACTTGCACTCCCCCGATTTCACCCGCCCAGTCGGCGAGGGCTGCGTGTTCTGCCACTCCGGATCGGCTTTGAATGTCTCAGGCACGCTCAACCAATATCGTTCGCCTGCGTTTGCGGCTGAGTCGATCACCTGCGAGCGCTGCCATGGCCCCGTCGAAAAGCATCTAGCCGACCCGCGCGCCGGAACAATCGTTAATCCGGCCAAGCTCGAGCCCGCCCGCCGCGATAGTGTCTGCGAGCAATGCCACTTGTTTGGAGTTGCGCGTGTCCCGAATCCCGACAAGAGCTTCAGCGATTTTGTCGCCGGCCAGCGATTGGAAGACACGTTCACGGTCTATCACAACGCCATTCCTCCGGGCGCCGCGCCCGGAGCGTTCAAAGTCATCAGCCACGTCGAGCAACTTGCGCTCAGCGTATGCGCGCGAAACTCCAATGGCAAACTCTGGTGCGGCACTTGCCACGATCCCCACAACAAACCTCGTGAATCCACTGAGTTCTTCCGTTCGCGCTGCCTGTCTTGTCACACGTCCGAATTCCCCGCGTCGCATCCAGCAAGCAACTCCGATTGCATCAGTTGCCACATGCCCAAGCGCGACGCCAAAGACGGCGGCCACACCGCCTTCACGGACCATCGCATCCAGCGCCGCCCCGAGCCTCCGTCCGAACTCGCCTCGGACAACGACATCGCCGCATGGCGCGAGCCCGCTCGCGAACTTCAAAAGCGCAATCTCGGAATCGCCTACATCGACGCAGGAGTGCAGCGTCGCTCGCAATCTTTCGTGATCCAGGGCTATCGCGCGCTAGTCGAAGTGCAAAATCAATTCCCCGCCGACAGCGAACTTTTCTCGTGGATCGGACAAGCTCTGCTCTTGGGAAGACAATCTTCGGAAGCCCAGCTAGCGTTCGACCGGGCGTTGCAGCTCAATCCCAACTCGCCGGTCAACGAAGGAAATGCCGCATCCGCTCGCCAGCAAGCTGGAGACATCGCAGGCGCGATCGCTCATCTGGAAAAGGCCGTGGCGCTCGACCCTCTGTATTTGCCCGCGGCTGGCCCCCTCGCAGGTCTCTACCGGTCGCAAGGCATGGAAGCGGAAGCCGCAAGCCTATCCGCAAAAATTCACGACGCCATGTTTCCACGATCGGGGGAGACGACCAAATCAGTGGCAGCCACGGAGACTTCCGCAAGCGCACCTCCGAAGCCCGCAGGAGAAGTGTTCAAGAACATTCAGCTGCTAAAGGATGTCCCGGCCGATCAAGTCATGCCCACCATGCAATTCATGAGCTCGGCCCTCGGCGTGGAGTGCGCTTACTGCCACGTTCCAGGTCATTTCGAGAAAGACGACAAGAAACCCAAGCAGACCGCGCGAAAGATGATCCGCATGACGCTAGCCCTGAACAAAGACAATTTCGAAAACCTGTGCGAGGTCACATGCTTTTCGTGCCATCGCGGCGCACATGCACCGTCCGCCGATCCCGCGGTCAAAATCAACGACGGTCCTGCGTCGCCGCGCGCGAACGCTGCACCCACCGAACTTCCCGAGGCGATGCCGTCCGTGTCGCAAATCCTCGACGCCTATGTTGCTGCGCTAGGCGGTAGGGCCGCAATTGAGGAGGTCACCAGTCGCATCGAAGAAGGCACAATAACCATGGATGGAACTTCCGTGCCAATTGAGATAATTTCTGGCGAAGCCGGCAAACAGGCAATCATCCGGCATCTCGCCAACGGCGACAGCTCCACAATCTTCAACGGTCAAAGTGCTTGGTCCACTGCTCCAGGCCGACCACCGCACCGCTTACAAGGCGACGAATTGGACGCCGCTCGTTTCGACGCCGATCTTCCATTCCCAATTCACGTCCTCCAAATTTTCCCCGAACTCCGAGTCGAGTATCCGGAAAGCGTGAACGGCATGGACATGTCCCTACTCGTCGGCGTGCGCGAGGGACATCCGAAAGTGAAGCTATATTTCGACAGGCATTCCGGGTTGCTGGCGCGCCTCGAAAGGTACGCTGAATCTCCACTCGGCCTCAATCCCAGCAGAATCGACTATTTTGACTATCGCCAAGTAAACGGCGTGCAGGTCCCCTTCGGACGACGACTTTCTGGCCCGACCGGCTCGTCCACCATCGAACTGAAACAAGTGCGCCAAAACGTCCCAATCCCGCCTAAGTCTTTCGTATCAAACGAGAAGTAACTCACTCCTGTCCCGTCAGAGTCGAATGGATGTCGCGGAATCGCGGGACCAAAGTCGACGAAGTCATCGCTGTCGCCGTCCTCCTTCTTGTGGGTCTTTGCGCTTTTTTTGTACGCCGATGGCTGGGACTCTCTCTGCGGCTCTCGGCTTTTTCGGACGAACAGGAAGGAGCGGCACCGTGCAGGCGATTATCGGCTCATCTGCAAGATCGAAGACGACCGCTTGATCGTTCTTATCCTTCGCGTCGGCTTTTCGCAAGGAAATCTATCGCTAGTAAGCAGCCTTCGGCCCCTGTCGTCCGCGATTCAACGTGAAGTCGAAGACATCGTCTGCCGCTTTGGAGGCGAAGAGTTTGTCGTAATTCTTCCCGATGCGCCCCTGGACTCCGCGCGGCAGCGAGCCGAGCACCTGCGCGAGGCGACCAAGGAGCTTGCGGCCGAATTTCGTGGCCAAACGCTGGGTCGCGTGACGCGGTCGATCGGAGTGGCCACCTTCCCCGCAAACGGCCTGACCGGCGATGCGCTCGTAGAATCTGCGGACGCGGCTCTTTACCGAGCGAAGAAAGAAGGACGAAACTGCGTCGTTCTTGCGTAACCAAGTTGCGGATATGGCTATCTGTCAGTTACTTCGTCAGCTTCAGGAGTCGCGCTGCGTTTTCGTTATAGACCTTTCTAAGAACGCCGTCCGGCAGGCCTATTCCGTAAATTCTCCATCGTCCCTGAGGCGGAACGGGTGCCGGCGCATAATCAAAGTATTCGTCTTCGGTTTCAAGGAATCGATAGTAGATCTCGTAAAGGTCATCGCCGTAAATCTGCTGCGGCGTATCCGTTCCATTGGGAACGGCGTCCGTGCCAAAAAGAATCCGATCTTGATATTTGTCGAAGAATTGGCGCGACATGCGAGGCTGCCGGCCCAATTCACCCACTCGCGCCGCCATCTCGACGGTCATGTTCGAGAAGCGATCCATGCATTCGCTCACGTAAGCAAGGTTCTCCGCGTCGTTGCCAACGTGCAGCACGATGAATTGGGTCTTCGGATGCTTTGCGATCATTCTGTTTCGTGCCTCGAGCAATTCGAGGTTGCTCGGGAAGTCTTTTCCGTGGAAAGACCAGTCCGGGTGGTTGTTCAATTCTTCAAAACGCTCGTTCGTTCCGTCAGTGGGAAGAAAGAAAGCTTCGGGATCGGACACGTGAATCGCCACCGGCATACCCAGCGCTCCACAGGCCTCCCACATCGGATCGAACCGCGGATCGTCGATCTTGATGAGGCGACCCTCAGAGATATTTTCGCGAAGATAGAGCCCAAGCGTTTTCAATACCTTTAAGCCGCGAGCGCCGGCGCGATGAGCGCGCTCGATTTCGTCCGCCTGAAACTGTGGATAATTCGATTGGTTCGCATGATCCCAGGTGGGCTCAGTGAAAGTGATGAATCGATCCGGATGTGTTTTGTCGAAACGTCGGATGGTCTCCTCCAGTCCTTTCCCTGATCCTCCGGTCAAATTCACCAGAATCCGAATATTTTTGCGATCCATGACCGGAAGCAAGGTCTCCGGCGTCGCCAGGAAATCCATCGCTTCGCCAACTCCTACACCGTTCACGGATTTGGCTCGAATCGAGAGGTGCGTGTGAACGTCGATCACCGGATAGCGCGACTTGGGAACTTTGGTTTCCGGGACATGCAACATGCTCTTCGGACGAAACTCTGCGAGATCCAATTTCATTTTGCCAGCGCCTTCAGGCGACTTTAGCTGTGCGCTCAATGCAGGAGACGGTAACACGCTGGCAATTGCAGCCGTCCCCAAGCTCTCCAACCACCGTCTGCGGTTCAGTTTGTTCAACTCTTCCTCCCGAAGTTTCCATCTGATGGAGCGAGCCGAATTCCTCTTCGAACAGGTCGGCTTATTTTTGATTTTCTTCTGTATCGTTTACTTTCGGTCGCCAGAGTCGCATAAATTCATCGACAACTCAAACCCAAGGCAGGCTGAGGCTCAGGGAATGGCGATGTCGCGGAGGTTTACTGAACCGAAGTTCTTCAAAAACGAGAGCGGGCGATGGGAATCGAGGTTAGCTTGAATGGTCGGAAGCGTTCCGGAGGACTCCCTTCGCAGCTGTCCCTATGCAGCTGCGCCAGCCGCCTTCGTCCGCTGGTCTGTTGTCGTCCCGTGGTCTATTGGGCTGCGTGCAAGAATGGTAGTGCCCTCCTGCGCGTTTGAGTGAATGGAAAGCTCTCCGCCAATCAGTTTCATGCGCTCCTTCATGCTGGTCAGGCCAAGTCCGTGCCCGAGGACTGATAGCGTCGGATCGAACCCAGAGCCCGAGTCATGCACCCTCAATTGGATCATCTGCGCAAGACACTCGAGTGAAACTTCGAACCGGCCCACACCACTGTATTTCACGGCATTGTGGAGAGCTTCTTGCAATACACGGAAGAAGCAAAGCGCAACATCATCAGAAAGGCCTTCTGGAAGGCCGTCGCAACGGAGGTCAACCTCCACGTTCTGCCGCTCCGAAAGCTCTCTGCAAAAGCTGGAAGCCGCTACTTCGAGTCCCAGGTATTCAAGTTTCGACGAATGCAGGCGGTGCGAAAGGGCCTGAATATCGATTTCCAAGTCGGACACCCGTGCGCAGGCGTCTTCGATGTGCCGGCTCGTTTTTTGTTCTGGGTTAGGAAGTTCTTGCTTTATCATTTTCAGACTTACTGCGACCATCGCCAGGCGCTGATTGATGTCGTCGTGCAATTCTCTGGCGATCCGGGCACGCTCTGTTTCCTGCGCTTCAATCAACCTGCGGCCAAAGCCGGAAATGGCCTCTTCGGCCAGCTTGCGTTCTGTGATATCGGCGATCACCGAAAGGGCGCACATCTCTCCATTGACCTCGATCAATTCGGCTGACCCGAGGGAAGTTCGAATTTGACCGTCCTTTCTACGAAAGATAACCTCCCGATCTCTGATGTGCCCCTCTCCGAGAAGCTCTCTCGTAAACGTAGTTCGTTGATCCGGATTGGCCCAAAGTTCGATCTCGAGCGGGGTCCGACCGATGACCTCGTCACGCTTCCAACCGGTTTAACGTGCGAGCGATCGACCTGCGGTATCTGCAGCGCTGGAGTGCCGTGCGTCGCAAAGACCCGCTCGTTCAAATGGGTGTGGATGAGATTTACTTCGGCAAGCAGATGAAGTTCATCACCGTGGTCAGTAACTTGGATACCGGCGAACCCTTGTGGTTTGGGCAGGACCGCAAACAGGAAACACTCGATGAGTTTTTCCGGACACAACGAAGCGCTACCCAACGGAAACGAGTGGAGGCGGCTTGCGTGGATATGTGGCGGCCCTTCACCAACAGCATTGAACAATGGGCGCGGAACTGCCGCATCGTCTACGACAAGTTTCACGTTTTGCAGCACGCCAACAAAGCCATCGATGAAGTGCGCCGGGCGGAGTTTTTCCGTAAAGGCGGGCGCATGCGCGGTGTAGTGAAGGGCAAGCGCTGGCTGCTGTTGACGCGCTGGACGAATCTGGACAGCCAGAAACGGCAGCAGCTAAACAATTTGTTCGCCCTCAACCGGCGGGTGAGAATTTCGAAAGTCTGGTTAACGTCAATGTAGCAATCATCTCTGGCATTAACGATGGTGATTGCAAAGGGGCTTTGTCGAAAGGCTTTGGAGAACTTTTCCTCCGACTTTCCAAGCTTGAGTTCTGCATTCCGTCTTCGCGTCCTTTGCCAGAACAAGCCAAAGATCAACAAAGACTGAATGAAAATCACTGCAATCGCAGTAAGGAAGTATTTCCTGCCCTGCTCCCAAAGTGTAGGTTCGCGGTACAAGATCTCGGTGCCGGGAGGCAAAGCCGACTCGGGGATGTTCCATCGCTGGAGAGCTCGCCAATCCACGCGAGATCGAAGACCTGTGACGTGCCCGATCGGAATCTTGTCAACGGGCTCACCCGACAATACCCGTGCTGCCGTGCTCGCGGTCAACTGGATGGTGTCTGTGTTCTCCTGGTACGCCCCACCAATACACCCGTGGTTCAAACAAAGATTCTGCCAGGCCGAATAGGTGGGAACCCGCTGTGCCACCGCATCGAGCAGGTCAAAACCAGCGAGCGGTGGCTGGCCCGACTCGGCAAGCCCCATCTGAAACAGAACCACGGTGTGAGGAGGCAGTGCGTCAACTCTTTCGAAAAGCTTACGCCCCGGAGGCTCGACAAGGTATATCTCTCTCACCTTTCCTTGATAACGACTGAGTTCGTTATGGGTGGCTGCCAGCCACGGCGGATCGTTCGGGGAGATCACCGCCACCACCTCTGTGTCCGGCTGAAGTTGCAGGGCAAGATCGATTGTTTCTCCAAGACCCACATGGTTCGTGACACCGGACACACCTCGCCAGGTCTGCCCTCCAAACTGCCAATCGCTGACTGCCGAATAGACGACGGGCACACCCGGAAACATTTTTTCGCGGTACTGCACCGCAAACGAAACTGCCGGTGGGGCAATTGCAACGACGAGATCCAGCTTCACACCTGCAAACCTGCGATAGAGAGCCTCTGCTACGCCCTCCAGATAATGTTTCTCGTCTATACGGTGGGGTGCTTCCAGATATGCTTCATCGAATGTAATATCCGCCTTAACCTGAGCGCGCACTGAAGACTCGAAGGCTTCCAGAAACTGAGTGCGTTGCCCATATTCGCTAAAGACCAACAGCACGCGCTTTTCGTGCTGATGTTGCGCAGCTACGGAACCAGGAAAAACACACAGAAAAATGACAAGAATTGCACACCGGGCGGGCGAACGGAGACTCACTCTGCCATGCGAATTGGAATAACTGCACCCTCTCACGTCGGATGCATGCCTCATCGGACCACCCGACAGTCCCAAGACGTTCTTCGAAGTCTACAAACGGGCCCCTCCGCAGTGAACGTTCTTTTCATGAGGTCCTCACATCTTTGAACCACAGTGGTAGGTGATCCGTGTGCAAATCAAGTGAGCCCTGTTCTAGAACCCGAGGCGCACGGCCAACTGCATGATTCGCGGCCCCCGGTCCGCAGTGATCCTTCCCAGAGCTGAATTGACCTGCTGTCCGGTCGAGGGATCGAACAAGGCAGTGTTATTCACGCTGGACCACTGCGGGTGGTTAAACGTGTTAAACATCTCGACTCGCAGTTGAGAATCAACACGTTCTCCGAAGCGAAAGTGCTTTGCCACAGCTATATCCCAGTTGTTGACACCAGGCCCATAGAATGCAGCGCCATTCCAAGCCGTCCCAATCTGGCCCGTGGCCGGAAGGGCGAATACATTCGGACTGAAATAGTGATTGAAAGCACGTTGGCTTCTGGGCAGCACCGGGTTCCCGGTGAGGATCACCTGGGCTCCGTCGCCTCCGCCCGTAATGTTTTCATTGTTGGTTGTACTCAAGTTGACATTCATCGGCTGACCAGAGACGAAAGAAGCTATTCCGGAGACTTCCCAGTTGTCCAGGGCCCAGCGGCTGAACCCATTGTCCCAGTGCCTGCTCACGTTCGGTAATTCCCAGACCCAGAAGGGAGTGAGACGATGTCGCATATCGTTACTGCTAGGGCCATAGGTTAGAGAGTACGGGACGTATGTCGTGCCCTTGCGATCATCCAGCGCTTTCGAATAGGTATACGAAATGCCGTACGACAATCCGTGCGACATGCGCCGATTGAACGTGACCTGCAAAGAGTTGTAGTTCGCGTTGTTTCCCCATTCTGAGTCGTTTATCGACGAATACCCGGGGTAAGGACGGAAGTAGTTATCCGGAAGCGGCGTCCCGGTGGTCGGATCCCGGTTTTGCGGCAAGAACTGCGCCCCGTAAGGGACCTCGTTCCGATTGAAAGTGTACGGACCGTTACGGGAAACTAAGCCTATATAGGATGCGCTTAGAACGGTGTTGAAGCCAACCGACCGCTGGACGCCGAGCGACCACGAGTCTGAGTACGGCAACTTTGCGTTGGGGTTGGCATAGTTCGCGGATGGTGGACTCAGCAGGCCCGGAACGGCGGACGGATCTGTGACGTTTCCGTAATACGAGGTTGGGTAGGAAATGGCCGGTGCGTTGATGATGTAGCCAAAGATAGATCCCGAGAAAGTGCGCATGGCAGCAAATCTGCCGATGCCACCCCGGATTGCTGTCTTACCGTCCCCGAATGGGTCATACGCAAAGCCCAACCTTGGCTCGACAATGACGTTCTGAGAGTGAAAAATGCCCTGCCAATCTGGGGAACCTACGCTGACAGTTCCCGGCGCGAACGTTCCACTTCCGGGAACGGAGTAGTTCAAGTAAGCGGACGGAAATCTTTCACCATTCAGAGGATTTTCCATCATCCTCACGCCATTCACCAAAACAGGCTGAAACAGCACCGGAGCAGCAGCGGGTTTGTAGAGATTGAGATTCAATATCGCGCCCTGTCCGCCGGTGATCGCCTGCGGGATGTCATAGCTGAACCTGCCTCCAAAATTGAGAGACAGTCTTCGGGACACTTGCCAATTGTCTTGCGTATACCATTGCAGAGCTTTTGCGGTATTCGAGTCGTCGACAAAGTTTGTAACCTGGACATTGCTGTCGAAATATCCAAGCAATGCCTCGGCAAAGGAGTACCCCACATTATTCGGATTGCTTGGATTGGCGCCGTCGAGCATAAAGAGGCCGCCAGGGCTTCCACTTCCAAGATGGTGGGGTTGGTTCTGGTGCTCGTCGTCGTAGTACACGCCAAACTTCATCTGATGGTTGTTGTGGATATAGGTGAAATTGTCGGCCACGGACAGGCCGTAGTAGTGATCGTCCATCGGAAAGCGAGGGTCATAGCTGAAGTTCGGGCCGTGGGACAGATCGCTAAACATGAACCCTGGGAGCATCCCGAGTGGATTGGTCTGCGGATACAATTGCGGTAAACGAATGCCGGTTGATGCCATTTGAAATCCCTGAAGCGTTGCAGGTGGGACGGAAGTCCGCTCGTGCTTGGCAGTGTATCCCCCCGCCAACTCGTTAACCATGTGTGCGTTAAGCATATAAGAAGCGTTCAGTTCAAACCTTTGCACGCTGTTGTTGTAGGATTGCTCGCCGTTCCAACCTGCGCTGATTCCGGGTTCATTCACCCCCGTAGAGCCAAAGAATCCTTGCTGCCACCGGCCGAAGAGGCGCCACTTATCCGAAGGAGCATAGTCGAGACGCAGCGACGTCTGATTGACGGGGTTGTGGGCGACAGCGGGAAGTACGTAGTTATAAAAACCCTGACTCACGGCCACATTCGTGAAATTGGGAATGGGAAACAAGTTCAACAGGGCTTGCATCGTTGGAACAATTTGACCTGGGTTCACGACGTTCCCCGGATATTGCTGATGGGTGACCGGGTCGTACACCGGAATTTGCTGCGTCGTTCCAGGAAAGAAGCTCTGGGAAAAATTTCCGGTGCGCTCTGATGCAGTTGGCATCCGGAGCTCATTCAAACCCTGCGGCACGGTGCTCGGCTCGTTATCGTAGGAGAAGAAAAAGAACACCTTGCTTCGCTTCCGGTCGTAAACCCGAGGAATGAAAAGCGGTCCGCCCAACGTTCCGGTCACCGTATTGAAGCGATAACGGCTTTTGGGTTGGCCGTTCAGATTACTAAAATAGTCGTTCGCATTCAGGGCTTCATTCCTGAACGCATACCACAAGGTACCGTGATAATCCTTCGTCCCCGATTTCGTAGTCACGTCAAGAACCGCCCCCTGCGCTTTCCCACGTTCGGGTTCATAACCGCTTACGAGTACCTTAACGTCTTGGATGTTGGCTACCACGGTCGGCGAGTCGTCCCAGCTAACGTTGCTCAAACTCGAAAAAACTCCGTTCGTGCTGAAGTACGCGGCGCTCTGAGAAGCAATGGCCATGAAACCTGCCTGCGAAGAGATAACGCTCAAGGTATTAAAGCCGTTTCCTAAGTATGTGGAGCCCGGAATGATTTTTGTGAGAGCCACATAGTCGTTGCCAAGTACCGGAAGGGCCGCCATTTCATCGGCGGAAATGACGGCGGATTGTTCTGAACTTGTGGTCGCAACGGGAGGAGTGTCCAAGGTGACGGTAACGATCTCGGAGCCCGACCCGAGTCTCAGCATCACCTTTCCCACGGAAAGCCGATCGGCTGTTAGAACCACGATGTCATTGATCTCGAGGTTTTCAAAACCATTCTTCGTCATTGATAGTCTGTAAGTGCCGGGAGCGAGTTGGGTGAATACAAAGTAGCCGTCTTCGTTCGTTTCCGTTGTCGCACTCGTCTTGAGGAGCGGGTCAATCATTCGGACCGTGGCCGCTGGGACGGAGCGCTGCTGCGGATCGACCACTGTCCCGCTTATAACCCCGCTGACCGACTGAGCAAACGCCATTTCCGCTGATAGTGAAGCTGCCACACAAAACACAAACAAAATGACGAGTCGTTTAACGGAACGCCGCCCATGCGCCATGACGAGGCTGCGCAGCCTTCGTACATTCGGCGATTGGGGCCAGGGCAACATTTTTTGGGTTTGGCAAGGATTCGAAAATCGGAGAACTGGTTCAACGCGACGACCCGTGATCGAGCGCCTATGGATTCGTCGATGATCCTTGGGGATGGTTATCGACCCACCAGGTAGCTCTCACTCTCGATTTTCAGGCGGCAGTCTAAACGGTCGCAAGGTGTCCGGGGTACCTGTCAATTCTGACAGTGGTCTATCCCCGGCTTGGCGGTCTCTCATACGAGTTAAGTGTGTAACACTTCACGAGATACGGTGCACGAGTGCTGTCAGCACAGCCCCAGCCTAGCGAATTACGCGCTGGCTGGACGAACTACCCCACCAAACCATATAAATACAGCACTCGTCCTGTTCGACCGGTAGGAGACTGCTTACGAAATGCCCCAAGCGAGAACACTCATAGTTGATGATATGGATGACTTCCGCCAATTCCTGTGTTCCACCTTGCAGGAAAAGACTCGATGCGAAGTTGTCGGTGAAGCTTCAGATGGATTGCAGGCTGTCCGGCAAGCCGAAGAGCTGCAACCGGACCTCATTCTACTTGACCTCGGGCTGCCCACACTGAACGGTATGGAGGCGGCTCGCCGAATTCGTAAGGTTTCGCCCAATTCCAAGATACTGTTTGTCACGCAGAATTCCTCTCCAGAGGTTGCCCAAGGGGCGATTCGACTGGGCGCTTCCGGCTATTTGGTAAAGTCCGATGCGACGGACCTTCCGTTTGCCGTTGAAACAGTTCTCCAGGGCGAAAAGTACGTGAGTAGCCGCGTCACCCGAGTTTAATTCGTGACGCACCACCAGGCCGCCAGCAACTCGGTATCGTGTCAGACCGGCGGTAGTGGTACATCCCCACAACAATTCCTCCCATAACCGTTGGGAGAGTTCGGATACGGCCAGGGCAAGCGGCCAGTAAGTCCATTCGTATTGAGCTGAACAATGCTGGCATTCCGAACACTCATAGTGGAAGACTACGAGGAGTACCGACAGTTCCTCCGGTTAACTCTGCTAAAAGAAACTAAATTTGTCGTCGTCGGTGAAGCCCTGGATGGGTTACAAGCTCTCCAACAGGCGGAAGAACTCCAGCCTGATCTGATTCTGTTGGATCTGTCAGTCCCCAAACTCAACGGAATGGAGGCCTGTCGCCGAATTCGAAAGGTTTCCCCGCGTTCTAAGGTCGTAATCCTGAGTCAGGAGTCTTCCCCCGATGTCGTGGAAGCAGCGCTCCGCCTTGGGGCCGTTGGGTACCTGCTGAAGTCGGATGCGATCGACCTTCCTCAGGCACTCGATGCAATTCTTCATGGTGCAGTGTTTGTTAGTCCGCGTCTGAAGAATTACAGGAACCTTTAACAAGACTGCGTTCAAGGTGGCGCTACAGCGACAACGCCCTGCCATTTTTGAATCGGAAAATAGGAATATGAAACGGCAGCCGCAGCCTAATTCTTAAAATCTGGAGCGGCTAAGCGACTGAAAACACTAGTTGATTGTTCCGCTTGTCCGCCCAATACCGTCCAACATCGAGGCGACTTTCTCCACTCCTTCCCTTCTGGCCAATGCGAAACGGCGGAGATTGGACGCCGTCCTGGTTTTCCACTACGACCGCTTCGCCCGATCGTTACGGCAATTGGTGAACGCCCTTTGCGAATTCGACGCACTTGGGATCCGTTTCGTGCTTGCGCGAGGGCGTGGATATGTCGACACCTAACGGTCGGTTGGTCTCGGCGTCTTCGCTTCTATCGTGGAGTTTGAGCGCGAGTTGATTCGCGGCCGCGTGCGTTCTGGGATTGCGGCGGCACGCGCCCAAGGGAGACGGCTCGGGCGACCGCGGTCGCAGTAGACTTGGTGAAGATTGAAGCGCTGCGCTCACGAGGTCTTTCTTGCTGGCATCGCGTCTCAACTTGGATTTGGGGGAAGGAACCGTCACCTCTTCCCTGCCGGTAGGGATTTTTTGATTTGTCCGGAATTACGGTCAGGCGGCCTTCTGACGGCGTCCAATTGAAAAAACAGCGTCCCACCGTCGAAAACTCCCTGAACATTCGCCCCTCAAGCTCGAACCGGCTCCTGTTCTGACACCCTGGTAGGCCCGATTACTCACGGACGGCATAGTGTACCTTGACCACACCGTCTGTGAACTTCGTGCACGAGATCAGTCTTAGTGGCACGGTGCGACGGCCGGGCGCGATCAACGGAATGCCTCACCTATAAGGTAGGAATCACATGAATCATGAACTCGTCGATCTTTCCTTCGTCGAGAAACGACGCAATGATGCCAGCACCGCCGATCATCCAGATGTCTTTCCCTTTTTTCGCCTGCAGGCGGGTTGTGAACGTTTTGATTGGCTCGTTCACGAACACTACGCCCTCAGGCGCTGCCGATTGCACCAGACGTCGTGTGAAGACATAGTTTTTAACCTTTGTATCGAAGGCTGCCCCGGACACGCCCTTTTTTTGAAAGTCGAGCGCCATATCGCATGTCTTTCTGCCCCACAAGATCGTATCGATCGATTTGTAGAACGCACCCATACCATAGTCGCCCTTGGGACGCGGACGGTCGAGCCAGTCGACCGAACCGTCGGTCCGGGCGATGAAGCCGTCGGCACTGGTCGCGATGTAGACGATGATTTTTCGCTTGTCGACCATAGCGGAACAGTGCCCCAATCCTATTGCGAAACGCCTGAAGATTTCAAATTCATGGCCCCAATGAGGCGGGAAGGCAGAACATCACCGGTTATTAGGATCCAGGAATTGCTTCGAGCATTCCGTCACCGCGATCCCGTTGCCGCCTTGAGCGATAGCGGCCGATCCTCTACGAAGTGGGAAAGGTTGTGTTGATGGCTGCCAATTCGCAGCTAGGCAGAGGGAGGTGAACGGCAAAGAAACCTAGCGGCGTGCCCCGCCGAAATACCCGGCAATGATGCGGTGCATGTCCTCTTCGGCGTCAGCCATGTCATGTCGCTCCGTCTGATGAACATGACTGAGCCGACGTTGGTCGATAGCCCTCAAAGCCTTACAGACACTGCGAGTCAGACGCTTCGACTCGGACTCGGCCATCGCTTCGAGGTAAGGCTTCCGCCATGCATAGGCTGCGTACGGTGGAATCATGATTTACCTGCAGGGGTCTTTCGGGGAGTGGGCGGAGTGTATACCGAAATCGAACCAAATGAAAGGAATGTCTCCGTAAATGGCCGACAAACCGGGAGTAAAGTGATGATATGGGCGTTTACGAGGATCTATCCTGTTGTCTCAGCGCAAACCGTCCTCAATGAGCGCATGCCCGTTCAGGTCAATCCAGGATTATGTCGAGGCAGATCGGCGAACACTCGCCGACTTCACAGTATCGATTCGCTGGACTTCTCTGCGAGGATAGATTCGAGGCCTCATCTCTAACTACCTCCGTCAATAAGCCTCAATGTCCTTTTGCCCCGCAAGATGCTCTGAAGGATTGTTTAGAAATTCCCCTATATAGACATCGCCTTCATACGAGTTCAGCAGCGGACCGTGCAGGCGTTTCGTGAAGAGTAAACGATCACTGTATGGGAAATAGTGGTGGATCATGTCGTTGTATAAGGGCCTGCAGGCATCATCGAGGCCACCCGCGCCAAGCAGCGCCGGGACGTTGCTGTAGAACGGCCTTTTGGTTGTGATATCTATAGGCTTAACCGGCCACGCTTCGCAAAGATTCCTGTAGATGTCGTTGACGTGAAAGCCCGCCAGCCAGGGCATAGTGATTTCCTGCTGCTGAATGGTGGCTGGGTCTTCAAATGCCATTTTATCTGAGCAATAGACGGATAATCGCATGCCCGATATTGTTCCGTTCCCCGAGAAGACACCATCGAAATACGCTTTGACATACCGTTCTTGCTGCCCGCCGATCATATCACTCACGATCTGAGGTAGTTCCTTGATCCCGTCGTAATCCTCGACCTTGTTATGAAGGATGCCTAACAATTCACTGCGGCCGTAGCCTAAAGTGACCACTTTGCCGTCCTTCAGCCGATAGTTTGTCGAAAAGACCTTTCCGTCGAGGCCACTGAAATAACTGCGAAATCGTGCGGTGAGATCACCTTCGCTGCTATCGAGCACCGCTGTCAGCGCCTCATTGAAATTGGCTAGTTCCTGCTCGTCGATATTTACAAACTCCGGCAGAGGAGAGTCCAGTACGAGGGAGCGGATATGCTGTGGATACTTTTGCAGCACAGTCATCATCAGACCGCCGCTGTACGAAATGCCTATCAGGTTGAGCGAATCAATGCCCAGCAAGCGACGCAGGTCTTCGATGTCTGCTGCACTTTCATCCGTGTTGTATGCAGACAGGTCAACTCCCTGCTGTAGAAGTTTTTTATGGCACTGACGCACGGTTTCCAGCACTGCCTCGTCGATAGACCGATGATTAAGATAGGCCTCTTGAACCGCTTGCCCCGAGCCATCGCATTCCAGGCTGGGCGAAGCATAGTGTGTACCACGCTGTTCAAAGGCGATGTAATCTCTGTCCCGTAACAGAGACCTGCGGGCGATCGAAGTGACAGAGTGCAGCGAACTGACTCCCGGACCACCACCCGTGTAGAGCACGGGGTCCGATTTCTTGGCTGGATTGTTACTCTCGACATAGATGAACGGCAGCTTGATGACCCTGCCTCGTGGAGGGAGACGATTTTCCGGGACGACCAGATAGCCGCAATGAGTTTTGTGAGCGCTGTCTGCCTTGTAGATACAGTCGCTTGACTCGAGGCGAGGGATCTCGGCACGCTGTGCTCTGGACAGGACGGCTGGCAGAATGAGCAGGAAAATGCAAAAGAGTTTACGCATCGATTTCTCGCCTACCTGTACGGCGCAAAAGTCTCAAAGGTTCCATCAACTTTAGAGAATTTCGTGTCTTAGCCGATTCGTAACAAGAAACGCCCATGTATCCGGGAGGAATTCTGGCTTCACGCATTATCGCCCATACGCTCAGGGAGAGCCCTGCTGAACCCTAAGAAGTTCGAACCTTCTAAGGCCGCCGGGCGGCTTCATTCTTACGGCTACCCGGAAGTTGAGAAGGATGGACGTGGTGGAGCTACAATGATCTTGCCGGGCGAAACGGAAGCGGGCTCTGCGGGGACGCAACCCCGCTGAGGGATAGGCTGGTGGTCGCATCGATGCCTTGAAAACCCCCGCCCGAAGGGTGGAATACTCACTAACGGAGAGCGTCCTCTTTCCATTTCAGGCTGAACCAACACAGGCATGCTGGCCTACAACTTGGCCGTTCTTCGTAATCGTCATGGAAAGACCCGGGACGTTATGCTTCCGCATGAAGGCACTGGCTCGTTGCATGCCACGGCTATCCCGTTTGACTTCCGCAGCCCCGGTCGTCAGGGACGATTGCCCGTGACTCCAAAGAAAACCCGATGACTCCAGCGGCGACTCTGGGAAATGCGCTGATCGCCGTTCGCCTTGTGAGTTGTTTCATGCTTCTCTCATGTGAAGAGTGGCCACGGACGCCAATCCTCAAGGTTTCCCGATTGCGCGATAATTCGAACCGAAGCATTCCCGACCGAAGTTCGAACAGGAGATCATTTCCCTAAAGCACGGCGTAGTAGATCGTGCATATCGTGGCAATCGGGCACGTCGTACGTCGGTCCAGTCTTTTCTTCGAACTCGGCTAGCATTGCTTGGGCTTCGACCTTCCGATCGAGACGGGCATAGGCCAGACCGCAGAACAGCTTGGGCGTTAACCATCCTGGCGTTGCGGTGATATTCGCCGTACAGACACTTAGAAGGTCGGAGTATTGCCTCTTTTGAAGTAGCGCTATCATCTTCAGGAACTCTGCGTCGTTTCCTCCCGTCTTCGTGTCTAGCATGCCGCCAGAACCAGATTTCCACATTCCGTCGCAGGAGTACGTTTTGACCCGAGGAACCCGGGATGCCGATCGCACGAGTTCATCTAATTTGGCGGCGACCGCTTCGGGATCGAGTTTGTCTTCTAAGAGTTTGTTCATCACCGAGACGACAGTCAGGGCCGCTGAAACTCTTTCACCTTGTTCCGGGTTCATTCCCTGACACTTAATTTCGAGTTGATCTTTTGCCTTCGTCTCCATGCTCGAACAAGTAGCTGGCACATCATTGATAGCGGATTTAGGAGTCGGCAAGGGCTGTTGGCTTCGGCCGGGTACTGATATCCCGCCTGTCAGAGCGACCGCCGCTAAAACAAGAAGCTGCAGACCGTTGAGAGGACGGGCCGCACACTTTTTGATCGTCTTGCTAGCCGATGAGAACGCAATGCTGAGTCTCCGCATACCAACCCCCTTCGAAGACATGTGGGAACTAATCATACGATCGCGACAGCCACAAAGAAATATTCAGGTGGGGACGGATTCAACGTAGACGCTGACCACATCGAGAGAACGCGCCTATTGAGGCTTCGAATCTCAAGGAAATGTGCGGTTACAGGATCAACCTGATCGACAAACCGCACCTTGCAAACCGAACATCAGCTTTGGAGGGGAGAATGGAAGCAATCGTCGGAATTCTTACCGCTGCCATCGTCGGAGGTACAGCGGTCTTCTGCTACACGATGTACTTAACCAGCGGCTCTGAATCAGAGCGTCGCAGCAAACGTCAAATACAATTTCCGAGGACATAATGTCAATCTGCTGTTCACGCTGCGGGAGTGTTTCGGTTCGTAGGTCCAAGAGAAGAGGGATGATTGAGACAGTCGTATCGGTCCTCGTACGCCCTTACAGATGCACGGACTGCTATCACCGGTTCTTTCCGTTAGTCCAAACCGTTCAGGCAAATCTACAAAGCCACAAAGACGCGAATCGAATAGTGATCCAGCCGGAACGGGAACCTTCTTGATGAATGATCGAAATCGAATCTGAACTGGGTGACTCTCGCGAGGCTGCCCTTTTTTATTGATGTGTCCTGGATCGCCAGAACGAAGCCCATACGGAGTGGTCGTACCTCTCCTCGTTGTTGAAGCTAATTCGAGTTCTGTCGGATCGCCGTCTCGATACTCGTTAGAAGCTTCCAAACTTGACCTTTGGATACGATTGCGCGAATACCGGCTTGTTTTGCAGCACTCTCAATTCCTGCAGTCTCTAGCACGGTAAATAGAATGAGCGGTACGGTGGGGTCCGATTCATTCATCCATTTAGCGGCTTCGATCCCGCTAATATCCGGCATGGACAAATCGAGCACCACGACGTCCGGTTTGAGTTCTTCGAACTTCCTGACGCCTGACCAGCCGTTTTCCGCCTCACCGCAAACAGACCAATATTGAGACCGGATAATGGCCCCGAGAATCCGCCTTGTGGTCTCGGAATCATCCACGATTAGAACTCGCAGCGACAAAGCACCCAACCTCGATACTGCAGTCGCGCCGAACCGTGGTGAACGCGCCAAATCAGCGTCGATCTGGTCGGGGCGGATGTTCTGGAAATTCTCACCCGCCCCTTGCGATCACTGTTGCCGGCAGTAATGGGTTTAGCTACGAACTGTTATGCTCAACGCGACGTTCCGTCCATCATCGGCGGGGCGATATTCGACGGTTACCAGGGTTCCAGTCGTTACGTGGCCTTTCAGTTGTGTATCCTTACCCACGACAAAGTTCATCACCTGTCTGTCGTTCCCATCCACTTGCAATGCAAACGTTGTACCTGCATTTCCGATTGACGCTACCTTACCAGCGACACTCTTCGTCGTTGGCTCAGACTGTTTCCCGGAATCCGATTGCGTCAGGTTGGGTTGGGCTCTTGCCGCTACCCCCAGTGAGAGCAAAGCAGCCAGAGAAATACCGCAGAGAAGCTTTCGAATCATTGACGTAAACCTCCTAGGTAGGTTTGGGTGGATCGGTAATTCGAGCACGCTGTTGTCCGGGTGAACAGAAAAAATGTCAAATCTCATAAGTCTTTCGCAGCAAAGATCTTTCTTGAGGGGTTTGTTTCTCTTCCATGGAGCCGGGCTTTGGTCGCGAGTAGGTTTTTCCCTGGCCGCGCCAATTTTGCATATCAACGAGGTCTTAAAGGGGACGTTTGATTGCAAACGTACAGCGATGACCCTACTTATAGACCGTCCTTCTGGCAATCCATTGAAACGATTTGCACGGACGTGGTGGATCACCGATGTGCTGGGAACGATTGTTTGGATCGCGAGAGCAAACGGAAGGAATTCATTGTGGTTTCTTCACACGCTCATTCTGGCAGGCTCCTTCTTTCTCCACGAGTTCTCTAAATTCCGATTCCGCCGCCATCGGCGTGTTGTATTTTCCGCTCCCGCAACGCTTTTTCATCTGTTCGAGAATTCGATTGATGGCACGGCGACACGAAGGAGTCCTATGGGTTCTAGCTGGTGGGCTAACCGGTCCAAAAACTCGACGTTCATACCTTGATCGGAGTTCGTATCTATTTCTCGGTCGCGAGTTCGGCCTCTATTGCACCAAGCAGTCCCTGCACGCCGTCTTCCTTTGCCACTACTCGCCGAACCCCAACCGATCTAGCTACAGATTCTAGTTGGTCGCTCTTATACAGGGTGTACATCACAATCGGAGTGGTGGGTAAATTCTTGTAAATCTCTTGAGCCGCTTGAAGCCCATTGGCTAGAGGCATCTTAAAATCCAATACAATCATGTCGGGTCGAAGGTCGGTTGCCTTCGAGATAGCTTCACGGCCATCCTCAGCTTCTCCACAAATCTCCCAATTCGGACGAAGTACAAACAACGTCTTGAGTGCAATTCGCATTGACTCGCGGTCATCAGCAATCAGAATTCGAGCCACCTTACCTCCGAAGCCAGGGAAACAGGGAGAGCTTATACAGAGCGTCCGTGAGGCGAAATACGGTTGTTGCCTTATTTACAAGTTCGACACAGCAATTCCCTGTGCTTCCTTTATCCCTCCTTAACGTACTAAGCGTGGTAGCACCCGCCTGAACGGTGTGAAAGCGCTAGAGCATTACGCTGCTGTTAAAGAAGCTGGCGGGTTAGAACCTGCAAAAGAAACCGCCTTGTCAAACCAAATCAGGGTTCGACAATTTTGTTGCGAAGCGCGTACCGCACCAATTCGGCAGCCGAATGCGTGCCCGACCGTCTCATCATGTTGGTGCGATGCGTTTCCACGGTCTTAGCGCTCATCCCGAGCGCGAAACCGATTTCAGTAGCCGTCTTGCCGCCAACGATCAACCTCAAAACCTCCACTTGACGTCCTGTCAGACGACCCGTTCCAGACGCTTCGGTTGATTTTTTACGCAAACGGCTCTCCACGATCGCTTCCTCAATCGGCGTAACAAATAATTTGTTGTTCCATATGGCTTCGACCGCTGCGACCAGATCGTGTGCAGCGTTGGACTTCCACATCACGCCTCTTGCCCCGGCGGCCAACGCTTCGCGGATCAGACTATCGCTTTGATCTACCGTCAGGATCAGAATTTTTGTGCTCTTTTCACGCCGAATGATCTCGCGAGTTGCCTCAAGTCCATTGAGGCCGGGCATTCGCATGTCCAAAATGGCGAGGTGCGGATTTGTTGCCAACACTCTTTCTACTGCTGCGAAGCCCTCTGATGCTTCGCCAACGATTTCCCAGCCACGCGCTTCTAGTAGAGTGCGAAGACCTGCCCGCAGGAACGGATGATCATCAGCTATTACGATTCGAAGAGTTTTCGGAATACGTTAGCCTCCAATCGCAAGACTAACAGTCAACGTTTGACCGGTTAGCGGAAATACGCGTTGAAGTGAGCACTGATGAAACCATTTCGGCATTTCTTCCTATCACCAGGCCGTCGCTGAACGAATGTAGTCTTCTGAATTTGGAATTGCTACTACGATCGATTAACTTGCCGACCACTCGAATTCCGCATCCGTACGAATGGTCCCATAGAATTTTTTACCGCATGCTTGGCAAATCGTCTCGTAGGATGTTTCTTGGCGATTCCAGAGAGCAGCGTCGGGTGGTTGTTCTAGCCGGCAAAATGGGCACTCCAACAACGGCTCCTGACTCTCCAGCAATTCCTCTCGACTCTCCATAGGGCACCTCATCTGTTAGATGGTTTGCGAGCTAGAAAGATTGCAACAACTAGCCCCCCGATCCCGCCACCGCTGAGAGCCTCCTCAACCGAGGCCTAACCGGGTCACATCCTAGAAACTTTTGTCTTTCTGAGCACGTCTAGAAAACGTTCTGTGCTCAGCAAGGGCACCGATTTTGAAGGCCGCGAAGAAACGGTGGGCGAAGGTGAGGAAGCAAGGGGAGAAAGCCACACTATAACCACTGAAAACTATAGTTGCCTTCCTTGGGGTGTTCCTGCTTATCGTCGGCGTTGGTATTGCTCGGCCACAACAGCAACGCGGTAGTGATTCACGTGGTTTGGCTGTCAAAGGCGAACCAAATCAGCCGACTGTTCAAGAAGAAGCTCTGTTGCAGTGCGGAAAGCCATACAGGATTCCTTCGGTTGCAAAAATTACCTGTTTATGAAAATTTACGACTCGGGTAGTGTTGCGTCGACCGTTTGAACCGGCACGCCTTATCGGGATATGACGTGGTTTTTTTGATGGAAGCGACGATCAAAGGTTTTGGACCCACACTGTGAACGGATGCCACAGCGAGGTACCATTTCGATTGATCGGTGGCAACGTCGCTGGGCGTCCAGCTGGTTCAGGACTGCGGCTTTTGCATGCCCGAGGTCGAGCAGGCGCAGGATGGACTTGGTCGTAGTGGTCGCGTTTTCTCTTCAATCGCCGATGATCGGGTGCGTTCCAAAGCATGAGGAACTAACTTCGGCAGGCCAAGCTTCGCGGCATAGTACCCGTTTTGAGATCGCGCTCCATCCAATGGATTATGGCCCTGGAAGGGGTGCTTGTTGATGAGAGATCTTCGAGCGGTGAAGTAACCCTTTTGTTCCTTGGCGTGCTGCGGGCACGCTGCGAAACCCAGTTTTGGGCGCCAAAAGGAGGAAGCCGGAGATGAGCGAAATGGAAAACACGAAAAGGAACGATTCCCCTCCGGACACGCTCTCCAGACGCGATTTAATAAAGGGAGTGATTGTGGGCGGCGTAGCCGTGTCCTCTACGAGCTATCTATTTCGGGCCTCCACATTGTTAGGGCAGTCTGCTCGAGGTACGGGGGAAAGGCTCGTTTCAATCGACGTGAACGGCCGGCTCCGGCGAGCAGACGTCATAAGACAAGAAACGCTGGCCTGGACCCTGCGCCACAAATTAGGGCTGACCGGCACGAAGCTAGGGTGTGATCGTGCGGAATGCGGCTCCTGCACCGTGCTTATTGATGGAGTGCCACACTATGCTTGCTCCGTTCTGACGCATACAGTGCGCGATCGGAAGGTTCTTACAATCGAAGGGCTGGCGAGCCCTGAGGGAACGCTGCACCCAGTTCAGCAAGGTGTCCTTGACGAACAAGGCTTCCAGTGTGCGTTCTGCATGCCCGGCTTCATCATGTCGTCGGTAGCTTTTCTCAAGACCAATCCAAACCCCACGCGGAGCGAACTGGCTCAGGGCCTCTCGGGAAACCTGTGCCGCTGCCAAGACTACGACAAGATACTGACTGCGATCATGCGCGGAGCCGAGAACATGAGGAGGGCGAGCCATGCCTGAGGGCGATGCAGGATCTGCTGAAGCTAAATCGCGTGTGTACGGATCGGGGCGCAGACTGATCGGTAAGGACTACAAAACTGCCGATCTCTATGCGAAGGTGACTGGTTTGGCGAGATACGCCGAGGATTATCACGCCGACGGCATGCTTTACTGCAAGTTGCTACTGAGCCCCTTGCCGCATGCGCGTGTGAAGCACCTCGACCTGCGGGAAGCGCTCGCCATGCCCGGCGTGAAAGCGATTCTCACGGCGGACGAACTTCCGCCTCCGGCCGATACTCTCACCGACAATGGCACCGTGATTCGGGCTAACCCAAAGAGCGAGAGGGCACTCACCATGGAACCGCTGTACCAGGGCGAGCCAATTCTCGCCGTCGCGGCCGTTGACGAATACACCGCCGCGGAAGCTATCGAAAAAATTCGCATCGACTTTGACCCGCTTCCTTTCGTCATCGATCCGCTCGATACGCTGCGACCTGGCGGCCCCAACCCAAGGGCGGAGGGGAACATCTGGGTGCAGCATCCGGCCCCGGCGACCGCGGCGGGAGCCCGGCCCGCGGCCCCAGCACCTCCTACCCTTGGAATACTCAAGTGGACCGAGGCAGATTTCGCCGACGAAAAAAAAGGCCGACTGCCTACGGGAAACACTCCCGACGAATGGTCTTACGGGGATGTTCAAGAGAGCTTCCAAAGGGCCGCGCTCGTCCTCGATGAAACGTTTGTCACGCCAGACACGAGCCACCAGACTCTCGAGCCCCGCACCGCCATGGCTTACTGGCAGAACGGAAAGGTCTATGTGCACACGGGCACGCAAAGCACCGCGCAAACCGTGCCAGCTATTGGAAGGTGGCTGAACATGGACCCGAGCAAAATCGTGCTCATCAGCGAATACACCGGAGGCGGATTCGGCAGCAAGATCACGGGTGGCGTTACGCTCGTTATTCCGGCACTTCTGTCGAAGAAGGCGAACGCTCCGGTGATGATGCGCATCAGCCGCGAAGAGGAGACTTTCATTGGGCGGGCACGTCCCAGCATGCTGGGACGGATGAAGGTTGGCTTCTCCAAGGAAGGACAGATCATCGCACTGGATATGTTCGTGATTGTCAATAATGGCCCGTACGACGCGGTGGGCGATGCCCCTTCCTCGGGCCGCATTGTGTCTCTTCTCTATCAGCCGCGAGCCATGCGATGGCGTGGAGCGACGATCCTGACGAATACACCGCCCAGAAGTGCGCAGAGTTCGCCCGGCGGCATGCAAGGGATTGTACTGATGGAGCCGATCATCGCGAAAGCGGCGCGCAAGCTCGGGATCGACCAGGTGGCGATTCGCCGAATCAACTGCCCTGAGGGCAAGGCAAAATTCGGACCGGTGACGCAAGGCAAACGGCCGTATGCGACGAGTGCGTTCCTTAAGGAGGCGCTCGATCGCGGGGCGGAACAGTTCAAATGGAAGGAACGTGTCTCGCGCAAGCCGAAGCAGATTGGTTCCAAGGTGCGCGGCGTCGGAGTTTCGCTGAGTTGTTATGTGGGTGGCACGGTGGGCTTCGATGGAATCCTGATGATCAAGCCGGATGGGCGGGTGTCCATCCTTTCTGGAATCGGCAACTTGGGAACGGAGTCCGTGATCGATGTTCATCGAGTGGCTGCCGAGGTTCTGGAAGTGCCGTGGGAGACGTGTGACATAACATGGGGCGACTCGTCGAAAAACCTCCCCTTCACCTGCGTTTCCGGAGGAAGCCAGACGACACATGCAATGACACGCGCGGCACACGCGACCGCGATGGATGCCCGAAAGAAATTGCAGGAGCTTGCCGCCAAGAAGCTTGGCGGCAAGCCAGAAAATTATGAAGTCGCCAACGCGCGGGTGTTTCGCAAGGGTGGCGGCGCGGGAATGACCTTCGCGCAAGCTGCGAACTATGCCATTCAACTGGGCGGCATCTACGATGGCCACGAAGTTTCGCCCGATCTCAACAAGGTGACAAAGGCTTCCGTAGCCGCCCTTGCGGGCCAAGGCCTTATAGCCGCTGCCAAGGACAATTATCCGCGTGATGGGTCCACATTTTCCTACGTTGCCAGTTTTGCCGAAGTCGAGGTGGACATCGAAACCGGCAAATACTACATCGTAGACTTCCTCGCTTACGCCGATGTGGGCTCGGTAATTCATCCGCGCGCGCTTGGTGGCCAAGTTCTGGGCCGTTCGGTTCTGGGCATCGGGCATGCGATCGGGCAGAAGTGGGTGTTCGATCCGCACTACGGCGCCATGCTTTCGACGCGATTTAGCCAGAGCAAACCCCCATCGATTCTGGATGTCCCTGTAAACATGCAGTGGGCGGCGCTCGATATCCCCGATCCAGAAACACCGGTTGGTGCTCGAGGTGTAGGCGAGCCGCCGGTTGGAGGAGGTTGCGCGTCCATTCTAAATGCACTCTCGGACGCTCTCGGTGATGAGATTTTTCAGCGTGCGCCGGTCAACGCGGACACGATTCTCACATCGCTGGAGGCAGGGAGGCCTATGCAACATCCCCTCATGGCCCATATTTAGCAGAAACGCGAAAGGACTTCCATGGCTGTCATCCGAGACGTCATGCCGGCTTTTGAGCTGCTTCAGCCCAGCTCGACTGCCGACGCACAAAAGCTGCTTGAATTGCATGGACGCGATGCCTGGGTACTGGCCGGAGGCATGGATACCTTCGACTGGCTTAAGGACCGAATCAAGAAACCAAAAGTGGTGGTCGATTTAAGCGGGATCGCGGAGCTCAAGGGGGTTCGCGCGGCCGCTGACTCCATTGAGATCGGAGCGATGACCACGCTCACGGAAGTAGTTCAGCATCCGGTCGTCGTTGAGAAATACAAGCTGCTCGCGGAGAGCGCGGAACTAGTGGCATCGCCTCAGATACGAAACCAGGGCACGATCGGCGGCAATGTCTCACAGGACGCGCGCTGCTGGTATTACCGTGCCGGTTGGCCTTGCTACCGTGCAGGAGGCAACATTTGTTACGCCGACACACCGGAAGGCCGCAATCGCGAACACGCGATTCTACATGCAGAGCGATGCGTGGCTGTGAATCCTTCCGATACGGCTCCCGCTCTCATCGCGCTCGATGCTAAATTCGTGATCCGCGGCCACAACAGTGAGCGTGTGGTAGATGCTGAAGACTACTTCATCGGTCCTGACATCGACATCACGAGTTTGCATGTCTTGAGGCCTGGCGAACTGCTAACCGCCATTCGCATCCCGTCCACTTGGGCCGGCGCGCATTTCTATTTTGAAAAAGTGCGAGACCGGAATGTGTGGGACTTCCCCCTCTTGAACGTTGCCTCGGCGATGGTTATATCGAATGGTGGAATCGAGCGAATACGCATAGCTGTGAACGGAGCGGCGGCTCGTCCGCTGCGCCTAAAAGCTGTTGAAGACGCGGTCCGAGGCAAACCGGCAAACGCCGCGACCGGGCAAATGGCGGGGAAATTGGCGGTGCAGGGAGCCGTCCCCTTGCAGTTCAATGCTTACAAAATCCCGTTGATGCGGAACCTCGTCAAACGCGCGATCAGCGGAGTGCAGGAGACCAGATGGACTTCCTAGAGTGGGCCAAGAGTCCGTGGGGGCAGAACGTCCCGATCCATGTTGCTTGGTTTTTAATATGGGTTGCGTTCGTAGCGGGACTCGTGTTCTTCATCGTACACGCGACGTACTTGCGATATTTCGCCAAACACAGGATGTTCGCGAGCAGCGGTTCTCCTCTCATCGCGACGAGCATACCCGAGCAGATCCCCAGGCATTCGCTCACCGCGCGGCTCTTTCACTGGATTATGGCCGCCTCCATGTTCACGTTGCTATTCACCGCGTTTCTGCCGAAGGTGGGCTTTCCGTTTGACTGGGTCACATATCACTGGATTGCGGGCTCCGTCCTCACCGTCTCTATCCTTTTTCATATCATCCACGCTTCTTTCTGTATGGACTTCTGGTCGATCTGGCCAGACAAAATTGACGTGCGGGACGCTTACAGAAGAATACTGCGTACTCTAGGGCAGGACGCGCCTCCACCGAACAAATTCGCCAAGTATCCTCTCGAGAACAAGCTCTACCATGGCGCCATCATGGCCGCAGGCATTTCTGCAATCGTAACCGGCGTGTTCATGATGTTTCGCGTGCGGACGATCTTTTTTCCGCGCAATCCGTATCTCTTCGGCGATATGACCTGGGGCCTGATGTATGTGTTGCACGGGTTGGCTGGAGTCAGCCTGATTGCATTGATCATGGTGCATGTCTACTTTGGGCTTCGCCCGGAAAAGCGCGCCATCACGAAGTCGATGATCTTCGGGTGGATGAGCCGCGACTTTTATCTGAAAGAGCACGATCCACGGCGATGGCCCGTCGACACTCCCCCGTCTTCACCGGCATCGGGAAGAGCAGAACCAGAAGGATTACGAGATGCTGGCTGACATCTCCGAACGGTGCAACACGATAGAGGAATGCTACGAGTTCATGTTGGCGTACGCCGCGCAAGGGCTTCCCAGTGAAGGAGGCAGTCAATCAGGCGCACAAATTAGAGAATTTCTGGGCCGCGCTGTCAGAGCAATTTCTGGGCTTTCCGACAGCTGCGCGCTGGCGGTGAAACAGGAACTTCTCGATCCCCCCGAATGCTACCAGGCCTTCTTTGCGGTGCTCGACCGTGACGCGCGCGATTCGATTGCCGCCATTAAGCTGGTTCTGGCGCAAACCAACATCAGTTCTCAGTTGATTGACAATCTTAACGCGTCCATCCATCTCCGTGCGCTCCTCACGGATCTGTTCCTTATAAGTGAGATCGCCAAACCACAGCCTGCATCGGCGAAGCCGGCGGTCTCGAGTTCCTAGGCCACCGATCTCTTCTCCCTGATGAACTGCAAAAAATTCGATATACGTCCGAATGGAGAGTATAGCGTCCCACCTACAAGCGCTGACTCGAGCGTTCCGGCCGCAACCGGTTCGTTCGAATCCCGCAAGACGTTCACTGCTTGCGTCTCCACATGTGTGCAGGAGTGCTCACGAATGGGTATCCATGCGCCGATATTCGTCCGGTAAGAGGCCAGCGACGAACGAATGCCGGATGCTCTCAACGCTCCCGCTGAATTGAATCCTCGCTTCGGCGGGGCTTTTTTGTGTTCGCGAAACGGAATCGTATTGGCCTATATTTATTTATGGCCGTTCCGCCCTACAGACCATCCCGATCTCGATTCAGAAATCGCCCTCGACCAATTCCGAGTATTGTCTTCAAGATCGGACTGCTCGTTATCCTCGTGTTTCTCTTGTATTCGGTGTGGAAGATGTACAAACGCCTTCCGCCGGCGCAGCCGTTCCACTATCCAGCCTACGTCTTTCCCGTTCGTAAGATTTAAGGGTCGTATCGCCGCCTGGCCGACCTTTGGAGACTCAAACGGAGTCGGCGCAAAGGAGTCAGAGCTTACGAAGGCGACCGACAGAAGCTCAAGAAAGCGCAACTACCGATTTTGAAGAATTTGATGAAGCCCTGAACGGAAACTTCTCAAGTGCCAGTTGTCTCTTCTTGAACATCAACGAATCAGGAGTTCCGATTCGACGCATTCGGTCTCGATCGACACGAAACACCATCAGTGTCGCATCATCACGTTGAGATCCGCCTTTGGCAAACGCTGGGACCTCTGTGATGATTCGCTGAATAACCTGGCGCGGAGTGAAATCGCAGAGCGTTCGGAGCGCGTTCTCCAGCCGATCGCTGCCCACCAGTTCGCCGGCAGCGCTCTCCCAGTCCGTGATCCCATCGGTGTACGCCACTAACAAATCGTCCGGCTTGAATTTGAAATGTTTGCGCCTCGAAACTGCGGGTCTTCCAGTAGTCCGAGGGGCGGGCCACTCGGCGCTAAGGGGAACACGTGGCAAAGATGCCCTTCCTTCCGGAGTACCATTGGCGGATTGTGGCCCACGTTGACATAGCGTAGCGCACGGATCCGAGTATCAAATTGTCCATAAAACAAAGTCGCGTACACATGCTTTGGAGATGCGGCGAGAATGAGCCGGTCAACGTCGGCGACCACCACGCAAACATCGGAAATCACATGCGTGGCCTGAGCCCGGAGCGATGCCTGCAGACTCAGTGAATCGGTACGTGGCTGTTGGCCCATTATTGGCGGCGTTCCTCCCTGCCGTCGAAGTACCACAGCAGTGCCTAGTCACTCCAGAAAAATCGCCCGCGACTTTTTCAACAGAATCTATTAATTTTAAAACGGGTCTGGACCGTTATACTTTCGCGCTAGGAAATGGCAATTGTTCGGCCCTCGGGCCAGCAACAGTGAATCTGAGAACAGAGAGAAGTGTTTTCCCGTCCCCGCACTATTGCCACGAAGCTGCCGCCGTGAACGCTATTTCTTCTTGCTAGGATCGTCCTCAGGGTTGACGTAGTTGAATTGCACAGGCGAAGTTCCGTGAATTTGCACGACAACCTCTCCCGTTGCCATCGCGTAGTGGTGCATGTCGGGATCGAGGTAGGCGAAGCTACCCGCTGGAAATGTTCCCATCTTGCTTTCGTCGAACTTATCGCCCATGCCGACCTTGAATGTTCCTGAAATAACGGTGACGTTTTCTCTTTGTGGATGCCAGTGCGGTGCGATGCGATAGCCCGCGGGCATTTTCAGTCGTACGGTGTAGTCGCCTTTCGGAGCCATGGGGTCGCCTTCTAGAACCGCGAGTTGCGCACCGGGCGCGACGAATGCAGGCGCCGGACCATAAGGAACGGCGTCAGGCGTAAATGTGTTCTTCTCCGATGAACTATGCGCTGCGGAATGCGCGAGAACGAAACTCGACCCAAACAACAGACCTGTTAATGCGAGCCCCGCGTACAAGTTGCTTTTCATTTTGTCTACCCTCCGTGGGTTGATCTTGATGAAAGAATAGTCCTCCCAGACGACTCTGGCTGCAATCGAGACGCGATATATTTTGTGTATCTTTCGTATATGCTCGTAAATCATTCATTCTTGAGAGATAATCCCCGGCAACGAAGGTCACATGCCGCGGGCAGAACCTACACTAGACACGATTGAGCTCGACCTTGGCCGTTACGAACTGCGCCGCCACGGGCGTAAGGTGCGGCTGGAAAAGAAGCCCATGGAGCTGCTCATTTTTCTTGTGAGCCGGCGAGAGCAACTGGTAACCCGCGAAGACATCGTTGCGAAGCTTTGGCGTTCCGACCTGTTTGTCGATACCGAGCGCAACGTAAATAACATCGTCCGAAAGATACGCGCAGCCCTTGGCGATGACGCCGACAATCCTCGATTTCTGGAGACCGTCGTCGGGAAGGGATATAGGTTCATTGGCAACCTGCGCGTCATCGACGCCCGACATCGGTCCTCGGAAGTTGACTCTGCGGCAGCGCATCGGTCGGCAGACGACTGGACGTCGGCAGGACGAACCGAACGCACCTCTCTCGCTGTGCTCCCGTTAGGAACTGAAGGCGACGATTTCGACGATGGTGGATTGTGCCTCGGGTTTGCCGACGCACTTATTTCGCGTCTTGGCAACCTGCAAGGCGTAGATGTTTTGCCAACATCAACAGTGTTGAGCGGACCAACCGGATCTCAACCCACGGACGTGGCCGCCCGTTTGGGCGTGCGATTCGTGGTTCGCGGCGTGATGGAAAGCTCGAAGGGGCAATTGCGAATATCTGTCGAGATGTTCGATGCTCATCTCCGCCGAATCTGTTTCTCACGTAGATCCGATATCGACGTGAACTCGCTGCCCGAAATCGAGGATCAGATTGCGAAACAGATTGCGCACGCGTTGAACAGGCGCATCGCTCCAGCAAAGCCTCAAAGCGGGTCGAGATATAGCAAGGACCCGTTGGCGTATGCGGAATTTATCCGAGGGTATCGGCTGAGCTCTGGTGGCGACCTCAGCGTGCTGGAGGAAGCGACTCAACGATTAAGCAACGCTGTAACGCGAGATCCGGGTTTTCCTCTTGCTCACGCAACTCTTTCTCTCGTCTGCGCAATGCGTCATTTCGAATTCGACCCGGCCCGAGTCTGGCTTGAGAAAGCGGAATTCCACTGTAATCGCGCGCTAGAACTCGATGCGAATTTGCCCGAAGGACGCGTGGCGAACGCGTTCCTGCTATGGGGTCCCTCGAAGAACTTCCAGCATCGAGAGGCGATCGCCGAGTTGAGAAAGGCAATCTTAATCCAGCAGAACCTTCCTCATGCATACAATCGCCTCGGTACGATTCTGGCGCATATTGGATTGCTGGACCACGCCCGCGAAATGTACGAACGAGGACGTTCATTCCACCCCAATAAATCCATAAGCCATAGCATCGTGCAGGTCCATTTTTGGAACCTCGATTACGATTTGGCCCAGAAGCAAAACGAGAAGTGGCGCGCCGAAAATCCGGGGCAAAAGTATCCGCTCTACTTTGCACCTCACCTTGCCATGATGAGAGGCGAGTGGAAGGAGGCAAAGTCCCTGTTGGATGAAGCGGAAAGGGCTATCCCCGACGAGCCTCTGATCACGAGCCTCTTGGGCGTTCTTTACGCAAGGACGGGCAATAGCGAGGCCGCGTTGAAATGTGTGTCGCAAGCGTGCGCAAGTCCTAAGTCCTTCGGTCACGCGCACCACACCTACTATCAAGTCGCGTGTACCCTTGCGATCCTAGGTCAGTGCGGGCCTGCCTTTGAATGGCTGGAGAGAAGTGTTAGCACCGGCTTCGCATGTTGGCCCTTCTTCTGTAAGGATCCGTGCTTGCAAAACCTGCGAAGTCGCCCCGATTTCGAACTACTCGTGAGCTCACTGCAGACAAAATACCCAGATCACCTCGGATTACTCTAGGTAGCGCCGCACCGCAGACCTTAGGCTGAAATCAAAGACCTCGACTGACCAACAGCCGCAAATAAAGTTCTCCGGGTATGGCTTTCATTTCCGCTCGGGATTTCAATCTCAAAATGACTCTTCCTGACGCTGCGGTTGTTGGTGTCATTGTCGTTCTGGTAGGTCTGGCTTTGGCTTTCGCCCGAAATATCGAAATTCGATATCGGAACAAAGACCGATGAGGCTCGCCGCCTCAATCGTTGGGGCTCAATCCGTAGCAGGGCCAGTCGTGGGTGCCGATCTAATCCCTAGGGTCTTTTCTGTATTCCTGGGAATGCTCGAAACCGTATTAATATGCACATCCTTTCTAGATAGAATCAAAGAACCCAATGCGAATCTTGGTGGTAGACGACCACGAAACGGTGCGAAAGGGAGTGTCCGCCATCTTGTCTTCTCGCGAGGACATTGAAGTTTGCGGAGAAGCTGCCAACGGCGAAGAGGCCATCAGAATCGCAAAAGAACTGAAACCTGATTTAGTCATTCTGGACGTCAACATGCCCGTGCTCGGAGGCTTTGCTGCAGCTCAAGAGCTTAAAAGGCTGATGCCGGAACTTCCGATTCTCTTCTTCACAATGAACGAAAGCGCTCAATTCGTTATTGAAGCCAAAAAGCTTGGCGTGCAGGGATTCGTTTCGAAAGATAGGGCTGGTGCAGTCTTGCTGGCTGCGGTGGATGCGTTGCTCCGCAAGGAGACATACTTCGTCGGATTAGGCACAGTTACTTAGGTTCGCTAGTACGGCCTAGGCGGTCTTGTTCTCAGCCAGCAGACGGTTGATTTCCGAAGACACCCTATTTTTGGCACAACTTTTTCCACGGTATGTTCAATTTCGGACAGCCCTGAAGCAGGCTCTTTGAAGTACGAGAGGGGCCTACCCGCGCAAAATCTTGTCTGACCGTTGCAAAATAGAGAGGTCGTTTTAGCGCCTTAATCTACAACCGAGCTGCTGCCGCTTTGTCGTTCGCAAGTACGCGACGCTGGGGTTCTGGGACGACAAATACCGTTGCGCCGCAATTTACGCACATCGAAAGTCGTGTGAAGACCCAAACTGGAGGCTTGTTGATGCCTTTCAGTCCGGGGTGGTGGATGGCGATCTCTCCTGCGAGCTTACTGTGGTTGTAGGATCCGCACGATTTGCATGTCATGGCCCCTCCGTGGTGGCAATCCCCGTTGGCAAGCGGCCACCTTTTGAAGCGAATTATATCGACGTACGGCGGTCAATGGCTAGTGCCAAGGTCTTAGCAGACACGACTCGTCCATCGTGATACCACACATACACACAGCTGCACTTCAGGAGAGAGGGCACAGTCGAGGCCGGCGCCGAGGATCACGAACCGGGTTACCGAAGCGGCGCGAACGGCCATCGCCAAAAAACTAGGCATCAGCGCACGCACCCTGAAGCGTATCGAAGCCGTCTTATGTTGAAATTGAATTTGTCTTCCCTGGCCGATCTGGTGCGCTAAGCGTTAAGAAACCACATCGTGTACCCTTAGAAAGGCCTCCCGCAGATAGAAAGGCCTCCGCCCAGAACTTCTTCTCCAGCCCGCAGTCCTTACAGCCATGCACTCTTACTGCGGCATCATTCCAGCCGCGGCTTGTCTGCCAAGGGATAGAGACGTTTGTAGCACCATATAAAATTGCGTGCCTTCTTCGATGACGATATCCGCGCCCCGATGCCGGGCCACTAGAACCCCTCCAACGACCGCAGCCACGGCTCCGATTCCAATGCCAACCGCGGCGCCCATGCTTGATCCTGGCGCCGAGATTGTGGGTGAGGGCGCTGGACTCGGAGTGGGCGTAGGAAGAGTGGGTGGCGTAGGCGTGGGAGGTGGGTTTGGAGTGGGTACTGGTGGCGGTGCGGGACTAGGTGGCGGATTCGGAGTCGGAGGAGGCGAGGGTGCTGGGGGTGGGTTTGGGTCCGGTGGATTCGGGTTTTTAGGAGGCTTCGGCGGCTTGGGTGGTTTGTGCTGAGCCTGTAAGCGCGAGGGGCCAAATTTCCATGGGTCTGAATCAGTAAGATACGATGAATGTACAAATACGGCGGGCTCGGCGAATTCGACGTGCTCGGAAATATCCGCGTCAATGTACGGAGACACTCCAACGACAGCTTGAAGAATTGCACCGTCCAGACGAACTTCATATCCATTGTTGAATCTCAGTCGAGTGAAGTGCATGTGCAATCCGGCAGGAGGAGAACCAGTACGGTCCCGCTTTGTAATCTTGTCGATTACGCCCTCGACATAGGTGCCAGCAGGAATCGCAATCTCAATGCCGACAATTACCGGATATCGGGTTTCCAAATGTACAACATCACCGCGACGCGCGAGGTTAGTGTGGATGGGGATGATAAGAGAGAGCGGAATGCGCGTACCCGCTGGGATGGTGATTCCTTGCGGTTCATTCGCTGACGGGTTGGGTATCGGGGCTCGGTTTTGAGCCCACGGTGATGTGGCCAACAACAAGCCAGCAATCGTAGCTATCGGCAGCCTACGCATGTTGTTCCCTTCCGCGGGGACGAGAAAACAAACGTGAATTGAGTGGAGCAGCCCGATCCCAAGACTCCTCGGTGCAACTGCACTCGTTTCAAGGTTCTGAAGAATTGAACAATGGCCGTGAACTCCAAATGTTTGACTTAGCTACCGGCAAGCATGTCGATTCGATGCGACAGTGTAGCAAAAAGACTGACCTGCGGTAGAATGCTCAATGCGAAAATGCTCCGATTGAGCCTGCATCGCCTAACCGCAGTCAGCCTGTCTTTATGGCTTGGATTCTTGGCGTGTCTGTTGGGATGTGCGCCAACCTTCGCGGCTTCAATAACCTGCAAGACGTATGTATCGGTTGGCGAAAATACCGGTGCAACTGAAGCCGGATCGTGCTGCGAGCACCGACACTCGGGGAAGAGTCAGCAAGCTTCGACTGTATCGTGTTGCCCAATGGGGGCCACGCTCACACAAAAGCAAAATCCTGTAGCATCCCTGCGCCCTTACGTCCTTCTCTTGATTGTGGCCCTTTCGCCGTTTCATACCGCCGTTCAACTTTCTGCAAGCACGGAAACAATCAAGCCAGAACCTTGGCGTGCCAGCAGAGATGTTTTGCTGCAAAGTAGTCTCCTTCGCATTTAGAAAGCAAACCTGTCACTGGAGGCCTTCGTGCGGATGCCTTATCCGTTCCACAAGAACTCTTTCTATGGAATAAGGAGACGAATTGTGAAGATGCTAAAAGTAGTTGTGTTAATGGCAGTTATTTCGCTTGGAATGGCCGGCTCAGCCGTTGCGGCGCACGCAGGTTGTTGCGCTTCCGCTGAGTGCTGTGCTTCCTGTTCCGGCTGCACATAGTAAAAGGGTAAATAGAACGAGGGGCGCGGATGAGATTACTCGCGCCTTTTCGTTTAGGAACCGTGGTCAAATAAATGGGGACGAAATAAGCGCATGGCGCAACCCCGCCCCCGTAGGCCAACGAACTATTGAGCCGATGCTAGTTTGGGAGGCATAAAGAGACTGTAAGTGATTTGTTAAGAGGGCCGATATCCCAGTGGTGAGTGTTGGCGAACGACGATTGATTCGGCTTAAAGTGCGCCTACGAAAGTCGGAGATACCATTACCTCCCGGCCCTATCGCGGTCGCCTCGTGAAAGGCGTGATTCGCCTGGTCTTTAACGACGTCAACGGAATGAGGATTCGCGTGGGGTATGGCGCGAACGTCCCATGATTCGGTCCGATGCAATTGTAGGCAATGAGCGAAAATCTCCGGGCAAAGTCGACACTGCATTCTAGATTTGGAATTTATCTCAGGTTTAGGTTCTATCGGTGACCATGCGTTCACTAGAGGGCATGACAGGGGAACATGATGGCCCGAATATGAGTTTCGTGCAGGTACTTGTCGTGGAGGACTTCAAGCCCTTCCAAAAGTTTGTTTGCTTGATTTTGCAAGAAACTGCCGAGTTTAGGGTTGCTGCGACTGCTTCAGACGGACTGGAAGCTATTCAGAAAGCGGAAGAATCACAGCCGGATTTGATTCTCTTGGACATCGGCCTCCCGAAGCTGAATGGATTAGAGGCAGCGAAGCAACTGCGCATCGTGGCTCCTCACGCGAAAATTCTGATTTTGTCCGAGAACACTGACCCAGATGTAATCAAGGCCGCTGTGAGCGACGGATGCTGTGGCTATGTGCTCAAGTCCGACGCGGGTGGCGAACTCCTGCCCGCCATGGCGAAAGTGCTTCGCGGCGAACGGTTTCTGAGTAGCGGAATAGCTTCCCGAACCCCGTAGATCCAGTCTCGGACTCGAATACGGTGGAGGTTGTCCGGTCATCTAACGTCCAGTTTTCGGCCGATGAGGCAAATCGAAGAATTTTCAGGAGAAATTTGAACGAAAACTAGAACTGGAACTTCTGACAGTAGGCGGGACAACCTTCCTTTCCTAACCATGGCGTCCAGTCCGGAGACTGATGGCGCCGCAACCCAAACTGAGCACGCAGCGTTGACGCTTCGCCAGCAAGAGGTTGTCGAACTGCTGGCCGAAGGAAAGACTAGGAGGAAAGCCGCGATTATCTTGCACGTCCCGCCGTCCGCTTCCGAGGTTGCACGCCGTCGGTAACAAAAAGAAGGGTGGCGTTTCATAAGTACCGGGGTATGCAGAAGCTGAATCTTAACAGGAATGCTGATTTAATTCGATTTGCAATCCGTTCACATTGTCGTGTCCCGAATTTCTTACCGACTTTTTTCCTTGGAACGATTCCTGTAGTTCTGGCAGAACGCTGTCAGCTACTCCCTACATGCCTGATTAAAGCGCCGGACAGGTAGATTTGTGGGTTAGGATCCGAATGTGGGTGGGACTGCTCAGATCAGATATCATCTGCTATCGTAATTTTCACACAACCGTGAATAAACTATCTCGTTAATCAAGATTCCCTGGGCTATACTCTCAGCCTGATATCACACCAGTGTCCCAACGCTGGTCGGGGGTCCCCGATGGTCTGCAAATCCTGCACTTCGTCGAATCAACAGCAGTTCAACACAGAAATCGCCATTCACCCGCAGGTCTCGAACAAACCTCTTATCTTCGTGTTTCCGAAAATCCTCGTATGCATGAATTGCGGCAGGCTGGAACCTGCCGAGGAGTTTGTCGTCCCTGAAGTCGAATTACAATTGCTCGCGGATGGGCCTCGGATTCGTTAGGCCCCCCACGGCGCGCTAATCTTCGATGAGCAAGCCGAGCGCGGCGAGCGGTGGGAAGCCTGCATGAGGCGCTTCGCACCCAAGAGGCGGACATTTTAGGCTTATGAGCCCCCCGTAAGGGTGAAACTCGTCCGGTGATGCGACCTACCATCACTGAGACGAAAAATCTTGAACGCCACGTCACCGAGAGCCAATATTATTGCTCTATCCTATCGCTGGAAGCGAGGCGATAAATGAATACAACATCCCGCGCGACCTACCCCTGGCAGGAAAGCTATTTCGCCGTATTCAATGAGACTGACCGCAATCTGGTAATGGCACGTATTTACGAGGCGCTTGCTGCGATCGAGCAACGGCGCTTGAGCCCTGTTGGGACAGAGATTGAGGAGATCGCTCTGCTGAACGCTGAGATGGGCATTCGGAAATTGGTAGACGAGAAGAACGCCTCGAATTGGGTCTAGAGCCACAGTTGACGAGCGGGTACCCACTCATCCTCGACCCCTCACCCGCGCCCACTAAAATGCCGGCGAAGAGAGTCCTGATAGCCCCACTTGCTTAGGGTTTTTTGGTTCGCCCTTCCGCGACTATATGAGCGTAGATTTAGCCGTATGGCCCAGCCTCGTGAGTAGTTCTGTTCAATCTCCTCAAGAACATTTTTACTTCATCGTCAACTATGATAATCAGTATAAAGTTTATAGTTGGTTTGGATTGCTGGAGTTAGGAGTGTTCGGAACTTTGGACGTGAGCTTTCGCAGCACAAATTCCTGCATCAAGTTGAAGACCGCAGTGCTTGCGATGCTCATCGCGGTATTTTCGAAGGTTAGTGCGGGTCCATGGCGATCGCTTGCCGGATAGTACAGATTCGAGATGCTGCCTGCGGCCAGGCTTCCGATAATTCCCGAATAATTTATCTGCCAGTGACCGTTGTCTCCTCTGCAAATCACCGCATTCGCTAGCGCGTATCGGACTCTAGATTTCGTGCTTCCTGTCCCCTTGTATAAATAACGAGGGTCTTGTTTGAAAATGGAGGGGAACACAGCACTGCCCAGGAAGTTGCTGATAGTGAAATCCGCATAGGCAGCACCAAAGCGTTTTGCATAACCTTGCGCCCCTTGTCCATATCCACTGAATTCATTTCGCGCTTGCTGCATGCCCGCTGCCTGTCCAGCCAAGAGGATTGAGACAGGATCGATGGTCAGCCTCCAGGCCAGGTTAAGTTTTTGCTTGGGCGATAGTGGCGCCGCGTTGGGGGCGTAGCTGACATAAAAATTTGGAATGACGCCGAGCACGCGCTGCTTCTCTTCATCCTTCATCTGTTCTTGCGCGATTTCGGTGATCGAGAGTCCGACATGAACTTCAGTAACGTTTGTCGCAAGAACCATTGAGACCTGCGGCGCCGTGAAGTTCTCACCAGACTCCAAAACCCCTGTGGAAGTATGCTCTGCGAAGCCCTCCGAGGTGATCACCAGCTGAAATGAGCCGGGCGCTACGTTCGTAAACGTGAATTGCCCGTTTTCGCTAGACGTAATTTCCTGGCTCACCGATTGACCTTCTTGCATGAGCTTCACGTTGGCCCCGGCCACAGCTACTCCATCCTGGCCAACCACGCTGCCAGTAATGGTTCCGGGCGCTTTCTGCTGGTCTTCTAGCGCGTCGATGGCCATTTTAGGTATAGGGGAATTGGGTGGATTATTCTCTCCAGCCAGACGGATGGGTGATTGTTCCGTTTGCGCTGGAGAGGGAAGACTGCAAGTCAGAACGATCAGGCCGAACAAAGCCAAACGCAACCGGAAGGAAATAAAAAATAAGCCGGCAATGCGGCTCGCGTAGGCCATGGTGGACATGACTTTCCTAGCACTCACCCAATTTCATGCAAAGCTAGGATGGCGGATGGTTGGCTAGGGCCAACTGGTATTTCTTGCAGTGCCTCTGTCGGGGCAAGCAGCCGCTAAGATCGCAAGGGGCTGGCGGCTGGAAATCGCCACTTTGGCCTTGGAGCCATAGGCCGTTACCCCTCGCCTGATGGCCGCATTACCAGGTGCCAATTCGCAAGATAGCTTCCGTCGTGAAGCGAATTCCGTTCTGGGGGTGAATCATGTTCACATCACCCATCCAGGTGTGCGTGTACTGCAGGTTGACGACCCGCCACGCAAACGCCCGGGTGAAAACAACATCCATCCCACCGCCGGCGGCCACGCTAACTCCATTGCTTGCCGTTTCCACGGACCAATCGCTACGCTTTGGATAGTGCGGCAGCGAACCCTCGCCGCTATTCCATTCCTTCAGCAACTGCGCACGCAATGCGTCATTGTCTACTTCGTAGGTCACCTTTCGTCCGCCAAACAAGAATTCGGCATACGGCGAAAAACGCTGAGACGCTCGCGGTGTCCACCTTGGTCCGGCGCCATAGAACAACGAATCGCCACTCTGGTTTGAGGTTGGAAAATGCGTGACCAGACAGCCGTTTACTTCGACGACGATCTGGAGAGTCGGACTGACACGTGACGCGCCAGAACCTCCTCCCCCTACGCACTTGCCGCCACCTAGAAAAGTTTCATAGTAGGGATACGCAGACAGCTCGATCGGTGCTTCCTTTGGATACTTGTGTACGAATTCTACGCCACTGGCATCTGTAGGTCGGCGTACGAAGGTAAAAGGCTTTTCCCCGGTTCCGTCTTTGTACGCCTTCACGAGTTCCTTGCGGACCTCGTAGTTATTGCCGCGGAACAGTCCAATGCGCGTATCACGCCGCCAAGGCACTTGGAAGGCCATGATGTAGGCAAACGTCCTGCCAGGATTTAAGAAACTCCTAGCCAGGATAATAATCGCGCGATTGGTTGTGCGGTTTTCCAAACCCATGACCAGGTAGCGGTCTGCCGCGTCCTCGGCGATCATGGTTAGGGCGCCGAGCGTCGGCGTATCCACCAGGGTGATGAATCCCGGTGAAGCGTGCAGCATCACGTTCCCGATGGACGCCTCGCTGACGGGTCCAATTTTCCACTGCGTGTGCCACACCGCCGACCAGGCCATCGAACGAAGCACACTCACAAAGTAATCTCGGCCGTCCCCCCATTGCACATTTTGGAATTTCGGGTCGTTCTGGCGCAGGGTGAAACCAAAAATCGAACCTTCTATTGGGTGGCCAACGTAGGGAGCCATAAAGGTATCGCTGTCGCTCCACCCGCGAAGTTCACTGACCGAATCGGCGTAGTTTCTATACCAATGACCGTTCAGTGTGTCTCGGGTCCCCGCTTCGGTCGTGATGTTGAAAGTGTGCATCACTCCAGTGAAAAGGAGGGACTCCGCGATAGCCGGGATCCAGTGGATGCCTCTCTTCGAGTCCGACGGCCTGACTGGCTGGACAAAGCTGTCAGCATTCAGTCTTGCGTCCCACCTCTGAGGAATATCCAGAGCCCTGTAGGCTGGTACATCCGCAAAGACGCAGCATCGGGTCGCCCCAATCATCCCCGGAGTATCTGACACGGACTCTGGACTCTCATCGAAAAAAGCAATGCTGGATGGATCAAACAACACGTTGCCCGTCCGATTGCTTGCGTCGAAAAATGACTGAGCTGCAGTGGGAATCTGTCGGAAGAAAAGAGCCAACACTCCGAAGGCAACTAGCTTTCTCGTGGATCCGTTCATGTTGGCAACCGCCGCGTGAGATTTCCCAGGCCGACGCGGCGGCTCAACCCCGCACGCTAAGGCTCACAACATCTGTACCGGGTATTCATGGTAGGGAGGCCTGGTGGTCGAGAAACTGTCATTTCTGTCAGGGTGGAACGTCTTCGACTCGGTTGTGCCGTGCGATTGAAGGCGGGACTGGCTGGTCTATCGTTCGAATTGCTGAGCAATGCTGGCTGTCTTCAAGGACAGATGCGATGCCTTATTCGCGGAATCTCGGGGGTGAACCTAAGCTGCTGTCAGTGACTGGGGGACAGCCCTCGGATTCCCGACAGTGCTGCGATTGACGCAGGGTTTGTACAATGGCACCGGGATGGGACGGAGATCACAAACTCGTCACGTCCGCTTATCCCCGCAATTTTGCCTGGATGTTTGGGAATTTGTGGGCAATGCCACTTTCAAGCTCAATCACTTTGGAATATCGTGGGACGCTAACGGAAACTTGATTGTTCCCGCCCGAATCCGCGAAGAGGTTCGGCTAATCCGGGTTCGCGGTCTGGAGATGGCCAAGCACAAGGAGTTCACGGTAGCGACCGATGTGCAGGTCTACTTCTGCGATCCGCAGAGTCCCTGGCAACGCGGGACAAACGAAAACACGAACCTGCTGCTGCGGCAATATTTTCCGCGAGGCACGGACCTATCGCCCATATCGCAAGCAAGTAAACCTCGAGCAAGTGTTGCGTCGACCCCCTGAGCCGGCAGCGCTTACGGGAGAAGTGCCAGGCTTAGTGCTCCGCAAACGAGTCGGGACTTTTCAATGCTGGAAATTCTCGCCGATCAGGCGATCATTCGCGACGCGCCAGACGAGGAATCTTTGCCTGAGTTCGCGGCCTTGCGGACGACTTCCGATTCTGGAGCAAACTCGCGAATCATGGTGGCAGGAGAGCCAACGGCGGCAGGCAGGGGCTTCATGGCTTGCTGCGAAGCCTTGTGTATCAGATCCATGCGGCCGCGCACCTTGAATTTGGAGAGCAGCGAACTAACATGGAACTTGATGGTTCGCACGGATAGATTCAGTTCGCAGGCTATTTCTTTGTTGACTAGCCTGCGGAGAATGCCGTGGAGGACTTCTTCCTCGCGACGCGTCAGTTTCACACCGGCCTTGACGTTGTGTCCGGCCTCGAGCAGCTTCTGAGCTTTTTCACTAAGGTCACGTAGGTTTTCCGGGGCTGCCGGAACCACAATCAGGTAATCGCTGGGGCATTGTCCGCGAACCATGCAGTGCATGGCCAACAGACCGGCTGCGTGGTCTACAGGCAGCTCACCATCGGGTCCAGCTTCGACGTGGAAGTGAGCCGTTCCTGTATTCTTTTCATGAAACATATAGAAGCTGGACTCAGCGGGGGATTTATCATGAGCTAGGGGTGGGGAGACAACATTTCTACAGATTGACTTCACGTGCATTCCTTCCTGACGTACTAGATTTTAGGGAGGGCCATGACGATTGTGGCGTCCTGTGGTGGTATCTGTCGTTGCGCCGGAGCAATCAGGAATTGTAAAGCGTCACGACGTCAGCGGAGGATGTTGTTCGTGCAATCGGATGCTGCGTAGTGATCCCGCTAACAACGAACTCCGCGTGGAAGACGGCAGTAGTTTCACTTGAACCTATGACGGATTACCCGTTGAGCCCCGCGCGAAAATCCGGCGACTCGGAACCCATAACCTAAGTCCCGATTGATGTCTTAACGAAGCCGGCTTCGCGACGGCCCGAGTGGACTGTGCGATGTCGCCTTACAGAGCTCGGACCGAAGGAGGTTGAGATGCGAATTGTAGGATGTGATTTGCACGCTCGCCAGCAGACGCTGGCGATGTTGGACACCACCACCGGCGAGGTAGTGAACACGACTCTGAAGCAGGAAGGCAGCATGGTGCGAAAGTTTTATGCCAACCTTCCACGGCCGGCGCGAGTGGGAGTCGAAGCCACCGGCTTCATGCAGTGGTTCGTGAACCTCATGGAGGAACTCGGGATCGAATGCCTGGTGGGTCATCGGGATACTGGGTCTTCAGCTACCCAGAAATCTGCTCGGGCGACCAATCCAGAATCAGTTTACGCGCAACGATGTCGCGCAACTTGCGGTTCCCGGCGAGCAAACATCTCTTCGGGCGCAAGGCCGAAACTCAAGCTTGTCGATCTCCTCATGGGCACGATAGGCTGGCCGGCCACCATGGCGGCGGACTTCCCGACTCACGGTGGACACAGCTCGCTCCAGGCCACTGGCGATCTCACGAATCGACGAGCCGAAAGCGATCCCTCGCGAGATGTCTTCTCGCTCGGCGAGACGGAGCGCTAGCCGCGAGCGGCGACGAGCAAGAGGAGGAATGCCGCCGCGAGGCAGTAACACGGCGCGAATGCAGCTAGGCGGCTTGTCAAAAGCGCGCCCAATCTCATGGAGGGTCTGTTCCCCCTTCCAGCGACCCCAAACGTTACGCGTCTCACTCGCAGAAAGCCCAAAACGCATTCCTGATCTCATGACAGCACCACCTTCAGACAGGTTTACCTCAGATGGTGTTGCATCGACCTGTCGAATGCACCGCGTTTATCCGGAGTCAGGGATTTCACAGAGATTCCAAGAACACGACGATAGCTTCCTGGTCATCTCTTTTCAGTTTTTCGTATTGCTTGGTTACATGGGTCGCTTCGCCGCTATGTCGCATGATGGCGTCGCGAAATGTGAGGGACATGCCATCATGCAGTAGTCGCGGGCGTAAGCGTACTCCCCACAAAGGAGCGGTACGAATCTTGTTTCGACTGCTCTCGAAATCTTGCTTTGAGAGGTACGCCGACATCTGCTGGAAGACTTGGTGTCCATAGTGCTCGCGGGTGGCCTGCAGGATTCCGTCGCCGGTGCCAATGTCGTGCATCAGGAAATCCCCGTAAGGGTGAAAAGTTGTGGCACCGAGCGCAGCGGGAATCGTAAACATTCCGCCATTGATCTTCGTTCCGGCGGGCGCCGTGGTCAGCGTTTCGACGTGGCAGGTCGCACAGCCGATTTTATCGAAGAGTGCAAGGCCTTTCCTCGCGGCCGCGGTGCCAGCGATTTGTGCATCGCGCGCGGGGGCCTTAGTGGCGCGCATGAAGCGGGCGAAGTGGTCAATGTCGGAAAGGCTATCCGACCCTGTCTTGTCATTCGGCTCGGGGACAGCGTTGCAGAGATTGGTTACTTCATTGGGTTGCAGACGGTTGGTGATGCCCATCTCGTTGAGGTACGCATCGCCAGCGAACGATAACAAGCTGGCGTGCTGATCTTTCCACCCGAAGCGACCTACGCCCATCTGTCCTGGCGCTTCCACGATTGGAACATATAGAACCTGACCGCAAATTTTTCGATGCGAAGACTTGCATTGTTGCTTGGAAAGATCAACGAGGGTTTGATCGGCAATGGCCTCGACGAACCCGTCGCCCAAAACACTCAGAGACAGTCGCAGCGTCCGGATCGTCTCGGTATCCGGAACACGTTCCTGAATTTCCTTGTCTGGAAAAACGCCGTTGGGGCAAATGGCACGATCATTCACGAGAGAGCGGCCGGTGATCATCTCGGCTCCGTGAGCGATTGGGATGTCAGGATTACGGAAGCGCCCGTCGGGCGCCCGATGGCCGACCCGCAGTTCCGTGACCTGAGACGCCCCACCGGAGACGGGATTCTGATGACACTCGCGACAGGACTGAGCGTTATATAGAGGTCCCAAGCCATCGCTGACCTGCTCGACTTCCTCGAATACCATTTGGTCGGCCTGATGTGTAGCGTCATCCACCACGCCATTGCTCTTGTTGTCGAAAGCCGAAGGAGCGTCTGGAACCGGCGGGACGGCGGACAATAGGGCAAAGGCCAAGAATGCCACTGTGATGAAGATTCTCACGGGTTCTCCCTTCTAAAGGGGATTTAGGAGCCAGTCTTAGGTAGTGAATACCACGTTGCCCCGGCCTGCGGCAAATACCAAAAAGCAAGAAGCTAGTTCAACACCAGAACGCGCGCTCCTCGAACTTTAGACGAACTGCCTGAACACGAAAGTTTTCATGAAGTCGACAAACTCGTCGAGGGTCTTGCCAACCTCAGCCCTCAGCGGCTCCAAGGCCTGCTTGAAAACTGTCGCAGCGTTAAAGTCAAACGCCTCTTCTTCTTTTTTGCCGACCGGCACGCGCACGCATGGGCGAAACGGATCCAGAAAAAGTCCCTCGATCTCGACAAACGCAAACGCATGCTCGTCAAAGGGGGAAGACTTGACCCTGCCTATCTAATCAAGGTCCCGGAGAACCTGAATGGCGTTTCGTGAGGCATACCGCAAACAGGCCGCCCTGCTGATCCTTGCGGAGTACCCCTTGCTCCTGCTGATAGGCATTGTCGTTTGGAAGTGAAACAACTATCCGCACTCGGTTCATTCACATTCCCCAAGCGCAGTACCTTGTTCTCAATGCAGATTGCCCTTTGGCGATTCGCCAGCGCCACACGCACGTTCGTCGGACGAGAGCAAAAAACCAAGGCAGGGCCTTCGGATTTGTCTTCGGAAGCAACCCAAGTCTACACGGCCTGAGCTCCAACCGGACTCTCTTCCTTCGACCTTACTTCGTTTCCGGTTTCTACTCTTCTTCGGGGAGCAGCGGTACGCCAAGATTGCGCGCGATCCACGGTAAGAGAACTCGCCTAAAGATGACTGGGTCGGGCCATACTTTTACTTGACGACCCAGATGGCCCCCGGACGGATTGATCCACGCTTCCTTGGGAACGTCGCCGGCCGTCATGAGCTCATAGATATCGGAAATCGGGACTTGCGTGTCTTTTACCCCGGCAATGACCAGCATGGGCGTCGTGGGCTTGCCGAGAATTCCTTGCTTCGCCAGCGACATTTTCTCGAAAACCACGGCGATGTCGTCCACAGAGTTCACATTGTCGAAAATCGCCATCAACGCGGGAACCTGGTCAAAAAGATACTCGCGATTTCCCAAGAGCGATTCTGTCAAGAATTTCCTCGTAAAGAAGAGGTCGGTCGGCGGAGACTGAACGCTGACGGCTTTCAGCCGGTCGTGTTCGACCACCGACATCTTGGTGCCCCAATAGGCTCCCCAGCTAACGCCATGAAATGCGATCCGCGTCTTGTCTACTTCGGGTCGAGTCTGCAAATAATCGATGACGCTGGAGAACAAACGGTCCGCGGTTGGGCTCGCTTTGATCGGACATTGCCCGGTTCCAGGGCCATCTACTGCCAGAAAACCAATCCCGTAAGGCAGGATGGCGCCAAAGCTTTCCGTCAAGTCTTCTTTCCGGCTGTCGAGTCCGTTGACCGCGATAACCATTGGCACGGGCCCTTTGGCGTTCTTCGGCAGACGTAGGTAGCCGATAATGTCGGAGCTTTCGAAAGGAATGTGCACGATTTCCAGCGGAGGGTCTCCAAACTTCGAATGCGCCAAGAATGCTTCGATCGCCTTGGCATAGGCTTCCTTCTTTTTTGGCGACGACGGGATCGGCCATCTGCCGAACGAATATATGTGCCAAGCACGAATGAAGTCGGCGTTTGCTTTTGCAGGATCCGACTTCTGCAAAGACTTGCCTTCCGTCATGTATCGATCGGCAACCCGCATAAACGCGGTCGCCCATTCGTCTTTGTCGCGGGTCTTGACGGAAGCGAATGCTTCCTCAACATCCGCGGGATCGAGACCGATCAGCGGATACATCCCGGTTTGCGCGCGCTTTATGGCTTCTACTTTGATCTCTTCGATGCTTCGTTCGGGTCTTTCCTGGGCCGAAATCGAGACCGGAACGAATATCGCCGAAATCAGCAGCGTTACGGAAACCGACAAACGTCGCAGCTCCTTTTGTCTGTTTGGCATATCCCTTGTCCTGGCCCTTTCGACGAGTTCGGTCGCGACAAATCATTCGAACAACGATTCACGAGGTGCGCAGTCGTTTCCCTGGTTCTACCGCAGAAATACGCTGCGTGCGTCACGGTTAAAGCACAGCAAAAAGGCTAAAAAATAAACTTCAAACCAAGCTGCACGGCGCGGCTTCCGCCTGACCCGATCACCGGGTTGGAAGCCGCCACATCCGGCGTTGCGCACGAGCACCCGAACCCACCCGCTCCAGGGACCGATGGATCGTTGTGTCCCCAGCCATTTTGACCGCCGAAGGGATTGGCGAAGTTCGGGTGATTGAAGATATTGAAGAATTCGGCCCGGAATTGCATGCTGATGCGTTCACTGAAGCGGAACATCTTCATCGTCGAGAAGTCCACGTTCCGGAAGCCGAAATCGCGAAAGGTGTTGCGCCCCATCGTGCCGAAGGTGCCAGCAGCAGGTGGAGTCATCACGGACTTGCCCTCCGCATAACAACCCCAATTCGCTAGCTGGTTGGCTGCGGCTTGGCCACCTGCGTCGGCAAGACACGTCGCAGCTGCTGCTGGCGCGCCTGGTGCCACCCCGATCACATTTCCAGTCGTGTCGGTGACGAAATTCGTGTTGGCGATCCAAGGAACTCCAGTCGATTTGGTGGGTTTGAAGTCCGAGGGGCTGCCCGTGAAGTCCCAACGATCCACACCCTCCCCCGTCTGGCTAAGATCAGTTCCGGTGTCAATGACGCCCCAAGGTTGCGAACCGAACAGGCTGACGATGGTGTTGAGCTGCCATCCTTCCATCAATTGGCCAAAACCCTTGCGTCCGGGTATGGCATACGTCGCGGAAAGGGTGAACCTATGGCGCATGTCGTAGTCGCTGCTGGCATATTCGCGTTGCGGATGATAGCTGTCCATCGGTAAGCCAGATCCTGCACCGAAATCCCAGTTGGCACCCACGTCGTCAAGTGCGTGGGAGTACGTGTACCCCGCGAGAAACGTAAACCCATGATAGTTCCTGCCCGTCAGCGTCACCTGCAACGCGTCGTAGTTCGATTTATAAATATTTCCCACCTGGTAGATGAAGCTGAGGAACGGAAATTCCGCGTTGAATGGCCGGCCCGACTGCTCGTCTCCCAGGACGTCGTTCGCCGGGACGTTCTGGTTGACATCACGGATTCCGAGGAGTTTCGAGCCATGGTTGCCCACGTATGCCGCTTCCAAGGTGACTTTCGAATTGAAGGCGTGCTGCACACCCACATTCCAGGTGTAGACGTAGGGCGTTTTGAAATTCTGAGTGATTCCCATGATCGTGCACGGGCTGCCCGTCGTCGGGCTGCAATCAATGGTGCCGGTCGGAAAGACGGTACCGCCGCCAACATTGTCCCAGTTGAGAGCGGTTCCTGGAAAAGTGATGAGCCCGGTTGCGATGGTCCCCGTGCCCGGCGTTACGCCAATCCCAGCGGTAGGAATCGTGGAGAGACCTATATTGTTGTTCAGCGCAAGGAACGATTCCCAATTCACGGTTTCATAGATGATCCCAGCGCCGCCGCGAATCACTGTCTTGTTGTTGCCCGCAATATCCCACGCGAACCCTAGGCGCGGAGCCAAGTTGTACGGATCGAGGTTGTAAGGGCCGCTGATGCCTTTGCCAACTTGCACGAGTCCGACATTCGGAACGAAATTTGCCAGCTGATTGTCGGAGTCTTTAATGACCGAGTTGAGCTCATAACGCAAGCCGAGATTCAGGGTCAGATGACGGGTGATACGCCAGTCATCCTGCACAAACAGCGCCGTTCCCCAGTTGTGAATATGTCGCGTCGGATCGCCGGTCAGAAGGCTGCCGTTCGTAGGAGAACCGGCGAAGAAGTCCTCGATGGGAGAAGAAGGGATGGTGCCGTCAAGCGAAGTAAAGGCATTGCCCCCGAGGAATTTGAAACGTCCACGCGTTCCACCATAAGCACCACCGTTGAAACTATCGCGATGTTCTTCGATGCCGAATTTCAAGGCGTGCTTTCCCATCGTCCTTGAAACCTGATCTACGAACTGAAAGCGGTCATCGGGCCCCTGAACCTTTGGCCAATTGAATCCACCAATTCCAGAAACAGGAAATCCAAAGAATCCAAGGACATTGATACGTGGCAAACCACCGTACAGAGGATTTGTTACGCCGGTATTCAGCCCGTAGTCTGTCGCCGGGACACTGTGATCACTCGGAAATGTGGGTTGGTAAAGGCGGTTATAGCCGAATCGAGCCTCGTTGATCCACAGGGGCGCCGGGGTCCAGACGCAGTTCAGGCCGACGACCTGAGCGCGGGTGTGAATTTGCGTGAGCCACTTCGTTTGCAGTTGCGATGCATCCTGCACAGTGCCGTTGTTGTTCCCAAAGAAATATAGGCCGCTCAACGTATTTCTTGCATTGAGCCGATAGTCGATCTTGCCGACGGCGTTGTCCACGCTTACGGTGTTTGGCAGTCCGTAGTTGATGATCGTGTTTCCGGCGGGGTTCGTCCCGTTGTTTAGAGGTATACCCGAGCCGTTGCAGGAGATGGGAGGGCCGAGAGTACAACCAGCAATTTGCAAACTTGCTGTACTGACGTCATTGGGAATATTGCCGGCCAAGAAAGCGGCATGTACGTCAGCGATGGCGTCTATGGCGCTGTTCACACAATCTCCACCGGCCATCCCTGTGAAGGCGCAGTCGGGACCGCTGGACGGCGTAGTCAGGCCAACCGTTGCTGGCGTGGCAAGTTGGCCGACGTTTCCAACGGTGTAGCGTTGTCCTTCGTAGGCTCCGAAGTAGAACAACTTGTCCTTGACGATCGCGCCGCCGCCAGTCGCACCAAACTGCTTCAGGTTTCGGGGAGACTTCTCCGTTCCGACGGGATCGTAATAATTTCGTGCGTCGAGTGCTGTTGTGCGGCCGAATCCGTAGGCGGTGCCATGCAGGGTGTTGGTGCCGGATTTTAGGCCGACGTTCACCATCGTGCCGGGCTTCCATCCGTACTCAGCAGGCGGATTTTGAATTACGTTGAATTCTTGGATGGCATCGACCGGCAGGATTGTCGCCGAATCTCCCGCAATACCAGCTCCGTTGATGATGCTTTGGCCCGAGAAAGGTTCGCTGTTGAAAAGGCCGTCGATCAGATAGGCATTATCTTCCGCCCGCAGGCCGTTGCTGCTGGTGGTGGAAAAACCGCCGCCCGGATACCGCACCACGCCGGGGCGAAGCTGCAAAAGATTTTCGTAGTTCCGGCCGTTCAACGGAAGATCGTTGATTTCCTTGTTGGTGAGCGTTCCACCAAGAGCCGACGTTGTGCTGTCGAGCATCGGAATATCTGAGGTGATGGTAACCACAACGTTGGAATCGCCAGTCTTCAATGTGGCGTCCACACGCAAGTCCTTGCCGACCTCAACCGAAACGCGCGGAGCCTGGAAGGTGTTGAATCCCTGCGCTTCTACGAAAACTTTGTAGTCGCTGGGTTCTAGGTTGTCCAGGACATAGTCGCCCGCTTCATCGGTGACGGTAGCACGACTAATGTTACGTAAGACGTCGGTGACGGTCACCTTTGCGCCTGCGATTACGGAGTCTTGCTGGTCGCGAACGCTTCCAAGAATTCGGCCCGTGACCGATTGGGCGTTCAGTGCGCTGCCGATCATCAAGGCCAGAGCCACGACTGGTGCAACCCAAAGCAGGCAGAGAGTAGCCTTCTTGAGCATGGAAAGCATGCCGACACCCCCACGAATGACTTCGGGAACCCTTGTTGGTCTGATGGTATTACCACCGTACTTTCAAAAGTGTCAATACTTAAACACAAGATGCCGCACTTCCTGTGCTGTAAATTCTATGGTTTCGGGCCTTTTGGGTGGATGGCCGTAAGACTAAACTTGCAGGAAAAGGGTAGCCTGTTGTACGGTGGTTGGACCAATTGACCACTTTGCGCCGGCAACATGCCTTTGGGAAGCTGCCCGGGAACTCTCATGTATAAGGCTGTCCAAACCTCGCGCCTGTACGAACAGATCGTTGAACAAATCGAAAATTCCATTACCAAAGGTGACTTGAAAAAGGGCGAACAGCTGCCGGCCGAGAGGGAGCTCGCGCAGCAATTTGGCGTAAGCCGCACGGCGGTTCGTGAAGCCGTGAAGACGCTACGCGAAAAGGGGTTGGTCGAGGCCTTTGCCGGACGCGGCACATTCGTCATCAACGGAACCGCTCGTTCGATGCGGCACACGCTGGATCGTATGATACGCAGCGGTTCTCACGAAGGCGCGGTCCATCTTGTGGAGGTCCGGGAGATCCTTGAGCCGGAAATCGCGGCGCTGGCCGCGCAACGCGCGGATGAAGACGCGCTCTCTGCGATGCGCGAATCGATCGCCGTAATGGATGCTGCTCGCCTCAATCCCGAAGGGTTCATCGAGGGAGATCTGGATTTCCACTTGGCCCTCGCGGAAGGGGCCGGCAATCCACTCATCCCTTCTTTGATCGACTCGATCGTGGGCCTACTCCGCGAACAGCGCATGCGCACTTACTACGTTGACGGCGGTCCTGAGCGCGGCCAATATCACCACAAGCGGATTTTGGAGGCTATAGAGCACCGCGATTCGAACGCTGCCCGCGAAGCCATGTGTGCTCACCTTCGCCAGGTACGAGAGGATTCACAGAAGACATAGAAGCTCAACCCTATGAATTCTTGTGTTCATGCCTGTGCGCAGGCCGGAGAGACAAGGTAGATGGCCAATCTTGGTTTTGTCGGGCTCGGTGTGATGGGCAGCGAAATGGTGTTGCGCCTGCTTCAAAAAGGATATGGAGTCACAGGCTACAACCGCACGCGGTCGAAAGCGGTTCGCCTGATTGAAAAGGGCATGAAGTGGGCCGGCAGTCCGAGGGAAGTCGCAGAGGCATCGGATTTTACGTTCTGCATGGTTACGAATTCGGCTGCGCTCGAAATGATCGTCGAGGGACCGGACGGCGTTCTCGCCGGGTTGACACAAGACAAGATACTCATCGATATGAGCACGGTAAGCCCCGCGTTCAGCCGATCTATCGCTGCGAAAGTCCGCGCCAAGGGTGCAGAAATGGTTGACGCTCCGGTTTCTGGTAGCGTCATCACGCTGCAGGAGGGAAAGCTTTCCGTAATGGTGGGCGGCCGCAAAGACACCTTCGACCGCATTGCCCCGTTGCTAAACGACATCGGCCCGAAAGTGACGTACGTCGGAGAACATGGTTTGGCGCTGGTGATGAAGATCGCAGCAAACCTGAGCCTGGCAGTACAGATGTTGGCTTTCTCCGAAGGTATTTTGCTTGCGGAAAAAAGCGGTATCTCCCGCGACGTCGCCGTGGACGTTCTCACGAACAGCGCCATTGCCTCGCCCATGGTGAAGTACCGTGGACCGTTTGTGCTCAGACTCCCCTCCGAAGCGTGGTTCAACGTCAACATGATGCAAAAAGACATGCTGTTGGCGCTGGAGTTGGGTCGCGCATTAAACGTGCCAATGCCGACCACTGCCGTCACGAATGAATTTCTTACCGCGGCGCGCGGAATGGGCCTCGTCGAAGAGGACTTCGCGGTGGTTTTTGACGTCTTGGCGACAATGAGCGGGGTGAAACGGTGATGGCAAGAGACCAACGACGGCTTGTAAGCACTACAAGCGCCCGTATCAAATTGGCTTGGAAGCGTTTCGCGTGCTCCGCGGCAAACTTCGATGCAAACGGGGGGCGGTGATGGCACTGAAGACCTATGGCCCGATGGCGGTGGACTGGGAAAGCCGCATTGATTTCGACCGCCTGCGTCGCGAGCGCCTCGACCGTGCCAAAGCGCTGCTGGCGAAGTCCGAAATGGGCGCACTGCTTTGCTTCGATATGAATAACGTCCGCTATCTGACAGCGACGCATATCGGAAGCTGGGCCCAGGACAAGATCAGCCGCTTCACACTGTTGGCGCAAAATGACGAACCGATCTTGTGGGATTTCGGATCTGCGGCACGGCACCATCAGTTGAATTGCCCGTGGCTTGGCGAGCGTTCGCGCCCGGGGATCCCCTTGCTTCGCGGCGCCATGTCTCCGGAAATGGGCCGTGCCGAAAACGTAGCAAAGAAAATCAAGGTGGAACTGGAAAAGCGCGGCCTGCTCCACGAACCGCTTGGAATCGATGTTATCGAACCACCGATTCTCTTCGCACTCCAGAAAGAGGGAATCAAAATCGTCGACGGACAGCAACTGATGTCCGATGCTCGCGTCATCAAGACACGGGACGAGATTTCACTCCTCAACCACTCAGCGATGATGGTCGACGCCGCTTACGACGAACTTTATCGGGCCATGAAGCCCGGGATGAGTGAGAACCAGGCGGTGGGCCTGGCAAGCAAAGTCCTCTACGACCTGGGCTCGGAATACGTCGAAGCCGTGAATGCCATTTCTGGCGAGCGGTGCAGCCCTCATCCGCACGTTTTTTCCGATCGTGTGCTGCGCCCGGGCGATCCGGTCTACTATGACATCCTTCATTCCTACATGGGGTACCGCACGTGCTACTACCGTTGCTTCACGATTGGCTACGCGTCCCACGCCATGATCGACGCCTACAAGCGTTGCCGTGAATATCTCGATGCCGCGATATCGCTAGTGCGTCCGGGTCGAACAACCGGGGAAATCGCGGCCGTCTGGCCAAAGGCACAGGAATTCGGCTTCCCAGATGAAGAAGCTGCCTTCGCACTTCAATTCGGGCACGGCATTGGTCTAGCGATTTGGGAAAAGCCCGTCATCAGCCGCATGGTCTCGCTCGAGCACTCGCACGAAATCAAACCAGGGATGGTCTTCGCCCTGGAGACCTTCTGGCCCTCAAAGGACGGGTGGAGCGCTGCGCGTATCGAGGAGGAAATCGTGGTGACCCAGACGGGTCACGAAGTCATCACCCGCTTCCCTGCTGAAAAATTGATGGTCGCCGGAGCCCACTATTTCACAGTCGAAGGCCCGCTCCCGACCACTCGCGAGCACGAAGTGGCTCCAAACCAACGAGTCGTCGACATGGTCGAAGCCAGCGCAAGAGTCGAAGGCGTGGCGGCGACGGATTAACACGATTCTCGAAACCCTAACCCACGATGTCGATCAACGTCGCAATATCTTTTTTAGAGATGGCGCAGGAAGGCGTGACTCGCTTCGTCGTCGATGCGCCTAGCCGGCCCCCAGGGCTCCTTCGCTAATGCCCACGACCCAGCCCGTACGTAAGAAGCCGTTCTACGCAAATCTTTGGGTACAGGTCCTCATCGCGATTGTTTTCGCGGTAGCGTTCGGCTATCTGAGTCCCGCCAAGGCCGTCGCCATGAAGCCGCTGGGATGCGGGTTACTTCGTTGCGACACCTCATAAAGTCTATCTTTCGATGGACTTACCAGGACATCCCCCTCCATTGCAGGCCCTAAAAAGCGAGTCCAAACGAGCGAAATCATAGGATTGCACCGAAATCGAGCCCTTTCCGGCTCTCACGATGCAACTCGCCTCGGCTTGGCCTCCACCCGCTAGTTATCATATAATTACTAACATAGGTACCGTATGGTAACTAGGAGGCCAAATGCACGAAGAACGGGTTGCAATTTACACCAGAGTCTCAACGCTAGATCAATCGGATGGAGGGCAGGAAAAGGAACTCAGAGAACTCGCACAGCGAAAAGGCTGGACGGTTTTTGGGGTGTATCAGGATAAAGTCTCGGGACTGAAGAAGACCCGACCGGAACTGGACCGTCTGTTGGCGGACGCCAAGAGGAGGCACTTCTCACAAGTCCTGGTTTGGAGGATTGACCGCCTAGGCCGATCGGTGTCCCATCTGCTGGAGGTTCTGGAAACCCTAAACATTCTGGGATCAAGTTCCTCTCGTTGAACGAAGCGATAGACACCAGTACCCCGGCTGGGATGTTGATCTTCACCGTACTGGGCAGCGTCGCGGCCTTTGAGCGGTCGATTTTGGTTGAGAGGGTTCGTATGGGGATCCAGCATGCGAAGCGACGTGGAGTGAAGCTGGGGCGGCCGGCACTGACGAATCTCAGCGAGAACGACATCGCCTCGATGCGAGAGCAAAGGGCGACGGGAGTCACCTTCCGAGAGTTGGCGAAAGAATATGGAACGTCGGTGTGGACCGTGCATAAACTTTGTTCGATGCCGGGCGGCCGAGTGACGGCGGAACAAAAATCCAAGATGGTGGAGGCAATCAGGTGAAACGGCTACCAAAGGCTACCAAAAGACGCCATTCTCACGTTCCAGGCCCTCAAAGGGAACGAATCGTGAGCAAGTTTATCGGAGGAAAGGGCATACGGCAGATTTCTCGGGAAGAAGGACGGTCGCGGGGAACTATTTCAAACATCGTTCGTTCAGAGGACGTCCAGAGCTACGTCGCCGATCTCAGAGAGCAGTACATCGGTTTAGGGCGAGAGGCCATGGCAGCTCTGACTCGTGCGTTGAGAGCGAGCCAAGATGGCAAGTTGGCGCACCAGATCCTGGTGGACATCGGTGTCGTCCAAGTCCCAGCGCCTACGGGTTCTGAGCCTTCGGGCTACGACGAAGAGAAAGAAGTCCGGATCATGATGGGTCGACTGGTTCAAGCCGCAGCCGAACGGGCCCGCGTGTATGGCACCCCGATCGAGAAGATAGGGCATGGTTTGGAGGAGGTAGTGAAGAGTTGTTAGATCCGGCGGATCAAAAACGTTCCCCGTGCTCTGAAGACGTTGCGCCGCGCCTGCCTCTTCCAACAGTTACGTTATATTACGTCCGCCTACCGCAATTCCAAGCTATATGAACGGCGGCAGAGTTTTAATCGCGTTCTTCGCTAACGCTCGAACGATCGGAAGATCCAAGCTGAGACGAGCAAAATCGTCACTACTGTCTGGGTCCACGAAAGGCTTTCTGAACACATGTACGATAGCGTTTCGGCAGTTCGAATCGAGGTATTCCGCGATGCTAGAGTTCGTCTTGCCTATTTCCGCGACTCTTTGACTTTCATGCCTCAAATGGGAAGCCTCGTTGTCCACCCAGGAAAATCTGGCTTGTTTTTTCTTAAAAACGACCTCGATCACTTTCCAGTAGTTCAGAAACGAATAGAACACGCTGCGGGCATTGACCGCTTCCCGATATATTGCGATTACCAGCCTGTCTTCCGGCGAACCTAAGGGCAGTTGACACCGCCGTCCAAAAGTCCGTTCAGGACCTGGAAATCAAGGGAGATCAATGGACTTTGGCTTTATCAGGTGGGATGGACAGCCGCGCCATTTTGCATCATCTCCAGTCCAGCCAAAAATTAAATCTCATCACGTGGGGAACGGAAGGCGCGTTGCGCGACCCAAAAAGCGATGCGTGCATCGCCAAGCGTCTAGCGGACGCGTGCTCGCTCCCACAGAGGTACTATCCGGTTCAAAATGGTCGAGTTCCTTTTCAGACGATGCTGGAACGGTTTCTGCAAGCTGGCGAAGGACGAGTCGATCATTTTTCCGGCTATTTGGATGGGCTTGAACTCTGGACAGAGCTCGCTGCTACAGGCCGTGGATTGCTACGCGGCTATGATGCGTTCGGCCGTAAGCCGCCTGTGACGAGTGACTATCAGGTGCGGCGCGCTAACACCTTGCTCATTGCCAGAGACTATTGGCATTCACCGATTCCCCCTGAATTCGCGATCACCGATGCGGAATTTCCGGAGCAATTGCGACGAGCACCCGACGAATCGATCGAAGACTGGCGCGATCGACTTTGGTTGCAACATCGAACCCCGAATGTAACGGCCGCACTTGACGAAATAAAGGCGTCTTACGTTGAAGTCGCTAACCCATTGCTGAGTGAGCGAATCATTCAAGTCGTTCGTACGCTGCCTGCGCGTCTTCGCGCAGACAAGACGGTCTTTTCTTCTATCGTGCGGCCTATGTTTTCAGTGCCTTTTGCCACTCGATATGCCATCCAGGATTACGACGACCTGCTGGAGGCCCCGGCCACGATCGGCTTCTTCAGGGACGTGCTAGAAAACGACTCCGGGATATTGCCCAGAGCGTTCCTTGGCATAATCTGTAAACACCTGAGTATGTTTGCCACGACGCTCTCCTTCAGAAGGCGCGCAACGATCTATGTGAAAGGTAACTTGCCGAGACCAATGGAGAACTGGATCAGGCGGCGTATCCGACCCGAACCGATGAACTTCAAGCGTCTCGCAGCTCGCGCGGTGGTTGCAATTTCAATGCATCGAATGCTCACAAACGACGCAAAGCTGAGACTGCTTCAACGCGCGAATTGTAGTTCGGCAACTGCTCCCAGGACGGTGAAAAGCATCTTTCCGGCGGGTGTGAAGTATCCATTTGCTCGGAGTACGACACGAAGTCAATTCCCAACGATTTGAAAGTCTCCGCAGTTCGACACGATTGGCTTTCGAGGCAAGAGTGGCTTGGCCCCAATGTGTAACTTTCCTCTATCGTGGTCGTCATTACACAACACGGCGCTATTAAGGCCAAGTAGGTGGATGCGGACATTGAGGTCGAGACGTGGCTGAAAGTAGTGCGACCAAAACAGCCACTGCTCTGGTTCGCTAATCACGTCCAAACAGGAGGGCGCGAAATCGCTCGCGAAGCGTAAATAGTTTTCAAGCCGTCGAGTCAAGATCGTAACAAGGAACTTTGTCGCGCAGCATCTGGCTGGCAAATGAATGCTAGAGGGTTACTACGTCCCTGGATCAACCCACCGAAGACATCCTCGAATAAGCCAACAAATACGCTGTTTTGGGCGTAATTCTCAAACTGGTCAAAAATTGGGATGAGTTCTGAGTGTTCGCTTAAGTAATCGAAAACCACATTCAGGCGGAGGGAAATTTGGTCTTTCTTACCAATAAATTCGTCCCCTCGAAAAAACAAATCGTCGATTGCGTAAATTAGGATCTGCTCCCTTGCCTTAAAGTTCTAGTGTGCGTAGAAGCAGATGACGCACAAAGACTGTCTTTCCCGAGCCCGCACCTCCTTCCATAACAAAATGCTGGTTCTTGCGCACCGAATCTGTGAAGGCAGCAAAGAACCGATCCATTTCAGCCTCGCGACCGATTAGATCAGGTAGCGAATCCGATCTGAGCCATTCGGCAGTTACCTGGAAGCCAAAACCCAAAGGCGACTGTCCCCGGGCTCCCTATGATCTAGGAAGCGTCGATTGATGGCAAAGGATGCACAAATCTCCCGACAGGCAATGAGTGTAGAGTCCGTACCGGCTTGCAAGTCGCCCTCAAGGAGCCAGAGCAGTACGGTATCCTCAAGCCGTGGTAGCGGAGTTCCTTCACGAGAAAAGATGTGAATTTCTTTAACAGCTTGAACTAACCGAGAATGCGGCAGGCGGTAACTTTACGTCTCGCCATAATGCTGGATCGTAGTTGGCATAGTTCGTGATTGGAAGTATATCGTCATCGATCTTCTTCTTCAGCCTAGCGAATACGACCAAGAGCGAGAAGTGCAGATTATGATGGGTCGCCTGGTGCAAGCCTCAATCGACCGCGCGCAAGTCTACGGCAGACCGTTGCGAGGTATTGGTGACGGCCTTGAGGATGCGACAAAGTTTGCAACTCGCTCCGTTTAGGAAAATCGATGAAGCAATTGAAGCGCTGCCGCTGAACGTTATTCGGCGCGCGGATCTAAATTAGAGGCCGGCACCCGACAATCTGCTGGATGCGACGTCATCGTTTTTTCAGCCCGGGGATACTCACTGCGGGGAGCGAAGCACATTAGGGGTGCCACTGCCTGAGTTGTAATTGTTCCCAAAGGACTCGATGATGGCGCCGGGTTCCGCATGCAAGCCAGCTACGGTGTTGGTGAAAAGTGCCACGTTGGCCAGACGCACGATTGCCTTCCCGATGCCTGGGCTGCTGGCTTCGATGCCCTTCTGATTGTTACTGATCGTCGAATTAAAGATATCTACTTTTACGTCTGTGTCGGCGGCTTCGAGAAGAAACCCCTGGAAGTTGTTTGACACGTCGCTGTTGCTCACTGTGATGTTGCCGCCTGTCGCGATGATGCCGCCAATCTGGTTGTGCTCGAAACGCGATCGATCGACAGTCACGGCAACCTGAGGACCGACTGCCAGTCCTGCCGTTCGGTTGTCCGAACTGACTGTATCAAGAATAGATATCGATCCGGACGAGGATTCGACCAAGATTCCATCGCCGGCGAATCGGGAGATCTTGCAATGGTCGATTTGCAAAGCTTTTCCAGAATCAAATAGGATGCCTTCTACGGCGCTCCCAAGGCCATTGAGCTCGATATTTCGTAGAATCACCACGTCACTAGCTCCCGCATTGATGAGGATGCCGCCTTCCAAGTCTTCGACTGCAATCGTGGCCACTGAATTCCCGTTGATGGTCACGGCTTTGTTTATGATGAGCGGTCCGTAATTGCCGGCGTCTAAAGCATCAATCTCGCCGCCCGGCAACGTCTTTGTCAAAGCTCCTGCGAATGTTGCGCAGGGCGCAATGCGGGTGCACGGATTGTTGTCATTACCTGTGCCTGACACCCAGGTGACCGTGTGGGCATTTGCGGCGACGGCCAAAAGGAAATACACGATGAGGAAGAACGAGTTTCTGATAACTCTCACGGGGACCTCCTGAGCGAGAATCAAGATGGGAGATAGCTGGGCAGTTGAGATGAAAGACTGGTGTGCGGAACGTGTTTAGTCAACTGCTAAATTAAAGGCTAGGTACATCGAAAGTCCAGACTCGTGGACACGCCCGTGAGCGAGAGGTCTGAAGAATGATGGCCCGACCGTTACGACCGAGCGGCCGAACTCGCCATCTGTGGCACTCCACTCGAGAACTAGGATCCGAAGAGTTGTTAGGGGCGGTGGTGATCGAACCCACGATCCTATTAGCCACCGTTAGCGAAACTTTAGGTTCCTAACAGGAACAATCACCCTAGCCCTCCATAACCAAACTATGGGATTTACGCCGTTCTCCACCAGGGGTTTGCTAACGTGAAAAACAGAAAAGGGGTCGTTTTAAGCGGATTTCTACCTGGCGACCTATATCCCCCGTTTGCGGAATTTTGGGGGCTGCATTTCCCTTCCTAATGGTTACCGGAGTGGGATGACAGGGATGAAATCTCGGTCATTTCCACTCCGGCCTAGATGCCTTGGCATCCCGATAGCATGGCATCTGCATGATCGATGATGCTGGAAGGCATCCCAACGTCGATTTCCAGCCGATTCATCGTCGACTAAACTTCAGTAATACCAATACACATCCTATAAGGAAGAGATTGGGGGAACGGGGGAATAGGGGCGCAAATCCCCATCCCTTGCCCTATCCACATCCCTCAACCAGCACAGCCGCCTGAACCGCCTAATAGCGCGCAAACGCGCTTCTAAGAGGATGTCCGAGTTTTAGTTGATTGCAGCGACTCTCGATGTTCGGCACTGTAAGTCTACCTACAACCAAGTTCAAGCGACTTCGACTACTCGGACCTCCTTCTGTTGAATGCGCGACGGATTCAGACGTTCCTTCAGCAACAAGATTTCTTGATAGCCTTTGATGCGTCGGAACTTCCTTTCTGCTTCCAACAGTCCGGTGGCTGTCCAGCGTAGCGGCTGATTCCCTTCGCGCCAACGTTTTACGTTCCGCGCCACCCGCTGAACGGTCGACAAGCACGATTCGATCGGATTGGTGGTGGCCAGTTTCCGCCGCAACACCGCTCCTATACCCAAGCGATGTACCGTCAGCGTTTCTTCCAGTCCTTCCTCCAGACTCCGGGCAGCGCTCGGGTTGATTCTTTCCAGTTGCCGGAAGATTTTCTGTAACGCCTCTTTGGCCTCCGCGTAGTGGTTCATCGCGTAGGCATTGCGCATCCGCCGATCGTAGTCTCTCTGGCAATTCTCCGGCAGGTACTCCTTCACATTCCGCCGTTTATGAATCTGGCAGCGCTGCACTTCCACTTGGTCACCGAAAACACGTTCCACACCGGCTCGCAATGCTTTCGATCCATCGATCACTACCAGATACCGCCGCTGCCGATCCAGCCTCGCTCCACCAGATCTTCCAACAACCCTTTGACCACCGTGGTGTTCTCCGTGGCTCCTTGCCACACTCCCAAAACGTGCTTTTCCCCGCCTTCCGCAATGCCTAGAGCCACCACCAGCACCTGACCGCCAAAGTGAATGCCATCGATCATCAGCACCACCAGGTTCAGATCTTCCAATCGTCGCTCGCATAGCACTCGCAACTGATTGCTGCTGGCCTCTACGAACTGCCGGCTCACGCTGCTTTTCTCGATCCCGTAGCCTTCCACAACACTCTCTACCGCTCGCCGATAGTTCCGCGTGGACAGACCCGCCACCAGGCGTTCCCGCACCGCTCGTTGCAGCTTTCCGTCTTGCTGCAACTGACCGTAGCTCTCCAGCTCCACTTCCTGGCCTTCCCGCGTTCGCACCCGCGGCCGTTCCAGCGAAATTTTCTGTCCACCAAAAACCACATAACCCGACTGCTTTCCCCAGCGCACGCAACCCGCTGTAGGATTTGGGCGATGCGGAGGCCCTACTCGACGAGTGACTTCATTTTCCAGGATGGCTCTTAGGATCTGCAGCCCGGCTTGCCCGGTCAGCTCTTCTACCTGCGCTTGCATCTCCGCCCACACCTCGGCCATCGGCAACGGCACCCGCATCATCAACTCCTGCCCATCAACGACCTCGAACTTGTGATTGGACTTGCGCTGTTTCCTCTGGTATTTGTTTCTCACGGCGGCTCTCTCCTTTAAAAAGGGATTCTCAACCCGAACTCTATCCGAGTTCGGGCGAGAGCCGCTGCTTCTTGTTCTCAACTTTCAACTAAATGTGGGGCATCCCGCTTCTAGGCGCACCTGATGAAAGTCCGGACTGCGTTTCCATCCGGTTCGATTAGCGCGTCGGAAGACGCGATGACTCTGTTCGGTTCATATATCCCGTGACACGAATGAAGGAACAGTCGAAATAGCTCCTCGACGCAGTGTGCATTCATCGCGGGTACGAATACACGGTTCGCACAGACGAATCATTCGGGTTCGCGAACGACGAGGACGAATGCACACAATTTCGACGAACAAGCTTTGAGAATTTTAGCTGCGTACCGCTGTAGCGTTTCGGCGACTGCATCGCAAACCTCATCCAATGCGGTCAGCTTGCCTTCAGGCCATAGACGTTCGATTTCAGCTAGGAAATCGGACGGTCCAATGACTCAGACTGGACCGAAACAACAGCGACGTAAGCAGATGTATTACGAGTTGAGGCCACAACATCTCTCATTCCCCATCCATGATTGAGCCGCAACGATTCTAGTTATCTTTGATTCGGCGGCTTATTTTTAAAGCGCTTCTCGAAGGCTCGATTGTAAGAGCCAGTCTTCCGCAATTCGTTCAACTGTGTTTGCATCTTGAGTAGCGTGAGGCGCGTCATGTCGTCGGATACAAAGATAGGATGATTCCGAGATCTGCCGAAACACATGCAGTTATCCTCCTCGGTTACTCCTGGGCTAATCTGCAGTATGAACAGCATGCCTGGGACTGAGAACTGGAAAGCGTTCACTCCCGGCCCCTCTCTGAACGGAATCGGTGGCGTTATCCTGAGCACCTCGAGGTGTTCAGGTCTTGAAATAAAAATTTGCAGCGAGAACTGCGGTCCAAGCCAGTCAATCGCACCGGCCAAGAATCGCCGCAGCGGTTCTTTAAAGTCACCTAGTTCGATATAGGTTTCATCAGCTCCAATCTTCCAATGATGTACAGCTGCCTTCCAGAAAATGCCGATTGCAAAATGTGCGATCTCTTTTCCTCGGATAGACGAGTTGTCGCGTACGCAAAACTCCTCAAGTCCCTCAGCGAGTTTGTGATTGTCGGCATGTTTCGCGAGGAGATCGTAAAGCGGGAACTGTCGGCCGAATGTGCCGAGCAGCGGAACCACGTAGTCTTCTCCTCCAGAACTGAGGATCAACTCGCACTGATCACACAATAGGTGTGCTTTCAGCTGCTTATTCGAGGACAGCACAGCTTCCTTCGTCGCCATGAACGGCCCGGCGATCCCGTCATCTAACCCTCGGTACGCTCCAGCGGGAATGAGGTGGCTATCGGCCAGAGGTTTCGCGAGGCCGCACATCGGGCACGTGCCTATAGGTCGACCCATTTGACACATTAAGCCACGGGACTACGGTTAAGGAACGTCTACCCATGTCCCGCAAGTTTGGGCGAATTGCGTCCGTTCGGCAGCTTAGCCTTGGTGCCAGGCAACCGACGGCTGCTTGTATATTAAGACGTGAAACTGCTTATTCGTATCTGAGCGCCACCAAGGGATCAACGCGCATGGCCCGGCGGGCTGGTAACTGGACAAGCACCACTCTGATTGCGCGCGAAGCTACGAAACGCTGTTTTGACCAGACTTCAAATAGCTTGATGCTGCCGATCACCTCGTCTCCCTGCCTGCTGTCCTTTGGGGCAGCTAACGGCTAGCGTACACTTGTCGTTTCTGCTCTGTACCCCAATAGATCCTTGGCTCATTCTGGCGTGCGGAGGGGCGCACGTGAAGGTAATCCGCAGAAATGATAAGCCGCACCATCGCGAACCAGAGCAGTCGATTGCATCCGGCCAAGGTCCTTCCCACCAAACATATTTCTTTTACGAAAAGAGCACTGGCGTTTCGCGTTTTCACATCACCGCGGGTCCGGACGGCCAGTTTCCTGTCGAGGAAGCGGCCGGTCTGATGGCGATGCATTGCATGGTCCGGGATCAGTCGCCACGAGACTATTTGGTGATGGTGGAGGTCGCGCATGAGTCCTTGGAAGGTCTGACCGAAAAGAGCGAAAAATTGTTGCAAGCCGGGCATTCGGTGGGCAGTGCGGTGAAGCTGACTCGCCGGCAAGAGGAAGTATTGGGAGGCGTTCTGCGGAGCTTGGCGAACAAGGAAATTGCCGCGACGCTGAATCTTTCCGAACGCACCGTCAAGTTCCACGTCTCATCGCTACTGTCCAAGTTCCAGGTGCGGGGGCGGATGGAGTTGCTGCGCCAAGCCACGCGGCTCCCACCCACAACGACAGCGCCGCAACCTTCCATGACGCAGGAAGCGCGAGCATACATGCCAATTCCGGCAAACTATCATGTCGCACCGCGTGTGGGTGGTGTTGCGTTAGCCAGACGTTAACAGACGGGTCTATCCTAAGTTTTTGGTCGTCGCTGCGCTGCGCTTTTACCGTCACAGGTGCTCTTTCCCGCCGACCAGTCAAGTTTCCGGTTCGACGCCAGAAGGGAGTGTCCACCACTACGCGCAAGGAACAGGAGTAGAAGCATGAGAGCCGCCAAGCGCCGATTTCATGTTATGGTCATCCCGTCACATAGATTCGGCTGGCACCTCGAACCGACCTACGATACAGCTTTGCCCGTGGCCATTCCCTCCCCTTACCCACATCCTCAAACCAGCAGCAGCTCCTGCACCGCCCTATTCGGCCCTAGCGTCGTTCTAGCCGCATGTTCAACTGTCCGCGACCGTCTAAATTCAGGCCGGAACGGACAAGTGATCCCCTTCTTGTTGTGGGATCGATCTGTTCGATACCAATTCGCAGTTCTAGCGGACACGGGAACAAAACAGCCAATCGCTAGGATGTGCATTCGTACCGAGGGCGAATAAAACGCGCTACCAGGTAAGTCGAAGCGCGAAATTCGGCAAACTCCACAATGTCCGGTTACCCGGGTGGTTTCAATGGGTCGATGCAACACTCAACTCGAATCCACAAAGCCCTGAAAACAAACGCTAAAATCGCTCGCTAGGGTTAGATCAGGCGGAACGCCACCCTGGCTAGGTTTTGACCGAGTACAGCAAAACGGATCGGTTGCACAGGGAAAGTGTTGTCGGATCAAATGATCCGATGGTGTTGCGTCGACCGTCTGAGCCGACCCGACTTATCGGGATCTGACTCGGAAGGCTCAGGCCAATGAAGTGTTTTCGCGCTCCTCATGCGCCTTTTCCTTTCCGAGCCACAGGTTCACTCTTGGCTTTCATCGATTTCACGAGCGCGGCCGACGATGCTCCTTCGAGCGACAATCCATAGCCGACTTCACGCACAATGCGCTCCTTCAACGGTTGAATGAAGTGGATGCGTGTGTTGCGGCGCGTAACTTCCGGCGCTTTCAGGTACAACTCGGCGAGTTCCCGCACCCGGCTGAGCGCCCCACCGCTCGGCACAACTTCGGCAACCACTCCCCATTCGTAAGCGGTACGCGCCGGGAGCGGCTGTGGGTTCAGCAGGAACGCCTCCGCTCGTCCCGCTCCAGCGCGATAACTCCAGGTGGTAAAGATTCCGTCGCCGGGCGCAACGCCCGCGGAGAAGTGGGCCACATCCTGGAAGGTCGCACCATCCGCCGCCACAATTACACTGGCAAGTAGCGCGTAGTCTGAATGCACATGGGCACGTCCCTCGATAGCCGCGATGACCGGCACTCGTATGTTGGCTATGTTTTCCAAAACCTGAACGCCTTCGTCGTGAACCTGACTCCAGACGCCGGGATCGGTGACATCGCCGAAAGAGGACCAATCGACATCAGTAATGAACTCCCCACCTGCGCCCGTCAGGATTACGATCTTGTTCGCCCTATCTTGCGCAATCCGGTAGAAGGCATCGACAAATTCTGTGTGAGATTGCGCAGTCATGATGAACGGTCCACCGTTGGTGTGGAATTCAGCAACCAGCACACCTTTGTCATCTCGTGTCAGCTTTAGGTTGTGATAAGCGGTGAAGTAGCTATTCTGAAGTTGCATCGCATTCTCCTCTCCAAAAACGATTTGGTACTCTCAACTGTCAACGACAATCACCAGACCGGTCTCGGTTGGATGCTCAGCGCGTCGCTCGGATGTAGTATTTTTTTTTAAGGCTAATCCTGATTAACGCGGTTTTACGCGACGCAATATAAAAGGGCGCGCCGTAAGTCCTGACAAACGCCGTAACCTTCCAAGTGGAATCTTGGCGCGGCCAGTTTCCGGTATCCCGACTAACAGTTTGTTGAAAAATACCGTTCCGCTGCAACTTTGATTTGAAGAAACTCGTCTGAGAGAAGGAAGGTCGAGGAGGCGAGCGAATGCGCGGCGACGATGACCAGCAAGAAGGAATGTTCAGCTACATTTCTCCAGAGAAGCGCGTACCCGCAGATCATCCGCTGCGACCGCTGCGCAAGATAGTGGACGAGATTCTAAAAGAGATGTCGCCGAAGTTTCAGAAGCTGTACTCCAAAGTGGGGCGCCCCTCGATTGCGCCAGAGCGACTGTTGAGATCGCTGCTGTTGCAGATCTTTTATTCGGTACGCAGCGAGCGAATGCTGATCGAACAGCTACAGTACAACCTATTGTTCCGGTGGTTCGTAGGGATGGAGATGGACCAGACGGTGTGGAACCACGCGGTATACAGCAAGAATCGGGAGCGTTTGCTGAACGAAGAGATTGCGGAATCGTTTTTCCAGCGGGTGCTGGAACGTGCCAAGCCGTACATGTCGGATGAGCATTTCACGGTGGACGGAACGTTGATCGAAGCTTGGGCCAGTCATAAGAGTTTCCGGCCCAAGGACGGATCTGGAAAACCTCCCGACGTGGGAGGCGATGTGGACTTTCGCGGAGAGAAGCGCAAGAACCAGACACATGAATCAACCACCGATCCGGATGCCCGGTTATTCACCAAGTCCCGAGGAAGCGAGGCGAAGCTGAGCTACCTGGGACATGTATTGATGGAGAATCGAAACGGGCTATTGCTGCAGACCTTTCTGAGCGAGGCGAGTGGAAGAGCGGAGCGGGATGCTGCGCTGCTGATGGCGGAAGCGCTCCCAGCCGGAAAGCGCGTGACCTTGGGAGGCGCCAAGAACTACGACACCCAGGAATTCGTTCGAGAACTGCGGGGGATGAACATCACCCCACATGTGGCGCAGAACACCACCAAGCGTAGGAGCGCGGTGGACGAGCGAACCGTGCGACATGCGGGGTACGCGGTGAGTCAGCGGAAGCGGAAACGAGTGGAGCAATCGTTCGGGTGGATGAAGATGATCGGGATGCTAAAGAAAGTGAAGTTGCGAGGGATCGAGAAGGTCGGGTGGCTGTTTACCTTCACCGGAGCTGCTTACAACCTGTGTCGATTGCGAAACCTGATGGCCAGAACATGATGGGGGATATTCCTTTCGGTCTCGCAGAGTATCTCGAGCGACCTGAAGCGCCCAAGCCGCAGTAAGAAACCCAGAATTCCGATACCGAAAGACTAAAAAAACCAGATTAT
>CAVWQK010000002.1:0-928256 GCA_963757145.1 uncultured Acidobacteriota bacterium
GTTCGCGCGAGTCTCAGGAGTAGAATCCGCAAAAACTCTCCCGACGATATTTAGATCGGCTATCGCATCGAAAAAGAACTCCGGTTTAGCCTCAAGCCGTTTGACAGTCGCTTGCGAGATGAGAGCGGTTGCTGCTTCTGTGGCGCGGGCGGCTCGTGCGGCGTCGCCACCCGCGGCGTCAGCCTTAGCCTGCGACAGTAGGTCTCTACTAATTTGAATAGGCATCTGCGAAAGTTCGCCGTCAATTTGGGTCAAGTGACCTTGGGCGCTCCACACCCATGCACCCAACGCTAGGACCAAAAGACCGAAGATCCAGAAGAAGAGTCGCGCCCAATGAGGGATCTTGAGCTGATCGGCAACGGCAGTGACAGGATTCTTGTCGGCCATATAAGTGTTAATTGACGGAAATGGCAGCGGATCGTATACGAAAGTGATCGCGAGTCAATTTCCGTTCGGGCGTCCGTCTCAGATATCCCTTGAGCAATCACGCCTAAAGTGTCCTTTTCGTGTTCCATAAGCGTCTACCTGTCCCAACGATCAGGTGTAGCCAGCTCGACAGGACCTAGCCCGGCCCTTCGCAATGCCTCTAGCCGACGATCATCCCATTGGCAAGGGTGTGGTTTCGCAATTCTTCAAGAGCGCGTAGCCGCTCCCACTCAGCCGCCCTCACGCGGGCTGCCCAGGCCTCGCCGACGGTCAACGCGCGCTCCGGGACCGGCGCTGACGAGTCCCGTCGAGTCTGAGATTTTCGCAGAGGCTCTCCAGTGAAGGGGTCATAGCCTAATTGCTCCCACACCTGCGCGACCTCTTTCCTCAAGCGCTCCGATGCTATCAGCTCATTCTTCATGTCGGCCCAGTTCTCGGCTTCTGGCAGTTTGAGCCAAGCCTCCATGCCCAGGCCGGCAGCCTTCGCCAGACGGAACGCCTCGGTCTTCCTGGCCTCGCGCTCCTGCGCTACTTTCTGCGCCGCCGCGACGCGGTCCCGGGCCTCCTGATACTCGAGTTGCCGCTGGGCGCTGGCCTCCAGAGCATCGGCCTCCTTCTGGGCCTGGCGCTTGCGACGCCTATACTCCCGCTGTTGCGCCTTGTGGGCTTCCCGGTGCCTCTGGCGCCATCTGCGCTGCCTCTCAGCCCCGGATAGCCGGGTAACACGCTTGCGCTTGCGCCGAGTAACTTTGAGTGACTTTCCTGAGTGATCCGAGGTAGCCCGGCTCCTCAAGATGGGCTCTCTGGGGGCCCTACCCGGCACCTTATCTGACTGAAAAAACATCCTTTACCTTTCGCCCCCTGTTCGCTGGCGAAAAAAATGCGAACGGGTCGAGAATTACTCACGAAAACTTTGGACCGAAAAGGGCAAATGTCGGAGCGGGGTTAGCCCGGCTCCTCAAGATGGGCTCTCTGGGGGCCCTACCCGGCACCTTATCTGACTGAAAAAACATCCTTTACCTTTCGCCCCCTGTTCGCTGGCGAAAAAAATGCGAACGGGTCGAGAATTACTCACGAAAACTTTGGACCGAAAAGGGCAAATGTCGGAGCGGGGTTAGCCCAATACGCGAGGCATTTAAATCGATTTAATAGGCGAAGGGCAAGCGAATCTTCGCCTTTTCGACGCCCTGCATGTACTTCCGACTGAACATGCGGCAAATCGGCTCCCATTGCGTCCTTTCAGTCTAAGATCTCGGGATAATCCTGCCTATGAGGGTTGAGCTTGGCCTGTCTATCCCTCTCTGCGCGTTCCAGCTTCCTCAAAGCCTGGATCTGGTCTGCGGTGAGCGTTGGCGTGGTCGGGCGAGTGCCGTCCGCAAATTCGTCGCCCATCGTCTCGCCTGGCTGTGAGTCAGACACTGGCTTAGCCCTTGGTGAAGCCGAGAGAGTCCAACTCTTCGATCTCGGGCCAGTCGTCGCGGTCTACGTTGTCCATATCGGCGCCCTCCACCATGGACGTGGGATGGATGTCCTTCTGCTTTTTGTCAGGGAAGCCCCAGTTGCGCTCTGCGGTAGCTGCTTGTCTGGCACGTCCGAAGGCGCGTTCTCGTAGGCTTCGTTGACCATCTCTTTTTGCTTTGCCATCTGCTTTTTCCTCCCTTACTCCTGCAAATCCACGGCATGCCCCTGACACTCATTGAGCTTGGTGTCGGGAGGGTTGGTGCCTTTGTCGCGCCCGCCAGCGAACTGCGATTCGCGCCTCTCGGCCAGCGTCGGCACGGAGTCGCTGGGCTTGTCGTTCACTTCTTTGATTTCCGGCATGGTTCCCTTCTCCTTTTACGTGAGCTGTTTGTTTTCGCGCATTCGGCGGATGTGGTCCTGCTGATCCTTAGTGCCTGGGCCAGGCTCCGGCGTCTTGTGGGCAACATTGGTCGAACTGAGCACCGTAATGTCCGGATACAGCTGCGGGTTGCTGCGGTCGACGCCGTCGCCCTGATTACCGACGATCGACTGCTGGCTAAAAGTGTGACTTGCCCGTACTGGTCGCGTCCCCGCCACAGACGGGTAAGGATTCCGCTTCGGAAGTTCTTTGCCGTCCTGAGGTCCGCTGTAAGAACCGCCGCGATTTGCGTTGCTGTTTTTCTTCGTCCATTTCGTTTTCTCCTGTCACCTGAGTGTTGGCTCTCAACCTAATCTTGTCCTCAAGCCAAAAAGTTCTGCGGATGACATCCGATCGTAATCCTCTTCTGAAAATTCCCTTTGTTTGGCCTCGTCGTTTCTCTTCCGAACCTCCGCGACGTACTCATCGTCCAAAGCTTTTTGGTTGAGTTTCAATGCGCCCTTTGCCTTGAGTGCTTGGTATGCCCACTCAAGATCTTCGTAACCGTACGGTTTAATCCGTCCTGCGGCCTCCAAATAGGAAGCGATTATTGCGCCGTTACGTATGCCTTCTGCGCCATCGTCACGATATGCGGGGTGTTCCACGATGAAAGCAGAAACCTCCGCGCTCTGGTATGGCCGTGCTTGATGTTCGATGGCCTCACGCATGATGTTTGCAGTATCTTTCCGCAACTGATCGTTGGTTCTTTCCGTGTTCCCTTCGGGCTCGAATCCAGTGCCGCTGTCGGCAAGGTGATACGACCAGCGACCGAAGCCTCCGCCTCGATACCCTCTTTTGAGTTCGGCTTGCGCGTTCCTTTCCAGCTTTTCAGCCGCTTCGAAAGGAGTCCTATGGTCGTAGGACGTTCCGGTGACAAGCCCTACCGCTGTGTCAAATCCCGTTTTCCTTAAAACCTCAGTGGTCAGGGCAAAAGCGGCCATGCGTGGTCACTTCAAAACCGGCCATATGTAGTGGCCCGAGACGCAGTTCTTATTTATCCCGCTTTCTCTTGATCAGGCAAGTCGGTTTTGGTTCTCCAGCTTCGCGGTCCACATTTGAGGATATGGCCGTGGTGAAGTAAGCGGTCGAGCATGGCGGTGACGGCGGCACTATCGCCGAGTAGTTTGCCCCAGTCTTCCACAGGGCGGTTGGAAGTGAGCAGTGTGCTGGCTCGTTCATAGCGGCGCATGACGATCTCGAGCAGCTCTTCTCCCGCTGTGGGCCCTAACTTACGCATTCCCAAGTCATCCAGGATGAGCAGCGGCACGGTGGTCAGCAGTTCCATGTGCTCTTTGCGCTTTCCGTCGAGGGCCGCTTCGGCGATTTCCTCGAGCAGGATGTGTGCTTCGCGGTAGATCACTCGATAGCCCTGGCCGATGACCGCCTGTCCGATGGCTTGGGCCAGATGACTTTTCCCAGTGCCGGGTGGACCTAAGAAGAGCGCGTCTTCACGGCGGCCAACGAATGCGGCCGTGGCTAGATCGAAGATCAGACTTCGATTCATCTTCTTGTTGAAGTTGAAATCGAAGTTGTCGAGGGTTCGCTGTGGATCGCGAAACTGCGCTTGTTTGCGACGCCGCTCCAGCAGTCGGTCGCCGCGCCGCCTCAGTTCGTCGGATACCAGGCAAGATAAGAAGTCGATGGGTGCCATCGGTTCGGCTTGAGCTTGCTGCAGCCGCGTCTCGAGCACAGCAGCGATGCCACCGAGACGCAGTTGCCGCAAAGCTCGATTCAGCTCGATCGGATTCATTCTGGTTGCTCCTTGATTTTGAGATTGATGAAGTCGCGGTACACGGTGAGTTCACGGATCAGAGGGTCGATCTGACGCAGGAACATTTGCGGATGTGGCCGGCGCTCGAGATAACGGCGCACGAAACGGTATTCGTACACTCCGACGTCGAGAGCCACAGCACAGGCATCTTCAACTGCTGCCGTTCCGTATTTCTTCATCAGAGAAAGCACACCCAGGATGCGGCGGATGTTGGTCTCTCCTTGCCGGTCGTACAGCAGCTGGCAGAACTTGCCAGTCTGGGTGCCTGCATGAGCAGCGCGTCGCAACAGCTGCGCCGTGCTCAGCGGCATTTTCTTGGGGTGGTCTTCTTCCTCGATGCGGTATCCGCCGCGCCTTTGCCGCAGATGTTCGCGAAGAAGCTGCTTGCTGTGGGGATGCAGGATGCGCACGTGCAGCGCGTCCCATTGCACTTTCACGGAACGCCCGATCCATCCTGGCGGCAAGCCGTAGTAGGCAGCCTCCACTTCCACGCAACCATCCAGATGCACTACCCGTTCTCCGTATTGGTAGTAGCGGAAAGGTTCGAGAGGTAGCGGCAGCAAGTGCGGTTTTTCTTCGTCGAACATTGCGGCCACCTGGCGCTTGGTGGTGCCATGGATACGAGTGTTGGCCCAGCGTTCTTCCCAGCGGTCGAGATACGCTTGTGCTTCTTCCAAGCTCTCGAAGCGTATCCCTTTGAGCGGAGTTCTCTTGGTGTGGCCGATTCCTGACTCCACTTTCCCTTTGCGATCGGGATCCTGGATCCGGCAAGGCAGTGCCACCACGCCGTAATGAGCAAGAACATCTCGAAACAGTGGGTTGACGGTGGGATCGTAGAGGTCGGGAATCGCTACGCCTTCTTTCAAGTTGTCGAGGACGACGACTCTCGGACAACCACCTAGGCGACGAAATGCTTTCTCATGCAGCTCGGCCCAGATACGTGTACTCGATCGCCACATCAGCAAGCGTACCGACTTGCGGCTATAGCCAAGCGTCAGAATGAACAGCCGTGTCCGGCGATACTTGCCGCTCTGTGGGTCACGGACCATCGGACCGCTACCGTAGTCGACTTGCGCCTCTTCTCCCGGTGCCGTGAGGATGACGCCCGCCGGTTCCGGACGTTGTGGTCCGCGCAGCTTGCGCACAAAGCGTTTCACTGCCTCATAGCCGCCAGCAAAACCGTGGTCCGATACTAGGTCTTGCCAGATCGCCATGGCATTCCGGCCAAGACGGAGTCCCAGCTCTACTTGCTCACGATAGGGTTCGCAGGTGCTGGACGATGACTTGGGGCTCTTGGGCGGCTCCGAATTTTGCGAAAAAGCCGCATAAAAGTCGGTGGTCACCTGTATGGCCGGTTTTGCCGGCGCGCGGCGCCCCCACCCGGGAATGCACACCTCTACTCCGGCTGCCTTTAAATATCCACTCGCTGTTTCCCTGCGCACACCGGTGGCTTCCTCGATGCGCCGTAAGGACCATCCGAGCTTCCCCAGTGCGATAACTTGCTGTTTCTTTTCTTCGCTCAAGACGTTGCTCATGCCGAGGGAGCCTATAAGGGCTCCTCTCGGAGTCAACGTCCCGGGCTTTGCTATGGCCGGTTTTCAGGTGACCTTACATGGCCGGATTTGGGTGACCGCTGAGGCCTTAAAAGTACGGACATTTGTTCTGTTCTCCCTTCGTTTTGGCTGTTTGGATTTGGTTGTATTGCTGCTGCGTAGCCTGCCCCTCGATGCGCGCCCGCACATCCCAAGGAGATCCCATCCAGGGCAACTCGACCTGAGTTCCCGGGGTGTATGAGCACACCAGTAGCAGTTCGGTTTTCATGCGGCTACCTCAATTCGGAAGTCGATTACAGGTGAGGCGGATACATTCGATTCTGGCCCCCGGCACCACCCACGCGTGTAAGCGCTTCATCACCGAAGAAATCGATCTCACCGGTGGCCCTGAAACCGTCCGCAGCTCGTTCCAATGTCAATTTTCCGAACTGTTCCGCAAGAAGCGCTCGCGCCTCGTGTACTTCCGACGGCTGCGAAAGTAACGCCCTAATCTGGCTCAGTCTCGTTAAAGCGAAGGCCTTTAGTTCGTCGAGCTTCTCTTGGAACGAACCCGGACCCGGTTCCAGCAACTTGTCCGTGATCGCCCGCAACCTTGCTTCGCGCGAGTGAATCGCTGACATGACTGCCGCTGACGCTTCACCAGCCGCGATCGATTCGACCAAACGGCCGACTTCCGCCTCGAGCCGTTGTCGCTCCGCACGTAACGCCGCGCGCTCTGTGTCGAGAGATTGATGCCGGCGCTCGAGGTCTTCTTGCAGAGCCGCAACTACGTAGTCGACCGCATCTTCCCTAAGCACGTTTCGCTGTAGGCCTTCGAGGAGCTGAGTCTCCATCCGATCACGGCGGACCACGGTGTCGTTGCCACAAACGGCTGAACCTCGCTGGGCATGAAGTGAACACCCGTACTCTGACCGCGATTTGTTGGCACGCCCACCGACGAGCGTGATGCTGCCGCCGCACTCGCCACAACGCAGGAGCCCAGAAAATAGATAGACCTGTTTCTGCTCACCGCGCGTTAGGCCAGTCTTGCCGTCGCCCCACAGACGCTGAGTCGTTTCAAATCTTCGACCTACAGCGGAAACGAGTTGGTCGGAGACAATGCGAAGATGTGGCGCCGAGGCCACAATCCACTCCGATTCCGGCCGCTTTCGATAGACGCGCTTACCAGTCCCAGGTACTCGTATCTTCCGCTTAGTGTTCCAGATGACTTGGCCCTGGTAACGGCGATTTCGGAGAATGTGTCGAACGGACGAGACGCACCACGATTGGCTGACTCGCCCCTTATGCGGCTGCGGCGAGGTCACGCCTTCGGCGTTCAACAAATGGGCGATCTTCTTCAGCGATCGGCCGGAGGAGTAGAGTTCAAACATCCGCCGCACAACCGCAGCCTCGCTCTCGTGAATCTCGAGCTTTACGCCGTCCGCCCCACGCACGCTCCGATATCCAAAAATGCGACCCCCTGTATGCATTGCTCTCAATGCGCAACCCTGCATTCCGCGATGGGTCTTCAGGCCAAGCTCGCGGGAATAGACGCCATCGATCAGGCCGTGCAGCCCGAAGAGTATTTCTGCCTGGGAGCTGTCAGAATCGACGCCCTGGGACACTGCAACCAAACGCACTCCCGAAAACGTAAGACGTTCGTACAAGTTAAGCGCGTCGGCGAGTTTTCGAGTGAGCCTGGACGTGTCGTCGATCAGGATGGCATCGAATGCGCGCGTCGCGTGCTCAGCAGCGCTCAGGAGTCGTTGAAGACCCATCCGCGTGGTAGTCGTCCCACTGATCGCCTCATCGACGTAGACGTGTTCATCGAGAACCGCCCATCCTTCGCGACGGGCGTGTTCCCTGCACTTACGAATCTGATCGTCGATTGAGACGGCGGATTGACGGTCACTGCTGAAACGAGCGTAGATGGCGCAGCGGAGCTGATTCACTGAATCCCCTCGGCCGAAAGCCTGTCGTTCGAGTTGAACTTTCGCACATCCTGCGGTGAGACGGCAACACTCTCGGTACCTTTGTGCTCTGCGACGTACTCCCGGGCTATCGCCGGCACTATCACTCGATCGAGCCATTCACGAAGCTTCGGGTCCAGTTTCGAGCCCAGTCTCTCTCTCGCGCTTTTTCCGTCATTTGTTCTCACTCATGTTCCCATTCTCCTTCCCCTTTTTTTTGAGTTTCCCTTTCACCCCGGGAGAACTTCCTCCCGACTACAAAATCTACTGAATCACCTGCGTTGGCATGTCTGGCCACATCTCCGCCGGCCGCCTGGTAGATCGCTGCGGCACGTCAGGCTGATCGAAGCGGAGCAACTCGATCCGAAATCCGCCACCGGTTAGTTGCTCGGTGTAGATCAACCCTGAGTCCCGGAGTCTTAGGCGCCATCGGATGGCGGTTCGGACGCTCACCTTGAGGTTATTGGCCGCATTTGAATCAAGAACCCTTTCTCCGTTTGCTACCGGACACCAGTCCGGATCGTTCGTCGGCGTCGAATGTTGCCAGTAAAGCACCAAGAGCCAAGCGGCTGGACCGATTTCATGACGATAGTCGATCATCGTGCGCATGCGGTACCTCCTAGATTCGCCCGCGCTTTTGGTTCCGCGCCGTTAGGTATTAGGCGGATATGTTCTTTTCGATCGTCCACCCAAGTAGCTTCTTTCCGGTCCACCAATCTTTGCGCTTCCTCCCGAGTGAAGGTCTTCGACGTGGTGGTCTGAGCCCGAGCCGCTTCCTCCGCGAGCCGCTCGCGCGCACGAAGGGCATCGCGATGTTTCTGAAAATCGGGCGGCCAGTAATACCCGCCGCCGTCTCCCCCGTCTCTCAAATCGCTTTCGCGTTTTGTGCTGATCGCGTCAATCACTTTCGAACAGAGATTTCCTGGAGATATTCCTTTTCCTCGGTTGTCGTCGCACACGTCGCAAGCCGTGAAAACAAAATCCCAAGAGACGTCAGCACTTCGAATGTTTATGTGATAACCAAGCTCGGCAAAGGCCCGCTTCTTGCCATCTCCAAACGGATGCGGTCGTCCCTCGCTTAATTCGGAAGTGATGTGCTCAGCGTAGGATTCTTTGCTCTTCGCGATCTTGTCCGCGATTCTGGACTGCAGCTTCGCTTTTCCTGGTTCGGAGAGGTTTGGTTTTGTCTCGAAGGAGGTTTTGGGTTTTACTTTTGAAACTAAATCGTCATCGGATGGGTGGAGTTCGGCGTCAAACCGACGCCGTACGGCGTCCATTGCTTCCCTTTTTATATTCTTAACTTCTTCTAACTTCTTAGGGGCTCGCAAATCTTTTGATTTTAGTGAGTTAGATCGGTTGCTGTGGACATCGCTGTGGTCAGATTTGTCCACACCACTGTCCACAGCAGTGTCCACAGCAGTGTCCATACCAATCGAGTTGCTGTGGTCAGATTTGTCCACACCAGAAGTGTCGTCGCAAGAGTCGTACCGGAAGATTCTGATTTGCGTGAGTTCGTACTGATTCGCCGCACGCTCAACGCTAATGAACGGTTTCTCTCGCGTCTCGAGTTCCTCGACGGCCCGTTGAAGAGTCTTCGAGCTAACCCGCAGGTCCCGACCGATGTCCGCAAATGACGCGACGACGGAGCCTCGCATCGGCCCTTTCCTCCAATCGGCGCTTAGTAGCAGCCAGACGTATAGCTTTGTCGCGTTGCTAGACATTCGACCAAGGTGTGGCAGCAGACCGCGCCGCAATTTCACAAATCCTGGATCGCGCTTTTCCCCTGACATACCTGACAATGCAGATTTACTATCAGTCATCCAATTTCTCCGTAAGTACGGGCCGCGTGCAACCGCGGCCCTTTTTATTTTAGGTCAGAAACTAGAACTTTGCGCCGCGGCCCAGCAGCCCCGCGCATCAACCGAATGCCTTCTAGAACCGTGCTCCTGTGGCAATCACCACATTGTGATAATCCTGATCGGAATTATCTTGAGGCGTACGATCGACGAACCGCGGTCGGTCGAGAAAGATGTATTTCAAACAGTCCAGCAAGTGACGACGCTTGTCCTGTGGTTCTTCCGGAGCGTCTTTATCCGTCACCTGGCCTTTCCATTCGCGATATCGCAGCGTCTTAAACTGGTAGACCAGCTCATCGTTGTCGCCGCATCGCCCCCAAATCGTTAACCGCGGACGGTTCACAATCGTTCCGTCGGGCAAGTTTACCGGCCGAGGTTTCAGTGCCTGGTTGATCAGCTCATAGCCGACGCTGCCGATGTCTTTCTTGGCGGGATTGAAGCTGACTCCAACATCAGTCGTGGTGATCTTTCCCGAAACTTCACGGGTCATTTTTGCGGTGCGAAAAGCTTCAAAGTAATCCTGCTCTTCACTCGCGTTAAAAGATTTCCCAGCCACGTCCATCAGGCGGCGATACGGTTTGACGATGAGGCGTTCGGCCTTGCGAAGGTATTCACAACACTCAGGGATCGACGGACGCGGCTTCTCGGCAAGCTCAGCGCCGGCACCGACGGCGTTCTTGTCCGGCCACCAGGACCAAACGACCGCGATGTCTCCCTCTTTGTTCACTGATGCCCACACGAACGCGTGTGGCGTGCGCGGATGAGGATCGGCAGCGAGCCAGGTCGTAATTCTCAGGGGATCGATGGGCAACTGAGCTGGGACAACGTGTAGGGTTTCCTCGAATTCGGGGAACACCCGCTGGCCGCCCAAGGCCCCGTAATCAATCTCAAATTCTTGACGCCAACGAGCGTCACTCATGCCGCGGCGTGCGTCGTCATACCAGCGTTTGCCGGCTTCCGTCTCAGGGTCTTTGTCCGGGTCGCAGGAAAAATGCAACCGGAGGATGTTGAAGCCCAATTTTGTCGTGCGCTTCGCGATGCCTTTCACTTGACTCGGTCCTCCACCAATTCCTGAAAGAAGCCGGGTGATGCCGACGAAACGATATCCAGTCGGCCGCCACCTGAAAGCATCGGCTTTGCGGCGCCGATCAGCGACTCAAGATCGGACTGAAATGCTCCCTCGTCAATGAACAGTCCGCTGCCCACGTGTTGGCGAATGATGTCTGGGCCTTGCGCGATACCCCAGAGTTCGCTGTATGGGAGGGAATCCGGAGTCTCGGGCCGATAGAACTTGAGGTGGCAAAAGCTGTACACGGCGGGATAGGCGCTTCGCAGAAATGCTGGCTGGTTGCCCCACACCGTGTAAACAGTGCTGAATAAGGCGATCAGAGTCCTCTTCCTTCTTCGAACTGAGAAAACTCAGGCGGTTCGTCTTGAACTGCGCGTCCCAAAGATAGAGGCTGCACAGAATCCAGCTGCCACATCATCTGCCGAGACTTCTCAACGATATTCATTCGCGTCGAGAGCCAGAACCTCACAACCTCGCGGATGTATTCCCTGTCCGGGAACGGCTTCGCGGCCTGCGATGGATCGTGCTCGTCCTTCGTTCGCGCGTACTTGAAGAGCCAATACTCGGCGTCCGTGGCGCAACGGCGGCGCTCCCTCTCTTCGAGGCGTGCGCGTAGTTCAAGCTTTTGCTTCCGACTGAGCCCCGCCAAGAAGGTCGGTGATGGACTCGTCGAGTTCTGCGTCGCTGACATGGCTCACATCCACATTGAGTTTTCCGCCTACGTTCACTTTTTGCGCCGAGTAGGCACCGGCGAGCTTCGCCCACGTGTCGATTGCGCGGAGGCGGATGTCGAGCGCCTCGACCTCCTCGCGCTGCATCACAATTCCTTGGTTCTGGAAGAACTTAGTCTCGTTCGCGGTCAGCAGCGGACGTAAACATTTGTCAAGGACGTGCTCGTACGTTAAACCAAGCCGTTCGAGCACTTCGGGCGCCTTTTCGGCGATCGCTTGAAACGATTCGTGAGCCGACTGGCGACAAGAGAAACCCGCGCCTTCTCACCAGCCTCAGCCACCGTTTTTGAGGTCGGCAATGCCTTGAGGAGTCGCGATTGTTTGATAGTGAGCTTCGCGTCTTTCTTTCCCTTAGCCTTTTCTTTCATGAACCCTCTTCCGACGGCGGACGCGAACAGGTCTCTTGGGCAACTCATCGCACATCAGCTTGACCACCCAATCGACTTCCTTTCGGACATCCAAAGGCAACTCCTGATATTCGTTTCGTCGAGGCTTGGGCCCAACGATCCTAAGGCAACGCATGAAGTAGATAATGGCCTGCCGTTTCGGCTGCCTAACCTCCTCGATTGCGCGCTGCACCACTGCAAAGCTCAACTGAGGAAATTTTTCGAGACACTCCGAAGCGGTCGGTCTCAATAGATTGAATTCCGCATTGTTGCGTATCCACTCAACCAACGCTTGACGAACATTTCCTTCCGCTTCGACGCTCCCCTGTTCGAATGCCTTCACGAACATTCTGTCTCTTACGACCATATAGCTCTCCTTGCCGCGCAGTGAGCTGCTCTAGACTCTGAACAACTGAAATTGATTTGGATTTCGACTCTAACGTTTATGGCTGGCGAGTTTTTCCATGCTTACAAGGTGGGTTGCTATCGCCGTAGTGACACCGAACTGGTTGACGAGCGTCGACGCGATGTGTGGATCGTCCAGTTTGTCGTTGTTCGCTGCGAGCCATCTCTGTGCTGAGTCGACGCGATTTCCAGCTATTGTGGCATCAAGGTTCATTTTCAAATCTCCAGTCTAAGAAACTAGATCGGCTCCGCTTCTCAATCGCGGTGCAATATCAACGGCTTCGGGCCGGCTCCTGCCGTACAGCCTCCTCATCCACTTTTCTAAGAATTAGAATCGTCTCAAGGCGTAAATAAAACAGAACATTGAAATACAGCAATAGGTCGCATCGGGCCCCATAGGAATCAGTAGGTTGTGGACATGAATTTCTAAGGGTTTTGTTTACAGATGATCAGTACGTACCCGGAGGCGTTAGGAGAGCCTTTCCTTCCAAACGTTTCCCGGAGGCTCGCCGGTTACCTGCGAATCATTCGTTCGGGTCGACTGCGCTTTCCGTACTGGAGGTCTTGGCTCTAAGAAAAGCCATTCCCCGGAGTAACCCAAGGCCTCACTGATTCGGGACTTCTCGTAAGGTGCAAAGGTCCCAGCTCCGTGCAAGCATCGGGAGAACCGGGTCCGATCGATCAAGACGCGCTCGGCAACTTCGTAGTGGGCAAGCCGCTGCTGTCCGATAGCCCACGTCAGATTTGGGTACTTCACCATCAGCCCTCCTTCCATCCACGTACTTCACTCCTGAGAACCAACGCCCAGGCCTCTCGACGCTGGATCGCGGCAGCAAGGAACGAACCGTGTCGGGTCGATGCCCCTCTAAGCGAGAATCTAGAACCTCCAACCAACTGCAATACGCCGCGAGCTTCATCAAGCCACGTCGCAAAGCCGCGACTGAGCAGAATGTCGCCGTCCTGTTTGCTGATGTGCGTGTGACGGCGATGACGCGCGTCGCGACGATACTCGTGAGCAGACACACTCGGACGCAATAGGCAAAGGCGCACTTGAAGACCTTTCCTGCTGGCTGACTCCGCATTTGCGGGTGAACTACCGACCAGCTCGACTGCAACGCGGCGATGCAGTTTTTACGTTTTAAAAAACGCGGCATCTACCGCAATGATTTTTTAAGACTGCCAGCAAATTTTAAGGAAGGCAATCCAGAGGGGAGGACAGTGGGGACAACCTAAGTCTTATGCCGGTAACGCCGATCCATCCGTAGAACGGATGCAGAAAAGCTTTCTCTTACTTTAATCCCTACAGACGCCCAGATTTTCGGCAGATGATATTCACAAGCATCTTTACGAGAAATTCCGGATTCGACCAATTTCTCGACAAAAATACTGTTGATGACAAATTGTAACGAAGTCTTTCGTTGAGGCTTAGAAGTCAGCAGTGGTCCCAGGATGCGACGCAGCCGCTTAACACTCTTGGCGTCAAGAGACACTGGAAGCGAAGTTTTTCTCGTGATCCCAGTCGTCACAAAGGGATGTTGAGTTCGACCAGGAGATTCGTTTTCGGTGACGAGCAGGTAGCCGACGAGCAGGTCCGCAAACTGAGGACACAGGGCTGAATCCACTAACTGTTCGAGATACTGTGCGAGCCCGTCCCAATATTTTTCACGCCATCTGTCGGCAGTTCTGGGTCGCTGGTCGAGATACTTCCCAACCCAGGGTCGCCACCCAAAATCCTGCTCCCTCAGGAGATTCCTAGCAGCGGTATCTGCGACACAATGCAGCGGGTTGTCAGCAAAACGGTACGTAACCTCGAACACATCCGGAAAGTGTGCTTCATCAACCATCGCAAGGTTTTAACATGTTTCTCTTGACATATGCAAGAACTTTATGTAATGTGCGAATTGTGAGTCCGAAACTCTTCAACACGACCGAGGCTGCAGAGGAAGTAGGCATCACACGCGCAACGCTGCAGGAATGGATTCGTCGAAAGATCGTAGCGGCGCCGAAGCTTCGGATTCGAGATGGTCGTGCTGTCAGACTTTGGACCTCAGCTGAGGTCGCCAAGCTGAAGGCGGTGGACATTCCCATGGGGCGGCCGAAGAAGCAGAAATAGAAATAAAAAAACGGGACGCCGCGGTGCGAGAACACCGAGACGCCCCTAAACACATCGAAAGGACGATTTTCGAAATGTCTACAACAAATCCTAGTACTTCTCTCCCCAAAAATCTCAACACAAAGATCATGAACGTTGTCGTTTCTCAGTCGGGGGTTCATCGATTCTCACGTTGCGTTCAGGGATTTTCTGATGCTGAACTGCACAGAGCAAGTGATCTAGAACACAAGATCATGCACTTGCGCATGGACCTCGAAGAAGCGAGCTGACCGATCCAGGTGGCAATTTTGGGAAAGGAGAAGTCGTATGAGAATCGCAATTTACGCGAGGGTCTCGACCGTCGAACAAAACACGGCTATGCAGCTCGAAGAACTTAGAGCTTACTGCCAGCGACGGAAGTGGGATGTTGGCGAAGAGTTTATTGATGCTGGTGTTTCTGGCGCGAAAGAGCGACGCCCTGCCCTCGATCGATTGCTCGCCGATGCGAAGCGGCGGAAGTTTGACACGGTGCTCGTGTACCGTTACGACCGATTTGCGCGCTCGCTGCGACAGTTGGTGAACGCTCTTTGCGAGTTCGACGCGCTCGGAATCCACTTCGTCAGCTTGCATGAGGGTGTGGACACATCGACGCCGAATGGCCGGCTAGTTTTCGGGATCTTCGCGAGCATCGCAGAGTTTGAACGGGAGCTGATTCGAGGTAGGGTGCGGTCTGGAATTGCCGCAGCGCGAGCGCGGGGGAAGCGCCTCGGGCGTCCCCGACTGGCCATTGACGCAGCGAAGGCCAGCTCGTTGCGCTCCCAAGGACATTCCCTTCGTGCAATCGCCGCGGAGCTGGGTTGCTCTCACGCCCTCGTGAACAAAACTCTCTCTAATTTGCGCACCAGAATCACGGCATCAGCTAACGTTCATTCATCTATTGCTAACGCGCCGGCACCCAACTAGAAAGGCTGAGGCGTACGCTTTGCGAGCAGGAAAGCTGCGGAATTCTGAGAGGATTTGATGCCAGAGGAGATTATCGGAGAAGTTGGAGCACCAGGTGCGAATCGGGAATGGATTGCCGCTCAAGCCGCGCTCGCGATTCGACAGATCATCAAAATGTGTGGCGAACCACCGCCAAAGCGCCGATGCGAGTTACGTGCCTCTTCCCGCTATCCCAGCGGCTCCATTTGCGTTCGACGGAATAGACATCATGACATTATTTGCAGGAAAACCCGTCTTTGCGATTCGTCCTTACACTTGATCTGACGCTTTAACAGATTGTGGGCAACTGCGGCTGCGGAAACTGAGTATCATATCTTCCGAGCGGATAAAGGAATGGTTTGAGAGGCGCGGCCTGCTTACCTTCTTCCTAAACAAGGACTCTCGCCATGATGCATGAAGAAAAATCTGGCTGGAAAAAGCGCGCGCTCGACGAATTGCGGAAGCTCTCGATAACCGTTATATACATCTGGGTACTACTAAGCGTCTTTACACTCCATCGTGAAATCGTCCTTGCGAAATACCACATCAACTACTCGGCGAAGTTTGGCTTTGCCTTTATCAATGCGGTGATCTTGGCAAAATTCATGTGGTTGGGAGAAATCCTTCATGCCGGAAAGAAAGCTGCCGGGAAAGCCTTATTGTATTCGATGTTTTGGAACTCTGCCCTTTTCACCGTCATCCTAATGGTCTGCCACCTTCTTGAGGAAGCATTGGTCAAGGTCCGGCACGGTCAGTCTTTTGCCGCAAGCTTTTCCGAAACGGTAGCGGACCCAAGGGATGTCTTCGCTACCATGCTGCTTATGTTCGTGGTGTTAATTCCGTTCTTTTTTGCTAAAGGACTGATTGAGATTTTGGGTAAGGATGAAATAAAAAGACTGTTGTTGAAGCGTCGCATTGAGCGATAGCACCGGAAACCAATTCGGGATGGACTTGAGGTACAACCCGTTCCTTTGAGTCTCGCCGGGGTTACGGCGTAGGGTCGCCCTTGCAAACGGGTCAAACGACGAGGCACACTGTTACTTTCGCCTGTCATTTCCTGTCCGCCCCGCGTTTGCTTTGCCTAAAATTGCTAGGCCCGGAGCGGAAGTATACGCCGCTGAACCAAGCCGCCAATTTGAGGAGGAACATAGATGAAGCGAGAAAAGTTCAAACGGAGCAATCTGCCGATAGCGGTATTTTGCCTCTTAGCGTCTGCCCTGTTTCCGTCATTGACTCAAGCACAAGTCCTGTTTTCGTAATTCAACAAGAAGGAAGCATCGTTCACTTCTCCGTTCAGGCGTCGGTAGCTATCGAGGGTAAATTCGACAAATAGGAGGCTACGCTGACGCGGTAGCGTCAGGATGCGCCACAGCGGGGCGAGCAGAACTGAAATGGAGAACGTCAATTGGGCCCGTGGAAATGCTCTGGCAAGCCATTTCTTTCCGTGTGAGTCGCCGGGTGGTATATATCCCCCCTAGTTGGCACCAAGTTTCCGCACTGCTTTCAAGTCCCTGCCGCCCGGTTCATGAGGGCGTACACGAGGCAAGTTTGGCCACTGAACTGCGATTTGACGTCGAACTCTCTCACCTTGAGCCCAGCCGGGCCGAAATACGTTGGGTCAGCTCCCCGAGATAGGACCGTGCGATACGCCGTGCTCTCTAACGAATAGCATGCCGCGGATGTTCGTTGGCCGAGCCATGGCTGGGTTGAGCCGACTCCTTCAGTCAAAATCGAAATGCCTCGCAGGCGATACTTGCCTCCAAAATCCGCGTGGGTTCTTTCTTTCTTGTAGACAGCCCCTAACGTGGCATACTTCGCGCCACCTGTCTGAGTCGACCAGCCTTCGTTTGTCGTTAGCCGGTCTTTAGCGGAATCGTACCAATCCCAAGTCTCCGCGAGAATCCTAGTCGGGTCGCAGCGGTTTCATCTCCCGCGTTACCTTATCGAAAATTAGCGTAAGTGTTCCCATGGTCCGCCCCGTGCGCTTACTTCTTTTTGTCTGATCCTACAAAGTTCGCGGACCCTATCCGCTTCCTCGAATGTCCAGTACTGCTTGTCACACAGCGAGTTCAGCCACGCAGGCAGCTCCTCATCCCGTTCCGCGAGGTCCTCTGGCACGTAATACAGCCCTCTGCGCTTACGGAAATCGTCCAAGAATTCCATCGCGTTGACTGCACCTTCGGCGTTGACGCTATCAATCTGCGCCTTTGGCGTGTCCGGCCACCACGTCCACTGTTGCGGAACCACAGCGTTGGCAGCACATGCACCGTGGCCGGTTCCGAACCACGATTGATCGCGCTGACCTGGATCAGCATGTCGCTAGGACCACGCGGAAGCAGTTCCATATGCCTTCTCATGGAAGGACTTGGATTTTCTTATAGCTGATGGGAAACCTCGAGGTTATCACCGCAATTTGCCCGCCGATGAATGATCAATCCCTTCGTTCTTGAACGAGCGAATGGCCTGTCACTTTTGGCAGTGGGATCCGATCCTCCAAGGCTACAGTCTCACCAGATACGTAAAATTCTGTCAGGGAGGGGACTCCATGCGATTAGCTGCCCTCTGCCTCGTACCATCAGCCATGCTGCCGTCGTCACTAGCTCAAGAACAAGTTCCAGTTTTTGCGATTTCGCAGGAAGGAAGCTCCGTTCAGTTCTCCGTGTTCGGTATGAACAGTGGCGTTCCGTTCATTAAGATAGCTGACCGCGTCGAGGTGACTGTGGACCTCAAGGGGAAACGAGTCAGCGGGCCTCCATTGGTATTCAAGCAGTAGCCCAGCTTTGCATAAATCATGAATGTCCGCCAGCTCGTTGTTTGTACCGTGCTTAGTATTGGAGGGACAGCGATTGGACACGTCGCGATGGCGCAGACTTTGGCCCCTCGCGCGTATGTCATCACGCCGGAGAGTGCCAACGCGATTACTTTTTCCTGGTCCTATCTTAGCGGCGGCCTGGACTTCAACGGAGCGATTCCCATTACCGGAGCCACGGGAACCTACAGCGTACCGGTCGTCAGCTACTATCATTCGTTTGGTTTTTGGGGACGCTCGGCAAACGTCACCGCGCTGTTGCCCTACGGTGTGGGAACGTTTCAGGGGAATGTGCTTGGCACCGCGCGGCAGGTTTATCGCTCGGGCCTGCTGGATCTTACGTTGCGTCTCTCGGTCAACCTCAAGGGCGGGCCAGCGATGGCCCTGCCCCAATTCGTGAAGTGGAAACAAAAGACTCTTGTCGGAGCGAGCCTGACCGTCGTTGCTCCGACCGGCCAATACGTTCCGACTCACCTCGTCAACTGGGGCATCAATCGCTGGGCGCTCAAACCGGAGTTGGGTATTTCGCGACGCTGGGGGAATTGGGTTCTCGATGGCTATGGAGGTGCCTGGTTCTACAGCACGAACAACGCATCCTATTCCGTACCCAATCCTCAGCCGCAGACCCAGAGTCCGATCGGCTCCTTCGAGGGCCACTTGAGCTATGACTTTAGCAAGCTGCATTGTTGGGCTTCGCTGGATGGAAATTTCTGGTTCGGCGGCACCACGAGCTTAGGTGGCATTGCCAACACCGTCACTCGACAGACGAGTTCGCGGATCGGAGGGACGTTCTCCGTTCCTTTGAAAAAGCACCAGTCCCTCAAGATCAGTTACAGCGATGGAGCCTATGTGCGCTTCGGCGGCAACTATCAGAGTGTCTCTGTGGCTTGGCAGTATTCGTGGATTGGCTGGCCGAAATTTCGCGAACAGTAGCTAACTCCAAGCCCCAACTCCCCGAATTAGCCGGGTGCATTCGACAGGTCGATGCAACACCTGTGATGTAAGTCTGCTGGGTAAAGGTGGTGAAGAACTACGAGTTTGTCGCGGTTTGGCTGGAAGGGATTGCGCTGGTTCTTATTCTTGGCGCGGATCTACGGGAATACCGCAAGCAAAACGCCGAGCGACTGGAATCCCGTAGGCAAGTCGAAGAACAGTTGAACGCGCAGCGCAAGCAAATGCATGCAGACTGCGTCTCTGGCATTCCCCTTGTTCGATAAGTTCCGACGCCATGAAAACAAAGGCCCGCATGATTTGCTAGTCCGGCTAGAGCGGTGTCAAAGGGCAATTGAACCGGCGCAGCAAGTAATGGTTCGGCCTTTCCGTGCCATAAGGGTAGTGCAGTCGCTGGCTTAACCGCGATTTTCAAACCGAAATAAACGACTAAACCACTGAGGACATCCATGATGGATTCCGGGCCATCGGCAACCAATGCAAAAAAATCGCCGAGCAACCCGGCTAAGCAACAGACTGCATGAAGTGACAGGTGTTAACCTGACGCCACGTGATATAGAGTGCGACTCCGCCGCTAATCGAATTTGAGGTGAAGGCGGGTCCCATGGTTATTTGTAGCTCTGGCGCACTAGCAGCATTAGATAGTAAGTTGTCCGAAAATAACGGATCTTCGCGATCGGAGGCGTGGCATCTTACTGGCTCAATGGTCGCCTTGCTGCCTTTTGGGGCCACAGAATTCAAAGGTGGTGGTCCAGGAGGTGCGGATTGAGGCACAAAAGACAAACGGTGGGATTCGGAAATGGCATTGGCAATATACAGATATTTTATCTGTCTATAGCGATAGTCATATTAGCGGTATTCGGATTGGTCGGAACGGCTAGAACGCAACAACCACAAGGCGACGTTCCTGTTTTCAAATTCAACCCTGAAATCAGCGTCGTGAATTTTAGTGTCTCTGCGTCGGTCCCGATCGCAGGCAAATTCGACACGTGGGAGGCCAGTCTTACGTTCACCTCCAGAGAGCTCTCGACCGGTGTGTTGGACATCAAAATCGACGCGGCGAGTGTGGACACGGGAAGCGGCATGAAAAACGGCAAACTGAAAAGTAAAGATTTCTTTGACGTGAAGGACAATCCCTACATCACGTTTCACTCCACCAAAATTGAGCAAAGTGGTCCGAACACCTTCGATGTCTCCGGCACGTTTACGATCAGGGGAGTATCTAAACCTGAGAAGTTGACGTTCACGTCCACCGGCAAGGGAACGGGAACCGGTGAGCTAAAAGGCACTATGGCCTTCGATCGCAAGGAATTCGGAATGAATAGCGGTATCCCGTTCATAAAAATTGCGGACCGCGTCGAAGTGACTGTGGACATCAAAGGTAAGAGAATCAGCGGGCCGCCGCCAGCGTTCAAGGAGTAGCAAGCAGTTGGCTGCCTCTAGGTTAAAAATGTGATCTGATCACCGAGCGTCCGCAGCCTTAGCCCTTTCGGTGCTGATTCCGATCATACCCGCAATTCTCGCCGCTATTCCGCTAGTCATTATCCTAGAGAAGTTGCTTGAGGCTCAGAACTAAATGGCAAGAAAGAGAAAATCTGTCAGCCTGGTCCCAAGAAACACCAGACGAGAAGACCACGCATCCTGAAGATGTGCGGGCTCTTCGGACTTATTTTGGCCATAGTTGCGGCCGAAACCTTCGTTGTTTCCCGTTCGCAGGAGACTAGCGTTCCAGTTCTACCCATTCCGGTTCAACGTTGGACGGGCGATTTGGACGGAATGATCAAGCGCAGGAATATTCGTGCTTTGGTGGTCTACAGCAGGTCTGGCCTTTTTCTATAACAACGGACGCCCAGAGGGCATTTGCTACGAAGCGCAAGGGTTTGAACGGACCCTAAAGAGCGAATACAAGACCGATAGCCAGCCGTTGACGGTAACGTTCTTGCCGGCTGCCTATGATCAGCTCGAAAAAGCGCTCACCCATGGTGAGGGTGCGAGAGTGTGGGCGACTACTGAGACAACGTTCCGACGCCCTGTCGCCTCGGACAGAGCATTTCTTTGATTTGGCTGGAAATTGTCCATGAAGTTTAGCGAATAAGTAAAGAAGTACATCACCTGGAGGAAGTCATGCTTACGGCGGAACAGCAACGGTTAGAAGATACGCGCCTGGAAAAATTCGCGTGGAAGAAGTGGGGACCCTATCTCAGCGAGCGGCAGTGGGGCACGGTGCGCGAGGACTATAGCGAGAATGGTGACGCTTGGAATTTTTTCACCCACGACCATGCCCGGTCACGCGCCTACCGCTGGGGCGAGGACGGCATCGCGGGCATTTCCGATGACAAACAGCATCTCTGCTTCGCGTTGGCCCTGTGGAACGGCAAGGATCCAATTCTCAAGGAGCGGCTCTTCGGCTTGACCAACAGCGAAGGCAACCATGGTGAAGACGTAAAGGAATACTACTTCTATCTCGACAGCACGCCGACCCACTCGTACATGAAGTATCTCTACAAGTATCCGCAGGCGGCCTATCCCTACGCCGACCTGGCGGAGACGAACCGCCGCCGTTCCCGGAACGAGTTTGAATACGAATTGCTCGATACCGGCGTTTTCGATGACGACCGATACTTCGACGTCTTCGTCGAGTACGCCAAAGACAGTCCGGAAGACATCCTCGTGCGGATCACGGCAGTCAACCGGGGACCGGACGCGGCAGAACTGCATCTTTTGCCGACACTATGGTTTCGCAACGACTGGTCGGCGTGGATTGCCCAATCTAACCGAGCTGCCCGGAAACCGAACCTCGCGCAGATCGAGGCTGCGGCGGGCACGAGCGCGGTCGCGATGGCTCATCCGCTGCTGGGTGAATATATCCTTTCCTGCGAAGGCGATGTGCCGCTGCTCTTCACCGAGAACGAAACAAACCACGAGCTGCTTTTCCCCGGGCAGAAGAACGAGAGCTCCCACGTCAGGGACGCCATCAACAACTGCGTCGTGCAGGGCAACCACGATGCGGTGAACCCCGGCAAAAAGGGCACCAAGGTCGCGGCGCACTACCAGATGAATGTTGGTGCCGGTCAGACCAAAGTGATTCGCCTGCGGCTCTTCCCTTCGGGCCAAAAGGACAAACCCTTCGGGAAGCAATTTGCTGAAGTATTCGCTGACAGGCTTCGTGAAGCCGATGAGTTTTACAAGTCGGTCACGCCACCATCGGTGAGTGAAGACGCGGCCAAGGTGATGCGTCAGGCCATCTCCGGCATGCTTTGGAGCAAGCAATTCTTCTTCTTCGATGGTGACAACTGGCTGGACGAGCACCACTCCAACCCGCTCCATGCCGGATATCGAAGTTCCCGGAACTCAGAGTGGTACCACATGCTTAACCAGGACATCATCTCCATGCCTGACAAATGGGAGTACCCCTGGTACGCGGCCTGGGACCCTGGCCTTCCACACGCTCCCTCTCTCAATCGTGGATCCCGACTTCGCCAAAGAGCAGATGGACCTGATGCTCCGCGCCTCCTACCTGCACCCCAACGGCCAGATGCCTGCCTACGAGTGGAACTTCAGCGACGTGAATCCTCCGGTCCACGCCTTTGCCACTCTCTTTCTGCACCGCACCGAGCAGGCACTGCGCGGCAAGACGGACATCGAGTTCCTCAAGTCGACGTTCAACAAGCTGCTGCTGAACTTCAACTGGTGGGTGAACCGCAAGGACCGATTCGGCAAGAACGTGTTTGAAGGAGGCTTCCTCGGTCTGGACAACATCGGCATCTTCGACCGCAGCGCCCCGCTCCCTACCGGCGGCCACCTGGAGCAGGCGGACGGCACGGCGTGGATGGCCCTGTTCAGCCAGAACATGCTGGAACTCGCTTTCGAGATCACCGCCCACGACCCCACCTATGAGGCCATGATCATAAAGTTCGTAGAGCATTTTTGCTTCATCGCCTCGGGCATGAACCGTCCCGGTCAGTACGGCATGTGGGATGAGGAGGACGGCTTTTACTACGACCTCCTGCGGCTCGACAATGGCAGCGCCACGCGGCTCAAGGTGCGCTCCTTGGTGGGGCTCCTACCCCTGTGCGCCACCACGGTCCTAGAAAAGTGGCAGCGGGAGCGCGCTCCGAGCGCGATGGCTTGGTTCCGTGAGCGCGCGCGCCGGATGCCCGAACTCCTGGAGAGCATTCATCCCACGGGACCGGGTCACCTTGGGGTCGCGGAGCGGGGAATCCTCGCCCTGGTCAACCCGGAGCGGCTCCGCAGAATCCTTACGAAGATGCTCGACGAAAACGAGTTCCTCAGCCCTTTTGGCATCCGCTCGCTCTCCAAGTTCCACGAGCAGCACCCGTACATCTTCAACGTAGGCGGCCAGGAGCACCGGGTGGACTATCTGCCTGCCGAGTCGGACACCGGCATGTTCGGCGGCAACTCCAACTGGCGGGGACCGATCTGGATGCCGGTGAACGCGCTCATTATCCGAGCGCTACAGAATTTCTACCTGTACTATGGCGACAACTTTAAGATCGAATGCCCCACCGGCTCGGGCAAGTTGATGAACCTCTTCGACGTAAGTAAGGAGATCGCGGACCGGCTCACCCGGATCTTCTTGCGCGATGAGCATGGCCGGCGACCCGTCTACGGCGGTACGAAGAAGTTTCAGAGCGATCCCCACTGGCGCGACCACATCCTCTTTTACGAGTACTTCCACGGCGATAACGGTGCCGGGTTGGGCGCCAGCCATCAGACCGGCTGGACCGGGCTGGTGGCCAAGGCCATCCAGCTCTACGGACTTCTGGATCCCAAACAGGCACTGGAAGTTGGTAAGCAGGCCGGGTTCGCGCAGAAAGCCCGAGCCGCTGGGTAAAGAACCAAGAACTTGACGTTGCGACGCGACACGATCGTTACCATGCTGGCGCTTCTTGTCATCGCCATCGCCTTACCGTTTGCGATTGTGGACCCCTGTCAACAAGGAATTCACACGAATCTTCGGTCGTCGGTCAGGATCACCGCGTCGGGGGATAGCTCAAACAATCCATCGAGCTGTTCTTTGCGCCTCCGTAGGTCCTCGCTGCCGTGAGCTGTGCAGTTCGGCCCGCGATCGCAAACCCTAAAGCTTCCCTCCGTCGCCTTATCCAGATCATGAGTAAGGCGAAGAGCAAGAACAACAGTTCATAAAGAACGCGGGAGAGGCTGCTGGTTTCGGCCTCGAAGATATAACCTCCGGATCAGCGACGAAAGCAAATGCCTGGCTTCGTGCCGCCGTACCAAAACATGATGGCAATTGCGGACACTGTCGAGGTAGCAGCCATAGGGCTCAATTCCTTCACGTCACATAGCTGTTTGGCCTCGGAACCCTCGACAATGATTTCGGCCCGAGCACTAAATTTATATCTCGGCGTGCGGCTGGGTTGCTGGTAGTCATTCATAGGTTCACTCAGAGCTCCAGTTCTGGAATATCGCCGAGAGCCGTCTCTCATTTCTTCGGGACGTACGATATAAAGCCGGAGGCCGCGCTATTCCGGCCATCGATAGATGTCAATCCGTTCGAACTTCAGTGTATCGAGGGCATTCTGGGCGGCCCTCAGTTCCTGGTATTCTTCGCCCTCTTCGTCGATCGGGAGAAGTAGATGGTCATTGATGCGCAGCGCGCCTCCATAATCCGTACCATCATGCGGGAAAGCCATCGATGCGGCGAAGGCGACGTCGTTGCGCGCTCAAGGTCACTCACTCCGAGCGATCGCAACGCAGCTGGGTTGCTCCCGCGCCCTTGTAAACAAAACCCTATCGAATTTGAGAGGCGGAATCGCTGCAAACGCAGGCGCTTAAGGACGCACCGTGAGTGGAAGTAAATCTGGTGTTTTTTGGACGTTCGGAAGAATAGCTTCGCGAGGAGACAAAAAGAATCACCAAAAGTACGAGCGGCATAACAGCTTTCACATGCCGGATGACCGAACTCTTCTCCCGGCCTGCCCTGTTTCACCGTCTTGGCTGCGAAGGCCGGGCAGCGCTTTGGCAACCACCTGCTGGTTGTCTTCCACTTGTTTCTCCCACTTTAACTTGTGCTACGATTCGCCGCTTCGGTGTTGGAGCGAGAAGCAGGGTGATACGCACGTGAGCCTAAAGGACGTTTTCGAAGTTGCGGCTGCCGTAATCGTGAGCCTTGGTGGCGGTGGTGCGATTGTATTTAGGCTGTCTGGATTTTTGGGCAAGCTATGGGCCGACCGCGCACTTCAAACCCAAAAAGAAGAAAGCGAGCGCCAGCTTGAAGAACAGAGGCAGCAATACGCACAATTGAACATCTCATTTTACGCATCAGTTGGACCTTGCTTCCAGACAAGTGCAGGCGGAGTTAGAACGTATCGGACTTCTCCACAAGCTTCGTACCGAAAGTGAATTTCAGAAATTATCCGAGCTATGGAAAACAATCGCTCGACTGAAAGTAGCTTTCTTCCGCTTACCAGATACACCCTACGATACAGAGGGTCCTGAAAGCGAAGTACACCATCAGAGCCGTCTCAACGGGAGCAAGCAGTTTTTCGAGCGGTGGCGCGATGCGTTTGAGTTGTGGAATGAGGAAGCTCTTTCCATCCCAAACGACCTTTACGTAAAGGCTGCGGGTACACTGCAAATTGCAACGGAGGAACTGCCATTAAGCCTTGAGTACTCTGACCCGTTTGACAAAACTCATCCCGAGTTATTGGAAGGCACTGCTCTAGCAGATTTCTTGAAAAAGCGTTCTGAAAGAGCAGCCGCCTTTGGCAAGAAATCAGAGGAACTGCTAGACGAAATTCGAAAGTACTTGCAAGGCACTAAGGCATCATCTCCATCGAAGGTTTGAGTGCCCGGCCATTGCTGGTTTGTGACTGAGAACTGTAATTTTTGGGGTACTCCCCGTAGGCTTGAATTTCCTCCGGCTTCGATACGAGACTTTAGCTCAGCGCTTTACTTCGGTTTTTCGTTATCGACTGATTAGCCTGCCGAGTCGCTGTGAGTTAAAATTGAGAGATGGCAATCGGTTCGCACGTCATACCACGGTTCTACTTGGAACGGTTCGCCACCAAGCGAAGACAAGGGAAGCCGGGATTCGTGTGGGTATACGAAAAAGGGCAGAAGCCCAGACCGTCTTCCACGAAAGCCCAAGGATATGAAAACGGCTATTTCGCTTTCGTTCACCCAAACGGAACACGGGATGAATCCTTTGAGACTCAACTCGCTGAGCTAGAAGGCCGATGTAACGATGAACTGTTCTGTGCTCGAAGCTCCCTGTTTGACCTGCGGTCGCTGATCCATCGAACGACTCTGGCTTTTTATTTGGGACTGCTCTTCGCACGCTCAACATCTCGCAGGAAGTTCTCTGCCGGGAACTGGGCGAAGATGCAGGAGCCGTTTTCCAAACTTGAGTTCAACGAAGAATACGTACGAGACACCGCAGCGCACTTTACCGAACGGTCAGGAGTGGAATTTACTCTGGAAGATGTTCGGGAGATGATTCGCAGACAGGCGGCGTCGTTTGTCGAAGAGAAAAACACAGGCAACACATTTATCAAAGACCTTCTCTTCCACGCTGAAGCGTTGAAGGCCGAGCTCTCCGGGAACACAAAACTCGTGATTTGACGGCATATCCAATCTGGTTATGCCAATTTGGTTTTTGGCGGCAGCGCCTCTGCCACAACTGGAGGCACCGTAAACCTGCCACCTTTGACAGGTGTAGTGCGTGCACCTCCGTTTCTAAGATCTCTTAATATCGCAGCGTGAAATGAAGGAGATTAAGATGAGCACTGCGGGAGCACCTCAAGTCGCCATCAGTACCTGGAACATCGATTCGGCTCACACCGTGGCGGAGTTCAAGGTCAAGCACATGATGATTACCAACGTGAAGGGCCAGTTCTCCGGTGTGTCCGGCACACTGAGCCTAGACAAGCGGGATGTGACACACTCCAAGGTCGAAGTCACCATCCCCGTGGCTACCCTCAACACCCGCGAGCCGGATCGGGACACCCACTTGAAGAGCGCTGACTTTTTCGACGTGGAACAATTTCCGACGCTCTCGTTCAAGTCAACCAGGGTGATATGCCGTTCAGTCCGCGAACCATGCGCCGATTCGCCCGATGACGAACTGGAAGTTGAAGGTGATTTGACGATTCACGGCGTCACTCGCAAGGTTCGGCTCGCCGTGGAAGGCCCGACAGCTGCCGGTAAAGATCCATGGGGCAACACCCGTATCGTAAGCGTTTGTTTCTTACCGTCCACTCAAGATGCTATCGGCGGTGCGAGTTTCTCAGCGGTGTGTTGATCTCGTCGGTGAAGACGTCTTCGGTGAACGCTTTGCCAATCGCCAGATCGAGACGTGTGAGCAACTGGGCTAGGGTTTCGCCTTCTCGGCGTTTCAGCATTGCTAGACTGTTGTGCCCGTCAGTGGCTATGGCCACACACCCGACCGGTACGAGCGTGCCGACCGTGATTTCGCCGTCGTTGATCAGCTCTGCGATGTGAGGCAACTCCGAGGAACTGCCAACGCCAACTTTCGCGGCTGCGTCTTTGTTTACGCCGCTTCGTCTATTTCGGGTGACAGACTTGCGGCGCCGTTCCATGGCAGTAACTCCTCAATGCGGTTGATCGGATGATCCGCGATGCGGGACAACACGTTCCGTAGATAACCTTCGGGATCGATTCCGTTTAGCTTGGCCGTACCGAGCAGACTGTAAATCGCCGCGGCGCTCTCTCCACCGCCATCGGAGCCCGCAAAAAGAAAATTCTTTCTTCCCAGAGCCACGACCCGCAACGCTCGTTCCGCAGCATTATTATCGATTTCGATCCGGCCGTCATCACAGAAGCGCAGCAAGGCTTCCCACCGTCCTAGTGCGTAACGAACGGCCATGGCCGTGTCGGATTTTCTCGAGAGTTTCCCTAATGTCTCCTCGAACCATTGTTTCAGCGATTCCAACAACGGCCGGCTGCGCGTGTTGCGAACCTCACGCCGCTCGTCGGGTGGACGTCCTCGGATTTCTTTCTCGATGGCATACAACTCCGCGATGCGTTGCAAAGCCTCAGCTGCAACGGGAGACTTATGCGCAACCTCCAGATCGTAAAACTTTCTCCGTACGTGCGCCCAGCACGCCGCTTCCCGAACGCGCCCTGCTTCATAGATCTGATCAAAGCCGGCGTAAGCATCCGCTTGCAGAGTTCCGGTAAAGTTGCTCAAGTGAGATTGTGGATGTTCGCCTTTGCGATCCGGTGAATACGCGAACCACACGGCAGCTGGTGTGCGGTCTCCCGCGGGACGATCGTCGCGCACGTACGTCCACAACCGCCCCGTTTTGGTCTTACCCAACCCTGGAGCCAACACCGGAACTGGCGTGTCATCCGCGTGTAGTTTCCCGGCCGCTATCACGTGACGCCGCAACGCTTCCACCAACGGCGCGAGCAGCCGGCTGGATCCGCCGACCCACTCCGCCAGGGTTGAGCGATCCAACTCCACGCCGGCACGAGCATAGATCTGCGACTGACGATAGAGAGGAAGATGGTCACAATATTTCGATACCAGCACATGCGCCAGAAGCCCTGGCCCAGCAATGCCTCGTTCGATCGGCCGGCTCGGCGCTTCAGCCTGCACGATGCGATCGCAACACGCGCAAGCCAGCTTGGGACGAACGTACTGGATAACTTTGAGACTGGCCGGCACGTACTCCAAGATTTCCGAGACATCTTCGCCAAGATGCTTCAGCTTACCTCCACAGTCCGGACAAGCTTCTTGCTTCGGAAGAACCTTTCGCACTTCGCGTGGCAAGTGATCGGGCAACGCTCGCCGTACAGGTCGCACTGCCGCAGTGCTCGACGGGGTTGATTCCTTTACCGCAGCGGTTTCTTTGCTTCGCCTTGCTTCCAGTTCTTCCAGCCGCAGTTCCAGTTGTTCGATCTGGTATTCCCGCTTCTCCGACGAGCGGCCGAACTGCAGGCGACGCAGTTTCGCGATCAGCAGCTTCAAGTGTTCGATTTCCGCATCGCGCGAAGCAAGCTGCTCGCGCTGAGAAAGGATTTCCTCTTGTTGTGTGGCGAGCTGTTTCCGATGCGAGAAGACTTGCTCACGCAGCGCCAGGATGAGTGCCTTTAATGCTTCGGAATCGAGTTGATCGAGGTCGCGCGGTGTAGCGGCATCCATGGCACACGAACATACCGCACTTTTTTTACAGCATGATGAAAACGCGCCGGAAAATAACAAAAATCTTTTCCTTCACACCGCCATTTGCGGATCGTAGCTGCGTACCGGACGCCTCCAGTCGATTCCCTCGAGCAACATGGATAACTGTGCGGGCGTCAGTGCGACCGTTCCGCTCGTCGCTTGTGGCCAGAGGAATCTTCCTCGCTCCAATCTTTTCGCGAACAGACACAACCCGTCACCATCGAACCACAGCATCTTGATCAGATCACCCCGCCGCCCACGAAACACAAACACGTGACCGGAAAACGGATTCTCCTGGAGCACTGTCTGCACCATTCCACTCAGGCCCGTAAATCCACGACGGAGATCCGTCACGCCTGCGGCGATCCAGATGCGCGTTCCCGCTGGCAGCCCGATCATCCGACCAAACACTCGATCGCGGTACGCAGCACCACCACGTCCACGTTCCCTGCTACGCGAAGAGTCCCTTTGGCGAGCTTGATCTCCATCGACGCGAATGGCGACGACGCGCAACCAACTCGCCCAGATTTACTCCGTGAGATGTCTGACAAAGTTACAGGCAGGAGCCTACTGGGCTGGCTCTTACCAAGCCGTCCTTCGCGATACTTCTTGCGCCAGTAAAAAACCTGGTTGGCGTTGACTGCATGCCGCCGCGCTACGCGTGCGACGGAGGCACCTGCTTCTAACGTTTCCTCGACGATTCGGCGCTTCTCTTCGACCGATCGCCGCCGTCTCGCTTCTCGCTTGTGTGTCTCATCAAGAACGGTCTGCTCGGATGTGTCCATCTATTTCCTCGTGGACACTTATAGATGTGCCCACATCGGGCAGCATCCTTATTTACTCTCACTTCGTCCAGACGGCTCACACCAGTCGCTTACCCCGTATCGGTGCCTCGGCAATAACGAAAATCAGTCGTAAAGACTACGGACTTGTGTGGAATACTGCGCTTGAGACCGGCGGTATTCTGGTGGGTGATGATGTTTCCATCACCATCGACGCTGAATTCATCAAAACGTAAGCCGACAATATCATTGCCGTCGAGGAGAGGGGGGACTCGCTCGCGGATGACGTGCTGCATAAACTCGGGCATCGGCGCATTCTACATTCTCAGTTGACGACAAATCGCCATTGCACTCATTGACCCGGACGAGTGGCTTCAAGAGAGTTGGCCGAGTTGGTACCGATAAGTTAGCTTTGTGGAAAGTGAAAACAAGCCACTATCTTGCTGGCATCGTCTTCAAAGTCGGAAGCATGGCCTGACCTACCCTATGGGCCGTGGTGCGATACTTGCGCAACATTGCACCTCTATACGCAGATTGCCGGGAAGATCCGTGTTGCGACGGTCACTCGATTCTCAGGCCGACGCGCCCCGGCACATCCTGGCGGCGTACCCCACTTGCCTGACCCTATCGTTCGTGAGGCTTACTCACATGAGGTGAGTAGCGCAGGTTTTTGGCCGGGCGGTGGGTCGATAGATTACGTCGCGTTCTATTCCTACGCGTTTCCAGAGCCAGACGGTTTCCGCGATGCCCCTGTCCATCCGACGGCGGCTTTCTACCATGACACTTTACGGGAATTTCTACTGCCGTACGAAGTAGTACGCACTTCGGCCAACCCCGACGAGATGCTGTTTGAGTTTTTGAAAAGCACGTACGAGGCTGCAGCGAACGCAGGTAAATGGGACCGGTCAGCGCTTGAGTGTCCGTTCGGCCGTTCCGGTGAACCGGCTCAGTAACACCAACCGGAGGTCCGCTAAGGGTAAAGGGGGCGGGGATGAAGTCTGCACAAGTGGCGAAATCTCCAAAAGTCCTGGTTATCGACGTCGGCGGGACAAACGTCAAGATGCTGGCCACTGGGCAAACGACGCCGCGAAAACATCCATCTGGCCCCACTATGACGCCCCGCAGGATGATCCGCGAGGTCAAGAAATCGGTTCGGGACTGGGAGTTCGATTGTGTATCCCTAGGCTTTCCCGGCCCCATCATCAATGACTGTCCTCTTCGCGAGCCCCACAACCTCGGTGGCGGCTGGATGGGATTTGACTTTCGCAAAGCTTTTGGCTGTCCAGTTAAGATCATCAACGATGCCGCCATGCAGGCACTGGGCAGTTATCGCGGTGGCCGCATGTTATTTCTCGGATTAGGTACCGGCCTCGGGGCGGCCATGATCGTGGACGGGATGCTCCAGCCCATGGAGTTGGCACATCTCATTTACCAAAATGGCAGAACCTATGAAGACTACCTCGGCTTGCGCGGCCTAGAACGATCCGGCAAGAAAAAGTGGCGTAAGCATGTGACCATAATTGCGAAGCAACTTGAGACCGCGCTGAAAGCCGACTATGTGGTGATAGGTGGCGGAAATAGTAAGAAATTGAAGAAACTGCCTCCGCGTGCGCAGCTCGGCAGCAACGCATGCGCTTTCCAAGGTGGTTTTCGCATATGGCAGCAATAACGAAATTTGAGGTTTGAGGTGCTGCAATGAGAGCTTTTGATGGGTTCGAGAAAATTCTAGTTTTATTGGGTCTGCTCATTATTTCGGTTTACGCGGCAGCTCGATTTCATAAAGCGGTCAGTTCCCATGTGCCATCGGCTCACCCAAGCCGATGACACAGGCGCAGTCGAATTGCGACGCCTCGGCCATCTGTTCCCAATGCTCGAACCTGCGGAAATGAGGTGAGCCTAACTTCACGCCAAAGCTAGGTCCTGCTCAGATGCCCGGTCAAGTGTGGAAACCGGTAACTTGGATTCACTTTTACGCGGATGCACCGCAAATCGTATAGAAGATTGAAGGGGGGAGAACGGCGCGAGGAGAACACCGCTCCACGCGCAAAAGCGGGGGTGGCAGCCTTCTGGATGCTCCGGCAGAGAGAATTTCGAAGCGCGCATCCTCCGTGCAGGCTTACCCGGCTCACCTTTGACGACGGTCTTTAAATCGGTGCCACATGGTCACCAGATGGCAAGTCCATCGCGTATGCATCGGACCGCGGGGGAAAGCTAGACGTTTGGGTGCAGCATGTGGGGGGGCGATGACCCCGTCCCACTGACAAACGGACCCTACAACAACTGGCAACTGGACTGGTCCTCGGACGGTAGGTACATCGTCTACCGCTCCGAACAGGATGGCGGAGGGTTGTACGTTATTCCTGTCCTGCGCGGCGCCGCTTCGGAACGGAAAATTGCCTCGTTTGGATACTACCCGCGATGGTCTCGGGACGGCTCGATGATCTTATTCCAAAGCATGCAATTTTCACGAAGTACGCGATTCTATGTGGTGTCGCTGGATGGAAGTGCGCCTCGCGAGATCTCAACCAGCGCTATCGCCGCAAATTAAGCGTCTTTGTTGTCTGCCGCGTGGCACCCGGACAGCAAGAGAATATCCATCTGGGCTGCTAGTTGGCGGCCGGAAATCGCTCCGACTTTCTGGACGCTGCCCGTTAACGGAAATGGACCGGCAACCAGATCGCAGGTCTCCAAAGAGATTCTGAAACAGATGAGTGAGGGTTCCAATGGCGGCTCGGGAAGCGACATAAGATTCTCCTGGTCGCCATCAGGAGAGGCGATTTACGTCGAGCGTACATCCGGCGGGGTACGGAACCTGTGGCGGATGAGTGTTGACCCACGGACGTTGCAACCCATCGCCGTCGAGCCCCTCACCACCAGCGCGGGATTGGATGCTGACCTCTCGGTTTCTCCCGATGGAAAAAGCGCGGCTTTTACGAGCGAAACAGAACATATTCGCACGTGGCTCATTCCCATCAACGCCTCGTCAGGCCAGATCACAGGTGCTGGTCAACCCGTAACTTCGGCTGCCGTTGAGGCCTGGGATCAAGACCTATCCCGCGACGCCGACAAGCTCGTTTTTTGTGCGAATCGAAGTGGAAAATTTGAACTGCGGATGAAGTCATTGCCTAGCGGACCTGAAACAGTCATTGCCATTCCGAAGCATAGTTCTACGAAACGAAACATGGTCAGGATTTATAGCAGAACGGCGGTGAGATGGCAGCAAGCTATGTTATTGATTTCACGGTCGGCTGTAGTTTTGGCGAACCACAACGGATTGCACGGTCAGGTGTCGCCTTTCAACGTTGCCTTCACGCTGACTTTTTGCGCCGCGTATTTGTCGATCTCCGCATCGTCCTCTTCGAGCGTGGGCACGTCCCTACCAGTCTCAACTCCACGCGCTGCTGAGATTTCCTACTCGTTAGCTGGATTCTCCATTAGCGGGTCTCGCGTTGCAACTTCACTCTGCGAAGCAACTGAGCGTTCGCGGCTACGATGATGGTGGACAGGCTCATCGCGACCGCGCCAACACTCATGGGGAGATCGAATCCCCAGCGGACGAAAAGGCCCCCGGCGACCGGAATGGCGACCAAGTTATAAGCTGTTGCCCAAACGAGATTTTGGATCATCTTTCTGTAGGTAGCGCGAGATAGTTCGATTGCTCCGACAACGTCGCGAGGGTCGCTACGCACGAGTACGATTCCCGCGGACTCAATCGCCACATCGGTTCCCGCACCTATTGCGATTCCGACATCTGCCGTCGCCAACGCTGGTGCGTCGTTCACGCCGTCGCCAACCATTGCGACCTTCTTGCCGCCTGCCTGAAAGCTCTTAACCGCCGAAGCCTTGTCAGCGGGGAGAACCTCGGCTGCGACCTCATCGATCCCGATACGCCGGGCGACCGAGTCGGCAACCGTCTTCGAATCTCCGGTGATCATCGCGACTCGGATACCAAGCCGATGAAGTTCGGTGACGGCTTCACTAGATTCGGGCCGAATCTCATCTTCAACTGCGAAAGCTCCGAGCAGTCGGCCTTGAGCAACGACATAGAGAACCGTCTTCCCATCTGATGCCCAAGCGGTAGTCAGTTTTTCAACTTCTGGCGGCACCGTTACCTTGGCCTCGGTCAACAGGCGCGGTCCGCCGATTTCGACGCTCTTGCCTTCCACGAGCGCCTTCGCGCCTCGGCCAGCCAGCGCCTCGAAATTCGTGGCTGACAATTGGGTCACGTTTCGGCGCTTGGCTTCAGCGACGATTGCTTTAGCAAGTGGGTGTTCGGAATTGGATTCGACAGCGGCAGCACGCGCGATCAAATCGTCTTCGGTAGTGCCAGGCGCAGCCACGACTCCCGACACCGCAGGGGAGCCGCGGGTCAGGGTTCCGGTCTTATCGAAAATGACCATATCCAAATTGCGGGCACGTTCGAGTGCGAGTCTGTCCTTAACGAGGAGACCATTTTGAGCCCCTAGTGATGTCGAGATTGCGATTACGAGCGGAATCGCCAGTCCAAGGGCATGCGGGCAAGCAATGATGAGGACCGTTGCGGTTCTAATCAGGGCGTGTTCTTTGTCGCCTGAAAACCACCAGTAGGTGAAAGTAATCGCGCCAGACGCGACTGCCACGTAAAAAAGGATCGCGGCTGCACGGTCGGCAAGAGCTTGCGTGCGAGAGCCGGAAGCCTGCGCAGTGGCGACGAGCCGCATGATTCCGGAGAGAGCGGTCTGGTCCCCGATTGCCGTAATGCGGACGCGAAGGCTTCCGCCACTGGCAACTGTTCCCGCAATGACTCTGGCACCTACCCCCTTCGGTACCGTTTTGGACTCGCCAGTGATCATGGACTCGTCAACATCGGCAGCGCCCTCAACGACAGTGCCATCTGCCGGAACCCGGGCTCCGGGCCGGACCAGAACGATGTCGCCAACGCGCAACTCAGAGAGTGGAACAGACTCAGTGTCTGCACCCTTTACGCGTTCAGCGGTGTCCGGGAGCAGCGCCGCGAGTGCATTGAGCGCGCCACGAGCCTGGGAAATGGCCCGCATTTCCAGCCAGTGGCCGAGGACCATGATCGTGATCAGTGACGCGAGTTCCCACCAAACGTCAATCTCGAAAAGGCCGAATGTCGCAGCGAGCGAAGTTCCAAAAGCGACTATGATCGCCAGGCTGATGAGTGTCATCATGCCAGGCTTGTGATCGGCAAGTTCGCCCCAAGCCCCACGGATGAAGACTAGGCCGCCATAAACGAAGACGACTGTTCCGAGGATGGCGGGGATAAACCTTGAGCCGGGGAAGGAAGGCGCTGTGTAACCCAAGCCAGTGTTGAACGTCAGTTGACCAAAATACGACGGGAAGTGTGAGGGCGAAACTTAGCCAAAATTTGTCGCGAAACATGGCAACGGAGTGCCCGGCGTGACGGTCGTGGCTCCCGTGAATGTCTGACATCTTGTGACCAGCGTGTGCGTCGGACGCCTGTCCGCGATTATTGTGTGTCGAGTGGTCCATTTTGAACTCCGATCTCGCTCGTTGGCGGTCCCGTATCCTTTAAGTTCGAGCTTTCGCATCGACGCTATGCGTGTGTTGCCCAGCGGCGATAGAAGAAGTTGTGAATCGGAACGAATAGCAAGCCGATATAGGCACCCCAAAGAAAGCTCTCCATAAGCCCTAACAGAACCCCACAGGGTTATCCAGAGCCTCCAACCCCCGCGGCTAGCCCTAATCCATGATGCGCAATGATAGTCCCCTTGGGAGTGCCGCAGAACGTCGCTGCGGCACCCTGGGGACCGTGGTCACGGGCGTCGATTCTTATCGATCCGTATCACGACAATTCAATGTGCCAGCTCTTTTGGAAGGTTCCCGGAAGGGCACAACCCGTATCAGGTGGTTGTGATGAAAACGCCGGTCACGGTTGATGCGTCCCCGGCACGCCGATTAATGTCACTGACACACCCGGACAAGAGTTCGAACCCCAAATCCTAATAAATCCGCAAGGCACGGTCGATTTGAGTTGGGTGGGCAACGACGGCGATGACGCGCCAACAATCGTCAACACGGTCACCTTTGCCTCCATACCAAACTGCGCTGGCGTCCAGCACTAGTTTCGACGTTCTCCCCAATGGTGGTGTCTCGCGAGACGCTGCTCCCACAGACACGATCCGTTTCCGGTCGGACGGTGGCTCGCGACCGGCGACCTGGCCTCTCTGTTTGATTCTTTTTGATTTCTACGCCCATCTGGCGAAGGCTCCGCGAGCTTCTTCGTGAGTGCATGAAGCATCGCGAGTTCTTCCGGACTCAATCGTTCGCTCAGCGGATGCCGGCGCGCGACGCTTTCGGCGGCGGTGATCGGCTGCAGCACGAGTTGCTTAAGGTTCGGTTTCCTGCCGGCGCCCGGCCGACGTCCGCCCCCGCCCTTTCGTGTCGCTTCCCGGCTACGCTTGTGTCATCGGCTAGGGTGAGCCGATTCCATATGGGAACTGAACGCTTTATGGAATCGAGCTGCCGCGTACACCGAAATAATGAGCAGGCCCAGCAAAACTAGAACTCTCTCGAACCTATTAAGAGCTACCATTTCAGCACAGGAACCTCAAATTGCGTTATTTCCGCCACAAAGCCAACTCGTCCGGGTCAACGACTGTAATGGCGATTTCTCGACGGCAATTGATTCCGCTCACGCCTTGATGAATTCAGCGTCGATGGTGATGGCAACATCATCGCTTACAAGAATACCGCCGGTCTCAAGCACGGTATTCCACACAAGTCCGTAGTCTTTGCGGTTGATTTTCGTTATTGCCGAGGCACCGATACGGGTGTTGCCCCATGGATCTTTACCGGCAGCTGTCGGACCTTCCACGGTCAGTCGGACTTTGCGAGTGACGCCGTGAATCGTCAAGTCGCCTTCAACTTCCAGTTCGTCAGGGGGCCAATCGGAGCATGGTTTGCGGACTGAGTGGCATATCACACTGGTTGACTTGAACGAGAGCGTTGGAAACTTTTCCACGTCGAGAAAGTCAGCGCTCTTCAAGTGGGTGTCCCGATCCGGCTCGCGGGTATTGATCGTTGCCGCAGGAATGGTGACTTCGAGCTTGGAGTGTGTCACATCCCGCTCGTCTAGGCTCAGTATGCCGGACACACCGGAGAACTGGCCCTTTACGTTGGTAATCATCATGTGCTTGACCTTGAACTCCGCTACGGTGTGAGCCGAATCGATGTTCCAAGTGCTGACGGTGACTTGCGGTGCGCTCGCTGTGCTCACGGTAGTCTCCTTTATTTCACGCCGCGATACCGAGACATTTTGAGAACGGCGACGCAAACTTACATCTGTCAAAGCTCACAGGTCTCCGGTGCCTCCAGTTGTGGCAAGAGCGCTGCGACCAAGAGCCAAATTCACCAGTTGGTGGCAACGTAAGTGAGCAAATGTCCGGCAACACGGACGAAGCTGCAGAAGTGAGGTTCAGAAAGCGCCGCAACAGGATTAGGCACCTTGCAGTGGGGACCTGTCAGAAGATCGCTCTGTTTGATTCTTTTTGATTTCCAGGGCCATCTGGCGATGGCTCCGCGAGCTTTCTTGTGATGCTCTGAAGTGCCGCAAGCTCTGCCGAGGTCAGTGCTGCACTTTGCGGATGCTGCCGGGCGAGGACTTCAGCGGCCGTGATCGGTTTGGGTGCGAGCTGCCTGAGGTGGCTCCGCTTTCTTCCCGCACCTGGCCGACGTCCGCCCCTTCCCTTCCGCGACGCTTCTTGTTGTGGCCACTCGATCATGCAGCGGCCAACCATTCAAATCGGACGGGCAAACGTTCGGTCCATGCCAGGCCCCCGGCACCATCGATACTGCCACGCCCCACAAAGTCCCAGGTTCCGGACGCTACATAGTGCTCCCCGTTGGGCGTCAGCATGATTCTGTCGATGTGTCGAGCGAACAGCGCCCGCGTCTGAGAGACATCTGAATTCACGATCTCTCGAATCTGTCGCATGTTCGTGGTGCCGAAGCTCCGGATGTTGCGAAGTTTAATGCGAAGAGAATCTGGGCGAGACTCGAGCAGCTTGGCCGTGATGTCCCCGATTTCGCGCTCGCGGTAAACCAAGGCCGCCCGCAGCGCCGGCGAGAAGTCTCCCTTCGCCACTACATCAGCTAGGTTTCCGACTTCCCTTTCCAGCTCTTCTTTGCGTCGTTGCATTTGGCCCGGCTCGTCACCAAGATTGTCCAGAGCCTTCAACAATTGATCCTCGAAGTTGTCGAGAACATATTCGACCGCGTCTGGACGCAGTATCTGTTCTTGCAGGCCAGACAGCAATCGTTCTTCGAGCGCGCGACGGACTTGTGGCGGTTCAGAGAGGGTTTGAGTTGTTTAGCCATCATTTATCTTCATTCGGGGCCTTGGGCTTGTATTTCGCTGGTTCTAGTACCGATCTGTTGGCCGTCCATGAGAAGTTTCACCATTTGTCCGGCGCCGCCGCGCGGCGTAGCGCGATCGCCTGGTCTGCTGGAACGAACACTGGCGAGACTGGGGAAGAGTTTCCCTGCGAGGTAGTCGGCCTGAACCAACCTTCCGTAGCAGACGGCGGCGTGGGAATACGGATCTAACGCTCCTGGCCGTCGAGCCGGGCGCGGCGGACGTTCTGCGGCAAATTAAGCCGACGGTTGGCGCTCCGGCCATCGAATTTGCTGCCCCGGTAGCGCCCGCAGCTCCAAGCACTGAACCAAGAATCAACACTTGATCGGTTGCGGGCCTCGGAGGCGGGAAAGGTGTTCGCCTTTGACCGCTCTCTCTCGAGCGCACGATCACATCGGTAACAGCGCAAGGCAAGCTGGTGCGCATCGTAGGCATGGTCGCGGATGTTACTCAACGCAAGAGGGTGGAAGAGACGGCCCGACAAAGCCCTGCGAATCCTGGCCTCGTCGCCTAGTTTTGGCCAGGATCAGCACCTGTCCTAAGTTTGCCTCCTACGCCAGTTCATTTTCACGCGATTTCTGCAATAACCTCACCACCATGAGCGTTGGCTTCCATAACAAAACCAGTTTAATGTGTGCGTTAATCGGGCTATCTATAATGCAGTTGTTTAGCGGCATAAAGATTTCGAACGGAGCCGAACCACTTCCGCAGGCGCCAGCGGCCGCTACGCCCGGAACACCTACTGGAATAAAGACCTCCCCGGGAAACGGCCAAATAAGTCTAGTCTGGACGGCAGTGAGTGGTGCCACTAGCTACCACCTGAAGCGCTCCACAACGAGCGGCGGGCCCTACACGACGATTGCGTCCCCCTCGTGGCAAGGCTACACCAACGTCGGCCTCAAGAACGGGACCACTTATTATTTCGTGGTCTCGGCGGTAAACGCTAGTGGGGAAAGCGCCAACTCGGCTCAGGTTAGTGCTAAGCCGAGTGCAGGTCCAGCTGTCCCGGCGGGATTCACGGCTACGCCGGGAAATGGTGTGGTCACCCTATGGTGGACGTCCGTTACGGCCGCTACGAGCTATCAGCTGAAGCGCTCCACAACGAGCGGCGGGCCTTACACGCAGATCGCTACCCCGACGTGGCAGGGCTACACGGATGTCGGTCGCACGAATGGGGTCACTTATTTCTACGTGGTCTCGGCGGTAAACGCTAGTGGGGGGAGCGCCAACTCGGCTCAGGTTAGTGCTAAGCCGAGTGCAGGTCCAGCTGTCCCGGCGGGATTCACGGCTACGCCGGGAAATGGTGTGGTCACCCTATGGTGGACGCCCGTTACGGCCGCTACGAGCTATCAGCTGAAGCGCTCCACAACGAGCGGCGGGCCTTACACGCAGATCGCTACCCCGACGTGGCAGGGCTACACGGATGTCGGTCGCACGAATGGGGTCACTTATTTCTACGTGGTCTCGGCGGTAGTCTCTGCGAGAGAAAGCGCCAACTCCGCCCAGGTCAGCGCCAAACCGGCAGCTCCCACCTCCACTGGCGTCACTTCGGTGACCGTTAATCCGGGAGTAGCATCGTCGATTACTTCGGGTACGCTTCCGTTCACGGCAACCGTCCAGGGCACGACTACCAACAAGGGAGTGACGTGGAAAACAGCGCTGGGCAATATCACATCTTCTGGATACTATACCGCGCCCGCTAAGGCCGGAACCGACACGGTAACGGCAACCAGCATTGCGGATCCGACCAAGTCTGACACAGCATCGGTCAAGGTGACTCTGCCGGCTGCTGCTTCGGTGTTGATGTCTTGGAACCCTAGCAGTTCGAATGTGGCAGGCTACAATATTTATCGTGGGACCGTTTCGGGTGGCCCCTACACAAAGCTGAACTCCTCGTTGAGCTTTGCGACGACCTACACGGACGCAACGGTGCAGTCCGGGCGGAAGTACTATTACGTCACGACCGCAGTGGATTCGAACGGTGTGGAAAGTATCGGCTCAAACGAGGCGTCAGTCGCGATTCCATAGATTCCTGCCTACGCAATCTGAGCTTCACGCAATCCGATGGGGGCCAAATCGCCAATGACAGACCTTTTGACGCAGCGATCGGCCGTTTCATTTTTGAGTTTCTTCCGGATCCCGGTAGCTGTGCTGCGCACCCTAACTCAGTTGGTTCGGCCCCCGCCACTTGACGATTAACGCGGTATCTCTAACGAGGCCGGCTATGGTCAAGAGTGTCTTTTCATCTTTATTTACCTGTAAGAGTCTTTGTTTTTTCCTCCTTGCACACCGCTGCGCTCGCGCAGGAGCGCGCTATTGTTAGACCGGGCCTTCTCGGTCGTCGATCTCTAATCCGTGTCCACCCTACTCGCTTAGCCCCGTGTCACTTCATCGCTTCGGTGTTGCCCACCAAGCATCTCCCGATCATGGCAGACCATGATGAGTTATTCGAACTCCCTGCTTTCCGGGAGGGCGGGTAGCCTAATCAACCGGACGGTGACGGTTCACCGCCTGATGGACGTTGATCGACACGTTCGCTCCTTTATTCATAGTGACCTGCGTAAGGACAGGACTCATGCCGCCACCTCGCGCAAGGTGAGATTTGACGCCAACCGAACGAATGCGTTGGTTTGTTTAGGAAATCGAGAGGCTGTGGATATGATGGCGCGCTTCACGCGGCCACCTCGACGAGGAAGTTAGCTTGTGGCAGAAGCGAGCATGCCGGCCCCCCGGCACCATCCAAACGTCCGCCCAACAAGTCCCAATCGCCAGAAATCCGAAAGCCGGAGTCAGTCGGCGTCAACGTGATTGCCGTGCAGTGCTTCGACAGTTCCGCCCTAGCCCTTGGAACCTCTGCGGATAACAACCCGCGTACGTGCTGCAGGCGCTCTTGTACGAACTGCTGCATCTCGTGAAGCTTCGCGCGTGTTTCAACCGCGGAAGCGGTCCCATGGTCCGTCCGCCACGCGAAACCGAATGATTTTGTGGGAGTGCGCTGTCTCGGGGCCAGGAGAGCACCTGGATCACGACGTGTCCTACCATGATGTTGTAAACGTGGCCGCGGACAAGAGGTTCCTGCGATACCGATTCGACGAGCGTGAAGTCGACACCATTCGAATCTAGGCTGCGGCCTGTAAATCGAGCAACCCACGCTAGAGTCCGGTCGGAAATCGTCCGTTTCTGCCCAAACGTGTGGCATTCGGCGTCAGTGAAATAACGCGGGTGAGGAGCACCGGTGTCGTTGATCATCGCGCACTTGAGAGCCCATTCCGTCAGAGTCTGCTGATTCTGGCGATCAAGCGTGAAGGCGATGTCTTCGATCATCGGACCGAGCGTCCGTGACACAGTGGTTTCCGTGCGGCTCATCCAGGTGTTGTTACACTTCGAACAAACACAAGGTAGCCGGACTTCCTGATCGTCCGTTATTATCGGTGGGTCTTCGCCGATTTGCCGGTAAAGCGGAACACCTGTCTTTACACGTTTGAGGATCCACCGTGGAAAGAGGTCCTCTTTGGAATCAGCGGGGATGTGACAAAAAATACACGGCTTCATCGCCGCGAACTGTAACACCAAACTTCGGGCTCAGTAGTCCCAGGCGCTCTCTAACGGCTCTACTCGGAATTATCGAGTATGCGAGCGATACGATGGACCGCCGAGGCGCTCTTGACACAACACTCCCAGATCCGAATCACTCTCCAGCCTTGGCGACGAAGTGCACGAGTCACGCGAAGATCTCGGCGCTGATTGTTTTCGATCTTGGCTCTCCAGAACAAAACGTTCGATGTGGGAATTGATCTGCCCTTGGAACATCCATGCCAGAAACAACCGTCGACGAAAACCGCTATCTTGCGTGAAGGCCATGCGAAGTCCGGCTTCCCGAGAATCGGCCAGTGCTTTCGGTAACCTCGAATGCCGGCCCCGCGAAGCGCCTTTGCAAATGTGAGCTCGGTCGTTAGATTTCCAGTTTGGCGACCGAGGCCATGATTCGCGATCGCGTTTCCTGTGAGACGTTGTCCATGTGGCGACTCATCCTGCCGCAGCGGTGTCGCCCCTTTTAAGTTGAGGTATTTGAGCCTCTGGAACGGCGAATTCCACGATTCCATAATCCAAGCACGCCACGAGTTCGGCAAATACTCACACGATCGGCTGGTCAATATTCTTCAATCCAGGCAAATGAATAGCAATTTCCCCGTTAAATTTGCTCCGGTTGTTTGAACCGCAGGATTTGCAAGGGATATCGATATCGGCGGCTGACATGCTCGGGAGGATGGCACTCTCATCCCGTATACGCAAGCGGAAGCCCATCCCAAAAAACAAAAAGGGTTACTACCTGACCACGTGCTTTGACATGCAGTTATAACAGTCCTGTCAGTCTTGACAGATTGACAGGACTGGTGTAACGGATTAGGTAGAAGTTGGACCGTTGCACACCGTCCAGAAGGGATCTGGCGTCTAACTGCCAGGTGTCAGGGATGTCGATGATTCGAATCATGGTTGTAGACGATTTCGACGATTGGCGACGTTTCGTCGTTTCGTTGCTCCAGCAAATACCAACCTTGCGAGTCATCAGTGAAGTCTCAGATGGCCTAGAGGCAGTTCGGAAAGCGGAAGAACTGAAACCGGACTTGATTTTGTTGGACATTGGTCTTCCAGGTGTGAACGGTATCGAAGCGGCTCGACGAATCATCCGCCTCCGTCCTTCGAATTCCAAAATACTTTTCATGAGCCAGGAATCCGATCCCGAAGTGGTGCAAGAAGCATTGAGTGTCGCCCGGGGTTACCTCCTGAAGACGGATGCTGTCGCAGAATTGATAGCTGCCGTAGAAGCCATCGTTAAGGGCGAACCGTTTCTGAGTGGAGGACTGGCACAGTCCCAATTCCAATTCCAGCGAAGCTTAGGGCGTACAATCCCAGAAAGACGAGAGTTCGCTTGCGGAGAGGCTGACGACTAGGAGACCGTGTATTATGCCTCTGTGAGTAACGGACATGGGCATGAGAGATAAGAGTGGCATACCGGGATGGTCCCTGAAGATCAAGACCTTCCGCGATAACCTGAAACTCAGCCAGTTCGAGTTTGCGCAACGAATCGGCACATCGGCCATGGCCGTCTCCCGTTGGGAACGGGGGCTTCAGAAAGTGCCTGCGAACATTTACATCAAACTTGGTAATTTGGCCGGTGACCCACTCTGCTGGTACTTCTGGGGGCTGACGGGTCTCCGCACCCAGGACGTGATGCGGGTTCTTCCCGCAGCGCGCCTACGCTTGCGGGAGAACCGAGTTGCGAAAGTCCTGATTGTCCGTGCAGGTAACCGGAAAAAGGTGCCAGTACCAAGAGAAACTGATTTTGTTGCTATCCCCTTTCTACCCGTACACGCGGGGACTTCCGGCGTTGGTGGAGACTTGGCTACTGATTTGGAGCAAATCCGGCCGGATTCTATGTGGGCGGCGCCAATCGACTGGTGTCCGAATCCGAACACCACAGTCTGTTTTCAAGTCAAAGGCAATTCGATGGCGCCAATGATCCTGGACGGCAACATCATCGCCGTTGATACCTCAGAGACTGACCATGGGAAGCTAATCGGAAAGGTTGTGGTAGCTCATAGCGCCGAGAAGGGACTTCTTGTTTCGCGATTGATGACGTTCGACCACACGGTTGCGCTAGTGTCCGACCAACGAGAGTACGAATCCGTCTCGTTGGCCTCAGGATCGGGCTGGCGAATTGTTGGCAAGGTGTTGTGGTGTACTGGCCGGATGAGTTGATTGGGCGCTCTGATTTCGCGAAATTTTGGCGGTGTCACCCTACAGAGCTCGGACCGAAGGAGACAGACCTCGTTACGTGACTACACAGCTAAGTGAAGCAAATGCTGCAACGCAACTACTTGCCGTTGTAAAAGCCGTTGTCTCGGGAACGCGGTTGGTTAACAGCCTCTAGGCTAACGGTCATTTCACTTCTCGCCTAATTCAATTTTGCGGAGATAGTCCATCGTCCACCTTCCGCCTCAAGGGTCGTTCCTTTTCCGAGGTACCGGCGACTAGCGATGCCCGTTCGGGTGCTGGAACCGTGAGTGGCGAAAAGCCGCAGTCCAAGCACACTAACAGCTTCGGAAATACCCAGACGCCGGGTTTGTCCAGATTCTTGAGTCCTCCGAAATGTATAAGCATCTCGGCGGAAAATTCGCTCTGCTTGTTAGAACCACACGACAGGCATGACATTCCTACCTCTCTCAGTGCATGATTGACAGCTTTCCAAGTACTTCTGCTTCGGTGAATCCGTAAAAGCTGCTGCGTCGCCTGATCTCTACGCTCCCTCGCGGTCGCGACAGCCCGGCTTGGGCTCGCAATCCGCGTCGCGGATCAGCCCTTGCAGCAGTTCGCCGACCTTTTCAAATTCGTTTGACTTGTCCAGAAAGAATTTTGCTCCGACTTGAAGGCACTTCTTGCGGTATGACGCATGCGGATGGTTCGTCAGCACGATGACCGTCGAAATCAGCCGGTCTTTTTTCATGTTCTCCAGCACGTCAATTCCGCTCCCGCCTGGCATTTGCATATCGAGAATCACCGCATCCGGCTTTAGCCTCCGCACGGCCTCCGTGGCTTCGTCAACGGTGCCAACTTGATCGACGATCTCCACACCCCTGACGTGCGCCAGCATCGCCATCAGACGTTGCACTATCACTTCCGAATCATCCGCTATTAGTACTCTCATAGCGCTAGCATCTTCCTTTCAGGGCGCCGGAGGCTATCCGTGAAGCTGTGATTCTTCCGTCGAATTACTCGTGGCGACGGTGTCATTGTTTGTACGACAGCACTGGCGGATGTGAAAGGAGTGAGCTCGACGGTGGCTCCCTCTGACGAGATGACTGCGGTTAGAAGCTGGAGGGATGTGAAGGGCTGGCCCTAAACCACCAGGTGGTTCTCGATCGCGTAACGAATCAATTCGGCGGTAGTGTTCATGCTCATCTTTAGCAAGATCCGAGCGCGATAGGTGCTAACCGTGGCGACGCTCAAATGGATCTCCTCTGCGATGTCGCCTACTGTTTTGCCTGAGGCAATCATACGCAGTACCTCAAACTCCCGCTCCGACAGCGCCTCATGCGGCGGCCGGCCCGTGTCTCTGGTATTCAAATCCATGGCCAGCTTTTCAGCCAGTGTTGGGCTGACATACCGGCCGCCGGCCAGCACCTTGCGAATTGCATTGATCAATTCGTCGGGCGCCACGTCTTTGTTCATGTAGCCGGAAGCACCCGCCCGCAACATGCGCTTGCCGTACTGGTCCTCGGGATGCATGCTTAGAACCAAGACCGGAAGCTTTGGCTGCAGGCGCTTCAGTTCACCGAGGATCTCAACGCCACTCCGTCCCGGCATCGTGACGTCCAGAATAACTAAATCCCATTTTTGCTTCTTCACCTGCTCGAGAACCTGCTCCCCATTCGCTGCTTCCCCACAGATGGCGTCTTGAAAGCCCCGCAGCACGATCTCTTTCGCCCCCGCACGCAACACGGCGTGGTCGTCGGAAACCAGGACTCTGATCATCGGCTTCGTTCCTCCCTAGTTGCCAGGACCCTGCGGAATCCGCACTAGCACCGAGGTGCCATCTCCGGGGCTGCTCGTGATCTTCAAATCACCTCCGAGGAGTGCGACTCGCTCCCGCATTCCTAGGATTCCAAGCGATCCGCCCTTACGAAGCTCTGCCTCGTGGATGCCTCGGCCGTTGTCACGGACTTCCAAAGTAACGTTTCCATCTTCTGCGGCAAGTCGCGCCCTTACTTCATTTGCTCCTGCATGCCGCGCTACGTTCGTTAAGGTTTCCTGAAATATGCGAAAAAGGGCCGTCGCCTTCTCTTGATCTACGACGATATCGTCTTGAGGAAGTTCCAAACTGCACTTTGTTCCTGTGCGGGCCTGAAATTCCTCTCCAGCCCATTCAATCGTGGCAACGAGCCCTAAATCATCCAGCATTCCAGGTCTCAACTCCGTTGCAATTCGACGCACCGTCTGAATCGTTTCATCCACCAATTTTAAGATCGACGGCACCCGGTGTGATTCTTTTCCTTGCTCCTCTGGCAACTCCCGTACCAACGAGCTCACGTCCAGCTTGATGGCCGTCAAAGCCTGGCCCAATTGATCGTGAATTTCGCGCGCAACTCTCTTTCTCTCCTCTTCCCGGATGCTCTGCAATCGTCCGGCAAGCGCCCGCAGTTGTCCAAGGGACGCCTGCAGCTCTTCGGTTTGTTTGGAAATTCCCCGAGCCATCGCGAACGAGAGCGATCCTCCAACCAACAGAATCAGGACACCGAAAGCGGCCATGATTCCGGTGTAGAGTCGTACATTCCTCGCAGCCAGTGCTTCACCATCCAGAGCCTGCTCACTGGCGACTCCCACGATCTCCTCAACCGCTGCGGCATGTTTGTCGTAGAGAGGCTTCAGGCGCGAGAGTAGAACCTTCTGGGCCTCTTCATGATCGCCTCGCAGGATCAGCGGAATGTATGCCTGCCGTGCGATCTGGAAGTATTGTTCGGCGGACTGATAAGCCGTGCCGCGCATCAAGTCTTTGAGTTTTCCGTCCGGTACACGCTGTATGTAATCGGCATGTTGCGTCTCGAAATCTTTCCGCGCGGCCTCGAACTGGTTTTCGTATCGCTGAAGTTCCGCAGGATCGGACGCCTCTCTCATCATGCCGCAGATCAGTGCTGCTTGGAGGAGGCTCTCCGACGGCGGCACGTAGGCAGCAATCAGGTCTTTGCTCAGAGAGATGCGTTGGTAGATCGGCCCGTTTACCTCAATTTCCAATAACGCCGCGAACGCCACAGCCGCAAAGACCACTAGTCCGCAAAGACCAGTGGCAGAGAGCCATCGTAAGTTGGAATGAATCTTCAACGAAGCCGACGATTTTGACCGCAGGGGCCCTGCGGTTCGACACGAGGTTACCGCCATGAATCCCCGACTGTAAAGATAAGGATGGGAAACGTACCCGCTAAGGCCCTGCTCGCAAACCGGGTAGGGGCAGGCCGGGGCGCCCACCCGGACGGGGTTGCCAAAAATCTAGAGAGCGACCGCGGTTCGGCTCTATACACGAGCGATGGATGTACACACAAGGGCGATGAAGCGATTGGCCGATCAGCGTCGACAGCTAGATCATCGCCCTGTTTGATTCTTTTTGATTTCTGGGACCATCTGGCGAAGACTCCGCGAGCTTCTTTGTGATGCTCTCGAGTGTCTCGAACTCCTCGGGGGTCAATCCCGCACTCAACGGATGCCGGCGAGCGATGATTTCGGCGAGGGTAATCGGCTGCATCGCGAGTCGCTTGAGGTGTTTTGGTTTCCTTCCGGCGCCTGGCCGACGTCCGCCTCTTCCCTTCCGCGGCGGCTCCAACTGAGGCCACTCGGTCATGCCGCCAACCACTCGAATCGGATCGGGAGACGTTCCGTCCATGCCGCGCCCCCGGCACCATCCAAACGTCCGCCAATAGGTTCCAATCATCGGAGATTCGAAAGCCGGAAGCGGTCGGCGTCAGCGTGATCGCCGTGCAATGCTTCGACAGTTCCGCCTTAGCCCTCGAAACGTCTGCGAACAACAACCCGCGCACGTCCTGCAGGCGCTCTTGTACGAACTGCTGCATCTCGTGAAGCTTCGCGTCCAAACCGGTTCCGTTCGTGTCGAGCAACTACTCGCTAATGCTGTTGAGTTCCTTCTCGCGTTTTGCTAATTCCGCCATCAGAGCCGATGAACTGTGCCAAAACTGTCGGCGAAGCGAAAATACGATCGTCCGAATACCACACCTTACAGCGGCGATTCAGTGGCTAGCACAGGAACTGCTAACACGCGAAACGCTCCTCGAGAACGAGGTAAAAACCATCTATCTGGGAACACTTCCGGAAGGGGCGCTCACTAACTGAGTCACGACGGCTTCAAAATCCGTAGAGCTTTGCAGGATTGTCGACCAATATCGTCGTGCGCACGCCAGTTTCCGGCGCCCAAACGGCCAACTGATTGAAAAGGCGCCCGTCGTCGATCTGAAACAGCGGCGAAACCTCCGTTTTCCGCCCCGACACCTGGGACGGATGGGGCCAGTCCGTGCCCCACAGAATCCGTTGCGGGTTCGCCGCAATCAGCGCCTTCGCTAGCGGCACGACGTCCGGGTAGTCCGGCGCAAGTGTTGAACTTCGGTACGCGCCCGAAATCTTGACGTAAGCCGTGCCCGATTGCAGCAATTTCAATAGCGTTCCGAAGCCCGGCTGCGCAACGCCCAGCACCGCTTTCACTCCGCCGAAGTGGTCAAACACGACCGGCATCGGAGCGGCCGCAATGAGGTCTGCGATTCCTTCAACCACCGACAGTCGCGCGTACACTTGTATGTGCCAGTTTTTGCGGCCCTTGATGCTTTCAACGCCCGCTTTGAAGCGCTGACGAGCAACCCCTGGATCGGCTTGTCCGCTGGTCTCTAGGTTGATCCGTACGCCGCGTACGCCTGCGCGATCCATCTCGTCAAGCGCGCTATCGGGCGTCTGGTCGTCGATAACCGCAATGGCCCGCGCGCTCGAGCCAATCTGCTTCACCGCATCCAGCGTGCAAGAGTTATCCGTGCCGTAAACGCTGGGATTGACGATCACCACGCGGTCCGTGTGCAGCGTCCGATGCAATGCGCGCATTTCCTCTATGGAGGCCGGCTCCGGCGTGTAGGTGCGCGAAGGTGAAAACGGAAAGCGCTGCGGATCTCCAAAAATATGCACGTGGCAGTCACACGCTCCCGCCGGCACGTCGAATTTCACAGGCGTGGTCGGCTGTGAGGCCGACATGCTTCCGTCGAAGCGCGTAGCCACGACACTTCCCGACGCTAGCTCGGTAGTCCACGGTCGAATGGCCGCTGTCGCACCTGCCGCCGCCGCTGTGATCAGAACCTCGCGCCTCGATAGCATCCAATCCTCCCGCGCGTCATACATTCAAACTTACCAGGGAGTTGGCCTTGCCTCCTAGTTTCCCTTTAATTTCGGCGTTTCGATAACGAATATTCTGCTCGGTGATATGCTCCGCTCCTGAATGGCATGAAAAGAGAAATCGATGGAGACAGCGAAATCGCTTGTGGAGAGAGCGATGTTTGAGACCCTCGTTGGCCTTTTCCTTGTGGTTCTCGCACTCCTGCCGAATACGAAGTCCTACCCGGGACGCCTCGGGACTAGGCAAGCGCTTCCACCATTCGAACCAAGTTGGATTCTGCGGCTATTCATTGGCGGCATCGGGTTGGCGACATTTTTGTAAGGGATACGGCGAATGCACCGCTAAATCGATTGGCCATAGGCACATGATTGCATAACAATGTCGGCTCCTCGACCCGAGTAAACTTTGGTTGCTGAACGACCATAGGCTCGGAGAAAGGACCCGAACATGTTACTGATAGGCGTAGATTACCACCCGAGCTTTCAGACGATTGCATTTTTTGACGAAGAGACTGGTGAGTGTGGTGAACAAGAACTGAACCACAGTGAGGGACGAGCAGAGCGATTTTATCGGGGTCTGCAGCAGCGAGGAATCCGCGTACGTGTAGGAATGGAGGCAACCGGATATTCACGCTGGTTCGAACGACTGCTGGCGGAACTAGGTATCGAGATTTGGATAGGCGATCCCGCAGAGATTAAAGCGAAGCGAGTAAAGAAGCGGAAGACTGACCGCAATGATGCCCTCCTTCTACTTAGACTACTGCGGGAAAATAACTTTCCGCAAATCTGGGTCCCTGATCCGGAGAATCGGGATTTGCGACAACTGTTGTGGCACCGGCATCGGTTGGTGCAGATGCGCACGCGGATCATGAATCAACTGCAGGCGCTGGCGATGAACGAGGGCTATCGCTGGAAGAAAAAACTGTTCAGCGAACAGGGGCGAGCGCAGTTAGAAAAGCTGGCGTTAGCTCCCTGGGCCAGTCGGCGCCGGCAAGAGTTGCTGGAGTTGCTGGACCGCATGAATCCGACGATTCAAGAGCTGACGGCCGCGGTCGAGCAGGAAGCCAGGAAGCGACCCGAGGTTCTGCGGCTGATGACTCATCCGGGCGTGGGTCCGCTTACAGCCCTCGCCTATGTGCTGATCGTCGGAACTCCGACGCGGTTTCAACGCGGCAAGCAGATCGGCGCCTACGTAGGGATGATTCCGAGTGAGGACTCCAGTGCTCACAAGCAACGGTTGGGGCACATCAGCAAGCAGGGTAACTCCTTGTTGCGCTTCTTGTTAGTGGAAGCGGCCCAAGCGGCGGCGCGTAGCCATCCCGACTGGAGACGTCGGTACATCCACCTGGCCATACGCCGGCACCAGAGCATTGCCAAGGTAGCAATGGGGCGAAAACTGGCGATTCGGTTGTACTGGATGTGGCGGAATGGTTGTGAGTATTCGCCGTCGTTCGAGTTCGGTTCGTACGCGGGACAGCTCGGTACCGGACATGGCGTGCAGTAGAGCGTCGTGCACTTGATGGGGCATCCCGCTCCCTGAAAAGGGAGTCTGAATTACTAATCATGGTCGAAGTTTTGATCGAAGAGATGTTTGGGTCGGACTGAAGCCGACCGAAAGATTACCAGCGTGCCGTGGTCGTCGATGCAAGGTCAAAGAAGTACAACGAAGACCACTCTTCGGAGTGAACGGAGAAGTACGCTCAAAAAGTATTTGACTGGGCCGACATTGTTAGAGATGTCCGGTAACGCGTGCCAGCTCTTCGATGCAACACCATCTGGTATAAAGCAGTTTTCAAAGGTGGTGTTTATGAAACAAGGGAGGCGGTTTGGGGTTTCGGCGGAGCAGAAACTCGACGTGTGGCGTCGTTGGAAGGCTGGGCAGACGCTGCATGAGATCGGGCGCGCTTAGTCGGTCTGCATGCCCTATCATGTTGGGCTAAAGGAGCGATATCAATCCCAAGCTATGCCTACGCGAATCGTTTGCTTTCTCTTGGTTCTGATTTCGGCCTCAGGCTTTTCCCTCGCAGATTTCTCCATGAAGGTGACCGAAAAAAATTACCTCGACACTCAAGGTTTCAGCGTTTTTCTCTACGACAGTACATACCATCCCGTTTTCGTAGATCAAAAGAACACGGCCATGGAGATGATTCTCCACGGCCAGCGCATTGCGACCAACGGCGACGTGCGATTGATGCCAACGCCGGAACAGTGGGACTTGGTAGCAACCCTCAAAGATCGCCATGTCGACAAAGCGAATAGCCGGCTTACTGCTGACCTCGCATTCCCGACGTTTGACTTCAGTTACACACTAGAAGTGGCAGCGGAGCCGGGCGGGGTGAAAGTCAGCATCAATCTCGATAAGCCGCTACCGCAAAAACTGGCGGGGCGGGCGGGCTTCAACTTGGAGTTCCTGCCCTCAATCTACATGGGCAAGGCTTACATGGTGAATGGAACCCAGGCCGGCTTCTTCCCGCGAACGCCGAACGACGCGATGACGAAAGTTTTGCCTTTAGCGGGTGAACCCCCCAAAGCGTACTACCTGGAAGACTGGGATAAGGCCAAGGGATACACACAACCGCTGCCGTTTGCAGAAGGAAAGAACATCACCCTGGGTGTGGACGACTCGATCGCCCGAGTGAATGTGGTTTCGGATACGGCCAACCTGATGCTGTTCGATGGGCGCGACCGCGCGCAGAACGGTTGGTTTGTATTGCGTTCACTGATTCCTTCCGGCAAAACCACAGGGGCCATCGTTTGGCACATCCGTCCGGACGTGATCCCGAACTGGACGCGGCCGCCGATGATTGCGCACAGCCAGGTGGGTTATGCGCCAGACTTCTCGAAGGTGGCGGTGCTCGAACTCGACCCGAAATACAACGGTCCGAAGACGGCGCGAGTGTTGCGCTTGACGCAGAGCGGATCGTACGCACAGGTTTTCGAGAGTGCGATTACGCCCGCGACGCCGTGGCTGCGGTACATGTATTCGAAATTCGACTTCACCTCCGTGAAAGAACCCGGCCTTTACGTAATCGAGTATGCAGGCCAGCGCACGGCACCTTTTCCGATTTCGCACGACGTCTACGCAGAGATCTGGCAGGACAGCCTGGACCACCATCTTGCAGCGCAGATGGATCACGTTGCGGTTCGCGAAGGATACCGGGTGTGGCATGGCGCTTCGCACCTTGACGACGGGCGCATGGCGCCGGTGGTTGGAGAACAATTTGACGGTTGGAACCAAGCCACAGCGACGGATGGGAAGTACAAAGGCGGCGATCACATTCCAGGGATGAATGTGGGCGGGTGGTATGACGCCGGGGATTTCGACTTGGAAGAACCGGCGCAACTGAGCGTGATTCAGAGCTTGGCGCTGGCGTATCGCGAATTTCATCTCACATACGACGAGCTCACGGTGGATGAAAGCGCACGTGAGGTAGAGATGCACCGGCCCGATGGCGTGCCGGATACGGTGCAGCAGGTGAAGCATGGCGCACTGCTCATCCTGGCGCAGTTCCACAACATCGGCCACGCCATCCGTGGCACTCACGAACCAGATCTGCGGCAGTACACCCAGGTGGGCGACGGCGCTTCGAAAACGGACGGTCGCATCTACGATCCGAAGCTCGGCGCGAACGAAACGCAAGGTGACCACTCCGGCAGGCCGGACGATCGGTGGATCTTCACCACGAACAACCCTTTTTTCCAGTGGAACGCCATCGCTGCGCTGGCTGCGGCGGCGGATGCGCTGAAAGGATGGGACGACGCGTTAGCGAAAGACTGCTTGGATACTGCGATCAAAGCTTGGAACGATGAGAAGGCTCATCCAACGCAGAATTCAGCGGGCGGCGGCTTAGGCGGAGCTGCTCCGGCAGGCGCGCCGGGAGGTGGTGTACTGGCCGCGTCGCAGGGCGCGGTCTCTGGCGCGCAAAGCGGTGGCAACGCAGCGAGCAGTACGGACCGTCCGACAAGCACGAGCACGACCGGCGCGCAAACAACTGTCCCGGCCGTCCCGGCACGTGGAGGATCTGGCCCCGGATTGGAGTGGGCAGCGGCGCTGGAGTTGACCATCGCCACGAATGGAGCCGAGCCATATAAGTCTCGGCTGAAAGAACTGTTCCCGCAGATGATCACGCCGCAACAGTTGGATTCGCGTGGTTGGAGCGCCGTGCGGGCTTTGCCTTATCTCGACGCCGACGGGAAGAATGAAATGCGCGAAGCAGTGAAGAAATACATGGCGGATTTGAATCAGCGGCTGGACGCTACCCCGTTTGGGGTTCCGCCGAGTGTCGGCACGTGGGGCGGTTCGGGCGCCGTAGTAGACATGGCCATCCGAATGTATTTCCTGCACAAGACCTTTCCGGATCTGGTCAGCCCCGAATACACACTTCGCGCGGTCAACTACATTCTCGGGACGCACCCGGTATCCAGCACTTCGTATGTGGCTGGAGTTGGAACGGTGTCGAAGACGATGACCTACAGCAACAATCGCGCGGACAATTCCTACATTCCGGGTGCCGTGATTCCGGGATACATCATCATCAAGCCGGATTTTCCGGAGTGCATCGATGATTTTGGGTTTCTGTGGTTTGAGGACGAAGCCGTAGTGGCCGGGTCGGCGAGCTGGGTGGTGGCTGGGAACGCCGCTGAGGCGATCGTCAAGGAAGCGAAGTAGAGCCACCACTAGACGCACCCCGCGGGCTCCCCAGAGGGCCAATCGTTTGGGGCAGCAATAAAATTACGGCGCGATGTTCATCATCGAGTGGACAGCAGTCACTGGCAGCTCGCTTGAAAGCAGAGGTTTTGGCTGAAAAACGGCATCACATGATTTTGAAAGCGGTCGGCCACTTTGCTTGTGTGCGTGCCGGAATAAACTTCGAAACTGTTCGCGATTCCGTATTGATCTAAAACTTCGTGGAGCTTTGCGGTATCGACTCGCAAACCGTCCTGGTCACCTACATCCAGTGAGATCGCCCGATACCGGCGGAGACCTCCGATGTACTGATCCATGAAAGCGAGTGGCGCGTTTGCAGCCCATTTCGCGAGAACGTCCGGCTGTGGTGCTCCCTCTTTCGTGGGCAGGTCGAGATAGAGCGGCGGATTCTTTGGGTTGGGAGACCATGCTGCAGCTGAGGCTAGCGTGGCGCGAGCAAAAAACGACAGGCTTGCGGAATCCGCAGGTGTTTTGGCTGCTTCCAGGCTCTTTGCGATTTCCGGATTCACGGGTGGCCGGGGGGATAAGCAACACGGACTCATGATATACAAACTCCCGAACACATTGGAATGCTTCATGCCAATGCGGGTAGCACCGTAACCTCCCATCGAGTGGCCGACGAGTCCGCGGCTTTGGCGATTCGAAATCGTACGGTAGTGCGCATCGATGTACGCGACCAAGTCGTGTGCGATGAACCGCTCAAAATCGCCGGTGGTTACGGAACTCGAATACATGGAACCGTTGTGCAGGGTCTTCGAATCGGGTAGGACTACGATCATTTCTTTCGCACCTTGCGCGAAGGCGCCTTCGATTGTCTGCGGTACCTGGATTTCACGCGTCCACTGCTCGGCGCCGATCGAGTAGCCGTGCAGGGCATAGACGACAGGATAGCGTCGAGATTTTTCTTGCCTATAGCTGGGTGGAAGGAACACAAACACGTCGCGATCAGCTGCGTCGCCTTCCAAATTACCTTCGAGTGTCGTCCCGTGAATTTTAATGTGTTCGACCGTCACGGGCTTTGCACCGACAACAGGCGCCGGCACATCTGTTTGCACTTGCGCGGCGAGTTGAGGAGCCAATCCTGCCGCAATCGCAATTAGAATCCCACCGAACCATTTCACGCTTGTCATCGAAGCCCTTTCTTGAAACAGCATCAGTCTAGGAGTGCGATCTAGCTTTACTGTTCGACTGCAACGACTGTTACGGATTTTGGCTCCAATTTGAGATTCAGCTTGCCGTCCTGCGCTTTCGCAGAAATAGGCTTCGATACAACCGTATTGGGGGCGTCGAAGGTATTTACGCTGTCGACCTTGGGTGCAGACAACGTTTCCCCTGCCGCGGATTTGGCATTCATACCGGGCAGAGTGAGTTCGATTTCAGCGGACTGATTTGGATCAACGTTGGTTATCGCGAGCCACAATTTTCCCGCTTTATCTTTCGCTGCTATTGCGTCGATTCGAGGAAGAGTGCTGCCGTCATGTGTGAATGTACCAGCGTCAAAAGTGGCTGGAAGGAAAGTCGCATCCTGAAATGGCAAATACATTTTGTAAACGTAGTAGGTAGGCGTGAGAACCATTTTCTCTTTGTCGGTCAGGATCATGGCCTGGAGCACATTGATCATCTGCGCGATATTGGCCATGCGAACGCGGTCGGCATGCCGCGCAAAAATGTTGAGGTTCAGTGCCGCCATCACTGCATCGCGCAAACTATTTTGCTGTGCCAGGAATCCAGGATTGCTGCCGGGAAGCGGCGCGTACCAGCCACCCCACTCATCCACAACGAGCGCCACCTTTTTGCCTGGATCATACTTATCCATGATTGCCGAGTGCTTCTCAACGAGGTCGTTCATCTCCAGCGTGGATTTGAGAATCTGCGCGTACTCGGTCTCTCCGAAACCCACCGACGCATAGGAAGGCGGCCATTTCACAACAGTGTAGGAGTGCATCGAAAGCCCGTTTATGTCCCAGCTCCAGGTGTGGCTCTGATACGCCTTCATGACGGCTTCGGTCCACTCCGTCCAGCGGGATTCGCCGCCGCCGGGACCCACAGCGATCTTGACCATCTGTGGCTTGTCTTGCTGTTCTGGATTGAAGTTGCGGACGAAGCGGCTATAAATCTTGAGCTGGCTCAAATAATAATCGGGTGTCATGTTGCCGCCGCAGTCCCAGCTTTCATTGCCGATGCCAAGAAATGCAACCTTATAAGGAGCCGGATGCCCATTGGCCGCGCGCTCCTTGGCGAGAGTCGTCGGCTGAGCGGTGGTTAAGTATTCCAGCCATTCCGACGCTTCCTGTGGAGTGCCGGAGCCGACGTTGACAGAGAGATAGGCCTCCGCGCCAATCTGGTCGAGGAAGTCCATGAACTCATGCGTTCCGAAAGTGTTTGGCTCGATTACGCCGCCCCAGTTGGGATTGAGTGTTATTGCTCGTTGCGATCCGATGCCTTTGCGCCAGTGATACTCATCTGCGAAGCAACCGCCCGGCCAGCGCACGTTCGGCACCTTTATCGCTTTGAGCGCAGCGACGACATCATTGCGGATTCCTTGCGTGTTCGGAATTTTGGAGTCCGGGCCGACCCAGATGCCTTCGTAAATACCGTGGCCGAGGTGTTCGGCAAATTGGCCGAATATGTTGCGGTCAATCTTCGCGCCCGCTTTGGTTGCGTCGACGGATATCTGGACTTTCTGGGCTGTCGTCACCGGAACAGCTACAGCGAAAAGAGTCAAGCCAACAAGAAGTGAACGCACGAGCGAAGATCCCGCTTGAAGCGCGGAAAGGAATGTCCGACGAACCTGAGATCGGCACAGGACTCGGTACTGAATCATTCGGAAAAGTCGGAAAGGAAGCTTTTGATTCATTTACGGTTCCCTCTGTGGTTCAGTTAGATCGCGAATTTTGCGTGCTTGTCTTTCAGATCTCAATCTATGAAACAGGTAGTGTACATTCAGCGTGGCGATGGAGAATCTATCACGCATTTCCAGATAGACTCGAACCTAATGGACACTCAACTGAAGTGTGAGTACTGTCGCAAATCCTCTCAGAGGCTATTTCCAGTATGAAGGCACTCGTATTAAAGAACCCCGGCGAAGCGTCCGTCGAAACGGTTCCCAGTCCAGTGGTTGGACCCGAAGAATTATTACTGAGAGTCCGAATGGTTGGGTTCTGCGGAAGTGATCTGAACTCGTTCCGCGGACGGAATCCACTCGTCACATTTCCGCGGATCCTCGGTCATGAAGTGTCAGCCACGGTCGTCGAGGGAGATAGCTCACTGCCTGCTGGAACCGATGTGGCTCTTTCTCCATATACGAGCTGCGGCAGGTGCGCTTCGTGTCGAAGGGGACGTTCGAATGCGTGCCAGTTCAATCAGACTCTCGGCGTACAACGGGATGGAGCGCTGGCAGAATTCGTCGCAATGCCTAGAGAGAAGTTGTATCCGGCGAAACTCACGAGGAAAGAGTTGTGCATCGTCGAACCCCTGACGGTGGGGTTTCATGCAGTGGCGCGCGGCAGAATAAAAGCAGACGATACTGTCGCCATCTTGGGGTGCGGCGGTGTGGGGCTCGGGGCCGTCGCTGCTTCGAACGAACGTGGAGCTCGCACGATTTGTATTGATATGGATGATGAGAAGCTCGTCGCGGCGCGAGCGGCCGGGGGTTCTGATGCCATCAACACCGCGAAAGAATCACTTCACAATCGGCTGCAAGAACTGACGGAAGGTCGCGGACCGGATGTGGTGATCGAAGCGATCGGGACACCTCAAACCTTTCGAGCCGCTGTTGAAGAAGTCGCCTTCACCGGAAGAGTGGTGTACATCGGCTATGCCAAAGAACCCGTTAGCTACGAGACCAGACTCTTCGTGCAAAAAGAGCTGGATATTCTCGGTTCGAGAAATGCGTTGCCGGAAGATTTTCGTGCGGTGATCCACCTTCTCGAGGGGAAAAAGTTTCCTGTGGACCAGGCTGTGAGTTTGGTGGTGCCGCTCGAAGAGGCGGCCGATGCCCTGCGGTCTTGGAGCGAGAATCCGCCAAGCTTCAAGAAGATCATGGTCTCCGTGGATTGACCGTGCAAGGATGCACACACTTCTTGAACGGAGGATGCCCCACATTTAGTTGAAAGTTGAGAACAAGAAGCAGCGGCTCTCGCCCGAACTCGGATAGAGTTGCTGAAAACTCTTCACGCTGGCCCAGGCTTCCAGCAAACTTCCATCTACCGTAAAGTGCTCGTCCGACGCCCATTCCTTCTCGCGTGCTTGTGAGCGGGATCTGCTCTGACCTTCCGCGCTATGCGCTTGGTTGCTGGGCGCAGTGGCGCAGGAATTTTTCCGCATCCTGTCAATTCTGACAGTAGCCGGGCATTGCCTTGGCGAACACCATGCACTCGCTATAAGGGACCCGTGCTCGTTCGGGCCCCTTTTATTTTGTGTCTGCGGTGCGCCAGGAAGGAAACGACATTGAATACAAAGTATGAATGGATGACATTCTACGAAGCCGCCGTACTCGAAACGAACTGCGAAGCGTTGCCTCAGCGAATCGAAGCCGCGCAGAATGCCGTGGGAAAGCGTGTAATAACGCTCGCCCTTGATGAGGAGGAACGACGCGCCGTCGTTAAGACTCTCAATGCTCTAGCCGTTCTCAAACGTGAAAGAAGGCCCACGCGTGTCTGCTACCAGTGCCTCGATGCAAATGACCTCATTACTCCGTCAAACGGGAAAACTTTTATAGCCAAAACCGGGATGGGAGAAATCTTGGTGAAGCTACACATAAGATGCGCAAATGCATGGGCGGACTCAAACAGCTTTCAGGCGCTTGTACCACTACGAAGATGACGCGCTCACCCGATGAATTAATTTTTAGGCTTCCTGTCTCTCGCGAGTTGCCAGTTGATCCACACTGCGATCACCGCTGGGACTTCCCGTGTTGCGCATGGTCCCCTTTGCCTGCATGCCGTCGCCAATACCCCGGCAGGTCTGATGGAATTTATTCGCTCGTACCATTCCATTAGCTTCGGCCTTCCCACGAACCGGGGCGGGTCGGCTCCTGCATTGTCGGTTTCGGGGCCTGCTCAGCGTTCACTCACGTTACGGCCTGCATGCTCGCCAAGTCGCCTAGCGACTCTCTGCACCAGAGGCTTCAGCAGTCTCGTTGCCTCCACTGCTGCTCTGATTGCTACCGGGTGGAGCGAACCAGTTCCCGGGCGGGCTTACTCCCGCTGTGGACCACCGCCTTTTCACGGCGCACCCGGTATTCCGACCATACGTCCACCGAACTCGGGTTATTAACTACTTGATTATAATCAATGGTGCGGGTTCCGAAGCGCGCACATTTGATCTCGCCGGGACCTTGAGGTCCGGCATGGGCGGAGCTGCGAACAATCGCTGGCACGGCTTTGCCAGCCATCGCGCCCAACGCGCCGACCGGGAAACTCGCGCACTGTCCGTGGCGATTCCCGTATCCGCATACATCTGCCGGTAGATTTTTGAAATCAAGACGAATGCCAGGCGGGAGCGCATGGATTTTAGGAACCCCGCGCGCTTCCAGATGGACTTCAAGCTGTAAAAGGTGTCCCAGACCGATTGCGTGCGCTTGCGAATCTCCTCCGCAGACATGGTCGGATGAGGCCAGTAAAGCTTGGGGCGCAGTTGACGGGGAATCAGCCATCGTCGAGTGATGGGGATCCCAGCAACCATGACCGGGAAAGCCTCCATGGTTTTTTCCCAGCGCTGGAAGTCCACGGTGCCAGGATATGGAGTCAGCCCAACAAACTGCGCGAAGGCAACTTCCGCCTTTACGGCCGCAGCGGCAGTCGCGTCGAATGTTTCCGGGCGGTCGCTTGGCAAGCCAAAAATGAAGGAGCCGAGCACGCTCACGCCGTGGCGCCGAAAGGTTTTCAGCCGTTCGACGAGCTCTTCTCCGGCCGCATTAAACTCCTTGTAGACATCTTTCAGACCTTCGGGAGTCACGGCCTCTACCCCAACCAGAGCACCTTTGATGTTCGCTGCCCTCATGGCATCAAGGAAATCTGTGTCTTCCGCCGCTTCCATTGTGATCTGCGTATAGAAAACCATGTCCGGCGGGAGCTGCGATATGCGTGCCATGAGTTCGAAACGTTCGGCTCGGATCGCCTGGAGCTCATTGAGCCGGTGGACGTTGTGTTGCTTTTCAGCCAGCCGGAGGTCGGTAAGCGTAACGGGATAAAAATTATCGTCAGCGAGTGCGATGAAGCGAAAACCGAGCCGCCGCAGTTGAACAATCTCTTCGATCACCCCATCGGAGGCGCGTTGGCGAGGACGCTGGCCGTCGGTCCGCCATACGGAGCAGAAGGAACAATGCTTGGGACAGCCACGGACTGTCTGCACCGAGGCCCACATATAGCTTTGCCGCGGTACCAGGTTCCAGCGTGCAGGCAAGAACTCCGAGGCTTCAATCCGGCCTCCCTCGTAGATTGGCTGCGGAGTTTGGTGAATACAATCCGACAATACCCTTGCCCACACGACGTCTCCGTCACCTTTAACGACCGCGTGTGCGCCACCAAGTTCATGAGCTTCGTGTGGGTAGAGCGTCGCGTGGATGCCTCCGAATATCACGTTGGCGCCGCGATCGCGCGCCATTTTGCCAATTTCGTAGCCCCGGAGGGCATTCGCCGTATGGATACTGATACCGACGACATCGCCAGGGAGAATGCTGTCTGGGTCCACCTCGGCCAGGGTTTCATCGACCAGACGAGGAATGCCGAAACTCTCCGGCGTTGCCGCCGCCAGCACATACAACCAGCGAGGAGTAATAACCGCGGTACCGAAGGAAACTTCGCTCGGATTAATGAGGTGTACGCGCACGCTGTGTCGCCCTCCTGGAGTGGCACGTCTCAGATGGGCCCAATCAGTGGAACTCTGGGCGTTGAGACTAGCCCAAGTCCGCTCAGAAGTGAACGCTTTTGAAAAACCACTGCATCGATCCCGTGGCTTCGATTCCCACTCGCGCCGGCCGTGGAAGGTTGGCATAAACTCTCGACCATGCTGCCTTCGTGCTTCAGAGTCGTGTTCACTACCTCGCCGGTGGTGGTGGTCCAACATTGCGAGCCTCTGCCGCGAGCATGCAAATCACGTCCTATAATTCGCATCTCGGCCTCCTTCGGTATGAGCTCTGTAGCAGGAAGCGCCGATTACCGAAACCGAATACTGCCTTTCCGGGCAACCCCTGTGTTTTCTTGCGTTTCCTTTCAACTGAGGCTCCTTCCCTCCACCGGAGTTACCCGGCTTCGTCGGTACAACGAGCCTCTCCGCCATCCCAGTCAGTCCGGCCTGTCTGTCGCGAGTTGCCAGTTGATCCATACTGCAATCACCGCTGGGACTTCCCGTGTTGCGCAAGGTCCACTTTGCTTACATGCCGTCGCCAATACCCCGGCAGGATGAATGGAATTTGTTCGCTCATGTGATTCCATCCATTTCGGCCTTCCCACGAACCGGGGCGGGTCGGCTCCTGCATTATCGGTTTCGGGGCCTGCTCAGCGTTCACTCACGTTACGGCCTGCACGCTCGCCAGGTCGCCTAGCGACCCGCTGCACCAGAGGCTTCGCCAGTCTCGTTGCCTCCACTGCTGCTCTGATTGCTACCGCGTGGAGCGAACCAGTTCCCGGGCGGGCTTACTCCCGCCGTGGACCACCGCGTTTCACGGCGCACCCGGTAAGCGCGTTACAGGCAAGTGGTCTGCTACCTGGGAAGGGTCCTCCCGAAAGTCATCAGTAACCACTGGACGGTGTATCAAAATTCAAATGAAGGAACCGACCGGGTCCGTGGAACGACCTGCTGCTTGTGCCAAACACATGAAGATTACCCAATGATTTGGTCGTGTTGAGAAGCCTTGAGAAGAAAGAGGCAACCTGACGCTGTGTAGCTTTCACCGTGAATACTGGTGGTTTCCGCACGGCAATAATCCCCGGGCTTCATCCTTTGGCCCTCGACAATAAGGTCGCCCTCAAGCAGGTAGACCTCTTCCGGACCTCCGTGCCGGTGCGCTGGAAAATGCGTGCCTGCTTGCATCCGCACCAGCGAGGTGACACATTGTTGCCGGTCATCGACAAAGAGAACTTTCCTCTGGCAGCCAGAAACTCCATCGAGTTGCCATTCCATGCCCTCTGTCCTGGCAATGAACAATCCGTGGCCGTCTAGAAGAATCTCCACCGCGAGCCGGTCGACCTTGGTCGCTCCTTCCAGGTCTGTCGCGGCGTCCCTCAGCAGCACTTTCTTGCGGACGGCTTCAGAAACAAATGTCCTGCCTTCCAGCACCTCGTGGACCGCCATAGGTAGGTCGCTTACCAGTTGACGTTTGAGGACAAATCCCTGCACTCCCAAAGACAGGGCCTCCTTCAGGAGTTCTTCGTCTTCATGAACAGTGAGAATAATGGCAGGAATTTGAACTCCTAGGTGACGGAGCCGGCGCAAAGCCTCAATTCCGGTTAGCTTCGGCATAGAAATGTCGGTCACCAGGAGATCCGGCGCCAATTCCAGGGCGCATTCAACCAGCGCGGCTCCGTCGCTGGCTCTGCCTATGATGGTACAGTCGGGCGCGAGCCGCTTCGCGACTGCATCCACTATCTCGGGAACATCGTCGGCAACGACGACGCGTATTTGTTCAGTGTGGTCTTTCATAAGCTACTCGGACGCTGTGCCGAAAAGTGGCCGCGCATATAACCCTGGAAATATTCGAGACGATGCACGCGTGATCTCACCCCCGATGACACTCAGGCCCCCGCCTTGTGTGCTTTCCCCTCGTTTGCAACTCCGTCGTTGGTTGTGAAGAACGGAACACGCACGTGAATCCGCGTTCCACGCGACGGCTCCGATTCGACCCCAAGGTGTCCCCCGACCAGTCGCAACCGCTCGCGCATGCTGATTAAACCAAGAGAAGCGTCTCCCTCCGCAGACTCGGGATTGAATCCCACGCCGGAGTCGCAGATTGCAAGCTCGATTCGATCGTCATGTACAGACAGCTGAACTGTGGCCTCCGACGCTCCGCTGTGCTTCACGACGTTCTGCAAAGCCTCCTGCACGATCCGAAACAGACACAGGGTAACATCCTTCGGGATCTTTCCCGGAATGTCATGATGGACAAACTGGACCTGCAGGCGGTGCTGCTCAGAAAACTCTCTGCAGAGACCCGTCAAAGAGACTACCAGACCCAGAGTGTCCAGCTTGGAGGGGTGAAGCTGATGGGACAAATCGTGGATGCTAGACGAAACTTCTATCGATACTTCTGCAATATCATGCAGTTGTTGGCGGGCCTTGGACGAAAGGCCGGTCGTGTCCTGCTGGAATTGCTCGAGGTGGATTTGGAGGAGTGCCATCCGTTGACTCAAATCGTCGTGTAGCTCTCGGGCAATGCGGGCGCGCTCCTCTTCTTGCGCCTCAATCAACCTGCAGTTCACGCTGGAGAGGGCCTCTTCCGCCCGTTTACGCTCCGAGATGTCCGCTACGATGCCGATGATCCGCAGCAACTTACCGTTCTCGTCGAAGTGCGCTCGACTATTCCTCTCCAACCAAATCACCGTGCCGTCGGGGCGCACCATACGATAGCTGATCTTAATGGCAGGCTTCTCAGGGCAAAGCTCGGCAGCCGCAGCCGTAAATTTCTCTCGATCCTCCGGATGAACACTATCTAAAACTTGACGATGGGTGAGGGGCGACGTCTGATCCGTCCCCAGGATTTGCGCGCTCTCTGGCGAGTGCGTGAACACATCGGTGGCAGCATCCCAATGACAGGCATACATCTTCCCCGCCTGGATTGCCAGACGCAACCGCTCTTCGCTCTGGCGAAGCTCGTCCTGCGCCTGTTTGCGACCGGTGATGTCTTGGACCGTCCCACGAAGCTGGACGATGCGACCCGTGCCATCCCGCTGCACTTCGCCCTTGGCAACGACCAATCTTCCTCTGCCATCGTTGTGATTCATTTCAAGATCGAGTTCGTACGGAGTTCCCGTGCGCAACGATTCTTCCACGGCGCTCCGCAGGCGGAGCCAGCTTTCGGGGGTGTAGAGCTTTGAGTGCTGCGCGTAAGTGATGGCAGGTAGGCCGAAATCCAGGCCTGCGATTCGATAGAGCTCTTCGGACCAGGTGACCGCATCCGTCTCCGGGTCCCATTGCCAGCTGCCTACCTTGGCTAGGCGCTGCGCTTCTTTGAGTTCCACCTCTCTCTGTCGCAATGCCTGTTCCGCATCCTTGCGCTCCTCGACAAGCACTGCCAGAGCCATGAATGGGGCCGCCGTGAAAAATAGAAACAGTTGCAGCGAAAGCACATTGATAGGCGCCCCGGGTTCGGTAAACGGGCCTCGGCCGTGGACTAGACCCCAAATCGACACAAAGGCAATTGCGATAATCGAAGTACTGACTCCCGTGGATCCGAAACGCAAAGTGGACCACAGCAGTAGGGGCACCAGAGAATAAAGCAGTGCTGGAGGATCGCTCTTCGCGGAAGCGTCGAAAATAAGATATCCGAGAACAACCAATGCAACGAGCAGTGTGGTGCCTTCCAGGTAATAAGCACGTTGTTTCCGTGGTGTCGCCCGAATTTCTCTGGCCCAACCCAAAATAGCAGGCATCAGAGTGAGGAATCCTAGCGCCTCCGAAAAGAAAGCCAGCTTCCAAGCCGCCCAATAGTCGCCGCTGGTGGAAAGGGCGCCGGGAAACGCGCCAACGAATGGAGCCAGGAACACCGCATAGAATGAATACTTAGCCAGGGTTCTCACGCTATTTAGCCGGGGCAGCATGTCGTCGAACGCATTGCTGAGACAGAAAGCGGCCACGACGACTTCTACGGCATTTGACAGCATGAGCCAGACGACGGAACGAATCGGCACGCCCGCCTGCACGTCATACAAGAGAAATCCAGCCAGGCCCGCTGCCAGAAGCACTGGCCAGGTCCTCCGCCGAGCCAGTAACAGCATGGATGCAAGAACAACATTTCCCAGCCAAAGTGGCGAGACCATCTGCGGTCGCAATATCAGCGCCCCTCCCAGCCTTGCAGCCAGGTACGACAGGGTAGCCACCAGACACGCCTGGGCCACTAGCCGGTAAGCGGAATGCTGATTCGCGATGCTCTCCGACGGATGACGACGTTCGTTTTCGATGACTTTGCCTCCGATGCAGTGGAACCGGTTGTCGGCTTGCTGGGATCACGCGAACTGAAAAGCTTCCAGGGTTGGGTATATTGAAGTATATACATACTACAGCCTAAGGCGTCGCCCGAAGGCGCAATCGATAGCTGCGGGATCTACAGTCAATTCACAGATCTCCTGTTTTGCGATTTTTCCGCTCAGCCTCATGTGTCTAAGTACGTTGAGCACTGACGGCACGACATCCACCCCATTCGCCATCCCCGCCGGGCAAACGCTTGTTCTCACCGACATGGAATGCACCATCGAAACGGCGGGCGCAGGCAAAATCGGCGCATGCGGATTATCCAACCCCGCAAACAAAATAATGCTTCAGGCAGCATCGCCCTCGGGATCCGACAGCGTGGCAGCAGTTGGTCTCCATCTAACAACAGGAATCCATCCCCTACCCCCCTCCCGACCCCTACCCTCCCAATTATCACGTTCCAAGGCTACTTAATTCCAACGCCAACTCCCACGCCAACTCCCACGACCTAAACATAAGAGTCGGAACTACGTTTAGATTATATTCATTCGATTAGCGTCAGCATCTGCAGCTTCCGTCATAGATCGGTAACGAGTTGGAGCTGAGGACGGACAATTCACGGACACGCAAAAATTCAGGGACCCGAGCTTCGCAGTTTCCCGGGCCCCTAAATTTAATTGGGAAGGCGAAACTTGGTGCGTGTGACGCGAAAGCCAAATGCCGCCTAACTGGCAATTCTCTCAGGTGCCGCGCCCTCCGCGCTCAGAGTAGATATAGCACCTGATGGTGCGCAGCCTTCAAGGTGGGCAGTGACGTGGCCGCCATCGCTTATCCTCCGAGCGGGCTAGTCGTCGATTCCGTGAAGATGGTAGACACAGACCACGACAACTTGGTTCACAGATGGACCTTCGATCCTGTGAGCCATGCCGGAGCGTGCCGCCGTTTAGGCTGCCGCTGCGGGATACACCTCTGCGAATGCGTTCTGGAGATCGGCGACTGAAGTCACACGGAGCAGTTGAGGGGCCCATGAGCGACACAACGAAGGACGCCATCTTTTTCTGCGTAGCGGCGGTGCTGCAATGAACCGCGAATGGCGATTGCTCGCTATCACGTTGTTAGCCCTCGCCTTCGCGGTGAGTTGGATTTATTCGGTGAGGTAGGTTTTGGTCGCCGCACCGCTGTTGCCGATGACGAACAATCTTTAACCCTGAAGCGCATTGCTCCTCTATGGTCACTTTTACCCGCGCCCACCTTCAGCCGGCCCAAGAAATACCGTTAACGAGCATTGGTTTGATCCTCAGACTTCCCCGGGTTGAATTGCTGTGCTGTCATCAGGGTAACTGCTAGAACTAACAGGGAAGAATCAAAAAGGGCCACCGAACGGCTATTTCCGACAATCGTTCCACAGTTCTACTCGCTTTTGCACACTCCACTTGAGATTCCCGGCTCACTCCTGACGGAATCAGCGGACTTGAGCCGCCGGAGCCGAGGGGCGACGTTCCTGTTATAGCCCGATCTGTCAGTTTTGACAGTTGACAGAAAGGGTCTACCTTTTTAGATATATTGAGAAAGTGTGCGGTCCTGCCATGGCACCGCGGATTTCTATAGCGTGGAAAGTAGGTCGCGTAACGGCGTTACTTCTCGGAGGATAAGTAGCGATGATCCGGATTTTGTTGGTAGACGATTTCGAGCTTTGGCGTCGTTTCATTTGTTCGATAGTTCAGAAAACACCTGAGTTTACAATAGTCTGTGAAGTTTCAGATGGACTAGCAGCGGTCCAAAAAGCGAATGAGTTGAAGCCCGACCTGATTTTGCTGGATATCGGCCTGCCAAAGCTGAATGGAATCGCTGCCGCTCGACAGATTTGTCAGATTGACCCGAGGTCGAAAATACTCTTCATCTCGGAAGACCGCTCTGCCGATATAGTTCGAGAGGCTTTGCGGTTCGGGGCTGGGTTCCTTGCTAAGGCAGATGCTTGTGAGGAGCTATTGCCCGCCATAAGAGCCGTCACTCTCGGGGGACGGTTTTTCACGAGCAGATTAGCAAGACCCGCTTTCGCTGAAGATTCGGATGCGCTAGAATCCGCTCGATCGCTGTGAAAATCACGGCGAGTGTGAGTTGTTGGTTTGCAAAAGCGTTCCAAATCCGAATCCCGCGCGCCTGAGTGGGCGCAGCAGATCGAAACCTTCCGCCGTAGTCTGAAACTTTCCCAGTTGGAGATGGCTAAACGGTTGGGCGTGGCGACGATGTCGGTGTCTCGCTGGGAACGTGGGATCCTTAAAGTACCGGCCAACGTCTACATCAAACTGGGCAATTTGGCAGGGGATCCGCTTTGCTGGTCCTTCTGGGGACACGCTGGTCTACGCTCGGAAGACGTGATGCGAGTTCTGCCGGCAGCCCGGAAGCGATTACACGAGAACAGGATGGCGGACGTGCTGGTGGTACGTGCCGGTCACCGCAAAATACCAGTAGCGCCGGCTGATTTTGTGGCTATCCCACTTCTGCCGGTACATGCAGGGACTCCGGGGGAAAGTGGCGACAAAGAAGTCGACTTGCATCAGGTGCAGCCGGAGACTATGTTGGTCGCTCCGCGCGACTGGTGTCCCAATCCGAGTTCGACAATTTGCCTTCGGGTAAAAGGTAATTCAATGTCGCCGTTGATTCTCGATGGCTACATCCTTGCGGTTGATACTTTCGAGGTCGGTCATGACCACCTCGTCGGAAAGATCGTATTGGCTTGGAATTCTGACAAAGGTTTGCTCGTTTCAAGACTGATAAGGTTCGATCATACCGATGCGCTGGTGTCTGATCATCGAGAGTACGACTCCGTCTCGTTGGCCCCAGAGGCTAAGTGGCGAATTATTGGCATAGTCTTGTGGTGGACAGGTAAGGCGAGGTAACCTCACCGCGCATCTCCTGCCGCAGCGGCGTCACCTTTCGCAAGTTGGCGCAGTTCAGCTTCCGGCACAGCAAATTGCGCGGTGCCACAGTCCAAACAGACAACAAGCTTCGGAAATACCCACACAATGGGCTTGTCAATGTTTTTTAGTCCGGGGAAATGGATGCCTACTTCGCCGGTGAACTTGCTTTGGTTGAGAGATCCGCACGACGTGCAGGCCAATAGCCACCAATCTAAACGCAGAGATATTTAGTGGACGTTATTTCCTTGGTGGTGGGGTGCAACAAAATGTGGGGTAGAGAACTCTTCAGCGTCCTTTTGATTCTCGGTCAATAGCTGGAGTATTTGATCCATAAGCGCTCTCAACTTCTCTTGACCCTCTTCCCGCAGCGCTTGATCGCACAAATTTTGCAACTGCTTTTCGTAGGCAAGCACAGAACACCCCCCCCGATAAGGCAGGAATCCTAGGCCAGCAGGCAAGGGTACTACCACTGTCAATTGCTACAGGCGCCCATAAATCGTTATGAATTCTCCTACTGACAGTCGTGAGTGCGGTTCTGGGGAACCCTAAGCAGCTAACTCCCGTGTATAACGTCGTCGGCGCTGTCGATGGGTTTGCAGTTTGGGACAAACCTCTAGGCGGGCCTCTATCGTTGTCAACGGACGAGGCGCGAGCTTCGTCTTACTCAGGATTCTTGTAGGGGTCTCGACCAAGGTTCGATCCTTTTGAATCCTACGATGGAGCTATCTCCACCAACCATGTATCCGATCTTCAACCAGTAACCACGATTCCTTATCCGAACACCCTCTCCGAAGAAGCCGATTTCGCCATTCGCTCGCAGACAACTTTCCAAACTGTTCCGCCAGCAGCGCGCGCTTCGTCTACTGCAGAGGGTGAGGTCAGAAGCGCACGAAGTTGGGTCAGTTTTGCGACCGCCCAGCTTCGGACACTCTCGTGTCTGCATCGCTAACATTTATCCCCATCTTTCTCGTCACCGGCATCGGATTCCTGGGGATTCGTGGCGCTGATTTTTATCTTCCAGCGGGGCGATTTCCGTAAATCCGAAAAGTTCCTCGCTGAAATGGAGGGCGTCAATCCCGGATTCGAAAATCCTGTATTTCAGTCTCAGCACAATGGTCAAGGCGGTGCCGCAGTACGATGCCGTCGGGTGGTGCCGCTGGGTCGCCCTCGTACAAGTCATGGTGGCTCGACTCTTGGAACTCGCAATTGCGACGGTTGGCTTTAACTTTCTTCTAAAGCACTTTCGTTGAGCGACACAGAACCCTGTGAATACTCTCCTTGATCACCGCCATTCGTTGTCGCTGTTTCCTGCCTCGGTTTTCGGGGATGACAAGCGCACAAATAAGGACGGGCTGGAATTTTTCTTGCTTCGCAGTCTCCGTGAATGAGATGCGCCTCGAAAATCGCTAGTGTAACTTGGTGCGCACGGGCAGGGACTCTCGATAATCCTTGAGATTGATCTTATCTATGACCACCGTGCCGGTGTCCACCGAAGTAGGCATCGGCGTTCCCGGTGCAATCCGCCAGTCCTTGAATTGGTGCACAGCGTTGTGGTGCAAGTCATCGAGAAATTTCAGCCCGTAGTAACTCATAACGTAGGGCTTCTGAGTGATGGTAACGGCAATTGCGCCGCGGTCGATCCAATCCAGCGTTGCCGGATCATTGTCAAACGCGACGATTGGCAGCTTGCCCTCCATGTTGAAGCGGTGAACCGCTTCGGCTGCGCCGGCGCCCCCGGTCGCCTCCAGGCAAATTATGCCAGCTATGTTTTCTTTCTTCTGTATTAGATCAGAAACCTGGTCAAATGCGCTCTTCGAATCACCCTTGTCATCCAACACCTTTGTCAACTTGAGGGCCGGAAAATTCGCTAGAGCATCTGCCACCCCGGCCACTCGATCGTCGAGGTTGCGCTGACCTTCAATCGTGATCACCGCAATGTTCCCCTTGCTCTGAACCAGGGGCGCCATCCGTCGTAAGCCTTCTCGACCGGCTTTGAAATTATCCGTTCCTATATACAAGAGGCGCTTCGAACTCGGCACGTCCGAATCCACACAGATCACCGGGATGCCCTCCGAGAGGGCTTTATCGATGTCCGCTTGGAAGATCTCCGGCCGGGCCGCTGAGAGACATATCCCGGCCGGGTGTTGTTCGACGACTTGTCGGAATGCTTGGAGCTCTGCGATTGGAGAGTAGCTGGTGGGGCCTACCAGTTCTGCGCTGACGCCAAGCGTTTTGGCGCCGTCCAGAAAACCTGCCTCCGCTTCCTTCCAGTACGGCAAATTAATATTTGTCGCCACGAACACGTAGTGCTCGTTCCTTTCGTGAATGGGCTCGGAACACGCTCCCATGAACGCCGTCCCGGCGAGAACAGCAACACGCGCCGCCATGGTTCCACGATTCATCATCGGAATTCTCCTAAGCACTCAGCGTGGCCGGGTATGCCTGTACGACTCCTTGGGTGGATTTGCTCGGGCCTGTGGGCTGAGTGTACTCCCAATTATGACGAGCGATCATCGCAACCGAACTGGGATTACCGACACGGGAAATCGCCGTGTAGGCATTCGTCGAAACTGGCTCTGACAATCGCTTCCGGGCTGTCGACGTCATCAGGGCGAGCCGGGGGACGACTGAAACCTTGACGTGCTGTGTTTTCGATGGCGGAGCTTGCGCGAAGGCGCCCAGAGTGATGGCCGTCAGCATTGGGGCCACTCGATCATGCGGCCACCGGCAGGCTAAATCGGTATACACGCGTCGTGCGATCCGGGCCCGCGGCACCATCAGATCGACTCCGGCCACCGCGTCTACCGCTGCTCGATAAGAACGAAGGCGTTGTCCAGAGACACGTTTGTATCGCCATGCTTGCAGCACCAGCTCGGATCTCAGAGAGGTGGAGGACCGAAGCTCTGAAACTCTCACGGTGAATCAGCTTTCGGCGGTTCCGCCTAACAGATGGTTCCGCCAACCATCGATACGGTCTCAACAGCGACCATGATTCTTCTATCCGAACCCCGACTTGCATCGGGGCGAGATCCCTCGGTCTAGCTTGCGCTGACCAGCGGCACCCGCGAGCTGCTCTCGACACGAACGACCCCTGGATACCCGGTATTGGTGCGCAGCATCCAGTAGAGTCGAATCGCCAATTTCTTCGCCGCTGCCACTTTCGCCACTCCTTTTGCTTTGTTGTGGCAGCGATGCAAATATTCATTTCGAAATCCGGGGTCGTACCGCACTGCGTTTTGCGCCGCCTCCACCAGCAGCATTCTCATGAACCAGTTCCCCTATTTGCCCGCGCTGAAAGCGCTTCACATCTCCCATCGTCAGCACGAAGGCCATCGAAGTGATCGGTCCAACTCCTGGTTGTGTCATCAGCAGCCGTGCTTTTTCATTCTTCTCGGCAACTTCCACCACGGCTTGGTCGAGCAGGTCAATCTGCGCATTCAACATCTCTCTTACCTTGAACAGGTCTTCTCGCCGCCGGCTCGTCCATGGTGCAAGCGGTAACTCGCGGAGCACCTTCTCACCCGCTTTGCTCCACAGCCTCCGCTTTTTCGTCACGCCCTGATTCATCGCCAGGTGCTGCAACTCGGTCTTCACCTGCGCGCGTATCCGCACTAGCTTGTAGCGGTGAATCAAAAGCTGCCGCTGATCTTTTTCTTCACTCGAAGGAGTCCATCTCCACGGAAACCGTCCTTCCAGCAGCAATTTCAGAATCAGCGCTGCGTCGCGCCGCTCATGCTTCTGTGCACGCACGTCGCAGGCACGAATCTTCCCAGCGTCTCCGATCCACAGGTCGTGCCCCGCCGCCACGGCCATCTCCACAAACCACTGACCGTTCCCCGTCGACTCCATTCCAATCAGAGCAGCCCCAGGCAATCCACGATAAAACTTCTCCGCTTCGCCTGACCCATGCTCCAACTTCTTTTCTCCCGTCTCCCCAGTGGCCGTATCCAACCAACAAATCTGCTGCCAACTGGGATGATAATCACATCCCATAATCATCATCGAAGGCTCCTTCCTACCGAATGCTTCGGTCCTCCGAACAGAAGCATACTCGGCCACGAACGGAGCCTTCGTTCTTATCCAATCAAGTGCCCCGCTTTCGCTAACCGTTCCTCCACGGACCTGTACTAGCGTCCAGTTAATCGTTCGAGGCGCTGCAGTGCTGCCGATGTTGATTTACTAGCGGCAAGACGCAAGATTGAAGGTTATACGGCGGACCCTGGTTGGGAGGGAGAATTCATGAATTCGAGAACTCTGAAGATCCTATTGGGTGGTTTCCTGGCGTGCGCACTGGCTGCCGGCTCGGCAACGGCACAGGACAATGGAAATGGCCACGGCAATGGGAAAGGAAAGGGTCACAGCAACCACCAGCAGGGAGACGACGACGATCAGGGCTATCGTCACTATGGGTTTCGGTCTCAGGACCGCGAGGTCGTGACCACGTATTATTCAAAGCACGGTTCGGGGCTTCCGCCAGGGCTGGCCAAACGCAATGGCAACCTTCCTCCTGGCCTCGAAAAACAATTGGAGCGCAACGGCACCCTGCCTCCGGGACTGCAGAAGAAATTGCAACCCTGCCCAGTCGAAATCACGCGGCAATTGCCGCCACTGCCACCGGAATACCAGCGTGGCGTGATTGGGGTTCACATCGTGATATTCAACCGCAACACCAATGTCATCGTGGACGTTATGAAGAATGTTGCGTACTGACGGAATCGCATTTTACTCGGCAAGTCGATATCGATTTTCGATTGCTGGCTAACCTGCCAGAGGAGGATGAAATGGCTGATGCGAACGGCGTGTGGGAAGGCTTGATGGACTTTTCCTTTCGTAGAAACGCTACGCCTGGAATGCTGAAGCTTCTGTACGCGATACACCTGCTGGCAGGACTTATTGCCGGCGTTGCCTGGGTCGTGCTGGCCTTTCAACAGTCTCCGGTTCAGGGATTGCTCGCTCTGCTCGGCGCGTTGGTTGGATTTTCTTTGTGGACTCTGTACTGTCGCGTCGCGCTTGAAGTCCTCGCGGCAGTATTCCGCATAGCCAACGCCGTAGCTCCTAGCCGCGGAGACTCGCAACAGTACTCAGAGTCCTCGGTTCCCGAAATGGTTGGCGCGCGCTGAAAATTGCGCCGATAGCTTTCAACTCCGGGTACGTCGGATAATTTGAAGCACCGGAACTCCACTTTACCGGTAAGCGCTATCAGGACTTGAGAGTCGAATCCGCTTTATGCGGCTGTCAGGAGTATTGGTTGACCTTTTGTAATTACCAGAGTGTGCTCGAAATGCGCCGATCTCCTGGAATCTGCTGTTCGCACTGTCCAACCATCTCTGGCGACGAAAACTCGGGCTTTCCCAGCCGCTATAATCGGTTCAACCGTTATGACCAACCCTTCCGTCAAAAACTGATTCGCGTGAGGTTTAGGATAGTTGGGAACGCTCGGTGACTCGTGAATCGTGCGCCCAATACCGTGTCCGCCTAGCTCTCGAATTACGGAGTATCCGTTTTGGTGCACTTCGTGCTCAACTGCGCGCCCAATATCAAATATTCTGTGGCCGACGCGAGCAAAGCGCATTGCTCTGTCGAACGATTGCTCTGCACATTTCACCATGAGTTCGTCTTCGCGCGAGACGATGCCCACCGGGACGGTAATAGCTGCATCCGCCATGAACCCGTCCTTTTCGACGGTAACGTCAAGCTTTACTAAGTCCCCTTCCTCCAATCTTCGCCGTCCCGGAATCCCGTGAACAACTTCGTCATTGACGCTAATGCAGCTCACTCCCGGAAATTTGTACACGAGCGCCGGCGCCGAACGAGCTCCCTGTTGACGCATTACTGTCGCGCCGACTTCGTCCAATTCAGCTGTCGTGATGCCAGGACACACTTCTTGCTCCATGGCCTCCAGCATCCTATGTACTACCGCACCCGCAGTTCGTAGTCCGAACAGCTCTTCGGGGCTCGTGATAGACATTCTTCCTCCAAGGAATGCGACTATAGGCTATCTCATTGACGCCGAATCGCGTATCGCGATAACGGTACTGCGTTTTTTGTTAACTCCCGACAAGTGGTGCCAGCTCAGGTAGTCGATGCAACACTTGCACGAAGTTTACTCGCCGGAGTCTGAAAACCCAAAGTCTGTCGAGGGTGTTGATTCAAGCGCAGTGCGACCCGATCGAGCTGTGCTTGAGAGTAGGGGATTCCATTGCGGTGACCACGCTTGTATTCAGATTTGCCGGCGCTTCGTGCGAGTGACAAGTTGTGCAGTTTTCTCATTTATGTGACCGGACTAGCTTCACGGGAGCGTTCGAGCGATGCGGAAACCCATGATGCTCGACGGTCGGCGTTAGTAGATGCACTTGCCGGTTTCCGGCGAAGGGACTTTGTTCGTCTTGCCAAAAAACTACGCCGCGATAGCTCTCGTTCAGCAAAATGTGGCGTACTGACGATTGAGCCCAGCTCCGCGCAACTCTTCCCTTCTGCGGCTGCGGCGACGAAATTCCATCGCGGCTGCGATCCTTCGCGATACGCTTCATCGAATCGCCGCAGGCATACCGTTCGAACATACGGTGGACTGTCGGCGCCTGGTTTTCCCACCGGGAACGCCGGCCGGGATACCGCTGTGCAGTTACCGAGTTCGTCAGGCGCTACTCACTTTTCCGGCCCGAAATGCTACAAAGGAGTAGTACGCTTGTGGAGCAACACTTCAAACTCCCGCTGCCTCCAGTCCGTCAGGGAGCCCCTCAGGATGGCCGACTTCGCTAATTTGGAGACATTCTGGCAGGATGTCCGCTTTGCCGGGCGCATGCTGCGAAAGAATCTTGGTTTCACCACCGTCGCCATCCTCACCCTTGCCCTCGGGATTGGCGCCAACGCTGCCATGTTCAGCGTCGTCCAGGGCGTTTTGTTGGCTCCTCTTCCTTACTTTCAGCCCGATCGCCTGGTTATGGTGCTCGAAAGCAATCTGCACTTTCCGCAGGACGCGATTTCCTACCCTAACTTCCTGGATTGGCAACGCGGTGCTCGCTCGTTGCAGCCAATGGCGGCCATCCTGCTCCGGCAGGGATATGATTTGACAGCTCCGGGAACGCCGGAACACCTTGACGGCGTGGAATTCTCTTCGAGTTTCCTCAGCACGCTAGGCGTCGAGCCAGTTCTCGGCCGCGATTTCTCGCCGCAGGACGACCGGCGCGGCGGCCCACCCGTCGCACTCATCAGCAATCGCCTTTGGAAAAACCGGTTCGGCGCCAGCCCGCAGGTGCTCGGCAAGTCCCTCACTTTGGGAGGAATTGGCTACACGGTTGTAGGGGTCCTCCCGCCAAGTTTTCGCTTCATCGGTGACGCAGACATATATCTGCCGCTCGGGCAACACAATCCCCTGCTCCTCGAAGCTCGCGGAAGTCACGACAATATGGTCGCGATCGCCCGGCTGAAACCTGGTGTGAGCATCTCGCTAGCCCAGGCGGAGTTGAGCGCGATCCAAGACCACTTGGATCAGCTTTACCCCGATGTGGATCGAGGCACGGGAGTCGATATCGAGCCGCTCAAGCAAATGATCGTGGGAGACGTACGCGGAACGCTTCTGCTGCTGTTGGGAGCGGTTGGGCTGGTCTTGCTGATCACCTGCGCGAACGTCGCGAATCTGTGGCTGGCACGTTCGGCGGCGCGCACGGGAGAGTTTGCCATTCGCGCGGCGCTTGGGGCCAGTCGCCTGCGGGTCGTCCGGCAGTTGCTGACGGAAAGCGTGCTTCTCTCGCTCGCTGGCGGCGCTCTAGGTGTGCTCGTCGCCGTCAGTGGAATCAGGCCGTTGCTTGCAGCAATGCCGGGGAACTTGCCCCGCAGCGAATCCGTCGGCGTGAACGTTCCTGTCCTAATGTTCGCGCTGGGCGTTTCCATCGCCGTCGGCATTCTGTTTGGTCTCACGCCTGCTCTCAAGAGTTCCAAGGCCGATCTGCGAAACTCGCTGAAGGAGGGCGGCCGCGGCTCGACGAGCGCACACCATCGCGCTCAAGGCGCGCTATTGATTGTTCAAATGGCTCTCACGCTGGTTCTGCTGGTAAGTGCGGGCTTGCTATTACGGACCATCCGCCACTTGTGGGCAGTCAATCCCGGCTTCGACACGCAACACGTCATTACTTTCAAGGTGGGGCTTGCCCCTTCGGCTAGCAAATCCGGCTCAAGCATTCGAATTGCCTACCAGCAGTTCATCGAGCGTATTCGGCAAATTCCCGGTGTACAGGCGGCGGACTTTGCCGGTCTGGTTCCCCTGACTCGCGATGATAGCGAGGCGCCCTTCTGGATTGACTCGCAAGAGCCGGCTGAGATTCAGAACGCGCCGCGGACGCTGGTGTTCGGCACAGGCCCGGATTATCTTCGCGCGATGGGGATCCCGCTGCTTCGAGGCCGTTTCTTTGCTCCCGAAGACACCACCGAATCGCCGTTCGTGACAGTCATTGATAGTGTTTTTGCCGAGCAGTATTTCCCAGGCAAAGATCCTGTGGGTCAAACCATTACGTTCGGATGGAGCACTCCTGTGGGGCCTTGCCGAATTGTTGGTGTGGTGGGCCACGTCAGCCACTGGGGATTGGGCGAGACCGGCACGGACACGCGAGCGCAAAGCTACTTTTCGCTGTATCAAGATCCAGACAAGTGGGTGCCATTAAACTATCCCGACACGAAAATCATTATTCGCACGCCGCTCGATATCGCAACGATCTTGCCCGCGATCAAAGCAACGGTTTACGGAGGGAGCAGCGACCAGACGGTTTACAGCGTCCGCACGATGCAGCAAATTGTTTCGGAGTCCATGTTGTCGCAGCGTTTTCCCATGATCCTGCTGGGAACCTTCGCGGCATTGGCGCTGCTACTGGCGTCGGTCGGAATCTATGGCGTGATTTCCTATTCCGTAGCTCAGCGCGTGCACGAAATTGGGATTCGCATGGCGCTCGGAGCCGAGAAACAGAACATTTTTTGGATGGTTGTTGGGCATGGTCTCCGACTGGCTCTCGTTGGCCTCGCGATCGGCGCGGCTGCCGCGTTAATCCTCACCCGGATGCTATCCAACTTCTCGCACCTTCTCTATGGAGTCGGAGCGAGCGATCCCCTAACGTTTATCGCCGTTACGTTCCTCTTGACTGCGGTCGCTGTCTTGGCGTGCTATAACCCCGCGCGCCGCGCCACCCGCCTGGAACCCATCGTCGCGCTGCGCCATGAGTAGTTAGTCCCCACTGACCCGCATTCCTCGATTCCACTTACAGGGTTGGTCGGATGCATTCAAAAGGTTGATGCAACACCATCTGCCACATACTTTGATAGGCAAGCGACGGGTATCCATCTCATGATGTGCCTGCGGCTCTGCCTGTCGCCACGCCGCTCCGCGTTTCGATGGCTTTCACCGAATTTACAAATGCCTTTTCCAGGACGCCCTTGCCGATGGTCCCGAGCACCAGTCCAAGTATCCATCCCTTCAGGTTCTTGCCGTCGCGTACGTTACGGCTCCGGCTACTTCCCCCGGTTGGAAAAAATTCCGCCTCACAACCATGACGGCAGTGGAGGCAACTTTCTTCCTCACGTCTATATGCCGTGGTGGAAGTTCGACCGCAAGAATGAGTTTCTTCGTGGCTATCACATTGAGCCCGGCGGAGGACGGTTTATGCCGGTCCTTGGCCAGTTCGACGAGGAATGTGACCGATCCGAGAACTATGGGCTTTCCTTCGAACAGAATTGCCGCCGTTCATAACGTACTCTACGGAGACGACTCCCGATGGACCGAGTCCGTACGGAATCTACGATGGGGGAACCGCAATACACGAATCTGGCACGGTGCGAATGGGCGACGACCCAAAGACATCAGCCCTTAACAAATATTCACAGGCGCACGATGTCAAGAATCTCTTGGTCACGGATGCTGCCGTTTTCGTGACGAGTCCTGACAAGAATCCGACTCTATCTATTCTGGCGCTTTCCTGGAGGGCTTCAGAGCATCTCCTGGAGCAGGCCCAGATGGGGAATTTGTGAAGTGCCATGGCTCCAAGCCGGGCGCTACGACGAACTACTCGTGACGCAGGGCCACCATGGGGTCTATCCGCATAGCCCGGCGCGCTGGAACGAGGCACGCCGCGAGTGCGATCACCACGAGCAAGAACGTTACGGATAGAAAGATCAGCGGGTCCGTGCTGGTGATTCCGTAGAGCATGCTCGCAAGCATTCTGGTCAGGCCGAAGGCGGCGGCGACGCCGATTACCACGCCAAACAAAATCAACCGCAAGCTCTCTGCAAGAATGAGGCTCAACATTCCTGCCGGAGTTGCGCCGAGGGCCATACGGACGCCGATTTCGCGTGTGCGCTGCGAGACCGCGTAGGAAATGACGCCGTAAATGCCGATCGCCGCGAGTAACAATGCAAGGATCGCGAACGCACTCAGCAGAATGCGCATGAAGTTTCGCAAGGCGAGCGAACGCGATAGCACTTGCTCCATCGACCGCGTAGAACCGACGGGAATCAGCGGATCAACCTCGGCGAATGCGTCGCGCACGGCGCGCGCGAGACTAAGCGGATCGATCGCTCTGCCGGCTGCGCTGCGTGCGACGCGCACGACGACGGTACGCGGGAACCATCCCTCGAAAAGTTGTGATGTGCTGAACGAGGCTTGCGCCGCGGGAACGAAGGTCGTTGGAGGCGCGGGCTGATCGAGATACGACTTCACGTCACGAACGACGCCGACGATTTCAGCCGAATCTTTGCCGCCGAGCGCAACGTACTGGCCGATCGCCGACTTCTGCGGGAAGAATTGGCGGGCGAAGGCTTCGTTGATGATGGCGACGCGGGCGGTCGCTTCCGAGTCGGCGTCGGAGAAATTCCGCCCGTCGCGCATGGCAATTCCCATCGCGAGGAAATAGCCAGGCGTGATCTCGCGATAGTCGACGCTGTGCCATTCGGTATCGCTCGAGCCGATCAGCTTGATGCCGTTGTTGCCGCCGCGCTGGAGCGGTAGACCGGCCGAGACGACGCCCGCAGCTTCGACGCCAGGAGTCGATTCGAGGCGGGCTGTCAGGGCGCGATTGAAATTTTCAACCTGCGGTGTGGAGTTGTAGCGCGAGCCGACCATCCAGAACTGCATCGAGAGAACGGGATGCGGATTGAAGCCGGGATCGGTGTGGAGCAAGTGAGAAAATGTGGCGATCATCAGGCCTGCGCCGGCGAGGAGCACAAGAGAGACGGCAAATTCGCCGACCACGAGCATTTTGCGAAGGCGCGCGCGAATCGGTGACGCGCTAGAGCGGCCGACACCTTCCTTGAGTGAATCGGTGAGGTTTACACGAGTCGCGTCGAGCGCGGGCGCCGAGCCAAAGAGCGCCCCGGTGAGAAGCGCTACGAGGAAGGCGAAGGCGAACGTTGCTGCATCAAGGTGAATATCGGCCGTGCGCGGCAAATCCACAGGCGCAAACGCGAGAAGCGAGCTCATGCCAAGCGCCGCGATCACAAGACCCAAGACTCCGCCTGCGATTGCCACTAGCATGCTTTCAACAATCAGGAGCCGAACGATTCGCTGTGGAGAAGCGCCGAGGGAAATTCGCACGGCGATTTCTCGTCCGCGCAGACCGCCGCGTGCGAGCAAAAGATTCGCTACGTTGGCGCAGGCGATTAGGAGAACGAAGCCGATCGCGCCGAGAAGAATATAAAGATAGATGCGAACGTCCATGCCGATCATTCGTTGGTAGGAAAGGAAATCGATCTGCCTTCCATCGGGGAAGTCTTGAGGAAAGTCACGGCGGAAACCTTGAAGGATGAGGGCATTGTTCGCGGCGAGTTCGGCAGGCGTGACGCCGGGCTTTAGCCGCGCGAGCACGTCGATGTTTTCACCGCTGCCCGTAGTTTTGGCGACGAGCGCGAGCGGAGTGTACAGATCGGGTGCGCCGGAGTCGGTGGCGCCGGGCTCGCCGATGGGCGTGAAGGAACGCGGCATCACGCCGATGACGGTGAACGGATCGCCATTCAGGAGAACTTGCTTTCCGATCGAATGGGGGTCGGCGGCGAGGTATTGCTGCCAGAGATTGTGGGTGACGATGACGACGTGCTCGCCGTCGCCGTCGTCGTCGGAGGCAACGAAGTCGCGGCCGACCTCGGGAGCGACACCAAGTACGCGGAAAAAGTCGGCGCCGACAGGCATGCCTCGGAGATGGACAGCGTTGTTACCGGCGGCTAGGTTATAGCCGATTTCCGTGATGCCTGCGACGTATTGAAACGGGGACGAGTAGGAAGCGAGACGATGGAGTTGCGTTGCGGTGAGGCTCATTTCGCCGGTTTGGTCTTTGTAGGTTTCGGCGAGCTGGACGATGCGGTCGGGTTCCGGGAACGGAAGCGGGCGAAGCAGGACGCCATAGACGACCGTGAAGACAGCGGTGTTGGCTCCGATGCCGAGAGCGAGCGTGAGGACGGCGGTCGCGGTGAAGCCGGGCGACTTTGCCAAGACGCGAAGGCCGAAGCGTATGTCTTGCCACAATGATTTCATCAGAGGCTCCCGAGGAAGGTACGGAAGTCGGCTGAGGATAGTTTCATCTGTAATTTCCACAGTTTTCCTCTTGCAATGAGCGTTGCCTTGCTGATTGCGATGGGGGCGGGTGGGCTTCCGCGTTTTCGGTTTCTTCGGGTGATTGGCGCATTGATTCCCATCTAGGGCTCCGATCGGACTGGTTTACCTATCGGAATTGTCGCGAGGAGTTTTGTTGGTTGCTGCCGTAGCGGTGGCCGCCTGTCTCCTCAAACTTTCCGTTGCGATTGTTACTTCGGGCTGACCACGGAAACTCGTCCTTACGCTGGTGCTCATCAATGTGTTTTGCTCGCTGCTTTACGTGACAGGAGTTAGCTTCGCTGGAGGCAGAAACGCGGAACCATTTGCCATAGGGCTCTTGCTCATCGCGAACGAGGTGGTGGCGGCTGTCCTGTATGCAAGCGCTGTTGCCTCGGGTTCGTGTGGAAATAGCACCACCATGGGCGGGCCGGGGACGGCTTGCGCTGGCTGCCGAGCGCCAACCGAGGCGTCAAATCGGGGCTGAGCGACTGTAGCTTCTCGTGACATGCGAAAATCTCTCAGTTGGATTTCTTTCGATTCCAGGGGCTGTCAGACGAAAGATTAGCCAGTTGTTGTTCAGTCGTGCCAGGCTTGGCACTCGAGAATGCCGTTTGCGGGGGAACCGGCGTTGTTGATCGTTAGCGTGACACCTGTTGACGTCGGAGTGGAGTTCATTCGTTCCATGATTAGACCGCCGGAGTTTGGTGGATTGACCGGATCGGTAACCATGCAGTTCACAGAATAATTGGCGTCGGCGAAGGGCGTTTTCCACGTCACTGCGATGCTGGAGCGACCCGGCGGCAGATTCCCTGTTTTTAGGCGCGCATGCTTGAACGCCGGACCATCGGGGTCATAGCCGACGATGGTTCGGGTGCTGGAATACGGCGACGGGTACGGAGCGCCTGAAAATCCGTTGAACGTGCCTTGGTGCGAAAGATAGGTGATGTTTCCAGCGTGCATTTTGTCGGGAGTCCCGTAGACGTTGTTGTTGTCAAACGCCAGTTCGCTGTACACGTCCGTGTCTGTGATGAATCCGTTCCCACGGTTCTGAGCCGTGTTCGTGGTGAAGAGAGAGTTTCTGACGACATCGCCGAAATTCCCGAAGTGCGTTCCCATCGCCAGCTTTACACCGCCGTTGTCATCCTCGAAGTGTCCAGTGTCGATGACACAATTCGCGCAGCCGTTGATTTGTACGGCGACACCGGAAGGGCCCCATGCGTGTTGGAATGTCGCATCGTGAAAGACGATCGTATTCGGCGGAAGAATCGTCTCGGCGCCATCGTTGATGAGCACGTTAACCATGTTGCTATCGTGTGGTGTTGGTCCATCAAACTGGCAATGGTCAAACTGTAATTGCGCGTTCAGGCCGGTGATTTTGAGCGCCGGGCCGCCGCCAGTCGCACGAAACACATAGATGTCGGAGAAGTGGAGGAATTGATTGATCCCGTAATGATTTCCACCGAGATTTCCCTCCAAGACGATGCCGCCACCTGCGCATTCGTGCGTTCCGTCTCCGCCGATCAAGATGTCGCTCATCTGGCTGTACCACAGTCCGGAGCTTGGCTGCGCGACGATGTTCATCCCGATTTGCTTGGTATTTCCGGCGGAGCAGTAGAGACGCATGTGCTCGATGCTGACGCCAGCAACGGGGGCAGCGCCACCGAGGACCACGATTGGGTCGGTCAATGACGTGGACTGGATTGTGGTGGCGGCTTGTCCCTCGGCTCCTACACCAGAATTCGTACCGGAAATATGCAGCCCGGTTTTCAAGGCGATCTGGGAGGCAGTGTATGTGTACGGACCGAGGAGCACTGAAATTGTTTTTTTACCGGGGTTGAAGGAACCGAGCGCAAGAGCGGCGGGAGAAGAATTGCCCCGCATGTCGATGGTGCAGCCGTTCGAGCTGGCGCAGGCTGAGTCTGACGCTGCGTCCGAGAGTGTCGAGTATTTCACGCCATCGACGAAGACCAGGTTGTTGAAATTGTAGGCACGGATCGCGTTTGCGCCGGCGGGATTCGAGGGAATCTGGACGGTGGGTGAGGCAGCTGTGCCGGGTTGCCGGGTGCTTGGGTTCGCGCCTTGTGCGCGGACGTACACCGGGATCAGCAGAAATACAAGCAAAGGGGTGAATTTGTTAGTCATTGGGCGGCTGCTCCTCCGAATCCGAGATGATTTGGAATCGACGAAGTAGCTTAACGCGCGATCCCGTCGGAGACCTACATCGGGGGAATCAGGTGTATTCGTTGTTTCGACCGGATTCGGATTTGTTCACGATTGCCGATTGGACTGGCGTGTCCGCGCCGGTGCAAGCGGCTTTGCTTGCTCGGAGAATAATGCTAATTTCGGCTCCCGGCGAGATTTGGGTGCGCTGTGGATACCTCTATGCACGAGCGTTTTGTTTTCTCTGATCTGCGAGAACTTTTCGCGAAGGCCAACGAAGAGAAGTCTGGTGACCAGTTGGCGGGAATTGCGGCGCGGTCAGAGCGTGAACGTGTGGCTGCGAAGCGCGAACTCGCCGACCTTCCACTCGCCGAGATTATCAAACAGCCGCTGATTGATCCTGACGATGACGAAGTGAGTCGGCTGATCCTCGACAGCTTTGATCGAGAGGCATTTCCGTCCGTCAAGAGCCTGACTGTAGGCGAGTTTCGCGAGTACATCCTTGACGACGAGACGGATGGCGCGGCACTGAAGAACATTCACCGGGCGATCATTCCTGAAATTGCTGCTGGCCTTGCCAAGATCATGAGCAACAAGGATCTCGTCCTGGCTGCGGCGAAGATTCGCAACGTCACGCGGTGCCGCAATACGATGGGCGAACGCGATGTGCTTGGCATCCGCGTGCAGCCAAATCACCCGGTGGATGATGTTGGCGGTATTTTGCTTGCGGCGTTTGAAGGGCTGCTCTACGGATGCGGCGATGCGGTCATTGGGGTGAATCCCGCCTCGGACTCGGTCGAAGCTGTCGGCTCCATTCTTCGCGCTCTCGACCGGCTTGTCGAATTTTCGAAAGCGCCTACGCAAATCTGCTGTTTGGCGCACATCAGCACGCAACTCGCGGCGATGGACCGGGGAGCACCGGTGGACCTGCTCTTCCAGTCGATCGCGGGTACCGAGTCGGCGAATCGGAGTTTTGGCATTTCCATCGCCACGATTCGAGAAGGCTGCGAACGCGTCCAGGAGCACCATCGCGGACGCGACGTCGATTGGAAGGGCACGAACGCGATGTATTTCGAAACGGGGCAAGGGAGCGCGCTGTCGGCCGAGGCGCACCACGGAGTGGATCAATTGACGCTGGAAGCGCGCGCTTACGGTGTCGCTCGCGTTTTCGACCCGTTCCTGGTGAACAGCGTCGTCGGATTCATTGGTCCCGAATATCTTTACGACGAACGGCAGATCATTCGCGCGGGATTGGAAGATCATTTCATGGGCAAGCTGCTTGGACTGCCGATGGGTTGCGATGTCTGTTACACGAACCACGCGGAGGCCGATCAAAATTCCGCCGACAATCTCTTGTTGCTGCTGGGCGCGGCAGGCTGCAACTACTTCATGGGCGTTCCTTGCTCCGACGATGTGATGCTCAACTATCAATCGACCAGCTATCACGACGCGCTCGCGGTGCGGAGGCTTTTTAAACTTCGACCTGCTCCCGAATTTTTAACCTGGTTGGAGGAGGCGGGTATTTACCGCGACGGCGAATCGGCGTTGCTGGAGGCGCCGGCTCGACGCCGGTTGATGCAAGGCTTGGAACAGTCGCTTCAAGAGATTGGATGAAGGTTGAAGGGGGCGATGGAGTGACGGACGAACGGGGGATGGCGCTGGGGAAATTTGACCTGCCGGAAATTGTTCGAAAAGTTCGCGCGCGAACGCCGGCGCGCTTGCTTGTGGGGCGAGCGGGGGCGGCCTATCGAACCGGCACACAATTGGATTTGCGCGAAGCTCATGCTGCGGCGCGGGATGCTGTGCGTGCCGAGTTGAATCCCGAAAGAGAATTCGGGAGTGAGTTTATTCAGCGGTGGAACTTGTTTGAACTCGACACAAAGGCAAATCACAAAGACGAATATCTGTTGCGTCCGGACCTGGGGCGGCAATTTTCAGACGACTCCCGTGCCGTGCTAGAGCGCAGATGCTCTGTCGGCAGGGATCTTCAAATTGTCATTGGCGACGGGTTGTCGGTTCCGGCGGTTGCGGAGCAGGTTCCCTCATTGCTTCCCTTTCTTTGCGAAGGAGCCGAAGAGCGCCATTGGACCATGGGCCACATGTTTGTGGTCCATCATTGCCGGGTGGGAATCCTCAATGAGATTGGCGAGATGCTGAAGCCCCGGGTCGCCGTGCTGCTGATCGGAGAGCGTCCGGGGTTGGCGACGGCCGAAAGTTTGTCCGCGTATATCGCATATCAGCCATGCGGTTCGCACACCGACGCCGACCGCAACTTGATTTCGAACATCCATGAGCGGGGGGTGCGGCCGCAAGTGGCTGCTGCTCGCATTCTGAGCTTAGCTGGACAGATGATGAAGATCCGCGCTAGCGGGTACCTTTTAAAAGAGCGACCGCTTGCGATTGAAGATTGAAAGAGGCCGCTGGCCACAACCGCTTCGCTAAGAAGCGATAGTCGAGCCGAGTTGTGGACGCCAAGGTGGGCGTGACCTCGGCCGGCGCGGGCGTCAAAGGCGGTGCGGGGGCGCCGCACTCCATTGCGGCGAGGGTTCCGACCAGTCGTATTGATTGATACAAGCGCCCAGGCCGGAATAGGGTCCTGGCGGAATTGTTTCGAGTTTCCAAGCTTTTGCGGGTTCGCGGCGTCCACTTTTTCAATGGCGCAACGGAAAACGAAAGAGCCTGACGACGAAGACTACGTGGACCCCAGGGGCTATTGCTGCGATCGGTTGCGCAACATCCGGCGGTTGGGCGACGAAAAGCGGATCGTACTTCGAGCGACCAAGGAATGTTCGGATGGAGAATGAAGGAGAATTTGCGATGCGCTGGCGGTGGCTCCGTTCTTGATTTCGGGGTTTTCGCTCGTTCATTCTGAGAGCGGACGCCACAAACACAATGTCGAATTTACGCCTGTCATGAGGCTGATCTTTTTCCATCGGCAAGCCTAAGGGAATACTCACCCAAAAATACAGTTAACGTCGGGGCGAATGAGAACACCGCCTTGTGCACGATAGGACTTGTTCTAACGTTTCCGCACTTGAGATTCAGAGCGCGAACCAAGGAACAAGAATAGAAAGGTTGGGGACATGTTTGGAAACGTCAAATCGTTGCAGGAGCTGTTCGAAATTGAGCTTCGGTACGCTTACGACTGTGAAAAGAAGCTCGTTGAAAAAGGAATACCCGGCATGATCGAGCACGCGAGTTCGCCGGAGTTGCGGTCGGCCCTTCAGGCTCACCTCGCAGAGACGAAAACGCATGTGACGCGGCTGGAACGTGTTTTCGGCGTTCTGGGCGCTGAGCCGGATACGAAGGACAACGCGATCATCGACAAGATGGCGAGCGCGGCCAAAGACTCCGCGTCGAACATCGAGGAGTCGTCGTTGCGAGATGCGGCGCTGATTGCGAACGGCAACATCGTCGAGCACTACGAAATTGCCTTGTACGGTTCGTTGGCGGCGTTTGCGCAGGCTCTGGGGTTGCAACAAGCGGTCAGCCTCCTGCAGCAAACACTTGAGGAAGAAAAGAAAGCGGACGCTAAGCTGACTCAACTCGGGGAAGCCGCTATGAATCCACGCGCGGCACGGCATCAAACCGCCTAGGGCGACACGCGATTCCGATTCATCTCACGGGGGCAACTCCTCATCAAAGGGGTTGCTCTTGTTTTTGTCCGCGGGCGGTCCACCCCGTTCTGTAACTCGTTGGGCCCTTGATTTGTGCGCGAGCGTCTTCAGCGTCGTCGGGCCCCTCCGAAGCATGGTGACGTTCGTTTTTAAATCTACTCACGACGGAAAGGGTTACAACCGCTGGTTAGATATACGAGGTAGGCAAACAGACCGAATCCGAGTGTCACAATGCCGAGTATCGAGACGGCGAAAATCATGAACGAAAATATAGGGCGATAAGGGCGGACGCAAATCCGGTTAAATATCTAGAATCGCCCAGCCGTTCACTTAGAGACACCGAGAAACTCGAAGGATTGCGACCCAATCTTCCCCACCTATTAGACCGGATTGCGATCATCCTACAAAGCTTCGGCTGCCCGCCAAATCGCCACAGAAACGGCAAACCAGAGGATAGTGCTGACGGTGATCACGATGGTTGAGGGGTGGCTTGGAAGAAATTTCCAGATCGTGAAGGCGAACACGACCAGCCCACATGCCCCCATCCCGGCGCCGCAAGCGTCCAGCGCGACGGCAGCGCGGCCGCGTGTTCCAGCAGGCAAGGCATGCCGCTGCTTCCTGCGTTTTTCGTGTTCGTCGATGAGGCTGGCGCTGGCCGGGAAGATTGCCGGGAATGCAAGGAATAGTCCTCCGACCACGGGGCCAAATTCTTTCGCGACGAAGCCCGCGAAAGCGGTCACGGCCCCACCAAAGGCGAAGCGCAAGATGTGCTCAGACCACTTGCTCTGACCAAGTCCCGAGAGGTCGAAGTGAATTTTCATTTGCGAGCTCATCGGAGGAAAACAGCCCACATTCCGAACGCGAGCACGGACCAAACCGAAAGCATCAACAGCGAAGTCTTCATGGCGGGCGGCCTCCATTGGATCAGAATCGCGCTGGTCGCCCACGCATAGACGACGAAGGCCAGCGCTCCCGCGATCATGGATCGGGCCTCGATGGCTGCGTATTCCTTCCCTTCTTGGGAGGCGGTGAGAACCAGGGTCGCGAGAGCGACGGACGGAGCCGCGGAAAACAAGCCGGCGAAACGTTTCGGTGTAAACATATCGCTAATGAGAGCAAATGCCGAGACCACCGCTCCGCCGATCAATACGCGAATGACAAATTCTTTCAACATTGGCCCTAAAAGAGCCTCGTTAGCCGCACGACTTCACTGTTTTGAGCTGAGGGCCTTGCGGCCAGCCTCGATGCAGCGCTGTGCTCGTCCAGGACCGTGCGCGCCGAGAATCCGGTATTCCTTTCCCAGCATGCGGTGGTAGTTGACGAAGAATTCTTCGAGTTCGTCGAGGAAATCATCCCCCAAGTCATCGATGTGCTTGATGTCGGCAAAACTATGATTGTGTTGTTCGATGGCAACGATACGGTCGTTGCGCGTTTTTTTCTTCTTGTTCTCGACTTGCTCGCCCTCGATGATGCCGATGAGGCGGCACTTGAGGACGCAGCCGGGAAAAGCGGGTTCATCCATTAACACGAGCACATCGACCGGGTCGCCGTCATCGGCAAGCGTGGAGGGCACGAATCCAAAGTCGTACGGAAACGCCATGCCGGAGGGGAGGACTTTTGCGAGTTCGAAAACACGGAGGTCCTGGTCGAAATCGTATTTGTTGCGAGAGCTTTTTGGAGTTTCAATCACGACCTGAACGGATCTGTCCTCGCGGCTGTCCCAAGGTTTAAGACGCGAAGGATCGGCCAATGCTTCGCTTTTTGATTTTTGGTTTTTCACGCGAGTCCTTGTCTCGATGCAGGGTACGCCGAGCGGATGCTACGTGGGATAGGGATACCACTTGATTTGGCGGGGGACTCTCCTGTAGCTGCGGCTTGCGTCGTGGCGCTTCGTCTCTGCCGGTTTGTGATTAGCCTTTGGTCCAGCCGACCATGTGGTTGGAGTTCAGGAGCTTCAGGAAGTCGTAGCTTTCGTTGTCGATTTGGCTGCCTAGTTCGAACAGGCCGCAGGGCGTGGGAAACGGAGCGCGAACTGCGGGGAGCAGCGGCGGCGTGAGAGTTGAACTGCTGAAATTTAGGGCGTTTGCAAGATTGCCGATTTCGTCGGAGGCGTCACGCGACGTGAGCGGCGCGACGTTGAACCTCCATTCGATGAGCTTGAGCACGGAGGTATGGTCGTACAGACCAGAATCAATCCTCGGCACGGCTGGGTTCGGGCCTTGGGCTAAGGGCGAGACGACGACAACCGGGACTCTACAGCCGAGCAGAGCGTTCCCGCTCACTAGGTCGGTGTCGACCAAATTCGGCGCGATCACGCGCGGGGGTACTGCCGTGTCGAAGAACCCGCCCCATTCATCGCGATTGATGACGAGGACCGTGTTCGCCCATCCCGGTCCTGCCGCGACGGCTTGATAGACCCGATAGAGGAACGCTTCGCCCGCACGAAGGTCGGCATGCGGGTGATCGTCGTTCCCTTCTCCATCATCAAGAATCGTGAAGCGCGGATCAAGAAACGAGACTTGAGGCAAATTGCCGGTCGCGGCATCGCTTACGAAATCGGTGAAAAATCTTGAAATGCCGATATATTTCGGTCCCCACAGAGCGAGAAACGGAACGTTCGAATAGTAGTACTTGTGCGTGACACCCGATGCGGCGAGCCGGTCCCAAATCGTCGGCAGCGTGGAGAGGTCGAGCGTGTTCGAAGTGCGATCGGTTTGCGCTGCGTGTTGGAAGAGGCGGTTGGGAAAAGTAGGACCCAGAATTGACGCGAAATAATTGTCGAGGGTGGTGAAGTTTCGTGCGAGTGCGGAGAAGAATGGCAAATCCTCCTCGAGGTAGTAGCCGATCGAAAAAGTGTCGTTCGTTGTGGTGCGCAGCCAGCCATCCATCTGGCCATTGTTGACCTCGCTTCGTCCGCCAGCGTAGGAATGATCGGGATCCGGATGCGAGCAACCGACAAACGTTGTCAGCCGATTCGTCGGATGCGTTTCGCCGTTGCTGTCGATGTAGGTCAACCCTGCCTGATGACCATTGGCGCCCGGAAGCCAACCGAGGAGATGATCGAAGCTGCGATTTTCCATCATCACGACGATGATGTGGCTGATGCCGGAATCTTCGGGGGCAGGAAGAGCAGCTTGAGCTTGCGCGTTTGCTTGGCGAGCGGCGCCGGAGAGCGCCGCGGTCGACGCAACGCCCGCGACACTGCGGAGAAAGTTTCTTCGATTGATGGCCATGCTCTCCTCCAGCGGGAATAGTGGAATAGAGCCAGGAGGAAATTGGATGCGAAGGCGCACACTCGGGACATGAACGCGAGGTTAAAAATTGTTGTGGAGCAGACCCTATTTAGAAGCGACTACCTGTCCAAAAGGCCTGAGGATTTGTGTCCGATTGTGCATACGGAAAGGTATGTATTCTCGCGGGGCACTTCCTTGCATACACTCCTACGCTATGACCTTGCGCATTCTGATCGTTGATGATTCCGAGACAACACGCAGGATTCTCCGAGCGATTGTTCACTCGCGTGAGTGGACCGTGTGCGCCGAAGCCGAGACCGGCACTGCGGGAATCGCGAAATTCGAGGAATCGAAACCGGATCTGGTCCTCATCGATCTGGCGATGCCGGATATGAATGGTCTGGAGGTCGCGAAGAGCATGACGGTGCTGAATCCGAGCATTCCGCTGGTGCTCTTCACGGTGCTGGATATACCCGCTTTGGTTGAGCCCGCACGCAATGCCGGAATTGCGGAAGTTGTGTGCAAGGCACAGCCCTGGGACCTTGTCCGTACCATCGAGCGGGTAGTTGCCAAGCGTTTGGCGCAGGGACAGGCCTAGATTTGTCGCGAGTCGGATGGCCCCCTCTGGCCACCTGCAGTGGACAACGATTGCGTCAGTATGGGTCGATGGACATTTCACCGACGAGGCAGAGCGGGCCGTCGGCGTGGCCTCCGGCTTTGGCGCAGACTGCAGCGAAGCGGGCTTGTTGTGCCGCAGCTTCACCTTCCATGCGCATGCCTTTGGCTTCCATCTGGGCATAGCGCTGCCCCAGCGAACCGGCTTGGTCCAGCAGCGACTGCGCTTTTTGAATATCTTGTGGGACCCCATGTCCCCACTCGTACATCAGACCGAGGAAGAAGATGGCGTCGGGATTATTTTGCGCGGCGGCTTTTTGGAACCAGGGGAGCGCGTTCGCATAGTTTTGCGGCGAGCCTACTCCAGTGTAAAAGGAACGGCCGATGACCACTTGCGCGGCGGAGTTACCTTGATTCGCGAGTTCGTGCGCGGTCTTGAGCGCGTCCTGGAAATGGCCGGATTGCCACGCCACGGACATCGCGGAAGTTGCGGGGTCGACGGTCGCTTTCTTGGCGAAGTCGGCGTCGGAGTGGCTTGCGACGCCGGCCCGAAGTTGCCTGGCGCGCTCGGGATCGCGCGGGCCGCCTACGCCGGCGTCGAGCATGATCGCGAGCGAGCCCATGGCGTAGCCGTCGCCCTTGTCGGCGGCTTTTTCGTACCACTGGCGGGCGAGGACGAATCGTTTTTCGGCTTGCGCGCGCAATGCTGGAGGAATCGGCGCGTTGTTGACACCCGGGTTGATGCCGCCGGCGATGTTCACGCCGTCGGTGTAGTAATACTTTGCGAGAAACGTCATGCCTTTCGTGTTGCCCTGGTTGGCGGAGAGGATCAGCCACGTTTCGCATTGCGCCCAGTTGCCGGTGCCGGGCGGATTGATGTGATTCAGGAGCATGGCGCCGACGCCGGCTTGCGCTTCGGAGTCGCCTTTTTGCGCAGCGATCATAAATTCGCGCCAGGCGGTGTTGTAGTCCTTGCGGCCGAAGGCTTCGATGCCGGCATTGGTTTCAGGCGGGAGCGATGGATTGGCGGCCATGACGGGAGGCGTCGAAGCGGAGCCGGGTTGAGGATCTGCGGCTGGGGAGGGACTGGTCGCGGGAGGCGCGGACGGCGAGGGTGATGGCGAGGGGCTGGCGGCGCCAGGCGCTTTGTAGCGCTTCCAGGTGAGAGTTTGTCCGGCGGCGTTGACGCAGACGACCGTGTCGTTGCCGATGAAGTGGTAGACGCCGGCGTTATTCGGATACGGCGCACTCGTTGTGTATTTGCCGTTCGCGGCTTGAAAGGTGCCGGCGCCGGCCGGCTGTTCGCCGTTATTCGTAACGACCGAGTTTCGGTAGCCGGATTCGTCATGCTCGGAACGCATCGTCACGATCTGGCCGTTAAAGGGAAAGATAGCTTGCCAGGTGCCGTTGAAGCGCGGGGTGTCATCGGCGGCGCGAGCGGGCGATACGAGAACGACGCTGATGCTAGCGAAGAAAAACGATAGGCAAATACACGATTCGGAAAGCCACAGTTTCGAGCTTCGGGGTTGCATTCGGGCCGGACCTCGCTGGGTGAGGGTTTTTTCGAGCGATGGGGGCATGCATCGGGGGTAATCATAGCTCAACCGCGGAGTTTCGGCGCTTCGGTACGGCGAATCCCGCTCGCTTTGAGGTCAGCTTCCTCGCATGAACGATCCGACCGCATCCTCGTCCGAATCCGGAAAATCGTCTGCGTTCCCGTAAGCTCAACCGCGTCTTGCAGGTTAGTGACGGTTCAATGGGTGGAACTTGGGGCTTCACTCTCGTGGACGAGGCGGCGTGACACGGTCGCTCGCACGGACGTGTTCGAACTCGTCACAATGAGTTAAGGAAAGCGATCAACTCCTGTTTCTCGTCTCTGGTCAAATTCATCTGAAATCGCTGGTTGTAGAACTCGATGAGCTCCGTCAAGTTGCTTGCCGCTCCGTTGTGAAAATAAGGAGCACGTGCAGCCAATCCACGAAGAATGGGACCTTTCGTTCGGCTCACGTCGCTACACAGACCGGTTACCAGTCCTTTGCCAGGATCGGTTGTCAAAATTACGTAGGGAGTGACAGGCTGGCTGGGATCCTGAAAGGGATTCGGGCAACCCGTGATCTTAAAAATTGGCAAGTCCGGAAAGCTGAGTTGCGACACTCCGTTGGCGATTAGAGGATCGCTCTCCACGGTAGGATCGTGGCCGGTGCCGATATCCAGCGCCAACGGTAGCGAGTGGTTGCCAACGTTCGGCGTGTCGTGGCACGTGGTACAGAAACCTTGGAATGGCGCGATGGGTACAGTGGTTCCAAGAGCCTTGGCCAGAGCTGCGTTGTCGTTCAACCCCCGGACGTTCGAAATCGTCAACGCATGCGTGTTGAATACTTTCTCTCCGGCTGCGATCCTGGCCCGAGCTTCCTCGACATCGCGATCCAGATAGCGTTCCGGCGAACTCTGGTTGTTCGCTTCCCAGGTCGAAAACAGCGTAAATGCCGTCGAACTGAACGCGACGCCGTTAGGGTCCGCTCCTAGCGAATCGTTTGTGCCGGGGTAATAGCTTTGCTTGGATAAAGACAGCGGTCCACCCGAAGCGCCTTTGGCATTCAGCCACCCCGCCCGGTAGTCAAATTCCTGTGAAGAGGTCAGCCCCAATTCGAAGTTTACGATCGCGTTCTGCTGATTCAGAGTGGGCGCGGCTGCGGCTTGCGCGTGCCCTAGCGTCGCACTAATGGATTGGTGCATGAGGTCGGCGACTAAATTGTCGTGGAACGTGGCTTCGGTGGTCAGGGGCTGAATCGTTTCTCTGCCATCGAACATAATCGCGCTCAAGAAACGCAAATTGGTGGTTGGGAGCGGGCGCCGATAGACCGAAACGGTTTGTACCCCTGTGGACGAATCGGTCTCCATCGCACAACCGTAGGGATCGCGATACGCCTCGATCTGAAATTGCGCGTTGCCCGGAACCTGCATCGGGATGCGGATTAATCCGCTCTTGAGCAGCAGGCTGTGCGCGGAAGGGTCATGCGACGTGCTGTTGGGGCAGTTGGCACCGTCAAACGCGGCGAACAAAGGATCGCTGCCACGGCTCTGGGCGTAAATTCGACGGATGCTGTTCGAACTGATGCCGAAGCCATCGCCGGTCAGATGGCAGGTCCCGCAGGTCCTTCCGTTAGTTCCGAGACTCTCGAAAAACGGGTTCTTGGTGTTCTCAACGATTGGGCCCCCGGTGTTGTAAGTCGCGACGGCGCCAGTTGGGTCCAGAAAGGCGAAAAGGTTAGGAATTATCGTACCCGAGGCCGCTCCGGCCAACGCCAAAATGCCAAGTCCCAGCAACCATCTGCGCCCGCTCACAACTCGCTTGAACAGCCGATTCGTATGCGGCATAGAGCCTCCCGCTTCAAGGAAAGGTTTTTCAAGACCTTGTGCACCATCATTGCGAGTCTCGAGCGCCCCAGGCTGGAGACCACCAAGCAACTTGAAGAGGAGATCTCATCAAAAGGGGTTTCCGGTCAATGCCCGCGAGGTGTGATATCGGTGTTTCCTAGGTGTACGTCAAACCTCTTGATTCAAAGAAGTTTAGGTTGCATTTAAGGGATCGCGGAAGTAAAACAGTGTCGCCCGCCGATCCCGAACCATGCCCGAGAACATCCCCTACTATCGATTCGGGCCATTTGAACTAAGGCCAAAGACCCGCGAACTCTTCAAGCACGGCGTCAAGCTGAAGCTGCGCCCTCAGCCTTTTCAGGTTCTGGAGTTACTGCTTGCGAGGGCCGGCGAATGTGTGACTCGAGACGAGCTCCAGGCTCGCGTTTGGCCTTCGAATACTTTCGTTGACTTTGAGCATGGTCTGAACACTGCAATCAAACAGCTACGTGGAGTTTTGGGTGATTCGGCCACCGAGCCACGGTACATCGAGACCCTTCCCAAATTGGGATACCGCATCCTGGGAGACGTCGAAGCTAGCGCAGCGGCTCCGGCGAGCCCAACCGTCTCGCCGGGACCTGCGCCAACCGACAAAAGCGCATCTGCAGTACGTGACGTGACTGTTTCTCCTCCGGTGGTTTCTGCTTCGCCCGACCGCACCAGCTGGGCTCTTGTTGCGGGGGTGTCTCTTGCCATTCTTCTGATTATTGGCGGATTGGCTCACTTCAAAAAGCCGCTCGCCGCGCGATCTTCCCAAAATGCTGCAGCCAGCAACCGCAAAATGCTGGCCGTACTTCCCTTCCAGAATCTGACCGGCGACGAGAGCCAGGAATATTTTAGCGACGGACTAACAGAGGAAATGATTGCGCAAATTGGGCGCATCAATCCGCGAGAGTTTGGAGTGATCGCCCGAACTTCCGTGATGCACTACAAATACACGTCTGAAACAGCCGATCAGATTGGTCGAGAGCTCGGCGTGCAGTATGTCCTTGAAGGCAGCGTCCGCCGCGACTCCGAAAAAGTACGGATTAACGCAAAGCTGCTGAAAGTCGGCTCGCAAACCGATTTGTGGTCGCACGAGTACGACCGCGAATTGAACAACCTGCTGGCGTTACAGGAAGAAATTTCGCGCGAAATTTCCGACGAGATTCAGGAAACACTTGGGGGGCGAAAATCCAATCTGCCACCGGGCAATCCTTCCACCAGCCAGAAAAGCTATGAGGCCTACGACCTTTATTTGCGCGGGATTTTTTTCTGGAATAAGCGAACTATACCGGCACTCGAACAGGCCATTAGCTACTTCCAACAGGCAATCGCGAAGGACCCCGACTACGCCCCCGCGTACGCGGGTATGGCCAACGCGTACACATTGCTGACCAGCTACAGTCTGACTCCGAGTTCGACGTACATGCCCAAGGCACGCGCGGCTGCTTTGCGGGCTCTGGAGATCAACGAGCGGCTCCCGGAAGCGCACATCGCGCTGGCGCTGATCGTCGAGAATTACGACTGGGATTGGGTAACAGCCGAAAGAGAATATCGCCGGGGTATCGAGTTGAATCCCAACTACGCCACCGGGCACCAGTGGTATGCCGAGTTTCTTACGTGGAGAGGTCGCTTCGATGAAGCGCTCCGTCAGGCCGAAATGGCGCGCAGACTCGATCCTCTCTCCTTGATCATCGCCACCGATCGAGCAGCGGTTTACTACTACTCGCGGCAATATGATCAATCGATTCAAACTTTCTCCGCGATTCTTGAAATGGACCCGAATTTTCCGCGCGCTTACATGATCCTGTCGCCGTACACGGAAAAGGGCCAATACGACAGAGCGCTGCAGGATCTGGTCAAGTGGCATGCGCTGATGGACGACGGTCCTGCGACCTCAGCGACGCTTGCGTTCTTTTATGGCCGGTGCGGAGAGACCGAGAAAGCTCGCAAGGAGTTGAAGAAAATCGAGGAGCAAAATGCCAGAGAGCCGATCGACCCGTCCGCCCTGGTGTTCGCCAATCTCGGTCTGAAAAAGAATGAGCAAGCATTGACCTCGCTGCAAGCTGCATACACTCAGCATTCCAATGTCATGACGACCCTGAAGGTCGACCCCGCGTTTGATCCGCTGCGCGCGGATCCCCGCTTTGCGGAGTTGCTCCGTAAAGTCGGCTTGGCCGAATAAGCAGTACGGTCCGCTCGGCCGCTCGTTGTCCGTGCCGATCCCACTCGTCAAAAAGATCCAAGGGTGGCCCTTGGTCGCATAGCGAGCTGGCGGCGCTTGGATTTGCTTGCTCTTGTCTGCTGGGATAGACTCCGTGCTCGATGGACACCGCTTCGCTCACTGGCAATACCATTTCTCACTACGGCGTGCTGGAAAAGCTTGGCGGAGGAGGAATGGGTGTCGTTTATAAGGCCAAGGACACGCGCCTGGGTCGGAACGTAGCTCTAAAATTCCTTCCCGACGACATTTCTCAGGACCCACAGACGATCGAGCGCTTCCGGCGCGAGGCGCGGGCCGCATCCGCGTTGAATCATCCCAACATTTGCACCATCTACGATGCCGGGGAATTCGAGGGGCGTCCGTTTATCGCGATGGAACTGCTGGAAGGACAAACGCTGAGAAATCGGATCTCCGGGAAGCCGATCGCCGTGTCTGAACTGCTGGATATTGGGATACAGATTGTGGACGGCCTCCATGCCGCGCATGCAAAAGGGATCATCCATCGCGATATCAAGCCTGCCAATATTTTCCTGGTTGCGGGAGGGCCGGCAAAAATTCTGGACTTCGGGTTGGCAAAGATGGGCAGGCAGGAGCTGCAGATCGCTGCGTTGGCCGAGACGTCCCTGCGCACACAGGTTGACCTAGCCGCGGGCGAGCTGCTTACGAGTCCAGGCAGCTCCATCGGCACGGTCGCGTATATGTCGCCCGAGCAGGCGCGTGGCGAAGAGTTGGACGCGCGTTCGGATTTGTTCTCATTGGGCGTCGTACTCTACGAGATGTGCACCGGCGTGCTTCCTTTTTCGGGAGCGACAGCTGCGCTCATCTTCGACGGCATCCTGCGGTCGGAGGCGAGGTCCGCGACGAAAATCAATCCGAAGCTGCCGGCAGCCATCGAAAATATTTTTTCCAAAGCCCTGGAAAAAGATACGGACCTTCGGTATCAGACAGCCGCTGAGCTTCGCACCGATTTGAAGCGCTTGAAACGCGATCTCGATTCGAACCGCCGCCCGTCGGCCGACAAGCCAGAACCGCCTGTGGCCGTTGGAGGAGCTATTCCTTCGGGTAAATCCGTGGCAGTGCTGTACTTCGAAAACCAGAGCGGCTCCAAGGAAGACGAATATCTGCGCGATGGAATCACCGAAGACGTGATCACGGAGCTCTCGAAAATTCAGGGATTGAACACCTTCTCGCGACCTACCGTGCTTGCTTTTCGTGACAAACCGATGACTGCGGCGCAGGTTGGTCAATTGCTGGGTGCTGGGTTCGTGCTTACCGGCACGGTCCGGCGTGCTGGCGTCCGGTTGCGCATAAGCGCACAACTGATCGATACGCGGACCGACTTCACTTTGTGGTCGGAGCGTTTCGATCGAGAGATGAAAGACGTTTTCGAAGTGCAGGACGAAATGGCACGCAAGATTGCTGAGGCGCTGCGCGTAAAATTGTCGCCGCAGGAATTGGAAGCTCTCGCTGATAAGCCGACGGAAAACACGCAAGCCTACGATTTGTACCTGCGCGGCAAGCGCTACGCGCGGCGGCAAACGCGACAGGACGTTGAGTTTGCTTTGCAGATGTTCGAAAACGCGGTGGTTCTCGATCCCAGCTTCGCACTGGCTTATGCGGCCTGCGCGAATGCGTGCGCGATGTACTATTCCATCTTCACGCGAGATCAGATTTGGATCGAGCGCGCCCGGGAAGCTTCCGGCAGAGCGGTGGCGCTGCGCTGGGATCTGCCCGAAGTCCAAGTGAGCCAAGCCTGGGTGCTTTACGCCGCCGGCCTTTATGATGAAGCCGTGCGGATGGTGAAAAAGGCCATCGAGCGCAAGCGCGATTGCGAAGGTGCCTACTATTTGCTTTTCCGTGGACTGTTTGCCGCCGGGCGCTGCCAGGAAGTGGTCGACCTCTCGGAATCCGCGATCGAGGCGAGCGGCGAAGACTACAACGTATACGTTCCGATCCTTAATTCGTTGGGTTCGCTGGAAAAAGAAGATCTCAGCCTGAATATGACGCGCCGATTCTGTGCGGCTCTAGAGAATCATTTGAAGCAGGTGCCGGAAGATGCGCGGGCACGCGTTTTGCTGGGAGCCAACTACGCACGATTGGGACGAGAACAAGACGCTTTGCGCGAACTTCAAATGGCCGTCACCTTGCGCGCCGATGAATCTTCGATTCTCTACAACGCCGCTTGCACGTACTGTCGCCTCAATCGGAAAGTCGAAGCTCTAGATGCCCTACGCAAGGCTTGGGACGCCGGTTCCCGCGATCCAGTGTGGACGCGCCGCGACCCCGATCTCCTGCTTCTTCATGGCGACCCGGAGTTCGAGCGTTTGTATCCGGAGAAACCCGCGTCGACCGCTCGCTAGCCCTTCACGACCTCGATTGGCTCGCCGACGTCGGATGCGATTCGCGTCTCCGATGCGCGCCTCAGTTGCCAGAGGTTTCCGCTACCTCTAGATAACCATCGGCGGAAAATGCAGGTCGAACGCGCAAATTCCTGGACGCTGCGATCGCGCGTCTGAAGCGGCGCATTAGGGAGTCAGCCCCACCCAGAAAGCGAAAATATCGCCCAGCTGAGGAAAATCTGTGGGGCTCAGGTGTTCGAGCCCGCCGTCGCTGACCCGCACGCGTACCCGCTCACCTGCGCCTTCGTGGTTTTCGCGGAACTAGACATATTCCGCGTCGTGCGATCACTCGTCGTAGCCGGCTTGATCCCTCCTAGAGTCGACCATTGTTGTCTTTCGATATCGAATAGCTTGAGTTTCGTCGCCGCGAGAGTGCGGGCCGAGGAGATCATCGAGCGGCTCTGGGGCAAAACGTCCGCCTGGATACAAATAACAGCATAGATACGGCAGGTTACGCGTTTTATAGATAATCTACAGGCGCTCTCCATTGTGTATGCCTCGTTCCAGCCTCACGATGCGGCTGAAATCCGGGCACGGCTCCAGACCGCTCCACAAAACTGCCGAGCCCGGTTCGTGAAGACGGACTGCGTAAGGAGAGACTTCAAAGAATTGGAAAACGTTATCGAGAAGGTCGTGGCTGATCGTTCCTATCCTAGTTACCGGCGGTGTTCTGGTCGCGGCGTCTTCGCCCGTCCGGGGCGACAAAAGCAACTGGGATCACGAGGACGACGCCACCAGCAAGGGATGGTCGGACAGGACCCTGCGCGGTGACTACGGCTTCGCTCTTGCCGGCGAGGTCCTTGGCCCCGGCCTGAAGTTCAACGGCGTCGCCCTGCAACACTACGACGGGAGAGGAAAATCACGCAGGTCGACCACATCGTTACCAATGGCCTGCCCCCAGTGCAAGAATGGACGCCGGGTACCGGCACCTATTCCGTAAATTCGAATTGCACCGGCTCCGCAACCCTCAATGTCCCCGGAAACCCGCTCTCGCCGATCAACCTGCATTTCGTGATCGCCAAAGACGGCCGCGAAATCCACCAGGTCGTAGACGCGAACGCTGTTACGGCCGTGGGCAACAAGGTCGACTGACGATCGAAATCCCTTAGATGGTTCGGCTGCAACAGCCCATCCGAACTGCCGCACGCTTTGGGGGGCCTCTACATGGGCGCCCCTCGACGTGCTTTTCAACTCGCGATCTTCGAAATCGTTGGTTCGTACTTGGATTTTCCGGAAGGCCCCCGAAACAAATTGTCTTCTGCCGTATTCTGACGCGCCTCGGCGCCTTCGAAGAACGTCCGTTTGACGAGGAACGCACCGTTGGACCGCGCAACATCGAAGTTGCTAGACTTCGTCGCATCGCAAAGGAATACAGCTGCGTACCTCGGAGGTTCTTGCGGTATGGCTCAACGCAAAGGTTTAGTTTCCCTACTTTTGGGTTTGATCGGCATCACCACCGCTCTAATCGTTGCAGGTATAGGCAATGCGCAGACGCCATCGCAAACCGAAAGGCGTGCGGTGAAGATGCCGCAAACGATCCTTTTTGGCGCTGCCTTTTACGAAGAATACGCACCGTACGATCGGCTCGACGAAGATGTGCAAATGATGCGCGCGACCGGAATCACCGTCGTTCGCATCGCGGAATCCACCTGGGGCACGCTCGAGCCGAAGCCCGGCATCTTCGACTTCAGCCACGTCGATCGCGTGCTCGCCGCGATGGACAATGCCGGAATCAAGGTGATCGTCGGAACGCCGACTTACGCAATTCCGACATGGCTGGCGCGTGAGCATCCCGATATTTTAGCTATAACTCCGCGAGGCCTTGGGGAATATGGCCGCCGCCAGAATATGGACATCACCAACCCAGAATTTCGAAAGGCAGCGGAGAGTGTGATCATTGCGTTGATCGATCACGTCAAGGATCATCCGTCCGTTATCGGTTATCAGATCGACAACGAAACCAAGTCTTACGAAACCAGTGGGCCAAACGTGCAGGCGGCTTTTGTCCAGTGGATGCGCCAGCGATTCCCCGATCTCGACGCGCTGAATAAGGAATTCGGGCTCGACTACTGGAGCAACCGGATCAACGACTGGGCGGATTTCCCTTCGGTGAACGGTTCGATCAACGCGAGCTTGTCTTCCGCGTTTGCCCAGTTTCAGCGCGGACTCGTCACCGAATATCTGGCGTGGCAGTCGGGACTCGTCCGTGCCCACGCGCGACGAGACCAATTTGTGACGCACAATTTCGATCTCGACTGGCGCGGTTATTCCTACGGCATCCAGCCCGCGGTCAATCATTTCGAAGCGGCCCGCGCACTGGATGTGGCCGGCATCGACGTTTACCATCCGACGCAGAGTCATCTTACCGGCGTGGAGATCGCCCTGGGAGGTGATCTGGCACGGTCCATGCGCAGTGGCCAGAATTATTTTGTCATCGAGACCGAGGCGCAGGGTTTTCCCGAGTGGACTCCGTATCCCGGACAGCTCCGCTTGCAAGCGTTCAGTCACCTCGCGTCGGGGGCCAACATGGTCGAGTACTGGCATTGGGGCACAACGGCAAATGCGATCGAAACCTACTGGCGCGGGCTGCTGAGCCAGGATTTCAAACCGAATCCGACCTACGACGAGGCCGGGTCGATTGGAAAGGACCTTGCACGGTTAGGTCCGCAGCTCGTGAACATTCGAAAGCACAATCAGATCGCGATTTATTTCAGCAACCAGGCGCTAACCGGATTTAACGCGTTCAAATTCGGATGGACGTCGACGGCCACGTACAACGATGTGCTTCGTCCCTTCTACGACGCGCTCTATCGGATGAATGCGGAGGCAGATTTCGTCGATCCTTCGACGACGGATCTGTCCCCCTACAAGGTGATCATCGTGCCCGCACTCTACGCGGCATCCGACCCCGAAATCGAAAAGTTGAATGCATTCGCGAAGGCGGGAGGCCACCTGCTCTACACCTTCAAGAGCGGATTCTCCGACGAAAATGTGAAGGTTCGGTCAGTCACTCAACCCGGGCTCATCGCCGAAGCCGCTGGCGTGTGCTACAACCAGTTCACCCTCCCCGACGGCATTTCGCTTGAAGGCGATCCCTACCACGTCGGCGCCACCGACAATACCGCGCGCTGGTGGATGGAGTTGCTCACCCCGACGACTGCGACGGTGGTCGCACGCTATCACCATCCGGTCTGGGGCAAGTACGCCGCCGTCACGCGAAATTCCTACGGAAAAGGTGAAGTCACCTACCTCGGCTTCATGCCGAGCGACGCACTCACCGAAAAGATCATGGAAGAGAGCGTCAAGCGCGCCGGCCTCTGGGGGCCGCAACAATCGGTCCACTTTCCTGCCATCGTGCGGAGTGGCATCCTGGCCGACGGCCACCCCGTTCACTATGTTCTCAACTATTCCGCCGCGCCCACCCAAGTCCCATACGGCTTCCCGCAAGGCAAAGATCTGCTCACCGGCGCCGCCATCCAAGAAAACGGCACAATCGCGCTGCACCCATGGGGCGTTGCCATAGTCGAGGAAGGCGTTCGCTAAGCCGCGTGACTAGACCGAAGCTTTTGAACCGCCGTCGGACCAACCTCGCGCGATGTGATTTCGTATTCGCCAGCCCGCGCGCAAACGCGATTCTTTTGATGTCTCGACCGCGCTGTTCCTTAACATGAGACAACCGCGATGGAGTGCGTAGCCTCGCCGGATCATGCGCGGGGCGCTTCGAATGAAGTTGTGTATCTAGGAAGCGCGAGCATGAGCGCAGCTGCGATGGCGAGCGCTGTCGCGAGGATGATCAGCGATGAGGCGTACGAGCCTGTCGAGTCGAACGCACGGCCGAGCAGAACCGGGCCGATGGCGCCGGCGGCGGCGTAGAACGTCCAGGTGAGGCCGTAGAGCGTCGAAAATGCACGCAAACCAAAGTAGCGCGTCAGCAGGTACGGCGTGATCGCCGCCTCACCTCCGGCGCCGATTCCAATGAGCGATGCCGCTACGCAACCTGCAGAAAAATTGTTTGAGCGGGCAAGCAGGAAAATGCCCGCCGCAGTCGTGAGATTGATCAGCAAAGCGACGCGTGCGCCGAAAAATCGATCAAGCAGCCAGCCGACGCCAATTCTGCCGAGCAAGCTCATCCCACCCAAGACCGAGGCGCACAAAGCCGCATCCCTCGGCGTAATCCCCCGGTCCGTGAGCAACGCGGACAAGTGCGTGATCGCACCATTCATGCTGATCGAGCTGACGAAAAGCACGACGACGATGATCCAAAACGGGTAAGAGCCGAGCCCCTCTTGCCATGTCACTCCGGCTTGCACAACCGGAGCCGAAGTTTGCTGGCCCGAACCTCGCTCGCGCACGTACCGCCAACTGAGTGGCAGCCCAAGCACTACCGCGATCCCACCGAGCGACAGATACGCCGCCCGCCAACCGGAATGCGTAATGATCGACTGAGCGACGACCGGCAGGATCATCGCACCGAGCCCCGCTCCCACCATCACGAAAGCCAGTGCGGTCCCCAGACGCTTCTCAAACCACGTCGAAATTGATCTCGAGAATGCGAGATGCGCTGCACCGTTTCCGACAATCCCCAATACGAGGCATGTCGCATAAAACTGCCACAAATGCGAATGCAAAAACGCCAGCGAAAGGATCGCGCAGCAATACACCGTCATGCACGGAAGGATGATGTGCCGAGGTCCGAATCGATCGATCCAGCGTCCGAGTAGCGGTGAGATCAGCCCGAGTGTTATCGCCGCGAGTCCGAAACCAAGCGAAATCGATTCGCGATTCCATCCGAATGCCGCGCTCAGCGGTTTTACGAAGACCGCAAACGTATAGACGAAAAGCGACCCGAATCCTGCCATCACGCCGAAACAGGCCGCCATCACAACGCGCCAGCCGTAGTACCTAACATTGAATTCGTTTAGCGCTTGCGCCGGTTGGGCGTTTTGCATGCTTTTCCTGTGTTGTGAGTGGCCGAGTTGTCGGTCTTTTCCCGAGGCGTCGAGGCCACGCGTTTAGCTGACGTGTTCTTCCGCGACGTTGAAACCCATTTCGGCGATGTAAGCTTTGAGCAACTCGTTGGTAATTTGTTTGGGATCAAATCTCACGATGACGACGCCGTCTGGGTAGGACGATTTCGAGGACGCGACGCCTTTTTGCTTTTCGAGTAGGCTGTCGAGCCCGACGGCACAGGTGACGCAGCTGAAGCCCTTTACAACATACGTGCCTGTCTTAAGATGCTTAATGGTAGTTGCAGCGACGGCGGCAACGCTTGTCGTCCCTACGGCCGCGATGAATTGAACGAATTGCCTGCGAAACATTTGGTCCTCCCGCTACTTCAACGAATCGCTTTCACAGAAATCAGAAAAGCCTATGCGCAACGAGTCACTGCGTGGACCCGATGCCAGCTTCGTACTTCCAGGCAGACTGCGACGATGCCCCGTCCGAAAAGCGGGTGTCGGCGTATTCGCTGAACTCCATTTTCTTGCTCAAGACCCCGGTCTCGATCATCAGATCGCGAACCATGTCGAAGTCCGCTTTGCGGGGAGCGAGCGGGCTGTACACGACGCGATCCAATGGCTTGGTCAGCGCCCACCGCAACAGCGCGGGCTTTTGGTTGTAGTAGAAGCGGCCCACGAAGTCCGCTGCGTCCTCGCGATAAGGCTTCCCTTTCTCCAGCCACAATCCAGAACGCGCAATGCCGTCCACCAATCCTTGGACAACCTCGGGATGAGTGTCGATCAGGTCTTGCCGTACCACGAGGATGCACGACATATAGTCCGGCCAATATTCGCGCGCCTGGAACAGGATCCGGCCGAATCCACCCATTTCTGCTTGCGACGGGAACGGCTCGCCCATCGAAAATCCGTCGATCGCGCCCGCCGCGAGCGCCCCTGAGACATCGGGCGGGGCCATCTCCACCATTTTTACGTCGGTCGCTTTCAAACCCGCGTGCTTCAGCGCTTGGATCAAAAGCAAGCGCTCGTCCGAGAAACGACTTGGAATGGCAATGGTGGATCCTCGAAGATCCGGCACGGCATGAACGGGACCATTTTTCTTTACAACGACAGCGCTGCCGTAGCGATGCCCGAGATAGACGATTTTGATCGGTACGCCTTGCGACGCGAGCGCAATTGCCAGCGGAGCCACGATGAACGCCGCTTGCACCTTGTTCGCGATCAGGGCTTCCTTGATCTCCGGAAATCCCTGGAACAATCGAGGCAAAAAGATTTCGCCTCCACTGGAAAATTTCGAGATGTAGTCAGTGACCGGACAGGTCAACTGACACGTTGCCGGAATATATGCGACAGTGATCTTTCGTTTTGACGCCGGCAGATGATCGTTCATGATCGCCACCCAGTTCACGTTCAAGTACGCGTGCAAGGCAGAGATCAGCACCAGCCATCCAACCCCGAAGATCAGGACCGCCTTCTTTAGGCTCATCGATTTAAGACTCATCGCGAAAACCCCAACGAACCGACTTTATCGTTTCGAGTTGGCGGAATCCCCAATCGAGCGCCAATCCGATGACGCCGATCATGAGCATTGCAGCAACGACGAGGTCGTAGCGTTTGCCCGAATTTCGCGAATCAATCACCAAGTAGCCGAGACCGGAATCGACCGCGACCATCTCCGCCGCGACGACAACGAGCCATGCTATGCCCAGCGCCAGACGCAGTCCGACAATGATTTGCGGCAAGGCGGCCGGAAACACCACCGTCGCCAGCAACTGAGCCGGGGCGAGGCCAAAATTCCGGCCGGCCCTCCGATAGACCGACGGCACATTAGAAACGCCATTGATGCAGGCCACGACGATCGGAAAAAATGAGCCGAGAAAAATCAGGAAAATCGCTGCGTGATCGCCGATTCCAAAAAAAATGATCGCAACCGGAATCCACGCAATCGGGCTGATTGGTCGGAGGATTTGCATCACCGGATTCACGACCTGATTCGCCGCGGGATACCAGCCGAGGCTAAGGCCGATCGGAATACCCAACAAGACGGCCAGTCCGAATCCGATCGCCACGCGTTCGAGTGATGCGCCTATGTCCTGCCATAGAACGTTTTTGTGGAAGAGCTCGACCATTCCCTTTTCGACCGCGAGGGGCCCGGGGAAAACTTTGGTCTGCGTCCAGACGACAGAGTAGTGCCAGATCGCGAGCAATAGAGCAGCAGCCAGCAGCGGCCACACTACCTTTTCCAACCTGTGGGGCTCCGCGAAGGCGCTCATACTTTGCTCGCCAGTCCAATCTGCTGAAAAATTCCGTCGCGCAGTTCCAGGTAGCGCGGCGAGCTAATCTCGCGCGGATGAGCGATGTCGATATTCACGACTCTTTGAATCACCGCCGGGCGCGCGCTCATCACCACGACGCGATCGGCGAGCTGCACCGCCTCGTCGATGTCATGCGTCACGAAGACAACCGTCTTGCGCTCCGCTTCCCAGATGCGCAGTAACTCCTTGCGCATGACCAGCCGTGTGATCGAGTCGAGCGCGCCGAATGGCTCGTCGAGGTAGAGCATGTCGGGATTGACGGCGAGCGCGCGAGCGACTTCGAGGCGTTGCTTCATGCCACCGGAAAGTTCCGAAGGATACGCTTCTTCGAATCCGCCGAGCCCAACAAGCTTCACGTAGTGCGCGATGCGCTCGGCACGCTCCGTTCGCGACAATTTCGATAGGCCAAAGCCGATGTTGCCCTCAACGGTGAGCCACGGGAAAACGCCGCGCTCCTGAAAAACAAAGATCCGTCGCGGGTCCGGCCCTTGGACCACTTCCCCGTCGATGCGAACTGTGCCGCTCGTCGGAGACAGAAATCCGCCCATGATGTTGAGCATCGTCGACTTGCCGCATCCGGAAGGACCGACGAGGCAAAGAAACTCGCCGTTCGCGACTTCCAGGTTGATGTTTTGCAGCACTGGCGTCGTTTTGCCATCGCGCATGAAAACCATGCTGAGGTTTTCCGCACGCAGCTTGATGCTCGTCGCTGGAGTTGTGGCCGCAGCCGACATTTTCTAGTCCTCCGAGTAAGCCCAGCGGAACGATTTGACCTTTTCCAACGAACGCATAGCCGTATCGAGCAGCAAGCCAATCAGTCCGATCACCACCATTCCGGCGACGACCAGGTCGTAGCGGTTGCCCGCGTTACGCGCATCCACAATCAAAAAACCCAGCCCCGAATCGACCGCGATCATCTCAGCCGCGACGACGACCAGCCACGCTACACCCAGCGTGATGCGCAAACCAATCAGCAGCTGCGGCACAACCGCGGGATACAAGACGCGATAAATCAGATCGCCTGGACGCAGTCCAAAGTTTCTCCCCGCGTTGATGTAAACCGACGGAACGTTTCGAACCGCGTTGATGGCCGTCAAGAGCAACGGAAAAAAGCAGCCGAGAAAGATTAAGAAGATAGCGGCGGAATCCCCAACTCCGAACCATAAAATCGCCAATGGAATCCACGCCAGCGGAGAGATGGGGCGAAACACTTGCACCAGCGGATTGATCGCCATCTCTGTCCGCCGGAACCAGCCAATCGCCAGTCCGAGCGGAATGGCGAGCACAGCGGCGAGACCAAATCCCCACGTAACCCGAAACAGCGAAGCCACGATGTATTTGAAAAGCAGCCCGTGGCGCAACAGGTCGGCTATGCCGCCGAGCGCTCCCCAAGGTCCAGGCAAGATGTATGCAGGGTGGCGGCTGACGGCGAACTGCCAGGCTGCCAGTAAAACCGCGATAAAAATTACGGGCCGCAACCGAACCAGCAAATTCAAACAGTTCTACCTTTCACTTTCATACAAATCCCTCCCACGCCGTGGCAACGGCAAGCCCTTGGAGAACGATTGTGTCGTGGTCGTGAAAGGCAAGACCGCTTTTGAACAGGCACAAATCGATTGTAAGTGGCTGGCAGCCGGCTACAACAAACCCGACGGACAAACACATCAACGACCCAGATAACGGCAATTCTATTGGCCTCCAAATTAGGAGCAATAACCCAAACATACTAGACCGCCTTGCGAGGCGAGCTTGCTGCGGTTCGATAGAAGCAGCACCCGACGACATGAAAAACGGCCAGGAACTTGGCGATGAGCCGTATCCCCGACCGTTTTGATTTCGCTTGCGAGTTGCGACCAACGTGCAAACTATTGCTTGTCGAAGACCTGGGTGAGTTTGACGGGCTTCCCATCCGGTCCGGTGCCCTGCCCATAGACCGTGCACAGTTTCCCGTCGTGAGAAACGGTGACGCTGCCGGTGCCGACCTCCTTGTCGCCTTTTTTTAAGATCGCAGAAAACTGGTGAGAGTTAACCTGCTTGATGGATATTTTATCTGCCCCGTAGGGCGTACCTGTACCGGTTGCATCAAAGAAATCGCCGCCATACTTGACCGTGAAGCCGTACTTTAAATCGGAGCCGTCGGCGGCTTTTCCCTCGAAGCTGTACTTCATGCGGTCGTCGTCGGCAGTTACGGTGCGTGTCAGTTCCTTTGGCGCCATGCCCGTCGGATATTTCGACTTTTCCAGGTTCAGTTTCCACGTTCCGAGAGCGGCATTGGTCTGAGCAAACATCGCTCCAGGAATGGCAAGGCAAAAGACGCCGATAGCCCAAATAAACGCAACTCGCTTCATGTGATTTCTCTCCTCAGTTTTCAGACCGTCTTGGTCGGAATGGATTGAGGGGTTCCGTGACAGGACCAACCTTCGTGGGTAGGAGCCTATATTCACTCCCTGGAACGGACAAGGCTTGGAACGATGGGCGATGCGGACGGTCAATTCTCGGTGAGGATCTTCACCCGGCTGCCGAAGACCTGGTAATCCGTAAACTGCCCGCGGCACCAATCGACGCGGTTTTTGTCTTCCGTCTTAGCCGCAATCGTCAGTGGAATCGTGCGTGGTGCTTCGCCGGGCCGATTGAGCCGTCCGTACGTCACGACGACGTGATAGATCGTGCGATCTCCCGGCAGCCGATAATGCTCCGACATTCGAACGATATTCATCGCCTCGTCGGTCCAGGCCTCGCCATAGCACGCCGCGTGGACGTTCCTTGTCGACTTATAGAAGACATGGTCTGTGATGTAGGTCAATCCGCAGGCGCCGTCTTCGACGCTCGCGCTGTATTGGAATATCTTTATCGTCTTCGCGTTTACGACGGCGTTGGCCGCTTGGCGAACGTGCAATCGAAATTGCTTGCCCACCATTTCGGGAAGTTCCGACCATTCGAGCGCCGGCGTGATCGAATGCGATAACGGTGGCAGCGGAATTTCATCGAGATCCTTTTGCCCTTCCGGATAAGCGCGAAACTTTTGAGCGCCGTCGACGATTCGAACTTCGTAGGCCGCACGCGCTGCAGCGTCTTTGCCGCCGGAGCCCCAATTGAGTCTCTGCACCGCGATAAAATTGCGCATGCTGTCGGCCAGCAGTTGCGCCTTTTCGCGTAATTGTGCGACGGCCTCTGGTTCCGGCGCGCGATGCTGCAGAGCCTCCCCGGGCTGCGAAGACAACGCCGGATAGAAATCTTCGCCGTCGGGCGCGGCCAACTGTTCTGAAGGAAAAAGACGCGGTGCCAGAAACGGTTCCACTTTCGCAACGAAATCCGCCAGCGACTGGACCGGCACCGCTACTGCGACGGATGGATTGTCGCGGTCGACTCCACTCAAAATGCCGACAATCTGGTGAGTCCGCGCATCGACAATAAGCCCGCCGCTTGCGCCGGGTCGAATTGCGGCTCTGGAAGTTGCGGCGTAGTCGAACGCCAGCAAACCCGAAGTTGTTTCTCCCTTGAAAGCACCGTCGAATCGCGCCAACTTTCGAACGAGTTGACTCGACTCTCTCGGATACGCGTAAATTTCAACGCGCTGCCCCGGTTGCAGTTCTTCCAGGCTGAAACCTCCTCCGTGGTGATGAGGTATTGGGCGGCGCAGTTCGAAGATGGCCAGATCGCGGCTCACCGTGAATTTGATCGGACCGGTCGCAGCGCCCGTGTTCACAGTCGCCCCTTCGTCTTCGGGACCCGTCGCCAGAAAGCGATCAACAATGAGCTGGCCGTCAATTTTTGACGGTCTGGCGATAGCCGCGACGTGATAGTTGGTAACGATGTAGCGGCAACTCGCATCGAGACAGAAGCCGGTCCCGAATTTCGTGTCGAGACCCAAGCCAGGTTTCAGTTCTGAAATGGGAATGATCGTCTGTTCGAAACTCGCGGGTGTGGTCACAATTCCAGGGCGTACCAATGCATTCGCGCGGTAGACGGCTTCCTGCCCGGAGGCTTGTAGAGCCGCACAGAAACAAATCGATAAGGCGAGAGACAACGGGCGCAATGTCAAAGGCGAACCACCAAAAAGGCGACAGTCGCCACACTAGAGTGCATGCCGTTCGCCATGACCGCTTTGCTGACGACAAAGGCCTTATCGAGATGTTGGCATCCATGTGCTTACGCAGCCATTCGCATGCGTCACCGGAAAGAAACGCTGTTGCAACCACCCGTAAAGGCGGCCTGTTCTATTACGGCCAGACCGGACGTACTAGGCGGATTAGGCCTTCGCGACCACCGATTTGTCGGGATATCTGAAGACGGTGAGCGTGAAGACGGAGTTCGGTTTGTGCTCGCCGCGTGGTGAAGCGGGTTTGCGCCTGAGACTGGCGTCGTCAGAAGTTCACAATTTTTCGATAGCGCCGCTTTCGAGTACGATACTTGTCCAGCCAGATCGGCCCACTTTTTGAAAACTCGCCGGCAGTGCCAGTCGCATCGGCCGCACGGAATTGAGAGGAACGACTCACATGACAGCAGTTCAGTCCGACGCATTGGTCTTTTTCGGCGCGACCGGCGACCTCGCCTACAAGAAAATTTTTCCAGCGTTGCAAGCGATGGTGAAGCGCGGGCGCCTCACCGTGCCGGTGATTGGCGTGGCCAAAGCCGGCTGGAATCTTGACCAACTCAAAGCCCGCGCCACAGACAGTCTCGAAAAGCACGGCGGCGGAGCCGACCCGGCTGCCTGGGAAAAGCTTTCCGGCTTGCTGCGCTACGTCGACGGGGACTACAAAGACTCCGCAACGTTTCAGAATTTGCGCAAGCAACTAGGCGACGCCAAGCACCCCGCGCACTACCTGGCGATTCCGCCGGTCCTTTTCGGCGAAGTCATCGAGCAGCTCAAAAAATCCGGCTCCGCCGACGGTGCCCGCGTGATCGTCGAAAAACCCTTCGGCAGCGATCTCGCTTCCGCCCGCGCACTGAATCAAATTCTCGGCAAATCGTTCGACGAAGCCAACGTCTTCCGCATCGACCACTACTTGGGGAAGCGCCCCGTCAACAATATCTTCATGTTCCGCTTCGCCAACGCTTTCATGGAGTCGTTCTGGAATCGCAATTACATCGACAGCGTCCAGATCACCATGGCCGAAAATTTTGGCGTGCAGGGCCGCGGCGCGTTCTACGACCCGACTGGCGCCATCCGCGACGTCATGCAGAATCATCTCTTCCAGATCCTCTGCAATCTCGCGATGGAGCCGCCCGTTCAGAACGACAGCGAAGCCGTCCGCGATGAAAAAGCAAAAGTGTTGAAAGCCGTCCCCTCGCTGAAGCCAGAAGACGTCGTCCGCGGCCAATTTCGCGGCTATCTCGACGAACCCGGCGTCGCGAAAAATTCCAAGACCGAAACCTTCGCCGCAATCCAACTCGAAGTCGATTCCTGGCGCTGGCGCGGCGTTCCCTTCTATCTCCGCGCCGGTAAAAATCTGCCGGTCGAATGCACCGAAGTCTTGGCGCGTCTTCGCCTGCCGCCCACAACCATCCGCTCCAGCAAGATGGAGGAAAATTATCTGCGCTTCCGCATCAGTCCCGACGTCGACATCGCCCTCGGCGTCACTGTGATGGCTCCCGGCGAAGCGCTCATCGGCGAGCAAACCGAGCTCCTAGCCCACCATCATCCCGGCCCCAACGAGATGGAAGCCTACGAAGTCCTGCTCGGCGACGCCATGGCCGGCGACTCGACCCTCTTCGCCCGCCAGGACTACGTCGAAGAGGCCTGGCGCATCGTCGACCCCATCCTGAAAGCCAACACGACCCTCTACACGTACGACCCCGGCTCCTGGGGCCCCAAAGAAGTCAACGACCGCATCCTCCCGCCCACAGGCTGGTCCGACCCATCCATGACCGCAAGCAGCGCCGCCGAATCCGTCGACTCCTTCCAATAAATCCTCGCAGCGTACGATGTGCGGCGCATGGAGTGCGGCGCCCTGGCGCCGCTTTTCCCCGTTGTGCGTGAACCGAAGTCCTCCGAAGTAGCACAAGCACTCCCGTCTGTCCTTCTGTCTGTGCCTACGTCCTCCGAAAATCGCTCCCGACCGCATCCGCCCCGGCCCCGTCGCGACTCCGATGCAGCCACGTCATTGACAAAAACGCCCCAATCCACGACCCCGCCGCCGCAACCACCACATAAGCCCAATTCTTCGTATAACTGATCACCGCAAACGCCGACAACAAATACCAAACGCTACTCCAGGTCGCCGCCGGAACCCGCCGTCGCGCCGAAACGGCCGCATTGAACATCACATACACCGCATCAGTCGCCGCCGTCGACAAAAATACTCCGATCGCCAACCATGGATCCATACGCCACATGAAGCACCTCGCGCGATCGAGTCTATGTTCAAACGTAGCCCCAGCAAATGCATGAGAACGTCGACGGGTGCGAGCCCGCTCCTAACACCGGCCTTTCGATCGGTTTTCGAAAAGACAACGCAACTTACACTTAAACCAAAGCAACAAGTCGAATTTCGAGCCCAACGTCAAATTGCGGGCGAAGAAAATAAATATGAAATAGCCCGCGGTGATCTTTAGGCTCCTGGTTTATTCAGCTAGCGCCGCTGCTCAACAGACCGCAACGCTACAAATGCAGTGCCACGATCTCTCAACAAACGGAAATTTCTTGGCTTCCGATGAAGTTCTCGTGAATGGGATGGCGTGCCGGACCGTTCGGTCTGCTCCGACGAAAGCCCCGGCCCCGGCTCAAGCTGGCCAGGTCGCCGCCGCGCCCGTTGCAACGGTAACCCCAGTTGCCGAAAGCAGCCGATTCCACAAGAGCAGCCACGGTGCGTTGTTGTTCGGCACCCACGACGCACGAGGACAACAATCGTCCGCGGAGACCTGTGCGAAGCACCTCAAAGAGTTCATCGAAAAGGGGAAGTAATTGTCGGGAGCAGGAATGGCGGCTCTTGCCCGCGCGAATCGGCGCGAAGCATTCCGGCGCGCTGCAACAAGTTGATCATCGTGTCGACCGTGATCGGCTGCCACGCAGCCGCCGCACCATCAGCGATTTCGCCCGTTCCAGCACACGCCGCCGCGTAGGCGAAAGCCCCTTACCACCACGGTTGATGTAGTAGGTCAGCATCCTCAGCCCTGACCGTGGCCCTTTCGGTGAAACCCTTCTCGACGCCAGAGACCTCGCAATTGTGGCCGCATCCTTGGTAAACAAACCTTTGTGCGGATGCGTCGAGTCGGTCTTGACCTCGGCCACCCAGCGCTTACCCGATTTGCGATTGGACTTGCGTCTTGCCATGTTTGCATCCTTTCACCCAAGTCCACCGCTCTAAGCCGACTTACGATTCCGCGCCCGCGTGCGCGCCGCCTTCTTGCCAGCCTCACGCAATCGATCTGCCCCCTTCGTGCTGACCGCTTCCTCCGCCGACTCATGCCGCGCCCGGGCACCACGCCGCCTCGCCCCGTCCGCGCCTGCTTCGACAAATTCTCGAGCGACGCCGCCCGATGCGGTTCGCGCTTCAGCGCGCCCAACGTCGCCCGGGACCTTCGTGGCGAAGGACGCCCGCCGCCAGCCCGCGCCTTCCGCGAATCCTGCTGTGCTTTCTTCGTGGTCTCGGTCAAAGTCGTCCGCGGATTCGGCGCCCCAAGCCTCACTCCAGCTCGCCGAGCCTTCGACAATCCGATCGCGATCGCTTGCTTCGTGTTTAGCAGCCCCGTGCTTACCTTCCCGAATGTTGTGCATCCCTTCGCGTACAAACTCACCTGCTTGCGTGCTGGGTGACTTCCCCTCTGCCTCATCTTCCCGCGCCCGTTTGATCGTCTCCTTCTCTGGCGTGATCCTCTCCCAAAATGAAAAGTCGATTCACCATTGCCGGCAGCCTTCCGCAGAACAAAGCAATCACTGCGAGACGCAGGATCAGATTTGAACCCTCAGGATTTCATTGGAATGCGGCAATCGCTGTAAATCGCGGAAAGCTGAATCGTAGGTAGGCGCAAAAAGGTGAAATCTGAACGTTAATTCCGCGCAAGCGCCTGCGTTGAGTCGGGCTCGTCCTTCAATCGCTGCGCGGCCTGCTCGAGCGAAGTGTTGTCCGGCACCGAACGAAAATCCGAATACGTCTCGTCTTCCTGCACATCAATCGTCTTGAAAAGCAGTGCCTTCCCACTCATGTGAACCCGCATTGTGCTTACTTGCCAAACCCGCGGAGCAACTTCCTTCTGCTCGACGTTGAACGTGCCGCCTTTCGCCAAATGCCCAAAAATCCCGCCAAAAAATTTCACTTCGCTCGTCAACCTGCCATCGATTGCCGCTAGCCGCTGCTGCTCCGCATCCACCAGCACCGTGCCTTCCATATGATGAAACACCTGCGATGCGTGATCCGGAGAGTGAAACTTGGGGTTCGGCGCGAAGCGCAGCCGGACCGTCGCCCCTTGCGTTCGGTCATATTGAAAATGAAACGCATCGGGGAACATCCGCAACAACTTTTGAGCCTGCTCTCCATCTTCGCGCTGTTTCTTTTGCCGCTGCCGCATCTGCGCCGGGTCGGAAATCATTTCTTGAATGCGCTCGTCTTCCGTCGCCAACGCATCCCCGCTCAGCGGATGTCCGTCAATCGCCACGAGCCGCTCGATTTCGCCCTTCTTCGTCTGATAAACGCACAGCGATTTCAGCTTGCCATCCTCTCGCCTTAATTCGCGATAACTCCACAGGCTGTGATCCTGCGTTTGCGCTTCAACCTCGTGGTGAAAGAAATCGCGGGCGAAGTCATTGGCGTCCGCCGGCAATTTGTTGGTCAGCACGACCTCGGCATTCGCGGCTGATCCACTATCCGCGTGCACCGTCAGTGCCAGCGTCAGCATCGTCAGACCCAGCAACAGCGCTGCCGCCAACAACCACGGCAATAGTTCACATGGAAAAAGGTGTGTCGAGCGGTGCGCCGGAAGTACGTGCGTGGCGCGCGATTTTTTTGCAACAGCGGCAGGCGACTTGGATGAGATCTTCCGAAACATCCTTCAGCCCCTGGCTGGAAGGATGAAAGCATGCCAACTGCAGGGCAATACAATGTTCTACGTAGCCGGCCCCTTACTTCGCCTGATTCCATTTGTCCACGTGGCTTCTAATCGGAAGCTCACGCCGGTCCTAGCCCTTCCCCGTTCCTACCGCTTGCAATGTCGTTTGCGACTGTTTATCCACGTCCGTCGCTGCTGGCCCCGTAATCAGTCGTGCTCCACGGCTGAACGTCAGATACTCAAACCCCCACTGGATAAACACCAGCACCCGGTTCTGAAACTCTACGATGTTCATCAAATGGATAAACAGCCATATCAGCCACGCCGGCAGGCCCGAAACATGAATCCCGAAAATGTTCGCGACCGCCGATGCCCGCCCGATCACCGCCATGTCGCCCAGATCAAAATAATGGAAAGGCTTTAAATCCCGCTTTCCCTCGAGCCTCGCGACGACCGTCTTGGCCGCGTACGCCCCGCCCTGAATCGCCACCTGTGCCACGCCCGGCAGCGGCTTCCCATTTTTCCCGTCCAGTGTCGCCAGATCTCCGGTAACGAAAATGTTCGGATAATTCGGCACGGTCAGATCCGGATTCACCTTGATCCTGCCCTGCTTATCGGTCGCGGCGTGCATCCGCTCTCCAAGCCTCTTCCCAAACGCCGTCGTTATGACGCCACCCGCCCAAAGCACGGTCCTCGCCGCAAACTTCCCCGTCACATCGCCTTCTTTGTAGGTGACCCCCTCCTCATTGATGTCGGTCACCATCACGCCCTTGCGGACCTCCACTCCCAGCTTCTTCACCAATTTTTCCGCTTTTGCCGACAGATCCTCCGGATAACCGCCGAGCACCCGCGGGCCGCCCTCAATCAAAATAATCCGTGCTTCGGTCGGATTGATGTGCCGGAAGTCGTGCTTCAGTGTCTCCTGCGCGATCTCCGCCAGCGCCCCGGCTAACTCCAGCCCGGTCGCGCCTGCGCCCACGATCACAAACGTTAGCCACGCCCGCGCTTCCGCCTCGGTGTTAGCCCGCTCCGCCAATTCAAACGCATATAGTATTTTGTGCCGAATTGCGGTAGCTTCTTCGACGGTCTTGAGGCTTGGCGCCCATTCTCGCCACGCCTCTTTTCCGTAGTAGGATGTTTTCGACCCGGTTGCTACAATCAGCGAATCGTATTCGTATTCCGCGCCATCCCGCAGAATGACGCGTTTCGCGTCAGGATCAATGTCGACCGCTTCTCCGAGAAGCACCTGAGCGTTTTTTTGACGGCTCAACACCCCGCGCAAGGGAGCCGCGATTTCGCCAGGCGACAACGACCCGGTCGCAACTTGATACATCAACGGTTGAAACAAATGAAAATTGCGCCGATCGATCAGTGTCACTTCCACGGGTGCGCGCTTCAGTTTTTCCGCCGCATTCAAGCCCGCAAATCCTCCGCCCAGGATCACCACCCGGTGCCGCGGTACCATTCTCATCCGTCCTTTCGAAGTAACCACGCCGTCGCGCGTATCATCTCACTTTGTGTGAGCTCATTGAATTTGATTCGCCCGCACCGTCAGGAGGTGCGGGATTTTAGCCTGGCCACGGTCGTTCTTTTGTTCCTGTACCCGATGCTTTCGGCGTGCGCCAACGATCCCGGTTCGAAAGTCGTCGACGCGGAGTCCGCCGCCGCGGAATCGCGATCGGTGGGTCCGTCTGACGCCCGGCCGATCGTCATCGGCTTTCTCGGTGGCTACGTCCGCCACGATGATGCCGTACACACGACCGTGCAGGTCGCGCGAGATTTGCGTCAGGCCTATCCCAACGCCATTCACGTCGAAACATTCGAGAATCGTCGCCTCGACGACGCGCACACGCTGATCGTGAATTTGCTCGGCGCCAGGTCCGCTTCGAATCTCACCCCGGGGCAAAAACGGAACGCCCACATCATTCTCTACGGCCACAGCTGGGGCGCCTGCGCCGTGGTCTCCCTCGCCCGCCAATTGCATGACGAAGGCATTCCGGTCGTCCTAACCGTCCAGGTTGACTCCGTTTCCAAAGCCGGCCGCGACGACGCGCGAATCCCCGACAACGTCACCTACGCCGCCAATTTTTACCAGGACAAGGGCTTGGTCCGCGGCCAGCAAAAAATCGTCGCCGAAGACGCCTCGCGAACGAAGATTCTCGGTAATTTTTATTTCGACTACAGCGCCAACCCGATCGCCTGCCCCCAATATCCCTGGTACACCCGCGTCTTCATGCGCAGCCACATCGAAATCGAATGCGACCAGCGGGTCTGGCACCGCGTCGAAGATCTGATTCGCGAACAGTTGACGACATCCGTAGCAGCCGCATCCAATCCGGCGGCGGAAAATCCGGCGAACTCGAACTTGCCCTCAACGGAACCGCCAGCGTCGAGTCAGTCCTCACAAAATCAGAAATGACCAACACTGTCCCCAACGCCAGCGAACACATCGCCCCTGAACGCGACCTTCTCCGCCTTCTCTGCTCCGTTCTCGTCAAACCGGTTACCCGCGTCGAGCTCTGCCGCCTCGTCAATCCCGACAAGTTCCTCGACCCGGTTCAACGCGTCCTCTTCGAGGAAATCCGCGCCCTGGGCCCGATCGACGGCAAACTCCTGATCGAACAGCTTCCAGCCCGCGTCACCAATCGCGGCTTCCCCGACTTCGATCTCGACGAACTCCTCACCCCGCGCATGGTCAGCGAACAAGACATCGAGAAACTCTTCCAAAGTGCGCTCCGCCTGATCGACGTAGACGAAGCCGGCGACGACACCCCCGAAACGATTCACTAAATGTCCCGCACAATCCGAGTGCTCACGTTCTTCGAAGCGCTTGCCTTCGCAGCCTTAGTTGCCATGTTCATCTGGCGTTGGCAAGCCGCCTACCCGCTGTCTTGGATCATCTTCCCGATCTGGCTCATCCTCAGCTTCGCCATCCACCGCGACACACCAAAGACTCTAGGCTGGCGCGCCGACAACCTTTGGCAAGCCACGCGCCAAGGCCTATGGGTTTTCGCAATCTTCGTCGCAACGGTATGTGTGGCCGGAATCGCCCTGGGCGCCCTACGCCGCCTGCCCGAACACCTTCTTGACCACCGCCGCTTCGTAGGCTACTTCGCCTTCTGCCTGCTACAACAAATTTCGGTCAACTCCTATCTAATGAACCGCTTCCTCTTCGCGACGTCAACGCCGCCGTGCAGGTCCCCGACCGGTAGCTCCGAGGGTGCCCGAGGTTCGGCGTCTGAACCTGGGTCTTGGATCTCAAATCCCATCGAACACCCCACAGTCGCGGCCGCACTCTCAAGTCTAAGCTTCGCCGCCCTCCATTGGCCGAACCCCGTCCTAATCCCCGTAACCTTAATCGGCGGCTTCGGAATGTGCCTATTGTTCGCCCGCCAACGCAACATCCTCCCGCTAACGCTAGGTCAATCCATCCTGGGGGGCCTGATCTGGTGGGCCTTCCCCATCGCCTGGCACCACTCCATGCGCGTAGGCCCCGGCTACTACTCCTACGCCCACCGCCTCCTAAATCTGTAACCTTTCTGGCACGGATGGCGCAGTCTTCCCAGAGTGCGGGATTAGACGCAGCCCAATCGAGCTCTCCAACAACGACCACCGCGGCCACAACCCTTACAAATTCAAATGCTCATACTGCTTCAATCGGGAAGCCAAATCCCCACCGTTCCGAACAACTCGCTCTCCCGTCCCCCACCGCCCCGCAATCCCAAACCCACACCTCCCGCATTTCCCACTCCGCACCAAATTCTCCGTAACCTCATGCCACGACCTCCGAATCAAAACCTCCCCACACCCCGGACAAATCGTATTCGCCCCCTCCGAATAAACATTCCCCTCATACACATAGCGCAGCCCCATCTCCCGCGCGATCCCCCGCGCCCGATCCAACGTCCCCGCCGGCGTCCTCTCCCGATCTCTCAACTTGAAATCCGGATGAAACGCCGTAAAATGCAGCGGCACATCTGGACCCAACTCCCGCAAAATCCACTCCGCCAACCGCCGCGTCTCCCCCGGATCGTCGTTCAATCCCGGGATCATCAAATTCGTAATCTCAAACCAAACCCCAGTCTCATTCCTCAGCCACTTCAACGTCTCCAGCACCGGCGCCAGATGCGTCAGCGTGATCTTCCCGTAAAAGCCCTCGGTAAACGCCTTCAAATCGATATTCGCCGCATCCACGAACTCATAAACATCGTGGAACGCCTCGCGCGTAATGTACCCATTCGAAACCATCACCGTCTTTAAACCCTGCTCGCGCGCCGCTTTGCAAATATCGATCACATACTCGCCCCAGATCGTCGGCTCGTTATACGTAAACGCAATCGAATCGCACCCGTACTGCCGCGCCAGCAGCGGCACATCCTCCGCCGCCACGGCTTGCGACCTAACCTGATCCGCCCGGGATTTCGAAATGTCCCAGTTCTGACAGAAAAAACACCCCATGTTGCAGCCCGCCGTTCCCATGCTGAACACACGCGTGCCCGGCAAGAAATGATTCAGCGGCTTCTTCTCAATAGGATCCACTTGCAGCGCCGCCGGCGCCCCATACCCCAAGCTATAAAGCGCCCCGCCCCGATTCACCCGAATAAAACAAAACCCCGCCTGCCCCTCATGAATCCGGCAATGCCTCGGACACAAGTAACAATGCACCCGCCCATCCGCCTCGAGTTCCCACCACCGCCCAAGGTGCAACTGTTCCGTCTTCTGCAAAACCTTCAATTCATCCATACAATCAGTTCATCCACGTCCTTAGCTCTGATTCCACCACTAACACCACCCGTCATTCCGAGCGAAGCAAGCCGACGCATTTTCCTTCCGCGTTCACTTCCCGTAAACGCGTCGGCTTACGCAGAGAGGAATACGCTCTTCGATGAAAGCAAACCTGCACCGACCGATCACCTTCCCAGTCCTTCCCAATTCCGACGATCGCGCGCCAACGTGCCCCGCGTTCGCCTCCTTTCCATCCCTCACCCTCGCTCGTCCGCCGAAGGCCCATAAATCGCCGGCACCAACGCTTCATTCAACCTCAAGTACACCGTCAACTGCCCCCGATGATGCGCCCAATGATTGATCACCGACTCCTGAATCATCACGTACCGCGGCGCTTCGTTCGCCACGTGCCCGCCAATCTTAAACTTCCACGGTTTCATCAAATGTTCTTCGCTCGTCCCCGAAATCGCCTTCTTCGCTTTTTCGAGATTCGCATCGAACACCGCCAGCAGTTCCTTTGTCGAGTTCTGCTCCGCCGGCCGAAACTTGCCCGAATCCGGCGCCCCCAAATCCAGCTCCTCGGTCTGAATCATCATCTCGACCCAAGCCGGCATCTGCCCCACCAGCACCGCCAAATACCCCAAATTCATCGACTTCTCATGCGGCTTCCACCCATTCCGCCCCTCCGGCACCCGCTCTAGCACCCTCCGCGTCCCCGCCCCCTCCCGCTCCAACTCCCCCCAAAAGAGCTTCGTCAACTCCATGTCCCCTCCTTGAAGATCACCGGCAGGTCGTAGCCTCTCATTTCCGCTCACGAACACCCGTCATTCGGAGCGGAGCAGGCCGACGCCTTTTCTTCGCGCTCACTTCCTGTGAACGCGTCCGATTGCGGAGAGAGGAATCCCTCTTCGATCCCAGCGACGTTCTTCCTCCCATCCAGCCCGATAATACGTTAGATTACAAATCGCCGAATGTGGAAGCTCCTCTGCTACTACTGGATCACCGCCAAGGGCTACCGTCTCCACCCCTGGAACAGCCCCTACCTCCGCTGGCGCTTCGAAACCTTCCTAGGCCCCGAAGCCGCCGACCTAACCGCGTCCAAATTCTTCCGCCTAAGCTGGAAATACCGGGCCCAAATGGAGCGATTCCTGTACTGGGCCGACGACCGCCGCCGCATCCAACGCCGCAAGTCCCCTGACAAGGGGTAATTCTTATGCTCTCGTAGTTGCAAGTAGCCGTGTCCATCCAATAACCCGAATCAGTTAGACCAAATCTCCACCAGAGCACTGGATCGAGCCTTGCGAAGCCGATTTCTGCCCAAAGACGAACGTTTGCCCGCCCTACCGCCTTAAAAATGGAATCCCTGCATCAAAACGTGACAACTCGCAGGCCCGCCTCTTTGCTTTTCACATCCTTGCGCAAAAGCACCCAGAGGGTGGGGAAATTTGCCCCCCCCACGAAGCGATCCGAAGGCAATGCCGAACCAAGAAAACCAACTCGCGCGCGTCGTTCGCCGCCGCCGAACCGCCATTCGCCGGTAACTCCGGTTTCTTCCCCGAATAGCCCGTGCGCCCCTTTTGCCCCTCTTCTACTCTGGCCCCGTCAGACAACACCACAGAGCTTGGAGGTAGCCATGCCGCAACCGATCGCCAACCGGAACCGCAGAGCACAATCGGGACTCTTCCTCATCGCACTCGGCACCATCCTGATCCTGGCCAACGTCGGCGTCATCGCCGGATTCTTTGCCAACCTCGAAGCCCAGGCCATTGGCGCCCCCGCGGCAGCGGCCCTGGCCATCCTCCAGTTCCTCCGCGTCGCCGCATTCCACCCGGCAGCGTTGCTCCCCTTCGTAGGAGGTATATTGATACTATTCCTCGCGTTCGCAGGCGTGCTATCCGGAGTTATCTTGTTGGGCAGCCGCAACGACCGAACCGTGGAGAACGCGTAATGACCGATTTCAACAAAGATCCGCGACGCGACTTCCGCGACTCGCTCGGCGATTCCATCAATCGCGGAGTCCACGACCGGATCGAGGAGAAAATGCGCCGCCGCGCCGCTCGCCGTCAGAACGAGGGCCCGCAAGGCGTTGTCTTTGGCGCCATCGTCTGCGTCGTCGGTATTCTGCTTCTTCTCGATCACCTCGGGTACATCAACGTGGATCACCTGTGGCGATTCTGGCCGCTGATTCCCATGGGCATCGGCGCCGCGCACATGACCGAACCAGGCAGCCGCCTATGGGGAGGCATCGTCCTTCTGGTTGGCTCGCTCTTCTTGATCGACTCGCTCGGCATCATGCACCTCCATTGGGAGCAGCTCTGGCCCCTCGCGATCATCGGCGCCGGCGCCGTGATGATCTGGAATTCGCTCCAGGCGCAGCGTCGCCGCCGGGCGGCGGGATCCCCATCTTCCATCCCCGATACGGATTCGACCATGAACGCTCACGCTGTCTTTGGCGGGGTGGAACGCCGCGTCACCATGCAGGATTTTCGATTCGGCCGCGTCAGCGCCGTTTTCGGCGGCGTCGTTTTGGATTTTCACGACGCCGGTATCGATGGCGACAAAGCGGAAATCGAAGTGAATGCGGTGTTCGGCGGCGTTGAAATTCGCATTCCCGACACTTGGCGCGTCGAAGCCCGCAATCAGACGCTCTTCGGTGGCTACGAGGACTCCTCGCGCACCTCCATCCGCAACACCGACGCGGGTGTCGCGTCCACGAAACTCCTGATCCTCTCGGGTTCAACACTATTCGGTGGCATTGAGGTCAAGAACTAAGCTCATCCATGCACCCGCTCCTGAGTCGCAGGTCGTATCTGGGCGCCTACGTTGCGGTGTGGGTGCCGCTCGCCTGTCTGCTCATTTTTCTAATCCGAATCTCGGGCGGTATGGGAACGCTTGAAGCAACCGTTCTACTCGCGCCGATGGCCGCTCTGTTTGCCGGCGCTTCCCTTTCCGCGTGGTATACCTGCCGCGCGAATCCTCTGCGCACCGCCGGCATTACGCGACTCTTCTTTACGCATCTTTCCGGCGCTCTGATCTTGAGTTTCGTTTGGGCCGAGATCGGCCGCTTCTACGCGCGCGCGCTCGCGACCTTGCAGTCGTTCCAAGGGCTGGCCGTTCGCTACGACGCTCACTTCGGAGTCATCGTCGTCAGCGGAGTGCTTCTCGATTTCATCATGATCGGATTTTTCTACGTGCTGATCGCGATTGAAGCTTCGCGCATCGCCGAAGCCCGCGTTCTCGAAACCAGCGTCCTCGCGCGCGATGCGGAACTCAAAGCACTAAAAGCGCAGGTCAATCCGCATTTCCTGTTCAACAGTTTGAATTCGATCAGCGCGCTCACCAGCAGCGACCCTGCCAAAGCGCGCGAGATGTGCATTCTGCTCGCGGAATTTCTGCGCATGACGTTGGGGCTCGGCGAGAAATCCAATATCCCTCTCTCGGAAGAGCTTTCGCTGCTCCATCGGTTTCTCGCAATTGAGAAAGTGCGCTTCGGATCGCGCCTGCAAATGACCGAAGAGATCGCCGACGATTGCCAGTCGCTGCTGATCCCTCCGCTCCTATTACAACCGCTCGTCGAGAACGCCGTCACGCACGGCATCGCCAATTTACCTGACGGTGGACAAGTTCGCCTTGCGGCTCACTGCGAAGACGGACGCCTCTCGATCGTCGTCGAAAACAGCTTCGACGCCGAAGCGACTCCGACGCATCGCAACGGCATGGGCCTCGTAAACGTTCGCCAGCGCCTCGAAGCGCGTTATCCAAACCTCGCCAGCATTCGCGTTAGCACCACCGCGGATCAATTTCAGGTGAATCTATCGTTACCGGCCGAGCCCCAGGAGATGCACTCGTGAGCACTTCGTCCGACAAAACCATCGGCGCGCTGATCGTCGACGACGAAGTGCTCGCGCGCCAGATCGTGCGCGAATTGCTGCAAACGCATCCCGAGATCAACATCCTCGCGGAGTGCTCGAACGGTTTCGAGGCCGTCAAAGCCGTGACCGAGCACAAACCGGACTTAATCTTTCTCGACGTTCAGATGCCCAAGTTGAGCGGCTTCGACGTGTTGGAGTTAATCGAAGGCAACATCGCGGTGATTTTCACCACCGCCTACGATCAATACGCGATGAAGGCCTTTGAGGTTCATGCTGTCGATTACTTGCTGAAGCCAATTGGTCGTGAGCGCTTCGAGGGCGCACTCGACCGCGCAAAGCATCGCATCGCCAACAAGCCGCGCGCGGCAAACCATCGGTCCGCAGACGAGACGGAGAAGCCTCACCCAGCTGCGCCGGGACCGCACGCATCGGACCTCGCCGTAGCCGCTCGCCCGCCGCAGCATTTTCTCGAGCGCATCGTCGTCCGCGACGGCACGCGCGTTACGCTGATTCCGATCGCCAAACTCGACTACATCGAAGCTCAGGACGACTACATCGCCCTGGCGTCGCAGGGCGCCAAGCATCTAAAGCAGCAAACGATCGCCAGCATCGAAACCGGCCTCGATCCCGCCCGATTCGTGCGCATCCACCGCTCCTACATCGTCAATTTTGAGCGCGTCGTCCGTATCGAACCCTATGGCAAAGACAGCCGTCTCGCGATTCTCGCGGATGGCACCCGCCTGCCAGTCAGCCGCACCGGCTACGCACGATTGAAGTCGCTCCTCGACGATCGCGCGTGATCGAGTCACCGCCAACAAAAACCGCCAGCAAGGACGCAGGCGCTACCAAAAATATCGTGATCGCAAACTCGGTCGAACTTCTATGCTGTCAGGCGCCGTACCCAGATGCGGCTCGTTGCCGGCTTCCCGAGGTGCATCGTTTTTCCGGCAGCGCGGAGGGTCATAGTTTCGTCGTACTCGCGCTTCTTGACTTCAACGCGGGTTTCAGGACGAAGTTCAAGATTTTCGAGGAATTCTAGAAATTGCGCGTCTTTCTCGTAGACGCACAAGATTTCGCCTTGCTCGTCGGCGCGCAAATCCGACAGCAACATAGCGCCTTGTCGCCGCAGCGTCGCGACACCGCCGCGCACCGGCACTCCGTGCGGGCAGCTTTTCTTGTCCGCAAACCGCTTCAGCAGGAGCGCTTCGACTTCCGGTGAAATCGCATGTTCGAGGCGCTCGGCTTCATCGTGCGCTTTCGACCAGGAGAGCCCGATCACGTCGGTCAGCAGCATTTCCGCGAGCTGGTGGCGAAGCGCCAGGCGCTCGGCAATCTGCCTTCCCTTTTTACTGAGATCGATGCGCCCGGTGCGCTCGACTTTGACGAGCCCGTCGCGCGTCATGCGCTTGATCGCCGCTGTCACTGCCGGCGGGGTCACGTTCAGCTCTTCGGCCAGGCGCGCGCTGATCGGCGTCTGATCCTCTTCGAGCATTTCCCAGATCGCCTTGAGGTAATCCTCTTGCGATACGCTGGTTTTTTCTCTTCGCAAATCCTCACCCAGTGGCTGCCAATTCTGGAATCGGCGAACTGCGTGGGCATTTCCTCGCCAGACCCCAGCGTATCCGGGTTCCTGGGCCTCCGCAACGTGTGCCGACCGGGATCGGGGCGCTGTCTCCCCCGCGGCCGCGTTATTCAGGAACGCTAATATGAAGCGTCAGTTAGTCATTCTAGTCTGTTAGACAGTTCTGTGATATGCATCACTTCACAGCGCGCTGCGCCCTGCGGCGCTTTCGTTGATCGGTTCGCGGGGAGGCTTATGACGATGTAAACGACGGGCCTCAAGGCAAATCGATTTGTTTCAAGTTGGCCGCACCGTGCCGCATCTGTTCGAAGTTCACATTACATCGTTCGGCGAGGTCTGATCGCTAACGACTCACGGTTCGTTTCTTGGTGGCGGAACGCCCGACGAGATCGAGGAAATGGCGATGGACCGTGGTGTCGACCGTAAGCTCCGGGTGGAATGCCGAAGCGATGAGATGGCCCTTTTGGACCAGCGCCGGCTTGCCTGCGTACTCGGCCAGGACTTCCACGTTTTTGCCGATGCGCTCGATGATTGGGCCGCGGATGAAGACCATCTCGAGCGGCTCTTCGTGCAGCGTGGTTTTACCGCTTACGACGTCGCTGTGGACCTGGCGTCCGTAACCGTTGCGCAGTACCGTCATGTCCAGTAATCCGAGCGACGCCTGCTTTGGATTCTTTACTTCAGAGGCGAGCAGGATTGCGCCTGCGCAGGTGCCAAAGATGGCTTTGTCGTCGGCAGCGAATTTGCGGATGGCTTTGTCGAGGCCTTCTTCTTCCAGGAATTGCAGCTGAGTGGTGCTTTCGCCGCCTGGGAGGATCAGGCCGTCGCAGCCCTCGAGATCGGCGACGGTGCGGACCTCGACGGTTTTCACGCCGAGACTCGCGAGCATGCGGGCGTGCGCCTCGAAATCGCCTTGCACCGCCAAAATACCAATCTTCACCAAAGCTCCTTGAAGTTGAGCGACCTCGGGCACGGCAATGCCGTGCCCCTGCAACGACCTACCAATGCGGAACGCGATCGGATCGCTTGCCGAGATGGGGCGCACCCTTCGAGAACTCAGGGTAAAGCAGTGCCGCGGTGATCGTGATGTCGTTTACCAGCCGCGGGTGGAGAGCAGATCCTTTTGCTCCATTTGGCGGACGTCGAGGCCGGGCATGGCTTCGCCGAGTTCTTCGCTCGCTTCGAGCACGGCCATAGGATCGTCGAAGTGCGTTGTCGCCTTTACGACGGCTTTGGCGCGCGCTTCGGGGTCGCTAGATTTAAAAATCCCCGATCCGACGAAGACCGCTTCGGCGCCGAGTTTGCGCACGAGCGCGGCGTCTGCAGGCGTTGCGATGCCGCCCGCCGAGAAGTTCGGAACCGGCAGCTTGCCGGTCTTGGCGATGTGACGAATCAAATCGAGCGGCGCGCCGAGTTCTTTCGCCTGGCGCATCAATTCGTCGTCGCGCATGGTGGTGAGCGCCTTCATCTGCGACACGATCGTGCGCATGTGGCGAACGGCTTCGACGACGTTGCCCGAACCCGCTTCACCCTTGGTGCGAATCATCGCCGCGCCTTCCGCGATGCGCCGCAGCGCTTCACCGAGATTGCGCGCGCCGCAGACGAACGGTACACGATAGTCGTGCTTCCAGACGTGATTCTCTTCGTCGGCCGGAGTGAGCACTTCGCTTTCATCAATAAAGTCGACTTCGAGCGCCTGCAGTACTTCGGCTTCGGCGAAGTGGCCGATGCGAACTTTCGCCATCACCGGGATCGTGACGGTTTCCATGATTTCGCGGATGACCTTGATATTGGCCATACGCGCGACGCCGCCCTCTTTGCGAATGTCGGACGGCACGCGCTCGAGTGCCATGACGGCGCAAGCGCCTGCCTTTTCCGCGATCCTCGCCTGGTCGGCGTTGGTGACGTCCATGATGACGCCGCCCTTGAGCATTTCGGCCAGCCCGACTTTCACCCGCCAGGCATTTTCGCCGGCCATGCCGGCGCCGCCGTTGCCGTTCGCTTTCTTCGCGAGCGCGTGGTCGTTCGCGTTTCCGCTGCCGTTTACTTTCTTCCCGTTCGATTTCTTCGCGTCCATTTCGGTTCTCCTCTAAATTTCAAATTGATGCAAATTCGTCCAAGACTACGAATTCTTCCGCTCCGCTTGCCCGATGATCACAAACCGGGCCTTGCCTCTTGCCAAAACTTCTCCCGCGGCATTTCGTATTTCACCTACCTGAAACAGGTTGCGCCCGCTCTGCGTTTCCTCAAATGCTTCCACGATGATCTCCGACTCCACATCGATCGGCTTGAGATAGTCCACCGTCATCTGCGCCGTCACCGCGCGAGCGCCGCGAAACCGACATACTTTGCCCATCGCTTCGTCCAAGAGCAGCGCGATGATTCCGCCGTGAGCTATCGGACCACCGCCACGATATCGCGCACCGAGAACAAATCGCCCGACAATCCTGCGGCGCCCATTGTCCTGCTCGAATGCAAGCTTCATGCCGAATTCATTCGCGCCGCCGCATCCGAAACATGCATTTGCCGGATTGGGCTCTAGCCGAATGATTTCGCCGGAATCGCTCACGGTCCTCCGCGGTAGTCGCTCTGCTTCACAACTCGCTTCGCTTTCCGGCGCTTCAGACCAACGCTACGCGCGAACGTTCCGCTCGCCGGACGCCGCGCTCGCGCTTACGCATTTCGACCTTGAGCAAATCGGCGAGCGTTTGCACGCCGCGCGCGATCTGCTTCTCATTTAACCCTGCAAAGCCGAGGCGCAGCGTATTTGGCAGCGGGCCTTGCACGTAAAAATAACGCCCTGGCGCGAAGAGAACGCCGCGCTCTTTCACGTGAATCAGAAGTTCGCTGGCGTCAAAGCCTGGCGGCAATTCGAGCCAGAGGCACATACCGCCTTCGGGACGCGTCCAGCGCGCATCTTCGGGCATGTGTTTGCGCAACGCCTCGTCGAGAGCGAGCAGGCGAGAGGCGTAAACCTTGCGCATCTTCGCGACGTGCTTCGCGAACAGGCCGCGGCGCAGGAACTCAGCCAACACCGACTGCGCGAGCTGATCAGTGTGCAGATCGGTCGACTGCTTCACGATGCGGAGACGTTCGATTGCCGCAGCAGGAGCAACGATCCAGCCCACGCGCAATCCCGGGAACGCGACCTTGGCGAAGCTGTCGATATGAATGACGAGGTTGGAGCGATCGAGCTGCTTGAGCGACGGAACGCGCTCGTCGCGCGCGTGCAGGCGCGCGTAGATGTGATCTTCGACGATGGGAACTTGATGGCGCGCAGCTAGTTCGAGGACTTTGCGGCGCGCGGCCACGGGCATCGACGTTCCGGTTGGATTCTGGAAGTCGGGCGTGAGCACGATCAGCTTGACGCGATTGGCGGCCAGCGTCGCTTCAAGCGCTTCGACGTCGACGCCTAGCGAGCTGCCCGGTTCGGCGTGCGTGCGGATGGGAACGGCGAGGCATCGCGCTCGCGCGCCGTTGAAGATGGTGACGGCGCCGGGATACGTCGGATTCTCGAGGATCACGGAGTCGCCGGGGCGCACGAAGGCTTTGCTGATGAGATCGAGCGATTGTTGGCACCCGCCAGTAATCAGGAGGTTTTCGTCTTTGGCGGGGATGCCTTCGCGGCGCAGCAAGTCGAGCAGGGCTTCCTTGAGCGGCTGGTAGCCGTCGGAGGGGCCCAGCGTGAGCACGTCGGTGGCTTCATCGCGGAGCACTGCGTTCACGCAGTTCAAAAGTTCGTCGACCGGGAAGAATTCCTGCGCGGGGCGCGCCATTACGAAAGAGAGCGAATCGTCGGGGGCGCTGGCGGTGAGGCGGCTAAGGACTTCGTCACCGCGCTCGTCGGCGAACAGGAGTTCCCAGCGGATGCCGTTGTGGCCGTTCATGACTGCAGGCGCAGGCGGCGTGATTTTCAGGCCGTTATTGTTGCCGCGAATGAAGGTGCCGCGGCCGACGTGGCCTTGGATTAAGCCTTCGGATTCGAGTTCGGCGTAGGCGTTCGCCACTGTGGTGCGGTGAACGCCCAGCATGGTAGCGAGCTCGCGGCTGGCGGGGATGCGGTCACCGGGACGCAGATCACCGGCGTGTACGAGAGCGCGAAGCTGGTCGCGAAGCTGGACGTACAGGGGAACGTGACTTTCTGGCTGGAGGTGCACTGGGAGCATTGTCTCTCACCCTGAGCCAATTTTACACGAGATTGGACTGGAGCAAGAGCCAAATTGTCTTTTTGAAGACATTTCCACAAAAGGCTGGGGAGGGTGAACATCGCTAGTTAACGGATTTGGACATTACGTTAACTCCGGGCGAAGCACAGCAGATCGCGGAAGGGGATTCCCAGACCGCCCTACAGCGGCCGCTTCCCTCCTCACTGGGTTACTTTGGCGGGAAGATGCCTTGACCGGTGTCTTGGCCTTCTTTCAGGTCGCGGACGCAGAGCTTGGTCCAGTCGGCGGGGTCGCACTGGTAGAGCTGCTTCACGGGCAGGTCGTGCTTTTCGATTTCGTAGCCGCCGCCCTGCATGTCATCGGCGTTTTCGGCCGAGTCGGTGACGAGCAGGCTTCCGCGTTTTTCGATTCGCACGCGGAACTGGCGCGAGGAGGGCTCGTAGTTGGAGTAGACAAAGCAATGGCGGATGCAGGCGCGGTCGGCGACGTGCGCGATGAATTCGACGCGCCAGTTGGGGTCGGCTTTGATGGTGGGGATGATGCGGGTTTCGGCCGGTAGCGCGGCTACGGCGGCTTCGGCGTTGGCTTCCAGATCGCTGAGCTTGCGGGTATCGAGCGCCAGGAAAACGAAGTAGGCGGTGGCGAGCACGAGGAACCCGCCGAAAGCCCAGCTGCGCATCTGGGCGCGCGCGAGGACACAGAGGCCAAGAATCGCGCAGATCAGCGTAAGGCGCGAGACGAGCAGACCGATCCAGGCGGCGTACATGGAAACGCGGAAATTTTCGGGGAATGTCGTGACCGCGACGAAGGCGACGAGGTAGAGCTCGACGGGAAGGGCGAGTTCTTTCCACCAGAAGATGTTTTTGCGATTGCGTATGGCGGATGCGATCACGCAAACGGCGCCGAACGCGAGAGCAAGCCACGACAGCGTTTCGTAGCGGTCGCCGTAGACGATGAGCTGGTCGGCTCCGTTGGATTGCCAGAAGGGCAAGCCGCTGAACCAGTCGGCGGTGAGTTCGGCGCGGTGGTGGAGATCCCAGCGGAACGCCGCGAGGAGCACCGCTACGCCTGCGGGGACGAGGAGACGCAGACGCCCGGCAAGGTGGTGGCGCAGTGCGATGTAGACGATGGTGGAGAGTGCCCAAAGGCAGCCGATCGGATGGGCTAGCCACGCTAGGGCGAGGAGTACAGCGGCGACGATCCAATCGGAGCGCTTCCCTGCCCAATCGTCGACCGGCCAGACCAGCGCGAGGCAGAAGCAGCCGAGGCCGACGGATAGGTAGTAGTTCATGAAGCCCATGTTGAACGCGTAGCCGTAGGCGAGCATGGCGACCAGTGGGGTGAGCGTCCATTGGGCGTCGTCTGTGACGGCACTGATGAGCGCGAAGAAGCCCCAGAAGAAGAGCAGCACGCAGATGGATACGGCGATTTTTTCAGCGAGCCAGAAGCCGAAGACGTTGGCGAGGTGGAACAGTGAGATGTCGAAGAGGACGTTGCTGAATTGCGTTGCGAGATAGAGGCCCTCGGCCTGGCCCTTTTCGATGAGCTGAACAAGCCACGCGTTGTAGAGGTGGCTGGCCAGGTCGCCGGCTTCGATGTGGCGATGCCAGAAGCATGGCAGGAGCAGGACGGCGGAGATGCCGAGGACGCGCGTCCAATGGATCGCGAAGAAGCGCCAGGCGGAGGCTAGGGCGCTGTCGTCAGCGGGCATGATGTGGGTCGATCGTGGTCAATCCAGCCTTCCCCGGCGCGATGCTCATGGCTCCGAGCGGAATCGATCGAAGGTTTCGCGCGTGTGTGCGAGCGAATATATTCGTTTCGCCGCGTGTGTCCAACGTCTGCGACTCGAAACCCAACCGAAGGTGCCGTAATTCTAACTGTTTCCCGACTGAAATTCGGTCGGTTGCGGCCAGTGTCCATCGTCTACACCATTGTCCAGTAGCCGAAACGTGCGGTCGCCTTCCAAAATGGTTGCAGCACGGAACCCTTTACCGGTGTGCCCCAAGCGATGCGTACGGCTAATTGTTCGACGATGCGTTCCGCGGTGCAAACTCTACCGCTCCTTCTCGCGCTCGTAACCTGCGCGTGCGGCGGAGTTGCGAAAACGGCGACGACCGGTAATCCCAGCCCAACATCGCCTTCTGATCCAAGCACGCCGGGCTCGACGACAGTGACGATTAGCCCGACGACCGCGAACATTCGCGCGGGCGATTCGTTGGCGTTCCTGGCGAGCGTCTCCGGGAATCCCAACACGACCGTCAATTGGAACGTGAACGGGACGGCCGGAGGGTCGGCAACCCTTGGAACCGTCTCTGCGAGCGGCAACTACACCGCGCCGGCGGTGCTGCCCAATCCGAATGCGTTGACCATTACCGCTACGAGCGCGGCTGTGACAACGGCGAGTGCGTCGAGTGCGGTAACGCTGATGAATCCGACGCCAACGCTTTCCGGGACCAATCCGGCGAGTGTCGGCACCGGTAGTTTTTCAATCACGCTGACCGGCACAAAATTTATTTCGGGCGCGCAGGTGATGCTGGGCAGCACGGCGCTGACGACGACGTATGTCTCGGCGACGCAACTGACAGCGACTGGAACCGAGGCGACTGCGGGGACGTACCCAATATCCGTGGTGAATCCTGATCCGGGCAGCAGCAACTCGAACAGCGTGAACTTGCAGATTGGCGGATCGCAGCAGGCCTCGGGCTGCGGCCCGATGTCACTTGGCGCTGGCGCCAGTTTGAATGGATTTGTTCCCTTTTCGGCGGCGAGCCCGTGGAATCAGGATATTTCCGCCGCCACAGTCGATTCCAATTCCACAGCGATCATCAATTTTATCGGCGGCACGATCGGACTGCATCCCGACTTCGGCTCTGGGCAATATCAAGGATCCAACATCGGCATTCCCTACGTTGTCGCCGGTGCGCAGCAGCCGGAGGTCCCGGTCAACTTCACCGCGTACGGCGATGAGAGCGATCCCGGCCCGATGCCGATTGCGCTGACCGATCCTATCGAAGGCGATCCGAATCCCGGCACCGGCGACCGCCATGTGCTCGTTCTCGACAACGCGAATTGTTTTCTCTACGAGACGGACAGCTCGTATCCGCAAGCTTCTTCGTGGAACGCGGATTCGGCGGCGGTTTGGGATTTGCTAGGCAACCAGCAACGGCCGTATACGTGGACTTCGGCCGATGCGGCAGGCTTGCCGATTTTCCCGGGGCTGGTGCGCTACGACGAAGTAGCGGCGGGCGCGATCAATCACGCGATTCGGTTCACGCTGCAGAACAGCCGCGCGGCGTTTGTTCCGCCTGCGTCGCATTGGGCCGCGAATTCGAGCAACGCGCTCGCGGCGCCGATGGGCATGAGGCTGCGCTTGAAATCGACCTTTAATATTTCGAGCTTCTCGGCGGCGAACCAGGTGATTTTGAAGGCGTTCAAGAAATACGGAATCATCATGGCCGACAACGGATCATCGATGTACATCGGCGGAGCACCGGATTCGCGCTGGGATAACGACGATCTGCACAATCTGGGTACGGTGACGGCGTCCGATTTTGAAGTGATTCAGATGTCGCCGGTGTATACGCAGGCGAACGTGCCGACGGGCGCTTCACCGAACATCACGTCATTCACCGCGAGCTCGAATTCAGTGGCGTCGGGGACGCAGGTGACGCTGTCGTGGCAAGCCACGGGCGCGGGATACGTGATCGTGTCGCCACAGGTTGGCGCGGTACGCGGGTCCAGCACAATGGTCACGCCAACGGCGACGACGACGTACACGCTTTACGCGACGAACGCGTTCGGTCAGACGAAATCCACGGTAACGGTCACCGTTCACTGATTTTGTCGTCACGCCGCCAAATCGCAGCAAAATCCCTGCTCGTACTTCCCTACTTTGTGAGGTGAAATTCGTCGTGCAGCTGGGCCGTTGAGTCGCCGCCCGCCCACACGTCGAACTGTTCCGCCTCAATCACCCATTTCTTCTCGACAGGACTCCAGAATTTCAATTCGTCCTTGCCCAACACGAAGCGAATCGTCTTTTTGGCTCCAGCATCCAGCGCGACGCGCTCAAATCCCTCTAGCTGTCGCACCGGGCGCGACGCGCTTCCGGCGCGCTGATGAATGTAGAGCTGCACGACGGCGTCGCCCGCGCGGCTGCCGGTGTTGGTCACGTCAACGGTTACATCGATCTTGCCGCCGTTGACGCTCGCTTCCTTCGCGCTCAGATGCAAGTTTTCGTAGGAAAAGTTCGTGTAGCTCAACCCGTAGCCAAAGGGATACAGCGGCGTGCTCGGCAAATCCCAGTAGCGTGACTTGAAGTCGGGGTTGGTTTCGGGGCTCTGGGTCAAGTTGTGGTTGTAGTAGAGCGGCAACTGCCCGGAAGTACGCGGCCAGGTCACCGGAAGATGGCCAGCGGGATTTGCGTCGCCAAACAAAATATCGGCGATGGCGTTTCCGCCCTCGACACCTGGGTACCAAGCCTCCAGAATCGAGGTGGCGTGTTCGGACGCCCATGAGATGTCGAGTGGCCTGCCATTTACCAGCACAATCACGACAGGTTTTCCGGTCGCCACGACTGCTTCCAGCAATTCCTCTTGCCCATTGGAAAGCCGCAGCGCGGAGCGTGACGCCGCTTCGCCACTCTGAAGACCGATCTCGCCGAGCGCGAGGACGGTGACATCATTGCGCTTTGCGACAGCCACCGCGTCGTCGATCGATTTCTGTACTTCGGCCGGCGTCTGATCGGGCTGCTCTTTCAACGTCATGATCGGAATATTTTCGAAGGGCGACGGAATCAAACGGTGCGCATTCGGCCCGTGAGCATACTCGACGCGCACAGAACTGCCCACTTTGTCTTTGATTCCCTGGAGGATGCTGACTGCTGGACCCGGCTTCAGCAGGATCGCTCCCCACATATCCAGCATATTCGTTGGATCTTCGGCGAGCGGCCCGATGACCGCGATCGATTTTGCTTTGGCTCCGGTTTTGTCGAGCGGCAGCAGGTTGCCCTCATTGCGCAGCAACAGCATCGAGCGTTGCGCCGCGCGCCGAGCAGCTTGGCGCGATTCGGGCAGAGACAAGATCTGCTCCATTTTCGAGAGGTCGGCGTACGGATGCTCAAACAATCCCATTCGCACCTTGGCTTCAAGGATCGGCCGCACCGCGTCGTCGATTTGTTTCTCGGAGATGCGGCCCGCTTTCACTTCGGGCGCGAGCCATTTCAGATATGTTCCGCTGGCCATGTCCATGTTCAATCCGGCCGAGAATGCTTTCTGGGCGGCGTCTTGCGAATCGCGCGCGTAGCCGTGGACGATCAGGCTGTCGACAGCGTTCGCGTCGCTCACGACGAAGCCGTCGTACTTCCACGCCGTACGCAGCACGTCGTGGAGCAGGAAGCGATTGCCGGTCGCCGGTACGTCATTCAAATCCATGTAGGCGCTCATGAACGTGGCGACGCCTGCATCGAGCGCCGCTTTGAACGGCGGAAGATAAAGGTTCCACATCAATTCTTCGGGAACGTACGAGGCGTCGTAGTCGCGCCCACCGTCGGCGGCACCGTATCCGGCGAAATGCTTGGCGCACGCGAGGACGTGATCGGGGCTGCCCCATTCGCGCCCCTGGAAGCCGAGCACTTGCGCGCGAGCTATCGCTGATCCGAGATAGGGATCCTCGCCAGCGCCCTCGACCATGCGGCCCCAACGAGCGTCCCGCGCGATGTCGACCATCGGCGAAAACGTCCAGTTGATTCCCGCCGCCCGCGCTTCTTTCGCGGCGATGGCTTGTGCTTCCTCGATCATTTTTGGATCCCAGGAAGAGGCGCCCGCAATCGGCGAAGGGAAAATCGTGCGATAGCCATGAATGACGTCAAGCCCGAACAAAATCGGAATGTGAAGGCGCGATTTTTCGACAGCGATGTGCTGCAGTCGGTCAATTTCTTTTGGATCCGGCACCCAGAGGACTGACCCGGTTCCGCGAGTCTCGATGATCTGCTCCATTTTCTGTCCGTCGGCATTTTTCGCGAACTGCGGCACCGGGAATCCGGGTAATTGCACCAGTTGCGCGATTTTTTCGTCGACCGTCATCTCGTTTAACAAACCGTCGGCGCGCGCGCGGACCTTCGCGCTCGCGGCAGCGTCGTTTCCGCCGGGATAGCCGGTGTGCGCGCGGGAATCCTGCTGAGCACCGGATGTGGCAGCAAGACAAAGCATGATGATCGTCAACGTCAGGAAGATTGAAGCGAGGCTTGCGTGATGTTGACAGCGAGTTCGATGAGCGTAGCGGACCGACCAAGCCTGGCCATTCCTGATCACGAGGCCCCCTTGAGGTGAGCAAGCGGCACAGACTGTACACCCATTCAGGAAAATCGCACATCGGTAAGAATCCGGAGAGCGTTGCGAGTGTGGTCAGCGCGTCGGTGTTGGGGAATGGTTCTGAACAGACTTCACGATGCTGTGCTTTTTGGTTGGCGTGCCATTTTTTGCCGACGGATGCGACTTGCTCCGACCACGCTTCGATTTCGCTTCGGTTCCGGGGACCGATCGCCACTCGCTTGGCTTCCTCGCGTAGGCTTTCCAGAAAGAATCTACTGCGCCGCGCGCCAGCCATTCTTTGTCGAGCGAGCGGCTGAAAATATGCCGGAACATCATCGGGCCGACGAGGAGCGCAACAGCGAGCTCTTCGTCGAGCACCGACGGGAAAATGCCGTCGTCGATGCCGCGGCGAACCAACTCCTTCAGACCGCTCCGGACGCGCTCCATCGCGCGGGCGCGCCAGGCACGGCCGAATTCTTCGTTGCGTGCGGAGTAGGCGATCAGATGCGGCAACAGGCGTTTCTTTATCTCTTCCGTGCGAGGCGCCGACTCGTGCGTCAGGAAGGCAATCACGTCGGCTTTCCAATCGCCGGTGTCGGTTTTTGGTGGGTCTTCGTCGAGCTTGTGTACGAAGACGAGCATCTCCATGCACAGCGCTTCTTTGTCGGCCCAGTGTTTGTAGATGGTGGCTTTGCTGACGCCCGAAGCGTTTGCAATGGCGTCCATGCTGGTGGCATCGATGCCGCGATCGGCGAAAAGTTCGGCCGCCGATTGCAGGACTTTCTGGTGCGCTCGCTCGCTGAGGCCGCGTGACATGGCGTGCGCCTAAATCTCGATTTTCGAGAATCGCCACGCGCCCACGCACAGCAGAATTATGGCGACAACGCAGAGTACGATGACGTCGAGCAGGCCGCCGAAGTGACTGCGGCCGAGCAGCGCGGTTCGCATGCCATCGACGCCGTAAGAAAGAGGGTCGAGAGATGTCACGATAGCCAAAGCCCTCGGCAGGTGATCGAGCGGAAACAGCGCACCAGACAGAAAGAAGATCGGCAGCACAAGAAAGTTCATGACGATCGGAAACGCCTGCATGTCGGGGATACTCGAACCGATCGTGGTACCGAGTGCGGCGAAGAGAATCGCGATCAGCAGCAGGTACAGCAGCGCAAATGGAACCATCGCGAGGCTGACCGGGCGAAATCCGGCGATCAAGCAGACGGCCGCGACGAGAAGACCCTGAATCGTGGATGTCGTAGCGGAGCCCAGCGTTCTGCCAATCATGATCTCAATGCGCGGCACAGGAGCCACCAGCGTCTCCTTGAGGAAACCGAATTGGCGATCCCAGAGCAGCGCGATGCCCGAGAAGACCGACGAGAACAGCACGGCCATGCCGATTACGCCCGGCGCCATGAACTGCAAGTAGCTGCCACCGCCGGCTTTTTGGTAGACCGGGCCGAGGCCGAAGCCGAGAACGAGCAAGTAGAGAAGCGGCTGGCCCATCGACGCGATGATCTGTGGCCTCGATCGCGTGTAGCGCTTCACTTCTCTTAACCACAAGACGTAGATCGCTTCCATTATCGCCTCCACATCCTGGCAACTTGCCGCATTTGTTCCGCCGAGCCGGCGCTTTCTTCGCGAATGGCGGTGCCGGTCAGCGCGAGGAACGCATCTTCGAGAGACTCCTTGGCCGTCTGCGCTTTTAGTTCCGAATTGGAGCCGATGGCGACAATTTTTCCGTGGTCGATGACCGCGATGCGCTGGGCGACGCGATCGGCTTCGTCCATGTAGTGCGTCGTCAAGAAAACGGTGACACCTTCGCTCTGATTGAGATTCTTGACGTGAGTCCAGAGCTGATTGCGGCTCTGCGGATCGAGGCCAAGCGTCGGCTCGTCGAGGAACAGTATTTTCGGTGTGTGCAGGAATCCGCGGGCAATTTCCAGCCGGCGTTTCATGCCACCGGAGAATTGCTTGACGAGGCTGTCTTTGCGGTCCCAGAGCTCGAACATTTTCATAAGGAGTTCGGAGCGTTCGCGGCGCACTTTTCGCGGCACGTGGTAGAGGGCGCCATGGAGGTCCATGTTCTCGAACGCGGTCAGGTCCTGGTCGAGGCTTGGGTCCTGAAACACAATGCCGAAGCGCTTGCGGACTTCGTGTTGCTCTTTCGCCGGGTCCAGGCCGTCGATCTCCAGCGTGCCGCTGGTCGGGGCCAGGAGCGTCGTCAGCATCTTGATGGTGGTCGTCTTGCCGGCGCCGTTGGGGCCGAGGAAGGCGAAGATCTCGCCGCGAGCGACGTCGAACGAGACCTGGTCGACGGCGGTAATGTCCCCAAATTTCTTGGTGAGTTGTTGCACGCGAATCATTGAGGCGAAGTCCTCCCAAGGGGCGAAGAAGATTGAGTGAATTGCCCGGCATAGGCGTCTTACTGGCTGTTACGCGCGTTGTCGGTCGGGAATTTCGTATACTAAACGGTTCAGTTTAGTGTGTCAATGACTACGATCGATGCCGAGGAAATCGATTCCCTTGCGTATGTGGCCATACGATGGAAGAGGCGCAGCCGCCTGCGCCCCTTGCGACAGATTCCAATCGGTGGACCGCTACTCGGCTCGAAACTACTTCGAGAGCTGATTCTCGCCCAGGCGCTTCAGGCGATCCCGCAAGCGGCGCTGCAAGACCGTCGGCGTATTCGGATTGAACGCCACGAGGTACCAGAGCGGCTGGCTGCGATCGCGGCTAAGCCAGGTGAGCGTCGTCGCGTCCGCGTTCGGGTGGCGCGCCACATTCTCGCGGATCGCCCCGTAAGGATGCTTGGCCAGCTTGTTCAAGGTCTTCGAATTCGCTCGCGGATGCTCGCTGATCAGCCGCAACAGGTAAAAATCGGTCTGCGGGGCCTGTTTTACGAGCTTCTCCAGCATCTCCGGCTTCGCGTCGGCGCTGAGAACCAACCCGATCTTCTCGTCCCAGGCCGTGTTGATCTGGTTCAATTCCCGCGTGCGAGCGTGAATGAGCTCTTCCAGAATGCGCCGCTCTTGCTGCATGCGCGCAATTGGCAGCTCGGTGCCTTCCAGTGAGTCCAGCACGCGCAGCAGGTGCTGACGCTCGCCAAAAACGATCTGTGACGTGCGCGTTGTTGCGCCTTTTTCTTTCTCTTTGTGCTGTACCAGGTCGGAACGTCGCATGTTTGGTTGCTCCGGCTCAGTCTCTTCCCAAGTGAACCCCAGAGACTGCGCCTCGATTTGCCCAGCTCGATGACGGTGAAGCGAACGGATAGATCGCGGCATCAGTGGCCATGCAAATTATGTGATGTGAACACCCTGCGGTAAAGTTAGCAGCGAAGCGGTTGTGCCCGATACATCACCATCATCCGGGCGTTGCGATTGGTCGTGATTCGGTGCGATTACAGGATTTCGGAAGACAATTTATGGCCCAAAACTCGGCGTTTGAAGAACACAAAGACGAGCTCGAGCATTACGAGCAGATGTTTGGACGGGATCGCGGCCGCTTGGCAGTCTCGCTCGATCGCCTGACCAACGCGCTGGTACTGGTCGGCCAGCACGGTGTGTATTGCACGAGCCAGCGTAACCCGACCGTGCCTGCGATGGATCTCCGCCTCATCGTGCAGGAACTGAATCACGCGAAGGAATTGATGCAGTCGGTGATGGAGTCGATGCGGCAGGCGAAAGAGCAATAGTGGGTCGCCGAGGAGCCCGATTGGGACGTGGCTGATCCTATCGTGTCCTGAGAAATGGATTCGACTGCCGCTCTTCACCAATGCTCGTGAGCGGCCCATGGCCCGGGTGAACGATTGTGTCGTCCGGCAGTTGCAGTAATTTTCCATGCAACGAATCAAGAATCGTATCCATCGATCCGCCCCACAGGTCGGTGCGACCGATGCTGCCCGCGAAAAGCGTGTCGCCGGCGAAAAGTTGCGGCAGATCGATCGCGGAAGACGCCCGCGTCTGCGGTGATTGTTTCTCGACCGGTGCCGCGTTGATCCCTGCCCTGCGTGGCAAGTACAAGGAAATGCTCCCAGGACTGTGCCCCGGCGTGTGCATCACATTTGCCGCCAGCGCGCCCCACTGCAATACGTCCCCGTCGGCGAGCAACTGATCGATTTCGCCAATCTCCGGCTGCGGGACGCCGAGAAATTCCGCCTGCTCATCCATCTTGCGATACAGCGAAATATCATCGCGATGCATCATCACCGGCGCGCCGGTATATCTCCGCAGCTTCTGCAAGCCGCCGACGTGGTCGATGTGCGCGTGCGTGCTGACGATGGCCTTCGGTTGAAGTTTGTGACGTCCGAGCAGTTCGAGAATGCGCCCCGTCTCGTCGCCGGGATCGATGACCAGCGCCTCACCGCTCTCGCGGTCGCCAAGGATCGTGCAATTGCACTGCAGCATCCCCACCGGAATGGTGATATGCACGAAGCGGTCCGCTTTCGCATCGAATCGGGACTTCGGATCGGCCATGTGGCGCAGTATAACATCGCGCCGCGAGGGCTCTGCTAAACTGATAGACGAATCGCAGAGATCGCACGGAGCCGGCCGACCGCGTGGAAGCCACAGGACCAACCGTCATCGACACACCGCTCGCCGCCATGCACCGTGCCGCGGGCGCGAACCTCGGCGTATGGTTTGGCTGCGCACTTCCCGATGACTTCGGCGATTGGCAGCGGGAGTACTGGTTCGCAAAAAAAGACGTCGCGCTGGTCGACGCAAGCTACAAGACCTACGTAAGCTTGGCCGGCCCCGACCGCACGCGCTACCTGAACGCGATCCTCACCAATAACATCAAAGACCTGCATCCTGGCAGCGGCAACCTATCGCTGCTGCTGAATCCGCAAGGCCGCATCCTCGCCGAGATCGAAACGCACGCACGGCCCGATACGCTCTTCTGCATCTCGCACGCAATGATCGCTAAGCAACTCGTCGAGACGCTCGACAAATTCATCATCATGGACGACGTCGCGCTCGCCGACGAGACCCAGCGCTACGGAACACTCTCGTTGGTCGGCCCCGGCGCAGCGAAGACAGTCACCGAAGTGGTGGGAGTCGATCTCGCTTCAATCCCACACCTCTCCAGCGTAAGCGCCAACGTCGGCTCGGTCGCATGCACAATCACAAGAATGACCTTCGGCACTCACGCCGTCGCGGACATTCTAGCCTCGCACGACGATCTAAAAACGATCTGGCAGTTTCTCCTTGAAAAAACGCGTTCCGCGGGGGGCGGCCCAATCGGCTACAAAGCGTGGAACGCGCTGCGCCTCGAGCAAGCCGTCCCGTGGTTCGGCTACGACTTCGGCGAAAAACAAATCCCCCACGAAGCTGGCCTGCAAGACAGCCACATCAGTTACACAAAAGGCTGCTACACCGGCCAGGAAATCGTCGAGCGCGTCCGTTCGCGCGGCCAAGTCAATCGCCGCCGCGTTCTTCTGAAATTCGCAGGTGCCGAGCTTCCGCGCGCGGGCGACACCCTCACCGCCGCGGAAAAGGAAGTCGGCTCGGTAACCAGCGCCTCCCCGCTTCCGTCAATCAACAACTCTTCGATCGGCATGGGCTATTTGAGGAAAGAAAGCGCTACACCGGGCAGCGGAGTCCATTGGCACGGCGGCACCGCCACCGTAGTGGAAACTGTCGACGCGAAGTAGTGCCGAACAAACTACTGCTGCTCCACCAGCGTCCAAGATGCATCTGGGTCGTACTCGCTCATCCCGCCAGCAATCTTCACGGTATTCTCTCTCAGATTCTTCTGGTACACGCGCCCCTGCTGGTTGATGATAAACGTCATCACCCCGGTCACGCCGTACGTCTCCGGATACGCCACCAGCGCATAACCCGCGATCATGTTCCCGTTGATGATGTAACTGTATTTTCCACCGGGCGCATGCGGCCCTTGCTTGGTCAAGATCTTCAAGTAGTAGCCGTAATAAGGCGCCTTCTCTAAAAGGCCCGAGCCTTCGTCCGCCGCTCCGCCTTTCCCCGCCTTGTCCGGGGAAGCGCCATCCGCGTCAGCCGCCGGCGTCCCGATCGGCGTATCCACGCGCGCCGCTGCCACCAACTCTCCCAGCGGACTCAGCGCATCATCCTCCGCCGTCTCCCAATACAATCCGTTGTGCAAACCCGGTGTGCTGATCAAGTGCTGTGCATACTCGGCGACACCGTCGTGATCCCAATCGCTCGTCGTGAAATATTCCCACTGCGCCACTGCATACGCGCGGCATGTCTGAATCGCCGCAAGCTCATTCTGTCCGATGCGCCGATTCGTCACTTCGTCGATACCCGCCGACGCGTCGAACTCCCACTTCCCGTCCTTCGCCACAATTGGCACCGGCGTCGGCCAATCGTCCTTGCCAACGAGCACCGTGTATTTTGCGTCGCTGTCCTTGAGCAACTTCGCCGATGTCTGCGCCGCCTCGGCGAAATCACCCAGGTCCTTATCATCCTCAATCTGGTCGCCCGACAGCAGCTTCTGGTAGTCCGGCCCAAAAATCTTGGCCAGTGCGCCGCGATCCTTGGCGGTCGCCGCGGCAACCAACGCCTGCAGCGCGTCATTCGCCGACGAAAACTGCTCGGCGCCAGGCGAGCCCTGAGCCTGCGCCACGCTTTGAGACGTTGCATCCGGCGCGAGCCCAAGCATCAAGCCAGCGCTCGCAATACTCGCTGCCGCAACCATCGCGGATCGCACAAATCGCCGCCGCACGTACCCAGCCGCCACAAGCGTTCTCAACCGGTGCGTGCCGTCTTCGGTCGTCATCCTCGATTCCCTCTCCGCGAACTTTTGGGCCACCGCCGCGGTCGTCGCAATCGTCGCTCTCCTGATCGTTCTCATGGCCGTCGGCCTCCCCCGTGCGGCGCCGCCGGATGGGCTCCGCCACCGCCCGAACGCTGCACCGGAGCGGGCCGCGCCTGCGGCTTGCTCATTTGCGCGCGGCTCGCCTGCCCCCGCTGGCTCTCCGTTCGCGAATCAAAACTCCCTTCCGTTCGCCCAAACGCGTGCTGCGTCTGCGGTCTTCCCGAATAGCTCGCGCGATTCTGCTGTTGCGGCGCCGGAGTCGGATTCGGCCGGTTCGGCTGCGCCGGCGTTCCGCCGGGACGATTCTGGAAACCCTGATTCGGCTGGGGTCGCGGCTGAGTGCTATTCTGATTGGGTTGCGGCCGGTTCTGGTTGAAGTTCTGGTTGGGCGCCGGCCGATTTTGTTGCCCCGGCGCTACGCCCGGGCGATTCTGCTGCTGCCCTCCCGCCCCGCCCGGCCGATTGTTCCCGTTCTGCTGAAAGCCGCTATTGGTGTGTCCGCGGAAATCGTTGTACCGCGAATTATTCTGGTCAATGTTCCGGTTCAACATCTTGTTATTCACGTTGTTGTTCGGCCGGTTGTTCTGAAAATTTCCATTCCGCCCGTTCACGTTGTTGACGCGCACATTGTTCACGCGATTTGCCCGCACGTTATTCACGCGCACGTTGTTGTACGTCACGTTCCGGTGAATCGAGTTATACCGATTGATGTTCGTCACATTCACAGTGCGGTTGATCACCGTGTGATTGATCGTGATGTTCGTGTAGCGGTTGTTGATGTAATAGTTGTTCACGCGAACCACCGGCCGCGACCTCGCCAGCCATCCGCCATTCCATCCGCCCCACGGATGCCATCCGGTGTAAAACACGCCACCGTATCCACCGCCATAGCCCCACCGGAAGTCCAGGTTGAGCCAAGATCCGATCGGAAATCCCACGCCAAACGTAATCGCCGGTCCCCAATACGGCCGCCGGTAGTAGCAAATCGCCGGGTCATACACGGGCACATAGATGTATTGCGGCTGCACCGGATCAATCGCGATGTAGTCGTTGTTGACCAGCACCTCCTGCTGCGGCGTCGTCTGCAAATTTCCCGCGTTGCGCGCCATGTGCCGCAAACGCTGCACCGAGGACGAAACGTCGGTCGACTGATTCACGTACGCCTGCCCCAACGACGTCGTCCAGTCGATCTTGTCGGCCATCATCTCGATGACCGTCGGATAGTGCGCGACCGCCTTCACGCTCACATCCCAGTTTTGATCGTCGACGCCGTTCTGCCCATTTCCGCGAACGTAGCGCGCCGCTTCCTCGACCTGATCTGGAAACGTCGCCGCCACAAAAACCTGCGCGAGCAGCGGATCGGGATACAACGCGATCGGCGAAAGCAAATTGTCGAGCTGTTCCGGCGAAAAATTCTGATACGCCGGCGGCGTACCCTGATCGTTGTATTGGCCCTGGTCGTTGTACGGCCCCTGATCTTGTTGTTGGGGATATTGATTCGGATCCTGCTGATTGGGATCCTGGCTGGGATACTGCTGATTCGCGTCGGGCGGCGGCGGATTCTGACTTGGATCCTGCAACGCCAACGCGGAGATTCCGGGCCTCGCTGCCGAGGCGGCCTGGAGGCCCGCCACGGATGTACCGAATGCCAAAACGCAGAGCAGAACGAGCCTGGTTCTACGCATGAGCGATATCCTCCTGCCTGCCACCGCACACTTTCGCAGGTCCAACTGCCCACTCACATACGCCTTGCAGTTATCAAACACTCAGGACCCTCCGTAGTTGCGCTGCTCGTATTTTGGCACAAACGTTGTAGTTACGACCGCCGCGAGAGAATGCGTTTGCCCTGTTCGCCACACCGAATCTACTTCGTTACCGGCACAAATCCGTAATCTGCCCATCGCCGTGATCCCGAGCGTAGCGAGAGCTTGCTGGTCGATCCACTCGTGAGCGCCAATCACAACATTTCGCGAGCCCGCTTTTCTTCCATTTGTCTCCGCGCCCACCCTATGCGAAAATGGTGCTGCGAGGCCAAATGAGCACATCACTCGGCAAGCATGTAACCCTCAGCAAGCCCGACGACTTCGGCAAACTCCTCGAAGACGAAGGCATTATTTTCACCACGCTCGACAAGGCCGTGAACTGGGCCCGCCGCAGCTCGATCTGGCCGCTGGGTTTCGGACTCGCCTGCTGCGCCATCGAAATGATGTCGATGGCCGCCGCCCGTTTCGACGTCGCGCGCTTCGGCGCCGAAGTTTTCCGCCCCTCGCCCCGCCAGGCAGATTTGATGATCGTCGCCGGTAGGTTGTCGCAGAAGATGGCACCGGTTGTTCGTCAGCTGTACGATCAAATGCCCGAACCCAAGTGGGTCATCTCGATGGGCGCTTGCGCTACATCTGGCGGCGTCTTCAACAACTACGCCATCGTGCAGGGCTGCAATCAGGTGCTTCCCGTTGACGTCTACGTTCCCGGCTGCCCGCCGCGTCCCGAAGCCGTTCTCTACGCCATCCTTCAGCTGCAAAAGAAAATCGACAACGAAAAAGGCTCCTTCAAACGCGCCCTCAACCTCGTCTAGTATTCGACCGAACGCGGAGAGTTCTCTTTCCGCTCAGCTGCGCCGGAACTCTACTTTTGCTCGTTGTCAGTAGAGGAACGGCACTGCCGTGCCGGTCCGATTCAAATTCACCCTGCCGCGTTTCCGATCCCGCACCGCCGCTCGCGCAACACGTCGCACCCCAAACAAAATCTGAGCCCTCCCAACTCCCCGCCCCCAAAAACTTCACGCTCTCCTGGTCCGACGATTTCAACGGCCCCAACGGCTCCGCGCCCGACCCGAAAAAATGGACCTACGATCTCGGCGGCAACGGCTGGGGCAATAACGAACTTGAGACCTACACAAATCGTCTTGAAAACGCCCACATCGAAGACGGCAACCTCGTGATCACGCTCCGCCAAGAAACGTACGAAGGCGGCGATCATATTGAGCGTGAATACACCTCCGCGCGCCTGAAGACCCAAGGTCTTTTCTCGCAAGCCTTCGGCCGCTTCGAAGCCCGCATCAAGATTCCTTCAGGCCAAGGGATCTGGCCGGCCTTCTGGATGCTCGGCGACAACATCACCACCGCCCAGTGGCCCAAGTGCGGCGAGATCGACATCATGGAAAACATCGGCAAAGAGCCCGCCACGGTCCACGGCTCGATCCATGGCCCGCTTTCCAATGGCACTGCGACCGATCTCACCGCCCCTGCCAACCTGGCCAGCGGCAAGGATTTCTCCGACGCCTTTCACGTGTACGCCGTCGAGTGGGAACCCGCCGAAATCCGCTTCTACGTCGACGCCACCCAATACGCCACGTTCACGCCGCAATCACCGATCGCCATTCCCGGCTCCGCTCCCGCCGTCAGCCCCACCGAAGCCGCCGGCTCTTGGGTGTTCGATCACCCCTTCTTTCTGCTCCTCAATGTCGCCATAGGCGGCGACTGGCCCGGCCCGCCCAACGCCAACTCCACCTATCCCCAAACAATGCTGGTCGACTACGTCCGCGTCTATGTGCCCAAGCACGAGTAGTCGCGTCGCCTCCATACGGATTCCGTGACGCCCAAACCTAAAATCCCTCCGCCTCCGGTAATTTCGTTCCAAGACCGCGTGTTGCTGGAATACGCGTTGCTAGACTCCGTGGGCTTCAACCGAGGTCACACGTTGTTCTTCGTGGACGGAAAAGAAATAGGCCACGTTCTTTGTTTGGCCATCTGCAAGGACAAGGATTCGGAGGGTTTTCATCTCTACGATTGCGACCGTGAATGGAATCCGGTCGGATTTTCACCATCGTGGGCTTCAATTGAAAAGGCAAAATCGAGCCGATCCATCTATCCTGGCTCGGCTTGGTCTTGGATTCGCTCCGAGTACGCCCAAACAGGACGCCAAGCGCTTTATCGACGAACAAGGGAAAGACGAGAGACGTAGTTTCTGCGGCAAGCGCCCCTTCGAAACCTCTGCCCGCTTCTTCCAAAGTGCCAATGCGGCCAGAAAATGCGCGGATTGCATTGCTCAATTCAATCGCAAGCTTCGGGACAATCCGCCTTCGGTCGACTAACGATCCACTGCCGCTTCCTAAGAAATTACTTATAACCATCCAGCTACTGTCCTCCGGGACGACTGGCGCGATTACGGCCGTCATGGCAGAGTATCCGCCATGCTCGACGAAGGCGTGTGGGCCGAAATCAAGGTAGGCAACGAACACCTGCGTTTGTTCTCCGAACGCAACGCGCAGGGCGTCCAGGCATCCGTCTACAACGTGGCCGCTAAGCAGTGGATCGCCCCATCCGAAGACGTGGAGGACATCGAACAGGGCAAACAAAAAGCCGCCACCTACGCCGAGGCCTACCTGCGTAAAGTAGCCGCCGCGAATCTCCCGTCGCTAACCTGGAAGAGCGCCCGCTCGGTCTGATATGGACTGCGGCGCCGCGCCGCTTTGGCGACGTGAACCCAGCTGCCAAATCGTGGTCTGGCCGCAACGCTAAGCCATCTTCAGTGCAGTCCCCTGCCCTCCCGCGTGACCCGGCAACCCGCCATCAAATCATGCACCGCATGCCCCCGTTTGGTGAACGGCACGCACAGGCAATCCACTAGAAAGTAATAAATCCCCACATACGGCACATGCAGCAGCAACCGCCCAAACCCAAAGCGGCCCGAAGCTCGTGCAAACGACACCCGATTCCCCGTTTCATCGCCAACCAGCAATCCCAGCAGTCGCTTCCCCGGCGTAGCCCTCCATTTTGAACTCTCAAAGCCCGCGAAATACATCCAGCTCATCGCCACAAAAAACACCAGAGTCGAATACACAAAGCGATTCCCGAAAGCCCGAAGAACGGCCGCCGGAGGCTCCCCCGGATGCAGATCCAGAAACGCGCTGGAAATGCCAAGCGCCACCGAAAGAAACGAAATAAACGCCGCCAGCGGCACCGCCAAAATCAAAAGGTCAATCGCCGCCGCAAACACCCGGGGAATAAACGTAGGTCTCATAATTATGTGGAGTGCGGCCCCGCGCCGCGTGAGTCTCGCAAGCACTGAGTGGAGCCACCCCAATAAGGTTGCCTCCATCGCCCACGACCGCAGCATCTTCTCGCAAATTCAGCACCGCACCGCGCCACTCCTGCTTGGACTTTACGGACTCACGCGGGTGCTGCGATTTTTAGGACGCGGGGTTTCACGTGTCAGGGATTAGTGCTCGGTTTTCTTCGACGCCAGCAGGCTCGCCAGAATCGTCGCGGCCAGCGCCCCGCACCAGAGCCACGGCAAGCTCACGTAGAACTTCCCAAACGTCGGATTGAGGTAGACCGTTTCGCCGAGCCGGTCATGCACAGGGTAGGAATGGGTCGCGGTAGGAACCCAGGTCGAAAAGTGGTGGATGCGCCACGCCAGCACCGGCCACACGCACACAACCGCCAGGAACGATACCAGCGCGAGCAGGAACAGCACGTCCCCTAACGAGACCATGTCCGGGGGCCCGGACGACCTGGAACTGGACGCCATTCCCGCATTTTAACCAGAAGGTAATCGCAGTGTCCAGATTTTGTCTTTTGCCCGGTCGAGCCGCGCGAACCTGGCGTAAACTTGGGAAATACGAGCCTTAGGGCAGAGTTTTGTCCTGATCTCTGCGGCGTGAAGAAGCCACAGGCAGAAGTTCGCAGCACGCTCAGGATGATCGTAAAGAGCGATGCAAGGACCGATGGATCTCTTTGAAGAAATCGTGAAGATGCGGCGAGCCGGGCAGCGCGGTGCGATGGCTACGATCGTCCACACCAACGGATCGATCCCAAGCTATGAAAGCTCCCGAATGCTCGTCCGCGAGGACGGTTCTCTGCTGGGCACGATTGGTGGCGGCTGCGTCGAAGCCGAGGTCTGGGCCGCAGCGAAAGAGGTGATGGAACAAGAAGCCCCGCGCAAGATGGTTTTCAATCTCAACAACGAGGCGACCTACGACAACGGCCTGATCTGCGGCGGCACGGTGGAAGTTTTTGTGGAGCCCATCCTCCCGCAGCCGACCGTTTACCTCTTCGGCGGCGGCCACGTCTCGACGGCTGTAGCGAAAGCCGCCAGCGCCGCAGGATTCGCCATCGGCGTCATCGACGATCGCGAAACTTTTGCCAACACCGAACGGTTTCCGATGGCACAGCACGTTTTCACGGCCTACAAAGACGCCTTCGCGAAAATCGAACCGAACGCCTCGTCGTACCTGGTGATTGTCACGCGCGGCCACAAAGAAGATATGCGTGTTCTGGCTTGGGCGGTGCGCACCAACGCGCGCTACATCGGCATGATCGGTAGCAAGCGCAAAGTCATCTCTGTCTACAAAGCCCTCGAAAAGGAGGGTTATCGCGCCGAAGAGCTCGACCGCGTGTTCGCTCCAATGGGTGTCGACATCGGCGCGCTCTCGCCTGAAGAAATCGCCGTAAGCATCGTCGCCGAACTGATCGCAGTGCGGCGCAACGCCGGGTCGGCTTCGCACAAGAAACTGCGCCTCGAAACGCGGCCCGTCGCCGAAGCGAGCTGACCCAATGTTCGCCGCATGGATGACTCGATGCTAGCCGCTGTGATCTTGTCGGGCGGCGCCTCGCAGCGCATGGGCTCGCCCAAAGCGCTGCTTCCCTATCGCGGTAAAACGTTCTTAGAACACTTGCTCGAGGTATCGTCGCATCCAAGAATTCGCGATCGCCGCGTTGTCCTGGGAACGCACGCCGACGTAATCCGCGCCGCCATTCCATTGAAGGATTCTGAAGTCGTCCTGAACGACGAGTGGGAAAAAGGACAGCTCAGCTCCATTCACGCGGCGCTTCGATCTCTGCCGCCGGGTCTCGACGGCATGATTGTGTTCCTCGTCGATCATCCGCTGATCAGCTCCGCGCTTGTAGAAAACCTAGTCGATCGCTTCCACGAAGCCGCCCCGCGCCTGGAGGAAAATTCTTCGGATGCAGCGGCGGGGCTGGCTCCGCCCATCGCCCACACGAGCACGATCGTTCTGCCGACGTACAAGGGAAAGCGCGGACATCCCGTGATTTTTGCGGCATCGCTTTTTCCGGAGTTGCTCGGTGCACCACTCGAACAAGGCGCCCGCACGGTCGTGTGGGCGCATGCAACCGAAGTCGTCGAAGTGCCGACGACGGAACAGGGTTGCATCTTGAACGTGAACGACCCCGATGCCTTGCGAAAGCTTCAACAATCATGAATGCCACGAACATTGGCCAGCTTATCGATGACCGCCAGCGAGTGGCGCGACCGCGTTTCACGTCTTGGCGATTTCGCGCTCGATAGCGCGCAACGCATCGGCTGCAAGCTGCGCGCCGTGTCGCGTCGCTTGCGGCAGCTCGCCGAGCGCGATGGAAATGGATTCCGCGGTGATCGACTTCCACTCGGCTGGTGGAATGGACTGTATTTTCTCCGTCAAATACGAAGCGCACGCGATCGCCGTCGTGCAGCCGCGGCACAGAAAGCGAACTTCGGCAACACCCCCGCCATCGCGCCGCATAGCCAACTTCAGGATGTCGCCGCAGACCGGATTCGTTACTTCGACAATCGCATCCGCGTTCGCCAGCTCTCCGGCGTTTCGCGGATTGCTAAAATGATCGAGAACGGCATCGCTGAACATGCGGTTACTTTTTCGGCGGCAGGTATTTTTTCTCGACCGAGGCGATCACCACGTAGTTCGGGTCAACCATCTCGGTCAGATGGATTTTACCAACCTTCGACAGTAGTTCGTAGGCGTCGATTTCGCTCAAACCGTAGTCGGCATGAATCCAGGCGACAAGTTCTGTGAACGCAATGCGCAGCGCATCGTCAACCGGACGATAAATTCCGGCGGCCATGATTTCTTTGTCGTTCTCAAAGCGCGGCCAGCCGGTCTTCTTCCCTTTCACAAGATCGATCTGCAGTCGCGCATGCATCGGAACTTCGATCGCGCTGCCCGCGATTTCGCCGTCGCCCATCGCGGCGTGCCCGTCGCCAAAATAAAGCAATCCGCCGGCGACGTTCACGGGGAAATAAATCGTATTGCCCACCGATGCTTCCGGCGCGTCCATGTTGCCGCCGAATTCCGCGGGCACGACCGAGCTGCGCGCTTCACCGCCGGCAGGTGCGACGCCGATGCAGCCCAGAAACGGATGCAGCTGAATTTTCACCTTGTAGCTCGAATCGAGCGCCTGAAACGTCGCGGTATTGTTCGCGTGGTCGATCGGATAGAACCAGATCTTCTCCGGCAGCGGAGGGTGCAGCATCGGCGTGTAGTTCGTCGCGTTGAGCGCGCCAAAACCCGGACCAATCGCGCCGAGTCCCTGATCGCCATCGACCTGCAGGTCGAGCACCTTCACGACCAGTGTGTCTCCCGGCTCCGCGCCATCGACAAAAAACGGCCCGGTCAACGGATTGTCGCCCTTGATCATCGCCAAAGTGTCGCCCGGCTTTTTGATCGCGTTGCCAAAACAATCCAGCGAGTTCGCATCCAGAATATTTGTGGGCTTAATGTGCGCGACGGGCGGAGCCGTCGCGTAAACGTACTTCACGTTGTCAATCGTCGCGTGATATTGGACAGTTTGCGAACCGGAACTCTGCGCCTGCACCGAGAATATGCAGCTTGCAGCGACCATCAGGAAAGAAAAACCACGCCCCACGCGACCAGTCATGCACGCACCTCAATTTGGAGTCGAGCGAGTGCAACATACGCGCCGAACGAAGTCAAATCCCGCCGCGCGAGCGCTAACACTAAGGGCGCGCCGTCTGCAAAGCCTTGCGTTTCACCGCTCCGTTATTCTTCGCGCAGCGCCTGCATCGGGTCGAGCGCCGCGGCGCGGTGTGCTGGGAGAAAGCTCGCCGCCGAGGCGATGAGGCTCAGTCCCGCGATCGCCAGCGTAAGTGTGAATGGATCGCCCGGTTTGAGCCCGTAGAGCAGAGACCCCGCGGCACGCGCTGCGACCAGCGCCAGGATCGCGCCGATGGCCAAACCGGCAACCAGCATGGTTCCGGCTTCGCGCATAATCATGCCGACGACATGCCCGCGCTGCGCGCCGAGCGCCACACGAATTCCAATTTCGCTGGTGCGTCGCGCGACGGTGTAAGAAATCACCCCGTACAACCCAATCGTGGCGAGTACGACCGCCAGAAATCCGAAGAAGCCCGAAAGCGTCGCCATCAAGCGTTCCCGCAACAACGAATCGCGAATTTCCGTTTTCAGCGTCTCGAATTCGGTGATAGTTCCAGGTGCCGTTTGCAGGATCGCTTCGCGAATCTCGGGTATGGCGACCGCGGGAGGAACGCTTGCGCGAACCAGAAACGATGGAGAATTATCGGGTCGCGGATCCTGAGCGGACGTCAGAAAAACGAGTGGCCGCGGCTCCTCGCGAAGGTCCGAGTATTTCGAGTCTTTCACGTAGCCGACGATCTGAAAGACCTCGGATTTGCTGAGGACATAGGAATCCTCGCGAAAGGTCATGCCGACCGGATTTTCGCCGTTCAAAAACTTCTGAACAAAGGTCTGGTTTACGATGGCGACCTTCGGCGCGGTCTCCGTGTCGTGCTCGTCGAAATCGCGGCCGGCGAGAAACGGCGTCTTCATCGTCTTGAAGTAAGACGGAGAGACCCGGTTGAACCACGGCGTCGCCTGACGCTTCTCGTCGCCCGCAACAAAGATGTTTTCGTTCCAGCTATCGCCCGCAATCGGAACGATTCCCACGTCCACCGCGCCGTCAACGCCGGGCAATGCGTTCACCCGCTTCAAGAGATCTCGCTTGAACTGCTGGCGATTTTCCTTGGGAAGATTGAGGTGAGCCAGATTCAAGTTGGCGATAACGACGCCATCTTGGCGGAATCCCGGATCGAGCGTGAGCAGGTTCCGTAAAGTGCGAACAAAGAGCAGCGAGCCGACCAACAGCACCAGTGACAACGCCACTTGTGACACCACCAACAGCCGCCGCAAGCCGAAACGCTCGCGGCCTGCCGTCATTCCTTTGGCCGCAGCCTTTAGCACCGAAACCGGTGCGACTCGCGTGGACCGCAGCGCCGGCGTCAGTCCAAACAGGACGCAGGTGAAGATTGCAAGCGCTGCGGTGAAGCCAAAGACGCGCCAATCCGCGCGCAAATCCATAAAAATGGTCGAGCCTTGCGTGCTTAGAAACGCGACGAGAAAGCGGCTCAACACTTGCGCGAGTCCCGCTCCCATTGCGGCGCCGATTACGGCGAGCGTCAAGCTCTCGACCAGCATCTGCCGGAGCAGGCGGATGCGCGAGGCTCCCATCGCGAGGCGCACCCCGATTTCCCGTTCGCGTGCCGACGCGCGGGCCAACATCAGGTTCGCAAGATTGGAGCACGCGATAAGCAGAACGAGCCCGGCGATCGCTAGCAGGATCCAGAGCGGATTCTCGTATTCCTGCCGGAGTGAAGAAAACCCATTGTTCGCCGGAAATGCCGCAAACTTGTACACCATGTACTTTTTCACGTCGTCAGGCTTATAGACCGGCGGAACGGTGGCTTCGAGAATTGCCGGCGACACTGCGTTGAGTTGAGCTGTCGCGCGCCTAACCGTCCAGCCGGGCCTCAACCGACCCATTACCGCGACCCAATAACCGTGCCGCATATCGAGCAAGCTGTCTTCACCGCGGATCACCGGTTCGGAACAGAGCGGAACCGCGACATCGAAGTTGCGCCCGATTTCGACGCCAAAGAAACCTGGCGGCGTGATGCCGATGATCTCGACAGGATGACCATCGAGCGTGAGTTTGGAACCGAGTGCGGACGGTTGTCGGCCGTATTCTTTTTGCCAGAACGCGTAGCTGATCACGGCGCCCGGAAGTCCACACCCGCGGCGGTCGTCTTCCGCTGTGAAGATGCGGCCCAAAAGCGGTTGGACATCGAGAACTTTAAAGAATTCACCGCTTACATAAATGCCCTCGGCGTTGCGAGCCTCGCCGCTCGACGCCAGATTGAGCGCGCTTTGCGCCCAGGCGAAAATGCTCGAAAACCCCTCCTGATGGTCGCGAATCTGTTCCCATTGCGGATTGGTGAGGTTGGAGTAGCGGCCTTCGTGGCGTCCCGCCGACCAATTGCGATTGTCGATGCGAACAGTGGCGAGTTGCTGCGGATCTTTGATGGGCAGAGTGCGAAGGCGCACAGAGTCGAGGAGTTGAAAGATCGAAGTGTTGGCGCCAATCCCGAGGGCCAATGACAGGATGGCGACGACCGTAAACCCTGGATTGAGGCGGAGCAGGCGCAGAGCGTAGCGGACATCTTGCCAGAGGGTTTGCATTTGTGCGGACCTCCACTCGTCTTGCTTGAAAGGATAGACGAGCGCGACAGGTGTTTGGTCTGGTTCGTGCCAGCAGAATTTGTGGCTATTCAGCTTGCGCCGACGTTAGTTCGACGCGATATCGGCGTGCGGCTTGGCGGCTGGAAACAGCGCCCGCGCCGGAGTCTTGGCGTCGAATACCAAATTGAAGAACCCGACCATCATCTCGTCCCAGCTTTGCTGGCCCCAGATCACCGTCTTTGTGGGATCGGGATTCTCGGGATTGTCGGCCGAGTTGTCGAAATGCGCCGTGCATTCAATCTTCGTGCCCTTCGGCAGGTCGATCGGCGTCGCCAGGTTGTACCAAAGCTGCCAGCGCCAATTGTACTTTGGCACGCTCAAAAGAGTTTCGGTGCGCCCGTCGGGATACACAATGCGATATTCAAAGTCCTTCCCGCGCGTGTGCATATGCGGGTGCAAACCCGTGAGCTTCACATCGGTCAGTACATCGAACGTCGCATCCACTTTGTAGTTCGGATCGCCGGGCGGAATCTTGAACGTACCGTTCACCGCGGAAAGCGTCAGCACGCGTTCCTTCGGCGGCTCTTTCGCGAACACCAATCCAACTTTTGTTTGATCCGTGGTTGCCGTTCCCATCGCCATATAGTGAACTTCCAGCACGAGATCGGAACCGGCCTTGATGAGCTTGCCCTGGCCGGGCGCGAGAATTTCAGGTGGCTGCCCAGGAGCGTAGCCGATCAGAAAATCGCTCGGCAGTGCGCTGGTGTCGGCCTTTTCGTCTTCTTTCGAGGGCGGCGCGACGAAAAATTCGCCGGGCTTGTGATCGGCGAAATAGCTCGATCCTGGCTCGCGCACGTAAGCAATGATGTGATGCACCATCGGGCGATTGGTCGGCCGCGCCTCGGCCATTTGCACCCACTTGTCTTCTTTGAATCCGGTGGGGATGATCACGTACTGATAATCGATCGTGCCGCTGGCGGGAATATGGAACGGCTTCGGCAGCTGGAAGACGACATCGGGCTTCGGAATGCCCCAGCCTTCCTGAAATTCGGCGGGAGGCGGCATATTCTTTGGATCGCCTTCCTGTGCACCGCCATTCACCCACGCGACCAGAGTGGCGATGTCCTTTTGTGAGAGCGAGCGATCATTGACGAAGTGCCCAAATTGGGGATCGGCGAACCACGGCGGCATGATTTTCTGGCTCACGACGCGCTTGATACTCGGCGCCATAGGGCGCACCTGATCGTAAGTGATCAGCGGAAACGGCCCGCCCTCGCCGGGGCGGTGGCACGCCTGGCAATTTTTCTGCAGGATGGGAGCGACGTCTTTCGTGAATGTCGGCGGTGCCGGTGGGGCGCTCGATTGTGCGGAGAGGCTGGCCGCGAAAGCGATCTGAACACCGAACGCGATACAGTAGGTGCCGAAACGGCTCATGACATCTCCTTGCGATGCCCGGGCACGGGCCGATTGCTGAATGGAAAGTTAGCACGCGAAACTGGCGGCGTAAAGAATTTCTGCGAGGGATTTGTGGCTCGTAAGTGGGAATTAAATCGATTGAAGAGGCAGCCACGGATCGTCTCGCTGGCGCCGAGCGCGACTTCGATTTTATGCGAAATCGGCGCGCGATCGCTGCTGGTTGGCGTCACCAAGTGGTGCGCCGACGTCGCGGATGTTCGCGGGCTGCCGCGGTTGGGCGATTGCTGGCACATGGGCGATGTCGCACAGATCATGAAGCTGCGGCCGTCGCTGGTCATCGGATCGGTTCCCTACAAGCATGAGACCGCTGCGAAATTGCTCGCCGAACCAGTGAATTTCCTGGCGATGAATCCGCGATCGCTGGTAGATGTTGAGGCCGACGTGCGATTGCTGGCGGGAATCGTCGGGCGCGCAGCGGCCGGAGAGCGGCTGGTGCGCAAAATGCGGCGGAGATTCGCGGCAATCGCGCGAGAAAATGCGGCAGCGCTGAAGTCCGCGGGTGCGGTACGCGTGTATTGCGAAGCTTGGCCGAATCCACGCATCAGTTCGCCGCCATGGGTCGCGGAGTTGGTGCGCATGGCTGGAGGAGAAATGATGGTGCCGGCCGGAGAGCGCGTGTCGGAAGACCGAGTCGCTGCGGGACAGCCCGAAGTGATTGTCTTGGCGTGGGCGGCGACGGGAACGCGCGCGGATGTGACGAAGGCATACGAGGTCGCGCAATGGCAACATGTGCCGGCGATCCGCGAACGCCGCGTCTTCGTAATCGCCGATGAATTGCTGAACACGCCCGGTCCGCCGCTGGTCGGCGGCCTCGAGGAGTTGTCGAAGGCGATTTCTTCCGCGCGATCGAAACAGCCGCGCCCGCGGCGGCGCAAAGGCGTTCAAAAGTGAGAGTGGTGGTGGCAGCGGTAATCGAGCGCGAAGACCGGCGAATGCTAATCGGCCAGCGACGGCGTAACGACACGTCCCCGCTGAAGTGGGAATTCCCCGGCGGCAAAGTCAAAGCAGGCGAAACCGACGAGGCCGCCCTTGCGCGCGAGCTACGCGAGGAACTTGGCGTAACGCTACGGAAGTCCGCTTCGATCGCGCATGTCGTTCATCGCTATGCCGAAACCACCGAGCCGCTGGAGATCCACTTCTACGCAGCGGAGATTGACTCGACCGAAATTCACGCCACAGCATTCGAGCAAACTGCTTGGGCGTTACCTCGCGAATTGGCCGACTACGATTTCCTAGCAGCCAATCGCGAGTTGGTCGCAAACCTGGCCACAGGCAGAGTCAAACCAGCGGAATTGCTGGCCACCAAAAGCCCATGAGAAAATTCACACGGCGACAGGTAGGAACCGCGACTCTCGGAAGCGCGAACCACAGGCAGAAGAAGACCCAGAAGCGCTCGCCGCAATTGACGAAGGCCTCCGCGACGTAGAAGCAGGCCGGATCGTTCCCGCCGAACCGGTCCGCGCAATGTTGAACCGCCGGTTCGCTACGAAATAACCGGGTTTTGTTTTTCGGGGTTGATGCCGAGTTCCTTGATGGCTTTGTCGAGGACTTTGCTCTCGAGTTTGCCGTCGAGGTGCAACTCGTGCAGCGTAGCGAGCGCGATCGAACGCGCATCGACTTCGAAGAATGTTCGCAGCGACTGACGGCCCTCGCTGCGGCCAAATCCGTCGGTGCCGAGCGATGCGAGCCGCCGCGGGAGCCACTTGCTGACCATGTTGGGCAGCGTCTTCAAATAGTCCGACGCTGCGACCAAAACTCCCGGCGCATCGCCGAGCGCCTTGGTGATGTACGGCACCCGCGGCTTCGAGCTCGGATGCAGCCGGTTCCAACGGTCGGTTTCGTTGCCGTCGGTGTAGAGCGCCTTGTAGCTGGTGACGCTCCAGACGTCGGACGCAACGTTGAATTTTTCTTCGAGAATATCCTGCGCCTGCAATGCTTCGCGCAAGATCGATCCGCTGCCGAACAGTTGCGCGCGCAGCTTGGACTTTCTGTTTTTCGAGGCGCGGAAGCGATACATACCCTTGAGAATGCCGTCTTTCACGTCGCCCGGCATTGCGGGCATCGCGTACGGCTCGTTCATCAGCGTGATGTAATAGAAGATGTCTTCGCCGTCTTTGTACATGCGGCGAATGCCATCCTGAATGATGACCGCGATTTCGTACGCGAACGCGGGATCGTAGGCGCGCAGGTTCGGCACCGAGAGCGCGAGCACATGGCTGTTGCCATCCTGGTGCTGCAAGCCTTCGCCCGATAGTGTTGTGCGGCCGGCCGTTCCGCCAAGTAAGAAACCACGACACCGCATATCCGCGGCGGCCCAGATAAAATCGGCAATGCGTTGGAAGCCGAACATTGAGTAGTAAATGAAGAATGGAATCGTGTTGATGCCATACGCCGCGTAGGCCGTGCCGGCCGCGATGAACGAGCCCATCGATCCGGCTTCGGTGATTCCCTCTTCGAGGATTTGCCCGTCGGTCGCTTCCTTGTAATACATCAACGTGCTGGCGTCGACGGGATCGTATTTTTGTCCGAGCGACGAGTAGATGCCGACGGTGCGGAACAGCGACTCCATACCGAACGTGCGCGCTTCGTCGGGAACGATCGGCACGATGAGCTTGCCGATTTCGGGATCCTTCAGCATTTTGCGCAGCATGCTGACGAACGCCATCGTCGTAGACACTTCGCGGCCTTCGCTGCCTTCGGCAAACTCTTTGAAGAGTTCGTCGTGCCCGGTAGCCCCGATCTTCTTCGCGCGAACTTTACGCGCAGGCGTGTAGCCGCCGAGCGACTCGCGCCGCGATTTCAGATATTGAATCTCGGTGCTGTCTTCTGCGGGACGATAGAACGGTACTTCGACGCAGTCCTGATCGGTAAGAGGAATGTCGAATCGCGTGCGGAATATGCGCAATTCGTCTTCGTTGAGCTTTTTTTGCTGGTGCGTGACGTTCTTGCCTTCGCCCGCTTCGCCGAGGCCGTAGCCCTTGATCGTGCGTGCCAGGATGACGGTTGGTCCGCCGGTATGGTCACACGCCGCCTTGTAGGCCGCGTAAACCTTGCGCGGATCGTGCCCGCCGAGCCGCAGACGGCGCAGCGAATCGTCGTCGAGCGGTTCGACAAGCTTGAGCAAACGCGGATCGCTGCCGAAGAAACGTTGTCGCACGTATGCGCCGGATTCGACCACCAGCTTCTGGTATTCGCCGTCGACCAGTTCGCCCATGCGCTTGACGAGCAAGCCGTCGGTGTCGCGCGCCAGAATCGGATCCCACTCCGTGCCCCACAGAACCTTGATGACGTTCCAGCGCGCGCCGCGGAACGCCGACTCGAGTTCCTGAATAATCTGCCCGTTACCGCGCACCGGACCATCGAGTCGCTGCAGGTTGCAGTTGATGACGAAGATCAAATTGTCGAGCTTTTCGCGCGACGCCAAGGTGATCGCGCCGAGCGATTCCGGCTCGTCGGTTTCGCCGTCACCGAGGAAGGCCCAAATCTTCGCGTCGGTCTTCGGTTTCATGCCGCGATTTTCGAGATAGCGCGCAAAACGCGCCTGATAGATCGCCATCAACGGGCTCAGGCCCATCGAGACGGTCGGATACTCCCAGAAGTCCGGCATCAGCCATGGATGGGGATACGACGACAATCCGCCGCCCGGCTTCAATTCGCGCCGAAAATTTTCGAGCTTCTGCTTGGACAGCCGTCCTTCGAGAAACGCGCGCGAATAAATGCCCGGCGCCGCGTGCCCCTGGAAATAAACGGTGTCGCCTTCAAACGAATCGCTGCGCGCGCGGAAAAAATGGTTGAACCCGACTTCATACAGCGTCGCTGCCGACGCATACGTTGAAATATGACCGCCAATATTGTGCTCGACACGGTTCGCGCGCACGACCATCGCGATCGCGTTCCAGCGAATCAAGCTCTTGATGCGGCGCTCCACATCCTGATCGCCCGGAAACGGCGCTTCGAGCCGCGCCGGGATGGTGTTGGCATACGGCGTGTTCGCCGTGAACGGCAAATTCAGTCCAGCGACCTTGGCGTGCGCCCGTAGCCGCTCCAGAATTTCGACGGCCACTTCAGGGCCGCTCGATTCCAGCACCGAGTCGAGCGATTCCAGCCACTCGGCGACCTCATATTCGTCCATGTTATGGGGCTTTACGTACGTGTCGTTTTCCATGCCTCGGCGGGTCCCTTTCGTTCTGCTGATGGCGCGCATACAGGGCGCGCAAAATTTATGCTCGCTATAAGGACTTAGAATACACCGCCGCGAGCAAGTCTGCACGAAGCGATCCGCATTTCGATTTCCAAACCCAATGCTGAAGTGTTTACAGTACGCGGCCGCCATCGACGACAAGCGTCTGCCCGGTGACAAATTTCGCCGTCGCGAGATACGTCACGGCGCCAACGATGTCCACGGGGCGCCCGCTTCGCTTCAATGGCGCCTGGCGAATGAAGGTTGCTTCGAGTTCCGGCGCATCGTCGGGCAGCGTTATCGTGCCGGGAGCAATCGCGTTGACGCGAACCTCAGGCGCGAGTTCTTTCGCCAGGCATCGCGTCAGCATGATCACGCCCGCTTTTGAAATCGAGTGCGGGATAAAGCCTGACCAGCCGAGAATCCCACCGACATCGGCAAAGTTGATGATGCAGCCGCCCGTCTTCTTCAGCAGCGGCGCGGCCGCCTGCGAACAAAAAAACGGCGCCTTCAGATTCGTATCCAGCGATGAAGCCCAGACTTTTTCCGTCGTTGCGGCAAATTCCGTCTGCACAAAACTAGCTGCGCTGTTCACAAGAATATCGAGCCGCCCAAACGCCGCCGCCACTTTGTCGAACAACGCCCGAATCTGCGAAATCTGATCGAGGTCAGCCGACACCGTGATAGCCCGCCGCCCAAGTTTTTCGATTTCCCCAGTGACCTTGCGGGCTTCATCTTCCGACGACCGATAGTGAATCACCAGGTCTGCGCCTCGCTCAGCGAGTCCGAGCGCTACCTCACGCCCGAGCCGCTTGCCCGAACCCGTCACCAACGCAACCTGATTGAGCAATGGCGTATCCATAGCGCAGGAACGTTAGCACACTCTACTCAACCAGAAGGTTCGTGGATCGCACCTTCAGGTACGACATCAGCGCCGCCCGCGAGAAGGGCTTTAGCCCCTGAAGTGATCTCCGAAGCTGCTAGAATTCCTGCGAACACAAAAAATTGTAGGAGTCCCAATGACCGTAGATGTCCTCGCAATCGCCGCCCATCCTGACGACGTCGAACTCACCTGCGGCGGCACGCTGATCAAAATGGCGAAGCAAGGCTACAAAACCGGCGTTCTCGACCTCACCGCCGGCGAAATGGGCACGCGCGGCACTCCGGAAACGCGCGCGCAAGAATCCGCCATGGCCTCGAGAATCATGGGCCTCAGCTGGCGCAGCGTCCTTGGCGTTGCCGATTCCGACGTGACCGCCAGCCGCCAGCACAAGCTCCGCCTCGCCGAAAAAATCCGCGAACTCCGCCCCAAAACCGTGATCATCCCTTATTGGGAAGCCCGCCACCCCGATCACTACAACGCTTCCGGGCTGGGCTACGAAGCCTGCTTCCTGGCCGGACTCAAAAATCTCCCCGCGCTCGGCGAAGCCTATCGCCCGCACAAAATTCTCTACTCCACTGCCTTCGCGCAGCACCTTCGACCGTCGTTTGTCGTCGACATCACGCCCTTCTACGAAAAACGCCGCAAAGCCATCCTCGCCTACGGCTCCCAGTTCCGCCCAAAAAAAGGCGAAGCGAAGCACAAGGTCTACCTCGGGCTGGAGCAACTCGAAGACGAAATGAATCGCCTCGCCCGCTACTACGGCCATATGATCGACGTCCAATACGGAGAGCCATTCCTCATCAAAGAGCTGATCAAGGTCGACGACATCGTCGCGATGCCGGTCCGCTCGGTCTAGCGCGCGTAGGCCAACGCATTCTCAAGCTGGAGCGGCAGCGGCATCGCGAGATGCCCTTCTCCCGATCGATCTTCTCTTCGAGTCGTACTTGGAGTGCCGCTAGAGAGATGAATTTAACTGCCGGAGAGAGTTTGTCCGAAGCCCTTTAGTTACATCCGCTCGTCTTCTTGAGCCGGCGAAAAGCCAGGCAAAGTCTGACCGTCGGACGTGCGCCCAACCTTCACTCGAATCAAGGGCTCGTTTTCGGCGCCCGATTTGCGCAGCACCGCCATGGTGCTGAGCGCCTCGCTATACACACGCGTCACCAGGTAAGTGTCCGCTGTGTCGTCTTTCTTCCAGAGCTGTCCTATCTGAATCTTCGAGACGGGCATGTTTAAACCCCGACTGTAGAGGCGTTGAGCCGGACTGTCAACCGTTAACGCCCTACAAGTGAGCAAAGTAAGCACGATTAGTTCGTCTTCGGACGGTCGCTTCGGATGCGATACAGCAGGTAAGCGACGAAAGCAAGATTCACCAGCAGAGCCAGGAACTTGAGAATCGTTGGGCGGTGATGAATCTCATAGATCTCGAATGGCAGGAGAGAACTCGTGATAATCACGCTGAACCATTCGGCCCACCGTTTCACGAGCCATAGGCCGATGCCCTCGGTGAGGAAAAGCGCGGCATAAACGAAACTGCCAACTCCTACGTCGCGAATTTTGTCGGGTGTGAGGTTCGCAGTGTGGAGCAGGGCCCGGCCAACGAATCGACCGCCTGGGTCGAGGCCCAACCTTGCGACCACATGCGAAGCAACATCGGTCATATTGCTGTGGATCATCTTGAGCGCTCCGACGCCTACGGCGATGAGCAAGATGGCTTTGAACAGCTTGAATACACCGATCAGCCGGATAAGACGCGTGCTGTGGGATGGCATGTGCGGCCAATCATAGTCGAATCCCTGCGAATCATTGATGCGAGATGAGAGTCTGGTTCAAATTGCAACGCGCGAGGTCGAAAGCACTGACATAGGGTCGCGTCGAACACGGCGAGGAGACAGTGGGTTCGGTCAAAAAAGAGTGCTCCTACCTGTGGAGTTGGCCTCGACTCCAATCGAGCCGAGGCCAACTCCCTTCGCACCTGCGTTTTCAGTTGGAATTTTTCAGCGGCAACGGCTTCCGGACTTCGATCGTGGTGATGACGGTGCCGGAAACGGGATTCGCAAAACGCAAAATGCGTCCCGCCCCGGAGGCGCCGCTCCCAGATCACTCACGTAAATATCGTCGTGGCAATCCAGAGCCGTTGCGGTCGGCACGTCGAGCCCGCTTACGATTTCTTCGACCAGGCCCTTGATACGAATAATCCGGCCGTTCCTGAGCCCCGGGCTGCCGGCTGCGCTCGACAATTCCAGGACGTACAAACGCCCTTGGCTGTCCACATGAGTGTCAACGACGGTCGTGAATCCCGCCCAGTAGTCGATCACGAAGCCGTCATGCGTCACTTGATAGAGCTTCGACGAACCGACAACGAATCGGAAAAAATCCCAGGTTGCCGACCTGGGAAGCGATGGTCACGCTCGGCAATGCTGGTCGGTTACGAAATGGCCCAGGGGTGCCGACAGATCGCTGATTTGCTCCATCGCCGGCCGGTGCCCGCCGGTGCGGATGCGAAGAATTCTCCCGTGGTTCGGCACCATCACAACCAAGTCCGGTCTTTTGAAGCTGTCGGGCACAAAATCTACCGCTGCCCTGCAACCGGAGGGGATGCAAGCGCGCTTGGTACGGGCCACGATGGCACCAGTCCCCAAGAATCGGCCGACGGTGCCGTTCTTTACTTCAGGACCCGTATGGTGAACACCGCCTTGATGGCCGCTGTACTCGCAAACCGACGAAGAAAACACCGACGTCATGCTCTCCGACCACTTCCGTTAGGCACTAAATCGCGATCAGCCACCAAGGATCACGCTTTGCGGGAGATTTTGGACTCGGGTATTTGTTAGACTCGGGCGCCATGAAATCCATCATCGTACGCACTTTTTGCGTTGTGTTATTCCTGGCGGCCGGTGTGTCCGCGCAGGATATCATTCCTCTCTACCCGGGCACGCCGCCGGGCTCGTCGCCCGCGAGCTATCCCGAGAAGGCTTATTTCTCGAAGCTGTGGAACACGGAAGTCGTCACCAACGTGACGAAGCCCTCACTGACCGTATTCAAGCCCTCGGCCGCCGCGAAGAATGGCACTGCCGCCGTGATTTGCCCAGGCGGAGGCTTTATGGCGCTCTCGATCACGAGCGAAGGCACTGACGTCGCGAAATATCTGACCGAACGTGGCGTAACCACTTTCGTGCTGAAGTATCGCCTGGCACGTTCCGGCGAAGACGCGACCCAGGAGTTTGCGAACCTATTTGCCGATCGGCAGAAGTTTCACGACTTGGTGGCGCCCGCAATTCCGCAGGCGATTGCCGACGGCGCCGCGGCGATGGTTTACGTCCGCCGGCACGCCGCCGACTTCGGCGTGTCGCCCGATCGTGTCGGCATCATCGGGTTTTCCGCCGGCGGAACGGTGGCGGCCGGAGCGGCCCTGCGCTACACACCCGAAGGGCGCCCGGCATTCGCCGCCCCGATCTACGCCGCGGCCTCGATGTTCAAGGACCTACCCATTCCCGCCGATGCTCCCGCTATCTTCATCGCGGCCGCCACCGACGACAACCTCGGTCTGGCGCCGGATAGCGTCGCACTGTATCAAAAGTGGGTTGACGCACACAAATCGGCCGAGCTACACATGTACGCCAAGGGCGGCCATGGATTCGGGATGCACAAAGCTGGGATCCCGACCGATTACTGGATCGACCGGTTGGTCGACTGGATGGGGCTGCAGGGCTGGATGAAGTAGGCCCGGCCCGCATTGACGAAAAGACCAAATATCAGCCCCGATTCCCCGTTCTCGCAGCTCGGACGGGGCTGGGGGGGCAAATAAATAACAAAAGTGGCGACGCAGAGGAAACCGTTATACTAAAGTTGACATCGTAAGGATGAGGGTTAGGGAGCCTGTCGGCGGTTTAGGGTGTATACTGGCGACGGGCGGAGGTGGGATCTATGCAAGCAATTCTCCGGCAAGCAACGCGATTCATGATTTTGGGTACACTGGCAGCGAGCACTGCCTTGGCGCAAAGCCCCCCGCCTAACCCCGATACGACCAAAGTAACGCCGCCCTCGGAAGGAACGCAGAAGTCCCAGGACAAGCCTGTCGACCAGCAAGATTCGGTTAACCCCAAAAATACCAAAGAAGACGTCGACGCCATCGGCAATCGCAACGTCGGCAAGGGCATCAATTTCTACTCGATCGAAAAAGAGATCGCTTTGGGCAAGGGCTTGGCTCAGGAAGTCGAGCGCTCCTCGAAGTTGATCGACGATCCAGTCGTCACCGAATATGTGAATCGCGTGGGCCAGAACCTGGTTCGCAACTCCGATGCGCGAGTTCCCTTCACCATCAAGGTCATCGACTCCGACGAAGTGAATGCGTTCGCGCTGCCCGGCGGCTTTTTCTACGTCAACAGCGGATTGATTCTGCGCGCTCAGGAAGAGTCCGAACTCGCCGGCGTTATGGCGCATGAAATTTCGCACGTCACCGCGCGACACGGCACCAAGAACGCCACCAAGGGCGAAATGATGCAGCTCGCCACGATCCCCTTGATGTTGCTCGGCCCGGCGGGTTGGGCTGGTTACGGTTTGTATGAAGGCCTGCAAATTGCGATCCCGCTCACCTATCTAAAGTTCAGCCGCGATTCCGAGCGCGAAGCCGACTTCCTTGGACTTCAATATATGTACAAGGCCGGCTACGACCCGAACGCGTTCGTCACTTTCTTTGAGCGCATTCAAGCTGACGAGAAGCGCCGTCCGGGTACGATCCCGAAGGTCTTCTCGACGCATCCTCCAACGCCCGATCGCATCGAAGCCGCGCAGAAAGAAATCGCGCGCATTCTTCCGAATAAGCCGGAGTACATTGTTACCACATCGGAATTCGACAGCGTGAAAGCGCGTCTGCGCAACATCATGTTCGCGCGCAAGGTGCAGGACAATCAGCCCGGCAAGCCAAGCCTGCGCACCCGCACCGAGCAGCAGCAAAAAGGTACGCAGACCCAGGATCCCAACGCCAACCCGGACGACGATCGTCCGACTCTGAAGCGTCGCCCCGACTCGCAGTAATCAGACTTAAGTAAATCTCCAAGCGGGCGGCCAAATCGGCCGCCCGCTTCATTTTGCTCGCTGATTCGGCGCTCTAAGGGCAAGCACAATCAGCACTGGAGTGTCCTAATGCTTTTGCCGATCGAATTCCGTTCCGCTGGTGCTGCACCTTGCTTCGTTGTTTTTCGAGTTTTTTCTCTTCGCGCTGGATCGCGGTCGCGCCGTCGATAGCTCCCACAATCGCTGTCGAAGCAAAGGGGGTCAAGAAGCGCGTTTGTCTGCGGCTGGAAGGGCGAAGATCGCGGCGGCTGCCAGGAAGCGGTGGGCGAAGGTGAGGAAGCAGGCGAAGAAAGCAGTGGCAGCGCTAATCACCCAACAACAGCGTGTGTGCTAGGGTTCACCGAAGGCATCGCGCTCTGCTAGAGAGGAGAGATCAATGAGGTGTTTCGTCCCTTTTGTCTTTGTCGCGATTCTTGCTTTTCCTTCCCACGTTTCGGCGCAGCACGACCATTCAACGTCTATGCAACAGGAATTCCTGGGGACTTGGAAGCTCGTCTCCTACGTCCGAGAAGAAATTCCATCCGGGGTGAAGTCCGACGTCATGGGGCCGCATCCACAGGGTTATATCAATTACGGTCGCGACGGGCGAATGATCATAGTGATTGTGGGCAGTAACCGAAGGAAACCTGCCGAAGCAGTTGCCACTCCTCTCGAAGCGGCGGCCTTGCTCAAGAGCATGCTGGCGTATGCAGGGACGTTTACGGTGGATAGCCAGGCCAAAACTGTAACTCATCATGTAGAAATGTCGTGGGACGAGTCGCGTACCGGCAAGGACCAAGTTCGACGTTTCAAGTTAGAAGGCAACACCCTGAAACTGACGACCGATCCTTCGATCGACCCTGCGACCGGCGAAAAAACAATCCGCGAGTTGATCTGGCATAGAGACTAACATTCTCTAAGCTCTCCGCCCCAGACTCGGCTCCGCGAATTACCTCATCAGCTTGGCGTGTTCGACTCGATCGGCGTTCTGTCATTTTTGCGAGCTTGGCGCGAATATCTTCTAGCGTTATCTTGCGGAATCCAATTGCCATTTCGGTTTTAAATCAGATGACAAACGCTATTGGCGTACTGGACGGCGATCGTCGGGAGTTGTGGCGATGCCGAGGCGGCGAAGTTCGTCGGCGTAATATTTGCGATAGAGGACGTCCCACTCTTCACTGCCTTCGAGAATTTCTTTTTTCTGCGACGTGATTTTCTTTCGGACTTCGGCGTCGGCTTTTTCTTCGTCGCGCAAAGTCGCCGTGAGAATCAGCACGACCTGCTGGCGAATCGTGTCGCGGTCCTCGACGAATTCCACTTCGTTGCTGGAAACGAGAACGTCGGTGATTTGATGAGAGAGTCGAACGATCTTTTCGCGGCTCAGTCGCATTCGGTATCGGCTTTCGCTCAGCGCAAAACAAGCTTGCGGTCGCGAGCGAGCTGTCCTTTCACCTTTTTGTACATCTCCTGATAGGAGACGCCGGTGCGGCGCATTTCATCCTGATGCTGCGTCAGGATGTCGCGCACTTCGTCGTTGAGGCGATCTTCGACGGTCAATTCTTCCATCATCTTTTGGCGCACGCGCGGGATAATGGCTTCCGGCGCTTTCGTTTCAATCTGATTTCCCTCGAGCAAGCGCTTCACAACCTCTGAAGCCATGTGGCCGACATAATCCCGGGCAATGAGCATTCCGACCAATTCCCTTTCCGCAAATCCAAGGCAGTCAGTTTACTGGCAGCATGAAAAGAGTGCAAGGCAACCGCGCGGGGAAGCGACGTTTGGCAAGAATTCGATACGATACAGGAAAACGCTGACGGAAATTGCGCTGAGCAACGGCGGCAACGGTCGACGCAGCTGCAAGTTGGAAAATCGGCGGGAATTTGTTGCACTGTAATAGAATAGTGTAAGATGCTTGAGTACGGGGCGCTTAGCTCAGCGGTTAGAGCGTTCGGTTTACACCCGAAAGGTCGAAGGTTCAAATCCTTCAGTGCCCACCAAGTGACGATTCACCTTCAGTGGGGACGTAGTTCAGTTGGTTAGAACGCTGCCCTAACCACTTTTAGTCGAAAAGCGGCGCAAATGAGCGATTTTCCCACCTAAAACCCAGCTTATTGTACACACTCTGTACACAATAAGGTACCCCACAAACCTACTCCAGTTTGAGCCACGAAACCGGAGAGCGAAAATGACCGAACCATTGATGCTAGGCACGCCGTACACGGTATCAGAATATTATCGGCGTCAGGCGAAACGTAAGGCTGCGCAGGAGCAATTTGAACCATACGGGGAGTTTATTTTCGGCTTATTTCAGCTCGCAATATGCGTCGGCTTCGTGTGGGGCTGCGTAGCGCTCGTGAAATTCATGTGGATGCACTCGTGAGCGAATCTCCGAAACTACCGCCACAAGACGATTTTACATCCGTGTACCTCACGGCCTTTTTAGGCGTAGGAGTTGTGATTTTCAGCTCACAGCCGGTAGAGGACTGCCCGCTACCTGACGATAGTAGCGATTGACCCACCCAACGGGTCCTTAGCGTTACGCATTATTCTCTGTTATGCATTATTAGCTAACAGTACCATTGTGTTAAATCTGGCTCAGCCGTATTCTCATCCCAACGCCGACACTATCGGCAAACGGTGAGGATATGACCACGAAAGCTAAGAAACGCTTTACCAAAAAGAAGCGAATGTACCCTGAGGATTGGGCATTAATGCAGCGATTGCATGTTAGCCGGCGTCCTGAATCAGCAGCAGCTCGCAAGGCATTTGACGATTATCTATTTGCCAGTGGCAAGGCGCAGTTTATTGAAGGCAGTTCTGTTTGTATCATTCGTTAAGGACCCGGCTTGGGTGGCGTTCACTGAGGGACGCCCCGCTTTCTATTGTGTAATGCCGTGCCACATCATAGCGCCGACAAAGCCGTTCTTGTGGGGCATGGACATTCTGGCGTACCAAGAGTGTTTGAGCGTAAAACCCTGCTTATTCTGCCATTCCGCGTCCATCATCGCATAGAGCGTGTCCGTTCCGGCCTCAAGGTCATCAAGCTGAACTTTATCGAATTGAAACGTTTCATCATAAACATGCGGCGTTTTTGCGCTGAAATCTTCAGGTTTGGCCGGAAAATCCGCAATTAGCTTCTTAAAGCGGACGATGGCTTGCCTATCTAACTCAGCCGATGGCTGTCCGTGCTCAACAAAGGCTCGGATATAGATTTGTGCATTTCTCGCCGTGCCTGAACTTATAACCACTTCTTGACGAAGGTGGTTTACCTTATTAGCCTCCAAGTATGGAAACTCCCATTCGCGGTCGTTAAAAGCGACTTCGGGATAATCCTTTTGGTCGAGCTGTCGTTTGCCGCTGCAAACCGCCACAACAAAGGCCAGAACGCACCATAACCCGAGTTTAATTTTGTAACGTTTCTTGGGTTCGCCCCTCCCAGGTGGATTAGAGGCGACGTAGGTCAACCCAAGTGGTACAGCTGCGAGGACTGCGATTAAAACTAAATCAATTAACATGGCGGTAACGAGCTTCGACCTTTCGTTAGGTAATGGCAGTATATCGAAATGGGCGCAACTTTCCGCTACACGGCGGGTTTTATATATGAGGGAAGAGAAGCCCTTCGCGCTCATTTGGCAAGTTCAGTCTAGTTTGCTCGTAAGTCCAATCCCTGCAATCCGATTTGAGAGCTTATTATAGAAGGCAAAGCAAAGTTTACCAGCTTGCCTACTAAACGCCTATAATAACCTGCAACTAACGAACTTATTTTAAGTATAAGAAAACGCAGGGGATGCGGCTTGACAAACGAATGCAAACTGTGCTATAATCTACTTGGAGAGTAAGAGAAGATTTATTTTCTTGCTACTTGTTTTTAGTTGACTCCAACGCTCCCGTTTGATATTCTATAGGTATAGGGTAGTCTGCACGTTTTAAGTAGTAACCGAGGGGTCCACGTCGCCCGACGTGCTCGGTGCAGTAACCTTCGCTTAAAGCGGTCCACCTAAAGCGGAGTTTTCCAAACAATTCATCAGTAGCCCCTCAGCCTTTTGGCTTTGGCGTATCGCATCCGCTACTGAGCTATTTTCAGGGCGGATTTTTTATTTTGCGCCGGAGATTAATTGCCAGCCGACACACAAGACGCTCTGATAGGCCGCTGCTATGTGATTCCACATAGACGAATGTTGCGCATTGAGTCGAAGGTTTCGCAGGGAATCTATGACGCTACGAAGCTGGACGCACTCGGTAATTTTATTGAATCGCGAATCGTTAAAGCGGCTGAGCTGATGGCATTCCCTGGATTTAAAACATTTGAGCAGGCTCAGGCGCGTATTGCTACCGAGTTTCGAGCAAGTTTCGAAGGGCAGGTTATGGCGGCTATGGGAACCAACACGAGATGATAAAGCGCCTTAAACGTAGCGAATTTCTCGTGCGTCCGATTGACTCTAGGTCTCAGCTACCGATGCACTTTCGATTCGCTCAAGTTCATGAGGATAAACCTGAAGCGGGCTGCGTAGATATTGAGTTTCTGTTCCCCGACATTCGTCGCAATGGCGTTCAACTTTACACTTCGACTCGTCGCCAAAGCCCCTTCATACGAATTCAGGATTGGGAGCGATTTGATTTTAACCTAGAAGCTGCTGAGCGAAGGTTACAGGAGATTTATGGACGTTAAAGCGATGCTTTTGATGCATTCCGATAATCCTGATGAGCTTCGTAGTAAGTGGTCGCAAGAATTAGTAGTCGGACCCGAACTGGGTGGAACAATTTCGCATAGTGAGGCTACGAAAATGAGCACTTATCTCGAAAATCGCGTAGATATTCAACTTGAATCAATCGCAGATGCACGCGCCGAAGCCCTTCGCAAAGAGCGCGAATCTGCTGCCAAGAGAATCAGCATCGCAAATAGCAACTTGCGCACTTCGCTCAACGAAGGCTTCATTCGTGACGCCGGCATTACCGTCGCTGATGGCAAGGCTACTTTCACCTTTCGCGGTTCGCTGATGACCGTGACTCACGATGCGCAGAATAGTTGCTTCCTGCTCAATGGACAGAAGCTCGTTGAGTGCCCTGGTACAGTGAGCGACCGGCTTGTTGCTACGTTGACCGCGCTAGAGGACCGAAAGCGCCAAGTTTCACAGTAATCACACAAAGGGAGAAAATATGGCACGCACAGCACAACGCACGACCGTCACAGAAGCAACCTATCGCAATATGACGGAGATGGCAGAGCAGGCAATTTTCGCGAGCCTACACGAAAACGGCCCGCAGTCAATCGACGGTATTCTGAATTACGTTATTGATGAATCTGACTCTGAAATGGGCCTTCCATCGGTACAGTTCATGGCGAAGATTCTCGATACCCTGGTTACCCTTGGCTTGGTATATCGAAGCGCCGATTATGAGCAATATCAGCTCACAGCCCCCGGTAAGCGCTTTTATGAGCATATAGAGTCGAAACTCCACCCCCTCGGGTCGTACAAGCGCAGTCAGTATACGGGCGCTAATTCTTAGCTTTAGCTTTTCTATTTACTTCCGTCGTAGTTCAGACGGAAAGAAGTAAATACTATCTTTATCTCTATATTAGCGATGGAGTGGCAGCTAAACGATAGTAGAATATAGACTTATCGTATATAGTTGTAGAATATAGACTTATTTGGGGAACATTAGTCTCACTTTGAGAAAATAGCGCAATTCTCAATAAAATAACGCTATTTCACGATATTTCGCTTGACTGCAAACCACTTTGTTTGGTAAAGTAGCTCCACGGCATAAGGGGCCGCTCAAAATGCAAGGTTCAACGGGAATCGAAGTCTTTTCGAAGTCGCTGGAAGGCACACCGAACGTTATGCGCTGGTATCCAGAATCTCGCCGGCTACGGGTTACGTGGGGGCCGAAACTCTCGCGTAGAAGCCGCGCAATGCATCGCAGGGGCTTTATGACAATGCTGCCCACAATGGATAGCGCATGTCACTAGGGCAATTCGGCTGCTTCTCCTCTAAACCAATTTTCAAGGTTGGCGAGGGGATTCAGTTTTGGTGGCGGATACATGACGGCGTTGAAATCGCTCTCTACTACTATCCCGATTCAGGGAAGGTGCGAGCGGGCGGCACTACCGACAAGAACGGCAAGCGCTACCCATGCGTATTGCTTTCAAATCCGCTGTACGACTATCTAAAGAAAGTTTGTAAAGAGAGGTTCACATGTCCAGCAGTAACAGCAGAGATTTAAAATCGCCTATCGAGCGAGCGAAACGTCAAAAGGACGAAAACGGGCTTGTTTATTATAGTTTTTGGTGGCGTTTTCAGAATGAACTAACCGTGCGGCTTGCGTATTATCCGAGGCAAGAGAAGCATCCCAACGGTTACGTACACCAAGTAAAGTCGCAGATTGTTCGATTCTACTTCGGCAAGAACCGCAAGAGTTTTAGCCCGCTTTATGAGATTGGTCCTTATTTGCTCAGCAAGATTCACACTGCGTGCGCTGAAAAATGGCAAGGGAACGCTGGCTATATTCAATCGTCGCCTAAGCCGCTTATCAGCCGTGAGAATTACAAGCGCAAGGTTGAAGTGAAGCCACCAAAGAACGAAGGTTCTGAGGAACGTTTGCGAGCGCTAAGTCTGCTAGTCGCCGCCGATGCACTGACATGGCCTGTACGTAAAGGCTCACCAAGCAAACTGATTTCAGAGTTGAACTATCCTGGTTATACCGAAACAGAGCTTCTACGCGCCTGTAAGAACCTTGGTTACTCCAATCTTGAGTTGTTCTGGTTTATTGACAATTACCTCGGTTGGGACGGCAAGGAAGCTACCAGGGTTGAGATTGAATCTTGGATAGCCGACAGACGCATGAAATGGGCTGCATAACCCATCCTAGAACGGGTCATAACCTGATTCAGAGCGCATAGAATACTCGTTACAACGACTATTATTTACGCGCCTCCAGTGAGCGTTTCGTTGAAAAGGCTAGCTTTACTACAGTTGTAGTAGCTACAGGATGGTGAAAGCTCCTCCTAACATAAAGTGTGTCAAAATAACCACACTTTTCGCCTCAAACAGTGTAACATCTACACGAAATAGCGTTTTTATTGGCATTTCGCACGAATGTGCGGCGACCGTTTAGCACACTACTAGAGGGTTTTGTTGCAAATACACATACTTAGCTAAGGTTCTCAGTCCGTAACCGAACTCTACAACTAATGCTAATCGCCTATGCTACTGCGATTGAGCGACCTGGAACTAGTAGCAAGCCCAGCTATCGCGTTGAAGAATAGATACTTATATATCGTGGCGTAGAATGTGACCTTCTCAGCCATGTAAATTGACCATCCTTTTGAGCTATAGCCGGACCCAGCCCCCAGGAAAGTACCCTAAGCGGCGATATGGAAGGGTTGGCCCTGTTCTATAAGCAAAATTCTAGGTAAAAAGTAGCCCCCGTACGCCCATTTTTCAACCGGAGTCCCAGTTTTATGCAAATGACCTACACCGAGATAATGTCCGTCGCTCAGCCGACGCTAGAGCAATGCCGTCGACAAGGGGCGCTCAATGCCGCCAAGAACGCCCTGGAGAGCGCTCCAGCGGTCAAACGAGCGACCGGACGTAAAAGGGGTAAGAAATCGCTCAGGCGGCCTCTAATGCACGAGTTTTCAGCCCCCCTCGTATCTGTTGCAAATACACATAGTTAAGAAGAGAGTTGGCGGGGCTTTTTCACTATTCGAGTTTTGATAGTCGGCTAGGGTGAACTGGAAAGAGATTTAGGCCACCCCCAGTTTTTGGGTCCTACTACGAAGGTCAAGGAAGGTATCAAATGAAATTTGCAAACGAAGTAGGCAAGCGCTTTGGAAGGCTAGTCGTGTTGGAGCGAATGGCTAACGATGCCTTCCACAATGCCACGTTTCGCGTTAGGTGCGATTGCGGGCAACTCACAACTGTGAGGGGTGCCTCTCTGCGCTCAGGCGAAACGACAAGCTGCGGCTGTTGGGGGCAGCGCGATGCTCATAAGACGCACGGTCTGTGTAAGCAGTTCGGCAAGCGCACGGCTGAGCATATCGCATGGCGCTCAATCCACCGTAACTGCACGAATCCGCGAGCGGCCCGGTATCAGTATTTCGGCGGTAAGGGTATTCAGAATCTCTTTAAAAACTTCGCTGAGTTTGTCGCGCACATAGGCCCGCGTCCTTCAGCAGACCACTTCCTGAAGCGCCTCGACACTGACCAGCATTACATGCCGGGAAACGTAGCTTGGCGCGAGATTAACCGCAAACGTAAGAGAGATAAAATTGCTCAGCTACAGACTCTTGCTGCCTAGCGAGTTTGGCGCTCTCACACAATTCAACGCTGAGAATCAGCTCCCAGCTCCGCTAGAAAATGAAAGCTTAGTCGCAGTAATCGAGAATGGTAGCGAAATTGTCGCTCGCTGGGACATACACCGACAGCTTCACCTAGATAACGGCTGCATAGCTCCAGAGTGGCGCAATAAATATTTAAATCTTCGTAGGTTGTATTCGCTACTCCACGAATCTTTGCCATCGGGCAGCAAGGTTTACACAACCGCAAGTACTGAGAGCGCTTGCCGTCTTTTAGAACTACTCAAGTTTAAGTCTCACGCATTTCCATTGTACACAAAGGACACGAACTAACATGCCAGTTGCAGCCGCAGTAGCACCGTTGGCCTCTCTAGCTTCGCCCATTATCGGAGCAATAGCTGGGGGCACGAATAAACGCCCGCCGTCACTTAGCCCGCAGCAGCAGCAAGCTCAAAATACCGATATTCAAGCTGCTACCAAATCTGCTACCGGCCCTGTCACTATTGACCCGACGCAGCAAGCCGCCGTCTATGACAACATAGCGCGTAGCACAGCCGGCGCTAACGATGCGACTACGCACGCTCTTGTATCTCGTGGACTAGGACGCAGCGGAATTCTCGCTGGAGGTATCGAGAATAACGAAGCTGTCGCTGCGGGTAGCCAGAATCAAGCGAACCTATCGCTTGAGCAGCAAGCTTTGCAAAACCAACAGTTCAATCGCACGCTACTTAACCAGCTTACGCAAACTCCTAATTTGCCGGGTCAATCTACTGCCGGTGCTGTCTCAGCCGGTGCAGCCGCTCCGCTTGCGTATGTCGCGCAGAATTACGCGAATAACAATTCACCTAACCAAGTTCCGGCGTCTGTACCTGGAACGACTGGCGCGGTTGATAACACTACTCTTAATAGCGGCGTTTGGGGCGCGGTACCCTTCGTGAACGCTCCCGCTCCGCAGTCTACGCAATACGGCCCCAACGTTTCATAAAAAGGAAAACTTATGGACTTCATACCTCAAGAAAATCTCTCCGCTGGAATTATCAACGCACTCATCGGCGCAAATAATTTTAAAACACAGCAAAGTAACACTGCCGTAGCTCAGCAAGAAGCCAATACCGCAGCTTCCCGGTTAACTTCCGAGCAACCGGAGATTGCTGCTCGTACAGCTTTGATGACTTCGCAGAATCAGGACCTACAGAATTCGCTCAACCTTCATCGCCAAATTTTGCAGGGCTTTGATACTTCGCATCCCATCGGCTCCGGTCCAATTAGCCAAGCGCACGTAATGGACGCTGCGGGCGCTCATGCGTTGAATATTGCTCAACCGAGTGCGCCTAACTCAGATGGAACTGTAAGCTCACCAAGCGCCACCCCCACGGGTCCGACAGCTAGTCCGCAGCCTGATAACTCTGGCTTGGACGTATACCAGCGTCAAGCGCAGGCTGTTGGCGCTCAAATTGGAGGCTTCTCTAAGAGTGAAGCTCAAGACGCTGAACTGGCTTATGAAAAATTCGCAGCCGCTCCAAGCGAAACATCGGTCAAGCAATTTCATCAGGACTTAGCGGCTATTGTTAAGCGTCGTGATGACCCTGATTACGCTAAGCAAATCCAGTATGAAAAACAGGGAATGGATGCGCAGAGCGCAAAGCTCGCTGTCGTTCGTGACAATAAAACTTCCGCCGCTCTAACTTCACTTGAGAGTGACCCAAGCAAGCTTTCGGGCGCTAACTCGGTAGCAGCTATCGCGCAACTTGCGAACTTGGCTAAGCAGCCGAATCAATCCGACGATACCAAACAGCGTATTGCTAATTTGCAGGACGTAGCCGCCGCAGCTCATGCGCAGGCTTCCAAGAGCGAATTTGAAGCTTATAGGGACGCTTACAAAGCCGAACACGGACAGGAACCTTCCGCAGCCGATGTACAAGCGTTCAAAACTGCCGGCCAGCAACTCGTTATTCAGGGTAAGGGCGATTTGACTTCGAAGGATTATTTCGACACTCAAAATAATTCAATCGTCCAAATGACGCCTAACGACTTCGTAGCCGCGAAGAAAGCAGACCCGACGCGATTTGTCGAATACAACACTACCGTTCAGAAGAATTTGAGCGCACATTCTCTAATTAACGGTATTCGAGATACGGTTTCGCAGCTCAACGAACAACTAGCGGACCCGCAATTTGATTCAAAGCTCGACAAGGGTACGGCTTCAATCCTTGGCGCGGCTATGCGTGCAACGGATGAGACAGCTTTCTCTACGCTTGTCGGTAAGCTCGCAATTGACCAAATGAGTCAACCTCAACAGCAATATGTAAATAACTTGCTCCAACTTCACGAAAGAGCAATGTCACTTCGCGCTTTGCAGTCCGCAGGCGCAGGTTCAGACCAGTCACGAGAGGCAATCTTCCGTACTTTGCCGGCGCTTGTCGATAACAAGAGTAACGCTCAGCTCAAGCTTGGCTCACTCAGCAACGAGTTGGATAACGTTCAGGCCGGCTTTCCATCCATTGGTAAGTCGAATGTGTCTGCTCGTGAACGCAAGCTCGCTAGTGGAGGACCCACCGGGGGTGGCGCTCCTAAATATCAAGTAGGTGACACGATTCAGCAAAACGGGCACGCCTACACGGTTACTTCCGTTGATGCTAACGGTAAGGTGACAGGAGCAAATTAATGGCTGATAAACCAGCTTTCGACGCAAATGCAGCTTATTCCAAGCCGGCATTCAATCCTAACGCAGATTACAGCGTTTCAAATAGCGCGAGTACCGCGCCTCAAGCTATCACGCAGCAAGAACAACCTGGATTCTTCAAGCGTCTCGCGCAAAGTGTCGGCCTTCCTAGTTCGGTAGCCGAAGCTGATGCGACTGTACCGCATTCTGTTGGTGAGGCAGTTAGCGGCGCTCTGGCAAAGAGCACTGGCTTACTCCAACCAATCGTGAACTATGCGCAGAATGCCGGTAAAGGTATCGCTGAAGGCGCTCAAGATGTAGTTGACGCTGGACGTAATATCGTGGCTGGACAGCCTATTTTACCGAACATTGGTAAAGCTGCATCGGGTGGAGCACACGCCATTTTGCAAGCGACTCCGGTAGTCGGTCCAAGTATAGATACCGCTGGGCAGGATATTGCTCAAGGTAACTACGCTGGAGCTGCGGGAGGATTAACCGGCGCTATCGCACAAGTCGCGGCCCCTGATGCTCTCGAAAAGGTTGGTCAAGCTCGTGATTACGTTGCTCAGAAAGCCGTTGAGCCACTTGTAAATAAAACTCCAACTCAGGCAGCCGCCGATTTAGATGCGGATATTAAACCCGGCCAGTCTATCGTTGACGAAGGCTTAGTTGGTACGAAGAAATCGCTTGTTAAAAAGGCGAATCAACGTATAGGTGAGCTGTCGTCGCAAACAGACCAAGCGCTAAAGAACAGTCCTAACGCAAACGTCCAGATTGATGCAGGCGATATTATTGATGGCGCGATTGATTCAGCTCAGAAAGCTGCACTCAAGAGCGGTAATCCGGCTATCGTGACTCGTCTCGATAATCTCAAGAACGCGTTGCAAACGCAATTTGGCTCCCTTCAGGGCACTCCACTTGAGATGCAGCGTCTAAAACAGTCGATTGGTGACACGGCCAGTGACCTTGGGTCATTTAAAACTACCGACCCATTGGAAGCTTCCGCAGCCGGCGCACTTAAGGACATTTATTCTCGCCTTAATGACGCTATCGCACAGCAAGTTCCTGAAACAGCTACCCTAAATGACCGAGTTAGCCGTCTCATCAGCGACCGAGATGGAGTGACCCGCTCAATTACTAAGGATTCAGGTAAGTCAGTGTTGGATAGCACTGGCTTAGGCGCAACGCTTCTCAAGATGCTACAAGCAACTGTAACCAGCGCACCTATTCGCACTGGTATCGCTAAAATTCTACGATAAAAAGGAAAGCACATGATTACCACGAATAACATGAATACAGATGTTCTAGGCGACTTGCTGAAAAGCGGCCCGCAAGCGGAAAATCAGCACTCGCGCGGTATTTACGCGAGAAACACGACTCTTTCGCACAGCGACAAGCTCACTCTTGAACGCGCCGAACGACAGTCTGACGATAAGCTCTCGCGTGAAATGAAGATTGCCAGTGGCGAGATTAAACTGGACGAGCTGGGACGCGAGATTAAAGAGCCTGTTAAGTCGCCATATCGCTACGTTAACGAAGGACGCGACGTTCTCGGTGAGCTGCTCCGTGCTAAGTGATAACGGTATCGCCGTAGGCTATGAGATTCCACTCAAGGACGCCGGTAGAGACGTTTTGCTAGAGGTTCTCAGCGACCCTAGTCGCCAAGGGCGCTTTAATCGCAAGCAGATTCTAGATAAGCCCGCTAAAGAGCAGCCTATAAAATACAGTGATTATAGCGAGCTGCCCGCATTTCACTACACGCATAGATAATTTAAAACACCACCCCGTTTTGCCTTTGGGTCCTACTGCTAAATTTTAGCCTTAGGACCCATTGGGTGGCTCTCAAAGGAAAATATGTCCTCTCAAGAATTTCTAATTGCAGATTTCAGCGGCGGCGTAAATCCATCTACGCAGCCGGATAAGCTTCTGCCGAACGAATCGCTACAGGCAATAAACTGCCGTATAGATGAACTAGGCGGCCTCGCTAGTGCGCCGTTCTCTAGCGTGCAGGCTTCGGCGCTAACCGACAGCGCAGGTAACACGACTGCGCATAGCGTGTTCTATGACAATGCTGTAGGCGCGGTAAGCGGCGTAGGCCAAGATATATTTGCCGGCGCTACCGTTGGCTCTTTAGCGAACGTTCTCAGCGGCTCTAACACTTCGCAGCAGAAGATGAGTTTTGGTGCAGCTCCTACACGAGTGTATTTCGACTCAGGTCAGGGTAATACAGGATATGCGTTTGACCCTTCGCTAACGAGCATAATCACGGTAGATTGGGCACCTCCGCAAGCCGGAGCGGGAGCTACCACGACTAAGACTGCCGGCACTGGAGGTACGGTTACACGTGCAGGTAGCGCAGTGTGGACTAACGCAGGCAATATTACAGGTACGACTGGATTCGCTACTGTGCCGCTCGCTGTAGCAGGCCCTAGTTCGTCGCAATATTTGAAGGCGACAGGTTTCGGCTTCTCGCTCACTACGAATACGCTCCAGGGTATCCAGGTTAACGCTACCGCAAAACTTAGCGGACCTGAAAACGTTGGTTACGTGACCGTGAACGCCACACTGCTACGCAATGGAGTAGCCGTAGGCTTAACGCAATTCTCAACTATCTTTCAAAGCTCCAACATTAATCTCGTTTGGGGAAACTCTACTTTTCTGTGGGGCGCAAACCTTACCGCAGCCGATTTAAATAACGCTAACTTCGGTGTACTCTTCACAGCGCAAATTAGCCCGAATGCGAGCATTACGCCGATTACGTTTGAAATTCAAAACGTGACTGTAACGGCTAGTCAAGTTGCTACTGGCTTCGTCGCTGGTACTGCCGGCTCAGGAACTAACCTCGCTGGAACATATTCTTACGCCATAACCAACGTAGCCGCTGATGGTGCAGAAAGCGACCTTAGTGCAAGTTCGCTAGGCGTAGTCCTTGGCGGGGCAGCCGGAACTTTAACTTCAATTCCAGCCGGAGATGCACGAACAACCTCACGCAACGTTTACCGAATAGGAGGTACGCTTAACTCATTCTATCTCGTAGGAAGCATCTCGGATAACGTTTCAACAACTTACTACGACAATCAGAGCGACATTGCAGCTCTTACCGAAGGTGTCATAGCTGCGGGTGGCGTAGCTGGATTGCCAGCGAATAGCCGGCTTGGAAACACTCCGGTAAGGTTCCCTTGCTATCACTTGGATAGGCTCTTTTGGGTAACTCCTAACCAGCCTAATCAAATTATTTGGTCGCAGCCGCTCAACGCATTTGCGTATCCGGCGAACAACTCCGATGACGTGGGCGACAGTAAGCCGATTACCGGCCTCATCAGTAAGTGGGGCTGCCTCATTATTATTAAGGCTTCCGAAGTGTGGATATTGTCGGGTAACGATGAGTCTAACTTTAGTCTCACGAAAAGTGAGTCAGTCGTAGGAAGCGACCAGCCTTTCACCATAACCCAACTTGCTAACGCAATTGTATTCGGCAATAGCGCGAACTTGTATGCGTTTAACGGTGCGCTATCTACGAAGCTTAATCCGAAGCTAGATTTGTTGTTCCGCAATGAATCTAGGAACGGACTCCCAGCAATCGAGACTCAAGTAAAGAGCGTTACCGCTAATTATTGTGCAGCCGCGACTAGCGAATATCTCTATTACGCTTGCGCAGCGAAAGGCACGCTAGTTAACAATATGCTGCTCGCAATCAATCTCAACACTGGAACGATTACCACGCGTAGCGTAGATATATCGTCGCTAACGGTCGATAACGTCAATGATTGCGTTTACGCTGGATTGTCTAGCGGTAAAATCGTGAAGCTGGACGATTATTTCGCTACAGCCGACGTGCAAGGTAACTTGCCCTGGACGCTGCAAAGCCGCTTTACCGACTGTGGCGCACGTGGAAGTAACCTCGTATTTTGGGGATATGAATTCTACGGTAATACGAACGGAGTTTCGGTTACTCCAACCATCTTTTACGACAACGGAAACAATAGCGAAGTTCTCGCGCCCTTCAGCACTACGACTAACAAGCGTGTGCGACGGCAATCTAACGCAACTAACTCGCGCCTTGCGCAAACCATGTCCCTTCGGCTGGATGCTAGCATTCCTGCGAATAGCGTGGGCGTAGAGGTTATCCACATTAAACTTCTCTACGAAATTCGCCCTGGTAATGCACGCGTGGGGAACCTATCGTGAGAAAAACAGTCTCGCAATACCGACTTCCACCTGGAACGAACTTTAACGACCCTTCACACCTAGCGCAGTTGAATAAACTGCTCCAGAACCTAGGTGACCGTCTCGATACCGTACAACAGGTTGGAGCGAAAGCTCCTCCAGCTCCACTAGGAGTTGTTACCCAAGGTAAACAAGGGTTAATCATAGTCCAGTGGAAACGTATTCAAAACGTAGACGGCTACACAATTTGTTGGAGCACAAGTTCCGGCATGTTGCCTATAGCTGGACGCACAACACTACACGATAGCGAAGCTTGCGACTTTCGCCTTCCTGTAGGGAATGCCGTGGCTAACTATTTTTTCACAGTTAGCGCATTTGTGGGCAATAAGGTTTCCCCACCTTCGGTAGCTGTAAGCGGCTCTAGCGTTGCCTTCACGACAACGGGCACGGCCCCTAGCGACCAACCTATTACACCGAGAGCTGCGCTAGTTGCGCCGCCGCGTAGTGGACCGAATTTACCGTAACTTTCATCTAGGACCCTTTTGGGTGGAACAATTGGCGCGTTAATTCCTTTTTCGTAGCTAAATAAAACTCCACCCGACGGGTCCTCGTTTACCGTAACTTAACTCAAAGGATAACTAAATGTCTGACCGTAAAGATTTGGAAGGAATGCGCGAAAGTGCAGATTTGAAAGTTGGCGTCGAAGCTCCGCAAGTGAAGTGCACGCCATTCACGATTGACTCAACAAACCGACGATTTTGGGATGGATTCGGTGACGATAAGCAAGCCGGCGAAGTTCCTGAATCTAAGAGCAATCCATGAGCGCCGTTAACACGACCGTGCAGCGGCCTGCAATTGATTACAAGCTGCTCTATGCGCGTCTCGTGGCGAAGTCTAGCGGTTAACCCTTTTGGACGGCTTGTCATACCTAGCGGATGCTAGCGAGCTGTCCTGAATACCTGACAGTACCAACGTACCCCGTCTAACGGGCTATTTCGCTCCTACGTGCGTCTAGCGATAATTTACTTTCGCTAAGTACCCCCTCGTGGCGGCGATTGGCCGCAGCGGCTAAATGGGCAACCTAATACAACAGGTGTGCTCATGGCCGTTCAGTGTGATACCCTTCCCGCCGCGCCGCTTCTCGACAGAAAGCGTACAAAACGCATGTCTGCGAGATGCCAGTATGGTTCCGTTCGTCTAGTCGGCAAAAGCTGGTATGGCCGATTTTGGCGAGACATTCCCGAAGGAAAACGGGAGCATCCACTTGTAGTGTTAGGCCTCAAGTCAGAGATGACCAAGGCCGAAGCAAAACGCAAGTTGCTCCATATTATCGAAGCCGAAGGACTGCACAAGCCGCAATACCTCGCAGCCGTCCACAAACGCGCGATTACGTTCAACTCGATAGCCGATGAATGGGAAGCCAAGCGCCTTCCGCAGCTCAAGCCGTCAACGCGCTACAGTGCCCCTCTGCTGCTTAACAAATATCTGCGTCCATATTTTGGCGGTATGCCGCTCGACACGATTAAAACGGGCATTATTGATGATTGGATTTTAACGCTCAAAGACAGCAAGCATCCTAAAACAATTCACAACCTCTACAAATTATTTCGCTGTATCGTGAATTGGGAACGCAAACAAAATGATTTGCCGAAACGCGCGTGGTTCCCTACCCTGCCAGACCTTCCAGATAATGAGCAACGCTGGTTCACGCAGGAAGAGATGCCGCGCATCATTGCAGCCGCTAAAGGCCAATATCGCGTGTTTTTTCACCTAGCGGCATATTCCGCACTTCGCAGCGGAGAACTGAGCGGGCTTCATATCGGGGACCTGAATCTATCGAAGGGCTTTATCACCGTGCGCCGTTCGGTATACAAAGGGCAGTTTGTCACTACCAAAACAAAGCGCGGTTTTCGAAACGTGAATATTGATTCGATTACCGTGAAGATGCTTGCAGATTTCATTGACGGGCGCGAGAGCGGATTGGTATTTGAAACACGCAACGGAACGCCGCTTTCTAACCATAACATTGTTCGGCAAGTTCTTAAGCCAATCTGCAAACTTTTGGGTATTGCACCGGGCGGGATGCACGCTTTCCGGCATGGCCGTGTCTCGCAGCTTCAAACGAGCGGAGTACCCGCCGTCTTAACCAAGGAACAGGTAGGCCATTCCAGTTTACGCACTACAAACGGCTACACGCACTTCTCTGAGGACTATGTTCGTGGTACAATCGAGAAGTTGAGTCAAGCCCGCTGTACACAAGTCGTTTAGTTGTACACAAGCGAGATTCAACTAAACTCAACTGGCTCAGATGTTTGGAGTAGGTTGGGGTTAAGTTTTAGATGGGCGCTTAGCTCAGCGGTTAGAGCGTTCGGTTTACACCCGAAAGGTCGAAGGTTCAAATCCTTCAGTGCCCACCAAGTGACGATTCACCTTCAGTGGGGACGTAGTTCAGTTGGTAGAACGCTGCCCTGTCACGGCAGAGGTCGCGAGTTCGAGTCTCGTCGTCCCCGCCATTCTTCTCAAAATGCCCTGAAAAGAGTGTTTTTCAGCAACATTCCCCAATAAGAATCCACTTGCAGTTTTTGGCCTTGTGGGCGAATCTGTGGGCGGTTCATCCCTGAACCTGCCGAGGTTGCGCCGATGCCAAAACTGGGCACCGTCCGGCTTTTCAAGAAAGTCAAACATCAGGATTCCTGGAAGCTCGCGCCCGCGCTGTTCGACAGCAAGGGCCGCGTCCGCCGCGATCACGTCGTGGTGCAGGGCCGGGATGAAATTCACGACGAGGGCACCTACTATCTCGAATGGTGGAGCGGGGGGCAGCGCACGCGCGAAGCCGCCGGCCCGGACGCGTTCCTCGCCGCCGAAGCCATGCGGAAGAAACAGGCGGAGCTTGCGGCGATCCGCAACGGCATCGTGCCGCAGCCGGCGGAAGAGGAGCCGGAACCGGACCGCGTTCCGTTGCAGAAGGCCATCGACAGCTACATCGAATATATCCGCTACCACCGGAGCCTTCGCACCTGGCGCACCTATCGCCCAATCCTGAATGCTTTCGGGAAATTCTGCACACGCAAGTACATCGACCAGGTGTTGCGCGAGGATCTGATCGCCTTCGGCACGCTCTGCCTGAAACTCGGACACAACGGTAAAACCGTTTACAACAAAATGGTCGTCCTCTCGCAACTGCTGAAGACGCACGGCCGCGCCAAGTTGTTGAACGCCGCCGACTGGCCGTCTTACGTCGAAACCGTCCGGCCGATCTACGAGGACGAAGAGCTCCAGGCCCTGTTCTCTGCCTGCGCGCCGGAAGAGGAAATTCGTTTCAAGTTCTACCTGATGTCCGGCTTCCGCGACGCCGAGGGCCGTCACCTGACCTGGCGGGACGTCGACGTGAAACACACGGCCGTGCGCGTCACCGCCAAGCCGCACTGGGGTTTTCATCCCAAGAACTGGGAAGAGCGGGAAGTGCCGGTGCCGCAGAAGCTCATCGGCTTGCTGCAGAAGTTCAAGCCGAAGGAGGGGGCACCGGACGATCCGGTGTTCCCGAGTGTCGCCGGCAACCCGGACGGCGCCATGCTGGAAAAGCTAAAGGCCGTCGCATTTCGCGCAAAGCTGAATTGCGGCCATTGCGAAACCGTTCACGTCTTATCGGACGGCAGCCGCCGGGTCAATCGCTGCGCCGCGGGGCCCTTTTGTTCGCGGTGGTTTTTACACAAATTCCGGCACACTTACGCCACGCGCCACCTGCAGGACGGCATCGACATCCGCACCCTGCAGCAGTGGATGGGACACCGCGACATCGCCTCGACCATGGTCTATCTCAAGGGTGTGCGGAACGCCGACATCCAGCAGCGGCTCGACAAGAGCAGCATGGCGTCATTCGCCTGAAGTCATTTCGATCCCGCCCACCAGAAGTACCAGACGACCGCGGCCACGATCGCGACGTACAGCGCGAGACGCAGTACCATCACGAGGATGTAGAGCGAGCACATTGCGAGGAACCCGAACAGCGGCACCATTTCCCGCGGATTCCAGCCGTGGCGAAGGGAGAGCAGGTATCCGAGCACGGCGCCAATGCCGAACTTGACCGGGTAGATCCAGTTCGGCAGCCTACTGATCCACGTGTCAATGAAGGCGAACGGCGGGTCGCCCTTCTGGTAGTCGTGGCCGAGAAACATAGTGTACCGGATCATACCTTAGCAGGGCAGTTGATAGTATGGAATTTACGTGCAGTAACGGGATGCGGGATTCATGGCATTCGCGCGGAATTCGTTTGCCGGCTCTTTCGATTCCCTCTAGGCTGAGGGGAGATCGGCTGGTTCCGGTCCGGGCGTAGAAACCCGCAACAGCAGCGGCTGACATCGGCCGCACCATCGATGTCGCTTCTCGGCTCAGGGCCGGGGGGCGGCACTGTATGTCCAAGCCCTCGCGGCCAAAGGGTGCCGCGCTGTACTGCTGTACGGTTTCTAACCTCCGGCCACCAAGGCGATCCTTGGTGGCCTTTTGTTTTGGAGAAAGATTTTTGTAGTGGAACCGTTCAAAGAAATACCGCCGCGTGTCCGCGCCGTCCTGGAAAGTGTGGCGTGGGCTGAATTTGCCAGGACCGGCATTGAGCCGGGCGCGTCCCCAGCTCGCGGACCGGGCTCTAGGATTCGCCCCAAGCCCCGGCGAGAGCAGGGTCTCGGCCGTGCCGGTGACGATTCCTCGCGCGAAGAAGATTTCTCCGCTTAGGCCAACACAGATTTTTCGTAGCAACGATCAGGTCGAGCGATCTCAAAAAATTCCACAAATCAAGTCTGGTGTTAGAAAAAGATTCGCGCAAGATTGCGGTACGTTTTTGTGGAACACGCAAGCCAAAATTTAGGATGTTTGAATATCTTCATCTCCGTTAGCCCTCTCGTAAATCGCTACTGGCCGATGCCGTCAAAAAAAGATAAAGGGTTGAAAAGTATGCGCAATTTTGCCCGCTACACTCTTGGATTATTTCTCACTTCACTCCTATTAATTCCTAGTCAGCCGGCACTGGCACAGATAGCCACATTTAATTATGTTGGCCCTGCATTCAATGTTTCGCAGTGTGAAATCCAAGCACCTGGTGCTAGCTGCCTTAATGGTTATGTGTCTGCGTCCGTGACCCTCAACGTGCCCCTAGACTTTACGGGAGAAGTAGAAGGTCCTGACTTTGTTGCTTATTCCATGACCGCGAACGGAATGGGCATTAGCTACGGCCAATCAGATTGTTTGAATACCAGCAGTTTCTTCGACTTTGCCGGGGGCGTAATTAGCAGTTGGTCGTACCAGATCGCCGATAGCACTTGCGGCGGGGTAGGACAAATTTCGACCTATCAAGGTCCTGGCGCGAACGATTTCGGCAGTCATTTCGTTGGTTCGACTTGGTTCTATGGGTTCGAAGCAAGCGGCATTGCTCCTTGGACAAACGCCAAAACCCTGGGCGCTCCTTGTGACCATCCCGGCGGGACCGCTTGCGGAAATCCTTTCGATCTTGCCACGGGCAATAAATTCGAGGAGGTCAAAGACTACGAGACTGCCGGGACGAACAAACTTTCTTTTGTTCGCTACTACAACAGCGCCGCCTCGCCACAGACGCTAGCTACCACACTGGGAACGCACTGGCGCAGCAATTACGACCGCTATATCCAGATTTTGTCAGCCTCTGCAGTCAGCATTGAACGGCCGGACGGGCAAATCGTCCCCTTCTGGCTCGTCGGGACTACATGGACAACCGACAGCGACATCAACCTGACGCTGACGCACTCTGGTACGACCTGGACGTTGACGGATATTAATGACACGGTTGAAACCTACACAACGTCAGGCAGTACCGCGGTTCTTAACAGCATCAAGCTCCGCAACGGCTATACGCAGACCTTAACCTACACGGCCGGCCAGCTAACAAGTGTCGCTGACAGTTACAGCCGATCCTTGACGCTGGCTTATACGGGCGGCTTGTTGCACACCGTATCGACGCCAGACAGTTTGGTGCTGACTTACGGTTACAGCACGGTCGGCAGCCTGAACTTGCTCACCACGGTCAGCTACAACACCAGTCCGGTCACCAACCAGACTTATCTGTATGAAAATACCAGCTTCCCCTTTGCGCTGACCGGCATCCAGGATGAAAACGGCGCCCGTTATGCCACCTGGGCCTACGACAGCGTAGGCCGCACCAATTCCAGCCAGCACGGCACCGGCACCACGACCGACGGCCTGACCACGGTCACATATGACGATTCGACGGGGAACCGCACAGTTACCGGCCCGCTCGGCATTCAGGAGACGTATAAATTTACAACTCTGCAGGGCGTGTCCAAGCTAACCGAGATCGACCGCGCCGCCAACGGCACCGTGACAGCCGCGACGCGCACCTTCGGTTATGATTCCAACGGTTACCTGAACAGTTCGACGGACTGGGACGGCAACTCCACCACCTACGTCAACAATGGCGCCGGCCAGCCGACGACTATCAACGAAGCGGTCGGCGCGCCCGTCGCCCGCACGACGACGATTACCTATGACACGACGTGGGTGCATTTGCCGCATATCATCGTAACGCCCGGCACCACCACCACGAATAACTACGACGCGACCACCGGCAATCTACTGACGCAGGTGCTGACCGACACGACGACGCAGGTGATACCGTACAGCACCAACGGCCAGACTCGGACCACCACTTACACCTATACCGCCACGGGCCAGGTACATACGGTGCAGCTGCCGCGCACGGACGTTGTCGCCAAAACGACTTACGCCTATACCGGCGGGACGCTGACCAGCATTACCGATCCGCTCAGTCACGTAACGACCGTCAACACCTTCACCGGCGGAGGCCTGCCGCTGACGATCACCGATCCGAACAGCGTCCTGACGACGCTGTCTTACGATGCCCGTCTGCGCCTGCATACCAAGGTGGTGACGATCAGCGGCGGCTCCCTGACTACGACGTGGGACCACGACGCTGCGGGCAACCTCACCAAGCTGACGCAGCCCGACGGCACCTTCCTCAGCTACGCCTACGACAATGCGCACCGCATGGACAAAGTCACCAACGCCAACGGCGAACTGATGCCCCTCACGCTCGACGGCAACGGCGACGTGACGCAGTTGCTATGGCAGACTTCGACGCCGACTACAAAACGCACCAACACGGCGACCTACGACGCGCTCGGCCGCCGCCTGACCGCCGTGGGTGGTATGAGCCAAACGACGACTTACGGCTATGACAGCCAATCCAACCTGACCAGCATTGAAACCCCGCTCACGTGGACGACGGGCCAGGCGTTTGACGCGCTGAACCGGCTGATGACGGTTACCGATCCTTATACGCATACGACCGGCTACACCTACGACGCGCACGACCGGCCGCTGACCGTGACCGACCCGAACAGCCATGCCACGACCTATATCTATGACGGCTTCGGCGAGGCGATCTCCGCGGCCAGCCCCGATTCGGGTACGACGGTCTATCACTATGACCTCGACGGCAATGTGAGCAGCAAGACCGACGCGGCGAGCGCGGTGACGAACTGGACCTATGACGCGATGGACCGCCCGCTAACCCGGGCCTATCCGGCGGACACGACGCTGAACGTCGCCTACACCTACGACCAGACCGCGCACGGCAAGGGCATCACGCGGCTGACCAGCCTGACCGACAAGGTCGGCTCCTTAAGCCTCTCCTACGATGAAAGCGGCAACGTCATCACCAACGCCCGCACGATCAGCACGACGACCTACACCACCAGCTACGCCTATTACGGCCAGCGCCTGCTCAAGACGATCACCTATCCGACCGCAGGCTGGATCGCGACTTACAACATTGATGCCGCCGGTCAGACCACCGGCATCACGGCGACGCAGCCCGGGCATGCTGCGGTGAATCTTGCCACCTCTGTCACCCATCTGCCGTTCGGGCCGGTCGCGTCGTTCACCTGGGGCAACGGCGTAACCCATGCGACGACGTTCGACGCCGACTACCGGCAGACGGGCCTGACGGACACCGGCACGGCGGCGCTGCAGAGCCTGACCTACGGTTACGACGCGGATAACAACCTGCACACGGTGACGGACGCGCTCAGTGCCGCGAACACGCAGACGCTGACTAACGACCATCTTGAACGACTGACCGGCGCGGTCTCCGGCACGGGCGGCTACGGCACCTTGTCCTACACCTACGACAACAATGGCAACCGCAAGACGTCGGGCGCCACGACCTACACGATTGCTACGACCAGCAACCGCGTCACGGCCGTTGGGGGCACGAGCATCGGCTACATCGCCACCGGCAATATCAACGCCATCGGCACGAATTCGATGACGTATAACAAGGCGAACCAGCTCGCGACCGCTACGGTGTCGTCGACGGCCAGCACCTACACTTACGACGCCTTTGGTAATCGCCTAGAAGCGAAAGTGGGCACAGGCACGACATCGGTCGAGGAATACGACCAGCAGGGCAACATGCTGACGGAAACCAACAGCGGCACCGAAACCGACTATGTCTATCTCGACGGCACGCCCATCGCGGCGATCCAGCCGGCGGCGGCGACGATCAGCTATATCCACGCGGATCGCCTCGGCACGCCGCAGAAGGCGACGAACGCGAGCAAGGTGGTGAACTGGACGACCACGTATCAGCCCTTTGGCATCACCGGCACGGTTACCAGCAGCATCACGCAGAACCTGCGTCTGCCAGGCCAATACGCGGACGCGACCGGGTATAACCACAATGGTTTCCGGGACTACTACACGGCGTATGGGCGGTATCTGGAGAGCGATCCGGTTGGATTATTGGGCGGAATGAATACCTACGCGTATGTGGAGAGCAATCCACAGAGGAGCATAGATCCCGCAGGACTTTGGGCTCTCGGCATTTCCGTTGAAGGTACAGCAATCCTGCCGACATCAGGGGGCGGCGGAGCCGCTGGTTACAACCTGGAATATACAAGCAGCAATGGCGTGCACGTCTACTCTTACGCGACACCTGCGAACGCAACGTCGGCAGGTTTGAGTGTAGGTCTCGGAGTTCAAATTAACGCTGCGCTCGGCGACGGCCAGTGGACGGGGCTATTCAACAACGTGGTCGGCTCGGTCGGCCCAATAGGGGGAAGCTACTTCTATTCCCCTAGTAACGCCGGGAACTGGCAAGGAATATCCGCTGGGCTGAGCGGAGGTCTGCCGCTTGGTGTCGGATTCACGCCGACGAACTACCAATACGTCTTCCCGCAGCCAGCGCCTGCACAAGGTGGAACCTGCGAAGGACCGATGTAAATGGACTCACGCAATTTAATTGGCACATGGTTTGTGGTATCCGTTCTTTTTTACCTTGTAGGAAGCGTATTTCTTCACTTCTTCCTTCGGCGTCGGGGCGTGCGATTGAAATTTCTCTTTCTCGGCGTGCCGGGATATTTGGAGCGAATTTACGTGACATGGTGCCGAACACATCGAAAGCCTTACCGTCTTACCCTCGCTGTTCGGTATACGATCATATTCAGTGCCATAGTTTCCGCTCTCTGTCTCAGTGCATCGATTTACGGCCGCCCTCACTAAAACGAATTACCACTGGCTATATAGTTTTTTTAAATGGAACCGCAAACACAGAGTGAATTATCGGCCGTAGGCAATTTGATCTTGGACCGCAAGAAAAACGTCGTCGCAGAAGTTTCTATGGAATTGGAACCTGAACAGATAAGCGCTTACACACATCTTTTCTCGGCCGCACCGGAGTTACTGCATTTCTTAGAAAATGAAGTCCGGTCGGCGCTCGAAGAGAATGAGAAAATGAAACCGAACCCCCCACTCACGCGCTACTCCCATCCTCTTGTATGTCCGGATCTTCCTATCTGGGTGGATCGAACCGTTCAAGCTATGGCCGTCGTTTACGGTGAATCGCTGCCGCAAAATGATCCGCGTAGTGGTGACCTGTGTCTATCGCCGGAAAATAGTAGGGCTCTGGAAGATGAAGATGGCAATGTCGTCGTCCGTGTATCCAGTGAGTTGGATGACGACAGAGCGCGTGAATATGTTTATCTGTTTTTGTCTTCCGGCGAATTACTAAACATTGTTGAGTCGATGACTACGACTGCATTCAAACGGCATGAAGTGGGGCAGGAGGTGGAAACTAGGTACAAGTATATGATCCCGGATCGACTCAAATTAATGTCTGATCTCATCGCAAAAGCTAAAGGTGCAACCCCACTAAGCCGATCAGCTAGAAAATGAAACGCCAAGCGCCACAGTGAATTCCCATGAAGACCGAAGAACTCAAGTATAGGAAATACCCGCAGGTAATACTTTGGTGCGGATATCTTGTGTCAGCGTGGGGAGGTTTGGGTCTTATTGTTGACCACGTGGCTAGAAGTCGCTCTCTTTATCCGTTCAATCATGGAATCATTCTCGGCCTCTCAGCACATGTCCTCATCGGAGTGATTGCTGTAATGACCGCACGAAGTCTCATAGATATTGAGCACCGATTGCGTCGCATCGAAGCAATGGATGAATTAACTGCGGGCGCCGTGCCGAAAAACCTGCCTTTGAGGTAGCCCAGCCATTGGCTGAGGAGGGCTGGCCAACGCGTCCCGCACATCGCGGCTCCCAATAACCTCACTTTTCCAAACGCGATCCTGAGCCCGCTGCCGAGGAAGGGCAGAATTAACATAATCTTAAATCTCTTTCCTTAAACTTGAGGGCAGGGGCAAACGATGGCGCGCACGACTGAAATCGATCCTGGAACGTTGCTGCAGCAACTCGCGTCTGATGTGCTGCAGGAAATCCCGGACGCCAATTTTGCTCCCGGCGTGCTCACCCAGCTCTGGTCTCTGCACGCCAATCAGGCCGAGCAGCGCAACGTCGCCGAGCTGGCGCTTGAGCTCAATCCCGATTACAACGGCCCGCGCCGCCTGATCGGTGTCGGCGATCCGCGCCAGGCAAAGCTGAAAGAAGAGGAACGCCGGCGGCAGGAATCGCTCCGGCTGTACGAGGAAACGATGCGCACCGTGCGGGAACGCAGCGAGCTTCTGACGCAGCGTATCGACGAACGCCTGCGCGCCGATCGCAGGAAGCTGCAGGAAACCGAAGATCGCGCCCTGCGCCTGCACGACGGCCGCGCTGCCTATGTCGGAACGAATGGAACCTATCTGGACGGCGAGGGACGTCGGCTGGAAGGCAAAGACCTGCGCGAAGCCGAAGACCTGCACCGCCAGTATCCGGACGCGCCGACCTGGGAGCAAAAGGATGCGATGGAGCACCAGATCGACGCCTTGAAACGATTGAAGGAAAAGAGCCAGCACCTGCGCGACGACGCAAAAGGCGATGATGGGCAGTCGCTCTCAGACAATGACCGTTCTGCGAAATGTAGGGACGCGCAGAAAAAACTCGGGGACTACGAGAAGGAATTCAACAGCTTGTCAGACGACCGGGCGGCCGCGCTTGCCACGTCGAAAAGCCAGGTCACCGACGATACGTACGGAGGCGCCGACTACGCGGCCGCCTATGCCCGCGGCACTTCGTATGCCGGCAGCCTCGATAATTCCCAGGGAAAGTCGCTGAGCGCCAGCTTCAAGCCGGCGGCCGCGGGGCAGGGGGCGGAAGCGCCAAGCACGGATTTGTCCGGGGCAGCGCCCAGCCAGACCGCGCCGTCGAGACAACTACCTTCCCGATAGTTCCTCTAGGAATTCAAGCAAGCGTGGACAGCAGTTCCGCTGGCTTGACCTTCAAGGCATGCGCCAGTTTGCAGATCGCATCGAGCGACGCGCTCTGGCCGCCGCGCTCCAACACGCCGACATAGTTGCGATGGAGATCGGCGATTTCCGCAAGCTTTTCCTGGGAAATTCCTCGTTCCACCCGGAGTTCGCGCAGCCTTTTTCCAAACGCAATCCGTGGGTTTGATTTCCGCACGGCTGCGATGGAACCGCGCTGAGGCCCTTACTGTCTACCCACGATAACCTGCCACATGATAATGTGCTACATTATGATGGTTGCCACACCGACTGCGTCAGGAGGTTCACTTTGTTCCGTCCGACGACATTTTGCGCCGCACTGATTGTTGCTCTTCTCTTAGCATGTGGACCAGCCCAGGCGAAGAGCGTGAAGGACTTCGAAACGATGTCCACGCCAGATCAGAGCGCCTACCTTCTTTCTTTCCTGGACAAAATGACAAGCGATCTGGGTCGCACCAACGAAAAACTGGCACAAGACATCAGGAATTATTTTTTCGTCAAGCAGGGGGATAAGCCCTTCTCGGAGGGCATGGAACGTGTGTTTGTGGAGCTGACGGCACTGGAACGAGCGGAAAAGGCAGGAAAGGCCGACCTCACCAAAATCCAAATCGAATCAATAATCGTCTATGTGGTGAAGCAAAAGTTTCCGCCGCGATAGCTGGGCGCTTTTGACGTTGGGGAAGTACAAAGTTATAAATGCATTGGGAATTGAGAGGTGAGCTTTCCCGATTCTTGCCGTTGAAAAGAGGAGGGTCAAAATGGGTCGGTCGGGCTTTCGCGCCCCGGCCCTGGTGGAGGGGTTCATACCGACACTTGTAAGAAGCGATAGCGTGCTAGAATCCGGCACCATGATCGTCTCTTCGTCCGCTCTTGACCCGTCAACTGTCTTAAAGCTGGTAGCAGCAACGATCACCGCCGGGTCTGGAGTCCTGGGGCTTCTGACCACCTTTAAGAAAAAAATCAGCATCAAAAGAAAAGGAAAAACCGAAGAGACCGAGATCATTACCCGTTCGGGAAAATTTGCGCTGGTTGGCATTCTCGCCGGATTCTTGGCATCCGCGGCCCTCATCGTACGAGACGCAAACGAAGCAAAACGATCAGGCGAAAAGATGGAGCAGCACCTGGCCAATCTCGAACGCCCACTGTCGGCAAAGATGGCAGTTCACGTGTGGTACCGAGGTGACGAAACTCTGAAGGATCTCTCTGAGAGGTCCTTGGCCACTCTGGGAGATATTGCAATCGTGCCGTCGGGAACGGCGTGTAGCGCAAGTACTTTCGATTCAGCGAACTATCTTCTTCGGCCCGAAATAGTCGGAACGCGCAGCTTTGGTTTCGGCGGTCCGCCTGACATAGAAGAGCACATTGAAGATTCGCTGCAAGAATTCCGAAACTATGAAACCGAGTATCGAGGCCGCGCGGCAATCGGGAGCACCGATGACCTCGCAAAATCGATGTTAATGTTTTCTGCCATCGAGGTGAGCGACACGAAATACTTACCTTCTTATGTTTACATTCAGGTCTCCGACGGCAAACTTCTGACGTTTGCAATCGAAGAAACGAAGGCGGTCGTCGCCAAACTGCCAACGGCATATGACTCGTCAGATCTGAGGTTTCAGCCAAGTGGCCAAGCACCATCAGCTAAACCCGTGATACCTCCTGAACAAACGGTTCACTACTACTGCTACTCAATTCCGGACGACTGGGATTCACCCTAGGGAGCGACGAGCAGCGATATTACCTTGACGGAGAACCTCGTTGATATTCACAAGCGCACGTCGCCCTTGATTGTGCGCACGGCCGTCGATTGGTTGGAGTAACGCTTGGGCGTCTCCCAGGAGAGAGTCAGAACTCGAACCCCGTGGACAGCCAGGCCCAATCGAAACTCAACGATCCTGGCGGCACGTCCTGACCCTACCAGAAGATCGGTAACGAGCAATTCGGTGAGCGGCCGAAGGATTTCTTCGGACACCGGATTGTTCCGCAAAAACTCCAGCGGATCATCGAGCTTCGTCGCAAATTCCATGTGCTGACTGGCGAGCGGATTTCGTTCGCCAAACAAGACGCTTCGCAACGCCTGTTCTGTCAGATCGTCCGGCGACATGCTTCCTACGCTGAAATCCATCATATGGTCCTGTGGCGCCTGCTCGACGGCAAGCTCCATCTGAAAGACCTTGGACCGCGCGGACGTCGTCGTGACGTTGACGCTTGTTACCTTTACGAATTTGCTGCGGCCGGACCAGGTGAACCGGGCGCGGGCTCCGCGGTTCCATTCGTCGCCCCGCGCGTCTTCGAAGGCTCTTGCCACAGCATCGTCCCGCACCCGCATCGTCGCACGTATAGCTTCGCCGCCGTCTTCTATCCTGCTGGCGCGGAAAACGATTTTCCCCAATTTGCACCATGCGCCAGATCCTCGGCGGCAATGGCGCTCATCCTGGCTTCGATCTGACGCCGCAGATCTTCCGCAGTGCTATACGGCGGAACGACGTAAAACGTGCGAATTTCGTTTAGAAAGGCTTCCTCGTGTCCTTCGCGGTCCGGCGCCGCCGCAGTCCACGCCGCTATGCGCAGCGCGTGCTTCTCCGCATGGAGATATTCGGCATGGGTCGCGGAGAAGCGCGATTTCAACGGCTTCCCGTACTTGCTTCCCAGGATGCCGAGGTAAATGTCCGCCCCTTCGACCTCTGTAAGATAAGCCTGCTCGGGGTCGGCGTCGCGGCCCCCGAATTCCTCGAACATGACAGGCCGCATGCCCACGGCGCGGACGGCCGCCGCGGCGGCCTGTCGTTCTTCTTTCAATTCGCCCATCACGCTCGAAATGAAAGCGCGCTTCTCGCGCGCCCATTCCCGCACTTGCTCCGGCGACGGCAATTCCGCGCCGGCGGCTCGATCGATCAGGAGATCGTCAAAATTGTTGTCAGATTGTCGCGGCATAAATTTAGGCGAGCACCGCTACGCACGCCGGATGTTCTAGTTTTACATCCGCGCATTCTGCCGTCCAGTTTGAGCCGCCGGCGGCCTGAGTTCCTCGCCGGCTGGACAAACTCGGTAAACCTTCCTATGAATATCTGATGACAGAAAGCAACGCCTACGACATAGAAACTGTCCGGCAAATTGAAGTTCTCGCGAAATCCCTGGGCGGTATCGCGGAGTGCAAGCGCTTAGGCTTTATCTACCAGAACGATGAAGGCGTTATGAGCCTGTCGTCTGCGGGCCTGGGCTATCTGTTGTATGTGCACGCCAGAGCCATTACGAGCCTGGCTGAGGCGTTCGCGGCCGGCCGGGAGTGCGCTCTGATAGAAATTGATAACTAAGAAGATCAGTCTGTTCTCCAGCTTTCCTCCTTCCTGCACATCGCTGGCGCCGAGCGTAGCCTCGATAGTAATCTTGCTGCACAATGGCCGATCAACCCGAGTCGATTGCGCCATACACACGCGTTCGCTATCTTGGCATAGGCGATATAACGCTCTACGCCGTCACAGACGACGATCTTCACACCCTTGAGCGCGGAGGCGGTGCCTCCACCCTCCTTGCACTTTGGACATTCTTCGCTTCAGTTGCCATCAGCTTTCTTGCATCCTTCCTCGTCAGCGACATCAACTCGCTGCGGGTGTTTATCGTTTTTGTCGTCCTTATCATTGGTTGCGCCATTGCGGCGATCATTACGTTCGTACTTTGGAAGCGCGCGTCTGGGGATCTCAAGGCTACGATTGCGCGAATTCGGGAGCGTGGAATGTCTCGTTCGGCGGGCGAAGTAATCGAGGGACCGGAAACCAGATGAACTGGCAATTCCTAAACTACGAAATCTCGACCCAAGCCGGCGACGTTGTGGAAGTAACCTTGAAGGGTAACGCTGCGAATGTCCTGCTGTTGGATGACGGGAATTTTGCAAGCTACCAGGCGGGAAAGCCGTTTCGTTACCACAAGGGCGGCTACTACACTCACTCGCCCGTGGTTCTCGCAACCCCCCGTCCTGGCAAGTGGCATGTCGTGGTCGACCTTGGAGGCCGTCCGGGCCATGTCAATGCGGCTGTCCGCGTCATGCATCCGTACGGTTGAAGGCGGAGCAGCATCCTATCCTTCACCGCGCCCTGCCCTTAGTTTTGTTCCAATATGTAAAACAAGCCCGCTACCGCAGAGCAAAATTTTTACGTAATTATTCTCATCGCATGATGACCGTGCTCGCCGCGCCCACTTCACTCCTCCGGCCGGTCGTCACCGACTGGGCCTCGCTTGGTGCTAGCGGTAGAATACTTGCCCTATGCAAAACGACGATCTTAAATATATGAGGGAAGCAATCGAGTGGGCGGGTGATTGTCACCCGATCAAAGACAGCATTCCAAAGGTGGGCGCGATCATCGTAAAGGGCGGAAATGTTCTCGGCCGTGGTCGCCGCGGAACGGGCAAGGAAGGCGATAACGAGCACGCGGAGTGGAATGCAATTCACCAGGCTACAGATAAGTCACAGCTGGCGGGAGCAACCCTCTACACCACTCTTGAACCGTGTACGGAAGCTGTTCGGACCAAGCCCGACGAGTGTTGCACGGAACTCGTCAGGCAGCACCAGATTAAGAAGGTGTTCATCGGTATCTTGGACCCCAACCAAGGCGTAACCGGAAAAGGACTTTGGCGTTTGCAGGACACCGGCGCAGAGGTTGCGCTATTTCCGCATGAACTATCGGGGCAGATTCGGGCTATGAACGCAGCCTTTATTCGCTCGCAGCAGACACTGGGTGCGACAATTCTTAGTCCCCAAATGGGCGAGGATTTGCGGACTTACGAGACCGGGGGCCGACACGCAGTACGCTTTAGGTGCCTGAATTCACCCACTTCCGACACATTTCTGCTTTCACTTAGAGCTGGGCTTTGCTGGCCACAAACCGGACCGTTTCGTCAGGTCGAGGGATCGATTTGGGAGGTCGACGCCCACTTCGGCACCACTGGAGAACATACGTTACAGCTGGTAACGGCCAATGACTTAGGGCACGCATTGATCCAATTTTATCGCAAAGTCGTTGAGTCGAATCGGAAACGACGAGAGAAACTGAAAGATAAAGTCGAGCCGCAGCTTTTGGGTGGCGATTATCCGGGTATTGAAATCAATGGTCTGCCTAAAGGACTCCGCCTCGAAGCATCCGTCACGGTCTTCATCTCGTATCGAGTGAATCTCGTGAAAACGTTCGTTGACCAAGCGAACATATCGCTCGGGCAAACTTTGACAATAGAATACGAAATCGACAGTGCTGAGAATGTTCCTAAAGGAATTTGGCTCGGAGCTTCGTTTCAGGACGCGACTGGTGAGTGGTTTTTTAACACAAGCCAGGACAAAGAAATCGCGCTCCTAAAAGGACTCAACACGTACCGCAGAGCGCTAACTATCCCCAAGGATGCGCCTGTCGGCAAACAACTATTGAGGACAAATGTGTGGCGTGGTCCAGTTGGTGATAGCGGGTCATCTCATCGAATAATGGGTGCGCCGCCAATCCCTATAGTGGTGCGCGCCTGAATAAAATCCTACATTTCCCATAAGAATGATTATCACGTTTTATGTAATCGGGCCCTTGACTGCATTGTCGTAATCTTTATTATCACTCGCGAATTATGTCCGGCAACTCCGGTTCGTTGACAGCTGCGCCGGTTCAGGCAAACTGCGGCAATGGCCCGTCTTCACCCTCTGATTCCCGTCGAGCGCATCGCCAGCCGGATATATCTCATCCGCGGCGAGAAAGTCATGCTCGACAGCGATCTGGCGGAGCTCTATGCAGTCCCCACGTCTGCGCTGAACCAGCAGGTCAAGCGGAATATGGATCGTTTTCCTGAGGATTTTGCTTTTCGGCTGAAAGCCGAGGAATTTGAATCTTTGATGTCACAGACTGTGACAACAAACAACGGACGTGGCGGACGCCGGAAGCTGCCGATGGTATTTACAGAACAAGGCGTAGCGATGCTGTCCAGTGTTCTGCGTAGTAAGCGTGCGGCTCAGGTGAACGTCGCAATCATGCGAACCTTCGTCAGATTGCGCGAAATTCTTGCCGCTCACAAAGATGTCGCGCGCAAGCTCAAAGAACATGACCGGCAGATCGCGACGCTGTTCAGCGCAGTCGAGAAACTTCTGGCGCTGCCAGAGCCAAAGAAGCGCCCAATCGGCTACATCCATCCAAAGGACTGATCCTTTGGTTTTCCCCCTATTTTCGTAGGAATGATTATCACATCAGGATTACGGAAAGTGTTCGGTCCCGCCGTGAAGAAATCAGTGTTGTGAATCCGGCGCCAGCAGAAGGATCTTCCCAATGCCGCCTTTCTCCCCTAGCACATGTGCTTCGGCCGCATCACGCAACGGCATCCGGCGACCAATAGGCAGAACGAACTTGCCATCGCGCACGTCATCGGCAAACTCGCGCACCTTGGATGGATCAGGCTGCGCAAACACACGCGTAATCTTCACTGTCGGATTTTGGGCCGCCGCGCTTTCCGGCAACACAGCGGTGTAGCCAAAGGAGCCGCTCTGCTTTACCTTCGCGATCAGCTTCGCCGCAACCTCACCGCCAACGGTGTCCGCAATTGCATCCACCAGGCGGAATTTCTCAATCGCTTTATCGTCATCAATCGCGAGCACGTCAGAGACACCGAGGGAGCGGGCGTCATCCAGTTCTTTCCCGCGAACACCTGCAATCACCTGCGCGCCTATCTTCTTCGCCGTATGCACTGCCGCGCGCCCAACACTGCCCAGCGCTCCCGTTATCAGAACAACCTGTCCCTTTTTCACGTTTGTCGCAAGGCGCACAAGCTGGTCTCCCGTGAGGGAAATCAGCGGGATCGCGGCCGCGTCCGCCAGGTCCACGCCATCCGGCAGATGGGTCACGTCCGAATCGTCCACTGCCACCAACTCGGCATAGGTCGCGTTGGATAGTGCAAGAACGCGGTCGCCGGCCTTGAAGTGCTTCACATTTGCGCCCACCGCCCGTACGACGCCACTCACGTCGCGGCCCAGAATTGCGGGAAACGACAACGGAAAATCCTTCTGCCGCATCCCTGAACGCACTTTCCAGTCAATCGGATTGACGCTCGCAGCGGCTGCCGCGATCAGTACCGTACTTCCGCTAATCTGCGGTTCGGGAACGTTGTCTTCAAATTTCAGCTTCTCGGGACCGCCGTACTCATGCAGCACCACTGCCCTCATCGCTCACCTCCATAACTTTCCCCACTAATTCATTACTTTCTTGGAATCTAAATTGTCGCGGCGTCAAGTCGGCGATGGATCAAGGAAACGACTGATAGCAAATCTTCCGCGTCCTTCTTCTCCATCGCCCAGTGGATGCGAGCAGCGTGAGCTGTCGGATTTCGAAACATACCAAAAATTCCTTTCACGAGATTGGCGAATCCACGCTGTTCGCTTCGCTCGCTGTCCGTAATGAGAGAATTGATCGCCAACATCGGAATATCTCCGGCTAACGATTTGTCGACAAGCAAACCGCCGTCGTCGCTTAGACCCGTTCGGGCGCGAAGTTTCTCAGCGACGCTTTTTGTCGCTTCGAGGACAGCGTGAAAATAATTGTCGGCTAGCAGTTCTTCGCGACAAAAAATGAGCACATCGGGATGGACTTCCCGGGCTGTGAGATCTGCGCGAAGTTCCTGGGCCCGCCGCTGCGCCTCGGTGAGTGTCCTTACCTGATGGGCCGCGACAAGGGTCCCGTCAGCATTCACGGCCATTCCAACAAACGCGAGAGCGCGATTGACATTGGCGCGCATCGGCTCAAAGCGTTCGGGCCGGCGAGCATATCGCTCGGGCTTCATCGCCTCTCTTATAAACTGAACAACGGCCCGGCGATTTCCGCTGAAGTTTTGCCGCTCGACAAAAGCATTATGCAGTCGCTTCCATTTGGTCATGTCAGGCGTGGGATCGACCATCTTCAGGGACGCCAGGATGTGTCCAATTTCCGACCCGGTGAGCCCATCCGATGTATCGGCCAGGGCTTGAGCGATAGCTTCAAGTTCACTTTGCGAAAATGTTTTTTCCATTCCTAAATCTCGCTTGCCCCGCCAACAACCGCCACACTACCGCCGCAGAAAATCATCATCGAACCGGATGCGGAACTCCTCAAGCGCTTCCTCAAAACGCTCAAATCCTTCCTGACGCAACAACGCGGCAAAACCAATGCTCCGCTCTGTTCCGATGATTGCTGACCAGTAGTATTGGATCATGCCTTCAGCATCACGCTGTTCCATGCGCATGATGGTTAAGCGCGCCCCCTGCTTCAGTTTTTCGGAAGCTGCAGCAGAGTGGAGAATCGGGTCGAAGACTCGTTGATGCAGGAAATCCATGATGGCCTGCTCTTTGGGTCCGCGCTGTATCGTGGTCATCATGCAAATTTAGCAGGTTTTATCGGCCTATGGATCGTCGCTAGACATCGGCGTAAAAGTAGCCCCCAAAATGCTTTTTACATAAAGTCAGTTACGATCTAGATCACCATTCGACAGCAATAACTATTGAAAAACAAAGGAATTCAAAGATTTTCAATCTGAACACTCGCGCTGACACCTTTGTGTCACTCTGTTAAAGTTGGCCGTGTTTTGAATTTATGGTCCGACACTAAGCCGATGACATTTTCGCGCGACCGGAGGCAAGAGTAAGTGAACGAAAAAAATATGACCTGCCTCGAAAATTTCCAAACTACTCTCGGCAGCATTCTTTCCGCGCCAAACCTGCGGGAGTCTCACCCGTCATGTTGAAATTGGAAGCTCTCAAACCAGGAATATCGCTGGTCGGCATCGAGCCCACGTTGGTCGCTAACGTGGTCGCAGTGGTTCCCATCGGCGACGGTGCCGTTCAGGTCCTCTACAAGACTCCCGAGGGGACGATTAAGGAGCGGTTACTGGCGCGCGCCGACGAGGCGAGCATCAGCCTCGCCACGCTAGAACGCCCCTGGGCGTTCGACGGCGACGGCGAGGACTTCAAGCTTGCCGTCGAGGCCAAGCGCATCGACCTCGCTTTCCTGTTCGACCCGATGATGGCGGTCCACACCTCGAACGTGGACCCGCTGCCGCACCAGATCACCGCCGTCTACGAGTCGATGCTGCCGCGCCAGCCGCTGCGCTTCGTCCTGGCCGACGATCCCGGCGCGGGCAAGACGATCATGGCCGGCCTCTACATCCGCGAACTGATCATGCGGGCGGACGCCCGCCGCATCCTGATCGTCGCGCCCGGCAGCCTCGTCGAGCAGTGGCGGGACGAGCTGTTCGAGAAATTCGGGCTGGAGTTCCGCGTCTTCTCCAAGGAGCTGGAAGCCGCATCGCCGAGCGGCAATCCGTTCGAGGACCACGACCAACTCATCGTCCGGCTCGACCAGATGTCGCGCAACGAGGAACTCCAGGAGAAGCTCTGCGCTCGCTGGCATGGGACTTGGTCGTCTTCGACGAGGCCCACAAGCTCGCCGCCCACTTCTTCGGCTCGAAGCTCGAAGAGACGAGGCGCTTCAGCTTCGCCGAGAAGCTCGGCGCAGCATACGCGGCACCTGCTGCTGATGACCGCCACGCCGCACAACGGCAAGGAGGAGGACTTCCAGCTCTTCCTGTCGCTGCTCGACTCCGACCGCTTCTACGGCAAGTTCCGCGACGGCGTCCACAAGGTCGATTGCTCCGACCTCATGCGCCGCATGGTGAAGGAGGAGATGGTCAAGTTCGACGGCACCCCGCTCTTCCCCGAGCGCAGGGCCTACACGGTCAACTACAAGCTCTCCGACATCGAGGCCGCCCTCTACGAGGCCGTCACCCAATACGTCCAGACGGAAATGGGCAAGGCCGACCAGCTCGACGGCTCGCGCAAAGGCTCGGTCGGCTTCGCGCTCACCGCCCTCCAGCGCCGCCTCGCCTCCAGCCCCGAGGCCATCTACCAGTCGCTCAAGCGCCGCAAGGAGCGGCTCGAACGCCGCCTGCGGGAGGAGAAGCTCGGCATCCGCGGCCAGCAGATCCTCGCCGAAACGCTCGCCGACGTGCCCGAGGACGACGACGACCTCAACGCCGAGGAGCAGGAGAACCTCGAAGAGAACCTCGTCGATCAGGCCACGGCGGCCAGCACCATCGCCGAGCTGGAGCCCGAAATCGTCATCCTCCAAGGGCTCGAACAGCAGGCCAAGGCCGTCGTCGCTTCGGGCCAGGACCGCAAGTGGGACGAACTCTCGCGCATTCTCCAGAACAATCCCGAGATGCGCGACGCCGGCGGCCGGCAGCGCAAGCTCATCATCTTCTCCGAGCACCGCGACACACTGAACTACCTGCACGCAGAAGATCGCCGGAGTGCTCGGCAATACCGACGCCATCGTCACCATTCACGGCGGCACGCACCGCGACGAGCGCCGCCGCATTCAGGCGCTCTTCCGCTCCGACCCCGAGGTGCGGGTGCTCGTCGCCACCGATGCCGCCGGCGAAGGCGTGAACCTCCAGAACGCCAACCTGATGGTCAACTACGACCTGCCCTGGAACCCGAACCGGCTCGAACAGCGCTTCGGCCGCATCCACCGCATCGGCCAGCAGGAGGTCTGTCACCTCTGGAATCTCGTCGCCAAGGAAACCCGCGAAGGCGACGTCTATCTTCCGCTTCTTGAAAAGCTTCGCGTCGAGAGCGAGGCGCTCAAGGGCCGCGTCTTCGACATTCTCGGCGAAGTCTTCGAGGGCAACAGCCTCAAGGACCTGCTGCTCGAGGCGATCCGCTACGGCGACCAGCCGGAGGTCCGCGCCCGGCTCACGCCAGCGAGATCGACAACGCCTTCGACCACGACCACTTCGCGACATCCTCAACCGCAACGCCCTCGCGCAGGAGACGCATGAGCGCCGAGCGTCTCTTCGCGGTGAAGGAGGAGATGGAAAAGGCCGAGGCTCGCCGGCTCCAGCCTTACTTCGTCCGCTCGTTCTTCATGAAGGCGTTCGAGGCGCTCGGCGGCTCGATTCATCCGCGAGAGCCGGCCGCTTCGAGATCACGCACGTCCCGGCCTCGATCCGCGAGCGCGACCGCCGTCATCACCGGCCGCAATCGCCGCGAACTCGCGCCCGTCCTCAAGCGCTACGAGCGCGTCTGCTTCACGCGGGAAGCCGTCCGGCCCGCTCGACAAGCCCGGTGCGGCCTTCGCGCGCCATGCTTGCATCCCGGCCATCCGCTGATGCTCGCCGTGAGCGACATGCTTCCTGGAACAGCACGCCAATCTTCTCCGCCAGGGCGCCGTCCTCGTGGACCCGGCCGACGAGGGCGACGAGCCTCACTTGCTCTTCCTCCTCACCCACGAGATCAAGTCCGGCGACGGCCAGGTGCTCTCCAAGCGCCTGCAATTCGTCCGCGTCGCACCCGACGGCTCGGCAGCGTTCGCCGGCTGGGCACCGCACCTCGATCTGGAGCCGCTTGCAGCCGGCCGACCGCGCGCTGCTCGAACGACGTGCTCGCCGCGCCGTGGATTCGTGCCGACCAGGAGCAGCGGGCCCTCGCCCTCGCCGCCGCCACGCTCGTGCCGGAGCACTTCAACGAAGTCGCCGAACGGCGCATCGCCCATGTGGACAAGACCCTCGCCGCCGTCCACGAACGCCTGACCAAGGAAATCGCCTTCTGGTCCGACCGCTGGATCAAGCTCAAGGAGGATCAGGAAGCCGGCAAGGACGTGCGACTGAATCTCGAAAACGCCCGCCGCACCGTCACCGACCTCGAAGGCCGGCTTGGAGAACCGCAAGAAGGAACTCCAGTCGATGCGCCACGTCACGTCCGCCACGCCCGTGGTGCTCGGTGGCGCGCTGGTCGTTCCGGCCGGCCTGCTCCGCCGCCTGCGCGGTGAAGTCGCCGCTGAGTACGGCTCCGCATTTTCCGCCGATGCCGCCGCGCGCGCGCGGATCGAACAGCTCGCCATGAACGCCGTGCGCCGAGCTGAGGAGGCACGCGGCTGCCGCGTGGTCGATGTCTCCGCCCAGAAATGCGGCTGGGACCTCACATCCTACCCGCCTGCCGTGGACGGCAAACAGCCCGAAGCCCGCCACATCGAAGTCAAGGGCCGCGTCAAGGGCGCAGGCACGGTCACCGTCACGCGCAACGAAATGCTCTAGCGTTCAACCAGGCGGACAAATTCGTGCTCGCCATCGTCCTCGTCGGCGAGGACGACGCCGTCGACGGCCCGCACTACATGCGCAATCCGTTCGAGCGCCGAACCGGGCTGGGGCGTGTCCTCGATCAACTACGAACTCAAGACGCTGCTCGAGCGCGCGGAGAGGCATGCTGCTAGACTCGATCGACGCTCATCCCGATCAAATCGCCCCGCAAGCTCATCGAGGTCGCGCTGCCGCTCGATGCGATCAATGCTGCGTGCTCGCGCGAGAAGTCGATCCGGCACGGGCATCCCAGTCACGCTGCACCTCTGGTGGGCGCGGCGTCCGCTGGCGGCGGCGCGGGCAGTCATCTTCGCTCAACTCGTCAATGATCCCGGCTACCAGCAGGGCGGTGGCTTCAAATACGGGAAGAACAAGAAAGAAGCCGCGCAGCGAACGGAAGCGCCTCTTCAAGATCATCGAAGACCTTGTGCTGTGGGAAAACACCACCAACGAAGACGGTGCTGGAGCGCGCCCGCGCCGAGATTCGACGTTCGTGGCGCGAGGTGTGCGAACTGAATAAGGACCATCCGCAGGCCGCCGAGCTGTTCAATCCCGAGAAGCTGCCCGCGTTGCACGATCCCTTTGCCGGTGGCGGTGCGATCCCGCTCGAGGCGCAGCGGCTCGGGCTGGAGGCCTATGCTTCCGACCTCAACCCAGTCGCCGTGCTCATCAACAAGGCGATGATCGAGATTCCGCCGAAGTTCGCCGGGCGTGCACCCGTTGGCCCGTTGCCGCCGGATGAAAATGGCACACGACTCGATTTACCGAAAGAGTGGCCGGGCGCGACGGGACTCGCTGAAGACGTGCGCCGTTATGGCGCCTGGATGCGGACCGAGGCCCAGAAACGAATCGGCCACCTTTACCCGCCGGTCGAAATCACCGCGGACATGGCCCGCGAGCGGCCCGACCTCAAACCGCTCGTCGGCCAGAAACTCACCGTCATCGCTTGGCTCTGGGCGCGCACGGTCAAGAGCCCAAACCCGGCGTTCTCGCACGTGGACGTGCCGCTTGCTGTCGACGTTCATCTTGTCCAGCAAGGAGGGCAAGGAATGCCTACGTCAGCCCGTCGTCGAAGGTGATGCGCTATCGCTTCACGGTTAAGGTTGGCGCGCCTCCGCCCGATGGCTAAAGAAGGCACGAAGGCACCGGGCGCGGTGCAAACTTCCGCTGCTTGGTTTCCGAGTCCGCGATCGACGGTGACTACATCAAGGCGGAAGGCAGGCCGGACGCATGGGAGCGAAACTGCATGGCCATCGTCGCCGAGGGCACCCGTGGACGAGTTTATCTAGCTCCCACGGCCGAGGCATGAAGCTGTGGCCAGATCTGCTAAGCCCACATGGAAACCCGACCGGCGAAATTCCCGCCCGCCTTACAGGAGGGACCTGCGTGCCTTACGGATTGAGAGAATGGGGCGATCTCTTCACCGCCACGGCAATTGGTGGCGTTGACGACATTCAGCGATCTAGTCGGCGAGGCCGAGAACAGTATCCGAAGAGACGCTCTCGCCGCCGGACTGCTCGACGACATCCCCGGCCTCGAGCTGGCGGCACGGGGCTACGGCTTATGCTGAAGCTGTTGAGTGTGTACCTGGCGTTCGTAGTGGATTACGCGACTGCTAATTACTGGTCACTGAATCTGCGACGTCCGCCGAAGGCTTCATGCGTGGCAACTTTTGCTCGACAAGTCGTTCCCAATGACTTGGGACTTCGCGGAAGCTCAATCCGTTTGGGAACACCAGCGGAAATTGTTAGGCGGGCTTGAATGGGTCACCAAAGTCATTGATAGGCTTCCAAGTACGAAGGTCGGCGGATTTGCGGCAGCAATCTAATGCCTCGACGCAAAGAATCATCCCAAGACAAGATCATCTCCACCGATCCTCCGTACTACGACAATATCGGTTACGCCGACCTATCCGATTTTTCTACGTCTGGCTGCGTCGATCACTGCGGCCCGTTTTTCCAAGTCTTTTCGCCACGATCGCCGTGCCAAAGGCTGAAGAATTGGTCGCGACGCCGTATCGCCACGGCAGGCAAAGAGAAAGCCGAAGCATTCTTTCTTCGAAGGCATGACGCGGGCGATGCAGAGCCTTGCCGACGCAGGCCACCCGACGTTGCCCGGTCACCATCTACTACGCATTCAAGCAGTCGGAAACGGAGAACGAGTCAGGCACATCGCTCACGGGCTGGGAGACTTTCTTGGAGGCCGTTCATCCGAGCTGGCTTCCAACTCACCGGCACATGGCCGATGCGAACAGAGCGTGACAGCTCGATCCGTGAGCATCGGGACCAACGCTCTCGCGTCCAGCATCGTTCTCGTCTGCCGCAAGCGTCGCCGATGACGCGCCGACCGTTTCCCGCCGCGAGTTTCTGCGCGAGCTGAACGCGGTGCTGCCCGAGGCGCTCGACGAGATGACCAAGGGCGCGGGCGACGACCATTCGCCCGTCGCGCCGGTGGACCTTTCGCAGGCCATCATCGGTCCTGGCATGGCGGTCTTCTCCAAATACGCCGCCGTGCTTGAGGCCGACGGCACGCCCATGACCGTGCGAACCGCCCTTCAGCTCATCAACCGCTTCCTCGCCGAAGACGATTTCGACGCCGACACCCAGTTCTGCCTCCACTGGTTCGAGCAGATACGGCTGGAACGAAGGCGGCTTCGGCGAAGCCGACACCCTGGCCCGCGCCAAAGGCACGAGCGTGGACGGCGTGAAGGAGGCCGGCGTGCTCGCAGTCGGTGGCGGCAAAGTGCGCCTGCTCAAGTGGGCCGAATACCCCGCCGACTGGGACCCGCGCGACCGACACGCGCATGCCCGTCTGGGAGGCGCTGCACCAGCTCATCCGCGCCCTGAAGCAAGGACGGCGAAACGGCTGCCGGCGCACTGCTCGCCGCCCTCGGCGGCAAAGCCGAAGCCGCCCGGCAGCTGGCCTATCGCCTCTACACCCTCTGCGAACGCCAGGCTGGGCCGAGGACGCGCGCGCCTACAACGAACTCATCACCAGCTGGACCGGCATCGAAGCCGCCGCCAGTGCGGTGCCGACGAAGCGAACGCAAGGCAGTCTCTTTGAGTAACGATGCAGGAACTGAGAATGAACCATGAAACCTTGGCGCGAAATCGCTGTTCCCCATCCGGACGTGCTGGAAGGCACGTTCCAGCAATCCGAGTTCGCCGCCGACATCACGGCCGTGCACACCGGCAAGGCGACGCCCGAATACCAGGACGCGGCGGCCTTCTTCGAGCGCACCTTCATCACCGAAGGCATGCGCTTGCTGCTCACCAGGTGGCCCAGCGCTGAACGGCAAGGGCGGCGAGCCGGTCATCCAGCTCCAAACCGCCTTCGGCGGCGGCAAGACGCACACGATGCTGGCCGTCTATCACCTGGCTACCCGCAAGTGCCCGCTCACGGATCTGCTCGGCATCCCCGACGCTGCTCGATCAGCGGCCTGATGGACGTGCCGCAGGCGCGCGTCGCGGTGCTCGACGGCACAGCTCATGCGCCCGGCCAGCCGTGGAAGCACGGCAAGCAGACCATCAAGACGCTGTGGGGCGAACTGGCTTGGCAGCTCGGCGGCGACGAAGGCTTCGCGCTCGTGAAGGAGGCCGACGCGACCGGCACGTCGCCCGGCAAGGACGTCCTCGAAGACGCTGCTTGAAGCACTACGCGCCGTGCGTCGTGCTGATCGACGAACTGGTCGCCTACATCCGCCAGTTTCCCAGATGGCCAGAGTCTGAGCGGCGGCACCTACGACAGCAACCTGTCTTTCGTCCAGGCGCTGACCGAAGCGATCGAAGCTGGTGCCGAACGCCATCGTGCTGGCGTCGCTGCCGGAATCGGACGTCGAAGCCGGAAGCGACGCGGCGTCGCCGCACTGCGAGCCTTGGAGAAGACATTCGGTCGGCGTGCAGGCGCTGTGGAAGCCGGTCGCGACCGAAGAGGCTTTCGAGATCGTCCGCCGGCGCCTGTTTGAGCCGGTACGCGACACGAAGGCCCGCGACGCCGTCTGCCGCGCCTTTGCCGACGCCTACGTCGCCGAGGGCGCGAAGCTGCCAGCGGAGACGCAGGAAGCGCGCTACTACGACCGGCTCGTGCAGGCGTATCCGATCCACCCGGAAGTCTTCGACCGCCTCTACGAGGACTGGACGACCATCGACGGCTTCCAGCGCACGCGCGGCGTGCTGAAGCTGATGGCGAAGGTGATCTACCGGCTGTGGAAGGACGACAACAAGGACCTGATGATCCTGCCCGGCAGCCTGCCGCTCTACGACGGAACACGCGCAACGAGCTGACCTACTACCTTGCACCGGGCTGGGATGCGGTGATCGAGAAGGACATCGACGGCGAACGGGCCGAGACGACAGAGCTCGAAACGAAGGAGCCACGATTTGGCGCCATCAATGCCGCCCGCCGCGTGGCGCGGACAATTTTTCTCGGCAGCGCTCCGTCCGCCGCCGGCACCAGAAAGGTGTCATCCGCGGTCTCGACCGCGCCCGCGTGCTTCTCGGCTGCCTCCAGCCGGGCCAGGCATCTTCGGCTTACTCCGACGCGCTCAACCGGCTGGCCGACCGACTGCACTACCTGAATACCTCCGGCGACAAGGCGCAGGACGCGACGCGCTTCTGGTTCGACACCCGCGCCAACTTGCGCCGAGAGATGGAGGACCGAAAGCGACGGTTCGACGACCAGAATGAAGTGCGCGGGAAGATGGCAGATGTACTCCATAAACTGATGCCCTCGACATCATTCTTTGAGGGCCATCACGTCTTCACGCCGCATGCGGACGTTCCCGATGACGAAGCTCTGCGACTGGTGGTTCTGCCGCCTGAAAAGTTCTACAGCAAGCAGGAGCCGCGCATCGCCACTGAAGAGGCTTTGGAATTCGTGCGTAACCACGGGCCCAAACCCCGATACCGGGGCAACAGACTCGTTTTCGTCGCTCCGGACCACGCTTCTTTAGCCAGAGTGCGCGACTGTGTGCGCACTGCGTTGGCATGGAACTCCATCGTCGAGGATGTCAAAGGCAAACGACTGAATATTGACGGTCTACAGGAGGAGCAAGCGAAAAAGGAACTCCAGTCTGCGGAGGATGTCTTACCTCGCGTTGCGCGCGAGTGCTACAAGTGGCTCCTGTGCCCAGTACAGGCAACGCCCACCGACCGCCAACCGACCGTCGAAGCATTCCCGCTGAACACTAGCGGCTCAGCTTTCGGCGCTGAAATCCAACGGGTTTGCCATGACAATGAGTTGGTTATCAGCGCCTGGTCTCCTATCCATCTACGCGACACACTGAAAAAGCTCTATTGGAAAGAGGGCAAAGAGGCCTTGGGCGCAATGGCCTTCTGGGAGGACATGCAGCGGTACCTATACCTGCCACGCCTAAGTGACTGGCGCGTGCTGGAGCAGGCCATCATCAAGGGCGCGGGCAGCAAGGATTTCTTCGGAACCTCCTATGGTCAAACCGGCGACGTTTTTGATGGCTTTAAGTTCGGTGATGCCAACGTTCAATTTGACGAAACGCTCCTCTTGATCGAACCCGATTTTGCCCATCGATATGAAGCGACCCTAGCCGTAAACCTGAAGGCAAGTTCCGGCGCTGGCGGCGGGGCTCCTAGTCAGTCGGCTGGAGCGGCTGGTCAGTCCCCGCTTTTCCAAAACCCGGCTGTCTCACCCGATCCCGCTGCAACAATCGCTCCGGGTAAACCGAAATCGTTCTACGGCTCGGTGGAAGTGAACCCGGCCACGGCGAAGATGCGACTGGTGCAATTAGCTGAAGAAATAATCGGTAATCTTGCTGCTGATCCTCAGGCTGAACTCAAGATTACGGTGGAGATCAACGCGACTTTTCCGAACGGCGCCACTGACCAAATCAAGCGTGCGGTGTCGGAAAATGCAAAGAGCCTTGGATTCAAAACCTCGACATGGGAGTGAGTACCGACAACCGAAGCTGTCCCTGCTATACGCGGAAATCGCGCCCAAGCTCCGCGATGAAGTCGACCGAGCCAACGTTGCGCCTGTACCAAGTTGACGAATCTCAGTTAATTCGCTTTTTATTCGCCACCGCGCTAAACTCTCCGATGGCATACCGTGCCGATGCCATCCCCAGAATCGGGCCCCTCAGAGGCGAATTTGAATTCCCGTACCGTAATTGCTACTGTGACGCTTCCTCAACACGTTTCGAATAGGACGCATGCGATGAAAGTCGATCTGGCGGGTAAGATCAAGAATACGCCCTTGCCCCGTTCGAAAGCCCTGTGGCCGATGTTTGAAGCCGTTGTGAATTCCTTCCAGGCCATTGAGGATGCCGGCGAAGCGGTTCGGAAACCGGCCATCGAGATTGTGCTTACACGCGATCCCTGCCTGCCCGGCATCGAGGCAGACACGGAAGTGAACAGTTTTTCCATCAGTGACAACGGCATCGGCTTCAATAGCGACAACATCGATTCGTTCTTCACTTCCGATACCCAATATAAGGTCCGGCGCGGCGGCAAAGGTCTTGGCCGGTTCACCTGGCTCAAGGCATTCGACCGCGCGGAAATTGAAAGCCACTACGAGGCCAACCGCAAGTTCCTCACACTTACATTCGACTTCACCTTGGCTGGCGGCGAGCCGCCCGGACCGCCCCAGGCCTCGCAGGCGGAAGAACCGCGCACAACCGTTCGTTTAGTCAACATGCAGGCGCCTTATAAGCAAGACTGCCCACGCGGCCTAGCCACGATCGGCCATCGATTGATTGAACACTGCCTTCCTTTCTTTCTCGACCCCAAATGCCCCTCCGTAACCATTAGCGATGAAAAAGAGCGCATAGACCTTAACAATTACTTCCGGGAGAACTTTGCCGCAAAAGCGACTCAACATACTTTTACGGTAGGTGATCGTAAGTTTGCGATACGAGGCCTGCGTTTGTATAACCCGCATGAGACTCATCATCGTCTGATCTATGCCGCCAATTCCCGCGAGGTCGTTCCGGAAAGACTCGAAAAATATCTCCCAAACCTGCAGCGAAAACTTGCAGACAGCGACGGTGCATTTGCGTACCTCGGCTTCGTCGAAGGCGACTATCTCAACGAGAACGTCAACGGTGAGCGGACAAATTTTACCTTCCCGGTCAGCCGCGACTCCACGGATGGACTGCTCGACGAGATCACTCTGGATGCCATCCGGGGGCCCGCCTTAGAATGCGTTACCGCCGACCTGCAGCCCTTTTTGCAAGAGATCAACACTGAAAAGCGGGCGGCGATAAACAGCTACATCAGCACTGAAGGTCCGCAATACCGTCCCCTCGCCCGCTACATGGACGAATTCATTGACCGTATTCCCCCTGGAGCTAAGGGGCTTGCCCTCGAATCCGTCCTTCACGAGCAGATGTATGCGAAGCAGCGGGAATTAAAGCGCGAAAGTAACATTCTCATGGCAGAAGGCACGAACGCAGCCCTCAAGCCCGAGGAATACGAAGCGAAGATCAACGATTTCCTTGAACGTGCAAACGAGCTGGGGAAGTCATCCCTTGCTGAGTATGTCGCCCACCGAAAGGTTATTCTCGAATTTCTAGAACGGAGTCTACAGTCGGACCCGGCAACCGGCAAATATCCCCTGGAAGAAATCATCCACAAGATCATTTATCCAATGCGCACCACATCGGACGATGTCCCCTACGAGCAGCAAAATCTGTGGATCATCGACGAGCGTCTCGCCTACCACGGATATCTCGCGTCCGATTTGCCTCTTAATACCGCTACTGTTCTGTCCAGCAAATCCGATTCGAGGCCGGATTTGATGATCTTTGAGCGCGCGTTGACATTCGCGGAGGATGACTCAGCCCTGAGTTCCCTCGTAATCGTGGAGTTCAAGAAGCCGGATCGATCCGACTACCGAAAAGAAGACCCAATCGATCAGGTCTATCGTCTCATCCGGGAAATCAAGGGCGGGCATTTCAAAGACAAGAATGGCAGAGAAATTAAAGTGCAATCGGAGCGTATTCCCGCCTATGCGTATGTAATCTGCGACACGACAAAGGAAGTAGAGGTTATAGCCCAAAATAAAGGTCTTCTGCCGACGCCTGACCAGCTCGGCTACTACGGGTACAATCCCTCGCTATCGGCGTACGTCGAGGTTATTTCCTATACTAAGCTACTCCGCGATGCGAAGAAGCGGAACCGTATCCTCTTCGACAAACTTCATCTTCCTTCCTGATCTGACTCGAGCGAAAACTGAAGGCATGGTTTCATCTCTTAACTCTTGATCCAAAGCGAAAGCGATCCCCGTTGCCCTGGGCCACGGCTGTCCTCTCTCGGTAAAGCCGGCAGCCAACAAGACCTTTTTCATGTTCGGGTCATCTGTGGTGGCAAACAGAGCGCCTTCGCGTTCGTCCGTCAGACATGTCAGAATTCGACGCGACAATCCTTGCCGGCCGTGTCGCTCCGCGACCGCGACGTAGCCCAGTTCGGGCGTGTCGGAATGAAATGCAAATTTGCTCCTCCCGGCAATGCTCGTCGCATACCCAGGCCGCACCTGCTTGATGGCCCCGACACCAACGATCTCTCCCGCCAAGCGCGCTACCGCAATCGAAATGGCGACCGGCAGCTGAGCCCTCGCCCATTGCGGGTCTACAGCCTCACCAGCGGTGATAATTTCTGCGCAGGCCTGCCGTTCCGATTCCGATAAATCGCCCGGGACACAGCGTGTAACTTCATAGGTCTGCACTGAAACTACCTCCGTCCGCTCGCTGACGATCATCGGTTGTGCTGCTACGCTTCATTGAATTTGACCGCCTGCTCAAGGTCAGTGTGTTCAAATGCCGACGCCATGCGCTCGATCTCCGCTTCCCGGATGCCGTGCCCCTCAGCCCGCGTGCGCCAGTTCGACACCGCCTTGCCGACTTCGGCGGCGATGGCGCGGGCTTGGGCCGCGTCCAGTTCGAAATAACCCGCAACCTCCATCGCCAACTCCAGAGATGCCGTGCTGTCGCCCTCAGTGATCGCGGTCGAGAGGACGCGCGGCCTGATCTCGGGCGGCACGGGATTCAGGTCGTATGCGGGCGAAAGCTGCCAGCCGTCAGTGCCGGCATAGAGGAAGCCGTGGTTGCGCAGGTGATCGTCCGTGTTTGAAATCAGGACATTGAACACCATTCGCCGCCAGAGCGCCTGAATGTCGCGCTCGGGCGCGGCCCCGTGCCGGCGCAGGGCATCGACGATTTCCAGATAGCTGTGCTGCTGGTTGTCGCGCGCGCCCAGCATGCTCATGGCGGAGAGGAACGGAATGCGGTTGGCCCCTAGCCTGTCGAAGCGTTGACTCAAGAGCACGGGTTTCGTGCCGATTTTTTCAACGCGGCTCTGAGCGACCGTAATACCCGCTTTCGCGGCCAGGTCGAGAGCGACCGCCTCCCAAAGCACCGTGCTGAAGTCATCGTCCCGGCGCGGGAATTTGGCGATGGCGAGCCTGCCGTCCTTCTCGCGCACCGATGCCTTGGGACGCGCGCCGCCAAGCGACGATCCCGGCGCCAGCAAGAGTTTCAGATCATCCTCGCTTTCGTCGTCGTCGACGACGCGTTCGGCGGCGGACAGCAGTTTGGGGAGATCGACCAGTGGCGGGACGCGCTTGGCGTCGGAAGTACGCAGGAAAGGATCCCCCTGCCGTTCGGCGAACCGGAGCGCGCCGGCGCGTGTTTCATCATCCACCAGAAGCAGAAAATCGATCTCACGCAGCGCCGAGGGCGTCTTTCCCTCTTTCTTGGCGCGGCGGCGCTCCATGCGCTGCATGAGCACGCGGCCCCAACGATCCGGCGCCGAGTCGCCGATCGCGCCGAACATGGGCAAGTCGTTCGCGGTGTGAAACGGACCAGGGCCGACTTCGAGCGCCGGCTCCAGGGAGAACTTGAGCGGATTTTCAAGCCAGGCCGGGTCGTATTCGAAAGTCGCGCTTTCCCTAATCCCCCGCGCGCGCGCCCACAGCCGCCCGACCAGATGCGGGACGCCGTCAAGATCGACATAGGTGAGGACTTCTCTCTCCACTAGCTACCCTCCGTGGGCTTGGGCCGCGAGCGGCGTATTCGTTGCGGCAGCTGCTCTTCCTCCAGCTGCAGCCCGACTGTGTCGCGGCCGGGATCGGCAACGTCGGAGAGTTTGTCGAGCAATCCCAGAACGAAGAGAACGGTGGCGTAGGTTCCGGCCAGGACGCCGGGATCACCCCTTTCCACTTTGAGCAGGGTCGTCTTGCTGATGGACGCGCGTTCAGCGGCGACGGCCACAGGTATGCGGCGGCGGCGGCGGGCATCCCGGATGTCGTGACCCAGCTTTCGCAGGGCCCGCGTGACGGGAAGAGGAAGGCCTGCCGCGGAGCGGCGATTTGAGGTTTTGTCCATAGCTAATGTCCATACTTATGGTCTGTAACTGCTTTATGGTATAGAACTATGGTCTTTAAGTCAAGACCCGTGCCTTCGCTAATGTTTCAAAAGGCGCTCACTAGCCCACACCCTTATATAAGGATATCCGGGGCGGCACGGACACACCGATTCTGTACGTCCGAGAGACCGTCCACCATAGGATCTTGCCGGCGCAGGATTCTGTTCGCCAGGCAGATCCGCTCGACCTTTAATCTGGCACCATCCCGCCGAGTTGCGACAAATAGCGAACAGCTCGTATCATGTTGTTATTACTTTTGCCGGTTACCCCGGACAGTCTGCGCTTGGGCGCAGCTCAGAGGTTTGGGATGGCAGCTCGCACCTGGAACAAAGAGGCAGCCTCGAAAAGAATCGATTCCCGCATAGGCGGACTCCCTCTAAACGAAATCAAAATCAAAGAATTTGTTCGCGACACGGACCTGAGAAATCTTCCGGGCAACGTCGCCTACCGAATGAACGGTGTCCATCTCTATGCGGACATTCTGAACCTGACCGACATGCTTCACGTAACCGAAGTCGAAGGCGAAACCTGCCATCGCCGGACGCTTCGGTTCCTGAACCTACATTACCGCGCCGTATACCGCACCCTTCAGCAGGTCGACGCAATTCTCGTCGACTTTCACAATCAACGACTCCATTCCGTCCTTGCCAAGCCCTACGACGCGGAGGCGGACCGTGTTCGCAAAGCGGTTGCGGTCGCCCAACTGATTATCGACGTTCTGGCCCAGACAGGTGAAGACGCAGATCATCCTGCGGCTAAGGTCCGTGTTGGAATCGACACCGGGTTGGCGCTCGCCGTAAACAATGGTCGACGCGGACACCGAGAGCCGCTGTTCTTGGGCGAGCCGGCAAATCATGCCGCGAAACGTTCTGGTGGCGGGACCGCGACAGGCATTTTTTTGACCAACAAGGCCCGCGCCATTATTGGTCTAACTAAAGTTACGAATGAAGATTCAGCGCCTCTTACCACGACGGAAATAAGCGACTGCCAGAAAAAGGCCAAGCTGGAGGCGACCGCTGAGAGCATCGTGAAAGAATGGCGCGAGGACCTTGAGAATAGTCCTATCGGCTCATTTGAATTCAAAGGCCACACCCCTCCGTTCAGCACGCTAGACATCGAAGAACTCTCCTCGAAAAACTCGCGACGGCAGGACGCGGCATCCATTTACGCGGACCTTGACGGCTTCACCGCCTACGTTGCCCGGAATATCAGCGCCGACGACACGGCGAAACACGTCGTCCGGACCTTGCACGTCTTGCGCAGCGAGCTTGATGCTGTGCTCCACGAAGATTTCGCCGGTCGCAAAGTGCGCTTCATCGGCGATTGCGTGCATGGACTCCTCGTGGAGGGAACGGCGCAAACGACCGATGATAAAGAGACCGTCAGCAATTTGGCTCTTTGTGCGGGAGGAATGCGCAGCAGTTTTGATCTCGCCGTCGCGAAGCTAAAAAATAATGGCAGTGACGTGTCCGGTCTGGGATTGGCGATCGGGTTCGAGTATGGACCGATGAACGTGACGCGTCTCGGTATGAAAGGCGATCTGATCCGGTGCTCGGCGAGCCGCGGCGTAATCTCGGCTGAGCGGGAGCAGTCGCGTTGTTCAGGCAAGGAAACGGCGATCGGTCCGACGGCGTATGACGTGGGAACCCAGGGCGTCAAGGTCATGTTCGGCAACACGCGGAAGCGCGAAGGCTTAGACTACGACGCGGTACTGCGCGAGCTGTCCGAAAAAAATGATGCCGCCGCCAATGCTGCAAAAGCGATGGGATCTGCCGGCCTACTGCGTCCCCCGAGCGCGCCAGCCAATTCGTTCCGCTTTCCCAATCAGCCGTTGAAGCCTTCAAAGCCCAGCGGATTTGCGTGATCTGGTATTTCCAAGATCTGGATCGCTCTCGCCGAGAGAGCGAAGCCCTTGACGCCTTGGCGTCGTCCGTCGCCTGGCTTTCGCCTATAGCTTGGCGCATGGACGATTCCCTAAGGCTCGTGTGGGACTGCGATATTCTGGTCGGAGATCGGACATACGCCGTCTCCCTCTGTTATCCCAACCATTTCCCCCACTCACCACCCATCGTGTTGCCTCGCGGAAGTGCCGAGATGTGGTCGAGCCATCAGTATGGGCCTGGCGGTGAGCTTTGCCTTGAGTACGGCGCCGACAATTGGCACCCCGAAATTAACGGCGCCGACATGGTCAGAAGTGCGCACCGCCTGCTGGAAGGCGAACAAACCGGACCGGCGCTCGGCGTTGTAGCTTCACGTCATCAAACAACTTTGGGCCAGGACTGGCGAAACAGAAACACTCGCCTTCTCGCAACGCGAGCTCTCAGCGACCTTATCGCTGAGATGCCTGAAGCCACCATGCTTCCGGCCACGATCATTGGCATGTTTCACGAAGAAACATCGGTGTACGTCGTTGCGTCCGTCACAAAAAACCAGGATGACAAATGGATGGACGCGACTATATCCCCAGCCCTGCAAGCCGAAGGGTATGAACGGGCGGCCGCCTTGCTCAGATGGCCCCTTGCTGCCTCTTTCCCTTCGACGGAAACCTGCACGCAGTTTACAGCGGATGCCACGGGTCATGGCTTCCTTCTCTCTTCCGTCAACTACGTTGTGCTTGCGCGGGGCTCCGAACTGCGGGCCTTCTATCTCAATGTTGACTTGGACTCCGTCAGGCGTATTTCGGTGCTGTCTCTGCCGGAACCATCTTCACGCCTTGATGAGGCGCATGGTTCCCTCCGGGACCGATCTGTTGCGATCGTCGGTTGCGGTTCTGTTGGCAGCAAAATCGCAACCATACTGGCACGTGCGGGCGTTACAAAGTTCCTGCTCGTTGACGACGACCTCTTACTACCCGAAAATCTGGTCCGCAACGATTTGGATTGGCGCGAAATCGGCACGCACAAGGTGGACAGCGCTGCGCGCAGAATTCAGCTTGTCAATCCGTCGGCGAACTGTAAAAAACGCAGACACCGACTCGGAGGACAGGAAGCCAGTGGCGGCATCGAAGCTCTCATCGAGGGACTCGCCAGCTGCGATCTCCTCGTGGATGCGACGGCCGATTCCGCCGTGTTTAACTATCTCTGCGCAACGGTTGCCATCGCCGCCAAGCCACTCGTATGGGCCGAGGTTTTCGCGGGCGGCCGCGCGGGATTAGTTGCGAGACACCGTCCCCGTTTCGAGCCGGGACCAGCTTCCATGCGGCGGGCGATTGAAAACTGGTGCTACGAAAAAGGCAAACCCGTCGTGCCGGCCGCAAATGACTACGGCATGACAGGTTCGACCGCGCCCGTGATCGCCGACGATGCCGATGTCACGGTGATTGCCGCCCATGCGGCACGCATGGCGATCGATATTCTGATACCGCGAAATCCGTCAATCTTTCCTAACTCCGTTTATCTCATCGGACTCGCCGAATATTGGATTTTTAGTCGCCCCTTCGAGACATATCCCATTGAAGTGGGCCCGGCGGACTTACCGAAGGAAGAACAAGACATAACGACAGACGAAAGCGCGGCGGAACTGCAAAGACTTGTACGCCTTTTCGAGAACTTCAAAAATGCAGCTTCTCGTACCGCAGAAGATAATCCACCGTCTCACCAGTGAACTTCGCCGCGCCGGCCGATACGAAATTGGCGGCGTGCTGATGGGCGAATTCGTGAGTGAAGGGATTTTCCGGGTTGTCGAGATATCCGTTCAGAACTCCCGCGGCAGCGCCGCATGTTTCACACGCGACCCAGCCCAACATAACGCCGAGCTAGAGCATTTCTTCGACCGGACAGGGCGCGACTACTGCCGGTTCAACTATCTGGGTGAGTGGCATTCCCACCCTGGTTTTCGCCCGCTGCCAAGCAGTACTGACGTTAACGCGATGCAAGCTATCGTCGACGATCCCAGCGTCGGAGCGACGTTCGTGCTGCTTTTGATCGTTCGGCTCGCCTGGTCGCGCCGATTGGAAATGTCAGCCACGGCTTTCCAGGCTGGAGGCAGCGGCCGCACCCCTGTCTCGTTGAGTATCACGATTGAAGCGGATGGAACCGCGGCCACAAATCTCACCTGGCTGCAGAAACTTTTCCGCTTTCGGTGAGGCGCACGCCAAGCTCCTTAACGATTCTGCGAATCTGGGCGCAAGCAGGTGCTAGGCGAGACGGGAGATCCGACGCCGACCCCGGCGCGTAACTCGTTAGGGTCAAACCGTGCAAATCGGACGGCAACTTGAGGTTGGCGACTTTGGGGTGCACAAGAAAAGCCCGATATCTTGTCAGCCTACCCATGAACAGGCCCAACTCGAACAGCACATTGTCACGCAATGTGGGATATTTCCCGCCCCGCGTTTCGACAATATCGTCGTCCTGGGCAATCGCAACGGCAAAATCAGATTCCTCGACTGCTTTTTCGAGCGCTTCCAGGGAATAGCCGCCCGCGAAAAATACTCCCTCCGACCAGACGGTGCTAAAAACATCGGGCTGCAGTTGCGAGTGCACCTCGTTCGCAACGGCGAGGGCCTCCGTGGAAGAGATGATGAACAATTTCGGGTGGGCATTTGGCGGCTTAATTAAATCATTCCGTTGAAGAAGCCGCCGCGCCAGTTCTCTCGCTATCGGTAACCAGATCTCGGGATGCTCTCTGCCAACGGACATAAAATCGACGCTGCTGAGCTTGAGTGCCACTACGGTGTCACACGCTACGACCGTCGCGGACCTCTTCTGGGAAGGTTCGATCGCAGCCATCTCTCCGACATGCTGTCCCGCCGAGCGCGTCCGGATGTGATTGCCCTTGACGACGATGGCCACGGCGCCGGCCAGCAGAAGATATACATCGTTGTCTTCGGCATTCTCGACGATCAGCTTGTCATTCTTTTGAAATTCGACAACCGCACCATGCTTCGCGAAGGCACCGGCAATTGCCATGTCGCCGGCAACGACTTCCTGTCGCTTCAAAGCGTCCCAAAGATTTGGGTTTCCGGGACCCTCAAACCTCTCCTTCATTGCAGATGTCCCCTCACCGAAGTCCTAGTATCATAACGCTCCGCGTAGGCCGGACCTAGCCTCCGCATCGTAACGTTCACGCCCGGTTTCGATTAACTGCCTTGGGAATCTTCAGGCTCTTTTTTGGCGAGTTGAGCTACTTTTCTCTTTTCTTCTTCAAGAAGCCTCTCGAAATGGTCGAGGTCTTCCTGCGTCTCGAACAGATCGTCGCGGGTAGGATCGAGAAATTGTCCCGGCTTCAATTCCGGTTTAGTTTCGTCGTTCATGTTTCTCCGGTTTTAGTAAATCGGGGACCAGCTTCCCTTGTTGTTGCTGTCATCCCACTTGAAATTGGCATAGCCCTTGTCGTGCTGGTTTCTCAGCGGCGGTTCGTGCCACTTGCCGTACCCAAAGACGAGGCGAAGAGTGTCTGCGTCTTCATACGCGCCGCTGTCGTCGTGCAGCGAGTACGAAACGACGGCGCCGCCATTATAGGAAGGGTGGGGCGCCGGAATAAAAAGGTTGATCAGGAAGTAGACATTTGCCCGTGAGCCGCCGCCGGCGGCATCGTCGGTTACGCTCAGAACGTGATACTGGTCTCCCAGCGTAACCGTAAGCGCGGCGCCCAGGAGCACGTTGGGCAACCCTGAGCTAGAGCTTGTATCCGTGATCGCGGACTGCAGCGCCGCGAACTGAGTGTCCAGCTTTTGAATAGCGGGATCACTTTCGGCTTTGTAGTTCGGGGTCTGCGGGTTGGCTGCGGCGAGCCGCTGCAACGCATTGCCTCGTTGCTGGGTAATTTGCTGAACCAACGGAATAATCTTTGCGCCATAGGCGGCTGCCACTTGTCCGGGATATACGGTCGCCCAGAGCGTACAACTGTTGCTGATTTTTCTTGCCTTGGTACAATCGCCCGCGCTGCAGCCGTTGTGAAGCTCGCGCTCAAGGTCCGCATAGAGGGCCTGGTCCGTCGGCGTGAACGTGGCACTGCTCATTGTCGTCGTTGTCTTTGCGCTCGCGATGAAACCGCCGATTGCGCTGATCCAGTCGGTTGGGCCGGGTGCCGCGCCGACCACCATGGCGTTGATTGTAGAGACGCCCTGATACTGCCCCGCCAGACTTTCGGCGGCGGCCTCGAACGCCTGGTAAGTGCCTATGGCGGTTACGTTCGGGGGCAAAGCAAGCAGGACTTGGTTTTTACCGGCAGTGCACATGGGCCTTACTCTCGACGAGATTTCGATCGCGAGATCGTGTATCGCCTCATAGGCGATCATTTCGCTTTCGATCGCAATGTTGCTGCCGCCTCCTCCTCCACCCGCCGGCGGCGCAGAGGAGTTGGAGGAGGAACTCGAAGTGGTGCCGCCTGGACTTCCTTTTTGGGCCCCGGCAGTCGGACCCAATAGCATCGCCACGAGTACGCCCGATACGAGTACGTGCGTCCAGGGTTTCATCGTCCCTCCGAAAAGCCGTTTCTGCGGCAGGTTGCTAAATGCTTTGCGGGGCCTGCATCGGAAACTTGAAGATCCACTCGAAAACGTTGTTGCCGGTCGGCACGACGGCAACCAACTCGCCGCCTTTTTGGCCGACCAGGTTCAGCATCTGTCCCACTTGCATCGGCCCCGCGCTCGTCTGCGCCAGACCGCCCTGGCTCTGAATGATTGAATAGCCCCATGTCTGCATGATTCCCCCGTGTTTGAAGATGAGGATGTATCGACCGAGCTAACTTCTTTGAATCGCGGGATATTAACAGAGAACTTGTCGAAATTAAAAATAAATGGAGTTTGTAAATTTTCAACAGACCATTAACGCAGGATTTACTTGACGCTGTGATTCGAGATGAAGGAGGATACCGCAGTTTTTTCAAGCACAGAATAAACCACTCGAACATCATCCCGGTGCCTCCCCTCGCCGGGACACGTTCTTCGTTGCTGTGCTGACGGAGGAATTCAATGCCTCGTTTCACGCGCAAAGTGGATTTCGCGTCCCTCGGTCTCATTGATCTTGTACAGGCGAGAGACCTCTATCACGTGCAGCTCGCAAACCTGCCAAACGTGATTGGAACCGCCGTCGGCCGGTACCTGATACGCTGCGACGACCCGTTGCTCAAGAATCCGGCGGCGCCACCGATGCAGCACAAGCCGCCCCGCTATATCGATAACGTCGCGATTGCGAGTTGGTCCTGGCCGGCGGTGCTAGTGTTCGTTGAAAAATGGCAGGAAACTGGCGACTTCCAAAAGAACCCTCAGGACTACATCCCGCCAAGACTGTTTTTGCCAGACGGCCGCGCCGTTCCTACCTGCGTGGTTACCGCGCCGGCCCTGCCCCGGTCCGAGCGCAGCATTGAACAGCCGGGTTTTGCTACGGAACAGATCGCGGCCGGCAATGCGATCCTCCGTGATGCGCAAGAACAGGAGCGAGTGGGGACCGTCTCTTGTCTCGTAACCGACGGTGCCGATGTTTATGCGCTAACGAGCGGCCACGTGATCGGAAGCGACCAAGACGAAGAACTGTACGGTTTTGACGACGTCGGCCATCGTCAGGCGGTTGCGCACGCAACAACCGCGATGCGGCGTAATATCGCGTTCTCCGATGCGTATCCCGAATGGCCCGGCATTCGAACCTTCCTGAACGCGGATGTTGGCATAGCCAGGGTAACCGACGTCGCCGAGTGGACGGCGCGCCTCGTAGACGGCCGGCGCATGGGTCCGGTCATCGATCTCAGTATCGACACTCTCAACCTCGACCTCATTGGCTGTCCGGTGGTCGGATTCGGCGCCGCATCCGGCAAGATCGAAGGCCAGGTGAGCGCCCTCTTCTACCGCTATCGCTCGATCGGAGGCTCCGACTACGTAGCCGATATCATGATCGGCCCGCGCGAACAGGACCAGAATGTCGGAACGCGACCCGGCGATTCCGGTGCGATCTGGCTTTGGGACGCTGCCGCGGATATTTCCGCCGACAAAAGCGACGATTCTGTGAAGCAAGCGATGATCGAACCTCGTCCGTTAGCGATTCAGTGGGGCGGCTATGCGGCGGGTCGCGGCGCAGGGAACGGAGGGCAGACGGAACGCCAGTTCGCCCTCGCCACCAGCCTTTCACTGGCGTGCAGGATTCTCGACGTTGAATTCGTGCGCGACCTCGGTTTGGAGCGCGGTCAATATTGGGGTAAAACCGGGCACTATAAAGTTGCCTGGAGCGCGTGCGAACTGGTGCGCGAACCGTTCCTCCAGGACCTCCTTAAAGCAAATCAAGACAAAATAAGCGTGTCGGATGACGATCTTCGCTCAGGGCAAGTTCCGAAGAATAATGACAAGACCTTCATAGCCTTGGCCGACGTTGCCGACCTTTACTGGCGGTCTGCGCGTCCGAATGATGCCGCCAATCATTTCGCCGACATGGACAATCCGAACGCGAAAGACCCGAACAATCCATCACAGAAAATTACGTTGCTCGAAGCGTGGAAAGACGAAGCCAACCGCACCACCGATTACTGGAATAATTACTACGAACTGGACGGGACGGACACGAAACACCGTGGCGCGCTGCCTTTCCGAGCCTGGGAGGTCTACCTCCTTCTTGTGGAGTACGCCCGGGATGCAAAGCTGACCGAGTTCGTTTGCGCCGCCGGCTGCGTTGGACACTACCTTGGCGATGCCTGCCAGCCGCTGCATGTTTCCTATCTCCATCACGGCGATCCCAACAAACCCGACGAGGTCCCGGTGCACTCGACCTACGAAACCAAAATGTTGGATCGCTTCGTGAACGATCTGATTCAAGGTGTGAATGCCGCCCTGCGCGGAAAGTCCGCTCAGAAAACTTTTAAAGGGGGCGCCGCAGCGGCCGATCACGTTGTGACCACTATGTCGGATACACTGCGTCAGCTTCCGCCGGAGAAAATCATTCAGGTCTTCGACGATAACCCCGGACGCCCGCGCCTACAAAAAATGTGGGAGGAGCTGAGTGACGACACCATCGTATGCATTGCAAGTGGAGCAATCGGACTTGCGGAATACTGGGAAGCCGCCTGGAAGGAGGGACGCTCGGACCCCGTTGCCGTCCCTCTTCCGAAGGATGCACCGGAAATCGACCAGGCCGATTTGATGGCGCTATATCGGGACAAGACGTTCATGCGTTCAAGCCTGCTAAGTCAGATGAAGCTGCCATGAAAGAACACGCAGAATTGAGTTTGAGAATTGATCCTGTGCTGGAGACCATCCGGTGAGAATCGAGTTGGCGCAAAAATATTGGGAGCTAGGGAATACGATCGTGGGTTTTGCCGTACTTCAGACAATCGCGTTTCTTTCAACGCTGGCAAACGCCGAGTTTCGAGGTCACGTCCTCGATAAATTCCGTCTGGTGATCAGCGCCTACACCGTTTGTTCGCTTAGCTACAGCGCGGCCATCATCGCTTGCTACTGCATGGAGATTTCGCTGCGGGGCGAAGGGCTGTCGGACAAGGTGCACGGCATTCTCTTTCTGACCTTGCTGATGAGACAGGTCGCCTTGGCGGCCGCTACGGCATTCGGTCTGGGAATTCTTTTCTGGGGTCGCGGGCTACGTGAGAACGCACGGCCCACGCCATCCACCTGAGCGGTTGGGTGCACCCAATTGGCCCTAAGCATCGAAGGCGTCAGCCACGGATTCGATGTCGGCACGCCGCTTCCGCGGAAGGATCAACTCCGCCAGTGTGACGAGGACCATCGCGATCGACAACATTGACGAGAAAAGGCACAGCCACGCCACCAAGGGCTGGTTGTAGCTCATGCCGGATTTTCCGTCCGCAGAAGGATCGTAACGAATGGCTTCGCCCCATGGAAACGGTCGCTCCCCAAAGAGAAGTCCATGCCACCCTGACACGCACTCCCACCTCTGGGTCCCATGAAACATCAACGGCCTTCCGTCTGTGGACACCTCGCACGCGCGACCATCCATCATCGTTTGTTGGAAATGGCAGATTCCCACCGCCGGAAGAATCAGGAATAACGCGAGCATCACAAGCTGGAAGAGCTTCGCAAGTCTGTCCGAAAAATCCAGATCGAAGTCGACAAAACGAGGGATGCGATTCCACCGCGACCCGCGGGCGCGCCTCGAATAAACCGTGGTCAACAGGCAAACGACAATCAGGAAAGCCCCACATATTGGAATGCCGTAGACGGTCGCCCCATGCGGCGTGACCTGCTCAGTCTTGAAGGGGTTGCCGGGAAATGACAGTTGCCATTGCTGCGTCAGCGACCAGGCGTTGAGTGTGAAGTAGAGAAGAACCGGGCCCAGAAACGACCAGATTTTGTTAAGCATCGCTTGCGACATCGGCTCGCCTTCTCGCCGTTCGTTGACGATTCTGACCGCCCCTAACAACACGCACGAGCGGCGTCGGTGGTTGGCATCGAGATCCGGTCCGCGATCGGTCCACAGACGTCAGTGCTATGCTAGCATTCGACCCTTCCGTGCCGCGCCCACCGATAACTTCCGGCTTCGTCGAACCCATGGAATGTTTACCCGTCAGCGATCTTCCGACGGGCCCTGCCTGGCTGTGGGAACTCAAGCTCGACGGCTACCGGGCGCTCGCGGTCAAATCAGCAGGGAAGCCCAACCTCTACTCCCGCAACGGGAAATCCTTTGACAAGAAATTTTCGGCCATCGCTGAAGCGCTGCGCGAACTTCCCGACGAAACCACCGTCGACGGCGAAATTGTTGCCCTGGACGATTCCGGGCGGCCGGATTTTGGTTTGCTTCAGAATTCCGTCAGCGCAGCCGGCCGCGTGCGCTTTTTTATCTTTGACGTCCTCCGATATAAGGCCCGCGATGTGACCCCCCTGCCCTTATTCGAACGCCGGAAGCTTCTCGCGTCGATTAGATTCAAATCCGGCTGGCTAAGTATCGCCGACTATTTCGAAACAGATTCCTCGGTTCTGGTGAAAGCGGCGCGTGAACAGGGGCTGGAGGGCGTCGTCGGAAAGCGGATAGACAGTCTTTACGAATCCGGCAAGCGCACCGGCGCCTGGATCAAGCACCGCCTGAACCTGGGCCAGGAATTCGTTATCGGCGGTTACATCCCGGGTCCGCACGGACTTGATTCCGTCATCGTCGGCTATTACCGCGGCAAAGAGCTGGTCTACGTCGCCAGAACCCGGAACGGCTTCGTGCCCGCCTCGCGGCGCAGCCTTTTCGAAAAACTAAAACCGCTCACGGTTGCGACGTGCCCGTTCGTCAATCTGCCGGAGACGAAGAAGGCGCGGTGGGGCGAGGCGTTGACGGCGGAGAAGATGAAGAAGTGCGTCTGGGTGCGGCCGGAACTGGTCGCGCGTGTAGAATTCCTTGAATGGACGGACGCCGATCACTTGCGCCATTCAAAATTCGCAGGGCTGAGAGAGGACAAGGCGCCGCGCCAGGTCGTAAGAGAGAATCAATCCTAAGCGCCACAGGGTTTCGCAATTTATGCGTTGGCCCTCTGTTTCGGAGCGAGAGAGTCTCCTCGTTCGCTTCGTTCATCCAACCGGCGGAGGCCACTGATGGCATCGAGCACCTGGAAGGGGAGTATCTCATTCGGACTGGTTTCGGTTCCGATCCGCCTGTTCGCGGCGGCGCGATCTTCGCATATCGCTTTTCACGAAATACATAAAACTTGCGGCACCCGCGTGCGCCAGCAGCTTTACTGTCCGCATGATGAACGCGTCGTGTCGCGCGACGAAATCGCGATGGGCTACGAAGTCGAGAAGGACAAGTTCATTCTGGTCGACCAGGACGAGCTCAAGAAGCTGCAGCCGGCCTCGTCGACGACGTTGGAGATCGTGCAGTTCGTGAAACTGGCGGAAGTGGACCCGGTTTATTTCGAGACGTCTTATTTCGCGGTGCCCGAGGAAGCGAGTCGCGGGGCTTACGCCCTGCTTCTAAGCACGATGGAGAAGCTGAAGGTCGCGGCTCTAGCCCAAGTGACGATGCATCAACGCGAACGCACGGTTGTCGTTCGCCCTTATCGGGATGGTCTGATCGTGCATACGATCTATTACCCGAACGAGATTCATGCCGTGAAGGAGTACGGCAAGGACTCACCGAAGAATCTCAAATCACAGGAAATCGACTTGGCGACGCAATTCGCACAGGCCCTCATCAAGCCGTTCAGGCCGGAACAGTTTCATGACGAATATCAGACCCGTGTGCAGCAGCTGATCGACAGCAAGGAAGCGGGTAAGACGGCTCCGAAACACGAGCGCACCCGGCAGCTGGCACCCGTTGTCGACCTGATGGCCGCGTTAAAGAAGAGCATCGCCGCCCAGCCTGGAAAGAAGCCGGCGAAACTTAAAAAGACCGCGTGAGTCTCGCCGGTGTTCCGTGTCGTGCGGCAGAAACTCCGCCATCAAGACTGTTCACGGAGCCACCCGCCCTTCACTTTTGTTTTGGTCCATGACCAGGTGGGTGACCGCCACTGTCATGACCAGATGGGTGACCGCCGCTGCCAGAACCAGGTAGGTGGCCGCCACCGCCATGACCAGTAATGCGCGTCCACCAGCCGCCGCCGGATGGGAGTTGGGGATGGGGCCGACCAAATTCAACACGCTGCGCGCCGTTAATGTGTCCGAATTCGTGATCAAGCTGCTTCTGTAATTTGTGATCCCCGTCCAATCCGTCAACACTAACATAGCCGTAAGTCACCTGAACTGTAGGGTTTCGCTTCGGTGCTTTTTGCGAGATTACGCGGAGGACGCCCTCAGCGATTTGCAGATCATCGAGCGCCGTTTGTCGTTCACTGACAACTTGTTCTGGAGGTTCGTCCGGCGGTTTAAACGACGGCCCACCCTGACTGGAAAAGTTACCGAAAGCGGCGAGCAAATAGAAAGTTCCGGGAGCGTCGACCGTGAGCGTCGTGTCATCGCTCCAACGCGTTTGCAAGTCCGCTCCGTCCGCAGTGGCGACTGTGCTCCCTTTGTATCTACCCCTCAGCTGGTCCGCAATACTCTTCGTGAAGCGGAAGGTAGCGGAAAAGCCGGTAATTCTGTAGGCATTTTCCACAAATAAGCGGTCGGGTGTCGACAGCTCCCCCTTCATTGCGCTGTTCCGGATCAGGGTCTCGTAGGCGGCTTCTTTTAAATCGTCAACTGCCCATCCGTCGACTTTGACGGTCACTTTGTCGGCGCGGCGCAAGTCAGAACCAATTTCCGCAGAGACCGGAGTAAGCCCACTCTCAAAGGGCAAGCCGAACCTGATCTGCCACTCGCTGGATGAATTTCCCTTGCAGGAGACTTGATTGTTGGGTCGGATGAGGGCGGCCTGCTTGGCCGGATCCGGCTCAATGTCGGAAAGCTCGTAGCGCAGCCGGATGGAACCGTCGCTATCCCGGCGCCAAATACTACCTGGTCCGATCTGATTGGACATGCCGAAGTAAATAACATCTTTACCAAGCAGGTCGGAGTCCGTGCAATTTTTTAAAACGGCAGTCCAAGCCTGTCGCGAAGTCTGAGGCGACCGGTACCACCAAACCGAAACGCCCGCTACGATAAGGATCATCACCACAAGTAATATGAGAAAGTTTTTCATTCGCGCCACGAATCTAAAAGCAACAATCTATGCGGATGCCAACGCTCTCCTTCAGGAAAGCATCGAGCGCCTGGTCGTCTGTTTGCCGGCCCAGTGGGCCCTGCCCAGCTCGAATTGCAGCTGCGGCGTCGCCCGCTCTCCGTCGGCTTCGAGGCCGCATTGCCTGATCACCTGATCGGCGGCGATTGCCTGATCGGCGACCCCGCTCGATTTCCGGTTCTTGTCTTCCGGATCTGCCGCGAGCACGTCGCAGCCGGTCGCGGCGTGGCGGCAGCCTGGGAGACAAAACGGCAGCGCCAGCACGACGAGGCGCGGACCGGGTAACATAGAGGAATATATTTATCTCGTTGTATATCGTTATGTCAATACAGCGACGTGTTATTCCAATCCCGCGAAACCGCTGTACCTATCTGTACCTACGTCGCCGGACGCGCCGAGGTAGTAATTCAGGCTGTCCAACTTTTTCGGCTGGGCCGAATGGCTTGTCGAAGCCCACTTCGGTGACGCCGCTCATGTCGCCTGTTTTGCCATTTCTTCAGTCCTTTGCACGGCTTCAACCGAAATGGAATCCTGATCGGTCGCAGCGCCGGCTCAAGCAAAAAAGCGCAGAACAGATTCTTGCTTTCCGGGTCCCTCTTCCCAGAAAGCACAGAATCTTTCGCATTTTTTGCTTGATCCGTCCCTTCCAGCGACCGATCGGACCGGTTCCATGTTGAAGCCTTAACAGCAAAGGAAGACGAGCATGGGACTGGATATGTACGCCTACACGAGTGAGTCTGCCATCGGCGATGTGGATTTCGAAACGCCTGCTGATTCGTCAGAACTCTTCTACTGGCGCAAACACCCCAACCTGCATGGCTGGATGGAATCTCTCTATCGCGTGCGGGGCGGCACCGACGAGTCCTTCAATGTGAGCAATCTTAAACTTACGCTCGCCGACCTGGACCAATTGGAGAAAGCGGTCCGCGAGAAAAAACTGCCGTACACCCAAGGGTTTTTCTTTGGCGTGTCCGATGGAACCGAGCTTGAGGCAGACCTGACATTCATCCGCAAGGCGCGAGAGGCGCTTCTCTCCGGACTATCTGTCTATTACACGTGTGGGTGGTAGCCGCCGGGCATTGAGCTTGGCGAGATTCGCTGCCAGACTGCGAATCACCGTATTAACCTTGACCGGAGCAGCAGCATGAGTAAGGACAACAAACCTGAACCGACCCCCAAGGAGCGCGAACTTGATTTCCGCGTCGCCACCGCTACCGTCACCAAACATGCGATCGATGAATTGCTGGAGGTTCTCAACGACGCGCGGGCTTATTTCGAGATCTACGACGACCGGTCCGCCTTCGGCAGTCTCATGCGCTTCGACAAGCGCGCCGAGGCCGTGAAGGCGGCGATCACCTTCCGCGAAATCTCCGAACGCCGGGGCCGGTCCTGAGATTCTCGAACCTGAAGGTGTCGCAAATCCATGCCGGCCAATTGACTACCTCTCGCGCTCCGGCCCGTCGCGGTCACGGTCATGCTCACGGTCCCTGCGGTCCGCGAGACCTTTAAAGATGTCCTTCAAACGCCGCTCCTGATCGGTTTCAGGAGATTTCTGCTGCGTTTTTTCCTGTTCGCGCCTGGCTTCCGCTTCGCGCAAAAATCGATCCTGCGCACGCTGCTGGTCTTCCTCCATCGTGAACCGTTCGGCGTCGTGCTGACGATCCACTATTCCCCGCGCGAGCTGGTACGCCCGCGCTTCCCGCATTCCTTCCGTTGGCAACATGCGCAGCGCCAGGTCCGGTTTTTCCAGCATCAAACGCTGTTTCGCCGCCTCGACCCGTTCCTGTTTGTGTTTATAGAACTGGCGGCTGTATTCGCGCAGCGCTTGCGCCGCTTCGGCCTGTCGTTTCCTGAATTCCTGCTGCTGCGCTTCGGTCAGAAGAGCGTGCTGCTGTTGGCGCCATGCCTCTAGCGCGTCAGCCGCCTTGTCGAAGGCGGGACGCAGGGGATGGTCGGGAGATTTCATGCTGGAGGTTGACGCTTACGGAACGAACTTCGTTTCGCAACAAGCGCCTGGCGTCAATCTTATATCGGCGACGAGATTTCCCTCAATCGGATCCTTGGCTTCCGCATGGCGAGCGCTGGTTGATGATGTATGACCGGGCGAGGCGTGCTGGTCCGCCATGCGCTCCATCAAGTCGTCAGCATGTCCTGCGTGATCCCCGCGCGCTGCATCAGCCTGCTGAAACTCCCGTGTCCGGCGCGGCTGTGGCCGTCCTCTGTCGCGGCGGCCCGGTAATAGCGCATCAGGAAAACCCGGATGGCCGCGGTCAGCGTCGTGTCCGGATCCTTGCGGCGGGCGATCAGCGAACAGAGATCGTGGACGCGGCACTGCTCCCGCCACGCGATTTCGCGCAGGGCGCGCCACATCGCCGGCTCCAGCTTCACGGAGGTGCGCCGGCCCATCACCGTGATGTTGCGGCTTCGCAGCGTGCTGCGCTTTGCAGGCTTGAACGTGCTTCTCTCAGCGTCCGACATATCCGGCTCCCCCCGAATCTGTGATCGAGTATGGCCGGAAAATAATTACGGAGACTGTGGCGCGGATCGCAATTGAATCGGTAAAACGAAAGGCCCTCATTTTTTGGTGGATTTATCGGGACTGCTTCGGCCGGAGTTTTCTGAACGACGCTGATGCTGCTAGTTCTTGTGGTCCCGCGGGTACGCCATCATCCGCTGTTCCTTATCGAGCTGCAGCAGGAAGGCGCGGCACTGCGCGCAGGTATGATGCCTCGGTCAAGGGGCACGGAGGACCAGCCAAAAAATCAGCCAGATCGGCTCTCCGACGCGAGGTACGACCATCCCGCCCCCCTCAACTCATCGACGCTGCGATACCAGCTTCATCGAGAGTTGATCTCGATGCTTTGCATGAATTCCTCCGCTTGTGCTGTAGGAAGGGATTGCCGGTCGGAACTGTTGACTATGGCCATCCACATACGCTTCCCATCTTCGGACAATGCTGCCCGTATTCTAAGGAAGGCGGGTTTTCCTTTAATCGTGGTTCCTTCAAGTTCGCACGCCGCGGCCGGTAGTGTTCCCAAGTGAGACTTATAAAAGTTCGCCGAGTAGCCAGGGTTGAATACCACTGATGCTATTTCTTTGAGTCCTTCCTCAGATGTATTTTCTTTACGCTCAGACGAATAATCGTATCTATTGAATGCGTAAGAAGTGCTACCGTTTCGGAAAGAATAAACATTCCTAACCACCTGCTGTCCCTCGACCTGCTGCGTGCTGTTCTTCATTTTGACTGGGGTGCTGCCAGCAGGGACGGTCATGGTGAAATCACTTCCGTTGTAACGTTCCGACGCCGCTGCTGTTGGACTTTGCTCCAAGTAGTTGAGAAAGCCTGAGAGCGCGCCAACCACTATCGCTATGACCAGCCAAGTTGTCCGAAATCTGTTCCGAGAGGGCGAAGTCGGCTTCTCTAGGGCAATCTGACGTTCAACCTTCAATTCGCTTCCCAGTTTTCTCTGTTCCATTTCAGCGGCAAGAGCCACTTGTGCAGGTTCCGTAAGAGTCGTCCACTCCGAAGTAAGGCGCAACAATTCCTCGTTGCCCATGCGAGAGTACGTGTCTTTAAAATTCATCGTATTCACTGCTCTCAGTGTTGCGGTTGCGTCTAGCTCCCGTCAACGGTACTTTGCCGATTCGTTAATACTAACGAAGAATCCAGGAGCGATATGTTTGTAAGGTGAACAGCGAAACCTGCGGGCGGATTGATCGCCATTTCCGCGAGCTCGACGAACTGGTAGGACAGTCTACGCCCGTGGGCTTCGACGCGACTCGCCGAGCCTGGCGTCTCGCCCCGTTCGGGTCACGATCCCTCACGCGAAGGTGGGAATGACCCCCTCCTCTCTCGCGTTCGCCTGACACTGCCGTCAATCCCATCATTCGGTTGTCCGTCTCCGTTCAACTTCCAGTCGCTGCCTTGCAGCTTGCCCCGTTCATCGTGGGAGCGTTGCCGAACGGCGTCCCCGCGTCACGGAAAAAGAGCGCCGCGCAAAGGCCGTTGCTTTGTGCGAGCCCACAAAGACAGACGCCCTTGCGCGTTTTTTCCGCTGACCCGTTGCCTCCGCCCGGCCCGGTTGCTCCCCATCACGAGGGCAACCCTGCAAGGAGCAAGAGCATGGAATCAGACATCGCCGACAACATCGAAATTCCGGCCGCCGAGTACCGGCGCGCCGAACGCGTAGCCAGAGCCTATATCCGCCGCAATTATCCTGCGTACACGGAAAACATCGTCTCGATCGGCGGCTCTCCGCGCGGAAAGTTCCTCAGGGTCTACATCGCCCTCAGTCCTCACGACTTTCACAAGGTTTACGTGCCGATCAGCCAGCGGAGGAAAACATGAATTCTGTGCACGACGAAAAGACCCTGCGTATTGCTGCCCTGAATGACGAGCTGCGCGGCCGCGTCGGGCTGCCGCCGTTCTTCGGGCCGCCGGGGCGCGGGCTGGCGGTGCTCACGCGGGGCATTGTCGCACTGTCGCCCGAGCAACAGATCATCGCCATGGCCGGCGTTCGCGACTTTGACGCCTTCACCGAGGACAACGATCCGCACGGCGAACGGGAATTCGGGGCGTTTGAGATTGAAGGCGTCGACGAGAAGATTTTCTGGAAGATCGATTATTACGCCGATGCGGAGTGCGAATGCGGTTCGGAAGACCCGTCCGATCCGGGGCGGTGCTACCGGGTGATTACGATCATGCTGGCGGGTGAATACTGAGGCGGGCACTCCACACCGTTCGTCCCCCTGCACTGCGGGACAAGCCTCGCCCGATTGTCATAAGGATGCGCCGCGCAAACTTTTGACAACTTTCATGCCACCGTTTAACTAACACCCAGATGAGCCCCGCACACCGCGGCATGGCAAGCCTACAGAAAGGACTTCAAATGAGTGACACACCGATCCGACGTGGTCAGCGCTCCATGCTGCGCTTAGCATTCGAAATTGCTGCAGTAGCAATTGGAGTAAGCTCCGCGATTGCTACCGTTACGACGCGCTCGCATCCTCCCGCTCTCATCATGGGTGTTGCGTTATCGGCGGCATATGGTTTGAAACCGCGGGCACCATAAGATTCACCAAAAACTAGGTGCATCCTTGTTACCTAATGATTTCGATACTTCTGCGCGATTGCTGGTAGTAGAATCCCGGCATGCGAACTGTAACTGCGACAGAAGTGGACTTGGAGGCGTTGCTCGAAAGCAAGATCCGACGTCGGTTGCCAAGGATGTTTTCGATCGCGCTGACCGTGCCGGTTCTCATCAGTGCGCCAACGCGAGCCGGAGTCGACGATATCGAGACAGCACTTTGGAGCTATTTGAAGGCGCACGGCTACCGTAAATCCTCTGCCTCTGAACTCGAAGAATTCGAAGGATCATTTTGGAAAAAATTCCGGCTGACCGTCAAATTTGGAGATTGGTTTCATCTGGATTTGGCGCGCAAGGAGAACTCCGGCGAGACCGCCAAGAAAGAGACTAGGGAGCAGAGCACCTCTAAGGAAAAGCTCGAAAAAGTTGTGGCCGTATCAAATGGCCTGCTCATACTCGGGACCGGAGTTCTGGCTGGAGTTGCATACTGGCACGAATTGACAAAGCAGTATCACGAGGCTTATCCGTCTCAGCCCGCCAGTAAAACAATCCCAGTAGAGGAGCACGGGCCGAAAAAACCAAAGGCGCGACCGCCGCACCGGCGTCATCACGAGGGAGCAGTCGTCGAAAAAAAGCTGCCCGCGCGCATGGTTCCTGTCGTTCGCAATACGAATAAAGAAAACGTGTCGCAGTTTAAGTTTCTCCTCGGGTTCACGTTTTCGGGGGAGATCGATCTCCCACCTCAGCAAGAACCCCCAAAGAACAGCAAATAGCTGAGTGGGTCGGCTGCCAAGCCGCATACGATCGTGTTGTATCATCGCGGCGACCTTCTTCCGGCAGACTCACCGCAAATATCTTCGCAAAACAAGTACCCGGTCGCGGTCCTATGTTCGTGTCATGGAACGTCTGCATACGCCGGTGTTGCAGTATTGTCTCGACACATTTCTTCGGGCAGACTCAAGAGGGCCCGCCGATTCCGGCGGGTTATGATCAAGCACGACTTCGCCGGGAGAAACGTATGACGTAAGAAAGAAAAAACCCGCCGAAAGGGCGGGCTTAAGAGATAGCGGTTCTGACGTCAAAACAATTCGCAAAATCAATCTGTCAGGATTCGCACCGCTTCGCAAGCCTCTTCTTGCCGCGAATTTTTGTTGTCTGATTTTTACTCCCCTGGACATGCTCGCCACGCATTATCCCCCGCTCTTGCGCTTTAATTCGCCATCCCGTTTGTGCGGGGCCGATTCTTGCGACACACTTTTTCTGTCGGGCCCGATTCCGGGACCGGCTTCTGTAACCTTCAAGTTTTCTGAGAGAAATCCGACAATGACCTAGAAAAGAGAAAACCCGCCGAAGCGGGCCTTCAAATCAGAAATTCTGCGGCAGAGCCGATGTGACAATCCCAATGTTGCAGAATTTTCGACCCGGTGCAAGCGCGTTGTCGTTTTGCAGCGTAGTTTTATTTGGCCTTTTTTGCGGGTTTCTCATAACCACAGGAGAAACCATGCACCATCCTCCCGACATTGCCGATCTGCACGACCGGCTGAAGCGCCGCATCGCGCGCGACGGCCGCCGTGAAGTCACGGAAACGACCCCTGCCCCCAATCCACGCAGCGAACGGTCTCGCCGACACTGCCATCTTCCAGCCGAACCCAGGCCACGCTTCCCGTCGCCGCGCGACACCGGCGCCTACGTGCCCGAAATGGCGGCGCGAATTGAAAACGACCGTAACATCACGGACGGAGCACGGCGCTGTGCGCGCAAGATCACCGAGTACATTTACCGGAAAGATCGTGAAGATCGCTCGGCGGAGATCACCGTGAAGTACCTGGGCAAAGCGCTCGGGAGATGCCGCCGCACCGTGCAGCGCTATCTACGCCAGTTGGAACGTGAAGGCTACATCGAAGTCCATGTTGTGTCCTCGGAGCGCACGCGCATGTGCTTCGGCCTGCTCGTCCGTCTTCTCGACCCGCTGATTCCGCGGCATCGGCGGGACAAATGGCCCGAAAGAGCAGTAAAACCGGCTGCGACATCGTTGTCACAGATATATAGCCAGAGATATAAAAAACGGCCGATCCCGCGCATGCACTGGGCTTCGAAGTGTTGTGACGCCATCTGGCGATCGTATATGAAAAGCCTGCCCGCCTTTCCTGCTCTCTCCTAAGATCTTTTTCTCCCAGACGCACCAAAAGATTGCTCGGCGGAAGAAGAGATGCGTCCGCCACGCAGACTTTTCTGCAACAGCAGTGCGGCCTCGCGCAAAAGATTCCGCAGACAACGGCTTCTTTCGTTCCGAATTCCACTTAATGCTCCTGCGTTTCCGATCCGCAATCTCCTCTGCATTCCAGTACGGCTGCCAGAAAGCGCCCTCCCGCTGTCAAGGCACGCGTTCCGCCTGCGCCTGACGGCTCGGCCTTGGACAGCTCCGGTCGTTTCTGCCGCCTTTTCCATTACGAGGAAATTGCGGTTTTTGAAACGCACCAAAAGGAGCAGAAAAATGGAAACCAAATCCGACGTCTACACCCGCATCACCAACGCCATCGTGGCGCGACTTGAACAAGGCGTGCGGCCGTGGGTCAAACCCTGGAACGCCGAACATGCCGCCGGCCGGATCACCCGCCCGCTACGCCATAACGGGCAGCCCTACGCCGGCATTAACGTCTTGTCTTTGTGGATGACCGCCGAACTCTGCGGTTTCGCGGCGCCAATCTGGATGACCTATCGCCAGGCCGCGGAGCTGGGCGCCTTCGTGCGTAAGGGCGAAAAGGGCGCGCCCGTAGTGTTCGCCAATGCGATTACGCGCACCGAGCGCAACGAAGCCACCGGCGAGGATGTCGACCGAGAAATTCCATACATGAAGGCTTACACCGTTTTCAACGTGGAGCAGATCGACGGCCTGCCGGAAATTTTCTACGCCAAAGCGGTTACGGCGCTTGACCCCGTGCAGCGGATTGCCCGAGCCGAAGAGTTTTTCTCGGCGCAAAACGCCACCATCCGTCACGGCGGCAATCGCGCCTATTACGCGCAAGGCCCCGACCATGTCCAGATGCCGGACTTCGTTTCGTTCCGCGACGCGGAAAGCTACTACGCCACCCTCGCCCATGAAATGGCGCACTGGACCAAGCACCCTGCCCGCCTCGACCGCGAGCTTGGCCGAAAGTCATGGGGAGATGCCGGTTACGCCGCCGAGGAACTGGTCGCCGAACTGGCCAGCGCGTATCTTTGCGCCGACCTCAATCTCTACAACGAACCGCGTGAGGAAAATGCCGCCTACATCGCGTCCTGGCTGGAAGTCCTGAAGCACGACAGCCGCGCGATCTTCAGCGCCGCCGCGCACGCACAAAAAGCCGCCGACTATCTCCACCGCGCCGCCGCTCCTGCGGCGGTCGCGGCGTGAAGCGGTTGTTTTAATCCTCGATGATGCGGACCGGCGTGCCGGCGTCGAGGACTTCCCGTTCCTTAAAGAAATCCTCGACGGCGCGCCATAGCTGCGTCAGGTTTTCGTTTCCTTCTGCTTCATAGGCCATCCATTGCCGCCGGGCGTAGGCCGCGTTCCAGCCCCAGTCTTCGAACGTGCGCTCGAACGTGCCCTCGATTTCCGGCAGACGCTTTTCAACGTCCTGCGCCGCTTCAAAAACCGCCCGCCTGACGACAATCTCCCGCGTAGGTTCCGGCATGCCGCGGATTCTACTCCACAAGTTTATTTCCCGGAATTGGTTCCTCAATCCTGATCGACCATAGCCGGATGCGCCCCGGCATCACGGAAAAAGAGCGCCGCGCAAAGGCCGTTGCTTTGTCCGAGAACAAAGCCAGACGTCCTTGCGCGTTTTTTCCATGACCCCGTGGCTGATTCATCCGGCTGAAAGCGGTCTCACTTGAGGAAACCAACACCGGAGAAAGAAAGATCATGTGCTTAGAACCCGACGACCTGCTGCACCTGGAAGCGCTGCATATCATCAGCCAGGCCACCGATGAAATGCTCGAACTCGCCACCATCGAGGAGCTGGACCTGAACGCTCTCGCGCGGCAGGAATTCCGCTACCGCCGCCGCGTCGCCGGCCACCAGGCCGTCGTCGCGATGCACCGCAGCATGGAGCCGGGATAGGCTCCCTGCGACAGACCAAAAAAATTAAGAACGGGGCTGCGCCCCAGCCCGTCAAGCACTGGACGAGAGCGCGTCCGGGACGGTGTCCCCAACCTTCGCTGCGCTGCAGGCTGGGTGATCCCCTCCATCCCGGCCGGTGCTTGACCGGCTCTCCCCGCTCATTGGCGCTGGCCTAGCAGGGTTGCATGTGCAACCCTTTCAACAATTGAGGAGAAAAAGAATGGCTCTGTTTTTTTGGCACTACTGCGCGGAAGTGAGTGAGGCTTTCGAAGAAACCTTCGGGTTTTCCATCGGCTACGTTGCTAGGCCGGGCCTCGAAAGTCTTTTTCGCGGCGCATGGAAAGATGACTGGTCCGCATACCAAACTGCGGCCTATGTCGCTCACGGCTGGGGTATCCAGGCGGATAAACCGTAGAAAGATAAAACCGAAAAGAATCTGATGCATGCGTTCGACAGCGATCGCGGAACGACTCGATCTGCGCGGCGCTTTCGCCGAATCGCCGGGCGCAGCATGCTGCCTGCAGCTGGGTTAGGCAGCAGGTAAATCACGGCGAGATCATACCCCGGTGTGTTAAGTATACAACTTTTAACTAAGCGTTAAATTCGCCTGGCCCATGATCCCGGAATGATCTCAAAAGGCAATGCGCGCGGCGGCGGCCAGCAGCTCGCCGCCCATTTGATGAACGCATTCGACAACGACCGCGCGGAGTTGCTCGACCTGCGCGGCGCCATCGCGCCGGACCTGTCCGGCGCGTTCGCCGAATGGCATGCGCAGTCGAAGCTCACCAACTGCCGGAAATACCTCTATTCGCTGTCGCTCAATCCCGATCACCGCCAGGGGGAATTCACGCGGGAGCAGTATCACGATTTCATCGCCCGCGCCGAAAAGCGCCTGGGCCTCGCCGGCCAGCCGCGCGCGGTCGTGGTCCACGTCAAGCACGGGCGCGAGCATTTTCACGTCGTCTGGTCGCGCATCGACGGCGAAAAAGGCCGCGCCGTGCAGCTCTCGCACGATCGTCAGAAACTGCGCAAGACCGCACAGGAATTCGCGAGGGACCACGGCATCGAGCTGCCCGCCGGCATGCGCGAGGACAAGGGCAAAGATCGCTTCGAGGACCGCAAGAAGCGCGCCGACCTTCACGAAAAGCAGCAGGAGGAACGCACCGGCCTGACCAAGGCCGAGCGCGTCCGCAACATCACCGACGCCTGGAACACGACGCGGACCGGCGAGGAATTTCTGCAGGCACTGGCGAAGATGGATTATTTCGTGGCCCAGGGCGATCGCCGCGGCTTTGTCGTCGTCGACCTCGCCGGCGAAGTCCACAGCCTGGCGCGGCAGATCGAGGGCGCGAAGACGCGCGACCTCAAGGCCCGCCTGAAGGACCTGTCGCCCGGCCGCCTCAAAGACGTGGCTACGGCGCAGGCGCACGCGAAGACGGTGCGCGAACAGCGGAGCCACGCCCCGGCGCGGGAAGGCCCGACGCCGGCGCAGCGGCGCGCCCAGCTGCAGGAGCGGCAGCAGCTGCGCCGGCTGGCGGTCGACCTCGACCGCCACGCGATGCTCGACCGGCATGCGAAGGAGCGCGCCGCCCTCGCGATGCATCAGGGCAACCTGCTCGCCCGGATAACCGCCGAGCGCCAGGGGCGCAAGGCCGGCGTGCTCGGCTTCCTGCGCCGGGTCACCGGCATCGAACTGGTCGCCGGCATCATCGACAAAGGCACCGACCGCGACCGGGCGCAGGATAACCGGCGCCAAGCGGCGGCCCTGGAGCTGCGCCAGCATAACGAGACGTTCGAGAACGACCGCGCCCTGCGCGTCCTCGACCGCCTCGACAAGCGCGAACAGCATGCGATCAAGATCGCGCTGCAGCGCGAGGAATTCCAGCGCGTCGCCGGTCCGCATGATCAGGAAAAAGAGAAAGAAAAGGCCAAGCAGAAAGCGCCGCGTCTCACCCTGGGCGAGCCGGAAGCGGTAAAGGACAAGGGCCTCGCCGCGATTTTCAACCGCATCGCGCAGCAGCGCGAGCAGACGCGCCCTCCGGAAAAGCCGCTGCCCGGCAAGGGAGAGCCGGAAAAAACCGGCACGCTGCGCGAGGCCTTTCAAAAAGCCGTCGAGGAACCAGTCAAGGAAACGGCGCCGGAGCCGGAGACAGGGAAACCCGGCGGCTCCCTCACCGACCTGTTCCGCCGCCTCGCGCGCGGGCGGGAGCCAAGTGAACCGACGCCGGGCGACCCCGGCCGGGAGAAGCACTTCCGGCCGGCGCCCGCGGACCCGAGGGTCCGCCGGTAACTAGCCGGGGCGCAGGATCAGCTGCTGCGCGCGCGCCCGCGCGATGTTCTCCAGCGTCGCCAGCGCGTTGCGCCGCGCCGCCGTGTGGCGCTCGGTCCGCGCCAGGCCCTGGCTGACCTGTCGGAACAATGCCGACAGCTCGTTCTCGCATTTGCGCTGCAGTTCGTGGTTCGAAATCAGTTTCATGTTTTTTCCTCCCGTTTTGCCGGCCCCCGATGGGCCTTGTGCCACCGGAGAACACCGGCCGGAGAGGCAACAGGGTCTTACCGTTCCGGGAGGCTCCGCCTTCAGGAAACCCGGAACGAAACCCTGTCTGCCGCGGCCGTGTTACCGTGGCCGCTTGAAAGGCACGGGGGATCGGAAAAACGGAGGAAGGAAACTGATTTTCAGAACGAGAATGAAAGCGCGTCAGCGACGATCGGGATCACGGCGTTTTTTCCGCAGCGGCTTTTTGTCTGCCGCCACGCGCTCCCGCGCGCTTTCGTCGCTCCACGGCATGCGCTCCGGCTTGCCGTATTTCAGGATCGTTGCACGTGCCCGGCGGATTTCCTCGCCCGTCTTGAGCGGGTGAACCTTGCGGCCGAACGTTTCGTCCTTGACCACGCGGCTGGCACGCACCAGCAGGACGACCCAGACGCCATCCTTGTCTTCGTATTCATCGATGACCTCGGCTACGACCTCGCGCTCGCCGATCTTGTAGGCCCGCTGTTTCGCCCGCGGCCCCTTCCGCTCGAACACGCCCTCGCGGAACCGGATGATGTCCGCCTCGAAAAAGTCCCGCCCGCAGAAGATCCATTCGCTGTCCACCGCTTCAGTAAGGCCGATTTTCCCGCCGCTCGCAAGCCCGGCCGTTTTCGTGGCGCCGCTTCAGGGTTGTCGGTGACGGGACCGATTTGAGAGCCGCCCGGCGGCTTTCAGTACACGGCTATGGCACCGGCCACCGGTCGTATCGCCCGCCATTTCCTTTCGTCATCTGTCGCCAAACCACCATTGCCAGCCTGACCTTGTGATCCTGCCGCAAAACCGCTCTGGCGGGGATGCAAGGGATCGCCGCCGTTTCCCCAGCTTCCTCCGCTGCGCTCCGTGCAGCCGGGTGATGCCCCTCGGACGATCTCAACCCTTGCATCCCGCGCGGATTTTACGGCCTGCCGGATTTCACAAGGCCGGCAATGGTTGCCGGCAGAAAACGAAAGGAAATACATCATGTCGAACGATACGAAAACTCCGAAGGCCGCTCCCGTCGCCAAGGTCCAGGTCCGCCGCGTTCAGGGCGCCATCTGGTCCCGCTCCACCGAGAAAGGCACCTTCTTCAGCGCCACGTTCCAAAACGGCTATAGGGACGCGGACGGCAAGTGGAAAAACGGCCACAGCTTCGATCTGGACGGGCTTCTGGCTCTCCAGCATGCGGTCGGTCTCGCCATCGACGAAATCATCGGCCTCCGCGAGGCCGATGTGGCAGACGAAGCCGCTGGCGAAGAAGAAACAGCCGGCTGACCGGCGGGCGGCGGCTTCGGCCGCCGCCCGTTCCTTAACAATCCATAGAACAGAGAAAGGAATATCAATGAATACGATCAACTGCGTGCCACTAAATTCGCCTTGGGGCGAGGTCCAAGAACACGGCGTAGACAACGAAGACGCTCCCGGTGCCGCCCGCGTCTTCACCGCCAGCCATGGCGGCCTGTGGCTTGGCCCGGAACTGGCAAGTCAGGTTCCCGACTACCTTCGGAAATATAGCGCCGACGGGAATGGCGTCTGGTGGGAAGAAGACTGTGCCTGGGTACTTCCGACCGCCTATTTCCAGCTTCCCGGCGCTGATCTGGACGATGTCAAAGAATACTATCCGTCACTGTATAGACGCATCCGCCGTCACCTGAAAATAGCGCGCCCCAACTAAGCTCTCAGCACTGCAAGCGCCTGCGCCATTTCCGAAACTGGAAATGGCGCAGTTTGAGCGCTTGTCGGCCGCGCCATTGCGCGTCTTTATTTCCAGGGCCGCCGCCAGTCCGTTCCGGTATAAGTCCCGCGCCGCTTTCTGATCGCCGTGCGGATCGCCACATAGGGCACCCATATCGGATAGGTCACCACGTCCCATAGCCATCCGAGCGCGCCTAGAAGCAAAAGAAATGGGGCAATGACGATGATCCCCGCCTTCTGCCACAACGGCCGATCGCCAAATCCCGGCATACGTGCGCGCTCGGCCAGCGCCTCCGCCCGCGCGCTCTCCCGCTCAAGCCGGAGCGCTTCAGGAACAATATTTTCTGGCGCAGGCAGCGGCGGCGGCCAGCTCATAGGTCGCGGCGCCGGCCCTTCCAGAGGCTTCCATCCCGGCCGGGCCGGCGCGGCGAAATCCAGATCCTCATCTTCGTCGGCCGGGCCGTCTTTCGTTTCCTCGCTCATAGCTCCTTCCCTGAGGCACGGTCGAACGGCGCCGACGGCATGATCGGCCGCGGCGGCATCGGCGGCGCCATCGCGGGCATTGCCGGCGGCACCGGCGGTCGGGCGTTGCCCCGCCACCCCCGGCGGTTCCAGCTTTCGCGGAACCGCCCGTCCGGCGCGTAATACCAATACGGCAGATACCGGTAATAGGGCGTGATCTTCAGCACCATCGGCCGGCGGTCGCCGCGCCAGATGATCTGCTTGGACCACCCCCGGTTCAGGAATCGGCCGATCTGCTCCTGGTCAAGGATGGGCCGCTGTGTCTCCCGCACCTCGCCCTGCGGTCCCCGCTGCTGCACGGTATGACTGCCGATGAATTCCATCAGCATTTTGACCGTCTCGTGGTCCTTGACGCCCATGAACTGGACCGCCTCGGCGTTGCCGACAAGCGTCTCCCATCCTTCCGGGTACACCGCCTTGAACTGGCCGACCGTCTGTCCCGCGACCCACAGGCGCACGCCGTAGCTGCGCATGGTCGGCGCCACGGTATCGATCCCCTCCAGCTTGCCGAGGCTCGGGAATTCATCGATGGCCAGCAGGATGGGCGGGTCGGGCGCCGCCTGCTCCCGCGTCATCATGTCGGTCAGCAGCAGGACGAACATGCGCAGCCACCGCTGCCCGATGCCGGTCACCATATTCAGGGGCAGCACCAGATAGACCGACGTCGGCTGGCGCTTGAGGTCCGCCAGCAGGAAGCTGGACGTCTTGCACGTCCGCGCGAATTCCGGATAGTCCAGAAAGCTCGAATGGTACTGCACCATGGACCATACCGACCCCTGCTGGTTGGGCGGCATCCGGAGGATATTGGCGGCCACGTTCGCAATCAACGCCTGCGCCGGCCCGGCGCCGGCCGAGACCATGTCGGCCAGTAGGGCATCGTGCGGCGTATTCTTCTGCCGGTCCAGGACGCCAGCCTGGGCGTGGCGCTCGAAAGATTCCTCATCCCCCGCCATCAGGAGATGCCGCACCCGCGTCAGGTCGCGGCCCTCCGCCGGGCCGAGATAGACGTGGAGGACCATGGCCGTGATGATGTCCCGCGCCATGCGGTCCCAGTAGGGGTCCTTGCCCGTCACCTCGACCATCGCCTCGCCGATCTTCGCGGCGTAGCCGACGATGCAGTCGGGATCCCGTTCCGCCTGCGCGGCCATTTCGTCAAAGACGTTGTAGCTGGCGCCGGGCAGGCCCGTGATCCGGGCCGGGTCCATGATATGGACCGCCTGGCCCATCGCCTCGACACCGTAACCCCCCTGCCCCCGCCGCGGCGCGGTAATCCGCGCCAGCTCGCCTTTCGGGTCGATGCACAGGAGCGACCCGCGGTGGATGCACAGGTTCGGGATCATCGCTCCGGTCGATTTACCTGATCCGGCACCGCCGATGGTGACCATATGGCGATCGGTATCCAGCCCCACGGCCCGCAGCATTCCCGGCGATGCCGAAGGCCGGCCCAGGAACATATCGCCGGTATGAAATCGGCTGGCCAGTACCTCGCTTAAGGACGCAAAACCGCCCGTCAATCCCCGCCCGAATTTCGCCCGGATTTCCGCCCGCTCGGCTGCCCATGCCCGCCACCGCCAATACCAGGGTTTCCGCTTGTGATAGCGGATCGGATCGTATACGCCGAAGATATACCCAAGCCAGGCCGCCGACCACGTCCAGAACCGCCAGCTCCAGAAGGACATGATCGCGAACAGACCGTAATTGAGCAGCCGCGTGGTGTCGTCCATCTTCTCCGTGAAGGGCGGCAAACCACCCTCCCGCGCCGCATAGTGCAGAGGCCACCCCGGCACCAGCAACACGTCAATCGCCAGTCCCACCCCGGTCCAGCCATCGATATCAGCAGGTCCCAGCCGATTGTATTGCGCCAGAGCTAGCATCCCGGCGATCAGCAGGATTGCCCCGACAAGCCACGGCCACATCTTCCGCACGTGCACCTCCGGCTATTTACGCGGTAAGATAGTAACCATTTTTTAATGCCGGGATGATAGAAAAAGATTGCGTATTGGAAAGAGTTTGGGCATGCTGCAACAGCTTCAGAGACTTACTCAACGTCATCCCACAAAAATCAGGGCAGAGAACGGTGTCGTGCTACGAACCGCAAGATGTGCGGCGGTGGCACCGCCGCCCCTCCCGCGCACGCGCGGGCTCATCTTGGCAATGGTGGCTCCGCCCCCCGTTGCATCCCCCGGCCAGACGCTGCGCGCCGTGGACCGCCCGGTGGCGTGCCGCCCCTGGACCCCTGCGCCAGGCGTTCCGCCCGGCACCCTGACCGGGAGCACCCGGACCCCGCGGGCTGGGCCGCCCGCCATGCCCTGGCCCGGGCACGATGCCTCCTGTCGCTCGCCGCTGCCGGAGGCCATATGAGCCGCAGCAAGAAGCGCCGCCGGACCGTGATCCTGCGCGCCCGCGTCACGCCGGAGGAGAAGCGCGCGATTGAGGAAAAAGCAAAATCCGCCGGCGGCATCAGCGCCCTCTTCCGCGTGGCCGTCCTCGGCTACAAACCCCCGCCATCCCGGACCGACCGCGAGGTCGCCAACCGGATGCTCACCAGCGTCCAGCAATTCAGCCCGGAGCTGCTGAAGGAAGGCAACAACCTCAACCAGATCGCCCATGTCCTGAACGCCGGACGACCGCCCGAACGCATCTGGAACCTGATCGAGACCTGCCTGAACGACTGGCGCGAGGTCATCGCTGACGTTAAAGAAATCCGCCACCTTTGTCTGCGCGCTCTTGGCACCGAACGGGAAAGCCGCAAACCGCCGAAACCCGGCGACACGGCCTGACAATCTGGAGGCGCCGTCACACGGATGCAGGCATCAACCTTGTCCACCCAGCGGCCCCCTCCCCGAACCGCACTCAGCGCCGATCTGTGGCCCGTTGCGGGGTATCGGCGGGCGCCATCAGTCGGCAGAAAACATAATCGGGAAGTTTCACGTGAAGCAACAGGAAGCTATCCGATAGCCTTCGGATATCCGTTTGGTATCGGAAAGCTATCTGGTATCGGAAGGCTATCGGCTATCGGATAGCCTTCGGTTGACTATCGGATATCCGTCGGCTACGGTGAAGCTATCGGATAGCCTTCCTCAACCCCTCCAGCTTTTTCGAGTTTGATCATGCCCACCATCGTCTTCGCGAGCCCCAAGGGTGGGGCCGGAAAATCTACCGCCGCAGTGCTTCTGGCCACGGAACTCGCGCTCAAGGGCGCGAGCGTGACGGTCCTGGACGCCGATCCCAACCAACCGATCTCGCGATGGCAGAAGAGGGGAGGGGTGCCGGGAAATCTCACCGTCCTCGGCGGCCTGTCCGAGCACACGATCATCGACGATATCGAAGCCGCCGCCCGGGCGACCGCCTTCGTGGTTGTCGACCTGGAAGGAACGGCTTCCATGATGGTCGCGTACGCCGTGAGCCGCGCTGATCTCGTGATCATTCCGACCCAAGGCTCCGAGCTGGACGCGACGGAGGCGAGCAAAGCGATCAAGCTGATCCATCGCGAGGAGAAGGCATTCTCGCGCACGATTCCGTACGCCATCCTGTACACACGCACCAGCCCTGCGCTCAAACCGCGGACGCTGCAGGATATCCAGGAGCAGTTCAGGAAACACGGAGTCCGGGCATTCCAGACGCACGTCAGCGAGCGCGAGGCATACCGCGCGCTGTTTTCGTTCGGCGGGACGCTTGAAGCACTGAACCCGAAACAAGTCAGCAACCTCACGGCGGCCATCGTAAACGCGCGCGCCTTCGCGGCGGAAACCGTTCACATCCTCAGATCCGCGGAGCCTGAAGTTTCCCTGGAAGCGGGGGCCGCGTGATGTCGGAACGCGCGCAAATATTCGGCAACGACGCAGACTTCGATGTTTCGGCCTTCATGCCGAAGACGACACCGAAAAAGGATTCGGCGCCGGACGACGCGCTGCGCGCCGTCGCCGAACAAGCGGCTTTCACCAGCCGCGAGCCGGCACCGCCCAAACAGCGCCAGAAGAAAATTCGTGAGCCGCGCCAGCACCGCACCGGCCGCAATGTGCAGTTCAATTTAAAGGTCCGCGCCGAAGCGCTTGATGCGTTCTACAAGATTGCCGACGAGCAAAATTGGGTTCTAGGCGAGACCTTCGAACAGGCGGTGGATGCGCTGAGGCGCGAGCTCGCAGCGAAGTCCAAGCCCACAGCATGATCCCGTACAGCCTCCGTCATTTCAGCACGCAATGATCTAAAGGGTTCCATAACAGGGAGCAGCGGAGTAGACCAAGCCTTGACTGATCTTACTTCGTCACGGGCACGAAACTGCTGTCGCAGTAAGGAGAAGCCAGGACGGCTAGGTGATTGTCGTTGTCTAAAGTGAGTTTGACCGCCCTATTGAGAAACTCCACCGGTATGTTTTGCTTCATGAAAGCTGATCCATGCGAGATGTGAGATGAATCGAAAATCTCCACGCGCGTACTCACCACCGGAATCATCTCGTTTCTCGCTTCAGCACACGCAGTTCCGACAGCTTGATCAATCTTGTCGTGAATATCGACGGCATTCGCGGGACCGTATGGCAACGGTAGATCCCATTCGACTGCAGGCGCGCAGGGGTCTTGGTCAACAGTCTTCATGACCTTCACGCTTACGGCAACGTTCAACCAAGCGTCTCCTTCAGAACCCTCTGTGTAAAGGTGCAGGCCATGGTTGGGCAGTCTGCCTAAATCCCAATGATTATGTTTGTCGTTGATCGCATAGACTAGACCGTAGTCAGGCGACGACATGTCTACTACCCAACCCTCCCTCGGGCTTGGGGGTATGTCGAGGTTGACGGTGTTATTTCCATTGCCGGATGGCGTCGAAGAATGGGCAAGAGGGACACCGTTAGAGACGATCATCCCCGGATATGAGCTAGGATACGGGACCTTGTCTCGCTGATAGGCCTTGCCGATAGCAGCGGCACGAAAATGCGCGGTCAGCTTCGGTATGATGCCGCAGACGTGTAGCGGGATCGCCTGTTCCTGGGAACCTGAAAACCATCCCATTGAAAACTTCAGATGAAGGATGAGATTGGCAACTTGGTTCGTCTCAGGTAGCAAGGAGTTCGGGAGCGGTACAACGATCAAAGCACTTGAGGCGTACACCTTGTCTATCGCCGTGCCCTTGAATAACGTGTTCAAATTCCTGGGAACGTTATCGCCCGACACATAAACGTCGGGAGCCGAACTGTATTTGGCCAGGCAGCTTCCCGGAATGTACAGCGTCGTGTAAGTACCAACTTGTTTGTAGGTGGTGATGCCAGTTTCGCCAACTCTGAGCAGAGGAGTCGTTTTCAGTAGCGAGACCGAACAGATGGTATTTGCCACACCCTCATTGAACTGGTTGATTCGCCCGGCGAGGAAAGTGTCCGCATCCTGCAGGTTGTGATTGACGAGATAATCGAACTGCAACAAATTCTCCTGAACGTATCTGTTTAACTGCCCTAGTTGTTTCGTTGTTTTCTCATCTAACTGGTCAATTCGTTCTTTAGCAGCTTCGTTAAGTTGTTGAATTGCCAGTTGAATAATTCCGTTCAATTGCTCCAGACGCTCCTGCAAGATAGTGTTACCAGCGCCCGCGGCCTGGCCGATCAATGAGCTGATCGCTCCTGAAATAGGATTTAGCTTTGTGAGAGTGTCGTTGACGTCGTCAAGAACTGTTCCGGCTTGGCAGTCCTGCGCCACGGGTCCAACCAAACAGGCGAACAGACAAACGAGTGCTAAAAAACGGGGCATGAGTCTACCTTCCTATACCAGTGGTTAAGGGAATAGTCCGACCCTGGTTAATGGGCCGGGATTATACGTCAGGCTGTATCTTTCGTTTGTGAAAAAGTTGATGTGCAGGAACACGCCTGAATTTTCAATCCGGAAATGAAATGATGTGTTCCCATGGCGGGTTCTGCGGGTCAATTTCCGCGTCGCAGCTCACATAAGGTAGTCGAACCATCTCTTAGCTTGCTCGCTCATCCACGCCGCCAGGGTGTGAGGATCGAAGCGGACGGTGTCGCCGACACGGAAGCTGGGCAATCTGCCTTTGCTGACCTGGTCGTATATCAGTCGTTGCGATACGTTCAGGAACTCCGCAACCTCTTTTACCATGAGCGCCGACTTGCGACTCGCGAGGATGTCCCCGAGCGATATGGCCGGACACGCCGGCGCACTAGCGCGCGCCAAGACGCTGTTGGCAATGCGGGGAAAATAAGATGAGCGCCGGAGCTGTCCTCTGACACTCACCACTGACGCCAATAGGGCAGGGGACGCGGCGGTGCTTTCGATCACTTCGCAAAATCGAGATGCAACCCCTCGTACTTCACTGATCGTGCAAGTCTAGAGCCTCATCACGCGCCGCGCGTTCCATGCCTGCCCGGCCTGAGTTCGGTGCGGACGGCCCGCTCGATTCGCCGCCGCGCGCCGTGCACCGTTTCCCGCGTGACGTTCAGCGGCGACACTTCGCTGCGATCCAGCCAGTCGCACAGCACCAGGGGATCGAAGCGCACTGCCGTGCCGATGCGCAGGTGCGGGATCTGCCCGTCATGGACGAGCGCATAGATGTGCCGCTCCGAGACGGAGAGCAGGTTAGCCAGCTCCTCTACCGTCACCATGCCGGTTTTAGCTTCCAGGATATGTTTGTAGATAAGACACCGCCGCGCCACCGATCATACTGCGGCTTTCCCGTGTGGGCGGTTTGTGGGCGGTTAAGCCGGTAGCAGCCGCAAAATGCGACACGGCATGCACGGGCTGCGCCGTATGCGAAACCTGCAATCGCCAGTGTTTATGCGGTTTTAATGTAGGTGCCTGGGTTCATCGCAAGATGCAGAAATTGCTCCCTTAGAACGCTGCCCTGTCACGGCAGAGGTCGCGAGTTCGAGTCTCGTCGTCCCCGCCATTTCTTTCTTACACTTACAGACAATTCGTTTTCTTCGCGTTGCACACCCGTTGCACACCGTTCCTCAGTGAACCAGGCCAGAAAGTGCATCATTCACCGCTTTTCGCACATCGGGCAGGACGCTCTTCGGTTTGACGTAGTGTTTGTCGGCGACCGCCTTCGAATTGCCCAAAGCCCTCGAAGTGGTTTCAAGATTCGACTAAGCGAGGCGGGCGACGACCATGCGCGGGCCGTAAGCCGAACTGCCAGAAGCGGCTGGGCATCAAGCCGATTACCGCAGCTGAGGTTCTCGCGCACCGCGATCCGCGCTCGGCTGCTCTGACTCCGGATGAGATGGAGCTCTTTCTGCGATCACCCGGAAGCTCGCGCTACCCTCGTCGGACGCCTCTGCAAATCAAACAGAATCAAACAGAGCCATCAAAGCGGTAAGGATGGAGTCAGATAACCGGTATCGAGATGGGGTTGAGAAATAAAGGGACCCGTGGAGCCCCCCCCTCGCGTCCCTCAATTTCTCATGGACTACAGCGAGTAATGTGGCGCGAAAGCAAAGGTCGCGCGACTGGCAATACTCACAGGCGAACGGTAAACAAAAAAAATAAAGGGACCCGAGCGCCTGGCAGACCCCAGGCCCCAGGTCCCTAACTGAGAAGGTGTTGTGACGACTATGACGCGAAAGCCAAATGCCGCGCAACTGGCAATTCTCGCAGGGGAAGGTTGCGCGAATCATGCAAACCATTCGGCGCAAGTTCTGGCTCATCGCCGATCAAACTCGTGTAGTAGCCTTTCCAGCGCTCGCTGGTTTAGGAGGGAATTCACTGTTTGCAATTGCTCAAGTCTGGTTTTGCGGATGCAGCCAGCAACTGCCTCAGCCAGCTCTCGGTTTTGCTTCACACGGCCGCTCTCAGCGTCAGTGGTCAACTCATTGACAGCTCTGATTGAGATGGCCTATATCTCGTCCGCAGTAAATAGTTCATCCAGATCCGTTGCACAAATCGTTGCACAAGGCCATCGACCATGCCCGACAACGCCTACGGTTGCCGACTACCGAACGTCTAACCTACTGATTCTGCGTGTGCCAGTGGATGACGGCTCGCCTGGTCACGGCAGAGGTCGCGAGTTCGAGTCTCGTCGTCCCCGCCATTCTTTTCAAGTACTTAGCCGGGCCTCGTGGTACCCGGCGTTGAACATTCATTGAGCATTTCCAGCAAATTCATCGCAGATAGCGCGTTTTCCGGCACATCCTTCACATAATGCCGTGTCGTAGTTGCAAGGTTTGTGTGCCGCAGCAGACCCTTCGAAGCCATTCCGTCCTTCGTCAATCCCGCAAGGGTTGTAGCTACTCCAGGGCGAAGCGAATACCTTCCTGCCCACTTCGGAATCGATTCATCCAGCTTAAATTCGTGATCGGCCTCATCGTGCTCTGAATCCTGCTCCCCATACACCGAACACCGCTTTAGAGCTGGAATGACAACGCGCTTGGAAAGATTGTCCAAGATCATCGGCTTCCCGCTTGGGCCTCGCAGAATCGGGCCGGTAGAAGGATTCCCGTCTCGCTCTTTCAGGTCAGGGAAATGACCGCGACGAACCAGAACCCAATGCCTTGGACTGGCTCCTCGGCAGACTCCCGCAAAATCCCAACACAACGGCGCTGAGATATTCGGAACAAGAATTTCAGGAAATGGTATCTAGAGCCTTGGACGAAATTCCTGAGGAATTCGACAAGGAGTGGAAGAACGTCGTGGTAGTCGTCAGCAACGAGTGGGCGACCGATGCTGACAAAAGGCGGATGGGAATAAGGGAAGATCAGTTGGTACTTGGGACCTACTCTTGCATCTCCCGCGCTCAAGGGCTTCGTTCAGAAGGGTCGAGACATGTCATCACAATTTACCAGCCCGCGATAGAACAGCTTTGCGGCGAAGATAAAGAGCGAGTCCGGGAACAAATCCGAAAAACGGTGTTACATGAACTCGCACACCGTCTTGGGATGTCACACCCTCAGATGAAGGACATTGGACTGTAAATCTTGCTGTCCCAGCCTGAGCAGACGGCAGTGAACTAAACGGTTGAGCAAATTATTTCGGTCCTGGTTTTCGGTCTTCCGCGCTCGGCATGATTGACAGCGATATTGGAATTCCGCCGTCAATGAGCCGAGATTCCAGTCGAAATCCCTCACCAAGGGCGATATACGTGAACGGGTTTCGGTCGTACGGGTCCGGTGAAACACTCACCGCTTTTGGACCGTCTAGCCGAACGGCGATTGCGGTGTGGAGCAAGGCACGATGGGTTTGCTCATATGCCTCTGTCCAACGAAAACGCGACAAAGAAGGAGTAAACTGCCAGACCAGCGGATTCGCCTTCGAGAGCTTGTCAAATTCCACCTTGTATGCTTTTTCGAACTCCTCCGGTGGGAGGGCGAAGCGAGAGGCCCACGATACGTAAAAGGCCTGCTGTTGGTCCACACAGTCTGTAAACCCTTTGACGGACCCTCCACAGCCATCGACGATTTGCGTTGCAAGTTCTCTGTTCGACTTCAAGAATGGAATATTCCGTAACAATCCCGCAATTAGGTCGTCACGAGTCTTTGCGCCTTGAACGCTGTCCAAGATGTCGTTGCGGTTTAATTTCTCTGACTCCAGGGCGATCTTAAGGTCAGAACCGTTTGGCAACGCATTGATGGCGGTTGCAAGTTCCCGGAGTTGCGCGGAAGAAAGTCGAAGCAGATTACGGGAGAGAATTCCCGTCACCGAGTTCTCCATTTTGTACGCAAAGAGGACGGAAGCTAGGCTACCATCGACGGACAAGTGTCGGGCCGCAGCTATTGCCGCGATCGCGTCATCCATCGCTCCCGGCATATCGCCGTCCCGAAAACGCAGCCGCGATCGGATTTCTGCGACAGCAACTAACTCTTTCATCGCTCCACGATGAGCCGTATTAGCGAGTGGGCCGTCCTCGGAACTCATTACCCAGTCACATCGACTGCTAGCAGCTCCGTGGTGGAATTCAACAAGGGCCTCATCCGCAGCCGTGACCAATTTCTCGTCCTCAAGATCCAAGGGCGATTCCAGTGATTTCTGCAATATTGGTACCGCATCAGCAGGCAATGCATATGACTGCCTTAACGAAGCGTCCGCCCGGAGGTATTTCACGGCCGCATTTTCTGTGCTCTGATGATTTCCAGCGGAAGGGGTTTGAGACGCGAGCCGGGACGACAGAAGCACCGCCCAAGCCACAAGTAGCAAGTTTGTTGGCTTCATACGCCATATTTTACCTTCCGGAATTGGCGAGGAGGTTAAGTCACAGCCTTTTGATGTCAATGAATCAAGTGCCTGGTAAACGCGGTTACCATCCATGTGGATTTCGAGTTTCCGGTTACCCGACTAACCGGGAGTTGGCCCGGAACCGAGCAAAACGTTCGTGTTTACGGGTTCTCAACGATAAGATGCGAGGGCGAACGTCGCAGATAACGTTGTGCAGTCTTCTACTTTCGTATGAGCCTGGGAAAGTTGACCTAATGAGAGTGAGATAAGCTGCCAACAACCTATACTTCCTAGTTGTCCGTTTGCGACGGGAATCAGGCCCGGCGTGTGGTTTTGGGCGCTAACTCCTGCGAATGACACCGATTGCAATCGAACCTTTTCAAATTGGATTGCGACAAGCAGTGAGCATATATTTTTGTTCGCGTGAAAACCCGAATTCACTTATGGCTTCGGAAAGGAGCCCATGAGTTCCACTGCAATTAGCTTTATCGTGTTGGCATTAGTGTTCGGAGCAGCATTGGCTGGCTTGCTTCTTCGGCATTCTTTGACGCAGGACCACATCAGCGCTGACTCGAAGGACACGGTGAAACTGTCGATGGCGTTGGTCTCGACGATGTCTGCCCTGGTTCTTGGTTTGCTAGTCTCTTCAGCAAAGACCTTCTACGACAGCGAGTGCCGAACGAACCAGATGTCCGCTGACATCTCGCCTGGACCGCCTGCTGGCCCATTATGCGCCAGAGACGAGAGAAGCACGCGAGGAGTTGCGCGTTGTCGTTATTCGTAATCTTGACCGGCTTTAGCCGCGGGAACGCACACGGTCCGAAGAACCACTGTCCGACAAGCCCGGGGAATCTCTACTTGACGAGATTCAGGCATTGTCGCCCAAGGACGACAATCAACGCTCGTTCGGGGCTCAAGCCCTGAATCTTGCGGTTAGTATAGGAAGAGTCCGCTGGTTGATGTACGCACAGTCAAATGCCTCGATTTACCGCACGTTGCTCGCAGTCATGGTCTTCTGGCTTATTTTGGTTTTCTTCAGCTTCGGCCTCTTCGCGCCGCGCAACGTACATTGCGATTGCTAGCCTCTTCGCTGCAGCGTTAGCGTTTCCGGTGCAATTTTCCTGATCTTGGAGTGTATATTCCTTTCACCGGACTTATCAGATCTCAAGCGCCCCTCTCCGTTCTGCTCTTGCACATCTCGGCCAATAGAAAAAGAACGCCGTACGCCCGTCGTCGAACACTAGGTCCTGGTAAACGCCGTTACCATCCATCTCTAACAATGTCGGCCCTGTCAAACTATTTTTAAAGACACTTCTTTCTTTTCACCTGGAAGAGTTTGTCTCTTTCGTTTCTTTCTTTTTCTTTCTTCTCTGCATCGACGACTACGGCTCGTTTGTAATCTAGCGGTCGGCTTCAGTCCGACCTAGCCATCTCTTCGATCAAAACGTCGACCATGATTACGAGTTCAAACTCCCTTTTCAGGGAGCGGGATGCCCAATCAAGTGCACGGCGTTCTACTTCTCGTCATGGACGGTAACGAGCTTTCCCGCGTACGGACCGAACTCTAACGACTGCGTATACTCACAACCATTCCGCCACATCCAGTACAACCGGATCGCCAGCCGGCGTCCCATCGCTACCTTGGCGATGCTCTTGTGTCGACGCATCGCCAGGTGCATGTACCGACGTCTCCAGTCAGGATGGTTTCGCGCGGCTGCTTGAGCCGCCTCCACCAACAAGAAACGCAACAAGGAACTGCCTTGCTTGCTCAGGTGCCCCAGCCGTTGCTTGCCAGCACTGGAGTCCTCACTAGGAATCATCCCCACATAGGTGCCGATCTGCTTGCCACGAGCAAACCGAGTCGGAGTTCCGATGATCAGCACGTAGGCCAGGGCCGTAAGCGGACCAACACCGGGATGGGTCATCCGTCGCAGAGCCTCGGGCCGCTTCCTGGCTTCTCGCTCGACGGCGGCTGTCAGCTCTTCGATCGTCGGATTCATACGGTCCAGCAACTCCAACAACTCTTGTCGGCGTCGACTGGCCCAAGGCGCCAACCAGAGCTTTTCTAATTGCGCTCGTCCCTGTTCGCTGAACAGTTTTTTCTTCCAGCGATAACCCTCGTTCATGGCCAAGGCCTGTAACTGATTCATGATCCGTGTACGCATCTGCACCAACCGATGACGGTGCCACAGCAGTTGTCGCAGATCCCGATTCTCCGGATCCGGTACCCAGATTTGCGGAAAGTTGTTTTCCAGCATCAGCCTGAGCAGGAGTCGAGCATCATTGCGGTCGGTCTTCTGCTTCTTAACCCGCTTGGCCTTGATCTGTGCGGGATCGCCGATCCACAGCTCGAAACCTAATTCAGCCAGTAACCGCTCGAACCACCGTGAATATCCGGTAGCCTCCATCCCTATCCGTACGCTGATTCCTCGCTGCTGTAGGTCTCGATAGAATTTCTCGGCTTGTCCATCACTGTGGTTCAGTTCCTGTTCGCCACACTCACCCGTCTCTTCCATTAAAAATGCAATCGTCTGAAAGCTCGGGTAGTAATCTACGCCTATAATCATCATGTTCGGCTCCTTTTCCCGAACCTATGGTCGTCGATAAACCACAGTCTACTCGGGTCGAGGAGCCGACATTGTTATGCAATCAAGTGGATTTCAAGTTTCCGATTTTGCGACGCACCAGGGCGATGACGCAGCTGACCTACAGCCGGACTTTCGCTGCTAAAGAATCACGGCGTGCCCGAAGTGCACCTTCTTCTTCGACACAACCCGACCGTTGCGTCTCTCCGTTAGTACGCCCGCAAGGTAAGGAACATTAGATATGACATCGACGTTCTCACGGCCAAATCGGCCTTCGAACGAATATACGGTTTGACCCACCGGGGCGGTCCGAAAGGTGAAGCCTCCTGGAGAAACACTTGACGATGCGAACGGAAACAGGCGCTGACCAACATGCAGGCCGGGATGAATCGGTGCGTTAGGGTCGTTCCCCCTGAGTGGAATCGGCTTCCCATCGATGCTTATACTCGGAGTGAACGGAGAAGTACGCTCAAAAAGTATTTGACAGGGCCGACATTGTTAGAGATGTACGGTAACCCAACTTGTTAGAACTTGACCATAAATCTCTGCCCTGGGTCAGCTCAGACCCATTCCCCCGCGCTGACAAGGCAATCACCCAGTGGTATAAGTAATCTCCAACGCTCCTGGCCTACCAGGTTCGTCCGTCGAAAAGTGATTAGAGCCTCTATGAGTGAATCGCTCTCCTCCAAAGCTACAGAGCCTGGCCGCATCATTACCCCAGTAAGTCGAACCGGCTGGATACGTTGGTTTCCAGGGTTGGACACTCTGCGTCATTACAAGTCGTCTTGGCTGCGGGACGATCTTGGCGCGGGCCTGGTAATGACCACGATGCTCGTTCCCGTCGGCATCGCCTATGCTCAGGCATCCGGTGTGCCAGGTATCAACGGCCTTTACGCGACCATCGTCCCGTTGCTCGCGTACGCTCTGTTTGGTCCAAGCCGCATTCTTGTCCTGGGTCCCGACTCTGCGCTTGCGCCAGTGATCCTGGCCGTCGTGCTGCCCCTTTCGGCTGGAGAGCCACAACGTGCGGTGGCACTAGCAGGGATGTTGGCAATCGTCTCTGGCGTCGTGTGTATTGCTGCGGGGCTGGGGCGTTTGGGTTTCGTCACAGAGCTGCTTTCAAAGCCTATCCGCTACGGCTATATGAACGGCATCGCACTGACAGTACTGCTGAGCCAAGTTCCAAAGCTCCTCGGCTTCTCTGTAACTGCAAAGGGACCGTTGCGCCAAGTATGGGGAATCGTCGACAAGGTCCTCAAAGGGAACACAAACATAGCGGCACTCGCGATAGGAGCCAGCGCGCTCGTTCTGATACTGTTGCTGAAGGGCAAACCGCGCCTTCCGGGTATTCTGATCGCGATCGTCGCGGCCACGGTCGCAGTCGCGACCTTCGACCTCGCTACTCGTGCTGGCGTGTCCGTGCTTGGTCCCCTGCCGCGCGGATTGCCCTCGCTAACGCTTCCCTTTGTCCACGTCGAAGACTGGGTATCGATCCTCTTGGGCGGAATTGCCGTCGCGCTCGTTTCATTTGCCGACACGAGCGTGCTTTCTCGAACCTACGCTACGCGTCTGCGAACGCAGGTTGACCCGAACCAAGAGATGGTGGGCCTCGGCTTCGCCAACCTTGCCTCGGCTTTCTTTCAGGGCTTCCCGATTAGTAGCAGCTCATCGCGGACACCAGTGGCCGAGGCAGCAGGTGCTAAGACACAGTTGACTGGAGTCGTGGGCGCACTTGCCATCGCTCTTCTGCTAGTCTTCGCGCCTGAGATTCTACAGGATCTGCCGCACCCCGCCCTCGCAGCCGTCGTCATCGCTGCGGCCATCGGTCTATTCGAAGTGTCCGACTTGCGCCGCATCTATCGTATCCAGCGCTGGGAGTTCTGGCTCTCGATGACCTGCTTCGCAGGTGTGGCTGTGTTCGGCGCCATTCCGGGCATTACCATCGCAATCGTGATTGCAGTGATTGAGTTCCTTTGGGATGGCTGGCGTCCGCATTCGGCAGTGCTTGGCCGCGTCGAACGTCTGAGGGGCTATCACGACATAACCCGTCATCCAGAGGCACGGCAGATCCCTGGCCTCGTGCTGTTCCGGTGGGATGCGCCCCTCTTTTTCGCGAACGCCGAGCTGTTTAGCCAACGCGTCCTGGATGCTGTTGCTAAATCACCCACGCCACTGCACTGGGTGGTAATCGCGGCGGAACCGGTCACGAGTGTCGATGTCACTGCGGCCGATGCCCTCTCCGAGCTAGATGACACCTTGCACGCCGCCAGCATCGAATTGTGCTTTGCGGAGATGAAGGATCCGGTCAAGGACAAGCTGAGGCGCTTCGGACTCTTCACGCGCTTTGGCGAACAAACCTTCTTTGCAACTCTCGGCGAAGCGGTGAATGCCTACCTTGCGACGCATCCTGTAGACTGGGTCGACTGGGAGGATCGCACCAAGTCCTGATTAACGCTAGCGCTTTACCGGACGCGCGCAGAACTCCCCGCCTCCGTTCACTCCTCAGCGAAAACGCGCATCGCCCCCCGGATAGTGAACATTCCTGTCATTTCAAAGGTGATCGGGCCGGTCTCCACAATTTTGTCCGAGTGAAACGTGATGTACGGATCATCCTTGGAATTGAAAAAGTCTTTGCCCCGCAACTTGTCGTCCTTCATCCCACTTCCGGTATCCACACTGGCGGCGTGAATCTTGATGTCCAAAACGCCTGTCGCGACATCCGTGGACGGAAATGTGAGCGTGGCCTCTCACTTGTCAAATTTGCCAGCGATGGCCACCGACGCTTTCACGGAAAACTGAACCGTGCTTCCTTCCTGGCTAACTTCGAAAACCGGGCCCTGTGCTCGGTTTGTTGAAGGGAACGCGACGGACGCTACGAGGCAGATGACAGCCAATCGCATGGAATCCCTCCTGAACGCAAAGATCGCGGCAGAGGTTTACGCGTCTGGTGGGGTTGGATACCACTGTCAAAAGTAACAGGCAAATTACTAAAATTGCTGATAACTCCGAGGCCCCCATCCGCTACAAAAAATCCGCATTAGATGGCAAGAATGCAGAGACCGTAGGTCACGCTGGCGTGGCCGACCGTTTCAGGTCCCGCACCACCACCGTCTGAACGCTTGAAGAATGAATTCCTGTTTCTTAAACCGGGCGAAGAAGAGACTTGGCGTGGGAGCGTCGAAGTTACACCCGTTAAACCGGGCAAATATCAAATTGTTGAAGCTTACGTACCCGACTATGATCAAGTCCACGAGCTTGTCGGATTGTCGGAGGCACAAGGTTTGTCCGTTCGCGGGAATCGAAGCGAGTGAGTGCTTTTAGTGAAGTGCGGATCACGTCTACAGTGGTTTTTGGCTTCTTTGTATTGCGATTACCTGGACAGCCCAACGAGTTCTGCGTCTCGTGAATCCGGGCTTTCGTATTTTTCGACGTGGTTCTCGATTATTTTCTGAACCTCTTTGGTCGTAGAACGACCGTGGCGCTGCGCTACGCGCTTGATCGCGACTTTCAAATCAACGGGCATCCGAACAAAAAAGTGAGTTTGTGTATCGGACACTTGTCTTACCTCGTGGAAAAAGCTAGCGCCGAAAATGCAAGTTGCTAGCATGCTGGGCACAAAATAAATCCGCCATTCAAAGCGGAGCTTCGGGATACTTGTTTTGATTATTTTTACAGAAGGCTTGTGGAACGGAGACACAGGGCATGGGTCACTTCATCGTGACGCCTGGGGTAATCCGCGTTTTCAGTTGTCCGGTTACGCGTGCCGGTTCAAACGGTCGATGCAACACCATCGGATCAGTTGATCCGACAACACTTTCCCTGTGCAACCGATCCGTTTGGCTGTACTCGGTAAAACCTAGCCAGGATGGCGTTCCGACTGATCTAACCCTAGCGAGCGATTTTAGCGTTTGTTTTCGGGGCTTTGTGGATTCGAGTTGAGTGTTGCATCGACCTATTGAAATCACCCGACTTATCGGGAGTTGCCGGCGGTGTCGAGACGGGTGATATCTGATGAACGCTCAGTTCCGCGGGACTCTTAGCGGAAGTTTTTCACCAGCATGATGTTGGATTCATCCGACTCCGCCTCGTAGTGAGCGTAGAGAATTGACCTGCCGTCAGGAGATAAGGCCAAGCCGAAACTTGAACTGTCCGCGGTGGAGATGGAGATTTGTTTGCCCGTCGCAAAATCAAAAAACTTCACGCCCGCTTTAGCCCCTTTGTTCGATTCGTCGAAGAAGTAGATTCCATTCCGGGCGAGTGCCCAGTCCCACCAAGCATCACCCGCCGGCGAATCCACGATGTGGAGTTCTTGCCCTCCGCTCAATGGCATCCTCCAGATACCCGCGCTTTCAAACTTCGAATAGTAAAGAAAGCGGCCATCGGCTGATTCTGCGGCAAAGACGCCCCCGTTCTTGGTTACCTGAATTGGAGATCCCCCGTTGACCTGTATCTTCCATAACTGAAGCCCCCCGCCACCTCGGTCGGAATAGAAATAGATCCACTTCCCATCTTGCGACCAGTTGGGTCCTCCGTTATCTGCTCCTGGTAATGTGGTCAACAACCGCGGCACGCCGCCCGCGATCTCGAGAAGATAAATTTCGCTGTGTTCTTTCGGACGAAACTCGAAGGCGACGTACCGGCCATCCGGCGACCACCGTGCCGCGCCGGCGACGCCGTGTAGCGAAGTCAATTGCCCACAATTAGACCCGTCGCTGTCGCAAGCCCAAATCTCCGAATACCCCAAGCGAGACGATTCGAACGCAATCCTCTTTCCATCCGGTGAAAAGTGCGGCCTCCCGTTCCCGCCTTTCTCCGATATGACAATCGCAGGCGTGCCTTGGCGATGTTTTTCGTCTCTGAGGTTCAAACGCCAGATGTTGATCTTGCCAGAACTCTCCTGGTAGACGAGCTGATTGCCTTTAGGGGAGATCGAAGGAAACACCGCATTCGTACCGACACCGGGAACTGGCCGCGGTGTTCCTCCAGAAGCGGATACCCGCCATAGGGTCCAGGAGCCGCCACGCAGGGATGTGAACACGATGTCGCGGCCGTCCGGAGTCCAAGCGGGAGGCGCATTTAGCCAGGCGTTATCGAAGGTCAGGCGCTTTGGCGTGCCTCCAGTAGTAGGCACAACATAAAGATCCTCCACCACGCCGGCAGCAATTCCTCGGATAAAAGCCACGGTCGAACCGTCGGGTGAGAAGGCCGGACCATAATCGAGATTCTGACTTGGTGGTGACGTAAGCGGCCGTGTGGTGGAATCACCGAGTGAGAGCAAAGTGATCCAAGCGTGAATTTTGTCCGGCTGGCCGTTCGAAAAAGCCAAAACTTTGCCATCGGGCGACCAGTCAAAGCACCGCACAATCGCGCGCGATCGGGGAACCGCAGAGATTTGATGCCCTTCCCGCGGCCATGACGACAACCTGTGCTCGGTACCGCCAAACACTGGGATCACATAAAAATCAAATCCGTCGGAAAACATTCGGGAAAACGCGACCTGTCGTCCGTCCGGTGACCATCTTGGGCAAGCGTCGTGAAAGTCGCTAGTCAATCGCAACGACCTCTCGCCCCCGACCGCGGCGGCGTAAATCCCGGGATTCTTCGTGCCCCGAAGGGCGAAGGCGACGTGCGTGCCGTCGGGCGAAAGGGTGGCTTCGCTTTCATAACCCGAGAGGCCAAGCAGTGGCACCACCTCCATCGGAGGCAGCCGAACCTCACCACGATTTCGCGAGAACCGGGAAACTCCAATTCCGGAAAGCAAGACGATCAGGGTTAGCCCGACTCCAGCCAAAGTCCACGGTACCCTGGTCTCTGCAAACTGCCGTCGCGAAACACTCGCTTCGGGGGCTTGCGGGCTTGATTTATCCAGTGTGCCTACGAACCGATACCCGCGACGCGGAAGGGTCTCCACAAACCTTGGATTTTCGGCGTCGTCTCCCAACGCGGTTCGAATCTTGCCAATCGCCGTGTTCAGAGCCTGATCAAAATCTACGAAGGTATCTTCCGGCCACACCTTCTGACGCAGCTCTTCCCGAGTGACCAACTCGCCTGGGTGTGACAACAGGATGGCACAGACCTGAAATGGTTGACCCTGTAATGGGACACTGACCCCATTTTTATGAAGTTCCCCGGTCTGCAAGTTCGCTTCGAAGACGCCGAAACGAACAACCCGAGCGGGACCGTAGGAGTTGTCCATGTGGATCACCCAGCCTGTGAGCCCGAACTCTAGCACCGTTGCTGGCTTGTTCCAACCGAGCCATCTAAACGGCTTAGTTTCAATAGTATAGGTAATACAGCAGAAATGAATCAGTAATCGATCGGGCGTCCATTGAGGTACCTGTCGCTGTAATTCACGGTCGTCGTCACCCGAAGCCCGGAGGTGAACGCCGTGAACTCGTTGTTTTTTTCCCGCTCCTTGCTGGCCGTCGTAATGCTGTCACACCCGAAAGTCGGTTGGTCCCAAACGACCAATGTCCCAAGGGATCCCGCGCCAGAGAAAACATTCTCGCTCGCGCATGTCCCCACTAAGATCCCGATCCACTTGTATTGGGACTACCTGGTCCTTGTGGAAGGATCCATCGGCAATCTTCGAAAGCTTACCTTTGAGGTGGACACAGGAGCCTATCCAAGCGTGATCGATCAAAAAATCGCCCAGAAACTTGGGTTACCCGAACAATCCAGTAGAGTAAACCTATCGAAGACAAGTTTGAACGCGCACCTCCTGGTCCTGCCGTCCTTGGTTCTTGGCCCGGTTCGCGTTGAGTCCCTTCCGGTTGTGGCTCAGGACCTCTCCGGGTTCCAGAAAATTCTAGGCCACAAGGTAGACGGGATCATAGGTCTGGATGTGCTCATGAAGTGCAGTTTTGCCATCGACTATAGAACCAGGGAAATGATTTTCGGCCCGGTGGATCCCCTGACCTTTTTCGCCCCATTCGATACCGAAGTGCCTGTCGTGACCATTCGAGCGCGATTGCAGAATCGGCAGCTTCGTCTGGTGGTCGACACCGGCGGTCCAGACCTGATGCTGTTTCAAAGTCGAGTTCCAGAGGCGATCGCCTTACAGCTTCTCGGACTGGAAACAGTATCGGATGTGAGTGGAACCTTTCAACGCAGGAAGGTACGCATTCCTGATGTCTACTTTGGCAAAGAATCAATCGGTGTTCAGTTTGCCTTCGTACTGGATGACCATAAAGACGAAGGCGACGATTTCGACGGCGTCTTAGGTGTCAGAGGTCCTCAGTTCCACAAAATCGCGTTGGACTTTGAACAACGTAGATTCTGGTGGGAACGGTAGCCAAACCGTGGGCTGTCTACGCTTTACCGGATCGAGACTTGCTTTCTCGGCGCCCGCGGCTCCAAGTGCCCGATAAACGCCCTAGCAGTGACCAACCAATCGCTGGAGGGAACTCGATCAATTATTGCCCACGACGCTTCAGCGTCTCGCCGTATTCCAGTCTGGCCTGAATAACGATCGGCAATCCGGGATCTGCTTCCTTCCAGAATTGCAAGACGGTTTCATAGTCTTTGCGGGCGTCTTCTGTTCTTCCGAGCAAAACAGAGGCGCGTGCAACACCGAGAATCGAGAGGGCTATGGAGGGACTCAAAGGATCCACTCCTCGATGATCGAGTATCTTTTGAAATTCGACCAATGCGTCCTTTGGTGAACCGCCCTTCAGACACCCCACTGCACGCATGTAGACCGGAGTCAAATTCGAGGTGCCGCCCACTTCATAGGGAACCGCCGGGGTCATGAGGTTCTTGATCTCTTGGGCAGATTTTCCACGGTGGATGGCGGTTCCTGCGGCCATCATCGGTGAAAAAATGCTCATGTTATAGGTTGAAATCGGGTATTCGTTGTCGAAATCGCGCTTCACAGCAGTTGCCCGATTCGAGTCGCCATTCCACGCGAAGACGGCGGCGACCAGACCCAGATTGATGTCCGTCTTTCCACTCTTCAGACTCTTCTGTGCGCTCTTGATGGCCTCTTCAGGTTGTCCCATCTGCAAGTGCATCAATGCTTCGTCTGCATAGAGATTTGCCGCGTAGCCGGGAACGCCGGCCGCAATTTGCTGCTGCGCGATTTTCTCGAAAAGATCGGCGCTCCGCTTCATTTGGCCTCGCGCAGCAGCATACTCTGCTTCACCGTAAGGTATGGACGAGTCGTCGGGATTCCCGGCCGACCACTTGCGTTCCTCTTCCAGAGCGGTCTGGTCCGACTGCAGCACTGCGGCTGCAAACAAAAGCAGATGCAAACCTCCGTCGTCTCTGGCGTGGGATACCGCCTGTCTCGCGACGCCTTTCGCCTCGTCCACGTGATTAAGGGCCAGGAGTGCGCTTGCGAGAATTTCATAATTGAACGCTTGGTCGGGATTCAGCCTCAGTGCCTGCCGTGAAGCTTCAATTGCTTCTTCATACCGGCCAAGGAGGAGGGCATCGTTTGCCAAAGTATTTAGTGGACGCCATTCGTTAGGATAGGAATCAGCCCACAGCCGATAAGTCTCCATCGCTTTTTCAAGCTCGCCCGTTACGATGTCAAAATACCTTCCCGCAATGTAGAGTCTTTCTGGCTCAATGGTGCGTGAACGCAACTCGAAAGCCTTTCGGAAATACTTTGCGCCTTCCTCGGTTTCCCCCTGATTGGAATAGCTAGACCCGAGCTGAGCGTAAGCCATTGCGAATTTGTCATCCAGGGCGATGGCAGACTTGAAAACCGGGATGGCCTCCTGGTTTTTCCCTCTCGACCGCAGATCCAACCCGAGTTGATACGCTTTCAACGCTTCCAACGAATCGGTCGTCGCCTGCTCGACAGGCACCGAATGTTTCTGCAAAGACTCGCCAGATTCGCCAAACTTGCGCCTCAAGCTTGCGACGGCTCGGTCGATTCCTGGCAAAACATCTTCCTTTCGCGACAGTGTAACCCTTTCCGTCGCGAGAACGCCGCCGTCAGTGCAGGCGTCTGCTTCCAGGTACAAGACATAGGTGTTGCCCGAGCGATGAATAGAGCCCGTAACCAGAGCTGCCGCGTTGGCTCGCTGGCAGATTTGGCGCTCGAGGCTGGGGGTTAGAGCCTCATCGGGCGAACGCCCCAGATTCTGCAATCCATCGCGAAGCGCCTTCCGCGGCAGGATTGTCAAAAACGGGGACTGTGACAACTCGACGACGCTGGCTTGCTCAAGCGACCCGTCGAAAGCAGCGTCACCCGTGAGATTCACGAAGCTTCCGACCATTATTGCGGCGTGCTGGCCAAGCTTAGGTCGCAGCCGATAGTACCAATACAATCCGCCGCTAACGGCCACGATCAGCACCAGTGCTAAGGTGACCCGAATGACTGGAAGCACCCGCTCAGTAACGGCTGGCGGCTCATGTGGCGCCTCTATGGTCTCGGCGATCGCAGAGATCGGCTGCGCTGCAGGTGTTCCATTTCGCTCGACGGGAGCGATGAAGCGATAACCGTGGCGCGCCACGGTTTCGATGTATGTAGGACTTGCGGCGCTGTCGCCTATCGCGTCCCTTAGCTTCGTCAGCGCAACACCGAGGCTCTTGTCGAAGTCCACGAACGTATTGCCTGTCCACAGCCGCTGCCGGAGGTCCTCGCGCGTGACAATCTCACCGTTTCGCTCGACGAGAGCGACCAGCAACTGAAACGGTTGGTCTTGAACGCGGACTTCGTTTCCTTGCCGGACTAGCCGCCGGGCTGACGGGTCCAGCTCAAACAGCCCAAAGCGATAGCGTGCGTGCGGGCCAGTCGGAGGCAGAGAGTTCGCACCCACGAAATTATCCATGCGCGCGAGGGTATCACAGGCATTCAGAATCGAGCCACCAGTTAGCAACTCTCTGCAACCCACTGAAACAAAACAAATTCGCGGTTAGCTCAAGCTTAGCTGGCAGTTAGATTGACGGTCGGAAGTATGCCCCGCAAAGTGGCGCAAGTTCGGGGCTATGCAAGAGGTGACGCTAGTGGAACAGCAAGTGACATCCGCGGATCTCGACACAAGCGGGAGCCGAGCCCGTTGCGGCAAGGAATTCGCTCGCTGTCAGCGCGTTGTCCTAACGTTTGGCGAAGACCTTCTTGTGATGCTTGAGTTTGCATGCTGTGAGTGCGGCGAGCATGCCTCGGTTCGCGTAGCACGAATTTTCAGAGTCTGCAGGATAGTTCCGACGGCCGAATCGGAAGGGAGAACCGAGTGAACCCGCGAAGGCATCTTCTGATCCCTCCGTCCTACTTGGATTCCATTCGAGAGAAACCCGAAGGACGAGTCTCATCTTCTGGCCCGCCAGAGCCAACCGCAGAAGACCCCACAGAGAACATGCGCAAGTTGCGGAGCGATCGCGGCGACTGTGCGATAGCCGAGAATTGGCAATCCGTGCAGCGGAAGCAGCAGCAATGAAGAGCGATGTTCAGGTCGCCAGCTTGCGCAACTCATACTTTACGTGGGCCGCCAGCGTGGCGCTGCTGCTTGTCCTTGCAGGATTTGCGCGCACGTATTATTTGAAGATTTTCTTTGCCACTCCTGTGCTTCCGACTCTGCTGCACCTCCATGGAGCAATTCTCACACTCTGGTTCGTGTTGTTCTTCGTTCAGGTGAGGCTTGTCGCAGCGCATCGAGTTCACCTGCATCGTCTGCTGGGTGCGTTTGGAGCGGTGCTTGCTGTTCTGGTTCTCTGGGTTAGCTCGGCAGTGGCGATTCAAGCTACGCGGCGTGACTATCTCGCGGACCCGCATTCGAATGCAGCTCTGAGCTTCCTTGCTCTCATGCTGTTCGGTGGGCTGTTTTCTTTCGGGTGCTTTGTTGGTGTTGCTCTGCTACTGCGGCGGCGCCCAGAAATTCACAAGCGATTGATGCTTCTTGGATCGTGCTGCATTCTTGGCGCGGCGATCACTCGGATTCCGCTGCATTTTATTCAGACTCTGAACTTGTGGGGAATTATTGGAACCCACGACTCGGTTCCGATTGCATTCATCCTTTACGACACCATCCGAACTCGCAGATTGCATCCCGCATTCTTATGGGGAGGGATCACATTCCTTCTGGTGAACCCCACGCTTATGTTTGTGAGCAAGAGCGCGGTTTGGATCCAATTCGCTAAATGGTTGGTGCTCTGATGAATTTGCCCGCGAACACTCCGAGCCGCCTCGCTAGCCGGTTCTATCTCTGGTTTCACGCTTGCGCTTTCCTGATTGTTTTTGCGGGATTCGCTCGCACGTACTACTTAAGGCCGATATTCGAGGTCCGCCCACTCCCACTTTTGCTTCATCTGCATGGATTCCTTTTTACGTCGTGGTTCGTCCTGTTTTTTGTGCATTCGCGGCTTGTAGCCACGGATCGAGTCGATCTACATCAACGGCTGGGTATTCTAGGTGCGATTCTCGCGCCGTTGTGCACGGGCGTAGCTTTGACCGTTGCGATTCATGCGGGAAGAAGAAGTCATCTGGCGAATCCGGCCTCGTTCACAAACTTAGGCGTTCGTCCATTGGCGATGGATTTCGGAACGAACCTCATGTTCTTGGTGCTTGTTGCGATTGCGCTCTATCTGAGGAGGCGCCCGGATTTTCATAAACGATTTATGGTTCTAGCTTGTTGCAGCATCCTTCTGCCTGCCATCGGACGCATTCCGTATGTGTGGGACACAATCGGATTTTGGGATTGGTCGCGGTTTCGGAAATTCCGCCGCTCGCGTGCATCCAGTACGACACGATCAAACACAGACGATTGCATCCTGCTTTTAGCTGGGGCGGAGCTGCGGTCTTGTCATCTTTTCCGGCATTTATGATGATCGGCGTCACTGATTCTTGGCTCAGATTCACGATTTGGCTGAGCCGGTGAGAAGACTGTCTATGTGCTCGAAATGGAAGTCAGTTCTGATTCAGCGGGCTTGCGGGCGTGGATTGGCGGGAATTTCCATCAGATATTTGAAGGGGAGAATTCGATGAAAACGATGCTGAGAATCGGGCTAATCCTAATCGGTGTTCTGACCATTTGGGTTGCCTGCTTTGCAAGAGCGCGCGGCCAATCGCCGACCAAGGCGCCGGAACCTTCCGTCGACTTGCAGTCTCTGGCAAAAGCACTTTCGGGTGAGTGGTCCCTCAGTGTGAAGTTTGAAGCGGACGCCTCTATGCCGAACGGGGTTGTCAACGCTGGAGAGGAAACCTGGCGAGCAGGTCCGGGCGGATACACATTACTGGAAGAGGAGCATTTGCGGTTCCCCCAGGGAGATGGCTTTATGCTGGGAATTATCTGGTGGAATAAGACCACAAAGACGTTGCAAGGAATGGAATGCCAAAACCTGCTCCCTTACACGTGTGATGTAAAGGGTGCGCAGAGTGACATCACGATGAGCTGGGATGGCAAACAGTACGTCATCGACGAAATCGAAATGTCAAAGAACAGCCAGAAATCTTTGTGGCACGAGGTTTGGTCGGATATCACTGCGACTTCGTTCACGCAGACCGGAGAGTACGGACCGCCGGGGGGCGAGCGGAAGCGACTATTCACGATTCACGCCACAAAGGTGGCAGCAGCACGCAAAAACAAGCCAGCGGGGCTTAGTGTCGAAGGCGATCCGGATTCGCACGCGGAGGCGCCGGTACCCGAGATGCAAAGCCTCGCAAGGACACTTGGAGGCAATTGGTCTACAACATACGAGTTTGAGCCCGGCGGCATGTCTCCAACTGGAGGTAGCGGCACGGGCGAAGAGGATTGGCGAATCGGGCCCGGCGGGTACGTCCTAATGGAAGAGGAGCACGTACACGCTCCCTTTGGAGAAATGTATCTGATCGCGTTTCATTGGTGGGATAAGGACACGAATCGTCTGCGCGGGATGCTTTGCAACAATTCCGGTCCCGCGGCCTGCGATTTCAGTACCTATTCCAACAGCTCACTGAAGTGGGATGGAAAACAGCTCACGATCGACATGGGATTTCCCCAAGCCAGCAAGAAGATGACCTGGCACGAAGTGTGGTCAGGCACTACTGCAACCTCCTTCACACAGACCGGAGAAATGGGCGAAGTCGGCGGTCCACTCAAGAGAGTGGTCACAATTCACGGCACCAAGATCGCGGAGGTCGCACAAAGCCCGTTTGCGGGAGCATGGAAATCCGAAAGCCCAGTCCCCACGCTTGGCACCATCACGTACTCGAAGTTGTCTACAGGCGGCGAGCACTATTCCAACAATCGAAACAGCGAATATGACTTCGGAATAGACGGAAAAGAATATCCGACCGATCGTCCAGCTTCGACTGTCGATTGGGTCAGCACGGGGCCATCTTCGTGGGATTGCGTGGAAAAAATCAGGGACAAAGTGACTAGAAAAATGCATCTGGCTTTGTCTGCTGAAGGACAGACGCTCACGATAACCTACACCTGGTTCAATCCAACAAATCGAACGGCGACAGGATCAAGCGTATACACCAGAGTCTCCGGTGGGCCGGGCCTGGAGGGGTCTTGGAAGGTGCTGAAGAGGATAGAGGAGCCAGATACGATGACCATCGCCTTTCCCGCGCCAGGTCAAATGTACATTTACGTTGATCCCATCGACAACACCTGGGCTGGCCCCGCCGACGGCACCTTCATGGCGGTGCAAAGTCCGATGTCGCCTCCGGGAATGACGACCGCCTTTCGCATTGCGGGGCCTCGAAAAATGACGTCCGAGACAAAACTTGGTGACAAGACTCTTTACCTCGCCACCCTCGAAGTTTCGGAGGACGGCAACACTTTGACGCGTACTACCTGGCCGCCGGCAAAGGAAGATCAAAAAACCGTGCTGACGTTGAAGAAACAGGAGTAGGGCGAATTGGAGGTAGTGTCTCGACAACTCGAAATAGGGAGCATTGCCCAAAGGAGGGGGATCAATGGATAGGAGAGCATTTCTTGCGGCCAGTGCCTTCGCTTCATTCGAGGGATTCTCGCTGAGTTCGGCGACCGTTTCACAAGTTTTCGACGTGAATCAGGCAACCACTAACGGAAATGCCCGGCAGCCGGTGTTGCCGCGGTCCGGCTACACCCGCACATCCGACGGCACCGACGAGCGCGCGGCCTCGCAGTCAGGAATGTTCGACATCGAGGTCGTTCGTTCGTCCGACTCCGAGGGGCGGCTCGCCGTCTTTGCGTTTCCTGCGGGAGACCACCACCCATATCGCGGCGCTCCTCTTCACGTGCATCACGAGCAGGATGAGTGGCTTTACATCTTGGCCGGCGAGTTCGTTGCCGAGGTAGGCGGCAAGCGCATGCGCCTGAAACCTGGCGATTCCTTGCTGATGCCGATGAAAGTGCCACACCGCTGGAGTGTGGCACAGGAACAGCACTGCGGCGCCATTCATCTCTATTCGCCCGCCGGCTTGATGGAGATGGACTGGTCGCCCGTTGCGCAAGACACAGACCCTAAGAATCAGGAAGCGCGCAAGGCGGAGTTCGAACGGCACAGCTTGACGCTGCTTGGAGGGCCGCTCAGTAAGGAAGAAATCGACGGCACGGCGTAAGTGAGTAGGCCAGGGCTGAGACAGATGGGGGATACCAGACTTGGAACCTGAAGATTCCAGTTTTCGTGCAAGGTGAAAAATGGCTGCCAGCAGATCACTTCCCATTCGCAAACGCACGGACGATTTCTTCTTTGCCTCGATGGCCGGGCTTATCCTCTTGACTGTCTTCATCGGATTCGCCCGGACCTACTATTTGGCGGGCATGTTTCATGCCCCGCTGCCAAGTCTGCTTGTCCACTTCCACGGAGCGATCTTTACGTGCTGGATTCTTGTGTTCGTTGCGCAAATCGCTTTAGTTTCCTCCCATCACATCAGCTCGCACATGCGCCTTGGCATTTTCGGGGTCATTCTTGCGGTTCTCATGGTTCTTCTCGGATTCGCGACACTCATTGCCGTAGTGCGACGACATGCCGTCTTCGCCATGGGACTGGACACCTTGTTTGCTGGCGATGTTCTTCAACTATCCACGTTCGCCTTCCTAGTCGGTTGGGGTTTTCTGGCGCGCAGAGATGGTCCCGCGCATAAGCGTCTCATGATCTTGGGGACCGTCGCGCTGTTGGGTCCGGCCTTAGCCCGCTGGCCATTTCCCTTTGTATTTTCGAGTGCACTCGTCTTTTTCGGAATGCTCGACGCTATTCCGATTCTTCTAATTGCCTTTGACCTCTGGTCGCGCAGGAAAATCCATCTCGTCACGATCTCCGGAACGCTGCTTCTGCTCATCATGCAATTCTCGATGCGCCCCCTCGGGCACACGGCGGTTTGGCATCAGTTCACGCTTTGGGTTCAGAATCGCTGAAGGTTGTGAGCAACACAAAACAGGGGAGAACAATGATCGAACCTTGGCGCAAACGAGTTCTGGCCACGGCCGCACTTACAATTGCTCTAGTAGTCGCGACGCCCTCTGGAGCGACTCAGGTCGGTCCAGGCTACAGCATCGAAATGAGCCGCATGATTCCAATGCGGGATGGCGTGGAGCTTGAGGCGTGGATATCGAAGCCGGATAAGCTCATAGGCAAAGCGCCTACTGTGCTGGAATTGACGCAATACGACATCGATGGCGGTAGGCGTCGCGACTTCACCGCATTCGTCAAGCGAGGATTCGTATTCGTGCAGGCCTATGTGCGTGGCCGAGGTGAGTCGGGAGGAGTCAAGACTGACAATCTTGGTCTGCAGGTCGGGCGCGATGGCTACGACGTTGTAGAGTGGATTGCCAGGCAGCCATGGAGTGATGGGCGAGTCGTTATGTACGGCGGCTCTTTCGTGGGCATGACCCAATGGCGCACAGCTGCACAGCACCCCCCGCATCTGGCCGGAATAGCTCCCTATGTCCCGATCTATCCTGGGTGGGACATCCCGAATACCAACGGAATCCCTCAAGCCTGGACGGCGGTCATTTTGGGAATGACCGCAGGTCGTTCGGATAACGAAGGTTTCGTCGCCAATCAGGACTATTGGATGGGAAAAATGCTCGAAGAGTACGCGGCCTATCACCCTTTCACACAGCTTTATTCCGCGATTGGCGTTGAAGCGAGCGATTGGTGGATGCTTGACGAACATGGCGATAAGAAACCGATGCTGAACGTCTGGATGGATCATGTCGGTGATGAAACTTTCAATCTTGTGGCCGAACCGAAAGCAGCGGATTTCAAGCAGATGACATTTCCCGTGCTCACGGCCACGGGTTTCTTCGACGACGATCAACCGGGCGCGCTACGGTACTACCGTCGTTACATGGCCGACGCACCGGCAACGGCGGTGGACAACGCTTACCTCGTGATTGGGCCTTGGGATCACGGCGGGACGCAACATCCTGCAAAAGAAATCCTGGGGCTTAACATTCCTGAAGCCGCGGTCATTGACATGAACAAATTGCGCGCTGACTGGTACGACTGGGTGCTCGGACGCGGCCCTCGTCCAGGATTTTTGCGCGACAAGGTGACTTATTTCATGCTTGGAGCCGACGAGTGGCGGTCGGCCAAATCACTTGATGCAGCATCTTCTGGAAAGACTTTCGACCTCTTTCTTTCCGCGCCCGAAGGCACGCCGAGGGACGTTTTCCATTCCGGGTCCCTAGTGGAACATTCAGCGGCAGCGGAACCCCAGGCAACAATCGTCAGTGATCCTCACGAGCTGCCTGAACTCGAAGTCGCAAGGTATTTGAGCGACGAAGGCTTGACCAGCGAATTTCGGGACTATCAGAAGCGAGCCATCGTCTTTCACTCCGAGCCATTCACTCACGACGTGGAAGTCGCAGGGCAGATGAAGCTGAAGCTAATAGTGCAATCTGATGCTCCGGATTTCGATCTTTGGGCTCAGATCCTGATGATTCAACCGGACGGGTCAACGATTCATCTGGGAGAAGACATACGGCGGGCGAGGTTTCGCAACAGCTTCTTCAAGCGGGAACTCTTGAAGCCCGATCAAATCGTCGAGATTCCCTTTGAGTTCTTTTGGATGGCGCGGCGAATCCCTGCTGGAACACGACTGCGACTGACTATCGCGCCGTTCAATTCGGCCGCATATCAGAAAAACTACAATACCGGTGGCAGGATTGGCTACGAGAGGTTGGAGGATGCTCGCGTGGCGCACATCAAAGTCTTCCATGACGCAGAACATGCTAGTCAGTTGATCCTGCCTCTTGCGGCACCCGTCTCACCATCTACAGGCCAATGAGAATGGCGCTGGCGTGGTTGGCTTGGACTCGTCTGCTGAAGTGAATCGGGCTTACTGGAGTGAACCCCTAGAGCCTTCTCTTAGCGCCAACATTTCCTGCTGCTTGATTTTCAGCAAATACGCGAGCGCCCGGTCGCCAGTGCGTGTGTTCTCAAGTTTGCTGAACTCATACGTCCTGTCGTTTACGCTAATGGTGAACTTCCTGAAGTCTGCTGCGTGCTGCATGTCTCTCCTTTCAGGCGTAGCGTTATGGAATGGCTGACGCAGGACCGGCATGGACTCCAGCCCAAACCGTCACGTCCACTTCCAGCCGTGAGCAGAGCCCGAATTGCTTCCGGGTCAACACCTGGACCCTGCACGTTTGGAAGATGCCTGCCTCGATCCAGCTGATTTTCACGTCGTTAGGCTCGTCGTCAGCCGTACGTACGCATTGCGTCCGGACCCTAACGCGGGAGCAATCACGCGTCAACGCGGATTTTGCGTTCTACGTCTTTCTACGTTTTTCTACACAATCGAGGACTTTTGGAAGGTTCAAATTTGCCAATAACGATGGGAAAATTTCTTGAAGCTGTTAAAACCATTGACAATAGAAGGGTTATATTATGTCACCATTGCCGCGAAATTCTCAGTGCCGTGGCTTATAATCTCACCTTCTCAGCCAACTCGCTCATATTTTCGAAATGCCCCTAGCCCGACAAATATGATCTTTCGCCTAGCGTGTGTCTGGATAGTCTGGCCGGAGAAACCGATCTTCCGGAGGACTCCCGGCTTGTGCCGGACACTGAACTTCCCGAAGTGACCGAGTTTCAATGCAAAGCCGTTCGTCGCCAGATTATTGAGGAGTGTGGCCTCCAAGCTCTGGATCACGGCGTTGACCACGTATTCTGCATCGTTCTGAGTCGGCAAAGAAAGAACAGCCTGAACCCTCATCGCCAACTCGGTTCGACCTTTCATGCTTGCTCGCAATGTGGTTCAGATTCCTTTTCTGAGGAGATTAGCCAAGCAGAGCACTCTTAGCGAAGCCAAAAATCGGCACACATACGTGCCATTAGACTTTCGTCCTCGCCCACGACTTCATTACTGTTCAACCCGAACTCCAACCCGAGATTGCTTCGGCTACGGCGTATTTACAAGTACTTGGCAGTCCCTGGTAGCCTTGTAAGTTAGTGAAAGTACTTGTTGTTACCGCTCTGTCACGGCAGAGGTCGCGAGTTCGAGTCTCGTCGTCCCCGCCATTCTTTCTAAAAGAATCCCCGAATTTCACTGAACCCATCGTGTCCCTCTCGACGTCTGCTCGGCCCCAACCTCGGGATTTGGCCCTTGCAAATGTATATACATTGGTGTATATATATCTGAGGGGGCAAATCATGGCCATCGCTCGCGTATTTAAGTCCGGGAACAGCCAAGCCGTGAGGCTGCCAAAAAAGTTTCGCGTGAAAAGCTCGGAAGTTGAAATTTTCCGGCGCGGAGACGAAATCGTATTACGAGAGAAAGCCGGCGGAATGGTCCGCGTACTGGATTTGCTAGCCGAGTTGCCAGCGGACATGTTTCCAAAGAAGCGCAAAGACCCTCATCCACAGCGCCGCAAAGGTCTCTGATGAGCGCTCGCTATATGCTCGACACCAATATCTGCATCTATTTGCGGCAGAACCGGCCCCCAGAAGTGACCACGCGATTCCGCCAAATGCAGCATGGCGACGCCGTTATATCGGTGGTTACCTATGGCGAGCTACATTATGGCGCAGAGAGAAGTCAGCAACGCACACATGCTCTGGAATCTCTCGGGCGTCTTGTATCTTTTTTACCGGTGATTCCCTTGCCGGGGGAAGCGGCGACAGCCTACGGCGAGATTCGCGCAGCGTTAGAGGCCCGCGGTGAGATGATCGGTGGCAACGATCTCTGGATTGCTGCTCACGCCAAATCCGCGGGGCTCACTCTCGTCACCAACAATGAACGCGAGTTCAAGCGCGTCCCCGGACTTAAGCACCAGAACTGGATCAGCCGCCGTCCTTAATCGCGTGGAAATGAGTTGCAGTGGCAGATTCCATTTCTTGGTCCTTTCATGGTCCAATATTTGTTACTTGGCGTTCCAAGCGCGGTTTTGGTAGCCATCCGTGCCGCGTAGTTTCAAGTAGTTACCAATAGATGGTGCACTGTCACGGCAGAGGTCGCGAGTTCGAGTCTCGTCGTCCCCGCCATTCATTCCAAAAGAGTGGCACTGATCCCGTTTTTTTCGACGCTCCGAACTCTTCTATGTGACTCATTCATGCCGTTGTGTGTCTGCGAGTGAAGCACGAACGCTGCTGCTTGCATTTCTAGCAGGCCAATCATTGGTTTGAACTACCTTGCTGGCGCGGCCTCGAAAGGACGCACATCGCGTTCAACCTTATCGGCAATCTCATCTTCGGCGACTTCCAGGTCATAACGCGTTTGGAGATTCATCCAGAACGTCGGACTGTTGTTGAAGTAGCGCGCGAAACGCAGGGCCGTGTCAGCGGTAATTGCGCGTTTCTCGTTGACGATATCGGCGATCCGCGTCACAGGGACGCGCAAGTCCATTGCAACTCTGTTCATACTGAGTCCCAGAGGGACCATAAACTCTTCTCGGAGAATTTCTCCTGGATGCACCGGCTTTAGTTTCTTTGTCATCCTGCTGTCTCCTAGTGATAATCCACGATCTCAACTTCATAGGCATGCCCATCGCGCCATTCAAAACAGACGCGCCATTGGTCATTGATGCGAATACTGTACTGCCCTTTCCGGTCCCCTCTTAGGCGCTCTAGTCTGTTTCCTGGCAGTGTTGAAAGCGTCCGGATGTCCTGCGCCGCATCTAGCATGTCCAGTTTTCTAAGCGCCTGGCGCTCGATAGCCTTGAACCGGCGGACAGACTCTCGATGAAATAGGCGCTCGGTGTCGGCGCAGCGGAAGGACTGAATCACAATCCGACCTTATACTGCGTCGCGTTAAATGTCAAGCAGTACGGGAGCAGCGAAGAATTTATGCAGAATCTGGGTACAATAAGGGGACGATAAGAAGTGACATCCGGTACCTTGTGGTATCAAAAGATGCCCGCCGACACCGTTTGATATCAAGCGATTACATCAAACACTGCCCTGTCACGGCAGAGGTCGCGAGTTCGAGTCTCGTCGTCCCCGCCATTCTTTTGAAAATACCGCGACAAGGATGCTTTCAAGCCATCATCCGATAACAAAAGCGCACTTGCAGTTTTAGGCCTTGTGGGCGAATCTGTGGGCGGTTCTTCCCTGAACCTGAGGTTCCGCCGATCCCAAATCCACGCGGGAGAATGAACGAAAGCGCATCGACCACCCGCGGAGGACGGGCGTGACTTCGATTTTCACCTGAGCAATCCTGTGGAACGCTGCGAAGGTTTTATTGCCGAAGACGCAGCGATTCTTACCAACAGGGGAAAGGTTCCTACAATCCTTTCAGCGACTGGGTAGCCCCCGCTGGTCCCTCTGCGGGTCCCGTCGTAGCCTTCGGGGTGGTGAATCGCAACCAAAAACTGTGGCATGAGTCCTCCTTGAACCGTCTTGAGGCGGGCCGATCGCCCCGCCCTTTACCTGTACGACGGATGGCCGGACCGGAATCGACAACATCGTCCGCCCAATCTTGGTTCTTCCGGCGCTTTGAGGCAGACGCTAAATCGTTTCGCCCTCTAGCGCCGGAAGATAGGTAGCGATTGAGCTGCTGCGCGGAAACGACCTGTAGGTTCACTCCTCCACTCGGCGGAACAGCTTGTCCACCTTGGAGAGTTGGCTCTCCCAGCCACCAACGGCCCGCTGCGTCCATTCATCGCTGTGCATTGCGTCGAGACACACGACCATTCGGACACGGTTTCGTTCGGCGTGCAATTCGACGACGGTTGCAACGTCGTATGCCTCCACCTCGGGAATGAAATCGACCAAATGAACGTAAGCGAGGCGCTGCATCGGGCTGATTTCCGTATATTTTAAACGTGCTTCGGTCGTGAGAGGCATCCCGGCACGCTTCATAAATTCGACCTGCCCTGGCCCGGTTGCCGTCATTGCATAGAGCAACTCGCCTTCCGGCCGGAGATCGAGTTTATGGACTTTCACCGTGAAACCTTCCGGCCCCCACCATGACTCTATGCCTGCCTTTGTCGTCCAGAGGCTCCAAACGTCCTCAAGCGAGGCCTCATACGTGCGTGCCATGGTGATCTTCCGTCTGTTGCCCTTGGTTGTCCCGTCAGCGCCCATCTGTTGTTTTTGTGTCATTTACTTTTTCCCTTTCCTCGAAGTCCGAACTGAACGGTCTTTTTGAGTTGCATGAAGCGCCTCTCCAAATCGATCAAGCCGCTTCTCCCACATCCTGCGGTACGTCGAAATCCAAGCGTCAAGATCCTGGAAAGGCTCGGGTCGGAGAGAGTAAAGACGTTTTTGGCCCACTGGCCTCATTTGGACGAATCCCGCTTCGTGCAGAATCCGAAGGTGCCGTGAAACGCCGGACTGGTCGATCTCAACGTTGCCGACGATGTCGTTCACCGTCAGCTCACCATCGCGAAGGATTTCGACGATGCTGAAACGCGTCGGGTCGGCGAGTGCTTGGAGAGAGCTTAGATGCATAGCACTGTATATACACCAATACGCATATTATACGCAAGAGGATATCCATTTCTAGCCCGCACGGTGTAGCTGTCGAATACCCTTTGCTCACGGGAATGGCTACGGCAGTAAAATTTACGCGGATTTGTAGCCGATCTTCTCGCGGCTTTGCTACTGCGTTGCGATTCCTGGCCGGTTTCCACGCAGGACGTACTTTTGGATTTTTCCAGTGGCGGTTTTCGGAAGTTCAGACACCATGCGGAACGTCTTTGGGCATTTGAAGTGCGCCAGTTGCCCTCGGACGAAATCTCGGAGCTCGGCCTCCGTCGCCGAGCATCCGGAACGCAAGACTACAAACGCGTACGGGGCTTCGCCCCATCGTTCGTCGGGCATGCCTACGACGGCAGCCTCCTGAATCGCGGGATGGCGCAGCAATGTTGCTTCGACCTCGACGCTGGAAATATTTTCGCCGCCACTTATGATCACGTCCTTCAGCCGATCGCGAATCTCCATGTAGCCGTCTGGATGCACGACTGCTGCGTCACCGGAATAAAACCAACCATCTCGGATACTTTGGGCCGTGGCTTCCGGGTCGTTGAAGTAGCCTTTCATCACGACATTGCCTCGGACGGCAATCTCGCCCGGCGTGATGCCATCGGCCGGGACTTCTTCGCCGGATTCGTCGAGCACACGCAATTCACCTGAAGTGATTAGCTCTACTCCCTGCCGTGCTTTGATCTGCGCACGCTGACCCGACGCAAGGGGAGCGTGTTCCGGGCGTGGCTCGCAAACGGAGATGAACGGCGCCGTCTCGGTCAGCCCATAAACGTGCGTTAGTTCCCACCCCAATTCGGTTTCCAGCCTCTCGATGGTGGCGGCTGCTGGTGGTGCGCCAGCGGTGATCACGCGTATTCCACGAGGAATTCCGCTTCGAAGCTCCTCCGCGGCATTAGCGATACCGATCAGAATGGTTGGAGCTGCGCACAACGTTGTTCCGCGCTCGTCTCGAATTGTTTCAAAAATTCGTGCCGGCTCAACTCGGCGTAAACAAAGATGTGCGCCGCCGACGGCCGTGACCGTCCAGACGAATGTCCAGCCATTGGCATGAAACATCGGTAACGTCCAGACGAAGCGATCGCCACAGGTCATGTGATGGTGGACCAAGGTGCCGATGGAATTCATGTACGCGTTGCGATGCGTGATCATGACTCCTTTTGGTTTTGCCGTAGTGCCGCTCGTGTAGTTGATCGTGAGGAGATCGCTCTCTTTGATGTCGGGCTGCGTGAAGGCGGGGTCGGCATGGATGAGCCTCACTTCGTAGTCCACCCAACCTTGCCGATTCGAGTCTGGGCGATTAGGAGCGCGCTCGAGTGCGACAAAGTGCTCTACGGTTTTCAGCCGATGGCGGACACCGTCCAGTGCGCCGAGGAAATCCGAGTGAGCGCAGACGACCCGCGAGCCGCTGTGATTGAGAAGGTAGACAAAGTCATCTGGCGTCAGCCGATAGTTGATGGGCACGAGCACGGCGCCGACTTGAGGTACCGCGTAATACCCTTCCAGGTGCGCGTGCGTGTTGGGCGCAATGTAGGCGACGCGGTCGCCCTTTTGAATTCCCATTGCCTGGAGGGCTGACGACCACCGATCGCAGCGATCGAAGAATTCCGCATAGGTCGAGCGACGATCACCATCGACCACTGCTTCGCGTTTGGCGTAGAGCCGCCGCGCGCGCCGGGCGAACTCCAGTGGTGAGAGTGGAATTTCCATTCGGTCCTCTGGCTTCGAAATACCGTCACTTATTTCACGAAAATCGGGGCGTTGGCCTCGACTGATCGAATGGAAGGTACCACACGACCAGTCCATCGGTGAGGCCACCGGTAACGGACGATGCACCAGTTGCGCTGCGGCGCTTCATATCGACGGAGGCATGCTGCGGCTTTTCGCGTGCGAGCCATGCTGCAACGGTATCAAGAGCCGTTTACCCTCGCGAACGACAATGAGAATAAATGATCTATCCAGCTGCGTTTGCGGAGTTGTGATTTTGGCCAAGCGGCACGCGTGCGTTAATCGTTGTCCCCAGTTCCAGCTTTGATTCGATGGAAAGCGATCCGTCCACGAGCTTGAGGCGCTCTTTCATGCTTGTAAGACCGATGCCGTGGCTACTGACGACTTCTTCCGGATCAAAACCGATCCCTGAATCGCGAACACTGAGATCTATCTCGGTCGGTGTGGCTGCCACAGAGACTTCAAAGCGGCGGGCGCCGCTGTATTTCACTGCGTTTTGCAAGGCTTCCTGCAAAACCCGGAACAAACAGAGTGAGATTTCCTTCGGGAGATCCCGGGGAACGCCCTGCGATTGAAACACAACCTCGACCTGCTGCTCATTTGAAACCTCGCTGCAAACGCTTTTGGCGGCCGCAACCAACCCCAGGATGTCCAGCTTCGACGAATGCAATCGATGAGACAAAGCCTGAATATCGCTCCCGAGCTCGGAGGCGCGGTCATAGACCTCTTCGAGAACACGGCTGACTTCCGCTTGCCTGGGAGGCAGTTTCAGTTTCAAGGTGCGGAGTTGAACCGCCAACAAGGCGATGCGCTGATTGATATCGTCATGAAGCTCGCGGGCAATCCAAGTGCGTTCCTCTTCATGAGCTTCGATCAATCTGCGGCTGACACTGGAAAGGGCTTCTTCGGCCTGCTTGCGCGCGGTGACATCAATTGCACAGCCGATGTAACCGGCAAAGGAGTTGTCGGCGTTGAACCTTGGTACTCCCATGTCGAAGACCCAACGATATTCCCCGTCATGCCGTCGCAGGCGGTATTCCATGGAGAACGCCGTTCTTAGATCGAAGCATCGCGCGAAGGCACTCCAGCAGTTTTGCCGGTCGTCTGGGTGAATTCCTTCTACCCAGCCCATTCCGAGTTCGGCCTCTAACGAGCGCCCCGTGAAATCGAGAAAAGTCTGATTGCAGTAGTCACACAAGCTGTGCGGGTCCGTCATCCAGATCATTACCGGCGCAACATTGGCCAAGAGGCGGAAGCGTTCTTCGCTTTCTCGCAACGCATTTTCCGCCCGCTGGCGGTCGGTGAAATCAACAAAGCTGATGACGGAGCTATCTCCCAAAGAAGAGAAATGGAATTCGACGATCCGGTTGGATCCATCCTTGCATTGGACTGTGGCCTCCATCGGCTCGATCTCACCTTCGATGGTGGCCTTGATCAATCGCTCTTGCCATTCCGCTTTGACCGCTTCACGGTAAGTGTCGTCTGGATATGCGACACGCCACCAATGCGCCAAATCGGGTACATCCTGGATGGAGTAGCCGAAAACACGAGTGAACTCATGGTTGATGATTTCGGTTTCGTTTTGAGGCTGACGAAGAATCATTGTCGCCACAGGCGAGCTAAGAACCAACTCTCTGCTGCGCTGCTCGCTCCTCTTCAGAGCCTCCTCGGCCAACTGCCGTTCGGTGACGTCCCGAATGACGATGGTGAACAGTTTTGCGCCTGCAGTTTCCGTCTGAGAGATCGACGCTTCCATGGGGAATTCCTGGCCGTCGGAGCGCAGTCCCCGCACGCCGATCGTGTGGACGGTGGTGCCGGCGCCGCCAGAGTTCGGGGTGTTTTCGCTGTCCGTCTCCCGAAAGGGTTCGAGAATAAAACGGTCGATGGAGTTTCCTATGGCATTCCACGCGGAGCACCCAAACATTTTTTCCGCGGCATCATTGAATACGAAAATCTGTCTTCGTTCGTCAGTAACGATCACGGCGTCCATTGCGTTTTCGATGATGCTTTCCAAACGCAACCGGCTTTCGCGCAGCTCTTCTGCTATTTTTCTACGCTTTGCCCGCTGCCAAAGGAGAGCAAGAATCGCGAGAGCCTGCGCCACGAGCGCACCGACGGCTGGAATGATGTATCGTTCATACACTCGCCAGAAACTCGGCGGACGGTTCAGCACGATGCTGCCTGGGGGAAGGTTCTTTTCAATCATTCCCCAGCGCTGTAAGGCCCGCGAATCAAACATGTAGGTGATCACGCCATTCGCGGTGGAAATGTTCCGTGGCTTTTCGCCATCCAAGATGCGCCGGGCCAAGCCTCCGGCAACCTGGCCCTCTTCGAAGACATTCGACAGGTCGCCACCGACTTCTCCGTGATTCAAATAAACATCGAAGAGGCTAAAAACAGGGGCATTGGCCGCGTCAGTGACCAGTGGACCACTCTGATTGGAAGCGAAGCGAGTGCCCGCAGCGTCCTGGCCCACGGTTGTGAGAAGCACTATCGAATGGCTTGGTATGTGTTGGAGACGTTGGAGCAGGTCGGGCATAGCAAAGTCTGTCCAATACGATATATCCAGGCGCCCCTCATACGTCTTCAACGCCTTCTTGACTGCCGATTGTTCCATGAGGTCGTAAGCCGATACGCCACCCACAACAATGACGTGCTTTGTTTCGGGTTCGAGCTTCAGGGCCGCCTCAAGCGTCTCAGCGGGAGCAATGTCGTTTTCTATTCCGACAAAGTCCTGGCGTTTGACCGGTATGCCTCGGACAAAACCGTTGTGCAAGCAGAAAACCACCGGAATGCCGGGAAAGGCCGTGTCGTGGGAATCCATCATGAACTTGAGTGAACCTGGACCGACAGAAATGATCACGTCGGGTCTTCGATCTCTGTATTTGCGGATGACGAAGGTTTGTATCTCGTGTTGCATGGCACCATCGGGGAACAAAATTGTGTCCAGATATTCGCGATATATCTCGAGTTGGTAAGGTGAATCCTCCAACGCCGTGCGAATCCCCTGATCGATCAGGCCGATTGTCGGATACGTTGGGTTCACCTCATTCACAATCAAGACCCTGCGGACCGGCTTCCGCTGGGCGGTCGAGGGCGGCGGCACCAAGACACCGCCCAGGAGCAAAACAAGCCAGGGTAGCGGAGCGATGCAAAAGCCCCACTGGCGACAGTAAGGCAAGGGGAACGACGATCGGGTCGTGCTTTTCATACCCAAGGGGCGCAAAACCAGAGACGAGACACACTCGAAAATACAGGGGGTACTAAATGGACACCAAAATCTAACCTGTTACGAGCCTTTTATCACATACATTTCGTCGATGGACTGTCAGATCTAACAGTTCTATTACTTGAATTACGGTCATTGACCGGGTAAACCTTCGATCCGATGAGCGCAGTTGTGATGGATCCGAAATCATGACTGGCTCGCTGATCATGCTGAAACGAATGAAGTGGCCTTTCCCTTGGCGCATTCGGTCAAGGATATGTCTTATCCTTTGTGTGGTTTACATGAGTGCCGGCAATGCGCCTGCCCAGACGTCATCGACGGGCGCAATCACGGGGTTGGTGCTGGACCCGTCCGGGGCTGTGATGCCCGGAGTGCTTGTGCGGCTTTCGAGGGGCGGCGAGGCTGAGATCGGGTCGTTCACATCGAGCGAGAAGGGCCAGTTTGCGCTTCTCTTGGTGCCACCGGGAACGTATCAGATAAGCGCAAGCAAGACAGGCTTTGCGGATTACGTTCTCCACGGTGTCCAGGTCAGCGTAACCGAGACCCTCAGGCTAGAGCTGCACTTACAGCTCGCGGCGCACGCCGAGCGCCAAGAAGTTTCTTCCAGTACCGTCCTGGTTCAACTCGACAGTTCGACTCTGGGGAGGGTCGCGAACGAACAAGTTGTCCGTGGGTTGCCTTTGGCCACCAGAAATTTCGCGCAGATTGCTGTGCTCTCTCCAGGCGTAATCTCCGGCGTCTACAACGCCGGAGAACTCGGGAGCGGAGGGTCTGCATTGGCGCAAGTCGGAAAGTCCAACGACGGGATTTACGTACACGGAGCACGCTCGTATGACAATAATTGGCAACTCGATGGGGTGAGTGTCAGCGACGTGTTGGGTTCGGGTGCGACAAGCGGTGGTATTCCCGCTCCCAACCCGGACGCCATCCAAGAATTCAAAGTGCAGACGGGGCTTTACGACGCTTCCTTCGGCCGCGCCACGGGGGCAGTCATTAGCGTGGTCACTAAAGAGGGCGGCGCCGCTTATCACGGCACGTTGTTCGATTTTTTGCGCAATGACGTTTTAAATGCGAACGATTTCTTTTTGAACCTAACTCGGCAACCACGGCCCAGCCTCAGTCAGAACCAGTTCGGGTTTACCGTTGGGGGACCGATCAAGAAGGGCAAAGTGTTCTTCTTTGGGTCCTATCAAGGAACTCGCCAAGAAAACGGAGCGGCGGCCGGCCAAGCGCGCGTGGCGTGTTCGGCTTCGTTGAGCTCGCCTCCGCTGACCAATGACCGATCGGCAGAAGCTCTGGGACAACTCTTTGGAGGTATGAAGGGGCAGCTAGGCGGGGTCGCGATCAAATCGGACGGATCGAATATCAATCCAGCGGCACTGGCACTGCTGAATTTCAAATTGCCCGACGGCAGTTTTCTCATTCCTACGCCGCAGGTGGTGGACACCGCCAACCCATTCGCCAGCCAGGGCTTCTCGGCCTTTAGCGAACCCTGTCGATTCGACGAAGACCAGTTCTCGCTCAATTTCGACTACGTCATTTCTGAAAAGAGCCAACTGAGATCCAGATTCTTTACTGCCGATGATGACCAGACCGTGGCCTTTCCAGGCAACGGTCTGAACTTCAGCGGGAACACGCCGGGGTTCTCCAGTCCCAGCGATTCGAGATTCGTAGTCTTCACGATGACTCATACCTATACATTGAACAGCAAGAGCATGAATCAAGCTGAATTTGGTTTTGTTCGGACAAGCACCGCAACACGAGCGCAGGCTCCGTTCCATTGGTCCGACGTCGGGGTAGCAGAAGGCGAATTGAATGAGGCCAATGCCCTTCCGAGTTTGAGTATTCTCGGCTCACTCAGCATGGCCCCTGCGTTTCCCCGGACATATACGCAGAACAGTTTCGTATTGAAAGATGATTTCAGCCTGTTGCAAGGTCCGCATATTCTCAAGTTCGGTGGATCCGTGACGAGACTTATCGTTCCGATCAGTTTCGAAGGCGCTGGGTCCTTTGTGCAATTTCTCAGCTGGCCGGACTTTCTCCTTGGCCTCAGTTCAGCCGGGAATGGGACCGGTACTTTCGGCAATGTCTTTACGTCGGCTGACATTTTTGGGCTTTTGGATCGTAGGTTCCTGGCCTGGGAATTCTCGGGTTATGTGCAAGACGACTACCGCGTTCACCGGTCGCTTACTGTAAATCTCGGCCTCCGTTACGAGAGGCCCGGCCAATTCGGCGACAGCATGGGCAGGAACTCCAGCTTCGCCTTCAGCCGGGCCAATCCTGATCCTCCTCCCACAGGAAGTCTCGACGGCTATATTGTTGCTTCCAATTTTCCGGGTCCACTGCCAGCTGGTGTAATTCGCGCAAACAATACGTTCGGAACCTATGGTGATGGGCAAAATACATTTGCTCCTCGCGTTGGTTTTGCGTGGCAGATGCTGCCGCAGACTGGAGCGTTGGTGGTGCGAGGCGGTTATGGCATCTACTATTCCCGGCCGCCCGCCCAAGCGTTCACGGAATCCGTCATCGCCGCCCCATTTTCGTTGACTCGAATCAGCACTGGACTTGGGAATGCCGATGCTACGCTCCAAGCGCCTTTCGAGCAGCCGTTTCCTAGCGCCAACTCCTTTCCTTTGTTTGTACCCTATTCCCCGACATCGAATATAGCGGTCAACGCTCTTGCACCCGAATTTCGCCCGGCCATGGTGCAACAGATGTCTCTGAATGTGCAGACGGTATTGCAGAAAGATTGGTTGATTGAAATCGGATATGTAGGCTCGCGAGGAGCCCATCTGCAGCGCTTCCGTTCTCTTAACCAAGCGGAGAGCGCCACTCCGAGTGCACCAATCCGCGGTGTGACTTCCAATACCCTGGCGAACATTTCTTTACGGGTTCCCATCCCCGGAATACGGCCGGACGCTCTGCGCGAGATGGAGTCTGCGGGAAGCTCGTGGTACAACGGGCTCGAGGTCAGCATTACGAAGCGACTGAACTATGGCATTCAGTTTCTGGCTTCCTATACGTTCTCTAAGACGCTGGATACGGATGGCGCTGACATCAACGGAACCTCGGCCGGAAATACGCTGACACTGGGCGATCAAAATTCGCCAAACGAACGATGGGGACGCGCGAGCATCGATAGGCCTCAACGGTTCGTGTTTAGCTTGACATGGGACTTACCGAGCCCGAGTGCTGGCATCAAACGCAGGGTGCTGGGAGACTGGCATTTGGCCGCGGTGGCGACGATTCAGGAGGGCACTGCGCTCACCATCGCATACACGAATGCGAACAACGTCTTTGGAATCAGCGAGGATCGGGCGCAGCTTTCCGGGAAATGCGCAACACGTGAATTGGTTAAGACAGGATCGACGGCGTCCAACATAAGCAGCTACTTCGATGCTTCGTGCTTCACAACTCCGCCGGTGATTGGCGCGGACAATATCGGAACGGCGTTCGGGAACAGCGGTACGGGGATTGTTAATGGCCCCGGCCAAGCGAATCTGGATATGTCAATTTCGAAGGCAATTCCCTTCTCGTGGCCGCACGAAAAAGGACGGGTTGAATTTCGCGGCGAATTCTTCAATGCGTTTAACCATCCGCAATTTGCAAATCCTGACACTAATTTCTCGTCTCCAACATTCGGCGTTATCAGCAGTACGGCCGTAAACCCGCGCGTCGGACAACTGGCGGTACGATTTAGCTTTTAGGTTGGCATCGCGAGATCTCCTCCGAGTTTGCCGAAGTCCCACTCACGCGCAAGGTTCCGACGTTGAAAACGGAAAGGTTGCAGGGACCCGTGCGGCTCGTTGCTGGCTAAGGTTCACCGTCCCGGCGCCCAGGGGTAGAGCGTTCAGCACGCGCGACAAAAGGCGCCCGGATCATGACGTCTCCAGTTTGAAACGAGCGCTGTCACTTTTGACAGTTTAGGTCGTCAAGCACCTCGCTTAGTGTCGCCACGAACAAGTGAAAACACATTTCGTACATCGGCAAATGTCTCCAACGGAATGTCAAGTTTTCCGCGGAAGTGACGGCCGTATTACCCGCCGCACGAATTGGTCCCGCAAAGCAAAAGGAACCATCCGGTCTGTAAGCCGTGGTTGGAAGGTCTTCGGAAGGCGTAAGGAAGACATACAGCACGCAGGCAACATTCGACGTATGCAAATTGGCTTAAGAATTCCAGGAGCAGGAGACCCGTCATGAGCTACCCGGCAAAATCGCAAGATGTGCGAGTCGATCAATTTTTTACAGGTGCCGAGGCCCGATTCGACCGATGGCGCTCGCTGTTACAAGAAGCGCGCAGTTGGGAAAGAGCTACAAGCCAACACGGATCTGCTAAAGAGGGACACCAAGCGTCGGTATCAGGCGCGTTTCAGGAACTGCGCCACTGGGAGGATTTTTTTGCGTACCCGGGACAGGCGTTGCTAAGAACGCTCGAGGAGCGCATTGCCTCGGGCGACGCCACCGGGACGGCACGCTTGACGCAGGCTGTCAGCACTGCCCTCCTGACTCACTCTTACCGTTCGAATCTTTCCGATTGGGAAAGTGAGGACCAAACTCCTGTAGGCCTCGGAAGCACCTTACCTACCGCAACCGAAGATGCCATAACTCATCGTCCGTACTTCGAAGTGCTGGTCGTGAGTCCAGCTCGGTCCGCGAGCTGGTCCGACCTGGCGCAGGAGTTGCGGAGGTTGCGGAGGCCCCAGGACAAATTCGTTTACGAATCTCTTTTCGCCAACAGTTTTGAAGATGCGGTACTCGCGACCATTCTGAATGGAAGCATCGAGGCCGTAATTATCTCCGAGGGGTTTCAGTTTGCATCCTCTCATAACAGCCCGATCTTGCGGGAATTTCTGGAGGCAAATCTCTCCAGTACCGGAGTCAACACCAGTTCAGGGCAGTACGGCTTGGCGCTCGGGAAGGGGCTAAAGCGTCTGCGCCCCGAACTGGACATTTATTTGTTGAGCGACCGGGCGGTGGAAAAAGTCGCCGGCGACATTGAGGCGGCGTGTATCCGACGGGTGTTTTATCAGGTGGAAGAGCCGCTCGAGCTGCACCTGAGCATCCTCGATGGAGTTGCCGACCGATTCGAGACACCCTATTTCGACAACTTGCAAAAGTACGCGCAACGGCCGATCGGGACGTTTCACGCGCTGCCCGTGGCCAGAGGTAAGTCGATCTTCAAGTCAAATTGGATTCGCGACATGGGGCAATTCTATGGGTTGAATCTCTTTCTCGCGGAATCCTCGGCCACCACGGGAGGACTTGACAGTCTGCTGGAGCCGACTGGAACCATCAAAGTCGCCCAGGAAAAGGCCGCCCGGGCGTTTGGAGCAGACCACGTTTTCTTTGTCACCAACGGGACATCGACGTCAAACAAGATGGTTGAACAGGCTCTGCTGGCTCCCGGCGACATTATGTTAGTCGACCGTAATTGCCACAAGTCGCACCACTACGGGGCAGTGTTGTCAGGCGCGCTTCCCCTTTATGTCGAGGCTTATCCGCTGACGCAGTACTCGATGTACGGTGCTGTGCCGCTGAAAACAATTAAGAAGGCGCTGCTGGATCTGAAAGCGGAAGGAAAACTCGACCGAGTAAGACTGTTGGTCCTCACGAACTGCACGTTTGACGGGCACATTTATAACGTCGAACGAGTGATGGAAGAGTGTCTCGCGATCAAGCCCGATCTGATCTTCCTGTGGGATGAAGCATGGTTTGGATTCGCGAGGTGGAGCCCTTTCTATCGGAGGCGCACGGCGATGGGAGCCGCGGACATCCTAGAAGCCAAGTTTAAAGACCCGGCCTATCGGGCAGCCTACAAAGAGCAGGAGAAGAAGTTCGGTGCGGAACTCGATCCCGCCAATAAAGATCTTCTGACGACGCGTTTACTCGCGAACCCGGAAAAGGCTCGCCTCCGTGTCTATCAGACAAATTCGACTCACAAGTCGATGTCGTGCCTAAGGCAGGGCTCGATGGTTCTTGTCAAAGATCCGGATTATCACACGGTTGAAGAACAGTTTCATGAAGCGGTTTTCACACACGCGTCGACCTCGCCCAATCTCCAGATCATCGCCTCGTTGGACGTCGCTCGGCGTCAAATGGAGCTTGAGGGCTATGAACTCGTGAATCGTTCCATTCAGCTGGCATTGGATTTCCGGCGCGAAGTGAACTCCCATCCTCTTATATCGAAGTACTTCCGAGTGCTCGGGGCGGACGAGCTGGTTCCCGCCGAGTTTCGGGAATCAGGATTCGTCGATTACCTTACGCCGGGAACGAATTGGGCAGTGGCAGCAAAGGCGCTGAAGGAAGACGAATTCGCTCTTGACGTTACGCGACTCACGTTAGTTTGCGGCTCGGCCGGGTTTGACGGGACACAATTCAAGAACCTGCTGGCATCCGAGTACGACATTCAACTGAACAAGACATCGCGAAACAGCATCCTGCTCCAGACCAATATCAACAACACGCGTAGTGACATCGCACAGTTGATCAAAGTCCTCGTTACCATCTCGCAAGAAATCGAAAAGAAGTTGGCGCAAGGGGGCCCGGCGGCCCAACAGACCTTTGCCGCGCGGGTCAAGTCCCTGATGGTCGATGTGCCGAACCTTCCCAATTTCAGCTCCTTTCATAACAGCTTCCGGGAAGAGTCCTCCAGCTCAACGAGCGAGGCTGATATGCGCTCTGCCTTCTTCGGAGCGTATCGGGAAAAGCAATACGAACACTTAAAGCTCTTCGGTCCCGAAATCGACAAGAGGTTGAAGGAAGGACCGGAACTGGTTTCAGCAAACTTTGTGATCCCGTATCCGCCGGGATTTCCAATCATGGTTCCGGGACAGGTCATTAACGCCGAAACAATCGAGTTCATGCGAAAGCTGGACGTGAAGGAGATCCACGGCTACACCGCGTCTTTGGGGCTCAAGCTCCTGAACACGGCATTCCTGCAATCGATCAAACCGCAAGCGAAGGGCTCTGTAGAGACGGGACGCAACGCCAAGGGGAAGCATGTCCGGGCAGCTACGGGCACCTAGCGAACGGCCGTGGCTTCTCGCATCGAGCGCCAAGTCCTACGTGACGCGAGCGCTGCGGATTGTTTTTTGACGGTTCGAGTTAGTCGGTTAGAGGCGGAGATTTTGTCGGGGTAACGCTCCGATGAAGAACGTAACAAGGAGTAAGAACGATGGGCATATTCGCATGGATCGCTGCGAGTTTACGGCAATATCCAGAAATTGCCATCTTCCTGACGCTTGCCATCGGGTACTACTTTGGCAAATTCACATTCAAGGGAATCGGCCTGGGATCGGTAACCGCGACACTGTTGGCGGGTGTGCTGATCGGACAGCTTGGTATCTCGATTTCGCAGCCTCTGAAGGCTTTCGTATTCCTCATGTTTCTGTTCGCCGTCGGATATGGAGTCGGTCCCCAATTTGTGCGCGGCGTTGCAAAAGATGGTTTGCCGCAAGCCTTGTTCGCAGTGGTGCAATGCCTATTTTGCCTGATCGTTCCAGTGGCGATCGCTAAGTTTGCCGGTTATGACATGGGATATGCGGCGGGTTTGTACTCCGGTTCGCAGACGATCTCGGCTGCGATGGGCCTTTCGACCGACGCGATCAACCGGCTCGGCCTAGCGGCCGACCAAGCAAAAAGCCTGCTTGATTCCATGCCGATCGCGTACGCGGTGACCTACATGTTCGGGACGGTAGGGTCGGCCATCGTCATTGCGGTTATTATCCCGGCAGTGCTTCGAATGGATCTTATCGGCGCTTGTAAGGAGTACGAAGAAAAGCAAGGCGGCAAGAAAGAGCTGGGAGGAGCTGGCTTTGCGTGGCACCGATGGGAAGCGCGGGCGTTCCGCGTAGCGCAGGGCGGCAAGGTTGTAGGTCTTCGAGCCATCGAAGCCGAAGCGCTGATACCGGAGGCACGGGTGTTCATCCTGCGCCTGCGTCGCAATGGAGTGATCGAGGAAGCCACCGCCGATACGGTATTGCGCGAAGGCGATGTCGTGGCACTCGCGGGGAGTCGCGACACGCTGGTGAACATAATTGGCGAACGCGTGAAGCTGGCGGCAGTCGCCGGCACCCGTGAATCGACAGTGAGTGTGAGTGCAGGTGGGGATGTTCCGAGAGAAGTTGACGACCCTGAGCTGCTGAGCGTGCCCGTCGAAGGTGTCGATGTCTACGTCACCAACAAAGCAGTTGATGGCAAGACGCTGGCCGAACTCAGTCAGCTTCCCGGTTCCCGAGGCGTCTTTCTGCGCAGGATTTTGCGCGGTGCTACCGGTACCGTCATTCCGATCCTGCCGAATACGCAAATCTACCGAGGGGACATCCTGACGATCGTGGGCCGGACGCAGGACACCGCCGCAGCCACCAAGATGCTGGGTGTTGCGGATCGTCCTACGGATATTGCGGACGTCGCCTTCATCGGCGCGGGAATCACGCTGGGTGGATTAATCGGAGCTTTGGTCTGGAAGATCGGCGGCGTGCCACTGACGTTGTCGACTGCGGGAGGCGCATTGATAGCGGGCCTCGTGCTGGGTTGGCTACGCTCGACGCGTCCGTTGTTTGGGCGGATCCCATCACCCACCGTGTGGTTCATGAACTCCGTTGGCTTGAACATCTTCATCGCCATTGTCGGCATCTCGGCGGGCCCGGGCTTTGTGAACGGCCTGAAGACGCAAGGTATAAGCCTTTTCCTATGGGGGGCTGTAGCAACCTCCTTACCCCTGATTTTTGGGGCGTTCATCGGGAAGTACATTTTTCGTTTTCATGATGCCCTTCTGCTTGGAATCCTCTCCGGCGCACGGACGACAACGGCTTCGCTCGGCCTGGTCTGCGATCGCGCCCAGAGCCAGATTCCGGCGCTCGGTTACACGGTCACATATGCTGTCGGCAACACGTTTCTAACGATCTGGGGCATGGTTCTCATCATACTTTTGTCTTGACCACCTTCGAAGGAGGCAACCATGAGTCTAATTAAGCCACAAGATTTCGAAAAGCTTGGTCCGTTCGAGATCAAGGATGAACTGATCAAGCTCGCCAGGAAAACGTCCCGGACGACCCAATCGGCGTTCCTCAATGCCGGCCGCGGTAATCCGAACTGGATCGCCACGACTCCGCGCGAGGGCTACTTTCTGCTCGGTCAATTCGCCGTCACCGAGAGCAAGCGGGTGATGGACCATCCTGCCGGAGTCGGCGGGATGCCACAAGCACAGGGCATCGCCAGCCGTCTCGAGGCATGGCTCGCAAAGCACTCCGGCGAACCTGGTGCGTCCTTTCTCACAGCGATGGTGCCGTTCGCGGTGAAGAAATTCGGATTCGAGCCGGACGCCTTCGTCCACGAGCTGGTGGACTCAATTATTGGCGACAACTATCCAGTACCCGACCGCATGTTGGTCCACAACGAACGAATTGTGCACGAATACCTGATGTGGGCTATGTGTGGAGATCCGCGGCCGGCCGGCAAGTTCGACCTCTACGCGGTCGAGGGCGGAACAGCCGCGATGTGCTACATCTTCAAATCTCTGAAAACCAATCGCCTGTTGCGCGCCGGCGACACCATCGCACTGGGCACGCCGATTTTTACGCCCTACCTTGAGCTGCCGCACCTTGAAGACTACGGCTTGGAATTCATCACCATTCACGCTCCACAAGAGAATCGTTTCCAGTTCACCGATGCAGAACTCAAAAAGCTGGAGGATCCGCGGGTCAAGGCATTTTTCGTCGTGAATCCCGGTAATCCGACCGGGGTGGCGCTCAGCAAGGAAGTGATAGGCAAGATCGCCAACCTGGTTAAAACGAAGCGTCCGGACCTCATCATCCTGACCGACGACGTGTACGGGACATTTGTCCACGACTTCCGATCCCTTCTGGCCGAGCTGCCGCACAATACGATCGGCGTCTACTCCTACTCAAAGTACGTAGGAGCCACCGGCTGGCGGCTCGGCGTTATTGCGGTTCACGAAGACAACCTCTTCGATAAGATGATCGCAACGTTGCCCGACGCCGACCTAAAGGCGCTGGACAAGCGTTACGGTGCGCTAACCCTCGAGCCGCGCAAGATCAAGTTCATCGATCGTATCGTGGCAGACAGTCGCGACGTAGCGTTAAACCACACGGCGGGCCTATCCTTGCCGCAGCAGGTCATGATGAGCCTGTTCTCTCTTGCCGAGATGATGGATGGCGCAAAGTTGTATCAGAAGGCGTGCATGGAGATTTGCCACCGGCGCGCGAAAGCCATGATCGAAGGACTGGGCATTGAGGTTACTCCCAATGTGTTGTACGACGCGTATTACGGGTTGATCGATTTCGAGTTCTTTGCGCGCAAGAACATCGGCGAGGATGCTGTCGAACATCTGAAGAAGAACGTGCATCCGCTTGATCTTGCTTTTCGGTTGGCCGAGGATCACGGAATCGTGTTACTGAACGGCGGTGGATTCGAAGCGCCAAACTGGTCTCTGCGTGTATCTCTAGCGAATCTGCCCGACGAGGTGTATGAGGACATCGGACGCGGCGTTCGGGCAATCGCACGAGGTTATCGAGACGCATTTGAAGCTTCGAAACGAGCCGAAAAACCAGGACGAGCGGCTGCCGGATAGTCCCGGGCTGCGAACCAACAACTAACTGCAAACCTCGACCTATCAGGCCACCCGGGGAACGACTCCCAGGAGGGAAGACATATGGATTGGCTCGCCAACTTATTCGCGAAGTATCCGGAAATGGGCGTCTACCTAGCGGTTGGCATTGGATACTTGATTGGACGGATAAAGTTTGGCGGTGTTGGAGTTGGGGCGGTAACCGGCTCCCTATTGGGTGGGATTCTAATTGGGATTTTTTTCCACGTTTCCGTGTCCGACCAAGCGAAATCGATCCTGTTCCTGTTGTTTCTCTTTGCAATCGGTTACTCGGTAGGACCCAGTTTTTTTCGAAACCTCAAGGGGGATGGATGGCGCTGGGCCCTGTTGGGCATATTTGTGCCGCTCATTGGTCTACTTACCGGTTATGGAGTAGCTCTTTTTTTGAAACTCGATCCGGGATTCTCTGCGGGAATGCTGTCCGGTTCCCTTACGGAATCACCAATCATTGGGACCGCCAGCGAGGCGATCCGCGCCCTGTCGATAGGCGACGAACAGAAAACCCAATGGATCGCACACATAGCCGTGGCGGATGCGATTTGCTATATCTTCGGCACCCTCGGAGTGATTTTGTGTTGCTCCACCATTGGACCAAAGCTTCTGGGTATTGATCTACGAGCGGAGTCAAGGAAATTGGAAGCGAGCCTGGGAATCAAACGCACCAAGCTCGGGGTTTCTTCCGCGTGGCAACCCATCGGGTTCCGGGCGTATACGGTTCGCGAAGATGGTCACGCCGTGGGAAAGACCATAGGTGAGATGGAGAAATCGGTCACTGGGGCTCGACTTTTTGTAGAACGAATTCGTCGCGGAGGCGAGGTTTTCTCGCCTCTCAGCAGTACGGTTCTGGAGGCCGGCGACACGGTCGCGGTCCTGGGACGCACCGAGGCATTGGTCGAATCGCTGGGTACGGCTAAAGAGGTTACCGATCCCGAGTTACTCGATATCCCGGTAGCTTCCTATCGACTGTATGTGACCGGTAAGGCGGTGGTCGGCAAGACTCTTGAGCAAATCATAGACGAATTCGAAGAAGCACGAAGCGTCCTGCTGCGGTCGATCGTTCGGGGTGAGCAATCTCTGCCAATCGGACTAGGTACAATCGTCGAACGTGGCGATACCCTGCACGTGACCGGGCCGGAACCCGCAGTCGAACGGTTTGCAGGTATGGCGGGCAGGATAATTCACCCCACGGAAGAGACCGATTTTGCAGTTCTCGGGGCGTCCATTTTTATTGGAGTTCTGGTCGGAGCCATTGTTGTTATTCCCTTGGGACACATGAGAATTCCGTTGGGGACAAGCGTCGGTACTCTTCTCGCCGGAGTGGGCGTAGGCTGGATCCGATCGGTCAAGCCGTGGTTCGGGCAAATACCGGATGCGGCAATTTCCTTCATGAAATCGATTGGATTGGCTGCGTTTGTGGCCATGGTGGGCCTCAAGGCGGGGCCGCTGTTCATCCATGCGGTGAAAGAATCCGGCCTCGTACTCCTGCTCGGGGGTACCGTTGTAACTTTAACGCCCCTCATCGCCGGGTTGTTTTTTGGGCGGTACATTCTTCGAGTCAATCCGTTGCTGTTGCTCGGAGGAATCGCAGGCGCGCAAACGATGATCGCGGGAGTGGCCGCGGTACAGGAGAAGTCCGAGAGCTCTGTCGCCACTTTGGGTTACTCATATACGGTTGCGTTCGGCCATATATTGTTGACCACGTGGGGCACGATCATCATTTCATTGATGGCGTGACGGAGCCAACCTCGATACACACTTCCAGGCAACTCCTCGGCGGTTCCAGCTGCTCGAGCTTTGATACGTCGGATTCGTGGAAGCCATAGGAAAAGCCGGAGGGCTTGTGACATCAAGCTCAAAAGAAACCCGTAGAAATCTCGAGCCGTTCGGTCTGCGACTGAGACTTCTGCTGCTGTTGCCTCTTCCGACTGTCTTGTTTGTGCAATCCGCTTAGAGGAACCACACATTGGTTTTAAGCGGCCACGCGGGAGAATTGACGGCCCGGCTCACACATGGTTCTTTGACGTCCGGCGGAATCCGAATTGTACGGACGGTTCCCGGGCTGATTCAATCACATCTACCAACCAGGCAGCCTGAACGGAATCTGAACGCGGCAATCGAGATGATGTCAGCCGCCGAAAAGAAGTTCGGCTGCTAACGAATGAGTTCAACAACATGAAAAAGCTACGCAACCGCTTCGTGGATGCGAAGAAATAGATGAGCTACCTGTTGCCGGATGTATTGGACATCTTGTGGACGAGGGCCACGGGCGCCGAGAGTTCTCGTTCCAGGAATATCGTCAGTTCGGCCGACCCAACCAGGAGTATTGCCAGCCAAAAGAGATATTTTGATAGTTTCCTCCATACCTGATGTAGGCACCGTTGTTATAACTGAGTTTCAGCGACTGATGCTTCGTCAACGGAACGGAAGCGGTCACTCCGACGCGAGAATTCCGCTGAAGGGGTTGCCGGATTTTCCAGACCATCGATGCTGGTCTTGCCGCCAAACCAATAGTTCCCATCAAGTGAAATCCACAACCTGGGTTTGAAGTCGTAACCGAGGTGTCCTTCGAAAGGGCCTATAGGGCTTTGCGTTTGAGTGTGGATGCCCTGCGAGAACTGATTGTTCGAGAAGAATTCTGGGTTCTCGGTATAGAACCAGCAGCCACCGTAGGCGTCGAGAATCCAGTGGCTCCAGCGGCGCGAATAACCAAACTCCGGTTTCCAAGCCCATCGGTTCGCACCGAGGTTAATCAGCTTGGTTGGGTCATATTGGCCGGAGGGAGGCACGACTTTAAGACTGATACCCAAGAGCGTCTTCTGCCGCCATTTCCCAAAATCCTCAGCGGTCATGGCACGGCCGCCTTTCAGATTTATCGAAAATCGAAAACTGCTCGTCAAGAGACCCGAGCGGTACGCCAGTGTCTCCGCCTCAGCAACTTTTCCCCGAAAGTTTCCGACTCCATAGGGCAAAGTGGCAGCGAAGTTCGCGGTTCGGCCAAAAACGCTGAGGGAGTGTGTGTAACTGACTGCGGAGACGCTGAATCTTGCCGAGGAGTCTGTTATCGGGACGCTTCCATCAAAGGTAAGGTTCCCGTCTAAGAAGGTCGTTGTTAGCGTGATCGCATTCGAATGGATAGGCGTAATGATGTAGGCCCGCGGAGCGAGGTCCTGTGGACTGCAAGTGCTGGCACCAAGACAAACGCTTACGAACAGAAGTATTCCGCAAGGCACGGCTCCCAGGAACTTCATTTTCACAGATTTAGATTCAACATGCTGGGCTCACATCTGTCAGCTTTAACAGTTCCCTGCCGTTTAACAGCAGGTAGGATCAGACGGATTGTGTCTCCCCTGAGCTCTCCGCTCGAGAAATCTCGAAGTGGGCTGCTTCGCGAGCCGGTCCTTCATTCCTCGTGGTGTATCAGGCATGAGAACACAGCGGTTTGAACTATCGAAACCTCAAGAAATCCTTACGGAAACCTGAGGGAGGCCGTCATGACCAAGACAGCGGAAAGCGAGCGCCTCGAAGCAGCTCGATCCCAGAACGTTCCGTGGAAAAAGTGGGGGCCTTACCTGAGTGAACGGCAATGGGGCACAGTCCGCGAAGACTATAGCGAAAACGGAAATGCTTGGGACTATTTCACCCATGACCAGGCGCGCTCTCGCGCGTATCGCTGGGGGGAAGACGGGTTGGCCGGTATTTCCGACGACAAGCAAGATCTCTGCTTTGCCCTCGCATTGTGGAACGGCAACGATCCGATCCTGAAAGAGCGCCTTTTCGGATTGACGAACAGCGAAGGTAATCATGGGGAAGACGTAAAGGAGTACTACTTCTATCTAGACAGTACGCCGACTCATTCCTATATGAAGTACCTCTACAAGTATCCACAGCGAGCCTATCCTTACGACGACCTGGTCAGAACCAACCGAAAGCGGGCGCGCAGCGATTTCGAATACGAACTTATCGATACCGGTGTATTTGACGACGATCGTTACTTCGATGTCTTCGTGGAATATGCAAAGGAGACGCCTGAAGAAATCCTGGTTGCAGTTACGGTTTGGAATCGCGGGCCAGAGCCGGCGACATTGCACGTGCTCCCGACGCTATGGTTTCGGAATACCTGGTCTCGGAACAAGGATGCGACACGGCCGATCCTTACACAAGCCGGAGGTCCCAACAGCAACCTGGTTTCTGCCTGGCACCCGGCGTTGGGTGAGCGATTCTTATATTGCGAGGGAGCACCTGCATTCCTCTTCACCGAGAATGAAACCAATCAAGAGCGTCTGTTCGGGACCCCTAATGCTGGTCCCTACGTCAAGGATGGAATCAACAGCTTTGTGGTTCATGGGCAACCGGAAGCCGTGAATGCGGAGAGGAGAGGGACAAAAGCGTCGGCACACTATGTCGTCCGTGTGATGCCCGGGGAATCTCATACGCTGCGTCTGCGATTGAGCTCGGCCGGACCTGGAGACGGCAGCCATCGCAATCCATTTAACACCTTTGAAGCTGTGATGGCTGCCCGTCGCCGAGAAGCAGACGAATTTTATTCCACGATCGTACCGTCATCTCTAAGCGCGGATGCCTCGAACGTCATGAGGCAGGCGCTGGCGGGCATGCTCTGGTCCAAACAGTTCTACTACTACGACGTTGACAAATGGTTGGAGGAACACGGAGCGGGTCCATTCCTTTCGGATGGACGTCGCGCCCCACGGAATGACCATTGGCACCACATGCATAACGCCGACATTATCTCGATGCCAGACAAGTGGGAGTACCCCTGGTACGCGGCGTGGGACCTAGCGTTCCACGTTCTCGCATTGACGTTGGTCGATGAGGACTTCGGCAAACAGCAGTTGGATCTAATGCTGCGCGCGGACTACCTGCATCCAAACGGACAACTCCCTGCGTACGAATGGAATTTTGGAGACGTCAATCCTCCGGTTCAGGCGTGGTCGACTATTTTTACGTATCGCTTAGAGAAAGCTCGGCGTGGTCGGGGTGATCTCGAGTGGCTTGAGCGCAGCTTCCAGAAATTGCTGATGAATTTTACCTGGTGGGTAAATCGGAAGGATCCGTCTGGCAGAAATGCCTTCGAGGGCGGATTCCTGGGACTCGACAATATCGGCATCTTTGATCGCAGCTCGCCACTTCCAACCGGAGGATTTCTCGAGCAAGCGGACGGGACTGCATGGATGGCACTGTTCTGTCAAAACATGATTGAAATAGGCGCCGAGCTGGCACTCGAGAGACCTGCGTATTTGGACATGGTTCAGAAATTCGCCGAGCACTTCCTTTGGATCGCCAGGGCGATGGTGGATTCCGGAAGGCAAACCAGCATGTGGGACGAACAGGACGGATTTTTCTACGATGTGCTGCGGTTACCCGACGGCCGGTCCCAGAGTCTCAAGGTCCGCTCGATCGTAGGACTTCTGCCGCTGTGCGCCGTGACGGTTTTCGAAGGAGAAGTCGAGCGAAAATATCCGGAGATAAAACAACGATTGTACGAATTCACTGCTTCTCGCCCTGAGTTGCGAGCCTTCATTCACGACCCCGGCAAGAGCGGTTGCGGAGGGCGACACATGACAGCGATCCTGAGCGAAGACAAACTTCGCCGGGTATTGGCTAGGATGCTTGATGAAAATGAATTTCTTAGTCCCTTTGGCATCAGGGCGCTTTCGAAGCTGCACGCTGACCAGCCATACACACTGCGTGTTGGAGATCAGGAGTACAGCGTGTCTTACCTTCCCGCGGAATCCGACAATGGCATGTTTGGCGGTAATTCCAACTGGCGTGGGCCGATCTGGATGCCCTTCAACGCCCTAGCGGTCCGGGCGCTCTTGCAATATTACATGTACTACGGCAATGACTTCACGATCGAGTGCCCGACGGGCTCGGGACAGCAGAAGAACCTATACGAGATTGCAGAAGAGCTTGCAAAACGTAATTGCAGTATTTTCCTGCGTGACCAGGGAGGCCGGCGTCCGGTCTACGGTGGAACTACAAAATTTCAAGAAGACCCGCACTGGCGTGAGTATCTTTCGTTCTACGAGTATTTCCATGGCGACAACGGCGCGGGACTAGGAGCAAGCCACCAGACCGGATGGACTGGAATCGTCGCCCGCGCCATGCATTTATTTGCGACAACGACAGCGGAGCAGGTGCTGGAACTTGGCAAGGGAGCCGCGGTCGTAGCGGTAGGCCGGAAGGTTGCGAGTGGTGAGGCCAAAGCCGCCGGAATGGGGAAAGCCTAAGGTTACCTCCCCGCAAATCCAGAGAACCCGCGACCGGTAACGAAAAACTCGAGTCGCTCTAGTATTTCTCCGGGACGAAATGTCTGCCTTTCAGCGTCGATTGATCGTCATATCGGCGCTTGTTTTTGCGGTTGGGGAGATGCACCTTTTCCCGAGGAACCTTCCCGTAAGGGATCATGCTCAACAGATGTCTGATGCAATTCAGACGAGCCTTCTTTTTTTCGTCGGACCGAACGATATACCACGGAGCATGCTTAGTATCGGTGGCTTCAAGCATCTTGTCGCGCGCATCCGAATATTCGTACCAGAGCCGGAAAGACTCCAAGTCCATTGGGCTGAGCTTCCATTGTCGAAGAGGATCCTTGATGCGCGCGTTGAACCGGCGCTCCTGTTCTTTCTTTCCGACCTCCAGCCAGTATTTGAGTAGAATTATCCCGCCTTCTACGATGTACTTTTCTGTCACCGGACACAGTTCCAGAAACTTGTCGTGCTGTTCCTTGGTGCAGAAGCCCATAACGTATTCCACACCGGCCCGGTTGTACCAGCTCCTATCGAAGATCACGATCTCCCCGGCTGTGGGAAAGTGTTGCATGTAGCGTTGGAAGTACATTTGCCCCTTCTCGCGATCGGAGGGAGCCGGCAGCGCGGCCACGCGGAAGACTCGCGGACTGACTCGTCCCGTGATGGCGCGGATCGTCCCGCCTTTGCCAGCAGCGTCCCTGCCTTCAAATACGATGATGACGCGCAGGCCTTTGTATTTGACCCAGTCCTGAAGCCGGCAAAGTTCAGACTGCAGCCGAACTAGCTCTTTCTGGTATTGCTTACCTTTCAATGCCCCGTTCTGGCGCTGGTCCGTCTCTTTAGACATAAGATTCATTCCTTCCACGAAGCGTCTGCATTTGCCGCAGAGTGACATCAAATGCCTGACCCGAGATTAGCCGCGAAAATGGGCCCAAGTGCTGCAAGACCCGACTCTGGGCGCCTTGCTATTTCTTTGGTTGAGGTGGGAAATTCTTAAACGATTTTTCAACGAGTTGATCCACTTCCTTGTCCATATTGCGCAAAGCTTTGCGGGGATCGCGCCAGGTCTTGTTGTATGTTGCTGTCCACACAGGTTTCCCAGAATCAACGTCCGTAACATGAAACACGATTTCGCCATTCACCTTCAGCCATGTGGCAGGAGCCAACGATGGCCCGTTTCCGAGCCCGTACGTTGGGGCGGGGTCTGAGGGTGCAACTGGGCCAGAGTTCGCCTGGGAATGCCCGCCCAGGCCTAGGTCGCTCTGTGCTCCGCCGTCGTATCGAATGTAGAAATCCGGTCTATCCTTAACCTCGACGAAACCCTTCGCGGCGAGCGTGCGGTTCACTTCTTTTATGATCTTGAGGTCCATGACCTCGTTCGTGTCGGGATGTTGTTGAGTCAAGAGGTGGTTTTCGCGCCAAGCGTAACGTTTGTGCGCAGAAAAGTTGTAACCCTCGTCGAATAAAGCCGAGGCTTTCTGTGCGAGGCCCGCCGGGCCGACCACCATTGCCAAAATCAGAAGGGAGAACAGATGGAGACGATTTGTGCTCGTCGGATGCCACCCGATGCGCGTCACCGCCTTCGAAGGAATTGGCCCGAATCGTTCTTGAGTGAGCGGCATTGACCTGATGTTGTATTCTTCGGGTCTCGCCGAAAGGAATACACTGTCAGTTCTTACAGCCTTCCGCGCGGCTCCTTCCGCAACTTGCCCACCAGCAAGCTGTTGCTAGAGGTGTTTTGCACTCTGGACTTTTGTCGCGGCGGGCACGCCGGTCTCAGTGAAGACTCGAATTGCTTCGTTCAATGTTGGATAAATGGGAATCTTGCGATCTTGCGAAGCTCGCTGCCTGGAGTCTGCCCAATGGCGCCATTCCGTTTGCCGGCCTGCAGCGGCCAGGACTACGTCACGCTCTCCTAAGATGTGCGCGACTTCTTCGACGGTGTAAAGGCCGGTCGTATCTATCGTCGTAATTGGTAACATGTCTAAGACAATCCACTTGAGAGACGGTCCAGCCGCGGTTGCAGCCGTGATCAACACGCGCTTGAAGTAAGGTGCATTGAAGAAGACGATGGGCGAGTTGAAGCGTAGAAGAAGCAAGCCGTTTATCGTTGTAGCGCCTGAATGACGTTCAACGGAGTGGAAACCGGGAAGGTCTTCGACTGTGCCAAGTATCTCGACTGTGGGACGAGACACAATCTTCACGAAGCGTAAGATAGCCAGAACGACTGCAATCAAAATCGCGTGAATCGCCCCGACGGCGACTACGCCCAAAGTGGCGAAAACCGAGAGTGCGAGCTCCTGTCGGTCAAGTTTGTAGATCGTTTTCAGCGTGCGGAAATCCACCAAAGAAAGCGCCGCCTTCACCAAAACTGCGCCAAGAGCAGCGACCGGAATGTAGCGAAACGGTCCCGTGAAAAAGAGAAGAACAACCGCGACTGTTGCCGCTGCCACCAACCCCGTGACCTGGGTGCGCCCGCCCGTCGCATCACTCACGGCGGTTCGAGAATCCGCGCCGCTAACGGCGAATCCCTGCGAGAGCGCAGAAGCGATATTCGCCGCACCCAGGGCGGCAAACTCGGGATCGGCATCCACGTCGTATCTGTTCTTGGAAGCAAAACTGCGTGAGGTCAACATCATGCTTGAAAAAGTCACGAGGGCTAAACCCGCAGCGTTCCCCAGAAGGCTTGGGACGACAGACAAAGGAAAATGTGGAAAGCGAAGGTGTGGAAGGCCGGCCGGCAGTTCGCCCACGGTCCTGATTCCATAGCCTTCGAGGCCAAAGTACCGAACCGCGAATGCCGCGAGAATCATCGCGATGAGCGCCGCTGGAACCTGGCGGAACAGTTTTGATGTGATCCACAGAACCGCAAATGTACCGAGTCCAATCGCGAGTGTTGGCCAATGCGTTAGGCCGAGTTTCTGGACAAACTCCAAGAGACGAGGGACTAATCCGCCCGCCGAAATGGAATAACCAAAAATCTTGCCGATTTGACCGAGAATGATACTAAGTGCGATGCCATTCAGAAACCCGACGAGAATCGGTTTCGAGAGAAAATCGGCGAGAGCCCCGAGTCGCAGAAAGCTCGCTCCGATGCAAAGAACGCCGGCGAGCAGTGCCAAGGTCACCGACAAGGATTGGTAGAGATCCTGGTCACCGGAGGCCAGCGGTGTCACAGCGGCAGCAACAAGTGCGCAGGTTGCCGAATCCGGACCAATAACCAGTTGTCTTGAGGTTCCAAAAATTGCGTAGGCGATCAGGGGCAGTATGCTGGAGTAGAGTCCAACCACGGGGTTAAACCCGGCAAGTTCGGCGTAAGCGACGCCCACGGGCAGTGCGACAGCGGCGACAGACAATCCCGCAACCAGATCATGCGGGAAGTCGCGTTTTTTATAATTCAGGAGCTCGATTAGCCCCGGGGCAAATTTCCCCATGTATCGCACCCAGAGGGTTTCGGTTGGAGTGGCGTCGCGACCCACTTGAGGTTAATAGGTCGATAGGGCGTTCGGGCACGACAAGGGAGCGACGAAGCGGATCACAGAAGCCCTATCTACTGATCTGCATCCACCTTCACGAAGCTGTATTTGGCGCTGAACATGATCCGAGGCGCGTTCGCCTTTTGACCGTCTTGTCGCATGATCCAGCCGTAGAGAAACTCCGCCCCCACATTGAGCGATCCATAGGGATTCCAAATTATATTGCTCGCTGTGTAGGTACCATGGTTGTAGACGCTGGTCGCGAGTTCGGTATTGTTCACCGCGGCATAGGAATAAGTTAAGCTGCTCCGAAGGGACTTCCGCCAATAGTGCTGATAGGCTGTGACAACGCCCACGCTCGGGGTTGCTACTAGATGAGGATTCGTGAGGGACGCCACCTCAGCGTCGATCCCTAACCCAGAAGTATCTTGCAAGTAGCGCGAGATACCATGCCCAGCCGCAAGACCAAATACCAGATTGTCTTTACCGAATGTCTTAACTCCAGCAGACGCGTTCAGGCCCCAACCGAAGACGGAATCCGTTCGTCCGTCAGGAACAAAAGCTCCGATGGAACGAAAGATGCCCGCGATTTGAAAATGGCCGCGTTCGAATTCTTGCCGAAGGCGGATTGCGCCATCGGGGCTAGGTGCATCGGGCTGGGAGGTGAACATCGGTGTCGTGAACAAAATGTCCGAGCTAGGTTTTTCCACCGAAACGTAGAGAGTCGTGCTGGGACTCAACGCAAATCCATAACGCAATTGGGGATTTCGAATACTGACCATGCCGTTGGGACCCTGAAAGTCGAGGGTGTCGGGGAATCCATCGGGATCCATGAAGTTTGAAAATGTCTGGCCCACAAGGAGGTTTTTCACCTGCGCGTATGCGTGACGCAGGCGTGGCGTGGTTGCGTTCGTGCCAAACAGGTCACCTTCCAAGTAAAAACGCACATCGCCAAGGGTGGCGCTTGGAACCCGGAAGTCGAGACTCAGACGAGTCGGGCGAACCGACACCGTCGCGTTGTTTACACCGACGACCGAGGGAATAGGAATCGAGGACGGAATAAAAGAGTCGGTATTTCCTGCGGGTTTCAGGTCGTAGATAAAGTCGGTTTTGAAGTAACCACCGATCTTCAACATCGTCTGCGTTCCCGGCAGGCGAAAGAACCCGTGGTACTTAGGATCGAGTGGCACGTTGTTAAATCGAGCTGCTGCAAGCGGGTCTTCGGAGAACACCTGGTATGTAGTTGTCTCCTTCCCGACCTGCTTGGAGGTCTGGCTCGTAACGAGAGGTTGGGTTGTTTGAATCGTTCCCTCTTGGACTGTAGGAGAAACTCCAGACGGTGTGGCCGGCGAAGGTGCGGGGGCCTTTGCGGCAGCGCTTTCCATTTCGCTCAGGCGGGCCTCTACCCTATTCATCTGCTGGCGTAACTCGTCGAGTTGTTTGTGTAGTTCCTGAACGCTCTGGCTGGAGGAATCGGACTGTGCGGCCGCCGACAAAGGCAATGAGCCCATAATCAAGAAAGCGGCAATCCATCGAACCCGCCTGAGGGGCCACATTGCAGACCTCCTTATCGAACTTGTTTTAGGTCAGGCCTCGAACACCCGGAGCTCGGCAACACGAGGCTTCGAACATGGGCAGGTTGAAGGTAGAGAGCCACGCGGGCAACTGTCACTTCTTACAGGCAAAGAGCTTTCGGCAACGTCGGGGAGTACTTTGGTTGTGGTATACGGCTTGGAAATATTCCGCATCGGTATTTCATTGAAGGGCGCCACGGCACCGATCGGAAACTCTTTGCCGTCTTGCTCACAGAAAGGTGTTGTCTGTTATGCGCAAAGTGTTTTTCAGATGCCATGATTCGGAAAGCCATTTTCCACAGCGCTCACCTTGACACTACCGATCAAGCATCCTAACCTGCCACGCGTTTGGCATGTGTCCGGACGTGCAACCGTGCGGAGGCAGCCCAGGTTCGCATCAGGTGCGAGGAGAGGCAGTCAATGATGCACGGGACGCTGGGCTTCCGATGACTCGCATCCTTCTTGTCGAGGATTTTAACGCCTATCGTGTTTTCGTCTCGTCATTGCTCATGCGTAGGCCCGACGTTCGAGTCATCGGTGAGGTAACAAACGGCCTGGACGCTGTGGCACGCGCTCAAGAACTGAACCCGGAAGTGATCTTGCTGGATATCGGGTTACCGGGGATCAATGGAATCGAGGCTGCCCGGCGAATCCTCAGGCTCATGCCAGAGTCGAAGATCGTGTTTCTGACGCAGGAAAATTCCGGCGAAATAATGGTTGAAGCCCTGAATGTGGGGGCGTATGGATACGTTATCAAATCACGCGCTGGAACCGATCTCCTGCCAGCTTTAGACGCAGTCCTCCAAGGTGATCAGTTTGTCAGCGGAACTTGAGCAGTCGCGACTTCCCCTCAGAACAACCTGGCGCGGGATTCCATGCAACTCGATACGCGTGCGGCGTCACCAAGTGCCAATGTGAAGTACGAGGCCTGAAGTGAATTGCAGACCGTGTTGGTATCTAAGTCCGTTTAAGTCGCTGTCCCACGAGTGAAAATATTCGAGATCAGCGATACGATACGAGAGAGCATTGTTCAGTTTCACATCCACACCGGTCCCCGCTTGAATCATAAGAGCATTTGTCTCCCAGTGTTTCGAATACTGTAAATAGAGTTGGTTCGTGTTGTCAGAAGGCGTAGAGGCTGCCAAAATTTCTTTTTTCAGCTCCGGGTAAATCAGCTCTTGCGTAAGCTTCGTGCCCCCCCCAGCAACTCAACGTGAGGTGTCCAGCGTCCTGCGAGATGAGGTGTCCAGCGAGTCCCTGCCAAATAGGTAAGAGAATCCCCGCTAAGATTGTCCTCGAAACCAAGCAATTTGCAGCCACTGACGTCCACGACAAACTGCCACTCCGAAGCTAAACGAATTCCCCCAGCACCACCTCCACCTACACAAGGTGAGGCGTGGCCATCTCCCAGGAACGTTCTCACCTTCGTCGTCAGCGTGAATTCGAACGGCGCGACTCCGGCAGGAGGGGATACCTCCCGCGGCGCGCTATTACGCGTGTTCAGCACGTCCATGAAGTCGCTATCCCGCAGCTGAGGCGAACTCACTCCAGGGCGATTGTCTCGATTCCAAGGATGTTTAAGAGCCAGCACGTTGGCCATTGAACGAGCGGGATTCAGCCCACTTCGAACGAGCAAGCGCGTCCATCGGTTTGCAGTCCGTCGCTCCACATTGCGGACAAAGTACTGATCCAGCGCATCCTCCGTGATGGACCAGCCCAACCCGATGACGGGCGTTACGACGTGATCGACGAAGCCTTGTTGCGGGTACTGAGATTGGATGTTGCCGATGGATGCTTCGCTGAGCTGGCCAATCTCAAACAGCACACTATAGATGTAGGAATACGCCGCGCCCCGAAGCTTCCCCTTCCAGTACCGGCGGTTCTGGCCAAACTGGATCGTGCGATACGCACGATCGTTTTGAGTCCAAAGGTAACCGGAGACAGCCCCCTGCATGGGATGTCCAACGTAGTTGACGATAAAGGGATCGCCATCGTTCCATCCGTGCAGGTTTCCCACCGAGTTCAAGTATCCGCGGAAAAAGGGATCCGAAAAACCTTCCCGCGTTCCGTCCTCTGTCGCGCATCGGAACCCATTCTCGATCGTCAGGAAGAAGAGGGACTGTCGGATGAGATGTCCCCAGTCAACGCCCTGGCTTTCTGAAGTCCTTCGTATAGGTGTGATGAAACGTTGGGTATCAGTGCCAAGTGACGTGGAATCGGTTTCAGACGAGTCGTCCGCTCGAACAGAGGATTCGTTTGCCTGAGGTTTTGAATGTACCGGCGTAGCGTTAAGGGGGCCAACGGCTGCGAACAGGACGATTGCGAGAATGTGGTTGCGATATGGTCTTGCCATGCGAACGCCGCATTCGGGAGGGCTGTTCCTCTCGCAATAAACCATCGAATCGGCTCATCCAAAACTGACAGAATTAACAGGATTGTCGCCAAAACGATCCACACGGGTGGAGAAGAAAGAGTTAGAACTGCGCTATGGCTGGTCGCTGGATGTGCGCGCCTGCGCATTCAGATTTGGAATCGCCACAATGATTGTGAGTAAAACTCGTCTTAAGGACAAAGCTTAGTTGGCACAGAGTCATCCGCAGCTTTCATTCTCTTGGTTTCGACTCAGCGCTGAGCGATTCGGGGTTCGAGCTATTGTTTCGGTTTTGGTGGATAGTTCTTCAGTAATTTTGTCACTGCTTTCTTGATGTTCTTCTCTTTCTTTTCGGGCTTGGCCTTGGTATCTAGCGTTTTCGTAGCCGATCCTCGCCACACGAGTTGCTTTTGTGCTGGGTCGTACATGCTCACATCGAGTGTGCCGATGTAGACGCTGGACGTCGAACCGTAGGTTGTGGAGGTCCCCGTCCCTCCGTATCCATACCATCCCCTTCCCCAACCGCCACCGTAACCCCAGTCCGTGTTATAGGACGTGAATTGCTTTTCGGTTCCGATCGCCGTCTGGAAACCGACATACAAACTCGCGTCGTCGCCTTCCGTCTTCGTCATTCCTTTCGTGGCGAGATCGGCGTCAATCGCAGACTTGATTTGTTTTGCTGTCAGATCGTCCGGTTGGTCAGCGTCTTTGATCGGCACCCATTTATAGGTTTTGTACTTCGAAAAGTCCTTATCCTTGTCAAAGTCGTAACGCACGTCCTGAGCGAGCGCAGGGGTCACTCCAAGCAACACGATTGCAACTGCCAAAAGACCCTTCTTCATTTTTCCTAGTCTCCTTTCGAGGTATGTTCAATCCTGCGAGGCGGGTCTCTTCACCAGGAATCGTCCGTGCGCTGCCACGTCTTGTCCGGGTTGTAGAGCGCCATGTCTTTGAAGGCCTCAAGGGTGTTCGGACCTAGGTCCTTCTGATAGACAATTCCTTCATAGCTCACAATAAACGTCTTCACGCCGGTCACACGGTAGTCGGCGGGTGCGGCGGCAAGCGCAAAACCGCCTATCATCGCTCCGTTGACCACAAAATCCATTTGTCCTAACGGAGCGGCGGGCCCTTGGCCTTTCAGAATCTTGAAGAAGTAACCATGGTAGGGCTGACTGTGATTTGTGTATCCCTGTTCTATAGCCTTTGCGATACCTTGTGCGACCGGACCTTCCCAGGTTCCGTCCGCGTTCCTCCATGCCAGGCCGTCCCGTTTTCCGGACGTGCTAACAATCCGCTGTGCGTATTGGTTGACGTCGGAACCGTCGTGTTTCTCCGAAGCATATTCAAGCTGCGCGTCCACATATCCTCGGCAAATCTGAATGGCATCGAGCTCGTTCGAACCAATGCGCCGAAACAAAACTTCCTGCTTGCCGGCCTTGGTGTCAAAACTCCAGGTTGTACCGGTCTTCGCGATAGGAATCGGGAGTGGCCAGTCGTCGTTGCCTACACTGAGAATGGCTCGTTTGGGGTTCTTTGGGTCGATGGTTACTTGATTTTTCTCGTCCGCCTTCTCGACAAATGCAGCAGCTCGATTCTTATCTTGAACAGGATCATCCGAGGCGACCAAGTCTTCACTTTCGGGACCTAAAATATCCTGTAACTCGGCGACATCGTAGGTTTTGGCCGCCTGTATCAAGGCATCAGCGGCTTCTTTCGGAGTTCCAAATGATTTCTGGGCCGATTGAGGCGAGGCCTGTGCCTGCGAGGCATGCCCCGTAGCCACCGAGAATGAGAAGGCGGCAAGCACCAAGGTGAATAGCAAAAGTATTTGCAAAACTCTCGCCTGCTCAAACATCGCGGCCTTTGGGTTCATGACTCTTTCCTTTTTTTCATGACATCCTTACCTCCGCCGGCCACCGCCGCCGCGGCTCCGCCCACCACCACCTCCAGCGCTCGACGAGCCTCGTGAACTGCTGGCACGCGCACTGCTGCCGCTCATGCTTCCTGAGCCTCCGCCGAATGCACCTCCACCTTTTGAGGCACCGCTTCCAGAAGACACGCTGCGATCGCCAACGCGGTCTCCGCCACCGCCATTTCCAGTTGAGCCGCGAGTTCCTCCTCCGGTGTTGCCGGCAGCGCGATTGCTGGCGCCTGCGGATTGCCTTCCGTCACCGCGGTCCGTCGTTCTCGCCTGCTCCCCTCGTCCGCCCGATGGGCTTTGGTTCTGGCGAGCGTTTGCCTGTCTGCTGGACATGGAATCTCCCTGCGCGGTGCCTCCGAATTTATTGGCAGTGGTCTTGTTCCCGTAGGGCGCGCCGCCGCGATGCTGGGGATTGTGTTGCCAGCTGTTTCCAGTTTGATTACCCGCCCGGTTGGCATTACCGCTAACATTCTGGCGATTCGAATTGTTGACGAAGGTGTTGTTTCTGTTGACTGTAATGTCGTTGTTTCCGCCCCAACCAGAATTCCACCCCCAACCTCCTCCGCCCCATGCCGCTCCCATCGCCATGCCAACCCCGAAAGAAATTGCCATGCCAGCCGCGTAGTAGCCGGGAGGCGGATAGGTAATCGGTGGATATGGATATGCGGGGGCTCCATATACGACTGTTGGGTTGTAACTGGGGACGTAGACCACTTCCGGTTTCGATTGTTCGATTATGACGACGCTCTTGCTTTCTACGACCTTTGTTTCGACCTTCATTTGCTCATTGGATTTCAGGTTGCCTGTGTCTTTCGCCTTTACTCGCATGCGTTGAACGGCATCCATGACATCCGCTTGCTGCGCCAGGAAGGCGTTGCCCAAGTCGGTGGTCCAGCCGATGTCGTCCGTCAGGCGCTTCACCGCATCAGGAAGCGCGGCCATGGCTTGAACGCTCGCGTCCCACGGTTGCTTCGCAACGGCGTCGCTCAAGGCCTTGTCTTTGAGGTCTTTGTGCTTGTCGAGCCATTGCTTGAGCTGTACGAGCTCCAGAGGATACGTTGACGCTACAAGCACCTGGGCCAACAGCGGATCGGGGTATAACGCTATCGGCGCAACCAAGGAATCGAGTTGATCGTTCGAAATTTTCGGAGCTTGGTCCTGCGCCGCAGTTCCCTGCTGCTCCTGGACAGCTGGGAGGGCGAGGGTTGGAATCAGCATGAGAGAACTCATGACCGCCACCGATTTTCTCCAGAAGGTGCGGACGTGTGTTCCCATCTATTTGCTCCTCTGCTTGGCGACTGTTATAGACAGACTTCTTGATGGGAAACACTGGCAAAATTACTAGCCCGCAAACGTAAGTAAGGAAGGATTGGGTCGGTGCGGTTATCCCCCAATCGATGGATAGGCTCCCGTCTGACCCCACCTGTCAATTTCGACAGTATTTAGCCAACAAGATTTCCCATACCGTACATCGGTAGATGAAACCAGGGCGCTCCGCTGCTCCATTGCCGTCGCCCGACCTCCAAAGTGTGCTTGCGAGGAGAACAGATGCAGCCGTGGCGGCACGTTATGAACCAGAACCGTGAATTCAAGCACACCGCCCGAGCTCTCCTAGGTGCAATCTCGATTGTAGTTATCAATAACGTTGCAGGTCCGACAGAGACAAGCGGCATCTTGGAAGTGACGAAGCAATGGATGAGTCGTCTGAACCGTTTTTTATTGGGAATTAGCGATTACAAGTTCTAGCAACACCATGTGGATTCAACGAACTGAGCGCCTTTTGTTGGCAGCCGGATTGACGCTCTTGGCTGTTTGGCTCACGGCTCGATTTCATCGAGCCATAGGGTCTCGGGCAGCAATAGCGGCATTCGAATCAAAAGCAGCAATGACTGCCACTGACGAGCGGTTCATTGACCTTGACTCAGGTTCGCCAGTTGATTTTCGCCTTTGGTCCGTGAAACGGATTTCAGCCTATGAGGACAGCCTACTCAAGAAAACCGATGCCCCGTTGGCTATTCTCAGCATTCCGAAGATCGATCTTAAGGTGCCCGTTTTCAATGATACGGACGACCTTACGCTAAATCGCGGGATCGGGCGGATAACTGGCACGGCTCAAATTGATGGACCCGGCAATCTTGGACTGGCGGGACATCGCGATGGCTTCTTCCGGGGCCTAAAGGACATTGGACCCGGCGACATCATCGAACTGCAGAGCCTTCGACGAGAGGATCGCTATGTCGTGAGCCAAATTCAGATCGTTTCGCCTGAAGACACGTACGTTCTGGGTGCGACGCCTAAGCGTGCGGTGACGTTGGTGACTTGCTTCCCTTTCTATTACGTAGGGAACGCGCCGCGGCGTTACGTAGTAACGGCGCTTATTGAGAATTCTAGCCAGCGGAGTCAGAGCGCAAGCGAAGTCTCGATTTCCACGGGCAAGAATACTAACAACAAGGAGAAGAGGAAATGATTGCAAAAGGGTTCCGAAGAACAATCCTGATCGGCCCGCTGGGCGGAGGCATTCTTTGTCTCCTGTTGTCTATCCCGGCAGCCGCGCAGGTCCAAACAGAAAAATCCGAAACGTATGGAGAAACGACAAGGACTGTGGAGATGAAACGTGGAGAAGTCGTCTACGTCAACGGAAACAGTCTGATTGTCAAAATGGAAGACGGCGAACTGGAACACTTCAATAACATTCCGGACTCGGTGACGGTCTTGGTAGATGGACAGCACCTCAACGTGCATCAGCTCAAGGTGGGGATGAAGCTGGAAAAACAAACCATCACGAGCAGCACGCCAAAAGTAATCACCACTGTCGAGACCGTAACTGGAAAGGTATTCCACGTCCAACCGCCCAATTCCGTCATCCTGACGCTGGAGAATAACGAGAACCAGAGCTTCAACATCCCCAAAGGTCAAAAGTTCATCATCAATGGAGAGGAATCGGATGCGTTTGGCCTAAAGAAGGGGATGGTGGTCTCCGTGCAGAGGGTGAGGGAGGTTCCGGAGATGATCGTCGCTCAGGAGACGAAGAGAACCGGGAAAATGCCGCCTCCCCCGCCGCAGCCGAAAGCGGACATCCCTGTTCTTGTGGCGGTGGCGCGTCCAATCCAGGCGCCGGTCGAAACGGCCAGTGCGGAGCCTGCACCGAAGGTGCTACCCAAGACAGCGAGCGATCTCCCGCTCCTAGGAATCCTAGGGACGCTCCTTTGTGCAATTTCCGTGATGGGTATGACAATTCGACGAGTCCGTCTACAATTCCCCGGCCTGAAATAGACGACCAGGGTCGGAAACCAATGTAGGGGCGGCACTAAGCCGCCCCTACGGACTTTTAGCGTGTGATGGTTGGTCGTCCGTGCACCTGAGTGCGGACAAATTCCCTGTGAGCAGCGCAGTTGTTCCCGAAACGTCGCGCCGCCTTTCGGACGTGCAGATGGTGTCGTTTGCTACCCGCAAATGAACCGCATTAGGCGGTCAGGATCGCATTCCGCAATCGCCCTGAAGGACGCTTCCCAATTCCTCGGCCTATTGAATGATGATTTTGTTTTTCAAAGCAAATTGAACCAGCTCGGCGCTTGTCTTCAGACCAAGATCCTGCATCACTCTATACTTATGAAAAGCCACGGTTCGCGGAGCAACTTTCAGGATATCGGCGACAACCTTCATGGGCTTCCCTTCAGCCAAGAGTTGTACCACTTCGCGCTGTCGTGGCGTGATGGGCTTACCGCGCTTTGTGCCCTGCGGATCGCGAATGAATGATTCTTGCATGCCTCGTTTAATTTTTGGAGTAATGTAGGCTTTTCCCGCCGTCGCCGCTCGAATGGCATCCAACAACTCCGAACCAGCCGATTTCTTGAGTAGATATGCGCTTGCTCCGGATTTGATGGCCTCAACTGCCAGATCCGGATCTTCATTCATCGTCAGGAAAATGAGTTTGACGTTCGGCAATCTCTTCTTCAGTTCCTTTCCCGCATCCAAACCATTCAGTAACGGCATCGCCAAATCAACCACCACCAAATCAGGTTTGAGTGTCATCGCGACCTCCAGCAATGCACGGCCGTCTCCCACCGTTGCAATGACTTCGGCGCACGGAGCCGCGAGCTTGCATAGAGCCTCTGCGACGAGTGCGTGATCATCCGCCACGATCATTCGGGGTAGATTCATATAAACCTCGATCAACTTTGAAACAGATTCCGACCTACATCACGAGAAACGCATTTTTCCTGGTGGCGTAAGCCGGCGCTTCCAAGCCACACTATACGCCGATGATGCCAACCGCGGGAATACTACCACAAGGCGGTTCGTCATCGCAGAGATGTTAACCAATTTTTATGTAGTTGCCTTGTGATAGTTTCGAGGTGCGTCTGCATTCGAGCGGTTGTGTCACCGGGGTTGCGCGAGTTGTACGCCCTTCTCTGAATGTCGATTCCCTAACTTCCTGGAAAGAGCGTATGGCATACCGACCCAAAGAGGACCCAACAGCAACGCGGCGTCAGGATGGACCTCGTGAAAGATCAGAAGTTGCACAATCCGATCCAGTAGGACAGCGATTGCGATCAAATCTCCTACCGATGCGAGGACATGCCGGAGCATCTGTTGTCGATGCCTACCGTAGAACGCGACCGCGGAAAGAAACGAAGGTCTGCTCGCGCGTCCTTCGCGCCATCTCGCGGGCCGCGCAAGACCGCAACGCTCGGTGGAATGATAAACCCCGGTCTGCCTGGACCCGAAAGGCGTGCCAACCTATCTGTAAAAAATGCTTAGTAAACAAATACAAATTGCCCGTCCGCAGGACTCTTCGGATCGCGCCGCGCAAGATTGCGAGAATCATCAAATCACTGTCGTTCTTAGGATCCAACTGCCTGACAGCAAAATCTTCTTGTTAGGCGACAGTCACGGACCGACGCGAAGGAAATCCCGGCGAATCTTGACACTCTGGGTGCGTTTGCCTGGACGTACACCTGTCAAAACTTGCAGTGGCACCCGCGTTGACAACTCCGGTAGCGTCTAGCCGACGACCATGAGTACTGTTCCCTTCCCGGACGTCAGATTCGCAGGCAGGAGAACTGCCTTGGTCATTGACGCTGATCCGCGAGCCCAAGCGGTCCTCGACGCAGCATTGGACGCTCGCCGTTGGAGCATCCTTCACGCGTCCGATAACGCTGCTGCGTTGGCATTTGCCGAAACCAAGAACTGCGAATTCGTCCTTACGAGTGAGAAGACATCCGGAAAGGAGGACGTCGAATTGTTGCGGAAACTCCGCTGTGTTCGGCCGCACACTCGCATGATCATTCTCGCCGACGAAACGACGCCGGCAGATGTCCTCGACTCTATGCGCGAGCATGCGTTCAGCTTTTTTTCGACGCCGATTCCTTACGACGTGCTGGCTTTCATGATTCAACTGGTTGCGGAAGGGCCATGTTGGGATGACGGCATTGAAGTCCTTTCGGCGAAGCCGGATTGGATACGGCTGGCTGTGCGGTGCGACCTTGGCACTGCGGAGCGGTTGGTTCAGTTTGTGAATGAAATGGCGGATTTACCGGACAGGGAAAAGAACGTCGTAGCGATCGCGTTCCGGGAAATTCTTTTCAACGCGATTGAGCATGGCGGGAATTTCTGCCCCGAGCAATATGTCGAGGTCGGCTACCTGCGGGCACGGCGTGCGGTGCTTTGCCGCGTCAAAGATCCCGGGCAGGGTTTTTCGCTGGAAGAGGCCCGTCACACCGCTATGACCAATCCTCCCGAGGATCCCATACGCCACCACTCGGATCGTCAGGCGCTCGGCTTGCGCCCGGGCGGTTATGGAGTTCTGATGGCCCGGCACGCGGTCGATGAGCTTATTTACAACGAAAAGGGGAATGAAGCGCTGCTGATTAAGTATCTATCTGCCGTTTCAGAACCGCTGCCATGACGTTGGGTTACCCGCACAAGAGTTCTGCAGGCCTTTCGGGGAAAAAGGGTGCTGACACGGACTGAGTTCGCCGGCGCCATGCAGTCGCAGGACGACGTGAGAATCGTAACCGTCACAACGAACCGCCAAGATCTCCAACCCGTTCGAACTGGCTCAGAACGCCATACCGATATCGGTTAAACCACTGCTGATGAATTTGCGGCCCAATAAGACCGCCTCCATACCGGTGATCAGCTCCAGCGCCGCGTCCCATTTAAGAACATAACCGTTGCCGCCCGCCATAAATGCCTGTTGCACCACTTCAGGATCCGAATTCCCGCTCAGGAACAGAATTCTACTTCTGGGAGTGAGCGTGCGGATTTGCCGGGCAACTTCGATGCCGTCCGGCCCCGGAAGACTGATATCCAGTATCACGAGTTCCGGTTGTAATTCCTTGGCTCTCTGAATCGCCTCGGTCCCAGTAGCTGCAAAACCTGCAATGTGGATGTCGGGTTTTTGACGCAGACATACTTTGACGAAGTCCCGCCAATCCGTGAAATCATCGACAACAAGAATTTCTATCCCGGCCATGTAACAGGTTTTCACCCGGGAATGCCATTTCCCCGGAGTCCTTTCCATCACGATGTGCGATCCTGCCGTTACGGTCGCACGGCTGGCCGGTTCAGTCGTTGCTTGGGAGCAGTCTCTAAGTTGCGTGAACGCAACTTTAGCGGCATGGTCAATACGGGGAGGGAATCCGGAAGGGTTAGACCGTATGTAGGAACAACTTCTCTGGGGACCGGAGAACGATCTTGCCTCGACGCTTGAGCACAGATCGATCCCGTTGCCACTGGCTCAACAAACGGCTTGCGGTGAAGGGCGTGATGTTTGCAGCGCTTGCAAGCTCCTCGTTTGTGGCATCGAATTCAAAACCTCCTGGAACTCGCTGGCCAATGAGCTCAGCCAGACAGATCAGGATACTGGCGAGCCTTCTTCGAGCCGAGTAACTTGTAAGTGCCACGTGCGTCGCAACATACCAGGCGAAATAATCCGAGGCGGTGACGAGTGCGTTCTCGAGAAGTCGAGGGCAACCCGACGCTAGCCTGCGAGCGACGGGACCTTCCCACACCAGAGCGTGGGAGTCCTCAATGGTTTCGACGCTCACTAAATATAGGGAAGGCTTGCACAGGAGAGCTCTTCCGCCGAATATCTCCCCGGGTAAGAGCCACTTGAGAAGCAGTTTGCGGCCTCCTTCTGTCACGAAGAAGTGTCGGGCGCGTCCTTTTGTCAACAGGTACAGATATTGGGCAGGATTGCCTTGATTAAAGATTATCGAATTCGCCAAAAACTGCTGCGGCCTGGCGGCTGCCAGTATCGTTCTGAGATCGGAAGGCCCTATTCCTTCCAGAAATGTAGACTTCAAATCGGATGGTACCGCGAAGATTCCGGAAGAAGCCATCAGTGATTGCCTCAAGATTCGCCCGCTGTTGGAACATCCACGGGTTGGATCATTACAACCATCTGTGACTTATCCAGCTGTTGCCGCGATAGGTGCACAGGTTTTGTCTGCGGCGAGCCGAACCCGGCTGCCCGTACAGAATTGCGTCGCTCTACTCGGGACACGATTGACGGGCAAACAGATCTAGAGCGTGGTCGAATCCCCTCGCGACAAGCCTTGGGAGACGAAGATTTTTCCGGCCAGAGCCTCTCGAATGGCCAAAACCAATTCCGTCCCCATTCGAGGTTTGACCACATATCCTTGCGCCCCAGTTGACAGACCAGCCTGCACGAAATCGGGTTCCGAATGCACTGACAAGAAAACGATTTTCGCTGCGGACCCCGATTTCCTCAAGAGATCGACAGCTTCCAGACCGTTGAGGACCGGCATGCTAATGTCGGTTACAATGACATCCGGATTCAGCTTCATCGCGGCCTCGACGAGAGCCCTGCCGTCCGCGACTCTTCCGACGACTTCAAATGTGGATTCCAACAGGCTTGTCACCAAACCTGGAAATCCCGGGTGATCGTCGGCCAATAGGACCTTAATCGTTGTCAATTGGTCCACCTGATGGATGTGCGCCTTTAGAAGCAAAATCCAAGTCATCCTCGCGCCCATTCGAACCCAGTGGCTAAATACAAAGCAAATCCTCGCGCGAAACCCTTCCGTGCACGGCTACAATGTGATGGAAAAATGGCTTTCGCTACTGGCAAGACTTCCAGTAGCGACGAAAATGAGCTGGGACGACCCCCGAAACAAAAAAACACAGACCTGGTGTGATAGTATCTTCCGGGAACCGGAGCCGAAGTTTGCTGGCCCGAACCTCGCAATGGTTCAAGTGGTGGGTTGAATTTGCTGGTCTCTGGAGCCGGAATGCCCTGTAGAGCGTGCTCGTCCGATAACTTGGAAAAACTCAACGCGGAGTTCACCGCGAGTTTTTCCAGCCTCAAAGATGTGAACGTCAATCCGATCTACGTGTGCCAAGAAATGCGTGTGTGCCTTGATTGCGGTTTCGCGGAGCTCCGTGTTCCGCATGCAGAACTAGAGGTACTCCGGAAGGCAAAGAAAGGATCCGCCTCCTAGGCCGCCAGAAATGCCGCGAGCTGGTGGGTATCCCACTGCCTCCTTCGACCGGAAGATCGGGCTTTTCTTCAAAACTCGACGCCCGAGGACCCGCCAGAAGTAGTTTTCTCCGATCCGAGTCTCAAACCGTCCAGTCGTTGCCGCATCCGCGTCCGAGCGCGGAAAATGCGTGCTTTTACAGTTCCAACGCTAATCCCCATGGCGTCCGCGAACTCCTGCTGGGTCCAACCCCCGCCACTCGTTAGAACAAACGCATCTCGAAGACAAGGACTCAGGCCGTCGAGGACTTTTCTAAGAAGTTCGTTGGCGATACATTGACGTTCCGGATCCGGCCTGCGGTCTCTGATTCTCTGTGCCTCGCAATTCCCATTCTGAACTACTGGGTCTATCGGCAGCATATTGGCGGAAAACTTGCGTTTTCGAATCGCCATCAAGGCTTCGTTTATGGCTACGCGAACCAACCAGGAAGACAATTGCGAGCGGCCTTCAAATTGATGGATATTGCAATGAACTTTGATCAAGACGCTTTGGAGATTGTCCTCTGCGTCGGCATGATTTTTCAGGATGTCCAGCGAAACCTTGTAGATAAGACGTGAGTTCGCCTGTATCAGTTCCGAGAAAACCTCCGGCGTGGGACGGCATCCAACGCTGATCGCGTCTTTTCGGGTGTGTGCGCTAGGTCTGGTTGATTTCATCTTCGTTACCTGGTGTCTGCCTACTGTTTGGATTGAGCCGGCCGGCCATAGACGCTGGTTCCCGTCGGAACAAGCTCCATCCCATCGCCTTCCAGATTGGCTTCAAGACTCGCGGTGAAAAGATCGCGAAGGGTGCGATTACGTGGTCCGCTGCGCCAAAGCTCGCCCTCACGATGCGCATAAACTCCCACGAGCGCAACCGCTTCGTTAACTGTCAGAAGTGACAGCACAGTGGGGTGGCTGTGGAGGGGTTTCCCTTTTCCCGAATTGCAGGCGGCGAAAATCGATCTCCGCAACTTAAGCGTGATAGCCGTGATTTCTGGATGGCACCTCCCTCGCGACCCAACCGCAGGTTTGGCACCGCTTTCTCCAGCAAGCGCGCCGCCAGCGGAGGTTGCGTCGCTTGGGAGACAGTGAAATCCCGGTTTGTCCAAAGGGTTCTCTGGTTCTCGCTCCCCCTGTGGAGCTCAGCTTCGGGCTGGTTCGCCAGAGCGAGTCTCGCTGATCCACACCTCCTCGTTGGTCTGCAGGCTGTCATTTCTGCCAGTGTGCGAGATGCACGACAGCGGAATAGCTTTGTCGAGTGCGACCCGGCAAGCACGAACACAGGAAGAGACCCTACGACTTTCACCCCGCGCACGCGATTGAGAGCAGTCGTCCGCAAATCGCTGACCGATGACATCGGGTCTTTCTTCGCTGCGTGTATGCTGCTTCTCGCTTTGGCACTATTCTGCCTCGGGGTTAACGCTCAAACGCAGGCGGCGACGGGATCAGGAATTCCATCCGATTCGTCCGTGCGCAGTGCAAACCCAGCGCAAGGCGCCGAGGCGCCCGCATCCAACCCCGCTACACCTCAAACCGTTCGTCGTCCTATTCCCTTGGCGCAGATTGCTGATCGCGCGGAGAAATTGGACCAACTATTGCATGACATCAGGAATCAGCTCGCGCCCGAGGCGGATCTTCTCGAGTCCGAACGCAAAACAGGGGAGGCCGCCGAAGAAATTCGCCGCCGAGTCCTTGAGGGCGGGGACCTGCTTGCGAACAATGCTACCCCGATGGAACTCGAGGACGAGCGACGGTACTGGCGTGTTCGCAATCAGGAATACTCCGCGCAGCGCAAACTGCTGACGGAACGCGCATCCCGTCTGGAAGAACTGTTGCGGCTGATTGATTACGAACAAGCGGAATGGTTGGCCACCTGGGATCAGATATACAAAATGCCGGGCATCGAAACGGTGATCAACCGCGTCCGCCAAGAATTGGATGGAATTGAAACGACACGCGCGCAGACGCTGGAGCAGTTGAATCTTGTGCTTACTCTCCAGAACCAGGTTTCCCAGCAGGACCAGATCATTTCGGGCGCGGTGTTTGGTATCCGTCAGGCGCGGGAAGGGGGGCGGAGTCGTCTGCTGCAACGGGATAGCCGCCCGTTGTGGGAATCCGGCGAGCCACACGAGGGCGAACTAGGCGTGGGCTCCTATTTCCGGCGTTCTTTAAACCATTCCTTCGCTACTGCCCGGGAATTTCTTGGGGTGAACAAACTCAGCATCGCTGTTCTGCTCGTGTGCTATCTTCTCGTGCTCGCCGGTATCTCCGAACTGAGAATGCGATCGGCGCGCGGGACACCGCCAGCCGCCTCGGGAGAATCGGAGGCCTTGCTCGCGCGCCCGTTTTCCGTAGCACTGCTGGTGGTGCTGCTGGGCGGCACAGAACTGGCCACGTCCGCGCCAATCGGCATCGCGTTTATCTTCTATCTGCTATACATCATCCCTGTCTTGCGGCTCCTTGTGCCCCTGATCCAGCCCCAGTTACGTACTTTCCTCTACGTTTTGGCCACGTTCTATGCGTTGGTGGGCGCGAATCTGGTGCTTCGAATTCCGCCGGCGTGGAGGCGCGAGGTCCACGCTTTGTTGATGCTTAGCGCATTGATCAGTTTCGGCTGGCTTTCGCGGCCCTCTCGGGTACGCGAGATCGAGATGAGTCGAAGTAGCCTGCGAATTTTCACGAATGGGATTCGAGTCTGCCTCGCGCTGCTCGCCATATCGCTCATCGCCAACATTACCGGGTTCGTTTCTCTCTCTCAGGTTCTGGGACTGATAGCGTTGCTGGGCCCCTTCACGGCATCGGGTCTGTATTGCGGCGTACGCGTCCTGAAGTGGATTTTGAGCAGAGTGTTGCAGACTCTATGGGCCCGAACGCTGCTCGAAATGCGCGTGCCCATGTTCGAACGCTGGGGCGGGCAGCTTCTGGTGACCGCCGCCGCATTTCTATGGCTCAGGTTGATGCTGCGGCTGTTTACAGCCTACGAAAGTGTGAAGGGCGCTGTCATGAGCGCGTTCGAGCATCCGATCGGGGCCGGAAAGTTGCACTTCACGCTCGGCGATGCCTTCGGCTTCCTATTGATATTAGTCGGAGGCTACGCCCTGGCGAATGGAATCACTTTCCTGGTGAAAAAGGTCGTGCTTCCCAGATTGCCGCTAAAGCGCGGCGTGCCCTACGCCATTTCAACGGTCACTTACTACTGCCTGTTAATGCTGGTCGTCCTGGCTGGCCTGTCGGCTGCGGGAGTCGACATGAGTAAGTTTACTGTGCTGACTGGCGCGCTCGGTGTTGGTCTCGGCTTCGGATTACAGAACATCGTGAGCAACTTTGTTTCGGGTCTTATTCTGCTTTTCGAACGCCCTATTCACGTTGGCGACACAGTAGAGGTCGGCGGTCTGGTAGGAATCGTCCGGCGAATCGGCGCACGGTCCAGCACGGTGGTGACATACCAAGGCGCAGAGGTTATCGTGCCGAATAGCAATCTGCTCTCCAATCAGGTCATCAACTGGACGCTCTCATCGCAGTTGCGGCGAGTTGACGTGCAGTTGTCGGTGGCTTACGGCACTGATCCCGAACGTGTAATCAAGCTGCTCGTGGGCATCGCGGAATCTCATCCCAATGTAATGGTCGAGCGCCCGCCTGCTGCCTTCTTCATGGGGTTTGGAGAAAGTGCGCTGAACTTTGAGCTGCGATTCTGGTGCGACCGACAAGACACGTGGTTCCAACTTCAAAGCGATGTTACCGTCGCAATCGCCAAAGGTTTGCAGGAAGCTGGGATCGAGATTCCGTTCCCTCAACGAGATCTCCATCTGCGCAGCGTCAGCGCATCGGCAACCGAGGTCCTTGCGCCCGAAACCGCGCGCGGCGCCTCGTCTGCAGACTTGGCGACGCGAAACGCGGGGCGGTGAGGGATGCAAGTCTGTGCGGTAGAACCACTTCAACGGCGCGATAGAAAACTGCAGATCACTTGTGCGCGGCTTAAAGCTGAGCCATCACTGCGAACTGTCTGGCCGACCACTGGCGTCAACCAGATAAATACCGCACGCGCTCCTTCCCAAAACAAGAGCAAGGCAAAGACGGTAAGCAGCAACACGATCACCGTCACCGCAAGAGTCAGCAAGATGGTGACGATTTCCCGGACAGCGTAGAACTGGAGCGCCGGGATTAAGGCAAGAATCAGCGCCAGAACAAAGAGTATCTTGGGGCCAGATTTGTTCACACTTTACGATTCATTCGCAGCCGAGTCGCCGACGCCATTTGCAGAATCTATATTCGAATGATACGGAGAACAAAGAACCTGTCACTTCTGTCAGATGCCAAGCAGAACCACTGAGAACACATTGCAGCCTGCATCGGAAGCTAAGGAAGTCCTCCGCGATAGGAGGCACTCTCTTGCGAAATTCCGGCCTGTAAGAATTGACAGTTTGCGCCCAAGGTTAACCTTCTTAGTATCTCGGCATTGGGGGGAATCCATGGCATTTCCGCGAGTGATGCTGGCCGATGACCATACAATTCTAGTCGAGGCTTTCCGAAAACTTTTGGAGCCTCATTTCGAAATCGTTGGCACCGTATCTGATGGGATGGCGTTGCTCGAAACTGCGCCCCAGGTAAAACCCGACGTCATCATTATTGATATTGCGATGCCACTGCTGAACGGTTTGGAAGCAGCGCTTCGGCTGAAAAAACAGATGCCGTCAGTGAAGATGATTTTCCTGACCATGAATGAGGATCCTGACTTGGCCGTGGACGCCATGGGATCCGGCGCGTCTGGGTACCTCTTAAAGAGTTCCGCCGCGTCCGAGCTGGTTCGCGCGATCCAGCTGTCCCTAAAGGGAAAGACCTACGTAACACCGCTGATCGCACGCGGAATGCAGAACGCCTTTATCCGTGATCCTCGACCCAAAACCCGCGCAAAGGTTTTGACGCCACGGCAACGCGAGGTGGTTCAACTTCTGGCGGAGGGTAAATCCATGAAAGAGGTAGCCGGAGTGCTGAACGTGACGCCTCGGACCGTGGCATTCCACAAATACCGCGTGATGCAGGAGCTCCACATCGGGACGACGGCAGAGTTGATTCAATTCGCTATCAAGTCACACATTCTCGTGCAGTAGCATCCCCATTTATTCATTCCGCTCTTGTTGCGCGTCGCAGTAACGTCAAGCCAGCACGCGTTTGCAGCCTCCTCACTCTTCCCTCGTTCCTTGCTCGCTCCATCGATCTCGCGATCCAACCTCCACTAGGCAAACCGTCGTGTGAGCGGGTCGAGAGGAATAAGCAGATACTGTTTGAACAACGTACCTGCTGAGTTTATTCATTGCCCCCAACGACGCTTCGGCGCACGGCGTGGAAGTTCTTTGTGGGTCCACGCTTTATCTGGGGAAGTTCCCTGATTTCGATCCGGAGCGACAATGCCGAGGAACGCCCCCGTGCCGCCGGACGTCGGACTGCGTACGACGTTGACGGTGCTCGTTTTCCGCGTCAATCGCGACACTCGACCTAACCGCATTTATCCGACTGACGGAATGCTCATTGATTTCACCTCCGACTTCTTCAGCCAGGGGTTGGGCAGCAAGTATTCATTTTCAGAGTTCTAAGTTCACCTTCAAGTACTTTGGCTTTGGCGAAAGGCAGGTATTCGCTTACAACTTTGTCGCGTGTGGCACGGGAGGGCAGCCTCCCTTCTACGGAAACTGCATCTACGGCACGAACAACGACTGCGGGGATACGTCGCCGGACGGTATTTTGACCGGTACAGGGTCGCAACGCAGAGAGAGTACCGCCTGAGCTTACCGATGCGATTCGGCCTCGCAGCGTTTGGTGGGGTGGGCGAAGTCACCCGGGAGGAAACCAGAACTTCAGGGCAAATAGCGTTTTGCCGAGCGTGGGGGCAGGGGGCCGATTTCAGCTGAGCAAAAAATATCCGTAAATCTTCGGGTCGATTACGCTCAGGGCACGGACACGCGCACCTGGGAGCGTGGGGACGGTGAGGCTTTTTGAAGGCATTTTGGATCAATGACGGAGTAATGGTGCCGAAACGCGTGGAGTATCGACAGGCAGGACAGCATATCAATCGGCCGCGTTTCGGACTAAACACTTGCGTGCAGGAACGAAACACCATGCTGCTCGGCTCGCCGTGCCAAGCGTCGAAAGTCACGAAATGCAAAGGAAAGGAACGCGCTCCGAGCGACGTTCATGAATCCCGTCACTTCGAGTCTCAGCGCCCCTGGTCAGGAAATGAAGGCGGCTTTCCTGAGGTGAACTTCGGGGGTTCTTCCTTCCGTTGGGGGAGGAGGCCGCCTTCATCGTTCGCTGAAAAGATTGCGTCTTTACGGCATCGGTCGGAACTGTCAAAACAAACAGAGCGCTGGTAGCTTTCCCAATCGAACCGTCGGACCTGCGCGCTTGAGCACGCAAAATACGATTGCCTCAAAGACGGCTCCATCCTTCCGCAAAATCGCGCTCGTCCCCTTCATCGTTGTTTCTTAAACAAGCAACGCAACCCGAAGATAGGACAGAATGCAATTCTGGGGACGTCATGAATTTCGCAGGTCAGTGTGGCGATTCGTGATCCTTGTGGACCAGTGTCAGGAGGTACGCGGGAACACACACGCAAACGAGAATGGCTGCAGCGAACGAGAAAACCATAAAAGCGATCGCGCCGTGGCCGAGGAAAGACAACGCTTCGACGATCAAAGCGCAAATCAAAAGGACGCCAACAATTTTAAGGTAGCCTTCAGTGGTCCGAGGAATTGGCATCTACCGGCTCCTTCCAGAATTTCTGCTCGCCGAGCTTGGCGATGTCGTGCACCGTTTCATGGCAGCCGCTTGAAACGCAGGAAAGCTTGTTTGATTGGATGTCGGCCATGATGGCGGGATCGGCGGTGTGTACGATGCCTTCTTCAAACGAACGGGCGCCGGCGTGACAGTGCAAGCACTCGCGGTTGTTATAGGGTTCGTAGAGCTTGATCTCCTCCGGCTTGGGTGGCGTTCCGAGGTAGTAGACATACATGTGGCGCAGGCCACCGAGTTTTGCCTTTAGGCCGCCGAACATCGCATAGTTCGTGTGGCACGTGTAACAAGCCTGGTCCGGAGGCACGCGATGATTCTGGAAATGCGACGCGGGGAGATGACCGGGATCGTCGATCCACAAACTTTTTCCGTACGGCTCCATAATGTGACAGGAGAGGCAGAACCGCGTGCTCTTCGAGTTGTCCATTTGCGAAGAAAAACCCATCCCTACGCAGAGCAACGGAAACGCGAAGAAGCCGATGAAGGCGGCGATTTTCCCGGCCGCGGTCGTCGTGGTTTGTGGTCGAATGACGAAGACGGCAATCAGCGCGATGGTGAGCGCGATCAATAGAATCAGCAGTGGAGCAGAAAAATGCATCAGCGTGCCGCCTTAGAGCCTTTCGGCGAGCAAATCAAAAACATTCGAACTACTACTTCGCCAGCGAACGGCAGTACTCGACCAGCGCCTTGACCTGTTCGGGTTTCAGGCTCGCGCCATACTTCGGCATCTTGCCTTTTCCGTTGGTAATGACGCCGGTGATCTCGTCATCAGACATGGCTACAACGGCCGGGTCTGCGAAGCTGCGCACTTTCATTGCCTTCCCCGCAGACGTCTCCCCCTTGCCATCCGGACCATGGCAGGAGGCGCATTTCTGTTTGTACAGCGTCGCGGACGCTTCATCGGAACGCGCACGCGAGGGAAGAAAAACGAGAACAACGAGAGTCCCGCCGAGAACGAACGGTAGATTCCACCTGCGATTCATGAACTTTCCTCCTTGTGTCTTGCCTGAAACCCACTTTGAATCTGCTCTATGGCCCTAAAACATGTAGCGCACGGAAATCGTGACGAGATTAGCGTGAAAGTTTCGAGGCGCGAAGATGTCCTGCACAACGCCGGCGTCCGGATCTTCGTGATAGCCGTGATAGGCCCAATACGCTTTGCCGGTCCAGCGATTCGTAAACCGGAAGTCGAAACCGCCATAGGGCTGAAGGAACTTGGAGTCGAGCGGGCCGGAAGGTGCGTTAGGCGAAATGATCAAAACGGAACCCGACGTTCCGGTGAGGTTCGCGCCAAGCTTTGCCTGAAAGCGCTTCCACGGGTGCCAATCGACGTTGAAATGGCCGAAGTGAGAATTGTTGGTGTATACGGAAAGTTGTTGCACGAGTTTGGTAGAACCGGGACAGTTGCTGAGGCCCACAGGAGCCGCGGTGGAGGTGTAACAAATAAGAATTTGCGAGAAGACGTCGTTGTAGCTGTAACCGACTTCAAAACTCAATGATTCTCCAGGGAGGAACATTGCAGAGACGCTATAGACGCGATTGTGCTGGAGGTTGTCAATGTTGGGTACATTGTTTCGGGCCTCCCAGATGGTGATTGATCCATCGAGGTCCATCCACGTTCTCGGCTTGAACTTTGTGCGCAGGCGGTATTCCTGCGACTGGCGTGGATCGATGCGTGTGTAAACATTGTCGGCGCTCATCAGCTCAGTATCGAAACTAATACGCCAATTTGGAATCGGTTTGACCCAGATACCAAAGACACCAGAATATTCGTTGATGTGGACTTCGCCTGGACCTTCCACAACTGGATTCGGTGTAACGAAAGAAAATGAACCGTCGCCGTTCGCGGTGCACCCAACGGGTAAAGCCCCTGCTTCAAGCGCGCAGTCACCGCGATTGGCGTTGTTCGGGAGAAACAGCTCCGCGGTAGAGCCGAAGCTTGTTTGATCGATGTCGCGGTGCCGATCACGGAAGCCGCCTCGAACGCCGAACCGGGACGAAATCTGATACTGCAACTGCGCGAGGTTGGTTTTTTCAGCTTGTTTGAGGAAACCGGTACTGATGTTGAACGCAAAATCCGGGTCCGAGTTGGTGTTGTGCACCGGGATGCCAGGGTTTGTTCCTCCCGGCGTGCTGCAGGGGTAATTCGCCGTGAAGGGAGAGAAGGCGTTGGGCGCGGTCAACATGTTCGGGGCAAAGAACAGGCAGTCGTTCTCATTGAATTCGACGGGATTGTGAAAGTTGCTGTAGTGAAACGAGTCGATGAAGTCGAGACTCTTTGTCAGATGCACAGTCGCCCCGAAGTCAGCGCTGGCCGCCACCCGTTCGCCAAATGCCGACCCGTTCGCATTCTGAATGCGCGAGGTCGGCTTGACCTCCATGCCGTTCCAGTTTTCAGCCCAGTTGTAGAGATTCTGGCTGCCGCTGGAGTAGGAAACTCTTGCCGAAAGATCGAGACGAGGAAAATAGTTTGACTGCAAAGCCAGCTGTTCCGTGGGATTGTTCGTTCGAATACGGCCAGACTGATTGTAGTTGATGAATGCGTTGCAGACGGGATTGACGAAGCCTGTTGAAAGAAACGTGTTTGTGCAAGGTTGGTTCGCGCCTGCGTTTAGTGAGACGCCGATATCGACGGGTATGCCGTTTGCGAGTGGGTAGAGCTGGTTTTGGTCGAGAGATCCAGAATCACTTTTGTAGTAATTAAAAAACTGGTCGTAACTGAAACTGGTGCGCGGGAGCAACCGGAAGTCCACTCCCATGTGATAGTTGTTTTGAACGGTCGCGACGTTGTTGAAGAGAAGTTGCTCCGTGCCGAAGTGGATGGTGGAGAATTGTGGCCCCTCGTCGCTATTGCGTGAGTAGCCGAGACGAAATCGAACTCGAGATTGCGGCAGCAGCAGGAGGTCGTAGTTCTGCATTTTTCGACGCGTGTTGTAGAGATGCGGCGACAGAGGAATGATGGGTGTGAACCCAGCAGGCGCATTCGCGAAGGGAGGAACGACCGGGTTTAGTGGGTTGGCCAAAAGCGAATAGTTCCACGTGTTTTCGTCTCGGAGAAATTGCGCTGAAAAGTCGTACCAGGCATGCTTTGCGATCTGCAGGCGGGACGCGTTTTGCGGATCGCCGCCATAGCCGGAGTTGTAGAAGAAAAGGCGATCGAACAATGCTCCGCGGTGATCAAGTGACGTGATCTCGGTGGAGAAGTCGAGCAGGCGAAAACCTTCCTGCAGGTTGATCATCGTGTCATACGTATTTTGGTCGCCGGAGGTGCTGACTCCTCGATAGCCGAACTCGACCGATTGCTTGATATTGTAGTTCCCTTCGTTGATCCCCTGCTGTTCCTGTCCGTGGGCGCTCACGGGCAAGGCTAAATAAAACATCGAGAAGGCGATCAGCCAAAAGGAGAGACGCAGGGACATGGGCGCGACTTGTATCTTGATCGGCTTGTGATGCAAGAGAGTCCCTCCTCGTCACGGTTTAAAGAAGACATTGCTGGCGTTTGAGCCGTGAATGGCCGTATGGCAAAGCGTGCATGCCTGATACTTCACGGCTTGGTTGTGGAACGAGGGAATCGCCGCCGGACCAGAATCGACGGCCAGGGAATGGCACTCCAGACACAGCAGGTTCACCTGGCTGCGCTTGAGCAGGCGCGGATTCGAGGAGCCGTGCGGAGTGTGGCAGGCGGAACAACCGTCGATCTTTACGACCGGGTGTTCGAATACGAATGGGCCGGCCTTGTCGGTGTGGCACTTGAAACAGACGGTGTCGCCTGCGGATGTGGTGCGGAGCTGACGCGTTTCGAATCCGCCGTGCTGGTTGTGGCAATCAGTGCATTTTACAAGACCCTCGTTGACCCGATGATGGAAGGGCCGGGCGAATGCCTGCTTCACTTCCAGATGGCACGTGTAACAGAGTTGCGGCTGCTTCTCACGCAGCAGGTGCTGAGATTCCTTGGGGTAATGAGGATCATGGCAGTCGGTACATCCAACATTGCTTTGCAGGTGCGCGGCGCGTCCGAAATTCGAATGCTCGGAAGTGTATTCGTGACAGCTCAGGCAGCGCGCGCTTATGTCTTTGGCGGACACGTTCTTGAACGTGAAGATCTTGGTTTTGTCGCCGCCGCCTTCGACGTGTTCCTTACCGGGACCGTGACACGCCTCACAGCCGTGCCATTCGGGGCCTCGCTTTGTGTCGAGCGTTGTGGCGAAGTGGGGTGAGGATTCGTATTTTTTGACGAAGCCCTGCGCAGGCATATCCTCGTGGCAGCTCTTACATGTTTCATCGCCGACATAGAGAGAAGGGTCGGTCGGGCGTTGGTAGACCGAAGTCGGGTTGCTTGTCTGAGAACTTGCGGAGGCATGAGGATTCTTGCTGGATTGGCCTGAAGTATTTGTTGCCGCTACCGCAGCGGTAAGCAACGCAGCCACCAAGAAGAGCCCAAAAGCAAAGCGGCGACTCACCGATCTAGGCATCGCGCTGTGTACGGCAAGTAGCCACCCCCGGTCCCGGGATGCGAAGGTTTCCCAGTTACGCATCTGATCCATCCCTCGCTGGCGCATGCTGGTAGGTAACGTCACTGTGGACGCTACTCTTTCCACGGCGGGCCTCCCGTAGCGTCGGAAATAGTCCAAGCCGATTTACGTTAGTAGGGCTTCCAAGGGCGGAAAGCCACTGGCATTTTTGACAGGAGTTGCCTCGTCCTTGGGCGAACTATGAATATCACGGAGCGGCACAGCCCATCCCGGAACGAGCGAGGGACTGTGAACATGTCGCCGCGAGAAGGGTTCAAAATCGGTCACAAGCTCAGAACGAAGGCTGGGAGAGTTCGCGGGAGAACATTGCGAAGCCTCGGCCGAAATTGCGGATGGTAAACAACCAAGGAACATCCGTGACGAAGTCGGCAAACGAGGGTTTCTTAACCGCAAGCTAGCTATCGAGCGTAACCGAGATTGGCCAATACGCCGCTTGGCCAATACGCCGCAAAGGCTCCGAGCTCTTTCATCCGTTCGCTTGACTGGACGTGACTATGCGTTTTCCTGAAGAACTGGATATCCATCAAAAAGCGCTCATCCTGAACCTCGATCTATCCACCTTCGGCTCGTTCGCCGAAATCGGCGCCGGACAGGAAGTCGCGCGCTGGTTTCTTGTGGTCGGCGGCGCCTCAGGCACCGTCGCCAAGACGATCTCGGCGTACGACAAGGAAGTCAGTGATGATCTCTACGGCTCCGGTTCGCGTTACGTTTCGAGGCAACGGCTCGAAGCCATGCTGCAGAACGAGTGGACTCAGCTGCTTACTCAACTAGAAAAAACGCGCGGAGCAAACACTCGCTTCTTTTCCTTCGTCGATACCGTCTCAGCGCGTAACTTCGCCGGAACCAACGACCCTCATGGCTGGATAGGGCTGCGGTTCCAGTCGCAGCCTGGAGGTCCTCCTAACGATATTTTGTTGCACACTAACATGCGGGATCCTTCGAATATTCTTCAGCAGGAAGCCATTGGCATCCTGGGCGTCAATCTCATTTACGCCGCGTTCTATCAACTGGAGACGAAAGAATCGTTTTTCGCTGGCCTCGCACAAGATGTAGTCAAAGAGCGAATCGAAATCGACTTTGTTGATTTCCGTGGCCCTGTATTTGCCAGTTGGGATCGCCTCACTCTACTGTCGTACCTCGTGCAGGCAGGGCTCGCCGAGGTCGTATTCTTCCCGTCCGCTGGCAGCAGTGTTCCTCCAACGGAGGTCCTGTACAAGAAGGCCGTTGTGCTCGCGCCAGGGTACTTCGGTCACATGGATCCCGTTCACAGCCAGATTCACGTTCGAATGCTGGCGGCGGGGATTGACCAACTTCGCCAGGAATTAGGGGAATCCAGCTCGGAGCCGATTGGTATCTTTTCCCTCTCGTCGGCCCCCTTCAGTCCACACGCGCCAGCCCCAGAACTGCCTGACCTTCAGCATCGTATCGATGCGCTCGTGGCGCGAGGCGGCAACGTGCTCTTATTTCGCGAACGTGAGCTCTTTACGATGACCGCGTTCGTAAATCGCTACACAAATGCGCCCGTACGTTTTGTGGCAGGTCTATCGCTTCTGCTTCGAGCCTTCCATGATCCATACTTCAATTTGGAAGGCCGGCGTCTGGAAGGTCTAGCCCGCCTCTTCGCCCAGAATGTACGTATCTATGCCTGTCCCATGACGGTGGTAGATTTGCAGAAAGCAATCACACGTTTTTCTCCCAGCGGTGTGGAGTGGGGCGAAACGAACGGTTGGGTGTCCGCGAAACAGCTGCGTATAGCGCCTCCTCTTGGTCACCTCTATGAGTATCTGCTCGCAAGTAATTTTCTCGTTCCCATACCCATTCCCGAAACTCTTTCCGTCCCGGCTTGATCGCCGCGTGGGACCGCTTCCGATGTTTGGAACTCACTGAGACTGGTCGACAAACAGGCTCTTCGCCTCTGCTAGTTTTGACAGTTCCGATATCGATCGCTCATCACTAGTATTTCGCCATTGAGCGCCTAGACTTTGGATTGCTCACGCGCGCTTGCGGCGCCAGATTTGGTACCTGAGGACCCGCGAAGCGGAGCCTCGTTGGTGGCGTACTGCGGCCGTGGGGAATGTGCCTGATGAAAATTAAGCCATGGCCTTTTGCGACGGTACTCCTGGCCGCTGCACTCCTTGACCAAGGCAACGCATACCTCGAACAGGCGAAGGCGAATCTTCAGCGAGCTCAGGCGCAGCTCGGCAAGACGGAACTAGACGTTGCCCGCTATACCCCACCTGCCAAAAAAAGCGCAATCAGCCAGCACGAACCTGACGGTGCTGTCCAAGCAAATCTTGCGGCGAAAGCACAAGTGCAACAATCGAGCGCGGTCATCGAGTCGGCCCGGGCCGCCGTGGAGTCTGCGAAGTTGGATCTTAGCTTCACAAAGATTGTTTCCCCCATCGCGGCGTCGCCTCAATCGCCGCGGCTCAAAAAGGTGATTTGAGCCCGCCGGGCGAGCCTCTGACGACGGTCTCGACCATGACGCCCCGTGAGGCGCATAGGGGTCATCGATGCATGGCTCTTTATCTACTAGCCGCAAAATTGCACGGCGGGAACAGGTTCTTCAAGAAAGTTTGGACCATTTTAATTTCGACGAAAACAAAAAGAAGGGATGTTCTATGCCCGAATCTCAACGAAACTTCAGCACGACAACAACGGCGAGCGTAACGAAATGCCCTCGGGTCCGGCTGCTGCCGGTAACGGCCATTGCCCTTGCAGGACTGTTGGGATGCGGCGGCGAAAAAGAAAAGCCGGCGGCACCACCGCCTGGTGTCACGGTCGCACCGGTGATCCAGCAAGATGTGCCCATCCGCCAGGAATGGGTAGGCACCATGACGGGCAACGTGGATGCAGACATTCGACCCAAGGTTGAGGGTTTCTTGCTCACTCGCGTGTACAACGAAGGCAAGCTGGTCGAAAAAGGCCAAGTGATGTACCAGCTCGATAGGCGCCAGACGCAAGCCGCCGTGGAGCAGGCCGAAGGAAACCTCGCGCGTGCACAGGCTGCGTTGTCCCAGGCGCAAATCGATATAGCGCGCTATACACCGTTGGTGGCTCAAAAAGCAGTGAGCCAAGCGGAACTCGACAAAGCACACAGTGCCAGCAGCGCCGCAACGGCGATGGTACAAGCCGACCAGGCTGCGCTCGACAATGCCAAGCTGAATCTGGCTTGGACGACCGTAACGGCTCCAATTACGGGCCTCGCTGGAGTCTCAAAGGCCCAAGTCGGCGACTTGATTACGCCGAATTCGGTGATGACCACGGTATCCAGCGTAAATCCAATTTACGTCGACGTGAACATCGCCGAGCAAGATTACCTGCGGTTTGCCCGCGCAAAGTCCGGCGGATCCGTTGGCCGCAATCTGGAGTTGATTCTGGGGGATGGTAGCGTGTATCCGCGTCGCGGAGGAGTGCTGTTTCTGGGCCGGGAGGTAGATACGCGGACAGGCACGATCCTGGTGCGGGGAGAGTTTCCCAATCCGGACAACCTTCTGCGTCCCGGGCAATATGCGCGCGTCCGAGCAACGACGGAGACACGCAGGGGCGCCTCGTTGGTTCCGGCGGCGTCCGTCTCCGAGTTGCAGGGACTCTACCAGTTAGGAGTCGTCGGCCTGGACAACAAAGTGACGATCAAGACCGTGAAGCTCGGGCCGCAAGTCGGCGACATGTGGGTGGTGGAGTCGGGCGTGCAGCCGGGTGAAAACGTGATTGTGGATGGACTCCAGCGAGTAAGAACTGGAGTCGTGGTTAAGCCGACACCCTACAAAGACACCCAGGCGAACGCTGTGGGTGACGGGAACTAGCTATGTCAAAATTCTTCATTGGTCGGCCCATCGTTGCAATTGTGATAGCCATCATCACGGTGATTGGCGGCGTCGTTGCGATGTTGAAGTTGCCCGTCGCCATGCTTCCGGACATTGTGCCCCCGCAGATCAACGTATCGACCACGTATACCGGGGCTGATGCGCAGACGATTGAACAGTCCGTCGCTACTCCGATTGAGCAGCAAATGAACGGCGTGGACAACATGTTGTACATGATGTCCACCAATGCGAACGACGGCACGATGAACCTGAAGGTGACTTACGATGTGGGCACCAACGTCGACATCGATCAGGTCAACACCCAGAATCGAGTTTCACAAGCCAGCCCGAACCTGCCCACCTCGGTTGCCCAGTACGGTCTCACGGTCAAAAAGCTGATGGGTTTGCCGCTTCTCGTCATCTCCCTGTACTCCAAAAACAGCTCTTACACTGGGGAGTTCCTGGGAAACTACGCCACCATCAACGTGAACGATGCGATTCTTCGCGTTCCGGGTGTAGGGCAGGTTACGAATTTTGGTGCCGCCGACTATGCTATGCGCGTCTGGGTGAAGCCCGATCAACTTACAAAACTGGGCATGACCGTCTCTGATTTGACCGCCGCAGTTCAACAACAAAGCCAGGTGAATCCTGCCGGGCAGATCGGCGGCGAACCCGCTCCCAAGGGCCAACAGTTCACCTACTCCGTGCGTGCCCCAGGCCGACTCGTCAATGCGGAAGCGTTTGGCAACATCATCGTTCGCCAGAACACAGATGGTTCGACGGTAAGACTCAAGGACGTTTCCCGGATTCAGCTGGGCAGTCTCGTTTACCAGCAAGTTGGACGCTTCAATGGGAAACCGGCGGTCGTCATTTGTGTCTATCAAGCCCCTGGCTCGAACGCTTTGGCCGTAGCCAATCAGGTGAAGGCTCAGATGGAGGACCTGAAGTCTCGCTTCCCAGAGGATCTCGAATACAAGATCGCCATGGACACTACCCTTCCGATCACCGAAGGAATGAAGGAAATCGTCACCACGCTAGGGGAAGCCATCGTTCTCGTCATTATCGTGGTCTTTCTGTTCCTTCAAAACTGGCGGGCGACGCTGATTCCGCTGCTCGCTGTTCCGGTCTCGCTCATAGGAGTCTTCGCGATCTTCCCCATGCTCGGCTTTTCCATTAACACACTCTCGCTGTTTGGACTGATTCTGGCGGTCGGCCTTGTTGTGGACGACGCTATCGTCGTCGTGGAGGCGGTTGAGCATCATATCGAGCACGGCTTGTCGCCCAAGGACGCAACTCTAAAGGCGATGGAAGAAGTATCTGGTCCTGTTGTGGGGATTGCTCTTGTCCTTTCCGCGGTTTTCGTGCCTATGGCAGCTCTGGGCGGGATCAAGGGTCTGCTGAACCAGCAGTTCGCGATCACAATTGCGATCTCGGTCTTGATCTCGGCCTTCAATGCGTTGACGCTTTCGCCGGCCCTTGCTGCCCTGATGCTTCGCCCACGTAAAAAGACCAGAGGCCCACTTGGAAAATTTTTCGACTGGTTCAACTACTGGTTCGGCAAGGTAACGGGTGGCTACGTAAACTGGAGCCATTTCCTCATCCGACGGTGGGTGCTTTCGATGCTGCTGCTCGTCGGGATCGCCGTTGTCGGCGGGATGATGGGCAAGAGCCTCCCCACAAGTTTTATTCCGGAGGAAGATCAAGGATACGCCTTTGTCCAGATTCAACTGCCGGACGCTGCCTCTCTGCAGCGAACCGATTCCGTCATGAGAAAGCTCGATGACATACTGTCGCACACCCACGGGGTGCAGAGCTTCAGCGGCATCTCCGGTTTCAGTTTGCTTTCGAACACATCGGCCTCGTACACGGGCTTCTACTTCCTCCAACTTGATCCGTGGCACGAACGCCGCACGCAGGAGCTTTCGGCGAATGGGCTGATGCGTGCCCTGAACCAGAGGCTAGCGCAGGAAATTCCGGAGGCCATCGGTTTCGCGTTCGGTCCCCCGGCCATCCCGGGATTGGGTACTGCGGGCGGTTTTACGTTCATGCTGCAGGATCGAACAGCCGGAAATGTTCAGCAGCTTTGGGAAAACCTCGAGAAATTAATTGTGGCAGGCAAGAAGCGACCGGAACTGGCCTCGCTGGTCGCCACTTTCCGGCCGTCCGTGCCCCAACTTTTTGTGGAAGTGGATCAGGACCGGGTGTTAAAGCAGGGTCTGCAGTTCAATGAGGTCTACCAAACTCTGCAGGCGTTCCTGGGGGGCGCCTACGTCAACCAGTTCAATCGATTCGGCCGACAATGGAAGGTTTATCTTCAGGCGGAGCCGCAGTATCGAAATAGCGCCGATCAGATCAACAACTTCTTTGTCCGCAACACCAAAGGCGAAATGACGCCACTCGCTTCGCTCGTGACCATCAAGCGAGTGTCCGGTCCGGAATACACCAACCGCTTCCAGATGTTCCGAAGTATCCAGGTCAACGGTTCGCCTGCCCCCGGATACAGTTCCGGACAGGCAACGGCTGCCATGGAAGCAGTCGCAAAGGACGTGCTTCCCTCCGACTTCGGCTATGCCTGGATGGACATGTCCTATCAGGAAAAGAAGGCGGAAGGCGGACAGGCGATGGTGTTCGGCATGTCGTTCCTCTTCGTCTTCCTGATTTTGGCGGCACTGTACGAAAGTTGGTCGTTGCCGTTCAGCGTACTTCTGTCCGTGCCAGTAGCGGTTTTGGGCGCCTACGGCGGATTGATTCTGCGTAAATTTGACAACAACGTATTTGCACAAATCGGTTTGATCATGTTGATTGGGCTGACAGCAAAGAACGCAATCTTGATCGTGGAATTTGCGATCTTGGAACACTCGAAAGGCCGAGAACTTGTGGAGGCGGCGTTAGAAGGTGCCAAGCTTCGTCTCCGCCCGATTCTAATGACTTCATTTGCGTTCATCCTCGGATGCGTGCCTCTGTGGGCAGCTAAAGGTGCGGGTGCCATCGGCCGAAAGGTACTTGGAACTTCGGTCATCACCGGCATGGGCGCAGCCACTCTCCTAGGAGTCTTCCTCGTTCCCGTGTTGTACGTGGTGGTGGGACGGATCGCTTATAAGAAACCTCACGCAGCAGTGATCCAACCTGCCGCTTTGGAAGCAGGGCACGACTAATGAGGACACTTATTGCAATCGCGCTCCTTCCAGCGCTGCTCGTGAGTGGCTGTACTGTTGGACCGAAATATAGGCGGCCCGCATTTCGACCTCCGGCCACCTTCTATACGGACCAGCAAGCGTCGGCGACCTCCCAAGCCGATCTGGCGTGGTGGGAAGTCTTCAAAGATTCGATACTGCAAGGGCTGATCAAAGAAGCCTTCGATAAGAACTACGACTTGCGGTTGGCGGTAGCGCGAGTGGAGCAGCAGCAGGCGCTTTTGGGGGTGACGCGCTCGCAATATTACCCGCAAGTGGGCTACGACGGAAACATCTCGGGGCAACAATCTCCCACTATCCCAAACCATACTTACTATGCGTACAGTTTAACGTCGTTCTGGGAAATCGACCTGTTCGGCCGGATTCGTAAGATGAACGAGGCGCAGCGCGCCGTGTATTTCAGTAGCGAGGAAGCGCGGCGCGACGTGCGTCTGCTGGTTATGGCCCAGGTGGCACAGAACTATTTCCAGTTGCTGGCTTTAGATTCACAATTGGAAATCGCGCACCGCACTGTGGCTAGTTTTACGGATACCTTGAACATCTTTAACGACAAGTTTAAGGGTGGCGCAGCCTCGGGTCTGGAAGTCGCCAGGGCCCAAGCAGCTCTTTCGAATGTGGCTGCCGTTATCCCGGATCTGGAGCGACAGATCGTGGCTCAAGAAAATGCCCTCAGCCTGCTCTTGGGCCGCAATCCCGGGCCGGTTGCGCGAGGGACCGCACTGGCTGAGCAGTACGACCCTCCGCAAATTCCCGCCGGACTACCCGCAGTATTGCTGGAGCGGCGTCCGGACTTGCGCGAAGCGGAACAGAACCTTATCGCGGCCAATGCCAGCGTCGGCGTCGCAAAAGCGAATTTCTTTCCGACGATTTCTTTGACAGCGCTCTTCGGGGGCGTAAGTCCGCAACTTTCCGAATTGACGTTCTCTGGCAAAGCGTGGTCGGTGGCAGGCGATTTGACGGGCCCCCTTTTTACCGCTGGCCGTCTGAAGAATGAATACCGAGCTACATTTGCACAGAGGGACCAAGCACAGATCTCCTTCGAGAAGCTTGTTACCCAGGCATTTGGCGAAGTCTCTACTTCTCTTTCCGCGCACGAGAAACTGGCCAAGGCTTACCAAGAGCAAGGTACGTGCGTGGACGCCTATCGCGAGTCCGTTCGGCTCTCGATGGCTCGCTACGACAGTGGACTTTCCAACTATCTCGAGGTTGTCGACGCACAGATTCAGTTGTTTCCTGCAGAGAGCGCGAGCGTCAGCTACGACCTCGGACGCAAGCTGGCACTCGTTGACCTCTACCGCGCGTTGGGCGGCGGATGGAATCTAACCGATCCGCAGTGGACGAGCAAAGGCGGAGCGCCAGCTGTGACTCAGACTCCTTCTCCATGAATTCGGTCCAGGCTGGAACCCCGGATAACCTCTTGCGGACTATGCTTTGCCCAACCGTACAAATGGTTAGGTACCAGCGGGTGGGGGCATCGCTTTGACCTGCGAATGCCGCTCGCATAGCGATACCACACTCCGAGGGTGGCGGCTAAGGCCAGTTATTTTGAGGTCCTTGACGCACAGTTGCAGCTATACCCTGCAGAAAACGCTCTCGCGACAACGGAACTCAACCGGCGCACGGTCATCGTGCAACGTTATAAGGCGCTGGGCGGTGGCTGGAATCTGAAGGATCCCGATTGGGCCGGGCCGCACTCCTAGATCTCGGCCAAACCTGAAAAAATGTGGCTCACTGGATGCGATGGTAAGTCCGTTTGTAATACGGAGAACTGTATCCTTTGAATTTCTCCTTCGGATAAAGCTGAACTACAACCTTGTGATCGCCGGAAGTGTTTCTATCATCCTCGCAATCGCTCACAAATCCGGCGCAATGAACAGGCTTGTATGTGATTACGTAGCGATACCGAACCGCCTCCCCGACGGTTCGAACGATGCGCGGCAAGTCTTCTTCCTGACGGGCGGTAAAAACGCCTCCCCCGGTTCCTTCCGTTAGTTCCTTCATGTTGTGAGGACCGCGTCTCTCCGCAGGGCCGATGTGGTCATCTTGCTCGTAATTGAACGGCAGGTCGGGAAAGTGCACTACTGGCGAAGTTCCCATGCGTCGATTTTTTTTCTTGTCGTGTCGTGAAATAATCTCGGGAAGCTCAAAGCTGGGCCCGGCCATAACAGCGAAAACGGGCATGTCCACTTCTTCCAGGAATCTCCTCGTCTCACGCAAGTTGTAGCGGCTGTGATTGTCGCCTCCGTCGGTGACGATGATCATCGCTTGATTGCGATTGAACGCCTCTCGCCGCGCTGCGCTCGCGCCAGCCCACACGCCGTCAAAAAGGGCGGTGCTTTCGTTGGTAGGCGAAAGAAGCAGAGGAAGCCTTCGCTCCACGTCGTTTTCATCACTTGTGAAAGCCATGAGTTCGCGCGATCGTTTGCCGATGCCAAATATGGAATACTCATCGCGCTGACGATCCTGCTGTTGGATCGGATCGAGAAGCGAAAGGGCCGCTTCCTGAACAAACGGAATCTTCCTGGTCATGCTCGAGCTGAGGTCGGCAAGAATCACAAACGAAACAGGTACGCGTTCCCTCTCGAAGTAAAGGATCCGTTGCTCCACACCGTCATCGAAGATCCGGAAGTCGCTTTTTTTCAGACCGGTGGCAACCGCCCCTTTATCGTCGAACACGATTATCGGCATCTGTACTAATTCGACTTCCACCGCGACACCGACCCGTGTTGGCGCTTGCGCGTGTACAACCCGAGCACATTCAGTGCACACAAACACACAAGCAGCTAAGAGAAAAAACCCTCTTCGGCCCGCCATGATGGATCCCCCGAACCTCGTATCTTGGCGTCAGCTATACGCCGCAACTGCGAATCTGTCAATGCACTCGGTGTATGCTGATTCCCTTCGATGCCTATGGCTGCAGGAATTGTTGTGCTTGGCAGGCTCTTGCGTCCAAGTGGACCTAAAAAACTGCGGTATGGGCAGCAGGCAGTTCCGGTTGGTGCTCGACAATGGTTGCGTTCGTGGTGGCGGAAAACCAATGCTAGTTGACGTGAGTGGACGGTGAGCCTGATCCTCCAGGTCTGATGTTCCAAATACCCTTCGAAGCGGGCCGCCAGATCCGTTCGATGAAGCGGTTCATAGCCCGCCTCTCCCGCGGCCGGCTATACCTAGTCCTTGGCGATCTTCTGTTGACGCATCCAGTCTGTCTTGAACATTGCCAAAAGAAGTGTCGATGCTCAATTGGAGCCGCTCCTGCCAGTGAAAAAGAGCCGCGTGCCGCTCTTCCGGTAACACGGCAACCATTTCATTGACGAGCGCCTTCATTCGACGCATAACCTGCACGCTTGTCGCGCCATAGAAGCGAATCTCGTCAAATGCCAGGCGAAGGAAATCTTCCCAGCTTGGAAATGGAACCAAGACGCAAACCCTGGATTCGACGTCTCGGAAAGCACCGATTTCCAACCGTCGACTACCCAGACGGAGCAAGAGGTCCTCAATTTGATCCAGAGCTTGGACTGCAGTCGTCGGATCGTTGATAGCCGGCGACAGAGCCCTGATCGCAATATCTACCAGCAGGCGAATCGCGTATTTCGGGTCTTGTTCAAATGTACGTTCAGTCCCGAGTTCGATCGCATTCAGCAGATCTTGCGGGGAGACCAGGCGGTTACCGCCAATAACACGTAGAATCGGAGTTGAATTCAAAACACTGTCTCCGACTGCGGCCAGCATTTCGATTACGGAACCGGAGCACGTCGCTAGCTGCACCAATACAGGAATGTCAACCGCCTGAAGAGTGCGAGGCGTTCCCTGATGGAGAAGAGTCTGCGCTCTGGACATACGATCTATCTCGCGTAGGCCGGGATCCATGGGGATTTCAATCGACGGATAAAGGCTCTCGATGATTTCGCGTCCTTGATCACCGGTAAAGATCAAGATCCGATTCACTTGGAGCCTGCCCGTTTGATGAATGAGCGCCATGAGCATGACAATGCTCGCAAGCAAGAGTGCTACCACCATCCACAAGCCGCTGAGAGGAACTCGGCCCGTACCATTTCTGTCGACCCAAGCGAGCGCGGTGAGGCTATAGAGGAACGTAGCCGTAAATATGCCCAGAGCGTGAGATATGATTGGATCACGACCGATCCACAAACCCAATCGCGGCGAGTACGCGGACGCACTGAATTGGCTCATCATGAAAGCCAGGGAAAATACGATGCCGGTAAGTGCAATCATGCCGGATGCGATTGCCGAGTAAATGCCGATCGCTGCCCCGACGCTCATGGTTGAAACCAACGTTGGCAGAAGAACACTCGTGAAACGGGGAATTACAAAACCCGTTGTAATCGCCGCCAACGCATACAGAAGCGGAATAAACCATGGCCGAATCCGCGCAGAAGGCAATTTGTGGGTGAACTTGTTTTTCCGAGACGTCGTAGGACTATCCGCCCTCAGTTTGAACCAAGCTCGTAAGAATTGTGCTGGATGAAACGAAGCGTCACGGGTCGGACGGTAGTGGCAATCGGCAGATGGCTGCACTGGCAAAAATACCAGTAGCTACCTCATCTCGGGAGCGAAAGAATTCGGACCACTTGAATAAAGAACTCGAACCTATGAAGTCGCTCGCGTAGGTCGTTTGCCAGCATCGACGTTCGGCGCGAGCCGAGACATTCACTCACCAGAAAAAGCGATGATGACCCGTCTAACATGGATACTCCTGGCACTGATGACGGGCACATTCGGAAACTTCGCAGCGAGCTTTCGATCGACCGTGGCGGGCAGAGTCTCTCCCCATGAAACTGAGGCCCCTATACGTCAAATCATTGCCTCGCGCCACCTTTCCGTTCTCCGATGGCCTGATTTCTCCGATTACGAGAAACATCTGACGAACTTTTACGAGTCGTCGGGATACCGCTTGGCATGGACGAGTGAAAGCCAGCCCACAGCACAAGCCCGGGCAATGATCGATGTTCTTCGCCAAGCAAATAATAAAGGTTTGAACTCGGATGACTACGATGCCAGCCAATGGGACGCTCGCCTCCAGCAACTCGGCGACCCAACGTCTGCAGCACAATTTGACGTCGCGCTGACCGTCTGCACGATGCGTTACGTTTCGGACTTACGCATTGGCAGGATAAATCCCCGGCATTTCGGTTTTGGAATTAATGTGGAAAGCAAGAAATACGATCTACCACAGTTCGTTCGAACTCGTCTCGCCGTTGGCGATAACATTACCGCGGCACTGAACGGAATCGAACCTCCCTTCCCCGGGTACAAACGCACACAGGATGCATTTCAGCGCTATTTGAAGCTATCGCAGGAAAACGATTACGAGAATCTGCCCGAGACCGCAAAGAGTATTGCACCCGGAAAGGAGTACACCGGAGTTTCGCACCTCGCGCATCTCCTTCGCCTTCTCGGCGACTTGCCTTTGTCGGCGGAGATACAACCTGGCAATCGTTACGAAGGACCGCTAGTCGATGCGGTGAAGAATTTCCAACGGCGCCACGGCATCACATCGGACGGGGTTCTCGGAACGCAAACGATAAGGCAGCTCAACACGCCGTTACAGGATAGGGTCGAACAGCTGCGACTAACGTTGGAGCGCTGGCGGTGGGTGTCGAGCGACTTTCCGCAGCCGCCCGTGGTCGTGAACATTCCCGAATTCCGGCTGCGAGCGTTTGACAAAGACGGCAGAGTCGCCTTGCGCACAAATGTAGTCGTTGGGAAAGCCTACCGACACGACACGCCAGTTTTTGAGGACGAAATGCAATATGTAGTGTTTCGGCCCTACTGGAACGTGCCTCCCGGTATTCAACGCTCCGAAATCGTACCGGCTATTCGGCGCGACCGCGACTATCTTTCAAAAAACAACTACGAGGCGATTACCCCCGACGGGACCATCCTAACTTCGGGCAAGATAAGCGACGAGGTGCTCCAACAACTGAGCGTGGGTAAGCTCACGGTTCGACAAAAACCGGGACCTGCGAATGCCTTGGGCTTAGTCAAGCTGATATTCCCTAACGCCAATAACGTGTATCTGCACAGCACTCCGTCGCAGCAGCTCTTTTCACAGTCGCGTCGCGATTTCAGCCATGGTTGCATTCGAGTCGAGAACGCCCCGGGATTGGCCGCCTGGTCATTGGCGGCAAACGAGCAAGGTTGGACTTTGGAAAAAGTCGTGAAGGCAATGGAGGGGACAGAGGACAACGTTCAGGTGAATCTCGCGCGATCAATTCCCGTTCTGATTCTGTACGCTACGGCAGTCATCGACGAGGATGGCACGACATACTTCTTCGACGACATATACGGACTTGATGCCGACCTTGCGAGGGCGCTCGCCAAGGGATACCCATATCCGGGATAAGAGCTCTCTTCCCGGCAACTTCTACCACGACAAGAAAAACACCACGAAGTTCCGATTGTTCGCCTTGTCAGCCCTAAGCAGTTTCCGGCGGCGTTCATCGAAGGGGGCGTCGCTAAGGCAGGAGCCAGTCGACCCTCGGGCAACAAGAAACACTTGTCAAAAGTGCAAGGCTTTTGTGGCGCCCGTCTCGCGAGACTGTACATTTTGACAGTCGTGTCTCGCCTTCCCAGACGAAAGAGTGTCGTGATGCACTGGTAGCCTCCTGGAAGCGATGACTGAAACACTTCGTCATGCTGACTTCCGGTAACGCTGAACTCGTTCCGTTTGATGACAGGCAACACGAATTCTGTCCGGAGCTGCGTCTGCCGACACTAGTCTGGCTGGCCTTCGTGGCATCCGAGTGCGTTGCATATGGGTTTTCTCGAAAACGCTAAGCTTCGTCGAAGACTGCTAATCGCCATGGCTCCGCTAGCAATCATGGTGATTTTTGAGAGCGTATATGTGTCGATTCAAAACAATAGGATCGACACATCGTACAGCGATTTAATTGGGACCGAGGTTGAGGGACTACGGAGCATTACGGAGGCGCGGAGCCACACGAATCGCTTCGGAATGTTTCTGTTCGCTCTCGTTGCCGAAACGGACCCCGCGAAGCGGCCGTTCATCGACGCAGAACTCGATAAAATCCGCTCCGACTACCAGTCGGTGATTGCGGATGCTCTGGTGAAAGCCCCTCAGCGCGCGGCCGAAATCAAGGCTGCGTCGGTTCTTTTCGATCGAGTCATAGAAGATTCGCGCGCCGTGCGCTCAATGGCTCTGGCCGGTGAAAATCAAAAAGCCCTCAACATTGTTCATGGGATTGTAGGTCAAGAATTGACGGAGGCACGAGCGGCGGTAATCAGTATTGTCAATGAGATGCAGACGGAGATTGACCAACGTTCGAATGAGCTGACGGCCAGGACTCACCGCTCTATTTTGATAAGTTGGCTGGTTAGAGCGTTTGGATTTTTGGCTTCGTTTGCATTCGCCTCATACATCGTTCATATCGGAGTTGTTCAAGAGCTCTGGTCGTTGCGGGACAGCATTCAGCAAATAGCCGCCGGTCATCTCGAACAGTCTGTCCCGTATCAAAAACAATCGAACGAAATCGGCGAGATTGGCCGCGCGCTTCACACCCTACAAGAAGGCGCACGCGATCGCGAGACGCTTTCGTGGGTCAAGACCGAGACAGCGTCCATTGGCCTGCGACTCCAATCCGCCGATGATTTTGCGGGATTTGCCACGAGTCTGTTTTCTGGAATTTCGGAGTCCATTCCTCTCCTATACGGTGCATTTTATATCGCGGACGAAAGTCGCACCCGCCTGGTCCGTGTCGGTGGTTACGCGCTCACGGATCCAAGTGGCGTCCGGGAATTTGCTCTTGGTGAAGGCATCGTCGGGCAAGCCGCCGTCGAACGGCGGCTTCTGATGATCTCCGCGGGCGACGCCGATCCCATCCATGTCACGACCGGTATGGGGACACTTATTCCGAAGAATCTCTTATTTGTGCCCGTGATCAGTCAAGACATTCTGATCGGAGAGCTCGAGCTGGCAACCGTTTCCTCGTTAACCCAACGCCAAAGAACCTTGCTAGAGGCGGTCTTGCCGTCGGTTGCCATGAATGCGGAACTCTTGTCCGGCACTATCGCAACCAAAAAGCTCTTGGTACACACCCGGTCTCAGGCGGAAACCCTCGCTGCTTCGGAACGTCAGCTCCTTACGCGCACGGAAGAACTCGAGGACAGCAACCAGGCTCTGGAAACCTCTAAGGAAGAATTGCGGCACTCCAAGGAAGTCGCTGAGGCCGCCACCAAAATCAAGTCTGAATTTCTTGCAAACATGAGTCATGAGATCCGCACGCCGATGAATGCCATCATTGGTATGTCTCATCTGGCTCTCAAAACGGGCCTCGATCCCCGTCAAATGGGATACGTCCGCAAAATCCAACAGTCCGGCCAGCATCTCCTGGGCATCATCAATGACATTCTCGACTTCTCCAAGATCGAGGCGGGTAAATTGTCAGTTGAAACCATCGATTTCGACTTGGAAAAAGTTCTGGAGAACGTCAGCGATCTGATCTCAGAGAAAGCCTCGGCTAAAGGCCTGGAGCTCATCTTTGACATCGACTCTGCTGTTTCCACTCATCCCAAAGGCGACCCCTTGCGCCTCGGGCAAATTCTCATCAACTTCTGCAACAACGCCGTCAAATTTACCGATCATGGCGAAATCATTGTCAGGGCTCGGGTACAGGAAGAAGACGAGAAGGGGCAACTCGTTTGCTTCTCTGTCAGCGATACCGGCATTGGCCTTACTGAGGAGCAGTTGGGCCGTCTATTCCAGGCTTTTGAGCAAGCCGATGCTTCCACCACCCGCCAGCACGGCGGGACAGGACTCGGCCTCGCGATCTCCAAGAGACTGGCGCAACTTATGGGGGGCGATGTTGGCGTTCGCAGTGTCGTCGGCGAAGGCAGCACATTTTGGTTTACCGCGTACCTTGCGTCCGGTGAAGCAAATGCCAGACGTGTTCCCAAGCCCGACCTGCGCGGCCGCCGCGCACTGATCATCGACGACAACGCACAAGCCCGCGAAGTCCTGTCCGGCATGTTGACGAGCATGACCTTGGTTGTAGGCGAGGCACCCTCCGGCGAGGAAGGTATCCAGCTCGTTCGCCAAGGTGTTGAACGCAAGGAGCCCTACGAAATCATCTTTGTGGACTGGCAGATGCCTGGTATCGACGGCATTGAAACTGGCAAACGCATCAGTGCCCTGCCCAATCTCGCCGTTCTTCCCCACCTGGTAATGGTCACCTCCTATGGTCGCGAAGAAGTCCTGAAGCAGGCTGAAAAGACTGTTTTCGAAGGCATACTAATTAAACCAATTACTCCTTCCATGCTGCACGATTCCGTTGTTCAAGCCTTGAGCGTCGAGCGAGAGCCATTCCGAGCGGCGGCCCCCCATCCTGCCGGAGGGATCGACCTCGAAGCCATTCGCGGCGCGCGCGTACTGCTGGTCGAGGACAACGAAATCAATCGGGAGGTTGCATTTGGCTTGCTTGAGGATGCGCACCTTTCCCTAGATACGGCAGAGAACGGTGAGATTGCCGTCCAAAAAATTACTCATCAAGAATACGACCTTGTTCTAATGGATATGCAAATGCCTGTTATGGACGGAGTTACCGCAACAAAAGCCATCCGTTCGAATCCTCGTTTCCAGTCTCTCCCCGTTGTCGGCATGACGGCCAACGCCATGGACCGTGACCGTCAAACGTGTCTCGAAGCAGGTATGAACGACTACCTCACCAAACCAATCGATCCCGATAAATTGTTCGACGCGCTGCTCCGTTGGATCACCCCACGTGTTTCCCCCGGGACTGCCGCGCAGGGTCCAATTTCCACCAGGCCTCTCGATCCAATTTCCGGTCCCGATTCATCGGTGTTCTCGGGCATGGATACGGCCGCGGCTCTGAAGCGATCCGGTGGCAACCTCAACCGTTACGAATCACTCCTTCGCCGCTTCGCAGAATCCCAGGCGACCGCGATAGATGACATTCGGGTTGCCATGGTTGCAAAAGACACCAGCACTGCCCGGCGGCTCGCTCATTCTCTAAAGGGCGCGGCGGCCAATCTCGGCCTCTCAGCGCTCGCCGAAGTTGCTGCCAGAGCCGAATCTGCTATCGAGTCCGAACAAGATATCCCGCTCGCACTCGAATCCCTCTCCCATTCTCTGGACTCCTCACTGGACACCATTCGCCGGGCTCTACCAAAGGAAGCTGCTCCAACGAACTCCGCCGTCGCCGTCAAAGATCTTGCTGTCGCGACGCAACCCTTGGTCCGATTGAAAAAGCTCCTCGAGAACGACGACGGAGATGCGGCCGATTTCATCCTCGACGCCCGGCCCAGTCTTTGCGAGGTCCTGACCGTGGCGGAAATCGACGCGCTCGTACAACAAGTGGGCAATTTCGCCTACTCCAACGCGCTCCAGTCCCTTTCCGCTATTGCGACACGCTTGTCAATTCCATTGGAGTGAAACTATGGGTGCTTCGCCTCAACTGAAGCCATTGCAACAGAAGTTGATCCTGATTGTGGACGATACCCCCACCAACATCGGTGTGATTTCCGGCGCCTTGAGGGACTCTTACAAAACAAAAGTGGCGACCAACGGTGCGAAAGCCCTATCCATCGCCGCGGAGGAAGAAAAACCCGACCTTATTCTCCTCGACGTCATGATGCCCGAAATGGATGGATACGAAGTCTGTCGGCGGCTGAAGGCCGACTCCGCCACTGCCGAAATACCGATCATTTTCCTAACAGGCCAGACCAGTGCAGAAGATGAGACTCAAGGGTTTGACGTCGGCGCCGTTGACTACGTTCACAAGCCGTTTTCCCCAGCAGTCGTCAAAGCGCGCGTACGAAACCACATCCTTCTTCGTGAGGCCCGCGCACAATTAGCGAAGCAATTGCTCGAGATCAACACGGAGCTCGAGATGGCGCGAGAGATTCAGTTGTCCATCCTTCCGCACGCGCTCCCCAATCTCGAGGGACTCGACATTGCCGCCCGCTTCCTTCCCATGACCTCCGTCGCAGGTGACTACTATGATTTCATCGCCATCGACGACCAGCATCTTGGCATCCTCATCGCGGATGTGTCCGGCCACGGTTTGGCTTCTGCTTTGATTGCCTCGATGCTCCAGGTCGCACTCACGGCACAAGGGGCCAACGCATCGGAACCGGCAAAGGTTTTGTCCGGTTTGAATCAAGCGCTATGCGGCAAGTTCACGGCTCATTTTGTTACAGCCGCCTACGTGTACCTGGACTTGAAACATAATTTGATGCGTTACGCCAGTGCTGGACATCCCCCGTTGCTTCTGTTCCGCGCCTCTTCCGGAAAGGTCACAAGGGTTATCGAAAACGGTTTGGTTCTCGGAATGTTTCCTGAAGCCACGTATGAGGATCTCGAAATCCCAGTTGAACCGGGCGACCGCTTCGTACTTTACACGGATGGAATTCTCGAAGCTGCAAATCGACTTCAGCAAGAGTATGGGGCGGAACGATTTATGCGCTTTATGGAAAACGATACGAGTCTGTCTGCGGACCACTTTGCCGATGCTTTCCTGCGTGAGATATCGTGCTGGTCGCGGGAGTCCCCAGAGCAAGGGCAACAGGACGACATCACCCTTCTCGCGATCGGCTTTGCACCACGGATTGGTTCATCCTAACGGGAACGGGGGAAGCAGGTTTAGAAGGCGCGACAGTTCCCTAGGAAATTCGGCCAATGGCCTGCTCCGTCGATGATTCGGCTGTCATTTCGAACTGTAACCGTCGCCGTTGGTCCCCAAAGGCGTTTAAGCAACGAGAATTGGGGAGTCTGACCGAACGACGGCGAGAATTCTCGCGCAAGCGACTCGCAAGACGATAAATCCGTCATCACGCTATTCCAGCCAACACCCTTGTTTTGCAGCGCACGCACCACGACACGCCGGGTCTCGGCCTGCCCTTTTTCCGTCTTGTCATCGCCGACTTGATGCATTTCCCCATCGCGCCTGGAGCGAGCCTTCTGGAGAGGTATAGGAGCTGTTCAGACAAAATATCACTCAAATCTTGAACGCCGATCGAAATTTGGTCACAGACCAACCGTGGTCCGATGATGCGATCCATGCATTGAAGACTGGCCGAGACTCAGCCGCAGTCGATTCGGGATGCGTCGCAGTTGGGCGGGATCAAGCACCGCGGCTAAGCGCTTGTCCCTGCTTCTTGGTCCCATACTCTCGAATCGCGCTCGAATCTAAGTTGTTCTCGTCGACCAGCTCGAGAATCTGACCCACGCTCAGCTTGCGTCCTTGTATTCTGAAGAACATCTGCCCGTCAGATCCCAAATCCGGCAAGCTCACCGAAAGCCCTAAACGCCCCAGGGACCGTATGGCGTCGAGCACATCCTGGGGCCTCTTAAAATATTCGTTCATCCGCTGCGCCTCGAGTCGTACTCCAAGGTGTCGTAGCCTGGCTGGGCCAATCCAGCCGCAAGCGCAGCGGTTCGGAGTCATGGGAGCGACGCACACGACCACTGCAGCCATGCAAGATTTGCAAGTTATGGTGGTAACCGTCGTTGCTTTTGAGCAATCTTCAAAGCTCGTCGTTCTCGCAACGCTTATGGCAGATCCACCGAGCCGCTGCCGGCTGACTGTCATTTTTTGCCAGTCTGGCAGCACTCATCCTTTCCCTAGTTTGTACCGTAGCGCGTTCGGCTTAAGCCGCAATGCTCTGATCCATTCAAATCCGTCAACGCGTCAGCGAGGGTCGGGACCGCGCGAAGGCAGTTGTTTCGTACCGGATCCAACGGTGCAACGTGCCCGTTCGACATATCGTCGCGCCAGGCGCGATGGGCGAAACCAGCCAACGGCGTCGGCCGAAACGAAGGAGGGCCGACAACCGTCGCTCGAGGTAAAGGTGCTGGGTTAACAAGGGCGTCCCAGGAAGCTAGGCGCTCAAGTCCCAAAGGTTTTTTTCCTGAACCCTCCTCGTGGGACTACGACCGAAGACCAGATACACACAGGCTCGGCATGTCAAACGTAGAGATGGATGGGAGTCTATGTTGCTTTGGACAACCCCATTTCGACTCTGGGGCGCGGTGAGTCGACGTGATCCTAACCAAAACTCCGCGGCTATGTAACGGCTCATGGTTAGCTGTTTTGTCATCGGAACTGGCTCATGATTTCACTCGCTCAAACAAGTCCAGGCAATCGGTTGATGAGCTCGGCCGGTGAGGGGAGCGCATTCCATGGACTCGCCAACAGAAGCGTTACGCCGATCAAAGTCGTAGCCCACGCGCCGTCTCGCCTCAACCCCGAAGTTTGGTTATACAAGGTTGGCCTTAGAGGCGCCCTTTACCGCATACCCCGGGCTTGGGGTAGCGAAACTGTTGTCGTTCCCGCTCTTCTTATATCTGTAGTTTCTGACAGTGTTGCTCCTTTCAGAGAATGGTCGATGCTTGCGCTTGCAGAAGAAGTCCTTGGAGGCGTGATGGCAAGTGTGTTCGAACCGTGGATTGGACAGCCGGCAGTCGTGCAAGTGGCCTTCGGGGAGTTCAAGGTGAGATTACCCGGCACGCTCTTGAAGGACCAAGGAGAGACGCTGCTGATCAGACCTCAATGTGGTCCCGATTTGCAGGTTTCCACAGCGAAGGTCCTCGCGATCGAGGAATGCGCGTGCCCACGAGCTCACGCCTCGAGCCCTGAATACGGCAGGCTTACGGATGGAGCGCTCTTGCCTCATAGGTCGAGTACGTATTCCAGCCTACTGACGCGGTTCAACCTCGGAGCAGTTTCGAGGAATCTGTTCCGCGATCGATCCGTACTCGCGAAGCATGTAGGTAGCAGACTGAAACCCGGCTTTTGCGAGTAGCTATGGAGATTCGGAGAAGCCGGTGACTGATTCAATCGTGGAACGGGTCCGCACTGGGCGCAGGACAAGAATCGAAAGAGAGCGAGCCCGTTCTAGTTGGGATCAGGAACGAAAGCCGGTCGGGGCTTGCCCTGGAGTTTCGCCTTGTAGACCATCGCTCTAGTCTCAAATATCTCTGCTTGGGCTATGCGATTTGTCTTGCGCAACATGCGAGCATAAGCCGCCAGAGTGATCACTAGATCCGCGTAATCGGGTGGCGCAACCTTCTCTAGGATCCCGAGGGCCCGCTCGCACAACGGTTCTGCCTCCGCATAGTAGCCACGATGTAGGTCAGCGACGGCCAAGCCATTTAGTGCGTGTGCTACGTCCAGCTCTGCTCCGCCGGATGAGGTGTCCCACATTGCGACCGCTTGCGCATATAAGTCTCCGGCCTTTTCATACTTGTGCTGATCCAGGTACATTTGGCCCAGATTCTGCAGTGTGCGCATATAATCCGTGGAATTGACGGATGCCGATTTTTCCCAGATAGCCAGTGCGCGATTCAAATAGGACTCGGCAGATGCGGTTTTGTGTTGGAGGTATTGCTCCATCCCACGGCTGGCGAGAATGACGGCCAACTTCGGATGCTCCGGGCCAAACACTTTTTCTGCCAGGGGCACCAGGGCTTGAAAGCGAAGGTCGGACGCCGCGTATTCGCCGCTTTTGAGTTTGACGATCGCCAAGTTGGTGAGTATAGCCACGACCGTGGGGCTTTCCGGGCCCATCGTTTTTTCGCAAATGGCCAGTGCGCGAAGATATTGATCTTCCGCTTGCTTGTACTGGCCCTCGCCGTCATAGGTTTCGCCGAGTTCATTGCGTACTATCCCGACGGCGGGGTGCTCGGCGCCAAAAACTTTCTGACGGATCTCCAAAGAGCGGTCAAAGAGTTCCTGCGCTTCTGAAAACCTACCTTGCCCCCTTCGAAGGGCGCCGATATTGCTCAGGACGGTAGCTATCACTGGGTGTTGTGGGCCGAAATCGTTTTCCCAGATTCTGAGAGCGCGTTGTAGCATGGGTTCACTGTCTGCGTATCTACGTTGCTCCGTATAGAGCTCACCCAAATTGTTTAGGGTGTTTGCCAGGTAGGAATCGTCGGGATCACGAACGCTTTCCTGGATCGCTTGAGCGCGTTTCAGAGTAACCTCAGCTTCGGTGTACCGGCCTTGTTCCTTCCATACGCAAGCCAGATTGCTAAGCAGCATGGGCAGATCCGGGTCGGTGGTCCCGCCGGCTTTTTCCCGAATACCGATTGCGCGCAGCAAGGCGCGCTCAGCTTCGGCAAGTCTGCCCTGATCTTCGTAGAGCGTACCAAGATTGTTCAGCGTTTTGACCAAGCCGGGGTTGTCGGGGCCTTCGGCCCGTTCGCGGATGGCCAGCGCCCGATTCAAGAGCGGTTCAGCGGCTGAATATTTGGCGATTTCCTTCTGCACTGTCGCTAGATTCTCCAAGGCGACAGCAACGTAAGGGTGTTCGGGGCCGACTGTTTGCTCCTCAATTTTTAAAGCGCGCCGGTACATGGATTCCGCCTCGGCGTATCTGCCCGTCGAGTAATAAACGGCTGCGAGGCTGTTGACGATAGTCCCGGTACTGCGGTCCTCGCCAACCGTTGTCTGGTTCATCGTCAACGCGTGCCGCAACTGATCTTCGGCTTCAGAGAAACGGCCTTTCTTTTGAAGGAGGCTGGCTGTCTTCGTTAGTTGTACCGCTACCTCAGGGCCCCTCGGTCCGTAAATTGTTTTAGTTATGCTCAAGCCGCGAAGGTAAAGCTGTTCCGCCTCTCTGTAGTCTCGTTGCGTGCAAAGGAAGTCAGCGAGGTTGTCCAAGGCGGCCACGAGACCAGCATCGAGGTTTCCGGATGCGGAGGCGCTCTGAAGGGTTTTTCTGAGAATTTCCTCGCTTGGATCGGATCGCCCGTACGCTTGTGGCGCGCTTTCTGTTTGCGTTTGCAAGGACACTTGAGCTGAGGCTATCGACCCACTCGCAAGGGATGTCAAAGCCAGGAACCAGGTGAACCGCATCGCGCTAGGCTCCCTAACGTCACCGACGCTGTCCAATAGCCTAGGATGTGCATTTTTGTTAGGAACCTGTTAGAAGTGCTAGGGTGCATGCTCTACTGCGGTGGGAATGAAGGATGAAGGACACCTATGTGACTTTTTGCAGGAAGATCTCGAAACGAGAGGCGGCGCGGTGCGGCGCAGGAGAGCCTTGTGCCACTAGCACGAATCCCGCCAGTTCTTATCTGAGCCCGCACCTGAGCCTGACAATTCTGACAGTATATGGAAGCACCAAAGAAGCACTACTCTGGTCCACAACCGAACCTCAAAGGGGGCGCGTTCGAGACTAGCTCACCACCCCAGGTGGGACGCGAGCTACCGACACCTCCAGTCAACTCGATCGAGCCCTCTTCAACTTTTGTGGTGGGGCGGGGTAGGCATTTGCGCCCGACGTTCGTCCATTCGGGAGCAGCGATTCGATACTTTTACTTCGACGTAGACGCCCCCGCAGCCCTCGACTTTGAATCGAAAGGCACGCGAGCGCGAATGGTAGTTCCTTGCTGCAATTGAGAATTTATCGAGAGTTCGCCCTCGACCAGTTTCATCCGTTCTTTCATGCTGGCGAGACCCAACCCCTGTCCCTTGACAGCTTCATCAGGCTCGAAGCCAACCCCTGAATCCTGCACCGCTAGTTCGATCGCATCGGTTTCGCCCATAAGTGAAACGCGAAAATGTCGTGAGCCGCTGTGCTTCACTGCATTCTGCAGGGCCTCTTGCAAAACCCGGTACAACGTAAGAGAAATGTCGTCCGGCAGATTCCTTGGGATATTCGCGGACTGAAAATCAATCTCGATGTTCTGCCGTTGAGAGAACTCCTTGCAAAAACTGGCGGCCGCAGCCGCGAGGCCCAAGAGTTCCAGCTTCGGAGAATGCAAACGGTGAGACAGGGTTTGAATGTCTTTCGCAATGTCTGCAACGTGTTCACTGGCTGCAGTGATGAGCTGCTTCCATTGGTCGGTAGAAGCCGGAAGTTGATGTTTCAACCCATCCAATGCTACGGCTAGCAACGAGAGACGTTGATTGATGTCGTCGTGGAGCTCGCGCGCGAGTCGCGAACGCTCGAGCTCTTGGGCTTGGATCAGCTTTTGGCTCACTTTGGAAAGCGCTTCTTCGGCATGTTTACGCTGCGTGATGTCCGCTGCCGTACCCAGCATGCGCTCAGCCTCACCATGGGCACCGTAGAAGAACCGTGCCCGGGATCCCAGCCAGTGCACACTTCCGTCCGACCAGACGACACGAAACTCAACGTCAAGTTCCGTGTGGTTCTCCATTGCTTTTTGGACAATGTTCTGCAACCAGCCACGATCCTCGGGATGCACTCGATCCCAAAACTCCTCAACCGATTCGGAGTGGACCTCAGTTCTGACGCCAAGCTGGGCGTGTTTGTGGCCAAACCAAAGGTTTTTCCCACTCCGAATGTCCCATGCCCAGCTCCCGATTCCACCGGCCTCCATGGTGAGACGAAGTCGTTCATTGGTTTCTGAAAGCTCTCGTTCGGCGAACACGCGTCCGGTTATGTCCTCCACCATCGCGAGGGCGCCGTCAAACTCCCCGTTCTCTTTGAACAGTGGCGTTGCAGACATGTGCACCCACAACTCCGAACCGTTCTTTCGCCGCAGCCGCTCCTCCACCTGCTCGCGCTTTCCGTGCCGTCTACGCACTAGAGCTTGCTTCTTGTATTCCACATCCTCGGGAAAATAAAAATCGAAGACACTGCGCTCGATCATTTCACTTGGTTCGTAACCCAACATCTCTGCCAGTTGACGATTCACATAGGAATTGTGAAGGGTCGAATCGATCTGCCACACTCCCTCATTTGTCGTCTCAACAATCCGTCGATACCGCCTCTCACTCTCGCGGATGGCCTCCTCCGTGCGTTTGCGTTCGCTGATGTCAACGATGACCACTACCCATCCGTCCACAAGTGCGTCTGCGTCGAATGTCGGGGTATAGGTGGCTGAGATCGATTTGGATCCGACACCCGGATAGTTGGCCTCTCGCTCGTAGGTAACAACCTCTCCAGCCAGCACCCTCTCGAAATAGTGACGCAAAGCTTCGAATGTTTCGGCACCCAACACGTTCGCAATCGGTTGGCCGATGATTTCGTTCAACGGGCGTTGGAGCATGTCCGCGCATCCTTGATTCGCCCATAAGTATCGGAAATCGCGACTACAACGGGCGGCGGCCACCGCGGTTTCTCTCGTTACAATGTCCAGGTCGTGCTGGGCACGGAGCATCGCTTCCTGTGCCTTCTTGTTCTCAGTAATATCCACCACTATTGCGACAACCATCGGAGACGCCGAATCTCTCAATAGAGAAGTGCTTAGGCGTCCCCAAACCAACGAGCCATCTCGTCGGAAATATCGTTTGTCCACGCTATAGTGATTGATGGAGCCCGATTTCAGTTGTTGGAAAAGCGCCCAGTCCTTCTCGGCGTCCTCCGGTGGAGAAAAGTCCACACAGTGTTTTTTGAGGAGTTCCTCTTCGCTGAAGCCAAGCATGGAGCAAAGGGCCGGATTTACGTAGAGTGGTCGCCCCTCCATATCCTCCAAGGCGATCCCGACAGGGCTCGCCCGGAAGGCGTTGTAGAAGAGCGGACTGTTCGTTCCAATCGCCTGTTCTTTGGCTTCCATGAGATGAGCGTATAGCACCGGGACTTTTAGAGTGCAACCGCAATCTTTGGAACGAACGGCCTTGCTATCGCCTTCGTTGGTAGCACTTGATATCGTACAATATCATTAATACGTTGCAGAATGCGCGCGGTACATCGCGTTGTAAAGATAGCGGTATCTTCTTGACCTAGGTCGAATTCGAATTCCCGTCATCCTGGCGGTCGTCCGTTCCGTCCCCCAACGCGACTTCTCGGCTAACGAATTGTTCGCCACGGAGGGTGGCTTCAATGGCAGGCAAAAGGTCACCCTGGACACTCGGTTTATGTACGTACCCGGAGCCCAAGCGAAGGGCTTCCCGTACCACATTTGGATCGGCCAAGGCACTGACAAACAAGATTCGCGTGGAGGGAGCCGATTTCCGAACACGTCTGGCTACTTCCATTCCGTCCAGGTTCGGAAGGCCGATGTCCAGTAGAATGACGTTCGGCTGTAGCCGATGCGCCTTCTCGACGGCTTCCAGTCCGTCCGAGGCCACGTCAATCTGAACTTCAGCCCCTTGTTTCAGCAACAAACAGACAAAGCGGCGGAATTCTCGATGGTCTTCGACTACAAGGATCGTAACAGGCGGCAAAACACGTTCTCCGTGGAACTTCTGGCGCGCTGATCTCCGGCGTGTGCCAGGATCTTTCTCAGGAGATTTCTACGGAAGAGCCGTTCCCGTGCTACCAAGAACCTCTTGCCGATCCGCGCATGTGTACGCGCAATATATGAAAAAGACCACGAGCAGATTAGCGGGGAACACAACACTGAGGCTAATAGATTCCTTCATCCAGGCCGCGCACTAGTCTTTCAACCGAGCTTCTCAACGTCGCGCAGATCCGCAGAAGAGTGGAAACGGTGATTGGCCGACCCGCTTCGATTTGTTGCCAATGACGCGCCGAAAAACCATGTGCAATCATGTCTTCCTGAGAATAGCCGTACCTTTTTCGCAGCTCGCGGACACGCTCTCCCAAGCGAAGGAAGAATTTTTTTTGGTCCACGCTTAGCGGCGCCCGGGTCGGTTTCGGTTCGCTGCGAATACGGTGCAGCTTTCGCGTAAGCATGCCGCCACAGTACGAGACGATACGAACCCTGTCGTTGCTTCAGAGCAACTAGGAAATACTTTGCCCGACGGTTTTTAGTTCTGGGAAAACCACGTTTTCTGCCGACCGGTGCAGATGCTCGTCCAGGCCGATCCTCCGATGCGTACGGGCATTCCGGTATGGGCGCTATTCCATCTCGAATGTTACGTAAGTGAGCTTGCCATTCCGTTCGACTTGCATGGCGGCGGGATCGCCGGGTTTGAGCGCGGTGAAGGCGGAGCGGAGGCCTTCCACGGTCTTGATCTGGGTGTGGTTGAGGGTGTGGATGATGTCGCCCGTCGCGAGACCGGAGTCGACGGCGAGCCGATCGGCGACGATGGAAGTGACCAGGACGCCCGATGGGATGCGTAGGTCGCCGATGGCTTCGATGACTTGCGGAGAGACGGCCACGCCGATGATGCCGAGGCGCGGGATGAGGTCTTTGGTGGGATCACCGAGTTCCGAAATGCGCGAGGCATCGCCGCGCGGTTCGTAAATGGGCAGAGTCAAGTCGATTTTCTTTCCGTTTCGGAGGACCTGCAGTTGAGTGGAATTGCCCTGGTTGAGCAAATACAAACCCAACGTGAAGAGCGGCAGGTTGTCCACGGGAAAGCCGTCGAGGGTGACGATGACGTCGTCGATTTTTAGTCCGGCTTCGGCAGCGGGACTGTCGGGATAGACGTCGGAGACGATGACACCGACTTCGGTTGAGAGGCCGAGGGCTTGCGTCAGATCGGGCGTGATCGATTGCAGGTCAGCGCCGATTGAACGGCGGCGCACGCGGCCATACTTGCGGATTTGCTCGTAAGCGTAACGCACGATGCCGCTGGGAATGGCGAAGCCGATGCCTTCGTTGCCACCGGATTTTGTGTAGATAAAGGTGTCGATGCCGACGACGTTTCCGTCGGCGTCGACTAACGGGCCGCCGCTGTTACCAGGATTGATTGCGGCGTCGGTCTGAATGTAGACCATCGTATCGTCGGGATCGGGTTGGCGAAGAACGGAGCTTACGAGGCCCATGCTGACCGAATTTTCGAGGCCTTCGGGGCTGCCGAAGGCGAGGACCAGCTGTCCCTTTTGAATGCGATCGTAGCGACCGATCGGAAGCGTTGGCAGGCCAGTGGCTTCGACTTTGATTACGGCGAGGTCGATGAGTTTGCTGACACCGACGATGCGGGCGGGGAGGATGCGTCCGCGCGATTTCAGGGAGGCGGTCGGTTGCGAGTTGATCGTTGTTTGGGGTGTGAGCACGACTCGGACGCGGTCGGCGCCTTTGACGACGTGATAGTTGGTGATGATGTAGCCGTCGGGATCGACGATTACGCCGGAACCGAGGCTTCGCTGGCGGCCGACGGAGCTGGATTTCGAGTCGTCGTTGTCGTCATCGTCGGCGGAGCCGTAGCCGGTAACTTGGATTTCGACGACGGCTGGCGAAACGCGTTTCACCAAGCTCTCGAAGGAGGCGCTCATCTGATGCATCAGGTCGGCGCTGGCAGCGGATTGCGCTCGCGACCCAGTTGCGGATACGAACGTTGCAACGACGAGCGATAGGGCGGCGCGGCTCAAGATTCGGATGATCGAAGACTTCATACACTTCGGCATGCGGCTTTACCCTTCCCCGGAGGCTTGATCGTGAGGGTCTACGGTTCCCCACTTCACGATTTTCAGATCGAGCACAAAGATTGAATACAGAACTGGCACGAGAAGCAAGGTGATGAATGTGGCGACGCCGAGTCCACCGACTTGTGCGTAGCAGAGCGGTTGCCACAACGGACCGCCGTGGACCGCGAGCGGGAGGAGCGCCAGGATCGTCGCGCCGACCGTGATCATGACCGGGCGAAGGCGGACGATGCCGGCGTCCAGGAGGGCTTCTTCAAGCGGTTCGCCTTTTTCATGCATCTCCTCGATGAAATCGAAAAGCACGATGACGTGGCTGACGATTACGCCGATCAAGCTAGCGATGCCAAGGAATGCCATGAAGCCGAATGGCGAGCCCATGACGTAGAGTGCGATCAAGGCGCCCACGACTCCGTAGGGAGCGGCGGCGAGGACCAGGAGAGGCTTCACGGCGTGTTTGAATTGGAAAGCGAGGGCGAGAAAGATCATCGCGATCGAGATCGCCATGATTACGGCTAGATTTTTGAATCCTTGCTGCTGCTTCGCTTGTTCGCCGCTGACTACGATTTTGTAGCCGGGCGGGAGGGTTTTCTGGAGTTCTTGAAGGCGAGGGGCGGCGGCGGAGAAAACCTCGGATGCGAGGATGTTGGAGCCGGTGAAACTTTGGACGGAGATCGTTCGGAAGTGTTCGAGATGGCGGATGCGCATGGTTTGCAGCTCGTTGTCGATCTTGGAGACCTCGAGCAGCGGGACTTTATTGTCGGATGAAGATGAGTAGACGTAGAGGCTGCGGAGATCGGAGAGGTTGGAGCGCTCCGCGGCCCGGAGCTTTGAGACGACGGGGATTTGCTGGTCGCCGCGGCGGAGGGTCGTTACTCCGGTGCCGCTTAGGGCGGCGGATGATGATTGCGCTACGTCCTGGTTCGTGACGCCGGCGATGTTGGCGCGGTCGGGGTCAACTTTTAGCGTTATCTCGAAACCGTCCTGGCCCCAATCGTCGCGCACGCGGGCGGCGCCGGCATTCGCGCGCACGATTGAAACGACCTGGGAGGAGATCCAGCGGAGCGTGGCGATGTCCTTTTCTTCGTCGAGGGCGCTGACGTCGGCCAGGCCGGTGACGCGGAGTTCGACTGGATAGTCGACGGGATTTGTCTGCAATTGGCGGACGTCGACGCGGGCGCCTGCGACGTTGTCGGAAATGGCTTGCTGTAGCGCGCCGATCAGTTTTGGTGTGTCCTCTTTGTCGAAGACTTCAATGATGACTTGCGCGTAGTTGAGTTGCTGGAGTTGCGGCGTCACCGAAAACCAGAAGCGCGGACCGCCCCCGCCCTCGAATGTGGTCAGCGAATGCAAGACCTGGCGCGGCTTGCCGTCTTTGCCGGGATGGTCTTTGCCGTACTTTTCGGCGGTGGCTTGCACGATTTTTTCGATTTCGACGGCCGTTTTGTTGGTGGCGAAAAGCGGCACGTCGTTCGGGAGCCAGACGTCCAGGAAGGAAAGATATTGCACATCGTCGGGGAAAAATTGTGTTTTCAGGCGGTGGCCGAAGAGTCCGCCGAGGCCGAGGAAGAGCAACGAGCCGACGAAGACGAGCCAGCGGTGATCGATGGCGAAGCGGCCGATGCGATAGTAGAAGCCGCTGAATCCGCGGGTGCGGCGCTCTTGGGGCGTTTCTTCTGCCGCCTTGGTTGGACGAAGGAGGTAGTAGCCGAGGAACGGGATGAAGGTCATCGAAACGAGGCGCGAGGCGACAAGAGCGCAGGTCATGACTACCGGTAGGCTGTGGAGGAATTCGCCGGTCGTGCCACTGAGTAACAAGAACGGAATGTAGGCCACGATGTTGGTAATGGTGGCGAAGAGGATGGCGTGGGCGAGTTTTGTTGGTCCGAGCCAGCTTGCGATGAGTGGCGGGTGTTCCTCGGCTAGCGAACGTTTTATGGAATCGCCGGCGACGACGGGATCGTCGACGAGTAGACCGAGCGCGATGATCAGCGTGGCGATCGAGACCTGCTGCAAGTCGACGCCGAGCAGATGTGTGAAGGCGAAGGTCATCGCGAGCGTGATGGGCATGGATATGGCCATCAGGACGGCGGAGCGCCATTCCCAGAATCCGATGAGCGACACGACGACGACGAGCGCGATGGCTTCGTAAAGCGCGTCCATGAAGAGGTCGACGTTTTCTTTGACCTGGCGCGGCTGGTCGGAGGTGTGAGCGATGATGAGATCGGCGGGGAGGAGACGTTTTGTTTCGGAGAGCTTCTCTTCGACGTGCTCGGCGAAACGTGCGATTTGCTCGCTGCCACGCATCTGCACCGAAAGACTGACGGCTCGCGTGCGCTGCCAATTTCCTTTCGCGTCGCGCCACGCGTAGTAATTCAGATAGCGCGCAGGGCTTTGATAGCCGCCACGGACGTCGACTAGGTCGCGAAGGTAGACCGGTGTGCCGAAACCAGAGCTGCCGACGATTACGTTTCCGATGTCTTCGCGGCTGGTGAATTCGCCGGAAGGATCGACGACGATATTTCTCGAGCCGGCTTCGAGCGAGCCGCCAGGCAAGGTGATGTTGCGGGCGTTGAGGATGCCGCGCAGGTTCGATGGCTGGAGGCCGTAGGACGCGAGGCGTTCCTGCGAATAATCGAGGTAGATCTGTTCGGGGAGGACGCCGGAGCGGTCGACGCGCGAGACTTCGGGTGCGCCGAGCAACGCGCGGGCGAGGAGGTTGGTATAGTCGTCAAGCTGATGGTAGGTGTATTTGTTTCCAGGCGTCGCGGTGAGCAAAGCGGCAATCTGACGGGGATCGCGAGCGACCACCGGAGGCCACGCGTCGGGATGCAATTCGGATTCGTGAAATTTTTGTTCGACGAAGGATTTTCCGTATGCGGAGATTTCGAGGTCGGTTTTGTTGGTGAAGGCGTCGGCGGCGACGAATCCTGGCCCGCTGACGATTACGGGCTGGCGCAAGATATCTTGGTCCTCGGCGTATTGCAGAAATAGGCGAAAGCCGCGCTCGATCGACTCTTCGGGGACCGCTTGCGGAAAGCAATAAACGATCGACACGGCGTCGCCGTGTCGCTTGTCGTAGCGATGCGCGCGCGTGTTGATGAGGGCGTCCTCGATCGCGCGGACGCGCACGGTAATCGCAGAGGCGTCTTCCAACGGGCTCGCGACCGTGAGCATAAGCGCGGCGGTATCGCCGAAGTCGCTGTTGAACTTGATCGGGCCGGCGCCTTGGGGAAGGCTCAGAGAATTCAGCTTCAAATTCATGTCGCTGAATTCTTTTTTTGAATCCGTTACGGTGTCGGCCAACTGCACCTGCACGATCGACAGACTCGGCATGGACAGCGACTTGATTCCGAAATCGCCGCCGATGGGCGCGCGGATGTTGGGATTTTGCGCGAGGGTCGACTCGATCTGGCGGGTGACGAGTTGTTCGACTTGTTCCGCTTCGGCGCCGGGCCATTGCGTGATCACGGATGCGACGCGAACGGGAATGTTTGGATCTTTGCGCTTCGGCATCTTTGCGTAGCCATAGAAGCCGGCGAAGACGGTGGCGATCAGCAAGATCCAGGAGATCTGGCGATTTTCGACAAAGGACCGTGCAGTGTTGCGTTCGTGTTGGATGTAGTCCGTGTCGGTTCTATGGGCCATGGGGCGTCGTTAGATCGGATCGCTGTTTAAGAATGCAACTTGTCGAGCTACTGAATCACGTGCACGGCCTGGCCGTCGGTCACGAGCGTCGCGCCGTTGGACACCACTCGCTCGCCGCGGGTCAGGCCTTGTGCAATCGAAACCATGTTGCCGAATGCCGGTCCGGGTTGAACGTTGCGGCGTTGAACCACATCGCGATCGCCTTCGCGCCGAACGATGAAGACGCTGAACGTTTTTGAGCCGTCGGCGGGAGACACGACGGCTTCGATCGGAACCACGAGCGCGGCACTCTTCAGCTTCGGCCCGCCGAGATCGAGAGTGGCCACCATGCCGGACTTGAGCAGACCCTTGGGATTCGGGACGGTCACTTCGACCTGAAATGTTCGGCTTTTTTGATCGGCTTGCGGCGAAATGGCGCTGATCTGTCCGAAAAATTCGTCGCGATAGGTTTCGGTGCGGATTCCCTGGCGCTGTTTCAGGCGCACGGAGGCCAGCAGAGTGTCGGGAATTCCAAAGATGGCTTTCACGAGTTCGGTATCGCCCATCGTGAAGCCGGTTGTTCCGGCTGCGACGAGCACGCCAACCTCGATGTTTCGCGAGAGTATCTGACCATCCATCGGAGCTTTCAGCTCGCAATCGGCCAGGGCTTGCTGCGCCTGCGCGAGAACCGCCTGAGTCGTTGCCAATGCGCCCTCGGTCGAATCGTTTTGCGCCTTCGCGGCGTCGTAGTCGGTTTGCGTGAGCGCGTTTGCTTTGTAGAGAGCATCGGCGCGAGCGAAATCTTGTTGCGCTTTGTCGCGTGCCGCCTGGGCCTGTTCGAGTTGCCCCTTATATTGATCAACGGAGCGTTGATAGTCGCTCTGACGCACCGTGGCGACCACCATACCCTTCTTAACCTCGTCACCCTGCTGGAGATTGCGCAGGCGGCCGTTAACGCCCGGCCGCTGAAGAATGTTCGTCACATACCCCGCGGATTTGAATGCGAGTGGAAGCTGCGTATACGGAACGATGCTCGCGGAATAATTCAGCCCCTCGCCGCCGGTGTATTCCTGGACGTTAGCAACCGTTACCGGCGTCGTTTGAGGAGCGACGCTCTTGGTCGGCGCTTCACAACCAACGACACTCAATGCCAAAAAAAACGACACGAGCCTACGCAACCGCGGCAAGACCCTATTCTTGTGCATGCGTGGGCTCATCATCCCGTCCTCAGTCGGTCCCAATCGCTTTTTCAAAATCGGCGCGCGCATTCCAGAATGCCGCGAGCGCCTGCTGATACTGCGCCGCCGCTTGCGACAGATTGGCTTGCTCGGTCTGAAGCGCGCTGAGCAGAACTGCTTTTTGTTGGAACTGGTCCACCACGGTCTGGAGTTTCTGTTTTTCGGCGTCCTGTCCCAATTGCGCGACGTTCAGACTCGCTCGCGCTTCGCGCAATTTCCGAAAACGATTGTTTACGTCAAGGATGACTTGATTCGAAGTCTCGGTCAGGTTTAGGTGAGACTGCTCGATCGTGCGTTCCTTTTCGTCCATCAAGTGCTTCTTGTATCCCCAGTCGTACAGGTCCCACTTCAGGGAGATACCGAGGGAATTTACGTATCTGGGGAATCCTTCAATGGAGAATGGCGAGAAAAAGAAATACCGGATGCCGACGTCGGGGATATATTGCGACTTTTGCAGGCGCTTCGAATATACGGCCTGATCGATCTTGAATTGCGCCTGGCGGATCTCGGAACGCCCGCTGAGGGCCTCCTGTCGAGCCAGGTCAAGGTTCACTTCTTCGGGGAGCGATTCCGGTACCGTGCTCAGCCGAAAGTCCTTATTCAGATCCCTGCCCATCAAGTTGTTCAGGTTTTCTTTTTGCGTCTGCATGGTGTCTTGCAGAGTGAATTGTTGCAATTCAGCCTGCGCCACTTGCACTTTAACTCCGGCACCTTGATACGGAAGGGCGGCTTTCTCTTTTACGTATTCCTGAGTCGTGCGATCGACTTCGCGAAGGGCCTTCAGATTCTCATCCGCAGCGTCCAGAGCGCTTTGCGTCTGCAAGAGGCCGTAGTAGGCCTGTTTGATGGAACTCGTAATTTGTTGTTTTTGCTGGCGTACCTGCTCTTGGCTCAACTGCTTGCCGACTTTCAGAAGTCCGATGTTGAGGTGAGCGGCATAGAGTTGTGTTAGGGGTTGATATACCTCAATCATGCTCATCGCGGAAAACTTGGGGTCCGTTCGCAGGGTGACGTCTTGCGACGGCACTAGGGAGTTGGAGGGTCCCACCGGGCCAAATGCTCCGCGCGGAAAATCCAGTTCGACGGGAGTGAGCAACCCAGACCCGGTGACGTCGACGCTAAAATTCGGGTACCGCTGGGTGCGCGCCGCGAGAATCTGATCGTTCGAGATCAGGACATTTTGGTCGAAGATCTTGATCTGGCGATTATTTTCCTGGGCGGCGGCGATCGCATGTTCCAGAGTCAAAACTTCGACGGCATCTTTCGATTCCTGCGCATGAAGGTGCGCCGCCGATAACATAAACCCGACGACGACCCTCATCAAAGGGATCAGGAACCGCACTCGGGGCCGTCGCGCGTGCATGGAAACCGTTTCTTGAATTGCGTGCCGACACTTTTCTTGCAGGAACATCCGCCGTTCCGCAGAAGTAAAAACGTGGACGAAATCTATAACCGCGCTGATGTTATGTCAATTGCAGATGGGTTTGACACACGGTTTCGAATTCGAAGACTAATTGCCGCGATACCACGGCGAGCGTATACTCGCGCGAACTGAAGGCGCACGCTTGCACGGAGGAGTCGATCGATCCCTCGTTCGACGCCCAACTAGGCCCGTCCGCCAAACGACTCGGAACCTATTTCGCACACGAGGATTCATGAAAACTACAGTCCGCACAAAGCTGTCTACCGCTGTCTTGTTGGTATCGCTGATGATTGCCTGCGCGGCGGTTGCCGCTGACGCGCCCGCCAACGTTGCGGGGACGTGGGAGTTCAGCGTTACCGGCGCGGCGGGAAAAGCAAGCCAGACGATTTCGCTCAAGCAGGATGGCGCGAAGATTACAGGGACATTCAAGGGCCCGCGCCAATCGGGCAACATCGATGGCTCGGTGGACGGTAACAACATCCAATTTCACGTGACTGCGCGGATTCCGCTGGACTATACGGGCACCGTCAACGGCGACTCGATGAAGGGCACGATGTCGGGCCGTGGGCAGAACGGCGAGTGGACGGCGCAGCGTGCGAAGTAGTCGAGGATGGACTTCGAACATCAAGAAGGCCTATGGGTTCCCCGCGACGATCACGCTCGCAAGAGCCTTGCCAATTCTGTTACTCCTGGTTGCCAGCGTCAGTGCGCAGATGGCGGATTTGCAGCAGCGGGTGTCCGAACTGAAAGAGTCCGCCGCGAAAAATAAGCAGGCGATTGCTCAATATACTTGGACCGAGAACGTAACGATCCGTCTGAACGGACAGGAACGGAAGCAGGAACGGTTTCAGGTCCGCATGGGGCCTGATGGAAAGCCCCAGAAGACACCGCTGGATTCGCCCGCGGAACAGTCGGAAGGGGCGCGAGGCGGCCGCCTGCGTCAGCGTGTCATTGAGAAGAAGAAAGAAGAGTTCAAGGATTACGCGGAGCAGATGAAACAGGTTGCCCAGCAATACATTCCGCCCGTGAAGGATCTGATTCAGGATGCCTACGGGAAGGGGAATGTCTCGATAACTCCAGGAGCAGGCGGTCCCGGCAAGATAAAATTTGTGATTCGAAACTATGTTCGGCAGGATGATTTGGTGACACTGATTTTCGACAAGGATCAAAAGCAGATGGATAGCTTGACGATCAATTCGTGGATCGACGACCCGTCGGATGCGATGAACCTGACCGTGCGTTTCGATCGGCTCCCTGACGGCCCGAGCCATGCTTCGGGAGCCACGATTGAAGGTGTTCGAAAACATCTCACCGTAGTCACTGCTAATTCCGATTATCGGAAGCTCTAGCTTGGCCTCTTTGCGCTAGCTCCTGAAAGTTCAATTTTAGCCAAGGCTTTTCTACCGTTGGCTCAGATACGGGACAAAACCCTTCGTCTTCGTATGGATTTTGTACACGGAGTGCGTCGCCGTTATGTACAGCGTCTCGTAGTGCGGGTCTCCCCAGGTTAGATTCGCGGGTTGTTCGGGAAGAACGATCGTCCCCAGGTGGTGGCCCGCGGAATCCCAGATCCAAATCCCCTTCGGGCCAGTGACGAAGATATTCCCTTTCATGTCTACCCGCATGCCATCGGGCACGCCTTCGCCTTTTGCTCCGTGCTCATCCGCAAATACGCGTCCGTTTTCCAGCGTTCCGTCTTTTTTCACATCGTAAACCCGGAGATTCTTTTGCTCGCTGTCATCGACGTACAGGCGTTTTCCGTCGGGTGAGAATGCCAAACCGTTGGGCTGAGAGAGTTCCTTCGTGAGTAGCGTGACGGTTCCCTTTTCATCGAGGCGATAGACTCCTTGGAACGGAATTTCCTGAGTTTCGCCTTTTACGAGGTCGAGCGTCGGGTCGGTGAAATAAATGGCGCCGTCGGGACCGATAACGACGTCGTTGGGACTGTTTAGTTTCTTACCTTCGAAGTGGTCCGCGAGTACCATGTATTTACCGTCCGGGCTGATTCGAATGATCGCGCGCAAAACGCTGGCGGTATCTATCAGACGCAGCTGGCGATCGTAGGTATTGCCGTCGGGATCACCCAAGGCGATCAATTCCTCTTTGTGTCCGTCGGGATAAACACGGAAAATTTTATTGATCTCTTCATCGCTCACATAGACGAAGCCGGCCTTGTCCCAAACTGGCCCTTCGGTGAAACCGAACCCTGTCGCCATCGTTTCGAGCTTGGCGCTCTTGGGTATGAGCTTCCAGAACGCGGGTGACGTGGCGTCGAGTTGGAATTCTCTTAGCGGCTTCTTGTCTTGCGAACATGCGGGCCGAGTACCGAACGGCCCGAGTGTCATCATTAGAACTGCGGCAAAGCGGATCGAGCTACGATTCATGTTCTTACCTTAGAATAGTGCGCAAGATTCGAATGATAGGCATTCTTCGGGACGAGTTATTCCGCCTCGTCCATGGGTTCGGAGTCGACCTTGGCTTCTGGGGGCTTTCCGCGTTGAGCGACCGTGATCAGAAAACTGATGAGATCGTTCAATTGATTGGAGTCGAGTGTGGTGCCGTAATCTGCAGGCATCATAGAGCTTTCGTCTCGTACAAGGCGCAAAATTTCTGCCTTCGTCAGCAAATGGAACGCGCCATCGAACGATTGCAGCTGAATCGAAAAATTGTCTTCGTTGCGAATGACGCCTTTGAGGTTCTGACCGTTCTGGGTCGTGACGGTAACCACGCTCCGTCCGATTCCGGGCTGCTTGCTTGGTTTGGTGATCGCGTCACCGATCTCTTCCGGGGGCCGATGCCGGCCATAAGACGTCAAATCCGGGCCAATGAAACCACCTTCCCCGGCAGCGAGATGACATTGCGAACACCGAGCTTTACCGAAGAACATCACTTTTCCCGCTTCGGGACTTCCCGGCAGCTTGGCAGATTGCGAAGCACCTTGTAAGAATCGAAGATATTTGACGAGCGATCGTATCGTCGGCGCGTCGAGGCTGCTGAACGATGGCATGCCACCCGTCGGGATCCCGTTCGTGATGACCTGCGTCAGAGCGCCGTCGGTTCGTTGCTGTACTTTCGCCGATGTGGCAATGTCAGGTGCGCGCTCGCCGCCACGACCGTCCAGACCGTGACATCCCGCGCAGCGGTTTTCGAACGTTTGCCGCGCTTCGGCCATCGGGCGTTCCGTGCTTTGCGCGCCGGCCGCTAACGCTGGTATTGCCGCAACGTCGAACGCGTAGGCCAAGAACGCGATGATGAAACGCATGACGCGGACTCGATCGGATACCCGGTAGCGTCTGGATGTCGGCATGGAGTAATTTTTGGCTACGACAAATTTCCGGGCGCGCACTCCCTACTTGACAAGCTGAATTAATTCGAATTAATAGCACACTACGGTCTCGTGTCAAGAAGGATCGTTCCGGCGATCAAAACTCGAACCGGAGGAAAGCCCGGATGAGCATTCGAATCCCGCGTTTTTGGATTTCCATCGCAGTAGCCATCGTGTTGGTGGCTGGTTTCATCGCTATACCCGTATTTGGCCCATCGCGTCCCCGAGTCGCGGCTGGCAGCCAAGCGCCCGGCAGCGCCGCGTTGAGCGCCGATGACGCTTCCCTTCTAGACGGTTATCGCCACGTCGAAGTCGCTTCCGTTTCCGATGCGATGGAAAAAGTGACCGGTAAACGCGCCTACATGTCTCACCACATGCGCCCGATTTTCCCAACCAAGTTTGCAGGTTTCGCCGTTACCGTTTTGCTGAAGAAAGAAGCGAACCACGATTCGAATGCGCTCGACGGAATGCTCACCGCGATCGACCAGGGTGCGCCAAACTCCGTGTATGTGATGGTAGTCGAGGACGGCTCGGACATCGCCGGCATGGGCGGGTTGATGGGCACGGCAATGTCGGCGCGAGATTTTTCGGGCGCGGTCATCGATGGCGGCGTCCGCGACGTCGCGTATCTACAGAAGATCGGCTTTCCGGTCTTCGGACTCGGGATTGTTCCATCGACTTCGGTCGGTCACTATCGGTTTGCCGGCGCAAATATCCCGGTTACGTGTGATGGGGTTCCCGTGAGCGCCGGGGATATCATCGCGGCCGACAACGACGGGGTCGTCGCGATCCCACGTGCGGCGGCCCCTGAAGTCTTGAAAATCGCTCGAGAGATGGATTTCAAAGAGCATTCGATGTACGCAACGATCGAGAAGTTGAAATCGATCGTGGAAGCGGTGAAGCAGTTCGGCCGGATATGACACTACGAAATGTCTCGCGGGTCCTTCTTTCAATCGTCTGCGGCACCGTTGCGTTGCTGGTTCCTTTCGGAGGTGCGAGCAGTTCGTCGGAGTCGGCTCAAGAAAACGCCAACGGGGTGATTTCGACGGCGATCGACGTGAGCCCGGCGGCGATGCTTGCTCCCGCGGGAGAAAACTGGCTTTCCTATCACGGAGACTACTCGGGCCGTCGTTTCAGCAATTTGGAACAGATCACGCCGGCCAACGTCAGCCAGTTGAAAGCCCAGTGGGTCTTTCATGTGCGCGACGCGAGCGACATGGAGGTCACGCCTGTCGTGGTCGGCGGCATCATGTTCGTAACGGTGCAGAACGATGCTTACGCGCTCGACGCACGCACGGGGCGCACGATCTGGCATTATTCACGTCCTATAACGGAAGGACTCATCGACGATGCTTCCTCCCATCACAATCGAGGCGTCGGAATCTGGCACTCCCACATCTTTATGGAAACCGACAACGCTCACTTGCTGTGCTTGGACGCGCGTTCGGGCCATCTCCTTTGGGATGTAGCGTATGCGGAAGGAAACAAGAATTACGGCGCGACCAGCGCGCCTCTGGTGGTGAAAGACAAAGTCATCGTCGGAACATCCGGAGGCGACGACGGCGTCAGAGGTTTTGTTGCCGCGTTCGACGTGCAGACAGGAAAGCAGGCATGGCGATTCTGGACGATTCCCGCGCCGGGCGAGCCTGGTTCGGAAAGCTGGCCGGGGCAGATGTACCTGCGCGGAGGGGCCACGACTTGGATGCCCGGAACGTACGATCCTGAACTCAATTTGGTGTACTGGGGTACAAGCAATCCCGCGCCAGACTTCGACGGCGGCCCGCGACCTGGAGACGACCTGTACACGGACTGCGTTCTCGCGATCGATCCAGATACCGGAAAGCTGAAATGGCATTTTCAGTTCACGCCCCACGATCTGTACGACTACGATGCCACCGAAACTCCGATGTTGGTCGACATGCCCTATAAAGGTCAGCCTCGAAAGTTGCTCGTGCAGGCGAACAGAAACGGATTTCTCTACGTCCTCGATCGCACCACCGGACAGTTTCTCTCGGCGACGCGATTTGTAGACAAGCTTACCTGGGCCAAGGAAATTGATTCTCACGGACGGCCGGTTCTAACGGGTCTTATACCCACGCCCGACGGAACTGAAGTTTGCCCGAGCTTTACCGGCGCCACCAATTGGTATTCGCCCTCGTTCAATCCCAAGACCAACCAATTTTATTTTCTGGCGCTCGAAGACTGTGGGACATTTTTTCTGAAGCCCGAAGAATTCGCGGAGGGTCGCACCTACTATTCCACTGGTGTGCGCCGGAGTCGTACTGCGAAGGGCGAGAAGGTCTTGCTCGCTTACGACCTAAACACCGGCAAATTCCTATGGAAATATCCCCAGATCGGCGACCTCAATTCTTCGGCCGGCACCATGGCCACCACGACGGGGCTGATTTTTTTTGGCGACAATGCGCAAGCGCTGGAAGCTGTGGATGCCAAGACCGGCAAGCCGCTCTGGTACTTTACGATGGGCCAGTCCATCCACGCGTCGCCCATGACCTATGCGATTCTCGGGAAGCAGTACATCGCCATTGCGGCCGGGAATGACCTATTCAGTTTTGCGTTGCCGTAGGAATTCGCTGCATCGAAGTTCAGCGATAAATTTGATCCAAAAGGAGAATTACTTATGCTTTCGAATCTCTTTACCCGCAGAGCATTCGCAGGTCGCTTCGCCAGTCTTGTTTCAGGTCTCGGACTAGCGGCTGCGGCCGCGCCAGCCGCTGAACCGAAGAAAGAAGCTACTGGCGGCGTCAAGAAGATGGACTTTGACGGGAAGCCGGCCGGAACGGGTTTTATCACTCCGCTGATCACCTTCAACGACGTCATCTACATCGCTGGAATAGGCGCACACTCACACGATCAGAGCGAGTTCCCGATGGATATCGACACGCACACAAAGAAGGTGATGGAACAGGTCAAACACGTTATCGAAGTGGCGGGTGGAACCATGGATAGCATTCTCCAACTGACCGTTTTCCTGACCAAGATCGAGGACTACGACGGGATGAACAAGGTTTTCAAGACCTACTTCCCGAATAGCGGTCCGGCGCGCACGACGGTTGCGGTCGCGGCACTTCCCGGAAACTCGCTCGTGGAGATCAACTGCACGGCTGCAATCGTCAAGAAGTAACCGAACCGAAACGGCGGAGCCTTGCGATGACACTCCATCTAAATTGGGCGCGACGCACCTTTATGGGAAGTCTCGGTGCCATCGCGGGCGCTCCGGTGGAGGGCGGAATGAGTTCATTCATGCTCGCCCAAGACGAAGAGATGGTCACGGAGCACTTGGTCGTACTGCTGCGCGCGTACACTGCATGAGCCAAGCGCCTGCAAGCCGGGTACGATGGTTTCTGATTGGCTGGCTCTTCGTTTTAAGCGCGGTCGCGTTTCTGGATCGAGTAAACTTGTCGATCGCCGGCGGCTCGCTCTCCGCGGAGTATCACCTCACAAACGTTCAGTTCGGACTGCTTTCCACAGCGCTGCTCATTGGCTACACGTTGTTTCAGACTCCAGCCGGATGGCTCGCCGATCGGTTTGGCCCGCGGCGCGTTTTAACCGGAGCGGTGTTGTGGTGGGGCGTGTTCACCGCGCTCACCGCAGCCGTGCCGGTTTCCATCGGATCACCCCTTGCCGCGCTGATCGCCGTGCGATTCTTCCTCGGCGCGGGCGAGGCGATCGTCTACCCCGCTTCGAATCAATTCGTATCGCGGTGGATTCCGTCGAAGGAGCGCGGGCTCGCTAACGGTTTAATCTTCGCAGGCGTCGGCGTCGGTTCCGGACTGTCACCTTTCGTTGTGATCTACACGATGACACGTCATGGCTGGCGATTCTCGTTTTGGGCCTGCGCCTTGATCGGGTGCGCTGCGGGCCTGGTTTGGTACGTCATAGCGCGCGACACTCCGGATCAACAACAGCGTGTCTCTCGGTCGGAACTCGCCACCATCCGCTCTGGCCTGACGCTTAACCCGCAGACCGACTCTGCGGCCAAAAGACGGCCGCCGTGGCGGGCAATTCTCACCAGCCGCGACATCTGGCTCGTAACCGCGAGTTATTTTTGTTACGGCTATGTCGCGTGGATTTTCTTCGCATGGTTTTACCGCTACCTCAGCGAAGTTCGAGGCCTGAACCTGAAGGCGAGCGCTTTCTACGGGACACTTCCCTTCCTCGCGATGGCGATTGCCTGCCCGTTGGGCGGGTGGATCAGCGATACGTTGACCCGCGTTGCGGGACACCGGATCGGGCGATGCGGAGTTGCAGGCGTCGCGATTGCGCTTGCGGGGATTTTTCTTGCCTTTGGCGCGAGCGTCGATAGCGCTAGGTTGGCGAGCGTGATCCTCGCTGGCGGTGCGGGCGCGCTGTATCTGGCGCAGAGCTCCTACTGGTCCGTCAGTGCCGATGTGGGAGGCTCGTACTCCGGTTCGGTTTCGGGCTTTATGAACATGGGCGCGCAATCGGGCGGTGCGCTCACCGCTTCGTTCACGCCTTGGGTTGCGGCTCACTTCGGATGGACCGCGTCGTTCCTGGTCGCGGCCAGCCTATGCGGAGTTGGCGCGATTGCTTGGTTCCTGGTGAATCCGGAGACGAAGTGCGTTTCCCGTGCCGCTTAGCAGTCGACCGGACGGGTTTGGCGGAGTTGGGAAACGGTTTCTGTACGGGGGTGCGACGATGTCGGCCAAAATCCTGTCGAGTCTTGCAATCGGTGTGTTGTTCTTGGTCCCTATCGTTCGCGCTCAGCAAAAAGATGGACCGTCCGACATCCACGTTGACGCGACTCCCGGTCACATCATCAACTCGTTCGACCCCGACGTTTCGCTCGGAAGTTCAATCGATGCGCTGTCCCATTTCGGAATCGACAAGGTCTACACACCTCACATCCTTCAGGAGTCTTTGTCCGCGGGGTGGGGCCCGATCAGCTATCGCAACAACACCGAACTGCGCATGGCGGCCTGGCACTGGACCGAAAACGGAACCTGGAGCGACGCGGCGGGAAAACGCGGCTACTTCACCGGCAGTCCTGAACTGAAAGAACCCATTCGCTACATCCTGCCGTACGCGTTGCCGCATCGAGGGTTTTCAACCAGCGGGGATCGGCCGATCACCGGGCCGAATCTCACCTATTGGAAGAGCAATCCGTATCTCACGTCGAAATTCACGGGCGAAAGTGACACGCTTCACCCGCAATGGGTTGTTGTCGATTTGAAGTCTCAAAGATCGGTTAACGCAATTCGAATTTCATGGGCGGCGCCTTACGCTACGAGCTATCGCGTCGAATACTGGGTCGGAAAGGATCCACTCGAGTTCGATCGCGGTCCCCAGGGCGAATGGAAAACGTTCGAATCGGGCGCGTTGAAAAATGGCGCCGGAGGAACCGCAACCCTCAAGCTGGCAGTGACGCCTGTCACGGCGCAGTATTTTCGAATCTGGATGACGACCTCTTCGAACACCTGCGATGAACACGGCGATAGCGACATTCGCAATTGCGTCGGCTACGCGATCAAGGCCATCGAGTTCGGAACAGTGGATGCGAACAACGAATTCAAATCCTCAGCCGCGGATGTGGCAGAGGAACAGAAGTTTACGTATTGCTCGTCCTCGATTGATCCGTGGCATTCCGCGGATGATGTGAACGCCAGCGGGATGGGGCAACACAGCGGTTTCGATCTCTTCTATACGAGCGGGATTACGAACAATCTCCCGGCGCGAATTCCCGTAACGATGCTGTACGGAACTCCCGACGACGCGGCGGCTCAAATTGCGTATATCGAACGGCGTGGATACCCGATCGCGGGCATCGAGCTTGGCGAGGAGCCCGACGGCAAGCACGCCATGCCCGAAGATTATGGTGCGCTTTACATCCAATGGGCTGCGGCCATTCACAAGGTCGATCCCCATCTGAAGCTGGGTGGACCGATCTTTGAAGGCGTCAACGAAGACATCACGCTTTGGCCCGATGATCAGGGCCGGAAATCGTGGATGGGACGGTTCGTTGCCTATCTTAAAGCGCATGGCCGGCTGTCGGATCTTGCCTTCGTGTCGTTCGAACACTATCCGTACGAGCCCTGCACGATCACGTGGAAGTCTCTCTACGAAGAGCCTCAGTTGACCAAGCACATTCTAGATGTGTGGCGGGCGGATGGTGTACCCAAGGATGTTCCGTTGATGATCACGGAGGACCATCTGGCGTCGGCGCTAACGGGCCCCATGAGCACGATCTTCTCGGCGCTTTGGCTGGCAGACAATGTCGGGTCGTTCTTTGAAGGAGGCGGCGCCGTCTTCTACCATTCGCCAATCCAGCCAGAGGCCTTGCATACCACTTGCCTGGGGTGGGCGACGTGGTCGAACTTCATCGCCGACGCCAACTACAACATCTACGGCTACACCGCGCTCTACTTCGCGGCGCACATGATCAACCTCGAGTGGGTGCAGCACCGTTCTGGGATGCACCAGATGTACCCAACATCGAGCAACATCAACGACCCCGAGGGCAATGCGCTCGTCACATCGTATGCGGTGAAGCGTCCGGACGGACAATGGGCCGTCATGCTGGTCAATCGCGACCAAGATTTAGCCCATACCGTTCGAATCGTTTTTGATGACAAACAGGCAAAGCGCTCCAAAACGTTTTCCGGGCCCGTTACGTCTACTACGTTTGGCAGCGAGCAATACGTGTGGAAAAACGACGGGGAGAACAGCCACGCCGATCCGGATGCCCCACCTGTGGGTGGAAGTGTGCCCGAAACGCGCGAACACACGTTTGTATTGCCCAAGGCGTCGATCACGGTGCTTCGGGGCAAGATTTAGACATTCGATGACCGGCCAATCGATAGAAAGCCGGGCGGGATTTGAATGTTCTTAAGCGAAAGCGATGTTGCATCACAAGACCGTTCGCATGCGCGAGCGATCATCGAATCGCGTTGGCTTTCTGGAAAAATTATTTCCATTAAACCGTTTCAATCCTTGACACCGACAGGAGAGAGGAATAGATTTTCGAACATTAGAGTTTGCATCGCTTGGTTTCGTTTGGTTTCGAAATCGAGCGGTTAGCAGCTCAACCTCAAATTATCGATTGCAAAGAACAGTTGTTGGGCCAAATCCGGACGCAGATTGTGGGACAGAGTGTATCCGGTCGAGAAAAACGTAAGCGCCTGGCGCCGTTTGGGATCACCTTACCCGTCTCAAGGAGGGGTTGGAATGGGAAGTCGATTTAGGCACTTTGCATCAAGTTTCATACTCGTATGGGTGGCGCTTCTGGTTTCGAGCCCGGTTCGTGCAGACGTAACCGGCGCGATCCAGGGCGTCGTGCGCGACAGTTCTCATGGCGCGATCACTGGCGCGCGCCTGACCCTAACGAACGTCGAAACCAACCAGAAGTACGAGGAAGTCTCGGGCACGGATGGATCTTACCGAATCCTCGCATTGCCCGTCGGCAACTACACGTTGTCGGTTACCTCCGGTGGATTCCGCACCTTCGAGGAAACCGGCATCATTGTTAAGGTCAACGATCAATTGCAGATCGACGTCACTCTCACCGTCGGTTCCGTTCAGCAGGAAGTGGTGAAGGTCGAAGCGAACGCGGTACAGGTACAAACCGAAAACACCCAACTGGGCGACGTAATCGATTCGAAGAAGATGCTGGCCCTCCCCTTGAACGGCCGCAGCTATATCGATCTACTCGGTTTGCAGGCGGGCGTGGCGCCCGGCACGGCCGAAACGATCCAGCAAGACCGCCCGGTATCGGGCATTTTGAGTTCGGGCAACATCTCGGTAAATGGCCAACGAGAAACGGCGAACGCCTTCTTGGTCAACGGCGGAGACGTCAGCGAAGGCCGCAACCTGGGAGCCGGCCTGGTTCCCAACCTCGATTCCATCGAAGAATTTCGCCTGATCACCAACAGCTTCGATGCCGAATACGGCAAGTTCAGTGGTGCCGTCATCAACGCCATCACCAAGTCCGGCACGAATGGCTTCCACGGCGATGCCTTTGAATTCCTCCGCAACGACAAACTGGATGCCGCGAATTACTTTTCTCCCTCCAAGTCCGAACTGCGCCGCAATCAGTTCGGCTACGCGGCCGGCGGACCGTTCTGGAAGAACAAGTTGTTCTGGTTCTCGGACTATCAGGGTACGCGGCAAGTGCAAGGTGCGGAAACCGGCCTTGTCACGGTACCCACCGATGCCGAGCGGGCAGGCGTCTTTGACCCGTCAACCCTCACCGGGACCATCGACGGCCCTTACTGGGCGCAGGTACTTTCCACGCGCTTGGGTTACGCCGTGACGCCAGGCGAGGCCTACAGTTCCCCGACGTGCACCACAACGGCTCAATGCGTTTTTCCGGGAGGCGTGATCCCGAAAGCAGCCTGGGACGCACCGGCGACCGCCATGCTCGGCTTCATTCCCACCGCGACCCTTCCGGGAGATGCGCAGAACTACTCGGATAACAGCCAGCGTAACATCGCCAACGACAACAAATTCGGCGAGCGCGTCGACTTCAACAACCAGAAGACCGGGAATTGGTCCTGGTACTATCATTTGGATAACACGAACGTCGGCAGCGCCAACGTGAATCAAGGTACCGGTGCCTTCGCTACCGTGCCGGGCTTTCCGACGACCACTACTTCGCGAGCGCAAGAGTTCGTGATGAGCAACACCAAGACGGTCGGAGCAACGGCCGTGAACGAAGCCCGCATTAGCTTCTTCAGGACCGCGCTGAACAAGGACAATCCAGCCGGAAGTTTCGCAGACCTGTCGTCACTTGGTTTCATAACCGGGGCAGGCACCCTCGGCATTGTCCCGTTGGCCGGATATAAGCAGTACGTACCTCAGACGCAATTAAACCAAATCGGCTTGAGCATTGGCGTGCCAACACTGAATACCAACCAGCCCAACACCACGTACACTGCGAGTGACGTATTTTCGAAGAGTCAAGGCCGGCATACGTGGAAGGTGGGGGGCGAATTTCGCTACCTGCAAGTGAATGAACGCAATTTTGCGAACCCGAATGGTGGCTTCACATTCGACGGAACAGTTACTGGATCCGACGTTGCGGACTTCCTTCTCGGTGCAACCTCCACCACCAACGCACCTTACACCCAGGCCGCCGAACAGTTCCTCGATTCGCGCACACGCTATGGCGGCGCGTTCGCACAGGACTCCTGGAAAGTGAAATCGAACCTAACGCTGAATCTGGGACTGCGCTGGGAAGTGAGCATGCCGTGGTATGACACCCAGGGAAAGATTCAGACCTTCGCTCCTGGAGAACAGTCCCAGGTGTTTCCGCTCGCGCCTTCCGGTTTGGTCTTCCCCGGCGATCCCGGCATCCCCAAGACGCTGGCCCCGACGAAGTACGATAATATCGGCCCTCGCTTGGGATTGGCGTATTCACCTGGGTTTTCCGACGGAATCTTGGGCAAGATATTTGGCGGCCCGGGCAAGACGAGCATTCGCGCAGCCTACGGCCTGTACTACACGTCCGTCGAAGACCTGAACCTATTCTACGAAGTGGCCGACGCTCCGTTCGGCCTGTACTGGACCTCACCGGTTTCGGTCCTACTTGACGAACCGTTCCGAATCCGAGCCACGGGTGCTTCGTTGGGACAGCGGTTCCCGTTCACTGCGCCGGTTCCGGGTGCACCGTCGAACAAGACGTTGGATTTCTCGGTTTATGAGCCGTTCAACTTCTTTCCTGGCTATGACATCCACAACAAGCTGCCGTACGCCGAGCACTTCAACCTGTCGATTCAGCGCGAGCTATCCAAATCGACAGTGCTAACCATCGCCTACGTCGGCACTGAGGGACACCGTCTCATCACACAGAATGACGCGAACCCCGGTTCCGCCGCACTTTGCAACCAGCTCACCGCTCAGGGCGCAATTGACGTGACTGCAGGCGGCACTCTCGGCTGCGGTCCGGGCAACGAGAACGACGTCTTCCAGCTACCGTCGGCGACTGTTCCCTGTTCCACGCTCAGCCCCACGCCTCTGCCGGGTTGCGTTTACAGCACCAGGCAAACGATCCTGAATCCGAACTTCTGCCCGGGTGGCGCGCAGGTTTGCTACGGCTCCAGCAACACCAACACGCTGACGAGCGCCAACTCGATCTACAACTCCGCGCAAGTCACACTCGAACGCAAGGCCAGGGACGTGACCTTTTTGGCCGCATATACCTTCGCCAAAGCGCTCGACGATTCCTCTGCCTTCAACGACTTGGTGAACTTCGCGGATCCCAAGTTGAGCCGAGGCCTGTCGTCGAGTGACATCCGTCATAACTTCGTGGTCAGCTACATCTGGGCCATCCCATTCGATCGGGCTTTCAGCAACGCTCCCAAGCGTCTGACCGAAGGCTGGCAGATGCAGGGGATCACGCGATTCTCGACGGGCTTCCCGGTCCAGTTGAACCAGGCGGACGGTGACGCGTCGCTGTCGGGCAGTTCGGCAACGGATATGCCGAATCAAGTCGGTCCCGTCGTAACGGTCGATCCGCGCAAATCGAATCCTAACTGTCCGACGACGGACGGAACGGGATGCTACTTCCTGCCCTCCGCGTTCGCCGTCAACACCGATCTTGGCACATTTGGCACCGCTAACCGTCGGTTCTTCCACGGACCTGGATTCAACAACACCGACTTTGGATTTTCGAAGCGGACCGTAATTAAGGAAAATTACGCGTTCGACATCCGCTTCGAATTTTTCAACATCTTCAATCACGCCCAATTCACAAATCCGGGCGGGAACATCACCGGCTCGAGCTTCGGAATCGTAACCAATGCGCGCGACCCGCGCATTGGACAGATCAGCGCGAAGTTCTACTGGTAGGGCGTCGTTCTCAGCCGATACAACGCGGCGCGGCATTGCGTCGCTCTTGCAAATCGATCAAAGTGGCGGGCGCGGTCGTAGGCTGACTTCGCCCGCAACTTTTCCGGTCACCGGCCCCGGCGGATGGCCCTGGACGGACTCGTTGACTCACTTCGGCAGTCGAATGGTGATTCTTTTGACCTTGGGCCTGGTACTCTCCGAGCCTTCTCTCTCTCAAACTGCCGAGAGCTACCGCAAACAAGCCATTGAATTCTCCCGTTCGAAGTCTTGGGATGAAGCCATCGCAAGCTTTCGCAAGGCGTTGGAACTCGAACCCGACGACGCGTCCACGCACTACAACCTGGCCCTAACGTTGAAGTACAGGGGCGAGCCGCGGCAGGCCGCCAACGAATTCGAAGAGGCGCTTCGGCTTCGGCCAAAATGGGCGGAGGCTTACTTCGGATTGGGCGCGACCGAGTACGATTTAGGCGATCTCGACGCGGCTGTCAAAGCCCTGCAATCCGCAGCACGGCTTGCTGCTGCAAACTCCGGGCCGCATCAACTCCTCGCCCGAATCGACGCTCAGCAGAACAATCCGACGGGCGCCGAAGCTGAGCTTCGAAAAGCGTTGACCGCGAAGCCCTCGGCCGAACTGCATCTGGAACTTGGCTTGATCGAAGGCCAACTGAGCAAGCTCGATCTCGCGGCGGCAGAGTTTCGTCGCGCCATCGCGCTCGATCCCCGCCTCGCTCGTGCCTATGCCCTTCTGGGCGTGACGCTGCGTCGCCAGAGCGATCATGCCGGCGCGCTCGCTGAGTTTCGAAAAGCTGTCGCGATTGACGCTAACGATCCCGAAACACAATACGACCTCGGCATGGAACTCAAGGCTGGCGGCGACATCGCCGGGGCCGTTGCTGCGTTCCAGCGCGCCATTGCGCTTCAGCCCGAGTTCGAAAAGGCCCACTACGCGCTCGGAATCGCTCTCCGTGCGCAAGGCAAGACCGACGCTTCGAACAAGGAGCTGGACGAACTGAACGGTTTGCATGAGTTCCGTGCAAATCTGGCGCAAGCCAAGCTTCTGATCGTCAAGGGCGTCGACGCCTTGAAACAACAACACCTCGACGACGCTCAATCGCTGTTCGAAAGCGCCGCCAAGCAGAGCCCTTCCCTTCCCACCAGCTATTACTACCTCGGGCTCACCGCCGAGCGTAAGGGCGACGCAGCCGCAGCCCAGGCCGCCTACGAGAAAGCTCTGGAGTTGCAACCCGACTACGCGCAAGCACATTCCCGACTTGGCTTGCTCTACTGGCGCCAACAAAATCCCGACCGCGCTCTCGAAGAGTTTCGTCAGGCCGCCATGTCCGACCCCGATCTCGCCGAAGCCCACTACAATCTCGGACTTGCCCTGGCTCAATCCGGCCACTCGAACGACGCCATCAAAGAGCTCAACGACGCCATAAGCCTTGACCCCAAATACACCGACGCGCGCGTTCAACTGGGACTCGTTCTCAGCCAGAACAACGACCTGGCAGGCGCTGCGAACGTTTTCCGCGAACTGCTCCGCCGCGATCCAAATTTCGCCGAGGGCCACAATAATCTCGGCCTCGTCTTGCTGCAATCGGGCAATGCCACAGCCGCCCGCACCGAATTCTCCGAAGCCGTTCGTTTGAAGCCAGCTTACGCCGAGGCGCACTACAACCTCGGCCTCGCTCTACATCAGGAAGGAAAGGAGGATGAGGCGCGCGCCGAGATGGAAAAGGCGTACGAAATTTCTCCAGAGTTGAGAAACGCCCCTCACCCATAAACCATGAAATCGATTCGAATTCTCCTGATCTTGCTTGCCATTCCGATGGTCGCCTTCGCGGTTGACGTCTGTGAGGTCACTCCGCCGACGGCCTCCCTCACTGTGCCGCACGTGTCGGGTTCGCCCGAACTGAATACCGACCCTCATTCCCCCACTTGGGCTACCGCCGCATCCGCGTGGATCGAAAAGGACTGCACCGAAAAATTCGGCTATCCCGACATCAAGACCGAAGTCCGCGGCTTCTGGACCGACACCGATCTCTACCTTCTCTTCGTCTCTCCCTATAAGGTTCTGAATCTCTGGCTTCCTGCCGACAACAGCAAGGACCGCCTCAAGCTGTGGGACCGCGACGTAGTCGAATTCTTTCTCGGCGACGACTGGCAGAACATCCGCCACTATCGCGAATTCGAAATCGCCCCCACCGGCGACTGGGTCGACCTCGCCATCGATCTCGATCACGACACCTACGGCGCCGAATGGAACTCCGGATTTCAGCATATGGGCCGCATCGACGAAGCGAAGCACATCTGGTACGCCGCCGCACGCGTTCCACTGAAATCCGTCAGCGACCAACGTGTGAAGAATGGAACCAAGTGGCGCGCCAATCTCTATCGCATCGACGGACTCGGCGAAGATCCGCAGCGGCATTTCATGTGCTGGCAGCAGACCTGCGTCGTCAATCGCGACCCGAATCACGTTCCCGAAAATTTCGGCACCATCGAGTTTGCCAAAGAACCATCATCCAAAAATTAAGAGAAATAAACCTCATCCCGGAGAATCCGAATGATCACTCGTAACGGTTCCAATCGCCGCTCCTTCATGAAATTGCTCGCCGCCTCGCCGCTTCTGGCTCAGATCACCGCGAAGGATCTCTCCGCCAAGTCGCTCGCCGCAGTCGGACTCGCAAAGGAGAATCCCTATACGAAGATCGGCGTCCGCACGGTCATCAACTGTCGCGGCACGTGGACCTATCTCAGCGGCTCGCTCGAATTCCCCGAAGTCCGCGCGGCGCAGATCGAAGCCGGACATCACTTCGTGAACATGGTCGAGCTCCAGCAAGGTGTCGGCCGCAAACTCGCCGAGCTCACCGGCGCTGAATCCGGCATGATTACCAGCGGCGCAGCCGGCGCCATGGCCACTGCTACGGCCGCCTGCATGGCTGGCACCGACGGCGCGAAAATCTGGCAACTCCCCGACACGACCGGCATGAAGCACGAAGTCATCATGGTGGGCGGTCGCAGCGCTTTCGACAGCGCGATTCGCCTCACCGGCGCGAAGCTCGTCCTGGTCGAGGGTCCAGACCAAATCGCGAACGCCGTCAACGACAACACCGCGATGATTTACACGACCGATCTCGGCGACAAGCTCGTCCAGGAAGTCGCCACCGCGAAAGACAAAAAAGTGCCGATGCTACTCGACGATGCCGCCGGCATTCCTCCGGCGCAAAACCTCAAGCTCTACGCGCAGATGAAAATCGACCTCTACACCTTCTCCGGCGGCAAGGGACTTCGCGGCCCTCAGTGCAGCGGCGTCCTACTCGGTCGTAAAGACCTCATCGACGCGGGCCTGCGCAACTCCGCTCCATGGGAAGGCGCCGTTTGCCGCGCCATGAAGGTTGGCAAGGAAGAAATCATCGGCTGCCTCACCGCCGTCGAAACATGGCTCAACCTCGACGAGAAAAAGCAGTATGCCGAATGGAGCGCGCGCATCGACAAGATTGCAAAGCTCGTTGAGACCGTTCCCGGCGTCAGAACCGACGTGTTTGTCCCCGACGACGGCAATCGTTATCCGACACTGCGGGTGTACTGGGATCAGGAAGGCTGGGGCTACACCATCGACGATTGCGTCAAGGCCCTTCGTGCCAGCGATCCAGTCATCGAAGTTCTCGGCGCCGACAACCCGAGCCTCGTGCCCGCCGTTCACGAAGGAATTCAGAAGCCGACGCGCAAAGCGCCGCGCCCAAAGGTCGACCACATCGAACTGGTCTCGATGACCATCCAGGATGGCGAGGAAATGATTGTCGGCAAGCGCTTGCGCGAATTGCTCGGCGCCGCCCAGAAAAAGGGCAAATCCGCATGAGTCGCGCACGCTGCTTTCTCGGTTGCCTGTTCGCGCTCTTTGCAGCCAGCACGCAGGCACAGATAAAACCTGTAACGGCAAGTCAAGTCCCGACCAAACCCGACGCCCTTGGCTCGCAAGCGATCGACGCGGGCGATTACGTCTACGTGTCGGGACAAGGCCCGCACCGCGCCGACGGTAGCACGCCCTCGAGTTTCGCCGACCAAGTGCGCCAGTGCCTCGACAACATCATGGCCCTCGTCGCCGCCTCCGGCCTCACGATGGACAACGTCGTCTACGTCCAGGTCTACATGGACGACACGACCAAGTACAGCGAACTCAATCAGGTTTTCGCCGCCTATTTCCCGAAAGACCCGCCGGCGCGCGGAATCCTTGGTGTAGCCGCCAATCCAGACTCATCCATTCAGATTACCGCGATGGCCGTTCGCGATCTCACCGGCAAGAAAGCCGTCACGCCACCGACCTACAAACGGAACAAAGCTTTTTCGTGGGGCATGCTCACGCACGACCGCCTTTTCATTTCATCGATGCCCGGCATCGACCCCGTCACCGGAAAAATCCCGTCCGATCCTGGCGCGCAAGTCGACCTGGCGCTCGATGGACTCAAAGCCGTGAACGAAGCCGCTGGCTTGACGCTTGCCAACATGGTTTTCGTCAATCCGTACCTCACCGACGAAATTCCGCACGGCGTAATGAACAAGCTGTACGCCGCTCGATTCGAATTCGGCAACACGCCTGGGCGCGCCACGATCGAAGCTGCAAGCCTACCCGAAGGCGCGCACATCGCTTACACCGGCATCTCCGTCCGCGAAATCACCCAGCGCCACTCGATTCGCCCGAAGAACATGCCGCCGAGCCCTACGGCGAGCCCCTGCGTATTCGCCGGCAACACACTTTTCTGCTCTGCCAAGAGCGGCTTCATTCCCGGCCCCAACGGCGGAATGTTCGTCCAGGACGTCGCCAATCAGACGCGCCAGAGCATGCGCAATCAGCTCGACAATCTCGAAGAAGCCGACATGAAGTTCGATCAGGTCGTCTCGACTGTCATCTATCTCGACAAACTTTCCGAGACGCCCGATTTCGCCAACGTTTACAAGAAATACTTCGGCAAAGCCCTGCCAACTCAAACAACCGTCCAGCAAATGAAACCGGTCGATCGCAAGCCGGACGCCGAAGGCCACGTGCCCGAGGTCGAGCAATTCTCGCTAATCGCCATCCGCAGCCACCCGAAACAGTAACCTGCAAACATTTCGCCGCGCTCAACAGGTTGCTGTTACATCGAACCCTCGTCAGGGATAAAATGCAAACGCTTTTGCAACGCTCACTCTGAACGTGCCCAAGGAGGAGTCTTGCTTTACCGCAGAATGTCACTCGTCTCGCTTTGGATCCTTGCCACCACGTTGTTTGCGTCACCGCGCGATGCTCGCGCGCAGCAGTCACCTCCCGCGCCGTCCAACACTCAACAAACCTACGAAGTCGTCGTCCAGACCGGCGCTCGCATGGAAACGCGCGATGGCGTCACACTCCGTGCCGACATCTATCGCCCGAAAGCGGAAGGTAAATTCCCCGTTATTCTGATGCGCACCCCCTACGACAAGAGCGTCGGCTGGGCCGCTGCCCCTGCGTATCAAGTCGCGGCCCACGGCTACGTCATGATCGTGCAGGACGTCCGCGGGCGTTATACGTCGGAAGGTGAGTTCTACACCTTCCGCCACGAAATCGCCGACGGCTACGACGCCGTCGAGTGGGCCGCAGCACTGCCCTATTCGAATGGCAAAGTTGGCATGACGGGCGGCTCCTACGTCGGCGCGACCCAAATGCTCGCCGCCATCGCACACCCGCCGCATCTAGCCGGCATCATGCCCACCGTCACCGCGAGCAACTACCACGCCAACTGGACCTATCATGGCGGAGCGCTCGAGCAGTGGTTCGACCAGAACTGGACCACGCAACTCGCGACGAACACCATGTGGCGCCAGATCGAAAAGGACACGAATGCGCTTGTTGGCACCACGACGCTGCCCCTGACAGACTTTCCAGCCTTTAACTACAAAGAACTTCCCGCCGGTGCTTCGATCACACGAGCAATCGCACCGTACTACCTTGACTGGCTGGCGCATCCTTCTTACGACGCGTACTGGAAGCAGTGGTCGATCGAAGAACATTTCGGCGACATCCAGGTCCCGGCGCTCAACATCGGCGGCTGGTACGATATCTTTCTCAACGGGACGCTCCGCAACTACATGGGCGTAAAGGCTCATGGTGGCTCCGACGCTGCCCGCAACGGCCAGAAACTGCTGATTCAGATCGGCGGCCACGCCGGCTTCGGCCGAAAAATCGGCGACGTCGAGTTCGGCGACGAATCGGTCAAATTCCCTCCAGGCCAGGTGCTTCTCGACTGGTACGACTTCCTCTTCAAGGGCGTGCAGAACGAATTCGCAACCGACAAGCCGGTTCACGTCTTTGTGATGGGTGAGAACAAGTATGAGCAGTTTTCCGACTGGCCGCCGCCGGAGACGAAGACGACGCGCTACTACATCCATTCGAACGCCTCTGCGAATTCCCTTCGCGGCGACGGCCGCCTTTCCACGGTCGCACCCAAAAAGGAATCTGCCGATAAGTTCACGTTTGATCCCGCGAACCCCGTCCCGAGCATCGGCGGCTCTCTCTGCTGCGACATGATCCACTACGAGCCCGGCCCGCGCGATCAGCGCGCCGCGGAAGGCCGCAACGACGTTCTGATCTATTCCACAAAGGCGCTTGACGCAGACCTGCAGATCGCCGGCCCGGTCCTATTCGAAGCGTGGGTCAAGTCCTCCGCCGTCGACACCGACTTCACCGCGAAACTCGTCGACGTCGCGCCCGATGGCTTTGCGAAAAATCTTGCCGACGGAATCCTTCGCATGCGCTATCGCGATTCCGATGAAAAGCCCGACCTCATAAACCCCGAGCAAGTCTACAAAGTCACCGTCGATCTCTGGGCCACCGCCAATGTCTTCCAGAAGGGCCACATCATCCGGCTGGAGGTCTCCAGCAGCAACTTCCCGCGGTTCGATCGCAACCTGAACACCGGCGCCGATCAAGCCACCAGCAAAGACTTCGTCAGCGCCACAAATACGCTCTTTCACGACGCCGAGCATCCGTCGGCACTGATTCTGCCGGTCATTCCGGCCGCGTCATCCCATTAATGCTGTGTTTAGGAATCGCTGCGTAGCGTAGTTTGCATCCGAGAATCTGGCGATGCCGTCGGCAACCTCCGGCGCCGGCGTCGCCCAGCGATGACCAAGTCAAAATTAAAACTCGAAAGCGACGCAGTCGCGGAAAATCTGAAACCCGCACCCGGCAAGATCGTCGCAATTTACAACCTCTCTCTAAAGGAAGCTCTGACACTGGTTAGGGCACTGGTCAGCGGCGCGCGAATCGACCGGCGCAAGCCAGAAGCTAAATAACTGGCTGCCCGCCTGCGCTAGTTTTGCATTGGGGAGGTCAGAATCGATTGCTTGGGACTAGAACCGCCGAAGCGGATCGGATCGCTGGAAAGCACACCCTTGTTCTCGCGAATCGTTACAAACTGATTCGCTTTGATGCCGTCAACCGTCTGCCTGGCTCCGCTCGGCCAAACAATCTCAAGCCGAACGGGCGTCGCTCTCCCCGGTTTGCCAAGCCCGAACGTCAACGGAAACTCGCTCTGTGACAAATAGCTCGACCCGCTCTTCACCATGCGTGTCATTCGAACGCCCGTGCTGGTGGTGAGCGTTGCGCGCGCCCCGATCGCATCCCGATTCGATTTCGAACCTACAAGCTTCACCCGCAAAACATCGTTCTGATTCGCATTGTCGTTTCGAAGCAATCTTGCCGGAGCATTGCTGGCCGTCACCACCATATCCAAGTCGCCGTCGTTATCGTAGTCGGCGTACGCAACCCCTCGGGCAACCGTCGGTTTCTGAATCGCCCGCCCAAGCTTCGCCGAAGCATCTTCAAACTTCTTGTCCCCCAGATTCCGATATATCCCCAGCGGCTGCGCGTATCGAACCGTAGGCTGCACGACGGCGATGTCGTCCGAAACATGGCCGTTCGCCGCCACAACATCGAGCAATCCATCCAGATCGTAATCCATAAAAAAACACCCAAACGTCAGAGCCGACGTGGTCATCGCCCCCAAGCCGGATTTTGGCGCTTCGTCCGTGAAGAGCCCCGAACCATCGTTCCGGTAGAGCGCCATGCTCTCGTTCGTGAAATTCCCGATCAGCACTCCCGGGTAGCCCGACCCATCGAAATCCGCAGCGTCCACGCCCATCCCCGCACGCACGCGCCCCGATTCACTGAACGAAATCCCCGCCGTCAATCCCGCCTCGGTAAACGTCCCATCATGGTTATTCCGATAAAGCTTGTTCGGCTCCGTATCGTTCGAAACAAAAAGATCCATCCACCCGTCATTGTCGAAATCCAGCAACGCAACACCAAGCGCCTTGCTGGTCGGGTCCCACAACCCGGCCTTCTTTGTCACATCCTCAAAAACACCATTCCCCTTGTTGTGATAAAGATGCGAACTCTCGCCCTTGTACGCTTGTGGCGTGCAATACGATTTGTTCTTGTTGTCGAGCGAACAGTACTGGTCGCTCTCGATCGACCACTCGATGTAGTGTGTGACAAAAAGATCGAGCTTCCCGTCGTTGTCGTAGTCGAACCAGGCCGCGCCAGCCGAAAACCCGGGACTCGCAACTTCCGCCTTCGCCGTCACGTCGACAAACTTCCCGTTCCCCTGGTTGTGATAGAGATGATTCGAACCAACCGTCGTGAGGTACAAATCGTCGAATCCGTCGTTGTCGTAATCGCCGACGGCGCAACCCATTCCATAGCTCTCGACGGAAAGTCCTGCCGCGCGCGTCACATCGGTAAAGGTTCCATCGTGATTGTTGTGATAAAGCGCAGGATAGGAAGGCCCGCCGACCTTGTGGCCCGCCCAGTCCATCGAGTTCACCAGAAAAACGTCCTGCCATCCGTCATTGTCGTAGTCGATGAAGCAAACCCCGCTGCCCATCGTCTCCGGCAAATACTTTTTCCCGAAAGCTCCGCTGTTATGTTTGAAGTGAATGCCCGCCTGCGAAGTCACATCCGTGAACTGGATCGGCCCGGACGGACGCGCCGTTTCGGGTACGGCTGTAGGGGCAGGAGCGCTTGAACTCGAGCTTCGCGCTTCCGGCGGACCCGTCGATGGTTGGTTTGCGCTGGCAGCGGTGTTGGAATCGGACGCGGCAGGCGGAACTTCCGTAGGGGCGTGGTCGGCATCCGGTTTTGAAGACTGACACCCCAAAGACCAACATGACGTCAGCCAAAGCGCGAGCCAAAGTCCCCATCTCAAGATTCGAAGGTGCCTGCTACGCGTCGACCCGATACTCATGCAACCGCACGAACCGGCACAGTCTTACGCGATTCGAACCAATATTCGACCAGTAGCGCCGCTGGTCCCACCAAGAACAACGCGTAGAACGGGGCATAGACCACCTGGTCCAACCGCAAAATCATCTCGACGAACGCCACAATCGCCACCACGATACGCTGCCACTTCTTCGACTTCACGGTCGTCTTCGGATCGGTGATCATGAAAAAGATAAACAACTGATACATGGGCCCGGTGAGCGGCGCAATCTCCGACTGCCAAGGACTCCCCGTAATAAAACTCCGCACAAACGCAAACGCAATAAAGCACGCCACATACGTGCCCGTAATATGAAACCTCTTCAACCGCGCAATGATGATCGACCCCAAAATCCAGATCACGATCATCGGCAACAAATAATTCCCCCACTGGATGCTCAGCGTCGCAACCGTCTCTGGAGCCAGAAACAGCAAAACCGAAATCCCAAAGTTCGAGGGATTCCAGATATGCCGGTTATTCACGCGGAGAACATATTTCGACATGATCGAAACGACCGCACACACCAGATAAGGCCACACCGCCGGTGACCGCACCAAAATCCCCACGCTGATCCCGGTGATGTAAGCGCTGGCCAAAATCGGCCATTTCCCCATGTAAATCTTCGAAAGAATCAATTCGGTGATGAGGCTAGCAATGATCGCGATCCCGGTCTTCCGGTAACTCTCGAGCATCCCGAACGACAAATTCCCTACGACTAAGATCGTAGTAATAAAAATCGGCGCAATGTACTTGTTATCGAGACTGAAAAATTTCCCCCAGCCGGATGGCGCGTCCGCCATCGGCACAGCCTGGCTCATGACGGCTCCTTCACGACATGGACCTGCCCTACCGTCGGCGACGTCAACGTCTGCATCTTCCCGGAAGGCCATCGAACGACCGCCTTTTCGATCTCTGGGGTCTTCCCCAACCCAAAATGAATCCGGCGCTGATTCTGCGCCGCAAACCCGCTCCCGCCCGAAACCTCCTGTACCTGCTGCTGCCCATTCCAGTACAACGTCACCTGCGCCCCAATCGCACTCCGATTGCTCGACGTTCCTTCCAGCGCGAACTCAATCCATTTGTTTTCCGGCGTCACCGTATTCTTATAAATCAGCAGCGGCCCGCGTTCGTTCGCCACCACAACATCCAACGCCCCCGTATTCCACAAATCCGCCATCGCCACCGCCCGCCCGTCATAGGTGTCGGTCGCCCCCGCCGACTGCGCCACATCGATAAACTTCCCGCTCCCATCATTCAGCCACAAATGCTTCGCCTGATACCCCGAAAGACTTCGCCCCTCCATCGCTGGCCAATTCTTAGCATCCTCAATGATCAAGCTGTGCCCACCCGCGATCTTCGAAAAGTCGTACCAATAGCTCTTATTCCGATCAAGCGACACATATCCATTCGTCAAATACAGATCCAAGGTCCCGTCATTATTCAAATCCCCAAACTGCGCTCCAAAACTCCACCCACCAATCTCCACGCCGAACTCGCGCGCCAGATTCTCAAACTGCAGTTTGTCGCCGCCAGTTCCTTCTTTCGGCACCCACAAATTGTTCCCCTGAATCAGCACGCCCTCTTCCGAAATATTCGAAACGTACACTGCATACTTCCCCTGATTTAAAATATCCCCAAAGCTCGCATTCATCCCGCTCTTCGGCGCAAACCCAACCCCGGTCGGCTCGCCCACTTCGTGAAATTTCTTTCCGTCATTGAAATAAAGCTCCGATACCCCGTAATCATTCGCCACAAACAAATCCGGATGCCCCGTCCCCCGCAAATCCGCCGCTGCCGAAGCCAGCGCCCACCGCCGACTACTGATCCCCAATTTCTCGCTCACTTCTTCGAATTTCCCGCCGCCCAAATTGTGAAATAAATATTTCCGCCCGCCATTCTTCGCATACTCAAAACTGTCCGGCATCATCTTCGTCGAAGCGAGATGCCACAAATCCACGTTCTCGTTGTAATACCCGCCGATAAAACAATCGAGCAACCCATCGCCATCGTAGTCAAACCACAACGCCGTATTCGCATTCACCCAAGCAGGCAGTCCCGCCTCCGTCACCCGAGTAAACCCCTTCCCCGCATCGTTGTGAAATAACTCTGGCTTCCCCCATTTGATGAGCAGCAAATCCTCATACCCGTCGTTATCGTAGTCGCCCCACACCGCTCCCATCGACACACCGGTTCCCGCGCGATTCACATCCGCGATCCCCAACTCCAACGCCACATCCTTAAACGTTCCATCGTGCTGATTCCGATACAGCGCATTCATCGCGCCCTCTTTGCTCGACGTCACATAAATATCCGCCCACCCATCTCGATCGAAATCCACGATCGACACCGACGCCCCCATCGACGCCACCTGCGGCATGATGTGATTCAATCGCGGATCGAGCACCGGCGCCTGATGCACAAAATCCACTCCCGCCGAGCGCGACACTTCCTGCAAATAAAATCCATGCCGAGCTAACGCCGCCGAAGCATCCAACCTCGTCCGTGACTCCGCGCGACTCGACTCCACTCGCTCGATCACCAGCGGCGAAAACACAAATCCAGCGAAAATAATTGCCAGCACAATTCTCGCCAACGGGCCCCGTTTCACTTCGTTTCCGCGCCCCTCAGTGAATTCTGAAACACATACGGCGTCACATACCGCGTGTGAAAGTTCTGCCAGTCATCCGGATGATGCCGATACACATACTCATCCTCGAGCGCTCCCGGCGGCGTCGCATACTCATCCTTCGCGTGATACGGCAGCGGCAGCACTGTTTTGGAAAACGTCGAATTGAAGTCCCCATCCTTGATCCAGCCATCTCCAACCAAAACAAAATCCCGTACATATCCCGCTGGCGGCGCGGCCTGCTCCGGAAATCGCAGCGACAATTCATCACCCGAATTCACAATCACATACCGATCGTCAATCTGCCTCAACAACTCCCGCACATCCCCATATCGTGTGTAATACCCAATCAAATCGCGCCATTTCTGCTTCGTCGATTCGATCTGATAATAATTTGGCACTTCCGGAGCCGGCGCATTCGGATCGGGCCGCTCGATCACCGAATAGCCGCGGTAGTGCAAATCCGCCACATCTGCATCCAACGTAACCGCTCGCGTCGGCGCCGAAGGCGCGCCCTCTGCCCACTCGATGCAATCCCAATAAATTTCCAGATTCGTCCGCAGCCGCACCTTCCGCGGCGTTCCCGGACGAAACGCCTCGGTCAGATCGAACACCACCGTCTTCTTCCGTCCCGCAGGAAACCCGCGATCCGACTGTGCCGCCACCCATCCGCCCTTTCCGTCCGGCACTTCCAGTGTCATCCCCTTCGCGTGCCATCGATCGCCCTGCGTGATCGCCACATTCAGGGACGACTCCGTATCGTGAATCGATCCCTGCGCAATCAGATACAGCGGCCCAGACGTTGGCGCGTCCTTCCCCAAATCCACCTCAACATAGTGATCGCGGGTAATTCCCTGAAATTGCCCTTTGCCAAACGACGACAACGCCCGCCCATCCAGCGTGTTCACCAGATCGGTCACATCCTTGCCCAAATCATCCGTAGCCGAAGCAATCTTGTGCGGCGTCTTCACCGTCGTGAATTGCAGTTTCGGCGGCGGAATCGAAAACCGCTCGTCCACATAAATCTCCGTGTCCGCCGGATGATCCACGGTCATCAGCGCAATCCGATCGTAGTAGTAGACCTCCCAAAGCTCCGCCGATATCCGCAAGTCGTAATACCCATCGTGCGGAACAAGTTGATCGCGCCGGATTTTGTACCACTCGCCGGTCGTCGCAATTTTCGCCGAGCCCAGCGTGTTAATCCGCAGTCCGATTGCCGATCCCCACGGCACCGCATCCTTCACAAATTCCATCTTCGTCCCGTTCCACGCATACAAGAACGGGCACGACGCCTTCAACCTCTGCTCGGTAACAACTTCCTGATCCGCCGCCACGCCAAACTCAGCCCGCACCGTTCCGTTCGGCCACACAACGCGCACAACCTCCGCGTTGGACTGCTCGCCCAATCCAAAATGAATCTGCGGCCCGTCGATCCCCTGCTTCTGCACCAACAGCCCCGAACGAATCTCGATCTCCCCGCCAATCCCAAACGGATTGATGCGTTGATCGCCCACCGCCTGCACCGCATGCGGGCGAATCACCTGCCAGTGATAGTTTTTCGATCCGTGGCTCGCTCCCTGCACCGCCGCAGCCGAGCCATCAAACCCGACCAGGCTCAATCTGCCGCCGCCATTCAAATCCGCTACGTCAAACACGGACGCAGGCGCCGCTGCGTGATCCAGCAACGTAAACTTCGCACTCGCGTCTCCGAGCCAAATCATCGTCGACGCAGGCTGCGAAGAAACCCCAATAGGGCCGCCAATCTTGCTCAAAATCAAATCCATCGCGCCGTTGTTATCCAGATCCGCGACTTGCAGCCGCACTTCGCCGCGGATCGAGTCCCCGCCACCCTGAATTTGCACCAGCGGCGTCACACTCCAGCCGTTATCCTCACGATACGAAACCGTCGCAATCGTTCCCGTCGATTCCACCGCCAGCAAATCCAGCACGCCGTCGTTATCGGGGTCCGCGACTCCCAATGCCTTTATCGTTGGCAAACCCTCAGGCAACTTCACTTCCCGAAATTGTCCTTGTCTCTCGTTGTGAAAAATGTGTAGCCGCCCAGCACCGTCCACTATTCCCGCATCCGCGTTCCCATCCCCATCAAAATCCGCCCACGCGAAAGCGCGCAATCCCGAAATCCCACTAAAAGGCTCGATCTCTTTGAAGGTGTCGTCGCCGTTGTTCCGCAAAACCTTCGGTGGGCCCTCTTTCGCACCCATCACCATGTCCAGGTCGCCGTCCGCCTCGATATCCACCGCCCAAGCGCCCGTGTACGCCGCACCCATTACCTTCTGCGGCAACTTCGTTGCCGCAGTCACATCGGTGAACTTGTCCGGCGCATCCTGTCGCATAAATCGCACGCCGGCCGCACCCGCTAGAACCAAATCCGTCTTGAAGTCATAGTTGAAATCGACCTGCAAAATCGATTCCGGCAGCAAAGCAGTCGAGCTATTTCCCGGGAACGGGAATGTCGCGCCGGACGCCAACTTCACTTCGCGCCCATTCGCGAATCCAACCACAGGATTGCCCGCGCTCTGCAGCGCAACCGCTCCGACCCAGCTCCACTTCTCATCGCCCTTGGCTCCGGACGGCGCCAGCGGCTTGACATCAAACGCCAGCGAAGTATCCGCCGTCGCCGGAGCAAAATTCGGCGTCTCCAATCGCAGAAAATGTGTAAACGGTTCCGCTTCTTCGCCCGCCGGGGCTTTCAGCACCGCGAGGCTCTCCCGGAATTCCGCCACCCGCATCAGCGTATTGCGAAGAAACACCGTCCGCGTCGCCGCCGCACGCACGCTCGGCCCATCCGCCGCAGTCTGCAGCGCCGAAAGCTGAGCCTTTACCTCTGGGGGCCAATTCGAAGATCGTGCCGTAATCTTCGCCAGAAGCGACCTCACCGTCGTCGCATCGCCCGCCTTCGCTGCCGTGCGCACCAGTTCCAATTGCGCCGCCAAATTGTCGGGCTGCGCCGCCAAGATCTTCTGGATCAGCTGTTCGAACTCCGCGTCGCTGCTGGCTCCCGCCTGCCGCTCCACTTCCTCGGCCAATTGATACGCCGCGCGGTAGTTCCGTGGGTTCAGTTCGACGGCCTTCCGCCAATCCGCAATCGCCGCCGCCGAATTTCCCCGCCCGCTCTCCAGATACCCGAGCATCTGATAAATTCGATCGTTGTCCGGCGCAAGTTTTCGCGCGCGCTCCATGCGCTGCGCCGCATCGTCCAGCTTCCGTTGCCGCAGCGCCAGCACACCCCAGTTCGCCCAACCGGCCGGCTCTCCCTCCGCCAGCTTGGTCGTATCACTCAAACTCTTCTCTGCATGTATGTCATCGCCAACCTGCAGCGCCCCTGTTCCAACGTAAAACGCAGACACAACCTGCGCATACTCCGCAGACGATTTCTTCGGCAGCCCGCTCCCACCACACGCGCACAGCACTCCGCCGAGAGCGAGGCAAACGATCTGCAACGCTCCACGCGCAGAAACCGCAAATACCTGCACCTGCTTCGCTTTTGTTTTCAAGGTTTTCAAGGCTTTCAAGTCCTGCACACCCAGATGCATCCCCTAAACCCCGGTTTGCTCGCGAGACAAGTACGAAGACACCAACTCGCAAACCGCGAGGACGCGTTCACTCCAGTTGCCCACGAGCGGCGGTGGCCCTTCAATAATGCTTTTATACTAGCCGGGATCCTTGGCCGCATCTCGCCGAGGTCACGTGTTTTATCGTTGGATCTCAACCGGCAGCTACGGGACAGTTCGCGTTCCGCTTCGATTGGTCTTACACGAGCCTACGGTCATCGTAAGAAAACACTATTGCGCGGCCTGGATCTTGGCATTCATCATCCCTTACGGTTCGCTTTCGGGTGAATCGCTCAAATTCTCTGGATCAGGAGCCCGTCGAATGTCAGAACGCGAAGTCCTCGGAAATCAGAAACAGATTCTCGCCAACCAAAAAACCATCATCGTTAATCAAAAGGCGATCAAGGTGAACCAGGAGACGATCAAGAAGAACCAGGCGGCGATCCTGAAGAATCAGGCCACGCTGAACACCATCGTCTCCAACCAAAAAACGATTCTCTCCAAGCTGAAGTAAGTAGAGCGGTTGTGGCTAGATTAGCTGGTAGTCTGGCAAAGGCAGGCTCCCGTGGCGTCGGGTAGAGACACTCAAATCTAATTTGCGCCACTTTTCGCGGCGCGGGATTGCGCCGTATCTGCCGGACGGACCGCTGTGGTTGGATTCTCTTCGGCCACGACGTCCCCGCCTGCGGCAGCGGGTGAATTCTCACTTACTGCGACCGTTTCGTGTGTGGCGGTCTTGGCTGTGGTGGAAGACACTCCGGTTTCTACGCTCCAGGCTTGCCGCAAGCAATGCATTACAAACGCGCTGATGCTCATATCTCGGCGTCTGGCGGCGGCGCGAACGCGGTCCGCTTCTGCGTCCGTGCAGCGCACCAGTATCGCGGTCTCCGCCCCGCTCTCGCGAACAGGGGCTCTGCCTGAGGTACCGGCGTAATCGTTCAGGCGCACGGTGCGGCCCGACAAAATTTCTTCCATGTGCAACGAGTGATCGAGCACACCAAGCACGTAGCCACTGATACTTCGCCGGCTCTGTCTCGCTTTTTCGCGAATCGTTTCAGCCGCCGGATTCGAGCAACGCAAGAGAAATGCTGTTCGCGGGTTCATGGCGCTATCATTTGATATCACACCTGCGGTGCGCATACAATTCTTTCCATATTTCTTGGGCGAGCCCTCGGAGCGCTGCCCAGGACCGAGCCGGGTCAAAGGTTCTACCCGCACTGATACTGGCTTTTCCACGTGCAGGCCGAGTCCAGCTGCGAGGTACGAACGTTCGGCGCCGTTCCGAAAGGAACGAACATTTGAACAAGTGGCGCTTCGCAACTCAGATTGGCGCCAACGTTCGCGTTTCGAGTTTTGCTCTTAGAGTTTCGCTTTGGGGGCAGGTGGTTTTTGAGTTTCGTTTCTTCAAGGATTACTTGCCGAGTTTGAGCTCGGCGGCGCCTAGAACTTTCCCCTGGCTGAATTCCTGAACGAAGGCGATGACGCGAACATTCGTCGGATCGATTCCTGGTTTTAATTTGAGAGTTGCGTCCTGGGAGTACGTCTTCCCTTTTTCGATCCTGCCGATTTTTTTCAACTCCTCGACGACGGCAACGTGCTGAAGATGCTTGCCGGAATTTTCGCCGGCGGAGATTTGCGACTCGGCGTGGTCGAGCGCGATCGCGAGAAACACATCGGCGCCGTGCTTCTGTTCCGAAGCATTCGCTTCGATCCGAGCTTTCAGTTCCGTCGGTGATTCCATTTTTGCTGAGTCGATGCGGACGGAAAGTTTCGGCACGGTCGCGGCCTTCTCGAAAGCCTGCGCGACATCGGCGTTGCTGCCTTTCAGTTCCTTGTTTCCATCGATGATGATTTGCGGAGTGTACGCGGTGCTGAGTCCGAGCGTGCGCACGTAGCCGGATTGGCGTTCGGTGAATTGCGACGACGAGTAACGGTCCTTCCAACCTTCGCGATCCCAGTAGTCGACGTGTTCGCTGAGAACGATGACGCGAGCGCCGCTGAAAGGCTGGGTGGCGTCGAACTCGCGGATCATTTCGTCGGCGGGCGGGCAACTGGAGCAGCCTTCGGATGTGAAGAGTTCAACGAGGATGGGGACGCCGGCGGGCGCGTCCGAGGCCGCGCCAGAGATAAGTGATACAGCTACAGTTAATAGTAACGCTATGGCTAGTGAAGCGACGCTCATCCGGAGGCGAGTCGAAACGGCGCGGTGACCTGATGTCGAGCCCGGTTGGCTGGAGGCGCGCTTCCCACGGGCTTGGTTCGGGTGCCGGGAGGCGGGATGGGGTCTAAAGGAGGGGGCGTGTATCCCCGTCAAAAATTGCGAGAGTCTGGAGGTTATTGATTTCATAGGAGTTCCATTCGAAATGGAAGATGGTAACGACTTCGGAATCTGTACGTTACGAGAGGCATTTGGGCGTATGGACGCGTTTTTTCGGGGATCGTGTGCAGGCGGTGACCCAAGAAACGGAGTGGCGGCGATCAAGTTCGAGCCTCCTGCTGCAGTTCAGAGTACTCCTAACAAGGGGTGTCCCGCTCGCGCCGTTTCCGGCGCGAGCGGGTCGACCTGCGTATTTGCCGTGGGGGGCTTAGAAGTAAATTTTTCCTCCAAGCTGGAAGACACGCGGGTCGAAGGCCGAAGTAACTTGTCCGAAGTTGCTGGAACCCAGGCCGTTGCTGACCTGATCGAATTCGGTGTGGTTCCAGGTGTTAAAGGATTCGACGCGAATCTCGAGGCGGCTGCCGCGGGTCTCGCTGAGCACGAAGCTCTTGAAGAGGGAGAGGTTCCAGTTGTCGCGACCCGGACCGCGCAACGAGTTGTGGCCCGCATCGCCGAACGCGCCGACTGCCGGTGGAGCAAACGACGACGTGCTGAACCACTCGCCAACGGTGTGCGGATAGGAGACGGATCCAACCTGATCGGGACGGTTGGTGGCATTGGGTAAGCCGTTGCCACTCTGCCCGCCCGTCAGTTGCGGGTTGATCGGGAGGCCCGACGTAATCGTCACGATGCCCGATACTTCCCATCCGCCGAGCGCCGTCTTCAGGAAGCGGTTCTCGGTGTGGCGGAAGATCGGCAGGTCGTAAATGAAGTTGACCGACGCGTTGTGGGTGCGATCGTAACCGCCCGGGCCGTTGTCATAGAGCCAGCCGGCATAGGGATTCGAAACGTTGCCCAGGTCGCCGCCGCCGTTGCCGGCGGTGGTCGGGTCGATGGTGCGCGACAGCGTATAAAAGGCGCGCAGTGTGAGGTCTTTGCCCACCTGTGAGCTCAGGTCGATCTGCAGACCGTTGTAGTGGGAGTTGGCTTCGTTGGTCGACAGGTCGATGGAGTGGAAGCCGGGGTACGGCAGGCCGGCGGCAGTGTTGTAGTTGGCACCGCCAACGCCGTTGATGATGGGGATCAACGCGGCCTGGTCGGGTAGGTTCGCCTCGCGATAGTCGTTTTGATAGCGATTGGTGTTGCCGACATACGCGACGCTGAGAACGGACCGCGAGCTGAGCTGGCGCTGGATGCCGACGCTCCACTGGTAGCTGGCGGGCTGTTGGTATTCGTTGACGGCGAGGCCGGTGATGCTGGCTGGGTTGATCGGCAACGCGGTGGCGGTGCCGGTCGCCAACGAAAGGGTCGGATTCACGAACTCCACCGGCCCAGGCGTGGTGACCTGGAGGCTGAACGGAATGTTCGGACCGGCGTTGTACATGTCGTTGCCTTGAATGCGCTCGTACATGATGCCGAAGCCGCCGCGAACGACCATTTTTCCGGAGCCGGTCAGATCGTAGGCGAAGCCGAGACGCGGACCAAAGTTCGCCCAGTGATTGTTCACGAGGCCCTTGGGCACGCCATTCTGTTCGGGAATGCCGATGCCGTTCAGATAGAGAGGAACGCGGGCAAGAATGGGATTCGGGCTGGTGCCGAGACCCGGGCTCGCGGGATTAATGGTGCCGTCGGCATTCAGCAACGCCGCGTTGGCGGGGTTGTAAAGCGACGGATAGAAGTTGCCCATCCGGTCGTTGGCTTCGTAGGTGTGAGGAACGCCGTCCCAACGGACACCGAGATTGAGAGTGAGTTTGCGGTTTACACGCCAGTTGTCCTGGAAGTATGACGACCACGACACGTTGTTCCACTGCCCCGCGTCCTGCACGGCAAGTTCCTGGTAGCTCTTGGCGTCGCCGAGAAGGAAGTCCGCGAAGTCGTTGCCCGTGAAAGTGCCGTCGAAATTGAAGCCGCCTTGCGTCTGACCGAAGAGGTCTTGTGTCTTCTTGTAGAGCGCCCAACCGAAACCCATCTTGAGCTGGTGCGCGCCTTTGGTGATCGAGACGTCGTCGCGAAGCTGGTAGTCGTCGGCAACGTTTTTCCACGGCCAGCTGGAAATTTCGAATTGCGTGCCGGTGGAGCCTTTGAGGTCGATGTTGGGAATGCGGTCGAGATTGTTCGGCCCGGTGAAGAGACGCGAATTGGTGGCATCGTAGCCGGTGGGAATCGCGAGGCTGGAGAGGCCAGCACCGGCGAACGGAACGATGTTGATGCGGTTGCCGTTGTAGTTGAACGCGACTTCGTTCAGCAGGTTCGGGCTGATGGCGTACGTCGCGTGCACGACCGCGCTGTACGAGGGGTTGCCGAACGTATCGCCAACGGTCGGAACGTTTGCTCCGCTCCACTGGCTGATCGGGAAGCCCTGCGAAACCTGCTCGGCGATGAAGTGGCCGAACACCGAGAACTTGCTGGTGAAGTTGTGGTCGATGCGGACGATTTCTTCTTTAAGGTTCGTCGGAGCCGTGGCCGCGCCAGTGAACTGGTTGTCGCCGGACGTGGGCGCCGGAAAAATACCAGCACTCAACAAGGCAGAGGAATTCGGGCTAATCATGCACGAGGGGATGACGTTACCCGGAAACGCCGAGCCTTGCACGATGCCGGTGGGAAGAGCGCCACCCGGGCAATTTTGAGCGAGGACCCCCGCGGAGACCTGACTCGCGGACGGAACCTTAATCGGTGTTGTAACGCCGCTGAAGTTGCCGCTGTAGGTCGCCGGGTTCGGCACGGTCTGGCTGTTGGTGACGCTGCCCTGAATCAGGCGGCGCCATTCCATGTTGTAGAAGAAGAAGGTCTTCTTGCGTTCCCGGTTGTAGAGTTTGCCGAGTGTGACCGGCCCGCCGACGTTGAATCCGAAAACGTTGAGGCGGAGTTCGGCGACGGGTTGCGGTGCCGGGTTGAAGAAGTTGCGGGCATCGAGAGCATCGTTGCGGTTGAATTCCCATGCGGAAGCATGAAGCGTGCTGGAACCGGACTTGAGAACCATCGTCATGGTGCCGCCGGACGAAAGGCCGTAATCGGCGCTGTAGTTGGAGGTGAGAGCGCGGAATTCCGCGATGGCGTCACTGGATGGCGCGATGCTCATGCCACCTGCGCCGCCGCGGTCATCGTCTTCGCCGCCGTCCAACAAATAAATGTTGTGATTCTGACGCATGCCGTTGAATTCGACGCTGGCGTCACCACCGACCGGGGTGTTGACGACACCTGAGCTCATGCCGCCTGCGCCGATCGCGCTGGAAGCGCCCGGAGTCAGAGCAGCAAGCTGATACATGCTGCGACCTGCGACGGCGATCTGAGAAATTTGCTGGCCGGTGATGACATTGCTCTGCTCACCGGAATCGCTTTGAATACGAATGGCGTTGGCTTCGACGGTGACGGTTTCCTGAGCACCGCCGAGTTGCATCTGGAAGTCGATGCGGGCGCGATCGCCAACCTGGAGGACGAGGTCTTTCTGCTCGGCGATCTTGAAGCCACTGGCTTCGGCTTTGGCGTTGTAATGACCAATTTTGAGTTCGGGAATGGCGTACTGACCGGAGTCGCCGGTCACGGCAGAGTGAACCAGGCTGGTCTCGAGGTTGGTAACGGTGATCCTAACGTTGGGGACAGCAGCGCCGGAGGGATCGGTGACCGTACCGACGATCGTGGCATCCTGAGCCTTCACGGCGAAGGAGACGGCGATCAGGGAGAAGAAAAGAACAAAGAGATGTTGCAAACGGACATGCTTGAGAGCGTCCAGGCCCCGTACAATCCGCGAAATGAAATGCATTTGTTGCCTCCACACCCCGACAGAGTTTGAAGTCACTACTTGAGCTAACGGTACGGACCCAAGTGGTTGGTGGCAATATCCACTTGATTGAAATCTGATATGACCACTACAATGCACCAATGGAAAAAGTATCGAGCGGTTTATCGCCCGTGCTGGTCGTGGATCGAAAAGCAGCAAAACCCCTGCACCGACAGATCTACGACGGGTATCGCGCGGCGATCGCATCTCGGAGCTTGCGCGCGAGCCAACAGATCCCGTCCACTCGCGAATTGGCGAACGAGCTGAAGATTTCGCGCATTCCCGTGTTGACGGCCTACGCGCAGTTGTTGGCGGAGGGATATTTCGAGAGCCGGGTTGGGGCGGGAACGTTTGTGTGCCGTTCCCTGCCGGATCAGCAGCGGAATGGCCCGTCGAACGGGAATCGAGCGGCGGCGGAGCGGTCTGGACCGCGTCCGGTTTCAAAGCGCGCCGAACTCATGCCAAAGCATGAGTCCGAACCGTGGATTCGCGGGATAGGAGCGTTTGGGCTTAGCCAACCTGCGTACGATCAATTTCCATCGGCGATCTGGTCGAGCCTCGTCAACCGCCACGGCCGCGCCCGGCACTGGACATCGATGCACTACGGAGGCCCGCTGGGATTTGAGCCGCTGCGGGAAGCGATCTGCGTGTATCTGAGGACCTCGCGCGCGGTGAAATGCGACCCGCATCAGGTGATGATCGTTTCGGGATCTCAACAGGCGCTGGAGATTTCGTCGCGTGTTCTGCTGGATGCGGGAAGCGCCGCGTGGATCGAGGAGCCGGGTTACTGGCTGACGCGGAGCGTGTTGAAGGGATCGGGTTGCAAGATGGTTCCGGTGCCTGTGGACGAGGAGGGGATGAATGTTGCGGCGGGGGTGAAACTTCGGCGGACGGCGCGAGCGGCGTTTGTGACTCCATCGCATCAATATCCGCTGGGAGTAACGATGAGCGCGTCGCGCCGGATGCAACTGGTGGATTGGGCCCAACGGGCTGGCTCTTGGATTATCGAGGACGATTACGACAGCGAATACCGTTTCGAGAATATGCCGATCGCTTCGCTGCAGGGATTGGATAGCCACTCGCGGGTCATATATATAGGTACGTTCAGCAAGACTCTGTTTCCGTCGATCCGGCTGGGATACGTGGTTGTACCGGCCGATCTTGTGGAGCGATTCACGGCAGTTCGGCATGCGCTGGATTTGACACCGCCGTATTTGTTCCAGGCGGTGCTGAACGATTTCATGCGCGAGGGGCATTTCGTGCGGCACATCCGAAGAATGCGCGCGCTATATCACGAGAGGCGAACAGCGTTGGTGGAGAGCATCGAAACGGAGTTTGGTGGCGATGTGGAAGTGCTGGGAGCGCAGGCCGGGATGCATCTAGTGGCGGCGCTGCCGGAGGGGCGAGATTGGGACGACGTGGCGATTGCGACTGCGGCAGTGGCGAAGAAGGTGTGGTTGTGGCCGTTGTCGCCGGCGTATCTAGGAGAGAGGAAGAGGCAGGGATTTATTTTGGGATTTGGGAATGTGGTGGTGGAGGAGATCGCAGGGGCGGTCAGGACGATGAAGAGTGTGACGCGAAGACGGTGAACGCTGCGGCGGCGGCGGGCATAGCGGTGATTGAAAGGGGCGCGGCGTTTGCCGCGCCTCTTCTTTTTTGCGGTATGATGCGGCGGTTTTTGCGGAACGATGGAGACGATGACGATGATTCGAGTGCGAGTGCTGGTGATGGCGGTCGTTGGCGTTACGGTGGTGGTTGGCGGTGTGGCGCAAGGTTGGGCACAGAACCGTACGGCCGGCAAAGGTGCGACCGGCGGCGAGCGTACCGCTACGATCGACATGAACGTGGTCAAGCCGGAGACGGTGGGATTCTCGACTGAGCGGTTGGATCACTTTCACTCGTTGATGCAGGGTGTGGTGGAGCGGAAGGAATTGCCGGGGGCGGTGACGATTCTGGCGCGACACGGGAAGGTGATCGACTATCGGGTGTATGGCACGAAGGATCTGGAGAGCGGGGCGGCGCTGGCGAAGGATTCCATCTTTCGGGACTTTTCGATGACGAAGCCGGTGACGGCGGTCGCGATGATGATGTTGTACGAGCAAGGGAAATGGCTGCCGAGCGATCCGATTGCGAAATTTATCCCCGAGTTCGAACACTTGAAGGTGTTCAAGGATGTGGATGCCGCTGGAAACATGGTGGTCGAAGAACCGAAGCATGCGCCGACGATGGGCGAATTGATGACGCATACGGCCGGATTTACGTATGGATTTTTCGGGAACACGGCGGTCGACAAGGAATATTCGAAACAGAACGTGATGAACTCGAAGTCGCTGCAGGAATTCATAGACAAGCTGGCGAAGATTCCATTGATGTATCAACCGGGGACGAAGTGGTCTTACAGCGCGTCGATGGACGTGCAGGGATACATCATCGAGAAATTGTCCGGACAGAGCTTGCCGGACTTTTATGCAGAGCACATTTTCAAACCTCTGGGAATGAGGGACGCGGGATTTTTTGTGCCGGCGGAGAAACGGGAGCGATTTGTGACGCTGTATCAGGGCACCGGCAAGGAACCGCTGATGCCGATGAAAGCGAGGTTTGATTACGATTCGCAGCCGGGGATGCCATCGGGCGGCGGCGGGATGGTGTCGACGGCTGAGGACTATTTTCGGTTTGCTTCTATGCTGGCGAACGGCGGGGAGTTGAATGGAGTGCGGATTCTGTCGCCGGCTTCGGTTGCGCTGATGAGTTCGAATCATTTGGCGCCGCATTTGTTGACCGGGGAGTTTGGGATTGGCATTCACACGATGCGGCCGGGATTGGGGTACGGCTATAACGGCGCGGTCGTGTTTGATCCTGCGATGGCGGGATTGTCGGATGGACGCGGGGAATTTTTCTGGGATGGAGCGGCAGGGACCTGGTTCTGGATTGATCCTACGAATGATGTCGTTTTTGTGGGGATGATTCAAAGAATGCTCGGACCGGGGAGTCCCAATGTGGAGTATTTGAGCCGGTCTACGATTTATGGGGCGTTGGTGGATCCGAAGAAATAGAGACGCGCGGAAGGAATGACGTATAGGTAACGACAAATTGTATGGAGATGGTGGCGACGCATCGCTGTTGTGGCGATGCGCCGATTTGTTTGTGATGTTGAGCTAGCGATAGCGGCGGATTACCAGGTTGTGGCGGTCGGAGCGGTAGAGGCCGAGGACATAGAGGATAACGAGACCCTTCGTGGAGTAGATCACCTGACGAATCCGGAGAAGAGGTTCGCGTTTGGGGACGCCGAGGAGTTCGGCGGTACGCGGATCAGCGACGGTGGCGTCGACTTCTTCGTCGGAGTAGCCGAGCTCGACACCGTACTCGCGTTCGAGCGTGGAGAAAAGCGATCCGGATTGCAGAGGCGCGGCGAGGAGGCCGGAGAACTGCGCGGCGGATAGGTAGCACGTTTCGAGCGCGAAGGGTTCGCCGGCGGCGGAGCGGAGGCGTTCGAGTTTGACGACGCGGCTTTTTGGGGAGAGCGAAAGACGCGCGGTGGCTTCTTCCTCGTTGTCGATTATCTTGGCGAAGAGAATCTTGGAGATGGGGGTGAGGCGGCGGCTGCCCATCTGCTCGGTGTAGGACATTAATTTGTTGAAATGAATTTTTGGAGCGGAAACGAAAGTGCCGACGCCGCGGCGACGTTCAACGACGCCTTCGCGCTCCAGGGATGCGAGCGCGTGACGCGCGGTCATGAGGCTCACGTCGTGAAGGCGAGCGAGTTCCCGTTCAGAGGCGACAACGTCGCCGGGCTTCAGTTCGCCGGCTTCGATGACCGTGCGGATCGCGCCCTGAATGCGCCGATACGCCGGAATACCGTTCTTACGTTTGGTGAGCATCTGAAAATCCTCGACTCAACGGGACAGCCTATACACGGAGCACAACACCGGCACGACTAAAGACGAACGAACCAGAAAAATAGTTTGGTTGAACGGCCGAGCATTGTTGCTCATTACTGGATTTTCACACGAGGCGAAATCCTGAACGCCTTCTCCCGTTGCGCACTCGCAACCCCGCGACTTTTTCAAGCTGAAACGTTGCACCACGGCGCAGCTGAAAAAGTGATATAGAGCAGTTATAGTTCAGTGCCATAGAGCAGCGCAAGATAGATTTTGTGAATAGGTAGTTTTCTCTTGACGGCGGGACGTTTCCGCTATATAGCTACGGGGCATGGGGTCCTTGTAGTGCTATGGGGTATTGGTTCCGTCCGAAAATCTGGAAAGAAGAGCGGTTGCGGTGTGCCGAGGGTAGCAACCTCTTTCGAGGGAGCAACTAATGAATAGTGTACGTGCGGTTTGTTGGGTGGCGGTGTGTCTCGTGGTTCTGCTGTGTGGGACACAGGGATTGGTGGCACAGGAAGTAACCGCTACGGTGACCGGTACGGTAACGGACACGAGCGGAGCGGCGGTTGCGGGCGCGGCGGTCAGCGTTAAGTCGGTGGAGCGCGGGACGGTTTCCAGCGCGGTCACCAACGACGTCGGGTTGTATCGCGTGACCAACCTGCCGATCGGGAATTACGAAGTGAAAGTAGAAAAGTCGGGATTCGCGTCGGTTGCGTATCCCGCGTTTGCGCTGTCATTGAACCAAGTGGCGCGAATCGACGTGACCATGAAGGTTGGACAGGTCAGCGAGATCGTGGAGGTCACCGGCGCAGCACCGGTGCTGAAGACCGAAAATACGCAGGTCGATACGATCATCGACTCTGCGACCAACGACGCGCTTCCATTGGCGACCCGCAACTACGTCCAATTGACGCTGTTGGCGCCGGGATCGGTGCATCCGGATCCGAGCTCGTTTAACAATGGCGACAACGTGGCCAGCGGGGCCCGGCCGTTTATCAACGGGAACCGCGAGCAGGCCAACAACTTCCTGCTGGACGGCATGGACAACAACCAGGTGTCGGACAACCTGCTGGGCTACACGCCCTCACCCGACGCGATTCAGGAATTTAACCTGATCACGAACAACGCCTCGGCCGAATTTGGCAACTACATGGGCGGCGTCGTGAGCGCGACGCTGAAGTCGGGCTCGAACTCCTTCCACGGCGACGTGTGGGAATTCTTCCGGAACGACAAGCTGAACGCGAACCAGTGGGAGAACAAGATCAACCCGAGTTCGCCGGAGATTCAGCGCGCCCCGGTGCGCTGGAACATGTACGGCGGCACGTTGGGCGGGCCTGTGATTAAGGACAAGCTGTTCTTCTTCGTGGACTATCAGGGACAGCGTTTCGATCACCCTCCAGCCGGCAGCTTCATTACCGTATTTACCCCGGCCGAGCAGGCTGGAAACTTCAGCGCGCTGCCGGTCCAACTCTATAATCCGTGCGCCGGCACCAGCGGACAGAACGGAACGCCTTGCGTGGCGGCGACCGTGCGCACGCCGTTCCCAGGCAACATCATTCCGGCCAGCATGATCAGCCCGGTTGCGGCGGCGTTGTTCGCTTCCCCGCTGTATCCGAAGACGATCAACGGCAACCTGACGAACAACGCGCTCCAGGAGATTTCGAACCAATACAACTCCGACCAGGGCGACGTGAAGATCGATTACGACTTGAACAGTCATAACCGACTTTCGGGTCGTTTCACTCGCGCATACCAGAACGACCCTGGTTCAAACTCGCAGCCGCTACTCGCGAACAGTTTGGCGACGGCGCCGATCTGGAGCACCGTCGGCGATTGGACGCACACGTTCACGAACGTCGTGAACGATGCGCGCTTCGGTTGGAACCACGTGATCCTAAATACCGGCTCCACGTGGGATCCATCGGTCGGCGCCTTCGGCGAGTCGATCGGTATCGCGAATTCCAACCCCGGAGGCGCTGCTGGACTTCTTGGCATCGGGTTGAACGGCGGTAACGCAGAGGGTCCCTCAAACGGAACCTATACCAACCTCGGAAACAGCATCGTCACACAAAGCTTTAACAGCTCTGTGTATCAGGCCGACGATACCGTCAGCTGGACGCGAGGCCGCCATAACTTCAAGTTCGGCGGTTTGCTCCAGTATGACGCGATCAAGGTGTTCTATTCGGGAAACAGCGGTGAACTGGGGAACATCGTGTTCGGTCCGGACTATACCTCCTCTGCTGCGGTAGGCGCCTTGGCGAATACCGGAAGCGGCGGCGCGGACTTCTTCCTAGGCTTGCCGACGGCCTTCGGTCGGGGCCTGAGCAGCGGTTCGTGGACGCAGACGTCAAACGTGTTCGGTGTTTTTGGCCAGGATACCTGGCGCGTTTCCGATCACCTGACACTGACACTGGGATTGCGCTACGAATTCCATACGCCTTGGGTTGAAACCAACAACCAACAAGACAATTACGACATCCAGACCGGTCAAGTTTTGTATGCCGGCGTGAATGGCGCAAGCCGTTCCCTCTACCGGGGGTCGTACGGTCCGAAGGACCTGCAGCCTCGTCTCGGTTTCGCGTACACCCCGGGATGGTCGGGCGGACACACGGTTTTCCGTGGTGCGTTTACCATTTCGGACTACCTGGAAGGTACAGGAACCAACCTCCGTCTGCCGATCAACGCACCATTTAACGGCGGTGCAACGGCGGGTGGCGAATTCCAGACCGTGTATCAGAACCAGGCTCTGCCGAGCACGACGGCTTCCGACGGCCTTATCGCGCCGCCGCCGACTGGTCTCGCATGCCCGAACCTCTCTTGCTTCACGGGACAGATCTTCCGGCTATGGGATCAGAACGTGCAGCCGGCGATCGACGACCAGTGGAACTTGACGGTTCAACATCAATTCCACGGCGAAACGACGCTCCAGGTTGGGTACGTAGGCCAAACGGCGTATCACCTGATGGTGCCGTTCAGCTATGGCCAGCTTGAAGTTGCGCCAGCGGGTTCTTGCGCCAAGGCTCCCTGCACCGATCCGAGCCCATTCTTCGCAAACAACCCGACGCTTGGCACCCTCATCGGGAACACCAACGTATCGGGTACGCAGTCCAACGGCCGCATGACGTACAACGCACTGCAGGCCGTGTTGAAGAAGAACATGGGGCATGGACTGGAATACCAGGTGTCGTACACGTACGCAAAGTGCATGTCGAACAACACTGGTTACTACGGCACGTGGTCGAACGCGAAAGCGTCAACCACAGCATCGCCCTACTGGCAAAACGTGTACGACCCACAAGCCGAATGGGCGCCGTGCTACTACGACGAAACCCACAACCTCACAGCCTACGCCGTATACGATCTACCGGTCGGCCGCGGTCGAACCTACGGCAACAACATGGGTCGCGCCATGGATGCAGTCGTCGGGGGCTGGCAGGTTAGCCCGATCCTGACGTTGCACACCGGCTTCCCCCTGGCGCTCTACACGGGCGCCACCGATCCGACAGGCACCGGCTCGCGCGGTCTGAGACCGAATTGCGACGGCACCAACACCGTGTTCGGTCGACAAAACGCCACGGCCTCACAGGGCGGCGGCTTTGTCTGGTTCGATCCGAGCAACTACACCGATCCAACCACAACCTTCGGAACGTGCTCACCGCAGTTGGGTGGACTGCGTGGACCAGGGTTCTACAACTGGGACATCAGCGTGCATAAGGATTTCCACTTCTCGGAACGGTTCAAATTGGAGTTCCGTGGCGACTTCCTGAATGCGTTCAACCGCGTGAACCTGGCGGCACCAAATACAACGGTGCAACAGGACAACACGGGCGTGATCAACGTGTCTCAACCAGCGAGAAATATTCAGTTCGCTTTGAAGCTCTACTACTAACCGAAACGACGTAGAATGAGGCAGGCGCTCAAACGCCTGCCTCATTTTTTGTTTGCGCCCGTTTGTCGTGCCCGCAGAAAATAGAATTGCTGGACTACCACGTAACGTGCAGACCTTACGAATCTTAAGCATGGCGTTCACGGTTAGCAGCTTGGCGACTTCGCTGGGGCTGCTGGCTGGTTCCCTTCCCGCGCGACAGTCGCAGCCGCGTCCACCGGCCGCAGGGGCACCGTCGGGGACGTCGCCGGGCACTCCCGCGCCAACCGTCGAGAAAGCCGTCGCTTTGGCGGAACAAGGGCGCTGCAAGGAAGCCTTGCCTGCACTGCGACGCATTGTCGCGGCGCCTGCTGGGCCGGCCGACGGCCGCCGCACCGCGGGAATCGCTGGGCTGCGCTGCTCGATGACGATCGACAACATCGATGCGACGCTGGACTTCGTGAGGCTACTGGAGCATCAATTTCCGAACGATCCCGAAATCCTCTTTGTACTGGTCCACGCCTACTCCGATTTATCCGCGCGTGTGGCGCAAGAACTTGGTCGGAACGCGCCGAACTCCGTCCCCGCTCACAAGTTGAATGCCGAAGCGCTGGAGATGCAAGGCAAATGGGATGAAGCTCAGCGCGAATACGAAGACATCTTGAAAAATAATCCCGACGAGCCAAGCATTCACTACTTGCTCGGGCGTTTACTCTTGTCGAAGCCGCAAGGCGATGCCGCGGCTATTCAGCAGGCAAAGGAACAGTTTCAGAAGGAGCTTCAGATCGACCCGAAGAATGCCGGCGCCGAATACATTCTGGGGGAAGTAGCCCGTCAAGCCGGGCAATGCGACCAAGCGGTTCCCTATTTCACGCGAGCGGCGAAGCTCGATCCGACGTTTGGCGATGCGTTTATGGGATGGGGATTTTGTCTGGTGACTTTGAAACAATACGCGGACGCGATTCCACCTCTCCAATCGGCCGCCCGCCTCGAAGCGGGCAATCCCTCAGCTCATTACAATCTGGCGGTGGCTTACAGCCGGACAGGAAAGCGCGAGGAAGCCGAAAAGGAATTTGCGATTCACCGCCAGTTGACCCAGAACAAGCCTCCGGCGGACGGAAATGCACAGTAAATACTGAGCGAACTCGTTTGCGACGACGCCAAAATCCAGACGGCTCACGATTTACGCGGCGCGAGATGCTGTCCATCATCGCCGCGAGCGCGGTGTCAGGAGCACTCCCAGGCGCGTTGCGAGCGCTTCCAGGCGCCGATCCCTTTGAACGAATTCCAGCTGCGACCAGCCAGATCACCTGGACGCACTCCAACGGACACTCTCCTGAAAAGTATCTTCCCGAAACAACCGGCGCCGGCTGCGCTTTCTTTGACTATGACAACGATGGCTGGATGGACGTTTATCTGGTCAACTCCGGTAAATGCGATTTTTTCAATCCCGACCCGCCTTTGCGCAACGCGCTGTACAAGAACAATCGAGATGGAACGTTCACCGACGTCACCGAGAAAGCAGGTGTTGGGGCCGGAGGCTTTGGCCAAGGAGTCGCGGTTGGCGACTACGATCGCGACGGCTTCCAGGATTTGTACATCACCCAGTATGGCCGCAGCATCCTGTACCACAACAACGGAGACGGCACGTTTACCGACGTGACCGAGAGGGCCGGCGTCGGCGTGACGGGCTGGGCATCAAGCGCGGTCTGGTTCGACTACGACAACGACGGGCTACTCGATCTCTTCGTGGGCCAGTTCGTCGACTTCAGCAAAGAAAAGAATAAGCCTTGCGGCGTCCACGAAGACGGCTTGCGGCATTACTGCATTCCGCAGATCTACCAGCCGATGCCGAGCTGGCTTTTTCACAACAATGGCGATGGCACCTTTACCGACGTTTCGAAATCGTCAGGAATCGTGTCGCATCCGGGCAAGGTGTGGGGCGTGGTGGCCTGCGACGTCAACAATGATGGCCGGATGGACTTGTTCGTCAGCAACGACACGGTGGCCAACTTTCTCTTCGTCAACGATGGCAAGGGCAAATTCTCGGAAACCGGCACCGAGGCGGGAGTCGCGTTCGGCGCCACGGGCAAGGCGCGGTCGGGAATGGGCGTGGACGCGGCGGATTTCAACCAGGATGGCTGGCTCGACCTCTTCGTTGCGAACATCGACCGCGAGAATTTTGCGCTCTATCAGAACAACCACGACGGAACCTTTGACGATCTCTCCGCACCTGCCGGCGTGGCCAAGGCCACAAAGTTTATGAGCGGGTGGGGGTTGAAGTTTTTCGACTACGACAACGACGGCGACATCGATTTGCTGCTGTCAAACGGCAATCCCGACGACTTGATCAACGCGCTGCACGGCGAAGTGTCCTATGAGGAGCCCCTGATCCTGTTTCATCGAAACGGCAAGGCTTGGGAAGACGTGAGCGTGAAGAGCGGGCCCGTTTTCATGACGCCGATGTCTGCGCGGGGTCTAGCGCTCGGGGATTTTGACAATGACGGCGCCGTCGATGTTCTGATTTCGGTGAATGGCGGCGCGCCGGTGCTGTTGCATAATCTGGCCGGCAAGCAGAATCATTGGCTGGGGATTCAGCTGGTCGGCACGAAGTCCAACGTCGATGCGATTGGCGCGGAGATCAAATACAAAGCCGGAGATCTCGTGCGCACGCGAACCAAAGTAGGCGGCGGAAGCTATCTGTCGTCACACGATCCTCGTGTCGTGCTTGGACTGGGCAAGCACACCACGATCGATTGGGTCGAGGTGAAGTGGCCGCAGCCAGGCGGGGCTTCGCAACGATTCACCGGACTTCCAGTCGACCGGTACATCAAGATCGTGGAGGGTGAACAGAAATGGCGGTAACGAGCTGACATGCGAACGGACGGGAAGCCTTTTATACGCTGTGTATGCGTGACCACGATTTCCTTAGCGCTCCTCCTGTTTGCGACCGGTGCGCTCGGGCCAGGGACCTCGGCCGCACCGCCCAGTTTTCGCGTTGTCGCCATCGCGGAACATGGAGGAATCCATAAGCCCTTCGTGGACGCCGCCAAGACTTGGCTCAACAAATTGGCGAGCGAGAAGAATTTCACTGTGGACTACATCGAAGACACCTCGAAGATTGACGATGCGTTTCTGGCGAAGTACAAACTCTTCGTTCAGCTGAACTACCCGCCTTACAACTGGACCGATACGGCGCAGGCGGCATTCATCAAGTACATCGAACAGGGCAAAGGCGGTTGGATCGGATTTCACCACGCCACGTTGCTTGGAGAATTCGACGGCTTTCAGATGTGGCCGTGGTTCCACGACTTTATGGGCGGGATTCGCTTCAAGGATTACATCGCGACGTTTGTCACTGGCACCGTGACCGTAGAGGATCAAAATCACCCGGTGATGCGCGGCGTTCCCTCGCCATTCGTGATCCAGGACGAAGAGTGGTACACGTACGACACGACTCCGCGACCGAGTGTTCACGTCCTGGCGAGCGTCGATGAAAAAACCTATACACCTGACACGGACAAGAAAATGGGCGACCACCCGGTGATCTGGACCAACGAGCACGTTAAAGCGCGGAACGTTTACATTTTCATGGGACATCGGCCGGAACATTTTGGCAATCCGGCGTTTACGCAGATATTTAAGAATGCGATTTTTTGGGCGGCTGGGCAGGAGGTGCGCTGATATGCGGCGAAAGGCTACGGTGATTGGCGGACGGGTGGGTCGCAGGAGATTCCTGACGTCGGGAGCGGTCGTTATTGGCTTCGTTACCCTTTTGGGGCTCGGGGCGAACGGGACCGCGGCGAACGAACCCGATTTCAAGGTGCTCGCGTTTTATTCGACCGACGTCGAACCCGATCACGTCAAGACGGCGAAGGACGCGCTGGCTTTCTATCAGGAGCTTGCGGCGAAGAGCAATTTCACCCTGGATACCACCACGGACTGGAGTAAGTTAAACGAAAACGACCTGAAGCCGTATCGACTGATCCTGTGGCTGAACAATTTTCCGCAGACGCCTGAGCAGCGTGCCGCGTTCGAAAAATACATGGAGCATGGAGGCGGGTGGATCGGCTATCACGTCGCCGGCTACAACGACAAAGACACGCACTGGCCCTGGTTTGTTGATTTTCTGGGTGGCGCAGTGTTTTATACGAACAACTGGCCGGTCAAGCCTGCGAACTTGAAGGTCGACGACAGGAATCATCCTGTTACAGCTGGGCTACCGGCGAATTTCGACTCACCGGCGAATGAATGGTATTTGTGGAAGCCGAGCCCGCGCCTCGATCCGCGAGTGCATGTGTTCGTTACGCTCGATCCTTCGAACTATCCAATCGGGGTGAAGGATGTGATTACGGAGGGCGACTTGCCGGTCGTCTGGGCCAATACGAAGTACCGGATGCTCTACATCAATATGGGGCATGGGCCCGCGGTGTATGCAGATGCTACGCAGAATAAGTTGCTTGCGAATGCGATTCTTTGGCTGGGACGTAAAAAGTAGAAGCCGCGAGCGGGATCTGGTGTTTGGAGGGTATGCGTGCGACGGATTCGAACGATCTTGGTGATTGTCTTGGCTGCGCTTGGCGCGACCTCCTATTGCCATGCGCAAAGCACGAACACGCCACCCGCAAAGCGGCTTCTTTTTCTCGGCGAAGAGAAAGGCTATCGGCACGAAGCTGTTTCACATGCGATGGCCACGATCGAACGGCTCGGGCGTGAAACTGGACTGTGGACCACGACGATTCGAACCGATACCGAAGTCCTGACGAAGAAGAAGCTCGAGTACAACGCCAAGAATCTGAACGACTTCGACGCCGTCGTGTTTTACACGGGCGGTGATTTAGAGATGAACGATGAGCAAAAAGCGGCGCTGCTCTCTTTCGTGCATGACGATGGAAAAGGGTTCGTCGGCGTGCATAGCGCTACGATCACGTTTACATCGTGGCCGGAATACGGCGACATGATCGGCGGGTATTTCGACGAGCATCCGTGGGTCACGTTCGACGCACCGATTATCGTCGAGGATCCCTCTTTTCCGGGGATGCAGCAGTGGCCGAAGTCATTTGTACTGAAGGACGAAATCTATCAGATGAAGGATTATTCGCGCGATACGGTGCGCGTGCTGATGAGGCTCGACTCGAGCAAGCTCGACCTGAAGAACTCGCATGTTCATCGCACGGATCGGGATTTTGCGGTGACTTGGGCGAAGAGGTACGGCAAGGGGCGCGTGTATTACACGACCTTGGGGCATGTGGAGCAGAACTGGGACGATCCGCGATTTCAGAAGATGATGGTAGAAGCGATTAAGTGGTCGATGGGGTTGGTGGATGCGGATGTGACGTCCAGGCCGTTACCGAAGGAATAGTCGCGAGCCTTTTGGGGGCACGGTTGGAGGTTCTCGCCATTGGAGGTTTGAGGTGATGTGGGGACTGATTTTGAGTTTGCTGCTTTCTTTGCACAACGTTGGTGGTGGACAGGATCCTCAAGACGCGACGCTGACGCCGCCCGAGGCGGGTCATCCGATATTGTCGCTTGGATCGCCCGCGCCAGATTTCTCATTGCCGGGCGTGGACGGCAAGATGCATCGACTGGCGGACTATGCATCGAGCCCGGTGCTCGCGATCGTGTTCACTTGCAACCATTGCCCGATTGCGCAGATGTACGAGCAGCGGATTCAGTCGCTACAAGACGACTATCGCGACAAAGGCGTGGCTGTTGTTGCGATCGAGCCGAATGATCCGAAGGCGATTCGCATCGATGAGCTGGACTCGTCGGACATCAGCGACACGCTGGGCGAGATGAAAATCCGATTTGAATACAAACACCTGCGCTATCCGTATCTCTATGACGGCGACACGCAGTCGGTGACACGCGCTTACGGGCCGCAAGCTACACCGCACGTCTTCGTCTTCGACAAGGATCGCAAGCTGCGCTACGAGGGGCGGATGGACAACAGCTATCGCATCGAGATGGTGAAGACGCAGGACGCGCGCAACGCCATCGATGCCGTATTGGCCGGACGCGAAGTCGCGGTGAAACATAACGGCGTGTTTGGATGCTCAACCAAGTGGCAGGAGAAGTCGGCGTCGCGTGTTGCGGCACTTCGCAAGATTGCGGAGCAACCTGTAACGGTCGAGATGGCGACCGCGGACGATCTGAAGAAACTGCGGGAGAATCCGTCGAAACATATGACACTGATCAGCTTTTGGGCGACATGGTGCGGATCGTGCATCGATGAATTTGCGGACCTCGAAGATACGTTTCTGATGTACAAGGTGCGGGATTTTGATCTGGTTACGGTGTCGGCGAACATGCCGGATGAAAAGGATGGCGTGTTGAGGATGCTCGAGAAAAAACACGCAACCAGCCGCAATTTGCTTTTCGCATCGAGCGAAACCGAGACGTTGCAGAAGGCGTTTGATCCGGCTTGGGAGTCGGCGGTGCCCTATACGGTCTTGCTCGATTCAAACGGCAAGGTGCTCTACAAGAATTTGGGCAGCGTCGACATTCTGGAACTGCGACGCACGATTCTGGCCAATCTGCCGTCGGACTACATTGGGTTCAATCAATATTGGCAAACGGGCTCAGCGAAAAGCAGGGAGGCGAAGACCGGCGGGTGACAATCGGCTGGCCGGTTTGCGCGTTCGAACGCCGTACGCTCGGTAACGAAAAAAGTTAGTCGCCGCGGATTGCTTCATCGCATCACATCGTTTGCGTTCCGCTCTTTTTGTCGATCATTCGCCCGGAGGATTGATGAGGAAGCACTTACTTGCACTGGCGGTGGTTTCTTCGCTGTGCGGACTCATTCCAGTTGCCGGCAAGGCTGACGAAATCCCAAAGACCGCATGGCGGCGGCCGATCGGACAGCCGCTTGAGAATCCGGGCGTTCGCAAGAACAAGAGCGATATCGACGACGGCTATTGGCAAGGCGCTCCCGTCGGTGGATTCGGCGCCGGGACGTTTTCGCGCTCGTATCGCGGAGACTTCGCGCGATGGCACATCAAGGCCGGCATCCACAAATATGTCTCGGTGCCGGTGAATCAATTTGCGATGTTCCAGCAGCTTGCCGGCGAAAGCAAGGGCGTCTCGCAAGTGTTGATTACCGATCATCCCAAAAACGGAGAGCTGTCGAGTTGGAAATGGGATTACCCGGTCGGGGCCGGCGACTACGCCGCGCTGTTTCCAAAGTCCTGGTATGACTACAAGTGGGACAACTTCCCTGCGCACGTTGTACTGGAGCAGTTTTCTCCCGTACTGCCCAACAATTACAAGGAATCCAGTTACCCGGTCGCTGTGTACCGATGGCACGCCGAGAATCCGACGAACAAAGCCGTCACAGTGTCGGTCCTGCTCTCTTGGGCGAACATGAACGGCTGGTTTCGAGCGCAGTCGCATGATTTTCAGTCCGCGCTCAGCCAGGGCGACGTAAATCGTCCGCGCAAAGAATCGCTGAACTCCGTCGGAATGATGAAAGGCATCGTGTTTGACCGCGATCGTGCGGACACAACTCTAAACGACTGGGATGGCCAGTTCTCGATCGCCGCTCTCGAATCGCCGGGAGTCGAAGTTTTCTACCAGACGGAATTTCTCGCAGATGGCGACGGCAAATCCGTTTGGGCTCCCTTCTCGAAAGACGGCTCTCTCGCAAACAGCGATACATCGTGGGTGAGCGCCAGCGAAAAAATCGGAGGAGCGATCGCGATTCGCTTTACGCTTCAGCCCGGCGAAAAGAAAATCGTTCCGATGGCCATCGCCTGGGACTTTCCTGTGGTCCAATTCGGTCTCGGCCGCAAATGGAATCGCCGCTATACAGATTTCTACGGCACCAGCGGCAACAACTCATGGGCCGTCGCCCGTGACGGATTGCAGCACGCTGCAGAGTGGAGCGATGCGATCGATGCCTGGCAAAAACCGTACATCGAAGACGAGAGCAAGCCCCGGTGGTATCGCGCCATGCTCTTCAATGAACTCTACACGCTCACCGACGGCGGTACATTCTGGGGGCGCCAGCAAGGTTCCGACACCAAGCTGCCGCCAAGCTTCGCCTTGTTAGAGTGTTTCGACTACGCCTACTACGGGACGCTCGACGTCCGTTTCTACGCTTCGATGCCCCTGCTGAAATTTTGGCCAACGATCGACAAGCAGGTCCTGCGAGAATTTGCCGACACCATCCCCCGCGAATACCCGGAACTCGGGCTATGGGTTGCCAAAACGCAAGAAACCGGCAGCCCCGTGCTCCACAAACGGAAAAAAGTCGGCGCCGTCCCTCACGACCTGGGCGTCCCTGAAGGCGATCCCTTCGTGCTCGTCAACGAACCAGGTTGGCAGGACACCAACGACTGGAAGGATCTCAACTCCAAGTTCGTCCTCATGGTTTACCGGGACTACGTTCTCACCGGAAGAACCGATCAGGAATTCTTGCGCCAGATGTGGCCTGCGATGCAAATCGCGATCCAATATCTGCAACAGTTCGATCACGGCGGCGGGATTCCGGAAAACAGCGGCTATCCCGACCAAACATACGATTCGTGGATCGTGCGCGGAGTCAGCGCGTACTGCGGAGGCCTTTGGCTAGCCGCCCTGCGCGCATCCGAAGAAACCGCCCGCGCCCTCGGCGAAAAACAAACTGCCGACAGTTATCATTCCCTCTTCGCAAAAGCGCAAAAAACCTACATCGACAAACTCTGGAACGGCGAGTATTTCCGTTACGACGCGCAAAGCGAATATCGCGATGCGATTCAAGCCGATCAACTTGCCGGGCAGTGGTACGCCAACATGACCGGTCTCGGCGATCTCGTCCCGAAGCAAATGCAACTCTCCGCCCTAAAGAAAATCTATGCGACCAACGTTATGAAATTCGGCAAAGGCGAAATGGGCGCAGCCAACGGCATGGCCGCAGACGGCAGCATCATCCGCGACAACGAGCAGGCGCAAGAAGTCTGGGTCGGTACCAGCTTCGGCCTCGCAGCGATCCTTCTCAGTGAAGGCCTGAAAGATGAGGCCTACCACACGGCCTGGGGAATCCACCACGTCGTGTACGAAATAAAAGGCTACTGGTTTCGTACGCCCGAAGCGTGGGACGACACCGGCAATTTTCGCGCGCCGATGTATATGCGGCCCGCGGCGGTCTGGGCCATGGAAATGGCGTCGCCATCACCATAGCGAGTTTGTTAGTCGAATCGATACTCTCTCGATTGGAGGTATGGGCCATGACTGAAGCAACCTATAAAAACATCATCATCGGAAGCGGCGAGGGCGGCAAATATCTTGCCTGGCACCTGGGACCGTCCGGCGAAAAAACGGTCGTCGTCGAACGCCGCTGGATCGGCGGATCGTGTCCCAACATCAACTGCCTACCGAGTAAAAACGAAATCTGGAGCGCGAAAGTAGCTGATTTCGTTCATCACGCCGAGCGATTCGGAACGGTCGTAGGACCCGCCTCGACGAACATGGCCGGCGTTCGAAAACGAAAACGCGAGATGGTCGAGCGCATGGTCGCGCACCATGTGCAGAACTACAGGTCGTCAGGCGCTGAGCTCATCCTGGGTGATGCGAAATTCGTGGGCCGCAACAAACTCGAAGTGCGTTTGAATGACGGCGGCACACAGATTTTGGTTGGCGAGCGAATCTTCCTCAATCTTGGCACGCACCCCGCGATCCCGGACGTCCCTGGCTTGGCAGAATCTGCTTCCATGACCAATATCGAGTTGCTCGAACTGGATCGTCTGCCCGAGCACATGATCGTCATCGGAGGCGGCTACGTCGGCCTCGAATTCGCTCAGGCCTATCGCCGATTCGGGAGTCGCGTCACGATCTTGCAGCAGGCAGCACAACTCCTCGCCAACGCCGACCCCGACGTCGCCGAGGAAATGTCGCGAATTCTCGCCAGCGAGGGCGTCGACGTGATTACGTCGGCGGAGATCCTCCACGTCCAAGGCAAATCGGGAAATGGAGTTACGGTGAAGATCCGCGTCGGCGGAAGCGAAAAAACGATCCGCGCGAGCGATATCCTCGTCGCCACGGGTCGAGTACCCAATACCATCGGCATCGGACTGGAAATCGCCAATGTCGAACTCGATGATCGCGGCTACATCAAGGTGAACGATCGCCTACAGACCACCGTACCGGACGTCTGGGCAATCGGCGAATGCGCGGGCAGCCCGCAGTTCACCCACGCATCGTTCGACGACTTTCGCGTGATTCGCGACAATCTCGCCGGCAAAGCTCGAAGCACTCGCGACCGCCTGATGCCTGCATGCCTGTTCACCGATCCTCAGGCGGCACACGTCGGCCTCAACGAAACCGAAGCAAGAGCACGCGGCATCGGGGTTCAAGTCATTAAGATGCCCACGTCGGTCATCTTGCGCGCTCAAACGACGGGCGAAACAGACGGCTTCGTCAAAGCATTGATCGACCCGAAGACCGACAAAATTCTAGGCTTCACGATGATTGGTGCCGAGGCCGGCGAAGTGATGACGATTGTGCAAACCACGATGCTTGCTGGACTTCCCTTCACCGCGTTGCGCGACGCGATTATAGCCCACCCGACGATGGGCGAAGGATTGAACCCCTTCTTTTCGCGAGGGCAATCCGCGGTCACGACGGACTTGCCGACCCAAGCGAGCGCTCGGGAAGCTCAAAAAGCAGCGCCGATGGCCGTGTCGTCGTCCGAGAGACCGACCTCTACGAAAACTCCTCACATCTACACACGCCGCATGGACGCCGACGGCGTCAGTGTCTTCTACCGCGAAGCCGGTCATCCGGACGCTCCGATTGTGCTGCTGCTCCACGGCTTCCCTGCTTCATCATTCCAATATCGCGAACTCATTCCCCGTCTGGCCGATCGCTACCGAGTGATCGCGCCTGATCTACCGGGATTTGGCTTCACGCAAATTCCCTCGGAGCGGAACTACGTTTATTCCTTCGATTCCCTAGCGCGCACAATCCAAGCCTTCACCGACGCTCTCCATCTCGATCGCTACGCCTTGTACGTCTTCGACTACGGCGCACCGACGGGATTCCGCCTCGCCATGGCGCACCCCGAACGCGTCACCGCAATCGTCTCGCAGAACGGCAACGCATACGAAGAAGGCCTGGGCGACGCATGGGCGCCGATCCGCCGCTACTGGAGCAATCCCACTCAAGAAAACCGCGACGCGATTCGCAAAGGCTTGAATGCGGAGGGAATTCGCCGCGAATATTCCGTCGGCATTCCAAATCCGGACCTGATTTCGCCGGATGGCTACACACTTGACGCCGCTCTGATAGCGCGTCCGGGAAACGTCGACATCCAACTGGATCTCTTCCTCGACTACGCCAACAACGTGAAGCTTTATCCGGCGTTCCAGAAGTATTTCCGCGACTCCAAGCCACCTCTGCTCGCGATCTGGGGCAAGCGCGATTTGTATTTCGTCCCGCCGGGCGCAGAGGCGTTTCGTCGCGACAATCCGAACGCCTCAGTTCAGTTCCTCGACACAGGGCACTTCGCGCTGGAGACGCACCTTGAAGAAATCGCCGCGGCCATGAGGGAGTTTCTGGCGAAGAACGTCAGCACAAGCCGCCGGGCAACGGCGTAAACGGCAATTCGATCCCGGCTCGAGCCTGACAACAGAGGGCAGTCTAGGCGTAACTTGCCGACGCTTCAGAGTTTCGGTGGGATCGCTCTGCCTTAATCCGCTCCAGATACCCACTACCACGGAACTCCTGAAGGGGATCCTCGGGTAGATTCCGCGATTTCCGCCATTCACGCACAGCGGGCCGCACATCCTGCCAAAACGCGCCGCGCAGCGTCTCTTCGGCATCCACCAATGCGCATTGTTTCTGAAGAGCCGCCAATCGCTCGTGATCCACAAGCGCGGCTCGCGCGTACAACTCCTGCGCCGTGCAAACTGTTTGAATCATGGCTTCAATTTTATCCTTGAGGTTGTGGCTCTGATCGATCATGTAAGCGATGTCGCCGGTCGACTGCGCCTCCCATTCGAACATCCGAATCTCATGAAAAATGCGAAACACCTGGTACGGATCAATCGAGCCGAGTGTCAGGTCATCATCCGCGTACCGTCGGTCGTTGAAATGGAATCCACCCATCATCTTGTGGTGCAGCAGCCACGCCACGATTTGCTCGATGTTCTGAGCCTGATAATGGTGCCCGGTGTCCACGAGCACAAACGCCTGCGGACCGGCATTCTTCGCCAAGAGAAACGCCATGCCCCAGTCCGCGATGTCTGTGTGATAAAAAGCCGGCTCGAACGGCTTGTACTCCAGCAGCAACCGCTGGCCGGGCTTCAGCGAACGATGAATCTCGGCCAGGCACTCCTCGAAATACCCGATCCTCTGGCGAATATTTTGCGTCCCTGGATAATTCGAACCGTCCGCGAACCACGGCGATACATCTCGCGATTTCAGCGCTTCGGCAATTGAAACGCACTCCAGAATATGATCGACGGCCATGCGCCGAACCTTCGGATCGGCATTCCCCACCGATCCGTACTTGTATTCCTGATTCTGAAAAACATTTGGGTTGATCGATCCCGGGCGCATGCCAAACTTTTGCGCCAGCCTCTCGATTTCGCCCACGTCACGCAGGCCGCGTGGCAAGTCCCACTGAACGTGCAACGCAAGCGTCTCACTGGCGCCCGTCATCACCTTCACTTGCGCCGCGTCGCTAAATTTCTCTTCCATCGTCGAAGCGGCCGTCGGCTGGATGAACTTGCCGAAGCGCGTACCCGTGTTGGCAAAGCCCCACGATGGGATTTCGATCTTCAATTTGTCCAGAACATCGCTGACGATCTCGACCGACCGATCTTTCATTGAAAGTCTCCACGCGCCGCTGACCGTCGATTCATTATGACGCCCCGGCCGAGATCGCAACGGAAACCGATGTAAGCCGATGCGCCCACTTGGCCACGGCATTGGCGGAAACTCCAACCGACGGCGTCCACCCTCCGTCCAGCGCCGCGAGCTGCACTGCGAAATTTCCGATCGTCGTGCTTTCGGTCGAGCCCAAAATGACCTCCAAGCCCGTACACTGCCGCGTCAGCCGGTTCAGCAAATGATTTCGATTGCCGCCGCCAACGATGAATACTCTCCGCAACGATTTCCCAGTAATCGTCTCGATTGAATCCAAAACCTGCGCGTAGCGCTCCGCCAAACTGTGAAAGATCAAATTCGCAATCGCCGGAGCACCCGCCGAATCAACAGCCAATCGACTGGCCCCCGCGCGCTCCAACTGGGCATGGATCTTGCCTAGAACGTCGCCCGGCACCATCAACTCGGGCGCATCGACTGCGATCAGACATTCCGGCGCGGGCAGCGACTCGCACGCGCTCAACAAATCCTCCAGCGACCAATGGATTCCGTTCGCTACCCATTCGTCGAGGCATTGCCGCAGCAACCACATCCCATTCACATTTTTCAGGAAGCAGATCTTTCCGCCCACGCCTCCAAGGTTTGTAAAGTTTTGCACTCGCGCCGCCTCGGAAACGTTTGGCGCGTCGAGCACGGTCCCCACCAACGACCAAGTGCCCGAACTGATGAACGCCCAGTCGTCGCCCGTTGCCGGGATAGCGGCAATTGCTGACGCCGTATCGTGGCAGGCAGGAACGACCACCTTCGTATCCTGAAGCGCGGAGAGCTCGGCCAAGTCCCATCGGATGTTTCCAAGCGTCGTTCCGGTCGCAACGATCTCCGGCGCCATTGTCGGATCGATCCCGGTCGCATCAAACACATCGCCGCACCAACTGCGCGAGCGCAGAGTCGTCATTCCCGAATGCGTAGCATTGGTATATTCCGCCACGCGCTTGCCGCACAAACGGTAGCTGATGTATTCCGGCAGGTTCAACCACGGATCGGCCGCGTGGTGCCCTTCCACCTTGTCGGCAAATAACTGATATAGCGTATTGATGCGAAGAATCTGTGTTCCCGTGAGCGAATACAGCTTTGCTGCGGGGATCAGGGCATGTACTTCGTTTTGCGCTCGCTCGGTTCGAACGTCGCGGTAGCAAAACGGGTCAGCCGCCGGATACCCGCTTTCGAGCATTCTCACGTAGTCGACAGCCCATCCATCGACGCCAATCGACGCGACACCCTCCGGTGCAAGCGAAGCGCACGACCGGATCCCCGCTTGAACGCCTTCCCAGATTTCCTCGATCTTCCAACGAAGTCCGTTACCGGAATCCACAGGCGCATTCGCAAAGCGATGAATGACTTCGACGATGGGTTGGTCCTGTTGCCAACGCAGCAGCGAGACGCGGCAACTCTGTGCTCCCAAATCCACAGCGATCAGTGCTTTTCGGTTTGCCATCGCAGTCTACTCGACAAATTAACGCAGAAACGCTTCGGTCAAACCCCCGTCAACAGGAATCAAGTGCCCGGAGGTGCAACGAGACTGCGGCCCCGCGAGAAACAAAATTGCGGCGGCGCAATCCTGCGGCTCGATCGGTTGATGCGTCAGCGTCCGTCGCGCGTAAAATTCAGCGAGAGTGTAGCGCAATTGGTCATCCGAAGAGGCGGGATCGAATGCGATCCCGTACTTCTTAAGCGACGCCATTACGCGATCTCGTGGAAACATCGTCGACCCGGCAACCACTGTGGCGGGGCTGATACCGTTCACGCGAATCTTCGGCGCCAGCGAAATCGCAAACTCACGTACCAGATGATTCACGGCAGCTTTGCTTACGTCATATGCTTCGCTTCCATGTTTCGGCACGATCGCGTTTGCCGAACTCACCAGCACCACGCTCGCGTTCAAATCCTGAGACTTGAGCAGCGCCGCCGCCTCTTGCATCAGGCGATGATTGGCGGTCACGTTGATGTCAAGCGTCACACCCCACTGCGCGTCACTGATGTTACCGTCCGGCGACGACGGAAAAACCGCGGCTGTATTCACGAGGATGTCCAACCCGCCGAATGCCGCGATCACCTCTCGGAGCGCCATTCGAATCGACTCGCGATCGCGAATGTCGATCGCAACGGCGACGGCCGACTCTTTGCCGCCGATCTGGCGCGCTTCCATCGCAACGGACTTCGCAGATTCTAAATCCTTGTCCGCAACGACGACATGTGCGCCTCGCCGGCTCGCCAGCAGCGCCGTCTCGCGCCCAATGCCATTGGCTCCGCCGACCACCAGGCAAATCTGACGGCTCAGTTCCTTTTCCGGCGGTTGCCGCCGAATTTTCGCTTCTTCCAACGCCCAATATTCGATTCGAAACGCCTCGGACGGCGGCAGCGCTACGTAGTTCGAATACACCTCAAATGCTTCGGTCTTTGCCGCCGGACCTACCTGCGGCAATACGCTCGGTTTCGACGAACTTCCAGCGGAGTCTCCTAGCGCAGTCGCCCCTTCCATCACATGAATCGCGTTGGTATAAAACTCGCCGGTGATGCGCGCCTCGGTCTTGTTCTTGCCAAAGCTGAACATTCCGACGCCCCGCACCAACACCACCGTCGGATTCGCATCGCGCACTTTCGGCGAATCCGTGAGCGCGAACGCTTCGTAATATTTCTGATAGTCCTTCCTATAAATCTCAAGAGCAGCCTCGAGTTGGGCGCGAAACGCCTCGACGCCGCCTCCGCCATCCCAACTCACGAATAACGGCCGAATCTTCGTTCGAATGAAATGATCCGGGCAGCTCGTTCCAAGCCGCGAGAGCGCCTCGGCATCCGCCGAATTCACGAATCGCAAAATCTCCGGAAGGTCGCTGAAGTTGCCGATCAGCCGCAGCTTCCTCGATACGCGGCCGCGAATCGTCGGAAACAAATCCATCGCGATCTCGCGATGATTCGAAAGAGTCTTGCTCCGCTCGCCTCCAAACAGCTTGTCACCGCATTTTTCAACGTGCTCGACCACAAACTGCCCCAACTGATCGATGATCGTAACGGTATTCACGTAGCATTCGCGCTGCGTGGCGCCCCATGTGAACAAGCCGTGCCCGCCAAGCAGCACGCCATCGCAACCCCGAACCTTTGCGACCGCGTCGCGCATCATCATCGCCAGTTCGAATCCCGGTCGCTGCCACGGCACCCAAACCAGCTTGTGCCCATAACGCGCGTTGAACTCCTCCATTTTTTCCCGGCCGTTTGCTGCGGCCGCGAGCGCGATTCCCCAATCGGGATGCAAGTGGTCTACGTGTTCGAAGGGGAGAAACCCGTGCAACGGAGTATCGATCGAAGCCGCGACGCTGTTGTTCCCAAACGCGCAGATCGGATAGAAATCGACCATCTCATCTTCGAATTGCACACCACGATACCGACCGTTCAACGAAAGCACTTTATCCAGATACAGCGTCGCAAAGCCCTGCCGCTGAATGCTGCCGATGTCGCCGCCGCTGCCCTTGATCCACAGCACTGTTCGTTCAGAGCGATCGATTGGATCGACATCCGCAATCTTCGAACTCGTATTCCCGCCGCCAAAATTGGTGATCCGCAGATCCGACCCCAGCAAGTTCGAGCGATACCGCAGCAACTCTGCCGCATCGAGCTTGCTCGCGACCTTCTCGTCCCAGCGATCTTCCAGATAACGCAGCTTTTCCCCGACTTTCACTCGTCCCCCAAGCCGCCAGTATAACCCACCGCCCAACGGAGACGCGCCACCCTTCCCACGTTCGCGGCTCCTCCGTTTTGCGTTGACGGTTCGCACCTGGGCCGCTACAGTCACGCCTCGCGCCTCGCGTCCGCCGAGCGGACCAACGCAACGCGTTCGAAAGGAACAATCCGCGTGGATTCCAATCCCCTGTTGGGTGTCGTCTTTCACTGGCTCGGCGGACTCGCTTCCGGCAGCTTCTACGTCCCGTTCCGCAGAGTCAGGCTCTGGTCGTGGGAAACGTACTGGCTCGTCGGCGGATTTTTCAGCTGGATTATCGCGCCATGGCTTTTCGGGTCGCTCATGACGTCCGATCTGCTCGGCGTTCTGCGCGAGAGTCCGCGCTCAGCGATCGCGTGGGCTTACATCTTCGGCGTCCTCTGGGGACTCGGCGGCCTGACGTTTGGTCTCACGATGCGCTATCTCGGCATGTCGCTCGGCATGGCCGTCGCCCTCGGTTACACCGCCGCGTTCGGCACACTGATGCCGCCAATCTTCCGCGGCCAATTCGCCACCGAAGTCCTCGGCACACGCTCCGGCGTCACCATCCTCGTGGGCGTCGGCATTTGCATGCTCGGCATCGTCTTCGCCGGTCTTGCCGGCACCATGAAAGAGCGCGAAATGTCCGAGGTACAAAAACGCGCCTCGATCAAGGAGTTTGATCTGAAAAAAGGTCTGCTCGTCGCAACATTCTCCGGCGTCATGAGCGCCTGCTTCGCCTATGGTCTCGCCGCCGCCGACCCCATCAAGGCCACCAGCGTCCGCCACGGCACCGCCGACCTCTGGCAAGGCCTCCCGGCGCTCGTCGTTGTTCTCCTCGGCGGATTCACCACAAATTTTTTTTGGTGCCTGTTCCTGAACATCCGCAACCATTCGAGCTACGAATACGTCTCGTCGTACACTCGCCCCTGGACTCATGCCAACGCGCCACCCTCGATTGAAAATCCGACCGACGCACCCGCCGAAGAAATGGCCCGAGCAGCCAAACTGAGTGCAGCGGAATCCGCGACGCTCCCATTGGCCGTCCCAATGTTGTCGAATTATCTTTTCTGCGCGCTGGCGGGAACGACGTGGTACTTCCAATTCTTCTTCTACACCATGGGCGAAACCCAAATGGGCCGCTATAGATTTTCCAGCTGGACGCTCCACATGGCCAGCATCATCATCTTCAGCACCTTGTGGGGCATCGCACTCAAGGAATGGAACGGCGCCAGTGCGCGCACAAAATTCATGGTCGCGCTAAGCCTGCTGACGCTCGTCGTTTCGACCGCCGTGGTTGGCTACGGCAACTATCTCGCCACCCACGGCTAAAAAACTTCCGTGCGGCAGCTGCGTGGTCTCAGCGTAGCGTCGACGCAAACTCGTACGTTCCCGCCGGCACTTCATAAACCGTCGCGCCGTTCTCCTGTTTCGAGTGAACCCTGCTGTTCCCTGCCAGTTCCTTTCCATCCAACCGAAGCTGCCCGCCTCCAACCTCAGCCGGCAACTCACCCGATGTATTCGCAGGAATCGTAACCTTCCATGCCACTTTGTCCCCCGTCACCGACCAGGCCGAGCGGATCGCCCCGTACTGCGACTGATACGAAAAATCCACGCTTCCCAATTTGCGATCGAAATTCGGGTGTAAGTAGATCGTGTGAAAACCCGGATCGCTCGCATCCGTATCGATTCCCGCCGCATACCGATAAACCCAATCCGCCACCGCACCGTACGCGTAGTGATTGTACGAATTCATGCTCGGATCGCCGCGCATTTGGTCGCCATTCCACCGCTCCCACATCGTAGTGGCGCCATGCTCCACCAAATATCCCCACGACGGATACTCCGTATTCAGCAGCAATTTATATGCGGCATCCAGATGCCCCGTATTCGTCAACGCGGCTAACAGGTATGGCGTGCCGAGAAATCCCGTCCCCAGTTGTCCATGATTCGCCGCGATGCGGTCGGCCAATCGCTGCCCCGCAAGCTTCTCCAACTCCGGCGTCAGCAATTTCATGTTGATAGCCACGACGTATCCGGTTTGCGTCTCCACCGGCTGATCGCTCAATTTCGTGCCCGTTCCCGACGCGAACACGGGTGGCGGCGGCACACCTCCCACAAATCCATCCGGCCGCACGTACGCTTGAGCGAACGCCTCTTTGATCTTGTCGAATAGCACGCCATACTCGGCCGCTTCCGCGGTGCGTCCCGTAGCGGCCGCCATCTGCTTCATCAACGTTACGTCGTAAGCCCAATACGCCGTAGCAATCAGATCCACCGGCGTCACGCCTTCCGGCGACAGCCAATCCGCAAACGGAATTCCATAATTCTTCTTCCACAAAAAGTCCGGATTCGCCGTGTGAATCGCGTCTAGATATTTCCTCATCCCATCCCAGTTTTCGTCAACGATCTTCGCGTCCCCAGTTTGAATCCACGAAGTCCACGGCACAATCACGCCCGCATCGCTCCACCCGGTCCCGTATCCCGGATTCTCCGAATCCGTCCCCGGCGCAAAAATCCCATACATCTCGGTCCCAACTTGCGTACCCAGTAAATCGCTACTGAACTTCCGCGAAAACGCCGTCAGATCCATGTTGTAGCTTGCGGTCCGCCAGAACACCTGCGCATCCGCCGACCAGCCCAGCCGCTCATCTCGTTGCGGACAATCGGTCGGCACGCCCACGAAGTTCGAACGCTGCCCCCACACGATATTGCTCCAAAGCTTGTTCAACATCTCGCTGCCCGTTCGAAGTTCCGCCGTAAATGGAGCATCCGTATGAAACACGACCGCTTGCACATCCTTGGGATCCGGGTTCTCTTTCAACCCCGAAACTTCCGCATACCGAAATCCGTGGTACGTGAACTGCGGTTCGAACTCCTCCTCGCCCTTCCCCGCCAAAATAAAATGATCCGTAGCCTTCGCCGTTCGCAAATTCTCGACGTACATCGTCCCATCCGGATTCAACACCTCGGCAAACCGCAACTTCACGTCCGTCCCCGCCGCACCCTTGGTTCGAATTCGTACCACGCCCGAAAAATTCTGCCCAAAATCAAAAACATAAACGCCCGGACTCGGCATCGTCACCAGCTTCGCCGTCAAAGTCCGCTCGGCCGCAATCGGCTGAAAGTACTGCCACACGATCTTCGGGACGTTCGGCTGAATCACCTCGACAGGCCTCCATGCCCCGTCCGCAAACCCTGCCGTGTCCCACCCCTTCTGCGCTTTCCGAGCATCGTACGTCTCGCCGTCATAAATTTCCGCCGACCGTATCGCCGACGAATCCGCCTTCCAGGAGTCGTCGCTCAAAATCTCATCCGCCGAACCATCCCGGTACTCAATCCGCATCTGCACGCGCACCGCAGGCGGCGTAGCCCCGTAGTTGTTGCCTTCGCGCAGCCATTGCAGCGGGGTCGAATACCATCCCGGCGCCAACAACGCTCCAATCGCGTTCTGCCCAGGCTTCACCAAATCGCTGACGTCATACGCCTGATACACCACTTTCTCGCGAAAGTCCGTCCACCCTGGCGCAAGAATCTCCGTCCCCACCGGCTTCCCATTCACAAACAATTTGTACGAGCCCAGCGCCGTCGCATACACGCGCACCGAAGCCACCGGCTTGGTAACCTCAAAATTCCGACGCAGCGACTTCACCGTACCGGTCGGCCACGGTCGCGATTCCACCGCGCCTTCAAAACCGTCTCGCTTCCCGACAAACGGAATCACATCCCGCCAATTTGAATCATCAAACCCCGCCTGCTGCCAATTCCCCGAAGCGTTCAAGGCCCCTTTCCAACCCGCATCCCCGCTCTTGAAAATTTCCGTCGTCCCATCGTTCTTCTCCACATACAGCAGCGTATTCATCGGTGTCTGGCTGATGTCCGGCGCTCCCCGCCCACCCCCGTACCGAATCACCTCCACCGCTAACACGTTCGCGCCGCTCTTCACATCCCCCGTCACATCGCGCACAAAATACGTCTTCCACGGCAGGTGCTGATACGCCGGCATCGGCGAAGTCTCCATCACCTGTTTCCCATTCACCCAAACCGCCGTCGTGTCCTCTCCGGTCGCATACAAATTCGCCCGCCGCACCGCGCCGTTGACCGAAAATCGAAATCGAAACGCATGCGTCGTCTTGTCCTTCTCCGTCGACCCCGTGTCCGCATTCGTAATCCACTTCGCGCCCGCCTCCCTCACCGCGCGCTCCTCGCTCTCTTCATACCCAATCCATTTCGCCTTCCAATTCTCCTGCTTCAACAAGCCCGTTTCCCACCACGACACATCGCTCGCCGGATACGGCTTTCCCTCGCGATCCCAAACCAGCACGCGCCAGAAATATCGTTTGCTTGCCTGCTGGGGCCCCCCATACGCAACGCCGATCGACGCACCCGACTCCACCTTCCCGCTGTCCCAAACATCCGCTTTGCCGGCCGTCAAACCCGCCTCTGAAGAAGCAACCTGCACCTCATAGGCGGTCTGCCGCGCACCATCGCGCGAATCCCGCAGTTGCCATGACAGCAAGGGCTTCTCCGCATCCATCCCCAGCGGCGTAACCAACGATTCGCACTCCAATTTTTCTGGCTTGCCTGCCTGCCCCCTCGCCGCAGCGCAACCCAGAAACACACACAGTCCCGCACAAGCAACGCGCACACCCGACCGAATTCCCATCCGCTTGCCATCCACTCTCATCGCATCTCCCGCACTCTTCATCCAAGATCGACGACCGACCATCAGCATCGCCCACTTGGTCTCGCCGCAGGGCACTCTAGCCACCCAACCTTCGCGAGTCAACGAATCTCCTCGACCTCAAACTCCCCGCGATCCACGCTTTTCACTCTGAAAATCTGATCGAACCCCTCTTCCTTCCGCATCGGCTCCAACCGCTTCAACGCAGCCGCAATCGCCGGCGCCGGAACTTTCGCCTTCCCGCTCCGCCCGCCATTCCTGCGAATCGCATCCTTCAAGCTCGACTCGAGAAAAAACCCCACCACGCGATACCCCGCCACCCGAGCCGGCACGATATACCGTGCCCGGTCGGTCGCCTTCGTATTCGTGTTATCCACCACGAGCGACCGCTTCTCCCGCAGGCAATTCGCAAAAACTTTCAGCTCGCGTCCGCGCGTCATCAATTCATCCAGATTAATTCGTGTATGTGTGGAAGAAAATCGATCGTTGTAAAACGTGCTCTTCCCAGATCCCTGAATCCCCACCAGGATCACCGCTTCCATTGCAGCCTCAGGGTTCCTCTTTTTCTTGCTCTTCGTAGCCGGATTGCGCCTCACGCGCACCCGAGCTGCACCCGCCGGCTCACTCGTCACCCGCGCCAACTTCGGCAACTTCGGCGGCCGCGTCCCGTGCCTCACAGTGCCAACCACCGGCACATACGTCAGCTCGGTCCGCTCTTGCGCGCGCCGCAGCATCAACCCGCCGCGGCTCATATCCCCGCGCCCCACAAATTCCGACGGAAACAGCAGCCGCTCCCCAAAAACCTCGATCAGCGGCTCAACATATTTCGGTGTCGCCACGCTCCCCAGCAACACAACTTCGCAGTCCGCTCCCATGTGTTCGCACAGCAATCGCGCGTCGCGCTGCAACGGCAAGCGATACGTCGGCTCGCTCGCGTCGATATCCCCGCTCGTAATTTCCATGAGCTGCGGCAACGTGAAATACCGATCCGGCGAAACCAATCCGCCCGACGCGGTAATCACCACGATCCCAGGCAACCCGCCTGGCGCCGCCTCATGCGCCCGCGCATAAGCCAGCTTGCCGCGAAAATACAGCCCGCTGATGAAACTGAAAATCTCTCCGAGCGGCAATCCTTCGTTCCGCAACTGCACCGCCAGCGGAAAGGTGGCCGTGTCCCGCAAAATCATCTGCGCGCGCCGTCCAGCCGCATTCGCCGGCGACAACAGAAATATCCTTTTCCGCCCCGCGCCGCCGCCCACGATCGCCGGTGCCCTCGCATCACGCGCGTTAGGCGCCGGCGTGTGTCCCACCAATCGAATTGCCTTCACCGAACTCCCGCCAAGTAACTCACTCCGTCACTCAAACTAGAACAAATCCAGCGCCGACCGATCCTCCCGTTTTACTTGACGCATCGTGCAGTCCTGCGCCGCCTTCTCCGGACGCCATCGCAAAAACTTCGTCCCATGCCGAAATCGACCGCCGGTGAAATGATCAAATTGCACCTCGACCACCAGTTTATTCTCAAGCGGTTGCCACTCCATGGACTTCTTCGTGCTCCATCGACTCGACCCACCGGGCGCTTTCCCAGTAAAGCCAGGCTTCTGAATGAGCGGCTCAAGCTTCTTCGTCAATGCGGGCCGCTCCTCCGCCCGAATCGACGACGTATACCCGACATGATCGAGTTTTCCCTTCTCGTTGTACAGTCCGAGCAAAAGCGAGCCGACCAGCCGCTTCTTCTCCAGATATCGAAACCCGCCCACGACACAATCTGCCGTCCGCTGCTTCTTGATCTTCTCCATCCCGGTGCGCTCGCCGGTCTGGTACACCAGATCCCGCCGCTTCGCCACAATCCCATCCAGCCCAACGCCCATATGAAACCACTTCCGCGCTACGCTCAAATCCCTCGTCACCGGCGAAAGCTGGATCGACCCCTTCTTACCTACGGTGCCATCCAAAAACTCCTCCAGCCGTTCGCGCCGCTCCGTCAACGGCATCTCCACCAGGTTCTTCCCCTCCGCATCCACCAGTAAATCAAATACGATAAACATCGCCGGCGTAGCCTCACTCAATTTCTTGATGCGGCTAGCGGCCGGGTGAATCCGTTGCAACAAATCGTCGAACGACAAATTCCCGTCCACCGGAATAACAATCTCCCCATCCAGCACAAACGTCTTTGCCTGCAGTCCGCTCAACGCCGCAACCAATTCCGGAAAGTATCGCGTCAGTGGCTTCTGGGACTTCGACTGCAATTCGATTTTCGCACCATCCCGAAATGCCAGACACCGAAACCCGTCCCACTTCGGCTCATATTGCCAATCCGGCCCCCTTGGCAACTCCCCCGCTGGATCGGCTTCCATCGGTTTGTAGTTCGTTCGAATCGGCAATGTCATAGAACACTCTTCAAATCCGTTCGTCCCCGCTCTGCACGCAACGGCTTCCACAAATCGCCGACCTTCGCCAATCGCGCCGGCACATTCGCCATCGTAAATTCCTCCATCCGCACCCCGCGCCCGATCTCATCCCACGTCACGGGCGTAGACACCGTCGCCGCCGCCTTCGGCCGCACGGAATACACCGACGCCAACGTTCGGTTCCACGCGTTCTGGTTGTAGTCCACCAACACATGCTTCGCCGGACGCTTCGCCACCCTATATTCAGCGGTCACCACTTTCGGATTCCGCGCCGCCACTTCCTTCGAAAACGCTTTCGCGAATGCCCACACTTCGTTCTGCATCGGCCCTCGCACGATCGGCACGTATACGTGAATCCCACGCGAACCGGACGTCTTCGCAAAGCTTTTGATCTTCAATGATGCCAGTGCATCGCGCACGATCAATGCCGTCTCCAGCACATTCTCAAACGATCCGCCTTCCGTCGGATCCAGATCGAAATGCAAGAAATCCGGCCGCCACACATCGTCGCAGCGCGCGTACCACGGATTGAGATCGATACAACCAAGGTTCACCACCCAGAGTAGCGACGCCAAATCCTGTATCACCGGAAATCCGATGACATTCCCCGACCCATGCTTGATCGAACAGATTTCAATGAAAGGCGGCCGAGGCTCCGGCGCCCGCTTCATGAAGAAAAACTCACTGTGGATTCCATTGGGATACCGCTTCATCACCATCGCGCGATTCCTCAGATGAGGAAGCAGCCATTTCGAAACAGATACGTAGTACTGCAGAAGATCGCGCTTGGTCAGTGCAAGCTCAGGCCAGAATATTTTGCGCAGATTGGTAAGCCGTACCGGTTCGCCCCCGGCATTCCATTCTGCATCGTCAACGCCCGAGGGAATCGTAAGCCCGCCCGAACGTCGGGCAGGAGTTTTGTTGCCGCGCCTCGCACGCCCAGGAGGGCTTGGCGCTTTTCCATGCGATTTCGTCTTTTTCGCCACGCAGCTTAGATGCACTCCGCTGCCGCAATTGCCTCGTCCAGAGTTAAACCAGCGTCACCGCCCCAGTCGCCAGGTCATACACCCCGCCGACGATTTTCACTTTCCCCTCTTTCACCTTCGGCCCGACGATCGGCTCCAGGCCCTTCAGTCGTGCCACTCCGATCTCTACATTCTTCTTGATCGCGTTTTCCACGGGATCACCCGCCATCCCGGCGCTCTGCGTGACCGCCGGCTTCACCAACTCCACCATGCCGTTGATCGCGCCGGGCAGCGCATCCTTGTCGTGCAGATGCTTCACCGCCGCTTTGACTGCACCGCAAGCGCTATGACCCAGCACCATAATCAGCGGCACATTCAACTCCGCCACCCCATATTCGATGCTGCCGTTCACCATCACTCCCGCTCCATACACAACATTTCCTGCCACGCGAATCACAAAAATATCGCCAATTCCGGTGTCGAACAAAATCTCCGGCGCCACCCGCGAATCCGAGCAACTCACAATAATCGCCTCTGGATATTGGCCCGCTGCCAGCGGCTTGAAATCCTCCGGCCGCCGCCCTGTAGCCGTTGCCTGCCCCTTTACAAATCGGGCGTTCCCTTCCATCAATTTCTTCAACGCCGCATCTGGATCAAGCGCCTTCCCCGTTTTTGGTTCATCCGCGCGCACAGCACCCAATACTCCGCGCGGCAACGCGAGTCCCATGCCGCCTGCTACGCCGGCCGCAACACATGCTCCGACCAGAAACTCTCGCCGAGAATTTTTCATCTTCGACCTCCGATCCGAATCGCTCTGTAGGCCCTTTCGCCTTCAAGTGGTGTGGATTGTCCTCCGCACCCCCCCGAACAAGCAAGCTCCTTCGTGCTTTGCGCCGGTCGGCCATGCATCTTCGTCGAAGTTACAACTCGCAATCGCTCTTCCAAGTGAGGCTTGTTTATCCTGGGTCTAACTAGTCCAAAAACTTTCCGATCAACCACATATGCCCGAAGGGATCGACCACCGAACCTTGTAACATCTTCCCGATCGGCTTCGGTCCGACGGTTTGATAGTTGTGCTCCTGCACCTCGCTGCGCTGCTTGGCCCCCGCAGCGACCGCCTTCGCGTTTACCGCAACCGGATCATCCACAAACAACTCGATCCGAACCGTGGTAAATCCCGCCGATGAAGGCCCTCGCGTCCCGTACTCCGGCGACTCGGTCGCCAAAAAGAATCGAGCCCCACCAATCGCAAGTCCAGCAACAATGTGGCCGCCCGCTCCAATCGTCCAATACACCTCCGCACCAAACGCCCTGCGATAAAACTCCACCGCCGCGTTCCCATCGGTCACCGCCAACATCACCGCAATCTCAGTCGCCATCGCTACCTCCTCCAGCAAATGCAGAGGCGCAGTATCGCGCGCCCCTGTCCGCGAGATCTCAACATCGAAGGCGCCCCGGATCTCGCTTGAACGCTCCGCACTTCCCCTGTAACTTCCCTACCGCACGTCACGTTTCACTTCACATTCGAGGTCCAACGAGTGCGCGTCCGCCGATCGATCCTTCCCATCATCCTTGCCCTGGCCAACTTCGCAATTCGCTCCTCCGCCCGCCAGTCTCCGCAAAGCAGCCCTCCCCAAGTCCATCTAACCGCCGAGCAGGATCACCAGCGCATCATGGACCAGCTCCACATCACCGAAATCCGTCCCGCAGCCAATGGCGCACCGAACGCCACGGACCATCTCCCCAACTACGACGAATCCAAAGCCGGCCCCGACTCGAAACTCCCCGATCCCCTCACCCTAAAAAACGGCAAGCCGGTAAAATCCGCCAAAGCCTGGGAAAGCAAACGCCGAACCGAAATCTTCGAAGACTTCGACCGCGAGATCTACGGCCGCGTCCCGGCCCATGCGCCGAACGTAAATTGGGAAGTCGTCAGCACCACGAACGAAATCAACGGCACCATCCCAGTCATCACCAAAAAACTCGTCGGTCATGTGGACAGCTCCTCGTATCCAGCCGTCGCGGTCAATATCGAACTCACCCTATCCACGCCCGCGAAAGCCGCCTCTCCAGTCCCCGTCATGGTGGAGCTCAGCTTCAGCAAGGAAGTTATGGCCATGATCGCCAAGCGCTTCCCCGAAATGGCGAAGCAAGCCAACGCCGGACCAACATGGCAACAGCAAGTCCTCTCCAAAGGCTGGGGCTACGCCGTCTACATCCCCACCAGTGTACAAGCCGACAACGGTGATGGCCTCACAGAAGGCCTCATTGGCCTCGTCAACAAAGGCCAGCCCCGCAAGCTGGACGATTGGGGCGCTCTTCGCGCCTGGGCCTGGGGCGCCAGCCGCTGCCTCGACTACTTCGAGATCGACAAATCGGTCGACGCCAAGCAAGTTGGCATCGAGGGCCACTCCCGCTACGGCAAAGCCTCTCTGGTCGCCATGGCCTACGATCCTCGCTTCGCCATAGCCTACATTAGCTCACCGGGCGCGGGTGGTGCCGAACTCTATCGGCGCAACTTCGGCGAACAAATGGGCAATCTGGCAGGCATCGGCGAATACCACTGGTTCGCCGGAAACTTCATCAAGTACGACGGGCCGCTCCGTCCCAAAGATCTCCCCGTCGACTCCCACGAACTCATCGCCCTCTGCGCCCCGCGCCCTGTCTTCATCGGGGGCGGCGCCACCCAAGGCGACGGCTGGGTCGACGCGAAAGGCACATTCCTGGCCGCTGTAGGCGCTGGCCCTGTCTACAAACTCCTAGGCAAAAAAGATCTTGGCACCACAGAATTTCCGGCAATCGAAACCCCGCTCATCGAGGGCGACATCGCCTTTCGCCAGCACAGCGCCGGCCACACTCCCGCCCCCAACTGGCCCACCTTCCTAACTTTTGCCAGCCGCTACATCCACAGCGCCTACACCCCGCAAACCGCCGAGGCATCTGCCGCTCGCACTCTGCATGTAGCGGCGCAGCGTGCTGCGCCCCATATCCGCAAGATCGATCCGCTAAAACTCTGATTTTGGTCGCGCCCCCGCTGGCTGCGGCATCCCCGCCCACCCTAACCGTCTCAGCACACTGCTCCCACTCCATCCACCGAGAGATGTATGATCATTTCAACGAAGTACTCGTACTAAAGGTCGGAGCGCCGAGGGTCGAAAAAAATGTTCTCTCTTACCGCCGCAACCGCAGGCATCGTCGCCGTAGTAACTCAAATCTTCCAGAACAACGACCACACAAGCGTCTGGCTGGCGTTCGCATCCGCCTGGATCGCCTGCGCCTTGGCCGCCCTAGCAAGCTCATCCCTAGTGTTCCGCGTAGCCGAAGTTCGCAAACGCGTGACCCGCAACCGTCGCTAAACGCCGCTCACTGTCGCTGTCAAAGAAAACGTTCATTTGACGACGTCCATCCCGAGCACCATCAGCGTTAGGAGAGACTTCGATCCCGCGCCGCTAGCCGGAGCGTTTTGCATTTTGACCTGCGCATCGTGGGGAATGCATCCCGAGTACCATCTATAACTTGCAGAACGCGCGATTCTTGACCCTCGGCCGAATCGCATCTATCGTTCTATCAATGACTTCCAGACCGGGCGAAAATGAACGGGGTATACTCGTTACGTTCCCAAACTGGAACGCCCCAAGGTCCATGAGGCGAGTCGCAAAGAACTGAACCCAGAATGATCCAAGGCCGCCCCAGCCGAACCGCTCTTCGCGTCGCCATGCGTCGCGCCGCCCATCAAATCACGGACGACCCCAAAGTCCTCGACGATCCACTGGCCGTCCAAATCGTAGGCCGCGAAGCCGCCTCAACGCTTCCAGCGATCTCTGACCGCTTCTCCCCTGCCGCGCTCTACATGCGCGCCTTCATGGCCGCTCGTGCCCGCTTCGCCGAAGACGAACTCGCCCTGGCTGTCGCCCGCGGCGTAACCCAGTTCGTGATCCTCGGCGCCGGCCTCGACACCTTCGCCTACCGCAATCCGTTTCGAAACCTACGCGTCTTCGAGGTCGATCACCCAGCCACCCAGGAGTGGAAACGCCAACGCCTCGCGGCCGGAAACATCGCCATCCCCGATTCGGTCACCTATGCCGCCGTCGACTTCAACACCCAGACACTCGCCGACGGGCTGCGGGCCGCGGACTTCCAATCGGAGCAACCAGCCTTCTTCTCCTGGCTCGGCGTCACCATGTATCTCGCCACCGACACCGTGCTGACAACGCTCCGCCTCGTTCACGCCATGTCGCCGCAGAACGGTATCGTCTTCGACTACACCGTTCCGCGAAGCTCTCTAAAATTTACGGAGAAAATGATTTTCGATACGATCGCGCGCCGCGTAGCCGCTACCGGCGAACCATTTCAAGGATTCTTCGATCCCGCCGATCTCACCGCAAAGCTCCAGGAAATCGGCTACACCCACATCGAAGATCTAGACACCGCCAAAATCAACGCGCGCTACTTCGCCAATCGCACCGACAAACTCCGCGTAGCCGGCGCCATGGGCCACCTGATGTGCGCCCGTGGCTAACCCGCGCTACGCCGCAGGATCGGGTATCAACACAAAAAGTTGCAACGACCGCGGCGCAACCTCGTACTTGTCGCCCGACCGAAAATTCTTCGCCTCGATCGTCAAATCGCTGCTCGTATCGAGAAGCAGACACCAATGCTCGCTCCCAACCGTCGCCGGAATGGCAAACGGCACGGGCTCATGAAAGCTGTTGAAGATGATCAGCAGCGTCGCATCGGCCCCGCGCCGTCGCAGACCGGTGGGTTGCGCGCGGCCGTCGATCAACATGCCGAAGCAACGATCCGTCTTCCAACTTTCTTCCTTCATCTCGTCGCCAGAAGGATGGATCCAAGTCACGTCCTTAATGCCAAGCTCTTCGTTGAACGCGCCCGTAAAAAAACGATTGCGCCGCAAAATCGGATATTGCTTGCGGATTGCCGTCAGTTCTTGCACGAAATCAACCAGGGCGCGGCCCTTACCGGCCATTGCCCAGTTGACCCAACTGATGTCATTGTCCTGGCAGTACGCGTTGTTGTTTCCCTTCTGTGTCCGCGCAAACTCGTCACCCGCCGTGACCATCGGCGTGCCTTGCGAGAGCAGCAGCGTCGCGAACATGTTTCGCATCTGCTTGGCACGCAGCGCGTTGATCGCGGGATCGTCGGTCGGACCTTCCGCGCCACAGTTCCAGGAATGATTGTTCGAGCTGCCGTCCTGATTATTTTCGCCGTTCGCTTCGTTGTGCTTGTCGTTGTAGCTAACCAGATCGTTCAATGTGAATCCATCGTGCGCCGTAACAAAATTGACGCTCGACCAAGGCTTGCGACCGCGCCGATTGAAAATATCGGCCGAAGCGCACAATCGCGGCGCGAGCGCGCCTGCGGTATCGTCGCCTTTCCAGAAGCTGCGAACGGTGTCGCGGAATTTGTCGTTCCATTCGGCCCAACCTGGAGGAAACTCGCCGACCTGATAGCCGCCCGGCCCAATGTCCCACGGCTCGGCAATCAGTTTCACGGTGCCCAGCACGGGATCCTGGCTGCACGTTCTCAAAAAAGCGCTCTGGTGATCAAAGCCGCTCGGCTCGCGCGCCAGAATCGTCCCGAGATCAAAACGGAAGCCATCGACTTCGGTTTCCTGCACCCAGTAGCGCAAACTGTCGGTCACCATCTGCATGACGCGCGCATGCGACAAATTCACCGTGTTTCCCGTTCCCGTGTCGTTGATGTAGTAGCGCGGTTTGTCGGGCATCAGCCGATAGTAGCTCGCGTTGTCGATCCCCTTGAACGAAAGGGTCGGCCCCAATTCATTCCCTTCGGAGGTGTGGTTGTATACCACGTCGAGAATTACTTCGATTCCCGCGTCGTGATAACGCGCGATCATCTCCTTGAATTCCTGCAACGCCGCGCGCGGCACGGCGGCATAGCGCGGGTCGGGTGCAAAGAAACCGATGGTGTTGTATCCCCAATAGTCGGTCAATCCTTTGTTCAGCAACAGACGATCATTGACAAAGGTAAAAACGGGAAGGAGCTCAATCGACGTGACGCCAAGCGCCTTGATATACCCGATGACATCTTTGTGTGAAAGTCCCGCAAAGGTGCCGCGCTGCTTCTTCGGCACTTTCGGATGCAACTTCGTGTAACCCCGCACGTGCAATTCGTAAACGATCGTCTGGTCCCAGGGCACCTGGTGCCGACGCGATTCCTGACGCCATTCAAAGCGCGGATCGACAACCATGCATTTAGGAACAAACGGTGCTGAATCGCGCTCATCGAACGACAAATCCGCTTCCGGCGAACCGATGGTGTAGCCGAAACAAGCGTCATCCCACTTGAGATAGCCAATGTGGACACGCGCGTACGGGTCGACCAGCAACTTATTGTGGTTGAAACGATGGCCTTTTTCGGGCTCGTAAGGGCCGTAAACGCGATAGCCGTATACCGCGCCGGGTTCGAGAGTCGGAACGTAGCCGTGCCAGATTTCATCCGTGAATTCAGGCAGGTCGATGCGCTGGCGTTCTTCTTTTCCTTCTTCGTCAAAAAGGCACAATTCAACGCGCGTCGCATTCGCGGAAAACAACGCGAAATTGACGCCTTTTCCGTCCCACCATGCGCCGCGCGGGAACGGATTCCCTTCACGAATTTCTGCTTTTCGTCTTTCTCGGAGCAGTTGCGCTTTGGCAGCAGTCATCGAACCCATCGTTGGTATGTTGTCCGTCCAGTCCGGGAGAGTTGTAGCACTTCTGATGCAAACCACCAAGCATCGGGTACGCTAGAAATAAAATGGAGGAGAACAACCTGCAGAGAAATACCAGAGACACTGTAACCGGCGAAACGTCTTGCAAACCTGGTCGTTATCGTTTGCAAATTCGTCGAATATTTGGACTTGGACGTCCGCGTTCGTCGCGAGAGAGCCTGCAGGATGCCGGCACGAAACAGCAGATCGCTTTGCCGCGTACCGCGATTCGGCTTCGCAAGCGGCTTTACGAGGAAATTCGTAGCGCTGGCATCCCTGCCGGCTTTTGCGTGGGATGGCCCCAACCGGGACTCGGGATACTTATAAAATCGATTTAAGCATGACGAATTTGCGTGTCGGCGTTAGAATGCGCTCGTCTCGGAGGACTGCGCAAAATGATTCGTCGTGTCGCCACTCTGGTTACATTCGCCATTCTGTCACTCGCCGCCACTTCTGGCATGCGGGCACAAACCAAGCTGTCCGCAAAATGGGAAGAGCTTACGGCTGCGGATTTCGCGAAAGGAATTCAGCAATCGAAAGGCGTCTGCCTGCTGCCTATCGGCATTATCGAGAAGCATGGTCCGCACTTGCCGCTCGGAACCGATTTGCTCAACGTTCGGTTTGCCTCGGAGCACGCCGCCGAGCAGGAATACGCCGTCATTTTTCCTCAGTACTACTTTGGCCAGATTTTTGAAGCCAAGCATGAACCCGGCACTGTCGCGTACAGCAGCGACATCCAACTCAAGCTATTGCAGGAAACCACGGACGAGATGGGGCGCAACGGCTGCAAGAAAATCATCATCGTCAACGGCCACGGCGGAAACGAACATCTGCTTCCCTTCTTCGCGCAATCCCAACTTGATCGCCCACGCGAATATGTCGTTTACGTGTTTGATGGCGAGCGCAGCAAAACCGGCGGCCCTGCAAAGAAATCGACCGGTGTGGATTACCACGCTGGTGAGAACGAAAGCTCGAACCTGCTCTTCACGCATCCGGAGCTGGCGCACATCGATCGTGCCGCGAGCGAATCGGGCGCCGACCAGAAGCGCGTCACTTTGCCGTCCGACCTGTATACCGGCATTTGGTGGTACGCGCGATTTCCCGAACATTATTCCGGCGATGGATCGGTCGCAACCAAGGAACTCGGCGAGTGGAACATGAAGAATTGGGTCGATGCTGTCGTGGACTGCATCAAGGCCGTGAAAGCCGACGACACCAGCCTGAAGCTGCAAAACGAATTCTACGAGAAGAGCAAGCACCCGCTGGACACGAAGCAGTAGTAGATAGCGAGAGGGGCTGGATGGCGGACGGGATTACCCGGAGGGACTTTTTAGGCTCGACGTTGCTGGGCTCGGGAGCGACGCTGCTTTCGGGTCTCACGCCTGCGCAACTGTTGGGGGCTGCGGATGAGTGGAGTGGGTACGGCGGCGTCGGTGAATACGCGAAATCCAACGGCAACACCTTCGAAGTGCTCACCGCGGGGCACCAGATGCGCGACAACGCGTTCGCCTCGGGGCCGGGCGGTGCCATCGACACCGGCGAAACCTACGACTGCGTGATCGTCGGGGGTGGGATCAGCGGAATCGCGGCGGCTTTGTTTTTCCGCCGCATTGCCGGGCCCAACGCCAGTGTTCTAATCATCGAAAATCACCCCATCTTTGGCGGCGAGGCCAAGCAAAACGAGTTTGAGGTCGATGGAAAGCGGATTGTTGGTCATCAAGGCTCGGCAATCTACTTCGCGCAGTACCCTCACAGCTTTCTCGAGCGCTTTTACGACTCCATTGGACTGCATACGCCTCGGCTCGAATATCAGAAACCCGCCGGCGCTATCGCCGACTGGAAGCTGAGCCGCACGCCGTACGACTCCGCGGGGCTTGGCCAGGGGCAGTACGGGTTCTGGTTTGGCGCAAAGTTTGGGCAAAACGATGGGATGTGGCTGCTCGATAAAGGCGGGAAGGAATTTCAGAACGCGCCGGTCAACGAGCTGTCAAAGAAGGAACTCGAGCGTTGGTTTTCCGGGAAAGCGGCTGCGGAGGCGAAATGGGAGCGGCCGAAATATGACGGTGACGCAGCTTCTCGCGCGCTCGATGCGATTACCCTCGAGGAACACTACATCCAGCATTACGGAATGACGCGCGAATTCTGCCGCCAATATTTGTCACCGGTCGAGGGAGGCGGTTCGGGTCTCGGTCCCGACGCGCTGTCTGCCTATAACGATTTTGCGTTCGAGTTTCTTTATCCCTTCGACGACAAGTCCGGCGAACCATCGGTGCAGATGTTCCCCGGCGGAAACACGACGATCGCGCGTCTGATGGCGAAAACGCTCATCCCCGACGCGATCGACGGACCCCCGACTGTCGAAGGCGTCACACGCGGCAACGTGACGTTCGACGCGCTCGATGGGAACGGCGGGAAAGCGCGCATCCGGCTGTCATCGACCGCGGTTTCGGTGCAGCACGATGGAGATCCCGCCAAGGCCGCGACGCTTTCGATCACCTACGCCCGCGATGGCAAGGTCTATCGCGTAAAGGCGCGCTCTGCGGTGATGGCAGGCGGCAGTTGGACGACGAAACACGTCGTGCGCGATCTCGGAGAAGCGCAACGCGCGGCTTACGGCCAGTTTTATCGGTCGCCCTGCATGATGGCAAATGTCGCGGTGCGCAACTGGCGATTTCTGCACAAGATGGGAATCAGCGGCTGCCGCTGGTTTGAAGGTGTCGGGAATTACTTCGATGTTGTGCGCAGTTCGATTGTTGGAGACGTCGCACCGACGATCACTCCGGACTCGCCGGTCGTGCTTGCAGTCAAGGTGTTGTACGCGTATCCAGGACTTCCGACCGAAGATCAGGGGCACCGCGGCCGGGCGGAGATGCTAACGACGTCCTATCGCGAATATGAGGAACGAATCCGGGAACAAATGGACCTCATGTTCCGTGGGTCCGGATTCGATGCCAAGCGCGACATCGCCGGAATCGTTTTGAATCGTTGGGGACATGCGTACTGCAATCCCCAGCCCGGCTTTTTCTTCGGCAAAGACGGAAAGCCTGCGCCGCGCGAGGTATTACGCAGCGCGCCGTTTGGCCGGATCGCGTTCGCGAACACGGATTTAGCCGGTGCGATGGATCACCGCTTTTCGATTCTGGAAGCCCACCGCGCCGTCGGTCAGTTGATGGATCAGGTTCTTGAAAGCTGATACCCGTTTTCGTCGAGGACGCCACGCGAAAATCAGCGCTATTTTTGGTACGTGAAAATCTTCCCACCGTAAACCACTGCAACGTATCGCCCGCCCTGCAAAAACTGCATTACTTTCTCGCCTTTACGCGCGATCTGTGCCCACCGCGATTGTGTTTTCGGATTCTGCTCCAACCCGCGAATCGGTTCTCCCTGAAATTCGAAATCGACCTGAGCGAGTTTGCTCTTTGCCGTGCGGCGGACGGGAAAACCGTCGGCATCGACGGTGACGCGCTTCGATTGATCGACCAGAGCCTGGCGCCAGACCGAGACGATGCAGTCTTCGAATTCCTTGGAGCGGACATCGATGGGCATGGTGTGATTCTAACGCGAACCAAAGGAAAGAGTAGCCCGGGCGTAGCGGCACGCCGGGAGCGATTCCAGCGGATCCGATTCTGACGGGTTGGCGGCCTAACGATCTAGCGGTTCTGGCGGATTTGCTCGATCCAGCGGCAGAGGAGGTCTTGATAGGCACCTTCGACGTCGATGAATTCGATGCCCATGCCGATGCGGGGCTTGAGAATTCGGACCACCGCCAGCGCTTCGACTCGCTGCGTTTTCCGCATCAGTGTGATGCGGACGCGAGTGGTGACGGCAAGTGGCTTGCTGGTGCATACGAAGCATCCGCCCAGCGAAATGTCGGAGGTCACGCCCACGGCGCGAGTGCCAGATTCCATATCGATGATTTCGACGTCGGCGGCGAACGGGAACCGAATGGCATAGCGACGGTCCCGGACGCCAGCCTTAACTGACTGGGCCTTGGAGATTCGGTCGTCCATAGAGATCACGTTACTCAAATTCATCACAGTCCGGACAAGCGCGGAACAGCAGGGTTTACGGCCTTGATGTTGAGCCTCTAGTTTGACCCAACCGGGCACGGGGCACGACTGTTTCCGTCGGCTGCGACCGCGAAAAGATTAACAGCCGTGACGTCAATTTGCTGTCATCAGGCCGCCTGCAAAACTGTCCTTTCGTACAAGCGGTTGAGGTTATTAGTCGGAACGACAAAGGCGGGTGGATGCCCAGCGAAAACAAAAAAACAGCGTGTTACGCTGAAAATGAAGCGATCCCGACTGTGCGAAACGAGACCATGCGACCCGAGGGACTTCGGCAGAGCGACCGTGTGAGCGTCCGCATGCCCGTGGAGACTTCGTGGGTGAACAGTGGCGGCACGGAAATCAGGCAGTCGGCGGAAACGCTGCTGGTGAGCCGGAATGGCGGGGTCCTGCGGTTGGCGGAAAAACTTTTCCCTGGGCAAGAGCTCACGCTTCGGCGGCAGCGCGAAGGCGACCACTGGAAGATCGCCCGGGCGAAGATTGTCGCAGAGATCGACCAGGATGCGGATGGGTATTTGTACGCGATTGCGATGGTCGATCCGCGCGCGGATTTCTGGGACATCGACTTCCCTACTCCCCAAAGCGCTCCGGAAGCGCTGGCCCGGCTACTGATGGAGTGCAGCTTTTGCCAGCGACGCGAAGTGGTGTATTTGAATGAACCCGAGTTGAAGTCGTTTGAGGTGCGGAAGTGCGTGGCGCGAGTGTGCTCGCACTGCGACTCACCGTCGATCTGGATTGAGGCGCAGCAAGAAGTGATCGGCGATAACGGGACCCCGAAGCCAGGCGAAGAGCGCGTGGTGCCGCGGCGAAATCGTACTCGGGTGAAGGCGCGCGTACTGGCGTGCATCCGGCGGCGTGGATTCCAGGAAGAAGTTGCGGTTTGCGAGGACTTGTCGAAGGGTGGATTGAGCTTTCGCAGCCGGAATGAGTATCCGCAGGGTTCGCGGGTGGAGGTTGCAGTGCCGTTTACGCCGGGGAGCGCGGCGATTTTTGTGCCGATCCGGATTGTGTTTTCGCAGGCGTTGCCGGCGGCGGGGTTGTTTCGGCATGGGGCGGCGTACTTGAGGCCGCCGAATGAGGCGGGGATTTAGACGCGGAGAAAAAGAGGGATTCGAGATGCCGCCTGGTTTGGGCGGCATTTGTTTTTGTGGGGTGATGAGTTACAGCTGCAGGCGGCGCCGGGCGCCGCACTCCACATACATCGCGATCGGGCAACACGGTTGACTGCGAAACCCTAGTCGACTACGGCAGCGATGTCCCGTTCGTTGCGGCGGCGGTGCAGGTAGTGCATCGAGATGTTGAGGAAGACTTCGCCGCACGGCGTTTCGATGCAAATTACCATGGCTTCGGTGTCGGCGCCGCCGGCGAGTCCCTGTTCGTTCACGTGAATCTCGGGCGGGAAGACCTTGAAGCGGAAACCCTGATCGTTAAGCAGCGTCACGGAATTTCCAATGACCATGTTGGCGAGTTCGCAGACGGTTTCCCGCGCGATCTGTTCGTTTTCCTGCACGGCGCCGCCGGAAAGATGGGCGGCGATTTTGTAGGCGACTTCCGGCGCGATGTCGAGCACGACGCGGCCTTCGATGTCACCTTTGAACAGAATGTGCGCGGCTACTCCCTTGCGACGATAGGTTTCTTCGTCCATCGTAAGATCGTTGATCTTCGTGGGCGCCTGCAGCATTTCGGAAAACACGGCGTCCGCGGCACTGATAAAAGGCTGGATGAGTTCCATTCTCATGCGCGTCGTTCTCCTGCCAACGCGACCGGAGCACCTGCGGCGTTGGGGTCGTCACTCAAAACATAACGGAGAATCTCGTACAGCACTTCGGCCTTGACGGGCTTTTGCACGAAGTGCTTCGCGCCCTTTTGCAGGGCGGCTAGGATGTTTTCCTGGTAGCCGACCGAGCTGACCATGACGATGCGCGCGTCGGCATGCTGCCGGACGATGCGCTCGACCGCTTCGATGCCTTCCATCTGCGGCATGGTGATGTCCATGAGCACAATGTCGGGCTTGGTGCGGTTGAATTCCGCGATGGCGGTGAGACCGTCACCGGCTTCTCCGGCGACTTCGCCGCCGAACATCTCAATCATCTTGATGATGTTCTTGCGTGCGAATACGGAATCGTCCACTACGAGGTAGCGGACCGATTGGTTGTCTTTGCGGTGCAGAGGCGCGAATTGTTGCATGGCCGTCTCCTTCGTCCCGGCGCTTTTTTAGGAGCGATGGGAAGAAATTGGTGTCCTTTCATTCTTCTCGTTCTTGTCGATCTTTTCGGGCTTGTCGGAGCGATCGGTTTTATCGGGCTTGTCGGATTTCTCGGATGCATTGGTGCGATCGCCGCCACCATACTGCGTGACGAGAAAATTGCCGATCTGTTCGAGGGCTATGACGCGGATCGCGTGGCCCTTGAGAATTGCGGCGCGCGGCATTCCGCTGACGACGCAGGTCTCTTCGCTCTGCGCGATGGTGAATCCACCGGCGGCTTTCATTACGCCGAGGCCTTCGGCGCCGTCTTCACCCATGCCGGTCATGAGAACGCCGACAGCCGCGACGGAAAATTCCTGCGCGACGGAGTGGAAGAGCACGTCGACGGACGGGCGGTGACCGTTCACCGGCGCGCCGTCGGAGAGCACCACCATGTCGCCGCGTGGCATGCGACGAACCATCATGTGGCGATTGCCCGGGCAGATCAGTACGCGACCCGAGACGAGCAGGTCACCGGACTTCGCTTCGCTGACGTCGAGCGCGCAGCACTCGTCGAGACGCTTGGCGAACATTTCGGTAAAGCCCTCGGGCATGTGCTGCACGACGAGGATGCTGCACGGAAAGTCCGCGGGAATCTGCGACAGGACGAATTGCAGCGCGTTCGGGCCGCCCGTGGAGATGCCGATGGCGATGACGCGGCTCGGTGGGAGGGGCGAGCGCACACCTTTTTTCTGAGTTGGCGGATCGATGGGCACCGTGGCCGGCGGAAGCCTCCGGCCGGTGGCGCGCTTTGCCACTTTAATTTTGTCGATGAGGGTGTCGGCGATCGTTTCGAGATGGCCGGCGGCGGCATCGGTCGGCTTGGCGATGAAGTCTACGGCGCCGAGCGCAAGGGCTTTTAGTGTTGAATACGCGCCCTCTTTGGAATGCGTGCTGAAGAGAATGACCGGGAGTGGCGCACGGCGCATGATCAGGCGCAGCGTCTCCATGCCGTCCATGCGGGGCATTTCGAGGTCGAGCGTGACGACGTCGGGGCGAAGCTCTTCGATCTTCTTGAGAGCGAACGCGCCATCCATCGCCGTGCCGACGACTTCGATCTCGCTGTCGCGAGCGAGAATCGCCGGAATGAGCTTCCGCATGAGTGCGGAATCATCAACGACGAGGACTCGTATCTTTTCGCTCACGCGATGGCCTCCAGGGGAATGGACCGAGAGAGCCGCGACAACACGGCGGGTACGTTGAGGATCAAGACGACGGTGCCGTCTCCGAGAATTGAGGCGCCGCTGACCAGATCGCTCGAAATAATTTCGGATGGGAGAGCCTTGATGACGAGTTCTTCTTCGCCTACCAAACTATCGACGAGCAAGCCGAAACGTTTTTCTGCCGCGCCGATCACGATGACGAAATTGCGCTTTTTCTTTGTCTCGGTCTGCGGCGAATCGACGGCGTGGATCTGGCTCAGGCGATTCAGGCGGACCAGCGTGAGAACCTGTTCGCGCAGGCGAAGGACTTCACGGCGGTCGACGCGGTGGATTTCGTCATCGTTGATGCGCGTGATCTCGACCACCGAGGACAGCGGTACGGCGAAGAGGCGGCCACCGACACGGAACAGCAGAGTCTGAATGCTCGCGAGTGTTAGAGGTGCGCGCAATTGAATCGTGGTGCCGCGATTGATGCTCGAGGAGACCTGAACGGTACCCTTGAGCCGGTCGAGCACGGTGCGGACCACGTCCATACCGACGCCGCGACCGGATACTTCGGTGACTTCGGCTGCGGTGCTGAAACCAGGCTCGAAAATCAGGTTGAGCACCTCGTTTTCCGAAAGGCGCTGCGCTTCGTCGGCCTTGAGGATTCCCTTTCGCACGGCGTGCTGGCGGATGTGCGCGAGATCGATGCCGCGGCCATCGTCGCGAACCTCGATGACAACTTGGGTGCCCTGGTGGTAGGCGTTGAGATAAATCGTGCCCCGCGCTGGCTTGCCCGCAGCGATGCGGTCTTCGGCGTTTTCGATACCGTGGTCGACGGCGTTGCGGACGAGGTGCATCAGCGGTTCGGCGAGCGAATCGAGAATGCCCTTGTCGAGGTCAGTGTTCTGGCCGGACAGTTCGAGGGCAACGTCTTTCCCGCATTGTTTGGCGACGTCGCGAACGAGCCGCGGGAAACGGCGGAAGAGTTGTTCGACCGGAACCATGCGAATCTTCAGGACACATTTGTGCAGTTCATCGAGGACCCGCGATTGAAACGCGAGGGCGTCGGAAAGCTTGGCGCGCACTGGATCGCGGGAATGGCGCTGATCGAGTTCGGTGAGCGTGCGGTTGAGCATGGACTTGCCGATGATGAGTTCGCCGACGAGATTCATCACCGCATCGATGCGCGACGAATCGACGCGAAGGGTATTTTCGACCACCGCTGCGGCGGCTGAACCGGGAGCGGCAACCTTCGCCCCATCGCCATTGCCGCCATTCTCTTTGGAATGCGCGGTGACGCCCGCTGCCTGGGCCTCCAGAATATCGCCCAATAGCTCGTGTTCTGGCGTTTCGATGTTTGCGGCAGGCTCGATGCGCAGTTCGGAGACGATCGTCGGGATACGGCAGCGCTGCGCGATGCGATCTTCCGACTGAAGGCTGGCCAGCGCGGCTTCGACGACTTCGACCGTCGCCGCAGCAGAATTATCCTCGGGGCGCAACGCGATGACTGTGCCGCAGCCGTGCAGCACGTTGCGGATCAGTTGAAACGCGGCCGCGTGCATCAGGCTGTTCGGATCGATGCGCAATGCGATGTTGTAGACGACCTCGCCGCGGTGGATCGCTTCGGAAATCATCAACTGCTCGTACTCGGTCCAGGCAAATTGGGCGGCGACTTCGGGCACGGTCGCGGGAATGTCCGACTTCGCGGAAGCCGACAGCAACGATCGAATCAGAATCCGCAGCGGCTCGCCCGGCGGAGGCTCGATATTTCGCTGGTACGCGGCGAGCATCGCGGAAAAACTGTCGGCGGCCTCGAGCACAACTTCGGCAAGTTTGCTGCCCCGGTCGTGGCCAATCTGCGGCGACAAAACATCTTCGAGTTCATGAGCCAGCTCGCTGAGCTGGTAATATCCACACGCAGCCGAGTCACCTTTCAGCGTGTGCACGGCGCGACGCACACGACGAATGATCTCATCGTCGGCCGGCTTGGATTCGAGTTCCAGCCCGGCGTCGTTGAGCGATTGCAGGAGTTCGTTCGCGCTCTCAAAAAAGAGCGCGCGAAGCTCGCCGCTGCGATCGTCGGGCAGCTGTGTCACGCAGTGACCTCAAGCTTTTGGTATGCGGTGCCATTGTTTTCGTGGACCATCCGGAACTTTTGGGTAAGGCCAAAAAGGCTTTCCGCGTGGCCGACGAAGAGATAACCGCCCGGATTTAAGCAGTGCCAAAACTTTTCAATCAAGCGCTTCTGTTCGGGCTCATCGAAATAGATCATGACGTTGCGGCAGAGGATGATGTCGTTGCGGCGCGGAAGGAATTCGGTTTTCAGATTGTGGAAGTCGAACTGGACGAGATCTTTGAGCTGCTTCTTGACGGCATATTTGTCGCCGACGCGTTCGAAATAGCGAAGGCGGCAGGTGTAGTCCACCGGCTCCATCTGCGTCTCGGTATATGTGCCTTCCTGGCCCGCGCGCAGGCTGGCGTAGCTGATGTCGGAAGCGACGATTTCGAGCTTCCATGGCGGGGGGATCAGGGGCTTGGGCGACGGCATATCGAACGGAAGAGGATTGCGCAGATAGTAGTAGGCCAGCGCGTCGCAGATCAAAATCGCGACCGAATAGGCTTCCTGGCCCGAGGAGCAACCCGCGCTCCAGACGCGCAAAGTCCAGTCGCGACGTTCCTGCTTTTTGCGGAGCAATTCTTCCAGCACGCTTTTCTGCAAAAGATCCAACTGCGGTCGATTGCGAAAGAAGCTCGTTTCGTTCACGGTGAGGTTCTCGAGCAGAGCGGCAAGTTCGTTCTTCCCTTCGCGGCTGGTCAGCAAACGGTAGTAGTTGTAGAAAGAATCGATCTGGCAGGCCTTGAGTCGGCGCTGGAGACGATCTTTGAGGAAGTGCGAGCGGCGCTCGTCGAAGAACATCCCGCATTCCTGATAGACGAGCGTCTGCAAGAGCTTGAGCTCTGCTTCGGTAAGCTGAACTTGCGCGGTTATCGTTCCCATATGGGCGCGTGCGGTGCTCCATGAAGTTGCCGGCGCTCTCAGCGGGAGGACTGAGAGGGGTTACCTCAACGTAGCGACGGTTTCCGCGGCCTCCTCGAGTCTCTTAACTTCCTGGTGGTGCAACAGCTTCGAAACATCCAGCAAAATGATCAGACGTCCTTTGAGCTTTCCGACGCCGGTGACATAGTTCGATTCGCCCTCGGCAAACACGCTGCCCGGCGGCTCGATCTCCGACGGCGGAATCTTCAGCACTTCCGATGCTGCGTTGACGATCAAGCCGACCAACTTGTTTTCGAGTTCGACGACAAGGATGCGATTCTTTTTGTCGGATTGAACTTCGGTCTGACCAAAACGCTTGCGCAGATCCATCACAGGAATAATCTTGCCGCGCAGATTGATCACGCCTTCGATGGTTTCGGGCGCGCTTGGAACGGCTGTGATCTCCGGCACGCGAACGATCTCGCGCACCGAGGCGATCAGCACGCCGAACGTCTCGTTGCCGATGCGAAAACCAACAACCTGGAGGTCTTTTTCCATGGCAGCGTCTCTGCGTTCTTAGGAACGCGTGAGCTCGGCGTACTCGCTTTCCTGATCGCGATGCGAGTCACGGCGTCGCGGAGTATTGGCTGGAGCTTGTTCGCGGCGGCCGCGTCCTTGGTTCGATGTATCCAGGACGAAGCGGTCCATGCTGTCGAGTAGATTGCGGGAAAGCTTGAGCATCTGCTCGGCGGCGGCGGACAGCTCGGTCGAGCTCGATGCGGACTGCTGCACTAGCTCGCGCATTTTGTCCATCGCACGAACGACGGCTTGAGCGCCCGAGGCTTGTTCTTCGACGGCCGAGTTGATTTCCTGGGTGATTTCGGTGAGTCGGCCGGTGGCCTTCGCGATCTGCGATGAGCCGACGGACTGTTCGGCCGTTGCGGCACCGATTTCCTGAGAGAATTTGTAGACTTCGGTGACCACGTTGGAGATCTTGTGCAACGCGGATCCGAGGTCGTTGCCGAGGCTGAGACCTTCTTCAACGATGCGCGTGCTACGCTCCATGTTTTCGACGGCCTGGCGCGCTTCGCGCTGGATGCTCTGGATCAGGTCCGCGATTTCCTTGGTGGATTGCGTCGATTTTTCGGCCAGCTTGCGAACTTCGTCGGCGACGACCGCGAAACCGAGGCCGTGTTCTCCTGCGCGAGCGGCTTCGATCGCGGCGTTGAGAGCGAGCAAGTTCGTCTGCTCGGCGAGATCGTCGATCACTTCGATGATCTTGCCGATGTCGTCGGCGCGATGGCCGAGCACGTTAATGATTTCGGCCGAGGACTGAATCGCGTGGTTCGTGCGATTGAGGCCATCGGTGGCTTTTTCCATCGTGGCGATTCCGGTGACGACCTCTTCGCGCGAACGATTGGCGATGTCGAGCAAAACTTTAGCGGTGTCGGCCACGCGCTGGATCGAAGTGACCATCTGATCGATCGAAGCTGACGTTTCCGCGACGCTCGACGCCTGAATCTGCGTGTTTTTCACCACGTTCTGCACGTTGACGCTCATCTCGTGCATCGTGCTGGTGACCTCTTCAATTGCGGACGATGCTTGCACGCTGACCTTGGCGGATTCGTCGGCGGCTCCGGCAACCTGGTTCGAGCCCGCCGAAACCTGGCCAGCCGAGTCGCGCGTGGTGCGGACGAGTTCCTGCAAACCGTGGGACATCCGGAGAAACGCGTTGCCGAGCGTGTCGCGCTTCGATCGCGGCACGACTTCGACGGCAAGATCGCCTTCGGCGACGGCCATCGAAACGCCGGCCATCTCCTTCAGGTACGCGACCATGTTGTTAAACGTGGTCGCCAACGCTCCGATTTCGTCGTTGCGATGAATGTCGATGTTCTGGTCGAGATCGCCAGAATCGCCGATCTCGCGCGCAACGGTGATCAGGTGCGTCAGCGGCTCGGTGATCGATTTCGCCGTGTAGTAGGCCACGACAAATCCCCAAATCAACGCCAGGAGGGTGCCACCTGTCGTGAGCGTTGTGCTTAAGTTGCCGGCACGGTTGGCGGAATCGGTCGTCTCATCCTGCGATTTCTTGATGTCGGAACTCGCTTGATCCAGAACGGACGACGACTTCATCAGCCAAGAAGTCGGATCCTTCTGAAGGTAGAAAATCTGGAGGTCGGAGACGGTAGCGTCACCGGAATCCACTTGGTGGCGCTTGGCCAACAAGGGCTTGGCAAAGTTGTCGCCCCAGCTTGCTTCGGTGCTCTCGACTTGAATCAACGCAGTTCGAAGGGTGTCGTTGCTCGACTGCGATTCGCCACGCTTGATGAGGTCGGCGACGTCGGTCAAACCGTGATTTACCTTGTCTTCGTCGCGAGGATCGCCGCTGAGCAGAAAATTGTTCAGATTGTTCCGGTTCAGCATGATCTGGTAGCGAACCGCTTCGATCGCGCGAACGCTCTGCAGCGAGTTTTGAGCGTCGGACCTCGCCGACTTCTCTCGCAATCCGGCGACGATGTTCACCGCAAACAGGCCGATCAGGATCACCAAGATCGAACCGAAGCCAATGTATAGTTTCTTGCCGATCGTCATTGCCAAAACCCTCCACCCCTAAGGCAGCCGCCTGTTCAGGCGATTTCTGCCGGTCCCCATACAAACCGGATACGTACGGCGCTGCTAGTTGCTCGTTCCCGTGAAGTCGAACTCCACAACCTGCGTGGTCTCCTCAGGAGCCGGGAAAAATTTCCACTCTTTCACCGCGTCGGTGCAGGACTGCACCAGCAGTGGGTGACCGCCGATGGCGCGGGTGCTCTTGACGTGTCCGTCGGGAGCGATGATGACTTCAATCTTCACTTTGCCGGTGACGCTCATGCGCTTGGCGAGTTCGGGATACGTCGGCGCAACCCTCGAGCGGACCTTGCGCTTCCCCTCGTCCGTCGTCGCCGTCTGGGCAAAACCCGTTGCGGCGCACAACGCCGCCATTGCCGCACTTGCCAGAACGATCTTTGTCCACTTCAATCGCTTCGACACCACGCCTCCTATGGTTGGGACAATCCCCCACTGCAAGAAAGGCACGTCGAGTGCCAGCATGGGAATGCGAAAAAATCGTGTCGCCTTCGCGCAAAATTCCTCTACAAGCGCAACGCAACACGAGAGTTAGCTCGCGCGGCAATTTCGCGATTGCCTTCGCGCCGGGCGCGAACCCGTCTCAGGTGACCAGGGTTTCGCGCGGCAGGGTCTCACGCTGAGACGCTCAAAGCAGGGGAGTGCCGGTCGAAATCACTGGCGTAGTCGATTCAACAACACCAATTCGTTCAGTGATTGACTCACATTGAGATGGATGGGTAGCGTAGAAGTGCGTGAGACGTCATCAAATTGAGACGCCGGAGATGCGTCTCAATCAAATATGCCTAGAGCTACCTCTAAACCTTCGAAGAGTCCCGTCCGCGAACGCGGGAAAAAGCCCGCGCCTCGTCCTTCGGTGCAGGCGGCCGACGAATTAATGGAATTGGCCGTTGATGCGGCTCATTCGCGCAATCTACCCGCGTTTTTGGAGCGATTCGCGCAGCGTGCGACCCGCATGCTGGACGCCCAGTGGGGCGGCGTGATGGTGTTTCGCGGTCGTGAGACAGACCTGTACCAGGCAGGTTCCGGCTTTGCGGAGTTGCAGACCTCGCACCACGGCGCGCTGATTCGACTGGGACGTGAAGTGCGACGCGACGTTGAGACGCTCGCCATTTCGTTCGATCCGCCTTTGACGCCGCTTACCCTCAACACGACCGCGGAAGTGACCTTTGTTCCGATCACCGCGAGTGACGAGGAAAGTCTTGGCTGCCTGTGCTTGATTCGCGGGCGCGTTGCGCTCGGGCAGAACGAACGGCATCTGCTGCACGCGCTGGCGAGCCACGCGGCCTTGTCACTTGAGAATTTTCGTAGGTTTTCGCAGCTGGAACGCTCGAAGCGGCAGTGGGTCGAAGATATCGACGCGATCAGCGACTACATCGTGGTTCACGACCGGTCGTTCCGGATCGTGCGCACCAATCGATCGTTGGCTTCGCATTTGGGAGTGCCCCCTGTAGCGCTGGTTGGCGAGGCGATGAGCAGCCTGCGGCAGATTGCGGAGACGCGCAGCGAGCTTCCCTGCCCGTTTTGCCGCGACACGCAGCAAGCGCGCGAGGAGTACGTCGTGGCGTCGCCGGAACGGATTTTCCTGATCTCGACGTCGCGGACGCCTGGAATGTCCGACGACGATACGCGCACGATTCACGTTTTGAAGGATATGACCGACCGGCGCGAGGCCGAGCGGCGGTATCGCGAGCTTTTTGACAGCATTCAGGAAGGGTTGTTCTTCGCTACTCCCGACGGGCGATTCCTGGATGTGAATGATGCGATGGTGCGCATGCTGGGATACGGGTCGCGGGAAGAGTTGTTGCGCGCGGACGTCAGCACGCATTTGTATCCGGTGGCTGCATCCCGCGAGCGTTTCTCGCACGCGCTGTCGGAGCGGGGCGTTCTACGCAACTACGAAGAGACGCTGCGCCGCAAAGATGGGACGCTGCTGCACACATTGCAGAACATTACCGCCGTACGCGACGCCGCCGGGAAAATCATCCAGATTCGCGGCCTGATGCTGGATGTCACCGAGCAGCGGACATTTCAGTCGCAACTGCAGCGAGAACGCGATTTCAACCAAAAGATCTTGAATACGACGCAGAGCATGATCCTGGTGCTCGATACGGCCGGGTTGATTAGCTACGCGAACCGGCGAGCATTTGAATCCGGATATCGCGAAGCCGAATTGATCGGGCATCGGCTTGTGGATTGGGTTGAGGCATCGCATCGCAGCGATTTTGAAGCTGCTCTGGAGACGACGGCGAACGGACATCAGGTCGAAAACCTAGAGCTACGCGTCCGGCGCAGCGATGCGTCGATGGGGCATTTTTCGATCAGCTTGAGCCCCATGCGCGACGAGCAAGGCGCCGTAAACAGCGTCGTCGTGGTGATGACCGATATAACGGATGCGGTTCTGTTACAGGCAAAGCTGGCACATTCCGAGAAAATGGCGACGATCGGGCGGCTCGTTTCGGGGGTCGCGCATGAAGTTAACAATCCGCTGGCGGCGATTCTCGGCTTCACGGACTTGCTGCTCGAAAATCCGGCGATTCCGGCGAACGCGCGCGAAGATCTCGAAATTATTCTGCACGAGACTCAACGCACAAAGGACATTGTGCAGGATCTGCTCAGTTTTGCGCGCCAGCGGCCTGTTCAGCGCGAACGGGTACACGTGAATGCCGTGTTGCGGCAGACGATCAAGCTTCGCAGCTACGACTTTGCGAGCCACGGCGTCGAGGTTTCGGAGAACTTCGACGAGCATCTGGAACCGGCACTCGGCGATGCGCAGCAGTTGCAGCAGGTATTCCTCAACATTCTCAACAACGCCTACGACGCCGTGCAGGAAGTCGGACAGCGCGGGCGCATTGTGATTCGGACGTCGCAACAAGGCTCGAATATCGAGGTCGCGATCACAGACAACGGCACTGGTGTCCCCGACACGGAACGCATCTTCGATCCCTTTTACACCACGAAACACGCGGCCAAAGGCACTGGGCTCGGACTCAGCATTTGCTACGGCATCGTTCGCGCGCATGGCGGCGAAATTCTGTGCCGCAATAACGAAGACGGCGTCGGCAGCACGTTTATCGTGCGCGTGCCCATCGCAACCGAATCCGCCACGGCGGCGGCGATCGCGAAAGAGGTTGGCCGATGACCGGATCGCCAATTTTGTTGATCGAAGACGAGCCGTCGGTGACTGCGTTTCTGCGGGCAGCACTCGAACGGCGCGGATACTCGGTCGAAGACGCATCGTCGGGCGCCGAAGGTCTCGAGAAACTCGACGGAGGGAAATATTTTGGCGTGATCAGTGACATCCGCATGCCCGGTTCGGTCAACGGCGCGGAGGTTCACGCGTGGATCCAGCAAAATCGGCCGGAACTATGCGCACGAATAATTTTGATCAGCGGAGACACTGCCAACAGCGATACCCAAGCCTTGCTGAAGCAAAGCGGCACGCCGTGCATTGAAAAGCCCTTTCGCGTAAAGCAGTTACTTACAGTTGTGGAGAAAACCTTCGGGAAACCATGAACGCCGACTTAAAAATTCGAATGCTGGTTGTGGACGACGAACAGAGCATCCGCCGTTTGTGCATGACGATCGGCACAACGCTCGGTTTTGCCTGCGCGGAAGCGGAAAGCGCAGAGTCAGCAATGGCGCACCTGGATGCCGATTCACCGGACCTCGTGCTTACCGACCTGAAACTGCCGAATCAATCGGGCGTGGAATTATTGAAGCAAATCAAGGCTCAACTGCCCCGTACCGAAGTCGCGATCATGACGGGCCACGGATCGATCGAATCCGCCGTCGACGCGATGAAGCTCGGTGCGTATGACTACATCGAAAAGCCTTTCCGCGTCGAAAAAATGCGGCTGCTACTGCAGCGCATGGCCGAGAAGATTCGTCTCGTCACCGAAAACGAGTTCCTGCGTGAACGCGTTAGCACCGAAGAGCACCTGGACGGAATCATCGGCGCGTCGGCGAACATCCAGGATGTCTTGCGGATGATTTCGCGGCTGAAGGATACGCGTACTCCTGTCCTGATCTCAGGCGAAAGCGGAACCGGAAAAGAGCTCGCCGCGCGCGCGATTCACTTCCGCGGCGCGATGGCACAAACGCCGTTCATCGCGGTCGATTGCGGCTCGCTCGTCCCGACGCTCATGGAGAGCGAACTCTTCGGCTACGAAAAGGGTGCATTCACGGGTGCGTCGAAGTCAAAGGCTGGATTGTTCAAGGCCGCCGACGGCGGCACGATTTTCCTCGACGAAATCGGCGAATTGCCGCTGGAGATGCAGGCAAAACTGTTGCGCGTCTTGCAGGAGAAGGAAGTCCGCCCGGTCGGCAGCAATGACAAGGTGAACGTCGATGTTCGCGTGATCGCCGCCACGAACCGCGACCTCGAAGCCGCTTATCGCGCCGGAACATTCCGTAAGGACCTTTATTTTCGCCTCAACGTTGTAACCATCCATCTTCCGGCGTTGCGCGACCGTCGCTCCGACATCCCCGTGCTCGTGCACCATTTCCTCGATCGCTATGCGCGGGGCGAAAATCTCCAAGTCACGGCCGCGGCGATGAAAAGCTTGCTGCAATACGATTGGCCCGGCAACATTCGCGAGCTCGAAAACTGTGTCGCCCGCGCCGTCGCTCTCGGCGACCATCGCACGATCGATGTTGACGACCTGCCACCGGCCATCCGGTCGGACCTCTCAGCGCCTGCAGCAGTCACCTTTGAGGATGGCGCTTCCCTTTCGACGACCGCTTTGGCCGAGATGGAGCGGATGACCATTCTTCGCGTTTTCGAGCAAGCCAACGGCGACAAAGCGCTCGCCGGCAAGATGCTCGGCATCAGCCGTGCGACCTTATATCGCAAGCTCAAGCGCTACAACATTCCCATGCGTCCTGAAGCCGCCGATGTCGAAGACGAAGCAAAGACGCACGCGGCGTCTCACTAGGCCCGCGCCGGCGCGACGCAGAATTGCGTCTCAACCCCGTGCCCAGGCGGGCGAGCGCCGTGATTCGCTGAGACGATCGCGTGTCAGCCTGAGACGCGGCCACTCCCGTCAACCGCTTGAATAAGCACTAACTCTCGCCGTTTCAACACATTCATTCCGTCCAGCAGTGCCTTCCATTTTGGCGGGATACGTGCACTTCTTCGCCTCGGAACTTTGTCCATCTCCGCGCGCTGGGTGTCTTCTTCGTGTGAAGTTCCCACTCGCGTTAGGGATCGTGAGGCGCCGTGCGACGGTCGGGCCAAGTTGTCGTTTCGGAAGAAACCGGAAATGCCGGTAACACCGCAGTGGCGGAACGGCATGAGGCACAAAATTGCGTGGATCAGCTGGCTCGTTTCTTCCCGCACGCTTTGCCAGCTCGTTTGCAAGTTCAGGTGGCCGCGATTCGATCGAGCAACGCGAAGTTGCGCGAGGTGGTCACGGTCGAGTTTGCCGGAGCCGACTGCGCGATTTTTGCTTCGACGTTGCCGCTCGAATTCGATGATCGCGTGCGTTTGGAACGAGAGGGAAATTTTCGCAAGGCCGATGCAACCGTGATCGCCGTGCAATATCACGCAGGGCGCAAAGCGCTTGCCGTCAAATTTACGCAAGGCCCCTGCGACTGGGTGACGCAGCCGTGACAAAAATGACGTCGTTGAATTTATCGATGCCGGCGCCTTCGCGGCCAACGGGCCCGAGCCGGGAACAATGGGACGAGACGCGCTCGGTGTTTCCGATCTACATTGCGCTGGCCAAGCAGCTCACGCTCGAAATTCCCTTCCCGGCCGACAAACGCATCCTGCCGGAGAAGGCGGACAACGATCTCTACGCTCGCATTCAGAACTGGCTCGACACCATGGACCAGCAGGTGCTGGTCTACCAGCTGCGTCATCTGCTTCAGATGACCACGCTCAACGCCAGCGAAGCCGGTCTTCGCGCCTTGATTCAGCGCCACTTGCGCAAGCCTTCGAAGTCCAACATGGACCGCGACAAGGTCGACTTTCTTCTCGTCCAATATTTCGCCCTGTGCTCGCCGCCGAAGATCTACCACAAGCAAATCGAACTGGAAGACGCCGCGCAGGTTATGAAGCCCGTTCTCGGTGAAGTCAGCACCGCCCCGATCGCCTGGTGCGAACCCCTCGAGAAAATGATTATCGCGCTGCGAGGATTCCGCAGCCTGCGCGACATGTTCAAGGTGAATTTCATCGAGCAGGGCCGAAAGGTCAAAGAAGAAGCCGGCAAATTGTTTTATGAAGGCTCTTCCCTGGTCGCTTTCGTTCGTTTCAACTTCCTTCTGCGCCGCACGTTGATCGAACTGATGCACGCCGACCTGATCGCGATTCGTGCCGGGCTTACGCAACTGGATTCTCTTGGCATCAAGGTTGTCGATTGTACTTTCTTCGGGCTATCGAACGGCGAACCGATCAACCGTGTCCGCCAGCTCGCGGACGAATGGAAGCAACCCTTCCAGCAGGAATACACCGAGCGAACCGTCAACGATACGTTCGAAAAGTTGCTGTGCTTGCGCACGGACGTCGAACGCGCGCTGGACCGCGTTTCGCCCAAGCCGGCCGAGAGCGTTACGGCAGCGACGCCTGAATCCGCTTCGCATGTAGCCGCTCCCACAGCGGCACCCGCGCGCCCGGCCACCAAGGACGCCTCGAAGAACGGCGCTGTCCCCGTGGCGTTGGATTTCGATAGCTGCCTCGAACAAATCTGGGAGCAATTGATTGCCGTGCCCCCGACTCGTGGCCGCTCGATGACCACGGTAAAGATCGGCACTGCCCGCATCCTCATGTCGTCCTGGGAAGTCACTGCTTTCATCAGCGAAGACAGCCCGTCGGCCGAAGATTTGCGCCGCGCGGTCGTTGCCCGCGCGCTCGTAACCGCGGCGACCGAGGCTGCCCGGGAAAGCGGCAACGCCACTTCACTGGAACGGTCGCTGCAGATCGCTCGCATCGAAGTTTCTCGCTTGCAAGAGCGCGTTGACGTCGCCAAACAAGCAAAAGATACCGAGGCTGCCGTGAACCTGGGCATCAGCACAAAGCGCCTGTTGTCGGCGCTGGACGAAGCCGAGAGGCTGTGACCGCTTCGCGAAACCTAGCTTCAGCCGAAACAAGAGTCGTAGACCAGATTCGGGAGCCGCTTCTTTTTGCAAAACTCCAACGTATTGATCGTCACGGATGAACCGGAATTTGCGCGTCTCCTCACCGCCTGCTGGCGGGCCGAGCGCCAAGTCCCTGCGATAACTGTTCTCGCGAGCGACATTTGGAGTGAGCACGAGGGCGTCGCGCACGAACTCGCGGTCATCGGCCCGCTACGTGACGGCAAGCTGCCCGAAATCCTGAGATCCCTGGCTCCCGCATGCGCCGTGATTCTGTGCGCGCCCGCGGACTCGCGAGAACTCTCCCAGCTCCGCAACCGCTATCCGCGCCTCGTCCATGTTCCGCTCCGCGAAGACTGGGCGCAGACACTTTTGCTCGTCGCCGGCGAATCCTTGCGACGCGCCGAAGCCCTTCGCGCCGCCCGCCAGGCTGAATCGCGCGCCGCGCAAAGTGAACATCAAGCCACGCTGGGCCGCTACATGGTCGACATGAAGCACAGCGTCAACAACGCGCTAACATCGATGCTCGGCAACGCCGAACTCCTGCTCCTTGAACCCGGCCAGCTTTCACAACAGTCACTCGCGCAGATCAAGACCATCCACAGCATGGCCCTGCGCATCAACGAAATCATGCAGCGATTCTCATCCCTCGCCAGCGAGATGCGCGCTGCTGAGAATGCATCTCAATCTGAGACGCAAGCCGTGTTTCCCACACGATCCGGCCGCCGCTAACGACTCCCAGTCCAGCCGCAAGTACTTGGAAATTAGCCCGTTATACCAACGCGACAAGCGTTGCGATCACGGCACAAAGCTGGCCGCTGACGTGCACCTCTACTCAGCGGAGAACTGTTCGGAGAACTACGTCGTGCAGAAAAAAGTACTCATCGTCGACGATTCGCCATCGCAAGTGCGCCTGATGCAAGGCCTTCTGGAAACCGAGGGCTATCAGGGCGTCGGCTTGAACGACCCCACGTTGATCGAGCAGACCATCACGGCCGAAGCGCCGAGCGTGATCTTGCTTGACGTCGTGATGCCCGAACGGAACGGCTTCCAGGTTTGCCGCGAACTGAAGAGCAACACAAAGTTCAACGCTATCCCGGTGATTCTGGTGACCTCGAAAGACACGCCGAGCGATCGCTACTGGGGTGAGCAGCAAGGCGCCGACGGATACGTGACGAAGCCTTTCACGCGCGAGGAGCTATTGCGCGCAGTTCGACGATTCGCATGAACACGAGCGTGAGATTGAACACGATTTTGACAGGTCGAGTGGGGACATCAAAAGCATGAACGAAGATTTTCATCTGACACCGCTGGCCGCCAGCGCAGATTCCGCCGATCTGCTGGAAGCTCTCGGTCCGCTCGACGATGGACCGGCCGAGTCGCAGTTCTGCGTCTTCCGCAGCGGCCGCGAGCGATTCTGCTTGCCCGTTCTCGACGTAGAAGAAGTCCTCGACTGGCCGCTGCTTACAAAAGTTCCGCTGGCGCCCGCGTATCTGCTCGGCATTTTCAATCTTCGCGGCTCGATCATTCCTTTGATCGACATTGCCTTGACCGAAGGCCGTCGTCCGGGCTTGCTGCCCAAGCATGTTGTCGTCGCTTCCCTTCGCGGCGAGGGTAACCACGAGGATGTCCGAGTCGGCATCGCCGCCGACGAAGTAATCGGCACATATTCCGTCACCACCGAGGATCTGCTGGAACAGGCGCCCGAGAACGTACCGCACTGCACCGGCATGCTGCGCCATGAAGATCGATTGGCTCTGTTGATCGATCTCAGGAAATTGCTCGAGGTATTTCCTGGACCAAGCATTTGAGATTTGCGGCGGTGCCTGGATGCAAGCGGGCGCCGGCCGAAGGAAGATTTGGAGGAAGGCATGAAATCGCGACTCAGTTCTACAATCTGGACGCTCGTAGCCGCCAACGGTGTTGTGCTGTTTTCCGTGCTCGGCCTGGCGTACAGCGCCGGCCGTCAATCGGGCGGAGCATCGATCCTCGACTTCGGCGCATTGCCGAGCGGCGCGAGCGGCTCGGTATTGATCGCCGCGGCGCTCGCCCTGGGCATGGCTTTGTTCCTCGCCTGGCGGCTGGGTGCCGCGCTGTTGAACCCGGTGCAGCAGCTCGCAGAATTTTCCGAGCGCTTCGCCGCAGGCGACAACCGCGCCCGTGTTGAAGTCCACTCCCAGGATGAGCTGGGTTACATCGCCGAGAACCTCAATCGAGCCGTCGCCAAGGTCTCGAAGGCCACCAGCAACCAGGAAGCGAACGAAAATCTTCAGCGCAGCATCACCGAATTGCTGACCGTCATCAACCAGGTTGCGCGCGGCGATCTGTCCCTTCGCGGTAAGGTCACCAACGACGCGCTCGGCAACGTGGCCGACTCCATCAATTACATGCTCGACAACTTCACCAAGGTTCTCGAGCGCGTGCGCAAGGCCGCGATGGAAGTCACCGCATGCTCAAACAACATTCTCGTCGCCGCCGACGAAATGCAGGCCGGCGCGACCCAGCAGGATCAAGAAATCACCAACACGTCGAGCGCCGTCGAAGAACTCACGGTCTCGATGAAACAGGTGTCGAACAACGCCGAAGCCAGCGCCGAAGCCGCGCGCCGCGCTCTCGACGCCGCCGAACAGGGTAACCGCGCCGTTCGCGACACGCTCGAAGGCATGCAACGCATCCGCGCTTCCGTGCAGGCGACCGCCAAGAAGATCAAGTCGCTCGGCGATCGTTCCCTGGAAATTTCGGAAATCATCAACGTCATCAACGACATCACCGAGCAGACCAACTTGCTCGCTCTCAACGCGGCGATCGAAGCCGCTCGCGCCGGTGAGGCTGGCCGCGGTTTCGCGGTCGTCGCCGACGAAGTTCGAAAGCTGGCCGAACACTCACGCAGCGCGACGAAAGACATCGCAGCCCTCATCAAGGCGATTCAGGCCGAGACAAACGAAGCGGTCGTGGTCATGGAAGAAGGCACCAAGGAAGTGGAAGGCGGCGCCACCCTCGCCGATCAGGCCGGACGCGCTCTCGATGCGATTTCGAGCGTCGTTCGCCAGTCTGCCGAACTTGTGCAGGAAATTTCACTCGCTTCCAAACAGCAGGTGCGCGGCACCGAAGGTGTTGCTCACGCGATGCAGATCATTTCGAGCATCACGCGCCAGACCTCACAAGGCACCCGCGGCACGGTCGCAACCGTCAGCCAGCTCGTCAAGCTTTCCGATCAGCTCAACGAAGGGCTCGCACAGTTCCGTGCGGCCAAACAGGGCGCCGGCGTCGCCGAAGAATCCGAACGGCACCCGGTTCCAGTAGGCGCAACGCGATAGCGCGTTAGAGAAACGGATTCTCTGCTCCGGTCGCCCGCGGATTCCCCGCTGTGGGACGTAGTGGGACCAGGATGTCTCCGGAGCCGAAAACGTGACCACGATGAGCGAACGCCAGGGACCTGCGGTCCGTTTGAGCGAGCACGAGTTGAGTGAGATCCGCATGCTGATTCAAGAGCGGACGGGCATTTGCTTCGATGAGTCGCGCGAGCGTTTTTTCTCGACGCGCGTGCGCGAACACATCGTCGCGAAAAGGCTCGCGGGCGGCACCGAACTACTCCGCCTCATGCGCAAGACGAATGTCGAGTATGAGGCGTTGCTCGAGCGTTTGTTGACCCAGGAAACCTCGTTCTTCCGGTATCCCGGTGTCTATGACGCGTTTGAGAAGCGGCTCTTGCCCGAGCTGCACACGAAAAAGTTCTGGAAGAACCCGCGCACTCTGCGTGTCTGGAGCGCCGGATGTTCCACCGGAGAGGAACCCTATTCGATCGCGATCACCATTGCCGATGCGCTTTCTTTCGCTGACTCGTGGAAGCTCGAAATTCTCGCTACCGACGTCAGCCGGAACGCGCTGAAGCAGGCAGAGCGCGGCGTGTACAAGGGGCGCGCAATCGCCAGCGTCAACGGAAAGCAGCTCGCGACGCACTTTACGGAAACGAAGGAAGGCTATCAAGTTAAGCCGCGGATCCAGAAAATGATCACCTTCACGCAAATGAATCTCGCCTCCGCGGTGTACGTCGGCCGCATGGACCTGATTTTTTGCATGAACGTGATGATTTACTTCACCGAAGAGCGGCGCCGTTCCCTGGTCCAGCGTTTTTACGACAGCCTCGAACCCGGCGGCTATCTCTTCCTCGGTCATTCCGAATCGATCTCGAAGATGCCGGTTAAATTTCAGGCCATCGTTCTCAACGATTGCATTCTTTACCGCAAGCCGACGGCGGAAGAGCTCCAGAAAACCGAACTCGTGCTGGAAGGAGGAGCCGCGTGAGCATGCCCGACCGCGAAGCCGTCGAACTGTTTCTCCAGGAAGCTTCCGAGCATCTTCAGTATTTGCGCGAGTATGTCAGCGTGCTGCAGGAAATCTCACCGCGCCGCGAAGATCTCGAGCGCCTCTACATCGCCGCCCACACTTTGAGCGGCACATCGGCCAGCTACGGCTTTCCGCGCTTCTCCGAAATCGCAGGCAAGCTCGCGCACGTCTTCCAATATTCGCTGAACGCCACTCTCGGCGACGATCTGCACGGCCCACTGACCGAATTTCTCTCCGACGGTATTTCGCTGCTCGAAACCGACTTACTCGAAATCAGCGACACCGGCAAGGAAAACGTCGAAGACATCGCATCGTTCAAAGAGCGCTATCGCTTCGCCTTCCCAGCCGAGCCCGCCCCCGTCGATTTCGAACGCCACAAGGCCGTCGACGAATCAGCGATCATCGACACCCCGCAAGCAGGAGTCACCGGCTCCTACTTTGACGCCCTGCCGCTCGATGACGAAGTCGGCCCTGAAATTCTCGAGTTCTTCCAGCCCGAAGCCGAAGAACACCTTCAAGTTGTCAGCGACTGCCTCATCTCGCTCGAAGGCAACAACAATCCCGAAGAGATCAATCGTCTGTTCCGCGCGATTCACACCGTCAAGGGATCCGCGGCGCAAGTTGGCCTCAAGCGCCTGGGCGCAATCGCCCACCGCGTCGAAGACCTCATCGGCCGCCTCCGTGACGGCGAAATCGAGCCGTCGCCCGCCGTCGTCGATCTCTGCCTTGAATCCGTTGACGTCCTGAAGAAAACCCTGCATCAGCAATGGACCGACGAATCTGAAATGCGCAACGCCGTCGATTCCCTGCTCAACCGCATCGCCGAATTCGCGCCGGTTGAAATCGAAGAAGCCGCCGACGACGCGTTCGTCGCAGCCGATTCGTTCGAGCAGCCACTTCACGGCAACGAACTCGCTCCGCCGACTCACGCACGCAAAGCGATCAAGCAGCCAGCAGCCCCGGCACAAGCTGCGAAATCCGTTCGCATCGCGCTCGAACGCCTCGACCGTATGATGAACACCGTCGGCGAGCTGGTCATCAATCGTACTCGCATGGTCGGTCGGGTCTCCGAACTCGAAAAACTCGTCGACACGCTCAGCTTCTCGAAAGAACGGCTGCAAGGGAAAGTGAACGAGTTCCAAGAAAAGTACGAGTTCAACCGCATCAGTTCGTCGCGCACGTTCTCCTCCTGGCAAAGCGCCACGACTCCTCAGCGCCTCACCAGCGCCGCCGCAGGCGACGGCATGTTCGACGACTTCAGCGAACTCGAGATGGATCGCTACGACGACTTCAACATCCTCTCGCGTTCCATGGCCGAAATTTCCGCCGACGTGAACGAAGTTCTCACGCAGCTCGAGGGCTACATCGGCCGCGTCGAAGGCGACATCGACGAATTCACCAAGCTTGCGCACCACCTGCAGGACGAATTCACCGCCGCCCGCATGGTGCCCATCGGTACTCTTTATTCCCGCTTGTCCCGCGCCGTCCGCGACGCCGCTCAATCCGCAGGCAAGTTGGTCGATCTCAATTTCGTCGGTAACGAGACCGAGCTCGACAACAACATCATCCAGCAGATCTCCGACCCGCTCGTCCACCTCGTCCGCAATTCGGTCGCGCATGGCATCGAACGCTCCGACGCGCGCCGCGACGCAGGCAAGTCCGAAATCGGCACCGTCTCGCTCCGCGCCTACCACCGCGGCAACCACATCTACATCGAAGTGGAAGACGACGGCGGCGGCATCGATTACGAACGCGTGAAGCACGCTGCCATCGAGCGCGGCCTCGTTTCGCACGACACCGCGGATCGCCTCACCGAGCGCGATCTCCGCGAAATGCTCTTCCATCCCGGCTTCTCGACCGCGCACTCGAAAACCGAGCTCGCCGGCCGCGGCGTCGGTCTCGATGTTGTCCGCGCGAATCTCAACGCCCTCAACGGTGAAGTCGAAATCCAGAGCACGCCCGGCGCGGGCACGAAGTTCACCCTGAAAGTTCCACTGACGCTCATCATCTCCCCCGCGTTATTCGTTCGCTGCGGTGGCGTCAGCTTCGCCCTCCCGCTCGCGGTCGTCGAAGAAATCCGCCGCATCCGCGCCGACGAAATCGAAGACGTTGGCGGGAAGCTCCTGACGAAAGTCCGCGATGTCGTCACAGAAGTCGTCCGGCTCGACTCGTACCTCGGCCTCCCGCCGCTCGAAGCCATCAACGGCTACTTCCGCATGGTCGTCGCCAACACCGGGAACCGCCAGATCGGCCTGGTCGTCGAAGAAGTCCTCGGCAAAGATGAAATCGTTATCAAGAACCTCGGTGAATACTTGCGCCGCGTAAAACTTTTCCCCGGCACCACCATCGCGCCCGACGGCAGCCTGATTCTGCTCATCGATCTCAACCGCATGGTCGCCGCCGAGCCCAACGAACGCCGCACGCTGCAAGCCAGCGCCAGCGCCGCCCGCGTCTTCGCTCCTGGCTCCGAAGCCATCGCACGCGGCACGATCCCCACCGACGCCATCGATCGCGTCGAACACGAACGCGTCATCGTTGTCGCCGACGACTCCATCTCCGTCCGCAAATTCGTCGGACGCATGCTCGAGAAAAACGGCTACCGCGTAAAGCTTGCCGCCGACGGCCTCGAAGCCGCCGAACTCGTCGCCCAGCATGGCTGCCATCTCGTCATCACCGACCTCGAAATGCCGCGCATGACCGGCTACGAATTGATGGTCCAGCTGCGCCAGAATCCGCAGACGCGCCGCATCCCCGTGATGGTCGTCACCTCGCGCGCAGGCGCAAAGCATCGCGATCGCGCCATAAAGGAAGGCGCTACATCCTTCCTCACCAAGCCTGTGCAGGAAGATCAGCTCATCGCCGCTGTCGAACAACTCATCGGATTGGAGGCAACGCGACCACTCACGGTCGCATAGACAAACATGCCTCCCGTCGCGCCCAAAAAGTATCGTGTCATGATCGTGGACGACTCCGCGTTCATGCGCAAAGTCCTCGAGACCATCCTCAACTCCGACGATCAGCTTCAAGTCGTCGGCACGGCAAAAGATGGCCGTGAAGCGGTCACGCTCGCCGAGTCGCTCAAGCCCGATGTCATCACCATGGACATCAACATGCCCCACATGGATGGACTCCAGGCGACCGCGCAGATCATGACCACAAACCCGCGCCCGATCGTCATCGTCAGTTCCGAGTCCCGCGAAGGCGCCGACAGCACCCTCAAAGCCCTCGAACTCGGCGCCATCGAATTCGTCGCGAAGCCATCGAGCGGCATCGATCTCGACATGCAAAGCGTGCGCGAAGATCTTTTGCGCAAAGTTCGCATGTCCGCAAAAGTTCGCGTCGTGCGGACTGCGTCGCGCCTCGCCACCACGGTTCAGAACGTTCACAGCAACCCAGCATCCGCCGCCACGAAGTCCGCGCCAGCCGCCCCAGTGCAACGCCAAGCGACCGCATCTCAAAGCCAACACGATCAGCGCTTTCCCGTCGTCGTCCTGGGAGCCTCCACCGGCGGCCCCGCAACGGTCATGCGTCTCGCTCCCGGCTTCACCCGAGACTTCCCCGCTGCCGTTTTCCTCGTGCAGCACATGCCTGCTTCCTTTACGACGCAGTACGCCGCGCAGCTCGCCGAATTCACCGGCATCCGCGTCAAAGAAGCTGAAGCCAACGAACCCGTTCAGCCCGGCACGCTCTACATTTGCCCGGGCGGCCAGCACCTGCGCATCACCGCGACCGGCCGCATCCAGCTCGACTCGACTTCCGGCCGTATCAACGGCTATCTGCCCAACATCGACGTCACCATGGAATCCGCCGCAGCTTTCGCGGGTCCGATGACGATCGGAGTCGTCCTCACCGGCATGGGCAACGACGGCGCGGCCGGCGCCAAGGCCATCAGCCGCGCAGGCGGTCTGGTCATCGCGCAGGACGAAGCCACGTCCGTCATCTTCGGCATGCCCGCCGAAGCCATCAAAGCCGCCGACGTCGAACAAATTCTCGGCATCGACGACATCTACTCCGCCATTGAGAAACGCGTCATCGGCCTCGGTAAAATCGCGCCAGTGGGAGCAAACGCCCCGGTCGGAGTGAAATAATGCGACTCCCCGCTCCCGTAAAAGCTGAGCCCGTTCGCACCGAGCAGATCATCCTGTTCCGCATCAGCGGCCAGTTGTTCGCCGTATCTTCCGCGTCCGTCCAGGAAGTCCGCAGCGTCGACACGCTCGCCGGCTCGGCCCGCGAAATCAGCCACTCCGAAATCCGAAAAGTTCGCCACACGGTGCTACGCGGCGAACACCATCTCTACGTCGTCAATGGCGCCTTACACTTCAACCTTCCGCCGTCGCCCGCCGCTCTGGTCTTCGTTCTTCGCCGCACGCGTACGGCGCTTCTGGTAGACGGCATCGAAAAGATGACCACGATGTCGCGCCTCCAGGCTCTGCCCCAGGCCTTCTGCAACGACGAGCGCAACTGGTACCGCGGCCTAACCGCCATCGATCAAACCGTGATCCCCGTAGTGAAGCCCGAAGGCTTCCTAACGCCCGACGAACTTTTCTCCCTGGACTCCGCCCTCGATCCCGCCGTAACACCAACCGGCGAAGACGTTGCTGTTTCCGAGGGTGCCCCGGGTTCGGTGTTTGACCCTGGGTCTTCGATCTCAAGTCCATCCTCTCTCGACGGCGTATCCGTCCCATCCGATTCCGCGAGGCCCCTCCAATGAACCCGCTCAACGAATCCGAATCCTTCGTCCTCCTCCGCCTTTCCGAGCGCCGCTTCGCCGTCTCCGCAGGTGACATCGCGGAACTCGTCGCCCCGAGCCGCATCTTCCGCTTTCCGCATCAGACGAATGAAATCGAGGGCGTGATCCTCCGCCGCGGCCGCATTGTCCCGGTCATCGACGTCGCCGCGCGCCTTATCGGCAAAAAACTAACGTCGCGCCGCTTCTATCTCATCGCACAGCGTCGCTACACTGCCGGCACCGAGTGGATCGCGCTCCCCGTCACCGGCGATTGCGAACTCATCTCCGCCGAAATGATTCCCGCCAGCGCAGCCGACTTGCCCCACGTCGCCGGCTGGCTCTCGCACGACGGTGACGTCATCGAAGTCCTCAATCTCAACGCGCTGACTCCGGGTCCCAGCTCCGCGTCTCTCTCCGCGCCCGCTGCGAACACCGTCCGACAGGAAGCCTTCTCATGACCCAAACCGCGCGCGTGCCCAAAATTTTGCTGATCGACAGCAACGTCTACTTCTCCAAGCGCCTCAGCGACGCACTGAAAAAAGAAGGCTTCCAGGTCCTCGCGAGCACGCAACCCGAGTTCGCGCTCACCACGCTCGAATACGACACGCCAACCGCCGTCGTCTGCGCCACCAACATGCGCGGCATGGGCGCGCACGAAATCGCCAGCATCATTCACGCCGACGCTAAAAACGCCGCGCTCCCCATCATCGCGCTCGGTGACGGCAGCCAGCGCGCTCTCATGGAGGCGTTCCAGGCCGGCTGCGACGACTACATCGACCGCCAGCGCCAACCCGCGGTCATCGCCGCGCACATTCGCAACATCATCATCAGCAAGGCCGAAGGCTTTCAGCCCACGCAAATGCTCGCGCAGGCCGACACGAGCCTCAGCGGCAGCCTCACGCACCACGATCTTCCTGGTGTCTTGCAAATGCTTGGTCACGCGCACCAAACCGGCGCACTTCACATCAACGCTGGCGCCACCGACGCCGTTCTGTTTTTCGACGCCGGAAACATCACGCACGCCGAGTGCGGCAGCCTCTTCGGCGACGAAGCCGTCATCCACATTGTGAAAAGCTGCATCCAGGGCGGCGAAGGCGTCTACAAATTCGTCTACGGCGCCATCACGCCGCGCCACACCGTTCTCCGCTCCGCCACCGATCTCATGCTTGACGCCATGCGCGAGTACGACGAGAGTTCCAACAGCGTCAGAGACAGCGCAGAGACCGAAGCCAAAACTGTGCTGGACGATTTACTCGGCGTAAATCCGCCGATCAATGACGCCCCGCAAGCCGAGGCATCCGAGCACGAATCGCCAGCTATCTCGAGGGAAGTTTTCGAAGCTGCGCCGCAGCAGCTGGAAAGCAATTCGTTCCAAACCGCGCCCGATCCGGTTCACGAAGTCCCTGTAGCATCCAAGGACGATGCCGAAATTCGAAATGGGCAGCCGTCCAACGAATACTCCGAGCAAGCAATCGAATATCACGCAGACCAACACGTCGAGCCCGTCGAAGGCGAGGAAAGCCTGATCCCGCGAGAGGATTTCGGGCCTGCGCAGCAACTGGAACAACCGAGCGCCACCTCGGATCAACCGTCCGTGGAAGGCTCGACTGCGGGCGCTCCATCGCTCGAAGACGATTCCGTCTCCGGCTACACCGAGACCTCGCCGGTCACCGAGCAGGAAAACACCACCACCGACATCGTCCCCATGGCCCAGGAACAGGAAGAAGAAATTTCGCTCCTCGAAAAAATTCTGATGGAACTAGCCGCCCGTCACATCGTGGAAGAAACCCCGGCGGATCTCGCCGACAAGGAAGCCCAATGAGCGAAACGATGGCATTGCCACCATTCACGGAAGCGTCCGTTAAAAAGACGCTTACCGTCTATTTCATCGACGACTCCGCCACCATGCGCGAGGTCATCAAGATCGCGTTCCGCCGCGAGAGCATCAACGTCATCACCTGCGCCGACGCCGCCTCTGCGCTCGGCCAGTTCGAGCAGAATCCGCCCGACGCCGTCATCACCGACGTCATCATGCCCGACCAGGATGGCTACTCCGTTTGCACGCAAATCAAGCAGCACGACAAATTCAGCCACATCCCCGTAATCCTGATGTCCGGTGTCGTCAACAAGACAGTCGCCGACAAAGCCGTCAGCGTCAAAGCCGACGAATTAATCCGTAAGCCGTTTCAGCCGCAAGAACTCATCGGCCGCGTAAAGACCCTGCTCAATCCCAAATCCGCGGCGCCGCCGTCCGTCGCACCAGAGCGCCCAACGCTGCCCGGCCTTTCGCAGCCGCCCGCGCCAACGCAATCACCCGCGACGCTCTCCAGCCTTTTCGCGCCGCCACCGCCGCAGCAAGTTCCGCAACCGCACGTGTTGCAGCTCGCTCCATCCAACGCCACGGCCAATTCGGCCGCGCCCGAAAGCGCCTGGCCCCGCGCTTTGGCCGATGCGTTCACTCCCGCGCCAGTCTTCGCGAATCAGCCAGCACAAGATTCTCAGTCCAATCCGCCGGCGCAAAACGCAGCGCGTCCGTCGCAGCCGGCGTATCCCTCTCACCCGGGCCAGCCATCACACGGATTCCCTGGTCAGCAGTCCAATCCCGGCTATCCGTCACACACCGCGCAGCCGCCCGCTCAATCCCCGGCGCGCACCGCGGGCCCCGACGCCGCCAAACTCCGCGCCGAAATCGCGCGCCTCGATCTCCTGGTGAAAAAGCTTCAAACCGAACTCCAGATCGAACGCCAATACAATCAAGCCCTGGAAGCCCAACTTCAAGCCCTAACCCGCTCCGAATAAAACGCTCCCGCGCCGTCAAGTCGCGTCCGTCGCCCATCAGGTACGGGCGCAGCGACGCGGGATGCCCGAAAAACCTCAACTCAACCCCCTCTTCCCAAACACAAATCGCCGTGCCGTTTTTTTCGCGAAATCGCCGCCTCCTATCTCTTCGCCTCCTCCCCCCGCTCCCGCATCATCTTCTCCAACCCCTCCAACCACCTCCGCGCCTTCCCCGCATCCGCCCGATCCCCATGCTCCCGCAAAAACACCTTCAACACAGAATCCGCCTCCTCATACTTCCCCACCGCCGTCAAACTTTGCGCCTCCAACAGCGAAATCTCCGGCGCCTTTCCATGCGCCTCCTCCAACGCCATCCGCGAACTTGCCAACGCCTCGTCATACCGAGCCGACGCATACAACGCCCGCCCCAGCGCCCACTCCGCCTCAAATCCCACGCCCACCGCATCCAATCGTTTCGCCTCCCTCAACGCCGCGATCGCCGCATCGTTCTTGCCTTGATCCGACAGCGCCATCCCCAGCGCTGCAAACGCGCGCGCGTGCCCCGGATCGATCTGCGTCGCCTTCTCTAACGCCGCCTGCGCCAGCTCAAAATTCCGCATCTTCAAATACAAAACTCCCTGCACGTACAAAACATCGGGATGCCCCGGCGCCAGCCGCGCCGCCTCGCCAACAAATTTCTCCGCATCCCTCATCTTGTCCGCGCTCAGGGCCTTCAATCCTTTGTCAAATGCCTCCTGGGCTTTCGGCGCCAATATCGGCCGCCCGCTCGCGCCCGCAGCCAACGCGACCGTGTGCCCCGTCCCGCCCGGCTGCCCGGTCCCCTTCGTCAAAAACACGTCCACCTGCGTCCGTCCCGCCATCCGCACCGACACCTCTTTCTGCACGCTCGCCGCGCCCGCCGGTTCCACCACCACCGTAAATTCCCCCAAACTCGTCACCACAAAATTCACCCGCCCATGCGAAGTGGACCCCTGCCCACTAGGAATCGACCCATCACGCAGCAACCGCACCATGGCCGAAGACGAAATCGGCTCTCCCTCCGCATCATGCACAATCACCGCAATCTCCGCCCCATTCCCGAAAAACTCCCCCGCCTTCGACCCCGAATCCTGCCCCTGCCCCACTTCGCACCCCGACACCCCGCAAGGAATATCCGCCCCGTCCGTTGGGTAAACAGCGCGGGCGGCCGCATTTGATGTCGAAACCAACGCGCAACTCAGCACAGCACAAACGAGGAATGACAGGAGGGTTTTCGCAGCAGCGGAATGCGTGAAGACACAAAAAAACGACCGTGCATCGACGCCCCGCGACGCGTTCGAACGCAGCAAACACGGTGAGTGCAGCAAAGCACCCCGCGCACAACGCGCGCACGTTTCTCTAATTTTTTGTATGGCCCCAGGGAAAGGTTGCATGAGGGCCCTCGACGAATTGCCGCGAGCCTAGTCCTTCACGCATGTGCCGTCAAGCATTTCCCATCCGCACAGGCACTCCTGCCTGTGCCCGTTCACCACGCCCCGCATTCTCCCAAGCACCGCCCCGGCACCCCCAACGTCCTTCCCGACAACGCATGGTCATTCCGAGGGCATCCGACAAGGATGGCCGAAGAACCTCAGGCGACGCGTCTTGCCACCCAATCATGAAACTGCCCAAACAACTCGTTCGCCCCTCACCTCACCCTTCCCCCTCTCCCCCGTCCGAATAAAAGAGCGTATCCTCTCCTCACCATGCCCTACACCTCCGCGCCCAAAACCATCCTCCTCGCAGGCCTACTTGCAGGTACTTGCGACATCACCGCCGCTCTACTCGTCTACTGCTCCATGCTCCCCCTCACCCCCATCCGCCTGCTCCAGGGCATCTCCGCCGGCATCCTCGGCCGCCAGGCCGCCTACGCAGGCGGCAACGCCACCGCGGCCCTCGGGCTTCTCTGCCATTACGTCATCGCCCTAGGAGCCGCCGCCATCTACTTCGCCCTCAGCCGCAACCTCCCATTCCTCCACCGCAACATCCTCCTCTCCGCCGCCCTCTGGGGCACCATCGTCTACTTCGCGATGCAATACGTCGTCCTCCCCCTTTCCCGCATCGGCTTGCCCCACTTCAACCTCAAATTCACCGTCATCGGCTTGGTCATCCATTTCTTCTGCATCGGCCTCCCCATAGTCCTAATTACCCGCCGCTTCTGTACACCGTAGCCGCCCACCGCGCTGTACCCCTTTCCTCCCAACGCCTTACCGCAATCCCTTCGAATCACCGTCACATCCAATACTGTTACATCACGTATGTGACAGGTTACCCGCAACGACAAAGAGACGGCACTCATTACCAAAAGCCTCGAACTCGTTCGCCAGATCCGCCAGGAAATTCGCACAACTTCCTGCCGGCTGATCACGCCGATGCTCGACGATAAAGTTTTGGCCGAGCGCCCCGATGGTGTGTCGAAGGGCTGGTCGAACGCGGCGGCATCGATATCCAACTGGAGATTCCGGAGGGCTTTCAGCGCCACTCGCGCGAAATCGGGCTCGTAATGTTCCGCGTCGTCCAGGAAGCGTTCACCAACGTTCATCGCCCATGCGGAAGCAAAACGGCGGAAATCCAGATTGATCGCGGCGACAAGATTCATCGACCGTTCAAGACAGCGGGCGCGGAATCCCACCCGAAAGGCTCGCGGAAACTCGCACCAAAGCCTCAGGCGTAGGATTCCGCGGAATGCGCGAACGCATCCGCCAACTCGACGGCCAAATGCAGATTCATTCCGACAAGACGGGCTCGAAGATCGACGTCACCTCACCCGCAACGACGGAAACAGGCGTAGGAGATCGGTTACTTACTCTTGGCGTTTTTCAGTTTTGTGGATGAACGCGGCGACGTTGTCATGCAGCGATTTCAGCGCGGCTTGATGCGCGTAAACCATGTGGCCCGATTCGTAGAATTGGAATTCGATGTTGCTCTGTAGTTTTTGCGGAATCGGCAAGTGCTGCATTTCGTAGACGCCTTCGTAGAACGGCGTCGCGAGGTCGAAGTAGCCGGCGTTGAGCAAAACCTTGAGATTCGGGTTGTACTTCATCGCGATCGCCAAATCGATCATCACGTTGGCCGATTGAGGAAGGGCGATCGGAGCGCCTGGAGGTTGATGCAAATTATTCCACGATCGCCAGATATCGATCTCGGGTTTGTATTCGCGATTCTCGCCGAACTTCAGCTCCTTGCGAACGTAATCATTGAACGCGGAAACATACGCTGAACCGATCGCGGCCGACTGCGGATCGTATTCGGCCTCCTTGCTGAGCGGATCGAATGTCGGTCCCGAGAATCGCGTGTCGAGCCGACCCGTGGTCATGTCGCTGTCGTTTTGTAAGTTTTTCTCGAACTGCCCGGCGTTGATGCGGAGATCAGACTTCTCGATGTACTCGACGGGCAGTCCGGTGTATTGATGCAGTTTTTCCGCGATGGCTTTGCGCTGGTCGGGCTTGAGTGCCCCGCCGGCACCGAGCGCGAGAGCGTAGTCGCCCATCGCGAAGCGTTCGACCTCTTCGACCAAGCCGGGCAGATCGCGCTGCGCGCCGGGCAGCTTGTGGTGATACCAAGCCGACGCAGCATAGGTCGGCAGAACAAGCTGATACGGGAGATCGACCCCAGGGTTGAATTGCGGTGCGTCGGCGCTGGCGTCGAAATTCAGAATTTGCGAAAGCAAGATGACGCCGTTGAAGTCGACCGAGCGTTCGGTTTCAAGAACGTTCGAGAGAACGGCGGAACGCGTTGTGCCATAACTTTCGCCGAACATATATTTTGGCGAATTCCAGCGCCCGTATTTCGCGAGGAACTGCACGATAAAATCGCCGAAGGCTTCGGCATCAGCGTCAACGCCGTAGAAGGCCTTCTCGCGATCTTTGCCTGCGATGCGGCTGAAACCGGTGCCGGGCGCGTCGACAAAAACCAGATCGCTCGCGTCAAGCAAGCTGAAGTCATTGTTGACGACGGAGTACGGCGCCGCGGGCGTATGCGTGTCGTCCGCCGTGACGACGCGACGCGGGCCGAACGCGCCCATGTGCAGCCATACCGTGGACGAACCCGGACCACCGTTGTAAAGGAACGTGACAGGGCGTGGCGCGCCTTTCGTGTCGGACTTGAAGTACGCGATGTAGAACATGCTGGCTTGCGCCTGGAGCGATTTGTCGTTGGGGTCTCGATTTTGCACGACGTCGTCGTAGCCTTTGGGATGCACGACAATCGTTCCGGCGTATGCGTCATACGGAATCGCGACGCCGCCGATCGCGACAGAACCTTTGCTGGCTTGCTGTTCAGGCTTGAAGTCGGCGGGCTTGGCGGAATCGGCTTTCTCGATCTCCGTCTTGATCACTTCCGACTTGGCGTCGTCTTTGGTTTGCGCGCGCAGTTGCGGACCAAACAGCATGATGAGCGCGACGCAGAGTCCAAGCTGAGAGCGGAATGTACGCATCGAGAATATCTCCTGTGTGATCGGCGGCCGCGAAGTTTGCATGCGAATGAGACGGCTTACGTTTGCGCGCGAACCGCCGCCGAAAGTACCGCGTCCGTATCCGGAAAGCAAATCGCGAGCAACTTGTATGGACGCGCGTGCCGAGGTTTTGTAAGCCGGACCGTCCGACTTTGCGATCGTACAAACGTGCGACGGCGCCGGGGCGTTCAGGCCGCGGTTCGGCGCGCGGAAGCGACAAAACTCGGATACAATCTGGCGGATCGATACGTCATCGAGATTCGGAAGCAACAGGGGAGGTCACCATGGCACCTTCAAGACGAGATTTTCTGGCTGTGAGCGGCGGAACGTTGGCAGCAACAGCGCTGGACCTGAGCATGCCATCGTGGCTGGCCGCGAATCCGCTGGGCAAGCCGATCGGGTTGGAACTGTACACGGTGAACGCCGAACTCGATAAAGATTACGACGGCACGCTGAAGCAGGTCGCCGCGATCGGCTACAAAGAAGTCGAGGCCGGGGTTTCGCCAAAGAAGACCGCCGCCGACATGAAGAAGTCATTCGACGCGGTGGGATTGCGTTGCCAGGCGATGCACATGGGGTTTGGCGGGCTGGAAGAAGCGATTCCCTACGTGAAGGAAATGGGCGCGCGGTATGTGATTTCGTCGGTGACCTTTCCGAAGCCTCCGGCAGCGGGAAAACCGGATATGAAGGCACTGATGGCGCAGCTTTCGGCATTTACGCTCGACGACTACAAGGCCATCGCGGAGCGCTGCAATAAAATGGGCGAGCAAGCAAGAGCGGCGGGTCTGCAATTCGCGTATCACAATCACAATTTCGAGTTTAAACCGCAGCCGGGAGGCGCGGTCGGCTACGACGTCATCCTGAAGGAAACGGACGCATCGCTCGTGAAATTTGAACTGGATTGCGGCTGGATGGTTGCGGCGGGACACGATCCGGCGGAGTACCTGACGAAATATCCGAAACGGTATCGCCTGCTGCACATCAAGGATTTTCATCCGACCGACGCGCCATCGACGGGATTGGCCGAAGACTTGCGGCCCAAGCCGGCGGAACTTGGGCACGGACACATCGACTACAAGCCGATTTTTGTGGCGGCGAAGAAGACGGAAGTGGAGTTGTATTACGTCGAGCAGGAGCCGCCGTTTACCACGACGCCCGCGCTGGAAGCGATCAAGATCGACTACGCCTATTTGCATGCTCTCGCGTAAGAAGCGACGCTGATCGTGACGTACCTTCGCTGGTAGTGAAGCGCGGCCTGTTGCCGGCGTTGACGTTGGTGCTCTTCGCGGTCTTTCCGCCGTCGGAGTAGTGCTGTCAGTGCATTTCCTCGCAAAGTTCGCGGTTGCGGGTGCGCGTCGCGTCCGGCGGCGCCGCTGAAACTGCGGATTTGCCAAAACAGGGGCCATCGAATGAGTACGTCGCTGCCGATCTTGCGGCTCGGAACCGTCAAGACGGTTGAGAAATTTCGGGAGCATTTGCAGGCGCTGGGGTTGTCGCTTCCGGCCGACACGAACATCGAGACAGGTGTGCAATCCTCGCTGCTGTCTCCGGTGGAACGCGGCGGGATAAAAATCGGCAATCGCATCGCTGTGAATCCTATGGAGGGATGGGACGGCTCGCCGGACGGAACCCCGACCCACAGCACGGTGCGACGCTGGCAACGCTTCGGGCAGAGTGGTGCGAAGTTGATCTGGGGTGGCGAAGCGGTAGCCGTTTCACATGCGGGGCGCGCGAATCCGAATCAGGTGGTAATCGCGCCGCATACGCGCGTGGGATTGGCGCGAATGCTCTCGGTGTTGTTGGACGAGCATCGGATTGTGATGGGCTCGGACGATGGATTGGTGGTTGGATTGCAGCTCACGCATTCGGGACGATATTGCCGTCCGAACACGCACGGCAAACCCGAGCCGAAGATTTTGTACCGGCACCCGATTCTCGATCGGAGATTGAAGCTGGCCGACGACTATCCTGTACTGACCGACGGCGAGATCGAAGGGATCATCGAGGATTTTCTTCGCGCCGCGAAGGTTGCTCAAGAATTGGGATTTGATTTTGTCGACGTGAAGCATTGCCACGGATATTTGGGGCACGAATTTCTTAGCGCGCACACGCGAGCGGGAAAATACGGCGGGAGCTTTGAGAATCGGACGCGATTCTTGCGCGAGGTTGTCGCAGGGATTCGCAGCACTGCGCCTGGACTAAAAATCGGGGTGCGGCTGTCGGCATTCGACATCGTGCCGTTTCATCCTGATCCGTCGCAGTCGTCTGGCGGAAAGACGGGACCGGGAATTCCCGAATCGCTCGAAGGACTCATTCCCTATCGATGGGGATTCGGCGTCGACGCGCAGAATCCGACGCAGTACGACCTGACGGAGACGGTTCAGTTTTTGACGTTGCTGCAAGAGTTGGGGATTAGGTTGGTGAATTTGACTGCGGGAAGCCCGTACTACAATCCACACGTTCAGCGACCGGCGCTGTACCCGCCGTCAGATGGTTATCAGCCGCCGGAGGATCCGCTCGTCGGAGTCGCGCGGCAACTGCACGCGACTCGTGAATTAAAGCGGGAATTTCCTGAATTGATCATCACAGGCACGGCGTACAGCTATTTGCAGGATTTTCTGCCGAATGTGGCGCAGGCCGTCGTGCGGGAAGGCTGGGTCGATCTGGTGGGGCTCGGGCGCATGGTGCTGTCGTATCCGGCGGTGTTGCTAGATGCGGCGCGCGGCCATGCGATCCAGCACAAATTGATCTGCCGCACTTTCAGCGATTGCACGACAGCTCCGCGAAACGGATTGCCGTCGGGATGCTATCCACTCGATCCGCACTACAAACATTCCCCGATGATGGCGCAGCTGGCCGCGGCCAAGGCTAAGAAATGAAGATCGAATCGTTGATTGCCAGGACCAAAGTGCATCGCAAGGTGGAAGGAATCGCGGCGGCGCTGCTGCCGTTTGAAAGCGACGGCCGCGTTGCGGTGGCGGCGTTTCAGAAGCATCTGGTCGCGACGCAGAAGGCCGGGCTGAAAAACGCCGTGAATATGGACACCGGCTACGTGAATTACCTGAGCGACGCCGAGAAGCGCGACGTTTTACGTTGGACGCGCGAGGCGCTCGGGGATGGCGTGCCCTTCGTCGCGGGCGCGTACATCGAGCGCGAAGAAGGCGATGACGTCGCGGCGCTATATCGCAAGCAGATGGACGACATCGTGAAGGCTGGCGGAACGCCGATTTTGTTTCAGACGCGGCGTCTGCATGGAGAGAGCGCTTCGGAAAAAGCGGCGGTTTACGCGGCGGCGTGCAAGGGCCACGACGAGGTGCTTGGGTTCGAGCTCGGGGAAATGTTCGCGCCGAACGGCGAGATTTTTGACGACGATATGGTGAAGCGGCTGCTCGACATTCCCGAGATGAAGGGGATGAAGCATTCGTCGCTCGATCGGCTGGTGGAAGTGCGCCGGCTCGATCTGCGTGACGCGCAACGGCCCGATTTTCGCATTTATACCGGGAACGATCTCGGCATCGACATGATCGAGTATGGGTCGGACTATTTGCTTGGACTGGCTACATTTGCGCCCGAGAAGTTCGCAGAGCGCGATCGTTTGTGGCAGACGGGCGACGCCGCCTATTTCGCGCTGTCGGATGCACTACAGCATCTGGGCAACGTCGCGTTCCGGCATCCGGTGCCTGCTTACAAGCATTCCGCCGCCGTCTTCCTGCACGCAACCCGCCGGATTCCGACCGACCGAAGACACCCGCACAGCGCGGCGCGCCCCGAATGGGAGGCTCAGATTCTTTCCGACTGCGCGCGAAGACTTGGTTTGTAGTGGCGGGTGACTAAACGTCGTTTGATTTAAACCGCTCGACCAGGTGCGTGCAAGCACGCACCGTAATCGCCATCATCGAGAGCGTCGGATTCTGGCATGCCGACGACACGAAACTCGCCCCGTCCATCACGAAAACGTTTGTCACGTCGTGAGTTTGATTGAAGGAATTCAGCACTGATTTTTTCGGATCGTTGCCCATGCGCGCCGTTCCGAGTTCGTGGATCGCCATTCCCGGCATTTCGGTGCGCGCCTGAACCTTGATGTTTTTAGCGCCAGCCGACTCCAACATTTCCGCGGCTTGCGCCGCAGCGTCGGTCATCAAAGCGGCCTCGTTGTCGCCGTGCGTCATCGTGATGCGCAACGCCGGGATACCCCAGGCGTCTTTGAGACCCTCGTCGATTTCGATGACGTTGTCCCATCGCGCGAGTGATTCGCCGAACGCACCGAGCCCGATGCCATACACGCCGTCTTTCACGGCGCTCTTGAACGTCACGCCATAACCCTCGGCGCCGAAATTGAATCCAGGGCCGCCTTCACCCTGATAGCCGTAGCCTCGAATGAACTGCGAATGTTTCTTGCTCGAAGGCGTATTGCGGAAGCGCGGGACGTAGATGCCGTTGGGGCGATTGGGTGAATTCGCATCGGGACGAGCTTTCATGTCGGCAAGCTCGCCGGAAGCGCCGCCGCCTACGACGTGATCCATCAGATAGTGACCGAGCGCGCCGCTGGAATTGGCGAGGCCGTTGGGATATTCGCGCGTCGACGAGTTCAGCAAGATGCGCGTCGATTCCAATGCCTGCGCGCAAAGAATGACGGTCTTACCGCGCACTTCCTTGACCTGGCGCGTCAAGCGATCAACGTAGGTGACTCCACTGGCTTTGTTCGCAGTGCGGTCCATGTCGATGTGGCTGACGACGGCGTTGGTGATGAGTATGCAATTGCCGGAATTTTGCGCGTCGGCAACGGTCGTGAACGGGCTGCTGAAGTAGGAGAACGTGCGGCATCCGCGCTCGCACGGACCACAGTAGTGGCAGGCGAGGCGGCCGTTGTGATTCTGCGTGAGGACGGCAGCACGGCCGATCGTCACGGTCCGGCCGAATCTTGCTTTCACTTTGTCGCGCAGGAGCGCTTCGCCGCAGCTCATCTTCATCGGCGGCAGGAACTGGCCGTCGGGCAGCATCTCGTTGCCTTCCCTCGCGCCGGTGATGCCAACGTACTTTTCGACGATGTCGTAATACGGAGACAGGTCGGCATACGAAATTGGCCAGTCATCGCCATAACCATCGCGGCTGGCCGCTTTCAAATCGTTGTCGCTCATACGGTAGCTCTGGCGTCCCCAGACGAGCGAGCGGCCGCCGAGCACGCGCAGGCGCTGCCACGTGAAGGGTTTGCCTTCGGGCGTGCTGTAAGGATTTTCGAGGTCGTTGACGAACCATTCGTAGTTGTATTCCATGCACGCGTAGCACTGCTTCTGGATCGGGCGGGTGCGCGCGATTTCGGGATCGTGATCGCGATATTTCAGTTTGTAGGCGGGCGTGTGCTCGGTAAATTCCGTGGGGTTGACCGCGCGGCCCGCTTCGAGCAGCGCGACCTTGAGGCCCGCTTCGGAGAGATGCTTCGCGGCCCAGCCGCCGGTCGCGCCCGAACCGACAACAATCGCATCGTACGTCTGCTTCAATGGATCCTGATCGAGGTAGGCCCAGGTCATCAATGTTTCCCTTCGGAATGGTCGCAGCCTTGGAATTCACCGTGCGCGAACGCGCCGTCCCACCCGAGTTCTTTCATGCCGATTTGCGAGTTGTAGTAGGCGATGCCGATATGCGTTTTCAATTGTTCGAAGTGCGTGTGGCCGACGTCGGTGTTGGTGGAATCTCCAGTCCAGGTGCTACCGGAGTTGGGGTAGGCCATGGTGTGCAGCAGATCGTCTTGATCTTCGCGCGACAAGTAACGGAACGCGGATTTGTAAAGGCGCATGCTCTCGCCGTCGATGTAGGCGAGATTGCTGAGAAAAGCGCGCTGATTCTCGTGCGTCTCGGCGGCCATCACGAGATCGATGTAACGGTTGACCTGTGCTTCCTTGGCGCCGGGCGTGTCGGTGGCGGGAATGATCATGTCGCTAAGGATGATCAGCGTTTCGTTCTGATGTTCGTCGAGAAACAGCGGCTTCCATCCGGGCGCGGAGAGATCCTTGGAGGCGTCGACGCCGCGTTGTGCGGGAGTTAACTCGGAGGCTTGGTCTGAGTTTCGCGCGGCGTCTTGTTCGGGTTTTGCGACCGACAGCGCGGGCGTCAATGCCGCGACTGCGCCGGTGAAGACGCTTGCCCGCAATAGTTCTCTTCGTTTCATTAAGACTCCTTGGCTTGGCTCACGCGCGGAATCTGTCGTGATGCTTGAACTGCTTGCCCGCTCGCAAAATGCTCTTGTGGTTCGCGCGACCCCGAAAGTCTACATCAAACGGAAGTGAAAGCTAGGCGCTTAGACGGATCGATTTCGCTGAACTTAGACGAGTAATTGCTATGGAAGACGACCGTGGGCAGGGGGTGAAAAGAAAAAAGACGCGGCTGACGATGAGGCCGGCCGCGTCTTGAGGTTAAATCGACTCACTGTCTTTGCTTCGTCGGAAGACTTCAGGCCCAAAGGCTCCCTTCGTTTGGCACGTATGCCGCGCTTAAGCCGCGACCCACAATCCACATCGCGACCCAAGTAGCACGTCGCGGCCCACCGCCCATTGCACGGCGCGTGTTTAGGGGCGCGTTGCGGGGACGTCGTTGGCGGCGATCGCCGGACCTGAAACCACGAGTTCGACGCGGCGATTCAGCTGGCGGCCGGCCGCCGTTTCGTTGGTCGCGACGGGCTGATCTTTGCCGAAACCGTGAGCCGAAACAGTTTCTTGCGACACTCCCTGTGCGACGAGATACGAGCGAACTACATCCGCGCGTTCTTCGGAGAGCTTCAAGTTAAATTCGTCGCTGCCGACACTGTCGGTGTGGCCGTCGACTTCGAGCTGAAGTCCCGGATGACCGAGCAGGATGCCCGAGATTTTCGCGAGCTTCTCTTTGGCGCCGGGCTTCAACGTGTATTTGCCGGTATCGAACAAAACGTCGGACATGTTGACGATCAAGCCGCGCGCGGTTTCTCGGGTTTCTAGAACGGCGTTGAGTTGTTCGCGCAACTGTTCGCGCAAATGCGCTTTGTCGGCTTCGGCTTGGGCGACGGCCATGCGCGCGCGCTCGGATTCAGCGGCGCTGGCGGCCACGGCGGCCTGCCTGTCTTGTAAAGCGCGTTGCGCCGCGACGTCGGACTCTTCCTTCGCGCGTTCCGCTTCCCGCCGTGCGCGATCGGCGGCGGCGCGATCGGCGTCCGCCGCCGAAGCTTGCGCGGCCGCATCGGCTTCACGTTGAGCTGCGGCGGCGCGTTCGTCAGCGGCTTGCTGATCTTCGATCTTGCGAATGGTAATCAAGCGTGCGTCTTCGGCGGTCTGCGCAGCGTCGCGTGAATTTTGTGCGACGGTCTTTTTGTTCGTGGAGCGTCCGGCATACTCATCTTCGGCGTTCTGCAGACTGACTTGGGCTCGCTGCAACGCGTCGGGCGCGTAGGTTTCGGCGCCAGTCCACCGGGCGATGCGGACTGCGTTGCGGGCTTCGTAGAGTTCGATCGGCGTTTTGCGGTCGACGGCATAGGGCGTGAGGTCGGTCGAATTGACGTTCAGAACATATTGACCGCGCTGAAGAAGTTCGTAGTGCGTTTCGATCGGTTCGATCGTACCAACCGTTTTGTCGCTCACGACGTTTTCCATCACGACGACGTTGCTCGGCTGCGTCACTGCGAAATATGGCTCCGCGGTGATGATCAATCCGAACGTCTGCAAATCTGTCGTAACCTCCATATTGCCGTGGTCGCCGCCATTCAGCAGTACCTCACCCAGATTTTTCGGACGGCCTTCGGGGGTCACCGCCCAGAGAACGTAGGTGAGAAACTCTGGTCCGAACTGCGTTGCCGGCGTCATTTTATCGACATGCGCCTTGATCTCGATGCGGCCCTGCTTGCTGTTGACGATGACTTCGCCACGGGCCTGAGGCATGAGCTCGGTTCCGCGGAAATCAACTTCCGTTGGATCGCTGCGGTGCTGATAGTTGATCGCCCGCGTCGTGCGTTCGACGACCGTCACTCGATACACAGGCGTCGGACCTGAACGTTCGACCACGACTCCTTGCTGCACTTCCTGTGTCTGGGCCGCCAAGTAAGGTGTGCTTCCGCCGAACCATAAAAATGTCGGTACGATCACCGATGCCGCTCGAAATAATCGCCTCTGGGTCGGATTCAATTTCGTTGATCCTCTCGCTGCTGGACTGGACATTCTTCCGCTGCTGCAGGCACTAGCCGGTTCTACGACTCGTACATTCTTCCCGACGAGTGAGGTAGCGACCATCGGGCGAAGATAGGACTTCGATATCCGAATCCACGTATCGACGAAACGAAAAACACTGCGGATCAAAGAGGAGTGGGCGACGGACTATGTCGATACATGCCGGCGATCGGAATTTTCTAAGGAAGCCTCCAGGGATCGTAGTAGACCGCGTTTGCGCACTCGTGCGACGAAAACAAATTCGCGTCGCGGCAGCGATTGACGGCTGCGAACGTCGGCCGTGTCGGCGCCTGCTTTCTTCCCCGCGCCTGACCCGCTAAGATGCTCGCCATGTCCTACACAATCGATCGTCGCAATTTCATCATCGCCGGCGGGATGACCGCTCTGGCCGCCACTCGCGTCATCGGCGCGAACGACACTCTTCGCGTCGGAGTAATCGGCGCGGGAGGACGCATGGGCGACCTGCTCAACGCAGCCGACCGCGTCGGCGGCTACCAGATCGTCGCGGTGAGCGACGTCTACGCGCCGCGCCGCGAAGCCCTCAAGCAGCGCGCGAATGGCGCCTCCGCCACGACGCACGTCAACTATCGCGAAGTCCTCGATCTCCAGCTCGACGCCGTACTTATCGCGTCGCCCGATCACTGGCACGTGCGCATGGCCACCGACGCGCTCACCTCGGGCAAAGACGTCTACCTCGAGAAACCGGTCACGCACACGATCGAAGAAGGCGCCACTCTCACCCGCGCCGTCCGCTCCGGCAAACAAATTCTGCAATGCGGCATGCAGCAGCGCAGCTGGAGCCACTTCCGCGACGCCGTCGATCTCATTCAGGGCGGTAGCCTCGGCCGCGTGCCGCAAGTCCGCGCCTACTGGTGGCAAAACTATCTTGCGCACGGCCCGCGCACCGTCGTCGACCCGCAAGCGCTGGATTGGAAGCAGTGGCTCGGCGGCGCGCCCGATCAGGCGTTCAGCGAAGAAAAATTCTTCCGCTGGCGCTGGTTCTGGAATTTCGGCGGAGGCGCGATGACCGATCTCTTCACGCACTGGATTGATGTCGCGCATTGGGCGATGAAGTCCGACCAGCCGCGTGTCGCGCTGATGCTCGGCGACAAATATCTCTTCGAACAGTGGGATTGCCCCGACACGGTCCAGGCCGCGCTCCGCTACCCCGGCTTCGATGTCGTCTACGAAGGAATGATGGGCTCGTCAATCGACGACGGCGGCCTCGAATTCCGCGGCACCGACGCGACGCTCAAGATCAATCGCTCCGGCTTCGGCGTCTATCGCGAAGGCGTGCCCGACAAAAACAATCCCGTCGTCAAGGCCGACAGCTTCCGCGACGGCACAATCTCGCACATGGAAAATTTCTTCGACTGCGTCCGAAGCCGCAAAGAACCCAACGCTCCCGTGGAAACCGGGATCGCCGCCGCCCGCGCCGGCCACATCGCCAACCTCGCCTATCAAAGGGGTGGCCAGATCGCGTGGCCATCAAAAACCACGTCTTGACTCCGCTCCTCGCAGTTCTACAATGAAATTGTTCTTCCACGTTCCTGTGGAGATAGGAGGTGATCCCTGAGGTACAGTCAGAATTGAGTTGTAAATAAAAAGAGGCGCTCGTGAGTTCAACCGAGCGCCCTTTTTATTTTCCGAACCAGCCTCGCCGCGGCTAAGGCCTGTGCGCCCCTCCGCCGCCCTGCGGACGCGGAGCCTGCCGCTGCTCCATGTGCGTCTGCTGCTGCGTATGATGCTGTTCCAGTTGCTGCGTCTGCTGGGTGTGGCGTTGCTCCATCTGCTGCTTCTGCGCTTCGTTGGCCTGTCGCTTCTCGGCCTGCTGATGTTCCTTCTCCTGTTGCTGCTGCATCTTCTGATGTTCTTGATTCTGCTTCGCAGCCAGTTTCTGCTGCTCCTGCAGATATTTTTGGTCCGTCTTCGTATTGCCGGTGTTCGGCGGAGTGTACTGATGCTGCTGCACTTCGCTCGCGTGATTGTAGGTCGCCTTGCGCGTGTCATTCGCCGGACGCCCCGCGTTCGCCGGAGGCGCATGATATTCGCCGCCTGCTTCGCGTGCCGCCACAGCCCCGCCGTGGAAATCGTTCGGCCGCGCCGTAGCCGCGATCGGAGGCTTCCCTCGGTTCGCGCTCGCTCGCAATTCCGGATTCCCTCGCGCCGCCTGCACGTGTTCGCGCTGCGCCGCGACCGCGTCCACATGCCGCTCGCGAGCGTAGCTTTCTTCCTGAGCGGACGCCCGCGCGTTCAGGCCGCCTTCACCACCGTTAAAAGCCACGCGCGATCGGTTATTCTCAATCACCGTCGTTCGATACGTGTTGTGAATGATCGTCTCATTCACATGCACGACCGCCGTGTTATAGAAGAAATGATTGTTCTCCCACCGCCCGCCCTCAAACCCATTCCCGAAATATCCAAATCCATAATTGATTCCGCCGTAGAAACCAACGTGCGGTCCCCAATACCCGGCGTGCCAGAGAAACGCGCTCCCACCCCATCCCCACCAGCCCGGCGTCCACAAAAATCCAGGTTCGGGTGCGAGCACCCATGTTCCGGGCACCCAGTAATAACCGTCAGCGTCGTCGTAATCCCAAAATCCCGGCGTCCAAAAATATCCATCGCCCGGGCAGATCGGCTGCTCGTAAACCGGAATTGGCGGCGGGCCGAAACTCACCGACACCGCGACTTGTCCAAACGAAGCCTGCGAGAGCACCAATAACACACACGAAAACAGCAAGGAGCGTAAAGCTGTCGCGTACCTCATTGCGCTTCTTTCTGCCCGTTCGTCCGAGATTGCCGGCGCGCTGTGAGACAGTTACGATGTCTGGCAAGTGGATCGAGAGGCTTTGTGGTTTTGGGCACCAGGCTGTATCGCGCCGGGACGGCACAATAGATGATACCCCGCCCAAGCCGCCATCAGGTCATACCTGTACTTCCCTCTCAACGAGCCCGTATCGTCCAGCCGGCGACTTTCGCGCCATCGTCTGGCGGCGACTTTACGTCGCCGTTCGTGTTCGATCTGAACCCGGCCGGGCGGGGTGCACCGGGTTCGGCGTGTGAACCTGGGCTTGGGTTTTCTCTACCCTTTGATCTTTCACCACCACTTACTTCCCCAGAATCTGCACTTCCATCGGTCCCAACGTCACGGTCACACAATTCACGGGTCCGGTCCCCGTACTTCCGTCTGTCTCCGCCACGACCACACTCCCGCCAGCGAGTTGTCTCACCACCGAGGGCCCAACCGGCGCGGTGGCATTGCTATAAAGCACCCGCATCGGATCCCCCGCAACAAACAGCGTCAAATCCACAATCACCGTCACCGTAATCGAATTCACCGTATCCGTATTCGCCACCACCAAAATTTCCTGATCCATCAAGATCCGCGAAAACGCCAGCAACCCTCCTAAGAACGGAGACACGCCAAAATTCTTCCCGTCTCCCGAAATTGGCCGAAAATAAAATCTCCCATACCGGAGCGCCGGGCTCGCCCTCCGCACCGCCGCAATCTGCACCACATCCTGATAGTAAATCCCGCCTTGCCCGAATCCCGGCCCGCCCCACAACGCCTCGCGCACCGCCTTGTCCGACCCGTGCCCACTCAAGCCCTGCTCGGTCCCGTAGTACACGCACGGAATCCCTGGCAGGCAAAACAAACACGCCAGCCCCAGCGTCACCTGGTTGTCAAACCGAGTCGGATTCGTCGGATCGACATAACGGATTCGCTCGGTCGCATCGTGATTGTCCAAAAATGTCACAAAGTACCGCGTGGCATCCCCGTGCGAACTCAAAATATCCGCTTCCTCCACTTTCCGATGGGCATACATCGCCACCACATCCGACGGAGGCTGCTCCGCCTTTAGCATCGGCTTCAGCGTGAAAACCAACGGAAAATCCAGCGCCGCATCGACGCCCACCCTCTGATCGTCGGTCAAACTCGTATTCCGCCCGATAAATTGCGCGATCACATCCTCCGCATTCCCGACGTTCACCTCCCCAAACGTGAAAAAATTCTTCTTCCCGATGCTCATCGCAAATTCGCGAATCGAATTGCCGAACAACAGCGGCAACTCGCCTTTGAGATATCGCAGCGTGTCGATTCGAAATCCATCCACATCGAATCGCGCGATCACATACTGATACGCGCGAATCAAAAGCTGCTGCACAGCGGCGAAATCGGTCCGAAATTGTTTCAGCGAATCAAAATCGCCAATCGTATCGTCGCCGTTCTGAGCCGGCATTCCCTGCATTCGGAAATAGGCGTCCTGCTGCAGCTCCTTCGGCCACAGCAATTCGTCCGGCGATGGATTCGGCACACTCGCTATATTCGGCCACCCGCTCTGCGCCACTCCCAGAGAATTTCGCCACTGCACCGCGCGCGGCCCGCTCCGGAAGTCCGCCTGCGCTCCGTGATTGTTGATGCAGTTGTCCTCACCCGCATCGCATACATATGCAAACACATCGCCCGTGTGGTTCAACACGATGTCCAAAATCACGTACATCCCCAGCGCATGTGCCGCGTCCACCAGCGAGCGCAACTCATCGTCGGCATTCTTCGAATCCAGCGCATAACGCGGATCGACGTGCAGAAAATCTTGAATCCCATACCCGTGATAGGTCCCGCCTTGCGACTGCACGTTCTTCAACACTGGGCTCAACCAGATCGCCCCTGCTCCCAGTCCTTTGATATACGCCAGCTGATCTTTCACGCCCGCAAGATTCCCGCCCTGGAAATCGCCATACGGATCGTCAAACGGCAGGTGCCGCGGCGGCGCGGCCGAATTATTAAATCGATCCACCATCAAAAAATAAATCCACTCATCCCGCCAGTCCTGCGGCGACGGAAAGGTCTCGAGCGCACCACCGGTGTCTCGATTGCGATTGAAGATTGTTAGGAAGTCCGGCGCGTAAAGAGAGGTGACCATCGCGTTCTCCTTCCGGCTGGGGCCGCGATTATACCGACTTGTCACGTACAGCGAAGTAAAAATTTGGTGACGCTCCGCAGCTTCGCGCATCCCCGCATTTTTCTCCATCGCGCACGCCGCAAAATCGCTAGACTAGCCGTCGCGTCATCCGAAATATTCGTTCGTTCAAATCGTTTCAGAGGCCGCGCCGCCATGTCCCGCACGTTCCTGATCGACACCGACACCGCATCCGACGACGCCGTCGCCCTCATCATGGCCTTGCGTTCCCCCGAAGTCCGCGTCGCCGCCATCACCGTCGTCGCCGGCAACGTTCCCCTTCCCCAGGCCACTCGCAACGCGCTCTACACCGCCGAACTCTGCGGCTCCGATGTCCCCATCTACGCTGGCGCCGCCAAACCCCTCACTCGCGATTTAATCCTGGCCACTTGGTTCCACGGCCCTGACGGCCTCGGCGATCACGGCTACGTCCCCACCCAACGCCGTTGCGAATCCACTCACGCCGTTGACGCCATCATCGACACCGTCCGCGCCAATCCCGGCCTCGAACTGGTGACCCTCGGCCCGCTCACCAACGTCGCCCTGGCCCTCCAGCACGAACCCACCCTCGCCAAACAAATCTCCCGCTGCGTCCTCATGGGCGGAGCCCCCTGCTGCGAAGGCAACATCACCCCCGCCGCCGAATTCAACATCTACGTCGACCCCGAAGCCGCCCGCGTCGTTTTTCGTTCTGGAATGCCCATCGAAATGGTGGGATGGCACCTATGCCGCCACCAGGCCGCCCTCAATCGTCACGACATCGACGGACTGCTCGCCTCCGGCAGCCCGCTGGCCGAATTCGCCGTCCACAGCAACAGCTTCGCCGCCCAAGCCTACTACCGCCAAACCCACGAGCACGGCGTCTGCCTCCCCGACCCCACCGCGATGGGCATCGCCATCCACCCCGAACTGTGCACGTCCTCGAGCCGCCACTACGTAGAAATCGAAACCTCCTCCGGCATGACCCGCGGCCTAACCCTGGTCGATCGCCTGGACGTAGCCGACGACACCCGCAACATCGAAACCTGGCGCGCCACCATCGCGAGCCAGCCCAACAAAATCCACGTTTGCTGGAGCCTGGACATCGCCGCGTGGAAGCGCCATCTGTTCCGCCTACTAGCCGCCTAGCCCGCTTCGTACAGACGCATTATGGAGTGCGGCACCCCGCGCCGCTTTTGCCGAGGTTTTGTAGAGGCATCGCTTCCGTTCACACGGACGGGAAGTGCGTGCCCAAGCACCCAACGCCCGCGTCTTGCCGCCCATCTCTGTTTGCTATTTTCTCGCCACCAACGAAACCTGGCTCCATCCACCTGACTTACCAACGGCCGTCCGCCGCCTCTTTCTACTGCAACGGCTCCGCCAAATAAATAATCCCCACCTGATCGCTAAACACGGAAAACAACCCGTGTCCCTCCTGCTGGTCATGCACCGCCAACGAATACGACTGCCCATCCGGCGAAACGATCAAATCGACTCGATACCCAGGAATGCCTCTCTGGTCGATTCCCTGTCGTGACCAATCCTCCCGAGCCATCGGGCACTCCTGCAAGTATTTCTCAGTCTCGCCGCTACTGTGAAGATCCGCCCAAGTCCCATACCGCCCGCGCGGACCACCACCTCTCCCGTCACCCGCGCTCATTTTGTAAACGACTTCCGCCGTGTTGATCGTTCGCACAAACCCGATAACCGTGGCTTTCTCCTCCTGGGTGCTCCCGGTCCCCTCCTGCCCCGTCGCCCGAAATGCCATTCCGCCAACCGCCGTCAACCCAACCGCCACCGCCGCCAGCAAATGGATCTTCTTCATACGGCCCTCCTACGCAACCTCTATCCCCGGAAGGATACTCCGCCCCACCCCAAATTCGACTCGGCCCGTATGGAGTGCGGCGCGCCCGCGCCGCCCTTTGACCCAAACGTCTCAGCCTCTAGAACCGCACTGGCTCTGCGTCGCAGCCTCGCGCCGCAGCCAAATTACGCCCCCACCAAAGGCGCCCTCTGCCGAACCACTACCCCAACCTTCGTCTTCGCCCGCCCCGCCCATCGCAACCTCACTGCCCAATACACCATGCAAATCAACGGCAAAAAGCTCAGCAACCACAACACCCCGGTCTTCCGCATCAACGCCGGAAAAAACTGCTGCCGCGCCAGAAACAACGACGAGGAAGCAATAAACAATGCAAAACACATCCGCCACAAATGCCGCGCCAGCCTCCTCGTCGCCAGCACTCCTCCATGCCAGAGCATGCGCAGGTCTCCCGTTGCCCCGATCAACGCGATCGACCCCAGAAAAATGTACTGGCCAGCCGACTCGCCATGCTTTGGCGCACTCCCGAGCCCTGCCGCTAGCATCATCGCCGCTGACCCAACCCCGAGCGCCGCCAGAAACGTGCCCCAATCGTAAGGCCCCATTCGCCCGTCCGCACGCTGCACCGCCATCCAACCCGTCACCACCAGATACAGAGTCATCGTGCCGCCCAGGGTGTTGCCCGTCTGCATCTTCATCGTCGCCATCAATACCCCGGCACCGGCCATCGCGATCATCGCCACCACAAACGCATTCCCCGCCCTGCCGTGCCGCCCCGATCCCTTTCGAAACGTCAGGGCCGCCCCACCCGCCACCAACGAGACCAAGCCCGCGCAAACATGCAGAATCAATATCGGTGCGTATCGCATCGCCCCCGCTCCTTCGCTCAACCCTAACGTTCGCCCACGGGAACCTTCATTTTGGTTTCCCACAGGAAGCATCGCATACCTCCTTTTGGAAAACAACAGGTAAGTGCCCTCCCTCCGCCCCATGTACGGGCAGCACCGTTCTACCGTGAGGTTTCCCAGGGTGAGCCCCCTTTCCGCGGGTCTCAACATCCAGGTCGCGCCCCAAGACCACGGCGGCAAGTTTGTCATCTCTTCGCGTCTCGGCCCGCCGCGCCTCCCCTCGCCAACATCGCCAGCCTCGTCCGCACCCTTCCCGCCCACACCTCCGCGTGCGAAACGGCTATCCGGGATCTCCGACCGAAACCATCCAGGCCTGCATCAGTTCCGGAACTCCTGAACCATCGCGTGGTTGACGCTCACTAGCGGATTCAGTAGCCTCGTTCCCGAGCCCTTCAACCCGCTTGCCCATCGTTTCTGTATGTGCGTTCGACCCGCCGGCCCCCGACACTGGCCGCTCGGACGTGAATGAGTCGCGACGACTTCGGAAAGGACCGCAATGTCCGACAACTCCCATCCCCCAGACGGTGGCAAAGCGGATTCCGCGTCTGCCGCCCCCGGCGGCTCAGATTCCTCCAGCGGCTCGACCCGCCGCCCCATTTCCCGCCGCGAGTTCGCCCGCCGCGCCGCCATCGCCTCCGCCGTAGCTTCGGTCGCTCCGGCCGTGGCCGTGACAGCCGACTTGGACTCGCACTTGGCATCGCCTGGTCCCCAGGAGCCCAAAGCTGCTGCAGCCACTCCCATGGCCACGCCGGCTCCCCCGGCCGCACTCGCGCCCCAGGGCCAATTGCCCAATTCGCCGAAGCTCTCTCCGGAAAGCCAGGCCGAAGCCGACGCCCGCTTCCAGACGATCCTGGTCCTCTACGGCAGCCGCTTCTCGAACGAGCAGAAAAACGACATCCACCGCCTCTGCGCCTTCACCCAACCCGCGCTCGATCGCGTCCGCGCCTACAAAGTCGAAAACGGCGACGGGACCGCGCTCTACTTGAAACCGCAATACGAGCGCGAGAAAAAACCCAAACCTGCGCCCGCCAAAGCACCCGCCGGCGCTGCTCACACCGCTGCACCCACGCCAGCGGCAGCCGGAAAACCCTGAGGACGATTGGATGCCAGCCGAAGACCTCTTCTACCTTCCCGTCACCGAACTCGCGCGGCGCATCGAGTCGAAACAACTCTCCCCGGTCGATCTGACGCAGCTCTTCCTGAGCCGCAGCGAAAAATTCGGCCCGCGGCTGAACGCTTACGCGCGCCTCACTCCCGAAATCGCGATAGCGCAGGCGCAAGCCGCCGAAAAGGAAATTCGCCGCGGCCACTATCGCGGCCCGCTCCACGGCATTCCCTACGCCGCAAAAGATCTGCTCGCCGTCAAAGGCGTACCCGTCACCTGGGGAGCGAAACCGTACGCCGATCAAGTCTTCGACTACGACGCCACGGTGATCGAACATCTCCATCGCGCCGGCGCCGTCATGATCGGCAAAGCGGCGATGATCGAGCTCGCCGGCGGCATGAACTATCGCTTCGCCTCCGCATCTCTCCAGGGCGAAGCCAAAAATCCCTGGAATACGAATTGTTGGACGTGTGGCTCTTCGTCAGGTTCCGGAGCGATTGTTGCCGCTGGGCTCGCTGCGTTTGCGATCGGCACCGAGACGTGGGGCTCCATCCTCTGTCCCTCGGCGTTTTGCGGCGTGAGCGGTTTGCGTCCCACCTACGGCCGCGTCAGCCGCTACGGTGCGATGGCGCTCGCGCCTTCAATGGACAAAATCGGCCCGATGGCGCGCTCCGCCGAAGACTGCGCGCGGATTTTCGCAGTGCTTGCCGGGCACGATCCGAAAGACCACGGCACGCTCGCGGTCGACAAAGCCGCGTTCACCTATTCGCCGTCGATGGAATTGAAAGCGCGCTCGCTCACCGTCGGCTGGCTCACCAATGCGTGGAAAAACATCGACCCGAGCATCACCAAAATCGCGGACGCCACCGAAAAATCACTGCATAAAATATTCCCCGTAGTTCATCGCACAGCCCTGCCGCAGGGCCCATGGGACGACGTCGGCAACATCATTATGGGCACCGAAGGCGCCGCTTCGTTTCGCGAATTGATTCGCAGCGGTAAAGTCAGCGAACTCGCCGATCCGCTCGGCCAGATCAACGGCTACGTGAACGAACAGATTTCCGCCGCCGACTACTGGCAGGCGTCGCGCATCCGCGAACACCTGCAACAGAGAATGGCCGACCTGTTCGACTCATTCGATGTGATCGCCACGGTGTCACAGCCGATTCCCGCCACGTCGCTCGATTTCAATCTCGAAACCGGATTGTCATTCCCCGATCCGCTCGGCGCCATCGGCAACCTCTGCGGCCTGCCCGCGCTTTCTGTACCCTGCGGCTTCACGGACAAGCACTTACCAGTTGGCATTCAATTCGTAAGCCGCGCCGGCGACGACTTCGGAGCAATCCAAGCCGCGCGCACATTCCAATCCCACACCGACTTCCACAAACGCCACCCAAAATTGTCGTGAGACGATGTCCGCAGAAACACAAGAAAGGAAAGACGACGCGGAAGGAAGAGACCGGCAGGAACGATCCAACAGAACTGGAATCAGGATTTTTTGGCAGAACCGAGAACTTCGCGCACGGCGCGCAGCAACGCGCCACGATTGAACGGCTTCGTGAGAATGCGAACCGACGATCCAGCCTGCGCCGCTTCGGCCGCTGCGTGCTCGCTGTAGCCGGACATGAAGACCACGCGCAACCCGGAATCGCCCTGTTGCAATAGCGCCGCCAATTGCTGCCCCGTCATTCCCGGCATGACGAGATCGCTGACCAGCAGATCGATCTCGCCGGAATGTTCGGCTGCAAGCTTCAGCGCTTCCTGCCCGTTGCGCGCTTCGATCACGGTGTAGCCCGAGGCTTCCAGAAATTCGCGCGCAAGTTCGCGCACATCACCTTCGTCCTCGGCGAGCAACACCGTTTCGGTGCCGCGCGGCGCTTCCGCATACGTGACCGTCGCGCCGCCCGCCTCGAGCGGCTGATCGACGCGGGGTAGATAAATTTTGAACGAAGTGCCTTGGCCGACTTCGCTATAAACCCAGATGAAACCGCCGCTCTGTTTCACCACGCCGTAGACCGTGGAAAGTCCGAGGCCGGTGCCTTTGCCCTGTTCCTTAGTGGTGAAAAATGGCTCAAAGATGCGCGCTTGCGTTTCCGGGTCCATGCCGGTACCGGTGTCGCTGACTGCGAGCAGGATGTAATTTCCGGGAGATACGACCGGCCGCGCGTTTGCGTAGGTTCGGTCGAGTTCGGCGTTGGAAGTTTCGATCAGCAAGCGGCCGCCGCTGGGCATGGCGTCGCGTGCATTGACCGCGAGATTCATGATGACCTGTTCCATCTGGCTGGCGTCGGCGCGAATCGCGCCGAGATCGGCGGATGCGCGAATGACGAGTTCGACGTCTTCGCCGATGAGCCGGGGAATCAACTTCCCCATCTCCTCGACGATCTTATTGAGATTGATGACGCGCGGCTGCAACACCTGCATGCGACTGAATGCGAGGAGTTGGCGCGTGAGCGATGCAGCGCGGTCCGCGGCGCGATCGATGAGTTCCACTTTTCTGCACGAGGCATCGCCTTGCGGCAGCGCGCCGAGCAGGAGTTCGGTGTGGCCCTTGATGACCATCAGAAGATTGTTGAAATCGTGCGCCACGCCGCCGGCGAGCCGGCCAACCGCTTCCATTTTTTGCGCCTGGCGAAGTTGTTCTTCGAGTTGCTGCCGCTCGCCGACATCCTGAGCCACCATCAGATGAACAGGGCGCCCGGCATATTCGATCTGGTGAACGATGACTTCGGCGTCGATCACCTTGCCGTCTTTGCGAACGTGCTTCCAGTTCGTCTTGGGATGCGCGTTCGCTCCGGGATTGCGAATGTACTCGCGAAACGCAGCGTGTTCGGCGTCCGGGCGAAAATCAAAAATCGTCATGCTCTCGAATTCCGAAGTCGAATAGCCGTATTGCTTCACGGCTGCGTCGTTGACCTGAAGGCAAAGGAGCGTTTCGCTGTCGAAAACCCACGTCGGCAAGGGGTTGTGCGAAAAAAGCTGGCGAAACATCGACGCGCTCTTGCGCAGCGCGTCTTCGGAACTGCGCCGCTCGATAGCGAGAGCGATATGGCCGCCTACGGAATCGAGAAATTCGAGATCGCGAATGTCATACGCTTTTTCGTTCGAGTAGTGCTGCACGACGAGAACGCCGATGGTCGCGGTGGGAGTCTTGAGCGGTACGCCGAGCCATGCGGGCGAAGGCGAACCGACGAGTTCGACTTCGTCGCGCGCGACCAGCCGGTCAAATTCGGTTTGCGGAATCAGCATCGCGCGGCCGGTACGAAACACCAGCGCGGTACAGGTGCGGCTCACCTTTTGCGCCTGAGGTGGCGAGTCGAATTCGTCGACGAAAAACGGAAAGTAAAACATGTCCGATTCGGAGTTGTGGAGCGCCACGAAGCAGTTTTCCGCGTACACGACCTTCGAGAGCGACTGGTGAATACTCAGAAGAAGCTGATCGAGGTTTGAGGTCTCGTTCAACGCGTGGACGATGTCAGAAATAACCTGGCGTTCCTGCTGCATCCGCTGAAGGTCGGTAATGTCGAGGAAGCTGACAACGATGGCCTCGACACCGGGATAGCTGAGGTGGTTCTGGCAGGAGACTTCGAACACACGCCAGGTGCCGTCTTTGCGCTGGATGCGATAGTTGTGGCTGATCCACCCGCCGGGAGATTCGACGAGTTTGTCGATGCACTCCTGGGCAGCCGCGCGCTGCTCCGGATGGAGAAGATTCACGACGGAGGTGCCGACCAGTTCACTGTTGAAATAGCCAAGGACGCGACCGAAACCTTCGTTGGCGTAAAGCATGGTGCCGTCACTGCTGAGCAGCGCGAGAAGCTCGCGCGTCGAACCGAGCAGCGAAGAAAGTTGCTGCGACGAAAGCTGGTCGGGGATCAACACGGGACGTTCGGATGTGAGGCGGCTCGACATGTGGGCGCGGCAGATCGGCCCGAAACGCACACGGGCGTCAATGAGAAATCCAGCAGCCTCCAGGGCAAACGCACGGCCCGAACCGGCATTGCTTCGGGAGCCGACGGGTCGTGATGAGACTAGGATAGGTGAGATCGATGCGAGGTAAGCCTAAGAAATACAAGGGAATATCGTAAAAATGACTGTACGGAGGGACAGGCGGAAGCAGCCCGGATCTGCCGAGGGCGCGCTTTTTGAGGATCTGTTGGCATAGCCGTCGCGTTACAGTCGTCAAGCGCGCCGGGAATCTGGGTACACCCCGCTCCACCGTACCCACTGTCCGATTAGATTCGAGCTCAAGTAGATCGCATTCGCCCTACTGCCAGCGGTCTGCTGAACGCGCCGACTGTCGCCACCCAAGGTGTAAGAGCCTGAACCCAGCGGTCGGTACCGTTCGGTTTCCTTCGGATCACACGACATCGCGAGCGTGCCAGACGTCTTCCCATGGTGTGCGCCACGCTCGACCATGAACCAGATAAGGCAGGCGTGCTATCCCGAGGGATGATCGTCGTAACGTCCCGCCTGGTCCGTGTTGCCGTCGAAGGTGCCGTCCCACGGAAACAAAATCGCCAGCTTCTGCAGTAGGCGGCGTCCCGTCTGTCTCCGATCACTGGGCGTGATAGGCTCGCGGCGATGATTCTATGGTGACAAACTTGGCTGTGAGGTAAGGGATTCGGGGGAGGAATGGGCATGGAGCATACGATCTGGAAGGACATGTTTGCGCTGGGGTTGCCGCTGGCGGAGAAGATTTTGCGGCCGGTGGTGGTGTATGCATTCTTGGTGGTGAGTTTGCGGTTGTCGGGGAAACGGGAGCTGGTGCAGCTGAATCCGTTTGATTTGGTGGTGTTGTTGACGCTGTCGAACACGGTGCAGAACGCGATCATCGGGGATGATAATTCGGTGAGCGGCGGATTGATTGGAGCCACTTCCCTGCTCATGGTGAACTATCTGGTGGTGCGGTTTTTGTATAACCACCGGAAGCTCGATCAAATTGTTGAAGGTCGGGCGGACGTTTTGATCGACAAGGGGAAGGTGAAGACGGATCGATTGAAGAAGGAATTGATCTCGATCCAGCAGTTGGCGGCGGCGGCGCGGAAGCAGGGGTTTGACGATTTATCCGAGGTTGAGCAGTGCGTGCTGGAGCCTGGAGGGACGATGACGTTTATCGGGAGGAAGCCGGATTCGGACGATATGCGGCATGCGGAGATCATGCGGAGATTTGAGATGGTGACGGAGGAATTGGCGCGATTGCGGAAAGCGCAGGGGCCCGCGACAGCGTAAGCCAGCGCTGAGGCAAGACCGAAGCGCCGGCGATAGCCCGGCGGCTACAGAGGCGGAGGGTTGTTTGGTCGGAAAGACGCTAGGCCATTACAAGATCGTTGCCGCCATCGGAGCCGGCGGAATGGGCGAAGTGTACCGGGCTGCGGATGCCAAGCTGGGGCGCGACGTGGCGCTGAAACTGTTGCCGCAGCGAGTGGCGAACGATCCCGATGCGCTGGCGCGATTCCGGCGCGAAGCACGCGCGGTGGCGACGCTCAATCATCCCAACATCGTCACGATTTATTCGGTCGAAGAGGCAAACGGAACGCTCTTCCTGACCATGGAACTTGTCGAAGGACAATCGCTGAAGGAGTTGATCGCGGAACGTGCACTGCCGGTCGAAAGAATAGTGGAGATCGGGAGGGCGCTCGCGGATGCGGTCGCGGCGGCGCACGAAAAAGGAATCGTGCATCGCGATTTGAAGCCCGCCAACGTGATGGTAACGACCGACGGACGCGTCAAGGTGCTGGATTTCGGACTGGCGAAGGAGATTTCGAACACGAACGAAAGCGATGTCACCCTGACGTCGGCCGACCAGACCAAGGCCGGAACGGTGATGGGAACGCCGGCGTACATGTCGCCGGAACAGGTCTCAGGCCAGGAGATCGACCATCGGACGGACATTTTTTCGATGGGCGTTGTGCTGTATGAGATGGCGAGTGGAGAGCGGCCGTTTGAAGGGCGTTCGGCCGCGGCGATCAGCGCGGCGATTCTGTGCGATGAGCCTCGACCCGTTGGAGAAAGACGCGCGGATCTGCCCGCAGCGGTGAGCAAAGCGATTCATCACTGCCTGGAAAAGAAAGCCCATGACCGGTTCGCGTCGGCGAGAGATTTGCGGGCGGCGCTGCACATCGAGAGAGCGGCGGACTCAACGGCAAGCGCGGCGACCGGGTCGGCCCACCGGGCGCAGACAGCGAAGGATGACAGTGCGGCGGCCCGAGCGTTGGAGGGTTTTTGGATCGCGGTGCTGCCCTTCAAATATGGCGGCACCAACGGCGACATCGCGGCGGTCGGAGAAGGCCTGGCGGACGAACTCGTCATCGGCATGTCGCGATTTTCCTACCTCAAAATCCTAGCAAGCAGCTCGACCGCACGATACGGGCGCGAGGACGCGGATGCGCGAGCCGCCGGAAAGGATCTGGGCGCGCAATACGTCGTCGAGGGGAGCGTCCGGCAAGCGGGCTCGCGATTGCGGATCGCCGTGCATTTGGTAGAAACCAGCACCGGGACGCACCTCTGGTCCGAAACCTACGATCGCGCGTTCCAAGCGGACGAAGTCTTTGCGCTGCAGGATCAGCTGGTGCCTCGGATCGTGTCGACGATAGCGGATACGTACGGCGTGTTGCCGCGCACGATGGGGGAAAAACTTCGTGGAGTTGATCCGGACAGACTGACTCCGTACGAAGCCGTGCTGCGCAGCTTTGCACACTTTCCGCGACTCTCAGCGGAAGAGCATCTGGCGTCACGCACCGCCCTGGAGCGAGCGGTGCAACAAGCGCCTGGTTATGCGGATGGATGGGCGCTGCTGTCGATGATGATCCGCGAAGAGTATCTGCACGGATTCAATGTGAAGGCCGACCCTCTTGGACGCGCGATGACGGCGGCGCAGCGGGCGGTCGAGGTTGCGCCGGCGAATCACCTCGCGTATCACGCGCTGGCGGCGACACAATTTTTCCGCAAAGAGAAGCCAGCGTTTCGCAATTCGGCGGAACGGGCGATGTCGCTGAACCGGATGGACGGATTCACGATTGCGTATCTTGGATTTTTGCTGGCGTACGCGGGCGATTGGGAACGCGGATGCACGTTGGTGGCGCAAGCGCGGGAACTGAATCCGCATCATCCCGGGTGGTATTGGTTTCCAGCGGTGTTCGATGCGTACAACAAGAAGGATTTTCGCGGGGCGCTTGATTTTGTGGTGAAGGTGAACATGCCGGGATTCTGGAGGACGAACATGGCGCTGGCGACGATCTACGGGCAGCTAGGCGAAGTTGAGAAGGGACACGCGGCAGTGCGGGAATTGCTCGCGGTACGGCCGGGCTTCGCGGCTGCGGCACGAGTTGAGCTTGGGAAATGGTGGGAGCCGGAGTTGGTGGAGCAACTTGTCGATGGGTTGCGGAAGGCGGGGCTGGAGGTGGCGGCATCTTGATGCGAGACGGGGATGAGCTGCGACGATTTGCGGAACGTTATACGGCGGCATGGTGTGGAGGCGACGGCGGGGCCGTGGCGGCGCATTTTTGTGCGAGCGGGTCGCTGACGATCAATGATGGGGCGGCGGCTGTGGGACGAAGTGCGATTGCCGAGGCGGCGCAGGGATTTATGAGCGCGTTTCCGGATTTGCGGGTGGCCATGGATGAACTGCGAGTTGTGGGGGAACGGGTGGAGTATCACTGGACGTTGACGGGGACTGCGGCTGAGGGCGGGAGCCTTGTGCGGATTAGTGGCTTTGAGAGTTGGAAGTTGGGGGACGATGGGTTGATTGCGGAGTCGATTGGATCGTTTGATGAGGAGGAGTATCGGCGGCAATTGCGATGACGCATTCGTGCGAATCGGATCGATTGAGGTCCTTCGCGCATCCTCGCCGGATGCACCCAGGATGACAAGTTCTTCCCAACGGCTGGTTGGCGGGATGGCGATGCAACGTCGCCTGTAAGAATTATGCGCAATTCGCGTCAGGGTTTGTTGACGTCGATCATGTTGTCGTCCGAGGCGCGGTCTATGAGTTTGTTGTAGGGGTCGATGCCGGCTCGGGTGGGGGGCTGGTCGACGATGATTTCGAAGGTTTGGTGTTCCTGGGTTAGCTTTTTCTTTTCGAGGTAGAGAGGCTTTTCCTGGTCTTTTTTGCCGGTGAAGACGCCGACGTCGATGTAGTCGTTGAGAGGCATCGGAGATTCGTTGCCGTTTTCGTCGGCTTTGGATTTGCGGGCCTGGACGGCTAGTTCGACTTTGTATTTGTGGTCGGGCGTCTGGGTGACGGTGGCGGTGAGCGCTTTGTTGTCGTAGAGGACGATAGACTCGAACATGTCGGTGATCAAGTACTGCATGTCGGCCGGGGTTTGCTCGCGCAGGGCGGCGACGAATTGGCGGGTGTCGGGATACGGGACGGTTTGCGCGTCGGTGGCGTTGGCGTATTTATATTGGTCGAGGAATTTTTTCAGCGCGGCGTTGACCTTGTCCTCGCCGATGTAGTCCGCGAGCGTGTACATGACCAGGCCGCCTTTTTGATACCAGACGTAGGGCTCGCGTTGGACGAGAACCAGAGGCGGCTCCTTGCGGATTTCGGCGGCGCGGCCGCGGAGATAGGCGTCGAGCTCGTGCTTCAGGTATTTGTGGATGTTGTCGGGGCCGTATTTTTTCTCCATTACTTTCAGAGCGGAATATTCGGCAAGGGTTTCCGACATCATATTGGAGCCGATAACCTGGCCGCCGATGAGTTGATGTCCCCACCACTGGTGGCCTAGTTCGTGGGCCGTGACGAAGTACGTGAAATCGATGTCGTCCTGCTTTTTCATGCGGGCGATGAAGCCCATGCCCTCGGAATACGGGACGGTGTTGGGAAACGATTGCGCGAACTGGCGGTAGCGCGGAAATTCGATGATGCGAAACTGGTCGAACTGGTAGGGGCCGAAACTTTTCTCGTAGTAGTCGAGGCCGGACTTGGTGGCCTGTAGCATGTCGTCGAGATCGTATTCATGGCCGGGCGTATAGAAGATCTGGAGATTTACGTTGCGCCACTTGTCCTGCTTCACCTGGTAGCGGCCGGAGAGATACGAGAAAAAGTCGGCGGTGCGGGTGGCGCCCATGTCGTATTCGTAAAAGTGGCGGCCGTTTTCGTCCCACTGTTTTTTGAGATAGCCGGGAGCGATGGCGATCTGATCGCCGGAGGTGCTGACGACAGTGTGGTAGGTGATCCAGTCGGAATCGGTGGTGAAGAGGCTAACGCGTTCGTAGTAGGGATCGCCGCGATCAGCCATTTCTTCGAGCTTGGGGAGTTTTTCCTCTGCGCGGCGGCGGGGATCGTCGAGTTCGATCTGGCGGTCATAGCCGATGAACGGAAGATAGTTGCTGTCGAAGAAGGTGCCGTTGTAGGCGATTTCGGGGCGTTCGTTGCCATCTTTAAAACCCTTCGCGGAATAGCCGAAATTGAAGGTGAGGTGCATGATTTCGCCGGGCTCGAGAGGTTTATCGAGGGCGTAGACGGTGTAAATGTTGCGGGGGCCTTCGGAGACCTTGTGGAAAGCGCGATCGAAAACAACGTTGCTGACGCTCTGCAGCTGGTCGGTGAGATGGACCTGATCAACGGGCTGAGCGGTTTTGTTTTGCAGGACGTAGAAGCCGACGCCGTCGAACGCGCGGCGTTCGGGATGGATGTCCACTTTCGTGTCGACGGCCACGATTTTGGGCTGCGCCAGGCGTTCAAATTTTTTGTAATTGCGCTCATAGTCGGCTTGGATGGTGCGGCGCTGCTTGGCGCTGAGAAATTCGTTGCGGACATGGCCATTCCAGTAATACCAAGTGCCGCTGGCAGTCGCGGCGATGAGGAAAATCGCGAGCGCAGGAATAAGACGAGGGAGGCGCTGCGCGGCGACTTGCCTACGCGCGGACCAGTTGTCTTCGGAACCGCGGCGCGTGAGCGCGATCGAGCAAACCGCGAGAAACGCCATGATCGCGAACCAATAAAAGATCGACCAGAAGAGAGCGGCGACGAAATGGCCGTAGCCGTTCATGTCGCTATAGGTGTAGGGCGGAGTCTGGCCAGGCAGGTAGAGCGTGTTTTCGTAGCCGTAGCGGAACAGGATTGGGAGAGCAACGAAGAGCCCGATGACGATGCCGTGACCGATGAACTTGTTGCTGACGATCGTCTGGACGAAAAAGGCGAAGAGAGTGAAGACGAGAATTTGCGGGTAGGCGACGATGAACAGTTCTTTGAGGTATTGGCCGATTTCGTAGTGGTAGTAGCCGGCGATGGTCTGCATGAAGATGCCGCAGAGCATGGTAACGACGAGAAGGATGATTTCGGCGAAAGCGAGGGCGAGGAATTTGCTGAGCCAGTCGGTGGTTTCGCGCATGGGAAGCGCGTCATGGATGCCGTCGAAGTGAGTGTCGCGCTCGCGCCAGATGAGTTCGGCGGCGTAGAGCGTGGCGACAATGTAGAAGAAGAGAGTTGCCGAGCCTTCGACGGCCTGGAGCATGAGGTAGGTGACGGGCCAAACGTCGCGGCCGGCAAGGCGTCCGGCAAAGTAGCCGTTGTTGATGGCGAAGGCGATGAGGAGGCAGACCAGCGCCCAGAACGGGATTTCGCGGAGGATGTTGCCGAGGCGGAGTTTTGTGAGCGAGATGAGTTGGCGCCAGGTTGTGGCCGGGCCGAAAACTGGATGGACGGTCGGGAGTTTCGCGGCGATCAGGCGACGCTTGGGGCGCGGGTCTTCCTGTTCGTTCTGTTTGGCTTTCGCTGCTCGGCGTCCGCTGGAGACGGCGGTGAGGGCTTCGATCGACATCGGGAATAGTGCGAAGACGGCGATGAGTGCGACGATGCCGAGGCCTGTCCAGAGGAGGCGATTGTAGAGGAAGACTCCGGACCAGTTCATGAGGAGAGTGTTTTTCTCGACGACGGTCCAGTAGCGGGTAACGTTGTCCTGGAGGAGAAGACCTGCGGGATCGAGGATGCCGCTCCAGAAATGTTCGAGGCTGCGCGTCGCGGAGAAGACGGTGATGCCGATGACGTAGGCCATGAAGATGGCGACGCCCTGGAGGTAGACGACGACGATTTTTCGGGTGAGGGCGGCGACACAGAAGAAGAGCGAGCCGAGGAAGAAAATCTGGATGACGACGACGGAGAGGAACGGCTGGATGTACCACCAGAGATGGCCGCTAATGAGACGGGAGTGGTCGGCCCAGGGAGCGGTGGCGCCCGCCATTGTGCCGAACACCATACCGGAGAACGCGAGTACGGTCGCGACAAAGGAGCCGGCCCAACGGCCGCCGAGATAGGCGAATTTGGAGATGGGCTTGGTGAAGAGGAGTTGGTAGGTATCGCGCTGGAAGTCGCGGAGGATGGAGGTGCCGAAGATGGCGGCGATGACGATGATGCCGAACAGCGTGAGCTGGATGTAGTAGGTGGAGATGGCCCACGGGCCGTTGAGCAGCACCTTGCCGTTGCCGACAGGACCGAAGTCTTCGGCGGCGACCGAGAGGAAGGCCATTGTGAACCAGAGGACGAAATAGACGTACGTCGAAAGGCTTTTCAGCCTGAACTTCAATTCGAAGAGGAAGAATTCTGAGAACATTTTTTCTCCGGGCTCCCAGTTTTTTGGTGCTTAGTTTTTGGCCTGGTTAGAAAGGCTCAGGAAATACACGTCTTCAAGATTGGCGTCGTCCAGGGTGAAGCCGTCGCCGGGACTGGCGTCGCTATAGACGCGGACCTCGTGGAGGCCCCCGACCAGGTGCGTGGAGACGACGTGGAAGGCGGAGTCTATGGCGGTGAGTTCGGCGTCGGTGCTGACGACTTTACTCCAGATTTTGCCGCGTAGGGAGTCGAGGGCTTCGGCGGGTGAGCCTTCGAGGAGGAGTTGGCCGTTGCTGATGATGGCCATACGGGGGCAGAGTTCGCGAACGTCTTCGACGATGTGCGTGGAGAGGATGACGATGACGTTGCGGCCGATGGAGCTCAGGAGATTGAGGAAGCGATTGCGCTCGGCGGGGTCGAGGCCTGCGGTGGGTTCGTCGACGATGATGAGCTTGGGATTGGCGAGGAGCGCCTGGGCGATGCCGAAGCGTTGCTTCATGCCGCCGGAGTAGGTGCTGAGGGATTTTTTGCGCGATTCCCAGAGATTCGTTTGATTGAGGAGAGCGTCGACCATTTCTTTGCGTTCGCCGGAGTTGGTGATTCCCTTCATGACGGCAAGGTGATGAAGCATGTCGACGGCGTTCATTTTTGGGTACACGCCGAATTCCTGCGGGAGGTAGCCGAGGACCTGGCGGACGGAGTTTTTCTCCTGGAGGACGTTGAGGTCATCGAGCCAGATTTCACCTTGGTCGGGGTCTTGGAGCGTGGCGATGGTGCGCATGAGCGTGCTTTTGCCGGCGCCGTTGGGGCCGAGCAGGCCGAACATGTTGTTGCCGATGGTGAGCGAGACGTCGCGGAGGGCTTTGACGCCGTTGGGATAGGTTTTGGAGAGGCCGGAGATTTTCAGCGACACGTAGTGCTCCTCGGAAGCGTTTGTGGACAGTGAACTTATATAGCACGTTGGACGCAAAGCCATAAGGTTTGGCAGCTACGATGGCTCCGCGTCGGGAAGCGTTGCTTGAGTGGTAGTTACGGGTGACCGTGGGGTTTTGTTTCATACCTACAGGGCGAAGTGCCGCACCGGCGAGACGCGACGATATGGCTGGACGTTTGGCGAGCAGCCGTGCTGCGCCCGTACATAGGGTGGTCGGTTTGGTGGGCCCAAACTGGGAGATTAGTGGATTAGGAAGCCGGTGGCGGCTAGGACTACCCCTACGGCGGCTATGGTTATGCCGCTGAACCAGAAGAAGCGCTTCTTGGTCAGCAGAGTAATCGAGCAGATGACCAAACCCATTTCGAGGAAGACTTCGCCGCCGTCGAAGCGGTCGGCTCGGTGGCTGACCATATCGCGCTCTCTTTCAAGATCCTTGGCCTGATCGCTGATCGTGTCTTTGTCTTTTTCGTAGCGCTCGACTTCCTTGACGTATTTTTCGTGGACGGTGGCTGTTTTTTCTCGATCGCCGGGCGAGAGGACCGCAAGCATATCTGCAACTGCTTCCATTTCGTGTAGGCGGATGTTCTTGGCTTGATAATAGGCCCACTGGTCGCTGGCTTTGGCCTGCAGGAGGAGTTCCTCGGTGTGAGCGCGATGGCCTAGCAGTGTGACGATCGCACCGAGAACGGCGATGATGGCGATCGTGACCGAGACGGGGATGGTGAGTGGGTGGTGGGGCTCGTGTTCTTCGTGTTCGGGCAGTTCGATGCCTTCGGACATTTTTTTTTGCGCTGGTCCTTTCGGGCGTTGGTACGTGTTCGGAAAACTATCTCATGATTTAGGATTTGCGGAGAAGTCGAGATGATGGGTTTGCAGAGAGAGCATGGGTCGTGTTGGATCTAAAATCCGGACGGTCTGGGGAGCGACCGCCGCTACAAGGTGGCGGCGGATTGGCTGCAGCGGGCGGGATCGAAGACCGTCCGCCATCAACCACCCGTCGAGCTATGCGATGGATAGGTGGGGACGCTGAGTTCGGAAAAGCGGCGCGGGCGCCGTACTCCATATGCTAGGCGTCGGAGGCCATTGCCTTTAGGGATTCGGCGGCAGCAGCTACGGTTTGGTCGATGTTCTGGGGGGTATGCATGGTGCTGATAAAGGAGGCCTCAAATTGGGAGGGGGCCAGGAAGACGCCGCGGTCGAGCATTTCGCGGAAGAAGCGGGCGTAGCGTTGGGTGTCGGAGCGTTTTGCCCCGGCGTAGTCGCGAACGGGCTGAGCGGCGAAGAATAACGTGCCGAGCGAGCCAGTGTTGTTGACCTGGCCTGGGATGCCGGAGTCCGACAGGGCTTTGCGCAAACCGGAGGCGAGGCGATCGCCTTGTTCGGCGATGCGGTGATAGAGGCCGTCGGCGCTGAGTTGATTGAGCGTGGCGATGCCTGCGGCCATGGCGAGCGGGTTTCCGGCTAGCGTGCCGGCTTGATAGACGGGGCCGAGCGGGGCGACGTTATTCATCAATTCGGCGCGGCCGCCGTAGGCTGCCACAGGGAGGCCGCCGCCGATGATCTTGCCGAGCGTGGTGAGGTCAGCGTCGACGTTAAAGAATTTCTGGACGGCGCCGTTGTGGATGCGGAAGCCGGTGATGACTTCGTCGACGATGAGGAGCGTGTTGTGCATGCGCGTGAGTTCGCGCAGGTCGGCTAGGAAGCCTTGTTCGGGGAGGACGACGCCCATGTTGGCGGCGATGGGCTCGACGATGACGGCGGCGATTTTGCGTTTGTGCTCGTTGAAGATGCGGGCGGTGGCGTCGATGTTGTTGTAGGGCGCGTTGAGGGTGAGCTGCGCGAGGGATTCGGGGACGCCTGGACATTCAGCGATGCTGAGGGTGGCCAGGCCGGAGCCGGCGTCGGAGAGGAAGCTGTCGGCATGGCCGTGGTAGCAGCCGCGGAATTTGAGGATATAGTCGCGCTTGGTGACGCCGCGGGCCAGGCGAACAGCGGACATGGTGGCTTCGGTGCCGCTGGAGACGAAGCGGATTTTTTCGAGCGTGGGGATGGCGCGATGGAGGAGCGTGGCGAGTTCGAGTTCTAGCTCGGTGGTGACGCCGAAGCTCGTGCCGCGGACGGCTTGGGCGGCGACTGCTCGCGTGACTTGTGGGTTGGCGTGGCCCAAGAGCATCGCTCCCCAGGAGCAGACGAAATCGAGATAGCGGTTGCCGTCGGCGTCGTAGAGATATTGGCCTTCGCCGCGATCGATGATGAGTGGGTCGGTCTGGACGGAGCGGAAGGCGCGGACGGGTGAGTTGACGCCGCCGACTAGGAGTTTTTCGGCGTTGGCGAAAATTTCGCGGGAGCGTGGGCGGGAGGAGTTGGATTTGGTTTGCGGTGCGGTCATGGGTTTTCCTTTTTACCTCAGGGGCTGAAGCCCCTCGTTTTGGGATGGGTTATGTCGGAGCTAAACTTGGACCCACAAAACGGACCTGGGCACCTGACTGAGACATTGTAGTCGTGTTTACGGCGGGCTACGCAAGCCCCGCCTAAAACAACCTCGCATCAATCTTGCCGAGATGGGGGCGCAACATGCTGCGCCCTACATGTTTGTGCCCGGAGTGCGGAGCCAGCGGGCAATGTCTTTGGCGTGGTAGGTGAGGATGATGTCGGCGCCGGCGCGCTGGATGCCGGTGATGATTTCGAGAACGGCGCGTTTTTCGTCGAGCCAGCCGTTTGCGGCGGCGGCTTTGACCATGGCGTATTCGCCGCTCACGTTGTAGGCGCCGACGGGGACGTCGAAATTGTCGCGGACGCGGCGGATTACGTCGAGGTACGGGAGGGCGGGCTTGACCATCACCATGTCGGCGCCTTCTTCCAGGTCGAGGGCGACTTCTTTCAGCGCTTCGCGGGCGTTGGCGGGATCCATCTGATAGCTCCGGCGGTCGCCGAATTGCGGCGTGGATTGTGCGGCTTCGCGGAACGGGCCGTAGAAGGCGGAGCTATATTTGGCCGCGTAGGCGAGGATTGGGAGATTCTCAAATCTATGGTCCTCGAGCTTGGCGCGGATCGCGGCGACGCGGCCGTCCATCATGTCGGACGGGGCGACGATGTCGGCGCCGGCGCGGGCGTGCGAGAGCGCCTGGTTGGCGAGAATTTCGAGCGTCGCGTCGTTTGCGACTTCGCCGTTTTCGACGACGCCGCAGTGGCCATGGTCGGTGTATTCGCAGAGGCAGACGTCGGTGATGACGACGAGTTTGAGACTGGCTTTGCGGATGGCTTCTACGGCGCGCTGGACGATACCTTGCGCGTGCGTGGAGCTTGAGCCGGTGGCGTCTTTCGATTCAGGGAGACCGAAGAGAATAATGCCGGGGATTCCCAGGGATTCGACTTCGCGGCATTCCTCGAGAAGTTGGTCGACGGATTGTTGCGCGACGCCGGGCATGGAGCTGACGGCTTGGCGGACTTTGGTGCCGGGGCAGACGAACATCGGGTAGATCAGGCCGGCGGTGCTGATGCGGGTTTCGCGGACGAGATTGCGCAGCGCCTCGGTGCGGCGAAGGCGGCGGGGCCGATGGGTTGGGAAGCTCATCCCTCTTGGGCTCCTGCTGTGGAGTGATTCGCGCTGGCGTTCGCAAAATGCCATTCGAGCGCGGCAAGGATGGCGGCCGGCGTTGTGTCGGCGGCGGTGATGATTCTGGTGACGCCTTGATTGCGAAGAGCGGCGGTCGTCACTGGGCCGACGGCGACGATGGCGATTTTGCTTTGCAACGCTGCCAGGGATTCCTTTCCGATCAAGCCGACGAGATTGTTTACTGCGCTGGGGCTGAAGAAGAGCGCGGCGTCGGAACTGTTTTCTAGGACCTGCGACACGCGGGTGCGGTCGACGTCGCCGGGGGGCAGCGTGTGATAGGCGGCGACTTCGGTTACGTCGGCGCCGAGTTTTTTTAGGGCCGCAGGTAGATCGTGGTTGGCGCGATCGCTACGTGGAAGAAAGACGTTCTTGTTGCGAAGCTGCGCGGCTAGTTCTTCGGCTAGGGCTAGGCCCAGATGTGTTTTGGCGACGTGGGCCACATGGAGCCCGGCTTTTGTTGCCGCTTCGTTTGTGGCTGGGCCGACTGCGGCAATTTGGGGGCGGTTGGTTGGCTTCAGGATGCCGAGCTTGGTTGCCGCGGCGCGCGTTGCGACAGATTGAACTGCGTTGGCGCTGGTGAATAGAACCCAGTCGAACTCTGGCCAACGACGTAGGGCGGCGTCGAGCGGCTCGAAATTTTCGGGTGTCGAGAACGCGACGAGTGGCAGAGAGATCGGGATCGCGCCAAGGCGCTTCAGCTTTGTGACCAGCTCGGAGCTTTGTTCGACGGCGCGCGTGATGACGATGCGGTTCTCTGCTAGCGCGGACACGTGGGACTTTTTGGAGGCGGGATCAGCCACGTTGGCGGCTCACTTCTTCGAGGATGGATTGGGCGCCGGCGTCGAGTAGGAGTTGGGCCATGCGCTCGCCGAGGGCGCGAGCGTTTTCTGGCGCGGCGGTCGCGTGTTGCTTGATGTATTGCCCGCCGTCGACGCTGCAGACGCAGGCGTCGAGGATGAGTTCGTTGCGATCGACGCGGGCCCATGCGCCGAGGGGAACCTGGCAGCCACCTTGTAAGGCACCGAGCAAGGCGCGTTCAGCGATGATCGCGCTGCGCGTTTCGGCGTCGTCGAGTTTTTCGAGCGCGGCGGCGGTGTCGGAGTCGGTGGCGCGGCACTCGACGCCGATGGCGCCCTGGCCGACAGCGGGAAGGAAAACTTCGGGGGCGAAGACTTCGGTGATGCGATGCGCGGAGCCGAGGCGGTCGAGGCCGGCTTTGGCGAGCATGATGGCGTCGTACTCGCCGCTTTCGACTTTGCGAAGGCGTGTGTCGACGTTGCCGCGCAAATCGCGGATATCCAAGTCGGGGCGAAGGCGGAGGAGCTGCGCGCGACGGCGGAGGCTGCCGGTACCGACTCGCGCTCCCTGGCGAAGTGCTTCGAGGTTCGCGCCGTTGTTGGCTACGAGGCAATCGCGAATATCTTCTCGGCGTAGGATCGCGGGAAAGGAAAGGTGCGGCGGAGTCTGCGTCGGGATGTCTTTCACGCTGTGGACGGCGATGTCGATCGAATCGGCGAGCAGGGCTTCCTCGAGCTCTTTGACGAAGATTCCCTGTCCTCCGATTTCGGAGAGGGGCGTTTGCGCCAGCTTGTCGCCGCTGGTCTTGATGATCACGATTTCGCCTTCGACTCCGGCGGCCTGAAAGACTTGGCGGCGGACGAATTCGGCCTGCCACTTGGCTAGCAGGCTGCCGCGCGTACCGATGCGGAGGTGCTTCATCGCTTGTTCCGATCGGAGAGGAATAGGTCGCGCAGCGCTTCGACGTTTTGGATCTTGCGGCGGAGTTCGCGTTCGTCGCGGAGGCGCTCGGCGGGTTGAACCAAGAACTTTTCGAGAAGCTCGTCGATCAAGGTTTCGATGTGTTCGCGATCTTTCGGAGTGAGGGTGGCTGACGCGAGCTTGGCCTGGAGGAACGCGGTGCGGTCTTCGCGAAGACGCGCGCGGAGAGCGGTGACGAATCCGACAAGTTCGACGCTGGCCTGCCAGGAAAGAAATTTCGCGACGTGATCTTCGATGATGACTTCGGCGCGAGGGACCTCGCCTTCGCGGGCCTGGCGATTTTGCGAAACGATAGCGCTGAGGTCGTCGAGATTGTAGAGATAGGTGTTGTAGAGCTCGGCGGCGGCGGCTTCGATGTTGCGGGGCACGCCGAGGTCCATGAGGAAGAGGGCGCGACTGCCGCGGGCTTCCATGGCGGATTCGAGGATTGCGCGCGACAGGACGGGGTCTTCGGCGGAAATCGACGAGACGACGACGTCGGGCTTGAGGAGCGCGGACTGCCAATCGCCCCATTCGACGACCGTGCCATGAAATTTCTCAGCAAGCTCGGCAGCGCGATCGCGCGAGCGATTCATCACGAGAAGATCGGAGACGCCGCGGTCGCACAGAGTGGAGACGACTTGCTCACTCACTGTACCTGCGCCGAGGACGAGCGCTGTGTGTCCTGGGAGTTTGCCGAAAATGCGTTCGGCGAGTTTGACGCCCGCGGCGGCGACGGACATGGGGCGCATGCCGAGTTGAGTCTCGGTGCGCACCCGCTTGCCGACTTCGAGAGCGCCCTGGAAGAGTCGATTTAAAACGGGGCCGGTGGCGCCTTGCTCGTGGGCAACTTTGTAGGCGTCGCGGATCTGGCCGAGGATTTCGGCTTCGCCGAGGAGCATGGAGTCGAGTCCGGCGGAGACGCGGAACAGATGGCGGACGGCATTGCGGTCGTAGTGATGGTAGAGCGAGCTGGTGAGAATTTCGGAGCCGACGGAATGGAATTCGCTGAGGAATGAGGACAGGCCCTTGAGGCTGTCGTGCATCGATTCGGGCGGAACTCCGTAGACTTCGCTGCGATTGCAGGTGGAAAGGACGAGCGTTTCTTCGAGGATGCCGCGGGAGCGTAGTTCGTCAGCGGCGCGACGCGACTGTTCGGCGGTGAAAGACACCCGTTCCCGCACCTCGACAGGGGCGGTGCGATGGTTCAGGCCGACTAGGACGATTTCCATTCCCTGCTCGCTCGATCCTTTCTTCGGTGTCTCGCGGCTTCCGCGGCGCGAACTAAAAATATCGGTGACTGCGCGACAGATATAGATTCACGACGGTGAAACTGAGCACTACGATCACAAAATTGAAAATGCAGAGGCGCGAAGCACGAGCGCCGCGCCACGCTGTTGTGCGCGAAAGTTGCCAATAGACGGCGTAGAGAAGGAGCACGACGAGCGTAATGACATATTTCGGGTCGTAATACCAGTATTGGCCGGTGAGCCGGTCAACCCAGATGAAGCCGAGGACGGTGCCGATGGCGATCGAGACGAGGCCCACGAGGACGCTTGAGCGGCTCATGCGTTCGAGCAGTTCAAGAGGGGGGAGGCGCCAGACGACGTCGCTGAGATTACGATTGCGCAGGAGCCGGTTTTCGACGAGGAAAATCAAGCTCAGTACGAACGAGAGCGCGAACGCGGCGTAGGCGAGAATGCTGAGGGTGACGTGGAATGCGAAGACTGGACCGTGCGCCGGGGTTGCGGCCAGTTTGTCGGTCGGAGTCACGTGGGCGGCCAGAAAGAACACGAGAATGAACGGGACTACGAAGGCGCCGACGGAGCGCTGGCGATGGAAGAGTTCGAGGCCTAGGTAGGTGAGCGCCAGCAGCCAGCCGAAGAGCGACATCGAGCCGTAAAGGTCGTGATAAGGGACGGTATGCATGCCGCGGGAGCGTTCGAGGAGCGCGAAATAGTGGGCACTCAGACCGAGAATCAGGAAGATCGTGCCGAGGCGGCCGGATATCTGGTGACCCGAGCGCAAGTAGCGGATGTACGAGCCGAGACTCAGGACGTACGCCAGGATCGTCAGGAATAGGTAGAGGTGCGGCATTGAGTCTTGTCGCGGGTCGCAACCGAGTCGCCGCCGACCAGCGGGCGTCCCAGCTCAGCAATATTAGCGCGGTTCGACCGCGACATCAGCGCGGTGCGACCGCGACCCCTCAGTATAGCCCAGCCGGACTGGTGACCGCACGGACGCACGGGTCGACGCAGTTTTCGATGCGCTTACACCACCGCGGCATATTCTGACTTCGTGACTGTACGTTGGTACAGAATTAAGCCCGTGACGGGCACTGCCTACGTAGATTTGTTATTCTTGTGCATCAATCACCGTGAGCACACCGAATACATCGTTGAGCGCTTCGTTGAACCGGAAAGAGCTGTTTCTGCGCGCCTGCCGTGGCCAGGCGGTGCCGCGTCTGCCGGTGTGGATGATGCGGCAGGCGGGGCGGTATTTGCCAGAGTACCGGGCGATTCGCGCAACGCGGCCGTTTTTGGAAGTGTGTAAGACGCCGGATTTGGCGCTGGAAATCTCGCTGCAGCCGTTTCGGCGGCTGGGCGTGGACGCGGTGATCGTGTTTTCGGACATCTTGATTCCGGCGGAAGCGATGGGGATGAAGCTGGAGTTGGGCGACGCGGGGCCGAATTTGCCGGAGCCGGTGCGGTCGGAGGCGGACATCGACAAGTTGCGGCTGTTCGACGCGGAAGCCGATACTGGATTTTTGATGGAAGCGATTCGAATGATCGCGCGCGAGGTGGGGCCGAAAGTGCCGGTGCTGGGATTTGCGGGGGCGCCGTGGACGTTGGCGTGTTACATGGTAGAGGGTCGGACGAAGGAAGGATTCACGACGGTCAAGGCGCTGATGTATGAAAGGCCTCGCGCGTTCGAACGGATGCTGAAGAAGATCGCGCAGGCGACGACCGGGTATTTGAAGGCGCAGATTGCCGCTGGAGCGACGGCGGTGCAGTTATTCGATACGTGGTGCGGGGAATTGGGTTTGGAGGACTACGAGGCATTTGCGCTGCCGGCGGTACGCGAGATTATTGCGGGGATTGGCGGTGCGGTACCGGTCCTTTATTACACAAAGGCGTCGCATCATTTGCTGGCGGCGGCGGGGCGCAGCGGCGCGGACGTTTTGAGCGTGGACTGGCGCATTGATCTGCAGCAAGCGCGAGCGACTTTGGGGCCGGGGATTGCGCTGCAGGGGAATGTCGATCCGGCGGTGTTGTTTGGTCCGGCGGAGACGATTCGAACGGTGACGACCGAGGCGGCGCAGGCGCTTGGCGGAGTCGGGCATATTTTGAATTTAGGGCATGGGATTTTGCAGGGGACGCCGGTGGAAAGCGCCCAGTTGTTTGTTGAGACGGGGCAGCGAGTGGAGTTTGCGGAAACGAAGAGCGCGGTGCCGTCGCGCTGATGGTGCGGGTCGCTCCATTGATAGATGTTCTCCGAGATTGAAGACTGTGACGATCGCAAATCCGAAATCGGAGCAGCTGAGCGAGGAACTCCGGGTCAGCCAGGAGTTTCTTGCCAAGTACAACCGGCCGGGGCCGCGCTACACGAGCTATCCGACGGCGCCGGTGTGGAATGACGCGTTTGGGCCGGACGATCTGGAACGGGTGCACGAGCGATCGAATCGGGCGAAGGCGCCGGTTTCGGTCTACATGCATCTTCCCTTCTGCGAGAGCTTGTGTTTGTTCTGCGCGTGCAACGTCATCATTCACAAAGATAAGTCGGTGGCGGCGCCGTATCTCGAGGTATTGAAGCGCGAGATGGCGCGGGTGAGTGCGAGCGTTTCGCGTGAACGGCCCGTGGTGCAATTTCATTGGGGCGGGGGCACGCCGACGTTTTTATCTCCGGCGGAGATCGACGATTTGTTTGGCGCGGCGAGAGAGAATTTCACGTTTGCGCCGGATGCGGAGATTGGGATTGAAGTCGATCCGCGGGTGACGTCGCCGAAACATCTTGAAACTTTGCGCCGGCTTGGATTTAACCGGCTGAGCATGGGGATTCAGGATTTTCATCCTGAGGTACAGAAGACGATTCATCGGATTCAGTCGTTCGAAATGACGCGTGACTTGATCGCAACGGCGCGGGCGCTGGGATTCGACAGCATCAATGCGGACCTTATATATGGGCTGCCGCATCAGACGGCGGAACGATTTGTGCATACGGTGGACCAGCTGCTGGAAATCGGTCCGGATCGCGTCGCGCTGTTCAGCTATGCGCATGTGCCTTGGTTGAAGAAGCAGCAGGGGGCGTTTGCCACATTTTTGCCCGAGGGCATGCAAAAGTTTGAGATTTTTCGCGTGGGACTGAGGAAGTTTCTCGAGGCCGGCTACCTTTATATAGGCATGGATCACTTTGCCAAGCCGGGCGACGAGTTGGCGGTAGCGCAGCGCGAGCGGACGTTGCATCGCAATTTTCAGGGGTATACGACGAAGGCCGGGGCGGATTTGTTTGGGATGGGTGTGACGGCGATCAGTGGGATTCAGGACGCCTATGCGCAGAATCACCGCGACCTGGTGACGTGGGAAAAGGCGGTGGCCGATCGTGGGATTGCGACGATGCGCGGGTATCAGCTTTCGGATGATGACCGGCTGCGGCGGTCGGTGATCAGCCGGCTGTTGTGCCACACGATTGTGATCAAGGATGAAGTGTCTCGCGAATTCGGCGTCGACTTCGACGAATATTTTGCTGAGGAGCTGCGACGGCTGGAACCGTCGCGTGACGATGGGTTGGTTTTGCTCGAGCGCGACGAGATTCGAACGACTTGGCTCGGGCGAATTTTCATTCGGAATCTGGCGATGGTGTTTGATCCCTACCTCGAACGGCAGCAGCTTGCTGCCAAGCCTCTGTTTTCGAAAACACTCTGATATGGCGAACATGCGGGCGGCGACGTGACGCTTCGAGTGCCAGCGTTGGTCGTTGGCGGCGGCATATCGGGATTGGTGTGTGCGCACGCGCTGCGGCAGGCAGGCGTGGACGCGATGGTGGTGGAGGCGTCGGGTCGGGCGGGGGGCGCGATTCGATCGGAGCGGCGCGACGGGCATTTGCTCGAGCTTGGGCCCCAGAGTTTCAGCGCTACCGAGCCGATGTTGCAGCTTTTTGCGGAGCTTGGGATTGCGGATCAGATTGTGCAAGCGCCAGCACGTGCCCCACGGTATGTATTGATGAACGAGAACTTGCGGCGGGTGCCGATGAGTCCACCCGCGTTTCTGGGGTCGGGTTTCGTGGGATTGGGGACGAAATTTGCGATGCTGCGCGATGTGCTTGGCAAGAGCCAACCCCCGGAGCGGGACGAATCGATCGCGGAGTTTGTGCGAAGGAAATTCTCGACGGAGATACTGGATCGGCTGGTGGGGCCGTTTGTGTCGGGGGTGTACGCGGGGGATCCGGAGCGCTTGAGCCTGCGCAGCGCATTTCCGATGTTGTATGACGCTGAAAAACGAGAAGGAAGTGTGATTCGGGGGTTGATTTCGAGGTCGGATCCGAAGCAACCACGGCAACGGCCAACCTTGCTCAGCTTTCGAGATGGGACGGAGACCTTTACAAACGCTCTAACGAAAAGATTAGTGGATCGAATTCGGATTGGAGCTGAAGTTGTACGTGTCGGCGCGCTGGGCGCTGGGCGAGACGAATCGTTCACCGTAACGGTTCGAATTGCCGATGAACTTCAAACGATCGTTGCGGATCAACTGATCGTCGCCACGCCGACCGACGTCGCAGCAAAACTAATCGGCGAGTTCGAACCAACGATTGCAGCGTCGCTGGGTGAAATCGAATATGCTTCTTTGGCAGCTGTTTCGCAGGGTTACGCGGAGTCCGACGTCGGCGATACGTTGAATGGATTTGGATTTCTGGCGCCGCGCTCCGCGGGACTTCGAACGCTCGGAACCGTCTGGAATTCGTCGCTATTCCCCAATCGAGCTCCGGCTGGAAATGTTCTGATGACGAGTTTCATTGGCGGGGCGACCGATCCTCAAGCAGCGACTTTGTCGTCTGCAGAACTTGCGGCGGCCGTTCACAAAGAGATTGGGCCAATCCTGAGGATTCGTCAGAACCCAAAATTCTCGAACGTGACGATCTATCCGCGCGCGCTGCCACAATACAATCTGGGGCACGCGGCGCGCCTTGCCGCGATCGAGCGGGGGCGCGCGCGGCATTCGAACCTCTGGCTTGTTGGCAATTATCTTCGCGGGCCATCGATCGGAGCCTGCGTCGAGCAGTCTGTTTCGGTTGCCCAAGAAATCTTGTCGCGCGTTACGCACTAGCGCAGTAAACTCATCCGGCCTCAATCCTTTGCCGTATATCTGACAGGAGACGAAGACCTCAACCCGTGTTCCTGGCGGCCATAACAAGCAAATATGGCGATGGCGAGTCGTCCGACCCGGCATTGGTGGAGAGGTTTCTTCGCAGGGACGTGAGCGCATTCGAAGAGCTCTACGACCGGCATTCTCGAGTTGTTTACGCTCTGGTAGTGCGCATCCTGCAGCAAGGATCGACGGCGGAAGAAGTCGTCCAGGACGTTTTTCTCCACCTGTGGCGCAATGCCGGACAGTATCAAGCCAATCGCGGCCCATTCGTTCCCTGGCTGCTGACGATGGCGCGCAATCGTGCGCTCGATCATCTCCGACTCAAAAGTGAACGCCAACGGCGGCGCGAAGATCAGACCGAAGAGTTGCCGGCGATCGCGCAGGTCCCGGATTACGAGAAGGCGCTGGACGAAAAGCGTCGCGCGGAACGCGTTCGTTCGTTGATGGGAAGTTTGAGCGCGCAGCAGAAAAAAGCGATCGAGATGGCGTACTTCGAAGGACTGAGCCATAGCGAAATCGCGGCGTCGTTGAAGGAACCACTCGGAACAGTGAAAAGCTGGATCAGGAACGGATTGTTGCGTTTGAAGGAAGGATTGCAGACGGCATCGTGAGCGAACACGACCAACTCCGGGAGCTGATCGAGGCATACGCCCTCGGTGCGCTCGACGCAAATGAGCGAGCGGCGCTGGAAGCGCATCTCGCGGCCGGATGCCCGGAGTGCGCGAAGGCGCTGGAAGAGGCGCGCTGGCTGGCGAGCCAGCTAGCGTATTTGGCTCCGTCGGCGGAGCCTTCGGACATGCTGCGCGCGAGAATTTTGCGGAGCGTGCGTGCGGATGCGGCGGAAAGCGCGGGTGGAGCGCGGATTACCGAGACGAAATCGTCCAGGGCGATTCCCTTTTGGCTGTGGGCCGGTGTCGCGGCGTTACTGCTGCTGTCGATTTACTCGACATGGGACGCGCGGAAGATGCAGCAGGAAGTCGCGGATATGCATTCGCGCGCGGCGGCGGAGCGCAAGGAACGGCAGCAGTTGGAGCAGGATCTTACCGTCGCGAAGCACGAGGCGTGGATTCTGACCGATCCGAATTCGAAGAAGATCGACATCATGCCGACGGACAAGGCGATGCCGAAGCTCGAGGCGATGTGGCATCCGCAGCTGGGCATCTATGTTACGGCGCAGAAGATGCCGATGCCGAAAAATAATAAAGTGCTGCAGTTGTGGCTGATTCCGAAGACGCCGGGAGCGAAGCCGATGCCCTCGCATGTTTTCTGGCCGGATGCGAACGGAAAAATCGGCGAGATGGTGGATAACCCGCCGGAAGTGATGGCTGAGACCAAAGCGCTCGCGGTTACCGAAGAGCCGGCTGGGGGGAGTCCCCAGCCGACGAGCACGCCGATTTGGGTTGGCGGCGTCAGCTAAGCTTCGTTGTTGACGTCAGTTATCACGCGAACTTCATTTCCTCTACGCGATTCTGCAAACCCGTTACTGCGCCGCGTGGAATTTGAGCAATGGCCACGCCGACCTTATACTAGTCACGGCATGAGCGAACAAAAGAAGACCCGACGGCAGATGCTGGAAGAATTCGTGGAGAAGAAGCCGGAGGACGCCTTCTCTCGGTATGGTCTGGCGATGGAGTGCATGAATGGCGGCGACACGACGGCCGCGGACGAGCACTTTCGCGCGCTGATTACCCGGAACCCGGAGTACGTGCCTGCTTATCTGATGTACGCGCAAATGTTGTCGCGCGAGACGCGCGTCGATGACGCGTGCAAGACGCTGATGGACGGAATCAACATGGCGAGTCGCAAAGGCGACCAGCATGCGCGGTCTGAAATGGAGTCGCTGCTGGCGGAACTACAGTAGCGCCGAGCGAAACGTTCGCGGAAATGTCCGCCATAAACTTCTGCGTGGGCAATCTATCCCATCGATTTCGACCAATCTTGCCGCGTCTGTTATGATGTGCCATGGGTTCGACGAGACCCGAACGCATCCCGCTGTTCCCCCTGAACGTTGTTCTTTTGCCCGGCGGCGATCTTCCACTGCACATTTTTGAGCGGCGGTACCGCCAAATGGTGCAGCACTGCATCGAAACGAAGAGTGAATTCGGCATGCTGCTCGCGCTGCCGAGCGGCGTCGTTCGCGTCGGATGTACGGCGGAAGTTGTGAACGTCGCGAAGCGTTACAACGATGGGCGCATGGATATCGTCACCGTGGGCCGTGCGCCGTTTCGCATCGTCGAACTCGTCAACGCGGATTTGTACAACGATGATGTGCTTTTGGAAGGCGCCGTCGATTACCTGGACGACCGCGATCGCCCGGTGGACCCGCGCATACGGAAAGAATTGATCGAACTCTACGAGGTGTGCCACACGATCGTTTATAGCGATTACCCGCGCAACGTGCAGAGCTTGCAGCCTGAGGAGTTGTCGTATGCCGTGGCCGCGACGCTGCCGATGGAATTGATGTGGAAGCAACAGGTTTTGGAATTGCGATCGGAGGCGGACCGACAGGAACGTCTGGTCACGTACCTGCGTGAGTGGGCGCCGCATCTACAGAAGATCGAGACACAACGACAGCGTGATGAAGGCAAGGACAGTTCGCTGAATTAACGTTGAACTATATTCGTGTGCGGCATCGCTGCCGCGCAGAATGGGGACCCGATGACAGCAAGCACATCGATGCACTCGCAACCGCCGCGACCAGGACATGTGAAGCCGCGGACTCTCGGTGAATTACGCAGCATTCCGGATTTTGACGCGCGGACAGCGACGACTTCTGTGAAGGATGAGCTTCGGCGCAATTTGCTGCGCGCGATTGAGAAGGATGAACCGCTCTTTCCCGGCGTGCACGGATATGAAGACACCGTCATTCCGCAGATCGTGAACGCGCTGTTGTCGCGTCACAATTTCATTTTGCTCGGGCTGCGTGGGCAAGCCAAGAGCCGGATTCTTCGCGGCCTCGCAAACTTGCTCGACGCAGAGATTCCTGTGGTCGCGGGTTGCGAAATCAACGACAACCCGTTTCAGCCGCTGTGCAGGGGTTGCAAAGAGAGCATCGCGGCCGAAGGTGACGCGACGCCGATCGCGTGGATGCCGCGCGACCAGCGATACGTCGAGAAGCTCGCCACGCCCGACGTGACCATCGCCGACATCATCGGCGATGTCGATCCGATTCGCGCCGCCCGCGGTGGCCGCGATTTGTCGGACGAATTGACCATTCACTATGGATTGCTGCCGCGCGCCAATCGCGGAATCTTTGCGATCAACGAACTGCCCGACCTGGCGGGCAAAATTCAGGTCGGATTGTTCAACATCATGCAGGAAGGCGACATTCAGATTAAGGGCTATCCGCTTCGGCTGCCACTCGATGTGCTGATCGTCTTCACTGCAAACCCCGAGGACTATACGGCGCGAGGAAAAATTATTACGCCGCTGAAGGATCGCATCGGGGCGGAGATTCGAACGCACTATCCGGCGACGCTGGCGGAAGGCATGACCGTCACGAATCAGGAGGCTTGGGTCGGCCGCGATCCGGCGCGCAAGATTGACGTCCCCGACTATTTGCGTGAGGTCGTCGAGGAAATCGCGTTTCAGGCGCGCGAGGACAAGCGGGTCGACAAACGCTCGGGCGTCAGCCAGCGATTGCCGATCACGACGCTCGAGAGCGCCGTCAGCAGCGCCGAGCAACGCGCGGCGCGCAATGGCGAAAAGTGCGGCATCGCGCGGATCGCCGATGTGTATTCCGCGATGCCTGCGATCACCGGCAAGCTCGAACTCGAATACGAAGGCGAACTTAAGGGCGCCGACACCATCGCGCGAGAATTGATTCGCTCGGCTGTCGGGCGTGTGTTCAGCAAGCGGTTCGGCGAAGTGAGCTTCCAGCCGGTCATTCAATGGTTCGAACTGGGCGGCGAACTGAAGCTGCCGGAACTTGCATCCACGGCGGAACGCTACGAACAGCTTTCGAAGATTCAAGGGCTGATGGATCAGATCGGCAAGCTCGGCGTCACCGATCGCAAAAATGCGGGAACGGCCGCCGGTGCTGCGGAAATGATTCTCGAAGGGCTATGGGCGCACCGACGGATTGGCCGCAGCGAAGAGCGCGGGTACTTCGCCGAAAAGCCGCGTCAACCCGAACAACGCGAGACCCCGAACCGGCCGCGGCGCCAGTTCAACTAGGCGCCGCCACTGATGATTTACCGAGGCCAACGATGAAATTTATTCGCTACGGAAAATACGTCGGCGAACCAGCCGACGCCATCGACCTGGAAGAGCTGGTGAAGCGCCTTGGCAATTTCTTTTTGCAGAGCGGATTCGAATCTCAGTTCTACGGCGTGTCGGAAATGGATCCCGAGAAGTCGATGGAAGCCCTGAAGGACGCGATTCTCCGCGCGCTGCAGGAAGGCGACCTCCTGCCGCAGGACGCGATGAGCGACGAACTTCGCGAGATGTTGCAAAATCCGAATGCCCGCCAGAACCAGGAAGTCCGCGACCTGATCGAAAAACTGATGGAACGTATGTCACAGGAGGGTTACATCAATCCTCAGCAACCGCCGCAGGTGACACCGCCACCGCAAACCAGCGCCCGAGGCCAGGTCGGCCAAGCACAGCAACGCGAGACCGAAGCGCGGTTCGAGATCACCGACAAGACGATCGATTTTCTCGGCTTCAAAACCCTGCAGGACCTGCTCGGTTCGCTCGGGCGCAGCAGTTTCGGCCGCCATGCGACGCGCGATCTGGCCACCGGCATTGAAGCGAGCGGCGTCTCGCGCCAGTACGAATTCGGCGACACGTTGAATCTCGACGTCAGCGAAACGCTATTCAACGCCGTACGGCGCGACGGCGCTAAAGTTCCGGTCGAGATCACCTACAAGGATTTGATGGTGCATCAGTGCGAGTATTACAGCTCCTGCGCCACCGTCGTGCTGCTCGACTGCAGCCACAGTATGATTCTCTACGGCGAAGACCGCTTCACGCCGGCGAAGCGCGTAGCGATGGCATTGTCGCATCTCATTCGGACGCAGTATCCGGGCGACACGCTGAGCCTCGTGCTGTTTCATGACAGCGCCGAAGAGGTTCCCATTGGCGAGCTCGCTCGCGTGCAGGTTGGTCCTTATTACACAAATACGCGCGAAGGGCTGCGGATGGCTCAGCGTATCTTGCTCCGACAAAAGAAAGACATGCGCCAGATCGTTATGATCACCGATGGCAAGCCTTCGGCGCTCACTCTCGAAGACGGCCGCATCTATAAAAACGCTTTCGGCCTTGATCCGTTCGTGGTCGGGCAAACGCTCGAAGAGGTAAACAAGTGCAAGCGCGCCGGGATTCTAATCAACACGTTCATGCTGGCCAGCGACTACAGCCTGGTTCACTTCGTGCAAAAGATTACGGAAATGTGTCGGGGTAAGGCTTATTTCACGACGCCGTATACGCTCGGCCAGTACCTGCTGATGGATTACATGCAGCGCAAGACTCGCCAGATCCACTAAGAAGCGACGTCGATGCCGCCCAACTTTTTCGCACGTTTGTTTCATCGATCGGAAGGTGCAATGACGCACATCGAGAGAGGCAATGCGGCTCCGGAATTCTCGGTGAAAAGTCTCGACGGCAGAGATTATTCACTGGCTTCCCTTCTCGCAACGGCCCCCGTGGTTGCCGCGTTCTTCAAGATTTCCTGCCCCGTCTGCCAATTCACGTTTCCTTTTCTTGAGCGCATGCACCTGCGATATGGGAAGAGTGGCACAACATTTCTGGGAATTTCTCAGGACGATGCAAAGGCCACCAAGAGATTCGCCGAAGAATATGGCGTGACTTTTCCGATGGCAATCGACGAGAGCGGCCGGGGATACCTTGCCTCGAACGCGTATGGCCTGACCAGCGTGCCGACAATCTTCCTGATCGAGCCTGACAAAAAGATCGAGGTCGTTTGCATCGGATTCCATAGAAAAGCTCTCGAAGCCATTGCTGCATCTTTGTCCGGACGCGACAAAGTCGCGCCTGCAGCCCTGTTCCGCCCCGACGAGCGAGTGCCTGACTACAAACCTGGGTGAGGATCGAAAAACTAGGTCCGGTCGGACCTAAGGGACCTGCAAAGCACAAATCATTCGTCGATAAAGGGGGGCGACGCCTACGACGCCCCTAGGTAACATCTGCATCGCTGAGAGGTTTCTTGTGCTTCGGCGCTCGCTTCCGTTTATCCGCGATCACACGCGTACCTGCCGGCTTGAGACCCGACTCCCTCGCGCGCCGACGCGCGACTTGCCCGACATCGAGCACTTTCTTTTTCCGTTTCTTCATTCGGTCAATCCCGATCGCGACGAAACGCAATACACGAAACCTCCCGGCGAGCTTAGCTCACGATGTCGCGCCGGGACAACGATGCGACTCAAAAGGAGAATGTAACTTGGAGATCGATGCGTCGGTTCGCAGTGCTCGATCCGTAAGGACCGCCCGCCAACCCGTTCGACTCCCCAAATAACGGCGAGCTCAAGTTTCCCACCGGCAGTGCGAGGTTCACATTGTTGAACACGTTGCGCGCAGAAACCGCGAATGTCAGGCCGTACCGGCGGTTGGTCGCGCCGGCATCCATTCCGCCGGGACCGCCGCCGCCACGTCCGCCAAATCCACCGCGGCCGCCGCCTCCGCCGCCTGGCCCACGACCAAACGTTCCGCCACTGCCAGGACCGCCCGGTCCATTCGTGGCCGCCGTTTCCTTCTTCTTCCCGAAACCAAACGTCTTGCTGAGTCGCAGATTCATTGTAAATCGGGCGGGACCAGTGAAGTCATTGATCGGAATCAGAGCTTCGCCCGCAGCCGGTGCCGTGTTGAAGCATCCAAATTGGGTTTGTACCACCGTCGGCGAAGGAGTGGTGCAATTTCCGAACGCCGGCCGCGCATTGAATTGCGCATCGCCAAACAAATCATCGCCGGTTGTGATGTTAAATGGCGGCCCGGAACTCGCAATCAAAAACGGACTCAGCCGGAAGCCTTTCGGCAATCCGACCGTGCCGCCCATGAACAACCGGTTCCGATAGTCGAAAGCGGCGCGCCCGTAGTCGGATGCGGGATCGAGCGGGTTGGAAGGAACGTACGTTGGGGCGGAAGTGTCGCTGTTCGCGTAGTTCAGCACGTAATATCCGAAGAGCGTGAGCTTCGTTCCCATTCGAATGCTGCCATTCACAATCAATTGATTCTGCTGGAACAGCCCCTCAGACTGATACTGATACAGAATCTGGTCGGGGGGCAGCAACCCGGGCGCGTTCGCGTTGATGAAATTCGTGTAGAACGCATGAACGCCGCGCGAATGCAGATACGTCACGGCCACGTTCGCCGACTTTGTGAGTTGTTTTTCCAAGCTGACGCCGGTCTGCATCGTGTATGGCGTTCGAAGGTTTGAATTCGGCTGATAGATCGTTTCGGGCGCGATCGTCGATGGGCCGAAACTCGAGGGCGGTATCACTGCGTTGGGATTGAAGAATGCGGGGTTTTGTACAATGAACGTCTGCTGCGTAACCCCGTTGTTCAACTGCTGGGTCAGGATCAAGTCTTCCGTGAAGCGGTCATAGAAGATGCCGAACCCCGCGCGCACCACCATTTTCGGCGATGCGTTCTTGCCCTTTGCCCCGATGCCCCACGCCAATCCCAGCCGGGGAGCAAAATCGGCGTGATCGCCCAGTTCGTTCTGCGTCTCATAGCGCAACCCGCCGCTCAGCGTGATGTTCGGCCGCAAGCGCCAATCGTCCTGTACGAATAGCGCGCCGTCGAGATACGTCACGTCGGTCGCAGCCCGTCCGGCCGGGTTTACCGCCAGCGTGTAGAAACTGGGACCGCCGCCCATCGCCTGGATCGTGGCGAACGGCAGGCCGGCAGCCTGCCCTTGCACGGTGATCTGGTAAGCCTCCAATGGCGTAATCTGGCAATTATCGACGGTCGTTGGCACGCAGCCCGGCAGCTGCCGCTTGCCGAAGGAATATTCGCCGTTGAAGTTTGCGTTCGTCTCGTTGTCATCGGTCGTCGCGCGCAACCTCCCGCCGTACTTCAACGAGTGCTTCCCGAAGGTCATGTAGGTTTCGTTCTGCAACTCGTACCGATTCTGTGAGTCGTCATTTGTTCCGGTAGCGTTGCCGCCATTGGCGAACGCATCCGTAACCGACACCATCGGCGCGGTACTGACGGGAGTCTGATTCGCGACCTCGTGAATGTATTGAAATCTCGTCTCGTTGATCGTCCGCGGACCGAGCGTCTGCGTGTCGCTGACTTGAAGGGTATTTTCCGAGTCGTACTGATTCGTTCCCAGGGAAGCCAGGTTGAACGCGCCGACGCTTTCGTTGTTCTGCGTCTGGCGATAGAACTGGTAGCGTACCGACAGCGTATTTGTTGGACTCACTTGATAGTCCAGCCGTGGACTCAGGTTGATGCGAAAATCCGGGTTCGGCACCGCCTGGCTGAACGGCACGATTTCGAATGTATTCGGGTCGACCACCTGCGCGCTCACCACGTTCAAGTTATTGATATTCCGCTGCTCATAGTTAAAAAAGATCGACGCTTTCTTGCTGAGCGGGCCGCCGATGTTGCCGCTGAATTGCGTCGATTCGTATCCCGGCGGCTCTTCGCCTTCCGGCAGGTGTTCGAACGGATTGCGTGAGTTCAGCCCCGCTGTCGTTGCCGTCAGGAATAGTTGACCGTGCCACTGATCCGTGCCCGGCTTGGTGAGGATTTCGATCCGGCCGTAGCCCAGCTTGTCGTACTCCGACGAAAACGGGTTTTGGTTGATTCGAATCTCGCGAATCGAAGCTTTCGGTGGCAGGGTGCCGGCTGTAAATCCGTCGATGTAAATTTGCCCGCCATTCGGTCCAGCCGAAGGACCAGCCAACGCCTGCAAGTCCGATTGCAATTCGTCAGGGTCATCGGAGAGTGCGTCTAGGTCGCGTCCCTGAATCACGATTGCGCCCGCGTTCGCAGCCGGGTCGACACTGAGAGCGGCGGCGGCCTGGTCGGTGACGACCACTTTCTCTTCCTGCGTCTGGATCGTCAGCTTTACATCAAGCTTGTTCACCTGCCCCGCGGCGACATTCACGCCATCGTTTTCGAAATCCGTGAAACCGGTGGCAATTACCTTCAGACCATATTTGCCCGGCGCGAGGCCCTTGATCTCGTAAATCCCGTCCTTATTTGTATTCGCCGTGATCGCATCGCCGCTCGGCGTCGTGAGCACAATCGTCGCCGCGTTGACGAAGCTACCCGACGGATCGGTCACCTGGCCGCGCAGCGTCGCGGTGCCGTTCGAATTTTGCGCGGCGGCTGGAAGAGTTCCCGCGATCGGGAGCAGACCCACGATCGCAAGCAGACCCACGATCCCACGTAGAGTAAAGAGAACGGTAATCCTGTACCGGGCGAACAAACTGAAACTCATCAAATCTCCTGATTACGCTGGATGGATGTTCTGACTTCGCGTTACTGAGCCGCCGCGTCGCCGGCTGGCGCGCCGCTCATAGACCAGGGCGTGAGAATCGATTCACCGGTTGGCGAGGCTTGTAAGATTGGCTCGACACCCGCCAGAAGCGTGATCGCGACCACGCTGCCCGGCGCGCCTGTGCCATCTCCTGCCGTAGCGACGATCATTACCGCATCGCCCTTTTGCAAATCCGTGAGCTTGGAAGCAGGCATCCGACTGATCGCCTGTTGCAAGTCGCCACCTTGGCCGCCTGGACCGCCGGGGCCACCTTGCCCGCCCATTCCGCCACCAGCAGCGCGGGCACCCGAAGTATCGCTACTTCGTTGTTCGAGAGCTGAGGATCCAGCCGCCGGAGCACCCGTGTTTCTCGCTGCTCCGCCACCACCACCCGGCGCGCCGCCGGATGGCCCGCCCGCTGCCACGTCTCCCGAATTTCCCTTTAACCGTGCCGCAATCCTCTGCGCCACCGGCGCCGGCAATTTCCGTAACTGCGACGAATCATTAATCTTCACGATGACAGGTTTCTTCGTGGCCAGATCCGACACCGTAATCGTCCCCGCTGCCGCATCTATCGAGCCAATCGTCCCCGAAATGTTGCGAAACGATCCCGACACGATTTCATCCGCCGCCAATTCCCCGCCATCGGCGCTTCGCTGGCCGCGAGCCCGCAGCTGATCTCCCGCCTGGATCTGATCGATCGGTGCCGCTGTGGCGTCGTCAAACTTGACCGAGCCCGGTGCGTATCGACGCAGAACCGTGCTCTTCGAAGCGTGAACAACCACACTCTTGTTCGCGCCCAACGCCGATGTGGACACCGTCACGGTTCCGGCGGACGCATCAACGGCGCTTACCAGCCCGCCAATCCCGTGCCTTTGCCACTCTTGTTGCTCGTGGGTACGCTTTTCGGCAAGGTCTGCCTTCTTCATCGCGATGACGCTGGCCGCGAACAGCGATTTTCCGTCCGGGCCCGCGCTTCCGCGCACCAGAATCCGGTCGCCTGCCTGCAAATCCGCCAGTTGCAAAGGCATCGCCTTCTTCAAATCCGTTTCGCCGGGCTCAATTCGCAGCAATCTCGCTCCGTCGCTAACGACAACGTTTGTGTCACCGCCGCCCTCTGCCGACAACACAATGTTATTCCCGGAAATCGACTTTACCGTTCCAACGGCTTTGGAGTTCGCCGCTGCAGCTTGAGCGCTCCACGCCCAAGCCGAATCCGCGGCTACCGTCGCAACGGCAAAGCCGCACGCGACCAGACAAAACACCGGCAAACGCATCCGCATCATCATCATGCTCTTATGCTCGCTCATTTTCTCGACCAACGGCGCGAAGGGTTCCAGCGCTGAATCTGCATCCATTTAGACGTATCCCAAGGACCAAAATGTTACAACCCACCCGAGGTACGGTTCTTGGGTTGAGATGCGGCGAGAGCTAAAGAGGTCTATCTGTATGGAAGTACTTCTTGTACGCGAGAATCCAGTCCGCGGAAATATCATGCTGCGCCGTGCTCAGGTCGATCTTCCCGTCGCAAACCATCTCGCGCAGCCGGTCTTCGAGTTCATCTTTCACGTGGGCGTTCCAGACGGGCGCATGGTAAGGTTCTGGCCACAAGTTGTGGATGTCGTTCGAACCACCCAGCTCGGGAGTAATCAAGAAATCGACCTCGTAGTCCTGCGGCCGCGCCCGCTCCATCCCGTATTCGCGAAAAACCTGTTTCTGCACGGATGCCGGAATCACGCGCGCAGTACGATCGTCATTTTCGGCCCGGCAAACTTCGGGCAGACTCACACGTCGCACAGCACCCGGCGTCAGACTTGGCTGGGGCTCGAGCGGCCCTTCGGCCATCGCTACGGTTGCCGCCCGCTTTCGAACGCGATTAGCCCCGAGCGCCACAAAAATGATTGTTGCGGCGACAGCAAGACCAACCGTCAGAACGCGCCGTGCTCCTGTCGATGGAATCGCGGGAGCGGTCTTCACTGTTTCAGGCTCTGCCGCGATTTGCGCCAAGTGGGCCTTCAGCAATGCGCGCCTTCCGGCATCAGACGGCAACTGAGAATCCAACTCGGCGTGCCGCGCTTCCACTAGATTCGAAATCGTTCCCTCGAGCCGTTGCCGTCGTGTCCGGCAGTCCCAGCAAGCCGAAAGGTGTTCTTCGACACGCTTCGCCTGCGATGCAGGCAATTCGCCGTCGGCGGCCAGCAGCAAATCTTCGTCGGAAAGATGTGGATCCTGGTAACGCATCGCCTCAACCGCGATCCGCGCGCTCAAGCTTCGCGAGCGAGCGGCTCAACGAAATCGACACAGCGCCCAACGACATTCCCAGCACTTGGGCGATTTCGCGATAACGCAAACCTTCCGCCCGCAAGTGCAGGCAATACTGATCGCGCTCCGGCAGAGCCCGCACCGCAGCCAAAAGATGCGTGTGCCGCTGCCGCAATGCGAAGTATTGCTCCGGATTTGGTTCGGGATCGACCCGCGCTGCCGCCAACGTCTCGTCCAACACCGCCCGGTCGGGTCGGGACTGCTCCGACATCCGCTCTTTCAGCGCCAGGTTGTGCGCCACGCGAAAGATCCAGCCGCGCAGATTGTCCTTCGGTCGGCCAAGTCGAAGATGCCGGAATAACGCCAAAAACACTTCCTGAACGATCTCCTCGCCGTGATGGACGGTCAACCCCATCGAAAGTACGTAGCGTAGCAGCCGGCTCCGATATTCATCGAAGAGACCAATGACTTCATTCTCGGCCTCCGAGCATCCGGAGTCAGCCGTGGATCCGGCTGCCCGCGCAAGGACCCGAGAAAGCCCCAAATCGGATTCGCGTAGCGTCATGGATAGGACGAAGCTGCTCACACAGTTTATATTCCTTGCCGGCCGCCGTTGTTCACACTTTTTTGCATCGCTGCGCCACGGGCTCACTGTGGCTCGTTCGATCCACGTTCGTCTCCAACACTCTGTGAGAAGAAGCTAAACGACTTCCTTTCATTGAGATAACCTGAATCACGACGTTACGACACCATCCCCAATAAATCTCCACAAACCGTGAACAAATCCGGCCATTCTGGAATATTCAGGCAAGGCGAGAACTGGCTGAAGTACTTCGATTGCTACATCGAACGACGCAAGTCGTCAGGTTCGTTGAACTCACGTCGCCAACCGGGGCAACGGCAAACAAGGGGATCGGTCCGACAGCATGAAGTGGCCAATCATATTCTTACTCGTACTCGCGATGCTCGTGAGCGGAATAGCAGTCGGTCAAAGCAATACGGGCGACCTGCGCCTTAAGGTCACAGATCCGTCCGGTCTGGCCGTCCGCACGTCGGTCACTGTGACGAGCGAAGTGAACCAATTTCACGAAACCTATTCGACCGACGAAGCCGGCACTGCGACCATCAAGCGCGTCCCATACGGTATTTATACGGTCGATATCCAGCAAGACGGCTTCGCTGCGTTCGCTGCCAGGGTCGAAATTCGTTCTGCCGCGCCAACCGACTACACCGCGAAGCTCCGTATCGCCGCCTCCAGCAGTTCCGTCGAAGTAAATGACTCGGAAACGCTGATCGATCCGTACCGCACCGGCAGCATCAATCGCATCGGCGCCGACCAGATCCTAGATCGAGAGAGCTCCCCGCCCGGGCGCTCGCTCCAAGACCTTGTCAACACTCAGCCCGGCTGGCTTTATGAAGGTAACGCCGTGCTGCACCCACGTGGGTCCGAGTATCAGACGCAGATCGTCGTCGATGGCATTCCGCTGCAAGACAATCGCTCCCCCAGCTTCGGCCCCGAAATCGAAGCCGACGACATTCAATCGCTCAGCATTTTCACCGCTGACTTCCCTGCCGAATACGGGCGCAAGATGGGCGGGGTCGTCGAGGTCAACACCACGCGCGACCTCGGCGACGGTTTCCACGGGAGGGTCGTCCTGTCGGGCGGCAGCTTCGGTACCGCGGGCGGATTCGCCGCGGGCCAGTATCAGTGGGGCAAGAACACGTTGGGTGTCACCGCCAGCGGCGACATGACCAGCCGTTACCTGAACCCTGTCGTTCCGCAGAACTTCACGAACAAAGGCACTACCGGCGATTTCTCCGTTCGTTATGAGCGCGACCTAACCGATCGCGACCGCATCAGCCTCAGCGTCCGTCACGAACTCTCGCGCTACCAGATTCCCAACGAATTCGTGCAGCAAGAAGCCGGTCAGCTACAGAACGCCGACAATTTCGAAACGATGGGCATCGTCTCGTATCAACACATCTTCTCGCCCAATGTCGTCGGCGATTTCCGCGGCATGGTCCGCGACAAGGCAAACAATCTCTATTCCAACCCGCTCTCGACGCCGGTCATAGCCTTTCAACACAATTATTTCCGCGAAGGCTATTTCAAAAGCACCGTAGCCGTCCACAAGAGCCGCCATGAAATCAAAGTCGGTGTCGAATCCGACGCAACCTTTCTTCACGAGCGCTTCAACGACATCATCACCGACTTCAGTCAGTTCGATCCCGACACGCCTCCCACCTTCAATTTCAGTGGTAACAAGCCCGACCTCGAACAGTCCGCCTTTATCCAGGATGAGATTCGCCTCGGAAAATTTACTGTTAGTGCCGGACTGCGCTGGGATCACTATCAGTTGATCGTCAATCAAAACGCCGTCAGCCCGCGGCTCGGCGTCGGCTACTACATCCCTAGCCTCGACCTCGTTTTCCACGCGACCTACGATCGCATCTTCCAGACACCTTCCAATGAAAACCTCTTGATTTCCAGCTCGCCGCTGATCGTTTCCCTGAGCGATCAGGTTCTCCGCCTGCCCGTCGAGCCTTCCCACGGCAACTACTATGAAGTCGGCTTGAGCAAAGGCTTCTTCGGCCAGCTCAAATTCGACGTCAATGGCTACAGCCGCCGCGTGAACAACTTCGCCGACGACGACCAACTCTTGAGCACCGCCGTCAGCTTCCCCATCGCTTTCGAGAAGGCATACATCTACGGCGTCGAAGGAAAGGTCGAAATTCCGCACTGGCATCGCATCAGCGGTTTCGTAAGCTATTCGTATATGGTCGCGTCAGCGTATCTGCCCGTTACGGGCGGCCTATTCCTTGGCGACGACGCGAGCAACGCGCTCAGCAATATCAGCGGCCGCTTCTGGGTTTCGCAGGATCAGCGCAACACCGTTCGCACACGTTTCCGCTATGACTTTACCAAGCGCTTCTGGGGTGGTATCGGCGCCGAATACGGCAGCGGATTGCCGTTCGAATTTGACGGAACCGAGGAAGACGCCGCGACCCAATACAGCCAACAGGTGCTCGATCGCGTCAACTTCGACAAGGGCCGCGTCCGCCCGTCGCTCTCGATCGGCGCCACGCTCGGCGCCGAGCTCTACCGCAAGGAAAAGTTCAAGATGCGCATCCAGGCCGACGGCGAAAATCTCAACAACCGCCTCAACGTCATCGACTTCGGCGGCCTCTTTACCGGCAACGCCATCGGCCCCCCACGCAGCTGGGCCCTCCGCCTAACCACCGGCTTCTAGACCACGGCGATGAGAATCGCGCGACCGTAGGCCGCGGCGAGCGGCGTGTATGCGCCGCCGAGGACCGATGACGACGACACGCCGGGTGTCGGCCCGTGAGGGTTGCATGGCGCCGCTAAGCGCAATCCATACAACAAATTCACCCGCCACCTGTGAGCCTTACCTCTCCGCTTCGCTAACAACTTCCTTATCCCCCGCTGAGCTTTTCCTAAGCCTTCGCATCCTATTCTCCTGCTCGTGAACGACGCCATTTTCACAGTCGCAACCATCCTCTTCTTCGCTGTCGCAATTCTCTATCTGCGCGCCTGCGAACGGCTGAAATAACATGCTCGAAAACGTCAGTCTCATCGTCATCACCATCGCTCTGTTCGGCTACTTGCTGGTCGCGTTGTTGCGCCCGGAAGACTTCTAACCATGACTGCCAACGGCTGGTTCCAAATCCTCTTTTTTCTGGCGGTGATTTTCGCCATCACCAAGCCTCTCGGCGTCTTCATCGCGCGCGTCTTCAATCGCGAGAAGACCTTCCTCGATTTCGCACTGCGCCCGATCGAACGTCTGATCTACCGCGCCTGCGGAATTCACGAAGACCGCGAAATGCGCTGGCTCGAGTACGGCACCGCGATGCTGCTCTTCAGCGCCTCGTCGATGATCCTTCTCTATCTCATCGAGCGCACGCAGCATTTCCTGGCTTTCAATCCGCAGAAGCTCGCCAACGTCGGCCCCGATCTCGCCTGGAATACCGCCGCTTCGTTCACGACGAATACCAACTGGCAGTCGTATGTTCCCGAAACGACGATGAGCTATCTGACGCAGATGGCTGGTCTCGCGTATCACAACTTCGCTTCCGCCGCGGTCGGCATCGCGCTCGCGATCGCATTCATTCGCGGCATCGCCCGCCGTGAATCCAAAACCATCGGTAATTTCTGGGTCGATCTGACGCGTTCGTTTTTGTGGGTTTTGCTCCCGATCAGCTTCGTCGCAGCGCTCGTGCTGGTTTCGCAAGGTGTCGTGCAGAATCTGAAGCCCTACGCGACCGCCCAACTCGTCGAGCCGCAAACGATCCAAACGCAAACTCCCGATGGCAAAACCACGACGCAAACGGTAACGCAGCAACCGATCGCGCTCGGCCCCGTAGCCTCGCAGGAAGCAATAAAAATGTTCGGCACCAACGGCGGCGGTTTCTTCAACACCAACAGCGCGCACCCGTTTGAAAATCCCACGCCGTTCACAAATTTCCTGCAAATGGTCTTGATCTTCGCGATCCCCAGCGCACTCACCTACACGCTGGGACGAATGACCGGCGTCACGCGCCACGGCTGGGCCGTCTGGGCGGCCATGGCTGTTCTCTTTTTGGTTGGGGTCTCGGCTGCGTATGCCGCCGAAGCCCGCGGCAACCCGCAATTCGCGACGATCGATCAATCGCCGAGCTCCATGCAAGCCGGCGGCAACATGGAAGGCAAGGAAACTCGCTTCGGCATCGCCAACTCCGCACTCTTCGCGACGGTCACCACCGACGCGAGCTGCGGCGCCGTTAATTCCATGCACGATTCATTCACGCCGCTCGGCGGCATGATTCCACTGCTCAACATCATGCTTGGCGAGGTCATCTTCGGCGGAGTCGGCTCCGGTCTATACGGCATGCTCGTCTTCGTAATCCTTGCCGTCTTCATCGCCGGACTGATGGTCGGCCGTACGCCGGAATATCTCGGCAAAAAAATCGAAAGCTTCGACGTCAAAATGGCGATGCTCAGTGTTCTCGCAGCGTCGCTCACGATCCTGATCTTCGCCGCCATCGCGATCGTGACGAAGCCCGGCCTTGCCGGAATCTCGAATCCCGGCCCGCATGGCTTGTCGCAAATTCTCTACGCCTACACGTCGTCGGTCGGCAACAACGGCTCGGCCTTCGCAGGCATCAGCGCCAACACTCTCTGGTACAACACCTCGACCGGCACCGCAATGCTCTTCGGCCGGTTCTTCGTCGTTATCCCGATCCTCGCGATCGCCGGCAATCTCGCGGCGAAAAAGGCGGCGCCCGCATCGCTCGGCACGTTCCCCGTGACAGGCCCGCTCTTCGCCACGTTGCTCGTCTCCACCATCATCATCGTCGGTGCGCTCACCTTCTTTCCCGCGCTTAGTCTCGGACCGATTCTCGAGCACCTCCTCCTGCAGGCCGGGAGGACCTTCTAAGATTATGGAACTCGCTGCCCAACCCAAACCCAAGTCACTCGTCGACAAGACCATCCTGGTTCGTGCGATCGGCGATTCGTTCCGCAAACTCAACCCGCGGACGATGATCAAGAACCCCGTGATGTTCGTCGTCGAAGTCGGCGCCGTGCTCACCACCATCGAACTTGTGATCGACACCGCACGCCACGCCGGCCTCTTCGGCTTCGGCCTGCAAATTACGCTGTGGTTGTGGTTCACCGTTCTCTTCGCCAACTTCGCCGAAGCCATGGCCGAAGGCCGCGGCAAAGCTCAGGCCGACACGCTCCGCAAGGCGCGCGCCGAAACACAGGCGAACAAACTCCGCGCCGATGGCACGACCGAAGCCGTCGCCAGCTCGAAGCTCCGTACAGGAGACGTCGTCGTAGTGGTCGCCGGTGAATTTATCCCGGGCGACGGCGAAGTCATCGAAGGCGTCGCGAGCGTCGACGAATCCGCGATCACCGGCGAGTCCGCTCCCGTCATTCGCGAATGCGGCGGCGACCGCAGCGCCGTCACCGGCGGAACGCGCGTCCTCTCCGACTCGATTCACGTCCGCATCACGTCGAATCCGGGCGAGACTTTTCTCGATCGCATGATTCGCCTCGTCGAAGGCGCCTCGCGTCAGAAAACTCCAAACGAAATCGCGCTCAACATTCTGCTCGCTGGTCTAACGATTATTTTTTTGCTCGCCGTCGTGACGCTCCAACCCTTCGCCGTCTATTCCGGCGCTCCACAAACGATCTTCGTCCTGGTCTCGCTCCTGGTGTGCCTGATTCCCACGACGATCGGCGGCCTGCTCTCGGCGATCGGCATCGCAGGCATGGACCGCATGATCCAGCGCAACGTCATCGCAATGTCCGGGCGCGCAGTCGAAGCCTCCGGCGACGTTGACGTCCTCCTTCTCGACAAAACCGGCACCATCACGCTCGGAAATCGCCAGGCCACGATGCTTCACGCATGCCCCGGCATCAACGAATCCGACCTCGCCAGCGCCGCCCAACTCGCGTCGCTCGCCGACGAAACACCGGAGGGCCGCTCGATCGTCGTCCTCGTCAAAGAAAAGTATGGCCTCCGCGGCCGCGAGCTGAGCCAGCTCAATCCGCAGTTCATTCCCTTCTCGGCGCAAACGCGAATGTCCGGCGTCGATCTCGACAACACGCAAATCCGCAAAGGTTCGCCCGACGCAATTGCCAAATACGTCGCCGAACGCGGCAATAAAATCCCCGAGGAGATGCAGAAGACCGTCAGCGACATCGCCAACGGCGGCGGCACGCCGCTGCTCGTCGCCGAAAACGGCCGAGTCCTCGGCGTGGTCGCCCTAACTGACGTTGTGAAAGGCGGGATGCGAGAGCGCTTCGATCATCTGCGCGCCATGGGCATCCGCACGATGATGATCACCGGCGACAACCCCCTGACCGCCGCGGCAATCGCGCGTCAAGCGGGCGTCGATGATTTCCTCGCCGAAGCGAGACCCGAAGACAAAATGGCGCTGATCAAGCGCGAACAGGCAAAGGGAAAGCTCGTCGCCATGACCGGCGACGGCACCAATGACGCCCCCGCATTGGCTCAAGCCGATGTCGGCGTCGCCATGAACACCGGCACGCAAGCCGCGAAAGAAGCCGGCAACATGGTCGATCTCGACTCCAATCCCACAAAACTCATCGAGATCGTCGAAATCGGCAAACAACTCCTCATCACCCGCGGGGCGCTAACCACCTTCTCCGTCGCCAACGACGTCGCCAAATATTTCGCCATCATCCCTGCGATGTTCGCGGGAGCGTTCCCCGTCCTGAACATCCTAAACGTGATGCATCTCGCGACGCCGCAGTCCGCGATCCTCTCCGCGGTGATCTTCAACGCACTCATCATCATCGCGTTGATTCCGCTTGCGCTGCGCGGCGTCCGTTACCGCCCCGCCGGAGCAGCCGTGCTCCTACGCCAGAATCTCTTGGTCTACGGTTTCGGCGGGCTGGTCGCGCCGTTCATCGGCATCAAGCTGATCGACATGCTGATCACCTATCTTCATTTCGCGTAACGAGGCGCAACAAAATGTCTACCCACACTCTCGAACCAAAAATCGCCATCGGCGTAACGCCAGCCACGCAGGCCGCTCCGCCAGCCGAAGCAACAAAATCCGAAACCTCTTCACTGGTCGCGAATCTCCGCACGGCCGTCCTTGTCACGCTCGCCACCACGGTCATCTTTGGACTCCTCTATCCGGTCGCCGTGACCGCTGTCGCCCAACTCCTCTTCCCTCACCAAGCCAACGGCAGCCTGATCACAAAAAACGGCCAGGTCGTCGGCTCCGAACTCCTGGGTCAATCGTTTTCCGGCCCCGCCTATTTTCACTCCCGCAAATCGGCCGCCGGCACCGGCTACGACGCCTCGCAATCCTCCGGTTCGAACTTCGCTCCCACCAATCACCAGCTTCTCGATCGCGTTAAATCCGACGTGGAAAAACTCCAGGCCGAAAATCCGAACGCGCCAATCCCCGTCGACCTGATCACGAGCTCTGGCTCCGGACTCGACCCCGAAATTTCCCCTGCCGCCGCCGAATTCCAAGTCCCTCGCATCGCCCGCGAACGCCACCTCGACGCGTCCACTGTCCGCGCCCTCATCGCCAAGCACACGCTTCCGCGCCAATTCGGGTTCCTAGGCGAGCCGCGCGTCCGCGTCCTCGAGCTCAACCTCGATCTCGACGCAACTCACTAAAATTCAAAAGTAAATGGGAATCTAAAGAGGTAGGGGCAGGCTTCAGCCTGCGCTCTTCGATCCACGCGCCAACGGCACCCGCCCTGCGAAACCCCGCCCCGCTACGAACCGTCTGTCTACCAACGGCACACCCCGCCGCCTCAGGAGCGACCCATGCTCTGGCCCAGCCGCCTTCACGTCTTCATATTTACTCTACTTACATTCACCTTGAGCGCGACCACTCTTCCGGCGCAGCAACAGCAACAACTGTCATCCGGCGCGCCGCCCGCTCCAATCCCTCCCGCGCTGTTCTCCGCGAAGAAAGTCTTCATTTCCAACTCAGGCGCCGACAGCGGCCTTTTCCCGCATCCATTCCGCGGCTCGCAAGACCGCGTCTACAACCAGTTCTACGCCGCGATGCAAAAATGGGACCGCTACGATCTCGTGAGCGACCCAAATGACGCCGATCTCGTTTTTGAACTTCGCCTCACCGCCCCCAACGGCCCAACCAATCCCGACAAACAAAAAGGCGCGTCGGACCCGCTTCCAACGTTCCGGCTCGCAATCGTCGATCGCAAATCTCACTACACGCTTTGGGCGGTCACCGAATCCGTCACCGTCGCTTTCCTACAAAAAACACACGACCGCAATTTCGACGACGCCCTCAGCGCCCTCGTCCTCGACGTCCAAACGTTGACGAAGTCAGCGCCCGCAACTCCCTGACCTAAATTTCATTTCCACTTGTTCGAGAGAAATCCGCAGAGTCACGCCCGCGAGAGCGCGATGTCCATCTGATAAAACTTAAACGTATTTTCTTCCTTAGGAGAATCCGCAGCCACTTTCGCGTAACGATCCAGTGCGTCGTTCACAAACTCAAGCCTCTCCCGTTCCGGCAACCATTGCGACCACTCCACAAAGGTCACCGACGAGAAGGCGACAAACGCAGCCCGCGACTCGAAATCCCAGGCCCTATCGCCTGTTCGAACCCAATCGACGTACAACCCGTTCTGATCCGCCAAAGCTCTGTATTGCTCCGCCGTCAAATGCAAATAAGGATCGCGAAAATCATGAAAGTAACCCGCCCAGCGCGCCGAAAGCCGAGTCTCCTCAATCACACTCTCCAGACTCTTACGCTTCCCAGCGGGCACGAGCCGCAACTGCGCCCGCCCAGCAGGCTTCATCGCCGACCGAATCGACTGCAGCGCCAACTTCTGGTCCGGGACCCAATGCAGAGCGTTGAACGACAGCACGAGATCGAATTCCTCACGAAACGACAGCCGTCGCGCATCCGCCACCTCGAAACGCAAATTGGGGCGCACCGTTGGCCCAAACGCGCCCGAGGCAAACGCGATCATCTCCGCCGATGCGTCCACCCCCACAACGCTCCCCGAACTCAAGCGTCCCGCAATCTCTTGCGTAACCTTTCCACTCCCACATCCCACATCCAAAACCCTCTCCGTGCCTTTCAAATCGAGCAGCGACAACACTTCCCCAGCCATGGCCGCTTGCAGCCCCGACAACTTCGCATACTGCGCCGCGTTCCACTCCGTCATGGTCGCCTTTCCAGCTCACGCCGTTTCAACATCGGACCACTCTCGGCTCGCGCCAAGCCGCGGCTAACCTCCGGTGGTCTTTGAAAACCCAAATCGTTCACGTACGCTGATCACGGCAGCCACTCCAACCTAACCGCTACGCCAAGTCAAGGAGCAACACCGTGCCCCCACGCGTCGATCTCTACGACAGTTCGTACTCCAACTACGAGCTGGAACCCTACCGCCAGGTGCGGCTGCAAACCTACGGCGCTGACTACGGTCAGACGAGTTGGGTTACGACGCAAGAGTCCGACGAAATTCCCAAACTGCTCGACATAACGCCCGACTCCCACGTTCTCGAGGTTGGCTGCGGATCCGGCGGATACGCCCTGCACCTAGCCGAAACCCTGCAATGCCAGTTGACCGGCATCGACATCAACGAGCCAGGAATTCACAACGCAAACCGCCTCGCGTCCACAGAAGGCCTCTCTTCTAAGATTCATTTCGAACAGTGCGACGCCTCAGAACAACTGCCCTTCGCCGATCAAACCTTCGACGCCGTTTTCTCGAATGACGTCCTCTGCCATATTCCAGGACGCCCCGCCCTGCTTCGCGAACTCTTTCGCATCCTGAAGCCAGGCGGCCGAATTCTTTTCAGCGATGCACTCGTGATCGGCGGTCTGATCTCTCAAGAAGAAATCGCAGCTCGCAGTTCCGTCGGCTTTTACATTTACAGTCCGCCCGGAGAAAACGAGAGGCTCATCACGGAGGCAAGTTTCACAAATGTACATGCAACCGACACGACGGAAAGCGCGGCGTACATCTCGAAGCGTTGGCGCGACGCGCGCGAGCGGCACAAAAAAGATCTCTACCCAATCGAAGGCGCCGCAACGTTCGACGGCTTGCAGAAATTTCTGTCCACCGTCCACATTCTGACGACCCAACGCCGTTTGCGCCGCTATCTCTACCGCGCGACACGCGAAGCAAAGTGAAGCGGCTCGAGTTCCCTTCACTTTGCTGCGCTCCATTCCGCCTCAATTTTCGGCGGCCGCAACAGCGTCTGCATCACCACGCAATACTGTTCGCTCTTCTCTCGCAACGCTTGGATCTGCTCCGCCGTAGCAGCGGGCGCCACGACGTCGAATTTCGCGCGAATTGCTTCAAATCCAACCGCCACATCCTTTGCAATTCCCAAGGTCCCGCGCAAATCGAGATCGCCTTCTACCGTTACTTCAATCTTCTCCGTCGCGATGCCCATCGCCGCCGCCACCATCTGACACGTAATCTGCGCGCACGCTGCCAGCGCACCCAGCAGCAGATCCCCCGAACATGCACCCGCGCCCGCTCCGCCGACGCCCTTGTGGGCCTCCGCGTTGTAAATCGCGCGCCCAAGATCGACCGAACACGACGCCGGCGCACCGGTCTGCGATCCCTTCGCTCGCAACGTAATCAGTGATGCCTTCGGATCCGCCCGATACTGCTCCTTCAACGGTTTCTGCAACGCCCGGATATCCATCCCTCACTCCCGTCACATCAAGATTTTCGATTCAATCGCGGCCACTAAATCTCAGTTTCCTGGCGCTCTTCCGATTTTCGATTCTCCATTTTTCGACTTTCGCTTTTTCTCACCGCTACCTCGTGACGAAAATTTGACCTCGCTCCATTTGAACGCCCACGCCGCCGGTGCTAGCATCGATGTACTACCAGACAGGACACTCATGCCCAAATTCGTAATCGAACGCGATGTTCCCGGAGTCGGCGATCTTACCGACGAACAAGTTCGCGCCATGTCCCAGAAATCCGTCGCAGCAATCAAGAGCTTGGGCCACGAAATCCAGTGGCTTCACAGCTACGTCACCGGCGACAAGGTTTACTGCGTTTACCTGGCCACCGACGAATCCGTCGTTCGCGAGCACGCCAAACGCGCCGGCATCCCAGCGAACCGCGTCTCCGCCGTCCGCCGCCTGCTCGACGCTTCCTGCGCCGAATAACACTGTGCCTTGGTCCAAGTACCCGCAGTGATTCTCGCTCGTGACTTGTAGGGGTGGGGTCACTCGGACCTCTCGCTGCGTCTTGCCTCGGCCTCACACCGCCGCGCCAAGCCCCGATTCGCCACCGGTCCGCAAGGCCTCATCCACCGCCCGATGCGTCGCCAGCGCCCACCCCTGCAACCACGCTTCCGCGCCCGCCGAATTCCCCATCGCCTGCCGCGCCGGATCAAGACTCGCATCCAGCTTCAACTGTTCCGCAGCAGCAAGCGGTGCGCCGATATTCTGACGCAGCGCCGCGGCGGCTCCCGCCAGCCTCAGCGATCGCTCTGCATTCTGCTGTGCCGCCGCCAACGACGCAAAGCATTCCAGCAATCGCGCGATTCCGCGTTTATGCTCCAAGTCCTGAAACAACTTGACGCTTTCTCGATACAACGAATGTGCCGTCGAGTAATCCTTCTGCTCGCGCGCCAGTCCTCCGAGATCGGCCAGCGTTCCCGCGATTCCCCATCGATCGTTCAACTCCCAAAAAATCGCCAGCGCACGCTCGTACAGGGTTCGCGCATCCGCCGTATCTCCCTGCTCGCGCGCCACATCTCCTTGATAGTTGAGCGACCAAGCCACACCCTCCCGATCTCCCAGTGCTCGAAACTTCTCCAAGCATTCCCTGTACAACGTCCGTGCGCTATCGTAATCACCCTCCATCTTCGCCACGCCCGCCAGATTGCTTAGCGTTCCCGCCACGCCTCTCTCATCGCCCATCTCGCGCCACAACCCCACGCACTCTTTAAGCAATTCCCGCGCCGACACCAGCTGTTGCCGTTCGCGTTTCACAACGGCCTGCGCGTTGAGCGCAATAACCGTTCCGGCCTTGTCACCCAGTCCTCGCGCCAATTCCTCACTTTCTCCGATCCACTTGTCCGCGCTCGCATAATCGCGCTGCGAGCTCGCCAGAATTCCCGCGGCGAACACGGCACGCATTCGCGCCTTGGTCGGCGCCACTGCGCCTGGCAGATTCAAGATTCGGTCCAGTTTGTCGCGGCCCTCCGCCAGATATTCACACGCCTCCCAGAAACGGAACATCGCCGCTGCCAGCCTCAGTCCCCACTCGGCATCTCCCGTTTCCGTCAGCCAATCCAGCGCCGCTCGAAAATTGCTGTGCTCCAGCCTTGAACGCCCAAGCCACTCGCTTTTCTTCGCGCTGCTCTGCGCTTCTGCCTCTTCCTCGGCAAGCACCAGGCAATACGCCGCGTGCGCTCGCTTGGTCAGCGCCTCTTCCCCGCTCACTTTCAATTTTTCCGACGCGTATTCGCGAATCGTTTCCAGCATCACGAAACGCGATTCTCCGTTCGCCGATTCCGCTTGTTGCGCCAGACTCTTGTCGACAATTGACGCCATCCCGTCCAACAAATCCAGTTCGAGATCGCCTTTTGCGTCGCAGACCGCTTCCACGCCTTCCAGGTTGCAGCCGCCCACAAATACCGACAATCGGCGGAACAACGTCTGCTCCGCCGCATTTAGCAGGTCGTAGCTCCAATCCATCGCGGCCCGCAGCGTCTGTTGCCGCTCGGGCAAATCCCGCGCGCCCCCGGTCAGCAACTGGAGCCGGCTCGCCAGCCGCGCTAACATCGACGCCGGTGAAAGCACTTTCACGCGCGCTGCCGCCAATTCGATTGCCAGCGGCAGCCCATCGAGCCGCGCACAAATCTCCGCCACCGCCGCGGCATTGTCCCGGTTCAGTTCGAAGCCAGGTTTCGCTGCCGTCGCTCGCTGCACGAACAGCGCGACTCCCGAGTATTTCGAAAGCGCTTCCAACGCGGGCAAAGCGTGCGCGTCCGGCAGCGACAAAGGCGGCACTGGAAATTCATGTTCGCCATATACGTGCAAAGCCGCGCGGCTTGTCACCAGAATTTTCAGGTTGCCGTTCACGGCCAGCAGCTCGGCGACGAGTGGCGCAGCTACAACCAATTGCTCGAAATTATCGAGCACCAGCAACATTCCAGCCCGGACCGACTCGGCGAGATACTTCTTCAACGCATCCAGTGCCGACTGCTCCCCGGCCTCTCGAATTCCGATCGTCTGTATGATCGCCGACGGAATCAGCGCCGCATATCTCAGCGGCGACAATGGCACGAAATGAATTCCCGCGGGAAACTGTTCCGTGAGTCCGCTCGCGACTTCGAGCGACAGCCTCGTCTTCCCGATCCCACCCGGCCCTGTCACCGTCACCAGGCGCACATCCGGCCGCAACAACAATTCCCGCGCTGCCGCTGCCTCTTTCTCGCGCCCGACAAATCCATTCCGTGCCACCGGTAGATTCGCCGGCCGCGCAGCCATCGGCCGCACTGCCATTTCCTGAAAACCATCCCGGATCGTCGCCAGTTCTTTCGCCAACTCGCGCGTGGACGCATAGCGTCGGCTCGGATTTTTCGCCAGGCATCGGTCGATTGCCCAGCACAGGGGCGCGGGCGAGTCGCGACGCAAACCGAATGTCGGCTCCGCTTCTTCACGGAGGATCGCAACCAGCGTCTCGGCCACGGTCTTGCGCAGGAATGGGCGTCGGCCGGTCACCATTTCGTACAGCAGCAGCCCGAACGCAAACTGGTCCGCACGAAAATCGACCGCACCGCCCTCGACTTGTTCCGGCGACATGTATCCGGCGGTGCCCACCATCACTCCCGCAGTCGTCAACGATGTGCCAGTTTCCGTGATGTTTGAATCCGAATCGCCGCGCGCCACCAGCTTCGCCAAACCGAAATCCAGAATCTTGACCAGGCCGTCTTCCGTGACCATCACGTTTTCGGGCTTCAGGTCGCGATGCGTAATTCCCGCTTCATGCGCTTTCGTCAGGCCTTCCGCGATCTGCGCCGCGACGTCAATCACGTGCCGCATCGGCAGCAAACCCGCCTCCAGCAGCTTGCGCAAGGTCCTTCCCGCGACGAGCTCCATCGCGATGTAGTGGCTCGTGCCATCGCGTCCCAACTCGTAAATCGTGACGATATTCGGATGATTCAACGACGACGCCGAACGCGCTTCCAGTTCAAATCTCTGCAATCGCTCGCTGTGTTTCGCGAAATCGGCAGGCAACAATTTGATCGCCACGCTCCGCTCAAGCCGCGTATCGCGCGCGTGATACACCTCTCCCATACCGCCACTTCCCAGCGGCGCCACGATCTCAAACGGCCCGATTCGGCTACCCGGCTCCATCGTTTTCGCTTACCCGATCCGTTCCACTTGAGGTTGTTGGTCTTGCAATGAATCCAGTCCAAGGAGTTGCGAGTGCTAGAAGTTTGTAACTGGGCCGCTAACGCCGAGACCGGTTCAAGTTCGTCGTAATGGCACGTCCGAAGATTTGTCAGGATTATACCCCTCTCGTCCTTCAGCGCAGGTCGTCGGCTGACACTTGGGTGCTTCCGTGGGACGATCCGGGGTACATCCCCCGTCAATGTTTGGGGGGGCTGTAGACGGTTGATTCTGTTTTGGTTACGGAATCGGGCAGTGCAAGAGGAAACCCGAGTCTCGATGTGCTGGAATGGATTTGGCTTGTGGGGCCGGAAATTTTTGGATTTCGCTGAATTTCACTGGGATGAGTTCGCTCGAGCGATGGGGTTCGTTTGATCCAGAACCCCCGGTCTTGAGGAGCGACCTCGGCTACCGGGTGGCTTGGAGTAGCTCCCGGCCGGTACCGATCCAAGGCTGGGGTTGGCGGTGATCGAGGGCCAGGGTTTGGCGGTTGTGCTGCACGAGGATGGGTGCCGGTCATCGCCAATCAAAGGCGGAGACCGGGCCGCGAGCGTACAGCTTAAGGCTTTCGCGAAGGCGTCTTGGCCGTGGACGGCTTGGCCGCTTGGAAACGGTAGCCGATCCAGGGCTCGGTGAGAATGTATTTGGGCTGAGCGGGATCGACTTCGATCTTCTTCCGCAGCTGATTGATGACGACGCGCAAATTCTCGGTCTCTTCCCCGTAGTCGGGTCCCCACACCGACTGAAGCAAGCGGCGGTGTGTCAGCGGCTTCCCCTGGTTCGCGACGAGATGCTTGAGCACGTCGAACTCTTTCGGCGTCAGATGCACGTCGCGTCCGCGCACAGTTACAACGCGGCTCTCGAAATCAATGGTCATCTCTTTTGAAACGAATGGCGCTACCGCGTCGCCCGGCGCGTACCGCCGCAACGCGGAACGAATGCGCGCCAGCAATTCCTCGATGCCGAAGGGCTTTACGACGTAGTCGTCGGCGCCCGCGTCGAGCGCTGCGACCTTGTCGCGCTCGGCGTTTCGCACAGTCAACATGATGATCGGCGCGTCCGTCGAGCGGCGAATTTCCTTGCACGCTTCGAGCCCGCCAATCCCCGGCATGTTCATGTCGAGCAGGACCAGGTCGGGCTTCGTTTTGCGCACGGCTTCGACGCCGTCTTCGCCGGTCATCGCTTCGCTGATTACGTAGCCGTGCGTCGAAAGCGTGCTGCGCATGACGCGCCGGATCTGCGGTTCGTCGTCGATCACTAAAATCGTCTCGCCGCTCACCGCGCCTCCTGTTGTGCGCGATCGCGCGAACGCTGTTCCATGCTGCGTTCCTGCGCGCGATCCGCTTCGCGATCAACCGGCAGCGTGAACGAAAACACCGAGCCGTGCCCGAGCTGGCTGGTCACGCTCACCGTCCCCTTGTGCGCCGCGATGATCGCCTTCGCGATCGGTAGCCCCATGCCGGTTCCGCGCACGAGATAGCGTTGATCTTTGCCGCGATAAAATTTATCGAAGATCATCGTCTGCTCGAAATCGTCGATTCCCGGTCCACGGTCCGAAACGCTGGTCGACACGCAGTCGCCCGTAATCTCCGCGCTGATCGTGATCGGCTGATCTCTCGGCGAATACAGATTCGCGTTGTCGATCAATTGCACCATCGCCTCCTTGGCGCGCTCCCGATCGGCTCGCACCAAAGGCAGCTTGTCGTCCACTTTGACGACGATTTCGCGGCCGGCAAGAGCCAGTTTGCAGTGCGACAAAGACGCGTCAACGATGTCGCCGATTTTCGTGGGCTCAAGATCGAGTTCCAGTTCGCCAGCTTCGAGTTTGGCCATCTCGCCAGCTTCCTCAACAAGGCGATTCAGGCGGTCGCACTCTTCGTCGATGATTGTCAGCAGCTCCAGCCTCTGCGCCGGCCCTGTATTTTCCGCGCTCAGCAAGCTGCTCACGGCTGCCTTCATCGAAGTCAGCGGTGTGCGGAAATCGTGCGTGATCGAGTCGAGCAGCGCGGACTTGAGTCGTTCGCCTTGGCGCTCGGCTTCGGTTTGACCAAGCTGCTCCACAGCACGCGCGCGTTCGATTGCGATCGCCACCAGCGTGCTCACCGCTTCCACCGACTGGCGCGACAGCGTGGACCCCGAAATCCCAAGGCTACCGATTGGTCGCACACCCAAGCGGATCGGAATGAAATAGACGCCAGCCTCAGTATTCATCGTGATCTCGTCGTGGAGAAAAGCCGTCTTCATCTTCTCTTCATCGAGCTGCGCATCGCCAAATCCCGATCGATAAAATTTGTCTTTCTGTGGCAAGAACAACTCCGCCGCGCCGGCCTCGAAACTCTCGACAATGTAATTGGGGATTGCGTTCATCAGCTGAATGACGTTGCCTTCGCCGAGCAATTTTCGACTGAAGCGATACAGCCGCTCGACCTCGCGGCGCCGCTGATTCGCCTCGTCGGCCTCGAGCCGAATTCGCGAAGAAAGTTGGCTGCCGGTGATCGACACCAGCAAAAAGACAAAGAGTGCGATCCAGTTCTGCGGGTCGGCAATGGTGAACATGCCCACCGGCGGCAAAAAGAAATAGTTGAGCGCCAACATCGCCGCGATGGACATGAACACCGAAACCGCCATGCCCCATACCGCTGAAACTGCTAGAATTGCGAGTAGAAACGACAACGCGACGGTGGTGTGGTTGACGTGAATCAGACGGACGTACACGAACGTCACGCCGACAACGACTGCGCTCGATACCGTGAATCCGACGACTCGGCCGCCAAGGAATCGCTGCATGAGGTTTGTTTTTATCTCGCGGTTCGGTATGACATTCCAGGGTGTATGACGTTTCCATTCTATCGCATCTGACCTAAGTAGACCGTAAGTAGGGCCGTAAGCAAGGCGTCAGCGAGCCTGCACCGGAGAACATAGCACGTGCCCAAGAAGCCCGAAGAATGGCTCGAGGTCGCTTGCCCGCCCCAGAAATCGCGTGGCATTTTTAAGCTGTTTCTGGGTTATGCCCCGGGTGTGGGCAAGACGTTCAACATGCTGAGCGAAGCGATCCGGCGCCGCAGCCGCGGTGAGGACGTCGTCATCGGCGTGGTTGAGTCACACGGCCGCAAAGGGATCGAGGAGTTGATCGCGGGGATGGAAGTCGTGCCACGAAAGAAGATGGAATATAAGGGCACCGTCTTTGAAGAGATGGATGTCGACGCGATTCTGGCGCGTCGCCCGGCCGTGGTACTTGTCGACGAACTCGCTCATACAAATATTCCCGGAAGCAGGCATCGCAAGCGCTATGAAGACGTCCAGGAATTGCTTGCCGCAAACATCGACGTTGTTTCGACGTTGAATATCCAACACATCGAGAGCATCGCTCCCGTCGTGCGCTCGATTACCGGAATCGTCGTGCGTGAAACTGTGCCCGACTGGGTGCCGCTCACCGCATCCGAAACCGTGATGGTCGATCTCACTCCCGAAGCGCTGCAAAACCGCATGAAACGCGGTGACGTCTACAGCAACGAAAAAGTCGAACGGTCGCTGAAGAATTTTTTCCGACGGGGGAATCTGATCGCGTTGCGCGAGCTCGCGTTGCGTCAAGTCGCCGAGCAAGTCGACCGCAGCCTCGAAACGTACATGGAAGATCAGGACATCCGCAAGAATTGGGGTGTCCGCGAGCGCATGGCCGTCTGCATTTCCGCTAACCCGGCCGGACAATACCTGGTCGCCCGCGCCGCACGCATGGCACGCCGGATGGACGCGGAGTTGTATGTGGTGCATGTCGATCGCGAGTTCGGGCCGAAGGAGTCGAACCAGAGTGCGCTGGCGGCCAATCTGAAATTTGCCGAAAATCTCGGGGCCAAAGTGATACGCCTCAAGGGCCGCAGCGTAGCCGATTCCGTGGCGGACTTCGTCCGCTCAAAGCACATCACGCAGGTCATTTTCGGCCGCGCCGCCGTGCATGACTGGCGCAAGTATCTGTATCTCTCTGCAGTCCATCGCTTCCTGCGGGAATCACCCGCTGTCGATGTCCACATTGTTACGCAAGAACCCGAAGAGTAGCGCTGCAGGCCAGGGCTATTTCGCGGCATCCAGATTGCGACACCGTTTTGACACAGCCGTGATAGCTGGGGGCAGTAGATTGGAGTTCGCGCGCATCAAAGATAGCAATGCGGGCCCGGCCGATTCCGGCAAAGTTCGTTTTGCGGCATGATCCGAGGCCAGGCAGACGGCGTATTCATTTGCAGTCGCAGGAGGCATTTCCGCAATCCGGGCGGAGGAGCATGGTCGAACAAACCGACGTGTTTGTTATCGGTGGCGGGCCGGCGGGCCTTGCCGCCGCAATTGCCGCTCGCAAAAAAGGATTTCGAGTAAAGGTGGCCGACGGCTCGCGCTGGCCCATCGACAAAGCCTGCGGGGAAGGGTTGATGCCCGATACGATCGAAGCGCTCGGCGCTTTGGGCGTGACGTTTGGCGCGAGCGAAGGTTTTCCGGTTCACGGCGTTCGATTCCTCAGCCGCCACGCCGAAGTCTCCGCAAAATTTCCGGCTGGTCGAGGAATGGGCCTGCGCCGAACGGCGCTGCACGAAAAGCTCGTCGAGCGCGCACTCGCCTGCGGCGTTTCCCTGCTCTGGAATTCTCCGGTCGTGAGCATCAGCACGGAAGGCGTTACGATGGCCCGCGGCACGCACGAAAACAAACACATCGCGGAGTTTGTACAGGCGAAATGGATTATTGGGGCCGACGGCATCGGTTCTCGTGTGCGAATGTGGGCGAAACTCGACGCAACGACGCGGCGAGCGTGCCGCTATGCGGTGCGACGCCACTATCGCATGGCACCGTGGTCGGAATTTGCGGAAGTCCATTGGGGCGATGGGGCGCAAGCGTACGTTACACCAGTCAGCGATGAAGAGGTTTGCGTCGTGCTGATCTCGCGCGAGCGCGGCGCGGGCCCGCCTTCACTTGAGGCTCGATTTCCGAGGCTTGCGCAGCGGCTCAAATCGGCCGTGCTCATCGGCTCCGACCGCGGCGCGATCACCATGATGCAGAAGCTGGAGCAGGTCTATCACGATCGCGTTGCGCTCATCGGCGACGCATCAGGCAGCGTCGACGCGATCACGGCCGAAGGGCTGTCGCTCGGCTTTCGCCAGGCGCTTGCGTTAGCCGATGCGCTTGAAGCAGACGATCTTTTAAAGTATCAGAAGGCGCACCGCCGCCTGGCACGCCGCCCCGAATTGATGGGCCGGCTGATGTTGCTGCTCGATGGGCACTCGGCACTGCGCGAACGGACCTTTCGAGCATTTGCCTCGGACTCGCGAGTCTTTGCGCGATTGCTGGCCGTCCATGTCGGTGCGAAATCGCAAGCGCATCTGGCCGCAACCGGCGCGTTGTTGGGGTGGCGATTTGTCGCGGCTTAGATGGCTCGGCCGGAAAAACACGAGCCCACACTCTTGACCTTCACGCCCACACCTTTTCGCGGAGCAGCGAGGCGATCTACGTTCGCGACCTTGTTGCTCGCCTGCATTTCGATCCTGCCGGCCGCGACGACACCGCGTGTTGCGGCGGTGCATGCCGACGAGGCGACGCAAGCTTCAGCTCCGGTCGCGGCGAAGGATCTGGTGTTGTCGCTCGATCCGGGTCAAAGCAAAGTACATTTCACGCTGGGGACGACACTGCACACCGTTCACGGGACCTTCGCGCTGAAGCGTGGCAGGTTGCAGTTCGCGCCCGATGGGAAAGCGAGCGGCGAAATCGTTGCCGACGCCGTCAGCGGAGAGAGCGGCGACTCCGGCCGCGACAGGAAAATGCACAAGGACGTGCTCGAAAGCGCGCGGTTTGCTGAGGTGATCTTTCATCCGGATCGTGTTGCGGGCACGATCCCCGCGAAAGGAGCGGTTACGACGGAGCTTCATGGAATGCTGGACCTGCATGGATCGACTCATGAGTTGACGGTGCCGGTTCATGCGGATCTGCTCGGCGATCATTGGACGGGAAGCGGGAAATTTAGAATTCCGTATGTGGAATGGGGGTTGAAGAGCCCTAGCAACTTCTTTTTGAAGGCCGATCCGGTCGTGGATGTTGAATGGGAGCTTGCGGGGACGATGGGAGCGCCTTGAGTGGCGGGCACGCGATCCTGACGGCGATCCACAGCGCAGTTGCGAAGGCGGGCGTGTCACGAGCTGCGCGGCCCATTCCATACGAGTTTCGCTCATCGGGCGGGTATTCGTCGCTTTTGAGATTCGCTCGATAAGCTGAATTTATACTGTTCCTGACAACTATTAATTTGACTGATTGACTTCCCGGAAGCCATCCTGTACATTCATGGCGTTGTCATGATCTGCAACGCCATCACGCACGCGCGAGCCATCACGGCCGTTACCACGGTTGAGGTATCGAGCTGCGTCGTACGAATCCAACCCGTAATTCGACGGGAATGTTCAGGATGATGGCGGCCTAGCCAAGCAACACCCAAGAATTCGAGGCCATCATCCAAAAGGGATGATGGCTTTTTTGCTTTGCGGCGGTTTTCGAACCGAAATGCGAACGGGGAGCCTCAACGGATTGTCTGGAAGTTCGGAGGAATGACGAAGTGACAGAGCCTTTGCCGAAGCCAAGAAGTCATGCGCTGCTCGATGGGCCGAACCGGGCCGGCGCACGCTCGATGCTGCGCGCCTGCGGATTGAAGGACGCGGATTTCGACAAGCCGCTGATCGGCGTTGCGAACACGTGGATTGAGATTGGTCCCTGCAACTATCACCTGCGCGAGCTGGCAGCCGAAGTAAAAGAAGGAATTCGCGCGGCGGGCGGCACGCCTCTGGAGTTCAACACGGTTTCGATCTCCGACGGCATCACGATGGGTACGGACGGAATGCGGACTTCCCTGGTGAGCCGCGAAGTGATCGCCGATTCGATTGAGTTGGTTGCGCGCGGCAATATGTTCGACGCGATCGTAATCCTGGTCGGGTGCGACAAGACGATTCCCGGCGGAATCATGGCGGCGGCGCGGCTGAACATCCCGGCAATCGTGTTGTATGGCGGCTCGATTGCGCCCGGGAAATTCGAGGGACATGACGTTACGATTCAGGATGTCTACGAGGCCATCGGCTCGCACGCGCGCGGAAAGATGACCGACGCGCGGCTGAAAGAAATCGAAACCGTGGCTTGCCCGGGTGCTGGCGCGTGCGGCGGCCAATTCACGGCCAACACGATGGCACTGGTCGGCGAATTCCTCGGAATCGCGCCGATAGGGCTGTCGGGCATCCCTGCGACGAACAAAGAAAAAGGCCAAGCTGGATACCGCGCGGGCGAACTGGTGATGGATCTGCTGCGCAAAGACGTCACGCCGTCCAAGATCATTACCAAGACTGCGATCGAGAACGCGATCACCGGCGTTGCCGCCACCGGCGGCTCGACCAACTCTGTGCTGCACTTGCTGGCGATTGCCAACGAGGCGCGGATTCCCCTCAATATTGATGATTTCGACCGGCTCAGCACGCGGACGCCGATTCTGGCCGACTTGAAGCCCGGCGGCCGCTTCGTCGCGACGGACCTTTATAACGCGGGTGGAACGGCGATCGTTGCAAGGCGACTGCTCGACGCCAAGCTGCTGAACGGCGACAGCCTGACGGTCACTGGCCGGACCATCGGCGAAGAAGCGCGGGCGGCCAAGGAAACCGCGAAACAGGAAGTCGTACACGATCTCAACAATCCGCTGAAGCCGACCGGCGGCCTTGTCATTCTAAAGGGCAACATCGCGCCGGACGGCGGCGTACTCAAAGTTGCGGGGCACAACTACACGACATTCAGCGGCCCCGCTCGCGTTTTCGACGGCGAAGAGGCGGCGTTCGCCGCCGTCGGCGACGGCACCATCAAGGCCGGCGATGTCGTGGTCATTCGCTACGAAGGACCGAAGGGCGGTCCCGGCATGCGCGAAATGCTGCAGGTGACGAGCGCGCTGATCGGCGCGGGACTCGGCGAGTCGGTGGCGTTGCTGACCGACGGACGATTTTCTGGCGCGACGCACGGCCTGATGGTCGGCCATGTATCGCCGGAAGCAGTCAATGGTGGACCGATCGCTGCGATTGCGAACGGTGACATCGTGGAATTCGACATCGGCAAGAGGTCGCTCAACGTGAAGCTGACCGATGCCGAGATTCAAAAGCGCATGTCGACATGGAAGGCGCCAGCTCCTCGATTCCGAACCGGCGTGATGGCGAAATATGCGGTGATGGTGTCGTCGGCTGCGCAGGGCGCGGTGACGACGCCGTCGATGGACAACAGTAATTCGATTTCAGGCGTGCACGCGAGGACTCTATGAAGCTGACGGGTGCGGAAATTGTTTGCGAGACGCTGACGCATCTTGGCGTCAAGCATGTGTTCGGATATCCGGGTGGCGCGATTCTGCCGATTTACGACGCGCTGGGGAAATCGAAACTGCACCACATCCTGGTGCGCCATGAACAGGGCGCGACGCACATGGCGGACGGCTATGCGCGCGCTAGCGGCGGAGTGGGTGTGGCGATGGCCACGTCAGGACCGGGCGCGACCAACATGGTGACGGGAATCGCGACGGCGATGCTCGATTCGTCGCCGGTGGTCTGCATCACGGGGCAAGTGAGCAGCAAGTTGCTGGGCTCGGACGCGTTTCAGGAAGTCGACATCACCGGTATCACGATGCCGATCACGAAGCACAACGTCGTTGTGTCTCGCGCGGAAGATGTGGCGCGCACGATTCGCGAAGCGTTTGTGATTGCTCAATCGGGCCGGCCGGGACCCGTGCTGGTCGACATCACGAAAGATGCGCAGCAGGCTTCGTGCGATTTCAATTTTGATGCCGCGGCGCCGAAACTGCCGACCAAGCGGCAACGCGTGAGCTACGAGAAGGCGGATTTCGATCGCGCGGTCGAGATGCTGAACACCGCGAAGCGGCCGCTAATCCTTGCGGGGCACGGAATCATGGTGTCGGGCGCCATGAACGCGTTCGATCAGTTTGTGCACACGGGCAATATCCCGGTAGCGATGACGCTGCTCGGCATCGGCGCCTTCCCTGCCAACGACCCGTTGAACCTGGGCATGATGGGGATGCACGGCGAAGCTTGGGTGAATCACGCGATTCAGGAAGCGGATTTGCTGATCGCGGTGGGTATGCGCTTTGACGATCGCGTTACCGGCGATTTAAAAACGTATGCACGCGATGCACGCAAGATTCACATCGAGATCGATCGCTCGGAGATCAACAAGAACGTCAAGGTGGATTCGGCGTTGGTGGGCGACGCTCGCGAAGTTCTCGAGGCGTTGCTGCCGCACATCAAGCACAAGGAACATGCCGATTGGTTGGCGCACATTCGCGAACTGAAGGGCGATTCGGCGGTTCGCGATATTCAGGGATTGCCGGACAACGGGCATCTTTATGCCGCACACGTGATTAACGATTTGTGGAAGGAGACGCATGGCGACGCGATTGTCGTCACCGACGTGGGTCAGCACCAGATGTGGGAGGCGCAGTATTACCACCACAACCGGCCGCGATCGCTGGTGACTTCGGGTGGGCTCGGCACCATGGGTTTTGCTACACCGGCGGCAATCGGCGCGAAATTCGCCAAGCCAGACGCGGATGTTTGGGTGGTCGTCGGCGACGGCGGCTTCCAGATGACCATGTGCGAGCTTGCGACGATCGCGCAGGAGAAGATCAAGGTCAACATCGCCATCATCAACAACGGGTTTCTTGGCATGGTGCGGCAATGGCAGGAATTTTTCTACGACAAGCGCTACGTGGCGACGCCGCTCGTCGCACCGGACTTTGCCGCGCTGGCGAATGCATTCGGAATTCGTGGCGAGCGGATTACGTCGCGCGTCGACGTCATTCCGACAATTCGCGCCGCGCGCGAGAGCAAGGATTCGTTCTTGATCGATTTCCGCGTGGAGCAGGAGGATTCGGTGTACCCGATGGTGCCTGCGGGCGGTGCGTTGCACGAAATGATCCGGCGACCGGATAGCCCGTTGGTGGAAACCGCGGCGACGGAACTGTAGAGCGAACGATGTCGAAGACTTTAGAGAAGGGCGAAACGAATATGCAGACTATCGTGGCTTACGTTGAAAACAAACCCGGCGTTCTGAACCGCGTTTCTTCGCTGGCACGGCGGCTCGCGATCAATATCGACTCGCTGACCGTTGGGCCGACAGACAACCAGGAAGTCGCGCGCATGACGATCGTGGCGCACACCGACGAGCGCGGCGCGCATCGCCTCGAAGCGAGCCTCGAGAAGCAGGTCGATGTGCTGCTGGCCGAGAATGTGTCGGAGCGGCCCTTGCTGGAGCGCGATCTAGCAATGATCAAGGTAACCGCTGATCAGACTTCACGACCGCATTTGATGGAGCTGATCAAGGTGTTTCGCGCGCGCGTCATTGACGTTGCGCCGCAGTCGCTCATTCTGGAAGTCTCGGGCACGGTGGATAAGATCGACGGTTTACTCGAGGTGTTGCGCCCGTTCGGCGTGCTGGAGATGGTTCGCTCCGGCCGTATTGCGATGACGCGCGGCGGCGATTTGCTGCGGCCACCAGTCGCACCGTCGCAGGACGCCACGAAGTCCGCGGCCTAACGCTTTTTGAGGTTTGGGGGACGTATCTGAGATCGTCTGGGTCTTCCCTTTTGCGTCTCGTCACACGTTGCAAACGTTAAGCTGGTCACAAAAGAAAACAGAGGAAACGATCGAATGGCAAATCTTAATTACGACAATTCCGCAGACCTCTCGCTCATTCAGTCGAAAAAGGTCGCAATCATCGGATACGGTTCGCAAGGGCACGCGCATGCCTTGAACCTGCGCGACAGCGGCGTTTCCGTTCGCGTAGGCCTGCCACCGGGCAGCGGTTCCTTGGCGCGCGCGCAAAAGGAAGGACTGACGGTCCACACGCCCGCCGAAGCCGCGGCATGGGCCGATGTGATCATGATTCTCACACCCGATACGAAGCAGCCGAAGCTCTACAAGGATTCGATCGAACCTCACTTAACCGCAGGCAAGACGCTGATGTTCGCGCACGGATTCAACATTCGCTACGGCACGATCAAGCCGCCGGCCAACGTCGACGTGTCGATGATCGCGCCCAAGGCGCCGGGCCATCGCGTCCGTGAAGTCTTCACCGAAGGCGGCGGCACGCCCGCACTGATCGCCATCGAACAGGATGCGAGCGGAAACGCAAAAGCGCTCGCGCTGTCATACGCCAAAGGACTTGGCTGCACGCGCGCCGGTGTGCTCGAAACGACGTTCACCGAAGAAACTGAGACCGATCTCTTCGGCGAGCAAGCCGTGCTGTGCGGCGGCGTCAGCGAACTGATCAAAGCGGGATTTGACACGCTCGTTGCGGCAGGCTATCAGCCCGAAGTTGCATACTTCGAGTGCATGCACGAACTCAAGCTGATCGTCGATCTGATTTATCGCGGCGGGCTGAGCTACATGCGCTATTCGATCAGCGACACTGCCGAACAAGGTGACTACACCGCGGGTCCGAGGCTCATCACGAAGGAAACGCGCGAAGAGATGAAGAAGATCCTCGGTGAAATCACCGACGGCACGTTCGCGAAAAAATGGATCAAGGAAAACGAAGACGGCTGCCCGAACTTTCTTGCCACAAGGCGTCGCGAACAAGGCCACCAGATCGAACAGCTGGGTCCAAAACTGCGAGCGATGATGCCGTTTTTGCAGCCCGTTGTAGCACCAGGACTCGCCAATAAAGCCGCCACATCGGATAAATAACGTTCGCAAACGATACGTTTCTGTTATTGCGAACTGCTGAAACACGGTTGACACATGCAGTGATTTGGTGGATTCTCTCGCGCCATGACAAAGCAAGAACCCCCGGCCAACGGGTCACTCATTCACCTCGCGGAACGAATTGACAATCTGACAATCAAGCGGCAGGAGATTATTCGCCCGATCCTGGAGCATCCGCGGGAATACGTGCTGTTGAGCGTGCGTTCGATGGCACAGCGCCTAAAAACGGATCCTGCGACAATCGTGCGCATCGTGCGCGGCCTGGGTTTCGCCACCTATCGCGACTTTCAGCACCATCTCCATGAGCTTTCCATCGCATTCGCGAGCCCGCTCGACTCGATGCTCAGCACGCCGGGAGACTCCAGTATTACGGCGATTATCCAGGAGTCGCTGGCGCGATCGGCGAAGAATCTGCAGGCGCTGAAAAACAGCCTCGACGCGACGCGGCTTGCAAAAGTGGCCAAACGACTCTTTGAGGCACGCCGCATCGTCGCCTTCGCGGCGGACAGCGCTTCGATCCTTGCCGAATATCTGGAATACCACCTCTCGATCCTGGGACTGCCGATTGTCGCGGTCACGACGGCGGGCGGAATGACGCACCTTGCGCGCGTGGTGCGAAAACGCGACGTCGTCATTGCGATCAGCTTTCAGAGAGGCCTGCGGCAGACCGTCGAGGGGGCCGAGCAGGCAAAGGCGCATGGCGCTTATTGCATCGGGATTTCGGACACGTATCTTTCGCCACTAGCGCGTATCTGCGATGACCTGTTTCTCGCGGCGGTCGAAGCGCCATCTTTCGGGCGGTCGTATACGGCTCCTATTTCCCTGTTGGACGCGATGATCGCTACATGCGGGCAATATCGTCGTCCAATGACCATGGCGGTTGCGAAGGAAATCGCGGAGGAACAGCGCAAGGGCGTGCGGTGGTACAACCCCTGAGTTTTTTGGAGCCCACGTTGGGGGCCAGCGCTTCGATTTGAAGTAAGACCCCGACTCTATGGGGGTTAGCCGAGCGAAGTTTTGCCAAGTTCCGCGACGCGGCGTTTGTAGACCATCTCGCACCAACCGTGCTTTCCGCGGTAACGAAAGACGATCTTATGTCCGGGCTCCAGCTTCGCACGCGAACGAACGACGGAGTCCGAAAGCTCGACCCATTCGCCGCTGACCAGGTAGTTCCCTTCCCAGCCACGCAACTCGAATCGACCATCATTCTTTAAGGTGAGCGGAGCGGTGCTGCAGGGTACGGCCTTACCTTGAACCCGCGCTTCCGCGCACTGATATCGGCCCGAAACCGTGACCGTCTGAGCGAGGGCGTTTGGAATAGCGAAGGCTGCGAGCGCGATCATCAGCGTTAGCCGAGCGACTGTCTGGGCCAGGGGCGTGAGACTCATGTGCGGTCCTCCGCGTTCGGGAACGTCGCTGGGAACGCGACCGTACCTTCGGACAGGTAACGTTGGTGCAACTGGATCGCCAAGACAGGTTGGCTCGCAATATTCTGATTACAAGCCGCTTATTTGATGGCGAGTTCGTACAAAAGGGCCAGCAGACCCACCTTGTTCCGATACGGGACACCGTGTGGAAAAACTTTGCAGATATCCCCGCGGTTGCCTCCGCCTGGGAATCGCCATTACTCCGTCGGAAGCTCGGCGATCGCTTCGCCATCCTTTCGCGGATCCGACGCGCCGAAGTTTATGCCCGTTCCGAAATCGCGCTGAACCGCCTGCCCGCCGCCCATGACGCTCGAGTACGCGCCCTTGAGCTCGATTCTGTGGCCCAACGCACCAAGCTCATTTCGCGTACCCTGCGAAACGCGATTCTCCATGTACAAATCGCATCCCGTGAACGTGTACTTTGAAAACCGCGGCGCTTCCAGAGCCGCCTGAATGTTCATCTTGAAGTCGGCAATATCGGCTAAGAATTGCGCATGGGCTTGCGCTTGGTTCCAGCCGCCCATGATGCCAAACGCCGTCCGTACGTCACCCTTCTGCGCGAACCCCGGAATGATCGTGTGCAGTGGGCGCTTGTGGCCGGCCAGCGCATCCGGTGAAGGCGGATCGAGGGTGAATAGGCCGCCGCGATTTTGCAGCGCGAATCCGGTCCCCGGCGCGACGATGCCCGAACCAAATCCCGAATAGTTGCTCTGGATCAGCGAAACCATGTTGCCGTCGCGATCCACGACGGTCAGATACGTGGTGTCGCCACCCGGGGGCAGGTCACCCGCCTTCGGATCGCAATTGGCGTGTTGTTGGTCGACCAACTTCCCGCGTTCCTCGGCCCAACTTTTCGAGAGCAACGTCGCCACCGGCAATTTCTGTCCGCGCGGATCGCCGATGTACCTCACAAAATCGGTGTACGCGAGCTTCTTCGCCTCGATCATCGCGTGCAGCGCCTTCGCCGAGCCAAATCCCCAATCCTTTTCGCCGAGCGGAAATTTCTCCATGATGTTGAGCATTTCGAGAGCGGCAAGTCCCTGCCCATTGGGAGGCAACTCGAAAACGGTCCAGTCGCGATAGGTCGTCGAGATCGGTTCGACCCATTCAGCGGAATACTCCGAGAGGTCTTGCGCTGTCATGGTGCCGCCGTGACGTTTCATTCCGTCGATCAGCTTGGCCGCGATTTCGCCCTTGTAGTATGCGTCGCGTCCATGCGCCGCGATCGCCTGCAACGATGCCGCCAAATCGGGATTGCGAAAAATTTCGCCTAGCTTCGGCGGGTGATCGTTGGGGAGAAACGTCGCGGTCGCCGCCTGGTCTGCGTGGAGATACTCGACTTCGCCCGACCAATACAGCGCGTCCCACTCGGGGATGGGAAAACCGTTCTGCGCGGTGCGAATCGCGGCGGCGAGATCCTCGGCCAGCTTCTTGCGTCCGAATTTGTCGGCGAGTTTCTGCCAGCCATCGACCGCGCCCGGCACCGTGATCGAATGAATACCGCGATCGGGCATTGCTTTCAGCCCCTGCTTCTGCAGAAACGCGATCGTCAATTCTTTCGGCGCCCAGCCGCTGGCGTTGAGCCCGTATAGTTTGTTGGCCTTCGCATCGTAGACGATTGCAAAGAGGTCACCGCCGATCCCGTTCATCATCGGCTCGACGACGCCCATCATTGCGTTAGTGGCAATGGCGGCATCGACGGCGTTGCCGCCGCTCTCAAGGATGCGCACTCCCGCCTGCGACGCCAGCGGTGACTCGCTCGCGACGATTCCGCCGCGCGAAACCACCATCGAGCGGCCCTGACTGCGGTCCTGCGCGCGCACTCGCTGCAGCGCAATCGCCGCAAGAACCAGGACTACGACACTCAGAGCACCGCACCACCGTTTCAGAGTCGGCATGGTCTTGTTGGTTCCCGTTGTAGGCAAAATTGATGGATCCGCACCTCCACGAGGAACGAATCGCGTTTCTGGCGAGGTTTCGAACGCCGCATCCCCGCGCTTGGGAGCGAACCGAGTGCCACCAATCCACCGCGCCGCACTCTATCGCGGGCAGGCACGGCTCGCAAGCGCAACGATTGACGAGCAAGCCCTCACCATCGCAAACTGACTGGGCACTCCATTGGGAATTTTCCCCGCCAGGCCCGAGAGTCGAATGGACGCGAGTCAGCATCCAAACTAGGCCTGCCCACAGTTGGATTTGGACGTGTGCTCCTTGGGAGACAGAATCGTGCCTGAACCACGCACTGAGAGTTCCGCATCGCCCGAAATTGTCGCCGCACAGGCGAAAGTCGATACGCAAATCGACGCGCTGCTGAGCGCGCGCAATTCCGATCCGTTTGCTTTGCTCGGCCCGCAACCGGTAGCCACTACTGCTGGCCCGCGCTGGGTGATTCGCTTTTTCGATCCACACGCGTACTCGGCTACCATCTCCGGCCCTGGAATCCCTGACGGACTTGAAGCCCGAAAGCGGCGCCCCGAAGGTCTTTTCGAAGCAACTCTACCCGAGACCTACAAAGATCGCCCCGACCCTGCCAACTATCGCATCAAGTTCAAAACCGCCGCCGGCGAATCCTACGAGCGCTACGACACTTACGCCTTCCCTTTTCTGCTGAGCGAATTTGACTTGTATCTGATGGGTGAAGGCCGGCACTACGACGCCTACGAGAAACTGGGCGCGCATATCACCACGGTGGCCGGAGTGAAGGGCGTTAATTTCGCGGTTTGGGCGCCGAGCGCGCGCCGCGTCAGCGTCGTCGGCGATTTCAATCATTGGGACGGCCGCGCGAACCCAATGCGCTCCCGCGGGTCGTCAGGAATCTGGGAGCTATTCGTCCCCGAACTCGATGAAGGCACGATCTACAAGTACGAAATCATTGGCCCGAACGGAGCCATGCTGCCGCTCAAGGCCGATCCGTATGGCTTCCGCGCCGAACTGCGGCCAAACACCGGTTCTATCGTCGCCCGGCTCGACGCGCACAAGTGGAACGACGCCGATTGGATGACGCGCCGAAAGTGCACAGCCTGGCTCGACCAGCCCATATGCGTTTACGAAGTGCACCTCGGCGGCTGGCGCCGCATTCCAGACGAAGGTAACCGCTGGCTCAGCTACAAAGAGCTAGGTGACCAGCTCATTCCCTACGTCAAAGAGCTCGGCTACACGCACATTGAATTGTTGCCCATCATGGAGCATCCGTTCGACGGCTCATGGGGCTACCAGACCATTGGATATTTCGCCGCAACCAGCCGCTATGGCACGCCAGCCGAGTTCATGGAGTTCATCGACCGCTGCCACCGCGCAGGTCTGGGCGTCATTCTCGACTGGACACCCGCTCACTTCCCGCGCGACACGTTCGGCCTCGCCGAATTCGACGGGACTCATCTATACGAACACTCCGACCCGCGCCAAGGTTCGCACCCCGACTGGGGCACACTGGTCTACAACTATGGCCGAAATGAGGTCGTCAACTACCTCATTTCGAACGCGCTGTTCTGGCTCGACAAATATCACATCGATGGCTTGCGCGTGGACGCCGTCGCGTCGATGCTCTATCTCGACTATTCGCGCAAGGAAGGCGAGTGGGTTCCGAACGAATTCGGCGGCCGCGAAAATCTCCACGCCATTGCCTTCATCAAGCGCCTCAACGAAGTCGCTTTTGAACGCTTCCCCGGCGTTCTGACGATCGCCGAAGAATCCACCTCGTGGCCGGCGGTATCGCGTCCGACGTATCTCGGCGGCCTGGGCTACAGCCTGAAATGGAACATGGGCTGGATGAACGACACGCTCAAATATTTTTCGACCGATCCGGTCCATCGCAAATATGAGCAGAACAAACTGACGTTCTCGTTGCTCTACGCGTTCACCGAGAACTTTGTGCTTCCCTTCTCACACGATGAAGTCGTCCACGGCAAGAACTCGCTTCTCCACAAGATGCCGGGCGACGGCTGGCAGCAGTTCGCCAACCTGCGCATGCTCTTCGGCTATCAGTACGCCCATCCAGGCAAAAAGCTGCTCTTCATGGGGCAGGAGTTTGCGCAACGTGATGAATTCAACGAATCGCGCAGCCTCGACTGGCACCTGCTGCAATACGCGCCGCATCGGGGCGTCCAGAACCTCGTCTCCGACCTGAATCAGCTCTATGCGGCGGAGCCCGCGCTGCATCAGATCGATTTCGACTGGCACGGTTTCGAGTGGATCGACTGCAACGATGCCGACAACAGCACGTTCTCGTTCATCCGACGCGGAAAGAATCCTGATGACGTGATGGTGGTGGTGATCAACGCTACGCCCGTAGTGCGATCCGGCTATCGCATCGGCGTACCTCGCCCCGGCTTCTACCAAGAGGTGCTGAACACCGACGCCGATATCTACGGTGGCTCAAACGTGGGCAACATGGGCGGCATCCAGTCCGAAGAGGTGAATCATATGGGCCGCGAGCACTCGCTGCCGATGACCCTGCCTCCGCTGGCCGCTGTCTTCATGAAGTTCAAGCCCTAAGGGTTTGTACCGGCGACTCGAAGTCCCCGTCGGTTTAAAGGGTCTCGCACCGCTGTCCCGGTTGGGCCCTACCTGCGCCCTTCGATCGGTCGGTCCCGTCCCCAAAATTCCAGGAAACATTTTTCAGCCCCTCCTCGTATATCTGACCAAGGCACCCGGACTCGAAGCTATTTCCATCGTCCCGGCGTTTCGGCTCCCACAGGTCACTCGAAGGAGGCAGTCCACATGAACGACCGCATTCGCAGGTTTCCGGCAATCGTACTGATCGCAGGCGTGCTGGCATTGGCCCCAATCTCTGGCTCCGCTCAGAACTCCGCCAAGTCATCTGACTCGTCGTCGCGTGACCGCTGGCTCCACGTTCGCGTCGAAAACCCCGGATCGAAAGACGAGACCGTGCGCGTCAATATCCCGCTGGAGCTTGCCGAAAAAGTCCTCCCGACGATCAACAAGGATCAGTTCCACAACGGCAAGGTCAAGATGGACCACTTCGACTGCAACGGCGTGGACTTCCACGCGCTGCTGGGCGCCGTGCGGGACTCGAAAGACGGCGAATTCGTGACCGTCCAAAGCAAGGACCAAGACGTGCGCGTAGCCAAGCAAAACAACTACTTTCTGGTGCACGTTCTCGACAAGGAAAACTCCAAGAGGTCAGCGGTCGAGGTCAAGATTCCGATGCGAGTCGTCGACGCTCTGTTCTCGGCCGGTAAGGATGAAGTTGACCTCGTCGCCGGGCTGCATGCACTGGCGATGCAAGGCGATACCGAACTCGTTTCGGTGAAGGATCACGAAGAGACTGTGCGCGTCTGGCTGGATTCCAAGAACGTTTCGGACTAGTTGCGGTCACATCCAACGGGAAAATTGAGAACGGGCTCCGCCGAAGCCGCAGAGCCGGGAAACGGATCGGAGAGGTGAAATCATGTTACTTCTGGCGAAAGTAGCGCTGGTGATGGGCGGGACAGTTGCGGCCGCTGGCGCTTACACCTTTCATGATGGCGTGATGCGCGTGCAGGTAGACGATGACAATGGCACGCATATCCACATCTGGGCGCCGGCCGCCATCGTCCCGATGGCAATGCACTTTGTACCCCCACGTGAGTTTCACAAGATGGGGCGCGATGCCAAAGAATTCCTGCCGACGCTCCGGGTGCTGGCCAAAGAGCTGGAGAAGTATCCGAACTCAGAATTCGTGGACGTCGGCACGCCCGGCACCGAGACTCACGTGAGGGTGCGCACACAGGGATCGAAAATTGTCGTCGACGTTGTGGATCACCGCGACAACGTTCACGTGACGTGCCCGCTGGCCATGGTCAGAGAGATGGTCGACGCACTTCAAATGCAAACACAAACAAGCGAACCGGGCGCTTAGCTCGAAATGCAACGCGCCGGCCAGAAGCCGGCGCTATCGAATTTTAGTGGCTGAGCTGGATTCTGCCAAACGTTCTCAGGTCTTATTGTTTCTGCCCTCGTCGCGCTTCTCCGAACGCCTTCGGATTGAACGGCGTCACCGGCCCTGTGATGTGGTCCGTCACACCTGTAGTCTGCTTGACCAACACCATCGTGTTCTTCTGCCCCACCTGCTTCACCATCGACATCGGCGTAACCTTGTCGCTGACCCAAACTTCGTCGGTGCCGTCGTTTTTCTTCCAGTGCGCGCAGCTGAAGGTCCCCGCCGGAACCGTAACCGTTTCCGACCCAACCTGGCTCCAATCGTTCAACTGATCCTTGATCTTGTCTTTGCCCATGTCTTTGGAGTCGAACGGCATCTCCATGGCGCCCTGTCCGGGCACCTGGATAATGATCTTCGTGAACTCGAAGTCCTTGGTCACGAGCATCTTCGAATACATCCTTTTGCTGTTGTCATGACGGTCGGTGTATCCCATCTCCATCCAATAGGCTTCTCCTGTTGGCGTCATTTCCTTTCCGACAACACTCATTTCCAACTGGCGCGGAGGATCGTTCTTATGGTCCGTCGATTGCATCTCATAGACCGCTCCGTTGCCAACGACGGGACGGAAAATGTCAGCAATGTTCGGCTTGCTGAACATATTCATTCCGCCCAGTTGCGCAACCGTCGCTCTCGATAGGCACAGGCAACAAGCCACCGCCAGCAAGACGCCATGCAATCGCTTCATGATTCTCTCCTGTGGGTACTTCGTGAGGGATCAACTGGTTGGATTATATGGCGAAAATGGCGCCGTCAGGCTCGGCGATTTTTAGTCCTTGCCGGGATCGGCAGCAAGGAGTCATCTGGCGATGTCGAGCACAACGGCGTAGAGCGACCAGACGTGCTTGCTATTCCTTAGAAAGAAGGAGTAAGCCGTTTGTTTTCAGCGACCAGTTTGCCGCTTCGTTCCTGGTTCGTTGTGGTTCGAAGAACCATGAATTATTCGTAAGCCAGCGCGACAACCGGATCGTAACTCGCCGCGCGCAGCGCCGGATACGCTACGCCCAGCGCCGAACCCACCACCGCAAGCATGATCGCCGACAAAACCCATCTCGGCGTGATCAGGATGGTCAGGCCAGGGTTAACCTGTTTCAACACCGCCTCCGTCAAAAATGTAACCAGGATTCCGAATCCGGCACCAAGAAATGTGAGAACGAGCGTCTCTCCGAGCAACATCTTTACGACGTCAAATCGAGAAAAACCAAGGGCCTTCAAGATTCCGACTTCGCGAGTCCGCTCCATCACCATCGTATGCATGTTCAGCAGGATCACCAGAAAGCTGATGACAATTCCCAAGCCCACCATCGAGCGGACAAACGGCTTCAGCTCCGGCAAGTTCGAGGAACTCATGAGCGTCATGTATTCTGCCATCGACCGGACGCGATTGGTCGGTGCCAGTTTCAAAATAGCGGCGCGCGTACCCTCGGTATCACCTTTGCTTCGTACGTAGTACATCGAGACGCGGTCTTCGACGCCGGCAATCTCTTGCGCCGTCTTGATCGGTATGAAAAAGCGCGCGCCCTTTCCATGAGCCACGACGCCACTTACCACAAATTGCCGGTTGAGCAACGTGATCCGGTCTCCGACTTTAAGGTGTCGCTGCTGCGCCATGATATCGTCGGCAATCAGTTCATCCGACTTCTCAAAGGGTTGGCCCCCGCGAAACAAGAAGCCCCTGCTCAACGCATTAAAGCGTTTGTAATCGATGCCATAGACCATCACCAGGTTCTTCGGCTCGGAAAGAATGACGACCGGCGCAACCTCATCCACCTGCGGCAGCGCTTCGATCTGCGGCCCAAGCGATTGAGGCATCACCGCGCTGGCGAAGGCGAGGAAAATAGACGAATTCGGCGGCTGAACCATGATATCCGCGCCGACACCTTCGACGCGCTTGCCCCATTCGGACACGATACCCGACGTTAGACCCACAATCATCAACACCAAAATGACTTGGATCGCGATCGCGATGATGCTGAGCGCGCCGCGCAACGGCCGCGCCACAATGTTGCCCCAGAACATCTGGACAAGCGAAAAAGGTCCTTCAAACGTTTCGTTCATTCGTGATGTCCGTGTGGCACGCGCGTTTGCAAATGGAGTTCCGAATCTCCGCCAAAATATTTCTGCTGCATGAAGTTTTCAACACAAGTGTTGATAAGTATGTGGAAAATGGTGCTTTCTCTCAGGCTAACTACACACTTCTCAGTAGTCTGACTCGGTTTGCACTATTCCGGTGCACAAAACTGATTCTAACGAAGAATGTCCGGGCTCTTCCCAAAAAACGGAGCAATGATTCTTTTTTAGGTCACGCAAGCAAAAACGAAAGCACTTATCCGAGTCCCGTGAGCCTGCGTGCCCGTTTAATACCACTTCGGCGGCTTATCGAGATGAATTTTGATCGTTTGCTTTGGGTCGGTTACGTCGTACCAGCGGCCGTACGTTTTCCATCCATCGGCGACCACCTGAACCAGCGCCCGTCCCATCGGCGCGTCCGGGACGTGGGCCGTCCCATCGCGGTTCGTTTTCACATTCAATTCTACGGTCTTGTTTTTCTTGACCTTATGCTCTTCGACGTATTTGATGTAGACGCTGGCGTTCTCCACCGGCACGGACTTTTCGCCGCCTGAGACTTCGATGGTGACGCGCGACGTCTGGTCCATCGTCGTCTTCGGCGGGGGCGCCGCGTCTTGCTTCTTCTCTGCCTGCATCGGCAAACAAAAAAGCGCCAAAGCCGCCAGGCACACTATCGATGCTCGTGTGGTCCGCATTTCCGTCGTGATTCCATCCTCCACGGACAGCGCGCCGTGGTCAAGTCCCTTGCCGCATGCCCAACGTACGTGCGAGGTTACGTGCGCGCATTTCGGGCGCGTCAGAACGGGCCATCTTCCCCCGAATTTGGATGCAAACCAGCCGGTCCGCGCTGCAACCGCGGCAATCGCGGGACACTTCCCGCTTGCCTTCACTAAAACCATGGAAACTTCCAGTCCGCCGCGTTTGACTCACCCCTTTCGCTAATATATTTTCTTCTCGGGATCCACCCTGCAGCCGAGTGGGCATCTTCCACCGCGAATGGATTTGCGTCGTCGAATTAGCGGTGCCCGCCGCTCCTTTCCAGATGAGCGGAGCGCGCAGACAGATCTCGATCACCGCCACACTTCAATCCTTCGCGCCGGCGGCATGAATTATCAGCAGAATCGCAGTCGTTGCTTTCTTGAAAGACAGGAGTGCCCATGGGTTTCGCTACAAACGCCATCCACGTCGGCCAGGAGCCGGACCCGGCAACCGGCGCCGTTGTCGCGCCGATCTATCAAACTTCCACCTACGTCCAGACCGAGTTCGGCAAGACGAAGAACGGCTACGACTACGCGCGCACCAATCATCCCAATCGGCGCGCGCTCGAACGCACCGTTGCGAAACTCGAAGGCGGCCAGTCCGCATACGTTTTTTCTTCCGGTATGGCCGGCATCGACGCCGTGTTTCGCCTGCTGCGTCCCGGCGATCACGCCATCGTTTCCGAAGCGGTTTACGGTGGCGTGTTTCGGCTTTCAACGCAACTCCTCGTGCACTTCGGCATCGAGTTCAGCTTTGTCGATACCTCCACGCCCGAAGCCGTCTTCTCCGCGTTGCGCCCCAACACGAAGATGCTATACATCGAAACGCCGACCAATCCGACGATGCGCGTTACCGACATCGCCGCGATGGCCAAGCTGATCGCCGACCGCAACATCACGCTCGTCGTCGACAACACCTTCCTCAGCCCATATCTCCAGCGCCCGATCGAGCTCGGGGCTCACATCGTTGTCCACTCGATGACGAAATATCTCAACGGTCACAGCGATTCGACTGGCGGCGCCGTCGTCCTCACGCGCCCCGAAGACGCCGAGAAAATTTATTTCATCCAGCGCTCCGCTGGCACCGGACTCGCGCCGATGGATTGCTTCCTTGTTTCGCGTGGAGTCAAGACGCTCGCCGTGCGTATGCTTCAACACAACGCCAACGGCATCTCCGTCGCGCGCCATCTCGACGCGCACCCAAAAGTGAAAAAGGTCTACTACCCGGGTCTCTCGTCCCACCCGCACCACGAGCTCGCGCGCAAACAACAGCGGGGTCCCGGCGCGATGCTCGCCTTCGATCTCGAAACGCTCGACGCCGCGCGTCGATTCCTCAACCAGGTTAGGCTCTGCTCTTTAGCCGAAAGCCTGGGCGGAGTCGAAACACTCATCTCGCTTCCCGCGTCGATGACCCACGCATCCATTCCGCAGGACGTTCGCGAGCGCATTGGCATCACCGAAGGCCTGGTCCGCCTCTCGGTCGGCATCGAGGACGTCGAAGACATCATCTCTGACTTGGACCAAGCCCTACTCCACATCTAGCAGCCCGTGGTGAAACGGGTGCTAAAATCATGCGATGTCGGTCGATGACTTTGTGCGGTACAGCAAGGTGCTTCATGCTTTGACCGCCGATTTTGTGCGCGCAGTCCCCAAGGATAAGTGGGATTTTACGCACCCGCCCGGAAGGTCTGGGCGCGCACCGGCACCGCATCGGACTGGCGACGGCTTAGGGCCGTTTTGCAAACAACTGCGGCACGTCGTCTGTGTGCGGTGTCTACACTGCCGCGCTGGCGACGAGAAAAGTGGATTGGACGCGAAAGCACGAGCACTATGTCGGTCCGCTGACCCGGCAGGCGCTGCTCGCCGCGCCGGATGACAAGCAGCGACACTTGCTCGCCACACTGGAAACCGTCGACATCGACGCGCCGATCGATTGGGACGGAACTCCTTTTACCTTCGCGCTGTTTACGTGGGAGTTTGTGCAACACGAGGCGATCCATCACGGTCAGTGGAGCGTCTATGCCTCGCTCGCCGGGTTCGACACGCCGCTCAGCTGGCGAACGTCATGGGGCTTGTGACGATCGACAGGAACGGTCCTGCGACCCACACGAAGAACCGCGTTGAGCGCTGTTCAGGGCGGTCTTCGGCGCTAAGGGCTAGCTGCGCGTGATGAAACGTCGAGGCGGGCGTGACTTCGGGGAGGTTTTATCGTCTTAAGATCATGGCGATGGGGCGACGAAAGAAGCGGATGCGGCAGCAGGGATTGTGGACGCCGACCGCGGCGCTGCCGGTGAGCGCGAGTCCTCGAGCCCTCCGCATTGACTCCCCGCACCGGCCCCCATAGAATCTCCCCCGATGCCCGAGGCGCCCACCCTCATCGGCCAATCCATCTCTAACTACCGCATCGTCGAAAAACTCGGCGGCGGCGGAATGGGCGTCGTTTACAAGGCCGAAGACACCAAGCTCGGCCGCTTCGTCGCTCTGAAATTTCTTCCTGACGAAGTTTCCAACGATCCGCAAACTCTCGAACGATTTCAGCGCGAAGCTCGCGCCGCATCGGCTTTGAACCATCCCAACATCTGCACCATCCACGACATTCAGGAGCACAACGGCCGCGTCTTCATCATCATGGAATTCATGGAAGGCGCCACGCTCAAGCACGTCATCACCAACTCGCCCATCGAAATCGAGCGCCTCCTCGAAATTGGCATCGACATCTCCGATGCGCTCGACGCCGCTCATTCCAAAGGCATCATTCACCGCGACATCAAGCCCGCCAATATTTTCGTCACCTCGCGTGGCCACGCGAAAATCCTCGACTTCGGTCTCGCCAAGCTCACCGTCGCCGGTCCTTCGCCTTCTGGCGACACCGCCTCAACTTCCGCTGGCGATCTCTCCGCCGCGCATCTCACCGGCCCAGGCAGCACCGTCGGCACGGTCGCCTACATGTCCCCCGAACAAGCCCTCGGCAAAACCCTCGATGCCCGTACCGACCTATTCTCCTTCGGCACCGTTCTCTACGAAATGGCCACCGGCGTCCTCCCCTTCAAAGGCGACACCTCCGCCGCCATCTTCGACGGCATCCTTCACAAAACGCCCACCGCCCCAGTCCGCTTCAACAGCGAAGTCCCCACCGAACTGGAACGCATCATTAACAAGTCGCTCGAAAAAGATCGCGATCTCCGCTACCAGCACGCCTCCGACCTCCGCGCCGATCTCAAACGCCTACGCCGCGAAACCTCCAGCCGCTCCATCGAGACTCCATTCGCAGACACAGATGAAGCCACAGCTTCCGGAACGCAATCACATTCGGCGAGGAAAGGTTCGAGCGGCAAACAGAAACCCGCTTCCGCTCCCGTCGTGGCCGCAGCGGAAACGTCTCGAAGCTGGCTGTGGGTCGGCGTGGGCGCAGCCGTGCTGCTGATCGCTATGGCTGGCTTCCTATACTACCGCTGGACTACCTCGGCCAAACTCACCGACAAAGATCCCATCGTCATCGCCGACTTCACGAACACCACCAACGATCCCGTCTTCGACGACGCTCTGAAGCGCGCCCTCGTCATCCAGCTCGAACAATCCCCGTTTCTGAACGTCATCTCCGACGAAAAAGTCGCCGGCGTCCTCAAGCTGATGAACCGCAACACCAACGACCGACTCACGCAGCAAGTCGCGCGCGAAGTCTGCCTCCGTTCCAACAGCAAAGCGTATCTGAGCGGTTCCATCGCCAGCGTCGGCTCCCACTACCTGATCGGCCTGAAGGCCGTTAATTGCCAGAACGGCGACGTCATCGCCAGCACCGATGCCGAGTCCGAAAATCGCGACTCTGTTTTGAAAGCGTTGAGTCAGGCGGGCAGTGCGCTTCGCGAGAAGCTCGGCGAATCCATCAATTCCATCGCAAAATTCAACAAGCCTTTATCTCAGGTAACGACGTCTTCTCTCGAAGCTCTCGAAGCTTTTTCCCAAGGGATTCGCCTCAGCTACTCCCCCGATCAAGACGCCGCGCTCCCGTATTTCCTCCGCGCCATCCGACTGGATCCCAATTTCGCTCGCGCCTATGCCGCCGCGGGCAGCTTCTACAACTCTCACAACCAGGCGAGCCTCGCGATTGTCAATTTCAAGAAAGCCTTCGATCTCCGCAACGGCGTAACCGATCGCGAACGCTACTACATCGAAGGCACCTACTACGGCACCGTAACCGGTGAATTGGACAAAGCCCAGACCACCTACAAGGAATGGTCGCAGGCTTATCCCAACGATGACGTCGCATTTAACAATCTCGGCGTCATCTATTCGCAACTTGGCCGATTCAACGACGCCCTTCCCGCGATTCAGACCGGAGAGAACCTCGTTCCAAATAGCGTGAATGGATTCGGAAACCTGATCGGCTGCTATCTCGCTCTCAATCACTTCGACGACGCGATGCGAGCCTTTCAAGAAAGCCGGCAGCGAAATCTCGACGGCTCCTTTCTTCGGCTGAATCGATATGCCATTGCGTTTGTTCAGCAAGACACCTCGGTAATGACCGAAACGATCGCCTGGGCCGCAGGAAAGCCCGGGATTGAGGACACTTTCCTGTCCGACCAGGCAGACACCGAGGCTTTTCACGGGCGCTTGTCAAAGGCTCGCGCGTTGGCGGTTCGAGGCGTCGATTCTGCCAAGCGCTCGGGCGCCCCCGAAACCGCCGCGTTCTGGGCGGTATCGCAAGCCATTCGTGATGTCGAGCTTGGCGATGCCGCCGGCGCTCGTCAATCGCTTGCGACCGCGCAAGCTCTCTCAAATGGACGCGACGTGGAACTGCTCTCCTCGCTCGTGTATGCGCGGCTCGGCGACGCCCCTGCTTCGCAAAAAATCAGCGATCGCATCAATCGCGAATCCCCGGTCGACACGATCATCCAGGGATTCTGGCTTCCTGCGATCCGCGCGTCCGTGGAGCTGTCGCATGGAACCGCGCGACCCGCCGTGGAACTACTGGAAGGAAGCATCCCTTACGATCTTGCTCAACCGGGTCAGTTTCAGGTCTCCACCTCGTATCCGGCGTTCCTGCGTGGCTTGGCGTATCTCAAGGCCGGCAATCCCGCTCTGGCGATTCCGCAATTCCAAAAAATTCTCGACCATCCGGGCGCCGTCCTCAATTTCATCACCTATCCCCTGGCGCAATTAGGTATCGCCCGCGCGTACGCCGCATCGGGCGACGCAACCAAAGCCCGCGCCGCCTATTCCACATTGCTGAACACGTGGAAAGACGCCGATCCCTCGCTTGCCCTGCTACAGCAGGCCAAAGCCGAATCCGCCAAACTCCAATAACTTCGTTGAAACCCCAAAAACTCCGCCACCTGTCATCCTGAGGCAACCCGAGTTGTCCAGAGCGCCGTATGCGAAGGCCAAGGGTATCGTCTCGCCACCCCCAATCACGGCGGGGAGAGTGAAAGCCACGGAGCAATCCCTCGCCCCCTCCAAATCCCAAAATCATCTCAAGAAATCTGTAGGCTTAATGTCGCGATACCTTTCTAAATTCATAAACGTTCCGCCTGTTCCTTCAAAATTAACAAAGATATCCATCATTCCCTTCCACACTTAGCTCTTCATCGAACACTTAGATACAAATGACGTAGGCGTCTCTCACTCTGGACCTAAGTCTGCCTTTCTCATCGCCAGCATAAGGTTGGGACGGGGTCGGCCATTTCCCGGAGTGATTCAAGTCTAGAGCCGCCACCTTTCCCTACCCCACCGCAATTCCTTCCTAAGGAGAGAAGCAACTATGGTGAGAATCACCAGGTTTGCGCTATTTGTGTTGTTGTCTTGCCTGCTCGCCACGCAAGCACTTCACGCTCAGCGTTTGGACGGCACCCTTCGCGTCACCGTAACTGACAAGACCGGCGCCTCCATCGAAGACGCTAAGGTCACTGTCACAAACGAGGCTACAAACGTTCCCAAAACGGCCACGGCGTCGAGCGCTGGCACGTACGTCTTTCCCGACTTGCTCGTCGGCAGTTACACCGTCACCGTCGAAAAATCAGGTTTCCGCAAATCCGTCCTTAAGGCGATTCAGGTGCAGTCGAACCAGGTCGCCGAAGCGGGCGCGATTCTCGAAATCGGCGATGTTTCTTCCGTCGTCGAAGTGAACGCCGGCGCCGAACTGGTGCAGACCGAGTCCTCCGAACTCGGCGCCACGTTTGCCGGAAGAGTCGTAAACGATTTGCCGGTTAACACGATCGGCGGCGACGTGAAAGAATTCGCGGTCTTCGCTCCCGGCACCACAACGCAGCAAGGTGGCGTTCAGGGTTCCGGTGGTTCCATCGGCGGCCTGCGCCCACGATTCAACGGATTCTCGATCGACGGCGTCGACGACAATCGCCTCGATGTGAACGGCCCGACGCAGCCCGTCATTCAGGAATCGGTCGCCGAATTCACTCTGCTCACGAATCAGTTCGGAGCCGAGTACGGCCATTCCGCTGGCGGCCAATTCAATATCGTCACCAAATCCGGCACCAACGATTGGCACGGTAGCGCGTGGTGGTACAACCGCAATCGCGATCTCGACGCCGCCACCAATCAGGAAAAAACTGCATTCACGGGCACCGGTGACGTGAAGAATCGTTTCGACTACAACCGCGAAGGCGGCAGTATCGGCGGCCCGATCAAGCGCAACCGCCTCTTCATCTACGGCGCGTACGAATTCCAGGGCGAAGGCCTTGGCTCTCAGGGCGCGACCGTTACCATGCCGACGGCTACGGGTATCCAACAGCTCCAGGCTCTCAATCCCGACGCCGCGGTCCTCGCCATCCTCAAGGAATTCCCCACGGCTCCCACGAAAACCGGCACAACGCTCGTTGACGCAACTCCCATCGACGTCGGCCAATACGCCGGTGTCGCACCAAACTTCTCCAACCAACACGACTTCACCATCAACGCCGATCTCAACCTGGGTTCGCATCAAATTCGCAGCCGCGTTCTCTACGATCGCTTCCGCGCGCCTCAGGTCAACCAGATTCAGCCGCAATCGCAATTCACCGGCACGCAACAGTCCGACGCGCGAAAAGTCATCCTCACCGATTCATGGAGCATCAGCAGCCACTTCATCAATGATTTACGCGCATCCTACTCTCGCCTGAACGGCCCAAGCAGCGTGGTGCCAAATGCCTTCTCGAACTTCCCCAACGTGGAGATCGACGAGTTCGGCAGCAACGTTGGCCCAAACAGCCTCGCGCCTCAGTCCTACGCGCAAAACATCTACCAGCTGGTCGACAACCTCAGTTACATCCGCGGCAAGCACACCTTCAAGTTCGGCGTCGAGGGCCGCAACTACATTTCCCCGAGCAACGTTTTGCCGCGCGCTCGCGGTGAATGGGATTACGCGACGCTGAATGCCTTCATCAACGACCTCGTTCCCGACGGCGCCAATCAGGCTCTGCGAGGCGCGGGCAGCGGTTTCGTTGCCGCCAACTACGGCGGCATCTACTCCTTCGTTCAGGACGACTGGAAGATCACACCACGGCTCACGCTCAATCTCGGTGTCCGCTACGAATACTCCGGTGTTCCGCGCGACGAAGGCTTGCAAGCTCTGAACGCAATCTCCGACGATCCGGCTCTTGGCATCGTCTTCCGCAAGCCGAAAGCCGACACCAACAACATCGGTCCTCACGTTGGTTTCGCGTGGGATCCGACCGGTCGCGGCCGCTGGGCAGTTCGCGGCGGCGCCCAAATCTCCTACGACGTGATTCCCAACAACTTCGCCACCAACTCTCTACCGCCACAGTTGCAGACCGAACAAACCCCGGCGATTACCTGCTCGCTGCCGGGCGCTCCGGCATGGTGCGCTACGGGCACTGGCTTCCTCGCTGGCGGTGGTTTGCTCCAGGTCAACGTTCCGCCGACCACTCAGGCCGCCGCGCGCGCGGCGACCAGTAGCCTCATCCCCGACATGGTCGATCCAAAGGTCATCACCTGGTCGCTCGGCGTCCAGCATGAAATCATGCGCGACTCCAGCTTTGAAGTCCGCTATGTCGGCACTCGCAGCCTCGAGTTGCCGGTGCAAACGCGTCTCAACGCTGCGTCCGCTTTCAATCCGCAGACCGGCATTGCGCCGCTCACTCCGTTGCCGACCTACATCAACGCGAGCGACGTTCCAGCAACGGTCGCCGCTCCTGTCGACACCCTGGCCAATTTCGACGCGTTCTGCCCGGGTGCCTCGGTACAGCCCGTCGCTCCGTGCCGCAATCTTTCAGCGGCTGGCTTCTTCGGCAGTGTGACCTCGTTCCCGCCGATCGGGAACGGCATTTACCACGCCGTGTCCGGCGACTTCATTCATCGCTTCGCGAAGGGCTTGTATTTCCGTGCGAACTACACGTTCTCGAAAAATATCGACAACTCCACCAACGAACTCTTCAGCAGTTACGTGAACCCGCGCCGCGCACAAGACGGGTTCGACTACGCCAATGAACGCGGCCGTTCCGCGCTCGACATGCCGAGTAAGTTCGCGATCACCTGGGTCTACGACTTGCCGAACATCCACAACGATCACGCTTTGGTTCGCGCGGTCGCGAACGGGTGGGAATGGAGCGGTACCTACCTCGCGCAATCCGGCCAGCCGGTAACGCCGCTTTCGGGCGTCGACTCCAACGACAACGGCGATAACGCTGGCGACCGCACCATCTTCAATCCCGCGGGCGCCGGCAACACCGCATCGATCGTCAATCCCGTCTGCAATGATGGCGCAGGCGGCGCAACGCGAATCGCCACGGCCACTTCCCCAACCTGCGCGGACGGCAACATTGTCGGGTATGTTGCTGCCAATCCGACCGCGCGCTTCATTCAGGCAGGCGTCGGCACGATGCCCAATACGGGTCGCGACACGGTCAGCACACCTGGCCTCAACATCTGGAATATCTCGATCTTCAAGACCAACCACTTGACCGAGCGTGCCTCGATCCAGTTCCGCTTCCAGACCTACGACACCTTCAACCACCGCAACCCGAGCATCGGTCTCGCCACCAACAACGGGACGATCGACTCGAACAACAACGCCAACCCATTTAACGCCGGTTACATCTTCGTCACGTCGCCGACGTTCCTGAACAAGTTCTCCTTCGACGGCGGCTCCCGCACCATGGAGTTGGGCCTGCGACTCGTCTTCTAACTCGCTACACTTTCAACTGTCGACGAAGGGCGCAGCGTTGCTGCGCCCTTTTTCGCTTTGCGGTCTCGAACTAACGAAGGCACTCCTCAACCCACTGGAGGTACTCCTTCGATCCCGCGGCAAGCTCCAGCACCACAATCTCAGGAACGTCGTAGCTGTGCAGCCTCTTCACTTCTTTTTCCAGTTGGGCCAAGCGACTCGCGGTCGTTTTGACGATCAGCAGGAATTCACGCGCTGTCTCGATCTTCCCTTTCCATCGATAAACCGATTCCACGGGTGCTGTTGCGATGTTCACGCAAGCAGCGAGTCCTTTCTCAACAACGCCAGTCGCAATCTTCCGCGCCTCCTTCGTCGAAGCGCAAGTCACCAAAACAACCCGCTTCCCTTTTCCACTCACCACGAAGCGCTCCTTCGTTTTATGGAATGCGGCGCTTCTGCGCCGCTTTTGACCCACGATCGCGCCGTCCAAACGATCCGTTCATAGCAACCCGTCGAAACGCGCCAACAATCCAGCAAACGCTGTATCCCTGCCATCACCATCCCACGCCGAATCACGCCCCCTGGCCTCGCAACACTTTTTTCTTCCACTACGTCGGGCTAGAATACAACGCCATGACACCTTCTCCGACGACTTCACCAACATCTCCCATCAAGTTCGGCACATCCGGCTGGCGCGGCCTGATTGCTGACGACTTCACGTTCGCCAATGTGCGCCTCGCGGTTACGGCGATCGCCGGCCACGTCAACGACCACAAGAGAAACTCCACGATTCTGGTCGGTTACGATCCGCGCTTCTATTCCGAGGAATTCTCGCAGCTCGCCGTCGATATTTTGCAGCAGCACAAGATCAAGACATTGCTGTGCGAAACATTCACGCCGACGCCTGCGATTGCATACGAAATCATGCGCGCAAAGCTGGATGGCGCGATCAATTTCACTGCGAGCCACAATCCGGCCCAGTATCACGGACTGAAGTTTTCGGGTCCCGACGCAGGCCCGGCGTTGCCGGAAGTCACGAAGGACATCGAGACTCGCGCGGCGAAGCTTGCGGCGCAAGGTGACCTCGCAAAAGCGCCGCGCCATGAGAACACCAAGTCAGAAATGGTGAACCTCCGCGACAACTATCTGAAGCGACTCGGCGAGCTCATGAAGTTTGACGTCTTGCGCAAAGGCAAAGCGAAATTTGTGATCGACGCGCTGCACGGTTGCGGCGCCGGCTATCTCGACAAAGTGCTCGCCGATCACGGCGTGGAAATCACGGCGATGCGCACGAATCGCGACACGCTTTTCGATGGAACCGGTCCCGACGTGTCCCAGGAAAATCTCGCTCCGCTGCGCAAAGCCGTCATCGAATCCAAATCCGCCGCGGGCCTCGCGACGGATGGCGACGCGGATCGCTTCGGCGTGATCGATCGTGACGGCCATTGGGTTTCTCCAAATCATATTCTTGCTCTGGTCTACGACTACCTCGTTGAATCGCGCGGCTGGAACATGCCGGCGGCGCGCAGTGTTGCGACTTCGCAAATGATCGACGCGGCGGCGAAGGCGAAGGGCCAGACGACGTATCAAACGCCCGTCGGCTTCAAATATATCGGCCAGCTCATTCGCGAAGACAAGATCGCGATGGGCGGCGAGGAAAGCGCGGGCCTGACGATTCGCGGTCACGTACCGGAGAAAGACGGAATCCTTGCGTGCCTGCTCGTCGCCGAAATGCTGGCAGCTCGCGGGGGATCGATCGAAGAGCAAGTCGCGGGCTTATTTAAAAAACTAGGCCGCGAATTCTGGCCGGTCCGCGAAAACTTGCGTCTCAGCGACGAACAGAAGGCAAACGCGGTCAAGAAGGTCGCGGTGGACTCTTCGACACTTCTTGGCCGGAAAGTTGTTTCCGTGGACCGCACCGATGGCGCAAAATTCGTCTTCGACGACGGAAGCTGGATGTTGCTGCGATTGTCCGGCACCGAGCCGCTTTTGCGGCTGTATGTTGAAGCGGACAGCCAGAAAGCATCCGCGCGATTGACCGAAGAGGCGACCCAGTGGGTTCTCGCAACGTGACCGATACCGCGGAAAACCGCATCAGCGAATTTTTAAAACAGCATGGCCGAACTATCCTCGGTCTTTTCGTTCTCGCGCTAGTCGTTCACGACGTTTTCGGGACTCATGGATTCATCGCCATGCGGCGTACGCAAGTGGAAATCGAGCGCGTGCGAAAGGATATCGATCGGCTGAATTCCGAGAACGTACAACTCGGCGACCAAGTCAAGGCGCTGAAGAGCGATCCGCACGCGATCGAACGGATTGCGCGCGAAGAATTGCAGCGTGCCAAGCCGGGCGAAGTGATCATACGGGTTCCGCAGTTGCCGCAACCGACCGACGCGCCCCCGCAGCCTTAACCGCGCGTTTTTTCCAGTTCGTTCTTCCGATTGATAGACCGAGCATGGCCAGAAATACAATGATGAGACCCGCCGTTGCTGCCGCGATGCTGCTCTTCCCTTTCGGCAAAATCGATAGCCGGCCGTAAACAAATTCCATATGGACCCAGTAGACCAGCAGCGACGTTTGGCCCAGCTGAATGACGGGGCTGAATCCGCGCTGGGCAAATCCCCAGCGGCACCACGCGTAGGCGCCGAATAAAATCAAAAGCAGAATCCCGCAGCGCATCAGGAGGAAGTTGGGACTGGTGTGCCAGTAGTCGTAGTCGGCGGCGCCGTAGAGATGCATGGGGCTCTGGTCGAAGAAAACGGAAAGAATACAGGCAAGAGTACCTGTGCTACCTAAAACCACGAACGCTTTTGCTTGATTTTTCTTGGCGAAATCGGAGAAGAGGAAGAAACCGATGGCGAGACCGGCGAAGGCGAAGGCGGTCCACGGGAAAATCGGGAAGAGCCAGGCTTGCGGGCGGCCGAACGTGTGGACGCCGTTGAGATAGGTTTCCAGTTGCCAGGGCATGGAGATGAAGTGCGTCGTTGTCCAGACAAGCGGCGTGGCTAACGCGACGATTGCCGCGACCGTGATTCCGCCGACGATGGCGCGGTCGCGGGATTTTGCCAGCCAGGAAGTTTCTATTGGCATGCTGTTGCGAACGGAGGCCGACGGGGCTGTGGATGACGAAGTGGACTCGGACGGCGTGCTCTTTGTGACAAACGCCGTCAACCAGCACAAAACGCCCATCAGCATCATGGAGACGCCGAGAATGTTCAGTACATCGACGCGGAACAGATCGGTCCACGGCGCGATGGGGAAGCCGAGGACGAATTCCTGGAGACGGAAAAGCAGGCCGAGCGCGTAGATTTCGGCGCCACGGCGGATTGTGGTTTTTGCGATGGCATTGCGAGCGATTCCCTTTTCGCGGAGTTTCTCGGTGACCAGCGCGAAAGAGAGACCAGCCAGGAAGAGGAAGAGCGGGGCGGGGAGTGTGCCGCCCAGTTGCGAGTAGGCGTAGAGGGTCGATTTGCGGGCTTCGGGAGATAGCCAGGAGTTGTAGCAGTGCGTCTGAAACATGAGCAGGCACGCGAAGCCGCGCATCCAGTCGATGTAGGCGAGGCGGTTCGCGGGTTGCGGCGCGGTGGTCATGGATGGAGGTGGGTCGCGGCGTCAGGAGCGGCGGATACGCGTGAGGGCGTCGGGTGCTCGTCGTAGAAATCGAAGAGGGATTCCTCCTTGGCGCCGGCCCGTTCGCAGGAAGCGTACGGGAAGAAAAACGCCGGCGCGCTCCACTCGGAATGACGAGTACTTTGTTGGACCAACATGGAGAAAGAGCCGGCGGGAATGCCAGCGGTAACAGTCGAGAACGGGCCGTATGGCGAGTGGGATAGAATTTCGACGCGATGGGTATGCGACAAATTGGGGCTGGCGCGATGCTCGGGGCTTGGGCCGGGCTTTGTGTCGGTGGCGTCCTTTACGCTGCGCGATTCGGGTTTGGCGGGCGCGGGTTTGCCGCGATACTGGTTGTGTTGGGGTTTTATTTTGCTGTGATGCTGGTGTTTGCGGCGCGCGGCGTGGTGGATTTTGTTTCCTCGCGTTTCGGCTCCGGCAGCGGGTATCTGCTGGGCGTGACGATCATTCTTGGATACCTGATTTACGCGCTCGGAACAAACAGTTTTACGTTTGCGCGCGGCGCGGCGGTCACTGCCATGGTGTTCGTGCCGCTGCTGCTGGCGGCTACGGCAAAGCCGCAAGCTCCGGGCGCTTGGCAGGACTATTTGACCATCGCCGGAGTTTGGGCCGCGGTGAAATTCTCGCCGTCGCATTGGTTGTGGCCTTATCCCGGCGGACGGCTGGCGTATGTGTTCACGGTGATGCTGTGCGTTGTTACGGCGCTGGGAACGTTTTTGTTGGTGCGGCGTTTTGGCGGTGTCGGGTACAGCGTTGGCTGGGGACGGCGCTGGGGTTTGTACATTGCGGGGAGTTTCGCAGCGTTCGCCCTGATTGCGATACCGCTTGGCACAGCGATTCATTTCGTACAGTTCGCGCCTCGCTGGGGCGAGTGGGCGACGCTGCCGTTCCTCACGGTGGCGATTTTGTGTTTCACCGCGTGGCCCGAGGAGTTTTTGTTCCGCGGCTTGCTGCAGAACATGCTGGCGCGGTCGGCGAAGAGCGAGACGGCGGGATGGATTGTGGCGTCGGTGGTATTCGGCTTCTCGCACATCACGAACCTGGGATTCCCGAATTGGCGCTACGTGATACTGGCGTCGATCGCAGGGTTGTTTTATGGCTGGACATGGCGGAAGACGGGATCGATCTTCGCTTCGGCGATCGTACACGCGCTGGTGGATGCGCTCTGGCACTTTTTATTTCGGACACTGTGAGATCGAGCGTAAATCTCTGTTCACAATAACTCCCCCGCTCCCGGTTTTCGCGTAAGTGCGGAACCCGAAAGGTTTTACGATGCGTCGAATCGACGCGTGTGCAACTGCGGATTCTAAATGGGTTGTGGGTGCGCGTCTGGGGCGCCGAAATGGATTCGGGAAATTGCTTTGTCAGGCGGGCGTTTGAACGCGAAATGGAACGAACACGACAGAGAATATCCTAGTCGTTATCAAATGTCAGGAATTTACTGAGTCGGCCAGCAAATGGTGCGGGATGATTCGAACGGCAGCGGGTTTCGGACTTGGTTTGAAGACGGGGGGATGCTGCTCGTGGTGTTTTTGGTCGTCACCGGACCAAGCCACGGTCAGAACTATCCAGCGGCGCAACAACCGAGGGGTTGGATTTGTGACCGAGGAGAGCCGCGCAGGGAGCCGGCGCTACAAACTTGAGGACGGAACTTTGGCCGGTCGGGGCGCGTAGATTCATTGAGGGCTGATTTTGCATTGGAGGAGTGATGGGGACATTTCGGCAGGATTTGCTGTTTGCGCTGCGGATGATGCGGAAGAATTCGGGGTTCACGATGGCGGCGGTAATTTGCTTGATGCTGGGGATCGGGGCCACAACTGGAATTTTCACCGTGGTCAACGCGGTTTTGTTGCGGCCGCTGCCCTACTCGCATCCGGAGCAGTTGGTGCGTGTGTATACGGAATTTCCGACGTTTCCAAATGGGGGGCTGCCGCGATTCTGGACTTCGGCACCGGAATTTTTTGATTTGCGGAAGGACACGCACTCGTGGGCAACGCTGGATGCCTGGGGCGTTATCGGCGCGAACCTGGGAGGAAAAACGGAGCCGGTGCGGCTGACGACGGCGTATGTGAGCGGGACGTTGCTGGAGACGTTGGGCGTCTCGCCGATGATGGGGCGGCTGATCAGTCCGGCGGACGATACGCCGGGAGCGCCGCTGGTGGCGGACATTTCGTACGGTACGTGGAAGGGCGTTTTCGGCGGAGAGGCCGACGTCGTCGGGCACGAGACACGGCTCGATGGGAAAAAAGTGACGATCGTCGGGGTGATGCCGGTGGGCTTTCAGTTTCCTCCAGGCGAAAGCGACCCAGCGCGAGTATGGGCTCCGCTGCAGCTCGATCCGGTGAATCCGGGTTCGCGCGGTTCGCATAACTATTATTTGTTGGGACGGCTGAACCCGAACGTTACGGCGCCGCAGGCGCAGGCGGAGTTGGCGTCGCTGGTGCAGTCTTACGGAGAGCACAAGCCACCGAATACGCACGGTTTTGATCCGAAGAATCACACGCTGGTGAGTTATCCACTGCAGGCGGAGGTGGTGTCGGGAGTGCGGCCGGCGCTGCTGGTGTTGCTGGGGGCGGTGGCGTTCGTGTTGCTGATCGCTAGCGTGAATGTGGCGAATTTGCTGCTTGCGCGCGCGGAGGCGCGGAGACGGGAGATTGCGATTCGGGGCGCGATGGGCGCGAGTCTGGGGCGACTGGCGCGGCAATTTGTTACCGAAGGGATTCTGCTGGCGCTCTTTGGGGCGGCGCTGGGGCTCCTGCTTTCGTATGCGGGCATTCGGCTGGTGCAATGGACCAACGCCGGCGGGATTCCGCGGGCGGATGAGATCGCGTTGGACGGACGGGTGCTGTTGTTTACGCTGGTGACCAGCCTCGTGACCGGTGCGGTATTTGGATTGGCGCCGCTGGTGCCGTTGCTTGTCAGTGGGATCTCCGGCTCGCTGAAGGATGCGGCGGGAAGTATGACGGCTGCCGGCGGGGCACAGTTGTTCCGACGGGTGCTGGTGGTGGGCGAACTGGCAATGGCGTTGGTGCTGCTGATTGGATGCGGCTTGATGCTGCGGGCGTTCTGGAAGCTGCAGGAAGTTCACACGGGGATGTCGCCGGTGGACGTGATCACGATGCGCGTGTCGCTGCCGAGCGGCACGTATTCGGATAACCCGAAGATCGCGGCGTTTTGGAACCGGCTCGACGAACGCATTACTCATATACCGGGCGTGCAATCGGCGGCGATCGTTTACGGGCTTCCGCCCTTGCGTCCGCCGAACATGGACGACACCGGTATCGAAGGATTTGTGCCGCGCGAGGGCGGGCCGATTCAGAACGTGGATTTTTATCAGTCGGTGAGCCAGGACTATTTCGCGACGATGGGGATTCGGTTGATGGATGGACGTCTGTTTGATGATCGCGACGCAGCGGGCGCTCCCGGAGCGGTGATCGTAAATCGCACGATGGCGAATACTTTTTGGCCGGGGCATAGCGCGATCGGGCGACGCGTGGCGCCGGGCAACGGGAAGGACGCGCCGTGGTTCACGGTGGTGGGCGTTGTCGATGATGTGAAGAACGCGGGGCTCGACCGGCCAGCGGGGACGGAGCTGTACCTACCGTACAAGCAGGCGGCGGCGCTCGGCGTCAGCGACATGTACGTGGTGATGAAGTCGCAATCGGGGAATCCGGGGAACCTGGCAGGTGAGGTGCGAGAGCAATTGAATGAGTTGGATTCGTCGCTGCCGCTCGCGGATGTGCGGTTGATGGACGATGTGTTGGAGCGAGCGCAGTCGAGGCCACGATTCCTGACATTGCTGCTGACGCTGTTTTCGGTGACGGCGCTGGCGATTGCGACGGTGGGGATTTATGGCGTGGTGTCGTACTCGGTGGCGCGGCGGACGAAGGAGTTCGGGCTGCGGATGGTGCTTGGGGCGCAGACCGGCGACGTGCTGGGGTTGGTGATGAAGCAGGGCGCGGGCATGGTGATCGTCGGCTTGGTCGCGGGATTGGTTACGGCGTTTGCACTGACGCGGCTGATGGCTAGCGTGTTGTTTAGTGTGGCGCCTACGGATGCGGTGACGTTTGCGAGCGTGACGGTGGTGTTGGCGGTGGTGGCGCTGGCGGCTTGTTACGTTCCGGCGCGACGGGCTACGGAGGTGGATCCGATGGAGACGCTAAGGTACGAGTGAAAATCAAGCATGCGATCGGGAGGCTGATGATGGGGACGTTTCCAAGACGCTGCGGCGGAGGTCCTTCGCGCGTCCTGATCGGATGCACTCAGGATGACAAGTTTTTGAATGGTTGGTGGGTACAGGTGCTAACGGACGACGCCGGCTAGGGGGGAGGAGGCGGCGGCGTAGAGGCGTTTTGGCATGCGGCCGGCCAGGTAGGCTTTGCGGCCGGCGCTAACGGCTTCGCGCATGGATTCGGCCATTAGGGTGGCGTCCCGGGCTTCGGCGATGGCGGTGTTCATTAGGAGGCCGTCGGCGCCGAGTTCCATGGCTTGGGCGGCGTCGGAAGCGGTACCTACGCCGGCGTCCACGATCATCGGGACTTCGGTGATGCGTTCGCGGAGGATGCGGAGATGCGCGGGATTTTGGATGCCTAGGCCGGAGCCGATTGGAGCGGCTAGCGGCATCACGGCGGCGGCGCCTGCGTCGATTAGTTTTCGGGCGGCGATCAGGTCGTCGTTGGTGTAGGGAAGGACGACGAAACCTTCTTTTGCGAGCACGCGGGTGGCTTCGATCAGGCCTTCGGTGTCTGGAAATAAAGTTTGCTGGTCGCCGATGACTTCGAGTTTGACCCAGTTGGAGAGGCCGACTTCGCGGCCGAGTCGCGCGGTGCGGATGGCTTCGTCGGCGGTGTAGCAACCGGCGGTGTTGGGAAGGATGAAGATTTTTTCGCGGTCGATGAAATCGAGGAGCGATTCCTTGGTGCGGTCGGTGAGATTGACACGGCGGACTGCGACGGTCACCATGTCGGCGCCCGAAGCGGCGTGAGCGCGCGCCATTTCGGGGAAGCTGCGATATTTTCCGGTGCCAACAATCAGGCGGGAGCGGAAGGCGCGTCCTGCGATGACGAGATCGTCTGTCATGGTGTCCTCGAGATGAGTTTAAACGCGTTGCAGCGCGAGAACAAATTTGGCGTGTCAAAAATCCCTGCGCCGTCGCGTCAAGCCTTTTTGGAGTGCCGGGACTGGACGTTCTAGTTCTACCAAAACGCTCTGAAACATTGGGGTTTAGGCATCGAATCGTAGCCGAGGCGCATCGGTTAATAGGGATTAGGTCTTGTCGGATTGTGCCCGATTGGACGTGACCATCGATTTGCTGTAGTTGTATAGAGTGCCAGCAGGGTGTCACTCATGACATCGATCCTGCCCGGAACCGTTGCGTTTGTTACACGGAAAGAAATTTACGGGATGAATCCGAGTTTGATGAACGGAGTTATGTTCGCAGAACGTACCAACTGGAATCTTGCGCCCAATAAGTTGAGCGAAGCGCTGGCAGCGCATTTGGCTGCTGGCAAGCGGCTCTACGATTTGAGCGCGTCGAATCCAACCGAGGTTGGATTTGTCGTCGATGGGCAAGCGGTGTTGCGTGCGCTGCAGGATCCAGTGATGCTGACCTACGTGCCCGATCCGAAGGGATTGCTGCGGGCGCGGCAGGGCGTGTCGGAGTATTACGCAGAGCGCGGCGACGAGGTCGCGGCGGAAGATATTATTTTGACGGCGAGCACGAGCGAGGCGTACTCGTTTGTGTTTCGCGCGCTGTGCAATCCGGGCGATGAGCTATTAGTGCCGGCGCCGAGCTATCCGCTGTTTGGATTTCTTGCGGATATTCACGATGTGCGGCTGGTGCACTATCCGCTGATCTACGATCACGGCTGGCAGATTGATTTTCACGCGCTTGAAGGAGCGATTACGCCGCGAACACGTGGGATCATCGTGGTGAATCCAAATAACCCGACCGGGCATTTTGTGAAGGCGGAAGAGTTGGCGACGCTGAATGAAATTTGCGCGGCGCGCGACCTGTCGTTGATCGCGGACGAAGTGTTTCTGGATTTCGCGCATGAATCGAACGGCGCACGACGCGATCCTTTGAAGGCGCCTCGGCCGAAGACGGGGGTTGATAAAAAACAGCGGTCACTCAGCACGAACGTGGGAGCTCTTACGTTTACGATGAGCGGGCTGTCGAAGATCTCGGGATTGCCACAGATGAAAGCGGCTTGGCTGGTGACGAGCGGGCCGGAGGCGCTGAAGAAGCAGGCACTCGAGCGGATTGAAGTAATTGCGGATACGTATTTGTCGATGAACGCGCCGATTCAGCTGGCGTTGCCGGTGTTTCTGGAGCAGCGGATTGGATTTCAGAAACAGGTGTTGACGCGCGTGCGGAGGAATTTAGGCGAGCTGGATCGGCAACTGATGCTGCGGAAGGCGTGCTCGCGGCTGGATGTTGAAGGTGGGTGGTATGCGGTGGTGCAAGTGCCCGCTACGCGGACCGATGATGAGCTTGCGGTGGACTTGCTGACGAAAAAGGGGATTTATGTGCACCCGGGGCATTTTTATGACTTCGCGACGGATGGGCATTTGATTGTGAGTTTGATTATGCCGGAGCGGGAGTTTGCGGAGGGGTGCCGGCAGATGCTGGCGATGTTTTAGGTGAGAGGCAGAGTGAAGAAGTAACGAAGTAGCGACGCATAGATAAAACCTTCCTGTTCATCGCGGTTTATATTCCCATTTTATTTCTTGTGCGGCGGATCGGCTGAGAACCGTCGTGCGGTTTTCATGTTGCCGAGATGGGGCGCCGCCGCCCGTACAGGACCTCGATTGTCCCGCGCAACCGGGCCCGGACAGACGTCGATGTTGGCGTGACTAGTTTTGGAGGATGGGGCGGGGGTCGGTTACGTCGGCGTAGAGGGATTCGATGATCTGGCGGAATTTTTGTTCAACTACGCGGCGTTTTAACTTCATGGTGAAGGTTAGGCCGCCGTTATCGAAGGTGAAGTCGTCGGGGAGAAGGGCGAAGCGTTTGATCGTTTCCCACTGGGCTAGGTGGGTGGTGAGGCGGGCGACTTCGTCATCGATTAATTTGCGGACAAAGGGGTGGGCGACCATTTCCTCATTCGAATTAAAGCGGATTCCCTGCTCGGCGGCTTTGGCTTCTACAGTGACCGGATTGGGAACGAGAAGCGCGACTACGAATTTGCGCTGATCGCCGACGACCATGGCGTTGAGGATGTAGGGGCTCGTCTTCAGCCCATTTTCGATCGGCTGTGGCGCGACAAATTTTCCAGCGGCTGTTTTCAGCAGATCTTTTTTGCGGTCGGTGATGAAGAGATAGTTGTCGGGGTCGAGATAGCCGATGTCGCCGGTGTGGAACCAGCCGTCTTCGTTCAGGGCTGCACGGGTGGCGTCGGGGCTGCGGTAGTAACCCTGCATGACGCAGGGGCCTTTGGCAAGGATTTCGCCGTCGGGCGCGATGCTGATCAATACATTCGGGATGGGCTTGCCGGAACTGCCGACGCGGTTCTTTGGATAGTTCGAAGTGAGGACGGGCGAAGTTTCGGTGAGGCCGTAGCCCTGGTAGATGCAGATGCCGATGGACCAGAAGAATTCGGCGAGATCTTTCGAGAGTGGCGCGCCGCCGGAAAAGACGATGCGCAGATTGCCGCCCGTGCCTTCACGGATTTTCGAATAGACGAGTTTGTCGGCTACGGCCCATTGGAGTTTCAGGACTGGGTTGGCGGAGCCGATGCCGCAACGCCATTTTGCGGAGCGCTTGGCGACGTCCATTCCCCAGTCGAAAAGCTTGCGCTTGATGCCGGTGTTCTTGGTGCCCTTTTCGAGGATGCGCGCGTACATCTTTTCGAACACGCGAGGAACGGCTGCGAGGATCGTCGGTTTCACTTCGAGCAAAATTTGAGAGAGCTGGTTTACGTCTTCGACGTAGGCGATGGAGATGCCGCTGCAGAGCATGACGTAATCCATGGTGCGGCCGTAAATGTGGGCGAGCGGGAGGAAGGAAAGCGTGTTATCGAGACCCGGGTTCATGTCGGTCGTGACGCAGGAGTCGACGATGTTGGAGCAGATGTTGGTGTGGGTGAGCATGACGCCTTTGGGCTCACCGGTGGTGCCGGAGGTGTAGATCACGGATGCGAGCTGGCCGGGAAGAACTTGCGAGGAGCGCAGGCGGTAGGAGGAGATCTCGACGCCACCGGCCGAGGCGATCAAAGTGTCGTATTGGAGGCATTCGACGGGAGCCTCGGCGCCGACGTCGGCAACGATGATGTGCTCGAGTTCGGAGATGCGCGAGCGGCAGCTGAGAAGTTTGGCGAGTTGCGGCTCGCCCGCGACGATGACGACCTTGGCGCCCGAGTGATTCAGGATGTAGGTCATGCGATCGGACGATTCGTTGAAGTAGATCGGCACGGTGACGCCACCCGCGCCGGTGATGGCGAAGTCGGCGGTGTGCCATTCGGGGCGATTGGTGGAAAACAGGGCGACGCGGTCGCCGGGTTTGACGCCTAATTCGACGAGTGCCATGGAGAGGCCGGCGACGCGGCGGAGCAGCTCGGCGGAGGTGATGGGAAGCCAGGTATTGTCGCGGCGGTAGAGTTGAGCACGCGGATTCGGAAGCGAATCGATGGCGTGGAGCATGCGCGACGGGAGGGTGCCGTAGGTCATGGGCTTATGGGGGGTACTTTAGCGGTTTGTGGTGAGAAATCCTAGAGGACGGATGGGCTGGTACCTGGGAGTTTGGTAGAGGGCGGCACGAGCGCAGACGGGATCTCGATTGTGCTTATTTGGGCGAGCGTGCGATAAGATGGCGAGCGGAGAACTTTATGGCGACGATTTCGGGGACGGTTGGCGAAACGATTGGAGGATTGTCTCGGGGGCCTTTCCGGGCGGCGCGGGGCACGACGCTTTCCTGCAAGGGCTGGCAGCAGGAGGCGGCGCTGCGGATGTTGATGAACAACCTCGATCCAGAGGTTGCGGAGAATCCGGCGGATCTGGTCGTTTATGGAGGGACGGGCCGAGCGGCACGGAATTGGGAATCGTTTCATGCGATTGTGCGGTCGCTGAAAGAGTTGGCGGCAGACGAGACGCTGCTGGTGCAATCGGGGAAGCCGGTGGCAGTGTTTCGAACGCACGAATACGCGCCGCGGGTGTTGTTGTGCAATTCGAATCTGGTGGGTCATTGGAACAATTGGGATCAATTTCACGAGCTCGACAGGGTCGGACTGATGATGTACGGGCAGATGACGGCGGGGAGCTGGATTTATATCGGGACGCAGGGAATTTTGCAGGGGACGTACGAGACCTTTGCGGCGGCGGCGGTGAAGCATTTTGGCGGGTCGCTGGCGGGCAAGCTGGTGGTGACGGGCGGCATGGGCGGAATGGGTGGAGCGCAGCCGCTTGCAGCGACGATGAACGGCGCGGCGTTTTTGGGGATCGATGTGGATCCGGAGCGGATCAAGCGGCGCGTTAAGACGGGTTATTGCGATGTGATGGTGACCTCGTTCGATGAGGCGCTGCGGATTTTGAAGAACGCAGTGCGGAAGGGCGAGGCAACGTCGGTCGGGTTGGTTGGAAATTGTGCGGATTTGATCCCGGAGATGGCGAAGCGGGGCGTCGTGCCGGATTTGTTGACGGATCAGACGAGCGCGCACGATCCGATCGGCGGATACGTGCCGAACGGGATGACGCTCGCGGCGGCGCTGGAGTTGCGGAAGAGCGATCCGACGGAGTACAAGAAGCGGTCGATGGCGGCGATGGCGCAGCATGTCCGTGGAATGCTGGATTTGCAGAAGCTGGGCGCGGTGACATTCGATTACGGAAATAACATTCGAACGTTTGCGTTCGAACAAGGCTTGAAAGACGCGTACGACTTTCCGGGATTTGTGCCTGCCTATATTCGTCCGCTATTTTGCGAAGGCCAGGGACCGTTTCGCTGGGCCGCGCTTTCCGGCGAGGCTTCGGACATCGCGCGCACGGATCAATTGGTGCTGGAACTGTTTCCGGAGAATGAGCATCTGGCGCGGTGGATCAAGCTGGCGCAGAAGCGGGTGAAGTTTCAGGGGTTGCCGTCGCGGATCTGCTGGCTGGGTTACGGAGAGCGCGACAAGTTCGGGCTGGCTTTGAACAAACTTGTGGCCAAGGGCGAGCTGAAGGCGCCGATCGTGATCGGGCGGGATCATCTGGATTGCGGGTCAGTGGCTTCGCCGTATCGGGAGACAGAGTCGATGGCGGACGGTTCGGACGCGATCGCGGACTGGCCGCTGCTGAATGCGCTGGTGAATACGGCTAGCGGGGCGTCGTGGGTGTCGATCCACAACGGCGGCGGAGTGGGGATCGGGTACTCGCAGCATGCGGGGCAGGTGTGCGTGGCGGATGGGACGAAGGAAATGGGGACGCGGATCGAACGAGTTTTAACGAATGATCCAGGCATGGGCGTGGCTCGGCATGTGGACGCGGGATATGACGAGGCGAAAGAGTTTGCGCGGAAGGCTGGGGTGAACATTCCGATGATGGAGAAAACGAAGTAAGAGGTAGTGAAACAGCGAAGTAGTGAAAAAGAACAGAATCACGCACGCACGTAACGATTTGCGAGTTGCGCTCATCGAAATGGAGTGGAACGGCGAACGTGGGAGGTGACGATATGTACGTGATTGTGGGAGCGACTGGAAATACGGGATCGGTGGTTGCTGAAGCGTTGTTGGCGAAGGGCGAGAAGGTGCGCGCGATTGGACGCGACAAGGATAAATTGGCGAAGCTAGCTGGCAAGGGCGCGGAAACGTTGGCTGGAGATACGACAGACGCGGCGTTTTTGACGAAGGCCTTTGAGGGGGCGCGGGCGGTGTATTTCATGGTGCCGCCGAACCTGACCAGCGACGACTATCGAGGGTTTCAGCGCGCGGTGTTTGATGCGGGAGCAACCGCGGTCGAAAACGCGAAGGTGCGGTATGTGGTGGCGCTGAGCAGTTATGGTGCGGATAAAGAGTCGGGGTGCGGGCCGGTGTCAGGGTTGCATGAGATGGAAACGCGATTTGCGAAGATTCCGGGACTGAACGTTTTGTTTCTGCGGCCCGGATATTTCTTTGAGAACCTTCTTGGACAAGTGGGGGCGATTCAGGGTTTCGGAGTGGTCGCGTCGCCGGTGCGAGGTGATCTCAAGACCGCGGCGATTGCGACGGAAGATATTGGACATGCGGCGGCGGAGCATCTGCTTAAATTGGATTTTTCGGGGATCGAAGCGAAGGAATTGCTCGGGCAGCGAGATTTAACCTATAACGAGTTTGCGAAGGCTTTGGGCGACGCCATCGGCAAGCCGAATTTGCAGTACATGCAGATGCCGGGCGAGGAGTTTGTCGGGGCGCTGGGGCAGATGGGGATACACCCGAATTTTGCGGAATCGATCGTGGAGATGTGCGACGCGATGAACCGTGGGCACATGAAGGCTTTGGAACCGCGGACTGCGGCGAACACGACGCCGACTTCGATCGAGACGTTCGCGCGAGAGGTGTTTGCGCCGGCGTTTCGGGGGAAAGCGGCGACTGCCTGAAGGTCGCGCACCGCGACCTGTACGTTCAGCTCGCATGCTGATTCAACGTATTGTGATGACAGCCACCGCGGGATTTCTGTTCGCGTTGACTGCGCTCGCCCAGGCTCCGAGTCCGGATGTGCCGAGCGGATGCTCAGGAGATACCGTCGACCGGATGGGGCCGCAAACCGCCGAGCAGGCGCGCAGCTTTCTGGCGAGACTAAAGGCGGCTGTGGAAGCAAACAAGAAGGCAGACGTCGCTTCGATGGTGCTGTTTCCGCTGCGATGGAATGCGCAAGGGCATCGAACGACGATCGCAAGCCGGGAGGCCTTCTTGCGGAAGTACGATCAAATTATTAACGCGAACGTAAAATCGAAAATCAGCGACGAGAAATCGTCGCGGTGTTTGTTCGCCAACTATCAAGGGTTCATGATCGGCGACGGCGAAGTGTGGATTCGGGAAGCTTCGCCGGGTGGGTTGAAGATTGTTACCGTCAATCAAACGGGGTGACGCCCTGGTGCCGCGACACGCGTTGTTTTCCAGCCGCTCGCTGGATTCATTTGTGACATTTGCGTGAATGGATGTTATCTCGACCGCGATTTGGGCATAATATCGGCGCCTTGGCCAATTCCCTTCTTGTTGTTGGTGCGTCTCAAATCCTCACCCTGCGTGGGCGCGGTCCGCGGCGCGGAGCTGCGCTTTCGAACCTTGGAATTTTGAAGGATGGAGCAGTGCTGCTGCGCAATGGGCGCATCGCAGCGGTCGGGGCGCGTTCGAAGGTCGAGGCGCTGCCCGAGGCCGGCACTGCGGAGAAGTTGGATGTTGAAGGGCGCGTGATCCTGCCGGGGTTTGTCGATTCGCATACGCATTTGATTCATGCGGCGAGCCGGGCGGAAGAATACGAGTTGAAGATTGCCGGGGCGAGTTACGAGGAGATCGCGTGCAAGGGCGGCGGGATTCTAAATTCGGTGAAGAAGCTGCGAGCGGCGACGGCGGCGGCATTGAAGGCGCGGGCTTCAGCGGCGCTGCGTGAATTCGCGGCGTATGGAACGACGACGATCGAGGCCAAGAGCGGGTACGGGCTGGATGTCACCAGCGAGCTGAAGATTCTGGGGCTGCATCAGGAGTTGGACCGGGAGCAGCCGCTGGACATCGTGTCGACTTTTTTGGGCGCGCACGTCGTGCCGGCGGAGTACCGACACACGCCGGGAGGGCCTCAGCGGTACGTCGGGCTGCTGGTGAATCGGCTGATTCCGGAAGTGGCGGAGCGGAAGCTGGCGGAATTTTGCGATGTGTTTTGCGACCGCGGGGCGTTTTCGCTCGCGCAGTCGGAGCAGGTGCTGGAAGCGGGGGCGAATCATGGGCTGGCGCCGCGGGTGCATGCGGAGCAACTGTCGCGGACGGGAGCGACGCAGCTTGGAGTGGGACTCGGCGCGGCGAGTTGCGATCACCTGGAGCAGGTGAAAACGGCGGATATTCGGGCGCTGGCGAAGTCGAAGACGGTGGCGACGTTGCTGCCGGGATGCGATTTTCATTTGGGCTTGAAGGAGTACGCTCCTGCTCGGGCACTGATCGACGCAGGAGCGATTGTGGGGCTGGCTACGGACTACAATCCGGGAACGAGTCCGACCCTAAGCATGCCGATGGTGCTGTCGCTGGCTTGCACGCAGTTGCGGATGACGCCGGCGGAGGCGATTACGGCGGCGACGGTGAATGCGGCGTATTCACTGCGCCGGGAGAAGGAGATCGGGGCGATTGAGACGGGCAAGTTGGCGGATTTGGGAGTGTTTGAGGTCGTGGATTATCGAGAGATTCCCTACTATTTTGGCGTGAACAAGTGCTGGATGACGATCAAGAAGGGCGAAATTGTGTATCGGCGTGCGCGATGACGAATGCCCATGGGCCGACGGACAAGCCGGTGCTGTTTTCTCTACTCGAACGGACCGTCGGTTTAACAACCGTCACGGGGTGGCTGGGCAATCGAAAATCCAATATCATGAAGGAAAGACCACCGGGGCCATTTTTAAGGAAACCATTGCGATGAAGCGATTGATCGAGTGTGTGCCGAATTTTTCAGAGGGACGCGACGCAGCGAAGGTGGACGCGATTGTGTCGGCGATGAGCGCGGTGCCTGGGGTGTATGTGCTGGACCGGGAGATGGATGCGGATCATAACCGGTGCGTGGTGACATTGGCGGGCGAGCCGGACCCGGTCGCCGAAGCGGCGCTGCGAGGAGTGGGCAAAGCGCTGGAGTTGATCGATTTGAACGAGCATACCGGGGCGCATCCCCGGGTTGGCGCGGCCGATGTGATTCCCTTCATCCCGATTTCGGGTGTGACGATTGACGATTGCGTGGCGCTGGCGCGGCGGGTGGGCAAAGAGATTTGGAACCGGCACCGGATACCGGTGTTTTTCTATGAAGCGGCGGCGACCCGGCCGGATCGGGTCAATCTGGAGAATGTGCGGAAGGGGCAGTTCGAAGGGCTGCGCGACGAGTTGAAGCGGAATCATGATCGGCAGCCGGACATTGGCGAGCCGAAGTTGCATCCTACGGCGGGAGTGACGGTCGTCGGAGCACGCAAGTTCTTGATCGCCTATAATGTCAACCTGAATACTCCCGACGTCGGCGTGGCGAACAAGATCGCGAAGGCGATTCGCTATTCGTCGGGCGGGCTGCGGTATGTGAAGTCGATGGGCGTGGATTTGAAGGCGCGGAACCTGGCGCAGGTATCGATCAATTTGACGGATTTCGAACAGACGCCGATGCATCGTGTGTACGAGATGGTGAAGCGCGAGGCGGCGCGGTACGGCGCGATTCCAGTGGGCAGCGAGATCGTCGGGCTGATTCCGAAAAAGGCGATCGAGATGGCGGCGGACTATTTCTTGCAGGTGGAGAATTTTTCGCCCGAGCAGATTTTTGAGAACAAGCTGGAAGCGGCGCTGACGGGTTCGGCGGCGGCGCCGTCCAAGGACGGCAAGCTTGGCTCGCTGGCGCGGCCGTTTATTGACGCAGTTGCGGCGCCATCGGCGACTCCCGGTGGGGGTAGCGTCTCAGCGTTGGCTGGCGCTCTGGCCGGAGCATTGGGGCAGATGGTAGCGGGACTATCAAGGAAGAAAAAGGCGCAACTTACGGTTGTCGATAGGCTTTCGGATGCGCTGGAAGCGATGCGGCGGGCGACGGATGAGTTGACCGCGGCGATCGACAAGGATTCGAGCGCGTACGATGCGGTGCTGGCGGCATACAAGCTGCCGCAAAACGATGGCGCCGAAATTCAGGCTCGCGATGCCGCGATTCAGGCTGCTATGCGCGGTGCGACGGAGATTCCGCTGGAAGTGGCTGCCAGTACAGTTGCCCTTTTCGAACGGATTGGACAACTTGCGGCTATCGCAGCGGCATCCATGAAGTCAGACTTAGACGTAGCGCGGCTGATGGCCGCCGCCGGCGCCAAAGGGGCGCTGGCAAATGTCGAGATTAATCTCGACGGAATCAAAGATGCAGGGTACGTGACGGCGGTACGCGAGAGAGTATCCGCGCTGCGCGAACGCCTAGGCGAAACTTCCCGAATCAACGCATAACTGGGACGCCTGAAGCGGCGTTCAACCCTCACCTCACGGAAGATGGAAGGGAGAACCACATATGATGCAACATTCGACTTTGCGCCCGGGGCAGGGCTTGCGACGGCTTGCGGCTGTCGTGGCGCTTGGAGCGCTGACGCTGTTCTCGCCGAATCCGGCGCGGGCGGGGCGGCTCGGTTCGGACATTATTGCGCTGTTCCCTAAGAACGTCGGCGAGTTCGCATATGCCGACTTGAAAAAGGCGCGAACGCTGCCGTGGTTCCCGCAACTACAAGAGCAGATGCTGCCGGATCGGTTTCGGCAATTCGAAAAGTTTCTGGCGTCAGCGGGCGTCGATCCAAATACGCAAGTGGAAGAATTGGCGTGGGGACTGGTGCCGGAAGGCGTGACCGCGAAGACCGAAGGTGTGGGCAATGCGGCAGTGCCGACCGGAGAGCAGATCGTCGGCGTTGCTCTGGGCAACTACAATCCGGAATCGACCGAAGCGTATTTCAAGAAACAGAAGCTGCCTACGTTCAAGGCGCGGAACTATACGTTGTACGCGTTTGGCAGCGGGTCGGGTGCGAACGACCTGTTTTTCTTTTTCATCGACTCGAGCACGGCGGCCTTCGGCCACCGCGCACTGCTGGAGAAAATGATTGAAGTACGGTTTGGTGGCGAAGAAGGATTGATGCGCAATGACAAGTTCTTTCCGCTGGTCAATGAAGCGAACGGGTCGAGCGTTGTCTGGGCGGTGTTGAATCCGGCTTACACGCGACTGGCCATGCAGCAGCTTGCACCGGAGATCAATCAGTTTCCGGATGCGGCGAAGCTGGTTCAGCGGATGCAGAACATGATCATCAATGTGGATGCGAGCAGCGGTGTTGACGGCAAGTTTCAGGGCATCTGCAGTTCCGTGGACGATGCGAACACATTGGGACAATTGCTGCAGATGGGGCTTATGTACAAGCAATACCAGTCGAAGCAGGATAATCCGGATATGGCGCAGCTCTTGACGCAGGCGACGGTTACGCCGAGCGGCGACAGGATTGTGGTGCACATGACTTTGACGGATGATCAGATGGCTTCCCTCATCAAGCGAAATACGTTTGCCCTGAAGATGTGATTTGAACGACCTTCCTTCAGGGCTAAAGCCTTCCCTATCCCGTGAGTTTTTCCGTCGCGGCTAAGCCGCTACCCACGAAACACATCGCGATTCACAAACCTGGTTCAGGCGAGGATCGAGAGCGGAACTTCGGTTCTGCTCTTTTTGTTTCTGAGGAACCGACTAACGGCTGGGAGCGCCTTGATTGATGAACTTCGTCAGGCGGGTAATGATCGCGTTGCCCTGGGTTTCGTGCTGGACTTTGTCGACGCCGCCGAGCGACATCGTGTTTTGGCCGGGGGCGTTTGCGCCTTCGCAAGAAAGAACCACTTCGATGCGATCGGAGAGCCGGGTAATCGTTGCAGTGAGCTTGGGATGCGCAGGCGTCAGCAACTGAAAGGCTTCGTTGCACGCGGTGACGACGGCGGCCTGGAGCTGAGCGATAGCGTCATTTTCGATGCCGGCCGCGTCGGCCAGATAGCGCGCGACACCTCCGACAGCCGCGGCGAGTCGCGGATCGGCGTCGAGCAGCAGTTTGATCGTTTTGGATTCAGTTTCCACGTTCGTTCGCGAGCGCTACGTCGCAGGCCTCCCGGCAGTCGGGGCAATAGTATAGACCGTCGGCGCAAAGCCGCACCTTGTCCTGCCCCTTACAAATCGTACAATATTTTTCGCAGACGCATTCCTGCTCGATTTTGTCGCATTGGCTGCAAACGATCGGACCGGGCATTCGCAGGCCTCCTCGAAAACTGTACCTGAGCGACGCATGGGGCGGCAAGCACCGGCCCGGCAGTAGGATGCTAATTCTCCACGTAAGGCTGATTGCGTTTGTGCTCAGCGTTTGACGGCCGCGATTTTGAATTTCGGAGCGCTTCTTTGACGCGTCCTGGAGCGCGTGCTAGTATCGATTTCTGCCCGAGCATGGGGAATGGAAGCCGCAAACTCGCCTAAAATCAACGAACTTCGAAAGACGCCTCTCAACGCCGTACACCGGCGGCTGGGAGCGAAAATGGTCAATTTTGGCGGATGGGATATGCCCGTCGAATACCCTTCCAACGGCGGGCTTGTAGCCGAACACAAGGCCGTGCGCGGCGCGGTTGGCATGTTCGACGTGAGCCACATGGGCGACATTCGAATTGGCACGGGGCGGACGGCGGGCGGCGCGCTCGATGCGGTGCAGCACCTCAGCATGAACGACGCATCGAAACTGGCGATCGGTCAGGCCCACTATTCGGCTCTGCTGTATCCGCAAGGGACGTTCGTGGACGATGTGATCGTTCACCGATTGGGCGAGGACGACTACCTGCTGGTGATTAACGCAGGGACGCGCGAGAAAGATATCAACTGGGTTCGGGAGAACGCGAAAGGCTTCGATTGCGTCGTCGAGGATTGGAGTGACAGCTATACGCAGTTGGCGATCCAAGGACCGCGTGCGATTGATGTCATGCGCAAACTGACCGACGCGAATCTGGACGTCATCAAGAATTATTGGTTCACACACGGAACGGTTTGCGGATTGAAGAACATTTTGATCGCGCGGACCGGCTACACCGGGGAAGATGGATTTGAGATTTACGTATCGTCGGACCAAGCGACGAGCGAGAGCGTGTGGAATCAGGTGATGGAAACGGGACGCGAGTTCGGGATCGTTCCCTGCGGGCTCGGGGCGCGCAACACATTGCGGCTCGAAGCGAAGATGGCGCTCTACGGTCACGAGATCAGCGACACGATCAACGTCTGGGAAGCGGGCCTCGATCGTTATTGCAAGATGGACAAAGGCGATTTCATCGGCCGAGCGGCGCTGGAGAAGGCAAAAGCTGGGGGATTGAAGCGAACCCTCGTGGGGCTCGAGATGGTCGATCGAGGCATCGCGCGTGACGAATATTGTTGCTGCAACGAGTCAGGCGATGCGATCGGTGTGATCACCAGCGGTTCACCCTCGCCGACACTAGGCAAGAACATCGCGTTGGCGTACGTGCCGCCGCAGATGTCGGCGGTAGGCACGACGGTGTTGGTGGAGATTCGCGGCAACAAGTACAAGGCGAAGGTTGTGCCGACTCCGTTTTACAAGCGGCCTAAGACAGCGACATCGCCCCAAGCGGCGAAGACCGCGTAGCATCGGATCAGTGGCGAGTGGCCCGGCGCGCCGGGTCGAAAAAAGGAGCGATTGCATGGCGTATCCGACCAAGTTTCGTTATACGAAGCAGCATGAGTGGGCCGACGTGAACGGCGACACGGCGACGATTGGCATCACCGATTATGCGCAGCACGAACTCGGCGACGTGGTATTCGCGGAACTGCCGAAGGTTGGAGCGAAGGTCGAAGCCGGAAAGTCGTTCGGCACGGTTGAGTCCGTCAAGGCGGTCAGTGAGATTTATTCGCCGCTGACGGGAGAGGTCACCGCGATCAACGGCGACCTGCAAAACACTCCCGAGACGATCAATACCGATCCGCATGGCGCGGCGTGGCTGATCAAAGTGAAATTGGCGAATCCCGCTCAGGTGAAAGATCTGATGGACGCTGCAGCCTATGAAGCTTTCATCGCTGAGGCCGACAAGAACAAGGAAGCCTCGGCCTGATGCGCTATCTCCCCAAAAGCCCGACCGAACGCGAAGAAATGCTCGCGGCCATCGAAGCCAAATCGATCGACGATCTTTTCTCAAGCATCCCGGAGCGGTTCCGGCTGAAGCAAGCGCTCAAGCTGCCGGGGCCATTTTCGGAAGCCGAAGTTATTCAGTATTTCAAGGAGCGCGCTTCCGAGAATTCGGTCGGGTACACGAGCTTTCTCGGAGCAGGAGTGTATAACCATCTTCGTTCGGTCGTGACGGATGCGATCATTCAGCGCGGCGAGTTTCTGACTTCGTACACGCCCTATCAGGCCGAAATCACGCAAGGCACGCTGCAGGCCATCTTTGAGTTTCAGACGCTGATGTGTCAGCTGACCGGACAGCAGGTCGCGAACGCTTCGATGTGGGACGGCTCGACGGCGACGACCGAAGCGGTGTTGATGGCGGAGCGGATTACGGGTCGATCGCGAGTGTTGGTCGAGCGGTCGCTGCATCCGGAATATCGCGATGTGCTGACAACCTACGCCAAGAATTCCGGGCTGCACGTCGAGGAAATTCCCTACTCTGCCGACGGCACAGTCGATCAGAAAATTTTGCAGTCGATGTTGAAGGACGATGTTGGCGCAGTCGTAGTGCAGTCGCCGAATTTTTTTGGCGCGATTGAGCCGGTTGCTGCGCTCGCCGAGATCGTCCACGCGTCCGGTGCATTGCTGGTCACGACGATCACGGAAGGCGTGTCACTGGGCCTTGTGAAGCCGCCGGCGGAGGCCGACATTGTTGCGATGGAAGGCCAAAGCTTCGGCCTAGCTCCGAGCTATGGCGGGCCGTTCGTCGGAGTGCTGGCCTCGCGTGACAAATTCGTGCGGCAGATGCCGGGGCGTCTGACGGGACAAACGATCGATACCGAAGGCCGCCGTGGTTTCGTCCTCACTCTTGCCACCCGCGAACAACATATCCGCCGCGAAAAGGCGACTTCGAACATTTGCACGAACCAGGCGCTATGCGCCCTCGCCGCGACCGTGCATCTCACGCTGCTCGGCAAAGAAGGCTTGCGCGAGATGGCCCACCAGAACTTTTCGAAAGCTCAGTTTGCGCTGAGCGAACTGACCAAGATTCCTGGCGTGAAGCGTACTTTCACGGCTCCCTTCTTCAACGAGTTCACGATCGAATTGCCGCGCTCGGCACGCATGGTGAACCACGAATTGCTGAAGGATAAGATCGTCGGGCCTCTACCGCTTGGACCGTCGTATCCCGAATTGACCAAGCACGCGCTGGTTTGCGTTACCGAAACGACGACCCGCGGCGATATCGAGCGGCTGGCCAAGGGCATCAGCCGCGCGTTGGAACAGCCCGTCCAATAATTCGCGCCAGTCGCTCGGACGGCGACCAAGGAACCTGTGAGCCATAAGATCAAAAAAGCGACCCGCCACACGAATCAGAACGAAGGGCTGATTTTCGAGAAATCCTCACCCGGCAAGCGCGCGTTCGAACTGCCGCCGCTCGACGTGCCCGCCGCCGATCCCACGAAGACTCTCGGTGCAAATCATCGAAGCGAAGGCGTCACCGGCTTCCCTGAAGTGAGCGAGATCGAGGTGATTCGTCACTTCACACGCCTCTCGACTTGGAATTACGCCATCGACCTCGGCATGTATCCCCTCGGTTCCTGCACGATGAAGTACAACCCGCGCGTGAATGAATTCGTCGCGCGGCTCGACGGAATCGCAACGGAACACCCGCTGCAGCCGCAGGAGCTTTCGCAAGGCTGCCTAAAAATCTTGCAGATGCTCGAGAAATGCCTGCTCGAAATCACGGGTATGGACACGATCACGCTGCAACCGGCAGCGGGCGCTCAAGGCGAACTAACGGGCCTGCTCCTGATCCGCGCGTATCTCGAAAAACAGGGCAATCCACGCAAAGTCGTTCTCGTGCCCGACTCCGCGCATGGCACAAATCCCGCGACAGCAGTTATCGCGGGATACGAAGTCCAGAACATCAAGTCGGAATCGCACGGCCAGATCGACGTGGAAAAACTTCGCGAACTGGTCACAGAAGATGTCGCGGCGTTGATGATCACGAATCCGTCGACGCTCGGCATCTTTGAAGAGCGTATTCCCGAAATCGCAGAAATCCTGCACGCGAAAGGCGCTCTACTGTATATGGATGGCGCCAACATGAACGCGTTGGCAGGCGTCGCGCGCCCCGGAGATTTGGGCGTCGACGTAATGCATCTCAATCTGCACAAGACGTTTTCGACGCCGCACGGCGGCGGTGGCCCCGGCGCCGGGCCCGTGGCGATGAAGAAAATTCTCGAGCCTTTCCGCCCAACACCCATTCTTGTCGAGAAAGACGGGCACCTCAGGCTCGAACACGTCCGTCCGCAATCGATCGGCAAGGTGAAAGCGTTCTCAGGGAATTTTGGCGTTCTCGTCCGCGCTCTCGCCTACATCCTCGCTTACGGCCCCGGCGTGCGACAGGCTACCGAAGATGCGGTGCTCAACGCGAACTACATTCGCAAGCATCTCGAAGGCGTCTACGACCTCCCCTATTCCCTGCCCTCGATGCACGAAGTCGTTTTCAGCGACGCGATCCAGAAGCGCAATGGCGTGAACACGATGGATATCGCCAAGCGCCTGATCGACTACGGCTTCCACCCGTATACGACGGCGTTTCCACTGATCGTTCCCGGCGCGCTGATGATCGAGCCGACCGAATCGGAATCGAAGGAAGAGTGCGACCTTTTTATCGATGCGATGCGCTCCATCGCGCAAGAAGCGGCCACAACCCCAGAACTTGTGAAAACCGCGCCGCACACCACACGCGTTCGCCGGCTCGACGAAGTCGGCGCCGCGCGAAATCCAATTTTGCGATGGGACCCGTCACGACCGGATAAATCCGCCGCACAGAAAAAGCGCGATGTTGCCGAAGCCAAGCATCGCGAGCCCGCGCCAGTTACACCAACCGCCTGACAATTCGCGGCCCCTACTTTGGCAACCGCACCGTATCCAGAATCGCGCTGAATGTCTTGTCGTAGTCGCTGTATTTCACCTGTGGCGCGACGCACAAGAACGACATCAACCCTTTCGGCTGCATCACCGTGATGAGCCAGTCCGTCTCCTGCCCGCCAACGGGCGAGTCGTTGCTCAAATATGTCGATAGCCCAGGTTGCCCATTCAAGCGCACATTCGATGAGCGCTGAACAACCTTCAAATTTGGATTCGTTTTCCCAAGCTCCTCGATCAGCCGCTGCGTCGCGCTCGCGAGCCCGTTCGAATCGCTACCGTCAACCCGTTCCGCGCGAGTGTTGACGATAATTCCGTATGCGAGCGCCCCTTGACCGTCACTTCCCTGCACCACGCCGCCCTCGGGCGCGAACGCCGCACCGCCGTCGCTCTCCGATACGCCCCAATTGTCGGGATAGCTGAGCGTGAACGCCGAACCCTTGTAATCGGCAAGATGTGTCGATGCCGGCGGAGGAGGCTGAGCCGGATCACCCGAGGAGACCGCCGTTGCAATCTTCTTTGGCGTCGGCAACGCAATCACTTCACGCTTGATCGCTTCGAACTCCGCCGAATCCTTCCTCGCGTTTGGCGGCACGCCGCCAAGCTTGTCAATCTCTTCGTCCACGCGCTCGACACGATTCCCCGGATTCGGATGATCCGACAAAAACTGCGGCGGATTCTTACCTTTCGACTCTGCCTCCAACTTTTCGAAAAACTGCGCCATTGCGCGCGGGTCGTAACCCGTATCGTAGAGCACCTGCGTGCCGCTCACGTCAGCCTGTGTCTCATCGGTCCGCGAGTAGCGCAGCAGCAGACCGCCCGCCCCTAAGGCCACGCCCTGCGTCAGCAGGGCCCCACCGGTGCTACCGCCGAAGATCCCGCCGAATAGCCCGGCGGCTCCTTGCGCCAACTGCGCCTTCGTGGCTTGAGCCGTCCCATGCCGCAGAGCAACGTGAGACAGCTCATGCCCCATCACCGCTGCCAGCTGCGCCTCGTTATCTGCGGCCTCGATCGCGCCGCGGTTCACGAACACATATCCGCCCGGCAACGCGAAAGCGTTGATCGACTTGTCGTTCACGCAGTGAAACTCCCACGGATATGTGATCCCGCGCGTATTCAGCTTCGAAACCAGCTTCATGCCCAGATTCGTCAGGTATTGATCGATTTTCGGATCGTCGCACAACGGCAGCTTCTGCATCATGAGCCGAGCGTTCTGTTTACCCAGCTTCACGTCGGTTTGCGGCGAGTAAATATTCCAGGGAGGTTTCAGCTCGGTTCGTTGCGCGAACGATGGGCCAGCAACGGCAAGCACGATCAGCACAAGCATTGAGACAATCCGACTGGTGTACGCGAAAACCCGAAGCATGAGCCCATCCTCAGCTTCACTGTACACCTCGTCACCGAAAAGAAAAAAGCCCGGATGAGCTTCCATCCGGGCCGGATGAATTGAATTGTCGAAACTTGCTTATCGAGCGATCCGGGGAGCCGCTTCCGGAAGAGGTGTCGCTGTCGGAGCGTCGATGGTCTTGCCACTGCGCGCTTGCACGGGCCGCGGAGGAGCGATCGCAGGCTCGAGCCGGCGGACTGGCATCGCGAGGTTTTCGCCTTCGCGGATAAACGTCAGCCGATCCTGGCTCTTGTCCCAATCGATGCAGACCAGGTCGCCGAGGTGAACTTGCTCGGTCGCGAGCAGGTTCGCCAGCGGATACACGACGTGACGCTCGATGGCACGCTTGAGATGACGTGCACCGTAGCGGGTGTCGGTGCCTTCCTGGAGCAAAAACTCTTTGCCAGGATTCGTGACGCGGAACAGGAACTGGCCCTTGGCCGTTTCGAGGACGCGCTGCTGCACCTGACCGAGTTCGATGTCGAGCACTTCTTCGAGCTGTTCTCGCCTGAGAGGATGGAAAACGACGACTTTGTCGAGCCGGTTCATGAATTCCGGCGAGAACTTGCGGCGCGCCGCTTCGACCGCCGTTCGCTCCACCTTCTGGTTCAGCTGCGAGTCGAGCTTGCCGGTCGGCTGCACAAAACCCATGCCGCCCTGCATCAATTCGGTGATTTCGCCGCCGCCGAGGTTCGACGTCAGGAAGATCACCGTCTGTGAAAGGTCCACGCGGCGGTTGTCGCCAAGAGTCAGGGTCGCTTTGTCGAGCATGCCCAGCAGGAGTTGCCACAGGGCGTCGGACGCCTTCTCAATTTCGTCAAACAGCAGGAACGACAGCTTCAGCTTGTCGGTGTGGCTCTTGCCCAGTTCTTCCTGCGTGATGAGCGGATGGGTCTCGCGGTGGCCGAGGTAGCCTGGGGGCGAGCCGATCAACTTCGCGATTTCGTGTGAGTGCTGAAATTCCGCGCAGTCAACCTTGATGATCGCCCGCGCGTCGCCAAACAGGATTTCGGCGGCGGCCTCTACGATGCGGGTCTTGCCCGAACCGGTCGGCCCGAGGAACAGCAGGTTGCCCACCGGACGGCCTGGCGAGTTCAAGCCAGCGCAGAACACCTGGAACATGTCGACCAGCGCCTGCACGCCCTCTTCCTGCCCGACGATCTTCGAACGGAGCGAGCCGTGAAAGTCGCGGGTGTCGTTGCTGCGGATTGTCGGATCCAGCTGTTGTCTTACGGCGGCTCTCATAAGTGTTCTCCCGACCGAACGTCTCAAGAAACTGGGCAGCTCCGGTTAGTGCATGGCACATGCCATTCAAGACACAACCTTTACGGCGCGCAAAGCCGCATAAACTCAACAACATGCGTGAGTTGCATTTCAGGAAACTGTCTCATTCGGTGAGACGCTGTTTCATCTAGGGGCAAAGTGAGAGAGACAAAACAGTTTGTGTCAGTTCGCAAACGACAAAAAAAGGCGGCGGGAACCAGAGCAGAACGCAGGGTTTAAAGCGCTGCTTTAGAAAACGGAAATGTGATATCAGTTTGCTGGATTTAGCTGGCAACTTTGACCACGACGCCCAGCAGATCGCTCGGCGGGACGGCTACGCCGTCGCGAAACGCCACGGTTCGGCCTGAATTCGCGGCGACGCGGTCACCGGGAACTACGATACCGACCAGATTCAACGGGTCGGCGGCAGAAACCGTCACTACCTCGCCGGTTCGAGCGAGATTACGCGTTGCTCGCAACGATTCGACCGCAACGGGCAGTGCAAATTGCTCGCCCAGAAAGCTGCTCACAAACCTTCCGCCACGAATTTCGCCTCGATCTTCGAGGCGTCTCAATGTGATCAGCACCTCACGCCACTTGGGCACGATGGTTTCGCGGTCGAGCAGCTCGCGGAATACGACTCCGTAGCGCCGTAGAAGCATCCAGCAAGTTGGTTCCAGAGCTTTGGCACGGTCGATCGTCTCGCCTGGATACAGGAGAGACCAGCGGCCGACGGTATGGCGCGGCAAAAGCTTCCGGCCGCCGGTCCTTTCGGCTCGGCGCTTAGGGTCGATGAGAGTTCGCAAATTGTCGAAGCCGTCCGCCGTGAGCATTCCCGCCCCGACTAGCTCCCAAAGGGCCGTTTCAACCTCGGCTTTCCGCTTGCCGGTTCCTCGAACGATATCGGCGAAAAATGACGCTCCCCGCGTTCTTAGAAACGCCAACACGCCCGCGGCATCCGGGCTCAAGCCTCGTGATTCGTCCTGTTCCTCGGCTCGACGGGGTATCATCCAGTCGGCATCTTCACGAACGAAAAACGCGATCGGGGCGACGCTGGTGGGCGTCATCCGCCTTCGCTCCGATGAGACGGCCTCCAAAGTCGCCGGATGCGGCGATACCCTGCCCCAGCCGACTGCTCCCGTCAGGCACAACTGGTCGAGGACGCTCGACTCGTAATTCGCGATGCGACGCGCCAGGATATGGCGTTCCCAGCAATTCGCCGGCGCTTCGAATCCTTGCATCTGTTGAAGAACTTCCAGCGCCCCCCGCTCGCCCACGGCTTGGCTTCCCGGCGCGACGTGCTGCCAGCGCAGGAGCCAGCGCATAAATTGAGCGGCGTTGACTGCCTCGACTTGTTTCCGGAGCGCGCCGAGCGTCAGCCGGTGAATGCGGGCGAGGAGCCGCCGGTCGCACCACTCCGTCTCGCCCGCAATCGAGCCCGTAAACTGCCCGCGCAAGATCGCGCCTGTCGCCTCCAGCCGCAACACGGCCCGTTCGACATCGCCGGCGCTCATGCCCAGCGCGCCTGCCAGGTCGCTCATGGTGATTGGACCTATATGGAGCATCCAGCCGGTGGCCAGATCGAGAATCACATCCTCGCGACTCTTCACGGGGGTGGATATCTCTGGCAATCGGGCTTCGAACGTCGCGCTGGGAAAAACCTGTTCGAAGGCGGCAACCCGTTCGGCCGCCACCCAGTAGATCGCGTCACCCACACGAGCGACGCCGACGCGTCGCTGAGCGTCCAGCCGTTCGAAACTCGCGCGCCACTTGCCAGCGGAACCGTGCAACCGACCCGCCAGCCTCCCGATGCCTTTTCGAATACCGTCGGTCTCGACCGGAAACGCGATCAGGCTCAGCAGAGCGTCGTGCAGTTCCTCTTCATCGCGAACATCCGGCCACGCATCCGCACGAACTTCCTCGATCGCCGCTGGATCGAGCCTCCCGACCTCCGACAAAACCGCGTCCGGCAGCATTCGTCGCATCTCGACCGCGCGTGCCCGGCGTTCCTCCAGCGGCGCGTCGTCCAAAAAGGCGTACGGATTCGCGTTCAAAATCTCATGCGAAAACTGCGACGGAATCGGCGTATCAACCGCGACGCACTGAATCCGCCCATCCCCAATATCGCGCAGAATGCGTTCAAGCCCTTCAATATCCATCGCCTCCGTCAGGACATCCTTCATCACTTCATCGACCAGCGGATGCGACGGAATTCTGATCTCGCCGACAAGATTCTCCGGGCAAGCGGAAGCCTCTGGAAACACCGACGCCAGCAAATCGTCCGCCCGCATCCGCTGAATTTGCGGTGCGACCTTCTTCCCACCCTGAAAGCGCAGGAGCGCCAATGCCCGCCCGGCATCCCATTTCCAGCGAGTCGTAAACAGCGGCGAATCCAGCACCGCCTGCGACAACACTTCGCGCACCGAGCTCGGATGTAGAAAGTGAAAGACATCCGCCAACGGAAAACTGTGCTGCTCGGCCAGCGAAATATTGATTCCGTTGTCCGTGGCCGCTGCCTGCAATTCGAAATTGAACGCGCGGCAAAACCTCTTCCGCAGCGCGAGTCCCCACGCCTTGTTGATCCGCCCGCCAAACGGCGCGTGTAGGATTAACTGCATCCCGCCGCCTTCGTCAAAAAATCGCTCGGCAACGATGGTCGTTTGCGTCGGCACCGTTCGAAGCACCGCGCGTCCGGCGATGATGTATTCGACCAACTGCTCCGCCGCTGCGTCGTCGACGCTGCACTCGGTCTTGAGCCATTCGACCGCCGCCTCCACTTCATCGGACGTGTCGCGCTTTGCGCCCACCTCGACGGCTGCGACTAGCGAACTGATCGTCTGCCGTAAGTCCGCAACTTCCCACGACAACTCCGCCGTCCGCGCCGGCGCCTCGCCCAGCCAGAACGGCACGCTTGGCGGCGCGCCGTGCGCATCCTCGACCTCCACTCGGCCGTCCGCCGAAACCCGCCGCACCCGCCACGACGTATTCCCGAGCAGAAAAATATCCCCGGCCATGCACTCCACGGCGAAGTCCTCATGCAGCGTACCGACAACCATGCCCTCGGGCTCGGCCACCACCGTGTACAACGCATTCTCCGGAATCGCACCGCCGCTCGTAATCGCCGCCAGCCGCGCTCCACGCCGCGCGCGCAACATTCCATTGACGCGGTCGCGATGCAGATACGCTCCGTAGCGCCCGCGCCGCGCCGTAATTCCGTCCGAAAGCATCTCGACGATCTTTTCGAACTCGGCGCACTTCAGGTCGCGATATGGATACGACTGCCGAAATCGTTCGAATAACTCCTGCTCGTTCCAATCCTCCGCCGAACACATCGCCACAATCTGCTGCGCCAAAATATCCATCGGCGCATCCGGAATCTCGAGCCGGTCCAGCTCGCCCTTTCGAATCGCGCGCACCAGCGCCGCACACTCCACCAACTCATCGCGGGTAGTCGCAAAAATCCGCCCTTTCGGAATCGCTCCGCGCCAGTGCCCCGCGCGCCCAATGCGCTGCAATCCGACGGCAATCGCGCGCGGCGACCCGATCTGGCAAACCAGATCGACGCTGCCAATATCAATTCCCAATTCCAGCGACGCCGTCGCCACCAGCGCCCGTATTTGACCCTCTTTCAGTTTCTTCTCGGCCGCCAGCCGCAACTTTCGCGACAAACTCCCGTGATGTGCCGCGACTCCGTCTTGTCCGAGCCGTTCGCCCAGGTTGTACGCAACGCGTTCCGCCAACTTCCGCGTGTTCACGAAGACCAGCGTCGACTTGTGCTCGCGCGCGAGCGCCGCGATCCGATCGTAAATCTCGCCCCACATCTGGTTCGTCGCGACGGCGCCAATCTCGCTATTCGGAACCTCGATCGCCAGATCCATCTGCCGCCGGTGCCCCACATTCACAACCACCGGCCCCGGCCGGGTGCCGCCCGTCAAAAACTGCGCTACCAGCGCAATCGGCTTCTGCGTCGCCGACAAACCAATCCGCGCCAGCGGCCTCCCCGCCAGGTGCTCCAGCCGCTCCAGCGACACCGCGAGATGCGACCCGCGCTTATCGTCGGCCATCGCGTGAATCTCATCGACGATCACCGTCTCGACGGTTCGAAGCACCTCGCGACTCTTCGCCGCGGTTAGCAGGATGTAGAGCGACTCGGGCGTCGTTACCAAAATATGCGGAGGCCGCGCCAGCATCGCCCGCCGGTCGTGCGCGAGCGTATCGCCGGTGCGCACTGCCGTTCGAATCGCCGGCATCAACAAACCGCGCTGCCCCGCAAGCTGCAGAATCTCGCCCAGCGGAGCTTCCAAGTTTTTCTGAATGTCGTTGCCCAGGGCCTTCAGCGGTGAAACGTAGAGGACTTCGGTCTGGTCCACTAACGCGCCGCGCAAGGCCTTTCGAACCAGCGCATCAATGCAAACCAAAAACGCCGCAAGCGTCTTTCCCGAGCCAGTCGGCGCCGAAATCAGGGTCGCGCGCCCCTCTAGAATGGGAGGCCAACCGCACTCCTGCGGTTCCGTGGGCGTTCCAAATCGTCCGACAAACCATTCCTGAACAATTGCGTGCGCCCACCCAATTCCGTTGCCGAGCGCCTTCGAATCCAAGCCCACCACACTCATAGAACGAGATTATAGGCCGATCGGAAATTTTATGCCGTGAACTGCCGACGAATCCTCGCGCCCCAAACGCATGCCCGCCACAAAAGAAAATCGGAGCCATCTCGCTGCGCAAGATGGCTCCGATTCGTCAAAACAAGGAATCCGACGAATGAACCGCCGTCTACGGCTTCTCCGGCTTCTTCTTGGCCTGAGGAGCAGCCGCAGGAGCAGGCGCCGCTGCCGGCAGCGCCGTCCGCGGCTTCTTGGCCTCCGCTACAGCCTCGGCCGGCGCATCCACCGTCCGCCCATCCTTCATATCAACGGCCGCCGCCTTGGCTTCCGCAATTTCCGTCTCGTTCTGCACGAGCGCACCTTCGCCCTCGCGCACAAACGTCAGCGAATCGTGAACGCCGTCCCAATCGATGCGCACGAGGTCGCCAAGATGCACTTGCTCTGTGGCCAGCAGATTCGCCAGCGGGTAAACAACGTACCTCTCGATCGCTCGCTTCAAGTGCCGAGCGCCATATCGCTGGTCCGTACCTTCTCGTAGCAGGAAATCGCGACCAGGATCGGTCACGCGAAAGAGAAACTGCCCCTTGGCCGTCTCCAGCACGCGCTGCTGCACCTGCCCCAGCTCGATGTTCAACACTTCATCGAGTTGCGCTCGCTGCAGCGGATGAAAAACGACAACCTTGTCCAAGCGGTTCATGAATTCCGGCGAAAACTTCCGCCGCGCCGCTTCCACCGCCGTCCGCTGAACTTTCTCGTCCAGCAACGTTTCCTGCTTGTCCTTGGGCTGCACAAACCCCATGCCGCCTTGCATCAGCTCCGTGATTTCTCCGCTGCCCAGATTCGACGTCAGAAAAATCACCGTGCTCGACAAATCCACGCGCCGGTTGTCGCCCAGCGTTAATGTCGCCTTGTCCAGCATACCGAGCAGCAACTGCCACAAGGCATCCGACGCCTTCTCGATCTCGTCGAACAGCAAAAACGACAGTTTCAGCTTGTCGGTATGGCTTTTCGCCAATTCGTCCTGCGTGATCAACGGATGCGTCTCGCGGTGCCCCAAATATCCTGGGGGGAGCCGATCAACTTCGCGATTTCATGCGAGTGCTGAAACTCCGCGCAGTCCACCTTGATCAGCGCCCGCGCGTCGCCGAACAGAATCTCGGCGGCCGCTTCGACAATGCGCGTCTTGCCCGAGCCGGTCGGCCCGAGAAACAGCAAATTTCCAACGGGGCGGCCTGGCGAGTTCAACCCCGCGCAGAACACCTGATACAGATCCACAAGCGCCTGCACGCCCTCGTCTTGGCCCACGATCTTCGACCGCAGCGCGTTTTGAAACTCCAACGTGCTCGTGCTGCGCTGATTGGGGTCCAGTGGAAGGATGTAGTCTTTCATGGCCGCCTCCTTACGTCTCGCGTACGAGACGCAGTACCAAATCGCCCGCGCTGATAGCCGAACTGCGCCAGTTTTACCTGCAGCGTGGATTGCAAAAGCCGCAACTGCGCTAGCAGCTCGCTTGCCACACCGGACGACTCAGAAATCCGGAGAATCGGCGGAAACAGATCCGCGAGTTCCAAATTCAGTTCGCGCAATTCGCCCACCAGCCTTCGCACGGCCGGCGAACCCGAATTCGCGAGATCCACTTCGTGCCCGTTCACTTGCTCTCGCAGCGCTCGCCAGTTGAGCTCCACGAACGGGTGCTTCCTGGAAACTTCGCGCACCACTCGCTCGGTGATTTGCGCGTGTTCCCCGAGGCGGGCGAGATGAATCTGACGGATCTTCTCGCCGCGTCGCACGTTGTGCACCAGGTAGAACTTGTTCCCTTTTTGCCGAACAAAGGCCATGACCTTGCCTCACCACCCTCGATTTGCGCGTAGTGTATAGAGCTTCCACTACACGCTCCAACAAATATTACGAATCCGCGTCAGAAATGTTTCGGATGCGTTACCGCTCGAAAATACCTCCGATCGCTCGAACTACGTATTCGAATTTTCGTTCGGTTTCATTCGCTTCACGCGTCCTCAACTTCTTTGTGCTGCGTACAACCTCTTCTTTGCTGCTCTTCTGGAAATACGGATTCCCTACTTACTTAGATGCCGCAGCTTTCTTTCTTGCCTCAAAACAGATGCCCGATTTGGTTTTCAATTTGTCGCGGCGCTGTAAATCCGCCGTTCGAATCTACGTTCCTCATCGGCCACCGCCTCAATTTGTTAAACCCGACTCCGAAGATTTTGTCTTTCTCAGCACCATCGCGTACCGTTACCATGCTGCTGCAGCGCGCGAATTTGGCTCGAACAGAATTAACGGGCCAAAAACTGAACTTCCGCGGCACGAAAAACCTGCCCGCCAGCGGGCAAAGTCGGCCGCTATCATTCGAACCACGAGATCGCTGGCACAGCTAAGCAGCGAATGGAGCGCGAGTGTCTCTCTGGGATCCGGTGTACAAGCTCGTGAAACAAATACCCCGCGGGCGGGTTCTATCCTATGGGGCTGTAGCGAAGATTCTGCGTCTCAAGGGCGGCGCACGCAGCGCCGGCCGCGCCATGTCCGCCACGCCGAGCGGCAAAGGCATCCCCTGGCACCGCGTCCTCAACGCCAGCGGCAAAATCGTCATTCGCGAGCCTTACGCTTCCCTACAGAAAAAGCTCCTCGAATCCGAAGGCGTCACCGTCACCGAATCCCGCGTCAAAATGAAAGACCATCTCTGGGCGCCCGCCCACAAATCAAAAAAGCCCACGAAAGAAACCGCCACCCGCAAACGTACTAAAAAGCACGGGAAGAAATGAGGGGTGGGCCTGGGCCTTATCGTGCCAAGTCGCAGGCCCTCTCCTCTCTGCTGTATGCTGTATCCGTCTCAAGGAAGCAATCTCACCGCAGGGCGCATCTCGCCCTCGGTGCAAACCAATGCCCGAATCCGTCATCCAGGTAGAAAACCTCGTCAAGCGCTACGGTGACCTCGAAGCCGTTCGCGGCGTCAGCTTCGCCGTCGAGGAAGGCGAAGTCTTCGGCCTGCTTGGCCCCAACGGCGCCGGGAAAACCACGACGGTCGAAATTCTCGAAGGCCTGCGCAATCTCGACGGCGGCCGCGTCTCGGTCTGCGGCCTCGATCCGCGACGCGACGCTGAAAAACTCAAAAACGAAATCGGTGCCGCTCTTCAATCCACTTCCCTCCCCGACAAGCTGAAAACATTCGAAGCCATCAAGCTCTTCGCCGGCTTCTACACTCGCCGTCGCGATCCCGAAGAACTCCTCAAGCGCTTCGGCCTGGTCGAAAAGCGCGACACCTTCTACAGCAAACTCTCGGGCGGGCAGAAGCAACGCCTCGCCCTCGCGATGGCCCTCGTCAACAACCCGCGCGTGCTCTTTTTCGACGAGCCCACCGCCGGGCTCGACCCGCAAGTCCGCCGCGAAATCTACGACATCATCGACGAGCTCCGCCGCGAGAAAAAAACAATCGTCATGACCACGCATTACATCGAAGAGGCCGAACGCCTGTGCGACCGTGTCGCCATCGTCGATCATGGCAAAGTCATTGCCCTGGGCACTCCGCAAGAGTTAAAGAATCGTTCCGGCGACAAAACGCGTGTCGAGGTTCGCCTCACGCGCCCGGAATCCGAAGCTGTTCTCGCGATGCTCGACGGCGTCACCGACTGCCGCAATCTCAACGGCGGCTACGCGCTCCACACCCAGCGCCCGCCGCAAGCCATCGTCTCTCTGGTCAAATATCTCGAAACGCAAGGCAACGAACTCGTCAGCCTCGAAATCGCCACACCTTCCCTCGAGGACGTCTTCATCGAACTTACCGGCAGGAGACTCCGCGATTGAAACACTTCCTCACGCTCACCGCCATGCGCATCCGACTTACGCTGCGCAACAAAATGTTTCTCTTCTTCAGCGTGATCATGCCCTTCGGCTTTTTCTTCCTCTACGCCGGCGTCTTCGCGAAGGGTGACCCACGCGTCATCCGATTTTTCCTCGGACCCGTCGTCGCTCTCGCCGTGATGGGCAGCTTCTGGGGACTCAGCGCCGCGCTCGTCACCTTCCGCGAACAAGGCATCCTCCGTCGTTTCCACGTCACTCCCGTCACCGCCGCCGACATGCTCGCCTCCAGCATCGTCGCCAATTACATCCTCACGCTCCCCACCGTCATCATGGAGCTGCTTTTCTCTCGCTTCCTCTTTCATGTCACCGATTTCGGCAATCTGTTTTCCTTTTTCCTGCTCGTCACTGTGGGCGTCGTCTCGTTCGCTTCGATGGGTCTCATCGTAGCCAGCGTCACCAACACCATGCAGGAGACGCAAGTCCTGAACCAGCTCATCTGGCTCCCGTTGATTTTCCTCTCCGGCGCGACGATGCCACTTCCATATCTCCCGCACGTCGCGCAAAAATTCGCGCTCTTTCTTCCTGCGACGTATCTCGTTTGGGGGCTTCAAAGTTCCGTCTTCTTCGGTCAACCCGTTTGGCACCTGCTGGTCGAAGCTTCGTCGCTCGCTATATGGGCCGTGCTCGCATTTTTCGTCGCCACGCAACTGTTCCGCTGGGAGCCCGAATCGAAAATCCCCCGCAAAGCGAAACTATGGGCTGCCGCCACCGCGCTCCCGTTTGTTCTTCTCGGTTTCTGGGAAAATCATCAAGGCACGTTGCTGCTCCAAGCGCAATCCGCCTACTACCAGGTGGAGCATCCCGAAAAATACAATCAGCAGCCGACAAAGCCCAGCGGCGATCAGCCCAAGGGCCCCTTTTAATTCTGTGTGGGTCACTCCTCCCTCCAGCGCCAATTTGGTTTCCATCCCCGCCGCACCCTCGACTCCGTTTCATTGACGCACCCAAACCGCTGCCGTATTCTCAAATTCGAAGGGTTTTATTTCTAAGGGAGCGAATCATGCCTGTCACGAAGACCGAAAGTATTTGGCGCAACGGAAGCTGGATCCACTGGGACGATGCCACCCTTCACGTCCTTTCCCACGTCGTCAGCTACGGCTCCGCTGTATTCGAAGGCATTCGCTGCTACGACACCAAGCAAGGCCCCGCGATCTTCCGCCTGCGTGAGCACATGCAGCGCCTGGTCAATTCCGCAAAAATTTATCGCATGGAGCTGCCCTACTCCGTCGAGCAATTCGGCAACGTCGCCACCGAACTGGTCCGCCGCAACAAGCTGAACACCTGTTACGTGAAGCCGATCGTTCTCCGCGGCTATGGCGAAGTCGGCGTCAACCCGCTCAACTCTCCGATTGATTGCTACATGGCGTGCTGGACTTGGGGCGCGTACCTCGGCCCCGAAGCGCTCACGAAGGGCGTCGAAGTCGGCGTCAGCTCCTGGACCCGCATCGCGCCGAACACGCTGCCCGCGATGTCCAAAGCCGCCGCGAACTACATGAACTCGCAGCTCATCCGCATGGAAGCGCAATTCAACGGCTATACCGAAGGCATCGCGCTCGACACCGACGGCCACGTCAGCGAAGGCTCCGGCATGAACGTTTTTCTCGTTCACGACGGCACGCTCTACACTCCGCCCCTCGCAACGAGCATCCTGCCGGGAATCACCCGTGACGCGATCGTCACCATCGCCGGCGATCTCGACATCCCGGTGAAGGAACACGTCATCCCGCGCGAAATGCTCTATATCGCTGACGAAATTTTCTTTGTGGGGACCGCCGTCGAAGTCACGCCCATCCGCAGCGTCGACCACATCCAGGTCGGCAAGGGTGTCGCCGGCTCGGTCACCCGCAAGATCCAGGAAGAATTTTTCGCCATCACCAGCGGCACAAAGGCCGACCGTCACAACTGGCTAACCCCCGTCAACGCTCCCGTCGCCTCCACCCGCTGATACGAGCTTCCACCCTCTGCGATTTCGGGCGCCACTTGGAATCGTGCGGCGCCCTCTTCGTTTCCTTTCTGTTTCAGGACTCGAGCTGGCTCCCCGAAAACGGCCCTTCGTGCCGACGTCAACGCCCTCTCGTCACTTCATTACTCCTTCGCATCCCTGGTTATTTTTTCTATCCACTCGCCACTCGCCACTAACCGACTCTTCCCTTACAATTCACGCCATGTACAACCTTCCCCAGCGATTGACCGCCGAATTTCTCGGTTCGTTCGCTCTCGTTTTCTTCGGCTTGGGTGCCATCTGCGCCGACCAATTCCTCCATGGGGCCGGCGGACTCGGCCTCCTCGGCGTTGCCGCAGCTCAAGGCCTCACCTTCGCCGTCATGTTCTCCGCTCTCAGCCACGTATCGGGCGGCCACTTCAATCCCGCCATCACCATCGGCTTCTGGGTCACCAAGCGTTTCAGCACCACCGACGTCGCCCTCTACTGGCTCGCACAACTCGTGGGCGCTATTCTCGCCGCGTTCCTGCTGAAAGCGATCGTGCCCGACGATACTTGGCGCGCCGTCATGTTGGGCACCCCCGAACTCGCCCGCGACTTCCCCCGCCTAGGCGCGATGATCTTCGAAGCCGTCGCCACGTTTTTTCTCGTATTGGTTTTCTTCGCCACCGCGGTCGACGACAGCACCCTCAACCGCGCGATAGCCGGCTTCTCAATCGGAGTCACCCTGATGCTGGGAATCATGGCCGCCCAACCCTTCACCGGCGGCGCTCTCAACCCCGCCCGCGCGCTGGCGCCAGCGATGGCCTCGAGCCATTGGGCCAATTGGGGCGTCTTCTGGGTCGGCCCCCTCGCCGGCGGCTTCCTGGCTGGGCTCCTCTACGACTCGCTGTATCTCAAGCGCCCTTAGCCTCAACGAGTCGAAATTGCCGGCGGACCATTAAGGATGGCTTGCCCGCCCATCCTCGCGGGTGTAGTCTCGAGTTCTTCCGGCAGGGAGGCTCTCACCAATGCCAAACCCACTTCCAAGCGAATTAGTACCCTTTGGGCGGTACGGGGGAGGCCTTCTCACAGGCCATCCCATTGGTCTATTCATTGTGATCGGCATGCTCGCCATGGGGCTTATTGGCCTGCCGGAGGCCCGTTGGTTCTTTGGGGGCTCGCTGGCGCTGGGCTGCGTCGCAGGCTTCCTCCTCTGGCTCCATCACCGCTAGGGGTCGCCCACCCTGGCTCCTGGAGGCCTGTTCTTCGCCCTTTCCATAGTCAACCTGAGTCTCGGCGCCGTGCATCGAGCTCTGGTAGCCTCTCCTGCCCGCCCGCGCAGTTAACTACCGCGCCACGCCCTCCACCCGCATTCCTTGCTAGCCCTACCCTTGAATGCTAATTTCGCTGTATTGCGGCACCGTGAAGGGTGTATCCCGAATGGCTCTGAACATAGACGATCTTCTACGCCGCGCCGTAGAAAACAAAGCCTCTGACTTGCATCTCAAGGTCGGTAACCACCCCTATTTGCGCGTCGACGGCCTCCTCACGCCGCTCACAGACGTCGCCCGCATCACACCCGAAGAAATGCTCTCCATGGCGTTCAGCATGATGACGAACCGCCAGAAGCAAAAGTTTAAAGAGACCGCCGAACTCGATATGGCATACGGCGTCGCCGGCCTCGGCCGCTTCCGTGTCAACGTCTTCCAGCAGCGCGGCAACGTCGGCATGGTTCTCCGCGTTATTCCGACCAAGATTCGAACCACTGACGAGCTCAACCTTCCCGTCGTCGTCAACCGAATTTGCGAAGAACAGCGTGGCTTGGTCCTGGTCACCGGCACCACCGGTTCCGGTAAATCGACCACCCTCGCGGCCATGATCGACCGCGTCAACGCCAGCCGCTCAGATCATTTGATTACCATCGAAGACCCCATCGAATTCCTGCACCGCGACAAGCGCAGCTTCATCAACCAGCGCGAAGTCGAAGTCGACACCGCGAACTTCTCCACCGCGTTGCGCGCCGCTTTGCGTCAGGATCCCGACGTAATTCTGGTCGGCGAAATGCGCGACCTCGAAACCATTTCCACCGCGCTGCTCGCCGCCGAAACCGGCCACCTGGTTTTCTCGACCTTGCACACCCTCGACGCGACGGAAACCATCCAGCGCATCATCGCTGTCTTTCCACCGCCCGAGCAGAAACAGATTCGCTTGCAGATGGCCGCCACGTTGAAGGCCGTCATTTCCCAACGTCTAGTTCGCCGCGCCGACGATCAGGGCCGCGTCCCCGCCGTCGAAGTCATGATCACCACCGCCTACATTCGCGATTGCATCATCAATCCCGACAAGACGCGCCTCATCCACGACGCCATCGCCGCCGGCGGCAGCCAATACGGCATGCAGACCTTCGATCAATCGCTCTTCGATCTTTACACCAAGCAACTCATCACGTTGGACGAAGCCCTCTCGCGTTCCTCGAACCCCGACGAGTTCAAGCTGCGCATCCAGGGCATCCGCTCCGCCGCCGACTCCGCGCGCGAAGAGATGGAACGCCAGATGGCCGACTTCGAACGCTTCGCCCGCAAGTAGGAATGCTGACGCGGGTTCGAATCGTAGCTGCGATCGCACTCACATCACTCGCTTGCCTCGCGGGGCTGATGGCTCAGCCCCGCCCGGAAATTTTTATTCACCCGTTCCCGATGACTCCCGGCACCTCCTGGGTCTATCAGGGCGAAGTCCACTGGCAAGACCGAAACAACGCCACCCACGAACAGCAAGTTTCGTGGCGGACCGAGGTACGCAATCTCGTCGAGCATCCCGCCGCAAACGCGCGTGTCGCCTCGATCTACGGATACCCGTCCGACCTCGACTGGACAGACGGCAGGCCCGACATCGAGTATCGTCCTTTGGTCGAATCCGCCGGCCGGTTCTATCTACTGTCCACAGATACCTTGCCAGCGACGCTGAAGCGGCTCGATGATCCCGCCGATAACCTAGGCGGCTTGCTCTCCGCGGATGACTTGGTCTTGGAGTGGCCGTTGGGTCCAGGCTGGCGCTTCTGCGATCCGAAAGGCATCGTACGGACAGATCAGCTCTATTGTTGGTTCGTGGAAAACGTTACGCCATCAACACTGAAGAAAATGCCCGGCGTGAAAACCCTTCCGCGCGACGAATATCAACTCAGCTACAAAACCAATCCCGATCAGGTCGATGTCTCGTTCGTGCCCGACATCGGCATCACGCACTACGAATATCACCATCACGGATCAATCGCAGACACGACGCTGACCCTCGTCGAATTCCATCCCGCGGAAACAAAGAAATAGAGCTAAGACCTGTTTCATCACACTTTTATAAAGCACCGTCTTGCTCAAAGTTTCCACGCAACGTATCATCCAGCGTATTGTTTTCCTCACTTCCATCCTGGAGTAAACAACAGTGCTTCCATTCGAATGTCTCCCCAACCGTCGCAACTTCTTGAAAGCCGGCATCGGTATAGCCGCGGGCCTCACCGCTCTTGGCGTCACGCCGCAACCCGCGGCGGCACAGGACGACGACTCCTGGACCGTCGGGCCGAGGCCCGGATACTCGCCTGAGATCGGCACACTCGTTTCCATGCTCCACTTCACGCGCATGCAGGTCGAGCACAACGTCAAAGGTATGTCGCAGGCCGACCTCGATTTCCTTCTCGACGCCAAAGCCAACACCATCGGCGCGATGCTGTATCACCTCGCCGCCACGGATCACTACTACGGCTTGAACACCTTCGGTGGGATGAAGTGGGACTCCTGGCCGGACGACGAAAAAAAGAAATGGGACATCCCGATGAATCTCGACGAACCCGCGCGCAAAGCCATCAAGGGCAACAGCCTCGACTACTACCTGAACATCCTGCACGAGGTACGCGAAAAGAATCTTGCCGAATTCAAAAAGCGCGACGATAAGTGGCTCACCATCGTCGACAAAGAATTCGGCGCCAACAACTACGGCAAGTGGTTCCACGTCGCCGAACACGAATCCAACCACGACGGCCAGATCAAATTCCTGAAATCCCGCCTCCCCGGCGCCAAACCCACCGCCGAATAACCTCGAATTCGAACGCGGAGTAAAAATGGGCCGAGGCGACTGCCTCGGCCCACCGTCGATTATCGGTCACCAGTTGCGAACCTAACGCGTTGACGCTGCCTCCATCAACCGCGGCGCAAATTCACTTGCAAACTCATCCACGCGCCGCGCGATCTCATCCCGAACGTCGCGAAACACTACTTTCCGCCGCTCGGGCGGACCGTGCTCGTTCGCCGGATCCGCCACACTCCAGTGCAATATGTTCCGCGTAAACGGCCACACCGGACTCCGCTCCTTCGAATCGTCCGACATCGTAACCACGCACGCAAAACTCTCGCGCAGCGACTCTTTCACGTCGCGCGACTCCTCACGCAAAATGTCCACGCCAACTTCGCGCATCACCTCAACTCCCAGAGGGCTGGCATCGGGCGACGCCACAGCCGTGCTGGCTTCTAACAGATCGTCGCCCAGCTTCCTCCGTAAAAACGCGGCCGCCATGCGACTTCTCGTCGCATTTCCGGTCGAGAAAAATAATACCTTCGGCTTGCGTTTCATTAGCACCTCCAGCCTCCGGTCTACGCCCGCGCACCGACCGCCGCAATAACCCAATCACTGTACGTCGCAAGAAAATCGCACATTCTTCGGCACGCGAATTGCTCCTCCGGACCCGCGCATTTACTTTTTCACGGCGACCATCTCCACCGGCTCAAAAATCCCGCTCTTCATCCCTCCCAGAACATTCCGCATCATCTCCGGCGCTTTACCCCCCATCAGCAACTGCAAACCCAGCACCGGCGGCCCGCCCTGCGCCGAACGCGCAATATTCCTCTCAAAAAAGTCGATCCCGAACTCCCGCCGTCCTCGTTCATGCACAACTTCAAATCCCGTAGCCGCCAAGGCCGCGCGATACCCTTCGCTGTGAACAACAAAACTGGTCTTCCCACTCACAGCCCACGGCACCGGATACGAAATCGGCTGATCGCCAATCCGCATGATGTCGTAAATCGAAAATCGCGCGCCCGGCTTCAACACTCGCGCCACGTCTTGAAACAACGCGTTCTTGTCCGCGATGTTCATCCCGACGTGAAACATATAAGCGCCGTCGAAACTCTCCCCCTCAAACGGCATCGCCAGCGCGCTCCCCAGCTCAAACGACGCCGCGCTGTTGAGATGCACCAATCGAGTCAGACTCTCAGCCGTGCGCACAAACTCCTCAGTCAAATCGATCCCGGTCACGCGCACGCCCTGCTCCGCTGCGAAGTGACGCGCTGGGCCCCCAATGCCACATCCCACATCGAGCACATGCATCCCCGGCTTCAGTCCCATGAATTCCGTGAACGCTTTGGTCGCTTCCAGCCCGCCAACGTGAAACTCATCTACCGTCGCCAGATCCATCACCGACACTTTCGAAGGGTCGAGCCCCGCGCGCCCGATCGCCTCCAAAATTTTCTCTTCCAACTCCGGTCGAGAATAGTGCTCCGCCACCGCCTGCGCTTCCGACATACCGCCTCCCTTACCGATCAGAACCACCGAGCAAATCGTCGCACGCCTCGCACCACTCACCCATTCTTGATTCCCGTCTCCGCAATTTCGTTACTTCGTTCCCTCTTTACTTCATCAACTCCTTCCATCATCCTTCCGTTGTGTTCACGTCCGCCCGCAAAGTCGACACCGAACAGGAACTCTACGACATCGCCCTCCGCGCCCTGATGCGCCGCCCCCACTCCGTAAAAGAAATGCAGCGCCTGCTCGACCGCCGCGCCTCTCACAAGCTCCTCGCGCACGTCGTCCTCGCCCGCATGAAAGAAAACGGCCAGCTCGACGACGCCCGCTACGCCCAGCAATTCACCCGCCAGCGCACCGAAATCCGCCGCCAAGGAAAATTCCGCATCACCCGCGACCTCCGCGCCCGCGGTGTCTCCGACGCTAACATTCAAGCCGCCGTCCAAGCCGCCACCGACGAAACATCGCAACGCGAAGCCATCCGCCACCGCATCCAACGAAAACTCAAACTCACGCGCGGCGAAATCTCCGACAACAAAATCGCCAACCTCTACCGTAGCCTCCTGGCCGCAGGCTTCCCCTCCGACGCCATCCGCAAAGAACTAAAATCCATGACCAGCAAAGAGGTCCCCGTTGTAGAGGATCCCGACATGTAGCGGCGACTTCACGTGGCCATCTTGCGTTTCTCGTCCAACGTCGCCCGCGCCGCTCTCGCCAAAACTTCCGCCGCCGCCCGCTCCCCCGACCTCACCGCCCCATCGATATACCCCGCCCACCGATCCGACGTCTCGGTCCCCGCCCAATGCACCCGCCCATGCGGCACGCGCAGCGCCTTTCCCACGCTGGACAAAATCCCCGGCCCGGGCGCCGCCATGTAACACCCGCGACTCCAAGGATCCGAAGGCCAATCCTGATCCTCATAATCAATCGGATGCCCCGCATCCGCTCCCCAAAATTTCACCAACCGCTCCACCACCGCCGTCTTCCGCGCCTCTTTCCCCTTGCCCGTCCACAACACCCCGCCGCGAGCTTCCATAAATCCCACCAAAAACCCCGGCCCCACATCGCTCAAACTAGAATCCGCGCAAACCAAGTTGCTCGGCAACTCATCGCTCGTAATCAACCCGCTGTATCCGCGACCCCGCCAAAACGGCTTCTCATACGCCACCCAATACTTGATCACCGACCCCATCGGCATGTGCTGCAACAGAATCTCCCGTTGCGGCGGCAAAATCGGCTCGTATCGAATCCGCAGCGCCAGCGGCGGTGGCAAACACACCACGGCGTACTCCGCCTGCCACGTCCCCTGGTCCGATTCCACGGTCGCGCCCGCATCACTCTGCGAAATCCCTCGCACCGGCGACTCAAACACAATCGCCTCTCCCAATCCCTCCGCCAGTTTCGCCGCCACTCCATGCATGGTCTCCTGCACGGTCCAAGCCTGCGTCGAACCCTCTCCAAAATTCGCTTGGCTCTCAAACGTGTCGCCCGATCGCATGTAAAAAAGAAAATACAAAAACGAAACCTGGTAAGCGTCCGCCGTCAAAATTCCGCGCGTCAATCCTCGCAGCGTTCCCAGCACCTCGGGACTACTCGTGTTCTTCGCAAACCAATCCTCCGCGCTCATCGTGTCAAATTCCCGCGCCTTCGCTGCTTTCCACGGTGCGTCCAGTGGCACACCCCCGCTCAATTCATCGACCAGCTTGAGCACTCGATCCGCTTCCGCATCCGTCTTCTTCCCCCAGCCAAAGGATGCTCCCGACCCTTCGAATCGCCGATGGTTCGCTTCGGTAATGTTTTTTCCAGTCTCAAATTGCGGCACCCGATGAAATCCAAACTCTTTGATCAATTCCAAAATCCGCGTCTGCGAAGCCGCCGCCCACATTCCGCCAACATCCACCGTCCGCCCCGCAATCTGCCCCGCCTTCACGCGCCCGCCCACGCGATTCCGCGCCTCCAGCACCACAACGCGCTTCCCTGCCCGCATCAACGCCCGCGCCGCAATCAATCCCGAAAACCCAGCCCCCACCACAACCACATCCACACGCCGCGAATCGTCTCCGGCCCTCGATTCTGTCCTCCCATCCATCCTCGGCACGCCACCCGATCGAGTCAGGTGTGGCACCGCCGCCGCGCCCGCTCCCAAAATCCGCAACAAATCCCGCCGCCCCCAAACCGTCATCGCTGTTCCTCCGTCCACCAGTCACGCACCCTATTCCCCTCACCCAACGCGTGTCAACGCGAGCGGCAACGTCCCGTCGTCGAACAGGAGCGCTCTTAGGGGCGACATTCCCTCGCCATCCTGTTTTTTTTCCGGCCCCGTTTCCCCGCCCTACTTCACCCGGTAGACCGTTTCGTTGCTTCCGGCAAGCGCTCCCACCGCAGCCCCGGAAAGAATCCAATTACCGCAAGAATCGCCGGCGGCGCTCCCGGGAAGAAAATTCGGATCCCCGCTATTGTGATTCAGCGCTACGCCAATCAACGCCCCCGCCTGCGGCCGCTCCGATTCGCGCGTTGCGCCGCCGGTGCCGGGTCCTGACGCTGGTCACGCACGCTTGATTCATCTCGAGGATTCGAATCTTCTCCCCGCTTGCAACTCGGTCAGGTTCTCCCAAACCACCTTGTCGTTTTTTGCCGACACCCGACATGGCATCGCCAGCATACAAACCACCGCGAACGCGTTTCGCAGGTTTGCCTTTCTCGGGAAATCCAGAAAACACGCCCACTGGTAGGAACGAGCCTGAACCTTGTACTTAAGGAACGTAATCGGGGGTACAACGGGACATCCATCCGCCGCGGCCGCGCTCGGCGCCCGCCGAACAACCCCTTCCAAATCACGATCCTGGCGCAAAAACCTAAGGGGTTCGACCTCCAATTTCAACGCCATCGCCGACGAACCTTTGGCGAACTACCTCGCCTCTGCGATAATTCCGGATTACCACGACACGCGGCCTTACGACGATATTGCGAATCGAGGACGACTTGAGCGGCGACAGCACCAACTTGAAGTGGAGCGGCAACAACATTCGCGAGACCTTTCTCAAATTCTTTCAGAGCAAAGGCCATCGCCGCGTCCGCAGCGCTTCGCTCGTGCCTCACGGCGATCCCACTCTGCTGTTCACCAACGCCGGGATGAATCAGTTCAAGGACGTTTTCCTCGGCCTAGAGAAGCGCGACTACAACCGCGCCACGACGGCGCAGAAATGCGTCCGCGCCGGCGGCAAGCACAACGACCTGGAAAACGTCGGCTTCACCAAACGTCACCACACCTTCTTCGAGATGATGGGCAATTTTTCCTTCGGCGATTACTTCAAGAAAGAAGCCGTCGCATTCGCGTGGGAATTACTCACCTCGCCGGACTGGTTCGCCATCCCGAAAGAAAAGCTCTACACCACCGTCTTCGGCGGCGCCGAAGTCGCGCCCGGCACAACTCTCGGCATCGATGAAGAGGCCCGCGGCTTCTGGCTTGAACAAAACGTGCCCGCCAACCGCGTCGTTCCGATCCCCGGCCTGAAAGACAATTTCTGGGCCATGGGCGATACCGGCCCCTGCGGCCCGTGCAGCGAAATTTTCTACGATTGGGGACCTGAGGCATCGGAACAAGGACACGCCGGCTGCAAGTTTCCATGTGAGTGCGGGCGATACGTAGAAATCTGGAACCTCGTCTTCATGCAGTTCAACCGCGACGCCAGCGGCACGCTCACGCCGCTGCCGAAGCCGTCGATCGATACCGGCATGGGATTGGAACGCACCGCAGCTGTTCTTCAAGGCGTCATCTCAAATTACGACACCGACCTTTTTACACCACTGCTCAGACGCGCAGCTGAACTTTGCGGGGTCGATCTGAAGAATGAAGAGAAGGCCGAAGAAACGATTCCAGGTGCCGCGTCACTTCGGGTGATCGCCGATCACGCACGCTCGACGACATTTCTAATTTCGGATGGTGTCATTCCCTCCAACGAGGGGCGCGGATATGTTCTTCGCAAGATCATGCGGCGCGCGATACGACATGGCCAGACTTGGGGAAAGAAAGAGCCCTTCCTCTACAAGATGGTTGGTGCGGTTCGCGATCTGATGGGCGGCGCTTATCCAGAACTGGTTGACTCGTTCGAGCGGGTCTCGAAAGTCGTACTGAGTGAGGAGAAACAGTTCGGTAGGACGATCGAGTTGGCGTCAGAGAAACTTGAGGAAATGATCCGCTCGACCAAAGAAGCAGCCAAGCGCGATTGCCTTAAGGCCTTCCTGATGTCGCCTGAAGGCTTCGACTTCGATAACGAATCTGCGAAGCGCGATGTCGACGCCTTTCTGCCGACGGACTTGCTGGACCCTCGGCGCACATCACCTTCGACCCTAACCGTTTCGGAGCCGACGCTAAAAATTCGTAGCTATTTTCAACGGAACTACCACCCGTCGCTCGACGGATCAAAAGCGTTCAACCTTTACGAAACATATGGGCTGCCGAAGGATTTCATCGAGGACGCTGCGCGCGACCACGGACTTGAGTTCGACCAAAAAGGCTTTGAGGCAGCATTTCAGGCGGAACGAACGCGAGCGCGGGCCTCGTGGAAGGGTGCGCACAAAGAGACGGCGAGCCCGGCGTTCTCCAAACTTGCTGAGACGTTCAAGACCGAGAAGGATTTTTACAACGCGACTTCTGGCAAAGACATTCGAGTTGTAGCAATCATTGGCAAAAACGGTCCCGTCAACGAACTGAAAGCGGGCGAGGCCGGCGAAGTCGTGCTCGATCGGACGCCGATCTATGCGGAGTCGGGCGGACAAGTCGGCGACACTGGCTCGTTCTACGACACGGGCGGCACGCAGCGACTCGCGGACGTCACAAGTGCCTACTACCCCGTCGGCGGACTGGTCGCGCACAAGGTCAACGCCAAGGAAGCGTTGCGCGTTGGCGATCGCATCTCGGTTGTGGCCGATGCCGACCGACGCGCGCGCATCATGCGCAATCATTCGGGGACGCATCTGGTTCATTCGGCGCTGCGGAATATTCTCGGCACGCATGTGAAGCAGGCCGGGTCGCTGAACGCGCCGGACCGGATGCGGTTCGACTTTTCGCATTTTGCGCACGTCGATGCCGAAGAGCTGCGCGACATCGAGCAGCAGGTGAACGACGAGATTCGGCACAACACCGAAGTTGAGACCGACGTCACCACGATCGATCAGGCGCTCGCTTCCGGTGCGCTCGCCTTCTTCGGCGATAAATATCCCGAAAGCAACGTCCGCGTTGTCACCATCCCCGACGAGCGCGCCCCTCGCGGTTTCTATTCCAAGGAGCTCTGCGGCGGCACGCACGTTCATCGCATCGGCGACATCGGCGTTCTGAAGATTGTTGGCGAGCAGTCGGTCGCGGCGGGCGTGCGGCGCGTCGAGGCGGTCACGGGAATCGGCGCGCTGGAGCATTTTCAGAAACAGGCGCAGGTTTTGTCACAGGTCGCCAGCAAACTGAACGTCGGCGAAGACGACGTTTTGGGCACCATCGAAAAACTATCGCAAACCGTGAAGTCGCTCGAAAAAGAGATCGAAACGCAGAAGCGGAAAGGCGCTCTCGGCCAGCTCGACGAACTGATCGGAAAAGCGCAAATGGTCAAGGGCGTAAAAGTCATCGCCGAAGAAGTGCAGAATGTCGATCGCGAAGGGCTGCGCCAGCTTGTCGACAGCTTGCGGCAGAAGCTCGGCTCGGGCGTGGTTGCGCTCGGAACGCCCGACAACGGCAAAGTGGCGCTAATTGCAGGGGTTACGAAGGACCTTACAGCTAAAGTCCATGCTGGCAATCTGATACGGGCTTTGGCGCAGCAGGTTGGCGGCTCGGGCGGCGGCCGCCCCGATCTGGCCGAGGCTGGCGGAAAGGACACAGCAAACCTAAAAAAGGCGCTCCAATCTGTATCAAGTTTAGTCGAGCCTTTGCTATAGTTTGCCTCGCCAGGAACGTGTCCGTAACAGGGCACCCATTCGTACTATCGACACCCCACGGACCAAACCCTAGCATTTTCATAGGGCCCAGCACTCCGCCCGATTTCTGGAACGAGGATATCAGTGCGCCTTCCCCGGCCAACGATGACCCGAAGCGGTTTGCTCGCAGGTTCTGCGCGCATCGGCGCTCATTTGGGCCTAGGTTTGGTCGCTTTCGCCACCCTAGGAACCCTTGGGGCGAAACCGGCGAACGCACAGATCGCCAAGGTCGTCGATGACACCGGACGGCATTTCTGGGTGAATGCCGAGCCTCCGGTACAGACCAAGCTCTTCGCGGCAAAGGCCCACGCGGCGATCTACATGCCGCAGGAGAAGTCGTTTACAGGTCGCAATGATCGGCCCGCGATGAGCATCGATCGTGACGGCGCCGAGCGCCTGGTTCGCGAAGCCGCCGACAGACACAACGTTGATCCTGCGCTGGTTCGCGCGGTGATCGAGACGGAAAGCAACTGGAACTCCTCTGCCATCTCCCGCAAGGGCGCGGTAGGGTTGATGCAGTTAATGCCAACCACGGCGCAGCGTTTTGGGGCGAGCGACCTGTACACGCCGCAACAGAATGTCGATGCTGGTGTTAAGTATCTGAAGACCTTGTTGGAGCGGTATGATGGTAACCTCGATTTGGCCCTCGCGGCCTACAATGCCGGGGAGGGCGCAGTCGACAGGGCCCATGGTATCCCGGCGTTTCGAGAGACTCGGAATTACGTACAGAAAGTGCAGAATGCCTACTTCCGGCCAGGTTCGGGGAGACTTGCAGACCTTTTCAGCAATCCCCGAGCTATCCACAAAAACGTGGATCCTTCCGGCCGCATCATATTCACCAACGAATAAGTCGTCGGCAAGAAACAAAATAAGTGGGGATCGCGGATTGCTTTGCCGCGATGGTTTTGCGTTTTCGCGGCATGAATTTCTCGGCGTGATTTCGCGTGGCGATGGGGACGTTGCTGTTTCGCAAACATTCGGGATAAGGATTTCGATTGGGCATGGCGGCAAGGTCTAAGATTCTCGACATGGGGTTCGCCTGGGTTTCGCCGGTTTTTGTGTCGCGCGGATTTCGAGCGCGGGTGTCTGGCGTCTGCCTCGCCGCCGCCCTTCTCTCCTTGGCGTCAGTTCCCTCCTTTTCAGCCGAAGCGGCTGGTCCCGGTGCCGCGAACAATTCCGACACCAAGCGGCAAGCGGCCACGGCTCAACTCGAACGCGCGGAAGAGCAACGGCAAACCCTGAACGAGAAGCCTGCGAACAAGCGATCGCTGGCGGAATACAAACAGGTCGTCAATACCTATCGGCGCGTGTATCTGATCACGCCGCGCGCGCCCGAGGTTCCAGAAGCGCTGTCTTGTGTTGGCGAACTGTATCTCGAGATGGGGGATCGGTTTGGTCGGAGTTATTACCAGGCGGCGGTGGATTCTTATCGATTTTTGATTCGCGAATACCCCGCCAGCAAGTTGTCGCAAGACGCGATGATGAAGATCGCAGCGGTGGAGAGGGATCAGCTGGGCGATCCAAAAACGGCGGCGAAGGTTTATGACGAGTTTTTGAAGAAGTATCCGCGGTCACTGCGGAAGCGGGAGGCGCAGGAATCGCGGGCGGAACTGGCGCTGGTGCAAGGTGAAAGCCCCAACGGTGCTGGCGGCGGGGGCGACAAAAAGAATTCTGGCAGTGCCACCGTTGCGTCGAAGGCTGGCGACAACCATGGTGATGGGGACAGCGCGACCGAGGGTGGAACGCCGCTGCCTCCGGTTACGCCTAGCGGCGGCGTGCCGCGGGTGCGGAGAATCAGCGCGAAGGCAGCGGCGGATTCTACGCGGGTGACGATCGATCTTGAGGATACGGTGCAGTACTCTTCGGCGCGGATTCGGAATCCGGACCGGATATTTTTCGACATTCATGATGCGCGGCTGACGCCGGAGGTGGCGAAGGCTGGCGTGAAGATTGAAGGCGATCTGCTGACTGCGGTGCGCGCGGCGCAGAATCATGCGGGGATTGTGCGTGTGGTGCTGGATGTGAATGGCGTGAAGGAATACAACGCTTCCCTGCAGGACAATCCGCCGGCTTTAATCATTGATTTGTATCCGACGTCGGGGGCGGCGCGGACGGCCAAGGGGAAGAAGCCGAATGTTCCGGTTGTTGATGCCAAGGGTGAAGCCGAGTTGGCGGATGTTTTGCCGGCGGGCCCGGCGAATGCGACTGGGAAGACGCGAGACATTACGCCGGCGAACGCACCTACGGGGGTTGATGCGGCGGATGTGCCTGCGGACGCGACCGCAGGCAGCACGACTGCAACCAAGCGATCGGGCTCGACTTCTGGCTCTTCTGCTTTTGGCTCCGGGGCCAATCCGACTGCGGAATCTGGCGGGGCTACGACCTCGGCAGCGAATTCCACTGCGACGGGTACGTCGAGTCTCCCACCGTCGCTGATGCGAAACGGCAGCTCATCCAAGTCAAAATCGAAGAATGGCGCGAAACCGGATCTGATTCAGCCGGCTTCGTCAGCGCAGCCTACGAAGGATGGGCAATCGACGTTGACGCGTGCGCTGGGATTGAAGATTGGGCGCATCGTGATCGATGCGGGGCACGGCGGGCACGACACGGGGACGATTGGGCCTACCGGACTGATGGAGAAGGATTTGTGCCTGGACGTGGCGCTGCGGCTGGGGAAGATTATTCAGCAGCGGTTGCCGGGCGCGGACGTGGTTTATACGCGGTCGGACGACACGTTTATTCCGCTGGAAGAGCGGACGCATATTGCGAACGAGGCGCGGGCCGACTTGTTTATCTCGATCCACGCGAACTCTTCGCATGATCATCAGGCGCGCGGGATTGAGACGTATTATTTGAATTTGAAGGGGTCGCCGGATGCGATGGAAGTGGCTTCGCGCGAAAACGCGACGGCGAGTGAAAGCATTCACGATCTGGAAGACATCGTGAAGAAGATTGCGCGTAGCGAGAAGATCGACGAATCGCGGGAGTTTGCATCCGACATCCAAGACTCGCTGGCGAAGCGGATTCAGAAGCAGTACAAGCCGGTGAAAGACCGTGGCGTGCGCAAGGCGCCGTTTGTGGTGCTGATCGGGGCGGATATGCCGTCGATCCTGACCGAGATTTCGTTTTTGAGTAACCCCGCGGACGAGCAGCTTTTGAAGAAGCCCGACCACCGGCAGCGGGTCGCGGAAGGGCTTTACCAGGGTGTCGCGAGCTACCTGCAGAGCTTGAACAGCATGACGGGAATTGCGCCGAAATTGCCTCTTACCCCCGCCGGGAAGTCGATGGCGGCGGCCTCGGTTGATTCGACTCGAAACCAGCGATAGGCTGGTGGTGTCTAATTAAAGTTGGATGCATGCGACCACGAGTCCCAATTCTTGCCATTTTCGCTGTGATTTTTCTAAACGCGCCAGCGTTGCGCGCAGCCGATGCCCAATGGCCCGTCAAGTTGGGATCGCTCACAGCCAAGTTTTTCAATATCGGGACCAGCAATCTTGTCTCTCAAAGCGCCGGCTCGGAAGTTCGCCCGCGCGACGTCGAATCTGGCTTCGTTGGCCAGAGCACCCAGACTTACGTGGATGACGGCGGGTTCGAGAGCAGGATGACCTTGCTCACCTACAAAGATTCCAGTGGGGCGTATCAGGCCTACTTGTTTCTGCGGTCGCAACCGACCGACGACCTTATCCCCGGAGCAGTACTTGTACGGGGCAACCGAGTGTTGGTCGTGAGCCAGATGCGGGACAAGAACCGGAAAAGCATTGAGGATTGGCTTCGCTCCATTTCCGATGGCGTCGCTTCACCACCGATTGCTACGTATTTGCCCGACAACGGCAAGGTGCCACGGAGTGAGCGTTATGCGCTGGGGCCAGTCGCGTTCGGCGCCGCGGCAAAGGCGCTTGGGCGGAACGACGTTGCGCCAATCGTTGCATATGCGGGATTTGGGTCTCACGCCGAGGCGATATTCGCCAAGTACAAGAGCGGCAAGGATGAGGCTACGCTGCTGCTGCTTGAGTATCCGACGCCGCAGTTGGCGGAATTGCATTTGCGGCATTTGCAGCGGGCGTTGGCGGATGCGAAGTTGACAGATAGCAGCATTGAGCGAAAGGGGTCATTGCTGTCGATTGTGCTGGCGCCCACATCGGCGGACTATGCGGCGAAACTGCGTGGCGCGGTGAATTACGAGACTCAGGTGACTTGGAACGAGCCTAGTTCTACGGCCACCGATCCACCGATTATCAGCACCCTGGTGAAGATTATTATCGCGATAGGCGTGTTTATGATGGTGACGCTGGTGTTGGGGATTGCTTTTGGCGGGGTGCGGATCATTACGAAGAGATTGTTTCCGGGGAAGGTGTTTGACCGGAAGGAGCAGATTGAGGTGTTGCAGTTGGGGTTGTCGGGGAAGCCGATCGATCCGTCGGATATGTATTAGCGGGGCGTGCACTCACTGTTCTCAAGTGAGGGTGGGCACCTGACAAGGATTTCGTGCGAGGCGGGGGGAAACCAGGTTTGATGCAAGACGCGGTGATCGTGGGCGCGCTGAAACGACGCCTCGACAAACGACGGCGCGACGCGTCTAGTTAACCCTCCATTGTGCGATTGGGTTGGGTTAGACCGGAAAGGCGGCGCCGGGGCGCCGCAGTCCATATAAAAGTAACGGAATTTTGTTGGTGGCGTCTAAGTGAGTCACTTCGGGTGTGTGTCGATAGTGGGTGCAGGCCGGCTAAGTTCAAGTAGAATTGGTGGATACCGCCGAGCGGTGTCGGCTCCAGGGAGATGTGCTCGTGATGTGGCGTCCAGGACTAAATCCAAAAACAAATCAGGTTGATCGGGTGCGCATGTCGTTTTGCGGCGCGGGGCTGCTTGGGCTCGCCGCGCTCACCGCGTTGACGGCGGGGTGCGGGAAGACATCGGCGGGCGATCCGGCGGCTGCTGGCGGGATGCAGGCGATGCCGGTGCAGGTGGAGGTTGCCAAGTCTCAGAAGATTCCGGACGAGACGGAGTATTTGTCGCTGCTGAAGTCGCGGCATTCGGCGACGATCAATCCACAAGTCGAGGGGCAGATCACGAAGATCTTTGTGAAGTCGGGCGACCGGGTGAAACCGGGCGAGCCGCTGCTGCAGATCGATCCGCTGAAGCAGCAGGCTACGGTGAGCAGCCAGGAAGCGACGCGGGTGGCGCAGGAAGCGAACCTGAACTACGCGAGGGTGCAACTGGACCGGCAGAAGCGATTGTTTGAGGCAGGCGTGGTGCCGAAGCAGGACTTGGACAACGCGCAGACAACGTACGACTCTGCGTTGGCGCAACTGAAGTCGCTCGAACAGGCGGTGACTTCGCAGCAGGTGGAATTGCACTACTACACTGTGGCGGCGCCATCGGATGGGATTGTCGGCGACATTCCGGTGCGCGTTGGCGACCGCGTGGCGGTGACGACGCTGCTGACAACGGTGGATGAGCCTGGTTCCGTGGAAGCGTACATCTACGTGCCGGCCGACAAGGCTCGGAATTTGAGGTTGGGTGTGCCGGTGCATCTGGTGGATACGGCGGGCAAAGACCTGGCGGATTCGCGGATCACGTTCATTTCGTCGCAGGTGGATACCGATACGCAGACGGTGCTGGCGAAGGCGACGGTAGAGAATTCTCGAGGCTCGCTGCGGATTGCGCAACAGGTGCGGGCGCGGTTGGTTTGGGGAGCGCATGAGGGCACGGTGATCCCGGTGCTGGCGGTGAACCGGATCAATGGCGAGTTTTTTGCGTTTTTGGCGGTGAAGGAAGGTAACGGGACGGTGGCTCGGCAGAAACTGCTGAAGCTCGGCGACACCGTTGGGAATGATTATGCGGTGGAAGACGGGATCAAGCCGGGAGATCACATCATTACTTCGGGATTGCAGTTTTTGCGGGATGGGGCGCCGGTCGCGGAGCAAGTTGTTGCGGAGGATGGGGCAGCGACAAAGTAAGCGTCTCGGTGAGCGAAGCCCGACCGCCACAAACCGAGGGTTGGCATCCGACAAAGAAAATTTTGAAGCGAAAAAGGTGGGCTTAGAACTTGTTCGTTGATTTCTTCATACGACGGCCGGTGTTTGCTACGGTTTGCGCGCTGCTGATTATTTTGGGCGGCGCGATTTCGATTCCTTCCCTGCCAATTGCACAGTTTCCGGATCTGGCGCCGCCGCAGGTGGTGGTCTCGAGCGGGTACATCGGCGCGAACGCACAGACCGTGGAATCGGCGGTGACGATTCCGCTGGAGCAGGCGATCAACGGCGTGCAGGGGATGAAGTACATCACGTCGAGCAGTGGCAACGACGGGACCAGCCAGATTACGGTGACGTTTGATGTGAGCCGCAACGTCGATCTGGCGTCGGTGGACGTGCAGAATCGCGTGAGCCAGGCACTGGGACGTTTGCCGGACACCGTGAAAAATACCGGCGTGATCATTACGAAGCAGCTGGGCGGCTTCGTGTTTGGCGCGGGCGTTTATACCGAAAACGGGCAATACGACAGCCTATTTCTGAGCAATTATCTCGACATCTATGTGAAGGACGCGGTGAAGCGCGTGCCGGGAGTCGGCGACGCGATTATTTTTGGCGAGCGGAAGTATGCCATGCGGTTGTGGCTCGATCCGGCGCGGATGGCGCAGCGCGGGCTGACGGCGACAGGCGTGTTGGCGGCGCTGAACGAGCAAAACGTCCAGGTTGCAGCGGGCGAAGTTGGGCAGCAGCCGTCGAAAGACGGGCAGTCCTACGAGATCAGCGTCCGGGCGGTCGGGCGGCTGACAGAGCCTTCGGAATTCGACAACATCGTTTTGAAATCGGGGACGGACGGGACGCTGGTGCGGCTGAAGGATGTGGGCCGGGCGGACCTTGGAGCGGAAAGCTACGCGTCCCTGCTGCGGTTTAACGGGCACGATGCGGTGGGCCTGGCGGTGACGCAGTTGCCGGGCGCGAATGCGCTGGACGTGGATCGGGCGGCCAAAGAGGAATTGAAGCTGCTGTCGAAGAATTTCCCTCCGGGGATGAAGTATGCGGTAGCGTTCGATTCGACGACGGTGGTGGGCGAGTCGATCAAGGATGTGCTGCAGACGTTGGTCGAAGCGATCCTGCTCGTGATCGTGGTGATTTATCTGTTTTTGCAGGATTGGCGCAGCACGTTTATTCCGGCGATTACCATCCCGGTGTCGTTGATCGGGACGTTTATTTTCGTGAAGCTGTTTGGATTTTCGATCAATACGCTGACGCTGTTTGGAATCACGCTGGCGACGGGATTGGTCGTCGATGACGCAATCGTGGTGATTGAAAACGTGGAGCGGCACATTACCGAGGGAATTACCGAGCCGCACAATGCGGCGTCGGTGGCGATGAAGGAGGTTGCCGGTGCGGTGATTGCGACTTCGTTGGTACTGGTGGCGGTGTTCGTGCCGGTGGCGCTGTTTCCAGGGACGACGGGCATTTTGTTCCGGCAATTCGCGCTGACGATTGCGTTTTCGGTTTCGATTTCGGCATTTAATGCGCTGACGCTGACGCCGGCGTTGTCTGCGATTTTCCTAGGACACCACCGGGAGCGAGCGCAAGGCGTGTTTTTCCGGTGGTTTAACCGGGCCGTCGAGGCAGTGACGAATACGTATCGAACGACGGTGCGGCATGTGATCGGCTGGCGATTTGCGGCATTGCTCGTGTTTGTGGGCGTTCTAGGTGCGACATATTGGATTTATCAGATCGTTCCGCGCGCGTTTATTCCTGAAGACGATCAGGGATTCATTATGTTCATCATTCAAGCGCCGCAAGGAGCTTCGTTGACATATACGCGCGATATTTGCGCGAAGGTGGAGCAGGTACTGGCGAAGACGCCGGAAATTGCGGCGGCGTTTACAGTGGCCGGATTCAGCCAAGCGGGTAACGCGCCGAACCGCGCGATTATTTATGCGAACTTGCAGCCCTTCGATCAACGCAAGGGAGATCAGCACTCGGCGCAGGCGGTGATTCAGAAGCTGCGCGGACCATTGTTTGGGATACCGGGAGCGCTGGTGGTGCCGTTCAACCCGCCGGCGGTGCAGGGCTTGGGACAATTTGGCGGATTCTCGTTTCAGGTTGAGGATCTGGGGCGAAATTCGCTGCAGACGGTTGCGAATACAGCCAACACACTGGTGGCCCAGGGGAATGCGGGCAAGGATTTGACGGGGTTGTTCACGAGCTTTACGGCGAACGATCCGCAATATCTGGTACGAATCGATCGCGAGAAAGCCAAGAGTTTGCAAGTTCCGTTCAGCCAGATTACGGATGCGCTGCAGGTCTACATGGGCTCGGTGTACGTGAACGATTTCGATTTCAACAACCGGTCGTATCGCGTGTACGTGCAAGCGGACGAGGGCTTCCGGGCGCAGGCGAAGGATATCCGACAATATTATTTACGGTCGGACACCGGGAAGATGATTCCGCTGGATAACCTGGTGAACATCGAGCAGACGGCGAATCCGCAGGTTATCACTCACTACAACCTGTTTCGGTCGGCGGAAATCGACGGCAACGCGGCGCCTGGACGCAGCACGGGGCAAGGCATTGCGGATATGGAAGCGCTGGCGAAGAAGGTTTTGCCGAATGGCATGACGTACGAGTGGAGCGGTTTGTCGCTGGAGGAGTTGGAGTCTGGCGGGAAGGCCACGGTGTTGTTCGGGCTGGGCTTGGTGGTCGTGTATCTGACGCTGGCAGCGCAGTATGAGAGCTTTGTGCTGCCGTTCATCGTGCTGCTGGCCGTGCCGGTAGCGTTGCTGGGCGCAATCGGGTCGCAGGCGCTGCGCGGGCTGCAGAACGATGTGTATTGCCAGATCGGACTGGTGATGCTGATCGGATTGTCGAGCAAGAACGCGATTTTGATTGTCGAGTTTGCCGAGCAGCTGCGCGAACAGGGATTGTCGATCGTGGATGCGGCGATTGAGGCGGCGCGGATTCGGTTGCGGCCGATTTTAATGACATCGCTGGCGTTTATTTTGGGCGTGGTGCCGCTGGTGTTTGCCACGGGCGCGGGACGAGCGGGGAGAATTTCGGTGGGGACGACGGTGTTTGGGGGGATGATCGCGGCGACGACGCTAAATTTGTTGTTCATACCCGTGCTGTATGTATTGGTGCGGAGTTTGGTGCCGAGCCGGGCGGCGCATGTGGTGCCGGTGAGTGAGCCGGCGGACTAGATCGTTGCCTCTTTGAGGCTTTCTGGGCTGGATTAGAATTTTCTTATCGACTCGAGGTGGGCGGGGTACTGTCGATAGCGCAGGTGAGGCGGAGCCTACCTTTTTCTTGGGCGCTGGAATTGGGGCGCGGGAGTATATAGGTCGCGGCACCACACTCCATAACGTTCATCCCCCAGATCGCTTCTCCTGTTGTTCCTCGATGGGATGGGTTCGAAATTCGCGGCTTACAGGTTGTGACTTTGTCTTGACGAGGTGGTGACAATCGGCGGTCTTGCAGCCCGTACGTTTGTTGCGGAATTGTGTCGAATTTGTGTCGGGGCTGGCGAGCGTGGGTTCGATGGGCGGCAACGAGACGTCGGTGGTGATTTTAGGAGCGGGGCCGGCGGGGTTGACGGCGGCTTACGAGCTTTCGAGTCAGGGGATTCCTTGCGTCGTACTGGAGCGCGATGCGGTTGTGGGTGGGCTGTCACGCACGGTTGATTACAAAGGATTTCGGTTCGATATTGGCGGGCACCGGTTTTATACGAAGGTGTCGCTGGTGGAAGAGATTTGGCGCGAGATTTTGAGCACGGACCTGCTCGCCTGTTCGCGATTGTCGCGGATTTATTACAAATCGAAGTTTTTTCGGTATCCGCTGGAGCCGCTGGATGCGTTTCGGCAGCTTGGGTGGATCGAAACGCTGCGGTGTGGGCTGAGCTTCGCCTTACGTCGGGCGTTTCCGCAGCTGCCCGAGGAGGATTTTGAGACTTGGGTTACGAATCGGTTTGGGCGGCGGCTGTTCGAAACATTTTTCAAGAGCTATACGGAGAAGGTTTGGGGGATGGACTGCCGGGAGATCGGAGCGGATTGGGCAGCGCAGCGGATTCAAGGGTTGTCGCTGTGGTCGCTGGTGCGAGATGGATTGATCCCTGGCGCCAGGAACGAGATCAAGACGCTGATTAAGAAGTTTCAGTATCCGCGATTGGGGCCGGGGATGCTGTGGTCGCGGATGCGGGAGATTGTAGAGCAGCGAGGCGTGAAGATCGTGATGAACGCGCCGGTGGAGCGGGTTTGCTGGGATTCGGGGCGGGTTACGGCGGTCGAGGCTGGTGCGGAGCGGTGGGAGGCGTCACACTTTATCAGCAGCGTGGCGATTCGGGATCTGGTGGAGAAATTCTCGCCGGTGGCGCCCCGGCAGCTGCAGGCCGCTACTGGGAAACTGCGTTACAGGGATTTTGTGACCGTCGCGCTGATTGTGAAAGCCGCGGATGTGTTTCCGGACAACTGGATTTATTTGCAGGATCCGAACGTGACCGCAGGGCGGGTGCAGAACTACAAAAATTGGAGCGCGGAGATGACGCCGGGGCCGGAGATGACTTGCCTGGGCGTGGAATATTTCTGCAATGAGTCGGATGCGTTCTGGAGCCGGCCGGATGCGGAGTTGATTGAACTGGCGAAGCGGGAGATGGCGCAGCTTGGATTGGTGCGCGTGGAACAGGTTGTGGATGCGGCGGTTGTTCGAATGGCGAAGGCTTATCCGGTTTACGATCGAGAATATCAGAGCGTGTTGGGAGTGGTGCGCGAGTTTCTGGATGGCGTGCCGAATCTGCAGTTGATCGGGCGAAACGGGATGCACCGGTACAACAATCAGGATCACTCGATGCTGACGGGGATTCTGGCGGCGCGGAATGTGGCAGGAGCGCATTTTGATTTATGGAATTTGAATCTGGATAAGGATTATCTGGAACAGGGGCCGATTGTCACCGACGAAGAGGTGGCGGCGATGGAACAGAGTCAACCCCTCGTACCTCGGCCCATATGAACGTTCGCATTGCGGCGCGCTTGCTGGCCTTAGCGTGCTTCGCGCTTTTTTTGGGGCGCACCTTCCACAAGGGCTGGAACATCGACCAAAGCGATTTCCCCAACTACTACACGGCTGCGGTACTGGTGCGGCATGGCGAGCCGCTGCGGAAGTACTACGACTGGGCGTGGTTTCAGCGGCAGATGAATTTTTCTGGAGTTGAGGAACCGCTGGGAACCTATATTCCGCAGACGCCGCTGACGATGCTGCCGCTGGTGCCGATGGCGGGCTATCCGGTGCAGACGGCGAAGCGGATCTGGCTGACGGTGAACCTGGTTTTTTTGATCGGAGCGGTCTGGCTGCTTTCGAGCACGACTGGAATTGCGTTCGAATATGTGGCGCTGGTTCTGTTTGCGGGCTACGGAACCTTGCAGTCGAACTTTCACCTCGGGCAGTACTACGTGTTTTTGATGTTTCTGATCGCGCTGGCGATGTATTGCCTGAAGCGCGGGTGGTTTACGGCGAGCGGAGTCGTTTGTGGGGCGGTAGTTGTGCTGAAGCTTTATGGGGCACCGTTTTTGATTTATTTCGCGGCGAAGAGGAATTGGAAGGCCGTTGCCGGGATGCTGGGAACGATCGCTGTGGGAGGCGCGCTGTCGCTCTGGATGTTTGGATGGCACGACGTCAGCTATTTTCTACGTGATATTTTGCCCCGGGCGGTGGACGGCGAGGGGACGGGCAATCCATATCATCCGGGTGACGGGACGCTTACGGCGCTACTGCGGCATCTTTTGCTGTTCGAGCCGGAGTTGAATCCCCATCCTCTGTGGAATGCGCCGTGGCTGTTCTTTTTTTTGCGGGCGCTTTCGGTACTGTCGATTTTGGGATTTGCGGCAGTGGGAATGGCGTTCGAACGAGGGGAGAGGGTTTTGAGAGGATTTGCGTGGTTTATCGTGGCGGCGCTTTGTGCGGCGCCGAACCTGGGGTCGTATTCGTTTTTGCTGTTCTTGCCTGCAATTGTGATGCTCCTGGAGGATGCGACGGTCGGGCAGAGAGTGGCGCTCGTTGTGGTGTATATGCTGCTGGGATTTCCACTAAGGCCAGAGTGGACGCCGGCGTTTCCGAAGTTGTGGATCATTTTGGCTTTGTATTTGATCGTGGGAGCGGAATATTGGAGTCCGCTGCGACCGCGGATGGCAGTGGCACTCGGCGTTGTGCTCGCGGTGCTTGCGTCAGTGGACGCGGCGCGACACTGGATGGAATTTCGGGCAGAGCCGGGGCGAAGATTCGAACAGGTTCCTCTGGGGCGGGACTCGACGGTGTTGTTGACGCAGTCGATTGCGGTCACATCGGCGGGGATTTTTTGTCAGGTGATTGCCGATGCGCGGTACGTGTTGTTGTGGATGCGCGACGGCGCGAGCGAGCAGCTGGTCTATAGCGGGCAGGCTTTTCAACCGACAGCAATGCCGGTGGGAGATGGAGCGGTGTATTTCGAATTGGTGAGTCACGGCCGGGCGAAGTTGATGGAGTTCGATCCGGCAACGAGAAGCTCGCGAGATGTATCGGATGCGAGGCGACTTTCGGTCGGAAATGATCCAGATGCGCTGACTTCGGTAGCGTCGGCGGATGGGAAATGGGTTGCGTTCGAAAAGAAAGTACCGGGCGCCAGACAGATTTGGTTACGGAATGTAGTGAACCGAAGCGAGGAGTTGCTGGCCGGCGGCAAATGTAGCAACCGGGCCCCGGCGTGGGAGATGGATTCGAAGGCAATTTTGTTTACAAGCGACTGCCAGAGAGGGATCGGGTTGCCGGCGTTGTACCGGGCTGCGATTGGCGGCGAATGACCGGAGCAATATTGCGCCGGCGTTACTGAGTGGGTGGCAGAAGCGACGAATATAGTTCGATGATGCGGCGGTTGTAATGCGACCGGGTGAAGGCGGATTCGATCGTGGCGCGAGCGGCTTTGCCCAACGCTTGCGCGTCTTGTGGATGATCGTGGCACCACTGAAGTGATTCGGCGAGCGCTCCGGGGTCTCGCGACGGAACGATCAAACCGTTACGTCCATGCGTGACGCAATCATCGGCGCCAGTTCCCTTTGCGGCAATCACAGCAAGGCCAGACGCCATCGCTTCGAGGATCACCATACCGAAGCCCTCGTTCACGGACGGAAATACAAAAAGGTTTGACTGGCGGTAGATTGCGGCGACTTCGTGAGCCGGGAGCCTGCCGAGGAGACGTACATGTTGCGTTGCGTTGTCTCGCATGAGCGCTTTCATTTCGGGGTGAAAGTCGCCGACGAGAACAAGTTCGGCATTGGCTAGCGCGAGTTTCTTCCATGCTTGCAGAAGGTAGACAATTCCCTTTGCGACTTCGATGCGGCCGACATAGCAGACACGGAAGGTTGAATCTTTCGAAGGTTCGACGCGTGGCGAGAACAGTTTTTCATCGACGCCCGGGGCGATGACCCTGACTTTGCTTGCGTACGGGAATGACTCGAAACTGCGGCGCGCGCTTTTCGAGAGAACTGCGATCGCGTCGCACTCGGCGAATTCGCGCTCGATGCGATCGATCAGACGTTGCGGCAGGACTACAGGACACTCGGCAAGCTTAATGCCGAAGCGGTCGCATTCGGCGAGGACTTCGCGCTGCCAAGATCGCGGATGCAACATCGGATGTTCGACGACGGTAGCGACGCCTTTTTTTCCGGCGGCTTTCAAGCTGGCGAGACACATTCCGGTCCAAGCGTGAAAGATATTGCCGGACGTGGCCCACCGCGAGGCGGAGCGATCAGCGAACCATGCGTTGGCAACGACCGGCAAACGAGAATGTTTCTTGCCGGGCATGCGCGTCCAGAGCGCCCATGCGGTTTGCCTGGCGGAATTGAAGTTGTAGCGTTTGACTGATTGCAGACCGCCGTGGCCGTTTGGCTCGAAGATTTCAAGATCGGGCTGGAACTGGAGCAGGCGACGGAGAGCGCCGCGTTCGATCAGCGCTTGTGGAAGTTGGGCTTGCCACGAGCCATTTCCGAGGCTGAGAACGACGGAAAGTGGAGGCGCGGGCATCGGTGAGGATTCTAGCCCCGCGATCGGTCAGGGCGCCAGATACTTGAGGATCAGCCGCTCGTCTTCGGCGGTAAGGTTGGCGCGGACGCGCATCTGGCGGACGACGGCTCTTACTTCGCGCGGGGATAGGCTTTCGGGCGCGACGTGGCAACGGCCGCACTGGAGTTTGAATCGCTTCTCACCCTCATCGCTTTCGGTGGACGAGGTGGAGGTGGCGGCGGCTTTCGATTTTGCGGATTGTTGTGGCGTGTTCGAATTCTGCTGGGCGCGAGTGAAGCCGGCGACGAGAAGTGCAGATACGAGTGCGCAAGCGAACAGAAGCTTTTTCACTTCGAGCCTCCTGGAAGCAGAGGGAACAAGAAGCGATACGTGAGCTGAAGTTCCCAGACGTTGAAATTGCCGAGCGAGCTGAACTGGCGCCCGTAGCTGGCGTTGGCGCGGATGTTGTGCGGAAGGTAGTAGTTGAGACCGAAGTCGACGCGCTGCGTATCGACGGTCGGATTAGCATCGCCGGGAGAAGGCGTACCGATATAGAACTGCTGGACGCGCGCGATCGGCTGGAGACGGCCGATCCAACTGTCGGGGCCACGAAGGTGCGAGAGGCGATAAGCACCCTCGAGCCAATAGCCTTGGCCGCCGCGGCTGTGCGCGTATTCGGCTCGGACTTCAAGCGGAGTGGATGGCGGCTGCCAGACGACGTAAGTGCCGATCGAGTTCAGGTGTAGGTCCTGCAGAAACCGTTGATACGAGAATCCAACCTCCAGGCGACGACTGGGCACGAATACGCCGACGCGCCCCCCGGCGGTCCTGCCTGAACCGAATTGATGCGCGTTTACGAGGGTGGAGAAATAGGCGGAATAGTTGAGCTGCCAGTTTTTGTGGTCAACTGCAACACCGCGCAACTGGGCGCCTTCGCTCGAGCTGGTGGTGCGTGTGCCGATGCCAGCGATGAGCGGAGCGTCGTTGAAATTGTGGATCCAGATCGGAGCGATTCGTTCGTTGTAGATGTTGAATGGCGTAAGGAAATCGCCGACGACGAGCGTCACGTGGGAATTGATGAGGTAATCGAGCTGAAGGTAGTCGATGCTGGAAAACGTGACGGCGTGATATGGACCAGTGGTGCCGTCTTCGCGAAAGATGAGCTCTTCGAACGTGGCGCGCGATTCGATGAGCCAGCGATCGCCGATGGGGATCGTTACAACGGGGCTGATTGCGGGTGCGAATGATGTTGCGCCGCCGGCCGTCGCGTTTTCGTACTGGATGCCGCCCGAGATGATCGGAGTGTTGCTTTGCGCCGAGGCAGCAACCGCGGCGGTAAGGAACAAGAGCGTTGCGAGCGCAATTCGAGGAAGGATTTGTGATGACTTGTGACCGCAGCGCTGGTGGCGCGTCGCAGGTCTGAGAAATGGTACGACTTGTGGTGTTCGACCGATTCGCACGTACTCTCCCTAGAGTTAAGAACACATTCAGGGTAGCGATGGCGACGAAGTTCGATGTCACGCGAAAGTCACGCAAGAGTCATGTTTATGCGAAACAGTCGCGAAAGGTCGAGACAGACTGGAGTTAGCTCGATTTCTTTCAAACGAAATTGCGGCAATCGGAGTCTTCTAATGTTTGCTAAATGCAGAAACGTGACGGCGCTTTAACGTAGAGATGACATTTGACCCCGCTGCGGAGCGTCACACTGAAATCCGAAAGGTGCTTGATCGGGACAAAAAGATGCCGGTTATTGCAGTTTGCGGAACCGAAGATCAGACGAACCGAGTCCCATTGGGACGACGCCCCTTCTTCGAAGTGGAATCCAACAAAGGGAGCAGGAAAGATGAATTTGCAGGCCAGAATTGGAGTAGTCGCTGTTGGAGCGCTCGCGTTGACAGCAGCTCTATGCGTTGACGAGAGCAAAGCTAAGCCCACGGCTCAGAAAATTGAGGTCGTGGCGAGCCAGTTTTCGTTTTCTCCGAGCGAAATCACGATCAAAAAGGGAGAGCCGGTGACCATTGCGATGACGTCGACCGACGTGACACACGGCTTGGTGATTTCTGAGCTGGGAGTGAAGACGGATATCAAGAAAGGCAAAGAGGAAGACGTCAACGTCACACCGCAAACCGTTGGCACATTTCAAGGTAGGTGCGCGCACTTTTGCGGCAAGGGACACGGGTCGATGATCTTTACGGTCCACGTCGTCGAATGAGCCGGAGAATTGTCGACGGGCACGGCCGATCCATGGGCCAGATACGTATAGCGGCGTTTACTGTGCTTGCTTGCTGCGCTGGCGTCGGCGGCGGTTGCAAGGCGACGCCCCCTGGCAAGATCGAGACGGCGATCGTGACGCGCGCGAAGCATTGGGTGACGGTTGGCAATCGGAGCGAGAAGAATCCATTGCCGGCTTCGTCTGAAAATATTGGCGATGGCAAGACTGCTTTTTCCCACTACTGCGTCGCGTGTCACGGACTGGACGGACAGAATACCGGCGTGCCCTTTGCCGGGACGATGTCGCCGCCGATTCCGTCGCTCGCCTCAGGGAATGTTCAATCGTATTCGGACGGACAGCTAAAATCGATAATCGAGAACGGCGTCTCCCCTTCTGGCATGCCGGCTTCCAAGGGGATTTTGACGAACGAAGAAATTTGGGGGACGGTACTGTACATTCGGCATCTTCCGGCGGCGGGGAGCCTCGGCGAACCCGCGATATACAGCGGTGACCAAGCTCAAGAGAGCGGAAGCGTCGACGAAAGCAAGAAGCCTGCCTTGGATGCAAAGCGCTCCAAGAATTTGGCTCAACCGCGATAGTTCAAAGAGCAGACGCAGCGATTACAGGTGGGATTCGTGGCGATGTCGAGGCTTGCGCGAAAATGGAGAGCATCGTTGCCGTTGAGCAGCTCTTCCAGCGGTGCGCTGTGGATGTTGCCGATGGGGCGATGGAAGAAGCAGGGGCGGACGGAGCCATCGGTTTCGATGACAGCGGAGGTCCACGGGGCGTTGCAGCGCGGAGACTCGGTGGTATCTAAGCCAAGGTGGGCACGGAAATGGCGGGCGATAAGGCGGAGTTTGTCGGGGGACTCGGCGATGTATCTTGTGGCAATGTCGGCGGCATTTTCCTCGAGAAGTTTGTCGATTTCGGATTCGAGCACCTGAGTCTCGCTGGATGAAAGGGCGATTTGAGTCTGGCGATCTTCCGTCCAGGGCGTCGCGCGGTTGAAGGCTTCGGAAGTCAGGTCCGAGGCGAGAAACGAGATGCCGTTCAGGTTTAGGCTTTTTGCTGCGGCGACGGTGTCGCGGAAGTGCGCGTGATTTGCTTTTTGGACTGTCGAGCGCGCGGTGATGTTGAATGTTGGGCGCAGCTTTCGAATCGCAACGATTCCCTGTTCAATGAGACGGAATGCTCCGGTGACGCCGCGTATCTCATCGTGGATGCGTTCTGGTCCATCCAGAGAAATGATTATGTCGTCGAAACTCTCGGCGATTTGAGTGGCTTGCTTTTGCAGCAGAAGGCCGGTTGTGAGGAGGGTGAGGCGGATATTTTCGAATTTGAGGATGGCGCAGAGTTGCGGCCACTCGCGATTGAGTAATGCTTCACCGCCAGAGAAGACGACCCAGCGTGTGCCGAGCTGGCGGATGGAGGTGAGATGGGGTTCGAGGTCGGCCGGCTGGAGCGAGCGCGATTCATTGGTCTTCCAGATGTCGCACATGATGCAGCGGCAGTTGCATGAGGTGTGAGCATGAAGCACCAGCACCGGCAAGTGCGTGATGCGGTGTTCAGTTTTGCCTATCTGCGGATGCTGTGTGGCGGCGGCCATGGGAGCGATGGCGATCAGGTCAGTGCGGCCGGGCATAGCATACCGTCCTTCCACCCAGTTTGACGTCGCCCGGAAGATGTTTGCGCACTTCGGCGAAGAGTCGGCGGAGGGGCGCGCGGATCCAGCGGATTTCGCCTTCGATGTCGAGCGGGTGGAGGCCGAGCTTGGCTGACGTGGGGATGCGATTTGCGAGGGATGGGGATGTGAGTTGGACGCGGCCGCCGATCACTACCAGTTCTACGTCGCGATACGTCAGCGCGGCCAAGCGGTTCGCCGGCGATTGGCCGTTGTCGCGGACGGCGATGAAATCTGCCAGGGAGTCGATGCGGAGGGTTCCTTCGCCTTGTTTGAGGCGCAAGACGGCGGCGGCTTGCGTGGTAATGAGCGGATAGATCTCGTCCGGGGTCAGGCCGATCGTTGACGCGGCGTAACGCGCTTCGTCCAGAAGGTCGCCTTGGGCGGTGAGTGGTGAGTCACTGCCTAGCGCGACGCTCGCGAGGTTGGCGATTGTGTCGCGCGAGTGAGTGCGGCCGAACAGGAACACATTCGATGTGGGACACCAGATCAGCGCGGCACCTGCTGCGTTTAGCGCTTGAAAGTCGGGTTGGTCGAGAGCGAGGCCGTGGACTACGACGGTGTCGGTATCGAGAGCCTTGGCGGCGGCGAGACGGGAAAGCTCGGTGGCGCTTTTCGAATCGACGCCTTCGGCGAGGTGAAGGATGAAGGGTTGGCCGGGGGTCGCGCGTTTCTTTTTTGCGGCGACGTCGGGATCGATCGGCAGCGAGTGCGCCCAGGAAACGTCGCGGAGGACTCGAACGGGGAAATTGTCGCTGAAAACCCTTTCGTCGTAGGGATTGTGATGACACACGGTGGTGACGCCACAGAGGAGATTTCGAATGGCACCCCACCACAGCCGTGTTGACTTTGGAACGGCGCGATGCTCGCGGATCGGAGATGAGTCCGGATGATGAATGTCGTCCGCCCACTCTACGAAATTCTGGTAGCCGCCTTTGCCCAGGCGCGGGAAGAGCGCGAATTCGAGGTGGTCGTGGGTGTTTACCAGGCCCGGGAGGATCAGGAAGCCTTGTAGGTCGAGGGTGTGTTTACTGGACGGAGCTGCGGTTTTCGGGGGCTGGGTGCCGGTTGCGATACGCGCCATTCGGTGGTCGGAGATGGAGATGTCTGCGCCAACAACTTCGTGCGGCCCGAGCCCGAGTTTGGCGCCTACGATGGTACTTAGTGCGTTTTCTCGCAGAGGTTTGGCTGCGGTCTCGCGACGGGACGCTCTACCGGAAGGTGGCAGATACAGAAGCAATATGTAGATTGCCGGAAGGCGTTCTGCCGATTTGAAGGAAGCTAGCTTCCCTGCTCGTTCGAAGATGGCGTATTCGGGATCGCCGAATTGCGGTTCGATGATGAGTTGAGATTTCAGTCCGAGTGATTCGAATGTGCTCGTGATCTCTTCGATCGGGCGAGGGCGTGTTGTGATCTCTGTGAATTTACCGTCGACGGTGAAGCCGCGGCGCCAACCCAGAGCCGTGGATGTGGCGGGATGCACGTCGGTGAGAATGATGGAACCGCCTGGCCTCAGAATTCGGCGCATTTGTGTGGCGGCGGACGGAAAATTATCGAAATAACTGGCGACGAATGACGACACGATGAAATCGATCGAAGCGCGATGCAGCGGGAGATTTTCGCAGTCGGCCAGAACCAGGCGGGCATCGTCGGAGAGTTTGCGCTTTGCGATCTTAAGCATTTCGGCGGAGGCATCGATGCCGACTAGAGAACGGGGGGAGCCAGATGCAAGGCGCTTGAGCCATCGACCGGTGCCGCAGCCGAGATCGACGACGTCGAGTCCTTCGATGCGCGGCAAGAGGCACTCGACATAGCGATGCTCAAGCGAAAGCATGGGGTTGGGCTCGGAGTCGTAGACGCGGGACGCATCGCGATACGCCTCTTTGGCGGAGAGGGGAGGCGCGCTGAGCGCAGAACGAGTGCGACGAGCCGAAGCCTGTGAGGCTAGAGGCTCTCGGCCTTCGGCTTGCGCAGGTTGATGAATTGATGCGCCCAACGGAGTTCCTTTGGATGCGCGTAGATTCGAGCAAAGTAGCGCCACGCGCTGAGAGTTTTAAGCAGCACGCGGCTCCACCGGGGAGCGCGGATGTCTTGCACCGTGGGCCAGCGCGAGCTGACGACGGTTTCGAAATTGTCGATGAGGTCTTTTGTTTTCCGCGCTAGCCATGGCGTGTTCGGATTGATTCGAACCGTGAAATCCATCCATCGCTTGGTGGCCCATTCGTCGGGAGTTGTCGGGAACGTGATTTGACCGTCGATCTTCCCGTACATTTCGGTGCGCTGCGGCACGGGAGTGTAGTGATACATGATGATTTCGGATTTCGGATTGATGCGCTTGATGGTACGGATGAAGCCCAGCGTCTCGCGCGTGTCGCGTTCGGGGTCGCGGGGATTTCCGATCACGAAGGAGAATTCCGGAATGATATCGAACTGACGAATTCGCTTGGCGAGGTTCAGGGTTTCCTCGGTGGTGATGTCTTTTTCCATCTCTTTGAGGACCCAGTCGGAACCGGACTCGGCGCCGAAGAAAATCATCGTGCAGCCTGCGCGGCGGATGGCAGCTAGCGTTTCGTCGGAATATTTGTTGACGATGTCGATGCGGCCTTCGCACCACCAGTGGAGGTTCAACGGAGCGATGCGCTCGCACAATTCCTTGGCATGATCTTCGCGGAGGAAGAAGTTCATGTCGTAGAACTGGACCGAGTCCGCGCCGTATTGCGTGACGAGGTGGCGCAGGATCGCTTCGGTGCGCGCGGGGCTTTCCATGCGTTCGCGATTGCCGTAGGCCGCGTGGATGCCGCAGAAGCTGCATTTGAAGGGACAGCCTATGCTTGCGTGATGCACGGCGGTGCGCTTGCCGAAGAAAGAGGGCCGAAGATATTTCTCGACGGGAATTTTGTGAAACGGCATCCAGGGAAAGGCATCGGGGCCCTGCATTGGGCGTTCGGGATTGTGGCGGTGCAGGCCGAAGATGTCCTTGAACGAGAGGCCGGCGATCGTTTCGAATTTGCGCTGGCCGCGGAAGGCTTCGAGCAATTCGAGCAGAGTGTCTTCGCCCTGGCCGCGGACCGCGTAGTCCACATATTTCGCATTCAGCGTGGCGTCGCTGTAGATCGACGGGAAGTAGCCGCCCCAAACGATCGGAACTTTCGGATGCAGACGGCGAATTTCGCGCGACGTCTCCAGCGCTGAGGCCATCTGAGGACCGGGCATAACCGTGACGCCAAACATCTCGATGTTGTTTTGTTGGATCAGGCGCGAAATGGTTTGCGTCGGATTTTCGTCGAGGTTGCCGTCGACGATTTCGTATTGTTCTTTCCCTTCCAGCGCCGCGCCCAGCGCGAGGACGGAGAGAGGCATACGGCGGTTTCTTGGCCGGGTGGACCGCGGATTGTAGAGAATGATCATCGCGAAGTCGATTCGGCTGCTGTAGTGGATGGAGTGGACGCCGGTGCTTCGGTAGTCCGGAATTCGAGCAACATGTGATCACCGAGCGACCGCAAAAGCGGGAACGAGGAGAACCATCGGTCCATCGCTTCGAGCTTGTGGAAGATCGATTGGTAGCGCTGCGCCCAAGGCTCGATGTACGAGGGCGGCACGAAGAGGCCAACCGCTTGAATTGAGTTAAGTTGGAAGAAGGGAGCGAACGAGCGACGGATCTCGCTAACTGTCGGATACCAGACGGGAATAGAGAGATCATTCAGCCGGGCTAGTGTCGTGCCGCGAACGCGGCGAAATGCCTTCTTGAAATTTCCGTGGACGGCATACCACGCCATCTCCCACAAGCAAACGCGCGTCGAAAGACAGAACAAAGCTTTGCCGCCGGGCTTCACCAGGTGCGCGAGCTGCCGTGCGACGCATGAAGTGTCCTCAACACAATTCAGGCCGGAGAAATTTGAGAAAACGCCGTCGAAGGCTTCGGTTGGTGAGATCTTGCCGAGTTCTTCGTTTCGCAAGACCTGGAAATCGAGAGACGCATCGTTTGCTTCGACCGCTTTGCGACGCTGTGCAACGCCAATCATATTCGGAGAGGCGTCGCAGGCCAGGACCGAAACTCCGCGCTTTGCAAGGAACAGAGCGTCTTCGCCGGTGCCGCAGTTGAGTTCCAGGACGCGACCTCCTGCGCGAAAAGTCTTGGACAAAGAATTCCAGACAACGTTGCGCTGAGCGCGACCGATCAGCGAATCGGTGAAGCTGGAGTCATACGTGTCGGCCATGCGATCGAACGCAGTGGCAACATCCGACGCCTGCGACGCTGGTGGAGCCAGCAGAATCCGCGATTCAAATGAGGTAGAGGGGGTCATGCGTCGACCGACTCGTTGTTGCCGTAAAGGGTTTGGCGCGAGGCTTGGATTCGCAAACGAAGTTCACGTTCCGAGATGTCGGTGGCAGCACCACGCTTCATGCGGGCGAGCTGGACTTCATCTCGCAGCAAGCGGTCGGCGGATTCGTAGAAATGAGTGGGTTTGCGGCCGCGCATTTCAATTTCGCGATCGGAGGTCTCGTTCCAGGGTTTCAGTTGAATCAACGATTCGGAGACGCGGCCATGGTATGGAGTTCCTTTGATCGGGTAGGCGACCGTCGTGAAGAAAATATCGGGATCGGAGCGCTTCACGTGCTCGATGGTGGCTTCGATGTCTTGCAGCTCTTCGCCTTCGTAGCCCCACATTAGGAACATGCCGGTTTGAATGCCGCGCGTCTTGCATGCCGAAACCGCGGACTGAACCTGCGCGACGGTCACGCCGCGGTCCATCGCGTCGAGGATGCGCTGCGACCCGCTTTCCGAGCCGATCCAGACGCGGAAACATCCGAGCTCAGCCAAGAGGTCGGTGACGTCTTCGTTTAAACGGTCGGCGCGCGAAATGCATTCGAAGGGGATACGCAAGCCGCGCCGGCGCATCTCGGCGGTGTACTGTCGGAGCCAGCCGTGATGGATGGTGAAGACGTCGTCAGCGACCCAAACCATGTCGGGGTGGTATTCCGAGAGCAGCCACTCGACTTCATCGACCACTGCGATCGGCTTGCGGCGGCGATGGGTCATGCCAAAGACCTGGTGGCTACACCAGCGGCATTTATAGGGGCAGCCACGCGCCGTGATGAACGAGAGCGAGCCTTTGCCATGATTATCGCGCCAGGTTTTGACATAGCGTCCCACGTCGATTGCGTCCCTGGCGGGCCATGGCTGCGAATCGAGGTCGGGAATCTGGCCGCGGGGCGGAGTTTGATGCAGGCGGCCATCGTCGAGGAATGCGATCCCCTCAACCCTGGCGAGTGACGTGGCGGATCCCTCCTTGATAGCGACGAGCAACTCCTCCATCGTGACTTCGCCTTCGCCAAGTACGACGACATCCGCGCCGTTGTCGAGATATTCGCGAACGTATGCGCCGGGCTCAGGACCGCCGACGATAACCTTCCATCCAGCAGCGCGCGCGATTTGCATGATCTGGACGACCTTTTTGCGCGTCATCAGGTTGGCATAAACGCCCAGCACGGAAGGTGTTTCGGTTTCGAGACGCCGCGTCAAATCGGGAAGACTGGAGAACGTTGTGTCGAACACTTCGACGTCGAAGCCTTTGCTGCGCAGGTGCGAGCATATATAGAGGATGCCGAGTGGCACGTAGGGCTTCATGATCTTCAACTCTTTGGGATCGTCGAAGAGAAAATACCCGTGGGTGAGGAGAAGATCGGGCATCTCAGGCTTCTCCGGCTGGCGTGAGCAGGCCTTGGAGCGGGACAAACCGACTGGTCGGTTGCGAATCGGAGTAGGAGGAATGAGTTGCAGCGTTCGAAAGGCTTGTGGCGTCGGCGTTGCGACTGATGGGTTCGAGTAGATTCACACGCTTCCAAAGGCGGTCGAGTTCTTTCGAATCTTGCGGTTTGGCGGCTGGTCTCCACGAATCGACTTCGGCGTGGAGCGCGTCGCGCACGGCGCGATAGAAGACATCGCTATAAGCGCCTTTGAACATGACGCAGAGATCGTCGCTGTCGGACCAATTTTGTTTCGAACCAAGTTGTTGTTGGACGCGCTCGTAAAATCGCGTGTTTGGAAGCGGATAAGAGAAGGAGACTCCAATGTCGTCGGGCCGCGTGTCGCGAACGAGATTGATCGTCTTCTGGACGTCTTCCCAGGTTTCGCCCGGATAGCCAAACTGGAGGAAGTAGCAGGCGCGGATTCCCTCGCGGCGGAGGTGCTGACGGGCGGACACAACTTCTTGTACCAGAAGGCCTTTGTCCATGGCGTCCAAAATCGTTTGCGAGCCGGACTCGACGCCCATCCAGATTTCGGCGCAGCCTGCGCGTTTCAAGGAGTGCACGGTGTCGGGAGTCAGCAGATCGGCGCGCGCCTGGATTTTGAAAGGGATCTTCGCGTTGCGCCTTTCGACCTCGCGGGCAAATTGCTCGGTCCAGTGTCGGTTGAGCGCGAAAATGTCGTCGGCGAACCAGAGATGTTCGACGCCGTAGTGCTGTTTGAGGTGCAGCATTTCTTCGGCAACTTCATCGGCGGGGCGCGAATGAAACGAGTCCCCGAAGATCGGCTTGGCGCACCAGTTACAGCGGAAGGGGCAGCCGCGGCTGGCGATAATGTTTAGCGAAAAGGTCCCGTGCGTCGATTTCCAAGCGTGGCGATACTTTTCGAGATCGATCAGGTCGCGGGCTGGGACCGGATAGCCTGCAAATGATCGCGGGCGTGCAGCCGCTCGCTTTTGCATCACTTCTCGGTCGCCCGCGTGGCGCAAGGTGACGACGCCCTCGATGTCGCCGGCGTCGCGGTCCTCGCGTATCGCGGTGACAACTTCCAAGAGCGCGTGTTCCGCTTCGCCAGCGATAACGAATTCGCATCCGTGACGAAGGTAGTCGATCGCGTGATCCGTGGCGTCCGATCCGTGAACGATGACAACGGCGCCCGCAGCGCGCGCCTCAGAAATCATGTGAAAGGCGACGTCGCGCATGCGGGTCAGACACATTTTGGTGAGGAAGTTGAAGTCGTCTTCATAGATCGCCACGATCCGGGGCGTATGTGCTCGAAGCGCTTGGATAAATCCGGATTCGGGCTCGTTCAGCATCGAATCGAATACTGCGACGGCGATTCCCTGCTGTCGCAGAACGCTCGCCGCATACAGCGTTCCAAGCGGAGGATACGGCTGCATCTTCCGCACCTGCTTGCGGTCGTACGGAAGGTGATAGGAATGCGTGAGGAGGACGTCAGCCACGGAATTGTCTCCGGCGTGGCATCGTCGGCGTGCATCTTGAAACAAGCTTCAGCATACTTCGCTCACCTTGGTGCTTAGCGGCTGGCCTGTGAGCAGAGAGCGGCGCGTGACGACTTTTTCGAACGACCGCGCGACCCACAGTTCCCACGGAAACGAGTATTTGTTTGCGCGAATGCGCCACCGAAGCGGAGCTCCGAGCGCGCGGCGCAACCCCTGGCGCAAGCCCGGATGTTTTTGGGTGGCTTTACGGAGTTGATTGTTGAGCAAGAAAAACTCGAGCATTTTGCGGAGACGCGCCAACTCGTCGCCCTGGAGCCAAGGAAGCGGTTTCTTTCCGAGCGGCAGTTCAATCCACTCAGCGAGCGTCTCGGGCTCGCGCATGCCCAGCTCTTTGAGTTGCGGCCATATCGGGATTCCCGGATATGGCGTGAAAATATTTGGCGAGAAGCTGACGTTCCAGAATTCGCGCGCGATGTCGCTCATGGTCGCGAGGGTTTCGACGCGGTTGGCCTCGGTCTCACCGGGGTAGCCAAAAATCAGATTGAACGTGACGTGAATGCCGCCGAGCGCGGCCTTGCGGGCGGTGTCGTACATTTCGTTGAGGTGCTGGTGGCGCTTGTTCATCAATTTCAGGACGTCGGCGGATGTGGACTCGGTGCCGAAGCCCATGTGGGTGACGCCACTGGCACCAAGCATTCGAACGTCGTCGTCGCTCATGCGGCAGAGAAAATCGGTGGACGCCTGGAACGTCCATTCGAAATGCAATCCGGAGTCGAGAAATCCCTGCGCGATCGCGACGGCACGACGCCAATCGACAGGCAGATTCGAATCGAGCATCGCGACTTCCTCGATTCGATACCGATCGACGAGATCCGTCACTTCATTTACGACGCGTTCGGAGGTGAGCGCGTTGAACTTGCGCTTGTAGAAAACCATATCGGTACAGTAGTTGCAGGCGTAGGGGCAGCCGACGCTGGTGGCATAGGCGAGCTTTCGAATCCCAGACGCGCGCTCGTAGGCGTCGAAGTCGGTCAGCTGGAACGCCGGCGTGGGAAGATCGTCGAGCAGTGCGGTGCGACGCTCGGGCGAATGCTGCGTGAGACCGAACGGCTTGGTCGAAACCCCGGCAACATCGTTGTACGGCTTCCCCGCTGCCAGTCGCTGCACGATTTCGAGCAGAGTTAGTTCGCCCTGACCGCGCACGACGGCGTCTACATAACGTTCGTTGAGCGTCTGGCCGGGGACGAGGCTCGGGTGCCAGCCGCCGAAAATCACTGGGAAATTGGGATTGGCCGCCTTCACACTTTTGGCGATTCGAATGGCGCCGCGAATCATCGGACCGGTCAGAACGGAAACGCCGAGGCAGAGCGCATCGCGGACTTCTCGAAGGATGCGGGTCTCCCAATCGGAAACGATTGCGGCATCGATGATGCAGACTTCGAATTCTTCGGCGAGTAGCGGCGCGGCAAGGCTGAGCAGGCACAGAGGCGCACCAAGGGGATCGCCCTCGTAAGGTGGATAAAAGAGAACGACCTTGCCCTTGCTCAGCACGCAGCCCCCGAAGTTGCGGGTTCGAGACGTTTTGCGTCTACGGCGGGCTTGGCGGCGGCAGTGCGCTTCTTGAGTTTCTCGTTGAGCCACAGTTCAACCGGCATCGCGTAGACGTCGTGATCGAGGCGCCATCGCGCAGGAAATGAGAACGATTTCTGGATCAGGCGCGTCGAGCGGCTGCGCGTATCGGCGCTGATCGGAATGCGATCGAAGGCCAGGCGCAGGTAGTCGCGCATCACCTGAAGACGGCGATGATCACCGCCTTTGAGCCACGGAAGCGTGGTGTAGCGCGGGAAGAAATCGGCCCAGCCTTCGAACGACTTCGGAACGTCGATACCATATTCCTCAGCACGCTCCATGACAGGAGCACCCGGGTACGGCGTAAAAATATTTGTCCAGAACTCGGCGCCGGGATGGCGACGGCACATGTCCATGATGAAATTAATGGTCTGGCGACGTTCGCTCGGGCCTTCACCGGGATAGGCGAAAATGATGTTAAAGGATGGGCGAATGTCGGCGGCCAGGCAGCGGCGGGCGGTTTCGTAGATGGTGTCGAAATTCTGAAAGCCCTTGTTCATGAGCTTCAGCATCTTTTGCGAGCCGGATTCGGCTCCATGACAGATCTGCTGGAGGCCGGCTCGGCGCAGAAGCTTTAGATCCTCGACGCTGAGGCGGGAGGTGAGGTTGGTTGTGGCCTGGATGCTCCAACGAAAGTCTGCGCCGCCACGGACCAAGCCGTCTGCAATTTCGCGAGCGCGATCGAGATCGACCAGGAAGTTATCGTCGACGACCCATAGAAGCTCAAGGCCGTAGCGGCGAGTGAGGTCGATGGTTTCTTCGACGAACTGCTCAGCGGGAAGAGCGTTCCATTTGCGGCCGTAAACGCCGGCGTTCGTACAGTACGAGCAGTTGTAGGGGCACGCGAGGCTGGAGATGTACATCGCCCACCGGCGGCCGCAGACTCGTTCGTAGGCGTCGAAATCGGCGATGTGATACGCCTTTGGTGGAGATTGGGTGATGGGATGCAACGGGCGCTCGGTGGTGAAGATCAGCTTGCCATCGCGCTTGAACCCGATGCCGGGGACCAAGTCCATTGGCGCACGATTCTCGATGTGCTGGACCACGTCGAGGAGGGCTTCTTCGCCTTGGCCGCGCACGACGATGTCGATGTAGTCAGCTTCGAGTGTCTGCTTCGGAAGCAGCGAAGGATGCCAGCCCCCGAGGATGACCGGAAAGTCTCGGTTCCACTCCTTGACGGCGCGGGCGATTTCGACGGTTTCCCGAATCATCGGGCCCGTGACGAGCGAGATACCCAAACACAACGCGTCTTTTACTTCTTCGAGTACACGCTTCTTGAAATTTGGGGTAATGGTCGAGTCGATGAGCTTGATCGAATAGCCGGCGCGCAACAACGGCGTAGCGACTGCCAGAATTCCCAGGGGAGCTGTAGCGTCACTACTCGCAAACGAAGGAAAGAAAAAAACTACCTTCTTCGACATTCAGCGGTCCATTTTCCTCTGCGCCACCGAAAGTACTTTTGGACCCCCTTAGACTTGTCACGGGCATGTCACCGACCTGTCATTTGTTCGCCCACAACAATCGCCAGACTCGTTTTCGCGTTACAGTCGAGCACTATATGGCGAAATTGCATTCAGTCAATCGGGCAGTGCTTCCGTTGCGGGCGGACCTGGGGATCGCGGGCACACATTGTGCATTTGCAACGAATTCCGAGGACATTCTTTCGGCTGTGGCGCCATGGCGGTGCTCACCCAAGGAGCCTTCTTCTCGGACATTCGAGATGAACGTCCTGCTCGACCCGTCTATGCCGTGTGAGCGGGATGTAAAAACGCAGACTCATTTTCGTGGACTGCATCATGTTGTCATTGTGGCGATTGGGAACCACGAAGTCTTTGCGTTCGACCTCTTTCGAAGGCAGGTGACCGCCGCGGTGTCGAGGGCGTCTGCGGTCGATCAAGACCTTTGGAATGCGCACTGGCTACCGATCACGGTTGGAGTGATGGGGACCACGGTTGGAGTGGTGCCGTTGCACAGCGCCTGCGTGTCGCGCCATGGAAAGGGTTTACTGATCGCGGGCGCGTCGGGAGCGGGAAAGTCGACGCTTTCCGTGGCCCTCGCGCAGCGGGACTTCTCTCACATTTCCGACGACTGGACGTATATCTCGCGCGAGGCGGGGATCCTTGTCGCTCACGGGATCAATGCACCGGTCAAGCTTTTGCCCGACGCCGTTCGCCATTTTCCTGAATTGAGCATCCGAACGCCGAAGATGTGGTTCAACGGCGAATTGGCATTCGAAATTGAACACGAGGCATTTTGCAGAGAGGATCGCGGGCGAACGACCCAACCTCAGTGGCTCGTCTTTTTGGAGCGAAGCTCCTCGCCGGGTTGTGATTTCTCACGAAGTACCTCTGCCGTTGCGCACGAGTTCTTTGAGGGCAGCGCGGAGCGGTTTCCGGATCAATTGCCTAACGCCTCCGCTCTGCGGTCCGAGATGATTCGATCGATTTCGAACTGTGCCTGCTGGCGGTTAAGGACCGGCGAGTCTCCCCAGGTAACGGCCGAAGCGATCAGCAGATTTTGCGAGGCAAACTGACGTGTCTGGCCCGGCACTCCCTTCCTACCGAGACCCGCTTGATCTGCTGCGGCGATTTTTGCCGACACCGTTTCGAACGCGAGTGCGATTACCCTTCGCCACTGTCGAACTGGAAACAAATGATTTGAGTCTGTTTCCGACTCTAGTTTCGGCGGAGCCTCCGGTCGAAATTGTTCGAACAGAACAGATATCAACTGGCGCCCCCGCAAGCCTATCCACGCATGCGTGCCTGTGGAAGATCGTCCGAGACGTGGATGTTGGTGGCAAGGTCGCTGAAGCATCAATCGTCATGGCCGGAAGTCTGATCGTCTATACGATGGGGCCTGCTTGCCTGATCGGCGCCGACCGCGATCGCAAAGAGATTCTCGGATTTATCGGACGCGATGTGGACCTGTCGGTACTTCGTGAGTTCATTCTACCGGCCGTCCTTCGGCTGACGGAGTACGTAACCAACCTTCAGGAGCCTTCCCTGATTCTCGAAGCGCTGGAAGTCTCGGGAGAGGCGGCGTGTCATGCGTGATCGCGAGGCGAAAGCGGCGATCCTCGCGGTACTCGGGCCCAAGCGGAATCGTGCCGAGATTGAGGCTTTGCTGTGGCCCCTCCGGTCGACTACGCCCGAGCAACTCCGGCGGCTCCTGCGTTGGCTTGATCAATCCGGGTTGGCGCTTTATTTTCTCGCAAGCGTGCAAAAGCAGGGAGGAACCGAGGTGCTGGCTCCGGGGTTCCGAGCGGCGCTCGAATCGCGAATGGCCTCGAACGAGTCCAGGTCCGCTGACATGTTTGGAGAGTTTCAAAAGGTTGTGGACGCCTTCAAACGCGAGAAGGTGCGATTCTGCGCCATGAAGGGTTTCAGTCTGATTCCGGACTTCTACCCGTCCGTCGCGCTGCGGCATCAGACGGACTTCGACTTCCTGGTCGCGCCGGAATCGATCGAGAACGCGAGTCGCGCCCTGGTTTCCATTGGCTACATTTCGAATGGAGTGGACGAGGCGGGCGACTCCACTTTTGCGACGCCGCTTCAACACGTTCCGTCGGCGACGGACAATATATATGCCATTCAGAGACAGCGTGAGATCGACCTTGCCACGTCGGTTCGGATGGCAATCCACGGCGTGACCGTCGATCTGCCTTTGGATTTTCTCGAACGCGTCGAATGCCGGGACGTTGCTGGCTTTCGCTTCCCTGCTCTCTCCACGGGAGACACTTTTTTCGTTCACGTGTTGCATGCCTTTCGTCACCTGCTCGGATCGTGGATTCGAGCGTCGTGGCTGCTGGAAATCGCATATTTCCTCGAGCGACATTTCACCAACGACGAACTATGGGCCGAAATCGTGCGTCGCGCGGGCAGCAACTTCAAGACGCAAAACGCCTTCGGCCTCGTCTTGTCGCTCGTTAAGAACGCGTTCCGGCAAGAGTCACCCGCAATTCTCGACAATTGGTGCATACCGATGCTGCCTCGACGCGTCCAGACATGGGTGAATACGTTTGGAACTGCCACCCTATTGGCCGATCTTCAAGGCACCAAGACGACCCTGTTCGTTCACCGCGAATTCATGGACGCTCCAGACGCCTGGCGATCTTACGTGACGCACCGGCTGTTTCCCTTCGGAGGGGGGGCGACGATAGGAACCATCGCAACAGCCGGTACTAGGGCTAGAATGGTGGCACGAGCAACGCAGTGGGGCCATTCGGCACGTCGCGTGGTGTTTCACGCGGCGGAACTTTTCGCATTTCCATTTCACATGGTTCGATGGAAGCTCGCATTGCGCTCGATCGACAGGCAGCGGCTGCCAATGCCGCAAGCAGCATCGAGATGACCGATCCGGTCAATGGGCGCCCAGAGGTGCCGGCAAGAGGCGCTCGGTTCGGGTTTGAAGGAGGGTTGTTCGTCATGACGTCCCTTTCTCGCCGCGCCTTTGAGCGCAGCAGCGGACCATTATTTGGCCTTATCGCTATCGCATCGTTGTTTTTGTGTCCGGCCCTGCTTGCACAGTCGCCGTCGTCGACCGCTGGGGCTCAAGACACCACGCAGATCTCCGAAAGGATCGATCAATTGACGCGGTCGCTGGAGCAGACGCAAGTCGAGCTCGCGCAATCCCGTACGGAGATTCAGGAGTTGCGGGTCGCGTTGAAGGAAGTGTTGAACAGAATGAATGCGGGTCAGAACGCGTCAAGCGGCGCCAATGCGCAACCGCCGGCAGCCTCTGCGACGGCCGCGTCGCCGAACGGCGAACAGCCTACCGCCGTCGAGAGTCACTCTTCGCAGGCGCAAATTACGCAGGATGACTGGGATATCTTGAACGAGCGTGTGGAGGAGCAGCGCCAAACGAAAGTTGAAAGTTTTTCGCGCTATCGGCTCAAGCTTTCGGGTCTGGCGCTGTTTACGGCGTTCGGAAATTTCGGACAAGTCGACAGCACGGATCTCCCCAGCATCGCGCTGGCAAAGATACCGGGCTATTCAGATGGCAGCGCGGGAGCTTCAGTGCGCCAGTCGATCATCGGCTTGACAGGGTACGGTCCGACGTTATTTGGCGCGCACACGAGTGCCGACCTACAGATGGACTTTTTTGGTGGGCTGCCGACCGGCTACGGATCAACCAGCTCGGGCCTTGCTGAGATTCGCCTGGCACGGATGCGCATGGATTGGACCGACACCTCGGTCGTCGCGGGCTTGGACTATCCCTTCTTCGCACCAAATCAGCCGACTACATATATGAGCGTGGTCGTACCCGGATTCGCGTCCGCCGGCAAACTGTGGTCATGGACGCCGACTTTGCGCGTGGAGCATCGATTCGATGGCGCGTTTTCGCCCTTGAAGCTCGAGGCCGGCTTCCTCGATCCACCTTCTTCGAACGATTATGCGCCGAATACGAACGTTCGAATTACATCGCCAACAGAAAATTCGCGGCAACCTACCTACGCCGTGAGGGTTTCGGCGAGTACGAAGTCGGAAGATCGTCCGGCAGCGATCGGATTTTCGGGTGTTTATTCGCCGCAGCGATTCGTCGGCAACTATGAGGTCTCCGGCTGGGCTGGAACATTGGACTGGAAATTCCCGCTTTTGCCCCGCACCGAGCTGTCCGGAGAATTCTTTACCGGCCGTGGCATTGATGGGTTTGGCGGTCTGCCGCTCAGCCCTCTGAAGCCGACCGATGCGATTTACTATGCGTCGGTAATCTCGCCTCAGCTCGCAAACCTGGGCGTCATCGGCGGTTGGACTCAATTCAAGTTCAGGCTGGATACCCGAAGCGAGTTCAACGTTGCGGCAGGCACCGGCGGCAGGAATTCCGGCGATCTTCGCGACGCCTCGGTGACCAATTCGTTCCTGCTTTCGGTTCCAGCTCGGAACCAGATGCTTTTCGCAAACTACATCTTCAAGCCCCGGTCGGATCTGATCTTCTCGGTGGAGTACCGTCGCCTTCGAACGTATCAGGTGACCGGTCCCGCCAATTCGGCTGGACAGCTAGGCTTGGCGGTCGGGTTCCTTTTCTAAATTGATGAGAAACGTCGCATCCATCCTCCGGCTCGCGTGCTGCGCTTTTGGCTTGGCGACAAGTGTGGCGACTGTGCCGGAACCTGTCGGAACGCGCCCAGCCAATGACGTCACCGGCGAGATCACGCTGACTCAAGCAGGCACGGACAGCGATGTCGATGCATCGGACGTCGTGGTTTGGCTCACACCAGGTAGCGCTACAGAGCCGACATATCCCCCGACTGACAAGCCCCACTTTCGGCTGGTCCAACGCAACAAGCGGTTTGAACCGAACCTGTTAGTCGTTCCCGTTGGAAGCGTAGTGGATTTTCCAAATGCTGATCCGTGGTTTCACAACGTCTTCTCTCTCTATCGTGGGAAGCGCTTCGATCTGGGACTGTATCAAGCCGGCGCACAAAGATCGGTTCGGTTCGATCGCATCGGACCTTCCTATCTGTTCTGCAATATTCACCCAGAGATGACGGGCGTCGTGCTGGCAGTCGATTCGAATCTTTACGCCGTCTCTGACAAGGCTGGCCACTACTCCATCGGCAGTGTTCCAGAAGGAAAGTATATGCTCCACGTCTGGTACGAAAACGCGAAGCCCGAGTCTCTTCGAACATTGCTGCGGCCGGTCGTAGTTGATGCTGCGATTCGTGTGCTGCCGACGATTTCTGTCCCCGTAGTGAAGCAAGTGCAGAAGGAACATAAGAACAAGTACGGGCAGGATTACGACCCCGACGCACTGAAACCAGAGTACTGAGCGTCGGTTCGAAACCTTCACGTGCCGGTCGAGACCAGGACGAATTCGAATCGCCGGCCACGTGGAAAGAAATGAAAGTCATCAAGGACGGAACAAAAATGGAAACAGTACTGGTGGTGGAAGATAGCCGCGCCATGCAGCGAACGCTGCAACGTCTGTTGGAGGCCGATTCGCTCAACGTGCAGATAGCGTCGGACGGACTATCGGGCCTCGAGTATTTTCGGAAACAGCCGCCGAGCGCCGTTTTACTCGATCTGAAGCTTCCTGGTCTTTCCGGCAAGGAGCTTTGTCGGGAGTTCAAGACGATCGCGGCTTCAGTGCCGATCGTTGTGTTGAGCGCGAACGCGGAGGTTGAAGACAAAGTGTTGCTGCTCGAATTGGGCGCAGACGACTACGTGACCAAGCCGTTCAGCCCGCGCGAGTTGCTGGCGCGGGTTCGCCGGGCCATGCGTCGGGGCGCGGTGAAACCGCCACCGGTTTCGAATGTCCCCGCAAAAACGGTCAGCCACGAAGTGCTCATTTTTGGCGATGCGAGAATCGACTTCACGAGCATGGAAGCGATGCAGGCGGGCAAGTCGGTCACTCTCACCGCTCAAGAATTCAAGCTGCTGAAGTTTTTCGCCTCGTCGCCGGGCCGCGTGCTTTCGCGCGACGAGCTGCTCAATGAAGTTTGGGGCTACCAGAACTACCCTTCGACCCGCACGGTGGATAATCACATTCTACGGCTTCGCCAAAAGCTCGAGCCGGACTCCGCCAACCCGCGCTATTTCCTTACGATTCATGGAGCGGGCTACAAATTCGTACCGGGCGCTCCGGGCAACACACCTCCACAATGACCGGGAGTGCAGGCGCAATGACGCATCTCCGCCTACGAACGCAGCTGTTTCTCGCGTCGCTCTTGACGATTTGCGCGCTGACCGGTGCTTTGCTTCTCATCACCCGGCACACCGTGACCGTCGAAACGGATCAGCAGGTTCGCGATGGCACCGAGGCGTCCGTCCGGGCGTTCGAAGGGGTTCAGCATCAACGGGAGCGGCAACTTTCGAGCACGGCGGCGATGGTCGCCAATCTTCCGCCGCTGAAGAGCATGATGACGACCGGGGATGCGCTGACGATTCAGGACGCTTCCACCGCTTTTTGGAAACTTGCCGGCAGCGACCTTTTCGTCCTTGCCAAGCCCGACAAACAGATCGTTGCGCTGCATATGACGAACCCGGGTTGGCCGCCCGAAGCAGCCGACCGCGACCTGAAGCGCTCGGTCGACCAGGGCGATACGGCGTCGTGGTGGTACGACAGCGGCCGCCTTTACTGGGTATTCCTTCGACCCATCACCGCTGGCGCTGGGCCCGATTCTCAGGAACTCGGACTCCTGGCGATTGGTTACCAAGTCAATGCCACCGTTGCAGAACAACTGGCACTCGTGGCGCAAAATCAGATCGCGCTTGCGACCGAGAGCGATCTCATCGCCTCAACCCTGCCGCCCCGGGACGAAGCAATGCTTGCCAAGCTGATTCGCCAAGCGAATCCGCAGCTGCGTTCAGATTCGAATGAGATCACGCTGGAGACCGATCACTATGCGTTCTCATCCGTCCTGCTGCATGGCGCGCTGCCGTCGCCTGTGCGTTGCTACGTGATGATGCCTCTGGCGCCGAGCGACACGTTCATCCGCCGGCTGACGCGAACGATTTCGATTCTTGGCGTCTCGGCGGTCGTGTTCGGCGCACTGCTCTTCGGCTTTGTTTCGCGAACCATCACCAAACCTCTGGACAATCTCGTCGCAGGCGTCCGCGCATTAGCTGCCGGCGACTACACGTATTCCATCGTGCCCGAAGGCACCAGCGAAGTCGCGGAACTCAGCACGGCATTTGCGAAGATGCGCAGTGAGCTCGCGGCTTCTCAACAGCGACAGATCGAGAACGAAAGGATCGCGGCCTTGGGTCGCGCCGCCAGTTCCCTTTCTCATGATCTTCGGCATTACCTGGCGGCGGTGGTTGCCAATGCCGAGTTTCTGTATGAAGCCGATGAGCTAAAGCTCGATAAGAGCGAGATTTACAAAGAGATCCAGACCGCTTCGACGCAGATGACCGATCTCATCGACTCGCTCCGCGAGTTGGCTACTCAACGAGTAACAATCTCGCCCGAACCGACGGATCTCGACCAGATTATTCGCCGCGCGATTGAGGCTGTGCGGGTGCGGCCGGAATTTCGGTCGCGCACGATATCTCTGGTCGGTGCGAGCGTCACCGAGGGCGTTTTCGATCCGAAAAAGCTCGAGCGAGCGTTTTTCAACTTGGTTCTCAACGCTTGCGAAGCCACGCCCGATGGCGAGGGTAAGGTCACTATCGATATCCAGAGCCGCCGAGACACCTTCGAAGTGCGCGTGATCGACCAGGGCTGCGGTATTCCTCACGCGATTCGCGCAACCGTTTTCGATCCTTTCGTCAGTTCCGGTAAGCCGAACGGCACCGGCCTGGGTCTCGCGATCGTGAGCAAGATCGTGCAGGACCATGGCGGGTCGATTTCGCTCGAGAGCAGTTCTGAGGAGGGCACCGTGATGCTCGTCAGACTTCCTCGTTCGCCGCGGCCGGTAGCGTCTCACACAGATTCCGCGGTTGCCTGACCGTCGTTGGCCCTTGTCACATCGCCAAACTTGTAGAGGTCCTGGGTGCCAACGCGAATCCCTGACAGTCTCAGATACAAGAATAGCTGGTACTTGTGATTGGTCAGGTGCTCGTAGTTATTCAATAGCAGGAGCATTAAGGTCTGGCCTTCCGGGGCGAATCGGGTCGTCAGCCGCATGGATAGATCTTCGTCGGTGCAGCGAGCGAATCCCCGCCGAATGTGCCCATCGTAGAGACGCATGAAGCGTAGCGCGTCCTTGCTCGAATATGATGCGTTCGTGTTAATGGAGCGCAGCTCGGCGTAATGGGCCATGTCGTCGGACAGCGCTTTTTGAAAAACGGCGCAAAATCCAGCCAGGCAGTCCAGCAAATGTCCGAACAGATGACCAAAGTCGAACGCAGGCCGAGCACCCACCGGGACCGGCGGCTGCCAGCTCATCGAGCTCGCCGGCACAAGCGACGCAAGGTGTATCGTACGGTCGATGCCCTCGGCGACCTTTTCCATCAATGAGTCGGTGATCTCTCGTTTCGCCACACGATCCTCCCGACCACCGGTCTAGCTGTTGGCCTCCAGAGACTCTACACCGCAATGAAGGCCCTGCTTGTATCGTTCGTTACTTTTTATCGATGAATCCTTTACGACGGTTCAACCGCCAAGAATGACTCGTCTGCCCCAACATAAAGATGACAGCGTATTGACATCCCATGGATTGACGGTCCACAGAACTCAGACGTATGGTCATTGTCGCCGTGTCCCGAACGTCGATCGGGCGCGCTTCTGAGGTCTTCGGATTGGGCTCTCACAGCGGCTTCGCTTCTGGCATAAAGCAACTCAAAGATCTGGGCCGGAACCGCGTTATAAAGCTGTTCCTGCTTGTGGAAAACCGGTTGCTCCGCGATGCTTTGGCCGGCATTGTCCGGAAGCAGCCGGACTTCGCGGCCGTCGGAGCCGACCGCTACACGCCTGCTATCGAAAAACAGATCATCGATTCCAGGTGCGACGTGCTCGTTGCCGATCATGCGACGGCGATGACGTTCTCTGCCGACTTTGTTCCCGACACCCTCACATTGGCGCCCGAAATGAAGGTCGTTCTGCTCGGCATGGAGGAAGACGCCGAAATCTTCCTGCAGGCCGTGCGCGCGGGCGTACGCGGGTACCTTCTAGGCGATGCAAGCGCGGAAGAAACGCTAGTCGCCGTGCGGCGCGTTGCTTCTGGCGAGGCGGTCTGCCCTCCCAAGCTGTGCGGCCACCTGTTTCAATTTGTGGCCCGCGAGGCGAGAAAGGGCTCCGTGGTTTTGAACCAGAGAGTGTGCGCGAAACTTGGATTGACTCCGCGCCAGCAGCAACTCGTTACGTTCCTGGCACGAGGCCTGACGAACAAGGAGATTGCGGCGAGCTTGAATCTTTCCGAGTACACCGTGAAGAACCACGTTCATCGCATCATGCGCCAGGTGAATGCGGATAGCCGGTATGCCGCGGTACAGACCGTCTGCGAGAGTGCGCTCGGCGCAAGCCAGCCTGCGTAAGTCCATGGAAGTTGGCATCGAATTACTCGAATCGAACCAATCCCAGCTTCTCCAGAGCCAGTAACAGACAGAACTCCGGTCCTCCCAGTAAGTAACGCTTCCACAATCGACCTGGCTCCTGACACAGCCGAAAAAACCACTCAAGCCCATTCTCTTGCATCCACACGGGAGCCTGTTTCTTTCGCTTCGAAAGAAAATCAAAGGCCGCGCCCACGCCGATCATCACCGGCACGCGTAGTTTTGCCCGATGCTTTCGTATCCAAAGCTCCTGCTTCGGAGTGCCCAGCCCCAGCCACAAAACATCGGGGGCCGCGCGATTGATCGCGGCGATGATCGCAGCGTCTTCGCTGTCGGACGTTGGACGGAAAGGGGGCGAATGAACGCCAACGACCTCAATTCCGGGGCAAGTAACTCTCAGCTTCCGCGTTAAGTCTTCTCCGACCCCTGGCGCGCCGCCCAGAAAATAGTGACGATAACCACTTGATGCAGTTTGCTGGCAGAAATGAAACATCAATTCTGGGCCATATACGCGGCGCCGCATCGAATGGACACGCAGTCTCCCGATCCACACGACGGGCATTCCATCGGCTACTACGAGGTCGGCTTCCGTTAGAGCCGATTGGAATTCAGGGTTATGCCTGGCCTCGATGATTCCGTGCATGCCGGTCACGGCGATGTAGCGGCCATTTTCGCGTCGAGCGATCCACCGCTGCATTTCGAGAACGGCCTCGGGGATCTGCACAGCGTCAATCTTTACACCAAGAACTTGAAATCGCTCGCGCAACGAGTCGCTGCTCGGGTCACCGGGCAATCGTTCTGAACGGTCGGCGGGCAAAGACGGAAACACCACCGACGAAGCCGAGAGATGGTCCATGTCTGGCAGGCGGCTCACGATGCGTCACCATTCGAAAACGCTGCCGTTTTCTCGGCCAGCAATCCCGTTTCCTTCCGAACGATCAATTCGCGGTACAGCTCGATCAGCTGTGCGTAGTTTCGCTTGGCGGTGTATTTACGTTCGAATTCGCGCCTGGCGGCCTCTTGCATCGCTTTCATCTCTTCCGGATGGGTCCAGGCCCACTCCACTTTCGCGGCGAGATCCGTGTCATCTCCGGGAGCTACATGCAGACCCGTGCGTTGGTGCTCGATCATCTCTGCCGTCGGTCCATGGCCCGTCGCGATCACAGGAAGGCCACACGCAAACGCTTCCACTACCACCAAAGGGCACCCCTCAAACCAGTGACTTGGGCAAACGAGAAAGCACGCGTCTCGCATGCAGCGAAACACTTGTTCGCGCGACACCTTGCCCCATACGGTTACAGGCGCATTTGCACCCAATTCTTCGACTAGCTTTTCGACTTCCTGCCGCATCGGTCCGTCGCCGAGAATCACCAGAGGGATCTGGCGAGCGAGTCGCTTCCATGCCGCAAGCAAACCTCGCACTCCTTTTTCCTCCGACAGTCGGCCGACGAATAACCCGTACTTGCCGAGCCGCGGAATGCAATCGGGACCTGGATCAGGATCGACAAAGTTTGGTTTCACGACAATCCGCTTTTCCGGCAGTCCTCCCGCGATGAACTTTCCCTTCGCGAATTCCGAAAGCGCGACGTACGCGTCGACTTTGACTTGCCATGTTCGCAACGCCTTGTGCACCGCGAGCATCGCGGTCGTCGCCGCCGATGCGAGCCGGCTTCCGCGGTAGCACGAGTGAGCTACAGCACGCCACGCAATGGCCTTGCCCAAACACGCCTCGCACACGCGTCCCTCTCGCAAAAACGTCGCACCCGGGCACACCAACCGGTAGTTGTGAAGCGTTTGAACGACCGGAATGTCTCGCTTCGCGCACGCGTAGTAGGCGGACGGCGAAATCAGCGGGAATGTGTTGTGAAAATGCACGACTTCCGGATTCTTCTCCTCGATCAGCGCATCCATCTCTCGATACGACCGCCGCGCCCAGACCGTGCCGACGCCGGTTGCAATCCTCGTGACCCCGCCATCTCGAGCGATCTCTTCGTTGTGCCGGCGGTAGCACGAAACGCTGTGCCCGTTCAATTGAAGCTGGCGCGCCTCGGCTTCAGCGACCTCGTCTTCGCCGCCGCGCTGCTGATAGCTCTCATGTACTTGCAGAATTCTCATGCCCTTCGCCGGTTCATGCGGGCAGAGCGGTTCCGTCCGCGCCCAATTCTTCTTCCACCTCGGCCAACGGTTGTACTTGTCGGCCGCTCCACGCGTACGTCATTGCCAACAGAATTCCGACTCCGCCCGCCGAAGCGGCGCCCGCTAAAATGTTTTCGATCGCGAGCCCCATCACAATCGATGGAAGGGCTCCGGCAAACGCGAGCGCAACTCCGCCGCCTTCCGCGTGGATTTTCTGGACGTAGCCGACCGATGTCGCGATGACAAAACAAATCAACAGCGCGAAGCCAAGAATTCCCCACTCATACAGAGCACGCAGAAAGTCGCTATGTAGCACACGATTCGCATCGATCCCTTCCCTGTCGTAGTGGTCGGGATCGTGGTTCAACATCAATGAGGCGCCACTGCTGGTTCCGGAACCGGCAAAAAGCTCCATTGTTGTCCGTTTTTCGACCTTCTCGAAAATGTCCGCATAGATGCTAAGACGCCACGCAAACGTCCCGACGTCTTCCACCCCCGAAACTCCCGCCTGATCATCTGCGGTTGCATAAATCAATTCGTCGATGCGGTTTGTAGGCGTAATCGAGGCGAGCAGGATCACAACCACTCCAGCAGCCACGAGGGTGGGTATCAATTTCCAAAGGTTGGCGCGCCATCGCAATTTCCCATCCTCTTCGGAGACGACCTGAAAGGACGCAATCACGACGAGCGCGACCGCGCTTACAAAAACATATCGGCTGCCGGACACCACGATCCCTAAACAGAGAGCGACGCATGTAGCGTAGTTCGAAAACGTCCGCTCCCCGCAAAACATCAGAATCGCCAGCAGCGCCACAAGAAAGGCCGCAAAGTATTGCGGAGATGAAAACGACGTAAAGCGTTCCTCCGGCCCACCAAAGAAATTCTCCAGAAAGAACGTCTGTATTACCGCCAACACCAACACGCACCACGCCGACAGCTGAATGATTCCAATATCAAGCCACTCTTCCGCCCATCCGGCACAAAACACGCCGAATAGAACAAAATAAGCCACGAGGTAAACCACCATTTTTAGCGCGGGCAACGGAAAGGTGCTCCACACAGCGGCGATAGCCGCATAAGCCGTGAGCGCAATCCAGATTTTCTGTGGCGTGGTCCAGAGAAACGCCTTGAACGATTCGACGCCCGCCCGAAGCAACAGCACCATCGGCAAACCCACGATTCGCGTTGTGTTTTCAAAACCAACTGCGGTGGCTGAGGTGAACGTCAGCGTTGTTATGTCGAGATGCGAAGCAACGATGAAGCAGAAGAACGCCCAGCGCATCGGGAGCATCACCACACCCGCTGCGCAAACCCAGAACAGAACACGCGCGACAACCAACGCTTGGTCAGCCACGGCGTTCCACCTCTCGGTAGAATTCGCGCCACGCAGCGACAAACTTCTCCGCGGCGTATGGCTCGACGTCCAACCGCGCCTGACAGCCCATCTCGGTACGACGAGCCATCGGGATTTCGGTAAAGCGCGTAATGCAATCGGAAACGGCCGCAACAGTACGCTGCGTCAGCAATCCATTTTTTCCGTCGCGGAGGAATTCCTCGACGCCGTTCAACTCCGTCACGAGCAGTGGGAGTCCCGCCGCAGCTCCTTCCAGCGCAGCTAACGGAAACACTTCGTAGTGCGACGGAAGCGCCAACGCATCAGCCGACCATAGATAGGGACGAATATCTCGACGCGTCGAAACAAACTTCACATTGCCGTTCAAGCCGATCCGGTCCGCGCGCTCGCGAAATGTGGCCGCCATACTCGGCGTGCCACCGACAACCATCACCTTGAGCTTGGGCTCGCGCGCCTTAACCAGAGCTTCCAGAAGAAGGGGCAATCCCTTGCGTTCGTACTGCCCCAAGGCGACGAAAGCCAGCACCACGTCTGTCGCTTCGACTCCAGCCTCCGTGCGAAACTTCTCCCGATCGAATTCCTCCGGCCGCCGCCAGATGTCCAAGTCCACTCCATTCGCAATCAGCCGAACCTTCGTGCCCGTTGATGGATAGGCATCGCAAAGTTCACGAATCAAACCGCGGGACGGAGCGACGAGCTGCGAAACGCGTGCATACGTCTTCGGTTCCAGTTTTGCGTGCAGCCAGTGATCCAGCCATCGCAAAACACCGCGAATGCCTGAGGCCCCCGCATTTCGCCAATGTTTACGGAGATACGTTCCGTGACAGAAATGTGCATACGAAATATCGCCAAACAGTACGTTGCTCTCGACGATTTGTACGCGATCGAATCGAGCGCCCGTGCGAATCCGGTGCCACAGATAGCAAGCGACCGCCATCACATGAAATGTCAGAAAGAGCGCCACGAGCGGCCGCTTCAGCGCTGGTACACGAACCCACCGAACCCGCTCCGGACACGGATTTTCGAACTCCACCGAAAACACCGTGAAATCGTGTTCATCGCACAAACCTCCCACGATCGCGCGGTTGCATTTGCCGATCGCATTATCCGGGGTGACGATGTAGTCGAACAGCGCAATTTTCATTACGACGCCCCCGCCGCGCGTGAGCGTTCTCTGCACTTAAACCCGGACTTGCGCGCCATGCAGAGTCGGTCGATGTTTCGAAGCGCCTCTTCGCCAAGACCCTCGCGTTCACAAAACTCAATCCATCCGTGGTTTACGTCGTCCGAAGCGAGGACACCGCCGTCTCGTAACTTCGTCCACACCAATTCATATTCCCAACGCATGTGATCGGGCGTGTGCAAGTCGTCGTGAAAAAAGATATCCACGTAAGGCAGTCGCTCCAGCAATTTCGGCAGGCCAACCCTCACGTCTCGCAGAATCAACTCACATCGATTCCCGAGCCCGCGCCTCACTTCCATCGGCACGGCCCAACCGACCCCCTTACGCCGCCACTCATACCGCGAACCGTCTTCGCACGTAGCTCCAGTAACCTCGGCCGCCGGCAGTTCGATCGAAAATAACTTCCCACGCCCGTTCTCGATCAGCGCCGCACCAAAAAAAGATGTCGACGCACCGGCCGCAACACCGGTCTCGATGACGTAGTCAGGCTGCAGAGCGCGCGCGAGCCCATACAGCACCATCCCATCCTGCAGGCTGATTCCGCCCTGCCCATCTCCAGCCTTCGCAATATTCGAAACAGCTGCCTCAAGCACGCGTCTCCATCGGGCGAATCCCTCGAAGGCCACCCGGGGATCGATTCCGAAATCCTCAAGAAACAACTCCGGTTCCGGTCGCCGAAACTTCCGAAACGTCCACTTCGCATAGGCGTAGCGAAGCGTCGCCGCGGGTTTTGCCCGGTAATGTGGCGACGCCAACACTTCGCGCACGAATTTTGTCACTCCTAGCCCCATCGCTCGCTCATCCGCACCCGCGTCGGTCGAACGTCATAACTCTCGATCGCGGACCGCGCACAACAACACGTGAAAGCACGTCATCACCGGCTGAAACACACTGTTCCGGTTGCTCGGGTCCAGCGGAATCACAATCACCCGATCCGCCCACTCGCCAAGCATTTCTGCGCAATCAAACACGCTGTACGAGTACGCCAGCCCGTCGCCTTCCGAAAATCGATAGCCCTTCCCTAGTGTCTTTAGCTTGTAAGCAACCCCAAACAATCCGCTTTGCCACAGGATCATTTTTCCCCAACGCGAAATCGCGCTCCCGTGCGCGAACCGGTTTTCGTCCGATAGAAAAATCGCCTTCGTCGCCACCCGCATCATTTCTCGTACGACTTGCCGTGGCCGTTTTGCGTGATGCAGCACCCCGCACTCGAACGCCGCCTCAAACGCTCCGTCTTCGAACGGCAATCTCTCGCCGTTCGCTTTCGTGATCGACTCCGGCGAAATTGAATTGCCGTCGATCGCCTGACGGACCAACTCTCCCACCGGCTCCACGCCATGGAGGAGCATTGAAGGATTTCGTCGCGCCAGATACTTGAGCCCTCGTCCCGTCCCGCAACCCACATCGAGCGCGCTCCCAATTCTGAGCGCATCGACAAACGTCGAGATGTACTTCAGCGCAATCGCATGCTCATCCCCGTCGGCGACGTGCGCTGCGTCGTATTGATGCGCAGTCCTCTCGTAGTATTCGCGCTGAATCGTCTCTTCGCTCGGCATCGCTTCTACGCCTCGGAGCCTTTCCACTCGCTATCCGCTCACTTTTCGCAGTCCCGCTTATCCCGCAGATTCCTTCTTACGACCCAACCTCACGCGATCACCACAACGAAACTCTCGGCGGCGCTCCAAATTCATAACTCGTTGCGAACTGCTTCCCCGGCCGATTTGCGCTCATCCGCGTCCCGACGCCGCGACAACACACCAACTCCCATCGCCGCCGAATGCGCGAACTTCCGCGCCGTCCCCGCGACCACTACCGCCATCTCCTCCGCCAGCACTTTCCCCGGATCCGTCGGATCAACGTCCTTCCACTTTTTCTTCAGCAAAATCCAATACCCCGCTCCGCACACAAACAAAATCGTTCCGACGATCGAAATCACCGTCCGGTGTGGCGATGACTTCACCGTCGCGGCTACCGCCTGGTCCAGCACCTTTACGTTGGGAATTTCCTTCACCTCTTGCACCTTGGCCAATTCATACTGCTGCGTTAGCAGCTCAAAAACTGTCTCTTCAATCCTGGTCCGTCGGTACAAATCCGCATACTTCACGCCCAGCAACGGCAATTTGCGAATCGACGGATACAACGCATTATCATTAATCGCCTCGTTCGGCGACGTGCTGCCGCCCAGCTTCTGCAATTGCTCTCTCAACTCCACAATCCGTGCTTGCAGCGCCTTCACGCGCACGTTGTTGACGGTATAAATCTGCTCCAGCCCGCTGGCTTCCGCCTCCGCAGCGATCAGCTGCCCCTGCAGGATCGCCGCGGACTCCACCATCGCTTTGCCCTGCGCCGGAATATCGATCGCCGTGTTCTTGCTCGCAAATTGACTGAATTGGTTCGCGGCGTTGTCCAGATCGGTCTTCACCGTCGCAAGTCGCGCTTCCAGAAAGATCCGTTCGCTTCGTGCCGACGAAGTGCTCACCTGCGCAACCAACCGATCCAGCTCCGCTACATACGCCTGCGCAATCCCCGCCGCCCGCTCGGGGTCGCTATCGACCACGGTAATCGTGATCACTCCGCTCTTCCGATCTTCCAATATTTTTGTGTGGTGCTCCAATTCCTTTCGCGTGTACTCGATCTTGTTCGTCTTGTACACGCGATCGAGTTTGAACTTCTCGATCAACCGGTCCGCCACCGTTCGGCTCTCCAGAATCTCAACGAACACCGCGCCGTTCTCCTTCATTCCCAGCATTTCGCCCGCGAGCCCCCCCAGCATCCCTGCTCCTCGAGTCGCCAGCGCCGCCATCAGCGCTGCGCCACCGCCGCTCCCTGACTCCGGCGGCATCAATTTCGTGGTCGCCTCGAATCCTTTCGGCAAGAACAACGCAAACGTGATGCTCACAACGGCGCCAATGACAAACGCCCGCAACAACATTTTTCGGCCCTCCCAAAGCAGCCGAACCTTCTCGATCCGTTCTTTCCTCCGCTTCTCTGCATTCCGCGCAGCGGCCGCGACGCGTGTACCCACGGTAGGCGCAGGAATGCCAACAGCCCCACGCACGGCGGTCCCGTTGTCCGCCGCTTCCACTCCAGCAGCCCTTATCGCGTCGTTTCCGTTTCCATTCACGCTCATCCCACTCTCAAACCCACGCCGCCCGAAACACTCCCCGCCGCGCGCTCTCTTTTCATCGTTACGTCAGTACATCCTTGCTTCTTTGTGTCCGCCTTCAGGGCCTAAAGTACGCAACCGCCAGGGCCAACGATGTCGCCACCTGCCCAGCCTGGAACAAATTCGACCAATTCCGCGCAACACTTGGCGCGCGCTCTGGCACAACAATCGAATCTCCCGGCTTCAACTCCTGCCCCATAGGATCGCCGGACCACCATCCCTGAACGTTTTTCGATGAAATCACCGAACCATCCGCGCGAATGACAAACGCCGCTTTCTTATCCGCGAGTTGCGTCAATCCACCCGCCTGACTCAAATACCACTTCGCGTTGTGCCCCTTGTGGAATGCCACGGCCGTCGGATTGAATACTTGCCCGGTCACCGCCACGAAATCCGCCTTCTTCGGAATCAGCAGTACATCGCCATCGCGCACCGGCACATCCGACCCGGTGTTCCGCCACGCGTTCAAATCCGGCTCGATGTGAATGACCACGCGCCCAATCGGTTGGTTTTCCTGTAGCTGTGTCAATACCGTCTGCGCCTGTGCGATCGCCGCCGTCTTTGCGTTCTTCTGATCTGTGTCGTTCTCCGGTAATGACTTCAGATTCGCCATCTCCATCTTCATTCGCTCGACCAAATCGGCCCGCGACCTCATCTCCAGTTCGCGCACTTCGCGACGCATCAACACAGCACCGTACGGATACGCCTCCGGGCTAAATCCTCCGGCGCGCGCGATCACCGAACTCAATCGTTCGTTCGGCTTGATCCCGAACGATCCCGCATGTTCGACTTCGCCCTTTACCGTCACCGCCGCCGCCAGATCGTTCCATCCCGGGTCCTGCCGGATCGTCAAGACATCGCCGTCCCGCAAGGCCACATTCGCGGTCGTCTCGCCGGTCATCGCCTCCGGCAGATTCACCACGTGGCTCTCGGTCGGCGCGCGCCCATCCGGTCCTGCTTCACTCGTCGCTGAATAGCTCGTGAGGTCCGCCTCCGACCTATCCGCGCTCCGCTTTAATCCGCCCGCCACGCCGATCAAATCTTCAAGGTGCATGTTGCTCGTCAGCGGATACCGGCCCGGCTTCGCCACTTCGCCCTTGATGTAGACCGTCGCCGGCTCCACGCGCTCTACGTTGCGATGGATCAACAATCGATCCCTTGGCTGCAATATCAGGTTGTCCGCGGGATTTCCGGCGAGCGCCGCATTCAGCTTCACGCTGATGATCTTTAGCGTTCCGTCCGGCTGCGTTCGAAACAGCTGCGCTGTTTCCAGCGCCGCGTCCGGCGAGACTCCACCCGCCAGATAAATCGCATCCCGCAAATGCGCCTGACCCGAAGTCTTGTACCGTCCGGGCGCGCGCACTTCGCCGCCAACCCACACCGTCGGCGCCTGCTCAAAGTCGTACTTGCTGAAAATCCGAACGGTATCCAGCGCTCGCAGCTTAGGACTCGTCGTCGGATTCGCCAGCGCGCTGGTGAGATCGAAACTCTCGACGCTCGGCCGGAAATCCGGCGCGTTCAGTCTGACGATTTCCGCGTACTGCCCCGCCGGCTCGGGCAGCAAATCCCCATACGACGCCACGACATCCGTCAGCTTCATCCCGTCGTGAAACGAATACCGTCCCGGCCGTTGCACATGCCCCTGCAGGTAAATCGCGTTCTCGTTGTAGGCCGCGATCGGAAAGATGTGCACCTCGTCGCCGTCCTTCACCTTCACGGCGTTCAACTGCTTTTCGATCCCCGCCGGATCTTCGCTGGATGAGATCTCGATCGTTTCCATCGTTCGCTTGTCGTGCGCTTGCAGCCGCTGCAACTCGATATGCTGCAGCGCCGCCGCGGGCAAAATCCCGCCCGCCAGATTCACCGCGTCGGCCAGCGTCGCCTCACCCTGCAATTCATAGATCGCCGGACGCCGCACCATCCCGCTCACCGTCACTTGCGGCCCTACCGGCGGCACCATCAACGAGTCGCCGTTTTCGAGTCGTTTCGCATCCGGTCCAACTCCGCGCATCAACAAGTCGTACGCGTCCACTTCCTCCAGCAATTGCCGCCCGCGATAGTGCTTCAGCGCCCGCAACGATCCGCGCGCCGTCACTCCACCCGCTGCAAACAGCGCATTCAGCGGCGTCGAAAGCGAGCTGATGTCATACGCTCCCGGCTCGGCCACTTCGCCAACCACGTAAATCCGTACCGTGCGCAATCGCGACAACGAAACATCCGCCGACGCATCCTGAAACTGCGATCGCAATGCGCGCTGCACTGCTTCCTGAACATCACCCAGCGTTCGCCCACTCACCAGCAGCGGCCCCGCTTCGGGCAGCGCGATTCGTCCTTCGCGATCCACCGTCCTCGTAAACCGCTGCGAAAATCCGCCCCACAGATCAATCGCTAGCCCATCTCCTGGCCCCACCACGTAATCCGGTCCGACCGGCAGATCCATCGGCACGCCCTCTTGCTCTCGCGTCCCGTTGCGAAACATCTCCAATCCAAATCGCTGCAAATTTCGTTCGCGCGGCGACGCCTGCACATACAAGTCGTACAGCGACGGCACATCCGAATACGGATTGAGCTTGTGCTCCATCGCCACCGGTGTCATTTCCGCGACATTCGCCCCGCCGCGGTTTCCGCTTCCCGGCAAACGTGTGATCTTCGGCTCTTTCGGCGCCGGAGTGCGAGACGTATCCGCGCCCGATGTAATCGGCAACAAATCCAGCAGCGGATTTCTTCCCGAGTTCATTCCTCCCATTCCCGGTTGCATCGAAAGCCCGCCTCCGGCCAGGCCGGCTTCGTCGCCTCGCCCCAGCGGACTCGACGCCAAATTCAGACGCGCATCTCCGCCTGCAAGCGATCCCGCCCCCAGTCCACCGCCGCCTAACCTGCCGTCCGCCATGCCTCCGCCCAGCATCATTCCCATCGCGCCGTCATAGACGGACTGCGATCCGCCATCCTCGCCACCGGAAGCCGCTCGCAGCGTTCGCGCCAGATCGGCTGGGGAAACCGAGTCCGGCAGCACAGGCAGCGCCGGCAGCGCCGGTTCCGAACCTTGCGCCGGCGGCTGATTTCCGCTCGGTCGCCTGGTCCGCGCCGGCGCACAGTCTCCATCGCATCCCGACGTTTGCTCCTGCTTGTCCGCCGCGGATTTCGACTGCGACGCAAATGCGTCTTCCTGCTCCTCCATCGCGACAATTCGTTTCGCGCGCTCCCGCAAAACCAGCTCGTTCTCTTTCCCCTTGTCCGATTCCGGATTGAGCTGCGGCAGCAAGTATCCGTATCGCTGCAGCAGCCGCGTCGCGACCGATCGGAACGCCAGATCCTGATCCAGCCGGTCGAATATTCCCTGATCACTCACCGCCAGATCGTCCACCACTTGCCCGCTGTCTCCGGCTTCCTTCGCTACCCAATTTTTTAGCTCCACCATCAATCCCGGATCGCGAATCAACACGCCCTTGATCTGCGATGCCGCAGCCGCCACACGGCTCAAGTTCTCGCGCACCAGATCCGAACTCTCGCCTCCACCAATCCGCAACCCGGTATCCCCGGTATCCCCGGTACCACCGTTCTGCGCAAACGCTGGCGACCACCCTGCCGCCACAACGATCACCGCCGCAACGAAAACCCCCAACACAAAATTCTTCATTTTAGGGGCGGGGCTTGCTCCGTCCTTGATCCGTCGCCGCCGCGCCTCAAATCTCCGCGCGAACGGCTCTCCCCGCCCTGCGAAAAACTTCACGCTGCACCTCCTACGCCCGCCGCAATACTCCGCATCACTCCCACAATCCCGTCCTGCGATGGCTCAATATCGCTGCAATGAATATCCAAACGCTGCGACGCCCAATAACAAACGCTGCGGTTGTGTTCGCTGGCCACGGCGATAATTCTCAATTCCGGATGTGTCCGCAAAACCCGATCGCAAATGCCAGGCCGCTGTCCCAATTCATCCAGCGAAATCACCAACAAATCCGGCGCAGTCTTCTTCACCGACGCAGGAATCTCCGATTCGTTCGACACTTCTCCTACAATCTCGATGTCCGGACGATCCGCCAACGTAGCCAGCAGCAGTTCGCGCATCAAGCGGGGTCGATTCGCGACAAGGATGCGGATCACCTTCTCCATCGCCCGTCTCCTGGAAATATGTCTCCAAGCTATTCGCAACCCTCGCCGCCCGACAGGTCCAATCCCACCTCCCGACCGGACTAACAAAGCACTAACCCACCGGACTACGACCGTGCGCCAACACACCCCATCCGCGCCCGGAAAACGCGCGGCGTGGACGGGCAAGCAATCCTGTCGCGGCACAGCAGTGCTGCCCCAGCTTGCCCAGGCATCAACCATGATTCGCCTTCACGCAGAAAACCTTCGGCAGAATCCCGAAGATCGAAGCAATGCCACTTTTTCAACCGGAATAAACGCGGGAAGGAAAAACTCTAACGAGGAACTTCACACCGAGGAATTTTGGAGGCGCGGGCGGGAATCGAACCCGCGAATAGCAGCTTTGCAGGCTGCCGCCTTACCACTTGGCCACCGCGCCACCGACCAACTCGCTCAACGACCCCGCCGCCCCTCAAAACTCAACGAACAGCGGAGCCGCCAGCGAACCTTTCACCTTTGCTTCGTGCCTTCGTGACGTCATTGCTTCGTTGCGACGCTTCCTTACTTCGTAGCCGCCGCAGCCGCACCCGACGCCGTCTGATTCACGACCGGCGCCCCGATGAGGTTGCCCCACTCGGTCCAAGACCCGTCGTAATTCTTGACGTTGTCATATCCAAGCAAATACTTCAGCACAAACCAGGTGTGCGAGCTGCGCTCACCGATGCGGCAATACGCAATCGTCTCATCCGCACCACCGGTCACGCCCTTGCCCTGATACAGCGCCGCAAGCGCATCCGCCGATTTGAACGTGCCATCTTCCGCCGCAGCCTGCGACCAGGGAATATTCGCCGCGCCAGGAATGTGCCCCGCGCGCTGCGCCGTCTCCGACATTCCCGGCGGCGCGATAACTTTCCCGGTGAACTCATCCACCGACCGCACATCGACGAGGTGTCCCTTCGTCTTGCCTTCCACGACCGCGAGCACCTCATCACGCCGCGCGCGAATCGAATCGTCCGGATTACCCGCCTTATACGTCGTCGGCGCCACCTTCGCCGCTTCCGTCGACAGCGGACGCTTCTCTTCCAGCCACTTCTTGCGCCCGCCGTTGACAAGCTTGACGTCCTGGTGCCCGTGATACTTCAGCTGCCAAAACGCATACGCCGCGAACCAGTTGTTGTTATCGCCGTACAGCAAAATCGTGGTGTCGTTTGAAATCCCCGACTTCGACAGCAGCGCTTCCAACGCCGCCTTGTCGATCAAATCGCGCCGAATGTTGTCCTGCAGCTGCGTCTGCCAGTTCCAGCCCACCGCGCCAGGAATGTGCCCCTGATCGTATGCGGTCGTATCGACGTCCACTTCAACCAACCGGGTGTTGGGCGCGTTCAGGTTGTTCGCAACCCATTCCGTGGTTACCAAAACTTCAGGGTGTTTATAGTCAGCCATGTTCTCTATTCTCCTGTTCGCTTTCGACGAATCGTTGAAACGTTAAATTCCGGCCTAAAAATGAAAAACCCACCTGCCATTTTCGCTGGCGGTGGGCTCAGAAAACCGAGGCTTGCCTCGAGCAGCTAGATACTCAGCCTCGCCACGCCAGAGGACGCACAGGGACGACAAAGACAGCAACAAGCTGCCATGCGCTGCGTCATCTGGACGTTGAACACCATAACGCAAGGATACACAGGATGTTGCGGGCAAGCAATAGTACGCCCGGGCAGCCTGAATAGTCGAGCGGCGCTGTTTCCTCATTTCGTTGAGACTGCGGTGGTGATGGCGTCGCCGAGTTCGCGCGTCGTCGCCTTCCCACCGATGTCTGGAGTTCGAGCCTGCCCTTTGGCGAGGACGTGCGCGATGGCGCTTTCGATTGCATCGGCAGCTTCCGGTTGATCGAGGTGCCGCAACATCATCGCGCCCGACCAGATCTGCCCGATCGGGTTTGCGATTCCCTTCCCGGCAATGTCTGGCGCCGATCCGTGAACCGGCTCGAACATCGACGGAAATTCCTTCTCCGGATTCAGATTCGCTGAGGGCGCAATGCCGATCGAACCGACGACCGCCGGACCAAGATCCGAAAGAATGTCGCCGAAAAGATTGGACCCAACGACGACATCGAACCAGTCGGGATGCCGCACGAAATGCGCCGTCAAAATGTCGATGTGATATTGGTCCGTGCGAACGTCGGGATACTCCTCGGCGATTTCCTGAAAGCACTCATCCCAGAACGGCATCGTAAAGATAATCCCGTTCGATTTTGTCGCTGAAGTCAGATGCTTTTTTCTCTTCCGCGCCAGCTCAAACGCGTAGCGAACGATGCGCGTCACGCCGCGCCGCGTAAAGATCGCTTGCTGCACCGCAAGCTCTTCCGGTGTGCCTTCATACATCCGTCCGCCGACGTTCGAGTATTCGCCTTCGCAATTTTCGCGCACGATCACAAATTCAATCTCGCCCGGCTTCCATTTCTTCAGCGGCGTCTCGATCCCCTCGAAAAGTTTGACCGGGCGAAGATTCACATACTGCTGAAACGCGCGGCGAATGGGAATCAGCAAGCCCCATAGCGAAACGTGATCGGGAACGCTCGGATGGCCCACTGCCCCGAGAAAAATTGCGTCGAACGGCCGCAACTGCTTCAACCCGTCGTTCGGCATCATTTTTCCGGTCGCAACATACCGTTCGCAGCCCCAGTCGAGCGGATGGCAGTCGCACCGAAAGCCAAATCGCTTCCCTGCCGCCTCAATAACGCGAATTCCTTCCGGCACAACCTCCTTGCCGATTCCGTCTCCCGCAATCACCGCAACCTTAAACGTTTTCATCAAGCCTCAACTCGATATGGCAATAAACACAACGCGGTCCGTATTATTCCATCTCCATGCCACGCTTTGCGACTCCCACTCCTCGTCGCGCCGGTTCTGCGGCGTTCGTCTTCAGCGCAAAGCAAAGCACACCGCCCGCGATCGTGATCAGTCCCAGATAGATGAAGCCGGAGTAGAAATTCCCGATGCGCTTGTCTAAGTAGCCGACGATGAGCGGCGCGAAGTAAGCGCCGAGATTGCCGAGCGCGTTCACGAAGCCCATCACCGACCCCACGATCCGCGCTGGCAAAGTTTCGGTCGGTATCGCCCAGAACGGCCCCATCGGCCCAAACGCGCCGATGCCGCTCAGCGTAACGAACACGAACGCTAGCACCAGCGAATGCGAAATCGTCGCAACCGCCAGCAGCAGGCAGCAGCCCCCGAACAACATCGTGAACCCGGCGTGACGCCGCCGTTCGTGCGCGCGATCGGAAAGCCGCCCCACCGTCAGCAGTCCGATGGCCGCGGCGATATATGGCAGCGTGAAAAGAAATCCCGTCGCGAGTCCACTCAATCCCTTAAAGGCCGCCATCGCACTCGGCAGCCAGAAAAGCAGCCCCATCTGGCCGCTGACGAAACAAAAATAGACCGCCGCGAGCAGAAACACCTGCGGCCGCAGCAGCGCCGAGAAATACGATTCGCTTTTCGCCGTGTCGAGCGCGGTCGCCTCCTCGCGCAACGTCGCGACGATTTCGGTACGTTCCCGCTCCGGCAGCCATTTCGCTTCGTCCGGTCGGTCCTGGATGAAGATCAGCCAGATGATTAGCCACACAAACGGAAGCGAGCCCTCGGCGATCAACATGGAGCGCCAGTTCCAGTGATCGAGCACCCAACCGGAGATCGGCGACGAAAGGATGACCGCGCCAGGCAAACACAAAAGCCACAAGGCGTTCGCGCGCGCCCGCTCAGCCCGCGAAAACCAATGCGACAGCAGGATCAGCGTAGCCGGAAAAACGCCGCTCTCCGCGACTCCCAGCAGCAACCGCAGCACCAGCATCTCGTGATACGTCCGCGCGAAGCCGCAACCCACGGCGCAAACCGCCCACACCACGAGCAGCACGCTGATGAACTTCTTCGGGCTCCAATACTTGGCGAGATGCCCGCCAGGAATCTGCAGCGCCAGATATCCCCAATAAAAAATTCCCGCCACATTCCCTGCCTGCGCCGGATCGAGTCCCAAGTCGTGGCTGATTCGCGGCAGCGCCAGCGAAATATTCGTCCGATCGATGAATGCGATCGTGTACATCACGAGCGCCACCGGAATAATTCGAAGCCATCGCCGCGAGATGGGTCTGGAAGCAGTGCTCTGAGGCGCGGATGTCGTCGCGGACATGGACGCCGACTCTATCATGTATGGAGTACGGCGCCCCGCGCCGCTTTTCCCAATTCAAACCCGCACCCATCGTTCGAAGCGCGAACGGTGGACGATTCCTCATCGCAACGCTTCAAATGATCTCCCATCTCCCAAAATCCTTCCGCGTCACCCATCAACGCCGCTGATTCGGACCATCCCCGCCCGTTTGCGCAACATCCAAATGTTATACATTATGTATTTATTAAATACAGTTACTCCATGCTATCACCAGTCGTGAATCGCCGGCTCCCACCCCTCCGAGCCCTCGGTCAGCCCCGCAATCCGCCTTCACCGTGGCCTCTTCTCCCACCCGCAACGCCAGCGTCCTTCGCACCTTCCAGACTCCGCGATACCATTGCAATTCCCCATTCCCGCAACTCGATTTAGTTCAATTTCAATCCAGACAATCGAAAAATCATAAGGGTATATCCTCTGCACCACACCTCCCCGTCCCGTTTCGGTACTTCCCGCGATGAGGGGCAACTGCACCTCCACAAAGAGCGGGTTATTTTTTCGGTCGGCGGCGAGCTGATTTGCGAGTCGGGTTCGTGCGCGAAGAGCGGGCAGGGATGTCGGCACTACCAATGGATTTTCTGGATTTGGGTGCGGAGAGCTTGGCGGCCTTAGGCGTGGTCGTGGATTTGGTGCTTTTTTCCTGCCGGAGTTTTAGGGCTGTTTGCAGTGCGCCCCGCACTACGTCTTCGGGAGCGTTGGCTAGCCGGATGTGGGTGGCGCCGCCCAGGCCCCAGCCGCCCTTCACCGGAATAAAGATGTCGGGCAGTTCCTCAACGAAGGCGGCCTGCTGCTCGGGTGTAATCATGACGTTGCCATACCCTTGTTTGGCGGCAGCGAGGGTAGCGAAGATGCGGCCCCCGAAGCGGAAGTCAATTGCGCCCATGTGGGAACCTTCTTCGGCGCCTTCGAGAGAGAGGGCGATGCGGCGGAAGTCGTGGATGTTCATGATGGACACACCTTGGTCGAATTGTAGCGCGAAGACGGAGATGAAGGAGGAGAAGGGCTCGGCAAGAATGCTCCGGGTGAGCCAACGCCAATGTGCGTGTTTCCTTTTATTTGTTTTTGTATCTTTTTGTATCGCGTGTAGTAGACTGCGGCTCAGAAGTACGCCGAGAAGGTTTTTGTGGCATTTAAAAGGGGCGCATGGAGATGACGCAGAGCATGGGAGAGAACGTGCGAACCGCAGCACGAGCGACAACGGCGGCGGGGTTGATGCTGGTTATGGTGGCTGTGGGCTGCCAGTCGCAGAAAGAAGCGACGGCTCCGGCGGCAGAGCAAGCGCCGACGAAATCGACAATCAACGTGAAGTCTTCTGCGCAGGGCGTGGTGGTCGAGACCAAGGTGGCGAAGTTCACCCTCGCGCCGGATGGCGGGTTGACGGCCTCGCTGGAGAACAAAGGTACGTCGACGACGCTGGATGCGCAGGCGGCGGGACGAACCGCGCCCATCGTCACCATCGCGAACAAGGACTACACGGGCGCGACTTTGGATCTGGAAGACGCGACCGTGCGGGAAGCAGTTGGCAAGCTAGGGAAATTTGGAGAGCAGATCAATGCGACGGGAAAAATTGCGGGGACCGATCTGGAAGAGACGGTGACTTTGGAGGTTTACGACGATTTTCCTGGCGTCGCGCTGCTATCGACTCGCCTCATGAATACGGGCAAGAAAGACGTGACGGTTGACGCAGTGACGTTGCAGCGGCATGCCTTTGACGCTTCGGCGACCGACTCCAAACTGGCACCTCACGACATGTGGACGTTTATGGGTTCCAGTTTGATGTGGGGCAAAGACGAAATCTTCCAGATGCCCGCGAAATTCACCCAGGAAAATCCGTTCGGCGCTCCGGTGGGGGTGAAAGGCGATCTCGGTAGCGCGGGCGGAGGGATTCCCGTGGTGGCGTTCTGGACGCGAAGCGTTGGCGAGGCGATCGGCCACATCGAAACGATACCGCTGGTCATTGATATTCCGGTTGAGACCGCGAAAGACGGAAGAGTGGATGCCGGAGTGAAGGTGCCGGTGAAGACGACGCTCAAGCCGAATGAGGTGTTCTCTTCCCCGCGCACATTCCTGGCGATCTACAACGGCGATTTTTATAAACCGCTGAGCACATGGTCGAACGTGGTGGAAAAGGAAGGGCTCACGAAAGCGACCAGCAACAACGAAGACTACGCGGTGAGCTGGTGCGGCTGGGGCTATGAATTCGGAGTTACGACCAAGCAGATGCTCGACACGATTCCGAAACTGAAGGAATTGGGGATTCACTGGGCGACGTTGGATGACGGCTGGTTTAACAATTATGGCGACTGGGGGCCGCGGCTGCCGACGTTTGCCAATAATGCGATTCCCGATATGGTGAAGCAGTTTCACGATCAAGGAATCAAAGTGCAGGTGTGGTGGCTGCCGCTTGCCGTCGAAGACGGACATTTCGGTTATGGCGGGCGCAAGTACGTTACGTCGGACGTGTTGAAGGAACATCCAGACTGGTTGATTCTCAACAAGGACGGGAAGCCCGCACGGATGGCGCGCAATCTGGCAACGCTGTGCCCGGCTCTTCCCGAAGTGCAGGAATACTACAAGCAGGTGACCACACGATTCATCAAGGATTGGGGATTCGATGGATCGAAGCTCGACAACATTTATTCGGTGCCGGCCTGCTACAACCCGAAGCATCATCACAAATCGCCCAACGATTCGACTTATGCGATGGGCGAAGTCTATAAAACAATCTTTGAGACGACGCGAGCGATCAAACCGGACAGCGTGACGCAGAGCTGCCCCTGCGGCACACCGCCGAGCTTGGCTTGGCTGCGTTATATGGATCAGGGCGTGACTGCCGATCCGGTTGGATCCGTGCAGGTTCGCCGGCGCGTGAAGATGTATAAAGCGCTGCTTGGCGCGCGGGCGGCGGTTTACGGAGATCACGTCGAGTTGACGCGCATCTCGAATGCGACAAACGATGAACAGGATCTTGGCGAAGACTTCGCTTCGACGCTGGGAACCGGAGGCGTGCTCGGCACGAAATTCACGTGGCCCGATTACGGACCGAAATTCAAGCAAGTGTATTTGAATAAGGAAAAAGAGGATCACTGGAAGAAGTGGATCGCTCTCTACAACCAGAAACTGCTGTCGAAGGGAAACTTCCTCGATCTGTACACCTACGGCTACGACGCACCCGAAGCCTACGCGATCGAAAAAGACGGCGATATGTACTACGCGTTCTTCGCGCCGCCAGCCGAGGACATCAGCAAGGGCGGCAGTGAAGGGACGTTGGCAGCGGCCAAGACGGAATCCATGAAGGCGCCGCAGCCAAAAATGTGGGGCGGCGAAGTTGAACTGCGCGGCCTGGAGTCCGGAAAGAGCTACAAGATCACCGACTACGTCAACCAGAAGGACTACGGCACAGTCACCGGCCCGACCGCGAAACTCAAAGTCGACTTCACCGGCAACTTGTTGCTGGAAGCCGCGCCGGCGCAGTAGTGCATCCGCGACGATGTGGAGTGCGGCGCTCTGCGCCGCTTTTCCGCGCGCGCGACAACCAAGGCGCGCGTCGCAGAGTTGTCTTAAAAGGGTCGGACTGAGCGGGGGCTGTAAGAAACCCGCAGGCCTAGTTGTTGGATTTTGGCGAGACAAACCGAGTTGCGTTTCTCGCGAGAAATGCGTCGCGATAGTTCGCATCGCGGAACGCTTCGGTACCACCGCCGCGCGTCGTCGAAAGTGCTGCGCTGGCGTTTCCAAACGCGAGGCAATCTTCAAGACTCGCGCCGCGAACGAATTGATGCAGGAATCCGGCGTTAAAACTGTCGCCGGCGCCGATCGGATCGACGACATCGACGGAAAGCGGCAGCGCCGTGAAGCGCTGAGTGCCACTGACAACCATCGCGCCCTTCGATCCGCGCTTCAGGACGAGCGTCCTTACTTTTGTCGAGAGGATGTCGATTGCCGTGTCGACATCGCGGACGCCAGCCATGCGGCACGCTTCGTTCTCGTTGGGCATCAGCAAGTCGAGATGCGGGAACAGGTCTTGAATGTCCGGCGGCCAGCGATCTTCGGGATCGTCGTTGGTGTCGAGCGACGTCGTCAGGCCCGCCGCCTGCGCATCGCGAAAAATCTGCGCGAGGCTTGGTTGGATTGCGCGCTGAAGAAAGTAGGACGCCACGTGCAGATGCTTCGCGTCGAGGACGTAGCTCAAATCGAGATCGGCGATGCTGAAATCCGCCATCGTGCCGGGATAGGTGAGGATGTAGCGTTCCTTCCCTTGCGGAAGAATCACGGTGAGGCCAGTGATCTTTCCGTCGAAGCGGCGGACGCGAGTCAAGTCGATTTTTGCTTCGGCCAGGCGCTCGATGCAAATTGGGCCGAGTGAATCGCTGCCGATGCTGGAGCTAAAACCGACGGTGCTGCCGAGGCGCGCGAGATTGTGCGCGAAGATTGCGGACGAGCTGCCGAGCGTGAGGCTGAGATTCGTCGCGAGGTGCTCGCGATCGAGTTCGAGTTTTTGTGGCAGGCCGTAGAAAATCAGATCGAGATTCAACTCGCCGATTACGCTGACATCAAACTTGCGCACTGAACTTTCTCCTGTTTAGCTCGCTTCTTTTCTTTGATCGATTTTGCTGCCCCTTCTCGCTCGACTGCTTTCGCTCGTGTGCATTGCTCGTCGGTCAAAAGCGGGGCGGGGGCGCCGCACTCCAAATCAGACGAGCTTCACTTCGACGTCGGCTTCCTGCAAGACTTTCAGATCGTGCTTCGGGATGCGCTTGTCGGTGATGGTCTCATGGACGGCGCTGGTCGGCATGATGAGGGCGAGGCTGCGGGAGCCGAATTTGCTGGAGTCGCACACGACGACGACGCGACGCGCAGATTCGGCCATGACCCTATTGACGCGGGCTTCGAGCACGTTGGGCGTGGTGAGGCCATAGCGGACGTCGAAACCGTCTACCGCGAGGAACAGGAGGTCGGCGTTGAGTTTTTGCAGCGATTCTTCGGCGAGCGGACCGACTAGCGAAAAAGAATTTTTGCGGAGGACGCCGCCGGTGAGGATGACTTCGACGGAACTGTCGGCGAGTTCGGCGGCAATGTTGGTGGCGTTGGTGACGACGGTGAGACTCTTGAAGTGACGGCAGGCGCGGGCGATCGCGGTCGTTGTGGTGCCGGAGTCGAGGATGATGACCTGGCCCTGGCGGATCATGCGAACGGCGGCTTCGGCGATGCGCAGTTTTTCTTTGCGGTGCATCTGCTGCTTTTCTTCGAGCGAGCGATCGCGGAGGGCGCCGGTTTTTACGGGGAGCGCGCCGCCGTGGGTGCGTTCGAGAAGGCCCTGGTGGTGGAGGGATTCGAGGTCTTTGCGAATGGTGATTTGTGAGGTGTGAAAACGTTTTGCCAAGGCGCCAACGAGGATGCGGCCTTCGGACTGGAGCATTTCGAGAATTTCGCGGCGGCGTTCTTCGCTAAGCATGGTCGGGCGTTCGTTGCTCCTCGCTACCTCACTACTGCGGCAAACTCTGAATTTGAACTAGTTTGCGGAGGCGTTCGACGTCGTGAATACGAACGCGACCGGGAAGATCGGCGAGACAATTTGCCGCGCCACAGGCAACTGCGAGGCGGAGCATGTCGGGCGGATCGAAATTGCGGCTCGCGGCAAACGCGAAGCCAGCAATCGTAGCATCGCCGCTGCCAACTGCGGATGCGGCTTCGAGTTTTGGGGGGATGGCGACAAGGGCATCCCAACCGTCGGGACCGCGCCACACCAAACCTTCGGCACCCAGGCTGATGGCGGCGCTGCGCGGGCCTTCGCGGAGGAGCATTTGCAGGGCGGTGCTTGCCGCGGTGGCGCCGTCGATGGTGCCGTGGATCAGCCATTCGGCCTCTTCCTGATTGGGCTTGGCGAAGTCGGGCCGTTGCTGCAAGCCGAGGCGCAAGGGTTCGCCACTGGTATCGAGAAAAACGCGCGCGCCATGGCGGTGGCCGAGTCTTATGAGAGTGGCGTAGTCGTCCGGCGCCAAGCCTTTGGGCAGGCTGCCGGAGAGAATCACGATAGTGCGATTTTCGGCGACGCGCAGGCAGGATTCGTATTCGCGAAGGAGCGCTTCCCTTTCCGCGCTGGTGACCGGGGAGCCGGGCTCGAGGATTTCGGTGACGCTGCCGCCGTCTTCGAGGATTTCGAGATTCATGCGTGTTTCGGCGGCGATGGGTACGCTCGCGGCGCGAATGGAGAGTGAGCGCAAGCCTTGCAAGAGGGAGGCGCCGTTTGGGCCGCCGGTGAAACCGAGCCAGAGCGGGTCGGCACCTAGTGCGCGCAGGACCATCGCCACGTGCGCGGCTTTGCCGCCGGGAGCGGGAGTGACTTCGAGGGCGCGATTGACGCGGCCGGTTTTGAGGGTGTCGAGTTTTAAGCGCTTGTCGATCGCGGGATTCAGGCTGACGCAGAGAAACGCTGGCTGGGCTTGGCTCTGCGGCGGCTGATGCGAGTCGACGGGATCGGTCATTTTGCGCCGGCGTTGGCCTTTGCGGATGCGCGAACCGCGTGCCAGGGCGTGGCTGCTTGGAGGAGCGCGTTTACATTTTGGATGTGCTGCGTGCCGACGGTGCGGAGCCATTCGTCGAGCGCTTCGGGACCTTTTTCGACACGCACGGCGACGCCGTCTTTCCACGTGGCTCGGCCGCAGAGGACGCCGGAAAATTTCGCGCCGGATTCGGCCGCGAGTTCGAGGCCGAACTGAAAGGTCTCGTTGCTTACACCCTCGGACAGATAGATGAAGGGCAACGTGGATTGATAGGCGGCCTGCAGGAAATATTCCTGCGCTTGCTTGCGCGAGTAGACGATTTCGGAGGCCCGTGACGGCGCACCTTCGACGGAAGCCAGGTCGACCGGCATACCGACTTTCAAAATGTCGATGTGGTATTGCGGCTTCGAAAATTCGCTCATGCCTTTGGAGACGAGCTCCGGCTTTTTGCGGGCGAATTCGGGCGATTTGGTGTCCATTCCGTCCACGTAGCTGACAAGTTCCAGGAAAAACGGAACGTCGGCAGCGGCGCACTCGGCGCCAAGGCGTTCGACAAAGGCGTACTTGATGTCGTTGATCTCAGGCTCGCTTACCGCAGAATAGTACAGCAGGAGCTTGATGCTGTCGGCGCCTTCGTGGACGAGGCGCTGAACGGACCAGTGATCGAGCAGCCGCGGCAGCCTTCCCCTTACGTTCTTGTCGTAGCCGGTGATTTCGTAGGCCAGAAGCAGGCCAGAGTTCTTGGCGCGCTCGCGCGATGCGGGCAGGCCGAATTCGGGATCGAGCAAGATCGCGCTGGCGTAGGGCGTCAAAATGCGGCTAACGGCCTTCTTGTACTCGACGAGCATTTCGCCGGGGACACTGGCGGGTTCCTTTCCCAGCGGCTTCGAGAAAAGCTCGCGCATAGCTCCGCGCTGATCGATCGCGAGAGCGGCGATGACGCCGCGAGAGTCGGAGACAGCATCGAGGCCGCGCTTTTTGCCCGGCGTAAGTTCTACGGTCATGTTTTATTTCCTGGTCACCCAGACGATGGCGCCCCGTTCGACGGGGGGCAATGAGAATTCCCATTGTCCGGCGTGATTGGTGCCGTGCAGCGTCTGAGTTTCGCCCAGAAACGGCAAATAAGCGAGCGCATCTCCGGCGGAAGCCGGCACGCGTATTCGGATGCCTAAGACGGGCGACTGGATGGCAATTTTTCCGGGGACGAGACCGGTGAAGTTGGCGAGGAAGATGTGGGGCGAGCCGTCGACGTTGGCTATGTTGGCGGCGACGGTTGGCGGGCCTTCGACTTCGATTTTTGATTTCACATCCGTGGCGCCGAGGAAGTCGGTTGGTGGCTTTTGAGAGGCGGATGAGAAATCTTGCTCCAAGGCTTCAAAGAAAGACTTGGCTGGGCATTCCTGGAAGCGAACGATGGCGTTGGATTGGGGCAGTCCGGTGGCGTCTGCGCCGGTGACGATCAGGCGGCCACCGTTTTTAGAAAAGGCGGCGATTTCGCCTTTTTCAACCCCACTCAGCGTCGAGACATTCGGCAGCACGAGGCTGTGGCCTTTGAACGCGGAGAGCGTTCGCGGAGTGACGACTTGAAATTCGCGATGCGCCTGGAGCAGCGCGACGAGCGTGCCGCGGTAGGAGGGTAGAAAATTCGCGGCGTCATAGTCGCGGCTCTTGTTGGAGAAATAGACTCCGACGGGATCGATTGGACCGCGCGGGGAGTAGAGAGTTTTCTCGTTGGCTTGAATCCACTGGAAGATGAGTTTGCGCGTGGGCAAGTCGTTGGAGCCAGCCATGGAGTGTCCGGGGGCATCCCAGAAATTCGCGCCGGCGATGACCTGGGACATCGCGAGATTTTTCATGGCTTCGCGCTTGTCGACGACTTTGTCACCGTCCCACGAGTAGTTGAGGATCCAGGTGGCTTTACCTTCGGCGAAGGCGCGGAAGGTGAGCATGCCGGCCTGATACAAGAACCAATCGATTTGCGTGCGGCCGGAAGCCATGTGCTCGCCGGAGCCGAATTCGTATTCATGGGCGATGACGTCGGAGACGGAATAAAGCTGGTAGACGTCGGCGCCTACGCGGGTGGCTTCCTCTTCGATGCCCGGATAGATTTCTGGAATGATCATGATGTCGGGCTTGACGCTGCGGGCGTTTTCGCGGATCTCGTGGATGAAGACGGTGAAGGTCTCAAGGCGAAAATCGACCCATTTGCGGAAGTTAGGATCCTGAAAGTCGCCGATCTTTACGTCTTTGCGCGCGTCCAGGCCTGTTTCTTCTTTGAATGCGGCGACGGTGAAATCGTCGAAGCTGGCCCACGTTTTTTCCCAGCCGTCGAAGTGGGTCATCCAGTACGGTATGTCGATATAGATGCCGTCTATGCCGGTGGCGGCGATCTGACGGACGCGCTCCATGTAGGTCTTGCGCCAAGCTTTGGCGTAAGGGCTGATCCAGACGTCTTCGTCGCCTTTCCTGATCCAAAAGGCGGCGCCGCCCGTGAAAACGGCAGGTTCACCGGTGATTTTGCGCTGGACCCATTCGGGATGATCTTTCATGACGGAGTGCGCTGCCTGGTCGGCATTGGCAGTGATGCATTCGGTGCCGGCGATGTAGACGAAGGCTTTGTTGCCGCCTCGATGAGCCGCTTCTGCGATCTCGTGGATGTCTTTCAACTTTGCCGCGGGATCGAGATAGCTCTCATAGCGGCCCGGGATGTCATTGTCGACTTCGATGCCGAAAACATGGCTTTCCCGGGCTTTGCGAACGATTTCGCCACCGCTGCCGGAGCGAAGACCATAGGCGGCGATGCGAACCCAGTGCGTCCAATCGAGCGGTGAATCTTTTTCTTGGGGTGGGAGCGCGCGCGTCGACACGCAGAGCAGCGCGACGCACGCGATCCCGGAGGCGGCCAGCGTTTTCTTGCGGGCCGAGATCAAAACTGGAACCTCAATCCGAACTGCGTACGGCGCGGCGTGCTGCCGGGCGCAGTTGAGGTGACATCGCCGAACGTTCCGCTGCCGAAGTTAAGGTCGGGGAAGCCGAAGCGAGGCGTGTTGGTGAAGTTGAAGAATTCGGCGCGAAGCTGGAGCTTCATCGATTCGCGGAAGGCGAATTCCTTGCTGAAGGAGAGATCGACGTTGTGGATGCCGTCGGAGCGCAGGTTGGAGAAATAACGCGGTGCGTCGCCGGCGATTTGGTCGCCGGGATCGGCGAAGCAGTTGGCGTTGAAGACGGAGGCGTCGCCGGTGCCGTTGAGGAAGTTGGCGGCGGCGGCGTGGTAGCTGATGCCGCTGGAAACTTGCGGGCAGATCACGTTGGGGCGCTGGTTGCCGTCGGCGAGGCGCGGTTGCTCCATGGCGATGGCAAGCGGCTGACCGCTCTGGAACGTGAGGATCGTCGAGATGGACCAGCCCCCGACTACGCCGTCGACGAAGCGGTTCATGTCGCGGCCGATCCAGCGGTTGCGGCCGACCGGAACATCGACGATTGAGGCGAGAACGAAGCGGTGCGTCGCGTCGTTGGCGCTGATCGCGTGTTCGAGGTTGAGGCGGTCGAGTTGCTGGGGATTGCCGAGGTTGAGGCCGCCGACGAACGCGTTGAAGCCGACTGAAGAATCGTCGGTGGATTTCGAGAGCGTGTAGTTCCCTTCAAAGCTGACGTAGTGGTTAGCGCGCTTTTGAAAGCGAACCTGCATGGATTGATACCAGGAGTTCGCGCCGAAATTCGGGAGGCCCTGGAAGGTGCCATCGAATTGGGGATACGGACGGAGGAGGTTGATCGCGGGGACGGTCGGCAAGTTGTAGGCCGACGCAGGTTCGTTGAAGGTCGCGGTGGGTCCCTGGAAATACGGCAGGAATGGGTTCGCGACCGGGCTGAAAAGGTAGTTGCTGACGTCGTTGCTGTTCGGATCGTGCGACGGATTCATTTGCGAGACGAGGCTGGCGAGCATGTCGGACGGAATGAAGTTGCGATTGCGGGTGCTGGAGTAGCCGCCCCATGGCAGATGGCTGCTGCGATTGGCCGAATAATCGACGCCGATGGTGATTTGTCCGGGGAGCAAGCGCTGGACGCCGATGTTCCACTGGTAGATGTCGGCGTTGCGGGCTTCTTCGGTGCCGAGGTTGTTGCCGTTGTCGTACCCCCACAGAGCGAGCGGACCGTATTTGTTGCCTTGCGGCTGTGCGATACCGAGAGGAAACGGATTGGCGAGCGTGGCGAACTGGGTGGCGAAGTTGTCATTGGTGAAGAGGACGGGATCGGTAGCGCTGAAGGCGGTGCCGGGATATTGGAAGTTGGTGGCAGGGCTAAGGCCGTAGTAGATGCCCGCGCCGCCCCGGATGACGGTTTTCTGATCGAACGACCAAGCGAAGCCTATGCGAGGCGCCCAGTTGTCGCGATCGGTGGGAACGCTGCGACCGAGTCCGCCCTGGTTGACGAAGAGGGTGGTGCCGTTGATCGGAGTCGGCGCCTGACCCGGAACCAGAACGACGGATTGACCGGTGCTGCCGGAAAAATCGCTGAATTGCTGCGCGTTGTCGCGCTCGGTGTAGGGCGAACTCCATTCGTAACGCAGACCGAGATTGATGGTGAGTTTGGGAGTGATCTTCCAGTCGTCCTGGACGTAGAAAGCGGTTTCCATGGATTTGTCGGCGACGCTGGGAAGAATGCCGAGGCTGCCGGAATCGCCAAAGCCGGTGAGGAGTGTGGCGAAGGGATTTCCCTGCGTGGGGTCGCCGCTTTGAGGAAATTCAGCGGTGACGTTTTGTGCGAAATGGAAGCTGCCGGTCGGATCGGACGGCTGATAAAAGTTGTTGAAGAATTCGCGCTGCTCGAAGCCGACTTTGAAGGTGTGACGATTCTTGATGAAGGAAACTGCCGATGAGTAGCTGAAAAGCGTGTGAGCGAAGTTGGTGTCGGTGCAGCACTGCGTGTACATCGACAGGTCGTCGTTGGTGGAGTCGAGGTTGATAGCCGGCATGCGGCTGAGGCCGTTATTGACTTCGAGGCTCGATGGGAATCCGACGCTGGAGAGGTCGGGCAAGGACGAGTGTACGGGAGCATTGACGCGATCGAGGGCGAAGCGGCTGGTGACGAGTGTGGTCGGATTGAGCGTCCAGTTCATTTCAACGCCGACGTTATGGACGTCGGTGAACGAGGTGAAGCCGTCGTTGAAGTCGCCGCTGCCAAGGACGAAGGGGACGTCGAATTCGGAGTGGAGTTGGCTGTAACGGACGCCGACGCGAAGTTTGTCGCTGAAGTGGTGATCGATTTTGACGTCGAACTGGTAGCCGGGCGCGACCGAAAGGATTGAAGTGCGGAAGTTGTCGGCGCCGGTGACGGGATCGCCGGGCTGGTTGGGTTCGGGGTAGAGCTTGAGCAGGGCTTGGCCGATCGGGTTGATCAAGCCAGCTGCCGCGAGATTGTTACCGGGGACGGGAGTGCGCTGACAACCGTCGGCGGGGTTGCCGCTGAGGGCGACGCAGTTGAACGGATTGTAGATTTGCTGGAGCGAGCCGTCGGGATTGAAGGTCTGCGAGAAGTCGCCGGCGCGCTGCGCGTCGGTAGGGACCGTGCCGGAGAGGTTGACAGGATCGTTTTCGCGCGTTTTTTCGAAGTCGACGAAGAAGAACGTTTTCTGTTTTTTGATTGGGCCGCCGAGCGAGAAGCCGTATTGATCGCGCACGTGGTCGGGTTTGGGTACGCCGCCGGCGTTGTTGAAGAAATCGTTGGCGTCGAGCGCAGAGCGTTGGCCATACCACCAGCCGCTGCCGTGGTAGTTGTTCGTGCCCTCTTTGAGCACGATGTTGACAACGGTGCCCCCGTTGTTGCCGTATTCGGAGGAGAAGCTGTTGTTCTCGACTTTGAATTCCTGAACGATTTCGACTGACGGTTGATAGTAGACGTTGGTGGTGCCGCCTTCGCCCTGTTCGGGGGCGCTAGTGAGCGCGCCGTCGAGGCGGACTTCAGCGGTGGCGTTGCGCTGACCGTTGGAGACGAAGTTGGTGCCTGAGGGGTAGGAGTCCTGCGTGCCCGACCCCGAGGTTTCGGTGACGCCGCCTGCGAGGAAGACGAGGCCGAAGAAGCTGCGATTGATGAGAGGGATGTCGCGGACATATTCATTGGTGACGTCGGTGCCGAGCGAGGCGTTACCCGTGTCGAGCAGCGGGGCCTGATCGGTGACGTTCACCGTTTCCGTGGTGCTGCCAGGCGCGAGCGTGAAGTCGAGGCTCGCTTCCTGGCTGACAGCGAGGACGACTCCCTTGCGCTCTTGCGTGTTGAGGCCGGCGGCGGAGACGCGGATGGTGTAGGTCGAAGGACGGATGCCGGTGAAGACATAGGTGCCGCGGCCGTCGGTGGTGAGCGTCGACGTAACGCCGGTGCCTTCGTCGGTGAGAATGACCTTGGCTCCGGGTATTACGCCGCCGCTGGAATCCGATACGACGCCCGTAAGTTGGGCGGTGTAGCTGGACTGTGCGGCCAATCGAGGCGGGGAAAAAAGATTGGCGGCGAGAAGCGCCGCAGTCGCCAGTGACACTGTGAGCCATACCCAGGCGCGATTCTTGCAATGCGTCGAGCTCATACCACACCCCTTTTCTTCTTACATCGAAACAGTGCGGTGATGTTTGTGGCGGCGGTCAGGACTGGCCATCGGCCGGTGGATTCAGCTTGGTGCGCTGCTACGTTTTTCTTCCTGCGACGAATCCGGTCCGCCACTTCGATCCACTTTGCACTGTATCGTGTTCTTTCGATTTGTTTCATTTACTTTCCTTTTATTCTGTTTGTCAAGCTTTCGTTTTGAGGATGATTTCGAGGAGTGCCGACGCGGGCCAATGGCGGAGCGTGTTGCGGCAGTGGAGATACGAGTCAAGACGGCCGGGAATTGATGCGGAGAAAGCGAGGATGAGATCTTAGATCGGACTCAGTAAACGCCCGGAATCAGGCGCCAGGTCCGCGCGAAATAAGCGTCGTACTCGGCGCCGAAGTGTTGGCGGAGCAACCGCTCTTCGGAGTGGATGCGCGCGACAAGTGGAACCAATAGAAGGAAAGCGATTGCGACGCCGGACCAGCCGCGAAACGCGAGGCCCCAACCGATCATATTGATGAGCATTCCCAGATAGCTGGGATTACGAACGACGCTGTAAATTCCTCGCGTTTCGAGATTGTGATCGGTCTGGATGGCTACTAATCCGCTGAAACGCCGGCCGAGCACGAAGACGGGATATAAGCGGAGGGCGCCGCCGACTACGTAGACGAGTACACCGATCCAGCGCGTCGTCTCGCCGTCGAAGGTCCACAGGCCGATGCGATCGGTGTAGGGCGGCACGATGGCGCTGGCGAACGCGATCACGCCGAAGGCGATGAAGACCCAGCGATTAGCGCGATCCTCTTTTTCTCCAGAGCTTAGGTTTGCATTGCTAAATGGCGCAACGAACATCATCGCGAGGGTGACTACGATCAAGGTGATCAGCGAGGGGTGGCTGGCGAACGCTTTCCAGCCGCCGAGCAGCACAATTGCGACCGCAAATTGCACCGCTCCCGCGATAAGGCTCATGACGAACATTCTTGCGGGGGTCGCGCTTTTCATGATTGGGACTTCTCAGGAATATCATCGCGACGCGAAACGGCGCGATCAAGAGGAAACAATCAGGAATGACGTGAAGATGGAGCCGAGAGTGGGAGTTGAACCCACGACCTGCCGATTACGAATCGGCTGCTCTACCACTGAGCTACCTCGGCCTTGTGGCTCTAACAGAGGCGATTTGCGACTTGGGCTTTGGGAGTTTCGTCCATTTTTCGTCCAAAACTTCCCGAAAAAGCCCAAACAACGTCGAAGGATGCCAAAGGTTTCGCTTGCGCGTCCATCGTCGGTTGCTCTTCTTCCACGCCTTCAACAAGCCACTGGCGTCAACAGTCCGCATGGCCTTCGTCGTCGCGTTGGATTTTACCACGATGTATGAATCCTGCGTAACCTTCGGGTCCGTATGACGCAACATGTTTGGATAACTTCCACCTGAACGTTAGCTTCGTGTAGACGAGTGGCTAGGCCGCGGCGGAACGCGTGCCAGCCGTGCCACTGGCCTTTGTCCACAATCTCGGTCATTTCTCGTCGGACAAGGTTACCTAGATTCAGTGGCGTCCCCCTTGGTACGACATCTCGCTCACAAGCGGTTGCCACAACTCAGCACCGCATGACAGAGTTGGAAGGAGGCAATCTCCGAAGACTCAAGGTCTTTGAGGAAGCGCCGCAAGCGCTCCAAGAAAACTCTCGACGGGCGCTTCCCGTTTCCGTCCACCTCAATTTTCAACAGACTCGGTACATTTGCGGTCCATTTCCGCGTAAATCGACCCGCCTCAAATCCGATCCACGAAAATCAAGCCTAAGAACAGCCTTTCGACCCTCTGATAACACGAGCCTCGAAACGAAGCGCCCGCGATCCGATCCTCGAAACCGCCAGTTCAGCGAGTGGACCCATTGAAACCAAAGGCTTTGAGGCAAAGTGGGCCCAAGGCAGGTACTCCTTCACATTCCGCCGTTTATGAATCTGGCAGCGCTGCACTTCCACTTGGTCACCGAAAACACGTTCCACACCGGCTCGCAATGCTTTCGATCCATCGATCACTACCAGATACCGCCGCCCCAGATCCAGCCCTCGCTCCACCAGGTCTTCCAACAGCCCTTTGACCACCGTGGTGTTCTCACTGGCTCCTTGCCACACTCCCAAAACGTGCTTTTCTCCGCCTTCCGCAATGCCTAGAGCCACCACCTGGCCGCCTAAGTGATTACCGTCGATCATCAGCACCACCTTATGCAGTTCCTCCAATCGTCGCTCGCATAATGCCCGCAACTGATTGCTGCTGGCCTCTACGAACTGCCGGCTCACGCTGCTTTTCTCGATCCCGTAGCCTTCCACAACACTCACCACCGCTCGCCGATAGTTCCGCGTGGACAGACCGGCCACCAGGCGTTCCCGCACCGCTCGTTGCAGCTTTCCGTCTTGCTGCAACTGACCGTAGCTCTCCAGCTCCACTTCCTGGCCTTCCCGCGTTCGTACTCGCGGCCGCTCCAGCGAAATTTTCTGTCCACCAAAAACCACATAACCCGACTGCTTTCCCCAGCGCACGCAACCCGCTGTAGGATTTGGGCGATGCGGAGGCCCTACTCGACGAGTGACTTCATTTTCCAGGATGGCTCTTAGGATCTGCAGCCCGGCTTGCCCGGTCAGCTCTTCTACCTGCGTTTGCATCCCCGCCCACACCTCGGCCATCGGCAACGGCACCCGCACCAGCAACTCCTGCCCACCAACGACCTCGAACTTGTGATTGGACTTGCGCTGTTTCCTCTGGTATTTGTTTCTCACGGCGGCTCTCTCCTTTAAAAAGGGATTCTCAACCCGAACTCTATCCGAGTTCGGGCGAGAGCCGCTGCTTCTTGTTCTCAACTTTCAACTAAATGTGGGGCATTCTCCCGGTAACGGCGTGACTTGCCAAGTTGCGGAGAGAGCAGCGCTTACGGGATGACCCACTCGCCTGAGAGAATTTCGCGTCCTGTCATGTCATACCGCTCGGCGAAGCGGTAGTTGACCCGATCGCCGAAGCAAAAGAAAAGATTAAGAAGAAAGGCCGCACGCCGGAGGATCCAAAGCCTCTTCTCTCGATGCCCCCCGGACAGGCACACCGAACGGCGTCTCTGACATACCAAAAGCGAAACGTTTCAGAGGGGAAGCGTGGTGTGTGCCCGACCACTCGCTCGTGAGAGCGTTTTTTATTGGAAAAGCATCTAAAGGCACAACGCGAAAGGGCGAGAGTAAGGGCGAGCGTTCGAAAATCCAGTGTTAAAGCTTGTGCCGAACAGCCTGTTTGACTGCCTCCAAAACGTTGGCATCCTCAAGACCGCTTAAGTCACCTTTCACTTCGCCGGTCTTCAGAAGCTCCCGCAGAAGACGCCGCATGATCTTGCCGCTCGATGTCTTGGGCATCGTGTCAACTACGAAAATATGTTCGGGGGTCGCGATTTTTCCGATCCCCATTTCAACTGCCTTGCAAACACGAGCCTTCAAAGATACCGGCTCAAAGTGGTTTGTCTTAAGGCGGAGAAATGCTGCGGGCACTGCACCCTTAATTGAATCGGGATATTCGACCACCGCAGCTTCGGAGACTTCAGGGCAAGTCAACAAAGCATTTTCGATCTCCATCGTGCTGAGCCTATGACCGGCAACATTAAACACATCATCCAGACGACCGAGTACCCAATAGTGACCATCCCCATCGCGCACCGCACCATCGTATGTAAAGTAGCAGCCGGGAATCTTCTGGAAGTACTCGTTCAAGTACCGTTCATGATCTTTCCAAAGCGTGCGAATCATCATGGGAAACGCTTTTTTCACAATCAGGTTGCCGGGGGTTCCCGTCGGCACAGGTTGGCCATCGTCATCCACGATGTCGACTGCTTCACCCAGAAACTCAATTCCGCAGGAGCCGCGCTTCATTGGAGTTAGCCATGCCGCTCCCGCCAGTGGGCAGCCTGCCAGTTCGGTTTGGCCCCACGTATTGTTGACGTAAAGCCTTTCCCGTCCGAGATCGTGGTGCAACCAATCCCAAGCCTCTCCGTTGAGAGGCTCCCCTACAAGCCCCACGACCTCAAGCCGCGAGACGTCGTAACGCTCGCGCCACTGGTCTGAGCAACGCATCAGCATTCTGACCGCACTAGGGGCCGTGAATACCTTGTTCACTTTGTATTTATCGACTATTCGGAAGAACCGATCTTCCTCAGGGTAGTCGAGAGCACCTTCAGCAAATATGGTTGTCGCTCCGTTGGTCAGCGCTCCGGCTATCCCCCAAATGTGCATCGTCAGCCACCCGATATCCGCCGTGCACCAGAGCACGTCTTCTGGACCATGATTCATCTGGAATTTTGCGTGGACGTAGTTATTGATAATGAATCCAACGCCAGAGTGAACCACTCCTTTTGGTTTTCCGGTAGTTCCACTCGTATAAAACACTAAGCCGGGTTCGTTTGCCTCTATCGGTTCCGGCGGGCAGTCATTGGAGGCCGAGAGCATTAGCTCATGCCACCAGAAATCTCGGCCACGCACCATCTCGATGGGCTCCTCGGTGCGGTGGACAACAATAACCTTGCAGTCGTTCTCAAGGTTGGGGATGCATTCGTCGACTTTTGCCTTCAAGGGGATCCGCTTACCGCGGCGAACACAATGATCTGACGTAACAACCACCTTTGGGCAGAACGCGATGAGGCGATCATTCAAAGCGCGGGCGGAAAAACCGGAGAAGACGGTGTTGTAGATCGCTCCGATTCGGAAGCAGGCGAGAATAGCGACGACGCACTCAATCAAATTGGGAAGAAAAATGGCAACTGGGCTGCCGTGATCGACGCCAAGGCTCTTGAGCATGTTGGCACAGCGTTGGACCTCGTCAAGGAGCATGTTATATGTCCGAAAAGACGATTCCCCGGTTTCCGCTTCCCAAATGAGTGCAACTCGGTTGCCGCTCCCTCTTGCAACATGACGATCGAGCAAATTGATACAGGGATTCATCACGCCGCCACTAAAGAATTCAAATTCCGGCAGTGCCCCCTTCTGAACGGTATCCCATCGGCGAATCCACTCGAATTCGGACGCAATCTGCTCCCAGAATTTATCGGAATCCTGCTTGGAGAACCGCAGGTACTCAAGAAATGCTTCGGCACTGCCCATAGCAGTTTGTTGCGATCGATCTGGAAGCAGGGGTTGCTCAGGAATGTTGGCCATTGGCGCTATCCTTGCAGCATCGTCCTTCCCGTTGAACATGGGTACTTCCTCAATCGACTAGGTTTTAAGTGATGCCGGTTCAAAACGCGGCGTGATGATTTGCTACTTCACCTTCTCCCGGCGGAATTTAGCAACGGACTCTATCATGTCTGAACCAGCGAGGTCACACACCAAGCGGATGGAAAGAGAGGGGTATCTTCGCGGCTCTATCGGCTAGAGGCCGATTGAAGCGAAGTGGGGATACGAGGATTTACGATTGTGGGACAGGTGGTGGATGTGGAGGGCTGTGGCGTATGCGGAGGTTTTGGTGTGAAATGTGGCGTGGCGGATCTCTACGCGATAGAACCATCGCCATTGAAAGAGGGCAAATGGCAATTGTTGGCCGAGTGGCGTCAGGTGAGCCGAACTTTGAGTATCAAGAACTGCGGGCTTGGAACGGATACTTTCGATAATCATTTTTACGCACAGGAAAATCTGCCGTTGACTATCCAAGTCACGTCTGCGGCAACGACAAAGCGTCGAGGCCCAAGTCCCGTGTATAACGTCGTCGGCGTTGTCAAGAGTCTTGTTGTGCGGCTCGATGCAAACCTTGAGCTGCGCGAGCCGGAGCGGGGTCAAGGGCGTCCCGCGAAGCGGGACGTTTATCCAAGGCCCCTGACGCCGGGTAGGGCTCGCCAAGATTGTCATTGGACCAAGCGCGAGCTTCGCCTTACTCAGGATTCTTTTACGGGTCTCGACCAAGGCTCGTCTCCTTGGAATCCTACGGTGAAGCTACTTCCACCAACCATGTATTCGATCTTCAACCACTAACCATGATTCTTTCTCCGAACTCCCTCTTCAGCTACCAAGGGAGGCAGGGCGCTCAATCAATAAGGCGATAGGCTTTCGCCTACCACAGGACTTGCCGGGCTACCCTGCATGCGAGCTGACGGCACGGGCTGTGCTGCTTCCCGCAGCTTCCAATACAGCCGCACCGCCAATTTTCGTGCGATGGCCACTTTCGCCACCCCACTACCACGGCGAAACTTCAATCGTTGATAGTCCCGCCGCAATTCCGGATCCAGCCGGGAGGCCGTCTGGGCGGCTTCGACCAGCAAGTAGCGCATCATCGGGTTACCTTGCTTGCTGATGGTCCCCAGCCGCTGCCGACCGCCAGAGCTTTCTTCGCTGGGATTCAACCCCAGGTAACTCACGACCTTTTTGCTGTTCGCAAAGCGGCTTACCGGCCCGATGGTCAGCACAAACGCCAGTGAGGTCACCGGCCCCACGCCAGCCTGCTGCATCAAACAGACGGCTGGCAGACGGCTTTCCGCGGCCTCGGTCACCGCCGCATCCAAGTTCGCGATCCACGGATCGAGTTGATCGAGCAATTGCAGCAGCTCTTGCCGTCGCAGACTAGCCCAAGGATCGAGGACCAGACCTTCCAGTTCCTTTCGGCCAGCCTTGGCCCACAGCTTTTTCTTTCGGCAAAGCCCTTGCCCCATCGCCAAGGCGTGCAGCTGATTCATCACCGAGGTACGAAAGCGAACCAGTTTGTGCCGATGCCGCAGCATTTGCCTCAGGTCCCGCTCCGCCGGTGAAGGTACCCAGATTCGGGGGAAACGGTTCGTGAGGAGCAAGTCGAGAATGTGCAGGGCATCGCGCGGGTCCGTCTTCTGCTTCCGCACCATGGCGGCACGGATCTCTGCCGCATCTCCGATCCAAAGTTCGTGATGGTATTCTCGCAGCGTTCTCGCGAACCACTGAGCATCGCAGGTAGCTTCCATGCCGACTCGGGCCGGACTCGGAAGCGTGGCATAAAACTTCTTGGCTTCTCCGTTCTCATGTTCCAACCGACGATTGATAACCTCGCCGGTCGTGGGATCCAGCATGGCTATTTGCTGGAAGCGTGAATGGAAATCACAACCTATAATAAACATCACTCGGCTCCTTTCTTCCGAGCCTTGGTCGATCACCTTCGCCAAGTCTACTCGGTCGAGGGGAGCCGACGACGTTATCCAATCAACAAGTCGCATTGCCGGACATTGAGGCCACTTTCTGATACGGGAGTTGACCGATTTTAAATTAGGGGGCGAGGCCTTGTGTTCAATCTTTGTTCTGTCGGATTACGCTGACACTGATGTAACAACCGGCCACCAGACTGCTCATCATCTGAAGAGTTGATTCTTCGGTTCCCATTTGTTTTCAAGATCCTGGTCACTATTGCATGCTGAGCAAAGCTGGCGCGCGGATTGCTCCAACTAGACTGAGAAAAACACCGAAAGGATTGGAAAATCGATGTCCGGTGACGCGACTAACCAGGAAGTGGCGCGTCCAACACCAGTAAGGCTAGTCCCACGCCGTCGGCGTTGGTAGTTGAACCCAACCTTTACCTCGGTAAAATTTGCAGCACTGTCCTTGCCGGATGCAGCCCAGGCGCGACTGCCCAGGTAAACACTAACGGTAGCCTCGCACGGTGATAAGGGGGCAGTGTGCGAATTCTCATTGCGGAAGATTTCCCGGATTTTCGACGATTCATTTGCACGACGCTTACGGAAAGGCTCGATTGGCGAGTCATCGCAGAAGTGGCTGATGGATTAGAGGCGGTACAGAGAGCGGAAGAGCTAAAACCAGATTTGATTGTGCTGGACATCGGTCTGCCGAAGTTGAGTGGAATCGAAGCCGCCCGGCAGATACGACAACTTTCCCCTGGGACCAAGATAGTCTTCCTAAGTCAGAATAGTGATCCCGACGTCGTTCAGGCAGCCCTGAGCACGGGAGCTGAGGGTTACATCCAGAAAGCCTATGCCCAAAGCGATCTTTTGCCTGGTATCGAAACCGTTTTGCGGGGCGAGCGATTTGTCAGAAAAGCTTAACCTGCCGAGGCGGAATCACTCTTGGCAAGTTTGCGTATTTCAGCTTCCGGCACTGCAAATTCCGCGGTGCCACAATCCAAACACACAATAAGCTGCTTGGGGAATACCCACACGATTTGCTCGTCGATGTTTTTCAATGCGGGAAAATGGATTGCTACTTCCCCATTGAAATTCCCTTGGTTGAAGGACCCACACGATTTGCAGGGCAATTGCCACCAACCCAAGACAGATATGTTTATTTAATTTGGTAACTAGGATTCTGCTCGAGTCTTTGCGATCAACTCGGGGTGACGCCCAAAAGTGTTGTGTTTAAAAACAAGATATACAATACGGTGAATACTCTACTTAACTTTCTAGTTCCTGGTATGTCGCGCACCGGGCAGGACCAACCATACCAAGATGAAGGGACTCATGCCCTGTGTCTCCGTTCCACAAGCCTTCTGTAAAAAGAATCAAAACAAGTATCCGAAGCTCCGCTTTAAATGGCGGATTTATTTTGTGCCCAGCATGCTAGCACTCGGCATTTTCATCGCTCGCGTTTCCCCAAAGTGAGGGTGCGATGTCCGAAAATCGAGTCCATTTTTTCATCCCCTTGCCCGAGCCGCTCAAGCGTCAAATCCAGCGGCTTGCGCAGCGTCACGGCCGCTCGACGACGCGAGAGGTTCAAAAAGTCATTGAGGATCACGTCGAAAAATACGGAAGCCCTAAGTCCCGTGACACGAAACTTGGTGGACACTCGCAATGAACGCTGCCGAACCAACACTGCGACCCCTACGCCCAGCGTCCCCGACTCAAAGCCGGCAGCACACGCTTCGAGGGGGTTGTGAAGTGCGCCAACCCAGACCGCGGTTTTGCATTTATGTCCAGCCAGGTCGGCGACGTTTTTGTTCATTTCCGCCCGGTCAAAACAATCGCTCCAGACGGTTCGCGATCACACAAAAACGGAGATTTCGTCTATTTTCACCTCGTTGAGTCTGAACCCTCCCGCGGCCCGCAGGCTCTTCGTGTTAGGCACGCGCCAGAAAGGTAGAGGCCAAAGGTCCTTTGGCGATACATGCTAGTAGTAAACAGGTACCTCACCAAAGCGCGACGCGCTCGCGATCTCCTCGGCTACTCGGCTTCTTCTTAAAACGCTGCCAACTCCTCGGAGCGTTCCGAAACAAATATTCCATCAGTGAGCAGAGTTTATGCCCGCTTCAGTTTCCGATTTTTGCGCTCAAGTGAGCGCCGCGACACCAGCGTCTGGCGCTCGATTCTCCACTAGCCTCAATCCAGATGGTTCCGTCGCAATATACCGCAAAGTAAGCGCCGCAATTGTCACTCTCACGCTGCTCTTTCCGCGTGTTGTGTACGGCGTCCACACCAATTCGGTGTGGTTGAAGACCCACGCGTGGCCAATTGTCTTAGTTTCCGCACTCAATACGCTTGCGTTGTTTCTGATCCTGTTCCGATACGCGGAACGAAGCACGTTCTGGTTTGTTGTTTGGTTCTCACTGGTCTGTGCGTTCACGCTTCATATTTCGCGGAAGCTTCGCGAGCCCGAGAACATTCGCAAGATGGAATGGGAGCGGCTTGCGATAACGATTTTCACAGTAGTCTTTGGACTTTACGCTACGAAGGTGTTTCCAAACCTTAGGCATGAATGCGGAGGGGGCGCGCTCCGTACCCGTAGTTCTGCACTTCGCTAAGAAGTCGCCTACATTCGATTCGGAGAGCGTCTCAGTCTTACTGATTGATGAAACTGAACAGGGTTATAACGTTGTCCGTGGAACTGACAGAGCAGTTTTTGTATCGCGGCTGGTCGAAGAGGTTGAGTTCTTGCGGCCAACCAAGTAATTCATGGAACGAAATCTTTCGTCCAAAATTTCGTCCAAACCGGCGTCCGGTGTGCCCAAAATAGGCCGAAAATCGCGTACCGTTACCACCGTAAGTCATTGATTCCACCTGAACGTTAGCCTGGAGAAGGCTACGGCAACTGTTGTGGCACCGGCATCGGTTAGTGCAGACTGATCTTCCGCTTGTGAACATCCAGGCCGAGGTAATGCCTAGGTTCCATGGGGAGCCTCCTTTGGTGTTTCTGAATCAGCGTCCGCTGAGTTCAGCTTTTCTACACCAAGCGCTCCTCCTTCGGCCTATATACATTCAAACTTACCAGGCATGTTCGATTACTCGTATCTCAGCGCGACCATTGGATCGACTTTGGCGGCGCGACGCGCGGGGATGTAGCACGCGGCAAGCGCGACGAGTGCCACAAGGATTGCCACAGCCGCAAAAATCGCGGGGTCGCCCGGCTTCACTTCGAAAAGCAGGCCGGCCATTACGCGCGTAAGGGCAAGCGCCCCAACAATTCCGATGAGGATGCCGAGGAAGGTAAGTTTTGCTCCCTCGGCCACAATCAATCGCAGAACATCGCGCCGCTGCCCACCGAGAGCCATCCGTATGCCGATCTCATGTGTGCTCTGGCTGGCCGTATAAGCGACTACGCCATAAATTCCGACGCCAGCTAAAATCACCGCGAGAGCTGCAAAAGCTCCGAGCAGAAGCATGTAGAACCGCTGCTGTGCAAGCGACACGGCCATCCGTTGGTCCATCGTTTGCACATCGCTCACTGGAATCTGACTGTCCACGCTCCAAACCTGTGCTTTCACTTCTTCGACAAGCCCGGACGAAGATTTGTCTGTCCGGATGGCCAAGTTCATCCGTCGCTTCCAGGGCTCATCGGTTTGTACGAAGGGAGTATAGACGGCGGGATCGGTCGGCTGGTTCAAACCTGAATGTTTCACGTCGCCCACCACGCCGACGATCGTCATCCAGTGTGGCTGCCCGGTGTCGCCCGCCCAACGGATACGCGAGCCGACCGGGTTAACCCGCGAAAAGAACTGCCTAACCAATTCCTCGTTCACGACCGCCACCAAAGGCTGCGCTTCGCGATCCATTTCGGTGAAGTCGCGGCCCGCGCGCACCGGAATCTGCATCACTCGGAAGTAATCACCCATTACCGAAAGGGTCTGCACCATGGGCTCATCACCCTTCGGAATTGGAGGACGCCCATCGATGACGAAATTGTGGCCCACATAGTTTCCGCCAAGGGGAATATCGGTGACCATCCCTGCTTGCACGCCCGGGAGCGAATTCAGTCGGGCGAACAGGTCGCGGCGGAACTGTGTCTGCTTGGGGATTTCGGCATAACGCGTGGCGGGCAACTGGAGAAACATGGTCAAGACGCCATTCGGGTGGAACCCGGGATTCACCGACCGCAAGCGCGAGAATCCCTTGATCAGGAGACCGGCTCCAACGAGTAGCATGAGAGCAAACGCTACCTCTGACGTGACCAAGATTTTACGAATGCGATGGCCTGCCGCGCTTGCGGTCTTACTTCGACCGCCTTGGTTGAGTGCTGCGGCGACATCCGTGCGAGCCGCTATCAACGCCGGCGCTATGCCAAAGATGATCCCGGTCAACACCGAAACCGCGAGGACAAACAGGAGAACCCGCGTATCCATTTGGATGCCGTTCAGCCACCTCAACTCCTCGGGCGTGAGCGCGAGCAGCATCCGAGTGCCCCAATGCGCGAACAACAACCCAGCCGCGCCACCGGAGAACGACAACAGCGCACTCTCCGTCAGCAATTTCCGGATGAGGCGGCCGTATCCTGCCCCCAACGCTGCGCGGATCAGCATTTCCTGGCGGCGCGCAAATCCTCGAGCGATCAGCAAGCTCGCAAAATTCGCGCAGGCAATCAGCAAAACCAGTCCCACAGCTCCGAAGAGCACGAGCAGGGCCGGACGTACATCTCCTACAATCGACTCGCGCAGCGGAATCAGCTGCATGCTGCGTTCCTTTTCCTCGGCAGGAAACAGCTCCGCGAGCCCATTGTGAATCGTGGCTATGTCCGCCTGGGCTTGCTCAAGAGGAATACCCGTCTTCAACCGCCAATAGGTGTGCATGAAATGCACGTCGCGATCCGCAGCGGTGTTCGGGTCTGCGACCCAGAGCGAAAGGAAGACGTCGGCATGCTCCCTGGGGGAAACAAACGCTTCGGGCATCACACCGATCACGGCGTAGGAGTTTCCACCGAGCAAAATCGGTCTGCCCACGGCGTGCGCATCGCCGCCGAGATAGCCTTGCCAGAAGGAATAGCTGACCACCGCGACGCGCGGCCCACCCCGCAGGTCTTCCGCATCCGAAAAGATCCGGCCCATCATCGGCGGAACACCAAGGATTTCAAAAAACCCTGAATTAACGAGCCCCACGCGGATTTGCAGGGGCTCAGGACCATTGGTGTAGTCCATGGGCTGGGCGTTGATGGCCCCACCAACAGAAAACGCGCTGGCCTGCCTCTGGATATCCATTACGTTGGGCAGGGATTCGTTTTCTTTCATTACCACGATCTCCTGAGGACTCTTGTAAGGCAGCGGACGGAGCAACACGCCGTTGATCACACTGAAGATGGCTGTGTTCGCGCCGATTCCCAGAGCGAGCGTGAGAACTGCTACAGCGGTGAAGCCGGGGGACCTGCGTAGCATCCGCATACCAAAGCCGATATCCTGGACAAGCGATTCAAAGAAAAAGGTCCACTCGACACGGCTCGCTTCTTGGGCCAAGGTCGCGTTGCCGAAGGCCCTCATCGCTGCGTAGTGCGCTTCCTCCTTCGACGTTCCCAATTGATTTAACTTCTCTTCGGCCATTTCTCGATGGATGCGCATCTCTTCCTGAAGATCTCGATCGAACGACTCGCGATTCAGCAGGTAGCGAATTCTCTTCCAGAGTTTCATGGCGTCTCCATCACACGGGCGATGCCCGCCAGCAAGGCATCGAAGTTTCTCTTTTCTTGGGCCAGCTGTTTGCGGCCGGTGGCTGTGATCGTATAGAACCGCGCACGCCGATTGTTTTCGGAAAGGCCCCATTCCGCGACGACGTAGTCGTTCATGAGTAGCCGCTGCAGTGCGGGGTAAAGAGAGCCTTCACCAATTTTCAGAGCGTCATTGGAGATCTGCTGAATGTGCTGCGCGATTCCGTATCCGTGGTTCGCGCCGCGCCTGAGCGTTTGGAGAATCAACATCTCCAGAGTGCCGGGCAGGAAATCGGGTTCCGTTAATCGAATCAGTCCCATCGATAGTCGATGGAAAGAATACTCCCTGAATCGGTACTTGTGTCAACAGCGATTCCAGAAGGCGGGTACCCGCAATTGTCGTGACAGGCTCGCCACAAAAGAGGGATGTTACCCCCTGAAGAAGCGCACATCCCGAAGCGCGGTACGCTAGACTCTTGGGCATGAATCATAAATCACTCCTCTCGTTGTGCGCTGTGTCGGCAGGTTGCCTGGTCTTCTCCGTGTTCGCCGTACGCAGCTTTCTCATGCTTCTCAGACTGCGGCGAAGCCGGCGTCCGATCCTCCAGCAAATGTCGCAAGGACTGACTATCCCGATTGGCCTTGGCCGAGGGGTGTACACGAGCCTGCGAAACCCGACGATGGCAAGCTCTTCCATATTCCCGGAAGCACGAAGAGCTACACGGATACGCAGATTAACCGGAGCACCGGCACGGTCGATTGGTTCCCGGAGCTGCACCCCGGGCCTCCCGATCCGGTAGTTTTGGGAAAGAAAGGCGCGTACAACGCGTGTGGGCAATGTCACCTCATCGACGGGCGAGGCAAGCCCGATACCGCCGATCTTCGGGGACTTCCGGTTGCCTATTTTCTCCAGCAACTCGCCGACATGAAGGATGATAAGCGGCATGGCTCCGTAGCGCACGCAACCGTCAATGACATGATCCCCGTTGCCAAAGCGATCGACGCGGCGGACGCGAAGCTCGCAGCGGAGTACTTTCACTCCGTGCCGGCGGTTCGAAGCGCTCGCGTCGTTGAGACGGATAGCGTCCCTGTCACGCATCCCGGACCCCACAATGTACAGCTGGTGGATGCCACCGGAGCCAAAGAACCAATCGGGACCCGCATCATCGAGGTGCCAGAGGACGCAAATCGAACGCTGTTGCGCGATGCCACGTCGGGGTTCATCGCATACGTGCCAAACGGAAGCATCAAGAGGGGCGAGATGTTGGCGAAGACTGGCGATTCTGGCCGGACCGTTCCGTGTGCCACGTGTCATGGAGAAGGCTTAAAGGGGATCGGAGACACTTTCCCGCCTTTAGCAGGGCGCTCTCCTGCTGCTACAGCCCGGCAACTGTACGACTTTCAGAGCGGCGCTCGCGACGGCCGCTGTGCCGCTCTCATGAAGCCTGTCGTTGTGCACCTTACGGATCAGGATATCGTCGACCTCACGGCCTACATCGTCTCACTGCAACCCTGAATCAGGACCGTAGCCAAATCCGTTGCCGCGTTTCACTCTCGGTCGAAGACTCGCACGTTCGGCGCTGCGTCCCGGCATATGCATGGTCATTGTCAGGGTCTTCCCGTCGGCTGACACTTCCACTTGCTGCGAATCGGTAACCTTCCCGTTTATTTTGTCGGTCAATTCGATTGCGGTCGGGCTTACGCGGCGGCCGGAAGACGCTAGACCTGCTATAACGGTGCCCACTCTCGGATAATCTTTTCCGTCAAACTTGACGTTTGTCGTGCGCCACCTCCGGGAGTGACGAACGAAAGCCCATCGCTCTCGAACGGCTTGACCTGGATCACGTACACCTCGTTCACCTTCATTGACCTTGACTCAGGTTCGCCAGTTGATTGCTGCCCGAGACCCTATGGCTCGATGAAATCGAGCAGTGCTCGGTGGTGCTGACCCGGTCGCCAACGAAACCTGTTCCGCCGCTCCTGCGTTCGTAGACATACTCCACGCTGCTCGTTTCGCCGTTGGGTTTGGAAGACGTAAAATGGTCGTTCAGGTTCTTGCCGTCGGCCGACAGCGTCCAGATTCCCGTCACCAGCACCTTTCCGTCTTTCTTCGCACGACTCTCCATTTGTTGGGTCCTTCGACGTTCAACGCGATCGTGATCCCGCAGCGGCCTGGCTGGTCGGTCCCGTCCGCAACCGCAACTTCCGGGTCCCCTCCGCCAAAGCCGAATGAGTACTTGTTCCCGCCCAGACTGCCTACTTTCATCTCGTCGGTCATCTTGCTCTTCGCCGGATTCAGCTTCCAGCTTCCCACCATTGGATCGTCGGCCGCTCGCGCCACTGCTGTCGATAAACACAAGACTGCCAACACACACAACCCCGCCAGTACTCCAGTCGTGCGCTTCAACACGTGCCCCTTCTCCGAGCCAGAATCTCCTTCATACATCTGGTACTGCGATTCGGTAAACGCGCGAGGCGAGAATTCGTTACAGGGGAATGGAACGGCAACCGTCCCAGCCGCAGGCAGGTGGCCTCAATGATTGGTCGGGTAGGGCAAAGGCGCGTAGCGGGCTTCGAATGATGCCGACGTTTCCATTGCCCTCCCTAAAATTCCGTACGGCGGGTTTTCCCCAGTACGGCTTCAAGGCCGGTAGATCAGACACGGCCTTCCCGTTCGTCGCCTCCTCGTGTCGGACGGCTTGCCGTTGTCCTTCGTGCTCGGTTTTCTCGCGGCAAGCAGATCAGTAGGTATGTGGGAGCGATTCCGAGCGAGGACTCCAACGGCGGCAAGCAACGGTTGGGGCACATCAGCAAACAAGGCAGCTCTTTACTGCGCTTCTTGTTGGTGGAAGCGGCCCAAGCAGCGGCCCGAATCCGTCCGGACTGAAGACGTCGCTACATTCACCTGGCAATGCGTCGACACAAGAACATTGCCAAAGTAGCGATGGGCCGACGGACGATGGTCAAGACTCCTCATTCATTCACAATCTGAGACGTAGTATTCCGGCCCCACCTGTCCCTCGACCCTATTGACGCCATTGCATCCTATGTATAACATTCTTATACGTAGGAGGCATCTCGTGATTGCCGCTGGCATCAAGCGTGGCACCGCCGAACTCGTCGTTCTAAGCATGCTCCAGGGTGGGGCTCTGCATGGCTACGAAATCGCACGCCGCATCGAGCAAGAAACCAATGGCTCGCTCCGCTTCACACTTGCTGCTCTCTACCCGATGCTGTACCGTCTCGAAAAGCAACGATGGATTCGTGGCGCTTGGGAAACCAGCCCCAACGGCCGGCGCCGCCGTTGTTACCGCCTTACGCCCGCGGGCAAACTAAAAATCTTCCCCCTTCGCAAAGAATGGTCTGAGCTGTTCGCCGCCCTGCATCGCCTCGCGGGAGTATCTAATGCCTGACTGGCTAGAGCTTGTCCGCCTACGATTAACGGGACTCGCGTTGGGAAGGGACGACTTGGCGGAGGTGGTCGAGGAACTCGCTGGCCATCTAGACGATCAGTATCAATCTCTACTCGATAAGGGCATCTCGGAACAAACAGCAACCAAATGCGTTCTACAGCAGGCTATGGACTGGGGTGAGTTGAAATCGAAGATCGAATCTTCCCGATCGAAGGAGCAAACCATGAACAAGCGCGTCTCACAATTCTGGTTTCCCGCATTCTTGACGATTCTCCTGGCCATGAGTTTCCTCATGATTGTCGAGGCGCTCGGCTTCGAACCGTGGGTTTCTTCTGCTTGGGGTGGACCGCAGAGCAGGGTGCCCGTCGCCGTCGTGTATCTTCCTTGGCTCATCACACTGCCGTTCATTGGTGCGCTCGGGGCTCACCTTTCGGGTCGCGCCGGCGCTCCACCCTGGGCGGTATTCGCCTCGGTAATGTTTCCTGCCGTTCCTTACTTGGCTTTTTTCGTCATTGGCTTGCCCACGGCGGTTGTTCTCGACGGCCACGTCGCGCACAACATCGTGCTTTCCGCATTCTTTGTCGGCTTCGGCGCCTGGGTCCTTTTGCCCGCCGCCGCTCTTTTAGCCGGTGGACTGCCCGTTCACTATTCTTTTCGGAGAGTTTTGACGTAGTCAGGAATCTCTACCCATGCACCCGGGAGCCCGCCCCTTCGCAAATCGACTGAACTCTTGCAGATCAGGTCTTGATTGACGCCGAAACGGACAAGTCCCGGGCTCAACCTCGAGGTGTCCGATTTAGCCGCCCGGGACTTGGGGGCGAGGCCTACGCTAAGTAGGGGTCGTGGGCTGTAAGGCAATGCCGACAAGCCGCAACAGGTCCTGAAAACGTGGTTTGGACCGCAAGTCGTCCATGCTCGGATCGATGTGAAGATAGATAAGCCAGTGGGAGTGCTCTTGGTAGGATTTCTCCAAGTACTCCATCGCGCGGTCGCCTTCTCCCAGGCCGATGTGAACTCCGGCCAAGAAGTAAGGCGCAACATATTTCTGCTTTGCCAGTTTTGTCAGATCATCGAGGATTTGGATTGCTTTCTTTCTCCTACCCGCGGTGCCGAAAGTTTGCGCCAACGCCGCGCGCATCAGAAAACTGCCGCCAGACAGCGTCACCCCCTTCTCACCTTCGGCGATGGCCAGGTCATAGCGGCCCATTTTCCTGTGTAACAGGCCCAGAATCCAATACGCGACGGGGTAGTTGGGGTCCAATTCGACAGTTCGCCGGAGTTGCTCGATGGCTTCGTCGTATTGCCGGGCCATGTAGAAAGCCCATCCGATAGCAACGCTAATAATGAGGGACAATGGATCGAGCTCTTGGCTATTTTTCATCCTCTCGATAGCTTCTGCCTGGCGTCCCATGGTCATCACATACTCGGCGTACCAATGATTGGCAGTCGGATAGGCGGGATTGAGTGCGAGGCTGCGTTTGAATTCCATCTGAGCCTCTTGCCACTGCCAATCATGAAGCCACAACACAGCCGCCAGAGGAGTGTGGGCTTCGCCAAGATCTGGATCGAGCTGCATGGCCCTCGTGGCGGCCAGTTTGCCTTTAGGGAACGCGTCCTTTGGCGGTAGATAACTATTCCATCCCAAAAGCACGTGCGAATCGGCCAAACCGGCATAAGCGAGCGCATAGCCGGGATCCTTCTCGACCGCTTGCTGAAAGTATTCGATCGCCTTGTAGAATCCGTCCTCAGTCCACCTGTTCCAGTGATGACGACCTTTTAGGTAGAGCCGGTAGGCCTCGGCATCTGCCGTTGGGCGTTTGGTTAGCCGCTTTTTTTCTGCCCGGGTGAGCTTTAACCGCAGTTTTATCGCTATTTCGTCGGAAATTTCGTCTTGAATCGCAAAGATATCGCCGGGCTGGCGATCGTATTGTGCGCCCCACAATCGAGACCCTGTCGCGACATCGACCAACTCGGTGCCAATCCGCAAAGACCCACGGCTTTGCATAATTCTTCCGGTGAGCACGGCGCGCACACTAAGCTCGCGACCCACCGCTTGAGGATCCATTCCCCGGCCCTTATAGCGAAATACCGTGCTCTGGGCCATAACTCGCAGTTTTGGGACAGTCGCCAGAACATTGATAAGACTGCCCGCGATTCCGTCACTGAGGTATTCGTGTTCCGGGTCGCGACTTGCGTTTTCGAAAGGCAAAACCGCAAGCGAGTCAATTATTTTTGAGGCACGAGGCGCGCGGAGAGCAGTTGTTTGCCCGGTCGAATCCGGTGCCTTCTGCTCGCCGGTCGCGGGTAAATGACCCGTCGTCGATGTCAGGACGGGTTCTGCATCTTGGTCCGCAGCACTCCGGCCGGAATTGGGGCCTCGCTCCAGCCGTTGCAGATCAGTGCGTATGTCAGCCGCGCGCTGATAGCGTTGGTCCCTATCCTTGTGAAGCGCCTTGTTGATGATGTCTTCCAGCCTCGGCGCGATGTAGGGATTGATACTTCGCACGGGAACAGGGGCCCTCGTCAGAACGGCCTCAATAATCATTCCGCCCGTGCCGCCGCTAAACGCCTGGCGTCCTGTTGCCATTTCATACAGGACTAGACCGAGCGAGAAGATATCTGTGCGCGGGTCCAGAGTGTCTCCGCGGACCTGCTCGGGCGACATGTAGGAAGGAGTGCCGCTTATGATTCCCGCGACCGAATCTGCAGCTTCACCGCCGGAATCTGCGTCCGCACTCGCAACCCCTTTAGGAACAAGTTTTGCCAGGCCAAAGTCGAGCACTTTCGCCTGCCTGCGCTTCGTCATGAAAATATTCGCAGGTTTGATGTCGCGGTGGACTATTCCTTCGGCGTGCGCCGCATCCAAAGCTTCCGCTATCTGGATCCCAAATTTCAGCAGTTCTTCGAGGGGAAGCGACTTTCCATGAATGTAGCTGCGCAGCGTTTCGCCGTCCATGAACTCCATCGCAATGAACGCTCGGCCGTCCTGGTCGCCGATATCATAGATCGTGCAAATGCCAGGATGATTTAGAGCGGATGCGGCTCGCGCCTCGCGTCGAAACCGCTCCAGTGCTTGGAAATTGTGGGCAACGTCATCTGGCAGGAACTTCAGCGCGACAAAGCGGCCAAGCCTCGTGTCTTCCGCCTTGTACACCACACCCATGCCGCCGCCACCGAGTTTTTCAACGATGCGGTAGTGGGAGACGGTCTTACCGAGGAACGCGTCGGAGTCCGCCATTTGGCGACATCTTAGGTTGTGGTCTGAGGGCAAGTCAACGAAGGGGCGGATTTTAGCAAGTCGAAGTCACAGTGAAACTTGGGCCGGCAGGTTTTACCGGTAAAGTGGAGTTCGGTACCCAACCTACCGGTTACGCGGCTTCTCGGGAGATTGGCTGCAGGCGTAGTGCTTATTCAAAGTGCTATGATCCATCGCACAACGGAGGATCGCTTAAGCTACGCTGGCATGGTCCTTCGAACGGTTGCTTTGACGGCATTGGTAATGTTTTGCAGGGTATGCTTCGCTCAGAAGTCGCCCAATCTAGGGACTCCAGAGGACATAGCTTTCAGAATAGAATTCATCGTCCAACGTGCCTCGGAGCCGCTGATTTTAAGCAGTCCTTCCTCGGCCATCCAGATCACAAGCGCTCAAATATATTTCAGCCCGAATGATGTGGCCGAAATACAAAGATATGGTCCGCGTGCGGTTTCCGTATTGAGCAGATTTGTTCTCAATCGAAATCCGCGAATCGAACGCGCAGCCATACGTCTCCTAGGTGTGGTCGGTGGATTCGAAATCACCGAGCCCCTTCTGGAGGTTCTTGATAAGTCAACTAGCTCAGCGGGCCGCTACGAAGCGCTGCTCAACTTGAAGCAAGCACCGTGTGGCAAGGCGGTGGCCCGCGCCATCCTCCGAGTCTCCCAGAATGATCCCGACCCGAATGGGCGCAATCAGGCCCGAGAAGAGATAAGTTGGTGCAATAATTGAGTCGACGCTGCATCCCGAATACAACGCAAAGATCGTGTTACGACTGTGCCACAGTGCGTTCTGTATTTCTTAGGCCCGTTGGTCGCACGGAATCTCGCTCGGAACTGAGCGGCACGCGAGCGTGAATAGTAGTGCCCCGCTGAGGCTGAGGGTCGATGAAAGCCCCCTCAGCTCATCCAACACTCGATGGAGTTGCGATCGCAGATTTCGCGGCCTCGGAGAGTTTGGCCAACTCGAGATTGTCGAACGAGGTATCAGAGCAACTCAGCAAGAAGCCGAAGGGTGCGCAAACTTCGGATTCTTGGGATTGATCGTTCGTGATGAGAGCATCGGTCGGCATGCTGTTTCCCTCTTTTAGAAAGAATTTTGGGCGTCGTATCCGATCCCACGACGCTCCCACATCCGCGATTTACTCCGGGTCAATTCAATAGTTGCACACTATTCTTGGAGACAAATAACAGATGGTGAGAGAGGAATTTTAAGGTAGACTTCCCGGCTATTGGAGGACATGGAGGCATCCTATGATCGTCGCGGATCGATTGCGCACTCTTAGAGAGAAAAAGAAACTTTCCCAAGGGGACATTGAGGAACGGACCGGGCTTTTGCGGTGCTACGTCTCGCGTGTGGAAAACGGGCACACAGTTCCAGCCGTAGAGACTCTTGAGAAGTTCGCGAGGGCTCTGGAAGTGCCGCTATACGAACTGCTGTATGAAGGCGATGAACCTCCACAAAAACATCCAGCGCTTGATATTAAGGGTTCTGGGGCCGACGCTTGGGGATCGTCGGGGAAAGACGGGCGCTTCCTGAAGCAGATGATTCGGTTTCTGTCGAAGATGGACGAGAAAGACCGGAAGCTGCTGCTGTTTGTGACTGCCAAGATGACCAAGGCTAAGGAGAGGTAAAGCGCCCTTCGACGTGTTTGGCGTTCGGCGTGAATGGTTCGGAAGCTTATCGGTTTTGCGCGTGGCTTCTCGCAATTTTCTTCACTACTTCGGTCGGCTCAACGTGAAAAAGGGTACATCGCCCAGCCGATTCCAATTCCAATCAGCAAGAAGAGAAAAAACGACCAACCGATATATTTCATTCGCTCGCGCATTGGTCTGCGGCTGAGGAAGCCAAAGGCAATCGAGACGGCCAGCGCGAATAAAATCATTGCTTGAAAATGGGTGAGGTTAAGGTTCATCGAGGGCAGGGTCTCACATCAGGCCTTCCGACCGCGCGCGGCCTCGTAGGCGTGCAACGCCGCCAGCAGATTCAAGACGCCGGCCGCGGCGAGAAATCGAGTGCCGTAATCGCCGTCGGCTCGCGACACATCGGGGCCGTTAATTTCGAGTCGCTTCGCGATCCAGTAAAAGCTGCCGGTGCCGACGTCGGCAATGTAGCCGAGAGTCGCGAAAGCGTCGCCGCCCTCCGACGTAAACAAATTGCCTCGCATGCCTGAGCCGACGATCACGAGCAAGCCGACGGTCAGAAAGCAGGCAGCGGCTCTTCCCCACATTTTTTGAAGCGCGTGGCCTAGTCCCGGCAGGAGCCAGCCCGCGATGCCGATGCCGAATGCGGCGGCGTGTGATCTCGACGCGAGATGCGGGCGCGCTGTTTGTGTCGACGCAACCTCCGGGGCCGGCTTCGTGTTCGCTTCGATTGATGGTGCTTGGGTTTCGTCGTTCATCGTTTGTCATTCATGGCGGGATCAATGATCGGTCATTGGACGGATGGAGTCGATGGAATTCCCCTTTGGCGGTTGCACGTCGAACTTCAAATTGGCCGCTTACGCCAGCAGCGCGAGAATTTCTCTCTGTACGGCGCCGGTGACCCGTGCTTCATGCTCGTCGATGTACACATTTACTTCGGTCCGCATGCCAAACTCCGGGAGGTAAATGCCCGGCTCGACTGAGGTGCACGTTTTTGGAATGAGATGGCGGACATCGTGCGTTTCGAGATTGTCCATGTTGGCGCCGTTGCCGTGTACGGTCTCGCCGATGTTGTGGCCGAGGCGATGGAAGAAATATTTACCGTAGCCGGCTTTGTCGATTATGTCGCGGGCTGCCTTGTCGACCTGCCAGCCTTGTATGGGCTTCCCCGCGGAGACGCGGCTGAGAATCAGATCCACTGCCTTGTCGCGTGCACCTCGCAGGACGGAAAAAACTTTGGCATATTTATCGGGCACCTTTGCGCCGAGATAGCCCATCCATGTGACATCGTAATAGACGCTGTTGGCATCTTTGGTTTTGCCCCATACGTCGAGAAGTAGAAGATCGCCTTCACGGATCGAAGCCGCTTTGCCTGCGACCGGGCCGTAGTGCGGGTCGCTGGCGTTTGCGTTCACGGCGACGTCGGGCCCCTCTTCGCGACTGATTCCAGCGGCAGCGAATTGCTGCAAGATCCACTGTTGCAGATCGTATTCGTCGAACTTCTCTTTCGCGCGGACGCGCTTCGCCACTTCCGCAAAAGCGCCGCGGATTACACGGTCGATGATTTCCCCGGCGACGAGATGCGATTCGAGCTGCTGGGGCGTCCAGCAGGCTTCGTATTTCTGCACAAGGTCGGCGGAGCTGACGACTTTGGCGCCTGCGCCACGGACCAGTTCGATCGTCCCGGCGTCGACCATCGCGACATACGGGATGGTGGCTTTCGGGGAATACTGCATGGCCACGGCTTTGGCTCGGCCGATGGTTTTGGCGAGATTTTTGCGCAGCTCGTCTTGGCCCGCGTAATACAGCGTTTCGCCATGAACTCCGGCCAATGATTCGGATTCGATTTTGTGGACGAGCTTGCGAGGTGTGCCTTTCGCCGGCACAAAGTAGAACCACCGGCGCGTGCGCATCGCGGGGGGAAGCTGGAGGATGCGGTGCGCGATGGGGTCGCGTCCGCGAAAGTCATAGAAGAGCCATCCGTCGAGCTTGGCCGCTCGCAAATCGATCTGCATCTGCTGAAGGTCTACGGCCATGGTCTCCCCGGTGGCGTCACGCGGCACTGCGCGGACTGCATTCGCTTCGCTATGCTTCGCGCGCTAAAAGTCCGCGGATTTGGTGTTCCTGTATGCCGCGGATCTCAATGCGTTTCTTGCGGCTGCGTTCGCCGCCGAGGATTCTAACAGCGGACTTCGGGGTTTTCAAAAGCTCGGCGAGGTATTCGCACAGCGCGGTGTTCGCGCGGTCTTCGAGCGCGGGTGCCTGCAGCCGGACTTTGAGTGCTCCATCCATCACGCCGGCGATTTCGTCGCGGCTCGCGCGGGGCTGAACTCGAACGTGGAAGATGACGGCGCCGTCGCGTGAATCGATGACGAGGTGCATGCCGCCAGTGCCGGATCGAGGGATGTCGCGGTGTTGCTCCACGATACAGTCAGGCTATCACTTGTACGCCAATACCGGCGCTACCAGGCGCGTTGATATTGCGGGGGCGGCTCTAGCTTTGCGCCGAGTTCCTTGGCGGCGCGGCGCGGCCAGTAGGGATCGCGCAGAAATTCGCGCGCGAGAAAGACCAGGTCGGCTTGCTCGGTGCCGAGAATGGTATCGGCTTGCGCGGGGTCGATAATCATACCTACCGCACCCGTGGGGATTCCGGCCTGCTTTCGAACGGCCGCCGCGAACGGAACCTGATATCCGGTGCCGACCGAAATTTTCTGATACGGGACCAGGCCTGCGCTAGAGGCATCGATCAGATCGACCCCGAGCGATTTCAGTCGTTTGCTCAACTCGATCGTTTGGTCGAGATCCCAGCCGCCATCGGCCCAATCGGTTGCGGAGACACGGCAGAACAGCGGCAGATTCGCCGGCCACACTTCGCGGACCGCGGCAGCGACTTCTAGCGCGAGGCGCATCCGGTTTTCGAGACTACCTCCGTAAGCATCGGTTCGTGTATTGCTCAAGGGCGACAAAAATTCGTGAATCAAGTATCCGTGCGCCGCGTGAATCTCGACGACCTGAAATCCGGCAGCCCATGCTCGCTCGGCCGATTTTCGAAACGCGGCGACGATTGCGCGAATCTCATCGACGCTGAGCGCGTGCGGCGTCGTGTAGCCGTTGTCGTATGCAATCGCGCTTGGGGCGACCGGTTCCCATCCGCCGTTCGCGATGCTGATGGGCTTGCCTCCGAGCCAGGGCTCGGCGGTGCTCGCTTTGCGGCCCGCGTGCGCCACTTGCATTCCGACCAACGCGCCTTGCGACTTCACGAATGCGGTAATTGGCCGCCAGCTTTCGATATGAGCATCGTCATAAATTCCGGTGTCGGCCGCTGAAATTCGCCCGCGGGCTTCGACGGCGCTGGCTTCGGTCATCACCAACGCAGCGCCTCCGACGGCGCGGCTTCCCAAGTGCACCATGTGCCATGGTTGCGGATGACCGTCTTTCGCGGAGTATTCGCACATCGGCGAAACCACGATCCGGTTCTTCAGTTCGATTTCGCGAAGGCGCAACGGCGTGAACAACTTCATTTACGATCGCTCCTCAAAGCGCAATTTTTGGCGCGGGACGCTGCCCGAATAACGCCGTGCCGACGCGAATTTCAGTCGCTCCTTCTTCGATTGCGACTTCGAAATCGTGCGACATGCCCATCGACAGGACGGGCAGCGCCACGCCGACCTGCGTGGCGACTTGATCTCGCAGTTCGCGCATCCGGCGAAAGTACGGGCGCACCTGCTCCGCATCCTCCAAAAACGGCGGGATACACATCAGCCCACTTAGATGTAGTGCGGGCAACTTGGTCACCTGTTCCACAAGAGCCGGAAGATCGGCCACATTCACGCCGCTTTTCGAGGCTTCCTCGGCGACGCGTACTTCGATCAATACGCGCAGCTTCGTCGCGGTGTTGCCAATGACGGAAATACCGGGCGTCTGGAGAACTCGATCGAGCCGCTGCGCCAACCCGAATTCGTCCACAGAATCAACGGTGTGAAACGAAGTTGCCGCCCGGTTCGCCTTGTTGCTCTGCAGGTGTCCGATGAGGTGCCAGTTTGCGTTGCCGAGATCGCTCAGTGACGGACGTTTCGATTCCCACTCCTGCACGCGGTTTTCGCCAAAATCGCGAACGCCCGCTTCGTAGACACTGCGGATCGATTCGGCTGGATGCGTCTTCGAAACGGCGATGAAGGTAATTTCGGATGGATCACGCCGCACGCGACGCGCCGCCTGCGTAATGCGCTCACGAATCTTCGCAACGTTTTCCTTTAGCTGTTCCGGCTTTTGTGATGGATCGTACGGCATTTGCTTGTCTTCAAACCCACTCAATATTGATTCACTCCACGATACCATGCGCCGCCCAAGGGTACCGTTCAACACCGCGGCGTCGCGCTTACGTCCCTGCGCCAATTCGGCCGGACACGCAATCGCGGCCCAACGTTGCTAGCCTTTTACCGCTGGGGTTACACTGGAGCCAACGTGTCCATGGCTTCCGGCAAACTGATCGCAATCGAAGGAATCGACGGCAGCGGCAAGCGAACGCAACTCGAATTACTTTCGAGAACGCTTAAGGGCCGTGGTGTGCAAGTTCACTCAACAGGTTTCCCGCACTATGACTCGTGGTTCGGTTCGATGGTCGGACAATTTCTTAACGGAAATTTTGGCGCCCTCGATGCGGTCGATCCGCATTTCGCCGCACTGCTTTACGCAGGCGATCGCTTCGAAGCAAAGCGCGAGCTGACCGACGCGCTCGCGCAGGGCAAGCTTGTCCTCGCCGATCGTTACATAGCGTCGAACATGGCGCATCAAACCGCGAGGGTGCCCGAGGGAAAACGCGACGAGTTCATCGGTTGGCTGGAACATCTCGAATACAACATCTACGGTCTGCCGCGCGAAGACCGCGTGATCTACCTGCGCGTTCCGCCGGCTCAGGCGCAAGCGCTCATCTCGCAAAAGGCCGCCCGGGACTACACGACTGCGAAACAGGATATCCAGGAGAGCAGCCTACGCCATCTCGAAGACGCCGCCGCGATGTACGATTCCCTTTCGCGGCGGGCGCACTGGAAGACGATCGAGTGCTTCGACGGTACGCAAAATCGAATGCGGACGCCGCAACAAATCAGCGACGATTTGCTTCGCCTTGTCGAACCGGTTCTGCCAAACCAAGCCGAAGCCGCAAGCGGCGCAAGTGTCTCCGCCGGTCAGGAGAACCGCTGATCATGGGCTTCTCCGATTTCCTCGGCAACGAAAACCTGGTCGCTGCGCTGCGCGGCGCGCTCCGCACGGAACGCGTTCCTCACGCACTGCTCTTCACAGGCCCGCGTGGCGTCGGCAAATTCACGCTCGCGCGCATGTTCGCCCAAGCCTGCAATTGCGAACGGCTCAAGGATGACTTCTGCGGCGGGTGCGCGACATGTCAGCGCATCAGCCTGCTTGCCGACCCGCCGAAACTCATCGAGCAAGGCTTGGCGGAGCGCGGTGACAGCGCCGACGCCGCAACCGTTGAGCGCATCCCGTTAATTTTGCAATCGCATCCGGACGTCTGGGCGCTCGTACCTGATCCCGTGCGCCTGAAAGCGCCGGTCGCTCGCCCGATGCTACGCATCGGTCAAATGCGCGCCGTGCAACGGGCGGCGTACTTTCAGCCGATGGGCCGGCGACGCGTTTTCATCGTCGACAGCGCCGAGACGATGCGCGGAGAAGTCGCCAACGCGTTTCTCAAGATTCTGGAAGAGCCGCCTGGTTCGGCCACGCTGATCCTTACCGCTCCTTCGCCGAACATGCTGCTGCCGACGATCGTATCGCGATGCCTGCAGTTTCATTTCGCGCCGCTCGGGACCGCCGAAGTCGAAAAAATTCTCGAAGAGAGAACCGAACGCAAAGCCACCGATCGCAAGCTCGCCGCGCAACTATCGGAAGGCAGCCCAGGGTTGGCGCTGGAAATGGACGTAGAGCAAACGGTGCAGCGCCGCCGCGACGCCCTGCGTGTTCTGGAACGCGCCGCCAAGGGTGAAGGTTTCGCGCAGCTTTTCGCCGACACGTCGGCCATGGCGAAGGATCGCGAATCGTCTTTCGAAGAGCAGCTGCAAGGTTTTTACAGTCTACTGAGCGACCTGCTCGAGCTCACATCCCGTGCGAGGCAGCCACTGCTGCGGAATCCGCATCTGTCGAAGGAACTCGAGGCACTCAGCAAGGTAATTGATATGCCTTGGGTAATGAGCGCGATATCCGGCTTCGACGAGCTGCACGTCGGAGCGCGGCGCAACCTCAATCGACAACTCGGTCTTGACGCGCTGGCGGCCTCTTTGGCGCCAAATTCACAGCGCGAAGTTGGTTCCCATCGGTGATTACGACTGCTCCAAAAGAACTAACGGGTGACGCGCAGATTTCCGGTGCGGACTGTAACCCGGTTCGGGGCGTATGCATCATACGAAAGACACCACCCCAACCTCTAAGGAGCAGTCATGGTGAACCGCAGGATGTTCCGCCCTGGATTTGCGGACATGAAGGAACAAGTGCCTCCTAGACAGCAGCACGGCAATAACAATGGGCCTGCTCCCAGCAAGAAACCTGCGCCGCCGGAACTAACACACGCGGAAAACTTTTATTGGGTGAAGCAGATGCAGGCACGGACGCCTATGGCGATCGTGCTGGATACCGGGGAAATACTGCGCGGGACCGTGGAATGGTACGACCGCGATTGCATCAAGCTGACACGGCAGGGTGAGCCGAATTTGCTGATCTTCAAGCGCGTGATCAAGTACGTGCACAAAGACGGCGAAGAGGGCGGCGAAGAGTAGTTCCTGCGACTGTATGGTGATGCCTACCCGCCACGGAGCGGCTCGGGCGCCGACTCTCCTTTGGTCTTCTGGCGATTCTCTGGCCAGACTTTAGCGTCCGATAAATATGTCTTATTGGGATTGGGCTTCCGCTTCGCATGCAGTCACCCGTGGAGACCGTTTAGCCGCATGCGCATCGGCGGCCCTACCGACCCATCGAGTGTCCACCGGCCGCGCCGTAAGTGATCAGCGCCTTTGCCGCCAGTTTGCCCGCGGGACCGAGAATCTCGCACTCGGACACCACGAAATTCCGGCCTGCGCGTAGCACGGTTGCCTCTGCCCTGACCCGGCCTGCCGGTACCGGCTCCAAATAATTGATCTTCATTTCGATCGTTGCGATCGCGGTGCCCTTCGGTACCATCGTGTATGCCGCCATGGCCCCAGCCGTGTCCGCGAGCGCTGCAAGAATGCCGCCATGCACCACACCGTGCAGTTGCGTGTGACGCGTTCCAGCGTTCAGACGCAACACCACGTGCCCCTTGTTGATCGACTCGAGCGCGAACCCCAATAGTCGTGTCGCGTTGCTCGTGCGCAACGCGCGGCGGGCCGCTGCGGCGAACTGCTTGGCTTGCTCGTTCAATTTTGGCCCGTTCGATGGCGCCAGACCCTCCCGCTCGTGCTTTGCTGCCTGTGTCACGTTTTGCCCTTTCTCTGCGTCTAATCCAGCCAGAAGAACGCACCGCGGGCGAGCGCCAAGTCGGTTCAGGTCAACCGCTGCCTTCGCGGGGTCGTCACGTCGCGGTAACAGTCGTAGCCCTCGAACAGTGTAGGATGACGGAACCTATTCTATGCGCATCGGCATAACCTGCTATCCAACATATGGCGGATCGGGGGTCGTCGCCACCGAACTTGGCCAGGAGCTCGCGGCTCGTGGGCACGATGTCCATTTTATTAGTTACGCGCCGCCGATCCGCATGAACCCTAACGACCCGCATATTCATTTTCATGAGGTCGAGGTCGCCTCTTACCCGTTGTTTGACCATCCGCCTTACACGCTGGCACTCGCTACCAAGATGCTTGAAGTTTTTGAATCGGAATCGCTGGATGTGCTGCACGTTCATTATGCGATACCGCATTCGGTCAGCGCGCTGCTGGCGCGTTCGATGGCCGCTCCGCGGCGGCTGCCATTTGTCACGACGCTCCACGGCACCGACATTACGCTCGTTGGCAGCAATCGGAGTTATCTGCCGATCACGAAATTTTCGATCGAGCAGAGCGATGGCGTGACGGCGATCTCCGATTATTTATTGAAGCAGACGCTGAAGGAATTCGACATCAAGCGGCCGATCGAGGTCATCCCCAATTTCGTCAACTGCGATCTTTACACGCGCGTGCCCAACGAGGCGCAGCGGGCGCAATGGGCGCCCAACGGCGAACCAATTTTGATGCACCTGTCCAATTTTCGCCCGGTCAAGCGCATCACCGACGCCATCGAAATCTTTGCGATCGTGCGGGCCAAAATGCCCGCCAAGCTCGTGCTGATTGGCGACGGGCCCGACCGCGGCGCCGCCGAATATTTGGTGCGCAAGAAGCGGTTGCAGAAGGACGTTTTCTTTCTCGGCAAGCAGAACGCGGTCTACGAAAAGCTTAGCTCCGCCGACCTGTTCCTGCTCCCGTCACAGCTCGAATCCTTCGGCTTAGCCGCACTCGAAGCCATGGCCTGTGAAGTCCCGGTTGTCGCCACAAATGTCGGCGGCCTTCCCGAAGTTGTGACGCATGGCGTCGATGGATACCTGGTCGAACCCGGCGACGTCAAATCCGCCGGCCAGTTCGCGCTCGATACCCTGGCGCGCGCCGACCGCGGCCGCGAAATGGGCCAGCTCGCGCGCAAAAACGCCAAATCGAAATTCTGCGCCAACGACGTAATCCCCCGCTACGAGCGCTACTACGAACGCGTCCTAGCCGAAACCCTCGCCGCCACCGCCTGAACCAGCATTGGTAGCGCCGGCGTCTTTGCCGCGTCTTAGCCGCTATTCACACCAGCCTCTACTTCGCTGCTTCGGCCTGCATTTTGATGTGTTCGAGCACGCGCCGGTGGACGCGATGAATGATGTAGTCCGACCACAGCTTCCAATACCGACCCGGCCAAATCGTGTTTCGATAGGAGGTCGTTCCTTCCAGGCGCGTCCTTCCTCCTGGCAACTCGGTCAACGCGAATTGCCCTTTCTCTGAGACGAAGTATCCGTGCAGGTGAGGCGGCGAGATGTGTCCGTATGGCGTCAACTCATTCATCAGTTCTGGCGTTGAGGTCACTCCAAAACTCAGCAAGCGCGGCTCGTCCCAGATCTCGATCGGCTCGACGAACGGTCCTGTCGAAAACACGCAGTGGCGTATTGCTCCCGGACCGCGTCCCGTAATCTCGGCACGCACCGGGTACGCGATCCCAGCGCGAAACAGCAACTCCGTCGGCGGCGGAATCTCCGAGAAGGCCACTACCTGCCGCCACACCGCTTCCGGCGGTGCGTTGATCTCCAGCGACGTGCGCACTACAAATCGCGGCGGCTCGAGATTCGCCGCGCGCTCGGCCCCGAAAATCGCCGGGAGCGCCAGCACCATCGCGCACATCATCGAAGAGGCATTCCGCGACGCCCAGAAACTTATCTGGATCGTGTAGCCAAATATTCCGCCAAGCGTAGCCAACACCATCGCGATCGGCGCTGCCATCAAAATACAAATAATTCCTTCCATGGCGACAAGCAACAGCGCTGCGCCAACAACGCCGAGCGGCAAGAGCGCTACGCCGATGCATTCAGCGTAGCCCCGCGGTTCGTAATAGCTGTAGCAAAGCACCGAAAACAGCCCGAGGCAGAACGGCAGCGCGACGAACAGCCCCCAGCCGTACGTTTGCAAAAATTCGGTGCCGAAGGCCACAAGGCCAAGCCCCACCACTGACGCTGCGACGATTGCAAACAGCGCACTTGCTCCCTTTCCGCGCGGAATAATCCCGTCGAGCCGGCGTGGCCCCAACCAAGGCGCCGCTTCTTTTCGCGGAGGCTCCGGTTCGTCGCTCGCCGGGGCAAAACACAACGCCGCCAGAAACAACACGTTCGCGACGGGGATGAAGAATATGACGGCCAACCAGACAGGTCCGCCGGCGTCTCGAAGCCGCTTGGCTGACATCGCCAGGCCCAGCCAGATAAACGGCATCGCCGCCAGCAGCATCGTCGCCAGAAACCTTGCCTGGTATTCCGACAACTGTGAAAGGTGCACTGGAACGCCGAGGGGCGCCCAATAGTTGAAGTAGAGCCCTGAATTGTTGTGCAGGAAATACCGCGTGATTTGCCAATCCAGCAGATGCTTGATGGCGAAGCCGACGAGGCCCACGACCGCATAGGTCCTTTTGCCCACACGTCCACGCCAACGCCACAGGTCAAGGAAGCGCACGGTCGAACTCCTTTTTTCGGTCGAGCCCTGGGACAATGACAACTTCAACTACGGGGAACTAAGAGTTGCGGCATCACAATGAGTGGCCGCGCAGTGGCGGCGCGCCGCGATGCTGTGATAGGCGCGGTGCAGCAATTTCATCGCGCCGGGAATTTTCGCGAACCACGCCAGCGGGCGCGCCCACCAGATCTCTTGCGCCAACGCCACCGCAGCGTCCGCACCGCCATACTGGCCGCCGTCGTTCAAAATCACGCGCATCTCGCGCAGCAATTGCCCCTGCGACATTCCCAACAACGCACCCACTCGCGCATCCTGCAATGGCGCCACATCGATTCCGCGGCTCCTCAAGATCGGCCAAAGCCATCGCGCGATCTGCGTGCAAAATCCGCACTCCGCATCGAAAAAGAACCAGCCTCGCGCGTGACGCCCCTTCCCATCGGTAAATTCCGAAGCTAGCGAAATCATGGTTGCTTCCACCTCGCCGACACGTTCGCCGACACCTGCAGCACCACGCAGGCAGCAAAGATATAAAACAAAATGTCACCTACCGAAACCACCGCCCGTGCCGCCATTGGATGCACGCCCAAGGGCGCTCCCGTCACCAAAATCGAAAGCCAGAGCAGGACAAGACCGGTGTCTAGATAGACCAGGTAAGCTAGATAGACCAGGTAAGGATCTATCTGTTCAATCGAGACAACCTCATGACCATTCGGAATTTGCCCGATGCCCCGCGCCGGCCAACGACGCTGCACGTTGCCGCCCGCGCGTACCCTTTCCTTCCCTGCCCCAACCGAAGTCGATTCGCCATCCGATTTCCACCCCGCCATCAACCGCAACAACAAATAAGCAGCCAAGCTGTAGAACACCGGGTTGCCAACGACTACGAACATCCGCAACCGATTCGGCTGCAAGCCCCACACCACCGCCTGGCCACCGAAAGTCGCTCATTCACCTTGCGCAACGCGAGTCGATTGGCTTGGGATTTTCAGCCGTTCGCAACTTTCTTTTGTCCGAGCAACGTCACAACCTTACCACGCAGCTTCATCGCGCCCCTTAAGGCTCCGGCCGGCATTCGCACGACTTCTTCGAACAACCCGGTCATCGTCGTCAGGAATTCGAGCATGCTTTCGAGGCGCTCGCGCGTGTATACGTCACCCTGCGGACTCGACTTCAGTTCCGCAACGCATTCGCTGATCACCCGCAGCGTCGGGTCGATCTCGCGACGCTTCCGTTCTTCGGAGACGATCCGGAAAATTTCGACGACATCCTTGGTAGATTCGAAGTGATCGCGGCGATCGCCGAGTACGTGGACGACGCGAGCTATGCCCCAGCCCTGCAGTTCACGAAGGCTGGTGCTGATGTTCGAGCGCGCGACCGCAAGCGTGGTGGCGATTTCCTCAGCCGGCAACGGATGAGGGGACAAAAACAGCAGCGCATGGACCTGGGCGACCGTGCGGTTGATTCCCCACCGGGTGCCCATCTCGCCCCAATGGAGGATAAATTTCTGGGCTACCGGGGTCAGGGTGAATTTCGGGTGTTCGGACATTTTTTCTCCTGGGCAAACCGTTGAAGTTCGAGTCCTGACTGCCTCGACCGTCACTATCGTCGATTCCGTCATTTCTGTTTATACAGAAACTACTGCATTCACTTACGTCTGTCAAGGCCTTCTCTCGAAGCGCCGCGAGCCGGCAAAGCCTGAGGATCGGTTGATTCCTTTTCTGGCGAGGGGAGGTGTGTTGGCGGGAGGATCGGTCAAAAACTGCGCCGGGCGCCACACTCCCAAGGGCGGCTCACTTGGCCGGCGGCGGCACACGCAAGGGTCTGTGCTGCTGGGGGCTAGTTGACGCGGATCAGGGTGAAGCCGTCGTAGCCCTTGACGCCAACCGTCTGGATGGCGGTGGCGGCGACATGGGGGTTTTTGGCCAGCATTTCGTGCATGCGGCGGATGCCTGCAATGCTGGGGTCGGCGTTCTCGTCGTCGGCGACGGCGCCGTCACGGACGACGTTATCGACAAGGATCACGGTGCCGGGGCGCGAAAGCTTGAGCGCCCATTCGAAGTAGCCGGGGTTATTGTCTTTGTCGGCGTCGATGAAAATAAAATCGAATGGGCCTTTCTTCTCGGCAGCCAATCGCGGCAGGCTTTCCAAGGCGGGGCCGACGCGAATTTCGACGAGTTGAGACAGCTCGGCCCGAGCGATGTTGGCCTGCGCAACTTCGGCGTGCTTTGGGCTGAACTCCAGCGTGACGAGATGGCCGTCCGCGGGCAGCGCGCGAGCGAGCCAAATCGTGCTGTAGCCCCCCAGGGTGCCGATTTCGAGAACATTTCGCGCATTTTGCATCTGCGCCAGCAGGAGTAGCTGCTTCCCTTGCAGCGGCGACACCGCGATTGCCGGCAGTCCGTTCGCTGTGCTGCTGGCGAGGGCTTCGTCCAACGCTTTGTCAGGTGTCAGCAGGTGTTTGCCGAAATATTCGTCTACTGCCGCCCAAATTTCTTTGCTCATGGAAGGAGGAGTCCCATCGTGAATTTTTGTCGAGCAATTCGCTCGGTTCTAAGCCGCGAATTCGCGCGATCACAGTTTACAACGGCATCGAATGCGGCGGCGTCAAACGCTCTGGTCGCGAGCGCCGGGTCAGCCGACCGTCTGCATCGTCGAGACCAATTCCGGGATGTTGATGCGGATGACCGTGCCTTCGCCCGGGCGGCTTTCGATCTCGAGGCGAAAATCGGTGCCGTAGAGCACGCGCAGACGTTCGCGAACATTGCTCAGGCCGATACCTTCCACGTAAACGTGCGGCATCTTCTCTTCCGATATGCCGACGCCGTTGTCTTCGATTTCGATGTGCAGGCGCGCATCTTTATTTGTGGTGCGCAGATGAATGCGACCGCCTTCGAGTTTCGACGCCAACCCGTGCTTCAAGCAATTTTCAACAATCGGCTGCAGCAGCATGCTCGGCACAAAGGCTTCAAGCGCGGCGTCCTCGACGTCACGCAGAAATTCAAGATTATCGGGACCGAATCGCGCGACCTCGATGTCGAGATAGTCGTCGATGAAACTCAATTCTTCTTTCAACGGGACGAACGTCTCGTGTTTGCGTAGCAGGCGGCGCAGAATATTACTGAGTTTGAGGACGACGCCGCGCGCAAGATCGGGATCGAAGCGAATCAGCGAAGAGACGGTATTCAGTGTGTTGAACAGGAAATGCGGATTGATCTGACTCGACAGCGCGTCCATCCGCGCCTTGAGCAGCAACTGCTGGTGGCGTTCGAGATTCATCTCGATTCGGGTGTTGTTCCAGATTTTCAACGGAACCGCGACGGCCATTACGGTGGCGAGCACGGAAAGCACCAGCCACCAGTTCCATTGAGGATCGATGGCAAACAGCCACTTGGGACTCGTCGTCGCACGCACGAGCGCGACGCGCCCGAGTTCGAGCCCGACGCAGGCGAGCAGCGGTAATAATTCCCACGACATTTTCGCTTGACGCGCGAGGCGCAATAGATCGCGAGGAATGTTAAGAAACGTGAATGGGCCGAAATTCCAAAGATCTTCTTTGGTGGGAATGATCTGGCGCATCAGTCCGCCGAGTAGTCCGGCGGTGGCCGCGGCAGGCATGCCGAGCCATTCATGCGCCATCATCGAGGGAATGGTGATGATCGCGCCGCCGATCGGACCGACTACGCGCCCGCCCAGCAGGCCCATCAGGAAGGCGCCCTCGAGGGAAAGATCGGCGAACCGATATGGAAAGCCGACCAGACGCAAGACGACGCCGACGATCAGCGGCGGAGTCATGAACAGCATCAGCTTCAACTTTTGGTCGGGGTCGCGTTCTTCGGTGAAAAGCACGCGGCGAAACGTGTTCCAGCGCGCTAGCAAGGCTGCGAACGAAGCGGCAACGCCGACTTTGAGAAGCAGGGTGAAGAGTAAATCGCGCGGATTGATGGGCGTTTCGATCATACAAATTCGGGCATGTCGTTTCGGGCGTGCAAAGGATGCCAGCAAACCGGCCGCAAGAGCGAGTTGCGGTGGCCGGAGTTGTTCGACTTCAATTGTGGCGTCTGCTGGTAACGCTAGCCAATCCCCCAGGCGATGTAAAGCCTTCGTAAAACCCGCAACGGATAGGGTTTGTGCGCATCGAATGGGACTCAGCGTGAGCTATAGTCCAAGATTATGTCGGTCCTGCTAAACTCGTGGTCGCCGATGCGCCGAACCTCACCAAGGAGAACTTTGTCGAAAGTTAAATCCAAAAGCAGGGCTGCGGGGCTGCACGATGTGGCGCAGGCGGAATTGCCGACCCGCCACGGGCGATTCACGATTCATGGGTTCAAAGGGATCGGACCGCAGGATGAAGGAGTCGCACTGGTGCGAGGCAATCTGAACGGCAAAACCGCGCCGTTGGTGCGCGTTCACTCGCAGTGCCTGACGGGCGATGTGCTTGGATCGGTGCGGTGCGACTGTCGCGCGCAGCTCGAGTTCTCGCTGAAAAGAATCGCGAAGGCGCCGTCGGGGATTCTGCTTTATCTGCCACAGGAAGGCCGCGGGATCGGACTGATGAACAAGTTACGCGCATATCAACTCCAAGACGGCGGCATGGACACCGTCGAGGCCAACCAGGAACTCGGATTTGCGGCCGATGCGCGCGAATATGATTTTTCGGCGCAGATTTTGAAGAAGCTTGGCGCGAAGAAAATCCGGCTGCTGTCGAACAATCCGGAGAAGGTACGCCAACTCGAGGCGGCTGGAATACGGGTCGTCGAGCGCGTTCCCTGCCAACCGCGCGTGTCGAAAATTTCGCGCTCGTATCTGCAGACCAAAAAGAAGAAGATGGGACACTTGCTCGATCGCGTTTGAGGCGGTTTGCGACGCCCTCCAGGAAGATTGACGCTTCACCGGCAAACCTAAGGGCGGTTCCGGGCGTCTATCTCGAATGAAATTATCTTTGATTGCCACTTAACCCGGAATGCACGAAGATAGGGGCCAAAGGAAAGCGCCGTGACACTGGAACTGGCAAAACGCGAATCGCGTGACGTGACGATTGTCGATCTTCGCGGGCGGTGCACGCTTGGCGAAGAGACCGAACTTCTGGGCCGCGACCTCAAGAAACTGATCGACGGCGGGTGCCGGAAGATTCTTCTGAATCTCACCGAACTTTTACAGATCGACAGCACTGGTGTCAGTACGATTGTGGCGACGTATGTATCGCTGCGACGCCTCAAAGGCGAAGTAAAGCTGCTGCATCCGACAGGAAGAGTGCAGACGGTGCTGGAAATCACGCACATGCTGCAGGTGATTCCGAATTTCGAGGACGAAGCGAAAGCGATCGCGAGTTTTTCGTCGCGCACGTATACCGCGAAGAGTTAGGGTTTTTCCTTCCCGGAGGTCCCGCATGCCCGCCCATTGCAACGATCCCCGTGTTGACGTGTCGCAGCAAACAGCGTTGGTCATCGACTCGGGCGCCGAGCTGAATAAACTGCTGACCGACGTTCTGGCACAGGACAACTGGAAAGTGGAACACGCCGCCAGCAACGAAGACGCGCTGGAGTTAGCCAAAGCGGACGGGTTCGATCTGATCATTACGGGCAGGAAAACCCGAGGACCCGCCGACGTGGAATTGCTTCGAAAGATTCGCGGCGCGCGGCCTCACGTTCGACTGATCATTTTGACCGACCAATGGATGCCGGGCGACGTGATCACCGCGATGCGGGAAGGGGCGTTCAGCTATTTTGCGGCGCCCTTCAATCCCACCCTACTGGCCGAAACCGTGCGCGCGGCGATGAACGATCCGTGCTGGGATGATGGCATTGAGGTCCTGTCGGCGAATTCCGCTTGGGTGCGGCTGATGGCGCGATGCGACATCGAAACCGCGAATCGCATTGTGCAATTCATGCAAGGCGTTCGCGACCCGAATATTCCTGAGGAAGACCGGCACGACGTGGTTACGGCGTTCCGCGAAATCCTGATGAACGCGATGGAGCACGGCGGGCATTTTGATCCGAGCCAACATGTGGAGATTTCTTTTGTGAAGGCGCGGCGCGCGGTGATCTGCCGCGTGAAGGATCCGGGCCAGGGATTTTCGCAGGATGAATTGCGGCACGCGGCGTTTACCAGCACACCGGAAGATCTGTTTCAGCATATGGTGGTGCGAGAAGAGCAAGGGCTTCGTCCGGGTGGGTTTGGAATGCTGATGGCGAGGAAACTCGTAGACGAGCTGATTTACAACGAGCAGGGCAACGATGTGGTGCTGGTGAAATATCTGGATAAGGCTGCGAAGTCAGCGGCCTGACCGCCGGGACGATGGAGTGCGGCGCGGCGGATGATGTGAATGCTAGCCGCCGCCGACGAAGTGGACAATTTCGTAGCGGTCGCCGGGGGTGATCTGCGTATCGCTCCAGCGTTGGCGCGGAAGAATTTCGAGATTGCGTTCGATGGCTACGCGGCCATCTTCCAGTCCGAGTTCCCGCAAAAGATCGACTACCGTTGCGCCCGGTGTAGCCGAGCGCGTTTCCCCATTTACATAAATCGTGGTTTCCATCGTGTTCGTCATTCTCGCATTCAACCGGCCGCCGGGGCTTTCGGTTTTGCGCGGAGTTGAAAGCGCAACTGGCCGCGCGCATCCCGAGTGGCGACATCGATCACGAGCGCAGGATCTTCGCCCACGAGTCGAGGGAGATCAAATTCGAGACGCGCGTGGCCGTCGGCGCTCGATTGAGTGGTGACTTCTGTCGGCTCCGAGGCGCCAATAAGCCGCGCAACCACGAGAGCGTTAGCGACGGGAGTTCCACGGTCTTTGTGGCGGGCGACAACGTACAGCGTGGCGTGTTTGCCGGTAAGCCAGGTGCGGGGGTTCAGCATTTCTACGGAGATGATTCCTTCGGCGGGCGCCGCAGTCGAAGCCGCGAATCTCGAGGCCGCTGTCGAAGAAGCGACGGGCTGCGAAGTTACAGGCGAAACGGGCCGCGGTGGGTGGGGCGCCGGCGCAGTAACCTTCAGTGCGCCAGAGCGCAATTCCTCGCAAACCGTGAAATGCTGATCATCAAGCCGAATCTTGAGCGCCTGCTCTTGGTCAGCGTCGACCGGTAGCAGATCGGTGTACTTGCTTGTGCGGCGATGGAGCACCTGGCCGCGGCAATGCACGGTGGTATCGATGACGGCGGAGTTGACCCCGCGGTCTTCGGTCTGGACGTGAAACGTGGTGCCGTCCAGTGTGACGTTGGTGTTGTGGCCGAAAAGCATTCCTTAGCGCATCCTAATTTGACCGTAGCGTATTCATATTGCAGAATTTTTTGGTAGCCGCATTGACCCAACGGCGGCTGCTCGTTATTATAGCGCTTCGCCCATGAGTGAATCAGGTCTCCACGCATATGCGCCACTTCTCTTACACCTCTTAATCGCGGTGGCTCTCGCCGGATTGTTAACGACGTTGTCGGTGGCCGTTGGCTGGAGAAGGCCGAACCGCGCGAAACAAACGGCATATGAATGCGGCGTGGAGCCGGTGGGCGACGCGCGCGAACCGTTTTCCGTAAAATTTTATCTCGTCGCGATGATTTTCATCTTGTTCGACGTCGAGGCGATCTTTTTGTACCCTTGGGCCTACATTTACCGCGATATGTTCAAGATTTCACACAGCTTTGGAGTGTACGGCTTCGTAGAGATGCTTATCTATATCGCCATCCTGCTAGTCGGCTACATCTATCTGTGGAAAAAAGGCGCGTTTGACTGGCACAAATAGTCGACGCACAACGGGGATTTGGAACCTGTGACGGACAGTGGTGGTCAACCTAATAATGCTGTAGTCGCTCGGTTACGCGCGTGGAGCACCAACGCGATCGAGGAAGTGATTGAATATCGGGGCGATACCACCATCGTGGTGCCGCGTAAGGTGCTGCGCGACGTCGCCGGTCAGTGTCGTGATATCGAGGAATTGCGGTTTAATCTGCTGACCGACGCGACCTGCATCGATCGTTACCCTCTCGAACCGCGGTTTGAACTGAACTACCAGCTGGTTTCCATTCCGAACAAGAAGAAGCTGCGGATTCGCGTGAAGCTGCATGGGAGCGATCCGGTGATCGATTCGCTGGTGCCGGTGTGGCCGGGCGCGAACTGGCTGGAGCGCGAGATTTTCGATATGTTCGGTATTCAGTTCACTGGGCATCCCGATTTGCGGCGGATTTTACTTCCCGACGACTGGGAAGGCTACCCGCTACGCAAGGATTTTCCCGTCGAGGGCTATCGCGATATTCCGGCGATCGCGACCCGGTATACCAGGAGTCGGCCATGAGCGCGATCGGATTGCCGCCGTTTGGCCAGGAGACCGTCGAAACAGCGATCGGCCCGACAAAGACGATGGTCCTGAATATGGGGCCACAGCACCCGTCGACGCACGGCGTGCTTCGTATTTTGCTGGAGTTGGACGGAGAGACGGTTCTGAAAGCGGTTCCAGACCTCGGTTATTTGCATACCGGCATCGAGAAGTCTTGCGAAGACAAGACCTATTCGCAGGCGATTACGCTGACCGACAGGATGGATTATCTCAATCCGCTCGGCAACAACCTCGCGTATTGCCTCGCGGTCGAGAAACTTTTGGGGATTGAGGTTCCGAAACGGGCGCAGTATTTCCGCGTGTTGATGGTGGAGTTGCAGCGGATTTCGTCCCACCTTGTGTGGCTGGGAACGCATGCCATCGACATGGGCGCGATGTCGGTGTTTTTGTATTGCTTCCGCGAGCGTGAAGAGATTCTGAAGATTTTCGAATTTGTCGCTGGTCAGCGGATGATGACGAGCTACATCCGCATCGGCGGGCTCGCGTTGGAACCGCCTACGGGTTGGGTCGAGCGCGTCGAAAAGTTTTTGAAGATGATGCCGGGCCGCATCGATGAGTATGAGTCGCTGCTGACGGGCAACCGCATCTGGCTGGGCCGGCTGAAGGGTGTAGGCGTGATGTCGGCGGAAGATGCCGTGGCGTACAGCATGACCGGGCCGACGCTGCGAGCTGCGGGGTTGGCACACGATGTTCGCAAGGCGTTTCCCTATTCGAGCTACGAAGAGTTTCAGTTTGATGTTCCTACCCGAACCGAAGCGGATTGCTTCGCGCGTTATTTGGTGCGCGTTGCGGAAATGCGCGAGAGCTTGAAGATTGTTCGCCAGGCGATCGACAAGACGCCGTCGGAAGGGCCAGTTCGCACCGATGCGCCGGGCATCGTTCCCCCGGATCGCGAAAAGATGAAGACGGAGATGGAAGCTCTCATCTACCACTTCAAGATTTTCACCGAAGGTTTTGCGCCGCCGCCGGGCGAAGCGTATGCGTCGATTGAATCGCCGCGCGGCGAGTTGGGCTGCTTTATCGCCAGCGACGGATCGCCGAAACCGTTGCGCTGCCATTTCCGGTCGCCATCGTTCATCAATTTGCAAGCGTTGCCGAAGTTGGTGACGGGGCAACTGATTTCCGACGTGATCGCGTGCATCGGGACGATCGATATCGTGCTGGGAGACGTTGACCGGTAAGAGTTTGCGGTTTTCGTCTGAGCAACGCGATGGATCGCCGTGGATTCACACCGAGGACCATGGAACTTTCACCACAACTTACGGAACGGTTCGAGCGGCTGCAGAACCTGTATCCGGTGAAGCGCAGCGCGCTGATTCCGATGCTGATGTATTCGCAAGACGAGTATGGGTTCGTCAGCGACGAGATGATCGAGGAAATCGCGAAGCGGCTCGACCTGCACACCGTTCAGGTCGAAGAGACGCTCGAGTATTACTCGATGCTGCACCGCAAGCCGATGGGCAAGCATCACGTGCAGATCTGCACGAACGTGGCGTGCATGCTGCGCGGCGGCGCGGAATTGCTAGAAGCAGCGAAGAAGCGGCTTGAGATCGGGCATAAGGAAACGACGGCGGACGGGGTGTTTTCGCTGGAAGAAGTGGAATGCATCGGCGCCTGCACGGGCGCGCCAGCGTTGCAGGTCAACTACGATTTCTTCGAGAACGTGAACCCGCAGAAGTTTGACCGGTTGATTGAGGATCTGGATGCCGGACGGAAGACAACGCCTGAGCCGGTGACGTCGGGCGCGCTGCATCCACGCGACAAGACGGAAGTACCGGTGATCAGCCGGCGGTTTGGGATCAAGGATTCGCATAAGATCGACATCTTTTTGCAAAACGAGGGCTACAAGGCGCTGGAGAAGGCGCTGAAGGAAATGACGCCCGAGTCGATCATCGACGAAGTGAAAAAATCGAGCCTGCGTGGGCGCGGTGGGGCGGGCTTTCCGACGGGCATGAAGTGGTCATTCGTGCCGAAGGATTCGCCGAAGCCGAAATATCTGATCTGCAACGCGGACGAATCCGAGCCGGGAACCTGCAAGGACCGGCCACTAATGGAGATGGATCCGCATCAACTGATTGAGGGCATGGTCATCGCCGGTAAGGCGATCAACGCGCATCGCGGATTTATTTATATTCGCGGCGAATATCGCTATGTGCTGGATATCGTGCAGACAGCGTTGGATGAGGCGTACCAGCGCGGGTATCTCGGGCAGAATATTCGCGGCTCGGGATTCGACTTCGATTTGTTGGTACATACCGGCGCCGGAGCTTACGAATGCGGCGAAGAATCGGCGTTGATGGAATCGCTCGAAGGCAAGCGTGGGTATCCACGCATCAAGCCTCCCTTCCCTGCCGTTGTCGGACTGTATGGCTGCCCGACGATCATTAACAACGTCGAGACGCTGAGCACGGTGCCTTGGATCATTCTGGAAGGCGGCGAGAAGTACGCGAACTACGGAACGCCGAAAAATGGCGGGACGCGCATGCTGTGCGTCGCGGGCCATGTCAACAAGCCGGGCATTTACGAAGTTCCGCTCGGGATGAACATGAAGAAGTTCATCTATGAGGTTGCGGGCGGCATTCCCGGCGGAAAGAAATTGAAGGGGGTCATTCCCGGCGGAAGTTCTTGCCCGTTGATGAAGGCGGACGAGATCGATATCCCGATGGATTACGATTCGGTGGCGAAGGCCGGGTCAATGCTGGGATCGGGCGGCATGGTGGTGATGGACGAAGATACCTGCATGGTCGACATGGCGCGCCGTATTATGCATTTTTACGCGCACGAATCGTGCGGTTGGTGCATTCCCTGCCGCGAAGGCACGACGTGGCTGCGCAAGATGTTGGAACGGTTCCACGCGGGATTCGGTCGGCCGGAGGACATCGATCTGGTCGGCGATCTTGCCAAGAATATGCTGGGGCGGACGTTCTGCCCGCTTGGAGATGCGGCGGCGTTGCCGACGATCAGCATCGTCACCAAGTGGCGCAACGAGTTTGAGGATCACCTGCACGGGCGCTGCGCGTATAAGTCGGCGGAAGACCTGGTGGGTTCACGGTAGAGTTCGCGCTACAAATTGTTGCGCGTCTTAGTTTTAAGACCGACCCCGAGTAAACGGATCGAGATGAGTGAACAAAAGCTGGTAACGCTGAAGATTAACGACCGCGACGTCCAGGTTCCTACGGGAACACTGGTGATCGAAGCGACGCGGCGCATCGGCACCGAGGTGCCTTCGTTCTGCTACTACCCCGGGCTTTCGTTGCAGGCTGCTTGCCGGATGTGTTTGGTCGAAGTCGAGAAGATGCCGAAGCTGCAGACGGCGTGCACGCTGATGGCGACCGAAGGCATGGTGGTGCGCACCAATACGGATCAGGTGCGGAACGCGCGCAAGTACATGCTGGAGTTTTTGCTGACGAACCATCCGCTCGATTGCCCGGTTTGCGATAAGGGCGGCGAGTGCGAATTGCAGGACATGGTGTTCACCTACGGCGCGGACACGAGCCGCTTCGTCGAAGAAAAGATTCATCGGCCGGAAGAAAAGTGGTCGGAACTGGTTTATTACGATGCACCGCGGTGCATTTTGTGCTTCCGCTGCGTGCGCGTATGCGACGAGGGCATGGATGTGAAAGCGCTCGGCGTCGGAATGCGCGGCGCGAACAGCGTCATCATCCCGAATCGCGAAGATCACCTGGAGTGCGAAGAATGCGGCATGTGTATCGACATTTGCCCGGTCGGCGCGCTCACGAGCGGAACATATCGGTACAAGACGCGGCCTTGGGAGATGGAGTACGTCTCGACGATCTGCACGCACTGCTCGAATGGGTGCAAGACGACGCTAAGCGTCCGCAACCACGAGATTTTGCGTTCGAATAACCGCGATTTGTCGGGCATCAACGGTGACTTTCTGTGCGTGAAGGGACGGTTTGGCTTCGATTTCACGAAGCATCCGGAGCGCATCAAGCAGCCGATGATTCGCAAGGGCGACAAGCTCTACCCCGTTTCATGGGAAGAAGCTGCCCAAACCGCTGCTTCTCGGCTGAAACAGATAGTGGATGCGAATGGGCCGGACTCGGTCGGGTTCATTGGTTCGAACCGCACGTCGAACGAAGAGAACTATCTGTTCCAGCGACTGGCACGCGCGACGTTTGGGACGAACAACGTCGATCACCACCGGACGATTGATTATTCGGGGCTGGTGACGGCGCTGGGCGATCGCGCGGGCGATTCTTCGCTGACAATGAAGCAGCTTTACGAATCGAAAGCGGTGCTGCTGATCGGAAATGATCCGACGTCGCAGAATCCGCTGGTGGCTTGGCAGGTTCGCACCGGGATTCGGCATCACAATTCGCGGCTGTACATATTGAATGCGCGCGACATCAAGCTGGAACGCAAGGCCACGCAGTTTGTGAAGGTGGCCGAAGGCCAGGAAGTTGCGGCGATTCGCTGGATGGGCAGCGAGCAGGGGCAGCTCGAGCCCGGACTGATCGAAAAGCTGGTGCAGCTCAAGGCTGCGCTCGACGCGGAGCCGGAAGTCGCGATCGTTTTCGGGGCGGAGATTTCCGGAGCTTCGATCGCGGAGCTGGTGGCATTTGGTTCGAAGTTACAAGGCAAAGCACGCTACATGGCGCTCGGCGACTATGCGAATTCGCGCGGCGCGGCCGACATGGGCGTGTTGCCTGACCGGTTGCCGGGATACGCGTACGTCGACAGTTCGAGCGCGCGCGAGGGATTTGAGCGGCTGTGGGGCGGCGTGATTCCGTCGAAGCCCGGTATGACGACGCCGGAAATGGTGGCGGCGGCACAAGCGGGCAAGCTGAAGGCGCTGTATGTGATGGGCGCGAACCCGCTTACGCATTTCGGTACGCTGGGATTTGGGCGGGGGAACTTGCAGTTGCTGATCGTGCAGGAACTTTTCCCGACGGATACGTCGAGGCCTGCCGACATCGTCTTCCCCGCTGCTTCGGCTTACGAAAAGGACGGAACGGTTACCAACACCGCTGGCGAGATTCAATCGCTGCGGAAAGCCGCCGACGTCATGGGAGCGCGCAGCGATTTCGATTTGCTGCGCATTTTATCGCACCAGCTGGAAAAGCTGGGACTTGGGAAGGCGTTTCATTACAAGACGCCGCACGCGGTGTTCGAAGAAATTCGCAAAGCGGTGCATGGCTACGACGTCGCACCCGCGGGATTGCTTACGGGCGGCGCAGAACTGACGCACACACACGTTTCGCGCAACGGCCACGCGCCATACGACGTTCCGGTGGGCGTGATTCGCCCGGCGCAAGACACGCTCTTCACCAGCGGCACTCTGGGCCGCTTCTGCACCATGATGGATTCTCTGACGGAGGCCGACGCCAAGCTGTGATCGACTCTATCGTCCAGACGCTCAACGCGCACGCCGAATTGATCATTACGCTCGTCAAGATCGCGCTGCTGCTGTTCATCGTGCTCACCGTGAACGCCTACCTCACGTGGTTCGAGCGCAAGGTTGTCGCGCACATGCAATCGCGATGGGGGCCGCACCGCGTTGGTCCGCATGGATTGCTACAACCGGCGGCTGATGGGCTGAAGTTCTTGTTGAAAGAAGATCCGACTCCGGCGGGCGTCGATAAGTTTACGTACTATCTCGCGCCGCTGATGGCGTTGGCGCTCGCGCTGACTTCGATCGCGATTCTGCCGTTTGGGCCGGATCCGATTCGGCTGTTTGGGCATGAGATCAAGCTGGGGATCGTCGATCTCAACATTGGAATTCTGGCGCTGTTTGCGATTACGGCGCTGAGTGTTTACGGCGTGGCGCTGGCGGGATGGTCTTCCAACAGCAAGTACCCGCTGCTGGGGGGCCTGCGCAGCTCGGCGCAGATGGTTAGCTATGAACTTGCTCTCACCATGTCTGTTGTGGGCGTGCTGCTGATGGCCGGGAGCTTCAGCCTGCGGGACATCGTCAACGTACAGGCGATTCATGCCGAACGCGGCATTTTTGGCTGGAATATTTTCCCGCAAATACTCGGGTTTCTCTGCTTCTTCGTCGCGGCGATCGCGGAAACCAACCGCATTCCGTTCGACTTGCCGGAAGCGGAATCGGAACTCGTCGCTGGATTCCACACGGAATATTCGAGCTTCAAGTTCGCGATGTTTTTCATCGCGGAATACACGAGCATGATCACGGTTTCTTCGCTTTGCGCGATCATGTTCTTCGGCGGCTGGCTGTCTCCCTTCCCTGCTGCGTGGACGTTCACTCACTATTTGCCTTCGCTGATTTTGATTCCATTCGGACTGTGGGTGATCTGGGACGGCGTCCGCTACGAGACGATCTTTGGGCGCATCATGCTTCCGGGCGTCGGCACGGTCATTACCGTAATCGGCGCGGTGTTGATCTCGTTTCCGGTGCTCAACGAATTTATCCAGGGGCCGTTCTGGCTGCTGGGCAAGATTTTCTTCTTCCTTTTCGTGTACGTGTGGATGCGCGGCACGCTGCCTCGCTTCCGCTACGACCAGCTGATGTCGTTCGGCTGGAAGCTGCTGCTTCCCGTTTCGCTGGCCAACGTCGTGATTACCGCGACGGTGATCATGCTGAGGGGGCACTAGATGAACGCTCCCCTGATTGTTTTCTTCGCGTTGGCGGTTATCGCGGTGTTGGGCGCGGTCAGCCTGATTCTGCAGCGGCACCCGATTCACAGTGCGTTGTCGCTGATCGTCGTGATGGTTGCGCTCGCGGGGCTCTACCTGCTGATGGGCGCGGAGTTTGTTGCCGCGGTGCAGATCATCGTGTATGGCGGCGCCATCATGGTGCTGTTTGTCTTTGTCATCATGCTTTTGAACGCCGGTGTGGAAGAGCGCACAAGTTTTTCGCAGCTAGCACGCTTTGCCGGGCTTCCGCTCGCGGTCGCACTGATGGGCTGCCTTGCTGCGGCGGTTGCGAACTCCGGCGAGCGCGTGCAAACGACTGCGCAAAGCGGATTGACTGCGCCGACAAAAGCTTTGTCCGCGCAGCTCTTTCAGGAGTTTGTGTACCCGTTTGAGCTGACGTCGTTTCTGATCCTGATCGCCATCCTCGGCGCCATCGTGCTTGCGCAGCGCGACCGCAAGGAAAGCCACCTATGATCCCGACGAACTACTACCTGATCCTCAGCGCCATTCTGTTCGGGCTCGGCGTCGTCGCTTTCATTTTTCGGCGCAATATCATCACGATTTTCATGTCGATTGAATTGATGCTAAACGCCGTCAATCTGGCTTTTGTGGCCTTCAGCCAGGCTTGGAGTCATCTGAGCGGCCAAGTCTTTGTTTTATTTGTGATTGTCGTCGCGGCTGCGGAAGCGGCCGTGGGACTCGGCATCATCATTCTCATTCAGCGCAACCGTCAATCGCTCAACGTCGAGCGCGTGGACCTGCTCAAACTCTAATGCCGATACTCAATAATCTCTGGATCATCCCGCTGCTGCCCTTGCTCGGCTCGGCCATCAATGGCTTGCTCGGGTCGACGTGGCCGAACAAGATCGTCAACGCCGTGGCCGTCGGCTCGACGGGCCTGGCGTTTGCTTGCGCGCTCGAAGCGGTGCGCGAATTTTCGCAGCTTCCGGCCGATCAGGTTCCGTTCGTGAAGCAGTTTTTCACCTGGATCGCTGCGGGAACATTCCGGGCGGGATTCGATCTGCAAGTCGATCAACTGACGATCGTGATGCTGCTGGTAGTTACCGGAGTCGGCTGGCTGATTCACATTTATTCAACCGGGTACATGGCGCACGAGACTGGGTACTACCGGTTCTTCTCGTACCTAAACCTGTTCATGTTTTTCATGCTGATCCTGATCCTCGCTGCGAATTACGTGCTGCTGTTTGTTGGGTGGGAAGGCGTGGGCTTGTGCAGCTATTTGCTGATCGGGTTTTACTTCTTGAAGAAGTCGGCTGCGGATGCAGGCAAGAAGGCGTTCATCGTCAATCGTATCGGTGACTTCGGCTTCATGCTCGGCATGTTTTTGCTGTTCAAAACATTCGGCACGCTGGATTTCGTGCCACTGTTCGCGAAGGCCGGGCCGATGCCGGCCGACGCGATGGGGCAATACGGGACACTGACGATTGCTTGTTTGTTGCTGTTTGTGGGCGCGACGGGTAAGTCCGCGCAGCTTCCTCTGTATGTATGGCTGCCGGACGCGATGGAAGGCCCGACTCCGGTCAGCGCGCTGATTCACGCGGCGACGATGGTGACTGCGGGCGTTTACGTGGTTGCCCGCTCACACGTTCTGTATCTGCACTCGCCGAGCGCGATGGTGATTGTCGCGATTATCGGCTGCGCGACGGCACTGTTTGCCGCCACGATCGGTCTGGTGCAGACCGATATTAAGAAAGTCTTGGCGTATTCGACGGTCAGCCAGCTCGGCTATATGTTTTTGGGCTGCGGCGTCGGGGCGTTTTCGGCGGGCATCTTCCACTTGATGACGCATGCGTTCTTTAAGGCTTTGCTCTTTCTCGCTGCCGGCAGCGTGATTCACGCGATGGGCGGTGAGCAGGACATGATGAAAATGGGCGGGCTCAGCAAGAAGATCAAGTGGACGTACATCACGATGCTGACGGCCACGCTCGCCATCGCAGGTTTCCCGCCGCTGGCCGGGTTCTTCAGCAAAGATTCGATTTTGTTGAGCGCCTATCAGAGCGACAACGGTGGCCACATTCTCTACGCGGTCGGGTTGTTCACCGCGCTGCTCACATCGTTCTATATGTTCCGGCTGATCTTCCTTACGTTCTTCGGGAAACAGCGGTACGACGAGCATCACGTTCATGTACACGAATCGCCGAAGTCGATGCTCGTGCCATTGATGATCCTCGCTGTGCTGTCGTTAGTCGGCGGCTGGTTCGCGGCGCCGGCGTTCTGGGGCGGCCCGGATTATTTCGCAAAATTCCTTGAGCCAGTGTTCGCGCAAGGGGCGACGGAAGTGGCTTCCGCAGAAGCGGCGGCGCACGCGCTGGAAATTCCGCTGGCGATCATCGCGGTGATCACGGCTACGATCGGGCTTGGCATCGCGTACTGGCTATATCTCAGCAAGCCGGAGAAGCCCAGCGAGTTGGCCAAGTCTATGAAGGGCGCGTACACCACGCTGCTCAACAAATATTACGTCGATGAGCTGTATGCGGCGCTGGTCGTCAAGCCGCTGCTCTGGCTGTCGACGAATGTTTTGTGGAAGACAGTTGATGTGCAGATGATCGACGGGGCCGTAAACGGAATAGCGCGCGGCGCGACGGACGTCGGCGACGGTGTTCGCCACGCACAGTCGGGCAACACGCGCAGCTACGCCGTGTGGGTCGTCATCGGCGCGATTGCGGTGATCGTGATCATTTTCTGGCCGTACCTGCATCCTTCGGCCGTCGGGATGGTGCGCTGATGGCGCTCCCCGGCTTGCTCTCGGTGCTGATCTTCTTCCCTGCTCTGGGCGCGCTCGCGCTGCTGCTGCTGCGCGGCGACGATCACGTGTGGATTCGGCGGCTGGCGCTGACGATTTCGGTCGTCGAGTTTGCGTTTTCGCTCTTTCTGATTCCGAAGGTACCGATCGGCGTCGCAGGATACTCGCTGGTCGAATATTACAACTGGATTGTGGTTCCGCCGATTCACTATCACCTGGGGATCGACGGCATCAGCTTGTTTCTCGTGATACTGACAACGTTCCTGACGCCGATCTCGATTCTGGCTTCGTGGAGCAGCATCAATCATCGCGTGAAGGAATTTTTCGTGATGATGCTGATGCTCGAAGTCGGCGTCGTCGGCGTGTTTCTGTCGCTCGACCTGTTCCTGTTCTTCTTGTTCTGGGAAATCATGCTGATCCCGATGGCCTTTCTCATCGGCATCTGGGGCCACGAGCGCCGGATCTACGCAGCTATCAAATTCGTGTTGTACACGATGGCGGGATCGATCCTGATGCTGGTCGGTATCATCTGGCTCTACAACCTGACCGGCAGCTTTGATTTGCCGAAGATTCAGCAAGCGCTGCAGGAGGGTCGGCTGTTTACGCTGACGTCGCAGCAGGAGATGCTGCTGTTCCTCGCGTTCTTTGGCGCGTTTGCAATCAAGGTGCCGCTGTTTCCGCTGCATACGTGGCTTCCCGACGCGCACGTCGAGGCTCCCACTGCAGGCTCGGTGATGCTCGCTGGAGTTCTGCTGAAGATGGGCACATACGGCATGATCCGGTTTTGCTTGCCGCTCTTTCCGAATGCCGCGCGACATGCTTCGCCTTGGATTGCGACGCTGGCGATCATCGGAATTATTTACGGCGCGCTGGTGTCGCTGGTGCAGCCAAATCTCAAGAAGCTCGTCGCATATTCCAGCGTCAGCCACTTGGGCTTCGTCGTTCTCGGGATTTTCGCATTCCACAATATTTCCATGCAGGGCGCGGTGTACCAAATGCTAGCGCACGGCGTTTCCACCGGCGCGCTGTTCTTGCTGGTTGGCATGCTGTACGATCGCCGGCACACGTTCGAGATTTCCGAATACGGTGGGCTCACGGCGCCGATGCCGAAGATCGCTGCGTTCTTCCTGTTCATCGCGCTGGCCAGCATGGGACTGCCGATGCTCAACGGTTTCGTCGGTGAGTTCTTGATTTTGTTGGGGACGTTCCAGACGCACGTGAGTTGGTCGAGCTGGGCGGCGCTGGGCGTGATTCTCTCGGCCTGCTATCTGCTGTGGGCCTATCAGCGCGTGTTTTACGGCGAGATTACGGTGGAGAAAAACAAGACCCTGCCCGACGCGAGCGGTCGTGAGACCGGCATTCTCGTCACCATGGCGGTGATTACGTTGTGGATGGGCGTTGGATCGACGTTCTTCACGCATCGCACGGCGGCATCGAGCCAGAATGTGCTGGACCAGATGCAGCGTTCCGGACCGCAAGAAGCGAGCGCCCCGGCAATTCCCGCGAGCATCGTTCATAACGGAACGGTGAAGCAAATTTCTCTCGAAAGGCCGGCGACGCGCTAATGATTCCCCGCCCTGAAGACCTGATCCGCGTTCTCCCGGAGACCATCTGGTGCGTGTTCGGCCTTTTGATGATGCTGATCCAGCCTTTCACACGGAACCGGCACGTACTTAGTTTTTTTGCCATTGTCGGCGCGATTCTTGGGACCAGCGCCACGGTTTTTGCCTACCATACCGCGGGGACCGGGACTGCATTCAGCCAGTTGATTCAGTTTGATTCGTTCAGCATCTTTTTCCATTTGTTGATCGGGCTGGTTTCGATTCTCGTTGTGCTGATTTCCGGGCCTTATCTGGAACGTGAGAATCTGGAGTCAGCTGAGTTTTTTGCGCTCGTCTTGTTTGCCACGGCGGGCATGGGTGTTCTTTCGTCGGCGCAGGAGTTGCTTACCGCGTTCGTCGGCCTCGAAATGAGCTCGATTTCGAGCTACATCCTGGCGGGGTATCGCCGCGACACACTGAAGTCGAGCGAGTCGGCGATGAAGTATTTTCTGCTGGGCTCTTTCGCGACCGCGTTCTTTTTGTATGGGATCGCGCTGGTTTACGGCGTGACGGGGACGACGAACCTGTCGCAGATGGCGAATGCCGATACCTCCGGCAACCTGATCAAGCTTGGGCTCGCGCTCATTTTGATTGGGCTTGGTTTCAAAGTGGCAGCCGCACCGTTCCAACTTTGGACGCCTGACGTTTATGAAGGCGCGCCGACTCCGGTAACTGCGCTGTTTTCGGCGGGACCAAAAGCGGCTACGTTCGCGCTGCTGCTTCGCATCTACGCAACCGTGCCGGCGGCGACGCATTTCTGGTTCTGGGCGTTCTGGATTTTGGCGGCGCTGACGATGTTCGTCGGCAATCTGGGCGCGCTGGTGCAGACCAACGTCAAGCGCATGCTGGCGTACAGTTCGATCGCGCACGCTGGATACATTTTGGTGGCGTTTGCGGCGGTTACGTATCTCGAGGGGAATTCGGAAACCGGCGGGTCGGCTGCGTACGCGGCGGTCTTGTTTTATTTGTTGAGCTATGCGCTGGTGAAGCTTGGCGCATTTACGATCGTGTCACAGCTTGGCGGAGCGGGCGAAAAGCATCTTTCGCTCGATGATTACACTGGGCTTGGACGCCGGCAGCCGGTCGTAGCTGCCGCATTGAGCCTGTTCCTGCTTTCGTTGCTCGGCCTGCCGGTTACCGCGGGCTTCTTCGGCAAGTTCTACGTCTTCAAGGCTGCGGTGAACTCGCACCTGATCTGGCTCGCGGTGCTAATGGCTGTGAATAGCATCATCGGCGCCTACTACTACTTCAGGCTGATCGTCGTGATGTACATGCGCGAACCGGGTGGTGATGCTGCGCACGCACGCGGCGAGACCGCTCACGCTGAAGCGCCGGCGACTGTCGCTCCACCCTCGCCGTTCCCGTTGCCCGTCAACGTTGTGTTGTTCATCTCAGCCGCCGGCACGATCTACTTCGGCCTGTTTCCAAACCAGGTGCTGAACTTCGTCCTGCAATCGAATCTCCTCGGCAAATGACGGTCCTTACCTCACCGATTACATTCTGGTTGCCGCCGCCTCGCTAATTCGACGCATCTCTCCTTCGAGAGATCTCGCCGACTCTCAGCTCAACGTTTGACTCATGCAAAACGGCGGTTAGTGCTGTCAACGAAACAGATAACTGAACATCGCGGCTCAAAGAACAGTGCGGGATCGGCGACACCTGAACTTCGCAGGTGCTCCACATTTTCGGGGAGTCGTGGTTACCTAGAGGACTATGGGAATTGGACTCGCTCTGGCTTCTTGGTTCGTGAAGGGGACCGCTCTCGCTACGTGCGTGGCGGTGTTTCTGGGGTTCTTTACGGCGATCCGCGTGTCGCCAGTTTGCCGCGGGCGGCGGAATGCGGTTCTTGCGGTCTGCATCTTCCCGTTTGTGTGCCTTTCGTGGTTCTTCGCGGTTTTCCTGTTTCAGGCTTACGTCAACGAGACCTTCCTATATCGCGATCCGGGGATTGGGCATACGTGGCAAACGCCGCTGCCGAATGGGTATGCCATTTTGCTGATCGATGAGAAACATGATGGGATGGTGTTCAATCCAGCGTCGCGATTTTCGGGGGACGGCGAGGATATCAACCATGCGAATGCTCCGGATGCTGTGAGCGGCGTGCGGGTGGTGCAGGTCGCTGGGACGCATATTCTGGGCGGGGCCGGTCCTATTGGCAATTACTCGTCGCCAGCGGCTCGGGATCGCGTGGATGGCTACTTCCTGCTGGACACGGCGGCGCATACGCGGGTCAATTTCGAATCGTATGACGCCCTGTCGCAGGAAGCGGCGGCAATGGGCATTCAGACGCGGCTGGAGCCGCTTTTCGCGGTTTATCGCGCTTACCGGTACACGTGGTTCGACCTTTGCGCAGCCTTGCTGTTTGTGCTGTCGCCGCTGGCTGGCGCCCTGGTGCTGAGGCAGCAGATCCTCGGCCTGCGCGACGGACATGCTTCGACAGCGCGGCGAGCGCCGGAGATGCCGGACCGGGAACTCGCAGCGCCCGCGAAGTAGCTTCATCGAGCCATTCCCTAAAATGGGACGGCCCGGGAGTTTTGCTCCCGGGCCGTCCCGCCTTCGCTAAGACCTAAATCCGTGCTTGTAAGTGGCTGAACGCCTCTACAGCCGCGCGAAGCTTAGACTACCTTCACGAAGATGATGACGAGGGTGAACAGCGCCAGGGTCTCGATGAACACTAGACCGAGAATCATGGCCGTTCGAACCGCTCCGGCCGCCCCTGGATTGCGCGCCATGCCTTCGCAGGCCGCCGATGCAACGCGACCCTGACCGAGACCGCAGCCGAACGCCGCGATGCCCATGCCGAAGGCCGCCGCGATGGCCATCAGACCCTTCGCGTTGCCGCTACCTGCCGCTGCGTCTGCCCCCTGCGCGAACGCCGCCGGCGCCAACAACATCACCGTAGTGATCGCAGTCAACAACATTCCCAGCTTCTTCATAGTGCCTCCTTGTAAATTGCCGCCAGGAGGTGGTTCCCGGACACCGTGCAGCCGGGCTCACACTGGAGCAGCAAACTCATTCGTGTTCTTCGGCGGTCGCCAGACCCAGATAGACGGACGGAAGAATCGTGAAGATGTAGGCTTGCACGATGGCTACGAAGACGTGCAGCGCGATGAACATGAGCGGCAAGATCGCCGGCAGAAGGCCGAGGGCGACGCCGAGGATGGGGTTCTTGGCCCAGCCCCAGGTCGTAAGCCCAACAAACAGGCTGAGGAAGATGGCGTAGATCAGGTCGCTGGCCAGGATGTTGGCCCAGAGACGAACGGTGAGCGACAAAACGCGCGCCGAGGTGCTGATAATTTCGACAGGGAAAATGAGCGGTGAAAGCCACCATACGGGGCCCGCAAAGTGGGCCGTGTATTTGACCGGGCCGTGATGGCGCAGGCCGTGATAGTTGAAATAGAAAAAGGTCAGGATGGCGCAAGCCAATGGAACCGTGACTTGCGCCGAGGGCGCCGAAAATGCGGGAATGACGCTCATCAGGTTGGCAAGCAGAACGAAGATCCCGATCGACCCGATGAACGGAACATAGCGCAGCGGATCGTGGTGGACGTTTTCTTCGACGAGATCGCGAACGCCGAAGCCCATGGGGTTTGAGATCAGCATCTCGGCGACTTGCTGAAATGAACCGGGGCGCTCAACCGAGAGGCGCGTCCGCAATATTGCGACCAGAATCGTGGCGATCACCAGGACCAGCAGGCCCATCACGACGCGCTCGGGGATGGGTCGGTCTGCATGTTCCGGCGTGATGTGGAGCGCGGAAAGCAGCGCCAGCGCGGGTCCGCCGAGGTAGTGATTCACAAACTGCGTTATCGAACTTACGTGTTCTTCCATCTCTCTCCGAAGGCTCCGACCGGGTTACGGTCGTTGATCGAGCGGCTTGCCAATCTCGTAGATACTCGCCGCGATTGTAGCGGCTCCCAGCGCACACAGACCCAACAACAAGCTTACAAGGGGAACACTCAGGACTTTAAAAATAACATACACACCGAGGGCTATCAAGACGTAGCGGAATGCGGCGAGGAAATAAGTAACTACTGGAACTTGAGGCTTTTGCAGGCCGGTTTGCGCGGTGGAATCGGCAGCGAGAGCGTCGAGGCCGCGGGCCAGCCAACGGAAGTTGAGCCAGGCCAGGGTGGCGCCGAAAGCCAACCCGGTGGCCCAGTCGCGGCGATGCCAGACCGTGGCGGCGGCGATGGCAGCTATAGCGCCGAAGATAATCGTGAGCCAGGCGATGCGGGTTTCGGTGGCGGCGCCGATCAGGGCGGCTTGTTTAGCGGCGGATTGAGGTTCGGTGGGGTCGGGGCTTCGGTTGGAGTTGGCGGTCATGGGACATTGCGGCGGTTTGGCGACGGGTTTAGGTTAGGCGGCGGAGGACTTCTTTCACTCCGGCGGCGAAGCCGAGGATACCAAGTATGAGTGTGAATACGATCTTGGTGTGCAGCCAGTGATCGAGGAAGTAGCCGAGCAGGCCGCCGAGGACTACGGCGCCGACGATAGTAAATGGCAGTTCCAGCGCGAGCGAGACGTTCGATGTGTATTTCTTCGCCTTCTGCGCGGTCGGTGGTATTTCGTTCTTCGCGGGTGACTCGTTGTTGGTCATCAGTTAGAGAATCAAACTTTCTCAAATTCCTTACCGTTCCGAGGGACCGAGTGCGATTCCATGCGCTTCATTTTTCGAAAAGGAGTTCGCCGGCGCGTTCTTTGGCTTTTACTACGGCTTTGATCAGCGTCACGCGGAGCTTGCCCTCTTCGAGTTCCAGGATGCCGTCGATGGTGCAGCCTGCGGGAGTGGTGACGGCGTCTTTGAGCAGCGCTGGATGGTCGCCGGTTTCGAGGACTACGCTGGCGGCGCCTTTCATGGTTTGCGCGGCCAGGAGTGTGGAGACGTCGCGCGGGAGGCCAATTTTGACGCCGGCTTCAGCTAGCGACTCGAGCATGATGTAGACGAATGCGGGGCCGCTGGCGGAAAGGCCGGTGACGGCGTCCATATTTTTTTCGTCGACGACGACAGTGCGACCGACGGCGTCGAACATCGCTCGCGCGATTTCGAGATGCTGGTCGGAAGCGTGCGAGCCGCGGCAGATCCCGGTCATGCCGCAGCCGACTGCGCTCGGCGTGTTCGGCATGGCGCGGATCACGGGGACTTTCGCGCCGGCGTGTTGCTCGATGTAGCTGGTGGGGACGGAAGCGGCTACCGAGATCACCAGCGTTTTTTCGCTGAGTTCGGACGCGATCTCCTTGAGGACTTCGCCGACTACTTGCGGTTTTACTCCGAGGAGCACGATGTCGGCGCCGTGGACGGCCTTTCTGTTTTCGGTGGAGACCGAGACACCGAGTTCTTTTGCCATCGTGGCAGCTTTTTCGGCGTGCTTTACCGTGGATGCGACGTTTTGAGGGTCGAAGAGATTTTGCTTCAGGTAGGCGCGGAGCAGGATGCCGGCAAGTTTGCCGGTGCCAAGCACGGCTAGTTTCTTGTGCGAGAGACTTTTGTCGGGCTTTTGGGTCATGGTGCAAACATTGTTGACGGGATCGGGAGATCGGTCAAGGAGGCGGTTCTCGGAAACTGTTTGGTGAGAGCCTGTGGTTACTCGTCGTGACCGCCGCCGTGGAGGGTGTGGATGGCGTGCGGGAGGAGATGCGCGATCGCTTCTAGAGATTCGACGGCGCCTGCCGGGCTACCGGGAACGTTGACGATCAGGGAGCGATGACGGGTGGCAGCGACAGCGCGCGAGAGTAACGCTGTGGGAACTTTGGCGCTACCTTTGCGGCGCATTTCTTCAACGATGCCGGGGATGATGCGATCGGCGATTGCTTGCGTCGCTTCGGGGGTGTTGTCGCGCGGTCCTAGGCCCGTGCCACCAGTGGTAACGATGAGGTCGACGCGATTCGTGTCGGCGAGTTCGCGGAGTTGCTGGCGGATGTCGGCGGGGTCGTCGGAAATGCGCAGGCTGGTGACGACTTCCCATCTTAAGCCGCGGCAGAATGCGACTACGGCTGGGCCGGAAAGGTCTTCGCGTTCACCGCCCGCAACGGAATCACTGATGGTGAGAACCGCGACGCGCATCGCGGGCTACTGCGTCTCGACCGGAGAATCTTCGCGGCTGGCTTCGTCCATCAGGCGCATCGCTTCCATCAGCAGGCCGGTGGTGTTGCGCGTGGTGGTGGTTCGCGTGGAAGCGTTCGCGGCGTTGAAATCGATTTCGAATTCGCCTTCGGTCCACAGGATCACTTTGTAGACGGCGTCGTCGCCTTCGACGTTGCCGATTTTCGCATCGCGGCACTGACCGCTGGCGAAATACAATTCGCCGCGCTCGGCACCTTTGCGGACGATCAGACGGCATGACTTCTGCCCCATTTCGAGCGACTGGAGCAAATCGGTCATGTTCATTTCTTCGAGGCGGCCCTGAATTACGCCGGGGCGCGACGCGCTCTTCTGTAATTTTTCGAGGTGCAGGCGATCGACGACCTTTTTCGTGATGCGGACCAGATCTTTCACGAGAAATGGCTTGATGATGAATTCTTCGACGCCGTCGACCAGCGGACGCAGGCGCTCTTCGATATCTGCGCGGCCTGCCATAAAAAGAAAAGGAATATGACGCGTTTTGTCGCGGCCACGGAGTTTTTCAAAAAGTTGGCGGCCGTCGAGGCCCGGCATTTTGTAGTCGCAGAGGATGACGTCGGGCGGCTCGTCGATCACTTTAAGGAGCGCGTCGGCGCCGTCCGCAGCGATTTGGACTTCGCAGACGTTATCGAGGCCTTGCTCGATCAGACGGCGGACGAGCGGATTGTCGTCGACCAGGAGAAGCGTAACGTTTTTGCCGGAGGAAGCTGCGGCAGCGCTCATCGGCCACCGCGCTTGCCGGATTGCCCGGCGGATTTCCTGGCGGATTTCGACGCTCGCGAGCTCGCATGGGCGTCGGCGCCGGAATGAAAATCGCCGCTCTTCCCACCGGTCTTGCTAACCAGGCGGATGCCGGCGATTTCGATTCCTTTATCGAGGGCTTTGCACATGTCGTAAACCGTGAGGGCTGCGGCTGAAACGGCGACCAGCGCTTCCATCTCCACGCCTGTCTGGGCCGTCGCCACCACTGTAGAGCGAAGTTCCACGCCATTCTGGCACAGGGTAGCGGTCACATCAATGTGAGTGAGAGGGAGTGGATGACAAAGAGGTATCCATTCGGCGGTGCGCTTTGCGGCGGCAATGCCGGAGATTCGAGCGACCTCGAGGGGATTGCCTTTGGGATTTTTCAGACGGCGGACGGCGCGGACGACTGCGGGTTTCATGCGAACCGAGGCTTGGGCTGTCGCGGCGCGGGTGGTGATTTGTTTGGCGGAGACATCGACCATTTGGACTTCGCCGGATTTGCGGTAGTGAGAAAGCTTCGCCATGCAGTAAGTCTAATTTAGAAGAGGGGAGAAGTCGTGGTTGATACGGGTGACGAGCACAGGGTGCGCAAGAGGTGATCGGCGGAGGCAAGAGCCGAACAGTTGTTTCCGAAACCCATTGAGGGCTAGATCACGTCTTTCCGGAGGAGGACGTGGACGAATTCGCCGGCGGGGAGTTCTTCTTTGTCGGCTGGGAAAACCACGAAGGAGTTCGATTGGGCGAGGGCGGCCAGGTCGCCGGAGCCGCGCCATTCGAGGGTGGTGACTTGCGGGTCGGCGCCTTGCCATTCGATCCGGGCGGGCAAGAAGTGCGTTAGCCCGGACTTTTCCTTCATGAGCTTCGTGAGCATCGCGCGCAAAAGTGGCAACGGGCGTGGATCGGCTCCGTTAAGAAGATCGATGGCGGGGCGAACCAGAAGTTCGAATGTGACCATGGTCGAGACAGGATTGCCGGGGAGTCCAAAGACGAATTTGTCGCGGCACTTGGCGAAGACGGCGGGTTTGCCGGGGCGAATCGCGACGGCATCGAAGAAAAATTCAGCGCCCAGCGTTTTCAGGACGGATTCGACAAAATCATACTTCCCGGCCGATACACCACCCGACATCACCAGAACATCTTCACGGAGCCCACGCTCGATTTTGGCACGGAGGTCGTCGGCGCGATCGCGAGCGTTACCGAGCAGAACAGGTTCGCCGCCGGCGGCTTTGGTCTGCGCGGCGAGCGAGACGCTGTTGCTGTTGCGAATCTGGAATGGGCCGGGCTTCTGATCCACAAGGACGACTTCGTCGCCGGTGGAGAGAATCGCAACGCGCGGTTTCACGGCGCAGAGCGGCTCGGTGGCGCCGACTTGCGCGGCGAGCGCTACTTCGGCATAGCCAATGCGCGTGCCCGGAGTGAGAACGATTTGGCCGCGTTTGGCTTCGCTGCCGCGCGGCACGATGTTCTGGCCGGGATTCGCGCTGCGATCGAAATTGACGCTGTCGCCTTTGCGCTGCGTGTGCTCGATCATCACGACAGCGTCGGCGCCGGGGGGCACGCCCGCGCCAGTCATGATCTGCATGCAGGTCCACCGTTCGAGGGGCGTCGTGGCGTTATCGCCTGCTTTGATTTCGCCTGCGCAGCGCAAAGTCGCGCCGGTATGCGCGTCGTTGGCACGGACAGCGTAACCGTCGCGCGTCGCGCGGTCGAAGGGCGGGTATTCGCGTTCGGCTTTGATTTCCTGAGCCAGGACGTAGCCGATGGATTCCCAGATGCTGACGGCGGCTGTGGACCGCGGGCCCTTTTTCTTGCTGACTTCATCGATTACGGATTGGCGGGCTTGGTCGTAAGTGAGCATGGATCGGTCGAAAAAGAAGTAACCCCAGAAATTTGAAAGCGTGCGAACTTCAGGCGCAGCAATGCTGCACCCTACAGTATAAATTTGCGGACACGAATTTTTTACAGCCAACGCGACAGGATTGTTCCTTCGGGCACGATGGTGGCATCGCGCTCGGGGCCCGTCGAAATCATACCGATTTCGATTTGCAGGAAATCGCCGATGAAGCGCACGTAGTCGACTGCGGCCTTCGGCAGCTTGCTCGCGTCTTTCACGCCATACGTTGACTGGCACCAGCCGGGGAGCGTTTTGTATTCCGGCTTGACCTGTTCGTAGACCTCGGAGAGCGCGGGCATTTCGTGAATCGGCTTGCCTTTGTAGGTATAGCCTGTGCAGATCTGAATTTCGCGCTGCATGTCGAAGACGTCGAGTTTGGTGATCACCAGCGAGTCGATGCCGTTGATCATTTTCGCGTAGCGCAAAACGGCGAGATCGAGCCAGCCGCAGCGGCGCGGACGTCCGGTGACGGCGCCGAATTCCTTGCCGCGTTCGCGAATGGCTTGCGCGTCGAGATCGGGCATCTCGGTTGGGAATGGGCCGCCGCCGACGCGCGTCGTGTAGGCCTTCGATATGCCGAGCACGTGTTTGATCTTTGTGGGAGGCACGCCGACGCCAACCGTCGCACCCCCGGAGATCGCGCTCGACGATGTGACAAACGGGTACGTGCCGTGGTCGATGTCGAGCATCGTGCCTTGCGCGCCTTCGAACAGGACGGATTTGCCGTCGTCGAGCGCGTGGTTCACCAGTTCAGCGGTGTCGCAGATGTATTCGCGGATTTTTTCTCCGAGGCGTAGCGTTTCTTCGACCTCGTGCGAGAAATCGATGTCGGCGCCGTAGGCTCCCTTCGCGAGGCGATTTTTTTCGGCGACCACGCGCTCCGCTTTTTCGCGGAACAGCACAGGGTCGAGCAGATCGCAGGTACGCAGGCCGCGGCGCGCCATCTTGTCTTCGTAGGCCGGGCCAATGCCGCGGGATGTTGTGCCGATTTTATTGGCGCCGCGCGCGTTTTCGGCGGCTTTGTCGAGTTCGCGGTGATACGGAAAAATGAGGTGTGCACGATTGCTGATGTGCAGCCGGCCTTTGACTTCGATGCCGACTTTCTTCAGCATTTCGATCTCACCGACCAACGCGGCCGGATCGATGACGACACCGGTGCCGATCACGGTGTGCTGCTGCGGGCGAAGAATGCCGCACGGGATCAATTGGAGGACGTACTTCTCTTTGCCGATGATGACGGTGTGACCGGCGTTGTGCCCGCCGGCGACGCGCGCGATGTAGTCAAACGAGCCGGCAAGGTAGTCGACGACTTTGCCTTTACCTTCGTCACCCCACTGCGCACCGACCACGACCACCGATTTCATTCGCAGCTTCTCCTGGTCCTTCGCACCTGCAAAATCGAGCGGATGATTCGACCGCACACGTCCACTCGCCTGGAACATCGGATCTCGACTGTTGGGAGTCACCGACTACGAGCAGACTTCCAATCGTAAGCTTGACGCGTTTGCAACGCAAGGCGCGGATCTAAGTACTCGAGAAATGCAGCTGGGCTTAGAGCCGGGCAGTCGTATTCGAAGGAGATAGCTCCGTCGACCTGGACGCCAGCTTCAGTCTGCGGAAATCTCCACTGAGCGATGGCGTCTTTTACGGCGCTATAGAAAACACGGTTTCCGCTCACCAAGACGTTCTCGGAGGGAATGCCCTCGGGATTCACGTCCACTGTAAAACTGACAAGCCCGGCTGCATCGACCAACTTTGCAATCGGCGGGTAAACCGGCGCTATGAAGAGTTCAGGTGCGATTGGGGAACTGCTCAAAGTGATGCGCGGAGGCACCAACCGAGTGCGTGCTTCACGGTAAAGCGCGGATGGCTTCTCTGGTGCCCCGAAAAATAAATCGTCGTAGCGGCCGATCGCAATCTGCTGCCCTATGGGCGATTCGCAATCCGTAGGCGCTTCGCTGTCGTTGCCGGGCGAGATGCCAAAAGCGGGTTTATCCATGACGCACGCGCCGAACTCACTGTCCAGACGCGTGAGCAGTTCCATCGTCCAGGAAGTGCGTTTAGGAGTTCCTGGAGCAGCACCAAAAATGTCGCGGTCCAAAATGGCGGAGCGAATCAATCGAGGCTGCGAACCGCCCTGCACCTGCATCGCAACATTGACGCTAGAAAACACGCCACATTTCTTGCAACGTTTCCGTTCGTGGCGTAACTCCTTCTCAGGAATTGCGCATGGGTTGCCGTTCAGAAGCGACGCCACTGACCCGTTCACGATTGCTGCGGAGCGTTCGATTTTAGGAGTGGCGCATCGGTATGCGTTCGGAGTTCAGAAGGACCCGCTCGGTCGAGGTACGGTCGGCGGGAATCATCGGACGGACGCACGACAATAATTTCGTAGTAGTTGTTGGGCGGGCCAAGTCGAAGAAAGTTTGACGGCCGACGACGAATTGCGACGGTTGAGCAGGTTGTTTTTGATCTTTCTGGGGGAAGGCCTGGGTATTCAGCCAGAGAATAGGAACAAGGTTAAGCTATGTCGCATACGCAGGATGCCACTACAACTCGCAACGAAGGCCTCATTCTCCCGCGAGGTGTGAGTGACGGAAGCAGGCGGTGGTGTGGTCGTTGACTAGGCCCGTGGCTTGCATGAGGGCGTAGATGATGGTGGTGCCGACGAAGCGGAAACCACGTTTTTGCAGGTCTTTGCTGATGATGTCGGAGAGTTTTGTGCTGACCGCAAGTTTGCCGTTGGGCTTGAGATTGGATTGCAGCGGCTTTCCTTCGACGAAGTGCCAGATGTAGTTATCGAAGGTGCCGAATTCTTCTTGGATTTTGAGGAAGGCTTGCGCGTTGGTGACTGTCGAATCGACTTTCAGCCGATTACGGATTATGCCGGGATCGGCGAGGAGAGATTTCTTTTTCTTCGCGTCATAGCGGGCGACTTTCTTCGGATCGAAATTGGAGAAGACTTTGCGATAGCGGTCGCGTTTTTTGAGAACGGTCTCCCAGCTGAGGCCCGCCTGCGCGCCTTCGAGGGTGATGAATTCGAACCAGGTGCGATCGTCGTGGACAGGGACGCCCCATTCGGTGTCGTGATAGGAGAGATTGGGTTCGCGGGTGGCCCAGCGGCAGCGGCGGAGCGTGGAGTCAGGTGTAGACATCGTGGCGAGGATTTTAGGGGCGGGGCGAGGGTGATTGCAAATCGCGGGGCTGCCGTGGCACGGCAACAAAAAGCAGATCCCTCACGTTCGTTCGGGATGACCCTTTCTTGTAAACGAGCAAACTCGCACGGACAAAGAAATAAAGCGCACGGCGTTCAAGCCGCCGCGCGCCTCGTTGTGCCGCTAGTGGATATCGAGACTAAGTCGAAGTACGACTAACTAAGCTGTTGCGCCGACGTGGCGCTCGAGCGCCTTGGTGATCTGCTCTTTCGGCACCGCGCCGACGATCTGCTCGACGACCTGGCCGTTTTTGAAAACGAGCAGCGTGGGAATTCCTCGGATGTTATATCTGCCGGCGGAGTTCATCGCTTCGTCGACGTTGAGCTTCATCACCTTTAGTTTACCCGCGTAGTCGTGCGCGATTTCGGCGACGGTTGGCGCGAGCATATGACACGGGCGGCACCACTCAGCCCAAAAATCCACCAGCACAGGTTGCGTGCTGCTCGCCGTCAAAACCTCAACTTCAAAATTTCCGTCGGTTACTGCCGGGATGCTGTTATCTGCCATCTGTTTTGTCCTTAACGGCTTACGACTACTCCGCCGTTTCTTTCCTCTCCAGTTTCAATTAGATGTTGCAACAAGCAATTGGTTTCGTGATGCACGGGCCGCGGCGTAGACCTTCGCGTACTCCGTTGCCGAGCCTTTCCACGAGAAATCCTTGGCCATCCCGTTCAACTGAATCCGTTTCCAGATGCGTTCGTCTTCGAAAAGCTGCAGCGCGCGGCGCACGCTCTGCACGAGCGCGGTTCCAGAATACTCCTGAAACTTGAAACCGGTGCCGGTGCCGTTCTCCAGGTCGAACGACTCAATCGTATCATCGAGGCCACCCGTCGCCCGCACAATCGGCACGGTACCATATTTCAAGCTGTAAATCTGGTTCAGACCGCAGGGCTCATAGCGCGAAGGCATGAGAAACATATCGGCGCCGGCTTCGATTTGATGAGCGATTTTGTCGTCGTAGGCGATCTTTACACCAATGTTCTGGGGATACATGGCGGCCAGCGAGCGGAACAGGTCTTCGTATTTTCGTTCGCCGGTACCGAGGACGATCAGGGTCATTTCTTCCTGCATCAGCTCGTGCGCGCGCTCGGCAATCAGGTCGAAACCTTTTTGGTCGGCGAAGCGCGAGACGATTCCGACAAGCGGCCGCGTCAGCGGTTCAACCGGCAAGTTGAACAGTGCCAGCAATGCTTTCTTGCAGACTTGTTTGCCGTTCAAATCCTTCGCCGAGTATTTCGCAGCGATGACCTTGTCTTTCTCTGGATTCCACGCCGAATAATCGACGCCATTGATGATGCCGACGAGCCGGTCGGCGCGATTGCGGACGACGCCGTCGAGTCCGTAGCCGAATTCGGGCGTCTGGATTTCCTGTGCATATTTGCGGCTGACCGTCGTCAGATAGTCGGAGTAGACGAGGCCGCCCTTCAGCAAATTCACGTTGCCGTAAAACTCGATGTTGCCGGAGTTATACGCTGCGGCCGGAATGTCGGAAGCGCCCAAAGCGCTAAGCGGAAACTGCCCGTGATAGCCCATGTTGTGAATCGTGAATACGACCGGAAGGCTTTGCGCGACGGGATCGGCAGCGTAGCTGGTACGAAGCAAAATCGCCACGAGCGCAGCTTGCCAGTCATGACCATGAATGAGATCGGCACGCCAGAAATTCTTGGCGATCTCGATCGCGACGCGGCAGAACTCGCTGTAACGCTCGGCATTGTCGGGATAGTCGCCGCCGCGCTCGCCGTAGAGGCCGGCGCGATCGAAATATGCGGGGTCGACGACGAAAAAATAGCGCACGCCCGAGATCAGACCGCCGTCGGCGATCGCCGGGAACCGAAGGCGGCCGCCGAGGGAAATCGTAACGCTGGGCACGGCCACGCCTGTGGCTTTTGTTCCGCGATAACACGGGAGCACGACCGCAACTTCATGGCCTTGTGCCACGAGCGCTTTGGGCAGCGCTTCAACCACGTCCGCCAAGCCGCCGGTCTTGGAGAACGGCAAGCCTTCCGATGCGACGAAGAGGATTCTCACGCGGGTGTCATTTTCGCGGGTTTAGAGGACGCTTAACGCTATCCAACCCGCTGGCAGCGCGTCAAGTTAAGCGACGTCGCACGCTTCGCAGAACGAAACCCGACCTGCTAGGGGGAAAACAGCAAAACGTACATGAAACTTCCTGTGCAAGCGTACCGGCCATAGAAACTTTTCTGTCGTCGTTGTGTTCCATGATTGTGGACACGAACTCCATGACGACGAACAAGATGGCGGCACTCGGCGCATTTCTGCGGCCTGAGAATCACTTGGCCTTCCTATTCGCATTCTCCACGACGCTCTGGACCGTAGCGTTTCTCGCGTATTACTTGTCGACGAGAGCGGCGAGTGGGCTTGCCGTGGTCACGCGCGCGGCGCACGTCCGGGGCAAGATGGCGACGCAAATGCGTTACAAATCAGCGCGACTTGCTACACTTGTCGCGGATGGCTCGTCAACGCCTCGGCCAACACTTCCTGTCTGATCCCAACTGGCGCGAACAGATCGCGCGAGCGATTCGCGTCTCGCCGCACTCGCTGATCCCAGATATTTCGGATGCACACGTGCTGTCCTCTTCTTCGGCCGAAAATGCTTTTTGCTGGGTTGAAATTGGAGCGGGTCATGGTGAGATGACCGAGCACATCGCCGCAGCCGGTGCGCCTGTGTACGCGATTGAGTTGGACGCGGCGCTAGCGCGGCGCCTCCAGCGTCTCACGCAGCGATTCTCCAACCTGACCGTGATTTCGAGCGACGTCCTAAAGGTTGACTTCGCGGAGATCGCGGCAGGGCGACGCCTGCGGATGTACGGAAATCTTCCCTACTATATTACGTCGCCGATTCTACATCGCGTGTTTGAGTCCGCCGCGTTGGTCGATGAGATGCACATCGTGATCCAGTTGGAAGTCGCGGAACGTCTGGTCGCGGGGCCGGGCGGCAAGGACTACGGATACCTGTCGGTGGCGACGCAGCTGTATTCGCGGCCGGAACTCGTGCTCGAAATTCCGCGTGACGCGTTCGACCCGCCGCCGGAAGTAGGGTCGGCGCTGGTCACGCTGCGGTTTCCGGGAGACAAGGCGAAGCTGGGAGGAGTCGACGAAGAACGCTTTCTGGACTTTGTGAAAGCGTGCTTTGCGCAGAAACGGAAAACGCTGGTGAACAATTTACGTTCGAAAGCGAAACCGGAGGCCGTGCGCGCTGCATTGGAGAAACTTGGATTGAAAGCGGACGCGCGCGCGGAACAGTTGAGCTTGGCGTTGTTCGCAAACTTGGGCCGCGACCTGGGCGCAACATGAAGCAATGAGCAACGAGCAATCGACGTTGCTTCCGAGGACGATTCGTAGCGCCAGCTTCCACCCGACTTCGGTTGCGACGAGGAAAAGTGAGCGAGCAAAGAGCCGACAAGGATGCCGGCGCTACCAAGCAGATTGACCAAGCCGACCGCTCGAATTAAGTCGGGACTTTCGGCTTCGCAGCTACCAACCGATCGGGATAATCGCTCATAATCCCGGCAACGCCTGCCTCAATCAGCAGCCTCATGTGCGCTGGCTGATTCACCGTCCAGCAAACAACCTGTAAATCTCGCTTCCGCGCTTCGGCCAGCAACGTAGGCGTCACCAGGTCGCCACGAACCGCCAATTGCCGCGCGCCGATTTCGACTGCGCGCGTCAGCGGCTCTTCCACCTGACCATCGAATAACAATCCGGTCATCAGCGTCGGCTCGATCTTCCGCAACGCTCCCAAAATCGACGCGTCGAACGAAATCACGATCGTCCGGGCGATTTCGCCGGAATTGCGCAGTGCCCCGATCAACGCGTGTTCGCCGCCCCACGAGCCTGTCGGCTTCAACTCCAGATAAAACACGATGTCGTGCTTCTTCGCGAATTCCAGAATCTCCTCGAGGGTCGGTATGCGCTCGCCGGTGAACTCGCTGCCGAACCACGAGCCCGCGTCGAGGCGGCGCAATTCGTTGAGGGTCAGGTCATGCACTTTGCCATGGCCGTTCGTAGTACGGTTGACGGTGTCATCGTGTATCGCGACAAAGCGTGTGTCGCGCGAAAGTTGAAGATCAGTTTCTATGAACGTGGCGCCCAGCGCGATGGCGCGCTTGAACGCCGCCAGCGTGTTTTCGGGCGCGTGGCCGGAAGCCCCCCGATGTGCAATAACGAGCACTTTGTGTTCGCTCCTCATGGCAATAGCAAGTTCAACGGCACTGAACACTGAAATTCGAGAAACCGATGCCGGCCCCTGGTGGCGATTCGGCTGCAGATTTATGCTAACATCCGCCGCATTCAGGACCGACGCCTACGGAGCAAGCTGCGTCGTGAGTCTAAACTCCAAATTTTATTGGAACCTTTCGGAGGGGTGAAAATGGTTACCAACCCACGCATGGCAGCCGCACTTCTTGTCCTGGCGCTCGGATTCGCATCCATGCCCGTTCGCTCGATCGCGCAAAATCAGGAGCCGAAAGCGCAGCAGAACCTGATCAAGGAAATTCGGCACCAGCTCGTGCTTCTGCCTTGGTACTCGGTTTTCGACAACCTCTCCTTCAAAATCGAAGGAAGCAAGATAATCCTGCTCGGCCAGGTGGTTCGTCCTACGCTGAAGCCCGACGCCGAGGCGGCGGTGAAGAGCGTCGAGGGCGTTTCGAGCGTCCAGAATGATATCGAAGTGCTGCCAAACTCGCCGATGGACAATCAACTTCGCCGCGCGGTCTATCGGGCGATCTACAGCGAGCCCGGTTTGTCGCGGTATGCGCAGTCCGCCGTGCCGTCAATCCACATCATCGTGAAAAACGGTAACGTCACGTTGGAAGGCGTCGCCGACAACGAAACCGACAAGAATCTTGCCGGACTGCGCGCGAATGGCGTGCCGAATGTCTTTTCAGTTAAGAATAACCTCGTCGTTTCGAGTTAGGCGGGGCGCTGCCAGCGGCGTGTCCTCGGCAGTAGTTGGTCGGAATCCCAACCAGCCTTCCTGCACGTTGACGATCACGCGACTTGTGGGACCTGCGTACCATTAAGGTTTCCGGCCGGACTGCCGATGATATTGCAGTCATGCCGAACCTCTACTTTTTCCAGCCACACGCACAGAACCAGGGAATGCTGCGGGCCATTATCTCATTGGCCGACTGCAAGCGCCTGATCGGCCAGGCCGGCGCCAAATACGTCGGCGACCAATTCCCTACGACCATTGAAGACGCGGACCCTACGCGGGACTTCGCGGTGCTGAGCGTCGGCGCCTCGGAAGCGAATGGGGACTGGCGTCCTGGCTACTATTGCTTCGAAGCCGATCTCATGGAGCTGAATGCCCAGCTCCTGGCGCTGCCTCGCTGACAAGTCGCTTTCCTTCAATACACTACCCGTCATGTGTCGTCCTCAAAATCGCTTTGCTACGCATATGCTCCATCGTCGGGTAAACGCCCGATATCCCCTCGGACGCCAAGCGTGATAACAACGGCACTCAGTAGAGTCGGCTATCCGCAGATTGCGGTTCGCGGCTGAGGGCCCCAAAATGGCACCACTTCGTATCTTCCTGGCGGACGACCACGAAATCGTTCGGTACGGCCTACGTTACCTGCTGGAGACGCAACCCGATTGGATCGTTGTTGGGGAAGCCGCCGACGGGGCCAAGGCGATCGAGGGCATCGTGAGCACCGAGCCCGACATCACCCTGCTCGACATTGGCATGCCGGTCGTCGATGGATTGCAGGCGGCTCGCAAAATTCTGGGCAGCGGCTCGCGCACAAAAGTGTTGATCTTGTCGCTCTACGACTCGAAAGACGTGATGCGGCAAGTGGTGGACTCGGGCGCAAAGGGCTTCGTGCTGAAGTCCGATGCGGCGCGCGATCTGGTTGCGGCGATTGAGGCGATCCAGGCTGGCGGCACATTTTTCACGCCGAAGACCGCGGAGATCATATTGGATCGCATGCATGAACGCAGCGAGCGTTCGAATGCGAGCAAGAAGAGCTCGACCCGGCATAGCTGACGACGGCCTTCCTGGTCGTGCCCCTTACTATCGATTTGCCCGCGCGCATCGATACATCCAATCGACACAATCCATCGTCGGCCCCTAGTTGGCGTCTCAATCCGCGTTTATAATGCGGCATGATTTCCCCTGCCCCCAGGCGCGTTACGCGATTGCGTTTCCTATTCGGTCTGATCGTCTCTGCAACAACCGCTCTTTGTGGGGCTTTACCCGCTCGCGCCCAGAACATCCCGGGATGGGAGCAGGAACTCGCCACCTGGCGCGCACAACACGCCGCTGAATTGCAAAAGCCCGACAGTTGGCTGGCTCTCGTAGGCCTCGAGTGGCTTGTGCCGGGCGACACCACAATGGGCTCCGCAGCCGACAACAAAATTCGCTTGCCTGCGAGTGGACCCGCACACGCGGGCGTACTCCATGTTGAAGGCGCGACCGTTTCCCTGCGTCCTCCTGTCGGCGGATTTCCAGACGGGTTGCTCGTCGACGGCAAACCCGCGCAAGCGCAGGAACTGCACACCAGTTCCGACAATGACCGGGGCAACCCGCGGATGACCATCGGATCGCTCAATTTCTACGCAGTGAAGCGCGGCGACAGATTCGCGCTACGCATCAAGGACGCGAAATCTGTGGCGATGCTCAACTTTCACGGGTTGACGTGGTACGCGCCCGATTCGCACTATCGCGTGACGGCAACGTGGATTCCCTACGTGCCGCCCAAAACGATCACGCTGGCCACCATGATCGGCACCGCCTACGACCAAACGGTGCCGGGCGGCGCGGAATTCGAACTGGACGGGAAGAAATACAGACTTGAGCCAGTGGTGGAACAAAATCCGGCAGTGAAACTCTTTCTTATTCTCAAAGATACAACCAGCGCATCGACAACCTACGCGGCCTGCCGCTTCCTATACACGCCACTGCCGCCGAATGGGCTCGACAAACCCGGGGAGTTGGTCCTCGATTTCAACCATCTGGAGAATCCGCCGTGCGCGTATACCCCGTACGCGACGTGCCCGTTGCCTCCTCCAGCCAATCGTCTGGCGATTCCGTTACCGGTCGGCGAACAGCGCTACCACGAGTAGCGGTGCTATTCCCGATTTGAGACAAAGATCAGCGCGTTTCGGCGACAAGCTGTTTTGGCGCGCAAAACCGTTCGGATCAGCAAGATCCGTAAATCAGGATTCCAATCAAGTGAAACTGAATTCGTCGCGGAGGGGTAAAAATGCCCGACATTGTGGCCAGTCAATTAGTCAGCGAGTACCATAACCTAAAAGCTACCTGTGTCAATACCAAAAGGCATCCCGACGAAGATTTCTTAAATCGAAAGTCCGTGCGCACCTCCCGGCCGTCGGGCCGCATGAGGCTGTGCACGCCGTTCGAACCAACCACTGCTAGCGCTTGGCGTTGAGCCAATCCTGTTTCACAATATATTTGAGGAACGTCGCCCGCGCCGGCGACACATTTGAAATGACCACTGCCGATCCGTACTCCGCGAATACCGGCGGGCCAGCGAACCCTGCCCGCGAAAGACTGGTTGAGCTGCGCCTGAGCCTGTTGCGGCTGCACAAAGCGCTACTCGATATGGAGCGCCGCGATTACGAGCGCCAGCACGGAAAGGTCAACACCGGCGAATTGTTTCGCCTGGTGATCGATCACGAGCAATTTGCGTGGCTGCACAACATTTCCGAATTCGTGGTGCGGATCGACGAAAGCCTGGCCGGCGAAGTGCCGGTCACGCCCGAAGACACGCGTAGCTCCATATCGCTGGCGCGGAAGATGTTCGCGCCCTCGGAGTCCGGTGACGCGTTTCAGAAACGCTACTACGACGCCATCCAGAAAGAACCTGAAGTCGTAATGGAACACGCCGAACTTGCTCGAATTTTCGCGAACGAGCCGAACGATCCGCCAACAGTTTAGACTTCTCTTTGTGCTCGCTCGCGTCGCCGAGGGTTTCAACGCGGCTCGGGGATCGATCTCGTTCGAACAGATCGCGCTGAAGCGACGCCCTACGTGCTGCGTTCCCCAAACCGCTTACCCTTTGCCACTTCCACCGCAACTTCGACGTGCAGATTTGGGCTCGGCTCCCTATAATCCATGCGCAAGGGGGCATTCCCAGAGCAATGAGTGGAACCCGTTTGTCCGTCAGTGTCTTCAGAAAGAATGCCCTGCCATTATTCGTCTTGGTGGCGTTCGCCCTCGGGGCTTCCCTGTCCGCGGCCGACGTTGCCCCCTCATCTCGCTCCCAGTCTTCCACCTCCGACCCTGGCAAGCAGCTTTCGCTTAAGACACGGCAGGAAGTCTTCGAAAAAGTCTGGAAGGACATCGATGACCATTACTACGACAAAACCTTCAATGGCGTGGACTGGGATGCAGTGCATACGCGGTACCGGCCGCTCGTCGATGGCGCGAAAGACGATCGCGAATTTTATGCTGTGATGTCTCGGATGACCGGCGAGCTGCACGACGCCCACACGCGATTCAATTCGCCGGAACAATGGAAAAACTACAAGAAGCAGCAGGGCGTCGGCTCCGGCATCAGCCTCGATGAAATCGATGGCAAAACCGTGATCACCGCGATTCGCGCCGATTCGGACGCAGCGCACGCGGGCATTTCTCCGGGCATGATCATTCGCACGGTTGACGGGAAGCCCGTGAACGAGCGCATCGCCGAAATCGAGAGCGCGAAATCCGCCTCATCAACGAGCCGCGCGACGCGCATGTTCACTTACAACCGGCTGCTCGCCGGGCCCGCCGACACTCAACTCAAGCTTGGCGTGGAACGCGCCGACGGCTCACAATTCGAAACCGAAGTAACACGCCAGATTTATTCCTCATCGACGAGCGTCGCGACCGATACTTTACCGTCGGGAAACGGTTACATCCGGTTCGATAGTTTTCAGCCTTCGATCACTAAGGAATTCCGCCAGGCGCTCGAGCGATTTCGCAATACGCCCGGCCTCGTGGTCGATCTCCGGAGAAACGGAGGCGGCGATCTTGGCGTTCTGATGCCGATTGCCGGATACTTTTTCGACAAGAAGACGTTGTTCGCGAAAGACGAAACGCGCTCAGGCAAGCCGCTTTCGGAGTTTGTGGGAGTGTGGCGCTTGCCGCTCGAACTTTACGTCGGCAGAAGCGGCGATCAGATCTATGCGGGACCTGTCGTGATCCTTGTCGATGCGCATTCCGCCAGTTCCTCGGAGGTTTTTGCGGCGGGTATGCAGGACTCTCAGCGCGCGAAGATTATCGGCAGCCAGAGTTGCGGCTGCGTCCTGGGAATCGCGAAACCGCGCGTCATGAAGGGTGGTGGCGTGCTCGAGATGAGTGAAGTGCTTTGGTATTCGCCCAAGGGCCGCAGGCTCGAAGGCACTGGAATTCTGCCCGACGAAACTGTCCTTCCCACACTGCGCAATTTGCAGCGTAGGCAAGACCCGGCGCTCGAAGCGGCCGACCGAGCTCTGGTGCAGATGACAGCGAACGCGCGGCGCCCATCGAACAGAATGTAGAACGGATTGGCTCCGGATGCCGAGCGAAAGCAGACACGCATGACTCGATTGTCGAGGATTCTGAAACAGTCCGCGATCGCGATTGTCGTGACGACCCTGGCCCTGTTCGTAGCCGACTATCTGCTGCTCCGGGCAAAATTGACCTGGCCGAAACTCGGAGCCGGAACCGGGACCGTCACGATGGAACGGCTCTACGCGATCGCGCAGAAAAACGGCCGGGTCGAATACGAGCTCGACGCGAACCAGCCCGAAGTCACGCTGCCGTGCGTGCACTCGTTGTTTCCGCACATGGGCAATAGTCCGTGCTGGTATCTGCAGAGAAACAGCACGAAGCCGATCCCGGTGGTGATCCTTCCCTTCCTGCCCGATTGAGCCGCCGTCGGGAATTTTTCAATGCGCAACGACACGCACGACCGTTCGCTGGAGGTTATGCGTTTAACCTGATAAGATTCGCCGCGTGAATCCGGCGCTGCGCTTTCTTGCATCGGCCGCACCGGTTTCGACCGCAGAGCCAGGCGGCCCGCGCCGCAAGAAGGAGCCTCATGGACCGACGCGATTTCCTGAAGACGACCAGTACCGTGATCGCGGGAGCGACCATAGCCCCGAGCGCCCTTTCGGCGAAAACGCCCACGCCAGCCGCGGACGCCGGCGGGCGCATCGTTCTCCCCATCAATCGCAACTGGCGCTACAGCAAGAAATACGCGCAAGGCGCGCACGGTAAAGACTTCGACGACTCCGGTCTCGACCGCGTTGTCGTGCCGCACACGAACGTTCGTCTCCCGTGGCACAGCTTCGACGATAAGGACTACGAGTTCGTCTCGATCTACCGCCGCCGCTTCAGGCTCCCTCCCGAGGCCAAGGGCAAGCATGTGTTCGTCGATTTCGAAGGGGTGATGACGGCATCGACGGTCTGGATCAATGGCGAAAAACTCGGCGAATACAAAGGCGGCTACACACCGTTTTCGTTCGATCTCACGCCACACATCGATTTTGACGGCGAAAATGTTTTGGCCGTGGATGTCGATTCCACGGAGCGCGCCGATATTCCTCCATTCGGCTACCAGATCGACTATCTGACCTTCGGCGGCGTCTATCGCGAAGTTGCGCTGCGGATCGTGCCGGGCACGTTCATCGAAAATATTTTCGCGAAACCGAAAGATGTGATGAGCGGCAAGCCGTCGGTCGATGTCGACTGCCTCATCCAGCACCTCGAAGCCTCGCGCGATCCCCTCACCCTCGAAGTCGAGTTGCGAGACGGCGATCGTTCATTGGCCAAAGGTACGCAGAAGCTGGTCGCCGCACCCGCTGGAGCCGATCCGATGGTGCACACCGTGCATCTCGAACATCCCGGCGCAGTCCAGCTGTGGGACCTCGAAAACCGAAATCTCTACACCGTTCACGTTCGCCTTCTAAAAGGCAGTGAACTCGTCGATCGCGACCAGCGCACCTTCGGTTTCCGCCACGCCGAATTCACCGATCATGGCTTCGAGCTGAATGGCAAAGTCCTCAAGCTGCGCGGCCTCGACCGTCACCAGACGTTTCCGTTCGCTGGCCAGGCGATGCCGGGTCGCGCGCAACGTAGCGACGCCAACATCCTGCGCAACAAGCTACATTGCAACATCGTGCGCACATCGCACTACCCACAGTCACGCCATTTTCTCGACGCCTGCGACGAGATGGGACTGCTCGTTCTCGAAGAGATTCCCGGCTGGCAGCACATCGGCGATCTGGCTTGGCAAGACATTTCAGTTGATAACGTCTCACGCATGATTCGCCGCGACTGGAATCACCCCAGCATAATTTTGTGGGGCGTGCGCATCAACGAATCGAAAGACAATCACGACTTCTATGTGCGCACGAACGCGCTCGCGCACAAACTCGATCCGACGCGCCAGACCGGCGGCATCCGCTACTTCCAGTCATCCGAATTTCTCGAAGACGTATTCACCATGAACGATTTCGGCTTCCCGCTCAAGCCGCCCAACCACCCGCGCTATCTCAACACCGAGTTCGTCGGCCACACGTTTCCGACGAAAACGATCGATCAGGTCGAGCGCATCCAGGAACACATGCTGCGCCACGCTCGCATCCACGATCAACTCGCATCGAATCCGCAATACGCCGGCGGCATCGGCTGGTGCGCGTTCGATTACAACACGCACGCCGATTTCGGCACCGGCGACCGCATCTGCTACCACGGCGTCACCGATATGTTCCGCGAGCCGAAGCCCGCGGCTTACTTCTACAAGTCGCAGTGCGATCCCGCCGAAGAAATCGTGCTCGAGCCGGCGTTTCATTGGGCGCGCGGCGACGAATCCATCGGCTTCACGAAGGCATGGGTCTGCTCGAACTGCGATCACCTGAAGTTTTACATCGGCGAGAAAATGGTTGCCGACGTTGATCCGAACAAGACTGAGTTTAGGTACTTGAAATATCCGCCGTTCGTCGCCGAGCTAGGCGAGGCGGTTGGCAACTGGGGTGACTTGCGGATCGAAGGCTACATTGCGGGCAAAAAAGTGATCGAGAAGAAGATGTCCGGCCGCGGTGTCGATCAGAAATTCACGCTGCTCCCGGACGACACGAAACTCGTTGCCGACGGCGCCGACACCACCCGCGTCGTCCTCCGCGTCACCGACGAATACGGCGCGATCCGCCCGTTCGCCAACGACGCCATAAAATTCCAGCTCGAAGGCCCCGCCGAAATCATCGGCGACAATCCCTTCGCCGTCATCGGTGGCACCGGCGCCATCTGGATCCGCACCAAGGAACAACCCGGCACCGTAAGACTTACCGCGACGCACCCGGTCCTGGGCGATCAGTCGCTAACATTCGAAATCGCGTCAGCATCCGCCGAGTCGGTCTAATCGAGGTCGCAGCAGGACGGTGCAGATCGGGCGGGCGGCGCCGGGAAATCCGCCAAAGCAATCGACCTAGCCTGTTTTATGTGTGCGAAATTTAGTACAGTGAAGTGCACGCACCCCTAGCTCAATTGGATAGAGCATCACGCTTCGAACGTGAGGGTTGGGGGTTCAAGTCCCTCGGGGTGCGCCACTCAAAATGATCCCCATGGATTGTCGTTTCCTTTGCCGATAAAGCCCGGAACGCCTATTCACGCAGCATTGTCAGAAACTTGCGCGCCACGGAGGTGTACGTCTTCGAGATGCGCGCAATAGCGAACCTCGGACGCGCGAATCTTCGGCAGGCCGACCAGTTCCTTGAACTGTGCGAACTTGACCATGCGGTCGAACGGCAGCGTCGTGCCGGTGCGCAGCAACTCCGTGGCCAGCGTCGCGTAGGCCTAGGTGAATGCGTTCGGAAACGCCGCGCCAGATGACAGCTCGCTACGTTCGCTCCACCTCAAAAACCCTCCCACACGTCGCGAATGGTTCGGTTCACGCAATAGTAATTTCGTCCCGGTACTCGCACCCAAAAAGAGTAATTATTACGAGACAAAATTGACAAAAATCAGCTTCTCCCGGATCGACGCCCGCGGTCCAAAGTGATACTATTTCTTAACTTCAAGAGCGGGATCCGGCGGAGATTGTACCTGAGGATGGATCCCAAAATTCCGCAGAGAAGATAGAACGCGATTCGCACGAGGTGTCGCCTGACCCAGGGGACCACATCATCGCCGCGGCGCAGGGATCTTCCTGCCCTCACCGGAGTCCGTTTTCTCGCAGCCTGGTACGTGGTGCTGTTTCACGCCTATCCGGGACTCGCTCGCCGCTATCCCATTCCGTGCCTGTTCGAAACATTCCTGAGCAACGGCTATCTCGCGGTCGGCCTCTTTTTCCTTCTCTCGGGCTTCATTCTCGCATACACCTACGACGGCCAGATCGACGGCCGCGCCAATCGCGTGCGCTTCTGGGAAGCGCGCTTTGCCAGAATTTATCCTGTCTACCTGCTTTCGTTGGTGATGGCGTTTGCGTTTTCGGGCGGGCTCGCGCTCGGGACCCGCGCTGCTGTCGTCGGCATGGTGCAGGCGTGGAATCCGTTCAATTCCGACATGGCCGGCGCGTGGAACTACCCCGCGTGGACGCTCTCGGCCGAAGCGTTTTTCTACATCTGCTTCCCTTTCGTCCTGCCGTGGCTTTCGCGCCGCAGCCAGCGTGCTCTGTACTGGCTCGCGGCGGCGCTGCTTATCGTCTGCGTCCTGGGCCACACGCCTGTTAAAGGACTCGGCGACTGGAAAAATCATGCCGGCTTTTATGTGCGCTACGTGCCGCTTCCGGCGTTGCGCATTCCTGAATTTTTGCTCGGCGTCGTGATGGGCCTGCGGTTTCTCCGCGCCGGCACTGCCGAGCACCGTCCGGGCCGCCCGCTGGTCGTCTACGCCGCGGTCGTTGGTACGATCGCATCGCTCAGCCTTCCGATCGGCGACTGGGTTTCACTCGTGATTCTTCCGTTCTCCGTCCTCGTTTACGAACTCGCCGCCGGCGGCACGCTGCTGACCGAATTTCTTTCGACACGCGTGATGGTCTTACTGGGCGGCGCAAGTTATTCGGTGTATTTGCTGCGGTATCCGGTCACGAGCTGGATGCGGGTTTTCGTCGACCAACTGCCGCCGGCATTTGTGCGCTGGGGCGAATTCGTGACGCCGGTTGTCCTGGTTGTTTTTTCGATCGCGGTGTTTCGCTATTGGGAAGAGCCGGCGCGCAAAACGTTGCGCCGCTGGCTTACGATGCGACAGCCCAGGTCCGTGCGGCTCGTTGTCACTCCATCCGCCGGTCGCAACAACGGAGCCTGGAACAGCAATCTTCGAAGTTCCTGAACCATTTCTATTTCTCGTCGAGCCGAATCCCCGCCACCGCGGTGAGGATTTTCCGCGTAGGCGCAAACGTTCCTCGAAAGAGGGCGTCTTCTAGCCATCGAGACAGTGATATCACGCCACCCGAATCGAGCCGAATATGGGGGCATCTACGGTATCTGGTGTATGGATTCCGCCCGAGACAGTTGCGATTATGCTCCTGCGGGCTACCAAGTTCGCAAAACGGAAGAGGAGGAGTGGCGTGGTACGCTTCGAAAAACGAGGCGGTAGGGCTGGGACGCGACGCTTCTCCTTCTTCTGACCTTCGCGACGATTCGTCAAATTCAACACCGATTTATCCTTCCGCTTCCGCGAATTCTGCCGCTCTGTGTTGGAAGTTTTCACGTCGGATGTCATCACGCCGGGATCCTCTGCCAGGGAACCCACAATCCCCGAAATCATGGGAGAGGATCCCGCCCTTCGCGCGTGTCTCGGCCGGCGGAAAAATGCGCCTATAATGCGTTGTGCGCCGGCGACCTCAGCGCGACCAACAATCTCGATCGTCAAAAGCTTCCAACGCTTCCGTAGCCAGTGCCCGCCGCATCGGTCTGGCGCGAGCGATCTCAAAGTTAGGAATCGCCTCGCGCTCGCAAGCCGCCCAGTGGATCGCCGAAGGCCGCGTCCGCTTGAACGGCGCGCTCACCCGCAATCCCGAAGCCCCGGTCCGTCTCGGAATCGACCGCATCGAAGTCGACGGCCATGCACTGAAACCCGCCGAAAAAATCTACCTGATGCTGAACAAGCCGCGCGGCGCGGTCACCACCGCGTCCGACGAACAGGGACGCTCCACGATCTACGACTTTCTGCCGGTTGCTGCGCGCCGACCCACTGGGCAATGGATGGCGCCCGTCGGCCGACTCGATCAAGCCAGTGAAGGATTGCTGCTTCTGACGAACGACTCGGCGTGGGCCGCAGGCATAACCGCTCCCGAAACGCACCTCGACAAGACCTACCACGTCCAAGTCGCGGCCATCGCCGATGTACAACTGCTGGCGTCTCTGCGGCGTGGCGTCGACAGTCGCGGCGAAGTCCTGCGCGTGAAAACCGCCATGCACCTTCGCGGCGGCGAGAAGAATTCCTGGGTCGAGATCGTGCTCGACGAAGGAAAAAATCGCCACATCCGCCGCGTGTTCGAATCGCTCGGTATCGAGGTTTTGCGCCTGCTTCGCGTGGCCATCGGCCCGCTGGCGCTGGGCACCCTGCCGAAAGGCGCAACGCGCCCGCTCACGAGCGCCGAAAAAACATCGTTAGATCGCGCGATCGCCGCGAAAAGCGACGGATAACGCTGCGATCGCCCATCGAGCGTTTTCTGCGGAACGATCTCCTCTCCGTTCTCCGGCTTAACCGATCGCCCAACTTGCAAACTCGTTTCTAAACCTCTACCGTACCGACATGCCCGATCTCTCGCCCGAAATCCTCGTGCTCGGTTTTATTTCCTATGTGGTTTTTCTCTTCTCGACGACGTGCCACGAGGCCTCGCACGCGCTGGTCGCAAAATGGGGCGGCGATTCGACCGCAGCGCTGAACGGGCAGGTGACGCTGAATCCGATTCCTCACATCCGGCGCGAGCCGTGGGGCATGGTGATCATCCCCATCCTCGCGTTTCTGTTCACACACGGCATGATCGGCTGGGCTAGCGCGCCGTTCGACCCGCTCTGGGAGCGGCGGTATCCCAAGCGCGCGGCGCTAATGGCGCTCGCGGGTCCGGCGGCCAATTTCGTGCTGATGCTCATCGGCGCAGCGGGACTCAGACTCAGCAGCGCCATGGGCTGGCTACACTGGCGACCGGGCGACCAGCCCGACATCGCCATCGTGACGCTCTACGTTCTCTTTTCGCTCAACTTACTCCTCGGCACGTTCAACCTGCTGCCGCTTGCTCCGCTCGACGGAAGCACCGGAATCATGCTGTTCATGCAGGAGGGAACAGCGCAGCGTTATCTCGACTGGCTCCGCGAAAGCAGTTACGCCCGCCTGGGCCTGTTGGTCGGCCTGCTGGCGTTTCGCTATCTCTACGGACCGATCGAAATGTTCGCCACAAACCTGCTATTGCGCAGCCATTTTTAATTTGGTTTCGTTCGAGGGCGGTCCGGGGCGATCGCCGATCAATAGCGAGACTACGCGTCCGGCAGGCGAGTCGTGGTGCGGCGCGAACACAAAGCCACTTCTTTCCCGCCGCGATGCAAAACGGATTTCCACCAACCGGACGAGCGACACAAAACACGCCACGTGTAGTGCGAGGGTTTGGCGACGCTCCTGCACTAACGGAGTTCACTGAAGAACGACCGCAGAACAAAGCGTTAAGAGGAATTTAAGAAACGTGGGCAGGACGATTGCGCAGCAGACTGCAATGCAGCGTTACGTTTCGGTTCGAATCCAATCTCGAAAGGATTTCTGCGCCGGTAGCGCGATTCGATTCAAATGCGCCCGGCAGAAAACGGGCCCACCAGCCGTACCACCTCAGCGTACCCGCTACCCACTTGCCACTCCCCCCGAGCGCCGTGTGACGTCCCCGCAGTTGTCGTGCTGCGCTCTTTCCTCCCCTAAGGAAATGCCGAGAATCGAAATTCGAAAAATGGAAATTGGAAAATCGAAACTCAAGACTTGGCTCCGCCGATGGACAGCTGCAATGATCGGCTCCAGTTTCCGAGTTCCCAATTTCCAATTTATAGTTTTCAGTTTCCTGGGCTTATCCGTGCGTCGATTTAAAACTCTTCCAACACTGGCGCGCCGTGTCCAGCTCCGACATCCGGCTGCCTTCCTGCTCGATCAAATAGTATTCGACGCCACCGCCATGTTCCGCGGCGCGAAAAATCGCCTTCCAATCCGCAACGCCTTCGCCAAACAGCACCGTATAACCCTTGCCGGCGGCCGGCGACCAATCCTTACAGTGCAGCGAACGGATGCGTCCGGGATTCGCTGCAATCCACGTCACCGGATCGGAGCCCGCCTCGAGGCACGTCCCGACGTCCAGCTGCAGCATCACCGCCTTCCTCGTATTCTTCGCCAGCACATCCATCGGCCGCACGCCGTCGATCGCAATCCATTCCACCTTGTGATTGTGATACCCGGCATGCAGCCCGGCGCCCGCCAACTGTTCATCGGCCGCGTCAAGCGCGCCCGCAAATTTCTTCCACCCGTCGACCCCCGCATCGGCCTGCGTCGACGCCACCACTACGTACTTGCACCCAAGAATCCCGTTCCGCTCGAGCGTCTTCGAAAGATTTTCCTTCGTCACATAGTCCGAATTATTGTGCGTCGAGTAACACTTCACACCCAGATCGTCGAGCAGCTTCCGCATGTCCTTGGTCTGCGCTTCGGTCCACTCCCAGTACGGCGCGTAAAACTCCACACACTGGTAACCCATCTGCGCGACCGCTTTCACCGTGCCGTCCAGATCCTTCTTCAAGCCTTCGCGCACCGAATACAGTTCAAGTCCGACGGGAATCGACGACGCGCCCGAAGCGCGCAGTGCGAACGGCAGCGCAGCCGACAACGCAAGAAAAGAGCGACGAGTAAGCCCAGCGGAATTTGTCATAGCGGCATGCTACGCCGAATCGAACTGGATTTCATTTAGATTCAGTCCGATGAAAATTCGCTCGCCCCGCGAGCTGCGTCACTTACATCGATTCCTTGTTGCGCGTACGCAACTCCCGGTATGGCAGCCAAGCACTCCTGCTGTTCAGCCTTTGCGCGGAGGATTCTGAATGCAAAAACGTCACACGTACCTCGCTTCGTTTGCGCTGACCGCCCCTCTAGCCGCGCCGATGGCCGCTGTAATCACCGCAACGCCAGCATCCGCGCAAGACGACCGTGGCTTCTACGACAAAGACCACAAGGACTACCACAAGTGGGACGACCACGAGCAATCCGCCTGGGGCCGCTTCCTCGCGGAAAAGCACCGCAAAGAACCCGAATTCGCCAAAGCCAATCACAAAAAGCAGCAGGAATACTGGGAGTGGCGCCACAGCCACCCGGATTGATCGTCGGCTCCGGGTTCGAAGCTCGATTTCGATCACCACGCCGAAATAGGCGGCGCCTACAATGAAAAACGGCTGGACGAAATTCATTCGGCCAGCCGTTTTCTTTTGCTGAGTAGCTAAAAGTCTCAGGGCAATCGCGTTACCGCTTTCGACTTTCAACTGTCGACTATTTCAAAAACTCCTCCGTCACCCGCAAGAACAGGTCCAACGCGTCATGATGCACCCAATGGCCTGCCCCCGCTACTTCCACCAACTTCCGATTCCGCACCGCCAGGAACCGCGGATCCGACTCCGGCACCGGCAAAAAGCTTTCCAATCCCCAAAAGAAAAGCGTTGGGCAGGTAATCTGCCCCAACATCTCCACCGAATCCTCGACGTTGTGCCCGTACGGCGCAAATACGCGCGCGAAATTATCAAACTTCCACAACAGCGACCCGTCGGAATCCCAGTTCGTTCCATGCAAGGTCAAATGCCGCGCGACTTCGTCGCTCAGCCGTGGATTCACCTCGCGCATGCGTGCCATCGCCGCCGCCGGACTCGGGTAACTCTTCGCCCGCCGCTTCTCCATGTCGCGAATATTTTCGATCCACCTCCGTGTCCGCTCCGACGCCGGCCCGTGCATTGGATGCTCGCGCGGAAATCCCACCCCTTCGATCGACACCAACTTCTGCACCCGCTGCGGATAAACACCCGTGTAGTGCAGCGCGATCCCACCACCTAGCGAATGCCCGATCAACCGGATCGGAAAATCGTTGATCACGTCGAGCAGCGCCGATACATCAAGCACATGCTCCGCTATCGAATACGCCGCGCCCGGCGCCCACGCGCTGTTGCCATGCCCCCGCAAATCGAGCGCAAACACGTGATAGTCGCAGCACAATTCCTGCGCCACCCAATCCCAGTTCCGCGCGTGGTCGAGCGCGCCGTGAACCAGCACCACCGACGGCTTCCCATCCTGCCCGTAGTCCCAAAACTGCAGCTTCAGCCGGTCCGAATAAAAAAAGTGGGAGATCGGTTCCACAATTGAGTCGTTCCTTTCGCCGACGATCACGTCTCGCGTTGCAATTGCGTAGGTTAAAGCACTACTGCTAAAAATATACACGTGGCCCTAGAGTCCCACGCAACAAACGCCCGCCAGCGGACGCAACAACAACATCACGAACACAACAACCTGGAAACTTTCCAAAGCCGTCCGGTGTCCAAAAGAAGTCGAACGGCTCAAGCCGTCTTCCCGTCCAAAATGCCCCGTACTCGCCATCGATCGTTGGCCTGCGTGACATTACTCTGCTGCGCCGTAGCAGCTGCGTGCTCCGCGAAAAAACCGATCGTAGCGACCGGGCCCGCCTTTCATTTGGTACCTTCCTCAGGCGATGCCCTCCTCTTTCCGCCGTCCATCCAGCCGCCCTCTGTTCCGTCGAGCCGGCCCGCCACCGAAACTATTCCCATCACACTCCCAATCGCACTCACTTCCTCCTCGAGTTCCAAATGCTCCACTGAAGAAGGCCCGTTCCGCCTGTCCGTTGACCCGCAGTCGCCGCATGCGGTTCAGCTTTCGGTCCCGTCACCTTCACGCTGGCTCAGCGACCTCCAAGGTAAAAACGAGCCCGACAGTTCCGCCGAAGTCGAATCGCTCGACGCTTTCCTGACCGACGTCGATCGCTTGCAGCAATCCGGGTGCTTCGCTGACGCTCACGCAAACGCCACCGGGGCAGACTCCGTCACCGCCAGCATTTCCGTCCGCGATCTCATTCTCGAAAACATTCCGATGCGCCCGCACGAAAGCTACTTCAACGCCTACGACTATCGCCTCGGTCATAGCGGCATGGATTTAAAGCCCGACCTGCGCGTGAAAATCGAGCGAGCCTACTTCCGCCCGCCACAGGCTGGTGAGCAGGAAAACAGTCCTGGGACCTTTCTAGGTCTAAGCACCGTCGCTTTCGAAGTCGCTCGTCACTCCGGCGAAGAAACCAGCTTCAGCCAGTCCGGCGAAATCCAATATTCCCCGCCGTCGCTGCAATCAGCCGCAAGTGAAGCAAGACGCGATGTGAATCTCGCGCGTCTTCCCCCGCAGCGCCGCTACCGCCTCTACTTCTACACCTACCTCGTCGCCGAAAAGCACCGCCGCGTCGCCGCGATCATTGGTGCCGCCGACGTCGCCCAACTCGAATCCCTCGACAACCAGTTCCGCACCAATCCCGACCAGACGTGCGAATCCGTACCGCTCCCCGCCGGCGTCACCTGCATCGACTTCGACGGCTACGTCACACTCAGCACGCAGCTCCGTATCGAAATAAATGGCCAGCCAAAATTTATCGAGTGGGGCACTCGCGTAAAGGACGTCCTGCCAAAATCCCAAAATTCCCGCCAACTCAAGACGCTGCGCATTCAACGTCGTTTCGGCACGACGGAAATGTACGACGTGCGCTTTGATCCCAAAGACGCGAACATCCTCTCGCTCGTCCTGGTTGGCGGTGACCGCCTCAACTCATCGAACTAGCTTTTCCACTCGCCCGCAAAAAAGAAAAGGCAGGACACAGCATTGCTGTGCCCTGCCTCGGTTAAAATTTGAACGAAGATTGACGGCCGAATTAGTCCGCTTCTACCTGAAACACTTCGCCCGGCAACCGAACCATCTTGGCCTTTGCCGCCATCGATTCGACACCGACCGTCGGCGCGAAACGTTGTGAATCCCGATTCGATTCACGACGCCCGCCAAAGTCATTGCCGCGACCCACCGGCCGTTGCCCGCTGTAGTCATGCAACCGCCCAGTATGTTCGGCAGCCGCCACCGGCGCGCTATCTTCCGCCCGCAGCCGCTCCATCTTAATTCCGAGCGTCCGCTCGAGCTGAAACAACTCCGACCGCTGCTCGCGCGCAAACAAGGTCGAAGCAACTCCATGCTTGCCAGCGCGACCCGTGCGGCCCACGCGGTGAATGAAATTCTCCGCGATCTCCGGCAAGTCGTAGTTGATCACGTGCGCCACGTCCTGCACGTGAATCCCGCGCGACGCCACGTCGGTCGCCACCAGGACGCGGAAGCGTCCCTGCTGGAACCCAGCAAGCGCCGAGTTGCGTTGCGACTGCGATCGATCCCCGTGAATCATCGCCGCCAAAAATCCATCGCGGTTCAAATTCTTGCAGATGCGATCCGTAGCCCGCTTCGTTCGCGCGAACACCAGGCAACGCCCGGTCTCCTTCGCGAGCAAACGGTTCAAGGTCTGCTGTTTGCGATCGGTCGAAACTTCAAACGCCTGCATCCGCACATTCTCAGAAGGCTTCAGCGTCGACCCGAAGGCGAGCCGCACTGGGTTCCGCATGTAATCCTTCACCAGGTGCGCGACCGACGCTTCCAGCGTCGCCGAAAAGCACATTGTCTGGCGTTCCTTCGGAAGCACCGACGCGATGCGTTGAATCGCAGGCAGGAAGCCCATGTCGAGCATCCGGTCCGCTTCATCCAAAACCAAAATACGGAGATCGCGGAAGTTAAACAGCCGCCGATCGAGAAAATCCTCAAGCCGTCCGGGAGTCGCAACCACGAGCCGGGCCCCCCGGCGAATCGCGCTCAGCTGCGCGCCTTCAGACATTCCGCCGACGACGCACGCCGCCGCAGGCAACTGTCTGCCGCGCAGCAAATTGTATTGGTCCACGACCTGTATCGCGAGTTCGCGGGTCGGCACGAGAACGAGTGCCGCGATGCCGGGCGTGCTGCCCTGGAGCAACCGCTCCATGACCGGAATCAGAAACGCGAGCGTTTTGCCCGTTCCGGTTTGCGCCGTGGCGAGAACATCCTTGCCCTCAAGGGCTTGCGGAATCGTGGCAGCCTGTACCGGAGTAGGCGTCGTAAAACGAGCCGACGCGAGCCGCTCCTTGGTATAGGCCGAAATCATTGATTCTGAAAAACTTTGCATTCGATATTGCTTTCTTGCTGGCGGAACAGTAGCGGCGCACACACATCAGGATGCGACTCGGCAAATTCATCGCCAGTCTTATGGATTACGCCGAAAACGAACGGAGGATACTGGAGGCGGGTATTCTTGGTACTGCGTTACGAATCCGAAGAGCAGCCGCACTACACAACCGCGGTATTAAGCGCAAATGAAGTATACCACAGATACCGCTCCTGTAACTTCATCTTTGTGCATGCGTACTACTCGACATCGGTGCGGTTTCGACTCGGCCGCACTCGCGGAATCGATCTAGTCGCCGCTGTCGCCGCAGGAGTAAGCTCCACACATGGTGTCGTACCGCTATAAACCGCCGTCACCGCTCGACCGCTTCGTCGAAGTCATCTGGGTCATGGAATCGGACCCCGCGCCGCATTCGAAAGAGCGATTGCTCCCCGATGGCTCGGCTGAATTCATTTTCGATCTCAACGACGCCGCCTTCCCAATCTTCAGCCGCGAAAATCTCGATCGCCGCGAACTCTTCCGCGGCAGCATCGTCTGCGGTCCACATTCGCAGCCTTTCGGAATCGACACTTCGGTCGAAACCAAAGTCGCCGGCGTCCACTTCAAACCCGGCGGCGCGCGCCCGTTTCTGCAACTCCCGTTCGGCAATCTTCACAATACTCACGTCGGACTGGACATACTCTGGGGCGCAACCATGGCCAGCCGCGTGCGTGAACAACTGCTCGAATCGCGCACTCCCGAATCCAAAGCACAAGTCCTCGAGCGTGCCCTGTTGTCCGCCACAAGGATTCCCGACCGTCACCCCGCTGTCGCGTATGCCCTGAACGAATTTCGCTCCTCGCCCGAAACGCAAAAAATCTCCGAAGTCACCGGCAAGCTCAGCCTAAGTCCCCGCCGCTTCATCGACCTGTTCCGCAACGAAGTCGGCCTCACACCCAAATTATTCTGCCGCGTCCGCCGCTTCCAAAAAGTCCTGCGCCAAATTTCCGCCGGTCGCGCCATCAACTGGACCGACGTCGCCCTCCAGTGCGGCTACTTCGATCAAGCCCATTTCATCCACGACTTCCGTGCCTTCTCCGGCATCAACCCGTCCATTTACACATCCAACTACGCCGGCCACGTCAATCACGTCCCCATGAACGCGTAAACCGCACCGGATAAGCGCCGGTCAATTTTTTACAATACGCGGTAATTGCACTCGGGCAGAGTGCTCCCAGCGCAAGCAAAGGAGGAATCACCCATGACAAAAAGCAAATCCCACATCCCCCCAGGCTTCCACACCGTAACCCCCTACATCGTCGTCCCCGGCATCGCCCGCCTGCTCGATTTCCTGAAACAAGCCTTCGGCGCCGTCGAAAAAGAACGTATGCCCCGCCCCGACGGCTCCATCGCGCACGCCGCTGTCACTCTCGGAGACTCAATCATCGAAATGGGCGAAGCCGTCGAACCGCGATCCATGCCCATGACGTTCCACATCTACATCCCCAACGTCGACGAAATGTATAAGAACGCCCTCGCAGCCGGCGCAAAATCCCTCAGCGAACCCAAAGACCAGTTCTATGGCGAACGCAGTGCCGGACTTGTAGACGACTGGGGCAACCACTGGTACATTGCCACGTACATGGAAGATCTCACCCCCGAAGAGCTGGCAGCACGCGCCGCCGCTCAAGGGTCGACGCACTAAGAACATCCGACTCGAGAAACAGCCCCATCAGGTCCACGAAGAACAAAGGAGAGCAGCGCCCATGCGGAAAGCCTTAATCGCCGGATTCGCCATCCTTCTGAGTTTGTGTAGCTCCCTCTCAACCACCGCACAAGACGTCACGCAAGCCGACAAAGACCGCGCTCTCGCCTACCTCGAATCCACCAAGAAAGCCCTCCTCGACGCAGTGAAAGGCCTCTCCGACGAGCAATGGAATTTCAAGTCCGCGCCCGACCGCTGGTCCATCGCCGAAATCATGGAGCATCTCGCCGCCGCCGAAGATTTGATCCGCGGCATGGACGAGACTCAAGTCATGAAGAGCCCCGCGATCGCTCCTCGCGATCCCGCAGAAGTGAAAAAGATCGACGAAGGCGTACTCGCTCAAGTCCCGGATCGCTCGCACAAAATGTCTGCGCCCGAGCCTCTCAAGCCCACCAACCGATTTGGCGGTCCCGCCGAAGCCGAAAAGCATTTCATCGAAAGCCGCGCCACGACCGAACAATATCTGAAGAGCACTCCCGACCTTCGCGCCCATGCCGTCGACAGCCCAATGGGCGTGAAACTCGACGGCTACGAGTGGATCCTGCTCATCGCGGGCCACACCGAACGCCACACGAAGCAACTGCTCGAAGTCAAAGCCGACCCCAACTTCCCGAAACAGTGAGCACAGCTTGGCAACGCCCGCATCCTGCCGGCTCTTCGCATCCGGGAAGGAAATTGCGCGTTTTACGCGCCGTGCTTTTTCTCTGCGATTTCAAAATGTTCGATACGGATCTCGCCGCCGATTAGAAATCCGTCAGCATCTCTGTGTTAGACTGACGATGTCGTCGCAGTCGCGCTCGAAATTTTACGACTGCCAGCGCATGGAGCTTCGGGCTCTGTGCAACGAGGTCCCGCGAACCCCGCCAGGCCCGGAAGGGAGCAACGGTATCGGGATCGCCTCGGGTGCCGCAGATCACCCGAGGTTCCTTGCGCTGGCAGACGGCACGATCCAAAAGCCGCGCACCGCACGACGCGAACACGAATGGCCTATCAAGTCATAGCCCGCAAGTGGCGCCCTCAAACTTTCAAGGATCTCGTAGGTCAAGGCCATGTCACCGACACGCTCGCAAACGCGATTCGCAATGATCGGGTCGCCCACGCTTACATTTTTTCCGGCGCACGCGGTGTCGGCAAGACTACGGCCGCGCGTATCCTCGCCAAGGCGCTGAATTGCGTAAACGGTCCCACCGCCGAACCGTGCGGTGAGTGCGACTCCTGCAAAGAAATCGCTGCTGGCTCTTCGCTTGACGTCATCGAAATCGACGCCGCATCCAATCGCGGCATCGACCAGATTCGCGAACTCCGCGAAATGGTCCGCTACGCTCCCGCCGGCTCGCGCAACAAAGTCGTTATCCTCGACGAAACGCACATGCTCACCACCGAGGCTTCCAACGCCTTGCTGAAAACTCTCGAAGAGCCGCCCGACCGTGTCATCTTTGTGATGGCCACCACGCAACCCGAAGATCTTGTCGACACGATTCGCTCGCGGTCGCAGCATTTCCACTTTCGAGCGCTCACCTTCGCCGAAATCATCAGCCGCCTCGAGGAAATCGCCTCCAAAGAAAATCTCGACATCGAGCCTGAAGCTCTCGGTGTCATCGCACGCATGGCCGAAGGCAGCATGCGCGATTCCCTGTCGCTTCTCGAGCAAGTGCGCGCCTACTGCGGCGATCACATCCGCGCCAGAGAAGTTCGCGAACTCCTTGGCGTCGTCCCCGACGATGCTCTCCAGGAACTCGTCGAAGCCATCGCTGCCGGCTCGGCCGACCGCGCCCTCGCGCTCGTTCACACCTTTCAAAAAGAAGGCCGCAATCTTCAGCACTTCTGCCGTGAAGCGATTCGTCACATGCGCAATCTGCTGATCGCGCGGGTCAGCGGCGCCGATTCCGACTTGATCGCCGCGACTCCCGATCAGCGTCCCGCACTCGAACGCGCCGCCGCCCAATTTACCGAAGAAGACTTGACGCGCTTCTTCCAGATCCTCCTTCAAACCGACAACGACTTGCGACACAAGCCCGATCCGCGGGTCCATCTCGAAATGGGTTTGCTCCGATTGATCAACGCCGCGCGCCTCGCTCCTCTCGAAGAGCTGATCGCCGAAGTCCGCAACGGCGTCCCAGGAATGTCAGCTGGCACCGGCACCGCCCGCACGGGAGCAGCACCGTCGCCCATCTCGGCCCCACAGCCGCGACGCGACACGCCATCTCCTTTCAACTCGACCACCGCTTTCGCATCGACACGCCCGACACCGGTTCCTGCGCCTGCCGCAAGCCAACCCGTTCCCTTCCGTGCCACCGAGCGATCCGCGCAAACCGCTACGGCGACCGCGCCTGCCTTGCCTCCTGCTCCAACTCCGATTTCCTCTGCGACCGTGCCAAAAGAAAATATCGTAGAATCGGCCGACGTTCCGGAGCCCGTCGCCGCTCCTCCATCCGCGAGCGGCATCACTGAGCAACAAGTCGCCGAAATTAAATCCGTTGTCCAGTCCCAGCAAAAATTTCTTGGCGAACTTCTCGAACACGGTCATCGCTGGGAACTCGAAGGCGCTGAACTTCGAATTTATTTTTCTCCTGCAGGTCGTACGTTCGCCGAAATGATCGAAGGCCGCGACTCGATCGAGAAGCTCCGTGTCATTTCCGCTAAGGTGCTGGGCCGTCCGGTGCGCGTCTGTGCTAAAATTGAGGCAGTTGCAGCTGCGGCTGCCTCGGCGTCGCGCGGCGGATCGGGTTCGCAGGATTTGCGGGCTCAGTTCGAACGCGATCCCGTCGTGAAGTCGATGCTGCGGCGCTTCGGCGGAAAGATCACCGAAGTAAAGCGTAGTCCCGAGGAATCCTGATGGAAGTCAACGCTCTCCAACAGATGCTCTCGCGGTTGAAGCAAGTCCAGGAAGACATTCAGCGTCAGGTAAATTCCGTCGCGGTCGAAGCCTCGGCCGGCGGTGGCATGGTGGTTGTGCGCATGAACGGCCAGAAGCAGCTCGTTGACGTCCGCATCGAGCCGGATGTCTTCGCCAGCAAAGATCAGGAAATGTTGCAGGACCTGGTCCGCGCCGCCGTCAACGAAGCCTCCCGCCGCGTCGACGAGGAACTCACCAATCAAATGAAAAATCTCTCCGGCGGCATCCCCGGCATGGCCGGCCTGAAAATCCCCGGCCTCTTCTAACCGGATTAGATCAACGAACTCGCATCACCAATCCGCAACAAGTGTCTCGCGCATTCCTTCACAGTTCCTCTCCGCGGTTCCGTTCGATATTTTCGAGCGTTCTATTGCGTACCGACATTGAGCCAATACGATGGGATCGGAAAGGGCCACGACCCGTAGTCGACCAAACTGGACTTGGTGGCTGTTGGTATTGTTATTCCTTGGAGTCCGTGGTGGCTTTGCATAATCGTTATCGGAATCTTTTGCTTATGGTATTTGGATTGTCGCATTACGAAGAAGGCTGAAATCAACGCGCGACCACTTTTCCTCCTCGTTTGCACCGACACGCGTCCCTATGCTACACATCATCCATGCCCGATTTTGCCGCCCCAGTTGAACGACTCATCGACGCTCTCAAACATCTCCCTGGTATCGGCCAAAAAACGGCCCAGCGCCTGGCCTTCCATCTGCTCCGTACCAAACCCGAAGAAGCCTTCGCCCTTTCCGACGCCATTCGCGACGCCAAGGAAAAAATCCGCGAGTGCTCGGTCTGCCACAACATCACCGACACCAACCCTTGCCTCTATTGCATCGGTCCGACTCGCAACCACAAAACGATCTGCGTCGTCGAAGAAGCACACAATATTCTCGCCATCGAAAAAACACGCACCTACAGCGGCATGTACCACGTCCTCGGCGGCTCCCTCTCTCCCCTGCAAGGCCGCGGCCCCGAGCAACTTCGCATCAAGACTCTCGTCGAGCGTCTGAAAGAAGGCACCGTCGAAGAGATCATCATGGCCACAAATCCCACTGCCGAGGGCGAAGCCACCGCCGTCTACCTTTCGAAATTGCTTAAACCTCTGGGCGTCCGGGTTTCTCGCATCGGTGTCGGCATTCCAGTCGGCGCCGACCTCGAATACGCCGACGAAGTCACCATGATGAAAGCCATGGAAGGCCGCCGCGATCTCTAGCCGCTGGCGAATAAGCGCACGGAACAAAATCGCCGCCCAACCACGCCACAAAGTCATCGCGACCTCGATTTTTCCCCGTTTTTCCACACTTTTCACGCCTAGCCATTTCCCACGTTTCGTTATAAAGTGTACTTCCGCAGGCAGCGTCCCCAAGCGGAGTTCCAGTTATGCCGGGTCTGGCGAGTTACATGGCGCAGTATGATCACGAACACTCGTCCGCCTGGAACAAGTTCCTCCACGGTGTCGGTATTCCGATGATTTTCGCCGGAATCGTCCTGTTGATTCTGACGAAGTGGATTTGGGGAGCGTCCCTTTTTCTCGGCGGTTGGATTTTTCTGTTCCTGGGTCATCGCATCGAAGGCAATCATCCGGCATTCTTCCAGGGACCCATCTATCTGCTTGTAGGACCTGTCTGGGTTGCGAAGGAGTTTTGGAATTTTCTGAGCGGCACGCACGCGTCCCCCGCGCCACGCCCCTCCGAAACGAAACGAAATTGATCGGCAGTAGCATCGCAAAAATCCAAACACGGCGGGCCCTCCCATGGATGACTTTGGCAGAAACCTTGCCGATGAAACGACGGAAATGGTGCCAGAAACAGCAGTGAACCCGACCTCCGAGCTCCGAAAACGTCGCAGCACCCGCATCGTGCAAGCCGTCCCGCTTCAGGTGACCGGCGTCGACGCACTCGGCCGCCCGTTCATGGAGCGAACCTCATCGCTCATCCTCAACTGCCACGGCTGCCGCTATCAGTCCAAGCATTACGTCCTCAAAAATATGTGGGTGAAGGTCGAAGTGCCGAACGCCAAAGAAGGCGAGGAGCATCGCGTCGTGCGGGGACGCGTCGCTTGGATTCAGCGTCCGCGCACGGTCCGCCAGCTTTTCCAGGTTGCACTCGAACTCGAAGCGCCCGGTAACGTATGGGGCATCGCGTTCCCTCCTGAAGATTGGTTCGCGCAAGCTGAACCCGATCCCGGGCAACTCCTTGCCAATGCCGCCGCAGCTGGTGCAGCGCATACCTCATCCCATGTCGAGTTGTCGCTGCCACCTCTCGCTGCTCCCCCGATGCCTCCCGACTCGTCGGAAACCGAATTTCACGTCTCGTTGACTGATTCCGAAACACCCGCACCCGTCGAAGCCCCCTCCGCGTCGGCGAGCCCAGATAATGTTCGCATCTTCCCTTCCCCGGCCAGCACCACCGACGCATCTCTTCAGCTCGCGCGCCACGTCACGCGCCTGCTTGCCGAAGCACGCCAGCAAATTCAAGCCGCCGCTCGCGAAGCCGCGGCACAAGCCGTCGCCGCCGAACGCCACATCACCGCCGACCAATGGAATCAGAAGGTAACTGAAGCGCACGACTCGCTGGCTCGCGAGATCGCCGCTGCCGTCGAAAAAATTCACGAAGAATCGCAAACGCACAGCCGTGAAGCGCACGACGCGGTCGCAGCCGCTTTGCAGGAAGAACTACCGCGGAGTCTCGCTCCTCAGCTCGAAGATCTCACGCGCAATCTGACTTCAGCCCTTTCCGAAGAGGGCCGCTCCCAGCGGACCCAACAAAACGAACAGCTCACCAAGGCCGCCGAAACGCTCGGCGAGGTCTGCCAGGAAGCCGAAGACACCACCGCACGGATTCTCTCGAGCGCGCAGCATGCTGAACAGCAAATCGCCGAGCACAACGAATCGCTGCAGAAAACCCTCGCTGATGCCGTGCGCCAGCGCGACGAACTTCTCGCCGCTCACCGCGACAGCCTGAACGCCACCGCGAATGATGTGCAGCAACAGGGCGAAGCCGTCCTCGCCGCCGCGCGCGACAAATGGCGCGCCGATCTCGGCGTCGAAATCGAAGCCGCGCAAGCCCGCTGGAACACTGCAGTCGAAGCCGCTTTCGCCGCCGCCCAAGAACGCGCTTCGGGTTCCATCACCGAGCACGCCAATGCTTTACTGTCGGCCTATCATCAGGAAACCGACCACCACACCTCGAATTTGCGCACGGCAGCCGCCGAGCTCGCCGAAAAATTCGAACGCCCACTGGAAACATTGCGAGCAGCACTGCAAACGCAAACCGAACGCGCCGAGGCCGCAGCCGCAAAAGCGACGGAAACCGCCGAGAAGCTCGAGCAACTCTCCGCGCGTCTCGACAACGTCCAGCAGCACGCGCTGACCAATTTCCAGACCCAGGCCGACGACGTCCTCACCCTGCACCGCAACGAACTTCATCGCCACTCGGAGACGCTTTTGAACGAAGTGAACGGCCGCATCCGCGGTTCGTTCGACGAAGCCAGTCGCGAAGCCATCGACCGTTTCAAAGAACAGATCGAATCCCTCCTTCAGCCACAGCTTTCGCAAGCCAACGAAGCGATGCAGCGCCTCAACGGCGGCCGCTCGCTTCTCGACGCTGCTCTTACTCTCCATCAGGATCGCATCCGCGAAAGTACTGACGCGTCCTTCGCTGAAGCCCTACAGCAGTTCCGTTCGAATCTCGGCAGCGTCGAAGAAATCCTGCGCGTCACGACCGACGGCGTCACCGCGCGCGGCATGGCCGATTTCGAACTTCGCATCGAAAGCCTGAAGCAGCAAACCGTAGACGATTTGGCGAAATCCGCCGAGTGGTACGAAAAGAAAGCGCAAACGCAAACCCAAACCGCCGCCGAGAAAGCCGGCGAGCAAGCCGCCCGTCAGTTGCGCGAACAGGCCGGCGACATCACCAGCGAATTTGCCGGTGAACTCGATCAGTCCAGCCGCAACTTCGTCGCCTACGCCCAGACCCAAATCGCCGATGTTGTCAGCGAAGCCTTCGATCGCGCTCGCGCCCTCTTCGCTGAAGCCGCCGAAACCACCACCGCCGCTTTCATCGACGAAATCCAGCGCCACGCCCGCCAGGATCTCGAAGGTTTCGACGCCGAACTCCAGCGTTCGCGTGAAGAAACTCGCTCCCTGATCGATTCCGCCCATTCCGAACTCGCGCAGAAAGTCACCGTCGAGCAGGAAAGCTTCCTCCGTCGCTTCCAGGATTCCTTGCACGGCACCATCGAAGCTCGCGTCGCCGAAGCCAACGAGCGAGTTCAAGCTGGATTCCGTCCGATGATCGAATCGTGGCAAGCGATGACCAACGCGCAAAAGGACGATCTGAGCAACGTCTACGCAAACATGGGCGAACAAGCCGCGTCGCAATACCGCGAAAAGCTCGACAACGTCTCCAATCAATGGATGCTGGCGACCGTCACCTCTTTCGATCACCAGTCGCGCGACTCCGTCACTCGCGTCTCCGCCAACGCCGAAGAAAAACTTCGGGAAACCTTCACCAAGGTTTTCGCCGACATGGGCGAGGCTCTGCGCGACCGCATGCAGCAAATCGCGGCCAACCTCAGCATACCGCCGCCAAGTCAAGCGCACGCCGCGGAATCCAGTCACGCAGCAAGCGCCAGCGGCAACGCGCAAGCAGCCGACACGACCGAAACCAAAACCGAATTCGAATAACCAACGATTGCAGCGACTGAATTCGCCGCGACCGAGCCGGCCACACCTTCGAAAAAACCTATGCTGATCAAAGCTGCGCTGAACGGAGGCCGCTCCCGCTCCGAATCCGGCAATTCCCGTCACACCGCTGGAATTAGCTGCCTCCGCGAAAGAATCCGTAGCCGCAGGCGCTGGCGCCATCCACTTGCACGTGCGCAGCCCCGGCGAACGCGAATCCCTCGACGCCATTGACGTTGCCGCCGCCATCAAAGCGGTTCAATCCGCGGTCCCGGGCATACCAGTCGGCATAAGACCGGCACATGGATCCTCCAAAACACAAAACTACGCCACGAAAAAATCTCCGCCTGGAAAATCTTCCCCGACTTCGCCTCCGTCAATTTCAAGGAAGACGGCGCCCTCCCGCTCGCCGAACTCCTGCTCTTCTGCAACGTCCCCATCGAAGGCAGCGTCGCCGACGTCGAAGGCACAAAAATCTTCGTCGCCAGCGGTTTCGCCCACAAATGCATCCGCCTCCTGATCGAGCCACTCGAACAAGCACTCGAAGCCGCAATCAAAACCCTCGGCTCTATCGAAAATCTTCTCGACGAAGCCAATATCAAGATCCCTCGCGTCCTCCACGGCCTCAACAATCTCGCTTGGCCTCTGATCGACGCAGCCGCCCGCCGCATGAATTCATAAGTTCGTCTTCCTCGCCAGCGCCCCTCGACCTGCCCCGCCCAACGTTGACGGCGGCCCGGGCGCTCCCAGCGACAAGTCCGGCTCGGACGAAACCACGCTCGACGTCAAACAGTCGGGCGGCATCGCCCCCGGCGCCAAAATCATCGTCTACCAGTCTCCCAACACCAATCAGGGCCTCGTCGACGCCTTCGCCAGCGCGGTTCAATCCAACGCCGCGGACAGCATCTCCACCAGCTGGGGTTTCTGGGAGTTCTACCAGGGCGCCGAGTTCTCGCCCGTCACCGACCCATCCACGGGCCGAACTGTCGGCATGTTGCAGGCCTTCCATGAACTCTTCGTCCGCGCTGCGTTACAGGGGCAGTCTCTGTTCGCTGCGTCCGGCGATGGCGGCGCCTTCGACGTCCATCGCGATCTTCAATGCAATCCGGAGACAACTCCCGCTTGCACGACGCCTCTCACGGTCGACAACCCGGCCAGTGACACGGCCATGACCGCAGCCGGCGGCACAACACTTCCGGGACTTCAGGAATTCTGCGCCAACGCGGCATGCGCTCCGTTCATCGACATTAACGTTCCCAATGAACGCGTGTGGGGCTGGGACTGCCTCGAACCTCTCTGCGGCACACTCGATCCGATCGCATGCGGCATCTTCCCGGGCGGCGGGGGCGGCGGTGTCAGCATCGACTTCCCCGTCCCGCTCTTTCAGATCCTCATTTCCGGCGTGCAAACCACTCAAGCCAATCAGAAATGGGTGCTCAGCGGCGAAATCGACGGCACTCCGCCTATCTCCACCAGCTTGCCCGGTCATTTCCCGGGCCGGAACATTCCCGACGTCTCCTTTAATGCGGATCCGGAAACCGGCTACGTCCTCTTCTACACATCGGACGTGGACGGCTTCGGAGAAGAAATCTTCTTCGGCGGCACCCGCTTCGTCGCGCCTCAGCTCAACGGCGTGACCGCGCTTCTCAGCCAGTCGCTGCACGGCGCGCGTCTCGGCTTCCTCAACTATCCGCTCTATGCTCTGGCTCTCACCGGCCAGGCATATAAGGGCTCGCATCCGCCGCTTCACGTCATCAGCGACGGCGACAACTGGTTCTACAAGGGCCGCAACGGCTACAGTCCCGCCGCGGGCCTGGGCACCATCGACGTCGCAAACTTCGCTCAAGTCTTGCGCGCGCTGTTCTGATTCGTCAGCTTTCGCGCATCAAAAGAACCCGCGACGCAAGTCGCGGGGTCTTCCTTTTTCGCTCTCGCTCGTTCGCAATCCCGCGCCTTCAATCGGTATAATCGTAACTTCACTATGGCCAACCACTCTTACTTGCGCGTTTGGACGCGCGACTTCTCCACCGAGACCATGATCGCGGAGTACGCCCGCTTCCTCACCACGGCTCCGCTCTCCGCATCCAAATCCACCTTCACCGAACTTATCGTTCAGCCGGTCAGTCCCACCGAGCCCGCCGTCGCCGAATGGGATCTCCGCGCCCAAAATTCCACCCCCGCCGAGGTTGCCGCGCTCGCCGCACAGCATCTCAACTCCGACTCCGCCTACATCGCCCAGGCAAAGTGGGATCTCTGGAATTTCGACGTCGAAACCTTGAAATGGAAGCAAGAACCTCAGCCGCTCGTTCTCGCCTGCCACGGCGCTGACTTCGAAGACGGCATCGCCGCCACCGCAGGCCACTTCTCCGCCGATCTCGGCTTCGAATTTTTCTTCACCGGTCACGCCGGACTCCTCGCCCCCGGCGCCGCTTCGAATCCATTTGATTCCTCCGACCATCCGATGGAGCACACCTTCCGCAAATGGATGGCGGTCCCCGCCAACTTGAAGGAATATCACGCAAAGACCCGCGAAAACATCCAACAGCTGTTCAGTTGGGTCGAGGGCGTCGAACGCGCTCTCCCAGTGGAGCGCAGCGAGCTATGGTCCGAGGGAGAAGAAAACTTTGAGGCGCGTCTGGACGCAATTCTCGCGCGCCATTAACGCGCGCATTGTGAGCCTCGTGACCACGTTCAGAGCGGGACTCGCACCCGTGGCGATTGCGGCTCTTGTGGTTTCATCCGCGCCCGCGGCGACTGCACAGTCATCGGAGCCACAGTCGCCGCCGCTCAAGACCAACGTGAGCGCAACGCGCCCCGCAAAATCCGCCACCATCGTCGCGCAGCGCAACGACGAACTCACCCTCGCCGGCCTTCGTCCCGGCCAAGACGACGTCGCCAAAGCCCAAAAATTCTTCCGCAAGCCCACGCTCACAAAATTCGATGGCACCAACCACATCTGGCAAGACCTCTGCCGCCACCAAAGCCTCTCGATCATCGCCGACGCCGACAGCGGCACCATCCAGGAAGTCCGCGTCTCGGAAAACAACTCGAGATTCGAATCCGCCGCTCTCCCCTCCACCCCATCCGAACCCGGCTGCACCTCTGTTGCGTCGGCCGCCGCCGAGTCCAAGTCCCGCTGGACCACAGGCCACGGCCTCGTCATCGGCGCTCCTTGTTCTCGTGTCATCGAGTTGTATGGACAACCAGGTTCCCGCGGTCCTTCCACGAAAGACGGCCAACAGTTAGAATTGTTCTACTACGCCTTCGATTGGGCGGGTCCCGACGTGCCGCAGGTCATGGCCGTTCTTTGCACAGCGGAAAACAGCGCCAAACCCGGTCGAGTGGTGGACATTACATTGATGGCGCCAAGTCTCTGATGAAGTCACTCAAACACAGCGGACCCGTAACCGTCGCCAACGCAGCCGACGGCTGTAGCCACGGCGCGTTCGGTACACATCCCCTTGCTAACGAGCCCGTTTTCTCGCCGTCCTTAACCTTGGGTGCCTCATCCGCCGACCGTCGCCGCAACGATCGCAAAATCGCTCCCCACGGAGGGTCTGTTCTGAGACACCTACTTCTGACTATGTCCTGTGCGATTGCGTTTTCGCTCGGCTGCGGTGACGCGCCGAAGCCAGCCGAAACAAAAGCCCAACCGGCCGCCGCCGAACCTGCAAAACCCGCTGCTCCTGCTGTGCCCGATGATATTCAAGCAGGCGCGCAATCCTTGCTCGGCACAGAGACGACCGTCCTTCTCTTCGGCGATCTCGCGAAAAACGGTAAGCAGCAATTCCTTGCAGCCAACGTCGTCCCCAAGACCTCGAAGAACAACAATATTGCCGGCACGATTATCACCCGTGCCGTTATCGCTCAGAATGATGACGGTCAGTGGCAGGAAATCTTCCGCTGCGACGAGCATCTCAAAAATGCCAAAGGTTATCTCGGCCTCACGCCGCTTTCCGATGTCAGTGGCTGGCGCATCATGACCGAGCAGGACCCGGTTAAAGGTTTGGCGCTGTACCTGACGCCGCTCAAGGGCACGGACGACCCGGCGCACGCGCAACCCATCGGCGTCCGCTGGAATCCCGCGACCAAGCGCTACCAGTCGCTCGATCGAACGTTCGAACATTTTTTGCTCGAGCAGCCGACCATGAGCGGTACACCGAAATCAGTTTTGCACTAGCTGAACATGAGTTAAACGGGACGGAATGAGCGCAACTTCAACGACCGCGACGACGAACGGAAACGCCCAGGCCAAGCCAGCTTCCGCAGCAAGCAAGCCAGCGAAGTCGGCTGAGAAATCGTCTTCGTGGCGAAATCTGGTCGGTCTGTGGCCCTATCTCAAACGCTATCCCGGCGGCATCGCCCTCGGCATGCTCGCCCTTCTCTTGACCAGCGTCGTCGGCAACATCATTCCCCTGACCACCGGCGTGATTACCGACGTGGTCGCCGGAAACGCGCAGCCCTTTCAATCAAACGCCTCGACCCCAATTGCCGCTTCATGGCTGAGCCGTTCGATTCCCTTTTACGCGCCGAATAGCCGCCACGCTGTAGGAATCTACTGCATCATTCTCCTCGTCTGCGTTCTCCTGAAAGGTTTCTTCTCCTTCTGCACCCGCTGGATTCTCATCGGCGTCTCGCGAGACATCGAATTCGACATTCGCGGCGACCTTTTCGACCGCCTGCTCCTCATGGAGCCTGAGTTCTACGTCCGCAATCGCACCGGCGAACTGATGTCCCGCGCCACCAACGACCTCAACAACGTCCGCATGGTGATCGGCCCGGGCATCATGTACACCGGCCAGACTCTCGCGACGATGGTCCTAGCCCTCTTCGTTCTCGCGCGTCTCTCCGGCTCTCTCACGCTCTGGATTCTTCTCCCCGTCCCCGTCGTCTTCGTTGCCGTTCGCCACTTCGGCAAAGTGATTCACGACCTCTACGAAAAAATTCAAGCATCTCTCGCTTCGCTTTCCGCGAAAGTGCAGGAAAATCTCGCCGGCGTCCGGGTCGTCCGTGCCTACGCGCAGGAAGAAGCCGAAGTCCGCGGATTCGACGAACCCAATAAGGAATACGTCAATCGCAACATCAAGCTGATCCGTACCTGGAGCATGTTCATGCCGTCCCTCCAGGCCTTGATCGGCACAAGTTTCCTGATCGTTCTCTGGCAAGGCGGCCACCAACTGCTGAGCGGCAAAATTTCGCTCGGCGCGCTGATCGCCTTCTACACCTATCTCGGTCTTCTCGTCTGGCCCATGATCGCCCTTGGCTGGGTCACCAACATTTTCCAGCGCGGCGCTGCCAGTACTGGCCGCCTCAATTACATCCTGCGCGCCAAGCCCCAAATCGACGATCGCGCCGCCACCATCGCAAAGCAAACCAATGTCGCCGGCGAAATCGAATTCCGAAATCTGTCCTTCACCTATCCAACAAATCTCGCAGGCAAGGGCGTAAATGCAGCCAACCCTGGTAGCGCCGGCATCCCTGCCGGCTCTTCGCCTACCGCCACCGCCGCCCCCATCGTCCTCCGCGACATCAATCTGCGAGTTCTCGCCGGATCCACGCTTGCCATCGTCGGCCCCACCGGCTCAGGGAAAACCACGCTAGCCGCCCTGATAGCCCGCCTCTGGGAAGCCCCCGACGGCCAGCTCCTGATTGACGGTCACCCCATCCGCGAATGGCCGCTAGAAAATCTTCGCCGCGCAATCGGCTACGTCCCGCAAGACACCTATCTCTTCAGCGAAACCGTCGGGGGCAATCTCGGTTTCGGTCTAACCGAATTCGGCGTCGACCAAATCCGCGCCGCCGCGGAAACCGCGAGCCTCGACGCCGACATCGAGGAATTCACCAACAAATACGACACGCCCGTCGGCGAACGCGGCGTCACTCTCTCCGGCGGCCAAAAACAACGCAGCGCCATCGCCCGCGCCATCGTCCGCAATCCGCGCATACTGATCCTGGACGATTCCCTTTCCGCCGTCGACACCCAGACGGAAGAGCGCATCCTCACGCGCCTCCGCGGAATGATGCAGGGTCGCACTACAATTTTGATTTCGCACCGCGTATCCACCGTGCAGAACGCCGACCAGATCATCGTCCTCCGCGACGGCCACATCATCGAGCGCGGCACGCACGACGAACTTCTCTCACGCGAAGGGTACTACGCCGACTTGCACCGCAAGCAGTTGCTCGAAGAAGAGCTCGAAAACGTATGAGCAACATCCACGAAGAAGAAGCGCTAGGAAAGGCCTACGACTCGCACCTGCTGCGGCGCTTGCTGGAGTATCTGCGCCCGTACCGCTGGCGCGTCATTCTCGCTCTCGCCTTCGTCGCGATTGTCACGCCGCTCGAACTCGCGCCACCCAAACTTTTCCAGATCGCCATCGACAAGTATCTCGTCCCCGGCATGCATCGCGACATCGTCGAATCCGCGGCGTGGCGCGGTGTCGCCATCATCAGCGTCGTCTTCTTCGGCGTCCTGCTCTTCGACTTCCTCGCGCAATACATCCAGATCCGCATCATGCAGCGCGTCGGTCAGCAGACGATGTACGACATGCGCACCGCGATCTTCCGCCACATCCAGCGCCTGCCCATGTCCTACTTCGACCGCAATCCAGTCGGCCGACTCGTCACCCGCGTCACCACTGACGTTGACGCCCTCAACGATCTCTTCGCCGCCGGCGTCGTGACCATGATCAACGATTTCTTTCTTCTCGCCGTGCTCGCCGGCTATCTTTTCTCTATCGACCACAAACTCGCGCTCGACGCCCTCGCCGTCCTTCCCTTCATCCTCGTCGTCACCTACTTCTTCCGCAAATTCGTTCGCGACGCCAACCGACGCATTCGCACCGCTGTCGCCGGCATCAACTCCTATCTCCAGGAATACATCTCCGGCATGAGCGTCGTGCAGCTTTTCAATCGCGAGCAAAAAGCTCGCGCCGAATTCGGCCGCCGCAATCGCGACAACATGCTAGCCTGGCGAGACGCGATTCTCGCCTTTGCGCTCTTCTATCCCGCTGTAGAAATTCTCAGCATTTTCGCCATCGCGCTCATCTACTGGTCCGGCGGCAATCGCGTCCTCAATAACACGCTCAGCCTCGGCGTCCTCACGGCATTCACCATGTACGCCACGCGCTTTTTCCGCCCCATCCAAGACCTCAGCGAAAAATTCAATATCCTCCAGTCAGCAATGGCTGCTTCCGAGCGCATCTTCAAACTCCTCGACGAGCCCGCACCCGCTGCATCGTCCGCCGACGCCGTTCGCCTCGAAGTCCCGCGCGGCGAAATCGAATTCCGCAACGTCTGGTTCAGCTACAGCCCCAAACCCGAGGCTGCCGAAGAGGACTGGGTCCTCCGCGACGTTTCCTTCCGTGTCGCACCCGGGCAGACCGTCGCGATCGTCGGCCACACCGGCGCCGGCAAAACCACGCTGATCTCGCTCCTCCTCCGCTTCTACGACGTCCAGCGCGGCCAGATCCTTCTCGACGGCATCGACATCCGCAAAATCAATATCCAGGACCTGCGCCGCATGTTCGGCATCGTCCTCCAGGATCCGTTCCTCTTCAGCGGCACTATCGAATCCAACATTCGTCTCGGCTCGCCCGGCATCGACCGCCAAGCCGTTCTCACCGCCTGCGAAGAAATCGGCCTCGCTGATTTCATCCGCGCCCTTCCCGAAGGCGTCGCCTCCGCTGTCAACGAACGCGGTTCCACGCTCAGCGTCGGCCAACGCCAGCTCATCAATTTCGCCCGCGCCCTAGCGCACAATCCGCGCTTCCTGATACTCGACGAAGCCACATCCAGCGTCGACACCAAAACGGAATTCCTGATCCGCGAAGCGCTCAACCGTCTCCTCAGCGGCCGAACCGCCTTGGTCATCGCGCATCGCCTCAGCACCATTCAATACGCCGACCGCATCCTCGTCTTCCACAAAGGCCGCCTCCGCGAACAAGGCGCCCATCAGGAATTGCTAGCCCAACGCGGCATCTACTACCGCCTCTACCAACTCCAATACAAAGAGCAAGAACTCCACCTCCCCGACGCCCAACCCGCAACAATTCCGTCGCTGCCATCGCCCCAACCCGCCACCGACTAGTCAGGAAATTTTTGGTCAAATTGGTAGCGCCGGCATCTTTGCCGGCTCTTCCGTTTTATCCAGGTTCGCGTACACCTGCAAAGTCGCAATTCATGTTCAAAACGTTGTCATGGGCACAGCGAAGGATTCCAGCAGTACACCCCACCACAAACTCATCCAAAACCGCGCATACCTTGACCTTCTACCTATCGAATGTTATCTTTCCATCGTCCAAGCGTAGAAGCTCGAGGTATCCCGAAAACATGCCCGCTCCGCAAAAATCCGATCTCCCCCAGGGCACCCTGGATCTCCTGGTCCTAAAAATCATTGCCCTGGGCCCCGTCCACGGCTACGCCATCGCCCAACGCCTAGAGCAAGTCTCCCGCGGCATAGTCCAAGCCCCCGAAGGCTCCCTCTACCCCGCCCTTCACCGCCTCGAAAATCGCGGGCTCCTCGCCGCCGAGTGGAGAGCCACCGACACCGGCCGCGAAGCCAAGTTCTACCGTCTCACGCGCAAAGGCCGCAAAGCCCTTGAATCCGAAGCCGCCAGTTGGAATCGCCTCACCGAAGCCGTCGGCCTGATCCTTCAAATCGCCGAAGGAGATGCAAAATGACTTGGCTCGCCCGCCTCCTCCGCCGCAACAAAATGGAAGACCAACTCGAACGGGAACTCCACTTCCACATCGAACAACACGAACAAGATCTGATCGCCCGCGGCCAATCGCGGCAAGACGCTCACCGCATCGCGCGCCTGGCTCTGGGCGGCCCCGAACAAGTCAAAGAGAAATGTCGCGACGCCCGCGGCACCCGCTGGCTCGAAGATCTCGCCCAAGACGCCCGGTACGCCCTGCGCACATTCCGGCAGAAGCCCGCCTTCGCCGCCATCTCCATCCTGGTCCTCGCTCTCGGCGTCGGCGCGACTACTCTGATGTTCGGCATCATCAACGGCGTCCTACTCAACCCGCTCAGCTTTCCGCTACCCGAACAGTTACTCACGCTTCATGGATTCGTTCCCGAATTCGGCGACTTCTGGGGCTACTCCTATCCCGATTTCACAGACATCCGGCGCGAAAGCCGCTCGCTCGAAATCGGTGCGTGGATGTACGGCGGCGGCACCATCAGCCGCCCCGGCGAACCCGAAGTCATCCCCGGCTATCGTGTGTCGGCCGATTTTTTTTCGATCCTTAAAGTAAAGCCCCAACTCGGCCGCACCTTTCGTCCCGACGAAGACCGGCCCGGCGCGGCCCCTGTTGCCGTGATCAGCGATTCTCTCTGGCACCGGCGATTTGCTGCCAACCCCGCGATCATCGGCGCAACTCTCAGCTTCGACGGCCAACTATGGACGGTCATCGGCGTAATGCCACCGGGATTTCAGCTCTACTTTGACGTCGACATTTACGCGCCGCTCGGTCCCAGCATCGACCCGCGCATGCAGAATCGCCGTGCACGCTTCCTCCACGTGATTGCGCGCCTCCGGTCCGGTGCGACGCTGCCCCAGACACAGACCGAACTCGCACTCTTTGCGAACAACCTCTCGCGCCTCGACCCCGCAACGAACGCCAATCTCATGTTCACCGCACGCCGCCTCCAACAGGATCTGGTCGGAGACATCGGCTCGACATTGTGGCTGCTCCTCTCCGCCGTCGGCCTTGTTCTCCTGGTCGCCTGCGTCAATATCGCCAGCCTGCTTCTCGCGCGCGCTGTCTCCCGCGAACGCGAACTCGCCATGCGCGTCGCTCTCGGAGCTGGTCGCGGACGCCTCGTCCGCCAGTGCCTCACCGAGAGCGCCCTCCTTGGCATCTGCGGCGGCTGCCTCGGACTTGCGATCGCCGCGGTCTGTGTCAAACCCTTCGCCGCGCTTTGGCCGGGAAGCCTCCCGCGGGCTGAAGAAATTCATCTCGATGCCCGCATGTTCCTCTTCGCCGTCGGTATTTCTCTCGCCAGTGGCTTTCTCTTCGGCCTCGCTCCCGCATTCCGCGTCCCTGTTCGAAATCTCGATGGCGCGCTCCGCGTCGGCGGCCGTGCCATCGCCGGAAGCTCCCGCCGCTTGCACAGCGCCTTCGTCATCGCCGAAATCGCTCTCGCATTCGTTCTGCTCCTTTCCGCCGGAATGCTCGGCCGCACGCTGCTTCGGCTCTCATCTCTCGACCCGGGCGTGAACGTGCACAATGTACTCACCGCACGATTCGCGCTCTCCCCCGCAACGCTAGCGATCCCCGATCAGATTCGTCCCGCATGGCAAGGGGTCCTCGAACGCATGCGCAATCTTCCCGGCATCCAGTCCGCCACGCTTTCCGACATCATCCCCATGCGTGAAGGCGAAAATGCCCTCCCGTACTCCATCACGCCCGCCGCGCCGCCTGCCGACGCACCGCTCGCGCTGGCATCCTGCGTAACGCCTGGATACATCGACGTCACCGAACTCCCGCTCCGTGAAGGTCGCTTCCTCGCCGACGAGGATCGCCTCGGCTCCGAACCCGTCATCGTCATTGATGAGAATTTCGCCCGCCACGCCTTCCACACCCCGCACGCCGTCGGCAAATCCCTATGGATTCCCGCACTTGCCAACGGACCCGTCAAAATCGTCGGCGTCGTCGGCCACGTTCGCCACTGGGGGTTGGCAGGCGACGATCAATCGCGAGTCCGCGATCAGATGTACTACCCCTTCGCGCAGGTGCCCGCCCAGCTCCTGCGCTTTTTTTCCACGGTGATGTCGATTGCCGTTCGAACAAAAGTAGATCCCTCCCGCATGGTGCAGTCGCTAAGCCAAGCCCTTCGCGGTGCTTCCGGCGATCAAGCCCTCTACGGCGTGCAAACACTCGAAGAACTCGCCACTGCGTCGCTCGCGCGCCAGCGCTTCCTCTCTCTTCTCTTCTCCATTTTTGCGGGAGTCGCGCTGTTACTCGCCTGCATCGGCCTTTACGGCGTCCTCGCCTACTTGACCGGCGAACGCGTCCCCGAATTTGGCGTCCGTATCGCCCTCGGCGCATCCGCTGTCGACGTCGTCCGCCTCGTCCTGCGCCAAAGCGTCTTCATGATCGTCATTGGCGTCGTTGCGGGGCTGCTCACATCGATCGCCGCCGCGCACGTTCTCCGCCGAACGGTCGAAGGCATGCAGCCGGCGCAACTCTCCACCTTCGCCCTGATGATCGCCCTGCTCCTGGCCACCGCGCTTCTAGCCAGCTATATCCCCGCCCGCCGCGCCAGCCGCGTCGACCCGGTCGAAGCCCTCCGCCAAGACTAAAACTGTCACCGTCCATGCATGGCGCAGCAGGGCCCTGCCCTGAACCGCGAAGGGTGCGCCCCAACTTGCCCGGCCATGTTCTCGTCGCCGGGACCCCCAACTCCGCGCGCAATTACAATCGCAACATCAACTGCGCAGCCGTATGGAGCGTCTTCAAATCCGCCCCGGTCAGCGATTCGAAACGCGACGCGAGCGCCTTGACCCGCCGATCCTTGCCCGCCAGCATCAGTTTTTCGCCCTTGGCCGTCGCGTTGACGCGCACCATCCTTCGGTCCGCTGCATTCTCGACGCGCTGCACCAGCTTCTTCCGCACAAGCCCGTCCACGATCCTGCTCATCGTCGGCGAACGCACCAGTTCCAGCATTGCAAGCTCGCTTACCGTTTTCGCACCGCCAAAAACCAGGACCGACAGCGCCGACAACTGCGCCGGACCAATCCCTGCCCGCGCGTCCTCGGTCCGCACCAGCCGCAGCACTCGAATTGCGGCTGAATGCAACAAGTCGGCTGTTTCCACACGTGGCGAATTCCCGCTTGACATTTGACATCCTCTAGCATAACTATTTGTTAGCTATGCTAACTACTAGCCTAGCTACACAAGGAGCGTATCATGATCATCCGACGATGCAAAATGCGCAAGACACCGCCTCACCCTCTCGTCCGTCAGACACACCTCACCGTCCCCGATCTTTTCCGCAAGGAGGCCGACGGGCTATGAGCGCATCTCTGACCGGGATTCTCCAGATTGCCGTCAGCGTGAAGGAAATCGACCGCGCAACCGCGTTTTATCGCGATATCCTTGGGCTGCCGCTTCTGATGACCGCCCCCAACATGGCGTTCTTCAATTGCGGCGGCGTCCGTCTGTACCTCTCAGCCGGCACAGGATCGGAAAACGCCGGACCCAACTCATTCCTCTATTTCAGAACTCCGGACATCGACGCCCTGCTCGCCGACGCCAAAACCAAAAACGTCACCATCCACCAGGAGCCGCAGATCATCGCACGCATGCCCGACCACGACCTGTGGTTGATGTGGATCAAGGACTCCGAAGGTAATCTGCTCGGCATCATGGAAGAACGCCGCAGGTAGCAGCGAGTCCGATGCCCCACACCGCGAAGGGCACGTCCCCGTGCGACATGCCTTATGATGTTTCGCACCAACGCTCAATGCCGCCCATCCCACTCCTACTCTCGGCCGGCGAAGCCTCCGGCGACATGTACGCCGCCCGCCTGGCAGCCGCCCTCCGCGAACGCGCCGACGTAAAAATCTTCGGCATGGGAGGCCCGCAAATGCGCGCCGCCGGCGTCGACATCATCACCGACTACTCCGAGGTCTCCGTAGTCGGCATCACCGAAATCCTGAGCCACCTCCCGAGCCTAATTCGCGCCATGCGCAAGCTCGTCTCCGCCGCCGAACAACAGAAACCCGCGCTAGCCATCCTAACCGACTTTCCCGGCTTCCACCTGCGCCTCGCTCGCAAACTAAAATTCCGCAATATCCCCAACGCCTACTACATCTGCCCTCAGTTCTGGGCCTGGCGCCCCTGGCGCGTCCGCATCGTCCGACGCCGCTTCAAGCAAGCCCTGTGCATCTTCCCCTTCGAAGAAAAGTTTTATTCCGACGCCGGTGTCCCCACAAAATTCATCGGCCACCCTCTGGTCGGCCACGTCCACCCCACGCTCGACCGCGGCGCGTTCCGCGCCGCTCACCAGTTCCATCCGGAAGAACCGCTAATCGCGGTTCTTCCGGGCAGCCGCTCCGCCGAACTTCGCCAGCACCTTCCGGTGCTGCGCGAAACCTGCCTCCGCATCCGCGCGGCCGTGCCGCGCGTCCAGTTCGCCGTCGCCGCCGCCCCCGGCGCCAGCGACGACTCCCTCGCCGCCCTCCGCCCCGGCTGGGACGCGCAGCTCCCGCTGCGCGTCGTCTTCAACCAAACCTACGACGCCCTAGCCGCCTCCGACGCCGCCATTGTCTCCAGCGGCACCGCCACCGTAGAAACCGCCCTCCTCGACGTCCCCATGGTCGTCGTCTACCGCGTCACCCCGCTCACCGCCTTCCTCGCAAAACCCCTCGTCCGCACACCCTTTTTCAGCATGGTCAATCTAATCGCTGAGAAGCACGCCGTGCCCGAACTCATTCAAAGCGATTTCACCGCCGAGCGCGTCTCAAAGGAAGTGGTCGCCCTGCTCCAGGATTCTTCCAAACGCGACGCCATGCGCGCCGACCTGGCCGAAGTTCGCCGCCGCTTGGGCCCACCCGGCGCCGTTGACCGCGCCGCCGACGCCATCCTCCGTCTGATCGCTGCATTACCCTGAGGATCGAAGGACACCCTAGCTTGCCCAGGCCTAAACACGATGACCCTTCGCTTTCACCCATTCCACCAATTCCAAGCCACTGCCATAAAATGCCAGTGGCAACGCAACCCGACCTCTCTGCTATCCTATATACCAGCCCTGGTTCGACACCGGAACTGCGTCTCGTTGCCAGTCGCCTGAAAGGGGTCCGATGACCCGCCTTCAAAAGTTGCGTCCCGCGCTCGCCTTCCTTTTCTTGCCAGCGCTAATCGCGTTCGCTGCCTGCTCGGCCGCCTCCACGCAAGCTCAAGTCCAGCGCGGACCGGCCTTCCTCGCCGAACACTACGACATTTCCGCCACTCTCGATCCCGGCGGTTCATCTCTCGGCGCCATCGCCAAAATCGATTTCCGCGCGCAAGAAGTTTCCGGTGGCATCCGCGTCGAACTGAACCAAAACCTCGACCTGAAAGAGGTCAAAACCGCCGACGGCAAAACACTGAATTTCGAACGCGACTCGGGCAACACACTCTTCATCACCGTGTTCCTGCCGCAATCCGTCGCCACCAATACAAAAGTCACACTCACCTTCACCTACGCGGGCCTTCTGGCAAACGAAGACAACAGCCCCATCCCCGGTCTGAAAACCGCGGTGATCAACAAGGACGGCGCCTATCTCCTCCTCCCGGCGCGCTGGTTTCCGCTGACCAACTACCCTGCGAATCGCTACACCGCCGCCTTCCATCTCAACGTTCCCGACTCCTTCGCCGTCGCAGGAACAGGCAAATCCTCGGCACCCACACCGATGGCAGGCGGCCGCCTTCTCTATACCTTTCAGTGCGACACGCCGGAGCCGTACGGCACCTTCGTCGCCGGCGAACTCCAACTCAGCCCCGAACAAGCCGAAGGCATCAACGTCTCCGTCTACGCCCCGCGCTCCGCTCTCGGCAAGCCGGCCGACTTCGCCGCCGATGTTGCCCGCGCCGTCACGATGTTTTCCGACATGTTCGGCCCGTTACACAATCCCGATCTTTCGATCGCGCAACTTCCCGACGGTACGCTCCGCGATTTCGCCGCACCCGGCCTCTTACTCGTGGCCAAGCGCCATTGGGATCCCAAAGGCGCCGATCGTACCATCTCGCACCTGGTCGCCGCACAATGGTGGGGCAACGCCGTTCTTCCCGCCACGCCAGGTGACGTCTGGATCAGCGATGGCCTAGCGCGTTACTGCGAATCTCTCTACGCCGAACAGGAAGCGGGCCGCGAAGCGGGCCTGAAGGCCGTCGACGATTTCGCCGTTGGCGCGCTCATGGGTGAAGACGCCGCTCCGGTCGCGCAGGCCGCGCGCCTCGCCCCATACTCCAGCGACTATCGCTCGGTCGTCGAAAATAAAGGCGCGATGATCTTCCACATGCTTCGCGCGCAGATGGGCGACGCGCCGTTCAAAGCGCTCCTGCAAGATTTCTACTTCAGGTACGACGGCAAGAGCGCCACTATCGACGAATTCGCGAATCTAGCGCAACAAAAAGTCGATGCCGCCGCCAAGCCGCCCGATCCCGCGCCGCAGCTCCGCGGATTCTTCACCCAGTGGCTCAACTCGACCGGCGTTCCCGACTTCACGCTCGACTATGTTGTCTACCGCACCAAGCAGGGCTTCCGCGTCGTCGGCAAGATCAAGCAGCCCATCGACACCTTCAGCATGCCGGTAGCGATTCGCATCGACACCGAAGGCAATCCCGAAACCAAGACCGTCGACGTCGTCGGAACCGAGTCTCCCTTCACTGTGGAAACGTTCGGCCGCCCGAAACCCGGCGGCATCCATGTCGACCCGAACAACGTCGTCCTTAAAGGCAGCACTTCCCTGCGCGCTCGCGCCGCCATCGCCCGCGGTGAAGAGCTAGCCGAGCAGGGCCAGCTACTACGACGCGATTTCCCAATACCAGCGCGCACTCTCGATTCAACCGAATCGCCCGCTCGCCAACTTCCGCATGGGCGAAGCCTTCTTCTACCAAAAGAATTACCAAGCCGCCGCAAACTCATTCCGCGAATCCCTCCAAACCGTCCCTGAGCCCACGGAAAAGTGGACCGAAGTCTGGGGCCACATCTATCTCGGAAAAATTTTTGACTTGCTAGGCCAGCGCGAACGCGCCGTCAACGAATACAGCAAAGCAAAACAAACAAACGACGACACCGGCAACGCTCAGGAAGTCGCCGAATCGTTCCTGAAAAAGCCTTACTCCGAAGGCTCTATCGCCGCCTCGGTCCCAACCGGCACCAGCAGCCCCAACAGCAGCGCCCCCACCGCCATCAATCCCGACAGTCGCCCCGTCCTGAAGCGCCGCCCCGACTCCCCCTGATCCTGGAGTAACTCCCCGTTCCGTGCAGCCCTGGAGTGCGGCGCCCCGCGCCGCGTTCGAGGTGATAGCCCGTACACTACCCTAGCCACGATCACACGTGCATCTCCGCCTCTATGCGGTCACTCCGCCCCAAACAACTCGAAGCACCGCCCCACCGTCTCCGCCGAAGTCTCCCTCCCCGCCATCACCTCAAACCTAGCCTCACCGCCCCCCAACTCAACCCGAATGCCGACACATCGCTCCGCACAAAACGTAACTTCCGCCAACTCCTCAACCGCAATCCCCCCAGTAGTCGCAAACACCGCCCCCGGCTTCGCAAACTTGTCAAAAATCGTAAACAACTCCATCTTCATCTCCACATCATCCGCCAGTGCCTCCACAATAAAACCCGCCCCGCGAATCGCAGCCTCGACCTCCCTCGCGATCGTGAAATTCGCGATGTAAACGGAAGAAAATGAACCGCTTGAACCCGTCGCAGCCGAACCGCCACCCGGCCTATCAGCAAGCGACACCCCGATCCACTGAACGGCAGCCTCCAACCGCGCCTCAGAAACATCCTCGAGCACCACCCTGCATCCGCGTTGCAACGCGCGCAACGCCACAACCCGGCCAATAGGAGTAGCCCCGATAACCGCAACAGTGGTCTTGATCGCGCGCAATGGAGATCAGGCAGGTAGCATGAATCTTAAGCAGTCAACTTACGAAAAGCATCTTCATCGTAACCAAGAATAATCTCGCCACAACAAATCGTAACCGGCCGTCGAATCAAATTCGGCGTTGCCGCCATCAGCTTGATCGCCTCCGACCGCGTCGGAGGTTTGTCCTTCATCTTCCGCGACCGATACAACTCATTCCGCGCATTCAAAAATTCCCGGTAATCCCGCTCGCCGATTAGCTGGTCGAGCTCCACCGCCGAAAGCCGCTCGGTATCAAGATTGCGCAACTCGAGCGTAGCGCCCCGCTTCTCCAGCATCGCCTTCGCCTTGCGGCAAGTCGTACAGGTTGGCTTCTGCAAAAACTTAATGTTCTTACGCATTCACTGAGATTCACTCCAAGCCCGACCCGTCATTCCGAACCAAGCGCGCCGGCTTTTTTCTTCCCGTTTGCTCCTGCCGACGGGCCGCCGCGCGGTGAGAAACCCGCTTCGATCCGTCCGTTCGCCCAGACCGCACCCTCAATACCTCGGCACCTTCGGATCAATCTCCATCGACCAGCGATCAATGCCGCCCGCCATCGACCTCGCGGTCTCAATTCCCTGCCCACGCAGCCAGGCCGCAACATCCAGACTCCGCATTCCGTGATGGCAATAACAAATCACTGCATCGCCCGTATCGAGCGACTGCAGATTCGCCGGGATCGTCCCCATTGGAATCAGCTTCGCCCCTTCAATCCGCGACAGATCGAACTCCCAGGGCTCCCGCACATCGATCAGCAACATCTTCTCTCCCCGATCGATCGCGCTCTTCACTTCCGCTGGCGTAATTTCAAGATTGTTCAAGGAGATGGCAGGCGAGCTCATTTGCGATTGTCCGTTTCATTTCCCTTGAAAATTAGGCTTCCGCTTCTCAAAAAACGCGCGCAGCCCCTCAGCGCAATCTTCCGATTCAAAGCACCGCAGCTGCTCCTCGACCTCATACTCCAACGCCTTGCTCAGTTCCGCCCGCTGATTCCCAAACAAAATCTGCTTCAAAGCGCGGCTAACCATGCGAGGCCCATGCACAATTCCCCGTGCGAACGAGTTCGTCTCCTCTTGCAATTTGTCGGACGGAATAAGCTTATTCACAATGCCCAGCTGCAGCGCCGTCTTCGCATCGAACATATCGCCTGTATAAAGCAGCTCCGCCGCCTTCGCATGCCCCACCAGCTGAGGCAGAAAAAACGTCCCGCCAAAGTCGGGAAACAATCCGACTCTCGCAAACGTCTCCCCAAAATTCGCATCGTCCGCCGAAAACCGAATGTCCGCAGCCAGCGCAATGTTCATCCCCGCTCCCGCAGCCGCTCCGTTAACCGCTGCAATCACCGGCTGCCGCATCGTTCGAATCTTCATCATCGCGCCCAAGCCGGCGCGCAGCAGCGGCTCGAGATCTTCCTTGTTATTCGCCTGCCGCCCTTTCCAAATCTCGCCGAGGTCCCCACCCGCGCAAAACGCCCGCCCCGCACCGGTAATCACCACCGCATGAATATTCTTGTCGACGCTGATCCGCGTCAGGGCTTCATTGAACGCCACAGCCATCTCCGTATTGATGGCGTTCATCTTCTCCGGGCGGTTCAGCGTCAGCGTCGCCAGCCCATCCTCATGTTTCTCAAGTACCGGCGCGTTCGGATTCCCCTGCACCGGTTGCGGCGGCGTGCTCATCGAGACTCCAACTCCACGCGTGAGCCCTCGTCGTGCTCTTTCTCCACGCGTTTCATCAACTGCGCCAGCTTCCTGAAATGCGCGACCTTTTCCGCTCTTTTATCCTCGCCCGGACTTGGCGTCGCCGGCAGCACGTACACCCGCGCCCCGTAAAGCGATTCCTTCTGCAGCCCGAACTTGCACTTCCGCTGCGCAAATTGCTCGTACGTCAGTTTCCCATTGAAAGCGACCACGCGCGGCGAAAACTCCTCGAGCTTCTGCGACAACACGATGCGCCCTTCCGCGAAATCTTCGCGCTTCAATTCTTCCACCGTCTTCGATGGCCGCTTGACCAGATCCGTTAGTCCAATTCCAAACTCGATCACGCGCTTGTCGTCGTGATAGTCGAAGGGCTCCGGCACCACTCCGCTTTCATACAAAATCCCCCAGAACGGATTATCCCGGCCCGCGTAGTAATGCCCTACACGAACCGAAGATTCCGTCGGATTACATCCGACGATTACCAGCTTCATTCCCTTACGAAGATGGTCGGGCAGTGTTCGCATTTGGTGTTTGTACCTGGAGTCGATTTGGCGCCGGTTGGAAAACCACCGTTAGCGCTTGGGCACGACTGGAAATACGCTTCTCCGGATTGCTTGCCGAGTCAAACAAGACCGTCACGATGCATCGAATAATTTGCCGCTGCTGGGCAGTCCGTTACGCGGCTCAAGGAGACGAGCAACATCGCCGTTCGCAGAAATTCTTCTGCGGACCCAATGTAACCCGCAGCCCCACCATCGTCAACCTAAGGCTCATTCCACGTATGCAAAGTATCCTCAACTTCCTGAATCCCGCCCCCCGAGAGACTCATCCAAATATCGTGGGCCAGGGAGTGGGCCGGGATGCTCAGTCCGATCGGGTAGCGACCGTTTACCCTGAGATGGCGAAGGGTTCACCCCGAGCTTCGAAGGGCATCCTTGCCGGCTCTTTCGCTTCCTCGGAACGATGGGAACTCCAATGCAATGTGCTACCTTTAATGCCGCAACAAACGGCGCCGATGGGATGTACTCGGCCGCACTAAAGACCCGGCGCATGCCAAAGCCCCCTAAATTGAGCTCCCCCACTCCACAGCGCCTTCCCTCAAAAGTCGCCCGCGAAGATGAGCCGCTGCTCGTTTCTGCGGCAAAGTCCGGCGACGCAGCCGCGTTCGAAGAGCTCGTTAACCGCTACGAATCCAAAATCTTTCGGCTCACCATGAACATCACGCGCAACCGTGAAGACGCCGAAGACTCCATGCAGGACGCGTTCCTGAAAGCCTACTCCCACCTCGATACCTTTAAGGAAGACTCTCGCTTCTACACCTGGCTTGTCCGCATCGCAGCCAACGAGGCGCTGATGCGCCTCCGCAAGCGCCGCCCCAATCAGGTCTCGCTGGACGAGCCAATCGAAGGCGAAGACGACCTCATGCCCCGCGAAGTCGAAGACTGGGGTCCGAGTCCCGAGCAGCGCTACGCCCAGTCCGAACTCCACGAAATCCTCGATCAAGTCATCGATCAACTCGATTCCGATTTCCGCACCGTCTTCGTTCTCCGCGACATTGAGGAACTTTCGACCGAAGAAACCGCGGCCGCGATGGGTATCTCCGTCCCCGCTGTAAAATCGCGACTGCTCCGAGCCCGTTTGAAATTGCGCCAGAAGCTCGACCGCTTCCTGCGCGACAGGAAACCAAATTGAACTGCACCGGCGCTATTCGCGAGATCTCGAATTACCTCGACGGCGAACTCGAAGCCACGATCCGTATCGAACTCGAAGAGCATCTCCGCGAATGCGAAGGCTGTGCGGTCATTGTGCGCCAAACGCAGCTGACCGTTCGGATTTTCTGCGACGATCGTCCTGTGGAACTGCCCAAAGACGTTCGTTCCCGTCTCCACGAAACCCTGAAACGCAAGATTCGCAAATCGAGCTAGCACGCTCGCCATGGATTCGCATCCACCCAAGTAACCCCTCGCTATTCCCTTTCATCCATTGCAAGAGCACTCACGACAGGAGATCCAATGGCCACCAAACAAGTCATTCTCGTCACCGGCGCAAGCACCGGCTTCGGCCGTCTCTTCACCGAAACGCTCGCCCGTAATGGACATACCGTCTTCGCAACAATGCGCGATCCCAAGGGCAAGAACGCCAAGAACGCTGCCGAAATGGAAGCCCTCGCGAAAAAGGAATCGCTCCCGATCCACGTTCTCGAGCTCGACGTCACCAAAGACGACTCCGTCGACAAAGCCGTCCGCGCCGTAGTCGATAAAGCCGGCCGCCTCGACGTCGTCATCAACAACGCGGGGTTCGTCACCGCCGGACTCACCGAAACAATCACCACCGAGCAGGCCCAGCGCCAGTTCGACACGAATTTCTTCGGCTGCGTCCGCGTCAACCGCGCCGCAGTCCCGTACATGCGCAAACAGCGCAGCGGTTTGCTGCTTCACATCAGCAGTGGTGCCGGTCGTCTTGTGTTTCCGACATTTGCGTTTTACTGCGCCAGCAAATTCGCCCTAGAGGCGTTCTCGGAAGCCTACAACTACGAACTTGCCGGCCAAGGCATCGAGTCGGTCAGCATCCAGCCCGGCGCCTACCAAACGGCGGTCTTCGGCAACGTCCAGGTCGGCGAAGACCAATCACGCGCGGAAAACTACGGCGCCGCCGGCCAACTCCTCGAGAAAATCAGTGCCGGGCTGAACGCAGCCGCAGGAAACGCTCAGGAAGTCGCCGACGCCGTACTCCGCGTCATCGAAGTTCCAGCCGGCCAGCGCAAGGCGCACTACCGCGTCAGCCCGCAAGACATCGGCGTCGATGCCATCAATGATCTCTGCGAAAAAACGCAAGCGACCGTGCTCCAGGCCTTCAACATCGCCGACGACGTAAAGTTCGTAACAGCAAGCGCCGCCACAAAAGGCTAAGCACAACAATCCCGCTCGCCCGGCTGCCGCCGCCAAATAGTCACCCGGTTCGCAAATTGTCGCAGCGCAACACGAACTTTTCTTCTGGGGATTCAGTCACATCCCCAAGGAGAAAACCCATGAGCCAAACCAAAACGCATAACAATGCCGACACCGCGGTGGCCTACGACCAGGCAATGAACGTCAAAAACGTGGATGGCATGGCGAAGCAGCTTCACCCCAACGTCGAACTCATCAGCCCGATCACGTCAAAGGCAAAGACGCGGTGCTGGAAGCTGCACAGAAACTATTCAAGCCCATCAAAAGTATCGAGATTCACACGAAAGTCTCGGGTGCTGATCACGCGGTCCTCGCTTACGACATGAAATTCGAGGAGCCGATCGGCATATGCCGCACCGCAGCGGTCATGACCTTTCGCGACGGCCTTATCGCTCGCAACGAACGATTCTTCGACGCAAGCCCCTTCCACAAGAAATAGCGAGGTGAACTCGGCTCGCCTTTCCCTGCCGCTCCTTTTGCTCGCTAGTAATCTGACTCGGTGGTGGGTGTATGTTTGTGTCTCGCTTTGGAGAGACAGCCACGCCATTTTTTAGGGGAGTTAGTCAACCGCGGTTGGGTGCAGGTTGCCGCTCCAAAGCGGGAGTTCGCGCCCGACATTTTTCTCGCGCGCGGCTTTATAAACCTTCATCGCCACGGCCAAATCCCACGAAGCAATCCCGTTCGACTTAAACAACGTCGCCTCGCTGTCGTTCGTGCGCCCCGTCGCCTTCCCCGCCACGACATCCGACAGCCGCTTCACGCCCGTCCAGCAAGACTCGTCTCCGTGAAACGCGATAATCAAATCCCCCGCTTCCTGCCGCGACTGCTCCACCGAATCCACCACAATCACGTCCGCGCTCGCCACCGCTTCATCATCCAGTTCCCTCTTGTGCGCATGATTCGCGCCAATCGCATTGATGTGTACGCCCGTCTCGAGGTCGGCGCCTTTCACAACAGGATTCGCCGACGTCGTCGCCGTACACACGATGTGCGCCGCGCGCACCGCCTCGCTCGCCGTCGCCGCAGCATGCACCGGCACCCCGATGCGTTTCGACATCTCTTCGCAAAACGCCTGGCGCCGCTTCGGATCGCGTCCATAAGCGTGCACAATTTCGAGCGGCTTCACGGTTGCGATCGCCTCCAGCTGGGTCTTTGCCTGCCCGCCCGTCCCGACAATCGCCGCCGACTTCGCGTTTCGCGCCGCTAGATATTTCGTCGCGACGCCGGTTGCCGCGCCGGTGCGAAGCTGTCCCATATAATCAGCCTCAATCAATGCCACCAAATTCCCCGTCGCCATTTCATAGAGCGGAACGAGAAACTGCAGCCGCCCCCGCACATACGTATATTGCTTCATGGCGATAAACCCATCGGTATGATCCGCAGCCGCCATGTAATGAAAAAAATTCCCGCCTTTAAATTCAAACCGCCGACGCGGATGCACTACAACTTCCCCACTAGCCTGTTTGCGCGAAATATCCTCGACAGCCTCCACGGCCATGGCCATCGTGAGCAGCCCGCGAACTTCCTCTTCGCTGATATGCAGCGTCATCCCATTCGCTCCGACCAGAAACCAGAATCCGTTTCAAAAAATTCGTTCCTGAGACTATCTCACAATACCGCACAGCCCAACCGCCCCGCCAAAATGTAAGGCGCCCTGTGAGCGTCTTGTAAGGGGCATCGCTTCCGTTCACATTGACGAAGGACGTGCGCCCCCAGCCACGAGTCTTGCCGCCAATTCTCTCCCCAGCCCCTCGCGCCCGCCAAATCCCGCGCAACCCGCGCACCACCACCCAACTGTCATCCCGAATCCCCGCGCCTTTCAGCGGAGTGAGGGATCTGCGTTTTTGTGGTTACATGAGGCGAACTTCAGCGGCTAGCAGCCCTAGCCACGGGCTTAGTCGCCCTGTCATGACTCGATTTCGACCCGCCCTCACTCGGCTCCCGCACCCGCCGCACCACCGTCTGAATCAACCGATAGACCCGCTCTCCCGTATCCCCATCCAACGTCCGAAACCGAAACTCCGGCTCCCCCTTCGCATTTTTCCCAACGCGAATCGGCAACGCCCCACACAGGCCGTTCTCGATGTACGCCGTCTCATACCGCGATTTCTTCCCATTCCACGTATACGCTCGCAATGTCGTGAAATCGCAGGCCTGCCCGTCCGGTCCCTTCGTCCCCGCCACAAGATACTGCGGCTTCTCCCCAGAAGAATCCGCCACGCGATTCAACTCAAACCACGCCACCACACGCACATTTGCCGATGCAATCCCCTCGCGCACAGGATCTGGCAGGTCCAGCTCGACAAATCGCGCCACCACCCACCCCGCGATCGGAATGTTCTGATCCCCAGGCTGCGTAGTCGTATTCGTTTCCGCAGTCCGCGCCGCAGATTCTCCCGGCGGCCGCGTAGCCACCGCACGCACCAAATACCAATCCTCTTTCTTGCTTGGCGAATCGGTCGCTGCCTCTTTTTCGTCGTTCGTCTGCGCCCAGTCGGCCACAGCGCGGCCCACCACCTCGACTGGCACTCCGCGGCCAAATTGATACAGCCGCGGCTCAGTTCTTCCCGGCTGCACGCGCAAATTCGTCTGCACTTTCGTTCGCCCGCGCGCCTGCACCGGAATCGCCTGCGCCTGTTCCAGCAGCTTTGTGCTCCGGCTCCAAAGCGCCGGCTCCAACAGCAGCCGCCCGTCGATCCACCCGACCTCCCCGCTGGCCGTTCGAACCTTCACATTGTCGTTGCGCCGCGCCATCACCTCAACACGATCGCCATAGTGCAATGTATCCACCGGCTCGCGTACCTGCGCCACGCTGCTCCACAACGTAATGCTCCGCTCGCTGATGTACCCTTCCCCAATGAACTCATGCTTAGGCCGCAGCACCCAAGCCACAACGGCAACCAATATCAGCAGCGGAATGGCAACCAGCAGCTTCCGTTTCACGCCGAGACACCCCAGCACCCACCCCAGCGAATGCGCGGGCAACTATAGTTGCTCCCGTAGGGGCGTGCCTTTAGGGCGCCCGGCGACGTCAACCCCGCCTCAATCTGCTTACTACGTCCTAAAATATCCCCACCCACACCCGCCACCAATCCCACGTTTCTGCCCTTGCTAAATCTGAAACGATTCGCGCGCACAGATCGCACGCCGCGTCCGTCGAAGGCGAACTGCAAAATGATCCCGAGTCCGTAACGATTGTACCCGATTAACGACCCTCGCCACCCCCTCCATCCCGCTAACTTTTTTCTGCTACAATCCGCGACGGTGCCGAAAATTTCCCGAACTGATAGCAGCCACGAATGCGTTTCCCGCGCTCAAAGCCCGGACGCAACGCGCAAAACAAACCGTGATCGCACCACGCAGATCCTCCTGCCCGCAATTGCCTCTGGAGACCCTCGGTGAAATTTCTGGACCGCTTGCAGCCCCTATCCCTGCTGATCCTCCGCGTGATCCTCGCGCTGATCTTCATCTATCACGGCTACCCTAAGCTCACCCACACCCACGGCAACCTCCAAGGCATGTTCGTCGAACACGGCATGCCCGGCTACTTCGCACAAGTCGCCGGCGTACTCGAAACGATCGGCGGCGGTCTCCTCCTATTGGGATTATTCGCCCGCCCCGCCGCTTTCCTCATCGCCCTGGAAATGTGCGTAGCGATCTGGAAAGTCCACAGCCTCCACGGCATCTACGCCGTGCGCGACTACGAATTCCCTCTCGCGTTGGCAGGCGCCTGCTTTGTGGTAGCCACAGTAGGAGCGGGCCCAGTCTCCATCGATCGTTTCATCTTCGATAAAAGCAGCGGTGGCCGCAGCGGTGGAGGCGGCAGCCGCCCGCGCGCAAAAAGCGGCGGCCGAAATCGCGATCGCGATTTCGAATAGATCCAGCGTAAAAAAAGGGACGCAGCACAGCTGCGTCCCTTCAAGATCAAACCTCGCAAGAGAATTATCTCGTTACCGAGCGATGGGCTGCGTCGTCACCGGACCCGAAGGAGCGGCCGGCGCCTGGGCATAAACCACGCCTGTAGGCGCCAACGGCAGGGCAATCCACAAAATCAAATACGCAAGTAATCCCGTGCCGCCCAGCAAAAACGCCAGCAACCAGCACACCCGCACGATCGTCACATCCACATCAAAATAGTCGGCCAGCCCAGCGCAAACGCCCCCAAGCTTCTTGTCCGTGCTACTGCGAACCAACCGCTTCTTTCCGCCCGCTTCATAATCCGCGCCAAACGCGTGCGGCGAAGGCGGTTGCTTTGCCCCGCAGTTGTAGCAAAAATTCGATCCATCGGTGATGCGCTTCTGACAATTCACGCAAATCATCGCTGCACCTCCACAGAGCCGTTTCCTGCTATTTCTACCACTAGATACGGTTCAGCAGGTGAAAAAGTTTCCACCGCCCAAGAGACGCCCGCCCAAGCTAACTCATTGCAATAATGGAAGTTGAGCGGTATTCGAGCGCCCCATCGACTGCCTTCGAAAAACCGCCGTTGGGGCGAATTCTCAGTAATCGAGAATCTGTTTAACCGCGTTCACGATGGTCTCGGTCTGCGGCAAAATCACATCTTCCAACTTCGGCTGGTACGCACAGAACGTATCCATCGCCGCAATCCGCTTCACCGGGGCATCAAGTTCACCGAAAAGCTCTTCGCCGATCCGCGCTGCAATCTCCGCGCCATATCCGAAACTCATCATGTCTTCGTATGCAACGATCACGCGATGATTCTTGCAGACGGTTGTCGCGATCGCTTCCCAGTCGTAGGGCGACAACGACCGCAGATCGACAATCTCGACCGATATCCCTTCGCGCTGCAATTGCGCCGCCGCCACTTCCGCCCGATGTACGATCGCGCCATAAGTAATGATGCTGACGTTCTCGCCTTCCTTCACCACCCGAGCCTTTCCAAATGGCACCGTATACTCCGGCCCCGGATATTCCGACCGGTTATACGGCTGCCGGTACAGATGTTTGTGCTCGAGAAACATCACTGGATCGTCACAGCGAATAGCCGTCCGCAACAATCCCGCCACATCCAGCGCGGTTGACGGCATTACCACGCGCAATCCAGGGCAATGCGTAAATATCGATTCCCCGCTCTGGCTGTGATACACGCCGCCGCCAGTTAGATATCCGCCGATCGCCACACGCAAAACCGCCGGCGCCTTGAAATTCCCGTTCGAACGCCACCGCGTCACGCAAAGTTCATCGCGGATCTGCATCATCGCCGGCCAGATGTAATCGAAAAACTGAATCTCCGCGACGGGTTTCAGCCCGCGCACCGCCATTCCAATCGCGCGTCCCACAATCGCAGCTTCCGCCAGTGGGGTATTAAAGACACGGTCCGCCCCATATTTTCTCTGCAACCCGGATGTCGCTTTGAAAACTCCGCCCTTCCCTTTCACTTCCTTCAAAGTATCTTCGCGACTAGCGTCCGCCACATCCTCGCCAAACACCGTAATTCGCTCATCGCGTGACATCTCATCCGACAACGTAGCCGCAACCATCTCCACCATCGTCTTCGGCGCGCCATGCAGTTGCGGCTGCGCCTCAAACGCGCTCGACGTCGGATCGATGTCCGGCGAGTACACATTCACCCGAATCGAATCCACGGTCGGCTGCTCTGCCGCCATCGCTTCGTCGCCAGCATCGCGCACCTCGCGATCGACTTCCGCTTCGAGATGCTCGATCTCCTTCTGATCGATTAACCCTTCGCGCACCAGGAACAGCGAAAATTTCGAAAGCGGATCGCGATGCGCTTCGTTCTCGCGCTCCTCTGCCGTCTTGTAAAGTTTCTCGTCATCCGAAAGCGAATGCGAATAAGGCCGCACCACATGCGCATGAATCAGTGCCGGCCCGCGCCGGGCGCGGCAATACTCCACCGCTTCCTTACCCACCGCGTAGCTCTCCAGCGGATCGGTCCCATCGCACTCCGCCAGATGCAATCCAGGAAAACTCCGCACCAGCCGCGAAATGCTCCCGCCCGCAGTCTGCACTTCCACCGGCACGCTGATCGCGTACCCGTTATCCTCGATCACATACAGCAGCGGCAACTTCTTAGCGCAAGCCGCATTCAGCGATTCCCAGAATTCCCCTTCGCTGGTCGCACCATCGCCCGCCGACACATACACAATTTCGTCGCTGGCATGACTAACATGCTTACCCAGCGGAGCCTTCTTGGCCTGCGCCAGTGCCTTCGCGCGATGCTCGTAATACATCGTCGCTTCTGCCGCGCCTACCGACTGCACAAACTGCGTCCCCGTGCACGAAGAGCGGCTCACGATATTCCACTTCGCATGCCCCCAGTGCGAAGGCATCTGCCGCCCGCCAGACGCAGGATCGCCCGCGGCACCGACAGCCTGCATCAACATTTCGACGGGACTAACACCGAGCATCAGGCACAGCGCGCGGTCACGGTAATACGGAAAAACCCAATCCGTCCCGGGACGAAGAAGCAACCCCATTGCGGCCGTAATCGCCTCATGACCGGCGCTGGAAATTTGAAAAAAGATCTTATTCTGTCGTTTGAGTTGAATTTCCCGGTCATCCAACCGCCGGGAAAGGAACATCGTGCGATAAAGCCGAATCAACGTCTCGCGGTCGAGCCCGCCATACCTCACAGCGTCCAGCTTTGCCACCTTGACGCGAGTTTGCACTGCCATTCGGTTGGCCCTCGTCTGGAAGTGGGATCGAAGTTCGCGGAACCACAATTATACCGAAAAACGCCCCCGGAGTGTGCCGACAGCCGGCACCAAGGTTTCCCCCTGTGGATTATCCATTTGGCGACAAAAACCCACTCGATTGGCTTGTGGGCTCGAACAAATCCGCTAGGTTTTGCGGGACGTACCGTATTCGATTGGCTTTGTGGGTCGTACCTCTGGGTACGACATTTAAGCCCAACACAGGGCTTTAGCCCCTGACTCCGCCCAATTTCCCTATTCTAACGTCTCAAACCGCTTCAAAACCTCGTCAAACCCGCCCTGCCCCTCATGCACCACCTTGGGATGCGCCTTCTTGAAAATCTCATCCCCCGGAATCCGGTCCATCCACTGCTGCTCCGACAACTTCTCATGTCCCGAAAAATATAACCGCACCAGCAGTTTCACCGGCCCCGAAGCTGCGCCGTCGCCCTTCTCAACCTTAGCTTTGGACTTCCCCTTCTCGCCCTTTTTCGAACTCGACGCTGCCGCTTCCGGCTTGGACTCCTCCACGCCTTGGTCCCCAACCTCATCCCCGCGATCAAATTTCACCTGCAATTTCTTATCGAGACGAAATGCCTGCTTCCACCCTTCAAGCTTGTGCCGCGCCTGCTGCGCCTTCTCTTCATCCGGAAACTCAAAAACCATATATGTATGTGCCATCAATAAAGTCTCTGATGCCCTCCTCACCAAGTCAAGAAGTTGGCGCAACCCGAGTGAGTGCCGCCGCTGATTCTCAAAATTACACGCGGACGACATCTTTCACAGCCGGTAGACCACAGTTGGATTATCATGTCTAGAAGGTGGAAAGCCTGAGCACGCGGCTCATATCACCCAGACCCAACGTTGAACTACATCGACCACAATCGGCGCCGACTCCTGGCCGCACTAGCCTGCCTACTAGCCGTAGTCTTCCTCTACGCCCCGCTAGCCGCCGCAGCATGGTCCGCCAACGCCATGGACTGCTGCGTCAACGGCTTCTGCAATATCCCCAAGCACCATCACAAATCCAATCCCGCTCCCGCCGCCTCCCACGAAGATTGCGGCCATGACATGGCCAACCTGATGAATTGCTCCATGTCCTGCTGCCAGGACACCACCAAGCCCGCCGTAACAGCAATGGCCTTCGTGATGCCGCCGCCCGCATTCACAATGACATCCGTCGTCGCAACGCGCGCCGCCGAAACAAAAAAGCCCGTCGAAAGTCCTCGCGCCATCGAACCCGCTTCTCCCCCTCCTCGACTCGCTTCACTCCTGTAGCACAGCACCGCCCAAATTTTCTGTAAGTCTGTTCCATTCCTCTTCCGCGATCCCAGATCGCGCCGATACCCATCGAGGAGAAACGATTTTCATGCGACGCGTCTTTCGGTTCTCAGCTCTTCTGCTCTTGTTAGCAACCCCCGCGCTAGCCACAATTTTCGGCACAGTCCGTGGCATCGTCCACGACCCGCAACATCGCCCGGTGACCAACGCAACCGTAACTCTCCAAGCGAAAAGATCCGCCTACACCCAAACCATCCAAACCGACGACGAAGGCCAATTCCACTTCGACGCCGTTCCGCTCGGCGAATATTCAGTAACCGTCTCCCAATCCGGATTCGAAACCGCCCGACAAAACGTGACGGTCCTCTCCGGCACCGCCCCAATCCTCCATCTCGAACTCCACATCGAATCTCAAAACCAATCCGTAGAAGTCACCGCCGATTCCGCCCCCGCACAAACCGAATCGGTCACTCCCACAACCCTCATCGATCGCGAACAGATCACTCAAACCCCTGGCGCCTCGCGCACGAACAGCCTCGCGATGATCACCGACTTCACACCCGGCGCCTACGTCACCCACGACCAACTCCACATCCGCGGCGGCCACCAAGTCAGCTGGCTCATCGACGGCGTCCCCATCCCCAACACCAACATCGCCAGCAACCTCGGCCCGCAAATCGACCCCAAAGACATCGACACACTCGAAGCCCAGCGCGGCAGCTACTCCGCCGACTACGGCGACCGTACTTACGGCATCTTCAACGTCGCCCCGCGCACCGGCTTCGAACTCAACAACGAAGCCGAACTCGTCCTCAGCGCGGGCAACTTTTACCAGACCGACGATCAATTAAATTTCGGCGGCCACACCAACAAATTCGCCTACTACGCCAGTGTCAACGGCAATCGCACCAACCTCGGCCTGCAAACGCCGACGTCCGCCGTGATCCACGACGCTGCCAACGGTATCGGCGGGTTCACCTCGCTCCTGTACAACCTCGACGCCAACGATCAATTCCGCGTCGTCGCGCAAGTCCGTCGCGATTTCTATCAGGTTCCCTTCGATCCCAACGATCCCGACACCGCCGGCCAATTCCTAAAAGACACAAATCGCGAAAACGATTCCTTCGTCACCTTTTCCTGGGTTCGCACGATCAATCCCGGACTCCTGCTCACCGTCTCCCCCTTCTTCCACTACAACAGCGCCAACTACGCAGGCAGCCCGCTGGACTTGCCAAGCAACACAACCGAAAACCGCTCCTCCAAGTACGAAGGCGGCCAAGCCGCATTGGCTTGGGTGAAAGACCGCAACAATCTCCGCGCCGGCTTCTACGGCTTCGCCCAACAAGACACGCAACTCTTCGGCTTAATCTTCAACGACGGCAGCGCCCCCAACCTCGAACCGCCGGTGAAATCCAATCCCGACGGCAGCCTCGCCAGCGTTTACGCCGAAGACCAATTCCGTGTCGCACCCTGGCTCACGCTCAACGCAGGCGTCCGGCAGACGCACTTCTCCGGCGGCGTAGTCGAAAACGCCACCAGCCCGCGCTTCGGCGCATCCATTCGAATCCCGAAATTAAATTGGGTTTTCCGCGGATTCTATGGCCACTTCTATCAAGCGCCGCCGCTCGACACCGTCTCCGGCCCACTCATCGATTTCGTCACTCAGCAAAACCTCGGCTTCATTCCGCTGCACGGCGAACGCGACGAAGAGCATCAGTTTGGCGTCACCATTCCATTCCGTGGCTGGACCATCGACGCCGACAATTTCCTAACCCGCGCCACAAATTTCTTCGACCACAACAATCTCAACAATTCCGACGTCTTCTTCCCCATCACCATTCAAGGCGCGCGCATCAACGGCTGGGAACTCACTCTCCGTTCCCCGCGCATCCACAATCGCGGGCAAATCTATCTCACCTACTCCAACCAGCTAGCGCTAGCCTTCGGCAACATCAACGGCGGCCTCACCGACTTCTCCTTCGGTGATGGCTTCGCCCTCCTCGATCACGATCAGCGCAACACGCTCCACATCGGCGGCCAATGGACTCTCCCCTGGCGCTCCTACGTCTCAACCGACGTCTACTACGCCTCCGGCTTCACCAACGGCAACTCCCCACCCGACCCGAACGCGCATCTACCCGGTCACACCACCTTCGACCTCACGCTAAGCAAATCGTTCGGCGAACGTTTCTCGGTCAGCCTAAACGGCATCAACGTAGCCAACCGCCGCGTCCTACTCGACAACAGCTTCACCTTCGGTGGCACCCACTACCTAAACCCCCGCGAACTCTTTGTCCAAGTTCGCTACCACTTCCACTTCTAACCATCATCACGCCGCCGCGAGATGTACGGGCGCAGCACCGCTGCGCCCCACGTCCGCAAGGTCGATCGCGCAAGCCTCGCGGGCACTGCTCTTGGCTGTCTTACTCTGAGTCCAACGCAACGTAACAAACCCGCAATCCCCACCCACCTGACTCTTGTGCCCTAACCCGCTCCGCCGCTAAACTACCCACGCAAACCAAACTGCGGCGATGGAGTTCGCCCAAACCGTCCACGAACAGTCTTCGCGGACTGATGACTCCTGGCAGCCATACGGCTCCAGGAGTTTTTTTGTTTGCCGCGCCAGCACGGCAACGCGCGAAGCGCCAGCAGAGCAAGTGCGCCACTAAAACGATCGGAGCAGCAATGCGCCTAACCCTAATCGCCATCTTCGGTGCGGCCGGCACCCTCCTGCGCTACGGCATCCAAGGCGTAGTGCAAGTCGGCACCGGCACCACATTCCCCTGGGGCACCCTGCTCATTAATCTCACCGGATGCTTCCTCTTAGGGCTCATCGGCCAACTCACCCTCAACCGCATGATGATCTCCCCCGATTGGCGCGTCGCCATCACCGTCGGTTTCTTCGGCGGCTACACTACGTTCTCCAGTTTCGGCTGGGAAACCGCCAAAATGCTGGAAGACGGCGAGTGGCTCCCGGCCACCAGCTACGTTACCGCCAGTGTAGTCATCGGCCTGCTGCTTTCGGTCGCGGGCATCCGTCTGGCAAACAAATTTTAGTTTTTAATTCTTACGAAACGCGTTCGCCACCGCAAACGCAGCGAGGTCACTCCCATGGCTCACGAAAAATTCGAAGGCGAAAGAACTCTGATGCGCATCCACACCGGCGAGTCCGACAAATGGCAGGGCAAGCCGCTCCACGAAGCCATCATCCAAATGCTCCGCAAAGAAGGCTTCTCCGGCGCGACAGTCCTGCGCGGCGTCGCAGGCTTCGGCGGATCCAGCATCCTCCACACCGACAAGCTCTTGCGCATGTCGCAGGACCTGCCCATCATCCTCGAAGTCATCGAGGCTACCGACCGCATCGAAGCAATCTTGCCCCGCCTCGACGAAATGGTCGACGGCGGCCTGATCACGCTAGAAAAAGTTCGCGTAATCCTTTACCGCGCCGCAAAAAAATAACGCGCAGCATATTGATGCCATTCTCTACGGCCTCTTTTGCTCTGTGCCTTTGGGGCAAATCCTTTTCTTTTTCTCACACCGCCGCTCACAATCGTACTTGGCGTAAAGATCTACTCCGGCGCAACATACCGCCCCGCCAAAAGTATCTTCGCCATCCAGTCCCCATGCGGCACTCCGCAGCGCGCCACATCCTCTGCCGCCGCGCCCACGTCATACACCACCCGCCGAATTGCCAACTCGTCCCCATCCATCAGCAGATACGACGCCCGTGTATCCCCGTCATGCGATTGGCTGACGCTCCCTGTATTCGCCACAATCAAGCCCTCAAATTTCCGCACATACGGCACATGCACATGCGCATGAACCACAATCCCCACCCCAAGCCCGCCATAAACTCGCCGCAACTCCTCCTCGCCAGCACCCGGGGCCGGACACCTCCACAAATCCCCCGGACTCGCATGCACCAACCGAAATCCTTCATGAACAAATTCCCTCGGCAGCGCCGCAAGCCACCGCAATCGCTCCTCACCCAACTGCGCCACCGTCCACGGAATCGCATCGCCCACCATCCCAAACACTCGGGCCAACGGCGGCAGCGTCGCCGCAAACTCCGTCAACTGTTCCGGATCCCGCAACATTTCATCGGTATTCCCACAAACTCCCGGCCAACCCAGCGAACGAATCTGATCCACAATTTCCGCCGGATGCGATCCGCCCGCCGCCAAATCCCCGCCATGCACAACACGATCCGGCGCCACCTCACGCAAATCCGCCAGCACCGCCTCAAACGCCCGCCGATTCCCGTGAACATCCGACACAATCGCGATCCGCATCACGATGCCTCACGCACAAACACGCACCCACACCGCGTCACAACGAACGACGTCATTCATCGAAAGTTTATCTAAACTCGGCAATACTGCAGCCCACGTTTGATCGAGCAATGGCCGCCCCCAATCAAAAATGGCTCAACCGCACCGTCTTAGGCGTCGGCCTGACCAGTCTCTTCTCCGACTGGAGCCACGAAACCGCCACCGCCATCCTCCCCGCCTTCTTAGCGCTGATCGGCGCGGGCCCCGCATGGTTAGGCGCCATCGAAGGCATCGCAGACGGCCTCTCCAGCTTCACCAAACTAGCCGCAGGCCACTACACCGACCGCCTCCACAAACGTAAGCCCCTAGCCGTTTTCGGATACGCCGTGACCGCCCTGGCCACCGGATCCTTCGCCTTCGCCACCCACGCCTATCACATCCTCTTCGGCCGCAGCGTCGCATGGCTAGGTCGCGGCGTCCGCAGCCCCTCAAAAAAAGCCTTGCTAGCAGCCGACGTCCCACCCGGCGCCTACGGCCGCGCCTTCGGCTTCGAACGCCTAATGGACACGATCGGCGCAATCGCCGGCCCCCTAACCGCGCTCTGGCTCCTCCAACAAACCAATCACTCCTACCGCCAGGTCTTTCTCTGGACGCTCCTCCCCGGCCTAGCGGCCGTCGCCTTGTTCTGGCTCCTCGTCCGCGAACGCCCGATCGAATCCCGCCCCCGCCGCACCTTCGTCGCCGGACTCCGCCTTCTCCCACTTCCCTTCCGCCGCTTCCTAGTCGGCGTAGGCATCTTCGGCGCCGGCGATTTCTCCCACACAATGCTCATCCTCTACGCGACGCGCGCCCTCGCCGCGCAACACGGCGCCGCCCGCGCCGCAAGCATCGCCGTAGCCCTCTACACTCTCCATAACGCCTTCTACGCCGCCAGCGCCTACACAAGCGGCTGGATCAGCGACCACGTACGCCAAAGAAAATTCGTCCTAGCCGCAGGCTACGGCCTGGCGGTAGTGACCGCCCTCCTGCTCTGCACCAACACAAGCTCACTCACGCTCCTGGGAGTCATCTCCGCCCTAGCCGGCCTCTACGTCGGCACCGAAGAAGCTCTAGAAGATTCCGTAGCCGCCGAGCTCGTCCCCAAAGACCAACACGGCATGGCGTTCGGAACCCTGGCCGCAGTAAACGCCGCCGGCGATTTCACATCCAGCCTACTGGTCGGCGCACTCTGGAGCACCATCTCCGTCCAAGCGGCCTTCGCCACCTCGGCCGCTCTCTTCGCCGTCGGCGCCATCGTAATCCTCCGCCTCAAGCCGTAACGACCTCGCATCTCTGAGACTCTTTCTCCGATCTCTGTGGCCGCCGCGCCCGCGCCCTCAACAACGCGCAAACACCGATCCGTGCTACCAATGTGCGATGAATCAGAACTTAAGATTTACGGTTCGAGGAAAACTCTAGAGAAGCCTTGCTCTTGAAAACAAAACCCTGCATCAACCAGGCTGGCAATCGAAATCGTTTCGGCAACCTTCGGCGCTTCGCAAAATCCCCGTCCCATACGCCATAAAGTTCGACCACTTGGTCACCCGTCGTTCGCAGAAGCGCAGCAAGAGACTCGCAATTCCGCCGCTCGGAATTCTCCCGAGCAATATCCAACTCGTCCTTCTTGCCTTCCGGTTGGTAATCCATCTCGGGCATCCCCATCCCTGAAACGTCGGGTGAGGAAAGTCACACCCACAACCAGACGAGGAACCAACGTATTGAACTTCGGGACTGCCGAAGTGCTTCCAGATTGCAGCATCGCGTTCGGTTAGCGATTCCACAGGCAAGTCGGCAGAGTCTTTATCGAACTTCCGCGGCGATAACGGACGACTCGTTCCAACGTACAGAACAAAACACATGAATTCAATTTAGCGTGTGGCGAATTGCTCAATCACCTGCGGCCCGCCAATCGCTTAATCCATCTGCTAAACCGAACCTCACAGTTACGCTTTCTCTTCGCCGTCGAAACAATAGCGAACTTCCCCGTTGCGCCTCGCAAGCCCCCATGCTAGCTTAGCGAACAAAAGGCGAACCGTCATTTTGGCATCATCGAGGAGGCGCACCCAACATGTCCAGTTCCTTCGCCGTTTCCCGCGCCGAACACTCCTCGCTCGCTTCCTCCACCCGCGCCAGCTCCGTCGTCAAGAATTTTCTTGATCGCGACCCCACCGGCCAGATCATCACCACCGTCCGCCAATTCCCCGCCAAAGGCGCCGACTACACCGCCTTCCCCAGCTGGCTACGCCCAGAACTCATCTCCGCCTACGCCGCAAAAGATGTTCACCACCCCTACTCGCACCAATCCGAAGCGGCCGAATCCGTCCACGCCGGGAAAAACATCGTCATCGTCACCCCCACCGCCTCCGGCAAAACCCTCTGCTACAACCTCCCCATCCTCAACGCCATCCTCGAAGACACCGACACCCGCGCCCTCTATCTCTTCCCCACCAAAGCCCTCGCGCAAGATCAACTCGCTGAACTCCACGATCTAAACACCCGCCTCGACAATCGCTTCGGCGTCTTCACCTACGACGGCGACACACCCAGCGACGCCCGCAAAGCCATCCGCGAAAAAGGCCACCTCGTCCTCACCAATCCCGACATGCTCCACGCCGGCATCCTTCCGCAGCACGCCCGCTGGACGCGCCTCTTCGAAAATCTCCGCTACATCGTCATCGACGAACTCCATGCCTATCGTGGCGTCTTCGGCAGCCATGTTTGCAACGTCCTGCGCCGCCTCCGCCGCATCGCCCGCTTCTACGGCCGCGAACCGCAATTCGTCTGCTGCTCGGCCACCATCGCCAACCCCGGCGATCTCGCCTCGCGCCTCATCGAAAGCGATGTCGAAGTCCTCACCGCCAACGGCGCGCCATCCGCCGAAAAAACGTTCATCTTCTACAATCCTCCCGTCGTCAACCGCGCGCTCGGTATTCGCCGCAGCTATCTCAACGAATCCTCCCGCGTGGCCCAGGAATTCCTCAAAAACAATTTGCAGACGATGGTCTTCGCCAATTCCCGCCTACACACCGAACTCCTCCTCACCTATCTCCAAAAAGCCAACCCGCAACTCCCCGGCAAACCCGAAACCATCCGCGGCTACCGCAGCGGCTACCTCCCCGGCGAGCGCCGCGAAATTGAACGCGGCCTCCGCGACGGCCGCATCCGCGGCGTAGTTTCCACGAGCGCCCTGGAACTCGGCATCGACATCGGCTCGCTCGACACCGTCGTCATGGCAGGCTATCCCGGCACGATTGCTGGGACATGGCAGCGCGCAGGACGCGCCGGTCGTCGCAGCGGCAGCTCCTGTGCGGTGATGGTCGCGTCATCCGCACCACTGGACCAGTTCATCGTCCGCAATCCCGACTATTTCTTCGGCAACACCCCCGAACACGCCTTCATCCAGCCCGACAATCTAGAAATCCTTAGTCAATCATCTGAAGTGCGCCGCGTTCGAACTTCCCATCGCCCCCGGCGAATCCTTCGGCGAAGTCGATGTCCCCGATCTCTGCGCCCGCATGGCCGAAGCCGGTTTCCTCCATCGCGCCGGCGATCATTTTCACTGGACGCAGGAAGCCTACCCGGCCGACACCGTCAGCCTCCGCTCCGTCACCAGCGATAATTTCATCATCATCGACATCACCGGCCAGCCCGAAGTCATCGGCGAAGTCGATTTCTCCAGCGCGCTCACCACCGTCCACGAAAAAGCCGTCTATCTCCACGGCGCGCAGCAATATCACGTCGAACATCTCGACTTCAAAGAACGCAAAGCCTACGTAAAACAAGTCGACGTCGATTACTACACCGACGCCATCCGCTACACGCAAGTTCGCGTCCTCGAAATCGCGCAGCAATCCCGCGCCAGCGAAGAAAATCCCAATGTAGCCGAGATGCGCTCCCACGGCGACGTTCTAGTTCGCTCGCAAGTCGTCGGCTTCAAGAAAATTAAATTCTTCACCAACGAAAATATCGGCGCCGGCGATCTCCAACTCCCCGAAAACGAAATGCACACCACGTCGTACTGGATCACGCTCGAGCGCCGGCTTCTCGAATCGCTCCCCTACACGATCAGCGAACGCCAGTCTGGAATGTTCGGCCTCCTCCACGCCCTCGAGTCCGTGGCCACCTTGCTTCTGATGTGCGACCGCCGCGACCTCGGCACCGCCATCGGCGAAAACCCGCCGTCACCCGGCGAGTCAAACGAATCCATCGTCTCCATGCGCCTGGAAGACGCCGTCAAACCCAACGCCAAAGAATTCTTCGAGCCAAATCTCTACCTCTTCGACGCCTATCCCGGCGGCATCGGATTTTCCGAACCGCTCTTCCGCGCACACGCCCTCCTTATTTCCCAAACGCGCGAACTCATCACCAATTGCACCTGCGAACAAGGCTGCCCTTCCTGCGTTGGCCCCGCAGGCGATCTAGCGCCTCGCGCAAAAGAAGCCGCCCTAGCAATCCTCGACAGGTTGTGTGCCTAAATGCCGAGCCTAGCCGACAAATTCTCGCGCCTCTCCGCACTGAAACCAGCGCGCACAGCGACGCAACTTCGCCCCGCGACGCGTCGCGCCCCCGAAGAGGAAGACGCACTCTCTCATCTCGTCGGCGCGGCCATCGCTTCCAATCGCTACGGCGATCACGTCTCGGTCAGCAACTGGTATTCCTCGCCCGAATTTTTCGAAGCCTCCAGCACCACGCTCGATCTCCTCTGTCGCTCGCGCGATGTTTCTCAAAGCAAGCGCACGCTAGCGGCTCTCTCCGATCCCACCAAGTGGCTCTTCCTCGATACCGAAACCACCGGCCTCTCGGGTGGCACAGGAACCTACGCTTTCCTGATCGGTCTAGCCTGGTGGGATTCCGGCGGCCTCCAAGTCGAACAACTTTTCATGCGCGACTTTCACGAAGAGCATTCCATCCTTCACGAACTCTCCGCGCGCCTGGCCGAGCGCCCCGTCCTGGTAAGCTTCAACGGCAAATCCTTCGACTGGCCGCTCCTAGAAAATCGCTTCACCATGACCCGCGCCATCGCCACGCCAAAATTAGCCGCGCATCTCGACCTCCTCCACCCGTCGCGCGCCCTCTGGAAACTTCGCCTGGGCTCGGTCCGCCTCGTCGAACTAGAACGCCACGTCCTGGACGCCCCCCGCCTAGGCTGGCACCGCGACGAAGACGTCCTCTCCTCCCTGGTCCCCCAACACTATTTCGACTATCTTCGCGGCGGCCCCGCCGAACCCCTAGCCGCCGTAATCCGCCACAATCAAATGGACCTCCGCGGCCTGGCCGCAATCCTCTCAAGAATCGACGCCCTACTCGCCGCCGCAAACTTGCGCGCCTCGTATGTGGAGTGCGGCGCCCCCGCGCCGCTTTTGACCAACACCCCTGCGCCCCATCTCATCTCGTCGCCCACGACCGCCGTTGAAAGTCTCGACCTGTTCAGCGTCTCCCGTTTCCTCCACAAACGCGGCGACCGAGATGGCGCCCAGGCCGCCTGCTCAAACGCGCTCACTCTCGGCCTCCCCGCCGAACATCGCCCCAAAGCCCGCCGCGAACTAGCCCACCACGCCAAACGCCGCGGCGATTTCGAAGGCGCCGCCAAACTCTGGCACGAGCTAGCCGCCGAATCCCACGCCACCTCCGACCTAGTCGACGCGATCCACGCCTGCGAACAGCTAGCCTCCCACTACGAACGCCGCATCAAAAATTTCGAGCGCGCCTTGGAATTCGCCCGCCTAGCCCAATCCAAACTCGCCTGTCTCCGCATCGCCAATCGCGATCCCTACGCCTCCCCCCGCATCGGCAAACTCGAACAAAAGTTCCTGAATCGCGTCACCCGGCTCCAACATCGAATCAGCTTTCCGGCCCGGGCAGCCGCCAAACTACCGCTCTTGCAGGCGAGGCCCGTTCCGTCCGCAACGAACAAACGGACACGCATCGCAATCGCCGGAACGCGCTAGCAAGTCGGGCCAAGAAAATTTAGTTTTAAAGAGAGAAACCGGATGGAATCTTCCGCAACAATCCAGCAAACTTCATCAGGTACATCCATGGCCACAGCACAACAAACCTATCTCCGCACCGAACTAACCCGCCGCCACAACCGCCTCGAATCCGCAATCCGCTCGCAAACCGAAGCCGACGCCGCGCTCTCCAGCCTCCTAAACGAAGTCGACGCGGCCCTAGCCCGCATGGACGCCGGCACCTACGGCATCTGCAAGACCTGCCACGAACCCATCGAAGCCGACCGCCTCCTAGCCAATCCCCTAGCGCAATTCTGCCTCGACGATCTCAACATCGAAGAACGCCGCGCCCTGGAAGGCGATCTAAAACTAGCCGCCCGAATCCAACAGACTCTTCTCCCCTCGCGTAACTTCGCGCCCGCAGGCTGGCACGTCCACTATCATTACTCCCCTGCAGGCGTAGTTAGCGGCGATTACTGCGACGTCTTCGAATCAAAATCCGGTCTGGTCTTCCTTCTAGGCGACGTCTCCGGCAAAGGCATCGCCGCTTCCATGCTCATGAGCCATCTCCACGCCACCTTCCGCAGCCTCGCCGACGCCGAACTCCCACTCGACCGCATGGTCGAAGCCGCAAACCGCATCTTCGCCGAAAGCACCATGGCTGGCCAATTCGCCACCTTGGTAGTCGGCCGCGCTACACGCGACGGCGCGATCGAATTCGTCAGCGCCGGCCACCTCCCGCTCCTCCATCTCTGCGCCACCGGCACAAAATCCCAAGGCGCCACCGGCGTCCCGCTGGGCATGTTCGCCAGCGCCAACTTCCCCGTCTTCAATTTCCCGATCGAATCTGGCGACTCCCTGTTCGTCTACACCGACGGCTTAACCGAATCCCGCAACCCAGCCGGCGAAGAATACGGCCTACACCGCGTCAAAGCAGTAGCCGACACCCACGCCAAAAAAGCGCCCGCCGACCTAATCTCAAATTGTCTTTCGGATCTTCAACTCTTCACGGCAGGATCAAGACCAACCGACGACCTAACGCTGCTGGCCCTTCAGCGCACGAATTAAATCGCGCGCCGCAATGTTCGGCACGGAACTTCAGCTCCGAGAGCAGTGAATTGCAGGTCGGAGCGTTAGCTCCGACCTGCGTCTGGGTGAGGGGGGCAGCCCTTGAAGGAATCGTGGCTTAAGCCTCGCTACTTCAAACTCACAAGCAACCAACGGTCGAACTCACACTACTGCACCAACGAACTCCTTCGCACGCGCGCGCCCGTCTCTCGCCGCTGCGTCACCGAAGTCTTCTCCGCGTCCTTCCCCGGCGCCACATCCCAATTCAACCCCTTATTCAACTTCTCAAACACCGCCTTGCCCACCCCTTCCAAACTCACGCAACTGGTCTCCGCACACCGAAAAAACACTCCACCATCCGCACTCTCAAACGAAAAAAAATCCCCATCGCGTTTCTCCTCGGTCCGCTTCTCATACTTCTTCCCCAATGCCTCCGCATAAGCCGCAAAAAATCGAGAAGTCGCCCGCTCATCCGCCAAATCCAACCGCGTCACTAAAACTAATTTCTTAGTCTTCTTCTGCTCAAAAACAAGATACCGATCCGTGCTCCATCCCGCAGCCAGCGGCGTAGCCCGCTCTTCCCCCAAAAACTGCTTCAACACTTCCTTCCACCCAAACTCCCCCATCAAGTTATCTTCCAGCTTCGTCCAATCCGCTCCCAACTCTTTCTCCATTACGCCCACCGGCAACTCCGCCTGAGGTGGCGTTCGAAACGACGCATACAGCGCCGGATGCATAATCTGCTGCGTCGAAACCGGCGGCTTCGCAAACACTCCCGCCAGCGCCCCCCACCCATTCGGCCGCACCACCGCCGCCGAAAAATTCAGCCCATCCAGATACGGAAACACCAGCGCATCCTTCAAAAACGCCGGAGCCTTCTTCAACATCGGCGTGCTTTCCATATCGCCAACGAGCATCGACGGATCGATGTCCGGCAAATCCTGCAGCGACCTCCCCGTCCCCGCCAGCAAATAATCCACCATCGCCGCCATCGCACTGCCTTCCAGCACCGATTCGCGAGCCAACTCCGCGTCATCGTTCGGCCGCGCCGCCTTCACCCAACTATCGATTTTAAAATGTTGATCCTGCAACGCGTGCGTCAGCTCGTGCGCCATCACCATCTTCTGATCCGTCGCCGGAATCCAGTCCGCCACATAAAACTCATGCGTCTTCGGATCGTACAGCCCCGCGATCTGTTCCGTTAACAGATCAATCATGAACGAATCCAGATCAAATCCCTTCGGCAGCAGACCAAAGGCCTCCGCGCTCCGTTGCCCCGCATACCGCTCCGCCTCGTCCTTATCCTCCTTCATCTCATTCACAACGTAAGCCCGAATCTGCTCGCGCGACTTCAAGCTCTTCTTCAGCGGCGTCAGCAATTTCAGTCCGGTAATCTCGCTCATCTGCTCCAAAACTTCATCCGCCGCCGCCGCAAATTCCGCATTCGTTGATCCCGCAACCGCAGCACCGGCCGCCGCACCCTGCTTCGCCGTCCCCGGTGCAGAAGCCACCTGCTGCGCCGTCAAATCCACCACGGAACAAAGCCCGAAACACATCACGATCAGCGTAAAAACCACCCATTGCATGAATTTTTGGCGGAGCACCATGGTCTTTGGAGGATAACAGATTCCCCATTTGAGCGCGCCCGACGCAACACTCCTCAGCGGGCAATTCACCCCGTTCCCCCGCGAACGATCCACAACAATTCAGAATTTTTTCCACCATCTCCGCTTCAGGTGCTGTTCCGAATCTTTAACAAGCTGGTAATTCTGTTGTACCCTTCCTATAGTTTTTGGCCCTCCTAAGGAAACCATGGTCCCCGGCCTTTGCTTGCGTCAGGTGCGTGAACGTCTCGGTTTGACCTATCGCGATGTGGAACGGTCCAGCCTTGAGCTCGCTGCGCAGCGCGGCCGGTCCGAGTTCATCCTTCACATCAGCCGCCTCGCCGACATCGAAAATCACGGTGTCGTCCCCAGCCTCCACAAGATCTACACCCTCGCCGTCGTCTATCACCTCAATCCGCTCGACATCTTCCGCTGGTACGAGGTCCCCATCGACGAATTCTTCGGGGACGCCGCCGTCTTTCACGCTCCTCAGAGCCACCTCATGGCTCCGCCAGCCTCGCTGCGCATCCCGATCCACTTCGACCCCGCCTTCGACCCCCGTCGCACCGAATTTCTCTCCCGCATGATCGAAAAATGGGGCCGTTTCGAAGGCGCCCTCAACATCACCGACGACCGCCATCGCTATGGATACATTGGCCTCACCGACCGCCGCATGATGCCGCTCCTTCGCCCGGGCAGCATCGTGCTTGTCGACGTCACCCTGCGTGACATCGAAGAAACCGACTGGTCGACCGAATACGATCGCCCGATGTATTTTGTGGAGATACGGGGCGGTTACCGCTGTGGATGGTTCTATCAGGTCGGCGCGCGACTGGTGATGCAGCCTCACCCGCTGTCGCGCTGCGCTCCCGAATCCTGGGAATTCCCCGACGAGGCCGAAATTGTCGGCCGGGTCATCGGGATCGTCACCCGCTTCAACGATCCTTGCAGTTTTCCCCCGCAAGAATCTCAAGCAGAGCGCGGGTATTCGAGCAAAAAAGCTCCTTGAGATAATCGGGGGCCTCGGTGGGTATCAGGTTCCGGTACGCCTCGAGCTTCAGCCAGTGCGACACCGCAACGCACAAGCCTTGTTCCATCCCTTCTAAATGCCGCCGCAGATCGGTTTCCTGCCGTTCCAGGCTCGATTCCAGAATCCGCTCAAAAATTTCCTCGTGGCACTGTGCCAAAGCCTGTTGCACCGATTCTGGCCGGTAAACGGCCAAAAGCCCTTCGTGTCCGTACCGCCCGCTCGATAAATCGCGCAATGACGCCAAATACGTAAGGCGCCCAAAATCCCCCGGAATCACCGCGAGCGTCCGAACCGTGAAGTCTTGAATCACTCTCCGGTTCTGCTGCAGCTGCGTAATGGTTCCCATTTTCTGATCCAGCCGTTCCGTAGACAGAACGTTTCTCGCCCCGAAATTCAGTTCCACGCGCCTCCTCCCACGCTTGCCCGCAGGAGGAGTCTTCCATGAATGCAAAAGCTGTAGACGCCTTGATTTTGGCGTTGGCGCTGCTGATCGTACTCCCGGTTCTAGGCACCGTCAATGCAACGCTAAACCATCACGCCAGTGGCTATTCCACATTCGCGGCCGACGGATCACCAGGACCGCCGCCGGGGCCACATGCTATCGCAGAGTCCACCCTTGTCGCGGCCGGGTCGCCCGGGCCGCCGCCAGTGCCAACTCCGTGGTTCCAATCTCAGCCAGAACTGGTGGCCGCAGGATCGCCGGGGCCTCCTCCGGTACCACACGCGTTCATCGCGTAGCAAAATGGAGAGCCGAGGCTCCGATTGCGCCGCCTACGCGCAAATCCACTTCGCGCCGTGATGATTCACTTTGCCAACGTCTGGTCCCACAGCTCGCATCTACGCGAGCTGTGGGATTTTTTCTCTTGGAATTGCGATTCGAATCCTGACTTCTCTTTTCCGATCCTCGGGTTCGTGCGCCGAAAAACCAACACCTGGAACACAGCAGGAACGAAGAGTCTGTGGAGTGCGGCGGCCCGCGCCGCCTTTCGGTACCTGGACAGCCGGCAGCTTGAAGACTGCTGCTGTGGTCAAGGATGAATGCATTCGAGTCATGAGCGCATCTTCGGTCCCACCATGGTTCCCGATATTCCATTTCTCTGCCTTATCTTTGACCTTATTCTTTAGTTTCCAATCTGGTAGCATTCCTGGTCGTGACGAGTTTGTCTACTTTCCTCCGTTACGCGTGGGCGGCAGCCATCCTCCTTCAGCTGTCCATTTTTGGACTTCTCATCGCCAAACGCCATTACCGCACTCTGCCGCTGTTCACCTCGTACATCTTCTTGAACCTTTGCCAGGCGGCGCTGCTCATGGTCGTTTATCCCATGGCTGGCTTCGGCTCTCAAACCAGCTTCAAGATTTTTTGGACCTCGCAGGCGATCACCATGTTCGCTGGGACTCTCGCCTCCACCGAGCTTTTGCATCGCGCTCTTTGGGATTATCCGGGTATCTGGGCCCTGGCTTGGCGGTTGATCGCCGTTGCGGCTACTGTCGTCGTCGTTTATTCGTGGGCTACGGCTGACAAATCCAGTGGGTGGGGTGTCATGAGCGCCGACCGCGGCTACCATCTCACCTTCTCGGTCGCCATCATCTCCTGCCTTCTGTTGGTCCGTTACTACGCGATTTCGATCGATCCGGTATACAAGTCCCTTCTCGGTGGCTTCTGTATCTACTCCTGCGGCGTGATCGTCTGCGATACATTGCTCAAAGTGCAGTATCTGCAGCATTTGAAGGCATACGCCGACGTCTGGAACAATTCCGAGATGTTGATCTTTTCCTCTGTTCTTGTGATGTGGACCGTAGCCCTCCGCCATCCCGTGCGCGCTCTCGCTCAACGGCCCGGACCACCGACTCCCGACCAGGAATCCTACGACCAACTCTCGTCTAAGCTCAACTCCCGTCTCCGCGAGATCAACGATGTCCTTCGAAAGTTCTTCCGGAAGGAAGTTACGCAGCCATGACTCCCACTCTTATCGCCTTCGGTACGGTCGCCGCCGTTCTTCTCGCGGCCTTGGGCTGGGCCCTTCGCGGCCCCCGTCGCGCATCGCGCGGCAATTTCAATCTAGATTCTCTCGAGCAGCCGGGGCGCCGCCACTCCACTTATTTTTCTCTGATCCGCCAGGCGTCTTCGCGGGAAGATCTCGAGTTCCTGGCAAGACGCAGTCCCCCCAAGTTGCGCGACCGCATTCACAAGGAACGTCGCAAAGTCGTTCTCCTCTATCTCGACCACCTCCGCAACGACTTCGAGCGGCTCTCCAAAATTGCGAAAGCCGTCGCGGCTCTCTCCCGGACCGTCGGTATCGGCCAGGAGTTTGAACGCGTTTGGCTCACCGCCGAATTCATGGCCCGCTACTACGCCATCAGGCTTGGCTTCTCCTACGGCTTCGTGCCGCTTGCGCAGCTCAACCTTTTGAGCCAGATGGTCAGTCAATTGTCGATTCAGATGGAAACGTCGATGAAGGAATTCGGCGAGCGCGCCGCTCTTGCTGTCAGGGGTACTTCGTCACCGTTCGACGGAAACGGGGCTGGCGTCGTTTAGCGCCGACTCGATCACGGCCAACAACTCTCCCGCCTTGAAGGGCTTCTGCAAAATCTGAATTGCGCCCTGCGTCTCGTCGCTCTGCGGCCGCGATGGCGTCGACGATCGCATCAATATGACCCGTTGGCTGAGGCTCGGCTTGTGCCTTCGCAGCCACGACCTCATTCCACCATTGCCGGCGTTTTCGCAAACCTGCAAATCCGCGACAATCAGGTCGTACTCATGGTTCCGCAGCTCTTGTTGTGCGGCCGCAAAGCTGGCCGCCGTGCTCACATGGTGACTCCGCCCGCGCAAGATCGCCCCTACCGCTTCAAGTACCGACAGATCTTGATCGATCAAAAGGATTCGTCCCTCGCGCGCTGCGGCCGATGCATTCCCTATCGTGGAAGTCCGGGCGCCCGCCGGCGCCTGGAACGGCATTTCAATCGTGAATGCGGCCCCGTGCGGCTGCACATTTCGCACGCGTATCGTTCCGCCGTGTTCGGTCACAATCCCGTAGCAAATACTGAGCCCGAGTCCTGTTCCCTTTCCCACCGGCTTGGTCGTGTAAAACGGATCGAACACCTTCGACGGTTCTCGCACTCCGGGCCCGTTGTCGGTGAACTCCACGACCAAGCGGTCCCCTCGCAATCCCGTATGCACCCACAGATCGCCGTCGCTTGCCGCTTCCAAAATCGCATCGACCGCGTTGTTCACCATGTTCAAAAATACCTGCTGCAATTGGTGCGGATCCGCGGCCGTCACCGGCAAATCCGGCGCGAGCTCCAGGTGAACGCGAATATTTTTCATCCGTAGGTCGTAATCGCGAAGCGCCAGTGTCTCTTCCAGGATTTGGTTCACGTGCACCGCGACGCGCTCGGGCTTGTGCTGTCGTGCAAAACTCAGCAAATTTTGCACGATGCGGTGCGTGCGCTGCGCCTGCTTGTACAGTTTGTCCGAATACTCGATGCCCTGTGGGCCGACGTCCGGGCTCGCCGTCAGCAGCTGGCTGTAGCCCAGAATCGCGGTCAAAGGGTTGTTTAGCTCGTGCGCAACGCCCGAAATCAACTGCCCAACCGCAGCCATCTTTTCGCTGTGCAGTAGTTGTTCCTGCGTCCGCCGCAAGTTGTCATACGCCTGCCGCGTCTCCTCATACAACAGCGTTCGGTCGATCGCATTCGAAATCTGGCTGCCCACCGCAATCAGCAAATTGATATCCGCCGGCGAAAATTCCCTCAGCGTCCGGCTGCCCACCGAAAGCACTCCAATAACCCGGTCCTTCGACCACAAAATCACCAGGAACGACGACGCAATCCCTTCCTTGTGCTGCACCGTTCGAAAAACCGGCGGCAGCGGCAATCCCTGCGCCGACAAGAACGTGGCGTGAACCGCCTTCACGTGCTGCAGCAATTCCGGCTGTACTGTCACCTTCGGAAAATTTCGAGCGTATTCCGACCGATACCCGACCGCCGCCAGCCGCCGCACCGTCAACTCCGCCTCATCAAACAAATACAGTGACGACGCATCCAGTTTGAACAATTCCGAGATCTGCCGCAGCGTCCGGTACAGCGAATCGTTCAGGTCCATCGATTCCGACAACGTCTGCGCAATCGAATTCAGCACCAGCAATTCACGATTGCGCCGCCGAATCTCCTGCTCGGCGCGTTTTCGGTCCGTGATGTCCAGTAAGAATCCCTGGAACGCGGTCACCACGTTTGCGGCGTCTCTCACCGCAATCGACGACTCCATCATCGTTCGCACTTCCCCGTCGCGGCGTCGAATCTCGAACTCAAAGTCGGCAACCGAGCCATGCTCATGCAGCAGCTTCTTCAGCCGCTCGCGATCTCCACTATTCGCGTACATCGACGAAATCTCGACGCTCAACAATTCGTCCCGGTGCTCGTATCCCAGCATGCGCATCAGCGCGTCGTTGAAATCCAGGAAACGCCCCGCAGGCGTCGAAATGAATACGCCTTCCTGCACATTTGAAATCAGTGTCCGGTATTTTTCTTCCGCGCGCTTCCGATCCGTAATGTCCTTCAAAACGTGCACGGTCCCAAGTTGCCGCCCCTCAGGGTCCGTAAATGTCGAGTTGGAAGCCAGAAAATACCCCGGCAGCCACGGGTCGGTTTCGTCGCCTTCGCCTGCGATCCCCTCGCAATACGGGCAGCTCTCGTAGCGCACGTTCTTGCGCGAAAGCACCTCAGCGACCTTCCGTCCAATGATCGAACTGTTCTCGCGGCCGAGTAGGTGCGTTAACCGCTGGTTGCTCCGCAAAATCCGCGACTCCCGGTCGTGCACGAGGATGGGATCGCCGATCGAATCAAATGTATAAGCCCACTGTTGCTGCGCCGTCGTGACCTGCTCGAACAACCGCAAGTTCTGCAGTGTCAATCCAAGCAAATTCGCGACGTTCCCCAAATACGAAATTTCATCCGCTTGAAACTTCAGGTGTTGAATCGATCCAACCGCGATGATTCCGAGCGGCCCATCTTTCCCCGGCAGCGACAAGGCCACGATCTCAAACAGCCCGCCTTCCGCCATCCGTTCCCGCGCTGTCGAATCCAGATTCTCTCCGTTCCGCAGAAAGACGCATTCTTCTCGAATCACCCTCTGCATCCACGGCTCCGACATCGGAACCCGCGCATGCCGTTCCAGAAACGCCTGGCTGTAACCCACCGACGTGCGCGCCACCAACTGCGTCGCGTCGCCCTGCCCTTCGGCAAGCCTCACCAATCCGTGCGTCGCTCCCAAACTTTCCACGAGGTGCCCCAACACCCGGTCCAGAACTTCCTTCACCGAAAATGTCTGCGTGCTGGCCGCAATCAGCATCGTCAGCCGCCGCATCTTGTCGTTCAGTTCTTCGCTGCGCGCACGCGCCCGTTCCAGCACCAACACCACCATCGCCACGCCGATCGCCACAAACAATAGGTGATCGAACGCCACCCGCAAAAAGAACAACGGGTGATAGGGCCACTGCGGCCGATCCATCCCATGCAGCGCTGCACCAAAAAATCCCCCGGCCAGCAGCCGAACTCCGTGCCCGCGATGCGCTGCCGCAGCTCGCCAAAGTAGCCAACCGGTCCACAGGCAAACGACCGATTCCAGCGTCGCGGTTTCCCACCGCAAAGCCCCGAAATCCGCCGAAGGCGCCCGTTCGAACCAGCACATCGCCAGGGCGATGACGCCTGCCAGCGGTATCACCGGCCAATTGCGCTTCTTAACGCCGGCGGCGTACTGCATCACCGCAAATAGGAACACCAGGAGGGCGGCAACGTGGGTTGCGATACCCACAAGCCGCAGATGAGGCGCGATGTCCAGTACCTGCCCAAGTTCCGCGAGGGAGGAAACCGTCAGTAGGAGCCAGCCGGTCAGCCACAGCCGGAAGTAACTGGCGGGGTGGTCCCGCCGGAATAGCGTAAACAACACCAACAGCACGATGAATGCTGTCGCCTCGAAAAACGAGATAGCGAGTAGGCCTTGGTTGCCCAGCACGCGGGGTTGCCTCCTGTTTGGTCGTCACCACAGCCGGGGATAACTCGACCAGACTGCATCTGGGCCCGAGCCAGGTCTAAGCCAGAACTGTACCTGAGAACAACGGAAGCCTTTTCCTGCAGCTTTACCATGACGCTAACACGCTATTTTCTGACTGGGCAAGCGCCCCACATTAGTACTGTGCCGTCCCTTATAATGGCTACTGGGAGCCAACATGGTGGACTTGGAAAACATTCTGGTCGTGGACGACGAAGAAGCCATTCGCGAGGTCGTTTCGACGATGCTCGAATCGAAAGGCTATCAATGTACCGCCGTCAGCAACGGCCGCGCGGCGCAGGATCAGGTCAAGCGGGTCACGCCCGATCTAGTACTCAGCGACATGATCATGCCGGAAATGGACGGCATCAAACTCCTGGATTGGCTGCGCCAGTATGATCCCGAAGTCCCGGTGATCATGGTCACCGCCATTCACGATATTTCCACGGCTCTTGAAGCCATTCGCCGCGGCGCTTACGACTACATCCTCAAGCCGTTTGAGAAGGACCAGCTCTTCCTCGGCGTCGGTCGCGCGCTCCAGCATCGCCGCCTGGTGATGGAAAATCGCACCTACCAGCGCAACCTCGAACAACTCGTCGAAGAGCGCACAGCTCAGCTCACCGCCAAGCACGCCGAACTCGAGCAGTCCTACGACGACACCCTTGAGGCTCTCGGCAGCGCGCTCGACCTCAAAGACGCCGAGACCGAAGGCCATTGCCAGCGCGTCACAGCCTTCTGCATTTCCATCGCGAAGACGATGCCCGTTCCCAATCCGTATCTTCCGGTGCTCGCGCGCGCCGCGTTTCTCCACGACATCGGCAAGATGGCCATTCCCGACGGCATCCTGCGCAAACCGGGGCCGCTCACCGATGACGAAAAGCAGATCATGCGAAAGCACTGTGAAATCGGATACAACATGCTCATCCGCATTCCCTTCCTGCGCGATGCCGCCGAGATCGTCCTCGCCCACCAGGAATTCTTCAATGGTTCCGGCTATCCCCGCGGCCTAAAAGGCGAACAAATCCCTCTCGGCGCCCGCATCTTCACGATCGCCGACTCGCTTGACGCCATGATCAGCGATCGCCCCTATCGCAAAGCCTTGCCGCTCTCTCACGCTCGCGAAGAGATTCGGCGCTGCTCCGGCACGCAATTCGATCCCAAGGTCGTCGAAGTCTTCCTCTCGATCCCCGAAGAACACTGGGTCGAACTCCGCGAAAACTTGGGCTCGCCTTTCCGGCTCGCCCATCTCCGCAACCTTTAGCGCAAGGGCACAATTCGCTCGACTGAACCGCGAGAACATTTGCGGTACACTCGATTTGTGACCACGTATACCAATATTGCCGTGAGCCGCGACTCGATTCCGCAACTCGATCTCGCCGCGCAATACGCAGCAATCGCCCCCGAAATCCGCGAAGCAGTCGACCGCGTTCTGGCCTCCCAACATTTCGTCCTGGGCCGCGAAGGCAGCGCGCTCGAGCAAGAAATCGCAGCGCTGTGCCAGGTGCCGCAGGGAGTCGCGCTTGCCAGCGGCACTGATGCGCTGATCCTCGCATTGCGCGCGTGCGGCGTAACCGCCGGCGACGAAGTCATCCTTCCTCCCTTCACATTCGTAGCGACAGGAAGCGCGGTCAGCGCGCTCGGCGCGAAACCCGTTTTCGCCGACATTCGTCCGGACACCTACAATCTTGATCCCGCCGAACTCGACCGCCGCGTAACTCCGCGAACTCGCGCGATCGTCGCGGTCCATCTTTACGGTCTCTCCGCCGACATGGACCCGATCGTCGATTTCGCCCGTTCCAAAAGATTGCCGGTCGTCGAAGACAACGCTCAAGCCATCGGTGCAAAATACAAAGGCCGAGCGACAGGATCGCTCGGCGACTGTGCGTGCCTCAGTTTTTATCCCACGAAAAATTTGGGCGCGTACGGCGACGCAGGCATGGTCGTCACAAAATCCGCGGAACTCGCTGCGCGCATCCGCACCCTGCGCAATCACGGCCAGACCGAAAAATATGTCAGCGCCGAACCAGGCTGGAACAGCCGCCTCGACGAAATCCAAGCCGCAATCCTCCGAGTGAAATTGCGCCATCTGCAAACCTGGCAGCGCGCCCGCCAAACGCACGCCGCCGAATATACGCGACTGCTTTCGGCCGTCCCCGGCGTGAGGCTTCCCGTCATTCCCAAAGCCTACGACCACGTTTTTCACCAATACACCATCCGCGTTCAGAATCGCGACAAGCTTCACCACGCATTAAGCGACAGAAAAATCGGCAGTTCGGTTTACTATCCCGTTCCGCTGCACCTGCAGCCGCTCTACGCCTCGCTCGGCCACAAACCCGGCGATTTCCCTCACGCCGAGCTCGCCGCGAAAGAAGCCCTGTCGCTGCCGATGTATCCGGAGCTGCACCGCGAGCACATCGCTCGTGTCGTAGACGCGATCTCCGGCTCCCTGCGCGGTTAGGCCAGCGACGGCAACCCCTCGTTAGGGTCCAGGTACGACCCACTTTCTGGTTGTTTTTTCTCAAGGATGCGATTTCGAAAGGTTTCCGATGCGCGTGTGCGCAAGGATGTGATTCTGCGCGGGTTAGGTTGCTGTACGTCCTGGGACGTCTGCGAACCGCTGCGTTGCCTGTCACTTGCGACCTTGCGTTTTTGCTGCGCGGCCGGCGCAGCGTCGGGCAAGAGTATTTTTAGGCGCCGAAGTAGAGAAGAGCCAGGAGGAAGAGCCAGAGGCCGTCCATGAAGTGCCAGAAGTACGAAGTGATTTCGGAAGCCACGGAAAGCGAAACGCGGGTCTTGTTGAAATTGCGGAACAGGACGTAGAGCAAAGCGCCGATACCGCCAACGAGATGGACCGCGTGCGCTACGGTGAAGACGTAGAAAAAGCTGCTCGAGGGATTTGAGCCGACGTAGTAACCGCGAGCAACGAGTTCGCGCCAGGCAACAAACTGACCGGCAAGAAAGGCAAGACCGAGCGCGGTTGTCGCGCGCCACATCGATTTGAATCCAGCCATGTCACCTAACGCGAGTCGCCGCCGCGACAAATCCATGGTGAGGCTGCTGGTGAGCAGAACTACCGTGTTCAGCCACAGGATGCCGGGCAAGCGAAACTGAATCCAGTCTTTGCCGGTTTTTCGAACCAAAAAGGCCGCGGAAAGGGCCATGAAGAACATGAAGATCGAAACCATCCCCAGGAGGATGGCGGTCTGATACTTTTTCTGTCCGGATTGTGCCGCATTTGGGCGGCGAGGCCGATGGCTGCCGTCGTCGCCGCCACCGCCGCGATGGTCATCGTGACTCGGGGGCTTATTGCCGCCACCGCGTCCGATGTCGTCAATGACGATCTCGACTTCGTCCAGTACGCTTCCGGCCGCCATAACTTCGCTTCCTTAATAAAATAACAACAACGGAAGTGCGCAACGCTGGTGTCTGTGGCTGTTGTACCACTGTGTCGCGCTTAGGTCGAGCCCAACGGCTCTGGACCAGGACCGAACGCCGTGGGACGAGTAGGCGGCACGGCCGGGGTCGGTGAATCCTGCGGAACAAAGTCGTCACCGCCGAAACGAAGGTTGGGCGGCAGGAATTCGTAGGGCCCGCGGTGGATGACCAAGTGGCTGGTGATTTGTGACTGGTGACTGGCCAGGACCTGCGAAACTGCGGCCATCGATGACCATTCGAGTGTGGTGGCTCCCCATGGATTTCTGCGACTGGCCTGCGGCGTTCGGACCAAGCTCATCGCTACGTTGAGTACGAAGACGCCTTGGGCCGCGACCGTTACGACAGTAGCGAATGTGACCAAAGTTTGCAGCGACCCATAGAGAGAATGCGTCGCGAAAATCGCAGTTCGATCATTCGCCGGATGGCGCAAACGCGAAATCAGTCCGAGCCAGTGCATCGGCATGAAGAGGCAATAGACGCCGACAAAGGTAAGCCAGAAATGAAGTTTGCCAAGGCGCTCGTCAAGGGCGCGGCCAAACATTTTTGGGAACCAGAAAAATAGAGCGGCGAGCATCGCGAATGTCGCGGCAACGCCCATCACCAGGTGATAGTGGCCGGTGACGAAGTCCTCGCCATGTGCCGCACGCCGAAATTGGGCGGCAGAAAGAAAGAGGCCGGACAGACCGCCCGAGACGAACAGGGAAACGAAGCCGAGCGCAAAGAGCATCGCGGTCGAAAATTTGGCGTTGGCGTTCCAAAGCGTACCGAACCAACTGACGAGCAAGATCGAAGCAGGGATACCGAGTGAAGACGCGAGCAGCGAGAAAACGAGCGGCGAATTCGGATCAATCCCCGCGGCGAATGTATGTTCGCCCCAGATGCAGAAGCCGAGCAGGCCGACGGCGCAGAGAGCGAGCACGACGGCACGGTGTGCAAACACAGGCCTTCGAGAAAACGTTGCGAGCAAATGGGTGATGATGCCGAAGCACGGAAGGACCGCGATGTAGACCTGCGCCTCAGCGAAGAACCAGAAGAGGCGCTGCCACGATGCTGGAAATGCGAGGATCGCGGACGAAGCGGGAACTCCCAGAGACAACGCGGCGGCGGAGAAGAAATGCGTTGCGGCGATGCGATCGGAAAGAAGGAGCACGCACGTAGCGAGCAGGATCGAAAAAATCAAAAGGCTCAGGATTGCGTTGATGAACCAGGCCCAGACGGTGATGGGCATACGCGGTAAGGTCATGCCCTTGGCGCGAAGGTCGATCGTGGTAACCGTGAAATTGAGCGCGTTAAGCACGGCGGCGACGCAAAACACCGCGACCCCGGCGACCCAGAGCGTGAGGCCGGACCGCGGCTCGAAGGAAAACGCAGTGACCATTCCGAAAACCGACGTGACGGTGATCCAGAAGGCGATCCGGCTCAGGTTGGGATAGGCCATCTCGCTCGCGCCAATCTGCGTTGGCAGAAAGTAGCCGCCGAATCCAGCTTGCGGTGCGCAGCTGAGCACGACGAAAACCATGAGCGAACCGTGCAAAAGTGTGAGAGCGGAGTAGGACGCAGGGGATACGCCCGAAACTGAGATAAAGTGTACGGCGGGCCACATCAGCTGGATACGCATGATCAAGGACATGATCATGCCAAGGAAGACGCTGACGAGAGCGAGCCAGAGATAGCGAAGGCCGACGACTTTGTGGCTGTTTCGGAGTGAGGACTGGAGCACGCGTATCTCGCTAACGAAGGGCGGCGCGGCTGCGGTGCGCGACGTCACTACAATACACCCGATGCGCTGATTCGAGCAGCAGGTGAGGCGATTTTGAGCTGGCACGTCAGGGTTTCGCTGCATTGACCGACATTTTGGATGGGGCGAGCATTGTTTTCCCGCTCTGAGGTTCAGGAGGTTGCAAATGGGCAGAGTCTTGAAGTGCAGCGATGTGCATCTGGGATGCAAGTTTGAGGCACATGGAGAGAATGAAGAGGACGTGTTGCGGGTGCATTCCGAGCACGCGAAGAAGGAGCACAAGTTGACGGAGATTCGGCCGGAGGATTGGGAAAAGGCGCGGAAGGCGACGAGGGAGGATGACGGGCGGAAGGCCGCTGGGAGTTAAGCTCTTGCGAGAGGCGTGGAAACGGCGAGGCGGCTCGATTTTGAGTCGCCTTTTGTTCGGTGGGGGGTCGGATGAGGTCCTTCCGCTATCTTTGTCGGGATCGATTTAGAATGACAAGGTGTTGGTGGCCGTTATTGGTGGTGGGTAGCTGGTGACTGCCGGGGCCTTGCTCGTCAGGGGCGGAAGGCACGGTTCTCTTGGTAGTGCCTCAAGGTACGACCCACAAGGCTGAAGCGGAGGTCGGAAATGCGGCGACTGATGCTACCGGCTGATATGCTGCGTTTCACCGTAGCGAAGGAGGGCGAAGCTTATGCCACGAGCGGGCACGTCGGCGATTTCGCCATGCTTCATCGTCAGCGACGTCGATCAGACGATTGCGTTCTACCGCGATAAGCTTGGGTTTGAGATGAGATTGCGCGAGCCAGAACGAGACCCTTTTTTCGGCATCATCGGGCGCGACGGAGCGCAACTTTTCGTCAAATCCGATAAAGACGTGTTGCCACTGCCGAACCACAAGCGTCATCACTATATGCGTTGGGACGCTTTTGTATATGCGCCAGATCCCGATGCACTCGCCGCCGAATTTGCCGACCATGGCGCGGCGTTCAGTGCGCCGCTTCAGGATACACACGACGGTCTGCGCGGCTTTGAGGTGAGCGACCCGGACGGCTACATTTTGTTCTTCGGGCGGCCAAGATAGCCGGCACTCGACTGCGCATTTTCGTCGTTTGATGTAGGCGGTTAGTTGGAGGCTGGGGTGGAGGGGGCATCGGTGGGGCGGAGCCATTTGATTTTCCAGACCAGGGTGATCAGGAGGGCCAGGGCAATTACGTTGGCCAGGCCGTAGTGGGTTTCCTTGGCGCGCACGACGATAGTGACGATGCGGGCGATGTTGACGGTGAACAGACCGGCTAGTGCGGCGACGTAGAGCGCGACCGATTTCCAGGTTTGCATTCGCTTCCAGTTCATGAGGAAGACAGTGGCGAAGAGCATGGAGAAGATTTGGATGTTTTCGGCGCCGGAGCATTGCCAGGTGATGATGACATCGGCGGCCGGAGTGATGACGTGGTCGCCGACCGGTGTTGAACCGGGAACGAGAGCGGATGCGATGCGGGCCCAGTAGGGGCCGAGCTGCTGCCAGTTTGCGTGCATGGAGTATGGCGCCAACACGACGAAGGTCGCCAAGAGAGCGATTAGGACGTAGGACGATGGGTGGAGCGCGGCGAAGTTGATGAATGCGGGCTTGGACGCCGGCGTCGAGGCGGCAGAGATCGGGGCGCGTTCTGCGACTTCGATTTCGACAAATCCTTTGGAGCCGGCAGGGATGCGTGCGCTACCGATGCTGGCATTACCAACGGCCGGATTCCTGAGGGCTTTGGCCGGGGCGCCGCCGCTCATCTGGTGGTTATTTTCAGCACTGCAATCACCAAAATGCCGACGAACAGGGTGATGGACGCACCGTGTTCGGAGAATTCGTCGCCGGAGAGCGGGCCGCCCGGAGGAGGCGGCGGCGCGGACCGAGGCTGGCCTGGCATCGACGGAACGATGATGCCCGGCGAAGTCGGCAGCGTCGGACCACCGTGGCTACTTCCCTGCGGCACCCAGAACGGCGGAATAAACCAGAACGGATGATGCGCCGCGGGAACGACGGCAGCGGCGACCGGGCTGATCGGAGCGGGCGGAATCGGCGGCAGAGGAGGAGCGCCTCCGCCGACATCGGATGAGGCTGAGAGAATGAGCGGCGCTCCGGCGCGATCTTCGGGGTCTTCGAGCATCGCGGGCGGAACGTCTTCGCTGGGCTGCATCGGCGAAACGCTTATGAGGTTGCCGCAGCGCGCGAGCACCGTCTTGCCGCAGAAGGTCATGACGTACTCGCCCTTCCTAATGAGCAGCGGCTTCTGGGCCCACTTGATCTCTTCACCCCTGCGGAAGGTACTGAAGGTAACGATATCTTCGGGCAACGCGTGCATGGAGGCGTTGCGATCGGCGCAGTCGCCGTAAAAGTCGTGCAGCGTGGGATCTTCCTTCACGCGCTCGAAAAACTCGTCGACGGAATTGAAGCCGCCGCGCAGAAGCGAGTACCGAAGGGGGCGGAAACTGGCATGAATAATCGGCGTGTTGGCGACCGAAGCGCCGCTGGACTTCGCGGGCTTGGACGCAGCAGCCGCAGGCTTCGACGAGAAGCCCGCAATCTTTTTCGCTCCTCGATTGACGGCCTGAAACAGAAACAAGCCGCAAATCAGAATGAAAATGGCCCCTCGAACCTTCTTATTCATCTCTGGTTTTCCATTTCGGCGCGGACGACGTGGGCAGGGTAGGACGCGGCGAACGATTGTGATTGAGCAACAGTCATAGCATCCCGAGAGCAACGGGTCGGGAACCCGTCATTCGAACTGTCCTTCCGCTGTAACCGACCAGCTTTGCTTTCGATGGGCAAAGTTTCCGATCCGCCTTGGGCAAACTTGCACGAGTGATAGCCGATAGAGCAGGTGCGGTTCCATCGCTTCATTGGTGCTGTAGGTACTAGGAGACTTAGAAGTATGCCGGGACTGTATCGCAATGCAACCCCGTAGAGTTGAATTACTTATCGTAAAACACAACATCGCGTACTGGTACGGGGTGTCGAGCGCGTGTGCAACCTTTTGGTTGAAAACAGACAAAGTGCGCACAATCGGAGACTACTGGAACTGTTTTTGGAACGCGACGAGTTGGGATTTGAGTTCGGCGAGTTCGGAGCGAAGCGCGGCGACTTCTTCTTCAAGGCGCACGATACGATCTGAGTCGGCGGCGTCTGTGTGCGTTGTTGCATCCGCGGGGGAGAGAGTGTGGGTGCGGTGCGACAGCGACGATGATATCGCTGACGACGATAGAGACTCTTCCACGTCGCCGGAGAGCAAGTGCGCGTAGCGGGCTTCTTTGGTGCCGGGCTGGCGCGGGAGAAGTTTCACGAGCGGCGGCTGTCGATTCATCAAGAGGTTGAGCGCGGAGTGGACGGCGTTCAGATCGTCGAACTGGTAGAGGCGATCGGTCCGCGTGCGGAGTTCGCCGGGCGTTTGCGGACCGCGGAGGAGGAGGACGCAGAAAAGCGCGATCTCGTGGCGATGGAAGTTGAAAACGTCGGCGAGGCGGTGTTCGAACTTGGCGACGCGGCTGTCGGTGGCAGCCGAACGGGCGAGGCCTTGCTGCGCGAGCGAATGGAGAGCTCGGCGGATGGCGTCTTCGTCGAGTTCCATGGTGGGCTCGCGATTGGATTTCTGATTGGCGGCGTTCTGGAGGGCGTTGAGCGAGAGCGGGTAGTAGTCGGGAGTGGTGACTTCTTTTTCGATGAGGCAGCCGAGGACGCGGGCTTCGGCGGGGGAGAGGCTAAAGGTGGTCACGGTGAGAATGATACCAATGCGATGGAGGCGGGACAAATTGGGGCGCGAGTTACCGCGCCGGATTGAGGAGAGATGACGATTGCGGAAAGGCGGCGGGGGCGCCGCACTCGATAGCGTTAGGCGGTGAGGACGCGGAGCTTAGCGTCTAGATGCGAGTTGTCTTTGTCCGCCGAGACAGACTCGGGCGCTTCGCGGCGAGCTTGCGCGATCGCAGAGGAAACATCGCTCGGTTTGAAGGGCGACGGGATGAGGTCGACAGCACCGTGGCGCAGCGCTTCGAGATATTCGTCCCAATCGGCGAGGCGCGACGTAACCACAACGGGAACTTTACGGTGGCTTGACTGCGCGACCGGCAGAAGATCGAGATATGTGCCGTCGGCGAGGCGGCGTTCACAGAACACGAGGCCAACGGATTTGTTGGCGAGCAGCGCGCGACCTTCGCTGAGTTGCGAAGCTTGGAGAGAATTCAATCCCTCGGTCTGCAAAATCGAGCTGAGCGCTTTGCGCGTTTCGGGATCGGAAGCGATGACGAGAATTTCGGCCTTGTCGTTCATGCACTGCTCCTCAGGGACTGGTCAGAGTGCTTAGCGGCTTCGGCGATTCTCGACGAGGAAAATCTCCGAGGCTGCAAACGCGAATACGCTGTGTCGCAGTTAGTGAGATGCGTTGACGCTGATTCGAGGTTACCTAATTTGTGAACTTTTACCATCCGTGTTTTACCTTAGTGCCGAAAATTTCGCGTTGCAATAGTACTCGGGGCCAGTCGACAAGAATTTTTTGCATGATTCAAAACGAGAATTTGGGCGTGTACGTTAACGGAGAAAATTTTGAGAGGAATGCGCGATGTTCGGGCGAAAAAAGTTGCCGGAGAACGTTTACTGGATGAATGTGGCGTGAATGATGATGGGTACTCGTTCGTGAATGGGTGGCGAGACTATTCCGTAGCTTGAGTGAGCGGGCGGCTTGGCGGGGGCCGGGAGACGCGAAGAACGTTCTAATGTATAATTTGGTTCGGGCGGTCGTGGCGGAACTGGCAGACGCACTAGCTTGAGGTGCTAGCGCCGCAAGGCATGGAGGTTCGAGTCCTCTCGACCGCACCAAATTAAAGCAGCGAAAGTTGAGATGATGACGCCGGGTGGTTGCCGGCGTTTTTTGTTTGTAGGGGTCGCACACACACTCTTGTCTGTGCAGGGTCGAGCCGGGCCTAGACGGAAGACGGAGCTTGAGATGCTTCGACTGCAGCGCGAACGGGCTTGTGCTTCGATGATCGGAGCACAGAGTGCAGACATGTCGGTGCTCTAGGCGACGCTTACTGCTTTTTCGGTTGCGGCTTGGGCGCTGACGCCGGGGGTTGTGTTGCCGGTGCCGGAGTTGAGTTTGATTGCGGCGTTGTGGATTGCGGAGCGATAGGGGCCGGCGCCGGAGACTGAATCGGACTTGCCGGTGCTGGCTGCGCTGGTACGGTCTTGGCCGGGGCGGGCTTGGAGAATTTTTCGAGTATGGAGCCGCCTGTGCCGCCAGCTTTGTCGACGCGGAGGACGAGCGCCATGGCGCAGATCATGAACATCACCGCGCACCAAGTCGTCGCTTGCGAGAGGAGCGAGGCTGCGCCGCGCGGACCGAAGGCGGTCTGGCTGCCTGCGCCACCGAAGGCGCCAGCGAGGTCGGCGGCTTTACCGCTTTGCAGCAGCACAACGATGACGAGGACGAGGCAGTTCATCACGAAGAACGCGCTGAGCAGCCAGCCAGCCCATCGAAATCCGATGAGAATGATCGCGAAGCCGATCAAGAGAGCGATGGTCCATTTCATCCAGCCTGGCATGCCTTGCATTGCTATTCCTCACTCCGTGCGCGTAGCCGGGTTTCGGCCTGCGCTCAAAATTATCCCTGAAAATTTACGATCGACGCGAACGATTTCGGGTCGAGACTTGCTCCACCGACCAAAACGCCGTCGAGTTCTTCCTGCGCCATCAACCCCTTTATATTGTCGGGCTTGACGCTGCCGCCGTATAAGATGCGCAGAGCGGACGCGTGGGCGACGGAAAACTTCTCGCCCGCACAGCGGCGAAGGAAACTGTGAGCAGCGGCGGCAATTTCAGGCGTAGCCACCTTGCCCGTCCCAATCGCCCAGACTGGCTCGTATGCCAACAGAATACGGGAGAATTCATCGGCGGTCAACGCACCGGGGCCGTTGACGAACTGGCGTTTCAGGACTTCCTGCTCGAGGCCATTGGTGCGCTCCTCATCGGTTTCCCCGACACAGACGACCGGGCTGAGGCCGACGCTGAGGGCCATGAGAGATTTCTTGGCAACGTTGTCGTCGGTCTCGCGGAAGAGCTGGCGGCGTTCGGAGTGGCCGATGATGACGTACTTGCAGCCGGCTTCGACGAGCATTGCGGCTGAGATTTCGCCGGTGAAGGCACCTTCTTTGCTCCAGGAAAGGTTTTGGCCGCCAATTCCGATGTTCGTCGACTTCGTGGCGTCCACAGCTGTCGAGATCGCGGTGAACGGAGGTGCGATGACGATATCGGCGTGGGTCGAGTTGGCGACGAGTGGGTTGAAGGCGGAGAAGAAGGCGCGGGTCTCGGCCAGCGTCTTATACATCTTCCAGTTCCCTGCCATTACGCGGCGACGGTGAGTCATAGAGAGCTCCGAGTAGTCGATTGGCGCACAGCGGATCCCTCACCCCGCTGGAAACCCGTGGGGATTGGGGATGACATTGTTGTGGAGGACGGGAAGGTGGTCATTTGCTTACTTGTTGGTGAGGGCTTCGACGCCGGGGAGTTTTGTGCCGCCCAGGAATTCGAGGGAGGCGCCGCCGCCGGTGGAGATGTGCGAGATCTTGTTCGAAACGCCGGACTGGTGAACGGCTGCTACGGAGTCGCCGCCTCCAACGATTGAGGTGGCGCCGGCGGTCGTCGCAGCGGCGACGGCCTTGGCGATTTCGAGCGTGCCTTTGGCGAAAGCTGGCATTTCGAATACGCCCATAGGTCCGTTCCAAACAATGGTCTTCGCTTTCGCGATTTCGGCGGCGTAAGCAGCGGCCGTCTTCGCCCCGATATCGAGTCCCATTTGGTCGGCTGGCGTAGCGGTCACGTCGCAGCTCGTGGCCGGAGCGTCCGCTTTAAACTCGGGCGCAACGACGTGATCGGTCGGGAGCATGAGCTTGAAATTTTTCGCTTTGGCGTCGGCCAGCAAGCGCTTCGCGAGGTCGAGCTTGTCGTCTTCGACCAACGATTTGCCGATTTGCAGGCCCTGCGCCTTTTCAAACGTATAAGCCATGCCGCCGCCGATCAGCATGACGTCGGCAATCTTCATCAGGTTTTCGACGACTTCGATTTTATCACTAACCTTTGCGCCGCCGATGATCGCGACGAAGGGACGCGCGGGATTCGTGATGGCTTTGCCGATGTAGGCCAGTTCTTTTTCCATTAGCAAACCGGCGGCGGATTGCTTGACGAACTTTGTGATGCCAACGACCGACGCATGAGCGCGATGAGCGGAGCCAAACGCGTCACAGACGAACAAGCCGTCGCAGAGCTGAGAGAGCTGCTTCGAAAAGGCTTCGCCGTTTTTCTCTTCTTCAGGATGGAAGCGGACGTTTTCGAGGAGCAGAACGCCGCCATCGGCGAGCGACTTACTTTTCGCCTCGGCGTCTTCTCCGACGCAATCGGTGGCGAAAGCGACGGGCTTTTCGAGCAGTTCGGCCAGCTTCTTGGCGACCGGAGCTAGCGAATATTTCGGATCGGGGCCACCTTTAGGGCGGCCGAGGTGTGACGCGAGAACGAGGCGGCCATTTTTCTGAATGGCGAGCCGCAGCGTCGGCAGCGTTTCCCGGATGCGCGTGTCGTCGGTGACGACGCCGTCTTTCAGGGGCACGTTGAAGTCGACGCGAATGAAAACGCGCTTCCCTTTTAGATCGAGGTCGTTGATGGTGAGCTTGGTCATTTTTTTGTGATCCGTGATTCGCGCTCGTGGCCCGTGAAAAGGCCTCGACAGGTTAACTTTGTGAAGATGGGGCGCAGCGATGCTGCGCCCCAACACCGCCCCGTTGTGTTTGTGCTGCTTAGAACTTGGACGCGAGGAGCTTGATCAGGTCGCGGCAGCGGCAGGAATAGCCCCACTCGTTGTCGTACCAGGCGAGCACCTTGACGCACTTGTCGCCGACGACCTTTGTATACCCGGCGTCGACGATCGACGAATTCGAATTCGCCTTGAAGTCGCTCGAAACGAGTTCATCTTCCGTGTAACCGAGAACTCCCTTCATCGGGCCATTAGCGGCGGCCTTCAGCGCGGCGTTGACGGATTCCACAGTAGCCGGCTTCTCGACGAACACCGTGAGGTCGACGACGCTGACGTTCGGCGTCGGTACGCGCATCGCGTAGCCGTCGAGCTTCCCTTTCAATGCGGGAATGACAAGATGCAGAGCCTTGGCCGCGCCGGTGGAGCTCGGAATCATATTGAGCGCAGCGGCGCGAGCGCGGCGAAGATCCTTGTGCGGCAAATCGAGGAGCTTCTGGTCGTTGGTGTACGAGTGGATCGTGGTCATGGTGCCCGCAACGATGCCGAACGTGTCGTTCAACACCTTGGCGACAGGCGCCAGGCAGTTCGTGGTGCACGAGGCATTCGAAACGACGTTGTGCGTCTTCGGATCGTAGGTGTTGTCGTTCACGCCGAGAACAAACGTCGCGTCCGGGCCATCTGCGGGAGCAGAAATAATGACCTTCTTCACCGGGCCACGCAGATGCTTCTTGGCATCAGCGCCCTTGGTGAAAAGGCCGGTGGATTCGACGACGATATCGGCGCCGACCGAAGCCCAATCGATCTCGCCCGGGTCCTTCGTCTTGAAAACCTTGAAGCTCTTCCCGTCCACGGCAATGGAATCGTCGGTGCTGGTCACATGGTGGTGGAGGTTTCCGAGGATGGAGTCGTACTTGAGCAGATGCGCGAGGGTCTTGGCATCGGTGACGTCGTTGACGGCTACGAACTGGATATCTTTGTCATCCAGTGCCGTGCGCATGATGTTGCGTCCGATGCGGCCGAAGCCGTTGATGCCTACCTTGATGGGCATTCTTCCTCCGAATGATATGAGTACGACGCAGCGCCGCCAGATAAAAATCCAAACGAACTGCGAACTAGAAATCGTATGGGGTGCGGAAGGAAAAGTCAACGCGACGAGGAAATGCAATTTTGGAGGCGAGATTAAAGCAGAGAACGAAGGGCGACGAAGTCGTTGGTGCATCGCGCCGCCGGGATGCCGCGCGGTGCACCAACGAAGAACGAACGCTCGGTCCTGAGCGGGCACTCAAACGCCGTGCAGGTTCTAGTGGTGGTCGTGGCGCCACTTCCAGTAGTCGCGCTGCTCGTCTTTGTGGAGCGTGTTGTATTCGCGATATTGCTCATGCCGCCCGTCCCAATAGGAGTGGTACACGACAACTTCGTGATTGTTCCAACGATGATAGTCGTGATGATCTTCATCGTAGTATCGAACCGTTCCCGAACAACCGATCCCAACGGCCGAAGCAAGTCCGATCGCCGAAAGAGCGAACAACGCGGCGCGGCTCTTGAACGTAACCATACGGTGATTCCTCCTGTACAACGCTTGAAAGTTGATTGATGAAACCGACTTCTCTTGCGGGGACCTGGGCCGGCAACCACGGACAGCGAAAACTGGAAATTGGATGTTAGATGAATCGAAAGGACGGCTGACGGAGGCGGTTCGAACGGCAATCTACAGGAAGGCAAAAACGCTTCTACACGAATGCCTGTACAACGTCTGACGAACTTGTTGAAAACAGCGAGCGTTACTGCGGGAACTGGCGGACGCTGGTGACCTTTTCACCCTGGAATCTCACGAAAACGGTCTTCGATGGCGGCTGGCCGTAGATCCAGTCCTCGATTTCGTTGCCTTCGGCGTCGCGCTCGCGAACCTTGTGTTCCGGTTTGCCGATCGCGGCGATCACTTCATCGCGATCCATGCCGATCGTGGGTCGCCGGTCCTGGATCGCTTTCTTCATCTCTGCCGGAAGGGTGTCGGTCCAATGAACCGAAGCCGAGCGTTGCTTCGAAAAATCAAGAAACGGAGCGAGGAGCTGCTTGAGATCGTCGGGCGAAAGATCCGGGACCGGTTTTTTGAATTCCAGATAAATCGTGCTGCCCATTCCGGCCTGCGTTCCCGGTGGCGCGTTCACGTCGGTTTTCGTCTGCGAGGTCGACATGTCTGGACCTGCGCCGCCCATGCCGATCTGGATATGGTCCTTCCAGTTTCGCTTACCTTTCCCGCCACCGTTCACGTCCACCGCAATCGTGTGGTCGTGGAATTCCAGCTTGGTGATTTGAACGCTGTCACCGTTATTGATGGCGGCACCGTGCGTTGCCACAGCGCGCTCGAGTTGGTCCGTCATAATCGGCTGCCCAACGTAAACCATAAAGCCGTCCTTGCCTGCGGGCAGAGGCTTCGTGGCTTTCGCGAACTCGCCGGAAACGTAACGGATGAGATCGAGCTTCGATTGTTCCTGCAGCGTGCCCTTTTTCTGTCCGGCAGGCGCGGGGTCAGTCTGATGCTCGTCGAATGAAGAAATCACACTCGGCAGAATTGAAATGTCACCTTCGGGATATTCGGCGGAAGAAGTGCTGGAAGGACGGAACCGGTCGACACCAGGCACATCGGCAGCAACGGCGAGCGCAAAAACAGCCAGCGTCGGTATGAGCCAGTTCGGCATAAAACCCCGGTGAGCGGCCGCCCCGTGGCCGGTGGACACATTCTATGATGCTTAAAGGCGGATGAACAGATACCTGGTGAAGTTTTTACGCCAGGCTGACAAGTGGATCCGGAGCGGGTCCGATCGCCTCTCTTGGTTGCCGATGCCGGGAATTTGCGCTTGGTTCAGGATACGGTGACTTGCACTCCGGATCGATCGATCTTCATCGGCAAGAGCTGGCCGCCGGCATCGACAACCGCACCTTCGACGCGTTCGCGAGCGTCGGGTTCGATCAGCAAGACCACGCAGCCACCGCCGCCGGCTCCGCATACCTTGCCCGCCAGGGCGCCTTTGCGCCGCGAACCCTCGATGATGCGATCGATGGTTTTGGTCGAAATCGTGGGCAGGTTGCGCTTCCGGAAGCTCCATTCTTCGCGCATCAACCGGCCCGCGTCGGCCCATTCGGATCGTTCGAGAGCACCCCGAAGCTGCTGCGCAACTTCGGAGATTCGCGCTAGATTCTTGTAGACCTTCGTATTGCCATCGATATGCTTTTGGAAAACATCCCAGTTGTTGATGGCCGATTTGCGCGGCTTGCCCGTGTAGCAGAGCACGATGCGCTTCTCGAGTTCCGACAAATCGACGCGTAGCTCGGTCCGATGCTCGCCGCCAGGCGGCAGTTCGATAGCCGCGGCTCCGCCAAATGCTGGAGGGTAGTGGTCCTGCGTGCCGGTCGGAACCTTAATAACGATGGCTTCCGCGTCGCGGCTGATGTGAATCCAGTCGGCCTTGCTCTTCCCCGCCGAGGTGAAGCGGTCAAGAGCCGCGCAGATGGCAACCGCCATTGCGCTCGAACCTCCGATGCCTGCGCCAGCGGGTGCTTCGGAATCGGTGGTTAGAGTGAATCCGCCTTCGGGCCGGAAAAATTTGACGATCTCGGCGAGCAGCGGCAGCTGATACTTCTTCCCTTTCACCAGCGCGTCGAGCGAGTCGAAGCTTTCTTCGCGCTCTGTGTCGCGCGAGACCAGCTTGATGTGATCGTCGTTCCGGGGGTGTTGGTCGATCACGCACGATGCGTACCGGGTGATGGCCGCGTTTACGGTGACCGCGCCCGGATGAAACAGGTACAGCGGCCAGATATCTAGAGTTCCTCCCGCTAGATCGACACGGGTTGGGGCTTTTGAGGCGATTCGCATAGTTGTCCGCAAGTCGTTTTTGGCGCATTGCTGCAAGTCGTAGGCAGTTTGCAGGAAGCTGGCGGCGCGCTCAAGAAGCGGAATCTGCGGCGGGAGCGGGAAAGACAATATCAGGCTCTGAACATCGCGTAGACGGAGACGTCTCACCTCGTCCGTGTCCCTCGTCCCGTCGGCGTTCGGCTCGTCCGAGCGTTTAAAATCGCCAGGTTCGAATGAATAACGACTCTGTAAAACGTATATCTCTTCTAAATTTTGAATAGAAATTAACAAAGGTGATTTTCAATTTTCTGTAACACGCAGATTTTCTTAGACTTGTAATTGTGAATTTTGGCACGCGTTTTGCACTGTTCTGGTGCAGTAGTAGAGATCGCTCGTGTGTTGTGCTTCGCAGTGACGGCTCGGCCCGTTCTGGCCGAAAACGATCCAGGTCAATTGAGTGGTGGAGCGCCGTGTGACGAACGGTGATGGAATTGGTGTGGGTCTTAGCTGCCCTGTCTGAGACTTTCCAGGCGAAGTGAATCTTGAGGTCTCGCTGGTGAAGCGCTACGGGTGTGTGCATTCACCGGACGCGGCCCCAGACGAAACCGTTTGTCGCGCTCAAGTGTCATTGAGCGCGAGTCCGTGGAGCTGCGTCACGCGGACTGCCATCAGGGACCTTAGCGATGCACCTATTTCGACTTGGAGGAAAGAACGCAATGACAAGCAAGAAATCACTTATGGCTAAGCTGCTCTGTTGCATAGCTGTTTTGTGCGCTGCCTTTGGAGCGTCCGCGCAGACCATCGTTACCGGAGGTTTGAGCGGAACCGTCACCGATCCGACGGGCGCAGCCGTGCCCAAAGCGAAACTCATTCTTGAAAGTGCCGCAACGGGCGACGTTGTTTCCAGCGTCGCCACAGGTGGCGGCGAGTACCACTTTTCGCTCCTTAAACCCGGCGACTATGTGCTGACCGTGCGAAGAGACGGATTCAAGACCCATAAACAAAGCGTCACGGTGCTGCTCGGCCAAAATCTGACAGTGGACGTTTCGTTAGAACTCGGGGTCAGCACGACCACGATCGAAGTGACCGAACAACCTCCGATGTTGCAAACCGAGAACGCCAACATCACCACAACTTTCGACACGCGAACGGTGCGGAACATTCCTAACCCGGGCAACGACATTACGTACATTGCGCAGACCGCGCCCGGCGTCTCGATGAACACCAGCAGTGGCAACGGTTACGGAAACTTCAGCGCCTTCGGTCTTCCCGGAACATCGAACCTCTTCACCATCAATGGAAACGACTACAACGATCCGTTTTTGAACCTGAACAATTCGGGCGCGAGCAATTTGTTGCTCGGCGGGAATGTCGTGCAGGAAGTTTCCGTCGTCAGCAACGGCTACACCGGGCGCGGCGTTGCCTCCTCTGTTTGATGTCGCAAGCAAAACCAACAACCCAAAATTCGTCGAATGGAATCTCGAAGTCCAGCACACCATCGGAAAGAGCACGAACGTCTCTGTCAATTACGTCGGGAACCACGGCTACGACATCCTGCTCATTAATCCGTACTTGAACGCGTTCTGCACGGCTGCGACCTGCCCCGCTGGCAGCTTCACGCAGCTTCCACTCTCGGCTCCCGATGCTCGGGTCGCCGCGGTGCAACAGGTAACCAACTCCGGCTATTCGAATTGTCACGGACTGACGGCTTCCGTGCAGCAAACCCTGGCATGGCCTGACCGCGCGGTTCAACTACACTTACAGCCACGCACTCGACAACGTTTCGAACGGCGGTATCCTGCCGTACAGTCTATCCAACAGCATCCTGACCCAAGTCGACCCGTCGAATCCGAATCTAAGCTACGCCTCGTCGGACTACGACGCGCGTCACCAGTTTTCGGCAAATTATGTCTGGGATCTTCCCGTGAAGTTCTCGAACCACCTGCTGAACAGCATCGTCGGAGGCTGGCAGGTAGCCGGCACATTCTTCTACCGCACAGGATTCCCCTTCAGCATCGTCGATGGAACTCAGGCTGAGAATTTGGTGCCCAACAACCTGACCGTCAATGGAGCTTTCCTCGCCACTGTTCTGTACCAACCGACCAGCGGCTTGTCGACGACATTCGGCAGCAATTGCGTGAACACCGCATGCTTCTCGACGAGTAGCTTCGCAAACCCGACCGACTTCAACGCCGCCGCCCGCAATGCTTTCCGCGGCCCCGGCTACTTCAACACCGACATGAACCTGAAGAAATCCTTCGCGATCACAGAGCACATGAAGTTCACTCTCGGCGCGAACTTCTTCAACATCCTGAACCACCCCAACTTCCAGAATCCGAACGCGAACAATCTCAGCAGCTCGTTCCGCGAAATCACCGCCGCCGCCGTCTCACCAACAACCCCCTACGGCGCGTTTGCCTCAGCCGCCGAAGGCATGCGCAAAGTCCAAGTCTTTGGCAAAATCAACTTCTGACGCACTCGCAAGTCGAGGCGCCAACTTCCGGCGGGGAGCCTTCGGCTTCCCGCTTTTTTTCTCGCAATTGAACTTCTGAACAGACACGCGAAGAACCACTGAAACAGGCCAACGAACGTGCGGAGTCGTACTTGCAGATTGCTCCCATCCGGCTCGGAGTCCCTGCCTCTACCGGGTTACCCGCTAGCTTTACGTGAGGATCAGGCCCGACCTCATCAGTTCCGTGCGAAGCGAATCAGAATCCGTGAACAGGATGGGGTACATGCCACAGGAAGCAGCCGCATCCACATTTTCTCGACGGTCGTCTATGTACACACAGCAAGCGGGGTCAATTACAAAAGTCTTGAGGAAGTGTTCAAAAATACGCCGGTCGGGCTTTAGCAACCCCACGTCGCCAGAAAGCAAGATTCCCTGAAACCACTTTAAACACTCGAACCTACTGAGAGCGATCGGGAAAGTCTCGTTCGACCAATTGCTAAGCGCATACAAAGGTATCCGGCAAGCTCGCAATTCCGCGAGGATGCCAACAGACCCAGGGATTACTCCGCCCAGCATTTCGTCGTAGCGCTGGAACCAAGCGTCGATCAACTCGGCTTCCCCTGGATGGGCCATCTTAAGGGAAGTGCAAGCATCGGCAAATGTTCGTCCGGCGTCTTGCTGCTCGTTCCAGGACTGTGTACAAACAGTCGCCAGGAAGTGTTCCATCGCACTCTCGTTGCCGTTGAACAATTTGCGATATAGGTACCGCGGATTCCAATCAACGACTACGCCGCCGAGATCGAATACCACAGTCGAACGTTGCGCCAGCATGGTTAAATTTTATTGAGTGATGGATTCCTTTGCTACTGGAATGCGTGACTCGTCAAGTTCGGCTTTCCGAGCCGAGCAACCCTACCATCGCCTGACTCGCTGGAAACGCCAAAGGACCGGTTCCAGTTGCGCGGCGGTTACGCGGTAGCTTTACATGAGGACTAGGCGCGACCTAGACGACACGCAATAGCGTCGCTTACTTTTGCCGCGATTCGGGCCTTGGCACCCCACGCTCTTGAATGAACAGGCTGTGGTAGATGGTCTCGTAGGACACGCGCAGGCTCTCGTCATCGGGATACCGGGTTTTCAGCCACCCAGAAATCTGCTCGGGCGACCAATCCAGAATCAGTTTACGCGCAACGATGTCGCGCAACTTGCGGTTCCCGGCGAGCAAACATCTCTTCGGGCGCAAGGCCGAAACCCAAGCTTGTCGATCTGCATCCTGGGCACGATAGGCTGGCCGGCCACCATGGCGACGGTCCCGACTCACGGTGGACACAGCTCGCTCCAGGCCACTGGCGATCTCACGAATCGACGAGCCGGAAGCGATCCCTCGCGAGATGTCTTCTCCCTCGGCGAGACGGTGTGCCAGCCGCGAGCGGCGACGAGGAGGAATGCCGCCGCGAGGCAGTAACACGGCGCGAATGCAGCTAGGCGGCTTCAAAAGCGCGCCCAGTCTCCTGGCGCGTCTGTCCCCCCTTCCAGCGACCCCAAACGTTACGCGTCTCACTCGCAGAAAGCCCAAAACGCATTCCTGATCTCATGACAGCACCACCTTTCAGACAGGTTTACTTCAGATGGTGTTGCATCGACCTGTCGAATGCACCCGAACTAATCACGAGTTGAATAGGCGCTGCGGGCATGATTGCCCTGAGAGCGAGAGAAGCATACGATGTGCGAGGTAGAGGCAGAGGCCCAATTTGGAAATTCCGGTTAGAACTCGGCCTATTTCCACTTCACGGAGACGCAACAATGGCTGCTTCGGGAATTGCAATCGTATCCGCCGAGCTGAAATCACATTTTCTCGATGGATTGGCTCCATCCGCCTGCCAGCGAATCCTAGGAGCTGCAACACAGCGCAGATTCGGCGCTAATTGTGTGGTCACAAATCATGGTCACCCTGCCGACCGTCTTTTCCTGCTGACGAAAGGCCTCGTCAGATTTTTCGTCATTACAGATGAGGGCAGGAAGCTTCTCTTTCGGTGGCTTGGACCACGCGATCTATTCGGCGGTATGACTGTTTTGACGGTCCATTCTTCTTATCTCTTCAGTACGGAAACGGTAACGGACGCCTCGGTGTTGGTGTGGGACCGTCCCACAATCCGAGGCCTTATCGCACAGCATCCCAGGTTGCTTGAGAACGCGTTGGTAACTGCGGCCGACTATCTGGCTTGGCATCTGGAGGCCCATATAGGTTTAGCTTGCCATACCGCGCGACAGCGGGTTGCTCAAGTACTCGTTACTCTGGCTCGCACAGTCGGAGAAAACGCTCCCGGAGGTATCGCACTCCGTATTACCAACGAGGAGTTGGCGAACGCGGCGAACGTCACGCCGTTCACTGCGAGCCGCCTGATGAGCGCATGGCAGCGCGACCGCGCTCTTGTAAAACGTCGCGGTAAGGTGCTGCTCCTTTCACCAGACCGGCTTTCATGGATATGACATAACTCCGGTTCAATTTACCTCGTCCCTTTCCTGTTGTGGCATCAGTGTTGGAGGACTTTTGCGGCAATTGGGGTACTCAATTCTGGTAAACGCGGTGGTTTCAATAGGTCGATGCAACGCTCAACTCGAATCCACAAAGCCCTGAAAACAAACGCTAAAATCGCTCGCTAGGGTTAGATCAGTCGGCACCATGGCCAGGTTTTGACCGAGTACAGCAAAACGGATCGGTTGCACAGGGAAAGTGTTGTCGGATCAACTGATCCGATGGTGTTGCGTCGACCGTCTGAGCCGGCAGCCGTTACCGGACATCTCTAACAAGGTCGGCCCGGTCAAACACTTTTTGAGCAGACTTCTCCACTTACTTATAAGAGTTTTCTCTTCCGCTTCCTGGCTGTCTTTCTAATCGGCGCCGGCAAGCACAGTTCGTTCGTAATCTAGCGGTCGGTTTCAGTCCGACCAAAACATCTCTTCGATCCAAACTTCGACCATGATGAGTTCTTAACTCGCCTGCGAAACTGAATTCAAAGAAAAGACTGCCCTGTTCAGGTCCAATTGATTACAGCACTGGAGATTGATCCTTCCGGCAAAGCGCTATGGGATTAAGCGACTACGAGAGTGTTGCGTCGACCATCCGATCAGAATCTCGATACCGACAGATGCGCTATATTATGACCGCTCTGTGGGATTCCTGGAGCATTCCAAAGCTGATTCTTGAAACGAATGGTTAGAGCTCGGAGGGGAAATGAAATTCTCGAGGGTTCTTCTCGTACTGGCGATTGCGCATACCGGCTGTTCGCTTTCCGCTCAAACATCTGGGGTACCCGAAATTCCGTACCGCTCTGTACCCGATTTCTTGCACCTCCCGCCCGACCTCTATTTTGGCGAAGTTACCGGTGTCGCTGTAAATTCGAAAGGCCATGTCTTCGTGTTTTCACGCGCCAATACGACTGGTCCCGCGTATGGTGCGGCGGCGGCGCAACTGCTGGAATTCGACCAGGATGGGAAATTTCTGCGCGAGCTCGGCCACAACCTGTATGCATGGTCCTATGCACATACGGTTAAGATCGATCCACAGGACAATATCTGGGTCACGGACAAGGGTTCGGATGTCGTCGTCAAGTTCACTCCCGAGGGACGAGTCTCCATGGTTTTTGGCCGCAAGCAGGAAGCGTCGGATGATCGAACTGGGCCGTTGAAAGAAATCCAACCTCCTCTCCCGCCCGAAGATGGATTATTCAGACAGGTGACGGACGTGGCTTGGGATTCCGCGGGCAGCACGTACATCAGCGACGGTTATATCAATTCACGAATTGCCAAAGTCGATAGAGATGGCAATTGGCTGACGTCCTGGGGCGAACCAGGGAGCAAGCCAGGTCAATTCGACACTCCACACAGCATTGCCGTTGATGCACAGGACAATATTTACGTTGCAGACCGAGGAAATCGTCGCATTCAGGTATTTGACAGAGGCGGTAAATTCCTTCGCCAGATCACTATCGATGTTCCGGTTCCGTCCGATGCAAGACCCGCGATTGGCAACAAGACCGACCATCCACCTGGTTCGAGAACGCCAGGTTCCCCATGGGCAATTTGCATTACGCCGCCGCCACATCAAGTGCTGTTCAGCTCGGATGCATTTCCGGGAAGAATATACAAGCTCAGTCTGGACGGAAAGGTTCTCGGCATGTTCGGCAAGTCAGGGAAACAGTTGGGCCAGTTCGGATGGATTCACGAGATCGCCTGTCCGTCCCAGAATGAACTGTACGTGGCCGAGCTTCTAAACTGGCGCGCCCAAAAGATCATTTTAGAAACCAAACACTAATCAGGGAAAGCGAATCAGATCCAAGCAACATCAGCGGTACACAACCATTCGCATCAGCGCATCCGTATCGAAGTCACGAATTTGGCCCACGCCTGAACTTCGGATGGGTCTTCATTGCTGAAGAGCCTTGCTGTGGTATGGAAAATTATTGCTCAGAGGCAAAGACGTACAACCGGGGGGTGCCGCGTGTGCACTGAAAGATGGGCACAGCACGGAGAGCAGGACAGTGCATCACACAAGAGAAATCGCGACGGAGGACATCCGAGATGCATTCTTGAAACGTTCAAACAAGGCCAAGTCGGAGAATAAGGAAACAATGAGTCGGCGTACGTTATTGGAAAGAATGGAGCGGCCTATCGGAATCGAACCGACACCTGAACCTTGGCAAGGTTCCGTACTACCACTATACTAAGGCCGCCCAACTTCAATTCTTTTATAACACGCTGCTGCGGCGCTCACAAGGGGCGGAGCGCTTCCCGCCTCGAAAAACCGACCGGATACATTCAACAGTAAACCACACAAAACGGCTGCCGTTTCTACGAAACCTGGCTGACCCGCGCCGATTTCACGACAGGCGAACGGCGCTGCCGGTCGGCGAACCGCGTCGCTTTATCCTTATCCGTATAAACGCGACCGAACTTCTCGCCATCCGCGTAATACACCGTAACCAGCCAATGATGGTGTTTCCGCCGTCGATCCTTGCCGAACGTGCTCTTTTCCTTGCTTGTGCTTTTCTTCGTCGCAGTTTTCGTCACGATGATTTCCTGTACTGGTAGGGCGTTGCGGCACTATCGCAGGAAAATGAATCCAGCGCAACCATCATCCCTATGAACTTGGGAACTCTACCATAACGGGACTGGACACAACCATAATTTCAAGTCAACGATGCAGTAAATTCCGCCGGTGGTACACGAAGAGTGATTCCTTAAATTCACGGCGCAAACGGGGTGTGTTCGGACAGTCGTATGGACGCGCAACACCGAATCGCGACCACCCGTGAGCGCTTCTCGGTGTTCGCAATCCCTGTTCGATGCGAATTTCTGCTCGTTAGATACTTCGACAATCACCGGCGTTTCTATATGGGGCGATCGGCTAACAGTCTGCGGTTCGCGGGTGGGCATAGCCGCGGGCGGTTCTCGCGCTCGCATCGCTTTTGTTGGCTTTTCGGCCCCTCCGGGTTACCGGAACGCGTCAAAACTTCAGACCGCGGCCGGGCCGGGGCGCATCTAATTGACTGTTCAGGCGGTTCCGGGTGCCCTGAAACCCATTGCCGTTCATGAAACTTTTGCCAAGTTTCTGCGTCTTTACAGGTGAGGACAAAGCTAAGCTCTATGTGGCGGAGAAACCTGATGATCACAACGCAAATGCACAAACGACCGCCTCTTCTGGAAGATCTCCGGAACCATTCGCAGGACCAGATATCCGAACTGCGAGGACTCTTGAGCATAGGTGCGCCTTTGCGCGCTGATGCACGACGACCGGGCTTTTTTGAAGTGGATGGCGATTCGAACGTTTTCTATATCTTCAAATATCCGACCGGCACCAAGGTGCTGCTGTTGGGTGTGTGGGAGCGGGAGCGCAATCCCGTCGCCGAATTGGTGGCGTGCGCGGGCAACGCAGCGTAAGCAGCGTCGCCGCGCGATCTCACAGTTCTATCAACCATTAAAAAAGGCGCTGGGGCCAACGGCCCCAGCGCCTTTTTCTTTTCCAACTGATCCGCGCAACGCTGCGGCTTACTTCTTGTCAGCGTCCAGCTTCAGCGACGCCGAGTTGATGCAATAGCGCAGCCCAGTCGGATTCGGCCCATCCTCAAACACATGCCCCAGGTGTGCCTCGCACTTGCTGCACTTCACCTCGGTACGCGCCATCCCGTGGCTTCGATCCTCTTCCGTAGCCACCGACCCATCCTTCGCCGGAGCATAAAAACTCGGCCACCCGGAACCCGAGTGATACTTCGTCTCCGACCGGAACAGCGGCTCCCCGCAGCAGACGCACTTGTATGTCCCCGCCGTCTCCGAGTTCTCGTAGTCACCGGTAAACGGCGGCTCAGTGCCCCCTTGCCGCGCCACATAATACTGATTCGGCGTAAGTTGCTTCTTCCAATCCGCCTCGCTCTTTTGAATTTTCTCGTCCATTTGAACCCTCCGAAATCGCGCCAGCGTATTTCTGCATCTACAACTTACATTGGATACTCGCGGCCCTTGGACGTCGCTCCGGGCAGCCCCACGGTCGCCTCTTAACTCTTGTTCCATTATGGCACTGGCTTTACCAATATCAGATACAGCGCACCGCCTTGACGATGCAACAACTTGCCCCGATATTGGATACAGACAGCACCGAAGCCGTTTAGGTCGTTATGCCGCAAGACATTGCACAGCCGTACGCCGCCCAACGGCGGAGCCGCCGAGCCAAGATGGCCCGAACCGTCCGGGTACGCCCGTCCGACCCACGCGACGACCACTTCGAAGACCTGCCCACCAGCATCAACGCCTCGAAGGAAGGCATCCTCTTCGCCACGCGCCGCACCGACTATTACGCCGGCATGCGCATCTTCGTGACATTTCCCTATAGTTCGCCACACGACCCGATGAACACCGAATACGTCGCCCAAGTGGTTCGCGTGGAAAAGCTGCCCAACGGTAAGACCGGCGTGGCCGTCAATCTATTACTGACTGTCAATTACGGCGGCAGCGGCCCAAAATCAAATTCGACCTCGCGACTGCTCTAGGCTCGTCCATCAAAGCAAGGGTGTTGCACCTCTTTGATAGTGTCCCCTCCAGCCCCCATTAGAAATGTCCCCTACACTGCGACCTCCTGAGGAGGTCCGGTTGAAGAGGACGGCGATGAGTACAAGGGAACTTCGACGAGCTGAGGTTCTGGGGCGAGTGAAGGGGCACACGCTGAGGTTGGTCGACGCAGCGAAGATGTTGGAGCTGAGCTATCGACAGGCGAAGAGACTATGGCAGCGATATCGCGACGAAGGAGCTAAGGGACTGCAGCACCGCAGCGCAGGAAGAAGTTCGAACCGCGCGAAGCCCGAGAAATTCCGGCGGAAGGTGCTGCAGCTGATTCGGGAGAAGTATTCGGGAACGGAACAAGAGCGGTTTGGACCAACGCTGGCAGCGGAACATTTAGCGGATGAGGATGGGCTGGAAGTGGGCGAGGAGACGCTGCGGCGTTGGATGCTGGCAGAAGGGCTGTGGAGCCGGATACGCAGCCGGAAAGCACACTGGAAGCGCCGGGAACGACGGCCGCACTTTGGCGATTTGGTACAGCTAGATGGCAGCTTCCATGCGTGGTTTGAAGAGCGTGGACCACGCGGATGTCTGATGAATATGGTGGATGACGCCACGGGGACGACGTGTTCACGATTTGCAGAGCAGGAAACGATGTGGGCAGCGGTAGGCGTATTGCGATTGTGGATCGAGAAGTACGGGATACCGCGAGCGTTGTATACCGATTGGAAGAACGTCTATAAGCGGCCGCCAACCGAAAGGGAGCGCCTGCTGGGGAAAGCGCCGACGACGCAATTTGGGCGCATGTGCGAGCGTTTGGAGATCCGCATTATTGCTGCCAGTTCTCCGCAGGCGAAAGGGCGCGTGGAACGCAACAACGGTGTACATCAAGATCGGCTGGTGAAGAAACTGCGTCGTCAGAGAATTCAGAGTTACGAAGCGGGGAATGAATATTTGGAAGCGGAATATCTGCCCGAACACAACCGGCGTTTTGCGCGAGAAGCGACTCGACCGGAGAACTATCACGTTCGGGCCCCGAGCCTAGCGAAGCTGAGAGAGGTTTTCCGGTTAGAGATGGAACGCTGGATCAGCAACGATTGGGTGGTGCAGTACCGGGGACATTTTTTGCAACTCAAGCCGCAGAACAAGCGTTATGGACCGACGCAAACCAAGGCCTTGATCTGTGCGTGGGAGGATGGAGCAGTGGAAGTGCGCTACCGCGGAAAACGCATGGACTACGAAGAACTGGCAGTTCGACCACCCGGAATGCAAGTCGCAGCAGATGAGGCGCGTCGCGAGTTAGCCAGCCAGCAGGTAGGGAGTAAGCCTGCGCCGGATCATCCCTGGCGGCGAGGCTACGAGCAGAGAATGAAGCTGCAGCGACTTAATCGATCGCAAGTGTCATCCCTACTTGGGGAGTCCGCCTCCGCTGCGCCCTGAGCGCGCCGCACAAACCGGCGGCGCAGGGCTCCACTCCGGCGAACACCCCAAGACAAAAACAAATCCAAAAAAAAAGGGACATTTCTAATGAGGCAAGGAAGGGGACATTTCTAAAGAGGCTTGACATCCATCAAAGCAAGGGTTGACACAACGCCCCACCCTTCTCTATCCTGCTCCTTCGAAATGAATACGCGCATCCATCGCCATCATCACCACGGCACAGCGCCGCGCTTGATGAGGTGTGCATAGCGATTCGCTAACACAAGATTCTCATCACCCGCTGGCGCAACAAGCCCAGCGGGTTTTTTGTTTTTGGGTCCCTTCCAGAACAAGTAGCACAGACATTCCTGTCTGTGCCGCAGTAGGAAGCGGGTACGACGTCAACCGAGGAGCGCCATGCAGCTCGCATTCGAAAAAACCGCCGGCATCATCCCCGCCATCATCCAGGACGGAAAATCCGGCGAAGTCCTGATGCTAGGGTTCATGAACGAGCAAGCTCTGAGCGAAACCCAGCGCACCGGCGAAGTCGTCTTCTACAGCCGCTCCCGCAACCGCCTCTGGAAAAAAGGCGAATCCAGCGGTCACGTCCTGAAAGTCCGCGACATCCGCATCGACTGCGACGCCGATTCCCTGCTCATCCGCGTCGACCGGGTCGGCCCCGGCGTATGCCACGAAGGCTACCGCAGCTGCTTCTTCCGCGGCTTGGCAGCAGACGGCGGCGCGCAAATCCTCGATCAACGCACGTTCGAACCCGAAAAAGTCTATGGTCCGGAGACCAAACAAGTTCAGGAGACCAAACCATGAGCCGCCTGAAACTCGGCATCCCGAAAGGCAGCCTTCAGGACGCCACGATCGACCTCTTCACGCGCGCCGGCTGGAAAATTTCCGTCAGCTCGCGCAGCTACGTGCCTTCGATCGACGACCCCGAAATCGAGTGCCTGCTAGTCCGTGCGCAAGAGGTGGCACGCTATGTCGAAAGCGGCGCGCTCGACGCCGGAATCACAGGCCATGACTGGGTCGTCGAAACCGGATCGAACGTAGAGGAGCTCGCCGAACTCGTTTACGCGAAGCAGCGCCTCTCGCGCGTCCGCTGGGTTCTCGCCGTGCCCGAAGACTCGCCGATCCGCGAGCCCCGCGACCTCGCCGGAAAAATCATCGCCACAGAGATCGTGCAGATCACCCAAAAATACCTAGCTCGCCACGGCGTGACCGCCCGCGTCGATTTCTCCTGGGGCGCCACCGAAGTCAAAGTCCCGCAACTCGCCGACGCCATCGTCGAAGTCACCGAAACCGGCGCGTCCCTTCGCGCCAATCGCCTCCGCGTCCTCGACACCGTGCTCGAATCCGCCACCGTTTTCATCATGAATCGCAACGCCGCTGCCGATCCATGGAAGCGCGAGAAAGCCCAAAATCTAATCCTCATGTTGCAAGGCGCGATCGCCGCCGCCAGCAAAGTCGGCCTCTTACTCAACGTACGCCGCAATGATCTCAACGGCGTCCTCGACGTCCTTCCCGCGCTGAAAAATCCCACCATCTCCACGCTCAGCGATCCCGACTGGGTCGCGGTCAACACCATCGTCGAAGAAAGCGTCGTGCGCCAAATCCTCCCCAAACTAAAAGCCGCCAACGCCCAAGGGATCGTCGAATATCCCCTGAATAAGATCGTCCTCTAATGCCACCCATGCGCATCCTAAAACTAACTCCGGCCACCGAAAAGCAGTTCCTCGGCGCACGCCAATCCCGCGACACCGAAGCCGAACGCATAGCCGCCAAAATCATCGCCGAAGTCCGCCGCGACGGCGACGCCGCCCTCTTCGCCTATGCCAAAAAACTAGACCGCCTCGATCTCAACTCAAAAAACGTCTGGCTTCCATGTACGGGCGCAGCACTGCTTTACCCTGAGGCACGAAGGGTGCGCCCCACCCTGTCCGGGCGTAAGGGCTCCACTGCGTCTGTCTTTCTCCGCGCGGTACAACACGCCGCCAAAAACGTCCGCGCCATCTCCGAAAAACAACTTCCCCGCGCTTGGTCGCTAGATGTCGAACCCGGTGTAACCATCAGCCAAATCGTAAGCCCCATCGACACCATCGCATGCTACATCCCCGGCGGCCGCCACGCCCTAGTCTCCACCCTCATCATGACGGTCGTCCCCGCCCAGGTAGCCGGCGTAAAAAACATCGTGGTCGTCTGCCCCCACCCCAACGCCGAACTCCGAGCCGCCGCCAACTTCCTCGGCGTCAAAAAAATTGCCCAAATCGGAGGCGCGCAAGCCATCGCGGCCCTAGCCTACGGCACCGCCACCATTCCCCGCGTCGAAAAAATCTTCGGCCCTGGCAATCGCTACGTTACCGCCGCAAAACAACTCGTCAGCAGCGACTGCGCCATCGACCTCCCCGCAGGCCCAACGGAAGCTATAGTCCTCGCAACCCACGCAAACGCCAACGCAAAATGGATCGCCGCCGACCTCTTGGCCCAAGCCGAACACGCCCCCGACGCCGGCAGCTTCCTAGTGGCCACATCAAGATCGCTAGCAAAAAAAGTCCGCGCCGAAATCGCCAGCCAGCTGAAACAACTCCCAAAAACAAACCCAGCCCACGCCTCCATCGCCCAGACCGGCGCGATCCTCGTAGCCCCATCCGAAAATGCCGCCTGCGAATTCGTAAATCGCTTCGCCCCCGAACACCTCAGCCTCCCCAACCATTCCGAATCCCTGCTAAGAAAATGCACCTCCACAGGCACCATCTTCGCAGGCCCCTACGCCGCCCAACCGCTAGGCGACTACGCCAGCGGCAGCAATCACGTCCTTCCCACCGCAGGCTGGGCCCGCCGCCGGGGAGGGCTCAGCGCCGCCGACTTCGTAAAATGCATCACCGTGCAGCAAATCAATCGCACCGGATTCGAAACACTAGCCGACGACGTTCAAATACTCGCGAGCGCCGAAGGCCTGCAAGCTCACTCCAATGCCGTTGAGGTTCGCCGATGAACGTCCAACTTCCCGTCCGCCAAGCCATCCTAGACCGCCGCACCTACGAACCCCCCGGCGAAGGCCGCGCCGACAAACTCCGCCTCGACTTCAACGAGAACACCGCAGGCTGCTCGCCCGCCGTCCGCCGCGCGCTAGCAAAATTAACGCCGCAACTCCTCTCGATGTACCCCGAATACGACCGCGCCACGCGCCGCCTAGCCCGCCACTTCAAAATAAAACCCGACCAACTCCTCCTCACCAACGGCGGCGACGACGCCCTGCGCCTCTTCTTTGACGCCTTCGTCGACGCCGGCACGGATGTCGTCATCATCGAACCCACCTTCCCCATGTATCGCTACTGGGGCGAAGTCGCCGGCGCAAAAATCAACTCCATCCCCTACGGCCCGTCGTTCGAATTCCCCACCGACAAAGTCCTGCAATCGCTAGATGCAAATCCGCGGGTCCTCTTCCTCTGCAACCCCAACAACCCAACCGGCACGCTAGTCGACGAATCAACGATCGAAAAAATTCTCCAGTCCGCCCCGCGCACCGCCGTCGTCATCGACGAAGCCTACGTCGAATTCTCCGGCGTCACGGTCGCCCCCTGGATCGACAAATACCCACAACTCTTCGTCGCGCGAACATTCTCGAAAGCCGCCGGACTCGCCGCGCTCCGTCTCGGCGCAATCCTCGCGCGCCCCGACTCGCTCGCCATCCTCCGCCGCGCCACGGCCCCTTTTCCCGTCAACCTCGCCGCACTGGTCGCCGCCGAAGCCGCCGTCGCGGACCCCAAGACCATGCAGCGCTACGTGAAAAACATCCTCCGGACCCGCCCATGGTTCGAAAAGGAGCTCCACAAACTTGGCTTCAAAACCTATCCAAGCGCCGGAAATTTTCTTCTCGCAGATTTCGGCGCCGCCAGCGCCGACCTAGTCGCCAATCTCGCCAAACACAAAATCATTCTCCGCGATCGTTCGAAAGACATGGGCTCCGGCCATGTCCGCGTCAGCATCGGCACGCAAAAAGAAATGGAGCGCCTACTCAAACTCATCCAGCGCTTCACCAGAGGCCGCCAGAAATAAAATGCCGCGCACAGCCGCCATCCACCGCAAAACGAACGAAACGGAGATCAAACTCCGCCTCAACCTCGACGGCCGCGGCACCGCCCGCGTCTCGACCGGCATCCGCTTCCTCGACCATATGCTCGATCTCGTAGCACGCCACGGCGCTTTCGATCTGCAAATCGAAGCCAAAGGCGACCTCGACGTCGATCAACATCACACCGTCGAAGACACTGGCATCGCGCTAGGCGAAGCCGTACTCGAAGCCGTCGGCAAGAAGCGCGGAATCCTCCGCGCCGGCTACTTCCTAATGCCCATGGACGAAACGCTGGCCGCCGCCGCAATCGACCTCAGCGGCCGCCCCCACTGCGTCGTCACCGGGAAAATCGCCGCGAAGCGCGTCGGCGACTTCCAAACCGAACTCACCGAAGATTTCTTCCAGGGATTCGCGCAAGCCGCCCGCGCCAACGTGCACCTCCGCGTAGTCTACGGGCGCTCGTCGCATCATCAAGTCGAAGCCATCTTCAAAGCCTTCGCCCGCGCGTTACGTTTCGCCGTCTCGCGAGACAAGCGCTTGCGCAACGTCCTCCCCAGCACGAAAGGCCTGCTGTGAACGTCGCCCTCATCGACTACAGCGCCGGCAATGTCCCCAGCGTCGAACGCGCCCTGCAAAAATTAGGCGCCCAACCCATGCGCGCTTCAACCCCCGCCGAATTCGAACAAGCCACCGCGATCATCCTCCCCGGCGTCGGCCACTTCGCCGCGCTCATCCGCGCGCTCGACGAAAAGAAACTCCGCGCCCCACTCCTAGCCGCTCTCAATCGCGGCGTCCCCTTCCTAGGAATTTGCCTCGGCCTCCAAGCCCTCTACGACGCCAGCGAAGAAGCCCCCGACCTCGCAGGCCTCGCCGTCGTCCCCGGCCAAGTCGTCGCGCTCCCACACAACGTCAAACTCCCCCACATGGGCTGGAACCAACTACAAATCCAGCCACGCGCAACGCCGTCACGCCTACTGCGCAGCATCCCCTCGGACGCACATTTTTATTTCGCGCATTCCTACGCCGCTCTCCCACTCCAACAAAAGGCCGGCACGGTCGCCACCTGCGTCCACGGCTCCGAATTCATCGCCGTATTCGAACGCAACAACATCCACGCCGTCCAATTTCACCCCGAAAAAAGCGGCGCCTCCGGCGCGCAACTCCTCCAAAATTTCCTCGCGCTAGCGGCCGCGGCATGACCCTCGCCCACCGCATCATTCCCTGCCTTGACATTGACGGCGCGCGCGTCGTCAAAGGCGTCAACTTCGTCGGCCTCCGCGATGCGGGCGATCCCGTCGTGCTCGCCGCGCGCTACAACGCCGAAGGCGCCGACGAACTCGTCGTGCTCGACATCGCCGCCGCCCGTGACCGCCGCCCCACCTTCCTCGACACCATCCGTCGTGTCGCCGACGAACTCTCCATCCCGCTCACCGCAGGCGGCGGCATTCGCACGCTCGACGACGCCCGCGCCGTAGTCCGCGCCGGCGCCGACAAAATCACCGTCAACACCGCCGCCGTCACCAACCCCGCGCTCATCTCCGAACTCTCCCGCGAATTCGGCGCGCAAGCAGTAGTCCTGGCCATCGACGCGAAACGGAGCGCCGCCGGCGATCATTGGCAAGTGATGGTCCGCGGCGGCCGCGATGCAACCGATCTCGAGGCAATCCAGTGGGCGCAACAAGGCGTCGCAAACGGCGCCGGCGAAATTCTCCTAACCTCCGTCGACCGCGACGGCACGCAAAAAGGCTTTGACGTCCCGCTAACCGCCGCAATCTCCACCGCCGTCACCGTCCCCGTAATCGCCTCCGGCGGCGCAAAACTCCCCGAACACTTTGCCGAAATCTTCCGCGAAGGCGCAGCCGACGCAGCCCTGGCTGCTTCCATCTTCCACGACAACATCCAACCCATCGGCGCTCTCAAAAACTATCTGGCATCCAAAAATATCGAGGTCCGCCTCCAGTGCTAGTCCCCTGCATCGACCTCCAATCCGGCCAATCCGTCCAGCTCGTCCACGGTCGCCGCCGCGAACTAGCCATCTCCGACGTCTTCGGACTCCTCGAAAAATTCCGCCGCTACAAATGGCTGCACATCATCGACCTCGACGCCGCAAGGAACAAACCGCCCAACACAAAACTAGCCCGCGCCCTCTGCAAAACCGCCCGCACCAAGTACAAACTAAAAGTCCGCATAGGCGGCGGCATCCGAACCATCGCCCGAGCCACCAACGCCACAAAAACCGGCGCCAACCAAATCATCATCGGCAGCGCCGCCTTCTCCGCCGGAAAAGTCAACGCCCCATTCCTCCGCCGCCTGACAAAAAAAGTCCCTCGCCGCAAAATCGTGATCGCCCTGGACACCGCTAAAGGCCGAATCGTCACGCGCGGCTGGCGCCACAAATTGAAACTCCGCCCCGAATCCGTCATGGCCCGACTCGAACCCTTCTGCCACTCGTTCCTCTGCACAGACGTCGACCGCGAAGGCACCATGGCCGGCGCCAACCTCGCCTACTTCCGCCAACTCCGCGCCGCCACGAACCACCCCATCATCGCCGCCGGCGGCATTACCACCCGCCGCGAACTAGCCGCCCTGGAAAAGATCGGCATGGACGCCGCCGTAGGCATGGCCCTCTACAAAAACCGCCTAACCTAAAAAATACCCGGGTCCGCCTCCAAGCGCCTCTTCGCCAGCCTCGCCGCCCAACGCACCAGGAATACAGAAAGTCCTGACTGTGCCCTGGTAGCCCGCAGCCGCGTCTGTGCAACGGTGATCCCTTGGTCCCACCCCATAAGCCCCGCCCAATTGACCCTTCATGAACAGCCCCATCGAGATCTTCGATCCCCATCCACCACAGCCCCCATAATTGATCTCCATCAACGAATCAAACTCGATTCGACCACTCATGCCCGTAGAAACCCTTTATTGCCCCTCATGCGGCGCTTCGGTTTCCTCCGACGCCACCCGCTGCGCTTTCTGCAACGCCACCCTAGCCACGGTAACGTGCCCGTTCTGTTTCGGAATGATGTTCGCCGGCGCGCAGTTTTGTTCCCGCTGTGGCGCAAAAGGAAATCGCAGCGAAGTCGCCAGCGGTGAATCCCGCCTCTGTCCCCGATGCCAAACCGCCATGAAGACCGTCAGCGTCGGCACCGCCAGCCTGCTCGAATGCAGTCGTTGCGAAGGTATCTGGGTCGACATCGACGCGTTGCAGCAGATTTGCGCGGAGCGCGAAAAGCAGGCGTCCGTAATGGGCATGCCAGCTCATCCCGAAGAGCCCTTGCAGCTCGAAAAACGAATCCGCTATGTCCCCTGCCCGGTCTGCCACCAACTAATGAACCGCGTGAACTTCGCCCACTGCTCCCACGTCGTCGTCGATGTCTGCAAATCCCACGGGACCTGGTTCGACAAAGACGAATTGCGCCGCACCGTCGAATTCATCCGCGCCGGCGGCCTCGAGAAATCCCGCGCCCAGCAACTAGCGCAACTCAAAGACGAACAGCGAAAACTAGCCGCTGCTCGCCTCAACAACTCCCAGCTCGATTCCGGTATCTCGCTCTCCGGCCTTACGCGCGAAACCCCGTGCAACGTGTACTCCCCGGCCATAGACTTACTCCTTGACCTCCTGCGCTAGCCGCAGGAGGAGCGCCCTTACCGCCGTCTGGTGTCTATCGCTGCGACTGCGTTGACCGCGAGGCTCACCTGTGCGGCAAAATCAGACTTGCCGTCGTCCCCGTCGTTCAGGTCACGCGAACGACCATCTTCTTAGTCTGGAGAGACCAAACAACCCCCATCCGGAACGGGAACCGCCGGCATACGCTACAGGAAGTCTACGTAGCGGGATTTGCAGATGTGGTGGACACCTGTAGCGCGGTCAATTCTTTTTTCTCTCGGTCCTCGCGGAGTTCCGACACCTCCGCGGTGAAACTTAGCTTTCCCCAAACCAAAGCTCTTACGATGGATGCGACAAGCGCAGCGATTCCAAAGCCGCCGCCAAGGGCCAACAGCACCAAAAACCCGGCGAGTGATACTATCCTCTGGAATAAATTCCACACTGAACTTGAATCGCAGAAAGATAGAGGAGGCGCGATGCCGCATCCGGTGGTTCACTTCGAGATCGGCTGCCAAGACAAAGAGAAAACGTCCGCCTTCTATCGCGACGTCTTCGATTGGTCTATCGACTCGGGACCAGCTGGCATGATCGACACCGGCTCAACTCAAGGGATCGCCGGGCACGTCTCGAGCCTGGGCCACGAACCGCACCACTTCACCCACTTTTACATCGAAACCGACGATGTCGCGGAATCACTGAAGAAAGTCGCGTCTGCAGGTGGCAAAACGATCGTTCCGCCCATTGAAATCCCCACCGGCACGTTCGCATGGTTCTCCGACGTCGAAGGCAACGTCGTCGGCCTCTGGAAACCCACACCGCTCTCGTAAGCGCCGCAGCAGTGTCGGCCGCTCAACTTGCTCGTAACATCTAGATATCGCGATGGTCATATAACTCCCGTGGAATACCGCGAGCGGCGGCTTCAGCCCGCCGCTCGTCCCGTGTTGGAACCAACTCATCCCCTTGTCAGAAACCCTTACGCAGATGTGCTCATCCACACGACTTGAAACCCTGCAGATGCAACACTTACGCAAAAAACAGGGGGAGGGATGGGGAACCTACCAAGAGTTACCAAGACGTTAGCAACCTAACCCGTAATCGAGGCGGTGTGACGAGGATGCCGAAGGACCTCAACCGAGCCGCGACTTCTCAAGCAAGCGAACCTCTCGAACGACGTATCGATCGGCTCTCAAATTTTTCGTCAAATTGACAAGAACACTGCCCAGATGAAGTAGCATCTCTCGCCATGCCCATCTCAAAATCAATCGTCTCTGTCCTAGCTCTCGCCCTCGCGGCCATCGGAGTAACTGCCACAACCGGGAGCGACACGCACGCTTCACGCGACGCAGCGCAAGCCGCGCAATCCCCACTCCCCTTCACGCTGAAAGCTCTCGGCCACAATGTCTACGCCGCCATCGACGACGCCAAAGGCGACGCCGGCGCCAACGCAGGCTTCGTCATCGGCGACGACGGCGTCGCCGTCATCGACACGTTTGAAAATCCCGAAGCCGCAAAACAAATGCTCCGCGAAATCCGCAAGCTCACGCAGCTCCCCATAAAATTCGTCGTCAACACCCACTATCACATCGACCATGTCGCCGGCAATTCCCTCTTCCAACAGAACGGCGCCACCGTGTTCGCGCAGCGCAACGTCCGCTTCTGGATTCACACCGAAAACCTGAAATTCTTCGGCAAAAACATCAAGCCCGAACAAAAAACCATGGTCGAAACGCTCGGCACGCCTGACGCCGTATACGACACCGGCGTCACGCTCTATCTCGGCACGCGCCGCATCGATGTCCGCGTATTCCCGGGGCACACCGGCGGCGACTCCGTCGTCTTCATCCCCGACGCCAACGTCGTCTTCACCGGCGATCTTTTCTGGCGCAACACGCTCCCCAACCTCATCGACGCCACAACCTCGGCATGGATCACCACCCTGGACGCGATCGCAGCTGTTGCCTCCAACGCGACATTCATTCCCGGCCACGGCGACGTTGGCAACGCAGCTGATGTACAAGCATTCCGCGGCTACCTCGCCTATCTCCGCGAGCAATGCGCCCCCGCCGTAAAAGACGGCAAGACCGCCGACGCCCTGGTAAACGCAGTCCTGCCAGCGATAACCGAGAGATACGCAAAGTGGGATTTCTTCAAGGAATTCTCAAAGCCCGATATCCTCAACACCGCCGCCGAACTCCGCGGCGACAAAAAAATCCCCCAACCCGAAAAGTAAGCCAAGGGGTCCAATGGTTTGTGGGCCGCGGCATCAGCCGCGGCGTAAGACTTGCCGGAGGGAGGGGCTTTAGCCCCTGAGGGAACGTCTATCGCAAGTAAGCATCCGTGACGTACTGCTGCACCATCCGCTGCGTGTTGAAAAACGATCCGTTGATCGCAATCGCATGCTGCATGACCGATATGTAACGGCTCCGATCCTTATAAAAAAGCGGCAGAATCACATTCTCAAGCTTGCCGTAGAGCGACTGCACATCGGCATTGTTGTCCACTGCCGTCGCGGTCCCAGCCGACAATCTCGGTTCTCCAATCGCCCATCCGGTGACGCCCTCAATGTGCCCTTCGACCCACCAACCGTCGAGAATGCTCAAGCTCGGCACTCCGTTCAGTGCTGCCTTCATCCCGCTCGTGCCCGAAGCCTCCAGCGGAAATTGCGGCGTGTTCAACCACAAATCCACGCCGGCAGTAATTTTCCCGCCCACGTCCATGTTGTACTCGTCCAAAAATACAATCGTGACGGCCTTCTTCAAAGCCTTCTTCGCCGCAAAAATGTGCCGGATGATGTCCTTGCCGCCGCCGTCATGCGGATGCGCTTTGCCCGCATACACGATCTGAAATTTTCCGGCGTTCTTCGCGATCTGCCGCAGCCGGTCGAGATCGGACAAAATTAAATCAGCCCGCTTGTACCCGGTCGCGCGGCGTGCGAACCCGATCGTGAAAACGTCTGGATCGAGCGTCAGCCCAGTCTTTGTCCGCACCGTCTCGAAAAGTTCATGCTTCGCGATCAAATGCGACGCCCACAATTCTTCCGGCGGCATTCCCAGTGCGCTGCGCAGTGAATAGTTGTCTTCGCGCCACGATGAAATATAACGGTCGAACAATTCCGCAAACGCCGAAGACACCCAGGTCCCCGCATGGACGCCGTTGGTGATCGCCTCGATCGGCACCTGCGGAAACATTTTCCGTGAAGTCTCGCCGTGCAGCTTTGCGACGCCGTTCACGTACGTGCTCAAGCTCAACGCCAGGTACGTCATGTTCAGCGATGCTCCGGCGCGCGCCGCTTCCTGCATGTCCGGAAAATTCTGTTCCGCCTGCAAAATGCTTTTCACCAGGTCGGCCGATGTCGCATCTTTCACATCGAAAAATCCGTTCTGAGCGGGGAACGCCCGCGTCAGATATTCCACTGGAAACCGATCGTGTCCCGCGGGAACAGGAGTGTGCGTCGTAAAGATGCACTTGCTTCGCACCTTCTCGATGTCTTCGCCGCGAATGGAAGTGCGCCCGGCCTTCTCGGCTTCCTCGCCCAACAATTCCAGTGAGAGCAGTGCCGCGTGCCCTTCGTTCATGTGATACCGCGTCAGATCGGTGTACCCCAACGCGCGCAAGATCCGCACCCCGCCAACGCCCAGCAGGACTTCCTGGCACAGCCGATAGTATGAATCGCCACCATATAAGGATCCCGTCAGCGCGCGATCGGTGTCCGCGTTCGACTCCAGCGCCGCATCCAGAAAATAGACCGGCACCACAAACCCATGCACGCCTTTGACGTCATAGCGCCAGGCGCGCAACTCCACGCGCCGGTTCTCGAGGGGAACCGTCACGCGCGCCGACTCTTCCTTCAGGAAGTTTTCGACCCGCCAGGTCACCGGCTCTTCGGTCTGGGTCCCATCCTCAGCCAATCTTTGCGTGAAGTACCCGTTGCGATAGAGCAGTGACACAGCGACCATCGGCAGTTTGATGTCCGCCGCGGCCCTGACCGTATCACCTGCCAAAACGCCGAGCCCGCCGCTGTAGCTCGGCATGGCGTTCTGCAGTGCAATCTCCATCGAAAAGTACGCAACAATGCGCTTCGTGGCGCGACTCTGCTTCACCATGTCCCTCGACACCCCGTCGAAATCACTACTCCGTCACCACCGGAAAGGCCACCACAGGAAAACCGCTTAACCCAAGCGCCTTCATTGTCAGAGATAAATTTGCGCGGCGCAAGCAAGCGACCTCAAAAAGGGCCTCGTTACCTGAGGGATACTCCTAGGAAAACCGCTCCGCTTTGTTACATTTTGACCCAACCCTTGGGCGACCCAGGTTATCCTGATCCATCCACCGCTCAACAATCCTATTTTCAATGGTTTACAGGTGTCCCGAGCTGGCACACCAACTGCTCCTTTACCTGCAGCGTTTCGCGAAATGGCAGCTGTGCACTTTCGAATTCGAAGCAACACCGGAGACCGGAATGATTCGCAGTTCACAAACCAAACGAAAAGGCGGAGTTCGAAAGCGAGCGGCTCCCGGCTTCTCGCTCATCGAACTCATGCTGGTCATCGCGATTGGTTCATTGCTCGCGGCCATCGCGGTCCCTTCGATCACCAACACCTTGCGCGTTTACCGAATGCGTACGGCTGTGACGTCGGTGACTGGAGCGATTTCGTCCACCCGCTACAACGCAATTTTCACGGCTGCAAGACACAGGTCGTGTTTAGCAAGGCCGCGTACACCTACCAGGTGCAAGCGAAGCGCCGGCGCTGAGTGGCACGTACCTGCGCCACAGCGTTCACCAATGTCAACGGCACCGATTCCATTGATGGGTCAGGGAGTGGCGCTCAACGCCGACGTCACACTGACCTTCAGCCCAGGCGGAGGCGTAAACAGCACGCCGGCCACAACCCCGATCCGATGACGTTAACTTACCCAGGATTCACCGCTACGGTGCCACCAGGAAGTAATCACGGTATCCACCTATGGAAATATCACAGTCAGCCCCGTAAGGCGGCAGCCGTGCCAGCGCGGCTTCACGATGATCGAGACGATGGTCTCGATTCTGATCCTGACCATCGGCCTGGTTGGCACCGCCGCTCTGATGAGCAACTCCGTGAACATGGGGGCGCACGCTCGTTACAACAGCACGGCCGCTCTACTGGCTTCCGAGAAGATGGAAGATCTCGACCGCTTCCCCAGATAACGATCCGAACATGGCGCCTGGGGGAAGTCTGCGGGTGACGTGGCCGGTTCAACGGATTCGGTGCAGATCTCGTCGAACAACGGAAACATCAACGAAACGACGACGTCGGCAATGGCGTAAACACGCTGTATACCCAGAACGCCGGACGGCACGGTGGCGGTGACGCCGGGTGCAGGCCGGGCGGCTGCACGGACGATGAACTGACGTATCACCGGCGTTGGCAAATCGATCGCGAATCCCACAGTCGGTGGAGAGGTGGTAACAGGAGCGGTGCAGATCACCGTGCTCGTCACCCTGACGAATCAAAGCTTGAATCCGCCGGTCTCATATCAGACCAGCCTGGTGCATCCATGAGCCTCGCCTGAAGGTCCGGAATCCTTCGCAAGAACCAGCTGCGCACGTGAGCGAGCTGCGGGATTCACGCTGATCGAATTGATGGTCGCAATGAGCGATCTTTCTGGTAATCGGCGGCGCCGCAATGAGCTTATTCAAACAGCACGCATCGCTGTTCAACGACCAGCAATACCAGATCGGATTGAACGTATCGCTGCGCAACGCGCTGGCACAGATCGAAAACGACGTCGTCAACGCGGGCACCGGCTGGTACAACGCCACAAACAACGTTCCAGCTGGCCGGTCGGCGTGACGATCAGCAACAACGTCGCAGGCGGCTCTGGGTGCCACGCTGCCGGGAGCCGCGACTATACACGTCTCTGTGCTTCGACACGTATGAACATCATCGTTCCCGACCCATCTACGCCGCCGGGTCAGGTATACGTTGCACCTGGCACGCCGGGCTGCGCAATCCGCCAGCACCAGCGACGTCCGGGGCGACATGACGATCGATCTCCCATTGCTCCGACGACCATTGGCCAGTTGACCCGGGGCTTCACGATGGTTCGCAGGTCATCTTCATCCACGTCGGCACTTCGGGACGATTGATGACAACGGCGATTTTGACTGCTAGAGCGCCACGAATGTCCGGCGCCAACGCATTGCTTACTTTTGGTTCCACAAATCGGATGGTCAGAACAGCAACTCCGCACGACAAACGACAAACTCAACCTGACGTTGACCGGCTACGGTGGACTCAGCGCTGATTCCGACGACGCTCACCAATCATTTTGCAGCGGGACCGACTGGGTTGTAAAGGTGCGCCAATCAAATATTCGGTCGATACCGGGACCGACCCGCCGGCCCAACGCTGACGCGAACCGTGAAAGCGGCACAAGATCCCGATCGCGAGCCAGATCATCGGCTTAAAGATTGGCGCGTCAGACCGTGAGTCTGAACGGCGCGAACGCCACGAGCACCGCAGCCTATTGCTACAACAGCGCTTTGAGCGTCGTCGCCTGCTACGACAACCAGTTCAACGAGATTCGTTCGATCCGCAGTCTCGCTCATCGGCCGTACGCCGCCTGAAACTCTACACCAACAGCAACGTCTACTCGCCAACGATGTTCACGAAAGCTTTCGACGGGCAGCCATACAAGATTCAGGCTCTGTCCATCATCGTCAATCCCCGCAACCTGAGCATGAACGATTGAGCACAAGCTCAGCGAACGATTGAGGAGCAATATATGAATAACGCGTCCTACCTTCTCGAAAACCGTTCGCCGGGCCAGGAAGTCAGCAGGGCATCACGCTGGTCACGACGCTCTTATTGCTCTTTGCTGCTGGTCGGCATGTCGCTAACGATGGTTCTGGCGGTCAGCTCCGAGTCGTTGATCAACGGCTATTACGGCCGGTATCGCGGTTCATTTTACGCGGCTGATTCCGGGGTCGCGGCCGCGCGCCAACAGGTCATGAACCAACTCATGAACGTTTCCGACGGACTATACCCGGCAGGCTGCAACCCGTGGCGTGGCCAATATGCCGACATGGTGGCACGCAGGCACAATGACGTCTTGACAGTTACGGCGCGGACGGCAGCTACACGCCGTAAACAGCGCGAACTCATGGCAGGAGCGGTTCTTGATGAAGAGCCTGTCCGTGGCGAACTTGGCGACCACACCTGCAGCCACGTGCAATGTTCAGGGTGGAGTGACGATTGGTGGAGTGAAGCCGACGTGCGCGAATCCGACGCAAACAACATCGCAACCGGTCACGGCATACGTCTACAACTTTCCGTACACGATGACAATTGTCGGGCCAATCGCAAGGCACCGAAGTGGCGACAATGACCGACAGCGGCACGATCATCGTGAACGCTCCAACAACTGGCCCTAGCTACACCAATCGTTCGCGGCGTGGGGCATGTTCATCGGTACGCAGACGCCCTGCAGCACCGGCGACCTCGTTTCCGGCACAATCACCGGCCCGGTCTTTACAAACGGCGGTTGGACATTTGGAAATTCCGGACCCTATACCTTCACCGACGACGTGAAGCAGAGCGGCGAGACGGCCGGATGGGATGGCAGCAGCGGTTGCACCCCGTCTGCAACCCCCACTAACGGAATCAACCCACTTTCAAGCGGACCCAACAAGTTCCTCGTGAACTAACCAGCGGTTCACACTGCCATCGAACTCGTTTAACCAGCAACAGGCAGTTCTGGATGGGCTCGGGAATCCGACGACTCCACCGGCACCCGCGAATGCCGGTAAACGGCACGTTAAGAACGCAGCGGGCAATGCCTACAACAGCTCCACGAAAGGGACGTTACCTCGGCGCAATGGTGTCTACCTCCTTATTCGATTGATGGTAGCGGACCGTGAAGACATTCACGGCGGCGGTATCTTCGTGAAGGTGCGGTGAATAGCATCATGCTGGCTCCCGGTTCGAACGCCTCGGCTCAGACTTACACGATCTCCCAGGGGTCGCCCGCGGTCATCACGACCATCACGATCGACCCGACTGGCGGGTTCGGCCGGCACGACAACCATCTCCACGAGCGGAGGTGCCGGCGCGGGGACGCAGACGATCAATGGCGTGCCGCAGCAATTTACTCTGCGCCCAGCGTTTCCGAAGGACCGGCCACAATGTTGTACGTGGACGGCGCGATCAACGCGACTGTCCGGGCCGAGACCAGGGCCAAGCCGCCATTCAGACAGGAACCGCTCTGACCGTAGTTGCTTCGGGTAAGCAACAACATCACGATCACGGGCGACATTTTGTATAAGACCGAACCGGTGACGATGACCGGCGGCGTCGGGGTGATCGATCAACTGATCCCGGCCAACGACACCGGTCAGGTTCTTGGTATCTACACGTCTGCGGGAAACATTCAGCTGGACAACAAGCAGACCAACCAGAACCTCGAAATCGACGCATCTCTTGCGGCTATTTCGGCGACCGGTTCGGGTGGCCTCGTGAATACCGGCAACTTCGATCAAGACGCTGACGATCGTCGGCGGCCGTATTCAGAACACGATCCAGAACATCGGCGCGACAACACGTAACGTTCTGTTCGATCGCCGCTTCCTGACGGGCTTCGCTCCACCGTGGTTCCCTTCGACTTCTGTCATGCCGGGCCCCGGAGTCGGCTTGACCGTTACCGCGTCGGATGGAAGGGCACGCAGTGGCTCAACGAAACCAACAGCCCAATAATGATCGCGTGACCCGGAAACAAAGCGCTCCAACAAGCTCAGTCGCTCCATAGGTCCACAAGTCCCCGCAGCCCACGCTGCGGGGACTTTGTTTTTGAAGTGACATCTGTCCCGATTAAGGTCTGTTCCGCCGTGAACTTACAGGATTCTACCCACAGCGCTCCTAGCCCCCCTCGAGCATCCAAACGCTACTCAGTTGCGCGCCAAAAATTTTGAATCTAGATGTGCCTAAGGAGGCGTATGCCCCGCGGGGGTCAGGTCAAGAAGGCACTGAGAAAACAAATTCGGGACCTCTTCAATTCGGGTGAAACGCTTGTCTCGATTGCCGAGAAACTTGGCAAGGCGCCGTCGACGATTGCGTACCACGTGCGCGCGCTTGGCGTTCCACCGATCAAGCATTTTCGCGCTTTGCCGTTGAAGGATGGTAAGCGGAAGTGCGTGGAGTGTTTACGATGGAAGGTGGCAGACTCGTTTCCGAGCGGGGCGAATCCGGTTTGCACGAAATGCAATTTAAAGACGAGAGGTGGGGCGGCGGACAGGAACCCCAATTCCACACGCGGCGGCGCGAAGCCGAGCAGGAACGCGAAGGCCGGCAGGAGGAGAGAACACGCCGTCGTAGAGTGCTTTTGCGTTATCGAACGGTTCGTCTTGCGATCGCTGAGTAGGACCCAGGCTGACCTGCGAACCCGGGAAACCCACAGAGCCCGCTTTCCCCAGAGAGCCGGCAGGATGCCGGCGCTACCAGTTAGAGTTCGTTTTTCTTCATCGACGTGACGGCGAAGTCGCAGGCCCGCGCCGTCAACGCCATGTAGGTGAGCGACGGATTCACGCAGGCGGCGGAAACCATGCAGGCGCCGTCGGTCATGAACAGGTTTTTGGCGTCGTGGGCTTGATTGTGAGCGTTCAGTACCGACGTCTTGGGGTCACGTCCCATGCGAGCGGTACCCATTTCGTGGATGCCCAAGCCAGGTGCCGAAATATCCTGGTACACGCCGATTTCGCGCGCGCCCGATGCCGCAAGCATCTCCGCCGCTTGAATCGCAATGTCCTTCGACATGGTGTGCTCGTTGTCGCCCCACTTGCAATCGATGTTCAGTGTCGGAATGCCCCAGGCGTCGAGTTTTTCTTTGTTGATCGAGACGTAGTTCGAGTGATACGGCAAGCACTCGCCGAATCCGCCGAGGCCCATGCGCCACGGTCCGGGAGCCTTGAGCGAGTTTTTGAAATCGACGCCGATGCCGGCCATGATTGCGCCGCGGCCCCAGCCTTCGCGGCTACCGCCGCCCTGGTAGCCGTAGCCGCGCACGAAATCTTTTTCTTTCGTTTTCACATTGCGGAATCGCGGGACGTAAATTCCGTTGGGGCGATTGCCGAATGGAACTTTGTCTTCGTTGCCGGGCATGATGCCGCTCGCGCCGGCGCCCATGTGGTGATCCATGAGATTGTGGCCGAGTTCGCCGCTGCTGTTGCAGAGGCCGTCGGGGAATTCCGTCGTCGCGGAGTTCAGCAGGATTCGCGTGGATTCGAGGGTGGAGGCGTTCAGGAAATAAATGCGCGCCTTGTACTCCGAGGCAACCTTCGTTTTCGCGTCGATAACGCGGACGCCGCTGACTTTACGCGTGCCGGAATCGTAGGTGAGGCTGTGAACGACGCTGTACGGTCGAATGGTGAGCTTGCCGGTTTTCAGCGCGGCGGGCAGCGTGGAGCTGTTGCTGCTGAAGTACGAGCCGGTGATGCAGCCGCGATGACAGACTCCGCAGTAGTGGCAAGCGGCACGTCCTTTGTGAACTTGCGTGAGAACGGCGCTGCGGCCGATGGTGAGAATGCGATCATCGAAATGGGTTTTCAGGCCGTCGCGGAACATGATTTCGGCGCAGTTCATTTCCATGGGCGGAAGAAAATGGCCGTCGGGGAGTTGCGGCAGGCCTTCGGCCTGGCCACTAATACCGGCGAAGTCTTCGACGTAGCCATACCACGATTCGATGTCGGCGTAGCGAATCGGCCAATCGACGGCAATTCCCTCTTTCAGGTTGGCTTCGAAGTCGAGGTCGCTCCAGCGATAACTCTGACGGCCCCACGTGAGCGACTTGCCACCAACTTGGCGGCCACGAATCCAGGCAAATTTTGTGCCTTCCTTATTGGTATAAGGATTCTCGACGTCGCTGACGAAAAATTTGGAGGAGTACTCATCGCACGCATAGTAAACCTCGCGCTGGACGTACTGCGTTTTCTTGCGCGTGTCGCGATCGTCCCAGTTGCGAAACTTGAGTTCCCAGACAGGGGTGTGCTCGACGTAGTCGGTGCCGGGGTCGATGGTTCGGCCGGCTTCGAGAATCAAAACGTTCAAACCTTTTTCGGTGAGTTCCTTGGCCGCCCAACCGCCGGTGATTCCCGATCCCACAATGATTGCGTCGTATGTGTTCGCTGGCATGTATTTTCCCCTTAGGCCCTTTTCCCGGAATACGGCACGCAACCATGGTAGGCGCCCGGAATAATCTGCAGATTTTCCTCCTGAGTGAAACCGATTTCAGAAGTGTAGTAGCCGTGGACGGTGATGCCCTTGAAGACGTCCCAGAAATTTCCTTGGAGCTGATGATCGCGTTCGGAGGGGATGGTGTTGCCGTGGCGCGCAGCGCGAACCGCGGAATGTTTTGCCATCGCGGCGTCGTCGATGGAACGGAGCAGAGTGTTTTGCTGTTCGGGGCTGGCGTCGACGAAGTCTTTGCCGAAAAGATCCTTGCTCTGCTGATTCACGGCAGCGAGGCCGCTGAGGAATGCCTGGCGTTCGTCGTCGTGCGCCCAGTCGGTGAGAATGATATCGATGAATTCATTGACCTTGGCGGCCTTCGCGCCGGGCGTGTCGGTGACCGGAATGATCCGGTCGATCATGGTCACGACTTGGGCATTCTGCGCCGGGCTTAGAGTTCGCAGTGTGTAATCGCCGCCAACTTTGGATTGCGCCTCGTGCAGATGCGCCAGCAGAGTGGGCGGCAGAATGGGAATGGCTGCTCCGACCGCGAGCATTCTCAGAACGTCACGACGCTGCATGGTTCCCCCTGGATTGGATGAGCAAACGCGTACTTGTCAGACGCCCGGCATTCGGCTGGCGTTTCGTTGGGCGGCGGTCCCTGCGGGGAAATGGTACCGCATTGGGTGGCGGGTGGAAAATCGATTGTGTGGCTGGTGAAGGGCGGTACAGGCGGCATGGTCTAGAGTGGCGCGGGACGGCCACGGGACGGGATTTGGGTGGTTCGCCTTGGGGAGGGCGTTCGCGCTGGCGGTGCGTCAGAAAGTGGGAATGGCCCCGGTCCTGGAGTGGACCCGGCGGGTCATGCGGGCTAGGTCGGGCCAAGCCGGTTCGGCAGCCATGGCGCTCAGGGATCGCCGGGCGGGTATTGCGGGGCCAGGCGGCGGGTGCGGAGTTCGGCGCCGAAGAGCTTGGGCGGAGCGCCGTAGGCGGCAAAGCCGCGCGAAACCGTTGCTGACGTTAATCTATTGATTACAGACAACTTACACAGATCGAGAGCGTTGTAGCGGTAGAGCTCGGCGGCGAGGTCGGGCCAGTCGTTTTTGCGGTTCGGCGTGACGCAGGGACACGCGCGGGTCGCTTCCCTGACGAGCCACGTGGCGTATTCGAGATCGGTTTCTGCGGCTCGGGCGACTGCGTCAACGTGATTGAGGCGGTAGAGGCCGGGGGCGCAGTAGGAGGAGTACCAATCAAGGCTGATACCGTCGGAAATCATCTGGTTGGGGTGGCAGTTGAGCGCAGGGTAACGATGGCGTCGTCGACGGTGGCGCATATTCGTCCGATGTAACCGGTTTCAAGAACCGGTTTCAAGAAATTGTCCCGTAAGGGCGGTGGCGCGGTAGCGTGAATTTTTCGGAGAGGGCTTCGATACCGGGGATCGTCTGGCGGAAGTAGGTTGGGGTTGGCAAAGGTCTTCGCGAGGTCAAATGGATGCAAGACCAGGTGGATTAAGATCGGGCACCGTTTATTGGACGGAGCGCGTCCATTTGGGTTGCGATGGAGAGGCGTTGGGCGGGCTGAGATCGAGGAGGTCAGGCTATGGCAAAGGTAGGGCGACGAGCGTTTTTGGAGATGGCGGTCGCGGTTGGGGCCACCGCTGCGTGGGGGAGCGGATTCGCGGCGTCGTCGCAGTCGGGTTGGCGCGAACGACGGGAGTTTTTCCCGGAAGGCGTGGCATCGGGCGATCCCGATTCGAACAGCGTTTTGTTGTGGACCCGGCGGCCAGTGATTGCTGGAAAGGCGGCGGACAAGTTGCATGTCGAGGTCGCCGAAGATGACGCCTTTCAACGCGTCGTTGCGAAAGCGGATACGCGGGTTTCTGAGGATGCGGATTGGACATGTCGCGTGTTGGTTGGCGGATTGAAGGCGGCGCATGTGTATTGGTATCGCTTCACGGACGGCGACGGAAACGGAAGCCGTGTTGGGCGAACGATTACGGCGCCGTTGGATTCCGATCCACGGCCGGTGAAGTTTGTTTTCGTGAGCTGCCAGAACGCGAATCAGGGTGCCCAAAACGCATACCGGCGCATGATTTTTGAGGACAAGGAGGCGCCGGAAGCAGAGCAGATCGGATTTGTCCTGCACCTTGGAGATTTTATTTACGAGATCGTTTGGTATCCGGAAGACCGGCCGCAAGGAATGTATGACCGGAAAATTCTGGATGTGGCGCGCTATCCGAACGGTGAGAAGATTTCGGATTTTCACATTCCGACCAACGTCGAGGACTATCGCACGGTGTATCGCGGCTATTTGAAGGATCCGGATTTACAGGATGCGCGGGCGCGATGGCCGTTCGTGAATATGTGGGACAACCACGAATTCAGCTGGCTTGGTTGGCAATCGCTGCAGATTTTCGATGGCAAGACGCGGCCGGCACAGACGCGGAAAGTCGCGGCGATGCAGGCGTTTTTTGAATATCGGCCTTCCCGCATGCCGCGGCCGAATTCGAAATCGCTCGAGCGATTCGAACCACCGCACGTCGTGGACACGGCGGTGACTTCGTTTGACGAGCATGGGCTCGGCACGGAACCGAACAATCTGATCGCGCTACGAAGCTTGAAGGGTTATCGCGCGATTCGCTGGGGAAAAAACACGGAGTTGATCGTCACGGATCAGCGGACTTTTCGTTCGGAAGAGCCGATGGGGATGAACGAGGCGAAAGCGTTTTCGAGCGACGACTTTCCCGAGATGGTGCCGCAGGAGGCGATGGAGATTCTCGACGCGGGCCGCACGTGGAACGGCGGCAATCCACCCGCGACGATTCGTTACGGCAGCGGTGAGGTGGCGAACTACTGTAAGGACCGGCCGGCGCAGACAATTCTGGGCGCGGAGCAGATGGGATGGTTTCTGGAGCGGCTGAAGAGTTCGAAGGCGACGTGGAAAATTTGGGGGAACACGACAGCGACGCTCGACATGCGTGCCGATCCGCTGAATTTGCCCGCCGGAGTCGGCAAACCGTGGCCGGGTTCGGGATATGCGGGATTTGGCGGCGGCGACCACAGCACGGCGTACGCCGAGCGCGCGGGAATATACGACTTCGTTCGCGACCATGGAATCACGGGATTCGCGACGGTCGCCGGCGATCGGCACAGTTTTTGGGCGGGCTACGCAGCGAAGGCGCTGCCGCCTGCGAAATTCGAGCCCGTAGGAATTGCATTTGTGACGGGGTCGATTTCGGCGCCGGGGCTGTTCGAAGCGTTCGAACATTCCTTCCCGAAAGAACACCCGATGCGACCGCTGTTTCTGGGGCAGGCCCCTGGCGATGCAAAACCGCAACCGACCGTAAACATGATGCTGAAACACGGCGTGAAGTCGTGCCTCGAATACGTGAAGAGCGGCGACATCAATGCGGCCCACACGGCGTCGAACCCTGGCGTTGCGCCGCACGTATCGTTTGTCGATATGGGCGGACACGGTTATTCGGTGGTGCGCGTTACGAGCGATACGATTGAAACCGAATTCGTCTGCATTCCGCGACCGCTGGAGCGAAGTGCCGGCGAAGACGGCGGGCCGTTGCGTTATCGCGTGCGAACTCGCACAGCGGTGTGGAAGCACGGCGAAGCCCCGAAGATGGAGACGAAGGTCGTCGAGGGCGAACGTGAGGCGCGATTTTCGATTTAAGCCCCGCGCCGCGAGAAATCACGACACGGCTAGCGCTCAACGGCAATTCTTGTGCTAGTTTTGTCTCGATGAGGAATTCGACACGGAGGGCGGAGTTCGCAATAGCGCGATGGATGGCTGTGCGACGCGACGACGTTTGCGCGTTTGCTCCGGGCGCGGGATTACATCGGCGCCTGCTATCGCGAACGAGTGACGCTCGAGACGGCCGCGCGGCAGGCGTGCCTATCTCCATTTCATTTCAATCGATTGTTCACGAGAGCGTTGGGCGAGACGCCGCACGAGTTTCTGACCCGCGTCCGAATGGACGAAGCCAAACGGCTCCTGCTCGCAGGGAATCACAGCGTCACCGATATTTGCTTTGATCTTGGATACGAAAGCCTGGGATCGTTCAGCCTGAAGTTCCGCCAGAAAACAGGATTGTCGCCCGCAACATTTCGAAGAGAGGCGCGCGTTTGTTTTGGTGGATTTGCTTCGTACTGGCCGCTTTATTACATCCCTGCCTGCTATCAATCGTTCTTCGCCGGCAGTTAAACCCTTAATCTGCCAAAAAATCACGAATCGCAAGAATCGAGAAGCGGCCCTCGGCGAAATGCTGTAGCTTCCAGCAACTGGAGGAAACATGATTCAACGACTCTCGCATACGACGGTTTACGTTTTGAACCAAGACTCAGCAAAAGACTTTTACGCGAACAAGCTGGGTTTCGAGGTTCGCATGGACGCGAAAATGGACAATGGGTTTCGCTGGCTGACGGTGAGTCCGAAAGGACAACCGGATTTGCAGCTGATTTTGATGCAGGTCGATGGACCGAATATGCAGCCCGACGTCGCGAAGGCAATTCACACGCTTTTGACGCAAGGCAAATTGAACGGCGGCGTGCTGCAAACCAGCGACTGCCGCGCGACGTACGAGGATTTGAAAGCAAAGGGCGTGGAGTTTCCATCGCCGCCCAAAGAACAATTCTATGGTGTTGAGGCGATCCTGAAGGACGACTCAGGAAACTGGTTCAGCATGACCGAGCCCAAAGGCGAATAGCGCGCTCAGGAAGCGGCAAAGATCAAAAGGGTGGCGTCGTCGTGCCAGTGGTTGCCGCAAAACTGGCCGGCCGATTCGAGGATTCGCGCCTGCAGCTGCGTGGCGCTGGCGGCGCGGTTTTGCGCGAGCACATCGATCAGGCGGGTGTCGCCGAATTCTTCGTCGTCGGCGTTCGAAGCTTCGGTGACGCCGTCCGTGTAGAGCACAAGACGATCGCCCGCCTGCAAGCGTGACGTTCCGACAACGAATTTCTGATTCGGGAACGCGCCGAAAACTCCGCCGCCTTCGGTAAGCCGGTCGTACGAACCATCGCGGTGCATGACAACCGGCGGATTGTGGCCAGCGTTGACGTAATGCAGTTCGCCGGACAGTCCATCGAGCTGCGCGTAAAAAAACGTGATGAACCGATCGCTGGCCATGTTTCGGCAGAGCAGCGTATTGAGCCGCGTGCAGAGTTCGTCGGGTGCGATATGCGGTGACGCAAGCCCGCGCACGGCCGCCTGCAGGTTCGACATCAGCAACGCGGCAGGCATCCCCTTTCCGGCAACGTCGCCGATGCAGAAGCCGAGCACCTCGCCGTCAAATGACAGCACGTCGAAGTAGTCTCCGCCAACGACACGTGCCGATTGCCATGCGCTGGCGATTTCGTAGCCCGGGAGCTGTGGAACTTCCTTCGGCAGCAACCCTTCCTGAATGGCTCGGGCCTCGGCGATTTCTCGCTCGTGCTGGTGGAAGAGCGACGCAATCTCGCTGTTCACTTGATTCTGCTGCACGGCCCGACGCGCCAGTTGGCGGCGTTCGCGTCCCAGCGCAACTTGTTTCTGCAAACTGGCGAGCAGTTTGGTATTCGTCCAAGGCTTCTCAACGAAATCGGTAACGCCGCGCTGCATGGCTTCCACCGCAAGGCTCACGGTGGCCCAACCGGTCATGACGACGATCGGCGGAACATTTTGAATGGCGTTGAGATTCGAGAGAAGATCGAGCCCTTCCTGGCCCGACGTCGTGTCGCGCGCGTAGTTGAGATCCATCAAGACCAGATCGTATTCGCGCAGCGCAACCGCTTCCAGAAGTTCGGCCGGCGAAGAAACAGCCTCCGTAGCGTAGCCATGACTCTTCAAAAGCAGACGCAAGGCCAGCAACACGTCGGGTTGGTCGTCGGCGATCAGAATGCGCGTCTGCATCGTTTCCGCTTCCCGGGACAGTTCGGTGGCTGCTGCTGCCATGACTCAGGTAGCTCCATTTCGCCTGTGCGGCGAAAGCGAGGTTGCGACAGCCCAGACATAGGCAGGCTGAGTACCAGAGTCACAGCGCTGTAAAACGTTTGTTTGATGGCAGTTGGGGGCGGGTGGTTATTTCCAAAAAGGTGCGCCTGCCCAGGTATGGGAATGGAAATCCCGAATTCGGACGGCGGCCGTTGGTGGGACGAAAACGCGGAAATGAAATTCCACCGGATGCGCCGGGGGCCCCGCCGTCGGTTTGCGAGGTTGGGTCTTTGTCTCGCTCGCGGAAATCGTTTTCCGTCGAACCATCGGTCGGCGCTGCGTTCGAATCTCGGGGCGGGAGCTATCGGAGTCTCCGAAGTGCTGCGTTTGCCGCGTGGTAGCCACACATGCCGTGGACGCCGCCACCGGGAGGTGTCGAGGAAGAGCATATATAAATGTCAGACGCGGAAGTCGCGTAGTGGCTAGATGTGGGGCGAAAGAAAAACTGGCGGAGGTCGAGCGCACCGCCGTTAATGTCGCCGCCGATGAGATTCGCATCCATCGACTCCATGGAAGCCGGCGAAAATGTTCGCCGGGCGAGAACGCAGTCGCGAAACCCGGGCGCGAAGCGTTCGATTTGATTTTCGATGTTTTCGAGCATATCGACGTTCGAACCGTTGGGTACGTGGCAGTAAGCCCAGGCCACGTGCTTTCCCTCCGGTGCGCGGCTCGGATCGAATGAACTCGGCTGCGCCAGAAGAACAAACGGCCGGTCGGAGCACTTCCCTTCTCGGGCAGTCAACTCAGAGGAGCCGATTTCTTCGGCGGTGCCACCGATGTGGACGGTCGCAGCGCGAAAGCAATCCTTGGCTTTCCAGGGAATCGGGCTCGACAGCGCGTAGTCGACTTTAAAGACGCCGACGCCATAGCGGAATCGTTCGAGCTTGGTTCTGTATCCGGCCGACAAGCGGTCGCCCGCGATGCGATGAAGTTGGCGAGGCGTCACATCGCACATCGTGAGGTCGCAGACGCCCCGGTCGTTTAGTTTCTCCACCCGCATTGAAGTTCGAACTTTTCCGCCCAAGCTCGCGAGGTGCTCGCACAATGCTCCCGTGATCGACTGCGCGCCCCCGCGTGGGACCGGCCATCCGACCGCGTGGGCGGCCGCTCCCAACAACACGGCTACCGCGGCACTCAGCGGTTCGTCGAGACTAAGAAAAGAGTGCGCCGCGAGACCCGCAAACAATGCTTTGGCGCGGTCGCCGCGAAAAAGAAAATTTGCAACCGTATTCGAGGGCGGAAAGGCCGCGAGCCCAAATCGTGCGAGCAGGAACGGGTGACGCGAAAAAACGTGAACGGGTTGCAGCACTTCGCCCGCAAGCGCCTGCCAGCGCCGGACGAAAGGTTCCATAAGGCGGATCCACGATTTGCCATCGCGCCCCAAAGTATCGCCTGCTGTGGAAAGATCGCGATCGAGCAGTACGGCCGTGCCGTCATCAAGCGGGTGCGCCAACGTTGACGGAGAATGAATCCACTCGAGGCCGTAGCGCGACAGCGGCAGCGTTGAGAAAAAAGGTGATCCGGCGGCAAGAGGATGCACGGCCGAGCCAAAATCGTGCAGGAATCCGGGAACAGTGAGCTCTAGGGTCCGCGCCGCTCCGCCGGGCTCCGGCTCAGCTTCGAACACCTCGACATCCAAGCCTGATTGCGCAAGAACGATTGCCGCGGACAATCCGTTGGGCCCGGCGCCGACGATGCATGCCTTGCGAGTCATAGGCTCATTCTCGCGGCGCCATGGGTGAAGGCCATTCGACGACGGTGATCTTTCCGTCCGCCTGGCGTTCGAGCGTCGGAGCGTAGAGGCCGAGAAGCTGGCGCGTCCACCACACGCCTTGCGTGCGTTTTTGTTCGCGCGAGCTGAACCAGTATTGCCAGATCACGGCCCGCACGATGCGCGGCGGCGACTGCGGAAAAGGATTCGCGGCGAAAAGATCGAGCACATCTTTGCCGCCGACGAGCAAACGTTCTTCGGTGCGCGGCACGATCGGATCGGAGCGCCAGTCGCTCAGCGACGCAAACCATAAATTCCAATCAAAGCGCGGCTGATATGGCGCGTAAATGCCAGGGGCCTCGTGGGGATCCTGCGGCTTGCAACGGAATTTGTAGGTCGTCCAGTTCTGGCCATCGTCCGAACCCTGGAATTCGATTTCGTAGCGGCCGCGCGTCATGCGCGCAAAAAGGCCGTAGCGGTCGGCGATGCGGAACGGTTCCAGAGCCAGTACCGGCGAACTGGGAAGCGGCGCGGAAGGCCACAGCATCCACAGCAGCAAAGCGGAACTCGCGTAGAACAGCCATGCGAACATCACACAGGTCAACGTAAGCTGAAAATTAGCGAAGTGATGAAGAACCGGCGAAGTCTGGTCGTGTGGCGAAGAAGGCCGCGGTTGCGACGTCTCGCCCCCGTCGTCGAGTGTGGCATTCGGGGTTATTGCGATTTCCGATGCAGTCTCCGTCGTTGCAGGCGCGATGTGCCAAACATAACGCCAGCGTTCAGGCGTCACATGGAGCAAAAAGCGATCGTCAACCAGGAAAATTCCCAGCGCGAGCACAAGGTAATTCAAAAATGTATAGTTCGCCGTGAGAATCACACCGAGCTGCCACGGCGTCACGATAAAAAAACAAACGATTCGCAACCGCCGCGGCAGGAACATCATGAAAACCAGAACGAGTTCCAGCGCGAGCGTTCCGAACGCCGTCGCGGCGTGAAACCAGTGCGGGAGATGCTGGAGATACCAGCCGATCCATGTAGGCAGCGGGCCATTCTGGTAGTACTCGTCCATCGCCGTGAAGTGGCGCCATTCAGGATCACCGCTCGCAATCTTGGCAATTCCCGATTCGAAATAAATTCGAAACCATTCCCAGAGCAGCAAGAAGATACCCGCGCGAATCGGCGGCTGAGAAACGGCGAGGCCCGGACGAAATCCCATCGGCGCGAGAAACAACGCGATGAAGCCAGCTTCCAGCAACATCCCATCGGACTGGTAGCCCGCGAATTCGCCGGCGGCAGCGACAAAGGACAGAAAGCAGACGAAACAGGCGAAAAGTGCCGTTCGCGGGAAGAGATTAAAAACGGCCAATACGGACGCGGCCAGCCCGACCCAACAAACTGCCATCAACATGTGCGAGCTGGTGGAAAACCATAACAGCGTCGGCGCGTACCAGAAACGGCCGACGGCGGCGGACTTCGCAACCGCTTGCAAATATTCACTGGCAGGAAGGATTCCATCGGGACCGATCAGCCCGCGAATCTGAAACAACAGCGAAAAGAACGCCGAAAAATAAATAAGCCCGAGCGCCCGTAGAAACAGCCACCTTGGAATCAGCTGGTCCGCCCCGAATCTTGGGTCGAACAGCCATCGAATCACGCGGGCTGGCTTACTCTCGGTCATCAATTGAGAATGCTCCAGGTCGAGACTTCACATTCGCAGAGCGCGGTCGCGTTTACTTTGGGTCTTTATCTTCCGTTCGTGAATCTATGAGAGCATACCGACTCTGGGAGAAATTTGGATGCCTTACCTCGCCATCGAAGATTACGGAATCATCGGCAACCTTCGAACCGTCGCGCTGGTCGGCGTAAATGGTTCGATCGACTGGTATTGTTCGCCCAATTTCGATTCACCAAGCGTGTTCGGCGGGTTACTCGACGAAAACAAGGGCGGCCGCTTCCAGATCGCCCCTATCGCCGAGCAGATACGCCACAAACAGTTTTACTGGCCGTCGACGAATATCCTCGTAACGCGGTTTTCGCATGAAGACGGCATTGCGGAGCTCGAAGACTTCATGCCCGTCGGATTCGACGCCGATTCACCTTCCTATCATCAACTCCACCGAAGAGTACGATGCGTGCGCGGCACCGTGAGACTCGCGGTGCGTTGTCTCCCGGCGTTCGACTATGGCCGCGCCTCTCATGAAGTCCAGATTCGCCAGGGTGGCGCGACGTTTCATACTGCGAACGGCAAGGATCGATTCAGCCTCGCTTCCAACGTTCCGTTGCAATTTAACGAAGACGGCGGCGTCTCGGCGGAGTTTGTTCTCGAAGAGGGGCAATCGCAAACCTTCATTTTCCAAAACGACGAGAGCACCGGCGCGCCGGCGGACATACCCACGTCCGAGTCTGAAGCAAAGCAGGCGTTCGAACGCACCGTAAAATTCTGGCAAGACTGGCTCTCGGCCTGCACGTACCGGGGTCGCTGGCGCGAACGCGTCGAACGCTCGGCGCTCGCGCTCAAGCTGCTCACCTTCGAACCGACCGGCGCCATTGTGGCGGCGCCCACCACCAGCCTGCCCGAGGTCATCGGCGGTTCGCGCAATTGGGACTATCGCTTCGCGTGGGTGCGCGACGCGGCATTCACCGTCTACGCGTTCGTGCGCCTGGGATTCACTACCGAAGCCGCCGGCTTTGTGAACTGGCTGCAGAATTACGTTGCGAGGCACCCGCACACGGGTCAGCAGTTGCCAACGGTCTTCACCATTTACGGCGAGACCGTCCCCGAAGAAATCACCCTCGACCACTGGGAGGGCTACATGAAATCCGGCCCGGTGCGCATCGGCAACGCCGCCGCCGCTCAATATCAGGCCGACATTTATGGCGAGCTGATGGATTCGCTCTATCTCTACAACAAGTATGTTGGCCCGATTAACTACGACTTCTGGGTGCACATCCGCCACCGCCTCGACTGGATCTGCGACAACTGGCAATTGCCCGACGAAGGCATCTGGGAAATGCGCAGCGGCAAACAGAATTTCGTCTATTCGAAATTGATGAACTGGGTCGCGCTCGATCGCGGTGTGCGCCTCGCCGAGAAGCGTTCCTTCCCCGGCAACCGGCAGCGCTGGCTCAGCGAACGAGACGCCATCTATGAAGAAGTGATGACACGTGGCTGGAGCGAAAAGCGAAAAGCATTCACACAATACTACGGCAGCGAGGATCTCGACGCCGCTTCGCTGATCATGCCGCTCGTGTTTTTTATGGCACCTTCCGATCCGCGCATGATCTCGACGATCAAAGCAATTCTGGAAAATCCGACAAAAGGCGGACTCGTCAGCGACGGACTCGTGTATCGTTATCCGCCGCAACCCCGGGTCGATGGCCTTCCCGGCGAAGAAGGCACTTTTAACATGTGCTCCTTCTGGCTGGTGGAAGCGCTCACTCGCGCAGGTCAGACGACTCCCGGATGGCTCGACGAAGCGCGGCTGCTTTTCGAACGAATGCTCAACTACGCGAACCATCTCGGCCTCTACGCCGAGCAGACCAGCGCGCAAGGGCAGGCTCTTGGCAACTTTCCGCAAGCGTTTACCCATCTCGCGCTCATAAGTGCAGCATTCAATCTCGATCGCACGCTGGGCAAGGGGTAGCGCCGGTTCATGTATCCAAACTCGCAGCGGCGTATCTAATTAAATTGAGACGAGGCATCGATTTGATGGTTTTCGGCCCCTATGGGGCCATCGTGATTCGGCGACCTATTTGAAGAGCGCAACGAAATGAAATTCAAGAAAATTGAACCCGAAACTGTCGCTTGTACGACGTCGGTGATCCGCCCGTTCGGATGCATGGAGCTATGGGCGGGAAACGAAAAAGCGCATCGATCGCTCGAACTCGCCGGCCTTGAAGCCGACGTCATCGCTGTGCCATCCGGCGCGGAGTCTGGCGGCGATCTTTCGGCGGTCTTTTCGTGCAGCGACAACGTTGCCCGTGTCGTTCTCGCCGATTGCGTCGGCCACGGCTACGTAGCCAGCGCGGTCGCGCGCCATATTCACCGGCTGCTCCACAAATTTCAAGACGTGCGCGACACTGCCGGCCTGCTCGCGTCGCTCAACAACGAATTCACACTGGATGCTGAAAATTCCGATGGACCATTGCGGCTCACCACCGTCGTGACCGGCACGTTCGACGGCACAACCGGTGAATTTAACTTCGCCTACGCCGCTCATCCGCGCATGCTGTTGTGGCGCGCGCGCGACGAACAGTTCCACCCGATCGGCGACGGTATGGAAAATTTTCCGCTAGGGTACATTACAGGCGAGCAATACAACGAGCAGAGCGTGCGGCTCGACCCCGGCGACATGGTTCTTGCATTTTCCGACGGCGCCACCGAAGTGCAATCGCCCGACGGCGTTCAACTGAGCCCAACGGGTTTTCTCGATTTCGCCCACTCGACGCTGACAAAACTTCCCGCCCCGCGCCCTTTGCCTGACTTTTCGAAATCACTTCTGGCAGGCATCCGCGAATATCGCGGCAGCAGCGAACTCGACGACGACATCACCCTGCTTACGCTTCGTCGCGTCGTCTAATCGCTCGCCGGGGACGGCGCATTGGGCGCGGGCGGATGCGCCGCGAAGTACTGGTCTAAGCCCGCTCTCACCTGCGTCACAATTCCCTGCACATTCTTATCGACGGCTGCCGCGACGGCCCCGACATCTTTCCCGGTCACCGGTTCGTCGTGCGAGTAGTAGTGCGACCACACGGTGTCGCCGGTCTTGCTATCGCGTAGCTGGTACTCCACCGCGACTCGCGCGCAAAAGTCGCTTCCGGTCACCTCTTTAAAGTCGTAGAGCCGCCCGTTCAAAATATAATCGCCACGCGCGTTGCTCCGCAGCGTGTTCACGGTCTTGTATTTTCCCGACGCTCGTAATTCGCGAAACAAGACTTCCTGCATCATTTCGGTCGGCGGACTCGCCCAGCGATGCGTGTCATACATCCCCATCGCTTCGCCACTGCTGTAAACGATACGGTCGTCGCGATACAAGTGGGAGCCAGTCAGCGGGCCGACCAACAGCGTAATAGGAATTGTATTCGCATCCGTGGCGGACGACATATCGCCTGGCACAGTTAGCTGGTAATACTTCACAGGCCGCGCTGCACCGCACCCAACGCTCAGCAACGCCGCGGCAACGCAAATGCACGCGCACGCGACCGACGCCATCAGCCCCGCCTTTCGATTCCTCACCGCTTCACTTTTCGCCATCGCCGCAATCCTCATGGTTGATCACCGGGCTTGTGCTCCTTCGGACTCGACGACCGAATCAGCGAGTAAGGGCGCGTCTTGATCGTCGCCGAAAACTCCCGCAGGTTGTCGCTGATCTGCCGCAGATTATCGAGCAGCTCGTCGATATTTTCTGAGTTCACATTCAGCGTCTGATCGAGATTCGTCGTCAGGCTTGTCGTATTCGTCAAAGTCTTGCGTAGTTCCACGATCGCCGCGTGTACATCCGACCGATTCTCTCCAATCAATGCATCGATATGATCAAGCGTCTGGTTTACCGACGCCGTCGTCTTCCGGAAATCATCGAGCAGTGGCTCGAGCTTCGCGGTCGTCGTGTTCAGATGGCCGAGCGTCTCCTTGACCATCGGCCGGTCTTCCTCGAGCATCCCGCGTGTGGTGGCGAGCGTTCCTGCAAGATTCGCCCGGTTCCTGTCGTTCAGCAAATCGTTGACGCGCGCCACCGTCACCTGAAGTTCGGTCGCACGATCGTTCAAAGTTTCCAGCAACTGCTGCGCCGCTGGAGCAATATCATTAATCCTCTTCGTCAGCGCGTTGAAATCCAGATACTCATCCGAAGGCAACCACGCGCCATCTTGAGCAATGCCCGCCTTCTGGCTACCCGGCACAATCTCGAGGTGATTCTCTCCTAGCGGGCTTAAGCTCATGATCTTTGCATGGCTGTCGGTCTTCACCGGCACTTCCGACTGCACGCTGAACGTCACCTCAATCTTCGCGGGATCTTTCGGGTCGATCCGCATCTTCTCGACGCGCCCCGCCTTCATCCCGCCCGAATACCGCACCGTCGCGCCGGGCTCCAGCCCGCCCGCAAACGCAAAATAGCTATGATAGGTCTTCACCGAGCGCCCGAACGCACCGCTGATCGCGAACACCGTCGCGATCAACACGCCTGTCGCCACAATTACGAACAGCCCGACCAGCGTCTGCTCGCTCTTCGAATTCATCAGGCTCTCCCCTTGCCGCCCGGCATATCGGTAGGCCGCCGGTCTTCCGTCAGCATTTGCAGGTAGTCCAGTTCCCGCGCCACTTCCGGCTCCGCCACGCGATCGAGAAATTGGCGCACGCGTGGATGCTTGCTCTTTCGCATCTCTTCGGTCGTTCCGATGGCCACTATTTTCCCCTTGTCGATCAGCACCATGCGATCCGCGATCAAAAACGCGCTGGCCAGTTCGTGCGTCACCACGATGATGGTCATCCGAAATGCCTTCTTCAGCTCCAGGATCAGCTGATCGATGCCCGCCGCAATGATCGGATCCAGTCCGGCCGACGGCTCGTCGAAAAACAAAATCTCCGGATCCATCGCCAGCGCCCGAGCCACCGCGGCCCGCTTCATCATCCCGCCGCTCAATTGCGAGGGCATGTAATATTCGAATCCCGCTAGCCCGACCTGTTCCAGCTTCAACCGCAACATAATTTCGATCGTTGATTCCTCCAGCTTCGTGTGCTCGCGCAACGGCAGCGCCACGTTGTCGCCGACCGTCATCGACCCAAACAGCGCACTCCCCTGAAACGACATCCCGATCCGCTTGCGAATCTCATCCATCTCGTCTTGCGAGATCGCCGCGATGTTCTTGCCCTTGATCCAGATTTCGCCCGAGCTCGCATGCTCGAGTCCCACCAGCGTGCGCAGCAACGTACTCTTTCCCGACCCCGAGCCGCCCAAAATAACCAGCGTTTCGCCCCGCATCACATCGAAATTGATCCCGTGCAGGATCTCGCGATCGCCGTAGCTGACGTGCAGATCGCGCAGCGACACCATCACCTCGTTGTCGTCACTCCCACGATCCATTTCGACGCTGTCGTCGAACGCCATCATCACTCCCGAGAGTAGAACAGCCGTCCTTCCTCACCCGCCGATGAAGAAAAACAACATCGTGAAAACCAAATCCACCAGCACCACCATGAATATCGACATCACCACCGCTCGCGTCGTCGATTTTCCGACCTGCTCCGCGCCGGCGCCGGTGTTCAACCCTTCCAGGCATCCGACCGCGGTAATCGTGATCCCAAACATCACGCTCTTGATCAACCCCGTGATGATGTCACGCAAAAACAAAGAATCCACCGACGCACGCACGTACCTCGCCACCGTAAAGTCCGCCTGCGCCACACCAAACAGCGCCCCGCCAAAAATCCCCATGGTATTCGCCCAGATCGTCAGGCAGGGCAGCATGATGATCATGGCCAGGAATTTCGGCGTCACGAGAAACGCCACCGGACTGATCGCCATCGTCTCCAGCGCGTCAATCTCTTCTGTGACCTTCATCGTGCCGAGCTCGGCAGCAAACGCCGACCCCGATCGCCCGATGACTACGATCGCCGTGATCAACGGTCCCAGCTCGCGCGTCATCGAAATCGCTACTGCCGTCGCGACGAGATCGATCGCGCCGAACTTCCGCAACTCGTACGCGCCCTGCAGCGCCAGGATTAACCCGATAAAAAACGTAATGAGCGAGAGAATCGGCAGCGCCCGCACGCCGCAGTCCATGGCCTGCGTGATCGCGCGTCCCAATCGAAGTGGCTTCCCGCGAAACGGCGCGACAAACGTGTACCACGCCGCGCGTCCCGCCAACGAAGCCAGCGAGCCCACGTAAGCCAGCCCGTTGGTAACTCCGCCCCCAATCTGTGCAACCAGCTCCATCAACCTCCACCCTCAATGCGCCGAACTTCCATTCCATCGCGCAGGCAATCGCCGCCTAGCTAGCGAGCGCTGCTTCTTCCGTATCAAAGACCTCAAAAATTTTCAGCAACCTCGACAGCTGCAACACTTCCCGCGCAGCCGAACTCAGTCCCACCAGCAAAAATCGCGTCCCCGCATCCCGCGACGCCTTCAATCCCTCGACAAGCGACGCGACGCCCGAGCTGTCGATATACCGCACTTTGCTCATGTTCATTACGACCTTCGGCGTCTTCTTCTCCCGAATCTCCGAGAGCAATGCCTTCCGCACCTCGGGCGAGTTCGCCAAATCAATGTCGCCCGTGATGTCAAAGACGGTGGTCGTACCCAATAGCCGCGCCGAGATCTGCAAAGGCTTCCCCCCCAGCATCAATTTTCTTCCCGCTTTTCAGATTGCAAGTATTTCACCAGGCGAAGCACATTTGTCCCGCGCGCGCGTTTAAACTCTACGATGTCCATACTTTGCCGGATGAAATGCAGCCCCAACCCCCCCGGCTTGATCTCATCCAGTTTCCGCCCGCGCAGTTTTGCCGGATCGATCTTTGGGCCGTAATCGACCAGGCGAACCTCAAAACCCTGGCCGCTCGGTACGCGCTGCCGCTTGGACACGCGCAAGCAGGAAAGCTCGATCCGGCGGTCCAGCTTCCCGCCATAAGAATGTCTCATGATATTGGTGAGCGCTTCATCGACGGCCCGGGTCACCGACCGGACTTCTGACGCGGAGAATCCGAACGTTTCCGTCAAACGCTCCATGGCCCCGCGAACTACGCACAGCATACTAGGATCGCTGGGCAATTCCACTTTCAAGAGCAAGTCTGGGCCCATCCGCCAGTTGTCCCTCGGACTCATGTAGTCGCTGAAAAGTTTTCACGCGCGATCTTCGTCGTCGCTTTCGCAAAATCATACGTCGAGCGCAGGTTTCCACCAAAAAACCGCACTTTCCCCGTTACATCCGCCTCCAGCAGCGTCTTCCCATCCTTATCCGAGAAAACACAGTGAATCTTGATCGATGTCTCGCCGGCGACCGTCGTCACTTCGCGCTTCCGCTGGCTTCCTTCATGGAAGCCCGTCACATTGCTCTTAAGAATCACGAGTTCCGCCGCGCTCGCGGCTTTGCGATCTCCTTCGCGGTAAACGTGGGCAAATCCACCTTTTTGCTGCAGCTGTTGGATCAAATCCTCGTATAGCGACACCTGAAACTCAGCCGGAAGTTTGATCTCGTCCGAATGAATCATATCCACTTGAATCGCCGACGCCTTGATGTTCACCGGCTTCGGCTTGTCCTGCGCAAATGTGCCAACCCCGCAAACCATCATCACCATCAAGCAAACCGCAATGCGCACCCCATGGAGTGCGGCACCCCCGCGCCGCCTTCGAGCGGTAACCACCAACTCCAAATGAGCCCCTGCGCAAACCGATCCGCATCCCTTGGCAAACCACAACGCACGCGAACCCATCCGAAGCTCTCTCATTGTTTCTCCTTCGCGCCAGTGGCCGGAGCCTTCGCCAAATCTTCCGCCGTCACAGTCGTTCGCGCCCCCTGCGCCAATAAATCCTTCTTGATCACTTCCGCCTGCCCCACCGGCATCGTGAAAATCGCTCCGTGCAACCCGCCGTCGGCGTCGAGATATTTTATGGTCACCGTATCCAGTTTCGTCCGAAACAAACTCAGAAATCTTCCCGCCCCGTACGGCGCGAACCACGACAACGTTCCGACCGTTCCTCGAATCACCCGCTGGCTGTCATCGCCGGTCACCACATCCTCGATCGAATTCGCGGCAAGATCCTTCTTCACCGCCTCGTGCGCAAAATGCATCGACCCATCGCCGACGACCAACGTACCCTTTGTGTTGTCCTTCACGCCCTGCAAGCCTTTGACGACCACAACCTTGAACGGCGCGTCCGTGGCCGCCTGCCGTGCAAAGCTGCTCGCCGCCGGCCACGCCACAGCTGCGAAGCACCCCAACAGAAATACGCTTTTACTTCGTAAGGCCATCGCCCCCCACTTTCCTACGCTCGATTGCACCGCGAATCTTTCCCCGAGATCGGGTTCCCGCAAACTCATGAATTTTGGCACTTCCGCCCACGACAGAGGTTGGAGTGCACGGGAGCATAATCCACTGAAATCAGAAAAGATATGTCGATTCACAGATTCCCGTCAGCACGCCCAGGTTGCAATTATTTGTCGGTGGCAATCGAAAGCAACGACCTTCCCCTCGCCGAGTCGCTTGCCGCCATTTTCAAGAACGGCAACCCTCTAGTTCGCTCCACGGTACACAAGCCATTTCACGTCACTAAAAACTCGAAACCTTACCGCCCTCGCCGCGCATCTTACGAGCGCCCCTTCGTAACAATGGTAAACTGACGCCCCCATGCGAATTCTTCTGCTCAACCTGACCGCCGAAACCCTGCTCGAAGCCAATAACGCTCTGGCCGGCCAGGGTTACGAACTTTCCACCGAAATCGGGTTGACCATCGACCAGGTCCTCGCGCTCTCTCCCGAAGTGCTCGTCGCCGAAGCCTCCGCAACCGATCTCGACTGCGCCGGGCTCATCTCCTCGCTGAAAGCGCGCCCCGACGTTCGCCCACTCAAGATCGTCTTGATGGTCCCCGGCGGAGCCGCGGACCGCGCGCACGCCCTGAATCTTGGAGCCGACGACGCTGTCTCGCTTCCGCTGGATGGCACCGAATTCGCCGCACGCATCCGTACCCAATTTCGCGAACGCCAATCCGAGCTCGAGCTCAATACGATGCTCAAGTACGCGACGCAGCGCGAGAATATCGCCGACCTTGCCGTCGAGTCGCTCACCGACGTGGTGGAAACGAAGCGTCGCCGCTGGCTCCTGCCCGCAATTTTCGCGATCAGCGCGGCCGCCATCATCGCCTCCGTGTCTATGCTCGTCACCACGCGCCGCAGTCGCAAAGACACTTTGCAGTTGCGCGCCGAGATCGCGCGGCTCAATTACGGAATCGGCCAGCAGCAGGACGATCTGCTCCAGCGCACGCGGGCGATGCGTGAATCGCTCGAAGCGCAAACGAGGTCCGACTCCGCGACCCACGATTCGCTCGTCGCGCAGTCCGCCGACATCCGCAAAAAAATCGCCACGACTGGCGGTACCGAAGCCGCTTCGCTGAAACAACAGCTCGCCGACACGCAAACGCGACTCAAGCTTCTCGAAAACGAAGGCAAGGTGGCTGAAACCGTCGTTCACACCTACTCGCCAAGCGTCTGCCTGCTGCACGTCGTCGTCGAATTCCTCGACAAGGCCTCCGGCCGCCCGATTCAGATCGCCCTCGACGGACTGGGCAAACCTGAAGTCGACGACCAAGGGATGGTACAGCTCGATGCCGGTGGCCGGGGCCCTCACCTGCAGATCGATGTCTTCGGCACGGGTTTCCTGGTTCGCAAAGACGGCCGCATCGTAACCAACCATCACGTCGCCGAGCCTTGGTGGAACAACGAAGAATTAAAGGAATTGCTCGATCGCGGCGCTGCGGCGTATGTGCTGTCCTACAAAGCCTACTTCCCCGGAAGCACCGACGGAATTCCGGCGAAGCTCGATCGTATTTCGTCCGACGCCGACGTGGCGATTCTAAGGCTCGAAGCTCCAGCGCCGACGCGCGCCACGCTCCTCGAGCTCGACGATCGCCACGACGCGACCGTCAGCGGCGATCCAGTCGTTCTGATTGGCTATCCGACCGGCATCGAAGGCATTCTGGCACGCGCAGGTTCCGACGTGGCGCAAAAAATCACCGACACGCAGAACGTCACTCACATCGTTTCGGAGCTCGCGTCGCAGCAGCTGATTCGCCCGACCACCACGCAAGGTCACATCGGCGACATTCTGCAGGATAAGATCGTCTACGACGCCGCCACAACCTCGGGCGGCTCCGGTGGGCCGCTCTTCAACCGCAGCGGCAAAGTGATTGGTGTGAACTTCGCGATCCTGAAGGGATTTAGCGGATCAAATCTTGCCGTGCCGGTCCGTTACGCCAACGACCTGCTGAAATAATCTCAGATCTACTCAACAGAAAATCAGGTGGCGCGTGGATTGGCCTTTGCGTTGTTCGCCTGAACGCGCAGAACCACCATGTACAAAACGATCGCAATGTTTGCCAGTAAAATGACCCACTTGATCGGATGTGGATGCCGCAGCAGCGAGTAAGCCTCCCACGGCAAATACATCGCTCCCGAGAGCAGCGCGAACCACTCCGCCCACTCTCGCGCATTCCATAGCCCGTACGCCTCGGCAAATCGCACGATCGCGTAAATCATCGCCGCTGCGGCCAGCGCCCACAAACCCTTGTCCGTCGTCTTGTCCGCAGCATGCACGAAGAGATTCGAAAGCCGCCCGCCAGGGCTGGCATGCAGAAAGCGAATCAACTGCTCGGCAAACTCGTCCATATTCTTATGAACGAGCCGCAACAACCCAAGCCCCAGCAGCAGGACAAGAATCCCTTTTGCTGCCTCAAATATCGCAACTCCACGAAGCGCAACCGTCTGTTTGTTGGTATGCATGAACCTGGTGTCACGTAGACGGTAAAGTGTCGCGCAAGAAAGTTCAAGTGGCCCAGCGGCCACTGTTGCGCGCAACGGTCGCGCATCCCCGGTTGTGGATCACGCGCGGACCGTGCTCTGTGGGTCGCGGTTTCAACCGCAACATGAACTTGAGAGAGAAAACAGGCCTTCAGCCCCTGAAGTTCGTCGATTGAGCAGCAGAGTTCCTCGACATTAGACCGAACCAAGAACTACGGCTCTACCTGAAGTTCCCTTCCGACTGCAGCCCAAAACGAAATTGCCTCAGCCGCATGCCCAGGGCACACAACTGAGGCAAGCGGCCTCTTCAAAAATCCGCTCAGCTAAACTTCATTGCGGCTGCTTGATCTCTGGCCCGGCCTGCACGATGCTGCCCTTCACCAGCTCCGTTTTCACTTCCGACTTCTGGTTCACCAACAGGTTTACTTCGGTCTCAAACGTCCGGTATCCCGGCAATTCGACTTTAATCCGGTGCTTGCCCGGACTGATCAGCATGGAATGCCCCACTCCGCCAAACTCACTCGCATGTCCGACGAATTTACCGTCCAAAAACACTGCGGCCCGTCCCGGCTGAACATCCAGCTTCAGCGTAGCCGTGACGTCCGGCGTAATCGCACGCGGGCTCAGCGTCAACCGCACCGTGACGTTATGCACCTGTCCCGGCTCAACGACCACCTTCTGTTGAAAGTCGTCGTATCCCGACTGCCGCACCGCAATTTCATGTTCGCCCGGCAGCAACAATAATTTCTTGTCGCCTTTCAATTCCTTCAAGTAGCCGACATAATTCCCGTCCACCCACACACCGGATTCCTTCTCCACCTTGGTCGCGCCCGCCAGCTTCACCTCTCCGAGCACTTTGCTTCCGCTGGTGGGTGGCAACGAGGGGGGCGCCTGCGTCTGCGCCGAGCAATATGCGCCCGCAAACGTAAAGCTCATAGCCACCAGTGCGAGAAATCGTCCCAAACCCGAAACGCCAAAATTTACCTTCATCCGCTTGGTGTCCTCCAAGATTGATGTTGGGCCTTCGCATGCAAAATAATGCGTCTGAATTCATCAACATGTCTCAACTGTTGGATTCAGGTTTACTCCGCTGGGTTTCGTCCACTGTAGCCCACTTTGCAACATCGTCCGACTTTATTCGCCTCAGTTTCCCCTGACAGTCACCCGTGCAAAACCCCTGTCGGCACGCGTTCCTCACTGCTCACGCTGACAAAACTCATCCGTCTATGCACACAGCAGTAGAACTGCGGAGCGTCCTCGCGCTTCATTCAAAATCTCCGCGCTCAAAAAAGGGGTGTGCATGCGAACGAGGAAGAACTTTCTCTTGGGTCTTCTGCTGGCATCGGCAACTCTGGCGTCCACGGCCAGCGCGCAATTCAAGAACGGCTCCCAGGCCACGGAACTCAAGCTCCCGACGATCAGCCAGCGCTCCATCATCACCCAGCGCATCGGCCTCACCGACATCACGGTGAACTACTGCCGTCCGCTCGTCGGCGGCAGGCAACTCTTCGGCAAGGAAATTCCCTACGGCCAGGTCTGGCGCGCTGGTGCTAACGAAAACTCCGTCATCACCTTTACCGACGACGTGAACGTCGAAGGCAAGCCACTCCCCGCAGGCACCTATGGCCTTCACATGATCCCCACGGCCGATCAGTGGACGATCATTTTTTCGAAAAATTCCACTTCATGGGGCAGCTTCAGTTACGACGTAAAAGAAGATGCTCTGCGCGCCACCGTCAAACCGCAAACCGGCGAATTCGAAGAAGCCCTCGCCTATACCTTTGAAGATCTCAAGCCCGATTCCACCGCCGTCACGCTCCACTGGGCTAAAGTCGTGGTTCCCTTCCACGTATCCGCCGACGTCAATGCCATCGTCCTCAAGAGCATCCAGAATCAGCTGCGCAACACCGGAGGCTTCACCTGGGCCGGCTATGACGAAGCTGCGCTCTGGCTTCTCGACACCAACACAAATCTCGACCAGGCCGTCAAGTGGGAAGACCGCTCCATCCTAGCCGAAGAACGCTTCGACAATCTTCTGACCAAATCGGAGATCCTCGAAGCCCAGGGCAAGAAGGAAGAAGCCGCCGCCACGCGGGCAAAAGCCCTCGATGTCGCCACCGGATTCCAACTCCACGCCTACGGCCGCGGCCTTCAGTTCCAGAAGAAACAGGACGAAGGCTTCGCCATCTTCCAGATCAACATCAAGAAACACCCCAACGAGTGGTACACCCACGGCGAAATCGCCCGCATGGCCGCAGCCAAGGGCGACTTTCCCACCGCCACCAAAGAAATGAACCTGGCCTTAGCCGCCGCCCCCGACATCGCCAAAAAACAAATCGAGGGCCTAATCGCCCGCCTGGAACAAAAGCAAGACATCAACCCATAGCGCGAAGCGGCTACTCACCGCCGATACAAGGGGCGTCGCGTGAGCGCACCCACGCAAAGTGTAAACGCCACCCGGGCCCGTTCTTTCAGGTCGGCCCCAAGGACACCGCTCCGGGGGCAGACCTCCTTCTTTTTCGAGCCCCCCAACTTCTCCCTTGTTCTACCCTGCGCCAACCAGATATTGTCCTCCCACCGCGACAGGTCCCATTGCATTCACACGGCACGACACCCTGCGATCGCCCGGTCACGCGGCCAACCGGGTTACACTTTCTTAAGGTGTTTCTGACCCACTCCAAGGGGAGGGCTGGGCTATGAAATTTGGCATCCGACGTTCCGGCGCCGGTATCCGCAAGCGATTCCAGGTGCTTGCTCCCGGCGCCTCGCTGCGAAAGCGCGTAGGCTACAGCCTCGCCATCGTTCGCCTTATTCTCGTCCCCGTAATCTTCCTATCCATCTACTATCTCCTCGAAATCGGTTGGATCGTCGACCGCATCGTCAGTTTCGACGCCCCCGCCGCCACGCTAGCGCAACAAGCCTCTATCACCATGCTCGAAGCGCGCCATGCAGAGCGCAACTATCTCCTTCTTTACGATCCCGCCTCACTGCAATCCAGCCGCGATTCCATTCAGAAAATCGAGCAGATCATGAGTGCCATCAGTGACCTGCAACCGTCTGATGAGGCGATGACGCAAGAAACCCTCGCCGCCCTCGGCCGCTACAACGAGCGCTTCGAAGCCGCGGTAACGGTAATCGGCCAGCCCGGGCAGGCTCCCGCCGATCGTATCGACGCCGTCTTGATGACATACGAGAACGATCTCGACAACCTGCTCAAGAGCGACCGCTACAAAACCCGCGCCCAGCTCGTCGACGAGCTCCGCAACCGCGTCGGCTCCTTCGACGCCCAGATCACCAAAACAGTCCAGGAAGGCGATCCCGCTCTTCGCCACATAACGGTCGATCTCCAAAGCACCGGTCAGGAAGTCCTCGCACTCACCGGCAAGCTCGAAGCGAAAAGCTGGGATCGCGTGGAGCACGACCATCGCAAAGCCCGCCGGCTCATTTCCGCCGCCGAATGGTCGCTCTCCGTTGTCTCGGCCATCACCCTTCTTGTCAGCATCTGGATCAGCTTCACTCTTCCTAAGCAGGTAGTGAAGCCACTCGTCAGCCTCAAGGAGGCCGTCGATCACGCCGCCGCCGGCAACTACGAAATCGAGTTCGACATCCAGGGCGAAGGCGAAGTCGTCCAGCTAGCCGACAGCATCCGCCTCCTCATAGCGCACCTCCGCGAGGCCACCCGCTACTCCGAAAGCTAGCCCAGTAGCCCAGACACCCTTGTCTGGGCCCGTGGGCGAGCAAGCCACACGCCCCCTGACAGCACCCTGCCGAGTGCGGCGCCCCGCGCCGCGTTTGACCAAGTATTCCCGCCGCCCCAATCGCGATCTGCGCAAAAAATCGCTCCATTCGAGCCCTTCCAAATCAAGCTTCCAAAAAGGGAAACCCCGGATCTTCTGGGGGGAGAAGATCCGGGGTCGGGGGCTACTGCTGAGGGGGGCCGGAGGAAAACTCGTGATTGAAAGCCAGTGAGATCCAAAGTGGCTCAGGCTCAGTGCACCTGATGTGTCGAAATCAGACAAATTTGCCGCAGCTCGTCATACGTAAAAAACGTCTCGGTCTCACTCCCCGCATTCTCGGTCGTTCCGAGTCCGGACTGTGCTGAGATCCGGCAAAGCTCATCCTCCGGGATTCCCAACAACAGTGCCGCGCGGCCTTGCGTTACATACTTCGGGACTTGGTTGTTCATCGTGGCTTCTCCTTACGCTGGGAGCAGCACCATCGCATCTTCTTCCACAGCCAAAATCATCGTCTTATAGATGTCGATATCCGAACCGTCTATCCGAATCCGTACCGTCTCGCCCTTATCCTTCAGCAGCTTTCCTCGCAGCGGCACCTTGATATCTCCCAGCACCACTTGCAGGACCACCGGAAGCCCGATCCACGTTGCGTATGCGCTATCCATGTTCCGTGTCCCCCTCAGGACTTCATCCACTCCGTCCTGATGCACACAGAATGCCCTCTGTCTGCGAAGCCGCCAATGGTACAGCGAGGGTACCAGCGTAGTAAGAACGTACTGTCTGCCCCCTCGGCACCCACTCGCGACGCGTATTTTCGCGAGGTACAAACGTACTGTCTAATCAGGACGCCAGACCTATCGCCCCGCACAGCAGGAGTTGGCATTCTTCCCCCGTGATACGGGAACACCACGCCGGCCAAGACAGTGTGAGCGCCCCGGCCATTCGGCCAGGTATCGGCATCGCTCTCGGCGGCGGCTTTGCGCGCGGTTTTGCGCACCTCGGCGTCCTGCAGGTTCTCGAGCAACATCGCATACCTATTTCTTGCATCGCCGGCACCAGCGTTGGCAGCATTCTCGGAGCGGCCTACGCCAGCGGCGCCCCCTTGGCCCGCATCATTGCCACGTGCCGCACCCTCAAATTTCGCGACATCGGGCGTTGGAGCGTTTCGCGCCTCGGCCTCGCCAGCAACCACCGCCTCGGCGACCTGATTGACCGGGTCTTCGAGTCGCAACATTTCGAGGATCTCCGCATTCCACTCGCGGTCGTCGCCACCGACCTTAATAATGGTGAGCCGGTAGTCCTCACCCACGGCAACCTCATCGACGCCATTCGCGCCAGTTGCGCGTTCCCAGGTCTGTTCGAGCCCGTCAACATCGGTACCCGCTGCCTCGCCGACGGCGGCCTGGTCGCACCGGTTCCCACTGTCGCCGCCCGCGCGCTCGGAGCCGAATTTGTTCTCGGCGTTTCGGTCGGCATTCAGGACGGCCACCGAGGCTCGCCCTCCAATGTTTTTCAGGTGGTCGCCCGCGCCGTGAGCGCCGCACAAAAGCATCAGCTCGAAGCCTGGGAGCGCCACGCCAATCTGGTCATCCGCCCCGACGTGCAATCGCTCGCCTGGGACGATTTCGATCGCGCCGACGAAGCCATCGAAGCCGGCGCCGCGGTCACTTATCGCGCTCTTCCCCGCATTGAAAAATTCTTGGAGCGGGCCGAGTCTTCGACTCACGGATGGGAGTCCGACCTGCAACGTGTCTTCCAGTTGGCGGAGGCTACTCGATGACGCGCCTCAATTCCTGGGTCTGGGCCGGACCGTTTGGTTCTTTGGGTCTTCTCTGGTACGAATGCCGCGAGGATCTTTCGCTTTTCTGCTACCGTATTGGGTGCGGTGCGTTGACCGAGGTTCGCTCGCGCGCTCTGGAGTTTGCGCCGATTTCGCAAGCTCTCTCCACTCTTTCACAAAGGAAACCTGAGGCTTGCTCGAATTTCTCCAGCATTTGCTCCGCTCTGCCTACGACCCAGAGGCACTCAAGGAATTAGTTCGCAGCGGCGGCGCTCCGCTGGTCTGCACCGTCGTTTTCATCGAAACCGGATGCTTCGTCGGCTTTTTCCTCCCCGGCGATTCCCTGCTCATCACCGCGGGCATTTTCGCCGCCGCCGGAGTTATCCCCCTCAAGTGGCTGCTCGGGCCCGTGATGCTCTGTGCCATCGTCGGCGATCAGATCGGTTATTGGATCGGCCGCACCGCTGGCCCCGCGCTCTACAAACGTGAAGACTCACTCTTGTTCCGTCGTAGCCACCTGCAACGCGCCCACGACTTCTACGAAAAATACGGCGGCCGCGCAGTCATCCTCGCCCGCTTCGTTCCGATCGTTCGCACCTTCTGCCCCCCAGTGTCCGGCGCAGCCAAAATGCCCTACGGACGCTACGTGGCATTCGACATCTTTGGCGGAATCGCCTGGGTCTCCGCTACGATTCTCGGCGGCTACTTCCTCGGGCGCACCGTTCCCAACATCAGTCAGCGCATCCACTACGTAATACTGGTGGTTGTGATCCTCTCCGTACTTCCCGCGATCATCGGCTTGCTGCGTTCCCGCAAACGACCGGCCGCAGCATCCTCCACGGGTAATTGAACATGCCTTCCAAAAAAGTCCGCGCCATCATCTCCGACATCGGCCGCGTCATCGTGGGCGTCGACGTTTCCCGTTCGGTACAAAGCCTATCCACCGGCATCTCGCTTTCGCCCAGAGAAACCTGGTCCGCGATCGAAAACGATCCGCGCTGGCCCGATCTTCAGGAAGGCCGCATCACCCCGCGCGACTGGCATCTCCACATCGTTCGCCGCCTGGGCTCCGATCTCACCTATGATCAATTCATTCAAGCCTGGAACATGGCGCTTCTCCCCGAGGCTTTACAGCCCGACTCGCTCTGGGCCGGGCTGGCGAAAAACTATCGCCTCGCTCTCCTCTCCAACACCGACCCGATCCACGTCGCCCACATGGAATCCACTTTCTCCTTCTTCAAATACTTCCTGGTCCGCATCTACTCCTGCGTCGTTGGCGCCAGCAAACCAAGTCCGCTCGTCTACCTCGAAGCTCTCCGCGCCTTGAAAGTCCAATCCAATGAAGCCGTCTACATCGACGACCTCCAGGAAAATGTCGACGCCGCCAAAGCCTTGGGCATGTCGGGAGTTCACTGTACTGCCCCTGAGAAACTCGCCGGTTGCCTCCGCGAACTCGGCATCGACATCCCTTAATCCGTCACTTTTTGTCCCCACCGTTTCCCACAGCCGCGCAATTTTCGGTGGAAATCATGAACACCGAGTAATCTTTCCCAGGACTAGTACCCCCACAGCTTTTCGAATACAGGAATCCACCGGTATAACCTCAGTTCCCAGAATAACTTGCAGTCACCTTGCATTGTGACTCGCGATGGCTCGATTTGGCGCGGCGCATGCTTCCTTCTCCACACGGGCCGTTAGACTTGAGGGAAACCCAAATTCAGCCCGATCAGGGTGAGGAGATACCCGCTATGTCAGAAGTAATCGAACGAGAATCACCGTCTTGGCACCTTCCCGCGATGATCGTCCTCGGACTCATTGCGATTGGTGGCCTGTGGTTCGGCTGGAATGCCTCCACGAAACTCGACACCACCCAGCAAACCATGACCGCTCAGATCAAGCAGTCCGAGCAGTCCATGCAGCAGGACGTGTCATCCCTCAAAGATCGCCTCGCGCAGGACGAAAAGGCTAACGCCGACCTGCAGGGCGACCTCACAGTCGTTACCAAAAAGCTCAAGATTACCCAGGGTCAACTGAAGAACGCGCGCGAAGAAACGACCAAGCTCAACGACGCGACCAGCCAGAAGCTGACCGCGCTCGACACCTCGGTCCACACCGAACTCGCGACCAAGGCCACCAGCGATGACGTCAAGACCGTGGACACCAAGGTTGGCGGCGTACAGACCGACCTCAACTCGACCAAGGAAGACCTCAAGATGGCTCGCAGCGAGATGGGCACCCTCATCGCGCGCAACCATGATGAGATCGACCAACTCCGCCGCCTCGGCGAGCGGGACTACGTCGAGTTCACGGTTGACGGCAAGAACAAGCCCGTCAAGGCCGGCAACATCACCGTCGAACTCAAAGGCGTCAACGAAAAGAACAACCGCTTCACCGTTGCCATGACCGTCGAAGACAAGAAGTTCGAGAAGAAGAACCGCGCAATGAACGAGCCGATCTTCTTCTACACTCAGGGCGCGCGTTACCCCGAGGAAATGGTCATCAACAAGGTGGGCAAGAACACCGTCAGCGGCTACATCAGCATGCCGAAGGCGAATGCCCAGCCCGCAGCCACCTCCACTTCTGGCCGCTAAGCCGGCAGTGACACCAACGTAGCAGCACCGATCCGAATCCATACAGAACGACGCCGGGCGAACCGCCCGGCGTCGTTCTTTCTTGTAGACCCTCTGTGATGGACAAACGGCTTCCGAAAGCAGTGTGGACGTACCTTCCGGCACGATGCATTCCATCACGAAAAAAGGGCTTCAGCCCTGAAGCAATTCCGAGTCGTCGGGGTCGGACCTTGCTATAGAGTGCGGCGCCCCCGCGCAGTCTTCGCGATCCCAGCCAAACCAGCCAATCTGCAAATGCGCCAACCAACCAAACCAGAGACCTACGCGACTTACACCGGCGCAGTCAAAGTGCCAGCGCACCTGCGCCACTCTCGTTTCGTTTTCCTCAGTCTTTCCCTACTCTCCCCTTGCGCCGGCTATAACACAGGCGTACACCTGAACTCGTGAGCTCACAGAGCTCCGGAGGGGAGCATGACTCCACCGGGCTTAGAGCGAAGCAAACGCTGATCACACCGCTCTTGCGGTGCGCGTCGCCCAGAAACACACGCGTGATTTTCGCGGCGCTTCCGAGACGACTCCAGCAAACAAAAACGGGGAGCCTAGCCGGCTCCCCGTTCTCATTTCCGCTTAGATTATTCCCGGCTTGCAGAGGCATCCGATAAGAATAGCCGAAGGATCTCAGCCGCTAACGTCGGCACTCAACCAGACGCGATGCACAAAATCACAAACGAAGAGCCACGCGGGAAACAGGCATCGCGCCCAATGCGGTTCGTTCGACAAATCAAAATTTTCAGAGAATTTTAATTCTTGTGCGAGGTCGCCCGGTGCCCGTGATGATGCGAAGCCGCCCGTTGATGCCCGTGATGCCCACGGCGATGATGAGCCTGCGCAGCGCCGGCCGAAGAAATTCCCGCAACAAGCAGAACAGGGACAACAGCAAACAAAGCCACCTTGAGGATGTATTTCACGTTAAATCTCCCGAACCATTAGCTTCCGGCGTCCCATTGAATCACAACGGAGCGCCTGAAGCCGCAAGATATTGCGATTCATGTCGCATGCTGTAACTTCAGCACGCCGATGCCGCGGCTTGGTGAACATCTCACCGTGCGCGTCGGCCGCTTCAATCTCTGCAAGACCTTAGTCGCGGTATTAGCCGCGACATCATGTTCAGGCAACAAGGGTCTTAGCCCTGAGGTACATCCTTACCCGCCAAACTTCAGCGACTGCAGCCACTTAATATTTTCACGCTGGTCGGCAATGACCTGCGCCTGCCAGATCAACCCCATGCACATGACCGACATCACCAGCAGACAAACAATCAGCACTACACCCTTTTGAGACTCCGAGGCGGGACCCTGCAACTTCAGTGGCGATAGCATCGGTATAGGTCTCCCAGTACGTTGCCCGATCAAAGGCAACTCAGCGTTTTTCTGCAGTGCGGTCTGCCCTGTACCAAAGGGCAATCGGGCTGCCAGCGCCTCGCCATCCTTAGCGCTCGCTATATCATTGAAAACAGGAGTTTTCTATCTAGAGGTTCCACTTGGATACCGGCGGTGGCCGGCAAGAGTGTGCAAACCGTCAGGCTTTAGTGACAAGCCTTTCTTCCGCTAGTGCCGCGAGGTGACTCCCTCAAGGATCTGCTCCCACACATCCGCGGCGTGGATGGGCAGGATGCGCGCCTTGGGGGCCGACAGCGCCTCCATCTCTGACGCCTTCGCCAGCAGCAACCCCCTGTCGCACGCCGATAGAAACCCTTTCGCCTCGCCCGTAGCCGAAATCCCGATGATTGATGGATGCGACCTCAGCGCGCGCTCATACAGCTTCGTCAGATCCCGTATGCATTGGGCCAGGCTGGCCCCGACCGCAATCGACCACAGCACCCCATGCTGGCGCAGCGCGATTTTTCGCTCCGCAGCCGCGGCCTCAAACCTTTGGACATCCGCTTCCGCCGCACCGGCAAAAAAGAACAGTTCATCGAAATCCCGTTGGCGCGCCAATTCTGCCTCGCGCTGCGGAAACCCGGTGTTTTGCGTTAGCTCCCGGGGCGACAGCGAGCGCAGTGGCACAACCTCAACCCCGGTTTCCTCCGACAGCGATTCCAGCGCATCCTTGGCTGCGGGAAGTTGCTGCGCCACCGGGATGGAAGTAAATCGACCCAGCCGCACGGTCTTCGCAGGCCGAAGATGAAAATAATCTTCGGGCATGAACACGCCGCAGCCATCTTCAGCAATAAATGGGTTCGAGTGACCGAATCGCCGCCGCGGTTCGTCGATCTGTAGTCGCGAACGCGATGTCACCCAGACCGACGGAATCGCGTTGTGATCTAGCGCGGCGCAAAATTCATCGAACCCCGCAAGGGCTTTTCCCCGAACCGGAATGATCGAATCAATCGCAATAAACAGGATGGCTTGAGTCTGGCGCAATATCGCTCCGAACGCTGCGCATCATTCTAGTCTGCATCGCCCTCCGCAAAACAAAATTTCTCCACCACGCAAAATTCGCCGCCTACTCGAAAGCGGCATCGGGCATTATGGCCTCGCGAAAATCGCAATCGGGGTGCCGCGAGAGGCTGCACCCCTCGAGTCTCAAGGTAGTGCTGCGCCCTTACGTTTACGCGCCCTTGGCACGGTGTAAGCGTTCCCTCCCCTGATCTTCGCGGTCGTTAGCTTCGGAAAGACTGCCTCGTGTATTCAAACTTTGAATTGGACGCAACCCAGTTCTCAATTACTTTGTTCTTGTTCAGAAAAACGTCCAAATGGCGCCGCCCTCGTGGCGCCATTTTTATTTCCGGGGTCTTCACGGTTCGCCGTATATCGGATGGAGATTCTTAGCGAAATAAGGAGCATCAACTGGCAGACTCCGAAAAATAAACGGGTACACCCTCGAAACCGCACACGTGCGTAATCCCAAAATGGGAATTCATTCGGGCAGCGGGGTCCCTCAGGTTCGGTTTCTGAACCAGGTGCTGTCTTGACGTAGGCTTACTTGATGAAGAGGTTCTCGCGGAGCTGGTCGCGAGCGATGAACGATTTCGCCGTTCGGTACCGTCCGAAGAGATCCTGAATCTCGCGATTCTGATATACGCGTTGCGCCGGGCAAATCACCGGAGCTGAAATTACCTGCAGCGTATTGGAATCCACGATGCGATACCGCTGGAATCCAGCGGGCTTCTTGCTGTGGAACATCGAGAAGATGACCCCGCCCGGGCGAAGCAATTCCGTCAGGCACGCAACGGTGCGCGTCGCCATCGCCGGATCGAGATAATCCAGCAAGTCCCAAAGCAAAACAACGTCGAACGACGAATTGGGATATTGCAAATTCGATTCAAAAAAGCGATTGGCGCGACCTGCGGCGGAAAGATCGAGCGACGGATCGGACTTGCTCTTTTCGCGAAATTCCTTCTCCTCGTTGTCGAGGAACATCTTCCACGAACGAAGCATGTCGTCCGACGTAACGCGAAATCCCTTTTCGATGAAGAAACTCAGAGTGGTCTGCCAGGCAGCGCCCATGTCCAGCAACGTTCCGCGGCCGAGCCCATCGAGGTTCCACATCAATTCTTTCAAACCGTTCGAGACGCGCGTGCTTTCCGCTCCGGCGTTCGGCGCGCGAGTCGTGCCGACCACAGCCCCTTGCACTCCGCCACCATGAGACTTGCTCGCGGGATCATTGCCGGATTTCACCGGATGGGAAACGCCGCGACCCGGGCCACTGCCCGGCCCGATCCCAAACTTGTTCAAGAGAGTCATTGGCTTTTATCGTCGGCTTAAATGGTCGTGCCGGCCGAAACCGTCGCTCCATTCGCCTTCCCGGCCGTGGCTACCGAGCTACGCTCTTCGTTGCCCTTGTCCAGAGGCTTGCCGGTCTCAACCTTGCCGCGAAGCACGGCGCCGTCTTCGATCGCGAGGCGCTGCGTCTGAATTTCACCGTGCACCTGACCAGTGCTCCAGAGTTGCACGCGCTCTTTGCCAGCAATCTTGCCCTCGACGCGGCCGCGCACCACAACTTCGCGCGCCACGAGGTCGGCCTTCACAGTGCCGTTCGGTCCCACCGTCAAGCTGCCGTTGGCGATGTTGATCTTGCCCTCCACCGGACCATCGACGAAGAGGTCTTCGCTGCCAGTGATTTCGCCCTTGATCTTGATTCCCTGGCTGATGCACGCGGCGGCCTTGCCCGATACGGGCGGCTGCGCCGTCGCCGGGCTAAAGGCCGGAGCGTCCCGATGGCTGCTCACGGTCGAAGCCGGAGGCGCAATCGGGCTGGACGTTTCTGCAACTCCCTGAGGCTTCGAGTCTTCTTTCTTCCACATCGGGGACACCTCAACGAAAGATTTGGTTCAAAGTCGTGTTTCGTCGGCTGTGGGAGGCGAGCGACGACTAAGAAAAGCGAAGATAGTACGGGGCTTACTGAGAGTAAAGGGAAATCCCAGATTCTAAATGTGGGGTGTTACCTCCTGCTCTATACCATTTATAGCGGTCTTAGTTCGTACAGGGCCACAACCGCTGGGGGCGCGAAGGCCGCCTTCCTACCGCCCCTGAGTTCCCACATCGCGACCACCATCCCCGCCATCTCGCGGCTCAGCTCTTTCAGCCCCAGCCGGCTCTGCCACCAGTGGTCGGGGTCGAAACTGCCATCATTGGCACCGCTGACGGTCACGCCAACCTGCTGCGGGAAGACTCGATTGAAGATATAGCGCGCGCGCCGGGTGTGATAGTTCGAAGTCACGATGATAATACTGTGCCACTTGTGCTCCTCCGCCTGCTGCGCAAGAATCTGCGCCTCTTCCCGGGTGTTATCGGCGTTGTGCGATATCGTCACGATCTTGTCTTTGGGCACGCCGCGCTCAATCAGGTCATGCTGCATCAATTCGGCTACGCCCGCATAGGGTCGAAGCTTGCGGCCGCTTGCCACCACGATGGGCGCCCAACCATGACGAAACAGATCGGCGGCATGTGCCGCTCGGTCGGCGTAAAAATTGTCGTCGCTCAAAACGACAATCGCGTCGGATTTCTCGAGTGGATCGTCGACGATCCAGGTTTCACCCACCAGGCGCAGCAGCGGTCCGCGCGCGATATACAACACGGCACACAAGACGGCGATGAACACGAGTGAGACCAGCGAGGAGATGATTCCGCCGGATTCGGCACTGACGGTCCGCCGGCGAAATCCGCGCGTCACGAATTCGGATCCAGCGCGCGCAACTGTTCGGCGGCATTTTCGGGCAGCATGGAATTGAAGTACACCTCTTTGATGCTGTACGACTTGCTGCGCTTTTCGAGGATGGGCAGGATTTCGATGTGCCAGTGAAAGTCTTCGGCGAGCGTTTTCCAATATCCGGCGAGTTCGCCCTTTTTGCTGCGCGTGTTGGGTGCGGTGTGAACGACCAGATGAAAGGCAGGCGCGATTTTTTCCAGCCGCCGCAAGACCCGACCGAGCAAGGCCGCCAGTTGCTTTCGATTTGATCCGGGTCGCGGCGCCTCAAATAAGTGATTGTGCTTGCGATGCAGCAGCCACATTTCGTACGGCACGCGCGACGAATACGGGCAGATGGCGTAATACTCGCCCTGCACATCGACGATGCGCTTCCCGTTTTTTTCATCCTGGCGAACCACGTCGCAAAAAATGCAGCGCTCGCGTTCGCGATACCACTCGCTGGCGGAACTCAGCTCGTATTTGATGCGCCGCGGGACAAAAATCGTGGCCGTGATCTGCGAATGCGCGTGCGACCATTCGTCGCCGGCAAGCGCACCCTGATTCTTGAATACGGCAACATATTTAAAGCGGGCGTCTTTCTTCAGATCGGCAATGCGAGCCGCCCAAACCCACAGAACGCGTTCGATCTCTTCGTCGCTGAATTGCGACATTTTCTTATCGTGCTGCGGCGTCTCGACCACGACTTCGTGAGCGCCCAGTGCGCCCATCTTGTCGTACATACCTTCGGCCTGCCGTCCCGGTTCACCTTCGATGCGATACAGCGGATCGGGATGCGGCAGCACGCGAACCTGCCACGGCCCTTCGGCGGGCCAGGTCAGAATCGACGTTTGCTTTTCGATGAGCGGACTATCGAACGGACACGGCGTGGCCGATTCGTCCAGATTTTCTCTCTGGCCCAGAACTACCCAACTTTGCGTGATTGGATCGCGGCGGATTTCCATGCGTGATTTTCAGCGGACGGTGTGAAGAACGTGGCCCAGGCACGCGTGAAGAGAGCGACATGCCAACTGCGGATATGACAGCAAAACCTCGACCATGCGAAGTAGTTTGTTGGCCGTGCGTTTAATTGTCAAGAAGCCGCGCGATAAGGGGTTTCCGTGCCAGATCATGACGAGCCGGCATAAGATCCTCCTCAAGTCCGCGACAGCCAGGTCCGTTTCTCATCCTGAGGCTATCCGACGAGGATAGTTGAAGGACCTCAACTTACAGTCTCGCCACCCAATCGAAGTTTGCAAAGCGCATGATATTCTCGCCGGGCGATGGAGCGAGACACTGAGTACATGCAAATCGCGCTGGAAGAAGCGCGCGCCGCCGCGGTTGCGGGAGAGGTGCCGATTGGCGCGGTGCTGGTTTGCGACAACGGTGAAATCGTAGCGCGCGGCAACAACCGCACGATCCGCGATTGCGATCCAACTGCGCACGCGGAAGTGGTCGTGCTGCGTGAAGCCGCCCGCGCGATCGGCAACCACCGGCTCGCCGGAACAACGTTATATGTAACGATCGAGCCATGCAGCATGTGCGCCGGCGCAATCATCCAGGCACGTGTTCCCCGCGTCGTCTACGGCTGCGACGACGCCAAAGGCGGTGCCGTCCGTTCCTGCTTTGAGGTGCTGTCGCACCCGCGCCTCAATCATCAAGTGCAGATCACCTCCGGTGTCCTGGCCAAGGAATGTGCCGCAGTAATTCAATCGTTTTTCGCCGAGCGACGGTAGTTAGCCGTAACGCCGGGCGGAGGAAGTCCCGACCCTGCCAGGTAATCTGGTGCGTCCGATCTCGTTTTTGGAGAGCACCAAATCACGGAACGGCAGAGCGCGGTCTCGTTGCTGAGGACGCGAGCGGTCTGTTACGATTGATTCGACCACACGGCCGCGGAGAGGTGACTGAGCGGTTGAAAGTACTCGCCTCGAAAGCGAGCGTACGGGAAACCGTACCGTGGGTTCGAATCCCACCCTCTCCGCCATACTCATTTTCCTTGACATTTAGCTATTTTCTGCCCATGCTACGTCATGCTGCGTTTTGAGTAGCGATTTGGAGGCGGGCATGGCACAGGCGGGCTTGTCGATTTACCAGCGGAATCGCACCGACAAAGGGTGGCGGTATCAGCGTGTGGAAGAGGGCCGTGGGGTCAAAACTGGCCGAATCAGCGGTCGTTTTTATATTCGCCCGACCCAGAGCGATGGTACTCAAAATTGGAAACCGCTTCGCTCCGAATCTTTCGAACAGGCCAAAGCAGAACGCGATCGCGAAGAAAAGGCATTTGCGCAGGATGCCAAAGCCACTAAGTACGAAGCCGCAAACCGCACTACATTGGCGACGGCAGTCGAAACCTTCCTCGATCAGAAGCGCCGCAAGAACTCATCCACGGTCCAAAATTACACGTTCATCCTGAACGAATTTTCCGAGCAGTCTGGCGTTCGTTTTGTGGATGAAGTGACCCGCCAAATCCTGGACTCGTACATCACATGGTTAGAAGAAGAAAAGGGTGCAGCGCCGAAGACTCTGCACAATAAGGCGATGGTTGTGGTCTTCCTGTTGAAGGCCGCTGGTGTGCCCCATCCGAATCAATTAATAAAGGACCTGCTGCCCGAAATCGAAGAGGAGCCGGCAGAGGCTTATACGGCTGCGGACTTGGAGAAAATCTTTGCTGCGATGGAGCCCGAAGAAGCAGTGCGGTATTCGTTCTTCCTCATCACCGCTTGCCGTGAAGCTGAAGTGGCCCACGCTCAGTGGAAGGACATCGTAGTAAAGGGTGGTGTTCCGCACTTTGTGGTGCGTGCGAAAGAATTCGAATACAGCGACGGGACTCAAGGCAAGTTCACGCCAAAATCCCACGAGCGTCGCGAGATTCCCCTCACGCGAGAGCTTGTCGATATGCTAGTCGAGCGAAAGAAGACGTCACAGTCCGACTGGATCTTTCCAAACCGCGACAACGATCCCGAAGGACACTTCCTCCGCAAGTTCAAAAAGATCGCCTATAGGGCGGGGCTGAACTGCGGGAAGTGCAAGGTGATGAGGAACGAAGGCCGCTTTATTAAGACCGCGGTTGAAAAATCTTGCAAGGACTATAGCGAAGGCTGTGGCGAGCACTTCCTACACCGTCTACGAAAGACTCGGGCGACGTTCTGGCACCACCACGGAATTTCACTGCGAACGATTCAGGTTTTTCTGGGCCACAAGTCGCTGGCGACGACTCAAAAATATCTGGGGATTCAGGACGCGGCGGAAATCTCGGACAAGATTAACAAGCCGATGTTTTAAACGCCTCCGTGGCCTATGCGTTTCGAAATCTCGGGCGTCATGCCTCCGAGCCTTTTAAGTTGAGCAGAGACTTTGTCCAAGATTCGCTGCTGGGATTCCGTCTCAGGAAGTAAAAATCGATACCATCGCGCGAGTTGCTCGTGCGACGCACAGTCGATTTCATCCTGGGTTGGAAAGTCCAAGCCTTTGGGCTTCATGATCTAGTTCCTGAATACGGATACTACAACAAAGGGTTTCAGTCCGCATCCAGCAACGCAGTTTGAATCCCCACTTCACCTGCCATCACCTGCGCTTTTAGTTTCGGTGATCCATGCTGCTCGATATTCAGCATGCGTTTGGTGGTGGCCGGGTGTACACCAGCTGCTTGGGAGACTTTGGCGATCGCATTCGTAATTTCGGGAGTTTCCCGAATCAAAAGGCTCCCTGGAGCCTTTTGATTATCTGATTTAGATTCATATAGATGCGATTTTCGATCCCCTCCACGGCGGTCTTCCTTCGCCAGCGCGTTGTACAAATCCACGGCTAGCTTCGCCCGCTGTGGTTGCGTTAGTTGTCGGCGGGATCAGTTGACCTCGACGGCGTAGATGAGAGCAGATTCGAGCTCTTCGATAAACCGGTACCGCGGGTTGATTCCTTTCTCTTCGCAGATGCGGGCGCGGGTGCATCCGTCGATGATTTTGTCCTGGTAAATTCGTTAGAACGATTTGGAACTGAAAAGCATCAGATGGGTATAAGCATTTTGTCACTCGCCGTTGGCGTTGGGCGGTAAATTCATTCTATCGATTTGAAACTGAAAAGCATCTAATGTTATGTAAGTAGAAAGTAGGACAGGAAGACGGGATGCGAGGCGGTTTCCCGTAGGGTCCTGTCTGAAGCGATGGAAGTCCTCTTCTGCCGTGTTTAACCTCCGAGACCCGCTCATAGCCTCGCTGAGTCCCTCAGAAACTCTACAGGCCCGCCAGTTGGCCGCCTCAGCCGGAGTTAGGATCAGGGTAATGGACGCTCCCACCTGGAATGGGAGTGGTTTTCAATCCATTTCTTGACGGGTCGCTGTGCCTCACAGGAATTTCTCTCCCACTCATTCGAACACTTTGGCGGCGCATATCCCTGCCCCGCCGTCGGTCCAATTCTCCCTGTCGCCCGCGGTTCTCGGGATTCTGGACTGTGCTCGGTATCTGTCCACTACTCCCAACTTCATCGAAACAGAAATGCGAGCCGGACGATTATCGTTCCCGTTCTATGGAGGTAAGCGGGTTGTCCGGATCGCTGAACTTGAGCGATGGCTTGATTCTCAAGATGAAAAGTCAGGCAAGCTCGCCTGTAACGCTCCCGCCAGAGGCTCCCCGTAGCCTTACTGATGGCAACACTTAACTCTTGACTTACGGGTTACACTGTGGTAACATATTTGTAGGTTAAATTTCACACTTCAGCAGTAACCCATTCCAATAAAAACGCAGTTCGGGCTTACGAGAGCCTTGCTCCTGAAATCAACGGTTTGAAGATACCAGGCGGAAGACCCTTTAGTCTTCCCTCGATTTTATCGTCTAGTAGTCCCTTCAAACCGAAGATCCAAAGGCTGCGGAGCTCGTTACTCCGCAGCCTTTTTCCTTTTCTAAGGGGATTTTTGTGAAGAATTCAAATAAACCACGCATCTCTGGAGTGCTCGTCGCATGGCGACTTTCGAAAAGCGGTGGCACGGGACGCATCCTGTCCGATGGACGAAGTTACTTCATCTGCCGCAACTTCATCATCTCGGGCGTGCCAGTCGTAGGATCGTTCGTTGAGTTTGAAGAGACGCCGGCTCAGCCCGGCAAACTCTATCCGCAGGCTGTAAACGCTCGGATCGATAACAAGAAGATTGTTCGAGCCTTGGAGATGCCTCCTCAATGAACTCCATCGAGAAATCTCCCCTGGAACTCGCTACCCAAGCAATTGATGCCCTGTTCACAGACGGTGACGTTGTCGAGCTTCGTGTTTATGGCAGTGCGTTCGGCGAGAAAAGGGTGGTGGCGGCCGGTTTCTTCACGGACCACGCGGCCCTGGCCAAGGCAGTTTTTGCTTGCAGCGATGGCCGTCTGCCTGACGGTTACCACGTCACCGCGGTCTATTACACACTGAACTCAGTTGACCGTTCTCTCCTAAACCGATATCGGCCGAACCGACTTCATCGTGATCCACAGTTTGGTGTAACCAAGGACAAGGATGTTGTTACACGGACGCGTCTGCTCGTTGATTGTGACCCCAAGCGAGACTCGGATGTGTCTGCAACCGACGCCGAAAAGCAGTTGGCTTCAGCAACCGCCTTGCGCGTGCGGGAATTTCTGGACTCTCGGGGATGGCCAGCTCCGATTCACTGCGACAGCGGAAACGGCTACCACCTCATTTATTGCGTCGATTTGCCGACCGACGCCGAAGTGCATGCCCTCGTCAAAAATTGCCTTCCGTCTCTCGCCTCGAAATTCGACACCGAGAAAGTAAAAGTCGATCAGTCGGTGCATAACGCTTCGCGAATCACAAAGAGTTATGGAAGCGTGGTCCGAAAAGGTCTGAGCACACCAGACCGTCCCCATCGGCGGTCGTGGATGTTGAATGCGCCGGCCAGATTTGAGCTTGTGAGCCTCGATCTTTTGACGGCTCTCGCCTCTGAGGCTCCTGCTCCGGTCCGTGTCGTCTCCTCCTCCGAAACTTCCTCCTCGATCATCTCGCCGGAAGTATTCGAGGCCCAGTTGGACCTGGTGGGAATTGAGCACGATGGATCCTCCCCATACGAAGGCGGGTTTTTGTGGCGGCCTACAGTTTGCGTCTTCAATCCCGAACACGTTCGCAACAGCATTATCGTCGGCATGCGAGCGACCGGCGCTTTCTTTTACCGCTGCCTGCACAACTCCTGCATCGATAAGAACTGGGAAAAGTTTCGAGCGAAGGTCGAATTCGATAGCGGCAAGAAGATGAAGTTCCGCGAGAGTGGTCCGCGGGAAATTCCAGACAACCTCGTCAACTTATGGATTAACTCCGATCCTCAAGCCTTTGCTGCATGGAATGGTGAAGGTGATCCGGATGCAGCGCTCACGCGCCTCGCGACGTTCCTGCGTGCCCGTGGTGTTGCTCTTGAACAGGGTCTGCGAATCTTTGAAAGCTCGCCATTAAAGGCGATACACGACGCGCAGGTGCCGGAGCATGTGCGCGGTCTTTGACTTTTTGTTGTAACGATTTTTGTTTCCCTTGCAAGGTGAATGTGGGAACAACTCGATGCGTCGAGCCCACCCGCGATTGGAAGACTCCGTCTATGTTTCGCGAAATAACAAGGGGCAAAAAAGCGGCATGTCGAATGACATGTCGTGCAGCGATGCAGTGCGTAGGAAAAATGCTTCGAGGCATGGCAGCTCTCTCCGTGCTTCGAAGCATTTAATGACGCGCGACTGCACGCTGCTTTTGACCCGTTGTTACTTTCGTAGGAGTTTTCTAGCACATGCGTAAGGTCGAGTTGTTTCTGTTTTTGAGTCCCGCCACTATTTGTTCGTTTCTGATTTCGCGGATGAACGCGAATACTTCTGTCACCAAAACCGCTTCTCTCCTGGTATACCCTTCCCCAAAAAGGATGAGCTCGTCTCGTTCGACGTGTCTTTTGACTTTGGGCCTCGTCCGCAAGCCATCAACTTAAAGCTCGATGGCGGTGCCAAGTGAGCGCTGCCTCGGTTCAAAATCCGACGCCAGCAAACGAGGTTCCAGGGAAACAAGGCGGGGAAGCTAAGTTCCGCGAAGAGTTCATTCAGCAGTCGGAGAAGGAAGCCGAAGAAGCACTTAAATACATCAGGGTGCTCTTTCTGGAGACAAGAAAGACGATCTCGCATCTCGCAAGGAATTCCTACGACGCGCTGCCTGCCTAAAGTCTGTCGAGTTCACACTTCTTCGCGAAAGAATGACCAAGTGGCTTGGCATTGCCAAGAGTGACTTTGACAAACAAATCGAATCGCTTCGTCTTCCGCCCACGGCGAAGCAAGACACGGCTCCGCGTGATAACCAAAGTGGTTCGATCGTGAAGGAATTCAACGATCGCTATTTCATCATCGAAAACTACGGTGGAAAGTGTCACGTTTGCTGGATCGAGAACGACGAAAAGCTAGGCTGCTCCATCGGACATCAGTCGTTCGAAGAGTTTCGCCACCGCTTCCAACACAAACTCCTGACGGTGGCTGTGAAAACACCGACGGGTGGAACGATGCTCGTCGAAAAGAGTGAGGCTAACGTTTGGCTCGACCACCGAGATCGCCGGCAATTCGAAAAGATCGTTTTCAAGCCTGAGGAGAAGACACCCGCACACATCTATAACCTATGGCAGGGTTTCGCATATAAGCCTAGGCAAGGCGATTGCAGTTTGTACCTGGCCCATGTACGCGAAAACATCTGCCGCGGCAACGAAGCTCATTACGAATGGTTGATGAACTGGAAAGCATACGCGGTCCAGAACGCCAATGAACAAGGCCATTCGTGCGTTGTCGTCTTCGGTGAAAAAGGCGTCGGAAAAAACGTTTGGGCCGAGACATTCTCCAAACTCTGGGGTGCTCACGGCCTCGTCGTCAACGACCAGAAGCGTGTGGTCGGAAACTTCAATGCTCACCTTCGCGACAAGTGCGCACTGGTCGCGGACGAGGCTTTTTTCGCCGGGGATCCGCGGCAGGACCGCGTTTTGAAATCACTCATCACAGGAAGCACGATCACAATCGAGCCAAAGGGTGTTGATGCCGTCGTCGTTCCAAACTTATTGCGTGTGATCATCTTGGGTAATGACCGGCAGTTGGTGCGCGCCACATGGGACGAGCGCCGTTATTTTGTTTTGGAATGTGGCAACGCTCATCGCGACGATCAAAGTTACTTCGGCCCTTTGACCGAACAGCTTGAGCGAGATGGTGGTGCCGGATATTCCGCCTTGCTTTACGAATTGCTGCATCGCGATCTCTCTGGATTCAACGTCCGCAAGCCTCCACACACTGACGCGTTGCACGAACAGATGGCAGAGTCTGCGGAAGGTGCGACGAATATCCTTCTTGAAATGTTGAGTTGCGGACAAATTCCTGGAACTGCAAAGAGCGACGGGACTATGGTCGTCAATCTCAATCAACTCTTGGGGTGGGCGATCAAGAAGCGTCCGGAGTGGTCGCGTGTGAAATATCAGGCATTGCGTGAGGTTCTCGGATCGCGTGGTTTGGGTCTAGAGCCTCAGAGACTAGTTGTTCCGACGCTAGATGATTTTCCGCCCAGGCGACTTCGCGTCTGGGCACTGCCTACTCTCTCCGAATGCCGACAGCGGTTCTTCAAGAAGTTCCATTTCAAGGATCGGAGATGGCAGGACGACGCGGAGCATTGGGAAAGCACGAGTCCCCTGACAGTGGGGTGGGATGACACTTGCCCCGTGTCTCCGGATGCGGGCTAGGTGCCTTGGGGTTTTGGTGGCGCGGGACGGATCGATGTGTCCCAAAAACATCCGTCCCGCGGATCCGTCCACGCCTGTAACCCACTAGAAATAGGGTGTTTAGTTGTTTTTTGGGACACATGGACACATAAAAGAAAAAATCCGGGTGGAAGAACGCTGTTGAAGCAATTGCTGCAAAGTTGGGAAATCCCCTGCAGCCGGTCCCGGAAAGCCCAAAAGTATGTGTCCGATCCGTCCATCCGTCCCGAGCCTTTATAATCAATGGGTTACGGGTGGGCACAATCCAGGGATGTGTCCAGCATGTGTCCATCCGTCCCGGTTTGGCGCGCTTGTTTTTCTTTATTGCCTCGAAATCAGATTTTTTCGTCTGATTTTCAAATCAGGAACCCATCCGAGAAAAAAGTTAAATGAGTTGAAAAACTGTTCACCAATCCCCCGCATCTTATTGATAAAATAAAGCATTGACATTTCAAATGAATGGTGCACACTTTAATCAGAGGAACGAAGCATGCAAGTTGCAGCATACGCAAGAGTTAGCACAACGAACCATCACCAGGATCCGGAAGTCCAACTGCGCGATATTCGAGACTATTGCGCTCGTAAGGGCTGGAACTTAGCGGAAACCTATGTGGATAAAGGGATTAACGGCACGAAGCTAAGCCGCCCGGAGCTCAACCGCCTAATGGATGACGCCGAGGCTAAGAAGTTCGGTGCCGTTGTTGTCTGGAAGTTCGATCGCTTCGCCCGATCTAGCGCTCACCTTATCAATAGCTTACAGAGATTCAAAACTCTAGGCGTAGATTTTGTATCCGTCCAGGACAGCATCGACACGTCAACGCCAATGGGCGAGTGCGTGTTTACAATCCTAGCCGCATTCGGGCAGCTAGAACGCACTGTGACCGTCGAGCGCATCAAAGCCGGCCTACGAAACGCCAAGGCCAAAGGCCGTTTGCCAGGTAAAAAGCGTAGAATCTTAAACTTAGAGGCAATCCGCGAGCGCATGGCGGCCGGAGAATCGATGCGAAAAGTCGCAAAGTCTCTAGGCATTTCGCCCGCCCTATTAAGCAAGCGTCTCAAGGAGCCAACCCCCTGAAAACAAACGCTCTAAGGCCCGTTTCCGGTCCAAGAACGGTACTTCTACGGTCCATTTCCGCGTAAATCGACCCGCCGCAAATCCGAACCGCGTAAATCGACCCTAGAAACAGCCTTTCGACCCTCTAAAACACGAGCCTCCGAAACAAAGCGCCCGCGTTCCGATCCTAGAATCCGCCCGTTCAGCGTCGTAACACCATGAAACTACATAGGTTAGAGGCAATAGAGGGGCCCCATTCAAATCCGTACGACTATACCCTGGCACCTAGAGTCACCCGGTCAACCGAACTCGGGAGTACGTTTTCAAAAAAAGTGCTCCAGGGAACCCAACACGCCCCAGCACAAGTCGCAAATCCAAGGGTCCCAGCTCCAAAAAAAGTCAGCCAGGGGACCCAGTCCAAACGCGGTGTTTCAGTTTTTCGAAATGTGACTCCCGCCCTATAAGGGTGGTCGTCAGGTAAAGCAAAGGCATGAACCAAACTCAACAACGGAAGCCAACGCAACGCGCGTTCTCCGGTCTCGTCGGCCGCTACGCCGAGCCCGAGGCCCACCCGCAAACAAACACCCATCCGGCCGCCCTCGCCATCACGTCGATAATGCCGCGAGGCAAAAAGCATATAGAAACCGCCTCACAGATCCCGAGCGCCGAAGCCTCGTTGCGTGGCTCCTGAAGAAATCTCGCACTGTGCTGGACGGCCGGCAGTATCAGCGAAAACTCCACGCCGAACTAATCCTGCTCAACGTAAGCGATCTTCGAAAATCGGTTGAAGTCTTAAAAGAGAATCTGGATGCACACGGCCGTCTCCACAACGAACGCAGCGGTGAACGCGACCGATTGAATGGGATGTCCGAGATCGAACGCCTCATCGCGCGGAGGGAGCAGCGCGAAAACGACCGACGAATTTCTCCAAAATCCCCATCGATTTTGAAAGCTCCGCAAAGCGACGAGGCACGAGAAGCCGCGATTCGAGACCTACTAATCAACGAAATGTCCGTCACTCATACTTGCCCCTGGTGCGACGCAAAGTTTGACGTCAGAACGGCGGCGGAAAATCATCTGAACGACGAGTACGACCGAGGTAAGAGGCAAGCAGATCACGTGAAGATACTGCGATCCTATGAACTCGTGCCCCCGGAACTTCTCGACGAAGCTACACGTCGTCTCTCAATGCAAGCGCATTACCTCGGGATTAACGAACGGGCTCAGCGTTTACGTAGACGCCATGCGCAATGGCAGCGCAATGGAAAGCGAGTTCTTGAAAACAGCAAAACTTACGTCGAGTGGGATTTGCGCACTTGGTGAAACGGAAAAGCGAGCGGAATGACGTAACACCCCGGAAATCGAACCGATGTGACACAAAATCCGAGGCGTAGCTGATTTTTCCAGGGTTGCGGTGCATATGTGATCCCTCAGTTAGCGCCTCCCTCGTCGAAAGCTCCGAAATCAACGTCTACAGTGAAATCCACTTGGACGGCAACCGGGCTCTTGATAGCACGCTGTTAGCGATTACAATTTGTTCATTTTTCCTATCAAAAGTTCAAACTGGCGACAACTACCGAAGAAATTCGATTGCCCTCGTTGTACTGCGATGTTACGGTAGCGCGCACTGCGTTGCGAGGTAGCTAAACCTAGGTGCTTTCCAGTTTTTTGGCCGCCACCCGGCGACTTTCGGTGAACATGCCACATCCACCGATGAACTCGACGCTGCACGGTGGGGATTGAGGCGTGCCGAGTTGCGTTCATCATGCACCTCCATTCTGGTTGTTGATGACTTTGAAGACTGGCGACACACGGTGTGTGAGTTGCTTCAAGTGCGTCCCGAATTTCAGGTGATCGGCGAAGCATCGGATGGGGCAGAAGCCATTCAGAAGGCCGAAGACCTGAAGCCGGACTTGATTGTGCTGGACATCGGTCTCCCCAAACTGAGTGGAATCGAAGCCGCCCGGAAGATACGACAACTCTCCCCCAGCTCCAAAATAATCTTCCTAAGTCTGAACAGGGATCTGGAGGTCGTGCGGGCCGCTTTGAGCACGGGCGCTCTTGGTTACGTTCTAAAGACAGATGCCCGGAGCGAATTACTGCCTGCCGTGGATGCGGTTCTTCGAGGCAAGCAATTTGTCAGTAGCGGCTTAAAAGGCTACGAGTTTACCGACACCGCAGAAGAGAAAGCCCCTCACCGCCATGAGGCCCTATTCTATCCTGATGACGCCGTTTTGCTGGACAGCTGCACTCGTTTTGTTACTGCTGCTCTAGGTGCTGGTGATGTGGCAGCCATTGTGGCCACCGAATCACACCGGGATGGTCTTTTTGAGAGATTGAAGGCAGAGGGCTTGGATGTTGATGCAGAAATTAAACACGGAAGATACATTTCGTTGGATGTTGCCAAAACTCTCTCCACCTTTATGGTCAATGACATGCCCGACTGGGAACGCTTTTTCGAGGTCGTGGGCGGTCTTGTCAGTGGAGCCGCCAAGGCAGGGAAAGGAGAGCATTCCCGGGTTGCGATGTGGGGAGAATGTGGGCCTTTGTTGTGGGCGGAAGGTAAAGTGGGCGCAGCAATTCGGCTTGAACAACTCTTGAACCAGCTAGCTACAATCTACGAGTTTGATCTTCTTTGCGCGTATGCGTTGAGCAGCTTTCAGAACGGGGAAGACGACGACGTTTTCCAGAGCATCTGTGCGGAACACTCCGCCGTCTATTCTCAGTGAGAAGTAAGACTCAATTCTAGGTTAACCTGCCGCAGCGGCGTCGCCCTTTGCAAGTTGGCGCCGTTCAGCTTCAGGAACATCAAATTCCGCGGTGCCACAATCCAAGCAGACAGTAACCTTGGGAAATACCCATACGATGGGCTTGTCGATGTTTTTCAGTCCGGGAAAATGGATTGCTACTTCCCCGTTGAAATTCCCTTGGTTGAGGGACCCACACGATTTACAGGGATAGAATTTCATACGACGTACTCTCTTCGCCTCAGCGGTCACCCAAATCCGGCCATGTAAGGTCACCTGAAAACCGGCCATAGCAAAGCCCGGGACGTTGACTCCGAGAGGAGCCCTTATAGGCTCCCTCGGCATGAGCAACGTCTTGAGCGAAGAAAAGAAACAGCAAGTTATCGCACTGGGGAAGCTCGGATGGTCCTTACGGCGCATCGAGGAAGCCACCGGTGTGCGCAGGGAAACAGCGAGTGGATATTTAAAGGCAGCCGGAGTAGAGGTGTGCATTCCCGGGTGGGGGCGCCGCGCGCCGGCAAAACCGGCCATACAGGTGACCACCGACTTTTATGCGCCTTTTTCGCAAAATTCGGAGCCGCCCAAGAGCCCCAAGTCATCGTCCAGCACCTGCGAACCCTATCGTGAGCAAGTAGAGCTGGGACTCCGTCTTGGCCGGAATGCCATGGCGATCTGGCAAGACCTAGTATCGGACCACGGTTTTGCTGGCGGCTATGAGGCAGTGAAACGCTTTGTGCGCAAGCTGCGCGGACCACAACGTCCGGAACCGGCGGGCGTCATCCTCACGGCACCGGGAGAAGAGGCGCAAGTCGACTACGGTAGCGGTCCGATGGTCCGTGACCCACAGAGCGGCAAGTATCGCCGGACACGGCTGTTCATTCTGACGCTTGGCTATAGCCGCAAGTCGGTACGCTTGCTGATGTGGCGATCGAGTACACGTATCTGGGCCGAGCTGCATGAGAAAGCATTTCGTCGCCTAGGTGGTTGTCCGAGAGTCGTCGTCCTCGACAACTTGAAAGAAGGCGTAGCGATTCCCGACCTCTACGATCCCACCGTCAACCCACTGTTTCGAGATGTTCTTGCTCATTACGGCGTGGTGGCACTGCCTTGCCGGATCCAGGATCCCGATCGCAAAGGGAAAGTGGAGTCAGGAATCGGCCACACCAAGAGAACTCCGCTCAAAGGGATACGCTTCGAGAGCTTGGAAGAAGCACAAGCGTATCTCGACCGCTGGGAAGAACGCTGGGCCAACACTCGTATCCATGGCACCACCAAGCGCCAGGTGGCCGCAATGTTCGACGAAGAAAAACCGCACTTGCTGCCGCTACCTCTCGAACCTTTCCGCTACTACCAATACGGAGAACGGGTAGTGCATCTGGATGGCTGCGTGGAAGTGGAGGCTGCCTACTACGGCTTGCCGCCAGGATGGATCGGGCGTTCCGTGAAAGTGCAATGGGACGCGCTGCACGTGCGCATCCTGCATCCCCACAGCAAGCAGCTTCTTCGCGAACATCTGCGGCAAAGGCGCGGCGGATACCGCATCGAGGAAGAAGACCACCCCAAGAAAATGCCGCTGAGCACGGCGCAGCTGTTGCGACGCGCTGCTCATGCAGGCACCCAGACTGGCAAGTTCTGCCAGCTGCTGTACGACCGGCAAGGAGAGACCAACATCCGCCGCATCCTGGGTGTGCTTTCTCTGATGAAGAAATACGGAACGGCAGCAGTTGAAGATGCCTGTGCTGTGGCTCTCGACGTCGGAGTGTACGAATACCGTTTCGTGCGCCGTTATCTCGAGCGCCGGCCACATCCGCAAATGTTCCTGCGTCAGATCGACCCTCTGATCCGTGAACTCACCGTGTACCGCGACTTCATCAATCTCAAAATCAAGGAGCAACCAGAATGAATCCGATCGAGCTGAATCGAGCTTTGCGGCAACTGCGTCTCGGTGGCATCGCTGCTGTGCTCGAGACGCGGCTGCAGCAAGCTCAAGCCGAACCGATGGCACCCATCGACTTCTTATCTTGCCTGGTATCCGACGAACTGAGGCGGCGCGGCGACCGACTGCTGGAGCGGCGTCGCAAACAAGCGCAGTTTCGCGATCCACAGCGAACCCTCGACAACTTCGATTTCAACTTCAACAAGAAGATGAATCGAAGTCTGATCTTCGATCTAGCCACGGCCGCATTCGTTGGCCGCCGTGAAGACGCGCTCTTCTTAGGTCCACCCGGCACTGGGAAAAGTCATCTGGCCCAAGCCATCGGACAGGCGGTCATCGGCCAGGGCTATCGAGTGATCTACCGCGAAGCACACATCCTGCTCGAGGAAATCGCCGAAGCGGCCCTCGACGGAAAGCGCAAAGAGCACATGGAACTGCTGACCACCGTGCCGCTGCTCATCCTGGATGACTTGGGAATGCGTAAGTTAGGGCCCACAGCGGGAGAAGAGCTGCTCGAGATCGTCATGCGCCGCTATGAACGAGCCAGCACACTGCTCACTTCCAACCGCCCTGTGGAAGACTGGGGCAAACTACTCGGCGATAGTGCCGCCGTCACCGCCATGCTCGACCGCTTACTTCACCACGGCCATATCCTCAAATGTGGACCGCGAAGCTGGAGAACCAAAACCGACTTGCCTGATCAAGAGAAAGCGGGATAAATAAGAACTGCGTCTCGGGCCACTACATATGGCCGGTTTTGAAGTGACCACGCATGGCCGCTTTTGCCCTGACCACTGAGGATCTTCGTCGATGCGTACAACAACAAGTTGAGCCACAGACTTCTCCAGCGTGCTTCGATTATCGGCTAGGAGCTCGGGGTATTTCATCCATAAGCTCTCCCAACTTCTTTTTGATCCTTTTCTCGTACGGCTTGATGGCACAGATTGTTTAACTGCGACTGATAACGTTGAGTACTAATACTGTTATGTATGACAAACTGTCAATTAATATATATTTATAGTTATAATTCTGTTCCCGTCTGAGGGATCAGTGTTATGCTGCGAAGCCTTACGTTCCGACTTCTTCGCCGCCTCATCAGGGGACTTTTTGATTTCCGATTGAGCCGTGCGGGAGCACAGGAGGTTCATGTCATGTCGTGTCTATCATGCAGGTCCAGCAAGCAGGCCGAATTTCCTGCGGAACTCCTGGTCCATTTCGAGGGGCGTGAGAATCTGGACAAACCCGGCGTCTGGGTATTCCCGAGGCTGCTAGTGTGCTTGGACTGCGGCTTTTTGCAATCGACAGTTCCGGCACCCCAGCTTGCATCGCTAGTCGCTGGTACTCCGGAAATGGATCGTGTCGTTGGGCGGATGTTTGACGATAATTTTCCCTGCGAATTGAATTAAACGAAAAGCGAAATGACGGTTGACCTTAGGCATTGACAGACTGTGTTCCCGAGATAGCGGCTTCCGCAACGGCAAGTAGATGCGTGGCGGCGTTTGTTTTCACAACGTAGCCCCAAGCCCCCGTGCTAAGAGCCTCCTCCACTACGTCGGCAGAAGATTTCTGACTCAAGAAGACTATTGCGCAATGTACCGCGTATCACTGTGCGACACTTCTACAACTCCCCGACTTGTGCCGTCGCCGGCTGCATCTGGCAAAAACATTGCCCGGATTTTGACAGGGCGGACTAGGCGCAAGCGTTAATCGAACGCGCTACTTTGCGCCGGCTCAGACAGTTGAACTCGCTGGGATGAGAGGTTTG
>CAVWQK010000003.1:0-448790 GCA_963757145.1 uncultured Acidobacteriota bacterium
GCAATCGCCACTCCCAGCAGCAGAACCGCGACTCCCACAAATACGCTCGCGTCCGTCGGCTGCACCCCGTACAACAAATTGCGAATCAGACTGCCTGTTGCTAGGCCTCCTGCTAGCCCAAACGCGAGGCCCAAGATCGCTGGACGGATTCCATCCGCCAACGTCAGCCGCAGCACTTGGCCGCGCTGTGCTCCCAGCGCCATGCGCACTCCAATCTCGCTCCTGCGCTGCGCCACCAGATACGACAGCACGCCATACAATCCCACCGAAGCCAGCACCAACGACAAGGCCGCGAACCCCAACGTCAATGTTGCGCTGAAGTTCGCGTTCGTTGTTGAGCGCCCGATCACCTGCTCCATCGTCAGGATGTCGGACACAGCGATCTCGGCATCCATGTCTGCGATCACCTTTTGTATCGGTGATGCCATGCTCACAGCTTCCTGTTGTGATCGCACAACGACATACGTGGAGCGAGCTTCACCGCTGTATATCGGAAAGTACATCATCGGTCGAACTGGATCAGACATCCAGTATTTCGTATCACCTACGACGCCCACAATTTCGTACTCTTTCTGTTTCAGTCCATCCAAGTTGGCTCGCAAGTGCCGCCCCAGCGGATCTTCACCACGGAAATATTCTTTCGCCATCAGGTCGCTGATGACCACCACCTTTGATCCCAATCGTTCCCCTTCGCGAAACGTTCTTCCACGCAACAGCGGAATGCCCATCGCCTCGAAGTACCCTGGATCGGCATAACGCCGCATGCCGGACAGCAACTCTCCTTTTGGCAATGGTGGATGTTCGGCAATCGTGATCACATTGTCTCCGCCGTAGCCGGTACCTGGAGCCTGCGTGACCAGGCCGGCTTTTTGCACTCCTGGCAGTTGCCTGACCTGCGTAATCAGCCGTTCCAGGAATGCCAGCTTCTGCGCGGGCTCTTGATACCGCACGTCGGGAAGCGATAGGTGCATCGTCAAGACGTTTTCGGTTGGACAGCCCACATTCGCAGTCCGCAGTGCCCGATAGCTTTTCAGCAACAGCCCCGCCCCAATCAACAGAACGACAGTTAGGGCCATTTCAAACGCCAGCAATGCCTGACGAAGCTTGGCCTTACCCTGGCCGCCACTATGCGTCCGCGACGCTTCCTGCAGCGTCGCCAGCACGTGTTCGTCCCTCGACGACCGCGAGGAAATCACTCCCGCAAAGATCCCACTGGCCAGCATCACGCCCAGAGCAAATAACACCACCGCGCCATCGATATGAATCGAATCCGCCCGCGCCATGTCTTGCCGCGTGTGCACTACCCATTGCACCGCACCGTACGCCAGTTCCAGTCCGAAGGCACCGCCTACCATCGACAGGAGGACGCTCTCCATCATCTGTTCCCGAACCAAGCGCCACCGGCTGCCGCCGAGCGCGCTCCGAATTGCAATCTCCTTTCGTCTGACCGCCGACCGCGCCACAAAAAGATTCGCCGCGTTCAGACAAGCAATCACCAGTACGCAGCCAGTCGCTGCGAGCAGCGCATAAAGCGGTGTCTTGTAGTCTCCGACGACCTCTTCCAGCAACGGCCGGACGTTTGCTCCTCTTCCGATGCCTTCCGTCGGATGCTCGATGCGAATCCTCTTTGATACCGTGTCTACTTCGCTCCATCCTTGTTCCTTGACCATTCCCGGCTTCAGCAGACCGATAACTCGAAATTGATGATTGTCTAGCGCCTCCTGCGTCACGGCGTCCGTATCGTGATACACCGGAACCCACGCTTGCGTCCGTCCATCCGGAAAAGTAAACCATCCAGGCATTACGCCAATCACCGTGTACGCCTTGCCGTTCAGTTGGAACGCCTTGCCTACGATCCCTGGATCACCCGCGAATCGTCGTTTCCACAAGCCCCAACTCAAAACTACAGTAGCGCTGGCGTCTGGCCGGTCATCGGACGCCTCAAATACTCGCCCCAAGGCGGGCTGAACGCCTAGTGCCGGGAAAAAATTCCAGGAACACAGTGTCACCGTCAATTGTTCGGGTATCTGTCCGCCATTCTCAGAGACGTCATACTCATCTTCCTTGTAAAGCACCATCTGCTCGAAGCTCTTCGCTGCCTTCTGCCACTGTCTGTAGATTCCTGATGCCACCACGTGGTATGGGTACTTGCCGTCCGCGCTCTGTTCATAAAGCATCACCAGCCGGTCCGCATCGCCAAACGGCAGCGGCTTCAACAGCACCGACCGCACGATCGTGAACATGCCCGTAACCGCCCCGATCCCCAGCGCCATCACCACAATTACCGCCAGCGCAAACCCCGGCGCCCGCCGCAAGGTGCGCAGCACATAGAGCAAATCTCGCCATAAATCGTCAATCACGCTCACGGTGTTCCATTCCCACACGTCTTCACGTACATTCTGCGCGCTCCCGAACTTGATCTGCGCTCGCCGCCGTGATTCTGCCGCCGTCATCCCGCGCGCCATGTTCTCGTCAATCTCATGGGCAATATGCGCCTCGATCTCCCGCGCCAATTCCGCGTCCTTGTCCCGCCGCTGGAAATATCGTCCGATCCCCATCTCTCACCTCGTCGCTCTTCGAGTACCGCACTCTTCCGCTTGCAGAAGGTGCGGATTAGAGCCACCATCAATCTGACTCGATCAGTGCAACCGAAAACCTATTGGTCTTAAGCCAGTTCACTCCGCCTCCCGCATCACTCTCCCAATCGCCAGCACCATCTGCTTCCACCGGCTGGTCTCCACGGTCAGTTGTTTGTTACCGGCCGCCGTCAGCTTGTAAAATTTCGCCTTACGGTTGTTCTCGCTGGTTCCCCAATACGACGCCAGCCACCCGCGCTGCTCGAGGCGGTGCAAGGCGGGATACAGCGAGCCCTGCTCCACCTGCAAAACCTCATCCGAGGTGTGCTCGATTGCCCGCGCGATGGTATGCCCGTGCGCCGCTCCCGTCCGCAAAGTCCGCAGAATCAGCATATCCAAGGTTCCCAACAGCATCTCCTGCCGCTCTCTGTCCTGCCTTGGGCTCATTCACTTCCTCCACGCGCTCACCCAGAAGCTCTATGCAAAGCTCCACTAGAACACCTATGGGAGAGACGATAAAAGTTCTTAAACGTTTCCTTGGAATAGGAAATAAATCATGAACCGTAAGGGGAACGGCCTAAGCCCAGCCTGCTCCGTGCGTTACAGATAATTTCAAATTTTCCCGGCGGTTGTATCTTCAGAACAACCGTTTTTCCTTCTACGCTTCTCGTCCGGTCAAGGCTTTCCGAAAGCCTACTGGCTCTACTTAGCAGCTGGAGCGTTAGTTGCCGTTGGCTTCACTGATTTCTCTTTGATCGCTTTTCATTTTCAAAAAACCGCAACCGTCCCGCAGGGATTGGTGCCGGCTTACGCCGCGGCAACGGCTACCAGTGCACTGTTCTGCAAACCGGGCGGAGTGTACAACGAAACTCGACTGCTCTTTACGACTCTCACCCACTGAATCTCCCATGTCTATCCGGGAGGCATGACGACGATTTTATGAGAAGTGGCTATTTCTATTTCAAAGGTTGATAGCCAGCACAGGTAAGAACGGGCAGGGCCGGATATTTTCGAAAGTGGGAATCACTGACGGACAAGCGACACAGCAGAAAGACTGATCCACGAGCGGATTCGATCCGCCGAGCGTGAGTGCACGTAGAACACAGGCCGGCATTCAGAATCGGCCGATTGCCTATTGAGCCTCCGGCCTGCGCCCGATCTTTTTTTGTCGTTGCCTCTGGCGGCGTTGAGGGTTTCGGATTGGCCTTGTCGGATGACGTCACGTGACTCGATCTTAGTGCTCAGGATCGCGACCGGCTAAGGATTCGAAGTCGCAGGCGCGGTGCTACTGTCGGGTGCGACCGGTTTCGCGAATTCGGAATCCGGAAAATTTACATTAAGTTCAATTTTATCGATCACGAGCTTCTGTGTCAGGTCGGTAGCGGAGCTTCCGGAATCGATCTCGAACGAAAACTTAAGTCCTTCGACGTCCCGGTAATCGCGGAAATACGACTCGATCGGATATTCTTTCTCCTCGGCGCGCCGCTTTCCCTCCCATTTGAGAAGCAGATACGATGTCGCATCGAAAAGGTAGTAGCGGACATCCCCATTTTTGTTGGTCAGCCTCACGCGCAACGCGTCTTTATCTTCGACCTTGTCCTTTCCGACGAATTCAACCTTGTTTCCCTTCTTGGCATAGTCGACCAGCGGGCCATCGAAGTCAGCCTCTTCCGAAATGTTCTTCAAGTCTTCTTCGGGCATCACTTCGGGAGTCACCTTTCCCGCGAAGGGGTTATTGGCCCAACCCTGCGCACCGTCGTACACGCGGATCATAGTCTGGTTCTGGACCGCCAGCGTCATGTGCATCTTCATCGGTCGCTTGAGCTCAACGATAAAAGGGCCAGAAGCTTCGGAACCAAACGAAATCGTTCCTGTAACGCGCTGGGACTTAAGCGCTCGAATCCGGGTCAAGCCGCCACGGGCAACGTAGACCTTCGAGAGAATTTGCGTGATGGTCTGAGCCGAAACGGACGACGGAGCGAAATGAGCGAGCAGCAACGCGAAAGCAGCGCGAAACAGCCATTTGCGGAGTCGAACCGACTGGAAGTCGGGTGATTGTATGGTCATCGTCGGGTTCTCGCGTGTTGCCTCAGGCCGCCCTTCATCGTAGTTAGAGATCGCACATAGGTCAATTTCAGAGATGGGTTCAGAGATATGCCCATCAAGCTGATTTCCGGGACAAAAGCAACTGTGGAGATCGAGGAGAACTTAGGACGACGGCTTGGAGCAGATTGAACGACTGCTGTTACGTCAAGACGTGTTCGTACTTCGGGGCGGACGTTTACGCCAAAGTCTCAAACACACAAATTGCTACAAGCCTGATTTTTCAGCGTTTTTCTTCGCTTTTGGGCTGCTTTTTAATGACCGTATCTTCGGGTTCGGCTTCCACCGTAACTTCAACTTGGGCGCCGGGTTTCAGCTGGACTTCGTTGCCCTTTTCATCCGTCAGAGTATTCTCGATGCGGATCTCGCGGTACAGCTCGTCGGCACCTTCCACGGCAATCTCGGCCTTCTCCGGCATGTCGGGATGCGGAGACTTGATGATTTTTTGCACGGTTCCGGGCATGGTTGCAGCCGCTTTTTCGTTCATAAACGCTCCTAGAGCTGGTTGACCGAACACACGACGTGAATGCAGTTATCCTAGCAGATTGCGGAACTGGGGCAAACCGGGTGCCGGGAGAAGTTCGAAACTTGAAAATTGATGCCCTGATTTTAGGGGCCGGCGCGGCGGGACTAATGTGTGCCGCCCACGCGGCCCGGCACGGTGCCCGCGTGGTCGTGCTTGAGCGATCAGAAAAGGCTGGGAAGAAAATCCTGATTTCGGGCGGTGGCCGCTGTAACTTCACGAATTTGAAGTGTGGACCGCAGAATTTCCTCTCCGACAATCCCGATTTCTGCCGCTCGGCCTTGGCTCGGTTCACGCCAGCGGACTTTCTGGAACTGGTGGCAAAGCACAAAATTCCGTATCACGAGAAGAAGCCCTACCCAGAAGCCGCCGAAGGCCAACTTTTCTGTGATCGGTCGTCGGCGGATATCCTAAACATGCTACTCGCGGAATGCGCGTCGTCGAGAGCGGAAGTCCTTCTGAACGCGAATGTTATGCAGGTTACTCGCGACGATGAGTTTCGAATTCGTGCTCGCATAGCCGGTGATGAAACCGTAGAATTTTCGTCGCCGGTCCTGGTTGTCGCGACCGGAGGATTATCGATCCCCAAAATGGGTGCGACCGGCTTCGGCTATGATCTCGCCCGGCAATTCAGCCACTCTATCGTTGCCTGCCGATCGGCGCTGGTGCCCTTGGAGTTTTCGAGAGCCGATTCGAAGGCATATGGCGACCTCGCTGGCGTGTCCACCTTCGTTGTCGCCCGCTGCGGTGAGGCTCAATTCCGCGAAAAAATGCTGTTCAGCCACCGCGGATTGACCGGACCGGCGATCTTGCAGGCGTCATCCTACTGGAACTGGAGGGATAGAGACGCCATTAGAATCGACTTGGCCCCCAATCGGGAGTGGACCTCCGTCCTGCGGAACGGCGGCGGACACCGCGACGCGGCCGTGGCTCGAACGGCATTGAGAAACATTTTACCGCAGCGGTTGGCAGATCGATGGATCGAGCAGCACGAGCCGCCCGACTGGACGAACTCATCGCTGAAACTGCTGGAGGATGGCCTCCACCGGTGGGAATTCCGTCCCGCGGGCAGCGAGGGCTATGAAAAGGCAGAAGCTACGGCTGGCGGCCTGAACACGAGGGAGCTGTCGAGCAAGACGATGGAAAGCCAAAAGGTGCCCGGCTTGTACTTCATTGGCGAAGTCGTGGACGTGACCGGGTGGTTAGGCGGATACAACTTTCAGTGGGCCTGGGCTTCTGCTGTGGCGGCCGGAAAGGCAATTGGTGACAAGGCCAGGAAGTAAGGCATAACGAAGCGCATGCCCTCAAACACCGGTGACGAAACTACCGTCGGCAGCCACATAGCCATACGCCATGCGCGGAGTGTTGAAAGCAAATCCCGGGACGCCCTCTCGATCGAGAAGGATCAATCCCGCTGTAGCTTGCGTTCGCTTCGCGAAATTGGTTATGGCAACTTGGGCGGCGTGCATCGCCGGCGTAAGACCTGCGCTGGCAGTCCCAAAATGGGAATCGGCGCTTCCCGTCTTCGCCTGAGCACCCGCCACTGACAGCGACGGACGCAGCAAATCGACCGCCGCTTTCGCCATCACTACCTTCATAATCGCTTCGCCGAAGCCTGTGGCGGACACTCCCCCAGCCTCCAAGTCCGCATAGCACCCACAGCCAATCAACGGTGAATCCCCAATCCGCCCCGGTAGCTTGCAGCACGTGCCTCCCGTCGAGGTAGCTGCAAACAGTGCCCCGGACGGATCGAGGGCCACAGCGCCGACAGTCCCCTGCTCGTGCCCACGATGATTCTCCGAAGCGTGGTTCCCCTTCTTGCACTCCTGCCAGGCATCCCATTCCGCAGGACTGATGAGTTCCTTGTTGTCGCAAAGGGCGACGCCGTTGGCTTTGGCATAGCGTTCGGCGCCGTCAGCGACAAGCATCATGTGTGGACAAGTCTCAAGTATCTTGCGCGCCAGTCGAATCGGATTTTTGATCCGCTGGAGTGCTGCCGCCGATCCGGCGCGAAGCGTGGCACCATCCATGACGATCGCGTCGCACTCAACCTTTCCGTCGAGGTTCAAATGCGAGCCGTAGCCGGCGTCGAACACCATGTCGTTTTCGAGCACGACAACGGCGGCTTCGATCGCGTCGAGCGCGGTTCCTCCGCCGGACAGGATTGTCCACCCAGCCGTCAGGGCACGCTGACACCCAGCTTGGCAGGCTTCGACCGCATCGTCGGGGATATCCCAGGCTCCGCCATGAACGATCAATGCAGGCTTCATCGGATTAGGAGGATCGCAGCGGCAGACGTGCCCTACACAAAAAAGTCGAGCAGAACCAAAACAGGGCCCAGAATCATTAGGCATGCAGCATAGCTATATCGGCTCCGAGGGATGCAGCTCAAAGTGCGAACCATCTGAAACGGAATGATCTTGAGGCGAGACTCCTCGCGAGGGCTGTAGAAGGGGCCGGCTGGAGTGTAGCGCGACAGGTTGCGGCGGTAAGCGCCGACTTCATCGTGCACCCATACATATATATTGGTGCGGCCTTTCCAAACCAGGACCGCCCCGGATACAAAGCAGATGTATCCGAGAAGTGTCAATAGACCAAGACCTGGGCCTGCACCCCAATACATGGTTCCTCGCAAACGAGCGCCAAGCGACTCTGAGCATTAGGACGCCAGGAGCTTACCAAGGGTTACTCGCATTTAAATTGAGACTATGGGTCTTCGTGAATCGTGACGAGCCGTACTACTTCGAACTCCTTGTTGCCTGCGGGGGTTGTTACCTGGATCTCGTCGCCCACTTTCCTATTCAACAACGCGCGGCCAATGGGCGACGTTGTAGAGATTAAACCCTTTTCGACATCCGCTTCCTCGCTGCTGACCAGCTTGTACTCGATTTTAATGTCCTTTTGGGTGTCGAGCACGACGATCCGGGAGCCGTACCCCGCGCGATCTTTGGGTATATTGGTTAGATTGAGCATCCCCAGATCGCCCATCCGCTTCTTGAGCTGACCGATCCGCGCGTTGACGAATCCCTGACGTTCTTTGGCGAACTTGTATTCGGCGTTTTCGGACAGGTCGCCGTGCGCGCGCGCCACCGCGATCTCTTTCGGGAGTTCTACGTTCAGTTCGTGCTCGAGGGCGGTAATCTCGTCCTGGAGCTTCTGTTTGATCGGCTTAAGTGGGTCGGACATGTCGGACATAGTTCATCGATCGGCTTTTCGAATGAAGTCTACTCTCTGGAAACCGTCGGCCTCCGCATCGGTCATTATAGATGGTTGAGAATTGCAGGTACAAGCTGGGTTTAGGTCTCGCCGACCTTTTGCCGTCGGTGCCATCTAACCTCATCCGGCCTGTCACAAAGTCCCTGGAGGACCCATGGAAGAGAACTCACGAGCAGGGTCGGGTGCTGGGTCCACGTCTGGTCGCGTTGAGCGAAGTTCCTCGAGCGATGAGATTCCGTTGAAACCGTTCGGACGGCATGATGCTCATATTTCGGCCCTCGGTTTTGGCGGGCATCACCTCGGCGACGCACCCGACGTCTCCGCTGCGATTCGAATCGTCCAAGAGGCTGTCGACAGTGGGATCACATTTTTCGACAACTGCTGGGAATACCATCGCGGAAAGGCAGAAGACTGGATGGGCCAGGGTCTCAAGGGCCGCCGCGACAAAATATTCCTGATGACGAAAGTATGCACGCACGGGCGGGAAGCTCGCCTCGCCACCGAAATGCTCGAGCAATCCCTGCGGCGCTTACAAACCGATCACCTCGATTTATGGCAAATTCACGGCGTGGGTTGGGACAACGATCCGGACCTGTTCATACGACCTAACGGCGCCGCCGAGGCCCTGCGAAAAGCGAAAGAACAGGGCAAAGTTCGTTTTGTCGGTTTCACTGGTCACAAAGACCCAGCCGTGCACGTGAAAATGATCGAAACCGGATTCCCTTTCGACGCCGTGCAGATGCCACTCAATCCTTTCGATGCGCACTTTCTGAGTTTTGCCGAGCAGGTTTTGCCGGAGTGCGAACGTCGCGGAATTGCAGCGCTCGGCATGAAACCACTGAGCGGCCATGGTGAGCCCATTACCAACGGGGAGCTTTCGGTCGAGGAAGCGCTCCGCTACGCGATGAGTCTGCCGGTCGCGACAACGATCACTGGCATCGACAAACTCGAAGTCCTCCGACAGAACGTAAAGATCGCGCGAGGATTCAAGCCGATGAATCCCGCCGAGATGCAGGCAATTCGCGATCGCGTGAAGCAGGCGGCCGGCGATGGCCGCTACGAAATCTATAAGGTATCGCTCCGTTTCGATAATCCGGAAGCGCGGATGGCGCACGGCTTCCCTCTCGATGAACAAAGCGTCGAGGTCAAGGAGATGATGAAGGCGACAGAGAACACGGGGTTTCCCTTTCCGGATGTTCGACGGCAACAGCAGTAAGGGCTTAGGCGGTAACAATTCTTACCGCACCGAAACACAGGGTGAAGCGCATGGGCGAAGATAAAGGATTCACGAGGCGCTATTTCGTGAAAGGAAGCGCGGCTGCCTTGACGGCGTCGCTGGTCGTCAAGTCTTCCTTGGCCGGAGGCAAGGTAGCACGGGCCGGACGTTCGAACGGCCCTACGGTCAACCCGTCCGGAAACGAAGAGCAAGTTCCGCGCCGGCCTCTCGGAAAGACAGGCGTGCAGGTTTCGGTTCTCGGCGTAGGGGGGTATCACCTCGGCTCAATCAAAGATCAGAACGAATCGAACGAGTTAGTGTCGCGAGCGCTGGCTGCAGGAATCAATTTCTTCGACAACTGTTGGGAATACCACGATGGTGTCAGTGAGGAGCGACTCGGCTCGGCTCTGAAAGGAAAGCGCGATTCCGCTTTCCTGATGACGAAAGTCTGTACGCATGGGCGAAGCAAAGATATCGCCATCCAACAATTGGAAGAGTCGCTGCGCCGGCTTCAAACCGATCATCTCGACTTGTGGCAGATTCACGAGGTCGTCTATTACAACGATCCAGACATGATCTTCGCGCCAAACGGGGCGGCGGAGGCTTTGCTGGAAGCCAAAAAACAAGGCAAGGTGCGCTTCATTGGCTTCACTGGACATAAAAATCCTGCCATCCATTTAAAGATGCTGTCGCACGATTTCCCCTTCGACACCGTGCAAATGCCGCTGAATGCACTCGACGGCACGTTCAAGAGTTTCGAACAGCGGGTGTTGCCTGAAGCCAACAGAAAGGGGATCGCGGTATTGGGGATGAAAAGTCTTGGCGGCAGCGGCGAAATTGTGTCGCACGGAGCCCTGACTGCGGAGGACGGATTGCGTTACGCGATGAGCTTACCGGTCGCGACGACGATCAGCGGAATGGATTCCCTCGGCGTCTTGGAACAAAACCTGCGCGTCGCTCGCGGGTTCAAGCCCCTCTCTGCGGATGTGATGCAGGCTCTGCGAGAGAGTGCGCGAGCTCTTGCTGCCGACGGTCGATACGAACTCTTCAAAACGACGACGAAGTATGACGGTAAGATTGGTCGCCAACAGCACCACTATCCGTCCGTGGACAAGCTGCCCGCGTAGGGCAGCGAGCGCGAGCCTGCTCGATCGAGCTACAAAACCTTTACTTCCAACGACTGAGTTTTTGAATTGCCGGCACCGTCGTCGATCGTCAGCGTATAAGTGGTCGTCTTTGTTGGCTTTACATCGACGCATCTCGCATACGAAGGCCACACTGGATTGTCTTGCGGCTCCAGCTTTACCGTTTTTGCGTTCGCGACGCCGTAACAGAGCTGTACCGACTCGCCCCGATGAACCGCGCCCGGGCTCGCGTAAAAGGCCTGGATGTCGAGTTCTTTGCCTCCCATCTGCTCGAGGGTGGCGCGATCGCTTTCCTGCTGCGTCTGTTTTTTCCGCTCTGAGGCTTGGCTGTCGATCCTCTTGTTTTCCGACGAGCGTGAAAACAGGATCCAGCCCACGACCAGCGCGACGATAGCCAAAACGACTGAGGAATAGAGAAGTGGATTCTTGAAGACCGACTTCGTCTCGCTCGGTGACCTTTGTATCGGTGACGTCAGCGTCATCTCTTGTATTCACCTCGCCGCCGGATCGCAAACGCCCTCAGCGGATTAGATGACGGGCGAGTGCAAGTGGTTCGAACGCGGTATTGCGCTCAGACCTTAGCCGTGACGCGCCAGCTGAACTCCTTGTTCGACTTGTAGTTCCACAGTGTGACCAAGCCGATCGCCACGAGGTTCGCGACGTAGCGGTTCATGTGGAGCAAATTGAACTCGATGTTCAAAATCACGATGTTGAAGAAAATACCGAGCGAGCAGATAGCGTTGAATTTCAGGAATCGCTTCACGCGTTGACCCATCGTATTCTGTTCGCGCGCGATGTCCCCGAAAGTCCACATATCGTTCCAGATGAAGTTGTTCAGCAGCGCCGCTTCCGCCGCGAGAAATTTACTGCGCGTCAGGCCCCAATGAAGCGTGCTCGGGTCACTCAGCAAATAAAGGATCGACATGTCGATGACGACGCCGCTGGCGCCGACTACGCAAAATCGGAAGAAGCTGGAGACTTGGAGCAAATAAAGCCGCAAGCGAAAGAGATGCTGGAAATATTCGAAATAAATCTTGTTGGTCAGCTTGCTCGTGCCCTCGGCACGCTCGCGAAACGTGTATGGAACCTCTGCGATCCAGCCGACCTTGCCTCGTCCAAGAACCTCGACCAAAATCTTGTAGCCAAGCGGGCTGAGCTGGCGATCCTGAATCGATGTCCGGCGAATCATGAAGAAGCCGCTCATCGGATCACTGATCCGGCCGATCACCTCCGGCAGCAGGCAGAAACCAATCAGCTGAGCCCCGCGCGAAATGATCCGGCGAACGAGGCTCCAGTCGCTGACTCCGCCGCCTTCGACGTGGCGACTCGCGATTCCCAGGTCCGCTCCGCGCTGCATTTCCCGGCAAAGGTTGGCCACGACTTCGGGCGGATGCTGGAGATCGGCGTCCATCACCCCAAGCACGCGCCCTCGCGCGATTTGCCAGCCGCGAATCACCGCGGTGGACAAGCCGCGCTCGCCTTGCCTTCGAATCACACGCAACTGAGGAGTTCTCTCGGCGAGACCCAGAGCGATTTCCCAGGTGCGATCCGGGCTGTCGTCATCCACGACAATGATTTCGTACTCGAGGTTTTCGACGGAATCGAGAACAGGAATCAATTGCTCGATGACGGCCGTGATGTTTTTGCCTTCGTTGAACGTGGGAAGGACGAGCGAAACTTCTACGCCGGTGTCGCCGCTCGAGGGCGCGATAACGAATGGACCGGCCGGGCATATCTGAAGGCTGGCTGTCTCAATCATAGAAGTCTCGTCCTCGGTGTGAGGCTGGGGATAATTCGCGACGGCTTTCGGTTCGCGTTGCCGCTGACCGGCCAACTTCTCATTGCTGCACCACTTTCGGTTGATACACGATGATGTTTCCCGCCGTGAAACCGAACTTGTAGTTCGCATCGAGGTCCCGCAGAAATTCGCCGCCGAAATGAGTGTTCGTATACCATTGTTTGCCTTCGGCAGTTTCCGGATCTCGCTGCAGCACGATGGCCGAGAAGTTTTGATGCTTCATTTTGTCCCAAAGAGCGTTGGCCAGCTTCGGTTCCTTCATTGCCAGGATGCGGAACATGAACGGGTCCAGCAGATACGGGCTCTTCCCGGATTTCAGCACGACGAGCGGGTTTTCAGCGAGGATCGGCCGGTTATCCGATCGCAGCCGCAGCAAGACTTCATCGGCATCGTTGCGGAAAGATGGCCGAGTCAGGTCACCATGAAAGCTTTGCGAAGTTGGGACGATGCTGACCAGTAGTGCCACGGCGAGAACACCGGTGCCTACCTCAGCGAGGGTCGCGCTGCGCGAAATCGCCACGACCAGGAGCAATACCGAAGCAATCTGCACGTCGAACAGGTGATTGATGCCGATACCAAGCGATCCGAAAATCATCGTCGTAACCGCCAGCACCAAAGCAAAGTAAATCGGTAAGAGATCGGATTTGTTCTGCAGGAAGTAGTGCAAGCCGAAGACAACAGCCGGCATCAGAAAAAACAGAAATGCCGGATCGACCTCAAGTGCCTTGGAGAGCAGATGAATCGGCGCCTGCACCGTGTAAGAGAGCGAGCCACCTCCGCCCGCGCACGCGCGAAAAATAGCAAACACGCGGCCGCCGCTTCCAGCATACATGGCCCCTAACACTGCGGCATAGCCGACGGCAGTCGCAACCGCAAGTTCCAGCGCCTCTCGCATGCGTCGCGCAAACATCCAAGCAAGAAAGATCGCAGCGACTCCAAAAACCGTCGTGAGCTTCGCCGCAAACGCCAACGTAAACAGCGCCGCCGCAATGTAAATTGCGCCGCGGCGGAATTTCGAATTGACGCAAATCACGATGCCCCAAAGATTTGCGGCAGCCGCGAGGCTGTCGCCCTTCGCTCCAAGCAGCGCCTGTTGCGTCGACGCGACCGACAAAATCCCAACCACCGCCCCGACGCTCAACAGGGTGCCCACATTCATGCGCCGCAAAAGGATCCATACGGCAATCAAAGCCAGGACAACGCACAGACCGGAGAGCGCAATCCCCGCCGCCTCAAGCGAGCCAAGTGGCTTTGAGAGAAGACCGGTGAGCACGAAATAGAGTGGAAAGTATCGCGTGCCTCCATATCCTAAGGGGCCGAACAGCGGCCGATAGAAGACGCCATGCATGAAGTCGTAGGCGCAAGCGAGCCACGCGCCTTCCACGTGCGTCAGAAAATATTGATTCTTGAAGTTCAGCGCCAGCCGCACAACCAGGAGCGCCGGGATGACAATCGACGCCAGCACGATCAGCGTGGTGTAAATTCGAAGCGCTGGCTGTTTAGGGTTGGCGTCCGGCGACATCGCTGTTTCGTTCTCTCTCCGAAGATAGATGATGGCGACGCGACACGTCGCTCGGTTTTCAGATACGCCGTCGAACACCCGCGCGGTGTCGGTCGGGACCAAGCCACGGCGACTGGTCCTAGGGGATGGAGACAGTGACCGCCGGCAGCCCCTTCCCAAGGGGACTCGGACCTTAACAATGTTCTGCCGGTTCTACCTGTAAATTGTCCCTATTCGGAGCCGAGAAACATATAGCGCAATAGGAACAGTACTGACAGGACCCATATTAATGGACTGATTTCACGATACTTACCAGTCCCCACCTTGATCAAGGTGAAGGATAACATCCCAAAACTGAGGCCTGTGGCAATACTGAAGGTGAGCGGCGTAGCCACAACGGTTAAGAATGCGGGAAAGGCTTCGGTGAAGTCGTCCCAGCGAACCCGCGCAACTGACCCACACATCAGCGCACCCACCAGGATCAGCGCCGGAGCCGTGGCAAAACCCGGAATGGCCGCCACCACAGGCGCACAGAACATCGCCATGACGAAGAACCCAGAGATCACAATATTACCCAAACCCGTCCGGCCGCCAGCTGCAACTCCGGCCGCACTTTCGATATAGCTGGTCACGGTCGACGTCCCGGCCAGCGCGCCGATCATCGTGCCGAAAGCATCAGCAAGCAACGCCCGGCTTGCACGCGGAAGCTTGCCGTCACGCAGAAAATTGCCCTGCTCGCAAACTCCTACCAGCGTGCCGACGTTGTCGAACAGATCGACGAAAAAAAACACAAAAATGAGTTCGCCCAAACCAATCTTGGCCGCTGCCCGCAAATCGAGCTTGAGAAATGTTCCGCTGGGGTGGGGCAGCGAGAAGAAATGGTCAGGTAAGTGCGTGAGTCCAAACGGAATACCGGCGAGCGCAATCGCCACGACACCCAACAGGATCGCTCCGCCGACTTTTCGAGCCATCAGGACCGCGATCAGAATGAGCCCGGCAGCGGCCAAAATGACTTGCGGGTCCGACGCGTGGCCAAGTCCAACGAACGTGGCCGGATTTGCGATGACGATGTTTGCGTTGCGAAGACCGACGAAAGCGATGAATAAGCCGATGCCCGCAGCGGTGCCGTGTTTCAGGCAATCAGGAATCCCATTGACGAGCTGCTCTCGGAGGCTGGTAAGCGTGAGTACGAGAAAAAGCAGACCGGAAAGGAAAACGACGCCAAGCGCCGTCTGCCACGGAATACCGCGTCCGATCACGATCGAGTATGTGAAATACGCATTCAGGGACATTCCCGGCGCGAGCGCAATCGGATAGTTCGCCCACAACCCCATAATCAGTGTCGCAAGCGCCGCCGAAAGGCACGTCGCGAACAGCACGCCCTCGACTGGCATGCCCGCTTCCGCAAGAATGCGCGGATTCACGATGACAACGTACGCCATCGTCATGAACGTGGTCAGCCCGGCCAGAAGCTCGGTACGAACGGTCGTGTTATTTTCGTTGAGATGGAAAATGCGCTGCAGCAAACGGCACTCCCGAAAAATGGGGCAACTGTAGGCCCCGCATCGCGGAAGTGTCAAACGCAAAAAAGGCACTGACCTGCTGGATCGGCGCGAATTGTCACCAGCGCGGAGAGTGGATCCAGAACCACACGCGTGCGGCTTCACGCAGGGCATCCACGCGACCAATCGCGCATCCCACCGTTTCGTCGACACTCCAAGCCGCGGTTCGCTAGACTACGCCAGCGTTACAGCGACACCGTCACTTTTGATGTGCGCTCAACTCCTCGAGCTTGCGCTTTAATTGTTCAAGCTTCTGTCCAGCCTCACCGAGCTTGCCTTCCGCTGTAAGTCGCTGGTAGTCGGCGAGATCTTTGGCGGCTCCCGTGATGAGAGCGTTCGCGTCAGCCACCGGCTTGATCGCAGCAGCCGGCGCTGCCGTGCCTCGTTCCGGTTCCGCGGGGGCGGTTGTGGCGCTTAGCGACGAGACCTCTCCTCCAAAGAGAGCTCTCATCGCCGACTCGAATGTCGGTCCGTAAGCGAGCCGGTCTTGCAGCGCAAGCACCACCAGACGCAACTCCGGCATCGGACTGCGTTCGGCCTGGAGATAAATCGGCTCCGCATACAACAACGCGTGCCCACACGGAATGACCAGCAGAGTACCTCGCCGCACGTGAGAGCCTTGTTGATTCCACAACGTCAATTGCCCCGATAGCTGGGCGTTCTGGTCGATTCGCGCTTCGATCTGCAAGGGGCCGTCGACGAGCTTCGTCTTTGGAAAATCGTAGACCACGGATGTACCGTACTTTTCGCCGTCGCTGCGTCCCGCAATCCAACCGATTAAATTGTTACGGTTCGCGGGCGTGAACGGCAGAATCTCCACGAACTCGATCGCCGTCTCGCCCGGAAGTTTCATCAGCACAAAGTTCGGCTCCATTGGCTGCGTCTTTTGCTGACCGGACTCGTCCATCCCGACTTCTGAAGCAACGGTCCAGAGGTCTTCGCGGTTGTAGAACACCTGGGGATCAGTCATGTGATAGAGACCGTATACGGACGCCTGCAATTTGAGTAACAACTCTGGGTAGCGCATGTGTTTACGCAGCGCTGAGGGCATCGCCGCCGCATCCTTGAACAGACTGGGAAAAATCTGACGGTACGCCATGACGATGGGATCTTGCGGATCAAACACATAGAACGTCGTGGTGCCATCGTAGGCGTCGATGACCACCTTGACGCTATTCCGCATGTAGTTAACGAGCGCGTCGCCGAGTGCATAGTGGCGCGAGTAGGGGTAGCTGTCTGAGGTCGTAAACGCGTCCATAACCCACGACAGCCGCCCGTCGTTACCGACGACGATGTACGGGTCCAAATCGTAAGTGAGAAATGGTGCGAGTGCCGCCACGCGATCGCGCACATTGCGACGCATCAGCAGCCGGCTCTCCGGGTTAACATCATCACTGAACGGGAGCTTTGTCAGGTCTCCTCGGTCGAAAGCGACGAGGAGTCGACGAAGGAAGCTGCCGAGAACGATACCGCCGCTCCCCTCGTAGGACGTCAGACTGTTGTTCTGGCCCTGCGGGTAGTTAAATTCCTGTTGCCGCGTCTTCACGTACACATCGGTGTTGGTGAGCTCGCCGAAATAGATCTCGGGCCGCTTTACGACAATGCCGTTCACGGTGCTTTGAACGGGCATGTTACTCAGAATCAGTGTCGGCAGTCCTTCCGGAGTGAACCCATTCACAGGGTTCATGGTGATACCGTAGCCATGTGTGTAGATGAGTTTCTCGTTGATCCAATTTCGACTGCTCTCCGGAAGCTTGTCGATGTTCAGTTCACGCGCGGCAAGCATCACCTGACGCATCGTGCCGTTGATTTCATAGCGATCGATATCAATATCCGGAAAGTCGTAGTAGGTTCGAATTTCCTGAATCTGGCGCAGCGTGTCCTGCAATGCGCGCCAGTCCCACAACCGAATGTTTTGCAGGGTAGCTTGATTGTTCGCCGGATCGGCCGCCTCGACGGTCGTCTCGGCGGGAAATTCGCGCTGCGCTAAGCGGTCCAATCCATAGGCCTGCCGAGTCAGTTCAATGTTGTAGGCGATGTAAGGTCGTTCTCGAACCAGTTCGTTCGGCTTCACAATAAAGCTGCTGACGTACCAGCCGAATATTTGAACAACGAGATAGCAGGCCACGGCTGGAGCGACCGCTGTCATCAGCCACCGCACGCGCGGTAGCTTCACGACGTTGATCATTGCGATGCCGGCACCCAGAATCAGCGCGGCGCAAACTACAAGCATTCCGGGAAGCGTGACATGCGCGTCCGCGTAGGTCACTCCGCTAAAGATCGTATGTTCGTCGAACAACCGCTCGAACCGCTCGATATACACGCGCATCGCAAGAATCAACAGGAAGAAGGCAAACGCAATGGAGAACCCGCGCCACGGGAGTGAAATATATCCGCCTCGGCGTCCCGAGAGCATTCGAGTGCTGCCGGTAACAAAAACGAAAAAAAACGCGATGATACAGGCGACCACCGCCAGGGTCAGCAGCCAACCCGCGATGAACTGCCATGCGGGCAGAGTGAATAGATAGAAGCTGATGGATTTGCCGAAAATCGGATCTACGGCGCCAGTCGTAGCCCTTGGGGCATACCAATAAACGGCGAAAGTCGGCCACGCTGCCATGAAGCTGGCCGCCGTCACGACGGCGACGACGAGAGAGGCCGCGAGTCCCAGCAGGTGCAGGATGCGCGCAACCGGTAGATGCAACGCCTGGCCGCCGACCACAATTCTGTAATCATCCGGCAGATCGGATTGGTAAGCCCTCTTGAGCGCCAGGAACCATCCGTACAGAAAAAGAAACGTGAGAGCAAAGAAGGCCGCAAAGACCGCCCATTGAAGACTGAGCGTCTTCCTGAATACGTCTCCGTAACCGAGCGACGCGAACCAGAGGGAGTCGACGTAATACGATAGTGCCGTCCTACTGCTGAAGAGTATGACGACGAGGATGGCAAGAGCCAGCAAAAACAGACGGCGATGGCGCCGCGGAGGCTGCTGCCAGTCGATTATGTCGGGCATTTACTCTACCCCTCTCTCAGAAACTCTTCCGTTTGCAGTTCCAAGCAGGCCCGATTGTACGCTGTCTGCTCCTGAGACCCTGAAATAACGGCCAAACCTTCGGGCAGAATTAGCCTCACGACTCGAGATCCAAGGCACGTTGATCACGAATTCGCTGGTTGCCTTTTAGAAGCAGCAAGCCCTTCAGAACGGCGGCTGTTTATTGTGTAAGAGATGGTGGTACCAACGCCGTTGGACCCGTTCGGGGATGAGAACGGCAACCTGTTGGTTCGGACACGTTCGCTCTACCTCCAGAACGTAATCGACAATGGGAGAAAGAATGTACCGATAGCGCGACGGCAACACCACGAGTTGCGGCGTACCTACACCCGCTTCTCGTGTCGGCTCATCGACGAAACGACACCATTTCTCACGGAATATCAATGCTCCTTCACCGCAGTCCACGTTCACGGCGCGCGCATTTGGCGATATCTTGAGGGCGAAACGCAGTGCCTTCTTGACGATATGACTCCAATGCTTGATCGGCACGATCACCAGCGGAGGCGTGAGATCGTTGAGTTCGAGCGGCACCACGCTGCGTGTTTCAAGAAAGACTCGATGATAGTGGCTTTAGTGTCAGTCATGCCCAGGATTTCGACAAAGTACCAAACACAAGTTTCCCGATCCGCAATTAAGTTCAGGAGCCGCCTTCTCGCTAGAATCGATCGGTCGGGAAGACAACGTAGGGCTACCTCTCTGCCTCCCCGACGTATATAGACTTTCATATCGGTTGCCTATTGGAATGTCTTCTCGGATGGGCCAATAGCGCTCAAGCCGGTTCGCAGTCAGCTGCATGTGCGCGACGCGCGCGCGCCAGACAGCCTTCTGCGACAAGGTTGTCGAAAAATGCGGGTAAGCCCGGGGTGTACTGCGGCGCTAGCGCGCGCGGAAGCGTGTAAGCAATCTGCGGCTGCCCGGACTCGATGTAGGTTCGTTCGTACGTGAACGCGTAACGACCGTCCGGAACCTGTTGGAGGGTTCCGGCGACCGAATCCCGGAAGTAGACCGTGCCGTAGAGATTGATCGCCATGACTGATCTACGCGCCAACTAGACCGATATGCCCTTCGACATGCCCCTTATATGATACATACTGCCCACCAAGACGATAAATGTACAACATATTAGACATGGGTCTGACCCTTCAAATCCTATGTTCCAGGCGCTTCCGCTGGCACACCGTCGCGCCACTCGCGGACTCGTGTCACGCCCGTTGCCGTCCGCTCCGGCTTTCTGAGCCTGTTTCTTCCGTTCTCCTGCAACCGTGGTCTTTTGGTTCCCCTGAGCCCGTAAGGGAACCAAATCACCGCATGGGCGAACGGAAAATGAAATCGGAACAAATTAAGCAGATCATGGACCGGGCAGCCGAGCAGCTCGCCCCCCGTGCTGAATGCCGGTCACTACATTCAACTCTGGAACGGAGATGTTGAGATTCTGACCGAAAATCTCGCCTATATCCGGAAAGCGGCTTCGCAGGTGCTTGAAACGCTCACGGATGCGTGAGCGTCCGCCAGGGATTAAAATAACTGCGGCACCGTATGCGCAAAATCGTACACATCGATATGGACGCCTTCTATGCTTCCGTCGAGCAACGGGACAACCCCGAGTTGCGCGAGAAGCCCGTCATTGTCGCTTGGCGTGGCAAACGTTCCGTCGTGTGCGCGGCTTCTTATGAGGCGCGCAAATTTGGTGTGCGGTCCGCCATGCCTGCCGTTCGAGCCGAGCATCTCTGTCCCGGTGGAGTATTTCTCCCTCCCGATTTTCCTCGTTATCGCGCTGTGTCCCGACAGGTCCGAGAAATCTTCCAACGTCACACCGACATGATCGAACCTCTCTCGCTCGACGAAGCGTATCTCGATGTGACGGAAAACAAGACCGGTCTTCCTACAGCGACCTTGGTCGCGCGGACGATCCGAAAACAAATTCGCACGGAGCTCGATCTCACCGCTTCCGCGGGCGTTGCGCCCAACAAATTCCTCGCCAAGATCGCCTCGGATTGGAAAAAACCGGACGGCATGTTCGTTATCTTGCCGGAAGAAGTGGACTTCTTCCTGACTCCCCTGCCGGTCGGACGTCTGCCCGGCGTCGGCAAAGTAACGGAAGATAAACTCCATGCCTTAGGCGCACGACTGGTTGGCGATCTGCGGAAGCTGGAAGTGATTGTGCTCGAGCGGAACTTCGGAAGATATGGAGTTCGTCTGCACCAGCTGGCACGCGGAATCGACAACAGTCCAGTCATTCCTGACCGTCCTACACAATCCATTTCCGCAGAAGACACCTTCGAAAACGACGTTGCGCTCTCCGAAACGGAAGCGATGATCCGTAAGCTCGCGGAGAAAACCTGGCAGGCATCGCGCAAGGAATCGCGACTGGCCCGCACGGTTGTCTTGAAGTTGAAAACAACCGAATTCAGGATTCTCACGCGGAGTCAAACTCCTAACCTGCCGCCGTCTTCCTGCGAGGAGCTGACCAATATCGCTCTGTCGCTCCGCCAACGCGTCGGGCTCGGCCAGAAACAAAAATTCCGGCTGGTTGGTGTCGGCCTCAGCAATTTTTTTCACCCCGAAGATGAATCTGGCCAAGCCGTACTTTTCGAATCGTGATCCTGCGCTGCTCCATCCGGTGCTTTCGTATAGTTTTGTATCCACGACTCAATTGCCATTCCTTCTTGGCTGAATGCTGCGACTGATCCGTCCGCTTCTTCCGTCAAGGGTTTCCGCTCCGCTCCAATGAACGCCATACACCGGCGCCCTTGACGGCGCAGACGGACAGCCGCCTTTCCCCGTCATGAAGAAATTTTGTTTTTTGTGCACCGACAAGGCCGCAACATACATAGGATTTCGTACATTCCGAAATGACCCACCGACGACCAAATGGCGCGTTGGAAGGATCGGCGCAGGCGTACCGAGTCCTTGGAGTGCGAATCGGGAGAAGGACTCCAAAAGAACGGGGAGCCCTACGGCAATCAACAGCACTCCGAGAACCCGAAACGAGGAAGCTCCCAGCAGCGGTGCTCCAACATGCCATGGGCAAATGCGCCAAGGCAGGTAAGCTGCAACGATTCCCGGAGCGACAACAAGGAATATTGCAGAGCCGAGAATGGAGATTATTCGCCTCATCGGGGAATTCTACCTTGTTCGATGGTGAGTGGTCGGCAAGCACCCCTTACGGGATTATGGAAGGGTTGTCCGTAATCCGCACATACCGCCGAGGCTGGCGCCAAGCTCCGCAACTGCCACGCATTCCTTTATTAGCGGGTCTGACGATTCGTTCTCGTTAGAGGCGGCTACTCCTACCGCAAAGCCAACATGGGGTCCGCCAGGGAACCCGAAGTGCCCCGACCTTTTCGTGTCCGTTCGCTGCAGCCGAGAAGCCCCGTTTCTAAAACGAATTCAGCAGAAAACTAACTATTTTCGGACCGCGTGAATACGAAGGGGAAGCACTCTTGCGTAATTTGAAAAATCAGGATCGGTGGTGAAGATCGTCCACAGCCGTTTGTTCGCGACCGCGCATAGAAGAATGTCCACAATCGATACTACGACTCCCTTTGCTCTGCAACGATTGCCGGCCTTCGCCGCTTCTTCGTAGTCCGAGGTGTCGACAACCTCGTCTGGAAAGGAGCGAAGATGGAGCCTCAATTTTTCATACTGTTCCGTCGCCTTTATGCCCGAGAGGAGCTCTTGTCGAACCAGTCCGATCATTCGCACTCGGCCTTCACGAATAAGTTCAGACAACTCGGCCACTAAGAATCTTTCGTTTGTGCTGAGACTTTCGTTCTTTCGACGAAGTGCAAGGGACCAAACCGATGTGTCTATCAAGACATTCATATACGCTTGGCTTTGCGCTCGCGCTTGTAGTCGTAGCTAGGCTCGTAATCGATTCTCCCAAACAGGGAAAGGATTTCTTGTTGCTTGCGATGTTCGATGTACTCCTGCAGCGCAACGGTCACGGTTTCCCGCTTCGTCCGGTGTCGGCCCACCCTCTGGGCCTCTTCCAATAGACGGTCGTCGATTGCGAGATTGGTAGGCATTGTGTTCTCCTATGTGTAGAATTCTACACATTCAAGCGTATAAATTCAAACTACATAAGGCTGGGTTTTGACGCCGTAGGGACGTAGCCGTATGACGGCCGCCAAGTCGTTGAGAATCAGTCAGCCGATTTGTTGATCTCGCAAAGAGAGTTCGAAAAATCGCGATGCTATAAATGTGTTGCGCGGTTCCCCGGTAGCTCGATGGTAGAGCATTCGGCTGTTCGTAGAGGAATTCACATCACATAACTCGTTTTTCTGCCGTCAGTTAACAGCTCCGGGACCATCCTCAAGATACTGTTTCTTTGTCCTCCCGATGTCCCCCACTATGGCTTCGGTCCGTCCCACCCCACGGCATACGCAAAATGTTCGAAGATTACTACCGTGAGCCTTTCACGCGGTTCCGAAAGGTCATGGCGTGAATCTGTTTCCTGTAATAAAATGAAAATAACGGTGTTATGCGGATCCCCGGTAGCTCAACGGTAGAGCATTCGGCTGTTAACCGAAGGGTTGCTAGTTCGAATCTAGCCCGGGGAGCCAAATCTTTCAATCAGTTACCAAGATGCCGCACGCGGGGCTTTTGGGATTGTGCCCAATTCTGTGCCCCATCATCCTGAAAACCAGCCACCTTTAGAGCGTTCACAGCCTGCCGTGGTGAGCTTTGCCCGATGTGCCCGTAGCGTCTGGACATCCGCACAGTTGTCGACGCGCTCCACCCCATGATCGTTGCTACCACTGAGAACGGCACACCCGCTTCAAGCATTCGCGTACAACCAATGTGCCGCAGATCGTTGGAACGCCATTCGCGCTTTGTCCTGCTGATCAAGGGTACGCAGCCGAGATACGGCGGAGGTTGTGGGGGCATTGAGTAAACACGTTCGGAAACTTCCCGCTACCCTGCGACGCTCGCTGACCTGGGACCGGGGACTGGAGATGGCCAAACACAAGGACTTTACGGTGGCCACGGAAGTGAAAGTCTACTTCTGTGATCCGCAGAGTCCCTGGCAACGCGGCTCGAACGAAAACACCAACGGGCTCTTACGACAATACTTCCCGAAGAACACAGACCTAACCAACTATTCCCAATCGGACCTTAACAAAGTAGCGCTGCGCTTAAATCAACGCCCACGACAAACTTTAGGTTTTCAGACTCCTGCGAGTAAACTTCAAGAAAGTGTTGCGTCGACCTATTGCGACCACCCACGTAACCGGACAAGTCCCGGCTCCTGCCCACTACGGTATAGACGACGGCAAGGCAGGATCAGAGTTCGGAAATGGTGATTGAAGTGCGATTCACCGTGGCGGTTCCTAAGGCAGAAACTTGTAGCCTGCGCCGTGAACAGTTACGAAATGTATGGGTTTAGAGGGATCTTGTTCGAGTTTTTGACGGAGCCTCAGAATATGGTTGTCGACGGTGCGTGTGCAGGGATAGTTTTCGTAACCCCAGACCTCATTCAACAATTGGTCGCGCGAAATGACCAACCGCGCGTTCTGAATCAAGTACCTCAAGGTCTTGAATTCCATGTTGGTCAGCTCGACCGGCTTGCCTTTGCGGTGGGCCGTCATTTCCGGAAAGTTGATCCTGACGTCGCCGAAGGCAGACTCGCTCTGCGGGTTCAGCGAGCGCGGTTGATCCAGGTTTCTCTCGAGCAGCTTTAGTGGCTCTGCTTTGCCGACCGTGGTTCGGCTAGCGGGCTGCACTGCGATTTGGCCTGGGGCAATTTGATCTTGAACATGGGACTTGGAAACGAGCACGATCAGCGGCATAAGTCGCGAGAGCTCTGCAAGTTCGTTGAGATCCAACATGCGAACCTGGGTGGAGGAATCGAGGAAGACCGCGCGTACTCGTGGCGTTTCGGTGGAAGGTCGAATCGGTTGAGGAAGTCGAGCTTTTGCGGTTGCTGCCATCATTCTGCTGCTCCTTTATGTCTTACGTGCCCGGTCGCGTATATGTGCGCTTTCAAGTACGCTTCCCAGCAGTCGCCGCCTCGAAGGCGGCTGTGGAAGTAGTGATAGCCCTCGGTACCGGGAATTTTGAAGCAAACGAAGCCAAGTCCATCGCCTGTGGCAATTGGTTGGCGACATTCGCTGCAGTCAGCTACGTTTGCGGACTTCACAGGTCACTTTCTCATTTCTGCGTCCGGCGAACGGCGCGCGCGATGCGGTTCGCCTTCTGAACCTGAGACTGTCTGGTGTCGGCCGAGGCGTCCTGCTTACTGGCAGTCATGGTCAGGTTGAAGCGCTGGCCCAAGAACTTCAGAAGTTCGTCTGTGGAGCGGAACCGCAACTCCGTGCAAGAGTCAACCTCTTCGACCCAGCCCTCAAAGAAGCCATCGGCTGGACGAGTGTCGTGGCCAAGTCGAAGTACGAACGCGAGTCGCATACCGGGAACAACCTTTCCAAATCAGATGTCCGGTATCCATGCCGGATCCACCCTGTTAGAACTCGAGGGGACAGGAGGCGAAGGTCCAAAAGGTTTCGCCTCTTGAATTGAGCGCGTGCTCCTACCGAAGGCTAATCTTCGATATGGCGTTCGCCCGCGGTTCCGATCCAGCGCCCAGCCGCACCGGCTGGAGCCGCAATGCGGATCAGAAAGAGTGGGTTTTCGCACGAGGCCGGGACGCCTGAGATCTGGCCTGAGAAGTGAGCGTCACCCTGCGGGCTGAGCGGAACGGCGGTTGTGTCGAGAATGGAGGGCGTGGCAGTGCCGGCATTGCAAACCAAGGTGCCAGTGACAGCAGTGACCGGACCTGGAGTACCGCTGGAATTGCTTCCGTTTAGGACCAATCCGTCGACATCGAAGGACGTGTTCCCGTTGGAGAGGTTGACCCGTGCGTGTCCATTGCGGACAGACCAAGGGCCGGCACCGGCATGGATGCCTGCAACTGGATTGTCAACGGCCGGAGCGGTAATCACGCCGACGATGCTGTTCCAGCGTACGAAGGTAGCGTTTTCGACCCAGGCAAATGCCGATGTGGCGCACAAGGTCAGGGGAAGTAGTACAGCGAATACTCTCTTCATTTTTCGTTTCTATCCTTTAGGTTGAACTCCGGTTTGGCCCGCAGGCCGACCGGCTATGTTGTCAATTTAGGGGATGCGGGCAGTCAACGGGTGACGTGCGGGTGACGTTTCGGTCCTGTCTTGGTCACGGCTGAAACGGCGATCGGGGCGAGAACGTCGATCTTGTAACGCTCGAGCGCTTTGCCGAATCGGAATTGCGGCCAACCGGTGCGTGTTGGCGTAAAGACGGGTTGCTGCCGTAAACTCGTTGGCAGCGTTTCGCATCAGGCCCTTTCCTAGTGGGGAGAGGAACGGCTCCCCGAAATTATGAAGTCATTCCGAGCCTTTCGACTCGACACTGTAAACCACTGCCTGTGGCGTGGGGACAAACGTGTGTCGCTCGCGCCAAAGGCTTTCGACGTCTTGCGGTATCTGGTGGAGCACGCGGATCGGCTCGTCACTCAGGACGAGATACTGGAAGAATTGTGGTCGGAGACTTACGTAAATCCGGAAGTAGTCAAGAAATACGTGCTGGAAATACGAAAGGTCCTGGGCGACCAGAGCAGCAAGCCCGTCTTTGTCGCTACGTTTCCTCGGCGCGGATATCAATTTATTGCGCCGCTGCATGAGGAAGTGGCCTCCGCTGCCTCGGATGTGGCGACGAGAGCGACAAAGGAGATCGTGGGCCGAGAAAGTGCCCTGACAAGATTGGGGGACGCGCTCAGTAAAACGTTACTGGGGCAACGACAAGTTGTTTTCGTCACCGGGGAGGCGGGGATCGGGAAGACAACACTCATTGATGCGTTCCAGCAGGCGGCTGGCCGGCGTGCGAGTTTGAGAGTAGTTCGAGGGCAATGTGTCGAAGGGTTCGGCGGCAAGGAAGCGTATTATCCCGTGCTGGAAGCGCTCGGCCAATGGGTTCGTGAAGCCGGCGGTGGCACAGTGGTCCATACCCTAGCGAAGCAAGCCCCTACGTGGCTGATTCAATTCCCTTCGCTGATAAAAGCGGAGCAGCGAGAAGCGCTGCAAAAGGAGATCCTCGGTGCCACGCGAGAGCGAATGGTGCGGGAAATTTGCGAGGCCTTGGAAACATTAACAGCGCAAGATCCTCTGCTCCTTGTTCTGGAAGATCTCCACTGGGTTGATCCGTCTACTCTTGATTTCATCTCCGCCCTAGCCCGCCGGCGTGGGCCGGCGAAATTGCTGTTGTTGGGAACTTACCGACCTTCGGATGTCATTATTTCGCAGAGCCCGCTGAAAGCGCTGAAGCAAGATTTGGTAATCCACAATCTGAGTCATGAAGTGAGTCTTGAGCGTCTTGAAGAGGTCGATGTTGCCAAATACATTTGCGACAAGTTCGTTGATGGGGATTTCCCAGCAGGATTTGCCAGCCTAATTTACCGGCGTTCGGGCGGCAACGCGCTGTTCATGGTGACCATCCTCCAGGACATCGTGAAGAAGAGATTGATTGCGCATGTCGACGGGAAATGGACGCTTGCGGCGCCGATTGAAACTGTCGCCCAAGGCGTTCCAGAAACCCTGGATCAATTAATTGACGCGCAGTTCCAGCAGTTGAGTGCGGTTGAGCAGCGCGTTTTAAGAAGCGCCAGTGTTGCCGGAGAGCGGTTTTCTGCGTGGGCCGTGAGCACCGCGGCGGGAATCGATCCCGGCGAGATTGAAGATGTTTGTGAGGGGCTCGTAGCAAAACTTCAGTTCATCAAATGTTCCGGAATCAAAGAACAAGCCAATGGCGAAATTTCCGCGCACTATGATTTCCGACATTCACTGTATCGGGAAGTTCTCTATGGACGGTTGCCCGAGGGCGCTCGTTCGAAGCTGCACTTGTTATTGGCACAAAGACTTAAATCTCTCTGCGACCCCTGCGAGCAGGAATTGGCGACGGAACTTGCCTTGCATTTCGAAGGAGGCCGCGACTACGAGCAAGCAATCCGCTACTTAATCCTTGCGTCAGAAAATGCGGCTGGGCGATTCGCTTACCAAGATTCGCTCGAGATACTGCGCCATGCACTTGGACTCGCGGTGAAACTTAGTCCTGCGCTTCGCGACGAACTAGAGATTCAAGTTCTTGAGTCCATTGGCGATGCTCATTTCGCGCTGGGCGCCTTGGTTCAATCCGCCCAGACGTATACAACCGCCGCGGAACGCGCGCGGCAAGTTGGCCTGAAAACGGCTCAGTTGCACGCGTTGACTTCAGCAATGTATCCGATGGGCTTCATTGATCCAGATCAAGGTATTGCCACGGTGGAGGAGGCCCTGAAGGTGAGCATGAGTGTTAACGACCCTACACGTTTGGCGGGTACACAAATGCTGGCCGCTGGGTGTCGCCTGGTGTTCGACGCTTGGAGCCAGACGGACGCTAACTTGTTTACGTCCTCCTGCGAAACTCTGCTCCGTCATTCAGGGTTGGATGCCTATCAGCGAATTGTATATGCCCATATTTTAGTCCTCAAAGGTAACTACCACGAAGCGCTGGAGTCTTGCGAAAGCAGCGTATCCCCAATGGGTCATGGCATGAGTTTGATGGCGTACTATGGTGCTCTCAGTGCCAAGACTAGTGCTCTTCTGCTTATGGGTCAGCTTGGGAAAGCGTTGCAAGTCACCCAAGCCGGGAGAGCATCTCCGGACGAGAACTTGGCACGCTATTGGCTGCTTAGCTTCCGCGAGGCATGGCTTCGCACAGTAGCTTTCGATTTCGAGGGCGCGAGGCGAATTTGCCAAGGGACTGGCAAGGTGGGAGGAGAGTATCCGGACTCACAGGGCGAGACTATTGACCAGATGGCCGCCGGATGCATAGCACTTTATGGAGGGGAATACGGTCGGGCCATAGAACATTTCAGAAACGTACTCGAGCCGGCGGTACGCACAAAGTTTTTTCGGCATTGGTGGTGGCGATTGATGGCACGACTTGAATCGAGCAATACTTGGCTTATGTCGGGAGATCTCTCGAGGGCCGGCAATGCGGCCGACAGTTTTCTTGAGTCCGCGCTGTCCACCGCCGATCCCCATCTGCAAACGCTCGCTTGGAATCTGACGACCCGAGTCGCGATGGCTAAGAACGACTTTCTGGGTGCACGGGAATCGATTCAGCAAGCCCTCGCGATTGTTGATAAGTTTGAGATTCTAGTCGCGGCTTGGCAGGTGTATGCCACCGCCTGGCAGGTGTTTCAGCACTTGAAGGAACACAAGACGGCGGAAACGAATCGCGAGCGCGCCGAAACCTGCATCCTCAAAATTGCCAATTCTTTCGCGCCCGATGAACCTCTTCGTGCAACCTTCCTCGCCGCCGCTCCCGTCCGCCGAATCTTGCGTGAAACACCTGTGAACAAGCCGACGCGGCAGCAGCAGTTAAGGCGCCGCGCTGCGTCCTGAACGTACCTCACTAGCCGAGGTGCCATCGGCCATACGTACGAGTGGGGATGGAGGCGACCGGCTATAAAGTGTACTCAGGTCGAGGGAGCCGACACTGTTATGCAATCAAGTGGAGTACTAGACCGCGTCTATCCGAATCTTCCGCTTCCTACCCGGGGTGCGAGTGGAATGCCGGGTCGGAGGCCGCGCACAAATGATCTACCAATGATGAGTCGCTGCTTGTGCCCTATTTTGTGCCCACCCTCCATCAAAAACCATATCAGTCAGTGGTAGTCGGGCAGGGGAACAAATCGCCTGTACTGGCGCGTAAACTCAACACGATAGCAGACCGTCGCATTCGGTAGTCAAATCGGACGCCGCAACCGTTAACCGAAGGGTTGCTAGTTCGAATCTAGCCCGGGGAGCCAAATTCTCCTTCTTCGTCAATTAGTTAGCGACGGCGTGTTTCGTCTCCTTTCCCGAAAGTTTGCGGGATTCTATGGTTCGGTGTTCGGCGTACCTATATAGCGTGCTTTCCGAGACGCCCTGATGTTCTGCCGCAGGCAGCCAGGAATCGATCACCTGATTCGACTCCTGGATCGCGACCGGTGAGTGTGCTCCTCCCCGGAAGATCTCTTTCGAAACAGTGTCTCGCGGAGCATTTAGGGTGAGTTGGTATCCCTCTGGAACCACGAGTACATATACGACGATCAGGGGTTTGTCCTGGCTTCCGTATCGTCCAAACGCACGTTGCTCCATTGGAGTTCACAAACGTTCGTCGTCAATCGAACACGTAAGGGATTTCGTTATTCGGGCCGGTACCTCGGACTTCCGCCATCGCCTTAGTGACCGTGAGCCGAGCATAGTATTCGGGGTCCGACTTCTCGCGGAGCCGATAGCTGGCGATCTCCCGTATGACGTCTTCCGGGTTCTCACCGCGGGCGAGAGCCCGTTTGGCAAACGCCCAATCGCGCTCGGATTGGCTCAGGGGTTGTGTTCCCGGCTCCCGCCTCGCTCTGGTGTGATAGTAGTGCTGGCGAGGAGATCCCTGTCCTTCGATGTGGAGCTTGAAGTCGCGCAAGTGATTCATTTCGGTGGAATGCTTCTTGGCTTCCACATAGAAGTGCGTAGCATATTTCTTGTTCGCAAAGCCGGGTAGCCGTAGAACACGGGTGGCATCCGTGGCAGCTGGGTCGCCGCCGAATTCGCGCGATAGTGCGTGGAGCAGTGCTTCGGCTTCCTCGAGTGTGACGCCTTCCACTTTCCAAACAATTTGAAACTTGTCGGGGGAGCTCGTTAGCACAACATTCGGTTTCGGGACGACGCTCGACTGGTGAATCGCTTCCAATGCTTTTTCCCCCCCATAGTCGAGGTCGATGTAGACATGTCGGATTCCGTCGATTTCCTCTTTCGTACGCGTTGCAGCGTCCGTTTTCAACGGATTCATCCCGATATATATGTCCGCACCATTCGCATTCTTGTAGCGTAACCAAGCTTGGAATTCGGGACTGGCGGCTTTCGCAGCGCTGGTAATGCGCTGCACGGTCTCTCGAAGGCCACGGTTCAACGCGAGGATTGCGATGCGGTGTGACGGTTCGAAGGCGTCGAGGATGTAGTCCCGCGGTTCGAGACTCTCTCGCTTGTTCACTGCGTCTCCTTGGGACTCTCGAAAATGACGGCGGCGTTGTATTCGTCGTGGTCGGGGTCGTATCCGTGAATTTCAATAACTTCGGAAACGAATCGCCGGCCCGGCCGTCTTTCGAGATGCACGACGACATTGACGGAGTCTCCGACGTTTGTCTTGATCGCACGCCAAGGGATCTCAACCCTGCTCTGTAGAACGCAACTCGTGAATCGAGCTAAACCCTGCCGCGCGCTGGAGGCATGGATCGTCGACAGACTTCCGGAGTGTCCGGTATTGAGTAATTGCAAGAGATCAAAGGCCTCACCGCCTCGGATCTCCCCGAGAATTAATCGGTCTGGCCGATGACGCAATGCGGCCTTGAGCAGGTCGCGGATCGTAATGGCCGGTAGTTCGTTCTGCGGTTGCCGCGCTTCAAAGCGGACGAGGTTGTCTTGGGCAAGATGGATTTCCGACGTGTCCTCGATGAGAAGAATCCGCTCATCGGAGGGAATGAATTTTCCCAACACATTGAGCAGTGAAGTTTTTCCGGTTCCTGTACCGCCGGCGATCAGGATGTTCTTCCGTCCAAGGACATACCCCTCGAGCTGATGGGCAAGCCAGCGTTCCATTGTTCCAGCCTCGACGAGGTCTTCGATATTGAAGTGGCGAGAATTGAATTTGCGAATCGTCAGCGTCACGCCGTTTACGCTACACGGCGGAATAACAACGGCCACACGGCTTCCGTCGGGCAGCCGCGAATCGAGAATGGGCTGCGCTTCACAAATATCGCTTCCCAAGCGGCGGGCGATATTTTTTACAGCAACCATCAAGGATTTTTCACCGAGATGAATCCCAGGAACAGTTTCGATGAAGCCAGCTTTCTCGATGAAGATGTGGTCCGGTCCATTGACCATGACCTCGCTGATCGAATCGTCTCGAATAAGATGCTCAATTGGTTTGAGGAAAGGCAGGATAGTTTCAAAGCCGCTCATCAGAGTTCTCCGTCCGCAAGTTGTTCGAAATAGGATTTATTCGGATCGTTGTAGTAGGGCTTGAGATAGCAAAACGTGGGAGGCAAGGGATTCGTACCGTCATAAGCGGTAACGACGGACTGTGCGTTGTGCAGTTCCATGAAGGTCTTGACGTCGAAGCGATAGTCGGTGTACGGGCTATAACTCTTTGAGGCACTAATGTTCGCCCGGTGGGATAGCGATTTTCCGGTAAGAAGACTAATCCGGGCATCGTGGCCACTCTCGGTCAGGTTGTAACTGGCTTTCAGTTTGTCTTCCCGCCCGCAAAGGTCGCTGGCGGTGCGTGCCGAAAAGTCGTCTGAAAGGCACAAGAATATTTTTGTGCGAAACGTTTGTAAGAGAGTGCGCCATGTTTCACCCGGGAGAGCGGACTTGAGGGAGCTGATGCTCTGAGTCGCGATAATGGGAATGCATTTGGGTTGTCGGGATAAGCTGAAGAACTTTTCGTCGCCTGTCGGCTCGCTCTCACCGACGGTCGCAAAGTGCTGATACTCGTCGCATAGGAAGAGGACCTGGCGGTAGTAGGTGTCTCGATTCTTCTCCATCTGTCGAACGCGGTTTAGAACGGCTCGTTCGAAGTCCAGTTTCAACATCACGCCCAACGCTTTGGAGAGCCCGGCGTTCATTGCTACCGGAAAATTGAGGGCCGAGACCCGGCCGTTTTCGATGAGCCAAGAGAGGGATGGGAGTGGCTTGCCGAACTTGAAATCTGCGTTGGCTTGGAGGTCATAACATTCGGCCGGCGGGCAGAACGCACGTTTGACCGAGGGGTTGTCATCGAACAGGGACAGGAAGACAGAAATTCCTTCCACAATGGAGGTTCGCAGTTTTGGCTCAATTCTTCGCCAATCGTGCTCATGCCAGCGCTTGACGGCTTCGAGCTGTTCTCTCCTATCGGAGGAAACGGGGCCTTTACGTGTTGCGTTTTCGGTTTCCCATTGGATTTCCCTACTTTTTAGCACCGCCGCAAGACCCGGTGAATAGGGAGCGCGATAGCGATTCGACTCCTGATCGAGGCGAAACCCGAATGGTTCAAGGGCCCGTGGAAACTTCAAATACTCTTCCTCGGTGAGGAGCGCCGAATCTGCTTCGAGCAACCGCCTTTCGGCTTCGGCAATTTTCCTTTCTAGCGCCTCGGGGTTGATGGCGCATTCATAGACATCGAAGAGCGTGACGTAGTCAAAAGCGACCTTATGGAGAAGGATTATAAATTTTACGAGGTTGGTGTAAGCCTGCTGCCAGAAAGGTTCCTTGCCTCTGCCGAACAGATTGTTGAGAAGCGACGCAATGCCGTATGCGAGTGCATACGCGTCGAGGTCGTTGTGCAGCGGGTTGTAGCGGTACTCGGACTCGAGACTGATTTCGATATAGTCTTCGCCCCTCCCATGACGTGCCAAGATCTCGCGGACTTTTCCGCAGAAATCCCCTTTGATCTCGAGGATGAGACCGCCGATGCGGCGGGCCGGGTCGTTTGCTCGAAACGCCAAAATCTGGTCTGCAAAGGGATACATAGCTGCCGCGGTTTTTCCCGAGCCCACAGCACCAACGATCGCGATACCGGTGAAAAGGCCTCGTTCGGGAATGATGAGCCAATATGGATTCTCCGAAGGAACCGGTTTGCGGGGATGATGAACTTCCCCCAGCACGAGCGAGAGTTCCGCTCGCTCTTTCGGATCGGGATAAGGTTCCAGCTTCCCGGATCGAATGTTGGCTTGCGCCTTGAGCCCAAAAATATAGAGGCCCGAAAAAATAACGGAGAATGCGATAAACGGAGTTGTATACAGAAAAGCGGTGTAGGAATACTTCAAGAAGCCGAAGGCGACCGGTGAACGGATTGCCATGAGCCGCAGAAAGAGATTCTGCTCCGGGAATGGATATCGGAAAAAGAGCGCCATTCCCGTTGAGGCCGCAAGGAACGAGGCAACAAGCTGCCGTGAATGCAGTAAGCGCAGGATCATGCTTTGGCCGTATTCGGGGAAGCGATGACGTCTTTACCTTCTCCATTGGTCTGTTGTTGCTTGCGCCACCGCCGAAATTCCGCGTCCTTCCAAATCACCATCTTCAACGCGGAGTTGACGACGTGATCCGGTGTGCTTTGAATGAAGGCGGCGTATTTCTCAACGGCAAGAGCGGTAGACTCCTGCAATTCATATTCGCGTTTCACCATCTCGGACGGTTTGTTGATGATCGACATATATGCTCCTTTCCGTATTCGTCGTATTTGGACGGGGGCATTACCGGTTTTGCGAAGCCAACGGCTGGGCAGGAGCGACCGCCACGGTTTCAGTGGTACGAAGTGGGGTCGCTCCAGCCCAGCCTGGTTTTTTCCCGCATCCAAAATCCATCGTCGTACTCTGCTTAACGTCACTGTTCTTCGTAACTTCCGTTCGCCACGGAGGTGAACGGAAAGGTGAACGCGACGCTGATCTGCGTCTTTCATGCAGCGTTCACCTGCCCTCTGTGAAGTTCGCCGAGCGGTGAGCGTCCGCAACGGACGAGGTACGTTTCAAAAGACACCTTTTTCCCCGGGTTCGCCTGTGAGACCTCTTTGCGCAGGCTGCGTTCGTCCGTCCGTCCCGCTTCCCACGAGCGAAACAGACCTTCGAAACGCTCTCCTTGGAAGCGGCTTCTAGCGTTGGAAAGAAACTCGAGATCCTCCGTGACGGGAACAACATATTCGTGTCTTTCCCATTTCCGACGAATGACGAAGTATCGAAGGATTTCGCTCGAAACATCGGTTTCGAGCGGCTCTTTCACAAACGATCGAAACCGACTCTCAGCACGGCCAAAGGAGGCGGGCCGGTTCGCGACATACACGAAGCGAAACTCATTTAGGTAGCGAAAGAGCCCTTGGTACGCGGCGAGGTGTACACCTAAATGAGCGATGTTTGCGGAGCCAGCGTCCACGTAGGTGAAAGTGACCACAGGAGAATGAGGTGAGACGGGGAGAGAAAGGAACAGCGGAAACTTGTCGACGAAATACCGAATGGTTGGCGGGCTTTTTGGGCCGCCTTCGTACACCCTGGCAGGGAGCGCATCCTTAGGGACGGCGAGGGTTTCGGTAAAGAACCGGACCTTCTCTTCTTCGGATTCGAGAAAGTTGCAATCGAGGTTTTCGAGCACGAAATCGAGGAGGGCCAAGCGGTTACGAATGTAGTCGAACGAATGCCGGCGGCGATTCCGCAGATTGTCTTTCTCAATGCGGCCATAGACCAAACGCGAGAACAAATGAAGGACCGATCCTGTACCCATGTAGTCGCGCATCGAGGCGTGCCCATGCCGAAGGAGCTTTTGCGCAAAAGAGGTGGAGCGCTTTCCACGATGGGCTCCCGAAAAGGATAGAAAATGACGAAGCGTGAAGTACCCGGCATATGTAGCGACAATATAGAGAAAGCGCGCTTCAATCTCGGTATAACCGAGGGACATGATGGTTTCGACCTGGTCTTGCGGGAGCTTCATAGGGGCAGAATCTCCGCGGTCAGTTCGCGCTGATCCAAGTCCCGCCGCAACTTGGAGGTTTCATCGGCGTGTGCGTAAAGGGAGAATCCCGCGCGAACCTTTTCTGCGAGATTGCGGCCTCGGTAGTGCCCGGTGGCGAGTTCCAGATCAATGCGGGCTTTCTCTCCGTCCCGAGTTTCGTATTCGATCCGAACATCGGGCATCGGGGTCTTGCCGCGGACCATCTTCAGTCCATGCCGCTCTGCGATCGCTTGTTTGTCGGACGAGGAGACTTGCTTCTTTACGAGCTTGGCAAGGTCGTGGTACACGCGCTTCTTCAGTTCGTAGTCCAGAATGACGCGAAGATTCTTGCCGCCACGACTCTCGATTTTCTCGGCGGCCTTCTGGTACAGCCGATAGAGATCGGCGTCGTGATGTGCTTCGCGAGGTTTGGTAAAGCCGTGATAAAGGATCTGGGCTGTAGGCGCCGCCGCGTTCTTGGTGACAAAGCGAAGGCCTTGTTTTGTAAGGGCAAGGAGTGTGCGCGACCCCTTCTCTTCGTGAGGAATGGATTTCATTTCTACGAGGCCCTGACGGACGAGGTTTTCGACATCCGGCCGGAAGCGAGCTTTGTCGCCTGCATAGAAAAACTTCGTTAGGTCTTCCTGGGCTATGGCGCGAAATTTGCCGATTTCCACCATGGTGGCTACTTCGGAACGGCGAAGCCGGAAGCTGCGTCCACGCATTTCGTAGACTTCTCGCGGCTCGGTCGAGTGCGGCGGGTGTTCGAGGGCATTCGACGAAGCGGAGATGGAGAGGCCATCGTCCGCGCGTTCTTGGGGGTGCGCGTTTACGTTGGGGGAATTCTCCGGTTCCGAACGGCTCAGAGAGTCGCGCGAATTGGGCAATGGCTGGGGATCGTGGCTGCGCGACATATCAATGCGACTCCTCTTCGAACCACGGAGCGGGTATCGAGGTTTCGCCGACATGGAGTTGCTTGTCCAAATGCAGCAACTTCCTTCCGGTATCCTTCAAGAAGAATTTGCGAATCAGGACAAACGTGGCGGCGAAGACATTCACGGCCAGGGCAGCGCTATATATAAGGATAGGAGTGGCATAGGCTTCCCACAGGAGCACCTTGTAAGGAACAAAGAATCTGAGCTCGCCCATGAGCCAGAAGCCGAGCGCGAGCAGTACGGCGACGGTGATGAGGGCAGTATTAGCAACCATCGGAATTCTCGGAAGGGTCTGTTTCTCTGCCGGCTGATGGACTATTTCCCCGAGGAGGGGGCGGGAGTCCGCGGCAGTCGAAGCACTCCCGACGTGCGCCGGTCGTTCGAGGGACAAAGAACGGTGAGAAGGTCTGCGGCGACTGAGAGGAGGCGAATCGGGGAGTGAAGGAAGGGGTGGCGCGCGAAGGTTGGGCCGAGGTTGCCAGGTGGACGCCCGCGACAACTCCTGCGGTTTCCCATTGGGACGAAGAGTTCATTTGAAGGCCTGATCTTCGCGGAAATAGGAAATCGTGAGTCCCAATGGGTTGATGGGGATCAGTTCATTGGGGACGTGGGACTGAAAGGTGAATACGAAGTTCCCGGTGTAGAGGTCGCGCTTCAGCTCACTGTGATCGACCGGCGAGTAGTACACCAGATAGAAATCCACCCGTGCGCGGAAGGGCGGCGTTTGCAGTTCTTCAAGAGCGACTTTTTTGACGTCGACATCGAGCTCCGGAGCGGAGCTATTGGTAAGAAACTTTCGAATGATGTCGTCCTTGTGGTAGGCGTCGAGGATTCCGTTGGCGAGTTTGCCGTCGAGGAAGTACAGCGACTTCGCAAAATCGTTCTGGATGGTGTAGCGATTGCGGCGGTAGTAGAGATTCGTGAATTCCGAAAGAAAATATTTGGCTTCGGCGTCCTGTGGTTTGTATTCGAAGTTGTGGTAGTTAATGGCCTCTGCGCGGCCAAGGTCGTCGATGCGAATGACGAGCGGGCGGAAGTTTTCGAAGGTACGGACGGTGCGGAGATCGACGAGCACGAGAGCGACACAGACCATTCCGAGGAGGACAAGAGCAATTTTGAGATAGGTATTCGTCACCATGGGGTCACCGCAGGATTCCAGGTACAGACGCTTGGCATCTTCGAAACTCGCGTCACGGTTCATGCGAACTCTTTTCCTACGGATGTTGCCGCCGCTTGAAGCAGCGCGGCGGACGACCCGCCGGCGGTGCCGCTGAAGATGTGATTGGTGAGCGAGGGAACTTTGAGCAGGACGTAGATCGCTGCCAGGAGGGTAATCAGGAGAACGGGAAACCAGGCGAGGAGCTGAACTGTCGACAGCGCTCCGGCCGGCGGCAAACGGAGCGCACCGAGCACGAGGTTGCTGATGACAAAAACCACGGCGGCGGCCACAACCTGGTAGAACGCGTACTGCAGAAAGCACCGGAACCATCCCCAGAAGAGCCATTCGAGTTTTGGCATGATAAAGAACGGCACGAAGATGGGGCCGACCAGAACGCACACAGCAGTGGCGATGAAACCGTAGGCCACGACGACAATCGAAACGGCCTGGCAGGCAGCGAGCAGGATGATGACCACGACATACACTACGGTTCCAAGGATGTCGCCAAAGGTGGGTGAATCGATACGGATTTCGAAATCGGCGATTTGGGTTACTACGTTTTGTAGTTGGGCTTGATCAATGCGTGCGGACAGGAATTGCGCTTCATCCGTGACAAGATTGTGGAAACTGCGACCGATGCCCGGAATCGGCGTGCCGTAGTAGTTGACCATGGCGAAGCCGAAGCTGATGGTAAGGAGTAGGCTCGCAAAGTGGTCGAACTGAAACGTGCTACGCCCGCCCGCGGCAGCGAGCGCCGACTTGATTCCGTACCAGGCGACGAGAATGGTGGCGAACATGCGGAACAAGTTTTGGCCCATGGCGTCGAAGAAGCCGAGGTTTTGCGTCAAAAGGTTCTGGATGGCCTGAAAGACGTACTGCAGGAAATCGTTCTGCACGGCGGAGCTCCTTCAACCTGGGCTTCTAGGCTCGTCAGGGAATTCGAAAATTTTGAAGTGAGTCGGCGAGGGTTCCGGTGACCCCTGCGATGTTTTGAACGAAACTCGCACGGCGGGTAATATCCGCATTGATCGAGTTGGTGGTGGTTTCGCGTTGTTGTTTCGCAGCGATGGTCTGGATTTCGAGCAGCGACGCTAGAAGTTTGTTGGTGTCCTGCACGGAACGGAGGGTCAACACATTCGCCGCATTGAGCTTATTGAGAACGGAAACCTCTGTGTTTAGGTCCGGATCAGCCGAGAGGGAATCGTCTTCCAGGTTCCCGAGTTGCATTTCGATGTTTTGGGCATGATCGCGGATCGTGCCGATCGAAGCGATCGCGGTCGTGTTTGCACCATCGGCGAGTTCGACGGACGCGTACTGGGACTGGATGCGCGCCAACTCCTGTGCGTCCATCGACGCGAGATAGTCCGGTTGATAGAGATTCAGTGGAGTCGTGGCCTGTTGATACCCACCATCGATTGCTCCAGTGTTGATCCCGGTAATCCATGCGCCGGTGTTGCCATAAACGTCGAGCGCTTGCCCGTTCCGCCATGCGGAGAACCGCGCGTGGTAACGCTCGGGCATATTGCGGAGATTCTGGGACATGGCTAGCGCCAGGTTGTATTGGTTCAGGATCTGCTGGTATGTCTGGCGAAGCTGAGCGAGCTGCTGCACCAGTTGTTGGTAGCGGAGCAAAGCATTGGCATAGTTGGTGGGATCGTAGACGATACCGCCGAATTGCGCGGAAGCGCCGGCCGTCGAAAAGCAAACGACGAATAGGGCAATCAAGATCCTCTTTTTCATGTCGGTGTCCTTTCTATTCCTTAGAGATTCGAGGCCATGGTGTGCATGGTGTAATCGGGTAGTGCGAGGTCGCCCGACAGATAAACCTTGACCCGATGCCCTTCGCGGATCGTCACGGCAGGAAGCACATTCAGGAAACGGTCGAGGATCTGTGCGGAAGACTGCCCCATGCTTTGGGCGAATCCTTGGCGCATGAGGTCGGTTCCGGAAGCCGTGAGGGCACCCGCGGTGCCTGCTTCAGCGACGGCGCCGATTGCCCCGATCGCTAGCGACACACCGAACAACCGAACATAGTGATTGTTGACCTGATCTCGCAGACCGGCATCACCGATCTGATTCAGGCCTTGGAAGCGGTCGAGACTGGCCGAAAATCCGTCCGGCATGACGAGTCGGTGGAAAACGACGGCAAGGCGGGTTTGTCCGAAGCTCTCAACCCGGCGAGCTTCTCCGAGAATCTTGGTGCCGGCGGGAATTAGAAGATGCTGACGGTCGTGTGAGTACACGTCGTTTGAGAGGAGACACTCAACAGGTCCGGAGAATTGCCCATCGAGACGGTTGATGAGAACCGATTCGAGGATTGTGCCCTCAAATAGGACGTAGGTTTTTCCCGTCGCCAGCGCCGAAGCGCCACCCGGCGCGGCGACAGGATTTCGTTGCTCCTCCTTTCGGTCGCGATCGGCTTGCGGCGGCGTCGAGAGCTGAAGCGATTTCAACAGCTCCGTAGGTTGAAACGACGTCGGTTCCGATGGCTTGGCGGAAGACACAGCAAAAGAATCGGAAGAATGCATCGCCTGCTCGGCGTTCTTTCGATAGGTGAGCGCCACGTTCGACGCGAACAAGGAAAGGTATTCGCGCTTTTTGCGTTCCTCGCGGATGGCGTCGTCCGCGTGCGCTTCGGGAGTGGGCGCACTTCCCTGAGGCGACGAAATGAATTGTGGGTCGCTGCCGTTACCCAATCCGCGGTTTTGTTGACTGAGAGCGTTCTGCGCAATGCTCTGTTCGCGCTGCAGTTGTTGAATACGGCTCTGTAGTTCCACGATCTTGGCTTCATTCACTTCGAGTGGAGCCTGGACTCCGGACGACGAACCGCCCAGAGCAGGTGGAGACTTCTTTTCTCCGGTGAGCCACATGATCAGAACCATGAGAACGGCCAGACCCACCAGGAGCCAGGACTGCACATTTTTCGGAAAGAGACCTGGCGGCTTGGGATTCTTGTCTTGAATTGCCGAAGGGGTGGTCATGGTTACTTCCCGCTGACAACCCTGGTAAAGTTCAGCTTTTTCTTGCCGACGGCGAGGTACCCGTTATCTAAAATTTTCGGCGCGATATACACACCGTTTTCAACCTGGAATGAGATGAGATTGGGTTTGCCGTCCTTGATTTCGTACAACGCCGGTTTTTCTTTCGCTGCACAGCGGATGTAGGTGAAGGAATCGTCGTGATAGATCGCAGAAACGAGGAAAGGTTCCCTAGAGAGTTTGGGATCGAGTGTGTAATCGAAGCGGAGCTTGGTCGCATAAGTGGACCGGAATTGATCGATCTGCTCCGTAGCGTGACTTTCGGCGGCGTGAATCTGTTGAAGGGCCTGGGCCTGCGCGGTTTCCATTTCCTTTCTGTACGCTTCGGCGTCGGCAGCGCGAACGTAGCCATGAAGTGCCGCTGTAGACGCAGATTCCTCCTTGGGCTCGATGAAGAGCTTAAGATCGACCGCCACGTTTGGCTCTTTGCTGATCTCGGTGAGAAGAAAGGAATAGACGTGCCCGCTTGACGTAATGAGGTTGAGGTTGCTGCGAATGCCGATCTGGGCGGGATGCACGTAGCAGAGATTGTGGCCGCCGTTGATGATCCAGAATTCGCGGTCGCCGGTCGTAAAGTCGACGATTTCTTCACTATCCGGGAGCACGATCAAAGTCGAAAAACGGAGTTTGGCGTGAATGGGGATGACATCTTCCTTGCTGTACTTAACGACACGGGCGCCTTCGGTGGCTGCGAGAGTTGGCGACACGAGAAAGAATGGCGCGAGCAACAGGCCGATCCAAAGAGACGACTTCGAATGGAAACGCATAACCTGTTCTCCTTTTGCTTTGCGAAATTTGATCGTTAGATATTCCGGCTTTCCAACGAGCGAACCACCGTCTGTACGAGAAGAACAGAAAGGGCAAGCAATCCCGCCAGAACGATCGGCGGGTACGGGTAAGTAAGGCCAAGTCGGTTCGCTGCGTTGACGAGGTTGGGAGTCATGCTCTCGTTCCGGCAAGGACGTTCAGTCCTTGTTCAAATCCATATGCGTCGAAGGCCTCTTGTCGCTTGCGGTTGTCGTACGGATCGTTGGTGTAGAGCCAATAGCTGCGGCGGTCGACGTTGAGATTGGCGACCTTCGCAAGCTCCGGAGTCTTGAGCAGAAATTGTTGCTTCGGGATGAGCGAGGCGATGAGTTTGATCTCGGTGTCGTTCAGATGAAATTGCCGCCGGTAGAGGTCCTGATCCATGTCGGGATTAGCCAAGAACAACTTCGTGGCACAGCTTTCAACAACGACATCCAGAAGTTCTGAACGCCGCAGTTCGTCGAGCGACTGCGTCGAGAGAATCATGGCGGCATTGTGTTTTCGCCACGTCTTGAGAGCTTCGATGATGTACTGCTGAATTGTGGGATTGCGGAGAAACATCCACGCCTCATCGATGAAGAAAGCCTTGAAGGTAGCCGAGATATCACGGTTGGCAATGACTTGATTCGCTCGATGGAGGATGTAGAACAACAATGGTTCAAGTAATTCGGGATAGTGGCTCATCTGCTGAAAATCGAAACACTGGAAGCGGGAAAACGAAATCGTGTCTTTCGGGTTGTCAAAAAGAAATCCGAACTGTCCGCCGCGCATCCATTTGGCCAGGGCGTAGGCGATCGGTCGCGGCAAGGTATTGGCGAGCACATCGAGGGTGCGAAGCGCCGGATCGAGAGAGTAGAGATTCTCAATTTGTTCGTAGACCTCGCGATCGGTCGCCGGGTCGAGGGTGCCGAGTGTTCGGCCAATGAGAACCTTGAGAAAGAGCGCGAGGAAATCGAGGTTGGGTTTGGTCGGAGGCAGGCAGAAGGGATTGATCGTGAAATCGCCAGATTCAATGCCGAGACGCAGATAGGAGCCGCCGAAGAACCGGGCAAGACTTTCAAAGCTTCCGCCGAGATCGAAAATGAAGGTATAGGGATCGTATTTCTGGAGATTGGTGATCAGAAAATTCAGGAGGAAACTTTTTCCGGAACCCGTGCGACCAAGAATCATGGAGTGCGCCGTGTCACGGTAATGCAAGTTGAAAAAATAGGGCGTGCCATGATTGGTTTCAAGGACGGCCAGATATTCTTGCCGCAGATGCGCATTGCGGGGCTCACCGGAGTGCAGGGTGAAAAGAAAGGATAGGTCTGCGTAGTTTGTGTTGAGAAGGTACAAGTAACGGAGGTTGAAGGCGTAGTTACCCGGAACTGCGGCGAGGAACGCGTTCAGAAGATTGTAGCGTTCGTCGTAGAGCTGGGCGTCATGGATGCTGAAGACCTTGTAGAATTCGGCGGCCGCCTGTTCGACAGTGGCGAGGTCACGGTCGTAAAGCACGACCGTGAGTGAGAATCGCCCGAAATAATTTCCGTGCAGTTCGATTTCCTCGATGCCCTTTCCGAGTTCGCGGACTTGCGACTCTTTCGCGTCGTCAAGGAGGTGGTCCTGCGGCTGGCTATCATTCAGGTTGATTTGACTGAAAAACGATCGCTTGGTGTTGTGCAAGTGACGTCGTTTGGCTTGGATCGTCCGGCGGGTCTTGCCCGGCTCCTCTTTTTTCCATTCGGTGACCACGTGGAAGTTGGCGCGGACATCGAGCAATCCCTTGAGGAGCAGCGGAAAGGTGTGCGCCGAGGGTTCTTTCAGGGTTAAGACCTTTACGAAATAATCGTCCATGCGCAGATGGCTGCGGTGACATTCGAGATGCGACTCGCAGAGGTAATAGTCGAGGAAGGTGTCGTGTTTTAGTCTCGCGCAATCGAGTTTGAGTGGATCGAAGTTTAAGGTCCGCTTCAACACTGAAAAGGCTTCCTGCTTCCCGAGGAGACGCACGGAGACAAAATCGCTGACTTGGGTGCGGAAGCTGTCGACTTTTTGGCGAAGCGCACGCTCGGCTTTGTCCATTTGCGCAGCGTCGATGTGTACGGTGACATCGGAAGAAAAGCGCGCATGGACTTCCTTCCACGCCTTTTCGAGATTGTCCGGGGATCTCAGGAGAGTGTCCATGAGCGAGGGGCGCGCGGTCTGTGCGGGGCAACAAATGACGAGGTAAATGGAAAGGGAGAACAGATGGTCGGCTCTCTCGGTGAAATAGGCGATGCGGTCGCGTATCGCAGCATCGACGACCGGCTTGCCGCAAAAGGAGTGGGGGATGGCTTGGCGGTTGCGTTTAAATAGCAACTGGTAGACGCGATAGTTCTCGTCAAACAACCGTAGCGCGGATTCCAAGCGTTTGGTAAACGCGTCGACGGTGGCCGGCTCGAGGCATTCGTAGTCGACACCCGCCAGTTCGACGACAGCGCCGATCTCGCCGGATTTTGTGAGAAAAATGTGCGGTCCGACGAAGCCGAACAGGTTCACCATTGCGTTTAGCGAACCAACGTCTTCGTAATTCCTGAGAAGGCGTTTGAGATTCAGCATGGTGCGCCTCTAGAAACAGAAACGGCCGTTAGTTTCGCGGGATCGTATTGGCACCGAAGTTTCGCCGCATGAAACAACAGCTTCAGAATCTGTGGGTCGGTGGCGGTGGCCCAGCGGGCCATGAAATAAAGAAGCAAGAACATGAGAAAGCCGCCGAGCAAGCTGCCAAGCAGGTTGAAGGTCGCGGCTCCCAAACACATGGCGAAGAAGAAGAGCTTTCGCTCCGCGCCGAGAATGGTGAGCGGCCGCGAGAGCGACCGCTGCACCTGGTTGATGCGCCTCTGGCGATCCATCGCGTTCCTCGGGTCAGGCAGGAAAGAGCCAAGCAAGGAAATTCACAGCTGCGATGGCCATACCGACGCCAAACAGAACGCCAGCGAGGACGCGCTTTGATCCACCTTCCCCGAAGGCGAATGTCAGGCCGGAGACTACGATAGCCACGAGGGACAAACCGCGTGCGATGGTGCTGGTGAAGGCGGTTTGCAATACGTTGACCGCGTTCTCCCAAGGGGAATTTCCTTGGGCAAACAAGGGAGCCGCGATCGCTAGGCCAATCAGTGACATCACAACGACAACACGAACGATGAAGTAGGCCTTGCAACGTTTCGGATGCAGCTTCCTCATGAGGAACCTCGCTAATTCTGTGAGTCAAACTTTCGGGGAAGTTCACCCCTTCCGCTTCGGTACTCTTGGCCGGGGCGGCGCCCTGGCTTTGTCGGCGTGAACTCCCCTCTATTTATCCTTTCTGCGCTGCAGCGAAAAAATGTGTCGCCGCAGGAGAAGGATTTGGTCGAGGCTCATATGTTTCCTGCGGCCCGTCGGAGCTTTGCTAGGAGGCGCTTCATACGTTGCCGAACGGCATTCGATGTGAGGCAGTTCGCCTCGGCGACTTCGTCGCCGGTGTTCCCGTCGAGGTTGATCTGGACGAGCAGGTTGAGCTCGCCGTCGGCAAGTAGTTCGTTTGCCACGCAGCGGTGAAGGAAATGCCTCAGCAGCGCGTGGCGTTCCAGCAGGTCGTCGTTGTGTATCGGCACTACAATCCGCAATTGTTCTCTCGTTGCTTGGCCATGTATGGCGCCTTCGCGGCCGGCCCATTCAAAAAGCTGGCGCTTGACCAACCTGGTGATCGCAAAAACGAAGTGTGACTGCCGTCTCTGCAACTGCGACGAACGCAGTACCTGAAGAAAGACGCTCAGTGCCTGCTGTGTAATATCAGCGCGAGCGAGATGAGAATTGGCCTTCGCGATTCGGCGGACAGTACCGTGCAGGACGGGAAGGAACGCAAGAATCATGAGGATTTCAACCAACTGCGGGCACGCTGCCCGCACTGCGAGGAGGTTCCGATAGAGATCGTCGGAGGATGAATCTGCGTGGGTCGCCTTCAAGTGGGACAGAAGGTGAAGCGGCGAGGGACAGTCCCGGAGCCCATTCGTCGCAGAGTTCAAGAGGACGTCGTATTGCTGAGTCAACGAGGCGAGCTCGGAGGCAAGCTCCTTCTCGACCCGGCAAAGAAGGCAACGGCACGTAGGCCCCGAGGTCATATCCGCGTCCCCTCTCTTCAGGCTGCACACAAAGTCTTCAGGGAGCGTGGTCGCGCTCCCAGCGCTGAAGAGCAACAAGACTTGCGTCGGTCGCGGGGAAGGCCGTCGTCGGTCGGCTTCGACAGCGGAGGAAGCGAATGGTCCGCGCTTTGGGCTGCACGCGAGACAATTATTTCGAAATTGGCAGGGATTCAGGACAAAAACAAAAGGGCCCTCCGGCCGAAAGCGGAGGGCCACTGACACCGCACCTTCAAAACGTCGGCGTGTCCGACGACGTCTCGGGTGCGGATGCCTGCGCTGGCGCCTCACTTTCCGCGCGGCTGAGAGTCGAGCTTCGGCGCTTTTGTCTTGTTGGACTCGATGTTCTCGCGGTCGTACTTTGAGCTGACGAGTTGTCTATCAATGAGGACATGGTCACCCTTGTGAAGCGCATCCGCGAAGGATTTCCCGAGGCGGCTGAACGCGACGACGCGGTGCCATTCGGTTTTCGACTGCCACTCGTCGTTCGAGTCCTTCCACGACTATTGTGTCGCGACGGATAGCACCGTGAAATTCACGCCGTTGCCGCGGACTTGCCGTTTCTCCGGGTCCTTGCCGAGGAGGTCGATGGGTTGAAATTCGGATCGTTGTGGGTCTGCGGAAATTATTGAAAAACGGCGCCCGGCCGCTGAAGTTATCAAACTGCTTAGAGGCGCCGAGGAGGACCGGCTTCACTATCGCTCAATCTTAGCGGCCATCTCTTCAGCGGATACTCGCTCGGGCATTTGATGCCATCGCCGCGCGGCCCCGAAGATGGCCCAGGCGGCCGCGGTTGCCACCAACACGGAGTACTGCCCGCGTACCATTGAGCAGCCCACCCTCGCCTGATACTCTCGAATCTCCGCTACCCACCCTCAGAACTGTTGAAGTGTCTCTGTAAAGGCGGCGAGCTATGGATGCCGAAAAACTCCGCGTCGCGCGGGAAAAGCTGACCCGCGTCTTTCGCTATCTCGAAGCGCTAAACCAGCACCGTAATCCAACGAAACGCCAACTTCGCGAACAACCCTGGAGCTTATGGATGCGGGAGCTCCCCGATCACCCGTCCATTCAAAAAGGCACGGCGAAAACCAGTTCCCCAAAAGTAACAGGCGCGAACAGCCAGCCCGTGGAAGACGCGGGCCCGAGTTATGTTCTGAAAGTGCGGCGTCCCCGTTTAACTCGCCCACCCGAACCGCCTGAAGAGATTTCGGTGTGGCTCGAAGAAGGATGGGACGATCCATCAAACACCATCGCTGTCGACGAAACATTGGAAGAATCCGAAAAGGGTCACGAGCCGACGATTGTGAAGTTTGCCGACGACCCTGCCCGCGCTGCAGCCTTGGAGCGTTGGAAAGTTTTGCGTGACGATTGGGTGAAAACAGAAAAACCTGCGCGCGCAGCGATGAAAACCTTCGAAACGTTTTACAGCCTCTACGGCCGTATCGATCGGGAAGCCGAGCGCGTTGAGCTTATTCTTGGGGACGGCATTCTGAGCTGGCGGCGCGACGAAGGCGGCATCTTCCATCCGATCCTGCTTCAGCGTCTTCAATTGCAATTCGATGCTTCCGTACCCGAGTTTACCCTCTCCGAAGCGGACCACCCGGTCGAATTGTACTCGGCGTTGTTCCAGTCCATGTCGGATGTGGACGGACGCGCTATCGGCCGGTGCCGCGAGGAATTGGATGAAGGCGGTTTCCATCCGCTTATCAACGGGTCCACGTCTGGCTTTCTGAAGCGCCTCGTTGTCCAGTTGTCTCCGCGCGGAGAGTTTCTTGAAGACCAGGCACCGAACAAGGAAGCAAGCGACCCGTGTATTGGCCGCGACCCAGTGCTGTTTTTGCGTGCGCGCAACTTGGGGTTTGCTGCTGCAATCGAGGGCATCCTCGCCGACCTGCGCACACGGGAAGATCTGCCATGGTCTCTGCTGAATATCGTGGGAGAGGAGTCGCCGATTTCCGAGGTTGGAAGTGCAGACCCTCGCGTAAACACCGTTCACGCCGATGGCGCAGTGCTGCTCAGCAAACCAGCTAACCCCGAGCAGATCCGAATTGCTCAGCAGCTGGAGGAGCACGGAGGCGTTTTGGTGCAGGGCCCTCCAGGCACGGGGAAAACGCATACCATCGGCAATCTTGTTGGGCATTTGCTCGCGCAGGGCAAGAGCGTGCTAGTCACAAGCCACACCACCAAAGCATTGCGGATGGTACGCCATCACATTGTTCCCGAACTGCGTCCTCTGTGCGTCAGCGTGCTTGAAAGTGACTTGGACAGCCGCAAACAGCTCGAAAGCGCCGTGGGGTCCATCGCCGAAAGATTGTCGCGTGCCGATGCGAGTTCGCTCGAAACGGAAGCAAAGAAACTCGAGACCGAACGCTTTGATTTGTTGAAGAACCTCGCCGAAATCCGAGGCCAGTTCGCCGACGCCCGCGCCGACGAATACCGAGAGATTGCGATTGGTGGAAAATTGTGGACGCCTGCCGACGGCGCACGTCAGGTCGTGCAGGATAAGGAAGTGCACGGCTGGATTCCCGGCCCCGTCGCGGCCGTGGCTCCGCTGCCTCTTTCTACTGGCGAGTTGGTCGACCTGTATCGCACCAGTGTTTCTATTTCCCGCGAAGACGAGACCGAGCTTTCCGGTCATCTTCCGGAACTTCACGATCTCCCGCGAGCCGACGACTTCGAGTCTAGTGTGAACGAGCGCAATCGTCTCGGTCTGGAAGAACTCGATTTGCGCCCGGACCTGTGGGAGTCGAATGCCACGCAGAGCTCGCCCGAAGAAATCGAAGGATTGTCCGCTGCTCTGGTTCAGGCAGTCGAGCCTCTTTCCGGCAAGGACAAATGGAAACTCGCTGCAGTGTACGCCGGAAAATACGGTGAAGTGCACCGGCAACCGTGGGATCAACTCGTCAGTTTCGTGCGGCTGATTCATCGCGAAGCCGCAAACGCGCAGGAATCGTTCGTCAAGTACGGCCCAGAGGCCATCGGCCCTTCCCCGGTGAAAGAGCAGGAGCGCATCGCCAGTGAAATCCTCGCGCACCTGGAAGAAGGCGGCAAGCTGGGCTCGATTACGTTGTTTACGCACAAGGCTTGGCGCCAATTCCTCGAACAAACAAAGGTGAATAAGACGCGCCCACGATTGCCTGAGCATTTTCAAGCGCTGCGTCAATTCTTCCGGCTCAAAGGCCTCCGCGAAGATCTCGGCGCGCGATGGGATCGGCAAGTGGCCGCGCTGGGTGCTCCCCATTCAGCAGAAATGGGAGAGCAGCTTGAGAAAACGTTGATGCAGTTTTGCGATTCGATCGAACAATGCCTGGACTGGCAAAAAAATACCTGGCTCCCGTTGCATCAGCAACAGGAAGACCTTGGTTTCCGTTGGGACAAGTTCCTCGCGGAACAGCCGGCAGTCGTTGGTCCAGAAGGTGAGTTGGCGCGTATTCACCTTGCGGTGACCGACGCGCTGCTGCCGATTCTCGATTCCCGTTTCAAGAAGCTGCGGCTGCTTCAGATCGAAGAAGAATTCCGCGACCTCAAAAGTCGGCTCAAACTTGCGGCGCGCGTAGCGAAGGCGTCCAAAGTAATCAACCAGCTTCTCGCCGGATTGACGGACGAGAATCCCAATCGCTATCGGGAAGCCTACGAGCACCTACTTGAAGTCAAGAGCAAGCAAGCTGACCTCGACCTGCGCCGTACTTTGCTGGCAAAGCTGGAAACCGCTGCTCCCGCGTGGGCCGGAGCGATTCGCAATCGCACCGGCGTCCACGGTCGCGGAGAACCGCCGCGCGACGTCGCATCGGCTTGGACGTGGCGCCAGCTCAATGACGAGCTGGATCGCCGCAGCAGTGTTTCTCTTGAAATTCTGCAAACGAACAGTGAAAAGCTGCGCGAGCAGTTGCGTCGCGCGACCGTCGAACTCATCGACAAGCGCTCTTGGGGTTCGCAAGCACGGCGCACCTCTTCGCGGCAGCGCCAAGCGCTCGTCGGCTGGCTCGACACCATCCGCCGCATCGGCAAGGGTCACGGCATCCGCGTTTCCCTCTTGCGCACGGAAGCTGCGAGAAAGATGACGGAATGCCGCGGGGCCGTCCCTGTCTGGGTCATGCCGCTCTCGCGCGTGGTCGAGAACTTCGACCCGCGCACGACTCGTTTTGACGTTGTCGTCATCGACGAGGCCAGCCAAAGCGATGTGATGGCACTCGTCGCCCTGTATTTGGGCAAGACCGTCCTCGTCGTCGGCGACCACGAACAGGTCAGCCCATCTGCCGTAGGGCAGGATTTGGGCGTGATTCAGAACCTCATTTTCCAGTATCTGCGTGGCGTCCCAAACTCCGACCTCTTCGATGGGCAAATCTCTATCTACGATCTCGCGAGGCAGTCTTTCGGCGGGACCACATGCCTTGTCGAGCATTTCCGGTGCGTTCCGGAAATCATTCAGTTCAGCAACATGATCTCTTACGACGGCCGCATCAAGCCCCTGCGTGACGCGAGCCGTGTCCATTTGCGCCCGCACACCATCGCGCATCGCGTGTCCGGCTCCAGCCGCGACGGTAAGGTCAACCGCCAAGAGGCTCTGACCGTCGCTTCGTTGGTCGCCGCAGCGGTGGAGCAACCCGAATACAGGAAGAACGACGCCGGCCAGCCTTTGAGCATCGGCGTGGTATCTCTGATCGGCGACGAACAAGCCATCGAAATCGACAACCTCATCCGTTCGCATGTTTCGCCCGACCGCTATGAACTTCATCGCGTGCTGTGCGGCAACGCCGCGCAATTCCAGGGAGACGAGCGCGACGTCGTGTTCATCTCCCTGGTCGATACCGCTGAACGTGGCGCGCTTTCACTGCGCGATCAAGAACTGTTCAAGCAGCGCTTCAACGTTGCGGCCAGCCGTGCGCGCGACCAGATGTGGATTGTCCATTCCCTCAGTCCGCACGACGACTTGAAAGCCGATGATCTGCGGCGGCAACTAATCGAACATGCGGAAGACCCCGCACGCCTCATGCGTGCTCTGGAAGAGAAAGACAAACGTGCACAATCAAACTTTGAACGTGAAGTGATGAAGCGCCTCACCGCAGCGGGCTACAGTGTCACGCCGCATTGGAAGATAGGTACGTTTCGCATCGATCTTGTTGTCGAAGGTGATGGCAAGCGTCTGGCGATCGAATGCGACGGGGACCGCTATCAGCCTCTCGATAAACTGCCCGAAGACATGGACCGGCAGTCCGTGCTCGAACGCATGGGTTGGATTTTCACGCGCGTCCGCAGTTCGGAATTTCTTCGCAGCCCCGCCCGCGCGATGAAGCCTATTTTCGAAAAACTGGAGGCGCTGGAGATTCCATCTGCCGGCAAAGCCAGGCAAATTCAAGAAGGACTGACCTCACATGAGGTTATCGACCAGGTGATTCGCCGTGCCGAAGAGCTTCGCAAGAGTTGGTCCAAGACGAATGGCGCCGGTGCGCGTTCGTCGGTTCCGGCGTCGCCAGCCGTGAGGGTTTAGAGAACTCCCGTAAAATTCATGATTGTTTGCGCCCTCTTCGGCGGGAAAGTCGCGTTTTGGACTGCAACGGTGTAACGAACCGTTGCCAGCCGGGACAACGCCTTTGAAACCGTCGGAGTAGATGATGCCCTTCGGCTGCGTGCCGAAGAATCGTTGATTCAAATCAGGTGTGCACAACCAGAATTTCTTTCCTTCCAGCGACTTCGGTTTCCGGTCTGCTCGTTATTTGACAGAAGTACTCAATGCAATCGCCACGACTCAAGATCTGTCTTTTCCATCCGCCTTAGATGGCAGCGTTGGTCAAGATCACTTTTGGGGAAGCTCGGTATCATTCGTTGACGGCTTCGAAGGCCTCCTCGATCGCTCGGACGACAAGTCGAGGGTTTATTGCTCCAGGTAGTTAGTTTGAAATTTTCCGATGCCGCTCAATTGAACGACGGCAGTGCCTTCCTTCACTGCGACGAAATGAGGGATGCCGGCCGGAATGACGATGAAACTACCCGCCGGGTAGCCTTTTAGCTTCGCTGAGTCGAATTCTGCCCCTTCGCCCAGATACCAAGTACCTTCGATCACCGTAACGAGTTCATCTTGCGGGTGCGTATGCGCGAGGACACGCGCACCGCCAGGTATTTTCACTCGATCGATCCAGGTACCGCCCTGGCTGGAGTCGCCGAACAGTTGCGCTCGCTGCCTGCCGTCGTTGTAATACGGCGGCGTAAACCACCGTACTTCGCCCGCAGTTAACCCGACAATCTCCCTCTTGCCCTGTTCGGCCAAGCTTGTTGGCCATGGGACCGCCGCAACCATTGTGACCACCGCAGCGGCTGCAGAAAGGACTCTCTTCATCTCTTTCTCCTCTCCCAAACTGTTTTGGTGATGTGCCGGGCTCGGACAGTTTACGTGTTGTCGGCAAACCGGAAACGGGAAACTGTCCGGATAATTTCGGATCCGCCGCACGAGAAGAATCCCCTGAAATCGCTTAGTGGTTCGCATAAGATTGCGTGCGGAGCGGACCGCAGCCACATGAACGTGCACTTGATTGACGGGACCTATGAATTGTTCCGGCATTTTTTCGGCGTGCCCGCTGCGCAGGATGTGAGCGGCCAGGAGATCGGCGCAGTACGTGGTGTCCTCACTTCCGTTTTGTCCATGATCGAGAGCGGGGCCACTCACATCGGCGTGGCAACTGATCATGTCGTCGAGTCTTTTCGGAACGACCTCTATTCCGGATACAAGACCAGCGAAGGTGTCCCCCCAGAGTTACTCTCGCAGTTTCCGATTCTCGAGGAAGCGCTGGAAGCAATGGGAGTGGCGGTCTGGGCAATGGTCTACTTCGAGGCTGATGATGCGCTGGCATCTGCCGCCGGCAAAGCCGCGCAGGATGAGCGCGTGAGGCAGGTGCTCATTTGTACGCCGGACAAAGATTTGAGTCAGTGCGTTGTGGGCTCACGAGTCGTTCAACTGGATCGTAGGCGCGACGTGTTGCGCGATGAAGCCGGCGTTGTAGCTAAATTCGGAGTAATGCCGCAATCCATTCCAGACTACCTTGCTGTGGTCGGCGACAGCGCGGATGGATTCCCAGGTGTGGCTGGCTGGGGCGTGAAGGCCGCCGCTCTTACCTTATCTCAGTACCCCCACCTTGAAGACATTCCGAAGGATTGGAAGGAATGGCATCCCTCGATCCGCAGGGCCCGCCCGCTATCCGAATCGCTGCTTAATTCATGGAACGACGCCTTGTTGTTTCGCACCCTTGCCACTCTGCGACTGGATGTACCGGTGTTTGACACCGTCGAGGACCTTCGTTGGAAAGGACCGCGCCCAAACTTTGAAGAACACTGCCATCGAATGAAGTCCCCTGATCTGGTTCGTCGAGCCGAATCGGCAAGATCGGGTGCGAAACTGAAATCTGGCAAATAACTTCCGAATTTGCCCGTCATACGGATTGAGCTGTTTCTTTCGGAAACTAGAGCGGGAGCCCAGCGATGTAAGCTCCAGGTCCATCTTGGCGCTGTATTGGAGAAGAAAGGAGAGGTGTTTTTAAAACTTTACATGTCGGATGAGCATTTCACGGTGGACGGAACGTTGATCGAAGCTTGGGCCAGTCATAAGAGTTTCCGACCCAAGGACGGATCTGGAAAACCTCCCGACGTGGGAGGCGATGTGGACTTTCGCGGAGAGAAGCGCAAGAACCAGACACATGAATCAACCACCGATCCGGATGCCCGGTTATTCACCAAGTCCCGAGGAAGCGAGGCGAAGCTGAGCTACCTGGGACATGTATTGATGGAGAATCGAAACGGGCTATTGCTGCAGACCTTTCTGAGCGAGGCGAGTGGAAGAGCGGAGCGGGATGCTGCGCTGCTGATGGCGGAAGCGCTCCCAGCCGGAAAGCGCGTGACCTTGGGAGGCGACAAGAACTACGACACCCAGGAATTCGTTCGAGAACTGCGGGGATGAACATCACCCCACATGTGGCGCAGAACACCACCAAGCGTAGGAGCGCGGTGGACGAGCGAACCGTGCGACATGCGGGGTACGCGGTGAGTCAGCGGAAGCGGAAACGAGTGGAGCAATCGTTCGGGTGGATGAAGATGATCGGGATGCTAAAGAAAGTGAAGTTGCGAGGGATCGAGAAGGTCGGGTGGCTGTTTACCTTCACCGGAGCTGCTTACAACCTGTGTCGATTGCGAAACCTGATGGCCAGAACATGATGCGGGATATTCCTTTCGGTCTCGCAGAGTATCTCGAGCGACCTGAAGCGCCCAAGCCGCAGTAAGAAACCCAGAATTCCGATACCGAAAGACTAAAAAAACCAGATTATTCAACAAACTACTAGTCGATAAAGCTGTCCGAGTTCGTGAATCGAGGGCAAGGGACGAACAGGATCGGGCAACGTAAAGAGCCGTGTGGGAAGTGCGTCCAGGCGTCCGGCAAGTCCCGCGGCTTTTGCGTCGACGAGTCGCTGGGATATGGTTCGACACGTTTGCGCAGGTTGCGCGACGAAGTTCACCATGCCGTGTTGAACCTGGTCCGACAACCGAACGTCCAGGTCTTCGAGACCTGAGAGGACCGCTGTCGGGCGACCCATCGCAACGGTGTGTGAAACCGTTGCAGGTTTCCTCGGGAACCTTGTGAATTCGTTCAGCACTACTTGATCGGTTTTGTAAACCGATGCCGGGTTACACGCCTGCTTCGGTTCTGAGCCAAAGCGGCTTCCTTTTTTGTTTTCTGTTTCTGTGGGTTTCGGTCCGAAAGACGAGCCTTATTCAGCGGAACTGGGAATTATGTGCCGCGGATATCAAACCGCCTGATCCGGTGGTTTTCGATTCGAAACACGTGACCGACCATCTTGTCCGCAAGAAGATTCCCGTTGAGATCGCGCACAACCTGATGTACTTCCACAACCACTTCCCCTTCGGGGCCGTGCTCGAACGCGACGGGCTCGACGTGCGGATCAACAATGGTCCACTGACGTGTCCAGTAGCTGCGCACTTCGTCGCGTCCATGGACATGACCGCCTTCCATGCCATTGGCCCAGATGACTTCCTCGTGCATGGCGGCGAGCACCGTCTCCATGTCACGAGCGTTAAAGCAGTTGTAAACACGCCTAAGAAGGTCCACCTCGTTCGACATTCAAATCTCTCCGCGTGGTACCCACAGCTGTCGCGAACCCTACCTCAGATCGCCCTGGCCAACCGCGCTGTTTCAACGACATTCTGAGCTGCTGCAGTGCGCGTTAGCAAGAACAAGTTGGTGTTGACAGACGATAGAGTACCATCGTACTCTTACGTCATGCGATATTCGCAGGAACACAAAGCCCGGAACCGCGAAAAGATTCTCGAAATGGCGGCTCGGTCGTTCAGGGAGCACGGCGGGGACACGAGCGGCATCGGCACAGTGATGAAGAAGGTTGGCCTGACAAAAGGTGGCTTCTACCGGCATTTTAGAAGCAAGGACGATCTTTTCGTTGAGGCAGTAGCGCGAGCGTTTGATGAGATGGGAAACGGCATGCTGGAGGCTGCAAGGTCCGCGCCCGAAGGTCAAGCTCTGCGGGCGATCATCGAACGGTACCTGAGCACAGGCCACGCGAATTCGCCAGGAATGGGTTGTGTGCTCGCATCGCTCGGTCCAGAGCTCACACGAAAGCCGTTGTCCGTGCGCAAACGGATTGAGGCAGTACGAGAAGCATATCGAGAGCGTCTATTGCCGTTTGTACCTGGCCGGACGCCACAAGAAAAGTTGACGAAGTTTCAGTTGCTGTTCCCCAGTATGGCTGGGGTGTTGACGAGTGCCCGAATGACCTTGTCGCCTCAAAAGCGTGAGGAAATGTTGATCGAGGCGAGGAACTTTTTCATAAAGCGCTTCGTCGAAGAGTAAATTTTTTTTGCCTGCAAAGAGTACTAGCGTACTCTTTGCAGGCGAATAGAACAGTATAAAACTGAATCGAAAGGATAACCCGATGAAACTCATGATCCCTTTTCTTATGGCAGCAGTGCTTCCCGCGGCCTCCCTAGCGCAATCACAGTCTGGTGGCAGCTCAGGCGTGCCCAGCATAGCTATACCTAAAACCACCGAAGTCATCGTCATTCAGACTCCCAGGCAGGGCGTAACCCCTCAACAAATCATGGCCGTTATACCGCAAGAGATTCAGGCAACCGTGAAGCTCTACCTCGACGGGAAAATCCGCCAGTGGTATTCACGCGGCGATGGCAAAGGCGTCGTCTTGGTGGTAGACGCGAAGACTGAGGACGAGGCGCGAGCCATTGTGGAAACACTGCCGCTCGCGAAGGAACATTTGATGGATCACCAGTACGTTCCCGTCGGACCGTTGATGCCGCTGAGGGCGCTGAACCCAGGAGCGCTGCAGTGAGTCATGTCCCGCCTGAAACGAAACGATCTTGATTATGTCAATGACTGAAATTCTGGAAAGGAGATCTTCGTCATGCCACAACAAATGATCTGGTTTTTCGTGAGCATCGCATTCGGCCTCATCGCATGGGGAATAATCGCCGCTCGATATATCTGGCCGGAACTCCGCCTCCGGAAACGGGCCGATGCGTTGCGACCTCTGCTCATCCTGCACAGCTTCCGTTTCATCGGGTTGGCATTCCTGGTTCCTGGCGTCGTGTCACCCGATCTGCCAACTGCTTTTGCGCATTCCGCCGCCTATGGGGACATCATTGCTGCGATACTGGCGTTGCTTTCGGTGCTGTTGCTGCCCAGCGCGGCTGGCGTGGCCGTCGCATGGATCTTCAGTCTCTGGGGTTCAGTTGATATCCTCAACGCTTTCTATCAAGCCAATCATGCTGGACTATTAGCGGGGCAGTTGGGAGCCACATTCTTCCTTCCGACTGTGGTTGTGCCGTTGCTGCTGATCACGCACGGGCTCGCTTTCCGGATTCTTCTGCAACATCAACCGGCACCCGCAATGCAAGAAAGCCGACGTTTGGCATAAGAGCCCTCGGCGATCGCGAGGAGAGTTCTTCTTCGGGCGGCCGTTCGATAGACGCCCGATTGGCGCGGGCAACTTGCGAGCGCGACCAGAGGGGGCACGCGCTTCGCATCGGAAGAGCGCAGGAAAGAGCCACCCTCCCGTTCAGCGAATCGCAGCGCACTGGCGCACCGGCACGCGTCTCGTCTTCGACGAGCAGCAGGTAGTCGATTTCCCGAAGCGTGGCGGGGGTTTTGCCATGGTGCCTGGCGCGGCGCCGTTCCATCCGCTGCATAAGGACCCGGCCCCAGCGATCCGGGGCCGAATCGCCGATCGCGCTTGTTCCGTGCCATCGCTCGTCGGGTAGGGACCAAGTGGTGTTACGGATTGACGGAGGGACAGGAACTGCCACAGTCTATCGTCTGGCGTAGTTGCTTGTGGAGGAGACCGCAACCGCATTTAGTTAGAACGCTCACTGGATGCGTGTTGCAAAGCATTCTGCGCTTCGCGGAGTTGTCTTAAGCGCAACTCGAGTTCAGCCGCGTAGATTTCGGCGCGTTCATGAACCCTGGCGTTCTGAATTGCGACCGCTGCGGGGACTGCAAGCGATTTCGCAATGCGGAGATGTTCGGCGGTGAAGGCCCGCGGTGAATGCATTCCAAGGGACATTATTCCGAGAACTCGACCAGCGGCGAGGAGGGGGACTCCGAGCCAGGAATGGAGATGCTCGAGGGGCTGCATGTCGCGCCATCCGGATTCTTTGGCCACATCCTGCAGCAGAATTGCCCTCTTCTCGAAGAGCACACGTTGGAGACAGTGGTTTCCGTCTGCGCTAAACGTCAGTCCGATCCGCTTTGGCATATTCCGCGGAGCCTCGCGGGCAACCATCAATTCGGAACCCTCTTCGACGAATATGATTGTCGCCCTGTCGAAAGGAACTAGTTCGGCGACACACCGCAAAAGCGTGTCGAGAACCGAATCCATCGCCAGATTCTGGCTGAGAGCCAGCGTGGATTTGCGCAGTGCTTCGGTTTCGGCCCGCGCCGCTTCCACCACATCTAGTTGTTCCGTAATTTTCATCTCGGCTTGCTTGCGCGAAGTGATGTCCTGCCCAGTGCCGACGAGCCAGTATGTTCCATCGCGGGTGAGGACCAGAACGCCTTTGGCCCAGACCCAGCGAACCTGGCCATCGGCGCGAATGAAGCGGAACTCCTCATCAAGAGTCCCGGAGTTTGCTAGTTCCTGAAGTCTTGAGAGGACTCGAATTCTGTCCTCGGGATGTATTAGCTCACGATATGAAGTTGGATTCTTCTGAAGACTTCCAACGTCGTGTCCCGTGACTGCGGTATAAGCGGGATTGATGTAAGTCACTTCCAGCGTGTGGGCATCCAACATCCAGAAAATCTCCTGAATGTTGCTCGCCATGAGTTGGAAGCGTTCTTCACTTTTCCGAAGCGCCAACTCCGCGTGCGTGCGTTTCGTTACGTCGCAAAGAATGACCATATGTCGACCCGGCAAATAGTTTGCGGTGGCAGTGAAGTCCACGAATAGAGTTGTTCTATTGCCCGTAATAAGTTGTGTACGACCTCGGATCGAACGCCCGGAAAATGAGCTCCACAGTCGAATAAATTCATCACGATCTAGAAGAAAACGACTTATATTTTGGCCAATCAATTTATTGCCTGACACTTGAAGAATGTCCGTCGCAGCGGGATTTGCGTCGAGACAATCACCGTTGTCGTCAATGATCAGAATTGCGTCTAGCACATTCTGGAAGATCGATGAGAATTCACGATCTGCGTCATGAAAGGCACGGTCTGCTTCCCTATTTTCTTTCTGGAGGTAACAGAGCGAATAGATGTTTAGAAATATCGCGAAGCTCAATGCAACAAGAAGCGAAGGAACCAAGCTCGCAGCGAAGATGGAACTGTAGTTGTAAGCGAAGAGCGACACGTAAAGAAAGCCGACCGATAGAAGCAGAATAACAATTGAACAGTGACGAAACCAGATGGGACAAGGACAGCAGAACATTGTCGTGGGCTGTGAAAGCGAAGATGGCTTCATACGAAAGACAATCAGGTTTAAACGCTCGCAGCATCGTCAGGCTATCACAAGGGTGGGATCACCCTCCTCGTCGACTTTGTTGTGTCCGTAATTAAGGACAAGACGTACACGAGCGTGGGAGGCAAATGACGAGAGCTACCTGGAATATTTTTCCAGACTCACCAAGACTAGTCTGTAGATCTTCCGAAGTTGGGAAACGTCTTGTGAGGCTAGGACTCTCGAAATGCTTTCGCGCAATTGTTCGGCATTTTGGTCCAAGCCTTTTCCGAAAAACAACTCCCCTACCTCGACGTCAAGTTCGTGAGCAATCTTATCCATCACGTCGAATGGAGGGGTTTCAATGCCACCTGTTTCAACACGGCTGATATATCCAGCTTCGGTTTCGAGTTTCCCGATCCTTCTTTCCAATTCCTGCTGAGTAAGGCCCTTGGCCTTTCGTAACAGCGCTAACCTCTCTCGGAACAACTCGCCCGCATTTGAAGTCATAAGGAGCAACAATACGGAGGAACAATCAAGGGCTCTAGGTCGGCATATGTCGAATTACTGTTGCTAATTTATACATTTAATGTAGATTCTAGGGTTGGTGGGCGTCGCCATGTCGGCGGAAGAGCCGACGGCGTGGGGAGTTCAAATGCCCGTTCGGAAAAACTCGGACTCCTCGATTTTTTTAGCCAATTGTGAAATAGACAGTTTCAGTAGTTTGGAAAGTCGGGCCATGGTTCTCAACGTCGGGCTAAGCAGGCCGCGTTCCATCAAGCTAATGGTCGTGCGATCAAATCCAGCTTCAAGAGCTAACTGTTCTTGGGAAAGTCCAATCTTCTTCCGTCGAGATCGCAAGACAGTGCCAAAAGCCTTTTCAGGTCCTGAGCGAGGCTGAACTTGCTTCTTCTTTGCCCGCATTCCGCAGGCTATCGTGATCTTACGACGAGTATATTCCTACGGAGGATACTCGCCATTTGTAACGAAACGGCATTAAAGGATTGCGGAGAATAAACGCCGTGAGTTCCTTCGTCACAGCGAGACTCCTGTCCCTTGGACTAACTTCGGCGAAGACTTCTAGTTCGTCCGTCCTGCCGGAGACTCCTCAGGCTAAAGCGGAATTGTCCGACGAATCTCTTCTAGCTCAGACCTTCGCAGGCGATCGTGAAGCACTTGCTATGATCTTCCGACGCTACGCTCAAGTCGTCCGAAATATTGGCCGAAGGGTTCTGCGTGACAAAGCTGAAGCAGACGATCTGGTCCAAGAGGTATTTCTGTACATCCACAGGAAAAGTGCCGTCTTCGACAGTTCGAAAGGTTCAGCGCGCTCATGGATATTTCAGGTGGCATACACGCAAGCCCTCATGCGCAGAAGGCAACTGAAGTCCCAGGGCTTCTATATGTCCGGGATTCCAGACAAGCAGGTCGAATGTCAACGACGCGGCGCGGAAGGAGCAGACTACGATCACACGGTCGAAGGGCTGTTCGGCAGGACCGGATGGCAAAAAGTCATGGAGAATCTAACCGAAGATCAACAGGCGACTTTGCGGTTGCACTTCTTCGAGGGATACACCTTCGCTGAGATTGCTGAGAAACTCGGCCAGTCCTATGCCAATGTCAGAAATCATCACTATCGCGGTCTTGAAAAGCTTCGCACCTATGTAGCCGAGGACAAATTGAACAACCGATAGTCGGTGTGTTATGGGATGAATTCGGATGAGAGGTCTAGGCATTTGACGATGAGTTCGCACGAAGAATTCCTCGAACTGTGCGCTGCTGCGACAGCCGGAGAATTGACCGTCGCTGAACAAGCGAGGTTGGATGGCCATCTGGCTGTGTGCCCAGAGTGTCGGCGCGCAAAGATTGAGTACGAAGCTGCAGCGACAAAGGCGACGGCGTTTGCAGTAGATCGCGATTCAAAGGGTAAGGAAGGCGGCGACGATTCATGGTCGGTGGTGAACGCGGAAGCAGAGCTATTTGAGCGGCTGGATAGAGAACATGCTGATGGTCTCGCCAGTTATGTTGGAGGCGACCCGTCCGACAGAGTCACGACTGGCCGGCGTTTTACCTACCGCCCTTCGCAAATCCGGTGGCAGGAACTCTGGATGCCGTTCGCTGCAGCAGTCCTACTGGGGTTGGCACTCGGGGTCGCCGCGTATCGCACAGGCGTCAAACAGGGGACAGATGTGGCCCGAACGATTCCGCAGTCTGCCAAGGACTCCGAGGGTTCCCTCGAAGCGCGAGCCAGTGATGCAGGCTATGAGCGAGCCAAGCTTTTGGCCGCGCTGAGCGAGAATGCAAGAGTCATCGCCGAATTGAAGCGACAACTATCAGAACAGCAGAAATTAGTGAACGGTCTGAAGGCAAGTGTGGCGCCCGTTAGAGATCCTTTGGCTGCCAGTCGGCAAAGCGGACAGAATGGCGTTGAATTGGAGGCAAAACGAGATGAGGAACTCGTGGCCGCCCAAGTAAAGCTTTCTGATCTTCAAAAGGAGATTGAGGCGGCCTCAACGCAGCGTGATGAAGCTGCAAGTCGTGCAACCGTTCTCGAAGCCAAGGTGACGGAATTGACGGGCCTCTTGCGCGACCGCGACCAGGCCTTGGACAAAAACGAGGCGGAGGTTGCGAAGAAACAAGAACTGCTTGATCACGACCGGGATATTCGGGAACTCATGGGTGCTCGCGACCTATACATGGTGGAAATACATGACGTTTCAAAGGCCGGGACGGACAAAACCTACGGACGACTTTTCTATACCAAGGGAAAGTCGCTCATCTTCTACGCTTACGATCTGGACGCACAACCGGGTGTCCAGAACGCTACGTTTCAAGCGTGGGGGCGCCGCGGGCCGGACAAACTGCAAGCTCTCAACCTCGGCATCTTCTTCGAAGACAACTTGAGCAAGAAACGTTGGGTTTTGAAAGCCAATGATGCGAGATCTTTGCAAGACATCGACGCGGTTTTTGTGACTGTGGAACCGAACGGAGGCAGTCACCACCCGAGTGGTAAGGAACTCCTCTTCGCATCCCTACGCATCACTCCCAACCATCCTTGATCGCGTGACGCTTTTCCGCCTCGTTGTCCGGAATGCAGGACGGAGAACGATTGAGACAAAAGCGGCAGGCATTCGCATAGACCTTGTTAGTGAGGACAAATCTCTCACTTCCGGGAGGATCCTTTGCGACTGCGCAGATTCTTGTCTTGCCTATTCATATTGTTTTGGCTCGTCAATTCATCCGCTGCGCAGTCTCCGACCGGAACCATCAGCGGAATCGTCACCGATCCGGTTGGAGCCATGATTGCCGGCGCGGAAGCGATCGCAGAGAACGACGCGACTCGCGTCCAATTTCGAGGCAAGACGAATGACGAAGGGCTGTACGTAATTCCCAACCTCCCTCCGGGAAACTACCGCGTTCAAGTATCCAAGGTCGGTTTCAAGACAATCATCAAGCCTGACATCATTTTGAATATTCAAGACGCGCTGGCGATCAATTTTGCACTTCCGCTTGGCTCTGTGTCAGAGATCGTCACGATTCAGGGAAGCACGCCGCTCGTCAACACGGAATCGGCGGCGGTAGGCACGGTGATTGACCGGCAGTTTGTCGAAAGTCTTCCTCTTAACGGACGTAGCTTCAACACACTACTGCAACTGACTCCCGGCGTAGTGATCGCGCAACAACCCTCGGGAAGCCTGTCGCCGATGGGGCAGTTTAGCGTCGCTGGCCAGAGAACGGATGCCAACAACTTCAGCGTCGACGGCGTATCGGCAAACTTTGGTGTCGGTTCAGGCGGGTACCTCGGCAACACGGGCAGCGGGTCGACGCAGGCATTCAGCGCCTTGGGAGGAACGAGCAGTCTCGTTTCCGTGGACGCTCTGCAAGAATTCCGTGTCGAAACGTCTTCTTTTGCGCCCGAATTTGGCCGCGCGCCCGGTGGACAAATCACGCTGGCGACGCGGTCAGGTACCAACGACTTCCACGGGGGAGTCTTCGACTATTTTCGCAATACGGCCATGGATGCGAACAACTGGTTCGCGAATCAAGCCGGAAATCCGCGTGCGGCCGAACACCACAACGACTTTGGAGGATTCCTAGGAGGCCGTCTTTGGAAGGACCGCACGTTTTTCTTTTTTTCCTACGAGGGGGCGCGGCTCGATCTGCCGCAGACGAGTGATATTCAAGTGCCGTCCATGTACGCTCGGCAAAGCGCGCCCGCGGATTTGGCGCTTTTCCTCAACGCATATCCGATACCCAACGACTCGAGTGTAACCCCTGGTGTATTTGTTGCCCCTTTCATAGGGACGTATTCGAACAGGGCCTCGCTCGATGCGACCAGCATTCGCATCGACCATGTTCTGAGCAGCCGATTCCAAATCTTCGGACGTTACAATGACGCACCGTCGAACGTTGTGCAGCGTGTGAACAGCCTGTCTGACATCAACACTTTGACGGCAAACACGCGGACAGCCACCATCGGACTTAACATGCCGCTGAGTGCAAAGCTGTCGAATTCCGTCCGGGGCAACTACTCAACGCAATCCGTGAACTCGAACTACGTGACCGATTCGTTTGGAGGAGCGACTCCGGTCGAGCCAACGGCACTCTTGGGATCGTTGCCGCAGCAGGAATCGCTTGGATATTTTGGACTTTCGGACGCGAGTTACTTCTTCATTGGGCCATACACTCGCAATCACACCACGCAGCTGAACTTCACCGACGATCTCAGTCTGTCGATCGCGTCGCACACTTTGAAGTTTGGAGGCGACTACCGCGCCATCTATCTCGATCAACGTCTCTATCGGAACGGCCTGTATTATTATGGACCGACGACGGAGAGCTTTCTGGCAACGTCCGATGTCACATTATCCACCGCGAATACAAACCGCTCACAAATTCTCGCACAAGCGTTCTCGCTGTATGCCCAAGACAACTGGAAGGTCAACGCTCGACTGACTCTGATCTATGGTCTTCGCTGGGAATTGAGTCCAGCTCCGTCGCCACGAGCGGGCACGGTGCTTGCATCCTGGAAAAACGTCAACGACCCCGCCACGGTATCGCTCGCGCCACTCGGAACACCGGTACACAGCACCACTTATCGGAATTTTGGTCCGCGTGTAGGGGCCGCTTGGAAACTCGACGGGAGAGGCACTACGGTTCTCCGGGCCGGTTGGGGTTTGTACTACGACTTGGGCCTTGGTCCAGCGGCGAGCATGGGAGTGTATTTCCCGAATTCCGCGAGCGCGTTTAGCACCAATGTGCCTTTCCCGGTGGCCGATCCTTCCGCCTATATACCCTCACTTTCATCGGGCCCGCCTTACGGTCTGGTCCAGGCGGTCGCTCCGAATCTGAAGCTTCCTCGGTCCTACCAATGGAACGTCGCTCTCGAAAAATCGCTTGGCAACAACGCCTTCTCCGCGACGTACGTCGGACAAGCGGGGCGGCAATTGCTGCGAAACGAAGCCTTGTTCAATCCGAATCCGAGTTTTGGGGATGGATTTCAAGTAACGATCAATGATGCCCGGTCAAACTATTCGGCGTTGCAACTCCAATATCGACGGCCGCTCACGAATCGCGTCCAGGCTCTCGCCAGCTATACGTATTCGCACTCGCTCGACAACGCCTCGGACGATGTGGTTACGGCCATCCCTAATGTGATTATTTCCAACTTGAACGATTACGCTTCCTCCGATTTCGATGTTCGGCACAATTTCTCCGCAGCACTCTCGATCAATTTTCCGTCCGCCGGAACGTCGACGTGGCTTTTCGCCGTCACGAAAGACTGGTCCTTGCAATCGGTGGCCGCCGTGCGCACCGGATTTCCCCTTAACGGGGTAGTTTTTTCCTACGCGCCAGGAGGATATGCGTTCTCGCGTCCGGATCATGTTGCCAATCAACCCTACTGGGTGAGCAATCTAGGCGCCCCTGGCGGCCAATCGCTAAATCCGAACGCATTCGCGCTGCCCAACGGCGTCCGCCAAGGAACCGAGGGGCGCAACGATATCTCCGGATTCGGTCTCACTCAGATTGATCTTTCTTTGGGGCGTGACTTTCCGATCGGCGAACGCATGAAGTTCCAATTCCGAGCCGACACATTTAATATTTGTAATCATCCGAATTTTACAAATCCCAGTGCGCTGGTTGAGTTCGGATCAGCGTACTTGCTCTCGCGAAGTACGCTGAACGACGGCCTTGGTGGATTGAATCCCCTGTTCCAGCAAGGGGGACCTCGGTCTATTCAGCTGGCTGCCAAACTGACGTTCTAACCCACAACCAACTCGTTTGATAGTCCGTTTCACCGACTGGAGATCTCGGGGATGCGAAGGGGTTTGCTGCTGCTGTGCGCGAAGTGTTTTCTATTGACGGTTGCGCCGGCAATCGCACAACTGCCGGAACCAGCGTTCGACCCGGCGCCGGTTTCGATTTCGAACTCCATCACGGGCAGATCGCGAACGGTAGCAACTCTCGATTTGCTGAACATCAGGCAAGTCTATGGCGCGAGTATCTCACCCAGCGGAAACAAGGTGGCATTCGTCGTCGGACAAGCGAATCTTGCGTCCAACGGTTATCGTAGCGGGCTTTTTGTCGCGGATGTAGCCGCTCGACGTACTCTGGTGTGTCTCGGCAGTGCGGGCACGCCGCACTGGGATGCAATCGGCCAATGGATTGGCGAACCTCCCCAATGGGCGGCGAACAACTCCTCGCTGACGTACAGGATGCGAATGCATCGGACGGACTCATGGCAAGTCTGGAATTGGGACGCAAGAAATCAGGACATGGTCCAACTGACACACGTTCCCGGAAGTGTCGAGAGCTATCGGCGAGACGATGCTGCCAGGACCCTCATCCTCAAAGTGAGGCGGTCGGCAGATCCGGAGACGGCGGAAGAGATCGAGAAGCAAGGAATTCACTACGATGATCAATTTCAGCCATGGCAGGGAATCTCCATCCTGCTGACGAGTCTTTTCGAGCGAGCAAGGACTACCGAGACTTGGATTCATGACCTCGTTTCAAGTGAAGATCGAAGGGCCACGGCTAGCGAGGGGCGAGCTTTGGAGCCTTCGATGAGCGATCTCCAGCAGTTGGTCGACAAACATCGTCCTGCATCGGGGGGCGATTGCCGAGTGGAACGGGCGGAGACGTCGCCCGACCGGCATACGGCGGCCATTCTTTGTTTTTCCGAAAATTCGGACGGAACGGGGGTATTCAGTTGGAATCTGTTCCTTGCGGACCTGCAGTCGGATGAGGTGCAGCAAATCACATCACAGGTCTACGTCGTCACCGATTACTGGTGGAGTAGCGATGGTTCCTCGCTGTACTACGTAGCGAATCAAGGCGACGGACGAAGCGGCACGATTTACGAAGTGAAGACGAAAACGATGGTGGTGAAGCCTGTGTACGAGGGCACCGAATTTCTCCGCCAATTCTCGATGGATAGAGCAGGAAAGAACATAGCCTGCACGCGCGAAACAAATCTCGTGCCGGCACAAATCGCCATTGTTGATACACAACGAGGCGAACTGCGAACCTTGGTTGACATCAATCCTGAGTTTTCGCATTTTCATTTTGGTGCGGCAGAGCGGATCGCAGGAAAGAACGCGTATGGAGAAGAATGGTTCGGACGCATCGTGAAGCCGGAGGGTTACTATCCCGGAAGAAAGTATCCACTCATTGTCACAATGTACCGAAGCGGAGACTACTTTCTTCTTGGCGCCTCCGGGAATGAAAATCCGATTCAAACATACGCAGCCAACGGCTTTGTAGTATTGAGTTTCGATATTGGTCGCCTGCGTAGCCGACGATCGCATGACTTTGCCGACCGATTGCTCGACTGGAAGTCTCCGACAGAAAGTCTTTCCCAAGCCATCCATATTCTCGCAGAGAGCGGTTTGATTGATCCCGAGCGCGTGGGTATCGCCGGATTCAGCCATGGGGCCGAAATCGTCGAATATGCCATCAGCCATACTTCGTTGTTCCAAGCTGCGGTCTTGAGTGGGCCAGGGGCTCGTGATCCCTATTTCTATTACATGGGAGGAACCACGTGGCATGAGACGTTTGAGAACTGGGGACTTGGTGGATGGCCGGAAGGTGCGACCAAGTCCAACTGGAAAAATTTGGCGGCTTCCTTGAACGCCGATCGTATCAAGACCGCGCTGCTCATCAACGCCAGCGACTCGGAATACATTGCTAGTCTCAGCCTGTACACGTCGTTGGACCAATTGAAGAAACCAGTGGACCTGTTCGTGTACCCGCATGAACTACATATCAAGAATCAGCCAAGGCATCGCTCTGCGATTTACGATCGGAACCTCGATTGGTTTCGGTTCTGGCTGAAAAGCGAGGAGGATCCTTCGTCGACGAAGATTTCCCAGTACAAACATTGGCGAACGCTGCGTGAGGAATCCCCGCGATCTTCATCTGCGGAATAATAGTTTGCTCATTCTACCTGCCCTGTTCGTACTCACCTATTTTCAAGTGTTTTCTTTGATTTGGGATGCTGTCGTTTGCATTGAAACCATCTCTTTTGCACCGTAGAGTGCACCGAGAAACGAACTCATGTCAGCAAACGGTCTAGGATAGCCGGAATGAAGATCGGGCTTCGGGTCTCGGATGGTTGCCCCTGGATTCTTGCAGTCCTCTTTAGCCTGTAACAAGTACTTCTTCCTCCGGCTTCTTCTTGCTCAATCACACCTGCGGAGATCAGCTCTTCGATATCTCGAAGAGCTGTCCGGGAGGAAGCCTTCGTTATTTTCATCCACTTGTCTCTGGTTAGCTTTCCCTCGAACCCACTGAACAGTTTATTCAGAACTTTCTTCTGCCGGTCGTTCAGAGCAAGGTTCCTTTTTTTCAAATCCTGCCAGAACAATTCCTTTTCGAGAGCACTGTCTGAGATTCGACTCGATTGTTCGATGGCTCGGTCCAGACATCCGAGAAACCAAGTTAGCCATTCCGCGATGTCCAATGATCCAGTCCGGGTCTTCTCAAGGACATCGTAATAGCCTTTTCGTTCTTCAAGAATTTGTGACGACATGCTGTAGAAACGCTGTTCACTGCCGTCCGATCTGGCTAAGCACATCTCGGCGATGGCTCTTCCAATTCTCCCGTTGCCGTCTTCAAAAGGATGGATCGTAACGAACCACAGGTGCGCGATTGCCCTCTTCAAGAGCGGATCTTGCTGTTCGTCTCCGTCCAACCACTCGAGAAACTTTCTCATTTCGTTCTCGATGCGGGCAGCCGCGGGCGCCTCGTAGTGAACTTTGTGGCGGCCGATTGGCCCTGACACAACCTGCATCGGGCCTTGACTGTTGTCCCTCCAAGTACCCACCCGAAATTTGTCGCCGGTCCTGCGGACTTCGGGAAACAGATCCGCATGCCAATCGAACAGGCGTTCCTTGGTCAGCGGCTCCTTGAATTTCTGCGTTGCGTCCAACTTCATCTCAACGACACCATCGACATATCGGTCCTTGTGGACCTTGAGTCCTCCGATCTCCAGCCCAAATTAGGTCGGCTTGAACCGCTCCGCCACTTCATGAGCGCGAGCGGTTAGGAATCGCAGGAGGTCCCTACAGCGGGCGATAGAGATTCCGGCATTCGCCCGGGATTGCGCCAAGGCTTATTGCTCGGCAAGATGCGGGGTTACGGTTTTGTCTCGCGGTGGACCGTAACACTCAAGGTGCTGACGGAAGAAACGGTCAAACGTGGTGGCGAGATTATGGCGAGAAAATACCTCCACGAACTCACTGATTGGCCCGCATTTACCTGGGATGCAAAGACACTCGTCCCATTGCTGTCCGGGGTTCGACGGCGGCGAGAATATGGCGAGATTAATGACGGCGTTGTGAACACTAACGCAGGTGCTTGCCGTAAGCGGTTGAAACTTCAGGTCTTGAAAAATAAAGTCGCCGATTCGCTATCTGATAGAGAATTCAACTAAATCCCTTTGCCAACCGTGAAATAGCGGTCCATTTCTATTTCCTGAATTTGCTCGGTTTTCGTTCTTTTTGCGCCAATTTTAGTGACAATTCGGTGACAGCCGAAGATTCCAATCTGTCACACGCTCCAATTCCGGCAGCTGGATCTTGGCTATCTTGTGCCACATGCCGCATCCCGAGTGAAAATCAACCGGAGGCACTACCATTCGATCCTTTTAATTCCCGATACGAGATCGAAATGACGATCGCGGCTGATGATGGGCAGGGAATGCTGTCGGCAAAGTGCTGCGATCCAGACGTCATTGGATGGAATAGGCGTTCCCGCCTTCTTGAGTTCGGTACGGACGGCAGCGTAGGGGATGGTGGTTCGATCTTCGATGTCAAGGAGACGAAATTTGGGTAAGTATTCCTGTAGCCATTGCTGATAGTGCTGGCGGTTGCGGGAGTGCCAAATTCCGTACCGGTATTCTCCGATCACGATCACAGGAATGGCGAGGTGCTCCGCTTTGCGAAGTACGGGCTCAAGCGAGGGTTCACCCTCCACCATGGCCGAGAGCCCATTGGTGTCCAAGATCACAAGCGATCCTCAGGTTCGACTCGTTCGAATTCTTCCTCGATGATCCGGTTGATTTTGTTGGTTTCCTTGCGAAGATGGCGGAGTTTACCGAACGCAGTCATCCAGGGCTTTTCCGCTGCCTTGTTCTCAGCGACGAGCTTGTCCTTCACCGCTTCGGAAACAAACTCCCGGAAGGGGATACCGCGCTCGGCCGCAGCTGATTTGGCGCGGCGAAAAATGGGATCCGGAATTTCCAGGGTTGTCTTCATGTAGGTATGGTCCCATATTTATGGGAGGCCGTCAATGAGTGTATCTGGTGCCACTGAAGATAGGAAGCAAGTTGCCGAACCTTAGCGTGTGGGGCTGTGGTTCGAGCTTTCCCAAGGAGTTGGTATTTGATATTGCCGCTCTGGTCGGAACTGTTAATCGAAACTAAGAGTTGTCCGCCAGCGACGCTAATACCGTCGATACGCTAGCTAACAGAGAGTCGGAATAGCGGGGCGCAGCCGAGAAAGCGAACGGTATCGCTCAACATAAGGCGACTGCTTGCGTCCAATTCCGGTGGAAAGCGTCAGCGAGTCCGCGCGGACGCGACAAAACCCCAGAAGCCGCAGGTTCGCCAATCGGTCAGTTGAAATTGGCAGGAGTCGAACAGGATTGTTATCCCTCGCTTATCATGCAAGCGCACGTCGCCCCAGCGCAGGAATTGGACGACTGAGTTCAACAGGCCGCGAATAGGCAGCGGTGCCGTGGGATCGGCAAGGACCAGACGGCCATCGGGTTTCAACACCCGGTGGAATTCGCTCAAAATCCGCTTCGGGTTCGGATGGTGGTGGAAAGAATTGACGCAAAAAATATAGTCGAACGAGGCATCTTCCCAGGCCAACAACTCTGCGTCTCCCAGTTTGATGTCGGCACGCGTACGCAGACGTTCAGTTGCCATACGAACCATCTCTGGAGCAATATCGAGCCCCGCTAACTTCAATTCCGGGGAATCGGCCAACATCGCAAGCAAAAGGCCGGGACCGCAGCCGACATCCAGCAGGTGCCTCTTCGAGGTTTGACGCAGGCCAAAGCCGCTTTCTTCATCCTGGCGGAATGCCTGCCGGCGAATGTTGTTTCAAATCGCACAGCCTGGCGATCGAATAAGTCCCTGGCGAATTCCTTTGCTCTTTCACCCATCGGCCGATCCTTTTCGCCAACACTGGCCTCGGGTGCGAAAGCACCGCCGAGCCGCGGTTTAGTTTCCTGTCTCTTTACAAATTATGAGCTATCGCTCATAATTGTCTACTCGCATTCTCCGCGGATGTGCATGGCTCGAAAGCCGCTCACAGCTCCTAGAAAATCGGCCTCCCAAGAGCGATCGCGGCTCACCGTCAACGCAATTCTAGAAGCGACCGCTCACATTCTAGTGAAGGAAGGATACGACCGCGCCAGCACCAACAAGATCGCTGAACGGGCGGGCGTCAGTATTGGTTCGCTCTATCAATATTTCCCGAGTAAGGAGGCGCTCATTGCTGCCGTCAGTGAACGCCATTCGCACGAGGTAGTGCAAGCGGTGCGCCAAGCCTCGATCAGGGTCGTTGGACGCCCCGTCGAGGAGGCGGTACGTGGTTTTGTGTCCATCGCAATCGACGCTCACCGCGTCAATCCCAGGCTTCATCGCGTGCTTGCTGAGGAGATCCCCCGTCTTGGGCGACTTGAAAGTGTCGAGACGATCAATCTGGAGGCTCACTCACTCATTCGAGGCTATCTTGACATCCATCGGAACGAGATCGCGAGTACTGATCTTGATCTCGCCGCCTTCATCTGTGTGACGGTGGTGGAAGCCCTGACGCACGCTGCAGTCCTGCATCGCCCGGATATTCTTACCGACGAAAAAGCAGAAACGTTTCTGGATGAGGTAACGGATCTAGTGGTCCGGTATCTACGAAAATGATGGCTGGCCTTCCGGAGCGACGGTGTCGTGGAAGGCGTAAGCGAAGGCTATATAAGAATCTCGTTTGGCGTAATCTGAGGCGCCTAGTGCAGCCCAGGTTAGAGAAACCGACGGATTTACCGGGAATTCGTCCCGAAGTAGTAGTCCTCTGACACTCTTGGGCGAGCACCTTCACCAATTCCTTTCGTTCCGTAGCTTGCGCGACTGCTCAATATCCCCCCGCATCCATCCCCAGGCCATTTTGGAGCCCCTGGCACAAAAAAGGGTTTTGCTGGCGGTTGGCGTTTTCAAAATTAGACATCGGATGAGCTGCACCACAATCCGTCAGAGAACAATTTGATGTGCAAACTCGCTGGCGTTTGGAGGCGACAGTGCTGCGCAATCAGTATGTGGTCATTGAAGTGACCGACCGGCATGTGCGGTTGCGGCAGACGCTACCCCGGTTCGACTTTCTCGCGAGTAAATCTGAGTTTGAACCGGGTGTCGTCAAAGGCATAGCGATTGGCGATACGTTCACGGGCGTCGATCGAGGTTGCGTAAACCCATTCGATCTGGTTCTGGAAAAGAAGGCTCCGAACGAACCGAATCTGGAGGCGAAGTCGATGCAGTCGGCGGAACAAACGAACTTTAAATTCGTCCCTGGTTGCTATGCAGGAACGGCGCGAGAAGCGGAATTCTATTTGCAGAACGCTTCTGAAGGTGCGTTCGCGGTTATCTCAGGAGACACGCAGAGAGCTGCGAATGGATGGCTGGTTCCAATCAAATTGATGTCGGAAGTATATTCTCGAACCCTAAGATGACGCAATAGTTCGGCGCAAAAAGAACGACTTCCTACATCCACGCCGGTAGATCTCGCACCGAATAGCCGCGAGCAAGCGACAGGGGCCAATGGGGTGGTGCCTGTACGGAACTACGAACGCACTGGTCTAAAATATCGGTTCACAATTTCAACGTTAAGTCATGTCTGTTTTCGTTGGCCAAGGACGGTGGCTATTCCACTGTGAATGCGATTCGGGTGACCGTGGTGCAGCAATGAAAGGTGATACGAAGATGCTTCGTTATCTGGCTTCAATGAAGCTTCTTAGTGCCGTCAGCCTTCAGTCGCAGAATGATTTAATCCCCAAGCGGGACTGCAGTTGTTTGCGATAGCTCCGGCTTAGCCGAAGCACCGTTCCAGAGAGAAGTAACACATCGTATTCTCCGTCTCCGTTCAGCTTCAAGCTTTGTACTCGATCGAGTTTGACAATGGTGGAGCGATGAATGCGGCAGAATGCTGGGTTTAGCTCTTCTTCGAGATCGGAAAGGCTTCGACGCAACAGATAAGTTTTTGATCCAACGTGGAGGCACGCATAATAGTCGGCAGCTTCAATCCAATCAATATCCGAAATCGTCACGAACGAGACCTGGCCAGTTCCCTTGATGACGAAGCGATCCGCGGCGTTGCGGCAATCCCGCCGATTTGCAAGTCTCTCCTTGGCGCGCTTCAATGCGGTATCGAACCGGAGATCATCGAAGGGCTTCAATAGGTAATCGAGAGCACCAGCTTCGAATGCCCGAAGTGCATATTGATCGTACGCAGTCACGAAGACGATAGCGGGCGGTAACTCCGTTCCCAAGCGTTCGAGGACGTCAAATCCGTCGCATTCCGGCATCTGCACGTCCAGGAAGACCAGATCCGGTTTAAATTTGCGAATTTCGGCCAGGGCCGCTACGCCAGAATCGTACTCACCGAGTACCTGAATATCCGGATCGCGAGCCAGAAGAACGGCGAGGTTGCTGCGCGCCAGGGGCTCGTCGTCTACCACGATCGTTCGTATGTTTGCGTTTCGTTCTTGGCGCCCCACGAATCAACCTCCTTTGTAAGGCACCGAAAGCAGTGCTTCCACGCCGGACTTGTGGTTGTGCAGAGTGAATATGAACTTGTCGCCGTACAAGTTCCGCAGGCGAGCGCGTACGTTCTCAGTTCCGACTCCGGATCGCGTATGGTCCCAGTCTGTTGGCAGATTCGGGCCGTCGTTGTAGACGCGGAGAGTAAGCCAACCGTCAGAGTGAAACGCGTTGATACGGATCCATCCTGCGTGGGCCTGTTTTGCAATGCCATGTTTGACCGCGTTTTCGACGAGCGGTTGCAGAATCAGGCTTGGAACATGAATTGGAAGGAGTTCCTGGGGAACCTCGACGCTTATCTGAAGGTGGTCGGCAAACCGCAGCTTCTGAATGTCCAAGTACTTTTGCAGAAATTGTACCTCTTCGCCTAGCGGAACCTCTTGTCGATCGGGATGTTCAATGCTCTTGCGGAGAAAATCGCTCAGCGCCGCGATCGTGGTTACAGCCGCATCGTTTCTTCTCTCGCGCACCAGTCCGGCGATGGCGTTGAGCGAATTGAAAAGAAAGTGGGGCTCGATTTGCCGGCGGAGGGATTCCAGTTGAGCTCTAGCGAGCTGCTCGCTGAGCCGGGCGGTTTCGATCTCTTGATCCGCTAAGCGTTCTCTGGACTCCGCTAAATAACTGAGCGACAGGATTGCGGCGTACAGAAACATCGAAAGGAGGAATCCGTTGTAAACCTGGTCCATCCACAACGGCACGAATGATTCCGGGCTCGATGGCTTTGCCCAGGGGTTCAACCACTCGTCGAGACCGGCGGACCACGCTGCAGATATCAAGTTAACACCTAGGCAGCCAGAGATGTGCACCAACAACGCAGACAAACTCCTGGTTCGCACCGGATATCGGCGGCCAAGATGCCGCACGAGCGGCGTTACGAGAAACCAAGGAGCCCAAGAGAGAAACTGATAAAGGTACAAGGGGATCCAGGCATGGTGCATCCCCTCAGCGCGCATCACGACGACTGTCTGGGTAGCCTGGAACAGCGCGATCGCGAGCCAAATGGACCCGATCCATCCGTGCTCTTGCGATTTCGAGCTGGCAGGCGCGCTTCGTTTCATGTCAGGAATAGTACTGCAATGGGGAGCCGAGCCAACCGGTATGCAGCCAATCAACGGGCCTATGCAGGCAATGCTCTGGCCCTTCCAGAAGCCTTTGCCCAGACTGTTTGTATGTTCACGCAAACCACAACACGGCTTTTTGTGCTCTTGCTTTCCGCCAGCTTCATCAACCTGTTTGCCTTTGGCCAGCTGCCGAGCAGTTCATTTCCTGAGACCGCTTCGAAACTGGCCGTTTCCGGCAAAGGCCGGGTCAAGATAGCTTTCGTATTGACGGAGGGGGCCGTGATGATTGATTACGCCGGTCCCTGGGAGGTCTTTCAGGACACGATGGTAACCTCTCGCGGTGGAAGCATGGAAGAGGAGCATGTCTTCGACCTTTACACGATATCGGACAACACAAAACTGATCCGGACGTCAGGTGGATTGGGAGTGGTTCCGGACTACACGTTCGATAACGCTCCGCAACCGAACATCGTCGTGGTGCCCGCTCAGATGGGACACTCCCAGAAGATGATGGACTGGCTGCGGACGAGGGCAAAGCACAGCGATATCGTGATGTCCATTTGCACCGGGGCGTTTACGCTAGGGGAAGCGGGTCTGCTCAATGGGAAGAGCGCAACGACCCACCATGGATCTTACGTGAGCTTTCAACACGAATTCCCTGCTGTCAACCTGGTAAAAAATATGCGTTACGTGCAGAGCGATCCCGTTGTATTTACTGCAGGCGGCCTCAGCTCCGGGATTGATTTGGCCTTACATATCGTGGACCTATATTTTGGGCGCGAAGTTGCGACAGACACAGCGCGGAACATGGAATATGAGGGAAAAGGTTGGATGGGAGATGGGAGCGCAATGAACTGGACGGCCGTTAAGAAATCGTATCCGTCGGATCACGTAACCAAAGGCGTGCTTGGCAATTGGGAGGGTAACCTTATCACTTCGGGCGGCACCTTCCGGGTGGCGGTTCATATCTGGCTAGACACGAGCGGCGCTCTTACGGGCGCCGTCGATGACATGGACCGCGATATCAGTGGAGTACGCATCAGCGGAGCAACCTTAAAGAATTCAGCCTTACACTTCGAGGCTGGCGGCGGATCCTTTGACGGAACTCTCAGTACAGACGAATCGATGGTCGAAGGCGCCTGGACGCAGCACCGCGTGTCGACGCAGTTGCGGCTGGAGCGGATCCATGAACAAGAGAAGGACTAGGTTGACCACACAAAACCGTGCGTAACCCCTTCTTATCGACGCAACGCCAGGAAATCGCCGCGGAAATCGTAACACTCAATTTTGCCATGCTTGGCCGATTGGTCACCCCTTGTCCAACCCGTTCTCCAGTGTCACAAGTAGTTCGGACTCTATTCCCGATCCGGTCGTAGCGGTTGAGGTTGCTTTCGTCTCCTCGACACAAATAGAAAAGCCGGCTTCTGGCCTTTGCCAACTTCAGAGCTAGCGGCGGGGGCGTCTGTTCTTCTAGGAGCGTGCAAAACTGAGCAGCGACTTCACGTCGTTTTCATCGGTGTCGAGCGCGCGGAGCGCGGCGAGGTAGTCCGTGCGCGCGTTGCCTTCAGCGACAACGTTTGCTCCCGCTCCCCAGGTAAATTCGGGCCGTCCGAATTTGACGGCGAGGACATCGGTAATCATGCGCGCGTGCCGTCCGTTTCCGTTGGGGAACGGATGAATTTTCGAAACGATCTGGTGATGAAAGCGGAGGAGGCATTCGTCGACGGGGAACGTTCCATGTCCCAGCCAATATCGAGCATTCCCGAGCAACAGCGGAATACGCTGCAAGATCTCGTGCGGGTCGCAGCCGATGTTCCGTTCGTGCTTGCGATAGGTTCCGGCCCATTTCCAAACATGGTCGAACATCCTGGCGTGCAGGGTTCTGACGTAGTGTTCCTCCAAAGGATCGATTGAGTTTATCGTGCGGGTGCTGAAGGCCCATTCTTGGGCCTGAAGAATGTTCAAGGCTTCGTATTCGTTGAGTTCCGCCATGGTGCTGATTTGCGGAATCAGTTGTTCGGCTTCTTCGGGTCGAATCGGTGTGTTTCCGTCCGAGTATTTGTGATTGAGGATGAAGTTCATCGTGTTTTGCGGGTCATGCGCCGCTGGGCCTCATCCTCGATCAGTTGGCTCGTGTTGTCGGGTTTCTGATCTTCGAGCGCCATGGTGTGAACGACACGTTGAACGTCACGAGCGGCGCGTTCGCGCGTCGGGTGTTGGGCGAGTTCGGCGAAGGAACCGGACTTCGGCGCGAGCACATATATAAGGTCGCAACCCATGGCGTCGGCGACCCGTCGAAGGGCTCCTAACGTGATACGGTCGCTGGCCTCGGCTTGCTCGAATTCCTGAATGGTTTGCCGGGATGTGCCGAGCCGCTGGCCGATTTGTGCCAAACTAAGGCCAAGGGCTTGGCGTACGGAAGCAATCCAACCGCCTAAGGGGCGCGGGGGCAGTTTTTTTGCTTCAGCAAGATTGCGGTCGAGTTGCGAGAGCCGTAGGTGTTTGAATGGACTATTCATAGGACATCTGTCAGGCTATAGTATGACAATAAGAAGCAGAATGTCAAGTGATAGCTTGACTTAAACACAATAAAAGGCAGCTTATAGCCTGACAAAGTAGCTTAGATTGTCGGCCTATAGGGCGACCGGAGCTGCCCAAGTAGCAAGGCCGTTGTCGCTCAGCAGCTAGGACATTGCGGGAACGATGGCGGCCTGCCGTTTGATTTCACGGCCGTCCGGCGTGACAAAGGAATTGTTGGACATATTCTGAGCTTTGAAGGTTGCGACGCGAAAAGCCTCCTCCCCGGAAGTAGCGGCAGACAGCTGGGGTGACAACACTCTTTCCCACGTAAGAGCCAGTGCCCTAGCGACGCGCTCATCGGCTTCCCGCTATTCGGAGCGCAGCGGCGTTCGAGATGGCACGCAACTCGTCGATCAATCGTTGGTTGTCAGAGCGACTCCGGACCGCGATGCGAAAGTAGCGGCGGCACTGGAAGCGTCACGAATGAGGATGTTTCGCTGTTCCAGTTTCTCGCAGAGATGGGTGCTGGTGATCCGCGGGGCCAGGATGCGTACGAGCAGAAAATTCGTTTCGGACGGAAGAGGTTCTAGCCATGCGAGTGCTGCAAGTTGATCCGTCAAGAACGTGCGCTCCCGTCGAATCAGGTTCAAAGTCTTGTCACGATACTTGAGATCGCGTAACGATTCGGCGGCGGCCGCAGAGGCCAGGACGTTGAGCGATAGCTCACATCGTATACTCGCATTCAAAAGGACTCACCGAAACGGCGATAGCCCGAATTATTCTTAGTCGATAGGCCCCGTCATTGCGGTCGCGACTGAAGACGATGCGCAGCTGTGAGCAATCGCTCACATTGTTGCAAGGATGGCTACGACCGACCTAGCAGCAGGAGGGTGGGGGCATGTCGACGGCATCGGACCCGCCATGACCTGGGAGGTCATGGACACTGATCTCCCTCCGTTGAATACTGCTCTCCGGATCGGCAAATCTTCTCGAATGGAGAACAATCCAAATGTGGCGCATACGCATGGTCATCGCGTTAATTCCCCTGATAGCCGTCATTCCTGCACGAACTCAGACTAAAGATGCGAGCGATATCGACGCTGTGAAACAAGTCGAACAGACGATGGAGTCTGCAATGGTGGCTGGTGACGTCGACAAGCTGAAGCAAATCTATGCCGACAATTTTGCAACCATTGGATCCGACGGCAAACTGTTCACCAAGGAGACCCTCCTAACGGATTTTGCATCGTTCCACGACAAACTGAAGTGGTTTGAGAATGGGCCCATAGACGTGCAGGTTTTTGGCGATGTTGCCCTGGCCCAAGGGTCTGTAAAGGAAAAGAGGAGCCGGAACGGAAAGGATACCAGCGGTCAGTTCCTCTGGCAGGATGTCCTCCTGAGACGGGCAGGCAAGTGGGTGGTCTGGCGCACCGCAGCCGCCAGGGTGGTTTTGGCACACGCACCTAATGCGCAATCCCAGGATCCGGCCGTTGTCGCGGCTATCAAGAAATTCGAAAACGATCTCGGCGATGCAATGGTGGCCAACAATATCGGGAAAATCGATCTTGCGTATGCCGACGATTGGGCAACCCTCGCATCCTCCGGCGAGAAGTTCACCAAGGAAGGGCTTTTAGAAGATTTCAAATCCGGCAATCACAAACTCATGGCGTTTGAAAATGGACCCACGAATGTGCAGGTGCTCGGCGATGTTGCCTTGGTCCAAACCAGTGTCACGGAAAACAGGATTCAAGACGGAAAAGACATTAGTGGTCAGTTTGTTTTTATGGATCTTCTCAAGAAGCGCGCAGGCCAATGGGTGATCGTGCGCACTTTGGCAACTAAGCCAGGATGAGTTAGGGAATTCGAAGAGCGGGGCGAAGTTCGTCGCTTGCACTGTTGGCACTTTGTATACGCAGCCATGACGCCGCCGCGTCCCGTTCCCCCGTTACAAGTCTGATTAACGGGTAGTCGGAAGAGTTCATGCTCGTTCAGTTGGCAGACGGCTTCAATCGCATTCAAGCGTTTCAGGAACAGTACACGGTCTTCCCCCTCTCCGTCATAATTTTCAAACACTGAAATGCCATCCACGGTTTTGTCGCCTGGTTCGGCCACAAAACCCATGCGTTGGTGGAACGAGATGGAGCTTTTGTTAACCGGGGAAGTAACACAACGAACCACTTGACATCCAAGTTTCGACGTAACCTCGAAAAACTTCTCATATAGAGTGCGGCCGAGTCCGCCCTTTCGAAAATCCGGGCTCACTCCAACAAAGTGAATGTATGCCTCGGCGGATGAGGTCTGGGACACAAATCCCACAATGAATCCAACGATGTTGCCCTCACACTCAGCAACAAAACTGGTAGGTCGGAAATGCGTGAAGAAAAGCTTTGGGAGCATATCACTCATGTGCCGACCACCCCACCAACTATCTAATATTGTGATGATCGATAAATAGTCAGAGGCCTCTGCGTGGCGAAGAAGGATGGATCGTTGCATGTTTTCGAGTCTACCTTGCTTGGTCAACTCTCGGTAAACGGGATTACCGGCGAAGTTTCAGCGCCTGCAAATCTCAATCAGACAATGGCAACCACGGCCTAGGTTCGGGTTCAGAAATCCCCATCAAAACACTGCCCGCAACTGGTGATGGCGCTCACCCGCTAGCATTGCCCCGGCAGACCCGGTCCCGGCGATGAGTGCTGCATCGTTATCATATAGAAGATCCGTGCCCGTATTGGCCGCCGGAAAATTGGAATTCATTTGCCACATGTATGATCGCCAAGTGTGAACGAGTACGATCAGGTTTCGTTAACTCATTGCGGAATATAATATGGACCATAGTGTTCAGAACGGTTCAAGAACGCATGTGGGTTTGCAGAAACAGCGGATTCTGGCAAGCCGGGGCACCGTTACGCATGCCCCGGCTGCCATAGGGTTCACTCTTCGTCGGACGTATAAGCAGCAACCGTGATCTGCTTACTGCCTGGGCCGTCGCTGTGGTCGTCTCCCTTCATAAGAGAGGCTGCCAAGATACTTTCCAGGGCATTCGGCAAACTGGCAACTTGGGGCTTTTCGTATTTCACGTCAATCACCTCCTTTCATTTCAGAGTTTCCATCAGCTGAGGGAATACCGTGTATTACGAGGCGTGTACGCCTGAGTCTGTAAATGGTGGAGAAATGAGAAGGGATATTTGCAACAAGTAGTCCAGTGCGAGATGTGGCGAAGCCATGCCTCCACGAGAAGAGTTCGGAGGAGAGGTACAACCGGAACAGACTGACCTTCGGCGATTTGTTTTAAGTGTTGCTGAAACTTCTGCTTGTCAACAATTCCTAAGTCGCTCGAAACCATCTGACTTGTGTCGCGCATCAAGCGCTCCAAGTCCCCCTGGATCGCCACGACAGGGGCGCGAGAAATGAACGCCTTCCTCTTACGGTCGAGAATTTCGTCGGGGACCATTCCCCGCAACGCGCGACGCATCAAGGATCGCCGTTCGTTTGGGCGGATCAGTTGCTCGCGGGGAATAGCATAAAGGTACTCGAGCAAATCTCTGTCGAGATAGACATAGCGTCTTTCAAGATCGTGACCGGCTGTCGGAGCTAAGCAGCCAATGTGGCGACGCAGACCCTCCAACGCGGATATGTTTGCTCGCAAGCTGGGACGAGTACTGAAATCGCCGGATCGTTCATAGCCTTGTAGCACGTGGCGATTACGTTGAAGGAAGTTTGCCTGTAGCCACGGCACAGGCCGGGACCGGTAGCTTCCAAAGGGAATGGGGAAAAGTTCTCGGCAAGCATCCGCCAACAAACGGACTACCGGCGTCCGCCCGACCAACGCCCACGCCACCAGAGCCCTGGTGAAGGAAATGAGTCGTCCCGAGGCCAGCAGGTCCCCTAACTCCGGCGAAGGTGCCGGAATCCCTCCAAGCACTTCGTCTCCCCCCAGACCCTGCAACAAGACTTGGTATCGCCCCGTTTGAAGATAGGCGGCGTACAGCTCGTTTTCATTGAAGCCCGCACCCGACCCGGGAGTCGCCGCAAAACGTTCCCCTGGAAAAACGGGATTCACGTTCTTTCGGAAGTTGACAGGGAGATGGAGACCGGCGCGGTTGCGGCGCCGTTCTACGATCTTGAAGTACGCGCTCTCATTCCAGTTGGGCTCCGTGTCATCGTAGTAGGAGATCGTGTCGAGTCTCGGTGTTTCGGCCATGCCACGGGCGAGGAGATGGTCCGCCATGCAGACGATAGAACTGGAGTCCATACCGCCGCTGAGTTCCGCTAGAACGGGCGCCGGCGACCGGAGCCGGCGTGCTACGGATTTCTCGAAAAGGGCGAGAAAATGTTCTTCGTACTCGCGTGCGGTCTTGTAGAAAATTCCCTTTGTGGTGTCGAACGCCCAGTAGGTGCGCACGATCTGTTTGTCGTCGCAGAACAGTGCATACGAGGATGGGGGAACTGCGTGGATGCCGCGGTAAGGGGTTAAGTGGGAAGCGGGGAATCGGGAAAACCATCCCGCGATATACTCCTCGCTCAAGACAGGTGATTCTGTTGCTGCAAGAACGAGAGGTTCGAGAAGACTGCTCCAGCGTAGGACACCATGTTCTGTTGAATAATAGAGCGGCTTGGATCCCAGAAAATCTTTGGCAAGAATCAGCGTGCGTTCGCGTCGGTTCCAGATACTCAGCGCCCAGTCGCCGATCAGTTTCGCAAACGCCCTGGTTCCCCAACGTTGGTAGGCGCACGCCACAATTTCCAAGTCGGTCGCATCGCGCAAGCACTCTTTGTTCAATGCGCCTGCAAGCTCGGGCCGGTTGTCGAGGCGTCCATCCCAGAGAATTACGTTCCCTGGATCCGTGAGAAACGGCTGGTCCGTAGAAGGTTCCCCGTTTTCGCGGAAATGGAGAAGGTGGATGTCCGAGTCGGCAAATTCCCAGCAGTTGTCGGTCGATGAAAGATCAATAATGGATTTGATCCGTGAAATGTGCGCGGGTGTCACGGCGCTCCCATCGACATTCCACAAGCCGAATTGAACGTTCATAACGCACTCTCCAGTTTCTGACTAGCTCAGCATCGCGACAAAACGCTGTACAGATCCGGCGTATAAAGCTTGTCATTTACAACGACTCCTTCTACTTCAACCCAAGCGTGCGCGCTGAAAGGAAGTGGCTGGACACCGATCACCATCTGGGCGGGGATCCCGCCTTGCCGGAGAAGGCAGGTCGTGGTTGCGGCGCGCTGCAGGCACAGAACCTCTTTGAAATAAAGAACGCAGGCAAGATTCACCGCACGGCAAATTTCATCCTGCGTTGCCCTGTGCGGGCGGGTATTTCTTATCGGGCAACTTCGGACCCGTTCATAAAGTCGGTTGAACTGGTTGTGGCGCAAGTACTGCTCGAACCGGACAAGTTGTGCATAGGCTCTTCCTAGTCGCCAGAACATGAATCACTTCCTTCTTCCTGCTGCCCCGCTTTTCAGGTGGCCGCCATCGTCTTGTGCAAGAGCGCGATCTCGCGATGCAGTCGGCGGGCGAGGCCACGCACGCAGGAAGCCGTGCGAGGCTGTTCGATGAAATCCATGTCTCGGTCGGCAAGTACAAGAGCGCTGTAGGCATATACCGTCGCAGCCGGGATGAACGGCATTGCCGCCAGAACTTTCGTTTTTCCAGCGATCGTGTCCCAGGCATCGGCATACGAGGCGATAAATCCCGCTTCGTTGTGGCCTTCCATTGGCAGCGCAAGATGGAAATACTCGAGAAGATATTGCAGCGTGAGAAGCGGTGGAACCACGACCGCTTCCGACCAGTCGAGAAAAGTGCAGTTCGTTGGCGAAACAACGACGTTACCCGGATTCAGGTCGAAATGTCCGAGGGTGTCGGGAATGTTTACATCCCTCAGCCGGAGGAGAATATCCCGCACATTCTGACGAAGAGAGCGAAGTTCACCGGCGGAGAGAGGTGCCGGTGAGGTCTTCGTTTGTTGGCCCATCAAAAGTTCGAGGATCTCGAAGAAACGCTGCGACTGCTCCCACAAAACCGGAATGCGCATGTCGCGCGCACCTGCCGCGAGAATCTGAGGGACGTGGCGGATGGAGTCGATTTGCAACTTGGCGAGCGCCGCTACTGTCGTTTGCCATTTCGTCACGTCCTCGGACTGAGAGAGCAGTTCTCCCTGAGCTTCAAGCGACAGCCAAGCATGCCACTCCGGACAAGAGGCGAGAACGGTGGGCGAGTAACGCGGCATCGTCACCGACAGCTCTTGAGTGATCGCATACTCCCGCACATTGGGAGGTCCCACGGCTTTGAACCACACTGCGTCCCGGTTTGTTTCGAATCGAATTAGAGAAAAAGAGGAGCCTGCGTTGAACTGCTCAAACCGGCCGGTGCGGCGCAGTCCAAAGGCCGGCAGAACCCGCTCGAGCCAGTTCTGCAATTCATCAAACCAGCCAAAGGACGAGAAAGGACCGGATTGGCCACACAACGGAAGAGGGCCGTCACTCGCTGCGATCCTTTCGAGAACGGAGAAATCCTCACGTTGCAAGAAAGAGCCCGCCCTAAGCGCCGATGTGGGCTTAGCCGTCAGGCCCTCTGGCGGCAACTCTTTTCCTGACAGAAGTTCGACGACCTCATATTTGCATGCGAGCGGTATGCCAGTGATGCTTTCGGAAGCGATTTCGCCGATCGAGAGAACATCCAAGTTCCACATCCGATGGATCGCCGCATTCACATTCGCCGTCGCGCGTTCGCGAGAAGGAATCGACACTTCGGGCAGAGAAAATCCGCGGGACGTGCTTAGCAAAAGGAATTCCGAACGAGCGGGGTGAAATAGGACCAGCTTTCGCGTTTCGAACGGAATCGATGGAGTTTGAGGCATCGTTCATCTCCGGCATCAACGGCGGGACTCGGTCGCGTTCCGATCGAGGAGTCCGAAGGCATCGAGCGTACGGAGAAAATCCAGCACGTCCTCCCGTATGGTTTCGACTTCGACATGGCACTGGCGGCTGATTTCTTCGAGAACCTGAGGAATGGGAGTGCCCGTGTTCAGCAGGGTCAAGATGAGCGAACCGACAGGGTTGAGCCGAAACATCGCTCCGTTTTCAACATTGAGAACGACGCTGCCGTCGGGTGTGGACGCACTCCGGAGCCGGTCGGATGCAGAGGACATGGGACCTTCCCGCGGGCGGCGACGATTTGCCGCTTCCGTCTGGGGAGCAACGTGCCAGATGCAGATGTCGCTTTCCAGAAGCTTCCGGAAATATTCGCGAATACGAAGTCAGTGAATAAATGCACGGCAGGCGGCACCGCCGCGAGTCGTGCGCGATTTCAGCACGGGAGTGATCGTTCGCCCTTGTGACCTACGCCCTCCCGGGTGCGAAGGGGCCGACCGGCGCTCACCCGTCTTTATCGGGAGGGCGCAACCGGCGCGCGACGGCTACTACTTTCCCGACAATTTCCACTTCGTCACGATGACGCAGGCGAAGATCGCCCGGCACCGTTGTGCATAAACGGACGAGAAGGGTGCCGTTTTGGAGGCTGCAGGTAGCGCACAGCCGCTTTCCATCCCGCAGTTCCAGAACATAGAGGGGTTGCGCCCAAACGGGCAAGGAAAGCGAGGGTACCGGCGTCTTGATCTTGCGGTTGACGGCGAGAAAAGCGGCGTCTCTCAAGTACGGATGCACCAAGTTTTCAGTGGCCCCGGCCCAAAAGAGGTCGCGGACCGATAGATTCGGCAGTCCGAGAATCGCGGGCAGAGCTTTTCGCAGAAAAAAAGGAATTTCGTCGAATTCCTCCGCCACTGCCTGCAGGAACGGCGAACTGGAATGCGTAGATTTCGCGGCCTCTCGATGGGAGGCGTATTTCAACTCAGCGGAAATAACCTCCTGCCCTGCTTGCTCCAAGGGTAGCCCTGCAAGCTCGGCTAACTCGGCGACAGAAACACCATAGACGGCACTCAAGGAAATCAGCTTATGAATATGCCGCGGAAACACGTCTCGTGCCTCGAGGTCAGACAGAGCTCCCGGTGCGCAAAAGTAGTTCGGGTGTTGAAGCACTCGAGCGATTTCCGCGGTGCGTTCGGATACTTCACGGAACGATAGAGAAGAACGCATCCGGGCGCGACGCGCCACCTCACCAATTCGTTTGGCCTCTGTCGCAAGCCCGCTGCGCGCTGCGGGTGGTTTCCAACTGGCCTGCACTTCAGGAATCTCAACCGGTTCGAGTCGACGAATCTCCATGTCGACGTATCCGACGATTTTCGCCTCGCTTCCCAGCTTCAATTCGATCGGAGCGTAGGGAAGTTGTCTGGAGCACAGGACAACTCGACCCCGCCCCACGTTCCGAACCCTGCCGCAGAAAATGCCGTCGACTCGTTCGATTGCCAGAATGTGGTTCGCATTGTCCGGGGCAAGCAACTGGTCGGGGGGATAGCGAACATTGACGCGGACAATGCTGCCGGGCAACAGGTCCGGAAAAGCGTAGGCATCTCGGGACCCGATCTTAAGGTAGCGAAAGGACACAGCCGCACGATCTGTGAGTGAAGCAAGAGGCCGGATGGTTTTTCCGAAGAGCCACTGACTTAAGGGAGTCAATTCCGTTCCGAGAGCGATGCTTTGCGCTTCTTCAAACCAGGAAACGTTGGCACTGGAGTCATACGCGCGAGCGTCCAGTTCCGCCGTGCGATACCGGGGAAAGCGCGCCTGGAATCGGGCCGCATCGTCGAAGGAGAACCCGTAGACGCATAACCAGTCGGCGAGCTTATAACCGGTCAACACGCTCAACGCGTAGAGCTGGTGCAGGCTCGGACTGAACGAAGCGCGGCGCAGAGCATCGTAGAAGTTGGGTGGGATGCGGAACCGGGGATTACCGGGAAAGCGAATCCGAGATTGGCGGGCGATGTCGGCAAGTGTAAAACCGCGCTTAGCGAAGATCGAGCGTGTTATGGCGACCAGTTCGGATGGGCGGCGCCGAAGGGCGGGAGGCATGGCGCCTAGTGCAAGTGGAAACGAACTGGCGGAGCGAGAAAAACGAGATTTGGCCGTTATTGCAGACATCCTTCTCTGTCCGGAATCCCGGACACACAGACAGCAATCTGAAATCGTCGCTAGACGCGTGTTAATTATTATTAGTGATTGAAGTGGAGGGTAGTAACCGGTAGGGTATTTAGTCTAATACGGCAATGGACCCAGGCGCGCCAACCGCGCAGGCAGGCACGAAGTTGAAACAGCTGCGCGAGCAGTGTGGCTTGACCTTGCGGGAAGTCGAAGCGCGCAGCAAGCGGCTGGCGAAGCGGAAACAAAACCAAGACTACTTTATCTCGCGCGGCTGGCTGAACAACATCGAGAACGGTTCCCACAAGCTGAGCTTCTTCAAACTATACGCGCTTGGGACGATCTATCGAGTGCATTGGTCGAGCATCTTCAGTCTGTTCGGATGCAACCTCAGTGACTTCGACCGGGACCAAGCGATGTTCGCTCCACCGAAGACGCAACTCGCGCCTGGGACCAGTGAACTGCAAGAAACGATCACGGTCCCCTTAGAATCGCGCGAAGAACTGCGCCTCGACAGGACGAATCTTCTGTCGCGACTGGTGGAAATTTGGGGCGAAATTCCTATTCGACTGATTCAACATCTGGACCTACGAAACGGAGTCTATGGATTTGTCGGCATGTCGGACAACCGGATGTTTCCCATCATCCGTCCGGGCTCAATCGTTCAGATCGATCAGAACCAACGCAAAATCCTGCCAAGAGCCTGGAAAGACGAGGATGACCGTCCGATCTTCTTCGTAGAACTGCGCGGGGGGTTTTTGTGCAGTTGGTGTGAGCTGAGCGATGGCTATTTGTCCGCGGTACCACATCCCAAGTCGAAATGCGAGGTGCTGCGCTTCTCGTATCCGCGGGAAGCGGAGATTGTCGGTCGGGTCATCGGTGTAACAATGCGTTTAGTGGAAGCAGAATAAGGCGGGCGTGCGACCGGCCCGAGGAGGAATATGAAGGATGGTCACGCGCTGAACGCCCCTATGAGTGATGAGCCGAGCCGATGGTACCGGAAGACCGAGCGCAACACTCAAAGCCATAGGAACGAGTCTATGGTTGTGAGTGGGCGAACGCGTTTCGTGACTGGGCCGCCCTATCGATAAGCGTCGCTAGACTTCTTGGTCGCCAACGACGGCCTTCACGATTTCGACTAAACGAGAGAGCAGGAATCAGTTCAACCTCGCGAGCGTTATTGGTCCCTTTGTCGCGGGTGCGACTCTCGCGGCGTTCGGCTTGGTTGCGTGCTTCGGTTTGAACAGCATTTCTTTCTTGTTTGTGATCGCAGCGATCCTGGCCTTGCGAGACGTGCACGTGCCTGCGATGGCCACCGAAAGCATGGTAGCTCAGCTCAAGGACGGCCTGCGATTCGTCCGGGACATGCCGAATTTGCTGGGCAGCCTCACCATGGACAGTATTTGCGGCTATTTCTACCATACGGCGCCGTATTGACACTCGATAGGATTCATTCTACCATACGGCACCGTATGGTAGACGAGCTTGGACGAGGAGACTGGCTTCACGCGGCCAGGGTGGCATTGCTGCGAGGCGGCACGGAAGCGGTGCGAGTCGAAAAACTCGCGCGCGCTCTCGGAGTTACGAAGGGCAGCTTTTACTGGCACTTCCAGGACCGTGACGAGTTGCTCGAATTATTGCTCCGTGAGTGGGAGAGTGAGGTGGCGGAGATCCTCTCGCAAGCGGGACGCGGAGATGAGCGTAAAAAAGTCCATAGGTTGGTGCGTTTGCTGGAGCAGCGCGCGAAGCTGAGCGAAGCGGGGAAGGCGCCGTCGGATGCGGCGATTTTTGCCTGGGCATCCGTGGATCGAGCAGTCGCTCGCCGAGTGAACAGGGCCGAGGAGGAGCGAATTGAGTTGTTGAAACATTTCATGGGCGGTCGCGACCGAATTGAACTTTTCTATTTGGTATGGCTCGGCTTTGTGGCTCGTGGCCAACGTGTGCCTGAGTCACGCAAGCGTTTTCCTGAGATTGCACAGTTGTTACTTGAGTCGCTTTCGGAGCCAAGAACCAAACGGCGGATGCAGCAACGGTCTCGAAAACCAAACAAGCATCCGGCGAAACGAGTTCGAAGACATCGTGCGGAGTGAGGCAAAGAAGTGCGGCCACGGGCAAAGTGGATCGGACGGGGATTGTTAATGGCATCGTTGGGAGCGGCTGCGTGTGTGGCCATTGCGACTGCAGTTACGAAGCTTCCTGGCTCGGAAATGACACCCGCCGGGTATCGCCAGAGCACTTCGGTCTACGTCAAGATGCGCGACGGCGTAGACATCGCCGTAACCATTCTCCTTCCTCCCGACTTAAGACCTGGTGAGCGTGTGCCGGTTCTGATGCGGACCACCCGATATTGGCGAGATCCACAGATAGGATGGGGACTGCGCTTGTTGGTGGCGTTGCGCATGGTCAGTCTGTCGAACCTGGTGGACGAGCTAGGAGCGTACTTTAACGGTCGACGGTTCGCAGTGATTCTTGTGGACGCGCGAGGAAGCGGAGCCTCGGGTGGACACCGCGCCGTGGAATACTCACCATCCGAAATAACAGATATGGCTGAAGTGGCGGCGTGGACAGCGCAACAAGCCTGGTCCAATGGGCGCGTGGGAACTTTCGGAGTCTCGTACGACGGCAATACAGCGGAATTGGCGGCTGCGACTAGTCAGCCGGCCATCCATGCCGTGATGCCCCTCTACGACGACTTCGATTCCCAGGCTCTCATCCAGCCGGGCGGCGTCGCGCTCCGCGGACTGATCGAGCACTGGAGCAAATTGGTGGCAGCGTTGGACCGCGACGACGTGTGCGGCGCCGATGAGGTGAAGGGATGGGACTGCTGGAGAGATCGATGGATGACTCCTGGAGTCCGGCGGGTCGACGCCGACCGGGATGGGAAACATCTCGCGCGACTCTTAAGAGAGCATCACAACAGGAACGTAGCGGAGGCAGTGGGCAGGGCGGAGTTCCGAGATGATGTGTTGGCCACCGAGTCGGATGCCATTCGTTTTGGCGACATAAGTCCCTACGGTCTGCGCAAGCGAATCGAAGCATCAAATGTGCCGATGATGGTGTGGTGCGGCTGGTTGGACGCCAATTCGTGTCAAGGTGCGCTCATTCGATACCGCACTTTCTCAAATCACCAACTAGTGGTGATCGGGCCGCTCTCCCATGGAGGCGGCTTCAACGTGGATCCGTTTGCGGCGCAGCATCTGCCGCCAGTGCCGTCGGAAGAGGAGCAATTTAAAATGGAGGCAGAGTTCTTCGAACAGACACTTCGCAGTGAGGGGCAGGCGAAGATCAAATCTTCCATTCAGTATTACACCATGGGCGAGGGAAAGTGGCACACGACCGATATTTGGCCACCGGAAGGGTTATTGAATGAGCGGCTCTACTTCGCGGAAGGAAAGACCCTGACGTTGTCTGCCCCTGCGACACGAGGAGGCGCTGACTCCTACACCGTCGATTTCACGGCATCGAGTGGCACGCAGACACGTTGGCATACTCAACTCGGCGGCGGAGACGTGGCGTATCCAGATCGCGAGACGGAAGACAAGAAACTTCTGACATACACGAGTGCACCGCTCAAGGCCGATCTCGAGGTCACCGGCTCACCGGTACTCACGGTCGAGATGGCTTCCACTACAACCGATGGCGCGATTCACGCCTACTTAGAAGATATTGCGCCAAGCGGACAAGTGATCTATCTCGATGAGGGAATACTCCGTGTCATCCATCGAAAGGAAGTGGATCCGAAGGGCTTACTGTACGAGCCGCTAGGCCCGGCGCACAGTTTTCTACGGGCGGACTCAGAACCCATGATACCTGGCGAGGTCGCGACGATTCGGTTCTCACTGCTCCCGACATCAGTGTTGTTGCGCAAGGGACACTCGATTCGAATCGCTCTTGCAGGTGCGGATGCAAGTTTGTTCCAGCGGTATCCAGTCACGGGCAACCCTACCTGGACCGTGTATCGGGAGGCAGAGCGATCGTCATTCCTGGAATTGCCTGTGAAGAGTCGCTAGGGTGGTTTCCGCGATAGTTTCGGGAGCGATCATCCAAACTGTGGCATGCGAAAGGTCGCAAGCTGGTAAGGCCATCTTCATAACGACCGCGAGGCCTCAAGGACCACTTCAAGTTGTAGAACTGTCTGTAATCGACACGCCGAATGCGTTCCATGGATCTGCCGACTGAATTCGCTCTTCGCGAATCGATCCGTCTATGGGTCTACCAGATGATTCCGCACAGCATATCGCACCAGATCGGCCAGGGAAGACAAATTCAGCTTCGACATAACACGGCTTCGATGCGCTTCCACGGTGCGTGCCTGATGCCAAGCCTTTCGGCGATGGCACGATTTGCCATGCCTTCTGCCACCAAGCACGACACTTCGGTCTCTCGACCGGATAACGACGATGTACGCAACTCATACCCCCAGTCCCTCCTACAATACTGGGTGTTGCCAGTATGGATCATTCACTAATCGGTGTATTAGAATCATTACAATACTAGCTTTGTTTTATGCTGAAGTTTGTTCGGAAGGCGTTCCAAACGATTCGTTCGGAAGCACTCGCCCGACGTGGTCGCCACAGTCCAGAAACACTTCGAAGTTCGCCGAACGCTATCTTCGAACGACTCTTCCCTGCGACCTGCGAGCATCTCGTAGGCGGCGTTTGTAGGCAAGCTACGGTAATGAGGGTATGGTTTCCTACGTTCTTGAGTCTTATGCTTTCTTTGATCCCCTGGAGGAAACCATGGTGGATGCGACCTTAGAGTTCCCGCTTAGCATATCTCTCGTTCAGCGGCGTCTTGGTTTATCCGTTGGTCTCTGCGCCAGAGAAGGACTCGACACGATCGGCCAGCACACTAGGGTTGGTTCGCCGAGACATTGTGAGCTTTCAGCGATATGGGACTTGCTGGAGGTTCGCACGGTCAAACTCATTTGAAAAGGAGGCAACATGGCAAAAGTTCTGAAGTGTGGTGATGTCGTTCCCGGATGCAAGACCGAGATAAGAGCCGATTCTGAACACGAAGTCCTAAGGAAAGCCGCGGAACACGCGAAGACAGACCATCACATGGAAAGTATTCCGCCTGAAGTTCTATCGAAAGTGAAGGGCGCGATTCATGACGAGGGTGAAGCGCGAACACAAAAAGCTGGTTCGTCGAACTAGTTGATCGAAATAGAATCTGGATTGGGCGGCTCCCGCGGGGCCGCCCTTTTTTTTAATGATGTTTCCTGGATCGCCAGAGCGCGGAGGGAAGGGTTGCGGCGAAAGTGTGATCTCGTCTTCGTAGACAAGTTCTCGCCGGAGCTCGCACTCGCCCTCTTCTCGGAGCGGTTCGCTCCAAAACAGCGTGACTGACCACCGCAGACGCTCCAACCGGGTTATCGGACATGTTCGATCTGTACCTCCTTCGGGCGGAACTACACCTTGGAATACGTCGCGATACTGGACGGAAACCGGACACTGGGGCTAGATGCGGCGACCATCCACATCATCGTGGAGGCCCGCACCGGCCATCTGATTTGAACTACTCGTACCTCAACGCCGCTATCGGATCGATGCGCATGGCGCGGCGAGCCGGAATGTAACACGCGGAAATGGCCACGAGCAGCAGGAGCCCAGTGACACCCGCGAAGGTAAATGGATCACCGGGAGCAATTCCGAAGAGAAGACTGGACATGAAGCGAGTGAGCATAAAGGCCGCCGGAGCGCCGATGGCTATACCCAACAAGGCGAGTTTGGCGCCACGAGCGAGAACTAGGCGGAGGACATCACTGTGGTCCGCACCGAGCGCCATGCGAATGCCGAATTCGGAAGTGCGTTGCAGAACGGAATAGGAAACTACGCCATAGATTCCCGCTGCGGCAAGAATCAACGAGAGCGCTGCAAACAAGCCAAGCAGGACAGTACGAAACCGGGGTTGGCCGATGGAATTTGCGAGTAAGGCATCCATTGTGCGAACGGACGCGATGGGCAGCTGCTTGTCCATGGACCAAACCGCTTCGCGCACGGCAGGCATGAGCGCGGCTTCGCTGGAAGAGGAGCGAAGGACGAGAAACATTTCTCGCGACCAGGAGGTCCAACCTTTCTCGAAGTATGGAACATAGATAGTGGGCTCCGGCTTCGCGTCGAGACCCTGATATTTCACGTCGCCGACGACGCCTACAATCGTCTCCCATGGCGAGCGCTCGTCAGCATCGCCGGTTTGCAGGCGCTGGCCGACAGCATCTTGGTTCGGAAAGTATTGCTTGGCCAGAGTCTGGTTGATGATCAGGATCTGATCCGAGCGAGCCCAATCGGCGTCGACGAAGAAGCGCCCCGCAATCAGAGGAACTCCCAACGTGCGGAAGTAGCCTGGGCTGACCGTCATCTCCTCAGCTGGATGCAACTCCTGGCCGGGAACAAGGGGCTCACTTTGCGTTCGAAACGGGTTTTGCAATGCGAGAAGATTTGGCGGAAGCGACATGGAAATGCTGGCCGACTGCACGCCGGGAAGGGCCTCGAGTTGCGCAATGAGACGACGATAGAAGTCGGCAACCTGTGATTCCTGGGGATACCGAGCATCCGGGAGTGCCAACTGCATGGTGATCAAATGTTGCGGCGAAAATCCTGGCGTTGCCGAGAGTAGCCGCTCGAAACTGCGAGCCAGCAAGCCCGCGCCGGTCAGCAGGATCACCGCTAGAGAAAATTCAGCGACGACAAGGATACCGAGAAGGCGATGGCGAGCGGCTGGCTCGCCCGAGCCGATGGTACTTTTAAGATCCTGACCTACGCGGCTTGCAGGTCCCCGAAAGACCGGTACCAGTCCGAAGAGAATACCGCTGGCCACCGAAAGTGCCGTGCTGACCAAGAGGACGCGTGAGTCCACCGTGACTTCACTCATGCGGGGAAGGGCGTCAGAAGCGAGTGCATGCACCGCGTGTACGCCCCACTGCGCGAGGGCAAATCCGGCGGCGCCGCCAATCGCTGCGAGAACAAGGCTCTCCGTGAGAAGCTGGCGGGCTAATCGGCTCCGTTCTGCACCGAGAGCAGTGCGAATGGCGAACTCCCGCTCGCGAGCAGTAGCCCGAGCGACTTGAAGATTGGCGACGTTGACGATGGCGATGAGCAGCACCGCGAGAACGCAGCCTTGCAGTAGAAGCAGGGCTATGCGCGAGTCGCCGATTAGAAATGCTTTCATCGGGACGATGCCTACACGATCGTAGGAAGATTTTGGAAAGAGGTGCTGTTCATGCTCAGCGATACGCGAGAGATCGGCTTCTGCCTGGGCAAGCGTCACGCCCGGTTTGAGGCGGCCGAATGGCGCAATCCAGTAAGGGGGGCGAACCTCGATGGAACTGAGCTGAAGCAGTGGCCAGATTTCGTCATTGTCACTGCGACCGAAGTGGAAGTCCGAGGGCATAACACCGACGACGGAATGCGGTTGGCCGTCAAGCAGCATGGATCGCCCGATTACGAGGGGGTCACCGCCAAACTGCGATTGCCAGAATCGAAAACTGAGAACAACTTCACGCGGTTGGCCTGGAGCTTCGCTGGCTGGGCTGAAGGTACGCCCCAGGAGGGCCTGTACTCCCAGAGCTGCGAAGAATTCTCCGGTCGCGGGAGTTCCGCGAACGCGTTGCGGTTCGCCGGCGCCGGTGTAGGTAAAAGAATTCAGCCCGAGGCCGACGGCTGCAAAATGAGAAAACGATCTCTGGTTGTCGCGAGTTGCGAGGTAGTCCGCTGTGCCGTAGCTGCTCCTCGAGGACGACCCCGTGGCGTCAGCAAGGAACGTGAAAACCAATTGATGGGAATCTGGATAGGGCAGAGGACGAAGGAGAACAGCGTTGGTGACGCTGAACATGGCGGTGTTGGCACCAATACCTAGGGCAAGTGTGAATGCGGCTGTCAATGTGAAGCCGGGATTCTTGCGCAACATCCGCAGGCTGTACCGGAGATCCTGCAGGAGTGTTTCCGTGAAGCTGACACCGCGCGCCTCTCGACATTCTTCTTTTGTGCGTTCGATGCCGCCAAACTCCATATTCGCGCGCCGCTGAGCCTCTTCGCGCGGCATGCCATTGCGCATCAAATCTTCCGTAAACGCGTTGATGTGAAAGCGCAATTCGGCATCCATCTCGCGTTCCATCCGGGGCCGTCCCACACATGCACGCAACCAGGACCGAAAGCGGTTCCAAAGCATCATACTTGTTCGGGCTTGCTCTTCAGGATTCCCGCGATGACATCGGCCATCACGTTCCACTTCTCGGCTTCCGTTTCCAATTTGCGTCTTCCGGCTGCGGTCAGCCGATAATATTTCGCCTTGCGCTTATTTTCCGACTCGCCCCATTCGCTCGTTATCCTGCCGTGGTGTTCCAGGCGATACAACGCGGGATAAAGCGACCCTTGCTGAATCTCTAGCCGTTCTTTCGAAATCTGCTGGATGCGCAGCAAGACCCCGTATCCGTGCAGTGGTCCCAGTGATACGGCTTTGAGAATCAGCATGTCCAGCGTTCCTTGCAACAAGTCCATCTGTTTACCCATTGAAGCGCATTCTCCTAGACGCACTAGGAGTATACGAGACTCTCCTAGGCTGTCAAGGAGAACGTCGAGTGATAGTGCCTGGTAGGTCCTTCGGCCTCCGCACCTGCTTTCCTTGACAACTTAGGAGAGCGTGTTATAGTCTCCTAATCATCTTAGGAGGCACGATGCCCGGCGCACGAAGTCAAGCTCAGATTCTTCCAGGCACGCTCGATCTCCTCATTCTGAAAGCCGTCTCGCTCGGTCCACTCCATGGCTACGGCATCTTGTTACGCATCGAGCAAATTTCCCGCCGCGCACTGCTCATCGAGCAAGGGGCGCTCTATCCTGCTCTATTTCGCCTCGTACGACAGGGACTACTCAAAGCTAGTTGGGGCACATCGGACAACAATCGTCGCGCGAAGTTTTACGAGCTGACCTCCGCAGGCCGCAAGCGTCTGCGTGAAGAGGCCGACGGGTGGAATAGACTCGTCGCCGCAATTGCGTCTGCTCTCGGCACACAGCCGGAGGAAATATGAAACTCATCGCCACGCTGCGATCTTTTGCTTCCGCTTTTTTTCGTCGCTCGTATGTCGAAGGTGAAATGGAAGAGGAGTTGCGGTCGCACATTCGAGATCGTGCGGATGATCTCGAACGGTCTGGGTTGCCTCGAGCGGAAGCCGAGCGGCGCGCGCGCACCGAATTTGGTGGCTATCAAAAGTTCAAGGAAGAGTGCCGCGAAGAGCTTGGCACGCATTTCCTCGATACCATGCTGCAAGACCTCCGTCATGGCATCCGCGTGCTGTGCAAATCCCCAGGTTTCACAGCCATTGCCATCCTCACTCTCGCTCTCGGTATCGGCGCCAACACCGCTATCTTTTCTGTGGTGAATGGCGTGCTCCTTAATCCGCTACCCTACCCGGACCCGGAGCGGGTTGTCACTGTATGCAACGGGACCCCCACTTCCCTCGAAACCTGGCTCTCTTATCCCGATTTTCTCGACGTGGCGCGGGAGAATCATTCTTTCGCTTCGCTCGCAGCCTACGAATCCTTGGTCAGCGCCAACCTTTTCGGCCAGGGCGAAGCGGAGCGTGTCTCCGTCACAGAAGTTTCTTCCACCTTTTTCTCCACGCTCGGCGTCACTCCCATTCTCGGCCGCACTCTGTCGAGTGTGGAAGACCAATTGAACGGACCGCCCGCCGTCATTCTGAGCGGCGGCTTCTGGAAAACAAAATTCGGCGGCTCGCCGGACGTCGTCGGCAAAGCCATCGATCTTGACGGTACGGACTACACCGTTGTCGGCATCCTTCCTGAGAATTTCTATTTTTGTTGCGAGAACATTTCCTTTCGCCTCAGCGATGTCTACCTTCCAATCGGTGCCGACAAGAACCCGTGGATGCAGGATCGCAAATACCATCCGGGAATCTATGCTGTCGGGCGACTGAAACCGGACGTAACGCTGGCCCAGGCTCGCGAGGATATGGACGGAATGGCGCACAATCTCGCCGTCACCTATCCCGACACGGACAAAGACAACGGCATCAGGGTCACACCGCTGATGCAAGAGATGGTTCAAAACATCCGGCCCTTCCTGCTCGTGTTGCTCGCGGCCGTCGGGTTCGTTCTGCTGATTGCTTGCGTTAACGTCGCCAATCTGCTTCTCGCGCGCTCCACTGGACGCGCGCGAGAATTTGCGATTCGCGCCGCGCTAGGCGCAAGCCAGGGCCGCGTCGTCCGCCAACTATTGACCGAAAGTGTGTTAATGGCGACAGCCGGAGGCGCGCTGGGCTTGCTCTTGGCCTCATGGGGAACCAGGGCCGCGCTGTCCTTACTTCCCAGCACTTTGCCGCGCGCCGACAACATCGGCATTGATCCGCGCGTCCTTCTCTTTACCCTGGTCGTTTCTCTTCTCGCAGGAGTTCTGTTCGGGCTCGCCCCAGCGCTCAAAAGTTCGCATCCCGATTTGCACGAAACTCTCAAAGAAGGAGGTCGCGGTGCGAGCGGCGCGCGTTATCGCACCCAGGGTGTCTTCGTCGTCATCGAGATGGCCCTCACACTGGTCCTGCTGGTTGGCGCGGGACTCACCATTCGGACTCTCGTTGGCCTCTGGAACGTCAATCCCGGCTTCGATGCGCACAACGTGCTCAGCTTCAACGTTGGGTTTCCGCCTTCCATCGCCAGCGGCGACGCGACGCAAATTCGCGCCAGCTTTCGTCAACTCACCGACAAAATTGCCGCTGTTCCGGGAGTTCAGTCAGTCTCGCTGATGAATGCGGCATTTCCCATGGGCGACAGGTATAACCTGAACTTTTGGATCGATGGACAACCGAAGCCCGCGACGGATACCAGTATGCCCGGCTCTCTGTGGTATCTCGTAGGTCCCGATTACCTGAAAGTGATGAAAATCCCGCTCGTACGCGGACGCTTCCTGACGGCGCAGGACGATGCCAATTCCCCGGGCGTTTGCGTCATTGACGAAGAGTTCGCTCGCAAGCACTTCGGCGATCAGAATCCCATCGGCAAGCGCCTTAATTTCGACCTGGTGTACAAGCAGCTTGAAATCGTCGGGGTGGTTGGCCACATCAAGCAGTACGGCTTGGATGAAAACCTCGCCCACACGCGCACGCAGGCGCAGTTCTATGCCTCCGCTCTGCACCTTCCCGACGATTTGACCAAGGCTTTCGTTCCCTTCACTGGCTACATGATTCGCACGCAGGGTTCGCCAGACGCCTTCGCTGCCTCCATTCGCGATGCCCTCCGTGGGTTCGACAGTAAGGCGGTTATGTTTCATACGGAAACCATGGACAACGTCATCGCGCGCTCGCTCGCCTCGCGGCGATTCGCCATGATTCTGCTAGCCGCGTTTGCTGCGCTGGCTCTCGCTCTGTCCAGCATCGGAATTTACGGAGTGATTTCCTACATTGCCGGGCAACGCGCGAACGAAATTGGCATCCGCATCGCTCTGGGTGCCCAAAGAGGCGACATACTAAAAATCGTTCTGGGACACGGCGCGCGGCTTTCCCTAACGGGCGTTGCGGTCGGGCTGGTTGCTGCGGCTGGATTGACACGCTTAATGACGACAATCTTATACGGCGTGAATGCCACAGATCGCCTCACGTTCGCCGTCGTGGTGATTGTGCTAACGGTCGTCGCACTCATGGCCTGCTACATTCCCGCGCGTCGCGCCATGAAAGTCGATCCGGTGGTTGCCCTGAAACATGAGTAGTGCCTAACACGGGCGATCACATCTGACTTGTGGCCATTGCTGCGATTCCGTCCGAGCCATCCGGACTTACCTGCGAGACTGAGTCTCAATTTCCGTATTGCCGTCAATCCGCCCCTAACGGGCGGCGCGGGGAGTACCTTCAGTCACGAAGGAGAAGCACAAGTTGTGATGTTCATGCCAATCACATCGAATACTGAACAACGGAGGCGATATGTCGGGTATCGCCGTCGGGATCCAGCGCCAGCAATGGAAGGAAACGGGTGAGATTCAACGGAGCCTCTTCAGGAGTGGCTATATGACTAAACTCTAGAGTGGTTATTGTGTCGAAATCTTCCGTGTGGCAGAACATCATCCATGCTTAGGATGGAGATGGCGAGAATCTATCTCGGACGTCACGCCTTTGGTGTGGCCGCTATCGCTTTTGGCATCATCTCTTTGGTCTGGCGCGACTTTAACAGCTGGCAACAGATCCAGGTGCTTGGTAACGTTCCTCACCGCGAGACGCTCGTGTACATTGCGGCTGCGATCCAGATCATTGGGGGCGTGGCAATTCAATGGCCGAGAACGGCCCGCGTCGGCGCTTTTGCATTAGGCTGCATCTATCTTATCTTTGCTTTGCTGTGGGTACCGCGCATTGTGGCGGAACCGCGGGTTTTTGACCGCTGGGGCAGCTTTTTCGAACAATTTTCCCTAGTCTCGGGAGCATTGATTGTTTACGCGTCGTGGAGCTCCAGCGACTCGGGGCGACCGCGAAGGGCGGCTCGGATCGGATATACATTTTTCGGAATCTGTGTCGTTTCATTTACGATCGAACAACTCGTTTATCTTTCTGGGACGGCCGCTTTCGTTCCAAAATGGATTCCCCCGGGGCAAATGTTCTGGGCGGTAACGACCACGATTGCGCTTGCGCTGGCGGCCATCGCTTTACTTCTCGGACGTTCCGCCCTTCTAGCGTCTCGATTACTGACAGCGATGCTCGTTGGCTTCGGGCTGCTGGTTTGGTTGCCCGCACCTTTCGCAGATCCGCATAAAATATTCAACTGGGCCGGCAACGCGCAGAATTTGGCGATAACCGGCGCGGCGTGGATTGTCGCTGATTTTCTCAGCCAAGAGCGGAACCAACGTGTCCACATACCATCGAGAGAGGCCGGGGAGGAACGCGCTTGCGCTTGAGGACAAGTCGTGCGCGAAGGACGGATGCTCTCTGGGGGACGTGACAGTTTGCTCGACCGCGCTCCGACGGGGTTCGACGAGACGGTCATTGGTGGCATCGCCGCAGCGAATGCAACACGCACGCAACATCCGTCGGAAGGTGTCATTGGCGGCCGGATGGCATGGGGATCCACGGTGCAGCATGGCGATTTGCTGCAATCGTTCAAAAGCTAGACGCTTCTACGCCCAGGTACGTCGCGAGGCGTAGCGGTGCACAAGCATTCCAGGCGTCTCCCCTGTGATGGGCAGGAAAGCCCAGTTTGAACAGCGGTTGTCGCTGAAGTCTTTGTCCGAATTCAACCTTTAAATTTGGATTCGCCTCAGCAGTTAGAGAAACACGGTCAAGTGCCCATAAGGGGCCGGGTTCGCTTGTGTTCGACATTTCCGGTTTGAGAGTGCAATTCGGATAGACGCCGATTTACTTCCTTACTAAATTGGCTCCGAGCCGAACGCTTTCGGTCGTCGCGCTACGGACAAAGGAGATGCAAATGCATTTGAAAATCGTATCGATATTTATTTTGATTCTTCTCGCTGGTATTCCAGCCGAACAGACTAAACAGCCTCAAGGCTGGAACGCCAAGAACATCGAATGGCAGAAGACTGATTCCGATGGAACGAAGTGGTCGGTGCTCGAAGGACGAAGCGATGTTGCCGGGGAAGCCTTCACGTACGCCGCATTCATCCCAGCGGGGTTCCATAACTTTCACTCCCATTCGAGCGACGCAAGAGTTGCAGTCGTACAGGGTGTATTGAAGGTCAGTTTCGGCGAGACCTCCGACCTTGAGCACCTCACGTCTTACCCGGTTGGGAGTTTCTTGTTCGTCCCGGCCAACGTGAGCCATACCATGGCCGCAGATGAAGATACGATCCTCATTGGGACAGCAGTCGGCCCGTGGCACACCCATCATCCCGAGGTTCATCAGCACAACTAGAACGCCGTGGCGAACGGGACTTCCTCGATGACGGTGTAAATCTTAAGGGAGTAGCATAACCGCCGATTGCTGTTAGGTGGCTCTAGGTCGCTCGCCGGACGCGACTCAACCGGACTCGACAAGTGTCGATCTCGCTGAAAACAAAGGCCGGACGGCCAAACGGGACGGCACGACCCGAGCGGAGAACGGCAAATCATTCTGTATATCCTATATATCCTCTATATAAGGATACATAAATAAGGAAGCGTGGACACCTCCTGGTTCAGCGTCGAGGCCGCACGTTGGCAGTTCATAGCCTTTAAGGATGCGCGTCGCAATTATCGTGGCCGCGATTGCCGCCATGGGAGGAAACGGCCCCGTCTGGCCAGAACCGCAAGACCGCGTTCGATGAAGGCAGTTCATTTGTACGGGATGCCGACAGGCCAGGGTTCAAGGATTGCCACTTCGCCGAGCCTAGTGCTTCGACATCGACGTAGTGCCCGAGTAGGCTGAATTGCTCGAAAGCGTATGGAATACCTTCCGCCCCTAGAGGCGTGGGACCGTCGGCGACATGGAAGTGAAGATGTGGACCAGTGGACTCTCCTGTGAAGCCCAACGCAGCGATTGCCTGACCCCGATGAACGCTGTCTCCGACTCTCACGTGTATGCTGCCGGGCTTTAGATGCTCGTAAAAAGCAAACCGATGATCACCTAACTCCAAGACAACGTAGTTGCCCGGGGCGTCCTCTAGCGACTGCTTTTGATTCTCGGAAACCTTCTCTTTTTCCGCCATATGATCGCGGATAGCAACAACTGTTGCATCGGTGATAGCTAATACATCTGCACCATACCCGTACCAATTGCTGACAGTATCGGGGTCCCCTTTAGCCGTCCGGCCATGTTCGTCTACGCGGATCCAATCGATCGCAAACCTACCTGGTATTCGTGCTCGACCATTCAAGGTATAAATAACCCGGCGGTGCCCCCGCCTCCAGTCGGGATCGTGAACCGCGACCCATATTCCACCTCCTACTGGCGGTCCAAGATCTGTAGCAGCCGTGTTTTCTATGGTGATGCGCCCACCCGTAACGACGAGCGGAGTTGAGTCTTTCCCTGCTAGATATTCAATCTCATGGTCGAGGAGATGTGGAACTTGTCCGTGCGGGCAGTCAATTTCAACGTAGACGATAGCTCGCTGACCTGGGGCAATCGAAGTAGATATATCTTGGTTGCCCGCAGCCGCTGAACCCACCACGTGAAGTCGTCCTGCGAGAACAACACCGCTGAAACTCAGCACTCGAGTGTGGGTTTCTCCATCCACGACGCGCAAGGTCAGCAAGCGCAACAGGTCTCCGCTGAAATTCGTGAGATGGACTTCATACACTAGTTGATGCTTGTCCTCCATCGCGACAGGTACGGGTGCTTGCAAAACAACGATGTCAAACGACTCTCGAAGTGCTGACGCGCTCATGAGGGCACAGCTGCCAAGACTAATCAAAATGACAAATTGCACAATGATCCGTGACAACGTGAGAGATAGTCGCCGTCGATCCATCATCAAGGGTGTCCGAGACGTGAGTATCTCTCAATGCAACAAGTTTGTCTTTGGCAGTACCGAAGAGGGTCAGTCGGTCTCACCTTGCCTCGGCTTCCCTTAGGCGAACAAAGGTCTCGGCGAGTAATCGGGGGCGGACATCGGCCATATTAGACAGGGCCTCACTTTCCCCTAGTATTCACATCATCTGCCACTCCCTTTTCGATTTGACTACGATCATGCGATCAGTTTTTTAGCTTCTCACCAATGCACAAAATTCGAGACTCACGATGGTGACTCACCCCAGATCATCGGACGTCAGACATGTGTCTAAAATGTTCTTTGTCTTCCCGTACGGCCGAGGGCAAACGCCCGAGTACTCGGCGAAAGGTCCGAATCATAGGGCTTTGATCGCAAAAACCTGCATCTGTCGCGATATAGGCAAACGGCAAGTCCGTTTCCCGTAGCAACCGAGCACAGCGCTCGACGCGGAATCGCGCAGTAGTATTCATTAGCCCTTCTCCTGTTGCACGTCTGTAGGCTGTTCCCAACCAAGAAGGGTGCAATCCCGCCGAGCGCGCAAGTCGGAGACTGTCCGGTTTGGGTCATCTCTGAGACGCCGCGTTATATCGTCAAGCCAATGGGGGCGTCTTGCCCGTAATTCGAAGCGTCCTTCCAAGAACCGCCGTAGCGCTAAAAGAAGTAGGTCCTCGTTCACGTTCTCACTACAAAACCTGGCGAGCGATTTAGCTGCAGTGCCTCCGGGGCCACCTATCCACCGGGAGACTGGGCCATCGGGAAGCCGCACACTGCCGCGCCAAGACGGATCGAACTCAATCTCGATTTGTTCGAACCCTTCCGATCCTGCCGTGTTGCGATGTGCCGCACCGGCAGCATAGAGCACAGCAGAAGGAACGCGGTAGCTTCGAGCCTCCAGATATTGTTTGGCTTACGGCTCACGCTAGCTATTTTGTCTTGAATTCATTTGACTTGACGAAAGGGGCAAAACGAGTTCTCCTTGCCCCCGTGTCACCTTGACTTTAAGATTGAACGTGCCGCCAACGATGGACAACCCACACTTTCGCCAGGTCAGGCCTGGAATTGAGACGTTACCCAGCAGCTTCAGCTTGCCAAGGCATCGCCATCTGCGCGCCTATGCGACGGTAGTGCTGGCGGGCAGCTTCGAGGAATCGGGCTATGTTGGGCGTATACACGCCATGGCCGGCGATGTGTTAATCCATCCGGCGCTGGACTGCCATGCGAATCGGATGGTCTCGGCAGGGGTTAAGCTGATTAGGCTGGATTGGCCGGATGGCAATGGCGTTGGTGGCCTTTATCATTTAGATAATGTGGACGAACTAGCTCGAACTGCTGAAAAGGATGTCGTCGAAGCGACGCATCTACTAAAACTCGCTCTTCGAGAAAAGTGTTTGCCCTCACCTCGAAAAAAAAATGATTGGCCTGACCTGTTGCTGGCTGATTTGGCAACGAGTGCTTCGATGGAGCTTGGTGTCTGGGCGGAGTTAAATGGTCTGGCAAGGGAGACGGTGTCTCGAGGATTCGCAACGGCGTACGGGATTGCACCGTCAGTTTTGCGTGCCGAATTGCGAGGGCGTTCAGCTTGGCTGCGCATCACGGGAGGATCCGATCCACTATGCAGAATCGCGTTGGACACGGACTTTGCCGATCAAGCTCACATGACAAGGTGGATCCGCCGCATTACGGGCGCTCCACCTACGGCCTGGCGGCGGAATGCTTCAATCAACCACTTAGACCGTTCCACTCGTTCGAACCCCCATCACGTATTGCGGTCACGACATGTTGGGGGGCCAAATTCCACGAAGTGACTAACGAATGAATGAATGTGGTCCTGACCGTCCAGCATCCATTCGTCGACAAATTAAGCGGAACGGCCTACCCAACAATCGCGGCGGGTTGGAGGACTTTTCTACCAGGTCTGGATCCCCTTCAACCTGAATCTGGGCAACGCTGTCACCGAATCAATAGCGCCACCTCGATTCTAATAGTTCTCAAATCCAAACATCATTTGGTGCTGTGCGCTGGCCGCCCTCATCACCGGTGTTCTTCACGCCACGCGGCTCGATAAGTAGCAACTTAACCTCGCTCTCTGCATAGGGCTTGTGCCGCGCGCCTTTCGGCACAACAAACATTTCTCCGGAACCAATGTCGACCGTCCCGTCGGGAAAATCGACCCGCAAACTTCCCTCGATGACTAGGAATGTTTCATCCGTGTCGGGATGGTCATGCCAAATGAAGTCTCCCTTCAACTTGACGATCTTGAATTGGTAATCGTTCATTTCTGCGATAACTTTCGGCGCCCATTGTTCTGCAAATAACCCGAACTTCTCCTTTAGATTAATGGACTTATAATTCATACAACCTCCGAGCGAATTGAGAAAACGATAGTTCGTGTTTGTTACCCGGCCCCTTCGAAGGCTTTATATTCTCCTCGCGCAGCTGCACCATCTTGCATTGTCGCCGCATTTTCTTCGCTGTTTGCAGCGCAAAGATCTGGCGGCATGCAACTCTAGATCAAGCGGTACTAACCCGAGAATACCTTCCCTCGATGCAGGTTTTGGAGACAGCAGCCGAGGTCTCCCATTGGGGACTACGAACTCCAGAGGTTGTCCGGGATGATTGGGCTCTGGGGTCATTCTTGCGCTCTTATACGGGCCCTTCGCTATACTTTGTTTCGCGCAGCGGCGAAAATTGGCAACGCTCGCTCAATCATCTCGTCGCTCGCGGTCACAGACACGCGCAGGTAGCCATTCATCTTGACAACACTGCCCGGCAGACACAGCACACCCTTTTCTGCTAGGACGTTTGCAAACTCCACGTCATCCTCGATGGGGGATTTGGGAGCCAGATAAAATGCGCCTTCTGGTGTACGGACTTCATATCCGCACTCTCGCAATCCCTTTACGAAGCGGTCGCGTCGTCGTTGGAGTTCACTGACATTCAATGAAAGCTTTTCCAGATTCGGTAGGGAATATTGCATCAAGGCGCTGGCCATGGCCCAACCGCTTAGGATTTGGCTCGAGAAAATAATCGTCCGCAATTCCTCTACGCCTTCGATCTGAGGAGAAAGCGCGATATAGCCGAGACGCTGTCCGGGCGTCAGCAGTGTCTTGCCATAGCTGTAGATCATGATTGTATTTTTGTAGAACGCCGCGGGGCTGTGAAACTTGGCGCCATCGTAGACGATGGCGCGGTAGACTTCGTCGCTCACCAGGTAGATGGGATGCCGCATCTCTTTGCTGGCTTGCTCAAGAATATGGCTGAGCTTCGTTAGGGTCTCTACCGAATAGACTCGTCCGGTCGGATTATTGGGTGAATTGACGATCACAAAGCGAGTCTTGGCTGTGATGGCGCGTCTAATTTCCTCGACGTCAAGATCGAAGGTCTCTCGCACGGTATCGACCGCTACAGGTGTGCCGCCGCTGAGCAGGATCATTCCTTCGTAGAAAAACCATGGCGGTCTGTTGAAGATGGCTTCAGCATTCGGGCCCAGGAGCGCGTTCATCAGCACTAGGAGGGCGCCGGTTGCACCGTTTGTCATGAAGATGTTTTCCGGTGGGTATTCGAAACCAGTGAGCTGCTTTAACGTGGGGCACACCACATCGCGAGCTGTTGCGTCAGATGTCTTATAGGCATACCAGAACGGGTTCTTTGGCGTCGACGCCTTGCGCAGCGCCTTCACGAAACCCTCTAGAGGCATGGTTTGCGGGTTGCCCAACGCAAAATCACAGCAGAGACTGCCGGCGCTCGCAATCCACCGTTCGTATCTCGTTAGAAAATCAAATATCGGAACGATGCTGTTATGAGCATTCTGAACGTGTTCTGGTGTTTGTGCTGGAAACATGACTTGCCTCGTGATTGAACATTTTGTGTTTCGCCCACACCTTGGCGCCGAGCACTTCCAGTCGCTCGATTACAGGAGCAGTGGCCAGCAGGTTGGGAGCATTCGCGACTAGGGTTTTGGCAATGGGCCATTCAGGTGGGCGTCTCGACCCGTTTCTTCATGGAAGCTAAATCCCTCTTTTTTCTCCGGGCTTTGCTTTTAAGAGATGCGAGCAAACTGAGTATCAGCATCGTTACCTCATGAGCCGGGTGCGTTTTTTTAAAAAGACTAGAGAAAAGAACGATTTTTAGCTAGAGGCAACAACGTCATTTTTCGTATCATTGTTGCCATGCGCATAAATGTTCTCGCGCTTGATGACGTGTTCGATCTCGGCCTGTCCGCTGTTCTGGATGCGTTCCAAACGGCGAATGAGCTCATTCAGGTTTGTGAACTTTCCGTACCCCGCTTTGACGTGACCTTGGCGGGTGTGCGAAAGGCGATCCGAACTTCCCAAGGTTTACGCACGGCCATCCAGACGGGCGGCGCGAAACTGCCGGACTGCGTGGTCGTGCCGGCGATCGGTTTCAAAATGCCTGATGCCCTAGAGCGCGCGTTAGACCGGTCCGACGTTCACGACGCTGCCGATACACTGCGAAAGTGGGCGCGAACCGGGGCGACGATGACTGCCGCTTGCATCGGAACTTTTGTCTTGGCCGAGTCGGGGTTGCTGGACCATCAGCACGCGACGACAACGTGGTGGCTGGCCCCGATGTTTCGGAAGCGATATCCGAAGGTCGTGCTGGACGACTCAAATATGATTGTGAAATCTGGCCGGTTCGTCACCGCTGGGGCGGCTCTGGGTCACATGGACCTCGCCTTATGGATCGTGAGAAGCGTCAGCCCACAGTTAGCTGCGCTTACTGCGAAGTACCTCATCGCTGATTCCAGATCCTCACAGTCGGTCTATGCCTTGACCGATCATCTGATGCACTCGGATCCCATTGTCCAGCGCTTCGAGGGGTGGGCGCGTGCACGGTTGGCACACGGATTTTCGTTGGATGAGGCCGCAAAAGCTGTAGGCGCCAGCAAGAGAACACTCGCGCGCCGAATGGAATCTGTCCTTGGCAAATCGCCGCTTGGGTACTTCCAAGGTTTGCGTATTCAACGCGCTGTGCACCTTCTGAAGACGAGCGATGCGGGTGTTGATGAAATTGCCGCACGTGTGGGATATAGCGATGGTGCGACGCTCCGCACTCTTCTTCGGCGCCAATTGAATCTCGGAATCAAGGAGATTAGGAGGACTGCATAGGTCCTTCCATGTTCAGATCGCTAAAGCGTCCAGCAGCGGCTGCCGGAAAGAGGTTCAATTTGTCACTAGTTGTCTTGTCGGAAGTTTCAGAGTTCGCTGAAACCGTTGCACGCAATCGCCTCCACCGAAAACGGAGAGGGTAAGTGAGAAAGTCAGACCGCGAGAACGGTAGGAAGTCGCCTAGGTCCGGACTCTGCCGGCATTCCGTCGGCCGCGCCCGTTTCATGTATCCCGCCTATTCGTGTCACTCGCTACGCCCAATATCCGCGTCTCGACTCCGCGCATCTTAGTATTCGATGAAAGCCTCAACCCTGCTGGCAACGCTTTCGCTCTTGGCGGCAGGATGCTTGTGGGGCACCGGGTTTCTCTTCGTAAAAATTGCTTTCGAGCAAATGACTGTCTCCGAAAATGTCACATTCCGCTTCATTTTCGGAAGCCTGGTGCTCGCACCGGTGCTGTTGAAACGCTGGCGAAAATTCTGTCCGCGCGATCTCCGTCTGCTTGCGCTCGCCGCCATCATCGGAGTGCCGGTGCAATTTCTGGTACAGTTCACGGGCCTGCAGTGGACCACGGTTTCCCACGCATCTCTGATGGTCGGCACGCTGCCCATGATTGTCGCTCTCAGCTCGGTCATCTTGCTTCGCGAGCGCCTGGGCCGCACGGAATGGCTAGCCCTTCTGATTTCCGCGGCGGGCGCGGCGATCATAGCGCTGTCACATTCCGCCGCCGGCAACTCACCGAAGCCAAGCGTCGCGGGAGACCTCTTGGTGTTGCTTTCTCTGGTGGCTGCCGCAGCAATGATCTTGATCACCAAGCGCTTGATGACGGAATACGACCCGCTGGAAGTGACTGCCGCGATGATTATTCTTGGCACGGTGCTGCTGGTTATTTGGGTCGAGCTGACTAAGCCTCCACGCTTCCATTTTTCGCTGCGGTCGTGGACCGCTGTCGTCGCCCAGGGCTTGCTGCCCACTGCCTGTGCTTATTTGTTCTGGAATTGGGGTCTTGCTCGAGTGCCTGCTTCTCGCGCCGGGGCGTTTTTGAATGTGGAGCCCCTGGTCGGCGCGATTCTGGGATTCGCAATTCTTAGGGAGTCTCTCGGTGCCGCCGTCGTCGCGGGAGGTGCGATGATCATTGGCTCCGCCGTTTACTTCAGCCTGAGGCCGCCTACTCGGCCCTGCGCCCTGCCCGGCGTTACTCCCTAATCGGCTTTCCGAATTCGAGAGCCGCCACAGGCGTTTTTCACTAAGTCTCACGTCGCGGCCATGCACCAGAAACACGATGGGCGTTGAAAAGTCCGACGTAACGCGGACGGTTCACATGGCCCCGCGCCCGGTAATGGAGACGAGATCGCCGTATGAGCCGTGCAGCCGCCCATCACGGACAAAGTCCACCATCATTCGGAAGTAGCTCTCGGGCTGGCGGGTTGACAGGCGCGTTCCGTCCGGCGCGACTTCGTATTCGTACATCCCGTGCTCGGCGCCGCGGAACATCGCCGTTGTAATGGGGGAGCCCGACGCGGCCAGCGCTCTCAATCGCGCGGCGGTTTCGGCGCTCGGCGCATCGATGTCATCCTCTCCGAGAAGCCACAGCTGCGGTGTCCGTAAGTTTCGCAGCACCGGCATGGGGTCGTGTTGCAGCGGTGCGCCGGGAAACAGCGTAGGGCCCAGTTCTTTCAATTCTGCCGGCGGTCGCTGGAGAACCAGGAAGCTGATGTTCCCATGAAGGAGGGGGAACCAGGGCTCTTTCTCGTACTTCTGGCGGACAGCTTCAACCTGGTCGTAACCGTCGCGAAAATTGCTGAGAAGCACCACACTCGTAGCGTCTGCAATCTCCATGGCCTTGGCAAGTGCCTCGGGTCCGTACCCTCGGCGAGTCAAGTCGAGAGCAAGACACGAGCGGTCTTCGTCGAGAGGGGAAATCGCCAGGCCGTATGCGACCATAACAAAATCTACCGCTTCAATTTTCGCAGCGAGTGGTGCAACCCAACCACCCTGGCTGGTACCCAGATAGCCTATCCGTTGTGCTCGCGCACCGGCGAGCCGTTTGGCCTCGCGCATCGCAGCGACCGTATCGTCGGCCAGCGTCAGATAATCATGTGTGAATTTGCCGCCCGAGGCGCCTGTCCCTCGCTTGTCATAAACGAAGGCGCCGATACCCGCCGAGGGAAACAGCCGCTGCAGAGCGAAGGCTCCACCCCCCTCGAGTGCCGAACCGCTGTCCGATCCATGCACCAGAACAACGATCGGTACAGGGGCCTTGCCTTTGGGCATAACCAGCCGGCCGGCGAGTGTTACGCCAGCTCCCCGAAAACTGGTCTCGAAAACGTCGAAGGCAATACGGTGGCCCTCGACTTCGTCGAAGCGAATCTTCCCTGTTGTGCAGTCGCCGAAAGAGACACGATGGCCGTCGGGGCGTCTAGTCATTCCGAGCGTGCTAAACCAACTGCCATCAGTCGTTGGTGTCAATTCACCGGTCGTGCCGTCCTTCATGCGCCACTGCAGGTGTTCGTCGTCTGGCCCGATGTCGACCTCGCGCCCGTCAGAGAGACGGTAGGTGCCGACGTGGCAGTTGCTAGTGGAATTCGGCTGTGTCTGCTGCGCTTTTGCTCCCTGCAAGGACAGCAATACCAAGATCACTAAACCAATTGGACGTGCACAGGAGGCCAGCGTGAGCTTGACCTGCCCCCTGCTTTCGTTCACGTAAGAATAGGACAAATTTTGGGTCCTTTCTTTCGCGGGTCTCGCGAGAATCGAACCGCTAAGGCTAGGCCAAACTGTGTGGAATCGTTACGAATGATTCCCCTTCTGAGGGCAGCGTTTCTCAGGACAGTTCAGACCGGATAATCAACACAAAAACAACGCTATTATTACGCTAGGCAGCGCTTGGTCTTGAATGCATGTGACTTTTACTCAAGCAGGCCGCGAATGCGCAGGAAAATGAGATCGGGAACCGTCGATAGTGGGGTACGACAGACAGGTCGTCCGGCAACCTTAGTCAAATGAATTCAAGACAGCCACATCATTGCGAAGTATCTACTGAGAAGGCGCACTCTACCAGGCACCTGCACCCATTTGTCCGATGAACACACTACTACAAGACGTGCGTTACGGAATTCGGATGCTTCTTAAATCGCCGGGCTTCGCGGCGATCGCGATTTTGACGGTGGCGCTGGGAATTGGCGCGAATACGGCACTGTTCTCCGTGGTCAATGGCGTGCTGCTCAATCCACTACCCTATCCAAATGCGAGCCAACTCGTCGCGCTGTATGGGAACTATCCCGGGGACGATCGAGCGCCGATTGCCTACCTCAATTTCCTCGACTGGCGGCAAGACAATCAATCGTTCTCATCCGTTTCTCTGTACCACAACGAAGACTACAACTTTACCGGAACGGGCGAGGCGGAGCGCGTGAGCGGTTACATGGTTTCGGCGGAGTTTTTTGAAACACTCGGCGTGAAGCCCGTTCTTGGCCGCAACTTCCGAGCCGATGACGATCAGGTGGGGGCGGCGCCGGTTGCAATTCTCGGCGGCGGTTTCTGGGAGCGTAGATTCGGAGCTTCGCCTGACATCGTGGGGAAATCGATCAACCTGAATGGCACGTCGCACACGATTGTGGGCGTGATTCCCGCGAGCTTCAGCTTTTATGGCCACGACCGAGATGTCTACACACCCATCGGCCAATGGAACGATCCGTCCTTTCACGATCGCCGTATTGTCTTCAGCTCGGGAATGGTTGGGCGGTTGAAACCAGGCGTAACGCTGCCCATGGCAAAAGCGGATATGGGGAACGTCGCACGAAATCTCGCTTCTGCGTATCCGGAGGCCGATAAGGGATTAGGTGCCACGCTGGTTTCGATGAAGGAAGACATGGTTGGCAATGTCCAGCCGCTTCTGTTGTTGCTCCTGGGCGCAGTCGGGTTCTTGCTTCTGATTGCGTGCGCCAATGTCGCAAACCTCCTGCTCGCGCGATCGATAGGCAGATCGCGTGAGTTCGCGATTCGAGCGGCGCTGGGCGCGAGCTATGGCCGTGTGATTCGGCAGCTTCTTACGGAAAGCATCCTGCTCGCCGGCCTGGGAGGAGCGCTGGGTCTCTGGTTTGCTTTTTGGGGCACGAAAGCGGTGCTCGGTACTTTGCCAGCCGCATTGCCGCGTGCAAGTGAAGTCTCTATGGACTCGAGTGTGCTTCTGTTTACTGTCGGAGCCTCGCTCTTTGCGGGACTTTTGTTCGGCCTGGCTCCTTCGCTGAAAACGTCGCGCGTCGATTTGCAAGAGGTTCTCAAGGAGGGCGGCCGAGGCTCCAGCGGCGCGCGTCATCGGCTTCAGGGAATTTTCGTGGTCGCCGAAGTGGCGCTGGCTTTGGTCTTGCTCGTGGGTGCCGGACTGATGATTCGCAGCCTGACGTCGCTTTGGCGCGTCAATCCCGGCTTCAACCCGAGCTATGCAATTACCTTTAGCTTGTCGCTGCCGGCATCTCCTGCGACTAGTACGGCGGAGACACGCGCCCGGCTGCGCGCCTTTCACGATAAAATGATGTTCATCCCTGGCGTCGAAGCGGTCTCCGTCACGTTAGGCTCGCGCCCCATGCAGCACAATTCCTCCGAGTCCTTTTGGATTGAGGGGCATCCCAGACCGCCAAACCTGAACGAAATGAGCCCGGCGATGTTCTATCTCGCCGAATCGGGTTTCCAGCAAGCCATGGGAATAAGCCTCCAGCGCGGACGTTTCATCACGCCGGAGGACGACGAGCACTCTCCGGTGGTGATCGTGATCGACGATGTTTTCGCACGCACGTACTTCCCGGGCGAAAATCCGATCGGCAAGCACGTCCATCTCGCGACCTTCCAGGTGGAAGCTGAGATCGTTGGCGTGGCGGGGCATGTGAAGCAGTGGGGCCTCGATGGAGACTCAAAATCAGCTATCCAAGCACAATTTTATTATCCGTTTATGCAACTCCCGGACAACATCATGCGTCTGGCGGCGACGGGCGTGGCGGTCGTTCTGCGCAGCAAGGGCGATCCTGCTACGTTGATGGGGCCGGTCCGTAAGGCTGTGGAGGAAATCGATCCGCGCGAAGTGATCTACAACGTCGCGACCATGGCCCAAGTGGTGGCCGATTCATTGGCGGCAAGGAGATTTTCGATGATTCTGTTTGGCGTGTTCGCGGCCTTGGCGCTCGTACTGGCGTGCGTGGGAATTTACGGAGTGATTTCCTATCTGGTGGGACAGCGCACAAACGAAATTGGTGTGCGCATAGCACTCGGTGCGCAGCGAGCGGATGTGCTGCGACTGATTCTCGGGGAAGGCACTCGCATGGCGCTTCTCGGAGTGGTCATCGGGATTGTTGCAGCGCTGGGCCTGACGCGCCTCATGAGCAATCAGCTCTTCGGCGTCACCGCGCAAGATCCGCTGACGTTCGGCGGCGTCGCTTTGAGCCTGGTGATTGTGGCCATTGCGGCCTGCTACGTTCCAGCACGACGAGCCATGAGAGTGGACCCCATAGTTGCTCTTCGCCATGAATGACGCGCAGGGATGCATACTTAGGAGGGTAGATCCATGGCAACGCCGATGAGGTCCAGCCCGGCTTCAGACGCTCGCAGACAACAAATGAGCGAAACGAAGGCAGCGGATCGATACCTGTGTTTTGGCCAGTTTCAGGTTGACCTACAGCGCGAGGAGGTGTTTAAGGAAGGATCGCGAGTCCGCATCCCGTCCAAAGTATTCCAAGTGCTGTTGGCACTTATTGAACGGCCGGGCGAAATTGTGACCCGCGAAGCGTTGCGTGCGCGGCTGTGGTCGGACGGCACGTTTGTGAACTACAACGCCAATGTCAATACCACGATAAATAAGTTGCGGCTGGCACTGGGAGATTCAACGGAAAAGCCGGTGTACGTGCAGACGATACCTCGGCAGGGATATTGCTTCCTGGGAACCGTCGAGCGTGGCAAAGAACTGTTGAAGACGACCGGCGCATTGACGATCGCGACGCCTGACGCGGTGGATGCGCTGGCAGCACAACATATGGCATTGCCAATTATTGCTAGAAAAACAATCAGCGGACGGTTTGCGGCGCTTTTTACGAACGGCTGGGGCGCGGCGATTCTTTTGTGTGGAGTATTGATCGGCGTGGGGATTGTGCTACTGATGCATCGTCCATCGTGAAAGGCGCCGCAAGGTTAACTTTTTGGAATCCAAAACAGTTCAATCGCCTCCCAGCGGATTTCCCGACACACCTCCGCGGCGCAGTGGCCGTATGCGCTGTTGTAGAGATCAACTTTCGCTGGCTTGGCAATTTTCTGGTGCTGCCCCCTTCGTTGTGCCGTGCCGATCGTTTGTCGTTCCTGTGGGTCCACGCACTCAGAAGGCTCACAGACAGGTGTGTACTTTCCCCGCCGAGGACTCCGTCATAGCACTTTCATTCGGCCGCCTACCGCAAACCGGGTTAGAGGCTGCCGCGCAGGCCAGGGCGTCGGCATTTTCTCGCATGGCGGCGAAGCCTCGCTGCCGATCCGTCCTGTTTGCAGCGTGTGCCGCATACGGGTCAAGTCAAATAGGTTCAAGACAGTGATGACACAATATACAGCGTGCGAGCAGAGACCCACGTGCACTCCAGGCGTACGTTTGCGCAAGTTGCGCCCCGGTAAACTACACAGAGGGCTTTATGACGGTACCCTCGACCTTGGCTTCGTCGTTACCCTCGTCGGCTCGCCGAGCGATAGGATGGGCCGGTTTAGTAGCCGGATCTCTTGATATAACGGCAGCGGCGGTCCTTGCTCGTCTGGAGGGGAAGACTTTGACCCACCTCTTCCAAGCGATCGCTGGGGGATTGCTCGGCAGGTCTTCCTTTCACGGAGGACTCGCGACAGCGCTGCTGGGAGCTTTCTTTCATTTTCTGATCGCCTTTACGGCTGCGGCTTTGTTCTATGCAGCAAGCCGCAAGTTCAAATTCCTGGTGAGACACGCCATTCCGTCCGGACTGCTTTACGGAATTGTGGTTTATGTCTTTATGAGTTACGTTATTTTACCGATCTCCGCTTATCACGTGAAGATCACTCTTCCAGCGATGGCTGAACTGAGCAAAAATATTTGCATACATATGTTCTTGGTGGGCTTACCGATCGGGCTAATGGTGCGGAAGTATTCGAACCAGGGCGGTGCATAATAGGTTCGGTCGCAGATTAGCGACTCATGCCAGCGTCGAGCCCTCCGTTGAGCCTCCGAGTGATGTGGCCAAGCTCAGAGAACCGCGACCGGCCCCGCCTTCGCAAACTGGTCCAGCATCTCGTTGTCCTCATAAATTCCGAGCCAGTCGTAGTTCATCCGGCTTGGACAAGCTGGTTTGGTAATGACAAACGCGCGTCTCGTTGATATTTGATTTCCTGTCGAGATGTCGGTTTTGCAAGGCTAATCCCGCCGTCGAAGCCGGATTGGTTCGCGTGCTCTTAGCGGGCATTGGAATGCGTTCATCCGCTCATGGGCTGACAATCTGCCCGCTTTCGTTGGTAATAGACTCGGGCTTTGTGTCGGCTACCACAGGTTCTCATCTCGCACCAGCGGCGGTTCCGGCTGCGACTGTCATCCATAAAGAGCCAGCCACAATCGTCTGCAGCGCACATCTTTACGCGCTCGATATCGCGGGATGTCAATAGTTCGACCGCCGAGCGCACGATCTTCCCGATCAGTTGGTGCGCATCGCTGCTCTTGTCGAGCCATTGCCAGGCTGCTTTCCCGTCCCCAGGCACTACGAGGGAGCAGGCATTAAGTCTTCGAACAGCGGTATTAAGGGTTTCCACATCTGTCTGGGGTGCCACTTGGCAAGCTGCCACAGCTGAAAAAATTCTGAATATCGTCTCGCGTAAGGCCACCGAACTCTGGAAGAGTTCTGACGCCACACGGGCGCTCTTCCTTCCGTCGCGCCGCAACTTTTGCGCCTTCGAGGCAGAAAAGGCCCCCGCCTGTTCCCCAAACGTCATGAATTCTGCGAATCCGGTTAACCTTTCTTGGGGCTGGCCACTCAGGCGATTACCCAAGGTGTTCACGAAGTCGAGGCACAGGCGTCCAGAAGTCAGATCAAACGGATGCTTCGGCGGGCGGCTCTTCACTATCTCACCATCCTAACCGCCTTGACAGGTGATAGACAACATCCTAAGATCCTCACCAGCATTGGCTATATGGTGGTAATGTATCCTAACCCCTAGGAGATGTGGACCCCCGACTACAACCAACGCACCGATCGACGCAGTTGGTTTCCTGTGTGGAAAGAGGCCGCTTGGTCTCCGCGGGTGAGAGACGACTGGCAATTTGATTCAATCGTTTTCACACGATCACAAAGTTTGCTCTAAATTCTTCGGAGCGGTTGACAAGAAGCGATGGCGCTGAAAACTTTAGCAGTTGGGCTGCTAGGTTGGGGACTCGCTGTGAGCCCGTCCGACGCTTGCCAGGGGCATGTGAAGGCCGACAGCTCGCTCGCGGATCGACAGTCCGCACCTTGTACTTCCCCCAAGACGCCGCATCGCCGGAGCATCCTACCGATCGAGCGCGGCACGGTGTTCGGCGTGATCTTGGTTAGCGTTCAGGTCAATGGAAAACCGGCTGCCCTCATTCTGGACACAGGCTCCAGCACCACCATTCTAAGTCCGGAAGCATCGGGCCTCGATCCGATCCACCTCCGGCGCGCTGAGCCGCCAAAAAAGGGCAGCGGATTCGTAGGAGACGGACGCTGGGGAGAAGTGACACTGATCACCGGAGCGAGAATTTGGAAAGATCATCGCGTTCTCGTACTGGATATGAAGAGCATCAGTGACACGATGCACCGAAAGATCGACGGCATTCTTGGCCAGGACATTCTCGATGAGTTCAAGTGCATCGAAATCGATTTCGAACACAAACGCCTTGTCCTCGCCTCAGACTAGGGGAAGACAGCGTCAGCCACCTGGGACGCTGAATCCGCTTTGGCCGTGCGCTGCCAGGCTAGTCAGATTGCTGGAGCCTTCTCCTTGGCTCGCTTTTTGAGAGGACTCGATGATTGCGCGAATATGGCACGGGGTGGTTCCCCTTCCGAAGGCTAATGAATACCTGGACCTCATGCGGAGGATTGCGCTGCCCGAGTATCTGGCTACCCGCGGAAATCGCGCGGCGTGGTGTTTGTACCGCACCGAAGCCGATGTAACGCATTTCGATATGCTGACGTTCTGGAACGACACCGAGGCCATCAAGCGCTTTGCTGGGGACGATTACAGAATGGCCAAGTATTACGATTTCGATTCTGACTACTTGATCGCGATGGAGCCTCATGTATGGCACTACGAAGTGTATTCAGATAGCTCGCTTGAGCCATCCCGGCCAACGGATGGCCGCAATGTGAGAGGCGAAAACACGATTGCCCGGGTCTGGCGCGGAGTTGTTTCCATCGAGAAGGCTGAGGCTTACTTTCGCTATTTGACTGACTTTGGTTTTCGAGACTATCAAACCTATGCCGGCAATCGCGGCATCCATCTGCTGCGCCGGACAGAACAGGGGCGGGTACACTTTCTCCTGCTGTCGTTCTGGAAGTCGCGTCAAGCGATCGTTGCGTACGCGGGCGCCGACATTGCCAAAGCCCACTATTACGACTACGACCTCGAGTGCCTCATCGATCCGCCACTCAACGTGGAACACTATGAGGTCTGTCAAATGCTTAAACTAACCTCCCCGAAGAACCCTCTGCCCCCGTCCGAGAAATAGACGTTCGAACATGATCCCGCTGTGATGCGTAGGAACCCCGGATAGGCTGAAAGCGTTCGTCGATTCGCTGAGGTTCGACCGGCTCTACGTTCTGAATTTCCCTAAAATTTTGACGACGACGAAGCGCGAGGACCAGAGGTGCGTGGCTCGCTACTTCGGCTATTCCGTGAGTGAGGCTGACTATCAGGCACTTGAGTAAATCGTTGGCATCTATACAGCGTATACTATACACTGTATAGGCGCCATGGACAGGAACAACACTGCGGATCGCATCGCTAACGCGGCTCTCAGCATTCTCGAGAGCGAAGGGCCGGAGGCGGTCTCCATGCGCCGGGTCGCCCAAGCCGTGGGCATTACTCCCATGGCCATCTATCATCACTTCCCCTCGCGTGAAGCGTTGCTCAACACCATCACCAACCGCGAATTTGCCAGGTTGCTCTCATTTATACAGGCGCACCCGCTGAGTGGCGCCGTCGAAGACCGCCTTCTTGCGGTTATGGCAGGGTACGTCGATTACGCTTTTGCCCAACCGCGTGTTTTCGACTTCATTTTTTCCCGTCCTCGTCCGGGGGCGCGTCAATTCCCAAAAGATTTTCGGGCTCGGCGTTCTCCCACGCTGAATCCCGTCGCGGACCTTCTGGAAGCCGAAATGAAGAAGGGCTCTCTCAAAAAGGACGATGTCTGGGAAGTCGCGTTTGCGCTCTGGGCTCACGTACACGGTTACGTCATGTTGTACCGCGCCGGCCGCGTCGCTTTGTCGGAAAAAGAGTTTCGCAAACTTCTACACCGCTCGATAAGGAGATTTCTTCATGGACTCAAAGCCTAACATCGCCTTCGCGGCGGCGCCCTGTCTGGCCGTTGCTGCGGCGTTGTTTTTCCTGGGCACCGGACTTGCGCCACTGTGGCCTCTCACCTGGCTCGCCCCCGTTCCGGTGCTCTGGACCGCTTCGCGTCTCTCTGCCAGCCAGGCGTTTTTTGTCGCGGCGGCTGCCTACTCGCTAGGTTTCCTGAATGAATGGAGTTACTTGCGGACGGTTTTGTCAACCTCGTTTGTCATCTCGCTTCTGGTATTGGGCGGTTGCTTGTTTGCGGTAGGTGTCGTGCTGTTTCGCACGGGCGTCGTGCGCGGAAAACTTTGGTTGGCAGTACTGGTGTTTCCCGCTTTCTGGGCAAGCGTCGAATTTGCGATCGCCAACCTCTCTATTCACGGTACGTTTTTCAACATTAGCTATTCGCAAATGAATTTCCTCCCGATACTGCAGATTGCTTCAGCAACGGGCATTTGGGGCATCAGTTTCACGATTTTTCTGTTTGCCTCCACAGTTGCTGCGCTGCTCGTCCCCGCCCCTCGCTCGCAGAAGATACCATTGCTGATTGGCAGTGTCGTTTTTATTGCGGGTGTGTTGGCCTTTGGTGCGTGGCGGCTCGCGTCGACGCCCAATTCGCCGACCATCAAGGTTGCCCTAATCGCCTCGGACGCCCCGCAAAACCTGAACCCGGACACGCCGGCGGAACTCCAACAAATGTTCCAAAGCTACACAGACCGTGTAAAACTTTTGACGGGGCAGGGGATTCAGTTGTTCGTTTTGCCCGAAAGTATCGGTCCGGTGAACGATGCATCGCTGGTGGCCTTCGACGATTTGTTCGGCAAACTGGCTAAAGAAACCGGGGCATACATCGAGGTTGGCATCGCTCGTATCACGCCCTCTCGTTCCTGGAATCAGGAGCGTCTCTACTCGCCGCGAGGAGAGCTGTCGGCAAGCTACAACAAGCACCATCTTTTGCCTCCCGGAGAGAATCGCTTCACCCCTGGCACGGAACGCGCCGTGGTTTCGGGTATATCCGGAAAATGGGGTTTGGAAATTTGCAAAGACATGGACTTCCCGAGCTTGAGCCGTCAATACTCTCGCGATGGCGTCTCTTTACTGGTCGTGCCCGCGTCGGACTTCGTCGTTGATGGCTGGCTGCACGCACGCATGGCCATACTTCGGGGTGTCGAAGGTGGGCTTAGCATTGCACGTTCGGCAAAATTAGGGATTCTTACGGCGACCGACGATCGCGGCCGCGTTCTGGCTGAGCGCGACACGATCGGTCCCAGTTTTGCCACTGCGATTGCCAATATTCCGGTTCGCCACGACGGCACTCTATATTTGATATTCGGGAATTGGTTTGCCTGGGTATGCGTTGCGCTTCTTCTCGTGTGCCTTTTCCTGATCGCGAGATCTCATTCATGAAAAACTCCACCGCGGCGCATCTAGTTCGGATTCATCGAGACCGGTTCTAATCTTCGTCAAGTCGCAACGCCTGGCCCGTTACCGTCCTCGGTGAGCCGCGGTGTTGGACGATCGCGCGTTGAGCTTGTTGGAACAACAAACGCGCTCGGTACGAATATTTTAATTTGCATCGATTAGCGGTTGCGCGGCGGCGCGCAGGCATCGCCCTTCAATGCGAGTTCATTTCCTGCGTCGATCTGATGCGCCTTCAACTCCGCCAGCAACCCCTCGTCCGTCAAATCCAGCGGATGCGAATGCTTCCAGTCGTGATGCGCCACTTTCTTCAGCGCGCGAACAACCTGCGGCGCGCGAACCTCGATCGCAAGCTCTCTCCGGCTGTCAAAACTCCCCGGCGCCAGATTGATCGAACCCACAATCGCGCGCGAACCATCCGCCAGCAGCATCTTTCCGTGCAGCTTTAGGTGCTTCAGCTTGTGTACCTTGATTCCAACATCGTTCATAATCCGCAGACCGCCGACGCCTTCCGTCAATTTTTCTCGCGAGAGCTTATGCGGCGGCCGCGCCATCACGTGAACTTTCACCCCGCGCATCTTCGCGCGCACCAGCCGCTCGATAATCACCTGGTCCTGGTATCGCTCGTTCTGCACGAATAGCGATTTCTTCGCGCCGTCGATAAATTGCGCGATGCGCTCTCTGCCGTTCCCATTGCACCAGATCAACCGATTGCGAGCGCTAACCTTGTAAGTCCGCCGCTTCCAGTCCGCTTCGAAGCAATCGATCACTTCCGCGACTTCCTTCCTGTCGTCCGTGACCACCGCATAGTCTCGAGTCCCCTCGAGATTCTTGATATCCCAATTGAGCGACTGCACGAAAGCAATGCGATCATCCACGACCATCGACTTCTCGTGCGTCACATCGAACGCCGGATTGCTGTCGCTGACTTCAATCTTCGCGGCCTTCAATTGTTTCGCGGTCCCGGCATTCTCCGACTTCCCGCTGCGACGCGCCGGATTCAGCATCACGCGCACATCCACTCCTCTTTTTTTCGCGCGGATCACCGCATCGATCAAACCCGGATGCGAAAACAAAAACATCTTCACGCGTATCGATTTCTTGGCGCCGTCGACTGCCTTCAAAAACGGCTTCGCCGTGTGATCCGGCAACACGATCAACTGGTGCGGCATTCTTCCCCCGTAGCAAAGCCCATTCTCATCCTATCCTTTTGCAAGCGAAGCCGCTCCCGGCGGCGGCGCCGTCTCGTCAAATTGCGCGTGATACAAGCCCGCATAAACTCCGCCGAGGGCCATCAACTCGTCGTGATTCCCTTGTTCCGCCAGCACACCCTGCGTCAGCACCACAATTTTGTTCGCATCGCGAATCGTGCTCAGCCGGTGAGCAATCGTGATGACCGTCCGCCCCCTCATCAGCCGTGTCAGCGCCTCCATCACCAACCGCTCCGACTCCGCGTCCAGCGCCGCCGTCGGCTCGTCGAGAATCAAAATCGGATTATTGCGAATGATCGCGCGTGCAATCCCGATCCTTTGGCGTTGTCCACCCGAAAGCGTGTCGCCCCGGTCGCCAACGAAAGTATCGTATCCTTGCGGCATCTCCGAAATAAATCCGTCCGCATTCGCCAGCTTCGCGGCCGCCACAATCTCATCGCGCGTTGCACTGCCTTTGCCATACGCGATGTTGTCGGCAACGCTCCCGCGAAACAGCACCGTCTCCTGCAACACGTACGCGATCTGGCTACGCAGCGCACGCAACTTCAAATTGCGTAGATCGACTCCGTCAATTGTCACGCGACCGCTGGTGGGATCGTAAAATCTCGGAATCAAGCTCACGATCGTCGACTTGCCGCTGCCCGTCGGCCCCACAACTCCGATCATCTGCCCCGCGCCAACCTTGAAACTCACGTCCTTCAGCACGCACGCGTCTTTGTTATAGCCAAACACGACGTTTTGAAACTCGACGTTCCCTTGAAACGTCCCCGGATTGACCGCGTTCTCCATCTCTGGAATAACATCATTGGCTTCCAGAATCGCACGAATGCGATCCACTCCCACCGCGGTTTGCGCGATCGTGTTCGTCATCGTCGCCAGATCCTTCACAGGCTTGAAAAATTGCGCCAGGTACGACAGAAACACGGTCAGCGATCCGGCCGTCATCGCCCCTTTCAAAATCAGCGACGAACTCCGCCACAACACAAATGCGGTGCATAGCGAAACTACGACAGTCACCAGGGGCGACAACATCGCCTTCACCCGCCGCGCTTTCAACGACGCCGCGACGGTCGCTTTACTCACCTCGCTCAGTTCTTCTTCTTCCAGGTCCTGCCGCCCGAACGCCTTAATCACCCGCATCGACTCAAGTCCTTGCTGCACTACCGACACAACATTGCTTTGCTGCTTGCGAACTTCCTTCTGCGCCTTCTTCACCGCCTTCTTGAAACGGAAGATGATCACCAGCATGAACGGCGTAATTGCCACCGCGATCAGCGTAAAGTCCCAATTCAGCCAGAACATGATCGCCAGCATGCTGATGATCGTGAGCAGGTCTACCAGAATTCCCGGCGTTGACGACGACGCAAAGCTCTGAATCGTCTGCACATCCGCCGTCATCGTGCTGAGCAACGTGCCCAGATCGTGCTCGCTGTAATAATTCAGGGAGAGTTGCTGCAGATGATCGTAGGTCCGCAGCCGCAAATCGTTCGCGATGTACTGCCCGATGCTCGCCGTGTAGTAGTTTGCGATTCCCGAAGCAAGCGCGCCGATCAGCGCGATCAACACCAGCGCGATGGCCGCCGCCGCGGCGATCTCCATCTTGGTCCCCGAATGGAAAAACGGCGCCAGCGCATCCGCAAGCCAGCGCGGCAATTTGTGTTCGCCAACGACGTTGTCGAGCACGACCTTCAGCGGCCAGGGCGCCGCCACCGTCGCGCCCATCTGCAGCAGCATCGCCAGCAACACCACCGCGAGGATGCCGCGATATGGCTTCAGCAAACTCCAGATCAGCGGGAACACGCCCAGTTCTCCATTCCGTCCGTATCCCCAAAACGCATCCCAGAGACACACCGACCCAGCAAACCGGGACTTGTTGAGGTACCCAGCAATCTATGCCGGTTCCGCCTTCTCGCGCAACCTTGCCGCGCGAAGCACAAACAATAGCCCCAAGTCTGACGATTCCGCACGATTGCGACCGCCGAATCCCTGTGCTAGCATCCGCTCGCTGGGGAACGTACCAGGGAAAAGATTTCGCACCACCTTCGCCCTCGCTTCCCGCGGGGACCCAGGTTGAGGCCACGTTCTCCTCCCGCAAGCTTAGCAGTCAGGCGCAGGCCCGCGCCTTCAGCCCCCCAGGGCGGACCTCGCCAGTCGATCCCGGCCTCGATGCCGGATCAACCGGAAAATGGAGGTCTACATGAAAAGCTATCTCACCAAGGACATCCGAAACGTTGGCATTGTCGGCCACGGCGGCACCGGAAAGACGCAACTGGTGTCGTCGTTACTCTTCACCGCGGGCATGACGCCGCGATGGGGCAAGGTTGCGGAAGGCACCACCACCACCGACTGGGACGAAGAAGAAATCGGCCGCAAAATCTCAATTCAAACTGGTCTTGCATACGCCGAATGGCCGTGCACGCTGTGCTCCGGCGACAAAGTAAAAATCAATCTCATCGATCTTCCGGGCTATTCCACGTTTATCACCGAAGCGAAAGCGTCGTTGATCGGCGCCGACGCCGCGCTCATCACCGTCGACGCGCACGTCGGCGCGCAAGTCACCACCGAAAAAGTTTGGGATTACTGCACGGAATATGACATTCCGCGTGCGTTCGTTCTGACCTGGATGGATCGCGAACTTTCGAGCTTCGACCGCTCGATGGAATCGCTGGAGCAGATCTTCGGCCGCAATGTCGTCGCCCTACAATTGCCGATCGGCACCGACCGCGGCTTCCGCGGCGTCATCGATCTGGTCAGCATGAAAGCACACATCTACAAGCCCGATGGCGACGGCAAGCCGTCGATCGAGGAAATTCCCGCCGCGCTCGCCGACGAAGCCAAAGAAGCCCACGAAAAGCTCGTCGAAATGATTGCCGAAGGCGATGACGAATTGATGGAGGAATTTTTCCGCGAAGGGACGATCCCCATTCAGGATCTGATCCCCGGTGTGCGCAAAGCCATCGTCGCCGAGAAAATCTTCCCGGTATTAATGGTCTCTTCCCTGCACAACATCGGCACCGCGAGCCTGCTCACCTTCATTGCCGACGTTTTTCCGCACCCCGACGAGCACTCCCAGATTGGCTTCAACGATCCTACGGGCAAAGGCGATCGCATCGAGCGCAAATACGACGACAATCAGCCTGTTTCGCTCTTCGTTTTCAAGACGCTTGCCGACCCCTTCGCTGGCCGCATCAATTATTTCAAAGTGAAAAGCGGCGTCCTGAAAAACGATGCCACGCTGTTGAATTTCAATCGGTCGACGCCCGAACGTCTACAACACACGCTCGTCGTCCAAGGGAAGCAGTTCAGCGAAGTGCAGGAACTCCATGCCGGCGATATCGGCGCCATCGCCAAGCTAAAAGAAACCACCACCGGAGAAACGCTCGGCGACAAGGCTTCGCCGATTTTCTACAGTCCCGCGCAAATTCCCGAGCCTTCGATCACTTTCGCCATCGAGCCCAAAACGCGCGCCGACGAAGACAAAATCGGCGTCTCGATTCACAAGATCCTCGAAGAGGACGCCGCGCTTCGCTTCTCGCGCGATCCGCAAACGAAGGAATTCCTGCTCGCTGGCTCGGGACAACAACACATCGAAGTCGTCGTGGCCAAACTGCACAAGCGTTACCACGTCGACCTCACGCTCAAGCCGCCCAAAGTCCCGTATCGCGAAACGATTCGCGGCAAAGCCGACGCCGAAGGTAAACACAAAAAGCAATCCGGCGGCCACGGCCAATTCGGAGTCTGCCGCATCAAGATGGAGCCGGTCGAACGTGGTAAGGGCGTCGAGTTCGTCGACGACGTTTTCGGCGGCGCCATTCCACGCAACTGGATCCCATCCGTCGAGCGCGGCATTCGAGACGCCGCAGCTCGCGGCTATCTCGCTGGATTCCCCGTCGTCGATTTTCGCGCCACGCTCTACGACGGCAAATACCACGATGTCGATTCTTCCGACATGGCGTTCAAAATTGCCGGCTCCCTCGCTTTCAAGGAAGCGATGAAGCAGGCCAAGCCCACTCTGCTCGAGCCGGTGATGAACGTGGAAGTCTACGCGCCCGATCAATACTCGGGCGATTTGATGGGCGACCTCAGCAGCCGCCGCGGCCGCATCTCGGGCAGTGAAGCCCGCGGCCACAACGTCATCATCAAGGCACTCGTGCCGCTGGCCGAAATGCTGACCTACGCCACCGACCTCACGTCAAAAACGCAAGGCCGGGCCACGTACTCCATGGAGTTTTCTCACTACGATTACGTGCCCAACGAGCTTGCCGATAAGGTCGTGGCGGCCCATAAAGCCGCCCACGGCGACTTGGTCCACGCTGAAGAAGAAGCTTAGCTCCTGGCTAGGCGCAACTTACCAGAGTAGAAACGCTGCGGCTTGCTGCCGCATTTGCTTGGCGCGCCCTTCGGCGCGCAATCGATACGCGATGAACGCAAATAGTCCCGCGGCCATGATGGCCGCGTTCATCTGCAAAAATCCAATGCATGTCCAGACATCCAAGTGATTCATCAACAGACCCAAAATAAAAGACAACATCATCGAACCCTCTCAAGGGCAACTCCGAAAATCTGCTTCGGCCCTTACGATGCTCTCTAGGGGCATGTGGCAAGCCAAATCCAAGAATCTTCAACTGGTTCAATCTAAATGACATATCCTTCGGGCGCGCAGGTATTCGCAAGAATTAGCAAGATTGACTTGCTAATTCACAACATTCGCAAGATCTGCTAAGCTCTAAGTCTCATGACCGACGCCGCCTATCCATCGCCCCAACCCTCCGAAGCCTCTCGCCTGCTCCTGATGCTTCGTACTTGGGAGGCGATCAGTCGCGAGCGCGAGCTCCCCGGCGTCCTGGCATCCCTCGCCGATGTGCTGGTCCCAATCGTCCCGTTCGACTCGGTCGGCATCATCGATTTCACGAAGCCCTTGGACGTGCCCCGCGAAGACGGTGAGCAACATCGTCTTCTAGCCCTTCACGTGGTTGGCGTTCCCGGCATCGAGGGCGAAACGCCGCAGCAATTGGCCGTTCGACTCGGAGACCACGCAAAGCCGGAGCCGCTTCCCGAGAGGCCGGTGATCCCCTATCCGCCGGCGCATGATCCTCCCGATTTTGACGGCGAGCCGCACGCCTGCGACGACTTACTCGAGAGAGACACATGGTTTCGGCACGAAGCTCATCTCGCGAAAGACGGCATTCGTTCCTACGCGTCGGTGCCTCTGGTCATGCGCGGCGAAGTGATCGGAGTGGCCGCCTTCATACGCGTCAAGCAGCGAAATTTTCCGCCCAGCGAACTCGCGATCCTAAAAGACGTCTCGCGCGCTCTTTCCATCGCGACCGCCAACGCCCTCGCCAACGAAGAAATCCGCAAACTCCGCGAGCAGCTCGAAGCCGAAAATATTTCCCTGCGCGAGCAACTCGGCCAGGCGCCGTGGTTCGAAGAAATTCTCGCCCACTCCGCCGAGCTGAAGCGCGCGCTCGAAACCGTCGAGCAAGTCGCCACCACCGACGCTACCGTCTTGATCACCGGTGAAACCGGTACCGGCAAGGAACTCATCGCGCGCGCCATCCATCGCCGCTCCGCTCGTGCTCGCGGCCCGCTCGTCAAAGTGAATTGCGCCGCCATACCCGATACGCTCCTCGCCTCCGAACTCTTCGGTCACGAGCGCGGCGCTTTCAGCGGCGCCGTCGAACGTCGCAAAGGCCGCTTCGAACAAGCCCACGGCGGCACGCTCTTTCTCGATGAAATCGGTGAATTACCGCAGGAAATGCAGGTTTTGCTGCTTCGTGTATTGCAGGAGCGCGAATTCGAACGCCTCGGCGGCACCCACACGTTGCAGGTCGACGTTCGCCTCGTCGCCGCCACCAATCGCGATCTCGCCGAAGACGTTCGTGCCGGGCGCTTTCGCAGCGATCTGTACTATCGCCTCAACGTTTTTCCCGTGCGCGTTCCGGCACTTCGCGAGCGCCCCGAAGACATCCCGCCGCTCGTCGCGCACTTCGCCGAAAAATATGGCGAGAGTTTCGGCCGTCCCATCTCCAGCATCGACCGTAAAACTCTAGACCTGCTTCAATCTCATTCCTGGCCCGGCAACGTCCGCGAACTCGAAAACACTGTCGAGCGCGCCGTCATTCTCTCCCGCAACGGCGTCCTCACCATCGACCCCGACATGCTACGCGATACATCGCGCGCCAGCGCAACGTTCGAAGGCCCAGCCACAAGTGAAGAGCGCCAGGCAATCGAATCCGCACTGAAATCTACACGCGGCAAAGTCTCCGGCGAAAACGGCGCCGCCAAAAAACTCAATCTCCCCGCCTCCACCATGGAATTCCGCATCAAGAAACTACGCATAGACAAATTCCGCTTCCGCCACACCTAACCGCGCCCTTCCAACTAAAACCCGAGCTCTCGCGATCGCGACTCACCGGACCCACCGCCAACGCGCCCGCCACCACACGTTGTCATCCTTCAGACCATCCGACTTGTCCTGAGCGTTTTTGCGAAGGGCGAGGATGCGCGAAGGACCTCAACGCACATACGAGAGAAAGTTTGGAACGGGGGGCGTGCGTCCAATCGCGCTAACGAGGACGGAAAACAAGGCCCGGCAGCTCCGGCTGGATTGGTGACCGCAAAGTTCGGGCGCAGCCGGAGTGGCCGGTGAGTCCGCGTATACTACGCACTTGGCGTCGCAGTAGCGTCAACAATCCAATCCTGTTCGGTATCCCAACCAGCCCTGAATCGATTCAACCTACCCGAACCGATTTCCGCCGTTCGGCTCTGCGAAACCGCCCAAAAATTCGTAAATCCCGCCAAGACTCACTTTGTCCAGTACTTCATCACCGCCGAGTAGTCCAAATCCTCCTTCGCCGCCGCCCTCACCGCCCCATACGTCTCCTGCGCCGCCGCCGCCGCTGGCATCTTCACCCCAAGCTCTTTCGCCAGGTCCATCGCCAGGCTGACGTCCTTATACATCAGCCGCAGCGGAAAGCTAGGCGTGTACTCTCCCTTCAGCAGGTTCGGCGCCTTCACGTCCAGCACGCCCGACCGCGCCATGCTTGACTGCATCACCTCCACCAGGCCTTCGCCCTTCAGCCCCGCGGCCGTCACCAGCGCCAACGCCTCGGCCAGCGCCTCCACCTGCAGCGCCAAAATCGAATTCATCGCCAGCTTGATCGTCTGCCCCGCCCCGTTCGGCCCCAGATGAAACCACTTCTTACCCATCACTGCCAAAATCGGCTCGGCCGCCTTCAGCGTCTCCGCCTCCCCCCCGATCATGAACACCAGCTCGCCCTTCTTCGCTCCCCAGTCTCCGCCCGTCACCGGCGCATCCAGAAATCGCACGCCCTGTTTCGCGCACTCCGCGGAAATTTTCCGCGCCAAATCCGGCGAGACCGTGGATGAATCGATATAAATCGCGCCCGATCGCAGCGCCGCCATAGCCGCACTGCCCGGCCCAACGCCCGGCGCTCTGCCGCCCGTGCCCCACAGCACCTCCTCCAGTGCCGGCGGATCGCTCACGATCGTGATCAGCACATCCGCCCCGGCCGCCGCCTCGCGCGGCGACTTCGCCCGCTTCGCCCCCGCCGCCACCAATTCGTCCGCACGCGCCGCGGTGCGGTTCCACACCGTCAGCGAATGCCCCGCCTTCAACAAATTCATGCCCATCGGCCGGCCCATCAGCCCCAGCCCGATAAACCCAATCTTCGCTTTCGATGTATTCGCCACGGAATCCACAATTCCTCCTCAAATCACAATTCGTCCCACAGGAGCCCATTGCAGCCCAGCACAGCGTAAACGCGCCGCAGCGTCCGATTGTAGCCGATGAGGCCACATTTTTCCGGCGGCTCGGAAGAACCACGAAACTCAGGTATCGCTAAATTTTGGGAGAAAAAAACTCAGGCAGGCTTAGTCCATTTTCGCAAAGGCAGGATGGGTGACGGAGTATCTCCGATGGTCCGCGAAGTAGCGGACGGCTCTCCACCGGCTTTCGAAACAGCTTTCGCAATCGGCGGCGGCGTCAGACTCGATTTCGGAATCTCAGGCTCTTCCAGGCGCACGATATACTGATACGGAATTTCCCATCGAAATTGTTTTTTTTGGCCGCGCTGCTCCAGATGCTGCTCCAGAAAGATCGACTTGCCGGAATCGGCTACGAACGTTCCTGAAGCAGGTAGCAATATATCGCCGGCGCGGTAATGTACCTCTACCCAGCGCCCCATAAAGGCGGAATATCGGGCCATAAATTACATCCAGTTTCGAGGCCCGTAAACGTTGGGTCAATGGTATCAAAGTACTGGGCAACCAACACGCGAAGCGTGCATTTCCCCAATGTTTTACAGCATTTTCGCGTTTGCGAGCTTCATCGAGGCGGGCGATTCCAAACTTTTCCACAGGTTTCACGGCGCATTTAATTCAGCGTCGCGAGCGCGACGTAGTCCGGCCGGTCCGATATCAGCTTGTGCCGAAACGCCTTCCGGATTTCCCCCCGGTCCATCAAAAATGCGCCAGGCATCCGTTCAATATCTCCCGCCGGATATCCCAGAAAGTGTCCGCGCGACCACGCGCTCAGCATCCGCAACAGACCGTGCCATCTCCATCTTTTGGTTCTAGGTAGGGACATTGTCCGCCATGCCGTCGATCACAAACCGCTGCATGCGATCGCTGGCCCACCCGTATCCACATCGCCGCGCTTCGAAAATCACCAGCGGCTTGCGCATCTCACGGCAATGTTCGATCGCCCGATCGAGCGCGAAGTTAAACGTCACGCGTCGTGTCACGATCATCCCATACAGGACATATGCAGCAGTCCGCGCATCCGCGCCGTTGCACTCACGAATCCGAATCGCAGGCACCTTGTTCAAAGCAAACGCCCTTTTCACTCGATGGCCAGACCGTCGGGCCACAGAATATCCGCAGGGGCTCCCCAAAGACATACGGAACAACCCGGACGACGGATGGCGCAAGCCACTCGAATCTTGACTTTTCCTCTCATCGGGCTATTGTCTGTTCGGACTTTTTCGCGCTAGGAGATTTCATGATTCGCAGATGCGCTGTTGCCGCACTATTCGCCGCGTTTCTAATCGTGGTTCTGTTTCCAGTCGCAATGAACGCCCAACAGCCCCAACAGACTCCTGGCAAGGTCATTGTTCTCAAAGCGGCGCGCATGTTCGACGGTAAGAGCAATTCACTCACATCGCCGGGTCTGGTCATTGTTGCCGATAACAAGATCACCGCGGTTGGATCGGGCGCTTCCGTTCCCACCGGCGCAGAGATCATCGATCTCGGCGACGCCACGCTGCTCCCTGGGTTCATCGATGCACACACCCACGTCACCATGATGCACTCCGACGATTGGAAGCAGCGCGAGCTCGACACGCTGCAAAAAACCATTCCCGAACAGACACTCGACGCCACCGTCAATGCGCGCATCACCTTGATGGCCGGATTCACAACCGTGCGCGATGTCGGCTCCCACGACTACATGGATGTCGGCCTGCGCAACGCCATCCGCAACGGCAAAGTTCCCGGCCCGCGCATGCTCGTCTCCGTACACGCGATCGGCTCGACCGGCGGCCACTGTGATGAATCGGCCGGCTTCCGCGAAGGTCTGTTCGGGCACGAAACCGGCCCTGAGGAAGGCGTCGTCAACGGCGCAGATCAGGCGCGTTACGCTGTGCGCCTCATGCATAAATACGGCGCCGACATCATCAAGACCTGCGCCAGCGGCGGCGTTCTCTCGCCCACCGACGATGTCGACACGCCACAACTCACGCAGGAAGAGCTGAATGCGATTGTCGATGAAGCCCACGCGCTCCGCCGCAAAGTCGCCACGCATTGCCACGGCGCCGAAGCCGGCAAGCGCGCTATCCTCGCCGGAGTCGATTCCATCGAGCACGGCACGTTTCTCAACGACGAAGATCTCCAACTCATGAAGCAACGCGGCACCTATCTCGTGCCCACGCTGATGGCCGTTCAGGGGCTCGACGAGCAAATCAAGAAAGGTCTGTATCTTCCACCGCTGATTCAAACGAAGGCGCAGCTCGCCATCGACAATATTCGCAAGACCTTTCAGAGGGCGATGGCGGATGGCGTGAACATCGGTCTCGGCACCGACGCCGCGGTGTATCCGCACGGCCGCAATGGCGAGGAATTCCATCAAATGACCGATCTCGGAATGAAGCCGATTGACGCGTTGAAAGCGGGAACATCGTCCGACGCAAAACTTCTAGGCATCGCCGATCGCACGGGCACGCTCGACGTCGGAAAACTGGCCGACGTTGTTGCCGTCCCGGGCGATCCAACGCAAAACATTCGCGCGACCGAACACGTCGTCTTCGTTATGAAGGAAGGCATCGTCTACAAAAACGACCGCGCCGCAAAATGATTCGCGCCGCAGATGGCTCTTGTAGGGGGGCAGGATCCCTGCGCCCCGGCTTGGCAATCAACTCAGCCCGACTTCGCTCCGGTTTTGATTTTGCCTTTGCCGACGCAGGCGCTCACCGAGGAGAACGAACCAATGCCCGAACTATCCGAGACCATAAGCTCAGGCTTCTCGAATTATTACGAACGCCTGCGCATCAATCTTCATACGTGGGTTGCGTCGCTGACTGAAGAGCAATTCTGGAAAAATCCATTCGCCTACGGCAATAGCGTGGGCCATCTGGTTCTGCATCTCACCGGCAATCTCAACTATTACATCGGCACGCAGATCGCGCAGTCTGGTTACGTCCGCGATCGTCCCCGCGAATTCACCGAAACGAAAACGCCAAGCAAGCAGGAAGCACTAAACGATTTCGATAAAGCGATCGAAATGGTGAAAGAAACAATCGGCAAACAGTCCGCGGAGGATTGGAGCGCGCCGTATTCCGGCACCGGAGTGACCTGCGAAAATCGCTTCGCCATCCTGCTTGACTGCGCTGCCCATGCCGATCACCACATCGGCCAAATCCTAAACCTGGCCCGGGAATTGGTGAGGTAAGGCACGGCACGCCGCGCCCGAAGTGAATTCAATCCTCACTTCGTTGCTTCATGGCTTCATTGCTGCTTCTTAAGTCTCCAACTTAAATCGTGTCGAGGCCAACCGATACAATCTCCGCCACAAAAATCGATTGATCAGTACAACCACGCTCGCCATGATCAGCGTTGCCGCCAGCAAAACGTCGAACTGTCCACCGTCACTCGCCCGGCTGATCGTGCTGCCCAGCCCTGTCGTCGAGACAATGTGCCCTTGAAAATGAAAATATTCCGCAACGATGCTCGCGTTCCACGCACCGCCGGAAGCGGTCACCATTCCGGTGACGAGATACGGAAAAATCCCCGGCAAGATCAGGTAGCGCCAGCGATCCCAGCTTCCGAAACGAAAGACTCGCGCCGCTTCTTTCAGATCCGTGGGAATCGCCATCGCGCCGGCGATCACGTTGAACAAGATGTACCACTGCGTGCCGAGCAGCATCAGCACGAGCGCGGCAAGTTCAAGTCCGCCACGTAGGCGAATTAGAAACAGCAGGATCACTGGGAAGAGAGCGGTTGCTGGAATCGAAGCAGCCAGCTGCGCCAACGGCTGCGCGATTCGCGCGAGCTTTGGATTTGATCCGATCGCGACACCAACCGGCACGGTCCATATCGCCCCGATGATCAGCGCCGCATTCACACGCACGAACGTGAACACCGCGCTGCGCAGCAGATGAAAATAATCCGCGCGATGAAGATCCGAAAGCTCGCGGCCCGCATGAAAAACGGCAAAACCCAAACCAATGAGAATCACGACGCCGAGAACAATGAATAGGATCTTGCGCGCGCGGTCCTGCTTTGGCGCGGTGAATGTCGCGGAGGCGCGTTCGGCATTCGCGGCGAATTTCTGCATCAGCAAGCTTGCGATCGGCCGAACAAATGTGCGGTACATGCGAATCACGAAAGAAGCGCGGCCCAGGAGGCGGAGTAGCGTATTGGGCGTCTGGCTGGCGCTTTCGACCTGTTCGAATTTGAATTTGTCGGCCCAGACGATCACCGGCCGCCAGATTAGTTGATCCATCAGCACGATCACGCCGACCATTGCAGCAAGTCCCCACAAGACGCTGCGGGTGTCGCCGTTTCCGGCGGCGGTTTGCAAGAACGAGCCGAGCCCCGGCAAACGAAAGTCGCGATCGCCCAGCACGAACATTTCGCACGCCATCAGAAAAAACCAGCCGCCGGCGACCGACATCATCGAATTCCAGACGAGCCCGATCGTCGAGAACGGTAAGTCGAGTTCCACGAATTTCTGCCAGTAGCCGAAGCGATAAATGATTGCGGCTTCGCGCAATTCCCGCGGCTCGGTTTTCAGCGAAGAGTAGAAACTGAACGCGATGTTCCACACCTGCCCAGTGAAAATCAGCAGGATCGAGCCGAGCTCGACGCCGATCTGCTTGTGCGGAAAAATCGCGACCATCGCGAGCATCACGCCCGGCAAGAAACTCAGCACCGGGATCGACTGCAAAATATCGAGCAGAGGCACGAGAATGATTTCCGCACGGCGCGAACTCGCGGCGATGTAGCCGTATGCCAACGCGAAGACGAGACTTAACGCATACGCGACCGTGATGCGCACGACGGAATACAGCGCATAGAGCGGGAGTGCGCGCGGGCTCTGCGAAATATGCGACGTCGGCGCGATCGGGCTGAGCCATGCGCGGCCGATCGCGTACATTCCATAGATTGCGGCGAAGACAAAAAGGAAAATGGCGATGTCGATCAGAAACGACCAGGTCCAGCGCGATCCGGCGGGGCGTGCGGTTGTTGGCGGCAAAGGAGTCGAGTGTTGCGCTTTGACAACGGGGGTGGCGGCCGGCACGGAGCGTCAGACCTCGGCCGGATCGGCCGGAGATGGTTCGGTGAGCGTCAGCTTACCGGTGGCGGCGTCGTAGTCGAAAATTTCGGCGTAGCGGCCCCACTGAATTGCGGTTTCGAGTTGGCGGCGCGCTTCCTCATCGCTGAAGTGCTCATCGAGCAGGTCGTGGAAAAATTCATCCGAAAGTGTGCGATCGGATTTAGCTTTGAGCGCCTGCTCCATCTGGCGAAGGATCGGAATGTTAGCCAGAGCGGCTTTGCGAAACATCGCTTTGCGCGTTTGAATGTCGGCTTTGCGAAATTCGTAGCCGCTCGTTGTAATGATCGCGGCGCCTTCTTCCACTTTGATAAGGCCGAGTAACGCGGCGGTATCCACGGTGGGAAGCAGCGCGTCGACTTCAAGACTCAACTCGTCGGCGAGATTGTGGAGATCGACGCGGCCACCTTGATCGCACAAAATTTCCAGGAGGCCGGCCATGCCGCCGGGCCGCGTGTGCGGCAGCATGATCATTTTGTGCTGTATCGCAGCGGCCGTTCCGCCACTTGCGCCACCGCCCGTGCTTGCGTCGTGTTTCGAGTCGGGCCGCGTCAGCACGCGATAGATCGCATCCACGAGTTCGACGAAGCGTGACGCTTTGCGATTGCGCGGGTGCTGAAGGTCCACTGTGAAATCGGCATGGATGTGCGCGGGGTTACGGCCGAGGACGATGATGCGATCGGCGAGGACGACAGCCTCTTCGATGTTGTGCGTGACGATGAAGATTGCGCGTGTGGGGATTTTGTGGCCGAGCCACAGCTCGAGCAGTTCGCCCCGCAGCGTTTCGGCGGTGAGCACGTCGAGCGCGGAAAACGGCTCGTCCATGAAGAGGACTTCCGGTTCGACGACGAGCGCGCGGGCGACGCCGACGCGCTGCTTCATCCCGCCCGAAAGTTCCTTGGGGTATGCGCTTTCGAAACCGTCGAGTCCGACAGCGTCGATGATGCGCAGCGCGCGCTTGTGGCGCTCGATCGGGAGCATGCCGCGCGCTTCGAGGGGGGCTTCGACATTTTCGAGAACGGTGAGCCACGGGAACAGCGCGAAACTCTGAAACACGATCGAAACGTTGGGCGATTCGTCGCGAACCGGCTGGCCATGCCAGAAAACGCCGCCCGCGGACGACGGCGAGAGGCCGGTGAGCATCCGAAGCAAGGTAGACTTGCCGCAGCCGGATGGGCCAAGCAGCGCAACGATCTGACCCGGATAGACGGCCAGATCGGTGGGCGCGATCACCTGGACGCGGCTGCCGTCGGGCTGCGGGTAGAACTTTTCGAGCTCGCGAGCCTCGATGATCGGCGCTTCGGTTGTGACGGACGTGGCCATGGGAACATGTATTATGGCTCAGGTCCGAGGACTAAGCATGCGCCGATCCGCTTCGCTGGAAATATTCGTTGACGGTTACAATTTCGTGAACACCGCATGACTGCCGACTCGACTTTGTCTTCTTCCATGTCCAATGTGGGTAATTTTGTTAGCCGTTTTCGCGGCTGGCTGCTCGCGGCTGCGCTCTCCTGCGGCGTGGCGCTGCTGATCGTTGCGCCGTTTTTCTGGTACGGCAGTGCTTCGGGGCACGATTTTGAATTTCATGCGGCGTCGTGGCTTGACGTTGCCGGCCAGTGGAAGGAAGGCATTCTCTATCCGCGGTGGACCGAGTGGGCGAATCACGGGTTCGGCGAGCCGCGGTTCATTTTTTATCCACCGTTTTCGTGGCTGCTCGGGGCGGCGCTGAGGGTTTTCGTTCCGTGGACTTACGTTCCTGTTTTGTTCATCGTGCTGGTGCAGACGTTTGCGGGAGTGTCGGCGTTCGCGTTTGCGCGTCGATTTGTGACGGAGCCCGCGGCGATTTTTGGTGCGGTCTGTTACGCGGCAAATCCGAATGCGCTGCTGATCATTTATATGCGCAGCGATTATGCGGAGTTGCTGGCATCGGCATTTTTTCCGTTGTTGTTCCTGGCGGTGTTGCAACTCGGCGGCGCAATGGCAGGGCGCGATGATTTCGAGACCGCGTCCACTCCGGCAGCTGGCTTCCCGTTTGACCGGTTGACACTGAGGACCCTGGTGTTTTTCTCGGCGATGTTTGCAGCAACGTGGTTATCGAATGCGCCGGCCGGGGTGATCGCGAGTTATAGCACGACGTTGCTGTTTGCGTGGTTTGCGTTGCGGGAGAAATCGTGGCGGCAGCTGGTTCGCGGCTTTGCAGGAATTGCGCTCGGATTTGGGTTTTCGGCGTTTTATATTTTGCCGGCGGCGTATGAGCAGCGCTGGGTGAACATCGGGCAGGCGCTTTCGTCGGGGTTGTTACCGGTAGAGAATTTTTTGTACACGGCCACGAATGATCCGGAGCATACGCTGTTCAATTGGATCGCTTCGACGACCGCGGTTGTATTGATCGTGGTGACGGGAGTCGCGGCGATTGCGGCGCGACGCCGAGTCGGATCGACGGACGGGGCAAAAGCCCGCCCCTACAACGACAGCGATGCAGCCCGGCAGCGGTCGACAGAATCGGGCGACGGTCTGCCCGTGCTCGACGTGACGGCAAAGGTTTGGGCGGCGATGGTGTTGGTGGCAGCGGCGGCTACGGTCTTGATGGTGCGGCCTTCTGCGATCTTTTGGAGCGTGTTGCCGAAGTTGCGGTTTGTTCAGTTTCCCTGGCGATGGATGTCGATCGTCGGTGTCGTGTTTGCGTTTTTTCTTGCGGCAGCGGTGGCGCGTTCGCGGTTTCGGTGGATCTGGATTGCGTGCATTGCATTCATTTTGGCCGGCGGCGCCACTTTTTTTGTGCATGCAACTTGGTGGGACACCGATGATGTTTCGACGCTGCAAGCAGGGGTCACTGCAGGCACGGGATTTGATGGAGTCGATGAGTACGATCCCGTCGGTGATGATCACTACAACTTGCCGGCGAAGGCTCCGCAGGTGAAATTGTTGCCGGCGATTTCAGCGGATGCCTCCGACGCGGAGGATGCTGCGGCTGCTGATGCGAAGGCCCCACCACCGGCGGGGGCGACGATTTTGGTGCAGCGGTGGACGGCGAATGAGAAGCGACTGCGCGTGAGTGCGCTCGGGCCAGTGCGGGTGGCGCTGCGACTGCTGAATTATCCGGCTTGGCGCGTCGAGGTGAACGGCGCGCGATTCACGCCGGAAAAGGCGGGCGACACGGACCAGATGGTGGTGGCTTTGCCCGCCGGGGCGTCGGAGGTCTCGGTCACGTTTGCGCGGACCTGGGATCGGACCGTCGGTGGCGGCTTAAGCTTGATCAGTCTGGGGCTCGCCTGGGTATTGCTGATTCGCCCGAAGCGAACCTAGCGGCCGCCGCCATCGGGGCCGAGGGTGCCGCCGAGCTTTGCGGCCGAGGTTCACTGGTGTTGCCGCTGGCGCGAATTCCATTTTGGGACCGTGTGGCGCACCCCTACAATTTTGTCGAAGCCGGTAAGTCGTTCAGGATGCGCGCGTTAGGAAAACCGCGACGCTCAATTATTGCTGCGCTTGCGAGCGGGGGTTTTTGTCGTTTTCAGCGGCGGCAGTCGCTTGAGCGGCCCGGAATAGAAGAGGTGGCGGCGCCTAGACGCGGTTACCTATAGAGATACTATATCACAGCCTAACCTGATCGTCAAAACCAATCCTGGCTGGCGGCGATTATTTTTTCGGATCGGATGGGGCGTTTCCGCGAGCGAGGAGGGCGGCTCGAGCGCTTGCTTGCATTGCGGCGATGCGGCGCCGGCCTTTGGCGGATCCATCGACCACCTTTTCAATGCTTTGCATCCATTCGGGAAGCTTCATTTCCGCACGGAAGGCTTTGAGGTAGGGCTGGATCTTGGCGTACTGGAAATACATTTCCTGGCACGTGTCGTAGACGAGGCCTTCGGTGAGGGCGCTGTGGAGGACGAAGGCGCAGAGCATATCCCAATAACCGAAGACCTGGAGGATGTAGGAGGTTTGCTGGTCGCCGTTGCGGATGGCGGCGATGAATTCTTCGGCGGAGGCGGGATTGAATGGGCCCCCGACATAGGAGCGGGCCTGGCGCATGACGGGTTCGCGGCGGAGTTCGTAGAGGTGGAGGATGAGTTCAGCTTGATCGATTGGCAGTATTTGTTTTGGCATGAGAGGAATTTAGCACGGAGTGCGGGGAGCGTTGAGGATCAGAAAACCTGCACCTTCCTACCCCCACGAGGGTGCGCTGCCCAAGAGCGAAACGTTCGTGGCGCGAACCAGGGCGCAGAGCAAAGCGGATCCTGCTTCGCTCGGGACGGCAATTTCATGGGTGATTTGTGGCGACGTTCGGAAACCTCACTATGATTTCGATCGAAGGGTTAGCGGCGGTCGACTGTGGGGTGGCGGACGTCTTGGCCTTGGACGATGTAGATTACGTCTTCGGCGATGTTGGTGGCGTGGTCGCCGATGCGTTCCAGGTTTTTGGCGACGAGGATCAATTCGAAGGCCGGAAAGACTACGCTGGAGTCGCCCATCATGTAGGTTAGGAGTTCGCGGAAGATTTGGTCGCGGTAATGGTCGACTTGGTCGTCCATGGCTAGAACTTTTTGGGCCAGCTCGACGTCGCGGCGGACTACGGCGTTGAGGGCGTCGCGAACCATTTCTTCGGCGACTTCGCTCATCCGCGGGAGATCGACGTAGGGTTTTACGCGCGGGTGGCGGAGGATGCGGACGCTGGCTTGCGCGATGTTGACGGCCTGGTCGCCGATGCGTTCGAGGTCGTTGTTGATGCGCGAGACGGCGAGGACGAACCGGAGATCGGCGGCCATCAGTTGATGGAGCGCGAGGAGTTGGACGACGCGGTCGTCGATTTCTAGTTGGAGCTCGTTGATTTGGTCTTCTTCGTCCAGGACGCGCTTGGCTAGTTGTTCGTCGGAGTCCAGGACGCTGTGGACAGACTGGTGGACGGCGCGTTCGGCGAGGCTGCCCATCCAGAGGAGGCGTTCTTTGACTTCGTTGAGGTCTTTTTCGAAGTGGCGTTCCATTTGATCCTCGCAAAATTTGGTTCGGCGGCTAAAGGCCTTCTTGCTGGCGGCCGATATCACAGCTAAAGCTGTGACCTACAAAGACTCGGAAACAGCGCCAAAGACTCGGATAAAACTGATCTTGCCAACTTCATCCTCGGCTGGGCGCGCCAAAACGACGCCCTACAACAGCAAACCAAAATCGTTCCTACAGCGGACAAAACCAAGATCAGCCAAAGCGGCCGGTTATGTAGGCCTCTGTTCTGGGGTCGCTGGGGGTGGTGAACAGGTGCGGCGTTGGGCTGAACTCGATCATCTGGCCGGTCAGGAGGAAGGCGGTGAAGTCGCTGACGCGGGCGGCTTGCTGCATGTTGTGCGTGACGATGGCGATGGTGCACATATCTTTGAGCTGGACGAGGAGCTCTTCGATTTTGGCGGTGCTGATCGGATCGAGAGCGGAGCAAGGCTCGTCGAGGAGAAGTACTTCGGGTTCGACCGCGAGGCCGCGGGCGATGCAAAGGCGCTGCTGCTGGCCGCCGGAGAGTTCGTAGGCACTCTTGTGCAGGTGATCTTTGACTTCGTCCCACAGCGCGGCATGGCGAAGGCTTTTTTCGACGGCCTCGGCGATGGGAAGTTTAGAGCCGTTGATGCGAAGGCCGTAGGCGACGTTGTCGAAGATGGATTTGGGGAATGGATTCGGGTGCTGGAAGACCATGCCGACGCGGCGGCGAAGCTGGGTAACGTCTTGCGCGAGGATGTTCTGACCGTCGAGAAGAATTTCGCCTTCGAGGCGGGCATGACGCACGGTTTCGTGCATGCGATTGAAAGTGCGCAAGAGCGTGGACTTGCCGCATCCAGATGGGCCGATAAGGGCGGTGACTTTGTTGGCGGCGATATTGAGATTGATGTCGAAGAGCGTTTGCTTGGCGCCGTAATAGAAATTGACTTTGTTAACGTTCATGCGCATCGGCAAGGACGCGGCGGCTTCGCGTTGCGTTGAACCGATGTTACTTGGCGTGATATTTACGGACACTGCCGGCCTCACAGAAGCGTGCATATATTAAGACCTCGGAACCGAAATCCCGCGAGCAAGAATGGTGCGCGCGAGAATGTTGATGATCAAGATCAAGCCTAGCAGGACGAGTCCCGCGGCCCAAGCCTGGCGCTGCCAGTCTTCATAGGGAGAAATCGCGTAGATATACACCATGTGCGGAAGCGACTCGATCGGCTGGTTCCAGCCGGGGCTCCAATAGCGATTGCCGAAGGCGGTGAAGAGGAGCGGTGCGGTCTCACCAGCGACGCGCGCGAACGCGAGAAGCACAGCGGTGAGGATGCCGCGGTAGGCGGCGGGAACGATGACGGTCGCGATCGTCTTCCACTTGCTGGCGCCGAGAGCCATGGCGCCTTCGCGCAGATTGCGCGGGACGGCGCGCAGGAAATCTTCGGTGCTGCGCAGCGTGATCGGAATCATCATGACGCCGAGAGCGACACCGCCGGCGAGCGTCGAGAAATGCTTCATCGGGAGGACGACGAGAGCGTAGGCGAAAATTCCGATGACGATCGACGGGACACCGTTCAGGAGGTCGGCGGAGTAACGCACGACGAAGGCGATGACGCCGGTGCTGAACTCCGCTAGATAAACCGCGCCGAGGAACCCGACGGGGACGCCGATGAGTGTGGCAAGCGCGAGGAGCTTCGCGCTGCCGACAATAGCGTTGGCCATGCCGCCGCCGGTTTCGCCGACGGGTTTGGGCAGCTTGGTGAAGAAATCCCAGTTGATCGACGTCGCGCCGTGGTAGACGAGGTAGCCGAGAATGAAGAAGAGCACGGCGACGGCGACGAACGCGCAGACGCCGGTCATCATCAGCATGAAGCCACTGACGAGTTTGCGCCATCGGAGGCGGGGGCTCACGAGTGCCCCGTTCCGCCGCCACGCTGCGTAGTGGCGACGATCAGGATGCGGGCGAGACCGTTGAGGATGAAGGTGAGCAAGAACAGCACGAGGCCGAGTTCGATGAGCGCCTGGAGATAGAGGTTTCCGGTGGCTTCGGTGAACTCGTTGGCGATGACGGCAGCGATGGAATAGCCCGGAGAAAACAGAGAGGTGCTGATCGTGGGCGTGTTGCCGATGACCATTGTGACGGCCATGGTCTCGCCGAGCGCGCGGGCGAGCGCGAGAAAGATGGAGCCCATGATGCCGGTGCGCGCGAAGGGGACGACGACTTTCCAGGTGGATTCCCAACGAGTGGAACCGAGGGCAAGAGCGGCTTCGCGCTGATCGCGCGGGACGGACAGGAGCACTTCGCGCGAAACAGAGATGATGTAGGGAATGACCATGATCGCCAACACGATGCCAGCCGTGAGGAAGCCTACTCCGTACGCGGGCCCGGAGAAAAACGGGAGAAAGCCGAGCGTGGACTTGAGGGCCGGCTGAATAAATTGGCGCATGATCGGAATGACGATGAAGACGCCGAGCACACCATAAATTACGCTGGGGACGGCCGCGAGAAGGTCGATGAAGAATTGGAGCGTGTCAGAGACGCGAGCGGGCGCGAGCTCTGCAAGAAAGATCGCGGCGCCGATGCCGAGAGGGACAGCAAGGAGCAGCGCGACGCCTGACGTGACCAGTGTGCCGTAGACGAAGGGAAGAGCGCCGAATTCGTCGGAGATGGGATCCCAGACTTTGGTGACGAAGAAATCGAAGCCGAACTTGTGACGCGGGAGAACGGAGCCAGTCCAGAGTTCGAAGACGAGCAATATGGTGATGAGAACGACGGTGGCGGCGAAGACGAAGGTGACCAGACGCGCGACTTCGTCGCCATCGCGAAGTCTGGAAAGAAACGAGCGCGAGCCCGCGATGGGGCTCGCGCCATGAACGGTAGTTGAAGTTGCGGCCATTACTCTTGTTTACGGCTTTGCGTCTACTGAACGGAGCCGAGCGCCTTCAGTTCCTTGGCAGTCACTTCTTTGGGAAGCTTCGCATAGGACAGGGGTTCCGCAAGGGTCTGGCCGTCGGTGATGGCCCACTTGACGAAACCCTTGATGTCATCGCGCTTGGCGGCGTCGGTGAATTTAGAGGGAATCAGCAGCCAAGTGAAGCTGGAAATTGGATAGGCGGTTTTGCCCGGCCCATTGGTGATGGAGACGCGGAAATCGTCGGGCATGTCTTTGGCGGCGCCCGCAGCGGCAGCGCTGACGCTGGCGAGGTCGGCCTTGACGAAGGTGCCAGAGGAGTTTTTGACGGTGCCGAAGAGAACTTGGTTCTGTGCGGCGTATGTGAGCTCGACGTAGGCGATCGAGTTGGGAGTTTGCTTGATCAGGCCGGTGACGCCTTCGCTGCCCTTGCCGCCGAGGCCCACGGGCCAGTTGACGGAAGTACCTTTGCCGACTTTGTTCTTCCAATCATCGCTGACTTTCGAGAGGTAGTCGGTCCAGATGTAGGTTGTGCCGCTGCCGTCGGAGCGGTGCACGACGACGATGTCGTTGCCCGGGAGGTTGACGCCCTTATTGGCGGTGGCGATGAGGGGATCGTTCCACTTGGTGACGCGGCCAAGGAAGATGCCGGCGAGAGCCTCGGGCGTGAAGTTGAGTGTGGCCGAGACCCCGGGAATGTTGTAGGTGGGAACGGCGGCGCCGAGGACGGTCGGGAAGTGGAGAATGGGGGAGCCGTGCTTGTCCTGGTACGCCTTGAGTTGCTCGTCGTTCATGGGGCCGTCGGAAGCGCCGAAATCGACGGTGCCTTCCGTAACCTGCTTGATGCCCGCGCCGGAGCCAACCGACTGATAGTTAATGTTAATGTTACCGTGCGCTTTGTGATATTCGTCGATCCATTTCGAATAAATCGGATTCGGGAAAGTCGCGCCGGCACCGTTGATCAGAAGAGCGCCTTGAGAGTAGAGAGCGCCTGAGAGAATGAGAGTGACGACGAGAAGTCCTGAGAGCTTCTTGAGCATTCGATTTTTCTCCATCAATGCACCTGGGTGCAGTTGAGCTGAGTTTTTTTGACCTGAGAGCGTTAGGGGAGTGTCGCGTACTCGTGTTACAGGAGTGTTACAGGCGATGGCGGATACGTTGACAGTTGGTGGGAGCGGTAAGTTATTGGGAGGGCGTCGGTTAGGTCGTCGACGCGGGTGGCGGGTGCTGGAATTGAGGCGCAACAATTGAGGTCCTAGGGCGATCCTTGCCGGAGCGCTAGAGGGCGACACGTTGCTACTTCACGAGTGCGCCCGACGAGGTCGTGACGCGGAACTGTTTCGGCTGGCGGCGTTCGAATCTGCCGAAAGGCGGCGAATAACGATTTTGGCACTCACTCAGGTTGCCACCAATTCGCCGCTGTGGCGCTACCAGAGGAACTTAAGGCCGAATTGGACTTGGCGGGCGCTGGTGGTGGTACTGGTGATCGCGCCTGCGGTGCCTGAGACCCCGGTGATGTTTTTGGCTGTTGGCGGCGTGAAGGTGATCAGGTTTGGCGTGTTGAAGTTGGCGCGGTCGAGCAAGTTAAAGAGCTCGGCGCGGAACTGGAGACTGAGGCGTTCGCGCAGCTTCGTGTCTTTGAGGACGCTGAAGTCCCACGTGGCGAGGCCCGGGCCGGTGAAGGCGTCACGACCGAGATTGCCGGCGAAACCGCTGGTGGATGGCGGGGCGATGAATGCGGCGGGATTGAACCACTGATGGGGATTGCCGGTAACGACCTGGCCGGTGAAGCCGGGATTCAGGAAGGGGCGAACCGGATTGCGTGTGTCGCCCGAGTTAGATGGGTTGTAGCTGAGCTGTGGCGTGATCGGGAAGCCCGATTGCGCGGTGATGATGCTCGAAATAGCCCAGCCGCCGATCAGGCTGCTGGTCCAGCCCTCATAACCGCTGGCGAATTGGCGGCCGCGGCCGAACGGGAGTTCGTAGACGAGATTGACGACGCCAATATGGCGGACGTCGAAGGTGGCGAGGCCCTTGTCGGCAGCGAGATCGAAGGGATTCGAAACCAGTCCCGGCGCGTTGTTCGCGGTGGTCTGGTTGAGCGAATCACCGTCGTCGAGCGCCTTTGAAAATGTGTAGACGCCGCGCAGCGTCAAGCCGTGACTGAAGCGCCGGCGAAGATCGACCTGTAGGGCGTTGTAGGTGCTGACGCCTTCGGAGAACCACGTCCAGGTGTTGGCGATGGCGGCGTTTGGCTTCGGAGTGCCAGCGGGAATGTAGTAGGTGCCTGCCGGAACGGCGGCGCCAGCGAGGGGCGAGCCAATCGGAAAGCCGATGTTGGGGGAGTTTGTGGCGTTGGTGGGGAGCGCCGGATTCCAAGTTGGGAAAACAGCAGGACACGGAGCAGCCGGGCAGATCACCGGGGTTGGTTCGTTGGCGTCTACGCCGACGAGTTCGTGATAGCCGTGCGAGCCGATGTAGCCTACCGAGATGCTCGTGTTGGGCGAGATTTCGTGTTCAACGCGGAGCGTCCAGGAGATGAGCGTCGGCGTTTTCATGTCGGGCTGGACGCCGCCGGGGACGAGCTTCGCGGCCGTGGGGATTGGAGCCGTGGTGTCGATCGGGAAGTTTGCAACCGGGACCGACGGGAGGCTGTAGACGGGATTGAATGGCGCGTTCTGGTCGGCGCGATACCCGAGCGCGTCCTGCAGATCGTTGTACATGCCGAAGCCCGCGCGGAGGACGGTTCGGCCGAGCAATGCGTAATTGGGGCTCCACGCGATGCCGATGCGCGGCTGCGGGAGGAATTTCGCGTTGTTGGTGGTGAATAGCGAGTCGCCGACATGAGGGGCGGTGTTGATGATTCCGTCGGTGAACGTGTAGTTGGCGGCGCGGCCGCCGGCTTCGTTCCAGCCGGTCGAGAATTCGTCGCGGAAGCCGACAGACACGGTGAGATCGCGGCGGACGCGGATGACGTCTTCGGCGTGGAATGCGCCGAACAGCGAGCGCCAGTTGAGTGGAGTGGGAGTCGGATTGTAGAGGAATGTGCCGACGGTGCCGCCGAGGAATTGCGTAAGGCTGGTGAACGTGGCCTGGCCGAATTGGCTGAGCGCGATGTTTTCGTTGGACTGAAATTGTTGGAACCACGCGCCGAAGCTGAGTTGATGGCGGCCCCGCGTGAGCGTGACGCGATCTTCATAGGTATAAATGTTGCGCGCGATGCTGAGGTTGCTGCCGTTGTTGCTGCCGGCGAGTCCGATGCTGGCCTGCGGATTCGAAGCGGCGCTGCCGCCGACGACTGCGGCGCCGACGGGAAGTCCGTTGAGGAACCCGGGGACGGATGCGGCGGGAGTGCCAGGTGTGGGTTCACCGCTGAAGAAATATCCGGCACGCGAGTAGCCGATACGCGCGGTGTTGAGCAGACTGGGCGAGAAGACGTGCGTTTCTTCGAGGCTGAAGACTTGCTCGCGCAGCGTGAGCGTGTCGGCGCTGTAAGGGTTGGCGGGGGTGGCGGTGAAGTCGGCGCCATCGTCGATGGTGTAGACCGTGGCGAGCGAATCTTTCTGCGAGAAAATGTGATCGACGCGAAGGGTGCCGAAGTCTTCGCGGATGGTTTGCAGCGGGCTACTAAAGACTTCGGCGATGCCGTTGAAGTCAGGCGCGCCGGCAGGGGCGATGGGCCAGAGATTCAGGAATGGCACCACGCTGGGTACGGCGGCGGCGCGGGAATCAGCATCGGGAACGAAGGCGGCGGAGGTCTGGTGGAGATTCTGGTGGAAGCCTTCGTAGTTGCCGAAAACGAATGTCTTGTCGCGTTGGACTGGGCCGCCGCCGGAAACGCCGAATTGATTGCGCTGGAACGGCGGAGCGGATCCTTGGTCGAAGAAGTTCGAAGCGTCGAGTGCGTTGTTGCGGAGAAATTCGTAGACCGAGCCGTGAAATTGATTTGAACCGGACTGCGTGACGATGATCACCTGGCCGCCGGGGCGCTTGCCGAATTCGGCGCTGTAGTTGTCGCGCTGCACGTTGAATTCGCGCACGGCGTCGACGCCGAGCAACTGACCGCCGGCCCCGCCGGGCTGCATGTTGTTTTCAGCGGCGCCAGTGTATTCGACTCCATTGAGCAGAAAAAGATTTTGCTGCGGGCGATTGCCCGAGACGGCGAAATTGTTGGCGGTGGTGGAATTGGAGATGCCGGTGCCGCCGGTTTTTTGCGATGTGAAATTCACGATACCGGGATTCAGCGTGAGGAGGAGGTCGTAGCTGCGGCCGTTGAGCGGAAGATTTTTGATGGCTTGCTGACCGACGAGGCCGTTGATGTCGGTGGTGCCCGTGCTTACCATCGGGGCATCGGCCTCAACGTTGACCCGAAATTGTCCGGAGTTTAATGGCAACTCAGCATCGATGGCGGCTTCTTGGTTGACGACGAGATGTATCCCCGTCTGCACGTAATCCAAGAACCCCGCGTTAGAGATGGTGATTTCGTACTCGCCGACAGAAAGTCCTAGAACCACATAGCGCCCGTCACTGTCACACGTTGTAGTGCGAACCGCCCCGGTCTCGAGATCCTTGAGTTTTACGCCGGCACCGGAAATACGTGCGTGGGACGGATCTGTGACGATGCCTTTGACGCTCGCGGTCGTCTGCGCGTGAACCGTGGGCAGCGTCAGCAATGTCAGCGCGAGCAGGACTGCCAAAAGTGGAAAGCGACGAAGCGCGTGAGGCACAGTCGTCGCCGCGAGACCGCGTGGATCTGAATTTCGATGCGGTGTCGGGAGAGATTCGGACACCAATCGCAACAGCGATAGCAGGTTCATCAACCCCCCCAGAAAAATGGAAGCCCGGCAGGCTAGCGGGCCACCCCGGCTCGAGCGTGCTCTTCTTGGATGAGAAAACTATTCAATATGTTTCACATCGTTATGTCAAAGCGACTTTATGCGAATCGGTGTGTCGAATTTGGTGTAGAAGGCGAAAAAGCGAATGCGCACAGCCCGCAAGTAAAGTTACGTGTGTGCTATCTGGGGAACGGGCATGAGGGGCGAGGACGAGCGGTTTGCCGCTTATGATAAAATGCAAGCAATGGGAATGGCGCTCAATCGAGCATGGATTTCGCCCCACCGCATGTCGGGGCGCGCTGCGGTTTGTCTGCTGCTCGGCGTTTTCTTTCTTTACAACCCGTTTTTCACGATCTGCCCCGCTGCCGGTCCATCTTCGACTCTGCAGCACCCGGTCAGCTATCGTTCGACGATCGCCTCCAGCGAACTGGGTTGCAGCACCATCCGGTGCGAAAAGCTTGCTCTCGTCCCCGTCGCGGTGGTCGTGGCCGCAGAACGGCTGTTGCAGCAACCGTCGCGAGAGATTCGGCCGATACCTGGCGACGTATCCCTTCGTGCCGTGCCTGCAGAGTTCGCGGTGAAACTCTGGTCGCGGCCGCCTCCCGTCCAATAAGCCTCCTTTTTCCCCGAAGCCTCGCGTAGCCGTGGGAGTGCATTCTGAAGTCTAACAAGCAAGCCGAGATACGTAAGCGAGTTGAGAACGGTGCGCCCGTTTCTCCGACCGCTCCGTTCAGGAAACTGAAAATGAACAAGACAAGATGGATCGTTACCGCGGCTCTGCTGATTGTTGCGGCCGCAGTAGTATGGAGATGGTCGGGACGCGATGGCACTGATGCCGAGTCTCCGAGTCGTGCGGAAGCGGGTTCGGGAGCGCCGGCGGCGGTCGCGCGAGTGCAGCGAGGAAGCCTCGGCAACACGCTGCGGATCGCCGGTGAGTTCAAGCCGTTTCAGGACGTAGACATACACGCGAAGGTCGCAGGCTACATCCGCTCGATCAACGTGGATGTGGGCGACCACGTCAAACAGGGGCAAACCATCGCGGTGCTTGAGGTACCGGAGTTGGCGGCGCAACTGTCCGGAGCCGACGCCGGAACACGAACCGCGCAAGACCAGATACGAAAGGCGCAGGGAGATTTGCAGCGGGCGCAGTCGTCGCAGTCCGCCGCGCATTCGGCCTATGTGCGCCTGAAGCAAGCTGCGGATTCGCGCGCGGGACTCGTGGCACAGCAAGAAGTGGACGACTCGCAGGCGAAAGACCTGGAGAGCACGGCGCAGGTGGCGAGCGCGGAAGCGGAACTCTCCGCGGCGAAGCAACAACTTGAAGTAGCACAAGCGAACCAGAAGCAATACGCGGCGCTCTCGGGCTATACGCGCATCACCGCGCCTTTCGCCGGCGTGATCACGAATCGCTACGCCGATACCGGAGCGCTCATTGCGGCCGGAACCTCAAGCAGCACGCAGGCAATTCCGGTGGTGCGGCTCGCCGAGGTTTCGGTGCTGCGCCTGGTCGTGCCCGTTCCCGAATCGATGGCCGCACAGATCCGGCTTGGAGAAGCGGTGAAGGTACACGTGCAAGCGCTGGATGCGGACTTCGACGGCAAGGTGTCACGGTTTGCGGATTCGTTGGATATGCAAACGCGAACGATGGAAACGGAAATCGACGTCCCAAATCGTAGCGGCAGGTTGATTCCCGGGATGTATACGGAAACGGAGTTGTCGCTGCGCGAAAAGAAGAACGTGCTCACAATTCCGCTGGAAGGCGTCACACGGAACGGCGAGGTATCCACGGTGCTGTTCGTTAATCCGCAAGGCATCGTTAAGGAACGCCGCGTCGAGCTCGGAATGGAAGACGCGGCGCGAGTCGAGGTTCTGTCCGGACTCGCGGAAGGCGACATGGTCATTGTTGGAAATCGCAGCTCGTTCCGAAGCGGCGAGAAGGTTCAGCCGAAAGACGTGCAATCGGGGCCGGAGAACGCTGAGGGGAAAAGCTAATGTCCGGTTTTTCGATCAAGTATCCCTTTTTCGTTATTGTGGCATGCCTGGTCATCGCGATTGTGGGCACGGTGACGCTGGTACGTATGCCCGTGGATCTTTTTCCGCCGATTAATATCCCGGTGGTCGTGGTCGCTACTTTTTATTCCGGCATGCCGCCGCAACAGATTGAAACCAACATCACGAATCCCTTCGAGCGATTCTTTACGCTGGCGAGCGGCGTCGATCACATCGAATCGCGGTCGCTCCCAGGCGTGAGCCTGATAAAAATTTATTTTCAGCCGGGCACGAACGCCGACGCGGACCTCAGCACCGTTTCGAATCTGGCGATGGCCGATCTTCGCCGCTTGCCGCCCGGAACGCTGCCGCCGGTCGTTTTGAAGTTCGACGCGTCGAGCTTGCCGGTGTGTCTGATCACATTAAAAGGGGAAGGACTCAACGAAGTTCAGCTCCACGACATAGGCCAGTACACGGTGCGAAATCAGATTGCCAACGTGCCGGGCGCTTCGGTGCCGCAACCCTTCGGGGGGCTCTACCGGCAGATTATGGTTTACGTCGATCCCCTCAAGCTCGAAGCTCATCAGCTCAGCCCGATGGACGTCGTGCGGCAGGTGAACGAGAGCAATCTGATTCTTCCCGCGGGTGACGTGAAGATCGGTCCATTCGACTACAACCTGTTTTCCAACAGCCAGGCTCCCACGGCGAGCGCGATCAACAGCATGCCGCTTAAAGCCGTCGGGCAGTCTTCGGTGCTGGTGGGAGATGTCGGCAAAGCGGTCGATGCGAATGCGATCCAGACCAACATCGTTCGTGTTGATGGTCAGCCTTCCGTTTATCTGCCGATTCTGAAACAAGGTGGCGACACGAACACGATCGCGGTTGTGGATGGCATTGAGAATGCGCTGAAACATCTGGTTGACATTCCTTCGCAGCTGGAGGCGAAGGTGGTGTTCGATCAATCGCTGTTCGTCAAGACGGCGATCGACAATCTGATCCACGAGGGCGCAATCGGGCTGATTCTCACCGGCGTGATGATCCTGTTGTTCCTCGGCAGTGTTCGGGCAACGGCTGCGGTCTTTTTGTCGATCCCGCTATCAGCTTTGGCGGCTTTTCTCGCGCTCGGCGCCACGGGCGGCACCGTTAACACGATGGTGCTGGGCGGGTTGGCGCTTGCGTTCTCGCGGTTGATCGACAACTCGGTCATCGTTCTCGAAAATATTTTTCGTCACCTCGAAATGGGCGAAGCGCCCGAGGTGGCCGCTGAAAAGGGTGGGCAGGAAGTCGCGCTTGCCGTGTTGGCAGCAACCATCACGACCGCGATCGTGTTCTTCCCGGTCGTGTTTCTCTACGGCGTGAGCCGTTTTCTGTTCGTAGCGCTCGCGCTCGCCGTCATCCTTTCCCTGTTCGCTTCCTATTTTGTGGCCATGACCGTCGTGCCGCTGTTTTGCGCCAAGCTCATCAAGAAGCATCAGGCCGGCGAAGAGGTGGGCCAAGGCTCGATCGGCGCGCGGTTTGGATGGATCGCCCGAAAGTTTAATGAGTACTTCGAAAAAATGCTGGGAAAATACGATCGCACGCTCGGCACAGCGCTTCTGAAGCCCGCCGCAACGCTGATCGGATTGACCGGAGTTTCTCTGCTGAGCCTCGCGCTGTATCCATTTCTGGGTGTTTCGTTTTTCCCTCGCACTGATCCCGGCCAATTCGTCATCAACCTGAAGGCGCCTTCCGGAACGCGCGTGGAACTCACTGAAGACTATGTAAAGAGAGTGGAAGACGTTATTCGGCAGGTGGTTCCACCGAGCGAATTGCAGATCATCGTGTCGAACATCGGTATCACCACCGATTTTTCGGCAATCTACACGCCGAATTCCGCGTCGCACACCGCGTTCGTGCAAGTGAGCCTGAAAGATGGTCACAAGACCGGAAGCTACGAATATATGCGGCGCGTCCGTGAACAGCTCAACCAGGAATTGCCGCAATTGAGCACGTACTTTCAATCCGGCGGTTTGGTGGACGCGGTTATCAATTTGGGGTTGCCGGCACCCATCGATATTCAGGTCAGCGGCAACCACTTGAACGAGCTATTCGCCACGGCCTCAAAAATCGCGGCGCCGGTACGCGCGTTGCGCGGCGTCAGTGACGTCCTGATTCCGCAAGACATCGACTACCCAGCGCTCGAGCTTGATGTCGATCGCGAAAAGGCCGGGCTCCTCGGACTTTCGCAAAAGGAAATCGTGGACAACGTGATCACGGCGCTGACCTCCAACAGCATGATCGCGCCGAACTACTGGATCGACCCCCGTAGCGGGAATCCGTACCTGTTGACCGTGCAATATCCTGAGAACGCAGTGAAATCGGTGACCGATCTCAAGCAGATTCCGTTGCGCGGTGTGAAAAGCACGCAGCCCACATTTCTCGACAGCGTGGTGAAAGTAAAAACAATTCCTTCGCCGACCGAAGTCGATCACTATCAGCTATTCCGTGTGATCGACGTTTACGTGTCGCCCAAAAGCCAGGACCTCGGGGGCGTAACCAGGCAAATCGAAAAAATTGTCAAAGATGAGAAGCTGCCCGAAGGAGTTCGCGTCAACCTGCGTGGTTCGGTGCAAGGCATGCGGGCGTCGTTCAAGAGTTTCGGCATTGGGTTGATTCTCTCGGTCGTGCTGGTCTATCTGGTTCTCGTGGCGCAATTCGCGTCGTGGCAAGACCCATTCATCATTCTGCTCGCGATTCCGCCGGGCGTCGCCGGAGTCTTGCTGGCGTTGCTGGCCACGGGAACCACGCTGAACGTGATGTCGCTGATGGGACTGGTGATGATGGTGGGCATCGTGGTTTCCAACAGCATTTTGATCGTGGAGTTTGCCAGACACATGCATCACGACGGCAAGCCGCTCAAGGAAGCGGTCGCTGTGGCTTCGCGGTTGCGGCTGCGGCCGATTCTGATGACTTCGTTGGCCACGGTCTTGGGCTTGATTCCGATGGCCCTGGGTACCGAAGCGGGCAGCGAACAATACGCGCCGCTAGCCCGCGCGATCATTGGCGGACTCCTGGTTTCCGTCATCGTCACGGTCTACCTGGTGCCTGCCGCGTATCTGGTCGTGCACCGCAAAGAAGAGAAGTTGGAGGAGGCGCACTCGTGATCCGCAGTGTGTTGTTTTTTGTTCTCGTCTGCAGCGCCGTGTGCTCCGCTTTATTCGGGCAAGATCAAAGGGTTGGTGCAAACACGGCACCCGCGCCCGCCCGCACCTCTCTGACCCTTCCGCAGGCGGAAGCCATCGCGTTGAAAAACAATCCGCAAATTGCGATCGGCAAATTGCGCGCGCTCGAAGCGCAGCAATACGTGCGTGAGGCACGCTCCTCGTTGCTGCCTACGGCATACCTCAGCCTTACAGGAGTGGACTCCGAGGTGGGCAGCCGCATAGCCGCGGGCGGTCTCAACAATCCGATCGTCTTTCCAAGAGCGGCGGCGGGCGCCACCGTTAGCCAGTTGATCACCGACTTCGGCCGGACGACGAACCTGCTCTCCAGTTCGCAGTTCCAGGCGAAGGCCGAGGACCAAAACGCCGCCGCGACCGTCGCCGACATCACTCTCGCCGTCGATCAGGCTTTTTATCACTCGCTCGAGACCCGCGAATTGGTCAAGGTCGCCGAGCAAACTGTTCGTTCGCGGCAAACGCTCGTGGACAAGATTCAGGCGCTGACCAACGCAAAACTAAAATCCGACCTCGATTTGAGTTTCAGCAAGGTGGACGCCGCGCGAGCCAGGCTTTTGCTGCTCGAATCCCAGAATAATTACCAGACGTCGCTCGCCGCGCTGTCTGCGATCCTCGGCTATCAGGATCAGCGCGATTTCGATTTGCAGCAGCCGGCGGAAACCTTGACACCGCCGGCTCCCGAGGTCCAGCCGCTGATTCTCGAGGCGCTGCAGCATCGGCCCGAAGTGCAATCGCTGCAGTTTCAAACCGAATCCGCGCAGAAGAATGATGCGGCGGAGCGCGACCTGTGGCGGCCGACCGTGAGTGCGTCGGGCGTCGTGGGCATTGCGCCCGTGCGCGATCCCTCAATCCCGAATTGGTGGGGCGCTGTCGGCGTCAACGTCAACATTCCTGTCTTCAACGGCTTCCTCTACAACGCGCGTGGGAAGACCGCGGATCTGCAGACCGAGGTGGCGCGCCAGAAATTGTCCGACGCGCGTAACATCATCGCTCGCGACGTTCGAACAAGCTGGCAAGACACGAATCAAGCCTTCGAACGTTTGTCGGTGACGCAGCAGCTTCGGGAGCAAGCGAATCTGGCGCTCGACCTCGCTCAGCAGCGTTACAACCTCGGCCTTGGCTCCATCGTTGAGTTCACCCAGGCCGAACTCGGCAAAACCGAAGCCGACATTGCCGACACCGACGCGCAATACCAATACCGCTTGACCCAAATTGTGCTCGCTTATTCGATTGCCCAGCCGAAGTGAGGCCCACTTCCGGCTCATCACTCGCCGGAGCTATTGAGGCCAGGCAATTCCCTGGGATAGAAGTCGGATGGGGCGGTCCTGCCACTGAAGTCTTGCGAATTTCATTTCGGACGTCTATCCCGGTGTCCCGCTGTTGACCCGCCCACTTTCCTAAGCTCAATCTAGTCAATCACATACCGTGTGCCATTTGTTGCAGGATATTCATATTTGGTTGACGCAACCGTAAGACACGCCCTTTACCTTCTGCCACGGGGTGACTTACCAACTTTCCTGTACGCGTTGGTCGATTTCCAATTTCGAGTTTCGAAACTAATTTTCAAAGAGAGAGGCAATGAGAAAACTTGCCAGCACTCGCACTATCGCTGTTCTTGAAGGGGCGCAATGTCAGCTTCGACGAATCTTGAGATTGTGCTTCGCTAGAACTTGTAGTTCAGCTCGACGTAGCCAAGCGCGCCGTTGCTGTTCGCCGGGAAGATGGCCTTGATGACGTCGCCGCCCTGCGCCCAACCGAAGTACAATGTAGCGGAAACGCCGTGACTAAATTTGTAGTCGGCGCTCATGTCATACAGGTTGGCGAGCTTGGTGTGACCGCTCGACGGTCGGCCCTGGAAGCCGAACGTCCACGGCTGAAAGGCGCCGCCGCCGGAATACCATAGATCGTTGCTGCTCGACAGCCACAGACCGTGCACGTCGCTGCGAAGGAGGAGCTTCTTACCCGGGCGTAGCATCACTTCGCCAAACGCGTCGATGTTGTTCATCGAGTTGAAAAAAGGAAAGCGGGCGTATTGGCGAGGTGTCGGTAGGACGGCGAAGAATGTGCCATGCGTGCCGTCGTTAGGGTTCTTGTCGCCGCTCGTGTAGTCGAAGCCGCCGCGGAGCCAAGGTCGCAGCTTGGGGGCGAGATTGGGCTGCCATCCAGCTTCCGCTGCGAACGCACCCGCGCGCTGGGTAAGCGCGCCCCAGCGCCCGCTCTGTAGTACGCCCCATCCGAGGAGATCGAAAGTGCCGGCACCCGTGGGCGCGGCAACAATGATGTTTCCGCCATACGTGCCGATGTCGATTCCATTGTTGAGATCGGCAGTTTTCGCGGCTGTAGAGCGATTATCGGTCTTGAGGATCGACCGATCATCGTTGTAGAAAATTCCGAACAGCCGCCACTCCGCGTGCGCCGAACCGAAATCCACCTGACGGTTCAATGCGGCGTAAGTGACTGGTGTTTTCACCCAACCCCAGCCGTCCACCTGAAACACACCGCGCGTTGGAATCGCGCTCACCGCCGTGAAATTCCACGGGCCGTTTGTATAACCGTACTGCACACCATCGAGGCTGCGCATCACGTCGGAATAGCCGAAGTTGCCGATCAGGCGCTGGGCGATGCGGTCCGAATTTAGATACGCGAGCGTAGGATCTTTGGGTTTCACTTCGTTGGCGTCGGTGAATTCAAAACGCCCCGCGCGCAGGCTCGAGTGATCCCACTTGTAGCGAAAGAATACCTGCTTCGGGAAAATGAACCCCGTGTTGGAGCTCTTGTCGTTGGCGGCGTAATACGATCCGCCGAGACCTAGCTGCCCCTGCGGCGCGGCCAGGACGGCGCCACTCGGAATTCCAAGCAGTATCGGCGCCTCGAACTCGATGTTCCAGTCGTAGTTCGATCGTGACTGCGAAATCCCGAAGCGAATCTGCGTGCCGGAGAAGCCGTAGAGATTCTGGCTGTTCGCGGCCGTCGGCGTGAAAAAATCCCACGCTTCATATCGTTCGCGAATATTTCCGGAAAAAGTTACGCCGCCGATTTCGATGGGGGCGGGATCTTGTGCTAACGCGGGAAGGCTGTAGCAAAGGCAAAGCAAAGCGAACATCAAAATCTTTTTCAATGTCGAACACGCTCCCCTTGATTTCTCGACGGAACGCCGCTCGTAACGAATGGGTGTGGCGACGGGTCTGCTTATATCGTTGAGAAATAGTGACTTTAGTCTGTAGGGGCGAACAATAATGCAAATGCACTAGGGCTTCCCGCTGCGGGAAGGCGATTTAGTTTTGCCTGCGGAGGGGGAGTAGGGACCGGCGCCAGGGGTGCACCGGTCCCCGTGGTAGGAACTAGAGTTGAAGATCAAGCACGGCGAGTCTCCCATTCCGGGGTCACACCCGGATGACGCGGGTGTGAATGTTTCGTAACCTCAGCCGTGGATATTTCGACCGGCGCCGACGTCGAAGCTGCGGCGTTGCCGGCTGCGGCCTGAGCCCGTGAAATTTCGATGTCGGCAGGTTGTTCCGGGCGCACAGTCAGCCCGCGGCCGTGACGCACGTCGAGTCCACGCACCCAGAAGATGATGTCCTCAGCAATGTTCGTGGCGTGATCGGCGATGCGTTCCAGGTGGCGCGTCGCCAGGATGAATTGCAGTCCCGGGCTCACTGCGGCTGGCTCTTGGGTCATGCCCTGGAGCAGGCGATCGAAAATACGATCGCGGTATTGATCGACGATGTCGTCGCTCTCCAGAACCTGCGTTGCCATATCGACGTTCCGAAAGATCAGCGCACCAAGACTCTTGCTGACCATCGCGCGCACCGCTGCAGCCATGGGAGCAAGTTCATCGGGCAGCTCGGCGCCAGGAAGGTCGCGCAGCGAGATGACGCGCTCGGCCACGTTTACGGCAATGTCTCCGATGCGCTCCAGGTCGTTCGTGATTTTCAGCGCCGCAACAATCAAGCGCATCTCGTCGTCCGAGAATGAACCGCGGCGCAGCAGCCGAATCGCGTGCTCGTCGATCACGATTTCCATTTCGTTGATGCGCGGCTCGAGAAGAAAAACTTCACCTGGCAGCGAACAGGTAGCGGCGCTATCCAGTCCCACCAGCGAATCCAGCGCGCGATTCATCGCACCTTCGACGGTGCGCGCCATCGAAACGAGGTAATTCATGAGCGTGTCGTACAGCACGGTTTCGGTCAGGCCCGGAGTGGTTGTCATGGTTCTCCCTGAAGCGAACGGGTAATCACATCTCCACACATAGTTGGAATCATTGCCGTGCCTCGTTACCCCTGTTTGAATAGTTCGTGAATAAGCCGCGAAGTGTGCCAAGGCTGCCGGCGCGCGGCCCGGCTTTACGTGGAACGCGTGCTGCTGCGATTGGGGTTCGGATTCGACGGGAACTTTGACGTGACGCGCTCCATATCGAACACCGGAATAGAGAAGTTGAATTGCGAGCCCTGCCCGATTTCGCTTTCCACCCAGATGTGCCCGCCATGCACTTCCACGAGATGCTTCGCGATTGCCAAGCCCAGGCCGGTCCCGCCGGCCTCGCGCGAACGCGCCGCGTCCACGCGATAAAAGCGCTCGAAAATACGCGACTGATCCGACTTCGGGATCCCGATTCCCGTATCGGTGACCGTGAAAACCACATCGTTCTCGCGCGATTCTGCTGTGAGCGTGATCTGGCCTCCGGGCAACGTGTACTGCGTCGCGTTGTCCAGCAAATTCTGTAAAATCTCGGCAAGCCGCCGCCGATCGCCAGCGATGTCGGGAAGATCGTTCGTCGGTGCGACGGTGAAGCGAACGCCTTTCTCCGTGGCGCGGTGCTCCGTCGTTTCCGCGCAGCTTTCAACGAGTTCGGCGACGCTCACCGGCCGAATCTCGAGCTGCAACCGGTCCGCATCCATCTGCGACAGTTTCAGCAAATCGTCCGTCAGCCGCGCGAGCCGCCGCGAATGTTCCAGGATGATCCCGAGAAATCGCTCGCGATTTTGCGGATCGTCGATCGCGCCCGCCAGCAACGTTTCCGAGAATCCCTGAATCGCCGTGAGCGGAGTTTTGAATTCATGCGAAACATTCGCAACAAAATCGCGCCGCACCCGCTCGAGTTTTCGCAGTTCGGTAATGTCGTGTAGCACAACGACGGCCCCGGAGGTGTCGCCTGCGCGCACGGCCGCCACCGTCGCCGCGAAAAAATGCTGGCGTAGCGTGCCGGTCACGATTTCGGCCTCCACGCGCGGTTCGCCCGCCAGGACGCGCCGCACCGCCTCGATCATTTCCGTCTGGCGCACGATCTCAACTAACGCGCTGCCCGATTTCGGCGGGACGTCGAGCTCCAAAATATCGGCGAATCCCTGATTCGCGAAGACCAGCCGCTCCGATCCGTTCACGACCGCGACGCCTTCCACCATGCTTCCCAGAATCGCCGACGAAAGATTGCGCTCCTCAGTAAGCGTTCGAATGGTCCGGTCCATGCGCGCCGCCGTTTGATTCAGCGAGGTGCATAATTCTTCCAGCGCATCGCCGGAATCTCCTCCCGGCAGCGGACGAAAATCTCCTTCGGCGACGCGCCGCGAAAATTCCTGCAGCCGCTCCACGCGATCCGAGACTCCGCGCGACACGAAGATCGATGCGATGGCGGCGATCAGCAGTATCACGGCAGAAGAAAGCCACAAGCTCCATCGAAGCGAACCGAGCGCAATGTCCGCCTCTTCCAAAGGAATCGCGAACCGCAAAAGAACCGGAGTCCCGTCCGGCAAATTGCGGCGAACGGCGTAATACACAAGGTCGCGCCGCATCGTCACGCTGTGGCGCACCGATCGGCCTTCGCCTTTTTCTAGCGCTTCCTTCACTTCGGGCCGGTCGGCGTGATTTTCCATGCTGGCTGGTTCGGACTGCGTGTCGGCCAGGACCTGCCCATCCGTGCGAATGACTGTGACACGCACGCGGTCGGCAGCGGAGTCGACCGCCCACCGCTTCAGCGCGGCGGACGAGTCGGGGCTTCCGGAATTCGCCGAAGCCAAGTCGGGTGGGTGAAGCTGTGAGAACCGCGCCAGGATGGCGAGTTCGTCGAAGGTCGCGCGCTCCGAGACATGATACAGCGCTCTCTCGGCGAAAAAATTCACCGCGAGCAGCACCCCGGCAAGCAGCGCGATAAACGTCAGCGCTAATTTCCAGAAAAGGTTACGCCGCACGAGTCTCGAACAAGTACCCTGCGCCACGCACCGTCTTCAGATGATTGGGATTTTCGGGATCGCTTTCGATTTTTTCGCGCAAGCGTCGCACATAAACATCCACGCTGCGCGGAGTGACGAAGCGATCGGTACCCCAAACGGCATCGAGAAGCTGATCGCGCGTAAAAACGCGATTCGGGCGGGAAGCGAGGTAATAGAGCAGCCGGAATTCAAGCGTGCTCAGCGGGACGGGCTTACCGGAATGACTGACGCGATACGACGCCGGATCGATCGCCAGCTTGCCGATCTCGATGATGCGGGGAGAGTCCGCGGGCGGTTCGGCGCGGCGAAGAAGCGCCTTCACGCGCGCGAGCAACTCTCGCGGGCTGAACGGCTTGGTCACGTAATCGTCGGCGCCCATCTCGAGTCCCACGACACGGTCGGCTTCTTCTCCGCGTGCGGTGAGCATCAAAATCGGCAAACGATTCAGCGAGTCGTCCCGCCGCACTTCCCGGCAAATATCCAGCCCGGAAAGCTTCGGCAACATCAGATCGAGAAGCAACAGATCGGGAGGCGATTTCTTGAGCGAGTTCAGGCCGCTGCTGCCATCAAAAGCCGCACTGACCTGAAACCCTTCATTGGCGAGGTTGTATCGCACCAGCTCGACGATATCTTTATCGTCTTCAATAATCAGGACACGTTTCATGCAGGTAGCACGTTCCGTCCGCCGGCTTGCCCGAAGTGTACCGTACACCGGCGAAATGCGGTAGGCATTGGAAGACGTTCGGTCAGCTGGCTGGTGTGGTAGCACAGTTGAGGACTTCAGTTTGGACAGCGCGAATGACGCCGCGATGACGTCAATGTGAATGAACTGTTAAAGCCCGCGGCCCGTACAAACTCGATTTCCGTCTCGTCTTGCGACTAAGTCTGGTTGTGCCGCGACTAGATTCCTTTTCCGTCTCTGTGACCTCGGTGCCTCGGTGGCTAATTCGAATTCATTCGAATGGGCCACCTTCTCTCGCGAAGCCTGCGATTTTCGCTGTCTGTCACCCGCCTGACAGAGTAACATATTCGTGAGATACTCTGTTCGTAAATAACCCCGTCCATTCGATTCGCAATCCAGAAAGCCCAAACATAGCCTCTAGAATCCGCAACTCCATGAGTGCGCATTCTAAGGCCTTTATCTCGTGGAGATGCAACGCAAACAGGGGGCGGGGGTCGACGATTCGGATGGTGCCTCAGGTTCGGTTTGTGACCCTGGGGTCTTTCTTTTTGTTCCTACCCGTTCAGGCCTATTCGCCGGCGGCGGTTGTGAATGCCAGGCTGAGCAGCGTTTTCTGCTCCATCTCATGGGCTTTGGCCGAGCCGGTGGCGGGGCTGGCGCTGGCGCTGCGCTTCACCGCGCGCACCCGGCGTCCGAGATCCTGCGCGAGCCGCTGCAACCGCGGCATCACGTAAAAATGCGGCCCCATGTTGCTAGGTTCTTCCTGCACCCACACGATTTCGTGCGCATTCGGATGCGCCTCGAGCGCCGCAATAAGTTCGCGCTTCGGAAACGGGTAAAGCTGGTCCAAAAAGAAAATCGCGGTGCTCGTATCCTTCCGCTTTTTCCGCTCGCTCTGCAATTCGTGACCGACCTTACCGCTGGCGATCAAGACGCGCTTCGCGTCCGGAATCAAGTCGTCCGGCACGAGCGGCAAAAATTGCGGCCGCGAAAAATCCGCCAAATCCGAACTCGCGTCCGGATGCCGCAGCATGCTCTTCGGCGTAAACACGATCAGCGGTTTGCGCCACATGCGCTTCGCCTGCCGCCGCAGCATATGAAAATACTGCGCCGCGTTGGAAGGCTGGCAAATTACAACGTTGTCTTCGGCGGCTAGCTGCAAAAATCGCTCGATGCGCGCACTCGAATGCTCTGGCCCTTGCCCTTCGTAGCCGTGCGGTAGCAATAACACGAGTCCCGTCGGCAGCGCCCACTTATCTTCGCTGGCGCTGAGAAACTGATCGATGATCACTTGCGCGCCGTTCACGAAATCGCCGAACTGCGCCTCCCACAAAACGAGTGCTTCGGGATAGTCGCGGCTGAAGCCGTACTCGAATCCGACGCACGCCGCTTCCGACAGCGGCGAATTGTGAATCTCGCAAAACGCCTGCTCGCGCGAAAGGTGCGAGAGCGGCAAATAATTGTGTTCGTTCTCCGTGTCGATCAGCACCGCGTGCCGCTGGTTAAACGTACCGCGCTGCGAATCCTGCCCGGTGAGCCGGATTGGTGTGCCCTCGAGCACCAGCGAGCCGAAGGCCAGCGCTTCGGCGAATCCATAGTCGATCGCGCGCTTGCCGTGCCCCATTTCCGCGCGCTGCTCCAGTAATTTCGCGAGCTTGGCATGCAGGTGAAATCCCTCTGGCACTCGCACGAGCCCGTCGGTGATTTCTTCGAGCTTCTCGCGCGCAACGCCGGTGTCGGGCTCGACGTGCGCATTCGACCTGCCGAGCACGTATGGCGTCCAGTAACTCGGCAACTGCCGCAGAGCCGGCATTTTCTTCAGCGATTTCGCCTTGGCCTGCTCGGTTTCGTATTCCTTGCGAACCGCGTCGCCGATTGCATTGGCATCGATGCCGGTTTTCTCCGCGTAAATCTTCCACAACGGCGGATGATGCTTGATGCGGTCATACGTCAGCGGCTGCGTGATCGTGGGATCGTCAACCTCACTGTGGCCGTGCCGCCGGTAGCCGATGATGTCGACCACAACGTCGCTGCCGAATTTCGCGCGATATTCCGCGGCGAGCCGCCCCATTCGCACCACGGCGTCAGGATCCTCCGCATTCACGTGAAACACCGGCACGCTCTGCCGCTTCGCGATGTCCGATGCGAAGCGCGATGAATGCTCCTGCACCGCGGGCGTGGTAAAGCCGATGAGATTGTTGACGACGATGTGGACCGTGCCGCCGACGGTGTAGCCCTTCAGATCGGCGAGGTTCAGTGTCTCGGCCCAGATACCCTGCCCGGCAAATGCCGCGTCGCCATGCATGACGATCGGCCAAACCTTATTCAGAGATTCGCGCGATCGATCGACGATCGGACCGTCCGCACCGTGTCGCGTTTGTTTCGCGCGCGCGCGGCCCATCGCAACTGGATCGACGGCTTCGAGATGGCTCGGATTGGAAACGATGTGCATGTTGATCGACTGCCCGCCCGTCGTCGTGTAAACGCCGGTCGCGCCGACGTGATACTTCACGTCGCCCGCGCCGAGCACGCTGCGCGGATCGACATCTTCAAATCCCGAGACGACTTCGTGAGGCGGCTTGCACGCCGCGTGAACCATGACGTTCAGCCGCCCGCGGTGGCTCATCGCGATCACGGAATCGACCGCGCCCGCTTCGCCCGCGGTATCCAAAATCGAATCGAGCAGCGGAATCAGCGCGGTCACGCCTTCGAGCGAAAAGCGCTTGGTGCCCAGATAGCGCGCCTGTAAAACCTGCTCAAAGAGATCGGCGCGAATCAGCCGTTCGAGAGTCTTGTTCTGATCGACCTCAGAATCAGCTTCCTCCTCGAGGCGCGCAGCGATCCATTTGCGCCGGTCGGGTTCGCGCAGGTGCATAAACTCGACGCCGATCGACCCGCAATAAATCGCGCGAGCTTCGTCGGCAATGGCGCCCCTGAACGGCTCCAAGTCCGGATATTTCAGCGGCTTGAAGAGTTTGAGTGGGTCGAGGTCGGCTTCGAGATAACCCCAGCGGCGAAATGCGTCGAAAATCCGCTCGCGCTCTCCTGGATTTGCTGCCGGCTTTTTGGGCGCCTTCGCCGACTTGGGCGGGCGCGCTGCTACCAACGTGGTTCGATTCGCCATCGCTTTTTACCACCTATATTTTGCCACAGATTCAAAATCCAAGCTTCTCGCCGCCGCGCAGCGCGTGCCTGAGCCGCTAGTTATCGATGGAGCGCGAGCCATCACTTCCGCGAAGAATGAACAATGGTGCGAAGCCGCTCGGCGATCGCAGGGTCGGCTTTTTGAGCGAAATCGTGACCTGCTGATCAAACTAGCCTTGAAACTTGCTCCCGTAAGTCGTAGACATCAGGTGGCATGCGTTACGTATCCGCTATCCGGCGACCGCGTGGTCCGATATGTGGCTGAACTTCCGCTACGCGCTCCGAGTGCTCGCCCGAAATCCCGGATTCACCGTCGTCGCCGTCCTATCCCTGTCGCTCGGCATCGGCGGCAACATCGCGATATTCACCCTCATCAACGCGCTGCTATTGCGCGCGCTTCCCGTCGCTCACCCTGAACAACTTGTGCAGCTTTCCTTGGTTCGCCGCGACGGCAGGATTCCCTTTTCGTTTCCGATGTTTCGCGAAGTTGAGCGCGGCCAGCGCGTCTTCACCGGACTATTCGGCTGGGGCAACAGCGGCGGAACAAATGTCGAAGTGCACGGCGCGCTCGAACTGAATCGCGTCGTCGCCGTTACCGGTAAGGCCCACTCCGAACTCGGCGCGACCCCGCTGCTGGGGCGGCTGCTGACGCCTGCCGACTGCGATCCAAACTCGACCAATGCCAACGTCGCGGTAATCGGCTACGAATTCTGGCAGCGCCGCTTTGGCGGTGCGCTCGACGTCGTCGGCACACAGATCCGAGTCGAAGGCCATCCTTTCACCATCGTCGGTGTCACGCGCAAATGGTTTACGGGTCTCAGCACCGGCGAGCCGCCCGAAGTCACCGTGCCCGTCACCGCCGAGCCGCTGCTCACGAACATGCCGAGCATCGAGACGCGTTCGATGTTATGGCTCAGCGTCTTCGGCCGGCTCAAACCGGGCGTGTCAATCGAACAAGGGCGCGCACAACTCCAGTCGTTCTGGCCCGATGTGCTGCTCTCGACGGTCTCGACGCAAACGCCCGGACCGCGTCGCGATCTGTTTCTCTCGATGGGCTTGGAAGTTGCGCCGGCTGCGCGAGGGCGCCGCTCCGATCTCCGCGATCAATTTGCGCGGCCGCTTTACGTGCTTGCGGGAATCGTCGGACTGATTCTTCTCGTCGCTTGCGTGAACCTCGCCAACCTGATGCTTGCCCGAGCCGCTGCCCGCGGCCACGAAATGAGCGTTCGTGTGGCGATCGGCGCAAGCCGCGCGTCGCTGGTGCGTCAGATTTTGACTGAGAGCCTTACGCTGTCCCTTGCAGGAGGCTTGCTCGGATTGGCGTTCGCGTTCTGGGGCAGCCGGCTGCTTCTGCTGCTGATGACTGCCGGAAATCCGTTGATGGTCTCGCTCGATCTCGCTCCGGATTTACGCATTCTCGCCGTCACAATTTGCATCGCGGTGTTAACGGGAATTCTTTTCGGGCTTGCGCCGGCTTGGCGTGCGTCGCGAGAAGATCCCGCGTTGATGTTGCAGCAGAACGCGCGTGGTTCGAGTCGCGGTGCTGGATCGATCGGCAAATCGCTGATCGTTGCGCAGGTCGCGCTCTCACTCGTGCTGCTGCTTGGCGCCGGGCTGCTCGTCAACAGCTTTCATCGGCTTCGCACCATCGACAGCGGGTTCCGGACGCAGAACGTTCTCGAAATCGGGCTGAATCCGGTGCCCCGCGGGTACGAAGGAATCAATTTCACCAGCTATCGCCGCGAACTGCTTGCCGGCATGGCGCGTTTGCCCGGAGTGATTTCCGTTGCGTTTTCGGAGACGGAAATTCCGGGAGCCCAGGACTACGATCGCGACATGATCTCGCCTACGGCTGAAGCGGTTACAAGCGCACATATGATGGCCATCGGAGTTCGCGTTTCGCCGAAGTTTTTTTCGACGATGGGTATTTCGCTATTGCAGGGTCGCGATTTCACCGATGCCGACGACGAGCATCAGCCGCGCTTTGCCATCGTGAACCGCAGCCTCGCCTCGCGTCTATTCCCGGGCGGCAACGCCGTCGGCCAATCCGTTCGCTTCAGCGTCATGCCGGAATATCAAAGCGTCCAGATTGTTGGCGTTGTGGACGACGCGCGCGTTCTCAATCTGCGAGACGCGACAGCACCGGCGCTTTATTTTTGCGCGTATCAGGAGCAAGTTCAGGCCGGCAACCTGATCGTCCGAACAACGCAATCCGCCGACGCGCTCGCGACGGCTGCAGGACGCGAGATCGGTTCACTCGGTCACGAATATGCGCTCCACACAAAAACGATCGACCAGGTCATCGGGCAGGATCTGGTCGAGGAGCGCGTGACAGCGACGCTATCGGCATTCTTCGCCGGCCTCGCTCTCATGCTGGCATCGATCGGACTGTATGGGCTGATGTCGTACGCGGTGGTGCGTCGCACGCGCGAGATCGGCGTTCGTGTCGCCATGGGTGCTCAGCGCGGAAATATTTTGTGGATCGTGCTGCGCGAGACTTTGACGCTCGCTCTAGGGGGCATCGCCATGGGCGTTCCTGCCGGGCTCGCGGCGTCGCGCCTGATCGCGTCTATGCTGTTCGGAGTCACGGCGAGCGACTTGCCGACCGTCGTGATCATCTCGGCGCTTCTTCTTGTTGTCTCCCTCGTGGCTGGCTATTTGCCTGCGTTTCGCGCGTCCAACATCGACCCAATCCACGCGCTGCGGACGGGCTGATCCCGGTTCGCCCGACCTCCAAATCCTACAGAGCGGTGACAATCTCCCGAAGGCGAGACGCGATTTCGTCGGGTGGTGTGTCAGCGGGAAAAGTAACAGGCGCACCAATGTGGATTGTGACTTCGCCGGGCCTTGCGAAGCGGCGGCGCTCGCGCTTCATTTTCCAGACACCGTCGAGGCGCATCGGGACGATCGGGACGTTGAGATTTTCAGCGAGCAGTCCGATGCCGCTCTGAAATTTGTCCATGTCTCCGGTTTCGGTGTCGTTGCCGTGGCCTTCGGGAAAAACGAGCACGTTGTAGCCGCGGTCCATCGCCTGGCCGGCGAAACGGAAACTTTCGCGGAAGCCGGAAAATTGCGGGAGTGGAAAAACGGTGAAGAGCGCGGTAATCAGCCAGTAGCCGAGCTGGTAGGCCCAGCGTTTGGCGAAAAACCACTCGTGCGGCGGACGGCGCATCTGGCGAAGCGTTTCACCGCCGACCGCGGTGGCGAGCTTGTTGCGATAGCGAGCCGGGAGGGCGGCTTGAATGAGGCCGCTGTCGGCGCGGCGCGTGATGTGATTGGAAACGATCAGTGCGGGGCCGCGCAGGTTGCCGAGATTTTCGCGGCCAAGGATTTTCGGATGGGCGAGGATTTGCGTCGCAGGCCATGCGAGCGCGTAGTAAACGGTGAGACGTAACCAGCGGATGGGTTCGCGCAGTGTCCAAAGTGGATAAACGTAGTCGGTGCGGCGGGCGGCTGGTGCCCGGAGGAGTTGCTGCATGTCGGCGACGGTGCGTGCTTCGGCGAAGGCGGTTTCGCTCAGTTCGACCTGGTAGCGCTCTTCCAGTGCGCTCATCAGTTCAACGCGATCAAGGGAACTGAGATTGAGCTGGACTTCGAGTTGTGGAGACACGCCGGTTGCAGTCGCACTTTCGCCCGGCGAAGTGCTCGCGGACGAAAATTTGTGCAGAAGCTGCACGAGATCGTTGCTTGCCTGTGTATTTCGGCCAGCGTCAGTGTCTCTGGTCCTATCGAGAATTTGTGCGGCGGCTGCTGTGATGACCGCCAAGCGCGGTTTACCCGTCGGCGTTCTCGGAAAATCGGCGTCCGGCCAGACGAGCCAGGCGCGCATGCGTTGGTATTCCGCGAGCGACGCGTTTGCGTTTTCGACGGCCCGGCTCGCCGATTGCGTCGTGTCGCCGGCGCCATCGCTGACCAGCAACACGGCGCACGGCTCCGCGTTTCCACCGCGATCCATCGCAATCACCACGCAATCTTTCACAATCGGCTGACTGCGCAGAGCTTGCTCGAGGTCTTCGGGATAGACGTTGAGTCCGGCGGGCGTGACGATGACGTTTTTCTTGCGCCCGCGAAATCGAAGATTACCTTCGGTGTCGAGTTCGCCGACGTCGCCCGTCGGCAGCCACGCGCGATCGTCGGCGGATTGCACGCCGCCGGATTGCCAATATCCGGCGCTGACGTTCTCTCCCCGTACGAGAATCTCGCCGTCGTCGGCGAGCTTGAATTCGCGCCCGGGCAAGACTTTGCCGATCGAGCCCTGCGCGGCGCGAAATGGATGATTCAGGCTGATCAGGGAGGCGGTTTCGGTCATACCGTAGCCCTGCACGACGGCATAACCGATGCGGCGAAAGAATGCCTCCGTTTCAGACGAAAGCGCTGCACCTCCCGAAATGAACGCCCAGAATTTCCAGCCGAAGCGACGGTGAATGCGGCGAAATCTCCACGCACGGCGGAGAAATTTCTGGCCATTCGCGGATTCGAGCGAATCCGCGAGCCATTTTTCCCGGTGCGCCGACGCCAACTCGCGCCGAATGCCCGCATGAAGACCGTCCAGCATGCGCGGCACGCCGATGAGCGCGGTGGCTCGCTCGCGGTTGATCGTGCGAATGATCTCGGCAGAATTTGTCGATGCCTCGAACACGATCGTCGAGCCGAGCAGCGGCGGCACGAACAGTCCCATGACCTGGCCGAAGACATGGCTAAGCGGGACGAGCGAAACGAAGCGCAGAGGATGCATCCACTTTTCGTAGCGGCGATAGGGATCAATGCCGCGTTCGAGCGGCTCGAGGTTGGCGAGAAAATTTCCGTGGGTGAGAACGACGCCCCGTGGCTCGGCGGTGGTGCCGGAGGTAAATAAGATTTCGGCGATGTGCGCGCGGTTGATCGGCTCGTCGGCGAGATTTTCGTAGACAGCCCTCCCCGGGATATCGGCGCGTCGGGAGGTCGCCACTTCATCCACGCCTAAGTCGTCTAGATGCATCGACGGAACGTGGCCCGATGCCGCAATTAGTTCTGGTTTGCCGCGCGCGGCGAAGACCAGCTTTGCATTTGTTTCACGTGCAACGCGTGACGCAAATTCGGACGTCGCGCCATCGTCGAACGGGACGGCGACAACACCGCGAAGCAAGCAGCCCCAGAACGCTGCCACCCACTCTGCGGTGTTCGGCCCCCACAAAATCACGCGGTCGCCGGTCCGGACACCGCGTTCTTTCAGCAAACGCGCGCAACTCTCGGCGGCAGTTGCCAGCCGCGAATACGTCCAGCTTTCGCGCCGGTATCCGCGCCGCTGCACCACGGCTACGTCCTTCGCGTAAGTTGCGAACTCGGCAAACAGCGAAATCAGGCTGGCTCTGGGCATATCGATATTCAGATTCAGGCTTTTAAACTGTGTGAATTCTACGCGGACCGTGCGCGGTGTGTCTGCACACCGCGATTTTCAATCGCCTCCGTCTAAAGTGCTTGTTTCTCTGAAACAACAGGGTGATGATGCAGCGGTTTATGAGGCGAACTGCCGCTAGACTTCCGTCTTTGCTGGTCGCGCTGGCCGGCATTGCCGCCGTGGCGACTCCGTTGTTTTTCGGGTGTTTTCCGCCTCGCGTGAGGGCTTCGGATCCTGTATCGGGCGAAGCCGTCTATCGCGAATACTGTGCTTCCTGTCACGATCATCCTGGCCCACGCGTTCCTCCGCGCGCCGCACTGCAAGCTTTGTCCGCCGCCCGCATACTTCGCATCCTCGACAATGGCGTGATGATGAGAGTCGCGTATGGTCTGCAGCGCAACCAGCGCGAAGCTGTCGCGAAATATCTCGGCAAGGCGAAGGACGATACCGTTCCACCTGCCGCGGCGTTCTGCACCGACCGAAAATTCTCGCTGTCTGAAAATTCGCGGCCGGATTGGACGGGCTGGAGTCCATCGACCTCGAACACGCGGTTTCAATCCAGGGAGCAAGCTTCACTGAGCATCGAACAAGTTCGCAATCTCAAGCTCAAATGGGCGTTCGGATTCGCCGGGGACATCACAGCATACGCCGCGCCGACAATTCAAAGCGGCGTGCTCTTTGTCGGCAGCGCCGGAGGCGTCATTCACGCGATGAACGCGAAGACAGGCTGCCTGTACTGGACGTTCCAGGCCGACGGACCGGTACGCGCCGCGACGCTGATCACGAAAAATGGCGCTGGTCACTCGATTTTATTTCCCGATCAGATCGGCTGGTTTTATTCACTGGATGCCATGACCGGGCGCTTGCTCTGGAAACGTAGAATCGATCCGCACGAAGCGACCCGGCTCACCGGGTCGGCGGTCGTGCAAGATGACTTGGTGTTTGTTCCGGCGGCGTCGTGGGAAGAGACACGCTCCGGCAATCCGAAATATATTTGCTGCACGTTCCGGGGCAGCGTCTCAGCGCTGCGCGTCAGCGACGGTTCCCGTGTCTGGAAAACGTACATGGTTGATCCGCCCAAAAAGAGCGGTGCCAATCACGATGGCAGACCGCTGTTCGGTCCTTCCGGAGCTGGAATCTGGTCCGCGCCGACGATCGATTCCAAGCGCGACTTGATATATGTCACAACCGGTGACAATTATTCGGAGCCAACCACCAAGACGAGCGACGCGGTCGTCGCGTTGAGTCTGAAAACCGGAAAAGTTGTCTGGAGCCAGCAAGTTACCGGCGGGGACTTCAGCAGTGGCGGCGCGTGCGCCGATCAAGATACAAAATGCGGACCGGACTACGATTTCGGCGCATCCGCGATGCTCGTTCATCCTGGTGGGCGCGATCTGCTGATTGCTGGGCAGAAGTCGGGTGTCGTGTATGCGCTTGATCCGGGACAATGCGGTAAAATCGTGTGGCAAGCGCGCGTCGGCAAAGGCGGTATGACGGGCGGCGTGCAGTGGGGCATGGCGAGCGATGAACAGAACGTCTATGCCTCGGTGTCGGATCTAGTTGACTTGCCGGATCATGCCGAGGGCGGCGGCGATGGCGCACCGATCGGCGGCGCGAATTTTGATCCGGTCGCGGGCGGAGGCCTGACGGCGCTGCAGCTGACAGACGGCAATAAAGCGTGGTTCGCGCCGAGTTATCGGTGCTCGCCGGTACGGCGCGGCTGCAGCCCGGCGCAATCCGCTGCGGTCTCCGCGATCCCCGGCGCCGTTTTTTCGGGCTCGCTCGACGGACACATTCGAGCTTTTTCGACGAGCGATGGGCAGCTGGTCTGGGATTTCGATACCGAAAAAGACTTCGCGACCGTGAACGGCTTGCAGGCCAACGGAGGATCGCTCGACGGTGCCGGGCCGGTGATCGTCGATGGAATGGTCTACGTCAATTCCGGCTATCCGCGATTTGGCGGAACGATTGGAAATGTCCTCCTGGCCTTTGGCGCGGACGACGAACCGTCCAAATAGTCACGACTTAAGCCTCATTTGCATCCAAGACTAAAGCTGCGTCCAAGACCAAGGCCACATCCAACCCGATGGTCGCGTTGCACAAAACGCTGGCATCGAAGGAAAAGCCGGTCCCGAATTTCGGCGATTCTCGGATACAATAGAGACTGCGGCGCTTTAAGCGTGATTAGCTGCGATTCCCGATAAGGATTGAGCCGTAAATGCCGGTACCAATTTCACAAGGCTGGACTGTCGCCACATACGTGCTGAAGCAGAAACTTGCGGGCCGCAAGCGCTACCCGTTCGTGTTGATGCTCGAACCGCTCTTCCGCTGCAATTTGGCGTGCGCCGGCTGCGGCAAGATCCAATACCCTGCGCACATTCTGAAGAAAGAACTTAGCCCGGAAGAATGCTTCAAAGCGGTGGACGAGTGCGGGACGCCGATGGTGTCAATCCCCGGCGGCGAGCCGCTGATGCATTCGCAGATCGACAGGATCGTCGAGGGATTGGTCGCGCGTAAGAAATACATTTATTTGTGCACCAACGCGCTGCTGCTGAAGGAAAAACTCCACCTTTTCAAGCCGAGCAAGTATCTGACGTTTTCGGTGCACGTCGACGGTCAGCGCGAACACCACGATTTTTCGGTTTGCCGCGAGGGCGGATACGATCAAGCAGTCGAAGGCATCAAGGAAGCGATCAAGCGCGGCTTCCGCGTCACGACGAATACGACGCTGTTCGACGGCGCCGATCCGAACAGCGTGCGCGAACACTTCGATGAAATGATGGAGCTTGGCGTCGAGGGCATGATGCTTTCGCCCGGCTATTCTTACGATAAAGCCCCGGATCAAAAGCACTTCCTTGGCCGCGCACGCACGCGACGGCTGTTTCGCTCGATTCTTTCGAACCGCAAAAAGAGCTGGAAATTCAATCAATCTTCGCTGTTTCTCGAATTTTTGATGGGCCAGCAGCAATATAAGTGCACGCCATGGGGCATGCCGACGTACAACGTCTTCGGCTGGCAAAAACCCTGCTATTTGTTGCAGGACGGTTATGCGGACACGTTCGAGGAATTACTCGATTCGACCGAGTGGCAAAATTACGGCACCGAATCCGGTAATCCGAAGTGCGCCAACTGCATGGTGCACAGCGGATACGAAGCCAGCGCAATGGACCATACGTTCAGCGGCTTACGTGGTTTATGGGAAGCCGCTCGCTCCAATTTCACAACGAAATACGAAGACCCCGATGCGTTGCAAATGCTCAATGAGCCGGTGAAGCCGGTGCACGCGTTCAATCCTCTCGTGCAGATCAGCAACGAGAGCGCGGCGATGGAACAGACGCGAGCATGAGCGCACCGAGCCACGCCGAACGGCAATCTGCGAGCCAAGCCACTGCAAACGCAGAGCTTGATCCCGAAAAATTGGAAGTCGCGGCGGGAACCGCGCGGCAAAACGTCGAAGGTTGGGTCCCCGAACTCGCTAGCGAAAGCGAACTGCGGTCGGCGCTTGAGCAAGCGTTTGAATATCGCGGCGACGTGACCGTGACTCGCAAAGACGGAACGAAACTCGAAGGTTATATTTTCGATCGCAGCAACGGTTCGTCGCTCGCCACGTCGTTTGTGCGCATTTTGCCGAAAGAAACCAACGACCGGGTGCGTGTTTCGTATGCCGAAATCGCGGCACTGGCCTTCTCAGGACGTGACCCGGCGGCCGGCAAGAGCTGGGAAGCCTGGGTAAAAAAGTACTGGGCCAAGAAATCCACAGGCAAAGGCGAAGCGAGCATCCAGCCTGACGCTTTAGATTGAATAACTTAGCGCCTTCCGTTTTCCATACGCCTGTCCAAAAGTAAGCTAAATACAATAAAATCTGTGATATAGGCACCGACAGGGGGGGCCACAAACCCTCGACAATCGACTCCTTTTATGGTACTATTTCGTCAGCGTTTGTTGCTCTTGTACTGCCTTTTGACCCGTTTAAAGGCCTGCGAGACGGTAACTTTGCGGCGTTTTTTTCGGGACGAGGGAACGTCACGATCTTGGGAAGTCTGGGGGCTGTAGCTTTTACTGGTTCCAGGAAACGCGACCAAGAGACGCAAAGCAATTCCAACTCGAGGTGCGGTAGCTGTGAAGGAACAAGGCACAGTGAAGTGGTTTAATGCTTCAAAGGGCTACGGCTTCATCCAGCGGCAAACAGGCGAGGATGTTTTCGTCCACTTCTCGGCCATCATGATGGACGGATACAAGTCCTTGAACGAAGGTCAGGCAGTGGAATTTGAAGTAAAGAAAGGCCCGAAGGGCCTTCAGGCAGAGAACGTTACCAGTCTCTAGCCCGTCGATTCGGGTGTCCCGGCCTCGCCGGGACACCGATTCAAGTTTTCCGCATCCACTCGCGGGTCCAGGAGGACATCGTGCAAGCAATGGCAGAAGGTCAGACAATCAAGCATGAAGTGTATGGACTGGGCGTGGTCACCGCATCCGATGGGGAGCGTACGTCCGTGGACTTCGACGATCACGGCACCAAGCTCTTCGTTACCAGCATCATGAGCGCAGAATTGATCGGCGAAGCTCCCGCAACGCCGCCGAAGACCAAGCGCCGCCGCAAGGCTTCCACTGCAGCCAAGGCTGCCAAGAAGGCCGCTGCAGCCGCCGCGGGCCGCGCGTAAGCCTGGCTACAAACGAAAGGTTTTAACGCCCCTGGGCTACGTGGCTCCGGGGCGTTTTTCTTTCTGCGCGGCGTGGCAGGGCTGTACTCGCTTGATCCTTTCGATCCACTGGCCCGGTAGATGGCCCTAACCGGTTCGCGCCGTCCGATATCAACCGCGTTGACAGTGGCTCGGATCGGACTCCAAGATCAATGAATACAGATGGAGTTCCCGCCGCATTCTGGTTGGCCACAGTTCGCCGCGTGTGGAGCACAAAGATGAAGTTCGGAAACCTTGGTCCAATCCTGGGATTCTGTGCCGTGTGCGCCTACTTCATCGCAGGTCCCGCATGCGCTGCAGCGCAGAACGTTCCGGGCGTAACCGAAAATGAAATCCTGATCGGTTCGTGTTCGGCCCTCGAAGGGCCGTCGAAATCGCTTGGCATCGAAACGGTAGCCGGCGCAAAGACTTACTTTTCGCTGATCAACCAAGAGGGTGGAGTTCACGGACACAAACTTCGCCTGGTCGCCGCCGACGACAGTTACGATCCTGCGAAAACGCAGGCCTGCTTCGACAAGCTCATGGCCGAGAAAGTGTTTGCCCTCGGGTTTTTCGTGGGCACGCCAACGGCGGTGAAGTATCTGCCACTCGCTGAAGAAAATAAGATGCCGCTCGTCGGGCTCTTCACCGGCGCGCAAACTCTTTACACGCCGATGCGGCATTGGGTCGTCAATGTGCGCGCATCGTACTTCGACGAGACCCGCGAGCAGATCGACGGCCTGTGGGACGCGCTCGCATACAAAAAAATCGGCGTGATTTATCCCGACGACGCTTTTGGGGCGGCCGTGCTCGAAGGCGTAAAAGAAGCGCTCAAGGCGCATAGCGCAGAACCTGCTGCCGTCGCTTCGTACCCCCGCCAAACGTCAAATGTAGGTTCGGCGATCACGGCGGTTCGAGCGATGCATCCTCAGGCCGTCGTCGTTGTGGGTCCGCCGAACACGGTTGCGCCAATCCTGAAGCAGGCGCACGCCGACAATTGGAAGCCCTTGTTTCTGACCGTTTCATTCGTCGGCACGGAGGAATTAATCGAGCTGGCTGGAGCGGACGCCGATGGCATGGTGATCACTCAGGTTGTGCCGCCGTATTACCTTACCGATTTGAAGACGGTTGCGCTCTACCGCCGCGCCCTGACGCAGTACGCGCCCGCGGAGCGACCCAACTTCGTCAGCCTCGAGGGTTTTGTCGATGCGATGGTTCTGGTGGAAGGCTTGAGGCGGGCCGGAAAAGATCTGACGCGCGACGGTTTGATTCGCGGCATCGAGGCGATTCATCAGCTTGACGTTGGGCTCGGCCCTCAATTGAAATTGGACTATTCCGCGAAGGATCACAAAGGATTCGATCACGTGATTCCGTCGGTCGTCCGAAGCGGCCGGCCGGTGCCGTTCACGGATTGGACCACCGTCGCGCCAAAATAGGCTGGCGATTTGCGAAATCGGTTGGCAAGAGATCGGGAACGTTTGTTCGTTGAAACTACCTATGAAGGCCAAGTCTCATCCCTTGATCCAAGAAACGATGGCAGAGGCGGGCAAGGCGACTCCATTTGAGCGCTTGATGCGCCTCGGACTGAGCTTGTTCGTGACGTTTTCTCCTCTCGTGCTGTGGGCTTTGTGCAGCCTGGCGCTGGGCGCCGACTACATTGAGAAAAATGCCTGGCGCTATCGCCTGGAGCCGGTGCAGATTTACGTCTGGTTGCTGATTGCGGCGGGGTTGCTCGAGCTGGTCGCGGTTTTTCTGCTTCGCAAGAGCGACCAGAAGCCGCGCGACTGGGTCGCGATCGTTTCGCTGATCGACGCGGGGATTTCCATCGTGCTGGCCGTTTTCTTCTGGACGCAGATCAGCGCGTTGATCTTCCGCGCGACGTAAACTTTCCTACTTGATTGCCGATTCGGTTTGCTCGAAGGCGTGATATGAGGAGCGCACGAGCGGGCCGGCTTCGACGTGTTTGAAGCCCATCGCTTCACCCGCGATTTTAAATTCCGCGAATTCATCGGGATGCAGGTAACGCACGATCGGCAGGTGTTCGCGAGTGGGCTGCAAATACTGGCCGAGGGTCAAAATGTCAGTGCCCTGCGACGCGAGATCCATTAACGTAGCAAGCACTTCGTCTTTTTCTTCGCCGAGGCCGAGCATCAATCCTGTTTTTGTCGGCACGTCGGGGTGCGTCTGCTTCGAGCGGCGCAGCAATTCCAGCGAGCGTTCGTAAATCGCTCCTTTGCGGACTTGCCGATAAAGGCGCGGCACGGTTTCGGTGTTGTGATTCAGTACGTCGGGCTTGGTCGCCAGCACGACATTGAGGGCATCCCAGTCGCCGCGAAAATCGGGGATGAGCACTTCGACTTTGCATCCGGGCACGCGGCGACGAATTTCTTCGATGGTTCGCGCGAAAATGTGCGCGCCTCCGTCTTTTTGATCGTCGCGGTTGACGGAAGTGACGACGGCGTAGCGCAAACCCATACGCGCGACGGCTTCGGCCACGCGATGCGGCTCCTCTTCATCCGGAGGGCCGACTGGTTTGCCTGAGGGAACGGCGCAGAATCCGCACGCGCGCGTGCAGATATCGCCCAGAATCATGAAGGTAGCAGTGCCATGCTCCCAGCACTCGCCCATGTTGGGGCAGCGCGCGCTTTCGCAGACGGTGTGCAGGTCGAGCGTGCGCATGATGCGCTTCAGATTTTGATAGCGCTCGCCGCCAAAAAATTTGACGCGCAGCCATTCGGGGCGCGGATGCGTTCCCGGCGACGGCACGGGCAGCCCTGGCGGTGCTGAGCCGTTGATGATGTTGAACGGTGAGCCCATAAGAGGCGCCCAGCGAGCGGCGCGAAATCCCTATTTTAGCCTATCTCGGGCGGGCGACAAACTGAACCTAGGCGCACCATGCCTGGTCGGGTTACTCCCAAGCCCAGTTGGCGAATTGTTGGCGGAGGGCGGTCTTTTTGAATTTGCCGACGCTGGTGCGGGGGATTTCAGTCATAAATACGAAGGCGTCGGGCAACTGCCACTTGGCGAAGGACTTGCCAAGGAACGCGCGAAGCTCTTCCGGCGTGGCTGTCGCGCCATCTTTCAAAACCACTACGGCGAGAGGGCGCTCTTGCCATTTCGGGTGCGGGACGCCGATGACCGCAGCTTCCCTCACGGCGGGATGTCCCATCAGCATGTTTTCAAGATCGACGGAGCTGATCCATTCACCGCCGGACTTCACGAGATCTTTCGCACGATCAACGATCTTGATGCAGCCTTCCTCGTCCATATTGGCGACGTCGCCGGTGCGAAACCAGCCGTCAGAGGTCCATCGCGCGGAGTCATCGGGCGCGTTGAAATAGCTGGCGGCGATCCACGGCCCGCGGATTTCGAGTTCGCCGGCAGTTCTGCCGTCGCGCGGTGCTTCGACCATATTTTCGCAAAGCTCGTCCTCTGGATTTTCGGGGCGCATGACGCGAAGTTCGACGAAGGGAACGGCGACACCCTGTTTCTCGCGCAGATGGTATCGATCTTCCTCGCAGCAATCGCGCATGTGCGTTTTCAGCAACGGCGCGGTCGCGACCGGGCAGGTTTCGGTCATTCCCCAGGCGTGTTCGATGTGAATGCCGCGCCGATCGAGCGCGCGAATCAAGTCGAGCGGCGGAGCGCTGCCACCGCAGAGCACGCGGAAGGATTCATAGTTCCAGCGATCGGGATATTTTTCGAGCACGCAAAGGACGTTCAGCCAGACCGTCGGTACGCCGGCGGCAATCGTGACGCGCTCGTCTTGAATGGAGTCGAGGATGATTTCTGGATCCGAGTTCGGGCCGAGCAGAACAAATTTTGCGCCCGTCATTACTCCGGCGTGTGGCAAACCCCAGGAGTTGGCGTGAAACATGGGAGCTGCGGGAAGGATCGTGTCCTGATGGGAGACGGCGAAGCAATCGGCCATCGATAAGGCGAAGGCGTGCAGGACCAGCGAGCGATGCGAGTAGAGGACGCCCTTCGAGAAACCGGTGGTGCCGGAGGTGTAATACAAAGCGGCGCCGTCGTTTTCGTCGAGCTTCGGATAGCGGAAGTCATCGGACTCCGCCGCCAAAACTTCCTCATACTCCAAAAATTCATGCTTTGCGCCGCAATTTCCGTAGCTCACGACGATGACTTTCTCGAAGTGCGTCCGCGCCCGAATCGATTCGTACACCGGCAGCAATACATCGTCGACAATCAGGAATCGCGAGCCGGCGTGATTCGCAATCGCTGCAAGTTCCTGCGGATGCAGGCGCAGATTCAACGTGTGGAGGATGCCTCCGGCGCAAGGGATGCCGAAGAACGCCTCGAGATGGCCCGCGTGATTCCACATCATCGAGCTGACACGATCGCCGTGCCGCATGCCCATGTGCGTGAGCGCGGAACCGAGGCGTCGCGCGCGCCGGTGGAATTCGCCGTAATTCGTGCGGATCACGGAGCGGTCCGGGCGTCGCGAAACGATTTCAGTTTTCGGAAATAGGGTGCCCGCACGCTCAAGCAACGTGATAAGCGTCAGCGGAAAATCCATCATCGTGCCGCGCAAATGAGCCTCACAGACCGGGCGGGGTCGCCGAGAAGATCGAATGACGCCGCATCCTATCACCATTGATGTCGGAGAGGTTACGGAGCCTTGTAGTGTCCAACGCTAGGCCCGGCACGCCCAGCAAGCGTGCTGCCGCAGACCCGGAGTGCCAAACGTTTCCGTTGCAAAACCAGTTAATTTTCGAGACGATGCCCTTGACCGCTGAAGCGCCTGTCTCGCGCCCGTGGTGGCTGGGCTACCCGGACTGCCCGTGTACGACGCTCGTCACTTCGGCGCGCTCCGCGACTCGCTACTGGGTTCCGGGCAGAAGGAGCAGGCAGGTGAAGAAGCTCTATATCGGAAATCTTCCGTTTTCCGCGACGGAAGATCAGCTTCATGAATGGTTCTCACAAATCGGAGTAACTCCCTCAGGTGTAAATTTAATTCGTGATCGTTTTACGGGCCAGTCGCGCGGGTTTGCGTTCGTCGAGTTGAGCAATGATGACGATTCCGAGCGTGCGATCAACTCACTGAACGGTCAGAATTTCGGCGGTCGCAACCTAGTAGTGAATGAAGCGAGGCCCCAGGCGGAGCGCGGCGGCGGCGGCGGTGGCCGGGGCGGCGGTGGCGGAGGCTACGGCGGTGGACGCGGTGGTCACGGTGGTGGTGGTGGCGGGCGCGGCGGTGGTGGCCATGGTGGTGGCGGCGGGCGCGGTGGAGATCGTGGCGACCGCGGCAATCGCTGGTAAGTCAGAACGATACAGCGGCAGCAACGAAACGCGGCCTAGTTCCGAAGCGGGGGCCGCTGAACCTCCCTCCCAAGGTCGAACGTGGTATCTGTGCGCGTAAAATCCACAGGAAAATTGTCTTCGTTCATTTTTCGCTGGTCAAACTTTGGTTATTGCGCGTAGTATGCAGCCGCCGCTTTGTGACAGCTTCCTGGGCACAAACTGGTCGAGCGACGCCGGCTTCGCGGCTGAATGAGCCAGCGTCGCCGCAAAAAGTGCGGCCACCCTCCCGGTTCCCGGAAAGCATTGTTCCGCCGCAGTTTACTGCGCCATCGCGGCCAGCGGTTCTCGAAGCAAAACGACGCGAAACAAGTAACCCCGTAACGGGTTTGATACAGCAGGCGACGAAACCGCTCGCCCGGCCCATGCAGGCGTATATCGTTAGCAGGCCGAACGTAGTCCGCACGGGCACACCCGAGCGGAAATGCACAGGCCTACAGGATTTCGCCGTGTTGGATCGGGTAAAGGATGCCACCCTTGCCGCATCGTACTGCATCCAACGCAGCATCGTTTAGCGTAGTAAGGAACAAGGCTAGGAACAAGGGATGTAGCGAGGCCAAACGACCGGTAGCCAAAAAACGGCGCAAGAACTCGGCAGCGAGACACGAATGACTACTTGGCACAAACGCGATTGGCAACAGTTCTATGAGTTGGCACGACGGCCTTGGCAGCGGCATCGCCCCCCACGACCGATCTATCCGACCGGTCTGAATCGTGTGCTGCCCGCGCAGGGCTTCAGCTTGTCAGAGCTGGACGACGCAGGCGTCGATCTGGACCAGGCCGAGCAACTCGGCTTGCCCGTGGATGCTGGGCGCATTGGTGCGTACGGGCCCAATGTGACCGTGCTGCGCGACTTTGTGCGAACGTCGCGGCAGCCTCTGTAGTTCTGTTGAACCCCACTAATTTGTGGATTTCGAGCGACCGGCATCGGTGCGTGTTGCGGTACCGAATTTGGCTATCGCTTTTCCTTACGGCTCACAACGATCGTCCTCACCTGCCTCATGTCTTCGCGTGTTGAAACGTTGCGAAGTACTCCGTATCATCACGTCGCGCACGAGCGTCTAATCGGAAGTTTTGCTGCTTGCTTCGCGTCGTATTCCCTCGGAGGATTTCATGTCGCAGTCCCGTACCGCAAGACTTTGCTCGATTGTCGTGGTTGCAGTAATTGCTGTTGGCGCTGGGAGTTTGATGGCGTCTTGCAACAGCAAGCCGAATCCCCCAGCCGCGCAAAGCCCAGCTCAGGGATGTCCTGCCAATGACAGCGGACTGAAGCTGCCAACCGGTTTCTGCGCCACGATATTTGCCGACGGTGTTGGCCACGCGCGGCATCTTGCCGTAGCGCCGAACGGCGTGGTGTACGTCAATACCTGGTCGGGCGAATATTTTGGCAACGATAAGCCGCACGACGGCGGATTCTTGGTGGCGCTGCAGGACAAGTCGGGCGATGGAAAAGCTGATGTGCAGGAACGCTTCGGCGGAACCGTGCAGACTGGCGACGCCGGAGGTACCGGCATCGGTCTATACAAGGATTCGGTGTATGCCGAGACCAAGGACAAGATCGTGCGCTATGCGCTGACATCCGATTCGATCGTGCCCAAGGGTGCGGCCGTCACGGTCGTATCAAAGTTGCCGTTGGGCGGCGATCACCCGATGCATCCATTCGTGATCACGGCCGACGGCTCGATGCTCGTGGATGTCGGGAGCGCCTCGAACGCCTGTCAATTGAAGAATCGAACGCTGAAATCTCCAGGCGTTAAGCCGTGCAAAGAGCTCGAAACGCGCGGCGGGACCTGGCGCTACGACGCGAACAAAACGGAGCAGACGTTTTCGCCGGCGGACCGCTACGTGACGGGGATTCGCAATGGCGAAGGTTTTGCGATTGACGCGAGTGGGAACGTTTTCGTAACGCAGCACGGCCGCGACCAGCTGCATTCAAACTGGCCCCAGTTCTACCAGCCCGATCAAGAGGCCACGCTGCCGGCCGAAGAAGTGGTGCTGCTGAAGCAGGGCAGCGACTACGGCTGGCCCGAATGCTACTACGACTCGTTCGTGCAAAAGCTCGTGCTCGCGCCGGAATACGGCGGCGACGGAAAGAAAATCGGCGTGTGCGAGAGCAAGACTCCTCCAGCGGCGGCGTTTCCGGCGCATTGGGGACCGAACGGGATGACGCACTACGACAAGGACAAATTTCCGGCGCGCTACAAGAACGGCGTGTTCATCGCATTTCACGGATCGTGGAACCGCGCACCGTACCCGCAGGGCGGCTACAACATCGTGTTTCAGCCGTTTTCGGGCGATCACGCCTCGGGGCCGTGCGAAATTTTTGCCGATGGGTTTGCGGGCGCCGTGAAATCGCCGGCGAAGGCCGACCATCGTCCGGACGGGCTTGCGGCTGGGCCCGACGGAGCGCTCTACATTTCAGACGATATCCGCGGGCGGATTTATCGCGTTACGTATACCGGCTCGGGCGACGGTACCGAGGGAGTGACCGCATGCCCGAGTGCGACCGCACCGGCAGGCGACATCGATCAGACGGTAGCGAATCCGCCCGAAGGCACGAATCCCGACGCGGGCGCTCCAGTTCCCAAGGGTGCAACATCCGCAATGGTGCAGCTTGGTGACAAGGTGTACCACGGCAAAGCCGGCGGCGCGGCGTGCGTTGGTTGCCACGGGGACGCCGGCCAAGGATCGCCGTTGGGTCCTGCCTTGACGGTCAAGAAATGGCTGTGGAGCGACGGCAGCTATGCCGGAATCACGAAGACGATTACGGAAGGCGTGCCGCAGCCGAAGGAATTTCGGAGCCCGATGCCGGCAATGGGCGGCGCGCAGCTCACGAAAGCACAGGTGGCGGCGGTCGCAGCGTATGTGTGGAGCATCAGCCACCGGTAGCGGCTCGTCGATTGGCTGAGTTAAGGCCGCTTTCTCCCGCGGAGGCGTTTGATCTGCGGGAGAGCTTTTTCCGGAGGCTTTGCCGAAACTAAGGATGGTCTTGCGGAGTCAACGCAGTCTTGATGCTTAACAAGCTCATCGTTTTCGCGTCGCCATCCTGGACCGTGATCTTTTCGCCTTTGTCTTCAAACGGCTTGATGAATTCGGGGTCTTCCCACGCGCCTTCCTCGACTTCATCCCAACTGAAGACAGCGTAATCACCAGGTGCGATGCCGCGCAGGTCGAATCTGCCGTTCTGATCGGTGAGCGCTTGTTTATAGAGGCGGTGCATGCCGCGCAGCGGAGGATTCGGGAGTAGCGCAACGTAGACGCCGACGGCGGGCAGGCCGTCGGAGTCGGTCACGGATCCTTGCAGTCTCGCTCCCTTGGAACTGATCGTAATCTTCAATGAAGCGTCGCTCCCGCGAGCGACGGTGAAGCCATCGTCGATGACGCTCGAGCCCGCGTATTCGACGTCCTTGACGTAACAATCTTTCGAGATGCCCTGGACCTCGGCTCGATATGTGCCGTCGCCGATTTCCTTGAGCACGAATGTATTGTTGGGGGCGACGCGCGTAGATCCGGTGAAAACAAGACTCATCTCGTCCATCAAAGGCATAACGGAGAGATCGTCTTTATCGATCGCGGGTGGGCCCTCCCACACGATATAGCCATTTATGTTGGTGCCCGGTCGGATGGTTAGCGAAATTCCACCGACGTCTCCGCCGTTCACTTCCACATCCGTCGTCGAGGCGTACTCCCTGCCTTGGTCAAACCAAAGCGCCGTCAATTCATACGAACCGGGAATAATTTCGTGAATCTCGAATGAACCGTCGGGTTTATCCACGTCCGCTCGATTGATTCCACCGTCCCATCCGATATTGCGGTTTTTTGGCAGCATGAAGACGATGGTGCCCTTGCCGGGCTTATGAGTAATCTGATTGTAGATGTGGCCGTGCACGGTGAAGACCGGAACCAACCGCATGGGCATGTCGACCGAGGGGATTTCCTCGCCGGCTTTGATCGTAAAAGCGCTCGCTTTGGATTGGTCGGATGTGCCCGGATAAAACAGTCGAGCATAGCCTTCCGGTCCGGACTCCTCGCTGCCATTGTCGAAATCTCCGCCCGACCGGCTCCAGTGGGGATAAACAGCACTTATGAAGTAGCGGCCCGGAGCGAGACCGTAGAGACGATACTGGCCGAGGTCATCCGTCTGGACCGTCGCTTTCATGCCCAGCTTGCGCTTTCCTTTGGAGTACGCTTCGCGCATGGCGCTGACGTTGACGCCGGGGAGCGCTTCGCCGTCTTCGTCGTAAATGCGGCCGGCGAGAACGCCGGAAGGAACGAGCCGGAATACCAGGTCCTTCATTTCCTGGCCGGGATTCAGCGTGAGGATCGCGCCGGGGTCGCCGGCTTTGCGCTGGCCGTAGGGGAGGCTGACGTAACCGACGCGCATCGCGGTCAGATTGTAGCGGCCGGGATCGATGCGCTTGAACTCGAAGTGGCCGTTTTCGTCGGTGACAACGGTGACGGACCGCGTGTGATCGTCGACACTTTCGAGGCGGATGTGCGTCTTGCGCAGCGGCTCGCTGCCGGCGAGTTTCACTACCATGCCGGAGAGGTGGCACTCGTCCTGTTTGCGAATCGGGGGTGGGGTTGCGGATTGTGTGGACTGAGCGGATTGCGCCGGAGACTGCGCTGCGAGCGTGTGAGTGTGGCACGCGAGTTCGCTGACGATGAGCAGCAAGATCAGTCGTTTCATCGACGGTCCGTCGGATACGGCGAGTATACGACACGAGACGTGTCGAGGTAGCGAATGGGTTGCCTCGAGTGCGCTTGATGCCAAAGGGCGTCAGGGCCTCGGTTGGTCCTCGACTCCGGTTCGGATGGCCGTCAGGGCAGCAGACGTCGCATCGCCGTCCTGCACAGTGATCTTCTCGCCTTTTTTTCATAGGGCTTCACGAAATCCGGATCCTGCCACGCGCCGTCCTCGACTTCGTCCCAGCTGAAAAGACGGTAATCGCCGGGGGCGATCCCCGTGATCGTGTACTGGCCGTGCTGATCGGTGCGAACATTTTTGTAAAGGTCGAGGCGTCCGCGGCGCGTCGCTTCGGGAACGAGAACGACCCAGACTCCAACGAGAGGCAAGCCGTCGGCGTCCCTGACGATGCCCTTCACCTGCGCGCCGCGCAAGCCCAACGCGATTTCCAGCGTGGCATTCGAGCCTGCGTGAGCAGTGAAGCCATCTTCGAGGGCATCGACTCCGCCGTATTCGATTGATTTGATATAAGAGTTTGGCGACTGGCGCTCGAGCGTGACGTGGAGAGGTCCGCTTGGAACCTCTAAAAGTGAGAACGAGCCGTCGGATTCGACGCGCGCGTAGGCGGCACCGAATTCATCTTCAGGGTCGCTCGCCCGGATGGACATATCGTCGTCGGCTTGCGCGGCGGAACTGCCGTCCCAGTGAACGTGACCGGCAACGGTCGGTCCCTTTGCGATGGTTAACAGCAGGCCCTCGACGTCGGCGTCGCCGATCTCGATATTTTGGCGAGCGATGTGGCGTTTGCCATCGTCGCTCCACTCTGCGTTTACGACATAGGACCCAGGCGGCACGGCGGGCAGGTCAAAAGTGCCGTTCGCCTTCACAATATTGTCGGGGCCAAGGGCAATACCGTATGTGTAGACTTTGCTGTCTCGCGGTGTCAGATAAACCATGGCCTGGTTCGATTTTTTACGATCAGCGGCCAGGGTGTTGAAGACGCGGCCTTTCACGCGGTAGACAGATGTGGGGTGCAGCAGGAAATCCATCGACGGGATTTCTTCTCCTGCTTTTACAGAAACGGCTTCGGCCTTGCCGGGATCGGTGCTGCCGGGGTAGTAGGTGCGGACATAGCTTTCGATGAGGTGGTCCACCTCTAGCGCGTCATCGTCGATGTCGTTGGCGTTTGGTACGGCGCCCGGATGGTAAATAGCGGCGATCAGGTAACGGCCCGGACGCAAACCGAAGAGGCGGTATTCTCCGCGGTCGTTGGTCGGGACGCTTTCCTCGGTTTGAAGTGTGCGTTTTCCGTCGTTGTAAGCCTCGCGCAAGGCGCTCACGTGGGCCCAGGGTAGCGCGTCGCCATCTTCATTCTGGACGCGGCCCGAAATGGTGGCCGATGGAATCAGACGAAAGAGCAGATCCTTCATCTCCTGGCCGGCCGATAACGCCAGAACCGCGTCGGGCGTGTTGATCGTTCGTTGACCGTAGTCCTGAGCCACGTAGCCGATGTGCGTTACCTGCGGGCGATATTGGCCGGCGACGATTCCTTTGAATTGAAAGTGGCCGTCGGAATCGGTTGCGGTGTGGACTGCATTGCGCGAACGATCGTCGCTGCTTTTTAGGATTACGATCGCGCTTTTCAGCGGGAAGCTTCCGGCAAGGGCGACGACTGTGCCGGAGATTTTACAGTCTTCCTGCTTGGAATGCGGAGACGGTTCAGGGGCTTTTGTGGATTGCGCTGCAGCGGACGCGGCGACGGTGGTCAGGACGGTGGCGGAAAAAAGTGCGAGCGATCTCATCGAGCCCCTGGGTGGGTGAAGTATTCGATATAAGACGTATCGAGATGGCTACGAAATGCGCCGGGCGCGTGGAGGTGGCGATTGGAGTCCCGCGTTGCGCGAATAGCCAGGGATTTACGCGAAATTGTAGGCGGCGCTACGTCGAATCCGTTGCGGGGAAGGTAAGAGATGGAGGCGAGTTCACCACCATCTCTTCCGGTTAGTGAGATTGTTCGCGCGGCGCGTCGATTCAGGTGCGATACGACGCGTTGATGCGGACGTACTCCGCGGTGAAGTCGCAAGTCCAGTAGCGGGCGACTGCGCGGCCTTCGTGCAGGTCCATCACGATGTGAACGTGCGGAGCCAGGAGGCGGTTGCTTGCGGCGCGCTCATTGAAGTCGAGCGGCTTACCGCGGCTCAAGACGTGAATACCCGCCATCGTGATGTCGGTGCGATGCGGATCGAATTTCACGCCTGAGCGTCCTGCGGCCGCGAACACGCGGCCCCAGTTTGGGTCGCCGCCCGCGAACGCTGTCTTCACAAGTGGCGAAGTCGCGATGGTCTGCGCGATTTGCTTTGCCGACCCTTCGGTTTTCGCTCCGCGCACTTCGATCTCGATCACGCGCTGCGCGCCTTCGCCGTCGGCAACGATCTGCAACGCCAGCGAATGGCATATGTCCTCGAGCGCGGCCGCAAATTCGCGGTGCGCTTTCGTGCCCGTTTGGATCGCTGGCGCTCCGGCCTGGCCATTCGCCAGGACCAGCAGCGTGTCGTTCGTCGAAGTGTCGCCATCGATCGTGATCGAGTTGAACGTTCGCGTGGTGACGTCGCGCAGCATTTTCTGCAGTAGGCCCGGCGCTATGTTCGCATCCGTGGCGACAAACGCCAGCGTTGTCGCCATGTTCGGATGAATCATGCCCGCACCTTTCGCGCAGCCGACCATGTGTACGCGTTTGCCGGCCATCTTGAAGGATGCCGACGCGGTCTTCGGCCGCGTGTCGGTGGTGCAGATCGCGAGCGAAAGCTCCGCGAACGATCGCGCCGATGGCCGCTGCTGCCGGGCCAGTTGCGGCAAACGGCGCAGGATTTTGTCCACCGCGAGCGGCACGCCGATGACGCCGGTCGAGCAAACGAACAGCTCGTGCGGCTTGCACGTGACGTGCTTCGCCGCTTCCGAGGCGGTTCGCTCGGCTGCGGCGCGGCCTTCTTCGCCGGTCGCACAATTGGCGTTGCCCGCATTGATCACGACGCCGCGCATGCGCCCCTTTGATACACGCAGATTTGATTTGGAAACCAATACCGGCGGCGCGACCACCAGATTCTGCGTGAACACGGCTGCGGCAGACGCCGGCACTTCGCTCGTAAAAATAGCGAGATCGAGCGCGCCCGTTTTCTTCAGGCCGCACGCCGTTGCCGCGAATCGAAATCCTCGTGGAAGTGCCGCTTCGGAAAGAGCGTGCTTCATGTCCGCTGCTTTATGCTCGCTCTTGTTGGTGGGCTTTCGTTCATGCTTGGAACCGACGATCTTGCGAATCTGCGAAATAATTTCTGTTCTGGCTGGACTTGTTTCACTGGGTCCCGAAGCGGCCGCTGTATGCTTGCCGCCGGAATTGCCGTCACCGTTTTTCGAGGTGTTAGCTTCGGACTGCCGGAAGAGACCCCCGATCCTCCGCGACGTTCGCGAATGCTTGCTGTTTCAGGTCGATGACACTGGTGCTCATTTCGTTTCTCCTGTTTGAGATTTGGCTTTCACGTTTGCTTCTGCGCTCAACTTCGACTGCAAAGTCGCTTGCAGGGTATTGATGCGTTCCTGCAACGCGGCCAACGCGATCTTCACCGAGTCTGCAGCCGTTCCTCCCGGCACTACCTTGGTCGCAATCGCTTTCTCGACCGAGAGCCCGGAAAGAAAATCCTGCTCGAAGAGGGGCGAGATCTTACGCACATCTTCGAGCGAAAGCTGGGTCCACACTTTACCTTGTCGTTCGGCCTCGCGCAGCACTTTCCCGATGATGTCGTGCGCTTGGCGGAACGGGAGGCCGCGATGCACCAGGTAGTCCGCGCCTTCGGTAGCGAACAAAAGTGGATTCGACGCGGCAGCGCGCAGGCGTTCGGCATTGAATTTCGTGGCCGCGACGGCGCCTGTCGCGATCGCAAGCATTGACGCGATTTGATCGTGCGCCGCGAACAGCGTTTCCTTGTCTTCCTGCAAATCGCGCTGATAGCTCGTGGGCAGACCCTTCATCGTCGTCAGCAAGGCCACCAGAGCGCCGGTGATTCGGCCGGTCTTGCCGCGAATCAATTCCCATGCGTCGGGATTTTTCTTTTGGGGCATCAGGCTGCTGCCGGTCGCGTATTCGTCAGGCAAGATCACATAAGCGAATTCCTGCGACGCGAAGATCACCAAGTCTTCGGCGAGCCGCGACAGGTGCGTCGCGATTCCGCTTAGCGCGAAGAGATAGTCGAGCGCAAAATCGCGATCGCTCACGGCGTCGAGGCTGTTCGCAGTGATACGCGAAAATCCAAGATCGCGTGCGATCGCTTCGCGATCGATGCCGAAACTGTTTCCGGCGAGCGCGCCCGATCCCATCGGGCAGGTGTCTGCGCTTTCTGCCGCGTGCTGCAACCGGGTGACGTCGCGAAGAAAGGCTTCTGCGTGCGCCAGCAGGAAATGCGACAGCAAGATCGGTTGCGCATGCTGCATGTGCGTCATGCCGGACATTGGAATGCCGAAATTGGTTTTCGCCTGTTCGGCGATCGCCGCAACAAACCCCGCCAACTGCCGCTGGAGGCCCGCCGCGGCGTCCATGAGGAACAGGCGGAAGTCGGTGGCGACCAGTTCGTTGCGGCTGCGGCCCGTGTGCAACTTCCAGCCGAGCGCGCCAAGTTCGTGCACGAGCGCGCTTTCCACGAAATGGTGCACGTCTTCCGCGGTTGAACCGTCGAGAAACGACGGATCGTCCTGCAATTCCTTCGCGATTGCGTCGAGCGCCTTGATGGTGTCACGCGCTTCGATTTCGCTGAGGATTCCGATCGTCTGCAACGCCCGCGCCCACGCGCGATCGACCGCGAGTTCGTAGGGCAGCAATCGACGATCGAACGAAAACGAACGCTGGAACGCGTCAAACTGTGCGTCCGGCTCGCGCTCGAAACGGCCGCCCCAGAGGCGGTCGTCTTTGCGTTCGGTGGGGGGTGGTTCAGTCATCGGCATTTGCTTAGACGCGTTCATTCCGAAATCGTGGCGTGAATCGGGCATGGCCCTGCCGTGCCCCTACGACTAGTTTTTACCGCCTTCGGCTTTTGCCTTCGGCCGCGCTGTCACGGGCAGCGCGAAAAGATTGATGAAGCCTTCGGCGTCCTTCGGGTTGTAGCGGCCCATCGTGAAGCTGGCCAAGTCGGCGCGATACAGCGAGAACGGTGATTTGCGGCTTGTTACGTTGAGTGTGCCTTTCCACAATTTCAAGCCGACGGTTCCGGTGACGAATTGCTGCGCCACTTTGAAGAAGCCGTCGAGGGATTCGCGCAGCGTCGAGAACCACACGCCGTTGTAGACGAGTTCGGCGTAGCGATTCGCTAGCGCCTGTTGGAAGTGCGCGGTCTCGCGATCGATCGTCAGACGCTCGAGTTCCTGGTGCGCCTTGATCAGCAACGTGCCGCCGGGGGTTTCGTACGCGCCGCGCGACTTCATACCAACGAGGCGATTTTCTACGAGATCGGTACGGCCGATTCCGTTTCGCGCGGCGATTTCGTTCAGCCTGTTCAGAAGATCGACCGGACCGAGCTTCGCGCCATTCACCGACACCGGCGTGCCGGCTTCAAAACCGATCTCCACTTCCTCCGGCTTGTCGGGCGCTTTGTCGGGCGAGACGACCCACTGCCACATCGTTTCGTTGGGCGCGTTGGCGGGATCTTCAAGTTCCGCGCCTTCGTGGCTCAGGTGCCAGATGTTGCGGTCGCGGCTGTAAATATTCTTTTTGCTCTGCTCGATGGGCACGCTGTGCTTTTCGGCGTAGGCAATCGCGTCTTCGCGCGAATCGATGTCCCCACTCGCGCCACGGCGCGATGATTTGTACGTTCGGTGCGATCGCTTTGTAGGCGAGCTCGAAGCGCACCTGGTCGTTGCCTTTGCCGGTGCAGCCATGCGCCAATCCGTCGGCGCCGAGCTTGAGAGCGATTTCGGCCTGCCGCTTGGCGATCACCGGGCGCGCCATCGATGTGCCGAGCAGGTACGTATGCTCGTAAACCGCGCCAGCGCGCAGCGTCGGCCAGATGTAGTCGCGAACGAACTCTTCGCGCAAGTCCTCGATGCTCGCGCTCGCCGCGCCTGTCGCCAGTGCTTTCTTATACGCGGCCTGCAGATCTTCCTGCTGGCCGACGTCGCCGATCATGGCGATCACTTCGCAGCCGTAATTTTCCTTGAGCCACGGAATGATGATCGAGGTATCGAGCCCGCCGGAATAGGCGAGGACGACTTTTTTCGGTTTCGGTTGCCGCTGTTTCACGTTTCTCCTCTATGTAGCGAACGCGTCGTAATTGAGTTGCTTAAATTCCAGGGTGAACGTTCGTCGGACGATCGGACCTTTACGCGCATAGCGACGAAGCGCGAATCCGCATCGGCGGATGCGAAGACGTCCCGATTAGCTAAAGAGCGCCTGCAGAATCGCTTTCTGCGCGTACATGCGATTCTCGGATTGATCGAGCACGACGGAATTCGCGCCGTCCAGGATTTCCGCGGTGACTTCATGGCCGCGATGCGCCGGAAGGCAGTGCATGAACACGGCATCCGGCGCAGCCAGCGCCATCAACTCGCAGTTCACCTGGTAAGGGGCGAACACCGCGCGCCGCACTTTCTCCTCGGCTTCAAATCCCATGCTGGTCCAGGAATCGGTGTAGACGCCTTGCGCGCCGTCAACAGCTTCGCGTGGATCGGTGAAGAGTTCGATCTTCGCGCGCGTTTCGCGGGCGACGCGCTTCGATTCCGCGAGCACTTCCGCGGCCGGTGCATAGTTCGGCGGCGTCGCGATGCGCAGGTTCACGCCGAGCCGCGCTGCCAGGAAAATCAGCGAGTGGCAAACGTTGTTGCCGTCGCCGACGTACGCAAGTTTGAATCCGCGCAGCGAGCCAAACTTTTCTTCGAGCGTGAAGAAATCCGCCAGCGCCTGGCAGGGATGGAAGCGATCGGAAAGAGCGTTGATGATCGGGATATTTGCGTTCGCCGCCATTTCTTCCAGCACCCGCTGTTCGTAAACACGCGCAACGATCCCTTGCACCCAGCGTTCGAGGTTTCGCGCCACGTCCGCGATCGATTCGCGTTCCCCGAGGCGCGCTTGCGTCTGGTCGAGAAATACGACCGAGCCACCCATACTCTGAATGCCAACTTCAAAGGTCACGCGCGTCCGCAGCGACGGTTTCTCGAAGATCATCGCGAGCGATTTTCCGCGCAGTGTCGAAACGTAACGCTCGGGACGCAATTTCACATCGGCGGTCAGTTGCAGGAGTTCGCGCGTTTGCGCGGCACTCCACTCCGCTCCGGTGAGCAGGTCGTTGACGAGTAAAATAGATGCTGCGAGTGTTGCTGTAGGCATTGTTTTCCTTTTTACCTCGCCGCAGAGCGGGCCAAGCGCGGCGAACTTTCCGGTTTCTTCGCGGCGGGAACAGATTCCGCTTTTGAAGTTGTATTCGATGCGAGAACCGATTCAAACAGTTGCAAAAATTCGCGCACTTGCGCTTTCGTAACGATGAATGGGGGCAGCACGCGAAGAGTGAAATCGTGCGTGCAATTCATCAGCAGGCCGCGCCGCGTGGCTTCGATGACGAACGGCGCGCCTTCGATCGAGAGTTCGACGCCGATCATCAACCCTTCGCCGCGGATTTCACGAATGAAGTTGAATTTCTTAGCGAGCGCTGCGAGTCCTGCGCGAAGTTCGGTGCCGCGCGCGCGGACATTTTCGAGGAGTTTGTTGTCTTCGACGGTTTTCAGGAATTCGAGCGCCGTGGCGCAGACGAGCGGACCGCCGCCGAATGTTGAGCCGTGCAATCCCGGCCCGATCTTTTCGGCGACGGCATCGGATGCGAGAATCGCGCCTAGCGGAAGGCCAGCCGCAAGAGGCTTCGCGATCACTACGATGTCAGGCTTTGACGAGAATTTCTCGTAGCCGAAGTACCGGCCGGTGCGCCCTAGTCCGCACTGAATCTCATCCGCGATCAGCACGGCGCTGTTTTCCGCGGTCATCGCGCGCGCGCGATCCCAGAAGGCTTCGCTGACGGGATGAATTCCGCCTTCACCCTGAATCGTTTCGAGCAGGAGGGCGCAGACGGTGTCGTCGAATTTCGACTCGAGATCTTTTACGTCGTTGAAATTTACGAATTCGATGCCGGGGAGCATGGGTGCGAAGGGCAGGCGGTATTTTTCCGTTGCAGTCGCGCTGACCGCGCCAAAGGTGCGTCCGTGAAAGGAATTCGTCATTGCCAGAATGCGATGTTTCTTCGCAGGGCTGTTCGGCGCTTCTTCCGGCGAGCGACCGTACAACCGCGCCAGCTTCAGCGCGCCTTCGATTGCTTCCGAGCCGCTATTCGAGAAAAACACGCGGTCCATTCCCGACCATTCCGAAAGCTTGAGTGCCAGTGGCCCCTGAAATTCGTTGTGATAGAGGTTCGAGAAGTGAATCGCGCGCGCAGCTTCGCGGCGAATCGTCTTCACGATGCGTGGGTGCGCGTGGCCCAGCGCGTTGACGGCGATGCCTCCGAGAAAATCGAGATATTTCTTGCCGTCGGCGTCAAAGACATAGCAGCCGCGGCCGTGGGTGAGGACAAACGGCGCGCGCTTGTATGTCGGCACTAGAAACTTGTCGGCATTGCTGACGCGCGAATCGGCCTTCGCCACGGTCGCACGAGCTGTCTTCGGCTTCTTGGCGGAAGCCGCGGATGCCTTCGATTTGGAAGCGGCGCGCATCATGCCACCGTCACCGCTGCCGCTTGCGGGGAAGAGCGCTCGCGCAGAATCCGCGTCCCGGGAATTTCTTCGGCCGAACCATCCGACGCGCGCCACGCCCGCACCAACGAATCCGTCGAGCTTCCGCCCACAATCCGCACTTCGCGCACGCCACCTTCGATCGCGCGCTTCGCCGCCTCGAGCTTCAACACCATGCCGCCCGATACGACGCGCGCCTGCACCAGACTCTCAATCTCTTCGCAGGCGATCGCCGACAAGACCTTCTCGCCATCCAGAACGCCCGCCACGTCGGTCAGGTAGATCAACTGGTCCGCCGCGAGGTATTCCGCGCAAGCCGCGGCCATGTGATCGGCGTTCACGTTGTACAACTCGTTGTCGGCGCCCAGCCCGAGGCAGGCCGCGACAGGCAGAAGCCCTTCGCGCCAGAACGATTCGAGCACGCCGACGTTCACGCCGGTGAGATATCCGACGAAGCCAAGTTCGCCTTCTTCCGCATTGCGCGACATCGGCTCGGCGAGAAAGCACCTCGCATCCGCCGCAGAAATTCCGACTGCCGGCTGTCCCTCCGCCGAAATCGCTGCCGCCAGCTTCTTGTTCAGCAATCCGGCGAACACCATCACCGCCACATCGCGCGTCTCGCGATCGGTCACGCGCAGGCCGGCGACAAACTTGCTTTCGATTCCCATGCGCTTCAGCGTCGCCGTAAACAGCCGCCCGCCGCCGTGCACGACCAGAATCTCGTGCCCTTCCTTCGCCAACTCGGCGATCTGTTGCGAAATCGACTGCACCACGGCATCGTCTTCCAGCAGCGCTCCAGCGAGTTTGATCACAGTTCTCATTGCAGTCCGGTATGCTCCTCAAATTCCAACATATGATTGAAATTCTGCACGGCTTGCCCCGCCGCGCCTTTGCCCAAGTTGTCCAGGCACGACACGACGATCAAGCTCTTGCCCGATTTATCGAGCGCGAACCCGATGTCGGCGAAATTCGTGTGTGCCACGTGCTGCAACTCCGGCAGCTTGCCCGCGGCCCAGATGCGCACCATTGGCCGCTCCGCATAAAACTTCCTGTATAACGCTTCAACATCATTCGCGCGTTGCTGTTGTTTGAGCGTGACGTAAATCGTCGAAAGAATTCCGCGCGCCAGCGGCAGCAGATGCGTCGAAAAGATCAAGCTGCCTTCCGCAATTCCCGTGTGATCGAGAATTTCGGGCGTGTGGCGATGCGAAAAGAGATTGTAGGCCTTGAAATTTTCGTCCAGCTCGACGAAGTGCAGGTCGCGCCGCAGTTCCTTGCCGGCGCCACTCGCGCCGGACTTGCAGTCGCAAATCACGGGGGTGCCGTCGGCGATCCAGCCGGCCTCATTCAGCGGCCTCAGCGCTAGAATCGCGCTTGTGGCGTAACAACCGGGATTGGCCACCAGCTTGGCGCTTGCGATGTCTGATGCATAAAGTTCCGGCAGGCCGTAAACCGCCTCTCCGAGCCTTCCCGCATGGGGCGTCGGCAGCTTGTACCAGTGCGAAAACGCGTGTGCTGAGCGAAACCGGAACGCGCCGCTTAAATCAATGACGCGGATTCCCGCGTCGATCAGCGCCGGCGCGACTTCGGCCGAGAATTCGTGCGGGGTCGCCAGAAACGCCGTTCCCGCGCCGCTTTCAGCGATCGCTTCGACCGAAAGCGCGCGCAAAGGCGCCTCGCCAACTCCGCGCAGCTGCGGAAACAGTTCCGCGAGGCACTTCGCGCCGTCGGTGTCGCGCACATAAAATGTCGCGCTCTGCACCTTGGGATGGCGTAGCAGGATGCGCGCCAGCTCAAAACCGGAATAGCCGGTAGCGCCGACAACCGCAACCTGATGCGGATTTTTCGTGGCGTGGCTCACGGTCGGACCAACGATTCGATCTGTTTTTGCAGGCTTTCCCGCGATTTCTTATCGGGCGTGATGATCAGGACAGTGTCGTCTCCGGCTATCGTTCCAGCAATTTCGCCAAATTTTGCGCCGTCGACGGCCGCGGCGAGAGGCTGCGCCGCTCCCGGAGGCGTCTTCAGCACAAGCATGTTCTCCGCCGGCCGAATGTCCGACAAGAATTCCCCCAGCGCACGAGTCAACGATCCCAATCCGTTCGACTCTTCCGGCAAGGCGGCCTCGCGCTTATAACCCTCATGGGTTTTGACCAGGCGCAGCTCCTGTAAATCGCGCGAAAGGGTCGCCTGCGTTACGCGCAGCTTCTGCGCCGCCAGCCTCCGCCGCAATTCTTCCTGGTTCGCGATCCGCGCGTCAGACACGATTCGCAGAATCTGCCCGTGCCGGAATGTCTTCGCATTATTCATCGCGTATACAATTATACAGTCCTATGCATTTTTATACAGGCAGTTGCGAGGTGTGTCAACGCAAATCTCGGGCCGCCGAGACGCTAATGCAGGATTCGCAGCAGTGCCTTCACGTGTACTAGATTTTCATGGCGAATCTGTTGTCTTCTAGTTGGAGCGCGCTGCGCCCAAATGGGAACCCGCTGCCAAACCGCAGGCTGCAAGAATGACACGCCGCCGGCCCTAGCCGAGCATGGCGTATGCGTTTTGCATTTTACTTTGTCGCTCGAAGCCGGTTGCGCTGCGATGCGACGCGAAACCGCGCTGGGTAACACGCCTCACGAGCGACAGCGCGAAATCATGCGATTTATCACGGAAAATGGCGAAACTTTGGCCCGCGTCGCGACGAGCGGCCTTCCCCTCACCGACGATCTCAAGGCGCGCATTCTCAGCACGTTTTTGACACTGATGAACCTGCGCGAGAATATCGACCGCGCTTCGATGCGCTCGTCCTACGGCCGCTTGCCCGTTCCGCGCTAGTCGCGCGCTGCAATCGCCTTAAGCCCCGATATACCGGGCATACAACGACCGCGCCACCGCCGGATCCTTCGTCCCCTTTAAAATCGCCCGCCCATCCGCGAACACGGTCATCTCATACGGTTCGACGCGAAATCGCAGCAGAAAATCGTTTTGTCGAACATCCGCAATCGTTGCCGACAGTCGCCCTTTCAGCAAACCCAAATCCAGCGTCCGCCCGCGCTCATGAATCTGCACCGAATCGCGCCCGCACATCGTGATGTGCGGCTGCGCCTCGCCGTCGAGATGCGCGAATTCGCGTCGCGCGCAAACCGCGCAGTCCGCATTTGGCGCGACGCGCACCGACTGAAATCGTCCCGTCCACACATCGCAGGAAATCAACCGATCGTTCAGAGCCGCAACTTGCCCGGTCAATAATTTCAACGCCTCGCCCACTTCCAGCGACGCGATCAAATTCACGATCGGCCCGAGCACGCCGACGGTGTCGCATGTTTCTTCGAGTCCCGACCCCGCGCGTTCGCTCGCCAGCAAACACGCAAGACACGCCGTCACCCCGGGTCGCACGGTCATTGTCAGCCCGTAACTCGCGACCGCCGCCGCATAAATCCACGGTGTGCCCGACTTCACGGCGAAATCATTCACCAGAAAGCGCGTCTCAAAATTGTCGGTCCCGTCCAAAATCACGTCGAAGCCGCCCAGCAACTCCTCGACATTTTCGGGGTTTATATCCGCGACGATGCCTTCGACCGCCACATTGGAATTTATGAGTCGCAGCCGCCGCTCGGCCGCCACCGCTTTCGGCAACGCATCGCGCGCGTCCGACTCCTCGAACAACGCCTGCCGCTGCAGGTTCGACGCCTCAACAAAGTCGCGATCGACCACCCGCACGCGCCCCACTCCCGCGCGCACCAGCAAATTCGCCGCCGCCGCCCCGATCGCTCCGCACCCAACCACGACTGCGCTGCCTCCGAGTAGCCGCTCCTGCCCCTTTTCGCCGATCCCGGCGAACAAAATCTGGCGTGAATATTTCTGGCGAAGCGGCTCGTCCATGTGGTTCCCAGCGCTCGAAAATCTTTTGTCTTTCTCTTGTCATCATAGCGCCAAAGTTCGCCGGGCAGGCAACGCCCCTGTGCTACCCTTCGTCTGACGAAAGGAAGCATGAAATCGTTCAGGGCCAACGGGTTGCAGTGGATTCTCGCGCTGACACTCCTTACGGGAGGTGCGCGCGCGCGCGCCGAATCCGCACCGCACTCGCCAACCAATTCGTCGCCCAATTCCTCGTCCGATTCGCATTCGTTTCGCGCCGGTAGCGACGCCGCAAAAAGTCGCGCGGCGCAGCAACAAACGCCCTCGCCGGCTCAAGATCCATCCGCGCCGCCGGCCCCTGCCGCCTTGCCCAGAGCGCCAGAAATCGTCGGCCCCAACGTCGCCGTCGTTCGCATTGTCAACGAACAAGGCAAAGTTCTCGCCGAATCACCGTCCGGCATTTCCGTCCAGGTTGGCAAGCCCCTCGAACGCAACCAAGTTGCCGACAGCATCCGCACGCTCTACCGCACCGGCACGTATTCCTACATCGCGGTGACCCAATCCGACGACGCAGGCGGTGTCCGGATCGATTTCGTGGTGCGCCAGCAGCTCTTCTTCAACCAGGTAATCATTCGCGGCGTGGTTTCGCCTCCGTCCGACGCGTCCGCGGCCGCCGCGATGTCGCTCTCGCTCGGCCAGCCCTATCGCAAGGAAGCGGTTGACGATGGTGTCGCGCGCCTCACGGAAGCTCTGCACGACGAAGGTCTGTACGAGGCGGAAGTTTCCGTCGAGGCGATTCCGCATCTCGACACACACGAAATGGACGTGATCGTGACCGTGCACCCTGGCCCGCGCGCGCGTCTGCAAACCATCGAGCTGACCAACGGCACCGAATACACCAACGAAGAAATCCTGAAGCGCCTCAACGTGAAAGTCGGGAAGCCGATTACTTCGCAGCGCATCCAGCGCGGCACCGATCGCATCCACGATTTTCTCGTCAAGAAAGGCCATCTCAACGCGCGCGCGTCGGTTCGCCGCGGTGCCTACGACAAAGCCGCGAACACAATACCGCTCGAAGTGGACGTCACCGAAGGCCCGAAGGTCCAGATCGTCGTCACCGGAATAAAAATTTCCAACGGCCAGCTTAAAAAGCTTGTCCCCATCTATCAGGAAGGCTCGGTAGACGTCGATCTTCTCGAAGAGGGCAGGAGAAATATTCGCGAGCGACTCGAGCGCGACGGATATTTCGACGCCGAAGTCGACTACACCACCGTCACCAAAGACGCGCAGCCCAAAGGCAACTGGAAGGGCACCGAAGAAGTCATCACTTACAAAGTCGAACGCGGCGACCGGCACAAACTTTCCGGCATCGAGATCTCGGGCAATCATTACTTCAACACAGAGTTGCTCCGCAGCCGCTTGCAGATCTATGGCAAAGGATTCGCGACCCGCGGCCGCTTCAGCCGCCGCCTGGTTGAGAGCGATCGTGCTTCACTCCAGCTCCTGTATCAGTCCAACGGATTTCTCGACGCCAAGGTCGACGCGCAAACGCTCGACAACTACAAAGGCGTCGAAGGCCAGCTCTACGTGCATTTCGTGATTGACGAAGGCAAGCAGTCTCGCGTGGAGTCACTGTCCATCGAGGGAAATCACGCCTTCCAAGACGATGACCTGCTGCCGGTCCTCGCCTCGACGCCCGGTCAGCCCTACTCCGACTACAACGTCGCAAGCGACCGCGACAATATTCTCGCGCTCTATTACAACGAGGGTTTTCCCGCGGCCCGCTTCACGGCGACCGCCGTGCCCATTCCGCCCGCGGCCGCCGCGAACGCGCCGAACGGCGCGGCCGACGGAGCAGCGAGCAACGGTACTTCGACCAACGGAACTTCGACCAACGGAACTTCGAGCACAGGTAACCCGGGCAACGCGGCTCCGGACAACGGCAATGCCGCAAAGAATGGCGCCGCCTCCAAGACTTCCACCGACAAGAAATCGATCACCGAAGTCGAGGCCGGCGAGTTGATGAAGCTCGTCTATCACATCGACGAAGGTCCGCAGACGCGCGTTCGGCGAATTCTCGTCACTGGTTACAACCACACCCGGATCGGCGCGATCCGGCGCGAAATTCGCGTCAAGACCGCTGCGCCGTTGCGCGAAGGCGATGTCGTCGAGTCGCAGCGGCGTCTCTACAACATGGGCATTTTCAATCGCGTCACGATCGAGCCTCAGAATCCCGCTGGAACCGACACCAACAAAGACATCGTCGTGCTCGTCGAAGAAGCCAAGCGTTGGACTATCGCCTACGGCGGCGGCTTCGAAGTTCAGCGCCTCGCCAGCTCCACCGATCCGACCGGCAGCGAGCTAAAGGCCGCGCCGCGCGGCATCCTGGAGATCAGCAAGCTCAACGTGCGCGGGCGCGGCGATTCCATTTCGCTGAAATTGCGCGGCAGTACGATCGAAGATCGGGCACTGCTCACCTATACTGCGCCGAACGCGTTCTCCGATCCGCACTACACCTTTCAGGCGAACGCGTACACCGAGAAAACGCAGGACATCAACACGTTTACCGAAGCGCGTTACGAAGGTTCGGTGCAGCTCACCGACCAGATGACCCGCTTCACTACCGTCCAATATCACTATGCGTTTCGCCGCGTCGTCGTCTCGAACCTAAACAATACCGTTCCGCCTGAAGACATTCCTCTGTTCGAGCAGCCGACGCTGGTTTCGCAATTCGGAATCACCTGGGCGCGCGATGCGCGCGACAATCCCGCCGACGCGACGAAAGGCACCTTCAATAGCGCTGATTTCGGTATCGCCGACACGGCCATCGGTTCGAGCGCCAGTTTTCTTCGCATCTTCTATCAGAATTCCACATACCATCCGATCGGTCGCCGCTTCAGCTTCGCGCGATCTTTTCGTTTCGGTGTGCTGGTCCCTTACAAAGACACCGTATCGCTCACGTTCCCCGCGCAGACCGAGCCGGTAAATCTGATCCCGCTGCCGGAGCGATTCTTTGCCGGCGGCGGCACGTCGCTTCGTGGATTCGCGTTGAACCAGGCAGGTCCGCGCGACCTCACCGGCTTCCCGATCGGCGGCCAGGCCTTACTCGCGTTCAATCAGGAGCTTCGATTTCCCATGCGCTTGCCCTTCATCGGTTCGGCGCTTGGCGGCGCTATTTTTTACGACGGAGGAAACGTCTTCAGCCGGCTCTCGCGCATCACGTTTCGCGCGTATTCTCCCCAGCCGGTTTTCAACCCTGCGAATCCCACGGTTTGCCAGTACAATTGCACCAATGAGCTGAACTATTTCGCGCATACCGTCGGATTCGGCCTGCGATATTCGACCCCGGTAGGGCCGATCCGCATCGATCTAGGCTTTCCGATCAACCGGCCGCGGTTTGTCGCACCGATTTGCCCCAGCGGCGATACCACCTGCCTCGACGGACAGAACGGATTCCAAAGCACGCGCTTGCCGGGATTCCAGATCTTCTTCAATCTTGGGTCAACGTTCTGATGCGTCGGGCTCTGTGTATTTTCGGTCTCGCGATGGTGCTGCTAGCCGGCACGGGCGCCGCACTGCGCGCGCAGGAAACCACCATCGATCGCATCGTCGCTCGCGTGGACGCCGACATTATCTTGCTCAGTGACGTGCGCGCTCTCGAACGCTACCAGCAGCTTGTCGATGGCAAGTCGGAAACCGAAGCGCAGGTTCTCGATCGCCTCATCGATCAGTGGATCGTGCGCAACGAAGCCGACACCGCGCTGTTTCCGCACCCCACTCCCGACGCGATCGATCGCGGCGTCGAACGCGTCCAAAAATCCTTCACCACGGCCGAAGAATACGAAACGAAGAAAAAGCAGGTCGGACTTTCGGATGACGACGTGCGCGCCATGGTCGCGTCGCAACTTTATTTGGGCGATTATCTGGATTCGCGCTTTCGCCCTTCGGTCCATGTCGAAGCGAAAGACATTCAGGAATTTTACGAGAAAGCGGTGATTTCGCGCGCGCAAGCCCGCGGGCAGGAGCCGCCATCGCTTGATGCCGCTCGCGATATTATTCGTGACGCCTTGATTCGAAAAGGCATCGACGAGCAGACCGAGCGGTGGCTCACCGAAAGCCGTGGTCGCATCGTCGTCGAAAAAATGCCCGCGCCGGAGGCGCCATGACGCCGCGGCGCCGCCACATCATCTGGACGTGGGTGATTCACACGCCGTGGGTGCTCACGGTCTTGTTCATTGGCGCGGTCATCGGATTTTTCGGCAGCGGCGCGGGCAATCCTTTGTTGCGCCGCGTCGTGATTCAGCGGCTTCAAAACGTCACCGGCAGCCGTGTGGAAGTGCGGACGATTTCGATTCGCTGGCTTTCACTCGGCCTCTCGCTGAGAGGATTGGTGATTCACGGGAGCGAGCCTGCCAGTACTGAACCGTTGTTTTCTGCGGAGGAGGTGCGCGTCGGACTGCGCGTCGATTCCTTCTGGGGGCGCAGGATTTCATTGAACGATTTGGTGGTGAAACAGCCACAGGTTCATCTGCGCGTCGAAAAAAATGGTTCGTCCAATGTGCCCGTGCTCAATCTGGCGCCGGGGCGTCAGCGCGCATCATTCGGAGACACAGTTTTCGGTATGCGCGTGCAACACGTTCGCATCGACGACGGGTGGATTTTGTACAACGACGTCAAAACGCCGATGGACGTCGAAGGCGGGGGATTGCTCTTCGTGATTGATCTCGGCGGGACGGCCGCCCGGCCCGTATACACCGGATCGTTGGATTGGAAGTCGTTCCAGTTCACATCGAATAGCTTCTGGCCGATTCCCGCAAGCATCGCGTCCAGTTTCACGCTGTCACCCGACGGCTTCACGATCGAGCAAGTTTCGGTCGAAGCGAAGAGGACGCATTTCGACGGGCACATCGAGATGACGAATTTCGAGAATCCCAAGTGGAGCTTCCGTTACCGGGGCTGGGTGAATCTGCTCGATCTCCGCGAGGCGCTGCGCTCACCCGAAACTCCGACGGGCCTTGTCGATTTGCGGGGCGAAGCAACCTACGCCGATGGAAAATTCAATGGCACCGGAAGCTATGCGGGTTCCGACATCACCCTCACGTATCTGCCGATCTTTCATGCATCGGGCGTTTCCAGCCGCGGCGACGTGACGATCGATAACAAGGGACTCGTCGTTAACAATTTTTTGGCGCAAGCGTTTGGCGGCACGGTCAAAGGAAAAGTCACGCTGCGTTTTAGCGGTTTGCTCTTCCGCGGCGATACGCACATCGACGGGATGCGGCTCGCGCAGGTGTTTCCTTCGATCGAAGAAAAAGGGTTCCCGGTCGATGAATTGCATTGGGATTCGATTTTGACTGCGGATTCGGTCGAGACATGGAGCGGAGGGTTCGAGCATTTCGACATCACCTCGAAACTTCAGTGGAATTCGCAGCAAGACATCGCCGAAGGGCACATTCCGGTCGATGGCGCGTTTCAGATCCGCTACCAGTACGATCAGCAACTGCTCGAGGTCCCTTCCGGCGAATTTGAAACGCCTTCTTCGCGTGGCACGCTTACAGGGCACTATGGCGCGACCGAGACTTCCCTCGACCTCAAAGTAGAAACCGGTGCGCTCGAGAGCTATCGCGATTTCATCAACGCCATTCAGAACGCCAAGCCAGGCTCACCTGACGAAATTAAAGTGATCACCGGTGGCGCGACGTGGGATGGAAGAATCGATGCCGACGCCACCGGCACGGAATTCAACGGCCACATTCGCGCCGAACGTGCGCGCTACGAAAACATAACGATCGATCTGCTCGAAGGCGATCTCGTTTACTCGCCCGACGAATTGACGCTGGCTCGCGGCCATTTGCGCCGCGGCGCGATCGATACCTTGATCGACGGGCATATGCAACTAAGCGACTGGAGCTTTCTGCCCGACAATGCCTGGTCGGCGGATGCAAGTTTCGATTCGACGCCGGTGAATGCGATGCAGGAGTTGATCGGCGCGCAGTATCCGGTGCACGGAAATCTGAGCGGGCAATTTCACGGGCACGGTACGCGCCACGAGCCGAACATCAGCGGGCTCTTTGATCTTGGCGACGGTGAGGTTTACGGGCTTCTCTTCAATCGCCTGCGCGGACAGCTTACTGCGACGCGTGACGAACTACGCATAGCGGATGCGGAGCTTCGCCTGTTTGCGCCGGGCAAGGAAGCCGGCCGCGGCGCCGGCATCGTGACGGGGACTGCGGAATACCGGATGAGAGATCAAAACATTTCCGTCGATCTGGTTGGCGCGTCGATCCCGCTGGCGAATTTTTCCAACCTGCAGACCCAGCGCTTTCCTGTGGACGGCCAAGTATCATTGCGCGTTAAGGCGACGGGCCCGGCGACAGCGCCGGAGGCGGAGGGAACATTCCGCGTTGTCGATCTGCGCGTTGGGCAGGCGGTGATCGGAAGTTTCGAGGGCGAATTGAACTCCGATGGACGCCTTGCAAAATTGACTCTAAGCTCGTCGATGAGCAGTGGCGAACTGTCGGGCGCGATCAATCTCGGATTGTCCGATCCGTTCAATCTCGACGGAAAGGTGTCGATTAAAAATATCGACCTGGATCCGTTTCTGGTCAGCGCGCTGCATCTGGATAAATTTGAAGGACACGGAAGCGCGGAAGGCGACATCGCGATCAATGGTTCGCTGAGGCATCCCGAGACACTCGTCGTCGATGCGCAGTTTTCGCATCTCGTCTTCAATTACGCCAGTGTTCTGCTCGAAAATGCGGGACCGATCCATTTCCGTTCGTCGCGCGACAATCTGGAAATCGTGTCGGCGAGCTTCCGTGGCGCGAACACGAATATGCAGGTGGACGGCAATGTGCAATTTTCGGGCGCGCGCAAGATCGAACTGCGGCTCAACGGCGAAGTGGATTTGCGGTTCCTCTCGTCGTTCTCTCCTGACATCAGCAGCGGGGGCTCGGCGCAAGTGAATGCCGCGTTTGCGGGAACACTCAGCAATCCAAGCATCACCGGGCGCATTCATATCGAAAACGCATCAGGGCGGCTTGTCGATTTTCCGACCGGGCTCAGTGCGATTTCGGGCGACCTGATTTTCGATACGACGCGGCTGCACTTTGAAAATCTCACGGCGCAGGCCGGCGGCGGCACGCTACGTCTTTCCGGCAGCGTGAATTACACCGAACGACCGGTGCGCTATGACATCACGGCGCGCAGCGACAGCACGCGTGTTCGCTACCCGGAAGGAATGAGCTGGCAGACCGCGGGAACGTTACGGCTGACCGGCACAACCGAAGGCGGGTTGCTGTCGGGACGCGTGACCGTCGAGCGGGTTACGCTAGCCGGCGGGCTGGAAGTTGCCGGATCGCTGTTTTCGACGAAGGAAGGTATCAGCGGGCCTTCCACGAGTTCGCCGTTCTTGCGCAACCTTCAGTTTGAGATTCAAGCGGTTTCGACTCCCGATGCGCGAATGCAGTGGCCGGGAGCAGAACTCGAAGCGGAAGCCGATCTGCGCGTTCGTGGGACATGGGAGCATCCGATCATCCTGGGGCACATTCACGTGCTGTCGGGCGATTTGCTCTTCCACGGAAACCGATATCGCGTGGCGCGCGGTGACATTAACTTTGCCAACCCGTTCCGGCTCGATCCGGCGCTGAACGTCGAGGCGAGCACGACGATCCAGCAGTACGAGATCACGCTGAACTTCAATGGGCCGGCCAGCAAGCTGACGCTGGCGTATCGCTCCGATCCGCCGCTCCCGGCGACGGACATTATTACGTTGTTGGCGTTGGGGCAGACCAGCTCGGAGGGGACGTCGCGCAGCGCGGGGAACACGCAGAGCACTGCCGGGGCGTCGGCCCTGTTGTCGGAGGCGGTGTCGAGTCAGGTCGGCGGTCGGATTCAGAAGCTCTTTGGAATCACGAATTTCCGAGTCGATCCAGCTTTGGTTGGCGTCGCTACAACGGGAACCGGCCAGAACGCGTCGGCGCGGGTCACCGTGCAGCAGCAGGTGACACGAAACGTCACGATCACCTACGTCTCGAACGTTGGTTCAACGCAGGAGCAGGTCATCCAGGTGGAGTACAACGTGAACCGGAACATCTCGATCGTGGCCTTGCGCGACTACAACGGAACGTTCGGTATCGACGTGAAGATCAAGAAGCGGTTTCCGTAGGTGCGGCCGCTCGGCGGTTCTCGATTTGGGACGAATGGAGTGCACCTCCGCCAAAAATGTCGCGGAAAAGAAGAACGGGAGGCGGCTGTGAGCCGGCCTCCCGTTTTCACCTCGGGACAGTTTGCTATCCGATCATGGCTGGGTTGCGCTGGCCATGGCTTCGGAGGACTTGGTTGATGAGACCGGCTTGGGCTGCGAGGAGCGGGCAACCGTGCTGGGTTTTGCCGAGTTGTTGCTGGAGTTGATTCCCGCGTATTCACTGGGAAGGTCGCGCAGAACGTCGGCAGCGACCTTCGTGCTGACGGCGCGGTTGGCGGCTTCGATTTCGGCCTGAATCTTCGGCGTCTCGGCGGCTAACTTGTGGCCAAGCGGTGAGCCGTAGAACTGCAGCAAGCCCTTGATTTCGTCGTCGGTGAAATGCTTGTCGTAGATGCCGACCAGCTGGTTGGTTACATCGTCGGAGTTGAACTTCTTCTGATAGTCGGCAACGAAAGCGTTCACGAACTGCTGACCGCGTTCGCTGGCCGGCAGGGTAGCCACCAAATTCTCGCGGAGCTGCTCCGCGCCCTTGGCCGCGGCATCCTTCGCCAGGCGGCGCGCTCCCACCAGTTCCATCAGGGAGCGAATATCGGCGTCCTTGGCCGGGTCGATACGCTGGATCCCGGGCTTATTCGCCACTCCTTCCGCCGATGTGTTCGTTGCACCTTGAATTGCGATCAGAAACGCACCCACATAGATCGCAGCGAGCACCAAAAAGGCCTTCATGACTTCCTTTCCTCCACGGGCGGTTGTTCGTGCGTCTCCCGCCAACGCATACAAGTCTAGGGAGCGCGGAATTTTGCCGCAGCGGTACGGCGGGCCAGTTTTCGGGCCGAAGTGTAAGTACGAGTGGCCACTGCCCTTTCGCTCAGGAAATCCAAGTGAGGGCGTAAATCATCGAAAAGGCACGGGTTTACATGGGTTTTGGAGGTCGCGGAGCGCGACGGGGCTGTGTTATTTTGGTGGGAGTCCTTGCTGGTGGGAATGGCCCGTTTCTATGGATGAACTGCTCAAATGGCGCGGGGATTTTCCGATCCTCGAACGCTCGACGTACATGATCAGCAATTCGCTTGGCGCGATGCCGCGGGGCGTCTACGACAGCATGCACAGCTACGCCGACGTATGGGCTACGCGTGGGGTTAAGGCGTGGGCAGAGGGCTGGTGGGAGATGGCGGTCAGCGTGGGCGACAAGATCGCGCCGCTGATCGGCGCGGGACGCGGCGAGATCTCGCTCCACCAGAACGTCACGACGACGCAGGCGGTTATTTCGTCGTGCTTCGATTTTCGCGGGCCGCGGAACAAGGTGGTCATGACGGAGCTGGAGTTTCCGTCGATCCAATATTTTTATAACGAGCAGCGGAGGGTGGGAGCGCGGGTGGAGACGGTTCCAACGACCGATCCGGTGCGATTCGATCTAGATAAATTTTTGGGGGCAATCGACGAGACAACGCTGCTGGTGCCGATTTCGCTGGTCTTGTTTCGCAGCGCGTTCATCGTCGATGCCCGCGCGATCATCGAGCGGGCGCATCGCGTGGGAGCGCACGTCATTCTGGACGTGTTTCAGGCGGCGGGAGCGCTACCGTTTGATCTTCGCGAACTGGGCGCGGATTTCGCGGTGGGCGGCGTGCTGAAGTGGCTGTGCGGCGGGCCGGGCGTCGGCTATTTGTACGTGCGCGAGGATTTGCGGAAGAGGTTTTTGCCGGCGCTGACGGGCTGGAGCGCGCACCGGCGTCCTTTTGCGTTTGAAACTGGCGCGATCGACGCGCGCGAAGATTCATTTCGATATTTGAACGGGACGCCGCATATTCCGGCGCTGTATGCGTGCCAGCCTGGGCTGGAAATATTGAATAAAGCCGGGATCGAGGCGATTCGGGCGAAATCGATCGGGATGACGACGAGATTGCTGGAAGGCGCGAAGGCGCGCGGTTGGCGGGTGAACACGCCGGAGAATCCGCAGGAGCGGGCGGGAACGGTTTCGATCGATTGCCCACACGCGTATGAAGTGAGCTGCGAATTGCTGGCGCGCGATGTCTTGATTGACTACCGGCCGAAAGCGGGTGTGCGCGTGTCGCCGCATTTTTACAATCGCGAGAACGAATGCGACTACGCGATCGCACAGATCGAAGATATTTTGCGAAGCGGCGCTTGGGAGAAGCACGCGGTGGCGGCGAGCACGCCGGCGTGAGGCAATGAACGGGATCAAAGACTGGCGATTGAATTCGTGGAAAGTTTTTTCTGGCGAGCTGGAGCGTTCAGCGGCGGAATACGAAGGCGCGCGGCGCGCAATGGTGGAGACACAGATTGCACGGCGTGGAGTCGCGGACGCGCGGGTGATCGCGGCGATGAATGCCGTGCCGCGACACGTTTTCGTGCCGGCGGAAGTGCGGGATCGCGCGTATGAGGATGCGCCGCTGCCGATCGGCGATGGCCAGACGATCTCGCAGCCGTACATGGTGGCGGCGATGACGGCGGCGCTGCGATTGCGCGGCGATGAACGCGTCCTGGAAATCGGCGGGGGCTGCGGTTATCAAGCGGCAGTGTTGGCGGCCATGGCGCGCGAGGTTGTGACGATCGAGTATCGCGCGGAGCTCGCGACGGCGACTGCGGCGCGATTAGCGGGGATGGGATACGAAAATATTCACGTGCATTGCGGCGACGGAACGTTGGGCCTGCCGGAGTTTGCGCCGTTCGACGCGATTTTGGTAGCCGCAGGCGCGCCCGCGGTGCCGCCGCCTCTGCTCTCGCAACTCGCTGACGGCGGGCGAATAGCGGTACCCGTCGGAACGCTCGACAATCAGGAGCTGCAATTGGTCGAGCGAACCCGTGATACGTTTCAGACGACTGTGCTGGACACGTGCCGTTTCGTTCCGCTGATCGGGGCGCACGGATGGAAGGACATTCCGCTCCGATGACTGCTGCCGCGGCTCCCGACCTTTCGATCATTATTCCGGCGTACAACGAAGAACAGCGGCTGCCGCCGACGCTCGAGCGGATCGCGGCATACGTGCGGTCGGCGAATCACACCGTCGAAGTGATCGTTGTCGATGACGGGTCGAAGGACAAGACGATTTCGGTGGCGGAAAGTTTTGGAAGCCTGATTCCGGGGCTGCGTGTGGTTTCGAACGGACAGAACCGCGGGAAGGGCTACAGCGTGCGGCACGGGATGCAGGAGGCGCGGGGCGACGTCGTGCTGTTTACCGACGCAGATCTTTCGGCTCCGATCGGAGAAGTGGAGAAGCTGCTGCCGGCGATGAAAGATCATGAAGTGGCGATCGGTTCGCGGGCGGTGGACCGCAGCCTGATCACGGAGCACGAGTCGGCGTTTCGCGAATTTGCGGGAATTATATTCAACAAGATCGTGCGTGTGATTTTGTGGCTGCCGTTTGTGGATACGCAATGCGGATTCAAGGCGTTCCGGCGCGTGCCTTGCAAGATTATCTTCGAGCAGCAGACGATCGAGCGGTTCGGGTTCGATCCAGAATTGTTGTATCTGGCGCGGCATCATGGGTTGCGGGCGGCGGAGATTCCGGTGCGGTGGGGGCATTCGCACGCTACGAAGGTGAGCATGATGCGGGATAGCATTCAGATGTTCATCGACGTGTTTGTGATCCGGTGGAATGCGATTACGGGGAAGTATCCGCGGAAGAAATGATCAGTAGGGTAATGGACACTCTTTCCTGTACGGGTTTCGAGACGTCGGGGGAATTTTGCCGGGGTTGACGGGTGCACAGGCAAGAGTGCCTGGGCTACGGGAAACCGGGAGCCGGTAGGGATGTCTTTCGGTTCCTCGGGGTGAAGCGGCGTTAGCGCTGCATGACTCTACTTTGTATCATAAAGTACTTGACAGAGCGGCGGTCGTTGGGCACTATCTCGGCATGGCTTTGGCTTCGCCGGTTCGATCTGCGCGGAATGAGCCGATCCCGATTGATGCTCGGGCGGCGGATCATCTGCGCTACATTCGCGAAACGATGGCGAGCGCAGCGGAGTTTACCGCTGTGCCCGGGTGGGGCGGCGTCGCCATGGGTATCACGGCGATTGCGGCGGCGGGAGCGGCTTCGCGCCAGGATTCGCCGCGAACGTGGCTGACGGTGTGGCTGATCGAGGCGTTTGTTGCCGTGGCCATTGCCGGAGCGACCGCGGCTACCAAAGCTCACCGCGCGAATGCGGCGTTGTTTTCTGGGCCGGGGCGGAAATTTTTGCTGAGCTTTGCGCCGCCGATACTTGTAGGCGGATGCCTGACCTTTGCGTTGTTTCACTCGGGGGCGGTGACGCTGCTGCCCGCGGTGTGGTTGCTGCTGTATGGGACCGCCATTGTGACAGGCGGGGCGTTTTCGGTGCGCGTGGTGCCGGTGATGGGTTTGTGCCTGATGACAATGGGCGGGATCGCGCTGGTTGCGCCGGCAAGTTGGGGCGATGCGTTGATGGGCGGTGGGTTTGGAGTGTTGCAGATCGGATTTGGGCTCTGGATCGCGAAGCATCACGGGGGATGACGAATCGAGGGACCGGCCTTTGTGCCGGATGTGATTGTATGTGAGAAATTTTATGACGAAGTCGAACACAGCTCGAGATGAACGGTACCAGCGAGGACGAGACCGCGAGGCTGCGCTGGCATCGGTTGCGACACCGTCGAAGGAAACCGTGCCTGCGGATCTGGATCGGCTGATACATGAACGGGTGCGGTTGGGAATCGTGAGCGCGCTGGCAGTGAATCGATCGCTGACGTTTAATGAGTTGAAGGCGATGCTGAAGACGACGGACGGCAACCTGAGCGTACACGCGCGGAAGCTAGAAGAAGCGGACTATATCGTGTGCACGAAATCGTTCGACGGGCGGCTGCCAAAAACAGAGTACCGGTTGACGGCGCCGGGACGGAGAGCGCTGGAGCGGTACTTGAATCATATGGAAGCGCTGATCCGGGCGACGCGAGAAGGCTAGAACGGCAAAAATTTTTGTCCCCAGACTTTGTAATGCAGAGTAGTTTGCAGATTGAGGATGAGCCAGGTGATGAATATCTTTCATCCTTGACGGAAAAGAACAGTCGGGGGACCGGACCATGTCGATGCAGCCGATGGCCACGCAGCAGCAACAGATCGCAGCACTACTTTCGGAACTTCAGCCTGGCACGCCTTCACCATCGCGGCGAGTTCACGTGGCGATTATTTCCGATGGCAACGGACGTTGGGCGACGTCGCGCGGCCTGCCTCGTTCGGCGGGGCATCGCGCCGGAGCGCAGGTGGCCCGCGCGATCATCGCGGCGGCTCCGCGCATGGGGATTCACACGCTGACGATGTTCGCGCTGTCTTCGGCGAACTGGAAACGGCCGGAGGCGGAAGTGGCGGGGATTCTGCGGATACTGCACGAGTATTTGCTGACCGAGACGCAGCACTGCATGGAAGAAGGGATACGGCTGAGCGTGATCGGGAGGCGCGATCGATTGTCGGCGACTTTGCGGCAGACGATTATTGATTCAGAAGCGGCGACGGCTTCGGGGACGCGGCTGCATTTGCGATTGGCTGTCGATTACTCGGCGCGGAACGCGATTTACAACGCGGCTTGCCGGTTTTATAAGGCGACAGAGCTGACGGAGGACTCGTTTAACCGGGTGCTGGCCGAGGCTCGCGGGGGTGCGGCGGACGTGGATTTGCTGATCCGGACCGGCGGCGAGCAGCGGCTGTCGGACTTTCTGCTCTGGGAGTGCGCGTTTGCGGAGTTTATGTTTCTGCACAAGCGGTGGCCGGATTTCACAGTCGAAGACTTGCAGACTGCGCTGAATGAGTTTAACTGCAGGGAGCGGACTCGCGGGGCGTTGCCGGGAAGCGAGATCGACGCTCTCGGCGGATAGGGCTGTCGGGAAGAGTGGTTCTTGAGGGATTCCCGAATGGGGATGTTGGAGCTGCGGCGTACCTGCCAAAAAGCGGCGTGGCGCCCACGCCACAGAAATGCGAAGAGCCGGCAACGATGCCCTTCCAGAGCTCAGGGCAAGCCGGCGCAACCAACGGGTTTAAATCAGTATAAATACAAGAGTTAGCGAGTCACTACAGGTCCTGCCTGACGTTCTAGTCCTACCCATCGTCTATTCCCCAGGAGCATGGCATGGGAACAATGGGACTTGCACTGCCCTGGGAGCATAGAATCCCTCCCGTACCGCGCGACCGGGAGAGGCGAGTGGAACCTTTCCGTGAGCCCGCTGAGCCCGCCGGACTGGATCCGGCAGCGGCAGCGGCGAGGGCCGAGGACTCTGCGCTGGCCGCTGCGTGCCAGGCGGGTGACTTGCGCGCGTACGAGCGGTTATTCGCGATGCAGGGTGCGCGGATGAAAAACCTCGCACGGAATCTGCTGGGGAATCCTCTCGACGCCGAGGACGCGGTGCAGGACACGTTTTTGAAGGTGCAGCGGAGCATCGGAAGCTTTCGCGGGCAGTCGAGCTTTGTGACGTGGACATTTCGCATCCTGGTGAACACGTGCCATGATGCGCGGCGCAAACGGAACCGGAAGAAGGAAGTTGCGAACGAGGACCTGGGCGAAACGCCGGTTGTGGAGCCGCGGGCGGCGGTGTCGCATCCATCGTTGAAGATGGCACTGGAGCGGGCGCTGGCGGAGCTGACGCGGCATCAGCGCGATGTGTTTCTGCTATATGAGGTGGAGGGATTCCGGCATTCGGAGATTGCGTCGATGCTGGAGATTACAGAGGCGGCTTCGAAGAACACGTTGTTTCAGGCAAAGAAGAATTTGCGGTCAAGGCTCGCGCCGCCGCAAAGCAGCGATGCGACGGCGGGATGACGTTTGTTTGAGCAGGGTCGGTTGAGTTGGATTGTTTGAGTTCGGACGGATTGACGGACATGGGCAGCACGGTGAGATGCGATGAATGTGACCTGTAACGATCGCGACAGTATTTTTGAGGATGGCACTCCGGCGCAGTGGGCGGCGCTGGAAACCCATGCGGCGACTTGTGCGGCCTGCGCGGAGGAAGTGCGGGCGTGGAAGGCGCTGAGCGTTGCGGCGGCGGAGATGCGGGATTATTCATCGAGCCCGGCGCAGTGGTTGCGGATCGAGACGGCGTTGGCGGCGAATGCGGCGCCTGCTGCTGCTCGACGGCCGGCGTGGGACACGCTTTCGCGATGGCTGGGATTCAATCTTTCGTGGCAGTTGGCGGCGGTAAGCGCGTTTGCGGTGGTGTTGCTGGTTTCGGGCGGGATGATTTACCGGAGGCAGTTGACGCCGACCGCGGGGCAGAAGCCGGTGAGCTCGGCCCACGATCCTCTTTTGAAGAGCTCGGCGTTGAGCGAGGTTGAGCGCACGGAAAATGCGTACGTGCAGGCGATCGACAAGCTGGCGGTAGAGGCGAAGCCGCAGCTGGATAGTCCGGAGACGCCCCTGCTGGCAAACTACCGCGAGAAATTACAGGTATTGGACAGCGCGATCGACGATTTGCGCGCGCAGGCGGGAGACAATCCGTCGAACGCGCATTTGAGGTATCAGCTACTGGCGATGTATCAGGAAAAACAGCGAACGCTGGAAGAGGTTTTGGAGGCGAAGCGATGAGTCGGCTCGGTTCGAGGTGCGGAGGAACCGCGATTCGGGCGCGTCTTGCGATCGCTTTCCTTTGGGGTGTGACGTTGGTTGGGGTGGGCGCAATTGCTGCTGGGACGGCGAACGCCGCGGCGGCACCACTGCCAGGGGCGGCACGCGCGGGGCAGGAGCAGGTGTCGCGCGATTTTCAGAAGACGCTGACGATGGGGCAAGGGACATTTCAGATCGAGAATAAATTTGGCGAGGTGCGCGTTCACGGTGAGTCGGGGCGCGACGTGAAAATTTCGGCGACGATTCGAGTGCAGGCGGGATCGCGTGCAGAGGCGGATGCGTACGCGCAAAAAGTGCAGATCGATGTGCAGCAAGGGAGTTATGGGATTCGCGTGAGAACTATTTATCCCGACGAAGAGCGGCGGTGGCTGCACGGGAAGAACACGTCGTACTCGGTGAATTATGACGTGGGGATGCCGGCGGAAGCGCCGTTGATTATCCGGAACAGCTTCGGAAGTGTGACGGCGACCGGGGTGCACGGGCAATCGGACATCGATAATAGTCACGGATCGTTGACGGTTCATGAGACGGGGCCGTCGCGGCTGAACAATTCGTTTGGCAGCATCGAGCTGCGGGACGCGAGCGGCGATACGTCGATCAACGACAACAATGGGTCGGTGGACGTTAGCAATGTGAAGGGCGCGCTCGATTTGCGGAATCGGTTCGGCAGCATCACGGTGCGTGAGGTGCAAGGAGCGGCGACGATCACGGGAGGCAACGGGCAGGTTACGCTCGACACTGCGGGTTCGGCAACGGTCACGACCTCGTTTGGAGGAGCGGAGGTGCGGAACATTCGCGGCGATCTTACGTTGCGCGACAACAACGGTAACGTGGAGGTTTCGTCGGTGGGCGGCGCGGGGGTGATTTCGGACAGCTTCGGTAACGTGGAGTTCAGCGACATCAAGGGGCGCGCGGAGATCACGAGCAACAACGGACGAGTGAAGGGGAGTTCGGTGGGCGGGAATTCGCTGGCGATTCGGAATTCGTTTGGGAACATCGAACTGGAGAATGTGGCCGGGTCGATTGACGCGGAGACCTCGAACGGAAGGGTTTACGTGCGTGACGCGCGGGGAACGGTGACGCTGAGGACTTCGTTTGGAGCGATCGAAGCGTCGAATATCCCGAAAGGGATTCGCGCCATCACGGGAAATGGTGCGATTGCATTGAACGACATTGGAGCGGATGTATTCGCGAAGACGAGCTTTGGGAGCATTACGGTCGAGCGCGTGAATGGCAATTTGACGGCGGAAGATTCGAACGGGTCGGTGACGGCTAGGCGGGTGAAGGGTGATGCGACGGTGACGACGTCCTTTTCGGGCGTGAGCCTGGATGAAATTGGCGGGCGGATTACGGTGGACAATCAGAACGGAGCGATTTCGGTGACGGCGTCGCGTCCGGCGAGTGGCTGCCGCGACATTAGCCTGAAGACTTCGTTTTCGTCGATTCACGTGGGGATTCCGGAGGGATTGGGTTACAACCTGACATCGCACACTTCGTTTGGGCGGATCAGTTCGGATTTGCCGGTGACGGCGACGGGGAGCATTGGCGGAGACTCACTGAATGGAACGATTGGCGCAGGCGGTTGCAGGTTGCAGCTGACGAATTCGAACGGCAGCATTGAGATTGTGAAGTCGGGATCTTAACGAAGGTTTACGATCCGCAATTGATTCAAGTTTTGGACTGCTGCGCTCGCCGCATCACGAAGGCTTTTCGCAAAATCCGCGTGGCTGTTTCGGTTAAAGCGTACGCGGCCAACTCGTCTTCACGCGCAAAGGCAACATGCGTAACATCGCTTCCGGCGACGGCTTCGCCACTGATGCGTTCGCATAAATAATCGACGATCACGTAGTGATACCGCGGGCCTTTGCGTTTTGGCGCTTCGCCGTCGGCCGCGTCCACTTCGTTCGCACCCGGCGGGTCTTCGTAGATGCGGTCAAAGACTTCGATTAGTTCGCCGACGCGGACCGTCAGGCCAGTCTCTTCCTTGAGTTCACGCGCGACGCCTTGTTGTAGCGATTCGCCGAGCTCGAGCGTGCCGCCGGGGATCGACCACTGGCCCCGCAACGGCTCACTGCCACGGCGAATCAAGAGAGCGCGACCATCGACGATGACGACTCCACCGACGCCGACCATCGGGCGCTCGGGATATTCCCGCGACACTGTTCCCTCCGATTTCTAAACGGCCGGGTATTTGGTTTCCGGCAGAAAACTATAGCGTGGGAGTTGACTTCACACACCGGGTATATAATACGCTCGATATGCATGTGAGCTTGCCCGCTCGCATCGCCCCAAAACTCTACGGAGGATGTTCCCGTGATTCGCTGCCCCGAATGCTCCGCCGAAATCGACGTCGATGAAGACGAGGTCGAAGAAGGCGAAATCCTCAGTTGCCCTGAATGCGAGATTGAAATGGAAATTTCTCAGATCCACCCGATTCACCTGAACGTCATCTCCGAAGACGGTGATGATGATGACGATGACGACGATGACGAAGAAGATGAAGAGGGAGAGGGCGAAGGCGACCTGATCGAAGAAGAGGAAGAAGAAGAGGAAGAAGAGGACGAGGAGTGACGGTCCGCGAGATAACCGCAGTGGCCGCAACACGGTAACTTGTTTTGGGCTCAGACCCTCTCTTTGCTTCAAAAAACGTCGAAAATCGATTTAGCTCTCCTTATGGGCAGTTCTGAGGTCCATGGGCATTACATCTCCTTTTCCACGTCCACCATCTAAGGAAATACGGAACCCGCAGGTCAGGATCGGACGTGTGAGGACCGACTCCATGCATGCGCCCTCGATACATACGAAGGTTCGCGCTGCGCCCATCCTTGCAGCCGTGTGCATGCTGGCGTTTTCGCCACGCGTGACCATAGCGCAGGGGCCCACACCGGCGTCGAAGTCGGCGAGCCAGCCTCAGCAAGAACCGTCGCAACAACAACCGCAACAGCCCGCACCGCCGCCAGCATCTTCGTCAACCTCTGGACAGGCCGGATCCTCGAGTTCCAGCGGCAAACGGGGGCACGGCCGCGCTAACGATTTTTTGCTTATCGGAACGGTGTTCAACGACAAGGCATATGCATTCCCCGGCGCCCACGTGCGTGCCCGGCGTGCCACCGAAAAGAAGTTCCGGTGGGAGACCTATACTAATTCGCGGGGTGAGTTTGCGTTGCGGGTTCCGCAAGGCGAGGAATATGAGATCGTGGTAAATGCAAAGGGCTTTGCTGACCAGGGCGGATCTATCAGCGCCAAGAGCGGCATCAGCGAAGAAACGGTGGTGTATCGCATGCAGCCGGCAACGGGAGGGAAAAAGTGAATTCGCGCTTGCGAGTACTGTGTGTTGGGCTAGGGTTCCTGCTGATTGCGACGATGGCGGTGGCACAGCAGGACGCAAAGCATGAAGCTTCGCTTAAGTCCGTGCACGGCGTCGTGAGCGATAAGTCCGAGACTCCGATCGCGGCCGGAGTCGTGTTTCTGAAGAATACGCGGAGCAATGCGGTGCGCAGCTACATCAGCGACGACACCGGGAATTATCGCTTCAGCGGGCTCGATCCGAACGCCGACTATGAGATTCACGCGGAGAAGGACGGGGCGAAATCGCAGACACGGACGATTTCGAGCTTCGACAGTAAGAAAGAGATCGTGGTCAATTTGAAGATCGACAAAAAGAAAGGATAGACCAGTCTCGCCGAACCGGAAATAACGCCGCGGACAAGAATGTCAGCCTGAATGCGTCCCTCCGCCGCACCGCGAACTACGATATGCTCATGTAAGGGCGCTCTCGCGGGCGTACGTTCCCGGAGCGGGGTGCCAAGACCTTCGGTTGAGAATTCTCCGGGCAACCTTGTCGGGTGCCCCCAGAATGACAACGCTTTAACAGTGTTACAAGTTTGGTGAGCCGCCCGTATGAGTAAGGAGCGGTTATTTACATCCCCCGGGGTTTAATGGATTTACGCAAGAACAGGCTTGGTTTGATCGCGATATTCTTCGCATTCACATCGAGCGCGAATGCATTTCCCGCGCGAGGACAATCGCAGCTTCAGGACGAACCAGTTGTTGTGGCGGCCGCTGAATCCGCTGCTGCGGCCAAACCGGATGCGCCGACGCCTAAGATCGATGTCGATCCCGGTAGTCCACAAGACAATTCGAAGGCGAATTCCTCCCAGAACGCGAATCCCTCGCAGAAAAAGACGGGTCCGCCTGCTAATCCAACAGGACAGGAAGACGACAACCCCAAGCGCATCCTCGGATTCATTCCCAATTTTCAGACGAAGAACGACGATCCTGGGAATCAGCCGCCACTCACCGTGAAAGAAAAATATATCCTGGCGCTGCACCAGACGGTCGATTTCAGCGCGCATCTCGGAAATCTGTTTCAAGCCGGATTACAGCAGGCTGCCAACGAGCAGCCGCACTATGGACAGGGTTGGGGACCTTACGCCGAGCGCTTTGGCGCGGCGGAGGCGGACCAGGCGACGTCTTCGTTTTTCATGTTTGGGTTTTTGCCCAGCGTGCTACACGACGATCCGAGGTATTTTCGGCGGGCCAAGGGGTCGATATGGTCACGACTGACCTATTCGGCGACACGGACCGTGGTTACGCGAAGAGATTCCGGTGCTTCCACGTTCAACATCCCCGTGGTCGCTGGATTCCTATTTCAACAGAGCATTTCGACGATTTATTATCCGCCGGAAGATCGTTCCGCGGAGCGTGTGTTCGAGAATTGGGGAACTTCGCTGGCGTTTAATAGTGGGTACAACGTGTTGAAGGAATTTTATCCTGATTTGATTCACTTGGCGTTTCGCCGGCATCGTCGTGCCGCCGATCTTTCCGCTCCGCCGCCGTCCAATAGCAGCTCATCCTCTCACTGATTCACAAACACGTGTCGTCGCGGTCAAGCGCCGCTTGGCGCCAAGAATTGGACTGCGGCTGGAACGACGTCAATCCGTACCGGCGCGGGACCGATGATTTCGCCGTCGCCATGAAACATGCACGGGCGATCTGCTTGCAAGATGACGCAGCGCGCTTTTTGGTGCGTCAGATAGGAACTCGGGATTTTACCGTTCACCAAGAGCCTGGGTATTAACGCGGCGACCTGAGTGACACTCAGGTCCTTCACGATCGACAGGTCGAGCAAGCCATCGTCGATGCGGGCAGAGGGCGCAACGCGAAGTCCGGCGCCGTAGCTCGGGGCATTGAGCACGCCCGCGAGGAACGCGCGAGATTCGATCGGCGACAGATCGTCTTCGGGGAATTCGGCGCGCACGCTGAGCGGCGAGAATTCACTCCAGGCTCGCAGCGCCGATGCAACGTAACGCAGGCGGCCAGGCCAGCGGCGAAATGCTCCAGCGGCGTGACGCGCCGCTTCAACGTCGAGCCCGACACCGCCTCCGCCAATGTATATGCGATCTGCTCCGTCGGCGGTTCGAGCGCGCAACAGGTCGACGAGCCGCGGCGCGGCGGTTGCGGCGACGGCAACGGCCGCGGCGGGATCTTGCGGCAGTCCCAGTGCTGTAGCGAAATCGTTTCCGCCACCTGACGGCAGGATTCCGAGAACGACTTCTCGACGCTGCGGTGTTTGTGCCGCTCGCGTTACGTCCTCGCGGTTTGTGTTTGTGCAGACGGCGTTGACGAGTGCCTGGACGGTTCCGTCGCCGCCCATCGCGAAGAGCAAGCGGGCACCGCTGGCGACGGCATCGCGTGCGCGCGACTCTAACTCGCCGGCGCTTACGGTCAAAACAAATTCCGCCGAAATCCGTTGCTGCTCGAATCCGGAACGAACCCGAGACATGTTGCGTCGCGCACGGCCCACGCCAGCGAAGGGATTTACGAATATGAGCGCTTTTGTTTCGAGCACACGTTGGAAAGACTTGTTCACTGGGTTCGTCATGCTGACGAACGCTGCTTGCGCTGTCAACTCGTTCACGCCCAGATGCACGCGAAGTGAAACTCGTTACCCGAAAAATCGCTGCGTCCGATAAAAAGCCATACAGCGATTCAACTATTCCTCTTACCCCAATTACCTTATCGACGGCTAAGAAGCAGCGTTGTGTTATTTATTTTCGCCGCAAATAGATCGTCTCCGCTCTCCCTCTCCAGTGGACCCGAATTATTTCCGTCGAACAGGGGAGTTCTCGAGGTGACTGGCAATATCGTCTAATCCCATCCGTAAATTTGTCTGTTCGTGTGTTCTGACGTTCGCAACTTTGCTTCTCGCAGTTTCCGCATTTGCGCAATATCGCGCCGGCATTCAGGGCAGTGTGCTCGATCCACAGGGCGAAACGATCAGTGCCGCAACGGTGATCCTCACCAATAAGGAGACGGGGCGCACCGTATCCGTTACAGTCAGGAGACCATCGGCACGATCAACGTGAACGAAGTTACTGGGACGCAGACGGTCACGTCGCCGAACGGTACGTTCGGTCAAGGACTGACGGCGCTTGCGGGCCGCGTGATCGAACTGCAGGCACGGTTCAGCTTCTAGTTTCGGTAGGTTGCGTTCGGAAATTGCGCGCAACAGCGTTGTTTTTGTTGAAGGGCGCAGCTTTGGGCTGCGCCTTTCTCTTTGCTAGAGGCCGTAACGTTTCTCGTTTGCCGAATGAGCCGAAAATCGAGCGAGTGACACTCGGCCATCTCTGCTATAACGTTCTTCGGAGAAACCTTCTATGCATGCAACTCCGCACAAGTCGATTCGACGAATTCTGCCGTTCGCTCTCGTAGCAACGTGCTTGATGTACGCCCTTGCAGGCGGCGCAGCCAGCGCGCTTCGCGCGCAGACGGTCGCAGAAGCTGTCGAGATCGACCCGGATGCGGCGCCGCACCCATTTCCGCATTTTTGGGAGCAGATGTTTGGGTCAGGTCGCGCGATCTTGTCTTTGCGAGCCGATTACCGGCATGATTTGCGCGAAGTGAAGCGCATCACGGATTTCGAGTACATCCGTTTCCACGCGATTTTTCAGGATGAGGTGGGCTTGTACGACGAAGACGCGAGCGGGAAGCCCGTCTACAACTTCTCTTACGTCGATCAGATCTACGACGGACTGTTGGCCAACAAAGTACGTCCATTCATCGAGATGAGCTTTATGCCGAAGAAGCTCACGTCGGATCCGAATGCACTGCATGCGTTCTGGTACAAGCAGAACGTCGCACCGCCGAAGGATTGGGACAAGTGGGGCGCGATGATCGAGGCTTTCACGAAACATCTTGTCGATCGCTACGGCATCGAGGAAGTCTCGAAGTGGTATTTCGAAGTCTGGAACGAGCCCAACCTCGATTTTTGGGTCGGCAATCCGAAAGACGAAACCTATTTTCATCTCTACGACGAAGGCGCGAAAGCCGTGAAACGCGTGAGTACGCGCCTTCGCGTCGGCGGTCCAGCCACCGCACAAGCGGCCTGGGCTGACAAGTTCCTCGCTCACACGAAAGAGCAAGATATCCCCGTCGATTTCGTCTCCACCCACGTCTATGGCAATGACAAAGCCGAAGATGTGTTCGGCACGCACGAAAAAGTTTCACGCAACGATATGGTCTGCAGATCGGTGAAGAAAGTCCACGATCAGATTGTGGCATCTGCGTATCCGAAAATGCCGCTGATCTGGAGCGAGTTTAACGCCGCCTACGACAACGAAACGGCAGTGACCGACAGCGCGTACATGGGGCCGTACATGGCCAACACGATTCGTGAGTGCGACGGACTGACCGAATACATGAGCTATTGGACGTTTTCGGACGTATTCGAAGAACAAGGCGTGGTGAAGACTCCGTTCTACGGTGGGTTCGGGCTGATCGCCGAACGAGACATTCCCAAGGCCGCGTTCAACGATTTTGCGCTGCTGCATCGCCTGGGCGACACACGCCTGAATGCCGCGTCGGATTCCGTGTTGGTCACGCGGCGGAATGACGGGTCGCTGGTCGTCGCGGCATGGAACCTGTTTTTGCCCGAGGAGGCCGGGTCGCCGAAATCGATGACCCTGAAATTCAAAGGCGTAACTGCTGGTTCGGCGAAAGTGACCATTGTGGATAAAGATCACGGCTCGCCCTTGCCGGAATTCGAGAGGCTTGGCAGCCCCGTTTCGCCGACGGTGGCGCAGATCGCGTCGCTCCGGAAGGCAGCGGCCATGCCGTCGGCGAAGACCTACGGGCTGAAGAACGGGTCGCTGTCACTGACCCTCGCGCCGCACGCCTTGGCGCTGATTGAAGTCGCGAAGTAGTAGGGCTGCTGCAACTCCGTGGCTACCCCCGCCATTTTCCAGTGTTTTTGCCCCGAATAGTACTATCCCCGGTGGAGCGGCTACGTTCTCGCAGTTGCTACTTCCGAGTCGTAGCCTGGACGTCATAAAACAACTGTAAGTGATTTATTATAAACAGTTTAGTAGAAACCCTCGCGAGTGCAATTGTGGCGCCGTCGATGACCCGCCGAGACCTGAAATTCGGCTCTCTCATGGGGTAAACGGTAGTCCTAATACAGTCTGGGAGAGGCGTTTAGCTCCTTACCACCCCTGTACCAGTGACCAGGCAAGTGGGCACCCGTAAGCTCAATGCATGTGGAATCTGTGGGCGAAATCTCTGTCGACGCGGGATCCGGAGGCACCTCGGTCTTGGTTCGGCGGTCAATGCCAGCCTCCGATGCAGGTGAAGAAAGACATGCCAAAGAGGGCGCGACTCGAAGTCTATCTGATGGCCCTCGTGATCCTTGTGCCCGCAGGTTGCGGGGGCGGCGCTGGCGTTAGCGCTAGCTCGCAGGGGTCGACGACCACCCCGCCGACGACCACCCCCGCCGACTACCACTCCACCGACTACCACTCCACCGAAACTACCACTCCACCAACGACTCCACCTACGACGACCCCGCCGGCCAGCAACCCACCCGCGCATCTCGACCACATCTCGATTTCACCGTCTTCCCTGACCGTAGCCCCAGGAGCGACGTTTGCCTTCACCGCGAGCGCATTTGACCAGTACAACCAGCCGTTCGTCGCTTCGATCACATGGTCTTCCGACGGCAATCCGATTACGAACGGCGCGGGTGTTGCGGTCAACACATTGGAAAGCCCCGCAACTTCTCAGATCATCGCTTCTTCGGGCTCGGTCGTAAGCAATCCGGCGATCCTGACGGTAAGCGGCGCTCCGCCTGTACTCACGTCGGTTTCACTCACGCCGCTCAATCCAACGGCCATCCTCACCGGCCAGTCACAACAGTTCTCTGCAACTGGTTTCGATCAATTCGGCAATATGATGCAGGGCATTCCGACGACCTATTCCTCGAGCGACGCGACCGTTGCAACCATCGACGCAACGGGGAAAGCAACCGCCTCGTTCACTCACCCTGGCGTTACCGTGGTCGCTGCAAAAGTTGGCGGAATTACCACAAATACCGCCACGCTGGTCGTCAATCCGGCGCCATCCGTGCTGTATTCCATCGTTATCACCCCGAACGCTACAACCAATCCCGGGATTCCGACGATACCCGCGCTGACAGCTTTCCGATTTGTCGCCACCGAATTCGACCAGTTTAACCAGCCGCTCTCGATTCCTCTGGCTTGGACCACCGACAACGGCAATGCGACGGTGAGCGCGAATAATTCCGAGGGCATGTTGAGCGCTACGGTCAACGGTGTGACACCAGGCGCGGTGAAGATCAGCGTCACAGTTCCTACCGTCCCGTCGTTCACGATGCCCTCATTCCCGGTCACGATAACGAACCCGCCGCCTCCCGTTCTGACTGCGATTTGCATTACGCCCTCGCACGCCACCTTCAATACGGGCGACACGCAACAATTCAGAGCGCATGGCAAGGATCAGTACGGCAATCCTTTTTTGGTCTTAGGCGCCGTTACCTGGACGCCTCCGACCGACGGGTCATCCTCGGTTTCCTCGTCGGGTCTCGTCACAGGCAACATCGCTGGCCCGTCCTACGTGACCGCCACAGCCGGCGGAATCACGGGCACCGTCTTCTTCACGCTCACCACGCCTCCGCCTCCGCCTCCGGTACCTCCCGCGATTTCGGCTCTTTCGCCGCCAATTGGCATTACAGGAAGCGCGGATTTGCAGTACTTGACGATTACCGGGACGAATTTCTCTCCGAACTCCGTGGTCAATTTCGGGTCCGACATTCTGACCCCGGCGACCATTACTGCAACTTCGCTCTTGGTGCAAGTTCCAGCCGCCGATCTCGCTAATCCAGCAAGCGTTGCCGTCACTGTGACGAACCCCGGCGCGATTTCCGTCACCTCCAATCCTCTAAATTTCGTTGTGAGCCAATACGGTTTCGTTTCGATCGATTTCGACGATGGCTACCAGTCGATGTACGACAATGGCCTTCCGCTGCTTGACGCCGTCGGTATAAAGACCTCGCAATACATCATTACCGGCAGCCCCAACAACGCGATCGCCAACCCGGACGCGGGTCCCGTAGGAATCCGCGATGTCTCCGGAATGTCGGATTATTTGACATGGGCCGAAGTGCAGACTATGGCGGGCAACGGGCATGAGATTGGCGCTCACACCCGCACGCACCAGGGGCTCTCCACACTCTGTGGAGTTACGCAGGCCGGAGGACCCACTAAGACTCCGTGTGTTGACGCTTTCGGAAACCCGACGAATCTGGATGACACTCTCGATCTCGAAATTGCTGGCTCAAAGGCGGACTTGATCGCTCAGGGATTCAACCCGGTTACGTTCGCGTATCCGTACGGAGACTATGGATATCCGAATCCGACGGTGGGACAAGCCGTTCAGGCGGCTGGTTATCTTGGCGGGCGTGATTCCGATCTGGGCTTCAACGGTCTGAATGCGTGTTCACCTGGAACGCCGGTTGGCCAGTGTAATCACCTGTATCCGTACTACCTCTGGAGCCAGGGCGCCGAGAACGACATGAACACGACTCAGAGTCAGGCCAATGCGTGGATGCAATACGCTCATGACAACAAGGTTTGGCTAATCATCCTGCTTCATCGCGTGGATGACAATCGGCCAAACTCGTCCTCGATCAGCATCGACTCCACTCCTGCTGCTGCGACGGCTGCAGGTCATCCCGATGGCGTTGTGACACTTCAAGGGATCATCGATTACATCCAGCAAAATGACATTACGACGACCACAAATGCGCAAGGTTTGGTGATCGAGAATCTGAACGGCCAAACGTCAACCTTCCATTTTCCTCAATAAGCTTAACCGTTTCAGTAAGTTGCGGGCGCTGTATTCGTTTGATTGCTCACTCCCGTGAGCAGCTAGCGAAGTACATCGAAATCCGAGAACCTGCCGGCCGGTGCGTCGCAACGTTTACCGGCTCGCGCGAGCAACTGTCACTCGCGCGCTAAGCGCGCCGCCAAGACTTCCTGGGTATTAACGACCCTCTGGGCAATTGATATTAGGCAACCACTCTCCATGCACGCAATCCGAACCTCTTCGTCAACAGGTATCTAACGACGAGCGATCCCACTTCGTCGTTTAGCAAATCGGCGGGGGCGTGATCGCTAGACGGACGCGCATTGAGACCTCGATAGGTGTTCGCTGTCCGCGGGGACCAAGACCGAGAACAGACGAGGCCGGCGGCAGTGTCGCCGACTTCCTCGGAAACCGTCAAAACTGTTGCGACGTGGCGACCTCGATTGCACGTCAAGTGTTCCGCGCCGAAGAAGTCGAAAATCCGATGTTCGTGGGGTCGGGGAGCCCTCGCGATCACGCTTCGACCCTCTTGTTTCTCGTGTCGCCAACTGAAATATATTCCTGATCAATGCAAAACAATCAGTTGGGAAACGCGCCTACACTCGCCCTGGTGACGAGTGGTTAATCCGCCGTGCAGATTGAATCCGGCGTCAGCGAGAATTTCGCGGATGGGGTAACGCTGACGACGCGTTCGCGTCCGATCCGCGATATCACAACCTGGGCCCCTCTCTGGTGGTGCGTGTCACTGAAACGAGCGTACGCCGCCGCATCCGCGAATTATTGGGCGCGACCAGTTGTTCGCCCTTGCACTGGTCATCCATACATAACCAACGCCCCGACGTTTCGGAGAACGCACGCATTCCTGTCCGTGCTCGGTGACTGTCGCTCTGACTAGCCGCGTTTTCCACAGCGACTTGTCAAGAACAAGGATGACTGTTAAGCGCCAGAAAACAAGAGGATAAACATAATCCTATGCACATCGTCAATTCGTGTTGCAAGAAATCTCACTGGAAAATAAATCGCTCTATCACGGTCAAATCCGCATCGCCGCGGAGACAAATTGGCTCGCTGTTATCGCCGATCTGCTTTGTTTTAAGAAATTCCGAGCGCGCGAATTTACTTTAATTTCAGAATCGCTTGACACTCCGCCTTGGCATTTGCTACAAAACCCCGTCCCCGCTATCACAACCGAAGCAAATCCTTTCCATTCGGATTTTCTTTAATCGGAGAAAAAATGAAAGTTGTCCGCAGACTGTCGGCGCTGTTGTGTTTGTTTTGTCTGTTGTGGCTCGTCCCCACAATTTCTTTCGCGCCACAACTTCTCGCGCAGCAAACTACACCGATGAAGATCGTCGGTTACTTCCCGCGATATGGGTTGTATTCGAATTTCTTTGTTAAGAACCTGATCACCAGTGGTTCCGCTCCCCTGCTAACGCATCTCGACTACGCCTTCGCAAACGTGGTCAACAATAAATGCGTCAGCTTTGATACGTATGCCGATTACCAGGCACAAATCTCGGCGAAAAACGCCGTCAGTGGTGTGACCGATCCCAAAGGCGGTTTCGGGGGAAATTTTCACCAACTGCAAGAGCTCAAGAAACTGTATCCGAACCTGAAGATTATCATGGGCATCGGTGGTGGAAGCTCGAACCCAAACGCATTTCACACAGCAGCGCTCCCCGCGAACCGGCAGACGTTCGTGCAGAGCTGCGTAAACATGTACATCAAAGGAAATTTTGCCCCGGGAATCAGTCAGCCCGGCATTTTCGATGGATTCGATATCGACTGGGAGTACCCCGCAGTTGCCGCGGACCGCGACAACTTCAGCAGCTTGCTCAATGATTTCCGGCAGGCTCTCAATGCGGTTCGTCCGGGACTGACGCTGGCGATCGCGGGAGGGAATGGCAACTGGTCTTACAAATACGTCAATCTTAACCAGGTTCAAAACTATCTGGATTATTTTGGCGTTATGACCTACGACTACGATGGGCCTTGGACGAACGAGACCGGCTTGGTGGCGCCGCTCTATCGCTCTTCAAAAGACCCGGATTCGACCAACAACGCCAGCGCAACCATCCAAGAGTATCTCGAAGCAGGCGTGGCGCCGAGCAAACTCGTTTTCGGCGTGCCGTTTTACGGGTACGAATGGAGCAACGTTCCTAATCTCGACAATGGACTTTGGGAACCTGGCGCTCCGGACGGAGACGGCGCGGCTTACAATTCCATCGTAAACATCGAATCAAATTTCAAAAAGTATCGCGATTCGATTACACAGTCCGTGTGGCTGTACAGCGGCTCGCATTTCTGGACTTACGACGATCCGACTGCCATTCAATTCAAGATGCAGTATGTAAAGAACCAAAAGCTGGGTGGCGTCATGGCCTGGAATCTCGGCCAGGACCTCTCCGACGGTACGCTGCTGAAGACCGTGGCGAGTGGACTCAAGCCCTAAGACGATGATCGCCGTACGGTTGTAAGTTCTGACGAGCACGTTTTATCTGGACAGCTTTCGGCTTCGGCCGTCAGCTACGCAGGATAGTACTTCACGCTCTTCACGTACGCATATCGAACGGCGTTCACCGTCGCTTTGCCGCCCCATTCATCACTGTTGGTGCCGCGGATCTGAAGAATGATGTAGGCCGCTGCGATTGGGACATTGGTGGAGTGGCTCGTAACCAGCACTCCATCGATGTACCACTTCACGCTGTCGGGCTGCCAGACGAGCTTGTAGGTGTGAAACTCGGTCGCTAGCGACGCATTGGGGATTTCGTCCGTGGTTCTGACGTTCGGCGTATATTCGGGTTGTTTGTCGAAATGAATGTTGTGCCAGTTCGTGGTCCACAATGAATTCTTGTTTCCCAGAAATTCGGTGTCCATCTCGGTTTGCGAATTTTTGAAGTACAAGAACGCGGATGAGACCGTGCCCGACTGCGCGTGGCCAGTTCCGTACGGTGTCGGAGACTCGGAAGCCATCCTCATCACGAACTCATACGTACCGTAGCCGAACTTCTCCTTGGTCCAGATCGCAGCACCCTTGGAGATAACGCCATCTGGCCCCTGGGTCTGATCAACTTTCAGACGCAAAATGCCGTCCACGAAATCGACGTTCTCAGGCACGTACGTGCCATGATTCAAGCCGGCTTTGGAGTCGGGAGACTGCCATGCGGCTATCCGCCACGACTTACCGAGGCCGTTGTTGAAGGCGTAGTAGAGCGGCTGCGCTTTTGCCGCGACCAAGAAGAACAATAGCGCAACGAGAGCGGCCGATGGTCGTATCAGAGACGCTCGCTGTGACTCCTTGTTGCACCCAGCTGTTCCGGCTATTTTCATCGGAATTTGCGCCACCAGGGCAGAACGTACTTGGCGCACAGATGCACAAAAGAGCTAGGACCTGAGAGATACCAAGATCCGTAGATCATACTTCCTTCCTCCTGAGTCGTCTTTACTGTTACCGTCGGCCTCGCACAACATGAGCACCTGGGAACATTTTACGGACTTCCGAAAACCCAACCAAGAGTACGTCGGCTACTGTTTGACCACTACCGGCGTTCTATTCATTTTGTAGTACTCAGTATTAGTAGTCCTGCTTGCGGACAGTACTCGAATCCAGTACCCGTAAACGCAATAAACCCTTTGCTTGCAATGCAATCTAGCCGGTAGGGAGAACGTGGGCTCGTTGGGTATATCTTCAAACAAAATCTCTTCACTTTTGAGTGGGATAGACCGTTTGCTGGGTACCGCTTCTTACGAAAAGAGCACCTTACTACGACTTGTGATCTCGATCGCGGCGAGGAATCCGATTTCCTCCCGCGACCAATCGTTACGAAGCCCTAATTCAACTCATACCGGGTGCAGCTCTGCCAGGAGAGCTTCTTCGACTTCGGGCCGAAGAACGCCTGATAAAAACCTTTGAGGAACAGGAAGCTATCGACAAACCGAAGCACAAAATACGTGGGCGCATAAAGGATGATGTCCCAGCGTTTGGTCGAGATACTGACGATCGTGGCGCTCAGCAGCATAAATCCGCCATCGATCGTCATCCACGTTTCAACCATTCTTGGAGACAGGTAGAGCCACAACGGCCACAGCAGCATCAAGATAGAGACAATAAAACCTTCGCTCATCACCAGCTGAGTCTCGAGAGCGATCCGGCGGGTGCTGCCCCACATTCTGAGCTGACGCGTGCAAGACCATGCGCCGCCGTTCCATCGGACCAGCTGACGGCTGTACGATCGCAGCAGATCCTGGGGATCCGCCGTAACCACCACTGCGTCTCGAACGTAAATCACATCGTATCCGAGATAATGGGCGCGCAACGTGGCCATCATGTCTTCCACGACGCTGGGTTTGCTCTCCCAGATCTGATCGAAAAGGCTCATTCGAAAGACCGAGCAGCAACCCGCCGCGACGTTGATTGTTCGAAGAGCGTGTTGTCCTTCCTTGATCAACCAGTGGCCAACCGCGTATTGCAACGCGCGCCAGGCAGTAAGCCAGTTCTTCGGTCGCGATTTGACCTTGCCGCAAGCGATCGCCGCATTCGGATTTTTTTCAAATGCAGCTGCCATGGCGTCGAAATAGCCGGCCTCGAACGTGGTGTCGGCGTCGGCCAGCGCCAACAAATCGTAACTGGCGAGGTTGAAGTACTGGATGCCCTTGGCGATCGCTACGGACTTGCCGCCGTTCACCACAAGCTCGAGAACGTTGACACCGTTTGCTCTGCCGAGTTCAGCCGTGTCGTCCGTGGAACCGTCGCTCACCAGGTAGATGTCTTCTTTGACGACGCCGGCCGCGACAATGCTGTTGATCGTAGACTCGATCGCGATTCCCTCGTTCTTCGCCGCGATGAGTACGCAGGTTCTCATTGGATCGTCACAACCTGCCCAACCGACGGCACGCCGGCGGTGTTAACCAGGAACAGGAGATACACACCCGGAGGCGCTATGTTGCCGTTGGAAGGCGCCGCCATCGTGATCGTCTGGCCGTTCTGGACGAACGACATTCCGACTTCGCGTTGCGACATATCGAAGGCGTGCGTTGCAGCACCTTCGCGGATCAAAACCGCGCTGGCGATCGTTCCGTTCGAGGTTGCGGTGAAGACCGTTCCATAGCCCACGGTTGCCGGCGCGCCCGTGAGTGAAGGCCGCGTAGCCAAGGACCCATCCGCATTGAACAAATACGATGGCTGGTAGATTTCGATGCGCGGCTCGAATACACCCTGTTGTGGGTTACCTCCGCTGAGGACCACCGTCGCATCGGGCAGAAGAACCGCAGTGCTGTGATACAGGTGCGCATAAAGGTTCGGTGCCGCCGAAGAGAACGAATTGGTCTTCGGATCATAGAGATCCGCGGTCAGGCTCGCTGTCGTACCGTCTTCGTCGTTCGCACTCCCGCCAATTGCCAGAACCTTGCCGGTAGGAAGCAAAACCGCATTCATCTCGACACGCTGACGAGACATCGCCGGACCCGCGACCCACATCGGAAAGGTGTTCGACATGTCGAGCAGCTCTGTCGTGTTGGTTGCGACAACCGAGCTACCCATTCCGCCCATCGTCAGAATGACCGGTTGATAGTTGGTTTCCGGCAGCAACGGCAGCAGGACCACCGAACCATACGAACGGTATTGATTCGCGATATTGGTTGCGAGGTAAGTCCAATTCGGTTGGGTCGCGGGAGCCGCGGGATTGAACACCCAAGTCTCAGGCTCTGGTCCGGCATGAACGAGCGTGCCGTCCGGCATCAGCACCATTCGCGGATAAAGTGCGGGTGCACCGGGCACCGGCAACGATCCGTCGGAATAGGTCATGGTGCGGCAGTCTCCAACTGGGCCGCCCCCGATCGTGCACGTCGGGACGACCGGCGTGCTCCACGATCCATTCCAATATTCAATGAGTGGGTTGTCGTCGGCCTTCTCGTCCTGCCCTCCATAGGTCAGCACTCGACCGTCGGAGAGTTCTGTCGTCGTCGGATACCAGCGTCCGGCAACCATCGCCGGGGTGAGCGTGAAGGTTGAGGTTGCCGGATCGAATATCGCCGAGAGGGCGCTGCCGCCGAAGCCTTGATCTTGCACTGTTGTAGCGTCGTGCGGCGGTTTGTGTCCCGGAGTGTTTTCTGTTGCGACGGATGCTCGGCCGCCCGGGACCTTCGTCCCGTGGCCCATAGCCCGCATAATCGCTGCAGCGGGGCCCGTTGCGTAGGTCTGGGTTCCGCCATTGACAAACACCCTGCCATCAGCCATCTGCGTCGCGCCATTGCAAAAGGCGTCGAAAGGGAGAGGTATGGTGCTGATGAACGCACCCGTCGAAGGATTCCAAACAACCGCCGAACCGAAATCGGTCGGGCAGCCAGGATTGCCTGGAGGGCAATTGCCGGAACCCGCGATGTAAAGCACGTTCCCTGTTTTCAATAAGATACCGTGAACTGGATTGATCGGCATCAAGCTCGGTGAGGTCGTCCACACGCCTTGACCCGCCGGTGTTTGTGGATTTTGAGTCACACCTGTTCCCGGCGCCGGGACAGGAACCGGGGAGGGATTTGTCGGACCCGGCACAGGGGAAGGCGTTGTCGGAGGCGTTGTCGGAGGCGTTGTCGGAGGCGTTGTCGGAGGCGTTGTCGGGGGTGTAGTCGGAGGTGTCGTCGGGGGTGTCGTCGGGGGTGTCGTCGGAGGTGTTGTCGGAGGCGTTGTCGGTGGCGTCGTACCAGCCCCAGCGGTCGATTTAATCGCTTGGCCCCCGTAGGTGCACCCATACAGGAGTGCGGTCACCGCCAGGATCATCATTGAGATCGTTTTCTTCTTCGTACTCATCATTTCTCCTCGGGACAACTGCGCAACGCAATTTTTCTGTTACCGACTCGCGTGCGGTGTCAGCTCGCGACACCCTTACTGCGAAAAAATTCTTTTACTGACGCCGTTAATGTTTATCTTGCCAACCGTGCCAAAACCGAATGAAGACCTCGACGCCCGCGCCCGTTCGCGGAATGACGCTCCGCGTTTCATACAGATATGTAGCGCCGACCTCGAACGTCGACCGCTCAGTCGGCACCATGATTTCCAGGCCGCCGCCCTCGCGCGTAAAGTTGTTCCAGTCGTAGTTCTTAATGTCTTTCGAAGCGGTGATTTGACCGAAGGCGATGAGGCTAGGGCGCAGTCGAGTCGTCCCGTGCTCTTTTTCCTTCCAAAGCACGACGCCCTGCTTGACATAATCCACGAGCAACGTGTTATGCAGTTCGGTGGGGCTGATGTTCAGCGCCGCAATGCCCCAGCTGCTTCCCGGCATTTTCCCGCTCAGGGGATTCCACCCGATCCAGTAGTTGATGTCGGTCGAAGGAGCCGCCGCGGTACTGCCGCTGACGAAACGGTGTTCGACGGTATACCCGACATCGGCTCGGACTAGACCGCCAATATTCCTCCAACCGAACGTCTTCACCAGCTTCAAGCCGCCGCTACCCCGCACGAAGCGGTTCCAGTCCAGGCTGTGTTGGTCGACGCTGTCGGTCGTGTTGACATAGGCACCGATGTCAAACGGCCCAAGCGTGTGGACGACGACTCCCTGTTCGGCAAAAGTGCGTACAGCGAGGTCCTTTTCCAGCGGGCTGGAGCCGCCCATATCGATCCACATGCTGCCTTGACCTGTCGGTGCGATTCCGGTGACGTTGGGCGTGGCATCCCGATCGGTGATGACTTTCGGGGCCATAACCTCTTGGGCGCTTGCTACGGAGGCGGCCAGCAGGAATAAAGCTGCTAATCTCATGTTGTTTCCTTGTTCCCTGTACGTTTCGGAGACCTTTCCGGGTCCCGTGCCCTAAACCATTAAAAGTAGGGCGCTTGTCCGAGACTGCGTGTGACACCCGCCCTGACTAAAGCTGGACGTTCGGACAGTGCAAGTTTGCGCGGCCCTGTCCGTTCGGCCAATGGGTAGCAGGTCCCGGAAAAAAGGTACAAAGGTACGTCGGGGAGGGGGTAGTACAGGTACTGGAACTGGGACGATTGAAAGTCGTCCTTATGCCTTTATTTTCAGTATGTTAGGCCCATCTGGCGAGCGTCTCAGGTTGGAACGTATAGACGAACTGTCGAGACTCGAGGAACAGCGAGTCGTAGTTCACCTAGTGAGGAAATTGGAATACAACACTGCGATATTCACGGTTGGAAGAGGGGAATTTACGCGAGACGCAAAGCAGTGATAGAAGCTGACACCAGACCTACTGCCGGGCGACCGAGTGCCTTAACCCGCGACTCCCTACAAATGCTTTGAGCCCCTGAAAATAGGTGGTGCCGAAAGAGGGCTCGAACCTCCAAGGCCGTGAGACCACTAGAACCTGAAAGTAATCGAACAATTTTAGCCAATGTCGAAAACCCCGTAAACCCGCAATTTTACAAGGGTTTTTGTATTAGGAGGTCTTCTCATCGTGACACTCGGTACCCGTGTTTGCTCCTGATTTCCCTTGTGTACGCGACAATTTCGGTGACAAAATCCCGGCATTGTGAGGATTAGCTGGCCGGTCGGTTCCGGTGGGCGCTGCGGCGCTCAAGATGTTGACGGAGTTGCCATGCAGCCTTCCGTTGTTGCGCATGGACCGGGAACCGAGAGCATCATAACGCTTGCCTCCTCACGGTTGAGCACCAAGGAATCTACTTCGCATTCCTTGCCACGCGGAAAGTCGCTTTCCCCAATCGCTCGAATTTGAAAATCGCTCCACTCTTTAACGCGGTACAAGTCCGTGTTGGTCCGTGAGCGAATCGAATGGGTCACTCAGGTTCGCTGTGTTCAGGACCTGCATGTCTGTATTCTCGCTCGCAATCAAAGGATAGGCGAATCGGGAAGTCTCCCGGCCGTGGTTGATTTCCGTCTTTCATCGCGGCTTCAGAGGGATGACGATCTCCCGGTTGAGCTCCGGGCTGCCAATGTGCTTGACGATCACCCGTAGGACTTCTCCCGATGCAGTCAAGCGGTCCGCCAACGCTCTTGCCGCAGCCCGCGATTCCGTCGAACCGAGCGGATAGTCGCCTGGTCTCGGGCTGGCATTTGTTGCGGGTAAGCGGTGCCCAGATTCATCGAAAGTCGAGCGATGCTGCAATTTCTGGCTCATACGTGTGTCTTACCGCGTTGCGCCCAAGATTAGCACCGATTCAGGTGGCCGGGTGCCGCCGGCTCTAGGGCACTGACGGTCAACAACATGCATGACCTGGAGCGCTATGGGAACGTGGCCGCATATATCCACATATATGCGGATGAAGAACATCGTGTCGCCCAGCAGTAAGCAGCAACCTCTGGCGCAGTCAGACAAGTAGTAACTAATGCCCGCAATTTATCTCGTCAATACAAAAGGCACCCTAGTGAACTTGGGCGTATAATCTCAGTTCAGCAATCCCCTGAGCACCTGCGGATCATAGCCCCGCCTGGAAAAGACTGCTGACGTCGTCCTTTCGGCAGGAGGAACATTTATGCATTCCGCAATTAGCCGGATTCTATACGGTAATTTGAAATGGGCATTCGTCCTCTTCTCGCTAACCAGTGGTCAAGTGCTTGCCCAATCCGCACCGGCTTGGACGCAGGCCGTGAGTTTCGGGGGCAGCGGGTCAGACAGCGGTTCCGCCGTTAAGGTCGATGCGCACGGCAACCGATACGTGACCGGCGGTTTTTCCTCAAAAGCAAAGTTCGGCGATAGGGTGCTCGATTCGGCCGGTGGGACTGACATCTTCCTTGCGAAATTTGGGCGCTCCGGTGAGCTGCTCTGGTTGCTCCAGGCTGGTGGAGCCGGAGACGATATCGGGAACGATATCGCCTTTGATCTCGGGCAGAATATTTATGTAGCCGGCTCGTTTACCGACAGTGCGACTTTCCCCTCCGTCCACGGTTCAGCTAAGACGGTGACGGGCGTAGGACAGACCATCTTTCTGGCGAAATACCACCCCACAGGGGAACTCGCCTGGGTGCAAACGGGTACGATATCGTTGAGCTCGAACAATGAGGCTTTCGGGGTGGCCGTAGAGCCGGTTACCGGAACGGTGTTTATCACCGGCAGGACCCTGTCGGATACGACATTTTCGTCGTCTGATGGTACCGAACACACGGTTCCGGGACCATTCGCCTGGCATATGTACCTGGTCAAGTACGATATCAACGGCAACTTTCAGTGGGGCCAGTCGAATGAAGCCTCGCTCAACTGCATACCGCACAAGGTCGCCGTAGACGCGCACAACAACGCTTATGTAACCGGCTGGCTCGAGGGCACAACCACATTCCACAGCAACGACGGCCACGATCTAACCATCACGGGCTTGAGCCAACCCGTTCAAACCTTTCCCGATTTTCCCGATGACGCTTTTATCGTAAAGTACGATGCCGAAGGCAACGCAAAGTGGGGCAATCTGATCGGCGGCTACAAAGGCATCGGGACCGACATCGCCGTGAGCCGCTACGGCAAGATCAGTATCACTGGCTTCATCGGAAACCTCGGCGGCGGAACGCCTTCGCAGGTCGAGACCATCGCCACGTCACAGCCGGGCGGCACGAATATCAACCTCGGCGGAGGTCAGTTGACCAACCCCTATAACAAGGACGCATTCCTTGCAACCTACGACAGCGCAGGGGTGTTGCTCGACGCGCGCCGGATCGGCGGGATGCAGGATGACGGTGGCAGTGGAATCGCCTATGACCACAAGGACAATCTATACGTGGCTGGGGTATTTCAGGGCACGATCAACGTCGAAGGCCAAACTCTGACAGGGGAGAAGCCCTTCAACCTCTTTGTCCTCAAATTTCGCGGACGAAGCCCGGAGGAACAAAGGAAGCCGGCCGCGTCCGCAGCAGCAGGTGGACTGGCCTGGGTTAAGAAGGCAGATGGGCCCGGCCAAGATCAATTTGAGCTGAATCCCCGGATGGACGTGACCGCGAGTGGCACAGTCCTGGTAACCGGCGTGTATCGGGATATTGCGATATTCGACGCTATCACATTACATAGCGCTGGGGAGGAGGACATATTCCTGGCGGAGCTGAGTGCTGAGCGCGATAACGACGATTGCGATGGCTTGGGCTGCGGCGAGCAAGATGATGACAACCGCTGATCGCCTGAACGATGAACTGCATGGCCCCACGAAACACCGGTAGCGAACTAAAGCGTGAACCAGTCCGGGAGCTCGCCATCCCGCGCGTATGCTTCCAGTTCTGCTCTGGTCATGCGCTCGAATAGATCGTTCATGTTCACTTGTTCGCTGCGGTCAATCCATTGCCCCGCTGCGTTTATCTTCGCGTAGGCTTGCACCGCCGCGACTACAGCGGCAGCCCTGACCTCTACCTCCCCCGCCTTTTCAACAATCCTTTCTAGAGCGGCTCGCAGGTTTCGCTTGCGCTTCTCAACTAAACCCAATGCGTAGGCGTGACGGTAGACGCTGGCGCGATCCGCGAGACTATCTTCCTCGGCAATTAGAGCCGGGCTTTTCCACCCCACATACTCTGACTCAATCTCCTCACATTTCTCGTGCGCGCAAACCGTGCTGTTGCGCCTGTGGCGGCCAATTGAAACGGGATTGTTAGGTTTCTCCGTAGGCTTCATTGCACTCGCCCTTTCGCTTCCCACTTCCTCAGCCATTCCAAGTAGCCCTGCCCGCACTTCGGCGGGTGAAGCTTCGCGCCGCTCTTATCGTCCACGACGTAACATCCGGCGCAGTGAGGCATTCCGCATGCCCCTTTCTCCTCCGGCCACGTCGCTTCTGGCCGCGCTACTAGTGCAGGTGCATTCGCACGCAGGCGCAGAGCAATACCCGGAGTACGAGTCAGAGTTTGATCTTGCGCTGCATACGGGAACGCGCCGAGGCGAGCAATACCGGCTCCGCTGGCAGGATGTGGACCTCAAGCGCGGACTTCTTACTATCCCTCGCAGCAAGCACGGTGAACTCCGGCATATACAACTCGATTCCGTAGCGCGTGCAGCGTTGCTCAAGCTCCGTCAACACGGAGATGGCGTCGGCTATGTGTGCCCCGGACTGGAAGGTCCACGTTGCCGCGATTGGCGGCGCTGGTTTGAGGAAGTCGTAAAGAAGGCCAAGATTCACACAAACGGATGGAAACTACTCTTCGGTACTCTCATTGGGGGAGACGCACTTGCGTGAGGCTGTGGAACGCCTCACGGAGAAACCAACTGACACCAGAACTAGCACCGAGCAAACAAGCACATCAGCACAGCGCGTTCTAAAAACAGCATAAGCCTTTTGAAATGAGTGGTGCCCGAAAGAGGACTCGAACCTCCAAGGCCGTGAGGCCACTAGAACCTGAATCTAGCGCGTCTGCCAGTTCCGCCATTCGGGCACTGAAGCGGCGAGATGCCGTGGCGAAAGTCGCATCCACACCGTACTGCGAGGCCTTCTCATTTTGCCCACCGCTCGCAGCATTGTCAACGAATCAGCCGCGACGACCGAAGTGATTTCGCCTCTTTACCAGAATCGATCTGTTACTTTACCGATGACGCAGCCGCAGCGATTCCCAGCTACCGTCCGCGGTCCAACCACCATCTACCGCGAGCGCATGCCCATTGACGAAGCCGCTCTCCTCCGAATCGGCAAGAAACGCGATCGCCTTCGCGATGTCGTCCCCCGTAGCAAATCGCCCCATCGGCACGCGCCCCGTGATGTCGGCATCGCTGTAACTGCCGCCCGCCTGATCGGCGACATCCATTTCCGTCTTCACCCAGCCGGGGCAAACGGCATTCACGCGTACGCCGCGCCCTCCCCACTCCGCAGCCAGCGTACGCGTCAATCCGATCAATCCATGCTTCGAAGCGTTGTAAGCGGCGCGATCCGCAACTCCCACCAACCCCGCCACCGATGCAACATTCACGATGCTGCCCGACCGCTGCGAAAGCATCATCGCGCCAAACGCCTTGCTCAGTAAAAATGGCGCGACCAAATTCACGTCTAGCACTCGCCGGTATTCCTTCGCCGATAAATTTTCCGCGGGAGCAATCATGCTGATCCCTGCATTGTTAACCAGCACGTCGATACGTTTCCAGCGTGTTCGTACATCGGCAACAAATCTCGCGACCGCCGCTTCGTCCGTGATGTCGCCAAGAAGCTCGATCCCGTCCACGCCGAACGCCGCGACAGCCCGCATCGTTTCCGCACAGGAACGAATATCGCTGAACCCGACGTTGTATCCACGCTCAGCAAGCACCTCCGAAGTACGCCGCCCGATCCCCTGCGCCGCGCCAGTCACTACCGCCACCCGACCCGTATTCGCCATGTTGCGCCTCCGAAATGCCAAAAATTATCGGACCCAGCCCCGCCCTGTCTTTCTGATGCAAAGCATTTGAAACCCAAATCCTTGGTGCTATACTCCCGCCCAGAACAGTGAATTACCCCTTGTTTGCCTTTCCCACCCTCATGGCAAACACCGCGGCTCGGATCCAACGGGAGGTTTCGATGGATGCGATGGAATCAACGCTAACGGGGCCCATCCTTTATCTGTTGTTTGCCTGGGGAGCAATTACCGCTGTCTTCATCGGTTTGCTGATTTGGCGGAGCCTGCTCACCAGCCATGAGGATGACCAAATCTTCCTCGATGCAGCCAGCGAGCATATGGCCAGAGAGCAGCGTGAACTGGTCGCTAGGATCGGCTCGTTGACTCGCCCCATCATGATGACCGGCGGCTTGGCGGGAATGCTCCTCCTGGTCATTGCCGGCATGTGGCTTTGGGAAGGTTTAAAGAGTTTTTAGCAGACTTTCCGTTTCGCCACACGAAGCATCGCGCCGGTGGTATCGCGGCAGTACTTCCGTGCGATTGATGCGCTGGTCGTCTGCCTTGATCGCAGAAATCTTGCACGTCGCCCCAACCATCAGTTTGGCTGTGTTGTTCCAGGTGTGCTGAGCTGCCTGGTCGGCGCCTGCTCGGCGACCGACGTGTGATTCAAAGTGATCAACCACTTCCCGTTGCGTTTCTCCATCACCAGCGTCGTGTGCCCTTGCGAAGCGGATGATTGCCCGTCCACTGTCGCGGAAAAGTCCCACTGAAACGTCGCCCACGCGCAAGTTCCGTTTGCCTTGACGAGTGTATTTGAGCGGTCCATGCGGACCTGCTGCATTCGCGCGCGCTGCTGTTGGTACAGCGGAAGATAGTTGCTCCATCCGACTACCGGCGGAATGAACGGCCCGGCAACGATCGTAACGTCGTCCGCATACGCTTCATGAAGTTTATCGACGTCGCCCACTTGCCAGGCGCCCAACATGGATGACACCAGGTAATCGATCTGCTGTTCGTCTGAGAGCGGAATCGTTGGCGTCGCGGTCGATGCAGGCTGCGCCGTATCCTTTTTGTTTTTCTTGTCCTTCTGCTGTGCGCCGGCTTGGCTCGCGGCGCCAAGCAGCACGGTCACGCAGAGCCCAAGCGCCAGTGCGGCGCGGCACGCATGCGACCCGATTGGGCGCAATATTTCTTTCATCGGCGACTCCTCGTTCACAGAGTGACCTTCGCTCGCGAAAGAATAGCACGCACCTTGCAGGTCAAATTTGAGGATGTCGTATGGATTTCGCACATCGCAACGCTTTCTCGATGCGATGCGCTGCTGCAGTTCTTGGATTATCTGCCTACCGAGAAGTTTGCGAAGCGTCGAGCAGGTTCACAAACAGTCGGTAAGCTCCCGGCACGCCTTCCGGCAGTTGCCGGAAAAACGCTATCGCTGTGTAGATGTACACGCCCTTGCCGTAATTCGTGTAAACGAGTGAACCTTTCTGATCCGGCTCACCTGGATCGTTCATCGCGAGCAGCGCCGTGTATTTGGGATCGAACTGCGTCCAGAAATAGAGGCCGCGCTCCTGCACCCAGCCCTTAAAATCCTCTTGCGTCATTTTGTTCGGCTTGTTCAGCAGTGGATCGTCGGGCTTGAGAAATTTCACCGCAGAATTTTCGTCCGTCACTCGCGGCAACGGACTGCCCGCCGGCGGCGAGATCTTCGCCGGGTACGGAGCGTACTGCACGCGATCCCACGCGAAGTCGCGTTCGTATTGGACGATCAGCGTTCCGCCGTTCGAAACGTAGTCGAGCAGCCGCTGATTTGCGCCCGGCAAATCGTGCCGCAATTCATACGCGCGCACGCCAACGACGATCGCCCTGAAGCGCGACAAATCGCCAAACGCCAGCTGCGCAGCGTCTAGCAAATCCACGTGAATGCCGAGCCGTTCCAGCGCCTCCGGCACCGGCTCGCTCTCCGCCGTGATGTACCCGACGCGCAGGTCCGCCGGCACATTGATTTCGAACGCATGCACGACGCACTGTGCTGGCTCGCTCCACAGTTGCGTCGGCAAAGTCACCAACGGTTCGAGCGACGTTGTGAATTTCTCGTCGCCCAGCTTTGCGTATGCGCCGAGTTTCGAATTCCCCGCGGATAGCGTCGCGGGCGGTGCAACCGTCACTTTCGCGTATTTGTCGGTGGCTCCTTCAAACGCCAGATCCACGGCGTTGCTCACGCTCCAACCCTGCGGCGCATCGACCCCAACCGAAACCTTGTGCGCCTGCGTCGCGTACGAATGCACGCGCAGCAACACGTCGAACGGCGCGCTCTTCTTCCCCAGCACCTCGACGGTCTGCTTCGGCTCGACCATCAACGTGTAAGCAGGAACCATTCGCAGCGGCACTCGATCCACGCGAGTCGATGTTGCCTCGATGTGCGTCACCGGTTGCATAGCGTCAAACTTGTATCCGTCGATCGTCAGCGTTTGCAGTGCCTCGACCAGCGGCGCCGGCTCCGGGAAGTTCCCTTGAAACCCTGCCCGTTGCGACTGTTTCGAACTCAGCGTCACCGAAAAGTCGATCTGGTCCGATTTGGTGTCGGCATGCCCCTCTTGTTTCGAATCATCCGGCAGGATTAGCGCCGGCGATTCGAACGCGCACGCGACGTCGGCACGGCATCGCCGGGCGACATGCACCGTGAACGCTTCGCCCGCGACGACATAAGCACGATCGGCATCCGCAGTCTGTTGGAAACCCGCAGCTAGCGCGAGTGCGTGATCGATGTGTCCTTTCACAAATGAGAGTTGATCGGCAAACGAATCGTGGGCGCCGCCTGCCTGAGCGACGACGGATGCGACATCGCTCCCCGCTTTAGCAACAAGCTCCGACGCTTCTTTCCATTTCAATCCAAGCGCGGCCGCGCGCGCATTGCCTAGAGTCTGGTCCGCCTTCTTCAACGAATCGCAATAACTTGCCGTTCCCCCGCAACCGAGCCCCGAGTCTCCGCCTGCTAACGAACCCAGACTCACGTTCAGCATGCCCGGAGAAAACTTCGATCCCGCCTCCGGCGTCAGCCCAACCGGCCGCCGCAAAAACGGTGAACCCAGAAACGCCGAAATCCCCTGCGTCCGATGATTCGCAAACGCATCCAGCCCGATCTCGCGATATGACTTGCCGTACAACGGCGAAACATCGCCAATCGGAATCGAATACCCCTGCGGCGAATCCGATCCTCGATCCAGATCCATGATCTGCACACCCGCCGTTCCGGCCGACCACGCCTTCAACCCATCGCGCTCCAATTCCGGATACATCTTGGCGTCCGCAGCCGCCGCGACCGCTTTCGGCGTCAACAATCCCGCAGCCTGGTGATGCCCATGGCCCGAATGCACATTGCCAAAATTGTTAATCACCACGTTCGGCCGAAACGTTCGAATCACCCGAACCATATCTTCAACAGCCTGATCGCCCCAGACCTTCTCCGTCTCCTCCGGCGTCTTCGAAAATCCAAAATCGCGCGCCCGTGTGAAAAATAATTTCACTCCATACCCGCGCGTCGCCGCGAGCAATTCCTGCGTTCGAATCAATCCAAGCTGCGGCGCCTGCTCCGGCCCAAGATCGTTTTGTCCGCCTTCGCCGCGCGTCATCGAAAGCAGCCCCACATCCGCATGAAGTCCGCGCGCAAGATACGTCAACACTGCCGCCGACTCGTCGTCCGGATGCGCGTCAATATAAAGAATCCGCGTCGTCACCCGCGCGGCATCGATAGCCTCAATCGTCTCCGGCAACCCGGGACCGGTCCCTGCCGCCGGCGAAAATTGCGCCTGCACGTGCAGCCCGCCCCGCCAAAACCACAAGCCCACAACGCCAAGCATGCAGACCGCGAGCGCGATGCCGGCAAGCGAAACTCGAGCGCCCGTGCTGTGCCGTCTCATCGCGCCGCCTCGCTTCCCGCCGACAAAAACGGCCACTCGCGCCGCAGCTTCGACCTCACCAGATACACGCTCAGTCCCAGAACGATCACGAATAGCCCCCACCAGACGGCCCTCCCCGTTCGCAAGAAAAGCCAGATCCAGCCCAGAATTGTCAGCACCACGGGCAACGGATACAGCCACATCTTAAACGGCAGCTTCTCGGCCGGCCAACGCCGCCGCAGCAACACCACCCCGACTGCCTGCCCGATAAATTGAATAATCAGCCGCATCGCCAGCACCGCCGCGATCACCGTCCGCAACTTAAACAGCAGCGCAAACACGAATGTCAGCGCCCCCAGAAACAGCAGCGACACGTGGGGAAATCGTTTCTTCGGATGCACCCGCGCGAACACGCTGAAAAAATTCCCATCCAGCGCCGCCGAATAGGGCACCCTCGAATATCCCAGCAGCGACGAAAAGATCGACGCGAACGCAATCCACAAAATCATCGCCGTCGCAAACTTCGCCGCGCCGCTCCCATACAATTTCTCGATAAACGCGCTCACAATGAACGGCGAATCCTGCGCCTGCTGCCAAGGCAACACGCCCAGAATGCTCGTCTGCATCACCAGATACAGCACCGCAATCCCAATGATCGAAAGAAAAATCCCGCGCGGAATATTCTTCTCGGGATTTCGAATCTCCCCGCCCAGATGACAAATGTTGTAGTAGCCCCAATAGGTGTAAATCGTGTTCACCGTCGCCGATCCCAGCGTCGCAAAAAACAACCACGACAGATCCCACGTGCCGGGCGCATACGTAAAGACGAGTTTCGGCTGGAAGTGCGTTACACCGCCCCAGATTAGCCACAAAATCGTCCCGATCACGCCCACCCACAAAAACAGCGAGATCCTCCCGATCGACGCGATCCGCCGGTACAGCAACACCACCAGCACGATCACGAGCAGGCCAGAGAGCGCCTTCTCCCCATATTTTCCCAGGGGATACAAATAGGAAGCGTATTGCGAAAATCCAATCGCGCCCGAAGCCAGCGAAAGCGGCGCCTGAATCAGCGTCTGCCACACAAACAAAAACGACATCATCCGGCCCATGCGCCCCGGCCCGTAAGCCTCACGCAGAAACACATAGCTGCCGCCCGCCAGCGGCATCGCCGCGCCCAGCTCCGACCACACAAACCCGTCGAGCAGCGCCAGCAGCGCGCCCGCCGCCCACGCGATCAGGCACTGCGGTCCGCCCATCGCCTTGATCACCAGTGGAATCACGACGAACGGCCCGACGCCGACCATCTCGATCATGTTCAGCGAGACGGCTTCTTTCAGCCCGAGCCCCCGCTCGAGGTCGCCGCTCCGCTTCTCTGTCAGCGAGCCCGCCCCACCGCCCGCCGCATCATTTTGTTGCGAGCCCATCGCGCCCGCGAGGATAACAAATGCGCGCCGCCCCACCTAATCAAGCTCGACGCTCGCGGAACGTTCGAGGAATATGTAGAAGAAGCGTTTCGCGCCAACGTTCCCATGCCGAACCGATCCCTCCTCCGCAGCGTGATTCTCGTCGCGGTCGCCTTAGTCGCGTCTTACGCCGCCCCCGCTCAAAAACTATCGGTCCCTCCTGCCGCCCAATCCCTCCTCAACCAAATTTACTCTGGCGACCTCACCGCCGCCCTTGCCGCCTCTCGCCAAATGCAGCAAGACCGCCCCGACCACCCGCTCGGCTATCTCCTCGAAGACGAAACCTTCTGGTGGCAGATCTGGTGTACCTCCGCCGAATACAAATACGGCATGAGCTACCCCCGCCACCGCGCAAAACTCCCGTCCGACCAGCACTACTTTGATGTCGCCGCCAAAGTAATCGCCGTCTCCGAAACCCACATCGCCGCCAGTGGTGACACCGCCGCCACCGCCGACATGCACTTCTACGCCGGCATGGGCGACGCCCTCTACGCCCGCCTCTACAGCCTACGCGGTGAAACCCGTACCGCCGCCCGTTACGGCGTCCGCGCCCGCGAGCGTCTCATGCGTGCCCAGGCTCTCGACCCCGACCTCGCCGACGTCGACTTCGGCCTCGGCCTCTACAACTATTACACCGACACACTATCGTCGATGACGAAGATGCTCCGCTTCTTCATGGGCATCCCCGGCGGCAGCAAGCAGGAAGGCATCCGCCAGCTCACTCGCGCGATCGACGAAGGCACAATTACGCCCGCCGAAGCCCGCTTCTACCTGGCGATCAGCCTCCACAACTACGATCAGAAATACGAGCGAGCCCTGGAAGTCTCCGCCCCGCTAGCCGAAAACTATCCGTCGAATCCGGTCTTCCACCTCATCCGCGGCGATCTCTACGCGAAGCTAGGCCGCAAACAACAAGCCGCCGATGCCTACCGGGCCGGCGCCTCCCGCCACCTCACCGACCCCGAATCCGATGCCCACATCCACGACCTCATCCGCATGTCCCTCCAAGCCGTCAACGCCGACGCCACGCCTCCGCAATAGGGTGCCCCGGTTCGGTTTCTGAACCTGGGTCTTCCGCATTCAGATTGACCTCCCGCCCGTCGCAATGGTAATCATTTAAGGTTGCGCAACGCGCTCCTGGGGGCGGTCAGTAGCACAGACACTCTTGTTTACCCTGAGCCTCGAAGGGTCTGTGTCTCCGTGATCCGAAGCACAGCGTGTCAAGTTGGGTTGCAATCCGAAAAGGACCTTGTCGTTGAGCGTCCGGATCAGGTAAACGCGCGGCAGCGATTCCGCATCTCATTCCGCAAGCATTTTGGCGTCGCGGGTTCTGCGCCGCGCCACGTGAATGGCGCAATCAAGCGGCATCAGGCATAAAATGTCGAGATCGAACGCGGCAATAGCTCGTTCTATGGCCGCGTGTTGCAAAGACGCCGCAAAGACGCCCTGAGTGAAAACGCATTCGGGGAAGACGGTGAAAATTGAAGGAGCATCGATGAAGTGGTTTGGTACCGGTTTGATTCTTCCACGGCGCGCTGAATTCCGCCGCCACGCTTGGCACTTTTCGCTTTCGGCTCTCGCTGCCCACGCCCTTCTCGCTCTCGGCCTGTTGATCTCTCTCGTCGCTCTTACCGGCTGCAACGACTATGGCAATACCTTCCAGACTCCCACAGGCGCGCCAATTAACTCTCTCGCCCCGAGCGACGCAAACGCAGGCGGTGCGGCCTTCACGCTCACCGTCCGCAGCTCCATCGGCCAGGGATTCGTCCCACAGACCGTCGTCCAGTGGAATGGCAAGACCATCCCCACCGCCTTCGTTAGCGTCACCACCGTCACGGCGACCGTCGCTGCCTCACTGATTGCCAAGCCCGGCGCGGTCTTCATCAACACTCTCAATCCATTTTCCGGCTCCGGCAACAACGGCCTCTCCAACACTCTTACTTTCCTCGTCAATCCCGCCCCCAATCCCGTCCCGACGGTCACTTCTATGTCCCCGACCTCCGCCACCGCTGGCGCGCCGTCCTTCACGCTCACTGTGAACGGCAGCAATTTCATTCTTACGTCCGATCCTTCCGGCGGCTCTCAGGTTCGCTGGAATCTCGGCCCCTCCCAAGTCAACCTTCCCATCGTGAACATTTCCGCGTCGACAATTCAGGCCACCGTCGATTCCACTTTGCTCGTCAACGCAACTGCTGTTCCCGAGACCGCGACGGTCACCGTCTACAATCCGCCCGCCGCTGGCTCAACGACAACCAACGGTGGCGTCGCTAGTCCCAACGGTGGTGGTGGCGGCACAAGTCCTGGCGGCCTCTCGTTCACGGTCAATCCCGCGGGCACAAGTTCCACCGCCGCGCCGCGCAACACCGTCGCCGAAGAAACTCCCGCGGTCAGCCTCGACGGCCGCTACGTCGCCTACGCCGCCACGCAAGGCGAGCACGCGCAGATTTTTGTCCGTGACACTTGCGAAGGCGCTGACTCCGGCTGCCAGGCGCGCACGCAGCTTCTTTCCGCCGCGTCCGACGGCACCGCCGGCAACGACGACAGCCGCACTCCATCGATGAGTTCCGACGGCCGTTACATCGCGTTCAGCTCCGCCGCCACAAATTTGATTTCCGCATCGGCAAGCGCATCGTCATCGGCCCCTGCCGTCGCATCGGGCGTAACCACAACCCCCGGCACGCGCCAGATCTATCTCCGCGACACCTGCGTCGGCGCCCCTGCCAATTCATCCTGCACTCCGTCAACGCAACTGGTCTCCACCGATCCGACCGGCGCACTCGTCGGAACCGAGGGAATCTTGCCGTCGATCAGCGCCTCCGGCCGCTTCATCGCGTTCCTCGCGGTAATGCCGAGTCACGCAACTTCCACCGCCTCGAAATCGAGTGCACAGGCGAAATCCGGCGGTTCATCCGCCAACAGCGGCTACCGCCAGGTCTTCGTCCGCGACACCTGTATCGGCGCAAATTCCTGCACGCCAAAAACGACGCGCATCTCGATGCAGCCCGGCGACAACTCCACCACCGACGCAAAACCCGCCGGCCCCGCTCTCAGCGGCAGCTCCGTGCGCGTCGCCGTCCCGGATTCACCCGCGGCCGCCGCAACCATCTTCACCCACTCCGTAGCCGTCGACGATCGCGTCTTCGTAGCCCTAACCGGTACCCACCCCTGATTCCCGTCTCCAACTGACTTGGTCAACCCGTTCCACGCTTTCGCCGACGATTCTCTTTCCGATGAAGTAAACCTGATCACCGGCGCCGGCGGCAGCATTGGCTCCGCATTGGCCAAACGCCTCGCTGCGGATGCAAGTCGCCTTCTCGTTCTTCTCGATCTCTCCGAACAAAATCTCTACGAAATCCACGCCGAACTCAGCGGCGCGACAGCAAGCCGATCCGAGTCTCAACGCGCCGCAACCTGCATCCCCATTCTCGGCGACATCCGCGACGCCGCCCTCCTCGACGACGTCTTCCAAAAATATCGCCCGACAATCATCCTCCACGCCGCCGCCTTCAAACACGTCCCGCTCATGGAGCAAAATCCCATCGCGGTCATCGCCAACAACGTCCTCGGCACCTCCGTTCTCGCCGCCGCCGCCCTCAAATATCGCGCCCGTCAACTCCTGATGATCTCCACCGACAAAGCCGTCCGCCCGCGCAGCATCATGGGCGCCGCCAAGCGCATCGCCGAACTCATCCTCCTCCGCCAAAGCTCCGCCGCCACCCACATGAGTTCCTTGCGTCTGGGCAATGTCTTAGGTTCAAACGGCAGCGTAGTCCCGCTATTCCACCAACAGATCGAGCGCGGCGGCCCGGTCTCGGTCACCCACCCCGACGCCAGCCGTTATTTCCTTCCGCTGGACGAAGCCATCGACCTGATTCTCTCCGCCGCCGCACTAGACGAAAGTTCGTCGATCCTGGTCCCGGAACTGGGCGCACCCGTAAAAATCCTCGACCTAGCCCAAAAAATGATCGCCGAAGCCGTCACCGCTTCCTCAACCCGCGTGGGAATTTGTGCTGCTGGAGCTTCGACAGTTTCCGATCGCCCCGCCAAAATCGAAATCGCCTTCACTGGCCTTCGCCCCGGCGACAAGCTCCACGAAGAGCTGCTCTCCGACTCCGAAACCGCAGAGCCCACCGCCAACCCAAAGCTCTGCCGCATCCGCGGCCCGCACCTCTCGGCAAAAAACGTCGACTCTGCAGTAGAATTGATTTCGGAAAAAGTAACCGCCCGCGACCTGCCAGCCGCGATCGAAGCAATCCAAGTCGTAGTCCCCGACTATGTCCCCAGCGAAGCGCTATCTTCGTTGATTGCAACGCAACTGTCCGCCGCCGCAAAACCCTGATACGTGCGATAGACGGAAAGCCCGAGGACAGCTCATATGGATTCGAGCATGATCGTTCGCGATCCGCCATACGAAGTGGCGCGAAGTAACCTACGTTGCAGCAAACCGTGGCCTACGACGCCATGAATCCCAGATTCGCCGTCTGAAAATTAACCAGGTTCGGAAAAATGGCCGGCAAATCCGTATTCGACACACCGAACCACGAAGCCAGCGTCGCCGCATACTGACCCACCGACGTCGTTGGCACCCATCAGCGCTGGTGTCGGCCCGAACGTCGACTGCTCGAGGAATCGCACGGCTGCCGAAAGCGACACAGGCTGCGCCGCCGCCACCACGGTCGCTGTCAGCGCGGACGACGAAGAGCAGCCAGGATCGGGATTCTGCACGATCACGTTCACGGTTCCGACTTGGGTCGCCGCCGCGGTTCCCGATGCTTGCAACTCCGTCGGCGACACATACGTCGTCGTCAAGTTTTGGCCGCCGAAAGTCACCATCGAATTCTTGACGAAGCCGCTACCCGCCAGCGTCAGCGAAAACGATCCCGTGATAATCGAAGTTGGCGCCACGGAATTCAAAATCGGAATCGGGTTTTGCAGCGTTACCGAGCCGCTGCCCTGCTTCGTCGTGTCGGCTGCGCTCGTTGCGGTCACCGTGATCGTATTAGGAGTCGGCAGGTTCGCTGGCGCCGTATACATGCCCGTCGCGTCTACTGTTCCGGCGGTCGCGTTTCCGCCGGCCACCGCATTCACCGACCACGTCACATTTGTATTGGTGGTTCCGCTGACCGATGCGGCAAAGGTTTCGGTCGCTCCGACCCGAATCGTAGTCGTCGCGGGGGTCACGGTGACTGCGACCGAGCCGTCGTCTGGATTCGTCGGAGTCCCATCGATACCGTGTTTCGTGCCGATTCCCGAGCAGCCGCCCAGGAGCAACAGCAAAATCCCCGCCGGAGCAGTCCACATACGTTTCACAGCCATGCCCCCATCGTGACCTCGACCGCGCATGCTTCGCGGAGAGCGGCGTCTGCTGCGCGTCCATCCAATTCGATGGCTCAAATTTGTTACGATTTTAGGGCGTTGGACCTTGGGTAAAGCGAGAGTAGAACTGCGGCAAGGAACTGGCTACTGGCGTCGCGGCCAGAATACGTTCAGTGACCCTGAATCTCTAGAGATTGGAGACAAAACCCGAAAAATGCAGGCAAAATCATCGAGGAAAAAGCCTCCTGCGGTGAAGGCGCTCCGGACTGTGACGGATACCATCCGTTAATTTATAAGCGACCGCGCATGTTGTTGTAACTTTTGGCTCGGTTTTGGCGGTTGCGGCGTGCGGGCTATGAGAAGCGCACGCGCACGTCAGGGCGCTTTTCCAGGTGAACCGAGTCGATGAATCGCACTTGCCGATCGTCGAGCGTGAGGATCATCGACATGGTGCGCACGCCTTCGCCGAAGAATCGCACCCCCTTCAGAAGGTTTCCGTCGGTAACGCCGCAGCACGCAAAAATAATCTTCTTTCCCGGGGCGAGATCTTCGGTGTCGTAAATGCGCTTCGAATCCTTCACGCCCATTTTTTCAAGCCGCTCGGCGTCTTGCGGTTTGCTGACAACGAGGCGCGCGAGGATCTGTCCGTTCAGGCAGCGCAGTGCCGCCGCCGTGAGCACGCCTTCGGGAGCGCCGCCCGTTCCCATCACCGCGTGTACGCTCGTGCCGACAACCGCCGCGGAAATACCCGCCGACAAATCGCCATCACCGATCAAGCGGATGCGCGCGCCGGCCTTGCGAATATCTCCGATCAATTTTTCGTGCCGCGGTCGATCGAGCACGATGATCGTCAAATCTTCCACGTCGCGATCGAGCCGTTTGGCGATCGATTTCAAATTGTCGGCGACCGGCGCATCCAGGTCGACGGCCCCCTTGCAGGATGGCCCGACGACCATTTTTTCCATGTAAATGTCGGGAGCATGCAGCAGGCCACCCTTTTCGCTGGCCGCGAGCACGGCGATCGCGCCGCCGGCTCCGGTCGCGCACAAGTTCGTGCCTTCGAGCGGATCGACGGCGATATCGACTTCGGGAAAAAGCGCCTTGGGCGCGTGCGTCGCGAGGCCGACTTTTTCGCCGATGTAGAGCATCGGCGCTTCGTCGCGTTCGCCTTCACCGATCACGATGGTGCCGTCCATTTGCACGGCATCCATCGTCTTGCGCATGGCTTCGACGGCGACTTCGTCGGCTTTGTGACGGTCGCCGAATCCCATTGTGCGGGCAGCGGCAATCGCGCCATTTTCGACGACACGCAAAAATTCCAGGCTCAGCTGCTCTTCCATTTCTCACGCCTCCTGGAGCGCAAAAAAATTCAGACCGGCTCAAAATGCGCAAACATGTTGCGAAACTCCGCGACATTGCACGGAATCTCGTACGTGCAGACGGCTTCCAACTTCTTCCACAATTCGAGGACGACCGGATTCGAGTGCGCGCCAGTGATCGCTTCCGGCGAGACCCACCCAAAAATTTCGATAACGGTCCCATCGGCAGCGCGCATCACGATGGATTCGCGTGTGGTCACGAGACCTTCGGCGCGCAACGGCAGCAAGTGCCCGCGAACCAGTTCCAGCAGCGCGTGCTCGCAATCGGTTTCGGTTTGTAGCAAGCGACAGAAATGGATCCCATGTTCCGTCTCCGAGACGACCTGTTTTTGTACTGCGTGGTGCTGCGCAAAATCCGTGCTTACCCGGCATGGCCCGCGCGGCACGATATGCTAGTCCAAATCGGCTCCGCCCGTCGATACAGGACAGTTGCCAGGTCGTGCTGAGAGTTACGCCGCGAAAATCCGGCGAAATCTCAACGTACGCATCGCAACGGCGGCGCGGAAGGGACCGCGCCAAGCTACCAAGGGCCGAGCTATCGCGTGATTGAGCGGCCCGACTCCACCACCCGACTTCGCCTCGCGATTTGTGCGCGGGCTCCCTGGGCACCGAGTTCTTGCCGGGACTGAACTCCCGACTTACAATTCCGGCATGGTTGAAGCGCATCGTTTTCTTCTTTTCTTCATGGCTGCGCTGGTGCTGGCGGTCACGCCCGGGCCAGGAATTTTCTATGTGCTAGCGCGAAGCCTTGCCGGCGGACGACGCGAAGGGATCGAATCGTCGCTCGGCACTTTTGTCGGCGGACTATTCCACGTAATTGCCGCCGCGCTTGGCATTTCCGCGATTCTTGCGGCGTCGGCGGTTGCGTTCCATACGGTGAAGTACGCTGGCGCGGCGTACCTTGTTTTCCTCGGCGTGAAGATGTTTCGCACGCGCAACGCGGAACTCAGCGTGGCGGTTTCGCCATCATCAAAGAACGCCTTGGGTCAGGGAATTTTGACCGAAGCGTTGAATCCGAAGACGGCGCTGTTTTTCCTTTCCTTTATTCCGCAATTCATCGCGCCGCATGCCGGGCATGTTTTTCTTCCGTTCGTGGTGCTGGGCGCAACGTCGGTGATTTTGAACACCGCGGCCGACCTCGCCGTGGTTTTTGCCGCGGCGCCGTTGGAACGAAAACTGAAAAACAGTCCCCGTTTTCGCAGTCGCCAGCGCGTCGCTTCCGGCATCGGCATGATCGGCCTCGGTGCCTACGTCGCCTTTGCCGACTCGAAGTAGAGCCAAAGGCTCTTACGGACCGATTTTTTTCTGACGAATCCTTTCCTACGAATCACTCTTACGAACTTCTCAGCCGCCGATTATTTCGAGCCGGTTGTTTGCCCGCCGGTGGCGTTGTGTTCGGCGACGTACGCTTGCGCGTGGGTCAGTTGCGGAAGCGTCGAGTCGGCGGATTTCCACGCGGAGAGAAAATCGCTGTAGGCGGTTGAGGCGGCTTTGGCGTCGCCGGATTTTTCGGTGGCCAGGGCGATGCCGTAGAGCGGGTAGCCGGATTTGGGACGCTCGGTCAGGGCTTGCTGGTAGGCGGCTTTGGCGCCGGCCCAGTCGGATGCGCCCAGCAGGGCGGCGGCCTGCGTTTCGCTTACGGGGCGAATGTAGGCGGGGGGTTCGCGGTAGCCTAGATTTTTTTCTTCGCGGGCGGCTTGGGCGTAGAGTTTTTTCGCTTCGTCGATTTGTTTTTTATCGATGAGGAGGCCGGCGCGGAGTTCGAGCGACATGATGGAGAGATTGCTGACAAGCGGTTTGGCATTGGCGTCGGGCATGACCATCATTGGTTTCAGGGCGGATTTTTTGGCGTCGTCGTTTTTCTTCTTTTCTTTTTCCTTGGCAGCGTCTTCTTCCTTCATGCGTTCGGTAACGCGCCAGAGTCGCGCGTCGAGGCGGCGCGAGGATTCTTCGGCCTGCGCGAGGTCGTGCGATTCGACCGCTTGCATGCCGGTGGCGAAATCGGTGAGCGATTCGGAAAGGAACGCGAGGTTGGTGAGCGGCGCCGGCGGCGCGGGAGCAGCCTTCAGCATTTCGAGCACGCGCGGCCAATCGGCAGAACGCAATGCGACCGGAAGACGAGGATCGAGACGCGCCATCGAATCGCGCGGCGACCCGATATAAAGCGTGGCGGAGAATTGGCCGCGGGCGCCAGTCAATCTCGCGGAGAGCGCCGTTGCGTCCGAGAGGCGGCCCTCTTCCATGAGATTTGCGATGTGGTACATGAGGTTGTGGACGTAGTTCCAGTCGTCATCGACGGTGACGTGCTGCGTCTGCATGTAGGTTTCGTCGGCGACGGTTGATGCGGCGAAGGACTTGTCGGCGCTGGCGTAATCGCCGGTGCGATAAAAAATGTGGCCGGGCATATGAACCATGTGTCCGGACGTCGGAGCGAGGCGGCCGAGGGTTTCGGCACTGCGCAGGGCCTGCTCGGGTTTGGGGCTGGCTTCGACGGCGTGAATCCAGTAGTGATTTGCGGCGGAATTGTCGGGATCTTCTTTCAAGACGGCCTGCAACATCGACAGCGTTTCTTTGGTGCCTTTTTTCGGATTGCCGTCGTCGTCATAGCCATCGTCCAGCGCCCACGCGAGAAAGATTTGCGCTTGCAGATCGTCGGGCGAGCGCTTGACGAGCTTGCGGAGGATTTTTACTTCGACGGAGTCGCCATCGTCGGATTTGCCTTTTTTATTTCTTGAGGCGGCCGAGCCTGCGGCGCTGGCTTCGATGTACAGGCGCTCGGATTTGCCGGCGCGATTTTTCAGGCTCACGGCTTTGTTCAGGGATTCGTCGGCATAGTGATCGTCGTTGCTGCGCATCGACTCCGCCAGGTACAGACCCCAGTAGCACATCGCGCAGTTTGGATCGACGCGGACCGCTTGCTCAAAAGCGCGGGCCGACTCGTAATCCCAGAAATCATGATTGAGGTTGAGTCCTTGGTCGAACCACATCTGGGCTTCGGGCGTGGCGGTGATTTTGATGTGTGCGTTGCCGATGCCGGTCAGTTTTTCGGGAACGGGCAGTTTGTCGGGCGGGAGTTCGTCCTGGGTGCCCATGGCGTGGCATATCACGGGCTTTTGAGCCGTGGCGCGGGGGGAGAGGACGAGCGCGCAAGCGAGCAACCAGGCGAGGAAAAATAGGGGCTTTCGGGCGGGGCGGCGAGCAAGATCGGCGGTTGGCATGCGGTCCTCAAAAGGAATGGGTGCGTACCGCGGGAGTATAGCGCGGGGTTCGGGCGTGGAGGAACGAGGGTTTGAAAAGGCGAAATAGGGTATACCCCGTCAATGTTTGGGGAGTCTGGTAAGAGCCACGCATGGCGTGGTTCGGCGGGATTCGAACAGCGGTTGGCGAAAAGCCGCAGGGCTTCCCCGACCGTTACCTGCGCTACAGCTCATCGGGTAGGAAGGCCGAGACGTTGTGTTCGGCCCAGGCGCGGAAGGTGTGAGGTGTGCGATTGAGGAGTTCGGCGACGGCGGTGGTGACGTAGGCGGGTTGGCCGAGGGCGGCGGTCCAGGCGTTGAGGAGCATGTCTAGCGCGGGTACAGGGAATGTGGAGGCTAGGACGCGGCGGGCTTCGTCGGCGGTTAAGTCCTCGTAGCGAAGCGGACGGCCGATAGTGTCGGCGATGATCTGGAGTTGCTGGAACTGGGTAAGGGATTCGGGGCCGGTGATGACGTAGTTTTTTCCGGCGTGTGACTGCGCCGCCGTCGGTCCGGCGAGGATGCTCGCGGCGACGGCGGCGATGTCGCGCGGGTCGATGGGAGCGGTGGCGGCCCGGAGCAGCGGCCAGCGGACGACTTCGTTGTTGCGGAAGGCGGGGCCCCACCAGTGGATGCAGTTGGCGGCGAACATTCCGGGGCGGATGAAAGTCCATTGAAGCGATGAAGATTCAATATGGCGCTCGATGCCGGAGAGCATCGCGCTTAGCGCGTTGGGCTGTTGGAAGAATGGGTGCGGCGTTTGATGGGGCGCGGTGAGGAAGACTAAACGCGGGACATTTTTGGCGATGCGGTCGATGACGGCGGGCGCGGTCGCGGGTGGGGCGGTCCAGACAAGGAAGACGGTGTCGACATTTTTCAGAGCAGGGTCGAGAGTTTCGGGGGCAGTTAGATCGCCGCGGAATTCTTCGACTTCACCTGGGAGAGGGGCGGTGCCGGGATTGCGGAGTAGCGCGCGGATTTGGATGTTGGAGGCGAGGAGTTCGGAGACGAGTTGTCGACCGACGGTGCCGGTGGCGCCGATGATCAGGATCGTTGGCATTTTTTGCGACGTTCAGCGGTGGGTTAGTGGTTGGATGGTAGCGTTGACCAGGTTGGGGTCGTCGAATTCGGTGGCGTCGCCGGCGGCTTTGCCTGCAACTGGCAATAGGCGAGCGGAGAGCGGTTTGTGCCACTTGAAGGCTAGGGAGGCCATGTCGCCGATGATGAGGTCGAGTTGCTGCTCGGTGATGTCGCCTGGGAGGGGCACGGTGTCGAGGCCGGTGCCGCAGACGGCGCTGTAACTGAGGAGGCCGTCGAGGGAGACGTTGCCTTCGCTCCAGCGTTGTGAGAGGCGCGTGTCTTCGAGGATGGGGAGCATGAGGCCGTTGTAGCCGGTGCGCTTGACGTGGACGTCGCGGATGGCGGCGGTGACGGTGGCCGCGGCGGTAAGCGTGCCGGAGGAGCCGAAGGGCTGCTGCGTAAGATCTTCGAGCGCGGCGCCGATGGAAACGTCTTTCATTGGCGCGGGTGAGAGATCCATGCCGACGTAGGCCCAGCCGGTGTCGCGGTCGATGCGCTGGGCTTGCGATTCGAGGTCGAAGGCGATTGTGGCGAGCGTGTCGGTGAGTTTCTGGCGGGCGGCGTTGAGGTCTTGCGAATCTTTGAAGACGGCGTTGACGGTGTTGGCGGATTCGAGGGCGATGGCAAACTGGTGGCCGAAGCCGCTGCTGTAAGAGGCGGGAAAGAATGGAGTGAGCGGCAGGACCATGGCGATTGCGGCAAAGCGGAAATTGGCCTGGCTATGCTCGGTGTCTTCGAGGCGCTTTATCACGCGCCCGGCGGCGCCTACGGCGCGCCAGCGGACGCCGTCGTCACCGGCGACAACGAGGCTAGCGTTCAGGGATTTTGTGTTAGCGAGAATTTCGGCGAGCAGATCGGCTTGCGAGTCAGGATCGTTGGCGTTAAGCATCGCGGGTCCGATGCTGGCGGCGAATTGTTGTTGTTCGGCGAGGGCTTCGTAGGAATGGAAGAAGTCGATGGCTTGCTCGGTTGTGAGCCCTTTTGTGTATTCGGAGAAGGGTTGGGTGGAGATGCGGACGCCTTGCACTCTGTAGCCGCGCGATTCGAGGAGAGTGCGGGCGTATTTCAGCATCTTCATCGCGTCGGTGATTTGTTGCTGGTATTTCGTGCGGTCGAGATTGACAAAGGCGGTGATGGCGCGGATTTTTGGTTTGGCGGGATCGGGCGGGGAAGAGGGCGGAGTGCGTTGGGCCTGGGCGGCGGCCGATGAGATTAAGAGCGCGATCAGGGTGACGACGAAGATGCGGATGCGGTGTGAGGACATTTTTCGACTGAGCTCCTGCGAGGGAGAACGATACATCGGGAGGAGGAAGGTTACAACGGAGATGGATGCGGCGTTTGGAGCGGCGCTGGGGAAAACCCGCACCCTCAAAATCGGAGGGTGCAGGGCCCCTGAACATTTGGAGCCGTGGTTAGACGAAGGCGGCGATGCCGGTGATTTTTTCGCCGATCACCAGTTTGTGGATGTCGTTGGTGCCTTCATAGGTGTAGACGGATTCGAGGTTGTTCATGTGGCGCATGATGCAGTAGTCGTCGACGATGCCGTTGGCGCCGAGGATGTCGCGGGCTTTGCGGGCGGTATCGAGGGCGATGGCGACGTTGTTCATTTTCAGCATCGAGATGTGGGTATGGTCGATTTTGCCTTTGTCTTTGAGGCGCCCGACGTGAAGGGCGAGGAGCTGGCCTTTTACGATTTCAGTGATCATCCAGGCTAATTTTTCCTGAACGAGTTGGTGCGAGGCGATGGGTTTGTTGGCGAATTGCTTGCGCGTTTTTGCGTATTGCAATGCTGTATCGTAGCAGGCCATCGCAGCACCGAGCGCGCCCCAGCCGATTCCGTAGCGGGCTTGATTCAGGCAGCCCAGCGGGCCTTTTAGTCCGACGACTCCGGGAAGTAAGTTTGCTTCTGGGATTTCGCAGTCGGTGAACGACAACCCGGATGTCACGCTGGCGCGCAGCGACCATTTGCCGTGAACGTCCCACGCTTTGAAACCGGGCGTGCCTTTTTCCACCAGGAAGCCGCGGACCTTTTCGTCTTCACATTTGGCCCACACAACGGCGACGTCAGCGATGGAGCCGCTGGTGATCCACATTTTTTCGCCATTGAGAACATACGTCGCGCCTTTTTTCACGGCGCGCGTCAGCATGCCGCCGGGATTCGAGCCGAATTGCGGTTCGGTCAATCCAAAACAACCGATCACTTTGCCCTGCGCGAGCAGCGGGAGCCATTTGTCTCTCTGCGCGTCGTTGCCGTAGGCGTAGATCGGATACATGACGAGCGCGCTTTGCACGGAGACGAAACTGCGGAGGCCAGAGTCACCGCGCTCGAGTTCCTGCGTGACAAGTCCGTAGGCAACGTTGGACATGCCGGCGCAGCCATAGCCGTGAAGACTCGCGCCGAAGAAGCCGAGTTCGCCGAGTTGCGGCACGAGATGCTTCGGAAACGTGCCTTCGCGGCTGTGCTTTTCGATGATGGGGATGACTTCGGCTTCGACAAATTGGCGGGCCGACTGGCGGGCGAGAAGTTCTTCGTCGTTGAGCTGCGAATCGAAGTCGATAAAGTCGACGCCGCTGTATGCGGGCATGGCGATCTCCTGATTCTTTCGGGCCGCGCGCTTCAGTCGGGCACGGCTTGCCGTGCCCCTACTTCGAAAACATGAGCTTGTAAGGCGGCGTTTGGTGCTGGTGTGGCGCGTGCGGAAATATTGTAGCAACGCGGTGGAAGCGGGGGCAACCGGAGCGGGAGCGGGCTGCCCAATTCGGAAACTGGGAAAAGGGGCATTCCAAGTTGGAACGGTTGGAGTCGGCGAGCGAGTCTTCAGAATTTATAAACGTCAAACAAAAAGTAAAAAGCAAAACGCTAGACGCTAAACGCTAAACGCTAAACGCTGAAAACAAGAGAGATGTCTTGACGCGGTTGTGCGGCGTTCGGCGTCGCTGAGGTTGCTGCTCGCCGAAGACAACGCCGTCAATCAGCGGCTCGCCGTGCGGCTGCTCGAAAAGCGCGGGCATCACGCCGTCGTGGCGGGCAACGGCGCCGAAGCGCCGGCGGCGCTGGAGAAGCGGCAATTCGATCTCGTCTTCACGGACGTGCCGATGCCCGAAACGGACGGGCTCGAAGCGACGGTGGTAACCCACGACAAAGCGACGGCGATCTGGCTCCCCCAGCCGATCATCGCGTTGACCGCGCACGCGATGACGATCGGGAGATTTTTCCCGCGACAGGGTGGCGAAACGGTTCGCTTGACGATCGACGGCGAGTACGGCGAAACTCGATGATCCGGCGTCGCTATGTGAATTCTGCTTCAGTGTTGCGCTTGCGGCGAATCGGCTGTTATTCCAGCTCTTTGATTCCACCCACGAAATGACCAAGAAAAAGTCCCAACGTAGTCCCGTCAAAAGGACCCGCAAGTCTGTACGCAAGGCGAAGGGCACGCTTCATCCTAGGATTTTGATTTTCGACATCGATGGAGTATTGATCGATGTGCGCGCCACGTATTGGCGGTCGGCGCTCGAAACCGTGCGCCACCTGAGCGGCAAGCGCGTTACCTATGCCGACCTGCACAAATGGAAGAGCAAGCCCGGCCACAACGACGACTGGCGGATGACGGCGAACTGGGTTACCGCGCTGGGCAGGCCGACGACGTATGATCAGGCGCGCACGGCTTTTGAGAAATTTTATTGGGGCACCAACGAGCGTCCGGGTAACGTCCACAACGAAAAATTCGTGATTACGCCGAAGCAGTTGATGCGGTGGGCTTCGAAATACGAGTTGCACCTCTTCACCGGGCGCACGCGGCGTGAATTTGCCTTCACGTTTGACAAGTGGCCGCACACCAAGCACTTTCGCTCGGTGATTACCATGGACGACGTTGAGCGCGGAAAGCCGGCTCCGGACGGATTGCTGAGGATTCTGGCGAGCCGCGATCCTTCCCTCGCCGTCTATGTCGGTGACAATATTGACGATGCGTTGGCCGCGCGCGATGCGAAGGTGCCCTTTTTAGCGATTCTGCCGGCAGGCGCGTACGGCTACCGCGAGCGCGCCGCGAACTTTCGTAAGCTCGGAGCGCTAGGCCTGCTCCGGCGAGCGAGCGAAATCGACTCCTGGCTGGGGAAATAGCGAGCTCAAGCAGGCGCCGCATGGCGGCCGCACTAGACCGCAAATCGCGGACATCGATTCACGCCCGATTTCCTTCTTACTCAGGGGAACTTAGTCGAGCGACGCAGGGAACGGACTCTTACGTGGTGAAACCATCATGAATCAAACCAATCTGACCCAAGCGAGCGCAATCGGTCCTCGATTCTGCCTAACAGTATTATTATTAATGACTTACGTGGCGATAAGCGCGCCGGTCCGGGCTCAAGCCCCTCCCGGCCCCATGGGCGGAACGCCGTCGCAAGACCCGGCGCCCCCGCCTCGTCCGCAAGTCCAAAAGCCGCAGCTCCCGACCAGAAGCAACATTTTTGGTGAGTGGGCTTTCAACCGGAGCGATAGCGACGACCCCGCTCAAAAGCTTCAAGAAGCCCGGTCCCGCCAAAGCAGCAGCAACGGTGGTTACGGAGGTGGCGGTCCCAGAATGGGATACCCGGGCGGCGGCCTAGGCGGTCGGCGAATGGGGAACCAAGGCGAAAGCGACGACGAGCGTCAGAAGATGCAGGAGTTAGTCAATCCATCCAATAAACTGACCGTTGCGGAGGTCTCCAAGGACTCCGAAGTCGACCTCTTCGACGATCAGCAGCGCAAGCGGGCGCTGTTCACTGACGGGCGGAAAATCCAGAAATCGAAAGACGCCAATTATCAGGAAATCGCAGCCCATTGGGATGGCAAGCAGCTCGTCACCGACGAAAAGAGCCCGCGTGGCGGCAAAATGAGTCGAAGCTACGAGCTCTCCTACGACGGTACTCAGCTTTATGAGACGCTGCACTTGACGATGGGACGAAGCAATTCGCCGGTCATCATCCGGTTTGTGTATGACGCGGCCGGCGGCAAATCGCCCGCCGCAGCCTCGACGCCGGCAAGTACCACGCCTGCTACCGGAGCGGCCAAGCAATAAGCCACAAACGGGCCGGAGTTTGCTGCGCCGTCGCCATCGCTAACGTCGTCCCCATTTGGGGGCTTGAGTGTTATCAACAGGATGGCTTGTAGTGCAGTTCTGCCCTGCCGCGTGAATTGACGTTGTGACGCGCGGATGCTATAAAATCATTGTCTAACGCGGGCGTTTCTTGGCCCACCGAAGCGCTCATTCCCAGGTCGAGTGCTCGGCGCGGCCGCCAATCCTGAGGTTCAGGCGACACAAGTTAAATGCAAGCGATTGTTCACCAACTTGGCGAACTCTTCCTTCAGGCTGTGCCTACAGTCCTGATCGTTATCGTGTTTTACGTGATGATGCGCACGCTGTTTTTTACTCCGCTGCTGAAGGTTATGGCGGAGCGCGACGCGCGAACCGCGGGAGCGCGCAAGGCCGCGGAATCCGCGCAAGCTGCCGCGGCGGAAAAAGTAAAGCAGTACGAAGACGCGCTGAGGCAGGCGCGCGCCAAGGTTTACGCCGAGCAGGAGGGCGCGCGAAAAAAACTGCTCGACGATCGTGCCGCCTCGTTGAAGCAGTCTCGCGACAAAGCCGCGGGTCACGTCGCGAGCGCGAAACAGCGCGTCACGCGAGAATTCGAAGCCGCCAAGCAGGATATCGAGACCAGCGTCTCGCAACTCGCGACCGAAATCGCACGGCGAGTCATCCAGGTTCCCCCTTCACAACCCATCAGCCCAGTCAGAGAGGTTTCATGACAGGACATCGAGCCCAACTGATCTTGTGCGTGGTGTCGGCGATGCTTTTGTGCGTCGTCAGCGCGCACGCGGCGGAAGGTGCCGCGCCAAACGAGCACGCGACAGATCTCTTCAAATGGATCAACTTCGCGCTCGTTGCCGGCGCGCTGATCTGGGTGTTCGGCAGATTGCTACCTCCGTTCTTCAACCGGCGAGCGGACTCCATCAGCGCCGCGATCAAGAAAGCCACCGAAGCGAAAGCCGAAGCCGACCGAATGCTTCGCGAGGCCGAGCAAAAACTGGCGAAGCTCGAGAACGAAATTGCGCAGTTGCGCGCGCTCACGCAGCGCGAAGCCGCCGCCGAAGCGGAGCGCATCCGCAACGCCACGCTGAGCGACGCCGAAAAAATCGAAGCGGCAGCGGCCGCAGAGATCGACGCAGCCGAGCGCGCCGCCCGTCTGGAACTAAAAGCACTGGCCGCGAACCTCGCTGTGGACGGCGCGGAATCGCTACTCGCAAAACAGCTCACGCCGCAAGCTCAGGAAGCGCTGGTCAGCGCCTTCGTCAAGGGCCTCGCGGGGAGACCGAATTGAAGTCGGCAAGCCTCCAATATGCCAACGCGCTTGCAGACATTGCTTTGGCGCAGGGCGCGGCCGATCCCGCGCTGAAACAGCTCCATGAATTTCGCGACGCCTACGCGGAATCCGCGGAGCTGAGGAATTTTCTCGCGAGCCCCGCGGTCGATCGCGGAGCAAAGCACGGCGTGATCGAAAAGCTCGTCGCGCGAATCGGCGCGAGCAAGATCATCCGCAATTTCCTTTTCCTCGTCGCCGATCACAACCGGATGCACGTCCTGCCCGAGATCGTGGAATCGTTTCAGGAAGTCGTGCGGCAGCGGCAAGGCATCGCCAAGGCGGAGATTTCATCCGCGATTGAACTGAGCGCGACGCAGAAGGCGGAATTTGCGTTCACCCTGGAGCGGATGACCGGACAACGCGTCGAGCCGAAATATTCGCTCAACCCGGAGCTGCTCGGCGGAGTCGTCGTGCGGATCGGCGACGCGATTTACGACGGATCGGTGCGAAATCGTTTGAATCGGATGCGAGCGAAGCTGAGTTCCGAGTAAGGCAAAAAGATGCACGCACGTTTGTTGTGGCTGCTGAAAATGGCTCGAGAGACCAGCCGCCGAAAATAAAGATTCAGGCAAAGCTACGGAGCGCGAATGGCGAATATAAAAGCGGACGAAATCAGCAAGATTCTTCGCGAACAGATCGCGAACTACGAACAGACCGTGGCGGTCGACGAAGTCGGATCGATCATCAGCGTCGGCGACGGAATCGCACGCATCCACGGGCTCGATAAAGTCATGGCCGGCGAGATGCTGGCGTTTCCGCACAACGTTTTTGGAATCGCGCTCAACCTCGAAGAATCTGAAGTCGGCGCGGTGCTGCTCGGCGAAACCGTCGAATTGAAAGAAGGCGACACCGTCAAGCGCACCAACACGATTATGTCCGTGCCCGTCGGCGAAGCGTTGATCGGCCGCGTGGTCAGCCCGCTCGGCGAACCGCTCGATGGCAAGGGCCCGATTCAGGCGAAGCAGCGCAATCCGCTTGAGAAAATCGCGCCGGGGGTTCTCGATCGCCAGCCGGTGCGCGAACCGGTGCAGACCGGTATAAAAGCTATCGACTCGATGATTCCGATCGGTCGCGGCCAACGCGAGCTGATCATCGGCGACCGCCAGACCGGAAAGACCGCCGTCATTCTGGACACCATCATCAACCAGAAGGGCGGTGACATGATCTGCATCTACTGCGCGATCGGGCAAAAGCGCTCGACGATTGCGCAGGTAGTAAAGGTTCTCACCGATGCAGGAGCGATGGATTACTCCATCGTCGTCGCGTCTTCCGCGTCCGAGCCCGCTTCCGTGCAGTACATCGCTCCCTACGCCGCGTGCGCGATGGGCGAATTTTTCCGCGACACCAAGCGCCACGCGATCACCTTCTACGACGATCTTTCGAAGCACGCGCAGGCCTACCGCGAGATTTCCTTGTTGCTGCGCCGTCCGCCCGGCCGCGAAGCGTTCCCTGGCGACGTGTTTTATCTTCACTCGCGCTTGCTCGAGCGCGCCGCGAAATTGAACGATAAGCTCGGCGGCGGTTCGCTCACGTCGTTGCCGGTCATCGAAACGCAAGCCGGCGACGTCTCGGCCTATATCCCGACGAACGTAATTTCCATCACCGACGGCCAGATTTATCTCGAAGCCGACTTGTTCAACGCCGGCATTCGTCCCGCGATCAACGTCGGCATCTCGGTCAGCCGCGTCGGCGGCAACGCCCAGATCAAGGCGATGCGCCAGGTTGCCGGCTCGCTGCGATTGGACATGGCGCAATATCGCGACCTAGCTTCGTTCGCGCAGTTCGGCGCTGATCAGCTCGACAAAGCGACGCAGGCGCAGCTCGGCCGCGGGCAGAGGCTAACGGAAACGCTGAAACAAGATCAGTACGCGCCGCTGTCGGTGGAAAAACAGGTACTGATTATTTTCGTCGCGACGACCGGACCGCTCGATTCGATCCCGGTGCCTGATGTGCGGCGCTTCGAAGAGGAATTTTTGCAGTTCGTCGAGACCAGCTACTCCGGCATCCTGAAATCGATTGCCGAGAAAAAAGCGCTCGACGACGCGATCAAGGCCGAAATCAAGAAAGCCGTCGGCGAATTCAAGCAGCGATTCACGACGTCGGAGAAGGAAGCGGTTGCTGCCGCGAAGTAAGAACGAATACGCTTCGCGCTAGCACACACTCATGGCCACACTTCTCGATTTTCGGCGCCGCATCCGCTCTGTAAAGAGCAGCCAGCAGATCACGCGCGCGATGAAGTTTGTCGCGGCAGCGAGATTGCGGCGTGCGCAGGAAGCGGCTTTGGCGGCGCGGCCGTACGCGCAGGAATTGGCACGGCTGCTGCGCTCGGTCATGTCGCGGATTCAGGACGTTTCGAATCCGTTGATGGCGCAGCGCGAAGAGAAAAATATTCTCGCGATCGTGCTGACCGGCGAACGCGGGTTGGCTGGCGCGTTCAACGCGAACATTCTGCGCAAAGCGATCGAATTTTTCCGTGCGAACGACGGCAAGAAGATCGTCACGATCCCTGTGGGCAAGAAGGGGCGCGACTCGCTCAAGAAAGCCGGATTCAACTTCGCGGGCGAGTACATCAACGTGCTGGCGCGCGTTGAGTTCAAGACCGCGCGCGAAATCGCGAATCTCGCCACGCAGCTGTACGTCGAGGAAAAGATCGACGCGGTCTATATTATTTTCAGCGAGTTCAAGAGCGTCATCGCCTCCAATCTCGCAGTCGAAAAGCTGCTCCCAATCGAAAAGACTGTCGAAGCGCCGGACGCGAAGAACGATCCTCACGCAGGACACGAAAAGAAACCTGCCGAGCGGGACAGCGCCCAGATCGACTACATCTACGAACAGCCGGCTGAGCAGCTCTTGAACAAGCTACTGCCGCGCTATATCGAAACCCAGGTTTTGCGCGCGATGCTGGAATCGTCGGCTTCCGAATACGCGGCGCGCATGACCGCCATGGAAGCGGCCACGAAAAACGCCGGCGAAGTCATCGAGGCTTTGACGCTGCGTATGAACAAGGTCCGTCAGGCGGCGATCACCACCGAAATCATCGAAATCGTCAGCGGCGCAAATTACGGAAAGTGATTGGTGATTAATGACTGGGGGAGTTAGCGAAGCAGGCGCGAATTGAGTGGTGGCAAGTGAATATTAAAAGTTTTCGAGAACTTGATGTTTGGCAAAAGGCACATGAACATACGTCGCTGGCATTCAAGATGACGAAAGCCTATCCGAGTGCGGACCAGTACGGAATCGTTTCGCAGGTTCGGCGCTCCTCTTCAGCTGTCGCCGCCAACGTGGCTGAGGGATTTGGCAGAGGAACAACGAAAGAATTTCTTCGCGTGATGCAGATCGCACGCGGCGAACTGGAAGAAACAAGATATTTCATGCTATTGAGCCGTGACCTGAAGGGAAATTTCGTCAGAGGACTTCGCCCGGATTGATGCGGAATGTGATTCAGTCGGACGGTTGATGCATGGCTTGGCGATCGCTTCGAGCAAAGTTGATCGCGCATAACCGGTCACTAGTCACTAGTCACAGCGTCCGAGCTAGGAGAACGTAATGCCAGACAACGTAAAAGCGATTGGACATGTGGTCCAGGTCATCGGACCAGTGCTCGACATCGAATTTGAAGGCGGACATCTACCAGCAATTTTCAACGCCGTTCGCATCACGAGCGAAGGGTTCAACATCCCCGAGCCGCTCGACGTGATCGTCGAGGTGCAACAGCATCTCGGCGAAGGCCGCGTCCGCGCGGTCGCGATGGAGCCGACCGAAGGCATGGTTCGCGGCATGAAGGCGTATGACACCGGCGACGGCATCACTGTCCCCGTCGGGCGTCCGACGCTTGGCCGGGTAATGAACGTTCTTGGCAAGCCTGTCGATCAACTTGGCCCAGTGAAGAGCGACAAGCACTACGCGATTCATCGTCCGGCGCCGAGCCTCGAAGAGCAGTCCACCACTTTGGAAATGTTCGAGACCGGAATCAAGGTCGTCGATCTCATCGAGCCCTATCTCAAGGGCGGAAAAATTGGGTTGTTTGGCGGCGCGGGCGTCGGCAAAACCGTTTTGATCATGGAATTGATTCACAACGTTGCCATGAAACACGGCGGGGTCTCGGTGTTCGCCGGCGTCGGCGAACGCACCCGTGAAGGAAACGACTTGTGGCTCGAAATGTCGGAAGGCGGCGTCATTGTCCCCGGCAATTCCGAAAAGTCGCGCGCCGCGTTGATCTATGGACAGATGACCGAGCCGCCCGGATCGCGTCTCCGCGTTGGCCTCACAGGTCTGACCGTCGCCGAATATTTCCGCGACGAAGAGCATCTCGACGTGCTCCTCTTCATCGACAACATTTTCCGCTTCGTGCAAGCTGGCTCCGAAGTCTCCGCGCTGCTGGGCCGCATGCCGAGCGCCGTCGGTTACCAGCCGAACCTCAACACCGAAATCGGCGAATTGCAGGAGCGCATCACCTCCACGAAGTCCGGATCGATCACTTCGGTGCAGGCGATTTATGTTCCTGCCGATGACTACACCGACCCTGCCCCGGCCGCGACCTTCGCGCACCTCGACGCAACCACGAACCTCAGTCGTCAGATCGTCGAGCGCGGTATTTATCCCGCCGTTGACCCTCTCGCCAGCTACTCGCGCATTCTCGATCCCCGCATTGTCGGCGCCGAACATTACGCCGTCGCGCGCAGCGTAAAATCGATTCTGCAGCGCTACAAAGACTTGCAGGACATCATCGCGATTCTCGGTATCGAAGAATTGTCCGACGAAGACAAGCGCATCGTAGCTCGTGCGCGTAAAATCGAGCGCTTCCTGTCGCAGCCAATGTTCGTCGCCGCGCAGTTCACCGGCCTCGAAGGCAAATACGTCAAGATCGAAGACACCGTGCGCAGCTTCAAGGAAATCGTCGGCGGCAAGTACGACGATGTTCCCGAGCAGGCCTTCTACATGGTTGGCACGATCGAAGAGGCGCTGGAAAAGGCCGAGAAGATGAAGGCGACCGCTTAATCCGATCGCTTAAATCCGGCCGCTTAGGGCCGATCACTTAAGCTGGTCACTTTAGATTGAGGCAAAGGTTCACGATAAAAAATGGCTGCTGATTCCATCGAACTGATCATCGTCACCCCGGAGCGGCAAATGCTTCGCGAATCCGTGACAGAAGTCACGCTGCCCGGCGCCGACGGCCAGTTGGGCGTACTGCCGGACCACGCTCCGTTGATCACCGAACTTGGTATCGGCGAGCTGAGTTATAGGACGAAGAACGGCGGGCAGTCCGCTCCGATCGCGATCATCAGCGGCTTTTCGGAAGTTTTGGGTGAGCGCGTCACCGTGCTTGCGGAAACCGCCGAGCGACCCGAAGAGATTGACGTCGCGCGTGCCGAGCGGGCGAAGAAACGCGCTGAAGAGAGATTGGCGGCAGCGGCGAACGATCCCGACATCGATTGGGGCCGTGCGGCCATCGCGTTGCAGCGCTCGCTGATTCGAATTCAAGTCGCGCGGCGGCAACACAGCGTGGCTGTTCCCGGCGAATAATCTCCACATGCATCAATCAACGGTCTGATGGAACCCATTACGATGTACACCACGAACTGGTGTCCCGATTGCCGTCGCGTGAAATCGTTCTTGACGCAGCGGGGCGTTGTCTTTCGCGAGGTCAACATCGAGGAAGACGAAGACGCCGAAGAAATCGTAATGAAAGCCAACAACGGCAAACGCAAAGTCCCCACGCTTCAAGTCGGCGACCGCTACATCGCCTGCAGCCCCTTCAACGCCACCCAACTAGCCCACGAACTCAACGTTCCCCTCAACCCCTGATCCACTTCCGCCCATGCATTGGGTCCGTGCGCCGCATTCCTAAGCACCCATCGCGCGCTGGTTTCGTGTAGGCGCGCAGCGCCGCTGCGCCCCAGCTCGCCCGGACGACAACAATCGCTTCTTTCCGTCTTTCTTCCGCACTTGCCTCCGAGTCACACAAATCAGCTCTCAGGATTTCGCCTTGTGCAAGTCGTATCATCAAATCACAGATCTGTTTTTCTTTTCCGCGCACCACGCAAGCATCGAGACTTTTCATTCGACCGCCCCTCCTCGCGTTTGCTATTCGTGAATCGAGAGCAGCGGAAATTGGATTTCGAGCTGCAAGTACGCAAGTTCCGTTTTGGGAATTTCCGAGGAGCGTTATCCACTTCGCCGCCGTGATCTAAAGCGAGCAGAATCAACACGTGCGAAAGTGTGTGATTCAAAAGGACTTCACCCTCAGCATCTACGACACTTACGAACAATAAGGGGGTGCGGGAATAACCGGAACATAAAACAGCGTTTCCGCGTTCGAGCGTTTTCAGTTGAGTGGGACGCCGCGCGCCCAGACGTTGGTGATTTCCAGCGTCTCGTTCAGCAGAACGATGTCGGCGTCGGCGCCGGTGCGCAGCGCGCCTTTCTTGAATTCGAGTCCGAGCAATTTCGCCGGATTCGCGGTGAGCATCCGAACGGTGTCGCTGAGCGACCATCCCATCGCGACGATATTGCGAAGCGCGCGATCGAGAGTGAGTGTGCTGCCAGCGAGCTTTCCTTCGGAATTGCGCGCGACGCCATCGGCGACGGTCACCTCGAATTTTCCAAGGCTGTATTGTCCGTCGGGCATTCCGGTTGCCGAAATACCATCGCTCACCAGGATCACGCAGCCCGCACCTTTGGCTTGCAGCAGCAAACGCATCGCAGCTTCTTCGACGTGAACGCCGTCGGCAATTAATTCGGCGGAAACCTCCGGCGACGTAAGCACAGCGCCGATCACACCGCTGTCGCGATGCGAGAAAGGCCGCATCGCGTTGTAGACGTGAACGGCGTGATGCACTCCATGCGCGATCGCCACGCGCGCCTGTTCGTAGGTTGCGTCGGTGTGGCCCATCGCGACGACGATGCCTGCGTTGCGAGCTGCGTCGATGCACGGTATCGCGCCAAACAATTCCGGCGCGATCGTAAGGATGCGCGCATTGCCGGCAGCCGCGTTGACAATGCGATCGAGCAAGTCGGCGGTAGGAAGCGTGACCCATTCCTTGGGATGTACGCCGCGGCGCGCTGCGCTGATGAACGGTCCTTCGTAATGGACTCCGAGGATTTCGGCGCGAGTTTCTTCGGTGCGGTGTTGCGTCGTCATGAAGCGCGCGATGCCTTCGACGCTACGGCAAATATCGTCCGGACTCGCGGTCACTGTCGTGGCAACGATCGAGGTTGTGCCGCGTTTCGCCACGGTTCGCGTGACCGTCGCAAGCGCTTCGTCGGTTCCCTCCATCACGTCGCGGCCGCCTGCGCCGTGGATGTGGACGTCGACAAAGCCGGGAATCGCGATCTGATCCGGCGCGGCAACTTCAATCGCGCTCTCGGGCAAGCTGAGGTCCGCGCGCGAGCCGACCGCTTCGATCACGCCGTCGCGGATGAGGATCCCCGCGTCGGAGATCTCCGCGGTCGGTGTCAGGGCTTTGGCGGCGCGCAAAAGGATCGTGGTCATGGGCGAGCCAACATCGTAGCGGAAATTGCGGCCGCCTCAAAAGCAAAACAGGGGAGAAAATATCGGAGGGTTAGACTTGACGCCCAAACCTCAAAACACGGAATCGCTGCGCCGTGAGTTCGAACAAGGCGCAGGAACTGGATGTTTCGGCAAGCAGGTTACTCGTGACGCGCCTTACCCTTGTGGATTTAGATCGTTGGTCTTACTTGGTTTTCGGCGACGCCATCGCGATGCTGCTGAGCTTCAAGGAGTCTCCGTCGACGGAACCGGTGACGGTCACGTGGTGTCCGGCGTGTTCGGCGACTTTGCTCTGATCGTCAAGGCTGTAGACTTTTTTGTCTCCATCGCTGACGAACACGTACTTTGCGCCCTCTTTGACGCATTTGATCGTGCATTCCCGCGCGCCTTCGTGCGCCGCGGCGGCGTTGCACTTGCTATCGGCGATGTATCCGGTCAGCGTCGTATCGGCGGCCAGCATCGGCATCGCCGTGAACAAAGCCAGGCATGCGGCGCCTGCTAGAAATTGAAGTTTCATGGATGACGTCCTTTCCTGTCTCGTTCGAGCGACCCTATGCTACCTCGTCGCGCGGTCATCGAATGTAAAAGAAACGTCTCCAAAAAGAAAGTCCGACCAAAGGAAAGGCTTACGAAAAGGACGGACCGACAAGAAAGGCTACAAAGGGGCTACAAAAGAAAGGGAGGGCTCTCTCGAAGCCCTGTCAATATCTATAATGAGGCGTGTTTATTGGCTGTTTCGTGTTTCTATGCCCAGCCTATGCCCACGTGACGGTATAATGGACTCGGGAGACAACCATGCAAAGAGGCTCAATCCGCATAAGCGGTAAGTGGTGGTACTTGAAGGTGCGGGAGAACGTGGTTGAGAACGGCGTGCCGACTCGCAAGATCATGTATCACAAGCTTGCTCCCGTGGCTCAATTCCGTCCTTCTCACGATGGCAACCCACCGCAGACGATTCGCGCGATGGCTGACGAGAAGCTCGCACCGATTAATGCAGGAAAGCGTGAAGGGATGTCCGCTGACTCTCTCAAAGCCTACCTCCAGTCCTACCTGGCGGCAGGATTCGGAACAAATGGTCGTCCAGTTCGGAAGATCACGCTCAAAACCTACCGTCGTGATTACAATATCATCCGCGACCTTATCCCCGACATACAGCTACGAAACGTTCGAACCCCTGACATCAATCGACTTTTTAAAGCGTTGCTCGCGGCAGATGGGGACGATGTTCGAGCGACTTCTTCGTATCGTCACGTTCGGAACTTTCTTTCAGGTGCACTCCGCGCCGCAGTTGGTGAAGGACTGGTTGACTTCAATCCCGTCCGCGACTCTTTGGTTATGACCGGGAAGGAATCGGAAACGTACGCTTACACGCTCCCGGATGTGAAGAGGCTGATAGGTGCCCTTAAATCGAGGGATGATAGCGACGACTGGGAACACACGATGCGAACGGCATTCCTAATCGCATTCTTCACAGGTCTGCGAATGGAGGAAATTAAGGGATTGAGGTGGGAGGACTACGACAAAGCCGGGCTTCTCCACGTTCGACGCACCGTCGTTAACCGTCAGATCGTCGAGGACACAAAAACGAAAGCGAGTAAAGTTCCAGTCGTAATCGTGAAGACAGTGGTGAAGGAATTGGAGGCACATCGTAAGCGGAACTCGGGCGGTGGATTCATCTTCCATCAAGCCTACTCGGCGCAAGTGCCGATTATCTTTGAAAGGATCATCCTCGAAAAGGTGCAACCCGCATGCCGTGAAGCTGGGATCACTTTTCCGGTTCAAATGCACGCTTTCCGTCGTGGCCTCAACACCGCAATGAAGGACGCGGGCATCGACTACACGCTCCGCGCCGACATCATGCGGCACTCGCCGCGAAACGTTACCGACAAGCATTACGGTCGAGCTTCCATCAAACAAATGCGTGCGGCACTTGAGAAGATCGAAGCGGCGTATTTGAAGGCGAAATAAATCACGCCGCCTTCTTCATCACGTGCAGCGTCGTTCGTCGGCGATGCCGGGCATGCACAGTGTGCTGTCTGTTCCGAATCCAATCCGACACCGCAATTCGTGAAAACACGACGTTCCTTCCGAGATTTTTAAAGGGAATCGGGTTGGGGGATCGGGGTCTGCATTTCTCCCGTAAGCTCACCGCGATCCATTCCGCATCGTTCCCCGACCGCAAATTCAAGCCGATGAAAAGCGAGCGTGTCCTGGATGCAAAAAGGAATCCGTGTACACGCACGCACAGCTTTTTTACCGCGCAACGTGAGTCTTGCCAGCCTTAAGGCTTTAAATTACACAGCCTGGCGTGACCACAGTGCGCTCCTGGACCGGCGATGCCAGCGCTACGCTACCCGGAACAGCACGCTTGCCGCTCAAGGGCGAGCCGGAAACCTGGGCTAATATCGCCCGACTGGCAGGCGCGATTGTAACCGCCTGCGACCAAATCGAACCACCGACATCCGCTGCTGGGCTGGAAGAAGTCCGCAAGAAACAGCATTCGACTAATCCACGCTCCGCAAGATCGAGCCTTGACGGCAAAGTAGACTGATTCCGCGCGGAAAATTCGCGGATGTTTGATTTTATCGTTGTTTCTTAGTTGGGTCTTTTACGAAGCCCAATCGACATTCAGTTTGTATTCGTCCCGGTGGAGTCCACGGATGCAATCTGCTGCAATCGAATTTCGCAGGTTGTCGATGTAGTTTGCGTTCTGTTTGTCATCGCGGTTCACAAGAAGAACTGCAAACGACAACGCACAGTTCTTGCAAGCTATCGCCCGAGTTTCACTCCGCGCCGACGCATTTGGCGAACGGTAGTAATCGTTTAATTTTTCCATCGCTAGGTGTTCGTGGAAAGCGAGAGCAACGACCGGCATAGGCACCCCGGTGGCTGGTTTGGCAGATTGTACCAGAACAACATCGGGCTTTATGCCTCAAGCGCCCATGACGGACAACCTTGCCTCAGGGCAAACTGACAGGCTCTAATGAAAACACCGGATAGACGCGACTGACAGAAAGATAGACGCTCGCGAACAACATGGCCTTTAGTGACGCGGCAATTTTCGGCGCGGTTGTCACGACTGTCCTTCTATGCCTCGCTCTTGACAGGTTTATCGCCAAGCGTATGGCGAAGAACTCGTCTGATGATAAATTTTCTGACGCGAGCAAGAAAACACAACCTTCCTCGGATTGACTCTCCTAGGGACTGGCGTAGGAATTCATACGGTATGCGCCGTATTGCAGACAATATTTGCCCAAAGACAATAAATTCATGGAGTCCTTGCCGAAGGAATCGCGCCCCCTCGTTTCAATTTGCACGGCAAGGGTCAGAAATACCGATGTTAACCATGATTATTGCTGTGCTGGCGACATTGCTTGTCGGTGGAATAACCCTCACAGCATACCTTTGGTACCTCACGCCCAACCCTCGCGACCGCATTTAATTTAATCGGAGAGAGCCAATAATGCGTCCATTGTCCCGAATGCCATAGCGAACAAATTCGGAGGTCGAAACGGAGAGGAATAATGGAACGCGGCCTGCTGAGTATTGTTGGGTTGAAGCCTTTTCGTTGCGTGGACTGCTACCATCGTTTCTTTCGCTGGCCCGCCAAGGACCCGTCTCAGGGTGGCCTATTCGCCGCTCTTTGGCCCAAACCCAGCCAGAGGCATCAGCCGTTCTTCTTATAAACAATACTGAGCATAGACTGGTGCTAATTCTTGTGCCATCGCAGATACGCCATCATTTTGTGTTCTCGATCAAGCTGCTGTAGTAGCTCCCAGCATTGCATGCAGCAATCCGTGCGGATGTGTTCGAAGAATTGATCGTACGGGACTCGACCGTACTTCCTGTTGCAGGGTTTGAGATTGGGGGAAGCGCGAAGGACCGCTTCGATCTCGGGCGGAAATTGCCACGCGTGATTTCGCTTGCGCTTCATGCTAAAGGACTCCAACGAGACTTTGCCACGGCTCAGACGCGACTCGCAAATAATTTGCGACAGACGCCGGACCGTCTGACCCTCTGACAACGAAAATTCTATTTGCGGTAAATAAAAAGCTGACGAATATTGGAGTACAAGGAAGGGCCGTTTGATTGAAATTTAGACGCTGGCCTTTCGCGCTTTGTTCATGCATTCATGGATCGCATCGACCAGCGTCGTGGCGAGCGTGCTCTTGTTGAGCAACTGCGCGACACCAAAACTCTCAGCGAGGCTTTGGGTTTCCGCGTCATCCCACAGAGACATCGCAATAAGACAAGTGCCGTGCATGCTCTGCTTCACCATTCCGGCGTGTTCCTCGCCGGGCATATGCAAATCCATCAAAACAACATCAGGCTTCATTGATTCGAGGGCGGCGACGAGTTCGGTGAAACTCGCAAGCTCGCCCGCGATAGACATGGGTTCAGATTGGAGCAGAATCCGAATTGCCCGGCGCATAGCCTCGGAGTCGTCCGCGATTAGGACCTGGATTGGCGCGCTCACCTTGCCACCGCCTAGATCGGAGTTCTAAAGCGGCATCGAACATACATCCGTGCGGTGAAAAATGTCCAATCCAGACGCTCAACCTGCAAAGCGGACCCGGACAGCCGCGATGCCTTCACGGCTGGGGACGCCCTGGCCGGTTCCGCTCCCGTCCAATATCAGAGCGCTGCATTTGTATCGGACACACCCACAAGCTTTCGCTCACTCCTTCGATGGCCTTGATGTAAAATCCGGTTATGCCGTACCGGAAATTCGCCAGATTACAGGACGAATACTTCGCCGTCTCAAAGCAGATGCGAGAAGCGGAAGGTCACGAGCAAAAACTGTATTTGCTGGAAAAACTTCAAGCCATCCTCAAAGAATCCCAAGCTGTCCTCGCTGAAATGCACGAACAGCAGTCACAGAAAAAATCTTCAGCTAGCGAACGTCTTAGCAGACAGTAATTCGTACATCCCGGACATTCGAACCTCGTTCTCAGATTCTCAACTCTATTTCGCCGCTCCGAAGGCGCGGTCAGGCGGTTCCGCAGATTCGCCAGCACCACACTTCCTCTCCTCCGCCCGCGAGGGCATCGTTTCGTCGCGATAAGTAAGATCGTTCCGCAGATAGGTATATTCATGCCCGCAGATGCCGCATCGGTGGGCAAAGTTCGTTGCCATGTGTGGTCTCTTGGGAAGGAACTAACTCTCGGTGTCAGGCGGGATTACTTCGTAGGTGCATTCCGCGCGGCAGTTCTTGCACGCCAGAACCCATTTGGGATTCGTAGCCATAGTCCGAGTCTAAGGATTCCAACCATCCGCAGGATATCCGGCGACCCTTGACCCAGTGCCTTAATTATCCCCTATACCCCACGCCATCTCGTTGAGCTAAACCCCACGACCGACCAGCTTCTTATTTCCACCCAAACTGATGTCGAAACGGCTGAATAGTATCGAATTGACCAGTCATCCGAGGCGCGTAGATGTAGGGTTGGAGAATGAGAAAAAATAAAAGTAAAGAAGCGTCTGATATTCGTCAGTTGAACAAGATCAAGAAAGAAATGGCCTTACCGCGTATTGTTAGTTCCTTGCGAAGGAAGGAGTGTCCATCTTTATCTAAACCTTGTTCAATTTGGAAGACGCCGAATTTTGTTGGATAGAAGGCTCGTCCCTTTGCTAACATCAGCAATCTCTAGGGGCGTTTCATGGACAAAAAGAAATCCAAGGCGGCGCGGCCTTTTGACGCTGGTGTGTATCTGGAATCGGCAGGGGTGAAAAGAAAAATCGTTCCGTATCGGAAGCGTCAGGTTATTTTTTCGCAGGGCGATAAGTGTAGTTCGGTTCTGTATCTACAAACTGGCGTGGTTAAGATTACGGTAAATTCTTCGGCCGGGAAGGAAGCTGTAATCGCGCTTCTGGAACCGGGGGACTTTTTCGGCGAGGGATGCATTTCAGGCCAGTCGTTGCGAGTTTCGACGGCAACCGCGATGGGGCCTGTGTCGGTCCTGGAGATCGAGAAGCAGGAAATGACCCGGGTGATTCATGAGGAGCACGAATTCTCAGACCGGTTTGTTGCTCACATGCTGAAACGCAACGTGCGCGTCGAAGAGGATTTGGTCGATCAGCTGTTCAATTCGAGCGAGAAACGCCTGGCCCGCGCACTGTTGCTGATCGCCCGGTACGGAAACAACGAAAAGCCACAGAAAATCGTGGCCAAGGTTTCCCAGACGACCTTGGCGGAAATGGTTGGCACCACCCGCAGCCGGGTCAGCTACTTCATGAACAGATTTAGGAAGATGGGATTCATCAAATACAACGGCGGGTTGCACGTCAACGATTCGCTTCTACGCGTCATCCTTCATGATTGAGCGGCTGATTCCACACGATGTTCAAACGTTTAAGGCAGTGATTCTCTCAAAACCACGCTATCCTACGCTTACGTCGGACGAGCTACACGACGTTTTGGCTCTGCCTTGGCGGCCTTCTGATCGCCTAATTGCGCCAGCTTATTTTTTACTCGCTGTTCCAATTCTTCCAACTCCTTGCCAAGTTTGACAGAACGAGGTCTGTCTCGTTACGGACACCATCCGTCGCCGTCGCTTGAACTTTTGGTGGCAGAGCATTACCGTTGGGATGGGTCTCATTATCGTGGTTCAAGATTTATTGAGCTTTCGTCTCCTGGGTAGCTGTGCGCTACGGGCAGAGTCAGGCTGCGTTCTTCGCAGCGAATTCAATTTCCTAACGGTATCCAAACATGAAGCTTAAGAAACGTGCCTTCGACGCAGAGGTCTTTCTACAGTCGGTCGGAGTATCAAGAAGAGTAGAGGAGTTTCGCAAGAAACAGACCATCTTCTCTCAAGGCGACACTGCCGACAGCGTAATGTACGTCCAGAACGGCAGTGTGAAACTAACAGTAGTGAATGAGAGCGGCAAAGAAGCGGTGGTTGCGATTTTTGGCTCTGGTGATTTCTTCGGCGAAGGCGGCATGGCAGGCCAGAAGCTTCGCATGGCGACAGCGACCGCCGTCGTTCCAACGGCGATCCTTATCATTGAGAAAGACGAGATGGCGCGGGTGCTCCACACGGAACACGCGCTGTCCGACCGCTTCATTTCGCACATTCTTGCGCGAAATATCCGAGTTGAAGCGGACTTGGTCGATCAACTCTTCAATTCAACGGAGAAGAGACTGGCTCGAACGCTTCTTCTGCTTGCTCGTTACGGTGAGGAAGGCCAGTCCGAGAAGATACTTCAAAAGGTTTCACAGGAGACCTTGGCGGAGATGATCGGCACGACGCGGTCGCGCGTGAATATGTTCATGACCAAATTTAGGAAACTAGGCTTGATCGAATACAATGGCAGAATAAAAATCAACAAGTCTCTTCTGACAGTCGTCCTTCACGAATAGCGCCGGTACCTCAACTACCCGTTCAACTTTCAGCGTTAGCAGCCCTGTTTGAGCGTCGTCTATGGTCCTCTACTCAATAGCTTCCATCGGACTGAGGAGTCTTTGCTCAATTGCGGCAAGGGCCTTGTAAATTCGTAAAGACATCAGGTCGTTATCCGTCTCTAAAACCGCAGCCAGATAAGCCTGCTGCCATCAGTAGGTCGCTGGATTGCTCATAGAGCCTTCTTTCCATGGGAGACGACCCAACTATATGTGAACGTTGAGATTAGAAGTGTGTCAAGCCGAACAGTTGCGGACGCGGGCGGCAGAAGTGCCGTAGTAGCCAATAGGAAGCCAAAAGTTGTGCGAAACGGGACAGATGTTAGCAACACCTGTGGATAAGGTGCGTTTACACGGTTTCTAGTGATCCCGGCTATCCCTTCGATGCAAGCTGGCCAAAGAATGCCTCAACCTGAACAAACCGAACGAAATACCTCTCTTGCCGGACTAACGGACCGCCAGCACTTTTTGCGCGTCCTTTTCGTTCATCGTTCGCCGATGGACATCGAAAAGTGTTTGAATGAACTCAGGAGGGTTGGATTCACTGTCAGTTCCGAAGTTGTTCTGACTCCTGAACAATTTACCGACCGGCTACGTTCGCAGTCCTTTGACCTCATCCTCGCCGAATACCCCAGCCCCAACTGGCAAGGAGCGGAGGTCTTCGACATTCTGCGCCAGCTTAAAAAGACCGTTCCTGTCATCTTTTTGGTCTACTTCGTGAAACGAGAAACCGTCGCAGAACTCATTTTAAAGGGCGGTTGCGATTGTATTGAAATGGGTAGCATTAGCCATCTGCCTGTGGCCGTCCATCGCGCTCAGGAGGAGAAGACGCTGCGGGACGAGCGAAATCGAGCGGAGAAGGAATTGGGTAGGTCGGAGGCACGCTATCGTGCCTTGGCAGGAAATTTGAATTACGGCATTTGCCACTGTGATCTCGACGGGAAATTTCTGGAAGTGAACGAAGCGATGGTGAGCATGCTTGGATATGCATCGAAAGAAGAACTCCTGGCGATGAATCTCAGGAGTGACATCATTCGGAACCTCGCCAAGTGCGGCGAATTGTTCGAGCAATCTGGCAAGGGACAGCTAGTGGAGCCCATCGAAATGGACTGGACGCGAAAGGACCACGCGACTCTGAAGGTCCACGTGAGCGGGCAAGAAGTGACCGGTGGCCAAGATGACCTGAATGCGTACGAGCTTATCGCTGAAGATGTCACCAAGCAGCGAGAGTTGGAGAGTCGCCTTCGCAAACTCGCCGCCAGTGATCCGCTGACTGGGCTGGCGAACTATCGCCATCTCGTCGACGTCCTAGACACGGAGATCAAGCGCAGCGAGCGAACCAGTAGAGAGTTTGCCATATTGCTATTCGATCTGGACGGTCTAAAGGGCATCAACGACCGGTACGGGCACATCACTGGAAGCCAAGCACTCTGCCGAGTGGCTGACGTTTTGTCTTTCTGTTGCCGAGACATTGACACTGCATCGCGCTTCGGGGGCGATGAATTTGCGCTTGTCTTACCGGAAACGAACACCGCAGCGGCCAATCTTGTGGCGCGGCGCATCTGCGAAAGCGTTGCCCATGATGGCAAGGGGCCAACGCTTTCCGTCAGCGTTGGCGCTGCTGTGTATCCTCACGATGGTGAAACAATCGAAAGCCTTTTGTCTGCAGCAGACTCCGCAATGTACTCGATGAAACATGAAAGAGCTTCGGCTGCGCACTCCAAGCAGGCCGCCGCTGGGCGGTAGGTCACTCCAAGCGATGGGCCGGGCGGCGAGAAAAATCGAAACTTGTGAAGAAATGCCGTATCGAACCGTTTGTTCGGGAGCCGTATCGCTGGCGTGAATCTCGGGGTTGAAGTCGAACTGACCACGCAACAAATCAAGAAGCGCACGGGGAAGTGCTTGCATTACGACCGGCGCGACCGGATGAGGCCCTTCGGAATGCGTGGCGAACGCGTTTGAGACTGGAATCTCAGTTTCCGATTACGATTTACTGGGACTTTGCTGGTTTTTCTTGTCTATAGTCCGTGGGGACCACGACCCGCATTCATGGGCGGCCCTGAGTAGATCTTCATCAAGAACTAGGTGTCGACCGCAACTTTCATTCAGGGTCCGGCGTTCAGCCGAGGTTCAAAAGGGCACGCTTACTTCTGCACATTCGTCTCACAAGTTTCAGCGCTCTTAGCTTGCCACGCGATGGTGAGCAGGAAGGCGCTGTCTTCCTCGGCTTCAACATCATGGGGAACGCACTGATCCAAGACAAGCAACTGCCCCGATGGTAGGTCCACCGTGCGACCTGATAACCGCAGGCGAATGTGACCGACCAGAGTCTGCACGGAAATTCTTGCGGCGGTGCTGTGCTCCTTCATAACTGTGTTCTTTTTCATTGCGAGCAAGACGACCCGGAGATCGGGATGCTTAACAAGAGTTTTTGAACTAGGCCCCGCCCCCTGGAGCCAAGCCTCTTCTTTGTGCAGGCTTTGAATTTCCTGAAAAAGATCAAACTGAAGAATGGGCGTGCCTAGAGTGTCCGCAATCATCGCGTGTCCTACTGAGCTCGGGTGTGACTCTTTCTCTTGAGGTTGTATCATGATGTTTCACCGCTTTCTTCGTCCTGATTCGTGGAGCATCTGGCTCGATGGGATGGAACCAGCCTACAGCGACTTGAGGTACTTGCCAAAGTCGCGTTTTTCTTAATCAGTCAGCCCCAATTTGAAAAAGCCATCGTAAATGCTTGACCGTGTGCCGCAAATTGACAAAGGCAGTGGTCGTGATAGAAGCCCTTTGAGGGCTCCGCAACTGCCACAGGGCGAGAACCGGTATACGAGTCGGTGATCGCGCGGCTTGTCGTAAATCAATTCGAACGATTATCATTCAATGAATCTTCTGCTAAATTGTGGCTGCGGTTCTGTGCAGAATCGAACATAGCTGAAGATTGGTCGAAGCTGTACTATCCTGCATGCGAGACTCCGAAAGAACCTTCGCAATCTGTGCCGAGCCCCAGGGCACTGCCCACGAGTTTGCAGTCCTGCCGTACGGCCCTTCTTTCACCACCCTTGGCATCAGAGGCAAGACTAAGGACTAAGCGAGAAAAGGAACAGTGCGAATTGCTCTCACGAAAATCCAGCTTTGGCGCTTCGGAGCAGTCTGAAACGTGAGGAAGACATTATGAATGAGCGGGCAAGACGTGGGTTGTTGATCTCCAATGGCTGGATTCAAGCAATTGTGATTGTGGTCTTATGCGGCTTTCTGATTCTCGGAATGCTCGCGTATCGAACCTACACGGATGAGCCACCAATTCCCTTGAAGGTCGTCAACAGCAGCGGACAAGTTCTCTTCACCGGAGCGGACGTAATAGCCGGCCAGGAAGTGTTTTTGCGCAACGGACTCATGGAATATGGCTCGATCTTCGGTCACGGTGCTTACCTCGGCCCGGATTTTACCGCTGACTATCTTCACCGCGCAGCTCTGATCGCCATTGATCACTATGGCGGCTCATCCTCGGAAACAGCCACGCAACGGACCATAGCCGACTTCAAAACAAATCGCTACGACAGTATCACCGGAGCGCTCACTTATACTGCGGCCCAGTCTGAGGCGTTCGAAGCGCTTGATACTTACTACGCCGACTTTTTTGGAACCCCAACGACAAAGTATGGATTGCGGCCCTCGGCCATTACCGATCCCCAACAGATCAGACAACTGACAGCCTTCTTCAGCTGGTCCGCTTGGGCGGCTTCGACCTTGCGCCCGAATCTCACTTACTCTTATACGAACAATTGGCCTCCCGAGCCGCTGGTCGCGAACCATGCCACCGCCGACGCAATTATCTGGAGTGTCCTCTCGCTCATCGCTTTGTTGGGCGGCATCGGCCTCTTGCTGGTGGCATTTGGCCGGTGGAATTTCTTGGGCTGGCACGGTCGAGAAGATCAGAGCGTTTCGTTCCGGCCTCCTGACGCAGTGGCCTTAACACCGGCGCAGCGATCGTGCGCTTGGTTCTTCCTGGTTATGGCGCTGCTATTTACTCTACAAACGGTTCTGGGAGGCGCCACGCAGCATTATCGGGCAGAAATTGCGAACTTTTTCGGCTTCGATCTGGCACGCGTCCTGCCATTTAACATCGCGCGCACGTGGCATCTGCAGCTTGCCATTTTCTGGGTTTCCACATCATTTCTTGCTGCGGGCATTTTTCTTGCCCCGATGATTACCGGGCGGGAGCCACGCCGCCAGAACTGGCTTTCCTACGCTCTCCTATCCGCGTTGGCCATCGTCGTTTTTGGAAGCCTCGCTGGCGAATACGCGGGGATCACGGGTTGGATGCACCGGGGATGGTCCTGGTTTGGAGCCCAGGGTTTCGAATACCTGGATCTGGGCCGCTTCTGGCAAATTCTGCTGACGGTCGGTCTCGTGTTCTGGACCATCATTCTCTTCCGTGGTCTCCGCGTCCGCCTCGGTTCGGACCACGTCGGCAACATGCCTTGGCTCTTTTTCTTCTCAGCGCTTTCCATTCCTGCTTTCTATGCTGTTGGTCTGCTGGCGCGGACGAATTCACACTTCACTACAACGGATTTCTGGCGATTCTGGGTAGTCCATTTGTGGGTAGAGGATTTTCTCGAGCTTTTTACCACCATCATGGTCGCCTACATCTTTGTGCTCCTCGGCGTGGTACATGAACGCGTAGCGCTGAAGGTGGTTTATCTGGATATCCTGCTATATTCCGCCGGTGGCGTAGTCGGAACCATGCATCATGTTTATTTCTCGGGCGAGCCCTCGATTCACATGGCCCTGGGGGCCTTCTTTTCCGCGGCAGAAGTAATCCCGCTGACCTTCCTCACCGTTGAAGCCTGGAGCTTCCTGCAGCTTGGCGCACAGCAGGGTTCGAAAGCACGCACGCCGTTTCCACATTTTTGGGCAGTGATGTTTCTCGCGGCCGTAGGTTTCTGGAATTTTCTTGGCGCAGGGATTTTTGGTTTCCTGATTAACCTTCCCATAGTGTCCTACTACGAGATCGGGACTGCTCTCACGGCCAATCACGGCCACGCGGCAATGATGGGAGTCTACGGGATGCTCGCCGTTGGACTGGCCCTTTTTTGCTTGCGGTACATGATTCCGGAAAAGCGTTGGAGCGACCGCGCGGCCAAGATTAGTTTCTGGTCGCTGAACATCGGGCTCGCGTGGATGGTATTTGCCACTCTATTCCCCCTCGGAATCCTGCAGCTCTATCACTCGGTCAGCACGGGGTATTTCGACGCGCGGTCGCTGAAGTTCCTTTCGAATCGCACCAACGCTTTGCTGGAGTGGCTGCGCCTTCCCGGAGACATACTTTTCATTATCGGAGGGACGCTGCCGGTCCTCTATCTTTGCTGGCTGGGTGTCAGGCATATGAAGCCGCAGACTAACCTGGACGCCCCGAGTGCCGGGCTGTTTACTGAAATTGTGGAATCGCAAAGACCCGGTGCATGATCTCAGGCGTCCACGTCGAAGTGGTTTTAGCGGCTAGCTATGCGATCTTCCTGGTCGGAGCGGCGTTCGTCCTGGAACTGCTGGCGCGCCATTCCCATAAGCGCTCGGAGCGCTATCGAAACTCCGGTTTCATTTACCTTCAGCAACGGGATTACTGGGAATGTCCAGCGGGCCACCAATTGTTGCGCACGAAAACCGATTATCAGCGCCGCATCGTTCACTACCGCGCTCCCGCCGACGCATGCAACGCTTGCTCTCTCAAGAACAACTGCACAGATTCGGAAGAGGGCCGGCTTTTGGAGAGTCGACCCGACTCCTGGCTGGAATCGGAACTTCGGAAATTCCACCGGGGAATTTCTCTTACGCTGTTGCTCCTGGCAACGATCATACTCCTCGCTGAGACGGTCCGGCATGCTGAACCTCGCGAATTGCTAATCGTTGGTGGTTTGCTCATACCCGTAGGACTCGCCGAAACAAAACTATTTGCTTCGTTCGTCACGGACCAGCGGGACATCTCAAATTAAGACCAATGTGCCTTTGACAATATCTCCTGTTTTCTCAGTCTCATTAAGATAGCTGGTTGAGCGCTCCGCGCGCGTCACCCTGTCTTGCTTCGGGGACCCGCTGAACCCTTCGCAGCAAATTGGATTCTTCTCGGAGTATCGAGCCTGGAATCGATTCGTGAAGTGAGCCATTTCAACTCCCGATTAGTCGCGGTACTGGACAGTCCCGCACCAAGCGTTCTCCTTTGAGTCTGGTCTCTCTCGTTTGTGGCACCGGGATACAATGTCAGCCGCAACTACCAACTTCAGCTCCTAAATGCGCTGCGGTGAACAACGCAGAGACACAGAACGGAAACGGGTTTGATGCACGTTGCGACCTTCAACATCAACAACATCAATAAACGCCTGGACAATCTTCTGGCTTGGTTAGCCAAAGCTGAACCAGACGTAGTCAGTCAAAGGACAAAGGCATGCGACTCGATCACCTTCTGCTATCGCCATCGTTGTCGAACCGTTGATCGATGGTGGTATCGACCGATGGGTTCGCGACCAGCCAAACGCCAGCGATCACGCGCCAACGTGGATAGTGCTCGATCTCTAGCCTGCATAAACTACGAACTTCTGGTTTCGGCATCCCATTCCTCCAGTTGCCCGTGCAAGGTACTGGCTAGCGTCCGCGCTCCCACCCCTTTACGATCTGCCCGAGCGAAGAGCCGATCTCACGCCACGACTTGCCGGTTGTGATGCCGCGATCATATTCGGCCTGCAGTGTCGCCTGTTGTCCGTGGGTCGTCCAACGGCGCAGGTGCAAGTCAGCGATCTCCTTCCAAGCGTCGACCTTCGGTTCTGGTTTGCTCGGCTCCTCTGCGTTCGACTTGAAAGCATGATTGCGGCGACCGTTTGGATGGAATTCTTGCACCGGTGCATCACGCTTCGATGGATCGTCCTTTTCGATCAAGGCATGATTCAATTTTCCGTTCCAGATTGCTCGGTCGTGCTTCGGTCCTTCATGCCAAAACAGTTTGCGACTGCTGTTGTTTTGAACGTTCGTCAACGCCATATCCAACCCAGTTTCAGTAACGGCATAACGGCGGTTCAGTAACCATGAAACGATCTGACTGATGTTGCGGAGTCCCTCGTCGCCATCAGTCTTCAGTCGGTTCTGCTTCTTATGCCAACTGTTGACCACAAGACATTCCGCTGGTTCCAAACGCCCAAGAACTTCGGAGAATTCCACCTGCGCGGGTGATTTCCAATCGAGTTTATCTTTCAACGCATACGCAGCCGCGACCATGGAGGAAACGCTCATCGGGACGTTGTAGTTGTTAAAATATTCGTTCAATATCAACGCGTTAGCTTTAGCCGCAGGGCTGTTGTCTAAGAGCATGAGCCCGTGCTTGCGGTCCAATTCTTCTTCTGCTGCCGCGATTGCATTGAATTCTTGTTCCGTGTATTGCCTCATCTGTTTCTCCTTACTGCTGGGCCCTGAGGGCCGTGTTGAGTTGGAATTGACCGTAAAGTCTTGACCACCTGCGAAGCTCATCCTTCGAAGCTGAGATCAGCGTCTTGCGATCGATATGCCCGGGCAACGGCTTGTACCCTAAATATTGGTCGCGTTGTTTCTGAGCTTGCAGAGATGTGTCGGCTTGAGCCTGTTGATTTGCGGCCAATTGAGCTTGAGTTTCGTAGCGTGCTTCGGCCCTTAGCTCCATTGGGCTTGCACCATTGACCAGCCACTTTTGACGAGCCAGGGCAGCGTCGGCTTGGAATTCTTGGAGTTCCACCAGAGATGCTGCGGCCCATTGCTCGATACCTACTCCAGATTGGTGAAGCTTTTCGTTCCCAATGCACTCGCTCAATCCGTGCTGGCGGCAGATCGAAACGAATTCGGAATGGCGTTCTTCATCAGTTCGCATGATCGGTAGTGATGACCAAGCGAAGCGTTGTGGATACTGTTGAGCGAGCGCGATATAGAGTTTCGCACTTGGGGTTTCTCCAGGATTCAGGAGCGATTCCAGGAGATCGCGGTTGCTTTGTACGATCGATAGACGCTTGCCATTTATCAGAACACGGCAAGCGTGTGTCCACGCTCCTTCCGAGACAGATTCGGCACGCATGTCGGCGGCGTACTGGTTTACACGTTCAGCCGCCTGCGCTCGCGCCTTTTGCGTGATGGCGTCTTCCAGGATCGATTCGAGATCGAAGACGTTTTTTTGCAGCAGCCGTTGAACGACATCGTCTGGTGCGCCGATCAAGTGAGGAATAATTCTTTCTACCAATAGTTGCTTTTGTTGCAGGACATCCATAACGTCTCCTTGTTTCTGTTTTCAACTATGGCTAACTTCTCCCGCTGTTTAGAAATCGTTGCGCATCCGATGGTATCCAGACGAAATTGATTGAGTTGGGTTGTGGCTGCGGAATTGGTGCCGGTGGTGGGAGTGCTGGAGTCGGCTTTGGTTCCAGTTTGGGTGGCTCCGCCTCCTTAAGCCTCTTCAACTTCGGTAAGGACGCGAGGTCGATCTTTTCCTTCGCACCCGGAAGTGCCTTCCAGGACCCATCGAAACCACCGCAGTGTTCCACCCAGTATTTCTTTCCATGCCCCGGGGAAAGTTCTCCGGTTTGTCGGTTCAAGTAAGGTGCGTGTCCTCCGCCAGCGAATGGAGAATTGCCCCCTGCGTCGTTACGACCGACAAACTTGTCGTAGTTGACCCACGCCTCGAAGACGCGGCGCTCGAAATCGAGCAGTGATTCACCTTCTTGTACGTCTGGTACGTTCAACGCGCGGGCCATTTCACGGGCGACTTCCAAAGCTTCTTCCACCGTACGTGCATCAATACCGGGAGCGGTCTCTCCGAACATGCACTGGTTTCGTTGCGTGCGGCGTGCGATGTCTTCTGCATTCATCTTGTCGGCCTTGATTCTTTCCAGGTGATCCACCATCGCCTGATGGGATCGTGCTTTCTCTCGGGCTCGTTGACGTTGTTTGCGGTTCAGGGCGGCTTTGCGCTGTGCTAACTGCTCCGGCGACGGCTGCTCGATTGCTTTCATGAGTACCTCCAGCAGTGCGATGTAAGACTCCCCGCCCTCCGTGACGTCACAACCTGCGGAATTGGTGCTGCACCGCCGCGCGTGATCACCACGCGAGGGGGCGTACGGGGGCGGGTACGACCGGCCGAATATTTTGGAGCCTTCGAAAATCTCGGTGAGACAGAAATTGCGATAAACAGGACTGAAGTACTATTTACAATGCAACATTAACATTTTAAGGTGTCATCGTGGAGACCGCCATGACGCCTTCAATCATGAAGAATGTTGTCCGCATGCCGAAGCGGCGTGCAAACCAGGTACGCGCCCGCATCTCCTACATGACTAGCGAACAACTAGAGCGCTTCTTGAAGGCTGCGAAGGAGCATGGACCGCGTGAGCACGCGATGTTTTTGTTCGCGGTGGCTCACGGCGCTCGTGCTCAGGAGATTTGTAATCTGCGGCTGTCCGACGTGAACTTCCACAACGAACAAGTGCATATCGCACGGCTCAAGGGCTCGCTGCCCTCGACACAGACGCTGCTCAAGGTAAAGGGCAATTCGCTGTTCGACGAGAAAGCCGTCCTGAAGGCTTGGCTGGCCGTTAGAGAGGCCGATGCGGACAACTTCGTGTTTAACAGCCAGAAGTCGACTCAAATGAACCGTGTGACCGTGTTTAAGCTCTTTCGGTCGATTGCTCGTAAGGCTGGTCTTGGCGAGACCCTCCAGCATCCGCACGTTTTAAAGCACACCACGGCGATGCTGATGGTTCAGCAAGGAGCTAATGCCTTCTTGATCCGCCAGCACCTCGGACACCGTTCGTTCGACTCCACGCTGGCCTACGTCAACCCTTCCGATGCCGAAGCCTCCGCTGCGTCAGCCAAGGCGTTCAGTCAGGCGTTCTAGCAGGCTACAAAATTCCTGTATTGCTGCATTATGGCGCTTTTGACCCTTCCAAGGTGTTGAGAGCGCCACACTTGTTTTCAGGCTGGAATACGCAACGTTACTTTTCTGGGTTGAAATTACTCATCCGGGTCGGCATCGCCACCCTACCATCCCCGGAATCTATCCATAAGCTCCCCAGACCTGTCCGCAGTCACACATAAACGCTCCAGGGACGCTCAAGTCGCTGGCCAATTCGTCGTTCCTATGTGAGTTACCGCACTGTGACGGAAAATCTCAGAAATAATCTCGAAAAGCGATTTCAGGGAACGCGCCGAGCTACGCGAACACGGAAACGCGAGAGTGACAGCAGTTCGTTATGGCCACTTCATCCACAAAATCGATCTGCTCTCAACGAACTGCTTCATATACGTAAGCTGTATGTGTTTGTGTGTTTGACAGCACTTCGTTCCAAAACAGGGGTTAACTGCATGATTCTATTGGGCATCGACCTGCTGTCAAATGGCCTCAAAAATCACTCGTTTTTGACGCGTTTTTGCGAGGTTTTTGAGCAACTTGACAGCAGTTCGCTTGTCCTTTATGGCAGTGGAGCCCACGTCTCGTCTTCCCGAGGCACTGGCATGAACTTGTCGTAGACGTGGCCGTTCGCTCCCGTGACTCGGACCTTGGTCAGCCATGCCTCTTGGTAGTTCCGCCACGCTTGATTGAAAACGTGGATTTCGTTGTCTCGGAAGGCGTTACTTTGTGTTTGAAAGTCACGCAGAGACATCGCCACCCATGCAATCGCTTCGCCTTTGACTAGCCTCTTACGCATTGATTCTGTGTGTTTCTTGAGGTGACCGATGTAGTAGCCAACCCGATCCGGAACCTCGCCCGTGAAGTAAACCTTTCTGATGATGACCTGGCGATTGAAAATCTTGATCGCTGTCGCAAGGTCTTCGGCTTCAGCGACCGTGACCCCGCGACCGAACGCGGCCATGTACATGTCCAAGGTCAGGTACTTCTTGAAGCGAATCTTCCTCCGTATTTCAACCGGTTGAGCGTTCCAGAAACTACTCAAGTCGATCCGCGTTGTATCGCTCATCGTCATCCTGGCGTCAAAGTTCAAGGCGCCGATCTTGTTGTGCAAGTCGAGAACATCGGCTTGTGCGATCTCCGGCAAATCTCCCGCCTCAATCGGCCCGCTGAATTCAGGATAAAGCCTGTCAAAAAGCCCCAGCTTGGTTCGACCGGCGAAAGCGCTCATAAACGCAGGCCCGTCTTGTCCGCATGCGTACAGGCTCAAGTGAGCGTTATCGTGGGTCTTGGACCCGCCTTGTTTCCCCTTCTTTGCCAGTACGCGGCTCACTCGATGACTATCGGCAAGCTCGATGATGGCATCGAGAATCTCAGGATTTTTCTTTTCACCTACCTTGTGTCCCAGAGTCGTGACTTCGTCCACGTAACAAACGACCGGCGAGTCACGCGGCGGCTCGAAGAAACAGTCCTTCAATCCCGCGCCCGAGTCCGCACTGTAGATGATTTTCAATTGTTGCTTCAGGTTTAGAAATTCAGGGCATAAGACTTTCTCGATCGTGCGTCTCCACGATTCACCCTTGGATGTTCCGGTTATACCGATAGCGGTACCGTAGTAAGAGGAATCGCAGTCCAATCCTTCGAACGTGGCCTTCCCCGCGAGACGAGCACCGAAGTATATCTTGGCGTTCAAGAAAGCGAATTGAGCAGGAATGGTCGTTCCGGCCACGGACAACGTAACGATGTCTCGATATATTCCCGTGATCACAGACTCATCGAACTCGGGAACGAAATCCTCCTCTTGGACGGTAGACTCAGGCGGCTTGGTCCGTGTGCCACTATGTGCGGTCGCACCGATGAATTGCTCAGTCTTGCTTTCGAGACGTTGAGCGGTCTCCAGTGCCTTCTGGATCGTCTTGTCTCCTAAGCGCTCCCACTTCACACGGTACAAGCTGGACTCGCGAAAATCGGAATCGATCAGTTCGGCGTCGTTGTGTTTCATTGCAAGCAGGGTCGCCAGGGACATGTCCGCTTCGCTTTGCGACGGAGCCGTCACCTTGTTACCGTGAGTATCTTCGATCACGAAGGGCCGCTGGCTGGTGATCGTTCCGTACATAAGGACGGCCAGCTTGCTTGTTGCCACCAACCCGCCGGCCGTCTCGTAGATCACGCTGCTGGAGTCTTGCGACTGGAACGTGGACGCTGTCTTGCGCGTTTGAGATGGGAATTCCCGGCTGACGGCACCGCATAGCTCGTACGCTTGGACAACATTCGGAGACTGCAATGAAGATGCCTCGCAGAGACGGTTTCCCGTCACCGTGAAGTATCGTTGACTTGAATAAACTTCGATTCCCACCTTGTCGCCGAATCCGGCAGATGTGGCCATCGAGAATCTACGAGCACCGTCAGGGAGCGTTCCAAGTGCGTAAGTGCGAACACCCGTGCCAGAAGGAGTTATTTCCGTGTATGTGCCGAGTGCCTCGACGATGCGCTTCGCCCACGAAGAAATTTCGCCTGTTTCTGGATTGCGGCAACCATCCAAGTCAAAACCGATCCAGGTTCCATCGGTCATCACACCGACGCCTTCTCGATCACTGATCACGGCGTCCGCTATGATGTTTTCATACGAGTTCCACGTCGCCTTGTCCGTACTGGACGCCTTGTTACCGTTCAACTGATACGGAATCTTTGTTAAGCGTCCGTTGACGTTTTCGAGTTTCCAACGCACCCAGCTTGGCTTCGCCTTCAACTCGGCGGGCGCAAGCGGCAGCGAGTCAGCATGGGCGTGCGGTTGCGCCGTGAAGATGTCGCTTTCTAAGGGGCCGGGTTGAACCAGCGACGATGCATGGATACCAACCAGAGCCGCCTGAACGAACAACGGCATTGTGATCAATTGTTGAGGGGCGTTCATCATTCACCACCCTTCGACAACGCTCCAATCTGGACGGTTACGTCCGATGGCCGAATCTTGACCGCTTGTGCCTTCGCACCTAGCCTGACAGGATCGGCAAGCTCGAAGCTCACCATCTCACCAAGCATCGGCTTTCGCTTCTTCCCCTCCGCTCCCTCCCTCAAGAAATTGCTGATGTGGAAAAAATACTGCTCACCAGAGGTGTCGGTTAAGAACCCGAACCCTCGACCTTCTATAAATGTTGTTACTTGCGCGATCATCTTTACTATCCCTTTCCGACTGTGTCGGATTTTTCAGCGGTTGATCCGCTAAACTCTTGAACTTCTCCCTTCAGAACCTCAATCGCGTGTTGAACTCCACTTCGCACGCCCGCACTTCGCGCTGTGCCTTCTCCAGCAGTCGGCCCAGGTCGTTGGCATTCACGTCGTACTCGCTGAGAAGATGCCCACGACACTCCGACATGGGACGACCCTCGAACAAGAACTCAACCGCGATGTCGACAATGTCGATTTCACTGACCCAGGGTTTATCCACGATCGCGCAGCCGTTCATCTGTTCTCCATCAATGCCGTGGTTGCGCGAAGCGCATGTGAATCCAAAGTGTGGTCGTTCTCTTCCGCTGCAATCCTCGCGACACGGCGGATCGTCAGAGTGGTTGTAACCGCGTCAACTTTGCTGAAGTCGATGGGAATGTGAGTTCCATTTACAGCGTCTAGATCGATCTGCAACTGGTACATCTCGCCCAGGACATCAAGCATTCGTTCGGCGGCCGCATCAGAAAAATGTCGCCCCGGCACACCGTTCAAACCTTCCATAAAACGCGTCAAGCCAACCGTGTTTGTGATCAACACGAAATTACGGGCCGCGCAGCCCAGGTGTTCTAGGCCAAGTTGAATTTTTCTCTCATTGCTGTGTGTTGCCAATGCAATCGACATCTGGGGCTCCTGGAACGAAGGTGTTTGTTCTTTGAATTTTCTGCGAGAAAAATAGCCGAATATTTCTGCGTTGAAATACTCGGCCAACGTCTTTAAAGCTTAGGAGATGCCATTAATAGGAACCCGTCCCCCATATATCCGGTACCACCAGTCCGCTTCTCCTGTACAAGCTGCGACGAATAGAGCGCCTATTTAGTCGGAGTTAAGTCGAGTGGCGCAGATTTAGACAGAGAGGGCGCTGTCTAGCTGGGGATTCAATTCGTCTCACACCCTTCTAATAGGTGCGCCAAGTAGAGCGCCTATTAGGCTGGGTAATCGAATCAACAGGTTGCGAGGCGAGCAGGCGAGTTCATGACGCTTCTTCAAACTTCATGAATTTAACTTAGAGTGGGCCATTCCCGACCGAGCCGATATCGTCTGGCGCGGAGATAACCTGGGTCAAGACGAGCCAATCGTCAGCCTCAACCTCGATCCGATTCGCCCAGGTACAACGTTTGCTCGTAGGTGTCTTCTGCCATGAAGGCTCCACTCGCTTCAGTTAACCGACTTCCCCGTCCCGTCGTAATTCAACATGGCAGCTTCTTCGGTGGCACAGCGTCGGGCAGCATCCGCCAGCCCCGAAAGGCGCTCTCGCAGCCTCGCCTTCTCCGCCTCCGACATCTGCTTCACATCCTTCGCAGCCTTCTTCGCTAATTGCTCTGTTGTCATCGCGTCACCGGGTCGCTGGACTTTCCGTTTCGCGGCTCTACTGATTTGCGCTCCGTCAGTGGGCGTTCGAGCGTTTTGACAAGTTGAACGGCGTCCCGAATGTCACTGTCCAGCTCAACGAGCAGCTCGATGTCGGAATACACGACACCGTCCTCACCGAGAAAATCCGGGACGCGAAACGCAACACTGCCGGTACCTTGCGGCTCTTCGTTCTTCCGGCTCATCGCGCCACCAACCCATCACGCCGAATTCCTGCGATGATTTGCGCCAGGTAGCGCGGCTCCACAATGGCGGTCGGCCAGTAAGGTTGATACCCATTGTCTTTGCCGAGGTGTTCGTCGAGCCATTCGCGAGCCGAAGCACAAAGGGGAACGATTAGGCAGACGCTGCCGTGATGCTCAAGGCGGAAGTCTGCCTTCGGGATTGCAGTCTTCTTTTTCTGCGTAGGCGAACTACCGGAGACTGAAAATAAATCGTCTGAAGACATCGATCCTCCTAATGGAGAAGATGCCCTCGAATATTGGGAAGGACTAAGGCGGGTTTGCCATTAGGCCGTATCCCTTCTTTTCGAAGGTTGGCACCGCGACCCGAAGGTTCGGTTGCCGGGGCGCTGACTGCACGCCCGCTCGTGATACGGCTATAGAACACTTGGTTTCAAACGAAATTAAATGGTACTGGGGTACCGAGTCGCGTTTTCTGGCGCTCTACAGGGCCCAACTTGGGGTGACGTGTCATACCCCATCCCGTCGCGAATGCGCCGCTGTTCCAGCGCGGCCCCGGCGTGAGGCGGTAACCGCGGCCTGCGGAAGGCACGGCAGGCCCCTGGGCGGTTCACTGCTCGTTCTTCGCGGGCGGCGGAGGCACAACAGGCGGCACCGCGTGTCCGAATCGGACTGTCCTGAAAATCTTCAACGCCAACTCCTGCTGCGTAGAGGTCAGGTCCTGCCCGAACAAACAGAGTTTGTTTGAGCCAAAGGTCTTGGGGAAGTATACGCCTGTGATTCCGTGGCCCGGAGTGGTCGGGCTGACCATTTTCGCGCTGATCCCTGCAATGGACTCATGTACGACGACATAAGCAGGCTTTTTCTCCTCTCTTAGGGTGTTTGAGCGTCCACCGAAGTCAAATCTGAGCACGATGCCGTCACCGGCAAACTCCCCAACGTACGAGTCGACGCCCTCTAGCTGGCGAAATTTCCAGCCTGAGGGAGCCAAAATCGAGAAAGCGACGGCGTCGACTTTTTGCCACCTGGATTCCTCGGCTCCGGTTTGCTGCGTCCCCTGACTTGCTGACAACGAGACTGCAATCGCCCCGAGAAGCACCATGCTGCAAATCGAAATGATTAATCGCATTTTTTCTAGGGTTTATCCGGACCTGGGTCTTGCGGTACCCCTCCTCCTTGGCCGTGATCCCACCCACACGTGTGGGCAAACTCGTGGATAATAGCTCCTCCGACATACGGCGGTTGCGTCCAATCGGGCCAATTATTTAAGCACATCGTGGCCGTGCTGCCGTTCAATGGTGCTTGAGCAAATGCTGTTGGGCTCTTGCAGTTATCGCTGCATTTGATCTTCCCGCTCTTGCACCTTTTCTGGATGCATGATCGTAGCTTCGGGTCTGTGATCCCATTGAGGTTGCTGCACGCCTCGTCCCCTGTTTGCTGAAGCAACTGTTGCAGGTTTGCCTGATAGGGAGCTTGGCTCGGATTGTTGGGCCCGCCACCGCCGATAGAGACGCATGGGTGATCCGTACAGGTCTTATCAATTTTGAAGCGGCCCAAGGGATCGACGCTCATTATCGGATTGTTGCCGACGTACACATATAGATTCGGCCCTTCCTTTTCGGGACCAAGGGGATCCTCGCTTAGAAACCGGCCAGGGCGAGGATCGAAGTATCGGGCGCGGTAGTAGTAGAGATTGGTTTCTGGGTCGAATTCCCGCCCGGTGTACTGGAATGGGTTCGTCAGTGACCCGCTGGACGCCGTTGTGTTACCGAACGAGTCGAACGTGTAGGTCTGCGCCAAGGCTCCTGCGGTGTTCGACAGCGACGTGATCGTGCCGAGGCCGTCGGTTTCGTAATAGCTCGTGGCTGCGCTGCGGAGCATCGCCATTGGCTCGTCGAGATTGTCTGCCTGCGCATACCGCGCGACAACGCCGCCGCTGCTGTTCGCCTCCTCAATCAGATTCCCAAGGTCGTAGGCGAAAATGCTCGTGCCTGCCGAAGAGGACTTATAGATGCGGCGCCCAAACGAGTCGTATTTGAAGCTGATCGTCCCTCCGCTTCCAGGTAGGGTGACGTTGCTCAGACGATTTTCATAATCCCAGGCGTAAGTAGTGGTATCTGATCCTGTGGTGGTTGTCACCGTGTTACCGTTCGCGTCGTAGGTGTAGCTGGCGTTCGAAGTGGACGTCAGTTCGTTGCTGGAGTTATTGCTGTACGAAGAAACTCCCAAAGAAGCAGTACGATTGCCGACCGGATCGTAGCTATAGCTCTCCGTCGTGCTGGTGCCCTGTGTGGCATTCAGCAGTTGATAGATCGCGTCGTAGCCGTAGTTAGAGGTCACCGCTGTCCTCTGGTCGGTCTTTGCCGTGCGATTTCCCGCATTGTCGACGGTATAGCTTGCGCCATCAATGGTACTCCCCGGGCAGCCCTTCAAACTTTTTACCGGTGCCGGGTGCAACCGCGACCTATACCATGCCGGAGGAGGCCTTTGGTAACGCTTATGGTAACGAACTCTTTCCTCGTCATGTTCAGCCCAGCCAAGCCTGTGATGATTTGTCCTTCGGTGCTGAGCGTAGCTGGTGTCGTCATGATCCTCTGAGTTTAAAAACTAACTCCGTAGTTCATTGATGAAGCGATCAGAAAATAAGCCGGGCATCGAAACGACACCCGACTGGTTAATTTATTTGCGTGCTCCGTGCGCCAACGAGTAAGACACTTGCGCTCTCCACTGCGCTCCCGGCGAGTCCGCTTCATCTTGAATTGCGGGCTTCGGCGACTCTCTCGAATTGATCGCGCGTTCGGACGACTGCTCTTTATCTTCAAGGTTGATCATGGATTTCCTTCGGCGACGAAGCCGACGACACCTGATGGAACTTTAAGATCACTGAGCGGTCCAAGGTGTTGGGCACCAAAGGGCCGCTCTCTTCTTATCTTTAACGTTCGGTTTACACGGGCGTTGGACGTTCGCCCGCAATGGCTATGTATTCATACACATAGTCATCATTCAGGATCAAAGCCATCCGCGTCATCGTCGCCAACCCACGTATCCGATGCAGTTTTTGTCTCGCCGTGAACACCATTGCCGTCCTTGTTTCCGTACGCGATGGTGTTATCAAAACTTCCTGACTGCCTTACGCTCCCGCTCGCGTTCCTTCCGAAGTTGTAAATGCTCGCGCCAATTTCCGCCCCACCGGTCTTCAGGATCAACGCGTCTTCGGTGTCGTCCTGAACGTAGTCAGGTTCGGACCAAGTCCCGCGCTCCAAATCAGGGTACTTATCGACCGCTGCCTTGGTCGGTCGAACTAACTTCCACGCGATGGCTTGACGCACGATCTCATTTTCTAAGTAGCGCCAGGAATCAACAGTCGGCCATTGTCGGATGCGGGCTGGGAAGTCCATCAGTAAGTCATTGCTTCGAAGGAAGATTTCGTAGGCTTCAAGTGATTGACCTGGATGATCGTCTGTAAAGTGCGAAGGCAGAGTAAATTTAGTTTCGAACGATACGGGACCGTCCACGGCAACCGTGACTAACTCATAGTCAGTTGCCGCTTGTCCCCAGTTACGTGCTCGATGTTTTAGGTCATCCATCCTCGGTAACTCATGGATCGAGCGGCGCAATGTTTCAATTTCTTGCTTCGCCGCTTCAATTTTCTTGTGCTCCTGATATTTGAACCTCTCGCGAGTATTTTTATCGAGGGTATTGTCCGGTTCGCGACGGCGTTTCATGACACGCACAAGTAGCCCCTCAATTATTTGGTTAGAGTCCTGAATCGAGTATTTAAGTTCGACGACCCGTGCGGCCCAGGATTGTTTGTCGGCGATCTGCTTATCGAGCATCGCGCGAGACTTCAACACACACTTCCTGGCAGGCTTCGGCTCGATGGCTACCGTCATACTGAACAGCGCCAACAGTTGGCGGCGCGTAATGCCCAGAACCTCAGGATAAAAGACGAATGTAGTAATCGGCACGGTAGATGGCGGGCCGAACCTGGCCCGCATCCATGCCCCCCTGGCTTCGATGTCTTCGTTCGATTCGGTTACAGACGGAGAGACGCGCAGCACTTCCGTTTGCGCGATAAATTCAGGATGACAGTATTTGCACAGCAGCCTTCCGCACTTGCACGGCCCCTTGGGTCTCTCAACGGTTCCGGTTCGGACTGGTCGAACGTATGGCTTCCCGACTGGCACGCCGATGGGTCGATCATCTTCATCGAATCCGAATGGCGCGTTAGGGTTTGTCGACGGGACCACAGGATGCGCGGCGGATTTGAGGCCGAACGGATTCGCGACGTGTGCGTAATTCTTCTTCACAATCTTCGTTCCACATTCGGTTTCAATTTCTTCTAATGCGTTATCTTCTAATCCAGATTCAAATTCGCTAGACACGGACACAATTTCTTTCGCGTCGTCGCTCTCGATTCGCGCACTTTCTAATGCGATCTCGGTTTCACCTGCGGCCGACAATTCCGATTCCGCCTGCTCGACCGGCTCCGGTTCGACCGGTTCTGTCGCAGGTTCGGATTCTGGTGGCAATCCGACCATGCCGTGGAATGCTCTTTGTTGAGGTTTCTTGCGTTGCGGTTTCATATACGACCTTGCGCGTGATCTGCGCGAACTAAAACCAAACAATTTACGGCGGCGGTTGGGATGTCGTGTAGGCAGGCCAAGAGACGCGGGGCTTCAGGGTGGAATTCTAGATCAAACGTCTCGTTAGGAGTGTTCCGTTCGAGACAGCAGGATCATTCTCTCGCGGGTATTGTTTAAACGATGTAAAGTGCCTCGGGGGCCGGGATCGCAGCTTTATCGGTGCGGGGGACCGGCCCCCAGTTTTTAAGCGAATTTATAGCTCGCGTACAAGCGAACGGTGAAAAAGCGGATCGATTCCATTCGCGCCGAGGAATCACTCGCGACTACCGACCACTCGATGACCGTAATGTGTCCCGGTCTTGCATTTATTCCTGGGGATTGGATGACGCGTTCGGAAACTGGCGACGATTCGCCGATAGCGGATTCACGCTGGATGCGCTACGATCTCGCTAACATCACAACGGGCTTCAAGACGGTTGAATGGATCGATTCACACGTGCCGACTTGTCGCCCGTTTTACATCACGCGTTCTCAACAAAAAAGTTTTAGTTCACTGAGTGTTCGTCGACTGGCCAAGCGAAGAACGAACTTGGTAGCTCCGCGACCTCTTCAAAACTCAATTCCTCAACCGAAGGCTTCGAACCCCAATAACAAAGCTCCAGATAATTTTTCTGCGTCAGCGGAATTTTCCGCTCCAATAGAATCCCAATCACGGAGTCCGAATCGTCGCAGCCACCGACCTCGACTTGTTCTTCCTGGATCGAGGCGAGCGTATTCTGATTCTCCAGTTCTTCGGGGGTTCGCACTCGCTTCGGCTTCCGGCGAGAAGGTTTCCGCGCGGCCTTCATTGGCGATCCGTCAGCGGACGCTGAAGCGCATCGGCAAGCTTCACGGTGTCGCGGATGTCGCTGTCCATCTCGACGACGACCGAGATTCCCGTGTACTGAATTCCTTCGTCGTCCGTGAAATCCGGGATGCAGAAGGTAATGATGGATGCCTGCATTTTTTTTTGCTCCGCTAGCGAACGAGCAAACCTTCCGCTTGAATGCCGCTGATGACCTGATCCACGTACCGGGGTTCGAAGAGCATCGTAGGCCAGTAAGGTTGATACCCGTTATCTTTGCCGATGTTTTCATTCGCCCAATCGATTCCTGCGGGCGTATTGGGTCGGAAAAGCACGACGCTACCGCAATTCTCCACCGTGAAATCCTGTTTCGCCATCGGCGGTCGGCGTTTGAAAAAAATGACCTGGGCTTTTGTCGTTTTCAGTTTTGCGTCCACTTTATCGCCGTTCATCGATCCTCCTGAGACAGCGAGCTAATACTACTTCTTATGTACGTAGTACCGTAGTACTATCAGTGAACGTTCATTTGCCTTGCGGGTCCACCTTCGGCTCTTCCTCCGAGGCTCCTGCACGAAGCGTAAGCGCCTGGGCCGCGATGTTTTTGCTAACGAACTCGATGATAGCCTGGCGATGAACCACTGGTAGGGACAAGCCGAATCGTCGACCGATCAATTCCAAATCTGCGGCGATCTGGGACTCGATCCGCACCGAGAGCATGCGATCCAGTGGCTTTACCGCCTTGGGCCTTCCGGCTTTGCTTTTCATGCTGGACGCTTGGAGCGGGCATACACCTCAGCACCCGCAATCGACGTGAGACCAACCATGGTTAAGCACACGGTCCAGTGTCCCGCTAACGCCAGGATGCCCACGAAAAAGACGCTGACGACCACCAAGGCTGCGGCTAAGAGCTTCATTTTGTTGCACCTCCTAATGTCTACAACAATACGCCTAGTCTATGCGTATGTCAACATGAATCAATGCGATGAACATCAAATAAATCTACATTAAGTCTTTTATAATCAGTGGATAGAGTTTCCCATTCCGCGTATCCTGAGCAACCCAATAATATATGTTGACAACAATATGCTACTATTATATAGTTGTTTACAGAAAGAGAGGCACGATGGACACGACGCAGAACGCCCCAGAGTACCTCTCGGAAGCCGAACTCCTCAAGGTTCTAGCGGTCGCCAAGAAGCGTGGGAATCGCGAGCACTGCATGTTCCTCCTGGGGTATGGCCACGGGCTGCGGGCTTCAGAGATCGCGTGTTTGACCCTCTCAGACGTGCAGAACGGCATGATTCACTGTAACCGTGGGAAGGAGTCGGAGACCACGGACGAGCACCTCCGCGAGCACGAACAAGCGGCGCTCCGCAACTGGCTGCGCGAACGCGGCGATGCTGATGGCAGTGTCTTCGTTTTCACGTCGCGCCAAGGTTCGCGTTTGTCCCGCCGTCAGGTTTACAACCTCTTCCGCAAGTGCGCGGAGTTGGCTGGAATTAATTCGCATCGCGCCCATCCCCACATCTTGAAGCATTCGTACGGTACCCACCTCCACAAGAATGGCGCGAGCCCGTTCTACATCATGAAAGCTCTCGGGCACAAAGATGTTCGCACCTCGCTGCGTTACACGCACGTTTCCACCGCCGACGCGCAAGAAGTCTCGGATCGCATTCTGGGAAAAGTTTTCGCTGCTGCTTAATCAAATCCTCTGGAGGCGACATGAGTAACGTCTACGAAATCGTGACCCGGCAAGTCATCGAACAGCTAGAGCAAGGCGGAGCGCCGTGGCGCAAGCCGTGGTCTAGCGCTCTGCCGTGCAACCTGCTCTCGCAGAAAGCTTATCGCGGAATGAACGTCTTCTTCCTCGCGACCCAGGGCTTCGAATCGAAGTACTGGCTTACGTTCAATCAGTGCGCGAAGCTGGGCGGGCGGATCAAGCCAGGATCAAAGTCGACGCTCGTGACGTTCTGGAACGTTGGCAAGGAGAAGCTCAACCCGAAGACCGGTAAGGAATCCAAACCGTTTCTCCTGCGCTGTTACCGCGTTTTCAATTTGTGCCAAACCGAAGGCATCGAGTTACCCCGCGCGGTATTCGAGCGAAACAAGCGGTCGAATTTCGAAGCCATAGAGGCCGCTGAAACGTTGGCGGAAGGAATTCCGAATCCTCCATCGTTCGAAGTCTCGGATCGCGCTTGGTACTCGCCGTCGCAGGATCGCATCGGCCTGCCTTCGAAAAGTTTGTTCAATTCACCGGCAGAATATTATTCGACGTTGTTCCATGAACTCGCGCACTCCACCGGCCACGCGAAACGCTTGAAGCGCGAGGGCTTCGACAAACCCAGCCAGTTCGGAAGTGACTCTTATTCCAAAGAGGAGTTGGTTGCGGAAATGGCCTCAGCATTTCTTTGCGGCCTTTCCGGTATTGATCGCGAGACGGTTCCCAATTCCGCCGCGTACCTCGCGACCTGGATTGAACGATTGAAAGCGGATAACCGCTTGCTGCTAACTGCTGCGAGCGCCGCGCAAAAAGCCGCCGACTACATCTCCCGCAATTCGTTCGCGAACTCCAGTGACGAGTCGACGGAAGTTCTGGAAAGTGAGGCAGCATGAGCAAACAACCGAAGGCGCGGTCGCTGACAACGGAACAGCTAGTGGAGCAAGCAATTCAGCAAGTACAGCAAATGTCGGAAGCCGAGAAGGCTAAACTGCGTGAGCACCTCTCTGGGCTCGCCGATGCCGCTCGCTGGGTTGCCGCCGAGGAAGCCGCTACACAAACAAAGCAAGCGGACGAGAGACTAGACTCCACTCGGGAGCCCACTCCCCGCGAGCTAGAGTTATTCAAGATATGGTGGAAGAACAAGTACGGCTACGAACCCAGGCCTCATGAGATTGCTGGCTTCGATCCAGACTGGACGGTTCTTCGTCAGGGGTACGCGGGAACCGGACAGAAGCCACCAATTCCGAATTTGGAAGAGGAAGTTGCCATGATGCAAAAGCCGATCACGGACAAGATACAGTAAAACCAACTGGGTACATCTTCGTAAACACCGGCCCGCCGATCCTTGGCGGGCTTTCTCTTTTCCGCGCTTGTTAGCTGGACTGTTAACTGGTAAATTCAGATAACTCGCTGAGAGGCCGCGCGGCGTTGCCGATGCCTCGCGACGAGTAAAGTTACCCTCCCGCTGGGATCGCCTCGCCTAGGGCCTCTCTGTTCGATCCTGTCCCCTCCAGCGCTTTAACGCCAACCCCGAAGGGGTTGTCTGACCGATCGATCGGTGCTCCGGGGATAATAGTCGTTGTAACGACTATTAAACACATTTAAATCAATGATTTTGTTGATTCTGTGACGAAAAGCGTGCGGAATGTAGCGTTCGCCAGGTGAGTTCCGAGTTCGCGCCGAATTCCGGGACGACCGAGTGGGTCAGTGACACCGGTCCTCCGTAGGTGTTCTGTAACGCACAGTATATAGACCCTTACTAGTATAGGTTTTAACTCTCAAATGGAGGATTCCAGCGATGAGTAGCCCGATTGACACCGCGTTTGGTAACGTCTCGAAGATTCCATACACACTCACGATTAATGGTCAGTACGGCAATTTTAAAGTAGCTGGTGAATTGACCCTGCAGAGCATACCGACGTCCGGTCCCAAGGGTTTGGTGCAGATAGAAAGAGTGATTCATGCCTACGTTGATGACGCCGAAATGGACGTTTATCCCCCCGTTGGAGCGGGTATGGCAACCGAGCGTAAAGTAGGGCTAATCCTCAGACGAACGATACCGCACTATTACATTGCGCTCTTGAACGAGGACGGCAAACCCTGGCTCGAGTGGTCTGCGGACTCCAATCCTTACGACGACATCTCCCCTGGCGGGAAAGTTTCTACCCTTTTCGGGCTAGTCGATGGTGGCTATGGTGCCGCGGTCCTCTTGCTGACACTCACCTTCTGGCCATTCTCAACAAAATCTGGGCCGGCTGTCGAGAATCGATAGTCGCTCTTCCTTACGGCGAGGCAGTGGCTCTCCTGCCTGTTCTCTTAAACCACACCACAACGGGACCAAACCTCCAGCTTCCATCCGCCGGAGAAGTGAATTCTGGTGGGTTCGACCCGACCGGCAACACGGTTACCACGACTTCGGTAACCACTCGCGGTCGACGATACGATTGATGCTAGTCTGATGCTAGTCGGTACCGGCGTAAGCCACTGATCCCGTTGACCATCGGAGTCTAAATCCTCGACTAGCATCAAGACCCCCACTAGGCGAGGGAACAAGAAAGTGTCTTTAATTCTTCTCTTCTAATTCTCTCTCTCTCTACTCCTCACACTGACCCCTATACACTGTTCCCTCGCCTAGTGGGCCCCTCTGATGCTAGTTGCCGTTTATTCGTGTTAAGCCTAATCGTTGTTAGAACTTAAGGGCTCCTAGACTAGCATCAGGAGTAGCATCACTTTTCCCCACCAACTACACCACCAACTAGCATCACTTCGCCGATGATGCTAGTCGTGATGCTAGTTGCTCAACTAGCATCACTCTTCGAATTCCACGAGTCTCGCCAGTCGAACCATCGCCGAATCTCTGCGCTCGCCGGGCACAAAAACAATGCGTTTGCTGCGCTCCAATCCAGTGACGATCCGAGACCAGGTCTCAGTGCTGTACCGCTGATAATTCATACCTCGTTCTGCCTCGAACCGGCTCATCATTCCCTTGGGCTGGTGTTGCAGCATCCGGCAGTATTTGTTCTGGGCGGCGGCTAACCGATCAACGGATTCGTCGCTCCCACCGAGGTAGCGTTTAACTTCCTTTTCGTACTTGGCAAGAGCCAAGCCACGCTCGATGCACTCGTCGTCGATGGAATCCTTTCCCAGGTCGATGGCGAAAGCTAATGCGAACTTCTCCGCTCGAATCTCCGTACGGTTTCCGAGTTCGCCAATCTTGTGTTCTAACAAAGTCGAGTCCTCGATTTCGTACAACCCTTGGTTCACAGCCTTCGCGACCCGTCTCTGAGTTTCAGCGGCCCCCTCGACTGTGTTGACGAAGCGTTGCGGCGTTAATGGCACCAAGTTCTCGGGTTGGTATAAGAAGAAGAATCTCTCATCCATCCCGCGTCTGCCGGTTGAAATCTGCGCCCATTGTTCGGAGAAGTCCGTCTCCGTGGTGCAAGCAATCAACGAGGCGCAATAAGTTCCCGCAGGCAGCGAATACGCATCCTTCCGGTTCTTGATAGTGTTCGAGAAATACCCGGATTCGTACAAGGTTCGAAGCTCCGAACCTAACCCGCTCGACTCGATCCCCATCTTGCCTGCGAGCGCGGACAATTCATCGTAGAACAAGAGCGCATTCTTGCAGTTGGTGCGAGCCATCTCCTTACCCAGGCCCTCTGGACTGGCTGGGCGGTACATCAAGGTTCGTCCTTCGGAGTTCGAAACGTGCGCCCCCTCAGCAACCAGCCCGGCAGTCTCCAAATATTTGATCGCATCTTGCGCCGAGGAACTCTTAATGACTCGTCCCTTACGACCAATCATCACGAGAAAAATGCTTAATGAATGGTTCTTCCCTTCGATCCGCACCTTCCTATCGAGGTAATTCAACATCGTCGTGTATGCGGGCATGAACATGAATTCGGCGTAACGCGAGTTCACGTCGCAGATCGGTTTCACCAACCCTTCATAAACGGAAGTGCCGTTCATCACAAAACTAGGAAACACTGGGTACTTCGTCACCGGAATTTCTGGAAATTCAGTCTCGCTAACCGACAAAGTCGTAGTGGGAACCACTGTTGAACCAACCCTGGCGTTCGGGGTCGCTGAACCCACGGGATATTTGCAGGCCGACTTCGCTTTGTTCTCGCACATCTCGACATAGTCGGTGCCGTGATTCTCGCAGCGCTTCTCGCACACCGTAACTAGGTTGTCGCGGATTTGGTCGTAATCCATCCCCGCGTTTCGCAGCATGCAAGCGATGCGGAACAATTCAATGTCGTGTGAGCCGTGTGGGATCGATGGTCCGTCAGGAGATGCGTTGACACGCACGCTTTCGCTGGAATTGTGTTTCACGCACCATTCGATCAGCCAGTCGGGCGCTTCCACAATCGGTGCGTCTAACGCGATCGTGTACGGCTCCTGCGTCTGGGGGTGGATGCTTCCGGGACCGACAACATATCGATCATCAACGCGAGCGCTCCACGCTTCCTTTCCACCGATACGACCTTGCAGGTTCCCCATTGCGATGGAGGCGGCGCTTTGTTTGAAATAAAAATGCCCGCGTCCCTGGCCCTTCCTAGAACTCACCATGAACGTGTTTGGTATTTTCTTTCCCGTCTCTTCCTGGATCACCTTGTGATAATTCGGCTCGTCAACTTCAAAGAACCAGAATCCGCCCAGCGCAGCCTTCGCGACGCAAGCGACATTCGCCTCAGGATATTGCTCGCCCCATTCCGCAATCTGCTTTGGATCGGTGCTCGCAAGGTCTTGCCAATCTTTCTGGAATGCGATCTTAGTAGCCGGGCGAAGCGGAATTACGGGAACCCCGCGATCAATCAACACGCGAGCCATCCGTTCAAACGGTGACGGGTCATGTGCCGCATTTAAATTTAGAGCCTGAGTCGGTGCGTTCACGAGCCACCACCCTGGTATTGTTCGTCTGTCATTTCGTTCTTCATCCTCAAAACGCAACTCCGCATTGAACCTTCTTCAAATCTCTTAGTTCTTTCTCCGCTGCTCGTGCCGTCTCAAAAGATTGCTGGATCAACGGCAGGACAAATTCTTCTTGGAACTTTTGCTCGCCTGCCGTCACCGGCCCAGCGTACCCGTCTCGATCCAAGGCTTCGGCCACGCCGTGCCAACAATGCAGCAACAAATCTTGGAAATCTCGTCCGATGACCGACTTTCGTTTGCCGTGAAGGCGGTACAACTTCTCGACCGCGAGGAGCAAACTTAATTCCACGCGCATTCCTGCGTCCTCAAGTTTGCGTTTCATCTTCTTGATTTTCACGAGGGACTCCGGTCGATCCAGCGCTTCTTTCGTTGTGGCGTCCTCGCAGAACTGACGCATCGGTTCACAAAGAAGCGCGGCGTGGTTGATCGCCAAGCGGCAAGCGTCGATGACTTGCTGGCGATGCACTGAATTAATTTCATCGTGGTTCATTGAGCCGCCTTCGCTGCGGCTCGATCCACATCCTCACCGGCTTGCTGGGCGCGGCGCAGTACGATCAGCGTGCTAACGCGTTCGAAGTCGCGCCAATTGATTGGGATTTGCGCGAGGTGATTGCGAAGCGCGACCAACTCTTCCATGAGGGCTAGTAGTTGTTCGGAGGTCCACGGCGTGAAACTGCGTTTGCCGCAAAGGCATAAATTAATTAAGGATTCGGACACAGGAATCTGCATACAAGCGGCGATCTCGGCGAATTGCTTTTGGTTGCAGCCGATGGAGTGCAAACCGGTTTGAATTCGTCCTTCAGGTGATAGCGTTGCGTGTGTCATAAATTTTCCTTCGGCCTAGAGGCCGAACAACTTCTGAGTAAATAAAATTCCCGGATGCCGATTGACACCCGGGTAAGAACGAAGAGCGGTATCTTTCTACTTATAGGAAAAATTCCGTGCGTGACGCGGTCAATGCCTGTCGTTGTAACGAGTTAGGACGATTTGCGAGCCATTTGTGCGCTGTCACGGAAGTCGAGATCGGTGAATGCTGACGGTCACCCCTTGTCTTTATTATGTCCCGCACATTTTTTCTGTCCCACGGCGCTAGGTGGCCGCGATGGCGTCGAGCGCTACCCTCTGTATGTAACGGTCGAAAAATGAATCACGTTTGACGTTCTCCCGCAACGGCTGCGCGTTCATAGAGATAGCCGCCGTGAGATTCACGCTGTGCCCGCCGTTCAACTTAATTTCACGCGGGCCACCGCACACGCTGCAAACACCGATCCTTCTTATAGCCCCTTCTCCGTCACTGCGCCGCGCTCGGGCGACCTCCGGTCCCTTGACTCCCATTGCGCTGCTTATTCTGGTGATCATGCACACACCTCCACGAACACGGCGAGCCGCGTGAAAATGCAAAAATGCATGCGAACGCACTTCTGCGTTAGCACACATTCACGTCAGTCAATTTTTAGCGTTGGAAGCTCGATCAGGACGTTCACTGAGGAAATTCCGCTGCTTCAATCCCCGCGACCACCGGAGACAACTCCAGTGTTCGGATTCTAGGCCGCGTGGAATTGGAAAGTCTGTCCATTTTGATACACCTTCAAAACTTTTTTGAAGGCGCACGAAACGACTGGAACATGTCGTGCCGCCCCTCGGATTGCGTGTACTTCGGATTCTTGATCTTCAGCCAGCCGTGTTCCGTGTACGTTCCCGTGCGCCGCTTCGCAACGATGCCTTCCAAATTTCGCTCGACAGTTTCTTGAAATAATAATTTACCGTTCTTCTCGATGTGCTGCGCGTACAAAATTTGCGAACTGCCCTGGATCAGCTTTTTCAATTTCGTTTTGCGTTCGATCAGCGGCACGTTACGCAAATCCTCGCCGTCGAGCCACACCAGGTCGAAGGCGAAGAACACCGCCCGTCCTCGGCGATACAAAAGTTCCTTGAATTGGCTACACCCGTTCTCGTCCAGGCAGACGGTAATAATTACTCTTCCCAATGGACGGGCACCTGGGGAATAATCCGCGTCCTGGAGGGTCCCCGGCCATGAAAGTCCCCCTGCAGCTTCTTCTTGTTTCCATCCTTTGCGTTCCCGTCTTCGCGCAGCAAAACGAAGGCACATCCGCACCAACAAAGCGGCTCTACATCGAAGAAAAAGTAAAGACTGTCGCGGGAACGTCGGTGCATTGCGACAACTACGGCAATTGCTACGGCCATAACAACACGACCACACGAAATGAATCATTGGAAGCGACTCACATGTTCATGAAGAGTTGCCCAGCGGTCACCGTGACCGACAACCGAGAGGCCGCTGATTTCGTGCTCCGAATAAACGGTGGGAGTTCCACTTTGTTCAAACAAAACGGCGATGTTGCGTACGTCTCCCCGGCGAAGTTCAGAGTGTCGAACCTTGTGAAGGATGTTTGTGGTTATATCAGTTCTCCGCACTGAGCACTGACTCGAATCAGACCAGCATGAAAACCAAACCAAATTCGAATTGGCCCCCACCTGAGATCGAAGCAGTTCTCAAGGCGTCTCCAAATCTCAAACCCTGCAAGAGGAAGTACGGTCGAGTTCCGTACGACGAATTCCTGGAACACATCCGCCAGGATCGATGTACGCAGTGCCGCGATCTTCCGGTGGACCGCCGAACTGGAAGTGCGAGGTGTGCGGGTGGGAACTCGGCACGTCGAGCCGAAGGTCAATCGCGCACAAGGACGGTGTTCCCGAAGCGCGACCGGACTCCAAGCAAGCACGCATCATGGACAAGATAGGTGCCGCAGCCGAGGCCGCTTCACACCAAACAGGAGGCAACACGAAGATGATGCGTTGGTTCGTTCTGCTTGGTTTTATTGCAGTGTTACCAACGATGGCGCAAGGCAATGTTTCAGCCGGAAAACTCATCGACAATTGCAAGCACGCAGAGGCGGGATTCGAGCAGGGAATCTGCTACGGATACATCAGCGGGTGGGCAGACCAGTTCACATCCGTCGCTACCCCGTTGAAGGGTAAACTTGTCCATCCGTTGTTTAAAGAGGCCGTAACCACAGGACAGTTGATGCGCGTCTTCGTGAAGTACGTCAAAGATCACCCTGAGAAAGAGAATCATGACGCAAACTCAGTCCTCACCGACGCCTGCACCGAGGCTCAACTTTTCGATCTGGTCACGGTTGAGTAGTCCGCAGCGACGTTGCAAACGCCAGATGGGCCGATGCAGTTCAATGTGGTTTTATCGGAGGCGTAATCGGCTGATGTTTTATCTAATCGGTTTAATACCTCATCGGACATGCCTGCCCGCGTCCATGTCCTGGTTAAGATAAGCCCAGTGCTAACCTTCTGGGTGCTGAAGCAAGCATTCCCACATCGCAATGACCACCGATGAAAGAATCCGAGGTTTTCGCAGCGAGCTACCCCAACGGGAAGTGCCTGATCTAGTTCAGAGACACATCACCCATGGAGAGTGCTTCACTCTTTCTGCTGCTTCATATATCGATCTCAAATCCAGGATTGCCAACAAATTTGGCATACACACTTCGGAGGTCGTCGTTGTCGGGTCGGCAAAGCTGGGATTTTCAATTGTCCCGAGCAAACGCTATCGTCCGTTCGGAGAATATTCAGACATCGACGTTGCTTTATGTTCCGATGAACTTTTTGATGCTATCTGGAAGGACGTGTTTGACTACTGGGCACGTCCAGAGTTTTGGTTGGGATTGGACGATTTTAGGAAATATCTTTTTCGCGGTTGGATGAGGCCCGATAAGCTTCCGCCCGCTAAAAGTTTCGCCAGAAGCCAAGAGTGGTGGGAATTCTTTCGTCAATTAACGACAGGAGGTGATTTTGGTCCCTATAAGGTCACCGGGGCGCTCTACAAGAATTGGCATTTCCTTGAAAAGTATCAAGAGAAGTGTGTTCATGACTGTAAGCTGTCGGAGAATATCGCGCCATGAAGACAACAGCGACAAATCGAAAAGTAAGAGAACTCCTAACCCATCTACGCGAGGGTAAGCTAATTCCACGGCCCGATTTTCAACGGCGTCTTGTCTGGAATAATAAAGACAAATCCTCGTTTCTCGATACGGTATTGCTCAACTATCCGTTCCCTGAGGTTTACGTCGCGGCTGGTGAGGTGAACGTCGAGACAGGTGAAGGAACGGAGCTTCTCGTTGATGGGCAACAGCGCCTGACTACCCTGCTTCAATATTTTAACGGATCGCCCGATTTAGTGCTCCATGGTGATGTGCAGCCGTACGCGAGCTTACCCAGAGAGAAAAAGGAGGCATTCCTCCAATACGACGTGGTTGTCCGAGACTTGGGACTCGTAGAAATCGAAGTGCTCCGTAACGTATTCAGACGCATCAACGCTACGCGCTACGCGCTGAATGCGATGGAGATTCACAATTCTCGGTTTGAAGGCGACTTCAAGGCGTTCGGTGAAGACTTCGCCCAGCACCCTTTTTTCGAGACACACCGCATATTCAGCGCATCGGAAATTCGAAGGATGCAAGATGTCCGCTTTGGCCTCATTGTGGCCGCTACGGCCTTGGGCACGTATTTCAACCGGGACGATGAGTTGGAAGAATACTTGCGCCGCTACAATGATGAATTTCCGATGGCTGCGGACCTCAAACGCGAATTGGATGCAGCCTTGGAATTTATCGATCAAATGGCATTCTCTGCAACCTCACGTATCTGGAAAAAAGCCGACCTCTTCACGGCCACGATTGAGTTACACACTGCGATTTTCAAGCGGCACGTTGAATTGTCGCCTCCAGCAGTGGCTGTTTCATTAGGTCGCCTTTATGCAGAAGTTGACGACGCGGAGCGTCGGGGAGGACCCGACACCGACTCCTCTCGTTATTACCGAGCCGCATTGCAAGCGTCTAATGACCGTGGCAGCAGAGTTACCCGAGGCGAGATCGTTAGGAAAATCCTCGATCAAATCCCTCGATAATGCTTTCGCGCTCCCTGAGTCGAGAACACTATGACAGTGCCGACGCAAGAAACGTCATGGGCATGGCTTCTGCCGTCGCTTGAGGTTAGTTACCCGCGACAATCAGGTGCCAAGAAATCAGACCAGAACCAACAATTCCATTGGATGGCGGTTTCTCCATATAGCTGTATGAAGGCGTTTCGATAATCAATCCTTGGTTATTCTGATATCTGGCAAACGCCATCGCATAAATAGTAGCCCTTCCGCTTATCAGGTCATCTAGCTGAACCTTGTCGAAATTAAATGCGTCGTCTCGGAACAATACGGTGCCTTTTTGATGAGTCTCTGGCATCCCCGGAAAATCCACCATTAGTTTCCTGAATGAATTAACCGCCTCTTTTTGCTGCTCTGCAGATGGTTCTCCGTAAAGCTTGAATGCCTTGGCATAGAATTGCGTATTCTTTGCCGTCCCCGAGTGAACACTCATTTCCTGATGCAGGATTAGATTCTTTTCGGGCTCAAGTTTAAGCGTTCTCCACTGACGACTATCTAAAATAATTTCCGGCAAACTGTTTTGCTGCACCAACCTCACGAACAACCAAACGGTTGCGGTCATTTGAATAAGACTTATCGCTAAAATCTTTCGTTTAAATGGGTTCTTAGGTTCGTTCCGTCCGGGTGGCGAACTAGAAATGAAATTTATGGCCACAGTGGAAGCAGCCACAAAAAATGTGAGTACCATGTCGAAGGTTATGGCCATATTCTTGAGAGACTGCCCCAGCAGCCTACTACATTAAATGAAGAAATCAGACCTACTCAAAGCAATTCAGAGCGAAATCAACCGTCACGGTCTCGATACGTTTCGGTTGCGGGTGGACGACACCAACATCGTGACTCCCGGTTGTCCGCTGTGCCGCAAGACTCTTTACACCACGTCTAACTTCATCGACCACATCAACAACGATGTCCTGCCGCCCTTGCTGGATCGACTATCAAAAACTGAAAACGCGGAGCCGCCCGACGAAGATTTTATCGATGTCGATTACAGGGCAGACCCGACGCGGGAGATCAGGCGGAAGTCGGGTGAGCAAGACGTGATCTTGGCGGCAACCGGGGCGTGCTCGAAAGCTGAGTGGATGATGTTGCTGGCGGGGTTGAGAGAACCAGCGCGGGAGCGCTGCAAAAACGCGGCGACACATTCATGAGCAAAAGTAGTTCTACCTGCCCGATTATTCGGCTATTTGTAGACCGTCTGCGGAGAAAGAGGTTTCGCCTGAGACCCAAGACCGAGGAGCACCTTAAAAAAGTTGAAAAGGTAGTGGCCAAAGTGAGCCACATTCTTGCGCGGTACACATACCCCGACGATACCAAGACGGTTATGGTGATCGGTTATCTTTCAATCATGATTGAGCATCACCGGGCCATGCTTCTGCTGATCCGAAGTGGACACGTAGGTTCTGCATTGGCACTGGCACGCAGCATCGTTGAAGGGATGTATCGCGGTTTGTGGATAAACGCTTGCGCCACCCCCGAACAACTAGAAGGTTTCGATGCGGATGACAGGTTCCCTGTGAACATGAAGGAAAATGCAAAACAGATTGATGCCGCGTACGAAGCAGGAAACTTCTTTGAAGATTTGAGAGAGCGAGGCTGGGAAGCTTTGTGCAGCTACTCGCATTCCGGGATGTTACAGCTTGGCCGAAGGTTCACAGACACGAAAGTCATACCGAACTATGGCGAAGCGGAAGTCTACGAAGCAACTACCACCGTCACCACATGCGTTTTGTTATTAGGCGGGAAGTTTATGGCTTATCACAACTACGCCGCTGAATGCACAGAACTGGAAGCTCTTGTTGGTTTGTACGGCCCGATGCAATCCAAGTCTAATGAGGGAGAGCATGATGAAGTCTGAGTTGTACGCCGCACTCCGCACCGAACTCCACCGACACGATTTTTCAACGTACGTCGAGGACCCGCCGTCAATCGCGCAAGGCGGTCGAGGCGTCGTAGTCCCTGGCTGTCCAACGTGTAAGAAGCGCATCAGCACGATGCCTCAATTCATGGATCACTTGACGGACGATGTGTTGCCTGCGCTTCTGGATCGGCTGTCCGCAGGTGAGGGCGGTGGGACTCGAACTGAATGAGAGCGCGTGCCTAGCTTACGTGCTGAAAAATGCGCGCAAGCCTCGATCCTTCCCAGGAAATAGGCGCTCTACTCGGCGCTACTCGTATGACGCCTAATACCGCAACACCTCTGAAGTCATTTCAACCTGAAAATCTTCTCGATATCGAAGAAGTCGCTCGCCGCCTTCACAACGACGTTGCATGGGTACGAGAAAAGATTCGACGCCGTTCGCCGAATCCGATGCCCGTTCACAACCTGGGGCGACATTTACTTTTCGATTGGGATCAAGTTTCCGAATGGATTCGCAACAGCCCGCGACTCAAACACTCCGCTCACAGACGACGAACCAAGGAACAAATTCAACGCGACACACTGAAGAAAGCGGCTTGAAAGTTTGGAGGCGCGGGTCGGAGTCGAACCGATCTGCACCCAAGTTTATGCCCAAAACTATGCCCAATGCGCCCTATTGTCGCTCTCTTAGGCCTGTTTTTGTCCCAGTAACTCGTTGATTTACCAATGACCCCGCCTCAAAAGGGAGAACTCTCGAAGCCCTCCCTGGTGTGCTCCCTCAAGTCAGGAGAAAAATAGCGCTCAGCGATTGATTTACTGAGCCGGAGTGGAAGCGCTGGCCGAGGCCGTACCGCCCGACTTCGGAACGCTCAGGTAGCCCGAAGCTGTCGTCTTGGAGACTTTGTTGACGACCAGTTCGAGGGCCGCCTTGCTGCCGCCGGTGTAGAAGAAGATCGGCTCGTTCACCGAGCGATTCTTCTTTTCGAAGCTCTTGTCGTCGGCAAGCACGTTGATGGTGTACTGGTTCTTCTTGGTGTTGGTCTCCTTCAGCTCGACCATGATCGAACCGACGCGCTCGGCGCCGTTCTTGCGGGTCACGGAGAACTCGAAATAGTCGCGCTGGCCCATGCGGCGGAGCTGATCGATTTCGTCATGATTGCGCGCGATAAGGGTGCCCATTTCGCTGCGCGCCATCTGGATGCTGTTCTTGGTCGCGTCGAGATCGCTCTTCACGCCGGTAACGTCGCCGTTGAGCTTGTTCACGTCATCCGTGTTGGCTTTCGTGGCGAGCTGTGTGTTGACCGAATTCTCGAGGCCGGTGATTTTCTTGTCGACTGCGACCGTCGTGGCCTTGTTTGCCTTGCGCGCCGAAACCAGCTGCGTCTGTGTCAGATTCAGCTTGTCGGTAACGACTTTCAGATCGCTCTGAAGCTGCTGGTTGATCTCGTCTTCCTTGGCGAGGCGCTGCTGGATCGCGTCGGTGGACTGCTTCACCGAAGCTTCCGTCGCCTGCTCAATGCTATTGGTGCGATTTACGGCGCTCCAGCCCAGGCCCAAACCGAGCAGCGATACGCCGCCCAAAATCGCGACTGCCAGACCGACCCAGCGTGGCGTCTCCGCGCTCGTGTGGTGGATCGGCTCCTGATATTCGCTCATGAATTTCTCCTTTGGCGGCTGCCCGCCCTGCGCGGACTGGAAAGGAGCACCTGCTACACCAAACACCCTATTTGCTGTGGAAAGCTCGTAATCGTGGCCGTCCAAAGGAGTTAAGATGGGTTCGAGGGGCCTGAAGGCGCGCCCTCATAAGTACTAGTACCAGTAAAGATTACCGATTGCGGCTTCCGGAGAGAAATTTCTCTGGAGTTCGATTTTGGGCACTCAAACGAGGGGTCGGTGGACTGGCAAAAAAGAAAAGAGGCTGTGCATTTCCGGTGCACAGCCTCAAGGTATTCAATTTTATAGACTTAAATCGGTTAAACTAGGCTGCCGTAGGAACGTGATCGGCTTCCGGCGCTTTTGGTGCACCAAAATAGCGGTCTAGAGTTGTATTGGCAGCGTCGAACACGAGGTGACAATCGTGGCATTCGCTGAGATGGCGTTCGATCTCGCTCTCGACCGAAGGAGACAGCTTTCGCTCTAAGTACCAGCAAATCAAATGGATTGTGTCCTTACAGCTCATGTTTCCCCGTCTCTGGACATTCCCCCGGTGTAATTCCCACCCGCCAGTTTTAGGTGCACTTGCTCTACCAAAGCACTGTACGGACGGCCAGTTTTTTAACACCCGCCGAATGAGAGAGTTGACCGCCCCCGCCGAAATGGCGCCCCAGGCGGCAGTGCATGTTTTCGGGAAACTTTACACGCTACGTTCCAGAACCTCGTCCCGCAGTGTTTTGCGGGAGCCCATATACCGCCTCAGCGGCTCGGAATAATCGTCATTTGGCGTAGGGCCGCGATGCGGTCTTCCAGCGGCGGGTGTGTGCTGAACAGGCCGGAAAGGCCTCCATTGCCGAAAAGGGGCTGGACGATACACAATGCAGCCGTTGCCGGGGCGAGCGCTGTTGTGGGGATCTGCTGGTTGTAGGCGCCGAGCTTTTGGAGGGCGCTGATCAGGCCGTATGGCTGGCCGACCATGCGCGCGCCGATTTCGTCGGCGGAATATTCGCGGGTTCGCGACAGAAAAAGCTGCAACAGCAGCGCCGCGAAAGGAGCCAGGATCATCATCGCGATGGCGGCAAAAGCGCCGCCGCCTTCCTCTCGGTCGTCGCGATTGCCGCCGTATCCGCCGAACAGCATTCCCCATTGCGCCATGTGGGCCATATAGGTGACGGCGCCGGCGATCGTCGCCGCGATGGAGCTGGTGAGAATGTCGTAGTTGCGAACGTGCGAAAGTTCGTGCGCGATCACGCCTTCGAGTTCGTCATCGTTCATAACGCGAAGCAAGCCTTGTGTGACGGCAACCGATGCATGCTGAGGATTGCGGCCTGTCGCGAAAGCGTTCGGCGCTTCTTCCGGAATCACATACAGTTTTGGCACCGGCAGATTTGCCTTAGCCGCAAGCCGCTCCATTACTTCATACAGGCGCGGAAGCTGTTCGCGCGTGACGGGCTGCGCGCCGCTTGTTTTCAGCGCGACCTTGTCTGAGAAGAAATACGAAATGCCGTTCATGACGACGGCAATCACGAGCGCGACCTTCATTCCAGATGGACCTGCAAGCGCGCCACCGACAATCACGAGGAGCACGCTGAGCAAAATCAACAAAAACCCTGTGCGAAAAATCTTCATTTGAATCACCATCCCGATCTCGAGTCCTTCAACCAGTACTACGCAAGAAATCAGTCAACTTTTCGCATGTCCGCTGGCGAGCGGCGACTCCCTTAAGAAGTCACCGCCGCCGCGGCCGGTTTTTCTTTCTTCACCTGCGCGAATTTCATCGTGTCCGTTTTTCCGTCGCGATCTACGCGGATGTGTTCGCCAGGCAGAACCTTGCCTTCGAGGATCTGCATCGCGAGCGGATCCTGAATCATGCGTTGGATGGTACGGCGCAATGGCCGCGCGCCAAACGCCGGATCGTATCCTTCGGTGACGAGTAGCGCTTTCGCGGCAGGAGTCAGTTCCAGGGTGATCTGGCGTTCCGCGAGCAACTTCTCGACGCTCTTCAGCAGCAAGGTGACGATACCCTCGAGCTGAGCTTTGCCGAGCGGATTGAAGATCACGATCTCGTCGATACGGTTGATGAACTCCGGCCGGAAAGTTGCACGCAACGCTTCGAGAGCTTCCTTGCGCGCGCGTTCGGGATCCTTGTCGGACAACTCAAAGATCGCCGTCGATCCGACATTGCTGGTCATCACGAGAACCGTGTTGCGAAAATCGACCGTGCGCCCTTTGCCGTCGGTCAATCGTCCGTCTTCGAGAATTTGCAGCAGCACGTTGAAAACGTCCGGGTGCGCCTTTTCGATTTCGTCGAACAGGATCACCGAGTACGGGTGCCGGCGCACTTGTTCGGTCAGCTGGCCACCCTCTTCGTAGCCGACATAGCCTGGCGGCGCGCCGATGAGGCGCGAGACGCTGTGCTTTTCCATGTATTCCGACATATCGATGCGGATCATCAGCTTTTCGTCGTCAAATAGAAATTCGGCGAGTGCTCGCGCGAGCTCGGTTTTTCCGACTCCGGTTGGCCCGAGAAAAATAAACGAGCCGATCGGTCGCTTCGGGTCCGACAAGCCTGCGCGGCTGCGGCGCACGGCGTTCGACACGCGCGCCAGCGCATCGTCTTGCCCGACAACACGATCGCGCAGACGCGCTTCCATCTTCACGAGTTTTTGCGCTTCGCCTTCGAGTAGACGCCCCGTGGGAATTCCGGTCCACTTGCTGACGAGCTTGGCAATGTCTTCTTCGTCGACTTCTTCCTTGAGCATCGGCGCGTCTTTTTGCACCTTGGCAAAGCGCTCTTCGGCCTGCTTCAGGTCGCGCTCCGCCGCAGCGATGCGGCCGTAGCGAATTTCAGCAACTTTCGCGAGTTCGCCGGCGCGCTCGTAGCGTTGCTCTTCCGCATGAAGCTGCTCGATCTGCTCTTTGAGCTTGCGGATTTTGCCGATCGCATCCTTTTCCGCTTGCCAACGCGCTTTGCGGCCGCTGGAGTCTTCGCGCAATTTCGCCAATTCCTTTTCGATCTGTTGGCGGCGCTCCTTCGAGTGCGAATCTTTCTCCTTCAGCAACGCCTGGCGCTCGATTTCTAGCTGCATGATGCGGCGCTCGATTTCGTCGATCTCTTCGGGCAGCGAATCGATCTGCATGCGCAGGCTCGCTGCCGCTTCGTCGACCAAGTCGATTGCTTTGTCGGGCAGGAACCGGTCGGCAATGTAGCGATTCGACAGCATCGCCGCTGCGAGTATGGCAGCATCCTTGATGCGGACGCCGTGATGGACTTCGTAGCGCTCCTTTAAGCCGCGCAAGATCGAAATGGTGTCTTCGACGGTCGGCTCGCTGACGAGGACTGGTTGAAACCTGCGTTCGAGCGCGGGATCTTTCTCGATGTACTTCTTGTATTCGTTGAGCGTGGTCGCGCCGATCGCGCGCAGTTCGCCGCGGGCCAGCGCCGGCTTCAGAATGTTCGAAGCGTCCATCGAGCCTTCGGCGGCTCCAGCGCCGACAAGCGTGTGCAATTCGTCGATGAAGAGAATGATCTGTCCATCCGCTTCGGAAATATCTTTCAGCACGGCTTTCAGCCGTTCTTCAAACTCGCCGCGAAATTTCGCGCCCGCTACAAGAGCCGCAAGGTCGAGCGCGACGAGTCTTTTCGTCTTTAAGACGTCGGGCACGTCGCCTGAAATGATGCGTTGCGCCAGGCCTTCGACGATTGCGGTCTTGCCGACACCTGGCTCGCCGATCAGGACGGGATTGTTCTTTGTGCGGCGCGCGAGAATCTGCATCACGCGGCGAATTTCTTCGTCGCGGCCGATCACGGGATCGAGCTTCGAGCGGCGCGCGAGTTCGGTGAGATCGCGGGCGTACTTCTCCAGCGCCGCGTACGTCGCCTCGGGATTCTGCGAGGTCACGCGCTGATTGCCGCGCAATCCGGTGAGCGCCTGGAGAATCGCTTCGTGCGAAGCGCCGTGGCGCTTCAGCAATTGTCCGGCGGGATCGCGGTCTTGCCCGGCGATGGCCAGAAACATGTGCTCGGTCGAGACGTACTCGTCCTTAAAATTTTCGGCTTCCTTGAAGGCGCGCTCGAGAACATCGTTCAGCGGGCGGCTCATATTCTGTTGCGCGAAGCCCGACACTTTCGGCAGGCGGCCGATTTCGCGGTCGAGCTCCTGATTCAGTAGCTCGGAGCGAATTCCCAATCGGGCGAGCAGCGGCGACACGACACCGTCGGGTTGCGCGACCAGCGCGGCCAGTAAGTGCACTGGCTCGATCTGCTGGTTTTCGTGCTTTGCGGCGACGTCCTGCGCGCTTTGCAAGGCCTCCTGGGCCTTGACTGTCATTTTTTCAAATCGAAGCATGTTCGTTCCTTGTTGTTGAACTTCTTGAACCCAATTCTGTGTTTGAACGGTGAGGTCCGGGCAAGCTGGGGCCCAGCGTGCTGCGCTCCTACAAATACCATTGCGCCCCTGCATTGGATGAGCGTTTTATGAAAAAGGGGCCGGCAAAAGTGCCGGCCCTCGGTCACTACGATCCGTTGCCAGACGCAGGCGGCTTACTTCGCGCCAGCCGCTGCAGTGGCGATCGCCGGAGTTCCGACGCTCACCTTGATCTGCTTCAGCTTGGCTTCCTCGCGCTTCGGAACCGTCAAGCTCAACACGCCATCCTGATAATCGGCTTTGATGCCGTCGGGATTGACGGTATTCGCCAGTGAGAAGCTGCGGCTGAACGAACCGTATGCGCGCTCGACGCGCAGGTAGCTGTCTTCGTTCACCTTCTTCTCAAACTTGCGTTCCCCGCGGATAGTCAGGATGTTGTTCTCCACGCGAATGTCCAGATCCTTGGCGTCGACGCCGGGCAGGTCGGCCTTGACCACGAGCTCATGCTCGTTTTCATGGATATCGACCGCGGGCGCCCAGGCCGTCAAGTTGGATTCCTGGCTGAAGCCGGTGTGCTCAAAAGCGTCGTTGAACAACCGATTGATCTGGTCCTGCAAAGTGGCCTGGCCACGAAAAGCGGAAAGAGTCTTCATGGTGCTTGTATCCTCTCGTCTCGAAGAAAGAAATATGACTACGAGAAGATAATAAAATATGAGCGCAACAATGTCAAGTCAATTTGATGGGAAGCCAGGAAACAGCTAAATGTATGTACAATAGACGCTTAGATGCATTTTGGCGCATCTCAACCCGGCTAGGCCTGGATCGAGTCGACCGCACCCGTTGGGTCAACCCGCCATGACTGCTACACTTGGCCCGATGCGCCTGGACGAACTCGACTACCACCTGCCTGCCAAGCAGATTGCCCAGCGGCCGCTCCCGAAGCGGGACGCGTCACGCCTACTGACGCTCGGATGCCGGACCGGCGAGGTCGGCGACCAGCTTTTTGCGGCTTTCCCGGACTTGCTGCGAGGCGACGAGCTTCTGGTCCTCAATAACGCCCGCGTAATTCCCGCACGCCTGTTTGGGCACCGCGTTGGCGTGCATTCGCAGGCGCCGTCAAAGGCGACGAAGACGGAGCATTTGACGGGCAAAGTTGAAGTGCTGCTGACGCGGCGAATCGGGCCGGATAAGTGGGAAGGTTTGGTGCGGCCCGGGCGCAAGCTGCCGGTCGGGGAGCGCATCCGGTTCGGGGCGGGAGAGCTGCAAGCGGAGATCACGGGACGCGGCGAGCTGGGCCTGCGAACGCTGCGATTTGGATCGCTCGGCGGCGGATCGGTCGACGAACAGCTCGACAAGCTGGGGCACATCCCGCTGCCGCCTTACATCGACCGCGCGGATGAATCGGCCGATCGCGAGCGCTACCAGACGGTTTTTGCAAAGCGCGCGGGGGCGATTGCGGCGCCGACCGCAGGTTTGCACTTCACGCCGGAGATCCTCGAACGAATCCACCGGCGCGGCGCGGAAATTTGCGAGCTCACCCTCGATGTGGGATTGGGAACATTTCAGCCGATTCATGCCGCGAAAATTGAAGAGCACGCGATGCATGCAGAGTCGTACGAGATTTCGGAAGAAACAACGGAGCGCATTCGTGGAGCGCACGCCGCGGGACGGCCGATTCTGGCGATTGGAACGACGGTGGTGCGAGCATTGGAAGCCGCGGCGTTGAAAGCCGAAAATGCGGGGTCATCCGCTCTGTTACTGTCCGGTAGAGCTGATGCGAGTTTGTTCATCTACCCGGAATTCAATTTTCGCGTGGTGGATGCGCTGCTGACGAATTTTCATTTGCCGCGTTCGACGCTGCTGGCGCTGGTTTGCGCGCTTGCAGGCAAAGAGCGAGTGCTGGCTGCCTACCGGCACGCTGTTGAGGCGGGCTACCGATTTTACAGCTACGGCGATTGCATGCTGATTCGCTGAAGGATTCAAAAGGGAAAAGGGATGCGCGAAATCACACATCCCTCTATTACTGCAGATATGGCTCCGTCGAAAACTGGGGCCGTTATTCGCTGAAAACAAAAACGCGCTTTTGTCCGGCGAAGCGAACTTCGCTGACCTGGCCGCCGCCGTTCAAGAGCACCGCGTCATACGAAGACTTCACATCGCGGTCTTCCCAGCGACCTTCGCTCTGCGCGACGACCTGCTTGCCTTTCTGAACGGTGGCTTTATTGCCGTCGATCATCAGCTTGTACTCGCCGGCGTCGAGGTGGGCGGTGCCGACCTTGGCGCCCTGCGTGATATTGATGGTCTTGCTGATGGGCTTTGCAAAAACGGGAACTGCGAGAGCGACGACTGCGAGCAATACCATGCTTCGAAGGAATGATTGAGATTTCATGAGCGTGTCACCTTTTCGTCGAGGATCGAGTCAGCCGAAAACTACCTGCTGGAGGTGAGACAGAGATTGACACGCGGGCACAGGGACGAGTAGCCTTCCCCGAACGACACTTTCTCTTCCTGGACTAACGGCCGGAAAGAATGCGTGTCACGGCCCCGCGGCTGCCACCGCGGGGTTTTTCTTGAAGATCTCTGACTGACCCAGAGCAGCCCTGCGTTCCGGCTGCACTCGTATAGACGAAGCACCCTGTGCGAATGTTTCGCCGGATTTGAAAAATTTCTGCATGGAATGCGTCGTAAATAGAATGAGATAGATGCACGATTGCGCGAAATAGTGACGTTTTGTGCTCAAGTTTTTGTAGAAGTTAGAACCTGGGGAAATATTTTGCCGTCTTGCCGCGTCGCTTCTGGTCATCTTTGCAACCGTTGGCATTCCCGCCGTGCATCTTGGGATGTGTTCCTTTATACTCATTTACTCTTTTTGGACATTTTGGATGCGAATCCTCGTTCTTAGCGATATTCATGCCAACGCAACTGCACTGACCGCCGCCCTCGATGCTGCGAGGGATCGCTGGGATCACATCGCCTGCCTCGGGGATGTTGTCGGCTACGGCCCCGACCCGAACGAGGTAACAACCACGATCCGCGAACTCGGCGCTCGCACAATTCGTGGAAATCACGACAAAGCGGCGACGGATCTCATGGAGACAGACGATTTCAATCCGGTTGCGAAGGCCGCGGTCGACTGGACGCGTTCGCAGTTGTCGGGTGAGAATTTGAAATGGATTGCGGAGCTCCCTTCGGGGCCTCTGGAAACCGATGGAATCGTCCTCGTGCATGGCGCGTTTCAGGACGAAGATGAATATGTGTTCACGCCAGCGCAAGCGCTCGAGGGTCTTCTCGATTCCACCGCAGCGGTGACATTTTTTGGCCACACCCATCACCAGGGCGGCTTCTCGTACGAGAATCAGAAATCGCAGCTCGAAATGTTGAACATCCATCCGCGGCCTTCGGAATCTTTCGCGCCGTTGAGAATCGAGCCGAAACGCCGGTATCTGTTGAACCCCGGGTCGATCGGTCAGCCCCGCGATGGTGATCCGCGAGCAGGTTTTGCGATCGCCGATCTGGATAATCAAGTCGTGGAATTCTGGCGCATCCCTTACGATATCCCCGAAGTTCAGGCGCGCATGCGCACTGCCCGATTGCCCGAGCCCTTGGTGCAGCGCCTCGTCGTCGGGCGCTAACGACTCGACTGCCAGGTTGAACTGCGGACCGCGGAATTCGGGATCGCCCGAAGGTCGAACAACGTCAGTCAGAAGTTATCCCAGCTGCTGCGAAACGTGCGAAACTTCCGTATTGAGTTCATGCACGACGAGCCTCACATTCAGATTCCCGGCGAGACGGAGCCGGAACGCGGCGGATTCAATTTCGCTTTGATCCTTGCCGCTGCGGCGGTCGTCGTGATCGGCGCTGCATTTTATTTCTCACCCGGGCGCCAGTCGCCTCCCGGCGCGGCACCTCGGGAATTGCATTTCAGTTTCGGCCCCGCCGAGCAGGCATATGCGGCCGAGGTTCAAATCGAAAACATTGCCCTCACCCGCGCGGAAAATTTCATTCATCAGGAAATTACAACGCTCACAGCGGATCTGGTCAATTCAGGAGGACGGTCGTTGCGGGGCGTCGAGGTAACGGTCACATTCGCCGACGAGATGAACCAGATCGCGCTGCGTGAATCACGGCCGGTTGTTGTGCCGTCGGCTGCGCCGCTCGCGCCGCAAGGTCGCCGGCAATTCGAGATTGCCTTCGAGCACATACCCACGTCGTGGAACATGCAGCAGCCGTTGGTTCGCGTAACCGGGCTGGAGTTCACCTCTCCGTAGTATATTTACTTATTTAATATATTTATATATAAGTATTGTCGTGGAACTTGCTTCCGATCTGGACTCTTGCCTGCGCAAGCTGGCTGATTCGACTTCCGTTGAGGTACATGAAAACGGCAGTCGCGTTGCCACGCTTGGCCCGATGTCTTGAGAATTGTGTGGCGCGCCCGCCAAGCCGCTGCTTCCTCTTGGTCGGAGCAGTGCAATAGGACGCGCCGCCAATCGTATATTGGGTCGCACCCGCGCTGCGATTTCATCCCGCCACCGGAGCTCTGCTGCGCCACCTCTCGCCCGAAATCGAACCGTGCGAGTCGGCGTCGCGGAAAGCTGGCGCCGCGGCCTGCCGTCGTTATGCGCCAATCGTGCTGCCATTCCTTCGCAATCCCTTTCCACAAACTTCGAATGCTTCGGCCTTATTCACCAACAATTCATAACTTTGTGCGCCACCACACTCTCGTGCGATGTACAATGCCTCGTCCATAAGGGTCCAGAGGCTCATCGTGAACTTTTCGGCCGTCATCCGGCGCACAGGCGAAGTTTCCATCTTAGATCTCACCGGCCAGCTCACTTCATTCGCTAGCGGCGTGTTACGACAAACCGTTGGCGATCTCATGAAGCAGGGCAAGAAGCAAATTGTGCTGAACGTCGGCGGCTTGGTGTACCTCGACAGTTCTGGCGTCGGCGCCCTGGTTAATTGCTACATGAGCGTTATCAAGCAGGGCGGCGAAATGAAAGTAGTTGGACTCACGCCGAAAGTGGAAGAAGTCCTGAAGATCACGCAGCTCTACCGAATCTTTCAGGAATTCCACGACGAAGAAGAAGCGGTGCAAAGTTTCCCCGAAACGCGAAAAAAAGAGAGCGCCTAGCCTCTCGCCCAACTCCGCCGCGGCCTCCCGAAGCCCATCCAGAACGCTACCCAATCGAACGGTTATATGCGGTCTCTCTGCCGCCCGCCGAATAGCACGCTCGCAATCGCACTCAAAGATTGATCGAATGTCGCTTCGAAAAAAATCGGCCGTAAAAGGAGAGAAGCAGCTAAGGTTTTGGCCTTAACTGCTTCCCGGGGTGTGTCCTCGAAGTGGTTAGTTAACATTATAGATGCATTGCGCTCGAAAAGGTTTCCCTTTTTTCGACCTAAATTTTTAGAGGCGTTTGATTCAAAAAAGCGCTGCTAGAACCTGGCAACGAATCTGCCCGTACCGGGTTCTCAATAGAAGAGGTATTTCCGCCACCGTTCGTCCCGGTGCCCGATCAGGCGCATCAACTGGCGCGATGTGTGCAAGGTAAACGGCCTCGGCCGCCGTGCCAATTTGAAACCCGCTTCCTCCGGCGTCCGGTCGCCCTTGCTGTTGTTGCAGTTATAGCAGCACGCGACCAGGTTCTCCCACGACGATCGCCCGCCTCTCGACCGCGGCACCACGTGGTCCAGCGTCAGTTCCGATCCGGGAAACACCCGCCCGCAGAATTGGCACGTATTCCGATCCCGCAACAATATGTTCTTCCGCGACAGCGCTCGGCTCTGCTGCGGTATATGCCGGTACGCCAGCAGCCGAATCACCGATGGCACCCGGTGGGCCTTTGCCGAAGAGTGCACCTCCGAGCTGTGCAGCTCCTCCGCTTGGGCAACCCCCTTCAGCATCAGCACCATAGCGCGCCGCACCGCCGTCACATTGATCGGCTCATATGTCGCGTTCAGCACCAAAACGGGCTCCTGCATCAGCGACGCCCGTCGCAATGGCAGTGTGTTGTGGGTTCTACTACCAGCGGGACTTTCGGAGTCGGGCACAGCCGCTCCGGCTGCATGGGGGGTGTGGCGCCCCCGGGAATCGACAGGTTCGAACCGTCGTGCGCTCATCGCGCTCCCTTAGGGTACTAAAACTCGCTCATTGAGCTCGGCACTATCGCTCGCTTCACCGCGGCGACCGCTAATCCAACGACCGACTTGGCTCCGGCTTCCAACAGAACTTTGGCGCACGCATCCAACGTCGCGCCAGTAGTCACTACATCATCTAGCAATAAGACGCGCTTATTGTCAACTTGGCTGCCCGGTCGTGTGGCAAAAGCGCCACGTACTGCCCGCCGCCCGTTCCGCATGGCTGAGTATGTGCTTGTCCGGCCGAGCTTTAGTGGCATCCGCAGGACCGGTTTGTGCGGCAGCCTCATCCGCTTCGCCCTGCCGGGAGATCAGGTCCGCCGATGTAAGCCTTCGCCCGTCCCGCTCCGCAACCCACACAAGCTGCTCCGCAACGTAAGCCGCCGGCGGATCAATCCTCTCGAGCTTCAATCACAAAATCGCTCGAACCAACACCCTCGAAACGTCGCGTAGCTCCTCGCCGATTCAAACGCATACGTCCGCTGGATTCATTCGCCACACCAATCCGCCGCCTGGCGCGGCCCCGGTTTCTCCTACTGTCGCCGCCGACAAATTCGACCCCGCAGCAACCAATGTCTCCGGCACACTCGGCGAGCCGCATTTCGCGCAAACCCGAGCCGGCAGCACCGGAAACGCCGCCAAGCAATCGCCACAAATTGGCAACCGGCCGGTCCGCGTCAGCAGCCGCTCGCACAACCGGCAACCGCCCCGAAAAAACACGCTGACGAGCGACGCCACAAACCAATCCGCCGGAGCTGCGTCCCAAGCGAACCTTGCGCAAACACACCCACACAGGCGGTAATATATACCGATGAATTATGATACTGAGTCTGTATAGAGAACAAGTAGTTGCGCAACATTGCTGCGCCCTACATGTCACGATGCGCGCCGTCCGCTCCGAACCCGGCCCTCAACAAAAAAATATGCGGGACCAATTCGGCCCCGCGTCTATTTCGTTGAAAACCGTGCTGCGAACGAAGCTGCCCCTAAAGCAGCAGTCCTACAGCAGCCCCTGTTCGATCTTCTCCTGGCAGCTAATGCAGTTCTTCGCCCAAGGCACTGCTTCGAGCCGTTTCGTCTGCATTTCTTCCTGACAGTTCGCGCACATCCCGTACTCGTTCGCCTTAATGCGCTTGAGCGCTTCGTCGATCATGTTCAGGATTGTCCGGTCGGTATTCGTCATGCCGAAGAGAAATTCCTTCGTGTACGAATTCGCCGCTTTGTCCGCGAGGTCCACCGTCGGATCGTCGTCCGCCTGGCGTCCCTCTTCTTCCGTGCGCGCAATCGTCTTCATCAACTCTTCGCGCCGTGTAGTTAACTTCTTTTTGTAATACTCCAGCCGTTTCTTGTCCATTTTTGGGTCCCGCCCCTAACAGATGCTTCCGGGGCCATCTAAAAACTCCATAGTGTAGGCCTATACTTCTGCACTGTCAAGAAAGCCGATAGCAAGTCCTACAAAATTACCGCGCCTATGGGTTCGACGTCGCTCAACTGGCGCCATCATCACCGCTATCGCTCCGCAAAAACCTCCGCAGTTGACTTTCTGCTCCCACTCATTACAAATAATCTCTCCGCCGCACGACAAACATCTCCACTGCGGTGTTACACGGCGCATGGACTTCATTCCTCATGAACATTCTTGACGTTGTTGTCGGCAAGCCTCTCGCGACCAGTGACGAACGTGCCGAACAAATCGGCCCCGGCCGAGGCATTCCCATCTTCGGCCTAGATGCGCTCAGCTCCGCCGCATACGGCCCCGAAGCGGCTCTCAGCCTGCTCATCCCGCTCGGTCTCGTGGGTCTTCGTTACGTTCTCCCCCTCAGCACCGCGATCATCATTCTTCTCGTCATCGTTTATTTTTCCTATCGGCAGACGATCGCCGCATATCCCCAAGGCGGTGGCTCCTACACTGTCGCGCGTTTCAATCTCGGACCCTTTCCGGGCTTGCTCGCGGCCGCCGCTCTGCTCACCGACTACATCCTCACCGCCGCGGTGGGAATTTCCGCGGGCGTCGGCGCGCTGGTCTCCGCCGTTCCGCGATTGCATCCGCACATGGTCGCGCTATGCATCGGAATCCTCGTCATCATCACCATCCTCAATCTCCGTGGCCTTCGGGAAGCCGGCCTCGCCTTCATGTTTCCCACGTATCTCTTCGTCGGCACGCTGGTCATCACCATCGCCGGCGGCCTCTATCAAGTTTTCGCTTCCGGTGGACATCCGGTGCCGGTCACGCCGCCGCCCGTTCCGCCCGCCGCCACTCAACTCGTCACTCTGTGGCTTCTGCTCAAAGCGTTTTCCAGCGGTTGCGCGGCTCTCACCGGCGTGGAAGCCGTCAGCAACGGCGTCAAAGCATTCCGCGAGCCCGGCGTAAAAAATGCCCAGCGAACGCTCACCATCGTCATCCTGATTCTCGCCATCCTGCTCGCCGGAATTTCCTACCTCGCGAAAAGTTACGGCATCGCTGCCACCGACCCGAGTCAGCCCGGCTATCAAAGCCTGCTCTCGATGCTGATCGCAGCCGTCTTCGGCCGCGGCTTTTTCTACTACCTCACCATCGCATCCATTCTTCTCGTTCTTTCTCTCTCCGCAAACACTGCGTTCGCCGATTTCCCGCGCCTGTGCCGCTCCATTGCGCTCGACAACTATCTTCCGCACGTCTTCGCCTTCCGCGGCCGCCGCCTCGTCTACACCTACGGCATCATCATCCTCGCGCTTCTCACCGGTGCACTGCTCATTCTGTTTGGCGGAATCACCGACCGCCTCATTCCGCTCTATGCTGTCGGCGCATTTCTCGCGTTCACGCTGTCGCAATTGGGCATGGTCGCGCACTGGCGAAAAAAGCGTGGCCCGCACTGGCTAAAAAGCGCTTGCGTCAACGGACTCGGCGGCTTCGTCACCGGTATCACCGTGGCCGTAATTCTCGTCGCGAAATTTGTCGAAGGCGCCTGGATCACCATTCTTTTCATTCCGATGTTGATCGCGATTTTTTCCGCCGTGCGACGGCACTATCATTCCGTCGCTACGATCACGCGTTGCACCGTCCCCATGGTCCCGAAGTGCCACGCGACTCAGCCCATCGCCGTCGTTCCGATCGATCACTATAGCCAGGTCACTCGCCACGGCCTCGAACTCGCTTCGCGCCTCACCTCCGACGTCATCGCCGTTCACGTCGAGCCCGACGAGCATTCCGAAGTTCTTTACAAAGAGTGGGATCGCCTCGTCGTCGCGCCATTCGAAGCATCCGGCGATTCGCCGCCGAAACTTGTTCGCCTTCCTTCGCCCTATCGCTTCGTCATTGTCCCGATCGTTCAATACATTCTTAAACTCTCGCAGGAACATCCCGACCGCCGCATCATTGTGGTCATCCCCGAACTCGCGGAGGGCCGCTGGTACGAATATTTTCTCCACAATCAGCGCGGCCGCTTGCTCGAATGGTTGCTCCTGGTCAAAGGCAACGAGCGCATCTTCTCACTGAACGCGCCGTACTACCTCGGACATCACTCGCCCGCGCACCGATCCGCCGACGCCGGGCCCGAAGCCTCCGCCGTCATTGACTCGCTAGTCGAAAAAAACAAACCGAATCAGCCTAGCGTGATTTAAGGTTCGGAAATGCTGAGAACCGTGACGTCGCGTCACGTCATCCCTGCGATTCTTGGAGCGTTATTCGGATTTCTTGCTCTCGCCTTCGCCGCTGAAAGCGAACCCAGGCTCCCCGTCGCAGTTCTCTCAATCATTTCGCCTGGCCTCGAAATCGCCGAAATGGTCACGCCGGCGCCTTCCGTGCGCCACGAACCCCTCGACTCATTGGGCCCGACATCCGGAGGCTTCCTTCGCGTGGCCATCGCCGTCAACACACTTCTCTACTTCGTCGTTTTCTCGCTGATCGGCTACCCGATCGAACGCCCGCGCTGCATGACCCGCGCCGTTCATCAGCTGCACTCCCGGAGTATCGCTTCTCATTTCAGGTATCTCCCGTATTCCGTCATCCATCCTCGAATTCGATACTAAAACCGTCCGAAAAGCACAGCCGCTGCAACAAAACGAAGCTTGCTGCGGCGTCGGAAAAAAATCGAGGTGACGCATGATCAAGAAGGTCAGCGGCGGTTACAAAGTACTATCCGAAAAAGGTAAGAATCTCGGCGGCCCCTACAAATCCAAAGCGGCCGCCGAGAAACGCCTGAGGCAAGTTGAATATTTCAAACACAAAGGCTAAGCGCAACAACGAGCAACGGTAGCGGGGAAAATGCGGCTCCCGCTAGAAGCGAGAGCCGCATGCTAGGTTGCTGGGGCTACCAGCCGTCTAAGGGTCTAAGCATTGAGGATCGCGACGATCGCATTCAACGTATCGAGATTCTCGCGTTGAAAACTGTCGCTCGCGAAACGCACTCCGAAGGTCGTTTCGAGGAAAAGCAACAACTCGACGGTGTCGATCGAGTCCAAGCGCCCGCCCAGGATCAAAGACGTGTCGTCGGCAAAGGGCCGTGTATCTTTCTTCTGCACGAACAAGTTCTCTAGAAAGTCGCGAATCATCTGCTTCGATTCCATTGGCCTGCCTCAACCTAATCTATAAAAAAGAGATGTCCCAAAAACCGTAGATCCACGCTCAGTGGAAAGCGATGATCGACGCCCGCAAAAACCGTCAGCAGGCAATAGAAAAAACACACGGAAAAAGCGGGGCACAACGTGCCCCGAAAAAATCCCGCCGGAAGAGGCTTCCGTCTGCGCAGCCGCGACACGATCAGCGCGACCGCAAGAACCGCGGTGTAAAAGAAAAAAGCCTGGAACGACCGGATCGCCGCCCACAGACCGGCATTATGGATCAACACAAGTTCGCGAGAGAAATGGAAGAAGGAATTCCCCAAACAAGCCGCAGCAAAAATCGCCACGGCCATCCTGAGCCTGGGGTGACGCGAAGACTGCTTGAGGAAAACCGGAAAAAAGAAAAAGGTGACCAGCAACTCTTTGTAGTAAAAAAAGTAGCGATTGAAAAAGTCCGAGACCGTCGTTGAAGACAGCGGGCGGTACATATTTCGCAACGCGTCGAATCCCGCCATCCGGCAGCACGCGATGATGCAGTGACTCAACACCGCGCCGCCCATCACTTTCTCAAAGAAATACACGATCAAGCTGGCCCAATCGACAAACCAGGGCAGCGGTGCGCGCTGCGCGCTCAGTGAAAGTGCTAGGGTGAAGTCGGGGACTCGGAGATAGCCGTGGCAGAACAGACCGAACAGATTCGAAAATATCAATATCAGCGTGGACCATGCCAGCAGCTTGAGTCCCTTGAGTTGTATGATCGCGAGCTGTTCGGGATTTTTCGCTTCGATCTGCCGCAGGTAGGCCGTGCCGTTGGGGAACGGCGTGTACATCGCGCCCCAGAATGGCTGAAGAAAACCAGTTTCGAGCCCCATTCCGCGCGGCGATTCCGCGTTGCGATCGATCAGGATGTACGCGAGGTACCAGATGTAACCGACGAACACGATGCTCAAATCCCACACCACATGCATCCGGAATACGTGCCACGGGATCAGTGAAATCGCGGATATCCAGAGGCCGAATCCCGCGATCAGAATGGTCGCCGAATTTCGGCCGTACCACGATTGCGGCCATTTCGTGCGGCTCCAGATCAGCGTGACGCAAAATGCGAGGACCGCCACTATCGATGCTGCATAACGCAGCGGATGAGGAATGCCGTTCCACGGTAAAAGCAGCGCGAAGATCAGAGTCGAGACGGTAACAAGCTGATGGCGCTTGTGCGGCATCCATGTGAGCATCGCCAGGCACAAGATCAGCGGGATTCCATTGGGATTGAACCGCGCATAAATCAATCCGAATACCGTCAGCAGAACAACCTGACCGGGGATCGTCTGGCAAAACGAGACAAGGCGCGGATAGGTTTCAATTCGCGGAATCAAGCGAAATGGAAGTTCACGTGTAAGACGAACCGGGACGTCGGAAACATCGGTTAAGACGGAAGTTTGAACGCTCATGGCCGCGTCTCCGAGACTTCGACTCGGACGCGTGAAACGAGTTCACGACCCGCGAAGAGAGGCAGCTCACGCGGTCGTCGCGATATAAGGGCACGCACTGCCTTCATCCTTGCGCATATTGGCGCCGATTTCGTCTCGACTTCCTTAAGATAGCAAGCAAAGGAACCTTTAATTACTTGAAATTGTAAATGGGATGTCAGCGATGCCCAGTTGTGTAACTGGCCGTTAGGGCTATTTTCTGCTGGACGTAAATGCGCGGTTATACATTCAGCCACTGAGACTGCCAGCGATATCACGGACCGCCGCCGGAGACTCACTCTTGCGCCAGAGGTACGGTTGGTTTCTGGGCATGTGTTTCGGGATCTGTTTTGATAATTGGATCAGGCCTTTGAAGCGGCGACGGGAACTGCTGTTCCAGTGATGTGCGATGCGCGGTCGTCGGCGAGCCACAGCGCGAGCTCGGCAACGTCCTTTGTGGCGACCCATTTCGAAGGATCGGCGTTGGGCATGGCCTTGCGATTGCCGGGCGTGTCCATGGTGTCGGGCAGGATCACGTTAGCGGTTAGCCCGGCGTCGCGATTTTCCAGCGCTACGGTGCGCACTAGCGCCACCAGAGCAGACTTGAACGTTACGTACGCGCCGATGCCCGCGTGCGGATCAAGGGCTGCCAGACTGCCGATTGCGACGATACGGCCCTGGTCGGATTTTCGGAGATGCGGGATGGCCGCGCGAAGCACGTAAAACGCCGCATTGAGATTGAGATCGCTCATCTGGTCCCACGTGGCATCGTCGGTATCGGCGATGGTGTGGCCGCCGGCGAATCCACCGAGCACGTGGATCAGAATATCAAGGCGCTTATAACGAACGAACACGGAATTCACGAGGTCGTTGGCGGCGTTCGCTTTGGTGAGGTCGGCGGAAATCGAGAAAAAGTTTGGCTGAGGAAATTCCTTAGCCGAAATCGAGTTCGAAGCGCCAACCACCGTGGCTCCCGTGCCGAGAAAGCCTTCCGTAATCGATGAGCCAAGGCCGCCATTGGCTCCCGTGATCAAAACCACTTTGTTTTTCATGTCGCTCAATGGGAGCTCCCAGAAGTCTGTGTCCGCAAGGAAGATGAGCGGCGCCGCAGAACGGTTGCAAGCTTTCTCCGATCGGCGACAAAACAGATGAGAGCGGTGGACATGCTGTTGATGGCGCCGAGCAAAGATCGCTCGAGAGCGCTGGGCTTCCGCTGTGTCGCGATGTGCAATAAGGTGACGACATTCTACTTGTATTTGTGGTAAGAACCCTTGCCGGGAATTGGGCGTCCCTCTGGGGCGCGCCACGTTTCAGCCTTGCGGCGAAACGAATAGCGTCACTTCATGGCGAAAATTACAACAATGAAACAGATTGCCGAGCGCGCGCAGGTGTCGCTCGGCACCGTGTCGCACGTCGTCAATCAAACGGCGCCCGTGCGCGAAAAATTACGAGCTCGAGTGCTGGAGGCGATCCGGAGCCTGGGCTATCAACCGAGCCAATTGGCGCGCGGGCTGCGGCGCAACTCAACGAACATGCTGGGGATGGTGATTCCCGACATCACGAACCCATTTTTTCCGAGTGTGGTCCGCGGTGTGGAGGATGTCGCATTTCAAGGACAGTATCGCGTCGTGCTATGCAACACGGACAACGACCCCGCCAAAGAAAGAGCCTACCTCGACGAATTGCGATCGTACCGGCCCGCGGGGTTGTTGGTGATCCCGGCGGCGGAGAGCAATTTGTCGGCGGAGTTGGGCGCCCTGACACCTAACAGTGTTCCGGTCGTGTGCATCGACCGGCGCCCGGCGGACTGGAAGGGTGACGCGGTGCTGGTGGCGAACGAAGAAGGATCGTTTCAAGCGACCGAGCACCTGATCAAGATGGGGCACACGCAGTTGGCTGCGCTGGTGGGGCCGACGCAACTGACCAACGCGGCCGAACGACTGACGGGTTTTCGCAAAGCGCTCGCGAAACACCGCATCGAAATCGCGCCGGAATACATTCAGGAAACGCGCTTCGATCGCGACAGCGGCTATCGAAGCGGAATCCGGTTATTGAGTATGCTGCCGCGGCCGACGGCGATTTTTGCGTCGAACGATCTAGTGGCGCTGGGCGCGTTGCTGGCTGCAAGAGAGCTTGGCTTGCACTGCCCGAAGGATATTTCAATCATTGGGTTCGACAATCTCGAACTTGGGATGTTCACCGATCCGGCGCTTTCATCGGTGCATCAGCCGGGTTACCAGATGGGAGCGAGGGCGGCGCGGCTGCTGCTCGAGCGGATCAAAGATAACGAGGAGGGTAATACGGGCGGAAAAAAGAAAGGGCGTGCACAGCAGATCGTGCTGCCGACGGAGCTGCGACTCCGGAACTCGGTGGGGCCAAAGCCGGGGTGAGAAAGAAGCGATTGGGAAGCGAAATAAAACGTTTCAAAATAATTGTCAAGATCGGGTTATTCGGGCATCATGATGCGCACTTTTTGAACCGGGAAAACCAGGTTTGAAAGTCGTACGGTTGCAGACCTGAACGATTCATGTGGAGGCCGCGCGATGGAGCGCGTCCGGACCGGTCTTGTCTGTCTGGCCGTACCCGCGAGGGCAGGAAAGCAGGGTGAATGTATCAACCCGAGGCGTACGCGGTTGCGTTGTTATTCATGATCGGAAGCATGCTCTGCTGGGGTTCGTGGGCGAACACCATGAAGCTGACGCCAGGCTGGCCGTTTCAGCTTTTTTATTGGGATTACGTCATCGGGATCATCGTCGCGAGCCTGGTCTGGGGGTTGACGCTCGGCTCTCTGGGAGGTGGGCCGCTTTCGTTTATGAACAACATCAGCAGCGCCGACGGACGCCACATTCTGTTTGCGATCGTGGGCGGTGCGGTTTTCAACGTGGCAAACCTGCTGCTGGTTGCGGCGATTGAGCTTGCGGGCCTGGCGGTGGCTTTTCCCATCGGAATCGGGCTGGCGCTCGTCGTTGGCGCGCTGCTGAATTATTTTATTTCGCCGCAGGGCAATCCGCTGCTGCTGTTTGGCGGGGTAGTGCTGGTGGTGCTGGCGATCATCGTAGATGCCACGGCTTATCGGCGGCGTGAGACGACGCAGCAGAAACTGAGCGCCCGGGGAATTCAGATCAGCCTGGCGTGCGGCGTCTTGATGGGCACGTTTTATCCGCTCGTTGCGAAGGCGATCACTGGCCCGAGTTCGCTCGGGCCGTATTCGGTGGCGCTGTTTTTTGCGATCGGCGTCGCCCTTTGCGCAGTTCCCGTGAATTATTTCCTTATGCGCCGGCCGCTAACGATGACTGCGCCGGTTAACATGAGCGGGTACACGGGCGCGCGCGGGATCTGGCACGTCTGGGCAATTCTTGGCGGATTCATCTGGTGCACGGGAGCGGTACTGAACTTTATGGCATCGCACGCGGCAATCATTGGCCCGGCGATTTCGTACACGATCGGACAGGGAGCGACGATGGTATCGGCGGTGTGGGGAGTTTTTGTGTGGCGGGAATTTGCAGGGGCGCCTGCGGGGGCGCGAAAGCTTATTCCGCTGATGTTTGTGTTTTTTCTCGCCGGGCTCGGCGCGGTTGCGCTGGCGCCGGTATTTCATCGGTGAGTAGTGCGCGGCGGAAATCCGCGGTGTGGGAATCAAAATGTCGAAAAGACTAGTGGTTGTCGGGAGCATCAATCTGGATCTGGTGGCGTCGGCGCGAGATATCCCGCGGCCGGGCGAGACTGTTTCCGGGAGTACGTTTCACACGTTTCCGGGAGGCAAGGGCGCCAACCAGGCTGTGGCTGCGGCTAAGCTGGGCGCGCCGGTCAGCATGATCGGGCGTGTGGGCAACGATGGATTCGGGACACAGCTTCGAGCGAGTTTGCAGCAGGCGGAGGTCGATACTGGAGCGGTTGAAACCGTGCCGACGTCTTCGGGAATCGCTCTGATCACGACGGCTAAGGACGGGCAGAACGCGATTGTCGTGGTTGGGGGCGCGAACGCGCTTTTGTCACCTAGCGAACTGGAAAAGCATATCGATGTGATTCGAAGCGCAGGGATACTTTTGACCCAACTGGAAGTGCCACTGGAAACGGTGGAATATCTCGGGACAGTGGCGCGGCGAGAAGGTATTCCGCTGATGCTTGACCCGGCGCCGGCGCGCGAGCTGCCTGCGTCGCTGCTCGAGTGCGTCGAGTGGTTGACGCCGAATGAAACCGAGACGCGCACGCTGCTGGGCGGCGCGAGTACGGAATTACGTACCGAAGATTTGGAAGATGCTGCGCGGTGCTTAATGCAGAGCGGCAGCCGCCATGTGCTGCTCAAGCTTGGGGAGCGCGGGTGCTATGTCGCGCTTGCGAGCGGAGAACGGATGCATATTCCCGCGTATCGAGTGAAGGCGTTGGATACGACGGCGGCAGGGGATGCGTTTAATGGCGCGTTTGCCACGGCGCTGGTGCAGGGAGCGGACCCGATCCGAGGCGTGCGGTGGGCGTCGGCGGTTGCGGCGATATCAGTGACGCGGGCGGGCGCACAGCCGTCGATGCCGACGCGGAAGGAAGTGGAGGCGTTTCTCGGCTGCGAGCAGAACTAACCAGAGGGCGGTCGTGTTGACTTTGTGCCTGGGTGCGCGGAAGCGACGCCCTACTTCGCGGCTTGAATCGCGGCCGGTTAGGCATCCATAACCGGGCTCGACGAATCCTTTCTTTTGGCGGATTTTCTCCCTAAAATAGAGGTAGCGGCGGATCTGAGGAGCCGCTTGCAGTGGAACGACGGCGGTCGGTTGTGTAACTGCCGATGCGTCGGCCTCCAAGCTCCAACAAATACAAGACTTGTAGACATAACGCAGATTCTGGGTCGGTCGGGCGAAACATTTGCGCCAGCCGGGCCGTATGTAGAGGTATCGGTCGTCTGGACGGAGTGACGTCCCGCGCGAGGGTCTCGCCGCGGCATCCAAGAGGCAAAAATGAAGACGTGGCAAAAGGTGGCAATTGGCGTCGGTGCGGTCGTCGTGCTCGGCGGGATTGTGCTGTTCAGCGTGAACCAGGCCAACAAAGGCGTGGTGACGGTTCAGACCTCGAAGGTCGCTCCGCAGGACACCTTGATTTCGCAGGTGACGGCGTCGGGTGAGGTCAAGCCGACCACGTATACCAACGTGACGGCGCAGGGATTTGGCCGCATCACGTCGATCGTGGTTGCTGAGGGCGATCACATCAAAAAGGGGCAAGTGCTGCTGACGCAGGAAAATATTCAGGCGAATGCCGACGTGCAGGCTCAGTCGGCTTCGATCAATTCGGCCGAATCGGGCGTGCAAGCGTCCGAAGCCAGTTATAAATCCGCGCAGTCCGATCTGGTTCAGGCACAAGCCAACCTGGAGCGCGCCAAGCTCGATTTTGAGCGGGGGCAAAACCTTTATAAAGATGGGTTGATTCCCAAGCAGGACTTCGAGCAGCGCAAGACGACGTTTGACGCGCAGTTCGCGGCGGTCGATTCGGCGAAGGCGCACGTGCTGTCGTCGAAGGCGACGCTGGACCAGATGCGCGCGCAGTTGAGCCAGAGCAAGGCGGTGCTGGTTCATACTGAGGATATCCTGCACAAGACGACCTACACTTCGCCGATTGATGGCATAGTCAGTTATTTGCCGGAGCGCGTCGGCGACTATGTCGTGCCGGGCATTCAGAATTCGAACGGCAGCTTTTTGATGACGCTGTCGGACATGTCGATTGTGACCGCGGAAGTGAAAGTGGACGAGACGGACATTGTGAACGTGAAGATCGGGCAGGATGCGGACGTGACGATCGACGCGATTCCCGGAAAGATTTTCAAAGGCAAAGTCACGCAGATTGGTTCGCAGGCGGTTCTGCGGACTTCGGGTCTCGCGACAACGCAGTCGACGACCAGCAATCAGGAAGCGAAAGATTTCAAGGTGGTCGTTACGTTGGCGCAGCCACCGGTAAATTTGCGGCCAGGTCTTTCGACGACGGCGAAGATCAAGACGGCTGAACGCAAAGATGTGCTGGCGATTCCGATTCAGGCGCTCGCGGTTCGAACGCGTAAGGATCTGGAAGACGCGGCCAAAGACCGCAAGGGAACGGGATCGAGCGTAACGCTGGCGGCTCCTCCTCCGGCGGCGCCTGGCGATCCGAAAAAGGACGAAATTCAGGGCGTGTTTGTTGTTAACGGAAAGAAGGCGATTTTTCGTCCCGTGGAAACTGGAATTTCCGGCGTAACCGACATCGAAATCACCAAGGGCCTGCAAAAGGGTGACGAAATCGTCGTCGGCAGCTACAAGGCCCTACGTACGCTTAAACCGGAGTCTAGCGTGAAGGTCGATAACTCCGCGCCCAAGAAAACCGAAGATGAGTCCGCCAACGCGAGTTAAGCTCATATGCGTGTAGCCTCGCAGGCCGAATTGTTGGGACGGAGAAAGCATGCCCCTCGAAACATCGTCAGCTGAGTCGTATCGCGAAGACCTGGTCAGCTCGGGCGTCGTCATCAAGACAGAAGAGCTGGCGAAGGTTTACGAGATGGGCGCCGAGCAGGTGCGCGCGCTGAATGGCGTCGATCTGCAGATTCGCAAAGGCGAGTATGTTGCGATCATGGGACCTTCTGGTTCGGGCAAATCGACGCTGATGAATTTGATCGGGTGTCTTGATACGCCGAGCTCTGGGAAATATTGGCTCGCAGGGCGGTTGGTCAGCGATCTCGATGACGACGATCTTGCTTATATTCGGAACAAGGAAATCGGGTTTGTGTTTCAAACGTTCAATTTGCTGCCGCGGGCAACGGCGCTGCACAACGTCGAACTGCCGTTGATTTACAACGGGACGCCGGCGGAGGAACGGTTGGAACGCGCGAAGCAGGCGCTGGATCGCGTTGATCTCGGCAGCCGCATGAGCCATAAGCCCAACGAACTGTCGGGAGGTCAGCGGCAGCGCGTGGCGATTGCGCGGGCGTTGGTGAATTCGCCGTCCATTGTGCTCGCCGACGAGCCTACGGGAAACCTCGACTCGAAGACTGGCGATGAGATTATGGCGCTGTTTGAGAATCTGCACGCACAAGGGAATACGATCATTCTGGTCACGCACGAGAACGACATCGCACAGCATGCGCACCGCGTGATTTACATTCGCGACGGTAAGGTCGCGTCCGACCACGCTACCAAAAAGTAAGGCGGACCTAGTCCGTTTCCCAGCCGGCGTTTCTGCACAGTACTAAGCCGAGACAAATCCAAATCGGCTCTTTACCTGGCATCTGCAAGGGCTATGTTCGTCCCACGTAGAGCGCAGCACTGCTGCGCCCCATCTCGGCAAGATCCCGGGGATTGCGATCCGTCTGCTCTTTCGCTTGCCGCGACTTCGGTCCGCATCACCGAAAGGCGAATCATGCCCACAACCACCAAATCCGCGAGCGAACTCACACTTGAAGCCTTGGACATCGCCACCGATCGAGCGCGGCAGTACGTGCAGACGGTCTCCGATCGCGCCGTCGCGCCGACTCCGGACGCGGTTGCGGCTTTGGCGAAGTTTCACGAGCCATTCCCGGATGCTCCAGCCGATCCGTCGAAAATCATCGCGACGCTCGACGAAGTCGGTTCTCCCGCGACGATTGCCAGCACCGGGCGACGCTATTTTGGATTTGTGATCGGCGGCTCGCTTCCTGCTGCGATGGCATCGGCTTGGCTCGTCAGCGCCTGGGACCAAAACGGCGTGATGCGCGCGATGTCCCCCATTGCATCGGAGTTGGAAGAAATCGTTCTCGATTGGATTTGCGAAGCGTTGAATCTTCCCGCGGACTGCGCTGGCGGGCTCGTCACCTCAGCGACGATGGCGAACTTTACAGGGCTGGTCGCTGCGCGTTATGCGCTGCTCGCGCGTGCCGGGTGGAACGTCAATGACGACGGAATGTTTGGCGCGCCGCCAATCGACGTCGTCGTGGGGGAAGAAATTCACGCGTTGGCGATGAAAGCCCTCGCGCTCGCGGGTTTCGGCAAGAAGCGCGTTACAGTCGTCGAAGCGGACGCGCAAGGACGCCTGCGCGCCGATAAATTTCCGAAGGTCAACGATCGCACGATTGTTTTCCTGCAAGCGGGCAACGTGAACACTGGCTGCTTCGATCCTGCACACGAAGTTTGCGCACGCGCGAAAGAACAAGGTGCGTGGATTCACGTCGATGGCGCATTCGGCCTGTGGGCTGCCGCATCGCCGAAATATCGCCACCTGACTCGCGGATTTGAGCTGGCCGATTCCTGGGCCACCGACGCTCACAAGTGGCCGAACGCCGGCTACGACAGCGGGATCGCCATCGTGCGAGATGGAAACGCGTTGCGCAACGCGATGACGGCAACGGCCGCATATCTCGATCCCAGCGCGCGACGCGAGCCGATGTATCACACGCCGGATGCATCACGGCGTGCTCGCGGAGTGGAACTGTGGGCGACGCTGAAATCGCTGGGCAAGTCAGGTCTGGCCGATCTCATCGAACGCACTTGCGCCTACGCGCAAAAATTTGCGGAGAGTCTACGCATCGCCGGATTCGAGATTCTGAATGACGTCGTCATCAACCAGGTTTTGGTTTCGTTCGGCACGCCCGAACAGACGCGCGAAGTGATTCGTCGCGTGCAGGAAGATGGCACGTGCTGGTGTGGTGGCACTGTTTGGCAGGGGAAGACCGCGATGCGGATTAGCGTCTCCTCGTGGGCCACAACCGAGTGTGATGTGGACCAAAGCTTGGCTGCGATGATTCGAATCGCCCGTGGAGTCTTGTCTGCGAATTGAGAGAACTCTCGAACACTGAGTCGAGTCGACACAGATCGCTTCGAGTTTCAGCGGCTGTGAGCTGCGCTCGGAGCGTGCCAGGCGGCTCGCGTCGCCGGCGAACTCAAGTATGTTCGCGAAATGCGGTCATGCCAGGTAAGGCCATCTTCATCCCACCATGCCCATGCAAATCCCGCGAAGCACGCCGCGGCCGACAAAACATAGCCGAGGCTCCGCAGCAGATATTGGCGCGGTGCCGGCGGTGCTCCCGAAAACGTCGCCACCTGTAATCCGCGGAACATCATTCCCGGTGTGGTCCCGCCGAAAATCGTAAATAGCGCAAAGTATTGAAGGTACACGACGGCGAAGGTCGCTCCGTAGACGGCTGCGCTCAGTTTGCTCAGCGTGAACTGGCCGCCCAGCGAGCTGAATAAAGCCATAAAGCCGCCATACGCAAACAGCAGGCACACGATGTCGATGATTGCCGCGTAGCGCCGGTCTTCGAGCGATGCCACGGGATACAGCCCGTAGTGCTGAACCTTGCCGAATTCCTCATTGCTGCTCTGGTCGGTTTCCAATGCCGGAGGTATCGAGACATCGATCTCCATCCGGCCGTCGCGGCGCTCGCTGGGAGGCGCGGTGTAACGTCCGATGGCAATGGTGAAAGAAAACTCATCGTCGCGAAGGTTTTCTCGCGAGGGTTCCGGCACCGCGATCGGTTCGGTCGCTATCGCTGGAACAACGACCACACCTGCAGCGCTGGCCGCTCCAACCGCCCTGCTTCTGTGGCGGGCTGGTTCGGTTTCGGCAAAAGGCAGTCGCGATTGCGCCGGCGCCGATGCCGGTGTCGACATCGACTGTCCGCGCCGCGCTCGGTAGGCTTGCAGTCGTTGGCCTAATTCGCCGCGCCATGCGCCGACCGCTGCTTCGCCATCGCTCGCTTCCGTCGTCGAGACGCAGTTCAACTGAAGGTCGCTCGCGCCACTACTTTTTGGAGCACGGTGCGTCGGTTCGTCTTCACGCGAAGATCGAGACGAGGTCTCAATGCTGAAACTGGAATCACAAAAATTGCAAGAGCGTACGTTTGATGGCAGCACGCAGCCACACTGCAAGCATGTCTTGGTCACCGGTGTTTTTGCGCTGCGGACGCGTCCACTCCGGTGAGGAGGGAACATCACGAGAATACCACTGTCGTGAGAAAAGCAAGGAAAGATTCGCGAAGACCGTTACAAATTGAGCAGCATTGGGCGCAACAGGGCGGTGCAGCTTACGTCTTGCTGAGGGGTGCAGCGATGCTGTGCCCCTAGACTCCAGTGACACTCTCAAGGCGTTCCGTTCGAAGGCTCGAATGGGATGTGGCGCCAGGAGTCTGCTTAGGCTTCGATTTGCTGCGCAAGCAAGTCGCGGCTAAAGGCCACGCGGCGGTCGAGGGCCACGGCCGCGAAGTAGGTGCAACGGCCGCGCTCGCGTTCGGCCCATGCGCGGATCGAGGGCGCGATCGGCTCGGTCAGTGTCTTCATGAGGTTGAGCATCTGGAAGTAGACGCCGATGGCGCGAATCTCGCCGCGATCTTCGGGGCGGTCCGGGCACAGCAGCAGGAGCTGGACGACCCGTGGGAAGTCCTCGCCGGAGGCCGGCGTCGTGAGCCCGGTCACATCCTGAACTTCAGGAGAGAGGATGTGGTTGCAGGATGCCGCGATCAGGGACCTGCAGTACGGCACAAAGAACTGGAGGAAGAAGATCACCGAGCATCCCAGGATGAGCGCGGCGATCACCGGGGCACCGCGAAAGCGAGCCGCGCTGGGGAAAGTTGAGCCTCATGCGGAACTCGCCAAAAGGCATATGCCCACGACAGGGGCAACAAACACCCGACGATCGGCACCAGTGCATTGATGTGCGAATAGAAGGTAGGGTGCAAGTTCACCAGGGAGTAGCTTGCCGCACAGGCGCTGAAGTAGACGCCCAAGGACAGGACCAACTGGACGAGCTGCGCCGGGGTGTGGCGCATCTTCAGCACGGCACCCCAAAGAACATAGGTCAGGACTAAGCCCACGAAATAGAGGTTCTGGGAGAGCTCAAACGCGAAATACGTCATGATTCGGTGCGACGACTGGCTTACAACCGCATAGGTGAACCACGAAGTGCCGGCCAGCAGGACGATCGCGCCCATTCGCAGGTAGCGACCCACCTTCATTTCTTCGAAAACGGAGATGTACAGGCTGATGAGGCTGAAATACAGAACGATTGTGAGGAGGGCATCGGAATAGAAGTAGAAATAGCGGTAGGTAAGGGACTTAACCCCGCCTTCGTGAGTCAGGATGTAGTAGCGTCCCAAACTCACGAAGACGCATAACAACATATAAAGGTTTAGGACAAAATATTTACGCAGAATCTTGCGCTTGATCGAGCACACCAACACGAGCGCTTCTAGGAGGGTTCCTAGGCACAAGATCGCGTAACTTGCGGATCCAGGCATCTCACCCTTGTCAGTGGGCCCTGGTCCGCTGTCCCGTTCGACAGCCGCTTTACCGGTATTCCTCGATTACCAAGGTGCTGGCATCGGGTCCGGTCCGTTCCAGGGCGCTGGCATCGGATCGGGTCCGTTCCAAGGTGCTGGCATCGGATCCGGTCCGTTCATCACCGGCATAGCTGCGATCAGGTTGCTATTGGCGGTGACTGCGGTTTTCAGGCCCATGGCTCCTACCAAAACCAACATTGGTAGAAGCAGAACGACGTGTCCACGTGACATTGAGTACCTCCCGAGTGATGGAAAAACCCGAGTGGCACTCTATAGAAAGAGAAAATGATGTCAAGCAGACACAGGCGAGCGGCCCTGTGACCTACTGGTACACAACCCCCTCCCCGGAGTTTCGCCAGGTATTCGCCCTTGGATCGAGCGAAGGGATGCGACCTGCCTCAGAATAGAGGCGGACGAGGTAAGGGTCAACAGTACGCCAGTACTAAGGAAAACCCTGATTTTTCCGATTTTGTCGGGGGTTTTGGGGCTGCAAGTCGAAGTGGTCAACGGGTTCAGATACAATTTACCAAGGCACGATACCTTCGGGTGGATGACACTTTTTCTGTACCGATCTACGATTGGAACGGCAATTTTCGACCGAAAAGGGCAGCCGAGTGCCTGTGGAAAACGCGTTGAAAATCGATATTATCAGACTCAAAAGAAGACACTTAGGTGCCGCGTGTCTGGTTCGATGCGTTCGCTGACTTTGGGACCGGATGAGCGGGTTCCGATCTGTTCGAGCTAATCCAGTCGTTCGTAATCGATCGGGGGACTCTGTTTCGTAGGATAGTGCGTCCGCCTTGACCCTTCTGCAATCCTTCCGTAGCATGAAATGTCGCATCTGTGCCGGCGTAGCTCAGTGGTAGAGCGAGGGTCTCATAATCCCTAGGCCGAGAGTTCGATTCTCTCCGCCGGCACCAGTATTCCCCTTTTCCTTATTGAAAGAAGCTCCAATCGAGCCAGCCGTGCGCGCTCGGAGCTAAGGGAGTCACTTCCTCGCTAGTCGGCACACTGTATCGTAATCTGCGGATCCGCTAGAGCCGGGCATCGTGCGACTCTCATTTCCGAGGCCACGCACTCTTTCAGTGCGCTATGCGTTCCTTCGAAGAAGCGAGCATTTCCGCAATGTAACGAACGGATTCGCGAACGGATTCGCGCAACGTTGCGACAATTTTTTCGGGATTTGTCCCACCCCTTGAGGTTGGCCGAAGCCGCATACTTTGGTTGCATTCGATGCGGCTAATTCCTTTGCATTATTGATCCATTGGTTTTGACGACGAATAATCCCGCGCACTGAAACTCTTGCGGACTTTTTTGCGACAAACGGTCGTTTTCGTAGTGGTGTGTTCGTCGCTGTCGCGCTCGACAAACCAAACAGTGGATGACAAATCGAAATGAAACTGTTGCGAACGTGGTTCTGCTTTCTTGTGCTTACATTTTGTATTTGCGTGAGCGCGAACGCTCAGGAAACAACCGGCAGCATTCGCGGTACCGTGCTCGACCCGAGCGGAGGGATCATCCAGGGCGCAAGCGTAAGCGCGACACAGGATGAAACCGGCCTGGTGCGTAACTCGACCACAGACGCACGGGGCTCGTACGTTTTTGTGGCGCTTCCGGTCGGGCACTATCGGCTGGAAGCGGAAGCCAGCGGATTCCAAAGGTTTGCGCAGCGTGGCATCACGCTGGACGTGAATCAAAACGCAACGGTGACGATTCAAGTCGCCGTCGGCACCGTGACGCAGCAAACCGAAGTGCGGGCAAACGTGCCACTCGTCGAGACGACGGTCACAAGTTTGGGTAAAACGGTCGACGGGCGCGACGTCCTGGATTTGCCGCTAAACGGGCGCAATTTTTCGCAGCTCGGACTATTGCAGCCGGGAGTTGTGCCGATCACTCCAGGGCTCGCCGAAGCGGGCGGAAGCTTGCGCAATGGCCAGGCGTACGCAGTCAATGGGCAACGCCCCGAGTCGAACAATTTTCTGATCGACGGATCCGACAACTTCAACAGCGTGGATGGCGGTTTCGTCATTCAGCCCCCGATCGATTCCATCGCGGAATTTCGCATCCTGACGCACACGGCGAATGCGGAATTTGGGCACAACTCGGGCTCGACGACGAACATCGTCACGCGGTCGGGCAGCAATTTCTTTCACGGCGCGGCGTGGGACTTTCTCCGCAACGATGCGATGGATGCGAAGAGTTTTTTCGCGCAGGACCTGGAGCCCCTGAAGCGCAATCAGTTTGGCGGTACATTTGGCGGACCGATCAAGAAGGACAAGACGTTTTTCTTCCTCTATTACGAGGGATTGCGCAATCGCCAAGGCGAGACATCGAGCGCGACCGTGCCGACGGCCGATGAGCGAACGGGAAATTTTGCGCAGCTTTGCCCGGAAGGATTCACAGCCGGACTCTGCAACAACCCGCAAAATCAACTCATCAATGAATTCTCGGGCCAGCCCTTCCTCAACAATCAGATTCCGTTCATCAACCCGATTTCGCAAAACCTGCTGCCGTTTTTCCCATTGCCCAATAATCCGGCGCTGGGTCCGAACGGGTTCAGCACAACCGAGACACTCGATCAGAATTACGACCAGTTTGGCGTGCGCGTCGATCACTATCTGACTTCGGGGGATGTGCTGAACTTCCGCTATTCGTTCGCGCAGGGGAACACGCTCGATCCGCTATCGACGTCGGGCGCGAACGTTCCGGGATTTCCGGTGGGCGAAGATCAGCGGGCGCAGAACTTCGTCGCGCAAGAGACGCACACGTTCTCGCCGAGTCTGACAGGGCTTGCGCGCTTGTCGTTTATGCGAAACAAATTCCTGTTCGACCAGCACATCAACCACACGACGCCGGAGAGTTTGGGTTTCGCCTACAGCCCTCAGCTCGACGCCGCGGCGGGACCGCCGTTCGTTCAGGTCAGCGGGTACGCCGCTGTCGGCGATCCGATCACGGGTCCGCGGAACACGTACGAGAACAATCTCAACGTTTCCGGGTCGCTGACATGGATCCACGGCCGGCACGAATTTAAATTCGGTGGCGGATACGTTCACGATCAAATCAACGTGCTGTTCGGCATCGCAACGAATGGCTTCTTTGTGTTCGCGCCGGCGCCGATCAACGACGCATTCGCGAGCTTCCTGATTGGACAGCCCGTTCTGTTCCTGCAAGGCGGAGGCGACCCGTCGCGCGGCCTTCGCGGGAATAATTTCAACCTCTACGCGCAGGACACGTTCAAGGTGTCGTCGCGGCTGACGTTGAATCTCGGCCTGCGCTACGACGTGCCGTCTCCGTACACGGAAATTCACAACCGGCAAAATCTGTTCGAACCGGGCAGGCAATCGACGGTAATCCCGAACGCCCCTGTAGGCCTGGTGTACCCGGGCGATCCAGGAGTACCGGACGGGCTGATCCCGACCGAGCGGCGCGCTTTCGCACCGCGTCTCGGGCTCGCGTGGGACCCGAACGGCAAGGGACAGTGGGTGATAACGTCCGCGTACGGCGTGTTCTTCGATCCGTACTACAACGGTCAGGGTGGGCCGCTCCAGACTCCCAACAGCGCGCCACCCTACTTGCAGACGCCCCAAGTCAGTTTTCCGTCTAACTTCGCCGATCCCTTCGCCGGACAAAATCCGTTCGCCGGCGGGTTCGCGACGCCGATGACGCTGCTCACGCTCGATCCAAGACTGCGGTTGCCCTATGCGCAAGACTGGAACCTGAATTTGCAGCGCTCGTTCGGTTCCAACTGGTTGCTGGAAGTCGGATACGTCGGCACAAAGGGAACGAAGCTGCCCCGCTTCATCGAAGCAAATCCTGCCGTGTTCGTGCCCGGCGAGACCGGTGGGCAGCCGAACTCAACCGAGGACAACGTCAACTATCGGCGTCTGTTTTCGGGATGCACGCTGGCCGATCCGACGGGGCCGTGCAACTACGCCTCGGTGGGCGAGATCTCTGGCCAGACGAACTCGATCTACAACGCGCTTGAACTGAGTTTGAAAAAACGGTTCAGCCGCGGACTGTCGTTCCTTGCTTCGTACACTTTGTCGAAGACGATCGACGACGTTTCGTCGCTCAACATCACGGGGTCTGCTTCGAGCAGCGTTGCGGGAGAAAATGACCTCGCGCAAAATCCGTTCGACCTCGCCGCTGAGCGAGGCCGGTCCATGTTCGACGCGCGCCACCGCTTTGTATTCAGCTACGAATGGCGCTTGCCGTTCCTGAGAAACTCGCAGACGTGGTATGGGCGCGTGTTGGGCAACTGGCAAGTCAACGGCATTACGACGTTCATGAGCGGCACGCCGTTCACGATTTACGATTCGCAGGATGTGAGCTTGCAGGGGCAGGCGCCGGAAATCTCGGGGTTCTCGAGCAATCGGCCGAACGCCGTCGGCAACCCGAATTCTGGGCCACGGACTCCGCAGGAGTGGTTCAATACCGGCGCGTTTCAGCGACTTGACCCGGTGGCGCAAGCGGGGCAGTTCGGCAATGAAGGACGCAATATCGTGACGGGTCCTCCGCTGCAGGGGTGGGATTTCTCTCTTTTCAAGAACATTCCGATCAAGGAAACGAAAAACATCCAGTTCCGCGCGGAATTCTTCAACTTCTTCAATCATCCGAACTTCCGGTTGCCGGATAACGATATCAGCTCGCCGACCTTCGGGCAGATCAGCGAAGCGTTACCGGGGCGGCTCGTGCAGGTGGCGCTGAAGTTTACGTTCTGATATGGCCGAACCTGTCAAATACATTCGCGGTGGTTCTGTGGGCTGCTTTTCTCTTGCGAGAGGGAAGCCGCGCGAGTGGCGACCGAGGCGGTCAGCGCGACGATTGATCACTCTGATATTCGCGGGTCGGAACCGCATGCTCATGATCCGTCGGGAGCTGCCTCGCACTAGGAACGCGGGTTGGGCTCGTAGAGCCTGCCGCATAAAACGTCCGAGGATGCTCCTTCTCGAGAACGCCTCGACCGCCACCGGCACTGCCTTTCTCACAAAAGAAGAGACTCGTTTCATTGGTGGTGTAGACCTACGCAGCGATTCGTTGGTGCTCCGCTTCTACGTTGACGCCAATGGCCCAGATAAAACCCAACAGCTCTCTTCCCACTGCGGTTACGATCTGCGGTTTGTTTTTGCCACGTGCGAGAAATTTTCGGTAGCGCAGATGCAGTCGGTTCTGAGCTTTCCAAGCAATGCCTCTGATCTCCTGGCTCAGTCCGATCTGACGTTTGAGCAGATAGCCGCCCAGCCAGGCGCGGAACGGATAGGCCCAAGCGGCTTCGACAATCACTCGTCGAAGAGGAGCGTTGCCGGTCTTCGTAATGCTGCCCTGCCGTCGTGTCGAACCACTGGAATACTCACTCACCGTTGTTCTGGGTGATCCATCGCTCGGTGCAACGCCGACCAGCATCGGGTCGACGGGCATGGGTCTCGGCGCGGATGGCATACCGGGGCTCGTATTTGCGTTCGACACTTATCTAAACGCTGGCGATCCAACAGTGGTGTACGTGGGGGTGGGCCGCGGAGAAACCGCGATGTTTGAAAAGCCGTGGTTCTTCGTCAACACCAACATTCCACAACTCGTGTCCAGCAGCATGCCGATCACGCATAGCTACACGGTCACGTTGGTGCAAGGGGCGCTGACGGTGACGCTTGACGGTTCCGTCGTCATTTCCGGAAACGTCACGCCGCCGCCGATCGCGTATCTGTATGTCACGGCGTCGACAGGGGGTCATGGGAAACCACGGTGATCAGCAATGTTTTCGCGGTTGTTTCGCAGCCGCCAAATTGATCGAGGAGTGCCGCAGGTTCCGGAGCGTTTTCGAGGGATGGGAGAATTACAATGCGATTGATTCTTTTATGCGCGGCTCTCTTGTTTGGCCGAGCTTCCACGGCGGTAGCCCAGGAAGCTTACAGCGGAGACGCCGCGGCCACATATCAGTGGGTACACGGCAATGCAGGTCCGGGCGAGTGCGGGTGCTTCAGCCTGAATGGCGGCGGAGTTTCGGGTTCGTGGAATGTTCGCGGTCCGTGGTCGGTGGCGGCGGATTTCAGCAGCCAGGTTGCGCCGAGCGCGCCGACGATGGGCGGCTCGCTGACGTTGACATCGGCGTTGATCGGTCCGCGGTTCGAATTGCCAATGCTGCGGCGAAGCTGGATTCACGGCGCGCATCGCGTGCAGCCCTTCGCGCAAGTTCTTGTGGGCGGTGCGCATGCCGGCGGCGGCGCGGCAGGATTTGGCGATGCGACAATTCGTTTTGCGTCGCGCGTGGGTGGCGGGCTCGATATTCCGCTCAGCCGTCGTTTTTCGGTGCGGGCGCTGCAGGTCGACTATTATTTGACGACTTTCAAGAACGCGACGAACGACCATCAGAACAATCTGCTGATTGGTGTGGGTTTCGTGTACCACTGGTCGTTCGCAAAGTAATTCGCGGCGAGGTGGTGTTTAGAACTCCCAGACTCCTGGACGCGTAACGCGATGCCACGGCACCTTTCCCTGAAGCATGTTGGAAAGGCTGCGTGCGGGATTGAAGACGCTTCGCAGCAGCAATCGCTTCGCATGGTTGTGGGTTCTTAGTTCAAAGCGCTCAATAAAGTATTTGTCCAGCGCGTCTTCGCCGATCATCCATCCAAATCCGACGGTTGGTGTAATTACCCAATCGACGACGCCGGTTTTCGTACGCACGCGTTGTATTCCGCCGATCGACGCCTCGCTGACATGGGTGTGACGACGAAACAGAAACCGACTTTGCTAAGATGTTGCGTCACTGAAAATGCCGGTCGAGACGAAAACCTCTAACCGCACGTTACGGCGCGTCTGCGTCTTCTGCGGCTCGAGCACGGGAAACAAATCCGTGTATTCGGATGCCGCCACGACTCTGGGCTGGCACCTCGGCGCCAGCGGAATCGGGCTTGTCTTCGGAGGCGGGCGCGTCGGTTTGATGGGCAAGGTTGCGGATTCTGTTCTTGATGCGGGGGGCCAGGCGATCGGTGTGATTCCCCGCGATCTCGCCGACAAAGAGATCGCGCATACGGCGCTGACGAAACTGCACGTTGTCGAGTCGATGCACGAACGCAAAGCCTTAATGGCCGATCTGGCCGATGCCTTCATTCTTTTGCCGGGTGGATTTGGCAGTTGGGAAGAATTTTGCGAGATCGTCACGTGGCTTCAGCTGGGAATTCACCACAAGCCTTGCGGAATCTTTAACGTGGCCGGCTACTACGACGCGCTGCTCGCGCAATCGTCGCACGCCGTTGCCGAGGGGTTTCTAGTGGCGTCGCATCGCGAGATGATTGTCGTTGCCGATACGGCCGAGGCGCTACTTTCCGAACTGTCATCGGTAGAGCTGCCTACACGCGCAAAGTGGTTGCCGAGCCGAGACCGATGACCAGCGCTACATCGCAATCTTCTTCCGGGCTGCAGCCAAGAGTCGGGGCGGGCGTTCTTCTGCTTGATGCGTATGGACGCGTTCTCCTGACCTTGCGCAAATTGCCCCCCGAGTCTCATCACTGGAGCATCCTCGGCGGCAAAGTTGATTTTCTCGAGACTGTGCAGGACTGCGCCATTCGCGAAGCATGGGAAGAGGCCGGAGTTCGAATCATCATCGAGCGATTGCTCTGCATCACCGATCACTTGCTGCCTGCGGAAAATCAACATTGGGTGTCGCCGTCCTATCTGGCGCGAATCATAGGAGGCGAGGCCCGCAATTGCGAACCTGATAAAGCGGCGGAGTTGCGGTGGTTCGGCCTTGATGAGCTTCCTTCGAAGCTGACGATGACTGCAAAGAACGCAATATCAGCGTATCGCGCTTTGGCGACGCAGCAATCGGATTAACACTTGGCCTTCGAATAGATTGCTCTTTTCGTTTTCTCGCCGAATTCGTATTCCCGGCCACTTCGCGCCTCCGGTAAACTGGCGAATATGAAATGGAGAACCCGGTCCTGTGCCTCCATCGGGCGCTTGAGCTCTGCCCGGCGGGGTAAGTGGTGAGCGGTGGGAAGCGCTCGCGCCGTGACTGGCTTCTGCAGGCCTCGCGTCTTGCACTGGGAATTCCTCTAGGCGGGCTGACTCTTTCCGAAATCGCTGTGGCCAGCGAAATCGCGGCTTCATATCCGGGAATACCCTATCCCGAGCAGAATTCGACGCCAGTCAGCGACATCTCGTCGCTGTTTCCGAGCGATCCGACAAAATATCGCTTTACGCTCGAGGAGGATCGATTTCTTGAGCAGGTCGAACGTGCGTGCTTTCAATTTTTCTGGGATGAAGCAAATCCCTACACCGGTTTGGTGAAAGATCGCAGCCAGGCGAATGGAACGGACTCGCGCAACGTCGCCAGCATCGCTGCTACCGGTTTCGGGCTGACCGGTCTTTGCATCGCCGATCATCGCGGGTGGGAAGACAAGCGCAAGATTCGCGATCGCGTCCGCAACACACTTCGCTTTGTCGCGACGCGCGTTCCGCAGGCACACGGATTCTTCTGCCACTTCCTGAATTTTCAGAACGGCGAGCGAGTGTTTCAGTCGGAAGTTTCGTCCATCGACACTGCGCTATTTGTATGCGGGGTTTTGACGTGCAAGGCGTATTTCGACGACGACGAAATCGCAAGTCTGGCGGATCAGCTGTATGGCCGGATGGATTGGAACTGGTTGCTCCACGGCGATAAGAATTTGTCGATGGGCTGGACGCCCGAACATGGCTTCATCAAAGCGCGCTGGGACGCGTACAGCGAGCTGATGATGATCTACCTGCTGGGCATTGGATCTCCGACGCCGATGATGACGAAAGTGAATTGGGACGCGTGGACGCGGACGTATTTTGAGTTCAACGGAATCCGTTACATCGGATCGCATGCGCCGTTGTTTGTGCATCAATATTCGCAGGCGTGGTTTGATTTTCGCGGCAAGCGCGATGCTTACGCGGATTACTTTACGAATTCCGTCATCGCGACGAAAGTTCATAAGCTATGGTGCCTTGAGCTTGCACGCGAATTTCCCGATTACACCGACGATTTGTGGGGGATTACCGCTTCGGATTCGTCCCGCGGCTACGCTGTATGGGGCGGTCCACCGATGATGGGCCGCATCGACGGCAGTGTCGTGCCATGCGCTGCCGGAGGTTCGCTCCCGTTTCTGCCGGAGGAATGTTTGAAAGTTCTGCGTACGATCTACACGAAATATCAGGATCGCGCATGGAAGCGTTACGGCTTCGTCGATGCTTTCAATCCGCTCACAAACTGGTACAGCCAGGACGTGCTCGGCATCGATGCAGGGATCATCATGATCATGGCGGAAAACGCGCGTACGGGTTTCGTGTGGGAGCATTTCATGAAGAACGACATTGCGAAGAATGGTATGGCGCGCGCGGGATTCCAAGCGATTCCTTCGGACACGCCGGCGGCGGCGAAACCGGTGGTGCCAGCGGGGTATCCGATTTTCCTGGTGAAGTAAACCGGCGGCGAGTTGGCAGCCACAGAAAACCACAGAGGATGATGCCGACGCAAAGTGGCCGCTACAAGAGAATTGCTAGAAGGCGGCGTTGTCGGACGTGCCTACGGCTTCGATGACCGAAGCCATCTCGGATTGCGCGAACTCGGTGAATATTTTCACGACCGCGGGATCGAACTGCTTGCCGCTCGCTTCGTCCAGACGCTTGATAGCTTCGGCGACAGGCAACCCTTTGCGATAGGGGCGCGCGGAAACCATGGCGTCGAACGCATCGATCACCGAAACGATGCGGGCGCCGATCGGCGTTTCGTGGCCCTTCAGGCGCGCTGGGTAGCCCGTTCCGTCGAAATTTTCATGGTGATGAAGCACGTAGAGGCTGGCTTGTTCGAGGCCGCGCAAATTTCGGATGACGGTCCAGCCGTATTCAGGGTGCCGCTTCACAATTTCGTACTCTTCTTCGGTCAGGCGATCGGGTTTGTTGAGGATGCTGTCCGGGACGCCAACCTTGCCAATGTCATGAAGCAAGGCACCCATTTCGAGGTCGTACATGTGGCGCTCGGGAACGCCGAGGTGGCGCGCTACTAAGAGTCCCCATTCCGCCAAACGCGTGCTGTGAAGGCCTGTGTTCAAATCGCGAAGATCGAGGAGCTGGTTCAGGCAGCAGACGAAGCCGCTATGCAAGTCGCGGATCCGATCCTGAAGTTCCTCGGCGCGCAGCTGGTGCTCCCGCACGAGCTGGCTTTCGTGCCGCGGCAGATCGAGCGGTTCGTTCGCGACTTCGGTTGCGGTGCAAGTTTCCATCTAAGGTTCCGGGCTACTGCAAGTAAGCGAATGCTGACGCACGGTACGCGTCCAACCGACCGACGCCCATGCCGAGTGAGAGAAGGGGCTCGGCTTGCGACAACGCGACTTTCGCACTGGACTGGTTTGTCGAAGCGTTACGGCTTTCGATGAGACTGACCGTGCCGGAAATGAACGGCGAGCTGAATGACGTTCCCCATCCCGCGGCGTATCCACCGCCCGGATACGTGGTGACTATCGCTTCGCCCGGAGCAGCGATCCAAACGATCTGGTTGCCGTAGTTTGAGAACGTCGAGCGCTCATCTTCATTGTTTGTCGAAGCGACGCCCATCACGCTGGTATAGCCAGCGGGATAAACCATTTCGATTTTTCCGTCGTTGCCAGACGACGCGACAAAGACGATATTTTGCGCCTCTGCGGCGGTGATGGCCTTCGAAAATTCGTTCGAAGAGCTTGTGAGATCGAAGCTCATGTTTACGACGTTGGCCTTGTTCTGCGTCGCGAAATACACCGCGCGAATGATGTCGGAAAGATTGCCAGGCCCTCATGCGCTTGCTTCGCGTCACGCAAGGTTCCGTTGAGCGCGAACGCCGCCGCTACGCGCGCGTCAACGCCATGTGCCAGGTCACGATGGAGCATGGCGGCCAGCAATCGCGCGGCACCACGATCGACATCAGCCTCACAGGCATGCGCGTAAAGATGAGCCGCTGCTTTCCGGTCGATTCCGTCGTCAAGACCAGCCTCGAATTCGCTCCCGGCACTCCAAAACTAAGCTTCGAGTCCCGAATCATCCGTCAGATTGACGACGACTGCATGGGCTTGGAGTTCGAGGGCATGATGCCCCCGGAATCCCGCAAGCTGGAGGACTTCCTCCTTCCCCGCATCCTGCAAATGGCTGCCGCCAAGAAAGCTCACCAATTGGGCTAGCACGTGAAAAAGCGATTCCACTTTCCGAGGGATGAAAAAGATGACTCAGCAAAATCACCGGCAAGAAACGCGCGACCCTTCGTCCATCCTTCGCCTGTTTATGCTTACGACAAACTTAAGGCGCCTTACGTGTTTCACCTTATGTAGTTCGCCGCCGCCCGATGCGACTCTGCGTTCGGAGAACGCGAATGAACCCGCTTTCGCTTTTGTACGTGCTGCCCTTGGGCTCCGCCATCCTCGCCGGCGCCGGAATTCTCATCTACTTGATCTATATGGTTAGCGAATATCACCACTCTGCGCGTCCGCGGCGCACCCCGCGGGGCTAACTGCTCGAACGTCCGACATGTATCCTCGAGCATCTCCAGTGACTCCTGTCACAGAAGGATGCCACCTTGCCCGACCGAAACCGAATCGCCCGCAAACATCGAGTCTTGCTCGTCGACGACAATCCCATCGTTCGCGGCCTCGTGCGCCGGACGATCGAAAAACGATCCAAATTTACGATTTGCGGTGAAGCCGGCGATGGCATGGAAGCCATCGAGCAAGCGAAAGCTCTCCGCCCCGAAGTTGTCGTTCTTGATTTCTCGATGCCCGGAATGACCGGCATCGAGGCCGCTCCGCTCATCCGCGATGTGCTCCCCAATGCCTGTGTGATTCTTTTTACTCTCTACGGAAATGACGTCCTGAGGAATGAGGCAAGACGTGTTGGCATCGACGCCGTTGTTTCCAAGGCCGATCTCGGTGATGAATTGATGAAGGCGACAAAGAGAGTTTTCGGCGAAAAGCACCGCCCGTGACGGCGCCGACGGCGTCAACGACGTAAATCGCGTCTCGCCTTTCGAGCTGTCTCACAAACGATTGATTGGCCGCAACTTCTCTCAGGCGCAGAAAGTCCAGTAATATTGCAGCAATATTGCACTTCCAGAAGCCGCTTCAACTCCCATCGCAGATCGCAATTTTCTCGTTCGGTTGAAACATCGCAAACCATTGACACGTATACACTCACGGCCTACATTCTTCGTGTCCCGACGCCTTGCCCGAGGCCCGGGAACCGAGAAAAGAGATCTCCAATGAGCTTGCGCGATTTCATTTCCAAACAATTTATTGATGTCATCGATTGGGTCGAGCCCGAAGACGGCATTCTCGCCTATCGCTACCCGATGCAGGACCGCGAAATCCAGAACGGCGGCAAACTCACCGTGCGCGATTCGCAATTCGCGCTCTTCGTCAATGAGGGCAAAGCCGCCGACGCGTTCCCAGCTGGCCTCTACACGCTGAATACGCAGACGCTGCCGATCCTCACTTACATCATGAACTGGGACAAAGCTTTCAAGTCCCCGTTCAAGTCCGACGTCTACTTTTTCTCCGCGCGCACGCAAACCGATCAGCACTGGGGCACGCCGAATCCGATCACGATTCGCGACAAGGAATTCGGCGCGATCCGCCTGCGCGGATTCGGAATTTATTCGTACCACATGGTCGACGCGAAAAAGTTCTACACAAAGATCAGCGGCACGCGCGATCTCTATCGCGTCGCCGATCTCGAAGGCCAGCTCCGCAACACGATCATCGCGAAAATGACCGACGCCTTTGCGCAAAGCCAGGTCCCGTTTCTCGACATGGCCGCAAATCAGGGTGTCCTCGCGCAAAAGATCTCTGAGCAGCTTAGCCCCGCGTTCGCTGAGTACGGCCTCTCTCTCGACACTTTCAACGTCGAAAATCTTTCGCTCCCCGACGAGCTGCAAAAAGTTCTCGATCAACGCATCAGCATGAACATGATCGGCGACATGAACAAGTTCACGCAGTACGAAGTCGCGCAGTCGATCCCGATCGCCGCTGCTAACGAAGGCGGCGGTGGAGTAGGAATCGGCGCTGGGCTCGGCGCCGGTATGGCAATCGGACAGACAATGGCCGACGCCGTTAGGAATTCATCGGCAGCCGCGCAGCCGCCGCCACCCGCCGCGGCTGGCGGCGGTGGACTGACGCCCGCGACTGCGCCTCCAGCAACCGGCGGCGCAGGTAGCGCCACCACAAAATTCTGCTCGGAGTGCGGCAAGCAGATTCCGCGTCCGAGCAAGTTCTGCCCCGAATGCGGCAAGCCCCAGGCATAATCGCGCCGCAAATACCTATGACCGGAGCCGGGTGCAACGAATGAATGGCGTCGAATGGGTCATCGAAGCGTTCGGATGTTCACCCGAACCGCTGAAAGACACGGTCGCGCTTCGCAACCTCTTCGATGAAATCATCGCGCAGATGAAGTTGCGACCGGTCCGTGATACGCAGTGGCATCAATTTCCGCGAACCGGCGGCATCACCGGTCTCTGCCTGCTCGCGGAATCGCATCTCGCGTGTCACACATTTCCAGAGCACGGCTCGCTCTGCCTCAATCTGTTTTGCTGCGTTCCGCGCCCCGAATGGAACTTCGAAGGTGCTCTGCGATCTCGTTTCGGCTCGCAGACCGTGACGATCCGTCGGCTCGTGCGTTCCTACGAAATGCCGTGCGAACAGGCGGCGAGCGACTGATGAAAACGATCACTCACGCGCGGCTCACCACCTGCAACGCATCGAGCTCCCGCCCATGACGCAGCCCATCGTTAATTGCCCCAACTGCGGTGCAAAAATTGTCTTCCAGTGGCCCAGCAGCGTCCAAAGCGTCTGCACCTACTGCAAAAGTATCCTCGTCCGTTCCGATGTCGACATAAAAAAAGTCGGCCAAGTCGCCGACCTTCCGGCCGACAGTTCACCGATCCAACTTAACACCGAAGGCATTTATCGCAACAAAGCCTTCGTCGTTGCGGGCCGCATTCTCTACGAGTACGAGCAAGGCGGATGGAACGAGTGGCACATCGTTATGAACGATGGCAGCAGCAAATGGCTCTCCGACGCACAGAATGAATTTGCCGTTTCGTTCACAGCAAACGTCCCCGTGCAATCGTTACCGACAGCTGCTCAGGTCCGAGTCGAACAGCGATACAACTGGAACGGTGAACTTTATATCGTCACCGCGATAACCATCGCGCACTACAAAGGTGTCGAAGGCGAATTGCCCTTTCAATATTGGGACAAGACCGACGTGAAATTCGCCGACTGCCGCACGCACACCGGAAAATTCGCCACGCTCGACTATAGCGACGCCACGCCCACACTCTACCTCGGCGAATTCGTCGAGTTCGACGATCTCAAACTCAAAAATCTCCGCCAGTTCGAGGGTTGGTGATGAGCGCCGGCCAACCACCATTTCCGCCGCAACCACCTCGGCCGCCGCAGCCTCCTGCCGCGCCTGCGAAGCCGCAAGTCAAAGCACTCAACTGCCCGCAGTGCGGCGCCGCCATCACTCTTCGCTCCTTCCAACAAGCCGTCACCGTCGTTTGCGAAAGCTGCCACTCGATTCTCGACGCGAAAGATCCCGCGCTCACCGTCCTCCAGCAATTCAAAGCGGCCACGAACGAAACTCGCCCGCTGATTCCCCTCGGCACGCGCGGCAAGCTCCGCGGCACCGATTACGAAGTCATCGGCTTCCAGCGCCGCACGATTTTCGTCGACGGCGTCCAGTACGACTGGCACGAATACTTGCTTTTCAATCCCTATAAAGGTTTCCGCTACCTCAGCGAATACCAGGGCCACTGGAACGACATCTCCGTCTGCAAAGTCGAACCCCTCATCGAACACCACCTCGTCGATCGCGCCAACTATCTCGGCGAATACTTCCGCCACTTCCAAACCTCCGAAGCCACCACGAGCTTTGTGCTTGGCGAATTCCCGTGGCAAGTTCGCGTCGCCGAACCCGTCATCGTCATGGATTACGTCAAGCCTCCGCGCTTGCTGTCCTGCGAAAAGGACAAAACTTCCGGCGAAATCACCTGGTCGATCGGCGAATACATTTACGGCAAGGAAATTTGGGATTCCTTCAAGCTGCCCGGCAAGCCGCCTGTTTCGATCGGCGTATTTGAAAATCAGCCTGCGCCCAACACCGTCAATCTCAAACAAATCTGGGTCGCCTTTCTGCTCCTCTGCGTCTTCTTGGTGGGCTTGATGACGATGTCGGAAATTCTCGCCAGCCGCGCGCCGGTCTTCGACTCCACATATCAGTTGGGCGCGGGTGCGCCAAAAGGCGAAGCCTCTTTCGTCACCGACGTATTCGAACTCAAAGGCCGCACCTCCGACGTCGAAATCGTCACCAAGGCCAACGTCTCCGACAATTGGATCTACCTCAACTACGCGCTGATCAATCAAGACACTGGCCGCGCCTGGGATTTCGGCCGCGAAGTCAGCTACTACTCCGGCCGTGATAGCGATGGCTCTTGGACCGAAGGCAGTCGCACCGACACAGTCACCGTGCCTCGCGTTCCCGCCGGACACTATTATTTGCGCATCGAACCCGAAGCCGACGCGCGCCATCCCAACATCAGCTACAGCGTTTCCGTGCGTCGCGACGTCCCGGTGCTTGGCTTTTTCGGTTGGGGCCTGCTCATCCTTTTTATTCCCGTGGTTTTGCTGACGTTCAAGGCGATCAGTTTCGAGCGTTCCCGCTGGGCCGAAAGTGATCATCCGATTTTGAAAACGGAGAGTGACTGATGTTCGCAAAACTGTACTGGTTGTATGGATTTATGGTGTTAGGCGGAATCGCAACAGCTCAATATCAAGGCTGGAGCATGGATAAGATGAACGAAGTCAAAAACGTTCCGCGCTCCATCCGCGACAACCCGGGTGCCTATCGTTCGATCTACAGCAGCTATCATCACTACACTGGAGGCAAATAAGATGAACCTGGTCCCGCTCGGCAATGTCGTCAGCGCACTCGCCTACGCGTTCATAGGCATCATGATCTTCATCCTGTCCTTCGTCATCATCGACAAAGCGACGCCCTACCATCTCTGGAAAGAAATCGTCCAGGAACACAACATGGCCCTCGCCATCCTGATCGGCGCCATGTCCATCGGCATCTGCATCATCATCGCCGCCGCGATCCATTAGTCTCGCTCCGGGGGTGCCGCACCCTGTGATTTTCGGGGTGCAGGTTTAGACCCAAAATCGCCCATGCCGATCCGCGGCCACTTGACGCGTGCGGTAGGTCGGCCAGGACTGAAATACGCATCACCATGAACTATGGGCATCCTCCTCTTTATCTCCGTCCTGCTCATCGCCGCCTGCGGCTTGATCTACGAACTGGTCGCCGGTACCCTCGCCAGCTACCTCCTCGGCGACAGCATCCTCCAATTCTCCACCGTAATCGGCACCTACCTCTTCGCCATGGGCATCGGCAGTGCCCTCTCCCGCTACTTAAACCGCGGCCTCGTTTATCGCTTCATCTGGATCGAACTTCTCCTCGGAATAATCGGAGGCTTCTCCTCCGCCGCTCTCATGCTAGCGTTCGCGTTCACACAGGGTTTCAGTATCATCCTGTACGCCCTAGTCATCGTCATGGGCGTCCTAGTCGGCCTCGAAATCCCTCTCTTAATGCGAATCGTCCGCGATCGCTACAATTTCCGCGATGTCATCGCCCACGTTCTCACCTTCGATTACCTCGGCGCCCTTGCCGCATCATTGATCTTTCCAATCATCCTCGTTCCGCGACTCGGCCTCGTGCGCTCCGCAATGCTCTTCGGTCTAATCAACGTTGCCGTCGCTCTTTGGAGCACCTTCCTTTTCGCCAATCAGCTAGCCGCAACGCGCCTGCTTCGAGCAGCATGCCTCGTCGTCCTCATCGCGCTCGGCGTCGGCATCGCTCAAGCCAAAAAAATCACCGCCACCGCCGAAGACAACATTTACGCCGACGAAATCATCTTCGCCCGCGACACGCGCTACCAGCATCTCGTGCTCACGCGCTTCAAAGACGACCTCCGCCTCTTTCTCAACAGCCACCTCCAGTTCAGTTCCCGCGACGAATACCGCTACCACGAAGCCCTGATCCATCCCGGCCTCTCCAGCATCACCGCGCCGCGTCGCGTCCTGGTCTTGGGCGGCGGTGACGGTCTCGCCGTCCGTGAAATTCTCAAGTACCCGCAAATCGAAACCATCGCGCTCGTCGATCTCGATCCCGAGATGACAAAACTCTTCTCGAGTCACACGCTGCTAACGCAGCTGAATCAAAACTCTTTGCTCTCGCCGAAACTTCACGTCATCAACGCCGACGCTTTCCCATGGATCGATTCGAACACCGACAGCTTCGATTTCATCGTCATCGATTTCCCTGATCCAACTAATTATTCGCTCGGCAAGCTCTACACTACTGCGTTCTACCGCGCCGCCGCCCGCCATCTCAGCGCCCAAGGCGTAATGGTCGTGCAGAGCACCTCGCCAATGTTCGCGCGCGACTCCTTCTGGTGCATCGCCAACACGCTCAAGCAAGTCGGCCTCAAAACCTATCCGTATCACGTCTACGTCCCCTCATTCGGAGAATGGGGTTTCGTCCTCGCCTCATCGCACGACTACACACCGCCGACAACGCTTCCGAGCGGCCTCCGCTTCATCGATGTGAAAGGTATCCCTGCGCTATTCCAATTCCCACCAGACATGGCCCCGCTGCCCATCCCGCCCAACCAACTCAACGACCAAGTCCTGGTCCGCCTCTACGATCAAGACTGGAAAGACATCAGCCACTGACAAAATATTCGCGTAAATTATCCTCCCGAATCCTGCTGCGGCGGGGTGAGGGATCTGCTTTTGACTTTCTCGTTCTTTCTGCGCCAGGTGAGACCGCGTAGGAAAAAAAATGAATCGCCGCCACTTTCTAGCCCAAACCACCGCCGCCTTGATCGGCCTCTCCCTGAAATCCGATCGCCCCATCACCGGCTCGTACGTCAACGAATCCGCCCAACTCGGCCACCAACTCCGCGACCACGCATCTCTCGCTCCGCCCACCAAAACCGAAAAATTCCCCATTGTCATCGTCGGCGGCGGAATCGCCGGCCTGAGCGCCGCGTGGCGCCTCCGCAAACGCGGCTTCACCGACTTCGTCCTTCTCGAAATGAACGACGCCGCCGGCGGCAACGCCCGCTGGGGCGAAAACGAGATCACCGCTTACCCGTGGGCCGCCCATTACATCCCGGTCCCCGGCTCCAAAGCCGTCTATGTCCGGGAGCTCTTCGAAGATCTCGGCGTCTTGCAAAACGGCGTCTGGAACGAACGCTACCTCTGCTTCTCCCCGCAAGAGCGCTTGTTCCTCTACGGCCGCTGGCAAGAAGGCATCGAGCCCGCCATCGGCTTGAAACCGAAAGACCGCGAACAATTCCAACGCCTGGAAGACCTCTTCGCCAAATTTCGCAAGTCCGGTGAATTCACCATCCCCCTCGAACTCGGCCGCTCAAGAAGCAGCGCTGACCTCGACAAAATCTCCTTCGCCGACTGGCTCCGCCAGCAAAATTTCGACTCGCCCCTCGTGAACTGGTACATGAACTACGCTTGCCGCGACGACTACGGCGCCCTCGCCAAAGACACGTCCGCGTGGGCCGGCATCCACTATTTCTCCTCGCGCGAAGCCGAAGAGAAGGGCCCACTCACTTGGCCCGAAGGCAACGGCTGGATCACTCGCCGACTTCTCGAACGCGTCGGCCAAAACGTCCGCACAAATCAAATGGTCCGCCGCATTTCCCAAAAACAAACCCAACGCGGCATCACCGTCACCACCGTCGACACGCAATTCCAATCCGAATTCGTAATCTTCGCCGCCCCAACTTTCCTCGCCCCCTACCTCATTGAAAATTTCCAGCCAGTCCACGACTTCACCTACTCCCCGTGGCTCACCGCCAATCTAACCCTCGACCACCTCCCCGATTACCGCGGCGCCGAGCCCGCCTGGGACACCGTCTTCCTCGATTCCCCCACGCTCGGCTACGTTGACGCCACGCACCAAAGCATCCGCTCCCATATCGATAAAACCGTCTGGACGTTTTACTGGGCGCTAGCCAACGGCGACCCGGCACAAAACCGTCGCCTGCTCCTAGAAAAAGATTGGTCCTACTGGAAGGAAGCCATCCTGCACGATCTAGAGCGCGTCCACTCCGACATTCGCCAGTGCGTATCTCGCATCGACATCATGCGCATGGGACACGCCATGATCCGCCCCACGCCCGGAGCAATCTTCTCCGCCGAACGTGCTCAGCTCATCGCGCAGCAACAATCCCCAAACACGCGCCTCTACTTCGCCAACTCCGACCTCAGCGCCGTCTCCATCTTCGAAGAAGCCCAATATCATGGCGTCAAAGCCGCCGAATCCATCTTGCAAAAACTAAGCCGCCGATAGCATCAAGCCATCGGCGGCTTCTCTAAACTCAACCTCGAACTCGCGCGAACATCCTACCGGCGAGGAGTCACGCCGTCCGCGTCCCGCCCCGGAACAAATGCAACGACCAGCGCAATCACCGCAAAAATGAGCAGCAAATGAATCAGAAATCCCGCCACATGAAAAACCACAAACGCGCCCACCCACAAAATCCCCAGGAGTATCGCCAATCCCATCAAAGGTCCAAATCGCATAATTCTTCTCCCCTATGCCACTCTCACCAAATCCTGCGCAGACGCCCAATCACTATCAGTGGCACACCCGGAAACAACAATACATGGAAGCTTGTAGCGAACGCGGGCCCGAACCAAACCAGTTCATAACTGCGATGCATCCCAAAAACTAACTCTTGGCCGCACCCGCCTTAGAAAGCCGTTTGACCCCTGCATCGACACCAGGCCACGTCGATTCGCCCTTCTCTTTCTCGCCCGGCTTCGCCTGCAAACTGCGATACAACTCCAGCGCTTGGTCGCGCTGCCCCGCCGCCTCGTTCAGCACCGCTAGAAAATACGTCCGTTCCGGTTTCTTGTCCTCGCTCAAGTCCGCATTGTCGAACAGCCAGTGAAACGTAGCCAAATGCTCGGCAGGCGGCACGGCATTCACAAACTTCGTCGGCACTTGATCCCGCGGATTGATCTCGAAGAAATAAATTCCAAAAATGTGATCCGTGCGCTCGGCGTCGATCGCTCGCTGCTCTTTCCGCATGTCGTTCGCAACGCGCACAACTTCCGCATCGAATCGCTCATTGTTATGATTCATCAGAGCGTCCAGCTGCATTCGTCGGACGTAGTCACCCTCGCGCTTGGAAGCGACACCCGCCGCAAAGTGTTTCTCCGCCTCATCCAGATCCGTGCGATCCCACAGAAGCCAGTGCCCCCACATCGCCTGCGCATACGGATTGTTCGCGTCTTCCTCGATCGCCCGCGCATATTGTCCCGGTGGGTCGGGTCCGAAAATCCCGTCGCGCGACTCCAGGAAATAGCACCAGCCAATATGTGCCAGCAAATCCGCCTGACGTGGCCCTAGCTTGGTCGCCGCCACGCCTTGCGCCAGCACCGGCTTCAGCTTCGTAGTGATTCCCGAGAATTTTCCGTCAGGTTCGGCATGGATACCGTCGTCCAGCCACGTCATCGCCAAATCTTCCCGTGCGGTCCGCACCTTTCCTGAATTCGCGTTGAGCTTCGCCGCATCGTCGAGACTTTGCCAGGCCGATGCATAGTCTTTCCCGCGAATCGCAACCGTAGCCGACGACAGCAACGTATCAATCTGCAGCGGCGTTTCGGCGCGGTGCGCAACCACCTTCACAATTCCGGTAATCGCCCCCGCCAGCGACAAAATCGCCGTGATATACCCAACCCACTTCATCACCTTGCCAAAATTTCCAGGCTTGCCCTTATCGCCGCCCGGTTTGGCGTGATCCTGACTCGCAGCGTGGCCCGGACTCATGCGTTCCCCGCTGCAGCCAGTAATCCTTCCGCATGCAACGCTCCCTCCGGCGTATCCTCGTGTTTAAAGAACACGAACGCGTCGCCTTTCTTGGCCATCTCGGCGACTTTCGCCGTTAACGTCTTGCGCGCCTGCATCGAATAATCTTCTTTGCGCAATCGCAAATAAGCGAAATCGGCGGTTTGCACGTCTGGCGTTTCCAATTTCTCGCTCTCCGCCAGGCAAAGAGCCACGTTCGCCGCCCGCATCACTTCATACACTTCATCGCAAAACCACGACGCGTGCCGAAATTCAAACGCACTGCGCAATCCCCGCGGTAGGGGGTCCAAAAAATCCTTCAGCAATGGGACATCGCATTTCAGATAGGGTGGAAGCTGAAACAGCACCGGTCCGAGTTTCTTCTCCTCGTCCATTGGCTGCAACGCCGTTGCAAATTCCGACGTAAACTCCGCCACATCCTTGAGCCGCTTGATATGCGTGATTTTCTGGTTTGCTTTGAACGCGAATTTAAATCCGGGAGGGGTCGACTCCATCCATCCGCGCAAAAGCTTCTCGGTGGGAAAACGCCGAAACGTATAGTTCACTTCGACAGTGTTCAGTCTCGACGCGTAGTGCCCCAAAAACTTCGCCGACGCCAGCTTCGCCGGATAAAAATCCGGCTTCCACGTCGCATAGGCCCAGCCCGACGTCCCGGCATAGATCTTTCCCAAGTTTCACCTATCCCGACCGACATACGCCGTTGTAGGGGGGCTTGCTCCGCCCGGCGTCAACAACGCCACAACAATCCGCGACGCCACCCCACCGCTAGTCGTTACCTCGTGACATCACTGCTTCTTCATTTCCCCAATAACGTCTTCCATCGTGCCCAAGACTCCGTCCGCGCTTTCTTGTTCGCGTCAGTCGCGTCCGGCGCCTCGCCCGCTCGCATGAACCCGTGCCCCGCTCCGTCATACGTCACGGGCTCATACGTTTTCCCCGCCGCCTTCATCGCCTCGATCGCCCCCGGCACCGTTGCGCCGATCCGCGCGTCGTCGCCCGCGTAAAATCCATATACCGGCGCTTTGATGCGGGTCATCGCATCCTTCTCGGGTGGCGGCCCATAGAACACAAACGCCGCCGACAAGTCCCCGCGATTCGTCGCAAACCTAAACGTCTGCCCTCCGCCCCAGCAGAATCCTGCCACATACAACTTCCCGTTCGCCGCCGGAATCTTCAGCCCATAATCCGCCGCCGCATTCAGGTCGGCCGTCACCTGATCCGGATTCAATTTGCTCACCGCTTCCATCGTCTTGCCTTCCGCGAACGACGAACTCCGCCCTCCACCCGGCCCCATCCCGGACAACAAGTCCGGCGCCACCGCGATGTACCCCGCCGCCGCGACCTGATCCGCCAGATCCTCCACCCAGTCTGTCATCCCGAAAATTTCATGAATCACCAGTACCACCGGCCGCTTGTCCTTCGACTCCGGGTACACAACGAACGTATCCACCGACCTTCCATCGTGCTTCACCGTCACCCACTCGCCGTGTCGCGGCGATTTTGCCAGCGTCGCCTTCGCCCAGTCTTGCGCCGATGCAACTTGCACCGTGAGTAATGCCGCCAAAAGAAAAAATATCCTCATTTTTCTCGCTCCCTGTGGAAACTCGCAACTTTTTGGAACCTTCGCGCATCTTCTTTACGTCCATAGAAATGACGGATTGCCAACGCATCATAAGCGCCATATGATTCGCTGACAAGCCGGACCTGGAGTCCCCAGGGTCTTTGTATCAGGGTGAAAGTTTGCGCCTGTTACATGGAAGTTGTCCCTCGCCCAGCTCCTCTTTTTGGCGTGAGCCTCTCACGAAACCTCCAATTCTCGTGCGATGCGACAGCTGTCCCTGTACGCGTTTCCTTTCGCTCTGGACATTGAGATGATTTAAAGGATGTCTGCAAATTCGTGGCGAAAAAGGCTGCTGCGAAAGGACCCGGACCCCATGGAGCACCATCAGCAAGTGCCTTGGCAACTCAAGATTGCTGCTAAGGTCATACTTTCTCGCGTTCCCATCAGTCATCGCCTTCTGAACAAAGCCGGTGTTTTCAATGTCGGCGGCATGGACAATCCAAAGTACGCCGTAGGCGTTTTTCGTCGTCATTTCCAGGGTGCTGTGTTCGCGCGCAAGGATCAACCCTTCGTCGTTCTCGAAATCGGGCCCGGCCACTCCGTCTCATCCGTCGTTATCGCGCGTGCCTTTGGTGCGTCTGCCGCCTATGCCGTGGATGTAACGCCTCTGGCCACGACCGACGTTGAACACTATCGCCGGCTCGAAACCTACCTGCGCGAAAATGGCCTCAATCCGCCATCGTTGGCCAACTGCTCCAATCTCGACGACGTCATGAGCGCCAGCAACGGTCACTACCTCTCCAACGGCGTCGATTCCCTCAAGTGCATCCCCACCGATTCGGTCGACTTCATCTTCTCTCACACCGTTCTTCAGCACGTCCGCCGCAAAGACTTCGCCCCGCTCCTCGCCGAAATGCGCCGCATCCAGCGCCCCGACGGCGTCGGCTCTCACACCGTTTCCATCACCGACATTTTGGGTGGAAATCTCAACGACCTGCGTTTCAGCGAAAGAACCTGGGAATCCAACCTGATGGCCAACTCCGGCTTCTACACCAACCGGATCCGCTATGGTGAGTTCCTGAAAATGTTTCGCGACGCCGGCTTCGTTCCGCAGGTCTACCGCACCGCCCAGTGGGACCATCTGCCAACGCCTCGCGAAAAAATGGCCCCCCAATTTGCCAAACTACCCGACGCCGACCTCCAAATCTCCGGCTTCGACGTCTACCTCCACTAGCGAGATCTCTCGAAAGTGCGCACCTGCCATGGTCGGAGTATTGTGGGTCGCTAGCTTCAAAGCGTCTGAAAGATTTGTGGGCCGCGGCTTCAGCCGCGACATACCGCCTCGGTTGAATGAGGGCTTTAGCCCCGGAACTGTTGGGTGCCGACCCTCTGGTGTGGGGAGGGTGCGGGTTTAGATTCAATAGAGCCCACTCCGACACGACGACTCAAGCCGCGCTTTCAACGAGGGTGCAGGTTATATGTAAGTTGGGAGTGAAGACAGGCAGGAGACGTAACGGGCGAGAGCAGCCTTGCCCACTACGTGCGCGACGACGGACTGAGTAGATTTGTCGACCGCAAGAAATGCATCATCCGAAGCTAAGCTGAGCTCGATCAACCTTATCCGGGCCTCTTCGACCCTGGCCACACGACCAACCCAAAGTGGCGAACCGTTCTCTTGAACCTGAATCAAATCAATATACTAGAACGAGCATCCACGACGCACCTCGCGGAAAAGGACCGAGAACATCCACGAGTGATGCTGTCCCCGCGCGTTAAAATAGCTTCCGATGTCGCAGTTCCTAGTGGGATTTAATTCCAGGGGATACGATAGTGAGAGGCGGGCCAGGTCGTCCAGCCGCAATGGTTGATTCTACGTAAGTTGTTGAAGCGAAATGGTTATAGAACTGGTCGATTTCGTCGATTCAAAAACTGTGGGCACAATTTGGGCACAGTAGTGACGCTACTTCGGCATCGGGAATGCATCCTCTAATGCGTTCACGACCAACAAGGCTGCTGGCTTGTGGCGTCGTTCGGGATGGTCTTTCAGAAACTTTATTACTACATCCGCTAGCTGCTCGCTGTCCGATTCAGTTGGAATAGCGAATTTTAGGCTAGTTCCTGCAACCGTCCGCCCGTCTCTAACCCCTTCGACGTACCCGATACATGTATTCTTTTCGCCGACATCGGAACTTGTACACCACTCCAACAGAAGATTACCGTGTATGTCCGATAGCGAGACTATGACAGGTCGATTGAGGATGCAGGCTGTAGCCGACTGCTAACGTCAGGACGACCGCGATAATCAGAACAGTCGATGTCTTCATGTTGGTTCCTCCATACCCAACCCCGCCAACAGCATCAACCATTCCGCCTTTGAACATGCCCGACGTAGCTGTCAAAATTGCTTCCTGCTCTCCGGACTTCCGCCTGATATTCCGCTCCGGGTCCGCCCAATAATCCACGTCGATAAAATCCTCGTCCGGTACCTGATTGCTAGCCTGCGAAAGTCGCACAAACAACCGGGGCATCACGTCGTTAGCCAGATGGTCGAGAAATTTGAGGCATGGTCCCAATTCGTTTCTTGCAACTTGGACAGACGGGAACGACGGAGCCTCGTCCGCCTTGCGCTCGAGACGGCGGTTCGTCTACAAAACAGTCAAAGTCGTGCTGCATAATTTCGATTTGAATGGCGCGAAGCAATTCGGACTTGAGCATGTTCCCTCTGGCGAGAGAAAACGGGAGGGCAGTATATCCCGACGTGCTCAGGACGGCGATCCTACAGCGGTTTCATCAGGCGTTCCGGGTTGCTCATCCATTTGCGGGCGGAATTTCCAACCAGAGCAGGGCGAGATAGGTTGCTACCCCAAGGCAGATGAGCATTGACGCGAGCCGTAAATCCACGGTCCAGTGCCAGCCAGTAAGAGAGGCGAAGTGTCGCTTGCCGTCCCAAACGTTCCAGTAGCCCCTCATCATCTCCAACGAGACATCAATCAGGACTTGGCCAAGATTTCGCGAAATCAGAGCGCCCACGAAACGAACACAATCAACTCGTCCGGCCAGTACACCACAACACCTTGCCAACAATTCGCCAGCCCGATCCTGAGGCCAACGAGACGGATTCGTACTCTCCGTTGGTCAGACACTAGCGCAACCGTGTGGTCAAACGTCATCAATCGCGAAACAAGAAGTCCCTTCTCGGCGCTATGAGCTACCATAACCTTTCCGATTAGCTTCCCATGATCAGTCTCTGAGGTATCAACGGCGATGATGTTGCCGTCCAGCATCACTGGTGCCATCGAATTGCCTTTGACTTGAAAACAGACTGTGGCGTTCGGATTCGGACACCAGTCGATTGGCGCCGCCCACATAGAATCCGGCTGGATCTGCTCCAAATCAGTAGCCAAGTCTCCACCAACGCCGGGAGTCCCCGCTGCGTACGGGTAGAAGGGGATTGCAACAAAATCAGCTCCTGCAAAGTGGCTCGCTGACGAGGTTCAAACCCCTTCGCTACAAAAAATACTCCGAAAATCTCTCCACTTTGCCAACTAGGGGCAAACTGAGAGGTAAGACTATTGCTCTCCCTTCAGAATTAGTTAATACACTAAATCGAGCGGTCGAGTGTCGGAACAAAGTAGTGCACCTTGGCCAGCACCGCCTGTCGATCTGGCTTTCTGTAGGTAAAAGTTCCGGCTCATCTAAACAGTGCTCTGACCCGACTGAGAGCATCAAGATAAGCGGCATATTCGCCCTGTGACAATGGAGATCTACTTCGGAATCGTCGAGCGAGATCCCTGAATGCTTCATAAATCTGAACGAATTGTGTTCGTTCCCAGGCTTTATTGCATATCGTTTATTTTGATTCGACATAGTCAAATAATATTTCTTGACAAAGATCACCCGGGGTCTTAGAAGGTATGTCAACGTTGTGTGTTTGTGGTGGTGGGTTAAGGTTGCTCGGAGTCCAGCATCATAAATCTGGTGTCGTTATTTTCTCCGCGACCTGCGTGTGCCCCGTACTGAGCCCCCTCCCCGTGTGTGCGTTCAACGCGTTGAAGGTGCGCGAAAGGAGCAGTACATGGAGCGTTCCATTATGCATCGCTATTTTTCTGCGAAAGTGTTTTTTGGCTTGATGCTTTGTTTGTTGCTGGTGGTGGGTGCGAAAGCACAGACCGGCACAACGTCGGTACACGGCGTGGTGCTCGATAAGAGCGGCGCGACCATCGCCGCGGCGAAAGTGACTTTGAAGAACGTTCAGCAGGGCGCTGAACGGACCATCGACACCTCCGGCTCTGGCGAATTCGAATTTCTCGCGTTGCAACCGGGCATGTACGCATTGACGGTTGAATCGGCGGGTTTCCGCAAGTACGAGCGGAAGAACCTCGAGCTGCTGGTGAACTCACCGGCATCGGTGAACGTGACGCTGGAAGTTGGCTCGGCAGCGCAGACCGTCGAAGTTTCGGCGCAGACGGAGCGACTGAACACCAATGACGCGTCGCTCGGAAATGCGTTCGACGAAAATCAAATCAAGCAATTGCCGATGGAAGGACGCAACGTTCCAGACCTGCTCTCACTGCAGGCGGGCGTGGCGTACACGGGCAATCGCCCCGACGTCGACAAGGATACGGATACGCGCAGTGGCGCGGTGAACGGTGCACGCAGCGACCAGAGCAACATCACTCTGGACGGCGTGGACGTAAACACGGATACGAAGGGTTACGCGTTCCAGTCGGTTCTGCCGGTAACGGCGGATTCGGTGCAGGAATTCCGCGTCACGACCTCGAACTACAACGCAGACGAAGGACGATCTTCCGGCGCGCAGGTCGCTTTGGTGACCAAGGGCGGAACGAACAGTTACCACGGTTCGCTCTATGAATATAATCGCAACACGCTGACCAGCGCGAACGACTACTTCATCAAGCAAGCCCAACTGGAAAGCGGCGAGCCCAACAAGGCGCCGCAGCTCATTCGAAATAACTTCGGTGGATCCATCGGCGGTCCGATCCTCAAGAACCGATTGTTCTTCTTCGCGAACTTCGAAGCGGAGCGTCAGGCTCAGCAGGAAAGCGTGGTTCGCGTCGTTCCCAGCGCGGCCATGCGTGACGGCGTCATTATGTATAACTGCGCCGACCCGAGCACCTGCCCGGCCACGACAGTTCAGGGCTTGACCGGCCCCCACGCGGTACCGGCGGGCGATGCGGCCGTAGGGCCCGCGCAGATCAAGACTATGGACCCGGCTGGAATCGGCGTCAGCAGTGGCGTCATGGTTCCGTACCTCAATTCATTCCCGCTGCCCAACGACCAGACGGTAGGCGACGGTCTCAATTACGAAGGCTTCCGCTTTCCTGGTGCCGCGCCGATTAAAGAGAACTGGTACATCGCGCGCGTCGACTACAAGCTGACGTCCAACGGCAACCACACCCTCTTCTGGCGCGGCGCTCTCCGAAACGACAACGTTGCCGGCGTGCCGTATCTTCCGGGTCAGGGTCCAGAGTCGGATCAGGTGGACTACAGCAAAGGCTTCTCGGTCGGATATACGGCTGTCGTAAAGTCGAATCTGATCAACAACTTCCGTTGGGGCTATACGAGACAGAGCCTCGGCGTGATCGGTAACCAGACTGCTCCAGTTGTATTCTTCCGCGGTCTGAACGACAACAGCAGCACCAACAATTCGAGCTTAGCGGTGACTCCGACCACTGCGTACCAGGTGCCCGTCCACAACTTCGTTGACGACGTTTCTTGGATCAAGGGTCATCACACACTGCAGTTCGGCATGAACTTGAACTTCCTTCGCAATCCGAACTCAAGCAATTCGACTTCTTACAGTTCGGCGGTCACGAACGCTTCCTGGTACATCCCCTCAGGCTTGGCAAACCAGGGTGGTGCGTTTGACCCAGGGGCGTTTGGTTTCGCGCCGGTCGATCAGAATTTCAACAATAACTACGACTATCCGATGATTACCTTGATCGGGAGCATCAACCAGGTCAACGCGCAATACAATTTCAACAAGAATGGATCGACGATTCCGCAGGGCGCACCAATCGCGCGGAATTTCGCCGACGATGCCTACGAAATGTATGCTCAGGATTCCTGGAAGATCAAACCGAACCTGACAGTTACCTACGGGCTGCGATACTCGCTCTTCTCGCCACCGTGGGAAACCAATGGAAATCAGGTCGGCCCCAACGTAAATCTTTCCGATTGGTTTGCCGAGCGCGGAAGCAACATGCTCCAGGGAATCGGCTCGAACGCCGCGCCGCTGATCAGTTTCAATCTGGCGGGCCCGGCTAACAACCAACCTGGTTTCTACAACTGGGACTTTAAGGATATCGCGCCGCGTCTAGCGGTAGCATATTCGCCCGGGGCGTCGGACGGACTACTCGGCGCCATATTCGGCGGTCCGGGTAAGACCAGCATCCGGGTTGGCGCTGGCATCGTCTATGACCGCGTCGGTCCAGCGTTGCTGGCAACGTTTGACCAGAACGGTTCCTTTGGTCTCTCGACCGCGCTGACGAACACGGCGGGCGTGGTTTCGCCGTTGACGGCTCCGCGCATCACCGGTTTGAACACCATTCCCACGCAGGGCACCGACGGCACGCAGCTCTTTGCTCCTCCACCGGTTTCCACCTTTCCCCAAACGTTTCCTGCTAACGGGACCGGCTCGTTTGCAGTGTATTGGGGTACAGACCAAAACCTGAAGACGCCGTACGCGTACACCCTGGACCTATCAGTTCAGCGTGATCTCGGTCACGGCTTCACGTTGGACGTCGCGTACGTCGGTCGCCTCTCTCACCGGTTGCTGGCGCAGGAAGACGTTGCCACACCGGAAAATCTGGTTGATCCCAAGACCGGGATCGACTATTTCACTGCAGCCACGGCGTTCGCAAAACTGACTCGGGCAGGCGTACCGACCAGTGCGATAACGCCTGCGCTTGTCGGTCCGTCAGCAGCCTACTGGACGGACATCATTCAGCCGCTAAAATCCGCACCCGGAAGCGCGTACTCGCTCGCGTGCAACGGTGGTTCTACAAAGAGTTCACTTCAGGCTGCCTACGACTTGTTCAGCTGCTTCCCCGGCAACGAAACGACGGCGATCCAGCTGCTCGATCAGGGTGCTATAACAGACGCAAGCAATCCGAACGTCAGCTACTACGGTCCTGGCGGCGCCTATGCATTCCTCGACCCCCAGTTCGCCGCTCTGTACGCGTGGCGTTCGATCGGAGCCGCGTCGTATCACGGACTCCAAGTCAGCTTCCGTCACAACATGACACACGGTTTCCAGTTCGACTTCAACTACACGTTCTCGAAGTCGCTGGATATCTCCTCTGACGCGAACCGAATCACGGCTGAAGGCGGCCTCGGTGGCCAGGTCATCAATGCCTGGGATCCGACGGCTCTCCGTGCCGTCTCAGACTTCGATACTCCTCAGCAGTTCAACGCAAACTGGGTTTGGGAGCTGCCGTTCGGCCGCGGTCGATGGCTGGCAACCAACTCTCACGGGGTCGTTGAGGGAATCATCGGCGGCTGGCAATTGACCGGTTTGGCTCGTTTGACCAGCGGCTTCCCGGTCGGTGCGGGTAACGGCGCACAGTGGCCCACGAACTGGCAGCTTTCTGGTTTCGCGACGCAGATCGCGCCGGTCAGCACTGTCGGCGCTTCAAAGAATCCGGATGGCAGCGTTAACCTCTTCGGCAGCACAGCAGCGGCTGCTTCAGCACTCAATGACTTCCAAGCCGATTTCCCGGGCCAGGTCGGGAGCCGCAATACTTTGCGCGGCGACGGCTTCGCCTCGCTCGACTTAGGCCTCAGCAAGCGTTGGAAGATTCGAGAAGGTCACTCCCTGCAGTTCCGGTGGGAAGTGTTCAACGCGCTCAACTTGACGCGTTTCGACGTCACCACCTTGAACCTTTCAATCACCAATGGCAGCACGTTCGGAGACTACTCGGGCTTGCTGACGAACCCGCGCACGATGCAGTTCGCATTGCGCTACGAGTTCTAAGATTGGAAAGTAGAGCTTAGAAACGAGAGTAGCTTTGTAGGACAGGGCCGCCGGGGAGTGAGTTCTCTTCGGCGATTCTCCGTTGGGAGCTCAAGAGCCTTGATGGATCAGAGGCGGTCATGCAATGCAATGTTTGCGAATTGCGCTCTCAAGTCGGCGCACGCATCCCTCCAGAGGAGTGGATGCTCGGAAATAGTTGCGAACTTATTTGCGCTTGGCCGAAAAGTGCTTCTGACTTGTCTTCTTCGGTTGCCCAACAGGTCGTATCTGAATTTCAAATCGCCGAAGAATATCCAGTACTGCTTGACCACTTAATCCGTATATTTGACCTATTGCTCGGCAGCTGTATCCGGTACGGTACTTCTCAATAATTTCGTCGCTGGCAGGATGAGGCTGAGGCCGACGTCGAGGTCGAATACGTCGACGACCCTGAAGAACAATTCCCTTACGCCTAAGAGCATAATATATCCTGTTTAGCTTCTCCCCCAGTCGTTCCGCTATCGATATTGGCGCATAACCTTTTCTGTACAACCCAGCAACTTTGTTACTGAAACTGTCGAGCAATCTTTTGTGTGTAATCTTCACAACTCTGAGCGCCTTGATCTTGGGTTAACGACTGTTGATGAATTACATAGCCGCCGAATTCTGAGCCCACAAGCAACCGAGCTATCCTTTTAACTGACTATAAACTAGATTATATCAGGTAGTTCACTCCATGGTACACATCTTAACTCTTGAGCTTTGGTGCAGAGCAGCGGCGTAATGGAATCGTGGAAGCCTAAATGGGAGTGACACTTAACCTTATCAATCTTTTTGATTGTAACCTGAGCGGAATCCCTCCGTAGCCCCGAGGCTCGCTAGCTTGCCCCCGCAGAATTAGCCTACGCAAAATGTAGCTTCTCCGAGTATGGCAAAGATGAGGATAGCATCGGTTTCACAAAAGACTAAGCCCTCCCTCAGTCAATGCCAGCGGAAACAGCAAGCCCCACAGGAAGCCAGAACATTAGGCCAACCGCGGGGCTCACGATGTTTACTCCTGCCTTTAGATGCCGGAACCACCTCCTGCTTTCTCAGAGACAGTTGAGGACGTCATGTTGGCGGGTGATGTTCTCGTGGATTTACGCTGCCATACCGAGCCGTCCTTGAACCGGACTTCCTCGATGTAAATCCTGACGATAGTCCCAACCTTCCAAAGTGGAGCGGTATCCAGATTTTGGGCCCCAATCATGGCTGCCTCTTCTGGTGCTAGCTCAGTTTCGAGTTTAGACCATTCTCCGACCTTAACCTCGTCAGGCTCATTTGGGGATTTGATTGTCCAGCCAACCCTGATAGCCGTAACAGGCTTGTCCGACAGGTTTAGTATCTGAGCCGATGGCAACATATCTTTGGAAGCGTGTTCGGCCCAAATTATCGATATGGGACCCTTCAGCTGGGGCAGAATTCTAGCCGCCGAGCCGCCTGCCTGAATCACCTTTCCTCGGATTTCCTCATCCTCAACAGCGGACTTGTCGTCTGCGCTCTGCTGTTTGATGTAAGCACTTACTTCCTTGACGGACCTAAACGGCGTTTTGCAGCCCTCCAGCGAGTCGCCACTAGGTGCCAGAGAAGTGGCTGCGACTGAGGCAGGGCGGTGACAAAATATGCCCTCAAAGCATTGCTGTTCACACCCCGTACCACTTACCGTACAAGTTGTAGAACCTCCCGGAATGCACTTGCCCTGCAACAGGCCTTCGCAAGCTATGTTCACACATATTTCGCACTTCGCAATGCCTTGCGCGTAAGAGCATTCGGCGGACAATACGGAAACAACGACGGAGAGCAACACCCACATCAACCGACTCGCTTTAATCATAGTCACTCCTAGGTGGGGTGAAAGAGCCACCGAGTTGGTATTTAAATGATTTAGTACTCATACGCATAATTAATTCATTTTATCGTTATCATTACGATCAACACATGTATACAGCATTATATTCGCCCAACTTTTTGCACAGTCGAAGAAGAACTCGAAACGACAGCGCCGCCCCAATGGTTACATTTCGAAGCAGGGCAGTCGTGAGACTTCCGATTGAGATAGATTCTCCTGCGGAGGATTCATGAACATTCTGGGGGCGATCAAACGCGAAGAGAAAAAGCTGGAAAAGCAGATGAGTAAGTTACAGCATCAACTCAATGGAGTTCGATCCGCCGCGAAAGCCTTAGGTCACACACCCGTCGTGGAAGTGAAAGGGGCGAAGAAGAGAGTTCTGTCTGCGCAGGAAGAGCCACGATCTCTAAGGCGGCGAAGAAGCGGTGGGCGAAGAAGCGGTGGGCGAAGGTTAGGAAGCAGGCGAAGAACGTCGCTGGATAGTCCAATTTAAAGCAGGCTCAGACCGCAGGTCTTTCGCTCGGAATCGCTGCCGCTGAATGGTTTAAAAGAAGCCTAATCAATTCGCCTTGTCGCTTAACCCCAGTCTTGGAAAAGATACTCTTGATCTGCGAGCGCACAGTGTGATCAGTGACGCCAATCATGTTCGCTATTTTTCGCGGTGCGTGACCATCGCTCGACAGCAAAGCCACTCGACACTCTGCTGGTGTAAGGCCGAACCGTGCCCGCAGCACATCTTGAGTTGGACGCTGACGCTGTAAAGGGTCGGTGACAAATGCGATGGCGGCAACCGCCTGAGACGCAATTGCCGAGTTGCGAAGCGGGCTCACGACGATCTGGAGCGGTGATCGGGCGCGGCGCGAAACGAGCACGGTGCCGCCAGCCGATAACCCATTACCGTTTGATGTTGAAGCCGCCTGCTGAATCGCCTTCTGTAACAATGCCGATTCAGCAGCTCTTTCGGCTCGCAGTCCGTCGCGGTTGGCCAGCAAGCCGTCTCTTTCTGATACGAACGCCGAAGCCGCCCGATTCATGAGCACAACTTGACCGTCAGTTCCAAGAAAGACTATCCCGGTCGGATGCCTATCCATTGCTGCTTCGAATCCCGCCGAGCGTGCTTGCAGGCTGGCGAATTGGGAGTGCAGTTTGAAAGCGCGTTGAATGTGGGGTCTAAGAAAGCGAAGGATATCTAGATCGGAAGGACTGAACTCTGAGCCGGATCGGTCTCTGTAAAGACTAACCGAAACTTGCGAGATTGTGTGTTCTCGACCAGGCCGAACATGCCGTGCTCGATCCCGAACCGCACCATAAATTCATTGTAAATCTCGGTCTTTACAAAGTCTTCCCGGGGACAAAGCGCCTGCGACACGCATACCTGTGGGGTAGGTCTTCGCCAGACTTGCATCGCCCAGATGTCGACCGTGCCGTAGTGGTACTGATAGAGAGGCGGGCCTTCAGGGTCTAGGTCCCAGGACGTGGTGACGGTGTGAGCTTCCGGACCGACTTCATGCATGACTAACGCAGCTGCGTGAGCCTGAGTAGCCTTCGCAAGTTGCTGAAGGAATGGCTCCCAGCGAGAGGCATTCGACGCGGCATCATACAGGCTGCCTAAGAGCGTTGAAAGCGTTTCATCGGCAGGAAGCATCGCTGAACCTTGGTGGGCCGCCGGGGGCGTGCTGTTGGCCCTGAAGATACTAGCCGCAGATATTACTGCAATTTCATGAAATTTACGAGCTACTTCCCCAATTTGGGGGATGACAGGTGTTGAGAGGCGAGGATAGTGTGGCGGCCGAAGCTAAGGACTCAAGGTACCCAATGTGGCTTGTCGAGCCGCGGCTATAGCGATGGAGGCGTAGTGCGGTTAAGAACTCCACTCTCTAGACTGGCTCGAAATTCCTATAGGCCGGGCCACCGTGATGGACTACACCGAAGGCTTCAACGCAGAAACAACTGAAAGAGAGGTGATCCAACGATGACGATCCCTATACGTTTTGTCCTCTGGTGTTCGACTCTCCCGAACGGAGCGCTCGCCCTGTTCATGGCTCTGAGCATGCTGGCGTCGGGCTCTACCGCGAGCGCCCAGAAGCCCCACATCATCACCTTCGAGGCTCCAGGAGCGGACACAACAGGGGACAACAACGGGACCTATCCTAGCAGCATCAACAATTGGGGGGCGATCACGGGATCCTACCAAGACACGAACAATACGTTCCACGGGTTCCTGCGCCATCCCAATGGCACCTTCACGACCTTCGAAGCCCCCGGCGCGGACTCAGGTCCCTTCAACGGGACCACCCCATCCAGTATCAACGACTTGGGGGCGATCGCGGGGAGCTACTATGACGCGAACGGCTTCAGCCACGGGTTTCTGCGGAATCCGGATGGAAAGTTTACGTCCTTCGACGTTCCAGGAGTGGGCGGATTCGGCTCGACTCCCATAGCGATGAATCTGGAGGGAGCAATCGTAGGATACTACACGGACGCAAACTTTAGTTTCCACGCTTTCCTACGGAGTCCCAACGGCAAGTTTACAACGTGGAGTGGTCCCGGAGCGTGACAGAACGGGCAGCCGAAGGTTGTTTCGGTTCAGCGGCTTTCAATATCAATGTTTTTGGCATGATCGCGGGAGGCTACGAGGACAACAGCGGCAACTTTGTTCGTCACGGCCTCATGCGCATTCCCGATGGCAAACTCACAACGTTTGACGTTCCCAGCGCGGGTACCGGCAGCTACCAAGGCACAGGTTGTCCCGGTTGTGCCCTAGGCCTCAATCAGTTGGGGGCGATCGCGGGGATATACAGCGACGCGAACAGTGTGAATCACGGCTTCCTGCGCAGTCCCGATGGCAAGCTCACGACCTTCGATGTTCCCAGCGCGGGCACCGGCGCCGGCGAAGGCACGGGCTGTTCCTCCGATTGTCCCGTAAGCCTCAACGACTTGGGGGCGATCACAGGAACCTACAGTGACGCGAACTTTGTGGTCCACGGCTATCTGCGCAGTCCCGAGGGTAGGTTTGTGACGGTCGATCCCAGCGGCTCGGTCGTGACTTTCCCTTTCGGCATCAACGACTCGGGGGCGATTACGGGCGAGTATGTCGACGCGAACAGCGTGTGGCACGGCTTCCTCAGCGATTCCCTAACACAAGCGGCTGTTCCGCTGAGCCTCGTGAAGTAGTGGAGAATCTTTGCAGTCAGTAAGACCGCTAGACGTCGAATCGCCGTCTCGGGCTGCGGGTCGGCAAAATTGCGCCGGACGCAGTCTCGCGCAGGTTACTAGCGGCGGTCCTAGCGCAGGGAAGGAGTCCATGCCAAACAAAAGCGTATTTTCGGCCGTCAATTACAAATGGGTTGCTGTGTCGAGCCTCGTCTTTTTGTGTACTGGTTCGGCCGGAACTCAAATCGGCTCCCGCTCGTTACAGCTTTCATAGTGGCTTCGGGGTTTCTTTGTGAAGCGATTCTGGTAGCTGCCCGGCCGCTGCGAAGTCCGCAAACGGCGAGAGCTATGAAATCAGCGGTGCAGGAACTTTCGACTCGCAGGGCAAGTCGATAAAGGCAGCCGGGACGTTTACGAACAAGTCTCCAAATGGAAGTGTACTCGGGACAGGCGTGTGGATCGCGAGTGATTTGGTTTCCTTCGAGTCCTACGGCATTGCATCAGCCCGCGCTCATGCAGAAAGGACCCGCCTTCGGCTCTCCACAAATTGGCCCCAAGCGTTTGCCTATGCGCCCGGTCCCTTGCCAACTGGCGGACTTGCGATATTTCGGTCATCCTTATGCCGATGTCTGGCGTATCAAGAACCGCAATGCTGCAAGTGAACTGCGCCTTGGGAGATGTCCCCGCCGAACATTCGGTGGAAGGCATTCGACTTTCTTTGGAAAAGGACGGCACGGACTTTTCGGAAGAAGTGGGTGGGCGCGTTATGTTCCTCGGGATGAGGCCCGACGTCAGTTCCCCCACAACGGGTAAGCGGGAGGCCGCACCGGAATCTGCGGAACCGCCAAGTAATTGAGGACAGATCGTAGCACATGGCGACTAATCTCAGGTTCTCTCAAAAGAGATCCTGCTCGCGCAAATCTTGACAAGTCGCATAACGCACAAGTTCCCTTAGGACTTTCGTACCATTGTTGAAGAACTGCGTCTACGGTAGCCTTCAGGCAGTATCGAGAGTGGCGGCGACCTTAGCCGTCCAGCAACCGAGCCAGAAAGGCCACGGTGCTGTCGCCAAAATTGGCGGATACGGCCAGTGTAGGGGCAAAAACCCACCTTACTTCCGAATCCCGCAAATCTTGGCACTCCTTGATACAAAGGAGCAACCATGAGCGACGCATTTCAGACTTCAGGAACATCACCCACGTCGGAAGCCGGACTCGATTTCCGTTGTGAGAATCACGGCTCGATCTTCTTGCTTTATCCCCTCAGTGAGTCCGCGAAGTCCTGGGTTGAAGAAAATCTCCCATCAGACGCTCAGTGGTTTGGCAACGCCGTTGTCATTGAGCATCGGTATGTTTGGGCGATTTTAGAAGGGATTCAAAACGACAGATTCGCGGTGCAATCATGAGCGAGCGCCGCGATATTGTGTCGCGAAGTCCAAAGGTTGCGGAGCGAATCTTTTCGAACCAGATTTTCCTTCGTGAACTCCGTCTCAGACTGAAAAATCGCCAACCCGATAACGAGATATTCCACCGCCTGCTTGATGATCTCGACGATCAAACCCTGGTCGAGCAATATCTGCGGCACGTGTCTGTCGACAGGCCGAGCCATACAGGTCGGATATACTGATGAGGTGTGAAACTATGGACGCTGTTTTGGAATTCATGCTCCGACAACGGGACATGCCGCTGACTGTTGAAAACTTTGTGTACATAAACTGGTTCGGTGAGAAGAATCTGGCGGACTTGGAAGGCGAGGAGTTGGCGGAAGTCGACGAATTTCTCGAAGCGGTCGCGGAGTTGGGTGAAGAAGGTGATGAATGAAAACCCGTTTAATCAAGATTGCGAATTACGACCGCGTCCAGATTTGTGTACGCCGAACGAAGGATAAGACCGCCGCACATGCGGACGTTTGTTTGGTCGGACCGATTACAGTTTCCGTCATCGTATCTAAAGGTCTGTGCCGATGATTTGCCGATGCTCGAAATGCGGTGAACTGCGGACGGTCGTCCCGCTGAAAGCTGGCGCGACATGCTCGCACTGTCTATTCGTTCAATCGTTTGAGCCATCCGGGTACGAACCGCCCCCGGCAGTGTTAGAAAACATTCGTTGTTTGCGGGTCGTAGAAAATCTAGAAGTCTTCAGCTTGCTGTTTGTTAACGACTGTCCGACGAACGTGGAAGCTATGATTACCGCGTCGTTCACGTCGTGGAACATGTGCAGGATGATAGCAAGACCGATATGGTCGATAGATAAAATCAAAACCGAGTAATCTGTCTCCGAAGTGCGGGCATTCCCTGCGCATTGTTTGAGACGCCGGAACAAGCGGCAGGATTCCGCGACCGGAATTTATCTGTCTACGGCGGCGACATAGTCGTGTTCTGCGGTCGCGGCTCGTTCTGTCACTGTTCGAATCCGAACTGGAACGTCGAGCGGCCTTGGGAAATACCCGTCGAAGCGATTCGGCCGAACTGAGGGACCGATGAAGACAATAATGACCGGGAAGGCTTTCAAGGTCCGCTCCGGCACCATCGAAATCTGTATCCGCCGACCGGGTTGCGGGATTGGGCGCGGTCGCCGCTCGACATCAAGCTGGTCGGCCCAGTGACGGTGACAATCGCTGTGACGCCGGAGCCGAAGAAAAAACCCACATAGTTCGGAATCCGCTCAATTGCCTTTGTTTTTTGATGGTTTCGAGTCAGAAAATGAAATCCTGTTGGCTGCAGGTGACATTTTCTTTTACCTTCGGACTTATACCCTCTGAGATTTTTGAATCCACGGATCATTTTGTTCTTGGCTGTCGTTCGCTGGATTCACGACCTGCCTGAAACAGAGCGCGAATCGGTGATTTTGTCCACTCGGTGCTCGTTACTGTTGACTGCGATCGCCTTACTCGCTTGAAAACACTGACAGTTAAGGCGACACAATTCAGACATAACCATTGACGCCTCCTAACGAAGGGAAGTAGCGAGACATTTGACGCATCTTATGCAGCCCAACGGGAGAACAAACATACCTGTTGGCGCAGCTTATGGAGCCACAGGACCGGTCAGACGTAACCATTGGCGCAACTTATGTAGCCCAAGAGGGACAAACGACCCTATTGGCGCAGCTTATAGAGGCAGAGGACGTTTCAAACGTAACCTTTGGCGCATCTTATGGCAGCCCAAGAGGACAAGCGTACCGCTTGACGCAACTTATAGAGGCAGAGGAGGGTCAAACGTAACCTTTGGCGCGTCCTATGTAGCCCAAGAGGGACAAGCGAACCCATTGACCCAAAAGGGCCAATAGGCTTAGGACTTTAAGCCAGCGCGTAGCAGTGAGGGGCACCGAACTGGCGCAGGGGCACGCGAGAACCATATACGGTTTTTCGCTCCTAGGTGGCGGGGATTGAATACGCTGAACCTCGCTACCTGAATTCTCGCTTTATTTTTCTTAATCGCACTATCGGACGAAGGACGGAGGTTTGAAAAGTTTGCGCGAAAGCCGGGCACTCAATCACAGCGCAGTGAGAGCGCATCGTGCGCTCCATTCTGTCGTGACGGCTTACGTAATCGAGAACGGCTGAAGCCCTAGTCGTCGCCGCGAACGCATCTCGGCAACGTGAGGCAAATTTTAGCAGTAAGCCCCGACTGTTCTACAGCGTGGTGAGTTGACCGATGAAAGTCGGGAGAAGGAAAGAAGGTAATCATGGCCGGAAACATTGCACTGACGTGCGAACAGCACGGTACCGAGTTGGAAAAGAACTTGATGGAGAGAGCGCCGCGAGGACTTCATCGACTTGAAATCGTAACCAAAGGCGGCAGTCCTGAACACGTTTGGGCTAAGGGAACCAGAAAGAAAAATCAAGTTATCGTCCAAAACATTCCGATGTTCAACAGTGGGATTGCTTCGGGCGACACAGTAGAAGTTAAGAAGCGACCGAAGGACTCCCTGCTTTACGTGAAAGTTGTAAAGGACGGACCGAACTTCACATTCGGACTGACATTCAAGAACACTCTCACCGAAGCCGTTGGCCTAAAAGTCCTCAGGACTGTCACGAAGAACTTTGTCGCTGAGAATGCAGGCGATTTGCTTTGGGCTGTAGCGGTACCAAAGGATAGCGTCGGCCTCGTCGCGTTGGGAATTCTCCAAAAGGACAAGCATGCAGAAGTTCATCCGTTGTCACACCTCATCGACCTGCAAGAAGCACTCGCCGTCTCCCCGACCAAGGCGGTGGAGATGATTCAGCAATCATTCAATCACCAACTCGTTGATCCGATTCTCGAAGGCGCGGCAGCGGTTGCGACTCTACCGAAACAAAAACAACAGCGCACCGCGAAGCGAACCATCGCAGAATTCACTGGAACGGTCACACGCTTCGTCAAGCAGGACCAAACCACTTGGATGGTCGTGAAGTTCACCGATAGTGATGAGAAAGAACTGGCGTTCACACTCGGTTTGATGCCGCAGGGTAATTTACGCGGTAAGAAAATCGGTGAAACGGTCACGGTGTACAAACGCCGACACGGTGTAGACGACCCGACGACGGGATATGAAATCTCGCTCGATTACGGCTTTGCCGTAGTTCACCTCGTTGGTCAGCCTGTTCCGACTGCGAAGAAATCCAAAAAGAAAGCTGCATGAATCAAGACGGCGGGAGAGACCGCAGAGGAGACTTTATGAAACTGTTCGATGAATCCACTGCGCAATTCCCTCGAAGGCCTCAGCACCGGTCGCCGCATAACCTTCGACCGCCGGGGCGGAGGGCGTTACCTGCGCCAAATTGATTCAAGGAGAATTCTCATGAGTCACATAGATCCGTGCACAGCGTCGGGGTCGAGCCCTGGTGAGATGAATAGCCACGCCCGTCTTTTGCTTCAAACTCACGAGCCAACTCTTTGGAAACCTACCCGTTTTGAACCCACATGCAATGAACTGGATGGGCGATTGAAAGTCTCGAAACGGTGGGTCTATCAGACGTCCAAGTCGTCGTCGCCAAAATCCGCTGCCCACAATCCACCTCGGTCGGTACTTGCGATTCGATTGGATAGGCGTGTCTGCGTGGCTCCGTCAGCAGGAGCGTGCGGCATGACCGTTCAATCTCTTGTCGTGACCAAACGTGCGGTACCTGTGTTCTTGACGAGCGATGTCCCGCCTTTGCTCGTGAAGGGCACAGCAGTAGAGTGTCTAATCGCAACCCCTAGCCGTCTGTGGGGCGTTTTCCATTCGGATGTCGGCAAGCGAGTCAAACATCACGACAAGATCGCGGTGATCGTCAATGTTCGTCCGAATCTTCGCCAGATCGAGATCGACAATAGTCGCTTCTGGATTCCACGGCGGGCGGAAGATCGTCGAAGTTTTGCGGAAGATCATCGGAAACGACGGGTTAAGACCATATTCCGTGCTCCGAGTTGGACGGGTACACCTCGGCCTGAAGCGGAAACTGTGAAACTACGTTCGGTCACTGAGTTCGACCTTCGGACAATCAAGCTGCTGATGGCCGGCGGGGGCAGGTCGTCGAGATTCGGAAGCGGCGGGATGTCGGACTACGATAAGGAACAGCTGGAATTGCAGCGCAAAAAACAACGAAAACGCGATCTGCTGACTGTCCTCAACAGTTCTAGGAGCCGCATGTCCTCGGCGATGTTTAACGCCGTGTTCGACGTTGTCGTTGACGGGACTGAAGTGGGAAAGGCGGCGTCCGCCAGAGGTCTCAAGCCGCGTTCGTTATCCGTGACCGTGATGCGTCTCAGACAGCGGATGGACGACCTGTCGAACGCAGCCTAAGTCGTTTGTTTTCAATTCAAGTGTATACCGTGCACCTATACACGCCCCCTTTGGCGACACATAGAGGAAATGTAGATGTAGGGATCACCATTCCGGGCTTACGGCTTACAAGGAAACCCCAATGAACGCAGGGCATAGCAAGGACGCTTCGGCGTCAGGACATTCCGCGATAGAGATACCGCTTCACCGTCACTACGCTCGCTTTTTCGACAAGGTCGGCTGGTTCTGGGAATACAAGCCGAAGGGATTCGGATTAAAGCCGGATTTTATCGTCGAGTTCGTTTGTCGTTGTAAGGACTGCTTGACGCACCCACTGTTCGCCTACATCGACGACAAAGCGACTGACCTGAACCAACTGGTGTGGAGCATTTCGCGGAGCGCTAATCGTTCTCCCTACGATGTACCGCACGTCGCCGTATTCGGCGAACACCCAAGAAACGGTCACTGGGAAATGGTCCACGGTGATGGTGGCGGATTCTGCACCATCGCCGATTGGATTGACTGCGATATTGACGTTGCGTGGGCTGCAGCAGCCTAGGCACGAAACCGATTTTGAAGCAGCGGATTACGGTGATCTGCTGTCTTGCCCATTACGCCGATTGGCAGCGGGGCTTAGAGCCGCAAAGAAAGAGGTGAAAATTCAAAATCAACTCCGCTTGCGGAGACCCTGCGAATCGCAGGAATGAGGACACATATGTTGAACGGTAAGATAGGCATGTATTTCGGCGAACGAGGCTATGGCTTCATCGTTGAAAATCGAGATGGCAGAGCGGTTCGCTACTTTTTCCACAAGAGCAACCTGCCTGACATCGAGCCAAGAGTTGGCATGGTGGTTCAGTTTGATTTCGTTCAGACGCCGAAAGGATTGGCGGCCTGCGACATCACGGTAGTGAACGCCGGGGGTGTGCAGTGCTAACTCCCGAACAAATAGAATTGATAAACGAAGACAATAGAGAACGCTTGGCTCGATTTCAGGCAGTTGCTTCCCCGCGACCGCAGCCGTTCGTTCCTCAGCCAGACGACAACGGGGAGTTCGCCAGTCCGGCTGACGGCGCAATCTGGATGGCCGTGACGCACGGCATTGCTCAAACGCCGCTTGTCGGGCCTTATTGGAACCCGGAGAAGTACGCGGAAGACGTGCGCGGCAAGCGACCGTTCCTTCCGGACTGGACTGACACTGCATCGACAGACCCGAGCCAGATTCGTTCGTGGGCGACGATGTATCCCGGTTGCAACTTCGGCTCAGTCAACAATGGCCGCACGTTTGCGTTTGAAGTCGATTCGACCGAGGTGCGCGAACGGTTTCAGCGCGTTTATCCCGGCAAGGATTTTACAGCCGGACTAATCATTGTTTCGCGTCAGGGCGGTCATCGCTACTACCTGAATGACGGCACGGTGAAGAATGTCGGCCAGACTTCCGATTTTTCTGTTCGCGCATTTGGTGAACAGTGTGTCTCGCCGGGTTCGATTCATGCCAAGACGGGCAGGCAGTATCGCGTCGCGGTTTCGGGAGTGCTGACGTATCCGACCCGCGAGGAAGTTGAGTTCTGGAAAGCTGGAAACCCTGCGAAATCCGCATCGATTACGGAGCAGTCAGAGATTATCGAGGGACAGCGTAACTCAACGCTGACATCAATTGCCGGAAAGTTGCTCGATGTGGGGATGTCCGCAGAAAAGGTAAAACAGGAAATCTCCGACATCAACGAAACCCGCTGTGCGCCATCACTGTCGCAAAAGGAACTTGAGGACACCATCTTTAAGTCCATCGACACGTGGTCCAAGAAGCCGGACTCGGTTACTCGTGCAAACAGCGTGCTTCTTGATGGAAAGATTGTTGGCGCTACGGAAGAGCCGACACCAAACGAACCAGTTAGCCTCAAACCGATTGCGTGGCCGAAGTTTCCGCGTTGGGTAATCAAGGGCACCAGTATCGGTGATGGTTTGGTGTTGCCAACGTGCGAAATCAACTGCCGCAATCCTGAGTTCATGTTCATGCCAGCGATGGCGGTCATGTTGAACTACCTCGCACTGAAGATTCGCATCGAGGGCAAGAAGACAATCCCGGCGTTGTTCGTCAACTTGGTTGGTCGCAGAGGGAGAGTCATCAAGTCTTCGTCGGCGACAGACGCATTCGAGTATTTGAATAACGCAGGCATTGTCGTGTCGAGTGGTCCAGCTACTCGCACCGCAAACGGCAAATCGGTCGTGTTTACGGCTGGTTCGCCGGAAGGACTCGGTTTGGAAATGGATAGGACGCAATGCAAGAATGCGATTCTGTTCTACGACGAGTTGGGCGTGCTGGCGAAAAAGGCTTCTATCGAGAAATCAACCCTCGGTGAAACCTTGGCGTCAATGTATGAGTCAGGGACGTTCGCTAACACCATCAAATCGCGTAAGGAAAACTTCAATCACGCCGCTGGTACCTATTGCGTGAGTTTGATTGCCTGCAACACTGACCAGAATTACGTCAGCCGTATGGCATCGATTCTCCAGTCAGCGCCGGGATTGGATGAACGCTTCTTTACGGTCTACCAACCGGAAGTATTTCCACCGAAGACGCTGTACAAGATGCCGAACCAAGCAGCGATGGCCGAGGCAGCACTCAAAACCAAGTCACTCATCGACAAGGCGTTGAAGCAACAGTCGTACGTAATCTCGGACGACCTGATGCTGGAGGCCAAATTGGGTGTTTGGTCGAATCGTGTTGCGGACCGTGTCGAACGCATGGCTTTGTTCTTTGCGGTCGATATGGGCAAGGACGAGATTGACGAAAGTTGTCTCGAACGTGCCATCGCTCTCGAACAGTACAACCAAGAGGTTCAAGCGTGGCTCAGAGTGCCTGAGTCAACCACGGTAGAGGGCAGGCTTCAGTCCGAAATTCTCAGCTTGCTCCGTCGTAAGGGCGGCAGGATTGCGCTGACCGAACTCAACCGCATCTTGCATCCAGAGCGTCATGGCACATCGTTGTGGAAGCGTGTCTACGACGGCTTGATTAACGCTAGATGGGCAGGGGAGCAAGGGTCAGGCCGAAAGGGAGACCCGAAGGTCCTCGTGCTGTTGCGCGACTTTGACGCGGAAGATGCTATCGAGGACTAGTCAAACCGAGATGCTTGCACCACGTTGTCAATTCGATGATCTTGGTGCAAGCATTATTCTTACACCAAGATCGAAAACATTCGACGTTGGTGTAAGCATTTTTAACGTTCGACGTTGTTGCAAGCATTGGTGCAAGCATTTTTTGGGTTAACTTATTCAATCTAAAGCGGATACACAAATGCTTGCACCAACCTATGCCCATCTAGAAGAAAACAGACGCAGACGACTAAACACGAATGTGTGTAACTTATAGATAACATAAATACATACATACATCCCTATATTACGGTTGTACTGTCTGTCCCTAGTGAGGGGTAGTTGGTGCAAGCATTTGCTGAGTGCATCTGGATGGCGGCAGTTGGGTATTTATTCGGTGGCGTGCGGCGCAACGTGCGTCTTTCTTTTTTATTCGAAAGAACTGTCAAATTTTGTCCGAATTCCCGTAAATCGCGATATTTCAACTGGTTAAGTCTTCCAAAGCGCTCAGACCGTCTCGAATCCGCTGGGAGTGCCCAGCGACATCACAGATCAGCCGTTAACCACGGTGATGTCAGACAGCGCGGACAGACGCGTGAAGGGAGACATGAGCAATACAGTTAGGTTGTTACAGCAGGCCGTTGAGAGCCTTCGGAAGGCTCAGGCCCTCGAAGAGCACAACGTTGTACGGGGGCATCCGAGATGACCGGGTATTGGCCAAAGGCGGGCTTTTGGGGCCTGAAAGAAATGTTGCGTATTTTGCGCTGAAAATAAGCTGCGTGCTCTCAGGCGCTTGCACGGCTTAAAAGGCCATAAAGCAACATTACAGCTCCTTTGTTGCCTGCCTAACGGTGGCGCATCTTCGAAATTTCGTCGAGGATAAGGGCTATCCCGGCGACTATGAACAGCAGTCTGGGTAGCCACTGAGGTTCTATCGGCGGACCGTATTTAGCTCCTCCCGGTCCATGCGACCAGTAGAAGTCGGAATTCGAAAACAAGGCGGCCACGATTAGAAACGTGCCTAGCAGGATGGTGAACATTAGACGGCTTGGTTGAACGCCTTCGACAGGGCAGCCGAGGCATCCGCGTCTGAAGGGTTCACGTAGGCCAACGTCGAGTCGAACGACTTATGGCCAAGGGCTTGCCGGATGAGGAACGCGTTCGCTCCCTGTTGGACTAGCAGCATAGCCGCCGTGTGCTTCAGTACGTGCGGGTGCTGGAGAGTTTCGCCGAGGCCAGCCTTCCGGGCGATCTGGCGGAATAGCTTGAAAACGGTCACGCGGTTCATCTGGGTCGATTTCTGGCTGTTAAACACGAAGTTGTCGGCATCGGGCTCCCGAACCGCCAACCAGACCTTCAACACGGCCTTCTCATCAAAGAGGCTATTACCCTTGACCTTGAGCAGAGTCTGAGTGGACGGTAGAGACCCTTTTAGCCGGGCAATATGGATCTGCTCGTTGTGGAAGTTGATGTCCGACATCCGTAGGTTGCAAATCTCCTGGGCACGAGCGCCGTGGGCCACAGCAAACAGGAACATGGCGTGCTCTCTTGGCCCGAACTCTTTCGCGACTTTCAGAAAACGCTCCAGTTGCTCGCTGGACATATAAGAGATGCGAGCGCGTACCTGTTTCGCTCGTTTCTTCGGCATTCGGACAACATTCTTGACAATGGATGGGGTCATGTTGTGCTCTGATGCCACTTTAGAGGAGTAAAGTTGCATCTGCAATGGTACGTCAGTACTGAATTCAGCAGATGGGACTCATTCGGCAGATCGAATCAATTTTCGACACCCCGGCACTGCCGGAAGTCGTACCCGCCCCGGACGACCTTTTCTGAGCGAAAGTGTGCGCCAGGTGCACCACAATTTTTAGGAGGCAGAAATGTCACAACCAGAACCACGCAAAAAGATTCGCGAGATGACCTCGGATGAACGCCGGGCGTACAACAAAGAATCTAAACGTCGTCAACGCGATAAGGAAAGAGCCGGGAGACTCGCTGTGCGGATCCCAATCGCAAACGAATATGAAATGCCAACTTCCGATCAACAGGCGATCTTTGAACATGGCGAATCTGTCCTGAGATCAGTTCAAGCAGAAGTCAGCGTCACGAAGACTGATCAGGAAATCGTTGAATCAATCGCGTCGGTCCAATTCGGCTTCGAAAATGATCTTGTGCAGAAGGTTGTCGGACCTACCGGAATGCTTGTCGGCGGATATTTCCCCGAGGCGGTTGCCCACCGCGCTATCGAGCATGTACATCGCTTCCCGAACATCCTTCAATCGCGAACATTCAGGGTAATGTACGACAAGGTTTTGCAACAGGTCGTTAGGTGGGCGGAGGCCAAGATTACATACGCATCTCAGGAATATATCGCGGATGTGAAGTCCGAACTCGCTGGGAAGTATGTTTTGCCAACACTGCCCTAGCGCCTTGTACCGTCCGCTCCTAGGACTGGAATTTCCCGCCAAACCCCTTCGGGCTACGCGGCACCGGAATTTCAAACCCCAATCACAACCCGGCCTTACGCTGCCTCTCAATCAACTTCGCCGGGACGAACGAACAGCCCATTTTTGAACGAGAACTACAATTGGTACGAGTTAGTGCCTCCCGGGCACAACCTAAGCCGCGACAGGGACTCAAGAAAGGTCGCAACCGAATCAGATCGCGCCATCGAGCGTGCTCAGACATCTGATTCGGGGTTACGAATGGTAGTGGCATCAGTAAGCCGGCGGAACCGCTAGCTGAAATCCATAAGGCCACGAAGAGTCCAGGAATTAATTCCTGAACAAGCTGAAATCAACCAAGGCGCAGAAGTGCGTCTGGATTTTGGCTTACTTATGGATTTGTATGCATCAGCTCACCCAATGGGTTCTAGCCCCGCTCTCGAAACCGTCCACGCCGAGCACTCTACTGATCGTACTTCGGCTCCGCAGCCGACTGATGGTATCGTTCCAGCTGCGACACCGATAAGGCGAAGAGGAAAGTGCATGAGTCGCCGTGTCGGTCAGAATGGAAATATATTCGTGAAACCAAACTGCAAAAATGGGAGGTGCAATCACAAAAAAGGTCTGTGTCCGAAATATGGCCGCTATTGGGTGGACCAACCCGGCCAGCATGAACGTCTTCGTAAAGTGACCTCGTTCGGTGAAGTGACGCAAACAAAGGCTGAACGCGAACTACGAGATCATATACGTGAAACGCAGGTGGATTCCCCGGAAACCTTCGTGGAAATCACCTGTCCCACCACCACATTCAAACAGCAAGCGCAGTGGTGGTTGGATGAAATGCGAGCCGGACGCATTGTCAGCCGAAAGAAGCGCAAGCCGATCAAGCCAGCCACACTGGCGGGTTATCAAGCCGCCGTCAACTGGTTAAACGAATCGATTGGCAGCACGCCTTTAGCTGACATCAAGAATGAAGTTACCAGGCAGCTTGTCATCAGAATGCGAGCTGCCGACCTAGCCGACAAGACCATCGTCAACTACTTTCAAGTCGTAAAGGCAGTAGTTGCGTCAGCCGTGTCGAGCGAAGGCGAGCAACTTCATCCACGCACCTGGAACTTTCACTTCATCGGCCTTCCTGTCGTTGACGAGAAAAAACAACGCAAGCCTTCTTTAACTGCATCCGAAGTCGAACAAATCCTGGCGAGAGCGAAGGGCCGCTATAGAGTGCTCTTTACACTTCTTGCCGGAACCGGACTCCGCATCGGTGAAGCCCTCGGGCTGAAAATCGGTGACCATTTGTCCGGCGACTTCTCCACGATTAGGGTCCGCCAGAGCGTTTGGCGAGGCTCCGTTCAAACTCCTAAGACCGACAACGCTGTTCGAGAGATCGACGTTCCATCGTCGCTCGCTGCCTTCTTGAAGGCCAGCGTAGGCGGCAGGACATCGGGGTTTCTCTTTCAGACGGAGTCGGGCAGACCGCTGACACAGCGTAATGTTCTGCGAGACGGCCTCGGGAAGATTCAAGGGAAAATGCATTTGGAGGCAGGGACGGGATTTCACTCGTTTCGCCGATTCCGAACTGCACACCTGCGAAAGAACCGCGTGCCGTGGGATCTGCAAAAGCTGTGGCTCGGTCACGCCAACAAAGATGTCACAGACCGATACGCAGAGCAGTTGAAAGAGGATGTCGAGTGGCGCAAGCAGGAAGCAGAAACAGCGGGATTGGGGTTCAAGTTGCCGACCATAGAAACCTCAATTGGGCTACTTGGGCTACCAAAGCATCAAAAATCGAAGTTGAAGAAAGTCGCTTAACTGATTGAGGGACTGAAGATTAAGTTGGCTCCCCGGGCTAGATTCGAACTAGCAACCCTTCGGTTAACAGCTGAACAACCAATTTAATCACAACTTGCCGGAGTCGGTGCTAATCGAGGGAATTCAGCAAGTTGCGATGAAACGGGACGAATCACTTTCTTCTTCTTTGTTCACCTTTCGTTCGCATTTTGCCGCCGTTCACCACCATTAGTATTACGTTTTTAGGACGGCGCAGTTTTTGTCTCTCGTTTTTTAAGGTCTTCGCGACTCTTGATCGACTCGCGTCACGAAAAGGTCCAAAGCCAGGCATCCCGAGAAAATCAGTCCGGAGAAAATAGCAGCGGGGACAACTGCTCCGGAGTGACCTGCGAGGAAGGTTTCTAGAGTGGCGCTTAGCAGCCAGATTTGGACAACGAGCAGAATAACGATGAGGGCCATCGCCCCATCGATGGCGACTAGTCCGCGCCGCTGCTTGGAAGGTTCCAGGTTGGCCATGTCAGCTTCCCCTCACAGCAATCGCAAGTAGTTTTGTGCCGTCGCGTTCCAGAGTGATTTGCGGGAGAGGACGCGGTGGAGGACCTTGCAAAACGGAACCATCTTTCACCGAGAAGAAGCCTTGATGGCACGGGCATTCGAGCCGGTCATTTTTCGCGGAGTAAAATACGGCGCAGGACAAGTGCGTGCACCTCTGACTGTAGGCAACGTATTCTTCCTCGCCGGTCCGAATCATGATGCAATGGTCCTGCGGTGTCGGGTAGGTGAAGAGTTTCACGCCGCGAATCGGGATTTCGTTGATCTCGGCAACTTCAGCCGTTGGAAACGCGGGAGTCTTGGTAAGATGCGATTTCGCCAGAATCCAGAGGTTGCCTACGAACATCCCCAGGCTCGCGAGAGTGAGAAACTTCGTGAATTGCCGGCGGGTGACGTAGCGCTCGTCGCTCGTGAACACCGAAAATTCATCTTTCCAGAGCGGCTCTTTACTGGGGCTGCGAAAAAGCGGCATACGACTCCTCCCACATGTAATCCAGAACATCCAGTGAAACCGCATCGGTCTCGGCAGGAACCATCATGTGCACGCGGGTGACAATCTTCTGGTTTCCGAACTGAAATGCGTTGTTCGGCTTTTCCCGCCGTTTGGCGATCTCCTCAGGACGAACATAAGAAAGCGCCTGACTGGGGCAGACCGTGGCACACATGGGCTTTTTGCCAACCGAAGTGCGGTCGTAGCACATGTCGCATTTCATCATCTGCTCGTATTCCGGAAAGATCTTGGGGATGCCGAATGGACACGCAAGGACACAGTTCGAGCAACCGATACACCGAGGCTTCAATGAGGAATGGACGATGCCGTCATCGCCCTTCTTGATCGCGTCCGCGGGACACACCATGGCACAGGTCGGCTCTTCGCAATGCCAGCAGACGTAGGCAGCTGTCGCGGTCGTTCCCTGCCGGTCGATGAAGTCAAAATTGATCATCGACTTGCCGCGATGGGTTTCACATTCCGCACAGGCTTCGACGCAAGACTGGCACCCGATGCAACGGGAGGGATCGACGTAGAATTCGTAACCGTGCATCAGGTTTTGCCTTTTTTCGGTTCGGATATGTTTCCGTTTTTATTGGAAGTGAGCGCCCAGTCGGGTGGCACCTCTGCCTTTTTGAGCTGGCACGCGGATACCTTGAACTCGGGAATCTTGCTGCGAGGGTCGAGCGTGCGGTGCGTCAGCCGATTCGCGCTTCGCCTGCCAGCCCAGTGGTAGGGGATGAACACTGTATCCGGGCGAATGGTCTTCACGACCATCGCTTGCAGGGTGATGTCGCTCCTACGCGAAGTGATGGTCACCCAATCTCCATCCTTGATCTGATATTGCTCGGCCAGACGCGGATGAATTTCGAGGCGCGGATTCGGGTACTGATCCAGGAGAGCGCCGATGCGGCGCGTCTGAGTCCCGGACAGATATTGGCTTACTACTCGGCCGGTCGTGAGATAAACCGGAAAGTCCACTGATACGGGATCGCCGCTCTCGCGCCATTCCGTTACCATGAAATGGTGCTTGCCGTCCGGATGAAAAGAGCGTCCATCCTCGAAAAGCCGCGGTGTCCCTGGGTGATCGAGCGTGGGACAGGGCCAGAATATTCCCATGTTCTTGTCGATCTTTTCGTAGGTGATGCCGAAATAGTCCGCATGCCCGCCTCGAGATGCTTCGCGCAACTCCTCGTAAATCTGCTTCGTGGAGTTATACGGAAAGTATCTTCCTTTGCCCAAGCGCTTGGCGAGTTCAACATAAATCCAGCTATCGCCTTTCGCGTTTCCCGGCGGGTCCACAGCTTTCTGAATGTGAATCACACGCCCCTCGTTCGTGCAGCCGATGCCTTCCTCTTCTTCCTGCAAACTTCCAGCGAGAACCACGTCGGCGTGGTGCGCGGTCTCAGACATAAAGAAGTCCACAACACCAAAGAATTCAAGTTTCTCAAGCGCCTCCTGAGTAAACGTCGAATCTGGAAGCGAAACCAGTGGATTGAAGCAGCAAGACAACAGCGCCTTAATTTCTCCGCGATGAATGGCTTCCATGATTTCAACGGCGGAGTAGCCGGCTTGCGGAATTTCTTCCGGCGAGATTCCCCAGACCTTCGCCGTGTGAGCGCGCGCTTCGGGGTCGTTAATCGAACGCTGACCGGGAAGTTGATCACATTTCTGGCCGTGTTCACGCCCGCCCTGGCCGTTGCCCTGCCCGGTAATCATCGCGCAGCCCGCGCCTTCGCGTCCGATGTTGCCTGTCGCAAGGCACAAGTTGATCAGAGCCAGGCAGTTTTCGACGCCTTTCGATTGGTGCTCCACCCCTCGCGCGTGAAGCACAATGGCGCGCTCAGCTTTCGCAAAGAGATGCGCCGCGCGTTCGATGGACTCGGGCGGCACACCGGTCTTCTCCGCGGCCGTGCGCGGGTCCCAAGCACGGACCGATTCCGCCACTTGTTCGAATCCAGTGCTGTACGTTTCAATAAAATCGCGACGTTCTAGGCCGTCGCGCAGAATGACGTGCAGCAAACCCATGTACAACACCATGTCCGTACCCGGCCGCACGGGAAGATACAAGTCGGCATTCCGGCAGATCGGCGTCATCCGCGGATCGACAATGATTAGCTTTCCTCCTGCGTCGCGGCACCGCCACAAATAGTCGGTCGTGATCGGAGCGCACTCGGCGACATTTGCGCCGGCCACCAGCACGACTTGCGCTTTGAGAATATCGGCCCACGGCAACGGGCTGCGGTCCACGCCGAACGCCAGCTTGTAGGCTGTGCCTGCCGAGACCATACACAACCGTCCGTTGTAGTCGATGTGGCGCGTGCCCAGAGCGACACGCGCAAATTTTCCGAGCAGGTAGGATTTCTCGGAAATCAGCGAGGCCCCGCCATAAATGGCCACGGAATCCTTGCCATACTTCAGTTGCACTTCTTTCAGTCGAGCCACTGTGAAATCCAGAGACTCATCCCACGTCGCCGTGCGGAATCCCTTTGGCGTGCGCATCAAGGGATCAAGTAATCGGTCCGGATGCCCACCCTGCATATAGCGCTTCACACCCTTCGGGCAAAGCATTCCGTGGTTGAACGGAAATTCTTCCCACGGTTCGAACCCGGTCACTTGGTTGCACCGAACCTTGAGCTGAATGCCGCACTGTTGACCACAGAAACAGCAATGTGTTTTCACCAAGCGTACTGCGGGGTTACGTGATTCATCCTGCCAACCACCAGGAGGCGTGTACGCTGGATGCGGTCCAAAACGATCGAAGAGCGATTCTAGCGATTCCGGTGCTTTAGCCACGCGAATTCTCCCTGATCCGGAGTTGCGCCAGCGAGATCGATTTTCGTTTGCACGCTGGGCACAGTTCCTGCCAACTTCCGCCACCGCCCTCCATGCGGTAATCGAATCCAACCTGCGGAAGGACTCGCTTCAAATCTTCGATGTGCATTTTAGAAGCAAAGCGCTCCCCGCAGCGCTTGCAGAGCGCGGGCTCTCCCGTTTCCCCTGCCGCCTGGTAGAACTTCACACCGAGCTGGGCAGGACGCTGGAAAATATGGAAGAACTTTCCGAATGGAAGATACAGCAGCGCGGCAATCACGGTGATGGCGTGCAGAATCGCCAAAAAACTGTAGAACTCCCCGCGCAACCAGTTTTGCGAAACAGTAAGCGCAAGTCCAGTCACGGAAATCGCGAATAGCATAATGATCGGCAGAAAATCGAGAGCGAAGGATTGAACTGCTTGAGCGCCTCTATCGCGAAAACGCCTCCACAATGAAAGCGCAATTCCACCGAGAACCAGAATTGCCGAGATATCCAAACCATGAAACAAGAGCTCCGCAAGCAGCGTATGCAAACGAAATGACTGCACAGGGAAGCCGTAGAACAGCACAACGTACGTCTCTTGATCCGTGGGCAGCGTTTGGAACGAGATCCAGCCGAAAACCAAAGGAAAAGTAATCAGCACGGCGAGGATACATCCCCAGAATAGCAGTTGATGCATCCACCATCGCAACGTCGAACGGCGTCGAATGAAGGTTTGGGCTGCGAGGTGTGTGGCAGCAGTGCGCACAAGCCGTACCGTCCCGCGAACGACACCCGCCTTGCGGAAAAGTTCCCATCCCCGTTCCCAATACACTCGCGTAGGAGGCTTATCGAGCCACACGCGGTAGTGGTAGACGACACCCCAGGTCGCAAAGACCGTCGCGAAGGTATAGATGACCAGGGCTGGATCAAAGTTTTGGAGATTGCGCGAGCCGACAACGATGGCGGCAACCAGTAAGCCGGTGAAGAGTGTGGCCGTGACGCCCGCTCGAATGCGGTCCGTCGTCCGGGTCAGCGATGCCGGCAAAGTCAGCTCGGCGGTCTGCTGCCTGGTCAGGAAGACCGCAGTATTGATGCGCCATAGGACCGCGGAAAGAAAGGCCAGAAGTGCGAATCCAGGCCAAACGGCGTGCAGGGTGTCGCGGAAAAAACCCAACAGCAAAGGTGGAAAGAATCCTCCGAGCCCACCCATGGCTCCCACCAGGCCGGTAACCGTCCCAACCTCTTTTGGAAAGTATTGCGGCACCAACTTGAAGACCGCGCCGTTACCGATTCCCAGCAAGAACGCGCAACCGAGTGCGCCTACACTGAACGGCAACATCGCAGGCCACGACATCAACAGAGCAAATGGAATAATTCCGAGGAAGATAGTTTGGAGAACGCGGGCGCCACCGATCTTATCCGATAGCCAGCCTCCTAGTGGACGGGCCAGGGTCGCCAGCACAACAAAACCCGCTGTGCGAAAGCCAGCGTCCGCAGGTTTTAATCCAAACTGATCCTTGAGCAAGACAGGCAGGTAGATCGAAAACGCGACGAATCCTCCGAAGGTTAGGAAATAAAACAAAGAGAGCACCCAGGACAGGCGCTCCCGAGAGAGGAGTTGGATCATGGCGCCCAGACCGGAGGGCCGCACCGTCTTTGGTGAATTGCGAGCAAGGAGAAAGAATGCGACTCCCCAAATGACCAGCAAAGCCGCCATGCCCCGAAAGATATTCTGCCATCCCACGACCAAAGCCAGGACCGGCCCGACAAATACAGCAGCGGATTGCCCGATGTTGCCTAGCCCGTATATACCCAGTGCACCGCCCTGTTTTTCCGGTGGAAACCAGCGGGAAACGAATCCCACCCCGACCGCAAACGAACTTCCGGCGATGCCCAGGAAAAACGCGACATACAGTAGCTTCTCGTAGCTCGGGACAAGCGGCACCATGCACGCGGGCACGGCGACGAGAATCATTAGCAACGCAAAAACTGTTCTGCCGCCGAAGCGGTCCGCGAGCATTCCTGTCACGATGCGCAACAAAGCACCGAGAAGAACGGGCACAGCCACGAGAAAAGCCGTTTGCGTTGCTGTCAGATGGAAGGTTTCACGGAAACGCGGAGCAAACGCGCTGATCAGTCCCCATGCGGCGAAGCAAACGGTAAAGGAGACTGTTCCCAGAGCTAACTGCAGGTTTGGTCGAGAAGTGACTGGGATCTTGGTCATTGCTGCTCCACGCGGCCCTCCAGTAGGCAGGAAGAAGCGGGTTCAGACTTGCGCTCGTTGGAAGGGAGTTTCAGCATACCTCTCGCGCTCCCCTCCAGACAAACTGAAAGTTACTACTGGACCGTCTGCACCTTTAAGAAATTTTAACTGGCAAGCCCACGACCAGCGGCTGTTTCTGTGCGTGGCTCGGCTCGAGAATGAATGTACCGAGGATGTTGATCGCGAAATCGTCAAACCCGCCAGCTCGCAAAGCGCCGAAATAGGCAAAACGGACCATGCCCAGGGCGCATAACCCTGATAGGCGATAATCTCGCAGGAAACACGAAGAGTGCAGCCTAGAGTGACAAGCGCAAGCCCCGCGAACATAAGTTTCGTGCTCCAAAGCAGTCGCATTCCAGCGAACGCGGGCAGGATGCGCTGACCAACGCAAAAGATCATCACCGAGATGAACCCTACGGTCAAAGCATGACGCGACGCTCCCCAAATTCCACCAGAAGAGTCCCAGCGTATCGCTGCGATGCCAAGGATAGCTGCCACGATAAGCCAAACATAAGCCATACGAACGAAGAAAGGAAAACTGGAATGGACGCCTCGGATTTTCGCTTCTTTATCGGAAGGCTCAAACATGCGCAACGCGGCAACTGCCATCGCTGCCGCCACAACAAATAGCCACGATCCAATCCAGCCTACTCCTGCCACGGTCAGTCCGAGCCCGATCAGATTCACGACAAGTGCAGCCAGCAGCGATCTTGTCCGCAGTGGCTTCAGTCCAAGAAAAACGGTCATCCATTTCGCACTGAAACCCCATACAAACGGAACCAGAAATCCCCACGCCATCAATGCGAGGTAGCGTTGGTCGAACAGATGTGGAAATGCCGGCGACTTCCCACGGAACGACACGAAGAAGACACCCACTAAGATTCACGACCAGACCAGCAACAATCCCAGGCTCGCGCTGATAACGACCCAAATCCAAGGGCCTAATTTTTCTTTGCCGGAATCTTCCGGCCGATGCTGGGAAACCGCACGGAAGAAAATCAGAAATGCCACCAACTCCAGAAAAGCCGACAGCGGCAAAAGGAAACTCCACTCCCAAAGGTAAACATTTGCGGCCCACCGCAATGCCGCGCCCGTTGTCCACATCGCCCAACAAGCCCATGCCGCTCCGAATGATGACTTCGCTCCGCCGCGCATCTTCGGGATGGAATAGAAGCCAATTCCCAAGATAAAACTTCCCACCCATCCGAAAACTTGCGCATGACCGTGGGCCTGAAACCATGCTGGAGAGATGGACGCAACGCTCTCGCGTCCGCTGATTTGCAGCAGGTTCCACACGCCGAGAAACGTCCCCGGAAATACCATGAAGATGAGCCCGGAGGTGACAAAGGCCATCAAGAAGCGAGACAACGCTTCCTCCGCGCCCTCGTGATTTCGAACACTTATTTGGGAGTCATCGCGGGCGGCGGCGAGGTAGTAGACGGGGATGCCATGTCTGCGAGTGAAGTCGGCATAATCTCGATCCGCGTCAGACGACCGCGGCCTCCATTTCCACCGCCCGCGGGAACAGGATGTTATTTTCCAGATGAACATGCTGATGAATGTCCGCTTCAAATTCCTGCAAATCCTGATACAAGGCCTTATAACTCGTACACGCGTCCGAAGGAGGTATGTAATCACCGCTCACTTTGCGAATCTGCTTCACGAGATCTCCTGCCGAGTCGTGCTCTTTCATCATCGCGTGGATTGGATTCTTGACCGTCTGAAAGAAGAGAGGCTCCAGGGATCCGTTTCCAGTTTTCGAACGCTCAACCGCGTCGATATACGGGAACAGGATCTGCTCTTCCTTTTGCATATGCATGATCATTTCTTGCCCGACTTCGGTAAACAGCCTTTGGACTATCTGCAATTTCGGGATGATTCTTTCCATGCTTGGCCTTTACCTTCTCCAGCAGTGTTTTGAATTCGCCCGATTGCCTCTCGAACGTACCGGTGATGCTTTTCACGAATGTGCCGGGTCAGATCTCCCAGCGGAGCCGATGTCCAGGTTTTTCGTCCGGTCTCACCAGCTTGCTGTTTTCGCGCAGTCGCTTCAGAATCTGCTCTGCGGATACTTCTGCATGTGCGCACGCGTCATGCAGTGACTTGCCTCCCCCGCAGCAATAATCCACTCCGGCATCCTCCAAAATTTGCCTCGCCTCTGGATTCGCAAGCGCGATGTCCTTCACTTTGGTTTCGTCATTGAAATTCATAGTCGCCTCCGTAATTGCTTGATTCTGAGAGGCAGATCGAGGTAGCGCAGTAACTAAAGTTACTACGCCCTGGAAGAGTCTGAAAGGAAGGGACTTACTCGGAAGAGACTTGCTCTCGCTTTAGGCCGTAAGGTCTTTCACTACGATTCTGCGGCCCTCGACATCCAGAAACCCTTCGGCTTGGAGCCTGCTGAGATTCCGCGAAACAAGTTCTCGCACAGTGCCTAATTCGGCCGCTAAGTCTTGATGGGTCTTCGTTAGCTCTACTCGAACACCCTCTTTCGAAGGAGTTCCACTTGCCTGCACTAGCCGCAGGATGAGCGCAATCAATCGCTGCCTCACCGTCGTGAAAGATAATTCTTCAATGATTCCCACCAGACGTCGTAGACGCGAGCCAACTACCGCAATCACTTTGAGTGCTACGTCTGGGTGCTCCCGGCAGAAATTCTGAAAGTCCTTGCGCGAAATGAAGAGTACTTCGGCATCCTCCAACGCAGATGCCGAGGCAGGATAGTTGCCCCCCGTCAAACACTGGAAGCTCTGCGAAAGAACTCCCGGGTCCTTCTACTGCCAAAACTTGTTCTCGCCCTGCTGCCGACAACTTGAAAATGCGAATCTTGCCCGAGGCCACAAGAAAGAGTCCCGTGCATGGGTCACCCTCGCTGAACAATAATGCGCCCCGCTCAAAATGCATGTTGCTAGTTCGCTCGGCCGACGCTTCCATTTCTTTGTCCGATAGACTTGCGAACAAGGGGGTCTTCCGCAGTATTCCCTCCACAATCTCGTTCACAGCCACTCCCTCTGTAGGAATCGACAGCCAGCATTGATTGTAATGAAGGAACTCCTTGAGTAGGTGAAAGTTATGCGGCAAGTCTTCGGTCGGAGACCGAATGTTCCGAGATGTCCCAATTGATTGAAGAATGAGAGGTTGGCTCCCCCGGGTAGGATTTGAACCTACAGCCTGTCGGTGAGTTTGCCGATCGCGTTGGCGGGCGAGCCCCAGTATTCGCGAGCAAAATTTTCCGAGACAATGACGACTGGCCGCTTCTCATACTCTTCGGGCCATGTAATGTCACGGCCGGCGATAACCGGTATGCCCATCGTCGAAAAGTAGCCCGGCGAGACAAACTTATTGGTGCGCACGGGAGCCAGTTCTCCTCGCGTGTAAGCGTGGTCTCTGGCGTAGATAGGGTTGGGGTCCAGCGTCCCTGACATGGGCACATTAGTGGTAAGGCCAACCGCGCTGACTCCTGGAATGGCGGCAATCTGCTCGGCGATAGCCTGCTCTGCGCGTAGAACCTGTTCTCGATGCGTATCGGGAATCTGCGATTCCGGGATATAGATGCCGAACGATTCGAGAGAGCTAGGGTCGCTGAATCCCGGCGAGACGCGGGCCAGCGCGCGGAAGGTGCGGATCATCAGCGCCGAGCAGATCAGCAATACCAACGCGAGCGCCACCTGCACGATAACCAACGCGTTGCGCGCACGGTGACGCTCCCGGCCCTGGCTCAACCCGCGTCCCCCGTCGCGCAACCCGGTGCCAGCAGTCACGTCGGAGTACTTCAGCATCGGGATCAGTCCGATGGCCAGGCTCACGAAAAGTGTCAGACACAAAGTAAAGAGAAGGACGGGCAAATCTATGCCGATCTCATGCAGGCGAGGCAGTCCGGCGGGGGCTTCTGCTGTTAGCAGGCGAAGCGCGCCAAAGGCGAGTGCCAAACCGATCACGCTTCCGGCACATCCGACCACAAGGCTCTCCAGCAGCAACCCCACAGCAATGTTTTTGCGGGTGGCCCCGAGGGCGGACCGCACTGCGAGTTCCTGCCGCTGTCCCTCGACGCGCACGAGCATGAGATTCACAACGTTGGCGCACACCACTAGTAGCACAATCACGATCGAACCCATCACCACCCAAAGCACATTGCCCACGTCACCAATCACATCGTTCTTGAGCGGATGCAGGTCAACTGCGAAGTTTGCTTTTTCAAAAAAGGCCAGACTGAAGCCCGGAAGCGGCGGGAAACTGTGATTCGCGATAGAAATCAGGCGTTGCAAATCGGTGCTGGCCTCTTCAAGCGTGACACCCGGTTTGAGCCGGGCTATCGCTGTGAACATGAAACCGCCGAGTGTGGTTTGGTCTCGGTTGAGAGGCATGGGCACCAGAACCTCAGCTTGGTCCTGCTCGGGAAAACGAAACCCTTTGGGCAGAACGCCGATCATTTCGTACATCTCCCCATCGAGCCTTAGTGTGCGGCCGACGGCGGAAGGATCGCCGCCAAAATGACGCTGCCAGAAGCCGTAAGTCACAACCGCGGTCTTCGGCATATTGGGCATGTCATCCCTCCGGTTGAAGAAGCGGCCATAGACAGGTTGCACGCCAAGAATCGGAAGGGTACCGTCCGTTACCTGAAGCGGCGGCACACCGGTTGTACGCGAATGCACGAAGCGGGTGTACCGCCTCAGTGGTAGCCACGATCATGGGATGGAGCGCGTCGACAACAGTGCGAATGTCTAGGCGCTACGGACACATTGGGCAAAACTCGCTACGACAGGCCGTGAACGCTCTTAACGTAGCCGGTTTTCAGGGTGATGGGGCACAGACTTGGGCACAATCATAAAAGCCGCGTGTGCGGCAACTCGTTAACTGATTAAAAGATTTGGCTCCCCTTCGTAGACGCGTATCGAACTCTATGCCTTTCACCTCCCCCCTAGATGAGCAAGGTTTTCGCAGAACTTAGAGATTTCCTGTAGAATCTCACTCCCGCAAGATCGTCTTCCGGAGGAACTTGAATGGGCCTACCCATCCACCGTACTTACGCCCAAGATTTTCTTAGACAGCACGAAACAATAAAATCGACGTATAAGGGTCCGGAGCTCGAGGTGCAGTATGCGTGTCTAACGCTGGTGGCGGCTGCGGTGATCGTAGGCCCGGATGAATCCGCGCTCCAGAAGTTCAGCGGCTTTTCCGCATCCTTCATCGAAACGGTCGCCCGTCGGATGCATGCCTCCTCCCTTTGGAAGGGTGAAAAATCCGAGATGAATGAATGGGGAAAGACCCATGAGGATTTCATGAGGGCCCTTTTCGGTCATGCCTCGGCCGCAAAAGGTGTGGCAAGCCGAGTCTGGTTGGGACAAAGCCTTCGCAAGGATTTGCTGCGCGCGCGGTCGAGTGGTCGAAGCGCAGCGAACGTACTGCGCGTCCGCTTTATCGCGACAATGCGAAAGAACGTTCGTGCGGAGATGAAGCCGCCTTACATCGGGCCGTATGCAGGTTCGACCCGGGACGTTTCGCGAGACATTCAAGAAAGGCGAGACTCCGGTGCAGTTGTGGGCGCACCGCCCGTACAGCGAACTGCTGCAGGCCGACATGCTTCCCGATGATCTGGCTAACGTCGTCATCGACTGCATGCGCGGGTACGGCGCAACGACATTGGGAGTTGTAGCAAACATCGGCCCTGCTGAGCCAAAGAGCCGCGCGATTCTGGGATTTATCTCCTACGGTTACGCGCAGATGTTGCTGCGGCTCGATCGCGTCGAAGAATATCTGTTGTTTTTGTATTCGCATCGATACCACGATCACAATCGCGTAAGCTGGACGGCAGGCGAAGTTTCCGGGCTCGAGGGCGATGCGTCGCTGTTTTGCATTCCGGCGCAACAGACGATTCCGTTGATGGTGCGATGGATGCTCGTGCTGGAAGATCCTGACGAAGAGAAGTTGTACCTCGGCAAGGGGTTGCCGCGTGAGTGGGTGATCTCGGGAAGAAAATCGCGAATGACGGCGCGGCTACACGATGGGGAAGAGTCGATTTTTCGTTGCAGACGGATCGAAGCGCGAAAAAAATCATCGCGACGGTGCGATTGGGAAGGGAACAGCGTAACCTCCCCAAAGAGTTGCATGTGAAGCTTCGGTTGCCTAAGACAAATCAGCTTGCCGCAGTCACTGTCAACGGCAAACCGGAAGTCATCGGGGGCAGCATCACGATACCGTGGTCGTCCGGTCGCGAACGAACGGATGTTCGAAATTTCTGCTTCGTATACGTGAGGTTGGTTCAGACTTGAAACACGCGTATGCGTTTCGAATGACAACGACATGTTACGCGACGTGGGCAGTTCGAATGCCTGAGTTCAACAACAGGATCGACAGCGGCAGCAACTTGCCGTTTTCCCGACGACAATTCCTGCAATATCTAGGTGCGGCGGGCGTCGCGTTCCGTCGATTCGACGGCGTTGCCTATCGTCCGAATTACGGCGAATGTAAAATATGTCGATATCGCCGCTGCAGCCGGCATCACATTCCATCATCAGAACGCCGCTTCGAACGAAAAATATCTGATCGAGACGATGGGTGCAGGCTGCGGCTGGATCGACTACGACCAAAACGGCTTGCTCGATCTCTATCTGGTGAACAGCGCGCCGACGCGCCTCTATGTGCCGAAGACGGCGATACGCAGCGCTCTCTATCGCAACAACGGCGATGGTACGTTCACTGACGTTACTGCCAAGGCAGGCGTCGGGGCCGAAGGACTATTCGGAATGGGAGTTGCTGTCGGCGACTACGACAACGACGGATTCCCCGATTTGTATCGTGCTCGGGTACGGCCGCTGCATTCTTTATCGCAACAATGGCGACGGCACCTTTACCGACGTCACCGAAAAGGCCGGCGTCGCGAATTTCGGCAAGTGGGCATCGAGCGCCGCCTGGTTCGACTACGACAACGACGGCAAACTCGACCTCGTCATCGCGAACTACGTGGATTGGTCGCCTGAAACAAACTTTTGGTGCGGCGACAAAGCGCCCGGGATGCGCAGTTACTGTCACCCTGACGTCTATCACGGCCAAACACCGACACTTTTTCACAACAATGGCGACGGGACATTTACCGATGTCAGCGTTAAATCTCAAATCGGGCTCAAGCGCGGCAACGGCCTTGGCGTGGTCACCTTCGATTACGACGATGACGGGTGGCAAGACATCTTCATCGCCAACGATCACATGCCGAACTTTTTGTTTCACAACAATCGCGACGGTACATTTCGCGAGGTCGGATATGAAGCCGGCGTGGCCGTCGGTCTGGATGGGCAATTCGAAGCAGGAATGGGTGTCGATGCGGGCGACATTCGAAACGATGGCAGATTCGGGCTCGTCGTCACGCATCTCGACCAACAGCTCGCGCGCGTCTACATCAATCAGGGCGACGGAACGTTCGAAGACGCCACATTCCAGTCGAAACTTTCCTACGCCACGTTTCACTCGAGCGGATTTGGCGCGCGCTTTCTCGACTACGACAACGATGGCCTGATCGACATTTTCATGGCGAATGGTCACGTTCTGGACAACATCGAGCGCTATCATCCGGGAACGTCTTATGCCGAACCCAAAATGATGTTTCGAAACATGGGTCGCGGGATCTTCGAAAACGTGCGGTGACCAGCTGGGCGCGGATTTTGTCGCACCGCGGGTGAGTCGTGGGGCTGCCGTCGGAGATTTCGATAACGATGGTGACCTCGACATACTCGTCAGCAACAACGGGGAAGCGCCACAGCTTCTTCGCAATGACGGCGGAAATTCGAAGCACTGGCTGGAAATCTTATTAATTGGCACAAAATCAAATCGCGACGCAGTGGGTTCGCGTGTCAAGGTCATTGCGGGCGACCTGCGACTCTTCGAACAGCGAAAGGGTGGAATGAGTTACCAGTCGGCGCAGGATCCTCGATTGCATTTCGGGCTGAATCAGCACGAACGTGTGGATTTGATCGAGATTCGCTGGCCTAGCGGCGCCGTGACCAAACTTGAGAACGTGAAGAGCGATCAGATTATTGCTGTCTGCGAAGGTGAAGGGATGGTCCGGCGGGAGTTTCCAAGGATTCGGTGGAGATAGTTTGCTCGGTTCGCGTCGTTCGACGCAAACGGAGCAAGTTCAGGGGCGGGCGGCGCCAAATGCGCCGGGAATTGATTTGCGGTCGCCGGGAGCCGCGTAAATCCGCGCTGCTTGCTCGGCGTTGAGCTGTGCCAGTGTGGCTAGCGCTTTCTCCGCATTTTCTTTCTTTCCGATTTTTCGATACGCGACCGCCAAATGCGAGTAGACCGCTGGATTTTTTGGATCAAGCTGCCGGCCGATCTCCAGATGTTCAATCGCCGCGTCTACCGAATTGTTTAAGAGAAGCGCGTAGCCAAGCGCGATTTGAGCGCTCGCGTAGCTTGGGCGCGCGGACACCGCAGCCTTCAGCGCCTCCGAGGCTTCCAGAAATTCAGCTTGGCCCGGACGAGCGCCGGATCGAATGAGAGCTTCTCCTAAAACGGTTAGCACCAAGTAGTTTGCACGATTTTCTAGAGTGGCTTGGCGAGCCGTCGATATGGCTTCGTTGAGATTTCCCGCGAATAGCGCTTTTTGTGCTGCCTGCCACGAATGCGATCTCGGCGCGAGGGTCTTGCTTTATTGCGAAGTCAAAATCACTCTTGCCGGAGTCGAATTGATCGAGCATCGAAAGGAAGTAGCCTCGCTGATAGTGCAAATGGACTGAGTCCGGCAACTGACTCAGTCCGGCATCCACGATTCTGATTCCCAGCTCATAGTCTCGGCGATCGGCGCACGCATCGGAAATGAGCAAATAGAGTTTTTCGTTTTTCGAGGTGAGGCTTGCGGCGCGTTGAAACGCTTTGAAGGCTGGATCGGGTTGCTGATCTCCGATGTAAGCTTGCGCCAACAAGTTCTCGACACTCGCTGTCGCAAATCCGTTTTGCCTCAGCGCCTCCAATTGGTCGATCGCTCGGAGAAAATCACTTGTGCCGACGTAGCAGAGCGCCAGATTGAATTGCGCCGCGTATTCGTCATGAACCTGTCCTTGCGCTGCGGTCAAGTGAGGAATCGCTTCAGAGAATTGGCCCTTGCTCGTCAGAGCAATACCGGTTCGGAGCTCGGCCTCGCCGCGCTGATCAGACTGTTGATTCTCGGCCAGCGTCTGAAGGTTCGAAGACGGGTGTGGCATTTGCGCGGGAATTTGGGCACGCCACGACCCGCCGCAGAGCGCGGACGCAACGAAAGCAAGCAACACGCGCGACCCGCGACCTGCGACCTGGGACATCATCACTGCGTCAGCTACTTCCACTGGTTGTGTCCCTCGACGATCGTCACATAACGATCGATCGGCAAATTCACAAAGCGCTCTGTTTTGCCGCTGGGATTGGGCCAGGTGATCTCCACCCAATCGACCTTTGGGTTTTGGCCCAATCCAAGCACGACGCGTGGATCGTGTGAGGAAAGGTAGCTCCCGCCGCCGGTTTTGTAAACGTTACGCGCTAAACCGCCGGCCTTATACGAGATTTTCGCGCCGACTGCGTCGATATTCGCCGTCTTCCCGATGAGTCTGAGACCCAACCAATGATTTCGCTTTCCGGCCAAATTTCGCAGCAAGACGGGAGCTCCGTCATTCACCGATACCAGGACGTCGACTGAGCCGTCATTGTCGAAATCCCCCAGCGCCAATCCGCGTCCCGCGAGATTCTTCGAGAAAATCGCGCCCCCCTGTGCACTCGCGTTCGAAAAATGGCCGCTGCCATCGTTATGAAACAATAGCATTGGCTCACGGTATGTAATGTCTTGCATGCGATCCTCTACCATCAGATCGGGATGCCCGTTGCACAGGATGAGATCCAGGTTTCCATCGTTGTCGTAGTCGAAAAAACGCAGTCCCCATCCACTGAGCAGATTTGTCTGCGTGGCGATGCCGCTGGGCATGGTCGCATCCGCAAAGAAATCCTTGCCTGCGTTCCGATACAGCGCGAACGATTCATGGTCGACGTTCGAAACAAACAAATCGAGCCGGCCATCCTGATCATAGTCGGCCGCATCGACTCCCATGCCGGAGCGCGCCAGACCAAAAGGGTTGTAGCCAACTCCTGCCAGCACACCGATCTCTTCGAATCGCCCTTTGCCCTGATTCTGGAACAAGAAATTCGGGACCGTGTCGTTTCCTACGAACAGATCCATCCATCCATCGCCGTTCAAATCGGCCGCCACTACGCCCCAGGCTTTCGCAAGAGAATGCGCGATGCCTGATTCTTTGCTGACATCTGTGAACGTTCCGTCGCCGTTGTTGTGAAACAACCAGCAGGGCATCGGGTTATAGGGCGTCGGTTTGCAGTACCAGCGCTTATTTGTCGGTCCGTAGCCGCAGAAGATGTTTTTCGATTCGTCGAAATCGACAAATCGGCACACGAAAAGATCGAGCCGGCCATCGTTGTCATAGTCGAACCACACCGCGCTCGTTGCCCAGCCAGGAGCCGCGACGCCTGCTTGTGGAGTCACATCGCGGAAGGTTCCGTCACCGTTGTTGTGATAAAGAATGCTGCGCGGATATTGCGTCACATAAAGGTCAGGGAACCCATCACGATCGTAGTCGCCCACCGCGACGCCCATTCCATACGCATTACCGCCGATGCCCGCTTTCACCGTGACGTCCGTGAATGTCCCGTCGCGATTATTTCGATACAACGCATTCCGGAGCGGTGTGGCCGGCGTATAAAAATCGCACGGACCACTGTTGACCAAATAAATGTCCATCCACCCGTCGTTGTCGTAGTCGAGGAAGGCGCAACCCGCGCCAACCGTCTCCGGCAGGTACATCTTTGCGGATTGTCCATTGGTGTGGGCCCATGAAATTCCGCTTTTCGCGACAGGAATCTCTTCGAACGCAGGGCCGTCGACTTCCGCGGCGTCCGGCGATCCAACGGGCGATACCACTCCCGATGTGCGGCGTGAAATATGCCGCGCCTACGGAATTTCGCAGCGTCCGCAAGAATCGTCGTCGTGAAAACAGTTTGTGAAGAGGAATTGGAATCGTTGGCGCGCACGGTCGAGTTACCGAGGCGTCGGCGTCGCGGCTACTCCACCGGATGCCGCGCCTTTGCGCGCTATCTCTTGCTGCACAGCCATCTCTCGCGCAGCCTCACCCCTCCGCCCAGTTTGTGAGTACGAGAGCGAAAGCTGATAGTGTCCCGCCGGATCGGCGGGCTCCATCTTGACGTACTTCTCCAACGGCGCCACGGCCTCGGCGAATTTCTGCGACGAATTCAGCGACATGCCCAGCGCCAAGAACGCCTCCGAGAAGCCCAGATCAAGCGCCGCCGCTTTTGAGAAATGTGGCACCGCTTCGTCCCATCGGCCTGCGCGCCGCGCGATCTCACCCAGAAAAAACTCCGCCGAGGCATTCGTCGAATCAATTTCCAGTTCCGCTTCAAACTCTCGCGCCGCGTCATCGGTCGAAGTCGCCGTCTCGGGCGCCGCCAACCGCAGCTTTCCCATCCGATAATGAATCCCGGGCAGCTCGGGGTTCTGCTTCAATATCTCGCGGTACTCTGCCAACGCATCGTCCCACTTTCCTTGCGACTCGTCTGCCTCGGCTTCGAGCTCATGCGCTTGATAGGATGTGGGCGCGACGGCCGCCAACCGCTGTGATGCTCGCGTCGCCAATTCGGAAAAATAGTGCGTGGCGATGTATAAAGCCTGAGGGTCGTTGGGAAAGTCGCGCTGCATCATCGTCAAGGCGTCGACCGCGGTCTCGGTCTGCTCCAAGCTCATTGCACATCGTGCTGTCGCCATCTCTGCCCGATATTTCAGATCCTTATCGCTAACGTGAGAGAGCGATCTCCTCAAGACTGGCAAGGCCTTTTCGCATTGCCCCTTGGCCGCAAGGTCGATGGAGGCTTCTACTGTGGATGTAGACGCGGAGATGGCCGAAGCCGCACCGGTCTGCGCCGGCTTGGACGAGCTTTGACCGTTTGCGCTAGCAACCGCAAACAGGGCGATGCTGACAATACGTGGTGCTCGATAAGGCCGCGATATCACTTTGTACGAAACCCGATTTCAGCTTCAGCAGAAACTGGGAAGAACCTGACTTGCCTACAACCATAACAGAAAAACGAGGCACCCACTCAGCGCTCACGGGGTGGTGGAACGCTGAATGAGTGCCCGATTTGCGGCGTGAGTCGCCGCGATTCGTTAGAAGTCAATGTTCGCGCGGAGTTCGATCACGCGCGCCAGGTTGATGAAGTTCTGGTTCTGTTCCAGCCCGACTTGGCCGAATCCAGGATTCTGAATCGTCAAGGGTGTGGGGGGTGGTGGATACGAACCAAAGTTTGGATGGTTGAACGCGTTGAGGAATTCGGACTGGAAGCGGAACTTAATCCGCTCGGTGATCGAAAATCCCTTCGTAATCGCGACGTCGAAGTTCGTGAAGTGCGGGCCGAACAAGCCATGGCGTCGCACCAATCGTCCCTGGTGTCGTGTTTGGCGTAATGAACGCGCTGTTGGCTCCGCCGCCTGCCGAGCTTGCCAGATATTTCGGATTGATGAAGTTGACGTAGCCCGTGGTGCAGCCTGAGCCGCTACACGTTGCCGGATACACGCCGACCGAGCTCTGAAGTTGCGACACGGTCACGTTGTGGAGCGTTACGCCGCCATCGCCGTAGTCGTTGAAGGTGTTGAAGCCGCCTTGCAACTGGAAGGGATAGCCGCTGTGTAGGGTCGCGATCGTTCCGATCGTCCATCCGCCCACGATCTTGTCGAGCGGTCCGCTTTTGTCGAGGAAGTGGCCGGCCCTTGCCGAACGGCAAGTCGTAAGTCGCGTTGACGTGCGCTACGTGACGCAAATCAAACAGTGTCGGACCGTAGCTCAATCGCAAATCGCGCGCGGTGAATTGGTTGATCACGCCCTGCCACTGGTTTGCGGTCGCGGTGCCGAGCGTGTGGCTCCAGGTGTAGTTCGCGTCGAACTGCAAGCCGTGCCAGGCACGCTGGCGGAAATCAACCAACAGGCCGTTGTAGTTCGAATAGCCGGCCGCAGTCATGTAGCCACCGGTGAATCCTGCGCCGAGTCCAACTTGTCCACCCGAACCGTAGGGGTTCGCCTGGAAGAAGTTGATCGGATAACCCGCGCCTGGATCGTTGGCCGGGAAGCCGACGTTGGTCACGCACGGCGTAAAGCTAGCTCCGACCAGGTTGCAGAAGTAGTTCGTCGTACCGCTTGTGGTCGTCAGGGTCGACGCGAGTGAGCCAGCCGCTCCGTTATTGAGCGCGGTGACGAACTGGCCGTTGGTATAGTCCGCGTATGTTCCCGGGCCGCCCGCTTCGCCCTTGAATGCCGCGTCGAAAATCGGCAGCGGTACCTGTCCCGGCAATCCCGAATTCCCGAAGCTCGGGTTCGCCGCGCACGTTGAGTTGGCCATGCAGATCTTTAGGTTCGATTGCGCATTGATGAATTGTTGGAGGAAGCTCGGCTGACCCGGCCGCGCCGCAAAGACATTGACTTCGTTGATGTCAGTCGAGACCCACTGATGCACGGTTCGGCTCCCGATGTAGCGCACCTCAATTGCGCGGTTGGGGCCCAGCGATCGCTGGATGCCCAGATTCCACGATTGGGTATACGGTTGTGGAATATTGGGATCCATGCCATTCGTTGGGACGCTGTTCAAAAAGGTGAACTCTGACTGTGGTGCAACCTTTTCAAAAGCAATCGGTGAAAGTTGATACGCCGGCAGCGTGTTTCCGAGAGACAGGCTGCCAGGCGCAAATGTTCCCGCGGCGCTTGTGTTGCTCGCGTTCAGATTGAAGTTCTGATAGAAGAAGCTTCCGTAGTCCGAAGCGTTATCCCAGAAATATTGGTAGGGTTCGGTGAACCGTCGCAGCGAGAATCCCGCGCGAATCACGGTCTGCCCTCCACCGGTCAGTTTGCCGAGCCAGCCATCTCGCGCCGGTGGGATTCCAGGCAATGCCAACGGCCGGCTGAGGCGAAACGTTCCAAGGGGCGTAGGGATGTTCGCGCGCTGCCAAAACCGGATTGTTTGTTCCGTTGAGCACGCCCGGATTGAACAAATTCCCGACACCGGAAGGCCCAAACACATCCGCCGGCGTCGCGCTGTGATACGCGCCGGTCAAGTCATGATTGTCGCCCGTGAAGTCCCAACGCAAACCGTAGTTGAACGTCAAGGTCGGCTTGATTCGGTAGGAGTCCTGGAAGAACAAGCCCCAGGCCTTCGAAAGTTCGTCGAGATTGTATGCGCCTGTGCCGTTCAGATATTGGCCGGTCTTCGTGATCGTAGGCGAATTGTCCCGCGACGCTCGAGATGCGGCCCGTCAAGATCGCATAAAGCTGCTCTGCTTCGCTCAGTGCAGCCGAGGGAGCCGTTGCCAGCGAGGGACTGCTCGTGAACGCATTGATTGCGGGATCGCCGGTTGCCAATCCCAGGTTGAACGATGGAATACCAGCGGGCGCGTTCCAGTAGTGATCCTGCTCTCGGTAGAACGAGAAGCCGAAGTTGAACGTGTGCGCGCCGTGCTGCCAGCTCACCGTGTCGGATGCATTGAACAGCGGATAGTACGTCGAGATGGGCAAGTTGAATTGCTGTGCCGACATGTTTCCGCCGTAGGGATACGGCACGTTGAAAAAGTTCCAGTTGACGATCGATCCGGTCACGTAGGTCTTGGGCGCGTCGTAAGAAGTCCGGCGTAATTGTACAGCATGCCCCCGCGGAACTGGTTGATCAGCGTTGGCGTGATCGTCCAATCAAATCCGAGCGAAGCCGTGTAGTTTCTGGAGTGATTCGAAGCGGCTTCCTTCGAGAAGTCTGGACCCGGCAAGAAAGACGCAGCCGCGCCGGGCTGACGATACTTCGTTTCATTCAAGGCGAAATTCACGCGGAATTTCTGTGAGATGTTGTAGTCGACGCGTACTGTCGGATAGTAGTAGGTGATCGGCGAGCCCTTGCAGCCACTGCAGCGTTTGCAAATTTGCGTCGCCATTCGACAGAGATCGTTCCGAATTTCGTCGCGCCGTTGATCGCCTGCAATTGCGTCGCGACGTTGGAGTTCACGGTTCCGGGCAGCGCCGGGTTCGCGCCGTTTGCGATCTGCAGCACGTTCACCGTATGTGCCGCGCCATCGGTTCCCGTAAATGTGAAATTGCCGCCCTGCGTTGCCGGGGCCATGCAGCCAGTTTGTCGACGTATATCCGCCTGGCTGCTTACTCATCGAAAAGCTGCCGAAGAAAAACAGCTTGTTCTTGATGATCGGACCGCCGACGCTGCCTCCGAAATCGTTCAAGATCAGCGGATTTTTCGGTTGCTGCGTCGCGTTGTTGGTCCAGGTGTTAGCGTCCAGCGCTGCGTTGCGGAAATCTTCGTAAACGCGTCCGTGATAGCTGTTGCCTCCGCGCCGCGTCACGTAGTTGATCTGCATGTTCGCTTGGCCGTAGCCCGAACCGAGATCCAGTTGATCCGTCTGCACGGTCATTTCCTGAATGTCTTCGAGTCTCGGTGACACGATGGCTTGCGAATTGCCCGTAAACTTCATCCGGCTGGTGCTGCCGATGATGCCGTCGATGTTGTTTCCTTCGGCGATGGATGGCAGGCCGCTGAACGCACCGGTGTAGCCCGGCACGGTGTAGGACAGTGATGTCAGGTCGCGGCCAACAATCGGCAGATCTTCGATCTGCTTCATGTCGATCGTCGTGCTGATCGCGCTCGATGTCGTCTCGATCACGGGCGCGGATTCTCCTTTGATCTCGACGACCTGTGTGGTCACGCCAATCTTCAGCGTGACCGTGAGGTCGGTTACTTGCGCCGCCGAGGCGCGCACGGATTCAAGCGATGTGGTGTCAAATCCAGATTTCGACACGGTCAGCGCGTAGATGCCGATTGGCAGGTTCACAAACGTGTAGCCGCCGCGATCACCGGTAACCGCGGTTCGCGTGTCGTTCGTTGTCGCGTCTTTTAGGTGTAGGTCGGCACCTCCGACAACGGCGCCGGTGCTGTCGAGCACGGTGACATTGATGGTGCCTTGCGAACCGTTTTGGGCGAGACAGGAAGCAGTCAAGAGGCAGAGAGCGAACAGAGCTCCCGATAAACGAAATGCGTATGCGGAGGCCAAGCGCAACAAGGACATGAGACATCCCCCTTCAGTGGATGCGCAGGATTGAATAATGTATCCAATCCAGCTTGTTGATCCGCGCTTATATCCTGTATACAGTATGCTGTCAAGAGATTTGGTAAACGTTTACAGGCGTCCCACGGCTGTTTCGGTCGACTGGCGAATTCTGGCACAAAGCGTTTTCGCGATTTGGCGCGCGTCCCACATCATATTTAGAGGATACTGATGGACAAAAAGATTTCGCGGAGAGATGTCATCAAAGGCGGCGGTCGGCGTCTCGGGGATGGCTCTCGACTCCCGTCACTCCAATCCTTTCCGAGAGCGCCTGCGTACCGATTGCGCAGCCCAAATCGGTGACCGTTGACGCGATGAGCGCCGTCCAGGCATCGGCTGCTGTTTCTCAGGCGGATATCCTGCCTCTGACGTCTACCAGCGACGTGTATGTTCCGCCAAAGCATGGCGGCTTTCTCAAATTCAGCTTCGACTTTCCTGAACCTTCCGTCGAGTTCGATAAGCTTCTGTTCTCGTTTCGCATCTTCACCTTCGAAAATGTCTATGCTCCCGATCGTTCACGGATGACGGTCACTCGCGATAACGACACCCTCCATATTCGTTGTGATGGTTTGGATTGGGCCGGTGGCCAGCAAACCGCCGAGGGCCGGCTGGAAGCGCACGTCCGGCGGAACGGTGCGTTTGTCGAGTGGCATGCGACGGCTTCGATGAACGTTCCGATCAAGTCCATCGCTACGATCTTGCGGAGGGTGCCGCGCGGAAAGATCTCTGCGGGCGGCGGTTCATTCTTCGATCCCAAAGATGATGAACAGTTGTTCGGGTATCCGTTCGGCGGCGGCTCGCTTTTTACGGCGGGCGAAATGGAATCACCGATTGTCGTGATTCAATCGAGTGAGCATGAATTCTTTTTTCTCTCGTCGCTCCTCGATAAAGTCCGAGCCAGCCGTTTCTATTTTCAGCCTGGAGACAACGGCTACCGCGTCGAATTGATTCACGAAAGGGAGGGCTGGGCGCGACAAAATTCGATCGAAAGTCCTACTTGGCGGGTTGGCCGCGCGGACACTTCCGATGAGGCATTCGGTCCGCACTTCGAACACGTCAAGCAGTCGTTTGCGCTTCCCAGTTGGGAAACTCGCGAAGATGTACCTGTGTGGTTTCGCGATGTAAAGCTCGTCCTCTCGATTCATGGCATGCACTGGACTGGCTATATCTTCAACGATTTTGCGAAGACGCTTAAGACCCTGGAATGGACCGCCACGCAAATCTCGCCGTCGAATGTGCTCGTGTTTCTCCCAGCGTGGGACGGCCGGTATTACTGGAACTATCCCATCTACAAGCCCGATCCACGCCTGGGCGGAGAAGAAGGCTTTCGAGCACTCATTGAGAAAGGTCATTCGCTCGGGTTTCATTTCATGCCGATGTTTGGCAGCAATGCCGCGAATCGCCTTCTTCCTGAATTCGCAAACGTCGCTGATGCCACTACCCGCCAAATCGACGGCGACGAATTCAATCTGAATTGGGTCGATTGGGACAACGATCGCCACAACGAAGGTTGGGGTCCTTACATGAATCTCGGAGTCGATTCGTGGCGCAACTGGCTTTTCGAACGCATTGCGTTGACCCTGCAAACCTACAAGGCCGATGCCTATTTTCTGGATATCGCTGGCGGCTGGGAAAACAACACAAAAGCCGATATGCACGAAGGCACGCGTCAACTGGCTGCGGCACTCGCCAAGCGATGCCCGGGAATTCTTGGCTGCGGGGAAATGTCGTATGACGCTCTGCTAGGAGTCTTGCCGCTCTACCATGTCTTTGGTGCGCGGGCTTACCCAGCGGCCTTCCAAAAATACTGTCGTGCGTTTGAGCACCTGAGTTTGCCCGCTCCCGGCCGCGGAAGCAGCGGTGTGCACGAATCCGGCTTCGGTCACTTCGATCCCAAGTCGCTCAATCTAGGCCCGCATCAGATCCCGACGATCACGGTGGTGGATGACACATTCGAAAAACACCGGGACGTCATGGCGCAAATCATCACCGTAGCCAAGCAACGCGGTACGACCTGAAGCGTTCCACTCCCAGGGACAGGGCTCGAACCACACAATTCCTTGACAGAGGAATATCGCAGGGATAGATTGATCGCGCTAGGATACTTTATACGATCTGCGGAGGCTTCGATGTCCCAGAGTTTCACCCGGCGCGAATGGCTATCTCGAACTGCTGGGACTGCAGCCGCGCTCGCCTTTCCAAAGGGGCTACTCGCCTCTGTTGCCTATCCTTCGCCGAATGCAACAGGAGTTGCAGTCGCCGACAAGGTCCAGGCCAAGCTTCAGCCGTTTCCTCTGACCGAAGTTCACCTCCGTCCTGGTGTCTTCCAGCAAGCTGCCGAGGCGAACTACTCTTTCCTTAACTCGCTTCCGAACGATCGTTTGCTCCACATGTTCCGCGTCACCGCTGGCATACCATCGTCTGCGGAACCGCTGGGCGGATGGGAAGAGCCCAAATGCGAGCTCCGTGGCCACTTTGCCGGCGGCCACATGCTCTCGGCTTGCGCCCTCCACTATTCGGCAACCGGCGATCAAAAGATTCGGCAAAAGGGCGACGCGCTTGTCACCGAACTTGCCCAGTGTCAAAAGGCGCTCAACCAGGACGGCTATCTCAGCGCCTACCCTACGGAGTTTTACGATCGTCTCCGCGAACGCAAGACCCGCGTCTGGGCGCCGTTTTACACCTATCACAAGATTCTCGCCGGCCATCTCGACATGTACACGCTCTGCGGGAATGAGCAAGCGCTCGACACCGCGGAGAAAATGGCAGCTTGGGTCGATAAATATCAGAAGCCGATCAGCGATGAGCAGTGGGCAAAGGTTCTGATGGTCGAACACGGCGGCATGAACGAATCGTTCTTCAATCTGTATGCGTTGACCGGGAAGGAACAATACGTCCAGCTTGCGCACCGCTTCGATCACAAAAAGTTCCTGGATCCGCTCGCCCAGCGGCGTGATGAGCTCAACAAGCTGCATGCCAACACGAATATTCCCAAGGTGATTGGTGCCGCGCGCGGTTATGAACTCACCGGCGATGAGCGGTATCACACCATCGCCGACTATTTCTGGCACCAGGTCGTCGCGCAGCATACCTATTGCACTGGCGGCACCAGCAACGGAGAAGGCTGGCAGGAGCCCGGCAAACTTTCGAATGAACTTGGACCGGCCACGGAAGAATGCTGCTGCAGCTACAACATGATGAAACTTAGTCGCCACATCTTTGGTTGGACGGGCGAACCGGCTGCGATGGACTACTACGAGCGCGTGCTGTTCAATCACCGCCTTGGGACTCAGGATCAGGATGGCATGAAGATGTACTACGTCTCGCTGACACCTGGTTTGTACAAGACATTTGGCACGCGTTTCGACGCGTTCTGGTGCTGCACCGGTACCGGGGCCGAGGAATTCGCCAAGCTCGGCGACACAATCTATTTCCACGATGCCGATTCGTTGTACGTCAACCTTTTCATTGCGTCAGAACTCAACTGGCGGGAGAAGAAATTCGGTTTGGTGCAGGACACAAAATTTCCTGAGGAAGAAAAAACCACTCTGACGGTGAAAACGTCGGCCCCGGCAAAGATGGCGATACGTGTTCGAATTCCATATTGGGCCACGAGCGGCGCAACGATCGCGATCAACGGAAAGAAGCAACCGATTGCGGCAAAACCTGGTTCGTATGCGACGCTCGATCACACTTGGCACGACGGAGACAAAATCACGGTGTCGCTACCGATGAGCCTGCACGCGGCACCGACGCCTGACGATCCGACGGTGCGCGCCGCGATGTATGGACCAGTCGTGCTTGCAGGGCTTTTGGGAAGGCAGAATCTCACCACAGACAAAACGTATGGACCAGAAGGCCCGGACGAGAAAAACACAATTCAAGTAGCGGGCATCGAGGGAAACGCGTCCGGCGACTCTGTGAATTGGGTCGAACCTTTAAAAGACGAAAAGCTGAAATTCAAAACGACAGGTCAATCGACGAACGTTGATCTGGCTCCGCTCAATCAGGTTATGGACCAGCGCTACACAGTCTATTTCAAGGTCCATCCGAAGTCGGCGTAAGCGGCATAGCCTGCGGTCCGCGTGAGCCGGCACTTAGGGGCAAAACATTTTCGTCATCGTGCTTTGATGCAGGGTCTATTGCGTTTCGGGCTAGTGCTGTTCGCGGCGTTTGCGGATGAATTCGCGGAGGTACTCGCCGGCTTCCGTGATGTGCTTCCACAGTGCCGCGGCGGCAATCTCAGGGTCTTTCGTTCTGCAGGCGTCGAGTAGTTCGTGATGCGCTTGCCCCGCCCGGTGCTGTTCCCGCGTAAACACCAGGTGCAGACGGGTGTACCGGTCGCAGTTGATGTTCAGGTTTTTGACATAGGCGAGCATAAAGCCGCGATCGGCGCGCGCATAAAGCGCCGAGTGGAAGCTCCAATTCCAGGAGCCCCACGATTTCATCTCGGAATCTTTTTCGAGTGATTTCTCGTAGTCCTTCAAAATATTTTCCGCGGTCTCGAAATCTTCCGCCGTCATATTCGGAATCGCGCAGCGCAACATGTAGCATTCGAGCACCGCTCGGGTCTCGAACATCTGCATGATTTCCTCGGGCGATAGAGCCGAAACGATCGCACCGCGATTCGCGACGATTGTAATCAGGCCTTCGGCCGCCAGATGACTCAACGCTTCGCGTACGGGAATTCGGCTTATCTGAAATTCGGCCGCAATCGCGTCTTGCCGCAATTGCTCGCCTTCGCGCAATTCACCGCTCAAAATTTGCTCTCGGAGCCGTTCTAAAACGGCGGAAGCCAACGACTGGCGGGGAATCGGTGTAGCTTTTCGTGTAGCGGTAGGTTTAGGGCTCTCGCTCAAGCGACTCTTCGTTTCTCTCATAACCTTCAAAGGCAGATGCCTCAGACACGCCGGACGCGTTCGATGATCTCATGTACGCATTCGGCGCGCAAAAGTTCGGCGAGCGATGCGTTCGGTCGCGAGCACTTGCGCAACAAGCAGCCGACCAGCTTCCGGCCAATCCAAGCCTATAGAATCAGCCCTCGATTTACAACGGCTGACGAGTAAGATCGCCGTCTACCATGCGCCAAATTCCGCGCGGGTTCGCGTTCTTCAAGTCGTCGGGAAGCGCGGCGTTGGGAAAATCCTGGTAACAGACTGGACGCGCAAATCGCGAAATCGCCATCGTTCCGACAGAGGTTGTGCGACTGTCGCTGCTGGCCGGGTACGGGCCGCCGTGCACCATCGCATGATTGACTTCGACACCGGTGGGATAGCCGTTGAACACGATCCGGCCAACTTTGCTTTTCAGAATCTCAACAAGGTCAGCAAAGTCTTCGAGATCCTTCTCGGTGCCATGAATCGTAGCCGTCAAATGCCCAGCCAGATTTTGCGCCGCGCCGATGATCTGCTCTCGATTCGCGCACTGAATGAGCAGGGTGGAAGGTCCGAACACTTCCGCAGCCAGATCGGGATTCGCAAGAAACGTCTGTGCATCGGTCTGAAATACGACCGCGCCGGCAAGGAACGCGGGGTCGCCGCCCGGCTGCTCGCCTTCGGCCAGGACAGCAACTCCGCCAGCACGCTTCCGGCGCTCTTCGACTTCGCGGCGGTACGCAGCGGAGATTCCACCCGTGAGCAAAGTGAATTTTTGCGATTGCGCCGACTTGCCCTGAAACTCGCTGACGAACGCGGTGGCTTCGTTTGAGTGCGGCACAAAGACGAGGCCGGGCTTTGTGCAAAATTGTCCGCTGCCCAGCGTAAACGAGCCGTGAAGCTGGCCGGCGATTTCTTTGCCACGAGACGCGAGTGCGCCGGGCAATAGGAATACTGGATTCGTGCTGCCCATCTCGGCATAAAAGGGAATTGGCTCGGGACGCGCTGCGGCCAGATTCATCAACGCGCGACCGCCCGCAATGGAACCCGTGAATCCGCCGGCCTTGACGAGTGGATGCCTGACGAGTTGAGATCCTACGGCGTTACCCGAATCGAACAGCAGCGAGAACACGCCGTCCGGCAGATTTTCTTCGCGGATGCTCTCGATGATTGGGCGGGCGACGAGTTCGCTGGTACCAGGATGGGCCGGATGCGCTTTGAAAATGACGGGATTCCCCGCCGCGAGGGCGGATGCGGTGTCGCCACCGAGGACGGAAAATGCCAAGGGGAAATTGCTCGCGCCAAATACGACGACGGGGCCGATGGGATGGAGCATGGAGCGAACGTCGGGTTTGGGTGGTGGTTTGCGATCGGGATCGGCGTGATCGATGCGAGCGCCGACCCACGAGCCCTCCTCGACAACGCTGGCGAAAAGCCGCAATTGATTGCAGGTGCGGCCGGTCTCGGAAGAGAGGCGCGGCTTGGGCAGCGCCGTTTCGAGATGAGCACGTTCGACCAGTGCTTCCGTGATGGCTTCTACGCGAGAGGCGATTCGGCGTAAAAATGCTGCGCGGGCGGTATTCGAAATGCGGCTGTAAGCCGGAAATGCAGCAGCCGCGAGTTTTACTGCATCATCGGTTTCTTTGGTTGTCGCCGAGTAAAATGGCGGCTCTATCGTTTGCCCCGTCGCGGGATTCCACGCCGAAAATGAATCGCCATCGCCCGAGGCTTCGCGAAACCCGATCAACGACTTGCCGGAAAATGTCATGGGTTCCTGTTCTATCGCGCCGTGTGATGAAGCTTGAGTTCGGTGCTGGCGCGGTTCGGCCGGTGTGAGATTGCGTGGCGAATTAGATCTTTCGTTGCCTGTAACTCCGTCCCTGCCAATCTCAGCTTTGGCGCGCGGACATCGGCATTGCCAACGCCGAGTTCTTCCTGGACGAGTTTGATGAGCTGTACGAATTTTGGGACAGTGTCGAGCCGAAGCAACGGCAGGAACCAGCGATAAAGTTCGAACGCCGCCGCGGACTTCTCGGCGACGCCATGGTCGAAAAGATCGACCGATTCTCTTGGCAGCGCATTGGCGAGACCCGCGATCCATCCTGTTGCGCCGACGCTGATCGCTTCCAGAATCGCATCATCGACACCAACAAAAACGGCTAGGCGGTCGCCGACGAGCGCGCGAATGGCCGCGACGCGACGGACATCGGCGCTGGACTCCTTCACCGAGTGGAAATTCGCGAATTCTCCGGCCAATTCCTGGATTTGTTCTGGCAGAAAATCGGTGCCGTAGGCAATGGGATTATTGTAAAGCATGCACGACAGCGGCGTCGCTTGCAACACGGCAGCGACGTGAGCCTTCATCTCACGCCAGTCGCCTTTGTACACGTACGGCGGAAGAACCATCAAGCCCTGGCAACCGGCGTCGCGTGCCGCTTTGGCCAAGCTCACCGACTCGGCAGTGGTGAGCGACGAGATCGCCGCGACGACGGGCGCTTTTCCATGGAGCGCCTTCGCGACGTTGCTCAAGATCGAGACTTTTTCGTCGAAATTCAGTGTCGCGCCTTCTCCCAGCGAACCTAGGGCGACGACGCCGGTGCATCCATTGTCGACAAGCCACTGCACGTGTGCGGTCATGAACCCGTGATCGATTTGCGTACCGGATTTGAAGCAAGTTGTGATCGCAGGCATTACGCCATTCCACTTCATTGTGATCCTCCATGAGCTTGTGAAGAGACAGCCAAACTTGCGCATCGCGCGGGAAATACAGGTGGACGCGATGCGGCAATACTCCAGCCAAACAAGAATTGTGCGGCGACGCCACAGACGCGTCCTTGGCAGGGCCCCATGCCGCAGCGCGTGTGCAACTTCGCCGCTTTCCACGACGTGTGTTTGCGTATGCGACCGAGCGCGACGTCTTCGCAGCGGCAGACGAGAGTACTTTCCGTCGGCAGACCCTTGAGTTCCGCCCGCAGTCGGAACGCTCTTTGCATGGCCGACGCAAGCTTGCGATAACGGGCGCGATCAGTGAAGAGGCGCGAAGCTTCGTCTTTTTTGTTCGTCGCGGCATGACCTGCGATGCGGCCTTCAAGAATGCTGAGCTCCATGCCGCCGATTCCTGTTGGTTCGCCCGCACAATACAAGTCTGCGATTGAGCTCTGCTGATATTCGTCGGTGGCGACAAAGCCGTCTTCCAGCTGGCATCCGAGCAGTTGCGCTAACTCTGTATTCGGCACGAGATGAAAACCGCAGGCGAGATAGTCGCAATCGATTTCACGCACGCGACCATTCTCGGAGATTCGAATTGCTTCAAGACGTTCTTTGCCGATCGCGGCGACGGGCCACGCATTGGTGCGATAGCTTGCCTGACGACTTGCGAGGCGGAGTTTGACCGCTTCGGATACTTTTGCCGGAAAGCGCAGCACGGTCGCGGAAAAAGTGGCGAGCGCAAACGGCGGTGCTTGTTCGCAGATGCAGACCACTTCGGCGCCGTGGATACATAGGTATGCGGCTACCGCCAGCAAGAGCGGGCCAGTCCCGGCGACCACGACGCGTTTCTTTGTCACATCGAGGCCGGATTTCACAAGCGCTTGCAATCCGCCGGCGCCCACTACGTTCGTCAGGGTCCAGCCCGGAAAGGGAAGGAACAACTCACGAGCCCCGGTCGCAAGGATGAGCTTTTCGAAACGGAGCGGCGAGACCGAGTCATCGGTTTCGATATGTAGCTCACGGCGCTCAGCCTGAATGACGCGAGCGCCATGCATCGTCCGGACACGCGATTTCCCGAGCCGTTCGAACCAGAACGCCGCATGACGAGAGTGCAGTGCCTTCGTGCCTTGGCGCCAGATTTGTCCGCCAGGTTTTGAGTTATCGTCAATCAAAACGACATCCCGCGACGATTCGGCTGCCGTTACGGCCGCTGCGATTCCCGCGGGACCGCCGCCGATCACGGCAATATCGACGCTCGTCGCGGAAGCGCTACTCATCGCAACGAATCTCCATTCCTTCGCGGCAAGGTATTTGGCAACCACGCTGGTGCGGCTTTCCATCGATGGTCACGCGGCACTCAAAACACGTGCCCATGCCGCAAAGAGGACCCCGCCTTTGGCCTGAGACGGAGATGCGGCATTCGCTCTGCGCGGTTAGGACCGCAACCGCGACACTGGTGCCAGGTGCCACTCGCATCGGTTGCCGGTTAACGCGCACCGTGATCATCCCGGTTGTTGCCGCTTCGCTACGCATGGATTTCCGTCAGGATGTGACGCGATGGAAGGTACGGTGCCAAGGGAATCGCGGGGTCGGAGCCGACGATGTGCGCGTGGATGAGTTTCGCTGTCGCAAGCGATGTGGTGATTCCGAGCCCTTCGTGTCCGGTGGCGAGTAAAACGCTCGGATCTTTCTCCCAAGGTCCGATCAGAGGCAGGCTATCGCGCGTAGCGGGGCGGAAGCCAGTCCAGACACGAATGGCGGACAGCGAACCTAGCTTCGGCACGAATTCGAACGCTCGATCGAGCATGCGCGACACAATACCGGCATCGACGCGCTCGTCCACGGCGCCGTACTGGCGTGATGAGCCGATGAGGACTTGCCCGGTTTTTCGCGGCTGCAAATTGAACGCGACCGAATCCGCGGTGACCGAGTGGGCTGACTTTAGATAACCGAGCTCGACGAGTTGATGGCGAATCACACCGGGATAGCGATCGGTGATGACAAGATGGCCTTTGCGCGGCTTTACCTGAATGCCTTCGGTCAACTCGGGAGCTCTGCAACCGGCGGCGTTGACGAGCTTCGCAGCCGAGAGAACGGTCCCATCGTCCAGCAGGGCGCGAGAATTGCCGAGGGCCCGAACGGCGCGATCGAGAATGACGGTAGCGCCGAGCGCCGCCGCTTGCTCGAGAAAAAATGCAGTTGCAGCCGGGGGGTAGACGACGGCGTCGCCTTCGACCAAGAGGCCGCCGGCCATCGGTGTTCTTAGATTTGGTTCAGCATCGTGGACCGCGGCGGAATCCAGAATTTCAGCGGCGACGCCCCGCTCGCGATAGTAGGCCTCCTTGCGCCGGGCCTCGGCAAGCTCCTCTTCGTCACATGCGAGCCAAATCGTGCCGCAACTATCGAACTTGATCGTCGAGGGCAACGCATCGCGCAATTCCTGCCACAGCACTTGCGAGTAGCGCGTCAGAGCAAACTGCGCTTCGGAGTCGTCCATAGCGACGAGGTGACCCATCGACGCGCCGGTCGCACCCGAGGCAGGAAAACTCCGATCGACAATCGCGACGCGCATCTTCGCCTTCGCAAGTTCGAATGCGCATGCAGCGCCGACGATTCCGGCGCCTACGAGCAACACGTCATACGACGATTTCATGCTTGAATGCCGTAGCGGAATGGATCACGCGGATCGAAAATGAAGTCACCCTCGGACGTAATGAATGCCGAGCCCTTCACGACGGGGATAACATCGCCACCTTCGATGCGGATCTGTCCTTCGAAGACGCTGCCGACGATGCTTTCTTGCCGCCAGACGCCGCCGGGTTGGAGCTTGCCATCGGCGTAGAGGCAAGCGAGCTTAGCGCTGGTGCCGGTGCCGCAGGGCGAGCGGTCATAGGCTTTCCCAGGGCATAGCACAAAATTCTTACTGTCGATTCCTGCGATCGCCGAAGGGCTGAAGAGTTCGATGTGGTCGATTTCCGCACCGTCGGTGCCTCGCACCCCGTTTTTCTCGAGTGCTTGCCGGATCGTCCACGTGAATTGCGTGAGCTCGTCGATATTGCTGGGCTTCAGTTCGAACGGGTGATCGTTAACCAGGAAAAACCAATTGCCGCCCCAGGCGATGTCGCCTCGTACGGTGCCATACCCTGGGACATGAATGCCAACTCGAGACGCAGTGCGCCGACTGGGAACGTTGGCGACGGTGACTTCGCCGGTATCATGGAGGGTTGCTGTGACCGTGCCCACGGGGGTATCGATTTTGTGCTCTCCGAGGGTAATTCGTCCGAGGTAAGAGAGCGTGACGATCAGGCCGATGGTGCCGTGAACGCACATTCCCAAATAGCCGACATTATTAAAGTAGAGGACGCCAGCAGTACTGCCAGGACTCACCGGCTCCGTAATCATTGCACCCACAACAACTTCCGAGCCGCGAGGCTCGTTCACAAGGGCGTCGCGCAAATGATCGTGGTGGCGCCGGAATTCCTCGAGGCGGCCAGCCATGGTGGGTTGAGGAAGGACGGGCCCGCCGGATACGATTACACGGGTCGGCTCGCCGCCCGTATGCGAATCCACGACACGGATGCGGTCGACGCTGTGGTGGCCATTGGATCGGACCGTGGCCGCCGCGGACCGTTCGCTGAGCTGGTCGGTTGCGCGCTTCATCTCGTTGAGAGCAGGGATTGCGACCTATCGTTCCACGACATCTCGCAAATCCGCCTACCCCGAGCCCTACTTCAGGCGGAAGAGCTTGACGCCATTCATTGCATACAATATACATGTTTGCGTTGTCGGGCAACTACATTTGCGAACGGAGCGGAGCGATACCCGCGTCGCGCGGTTCATTCGACTTCGGAACGCTTGGCAGTACCCGGAACTCGTTCCACGCAAACGCTCTCGCTCTCGGACGCTGCTGACCGCCTATCAAAGAGGCTCCTCGCCCTATGATTTTACGCCGACCGTTCCTGTTCATCTTACTGGCACCTCTATTTTTCGGAATCCAGGCAGCCCCCTGCCGCGCCCAAGGCACGACTCAAGAGTATCAGCGCGCTGAACAATTCCTGGGCGGCAATCTGCGTCATCACGAGTACGTCGCCGACGTAACGCCGCACTGGATCGCGAAGACGAATCGATTCTGGTACTCCAAGACGAGCCAGAAGGGCACTGCATTTCTGCTTGTCGATCCGGCGCAGAGCGAGACTAAACCTGCTTTCGATCACGCACGATTGGCGACGGTACTGACGACGGAAACAAAGCGCGAAATCAAGCCGACGCAACTTCCGTTCGACTCGTTCGAATTTTCCGACGATGGCAAATCGATTCATTTCCGTATCGATGAGAACGAATGGCACTGCACGCTCGACTCGTACGAATGCAGAGCCGACCGCGCCAATGCAACACCAAGCCAATACGAACAGGCCTCACCCGATAAAAACTGGATTGCCTTCGTCAAAGACTTCAATCTCTTTGTGCGTTCTGTCCCTACAGGTGAAATTGTTCAATTGACGCGCGACGGCGAAGTGGGTTGGGGCTATGCCACGGAAATCCCTTCGCTGCGCCCGATGGTCGAGCAGGGTACACAAGATCTGAAACAACATGCCGAAGTGTTATGGTCGCCGGATTCGTCGAAGCTGTTGACCTATCGCATGGACACGCGATCTGCGGGGCGTTTCACGAATTTGCAGTTTGTTCCGCCCGGGCAGCTTCGGCCGAAAGCGTTCACCGTTGTCTATCCGTTGCCCGGCGAAGTCCTGCCCCACGCGCAGCCAGTCCTTTTCGATCTGCAAAAACAGAAGCGCATCGACGTCCAGGTGGATGCGATCGAGATGCAGTTCCAGGGCGGACCTGACTTCGACTGGTTCCCGGACAGCAAGGGCTTCTACTATCGAGCGGAGGAGCGTGGCGAAAAGAGCATCGAAGTCCGCGTCGTTGACGCCGAAACAGGAGAGGCCCGATCTCTGATTCGCGAAACGGCGAAGGACTACGTCGACCCCGGCGAAACCTTTCTCAGATTTTTGCATGAGTCGCATGAGTTTGTGTGGTCGTCAGAACGCGATGGCTGGAACCACCTTTACCTCTATGACCAAAAGACCGGAGCGCTGAAAAACCAGATCACGCAAGGGCCGTGGTTGGTGCGCCAGATCGTCGACATCGACGAAAAAAAACGGCGAATTTATTTTCTGGCAGGCGGCCGGGAAAAGTCCGAAGACCCTTATTTAACACATCTGTATTCGGTCGGACTCGACGGCAAAAATCTCACTTTGCTGACGCCTGAAAATGCGGATCACATTGTCAGCATCTCGCCCGACTACACGCGTTTCGTCGACAATGCATCACGCGCCGACCTCCCTACGCAAACCACTCTTCGCGATCTCAAGGACGGCTCGCAGGTCCGAGTGCTGGAACAAAGCGACGTCGCTGAGCTCCAAAAGGACGGCTGGAAATTCGCGGAACCCTTCCATGGCAAAGCGGCCGATGGAACAACCGATCTATACGGCTTGATCTGGCGTCCTTCAACTTTTGACCCATCGAAAAAGTACCCGATCGTCGAAATGGTCTATACGGGACCGCAAGGCTTCTTCGTTCCAAAGACGTTTGGTGGGACGTTGCGGGTTCAGCAGCAAGCAATCGCCGAACTGGGTTTCGTCGCAGTGATGGTCGATGGACGTGGCACGACAGGGCGTTCGCGAGCCTTCCACGAGCTCTCCTACCGCAATCTCGGCGGAGCGTTTGAAGATCACGTCGCGATGATCAAGCAGATGGCGGCGCAATACCCATACATGGACATCGATCGCGTAGGCATCTACGGCACTTCCGCAGGCGGCTACGGGTCGGCCCACGCGATGTTGGCGTTCCCCGATTTTTATAAAGTCGGTGTTTCCATCTCGGGCGATCACGACGCGAGGCTCGATAAAGCCTGGTGGAACGAGTTGTATCAAGGCTATCCAATCGGTCCCGACTACGCCGAGCAATCGAACGTGACGATGGCCGACCGCCTAAAGGGGCATCTCCTGCTCGTTCACGGCGACATCGACGACAACGTTCATGTCGTTGAGACCATGCGCTTCGCCGATGCGCTTATGAAAGCGAATAAGAACTTCGACATGCTCATCGTTCCCAACATGTACCACGGTGAAGGCGGCAATCTGTATCTTGTGCGCCGGCGCTGGGACTACTTCGTCGAGAATTTGTTGGGAGTTACGCCGCCGCCCGGCTACGAGCTTCACGAAGACCGCGAAAACCTACCGCGCCGCCAGCGCCAATAAACGGTTCCAGACCGGTTCGGAAGTGCAGCGAAGAGGTGCATACGCGCCAAACGCCATTAGACTTTTACCTCGACACGCGTCCCTCGAAATTCGACGATCATCTCTTTGTCTCCGACACGCACCTCAAAATTCTTGGCCGGGCTCCAGCGTCATTGTCAACGTCCTCGGCGAATCCTTCCAATCGATCCGCACCCGTCCATTCGTCGTGCCGATGACGAAACGAATCCCATCGTCCTCATATACGAGAACGAGCCATCGCGTCCCGGATAAACCGTCAGCGTCGTCAATTCATCGACGTGCTCCATTGGGAATGGTTTCACGGGACCCATCGGCAAAAATTATGCCTTCTCGAATTTATAGTGGCATGGTCTCCCGACGCTTCCACAGTCGATCTTTTCGCACGCGCGTTTCTGCCTCGCCGGGTCTTACTGTGCAGCCGAGACCCCCGGAATCGGTCCGTAGAACTTCCAACTCGTCTGAAAATCCTTCCCAACCTTCTGCTTCGTCAGAATCACACGCAAGATTTCGATCGGCATCTGTCCTTCATGCAGGATGGCATCGTGAAACTCTCGATCGCTCATCTTTTTCGACTCGACCAGCTCCTTGTGCAGCGCCCGAAACTGCAACGCCCCCAGCATGTACGCCGATTGATACAACGCCGGCACCGAGCCATTGAACGATCGCCGGACTTCCGCGGACGCATTGTCGCGTTCATGCCCCACAGCGCTCACCAGAAAATCCACGCACTGCTGCGGTGTCCAATTTCCCAAATGAAAGTTCATCGTGAAAATAATTCGCGCGCAACGGTGCATTCGCCAAAACAGCATTCCCGCGCGTTCTTCCGGAGTTCGCGGAAATCCCAGGTTCCACAGCAGCATTTCCCAATAAAATGCGTTGCCCTCGCTCCAGAAAGACGTGTCAAAGACCTCGCGATACGTTCGATACCGCTCGTTCATGAACTGCTGCAGGTAGTGCCCGGGAATGAGTTCGTGGAATACCGTCGACCGTGAAAACGGAGTGTTATTCCCGCGCATGCTCATCATGCGCTGTTCGAATGTCATCGTGTCGGTGGGATACGAGATGCTGATCACGTCGCCGCCCGTAAAAAACGGATTCACCAGTTGCCGTTCCGGCGTCATCATGTCCCATCGCCAGGTCTCCTTAGCGAGTTCGGGAACGGTCACAAGGTTATGCGACTCAACGTAGTCGATTCCTTCCAGTGCGAGTTTTTGGATTTCTTTTGGCTGCTTACCTGGAGGCGGATGCATCTCTTTCACGTGTTCCAGAGCCGCATGCCAATCGTCGCCGAAACCCATCTCTCGCGACGCCTTAAGCATTTCACGGGTGCACCAGGCCAATTCGTTGTTGGCCAGTGCGATCAATTCCTGTGGAGAGTAGGGAATCATCGCTGCGGCCAGTTCTGCTCGGATTTCCTTCTCTCCGACGGGCTGGCCGATGATTGTGGTTTTGTCGTCGGTCTTGATGCCGACTAACTTCTCTTTGAGAAAGACTTCGTACGAATCGATCGCTTGGTCGGCCTCCTTGTAAGGTTCGGCGACCCACCAAGTGAACTGAGGGTCATAGCTGTTGTAGGCCTGAAACCACCGCTTCAACAGGTCGCGCAGTCGGGGTACTGCAAGGGCGGCTCGACTCGCTACAAACCTCGACATACGAATCGGCTTCAGCTCACCTGAATTGTCTTTCGATGTCTGTTTTGGCGTGTTCATCGAGGTCGTTTTCGTGTCGGCATCTTGCGCCAAACCCGCTTCCGCCGCGGCCCGCGTCTGCGCGATGGTCTTTACCATCTCCGCAAGATCGCGTGCGGCGTTCTCGGCTTTCGGAACTTCCATGCGCCGACGCGATTCATCTAGATCGATGATCGTCCTAGCAAACGGAATCAGCGGCCAGATCTCTGCATGCTCCTTTTCGCGTATCGCCAAGTCGCGTAGCCGCTCCCCCAAATGATTTCGAAGCAGGAGGTAGTCGGCGCGGCCCTCCTGGTCAAGCTTTTCGAAGTCGATCCTCTCCAATGTGTTCTGCCACTCGTCGTAGAATTCCCGAAATCTCGCGCGTCGTACTTCTGAAAAGGGATCGTCGTACATCTGCGCCAGACTCTTGCGATCCGTTTCGTACATTATTACCAAAGGTTTAAGCGCCGAATTCGAATCGTCTAAGTTGCCAGTCAGACGCGCAGCGAGCATCGGAGCCCAAATCGCAAAAGCAGCGCCGACCGCGAGAATCCGTCGAGACAACGAATAACTGTCAGGAGTCAAACAAGCCTTGGTGTTCGTCCGTGAACGACTTGTGCGAATGGAGAAACCGAAGAAACTCGGACGCCAGCAACTTGGCAAAGGCATTCAAACCACCGATTTGCGATCTGAAATCACAACACGCCATCACAATCAATCGAAAACGTGGCGCTATGTAAGAAGCGCGAGAACGATACTATATTGTATTCAATATACAAAGTGCGCAGTTGAGAAGTCGCCATTGAGAAGTCTCCGTTCGGGGCTTCATCAAATTCTTCAAACTCGGTAGGTTGCGCTCTCTCGAGCTTCTGTCAGACCTCCCGTCAAGGCATCCAAGCCACGAACGCCGAGAACAATCAAGTCCGATCCACATTGGTTGGCCGTAGCCAAAATCTCCTCGGCGGAGCGCCGTCCTGCACCATGGCCTCTGGCCGACACCATAGCTCCGCGTCCGGAGGCACGATCTCGTGTAGTTGGTGCATGGCTTCGGCAATCGACAGTTCACCGGACCTGCCAGTCTTGTTTTGACCGGCCTTGGAGAGGATGTGAAGAAGCAAAGGCGGCAATCAAATCGACGACCTCCTGATTGGCCTCGCGGTTCTCGGCTGAAAATCGCGGCACGATATTGCGGAAGTCGGATTTGTCGAATCGCGTATCCTTGTCACCGGTTCCCTGACCTTCCCACCATCCGGTGGCTCAGACTGTCATTCGAAAAGGGGATCGAGGATGAAGGCCAACGCCGTATCTCAGGAACGCTATAAGCAGACACCCTGGCGGAGTGCGCTACCCGAGCGAAACTCTGGCAGGAATGCGTGGCCAACTATCAGAAGGTGCTCCAAGAATCGCCAGAAATATTCTCGGAATTCTCTGCTGATTTCCGTGAACGATATTTGCGCGTTACCAGGGAACGTTAAGCGCTGCACGGAAGAAGGCCTCGTCGATGGGCGGGTTTGCTCTTTTCGCGGGCTGCCTGGGACCAAACCGCCTAGCTCGCAAATGCCTCAGTAAGATCTCCTTTTCCCGGACGCGAAGCGCGAATCGCGGCATTCTTCGGCCTGACCCCCTACCTGGACTTAGCAGCCAGCGTACCTCCGACGCTCCCCGAACTGATGACGATAGCCTACAAAATAAACACGGCTTGAGATAAGCTGTCTCGAAAAGCTACGACCTTAAGGAAGAGAAAAGAAAGGAACCTGTGACGACCATGCTCAAAGCTACGTTGCTCAAGGCGGTGGTAATAATCTACACCTTTGGTTGTATATTCTTCTCACCGTTGCTTCTGCAGCGGCTCAATCCGACACGTGGCATTTGGATCCCCCCCACTCCGCCGCCCAGTTTTCTGTGCAACACTTGGGAATTTCTACCGTTCGGGGAACCTTTACAAAAGTTGCGGGTGAACTCAAGTATTCACCTTCTGATCCCACCAAAGCTTCGGTTGACGTTGTGATTGACGCCAGTTCCGTGGACACTCGGGTTGAAATGCGAGACAACGATGTACGCAGCGATCACTTTCTTGATGTCGCGAAATATCCGACCATCACGTTTAAGTCAAAGAAGGTTGTGATCGCCAGCCCCGGCAAGCTCAAGGTCACGGGTGATCTTACGATTCACGGCGTAACCAAAGAAGTGGTTCTCGACGTCGATGGTCCTTCGCCAGCCATCAAAGCAATGGGGACCTCCCGCATGGGTGCCTCAGCAAGCACCAAAATTAAACGCACTGATTTTGGAATGACTGGTATGGTGCCCATGGTCGGCGATGAGATCACTCTCACAATTGATATTGAACTTGTCCAGCCGTTGGATCCGACTTCCGCTACGCCGGGGCAAGCGGCGCCCAAGGGGAAACAGTAGAGAAATACAATGTTCTGGGTGCTGACTTCTCCGCGTAGATTGAAGCTGATATCGTCGATTGTTTTTTCAGGACTTCAGGCCGGCTGTAGTCGAGAAGGTCGCAGACGCCCGGGCTACAATCGACGTATCGGCGGTCAGAATCAACGAAAACGACGTACTCCAAGTCTTGCAACTTCCGGATGAGCATGACTAATCATCTGAGATCGATCTTCTTTCCACGAGCCCAAGGTCTTCGCGTTTGCCCCAAGTACAATCAGGGGCGGTGCATCAAGTCCGATCTTTCATAGATTGCAGTAGTTGCACAGTGGGGCAGGTGTTGGGGCCAAGCTCTTCAGGCTGTGCTTCGACGGGTAGACGAGGGAATTCGTAGTCCACAGTGCGGGAATGCTCAAACTCGTTCTCACAGTTTTTACAGCGAAGAATCCAAGTCGCCATGACAGCGGAAGCCTACTAAATAAGAGAAGCAAGCCAATCAGGTATTCTCTGTAGTTGATGGGAGGACCCCAGGAGGGAAGGGGCGGGGCGGCCCTCTAGCGACCGCGCAGCGCGATAAGGAGCGTTCTCCGTTCACTTAACGAACAGAATCATGCCAGAGCCTAGTCTTCTAAATATTTTCAAGCCGATTGTGGTAGGTCAGGCGAGCCGAGTCTTCTGGATTTTATCGAGAATAGGTCTGCTTTTGCCTCTGAAATCTCATTGCGCTCTCTCGCTCCCCAAGGATCATGGGCTATTTCTTTCAAGCGCAAAACGATAGCATCCTCCGTTTCGTGAATCAGCCTCAAGAGGTCTTCCGGGTTGGTCTCAAGTATGCAGGAGCGGTAGAGTTCTTTATATGGCAGCATTTTACCTTCAATGAAAATGTATATCATATTTAGTAATATTACCTATATCGTATAACCTCCGAGGAGTCGATCGAGGACTCCGCGTCGCAGGTTCGGGGGCGGACAACGATAGGGCAAGTATCGCGTGTGATATGAGGAGGGGTGGAATCGTCTATACTAACAGCGCCAAGAACAGACTCCATCTTGGATACAGCGGACCGAACGTTGACGCAAACATCGATACAACTCGGATCCATCGGGATCTGGACATTCCAGTTCGAGCACTGCCCGGCTGCCAAGGCGCAAGAAGCGGCTGCGGAACTGGAGCAACTCGGCTTCGGAGCCATTTGGTTTGGCGAAGCCACAGGACGTGAAGCGCTCACCCACGCGAGTGTCCTGTTGGCAGGAACAAAGCGAACCGTAATCGCCACTGGAATTGCGAACATCTATGCTCGGGATCCTGTCGCGATGGCGGCGGGCCAGAAACCTTAGCCGAGGCGTCAGCCATGTTCCATTGGTCGAGAAATTACGCGGGCATCGTTATGAGAAGCCCGTCTTCACGATGCGGGCATATCTGGATGCCATGGATCAAGCTCTTTATCAGGCGGTGCCTCCGTCCATCAAGCCAATCCGACTTCTGGCGGCACTCGGACCAAAAATGCTGAAGCTTGCCGCGGAGCGAGCTGACGACGCACATCCCTACAACGTGAACCCGGAGCACATGGCTCAGGCCCGCGCGATACTGGGGCAGGGTCCATACTTGTGTCCAGAGCAAGCGGTCGTGTTGGAGACAGATCCGGCGAAGGCACGGAAGATTGCCAGGGATTTCCTTGGCATTTATCTCGCCTTACCGAACTACACGAACAACTTCCTCCGGTTGGGCTTCGACGAGTCGGACATCAAGAATGGTGGGAGTGACCGCCTGATCGATAGCATTATCGCTTGGGGCGATCTGAACGCAATCCGCAACCGCATTCGCGCCCATCACTCCGCCGGCGCGGACCACGTTTGCGTCCAAGTTCTTTCAGCAAACCCGCGGTCACTTCCGTTAGCAGAGTGGCGGGAAATCGCACCGGCTCTCCTGCGCGGCTAGGAATTCGCGCTAAACCGACGACGTATTCTTTCGCTGTGATTTAAATCACACCTATAGAGTCGGGTTAACAGGACCCCAATAATCCGAACCACGCCATGGATTTGAATCTTGGCATCGATCAAGGAGTCTGGAGCAAGGGGCAGAGCCTCGTGCACGGTTACCGACAGATGCCGTCCCTCATCGGCTAAATCAAAATCGAGTAATTCGTCTGGATTTGTACGGTGCGAACAATGCCGGACACTTCGACCCACACGGAGGCCTTCTTGGTCGCGGCAAACGGTTCCTTGATCGAGGCCTTTTCCGCAACCGGCATGCCAGCGTGCCCTCCAGCCTAGATCATGTCGCCAAGAATGGTCACACTTTGCAGCCCGGGGAGAGGGTCGTAGCTTCCGGGGTGGTGCCCTCGAAGCGCACGCGGGTCTCTGGTGTTAATCTCTGTTCTCGAAGGCGACCACGGAGGAGTTATATGTCACGCGTGCCCCATCTTGATCCCGAGAAACTCGCGCCCGAGCAGCGCAAGGTCTATGACGCCATCTTGGCAGGTCCGCGTGGCCGCGTCGTCGGCCCGTTGCTGGTGTGGCTGCCGAGTCCCGGGCTTGCCGACCGCGCGCAGGCTTTAGGCGCGTTTTGCCGCTTCGGCACGAGCCTGCCGACGCAGCTTTCTGAGCTCGCCATCCTGGTGACCGGCGCGCACTGGCAGGCGGCTCGTCCATATCATCGAGACCAGGCTATAGTAGCCGAACGCTGAATGAACCTGTTCACCAATACTGAACATCGAGGATTTTGGGCGGACCGGTGCGATTGTCGATTACTTGTGTTGACACAAGAATTTCAAGGTTCTTCTTCGCCACGCCTTTGCCCGCGGTGCGGGCCAACTCTTCGAAAAAGCGCTCATCGGTAGCCATCGAGGTTGCCGCGAGAGTTCCGTTGGCGCTGATCCCGGCGATGATCACTGTTTCTCGCTCCGTCGTTGGGCTCAGAAATCGGGCAACTATTCCGTAATCCTGAGTCAACTGGTTATATGGTTTGGTTTTGTCGATCTGATAGAGACGCAAGTCAAGGTGTTGTGTGTCAACGATCGCGTAGGTTTGATCGGTTGCGTTTCGAACAAACTGGTACCTGAGAGGCGCCTGCAAACGCAACGTCCATGGATTGTTGAACGCACCGATGAACACCCCAGATGTGATTTGAAGATCGGTGAAATTAGTCGAGGCAGCCCCGAGCATTCGAGGATTGCCACCCATCCGGCCGAGCACAGCGCTGACCTGGGAGGCCGAGGCAGCATCTCGAATTAAAAGAATGTCTGGTGAGAAGCCGGTCTCGGTCGGTGTGGCCACTTGAGCTGACTCCGAGGTAGCCCGTGGGGTTTGTGAACTGACTTGCCCGACACATATCACAACGGAATCCGTCTTCTCAACTACCGGTCCCCAAAGAGCGGAAAGGGCATTGGTTTCCTTGGGAGTACGAAGCGCGACCCGCCCCAAAAGTGCGGCGCCAACACAAGCCGCGGCCAGAATCAGCAGGTAAATCGAGGTTCGGCGATTGAGGAGTCTTCCAGCTTGAGATTCACTTTTCTTCGATACGTCCTCCGTCCAGGACGCCAATCCTGATTCGAGAGTTCGCAAGCCGTTATCTGCATGGACCATCGTTGCGCCAGAAGCGTGGTGCCTTCCCAACCGAAATTCCGGTGTGTACGAGCCCAAGGGCAGTCCGATTCTCAATTCATGGTCATGACCCGGTGTGTCGTAATACTGCGCTATTCTCTTCCGTACCTCCGAAGCCGCTACCCGAACAATGGAATCAGAATATGTGTCGTAGTCCAGTGGGCGGTCGAACACAGCGATGCCGAGCGAGCGTTCCTTGATTCCGCCGGAATTTCCGCTTAGGGCTTCCTCGACAATGAAACGCAGAAAGCGCGTATATCGCTTGCTTCCCTTGAAATGCGAATCCTCCAAGATCCTCTCAAGCTGCCTTCGGACATTAGTGAAGTCCTCTTCGCTGGCTGGGGTCCATGTCGTTTCCAGATTGTCGATATTGAGGAGTGGCATTCCGATCCCGCCTTCAATTCCGCTACAGAAGATGTCGTCATCAGCTTGCGAACCTAACTATGATCCTACCGTCGATCAGACTGTCGGAAATCCTCCCCGCAGTCAAGGTGCTAACATCGTTGATTTCAAGCACTTTAGATGGGCTAACAAAACCTAACAGGGAAACTCTCCGTTATGCACTTCACAGCGCACCTGCTCTAAGGCACGATTGGTCGCGACCGTTATAACGCTGACGAATTTTCTATCGGCTTCATTCGGAAACCACCAGCTCGAAATGGCTCCTCCCAGTCCATGTGTGACCAACAGAAAGGCGAAACCTTGTCGAGATTCAACGCATTGGGCCGAACCGTTGCAATGAGGTTCAAAGTCTGGCGGAACCCGGCCACCCATGAAATCATCATCCATTGCCTTGATCGGGAGCCAACCTCAGGACGCTCCAACTCAATTACACTCCCCCCTCGCACGCCCGGCATTTGGCCAATGCGCTCATGCATTTCGCATCTGTTGAAGATCGACGACGCATTTGCGAAACGCGGTCTGGTACAACCGTATGGCTTGGCAGGGCCCGTCATTCTTGCACCCTACAGGATGGTGCAGGTTTCAAAGTCATCTACAACTGGGCCTGAGGCAAAACCGCATCCGTCGGGCGGGCTCCAATGAAACAGGGCGCAATCTGTTGAAAGAATCCGATACTGCGCTCCATCGGGATTTCTCGCGGTGGAGCTTGGCGGTCGCCACACTTTACCTGGAGATATCACATGAAGATACGTATGACACGAGTTGTTGCAGGCTTGGTTGCGTGGACGGGATCGTTTTTCCTTGGCTCATTTATGCAGTTTGCAGTTGCCCAGGATACCGCGAAACTCCCCTACATGAATCCAAGTTTGTCACCGGAACAGCGTGCTGCTGACCTGGTGCATCGCATGACCCTGGCGGAGAAGGCTTCGCAAATGCTCAACCAATCCGCCGCAGTTCCGCGGCTCAACATTCCTGCGTACCAATGGTGGAGTGAGGCGCTCCACGGCGTCATCGACCCGGGTGTAACTGAGTATCCAGAGCCAATCGGTCTGGCTTCGACCTTCGATACGTCGAACATCCATGTCATGGCGACCCAGATCGGTATTGAGGGCCGCATTAAATATGTGCAGGATGCACGTACCCGACGGGCGGCCTTTATTGGCGGAGGCCTGGATTTCTGGTCCCCCAACCTGAACATCTTCCGTGACCCGCGCTGGGGCCGTGGACAGGAAACTTACGGCGAAGACCCCTTCCTCACCGGCCGCATGGGCGTTGCCTACGTCACCGGTATGCAGGGCGAAGATCCGAAGTACTACCGCGCGATCGCTACACCCAAGCACTATGCCGTGCACAGCGGACCGGAGCCAACCCGTCACTTTGCCGATGTGGACGTGAGCAAACATGACGAGGTGGATACCTTCGAGCCTGCGTTCCGAGCTGCCATCGTGGAAGGCAAGGCCGGTTCAGTAATGTGCGCCTACAACGCAATCAATGGCGAGCCCGCATGCGCCAACCAGTACCTGATGCAGGACCAGTTGCGCGACAAGTGGGGCTTCCAGGGATATGTGGTCTCGGACTGCGGCGCAGTCCGGGACATTGCCGCCAATCATCGCTACCGCCCAAACCAGGCACAAGGTGCGGCCATCTCCGTAATCCGCGGCATGGATAACGAATGCGGCTTCTCTGACCAGCCTGGCGAGCCGGTCGGCAAGGCCTATATCGATGCAGTGCAGCAAGGCTACCTGCCTGAGAGCACGCTGGACACAGCCCTCATTCGCCTGTTCAGAGCGCGCATGAAGCTTGGCATGTTTGATCCGCCGGAGATGGTTCCCTACACCAAGATCGACGAGAAGGAACTTGACAGTGCGGAACACCGCGCCCTGGCTCGCAAGCTCGCGAACGAGTCCATGGTTCTGCTGAAGAACGATGGAATTCTGCCGCTCAAAACCGGAATCAAGAAGATCGCCGTTGTCGGCCCGCTTGCTGACAAGACCGCAGTGCTGCTCGGCAACTATGCCGGAACCCGACGCATACCGTTACAGTGATGGAAGGACTGAAAGCGGAGTTCCCGAACGCAACGATCACCTACGTACCGGGGATCCAGTTCCTGCGCAATGAGGGGAATCCGGTTCCAGATGCGATGCTGACCACTCCGGACGGCAAGCCTGGCCTGAAGGCGGACTACAGCGAGTCCATGCGCCGGTTTGGCAGGGGACCGGAAGCGCCGGCGCTTGTCAGCCGCACCGAGCCGAACATCAATCTGACTGACGGCAACTTGCCTGCAGAGGTTGCCGGCAAAAAGACTGTTGGTGTGCGCTGGACGGGCTTCATCACGGCCACTGAGACTGGCGACTACCTCATCGGCGTCCGCGCCAATGGCTTCGGAAGATTATCAATTGACGACAAGCAAATTGCGCAGTTGGGCAGAGTCGAAGGCATAGATGCAGCAGTTGGCCGTGCCCACCTGGTGAAGGGCGAGAAGGCCGCACTGAGCCTCGCCTTCGGCACCATGAACGAGGTCAAACCGCAAGCGCAACTCATCTGGACGAAGGTCAACGATGCGCTTCGCCTGAGGCAATCGCCGCGGCAAAGAACGCCGACATCGTGATTGCAATCGTGGGAATCACCAGCAGGCTCGAAGGTGAAGAGATGCCGGTGACCGTACCTGGATTCCTGGGTGGGGATCGCATCAGCATCGATCTTCCCCAGCCGGAAGAAGAGCTGGTGGAAGCTGTAGCAGCCACAGGCAAGCCGCTCGCCGTCGTTCTGCTGAATGGCAGCGCCCTGGCTGTCAATTGGATCAACGATCATGCCAACGCGGTTCTCGAAGCATGGTATCCAGGCGAAGAAGGCGGCGCTGCTGTCGCTGAAACGCTCAGCGGCAAGAACAATCCTGGTGGAAAGCTGCCGATTACTTTCTACAAGGACGTCAGCCAATTGCCTAACTTCGAAGATTACGAGATGACTAACCGAACTTACCGGTACTTCAAAGGCAAGCCACTCTATCCGTTTGGCTACGGACTCAGCTACACCACCTTCAAGTACAGCGACCTCAGTGTCCCGACGCAGGCTGTAGCTGCGGGACAACCTGTCGCCGCTGATGTCACGGTAACCAACACGGGGAAAGTTGCCGGAGATGAGTCCGTCCAGGTCTACATCAAGTTCCCCGCAGTCAAGGGTGCGCCGCAGATCGCTCTCCGCGGATTCCAGAAAGTCCATCTGGGGCCGGGCGCGAGCCAGAAGGTCCACTTCGACCTGAAGGATCGCGATCTGGTCATGGTTACCGAAGATGGAAATCCCATCATTGCCGGTGGTGAGTACACCATCAGCATTGGTGGCGGCCAGCCTGATACTGGGGCGCCAACGGTCAGCGGCCACTTCAATATCGAAGGTCGGCTCGCGCTGTCCGAGTAACTTGTATCTGATTTGCGCCTGCCGCAACCTTCAGTGTTGGTGCGGTCGCGGCAAGCGAGTCAAAGGTGGGAACGATCCCGGCTGATCGCGATCATCTGACTGTCTTCGATGATGGAGCGGATGCTTGGAAGCTTGTTCTGGGCAGTTATACCATCATGGCCGGAGACTCTTTGCTGGACCTGCCGCTTCATTAGCAGATTGCGCTGCAGTAGCCGATTTTACGCTTGTGAACGTCCAGACCGATTTAACTATACAGTTTGCACCGCGGACAGTTTGGTGTTTCTGAATCAGTATCCGCTGAGTTCAGCTTCTCTGCATCAAGCTCTACTCCGTTCACCTGTGCATTGAAATTAGTCAAGCACTTGCGTTAGAACCAGTGACTGCAAAGGGCGGCCCCTGCGAGAAACATGCAAGTCTGATTTGTTTTGGCTAACTCCTGCACGGTTATCTGCATCGCAAGGAGGGCGACCCGAGTAACGCCGCCGATTTATACAACCGGGCAGGGTAGCCCGTCTGCCTGGAGCCGATTTTCTTCGAGACCGCACGTTACCAAGGAACGCCATACTGAGGTGTTTGATCGCCCTGTCCTCGAAGCGGCGGAGAAGATGCAGAAACAGATCGAAGAACCAAGACAAGCAAAAGAAACCTGCCGGCAGCTAGAATTGAGCTTTGGCGACGGAGTTTACCGTTGTTCGGAGATTGCAACTGCCGGACGCCCAACCCTTCGGTTAACAGCCGACGTGGCAAAAAATCTAAGTGCCCTATCTGGCGTCGCTTGCAAGAAACGGAGCGCGATTTTTCCTTATTTAGCTGCACCCAATCCTGCACCCAACTAATTGCGGTCTTTCTTCACGCTACATAACGCTGGGCGCGATTTTCGTTTGTTTTGCGCGACTTTTGGTGACAACATGATGACCGTTCCAGATTTTGACTTCTCGTGCAGGTGAATGTCTGTCTGCAAGGGGAAATACCTTCGAGTTCCCACCCGAGCCGCTATGCTTTCCTCACAAACATTACTCGGCAAAATCCTGCGGTTACCGCTTTCTCTGATCCCTCCCGAGACCGAAGTTCGCATCTTGCGTGGCCCGCTTCGACGGAAGAAGTGGATCAAAGGCGCAGGTCCCAACGCCTACTGGGTTGGCACGTTTGAAGTAGCCCGCGTCCGTGCTTTCGCAGACGCCATTACGCAGGGCGCCGTGATCTACGACGTTGGAGCAAATGTTGGCATTTACTCCCTAATTGCCAGCTTACGCGTGGGAGTTACTGGAAGGGTATACGCGTTCGAGCCGCTAGACCAGAACCTGCGATACCTTCGCCGACACATTATGCTGAATAACGCGCTAAATTGTACGGTTATTGAAACTGCGATAAGCAACAAGGAGGGGACGCGTCGATTCTCGGCCGCCGCTAGGGAGTCTTCCATGGCGAAGCTTTCCCCTGACGGCGAGATATTGGTTCCCTCAACAACACTGGATAGCTGCATCTACGGAGAAAAACGCCTCCGACCGCCGGACATCCTAAAGATCGATGTGGAAGGCGCAGAACGTGAAGTCTTAGACGGCTCCACTAGGGCCCTCAGTGAATTCCACCCGAAGGTTTTTCTCGAAATCCACGGGACACAACTACATGCCGAGTGTCGTGCCTTTCTCTTAGCAAAGGGTTATGAAGTTCAGGAGGGATACGGCCAGTTGGCGGCCACTTGGAAAATGCAGGCATGAGATCCTGGATTGTTGCGCACCTGATGTCACAGCTCCAGAGATTCGCCAATTGCCGTAGCAAAGAAGGAACAACGTTATCCCGCGCCGCTCATCGCAGCTTTCCGTCTTCCCCAGCGCACGCAACCCGCTGTAGGATTTGGGCGATGCGGAGGCCCTACTCGACGAGTGACTTCATGTTCCAGGATGGCTCTTAGGATCTGCGCCCCGGCTTGCCCGGTCAGCTCTTCTACCTGCGTTTGCATCTCCGCCCACACCTCGGCCATCGGCAACGGCACCCGCACCATCAACTCCTGCTCACCGACGACCTCACTTGTGATTGGACTTGCGCTGTTTCCTCTGGTATTTGTTTCTCACCGCGGCTCTCTCCCTTAAAAAGGGATTCTCAACCCGAACTCTATCTGAGTTCGGGCGAGAGCCGCTGCTTCTTGTTCTCAACTTTCAACTAAACCCAGGGGCATCCTCTATGCGAAGAGCCGACACGATGGCGAATTTCCTATATGGGTTACCGCGTCTTGAAATCAAGCACACGGATTTCTACTTTCCGCGTGCGTGCAGCCACTCCCGAATGTGGCAACAAAGCCATACAGAATTCGGGAATCCCTTCGCGAATCCCTTCGGGACTCCCTTCGGGACTGAAGTCGTCTTGTCGTCTCGGTAGATTCGGAAGGATGACTACGCTGGGGCACGTTATGCCTTCCACGTAATCGATTGGACGGAATCCTTGCTTCCCATCTGCCTCGAAAAATACCACGAGGAAATGAACTCGCTGCACGGGCGATCCGGTCCGATTTAATATTGCAAACGAGACTGACTGCCCGTAGGAGGTAGTAAGCCATCGAAAATCAGTCCCGACGACCCCTTCGGTGTTCTCAGAGCCAAAAATCGGGGAGAGTTTTGCGTCTCTATGTGTTTCTACCTCACTTGCGAGCAGTCGTGGCTTTCCCTTGTTCTTCAACAGCGAAGCAACCGATGAAGCCGGGACGGCGAAGTTCAAATTCTGCCCTTCCTTAAACGTCGAAACCGCGATGCCAACAACCTCTCCTCTGTTATTAATGATCGGGCCTCCGCTGCTTCCCGGCGAAATAGGGGCGGTGATTTGAAGAAGTTTGTCCGCGCCCGTACCTCGGATACCACTCACGATTCCTTGAGAAAACGTTCCTTCCAGCCCCTCGGGATTCCCAACAGCGTAAATTACATCGCCGACTGCTAAATCGTTGCTTTCGCTCAACCGCAAGGCCGGTGCCTTGGTTCCCGATACTTCCAGCAGTACAATGTCCGCGTTTGCATTGATACCTACTAGCCCGTTGACGAAATACGTCTTGTCCTGCCCCACAATTTTCACTTGGCCCGACGAAGCTCCGCGCACAACGTGAAGATTGGTAGCTACAACTCCCTCAGCCACAAAGAAGCCGCTTCCCAACGAAAGGGGTTGGCCGTTCGCGTCGCTCATCACCAGAAGGACAACAGAGGGGAAAGTGTTCTGGGCCAACTGTCGCGCGGATTGAGCGCCGGATGGTGAGCAAACTCCTGTGGCCAGCGCGATCAGAGCTGTGAGCCGCCAGAATCTTTCCGGGATTCTCGCGACCGAGAGCCTAACGTTCTTATAAAAGTGCGGGAACATCAGACGGTCCATACTTTGGATTATAATCCAAGCCGCAACAGGTTAGCTCGCGGCGGTACAGGTCCTTTTCTTAATTGCTCAGTCTACTGAGGAGGTTTTGGTTCCCGAACCTAGACGCCTCGTTTTGCCAAGCCATTAGAGATATCGTTGGCGCAATGCCACAGTTCATTTGTCACGCTTGTGTAGCGCCACAGTTGTTACCCCTTCCGGTCGAAGGGATGGTGTGAGGCTGATTTCCATCGTTCGCGGAACTCGGCTGAGAACGCCGAGAATGCTTCCGGCGATTCTGCCAGCACCTTTTGATACTTGGCCACGTACTCCTGCCAGAGCTTCGCTCGAATGGCACAATCGGCCTGGATGGCTTCGTAGCGCGAGTCCTTTTTCACGTCCGGCTCCCTTCATGGATGTTGATGCCGTGACTAGAACTAAGTTTCACTGGGTGATCCCCAATTCCGCTTTCGCTTGGGTTAACCCAGCGCAATCAATGGCGTGGGCAGGTTTCTCTTTGGGTATGCCGGCGCTACCGCTCGGATGTGCGTCGCAGAACTGTATGACGTATTCTTTGTCTCCCTGGCCCAAATCTTTGTACAAATTCCAGGAATAGGACTCCATCGGGCTCCATCCGCGGTGAGCTGATTCCGGTTCAAGGTATTTGGAGGTGACAGTGGGCGCAGCGGCGGCGACGGGGGCGCTGGCCTTGACCATTGCTGCTCCCGGCCTGAATTGCAGAACTTTGTACTTGATCGTCACCGGCTTCAAACCTTTGCGTCCCGTGATGAACATGTCGTACCCGCGAATCTCCGCCGAAAAAATATCACCCTCGATCAAGGATGAGCATTTGCTGCCGCGCCAGTTCGCAGTGCATTCGAGCAGGTAGAGGTCGCCCGTATTAATATCCGTCACCCAATCGGAGTTGTTAATCGTCACGGAGTTGCCTACCACGGTCGAGGGCGGCGTATATGAGCCGGAGCAATTCGTTGTTGAGTTGGCAGTCGCGTTGACCGTTGCTGTGGTGGGACTTGTAGAATTCACGGTTCCATACGCATTTCCATTGCTAGTGCAATTCGCGGTTGAATACCCTGGAGTGGTGTAAGCGAAAGGACGGTTGTTGACTTGGGTAGCGGACGCTCCCGAGCGAACGGTTAGCGTTTTTCGCTCACCGGCCAAGCCGGTCGTGGCCCAACCCAACAACAAAACCCCTGCCAATAGCGTACTGATCGGCGCGGTGCTCTTCATAGCGATTCTCCCAGACGATAGCCTGGCTCGCTGAATCGTCGGTCATCGCATTACCTTCGTACTACTGTAGGGAAAAGATTACATGGTCGGGAGGACAGTGCTGCCGGGACCTACCTTTAGGCCCTCGCATGTCGATTATCTTTTCGTTGTCAGGGAACAACGCGCCCTGTCGATACTAACTTAGACATGTCCTCGGACGATGAGCCGAGATGCGGCTAGAATCCATGCGATAGAATCAGCTGCACGGAGGGTCCAGCCCATGAAACCTCTGCTTCTGTTTGTCGCCTTGGTGGCATTTGTCATACCGAATGCGCCGCTACCCGCAGATAAAACCGATTTGGACGGCTACTGGTGGGAAAAGCTCGACACTAGTTTCAAACTGGGTTGGGTATCCGGCTATGCAAAAGCAATGGATTTCGCAAGCACAATTCAGACGTCAACGTGCGCATCCAACTTGCCCCTTTACGTGAAGGAGTTCCCCAACTTCGACCCGAAAGTGATTTTGCAGAAGATGTGTCTCAGTGACAACCAGTTTGACTACGACAGCATTTCAATGGGCCAGTTCGTGGACGGCATGAATGCCTTTTATAAGGACTACCGCAACAAACAGCTCGAAGTGGGTTGGGCGATTCAATACGCACGTGACGCAATCAAAGGTAAGCCCGCCCAAGAACTAGATGCTGAGGTCACCCTATGGCGCAGGTGCTCCGTTGCCGACAAAAGCCACCCGATGCCAAGAAGTAATGAGGATGCCGCACAAATCGCAAAAGCGTGTACGCCTGACGGCGGCCCAACCGTCAAGTAGTTAGGTATAGCGTGCACTCACGCCAGGGAGCAATGTGTTTTGCGTGCTCATGCGCGATCTTGAACTCGCGGATCGGTCAGGATAGCGATTACGTATGATGGGCCGCGAATAAGTCCATTCAATTCACTGCGAGTAGCAGAAGGTAAGAGTTCCCAGGCTTTTTCAAATTGTTTCCGAGACAAGTTGTATTCGGTGCGACTCGTCCGCAACACATTTCCTTTCAATTCGAACGTAAAGGCCAGTCCTGAAGCAGTTTTGAATTGCTGGCCAGCGGCGTCCACGATCCGCTGCCAGATGGCGTCGAAAGATGTACGGTTTGTCATGTTACGGCCACTACTTTCACGCTTTCAATTCCTCGGTCGTATCGGTGTCCTGTTGCGGCTCAATATCACTCGCGCAATTTCACGGGAGGGGGGTGAATTTGATCGGCGATCAACTTGCAAGCTATCCAAACGAGGGGATAAGCGACTAAGGCAGATTTCTATGGCAATCAGGTTCTTACCGATGGAATTGCTTTGGCTGCTCGCCTTCCGAGCAATCTGCCTGAATGCACAGCTAATTCTTTGTACCGAGACCGGATCGTTCGTTGTCACGCATCTATTATGACATCGACTCCCGGGCGCTCGAAGTACAGATCGTTTATTCAGACCTTCGGTCCCTTTGGTGCTTTTCGCGCATGGCGCTGCATTTTTTGAGACCGACATCGCCAGAATATACGACATAGCCCAGCTTGACTCAAAGGTCTAGACGCCGATTGGGACTATGATATGGAATCCGAGAAGGCCTAACCCATTCTGAATTCACGGGAGTGCTCGTTGAAGGTCATCTCCCGAATGGACTCGATCTATCCCTCGGACCTGGGATGAATGTCCTTATCGGCGGCAAAGGTACGGGCGAAACTTCGATCCCGACTCATCAGATTTTGAAGATGTTGGTTGCATGTAAAGAAGTTTGCTTCAAGTAAACTGGAGATCCGAGGGTGCGTCACAACCTTCCAACCGTCCCGATTTTTCGTGATACTGCACCGGGAGGGTCAATCGAACAAGTGGCAATGCGGGTTCTAGTTGCATTTCCGAATTGGGAATTGCATATGCTCGGCACAGCTTGTGTAATAGGCGGTTATCTGGCACTGACCGCTCGACACGTAGTTGAAGCAGCTTTAAGGTTGTGTACCACTGCTACCGTGGGCAATCGCCTGCAAGTCATTCGAGGCCAACTAGTTATTACAAGTGCTGCCCGGTCCAAATTACCGATTTTGGAACGTCGCCCGGTTGTGGATAACAAGCAGCGACATCGCGATCCTTCACCTTGCCTTCGATAGTGCTTCTGACCCTGATGGACCCATAAATTGGATTTCTCCCGGCTGCCGTGCTACTCCTCCACCAACAGGGCAGAGAGTCGTAGCCTTCGGTTATCGGGAATCGGTGGTTCGCCATTCAACCGGAGCGAGCGGCAACAAGCACATTGACGTCGACGATAAGCCGACAACGTCAGCGGGATTGGTAGGCCAGATATTCGAGGTCCAACGAGACGCATCGATGCTTAACTTCCCATGCTTCGAAGTTCAAGCCAAATTCGCACGCGGTATGAGTGGAGGAGTTGTTATCGACGAAGATGGTCGACTATGTGGACTGGTGTGTGCCGGAACAGAGTTCGCGGATGCCAGCGCGGCCCCTCTGAGCTATGCCGCCACACTATGGCCGTTTCTAGCCACTACAATTTCCGCAGACCGTGGTGACAACTACCCGCGCGGCGTTGAGTATCCCGCGATCGACCTTGCATTAGATAAGATTATTAGCGTTACACTTCTGGAAGACTTGGATGCCGGGCATTTTCCGGGACGAACCTTACCCCAAAAAGGGCGTTGCTGAAGGCAATGGAAGCGGCGCCGGGCGCTTCAATCTTTTGCCGTGCAACGTTAACTGGCCGAGAGGTCAGGTCCTACTTACGAAGGATTCAATAATAAGTCTGCTAAACACTCACTGACGTGACGGTTCCGACTCGTTGCGCCTAAGTGTTTTAATTTCATGTGCTTTCCGATGCATCCGGTTGGTACTAGTGGGCTAGTGACACCCGCGAGGACACGACCGACAATCAATAGGGAGCGCAACGATCGTAAAACTCTTTTCACGAAAATCGAACACAACTCCTCAAAGAAATTGGAGCGCGCCATGCACAACAACGGTAAAATGCGCGAATGTAAATGCGGCCAGTCGGGCTGCCTTGCCTGCCACTTCGGTATCCCTAGTCACTGGAAACTTCTTCCGGGTGAGGGTGAACCACCTGAATCTTCGACTCAGGAATCGCTTCCTGAACCTTATGCCAATCAATCCCCTCTGAAAAAGGTTGTGCCGTCGTTTGACAGGGCTTCAAAGAATTAGCATCCAATTGCCGCATTCGCCCGATAGCCGCATGAAGATCGTCAACTACAAACCTCCGAAGCGCCGGAGAGTCTGAGGGTCTCCGCCCAGTCATTTATGGCGCCCCGCTCTTGGACGCAAGTTCGAATTCTTGAATCGCACGAGCCTCGTCTGGCGAAGAAGAGGCTGAATCCCCATAGCGGTCGATCAAACTGGCCAGTTCTTCCGGTGGGAAATAAATGCGCCTAATCGTTCCCACGGGATCTTGGGCCCTCGGATCTTCGGTCGTATGGATTTTCACCGCAGGGAAGAATCGAAGCAGAAAATTTCCAATGTTTGAGTGCCGCGTCTCGAATTCCCTCCGCAGGTACTCTTGAACCTCTTGTTGTCCTTCCGGCCCGCAAAGTCCCCACCTGCCAAGTGGCACAAAATCAGCTTGACCGTCACTCGGGAAGAACGAGAATCCCGTACCGGCAGCGTATTTTGCTTTCATCCGTTCGCGGAAGGCCCCCTCTAGTTTTTTCGCATCAATTCGGCTCCAGTTCCGTAGTTCACGATTCCTCTCTGTAGTGCCATCATTCAGTACTTGAGTGGCAAAGCCCTCCGATGCAGCTTCTCGAATGACGCGCTCCACTGACTTTTGCACCGAAGGGCCGTCCTTTAATTGATTCGCAGCCGCAAAGACGATGTTCCTGGCCGTGGTTTGTTCCACTGGCAAAATGGGCTCCGCTTCCAATTTGTCGGACAGTTTCGACACCGCAATTGGCAACGCCTCAACAGCAGTTGGCTTGAACCTTTCCATTGCCGACTTCACGCGACGCAGAAAGTCCCACCTCTTCATCGGCCATTCCTGTAGTTCCCCGTACTTCGCTTGGAACAGGTCAACACATCCTTCCACATCGCTCTTTTCATTCATCGCCGAGACGAAATCCGATGTTTCCTTCTCTCCGAATAGATCTTGCGGAACCTCCAAGATGAAGTAGCGAGGGAAAAAATCGGGATGATAGATTCTTCGCTGCTGCTCTGCTTCGTCTGCATTCTGGGCCACACGCGAGGGAACGTCCCTGCCGCTCAAGTACGCATCGACCGTTGGGAAAAGCTCCTTCAACACAGTAAGCAGCACCCCCTCCGGGGGCGCTGGTAAACCTTGGAGTAAGACTTTGAAGTACTCAGCTCGCTTCTTCTGAGCTTCTCCTTCATCCGGGCTCACAATCTGAAGCCAAGCCGTAGAACGCCACGGCGCAAACATGAAATAACGGGCATTGCGGTAAATTTCCTCGTACAGGACGGGACGCATCATTCGCACCAGCTCAAGCAAGACAAAATCTCTGATGTTTACTTCCTCAGCGACGGCCGGCAGGGAACGATTCAGCCGGTTTGCGTAGAGCTTCAGGCGACGCAAATTCGTGAAATGGCCTCTGAGGGTCATCTGCCACAGCGTGCGAAACTCGTCGTTGAACTTCTGCCTTTCCTCAGCCTCCGCCAACAAATGATTCCGATCACAAATCGCATAGAACCGTTTTTCAAACTCAACTGCCAAGAGCGCGTCCTCAATTTGAGGAAGCTGTATCTGATCTGGAAAGAACTTCTCCAAGAATTGCTGCGCCTCTTCTCGGGCTTCCTCGGTTGCACCCTCGCGCAACGTTCCAACGAGCGCTGGAAGATGAAAGGCGCACACGTAGGTCAATTGGGGAAACTCGGGAACTCCTCGGATTAGCCTGAACAAGACATCCAGCTCATTTCTTTGCATCCTATCCATATCGTCCAACAGCACAGCGACCCGGACTGGAAGCCTCGACAGATTTCGCTGCAAGTCTGCGATTTGCTCGTCTTGCGATGGCTTCTCTATCAACTCCTTGATAGATGCGGGCACGCTGGGTAAGGCAGCGAAGAGCATCCGTGAGAACTCGACGAGGTTTTTCTTGATTTTCGGGACAAATAGTTTCGTTTCCAGTTTCTCGACGATGCTACTCAGAAGCGTCGAGACCAGCGTCTTGTCGTCCGTCGGCAGCCAGGTGGAAAACCGGATAAAAATAAGGTCATCGCGCCGCTCGAACTCCTTGGACAGCAAATTGAGAACCGAAGTCTTGCCGTCGCCGTAAGCCCCCGTGAGCGCAAGGACAGGAACGCCGTCGTTCACGATCGCACGCACGATACTCGCAACCACCGGGCCGCGTTTCAGGATGTCCTCACCGGCTTCCTCAATCGGCCGGTCCGGATCGGTGTCAAGAACCTCTCCTACCTTCTTCGCCACGCGCGCATCGCGGAACCAGACCAGGACCGTGCCGACCACCCCAAAGACCAACAAGAGCAAAGAGCGATAAGACCCGGTCAGACTCAACCAGGCGAAGGCAGCTCCTGAACTCACGAACCAAAGGACACCAAGCCCGGATAGGAGTCCGGATCGCCAGGACCTCCAAAACCTCACCAAGAACGCGATCACACGGACCCCGTAAAGGAACGCGGCTACGGACAGGATGGCGAGAAGCGTCGCCTTTCCATGCTTGGGCCAAACCGCAATTGGCCCCAGAAAGGTATTGACGATTTTGAGCGCGATGTCGCCCAGTTTCGACGCGATGCGCGTGATACTAGAACTACAGAATCCGAGAACAGCACCGAGCAGGAATCCAATAGCGCTTCGACGCCACCAAGCCTTTAGGAATGGCCAGATGGTACGGACAACCGATGCCTGCTTTTGTGTCTCTGCCATCACGGCGAATCGGCTAACTATAATGTAAATTTCGCCGAGACCAAGTAATTCCTCCTTCGCCGAGCAGTCTGTGCACAAGCCATCGTTGGATCCACGACCCGGAGAACTGGAAGCTCTACAGTTCGTTGCACACCACATCGTCACACCCTGCAACGGTGGCCGGCGGGCAAGCGCGGCCAGCGAACACTGAAAGGGTTTAGGATTCACTGAAAATGTGTCACGAAACCTGTGCGCGTGGCCGTTCTTAGTACCAACCGATAGAAGCGTGAAACGTAATGGTGTCGTTTACTGGTCACACCTTAAATTTCAAATTTCCCTTAGCGGTAGCTTAATGCAAGGCCTAACGTGGCGCTCAAATGTGCGCTCAGTCCGCGTTGGCCCGTTCGAGCGCGCGATACTCGTGCAGCAGAGCGCGAAGAGACCGGAACTGCGTGCGAATCCTTCGCTCCTCCTCGCGCGCGGCTTTTGAGCAGCGCCCATGCTTGAATGGACCCATTCGTCACCGCTCTCGCCCTTCGGGTGTCCTAGGGCCGGTGCTCAGGCCACCGTGAATCCGGCATCGTCCATTTGGCATCGCAGGACACTGGCAGAGCGTGCCGCGCCGCGTCCTGGCGCCGCAACGGGGCGCTTTCAGGAAATCGCCCGGTGGATTCCCATTTTTCAGCCATCCGCGTCGCGGTCCCTGGGGTTCTTGTCCGATTTTTTGTATCCCCCTGCCACTTAGACACCCCCTATCTTAGTTCGTAGGCGCGGGGAGAGTGTTCGCGGTGGAAGCATCCCGAGGCCACGCGCACTTTAATCGAGACGGCAGCTTCGCCGGGCTGGGGCGCTCGTCTCGCCTCGAAGCCGCGCATGCGATTACGGAAGGTCTCCTGCCACTCGCGGTCCACGGTTGCCTCAGGAATTTTTCAGACGGCGACGCCCGCGCCTTTTAAGAATCCGTCGATCGTCTTGAGCAGGTGGTTCTGTTGGTGAAGCGGCAGGCTGTCGATCCGCTCCATGGCGACTTGTCGCCAACCAAAATTTCGCGACGTTCGGTCAAAATTCCTCAGTATTTTCGCGCAAATTGCAGAATCTAAAGCAGTTTTTCTCGCCCAAGCTGTTCAGATGCGAAATTCACGCTCAGGAGACGTCACCGCTAAGGGTGCCGACCCGCAACACTACAACCGCATCTGGATTCAATCGGCCAGCGACCTGGTCCAGATGGCAGGCAATACCCAATGCCATCTTGTACGTAGCAATGGATGCACTAGCAGAATTTTTGTGAGGAACTTATGCACGAAGAAATCGAACTCGCGGGATCCCCGGAACCTGACATCGCTCCGGCACCCGTCGACTCTCAGGTGACGACACTTGGCCCGGTAAAGAAAAAGCGCCGCTCCCCGACATATGGTGCCGAGCGTCGAGCACGGGTAGCGGAGTCTGACAGGACACGCGACCGTCACCCGGACCGTACAGCTAAGAAAGCCGAAGCGCACGAGGCTAAGACGCACGAGAAGGCCGAGGCCGAACTCGCCACCGAGTTGGTGAAGCTGCGCCAAGAGATCGACCACTACTCACGACAGCGCCCGACCCACATCAACCCAAATGGCACTGTCTCGGTATACCGAAGCAGTGACCACGAGTTAGGCGAGGAGCTAATCGAAACCGGGACTGAACTCCTGCGTGATGTTCTTTGGAACAAGAAAGCGATCCCGTTCGAACCGGAATTCGCGTATGGACTTCTCGAAACCGACCAAGCCAAGCCATACACCGCGTTCGATAACAAGGGTCGACCCGCAACCGATGACGACGGCAACCCCGCGTACCGCGAGTACACACACTCGTATCTCGACGCTGTCTGCTATCGCGCACTCCAAATTCAACAGGAGATTCAAATGACGCCGATGTTGCAGCAATTCATCGACAAGATTTGCGTCGCGTTCGAGGGATGGTCAGAAAAGCAAGTCGCCAAGTTCGATTGGCTGGACGAAATCGCAAACCGCCGACTGAACGAACCCGAGCAAGAACCGCGCAAGCCAGGTCCTGTCCCTGGCTCAAAGAAACAGGAACGTGAACTCATCGACATGAAGCTGGCTCTCGAAGCCGCGCAGCGTGCGAATGGTAAAGGGTACGAAGGTCCGCAGGTTTACAGCCCCAAGACCGAAACTGAAATCGAACCGATTCACACAACTCCGTTCCTAGTGCGGGAAGCGCCAGCGTCGGCGTCGGATGATATTCAGGCAATCATCCGCCGAAACCAGCAGCGTATTTTGCAACAGCGCCAGCATGGTATCTCGGACAACGCCTTGAAGTACTTGAATGGTGACGACGGTGTCTAAATGCCGTCTCCATTCGAACGAGGAGTTCGATCAAGTACCCGAACGACTGGACAGAAATTGGTTCAAGTCGTCAACAGCGATTGCGTTCGCTGAATATATCGAGCCGAACGGAACTGTCGCCAAGCAGTACGAAGTCAATCGTCTCGCGAAGCTGCCTGTCGTGACCTTCAAGCCGCTCTTCAACATTGTCGAGACCAACCGCCGCAACGCTGAACTCCCGGTGAGTGAATTGGTCAAGCAGGTGCGCGGCGAAGTTCAACGGACGCAGAAGCTATCTGACTTCGACTATGACTATGACTTGCTCAAGGGTTACGAGAGAGACATTGTGGTCGGGAAATGTCCCGCATTACCGAAGCAATGGTTGGGAAACCTCTCGACGCAGATTGTCGATCCGCCTTCCCACTTCGTCAAACTCGAAGCCGCGATTCGCGATTGCCGAAGGGATGGGTGCATCAATTCTCGACTTATTCGGGGTGTTCTCGAAGGTCTGTTTGGCCGAGGAGAAGAGATGAGAACCGTGCGGTGGCCGTGCTTCACGTGGCCTGATAGAGATTCTTTCGAGCCACCATCGCTAGAACGTCTCCTGAGCTAGCGTAGCGCCGGCACGGTCTGTAGACGGCTGTTCTGGGCCACTCCTGAGCCTCGAATTTCCCGCCAAAACCCTTCGGGCACCTCTCGCCACTGGAATTTCAAACCCAACAGCTATATGGTCATTGACCGGACGGAGGCACTGAAATGTTCAACTATCTCGTATCGCTCTTGTGGGAACGTCGTCTGAGAAAACTTCAGGCCAAGAACGATAAGATTTACGCTGAACTTGGCGAGCTAGAAATCACTAAGGAACTGGCAGAGAAGGACCCTGAGTTCAGAGAGAATCTTCGCAAACTAGGGGTCAAGATGCCCCCGCGAGACGGTGACGCGAAGCGATGATAGGGAGTGGGAAATTCCAGCCGCCGAAGGCGAGCGCGAAGCGGGGAAATTCAAAGCGGAACCAAAAGAAATGCCCCGGCTTTCACCGGGGCGCAAACCAACACGAATTGAGTAGATTGTATCAGTCGAACCGTTTCATGCAGTCCTGAAACTCTGGACCGTAGTCTTTGTTGCCAACAGCTACATGGCACGCTTCATGCGAAATGGTTCGTTCAAGTTCCTCAGCGGTCGTGTTCTGCTCCGGGTCTATCAGGATTCGAATCGCGTCATCATCCGACACAGTCTCGCCAAATTCATCAGGTAGCTTAGTCCAACCAATAGAAACGTCGGGCAGCGTGCCGTCAAACGACCGCTGGTTGATTCGCTCGTATTCTCGGTGCAAATCGAGCGAACGAATCGCTTCATGGGCGACAGCGTAGCGGACGGAAAAGAAGATAACGGCGAGCAGGATAGACGCGACGAGAACAGTTTTCATCGAAGCACGTCAGCCATAGCCTGTTCGCCAAGCTTGGCGTCGTTCTCGCGCAAATATGGGTAAACCGACGCGGTGTCGGTATGGCACAGGTAGCCCGTAATCGCGCCAGGACGTTGCGTCCGCTCCCAAATCCTCATCGCTGTGCTGTGTCGAACTGTGTGGCAATGGACCATATCCTCGTGCAGACCAGCCAGCTTCGCGTACTTCTTGATGACGACGTGCAAATAATGCCGAGTCAGCCCACCGAACAGCTTCGACCCACCACGTTTAGCGGCCAGTTCGATGATCGGTGACAAATCGCGAATCGAGTCAGCGGACTTGACGATGCGATAGCTGCGGGAGAATCCACGCTTCGCCTTCGGCAGGCGAATGCTGTACGCGTGAGTGGTCGGGTCGGAGAACACGTCGAACCCGCGAAGCCGCAAAGCTTGGCTGACGCGAGTTCCGGTCGCGTACATCAGGAGCAAAGCAAGATGGTGTTCGGGGTTATGTTCGTACGCTACGCGAAGTAGCTGGTTGATTTCGGTTTCGTGGAGGTATTCCATTACCGCGCCATCCTTACGCCCGCGACCGAGGCCGTGTTCCACATTGAGCCATGCTGTGTGCCGTGGTTGCGGAAGCAATACAAGTTCGTGCGAACGGCTTGCGCTGCCATGTAGCTGAGTTCGCCGTGTGATGGCTCTGTGCCCTGTTCGCCTGCTTGAATCCACGCCCAAAACGCCGAGGCGTAGGCTTTCTTGTTCTGGTTGCGGATTCGCTTGATGTATGTCTCGACTGTCGTTGTCATTCTCGCTGCCTCCATGCTGAAGTCATTATAACGCAACCGCTTAGGTTTGTCAACTGCCAAGTATAACAGAAACAAGAATTGGTACACTGTGTTGACCCACCTGGACTTATCTAGACGCTTAGGCATGTAAATCCTACACGTATTAACCTAAGCGGTTAGGACGGTGTATATTTTACATCGTGAATCGGCTGGACTTTCCAAGCGGTTAGGTTATTCTCGGCATTATGGACGCGTCAAAGGCAGCACAGTTCCTCGGACGATTGGGCGGTAAGGTCAAGTCGAGAGCTAAGACCAAGGCAAGCCGCCGGAATGGCGAGCTAGGCGGACGACCACGGAAGTATCCGGCTTGTCCAAGGTACAAGAATAAGTCCCATCGGTTCGCCAAGTCGGGTCGTTGTGCTTGCGGCTACGTTAAGCCGTGACCATGGTCGGAGTTCGGGGGAAATTCCATATAGCGAAGCTGGGCGCGAAGCGGGGAAATTACGAGTAGCAATGACCATCCCGCAACAAACCAAGCAACTGATTTAGGACTGCTTCGGTTATGTGACCGATGAAGTAACCTAATGCTAACGTGCTGAAAACCCTGAGTTTATGCGGGTGAAATGATGATCGAACCCTGACGTTGGACCAATTTCTTTTCCAGGACCCCCGCCACTGCCGTATCCCGTACCCGCCCCGTGGCCTATCAGAGGTTTGAAACCTGATGCGTGGCGCATACCCTGTGGTATAGTGCCGCTCACGTAACCACTGGAGGTCCCGGTGTCTAGTTACTTGCCAGATATCACGGATTCAGCGAGCGCCAAGGAAGTCGCTTCCTACGGCGTTGGAGCCGCATTATTCGTTACAACCACGACCACCATCGTGGCAGTTCTTAGCAAGTATCTCGGCCACCCGGTTCTGGGAATCGACATATGGGCACTTTTGGACGCGCTGCTTTTCGGAGTCGCCGCGTGGCGAATCCACAGGATGTCTCGTTCATGGGCAGTAGTTGGCCTCGTGCTGTATCTGTTTGAGATTGGTGAGAGACTGGTTCACGGGCGCATCCAGATAGGACTATCCCTCATCGTTATGTTGGGAATAACGTTGTATTTCATAAATGGAATTCGAGGAGTTTTTGCTTTCCATAGGTACGACAAGGCGATTGTGTCGCCTTCACCGAGTGAATCAGCTTCGGCGTAAAGAACGAAGCGCCGCCGCATACAACAGCGTCAACCTCTGAGCATGCGTTAACTTCGGCGCAGATCTTCCGAATCGGCTGTCGCGCCTCCTAAGTACCCCGCATATGTAAATGCAAAAAGTTTCCATATCCGTTGCACTGATGATATGCTCCGCACTTGTGAAACAGTAAAACAAAAACTTTAGGTCGAGTATTCTGTTCGGACTAGTCTGTATCATTGCGTCGATAATCTATCTTCATTGGTTCCATCCGTTGTTCCAGTACCACATCCCAGATAGCCACATATCGAAGTCGTTCAAGCCTATTGACTGTGATTACGACAGTGCTCCAGTTGGCAAGAAAGGCTGCGACTACGAAAAGCAAGTCATGCTCTTAAATAAACAGGGGGAAATAGTCGGCGGGGATGAAATCCTACCAGATGGAAGTCATGTGTGGCGGGAGCCGAGACAGCCAGCGACCGATGCTCAAATTAATTGGGTCAAGATTAAAGATGAAGACGCTTTCGAGTACGAACAGCAGAAGGCCCGTGAAACACCATCTGCCGTAGATAGCAAAACTCCGCCCCTCCAAGACCCTGCCGAGGTTGAAACATGTATTCGCAGATTGAAAGCACGGACAGGTTATCAAGAGTCTGATGAAGACCACATTAAGAGAGCCTGTTCAGAGGATTCTAATCTAGGTCGCTAACTTTTCGCCGCCTTAACCTTCGCCCACCGTTTCTTCTGAGCCGCCGCAATAGCCGCCCTGCCCTTTGCCGACATCCGTCGTTTCTTCGGCCCAACAGCAGACCTACCGCGTCGTTTCGGCGCACCAACTAAAGCTGCGATATGGTTCTTGACCGCCGTCAATTGCTTTTCCAAGTGTCGTTCCGCTTCTCGTAAGTCCTCAATCGTAATCATCTTTCGGATAATCTCCGCTGAATAAATTGAAATCCTATTTAGACAAGCCACGGGGGCGGTCGCCCCGCCCACCCATCGAGTTTTGTTAAACAATCCCACCTAAACCAGTACTTCTATCCATCCGTTTATAACACTGATTAGCCCCTGTTCCTCCACCCACTTTTCCGTCAATTCTTCCATCCCCTACGGCGTATTTCGCATCTTCTCTTCGGCGATTTCTATGAATTTGTTCAGTATCTTAATTTCCTTCCCACACTTTTGACCAACAGCCCCGTTGATGTACATGGCAGCCAACGCCATGATGTAGTGTTTCCGAAATCGGGCATAGTTTCGCATATCGAACAGTGACTTACAGTCTGAATCGATGTACTCCCCGACGTATTTAGGCAACCCTCGCACGAATTGTTTGCAAAACAAGTCGAGCACCTTGCCCTTGAGGTTCTGCCCCATACCTGTAGCCCACGCTTCCGATGGTTTCTTCTCTGCCATGCTGCACTCTCCCAAAGATTGAACAATACTAAAGTACTACTGGTTTCAATCTCCGCCCACGCGATATTTGCAGCGGGACCGCCCCCGACTGCAATCGGGAACGGCCCCTAACGAAACACCGGAGGCTTAGTCCGATGCTCGCTAACAAGCAGCATAGACATCCTGCGTTCGTCCGCTTCGACCAACGTCTTGCAGCGTTTCCACAAGCAACACGCCATCCTATTTTATCTAACGGCACTCGGTATCGTTCTCATCGGATTCGGATTAGCCGAGTTGGTAGAATTTTCTATTCCACATGGTGCTCCGATGGCTCGTTTAAACGACCGTTCCCAAACTCCGGCGATGCAGGAACTGTATCGGCTGTTGTTGAAGTCCGAGAAGTTCCTGAACTGGAAGCCCGAACAGCCACGCCGTGGTCCAAGGACCCGAAGGAAGGTCCGAACCCGAAGTTCGCGGCACCGGAGAATCCGAAGTTCGATGCACCAGCGAACCCGCAGTTCGGCGCAGCCGAAGCGCATTACACGCCCGACCAGTTGGCGGAATTGTGGGGAGTCAGCGCTGAAACCGTTCGGCTGACGTTTCGAAATGAGCCAGGGAGTTCTTCGGTTGCAACAGCCGACAAAAGGGAAGCGCCAGTATGTTCTGATGCGTATCCCTTTATCGGTGGCTGAACGAGTTCACAAGCGTCTATCCGCTTTCCCGGTGACGACGTGATTATCTGGCGTCGGCATCTTCCGACATGCCCCAGCACCGACCAGATGGACCAACGGTGCGGTTGTCCGATCTACAAAGAGTATCGTGTCAACGGGAAGAGGTTTCGCAGGAGTGCCAAGACCAGGAATTGGCAGCTTGCACTGGCTAAGGCCAGGAAAGAAGAACTGGAAGGCATCAAGCCGCCGAAGACCGAATCCCCCACAATCGAACAGGCTACAGAAAAGTACATTGCTGATGCCCAGGCGAGACAGCTACGCGAACCGACTCTGTACAAGCTTCGCCTGCTGTTCCGCCAGTTGAACGAGTTCGCAACCCAGCATGGACTGGTCTACATATCAGATTTCACACTCGACAACCTGCGCCAGTTCCGAGGTTCTTGGACGAATCGTAATGTCGCGGCACGCGTAAAGCTTGGGAACCTGAAGCGGTTATTTCGGTTCTGCCATCAGTCCAAGTGGATCGCCGACAACCCAGCGGAACTGCTCCAGCCTGGGAAGACTGTTGCGCTATCCATCGTTCCGATTACGTCTGAAGAATTCGAAAAGATTCTCAACCATTGTCCGAAGCAAGCGAACGAGCATTCGCGGGTTACGTCTCGTGCACTCGTCCTGTTGATGTACCACACAGGTCTTCGAATCCGAGACGCGGTGACCCTCCGTACGGATGCTGTCCGAGACGGTAGGCTGTACCTGAGAACCACGAAGACCGGGACAGACGTATTCTGTCCGCTACCGCCCCAGGTCTTGGAAGCCCTCAAACCTCTGTCGGGTCAGAAGTACTTTTTCTGGTCTGGGCAGTCTAAGCCGAAGTCTGCCGTCGGAGACTACCAGCGAGTCCTGAAACGATTGTTCCGCGATGCCCAAGTTCCACGGGTCTACCCGCACCTGTTTCGGCATACATGCGCCACGAACTGGTTGTCCGCTGGCATGCCTATCGACAGCGTTGCCACCTTGCTAGGGCACTCTTCCAGCAAGATAACCGCTCGCCATTACAGCCACTGGATAAAATCACGCCAGGACTTGCTTGAAACAGAGGTGAAAAAGGCGTGGGCACAATTGGGCACAGCAAAGAAGTAAACTACTGAAAAAGGTCTGTAAGTTATTGTAAAATAAGCGGTAAGAAAAG
>CAVWQK010000004.1:0-399190 GCA_963757145.1 uncultured Acidobacteriota bacterium
CCGCGTGCCTCATTCCGGCATTGAGAGCTTCTCGATTGGATCCGGTGCAAGCACTGCGGATGGAATAGCAACGGTGCCCATCCTTGCACCGCTTCATCCATCCATGCGTCATGACAGGAAACGAAGGACGCCGCCAGACAAAGAACCAATGCTGGAGAGGATACGAACTCCATTCGTTGGCGCCTAGTCCTTACGTGACTTCAACTCGTCAAATCGAGTCGCAACCTTTGTCACTCCGGTCTGCATTTACACTGCCTTTTGGGCGGGGATGAATGTTTGCACAAGCTCGTTTTTGTCCAGCAATTTAACGGCCCCGAAGGATTCCGCAATTTTGACCGTGTCCGGGTCCGTCTAGAACGAGATGCTAGCAAACATGTGCTTTCAATTTTATCCTCCAGACACAAGTCAGCTTCTCGTACCCCGGGTGTGTGTATGTTCATCAGAACTACATCCGCGCTAGATTCAGGCAGCAATTTCAACACTGCTCAAACTAAATGGTGGGTCTGGGTGGACTTGAACGCCGACCGCGCCCTTTTATCACGGCGCGTTCAAACTGATTAAACAGAACTCCTCTCTGAGCAGCTCGAACTCTCGCGGAGGAATTCAGTATCCCTAACTGTACGGGACCAGTCGAGTGGTGCCGTTTGGCCGGACGCTTTCGGTAGTGGCATACCGTATCGCCAGAAATGCCCATGTGCGGAGTGCGTTTGAAGCGCTAAGTCTCGGCCACTAGTCGATTGCTTGGTGAGAATTGCGCCGAGCCTGATCGGCGTCCGCCGCCAGGTCCTGCAGCATCTCAAAGAACTGCTTGCTTTGGCCGATGAACAGCCCCATGGCCTTGAGAAACTTGACAACCGCCGTCGCAGCTCCATCGGTACCAGTCGGACGCACGATCGAGCACGCCGGCAGATCCTTGCTGAGGAAAATCGTTGGCTCCGGCATGATCAGGTTGGTTTGAAAGTCCTCGCCACCAAAGCCGGCACCTTTGTTAAGGTCGGGAAACACCAGCGTAGAATCCTTGGGATCGGTTAACGGCGGTGCATTACCGGCTTTGTCTTGCCAGGTCTGAAAGTGCATCGCCTCTGTCGGGCCGATGCTCAGCACGACCCGAAGGACTTCGACGTTGGTTACCCGTTGCGCCAGAGAGGGATATAGGCTGGTGCCGCCCTGCTCGATTGTGCCGAAATGAAATCCAGCGGTGTTGGCGATCGCTTGAATGTGGTCTTTGGGCATCAGGTCGTCGTTCGTTCGAGGAATTGCGGGATGTTGGCCGACCGCTAGGCTTGGGATTGCTTGCGCGAAGGTGTCTCCGAAGTCCGGGTTTCTTGTGCGACTGCGGTAGCGAGTCCACCACGAGGTGTCCACGGTGAGTTGCATAAGATTAGTGAGCCGCGGCTTTCCACTCGATCCCGAAGCCTTGCTGCCTTCGAGCGTTCGAAATTGTTCCAGGTCGACGGTATCTGCGCCCTTCGAAGCGAGGTACGCGTTGATGAAATTTTCGTGAGTGAACTCGTCCTCGGTATTGTCGTGAATATATTGCGCCATGTCTGCGTCAAGGACTGCGAGCGCGGCGGTATATTCGGCGCTGCCGCTGCCTCCTGGAACCTCGCTGTCCTGGATGCCTCCCAATTCGTTGTACTGAACCCAAAGATCGGTTTCGAGGATCTCGGCTGCGGCCAGGAACCTAAGAATTGCTGCATCGCCGCTGGTAAGGCTTCCCGATCCATCTCGGTCATGGTGCGCGAACGCCGGAAGCGCACTGCCAAGAATTCCAGCGCCCATCGCGGCCGCGCTCGCTGCCACGGCGCCATTTTTCAAGAACGCACGTCGATTGTTAACGTCACTGCGCACACGTCCATCGCTTTTCATGAGTCCTGCCTCCTTCGGTTCGGATGTTGGTTGATCAGCTGGGACGCTGAGGTTGAGGTGGTCACCGAGGGACGCGCCCTCTCGGCTCGCTTGCCGCTTTCCCGGTTTGATTGCTATCTGGAACTAGCAGGTTCAGGACAAGCAACGGAGGGGCGTTGCTCTCGTTTTCCCATAAGTTTCAAAACAGCGGGTATTTTTGACCGAGGATGATTCAAAATCTTCCGCTGTTTGTCTCTTCGATGCAGTCCATGCTGCTTCGTCGGCAAGCAATTTGTCACAACCAAGTCAAATGTCTGTACCCTCGCAGCCTGAAGACCGTCACCAAGAAAGCTCGCGCTCACGGCTGCGGCGTTCCCAGGATGTTAGATTCATACTAGAACCGACGCGATCTGCCCGACTGTAAGAGTGAGAGTCGCTGATATTTACCAAACTCGGGCGCACTGACCAGCAGCTTGTAGCTGCCGGCAGGCAATCCCGGGACGGAGACCAGACCAGCTCCATTCGTTGCGTCATTCCTTGTTGCACGGGTTTCGACGCTTTGAATCGCGATCTGTGCCTTCGGAATCGCGCCGCCGAATGGATCTGTGACGCTCACGTTCAAGGTGGCCAGCTCTTGCCCTGACGCCGCTGCGGTCAGAAAAGAGCAACAGCCTCAATACTCAGAATCCTGCGCCGAACACTCCGCATCTCCACTCCCTCCTGGAAAAGTTACCGATCCCCGCCGATGCGAATCCTTCTCAGTCGACACACTTGGCAGACACACTCGGAAAGGAGCGGAACTGTGAAGGGAAACCAGGCAGGTGACAATAAATACTACTGACAGTTACGACGGTCAGTTTACCGTCTCTCTCCTCTGCAAAGAGACGAGTATGAATTCGGCACAACCCCAGCCAGCGATCGAGGTTGAAGTGGATTTTTTCTCCCCGACGTTCCAGATAATCCGCAATCACGTCCGTATTTTGACTGATCCAGCCCGCCCGGAACTCCGGTCAGGAATACTGGCAAACTCCGATTTCTAAAATGGTCCGGGAGTCGGCGCACCTCTCGTTGTTTGGTAGATCGCGGCTCGCCGACAAGGAAATAGTCTAAATTTCGGCAGCCCGCCGAATCAGCCTGAATCTAAATCGCAGCACTAACCAATTCGGATGGTTGCAGGCCACCGCAACCGAAATCTCTTTCCATTCAGCATCTTCTGCGAACCCTGCAACCATCTGAATTGTGTAACTCTACTTGAGGTTGTCCCGATACTGAATCGGCTGCGGCCCATCGGTGATTGTGAATCCGGCGGGCACGGACAATAGTGACGAGTCCGGCTCGGCCCGCACGATGTTCTTCAATTGAAAGGTCTGTTCGCCCATGCGCGGGTCGCTGCGCTTGCTGTACACCACGGTTTTGAGATCGGGCGATGTCCATACCTCCGTCACGATCTTGATCGGTGCGTCATTGCCGATCTGCCCCGTTGGAATCGTGCGTGTCGTGCGCGTTCCAGTCACTAGCACGCCTTCCATCGTTTGCGAGCCCAGGTCTTCCGTGCTTGTGTTCGCAGCATCGTTCCTGGAGATATCGATCTTTTGAAGGGCCATCACTGGCATTTGTGGCATCGGTGCCGGAGGCGGCATTGGCATTGGCCCTCCCGTAGAGACTGAAACCTGGGATCCCATCTGGACGAACAACTTCTCATTCGCCATTGCGGTGTTTGGCAGGCTTAGCGGCGGCGCAGGCATTTTTTGCGCCGTCTTATCAGTCAAATTCAACATGTAGGACACCTGCGTCACGGGGTCCAGTATGAAAACCAAATGCGGCGCATTGGCGGCCGAAAGATTACCGATCATTGGCAGCGGAGCGTCCTGGCGCGTGCGGCCCTGCGAATCGCGCGCCACCGTTCCGGTAGTAGTCTGCGTGATGTGCGTCCCGTCCGACAGGGTCTGCGCCATTTCATTGGTGATCGTGCCGGAATAAGGCGCACCCACCACTGGCGAAGCGGGAATTGACGCTACCGCGCCAGCGGTGACAACTCCACTACGTTGATAGACCACATTGTTTTCCTGCGCGGATGCGCCGCCAGCAGCGACCGCTGCCAAAATGAAAATCCACACGATGCGTTTCATGGTTGATTCGTCCTCCTTTGAAATCCAGAGAGTCGCGGATGCAGCCCCAGCCGTTCCGCCGTCCCATCTGCGGCAATGGTTAACTCCGCCGTAAAGCTCATACCTGCCGGCACCGCGCCCGGGGGAAACATCGCATCCGCAGAGATGGCGATCTCTAAAGCCGGCTCAGCCGGGAATGGACGAACACCTGGCCCCGGTGAAATCTGTGACGCCACCGCCGCTGTTCCGTGTTGAGTGTGCGTTGGCGCAGCAACGTATTGGTGATGCTCTCGCTTAATCTGGCTCGCGGGAGTATGTGCCGCTTCGATGGGCGGATGAGCCTGCGGCGCTGACGGCGCGTCGAACATTTGTGCCGGCGCATGCGGCGTGGCCGCCGCCGGAATCACCCGAGCCTGAACCTGTGTAACGCGTTCGCGTGGCAGCATCAGCAACACAGCCACCGCGACGGCCGCCGCAACGGCGCCGGCCCCACACGCGGCGATGGTCCAGCGCGGCAACTTGGGTCGTGTTTCCGCTGCGAAAGTTGTTTCGCAATATGCTTCGAACGCGCTGCTCGCTTGCTGATATACCTCGAGACGATGCCGGCATTCGGCGCATGCGCCGACATGCCGCTCCACGTCTGAAGCTTCGCTCTCAGGTAATTCGCGGTCCACCCACGCGATCAGTTTTCCGGAAAAGTCACACATTGAATTTCTCCGCTAATTTTTGGATGGCGCGCTCGACCGTGTCGCCGACCGTCGAGGTGGCAATTTCTAAGATTTCGCCGATCTCGCGATAGCGCAGCCCTCCCGCGCGCAGCAGCAGGCATTCGCGTTCGGCCTCGGTCAGCAAGCGCACCGCATTGCGTAGCCGCCGGAATTTTTCTTTCTCCAGCACGGCGCGTTCCGGCGTCGCCTCGTGCACCATCGTCTCGACTTCCCCGTCGAGCGGCTCGCTGAAACGCCGCTCGTAGCTCCTTTGCCGGTTCCTCGCGCCATTGTGCGCGACGCGAAACAGCCAGCCACGAATACTCTCCTGCGACCCGCCCGCGGCCAGATGCCGCTGCAGGCTGACGAAAGCATCCTGCACCACGTCTTGTGCTTCGTCTGCCGAGAGCCCCAGGCATACCAGAAAACGAAGCAGCGGTTTGCGAAGTTCGCCGTACAGGATCGTGACCTCGCACTTGTTTGTTGCCGGGCGCGCGAACGGCATCGCCAGCGGTACCGATTCGCCACTCATGGATTCCTCTGCATCGCGTCTCTATGTATATAACATTCGACCCTACCGTTTTTCCGCCCACAGCAGTAGAAAAGTCTGCGGCCAGAAACTCGGTCAATTTTCTGCCCTTCGCAGTTCTGGTCGGCCTGGGAATTACGTTTCGAAGGAAACCCGACCTGCACAAGCGCCTGATGGTGCTCGCGGCCGTAACGCTCCTAGCTCCGGCGGTTGCGAGGATTGTGCTGCTCTTTACGCAGAAGGCGCTCCCGCAGTTCCTCCCTTTTATGCATGCCTTTTGCTGTGCGGGACGGTCGATACCCTCCGGCACCGTCGTCCCCACCCCCGAGAAAACTTCGACGGTGTCATGCATGTACAGCAAGTCTTTTGCCTTGCGCCCGTTGCGGCGGCGGCCCGGGGCGAAACGGCGTTCGCAAAAAACTGGGGACCAGGCCGGCTGTGGCAGTAACCGTCAGCCTGGGCAATCGGCTCTTCTCAGCGGAATCGATAGATCTTCGGCAACTCCGTGCCGTCAAACGGCGTCCTTGTCCGCAGGAAGGTCTACTGCTTCTCCGTCTTTGATAAACGACGCAATCCTTGATTTGTCACCGAGGAGCACGGCGTACCGCAATTTCGGCATGTCCTTAAGGGAATCCCACTCGCAGAAGCTGATGGTCCGCGATCGATTCTTCAGAAGCGACAGCACTTCCATTCGCGGCCAGAAGATCTGATCTACCGCGTTGCGAAATTGCCGTCCGCTTGCACGGGCCCGGTTGAAGCTCGCCTCGTGCAGGGCTTGCTGGGAAGAGTCGTCCGTCCCATTCCCTACGAGTTCCACGCTGAGATCCAAGTCGTTCAGACGCGATACTTCGCTCAGATAACTGAAGAACACGATCACCGACTCGACCCGGTGCGCCAAGTCGCGCCGCTCGTTCACGGCGTTGACCCGTTCGAGAAATTCCCGCAGACTTTTTCCGTCGATTCGAGGGACACCGGCTTGCCCGCCTTCGCCATGCCGAAGGCGTTTCCCTGAATCGTCGTCTCGTAGCAGACGATCGCCTTGTCCGGTTGAAGGTCCGAACGGCAAATCAATCCCAATCTCACCAAACTGGTTCGCACGTCCGTTCGTCCTGTTGCCAAGAGTCTCGACATCGACCGGTACGGCTTGCACGGGTTCCGTCGTGGAATCGCTTCCAATCTGTATGAACTGGGCGCGGACGAAAAAATCGTTCAACGCGTTCTGCGTCATGCAAAGTCGCATGTCACGAAGGATCGCTACATCAAAACGTTCGACCCGGCGCTTGTCGCAGCGATGAAGAAACTCGAGTCTACCGTTGACTTGGTGAACCAGAGTGCACCAAGAGTGCACCAGATTAACTAGGGCAGATGTGCTAAGATGTTGAAACCAAACCGCGGAGAGGTGGCAGAGCGGCTGAATGCGGCGGTTTGCTAAACCGTTGTACCGGCTAAAACTGGTACCGGGGGTTCGAATCCCCCCCTCTCCGCCATTCCCCTTATTTTCAGGTATTTGTATCGCGTAGACTGCACGATCCTTCCGCCCCGATTTCGCTCGAATTCGCCCGACTGTAGTAATTTTGTAGTAGTCGCAGGAATTAGTCGGCCCGAGTTCGCTACTGGGTGGCGGAGTCGGAAGCCTCAGGACGTGCCTCAAGATTGGCACTAGCCGCTCGAAATGACTCGAGCTGGGATATCACTGCGCGCCGAAACGCATGATCAGCCTTGGCGTACATATGCAGGATGCTCGGATTCGAGTGGCCCATAATTTGAGCCACAAAAACCTGCGGCGCGCCTGATGCAAGTATTCGAGTCGCAAATGTGTGACGAAGGTCGTAGATTCGGAAGTGCTCGAGCCCGGCTGACTCTAACGTTCTCAGCCAGGACACTCGAAGATCGACTAGATGACACGCAGGTTGGCCAGGCGCGCCGTTTCACAGGGCGCTTGATGAATTGGGCAGCACTTTGCTCCAGCCGGCGTAGGTGGCGCAAGTGAGCCGGCAGACTCGTTAAGACGGCTGCGATTGGCTATCGGGAAATGGCCTGGGCGAGCCTACTGAGGCGCGTCTGAATGGGCTCCGCCTCAAAGCAAAACCTTGCGGCGGCGGACGAGAAAACCGTCCTAGTGCCCCTACTGCCACTCTCGATCTCTGTTCACATAGGCGCGACCAAGGCGGCCGGAACTTCCTAATCTTCCTCAGCTTGGATTCTTGTAACTTTTCTCGAGATCGGGAATCACAGAGGGTTCGGGGATTTGTGAGGTTCCATGTCGCTTGTTCTTGAAGATGAACTGAGAGATCCAAAACTGGATGTTGAGTTGCGTGACGTCACGAACTCAAGCAAGACGCAAGTCATGCTAGGGTCGGGTTCCCTAGCCTTGGCGGCGATAGAGGCCGCATGCCTGTTCTTTGTCAGCGCCAACGGCCTCAGTGTCTTGCTGGGCGGGGCTGTAGTAGGGCTGGCGCAGAGTTCCGCGCGGATTCACACTGCCAGCATTCGACTTCCGCTCCTCGGTCTTGCCGCGCTCGGCGCCTTCTTGAATCTTTGGCTGCTCGTGAATTCCTGGAGGTTGCGGAATGCCCCTGCGGCGCGATGGCGGAAAAAACCGCTCCTGCCGAGCGAGCGGAGGCGGAACATTCTTGTAGCGGCGCTGTCGATTCTAACCTTGCTGATTGTCGGCGCCGAGCTTTTCCTGCATCACAGGTTTCACGGTTCGGCATTCGCTTCAAACTCATTTTTTAGCTCCGAACACGACGGTTGACATTCGGACCAAGCGCCGGCGAATCACGATTCCTGCGCATTTCCGCTTCGAGCGTTCCGCACGAAAACGGCTTCTCTAATGCCCGAGCCTTCACCGATTCGAGCTCCTATCCGGATTTCTTTGCTCCCGAAACATAGCAACGAATTTACGGCCAGTCCCAACTTTGCCAATGCATGCACTTCCTCTGTTCATCGCGTTACGCGTGACTCCCAGAGTTCCCTATGCTGTTTGCAAAGCCGCATGCACGCTTCGTTGATCTTGATTTTCAGGAGCTAAGTGCTGAAGTGGCTCTCCGCCCGAAACTGGGCGAGATTCCGGAAGCCCTTGAGAGCGGATTCCTGCGCCACTTCCTCCCCTTCCCCTGGATCTTGAAGCATGGAAAAAGCGGCGAAGTCCACGCTCTCTTCATGGAGATGAATTAGGTCGTGGTAAAGCTCTGGTTCGCCCGCGAGGATGCGCACGATCAAACTCGGCTCGCGGGCATCGTCGGGCACAATGTCTGTTCTCAACTCCATGGTTTCCTTGGGCGTCATCTTCTGGTCCGGGACTAAGAGACGAAATGCGAAATCGAGCAGCCAAGCCATTTGCTCTTCTTCAACACTTCTAGAATTGGCGCAAATCGCCTTACAGCTCCTGCTTCCTAGTGTTCACGATGCATGAACAATGAAAAGGTGTCTCCTTGCGTCCTCCCGGAAGAAGCAGACGGGTACAAACTTAAAATTTCTACTGGATCCGGCGACCTTGGTCCCATAGAGCCATTCTCGGCCAGATTCCGAACGGAGTCCCTGCACGTCAGACACTTTTTTCATTTCTAGGAATCAGGAGTTCGAGAGGCAAGGAGACTCTTGTCATGAAGCATTTGAACGCAGCCCTGGTATTGCTTTCAGCTGCAGCGGTTGGACTGACATTCTACGCAAGGCAACAGGTGCACGCTTCCACGCCGGCGGCATTCCGTAGTCCGGTCATCGTTGAGCTGTTCACCTCGGAAGGGTGTTCCAGTTGTCCTCCGGCGGATCAGTTTTTGGCGAAGCTCGAAGCGGAGCAGCCGATCGAGAACGCGGAAGTGATCGCACTCGAAGAACATGTGGACTACTGGAACAATCTTGGGTGGACCGATCCCTTCTCTTCGGACTCAGCCACTATCCGGCAATACGCTTACACAGGGGCGATCGGCAACGGCAATGCGTACACGCCACAGATGGTTGTCGACGGCCAGGAAGAATTCGTAGGAAGTCGCGAACGGCAGGCGCGGGGAGTGATCGAACGCGCCGCAAACCGGAAAAAAGCGGAAGTGAACGTGAATGCTGGGCAAAGCGCACCCGACGGTACACAAATATTCGAGATCAAGGTTGGCACACTGCCGGATTCCGCGACCGGCGACAAACCGGAAGTGTGGATGGCCATTACCGAAACCGGGCTGCACTCCGACGTAAAGCGAGGGGAAAACGCAGGGGAGGAATTGCATCATGCGTCGATCGTGCGCAAGCTGCGCAAAATCGGGGCTGCCAGCGCGGTTGGAGAACCGGCCTATGCGTCAGAGGAAAAGTTGAAACTGGACCGCACTTGGAAGCGTGAAAATGTGCGCATTGTGATTTTTGTTCAGGAACAGAAAAGCAAACGAATTCTGGGAGCGGGCAGCGCGGCATACGGAAGTTAAGCGGACTGCAGTGCGTCCGATTTTGACGAGACTCGGTCTGCTCTCAATGATTTATCTGCAGATTCTAAAATCCAGGAGCTTTACGTGAAAGTTAGTACGTCGAGAAAATCCATTTTTCGTGCGGGAACATTCCTGCTCTTTGCTGCAATTGCAATATCTTTTCCCGTGGCGGCAAGAACAACGCGAAGCGATGGGCTGGATTTTCTCATAGTTGGCACCTCTGTAACTTTCCCCAAAGTCGTACATCAGGAGTTGTGAAGGGGTGGACACCAGCGGTACGCACACCCCGAGGGCGGCCGCCAACGACCGAAAGTCATTGGTTTCCTGTCCAGTTCGAACGGATTGACCAGGGACGGAATTCCGCCCACGCACAGTTCGTATCGCAGTCCACAGGAGGAAGGCATCACCATGAGCAAGAAAAAGAACAGTCTGATCATCGCGGCGGCACTGACGGGGTTGCTGGCAGGCAGCGCTGGCGTGCAAGCGTCCACGCTGTTGCATCCCTTGAGATCTGGTCTTAGCGCACAGGACCAGAGCAAGAATGACAACGGCCAGAAGTCGGAGAAGGCCAAGGATCCAAAGGATCGCCACGCTTGTAAGGGCCAGAACTCGTGCAAGGGCAAGGGCGGCTGCAAGTCTTCGGACAACGGATGCAAAGCCGAGAACTCCTGCAAGGGCAAAGGCGGTTGCCGGACCGACGGAAAGAAGATGGACGATCCAAAACCCAGTTCCAACTCCTAAAACAAATGCGGGTCTCTTCTCGGGGCCGGTGCCGTTGCCTGGCCCCAGTACTTATTTCTGAGCGGAGTGTTTAGTGCCTGCAAATCGGTTCAATGGATTTACCAATTACGGCATTGGGATAGGATTGCGCTCCCCGCATTATCAGCACATCCTAACGCGCAAGCCGGTGGTCGACTGGTTTGAAATCATTTCTGAAAATTTTATGCTCGACGGCGGTCGTCCGCTGCACATTTTGGATCAGATTCTGGAGCAGTACCGCGTCGTCCAACATGGCGTGTCGATGTACTTCGGCTCCGCGCGCAAAATAGACCGCGAACACCTGCGCAGGCTGAAGGATCTGGTGAAAAGAACAAAAACGCCTTGGGTTTCCGATCACCTTTGCTGGGGCAGCGTAGATGGGCGATACACCCACGATCTTCTCCCGATGCCATATACCTTCGAAGCCGCGAAGAAAACTGCGCAAAAAGTTCGTGCCGTACGTGATTTTCTAGAAGTTCCGATCGCCGTTGAAAATGTCAGCAGTTACGCGGAATTCCACGTTTCCGAAATGACGGAGTGGGAATTTCTGAATGAAGTCGTGGAATGTGCCGACTGCGGCATTCTCCTTGATGTGAATAATATTTACGTGTCATCCAAGAACCATAGCTTCGATCCGATGGCTTACGTCGAGAGCGTGCCCGCGGAGCGGATTGCTCAGATTCACATCGCCGGACATTCTAAATACGAAAAATATATCCTCGACACCCATGATCATCCAGTGATTGATCCAGTCTGGAAACTTTACGATCGGGCAATTCAAAGGGCTGGTCACACCGCGACGCTTCTCGAGTGGGACGACAGCATTCCGACCTTTAAAGAGGTTCACGACGAGGCTCTGAAGGCCAACCGCTTCCTCGCGAAGAACGTCTTGGCGCGTGCCGTATGAATCTGCTCTCACTTCAACGCCAGGTGGCTCGCGCGGTGATGCAGCCGCTGACGCCGTCGGAACATATGAATGGAATAGCCCCAAACGGCGAGCATATGAGCAAGTATGCAGCCCGGCTGATTAAGCCCAATGAGCGGATGACCTCGTTCGAGCGGTTGGAAATCTATAGTCGACAATACTGGTTTCGTTTGCTGGCGGGATTGGCCGAGGACTTCCCTGGCTTGCAGGCTATTCTTGGCAACCGCCGGTTCGAAGCTCTCTGCAAAGCCTACTTGACAGATTGCCCTTCGCGCTCCTTCACGCTCAGGGATCTGGGAGGGCAACTCGAAACATGGCTCAGGAAAAATCCACGCTGGGCTGGCTCGCGCCAAGCCATGGCGCTGGACATGGTCCGGCTGGAGTGGGCGGATATCGAAGCGTTTGACGGAAAAGCGGAAAGCCCTCTGGATGCGACGGCTGCCCTTTCTACGTCCGGAGCAAATCTCCCGCTGCGGCTGCAGCCGTACGTACGGCTGCTGGATTTGAAATATCCCGTGGACACTTTGGTTTTAAACATCAAGAGGCTGAACGATGGAACGGAATTTTCCAGCAACGCTTTTCGCGAGCGCCGGAAACACAGACAAGTTCAGGCGATTGCCAAACTCAATCCCGCCATGCTCTTCCTTGCGGTTCACCGCGTGGACTTTTGCGTTTACTTTCGCCGCTTGGGGGACCATGAATACCGGTTGTTGTCCGCCATGCAGCAGGGCCGGAGTCTTGGGCAGGCTGTGAGTGACTCCTGTCGGAGAAGCAACGGAAATTCCGAGCCGGAACTGTCACAGGTTGCCGCATGGTTTCAGAACTGGGCGGCACTCGGCTGGTTTTGCGCCATAGTGGAAAAACCTGCGCGCCGCTGACACTTTTTCCGTGACCGCGAATCCGGAGCGTGTATGAGAAACCTCTTTTCGAAAGTGAATGAACTGCATGACCGGTTTCTTCAAGTGGTCTCCTATGCACAATCTCCTTTCCTCCTGCTAGTACGCCTTTATTGGGGATGGCAGCTGGCGCAAAGCGGATGGGGCAAGCTGCATAACCTTGACAAGGTGGCTGAATTTTTCACCAGCCTGAACCTGCCGCATCCAGCACATATGGCTGTTTTCATAGCCTGTGTTGAATTTTTTGGCGGGATTTTTTTCGCGCTGGGCTTGTTTTCCCGGATGACTGCACTGGTGTTGACCGTCAATATGCTTATGGCGTATATAACCGCCGACCGGGAAGCTTTGTTCTCCTTCTTCTCCGATCCGGACAAGTTTTCGGCGGCCGCTCCCTACGTATTCCTTTTCGCCTCTCTCCTCATTTTAATTTTTGGCCCCGGCAAGCTGTGTATGGACGCGCTACTTCGCCGCTTTGCGTATATCCCGCGCGCGGTGGAGCATACTTCTTTCACCACCTGAGCGACCGATCAGAAGTTGTTCCGCGAGGCTTCTTGAATTCTTCCAGGAACGACCCGACCGCAGGTCAATCGCAAGGGCTGTCAAACCTGCATTCGCAGGCGCGGCGCATTTGTTGCGTATGCCGCCTTGCTGGAATCCGCCTGATGAAACCTCCGGACAACCGCCTTCGGCTCTTTTGCCTCGTAGACGAGGCAAGAGATATCTACTCCGTCCTCGGTCCGTAATCGGATCGATCGAGGGGTAGCTTCGGGAGACACGCAGCCAAGGGAAAGACCGGCAACGATCGCTATGATCCGTACCAGCCACGGCGGCGGTCCAGAGGATTAGATGACGTTCACAATCTCCGATTTTCGTTATGAAAAAAGTACAAGAATTCTGTAACAAAATCCTTTTTCGGGATTCTTAACTGAAGCTGTCTCGATTGACCCGACGCACCGAGAACGAGGAGGACCAGCGACATGTTCGACATGAAGAACTTAACGAAGCTCAAGAAGCTCGAGCAGTATGCTCCAGCAGCCATGAAGGCGTTCTCGGCGTTCGACAAGGAGGCTTTTACAGCAGGTGCTCTCGACGTGCTTCAGAAACAACTCCTGGCCGTTGCCGTGGCGCTGACTACGCAATGCCCGTACTGCATCGCGCTACACGTGAAAGCGGCGCGGGAGGCCGGAGCAACCGATCCTATGTTGGCCGAGGTTGGTGCCGTAGCCGCTGTCATGCGAGCGGGGGCGGCCATCACGCACGCAACCCATCTCTTCGAGACGTGAATCCACCTCTGTGCCTACGGAAGCGGACGACCAGTCCTAGAGACGGAAGATCAGTTCACCGCTCGCGACGACATTGTACTGCCAACTGGAGTCGAATGACGAGTTCCGGTTCGGATTGCCCAACAGGAAATCCCGGATTTCACGCGTTAACCGAGGAATTGAAACAGCCGTTAGCTAACCCTCCGCCATATTCGAAAGCGCCTCGGTTTAGGAATTTGTCGGTCGAGTTCTGCCTCCATTTGATGGCAGCTCGGATCGTTCATATAGGGCCTAACCATCTCCGACGGCAGCCCATGGCGGCAAACACGAGGCTGGAAAAAACTTCAGACGTAGCCTGAGGCTTGCAATGGTCTGGGGAAACGGGATTCCATTTCTGAAAGGAGCAACGATGAGTGATGTCGTCTACATTTCAAAGTCGCAGATCGAGCGGCGCGCAGGGCCGGTTCGTATTGCACGCTTGCCCGGCGAATCGCAACCGGTAGTCTTTAGTGTCCACGGTGCAATTGCCCAGCACTACAAGATCGACCCGAATTTGCTGCAGGAATCCCATGCTTCGACCATTGACTATGTGATCGCATCGACAGCCGGTTGAATGATGGGAACCTTTGGAGGCGCGCTGGAAGCGCGTCAAGTGGATGCCAGTAACGGGAAGCTAATTGCCGACGTAACAGGAGAGGTAGAAACGGAAGACGGAGTGTTGGTTGTGCGCCGCATTCACGTGGAGATGCATTTGGTGACATCTCAAGGGCATCGCCAAATTGTGGAACGCGTCCACCAAACCTATGCCATGAGTTGTCCTTTGTATCGAACTCTTCACCACGCAATTCAACTGACATCGTCCGTCGAAATTGTTTCGTCGAGCGAACGCCTGGGTGACCGATCGTGAGGCACGCGATCCTAGGTGCAGGGGGTGTCGGGGGGCTTTTGGCGGCGGCATTGGCCAGTGCCGGTGAGGACGTCGTTTTGTTGGTTCGATGGAGACCACGGGGAAAAGCCATACAACCGATTCGGCTTGAGAGGCCTCACGAATCGATCGAAATTCCAGTCAAAGTCGAAACGAATCTCACGGTTCCTGTGGATGTGCTTTGGGTTGCCGTGAAAACACACCATCTCGTGACGGCGTTGCGCATCATATCGCCGACTGTGGAAATCGGCTCGATCGTTCCGCTTCTCAACGGTATTGAACATATCTCGCTGCTCCGTTCGCGTTTCACTCATGATCAAGTCATACCGGCGACGATCTTGGTTTCGTCTGAACGCATTTCGCCCGGACGAATCGTTCAGCATTCGCCTTTTGCCCGGATCGCGATTTCGACGGTGGCAGAGCAAAGATGGGGGAGTGTTGTGGCGCGACTGCAGTCCGTGGGATTGTCCTTCGAATTCACAACAGACGAGAAAACGATGCTGTGGAGGAAACTCGCCTTGTTGGCTCCACTTGCCTTGACTGGGGCGGCGAGCGGCTTGGACAAGGAAGGGGTATTTGCCCATACGTTTTGGCGCGAAAGGCTGGAGTCCGCCCTCGAGGAAGTCTGTTCCGTGGCCCTGGCGGACGGCGCGACCGTCGAAAGAAGCGAGATCCTCACCGGCATTCGTGGAATGCCGCCCGGTATGCGCAGCTCGTTACAGAAGGACGTGTGGTCCAGAGTGACGCCGGAACTTGACGGAATAGGCGGCGCAATTGTTCGTATCGGAAGACAGAACAAAATCGATACGCCTGTCGTTCGAGAGCTTGTCGCGGAAATAGAAGAACTGGTCAGGACCGGAGTGCCAAGCTAATTCTCTCGGTATCGAATCACAAATTCGCCGAGGATCAGGAGCTCAAGAACCTCGGAGAGTGTCCAGGTCCAGGACATCACGTGCCGCAAGGTAATGTAACGCTTCCGGTCCGCGGCAGCCTTGCAAATCCCCGGCGCATGAACCTGAAGCCTACAATCAGGCGCAGCCGAAGTGTTACATCACGAGGATTCGGACGTGATCAAGCCATTCGATTCTATCTCTTTTTCTTGGCGACTTTATCGCCCCGTTCGCTAAGGGATGGTAGCGAACGCCGATGCGAAGAAGAACAGGGCTTCCGCAGACGCGATTCAATCTGCGAAGGCCCTATCTCCGGGAGCTAGACGCTTCCATTGCTAGTTTGCAGCTATGCCGTTGAATCCCGAGGCGCGTTCGATTCCATCTACGGAACCGAACGCAGCGAGGGTTCCATCGGTCTCGATACGGAAAATGCCGATCGTTCCATTCCCCGAGTTCAACGTGTACAGGAAGCTGCCGTCGGCACTGACTGCTATGTCCAGATTCGTCGCGCCGGTCGGATTGCTTCCGACGATAGTGGAACCGACAGGGGTGAGCGATCCGTTGTTGTTGATGGCGAATCCGGAAATGGTTGCGGACGCGCTGTTCGATACATAGAAGAAGCGCCCGTTGGGCGTGACGGCGTTCCAGCAATTTGCTGCTCCGAGCGTGGGTATGCTCGCAGTGATGGGAGTAAGCGTGGCATTGGCCTGCAGGGCGTAGGAAGAAGCCGCGGAACCGTTGGGCACTCCAGCAGGACCGGTTTCGGAAACGAGCGCAGTACCGTTGGCCGCAAAAGATACGGCAAAAACGCCTGGCCCCACGCTGGGTGTCACCACGTTCTGGGATAGCGACCCGTCAGTCTCGACGGCGAAGACATCCAGGTTGTTTGTAGTGCGCTCGGTCACCACGAGAAACCTTCCATTAGGAGAAAAGGCCAGCGAAGAAGCGCCGGTGCTTCCTGTCGAAAGGAGCCGCGTCGAATTCGGGATTTGCCGCAGACTGCCGTGGTCAAATCGAAATCCAACCACGTTGCTCGTTCCTGCCGCATTTACGACGTAGACAAGTTCGCCGTATTGGGCGATCGCATTGGGCTCAGCACCGCCGGAATTGGTCCGATCAATTAAGACGAGCCCGGACCCCAGGACGGCAAATGCTGAAATGTCGCCGCTTGCCGCGTTTACGGCGAAAAGGTACCCGCCATCCTGACTCAGTGTCAGCGATCCTTGTGATTGGAGAGGATCCGTAGTGCCCCCGCTACCACGGCCGCCGGTCCGGAACGTTCCGCTTTCATGGAGAGTTCCATCAGGGGCACGGCGAAATGCAAGAATCTCGTTTCGGTTGACGTCATTGTTCATGACAAACACCGACTTGGAGCCCGGCAGGTTCCGGGTTTGAGCGCTGGACCCTGCCGCGAACGCGAACACTACTAGAAATGCACACACCACAACCTTCTGCATTATTTTCAGCATCATTCCACTCCTGATTCAGGGTTCTCGAAAGACTTCGTGCTCGATCGGAGAGCGCGACAGTTCTCTGAGCGGAGAATCGATGTCCGAGTCAAAGTCCGACTCAATGTTCCCCGAGCAGCAGATGTCTGAGGTCACATGAAGTTACAGGAACCACGAAAACAATCCGGTAGCCGCCCCCGATCAACGTCCGGCGCTCGCACCTTAGCGAATCCGGGGCCAGTGCAGTGATGTCACTTTTTCCTCCATCGAGCATCGGTTCGGGTGGCACTCGATATCCGTTTTTCTTTGCAGAGCGCCGGGGATGAATGTATTTCAAAGCGAAGGTAGAGCGCCAATGGCGCTAGGGAGATCGGAGGAACGACTCGCCGGCGCTGGGGCGTCGGAGCCGAGCGAGCTGCAATTGATCGTGAGAATCCTCGCCGGCCAAACGGAGTTATTTTACGAATTGATTCGGCCTCATGAGCGAAGCGTGTACATGACTGCATTCTCCGTATTGCGGAATAGCGCTGAAGCCGAAGACATCGCGCAGGAAGCGATTCTGAAGTCCTTCCGGCACCTTTCGAAGTTTCGCGGAGAATCAAAATTCGTTACTTGGCTGTTGCGGATCACCCTTAACGAAGCGCGGATGGGTCTTCGTAAGCAACACAGAGATCTCTACGATTCTGTCGGCAACCGAGAAGAGCTGGATGAGACCGACTACGAGCCCGTCGAATTCGGGGACTGGCGAGAGATCCCTTCAGAAGCGCTCGAACGGAAAGAAATCCGAGAAATTCTTGAGAAAGCCGTGGCCTCTCTCCCTGAAATCTATCGAGAGGTCATCGTGCTACGGGACGTGCGTCAGTTGAGTTCGGCCGAAGCCGCAGATATTCTCGGCGTTAGCGAGGGAACCGTGAAGACACGCCTTGTGCGCGCGCGGCTTCAATTGCGCGACTTGGTCGCTCCGTTTACTACGGTACGCGGCCTTTTCAGGGGACATTTGTTCCGAAAAGGTAGGAAGCCATGGTTCTGAATTGCAAGGATATCCGAAGAGAATTGTCGAATTACATCGACAATGATATCTCGCCCGAGATGCGGGAAGCACTTGAGATGCATCTTTCGCACTGCCGTCATTGCGCAGCGATCTTGGACGGAACACGGAATGTTCTCGTGCTGATTGCCGATGACCGCACATTTCCGCTACCACTCGGATTCAGCGAGCGTTTGCACTCTCGCCTAAGACGGGAGCTCGAGCTGCAATAAGCTGCATGGGCAGCGAGAGTGCAAACGCCGAGCCGTGTAACCTGTGATGAAGAAGAAGTTCGAGCGCAACAGACAGCCAACGATTGAGGAACATCCAGAGGTTGAACAAGGTGCGTTTTCCTTGCCCCTCGGCCAAGACGACTCCCGAGGTGCCGGCGAATGCAGCCACGCCATTGGCGCTTACCATGAATACACAGATCGCTTCGATGGTGGCGAGGAAGAGCGAACCCCCGCTTGAGGCGACTGTGATTCGATCGGGATAGTTCTTCGAGAATTTCATTTCCTGCCCGTGGGGCAATGTTTCGTCGGCTTTCCGGGCCAAGCCTTAAAGGTGGCCCAACGCAATGCAATGTGCGAGATTACGAAAAGGTACGCACATATGAAACCGCATGGGTTTGGGGCCGAGGGTGACAAACGACTCATCGGTCCGGATAGCGTCTACCGTGGCGGGGACGGGACTGTTTCGAGTCGGCATACCTGCGTTCGAATCGGATTTCCCTGACCCCCCTCCCCAAGTTTCTCCGCAAGAGGGTGCGCAATGTGACCCCTTCGGAATAGCCCACACGCCCGGCAATTTCTTCGACGCTTTGATCGGTCGTTCTCAAGAGGTGTACGGCGCGTTCGACTCGCAGACTCTGAAAATACGATAGAGGCGTCTTGCCCATGACCGCCTGCAGGCGCCGGGCGAGCGTTCTCTTGCTTGCGCCGACCGATCTCGCGGCAAGACCAAGTGAAAAGCCGTCGGCCAAGTGCGCGTTCGCCCAACCTTCAAATTTCTCGACGATCGGATCGGCGTGAATTATGTGGCTCGATAGAATGTACGCAGACTGCGAAGGTCTTGCATCGGCAATCAGGTATCTTGCCGCAAGAGATGCGAGCTTCTGACTTTTCTGCCCAACCAACCAAAGCGCGAGATCGAGATGTGCGAGAGCAGCTCCGGCGGTGAGGATGCTTCCTGACTTGACGATCATCTGGGATTCATCGAGCGCGACGCCAGGGTATCGTTGGCGAAAGTATGATGCGAGCCACCATGTCGTCGTGGCTCGCTCGCGGTCAAGAACACCAGACTCGGCCAGAACGAAGGTGCCGACACACGCGGCGGCCATGCCTGCTCCGCGACTCGCCCAGAGGGCGATCCAGCCTGCGGCATCTTGGATTTCTGGCTTCGCCAGTGTCGCCGCGAGTGGTTCCGGGGTTTTGACGGCAATCGCCGGGACAACGACGCAATCCGGCATCTTGTGTTTGGAAGCCGGCTGAACAGGGACTGAGAAACCCTGTGCGGTTGTGACCTTTTTCCTCATTCCAACCAGTTGAACGTCAAAGCGTGGGGATGTCAGCCCAGAAAGGCCCGCCAGGTCATTCGCCGTTTGAAACGCGTCGAGTACCGTCGAGAGCCCGGAATCGAAGACCTTGTCGAGCGCAAGAACAAATATTCTCATGGCAAGAACGGTATCAAAAGTGGCAGTGTTGTCAATGGCTCCAGATCACGTTCCGCTGTTACGCTCTCCCTGAGACGAGGAGCCCTGGGAGGGGCATCCAACATGCTAAAGGTTGGCTTGTTTGTACGGCTGGAAGCAAAAAATGGGAAAGAAGCGGAGCTGGCGGACTTTCTTGCAAAGGGTTTGGAATTGGCGAATGGCGAAGCATTTACCCCGTTGTGGTTCGCGTTGAAGTTCGGTCCAAGCACTTTCGCGGTGTTCGATGCTTTCGCAAACGACGAAGGGCGGCAGAGTCACTTGAGGGGAGAAATCGCGAAAGCCCTGATGGCCAAGGCTCCGGACTTGCTGGCATCACCTCCAGCGATAGAAAAGCTGGACGTTCTGGGGGCAAAACTGCCGCGATGAGACAAATCGGCAAAGCCACGTCCAGCTGATGGGCCGCCCAGAGTAAGAGTCTTCACTTTGGCGACGGGACACTCTCGAGTATTTCGCTGGCGGTAGTGCGGTCCCCGTGGCTTCGGCTGATCTTCTGGAAGAGAACCTTGCGGCTGCGATCAAGAATGAACGTGGATGGATACGCTGTCTCGTTGGGTGCATCCCAGCGCAGCCCGTAAAGGTTGGTTGCTTTGTAGTTTGGATCGGTAACGAGAACGATATTTGATGGAAGCGCGGCCTGCTTCGCGAGGAATTCCTTGGCGTGCTGATCGAGTTCCGCAGGCGGTCCTGGATAAACAAGCAGGACACTCGCCTTCTTCGCCGCAAAGTCCGCGGCATGCGCTATGAAATCATGAGCTTGTTTCTGGCAGAACGGGCATTGGTAACCAGGATAGCCTCGAAGAAAGATTAAGACGGTGGTGCCTTTGTCTGTCTGTGCAGAGAGACGGACGGCTTGGCCGGATGTGGTTTCCTGGGTAAAGTCTGGTGCGACTTGTCCGACGGCTGGGGCTTGGCCCTGCGCAACTGAAGAAAACACAGCACCAAGGAACACAAAAGAAAGGCGTAACGCCAAGCCTAGGGGCATAACCCTGAGGGGGAAGGTTGGTGGACGGCGTAGAACTGACAGGTTCATGAAAGAAACACTCCGTTTGAGATGGATTCGCCACCAGTCCGATTCTGCAACCGGAGAAAGGTTACAGAGCAGGAGCGAAATTCCTCGGCGGGGGAGCCTCCCTGCATGGACCAGGTCGAGCTGAAGGAAACGTGGAACTCGGACGTGCAGGGCCAGACGCGGGTGATGACCTGAGCAGGCACGCGTGACAATTCGCGATCCGGTTCTCCTACTCTGTAACTTTTTTCCGGTTGGTTAATCTGACGGGCGTAGTTATGAACTTATCCCAAATGGAGTCACTCCGCAATGAACCTGTCATTTCTCCGCCGTCGGAAAGTTTCTTTCGTTAGGATTGTGCCCTTTGGTTTGGCATTTTTAGTTTCTTACATATTCCTCTCGGTTGTGTTTTCTACGTCCGCACAGGCCCAAACCCCGGCTGTTGGCCAAATGGCGCCCGATTTTACCCTGCAAACAACGACGGGCCAGGCTGTTGACTTAACGATGGTTTGCTCAGTTTGGGTCAACCGTCAGTGATCCGCGTCCTCATCGTGGAGGATTTCCAGCCCTTTCGGGAATTCGTCCGCTCTACTTTTGAGTCGAGGCCCGACTTGCAGGTCATCGCAGAAGTGTCTGACGGACTCGAAGCGGTTCAGAAAGCGACAGAACTGAAACCGGATTTGATTCTGATGGACATTGGGCTCCCCACGATGAACGGAATTGAGGCTGCGCGACGGATTCGCACACTTATCCCGGAATCTAAAATAATTTTCCTGAGTCAGGAGTCTTCTGCGGACGTGGCGGAAGAAGCTCTCAGCACCGGCGCACAAGCCTACGTGCAGAAGGCAAAAGCCGGAAGGCAGTTACTTGCTGCTATGGACGCGGCTATCTCGAACGGTGCTCTTCATTAGAGCCATACCGGCACGCCGACATTCGAACAACCATGAACATTTACACGCAAGCAGTTCCGCAAAGCGATGCGAGATGCACACGGAAAAGTTGTAGAAATGTTGTTGCCGATGCGGAAAGCGGGATAAAAAAACGAGGCAGCTTTAGGACAGCAATAAGATTTCCCTTGGATGCTAAGTGATTTCCTTTCAGTCCGCGCTGTTTTTTGTAAGTCCTTGAGATTTCAGTACGGGGCAATTTCGATCCCACTGCCCTTACCAATTTTTCAATCAGAAAAGAAAGAGCTTCTAGAGCCTGCTATCGCGGTGTACCTCACGCGATAACCTTCGCGCCGGAAAACAGTGGCGGCCCAATGCCGCTTGCTAGATGTCTTATACGTCTTGCGCGTATATTGGCAGTCGTAAGTCGTCGGCATGTGCGGTGGGATTCGCGCCGTCGAACCGCTCGTAGGCGGGAATTACTTCAACGGGGAAGCGAAGAGCGCGGGCGAGACTCGTTACGCGGCTACTACGTTATCGATTTATGTAAAGCCTTCTTTGCCGCATTTTTCAGGCCATAACCAATTTTCTCAAGCGGAATTCCATACGTCTGGGCCCTAATGGCTGCGGCTTGTACTAGGCGCCCCGTCATAATTAGCACTTCTGTCTCCTCGTCATAGACGCGGGTTTGCGTAGTCGCGTCAGGCGGCGCCTGATTCTCCGCCACGCCAATATCGACCAGCACTTGATGGGCTAGTTTGCCATCCCTGCTTGTTCGCAGAGCGCGGGTGAGAGCTGCCAACGCTTCGCGTCCCAAAGCCAAATAGCTTTCTCTTAGTTCAGCGATGTAGCTCTGCACGTCTTCCGAGCGAATAATTTTTGTGACGGTCTCCCGCGATCGCCCTTCTTCTCGAGATATCTGCCGTATACCTTTACCCTCGATGAACTTGCTCACAATCCGCCCTTGCTGCGGTCGTGGGACGTGAGAATGGTTTGCTTTGGTAGATTTTGGTAGTCGCTTCACGTAACCGCCTCCGACATCTTGGATTTTTGTTCCGCCGTAACTCGGCCGCCCGGCATCGAACAAAGTTTATGCACGGTCCACACCGACGTTCCATATTCTTTCGCCAACTCTCGGAAGGTGACTCCCGTCGCCCTTTGCTCTCGCATCGAGGCGATGTCGTTCTCGCTGAGATTCGTCAGTGCCGGCCGCCCCAGCTTCACTCCACGTCGCTTCGCATGCTGGATCCCCATTCGAACCCTCTCAACCAAAATCGAGCGCTCAAAGGCCGCGACGCTGCCCAGTACGGTGAAGATCAACATTCCGGCTGGAGTGCTCGTATCGATCGCTTCGTTCAGCGATACGAATTTGATGCCCAGGACCTTCAGCGTTTCCAAGACCTCCAACAGATGCGAGACTGACCTGCCCAGTCGATCGATCCGCCAGACGAGTACGTATGAGAAGTGGCCTCGCTTTGCATCGGCTAGCAAACGATCCAGCTCTGGTCTCGTCTTCTTCAGCCCCGACACCTTGTCTTGGTAAATCCCGAATACCGACCATCCCTTGCGCTGTGCGAGTTCTCTGAGTTCCTTTTCTTGCCCTCCATCCGATTGATCTAGCGTTGAGACTCTGGTTTAAAGGCTGGTCCGGTTTGGCTGGATTTGCAAAGACGAATTCCGCAAAAACTGGTCCCATTCGGTCATGCCAGCTCTTAAGTGCCGACAGACACCGGTCATTCATTGGAACGACCCGCCGTCCGGCAACGGTCTTCGATTGGGTGATTTGAATCGTACGATTAGTGAAATCCACGTCCTTCCACTTCAGAGACAGCGCTTCTTTGCCTGAACGTAGTCTGCGTTCACAATCAGAATAATCAGGACGCGAAGGTGTTTAGGAGAAACTTCTAACAGTCTTTTTTCTTCATCGGGAGTAAGAATATAAGCTTGGCGCCGTTGCTTTCTTTCCTCAAGCATCTGAATCTCGCGAAACGGATTGAATGAGATAAAACGCTTGCGCTCGGCAATGTTCGGATAATGAGGATAGTGGTGCGTTGAAGCATGAAACATCGATCTGTCTGGCCTCGTTGTTTGCAACTCAGAAGTCTGAGAGGGTTGCAAGCAATCCGGAACGTGATTGGTAATCGCGGAGGACGCGGTGAAGGAAGCGGACAAGAACAAATATCGCACTACGATTCGGTGGGCGTTAGGTATCGGCCTGATGTTAATTGCTGGAGTGCTAGCGTGGCATGAGTTTTCCGTTAGGCCAGCCTTTCACAAGCAGACCGCGGCGATCTCCGAAAAATGGCACTTCACGGCGTCAGGGCCTACGGAATTCTTTGCGAGTCGCCGACAAATCGATCAATTACAGTGCGAAGCCAGTCCTAGCGGTTGCGCAGATCACTCCCAACTCAAGGTTCTCTCCACGAAATTGAAGTGGATTCGGCGTGCCCTGAGCGCCGTCAGCCCCACAATTCCATCAATTCCGGGAAGTGTGTATTCAGGAGGAGCGTCGACGAGAAGTACGGACAGTTCTTCGTTCTTTGATCCGAGAACGACGTCTGGTATCAGGACCCGTGTCGCTTTCAGCCGATCTCCGACTAATACGAGTTTGGAATTCCCAGCCAGCCTGAGCTTTGGGATTCGTTTGAGTATTCGCTCACGGTACAAAAGTAGCCCAGAAAAACCAGTATCTACGATCAGCCGAACAACCTGGCCTTGCACTTGAGACTCCAGAACCACGCATTCTGAGGCAGGTTCACTTGAGGTGTGAGTATCCTCGTATTGGCTGCGTGGATGAAAAATGACTTTCTTGACGTCATAATCGATGCTGAAGTTGCTCTGCTTCAGCAAGTCCAACCCAATGATGGCGTCTACCTTCTTTGTAAATTCCGAATATTCACCTAAACGCCCGACGAATACCTGGCTGTTTTGAACTTTGATTGGGCCGAACTGTATCTCCGGGACTGTAGCAACCCCCCAGGCGAGCATTCTATTGAAATTAAGGCTTTCGGTATGATGACGCTGTAGTTGGAGTTTGTCCGCCAGATGAGTGTCGACAATGCTAGTCGTTGAACCTGTATCTAATACGAATTTTAGGTTCGTGTTTGCCCCAATCCGACCTTCGACTTCTATCAGATACCCCGAAGAGATTCGGAAGGGCATCTCGTTACCGGAGTGAATCTTCGTCGACGGATCCGCTACGGTTCTGGTCGACGACTCATCCGCACCGACGGTTTCGTGCGAGGCTAACAGGCTGCGAATGAAAACGGCCTTCTGAATTTGCTTTGCCTCAAAAGGTGCGAAAGCCAGACCACGCTGTTCGGCAGCGTGGATTTCTTTGCGAGACCAGTCGGCGCTCATCAGTCCGGTACCCGAATGCGAATGGCGGCCTAAAAGTATGTGGCCGAGCTCATGAGCCATGACGGCGCCCAGAAACGGCGCCAAATCTATCCGCTCAATGAGTGCGCGATCCTTTACCTTGTCATAGAAAACAGAACCGAAGAACGCGGAATGTTCGACCATGGATTCCATTGCGACGCCAAATGCATCACCTTGGAGGTTCAAACGCTTTGTCATGGACTCAGGTAGAAGGTTCAAAATCATGGATCGGGGATTTAGTGGTCCGACGCAAACGTCTTCAGCCTCATAGGCAGATGACAACGTGATTGGACAGACAGACCAGACGACCTCGACCCCGGCTTCGCGGAAGGCGCTGCTCGTAGTCTGTTCTGCTTGGCGTAAAACCGATGACGGGACACGCGCGTAGTTCCGGATCCGAATAGCAACCTTGTTGTTGCCACTAGTATGCGGCGTTGCAACGTCTGGCGTACGACCCAATAAGCCCGTCCCGAAAGTCAGACTTAAGACCACGCCCCAAATGACTTGCTTGATCATCGCCCTCACCTCCGCGGCATGCGCGATAGCAAGGTGTGCTGCGACGATAAGTGCTTCCATGCAGGCGGGATCACGGTCGCGTCATATGTGGGTCACGCGAAGCAGTTGCCTGTCTTTTCAGTTACTTAGGAGACTGAGGGGCCACCCTAAATGTTTCTTTCTGGCGCGTGTATGGGCCAGTAAAGACGAATTGTCTTGATCGAAGCTATTGATCGACAGGTGGTAGACTGTCCAAACTTGGGTTCCCACTATGTCTGAACCAAAAGCATCCCTTCGTGTAATCCGATTCGAGGGCTTTGAACTCGATCTTCGGAGTGGCGAACTGCGGAAGGATGGAGCTGATCCCGTCCTCCTACCGGACCAGTCTTTGCAGATCCTCAAGGTGTTGTTAGAGCATCCGGGCGCGGTCGTAAACCGACGCGAAATTCAGCAACGCTTGTGGCCTGACGACACGATCGTTGAGTTCGAACACAGCATCAGTGCCGCGATGAACCGCCTCCGGCAGGCGCTTGGTGATGCGGCCGAGAATCCGAAATACATCGAAACCTTAGCTCGCCGTGGCTATCGGTTCATTGCCAAAGTCGAACCCACGACCACCTCGGACAAGCAAGCCGTCGACACGAACAATGAGAACCCAGTCGGTGAGGACAGTGGTCGTGTTCCGAGCGACCAGGAGTTGTCCTCCGGCAGGACCACTTTGAGGCGAATTGGTTTTCTAGCCGGAGCTGTGGCCCTGACCGTCATTTGTGTAGCCACATTGCGCAGTCGCCCACGCCTTCCATCGGTGGTTAAGATGGTTCGAATTACGAACGACGGAAAGGCGAAAAACTCGCTAAATCCACCGGTCACCGACGGCGTCCATCTCTACTTTACCGAAGGTATGCCCTTCACATCCGGAGCGGCGCTCGCGCAAGTGTCGACTGAGGGTGGAGAAACAACCTGGATTCCTACCTCACTGCAAGACATTTGGGCCGTAAGTCCCGTCTCTCCTGATCACTCGGAACTGTTAGTCGCAAGAGGCGCCTCGGTGGGGTCCGATGACGCTATCGAACTCTGGGTCCAGCCATTGCCAGCAGGTGCGCCCCGCCGCCTCGGAAGCGTTAAGGCGCTGCTAGCAACTTGGACGCCGGATGGGACCCATATTGTCTACGCTGTCGGCGACACCATCATGATGGTAAAAAAAGATGGCAGCGAGCCACATCAACTGGCGAAAGTTCCCGGTCTCGTTTTCGCAATCCGGTTTTCGCCGGATGGCCAGCGAATTCGCTTTGATCTGACGGACCCCAAAGTCGGTTCTAATTCGATCTGGGAAATGGACACCAATGGAGAAAATGCTCACCCGCTTTTTCAGGACTGGAAGGAGTCAACCTTTCAAAGCGCTGGAAATTGGTCGCCTGACGGCCGCTACTACTATTTTTTGGCTGGGCATGGAGAGGCTCAAGCTATTTGGGTAGTGCCGGAGCGTCGTTCGATCTTTGGTACACGCGCCAGGAAGCCTTCCCGTCTAACGTCTGGGCCGCTACGTTTTGGACCTCCCGTTCCGAGCGGCGACGGTAAAAGGCTATTCGTTCTCGGCGAGGAAGCCCGTGTGGAATTGTTGCGCTATAACGTGCGGGATCGACGATTCGATTCTTATCTTTCTGGGCTTTCCGCCGGACCTATGGATTTTTCGCCAGATCGGAAGTGGATGGCCTACGTTTCGTATCCCGACATGACCCTGTGGAAGAGTCGGGTCGATGGAAGCGGCAAGATACAGCTCACGATGGGGCCGCTGCGAGCGTATGAACCGCGGTGGTCGCCCGACGGATCCCTTATTGCCTTCCTGGATGTTCGCTTCGACAGCCCCTGGAAAATTTGCCTGCTCTCTTCCGCGGGTGGCAATCCGGAAGTGCTATTTCAGACCAATTCCGTTGATGGTTCTTCCAATTCAAACTACCCCTGGGAAGCAGACCCGACCTGGATGCCAGACGGAAAATCCATTGTTTTTGGACGAACGGACAAACTTGGCAAAGGCGCTATCTATCGCCTTGATTTGACCAGCAGGAGTATCTCGTCAATTCCCGGTTCTGAGGGGTTGTTCTCACCCAGGGTATCGCCAGAAGGACGCTATATCTCCGCCCTTACACTCGACCAAAAGAATTTGATGTTGTTCGACGCACATACGAGTCGCTGGTCGAGCCTCGTTGCTGGTGAGGGGGTCGGTTACAACGAATGGTCTCATGACGGGGAGTACGTCTACATGCGGGAGAACCGCGGCGGGGCAGGAGAAATCGTTCGTGTTCGAGTAAAGAATCACGTCCTAGAGCACATTCTGAGCCTCAAGGACTTTCCTCAACCATCCGACAATTTTGCCTCTTGGGTGGGAGTGACTCCAGATGATCAGCTGCTCTTGATGCGAGATCGGAGCGTCCAGGAAATTTATGCTCTCGACTTGAATTTTCCTTAATCGCGCTGGGGTTAGGGACCGGAATATACAATTTCAACAAATTCCGGTAGTTGCAAAGTGTAACAAGGACCTGATGCGAATAATGGTCGCCCTACTAGCTGTTATGCTGCCGCTTCTTGGTCAATACAGTACTGGCCAGGAAATCGCGGCCACCACCTCCGGTCGCGTCACGGCCCGTTCTGATGCCGTCCGGACGTTCAGCGATTTTCGTATTTTGAAGAGAGATGCGTCCCAGCGCCACGCCCCTGGGACCAAGTATCGAACCACGAGAAGCGTTGCCTGGGTCGAATGCCGCCGGCGGGCGGATCACTAAACAAGGATCCATCAAACCAATGCGCGATGGTGTGAGGAGCATGATTATTCGCGTTCGCAAGCTGATCCGGGCGGGCATCAAAAAAAGGTCCACTATTGAATTCAGCCAAGCCGAGCCCTGCCGGATCAACATGCACGCCATTGACAGTGAGCCATAGACCCGTCTGAGCGTACGCGATACCTGATATTTCCCAACCCCCGAGCAAGTGCTCGAGAGCCCATGCTGGGGGCGATAAAACCGCAGGCGGTAAACGTAGCTGCCGCTGAAAACGTGTCGCCTATCAATGTCTGCGGGACCGTATTCCGCATGAATGTCGCTGGTGTTTTGCGGGGCTGCGTATTGGCCCGGAACATCCGCCAGAGCATGCGACCAGGTGTAGTTAAGAACTACCTTCGACTCCGAAGAAGTCTGCCATTTGCCATTGACGTTGGAGGGAATGATAGTTCGATTGAAATCGGTTGGATGAAATAGGGATGGATCCGAAGCCCTGAACAGGGCAGTCCGAGCCAAACCTAACCTAGTCAGTATGGCCGAACGGGTGCGAACACTAATCTTGACCTGATGAATCCGACGAGTGCAAAAAGCCTAATCGCAACTCGATTCTGCGTATACCCATTCGTTTTGACTTGGGTGGTTAATCCAAGTCTCGCACAGCAGAAATTCCAACTCGTATGCACCTCACACAAGATCAGCTGTGTTGTTTTGATATGCGCGTCGTAAAGGTCGTGCATTTCCCTCAGATCATCTTCGCTGGTCCGCTGAAGTCAATCTCCTAAGCGCCCTCTATTGATTAGGCGGGCACTTCTGCGACTCGGCTCGGCGAGCGTTTGTACGCCGCGCACTTGAACCGGACGATCGGACGTCTTTTTTTGACCCAGAACGCTCGGTGACGCTGAAAACCTGACCAACGCGATCGTACCTCAGCATTTATGGCCGAAAGGCCTTCTGGTTCTTGAGTCTTGTCCCTTCGAGTTCGATCGCTGCTTTTTTCTGACGATCGGCTTCTCGTTGCGGGCCTTCTTGTTCATCCAGTTTTGTCGCGGCTGCGGCGGCAACATCCGCTTCCGCGCTTAGGCGTTTGGAGTAGATATTCAGCTCGAATCCGTCTGTGAAAGAAGATCTCATCAGATTGAAGGAATTTTGCGAGTCTTCCCATGACGCAACCGGCTTCTCCCTAGTCTCGTAGCGGTTGCCCCCTTCGGAAATGGTTTGGGCCATAACACTCGCCGCTTCACCGTATGTCGCCGAAATGGACTTCACCATGTCTTCCTCGGTGAGACCAGCCGTTGAGGTTCGATCGTACGTTACAGCAATCGCGTAGAGTTCGCCGTTATAGAAGGAGAAGAGAATCTGCTCGACGGTGTCTGCGTGAAATTTTACGCCCGGAATATTCGGCGGCCACCAAGTCAATTGTTGAATCAACGCAGGCCGGGCATGAATAAGCTTTACGTCGGCCGGCTTTTGGTCGGTGTGTTTTAGTACGGCAGGCAAACTCGTTCCCAGGGAAAAATCGCGATATTTGGACAGCACCTGGGTTTGCCCGTAAAGCATGGGCGCCGCTAGAAGCACGACAAGCAAACAGACGCTTGAAATACGTATCGGTTTCATTTCCATATCTCCCGACCTTTCCAAAAACCTGAGTCCATAAGGACGCGCCTGCGGGAGGCCGCCCGTGGCGTCGTCCAGCGCTCGGGGCTGCTCATAATTCTTCAACCGGGCAAGCAAGCTTCCTTCTCGATCGCGACTTCCAGAGGTGGGTCGTGCCCTATTTTGATGAAGAGAGTGGAATTGCCGCTTGGTTCAAGCATTACTTTCCTATTTTTCCTGAGCCGCGAATCTCCCCCGCAGAAGAGAGCCGGACGGACCCACCGGCTCTCACCGTTTGGCTTATTGGGGAGACAGCGTGGCGATTGGCTGGAGGAGTGGCTTACCAATCTCCGTGCCGATCACATCACCAGAGACAACCAGTTCCACGCGCCGGTTCTGTTGACGTCCCTCGGCGGTAGTGTTTGAGGCGATCGGTTGATCCTTGCCAAAGCCCGCTGCCGTCGTCGAAGATGCCGGTACGCCTTGCTGGGTGAGGTAACTCCTGACGCCCAGGGCGCGCTGTTCAGAAAGAGTTTGGTTGAGGGCTTCGGAACCGACGCTGTCCGTGTTGCCCTCAATGGCTAGCCTAAGAGAAGGATAGGCGAGCACGATGCCGGAGATCTTGGCGAGCTTCTCTCGTGCCAGCGGACGAAGAGTGAATTTGCCGCTGTCGAAGAGAACGTCGGACATGTTGACGACGAGTCCACGAGCGGTATCGCGAGTAGCCAGGATTGCGTTGAATTGCTGAAGAAGGCGTGCACGAAGCTCCTCACGATCGAGGACGGCCAGCTGTAGCTGTTGGTTGGACGAGGCTGCAGCGGCGCGATTGCGGTCGGACTCAGTTTCTGCGGCTAATTGCTGCTGTTCCGCGGCCGAGCGGGCTCTTTCAGCATCCGCCTGGGCATTGGCGGATCGCTGAGCGTTTACCTGGGCGTCGTTGGTTGCGAGTTCCGCGGCGAATCTGCGTTCCGACTCTCGATTTGCATGGGCGTTGGCGTCCGCTTCGCGGCCTGCGGCCCTGTTACGTTCTTCGTCCAGGCGAGCAGTTTCGATGTTCTTCATGGCAATTTCGCGCGCGTCTTCGGCCGTTTGCACAGCTTGGCGAGATGTCGCGATGAGAGTTTTCCTGTCGGCGTGCTTTCTAGTTGCGAGTTCGTCGGCTTCCTTCATCTGGAGAACGGCCTTCTCATAGCTGGGCGTGGCGTACTGCTTCGCACCCGCCGACTCGGCGATGCGCATGGCATTGCGCGCTTCGTAAAATTCGAGAGGGAGCTTGGCGCTCAGAACAACGGGGTCGAATGTATAGCCAGTCGGGATGTAACCGCCGCGATCGATGAGCTCATATTGGGATTCCATTGCTTCGGTTTTTCCGATGGTGTCCGATCGAACCTCATTTTCGAGGACGACGAGGTCACTGGGGCGCCGGACCGCGTAATATGGCTCCGCCGTGATGATCAGGGCAAAAGCCTGAAGCTGTGTTGTAGTCTCGAGCTTGCTGCGGTGGTTACCGCCAACCAATACCTCTCCGAGATTCACAGGCCGCCCCTCGGGAGAAATGGCCCAAGCGACGTAGGTAAGATATTCATTGCCCAAACTTGTGGGTTTCTGCAGACCTCGCAGTTCCATCACGATCCTCGTGTTGCCGCGCTTGCTTTGCACGGTTGCTGCACCTTCCGCACCGGACATGAGTTCCGTTCCTTTGAAATTAATCTTCGTGGAGCCGCCGCGATGACCATAGTTCACAGCGGGAGTGGTACGGCTGACTACGTTTGCCCGAAATGTTGGCGTGGGATTGCCAAGGTCAGCCGGCCGATTCGTTTGGGCGTGAGCCAAAGCATACGTAGTGAGCGATAGTAGAACTGACAGAGTAAGTTTTGAACTTTTCAACATGACGCTCCTCAAGAAACTCCGAGATGCCACTATCGCTCTTTTCGAGTTTGAATACTGTCCGCTAACGGACGTTGTGCGCGGAAAAGATGGCAGGCGTGCTGGCCTCGGAAGGATTGGAAGGCCGCACCTACAGGGATTGTAGCGAGTGGCACGGGCGCTGACTGTACGTAACGGACCGCTCCAAACCCGTTGGATTGTTAACCTCAACATGGAGTGAACCCTTGGACTGACACACAAAAATGAGGCACAGTTTCCGGGAAAGGAACCACAGTGGAGAGAAAGAGATACTCCCGGAAATTTCAGCGAATGGCTGTCGAACGCATGGAGACTTGTGACGATGTCGGTGCGTTAGCGCGAGAACTCGGGGTACGGCCGAGGTGCCTTTACAAGTGGCGCAAGAAGCTGGAGAGCATTGAACCAGGACAAGAAGCGTCGCGGCCCAGCACGCACGCCTCTGCTCACCGTAAAGAAATCCATCGCTTGAAGCAGCTTTTGGCAGAGAAGACCCTGGAGCTGGATTTTTTCAAAGGTGCCTTGCAAAAAGTAGAGGCTCGACGCCAGAAACGCGGCGAAACTGGCGCGACGGCATCTACGACCAGATCCGAGAAGTAATATTTTTGCAAGGCAGCCTGAGTATCGAGCGCATGTGTCAGCTGGCTTCGGTCAGTCGCAGAAGTTTCTACCGATCGTTGAAAGAACGTCAGCCAACTGAGGAAGAGATGGAAGTGCGATCTGCGATTCAAACGATTGCTTTGGAGCACCGCCGGCGTTATGGCTATCGGCGGATCACGGCCGAGCTACACCGCCGGGGAATGCAGGTGAACCACAAAAGGGTGGCGCGGATCATGCGGGAAGATAATCTGCTGGGGGTACAACCGGAGCGATTCGTCGTCACCACCAATTCGAGTCACAAGCTAGAGATATATCTAAACTTAGCCAGTCGTATGAAACTGACGGGCATCCATCAGCTGTGGGTGGCCGACATCACCTACATCCGACTGAAAGCGGAGTTTGTCTATCTGGCGGTGATCCTCGATAGGTTTTCTCGCAAAGTGGTGGGCTGGGCTCTGGACCGAACCCTGGGAAATCGGCTAGCAGTAGGAGCGCTGGAGCAGGCGAGCGAGAAACGACAGCCGCCACCCGGTCTAGTGCATCACTCGGATCGAGGGTTGCAATACGCCTCCGCAGAATATGCGGCCATCCTCGAGAAGCATCGGATGGTACCGAGCATGAGCCGGCCAGCGAACCCTTACGACAACGCCAGTTGCGAAAGCTTCATGAAGACGCTGAAGCGAGAAGAAATCTACGCCAACAAGTACGATGATCTAGAACATTTACGAGCGAACATCGAAGAGTTCATCGAGGAGTATTACAATCGGCAGCGATTGCACTCGGCGCTCGGCTATCGATCTCCCGAAGAGTTCGAGCAACAGATCGAAGCGCCCAGTTCGGCCGAATCTCGAGGCGCAACAATGGTGTTTTTTGAGAACAAAGACAACGACAGAAAGATTTCTAAAGGACTGCTGGGGAAAGGGACTCAAATGCCGTCCCCTTCCCCAGACCCCTTCTCCTGCTAGGAGATGCAAGAATGTTCTTAGGAAAGCGGAAGCTGTGTCCAAAAAAACTGTGACACTTTAGGGGGTCACCTCAACAGTTGCGTCCAATTGAGGTCCATTGGCGATGCAGAGCACTGTAAAACAGCCCCTCCACATACATTTGGAACTTCTACTGTGAGTAGTGTGAGTTCGGGTGACTCCTGTTGATGTCTTAACGAAGCCGGCCTCGCGAGGGCCAGAGTAGACTGTGCGGTGTCACCCTACAGAGCTCGGACCGAAGGAAGCCGAGATGCGAATTGTAGGATGTGATTTGCACGCTCGCCAGCAGATGCTGGCGATGTTGGACACCACCACCGGCGAGGTAGTGAACACGACTCTGAAGCACGAAGGCAGCATGGTGCGAGAGTTTTATGCCAACCTTCCACGGCCGGCGCGAGTAGGACTCGAAGCCACCGGGTTCATGCAGTGGTTTGTGAGCCTCATGGAAGAACTCCGAATCGAATGCCTGGTGGGTCATCCGGCAGAGATTCGAGCAGCCGAACCACGAAAACAAAAGCGTGATCGGCGAGATGCGGACTTACTTCTATCACTTCTATTCGAAGGGCGCTTTCCGGCGATCTGGTTACCTACCAAAGAACTGTTGGACCTGCGGGCGTTGCTGCGACACCGCCATCCGTGGGTGGGGTTACGGGTCAAAATACAAAATGCACTGCAGGCCATGGCATTGGCGCATGGCCTCCGACGAGGTTCCTCTCTGTGGAGGCAAGCAGGCCAACACGCGATCGCGTCTTTACCTTGTCGCCGCATTGCTGCTTATCGGCGGAACGAGCTGCAGGCGATGTACGCGAAATTTGAGGTGGAGATCGAGAAATTAAATCAGCGAGTCGAGCAGCAAGCTCGTGAACGTTCTGGAACACGATTGTTGAATATGGCGAATGTCACGTATATCGACAGCGCAGGATTGGGGTACTAGCAGTTTGTTGAAAAATACCGTTCCGCTGCAACTTTGATTTGAAGAAACTCGTCTGAGAGAAGGAAGGCCGAGGAGGCGAGCGAATGCGCGGCGACGATGACCAGCAAGAAGGAATGTTCAGCTACATTTCCCCAGAGAAGCGCGTACCCGCAGATCATCCGCTGCGACCGCTGCGCAAGATAGTGGACGAGATTCTAAAAGAGATGTCGCCGAAGTTTCAGAAGCTGTACTCCAAAGTGGGGCGCCCCTCGATTGCGCCAGAGCGACTGTTGAGATCGCTGCTGTTGCAGATCTTTTATTCGGTACGCAGCGAGCGAATGCTGATCGAACAGCTACAGTACAACCTATTGTTCCGGTGGTTCGTAGGGATGGAGATGGACCAGACGGTGTGGAACCACGCGGTATACAGCAAGAATCGGGAGCGTTTGCTGAACGAAGAGATTGCGGAATCGTTTTTCCAGCGGGTGCTGGAACGTGCCAAGCCGTACATGTCGGATGAGCATTTCACGGTGGACGGAACGTTGATCGAAGCTTGGGCCAGTCATAAGAGTTTCCGGCCCAAGGACGGATCTGGAAAACCTCCCGACGTGGGAGGCGATGTGGACTTTCGCGGAGAGAAGCGCAAGAACCAGACACATGAATCAACCACCGATCCGGATGCCCGGTTATTCACCAAGTCCCGAGGAAGCGAGGCGAAGCTGAGCTACCTGGGACATGTATTGATGGAGAATCGAAACGGGCTATTGCTGCAGACCTTTCTGAGCGAGGCGAGTGGAAGAGCGGAGCGGGATGCTGCGCTGCTGATGGCGGAAGCGCTCCCAGCCGGAAAGCGCGTGACCTTGGGAGGCGACAAGAACTACGACACCCAGGAATTCGTTCGAGAACTGCGGGGGATGAACATCACCCCACATGTGGCGCAGAACACCACCAAGCGTAGGAGCGCGGTGGACGAGCGAACCGTGCGACATGCGGGGTACGCGGTGAGTCAGCGGAAGCGGAAACGAGTGGAGCAATCGTTCGGGTGGATGAAGATGATCGGGATGCTAAAGAAAGTGAAGTTGCGAGGGATCGAGAAGGTCGGGTGGCTGTTTACCTTCACCGGAGCTGCTTACAACCTGTGTCGATTGCGAAACCTGATGGCCAGAACATGATGGGGGATATTCCTTTCGGTCTCGCAGAGTATCTCGAGCGACCTGAAGCGCCCAAGCCGCAGTAAGAAACCCAGAATTCCGATACCGAAAGACTAAAAAAACCAGATTATTCAACAAACTGCTAGTGGCTGCTCACATCAGCGCCAAGAAACAAGGCGCCGCGCTTCACTTGTCAGATCTGGGGAACAAGTTCCATGAGGTACTGCAAATAACGAGACTGCTGACGGTTTTTAACCTCTACGCCACAGAAGCCGAAGCAATCAGCAGCTTCGGAGTGACCGCACAACCTGCAGTAGCCTAGAGACGAACAAACCCAAAGTATCTGCACTCGACCGAGAGGTGCCAGCGATCTTGAGAACATTTCCCATCTCCGAGTGATCAGGACCTTCATACACAATGTGGCTTGATAGGTCCGTATCGCTGGTCTAAGTGGCCCTAGCAACGACATCCCCAAAGTGCAGAATTCTCCTTCTCTTTATAGTTCTGCACCCTCGGGCCAATGCGTTTCCTGATCCTCATTTGTTATTGAAATCGCGTGTTTCCGTACCGCTTGATGCGCCATGATTTTCCCATATCGAGGGTCATTGACGATCATCTCTCGCACTTGATTCCCGAGTTCCTGCCAGTCGTGAATGAAATATCCGGCTTTGTCATTGCTCATTACACGGTGGTACTTCTCATCCAAAATCGCGACCAGTTTTAGAGTATCGGTTTGATCCCAACTCGCTTGCTTCGCAGCTACTGACTTCAAGACCGTACCGACACGATCAAACTCTTTGTGGACGCGATCCTTAATTTGCTCTGCCCACTCTATTTGATTCGGCGTACCGACGAGTACAGTGTTCGCGGCAATGTTTAGCTCGAGACCCGGCGTTGAGAGGTGGGCAGAAACATCCAGTTGCGACGTGGCTCCGCCCTCACTCTCCCATGCTCCAAGGACATCTGTCGCTAAGTCTTCCATGACCGTTGCAGATCAGAGTATGAGTGCGAAAAGAACTGCAATCTGTGCTCTTGGGTACACTTCGCAAAGATGCAGGTTTGAATTCGCGGGGCGGTATCGGGAGTCACAGCGCAGGTTGCTCCACTCAAGAGGGTGTTCCAAACGGAACAGTCTCCCAGCTTCTGGGGACGCTACCCTGCGGGCAGAGGTGGCTTATGTCCCTAGCGCCAACAAACGATATCGCAGATAGAACCACAGCAGTCGGTCAATCGAAATACGATGCGGACGCGTCAAGCGTCGAACACTGGGAGCAGGGTTTGAAGCCGCGTCACATGATGGGCTACAGCCTATCTACTGCACGTCGACGTACGCGGGCGATGCTGCCAACGAAGGAAATCGCGGAGTCGATCGCGAGCTTGACTTTCCCGGCTGGCACAGACCTTTTGTCGAGGCTCTGCTCGCAACTGAGTCTAAGGCGGCGGTGGCACTGTTTAATGTCGCCGAAATGGCGATTTTTGCTCGCATTCTGGAGTTGAGCGACTACAGCGACCCGGCAGTTGAGAGACAGGACATTGATCGAGCGATTGAAGTGATACAAACACTACGGCATCGGACTTAACACCGTTACTGAACGACGTGGAATCGGAAGATGGGAATGGGCGACCCTGCGCTGGGTCGAGACAGGTCGGCAAATGGAAAGGGCGGCCCGTAAGAGCCGCCCGATTGTAACGTCAGAATCCGTCGAATTCTGCCAAGCACTATCCACGATGCCACCGACGGAAATCAATAGGGCGCAGTCTTCAGCGAGCGCCGGCTACCGCTGCCATTGCGTGCTTTGCCACGCTGACCTTGATCTGCTTCGGCTTCGCTTCCTCTCGCTTCGGAACGTTCAACGTTAGCACGCCATCGTGATAGTCCGCCTTGATCGCATCCGATTCCACGGAGTTCGCCAACGAGAAGCTACGGCTGAACGAGCCATATGCACGCTCGACGCGCAGATAGTTTTCCTCGTTCACATTGTGCTCAAACTTGCGGTCGCCGCGAATTGTGAGAATGTTGTTCTCCACGCGAATGTCCAGATCCTCCGCATTTACATCCGGCAGGTCCGCCTTCACGACCAGTTCATTTTCGGTCTCGTAGATGTCAACGGCAGGCGCCCAAGGAGTCAAGTTCGACTCTTCGCCAGCCCGTTCTAGTCCATCACCACAAACACGATTTATCTGTTCTTGCAGGGTCGTAGCCCTACGGAAAGGCTGTTCAAAACGATATATTGTTCTCATGTAGCACCTCTTAAATGACTGCGCCACTATAATGAGATATACGCGCGTAGATGTAAAGATATATTACGTTAATTCTTTAATTAATCTAGAGAGTGTCTCAAGCCGCGCATTTCCAGCATCATACGGCCGAGCTACAGGCGTGTGCAGCTCCACGGAACGCTTACCCGATGACCGTCCTCATAGCCTTCTCAAAACGAAAATGAAGTCTGATGCCGTCGCTAACCATTCCGGAGGGCTCATCCGGTCACGCCCGTCGCGGTGTGTGAGGCGCTGATTGGATCGCGCTCGGAGTGAGGGGCCATGCGGCGCTGATAAGGCAGCACGTAAAAAGTTGGCACCGGACGAGTGCGTCAAACGCGACAGATTGCAGAGCGTATATCTGCTAAAGAACAGGTGTCCCAGATCGGGACGGGGACGGCTATGATTCCTTATCTCGACATTTTCAGGATCGAATCCAGCGGTGTACTTTGGTGCGGCGCAATGACTACTGTTGAAACCGCCCAGGATCGCATACAAAAACTCGCTCATTCGTCGCCCGCTAGCTATCTCATCCTTAACCAAACAACAGGCCAGCGTATTGTGGTGACTCCAGGCTCCGCTGCACAAAACTAATATCCGACTTGCAGAATCCGCTCATTTTATTGCGCGGTAGAGAAGTTGAGAGCGCACGTACACCGACTCCTTCCTACACTGTGGACAAGCCCGTTTTTCCCTCGGGGGTCAGATGAAAACCGGCCAACTGGGGTCACTTCAAAACCGGCCAACGGATGTGGCCCAGGACGTGATCCTTTTTATCCCGCTTTCTCTTGATCAGGCAAGTCTGTTTTGGTTCTCCAGCTCCGCGGTCCGCATTTCAGGATGTGGCCGTGATGAAGGAGGCGATCCAGCATGGCGGTGACTGCGGCGCTGTCGCCGAGCAGTTTCCCCCAGTCTTCCACAGGGCGGTTGGAAGTTAGGAGTGTGCTAGCCCGTTCATAACGACGCATGACGATCTCCAGCAGCTCTTCTCCCGCAGTAGGTCCTAACTTTCGCATCCCCAAGTCATCGATGATCAGCAAAGGCACAGTAGCCAGCAACTCCATGTGTTCTTTGCGTTTTCCGTCCAAGGCTGCTTCGGCGATTTCCTCGAGCAGGATGTGGGCCTCTCGGTAGATCACCCGATAACCCTGACCGATGACCGCCTGTCCGATGGCTTGGGCCAGATGGCTTTTCCCGGTGCCGGGTGGACCTAAGAAGAGCGCGTCTTCACGGCGGCCAACGAATGCGGCTGTAGCTAGATCAAAGACCAGACTGCGATTCATCTTCTTGTTGAAATTGAAATCGAAGTTGTCGAGGGTCCTCTGCGGATCACGAAACTGGGCCTGCTTCCTACGCCGTTCGAGCAGTCGGTCACCTCGCCGCGTCAGTTCATCCGACACTAGACAGGAGAGGAAGTCGATGGGTGCCATCGGTTCCACTTGCGCTTGCCGCAGGCGTGTTTCCAGAACTGCAGCAATGCCGCCGAGACGCAGCTGGCGTAAAGCTTGATTCAACTCGATCAGATTCATTCTGGCTCCTTGATTTTGAGATTGATGAAATCGCGATACACGGTAAGTTCCCGGATCAGGGGATCGATCTGCCGCAAAAACATTTGTGGATGCGGGCGGCGCTCGAGATAACGGCGCACGAAACGGTATTCGTAGACGCCGATGTCGAGAGCAGCGGCGCAGGCATCTTCGACTGCCGCCGTTCCGTATTTCTTCATCAGGGAAAGCACGCCCAGGATGCGGCGGATGCCGGTCTCTCCTTGCCGGTCGTACAGCAGCTGGCAGAACTTGCCCGTCTGAGTGCCTGCATGTGCAGCGCGTCGCAAGAGCTGCGCTGTGCCGAGGGGCATTTTCTTTGGGTGATCCTCTTCCTCGATGCGATATGCGCCGCGCTTCTGGCGCAGATGTTCACGAAGAAGTTGGTTGGTGTTGGGATGGAGGATGCGCACGTGCAATGCATCCCACTGCACCTTCACGGAACGTCCGATCCATCCTGGCGGCAACCCGTAGTAGGCAGCCTCCACTTCGACGCAGCCATCCAGATGCACAACACGTTCTCCGTATTGGTAGTAGCGGAACGGTTCCAGAGGCAGCGGCATCAAGTGCGGTTTTTCTTCTAGGAACATGGCGGCAACTTGACGTTTGGTCGTGCCATGGATACGAGTGTTGGCCCAGCGCTCTTCCCAGCGGTCGAGATACGTTTGCGCTTCTTCTAAACTCTCGAAGCGCATCCCTTTGAGCGCCGTTCTCTTGGTGTAGCCGATGCCCGACTCCACTTTCCCTTTGCGGTCTGGATCCTGGATCCGGCAAGGCAGTGCTGTCACTCCGTAGTGAGACAGGACATCGCGGAACAGAGGATTGACCGTGGGATCGTAGAGGTCGGGAACCGCCACGCCTTCTTTCAAGTTGTCGAGAACGATGACTCTTGGACAACCGCCTAGGCGACGAAATGCTTGCTCATGCAGTTCCGCCCAGGTGCGCACACTCGACCGCCAGGTGAGCAAGCGCACGCATTTGCGGCTGTAGCCGAGCGTCAGCACGAACAGCCGCGTCCGGCGATACTTCCCGCTCTGCGGATCACGCACCATCGGACCACTGCCGTAGTCGACTTGTGCTTCTTCTCCCGGTGCCGTGACGATGATGCCCGCTGCTTCCCGGTGCCGCGGGCCGCGAAGCTTGCGCACAAAACGCTTCACCGCCTGATAGTCCCCGGCAAAGCCGTGGTCCGAGACCAAGTCTTGCCAGATCGCCTTGCTGTTGCGTCCCACGGCCAGGCCCTGTTCGATGAGTTCTCGGTACGCTTCACAGGCACTTCGGATGGCCGGTTTCGGTGAAAAAGCCGCATTAAAGTCGGGGGTCACCTCGTTGGCCGGTTTTGACCCAGAAGAATCCGGGGTCACTTCGTTGGCCGGTTTTGCCGGGATGCGCTTTCCCCAAAAACGCGGCAGCCGTACAACAACGCCGGCCGCCTTCAGGTAGGCGCTGGCTGTTTCTCGACGCACACCAGTGGCTTGCTCGATGCGCCGCAACGGCCATCCGAGCTTCCCCAGTGCGATGACTTGTTGCTTTTTTTCTTCGCTCAAGACATTGCTCATGCCGAGGGAGCCTACATGCGCTCCCTGCGGAGTCAATGTCCTGGACTTCTACTGTTGGCCGGTTTTCAGGTGACCTTCATTGGCCGGTTTTGAGTGACCCCTGAGGGATTTTCATCGGCTCGCAGAATCTGCGGTCTGGGGAGAATTCGAAACGGATCGCGGAGAGCTTGCTCGATTAAGCTCGCTTCAATCGCTGTGTGTGTGAAAGTGTGAGCGCATTCAGGACACGTTACGACCCAGCTTGCCATTGGAAACCCACGTCAGTAGGTGAGATGCCTGAGAAGATAAAAGGACGCTGATTCCGGCATGCTGAGTGATCAACTCCGATTAGCGTTACCAGAAGTGGAGTCGAGGTGAGACCGGCGTTCACCTTGTCGAGCCATCCGGTTCTGACTAATGAGGACGAAGATCGTGAGCACAACGCTTTCAGAAGGGATGAACAGCGCCAGGATTCCGAAGGGGAATGGATCGAAGGCCTTCACACCCGGAATCAGGCTCAGGTTTATCGAACTCCAAGCCAGCACGAGGAGAACCTGCAAGAGCAGGAACGCCGTGCTGCCAATGAATTTGGTAATCGCGTCACTGATTCGTTCGGTGTGAGTCCGTCGGAGCAGTGCTTCATGCTCAAGCTTGGCGACAGCTTCAATGTTGAACCTCGTCGGATGTTGAGGTTCGCTGTTATTCGTAAAACGATCTGGCATGCGAAAACCTCGGACCACTGGACGATACGCCGGATACAATCCGACTCTCATCAACCTTCGCTGCGGGAAGACCGTCGACGGCGAACGATGCACAGGCACGAATTCGAGTGCAATCAACGATTCTGATTGGAAAGAATGCCCATCCTGCGGCGGCATTGGAGCCGAACGTAACGCAACTTGCTTTCGGTGTCGAGGAGCGGGATGGCTTCTTATCGGAGGCTGAAGTGACAGGTCCAGGGCACGACCCGCCCTAGTGAAGCGGGGTTCTTCTTTTCCGAACCCATTTGTTGAAGAGACGCACCACCTCGTCTTCATTCAGACTGCCGTGCTCTGCCTTGAACATATCCATTACTCGCCGGTTATTCCACGTCAGGTGCTTCTCGAATAGCGCATCAAACTCCGCAACGTATTGCTCATCCGTCTTCATTTCGCCTTCTGTTCTATCCAAGACTTCGCCAGGATCTCGAGCATTTCCACGACCTGCCGTGGAAATTGCCGTCAATGAGAGATTGGAGCCGCGTCTAAAAGGCAAATTTGTCAGGAGAAAGGAGCATAAAATCAGCACGGAGGCGGTTCCCCTCGGCGACGGCTCATACCCTCCGGTTAGCGCAACCCGCCCATCAGATACACGACGAACACAATTAGCAGGACTGTACCGATAATTCCTAGGCCACCGCCAGTGCCCCAACGGGAATAGCCGTAGTATCCTCCACCTCCACCGAACAACAAAACCAGAATAATAATCAGCAGCAACATAAACGGTCTCCCTTTCGCTCATATAGCGGGACGCAGTCAGGATCGATTTTCTTCTGCTAAGCGCCCGCAACTCACGAGCGGGACTGCGGGTGCCCAGCAAACTTCCTAAATCAGCTACGTAGAAACCCGTTAAAGAACGGTGACGGAAATTCGCATCCCGGGATGGCCCGCGTCATACATGTAGTAACCGCCATCGTCGTAGACGACGTAAACGTCGTCCGTGTAATACCAAGCTGCCGGCCACGGGTCAATGAATCCAAACGAATAACCGCCGTAGTTGAATCGGCGATGATCGTAGTCGCCTCTATTGACGTGAAAGTTGTGTCCACTGCCAAAACTGGCGCGATAGTGCTCGTCCGAAATTCGGCCATGACCAACATTGCCGCGACTATCATCACGCTGTGAGTGCTGCGCACTCTGCTGATCCTGTTGCCTTACGTGCTGGTCTTTTTGTTCCTGTTTGACTTGCTTGGCTTCGTGTTTGGCGGGCTCGTCTTTTTGTTCCTGTTTGGCTCGCTTGGCTTCCTCTTTGGCAGGCGCGTCTCTTTTCTCTTGGTTCTCCTGCTTGGTATCTTGTTTCACAGGCTTGTTCTCCTGCTCCTGCTTCGCAGGCTTAGCCTGCGGTTCCTTCGTTTCCAGTTTGGCCTTTTCTTCCTTCTTTTCAGGTTTGTCGCCTTGTTCCTGCCGATCCTGCGATGCATAGGCCGCAGCATTGGTTCCGAGAAGCAAGAACAGCGTTGTCGTACTGATAGCTGTAAGTAATTTCATAAGCACCTTTTCCATAACGGCCATGTTGCGTGCGTTGCACCAGTCGCTCGCGCCACGCGAGCTGTTGCACCGACTACTCTCTTGGTCCGAGAACTTGCGCGACAGGGCGGTGCGGAGTGGAAGCCGGGAATGTTTGCTGTGGTTCAGGCTGAAGCTTGGGGAGTTGCTTCTCGCTTCGGTCTTCTTCCACTACGAACAACATAATAGAAGACACACGCTGCGGATATCTGTCCTTTTACGGACACGTTTTGTCTTTAGCTGCGGTTCATTTGTTACTCTGCGCCTGAAAAGGAACCCGTGGGTATCGTCTCCTATTTGGGACCGACAGATGTCAAACCCTGGCTCTTTTTCCTTGGTCTCACGATTTTCATTTCTCTGGCTCTTTCATCGCAGCTATACTCGCGGTGTACCGAGGTATTGTGGCAAGCGCATCTAGCGAGAGCGACCTACCGCCCTACGGTGGCCTGCTTGGAGTGTGCCGCAGAAGCTCTTTCATGCTTCATCGAATAAATTGCGGAGTCTGCCGCGGACAAGAGGCTTTCGATTTTTTCACCATCGTGAGGATAGATAGCAGCACCAACGCTGATGGAAAGCGTCGGTCCCTTGCCATCATGGGCAACGCTCTCGCAGATGCGTCGCGCCACAAGATTGGCCTCTTCCGTGTTCGTGTTCCGGTAAGACAAGGGCAAATTCGTCGCCACCGAAGCGCGATGCAGTGTCAATGTCTCGACAACACAAAGACAAAACGTCAGCCATTCGGCGGAGGGCTTGGCTTCCCGTCATGTGCCCGTACCGATCATTGATAACCTTTAAGCCGTCCAGATCGAATAGCAATACCGCAAACTCTCTGCTGGTGCGCTCGCTGCGCTTGATCTCCATGTCGATGACGGCGCAGGCGGCCCTCCAACTCTCGCTGTTGGTGACATCTTCGGCGATAAGCTCGTGGGCATTTAGTTCATCTTGGCCACCGGTCACTTCTTGCCCGCTAACGTGGACCTTCAGAGTCGCATGGTCCTTCCGCGTCCAGTCCATTTCGATAGGATTCACTAGATGTCCCTTGCCAGATCGCTCAAACAATCGCACTTGGCGAGGTCCTGAATAATGTCACCCCTGAGATTCATCACCAAGAGTTCTTCTTTCGATGCGTATCCAAGCATACTGACCATCGCTTCATTTACTTCTAGAAACTTCCCGTCGACAGCACAAAGGCAAATGCCGTAATTCAAATTTCCTGCCAAGGCACGATAGCGTGCCTCCGACCTACCCAATTCCTCTTCTGCTCGAATACGACACTTCTGGTTGCAACAGCATGGGAGGAGGTACCGTAATTTTGGGTTGCAGTGTATCTGGTGCTAACCGGGGATAATGGTGGGCAGGTCTCTCCAAATAGATTGAAGCCCCGAATAGCGCGAGCCAGTCGGGGCCTCTCTTTTTGACAAAATATTTACTTGTTTCCGCCTGTCGCGGTCTTCGTTTTGTCGGTCTTCTGAGTCTCACCCTGTAGTTTATGCGTCGAATCTGGCTGCTCTGAGGGTTTGTTCTGTGTTGTGTCGTGGATGGGATTGTGCGTGGGATGCTTTGCAGGTTCCTGATTCTTCGGGTCCTGGGTGAGCGGTTGTTTCGTATACCCTTGATTTTTTGGATTCTGGTGTTTTGGATCTTGTGTCGTGGTTTTGTTTTCGTTGTTCATAATTGCCCCTGCATGATGGTCTCGCCTCCATCGAGAACAAGTAATAGGTGTATACGGGTAGGAATCAATATGAAGTCTTGAAGCCAAGTCTCAAAGCCGGAGTCCACTGCTGTATCGCGATGAGATTCCGCGTCACCGCCCGGCATCCGTAGCTGTCCTGTTCGACACACTTCTAATTTCAGCTTTTACGTACAATCTGGGTTGCTCCCCATGGAAACAAGGCTCTATCAGCAATCCAGCGACCTACTCATGGCAGCAGGCTTATTTGGCTGCGGTTTTGGAGACGGATAACGACCTGATGCCTTCACGGATTTATGAGGCCCTGGCCGCCATCGAGCAAAGACTTCTCAGCTCGATGGAAGCTATTGAGCAGAGGACCATAGACGACGCTCAAACAGGGCTGCTAACGCTGAAAGCTGAACGGGTAGTTGAGGTACCGGCGCTATTCGTGAAGAACGACTGTCAGAAGAGACTTGTTGATTTTTATTCTGCCGTTGTATTCGATCAAGCCTAGTTTCCTAAATTTGGTCATGAACATATTCACGCGCGACCGCGTCGTGCCGATCATCTCCGCCAAGGTCTCCTGTGAAACCTTTTGAAGTATCTTCTCGGACTGGCCTTCCTCGCCATAGCGAGCAAGCAGCAAGAGCGTGCGCGCCAGTCTCTTCTCCGTTGAATTGAACAGTTGATCGACCAAGTCCGCTTCAACTCGGATATTTCGCGCAAGAATGTGCGAAATGAAGCGGTCGGACAGCGCGTGTTCCGTGTGGAGCACCCGCGCCATCTCGTCTTTCTCAATGATAAGGATCGCCGTTGGAACGACGGCGGTCGCTGTCGCCATGCGAAGCTTCTGGCCTGCCATGCCGCCTTCGCCGAAAAAGTCCCCGGAGCCGAAAATTGCAACGACTGCTTCTTTGCCGCTTTCGTTCACTACCGTTAGCTTTACACTGCCGTTCTGGACGTACATTACGCTGTCGGCGCTGTCGCCTTGAGAGAAGATGGTCTGCTTCTTGCGAAACCCCTCAACCCTTCGCGAAGCTCCGACCGACTGTAGAAAGACCTCTGCGTCGAAGACGCTTTTCTTAGGTTTCATGTCTGTGTGCCGCCGGGAAATCGAATTCCCTGCGACGGGCCGCAGCCTGAAACTGCCTATATCACACGGCTAAGCGGGAGCAAAGCTCGACAATTCTTGAATCACGGCTGGTGAGACCAACCCAACGGTAATACTCTGCCCCGAAGAGTTCAAGGGACGGACGGGCGGCGAATGTGTCCGCAACGGGACAGGCCTCGTTCTGCGAAAAGGTCCACAGTGGAATCTACCCCTTGAAAAGAAGAGGCTGAATCGAAGAAGGAGACACCATGTTTGGATACGGACTGCTTGGCACTTCATTGGCAATTTGCTTGATCGCTTGGATCATCAAGAGGGTTTAAGGACCACGAGAATCACGAATGAATCTATGACAAGGCACAAAAAAGAATCAGGTAACACTCTAACCGCCAGCGTCAGGACGGAAATGGCACTACCGCGCATGTCGAAGTCCGCGAGAATGGCGGAACGCAACGCAGACAAGACGAGAGTCAGCGAAAAACCACGGACTGTCATCCCCGGCACCGTTGATAAGCTCATCTCATCTCCGACCTCGCGCTTGCGGGAAAAGGCTCAAATTTCAATCGATGGCGATGCGGGGTATCGAAAACTCCGCATTGAAAATTCGCTGACCGACGAGCACGGTGACGAAGTGAAGCTCGAAAAAGGAGCTCAGGTTGAAGTTACAGTGACTGCTGAAGGAAAACGAAAGCTGATCGAAAAGCGCTGAGTCCGAACGTGGAAGGGCGTGGTCGGGAGGCCGTTCTTCGGGGAATGGTGGGATCGACTTGAAGAGCAGGAAGATGAGTGTGCGCCTTAAGCTATCTTCTCGTTCGCACGAATGCCGTTCCTTTTGACACAGTTTGGAAGACCACGATCACTTAGCATGTGCCCTCTCCGGGCTGCGGAGAGGATGCGATGAAATATTCTTGGGAGGTCCCATACGTGCTGGCCATTGTGCAGACCGACGAGGAGGCCATGCATACTGCGCTTTACGACGCCATTGCCGCCATGGAGCAGAGACGCCTCAGCCCTGTGAACGCAGTTGAGGCTATTGCATTGGGGGGCAGAAGCTGGTCTGCAAATGTTAATAGCGGAAATCACCGCGAAGTACGTCTGAACCTGGCATCGGGGAAGCGAGAAAACAATGCACGCCATCCAACTCGCCCCAACAATGTTCAACTCCTTACAGACGCATATCCATAGGCTGACGGATCAAGAGCTAGACGAATTTCTTGACCGCAGCACCGCTTCTGTCCAGGCGAGTAGAAACGCATCGTAGAATGCGGCACATGCACAAGAACGCCTTGGATTGCCGGCCCGAGCCCGGCAAAACCGATGATCGTTTCTCCAGCCTCCGCGCACAACGACAATTCTAGTGGGACGGCGGAACCATATTGCCCTCCGCATCGCGGAAAACTTCACTTTGACTGCAACGAACTATTCATCTAGACTATTCATCTAGATTAAAGGAGTATCCCATGCGCACTGTCGGACTGTTCGAAGCCAAGCAGAAACTCTCCGAGCTTGTAGAACGCGCCCGGGAGGGAGAGAAGATTGGCATTACTCGTCGTGGGGAACTGGCAGCGGTCCTTGTCCCGGTGCCGGCGGCCCCCGAAGCCACCTTGAAGGATATTTTTAGGGATATCGAAAAAATTCGAAAGCGGGCCAAACCAGGCCGAGGCGTAAACCTGAGAGAATTAATCGAGGAGGGCCGGACTTGAGCGGCTTTGTCCTTGATGCGTCCGTCGCACTTCGGTGGTTTCTCGACCGTCCTATGCCAGGCTATGCCAACCGGGTGAAACAGGTCTTCCTTAAGGGGGTTCGGGCCGTCGTCCCAGCACTGTGGCATCTGGAGATGAGCAACGGTCTAGTCGTTGCGGAGCGGCGATCCATCTTGACCACTGCAGATGTTGATCAAGCGATGATGGACATCGAACAGATCGTAGCTCAGGCGGTGGACACCGACAGTATTGTCGTTTCCGCTCGGCAATCACTAGCAACAGGGCGTGCCTTTCAGCTATCGGCTTATGACGCGGTCTATTTAGATCTCGCGCGACGCGAACAGCTACCGCTAGCAACCCTTGACGACCGGCTGCGCAATGCAGCAGCACGCGCGGGAGTTGAACTTCTCCGATGAGAGGAGACTGATTCGAGGTTGCACAGTAGTTGCACAATTGTGGCCGAACCAGAGCTATGAGACCCGAACGAGAGTTTCTCATCCGAAGATAAACCCTTGATTCCGAACAGCAGGTGGTGGAATCGGGAATTTGCTAAACCGTTGTACCGGCTAAAACTGGTACCGGGGGTTCGAATCCCCCCTCTCCGCCAGAATTCCCTAACTCGGTCCAGCGTCGAGACTTACAGACTTTCTACCAGAAAAACTTCTACATAATTCGCGTACTTCCGAGCCGCTCGGGTTGCACACTAGTTGCACACATCGTTTCCAGATTCTTCATCGCATTCGCCGCGTCCGCGCTCACGGTCTTCACGTAGATATTCATAGTCGTGGTGACGTTTGCGTGCCGCAGAATTTGCCGAATCACCTTGTCGGAAACTCCGAGCCTGTGCAGATTGGTCGCAAGCCCGCGACGGAACGCGTGCCAGCCGCGCCAAGCGAAGTTCGCTTTTTGCAACGCTGGCCGGATCACATCCACCGCGAGCGCTTCGAGATTCATCGGATTGCCGAGTTTATTCGCAAAGATGAACCCTTTGCGTGGCCTGCCACACCTTTCCCAGTGCTGGTCGAGAAGAAGTTTCAGTTGGGCGATGACCGGAATGGCGCCTTTGCTTTTCGGGCGCTTCGGTTCGTCCACGTGGCTTCGCCAGACGGATTTTTCCACTCGAATTTCGGAGCCGTCGTAGTTCTGCCAAGTGAATCCTCTGATCTCTCCCTTGCGCGCCCCGGTGAAGGCCGCCGTGGCGACTACCGTCGCGGTCGGCTCAAGAAGAATGGCCAACATTTGGGCTTCTTCTTCGAGTGAGTACGCGTAGGTTTCTCCAGCTGGTCGCGCTTTGGGAATCTCGACATCATGCATTGGGTTTGCGTTTTCAAGTACGCCTTGGCGCCGCGCATAACCAAACGCTCCGCTTAGGAAGTGCTTGATGTGGCCTAGCGTTGTCCGGCTAAGGTTTTTACGGCGAGCGATGTCTTTCAACATTTGCTCGGCCTCGAAGGTCCTAACCTCACGCAACGCTACGCTGCCATTCGGCTGCACATAGCGCAGCCAAAGGTTTTTGTATCCGCAATACGTCGAGCGGCGTTTTTGTTGCTCCACATAAGGCAGATAGCAGTCCTCGATGAATCGATTAAGGCTCATCGTACTTTCTGGCCTGACGTCGCCGCGATTGACGGACCGAATGAATTCTTCAGCCAATTCTTTCGCGGCGTCTCTGGAGTATTTCGGACAACCAAGATTCAGACACCCAAGCTCTATTGAATTTATTTGAAAGTGCGGTTGCCAAGGTGATTGTGGATCAAGTGGAACTGAAACAAGAGAATATCCGCAACTTGAGGTGCTCAATCACATCAGGAGAGAGTTCAGCGCGAACAAACGGGTCAGGCGTGACTATGTGCCTCCCTCGCAACAAGGCATTCTTGCTCTCTTTCCCGGCTGCGATTCTGTTATGCGCTGAACGGACCCCGCCTTGTATTCCATCCTCAAGGGCTGCGGCCTTTTATCGAGAACTGGGGGTAGTGGCAGCACGTATCATTCAGCGGGTGCATCACGAAGCTGCAAACAACCCCTCAGACGAGGCGTTGAAACGTTTCCTCGAGGAGTTGCTCAGCTATCCGAACGTGCCCAGCCGCTGGCGCATGCTCGATTTGGATGACGCCCCTCCACCGTTCTTGACCATCAACTACAGGTGAAAGAACTCAACGCTTCGCCTGTTTTCTACTCTTACGACCCTGGGCACGCCGCTGGACGTTGCACTACAAGAACTCCGCATTGAAGCCCTTTTCCCGGCAGATGAAGTCACGCGCACTGCGGTGAATCGCCTGGCTGAGGAGTGCTTTGCGTCACAACCGTCCTGGCCGAAACGCTCTGGTCAACTTCCCCTTCCTACATGACCTCGGAGGTCATGGACAGTGTTCTCCCTCCATTGAATACTGATCCTCGGATTCGACCTGATTTCTCGGATGGAGGACTGTTCCAATATGCGACGCACAACAAGCATCGCTATAGTGCTGATTCCCTTACTGGCGGTTATTCCCTCGCGAACTGAGACTAAAGACATCGGTGATATCGACGCTGTCAAGCAGGTGGAACAGACTATGGGATCTGCGATGGTGGCCGGCGATATCAATACGCTCAGTCAGATCTACGCCGACAATTTTGCAACCATTGGATCCGACGGCAAGCTTTACACCAAGAAGGATCTCCTAACTGATTTTGAATCTTTCCATGACAAGCTCGAGTGGTTTGAAAATGGACCTATGGACGTGCAGGTTTTCGGCGATGTTGCCCTGGCCCAAGGGTCTGTAAAGGAAAAGAGGAGCCGGAACGGAAAAGATACCAGCGGTCAGTTTCTTTGGCAGGATGTCCTCCTGAGACGGGCAGGCAAGTGGGTGGTCTGGCGCACCGCAGCCGCCAGGGTGGTTTTGGCGGACGCACCTAATGCGCAATCCCAGGATCCGGCCGTTGTCGCGGCTATCAAGAAATTCGAAAACGATCTCGGGAATGCAATGGTGGCCAGCAACATTGAGAAAATCAATCAGGCCTACGCCGACGATTGGGCAACCCTCGCATCCTCCGGCGAGAAGTTCACCAAGGAAGGGCTTCTACAAGATTTCAAATCAGGCAATCACAAACTCATGGCGTTTGAAAATGGACCCATGAACGTGCAGGTGCTTGGCGATGTTGCCTTGGTCCAAACCAGTGTCACGGAAAAGAGGATTCAAGACGGGAAAGACATTAGCGGTCAGTTTGTTTTTATGGATCTCCTCAAGAAACGCGCAGGCCTATGGGTGATCGTGCGCACTTTAGCGACCAGGCCAGAATGAGTTGAGGAATTGCCGGACTCACTGAACGTCAAGTGGGATTAGTTCCGGTTGATTACTTCGCCGGGATTTGTCCGTCAGTGTTTATAGAGTGGTAGGATGGCTCCCATCCTATCGGGGCAAGTCGACGGCCGACGGAGGCCAAAATGGCGATACTGGGGTCCGGGCAGCTACCCGCGGAAACTTCCATTCCGAGCGCTGTTTCAACCGCCCCAGTCACAAAGGTTGCACCGAGGCACTCTGCCCTCGTCCGCGTCACTCACTGGATCACCACTATCTGTTTTCTTGCTCTGCTCCTCACTGGCATAGAAATTGTGATCTCTCACCCCCGCTTCTACTGGGGCGAAACCGGCACCGTCTTGACGGCTCCGTTGTTCCAATTGCCGATTCCATCCTCAAGAACAACCGTCCCGACCGGTTACGGCTACGTGCTGCCCGACCAGAACGGCTGGAGCCGCGCGCTGCATTTTGAAGCTGCCTGGATCGCAGTCCTTACAGGCTTGCTGTATGTAGTCTCCGGTTTGCTCACAGGGCATTTCCGGAAAAACTTGCTCCCCAGCAACGCGGACCTTTCGTGGCGCGCGCTCTTGACCTCCTTCACAAAACCCCTGCGTTTTGAGCGGCCGAGTGAGGCAGAGGCCTCTTCCTACAACGTCCTCCAGCGGCTTACGTACCTCTTCGTGATCGTCATTCTGTTCCCGCTGGTCATCTGGAGTGGCTTGGCGATGTCCCTCGCCTTTGCCTCCGCTTTTCCCTGGTCCGTCACTCTGCTCGGTGGCCGCCAGTCCGCTCGCACAATTCACTTCTTTGTCTCTCTGGCTCTTGCGCTGTTCCTGTTCGTCCACGTCGCGATGGTTTGCCTTGCGGGTTTCTGGAACCGCACAGGAGCGATGATTACCGGCCGCACCGCTACACGCAAGGAGCACGCATGATCAACTTTTCACGCCGAAAACTCCTCGTATCCGGACTCGCAGCAACGGCGGGGGCATCGGGCTTAGCAGTGGCCGCGCGGCTTGCGCAGAAGTATGGGTTGGTTCCGCCCGATCACGGCGGAATCTACGGCTTGGGTGAAACGCTAACCTACGCGTCACAGCGGCTGCTGACGCGGCATTCCTTGGCGCGCGAATTCCCGCGCAGCCGGATTTCCCCGCGCCCATTCCCGAACGAACTCGCGCCCCTCACAGAAGAGTTTAAGCGCCTTCAGGCCGGACGTTTTGCGGACTGGCGGCTATCCGTCGATGGCATAGTCGCTGAACCTGCGTCGTTCTCCATTGCTGACCTGAAGAGCTATCCGTCTCGGAGCCACATCACCGAACTTGCGTGTGAAGAGGGTTGGTCATACATAGCCGAGTGGATCGGCGTTCCTCTCTCGCACGTGTTGAACCTTGTGGGAGTTCGCCCGCAGGCTAAATACGTTGTGTACACTTCAATGGAACCCGATACCTGGGACAGCATCGATATGGCCGATGCTCTGCATCCTCAGACTTTTCTCTGCTACGGCCTGAACGGCAATGAGCTTCCAGTAGTTCACGGTGGCCCGCTTCGCATGCGGCTGCCCCGACAAGTGGGCTACAAGAGCATCAAGTTCATCAATCGCCTGACGGTCACAGACAGTTTGAAAGGGTTTGGCAAAGGCCTCGGCTCTGCGGCTCGAGAAGCCGGCTACGCCTGGTACGCCGGCATCTGACGCGCCCTGGACTGTCGAGGTTCGATAAGACTTAAATCGTCGGCCAACCGGAAGTAATCTCGTCGGGATATGCGGATCGGTACCAAGTCGGCTTATGGGAAGTGATCGCGATTGCACCCGGGTGACGGGCAAACCGGAAGTAATCGCCTAAGTCTGATAAACGCGGCCAGCTCAACCGGTCGATGCAACACCATCTAATCAGTTATCCGACACTACTTCCCCTGGAGAACCGATCTCTTTGGCTATGATCGCCATCCTGTGCCCCGGTTTGCCTCGCCTGAAGGAATGGGCCTACGCGGGGATGACTTTCGATCTCATCAGTGCTGCAATCTCCCGAACTGTGGCGGGCAACGATCCCGTCAAGATGCTTCCCCCACTTCTCGTTATGGTGATCGTCATTTTTTCATGGAGGCTGCGCCCCATGGGGCGAGCGTGGAGGATGGCATCACCTGGATACGGAGAGCAATCGTGAAAGCTAGTTATACCGAGGCACATCGGAGGCGTCTGGCGCCAACTGAAAGGTCCAACCGAGAGATTTTCGCGCAGGGGCTCAAGTGTTTTGCTGATCCGCAAAGACGGAACGAGTATTTTCACTTTTATTCACCGGACACAATTGTGCATGGATATCAGGGGATCGAGGCAAATCGCCTTGCCCGGCTGAAGAAGCTAAGCCAATGACAACTTGATTCCTCTTTGCTTTAGAAGACTTCAACGGCGGCATACGTGAACGGGCGTGGGAGCCGCCATAAACATTGCAGTCAGTTGATTGCGGAGCAAGAAAGGCTTTAAAGTCGCGAGACATCCCGCTGGGAGTGATCTATGACGCGTCGGCCAAAGGTGACGAGCCATGGTTCGATACGAACAGTGAATCGAACAGCAACACAGGCTGGGTACGAAACGCTGTCGGCCATTACACGAAGGTCGAGTCCCTTCTTGGAGCTCCGCCCGATCACGCGGTTTTCGAAACGTGGGTGCATTATCCAACCCGCATGCTGCCAGAAACCCAGCCCGGAGCCTTTACCAATCTCGTCTACCAATATGTGCAACAACGGAAAACTGGCGCTGCTTTAGAAAAGCGATGAGGATACCTGTTCAGGACACTAGGCGATCGATTGGCTTTGACCTATGTCTCGCCGTGGCGGGCGGTTCTACCAGTTTTGCTCAAGGAGATTCAGCTTAGATACTGGGATCGACGGTGCACGCTGCGTATAAGTCGTCGCCGAAACAGGAATAGATTGGTTGTGTTGGCCATCCAAATGGACAGAGGCTCAATTGGATCAGGCCATGATAGTGGGCGGCGGAGTTGAGGCAAACGACGCCCTTCGGAACGCGCTTGCATGCAAGCATGATCTGGCTTTCTAGACCCGGTCGAAAATCTTTGCAAGCATAAAGCCCGCGGACGATTCTTGAGAGAAGCCCACGCTCGCAGGCTCTGATCAGCTCTTGCGGATGGATGCCAGCTTTGTAGATATCTTTAGCGCGAAGCGCCTCTTTTATCGACAATCGAAATTAGTCGTTCAACAGCAGTTGGCCCACCGATGCGGCGTCCAGTTCGCTGATGTGAGGAAAAGTCGGTAGTTTTGAAATATGAGAATTTAGTTGGGAAACAGTTTTGGGGGAACAACTGCTCCCAAAGATCGCCGATTTCATCCGACAATCAGCTTTTCACCCGCGCCAAATTGTTGATTCCAAACAACAAGACCTGAGACTTTTCAACGTGCGACGATTGCTTACGGGTGGCCGAAAATCCGTCCCCGAAATGGTTTCGGAGTGGGGGAAGCGCTGACTGCGCCGATTTTGCTGTTCCAAGCAGAAACCTATCCACGGCGGCAGCGTGTCGTCTAACAGACAGCCTGGGACGAGAGGTGTGGGAGGTTAGCATGCGCTCATTGTGGCAGGACGTGCGGTTTGGGGTGCGCATGCTGGGGCGGAGCCGCGGGTTGACGGCGATCGCGATCCTGGCGCTGGCGCTCGGGATTGGCGCGAACACCGCAATTTTTAGCGTGGTAAACGCGGTCTTGGTGCGGCCACTGCCCTATCCGGACCCGGAGCGGCTGGTGTGGTTTTGGGAGGTGCAACCAAACCTGTCGCGGGCGCCGTTTTCCGCCGGGGACTTTCTGGATTTTCAGGCCCAGAGCCAATCGTTTGAGCAGTTGGCAGCGATGCACCAGGTGAGCTTTACGATGACGGGACGAGGAGCGGCGGAGCGACTGCCGGGGATGGTGGTGACGCCGAATTTCTTCACAGCGTTGGGAGTGCAACCCATTTTGGGGCGGAATTTTCTGCCGAGCGAAGGCGTGTTTGGTGCGCCGAGGGTGGCGTTGTTGACCTACGGCTTCTGGCAGGCACACTTTGGTGCCGAACGCGACGTGACAAGCCAGAGCATGGTGCTGGATGGCCGGCCGGTGTCGATCGTGGGGGTGCTGCCAGCGAATTTCCAGTACCCGAACAGCAAGGATGTGCGGATCTGGGTAAATCCGGTGAACATCGTGCCGGAAGTATTCAGCGCGAGCGCGGATTGGGAGCGCAAGCTGAGGACGAATCACGAGACGCACTACCTGAATTTGATTGCACGGCTGAAGACGGGAGTAACGGTGCAGCAGGGGGAGGCGGAGGTTAACGAGATATTCGCGACGCTGCATCAGAAATATCCGGCGACGACGGGGCACAGCGCGAAGATCGCGCCGCTGCGGGAATTATCGACGGGGCAAGTACGGCAAACGCTGCTGGTGCTGGTGGCTGTGGTGGGGCTAGTGCTGCTGATCGCGTGTGCGAATATTGCAAATTTGCTGCTGGCGCGAGCGGTCGGGCGGCTGAAAGAGATTGCGATTCGAAACGCGCTGGGCGCGGGACGATTGAGGATTATCCGGCAGCTTTTGACCGAGAGCGTGCTTCTTGCGTTGTGCGGAGGCGTGTTGGGACTCGCCCTGGCGTGGGGATTGGTGCGAGTGCTGGTGGCGGCGAGTCCGCGGGAATTGCCACGCGTGCAAGAAGTGAGCGTAAATATGAGCGTGTTGGCGTTTACGTTTGGCGTTTCACTGCTGACGGGATTGTTGTTTGGAATGGGGCCGGCATTGGCGGCCACCAGACAGCGGCTGGGCGGGTTCCTAAAAGAAGGCGGGCGAGGCGCGACCACGGGACGGGCGCATAACCGGCTGCGGAGTACGCTGGTGATCGGCGAAGTGGCGTTATCGCTAGTACTTTTAGTGGGAGCGGGATTGCTGATCCGGAGCTTTGAGAGATTGCTAGAAGTGAAACCGGGGTTCAACGGCGATGGCGTGGTGACGATGTGGATGAATTTTACCGGCGAGCGCTACGCAAACAAGACGCGCTCGACGCAACTCGTGGAACAACTTTTGCCGAGAGTGGCGGCGCTGCCAGAGGTGGAAGGCGTTGCAGTTTCGAACGATCTGCCGTTGGAAGGTGACGATACGACGACGGGAGTGGGCAACGCGGACGGACACGCGCCGTTCGAGCGCGGGCACCAGCCGATCATTGGGGTGCACGGAGTGAATCCGGGGTATTTTCGGGCGATGAGGATAGCGCTGCTGCAGGGACGAGAGCTGAGCGAGTCGGACACTGCGATTTCGACGCCGGTGGTGGTGATCAATCAAAAATTAGCGAAAGATTTTTGGCCGGGGCAGGACCCGATCGGAAAGCACCTCACCATCATGGGTGACAAGCCAGCGGAAGTCGTGGGCGTGGTGGAGAACGTACTGCAGAACGGCCTTGCGGAACCGGTGACGGCGGAAACGTACGTGGCATTTTCGCAGAATCCGTGGTGGCCGTACGTATCGTTGGCGGTGCGCGCGAAGGGCGATGCAACTTCAGTGTACTCGGCGGTGCGAAGTCTGGTGAGTGAGATTGATCCGGAGCTGCCGTTGCACGACATGCGCCCGATGTCGAAAGTGGTGGCGGAGACGATGGCGTCGCAAAAGCTGACGCTTTGGCTAGTGGGTGGTTTCGCAGGCCTGGCGTTGGTGCTAGCGTTCGTGGGGATTTATGGAGTAATGCGTTATTCGGTGACGGAGCGGTTGCACGAGATTGGCGTGCGCATCGCGCTGGGAGCGCAACCGCGCGATGTGCTGCGGCTGGTGGTGGGGCATGGAATGAAGGTCGTAGCGACGGGGCTGGTGACCGGGATCTTGGGAGCGCTAGCGGCGACACGGGCTATGACGACGCTGCTGTTTGAAGTGCGGCCGAGCGATCCGCTGACTTATGGAGTGATTGCTGCGCTGTTGGCGATGGTGGCACTGGCGGCATGTTATTTACCGGCGCGGCGCGCGACGGCCATCGATCCGTTAGTCGCATTACGGCACGAGTGAGGCGCCGGCAGCCAAAGCTCACGTCAACAGAAGCTCTCTCATGCTGGCCAGAATGACCGAATTGTCGAGGGATATCTGGGACGCCCTAGTTCCTTGCCTTGGTTAGAGTGACCAACTCTAACCGTCGAACAACGTCGCGGATCAAAGAAAAGCTCGGTTCTAAGATTGGGTTCGTAGCGTTAGCCAAATAATGCTGGTTGACCCAAGATGTTCTCGGGATCATTGCCTTCCGCACTGCCTCGCGCGACTTCGTAACGGTTCGGGAGCAGTCATGAACAGTCCAATAGAGCGTCATAGGCGTTTGTCATTTGTTGTAGCCGGTGTTCCTGACTGCTCTCTTTCCAGACACAATTCCTCCGCCCGAGCGACGTCTGGCGGCTCCATCTGCCCACACAAACCTGCTAACTCGGACAAAACAAAGTCAAGAGCGTCGATCAGCTTTTTCCGCCGCCTCTCGTCGCGCTTCAAAAAGGAGCACTTCCGCTTGTGCGAAATGTTTTCTTTGGATCAGCACATGAACGGCTTCGTCTAGCTTGCGAATAACCTTCCGGGTGCTTTGTAGCGTCCGCTGAATATACCATCACGAGTCTGGCGAGATTCATTCCCGATTGCGGGCCTGCGAGGCCGGATATGCACGCCAGTGGACGTGTAGTCGCACTATCGGACAAGTGGCGAGGAACGATCTCAGTTTCACGGTAACGGCGTGAATCGTCCCAGTGCATCGCCGGTTCGCTTCGATTCCACCCTCGAACGCGGTTTCGGGGCAAGTTCCGTATAGCCGACGATCCCGGAGCTGTGGTGCAGATTTGTGCGCGTCTCCCTCTGTTCCGCTGCTCCCTTCGCGGAACTCGCGTCCCCGAGGCTAAGTATTCGATCTCGCTGTGTTTTGGCCTAACTCGAACTTGGAATCCCAGATTCAGTCGGTGGCGCAGATGCGACTGAAGTGTTTGTGATAACTTCTCAAGGCTGGCGAGTCGTCATTCCCGCAATGACGCGATTGGTGTCTACGCCCACGAGAAGCAGCGTGTCTTGGTCAACAACGTAGACCGTGAAGCTGAACACATCTGGCGGTGTAGTCTGCAGATTGACGGTGAAGGTGTTGGCCTGCATGCCATCACCGTTGAGGGCGAGGCTGCCGCTGATGGGAACATCGAAAAACTGCTTGCCGGATGTAAATTCGTTGAAGTCCAACAAGCCGCTGAAGCTACCTGAGGACGTAAAAGTGAGTTGGCCAACGAAGTCCTCTTGGTCAGTGCTGCCACCACTCCAACCGAAAACATGCTCTCCCGCCAACGCCGCTGCTGAAATCGAACTCGTCGTTTGCGCCGAAAATGTGCCGTCGCTGATGATTTGCGAGTCGGTCTCCTGCAGCACGGCTTTTGTCGACGAAATCAGATAAAAGATGAATGAAAACGTTCCTTTATTCGAATCCGTCCATGTCAGCGTTCCCCCGCCGAACCCATTGTTGTCTACCGTGTAGCTCCCGGTCACCGCTCCGTTCGGCAACTGCGTTATGCTGCCGTTGTTGTTCTCGTCGATCACGACATTGGTGATGCCGCCGCCGCCGTCCGCTGTGAAACGCCCAGCCGTGCCGATCGACCCGCTCGAACCTGATCCCGCGATTACAAACGCAAAGCCGCCGCTCACAGAAGCCGTGTTGAACGCGATATTTTGTTGCGCGAAGGCATCTCCGACGAAAGCCGAGGGAAAACTCGTCCCGACAAATTTCACGCGCCCTGCATCCACGACATAGAACGCATAATCCTGTCCGGCGATTCTTGCCGTGCCGCGCCCGAAAGTGATCCCATCGCTGTTTGCGTCGATTCGACAGAACGAATCGGTCGCAAATACTAGCTGCCCAGAGAGCGTACCCGCAAGGTTCGAATCGAACACGCCATTCAACACTCCTCCCCCGCCGTCCGCGTCGAATCGGCCGATGATCGACGCAGGACTCACCGTTGTGCCGGCCACATCCACGCCCTTGAAATCGAAACTGTAGCCTCCAACGATCGCCGCATTTGTAAACGCTGCTGTGTTCTGCCTCTGAAACGATCCGCTGGCCGTGATGTCCACATCGGTTTGCGCGATAAACCCTTGCGTCGCCGAAGAAAGCGCGATGCTGTAAGTTGTCGTGCCGCTGCTGTTCGTCAAGTTCAGCACCCCGCGGCCATCCGAGCCGATGGAATACGTGCCGCTCGTGAATTGCAGCGTTTCCACGCCTGTGCATATATTGACGTCTTCAAGTCCGTCCGTAATGTTGCCGTGGCCATCCGCCATGAACGTGCCAGCGCGCCCAAAAAAACTCCCCGCTCCTGCGCACAGTTCCGTTCCGCTCATCGAGAACGCATACTGGCCCGAAAGGCTTGCGTTAGAGAGCCTTGCCGGCGGTGGCGTCGGTTCGGGTCCCGGTCCTGGGTTGGATTCGGCCCCCCCGCCGCACGCAGCCGCGAACAGCGCCAGCGTAACCCAAATCCGCTGGGCCAACCGCTTCTTTCGCGCGCTCATCGCGGCTTCCTCTGCTGGACGTTGGGAGCGCGCTCCGATTGCGGTAAGGCCCGAGCACGGCTATTCGCCAGCAGGAATCCGTTGGGTGATCGGAGCGCGATCGCCTGTGTCCCGCGCTGCGCCATGCGCGCCAGAAAGACGTCACCTCCTTTAGTCGGGACACTCACGCCTATAAGCCGCACTGACTCGCCCGACACCAATGAAAAATGATTGCTGCGCAGGTATGTCCCGGGCCCCAGATGCGCGTCCACGGTGCCGCTCGCCGTTTGTACCGTGACGTGCGCGCCCAAAGGTGGCCGCGAGGAGTCTTCCGTGTAGCTCACGACCGTTCCCTGAAGAACCTTTTCGCGGGTTGCGTCATACGCGGTCGGGCGCGATGAAACGACCGCGCCTCTCTGCTGTGCACCAGCCGCGGTCAACAGAAGGATCGTAGCAGCGAGCGCTACACCGCCGATGGTCATACGGATCTTGGGTGTCATTCCTTTGTCCTCATGCGTGTACGTTCTAAGACTCGCCGGAAAAACGCGAGCTGATCTCGTCGATCAGTAGCCACTTCCGATGCTTTTGTGGAAACAAATTGGTCGAGGCACGATGCCGGCGAGTTCCGAGGCCTGGCGGAATACAGGCTCAAAGTTGGAAGCTCGGGAAAAATAACCGACCGTGGCGGAAGCACAGTGCGTGTCGACGAAACGCGGCAACAGAGAATCACCGACATCGCAACCCTAAATGTTGGAAAGGAAGTGTCTATCTGCGGAGAACGGAATAAAGAAAGAACAAGTCGGACGAGGCCGGTTTTGGATCCTCAAGGGCAGGAGCCCAGCGAATGTCTGTGCCGTACTCAGGACCCTTCATATTCAGGGGCAAGGGCCTGTGATTCGCAGTGCTCAACATCGAGGCGAATTCTGCTGCCCCCGCTTTGCGCATCGCGAAATCGTTGGAGGTATTGTCCGATAACGTCAAGAGTTCAGGGAGCTCATTCACCACAATCCCGAGTAAGAACACGCTGGCTGCGACTACAACCAGCAACTTGGCGGAGCTAGATCCTCGACGAAACATTCTTGAACCGACTAGGTACAAGCTAACTTCCGACGGGCACAAGAGCAAGGGAATTTTGAAGAAGACACTACGCGGCGGCCAAAGAAGAGGACGGCGCGTCTTCGATTTCAGAGGAACTTGGATCTACCCTTTCGACGATTCGCTGGCCGTAGTGTCCACATCGGCTTGCCCATCGTGGACTTGCTTCACTACCGATGTTGGTATCGCGGCTTGTGCCGCCTGACGCGCATGTCGCGCAGAATATCCATCGCAATTTCCATCGCTTGCCATTCGCGTCTCGCCAATCCAGCCTCACGTGTGCGCTGCAAAATTGCCAGTTCGGCTTCGAGAATTCGCTTACTAAGTTTGCGTTTGTCGGTTTCGAGCACGGCACCAGCGTAGGTGGCTGACCAATCGTAGTTGTGAACCATGCGTACCTCCTGCATGGAAAACTCTGGGAAGTGGCCTACTGGGGGGAACACCTTGCAGCGGATGTTAGGCCTAAGTAATGCTAAACGCAAAGTATAGTTCTCTATTGTTGCTGATCCAGCGTTCCATCTCTAACCGGAAAACCTCTCTCAGCTTCGCTAGGCTGGGGGCCCGAACGTGATAGTTCTCCGGTCGAGTCGCTTCTCGCGCAAAACGCCGGTTGTGTTCGGGCAGATATTCCGCTTCCAAATATTCATTCCCCGCTTCGTAACTCTGAATTCTCTGACGACGCAGTTTCTTCACCAGCCGATCTTGATGTACACCGTTGTTGCGTTCCACGCGCCCTTTCGCCTGCGGAGAACTGGCAGCAATAATGCGGATCTCCAAACGCTCGCACATGCGCCCAAATTGCGTCGTCGGCGCTTTCCCCAGCAGGCGCTCCCTTTCGGTTGGCGGCCGCTTATAGACGTTCTTCCAATCGGTATACAACGCTCGCGGTATCCCGTACTTCTCGATCCACAATCGCAATACGCCTACCGCTGCCCACATCGTTTCCTGCTCTGCAAATCGTGAACACGTCGTCCCCGTGGCGTCATCCACCATATTCATCAGACATCCGCGTGGTCCACGCTCTTCAAACCACGCATGGAAGCTGCCATCTAGCTGTACCAAATCGCCAAAGTGCGGCCGTCGTTCCCGGCGCTTCCAGTGTGCTTTCCGGCTGCGTATCCGGCTCCACAGCCCTTCTGCCAGCATCCAACGCCGCAGCGTCTCCTCGCCCACTTCCAGCCCATCCTCATCCGCTAAATGTTCCGCTGCCAGCGTTGGTCCAAACCGCTCTTGTTCCGTTCCCGAATACTTCTCCCGAATCAGCTGCAGCACCTTCCGCCGGAATTTCTCGGGCTTCGCGCGGTTCGAACTTCTTCCTGCGCTGCGGTGCTGCAGTCCCTTAGCTCCTTCGTCGCGATATCGCTGCCATAGTCTCTTCGCCTGTCGATAGCTCAGCTCCAACATCTTCGCTGCGTCGACCAACCTCAGCGTGTGCCCCTTCACTCGCCCCAGAACCTCAGCTCGTCGAAGTTCCCTTGTACTCATCGCCGTCCTCTTCAACCGGACCTCCTCAGGAGGTCGCAGTGTAGGGGACATTTCTAATGGGGGCTGGAGGGGACACTATCAAAGAGGTGCAACATAGGGTCCATTTTAATGAATAGCCGTCGATGGAGCACAGCGAATTCCCGCCGGACAACTATCTTCTGCTAGACTCCGGCGATGAAAATTCTCATTCCGTCAATCATGTTTCCGGTTGTTGCTTCGCTGCTCTATCTTTTCTTGCCCGGCGTCAAAGAACAGCCCTGGACGGCATTGAGACTTGGTGGCGCAGGAGTTGCACTAATTGGGTACGTTTTCGTTACGCTCGCGCGCATACAACTGGGAAATTCGTTTACTGTCCGACCGGAGGCAAGGGAATTGGTCACTAATGGTCTCTACGCGCGAATCCGCAATCCGATGTACATTTTCCTGGACATCATGCTCTTGGGCATTATTTTTGCACTGAAAATTTACTGGTTTCTTATCCTGCTAACAGTGCTGATCGTTGCCCAGGTTGCCCAGTCCCGGCGGGAAGCCAAGGTCCTGGAGGGGAAATTCGGGCAACCCTACCTGAACTATCGCAACGAGACGTGGTTCTGACAGCCGGAATTCTTTTGCACCGCCCACTTTACGGTTTTCAATGACGCAGCGTCATTGTCGCCACTCTTCCCATCCCTCAAATGCGAGCCAAGTCTGCGTCGTCTACCTGAGCGACCTGCACCATACGGTCCTTGAGCCATGTCGCAGAAAGCCGCCGGCGCAAGTGATGCTACCTTGGAGCTCCCGACAGGTTGAGTAACCGGATATTCGAAAGACATCCTGGAACTAAGGAGCCTTCCAATTCATCTTGAGATCGACGTTCCGGTTGGCGAGATTTACCTTCGAACCGGCTTCTACGATCTCAAGTCTGGCAATGTTGGAACTTTAGGCTTTCCCCTTTAGGCAAGCCCTCGGATATCAAGTAGTTGTCAGCTGCGGGAAGAGCCGCCGTTGCGAAGGCGGCGAAGAAGCGGTGGGCGAAGATGAGGGCCGCGAAGAAGGCTGTTAGCGAACAATTCTAGTATCTGTGTGATTCGATAGTTTCGACACGCTGACGACAGATCGTTGCTTCCGTCCTGCCCTCCACACTCCTGTGGAGCAATTACTCGTACCTCAACGCAACGAGCGGATCGACGTTAGCAGCGCTGCGGGCCGGTATGTAGCGAGCCAGCAACGCAGTTACCACCAGCACGACAATCATGCCTGCGAAAGTCGCCACACCTGTTGAGGTTACGCCAAAGAGCAGCGACCGGAGCGTGCGCGTGAGACCCAATGACAGAACGACGCCTGAAGTCAAGCCGGTCAAGGTTGGGTATGGCGGCGCGGCGTTCTTACGCCGCAGCGGGCGGGCCGAACCACTTGGTTAGTGCTTCGGCGAGTCGCGGCTGGGTGGAATCGGGCTGGGTGGAGTCTGGCTGGGTTGGATCGACGACCCAGGCAACGTATCCGTCGGGGCGGATCAACACGGCGGTGGGCGCGATGACTGGCCCGATCGTCGGTAGCTCCCACGCACCAACATATTGGGCGTCGATCGACTGAACGCGGTCGGCCCATGGAGTGATGTCGAGAGCGCCGGGCTTGCCGAAGTTGAGGAGCGTCGGACGGGCGTTGAGCAGCAGGGTGAAGACGCGCAGCGGACCGTTGGAGGTGATCAGATCTAGATCGGGTATGCGACGGCCCAGCAGCGGGTGACCTTCGCCAAGATCGTAGTGAATATCGAGACCAGACGTCATCGCAACGTATTGTTTGCGAGACGCGTCCATCTGGAGCAGCTCACACATCATCTCGCGCAAAGCGTCGACACGGTCCTCAGAGCGCCCGATCGCGGTGAGCGCCATGGTATTGCGCAACACGCGGGCACCAACCGGGTGCCGCTCCGTTTGATAGGTATCCAGCAGGCGTTCGGGCGAGATTCCATGAACCACCTGGGCCAGCTTCCATCCCAGATTCACCGAATCCTGAACGCTCAGATTGAGCCCTTGTCCGCTGACGGGGGAATGCACGTGCGCTGCGTCGCCGGCAAGAAGTACGCGCCTGTCGCGGTAGGAAGCAGCCTGCCGGGTTATGTCGGAAAACCTTGAGATATTTTCGGCGCTGCGAAGACCATAGTCCGTTGCGTAGACAGCAATCAGTGCCTCGCGGACGTCGCGCAGGGTTGGCTTCTCGCGCGGCGGCTCGTCGCGCGGGCCGATGTTTTTTTCACTCCGCTTGTCATTCAAGACAACGCGGGCGCGCTTGCCGTCGTCCAGTTTGGCGATCGCGTTGGTGCCGTTTTCGCCTCGGCGGACGCCCCACTCCGGCTCTTGGGCGGTCTCGATCTCGGCAATTAGGTAGCTGGTTGTCGCATCCCAGCCAGGGAAGTCGATACCTGCCAGCTTGCGGATAAGGCTGCGCCCACCGTCGCATCCGACGAGATACTTCGCGCGCAACGACGGACCGTCGGATAATTCCACGGCGACACCGGTGTCGTCCTGCATAAAACCTGTCACCTCACGTCCGCGATAGATCGGTACCGCCAGTTCGCTGACCCAGTCGAGCAGGATGCGCTCGATGTGGGTCTGCCAGATCACGAGAAAGTAGTTGTGGCGCGTCGGGAGGTCGCTGGAGTCAAGGGCGACAAGCGCGAAGAGTGCCTTGTAGAATTTCTGTCCTTGCGAGATGAAGCGATCGGCGATTCCCCGCTGATCGAGGACCTCGATTGTGCGCGAGTGCAGGCCGCCCGCCCGCAAGCCCGCGAGGGATTGGCTTTCGCGGCGCTCGACGATCGCAACGTCAACGCCTGCCAGTGCCAATTCACCCGCCAACATCAGCCCTGCCGGGCCTCCTCCGGCGATCACCACAGCATGCTCGGTCATCGACGCTCTCCGGTCTGCGCTTGCGAGGCGCCCTGGGTGGCGCTCACGATCTGGAGCCCATCCTGAAAGCGTGGCGTGCCGGCATTCGCAAAAAGCTGGTTCAAGTGAACGCGCGCGTACTGGAGCTTCGTGTCCGCGGGGGCCACGCTGATTTCGCCGGACCAGACGCGACTGTGAAAATCGCGAAACGACAGGACGTTGGCATCCGGTTCGACCGGCTTGCCTGCGGAACCTATCAGGAAAAAGACCGCGGCGTAGGACATGTGGAGGATTTGCCGCATGAGGTAAAAACGCGCGTGTTGGTATTGCGTAGGCGGTTCTCCGAAGTAGGTGCGCAGAAAGAGCTCTTCGTCGGCCTCGGTGATGATTACAAAATTTGCCACTACTGAGAGAATCGAGGTAGCGGTCGTTGAGGAAGGCCGATTCCCAATCGACGAGCCAGACGCGGTCCCCGTTCGAAGAGGACATTTTCGGGTTTCAGGTCGTTGTGACACGAAACCAATGTCGGCGTCGTTGCGAGGGTAGGCGCTCATCACGCGCGCGTGGAGTTGAAGGAGTGCGGAGGTTTCGCTCTCGGGCAGGATTTTGGCGGCGTGGAATTTGTTGATGAAGCCGGCCATGGCTTCGAGATAATTCACCGTGTTCGGGAACGGCGGCAGTGCGTGCAGCATGCGCAGCGTGGCGGGCAGACGGACGAGGACTTCTGCGACTGGAAACGGGCGCGCGTCGACAAAATCGGTGATCGAAACCCGATCTTCGATGCTGGTGTACCAGATGCGCGGGGCCAGGCCGGCTTCGGCGCTGGCCCTCATGCATGTGAACTGGCGCGTGGGATCGTTCATCGCGTCGGTGCGCGTGATGACACGTAACAGATATGGGCGGCCCTTGACGACGATGCGAAAAACTAGGGCGGAAGAAAGCCCTGCGGTGAGAATGCGGATGTCTTCGTACTCGGTCGCGCCGAAAGCTTCGTGCAGGGCCCGCGCTACGACGGTTTTTTTCTCTTCCGGGATCATGAAACCTCCTGGGACTTCCGAGATCGGCGAACACGGTGGGCCGGTACGGCGTTTTCCATTGCGACGCGACAACGGTCGGCATGGATGGCGCGCGACAGAGGCGCGAACGGGTTCGAGTTCGGAAGTTGGTTTGGTTCCTAACGCTACAGAAGAAAAATTTAAAAAACAGACTGTTTTATATTTTCTAAAATTGGTATCATTTAGTCAGTTAGAAAGCCTCACATCGAAGTTTTCCCAAGCGCGAAAATAAAATCGAGATTCGTTGAGCCGATTGGAGTTATCCCGACTGATGAGCAGCGCGGGGCAATTCGCGCAGTCATTCGCGGCCATTCAGAACACACCCATACGAGTGCGGCGTTAGCGTTGAAGAGGGCTGAGGTTGGACTGGACGGCTGGGCGTTTAACGCTGTGGTTAAGTAGACTATTTTGCGGCCAGACCGAGTCGCCCTAAACACACGGGTTTCAACTTTGGATCAATGAGACCAAGGACAGGGAGAGGAACTGGTGGAATTTGCAGAACAGCGAGGTTGGGAGATCGGCGGGTCTACAAAGACAAGACTTCTGGTATCAAGAACAACCGGCCTGAGGGATCAGTTGCTTCTTGACGCCAGAAGGGGCAACTTCTCTCACCTTTTGGTTTTGGCGTATCGAACGCTTGGGACGTTCTGTCACGCATCTCTTAGGAGTACTCGAAACACTCAAGTCCTTGTAAAGCTCGGACAGAAGCCTGTCGACTGTTTCTTTTTTTTCGATGAACTCGATGCGGATGGGAAGGTGTTCCCCTTCCGCGAGTCCGGCTCCGCTGGTGTGTAAATGGTGGTGTGAGCCGAATCCCGCATGCGGTTTCAATATCGTGGCTCCGCTCACCACGCCGGAAAAGGAAAGTTAGAATCTCTGTGTGCAGGAGGTCGCTGCGCGAACTGGTGTCTTCGCTGACGTGAATAGTGATCTTCGTCGCAGGTCCAACTGCCAGCATCAGCACTCCTCGCAACGCACGTCAGATCTGAGGGACATCTAACGTTAAGTGGAATTGCGCTGACGCATGTATGACGTTTTGCTGACACGACTCTTACTTTGCGTATATCTCTTGCTTTTTACCCGGCTGGCTTCAATATTTAACAACCGGGGAGAGTTCATTGACCGTTCGAGGAATCTCGAGGCGAGCCCTGCTGAACCGCATGGGGCTGGCAGGCGTCGCAATAGGTATGGGCGCGTGGCCAGAAACCTTTTCTGCGTTCGGCCAAGGCCAAAATCACGAAAAAGCGATCGAGAGCTTTACGGGGCCTGGGCCAAACCCCCATTGGAATTCAATTGGTCCGTACATCAGCGAGCCCCAAAAAGCGCCGCTGATCTTACTGACAGATCGCCCAGTTCAACTGGAAACCCCTCGCGAATATTTTCGGACCGTTTTTACCCCGAACGACGCGTTCTACGTTCGTTGGCATCTTTCCGGCGTTCCTAATTCCGTCGATCTAAAAAGCTGGAGGCTACAGATCGAGGGCAATGTAAAGCGTCCGGTTGCGCTCACCCTTGCTGAAATGGTTCGCAACTTCAAACCTGTTTCCGTCGCGGCCACAAATCAGTGTTCAGGAAATAGTCGCAGCCGGTTGCAACCACGCGTCCCCGGCGCCCAGTGGGGCAATGGCGCGATGGGGAACGCATTGTGGACGGGCGTGCCCCTGAGAGAATTGCTAGACGTGGCAGGAGTTAAGGCCGGATCGGTTGAAGTCCAATTTCAAGGATTGGAAACCGGCCCGGGTCCCAACGGATATCCATCGAATCTTTTTCTGAAGTCACTCGACCTTTCGAACAGCGTTATCGACGAGTGTGTCGTTGCCTACCTCATGAACGGCGAGCCGTTGCCGATGCTGAACGGGTTTCCTGCTCGGCTAGTAGTTCCAGGGTATTTTGCGACGTACTGGACCAAGTGCCTTACGTGGATTCGCGTCCTGTCCTCCAACGATGACAATTTTTGGATGAAGACGGGATACCGCATACCCGACACCCCTCGCGGAAGTACAACTCCCGAGGAAATGAAAGCCGGAAATATAAAAACCCTCCCTATTGGTCGCTTTCCTGTCCGCTCTTTCATCGTCGGACCCGATGGTGATTCGAAGCTCGTTCCGGCGGTGCCCGTCTCGCTCAGTGGCATCGCATTCAGCGGCTATGGACGCATCACGCGCGTCGAAATCTCCGATGATGACGGCAAGACATGGAAGCCGACGACAGTCGGGGAGGATTACGGCCCGTACTCTTTCCGCACCTGGAGTACTTCCTGGACTCCAAAATCTTCGGGACGATATTCCTTGGCCGTTCGAGCTACAGATAGTAAGAACAACGGCCAACTCGACCAACCGATTTGGAATCCCGGAGGCTATCTATGGAACCGAATCGAACGACAGGAATTCGTTGTCGGTGAGGCAAGCTGACGATGCCCGCGAGTGTCAAAACTCGTAAGATCCTGCTGGTTGTTTTCGTGGCAGCTGCTGTTGCCATGCTGGCGTTCGCTGATCTACGGAGAGGCGAGTACACCCCTTCGCAACTTGGCAGCCTGCAACAGTCCGCTACGCCTGAGTTGACCCCTGACGCGAACTTCGCAGCATCATCGTACCCAGTTCCGACCGTGGATTTGGCGCCAGGCGAAGGTCTCCAGGAAGTCCGCATCTACTGCAACACCTGCCACAGTCCCCGCTACATCACGATGCAACCTCCGCTCCCCGCCACTACCTGGGAAGCCGAAGTAAACAAGATGAATAAAGCCTTCGGTGCGAACATTTCCGACGAAGATTCCCACAAGATCATCGCGTACCTGCAGGCCCATTACTCGAAAGAAACTCGGCGTTAACGCGTTTGAAGATTCTTTGATTGCGGTCGCTCGCCGAAATGAGTGTCTGCTACCGAGATGGATGGCAAAGAGTCCATCCTGAGAAGCCGGGTCACACATTTCGCCTGACCACCGGTAGTGAAGGACGAGATTGTTAAGGTCATGCGTCCGTTTCGAGATTGGCCCTTCCGACGGATCGATTACACTTTGTACGGGTTGGTGCGCACGGCGGGGCTGCATTGGACATTACTGCATGCGAACCCATTTTCGATAAGCCCGTGAACGGTGTATGGCGACCACCACCTTTGGCGCCGCGATCAATTTAGCCGTTAATTGTTTGTGACGCGTTCATCTCCAACGCTTCGTCACTCCGCATTCCAGATCGCTGTCGTCCGGTAGTTCGTTTTCATTTACGCAGGAAGCAGCGCGGGGCATCTATGACCGGCGTCACTGGCGCTCGGGGCCCGTCAGACCCGACCCACAGCGTTTTCCTCACTTCGTTTGAATCTCGTGTGACCAAAACAACAAAGCAATCGTGCAAGTCTTCCCGCGATTCTCCAAAATCCAATAGTCTAGTGGTGAGGAGCAGATCGTCTGCTGACATCCCATGTTCGCTAACTCGGTGAATGCATGGCTTCCCAAGTCCATTCTTCTGCTGCGTGACTACGACCGGCACAAGTTTCTAGCGGATCTGCTTGCGGGCGTTACCGTTGGCCTCGTGGCGTTGCCGCTCGCGATGGCGTTCGCAATTGCCTCCGGTGTCTCGCCGCAAGCCGGTATCTATTGCGCGATTATCACGGGCTTCTTGATTTCCGCGCTCGGCGGTTCAAAAACACAGATCGGAGGACCGACCGGCGCATTCGTTGTCGTGGTGGCCGGCATCATCGCGAAGTACGGTATCGATGGCCTTTTTACTTGCACCATGATGGCAGGCGTTCTCCTCGTGCTGCTCGGTATAACCGGACTCGGCACGGCCGTCAAATACTTCCCTCGCCCGGTGATCGTGGGTTTTACCAATGGCATCGCCATCCTGATCGCGAGCACACAAATTCGCGACTTCTTTGGATTGCGAATGGATCATGTGCCCGGTGATTTTTTCCATCGGATGGCCGCCTTCGCACACGCCTGGCCAACCGCTTCGGTTCCTGGAACGGTTCTATCGCTCGTCTCTCTGACGGTAATGGTGCTTTGCCTCAAGTATGCCAAGCGAATTCCCGGCGCGATTCTCGTGACCTTTGGCGCCACCGCCGCTGTCGCGCTTTTTCATTTGCCGGTTGAAACCATTGGTACACGATTCGGCGGAATACCCAGCGGCTTGCCCACTCTCGTCGTGCCCCATTTGCAATACGACCTTCTAAGGCAATTGCTATCTCCCGCGTTGACGGTCGCCATGCTCGGCGCCATCGAGTCTCTGATGTCCGCTGTCGTCTCCGACCGCATGAGCAACGACAAGCACAATCCCAACGTTGAACTCATCGCGCAAGGAGTAGCGAACATTGTTTCTCCACTTTTCGGCGGCCTCCCAGCAACCGGCGCCATCGCACGAACCGCAACCAACGTCCGTTCCGGTGCGCGGTCTCCCGTTGCCGGGATGATCCACGCACTCACGCTGCTGGCTATCGTTCTATTCGCAGCACCGCTCGTGAAGAATGTGCCGCTTGCTGCGTTGGCCGCAATTCTCATGATCGTGGCTTACAACATGGGTGAATGGCGGGAAATCCCCCAGATTCTCAAACTGACGGCGGCGGATATCGCAGTGTGGCTGATCACATTAACGCTGACCGTGACGGCTGATCTGACCTTTGCTGTGGAAGTCGGAATGGTCTTGGCCGCTCTTATGTTCATTCGTAAGGTGTCTCGAACAACGACCGTCGCTCGCGTAACCCGCGACTATGTGGAAGACAGCCAGGTGCACGTATTGCAGGGGAAGGACATTCCTGACTACGTAGTCGTCTATAGAATTCACGGTCCGTTCTTGTTCGGCGCCACTGACAAATTCGCTGATATTCTCAGCGAGCTGGAATCGCTTCCGCCCGTAGTAATTCTAAGACTCAGAAATATGACCGCCATCGATGCCACCGGCATAGGGGCCATTGAAGATCTCACGGACCGCATCCAAGCTTCGGGCCGGTCGCTACTTTTGTGTGGGGCTAGGGAGCAACCAGCCATGCTGATGAAGCAGGCCGAGTTCGAACGCCATGTCGGCGCCGAGAATATTTGCCCCAGCATCCACGACGCGCTCGAAAGAGCTTCCCAGCTTTACAACCTGCGCTATTCTTCCGATGCTCTTGTCCCCGCGTAGATCGCACCTGACGAATCCACAACGTTTTACAAGACCGTTGCCCCGACAAGTCCGCAAGCACTGTGCAATCTATTCGTGTGCAATCGCCTGAATATAAAGGAAGTGAGCGGCGTCATGCCTACAAAATCACAATTGGCCTCAAGCTCGATGCTTCCGTCCGCCGCGCACGGCGCGATCGCTGTCGAACGCTGGTGTCCGGGACGAGCGACGAATCGTTTTTAACGTCAGGCCGTCCCGTTGGCGGCGTGATCCCCACAATCTTTTTGCTCTGCTGCTTCGCGCTCACCTGCTCGTTCGAGCTCTTGCCGCGGCCTTGGCCGTTAGGGAACGGCAGAGCGGTATCGACCAACTGTGGTGCGAGACCCATTTCGTGGTGCGTGAGGTAAACTTCACGATATGTTCCGGCCGGAACATCGAGGGACTCCTCTCGTCGCGCCTTGCAGGAGCGGAGCACGTCAAGACACACTCGTCCAACTACCGTGATCAGGCAACCATCAAGATTTCCAGTGGTACCGCTGTTGGAGCGGTGGAGCGCGTAACCAAGCGTCCTAAACAGCATCGTCCGCCTCCGTGAGGGAGCCGAGCATGCGGTAGGCCACCGTCCGCAGGTGGTGCCGTTTCTCCTCAAACCTTTCTGCCAACCAATTCTCCGACTCCATTTGTCACACGCTCACAATCTGATCCGTCATCAGTATGACGGATGAAACCATGTGGAGCTCGCGTCCCGCAAAGCTGATCGTGGTGGGCCGAACCTGCAAACAGCAGAATCTGTGGCATCCACACCCTTTGACCTGGAACCGCCTGAGGAATGCATCGATGTACGTCACCGCGAACAATCCATCATTCTCGACTCGTTTTGACCGGATGCGCACCAGCGCTTATTGGACAGCTACGATCCTCGTAGCGTTTGAGAATAGTGCCGGAGCAATGTGGGTTTTTTGCCATTGATCCCAAGATTCAGTCACACGAACACGGCTTTGGTGTTTGCCGAGTACTTGCGCACAATGTTGGCTCATCTTGGCTACTCGCCATACTTCAAATACATTCTAGGGCCATGGCAACTCGCGTGCGCCGCGGCCCTGGTGACGCCTCGTCTTGCGCGGGTGAAGGAGTGGGCCTATTTTGGCGCCTTCCTCAACTATTCTTCTGCTTTCATTTCGCACCAGTTTGCAGGAGACCGACCTGATATTGCGTCGGGCGCCCTAGCTGTATTGACGATCATTGCTTGGGCCTTGCGGCCACCGGACAGACGACTTGCGGCCTCGACGCCAGATGGCGGGACCAGTGTATCTTCATGGGTCACATCCGCAGGCATCTTAGTCCTGTTGCTGATTCTGTCGCTTTTCTGGCTGCCACCGATCTCTAAGACGTGAAGGCTCGGATATACGTGCTGGCGGAATCCTGTTGAAAGTGGATGAGAATAACAAGGCTTGCTTGATGAAAAAACAGCGCTGAGGGTCGGTGCGGGCGACATCAGCGTTAAATGTCCCTCCTCGGAAAATTGTCGAACCCAGGGCAAGCTTCGAAGCGCGCACCTCACCTTTTCAGGAAGAGAAGTTTTTTGCCTCCGATAGTGCCAGCGACGAAGGCATGCAAAGACGCCGAATGCTCATGCTCGTACAACTCGTTGAAAATCGCAAACGGTGCGCAAGAATACCCATCGGAGTCGATAATCCAAGGTTCCCAAGTCTGGAAACGAACTGCGCCCTGTCCGCAGACGCCGTAAGGACGGCGGTTGCGTTTACGAATTCTCTGCCTGTCGGCGATCCAGGGATCATCTTCTTGGAGTACCAGTCGTGAGGTGCCCTTATTTGGCTTTCGGTTCTGTTTTTTGCCCTGTGTTGCGGTAATCATGTTGGGCATTACAGGAGGCACCTCGGTTAGGCTGATTTGCGGATTTTCTAGTTTGTGCGGAGAATCAATAACTTACACGCTTTCAACGCCGCTTTCAGTCCGATCCCCGCCCGCCCCCCCCATCCTCCCACTTAACAAAAGAGGTTCGGGGGAGCAAGCGACATCGTGTACCTTGTGAAGGGAGTAGGAGTCAAGCATCACCGCATAGGGCTACAGGGAAGCTCTTGCGTGAGAGGTAAGGGCACGCCGACGCTGGGGATGATCTGCCCGTGTTCCCCTTTTTCTATACAACTACTCCGCCTTCAGCGCCTCGACAGGACTGATGGCGGCAACGCGCGAAGCGGGCAGAAAGCTTGCCATCGCCGCTGCTGCCAGGAGGATCAGTGGCATAGCGGCGAAACTGAAAGGATCGAGCGGGCTGACGCCATACAACAGAGTCTTCAACAGCCGTGCGACCCCAGCCGCCGCTCCCGAGCCAAGGACGATGCCAATACAGGTGAGAGCCAAAGCACTGCGCACGTACATCCATCGCAGATCGCCTTTCTGGGCGCCAAGCGCGAAGCGAATGCCGATTTCGCGCGTGCGCTGCGATACGGAGTAAGAGATCACCCCATAGATGCCGATGATGCCCAGCAGCAGCGTCATGGTTCCAGCTACGCATAGCATGACCAGTGTGAACGAAGTGCGCGCCATGGATTTGGTGTACAGAGCACCGATCGTGGTGGTATTGGCAAGCGGCAAATCGCGATTCACCGACCATACCGCACGCTCGACCTCGCCAAGGAACGAAGCTGATCCCGCCCTCGGTGACCGGACCACAAAACTTACATAGCGTTTCACCCCTTCTCCGGGGAATATGAAGTTGTCGTGAAAGAGCGGCCAATATGCCGAAGCTGGCGGATCCTTGCTGACCCCGTCGTCGTTCACATCGCCAGCTACGCCGATGATTTCGTGCCATGGGTCCGTCGAGCCGATATGGATGAGTTTGCCGATAGCATTGGCGGCTGAGCCCCAGTATTCGCGAGCAAAATTTTCCGAGATAATGACGACTGGCCGCTTCTCATACTCTTCCGACCACGTGATGTCCCGGCCGGCGATGAGCGGTATACCCATGGTCGAAAAGTAGCCCGGCGAGACAAACTTATTGCTGCGCACGGGAGCCAGTTCTCCTTGCGTGTGAGCGTGGTCTCTGGCGTAGACGGGGTTGGGGTCAAGCGTCCCTGACATGGGTACATTCGTGGTAAGGCCAACCGCGCCGACTCCTGGAATGGCGGCAATCTGCACGGCGATAGCCTGCTCGGTGCGCAGCACTTGCTCCCGATGCGTATCGGGAATCTGCGATTCCGGAATATAGACGCCGAACGATTCGAGAGAGCTAGGGTCGCTGAATCCCGGCGAGACGCGGGCCAGCGCGCGAAAGGTGCGGATCATCAGCGCCGAGCAGATCAGCAACACCAGCGCGAGCGCCACCTGCACGACAACCAACGCGTTGCGGGCACGGTGACGCTCCCGGCCCTGGCTCAACCCGCGTCCCCCGTCACGCAACCCGGTGCCAGCAGTCACGTCGGAGTACTTCAGCATCGGGATCAGTCCGATGGCCAAGCTCACGAAAAGTGTCAGACACAAAGTAAAGAGAAGGACGGGCAAGTCTATGCCGATCTCATGCAGGCGAGGCAGTCCGGTGGGGGCTTCTGCTGTTAGCAGGCGAAGCGCGCCAAAGGCGAGTGCCAAACCGATCACGCTTCCGGCACATCCGAGCACAAGGCTCTCCAGCAGCAACCCCACAGCAATGTTTTTGCGGGTGGCCCCGAGGGCGGACCGCACTGCGAGTTCCTGCCGCTGTCCCTCGACGCGCACGAGCATGAGATTCACCACGTTGGCGCACACCACCAGCAGCACAATAACGATCGAACCCATCACCACCCAAAGCACATTACCCACGTCACCGATCACATCGTTCTTGAGCGGATGCAGGTCAACTGCGAGGTTTGCTTTTTCAAAAAAGGCCAGACTGAATCCCGGAAGCGGCGGGAAACTGTGATTCGCGATAGAAATCAGGCGTTGCAAATCGGTGCTGGCCTCTTCAAGCGTGACACCCGGTTTGAGCCGGGCTATCGCTGTGAACATGAAACCGCCGAGTGTGGTTTGGTCTCGGTTGAGAGGCATGGGCACCAGAACCTCAGCTTGGTCCTGCTCGGGAAAACGAAACCCTTTGGGCAGAACGCCGATCATTTCGTACATCTCCCCATCGAGCCTTAGTGTGCGGCCGATGGCGGAAGGATCGCCGCCAAAGTGACGCTGCCAGAAGCCGTAAGTCACAACCGCGGTCTTCGGCATGTTGGGCATGTCATCCCTCCGGTTGAAGAAGCGGCCATAGACAGGTTGCACGCCAAGAATCGGAAGGGTACCGTCCGTTACCTGGATCGCCGGCACACGTTCGGGCTGTGCTCCTCCCGTCATGCTGTAGAACCCTGTGGCCACCATGCCGATATCCTCGAGGGTTTTGCTCTGCTCGCGATTGATAAAATACAGGTATGGCGCGATCCCAAGTTTGGGAATGCTGACGGCAGGAGCCTTGTACCAAACGCCGATCAGGCGATCGGACTGCGGATAATTGAGCGGCTTGAGCAGTACGCTCTCCACCACGCTGAATACGGCCGTATTGGCGCCGATGCCGATGGCGAGGGTAAGCAGCACCGTGACTGCGAAGCCGGGCGATCTCCTCAACCGCCGGAAAGCAAACGTAAGATCGGCAAGAATCGACTCTAGCTTGGGCCATTGCCATATCTCGCGGCTCTGCGTCTCGATCAGAGTTGGATTTCCGAAAGCACGCATGGCTGCCTGACGCGCATCAGCTCGAGAGAGATTTTCAAGGCGCATGAGCTGCTCGGTCTTTTCCTCGATATGCTCGCGCAATTCTTCGTCGAGTTCGTTGGCGAGCTCACGTCGACGGAAGATTCGCTCAAACAAGTTCATAGAATCAGATCTCCTAAGAATTGGCGGCGCTCTTCGAGGAGGCAAGCACCATCTGGATGCCTTCGAGCATCCGGTCGAAACTGAAGATCTGGCGTTCGAGGTGGCGAACCCCGGACTTTGTGATTCCGTAGACGCGCACGCGCCGATTGGTGGAAGGCGAGATCTTCCATTCGGCCTCGACCAGCTTTGCTTTCAGCAGCCGCTGCAGGGCTGGATAGACCGAGCCCTCCTCCACTTGAAGCAGGTTGTTGGAGCGCTGCTGGATGTGCTGGACGAGCGCATATCCGTGCGCTGGCTGACGACGGAGCGATTCGAGGACCATCATCTCCAGAACACCGGGAAAGAGATCACGCGAGACGTTGTTGCTATTTTCCATAAGGCATTGTCTGACCAAGCCTAGAGTAAACAAGTAACGAGCCGAATGTCAAGCTACGAGGAAGCCTATTGAAAGGAGTTCTATGCTCAGGGGAATTGTTGTACGAGCCAGCAGGAAAGCGCCGGTCCGCTTTAAGCGTAGAGAGAAACCTTCTTTGCCAAGGTCAGGTGTAGTGGTTAACGACACCCTCGCATCACTTGTACAAGGGTTCAAACAACCGTTGTAGAGGGCGCCGTTCAGTTGGCCGTAGGTTCCCCGCTGCCTGGAATAAGAACGGGCTTGCCTGCACGCGGTACCGCTCGATGAAGCCCTGCCTTGCTGTTCCCGGTCGGTAGAGGACCGTCGGAGTCCAATCCACAATTCAACCTACTCGCACCAGCTTCAATGAATCCCGCAGGCGCGAGGAACGCTGCTTTGCGGCGGGAACGGTGTTCATTGCACGACCAGGCGGTCGCGGAGATAATTTCTGATCGCCGACCACGGCCCGGTCGCTGCTTCTCAACAATATTCGGCTGGACACCCGGCCCACAAGGGTAGGGTCGCCCCTTGTATGATCGCAGTGGTGAAATCCGACGCCGCCAGCTCGTTGCATTGGCCTCGTATCGGTCGTGCTTTTTTGCCGCTACGGCATACTCAGCGGGGGCGAGCTCAGTTCGATGGAGTCCTATCTGTTGATCGATGCCCCAGCCTGGCTCAAGGAACACAGCATTTAGAGTCCAGCATTAAACGCCGACTGGCATGGAGCCGCAACTCTCCTCCATCAGGGCAGCGGCGCGCTTGCCGAGCTTCTTAAGCGCGACTTCCAGAGAATGAAGTTCCTCCGGGCTCAGTTCGGAGAACACTTTCTTCATCTGCCCGGAATGCCTTCTGAAAGCCGGAACGATGAGGTCCTTCCCGCGTGGGGTAAGGGCGATGATACGCACCCGCCGGTCTTCCGTGCTCTCAACCCGGGTTACCAAGCCCTTCGCGAAGAGGCGGTCCACAGCGGTACTGATCGAGCCTGGGGTCAAATCGACGATCGGGCCGATGGTATTGACGGGCAAAGGTCCTTTGTTCAGCAGGACTTCCAGTACGCCAAAATCCGATAGGCCGAGCCCGGTCTCTTCAATACCAGCGGCTGCGTACCTGGTCAGGGCGCGCATCGCCTTCATCATCACTAGCCAGGCATGGTCCGTTCCTTGATTGCTTCGGGTCATAAAAACTCCATCCCTCTGAAGTATACCCAAATCAAGTCTATTGGCATCAATATACTTGACGTCATATAATGACGCTATCGCAAAGGAGAACCCGGTTATGAGAATCGCTTCCGTAATTGCCCGCTATCTGGCGGGCGTGATCTTTCTCGTTTTTGGGCTAAACGGCTTCCTGAATTTCATTCCCCTGCCCCCGCCGGGGGGCATTGCTGGACAGTTTATGGGTGCACTTTATGTCTCGCACTACCTGTGGGTGATTTTTGCGTTTCAGGTCATCGGGGGCTTACTTCTGCTGGTCAATCGTTACGTACCGTTGGCGATGGCAATTCTCGCGCCGGTGCTTGTCAACATCCTTACTTTCCACGCCTTGATGGCTCCTAGCGGGCTTCCGCTGGCCCTATTCGTGGCATCGCTATGGATCGTGATCTTCATCGAAGTGCGACCGGCGTTTTCCGGGTTGTTTCAGTCGCGCTGGCAGTCGCGGGCCTGACCGCGGGAGAGAGGAATCAAAACATAACGCAAAAACTCACGGTTGTTGTAACAAGATCCACGGGCAAACAAGGAGGTGCAACGAAGAGCAACATCCACGCCCGCAAAGCCTCGGCGGGAGGCAATTTTCTGGAAAGTTCCCGCTTGGCCGCAGCCAGCTTGGCTACCTCGGCGCGATAGACCGCTTCCAGAAGGGCATCGCAGGTAGGAAAGTGGCGATATAAAGTGCGCGCTCCAACCTCCGCCTGTTTGGCGATGTCGTCCAAGCTGGTGTTTGCGCCGGACAAGGCGAACGCCGCTTTGGCTACTTCCAGAATGCGGTCGCGATTGCGCTGCGCATCGCTGCGGGGCTTTCGCTGGGGGGCGGAGGTGTTTCTTAAGCATGGCAAAAATCCAATGTAACCGGAGACAGGCTCCGAATATCTAAGAATTCGGAGACACGCTCCGTTTTAGCGGAATGGTGGCGGCCCGGCAATAGCGCCGAGGCACGCGCAAGTCGAGCGGACGTTACAAGGCGAATACAAGGAGGTAGACAAATCGTGGAAGTATTTGGGGCAACCTCAACAACAGAAGATGTTTTGTCTGGGATTAATCTGCGCGGCAAGCGGATTTTCGTTACCGGAGTTTCGGCTGGGCTGGGTGTAGAGACGGCGCGATCACTCGCCGGGCATGGTGCACATGTTGTAGGCGCGGCGCGGGACTTGAAGAAAGCCGAAGCGGCAACCGCGCAGGTGCGAAAAGACGCCGATGCAAATGGTGGAGGCTTCGAGCTGGTGGCGCTTGATCTGGCCAGTTTGAAGAACGTGCGAGCTTGCGCCGACGAGCTGGTCAAGAAGGGCGAAGCCTTTGATGTGGTGATCGCCAACGCGGGAGTGATGGCGACGCCGTTCAGCAAGACGGCGGACGGTTTCGAGATGCAGTTCGGCACCAATCACTTGGGGCACTTCGTCCTGGTGAACCGGATGGCATCGCTGATCCGGGCGGGAGGCCGGCTGGTCAACCTGTCGTCGTCAGGTCACCGTTTTTCGAGCGTTGATCTACTGGATCCCAACTTTGAGCGAACAGCTTACGATCCGTGGCTGGCGTATGGGCGGTCGAAGACGGCAAACGTTCTGTTTTCCGTTGGCCTCGACAAGCGGCATGGCGGGCGCGGCGTGCGCGCCGCTGCCGTGCATCCGGGAGGTATACAAACGGAGCTTGGACGGCACATCGGCGCCGAGGAAATTCAAAAACTGATCGATGGGATCAATGCGCAGAGTGCCGTGGAAGGCAAAGGGCCGTTCCAGTGGAAGACCTTTCAGCAAGGTGCAGCGACCTCTGTATGGGCGGGCGTGATTGCTGCCGCGGATGAAATCGGCGGTCGCTACTGCGAGAACTGCCACGTTGCCAAGGTCGTTGCGGAGGACGTCGCACTCACCGTGATGAGCGAAGGAGTTCGAGCCTACGCGGTGGACGCGACTAACGCCGAAGCCCTTTGGAAAAAGAGTGAAGAAATGGTTGGAGAGTCTTTTTAGAGGCTTAGCTCGCTCGGATGCGGCGGCCGCGTCCGTGTCCGCCGCAGGAGCCGAGGTACATCGCGGTTCGTTGGAAGATCTCGAGAGCTTGCGCCGCGGAGCGGTCGCTGCGGACGGGCTGATCCACACGGGTTTATCCACGACTTCTCGAACTTCGCGCCTGCCGAAGAAAAGGAGGCGCGCCATAGGGGATGCGCTCGCGAGCTCGGAGCGTCCGTTAATCGTAACTTCGGGAACGCTGCTGCTTCAGCGGCCAGGCCCGCTGGCCACGGAACAGGACGCTAGCGGCGGAACGCCAAGCTCAATTGGCGCAAGCACAACTCAATTTCAGCTACACCATCATTCGCTCACCAGCGACGGGAATCATTGGGTACAGCGTGGTGATGGCACAGGCTCAAGCACTCTCCTACGTCGATATCTACTGGCTGCGCGCCGCCACTTCCGCACTGATGTTCTTGCTGTGCTTCTTACTTGCCAAAAATGAACCCGGCAAGGGCGGCCAGGTTGCCGTGCACTAAGGGTATTTGGAGCAATGACCTTGGTTCGGGAGATCGGCATAGCGATTCGTATGGCGATGGTCACACTGTGGCTACAGTCCGTTGGGCTCGTGGGGCTGATACTTTGGATCAGGCGGGCCCTTGCCAGTGATCTCGACCGACTCGGACCATTCGCTCTGCTGCGCTGGTTGTGCGGCTCACAGGCGCGGTAGTCGTTCTACATGCAGCGTTGATTCTATTCTGGGCGAGTTGCTACCGCCGGCTTTGCGTCTCGTCCTGGGCGTCCGCCCTTTACTTCTCGGCCAGCAGCTACGCCACGGTGGGCTACGGCGACGTAGTTCTACCGTCAAACTGGCGAATGCTGGGGCCGCTTGAGAGCATCATCTTCGTGTTGATGTGCGGAATTTCCGTTAGCGTTTTGTTTGCGACAGTGACCCGGCTCGTTAGCCGCGATGCGCGGTCCTCTCATGAGTAAGACGGGAAGGTCTCGGTGGATCTCCTGCTTTGGGTGGAACGATTGCAAGCATATTTTCGTCGGGTCGCTTGCGCTGCTTTGATGTCAGATCTCCTCTCCGTGCATCTAAGTTCGCTCAGTGGGCAGCCTGCCCTGCCGCCGGGGCTCTCGCGGCGATTGCGTTGAGCGTAGTGATCGCATTCGAAGAGAGCTCCAGCGTTGCAGCGTCGAGATTCTCTCGAAGATGCCTTACCGAAGATGTGCCGGGGATTAGCAAGATATTGCTAGAACGCTGAAGGAGCCAGGCCAAAGCGACCTGCATTGGTTTCGCTTTGAGGGATGCCGCTACGCCATCGAGCTCCGACGACTGCAAGGGAGTGAACCCTCCCAATGGGAAGAACGGCACGTACGCGATGCCTTGCTTGGCTAGAGCATCGATAAAAGCATCATCGCTTCGGCGTGCCACGTTGTAGAAATTCTGAACGCAAACAATCTCTGTGATTTTCTGCCCCTCCTCGAATTGTCGGGGAGTGACGTTGCTCAAACCGATATGCCGAACCAATCCCTGGCGCTTCAGTTCGGCAAGCGCAGTCAGTGGTTCTTCGATGGACCCCTTCGACGGTTCTAGCATTCCGCCTACCCGGAGATTGACGACGTCGAGGTGATCAACACCCAGATTTCGAAGATTGTCATGAACACCGTCGATCAAGTCTTGGCGCGATAGAGCTGGAATCCATGACTTGTCCGCACCGCGACGAGCACCCAACTTCGTTACGATCACCAAGCCATCTCGATATGGATGAAGCGCTTTCTTGATGATCTGATTCGTGACATGTGGGCCGTAGTAGTCGCTGGTATCGATATGGTTCACGCCGGCTGCGAGCGCTTCTCGCAGAACGGCATTTGCCGCATCAACGTCTCGCGGAGGTCCCCAAACTTCGGGTCCGGCTAGTTGCATCGCGCCGTAGCCCATACGATTCACAGTGAACGAACTACCGGGGAATTTGAATATACCGCCAAGCTTTGTTTCGGTCATGATTGTGCCTCTCTCTCCGATTTTCCCGATCATTGTTGCTAATTCTTGCTTACCTACGATTGAAGAAAGCCGCTGTCTACCCAGCTGTGCTCGTCGGCGACCTAGGAGGAAGCCGACCGCGCGGCTTGCTGAGTTTCGAAATACCGCCCCTGCTGCAGATCGAAAATCAGGCCGGGTTGAACCGGGCGCCATCCGAGCCTTTCCTGCGTTTGCGCGCTTGAAGCCGGGCAATCGATGCCAACGAAGTGCGCCAGCCAGCCGAAGTGGTTAGCGGCCTCGTCGGGCGACTTGCCGACAACGGGGACATTCAACTGTTGGCCGATCACGGCGGCGATGTCTCGGAACGGCACGCCCTCGTCGCCGACTCCATGAAATACAGCTCCCGCGGAGCCCTTTTCCAGCGCCAGTCTGTAGAGAGGAGCAGCGTCGATGCGGTGCAGGGCGGGCCAGCGGTTCAGCCCGTCACCCACATATGCTGAGACGCCCTTTTCTCGAGCGATTTTGATGAGAGCCGGGACGAAGCCGTGATCGCCATCGCCATGCACCGACGGCGGAAGCCGCAGCACGGACGCGCGCACGCCACGGGTCGCGATCGCTAGCGCTGTCTGTTCCGACTTGCGAGGGAATGTTGGACTCGGCACATCCTCTTCCGTTGCAAGAGCGCCTTTGCGTTGCGCCAGCAGAGTCCCAGAAGTGACTACGAGCGGGCGATCAGAACCCGCTAGAGCCGCGCCGAGTGCCTCGATGGCACGGACGTCCTTCTCGGCAGCAGGTCCGTAATTGTTGAAGTCGTGGATAAAGGCCATGTGAATCACCCCGTCCGTAGCGGTCGCTCCGCTGTGCAGACTTTCGAGATCTTCAAGCGAACCACGATGAACCTGGGCTCCTGCCTTGGCAAGTGAGGCGGCTGCCGCCTCCGACCGCGCGAGGCCAACAACCTCGTGCCCTACGCTGACTAGTTCCTTAACGATGGCAGAGCCGACAAAGCCAGTGGCACCGGTAACGAAAACGCGCATGCTTCCTCCTTCAACTGCGGTGTTCTTCTCCCGGACACAACGCCATTTGACAAGCGGTCGCGTTCCGAGTAAAACGGAGAGTGTCTCCGCATACTTAGATTACCGGAGAACGTCTCCGGTTACAATTATTTTAAGATGGCCGAAAAACCTTCACAACCTGCCCAACGGAAGCCACGCGCTGATGCGCAGCGTAATCGCGAGCGCATTCTCGAAGTGGCCAAGGAGGCCTTCTCGCGGTCCGGCGCGAACGCAAGCTTGGACGACGTTGCCAAACAGGCCGGTGTTGGACCTGGAACTTTGTATCGCCATTTTCCTACGCGCGATGCCCTTATCGAGGCCGTCTATCGAACTGAAGTGGAAAAACTAGCCGCCGCCGAGCGGAAGTTCGCCGAGTCCATGCCCCCGATTGAAGCGCTACGAGCATGGATGTTGTTGTTCGTGGACCACATTGCAACGAAGCAGATCATCGGGCCGGCGTTAAATACCTTTGTCGGAGGGCCCTCGAAGCTGTATGAAGGCTCCCGCAGTCAGGTTCAGGGAGCAATTAATGCGCTGGTGAAGCGCGCAATCAAGAGCGGTGACATGCGCAAGGACCTGAATCCCTTCGATCTACTCCGGGCGCTTATAGGTGTCTCAAACGTGGCATCCAGCGCCGACTGGCAACAAAGCGCCAAAAGACTGGTCGACATCCTTATTGCCGGTTCGCGACCCACGAAATAGAAGGAGCTCAGTAGTCATCGGCAAGATCTATCACCTGACCGGTCGCAGTCCGAGCACATGCATTTCTTTGGACGGGAGTATTCGAAGGCGCTGGGCTGCACAAGCACCTTTCAGGAAATTCCGGTCGAGCCGTGGAGCACTATGGGCTAGGTTCTTATGGCACGCACTGAACTCCACAGCGCACCGCGATTGATCCAATCAGGGTACAGCTTGAGCATTTCGTCATATAGTTCCCGCGCGGTCGTCGTCTGCATGGCAAGGCGCTCGAAATCGCGGATGTACTTGCGAGTTTCTCCAATGATCCGAGGGCTATCATCGTTCCCGACGCGCTTGTGTCCGGCGATCACGGCGCGCGGCTTAAGTGACTCCATTTTATCGAGGGCAGCGATCCACTCTTGGCGCTTCTGCGGATCTGGCGACTCTGACAAATGCAGATGATCGCCGTTGTAGGCGGCATCTCCCGCAACGATCAAACCGATGGACGGAACGTGAAGGCAGGTCGTGTTATTCGTATCAGTGAATCCAAGCGGCACACTGACCAGATCGTGGCCTTCCAGGTTGATGACGTTTCCGGTGAGTTCTTCGGCAATTACAAGATGATTGGAAATCTGGCCGGGAAAACGCGGATTCCAAAATGTAGCGAGTGACTCTGGCGATGCCTGCTGGCGCATAACCTTAATCGCATCCGCCCGCGCAACAAACTTGGCACCTGGAAATCCCTCCAGAACTGTACTGGTGCCAAAGAAATGATCGCCGTGGCCATGAGTGGCGTAGATCGTCGTCAGATTCTTTCCGCTGGCCCCAACCCAATTCGCCAGGCCACGTGCCTGCTCGGTCGTAATAGGAGTGTCGACCAGGACAGCGTCGCGCTCCCCAGAAATAAGCGTGGACGAAATAGGCGGCCACGGCCGCTGTTTTTCGCCCGGGGGCAAATCGCTCGTGATGGCAGGTATGCTGGGCGCCAAGAAAACTTCCCATCGCAGGGATGCTTTTTGTGTGCTACGTCCGGAGTCGGAGGAACTGGTGTTGGATTGTTCCTGAGTTGAACGGCCTTGAACAGCTCGAATTGGCCAATGCGTAGCCGATATGACAGCGATTCCGAACGCATTCGATAGGAACTCGCGTCTTGATGTCATTGTGGCCCCCTTTCGGTTCGATCTGAGCTCTGCCGCCGTCAACAAACAGTTCGATCCCCGTGACGAAACTGGAGTCATCCGACGCCAGAAACAACGCTACCTTAGCAACTTCCTCGGGTTCTCCCATACGCCCCATCGGGATCGTGGACACAATCCGTGCAATGACCTCTGCAGATTGCCGACTCACTAGCGGCGTATTGATGGGACCGGGACTAACGACGTTTGAGCGAATATGACGATCCTTCAAATCTGTAGTCCAGGTCCGCACGAAAGAGCGGATTGCAGCCTTACTCGCGGCATACACGCCGAAGGCGGCAGTACCCTTAACACTCGCGACAGAGCCGTTGAGAATGATAGAGCCACCATCCTTTAATAACGGCAAGGCCTTTTGTACCGTGAAGAGCGTTCCCCGCACATTGATGTCGAATAGCTTGTCGAAATGCTCTGCAGTGACGGCCCCAAAGGGAACAAATTCACCGACGCCGGCGTTGGCAAAAACAATATCGATTCGCCCTTTCACCTTGGAAACGATCTCGTAAAGACGATCAAGGTCGGCGAGTTTGGCAACGTCGCCCTGAACTCCAGAAACATTGGTGCCGATTGCCTTCACTGCATCGTCGAGTTCCTTTTGCCGGCGGCCCGTGATGAAGACATACGCACCCTCTTGGACGAAGAGTTTTGCCGTAGCTAGTCCAATTCCTTCTGTCCCGCCGGTGATGACAGCTATCTTGCCTTCGAGTTTTTTCGTCATCGTCTTTCTCCGTTATTGCTGAGCTCTGAACTTGCGACCTCTGATCCTTCACTCTCGATCACTGCGTCCGAGCACCGCTTGGCCGAGGTGATAGGAGAGATGGTTCGTGCGGCTTAGTAGAATGGCGAAGCGATTGCGCGAAGCATCTTTGGCAAAATCTTCTTCCGATACGGCCGAGTGCCTCTGGACCCAATCGGACCAAGACATTTTTTTAAATCCCTTCCGCAATTCAGCATTGATGACGTTCCATGCCCGGCGAACTTGTTCGTGCGAAGGAATGTCGGCTCGCGATTTGTCGGGACTCGAAACGAAGGCAACATCAAACTCAGGATGAAGTCGTTCTCCCAGCGACAATAGCGGGAATATCGCGTCGTGTACGGCTGTGAGATGTCCCCACAAGTAAAGAAGCCTGTTCCTGCCAGGCGCTATTTCCTGCAGAATCTCCTCGGAGGAGAAGCCTCCAAAAAGCTTGTCCGCGCGATCAATTTGGGCGTTCCATGTTTTCAGCCCGAGAGCTACGTAAGTGCCTTCGTTTCCCATCGTTTCGTCTCCTGTCAACTACTCCGTTTTCATTTGTATTTTGGAAAAGTGTTTCCAAACATGGGCGCGCCACTTTTCGACTGCTCTTCTGTGGCCTCATCCTGAATCACATCCCAATGTTCGACGAGTAATCCGTCCTCGATGCGTAAGAAGTCGGCAGCGATCCAATTTACAGGGGCGCCGAATCCTGAAAACCGTCCGTGCACAATGACGAAATTGCCTTCCGCCACGATCGTTCCCGCCTCGTGCTTCAACATTGGCGGCAGGCTCTTGACGAGGTCGAACAGGCCTTCACGACCGGGAGCGATGTGAGCGCTATGTTGAATGTATTGTGGTGACCAGAATTGCTCCGCCGTTGCATAGTCGCGCTTGTTGAAAAGCGTGTCGAAAGCTCTGAGTACCAGGGCCTTGTTCTTCTCCCATTGTTCTCTTGCCATTGCTTGTTTCCTCCAGTCCTGAATAATCGGTCCAGAGCCCCTTCAAGCCTCAAGCGCCGATTGAAATCGGACCTCCGAACGACCCCCATTGAAATTCAAGTCGTGCTGGGTTAGGGGTCCGCCGATCTGCTCGTGACCGTAGTGGTGTTCATGCACAACCCTGGACGCCGCCCATCTCCGAATCGCGTACCACTTCAAAGTGCACCGTCTCCCGCCGACGCCGGTGAAGTCGATCCTCCATCCGGAATGCGTCTCGGTGGCGCTGTCTCGGCGAACCTGAGTCAGCTGAACTGACATCGACAAACCGGCAACCTCAGCCATTACATGAAGCGGCACCAGGAAATTCAATAAAAAGGGACGCACTCTCTCCTTTCCACGGATTGTCTTCGGCGATTCTTCACTACTTACCTCGACATCGTCGGCGTAAAATTTGTCAAAGATCTCCAGAAACTCTTCGTAGCTCCTGGAGATTTCGGCGCGCAGGATCGCCGCGTTCAGGGTCAGCTCCGCGGCCTGCGAGCTCTTGTAGGCGTTGCCGTCGAACTGGCTAACGGTCATGAGACTATTTTCATGGATCATCGCTGTACTCCTTAGGCATGCGAGTTTTTGCGAGCTTCTGCGCCGTTCAAGAAAAAGAGCATGGTCACGGGCTTGGTTCCTTTGTTACGCCATGCGTGGCGCGTACCGTTTTGCACGACCACATCGCCGCGGTTCAAATGCAGAGTCTCGCCGTCGTCCAACTCCAGCCACATCTCTCCGTCGTAGACAACTGCATAGTCGACGGTGTTCGTTTTGTGCATTCCCGGGTCTTCCTTTTCGAAGTGATCCGCTAATCCTCGCAGACGAGCGAGCGCTTCTTCTTGTGAGGCCCCGACATCGAGGGAGGGATCCGCAAAGATCGAACCGGGCGGAAAAGTCACGAAGTGCAGGCTGGTACCGCCAGGTCCTGGGACTACGGAGTCGGGATATCGGTCAAACTTCTGCTCACTTCTGAGATCTGGGATCGCCGGGTTGATCCACATGAGCGTGTGCTCGTAGCCGGGAACAGTCTTGAACTCATAGGCCAGCAACGGTTCGTCGCTTTGGACGACGGACTTGCCGTTTACATTTCCCGTGACGACACGACGGTAGGTAGTCGGCTTCTTAGCACGCTTGGGCAACTCTCTTTCCGTAGCCCTGTTCATGAGTAGATCTCCGCATCGGCAATTCTCATAAGCTGCTTCCCGGAATTCTGGTCCACAAACAGGCGCAGCCGATGCCGCATGAGCGCTGGCCTAAGCGGTTGTAGCCTGCCCGTGATATGCAGGCGCAAAGACATCCTGCACAAAGTTTTCAAATGAAGTCGGTGTGCTATTCTCCGGCGAACGCAGCTCCTGCGCAGCAAGGAGTCCCGCGTTGATGGCCTCGAACATCTCGATGTACACCGCGGCCTTCTTGGGCGACATACCCATTTGTACCAACACCTGCTGCACCTGGTCATACGGAAACTGCTCGTAACGGAGATCGGGCTTGCCAATACCGCGACCAATCGCGGCGGTGACTTCCTTCATTGAGAGGTCTCGCTCGCCAAGCAGTTCGCGCGTTTGTTTGCCGGAAAAATCTAGGTCCAGGAGGCGCTGCGCGGCATAGTTGCCAACGTCGCGCGTCGCGATCAGGGGCACCTTCAGATCGGGTAGCAGCGCATGTCCGAGCATTCCGATTCCTTGAATCATGTCGATCGCCGCCAGATTGTTCTCCATGAAATACGCGGCCCGCAGATGCAGAACGTTCAAACCGGTGATCCCATTCAGTTTTTGCTCCGAAGAATGCAGACCCGCGACTGGCCCGGTGCCTTCCGGGACATGGGCGCCGTAGCTGCTCAAGTGCATCGCGTAGCGCAGGCCGGAGTCCTTCACGGCTTTCGCGATCGCATCGCTCTGTCGCTCTTGCTCCTCCCGAGAGTTCAACGGCGGCAACATCAAGTATGCCGCGCGGGCACCGCTGAACGCTTTGGTGAGCGCCGCCGCGTCACTCACGTCGGCCGAAAACGCTTCCGCGCCTTTGCGCACAAATCGCTGCAGTCGCCCCGCGTCGCGCCCTAAGACGCGCACCTTCTCACCCTTCGATAGCAGGGAATCGGCGATGATGGAGCCGGTATTCCCACCGCCTCCCAAAATCGCATACACGCCGTCGTTTACGACCTTGTCCTTAGGGCTGTTCATTCATCTCTCCTTTTCGTAGAGCTCCGTTTTTCGCTTCGGTCTTTAGTTTATATGTGTTGATAATAAGCACATATATACACAAAAAAAGCTACCGGCTCGCGCGACGGATTTCCCCAACTACATCGGCAAGCGTTATTCCATCAAGGCTATTCTCGAAGCTGCCCTGTGCTTTCTTCAGGACCGACGACATGCATCCCTTGATGTTGCAGCTGATCGGGCATCTCTTCTCCACCGGATAGCTATGAATCGCGAATGTCGGAGGAGCCAAACTAGCGCGATAAATGTCCAAAAGCGTTATTTGCTTAGGAGGGCGCATGAGCCTGCTAGCGCCATTCTTACCGCGCGTGGTCACGATCAGGCCTGCCTTAGAGAGTTTCGAGAGAGATTTCCTGACGAAGGTGGGATCGGCATTGACACTTTCCGTAAGCATCGCCGAAGGGATTTCCTTGCCGTCTCGGAAGGCGAGAGCAGCCATGATGTGTGCGGCAACCGTGAATTGGACGCTAGTCGCGGACATCAAATCTCCTACCGGCATATGTGATGTTTACCAGCACAATTAGGATACAAGGTTTTTTCAACTGCTCAGAGTGGTCACGGGTTACACACGAAGCCACACGATGCCGTCCCATCGCTGGTCCTTGGACTAGTGCCAACGAAGGGGGAGGCGAGCAAGGAATTAATGGGCTAGCTTTCCGCCATCCACCGGGATAGAGGAGCCAGTCATGTACGATGCGTTTGCCGAACCGACAAAAGCAATCACGTGAGCGATTTCCTCGGGTGTGGCCATACGCTTGAGCGGTACGGTCGAGACGAGTGCTGTTTTATTTGCGTCCGTGCTGGTGAAGCGGGTGAGCATGCCAGTATCCGTGGTGCCCACAGCAATTGCGTTTACGCGAACCCCGCTGTCCGCAACTTCCAGCGCGGCGGACTTTGTCAGTCCTTCCACTGCATGTTTGCTGGCCACATAAACGGACGCACCGGCAGCGCCGACACTCCCGTAGGTCGATGAGATATTGACGATGCTTCCGTTCCCCTGCGGCTGCATTACCCGCAGCTCGTGTTTCATGCTTAGCAGCACACCAAGTACGTTGGTGTCGAACGTAGCCGCGTAGCTTTCCGCGGTCTGTTCTGTTACGAGACCTGGCAAACCTTCCGTGCCGGCATTGTTGACTGCGATATCCAGTCGTCCGAAACGCTTGATCACCTGATCCACAAGGTCGCGCACGTCATCGTCCTTGCGGACATCCGTACGAACAAAAAAGGCCTCTGCTCCGAGGGCTTGCAGTTCTGCAACTAGCTCTTGTCCTTGTTTATCGCGACGACCAGACACAACAACGCGGGATCCTTCTTTCGCAAAAACCACCCCGGCAGCGCGACCGATTCCGGTCAGTGCGCCGGTGATCAAAACAACTGGTGAAGCCATGGCATTACCTCCATTTGATCTGGACCATGCAAGCTGGGCATGACTGGAAGCCGGCAAGCCCGCTCTGGGGTAACTCAGATCACTTTGTTAGATGGGAACACTAGCCGTTGGTAGCGGGGTCGAAGCATACTTTGTTACGCTGCGAGCTATGCTCAATGAGCATGGGAGTGAGAGTGGAACTACGACACCTCCGCTATTTCGTTGCAGTCGCCGAGGCCGGAAGTCTAACCGTGGCAGCAGAGCAAACGCTGCGCACGTCTCAGCCTTCGTTGAGCCGGCAGATTCGGGATCTCGAGGACGAGGTAGGTGCGCGACTCTTGACGCGCCGCGCTCGCGGCATCGAACTGACGCCGGCAGGCCGAGCCTTTCTCGAACATGCCCGCTCGGTGCTATCGCAGGTTGCGGCGGCAACCGAAGCTGCTCGCCGGGTCGCTCATCCCACGAAGCCATGCTTCTCGATGGGCTTTTTGACCGGACACGAATCAGCGTGGATGCCCGAAGCGTTGCGGATCCTGCGCGACGAACTGCCCAACATCGACGTGATGATTTCGAGTCAATACTCGCCACCGCTGGCCAATGCCCTGCTGAAAGGAACAGTCGACGCAGCTTTTCTTCGACGCGAACAAGGTGTGAAAGATTTGGCGTTCCGTCTTCTCGCCAAGGAGCCCTTGATGGTGGTCTTGCCGAGTGACCACCGTCTTGCTGCGCACAAAGCCATCAGTCCTGCGGATCTAGTGGGCGAGACGTTCGTCGGCGTGTCGCACACGGCGCCTGTGCTGCGTGCGATCATCGACGATTATCTGAAGCGGTCCGGAATCCATATCACGCCAGCCCACGAGACGGAGCACGTCGTGATGGGAGTGTCCTTAGTAGCATCGACGGGCGGCGTAGCGCTGTTACCTGCGTACACCCGGAACTTTCTCACTCGGTCTGTAACAAGCCGTCCTCTCAAGGGCGACGCGCCAACTGTGGATCTGGTCTTCGGTTACAAAAAGTCGAACGAGTCTCCGATCCTCAAGCTGTTGCTTTCGAGACTAGACGAGTTGGTCGCTCGTGTCTCGAAGAAGGCGCATTGAGCCATCGTGTCCAGCGGCGTTAGAGGTTGGCGGAATTGCTTAGTTGTGGGCGTGCGACGCAGCTTCTTCTATCAGGGCTGCAACCTCTTTCGGCCGTGATACGTAGACCGCGTGGCTGGCGCCTGCAAATTCGACCTTGCTGCTGTTGGTTCGTGCGGAATGCCGCGCTGTGCCCCGGACCTTAGGGGAAATTCTTAAGTATCTAACTATGGCTGTTTCTCAAGCAGAAATGTCAACATCATGGAGGCTAGGTCGATTGGTTTTTCGAGATAGGACAAGTGTCCTGCAGGGATCTCGGCCCTCTCTACCGTGGGGATCAAATTAGCCAACTCCTGAGTATAGAAGGGCGGCACAATCTGATCGTACTTCCCGGTAATTGATAACGTAGGTGCCTTGATCTTCTCGGCTTGCTCTCGCACATTAGGACTCCGTTCGGAGCAAAGCGCAGACCGCGCGGTTTGCGGAACTCAGCCCTCCGGTGGAGCGAAGACTCGGACGAGGTGTCCGTCCGTCGCATCGTATTCCCGAACACTCGTCACCGCGTCCACCGCGCCGAATGGGCGCTCGCTAAAAACAACGACATTGCCGTTCGGCGCGATTGCGAGATCGAGAGCACTCAGTTCTGGATCTGCGACCAGCCGAGGCGGCGTCATCGATGCGGCTGGCGGGAAGGCTAGTATGGTGTTGTCGCCATTGGGACCGATTCCTGACGCCAGGGACAACCGGCCATCCTGACCGAAAGCGAATCCCCGAGGAAAAGGTACCACGCTGGGCGGCAACACACGCTCCGGGGCAGCATTCCGGGGGCCCGGCCTTTATCAGTTTGCTGGCAGCATGAGTCAACGATACCGGTCAACCCCGGTTTGTAATTGTCAAGAGTGACAGGCCATCGAGCTGGGTCGTGATCCCTAGTATTTTTAACAGTTGATATTATTCATTACTCAATAATACTGGCTCCTGCGCAGATGAATCTGGATTCTTAACAGGTAGCTAGGCTGATGTCTGTCAGAAATTCTTGCAGGGAATTTCTGACCTGCGCGTGAATTGTTTAGTGCGGCTTTAATGAGTCGCGACAACAACCCAGAATTTATTGAACTATGCCGCTCTCTGTGAATTTCGACGTGATCAAGAGGAATGTACTTCTTGGAGGAACGCTCTCATGAAATTCAAAGTGATAGTCTGCATGCTGACCGTGGCCTTGCTGTCCGCATTCGCTTACAGCGCTGACGATGACAACGAGAAAAAAAGGGAGAAATCCCGCAAGATGGCGACCGAAACCCTACAGGAATTGTACAAGCTGCAGCCCTCAGCCCAGGCGGGTATCCAGAAATCGGTCGGATATGCCATTTTCAATAACACCGGGGCGAACCTATTGCTTTTGAGCACCGCACGAGGCGCAGGAATCGCGATCAACTCCCAGACCAAACAGGAGATCTTCATGAAGATGGTCTCAGCTGGCGCTGGTTTGGGCGTCGGAGTAAAAGACTACCGAGTGATCTTCGAGTTCGAGAACGATAAAGCGTTTGCCCAATTCCTCGATTCCGGCTGGTCGGGTTCAGCGCAATCGGATGCTGCCGCAAAAGTCGGAGACAAGGGTGGAGCTTACTCGGGAGCGATAGAGGTTGCTCCGGGCGTTTGGGTCTACCAGATCACCAAGAATGGCGTCGCACTCCAACTGACCCTCCAGGGCACCAAGTACTACAAGGACGACGACCTTAACAAGAAGTAGCTGTGGCTCAGCAAGGGTTGGGATCGTACAGCGGTTGCAAAAGGCTCAAGGCCCACCTTCCAGCACCGCCAGATCTAGGCTCTCCTCGTGGCAGAAAGTCTCGGTCGCCTCTCTTCGCCAATGAACACCATCCCTCAACAGACGCGGGTTCCCGGTAGGTTTCAAACGCAATCTGACCATGGTCGTCAAACTGAACTACAACCGGGAGGAAACTTCCGGCGAGTTCTTCCGTCTGGCGCAGGTTCTCAGCGAAGCCTTTAATGAAGGCGTACCCGGGGAAAGAGTTCAACAAAGTGGCGTCTAGTTTCTCCCGCATGCGTTTGGCGGTTGTATGCTTGGCAAGCATCCCCCACAAAGCACAGCAAGATGGTGACGGCAAATGCGAGGAGATCGAGTGCGAGCCCACCAGCCAATGATTCTATTCCGAAAAAATGTGAGAGAGCTTTGGCCATTACTTTCAAGGCGCCAATCAGCTTACCCAACGCAATGACGACGATGACTGCAGGAATGAGGAAGACGATCCCCCACACGAGCGTCGTTTTGATGAAGCCCAGTCGGTTTTTCATTTCGGGCCTTTCTGAAACCGCGCTCCAGCCTGCGTCGACCACCGTTGCTGACGAGACTTCCTCACCGCTCGCTTGAGACTCGCGTCAGGCCTTCGGACGCGAGGCGGCGCAAGAGCCGACCTGCGACAGCGGCCAGGTCGCCAGGTAGTTCTGCTGAGACCGGCTCACTGACGCGCATCACCTGGGTATGCACGGCCCGGTCAGTTCCGGTGATCTGAAACTCCACAGCCCCAACTAGTCGGGTCCCACCCGCGGATTCAAGGTTCCAGACGAGGAGTGTTGGGGCTAGCACCGAAGCACCGCCGACGTCGACGAGGCGTAAGGCGGGATTCGATGCCGCTTCGAGGCGCAAGGCCGTGTCCAGGTATCGGTCAGGCGCAGACGACCATCGCCAGATGGGGTCCTCCGTTAATTCACCATCTGGTTGCTGGTGCAGCACGCGGCGACCGATGTGTCCGCGTGCTTGGGTATCAAGCAGCCGCACAGGGATGACGCTTGGAGCCTTCGGCACTAACTTCGCTGGCTCGGCCAGTGGCGGCTCCAGCAGTTGTGGCTCGATCATGCGGATAGGTGTCGTGGTAGGGCGGCGCAGCTGGCAGCCGACTCCCCCAAGGCAAGCGATCGTGCCGAGTAGACAGCACCAGGATCGAGGCACGCGAGACATCACTGCTTTGCCTTTGGTGGTCGGCGACCATAAACCACCGATTCGGGCTGCTCCTCGAGCTGTCGCGCGAGTTCACGCAACTGTTCGAGCGACTCCCGAATGGCCGGCAGGGAATTTCGGAGGTCGTCCGACGCAATTCTGGAATTGTCGGCTGCGTCGCGTGCTGCTTGTGTCGACGCAGGAAAATCTGCGCCTTTGATCGCGGCGCTCGCGTCTTCGGAGAACTTGACCAACGTGCCCTCGGTGCCGATCACTCCGTCCAATTCGGATTTGATCTGCTCGATCTGCGCACTCGTCGTCGCAAAGAATTTCCTCGAGTCGCCGCTCAGCGCTGGTAGCTGGCTTTCTTGCACGATGCGCTCGACGTTGGTGAAGAATCGGTCGCTGCGGTCGAGGCTAGCCGGAATCCTGGTGACAATCTCCCGGAAGGTTTGCAGTGTCGTTTCCGCACGGTCTAGAAGCGCGGGCAACCGATCTTGCGCAGTCGCAAGCACCGAGGGCATCGACGGCACGTAGGGCCGACTCGGAGTAAAACCAAGTGCGACGGCTGATGGGGGATTCTGCGGCACATCGAGCAATAAGTACGACTCTCCTGTCACAGGATTACCAACCATCCGGGCCCGAAGGCGGGGGAACACCCCTCCAAAATCCGCGATCTGCCGGATTCGACTAGAACTCACGCCAATGGTGTTCAGACGGTCGACGAAGATCTCGAAATCGATTTCGATGGTAATCCCGCGCGGGTCCACGCGCAGCTCTGTGACCCGACCGACCGGCACGCCTCTGTAGCGAACGGGACTTGAGACATCCAGGCCGCTGACGTTCTCGGTGGTGTAGGTCACCAGGCCGATCACGGCACGGCTCCTCCATCGTTGAATGAAGAGAGCCGCTGTTGCAAGGACGACGACCATCGTTACAACGATGAACAAGCCCAGTCGCGTGTAGCTTTTCTCGACGGCCATTGGGTTACCCTCCCTGATTCGCGGACGCACCGGGCGAGGAGCGCGTGAAGAAATTGTGAACGAACGGTATCTCGGATGCGTCGCGCAGTTTGCGTGGGTCGCCCTGTGCCACAATGCCTTTTGCGGCTTTGTCAAGGACAATGCAGTAGTCAGCCACGAGAAAAATGCTCGGCAGCTCGTGGGTTACGATGACAATCGTGATGCCTAGGTCACGACTGAGCGTCAGGACGAGCTGGTCGAGTTCGACTGCAGAGATCGGATCGAGACCGGCGGATGGCTCGTCAAAGAACAGGAGATCGGGCTCGAGCATCAAGGCACGGGCAATGCCAGCGCGCTTTTTCATGCCGCCTGATATTTCAGCCGGTAGATGTTCGGCGAACGGGCCAAGCCCCACGAGATCGAGCTTGGCCAGGACGAGCTCCCGCGCGAGCGCGCCGCGTATCGGTGTCCACGTCGTTAGCGGAAGTGCGAGGTTCTCGGCGAGAGTCATAGAGCTGAAGAGCGCGCCCGACTGAAAAAGTACCCCAAAGGGTGGCACGCCCTCGTAGCAGTGTGGCTCTCCTACACCGTCGATGTCGATTCGGCCGGCCTGGGGCTGTTCAAGGCCGATCAAATATCGCAGCAGTGAGCTCTTGCCGCACCCCGATCCGCCGAGGATGGTGAAGATACTTCCGCGCTCGACGTGGAAAGTGACATGCTCCATGAGCACGTGTGATCCCCAACCGATGCTCAAATTGTCGACGATGATGTGCGGCCTTGGTAGCGGCATGTTCAGATGCCAATGAGCGCGAAAAAGAACGTGAACGTGGCGCTGATCACAATCACGCTGAAGATGCCCAGCACGACGGCAGCGGTCGTCCGAGTGCCGACAGCGGCGGAGCCGCCCCGTGCGAGTAGCCCCTGACCACAGGCGATCAATCCGATCGCGAGCCCCAGAAACGGAGTCTTGACGAAGCCCGCCAGAAAATCCTCGGCGGTGATCGCGTTCATGGTCGCCTGAATGTAGGCGCGCGTCGTGATGTGCGTAATCACCGCCGTGGCTCCCAGGCCGCCGAAGAGGGCCAAAACGTCGCCCACCCAGGTCAAAAGCGGCACCGTAAGGGCGAGGGCGAGACAGCGTGGCACGACGAGCCACCTAATGGGATCGAGCCCGATCGACCGCAAGGCATCAATTTCCTCGGACACCTTCATCGTAGCGATCTCCGATGCGAGACCAGCACCCGATCGCCCGGCCACGACGATCGCGGTGACCAGCGGTCCGAGCTCCCGAAAGTGGGCGACGACCACCAGCTCAGGAACGTAAGCGACCGCACCGAAGCGCCCGAGTTGTGACACGCCAAGGAACCCAATGATAATTCCGACCAACAGGCTGGCAGCGCTCGTGATTGGCAGCGCGTCTGCGCCAATCTCTTGTATCAGCCTCGGCAATGAGCGCCAATCGACCGAACCGGGAAAGGCGGCCGTCTTCGGCAGCGCGACAGCACAGCGACCACTAAAATCGATTGCCTCATTCGCCTTCCTTGGCAGCTGGGCGACAAGACCACCGAACCGGGCCAGCCGACTCATAGAATGCGTCTGAGGTGCTGCGCGGTCCGTCCGACGCTCGCGATAAAGTGCGATCAAGCGCGCCGCTTTGAGGTTGTCGCCTTGGACGACCCGCGTGTGGCCACCATCCGCATCCAACCGATTGAGAAGGCTTGCTATTAGGACTGCACCTGCGCCGTCGATTCGATCGAGCTGCGCTAGGTCGACATCGACTGAAACGCAGCCATTCAGACGCGCCTCGGTTTCCTGCACTGTCCGCGCCACGGCCGTTATATGGGCCAGGTCGAAGGTACCTGTCGGTACGAGACTTGCGTGGTTTCCTTCGCGGCCGACTCGGACGGCAACACTCATTTTCGCGGACTCCCGATCTCAGTCGGACAGCAACAAACTTTCGGACTGAGAGCGGCGGCTTACCTCGTCAGACTTGCAAAAGAAGAAAAAAGTTAAATTCCGCTTATCAGTGAAGACTCAAATGAGTCGCAACCCATCGCGGCCCTACTGAATCGGTAAAAACATGGAACCAATCTCAGCGCGAACGCCACCCAAAGCAGAGGAAGCATTCAAGACAGTCGGCGTAGTTTCAATCCCATTGATCGAATGTTGTCGCAACCCCGATAACTGTTCGTGTCTAGAAACGTGGGCCTCGATTCCTTCTTGGTTGAGCCCTCCAACTCTCGTCCGTTTTTTAAGCTAATTCCGCGCGGGCGCAAAAGTAACTGGCAATTCTTACAGTCAAAAGCCGTCTTAAACAAAAGCGAGAGGACCTGCACCTGCCTCCGTGATCGAGCAAATTGATCGACTCCCGGGCAATCCTGCGTCGCCGCCACGCTGCACTTCGCTCTATTCGGGACAGTACACACGTCCACCTTAGCGAACTCTGGTTGTCTTGCTGTGGTCCTGGCTCGTGAGCCACAGCTACTTCTTGTTAAGGTCGTCGTCCTTGTAGTACTTGGTGCCCTGGAGGGTCAGTTGGAGTGCGACGCCATTCTTGGTGATCTGGTAGACCCAAACGCCCGGAGCAACCTCTATCGCTCCCGAGTAAGCTCCACCCTTGTCTCCGACTTTTGCGGCAGCATCCGATTGCGCTGAACCCGACCAGCCGGAATCGAGGAATTGGGCAAACGCTTTATCGTTCTCGAACTCGAAGATCACTCGGTAGTCTTTTACTCCGACGCCCAAACCAGCGCCAGCTGAGACCATCTTCATGAAGATCTCCTGTTTGGTCTGGGAGTTGATCGCGATTCCTGCGCCTCGTGCGGTGCTCAAAAGCAATAGGTTCGCCCCGGTGTTATTGAAAATGGCATATCCGACCGATTTCTGGATACCCGCCTGGGCTGAGGGCTGCAGCTTGTACAATTCCTGTAGGGTTTCGGTCGCCATCTTGCGGGATTTCTCCCTTTTTTTCTCGTTGTCATCGTCAGCGCTGTAAGCGAATGCGGACAGCAAGGCCACGGTCAGCATGCAGACTATCACTTTGAATTTCATGAGAGCGTTCCTCCAAGAAGCGCACTGAATTACCTTGAAATCACATCGGAGGGTAAAGCTCGGTACATCTCCAGGCTTCCTGGCGTTACTCAACAGAACAGCAGAAAAAAGCAGACCATCTCGAACCGGTACGCAACGTCAAAGCTGCCTAAAGCGAAGCAACCCTCCAGATCAAATTTCTCCGATTGACGAATATTTTCACCTGTCAAACTGTGCAGTCTGATGCCCAGGTCCGAGTAGAAGCGCGAAACTGTACAGGCTTGCCTGGATGAACGAGACATCTTCGCTGGTACTTTTGACAGGTTCCAGCAATTCCCCTACTTGCTTTACTGCCATACCTCTCGCGAAAGGAAAGTTGGCCATGTCTATTCGCACACTACTTCCGCTCGTCTCCAAGCTCTGTTCAATCTTGAGTTTATTGGCCCTCCTCGCGGCGTTCACGCTGCCTCCGGTTGCACGAGGGCAAGGCCTCGAGGTAGGCGGGGGGTATTCTCACGTAACCGGGGATTTTGGCACGGACGGGTTCAACGTTGGAGCGGCGTGGTGGTTTACCAAGAGAGTGACGATGGCAGGCGACTACGACTCCACTTGGGATTCATCCACACTCACTAATTTCACCTTCACGCAAGTCGGAGCGATTGCGACGAAGAGCCATCTTCAGAGCTTTCTGGTCGGGCCGCGCATCTTTTTCTCCACCGGCTGGACAGACAAACATAAGCTGAGTCCGTTTGGCGAAGCGCAGTTCGGGGTGTCGCATCTCAGTCAAGACGTGACGCAGGTTGGTGTGCCGACCCAGTCCGCTTCCGACACCGCGTTTACTTGGATGTTGGGCGGCGGCGCCGACTATTTGTTCAGCGATCACTGGTCGGGCCGCGCGAACGTCGATTTTTTACGGACGCATTTGGCAAATGAGGGGCAAAGCCGGCTGAGGTTGGTCCTGGGGATCAGGTACACATTTGGGAGCCGCGAAAGGAAGATTGCTGCTCCCTCTCCCGCGCCGACAACAAAGGCAACCCAAACCCCGAGCAATATAGCAACGCTTATCGACTTGGAATACCGGTGGGCCAACGCGCTACAGACGGGTGACACCGCGACGCTGGAGAGTATTCTCGACGACACTTACGTAGACACCGATGAAATGGGTCGTCGTACCGATAAACCGGGGGTGCTCGCCGCCGTAAGGTCGGGCGATTTGAAAATGAACTCCATCAAACTATCTGGCGTGCAGGTACACGAATCCGGTACGACGGCGGTAGTCACAGGCCGAGCCGCACAGGACGGCAGCTACAAGGGACAACCTCTTACCGAGTCCGTAGTTTTCACCGATACTTTCGTCATGCAACATGGCGCGTGGAGGGCCGTGGGCTCACATCGGTCTGTGTCGCACGACATTCCGAACTAATGAATAATAAGTCCATAAATTATGTGGCGAAATCTTAACGTCGCCGCCTAGCCTCGATAAACTCGCTAACTGGCACGCTTCTAGAGTCGTGCTCCCGAGCGCGACCGCGAATTCTGGGGAGCCCGGTTTGCACCTTGAATTCTTCTAGCATGTCGGGATTGGGAATCGGGATTCCCCTACTTATTGGACCCGTATGCTGCACGTCACTGACGCTAATTCCATCCAGTAGCCAGTTATTGCCACAGGATCGAGACGCATGGACGAAAAACCCACCATTGGATTTGCCGATTTGTGAGAGTGCTGTTGCCCCGGTCCCAAGTTCTCCGGCATCGTAAACTCCGACAGCCACGCCGGGAGAAAGGCCCGTTATCTGTGTGAAGTTTCTGGTGACCAACGGCAACCCGCTGATCGTGTCTTTGTTCATCGCTCTTCCCAGTGGCGATGCATCGAGTTGAATCATCAGTGGCTCGGCTGACACCTGTGTCCGCTGCACATGGGTTGCGAGCTCGAGATGAAGTTCGAGTCGAAGTACCTCGGTTGCATGAACGTGAATATCCGGTTGACTCGCGGGATTGAAGTCAGCCCTGCTAGCCCGCGCCTTATAAGTTCCAGGGGCAGCAAGAAGAATTCGAATCGGCCATGGTTGCCTGACGTGGCAGATCTCGCTTCAGAACCATCCACTTTTGTGAGCTGAAGAATGACGCCGGGCAGAACGGCCCGGAAGGGTCGTGGGTAACGCCCGTCAGTGCTCCGGTGGAGGCCAGCTCTCGAGTTTCACGGCGTATCGCCAACTCCCCTGGGCGGCGCAAAACTGGTAGTTCTGACAGTCAGAAACCACAACAAATCTTGCGATAACCGATGGCCAGGCCAGAGGTGAAATCTTGGCCGCCGCCAGAATCCGCCTCCAGGGGATGAATCCGAAGCTGCGAAGATACGCACGAAGGAGAGTGAGAGATGAACGTAGAGCAACGAATTGTATCAATTATTCGCAAACTAGCCGTGGCAGGCGCCGCCTTACTCGCAATTGCCTTCACCGCAAACGCGCAAGTGGAGACCCAGACGCAGGTAGCACACGGAGCCGCTACCAAGGCCATCAAGGTCGAACGCGGCGAAGTCGTCTATGTTTCTGGTAACAGCGTCGTCATCAAAATGGAGGATGGAACTTTGCGCCATTTCGACAATGTTCCGGAGAGCACAACCGTGACCGTGGACGGCCAACAACTCAACGTTCATCAACTCCAGCCAGGCATGAAGATAGAAAAGCAGACGATTACCACGACGACTCCGAAAATGATCACTACAATTAAAACCGTTACCGGGAAAGTCTGGTATGTTGCTCCGCCTAATACGGTCATCTTGACGATGGAAAACGGCCAGAACCAACAGTTCAAGATCCCCCAGGGCCAGAAATTCACCGTTGATGGGCAAGAGGTAGATGCATTTGGGCTCAAAAAGGGGATGAAGGTAGATGCTCAGCAGGTAATCGAGCAGCCGGAAACCGTGGTTACACAGGAAGTGAAGAGGACCGGAATCGCACCGCCACCGCCACCTGCGCCTCAGGCGGATGTCCCAATTCTGGTTCTTATTGTGCCTGCTTCAACTCCGGCTCCGGTAGAAACGGCCGCAGCAGAACCTGTGCCGGCGAAGCTGCCGCAGACCGGTACCTACTTGCCACTGCTGGGCTTGCTCGGAGCGCTTTCGACCATTCTGGCTCTGGGGCTGATGGCGCTGCGAATCCATAAGGCGTAGTTCGCAGTTTGAATAACTCTAGACTGGCCGTGGTGTTCGAAGTCCATGGCCAGTCAGCTGGACGAAACCTCGCCGTGGCCTGAATGCCGGTTGGCTGTACCCTTGTGCCCTCTTTAATGGTTCCTACAATCCGAATGGTGCGTAACCTACCGCTCTGCCTAGAACTTGCCATTTCTGAAAGTAGGAAAGCGACACGCAGCTAATATGTTCAAGAAGGAGCCATACAGCTTTGATGAATTGGACCACTGTTGTGTCTGAGAATCATCGCCGGAAGCCCCTACTGTTGGGGATGCTATCGCCGCTGATAGCGTTTCCGGCATCGGCCAAACTCGCTACCGATTTCAATCCCGATCTTGATTTCTCGAAGTACAAAACCTTTGCCTATAGCGCGGAGTACAGTCTCTCGTCATGCTGCAGTCGAACCCGGATCTGCTGAATAATCGGATCCACCACGCGGCGGTGCGTGAATTGACGGGCCAAAGGTTTTCGCGAGGTGTAGCCTGAAGAAAACTGCGGATCTGGTGAAGCGCTACTGGGTTGAGGCCGAGCCAAACGCGCAGGTGGCCGGCCAAACCTTTGGGGCACCTATGGCTCCTATTACGGCCGCAACTGGACATTCATGTACACCGAGATTCGTACGCCAGTGACCCACAAGGGCATGCTTGGCATTGAGCTGATAGATGCGAGAGGGCGGGATCTAGCGTGGCGCCTGTTTGTGAGTGAGAAGATCCTCCAAAACGACCCTGACAACTGGGCGACAATATCTGAGGAGCCACTGCTTCGGTGATTCGACTTCTCGAAGGTGTGGCGCAAAACGTAAATCCAAAGTGCGTTAAGGCCAGCATCTTTCAGGGCATTTTCCCAAGCGACGCGGACATCGGTCACACAGGAATACGCATGGGGATATGCGTTGACCAGAATTTTCCGTCGCATTCGGACTGGGTATTCGTACCCGGAGATCGCGTTCGCCGAGAGGTAGGACGCCGGATCGCGCCCCGCCACCGATCGAATGTCGACTGCGCACGCGATAAAAACACCGCTAGAACCCGCCAGGGCCTCGCAGGCACCGATTTTAGGTTGGGGATGTGGTTAGAGAGAGGATTCGGGTTCGATCTCTTATTTCGAGGACTTCCCATCTTCTATTTCCCTTATCTCTTACAGTTGAGTGTTTACTCGTAGTATTGAGTTGACGCTTTGACATCGATCTCTTAAGTCACTTCGCCATGGCGCTGGCTTTTTCGGCTCCAGAAATGCGCCGGCTGTTCTGGACTTGCCCGTTGTGGCAGGTCACGCTTGCGAAACTTGCGCCGTCCTGCTACTTGGCTTGGGTACCCGTCTACGCTACGCTACGTGCAAATTCACATATCACGGGGGTTCGCCATTGAGCCAACAAGTCGGCGTAGAGTCAGTTTTGGCGTGTTCGCAGTGTGGAAGGGCATTCGCGCCATCGAACGTGGTGCAGATCGCGGGGAACTGGGTGTGCTCCGATTGCAAGCCCGCGTTTTTGAGCCGGGTAGTGGCGAGCGGCACTGCCGGGGCATCGCCGCGTGGCTGGCGCTACGGCGGGTGTTGGATCCGTTTTGCCGCGCGCTTCGTTGACGGCATCGCGATGGGAGTACCCGTCATGATCCTCTTTGTGCTGTTCCTACCCGCACTAATCCGAGCAGGGAGACCACCGGCTCCCACCGACCCTGCTCTTGCTGCCCTGGGACTTACGTCGATCATCGTCTTTTTGGGCGTCGCGATGGCCTATGAAGTCGTGATGATGAAGAAGTGGGGCGCAACTCTTGGGAAAATGGCTTGTGGGTTGAAAATCGTTCGATCAGATGGCCGCAGCTTGGGATGGGGCGTGTGCTTTGGACGCTTCTTTATGTGGAACGTCGTCACCAGCGGCATCCCATACCTGAATTTCATTCTCATGACGACAAGCGCAATCGTGGCAGGTGTGGATACCGAAAAGCGAGCAATTCACGATCGCGTGTGTGACACTCGCGTGGTTTTCAAACAGAGCGTCGCGTGAGCTTTAACGTCAATCTTTTTACGCCCGATTCTGGCGAATCGGATAAGACAGACCCTCAGGCAAATCGCTGGCAGAAACCGTCGCCGATTTCTCCCGGGACTACGAGCTGTCCCAGTTGCCAAGGGACAGTCACGCCAATGGAGACGACCAATGGAGTGCAAATCTGCCCCTTCTGCGAGAAAGAGTTGCAGATTCGCGTCTGGCCCGTTGTACGGCAAAACGCAAATGTGGCACCAGTCATGTCGGATCAATCCACCTGTTTCTTTCATCCCGATAAGGCCTTCCACGCCTGCTGCCAGCTGTGCGGTCGGTTCGTGTGCGGACTATGTGACCTGCAACTGGGTGCGCAGCACGTCTGCCCCATTTGTTTTGAGCGCGGTCGCGTCGATTCCGGTGCGGAGGCTGCGACCGCGGAATGGCGGCATCGGGACGTACTCTATGACTCGATTGCGGTGAGTCTTGGTTGGGGTTGGGTTCTGTTTTGGCCGGTCTTCGTGGCTGCCGTCCCTGCCGCTATTTATTTGCATGTAAAGTATGGGAAGGCGCCGGGTGCGTATTTAATTCCGCGATATGGTTGGCGATTCTGGGCAGCGTATGTGGGTCTTGCCTGGGTTCCGCTCTTGCTGGGCGGAACCTTCTTCCTCGGTTGGATGGGTAGGAGACACTAATTTGAAGCGTGCATTCCGCAAAATATCGCGCGTTGGCAGCCTCGCTGGCGGAACAAAATGGTATTTGAGCGAAGATTGCTTGCTCGCTGCCAAGAGGATGATGTACACGGTCGAGTATCGTCGGTTTTACTTACACGACTTGGAATCCGTCGTGGTTTGGCCCAACCAACTTTGGCTGCTGCGTGTCACTATTCCGGCGGTGCTTCTCGCGGCGATCGGCGCTTCGCTGTGGGCGTGGGCGAATGCCACGGCTGGCGCGATATTTGGCGGCCTAGGTCTCGCATGGGTCGCCCTGGAACTGGCGTGCGGCCCGACATCTCGCACGCGAATTCGTACGACGGGAGCGAGCGTTGATCTTTCACTGGTAAAGCGAACGCGGCACGCGCGGAAAGTCCTTGCCAAGATCGATGAGGCAGTCCGAGCCGCCCGTGGTGTCGTGGGACAGTCGGCCACATCCGCGAGCAGCTCTGTGCCAGCACGGGACTCTCCTCGAACGAGCGCCGAAACAGGGTCCCCGAATCCTTTGATCGCGGATGCCACCCAGACGAATGTCTCCTGACTCTTCCGCCATGCCAGTCCAAAGACTATCCGCTGCCGGCTTGCGCCATGCGCACTGCTTGTTTCATCCAGTTCGAGAGGCGGCGGCGCTGTGCCCTCATTGCGGAGGAACATTCTGCCGTGAATGCGTCACCGACGAGGAAGGCAAGCTTGCCTGCCCACCGTGTCTGCGACGGCTTGCACGCCCACCCGCAGCAAAGTTTTCGATGACGTATCGATTCCGACAGATACTTTTAGGGATCGTAGCGCTTGGTTCTCTAACGGTGCTCTTTTTTGTGTTGCTGCGTTGGCGTACCAACAGCCCAGAGCAACACATGAACTTTGGCACCATCGCCGTCGATCAGCCATCGGAACAAAGCGATGAGTGAATCTGAGCTGGGACAGCCGGCTTCTCAAAGTGGGCGACTGGCGCCCCCGGCTCGTCACAAGTACCGTCTGAATTCGCTGGAAGCGCTCGAACGAGGATTCGCACTGTTTCGTTCCACTTTCGCGAGCGATGCATGGCGCTACTACGTCGGTACGGCGCCATTGGTCCTGTGTTTCATTCCGATGTGGGTCGTTAACGGTCAGATACGATTATCGGATGACATCCTTCTGTTGGAAGCGGCGATACTCGCCTGCGCGTATCTCTTGCGCGTGTGCTTGGTCGCCCTGTATATGCAAAGGGTTCGCGAGCGAGCCTTTGGCACACCGTCGCCGAAACGCGCAACGGCAACCGAGGTAGCGGCAAGCATCGGGCGTGTGGTCGGCCTGAAGGTGATCTTGAGTGTTTGCGCGTTGGCTGCGTTTCCGACCGTCGCTGGAGCAGCGTGGTTCTATAGCGCGTCTCAGTTCAGCAGCCTAGAGGGAAGAGAAGAAGGTGCTGAGCGCCAATCCGTTGGCGGTTGCCTGTCGTTGGCAAATCAGTGGTTCGCAGATGGATTGCTTCTTTTCTTGATGCTTGCCCCTCTCTGGGGCACGGTGTGGCTGAACGGCATCATCGTGGCGATTGCTGTGCCGCAGCTACTGCACTCGATTTTCGGACTTAACACGCTCCTTTCCACCCAAATGGGAATATACGCGTTGTCCCGGAGTTCCGCGTTCTGGCTTTCGGCATTCGCGGGCGCGTGGCTGGCGCTCGATCCGGTCGTCAAGTGCTGCTTTGTCATCGTCTACCAGCACTTGCGTTCGAGACGCGAAGGTTTCGATCTGCGTGATTTACTTGCGAGCCTGCCACGGCAAAAGAAGCCATCGGCTATTGCATCTCCAAGGGCAGGCAGCAAAGTTATGGCCGCCACACTGGTCGTAATAATCGCGATGACGGGCGGCACCATTCCCGCATGGGCCTTCCCGAGAGCGGAGGAGCCCACGACCCAAAGTAGCGTAGGCACCGGCGACGACTTGACTCGCCCGGCGCGAGTTCAAAAATTGCGCCAAGCGTTGGACGAAGAATCGCAGCGTGCGATCTATCGTTGGCATGACGCGGAGCACCCGAATTCGTCCAGTTGGTTTGACACATTTCTTTCCAGGATCGGTCGTGGTTTTGAGCGCGCATGGAATTGGATATTGAAGCTCATTCGAAAATTTTGGCCCAAGGGACTAAATTTCTCAGGCGGAGATGAAAAGCCCGGCCGGTGGCAGCTGAACGACCTTCGGATCTGGCTGATCGTTATCGCTGTTGTGACAGTCGGCGCCGGAGCGGCACTCGTTTGGCTGCGCCGACGGCGCGAGACGGCTTCTCTGTCCATTCCAGCTGGAGTAGCTCCCCTTCCCGATCTGGGCGACAACGCCCTGGCGACGGCTCATTCCGAGGATGAATGGTTTGCGTTGGCGAGCCGGCTTGAAGGCGAAGGTGATTTGCGGCTCGCCTTGCGCGCGGCATACCTGGGCCTGCTTGCGGGATTGGCCCAGCGTGAGTGGCTGACAATTCGCCGAGATCGAACGAATCGCGAGTACCTGGATGAGTTTACGCGCCGCTGGCGACGTCGCCCTCAAGCAACGGTCGAGGCCCGCGCGGAAATTCCCACAAAATTGCGTGGAAGCATGCGGCAGTTCGATCGTGTCTGGTACGGATCTCAAATGCCGACGGTCGAAGCGGTAGCAACCTACCGCCAAGATCAACGGGAGCTGCTGAGCTATGTCTAACGGCACTTCGAGCGAGCGCACGGTGCTCAACTGGCGTGGTCCGTTGCTGGCCGCTGGAATTTTCGCGGTTGTGTTCGCGATCTTATTGCTGATGGCGCATCGAAACCAATCCAACACGAGCGACATGGGATCGAGTTTACGAGAAGACCCCTACGGCACGAGTCTCTTGTTCGATGCTTACAGACACGCTGGATATCAGGTGAATCGCAGTCAGGATGAAGATTCCTTGGCGGACCAGAACGCTTCGAAGACGACCGCATTCTTTATCGGTGGGTCCAGTTTCGACGATTGGAAGATCGAGAACGGCAAGATCCGTGTCGGGGACAAGCTTCGCGCCCGCCTGGAGGATTTTCTTTCGCGCGGTGGCCGCGTCGTGCTGGTGGATCCTCGTTGGAGTTTGAAGTCCGAATCCCAAGGATGGGAAGTGAGAAACCAGTGGGATTCAACTCCGCAGGAGCCGCGTGCAACGTGGATATCTCCCTCTGCTGAGGCGTTGCCGAAAGGCGCGGAAACAATGTATCTCGCTGGCCATGCGCCCTGGCTAAAAACAAATGAGCATTGGACCGCTCTCTACGCAGGTTCCCCAGAATCCCGCACAGACCCTGCAGCGGGTCCGGTCTACATGGCGATGCGGCGAGTTGGACCTGGCGAACTCATCGCGGCGAGTCAACAGTCGTTTTTGATGAACGAAGCGATCAAGACTCACCCCAATCCCGTACTCCTGGATTTTCTTGCGGGTGGACGGCCGGTAATTTGGGTCGATGAAACGTTGCACGGGCTGCATCAGGAGCAGGGAGTCATTTGGCTGGTGCAGCGGTACCGCTTACAGGCCGCGCTGATGCTCTTCTGGGTCGCGCTGCTTGTCCTGCTCTGGAGCATGAGTGGCGATCTCTTGCGGCGCCCGACCCGCAGTCCGAATGCACAAATTGTCCGACAGGGCGAAGGGGCGGGCGTGGCCGCAAGACGCCTTCTGCAACGAAGCGTTGCGAGAACGGATGTCGTCATGGAATGTTGGGAACAGTTCCGTCGCCGCTCGCCACAAGATGCCCAAGCCATTTCTGCGGATCCCGGCTCCGGTTCGCGGCTCCGCTCCGCGTTCGGGCAACCTCCATTTGCTGGATACATCGAGCTAAAGGCGTTGATCGCTGAACGTCGCGCGTCGGCACGGCACGTGGCGCATACACGACCTGGCGCGACCCAAAATTTTGAGACTTCATCACGAATGATTACCGAGGAGGCACCGATCGGATGAGCGAGAAACCGATACTGGGTTCAGAAGGACACGCACAGCATGCAGGTCCGCAAACGCAATCACCGGCCAGGTTCGAGTCCGTCACGAATGGCGCGAGACGTCTTCGAGAAGCGCTTAGCCGCGTAATCGTCGGCCAAGATGAGGCCATCGATCTCGCGATTGTAACGTTGCTCGCCGGTGGCCACGCGTTGATCGAAGGTGTTCCCGGAGTAGGGAAGACGTTGCTGGTGAAGACGCTGGCGCGATCTGTTGACGGCGAATTCCAGCGCATTCAGTTCACTCCAGACTTGATGCCTGCAGACATCACGGGCACGAGTATTTTCGATCTGAGAAAGCAGGAATTTCGCCTCGTCCGCGGCCCCGTATTTACAAACTTTTTGCTGGCAGACGAGATCAATCGCGCACCGGCGAAAACGCAGTCGGCCCTGCTGGAAGCGATGCAAGAGCGTCAGGTGACGATCGATCGCGAGACCTGCCCTCTCCCATCCGTCTTCGTTGTTTTCGCCACGCAAAACCCTATCGAGCATCAGGGCACATATCCGCTTCCGGAAGCGCAAAAGGATCGCTTCCTCGTAAAGATTCGCATGGGTTACCCAACCGCAGAAGACGAAAACGAACTGGCGAAACTCGTGGCGGCGGGCGAGGCACCCGAGCGGAGGCTGGCGGAGGAGTTTCGGGAACAGGTCTTACAGCCCGGTGAACTTGAGCAATTGCGCGCCACCGTGGCGCAAGTGCGCGTCAGCGAGGCCATAAGCGGCTACATCGTGGACGTGGCGCGACAGACTCGGCAGCACCCAGCAGTATGGGTTGGGGCCGGGCCGCGCGCGACGCTTGCGCTGCTATCGGCGACCCGGGCTCTTGCCGCGTTAGAGGAGCGCGATTTCGTTGTACCCGAGGATGTGAAGGCCTTAGCTGGACCCGTGTTGGAGCATCGCATGCTGCTGCGGCCTGAATTCGAAATGGAAGGCGCCGAGATTCGTGAAGTGGTCAAGTCCGTGCTGGAGGCTGTAGAAGTTCCAAGATAGACAGCGCAGTCGAACTGCAATTTCCAGTGCATGTGAGCAGGCTCGAAGATGATGAGTAGCGACCAAAATACCGCGAATGTGCGAGAACGGGACGCTGTTAACGCGGTCGTTGGTGCTACTTTCGCACAGATGCACCGCGAAGAACGTACAAGTGACGCGCATCCCCAGCGGATCGCACTCCGCCCAGCCGGAAGCGTATTCGGTCCCGAACCGTCGCTCGCGTTGATGGTCGTCTTACTTGCGGTCGGGGCATGTTTCGCGCCGTGGTTTGTGCACGGATGGTTGTGGTTCGAACTGGTTGCGACGGCCATGACACTGCTGGTGGGTTATGACGCACTCGCCCTATGGCGCTCTCGTGCGGAGTGCACCCCGGTTTTGCTGCTGCCGGAGGAAGGCCTTCGTGGACGCGAAGGTCAAACGATTCGGGTACCCTTCGCGATCATCGGATCAGCAAGACTCAAATCACCCAGCGAAATCAGGGCCACGCTCATGCCAATGACACAGGAAAGTGAAAATGCGATTCACGTTAACGGCTCTCCTCAACTCCTGAAGCTTGAACCATCCGACTCGGACCGACAAGTATCAACATCCGAGAACATCGACTCGCACGTTCAGCTCTGGCCATGGTCACCCGAGATCGGCATGCTTCGGCGCGGCCTGTGGCCTGCGCCGCGCGTCGGAACTGAGAAGCGGTCGAACTTCAAAATCTGGCGTTTGCGTCGATGGTTTGATCTGCCGGTGCCCTTGCGCATCGAGGCAGATGTGCGTCGCGGACGACGAGAGATTCTTCGAAGTCCGATTTACCGCGCTCTTGTGGCGTCGCGGCAGACGATGTGGACGGGGCACGGACGTGATTTCGAGCGCTTACGGGAATACCAGCCTGGCGACAACTACGCGGAGATCGCATGGAAGTCCACGGCGCGCCGAAGTGCCCCTGTGACGCGCCTCTTCCAATGGGAGCAAAAGCAGGAAGTGTATTTCGTCGTGGACCAATCTCGAGCATCGGCAGGCCCGGTGGATTCGGCGATGACGTCTGCGGACGGTCTCCCGTCGACGCGATCACCGCGGCGTCTGCTCGATCTCAGTGTGGAAACCGCGCTGGTCGGCGCAACGGTGGCGCTTGAAATGGGCGACGAATTTGGATTGGTGACGTACGCGGATCAGCCTAAAACCTGGTTGCGGGCGGGGACCGGCCAATCCCACTTTCACCGATTTCGCGATTGCTTACTGAATGTCGAGCCCCTGGCGACGAATGCGGACTACGAAGTGTTGTTCAGCGAAATTCGGGTGCGGCTGCGGCGGCGCGCCTATCTATTGTTGTTGGCCGACTTAAGCGAGCGTTCGATTTCCGATTCGTTGCGCCGGGGAATCTCTCTGGTCCGTTCATCCCATGCTGTTCTTGTGACGAGCATTCTACCGGCTTCCGCAAGGCCGGCATTTTCGACCGATGAGGAAATGCTGACGGACGGTGACGTATATGCGGCGCTTGCGGGCGAAAAGGAGAATCAGCGTCTCCGCGCGTTAGCGCGACAGTTGCGTCGGATGGACGTGCAACTGCAGTTTGTTCCGCCGGCGATGTTCTTGCGAACTGCCGTGGAATCCTACCTGAAAAATAAACGGGAGCAACGCCTGTGATTTTGGACCTCCAACGTTTTCTGGCGCAGGCGCGTCCACGATGGAACGACCTTGAATCGCTGCTTGTCACATTGGAAGGCCGGCCGGATCGCGGAATCAATCCTGCGGAAGCTGAACGGCTGCAGGAGCTCTATGCCCAAACTGCGTCTGATTTGAATCGTATTACCCATGGCGCTGTAGCGGCAGAGCCAAGGCAATATCTGGAGCGACTGGTGGCGCGCGCTTACGCGGAGTTGTACTACGCTCCGCCAGCTCGCTCAGCGTTTTGGCAGCCACGTCAGTGGTTGAAGATCTTTACGGCGTTTCCGGAGGCGTTTCGGCGGCAGTACCGCTATTTCGCAATGTCTCTGGTGATCACGATTTTGGGCTGTGCGCTCGGCGGGCTTGCCGTGAGGTTCGACCCTGCTGCAGTGGATGTCTTACTCCCGGCCGACTACCTGCGCAATCCCGGCGAACGCGTCCACGACGAAGAGCAAGGCAAGACTTTAAGTTCGCACTCAACGCAAATGGAAGCCGCGTTTTCGGCCGGACTGATCAAACACAATGTCCAGGTGGCCTTACTGGCAGCAGCTCTTGGAGTAACGTTCGGGATTGGAACGGCGCTCTTGCTCTTCGAGAATGGCGTCTTGCTCGGAGCTGTCGCAGTTCGTTACACGCAGCAGGGCTTCGGACTTTTCGTGACGGCATGGTTACTGCCACACGGAGTGCTTGAGATTCCGTCGATTCTCATTGCCGGGCAAGCGGGTTTTTATCTGGCGCGCATGATGTTGCGTCGTCGCGAGGACCGCAATATGCGTCAATACATGCGTGAGTGGCTCTTCCTGATTGCAGGTCTGGCGTTGATGCTGGTGTGGGCTGGCTTGATGGAAGCATTTTTCTCACAGCGTCATCAGCCAGTCTTGCCGTACGGATTCAAGATCGCGGTTGGTGTCGCGGAGTGCGCACTGCTCACGATCTACTTGCTGATGGCAGGTCGGAGACAGACGGGCGCGGAAGCAACTGGAAAGGTTATTTCGGGCAACGCATGACGAACGCTCAACCAATCCGCGCCGCAACAGCTGCCGAACTGACCATTGCGACGGCCGAGGGAGTAGTGTTCCGATTGCCGCTCGCGGGTCCTGCTTCCCGCCTGTATGCCATGGTTCTAGACACCGCGATTGTACTAGGACTTGTGAACGGAGTCGGACTCCTCATTTACTGGATTCTTTCGAAAGCACCGGGATTCGGTGTCATGGTCATCACCCTCGCGGAATTCGCGATTGGGTTTCTATACGGCGCGTTGTTTGAAGGCTTCTGGAACGGACAAACGATCGGAAAACGCCTCCTTCATTTGCGTGTGATCGATCAAGCTGGGCTTCCTTTGCGCGTCGAGCAAGCGTGGGTGCGAAATTTGATGCGCGTTTTTGACGCATTGCCCCTTGCTTATCTGGTTGGAGGGGCTTCGGTCATAACGAGTCCTCTGATGCAGCGATTTGGTGACCGGGTGGCGGGGACGCTCGTCGTGCGTGAGTCCCCGGTAGCTCCGCCCCCCGAGGAACCTTGGACGTGGCAGAAATATAACTCGTTCATGGACTATCCGGCCATCGCCATGCACCTTCGTCGAGCTGCGACGCCAGAGCTTGCAAGCCTGATTCACAACGCGCTGCGTCGTCGCAACGAACTGGCGCCTTACTCGCGGCGAGAAATCTACCGTGAGCTGGCTACATTTTTGCAGAGCGAAATCTCTCCCTTTCCAGATGAATTGCTCGAAGTGCTTAGCGACGAGCAGTATCTGATCAACGCGGCTAATGTGCTGTTCGCAGAACAACGGTCGTCGACGGTTCGACGTTGACGTTGGGGGCGACTTGGTGGGACCGAAGATGTTTGGGCTTCTGTCCAGATCGATCCAAAGTTTCCAAAACGCACCTTACCGGACACCGTCTACTCCTGGCGCAGCTGCCGCTTTAGTGCGTAAAAGCTGTCTGCCAGCAGCTGGACGGTCAGATGGTGAAGCAGTGAGGTGAACTTTTCCTTCTTCCTTTCCCTTGCTGCTTTCCGCACACCACTCAGTCTCTGGGACACGCTACCCCCGCTCTGTGTCGGGCGCGTGCGTGACTGCTTGGTGTTCTCCATGCGAGTCTTGTGGCTTGTGGCCTTCTCCCGGTTCTCGCGCATGAAGTTTCTAAGCGTGTTTGGGGTCTGTGACCACGCAGAGCCGGTTTGGGAACTTTGCGATAGCGCTCCCCCCGTGTTGCCTTCCGCATACATGGACAGCGTCGGCGCTCTGAAGAATATTTTCGGAGCTCAATACCCAGCCCGCCTATACCCCTGTTTACGCTTCGCCGCAGGCTTCACAGCCAGCAGCGCAAAACTCGGGGCCAGGATGGATCGCTTTCTCCTTTCCTGTGAGACTCTTTCATTCTCTACTTCATGCCGGTTTAATCCGGCGCACCCATGAATTATTCGTACCGCAACGAAACGATCGGATCCACTCTCGAGGCCCGTCGTGCCGGGATGTAGGTGGCGGCGAGAGCGACTCCGACGAGCAGCAACGCAACCGAGGTCATAGCCAGTGGGTCCCTCGGCGTCACGTTGTAAAGCAGGCTGGCCATCAACCTTGTCAGCCCCAGCGCTGCCGCTAATCCAATCAGTACGCCCGCAAGTGCCGTCACCATACCCTGCTTCACCACCATGGCCCTCACGTCATGCGCGCTTGCTCCGAGCGCCATCCGAATGCCGATCTCCTGCGTCCTTTGCTGGACCGAGTACGCCATCAGGCCATAAATGCCGATTGCCGCCAGCAGCAGCGCCAGTCCAGCGAAAATCACAAGCAGCATCAAGTTGAAGTCGGAACTTGCCGTAGACTCACCGCGTACTTGCGCCATCGATCGAATGTTCGCCACCGGCAATCCACCGCTGGCGACACGCAACTCCTCCTGGATCTCTCGACTCAGAGAAAACGGTTCGACGCTCGCGCGAATCACCCATGAAGCCGGGATAAACCCGTTGTTCAGTTTGGTCACGCCGTCTTTCAGCTGTGCCACTGGTACATACATGGTTGGGTTGGGTTTGTTGTCGAGTCCTTGGTCGCGCGTGTCGCCAACGATGCCTATAATCTCGCGTGGTGGCTCCTCGAATTCCGGGCCCACCCCCTTTCCGATCGTGATGCGTTGTCCCACAGGATCGCTGTTTGGCCAGAACTCCTTGGCCAAACCTTGGCTGATCAGCACTACACCCGCAGAGTTTCCGTCGTCGCGCTCGGTGAACACACGCCCGCGAACTAGTGGAATCTTGAAGACATCAAAATAGCCAGCGGAGACCGGTTTCCAAGCGCCGTTGCCATGTGCGGATCCCTCCGCCAACGGTCGCCCTTCGACGATGAAGGGGAGCCCCAACCCTCCCTGTAGAGGCAGGCAACACGTCTCCGCGATGCCCACAACTCCCGGCAAGCTCCCGACTCGTCGCTGCGCTTCACGTACAAGTTGATCAACACCCGCAGTCTTCTCGAAACGAGACCCCGCAAGTGACATCTCCATGGTCAGAATGTTGTGCGTGTCAAAACCAGGGTTGACGCCTCGCAGCTCGCTGAACGTCCGAATTAGCAAGGCCGCACCCATCAACAGCACCAGCGCGAGCGCCGTCTCGGTTACGACAAGGATCGATCGAGCTTTGTTTTGGCGCACACCACTCCCTGAACGCAAACCACTCTCCTTCAGCGTCACGTTGAGATCGCTGCGCGACGCGCCCAATGCAGGGATCAGACCAAACACAATTCCCGTCAATAACGAAACTCCGAGCGTGAAAGCCAACACCCGCCAATCGAGTGACACTCGCTCTCCGAACTGACCAACTCGCGGAATGTTCCCGGGATTAATCTGAAGCAGCCCGCGCACGCCGAGATACCCAAGTCCGAGACCCAAAACTCCTCCCGTTATCGACAACATCACGCTCTCTGTCAGCAGCTGTCGGATCAGCCGCCCGCGTCCGGCCCCAAGTGCGGACCGGAGAGCGATCTCTCTCCTCCGAATCGTCGCCCGGGCCAGCAGCAGATTTGCCACATTTGCGCAGGCGATGAGCAGCACGAAGCCCACAGCGCCAAGCAGTACAAGCAATGATCTCCGCACGTCGCCAACGATGGTGTCCCGCAAAGGCTCGGCCGTGAAACTATCTTGTGGGCCCATGGAATTGGGGGATTTACGCTTAAATTCATCTGCCGCAAGCTTGAGCGCTGTCTTTCCCTGATCCAAAGACACGCCGGGTTTTAGTCGTGCCGCGGCGCGTAGGAAGTGCGCTTGATCGGTGCTGGTTGGATCAGCCTTTAACGGCAAGTAGATCTCGGCGGGTGGATCGGAAGTAAATTTCTCATCCAGAATTCCCGAAACGGTGTAGGCCTCGCCGCCCAAGTCGATTGTCCGACCGACGAGATTCGCATCCCCGCCGAATCGCCGCCGCCACAGTCCGCCGCTCAACACGACCACTGGAGAGCCTCCCGGACGATCCTCTTCGGCTGAAAACGTTCGCCCCGCCACGACTCGTGCGCCGAACAATTGGAAAAAACTGCTTGAGACGTGAATGCCTTTCAGCTGCTCTGGTCGATCGCCGCCAGTCAGATTAATGCCAGGTCCGCCTTGGTCGTACGCTGAGATGTCCTGAAATACTTGTGTTTGTTCTCTCCAAATATTAAATTTCGGAATCGATGCAATATTCCCATTTCCTTCCGACGAGCTCAGTTCCAATTGGACGATACGGTTAGGGTCGGGATAGGCCAGCGGCTGCAACAATACTGCGTTGACCACCGTGAAAATCGCCGTGTTGGCACCGATTCCGAGTGCCAGTGCCGCAACCGCCGTAACTGTAAAGCCCGGGCTTCGACGGAGCGTCCGGAAAGCGTAACGAATGTCCTGGTGCAGGACCTCAAGGAATTGTCGAGTTTGCATCGCGCCAGGCCTCCCTATCCCGCGTGAAAGAAAATACTACTGCCAGGCAGTGGTGTGAAGAGGTTGCGTGCGACACGAAGGGCATGGATGGCGATCTTTGTAGTGCGGTCCACGGACCCAGCGCAGGGTCTCGATGGCTGCGCATAAGTTTTACGATGACTTTCGGGGCTTGCGGCAGGGTTCTTTCTCGACAGTAGCCGTCTTACCCGTGATACCGACCGCCAGGTCGAAACGTTCGCTCAGAAACTTGAGCAAATCTTGAGTCGAGCGGAAGCGGATTTCGGTGCAGGTATCCACCTCCTCAACCCAACCTTCCAAATGGCCTTCGTCCGGCCGAGAATCGATTCCAAGTCTTAGTACGAATGCGAATCGCATGGGATCACGCTAAAGGGATCTTCGGTGCTAATGCAAACTACTTCCGCGACACTGTCATTTCTTGTGCCGGCGGATGAGACACAAGAGGCGAAGGCGCAACAGAGCCTCGCCTCCTGAACTCATTTGTGTGGTTGATTGTCAGTCGTTGTCGATAGAACGCACGTCGCCCGTTGCAATCCAGCGCCCCGCAGCGCCGGCCGGGACCGCGATGCGAATCAGGAAGACGGGGTTATCGCACGTCGCCGGGACTCCCGAAACTTGCCCGGAAAAGTGTGCATCGCCCTGACCGTTGAGCGATACGGCTCTGGTGTCCAAGATCACGGGCGTGGTGCCGCCGGAATTGCAAACCAACGTGCCGTTGACCGAAGTGACCGGCCCCGGAGTTCCGCTGGAACTGCTACCGTTCAGGACCAAGCCCTCGACATCAAAAAACGTGTTTCCGTTGGTGAGGTTTACCCGCGCATGTCCACTCCGCACCGTCCAGGGGCCCGCTCCGGCATGAATGGTTCCAACCGGATTGTCGACCCCTGGGGCGGTGATGACTCCACGAATACCATTCCAACGAACGACGGATTCCTGGGCCCAGCCAAACGCCGCTGTGGCGCACAAGCCAAGCGGAATTAGTACAGCCAATAGCTTCTTCATGTTCATTCTCATCCTTTGTTTAGTTTGAAGACCGGATCAGCTCAGAGACCGACCGGCTACGTTTATCACGGTACGAGATGGGAATTTTGCGTGAGTGACCGGGCGGTGACGTTTAGGTCCAGTTTCGGTAACGACTTGCGGAGGTCGTGGGTGGCTCACCAAACGAGTTGAGCGGAGTCAATCGAGTGCGTGAGGATTGGCAGAAATACAGCCTCGTGCCATACACTGTGGGCAGCGTTAGTCCAAAGTACCCAGCCTATAGAGGTGCCGACGAACAGAAATGAAACGAAGAGTGTCCATCGTGCGCTGTTTTGCCCCATCGACGGGACTTTCATTGCCTAGACTCTCGCGTCCCGCTCATTTTCCTGGCTGCAAAGAGTACCCGCGCCTGGATCAGACGTTAATTGCGGAAATTGAACCCGATTTTGAACGCGCAAGCTAATGCGCGTGAGAATTTAGGTCGCGCGACAACATCAATTTGAGAGTGATTTTATCCGCGCCGCCGCTCCAACCCACGCCGATGCCTGTTTCGATGTTCAACAATCCGCCTCTGCGATCCACAACCGCCCAAGTCTCATGAAATTGCTGATTTTGCGGCACGAAGCCTCGCAATGGTCCAAAGCCGTCATATTCTTCCATTGCGATGGCCCATTTATCGTTCAGATTGTAGGCAATACGAGCCGCTGGGTTGTATTGCAGACCTTTCAGTCCGCCGGTGTAGTCGGTATCTAGAATCGGATTGTAGATGAAGTCCCACTGATGAAGATGAACGCCGATGATCGGTCGAAACTCGGAAGTGATGCGTCGTGGTTCCCAGTAAAGAGCGTTGACGCTGAATTCGAAGTTCAATCCATAAAAGAATTTATGGTCCTGCGCGTGTGGCCGAACGAATAGTTCACGGATTTTGAAGCCGTTGATGGTTGCACCTTGGTTTTCCGAATGGATGGTATACACCGGGAGATACAGACCCTGCTCAAACCAAGGCTTCACACCGTAAGCCCACTCAGCAGCTCCGTTCACGGAGTCGTTGGCGACAACCGCCCCAGGGAATTCGGGTGTAATTCGCCCTATGGGGGTGAAATTCGTGTGAATCATAAGGTTGAAGACACCCGGTTCAGCAATTTCCGCGTCGTAAACCTGGATTTCGTCCGTTTGCGCCAACGCACGTACAGGCACGATAGCCAAACCCGCTGCCATCAACAAAAGACGCGCACATATTGATATTCCCACAAGAAATCCCAACTAAGAGCTCGGGCCGCTGGGTTCTCCAGCCAATTCGCTCGCGCTCAAATGTAGTCAAACAGTGTCATAAACCCGAAATCCATGTGCAACTGCTGGTGGCAGTGAAAAAGCGTCATGCCAGGATTGTCGGCGACAAAATCCACTTCCGCCTCCTGGTAGCCTCCTAGCATCACGACGTCTTTCAATACGCCCGCTGTGGTTTTTCCCGCTATCCTCGTCAATTCAAAACTGTGCCGGTGCAAATGGATCGGATGAATGTCATCGCTCGCGTTGCGCATCTTGATCCGATACCGCTTCCCTCGTTTCAAGTGAAACGAGGTGGGGGCAGGTTCTCCCGTCATCGGATAGACCGCACCGTTGATCGTCCAGCGATTGAATCCTTCCTCGGCAGCATTTTCTTTGGCAAAGGTCATTTCGATAGTCTCGTCCGGCGACGAAACCGTCGCGTCCGCCTTAGCAAAACGCGCATAACTCCACTTGAACGGCGGAGGAGCCACCCACTGCGGTTTCCCGGTGCGACCCGCATACTCCACGACAATCCCCATGCCGTGTCCGCGATCCCCATCGTCGAGATCGCCCAATATCCAGACGCCCGGATGTGTCATATGCACCAGGGCGGATATTCGCTCCGCCGTGCCGATCCATAAAACGGGAACCGAGATCGGATTCGGAACCGGATTTCCATCCAGCGCAAGAACCTGAAACAAATGTCCCGGAAGTGCCAGGCTGCGGATCTCGGTCGCGCTTCCGTTCAGAATGTGAAACAGCACGCGTTCCCCTTGCTTCACGCGGATCGGCTCTCCGTGCCCAAGCATTCGCCCATTGATGGTGAATGAGCGATATCCGACTTCGTATCCGTGCGGCATGCCCTTCGCGAGCGATGCCTTCATCGACGATTCGCCCATCTGTTTCAGTTCCGAGTTAGGTTCGCCCGGTGAGAGGAAATCCTGCGCCATATCCCCGCCGCGACTAAAGGTGGGCTCGAACTCTTTCAGGACGAGGAAAATTTCGCGGTCATACGCTCCTGGTTCCCTGCCGGGCTCAATGTACACAGGTCCGACTTCCCCACCGTACTGCCCGGCGGCCAGATTTGCTCCGGCCCGGTTATGCGTGTGATAAAAACGAAAGCCTGACGGTCCGGGACTAAAGGAAATCCGTCGCTTGCCATGCGCAGGAATAAACGGTGTTCCTTCTTCGGCTGTTCCGTCCACCTCAACTGGCACCTTTTGGCCGTGCCAATGAAGCTGCTCCGGTGTGTCAGTGTCGTTGTAGATGTCGACCGTAACCTGGCGACCTTCTTTGAGGCGCAGCATCGGACCCGGAAACTGGCCGTTGTAGGTGATAGCGGAGACGATTCTTTTCGCTGCGACTTCGATGGCTGAATTCTTGATATGCAGCGTATGGTCCACCGTTTGATCTTGAGGGGCAATAAACGATCCGAACGTGCTCCGGGCAACACCTTTCGCGTACGGTAGCCCGATACCCACAAGGGCAGCGCTCCCCGCCAGGAGTCTTCGCCGCGAAATACTCGCCGAACCCGTGGGACCTCCTTACAACCGAGCAGAGCCTCACTGGCAAAAGAACAGTTTATCAGTACACGGGGACTTCAAAGTGAAGAGCTCGGTTAGCGCAGTGAGCTACGCGCCGAAATAGTTCAGTTACCGACGAAATACTGGGGAATATAGTCCAAAGGAGTTTCTGCACAGCGCAACCCCAATGCGTTTGTCCCCCGCCTTGAAGACGAACCCGTACGAACTCGACCGCTCATCAAAGAGCAGTGATGTGACTGGCAATTTTGACAGGGTTCAACAAACCAGCATCCTTCTAGGTTCTCGCTATTCTCGCAGAGCCGGGCGAGACTCGAGGCTGGCTCGGATTGACTCGGCGCCGCCCTGCACGGGTTTGTTCGGCTTCAACCGAGGATGCTGCGCTTGAGACAATAAGGACTGAAGGTCGTGACGGCTAGTGCGGTTTGCGCGCTTAGCGGGCCCATAGATCGTTTGATCTACGAGAAGTTTACCATTGGGAACGATCGTGCTCTACCGTCGGATGGGGATACGAGTTTTGAAATTTCAAGGGTGGCGGATTCGATCTGTGAATATTGGCAGTGGCGGGCCAGAGTCTCCCTGAAGGAGGTGCGGGCGAACGTCTGTGGCTCGATTTCTCGTGCGAGGCAGGGCTGGATAAGGAGAAAGATTATGAGGAGCAAAATGACGCAAGCGGCGGGATTGGCTGCGGCGTTTGTTGCGGGGGTGGTAGTGGCGACGGTGTTGGGCGGGGGAATGGCTGCGGCGCGGGCGAAGACGCAGGGGCAGCAAGTTACCGTGCAGCAGGTCTTCAGACCTACGGTGACCGAGGCAGACATTGCTTTGCTCCGGCAAGACATACGGGAAATGAAAATGCAGGTAATTGGGCAGAACATGTCGCTTTCGGATTCGGAGGCGGGAAAGTTCTGGCCCATCTACAAACACTACGCGGACGAATTGCATGAGGTGCACAACGCGAAGTACGCACTGTTTAAGCAGTACGCGGAGACTTGGGCAACGATGACGGACCAGGACGCGCTGATTTATGTACGGCGCTCGATGGAGGTGGATGCGGAAGCGCAGGCATTGCGGTTGAAGTATGTGCCGGTGGTAAACCAGGTGTTGCCGGGGAAAAAGGCGGCGACGTTTTTTCAATTGGAACGACGACTGTGCTTGATGGTCGATTTGCAATTGTTTTCGCAGATTCCGTTGGCACATGCGAAGGAATAATGGGAAGAGATCAGATACCAGAAAGCGAGGGATGATCTCGGGTAAGCGCCGCTCGGAACAATCGAAAGCGCCCGGCAAGTCGAGTAACCCCACATCTTCGTACTGGACGGAACTTTTCTGGTTATCTCGTTTTATCGGGATTCAGTGAGGCCAACGGTCTTCGTGAAGAAACCCTAATGAACCCGAGGCTCATCTGCCAGCAGCGTCACGTTCGGACAGCAATTGCAATTCGAAATCAGGAACTCCTTGGCAAAGTCCAACCTGCTATAAGCCGTCCGCCGCCGCGTACTTCGCCATGGCGAGCAGGAGTTCACTACTCGCATCGGGCTTGAGCACATAGCCAGAAGCGTCCAGAAGAACGAATCAAACCATTGCCGGACTGTGGTCACTTCGCGTCGTTTACCTGTCCGATACTTAAGTAAGGGGCGAACTTCCGGGTAAAGGAGGGGGCGGTGTGTCCCAGCTCTACCGCCTCTTTTCTTTCTCGAGGCGTATCACACCACCCCGTGTCGCCAGACTAGAGCGTACGAGTGAGATTTCACCACTGTCATTTCTACCAGCGATCGATCTGGGCAGAGGATTCCGCTGAGAAGAATGGAGCTATCCATGACCCCTCAATTCCGCATCTGAGCCAGGCCGTTTCGAATTAGAGAAAGCCGCGATTCAAATCACTGGATTGCCCCGGTCGTTTCTACGACATAGATGAGCTTGAAGAGCTTGGGGGAAATTTTCTCCGCCTCAATCACTCCGTCATCGCAAAACACTCGGACACGGTCGCCAATACGCAAGACCTGGGTGAATTGCTTGAATTCTGCGAGCCCCCCGTCAAAATCCACGTGTATGATAGGTCGGACAACTTCTGATCGATTTTCTCGCCCGACCATCCCGATTGGATCGACACCCGCAGCGCGGCTATATCTGCCTGTAGTTGTTTTGCACCAGTCCCGCAACGCGGACAGCGCCGAGCCAAAGCCCCAAATGCTCCGCTTTTTCGACATCCTTACCCCTTTGCCGTCGTCAAGTTCCCTCAACAAGAGAAGGTATCCCCGGACGTATAAGAGGATCTGTCAATAGCAGCCCTACGTCGTTGCTCGGCAGCAATGAGCTAAACGCTATTTGTTTTTGCGGACGCTGCCGGGTTTAGTGTCTCGTCGTTGCGTAACATCGCGTATTCCGGCGTCGATTTCACTTTTCCGTTCATCGCGTTTACAAGGACTGAGCTACTACTTCTGAAGTCGTACCAGTGCAATAGTCAGGCGCAGGAGAGAGAAGCAGGTCGCGTCGAAAATGCTGGAAAGTAATTCTGAATGCTCCCGACAGCATTCCGCAGAGTGTGCTGGACAAGGCGGACGGCGTCGTGGTGCTGCCATCCGTCGTGAAGCTTGGGATTTGCTCTGCGAGCACTCCTTCCAAGACAGTTTCGACCACTGGCGACCGAACATGAACGTTCGCTGCGCGTAGAGACGTCGGAGTGTGGCCCATTCGCGTCTGAAGATGAACTAAACCAATTCCTGCTAACAGGCGAGATTGAGATTGGATGTGGAATGGTAGGCCCAGTCCGTCAAGATCAAAACCCTTTTCATTCATTACGAATTGCAGACACCAGCCGCGGCCGAGGCGGGCGAGGAATAGGAGAGTTGATATAACCTTGACGACATGCCGAGTGATGGATGCTGGCCAACACACCGGAGTTCACCTCTTATGCGCAAGTTTATTTCGATATCATCCGTTTCCTTGCTTTTACTCGTGCCGTACGCTCGGCCGCAGGCCACAAAAAAACCGGTCGCTCCGCGGGGACCGAGTGTCGCCACCGGTAGCCAGGGCGTGGTTGTTTCCGGTAGGCCTGCCGCCACGGCGGCCGGCATCAAGATTCTGGAACAAGGCGGAAACGCCGCCGATGCAGGCGCCGCCACTCTGTTGGCGCTGTCCGTGACCTATGTAGGCGCGTTCTGCGTGGGAGGAGAGATTCCCGTTCTGGTCTACGACGCCGAGCAGAAAAACGTGAAGCTGCTGGAGGGACAAGGGGAGGCTCCTCGCGACCCCAAGGCGATCGCTTGGTACATGGAACACGGAATCCCGGACGGTGACGTCAAGGCAGCCGCCGTGCCTGGAACTATAGATGCGATCGTTACCCTACTAAAACTTTACGGAACCAAAAGCTTCGAGGAGGTCGTGCAGCCGACGCTGGCCATCCTAGATGCCGGCGGTCCCAGTTGGTATATCGATACCGGCAGCGGGGACAAGATCGAAACTGGTGTGAACTGGCAGGCTGATATGGCGGTGACCTTTCGTAAATTGGTGGACTCCGAAAAGGCAGCAAAAGGTACGCGCCAGGAGAGGTTGCAAGCCGTTTCGGACCGCTTCTATCGCGGCGACGTCGCCGGTGCCCTGGAAGCCTGGTATATCGAAAAGGGCGGTTTCCTCCGCAAGGCGGATTTGGCCGCACACAGAACTCCTGTAGTGGATCCACTCAAAGGAACCTACCGTGGGTACACGATCTACAAGGCCGGTCCGCTGACGCAGGGCCCTTATCTCTTACAGACGCTGCGCCTTCTGGAAGGCTTCGACCTGAAGAAGATGGGATTCAACTCGGCGGATTACATCCACACGGTGATTGAAGCGGAGAAACTGGCGCTGGCCGATCGCGACGAGTATTACGGCGATCCGAACTTTGTGAAAGTGCCGATGCAACAGTTGCTTTCCGACCAATACACCAAAATGCGGCGCGACCTGATCGATCCGAAAAAGGCATCTCTCGAACTCCGGCCAGGCGACCCTTACAATATGAAGCCCACCAAGCCGCCCACCATCACCGGCCCATGGCATGGCGGAACTACGGTCATGTGTGTGACGGACAAGTTTGGGAACGTCATCGCGGCGACCCCCAGCGGCCTGTCAAGCACAGCTGGCGTCGCGGGACGCACCGGCATTATTCATGGAAGCCGCCTCAGCAGCCTGAACACGTTTGCGAGAACTCCGAACGTCATCCAGCCCGGCAAGCGACCACGAATCACGCTGAGCCCAACGCTGCTTTTTCATGACGACTATCCCGTGATGGCGATCTCCGTAGCTGGCGGCGACCAACAGGATCAGGCAGCCATCCAGGTCATCCTCAACTACGTGGAATTCGGCATGAGTCCCGAGGAGACGTTTAAGGCGCCGCGTTTCTCCACCACGCATTTCATCAGCTCATTCGGCCAGGACCGCGCCAAACTAGGTAGCCTCTCAGTGCCTACCACCCTGCCCGCAGGAGTGCAGGCCGACCTGCGGGTTCGCGGCCACGTGCTTACCGTTAGCCGCGCCGGAGTGGGCGGAGTGGCGCTGATCGGCATTGACCCAACGAATAAGCAGGCCACCGGCGTGGGTCCGGCCGCTGAGAAAATGGAATAGCCCCCGGTATTTCGAAGGTGCCGCACATGTATTCACATTTTGTCGCTTACGGTGCTTTTCAAAGTGTTGGTGACTCGGGCTCAGGCAGTCGGGCCGTTCCACCTGGCTAAAAGCTACATGGTCGGTGCGGTGCTCGCACTGAAATATCGTTCACGTTAGCCTGTGGGTTCTAACTTGCCATCAAACCTCAAACCGACTTCGAACGTGGTACCTGCGGTGGACGGCTGGTTTCAGTGTATACTCCCAGCCAAATCCAATCTGGACAGGTGAGCTTTGGCTCCTGCACAACCAACAAACCTCTGGATTCCCGTTTGCTGCGAGCACGTCATGCGCTTCAACATGTTCCTGCAAAAGGACAGCACAGCTTATGGCGCGCTCGTTTGCTCTGTCTGCAATAAGAATGTCACGTTGGAGTTGGAACATTCTGCAGATTTAGGCGCATACGGCGAAGGAGCCCGTGCGCTCAGCATATTGGGGTCACCGAAGCCGCCCAAGGCCGAGCGCCGAAAAGCGGATACCGATACGTTGAACGATCAAACACTCTGACCCAGGTCGCCGGTGGCATGCCGCGCGGACTCACTCATGATTGACCGAACCATTTCTCATTTCCGCATCCTGGAGAAACTCGGTGCTGGAGGAATGGGTGTCGTCTACAAGGCCGTCGACACTCGGCTGGACCGTTCCGTCGCGCTGAAATTTCTGCCCGATGGCATGGCTCAAGACTCTCAAGCTCTGGAACGTTTTCGCCGCGAAGCACACGCCGCGTCCGCTCTCAACCATCCGGGCATCTGCACCATCTACGATATCGGCGAGCAGGACAATGTGCCCTTCATCGCCATGGAGTTCATCGATGGCGAGACTCTCCGCCAGCACATCCATGGTCAACCGCTCCCGATTGAGAGGATTCTCGATCTCGGAATTCAGATCAGCGATGCCATCGATACGGCTCACGCCGAAGGCATCATCCATCGGGACATCAAGCCCTCCAACGTCTTCATAACCAAGCGCGGCCAAGCGAAGGTTCTTGATTTCGGTCTAGCCAAGCTCGTTCCCAAAGATGCTTTGGGACTCGCCAGCGACGGCTCTTCGCCCAAATCGACACAGGAAAACATCTCGATCGTCGGCATCATCAGCGGCACTCCCGCATACATGTCTCCGGAACATGTTCGCGGTGATGACTTGGATCCTCGTGCCGACGTTTTCGCACTTGGTCTCCTGCTATACGAAATGGCCACTGGAAGGCCCGCGTTTGGCGGCAGGACGGGCGGCGCCATTATCGAGGCGATTCTCACACGGCCTCCTGCATCCGTGCGGACCCTGAACCCACAGATTCCTCCACAGTTGGAAGAAATCATCAACAAGTGCATCGAGAAAGATCGAGACCAGCGATACGCAAGCGCCGCGGCGGTTCGCGCGGACTTGCTACAGCTCCGACGCGCAACGGAATCGGGACAGACGACAATCTCGGTTACGGTACCGGCAGCTATTGTCACTACTTCCGCTCAGAAACGCGGCTTGGGATGGAAAGCGGCCGCCGCTGGTGCGGTCATGGTCGCCCTTCTGGCGATCGGCGGATGGCTCTACAACACACGGCGCGCTCACGCATTGACCCAGGCCGACACCGTCGTACTCGCGAATTTCACCAACAAGACGGGCGATTCCGTTTTTGACGAAACTCTTCGCCAAGGTCTCGCCGCACAACTCCAGCAATCGCCTTTTTTAAGCCTAGTTTCCGAGCAACGCATTCAACAAGAGCTACGACTGATGGGTGTTCCGCCCGAGAGCAAGTTGACGCCAAAAATCGCCGGCGATCTATGCCAGCGTCTCGGAAGCAAGGCGTATCTAGGCGGTTCGATCTCCAGCATAGGCAGCCAGTACGTCATCGGCGTGAGTGCAGTGAATTGTCGGACGGGTGACGATGTCGCCCAGGAACAAGTCACCGCGAACGGCAAAGAAGCGGTTCTGAGCGCACTGGGCACTGTGTCCACCAAGCTGCGAGAACAACTCGGAGAATCTCTGAAGACAATTCAGAAACTCGATACGCCAATCGAGCAAGCGACTACACCGTCTCTGGAAGCCCTCCAGGCTTACAGCATGGGACGACGGAACATGATGGTCAAAGCCGATTACGCCGCCGCCGTTCCACTGTTGGAGCGTTCCATCCAACTCGATCCGAATTTTGCGATGGCCTACGCCATTCTCGGCACCACCTACCGCAACCTTGGCGAAAGGACTCTCGCAGCGGAGAACACAAGTAAATCCTATGGTCTTCGCTCTCGTGTCAGCGAGTGGGAAAGGTTCTATATCGAGTCGCACTATGATGATTTCGTCACGGGCGATCTGGAGAAAGCTCGCAAGGTCTATGAGCTTTGGGCGCAGATCTATCCCCGTGAGGAAGTTGCGCCTACGAATCTCGGCGTCGTGTTCCAAACTTTGGGTCAGCACGACAAAGCTCTGGCAGAGTTCCGCGACGTCATGCGTATCAGCGCACCCGACAGCCTCGGTTACTCGAATCTCGTTCTCGGCTACACCTACCTGAACCGTCTCGATCAGGCCCGTGCGGCTGCTCAAGAAGCAATCTCAAAGAGTTTCGATTCACCAGCCTTGCGAATCAATCTTTACGACCTTGCTTTCCTGAAATCGGATGCGCCCGGAATGGCGGAACAGGTTTCCTGGGCGGCGGGCAAACCCGGACAAGAAAGTGTGATGCTCGTCTTAGAGTCGCGCACGGCATCGTACCAAGGGAAATTGAACAAGGCACGTGAGCTTTCTCGGCGCGCAGTAAGTTCCGCCCAACAGGACAACGACAAGCAATTGGCCGCCGACAGCGAAGCCTCTGCCGCTATTTGCGAAGCCCTCTACGGAAATGGCTCAGAGGCAAAGCAACGCGCTGCTGCAAGCCTCGCCCAACTCAACGGTCGCGACAGTCAATACCTTGCGGCGCTAGCACTTGCCATTGCCGGCGATTCAACGCGCGCGCAAAACCTCACAGACGATTTGGACAAACGCTTCCCCGACGATACCGTCATTCGCCTCAACTACCTGCCAACGCTTCGCGCCCAACTCGCTCTCGGCAAAGGAACGAAATCGACGGAAATACTCGCCGTATCTTCGACATATGAACTAGGCGTTCCCGGTAGCAACACGATCCGGACGAGCCTGTATCCTGTTTATGTTCGAGGCGAGGCTCTTCTCGCGTCACATCAGGGAGCGCCGGCGGCCGCTGAGTTTCAGAAAATACTGGATTGGTCTGGCGTCGCCCTGAACCAACCCATCGGCCCGGTAGCGCATCTAGGCCTCGCGCGCGCCTACGCACTGGCGGGCGACACTGCCAAGTCTCGCGCCGCGTACGACGAATTCTTCGCCATCTGGAAGGACGCCGACCCAAACATCCCCACCCTCATACAAGCCAAGTCCGAATATGCAAAACTGCAGTAGTCCCTTTGGATTTCCGCACACGGCGACTAGGTCACTCTGCTTCTGCGACTAATGCGTATCCCACTCGAGCGCGTATATTTCCTGAATGCTAGCGTCGCGCACGAGTAGCGCAGATCCGTCTGGCGCGAGTCCACTCCAGTTCCCAAACGCTCCGCCGGCAGCTTGAAACCCGTCCAGGCTGAAAAGCCGTTCAAGTTTGCCGTCGGACGCCTGCACGCGGCAGAAGCTCTCCTTGTTGTCGAGGATCCCGTCGAAATACAGATAGCGTCCGTCTCGTGACCAGGTTGGATAGGCGACGAAAACTTTAGCGAGCTCATTCCATTTGTGAGTTGTGAGATCAAAGAGCATCAGCTTGAGAGAATCAAGCGAGATGGCCGCGATATATCGTCCATTCGGAGACCAGCGTGGAGAATACAATCCGTCGGACCCCGGCAGCTTCGTGGCGCTTCTCGTCTTCAGATCGAGTACATATACCGCCGAGCCTTGGTTGTTGAGCGAATTCTCTCCGAACGCCAAAGACTTCCCATCGGGTGACCACACCGGATCGGCGAGATTGGTGTCGTCGTGATAGAGCAGTTCGGGGGAACCGCCCTCGGCAGGAATCACATAGATTTGAAAATGTTCGCCAGGCGGATGACCAAAGAAAGTGATCTGCTTGCCGTCAGGAGACCATCGAGGAAGGTAGGCGACCATCGGCGGAAAAACGAGCTGAAGTTTTTGACTTCCGTCGATCTTACTTCGACGCAGTGTGCCGTCAGTGGCGTCGTTGTAAGCGACCCACTCGCCATCTCGAGAGAAATCCAGACCCATCGCCGAGATTCCGCCCAGGTATGGGACGAATTGCGACGAACGCGTATCGTAGCGAACCAACTCTCCACGCGGTTGCCAACCCTGGACGAAAAGCTTTTTGCCATCGCGACTAGGTACGGGGCTTCCTACGTTCATCGGACCAGTTGTTAGCTGGGTCGCGGGCTGAGGCGACGAAAAGAGCCCGCCCCGTTCTCTTACCGCCCAAAGGTTAGTTATCCCATCTCGCAACGCCTGGAAAACAAAATACCGCCCGTCGGGAGTCCAACTGCCGCAACACTCGTTAGGCGTTGTGCTCCAGCCTGGAAGCACATCGTGCAGGTTGCTTCCGTCGGCAGATGATTGCCAGATCGAGCGGACATTGGTCCGGGGGTCGCTCACCGTAAAGCGCAAAATCGATCCGTCGGGTGACCAGCGCAAATAACTGGGCGTCCCCGATGTCGTGAATAACCGATGCGATTCACCGCCGTCGTTGTTCGCCAGAAATACGTCGTTTCCCTTGCAGTACGCGATCCTCTTACCGTCCGGAGACCACGCTCCGCAGTGTCCTTCAAGACCTCCCAAGCGCCGAGGAGTACCACCAAGCACCGGGACCGCCCAGAGCGGACCGTCCAGCGCCGTTCCCAACGCGGTGTTCATCAGCAGCATCGACAGATCCGGAGAAATATGGAAAACATTCGCGAACCCTGTGTCCTCCAATGCGGTCGACATCGGATACGTCTCGCCGCCGGTCACCGATATCTGCGACAGCTTCGACTGGCCTTCGATGAAATACAGCCGCGCGCCGTCCGTGACGATTCCCGATTTCGGCGGACTCGTGTTCGTAAGTTGAACGGTTCGCACCACTCGCGGCGGTGGCGCCGACCGCGTAAAGAAATATCCAAGGACTGCCATCGCCGCGAAGACCACAACGGCGGCCGTCGCTCCCCAAACGAGCCACCGTTGGCGCGCATTCGTCCCGCGGCTCTTGTCAGCAACATAAGAGTGAGCGGCAACCGACCCCGATCGACCGGAATCGGTGTCCCTCTTCAACCGCTTCAAATCGCCGCGAAGTTCGCCGGCCGTCTGGTATCGAAGGGCCGTCTCTTTTTCCAACGATTTCTCTAAAATATTCTCCAGCGCCATCGGCACCCGCTGATTGATCTTCGTGGCAGGAGTCGGCGTCGCATGCAGGATTCCGTCAAACACGAGCGCGGGAACCGGACCCGAGAACGGCGGAACGCCCGTGGCCATTTCGTACATCACCACGCCAAGCGAAAACAAATCCGTGCGCGCGTCCAGCGCTTCGCCTCGCGCCTGCTCCGGCGACATATAGCCGACCGTTCCCACCGACGTGCCGGGGCTCGTCTGTCCTGCGTCCAAGAAATGCACCTGCGTTGGAATCGAGGATTCACTTACGCCGCACGTCGCAGGCTCCCGATACGCCGCGAGCTTCGCCAAACCGAAATCCAAAATCTTCGCCGGTCCTCGATCGACCAGGAAAATGTTGGCCGGCTTGATGTCGCGGTGCACGATCCCCTTCGCATGCGCGACCTCCAGTCCCTCCGTCAGCTGAATGGCGATGTCCAGCAACTCGGATATCCCGATCGATTTCTTGGCGATCCGCTGCTTCAACGTCTGGCCCTCGAGCAGCTCCATCGCGATAAACGGTCGCCCTTGAAACTCTCCAATATCATAGATCGTGCAGATGTTCGGATGATTGAGCGACGACGCCAAACGCGCTTCGCGCTGGAAGCGTTCGATGGCCTGAGGATCGTGCGAGATGTCGTCGGGAAGAAATTTCAACGCCACATGCCGGCCAAGACGCGTGTCCTGGGCCTTATAAACAACTCCCATGCCTCCGCCGGCGATAACCTCGAGCACGGTGTAGTGGGCGACAGCGCGTCCAGGGATTGGGGGAGTGTCCGGCACTTGAAACGGAGTTTACTCCTGCGCCTGAACCCAGGCAAACCAGCACTGGCTCAGGGGCGTTCTCGAACCAAGAATCATCACTGCACTAGGCGCATCTACTCTCTGTTTGGCTGACAATAAAATCTTCCGCGCCGCTTTTGGACACGTCGTGATAGGGTGAGAGCCGCAAAATGCCTGGCTATCCACCTAAGGTGACTTCTCTCCGCTCTTACACCACACGCAATTCCCGTTGTGTAAGGCACACCGTGACAGTACTACTTGCCACGATCGCTTCTACGACGACCCTTACTTGGTGCATCAACGCACAACAAACTGATCCTGGGAAGGCTCCGGTAGTGGTTCAGCCGGGCGCTCCCGGCCAGCCGAGCAAAACACTGCCGCCATCAACTCGCGCCGTGCTGCCGCCTCCGTCGCCGGCCGACATAGCCTTCATGCAAGGCATGATCATGCATCACTCGCAAGCGATCGAGATGACCGCACTCATCCCATCGCACAGCGACAACAAAAGTCTGCAATCACTTGGCGCCCGAATTCGTAGCTCGCAAGCCGATGAGATCGCGTTCATGAAGCGCTGGCTAGCCGCTCGTGGCGAGCCGACGTCGATGCCAATGGCCCGTCACTCCGGCATGGATATGTCGAAAGAAGCGGCGCCCCCGATGCCCGGCATGCTCACATCAGCGCAAATGGATGCGCTCCGCAAGGCAAAAGGCGCGGACTTTGACCAGTTATTCTTAACGGGTATGATTCAGCACCACGGTGGGGCACTGACGATGGTGAAAGACTTGTTCGATACCGCGGGCGCGGGCCAGGACTCCGGCGTGTTCAACTTCGCGACGGACGCCGATAATTCGCAGCGCGCCGAAATCAGGATTATGCAGTCGATGCTCGATAAAAAATCGCCCGGGGAGAACTGATGAATCGAATGTTGAATGATGCTTTCCGTCTTGCCGTTGTCACGATCGTCCTGTGCTTCTGCGCGAGCGCGCTGCGGGCGCAGGCTCCTGCACAGACGCCCACACCTCCTCAGGCAAAACCCCATGCATCGGCTGACCAGAAGTCAGACGATGAAGACGATGACGACAAAGACCCATTCAAAGTCGAGCCCGCTCCTCCTCTGCCAGCGGGCATGACGGGTGCAGACGTAAACGACCCCAGATTCAAACTCACGCCCGGTCTGTACGACGCGGGTGAAACGTCGATGGGCATGAAGCATCTGCTCCTGCTCAAGAAACCAGACGCGTTTCAATTAGGCGCTTCCGATCCAGACGATCCCAAGGTGCAGAAAACGATCAGCCAACTCGGAATTCGCAACACAGCGAAAATGCCGAAGCCACTGCAATTGGTGATTGCGCAGCTTGCTTTCGGAAACTCCGACCTTGCGTTCGAAGGCAATCATCTCTTTCAGGGAAATTTTTATGGCATGAATATTTTTGACATCTCTAATCCAGCGAAAACTGCTCTGCTCACGACGCTGGTCTGCCCCGGCGGGCAAGGCGATGTATCGGTTCACGGAAACCTTATGTTCATGTCGGTAGAGATGCCGAATGGCCGGCTGGACTGCGGAACTCAAGGCTTTCCACCAGAGCCTGCGCCGCCCGCGGGCGAAAAAGAAAAAAAGCGTCGCTTGCCCGCGGCGCAAAAAGAGCGCTTCCGTGGCGTCCGTATATTCGATATTTCCGACATCAAGAATCCGAAGCAAGTTGCCGCCGTTCAGACGTGCCGCGGCTCCCACACGCACACGCTCGTGGTCGACCCCAACGACAAGAACGACGTTTATCTCTATGTCTCCGGAACTTCATTTGTGCGACAGCCGGAAGAACTGGCGGGATGCTCCGGAGAGAAGCCTGACAAGGACCCGAATACTGCGCTTTTCCGCATCGACGTGATCAAGGTTCCGCTGGCCGCGCCGCAAGATGCGAAAGTTGTATCCAGCCCTCGCGTATTCATCGATCCGCGAACCGGCGCGATGAATGGATTGAGCAACGGCGGCAGCCACGGCAAAGGTGAGGAAAAGCCGGAGGACACCAACCAGTGCCATGACATCACGGTGTACTCTGCGATCAGCCTCGCCGCAGGTGCGTGCTCTGGCAACGGAATCCTGCTCGACATTAAGGACCCAGTTCATCCAAACCGCGTCGATGCCGTGAATGATCCGAACTATTCCTACTGGCACTCCGCTTCGTTTTCGAACGATGGATCAAAAGTGGTTTTCACCGACGAGTGGGGCGGCGGACTCGGCGCGCGATGCCGTCCGAACGACCCGAACAAATGGGGCGCGGACGCAATCTTTCATCTCAAGGACGACAAGCTGAAGTTCGCAAACTACTACAAGCTGCCCGCAGCACAGGGCGACAGTGAAAACTGCGTGGCGCACAACGGTTCGCTGATCCCGGTCCCCGGCCGTGACATCGAAGTGCAAGCCTGGTATCAAGGCGGCATCTCCATCATGGACTTCACCGATGCGGCTCATCCGTTCGAAATCGCATACTTCGATCGCGGCCCGATCGATCCAAAAATGCTCGTCTTAGGCGGGGATTGGTCAGCCTATTGGTACAACGGCAACATCTACGCTTCCGAGATCGCGCGCGGCTTGGACGTGTTTGCACTAACTCCGACGAAATTCCTGACGCAAAACGAAATCGACGCGGCAAAAACCGTGAAGGTCACCGAACTAAACGTCCAGAACCAGCAAAAAATCGAATGGCCTGCCCAGATGACGGTAGCGAAGGCTTATCTGGATCAACTGGCGCGGTCACAGGCTTTGCCTGTGGACAAGATCGTGGCGCTACAGAAGTCCGTCAACGACGCCGAGAAATCGCACCTGAACAAGAAATCACGCGCAAAACTCACGACGCAGGCAGCCTCTGTGGAGGCAAGCGCCTCAACCGCGACAAACTCGGCAGATGCGGCACGTCTACGCGCGTTAGCGGAAATCCTGAAGCACCCGGCATTGTGATCAGCGCCCTTTGACGCGATTTGGCGCAAACTTGATCGGCGTTACGACAAAAGACGCGTCACGATTCGCTCCTTCCGCGAGCCGCCCCAACAACCATCGGATGAACCGAGAATCGGTTCATCCCAGCTGAGATTGTCGGATCGTTTTCCAACAGACCTCGCACCTCGGCCTCATCGACAACCTCGAGTACAGCCATCCCGAAATTATCAGTTGGGTCAAGCACCGGGCCGAAGATAAGCACCTTGCCCTGCCCAAATAGCCCGTGGAAATACAGTACATGCTGCTGCATCATTACCCGCTCGTCCGCATTCATGTCCTTGGCAAACGTCGGCCTAGGCGGGATCAATCGCACGTAGAAATATTGTTTAGCCATGACTTCGTGTCACCCTCGCTCAACATATCGTATGACACGATTCTTGTTGTATTGGAAATTTCAGATATCGCGATATCACTCGCGACCACCCCGCAGAAGAATTAGTCGCCTGCGACAGCCTGCGAACTCGACTCCCAGCTGTTGCTGTGCAGCAACTCCGCAGGAATCTCCTGCCCTTCGCTCCGCAGTTGCGCTTCCAACGCCGCGAGTTGCGCCTCGATATCTTCCGACGCCTTGCGCTTGCGAATCACTTCTTCGCGGTATCGCCGTAGGAAGTAATCGATCGTCTCTACGCGAATCCGGATCGATCCCGTGGGCTTGTTCTCGTCCAGATCCTTGAAGCAGAAATAAGGTGTGCCGGATTGCTCCACAATCCCTTCGACGACGCCGTAAATCGGCGCGTCGTGTCCGCACTTGAAGCTCGAAAGCTCCAGCGCCACGAGGTTCGGATGCCGCGCCGCAAATTTCGCCGCCCACACCTTATGGTTCGTGCTGCACGAATACGAATTCTTCCACGCATCCGTGATATCCAGCGGACTTGAAACCACTCCCGCCCGCACTTCTTCGCCAAACAGCCGCTCCAACAGATCCTCATCGAGCGGCAACGTATTCTGCGAGAAAATCGGATATCCCAGCTTCTGGAATTCGTCCAGAATCTCGTGGTTCAGTCCCGGATCGTGATGATAAGGCCGCGCCAGCATCACGATGCCAATCCGATCCTCGCGCTCCAGTTGATCCAAAACCTGCCGAGCCCGTTTCCGAATACTCGTCTCGTATTCCTTCAGCGCCGCAAACCCCGCCTCTACCGCTCGCTCATTCTCCTCAATAGACAATCCGAATTCCGACTGCCATGCTTGCAACATCTGATACGCGAACAATTTCCGATCCGCAAAATTCAACACTGGATCGATGTACTTGATGTTCGCTTCCGCAAACACATCGTTCTCTTTCGTAAACGCCGCCTTCACCGTCTCCGGCGTCGCCGTAACCGTCGGGCATGCGTTCGCGCCCACAATCTTCACGAGCGGCGAATGCAGCACGTCGTACATCGGAAAGAAAATCGAATTCAGCGCCTTCTTCCGGTGCTTTTCCTGAATCAGGTTGTACGTGTGCGAAATCCCGATCTTCGCCGGGAAGCACGGATCGATCGCTCCGCGGCTCGCGCCCGCCCGATACAACTCCGAGCTCGTATAGTCCGAATAAATCACGTTCTCCGGCGCCACGCCCAGGCTTTCGAAATACGCGTTGAACAGTGGCGCGTACGAATAAATGTTTAGTACCCGCGGAATCCCGACGCGATAAGTCTTACGCCGCTGCATCAGTTCAACCCGCCGCTTCGACTCCGCCTGCTTCCAGCCCCACGACAACTTTGGCAAAGGATCCGCCACATTCTTCGCATTCGTCGGCCGGAAAACTTCCTTCGACGCCACGTCCACAAAGTTCGGGTGCTTGTCGCGAATCTTGTCCAGCTCACCCTTGATGTCCTTCATATCGTTGACATCTTCGACGGTTCCTTTTTCACACGTCGCGATAATCAGCCGCTGCTCGCCCAGCATCAACGGCACCTTCGTCACCTTCTCGATCGGCACCAGGTTCTTCACCGGTTCGGTCCGCACATCGATAAACGTCCGCAGACAATTGTTCTTGCAGAAATAGCACCGCGTTGCTTCGTTCCGTGTCGTGCGATATTCAATCCTGCGCACCGCCTCGAGCCCAATAAACGTAGTCTGCTGCCCGTTCTTCCACAGCCGCACCGACTCCTGCGCCGCCCCGATGGCTCCGGACTCGCCGCAGTGCTCATGCACGATAATCTCCGGCGTCTTCCCGGTCGCCTTAAAGCTGTTCCGAATGAAATCGACTTCCGCTTTCACTACCGCCAAATTATTTTGCGTCCCGCCCTGCAGCACGAACCGTGTCCCCAACGCCGCCAGATTCGGAATGCTCGCCACATACAAAAACACGTTCTTCGGCAGCACTGCCGCCAACCCCGCCAAAATCTCTTGCGCCTGCCACCCTTGCCGCTGGAAATTCACGATGTCCGATTGCATGAACACCGCGCATCCATACCCAAACACCGGCATCGACGTCGCCGAAAACGCCAGATCCGCGAACTGATTCACATTCAGCCCGAATCCTTCCGCGGTCGACTGCAAAAAGTACCCATTCCCCGCCGAGCACTGCGTATTCAGCTTGAAATCCTTCACGCGCCCATGATTCAAAATAATAATTTTGATGTCTTGCCCGCCCACGTCTACGATCACGTGCGGGTCTTCATAAAATTTCAGCGCCGACTCCGTGTGCGCCACCGTCTCCACCAGCGCCACGTCCGCCTTCAACACATCCTTCAAAATATCTTTCGCGTACCCCGTCGTCGCAACGCCCAGCACCTCGAGCTTCGCGCTCTGCGCTTCCACCTGCCCGCGCAAATTCTCAAACATTTCAATCGTGTCTTGAATCGGATTCCCGTTCGAAAGCTGATACGCCTTGCACAGGATGTCGCCCTTCTCATCCATCAACACGGCTTTCGTCGACGTCGATCCTCCATCGATCCCGATAAATCCGCCGATCGTGCTGCCTTTCGCAAACGTCGCCGGCGTAAACCTCTTACGCTTGTAATCCTCGCGAAACACACCCAACTCGTCCGGGTTCTCAACCAGCCCTTTGCCGCCAGCCTTCGCCTTTTCCTCTTGCCGCCCAAACTCCATGTACCGCAACAAATCCGAATATCCGCGATAGCACCCGATTGCGTCTTCCTCACTGCGTCCGAACTCCACCGCGCCCAGGGCCGCAAAATATTGCGCGTTCTCCGGAACCTTGATCAATTCCTCTGGCTTCATTCCCTCCGGCACCACAACCTTCCGCTCTTTCCACATCCGCGGAATATTTGCCTGCCACGCCTCGCGCATCCCGCGAATGAAACTGTTCGGCCCGCCCAGCAGCAGCACGTGAGGCTTCAATGTGTGCCCGCGCGTCAGCACACTCAAGTTCTGCAACACGATCGCTTCAAACAACGAAGCCATCAACTCATCCGACGGTGTCCCCACTTTCTGTAGTCCATTGATGTCGGTTTCCGCAAACACGCCGCACTTTCCCGCCACCTTGTGCAGCTTGATCCCCTCGTAACCTTGATTCGTTAAGAGCGCCGCCGGAATTTTCAATTTCGCGTTGATCTTGTCGATCACCGCGCCGGTCCCACCCGCGCACTTATCGTTCATCGACGGAATCTTTTTCTTCCGCCCCGTCTCTTCGTCATCCTTGAAAACGATAATCTTCGCGTCCTGCCCGCCCAGCTCGATCACCGAGTAGACTTCCGGGTGCATTTTCTCCACGGCCAGCGAAACCGCCGTAACTTCCTGCACGAATTTCGCGCCGATCTGCTCCGCGATCGGCCCGCCGCCCGACCCCGTCATGAACATCCGCGTATTCTGCGGACTGATCCCGATCTCGGACTCCATCCGCTTCAAAAACTCCAGCGTCTTTTCCGGCTGCTTGGTTTCATGCCTCTGATAGTCCTGCCACAACACTTGGTCCGTAGCGGCCTCAACCACCACCGCCTTCACCGTAGTCGAACCCACATCGAGCCCGACCATAAATTTCGTCACATGATCGGTCGGCTTCAGCGGCTTCGGCTTAGGCTGCGGCCGCAGCGGCATTCCAATCTGCACCAGCGATCCCGTTCCCTTGTGGTCGTGCATCCGATCCCCTTAACCCGAAACTCGCACCGCTCTCCCACCGTTCGTGAACTGAGGCTTTGTTTTTCCTGGGTGCCGCACCCTCCGGTTTTAGAGGGTGAGGGTATTCCCAAAACACCACTTCGACTGAAACGCGAAGCAAAGCCGAATCTTCAATCCCCCGAAACCGGCTGCGGTACAGCCCCACTCACCCGCGACCGCTTCCAGAACCGCGTGTCCTTGTCCATCCTCTCGCTCACATGCAGCACAAACTGCGCCGCCGTCCCCGCCACTCCCGGCCGGTGCGGCACGTGATAAAACGGCTTCTTCAACTCTGGATGCTCATCCATATAAGCGTGGATTTCCTGCAGCGTCTTTCCCGTCGACTTCAAGCACTGCTCAAATTCCGACTTCGCTTTTACCTTCGCCTCGCCGAGCGCCATCTGCACGCGGCTATGTGCGTTCACTTCGCCTTCGCCCGACGTCTCGATCGGCAAGAAGATCATGTCCTTAAACTTATTGATCACCGCCGACTGCACTCCGTCAGACTGCGACGACGGCATGCACCCAAACGGTTTTAGCGCCAGCACCATGTGGCACAGCTTGTGAATTGTGTAATAAACGTTCTTCCCGACTTCCAAATGCCCCTCGCCGCCACGCGCGTACTGGTTATAGAAAGGATGAGCCAGGTCCGCTAACTCGTTCTGTGGCACGAGATGATGCGTAATCCCGCCCAGCTGTTCCGCCGTCCGGTGATAGAAGAAATTCCACGCCTTCTGCCCAAACCCGATGCCCCACAATTTCTTGCGCAGCCCGATATAATTCGCGAACTGCTTCTTCGCTTCATGCCATTTCGGATCCTTGTGCGGCCGGTTCACCGGCCACTTCGCAATCGCGTGCGCCTTCGCCTGGTAGAGCAGGTACGCCACCCAGGTCGCGATCGGCTCCACCAGCACTTGCGCGCCTTCGCGCTCCAGAAATTCGAACATATGGAAGTTCCCGTCGCCCTCGGTCAGTTGCGCCCAGAATTCGCCCGTGATTTTCACGACCGGCTTGACCTTCGTCCGGTCGACTTCGATCGAGTCCATCTTCGCCCGCGCCGTCTTCAACGCCGCAAGATAATCCTTGCCCCACATGTGCTCGTGCCACTTGCCAAACACGTTGAACGTATTCCGCAAAATCTTGTTGCTCTTGAATTTCGGCTTCGCCCACTCCGGCGCCACCTGCTCGATCTCGAACGCCTTGCGATTCTTCAAATCCTCCGACAACCCATCTACGGTCTCCCGGAAGATTCGATCGGTCTCGCCCTTCTTTGCTTCAAACGGGCGAATCTGGTAAATCAAATCGTTCATCACGTCGCCCAGATGCATCGCGTTCAGCATCCCGAATCCAAAATCGATCGAAAACTTCAGTCCCGGTTCGCCCGAAGCCGCCTTGATTCCGTCGCTATCCTTGAATAGCAGCACGCGGAACCCGTCAAATCCCGCATTTTTCAACGCAAACCGATACTCCGCCTCATACATCCCGAAGCGGCACGGCCCGCACGAACCCGCCGTGAAAAACACGTAGTTATCCAGAATTTGCTGGCGCGGAATCCCTTCCTTCTCCAAAAACTGCAGATACTGCACGAGATTTCCGACCGTGAAATACGTCGGATTGCACTGCCCGTTGTTTCCAAATTCTTTTCCTGTCTGGAACGCCGGCACATCCGGCACCGGCAATTTCTCACACCGGTATCCGCACCCCTGAAACACCGCGCGAATCAGGTCTTCGTGTTTCCACGTGAACCCGCCGAACAAAATCGTAGTGTGCGGCCTCTGTTCCGCCGTAAATGCGCGCTCCACCGGACGATGAAAATGATTCGGCTGATCGAGACCTGCGATTTTGCGTAGCCGTGCGCGCTCTGCCTCTAGGCGAGCCTTGATCTCAGATTCGCTCGAAATGTTGACGAAATTCGACGCCATAAACTCCTCCGGTGTTCACAAAATTTGTTTTTTGAACTTGAAGTCGAGGTCGAACTGGGAGTGTTACAGGAATTGCCAAGCAGAAGGTGGGCGGGAACTTCAAGCGGCGCGGTACACACAAACAACACGCTGGGAATTCGGCCCATTGCTTCCGTGCTGCAAAAACACGCCATCCGAAACTCCGGGGAACTCGAGCTAGGCGTTTGAAGCAAACGCAAATTCTTGGATGCGCTTCGTCGAAAGGGGGGATACGGCAAAAGAAAATAATCTAGCCGGCGCTTTGTTAACAGCGACGCAACAACGCCGGAAGCCCTCAGCCCCGAAGCACCTTAACTAGATACTACACGTGCGATTCATGCGCAACGAAAGAACATCAAAAAGACCAACAAATTTTCAAACCGGACCAAATCAGTCCGCTCGCTCACATCCCAATCAGTCCCCATCCTTCGTTCCGTAACTCTCCGCAATTCCCGACATGCCGCAACCCTCACGGCTCCGAACGCTTTCTAGTGGCGACTTTATGTCGCCACCTTGGTCCAACATGCCTTCGCCAGCGATATCACACCACCCCCTGCGATGGCCTTACCGCGAAACCGTAATGGTACTTGCCCAATCACCCGGTGCCCCGGCCCACTTCCTGCGTCCTTGCGCTCGCCGCAGTTACGCGCCGTACCTTCTTAGTGCGCGGCGGAGCAGTGCATTTCCATGCCAACGGCCCAGCGTCTTTGAAACCCTTTCCAATAATCGGCGCCGTCGCTGAATTTGCCGCCGACCGATTGCCCTTGCGCCAGCGGCCATTTCCCGTCGTTCGATTTTTCAGGACGGACGTGCAGGTACGCGCGGCGGCTTTCGTCGCCCTTCAGATTCAAGTCGAGAAACGCGGTGATGAAATGTTGATTGATCGCGGTGATGCGATCCTTGCGCCACACTGGCTCCTCGAAAAACTCGCGCGTCACGAAGGTCCTCCGCATTTCCGGAGGTGCAGGGTTTCCTCCGACGTTATGCCGCGCATTTGCGTACACCAGCATGCAGCGATCGGAATTTACCGCTTGCTCGAAGATCGGCTTGATGCCTTTCGGAAAATCAGCGACATCATCCTGGTCTCCTGCAACGAAAAGCACCGGAATCTTAATTCCGGCGAGACCGCTCGCATCCCACATGTTATAGGGCGGTTGTTCGCCCCACGGCGCGACCGCCACAATCGCTTTCACTTCCTCGCGCAGCCTCACCTGATATTTTGGGCTGCCTTCGGTCCAGTCGTCGAAGTAACCGCCCGGAACAAAACGTGTTGCGGCCGACGTCTTGCTGTAGGCGGCTCCGGCGCTGGCGAGAGCGCCGTAACCTCCCATGGAATATCCGACGATCGCGACGCGCGCATCGTCCACGATGCCGTTGAGAAAATGATCGGAGCGCTTGGCCATTTCTTCGACAGCCCCGATCGTGAACAGTTGATCGCTCGCGCGGTTGAGCAGCGTGCTCGGGAACGGCTTCACCGCGCCGGTAACGGAATCGGTGTGATCGATCGCAACAACGACGTATCCCTTCGACGCGAGATTCTCGGTGAGATAGCACAGGAAGATGCGCGAACCGGGATAGCCGTGAGAAACGATGACGAGCGGAAACGACTTGCCGCGGACCGGCGGTGCGTCGCGCAACGCCTTACCCAACACGGCGAACGTTTTTGGTTCGGTCGAAGATGCGGACGCATCGCCGGGCAGCGCCATTTCGTAAACTGTGCGCTCCTGTTTCCCGTCGGGAATCGTCGCGGGATACCAGATCTCGAGCGTCAGCGGGCGATCGTAAACCGGAGCTTTGCCACTCGCTTTGTTGAAGTTAAGGATGTCGATTTGTCCTGGGTTCTTGACCTCAACTGTGCGAACTCCCACTGCGTATTCGCCGCGCGGTGCGAGTTCGGGCGCATCCGCAGGCGGAACGCTGAAGAAGACTTCGGTTTGCAATTGCGGCGCTTGCGCTCGCGGTTGTGCGGTGAGCAATGCGGTGAAAATCCACAAGACTAGAATCAGCCGCAGAAATCGCATCGAGTTATCGCTCCAAAATAAATCGTCTGAGAATCGATTCATCCAAGGCGCTTTTCATCATGCGGAATGCTTGAGCGTCTTTCGGATCGGCAAGGTGACCGAAGATTTTTTGCGTCAGCCGAACAATTGTTTGAGATCGGTGGGCGTTGCAGATTGCGTGCCGCGTGCCCATTTGGGGCCGATGACTACGGCTTGGTTGTGGCCTTCAAACCAGACGACGAACGAGGATTGGTCGGCACTGGCAAGGCGCTGCTGATTGAGATAATTGTAGTAGGCGCCGAAGTCGCCATCGACGAGCGAACCGACAGGATCGAGTTCGGGCGGATTCGCGGCGGCGGAAATCATTTCGTTCATCGGTTTTTGTTTCTGGCGCGGCGCGAATCGCACGAGCAGTGTGAGCGGTTGCGCTCGGCGCAACGCTTCGCGCGCGGTCCACTGCGCGAACGTCGTTGCAAAAATCTGCGTGCCCGACGCTTCCGTGAGCACCTTCAATTGAAAACGCGCCATCACCGGATCGATGCGGCCATCGGCGGCGGAATTCAATCCGAGATCTTCGGGGCGCATGCGCGCCATCAGGGTGCGCAACGCTTCGGGACCCATGCCCGGCTTGTCGATTTCGGCACGCATTTTCAAGGTCAGAGCAGCTCGCGCGGGCCCGAGGGCGCGATACGAAACGCAGGTGAGGGCCGGATCGAACTTCGCTTCCTGACCGCCGTCGACGTACCAGTGCCCGTACGGAATCGGATGCGCTTTGGCGCGCGCGGCCACGACGTCGAGCAACGACGCGAGGCCGTTTTCCGGTTTGACGCTGGTGAAATAAACGCCGTAGCCGCGGAGCTTGCGAAACAGCGGTTCCTTGTAGTCGACAACGCCCTGGCCGATGACGCTGATGCCGAAGCGCGGCACCGCCGGTGGATCGGGAGGCGCAGCGACGCGCAGGCGCTCGGCATAACTCGTCGCCACGGCGCGAAAGGCATCCAGCTGATGGGTCGCCCAAAGATGCGCCGAGAGTTGCTCGACGAATTGCGAAGGCGCATTGACCCAGTCGTAGTTTTCGAGCTGCGGCGAAAGCTTAATCTGCGCGAAACCCTGATACCACGCGCTGCGATCTTCCGGCGAGAGCGCCGTCACTACGGCAAGTTCTTTGTCGACCGTGCTGCGCTCGATGGGAAATTTGTAGTCGTACTCCAGGACTTCGCGCAGCAGGCTCGGCAGAAAACTCAGCGGAAGCTGGCGCAGTGTGCCGATGTACTCGACGGCGACCTTGCGCGCTTCTGGTGGGTATGCGTTGAACTGTTCGGGTTTGAGGTCGCCGGGTTGCATGCGATTTACAAAAGCTCCGAGATGGGCTTGCCGTGCGAGAGCGACGCCTGGAAGCCGAGCATCGAGCCGATCGTCGGCACTAAATCAGTTGAATCCATCGGGCGGTCGTAGATGACGCCTTCGCGAACGCCCGCGCCCATCGCGAGCATCCACGTGGTGCGAGACAGCGCGTCGCCAGTGCGGTGATGCTGGAAGCCGTTGCCGCCGGCGTCGTCATCGGCATCGCGACCAAAGTCCGGCAGAATCAACAGCGTCGTGTTTCCGGCGTATTCGGGTTCGGACTGAATCGCCTTCCACAATTCCGCGCAGAGACGATCGGTACGGCGGATGCCGTCGATGTAGAGCGAATACGCTCCCGCGTGCGCAATGTCAATGTCGTGCATGGTGATCCAGAGAAGACTCGGCGCGACCTCTCGCATCAGGCGGCGCGCGATGTAGACGCTGAGTTCGTCAGGGCTCGAAAGCGTGAGCGCATGCGATTTGAAATCGTCGACGCTCAACTTCAGCAAATTCCCGAGCTGCTGCAATTCAAATTCGTTGCCGCCGAGCTCCGGCGTATAAAAGGGCGTTTCGTAGTTGTCGCGCAACAGATGACTGTAATCGCCGTTGCCCGACGTTGCGGCGGTGAGGAGATGTTTTGGAAGAATTACGCGAGCGCCGAGGCCGGGACCGTACGCGCGGTTGTTGCTTTCGCCGATGCGATTGAAACCGTTGCTCGGTGCGACGACCCACGCGTCGTTCGCCGGGCGTTTTAGATCCTTGCGGAAATATTCAAAGACCGTCGGATTGTTTGGCGGGACGGCGGCGAAGTTGTTGAACGTTTCGTAAGTGCCGGTGGCGAGGCTTGCAGTTGCAACGTAGTGGCCGAGAATTCCGCGGTTTACGACTTGGGTGAAAAACGAGGCTTGCGGAATCATCTCGCGCATCATGTGCGGGATATTTTCCTGGCCTTCGGGAGCGAAAGTTTCCTGATCGCGCGCGCCGCCGCCGAAAGTGATGACGACGACCTTTCGTTTTTTGACGGCATTCGCTGCAAACGAAATCGGTGAGTGGAGCAGCGTGCTGCCGAGTGCGACTTCGGCTGCGGAGCGGATGAAGTCGCGGCGCGTCAGGGCGAGTTGGCGGGCGAGTTCGAGCGGGGTTGGTTGGCTCATCGGAGGCTCGCAGGCCGGGTGATGCTGCTCGAGGTTTGACCAACGATTAAGGATAGCCGAGGCGGAATTCCTGCCGGTTTTGGGCGCGATGAATTGGTGTAGGTCATTGTAAATGCGACGCTTAGCGTAACGTACGCCCGCTCGGATGTGAAGTCAAGGGTGGGTCCTGGGCAGGGGCTTGGTCCCTCCCCCGGTTTTTGCGTGAGTGTTGCTGATGCTCGATTTAAAGTCGTGTGGAATCAACATTTGCGCAGGCGCGGATCCTACCGGAGGTATCGCCCAGATTTTGGGAGTGGCAAAAGCGTTGTGGGAGAGGCGGACATTGCGCGCCGGGTTTGCGCCGGCCGAGATGGTTGGAAATATAGCAGAGTGGTAACTATTGTCCATACCATACTTATAAGGGGAATGAATGTTGGGGTTGAGGGTGAGGCGTTCGAAGGATGAGGCTCGATGAGTGCTTGGCAACCGTAATCGAAGAGGGATCCCTCTCTGCGCAGGCCGGCGCGTTCACCCTTCGAGACTCAGGGCCAACAGGAAGTGAACGCGAAGAGAAAGGCCCGGCCCGTTCCGCTCGCGATGACGGGTTTTGCTTGATCCCGACATGTGAATCGGACGTCGAAACGACATTCGAATCGAGCGCTGAAATTCGTCGGAAGGGCAGGGATTTGTGTTACGGTCGTCGCGGTTTTGGGAGGCTTGATGCGTTCGATTGGCAGGATTTTGGTTGGTGTGACGGTGGTGATCGTCGGAGCAACGACGGCGACCAACGGAAGGACCGCGACGCCCATGGCGGCGGCGACATACGAGACGACTACGGGGGCAATTGCGGGGACGGCTACGACGGCGATGGCGGCGGACGATTCGGGGTTGGAGCGGTTTCGGGGAATCTATAAGGAGTTGGTGGAGACCGATACTACGCTTTCGGTGGGGGATTGCACTTTGGCTGGGCAGCGGATGGCGGCTCGGTTGAAGGCCGCGGGGTATCCGGATGAGGATTTGCGGGTTTTTGTGCCCACCGGGCATCCGAAAGAGGGCGGGCTGCTGGCGGTGCTGCACGGCTCGGATCCGTCGGCGAAAGCGATTTTGATGCTGGCGCATGTGGATGTGGTGGAGGCGAAACGTGAAGATTGGACACGCGATCCGTTTACGTTGATGGAAGAGGGGGGGTATTTTTACGGGCGCGGCGTGGCGGACATGAAGGCGCAGGCGGCGATCTGGGTGGACAACATGATTCGCTACCGCGAGGAAGGATTTAAGCCGAAGAGATCGATCAAGCTGGCGTTGACGTGCGGGGAAGAGACCAACAGCGCGCTGAACGGGGCTGGGTGGCTGGCGAAGAATGAGCGCGCGGCGATCGATGCCGAGTTTGCGCTGACCGAAGGCGTGGACGGGGACCTGGATGCGAATGGAAACAAGATCGCGCTGGAGGTATTGGCGGCGGAGAAGACTTCACAGAACTATGTGTTTGAGGTGACGAATCCGGGAGGACACAGTTCGCGGCCGGTGGCGGACAACGCGATCTATCATTTGGTGCGGGCCGTCGATCGGGTGAGCCGGTACGAGTTTCCGGTGCGGCTCGACGATGCGAATCGCGGATATTTCACGGGGATGGCCAAGGTGGTGGGCGGCGAGAACGGAGCGGCGATGCTGGCGGTGGTGAAGAATCCGGAGGATCGCGCGGCGGTGGCGGTGCTGGACAAAGATGTGAACTGGCACGCGATGCTGCGCACGACATGCGTGGCGACTATGCTTTCCGCCGGACATGCGACGAATGCATTGCCGCAGCGGGCGCGAGCAAACATCAATTGCCGGATATTTCCGGGCGTGGGGCGCGAAGAGGTGATGACGCAACTGGTGAAGGTCGTCGATGATCCGGCGGTTGCGGTGACGATTCCCGAAGTGCGCGGGCCGGTGGCGCAGCCTGCGCCATTGACGCCGCAAATTTTGAAGCCGATCGAGCAAGTCGCGCACGAAATGTGGCCGGGAGTGCCGGTGATCACGACGCTGGAGCCTGGGGCGTCGGATGCGCAATTTATGAATCCGGTGGGGATTCCGACGTATGGAGTTGACGGGATTTTTACCGATCCGGATGGCGGGCATATCCACGGATTAAATGAGCGGGTACGGATTCCGTCGGTGTATGAGGGAAGGACGTTTTTGTACCGGCTGGTTAAGATTTACGCACAGCAGTGAATGCGGTACGGTGAAAGGGACGACCCTCGCCGCGTGAGAAATTGAGCAAACATGAGCGTTACAAACCGAATCAGGACGATGGGTCATCTAATCTTGGCGTTGGGTTTGTGGTGTGCTGCCTGCACGCAGCGTCCGAAGATGATTCAAGCCGACAAGAGCTTTGATGGACGAGACTTGACGATGAATGTCGGCGATACGGTGGAGTTGTCGTTGGCGGAAAATCCTACGACCGGATTTCGCTGGGACTTCGCCAGCAAGCCGGAACCAGTGTGCACGATTGCCAAGGACGCCTTTGACGCGGAGACGGGTTCCCTCGGCAAAGGGGGAACCCATCACTGGGAATTTCAAGCGGTGCGAGCGGGGACTGGCACGGTAAAGCTGGAGTATCGGCGGCCGTGGGAAAAAGATACTCCAGCCGCCGACAAGTTCAGCCTTACCTTACGAGTGAAATGACGGCGGCTACTTTGCCGTCAGTCCGCGGATTGTCCAAAAATCGTCGGCCAAATTGGGATCGGTGAGATAGGTGTAGGGCATCCTGAAATAGCCGTCGCGTCCCCAACTGGTGCCCCACGAGTTTCTGACGATGAATTGCTGCTTGGTGTCATCGTATCCGACGGCGACCACCGCGTGCCCGCCAGCAACTTTCTCGTTGGGCCCGGGCATGGGGACGATTCCCGTTTTTGCAACCTCGGGACCTTCAAAGCTGGTGTAGACCGTAAACCCGAACACAAACGGGTAACCATCGGCCAAACATCCCTTCAAGGTGTTCAGGATTGGCGTCAACCTCTGATAGACGGTGACCTTTGTCTTTTTGGCCTCGGTGTAACAATTGGCCGACGGCTTTTTAGCGTAGGGGCAATCCGGGCAGGGGTCAGGGTCGGTGTTCTGATCGCTGTAGGGCCAGAGAGTTTCGGGGCAGACCCCCAACTTGGCGACGCTCTTGATGCCGTCGCGAATTTGCGCGCCAGCGTCGGAAGTAACGGTATGTTCGATTTCGCGCTCGCTGTAGTAGATGAAGAGTCGGGAAGGTGTGAAGTCTGGAATTTTTAGCTTCAACTGTTCGAACTGGACCGCCCCCGCGATGGAGTTCCCGGTACAACTGCCTAATTGACCCTGGTCGTACACGGGCGGGCATTTCGAAGTCATGTCCACCTGCGTTGGCAAAGCTTTGGCGACAACGTGAGGAGCAGCGTAGACAAGATCGCGGTGATCCGGCAAATCGGGAGTCCAGCCGTAATAGCGAATTCTGCGTTGTCCGTCTTCTAGTTTGGAAAATTTAGGGGCCATGTCGTCTCCTTTGTGGTTCGAATCTGAAACTGCCTGGATGGATTCAAGGCCGCCGACCGGCCTGTCTTTTTTGCTGGAGGAGAAGAGGCACCGAACAAGCGGTAATGAGCTGGAAGCATTGCCGCAGAAGTTTTTTGCCTGCCTGGCCTGAGGGGACCGGGTCTCCTACCGCCGACCATTAGGCAGATGGAATAGGCGAGAACAGATCGCGGATACAGTAGAGCGTAGTTGTGAGTATGTCAAGGGGCCGATTCGGTACTGGTTGCAATTCCAACCGCAGCGGGTCTGCAGCTAGATTTTTTCTTCGACGACGTAGGGGGCGCGGTAGGTGCCGCGGAGCATGGTGTTGGCTTCGTCGTCGCCGATGACTTGTTCGGTGGCGGGATCGAATTTCAACGTGCGGCCCAGACGGTAGGAAGCGTTGGCCAGGTGCACGAGCGTCGTGGACTTGTGGGCTTCGTCGATCGGGGATTTGATTTTGCTGGCGTCGCGGCTGCGGACGCAGTCGATGAAGTTGGCATAGTGGTCACCGCTGGCTTTGCCGTGGGGGCCGGGTTCGACGTCGTCGGTGAGCCAGGTTTTGTAGGCGTCGTAGCCGTCGATGGCCAAAAGGCCGTTTGAACCGTAGAAAATGTTGCCGACGGTGTTGGTCTTGGCGTCTTTCGGTCCGAGCGATGCGGTCTGCTGCGAGGCGCTGACGGATCTTTTCTCGGCGGGTTTTTTCGCGGCGTCGTTCGCAGCGGCGGGCGTGGCGGTTAGGCCGGCGGGCGGAACAGAACTGCTCCCGTATGCGCCGGTGCCGATTTCGGCTTCGTGATTCGTAATCCAGTGGCGGACTTCGATTTCCATCATTTTGCGTTTGCCGTCAGCGGATTCGAAAATGTAAGCGGCGTTTAGCGTGTTCGGCGTTTGCTGATCGTCGTCGAACATGAAGTGGCCGCCGATGGCGGAAACCTGCGTGGGGAAGCCGACGCCGAGGCCGGCGCGCGCGATGTCGATTTCGTGGATCGCCTGATTGCCGATTTCGCCGTTGCCGGTGTCCCAGATCCAATGCCAATTGTAGTGGAAGCGATTTTTGGTGAAGGGCTTCAGCGGCGCGGGGCCGGTCCAGAGATCGTAGTGGACGCCGGCGGGTACGGCCTCTTGCGGGGCGCGGCCGATCGTGGGACGCCACTTGAAGCAGAGGCCGCGCGCCATGTAGACGTCGCCGATCGTGCCGTCTTCGTGGAGGTGTTTCATCGCTTCGATCAGGCCGGGATTCGAACGCCACTGGCTGCCGTGCTGGCAGATGCGATTGTATTTTTTTACGGCGGCGACGAGTTGGCGGCCTTCGAAGGTGTTGTGGGAGCACGGCTTTTCGACATAGACGTCTTTGCCTGCCTGGAGCGCCCAGATCGCCATGAGTGAGTGCCAGTGATTTGGTGTGGCGATGGAGATGGCGTCGATGTCTTTGTCTTCGAGGAGTTTGCGGATGTCGACGTAGGACTTCGGCTTGGGACGGCCCAGTTTTTCGACGTCGGAGAGGCGCTGGGTTAGGACGTTTTCGTCGACGTCACAGAGTGCGGCGATTTCGATGTTGGGTACTTTGTTGAATCCGTGGATGTGATCGACGCCGCGGCCGCGGGTGCCGCAAATGGCTACGCGGACCTTGTCGTTGGCGCCGAGGACCTTGGATGTGCCACCGAGGGCGAGGGTGGCAGCGCCAACGCTTAGGGCGGCGGTGGTGGATTTTATGAATTCGCGACGTTCGATTTCGTTCGGCATACGCGGAATGTCCTTGTCGAGGTGCGCCTTTCGGTCGATTTTACCTCGATAATTTAACACTTTGGCGGGGATTCGGGCGTGTCAATCTGTCGCCCGGGCTTGGGGCGCAGCACTCCCGCGCCGGTACGGAATCGTGAATGACGGAGCGATTTGGGTGACCGCGGGGAAAACCCGCACCGAGGAAAAATCGGGCGGACGCGTTCGTGGTTGGGCGGAACGGTTTCGTCAGGGCTGGGCTTCGGGAGTTGCGGGAGGGGCGGAGTCTTTGGAGTTTAGGACGAATTGGCGGACTTCGGCGCGTTGCTTGTCTAGGTCGGCTAGATGCTGAGCGCGGAGTTGCTGGTAGAGCTGGAGTTCGGGCTGGGCTAGATCTTTTTGGTTGGTGCGGACGTAGGCCTGGCCCAGGCGATAGTGGGCGTCGGCCAGATCGGAATTGAGGCCCAGCGCGCGTTTGTAGTAGGGGATGGCTTCGGCGTAGTGCGATTGATCGGAATAGAGATTGCCGAGCTGGAGTTGCGCTTCGGCTAGCGACGGGTCGAGCACGATCGATTTTTTGAGGAGTGATTCGACTTCGTGCAAGTCGACCGTGGGATCCTGCGCACGTTTTCCCTTCCATATGCTCATAGCGTAGTAGTAAAAGGCGCGGCCGTTGCGCGGCTGAAGCTCGGCAAAGCGGCGGAAACGCTTGATGACTTCGTCGGCCTGGCCGGGGGAACTGTCGTAAGAGCGCGCGAGGAATGGGTAAATGCGCGCGTCGCTGGGGCTGAGGTCGGCGGCGCGGAGCAGCGAGGCGACGGCGTCATCGTATTTGCCGAGTGAATAGAGCGCCATGCCGAGACCGATCGCGAGGCGCGAGGACTGGGGGTAGCGCTGCGCGGCGTCGCGGAAAATCGTGATCGAAGGCTCGAGCGTGCGATGGATGAGGAGCTCGCTGGCCCAATCGAAGAGATTGCTTTCGCTGGGGTCCATATGGGCGGCGGTTTCGTATTCGTTGGCGGCGACGACGAAGTTCCCGTCTTTTTCTTCGACTTCGGCGAGGAGATTGTGGAGCTCGGCGGTATTTTTTTGCTGGAGCAGAGACTGGATGAGAGCGCGGGCGTCTTTGGTGCGGCCGATGGTGAGGTAGGCGAGCGCGAGATCGTAGCCATTGTCGTAGTTGGAGGCATCGAGGTGTTGCGCTTTTTCGAGGTAGGGAGCGGCCGCGGCGATTTTTCCGGCGCGAATGTAGGCTTCGCCGAGGTTGTGGTTGGCGTCGAAATTTTCGGGCTCGAGCTCGACGGCTTTGCGAAATTGCTCTTCGGCCTGCGCGGGCTTGCCAAGACGCACGAGATTGGCGGCTAGATTGGTACGGGCGGCCGCGGATTTTGGGTTGAGACGGACGGCTTTTTCGAGGTGCTCGCTCGCTTTGGCGTCCTGGGATTGGGCGGAATAGACCAGACCGAGAAGTTCGTGGAGTTCGAAACTCTCGGGCGCGGAGGGGAGGAGTTTTTCGAGGACCCTGGCGGCGGCGGGGAAGTGGCCAGCGTCGTATTCGGTTACGGCGGATTGGAATTGGCGGTCGAGGTCGGAGGGTGGAGCGGTTTGCGGCCAGACGGTAGGAGGCGAAACCAAGAGAAGAAGAGTCAATGACAAGGTCAAAGTCAAAACCCGCACCCTCCAAAAACGGGAGGGTGTGGCACCCAGGATAAATCCTGCTTGGCGAGAATAAAATTCTACGGGCGGCACAAGTTCGATTTTAGCATTGGGGATGGCGGCAAAAACAAAACCGCGGAAGGCGTTGTGCAGACGCCTTCCGCGACTCTGGGGGTGGTTGGAGCGTCAGTAATACAGCTTTAGAGCGAACTGGATCTGGCGCGGGTCGTACGGAGCGTCGCGCGTCGAACCAATTTCGCCGAAGGTCGAGCTGTTGTAATTGCCCGAGTTCGAGATGGCAACGACGCCGTTGCCGCCGAAGTTCGGGGCGTTGAAATTGGGATGGTTAAAGATGTTGAAAATTTCCGTGCGGAACTGCAGATGGAACCGCTCGTTGATCGGAAATTCCTTGAAGAACGAGAGGTCGAGCCGGTGGAAGCCCGGGCCAGGAACCTGGGTGATGCCACCGAGTGCGGCGGCGCCGGTCTCAGGCTTGCAACCTGTCGGAGCCGCTGTCGGAACGCCACCCGGACCGAGAACGCAGGGCTGAACGAATGCGCCCGGATTCCCGAACCAGCTGACGAGACCGTTCGAATCGGTGTGAATGCCGAGGTCCAGAGCCTGGCCGGTATAGAACGAGCCGCAACCGAGGTTCGAAGCGGTAGTGGACGGGCAACCGATCGAGATCGGCTGGCCGCCTTGCAGTGTTGTGCTCCATACGAGGCCCCACCCGCCGATGACTTGATTCTTGAAGCCCGACAGGCCGGACATGTACTTACGGCCTCTGCCGAACGGAAGCTCGTAGCCGCCGCTGAAGTGGAACACGTTGCGCACGTCGAAGTTGGCCAAGCCGTAGTCGAAGGGCATGCCGAGTCCCGGAACGTTGGGAGCGCGGAAGCCTGCGACGGAACCTCCGTTGAGCAAGTCGCCGGCGTCGGTCATGGTCTTTGCGAAGGTGTACGTGAAGAGGAGGTTCAGACCATTGCTGAACTGCTTTTCGATCTTGGTCTGAATCGAGTGATACGCGCTCATCGCGCCGGTCGCCGCGAAGCTGGAGTTGTATCCGAAGTCGGGGAACGGCACCAGCGTGCTTTCCGGCGTGCTTGCGGCCGCGATGGAAGTCGGATTGTTGTAATTCGGGAACGCTTCCAGGTGACGCGCGAGCGAGGTGACGTATCCAGCCTGCACCGACATCGTCGGCGTGAGCTGATACTGGAACGTCAGGTTCGCGCCCATCGTGTAGGGCGTCTGATAATTGAACTGAATTCCGCGCAGAGCCAAACCGTTGGCGATGACTGCCGTCGGGGTTAGCGGTGTGCAAGAAAAGCCAGTTTCGAACGTCGCCGTGCCGCCAGGACCCGCCGTCGGGCATCCGGCGAACGGAGTGCCGGTGCTGATTGGCGTAACGTCGTTGGCGGGCGAGTAGGAGAAGTTGAACTGGAACGGATAGTTCTCACCGAGGTTCGGCGAGAACCCGCGATTCTCGAACCCGTTATAGAACATGCCGAAACCAGCGCGAACAACGAGTTTCGGAGTCATCTGATAGGCGACTCCGATGCGCGGCGCGATGTTGTGGTTTTCGGAGTTACCGAGTCCTTTGCCGTATGCATTGGTAACGTTGAGATTGATGCCATCGGTAGCGAGCAAACCGACGAAGCTTGTCGATAGATTGTTCGAGTTCGGTCCTTCTGGAATCAGGTAGAGCGGTGCTCCAGTCGGTGAATCGGGACCCGGCACGAAGTTCGCCTGGTTCGCGTGGTGTTCGAACACCAACCCGAAGAAGTCGTAGCGGACGCCGAGATTCACGGTCAGCTTGTTGCTGATCTTCCAATCGTCGTTGACGTAGCCGCCGTAGTAGTTCTTGCCGTTGTCGGTCAGCGAGATGTTGGAAATGTAGACTTGGCTCGAGCCACCGACGTAGTCGATGCCGCCGGGGACGCTCGATAGCGTTGGCGTGAGCAGGAAGTCGGCCCGGCCGGTGTTGCCGCTGTCTACCGTCGGAACTTCGGTGTAGTCACCGTTATAGTCAAATTCACCGCGCGACCAGGGTGGCTGCAACGTGGAGAATTTCACGTGCTGCCATTCGAAGCCCATCTTGAAGGTGTGCTTGCCCAGAATCTTGGTGACGTCATCGGTCAGCTGGAAGGTCGAGCTGACTTCGTCCGAGGGCAAGAACGCATTGCTGCCCAGGGTCGAAAGGCCGTTGATGCCGAAGGCCGGGAGACCGCCGTTTAGCGACTCTTGCGGAATGCCCTGGATGCCGAACGAGGATGGGATGTCGGTCAGGTCGTTGGCCGAAGGCGAAACGCGCGAAGTGTGGAGATAGTTGAATCCCGCGCGAACCACGTTGATGAGGGTCGGCGAGAAGGTGTGCGTGTAGCTGAAAGCGCTCTGCTGCGCGTTGGCGGTTTGATCGCCCTGCTGGAAGCCGCCACCGTCCGCCACTCCGCCGAAAATGCCGGGGATGAATTGCGGGTCATCCACGAGGCTGAAGCGGAAGAACATCTGGTTCTTTTCGTTGAGGTTGAAGTCCATGCGGGCATCGAAGGAATTGCGATGCTCGAACAGCGACGGCGAGTTGGCGAAGTTCGAGAGCAAAGAACCAGGGGCGTTGGTCGTCGGCGCCGGATAAAGATTGAGCAGCTTGATCGCGTTGGAATCGAGCCGGGTGGACGGGATGTTGTTCAAGCCGCAGCCTGCAACGCTGAAGGCAAATCCGGCGGGAGCGGAACCGCAAGTTCCGAACGGATCGCGAACGTAGACGCCGGGCGAAATCTGGCGGGTGGTCGCGGGGTCGAGAATCGTGCCGACTGGCATGGTGCGGCCGAGAGCGTCGGTAACGGAGCCGGACTGCGCGGCGATGAGGTCCTGGAAGTTGGTGTAGCCGCTGGCGCGTTCCGCTTCGCTAGGAACCGAACCCGTGAGAACGGTGCCCTGCACGCGGCGGAGGCCTTCGTAGTCTCCGAAGAAGAACACTTTATTCCGGCCGTTGAACAGTTTCGGAATCACCACCGGGCCACCTGCAGTGAATCCAAACTGGTTCTGTCGCAACTCGCCCTTTTCGATGTTGTGCGCGTTTTCGAAGAAGTCGGCCGCGTCCAACTTATCATTGCGGAAAAATTCCCAGGCAGCGCCGTGGAAGCTGTTGGTTCCGGATTTAATCGTGGCGTTCAGAACTGCGGCGCCGGAACGGCCAAATTCCGCGCTGAAATCGGAAGTCTGTACCTTGAATTCCTGAATCGCGTCGGGCGGTGGCAGCACGACGTAGTTCGTGCCGTTGAGGAAGTCCACCGTGTCAGAGTTGTTGTCGATGCCGTCCAGCAGGTAGTTGTTCTGGGCGGGGCGCAGGCCGTTGGCCGAGAAGGCGCCGCTCGCTGCGTTGCCGCGCGTGTCGGCCTGGGGAGTATTCACACCGGCGGACAGCTGCGCGAGGAAGGTAAAGTTGCGCCCGTTCAACGGAAGGTTGTCGACGTTGCGCGAATCCATGACCTGCCCGACCGAGGCATCCTGCGTTTCGAGGACGGGCGTTGTCGAAGCGACTTCAATCGTTTCGTTGACGGCGCCAGGCTTGAGGGTGAAATTGGCGACGACCTCGGCGCCGACGTTGACGGTGATGTGGCGCTGAGTCGTGGTCGTGAAACCTTGGAAGGTAACCGTGACGGTGTATTGGCCGATTGGGAGCGGCGTGAATTTGTAGCCGCCATCGTTGCCAGAGGTGGTGGAGAGGGTAGCGTTGGTGCCCTCATTGGTCATGGTAACAGTGGCGCCATGGATTTCGGCGCCCGAAGCGTCGGTGACCGTGCCAAGGATGGCGCCGGTATCGACCTGGGCATGCAACGGCAAACTCGTCAAGAACAGAACGAAGGCGCCAACAACCAACGCCAAGGATGCTCGCCGGATCAACTCTGAAACGGGCGTACTTCTCATCACATTCCTCCTAAGAACTGCCAGGCCCGAACTGCATCCTCGACCGCGTAAAAGGCGTGTCACAAAAGGTCAGCCTGCCGCTTCCCCGAAAAACGCCAAGCAGGGCGCTGTGTACACGCAGCGATGCGACGCAGAGCAAGTTGCTCTCGCCGCTACAGCAAAGAGATAACGCTTACTGGAGATCCCCTCAGAGGAGGACTGGATGTAAACCGCTTCACCTTGACAGAACCCCCAGACAACTTAACCGCTTAACCTAGTGTTGCTGAAATAGCATGTGCCGTCTTTCATTGTCAAGCATTTTTTTTTCTTCTATACTGCGCCTTCTCGGATGGCCCGGCTGTTTCGAGGACGGCGCAACCCTCTATGGCTCTTACGATTCGCGATGTCGCCAAGGCGGCTGGCGTTTCCACCGCAACCGTCTCCAATGTGCTGAATAAAACGGGAAAAGTTGGGCGTCGGACCCATCACGTGGTACTCTCCGCGGTCAAAAAACTTGGCTATTTTCCGAACGCGCACGCGCGCCATTTGGCTTCGCGCGACAGCCGCACGTTGGGGATTATCGTTTCGGATATCGTCAATCCATTTTTCCCGGAGGTCGTGAAAGGCTTCGAAACACGCGCGCGACAGCTGGGCTACGACGCGATTTTGAGCGATACAAATTACGATCCCCGGCGAACCCAGGAAGCCGCCGAGCGCATGATGGAGCACAACGTTCGCGGCGTGGCGATCATGACGTCGGAAATCAGCCTGCGTTTGATCCACGAACTCGCTCGAAGACGGATCGCCGTTACGTTTCTGGATCTCGCGCCAGCGCGCGGGCACGTGAGCAAGCTGCGCATCGATTATTTTTCCGGAATGAAGCAGATCGTCGAATATCTGCACAAGATGGGGCATCGTCGGATTGCGTTTGTTGCGGGGCGCCCGAAGCTGAAATCGAACGTCGCGCGGCTCGAGTCTTACGAAAAATGTATGACCGATCTGAAGCTCGAGCCGGGACCCGTGATCGCCGGCGACCTTCGCTTCGAAGGCGGGCTTGCGGCGGGGCAGCAGATTGCCAAGCTATCTCCGCGCCCGACGGCGGTGATGGCGGTGAACGATCTGACGGCCGTAGGAGTTCTAAAGGGATTGCTGAAAGCGGGATTGCGCGTGCCGCAGGATATTTCCGTAACAGGGTTCGATAACACGCGGCTCGCTGAGTATAGCAATCCTTCGATCACGACTGTCGATGTACACCGCGACATGCTAGGACAAATGGCGGCGGATGCGCTCCACGAATTGTCGGCTGCGTCGAAACCTCATGGCAGGGAATATCAAATTCCAGCAGAATTGATCCTGGGAGATTCCTCGGGACCCGCCCCATCGGAATAGCTTGCGATTGAGATTATTTTTCAGTGGAGAGCGATGCGTTAGCGAAGCAATTCGCCGCGCAATGACGGTTGCGCTCGCGGCAGCAGCGCTGATCGCACCGGTATTTCTCGCGATCCCGGCCGGCACGTGGGCCGAAGCCGCCGGGCAAACCGCGGCGTCGCCAGCCGGCAAGCAGCCCACCGGTCAGACATCGGCTGATCCCTCGCGGCAGATCGAAGCCGTCCGCAACGCTTTCGCCTCCGGCCACGCCACCGAAGGCCTGCACCTGGCCAACACATTTTCCGTGCAGCACAAAGACGACGCCGAATTCCACACCGAACTTGGCGTCGTGCTCGCCACCAACAAACAATACAAAGCCGCTCAGCTCGAACTCGAAAAGGCGAACGCGCTGAAACCCGACAGCTTCGATGTGCTCTTTCCATTGGCGCAAACGTACATTCACAACGACAAAGACAGCGACGCCCAGCTCGCGCTGAACCGCGCCCTCAAACTGCGTCCCGAATCTCCCGAAACGCAATACCTGCTCGCCGAAATTTATTTTCGCCAGCGCAAATCATCCGACGCGCTGGACTTGCTCGTCCGCGCGCACAAAGCGGCACCCGAAAATACCGACATCATTTTTCTGCTGGCGCGCGTCAGCATGACGCAAAACTATTTTGAAGATGCGATTCCGCTGCTTGAATCCGGAATCCGGCTCGCGCCAAAGCGCTCCGATCTTCGCGCGGCGCTTGGCGAAAGCTATTTCATGTCGGGCAAGGACGAGAAAGCGATCGACGTATTCAAGGCGCTGATCGACGTCGATCCATCGGCCTCTTCCTACGCGTTCATGGGGCTTTCGTATCGCCATCTTGGGCGCTTTGACGAAGCCCGCAAATATTTCGAGGCCGGGTTGAAGAAAGATCCGCGCAATGCGTCGTGCCTGTTCAATTTGGGCTATATCGAAGAGCGCCAGGGGAACAAGGCGCGCGCGGAAGAATTACTGCAGCAGGCGCTGCGCTACAAACCCGATATGCCGGAGGCGCTGTTGGAGCTGGCGAATCTTCGCATCGACGCGAAGAAATTCGACGAGGCCGCGCCGCTGCTGCGCAGGTACGTCAAGGTGAGCAAGGATCCGGCCGCTGGTTACTACAAGCTTGCCATGGTCGAGCGCAATCTTCATCAAAACGAAGCTGCCGAGCGCGATTTGAATGTGTTCCAGACGCTATCGAAAAACGCAGCGCCCGGTCCATACCCTTACCAAAATCTTTTCGACTATGTCGGCACGCGTTCGAATCTTTCGGAACATGATCGCGCCGAGATGGACCTGAAACAATTGACCGACGAGATCGCGAAGCATCCGGATCAGCCGCAAAATTTGTATTTGTTGGCCGAAGCCAACCTCAAGCTCGGGAAGCTCGCCGATGCGCGGCAAGCCATCTCACAGCTCGATCAGCTCAGCTCTGGCGATTTTCGAACACAGGCGGGAGTCGGCGTGCTCCTGGCGCGTTACCGTTTGTACGACGACGCGATCCAGCATTTTCAAACGTCGCTGAAGGCGAATCCCGATTCCGACGATGTGAAATTTGACCTCGCCGACGCGTATTTTCGTAAAGGGCTGTACCAGCAGGCACTGGATACCGCAACACTGGTTTCGCAAAAGGCGCAAGAGGACGATACCTATCTCGCTCTGTTGGGCGACATTTACACGCACCTCGGCGAAACCGCGAAGGCCACCGAAATCTTCCGCGATGCGATTCATCGCAATCCCGACAACGATCAATATTATTTGTCACTCGCGCTGGTGCAGCTGCGCGGGAAAGACGTCGATGCCGCAGCAGCAACATTGCGGCAGGGCCTTACGCGCATTCCCGGTTCGGGGAAAATTTTGTGGGGACTCGGTATCGTTTCCGTTCTCGAAGGCAGAACGCCACAAGCGGCAGAGCGTTTGGAGCGCGCCGTCGATCTTTTGCCCGAGTGGCCCGGCAGCTATTCCACGCTCGGCATTTTTTACTATCAGACCGGGGAAATCGCGAAGGCGCGTGAGGTCTTGAATCGCTTCAAGGGAAGCAACGCCGGCGGTCTCGACGTGAATCGAATCGAGCAAGCACTCTCGCAGGCGCCCGAACGCCCGTCGACGCTCAATCAACCGATGCCGCCCGACGCCCGCCAGCAATTTCTGCAGATTGCCCTCTCGGTCGCCGATCGCACGCTATGACGCAGCGAAAGAATTTCACTGGCGGCGTTTGTTATGGCGCGATTTCGGCGTGCGCCGCCATCGCTGTACTTCTGGCGGTCAGTACCGCCAGCCTTTGGAACGTCGCAGCTTCGCAGCAAAAAACTCAGGCCCCAAGAGCGACGAGCGCCACAAAACCCGTAAAAGAAAAATCGCCCGAGCCGGCAATTCCAGTGCGCTTCGTCGACGTCCGCCCGCAAAGCGGCATCACCTTCGTGCAAGACTCCACGCAAACCGAAGAAAAATATTATCTCGAAACGATGGGCACAGGCGTCGGCTGGATCGACTACGACCAGGACGGCCTGCTCGATCTCTACTTCGTGCAATCCGCCGCTACCGACATCTACAAACCGCCACACCCGCTGCGCTCCGCGCTCTATCACAACAATGGCGACGGCACATTCACCGATGTCACCGACAAAGCCGGCGTCGGCGGTGAAGGCCACTACGGCCAAGGCGTCGCCGTCGGCGATTTCGACAACGACGGTTGGCCCGATCTCTACGTCACCGGCTACGACCGCGCGATTCTTTATCGCAACAACCACGACGGCACATTCACCGACGTCACCGCGAAAGCCGGCGTCGCCGACCAAGGCAACTGGTCGACCAGTGCCGGCTGGTTCGACTACGACAAAGACGGCTACCTCGATCTGCTCGTCACGAATTACATCGAGTGGTCGCCGAAAAATAATTTGTGGTGCGGGGAACGCCGTCCCGGCTATCGCTCCTACTGCAATCCCGGAAACTACAAAGGCCAGAAAACGAAGCTCTACCACAACAATCACGACGGGACGTTCACCGATGTCAGCGATTCCTCGGGCGTCGGCAAGCCTGAATCAAAAGGCATGGGCGTGGTTCTCGCCGACTTCAACAACGACGGCTGGACCGATATCGCCATCGCAAACGACACGTGGCCGAATTTTCTTTTCCTCAACAAGCACGACGGCACGTTTCAGGACGTCTCACTGATTTCTGGCATCGCCGCCAGCGAAGATGGCCGCTACGAAGCCGGCATGGGCATCGACGCCGCCGATGTCGATGGCGATGGTTGGCAGGATATCTACGTCACGCATCTCGATTTCGAACTCAATCGCCTCTACCACAACAATCTCGGGCTCACTTTCGACGACTACACCTACAGATCCGGCATCGGCAACAAAGCCATCACGCTCAGCGGCGTCTCGATGAAATTTCTTGACTACGACAACGACGGCTGGCCCGACATTTTGCAACTCAACAGCGCGATGCTCGACAATGTGAATCTCTATCACGGCGAGGTGCAGTACAAGGAACCACTGCTCATGTTTCGAAATCTCGGCAAAGGTCAATTCGAAAAAGTATCGGACCAGCTTGGTCCAGATTTCGTAAGGCCCATCGCGGGACGCGGACTCGCGACCGCCGACTACGACAACGACGGCGGCATCGACGTCGTGACCAATAATCGCGGCGACGCGCCGAGCTTGCTGCACAATGAGGGCGCGACCGCCAATCACTGGCTCGAAATATTGCTGATCGGCACAAAATCGAATCGCGATGCGATCGGGGCTTCGCTTCAACTCACGGCGGAAGGCATCACGCACGTCGAGCAAGTCAAAGGTGGAATGGGCTACATGTCGGCCAACGATCCGCGCATCGCGTTCGGCCTGGGCAAGCGCGCGAAAATCGATTCGCTGGAAATCACGTGGCCCAGCGGACAAATTGACCGCCTCACAAATGTACCGATCGACAGCATCATCGCGGTGAAAGAAGGCTCGGGCATCGTGCCGCGAAAATTCCCGAAGTTCGCGCCAGCGCGATCATCCACGCCCACACCCGCCCCAAAGGCGGCGAGCCACTGATGAATTTCCCGCGCCGCCGTTTTCTCGGTTCGTCGCTCGTCGGGCTCAGTGCCGGCCTACTCGAAGCGCTCGCCACACCGCTCTGGAAATGGAATCGCTCGCTGATTCTCGAAGCCGCGCAAGCACCAAAAAAGGCGTCAGCCGCAGCGACCACCGCAACCTCGCCCGTCCAATTCATCGACGTAGCCCGGGAAGCCGGCCTAACCTCGCCCAACGTCTGGGGCGGCGTCGACCACAAAAAATACATCCTCGAAGCCAAAGGCAGCGGCCTAGCCTTTTTCGACTACGACAACGACGGCTGGCTCGACATTTACCTCACCAACGGCACGCGCTTCGACGCAAATTGGAAACCCGGCGAAGAGCCGACCTCGCATCTCTACAAAAATAATCGCGACGGCACGTTCACCGATGTCACCGCGAAATCCGGCCTCGCGCGCACCGGCTGGCAGACTGGCGTCTGCGTCGGCGACTACGACAACGACGGCTGGGACGATCTCTTCTGCTGCTTCTGGGGCCACAACATTTTGTTTCGCAACAACGGCGACGGCACCTTCACCGACGTCACAAAGAAAGCCGGCCTCTACAAAGAAGAGTTCCGCTGGGGCGCCGGCTGTACCTGGATCGACTACGATCGCGACTCCCGTCTCGATCTCTTCGTCTGCAATTACATCAAGCTCGATCCCGAAACCACGCCGTCGAAAACCGAGCCGCCGGTGTGCCAATGGAAAGGCATTCCCACGATGTGCGGCCCGCGCGGGCTTCCCGGCGACACCAACATCCTCTTTCACAACAATGGCGACGGCACATTCACCGACGTCACCGAAAAAGCCGGCATCCTCAAGCCTGGCCCGCGCTACTCGATCACCGCGGTCTCCTACGATTTCGACAACGACGGCTGGCCCGACATCTACGTCGCCGTCGATTCGCAGCCGAGCATTCTCTTCCGCAACAATCACGACGGCACGTTCACCGATCAAGCTGTCGTCGCGGGCGTCGCCTACAGCGAAGACGGCCACGAGCAAGCCGGCATGGGCGTCGGTATCGCCGACTACGATTGCGACGGCTTCCTCGACATCTTCAAAACAAATTTCGCCGACGACACCTGCAACCTCTATCACAACAGCGGCGACGGCACCTTCACCGACGTCACCTTCGCGTCCGGCGTCGGCATCAACAATCAATATGTCGCGTGGGGCTGCGGTTTTATCGACTACGACAACGACGGTTGGGCCGACATCCTGCAGGTGAACGGTCACGTTTATCCGGAAATCGAAGGCCACGACACCGGCCAGCAATTCAAGAATCCGCGCCTCGTCTACAAAAATCTCGGCGGCGGCCGCTTCAAGGATGTTTCCGCGACGATGGGTCCCGGCGTCTCCGAAAAATTCTCCAGCCGCGGCGCCGCGTTCGGCGACTACGACAACGACGGCGACATCGACGCGCTCATCCTCAACATGAACGATTTGCCGTCACTCTTGCGCAACGACGGCGGCAACAAGCAAAACTGGATCAAGCTCAAGCTCATTGGCACAAAATGTAATCGCACCGCGATCGGCGCTCGCGTCCGCGTCGTCACCGGCACTCACGCGCAGATCGACGAAGTTCACAGCGGCTCAAGCGTAATGTCGCAAGGAGACCTCCGCCTGCACTTCGGCGTAGGCAAAGCGCAACTCATCGACGCCATCGAAGTGAAGTGGCCCACCACGCAAAAAACAGAAACGTTCACACAGGTCAAACCAAATCAAATCCTGACCATCCGCGAAGGCGCCGGCATCGTCGACAAATTCACCCCCAAACCAAAGTAGCGAGGTTCTCCTGGGTGCCGCACCCTTTTGGCTTTGAAAGGATGCGGGTTTCCCCGACATCCACCAGGTTTCCTCCGTCGCTCTGTGCAAACCTACTTCGTACTTCCCGGCGAATTCTTCAAAATCACCAGAAACTGTTTCAAGTCCCGCCCCTGCTGCTCCGCCGCCGCGCTCTCGGTCTTCACCGCCTCCTGATAAGCCGCCAACTCCCGTTTCGCCCCAGCCTCATCCCCTGTTCGCTTGTAAGCCAAGCTCAACCGATATCGCGCATCGCTCAATTGCGGACTAACCGCGATCGCCCGCTGATAATTCCGAATCGCCTCCGCGAAATCCCCGCGATCCGCATACACCGTTCCCAGCTGCACAAATGCCTCACCAAAATCCGGCTTCAGCGAGACCGCTTTCTCGAGCAATGTCTGCGCCACCCGAGAGTCTTCGCCATTTCGCTCTTCTTTTCCCCGCTTCATCAACGAAATCGCATAATAATAATTCGCCACCGCATTCGCCGGCTGTTCTCGCGCGAACTCCGCCAACTTCTCGTCCGCGCAACCCAGTGGCCCCGCCACAGTCTTTTCCATCTGCCCCAAATATGAATAAGCCGCCGTATCCCCCGGCTTCAAATCCGCAGCCTTGCACAAACTCCGCGCCGCATCTTCATACGACCGCACCGCATACTGCGCCGCGCCCAGTCCCGCCAGCATGCGCGCCGACTGCGGATGCAAACTCACGCCCTTGCCAAACACCTCCACCGCGGGCTGCGGCGCCTTGTGCAACAGCAATTCCGCGCCCCAATCGAAATAATTCTGCTCGCTCGCATACATCCGAGCCGCTCGCTCATACTCCCGCACTGCACCCAGCGGATCGTTCGCGCGCTCGTCGATGTCGCCGAGCAGATGATGCCCTTCGGCATCGTCGCCGCGCGCCAAAATCTTCTGCGTCAAGTCGCGCGCCGCCGCAAAATCGCCTTTCGCTTGCGCCTCCATCGCTGGCGCATATTTTTTCAACGCCGCCGCATCCGCATTCGCCCGCTTCTCCGCATCCTCCGACTTCAACCCCGCCGTCTCGCGCGCCAGCGCATCGCTCGTCCGGGCCGTAGTGTCCGATCCGTGCAGCCCAAGATTCGAACGATCCGTAATTCCCGCTACGGTAAAATTCGGCTCGTCGCTGAACTCAAGCCCATTCGCACCAGCCGCTGCGTTCTTGTTGTCGCTCGCGCTCGCTCCAGTTTTTCCCGCGTCGGGCTGCAAAGTCGGCGCTTGCGCTGAATTCTCCATCACCAAATCTACGCGTTTCGTTTCACCCGCGGCCAAACGAATCGGTTCGCTCTGATCGCCCGTCCACCCCGCCTTCTGCGCGCGCACGACGTACGTCCCGGCCCGCTCGGTCGTCAGCTTGAACGCCCCATCGTCTTTGGTTATCACCTGCGCTTGAACAGTGTGTTTCTCGTCCTCCAGAAAAACCGTCGCCCCCGCTTCCGGCTCTCCCCCCGCATTCCTCACCGATCCGTGGACCATAGCAGTCTTCACCGCCGCACCCTGACTCCAACTCTCACGAAACTGCGGCGCCCCCACCAGCCAGCTCGCAAACAACAACACCACGCAAGCGCAACCCGCAAGACTCCACGCCATGCGCCAAAATTCTTGTTCACAGGAAAAAAGTTGCGAATTTTCTCTCATACGCCGATCCTGAGCCACGCTACGCCACTCTACGCCAATTCCGAAGCAACCGCGCCCGGCGCACGGAATGGTAGCGCCAACATCCTTTCCGGCTCTTGGCTTTCCTGCTCGCGAGAAGCTCACCACACATCGTTAATCTTACCTCTGCGCTAGAATGAACGAGTGGCAACCACCTCTCCAACAGTAACGCCCACCCCTCAAAGCGGTTTCGCTCGCCTCTGGCGAACGCTAAAACAACTCTTCTACGAAGTGACGGGCGCCATCTTCGCCATTCTCGCCGTCGCTTGGTTGAACCTCACGCTGCGCGCCTACACCACCCGCGACGCCGCTCGCTGGTTCCTTGCGCTCCCATTCTTGGTTGCCGCTCTTTTCATCTTTTTCGCCGTCAGCTCTTTCCGTCGAGCCCGAAAGCTCTAGCCGATGCCCGAACCAAAAGAACGCAAAGATAAATTCACCACACTCTCCGGGCTTCCGATCGATCGTCTCTATACCGCAGAAAATCTAGCCGGCGAGAATCCCGAAGCATCGATCGGCTACCCCGGCGACTCGCCCTACACCCGCGGCATTTACCCCTCGATGTACCGCGGCCGACTCTGGACCATGCGCCAATACGCCGGCTTCGGCTCCGCCGCCGAATCCAATCAGCGCTACCGCTATCTCTTGAGCAAAGGCCAGAGTGGTCTCTCCGTCGCCTTCGACCTCCCCACGCAAATCGGCATGGACTCGGACAGCCCGCTCGCCCTCGGCGAAGTCGGAAAAGTCGGCGTAGCAATCGACTCCATCGAAGACATGCAGACCCTCTTCGACAGCATCCCGCTCGAAAAAGTCTCGACGTCGATGACCATCAACTCCACCGCCGCAATTCTCCTCTGCCTATACGTCGCCGTCGCGAAAAATCAGTGTGCCAACCTTCAAAAGCTTTCCGGCACCGTGCAGAACGACATCCTCAAGGAATATATCGCCCGCGGCACCTACATTTATCCGGTGCGCCCCGCGATGCGCATTGTCACCGACGTTTTCGCCTGGTGCCGCACCGAACTCCCGCGCTGGAACACCATCTCCATTTCCGGCTACCACATTCGCGAAGCCGGCTCGACCGCCGTGCAGGAAGTCGCCTTCACGCTAGCCAACGCGATCGCGTACGTGCAATCCGCAATCGAAGCCGGCCTCACCGTCGATGAATTCGCGCCGCAGCTTTCCTTCTTCTTCAACGCGCACAGCGACCTACTAGAAGAAATCGCCAAATACCGCGCCGCCCGCCGCCTCTGGGCCAAAATCATCCGCGAACGTTTCGACGCGCGCGATCCTCGATCGTTACTCCTTCGCTTCCACGCGCAAACCGCCGGCTCCTCGCTCACCGCGCAGCAGCCCGAAAACAATATCGTCCGCGTCGCCATCCAGGCGCTAGCCGCCGTCCTTGGCGGCTGCCAGTCGCTCCATACCAACTCGCTCGACGAAGCTCTCGCTCTTCCCACCGAAGACGCCGCGCTGATCGCCCTCCGCACCCAGCAAATCATCGCCCACGAAACCGGCGTCACCAACACGATCGATCCTGTCGCCGGCTCCTACGCGATCGAATCGCTCACCAACGAAATCGAAAACACCGCCGGCTCCTATATCAAAAAAATCGACGCCATGGGCGGCATGCTCCGAGCCATCGAATCCGGCTTTGTTCAGGGAGAAATCCAGAAGGCGGCCTACGACTTTCAGCGCGCCGTAGAAAAAAAGGAACAAATCGTAGTCGGCGTAAACGACTTCATCGCCGAAGAGGAAAAAGGAGTCCCCACCCTCCGCATCGACCCCCAAATCGAACGCGATCAGGTAGCCCGCCTTCAGGCGATGCGCGCCAAGCGAAACGCCGCGAGCACCGCCGCATCCCTGCAGGAATTATCCCGCCGCGCCAAAACCACCGAGAACTTAATCCCGGCCATCCTCAAAGCGGTCGAATCCCGAGCCACGGTCGGCGAGATCTCCGACACCCTCCGCCAAATCTTCGGCGAATACCAGGAATCCGTAGTCCTGTAACACCTGTTGCGCGGGGCGCAGTCCGCGAGGCCCTACGCCCTTTGTCGCTCGGTCCCTTCCGTACTCCTACTCAAGAATCTTCGCCGCCGGCATCTCTCCCCACGTCTTGCTGAAAAACACCATCCGCACCCGCACCGATACAAAGAAATAAACAAGCCAAGCTAGCAGGACCAGCCATCGACCCAGATTTCCAACAAAAGTGCCCGGGAAATAAAACTTATCGACGACCACTGCAATCCCGTTCACCAACAGCGCCGCCCCAATCGCAAAACGAAGTCGCTCAACCCAAATCGAATTTCGCTGCTTCAGCAAAAGTGTCGAAGCTACGGCGATGATCAGATAGCCAAAAAGCCGGAGTAAAACGACCATCGCAATCAGCCGCGCATTTGGCGTTGGGATACTAGGCTCTGCGGGAAATGCGGCGGCAACAACCGGAACGCTGGCGACAACGCCGAACACCACTCCGATATACGCCTCGCCAAAGAAAAAAAACAGCCATCCGCCAATCGCAGCCTTCCTGCGGATGTAACTCAACATCGCCAACCCGATAATCGCCGGGCCCAAAAATCGATTGAGTTCGCCAACAGGTTGCGGCGTCAATTCCGTCCCTGCATCGCGCGCACCTGATCGACTCCTCGCCGCGTCAAGTTCGACCTCCCACGAGCGCTCCTGCCCCTCCGCACAGCTGTTTCCACTCGGCACATAATGTATTCTGGCCGTGCCGTGCCACCGACCAAGCTCATCCTAGCGTCGGCCTCTCCCCGCCGCGCCGAAATCCTCCACAACGCAGGCTTCGCATTCACCGTCGTTTCTTCCGCCATCGACGAAACCCCGATCCCCGGCGAATCGGCCGAAGCCATGGTCCAGCGCCTCGCCGACGCCAAAGCCGAACTCGTCGCCGCCCGCTCGGTCGGCCCCGCCATCGTCATCGCCGCCGACACTGCCGTCTTCATCGACAACCACATCCTCGGCAAGCCCCGCACCACCGACGACGCGCGCCACATGATCGCCACCCTTTCCGGCCGCACGCACTCCGTCATCACCGGCGTCAGCCTCATCCGTCTGCCCGACATCGAGCGCCGCTCCTTCGCCGAATCGACCCAAGTCCAGTTCGCCACACTGTCCCCCGAAGACTTCGAAAGCTATCTCGCGACCGGCGAACCCTTCGACAAAGCCGGCGCCTACGCCATCCAGGGCCAAGCTGGCCGCTACATCCCCCGCATTGAGGGCTGCTACTTCAACGTCGTCGGCCTGCCGCTATCCCGCCTAACCCACGCCCTAGCCGAACTCGGCTACAACAACGAATAGTTCGCGATCGCCCCTGATAAACCGCTCTATCCTGGTAAGTTAGCTACATAGGAACATTCTGGTCCAGCCTCAAGCCTCGAATCAAAGTGAACCAGCGGAATTTAGGACCGTGCAAGTCTCGTATTACGAGCGCTTTACAGGGTGATTATGCATTTGACACAGAAATAGGTGAAATCGGGCCGTGACAGGGAAACTACTTTTGAGGAGGTGGATTGTCTTCGAGTCGGTGCAGTTTGGCGTCCAGTAGCTTGTCGATCTCTTTTATCAAATCGAGCAATTTCTTGGGGTCTTTCTCTTTCGATGCCTGTTCACACAGTTCTCGCCAACGCGGATTGTCCTGCACATAGAGGCCTCGGACTCGCTGAACACCCTAACAGGTCGGGCTGACTTTGTCTGTTTTTAGACTCAACCCATCCCAAAGTGGAACGATGCGCAAAAGAATCCGCAACCATAAGCAAACGAACGAATTACTTCGCGCGGCGGCTAAGCCAATCACTTTTTTTCAGGTTTTTCACAAAGGGGAAGCTGGGGAAAAAACAGCCCTAAAAGGAAGAGAAGCAGTTAAGGTTGAGGCCTTAACTGCTTCCCGGGGTGTGTCCTCGAAGTGGTTAGTTATAGGTATAGATGCAGACTAGCCTGCCCGGGTTACGCCTTGATGAATAAATTTCGATTCACTTAGTCTCCTGGAATGAGCAGCTTACGTCGCAATCCTCAAAACGTACATCGAAGACCGTATGCGATCCGGTACGATTCCGGCAACACAACAAAAGAGGCGCTCTGTGAAAGAGCGCCTCGTCGAAATCAGAAAATCGCAAACCTCGACCGACCGCTAAACCTTCTTGTCTTCCGGCCGTTCTGCCGGAGGAGCAGCCTGCGTAGGCGGCGGATTCGTGGGTGGATGCGTCGTGCCCGCCATTCCATCCTTAAAACTGCGAATGCCTTCGCCGAGTCCTTTGGCAAGCTCGGGAATCTTTCTGCCCCCGAAAAGCAGCAGGATCACCGCTAACACGATGAGCCAATGAATCGGACTAAATTCACCCATATGCAACCTCCACGCGGCCTGCTTGCTCGCGCGCTCTCTTCAGCCTGCCTTTAATGTAGCGCAGGCAATCGCTTACGGCAAGCAATCGGGTTCCCTTGGGGATAGCTATAGGATAACACGCTCATCCCCCGCCCGGCGCGTCACCCGCTCGCGGTCGAGGTATTCCAGCAACGGAATCGCGTATTTCCGCGACACACCCGCCATATCTTTGAATGCGGGTACCGCGATGCGCTCGCCCTTCTCCTTCTTATACGAAGCAAGCCGCACTTTCAGATGAGCCAGCGCGTCACGATGAAAAACCAACTCCGGCGTAACGCGCAGTAAAACCTTCTCGCGTAGCAAAATCTGCAGAATCTGTTCGGCGCGTTTCGGATCGACGCTCAACTTCGCCAGGACTTCTTTTACGGTCGGCACCGCCAATCCCGCCTGCGCGAACGCACCTTCGATCTGTTGCTTCGCCAGCGTCTCTTCGGAATCGAGCAGGACCGTCGAACCCGCGGGCCGGACGAGTTCGCCTTGCACGTCGATTTTTTTCTCGCGCGCAAGTTCCTCGAGGGCGGCGCGAAACGTTTCGGGCCGTACCAGCCGTCCGATACTCGCGCGCAAATCCTCGCGGCTTATTCCCGGCGACAACGGATTCTCCCTGCGAAAGACATCGACGCTCAGTGCGATTTCCTTCCGGATGTCGTCGTAGGCCACCATGGAAACCAGCAGGAGTGGATCGGCAACATTTTTTACTCGATTCAACGCGATGAGCTTTTGGGATGTCTCGCAAGTCTCGGCCTCGACCCAGCCCGTTCGGGCTTCGATCTCATCGATTCGGATTCCGCGCGCCGACCGTTCAACCATCGCTGCAAGTATTTCCGCTCGGTCACCGCGCTCCAGCGTCTCCAGAAACGCGCCGCGGCCCCTGTCGCGCGCAATGTAGCGTCTCGCGACCGCGTCCAGCACAACGCCTCCGCCAATCGTCGTCACCGGCGAAAATTGCCGCACGATGAACCGGTCGCCCGGCAGCAACAGCATTTCGTCCTGCAAGCGCAGCTGCACCAGCGCGTTCTGTCCCGGCGCGAGTTCTCTTGCTCCAGATTCCTTGGTTCCGAACAAAAATATTTCGGCGATTGTCTCCGATGTTCCTGAGTGAAAGTGGACGCGGCTGCGCTGTTTCAACAGCGCCGCGGTACTCAACAATTGAAGGCGCGCGTCGATTCGCTGCGTCGTGCGGAATTTCCCAGGCGCAGCAAGCACCATGCCGCGCTTCAACGCTGTGTGCTCGATCCCCGCAAGATTTATTGCGGTGCGCTGACCGGCGACGGCTCGCGTCGCGGTTTTTCCACCCGATTGAACGCCGCGCACGCGAAGAACCTGACGCGATGGGAAAAGCTCGACCTGAGCGTCGGCACCGACACTACCCGAAATCAGCGTGCCCGTTACGACTGCACCAAAACCGCGAATCGTGAATGCTCGATCGATGGGAAGACGAAACGGCCGCGAAGCATCTTTGCCGCTGGCTTGCGTTGCGGCAGCCCGCAGTTCGCGTTTTAGATTGTCGAGGCCTGCTCCTGTTTTGGCACTGACCGCAACGATCGGAGCGTTTTCAAGGAATGAGCCACGGAGATATTCTTCGATTTCAAGCCGCGCGAGTTCCGCCGTCTCGGCATCGACCAGATCGCTCTTCGTCAGCGCGACAACTCCACGCTTCACTCCCAGCAGCCGGCAGATATCGAAATGTTCGCGCGTTTGCGGCTTGATCGATTCATCCGCCGCGATCACCAGCAAAACCAGATCGAGTCCGCCCGCTCCAGCGAGCATGTTGCTGACGAAACGTTCGTGCCCCGGCACGTCGACGAAACCGAACCGCACCCCTTCGTCTTCCGCAAACGCGAATCCGAGATCGATCGTGATTCCGCGCCGCTTTTCTTCCTCCAATCGATCCGGATGCGTTCCAGTCAGCGCCTCGACGAGCGCCGACTTTCCGTGATCGATATGCCCGGCGGTTCCGACGATGATGTTCTTGATCGGGGCTGTCATTCGGGAGTATTGCCGACGCCGCGAGTCAGCATCATCGCGGCACGTTCCAATGATCCGGGATCTCGAGACTCGCGCCACTTCATGTAGACCAAGCCCAGCAGCAGCGCTGCGATGAAAAGATATGGCGTGATGTTGTAAGGCCACGCCGGTACCGGATAAACGGTCACAAAAAGCACGGGCAAAAGCGCCAACGTTGCAATCCACGGCGCCGCCGCGTGTTGCCACACCGAAAATTTATCGCGATGTTCGCGGCGTATGTAACGCGTCAACGCCAGATTCGCCATGACGTAGAGAACGATCACCCCAAGCGCGCCAATTGTTTCGAGAAATCCGAAAATCGTATCGGGCTTCAGCAGAAACCCCACCAGCAGGTAGGCAAGCGTGGAAGAAATCTGAATGAAAGCGATCGCGTACGTCGGCGTCTGATGAATGGGATGGACGCGCCCGAAACTTGAGGGCAGCGAGCCCGCGCGTCCCATCGTGTACATCACGCGCGACGTCGCGTTGGTACACGCCAGTCCGACGCCGACGGCGCTATTGATGAGCGCGAGCACGACAAACCACCAACCTGCGCCCCAAAACGAGTGAACCATTACGTAATAAGGATTGGCATTCGCCGCGAACGAAGCCATGTCCCCGGTTCCCCACCCGATCGCAGCACAGTATGAAGTGAACAGATAAAACGCTCCGATGGCAAGCAGCGACAGCGTGATGGCCTTCGCGATGAAGCTCGCCGGCCGCTTCGCTTCCTGCGCCATCGGCGCGGGCGCTTCAAAGCCGCTCAACGCGAGAATCGAGAAAACCATCCCAGCCAACACGCCGCTGAAGTGATTGGGTGCGGCCGACGGATCGAGTGGCGCGGTGTACGACGAGCCTCGCGCCGGATGAATGAGAAACGTGACCGCGAGCGCCAGCATGATCAGAACTTCGATGCCGCCGAGGACCGCCGTGGCACGGGCAGATAGTTGAATGCCGCGATAGGTAAGCGTCCAGACCAGAGCTGTCGTCGCCAGCGCGATCAACCACCACGGGACGTTCACTTTGAATTCCGTCATTAGCGTTTCCGAAACGAAGTAGCCGAGAAAGCCGGTAAGTCCCGCGTTGCCCGGGATTTCGTAGACGAGATAACTCCACGTCGCCATGAAGCCGATGCGGCTGCCGAGTCCACGGGTCGCAAAGGAGTAGTAGCCGCCGCTGGATGGCATGTAGCGCGAGAACTGCGAGACGCTGTTCCCGATGAGCAGGCAAACAATTGTGGCCAAGAACAGCGAGAGCGGCATTGCCGGCCCGGCTTTCAGCGCGATGATCGGAAACGCGAAGATGACGTTGCTGGCAGGCGCAATATGCGTCACGCCCTGAAACACCAATTCCGAAAGCCCGAGCGAATTCGATCGCAACCGGGGCTCGGCAGTCGGGTTCGCTTCAGGAGTCACGGTGCAACACCCTATCACGCGACGTCTCTGTTCGGCGGAGGGAAGTGAACGAACGAGCCTGGGCATTTGTGGCACACTTCGAAAGCCAGGGTGAAGCAGTGCTGCGCCGTACAAAATTGTGGCCAGGCGGCGCAAGCTGCGAAAAGCGGAGTGACGATGAAAGTTATTTTGCGGCGGCGATTTCGTCGACTATGGATTGGGCGGCGGCGCGTGGCTCGGGGGCGGCGGTGATGGGGCGGCCTACGACGAGGAAGTCGGCGCCGGCTTTGATGGCTTCGGTGGGGGTTGCGGTGCGGGCCTGGTCATCGGATCTAGTGGGCGCGCCGTTTTCGGAGTTTGCGACGGGGCGCACGCCGGGAGTCACGATCAGAAAATCGCGGCCGCAGGCTTTGCGAATCGAGCGCGCTTCCTGCACGCTGGCGACGACGCCATCAACTCCGGCGGCTTTTGTAAGCTTCGCGAGTTTCACGACGCGCGATTTCGGCGGACCGCCGATTCCTACTTCGCGCATTGTTTTCTGATCCATGCTCGTCAACACCGTGACGGCGAGCAAGCGCGGACGATCAGCGCCCATTGGCTGACCCGCACTGATTGCTTGCGCCGCGGCGTGCAGCATCGCGCTTCCACCGAGGGCGTGTACGTTGACCAACTGAATGCCCGTCATGGCGGCGGCCGACAAAACCGCGCCCGCGACCGTGTTCGGAATGTCGTGGAATTTCAGATCGAGAAAAATGCCCGGGCCGAGCGCGGAAATTTCTTTGATCGCGGCCGGACCGGCAGCGGTGAAAAGCTGGCTGCCGATTTTGAACATGCCGACGAGATCGGCAATTTGCTTGGCAAACTTGACCGCGGTATTCAACGAGTCAAAGTCGAGAGCTACGATCAGGCTGCTTCGCGGATGGGCGTCGAAGTTCAAGTTTGTCCAGGCAGCCGATTCGGACCCGTCGCTGGACTGCCGCCCCGGCGACTTTGACTACCGCTTCTCGGGCAGCTGCATCAACTCGAGCCGGACCTGCGTGACGCCCGAGTGAATCAATCCAATCTGCCGGGCGACACGATAGGATACATCAATTTCGCGCCCTTCCTGATAAGGACCCCGGTCATTGATACGCACAACTTCAAACTTGCCGTTCCGGGGGTTGACGATGCGCACCACCGAGCCGAACGGCAGCACAGGATGGGCAGCGGTCAGGGATTCGGAGTCGAATCGCTCGCCGTCGGCGGTCTTCTTTCCGTTGAATTCCGGCCCATACCAGCTGGCGTTGCCCACCCAAGTCTTGATCGGCTTGGGAGGATCGCTGCGGTGAGCCACCAAGGGTGCCTCCATCGCCGGGGCGATGAGGAACATCAGAGGTACCCAACGGAGTGCAGCCCAGATAAAGAATAATGGTCGTCTCATAGTGTGTTCTTTATGCTACGAACATCCAAAAAATTGTAGCAAGAAAACCTCGGTCTGTCAACCGATTTCTGCACTAAAATAACGGATTATCTCTTTGATAGTAAACGCTTTAGTTCGCAAAACGGCGTCCTCAAGGCCGTCGATGAGTCGCTGGGTGACGGTTGGGTCCGCGAAGTTCGCGGTACCCACTTGGACGGCTGACGCTCCTACGGATAGGTAATCAAGCACGTCGTCCACCTTCTCTACGCCCCCCAGCCCAAGTACAGGGATTTTTACAGCCTTGGCAACCTCCCATACCAGCTTGAGGGTGATGGGTTTAATCGCCGGGCCCGAAAGTCCCCCGGTTGCATTACCCAAACGGGACTTCCCAGTACGGAAATCGATAGCCATCGCGGGATAAGTATTGGCCACAGTCAAGGCGTCGGCTCCCGCTTCGGCAGCCGACCTGGCGATAAGTCCAATGCTTGTAACAAGAGGGGAGAGTTTGACCCATAGGGGCCGCTTGGCCGCGGCTTTCCGGGCTGCTCCCACGACTTCGGAAACCAGGGATGGGTCGCAGCCGAACTGCATGCCGCCCTGCTTCACGTTTGGGCAGGAGATGTTCAGCTCGTAGCCAGCCAAGCCGTCGGCGTCCTCGAGGGTCCGAATAACTTCGACGTAGTCCTCTACAGTATTTCCGAAAACGTTGGCGAGTACGGGCGTGACGTATTTTCGTAGTACGGGAAGTTTTTCCGCCACAAAGGCGCGAACGCCAACGTTTTGCAGGCCGATCGCATTGAGCATGCCCGAGGCAGTTTCGACCACGCGCGGTGCGGGAGCGCCTTCGATCGGTTCGCGGGAAAGCCCTTTTACGACAAAAGCGCCAAGAAGGTTGAGATCGACGAGGTGGGCGAACTCGAGACCGTAGCCGAAGGTGCCACTGGCCGCAATGATAGGGTTACGGAGGCATAGTGAGCCTACGTTGACATTGAGGCCGGCTGCCGCTGCGGTGTTCACGGCGCGGGAGAGAGTAGCATGGGGGTGGATCAGGGAAAATCGTAAAAAAATCTACAGGGGGTGGGCGAGCCGAAGATCGGGATAGAGCCGGGGCATTCGGAAAAACGCCGGCAGATGGCCTTCGCGGCTCAGGGCACGCCGGCGCTACCAATAACAGTTGTGCGCGGCTTACGTCGGGAGGAGCAAGCTCCCCTACAAATCGAGGGGACCGGTTGAGGGGACGGCTACTGGAGGCGGTTCGCTGAGCAGGCTCTCCAGGTCGAGGCGGCGGGTGTACATCGCTAGGTTGCCTTTGACGTCGTGGGGCCAGAAATCGCGGGGGCGATCCCAGTAGAGTTCAACGCCGTTGTCGTCGGGATCGCGCAAGTAGATTGCTTCGCTGACGCCGTGGTCGGCGGCACCTTCGAGCGGAAGTTTTGCCGCGAGCACGCGGCGCAAAACTTCGGCCAGAGCGGGGCGCGTAGGATACACGATAGCGGTGTGGTAGAGGCCCGTCGCACCCGCGGGCGGCGGGTCGCCGCCGAGACTCTCCCACGTGTTCAAGCCGATATGATGGTGGTAGCCGCCGGCCGACAGGAAGGCCGCGGAGTCACCCATGCGCTGCATGATCTTTAACCCAAGGATGCCTGAGTAAAACTGGATCGAGCGCTCCAGGTTGGCGACCTTGAGGTGGACGTGTCCGATGCGCACACCTGGATGCGCGATGTAGGGCTTGGTTGGCTGCTCGCCGGTTGGAAACGAACTCATACGCTAACTCTACCCTTGTTCTGCGCAGCTGTGGTGATGGAGTCCTATGGTGCCGGCGTCGGCCGCGCGGCGCGCGCCAAGGGTTTTGCTAATGCGTCGGGCAGCGCATGGCCGTCGCGCGAAACCAGAGTGATGCCGCAAATTTCAGCGAGCGTCGGCGCGATGTCCGCGGGCGTCGCGTCGGCGTGGTACTCGCCCGGCTGAATTCCATAACCCATAAAAATTACCGGAACACGTTGATCGTAGTAATACGGCGTTCCATGTGTGGTGCCGTAGCGGCGAGGATTTTTGGCGGTGCCGTAATCCCACGGCCAATAAGGCTTGGGAACGATGACAAGGTCGCCGCTGCGCGGTTTGTAGAAGCTAACCGATTCCGCGCGAAGAATCGGATTTAGCGTGGCCGGGCGGCCGTCGACTTCGTTGGCAAGATAAACCCTGGCGACGCCGGGAACGCTTTCGATCGCTTTCAGCAGCGCGTCGTACGCCTGAGGAAGCGACTGGAGCTTATCGAGCACGCCCGGCTTGAGGTACACGTCGCCGCCGCCGACACTGGCGATTGCGGGCTTGGGGAAATCGAACGACTCCAGCGCCTTTTCGGCGCGGTTGCGCACATCTTCCAGGCTGAGCCAACCAGAATCGATGCCCGTCTTTTTCAGGTCCTCGGGAATCGGCGCGCCACCGTGATCGGCGCTGAAAGCAACGACGTAGTTTCCGCGGCCAACGGATTTATCGAGGTGTGCGAAGAAAATGGCGAGATCGCGATCAAGGCGTGCGAGTTCGTCCTGCACTTCCCAACTACGCGGACCGAACGCGTGTGCAACGTAATCGAGCGAGGAAAAGCTGACGCTGAGAAAATCCGTGCCCGCGCCGCGGCCGAGGTGGAGTTTGTCGACGGAATCGGCGGCGATTTCGGCGAGATACGCTTGCGAAAACGGACTGGCTTGCCATTGCGCGTAGAAAATTGCGTCGGGCTTTGCGGTTCCATCGGCGCCGCGAAGCGGATGAGGCAGCGCTGGGTCTGAGCCGGGAGGAAAGACCGCGCCGGTCGCGGTGCGATCGTAGGCGTAGGCGGATTCGGGAAGGAGCGGCGCCCAGGTCTTGCCGAAGTCGGCGGAAACCGGATGCGCCCTCGCATATTCATCGACGAACGCGGCGGTGGGATACGCGCTGGAGGTCATCCACAGACCTTTGGAGGAATCGAACCACGTCACGGCGTCGCCTTGATGGCCGCCGAGCGTGATTGCGGCGCGGGCCTTCAGCGAAAAGGTGACGACACGCGTTGGCTTGATCGACTGATACTTGAGCTCGTCGGCGAACGCCGGAATGAGCATTTTGTTGACGTCGTCGCCGCCGTCGGTGGTGTCCCCGCCGTAGCGGACGCTTTTCACGTTTGGATCGGAGGTGCAGGTGACATCTTTCTGCTGCTCGCGATCCCACCATTCGTTGGAGATCATGCCGTGCGTTGCGGGGAAAGCGCCGGTGGAAATCGTGGAGTGGCCAACGCAGGTTTCCGTGGCAGCGTAGGGATATGCCGCGTCGTGAAACCAAGCGCCGTCATCGACGAGGCGCTTGAGGCCGCCGGTCCAGTTGGCGCGGAATTTGTCGATATAGTCGCCGCGCATCTGGTCGACGACCAGGATGACGACGAGTTTGGGGCGGGCCTGGGCGACGGATATTGATTTTCGTGTTTGAGGCAGCGTCTGAGCCTGGGTCTGAATGAAACTTGCCGTGACAGACAAGGAGATCGCGGCAGCGATTGCGGCGAGGAGAAAGGATTTTTTCAGGAAAGCCGCCGTATGATGGTCGCTGCAGCACAGAGTTCGGCGCGATCGGATCGGCGAATGAGTTGCTGTCATGTTTGCCCCGGTGAGGTTACCGCGAAAGTTTAGCACGTCGCGTTTTGCGTGAAACATTTTGCGATTCGCTTTCGCATGGCAGAGGTGTGCCGGATTGAGTTTCTATGTCGGATCCCAATTCACGGCCGGATGTCGATGAACTGCGGACGCGGATGGAAACGATTATCTTCCGCGAGTCGGAGGATTTTTTCGATGCGGCCGAGGATCGGGCGACGGTGGAAGTGACCATCCGAATCTGCTGCGAGTTTTACGATTTTCTGATGGAGACTAAGGGCGATGTGCCTGATCGGTCGGACGCCCATTATATGGCGGGGACGATTCGGTCTGGGATGGACGAATATTTCACGATGGAGCAGTGGGGAAGAATTTTGAGCGGGCTGCGGCTGCAAGAAGGTTTCACCGGCAAATTGCCCGGCACTTTCGCCGAGTTGAAAACCGCTTACGTTTCCGCTTTCGAGGAAGTCCTCGCGTGCCAAGCCGGCGTTCAGGCGTTTGGATTGCTATTGTCATTGGTCCGGATGATGCTTTTATTTCTGGCGGTCTATTTTCAGTCTTACCTCAGCTATGCTCCCGACGAATCTTCGTCGGGAACTTGCCCGATTTAGATTGAGCCCATAAAAGAACTAAAATCGGGCCGTTCGCACCCAAACCGACGCTCCGATAGTGCCGCCACCTTATGCTAGGATTACGCCCGACATGAAGATCGTTGAGAAGGCCCAATTGATGTCGGCGCCCGAGATTGACCGGACGCTGCAGCGGCTGGCGCACGAAATCGTCGAAAAAAGCGGCGGGACCAAGCACCTGGCGCTGATCGGGATTCGGCGGCGCGGCGTGCCACTCGCCCAGCGGATTGCGCAGGCGATGCGCGGGATCGACGGCGTGGATGTGCCGGTGGGCACGCTTGACATCACTTTGTATCGCGACGATTTGTCGAAGGTCGCGTCGCATGCGGTGCTGCAATCCTCGGACATTTCGTTCGGCGTCGATAACATGAACCTCGTGCTTGTCGACGACGTGTTGTATACCGGGCGCACGATTCGCGCGGCGATGAACGGATTGTTCGATCTCGGGCGGCCGAAGCGCGTGTCGCTATGCGTGCTGATCGACCGCGGGCATCGAGAAATGCCGATCGAGGCACAGTTCACGGGCCGCGTGGTGCAAACGAGCCCGACGGAAATCATTGAAGTGCGGCTGCGAGAGATCGATAACGAAGAGCGCGTTGTGCTGGTCGACCGTGTAGACTAGACGCCATCGAAGGGGAGTAGAATCCGGCAACGAGTGACAATGTGACGCACCGCTTTCGCGACCTTCTGGCGCTGGAACCGCTCAACGCGGACGAACTGACTTTTCTTCTCAATACCAGCGAATCCTTTCAGGAAATTCAACGGCATCCTTTAAAGAAGCTGGCGACGCTGCGCGGAAAGACCGTGGCGCTGGCGTTTTTTGAGACGTCGACGCGCACGCGCATCAGTTTCGGCACCGCGGCTTCGCGGCTCGGAGCGGACACGATGAATCTGCAGGCCGAGGCGTCGAGCCTGAAAAAGGGCGAGTCGCTGCTCGATACGGTGCACACGCTCGATGCGATGAAGCCCGATATTCTGGTGATGAGGCATGCCGCTTCGGGCGCGCCGGACTTTGTCGCGCGGCATCTGGAAATTCCGGTGATCAACGCGGGCGACGGCACGCACGAGCATCCGTCGCAGGGACTGCTGGATGCGCTGACAATTCGCGACCGCAGGGGCACGATCGAAAATCTCAACATCACGATTCTTGGCGACATCAAGCACAGCCGCGTGGCGCGATCGAATATCCACTTACTGGGAAAATTTGGGTGCAAGTTCACGCTGTGCGGACCGTCGATGTGGGTGCCGCGCGAACTGGAAGAACTTGGCGCGGCGAGCGGAACAAAGGTGCGGCGTGTGTTTCGCATCGAGGAAGCGTTGGAAGATGCGGACGTCGTGCTCACGCTGCGCGTGCAGAATGAACGGCTGTATGAGCCTTCCATTTCGCTGAATGATTACATTTTGCTCTACCAGTTGAGCGCGGAGCGGATGCGTCATGCGAAGTCCGACGCGATCGTGCTGCATCCAGGACCGCTGAATCGCGGTATTGAGATCACGCCGGAAGTGGCGGACAGCGCGCAATCGTGTGTGCTCGAGCAAGTGACGAACGGGATTGCCGTGCGCATGGCGCTGCTCTATTTGCTGGCGACCGGCGGCGGGGAAGACGTCGCACTATCCGGCGGCGAAGCTGGAGTGCAAACGCCGACACCGGCACAGGCGAACGAACCGCGCAACCGAAGATCGACCGACCGAAAGGACGTAAAGGATCCCTCGCATGCTTCTCATTAAGAATGGCCGCGTGCTGAATCCGGCGACGAAAACGGATGCGGCCATGGACGTCCTGCTGGATGGCGAAACAATCAAGGAGGTCGCAGCGCCGGGAAAAGCTTCCGGGGGTGGCGGTGCGGCGGCCAATGGGCTGGAAATTTTCGATGCCAGTGGACTGATCGTCGCGCCTGGATTTATCGACATTCACGTGCACCTGCGCGAACCCGGGCAGGAAAATTCGGAGACGATCGAAACTGGCACACGTTCGGCGGCGAAGGGCGGCTTCACCGCGGTGTGCTGCATGCCGAATACGAAGCCGGTGAACGACAACGCGAGCGTGACGCGATTTATTCTCGATCGCGCGCGGGCTGGTGGCAGCGTCCGCGTCTGGCCGATTGGTGCGGCGTCGGTCGGTAGTAAAGGTGAGGCGATCGCCGAAATTGCGGCGATGCGTGACGCCGGGATCGTGGCCGTAAGCGATGATGGCAAACCGATCGCTACTGCGAAGCTTGCGCGCCAGGTGATGGATTATTGCAACTCGCTCGGGATCCCGGTGATCGAGCATTCCGAAGACGTTTCGCTCGCGGCCGGCGCGGTGATGCGCGAAGGGGTTACGTCCACGCGGCTCGGATTGCCGGGCATGCCCGCTGCCGCGGAATCGGTTTGTGTCGCGCGCGACGTACAGCTGGCCCAATTGACCGGAGCGCGATTGCACGTTGCGCATCTGTCGGCGAAAGGATCGCTCGATCAAGTACGCTTCGCCAAGCAACAAGGTCTGCGTGTGACCTGCGAAGTGACGCCCCATCACTTCACGCTGATCGACGAAGACGTGCAGTACGATTCATGCTTCAAGATGAACCCGCCGCTGGCCGCGCGCGAAGATCGCGACGCGTTGCTCGCAGGACTCGCGGACGGCACTGTCGATTGCATCGCGACGGATCACGCGCCGCACGAGCCCGCGCTGAAAGATGTCGAGTTCGATCGCGCGGCGTTCGGTATTCTAGGATTCGAGACGGCGATCGCGCTGTCGCTCGAGCAGCTCGTCCATACCGGCCGAATTTCGCTAATGCGCATGATCGAGCTTTTCACCACGGGCCCCGCCCGCGTACTCGGAATGGAGCGCACGCTCGCCGCCGGCCAGCCTGCCGACGTCACGATTTTCTCTACCGACCGCAAGTGGACCTACGACGTGAAGGATTCGCCCAGCAAATCGCGCAATTCGCCCTTCGACCGCCGCGAATTCAAGGGCGCGCCGATGGCCACGATCGTCGCCGGCAAGGTCGTCTGGAAGCAGTAATTCGGCGAGCAAAAACGGCCAGATCGCTGGCTGTCGCCATCGCACCATTCTTCGCTCTAAAATCTCAGAAACGGAATGTCGCTTGGCGCGTCTAGCTCAGGTTAGGGCCCAGCTCACTCCCAACTCAACCGCCAACCGCGCATCTGGAGGCTCTCATGCCATTCGTGCAGTCCATTTGGCAGGATCTGCGCTATTCGCTGCGGCTACTGCGCAAAGCGCCTGCGTTCACGACAATCGTCGTACTGACGCTCGCACTCGGCATCGGCGGCAACACTGCCATTTTCAGCCTGGCGAACACCGCATTCCTCCGCGCGCTTCCGATTCCTGAGCCCGATCGCGTCTTGCGATTGCTCGATTCGTTGCGCAGCCCCGACGGTCATGCGCGAACGTTCGGCATGCACAGCCCCATCGTCACCACGCTGCGCGAGACGAACGAAATTTTCGACGGTATCGTCGCGCTGCGCGGAGAAGACCTGACGTTGCTCGACGGCAATGAGCCCGAGCGGGTCTCGGTGATTTATCGATCCGAGGGCTGGGAGCCGACATTGAAAGTGGATCCCGCGCTTGGCCGTGATTTCACGAGCGAAGAAGAAAAACAAGGCACAGGCAGTGGCGTCGCGCTGATCAGCTACGCGTTGTGGCAGCAACGCTACGGCTCGGCTGCGTCCGCGCTCGATCAATCGATGCGCATCGAAGACCACACGTATCGCATCGTCGGTGTTATGCCTCGCGGCTTCAATTTTCCCTACAACGCGCAAGTGTGGGTTCCGTTTTCCGTGAACGCCGGCGATCGCGCGGCGGACTTTGCGGTTTTTGGCCGGCTCAAGCCGGGCGTCACGATGTCGCAGGCGCAGCTAGCGATCGACGCGCTGACCGCACGCGTGAAACAGCAATATCCCGAAACGCTTCCCGGCTACGCGGTCGCGTGGATCACGTTGCGGCAGAATCTGACTGACAACGAGGACGGCACGATCTTCGCCTTGCTCTGCATCGTCGGCTTTTTGCTTTTGCTGGCGTGCATCAACGTCGCGAATCTACTGCTCGCACGATCCGCCACCCGAGCGAGAGAGTACGCGATCCGCGCGGCGCTCGGTGCAAGTCGCGGACGGCAAATTCAACAAATGCTGATCGAAAGTTTGTTGCTGGCGGCGCTCGGGTGCGTCTGCGGACTTCTGTTCGCGACGTGGCTTAATCGCTTTGCCGACACTCTGCTGCCCTCCAACATCGGCAGGCAGTTGGGATTGAGCGCGACGCAACTCGACATGCGCGTGCTGGCGTTTGCGATTTGCGCGTCGCTTCTCGCAGGCGGCATCGCGGGCATTGTTCCGGCGCTGACACGAAAGACGGAGGACTCCACGGAGTCGCTCAAAGAAGGCGGACGCTCGGGCGCCAGCGTGAGCCGCGGCACGAATCGGACCTTGAGCGGTTTCGTCATCGCCGAAACTGCGATGGCGTTGGTGCTGCTCGCCGGCACGGGCTTCATGGTGCAAAATTTCCAGCGGTTGCAACGTCGCGATCTCGGACTCCAGCCACATCACCTGATGACCATGGAATTCATGCCGGCCGCGGCGAATTATCCGCTCGGTCCGCGGCGCGCAGCCCTCGTGCAAAATGTGGTTCGCGAAGTCTCAGCAGTCCCCGGCGTGAGAGCAGCTGCGGTGACCACCGTAAACCCGCTCGGCGGCGGCAACTGGGGCGCGTCGGTGTTGGTCGAAGGCCTCGGCGACGGCGACCCGAGCGGCGCCTTCAGCATCAATCATCGTTTGGTAAGCCCGGAATTGTTTCGCGCGATGGGCACGCCCTTGCGGCGCGGCAGAGTTTTCACCGATCACGACGTCGAGTCGAGCGAGCAGGTCGCCATCGTCAGCGAAGCGATGGCGCGGCGCTTCTGGCCCAACGAAGACGCCGTCGGGAAACGAGTTCGTCTCTCGCGGCCTGGCTCACCGTGGCTGACGGTCGTCGGTGTGGTGGGAAACGTTCACGACTTCGGCGATCCCGGCGATCCGATCGAAACGTGGTATCTGCCTTACGAACAACAAGCGGCGACGCCCTCGGCAGGCGAATCGGTTCATTTGATGGTGCGCGTGGAAGTCGATCCTACCGGCGTCGTGCCCGCGATCAAGCAAGCGATCTGGCGTGCCGATTCGACGCTCGCGGTGTTTCGCATTTCCGAGATGGATCAATTCTATTCCGAAACGCTAGAACGCGACCGGTTCGGCACTCGCGTTATTGGTTTCTTCGGCGTATTCGGATTGCTGCTCGCCGCGCTTGGGGTCTATGGCGTGATGGCATTCGCGGTGGCGCAACGGACGCGCGAAATCGGCGTGCGCATCGCGCTCGGAGCGAATCGGCCCGAAGTCCTAACGCTCATCCTCAAACGTGGATTGACACTCGCGTGCCTCGGAGTGATTGCCGGAACGGCTCTCGCCGTTGCGCTCAACCGGGTGCTGATGAGTTTCTTGAGCGAAGTTCATGGCGTGGAAGCGTTGCCGCTCGCGATCGCGTCGGTGTTGTTGCTCGGCGTCGCGTTTGCGGCCTGCTATTTGCCCGCGAGGCGCGCGACAACGGTCGATCCGCTGACGGCACTTCGATCGGAATAAACATCGGAACGAAATCAAGCTCGAAGTACGGCCTGAACCCACACATTCAGGAAACCCTGTATAACGAACTTTCGAGAGCCACGTTTCGGGAAGGATCGATCGGATCGTAGAAAACGTGCAGAAGCATCTGTTCAAATTGATCGTTTGAGTAATCGCGCCGCCGCGTCTGCACGGAATTCCCATTTGCGGCCCGGAACGAATATACGATGTACGGCCCATAGCGCTCGTCCCTCCGCGACAAAACGGTGCCCGTCGCGACGTCGCCGTCCGCAAATAGATTCCTTTCGCGAATTCGATTGCGAAAAAACGCAACACAAGACCACAGCCACCAGCAGAATGCTCCGACGCCCAAAAAACTCGTGAATACCGAACCAGCTGGCGGATGCAGGAGCTGCGGCGCCAGCAAGGAGATAAGCCAGACGATAGACGGGGCGACGGCCATGACGGCAATCGAGTACCAACGCCCTCGCCAGCTCACTCTCACCGTGCGAGGACGAGATGAAAAACGAAGCGAATCGGCATCGGAGCCGGCAATCCCATATGTAGGTGGAGTGAAAACCTCTCCATCGCTGTTCGTTTGGCTACCCGAACGCGTGATCCGCGAAAGACGAGTTTGAGCCACGATGACGAGCGCTGCAGGAAGAAAGAAAAAAGGAACACCAATCGCAAGCGCGCCAGTCCAACCTTGGTGGCCGCGCGTCACCGCGACAAACATGAGAAACAATCCAATCGCCGAGAGGATCAACAGGCCGAGTGTACTTGTTCGAAGTTTCGCCGCGGTCGCACGGACATTCCAGCTGCAGTGGACGCAGTAGGCGGCGCGATGCAACATCAGCATTGGAGCTAGTTCGGTGGCTTGGGACCCACACTGTGGGCAGCGAATCTTGGCCATCTATAGTTCACCGCGAGTTCTATCTGGACCGAGATTCTAATTTAACTGGGAAGCGAGCTCGATGGCGGTGATGTGTAACTGTTACGATTGACGGACTGGGCACTTCAAACACACCCGTGGTCACCCAAGCATTTTGCGGCGGACAGGAAATGTCACTAGTGGGTCGGTTCTGCGGCAGGGTGCAGGCCGTGCTGCGGCACTTCGTGGATGCCGCGGGCGGGCGGTTCAATCTTTTGCCGGTAGAAATGATCGAGCGGCGAACGGCCTTTGCCGGTTGGATAGCTTTTCTCGATGGCTTTCGTCACATACGCTTTCGCGAGCATCGCCGCTTCACTCAGTGGCCGGCCCGACGCCAGCTGCGCCGCGATTGCGGAGGCAAACGCGCAGCCGGTTCCGTGCAGCGACTCTTCGCGCACGCGGTCGCCGGCCAGCGCCACGATTTCGTTTCCGTCGAAAAGCACATCGACGGCGCGGTGATCCATGTGGCCGCCCTTTACGATGACCGCCCGCGCGCCCATCTCGACGATCTTGCGGGCGGCGGCTTCCATGTCGCTGAGCTCTTTGATGGTCATGCCAGTCAGGATTTCCGCTTCGGGAATATTGGGAGTGATCACGCTTGACCGCTTCAGCAATTCCGCAATCACAAATTTGATTCCCGCAGCGTCGAGCAATTCCGTTCCGCTCGACGAGCGCATGACGGGATCGTGTACGACGTGCGCGAATTTGCCGGCATCGAGAAACTCGGCGACGACGGCCGCGTTTCCGCGATTCCCCAGCATGCCGATCTTCACACCGACGATCTCGGAATCATTCGTCAGGCAATCCAGTTGAGCCCGCAGCGTGGCGCTCGGCGTATTTTGCACGTCGGTTACGCCTTGCGTGTTCTGGACGGTCAGCGATGTGATCGCCGCGACTCCATAACATCCGTGCGCCGCGAAAACCTTCAGGTCGGCAGCGGTTCCCGCGCCGCAACTCGGGTCGAATCCCGCGATCGTCAGCAAAATGGGCGGTGTCGCGCTGGAATGATTGTTGTTGCCGTTATGAGTGCTCATGATTTCGTGTTTGTTGCCCCGCTTGCTAGAGAATTCAACGTCGAAACATCTTTCCGGGCCGGCTATCGAAACAGATTCTCGGTCAAAGCGAAAAGTGCCGATACTTCCGACGAAGGAAGTACCGGCTCTTGCGAATGTACGCGCCTTTGTTTCGCGAGCGCAACAGAATATTTCGCGCAAGTCGGGAGGGATCGTTGTTACGGTTTTGCCGTTTGCGGCGGACGAACTTCGCCCGCCCGCGATTTTACGGGAAGAGGCCGCGCACCAGCAGCGCTTCGGAGACTCGACCTACTGCAAGGATCATTGCGCCCGCTCGAGGCGGAACGTGATGCTTGCGCATCGTGTCCACCATCTCGTGGAACGAGCGGATCATGATTTTCTGCAAGCGCGCGTTCACTTCTTCGACGTCCCACGCGAGGCCTTGCTGGTTCTGCATCGACTCGAAGTGGCTGACGGTCACACCGCCGGCGTTCGCCAGAATGTCGGGAAGCACCGTGATACCGCGCCGCGCCAAAATTTCGTCGGCGTGCGGCGTCGTCGGTCCGTTTGACGCTTCGGCAACGATGCGTGCCTTGATCGCTTCCGCGTTGTGCAAGGTGATCACGTTTTCGAGCGCCGCCGGAACCAAAATGTCGCACTTCATCGTCAGCAATTCGTCATGCGAAATGCGCGAAGCGCCCGGCATTCCGACAACGGTCGCCGCGCGTTCTTTGTAGCGGATCGCCTTAATGGGATCGATGCCGCGAGGATTGGTCACGCCACCGCGGGTATCGCTGATCGCGACGATTTTTGCCTTCTTCTCGGCGAAAATCCGCGCGACCGCTGCTCCGGTATTTCCAAATCCCTGCACCGCGACGCTCGCTCCGCGCAGCGACATCTTTTTCAGCTTGCACGCCTCTTCGACGATCGTGACCAGCCCGTGTGCCGCCGCGTCATGGCTGCCGGCCGACCCGCCGATCGATTGCGGCTTGCCGGTGACGACGCCGTGCGCCGAGCGGCCCACCGTCATCGCGTACGTGTCCATGATCCACGCCATCGTCTGCGCGTCCGTATAAACGTCCGGCGACGGAATATCCCGGTCCGACCCGATCAGCGGCAGAATCTCGCTGGCGTAGCGCCGCGTCATCCGCTCAAGTTCGCTTTTCGACATCCGCTTCGGGTCGCAGATCACTCCACCCATTGCGCCGCCAAGCGGCAAACCGACGATCGCGGTTTTCCAGGTCATCCAGGTAGCGAGCGCCTTGATTTCGTCGAGCGTGACATTGGGATGGAAGCGCGTTCCGCCTTTGCCAGGCCCGCGCGCGACGTTATGCTGCACGCGAAAACCGGTCAGCACCTTCACCTGCCCGTTATCCATCTTGGTGGGGATCGAAACTTCCAAAACGCGCTTGGGAGTTCGCAGGATTTGGCGCAAGCCTGGGTCGAGCTTCAGAAATTCCGCCGCCATGTCGAACTGGATTTGCGCGATGCGGAACGGATTAAGGTCCTCTCGCGGCGCAATGCGAGGAATAATCGGCGGAACGGCGGGCTTGGCGACCGTGGCCATCGGCTTTCGGTCCTTTCGTTGTCGCGATCTACGCGCGACATCACCCGACTGCGGTCGAGTGCGTTTCGTTTACATCTCCCACTTGCACTTGGCCCGACAACTACAGCAAAACTCTTTTGAAATCTGGATGCGTGAGGCGCCCTCGCTTATCCGTGCGCCGCAATCTTCTTCACGTCCGAGTTTCGGTTCGTGAACCTGTATTCGTCGCGGCACTGAATCGAGCAGAAATGGAGAAGCTCGCCACCTTCGCGCAAGGGAATCGCCATTACCTCGGCGACATGCGCGCCGCAGACAGGATCGCGTACGAGGCGACGCGATATCCCGGTGGCGCTGGAGCTGCCAGAGATGTCCGCGCTGTGATCCGGCTGCTGTATCGACGTTCCACCGCGCAACATCCAGCCGACCAAGCGCTTCAGCAGCGCGACGCTCCAGGACACAATCAGGAGCCAGAATAGAAATCGTATGACACGGGCGATGAAGTTCATTGGAGTGTCGTCGATCGCAACCTTACCCAGACTGGAGAAGATAGCTCTATCACACGCCGATATCGGCGGTGGGTAGGTCTAAAGCCTCGACCCCGGCTGAATGCCAAAAATGAGTGTATGCAACGGTAAAAGTCGGAGTCAAACGAAAAGGCGTAAATTCAATGAGTTGCGTGCTGTTGGGATCCGCGTGGGGAGAGGCTCAAACCCCCGGATTTCCAGCTAAGTAGCCTGTAATCAGGTGCATAAGCTGCTGGTCGCCCGCCAGCCGCCATGGGCCGGTCAGGGAGCTGGAATCCGGTCGATGCCCATATATGGACGTAGCGCCTCAGGGACCAGGATCGACCCGTCGGCCTGCTGATAGTTTTCGACGACAGCGATCCAGGTCCGCCCAACGGCGAGCCCCGACCCATTCAGGGTATGCACGAAATCGCTCTTGCCGCCGGCCCTCGGCTTGAACCGAATGCCCGCGCGCCGCGCCTGGAACGCTTCGCAATTGGAACACGACGAAATCTCGCGAAATTCGTTGCCGCTTGGCAGCCAGACTTCAAGATCGTAGGTCTTCGATGACGCAAATCCCATGTCGCCAGTACACAGCAGCATCGTGCGGTAGTGCAAGCCGATCTTTTGCAGGATGGTCTCGGCGTTTCGCACCAGCGCCTCGTGCTCTTCATAGCTGTGGTCCGGGTGCGTGAACTTGAACAGCTCCACCTTTTGAAATTGGTGCTGCCGCAGAATGCCGCGTGTATCTTTTCCCGCCGCGCCGGCCTCGGAGCGGAAGCACGCCGTCCAGGCCGTCACAAGCACCGGCAACTTATCTTCAGCGAGCGTTTCGTCGCGATGCAGATTGTGCAGTTCGACCTCCGATGTCGGCGTCAGCCAGAAATCGGTGTCCTGCACCTTAAATAGGTCGGCGGCAAACTTAGGCAGTTGTCCCGCGCCCATCAGCGACGCCGTATTCACCAGAAATGGCGGCAGGATTTCGGTGTAGCCGTGCTCGCGCGTGTGTACATCGAGAAAAAAATTCGCGAGAGCGCGTTCGAGCCGCGCTCCCCAGCCCTTATAGATCGCAAATCGCGCCCCCGTAACTTTGGTCGCGGTCGCGAGATCGAGAATCCCGGCACGCTCGCCGACTTCCCAGTGCGGTTTCGGCACAAAATCAAACTTCGGCGGCGCACCCCAGCGGCGCACCTCGATGTTTTCTTCCGCACTGTGGCCCACCGGCACCGACGAATGCGGAACGTTCGGAATCGTCAGCAAAAATTCGCGCTGGGTCGCGTCGAGTTGGGTGATGCGCTCGTCGCCCTGCTTGATCCGCTCGGAAACCTGCTTCATCTCGGCGATCAGCGCATCGGCGTTCTGCTTGCTCTTCTTCAGAGTCGCGATTTCGTCGTTGGCCTTGTTGCGCTGCGCTTTCAGCTGCTCTGTCGTGGTGATCAGCTCCCGCCGCTCCTTATCCAACGAGCAGAATGCGTCCAAATCGAGCGTGGCGCCGCGCTTTTTCGCCATTTCGGCGAACACATCCAAGTGCTCCCGGAAATAATTGAGATCATGCATGGTCAGGAAAGAATAACGTACTCGGCTGTCGGAGCGAAGCGCCGGCGACGCAAAATTTGACGATGGCGTCAAAAATTACGAGTCTCACAGCCCGCGAACGCAAGCCGCCATGGAAAAGCTAGCGCCCGTATGCAGGCGGCGCACTCGCGCTGTACTTCACACCATACTGAAAATTATTGTTCGGCGCCGCCGCGACATGCCGCACCGAACCCGTAACAAAACGTCGGCCCGCGTCCCCAGATAGGCACCGCTGCCTCGTCTCCGCCGACCGGATAAGACCTGCGGCTCTGAAACGCAAACCCGCGCCGGGACAGATTGCGCGCACTCGACGAACTTCTTCCGAAGCCTCGTGCCGAATACACGCCGAAAAGCGAACGCGCGTCCGCGCCCGTAAGCCGACCGCGCGCAGGCGCAGCTTTTCTCCCGTCAGCGCGAGATCCAGTCAACACAACCGAACAGGCCTGCGTCTGCACCCAATTAGCCTCTATCCCCATCTTCGACGTCGCAACAGGCGTCCCTTCCGGCGCCCGCTTCCAAATCCTCGGCGTCCCGCAGTAAATGCAATACCGCAAAATCGATTGCAACCGCGCATTGCACATCCGCTTCTACTTCGCTTTGATCGACGACCTCACAGCCCCTACACGACCCGCACTGATCGGCGATTCCAGATGGACATTCCAAACCGGCGGCGGAGGAAACTTCAGCTCCCAGAAATCGTGGCCCTCGTCCACAAATGCCACACCATAAACAAAATCGCGCGAATCCTCTCCCGGTTGCCCGACCAGCCGAATCGCAGTTTCAGTCGTGCCGCCCGAAAACCAAGCAGGTACGAGTTTCTTTTGCAACACGGCCGTTTCGACGCACCCATGCCATGGGCGTCCGCTGGACGGCCAAGAACCTTATCGGTCCGCCGCCAAAAATCTTTATCCGCGCCCCTTGCGGTTCAGCCACGAACGCGGCTTGACCGCTCGAAATCTCCAATGAATTTCACCCGTCCGCCGAAGGTACGTTCGTACTGCAACTAGGGCGCTCTAAAAGTACCGCCGCAAATGTGACCGCCGTTCTATCGACCCGAACAACTCCCCCGGGCAAAATGCTCATGTGATCGGGAGTTAGTTCGGTATTCGGAGCCATTCGGATGGTTATCGGGTGTCTGCTCCTGTGCATCGTCCTGCTGCTCGCGAGCGCAGCAGAACGGCCCGCCCCGCGCCCAGCGCGTGGCGATGATTAACCGAGCTGGCTTCAGGCCATAGACCCTCAATTCCCCACGCCCGAGCGGCCGGTCCCCCCACCGGCCGCTCCTTTTTTTGTCCCGGCGCACACCAACCGCACCCGCCCCAACGATCCCAGGACATGAGCTGCACCCTGGTTGTTCGCGGTTGTCTTCCGCTCCGAAACATCAAATTTCGGGGAATCTTTTGCGACCAGGAAGGGAATCTACAGTTGTGAAGGAAAGCGCTGTAAATGAAAAAGGACGCAGGGTTTGACCCTGCGTCCTAGGAATCACTTGACTCACCCGCGGGAAGATCCGCTGCACCACCGAGACAACGAAAAAGGGGGCTGGTGCAAGCCCCCTCTTTCTTAGAACTGACCCCCCAAAACCAGAATCCCAGTCGAGGTTGGGTTCTGGCCACCCCGGGAAGCCAATCTTGTATTACTTGTTGACCGTATATAGTGCAAACCGTATGCCAGCGCTTCGACGATCTTCCAGGGCGCTATAAGGTACTGTGGCGAAGAGACTTAACAATTTAGAGACAACCCAAACCAGCCTCTATAGCTCCTGTCACCTACAAAATCTCACAGGTCCGCCTACGTAACATCCAGCATTCGGGAGAATTACCTGGGGCGACGCGTACTGGACCCTCGCGCTGTTCCGTCCGAGGTAAACGGACTCAAACGCCGATCGACGATCGCAACGCAGCAGCCACCGATTGGCTGAATCGCTGCACGTCCGCTTGATGCTCCGCTTCCACCATCACTCGCGCCAGTGGCTCGGTCCCCGAGTAGCGCAACACGATACGGCCATTCTCGCCCAGCGCCGTCTGCGCCTCATCCAAAGCCCTCGCGACCGCCGGCAATGTCTCCAGCGGCGGCTTCGACTTCACCTTCACGTTCACGATCGTCTGCGGATAGTCCTTCAGTCCTTCAATCAAGGATTCGAGCTTCCCGTGCATCGATACCAACGATGCGATCTTCACCGCCGTCAGCAATCCATCTCCCGCCGGCGAATCCTGCAGAAAAATCACGTGCCCCGACTGTTCGCCACCTAGCACATTCCCACTGCGCAACATCTCCTCAAGCACATACCGGTCTCCGACGTTCGCCCGCGCCAGCGAAATCCCTTCGCGAGACAGCACCCGCTCCAACCCCAGGTTCGACATCGATGTCGCAACAACCCGGGTACCCTTCAGCTCGCCTTGCGCCTTCAAGAATCGCGCTACCGCCAATAGCACGCCGTCGCCGTTCACGATTCGCCCGGTTTCGCAGACAAACAGCGCCCGGTCCGCATCGCCATCAAACGCCACACCCAGCGCCACGCGATCTTCCTTGACTCGCTTCTGTAAACCTTCCAGATGCAGCGACCCGCATCCGGCATTGATGTTCCGCCCATCCGGCGATGTGCCCATCATCACCACGTCCGCTCCGAGCGACCGGAACAATTCCGGCCCCAGCTTGTAGGCCGCTCCATTCGCGCAATCGAGCAGAATCCGGAATCCCTTCAACTTCGCTCCCGGGATCACCCGGCTTCGTAGAAACGCCAGATATTCCGCATCCAGCGTGTCGTCAGCAGTCAGCAGGGGCGCATTCTTCGGTGCCGGCTCGCTGCGGAATTTCAGAATGTCCTGTTCGAGAATTTCTTCCACGGCGTCGGGAAATTTCATTCCCGCATTCGAAAAAAGCTTTACGCCATTGTCATGAAAGGGGTTGTGCGAAGCCGAAATCACCACCCCGGCCTGAAATCCGTTCTGCCGAACCAGGCACGCAACACCCGGCGTCGTAATCACGCCCGCGAACGCCGTCGATGTCCCGGCAGCCGCGAGTCCGGCGGCCAGCAGCGCCGCAATATGCGGCCCCGACTCCCGCGTATCCATGCCGATTAACACGCGCGACGAGGAATGCTGCCGCGTCAGGTACGCGCCAAGCGCGCGTCCAGTCGCATACAACGTTGCGTCATCCAACGGGGCTTTACCGGGTTCGCCGCGAATTCCGTCGGTACCGAAAAGTTCTTTCGCCATGAGTGGAGGACCTTGATGGTCTGCATCGAGCTTAGCACGCCTCAAATGAGGCATTCGATTCGGCGCACTGCGAGGTTCCTTGATGAAACGTGAGCGTCTCGACACATTTCAACCACGCGAACTGGCCGCTCAAATCCGCAATTGCGGCGTATGAAATCCGCCTCGCGCCGCTTGGCAAGAGGCGTGCTCATGTATGCTACCGTGTTTGGCACGGAGCTCATTGTGTCGGTGACGGAAACCCCTCCGCCGGCGGTCGTTCGGATCAGCGGATCCAACTTCAGCTTGCGGGTGATTGCGGGCGCAATCATCCTCTTGTTCTGTTATTACGCGCAGGGCGTGGTCATCACGCTCCTGCTCTCCATTTTGCTCGCCTATTTCCTCGATCCTGCCGTTGAAATCCTCGAACGTGTGGGCCTGCCGCGCACCGCCGGCGCCATGGTAATGGTGCTCATTCTCATCGCCGTTCTATCGGCAGTCGGCTACGGCCTGGGCACTCGCTTATCCAATTTTGCCGAAAACTGGTCCAAGTACAGCAGCGTCCTGCGCGGCGCGGCCGACACGGTAGAAGGAAAAATCAACGGTATCGAAGGCCGCGTTGCTCCCGGCGCCGACCCAGGTCCTGGCAACAACCCTGGAGAAATTCGCCGCCTCGAACCCGACCTCCTTCGCACCATGCTCCTGCGCGGTGCTGGCTCGCTGTACGCGATCCTGCTGGAAGTCACCTTCGTTCCCTTCCTCGTCTTTTTCATGCTCGCGGGTAAGCGCGAAGTCTGGCACGGCACGCTGCAATTATTTCCCGTTGGCCGCCGCACGCAAGTCAAAGAAACCCTCGAAGACCTTCGCGAGGTCCTTCGCGACTATCTCGCGGGCATGTCCATCGTTACCGGTATGGTCATCGCCGCCAGCAGCCTGTTTTTCTGGATCATGGACATCGACTATCCGATCCTGACCGGTATCGCCTCCGGCTTGCTCAACATGGTCCCATACATCGGTGCCGTCATGGCCTGGGCGCCGGCGTTCATCATTGCTTCGGCCAAATTGAAGACCATCGCCTCGTTCCTGCTGATCGCCGGCGTTCTCACATCGATTCACGTTGTTGCCTCCAACTTCATCGCGCCAGCTCTCGTCGGACGCCGCGTCCGCCTCAACGCCGTCGCCATCACCGTCGCTCTCCTCTTCTGGGGATGGGTGTGGGGCGGCATGGGCCTGTTGCTCGCGATTCCCATCACCGCTGCGCTTCGCGTCATCTGCGACCACACCGAATCCTGGCGCCCCATCGGCCGCTGGCTCGGCGCCTGAAACTCCGCCGCTCCCCTTCACGTCCCTACTTCACGCAATCGTTATGTGGTGACATAGGTCTTGTAGGGCAGGCTTTGTCCTGCACTCGCTGGGACAGCTCGGTCGCCTTGCTTGCCAAACGATTTAATAGAAGGAGCCTCTGCTTCATGCGTCTAGCCAATCTAGGCACGCTCTTACTGTTCCCTCCCGCAATGCTGCTTTCCGCCTTACCCGTGCACGCCTGGGGTTGCAAAGGCCACGAAACCGTCGCCATCATCGCCGAAAAACATCTCAGCCCCGAAGCAAAAGAATTCGTCTTTGCCTTGCTGAAAGAAAATCCGATCGATCCAGAACTAAAGCGCTACTGCGGTACCGCCGTAAACGATCCGATGGGCGACGCTTCCACCTGGGCGGATGACGTTCGCGGCGCGCGCAAAAACGGGCCGTGGCATTACATCGACATCCCGCGTGGCACGCCAAAAGGAAGTCTCGAACCCTATTGCGGCAAAGAAGGCTGCGTCACGGAAGCGCTCACGACACAGCTCGCGATTCTCAAAAGCAAGTCAGCCGACCCGGCAAAACGCGCCGAAGCCGTGCGCTACATCATTCACTTCGTCGGCGACCTGCACCAGCCGTTGCACTCCACCACCAACGACGATGAAGGCGGCAACTGCGTGCCGCTGAAATATTTCCGCCGCAAGCCGCGCGAACACAATCACGCCTTCTCGCCCAATCTTCATTCCGTTTGGGATTCCGCGATCCTCGACCGCGACAGTGAAGGCGCCGACCCGTACGAATACGCCGAACGCCTCGACGAATCGTTCGCGTCGTCCATCGAAGGTTGGCAAAAAGCGGGGATTCACATCGACGATTGGGCGTGGGAAAGCCACGAATACGCGGAGTCCAACGTTTACGCGCCGCTAACTCCAAAAGTCGCGATCGAGCCGCCAGTCCCAGTTCACGCCTGCACCGACGGCAACAACATCGGTGCCCGCATGCTCGACGAACACATCGCCCTCGGCGACGCCTACCAGGACCAAGCCGCCACTATCGTCGAACGCCAAATCGCAATTGGCGGCATCCGCCTAGCCGCAATCCTCAACGAGGCCGCCAAATCGGCGAAATGACGTCCAGCAACGTTTGTGTCTCCGGTCCCCTCTAACTCACTGATTCAGTTTGATATGCGGAGTGCGGCACCCCTGCGCCGCGTTTGACCACCGCGCCTCGACTCCCGAAGGTGGCCCGCGTAGGCCAGGCGCACCCGCTCGCGCGCTAGACCAATCTGCTGACATCAGATCGGCGTCGCTTTTGCAGGGCGTGGCTTTGCTCTGCCCTGCGTCAGCAACAAGCACGCAGCGCGCGAATAGCGGGATTCTATCTTTCTACGGCGCCACGCCGCGTTCCCAAGGCGGCGGAATCCGCACCGAAGCCATTCCCGCAGCCGTCGCCGCCTGAATCCCCATCTCCGTGTCTTCAAACACGAGGCAGTCCGCCGGCTTCACGCCCAGCTTTTCCGCAGCGAGCAGAAACGCCTCCGGATCGGGCTTGCCCTTTTTGTAATCGCCGGCGCAGACCAGGACATTGAACTTATCGAGCAGTTGTAGCGCAGTGAGCGACGCAACCACCGATTCGCGTGTGCTCCCTGAAACCACCGCGAGCGGAATCCGCCCGTGCTGCACCTCGATGTGCTCTACGACTTCGGGAACCGCCTTCAGTTGCGGCAGCAGTTCGTAGTAGGCATTCTCTTTCCGCTCGCAAACCGTCTCCACCACCATGTTCAGGTTGTGCTGTTTGTTCAGCGTCGAAATAATTTCCGCGATGGGCATGCCGCCCCAGGCATAAAACAATTTTTCGTCGAAGTCGCAGTTCCAGTCGGCCAGCGCTTGTTTCCACGCGATGTAGTGCAGCGGCATCGAGTCTGCAATCGTTCCGTCGCAATCGAAAAGGTACGTGCCAAATTCACCCGGCGGGAGTTTCAATTTCATTTCGTTTATCACTCGTTTATATCCCTTTAGTGAAATCAAATGCCAAGAATTCATACGAATTACGGGCAAGATTCATTGACTTGAACATTTCTGCAGCCTAACATCCTTCGCACCGGCTCTGGTCGGAGCAGTCGGCAGAGTTCTCTCCAGCGAGCCGCTTTTTCTTGCGATTCGCATCCCTCTTGGGAAGGTGAGCGATGCCGGGCCCCGTAGTGTCTCATTATCGTCTACTCAATCCCCTCGGCACAGGCGGGATGGGTGTTGTCTATCGCGCGGAAGACACCTCTCTCGGCCGCACCGTCGCGCTGAAATTTCTTTCCCCTCCAATTTTGCCCGACCCCAAGCGGCTCGATCGATTTCGCGATGAAGCGCGCAACGCCTCCGCTCTCAATCATCCCAACATCTGCACGATCTACGAAGTCGATGAGCAAGATGGCGAGCTTTTCATCGCGATGGAGTATGTCGAAGGCCAACCGCTCTCCGAATTTTTGCGCGAAAAGGGAATCGCGATCGAACGCGTGCTGCGTTACGGCCGGCAAATCGCGGCCGCGCTCGAACACGCGCACGAACGCGGCATCGTCCACCGCGACCTGAAGCCCGTGAACATCGTCGTCACTCCGAAAGGCGACGCAAAGATTCTCGATTTCGGCCTCGCGAAACGCCGCCATCCCGACCCGATGTCCAAGTCGATGGAAGTCGGACCGACCGAAACCAGCGCCGGCCTGACCGGCACGCTTCCCTACATGTCGCCCGAGCAGCTCGAAGGCAACGACGCCAACGAGATGAGCGACATCTGGTCGTTGGGAATTATTTTGTACGAAATGGCCACGGGGTTTCGGCCGTTCCGTGGCGATAATCTCTATCGCCTATGCACCGCGATCCTGCAGGAGCCAATGCCGCCACTGCCTGGCAGCGTTCCCACTGGACTCGCGACGGCAATCAAACGCTGCCTGGAAAAGGACCCGGCGCTGCGCTATCAACGTGCGGCAGAACTGCGCGCCGCACTCGAGGTTCTGGAGCCAGGCGAGGCGCGAAAGTCAGGACCGGCAGCCGCGGACGTCGTGGTTCCACGCAATGCGACGAGGATCGCGCGCTGGGTTGCAGTCGCGATCGTGATCGTCGCGCTCACAGCCGTTGCGATTGGCGCAGCATTACGCAACGGCAAAGCGAACCGTGATGCCGCTCTCCTGCCCGGAGTCGCATCGGGACGCTTGCAGGTAGCAGTTCTTCCCATCAAAGGCGCCGTGAAAACCGAAGACGCCGCGTTCGACGATGGACTAGTCGAAACGCTGACATCGCGGCTGACGCAGCTCACCAAAACGCATCCGTTCGCCGTGATTCCAACGAGCGAGGTCCGCACCAAGAAAATTACGACGGTCGATGCCGCCCGCGCCGAATTCGGCGTAAACCTAGGATTGCTGGTGCATGTACAGCACGCCGCGGGACAAGCGCGTGTGAACTACTCGCTCGTTGACGCACGAACACACGAGCAATTGCGCGGCGGCACGATCACCGCGTCGATGGAGAATCCGTTCGCGCTGCAGGACCAGGTTTCCGAAAGCATCGCGCAGGCGCTCGAACTCGAATTGCAGCCGCAAGAAAAGCGCGCACTCGAAGCGCATGGCACCACGGAACCCGCCGCTTATGATTTCTACCTGCAAGGCCGCGGCTATCTGCAGGATCCCGACAAAACGGAAAACGTCGAAAATGCCCTCGCCGTCTTTCACAAAGCGATCGAGAAAGATCCTGGTTTCGCCGGAAGCTACGCGGGTCTTGGCGAAACGTACTGGCGCAAATTTCAGCTCACACACGACAAAGGTCTGGTGGACGAAGCAAGGAAGGCGTGCAGCGAAGCCAACGCGCACGATACCGGACTGACCGATGCGCACACCTGCCTCGGTCTCGTCTATCAAGGCACGGGACGCTATGCCGATGCGGTGAACGAATACCAGAGAGCGGAACAGATCGAGCCCACGCTCGATTCGGCAGCCGCCGGGCTCGCCCGCGGTTACGAAAGCCTGAACCGCCTCGACGACGCCGAAAAAGCTTACAAGACGGCAATCAGCCTGCGACCGAACTACTGGGCACAATACAACGGGCTCGGCACATTTTATCTGCGCCACGGCCGTCTTGACGAAGCCGCGCAGATGTACACCCAGGTGATCGCGCTCGTGCCCGACAGCTTCGTCGGCTACAGCAATTTGGGATCGACGCGGATCCAGCAGGGCAAATACGCCGATGCGATCGAACCGCTGCAACGCTCGCTGAAAATCCGCGCAACCGGCCCGGTCACTTCCAATCTCGCCACCGCTTACTTTCAGCTGAAGCAATACGGCAACGCCGCGCAGGTTTTCGAGCAGGCGACGGCGCTCGATCCGCAGGACTACGAACTCTGGGGAAATCTCGCCGACGCTTACTACTGGGCGCCCGCGCTGCACGAGCAGGCCTCCTCCGCGTATCGCAAAGCGATCGCGCTCGGCGAAGACGAGCGCAAGGTCAATCCGCACAATCCGCACATGCTCAGCTATCTCGCCGAGTATCATGCGATGATCGGCGAAGCAAAGCCCGCGCGCGACACAATCACGGAAGCGTTGCGCATCGCTCCCGCCGATCCGGAAGTCTTGTACTATGCGGGAATTGTTTACGCCCAAGCGGGCGAGGATAAGAGAGCTCTCGAATCGCTCCAGCGCTCGCTGGCCGCCGGTTATCCGGCTGCAAGCGTGCGCGACACCCCAAATTTCGATCGGTTGCAGAACGATCCCCTGTACAAGTCTTTAGTCGCGACTCCGGCTGAATCTCAGAAAGGAAAGGCTCAATGACGAAAGGCTCGTTCCGGCCCTGCGGTTGGGTATTTCGAGGAGTGTTCGCGATCGCAAGTCTTGCGACCGCGATCCTTCTGCTTCCATCTGGAGGATCGGCGCAAACGTCCACGCCGCGCAAGCGTACAGTCGACAAGAATCACGGCAACAACCTGTCGCACGTCGATTGCGCGGCCCACGAATCGAACTATTCGGGTCCCACCAAAATCCAGGTAACCGATACAGACGGCGTGGAAGACAACGACGAAGCGATCTTCGTGTGCACCGGCGAGAAGGTGCAGTGGGTTGCCGGTTCGGGTGTAAAGAGCATTGTAGTTTCGTTCAAGAGAGCCAAGTGGCCGTTTTCGGACCCCTACGTCACGAAACTAACCGCGGACTCGACGCACCCGACAGATGCCAAAGCCGCGAAGGCGCTCGCCTCCGGGCACCGGATGTTTGCATGCGAATACCAGGTAACGGTGACGACGACAGAGGGCAAGACATTCGTGATCGATCCGCACGTGATTCCGGTCGGGCCGTAGCCGGAACTGTTCCGCCGGGCAAGTTCAATCGGTTGAGCTCAGCGGCGCCGTGCTCGCAGTGAACGGATGAGCCCAGCGGGATCGCGCGAATCCTGGAACAAGCGTACCGCCGCGATCCCCGCTGCTCCTGCGCCGACACATGCATCCGCATTGTCCAGAGTAATGCCGCCAATCGCCACAACCGGAATTGATACCATCCGGCAAACTTCCGCGAGACGTTCGACGCCTTGCGGCTGGCCGAACTGCGCCTTCGATGGGGTCGCGAAAATCGGCCCGAAAACAATGTAGTCGGCTCGATCGGCTGCGGCCGACCGTGCTCCTTCGATCGAGTGACAGGAAGCTCCGACGAGAAAATCTTCCGGAGATGAAGGGCGTTTCACAAATTGCGCGACTTCCGCAACCGGCAAACTGTTTTCACCAAGGTGCACTCCATCGGCGTTCTCGGCCAGCGCAACATCGACGCGATCGTTGACTAAAATGCGAGTCGCAGAGTACTCCGCCGCTGGCCTCGCGGCACGACTTTCGCGAAGCGCGTCTCGCGTCAGCGAACTCAATTGCTTCCCGGTCAAGTCCTTCTCGCGAATCTGAATCCAATCGACTCCTGCGCGAACAAGCTGCGCGATTTTCGCAACCAGTCGAGACAACTCATCCTGAGAGCGTGGCGGAGCCGCGAGACGCTTACGGTCAGTCACGTAGCAGAGAATTGGCGCTTTGAGTCCAGCCGGCGAATTACTGAGGATTGACACTCGAAGAGGGCACTGCGCTACCTTCGGATCCAATCATACGAATCGCGAGAAAAATATCCAGAATTCCCAGTCCGCTGACCGCGCCGCGAAACGACGGATGCAACAAAATCCGCATCAACGAAGGGAAATGCGTCAGGAAATAATTCTGCTCCCACACGCCAGTCCACGGCAGATAAAACAACACCGCTCCCATCATGCAGCAGGCGACGACCAGGATCGCGCTCAGAATCCGATTCATCGGGAGGCAATCTCTCCGGGACTCATGAAGGCGAACAAGTTATCGAGTTGTTTTTTGCAGAGCGGCGATGCGCTCGCCCACGTCGCGATAGTCAATGTTGACCGCGTAGACCTGTGAAAAGCTCTTGAGTGCCGCGTCGGACTCGCCCGCGGATTCCTGGGCCACACCCAAATCATACCGCAACGCGAGCGCACTTTCCGTTTCGACATTCGGCAGGCGCAGCGCTCGTTCGTACCACATCGCCGCGATGGAAGGCTGGCCGCGATCCATGAACGCGAGCCCAAGCAGCGTGTAGCACTGCATGACGTACGGGAACGGACGGCCGCGCTCGGCCGCTTTCGCCACCTTCTGGAATTCGCTGATCGCTTCCTCGAGCAAGCCCATCTCGCGGAATGCGATGCCGAGATTGTAGTGCGTCTCGAGGTCTTCTTCCTCGCCGCCCATTTCGCCAAGCTCGGCGCGGAATTCGTCGAATACTTCCTTGAGCGGTCCGACTTCGATTTGCGATACCTGCTGTTCGGCATGCGCCGCGTTATTGACCGGGGCCGCCTCGTGATTCGCGGGCGTCGAAAATGCCGGAGACAACTCATCGATACCGAGCTGGTCGATCTCGTTGGCGAGATCGGACAAGAATTGATCGGAGGCGAAGCCGGCAGCCGGTGCAGCGTTTTGCGCGACGGGCTCAGGCTCGGAGTGCTTCGCGACAATCGGAACGTCGGGCGGCCGCTGATCGTGAGCCGGAACAAGCGGCTCGGGATCGAGCACGAGTTCGTAATCCTGATCGAGCTCGAATTCCGGTTCTGGCTCGGGCGCCTTTGGCGCAGGCGGCAGGGTCTTCGCGGCAGGCGCAGCAGGCGTCGCGGCTGCCGGAGCCACGGGCGCGGCTTCGACCGTCGCGGGTTCCTGCGCGCCTTCTTCGATCGCAAATGGAATCTCTTCGGGCTCCGCGGCAACGGGCGCGGCCGGAACGTGTTCCGTTTCGGCGACGGGAACCTGAAGTTCCCCAGCCGCAGGCCTTTCCATCGGAATGTCGAATTCTTCCGGCTCATGCGCCGCCGCCGGAGCGACCGGCTTGGATGTTGATTCAGGAGTGGCCGCCGCGGGCGCCTCTTCGAAAATCGAAAATTCCTCGACCGCGGAATCGGCCGCCGCAGGAGCAGCCGGCGCTGCAGCAACTTCCGCCGCCGCTTCTGGCTCCTCGAGCATGTTCGCCCATTCGTCGGACAGATCCACTTCCTTGACGGTTTCGAGCTTGGAGTCCGCGGGCAAGCCGTTGACTTCTTCAATTTCGATCGACGATTGTTCGCTCGCAGCTTCGATGGCAGGTTCAGCCGAAAGCTCTGGCAACTCTTCGACGGTCGATGCCTCAACTTCAGGCTCGGCTGCCGCGACGGCCGCAGCCGCTTGTGCCGGCGGGCCCATCAATTCCTCGTCGGTCAGCCCGGCAGCGCGCTGGAAGCGGCGGCGCAACTCGCCAAAACGTTCGGCGCCGCGCGGATCGTTGCGCTGCGTGTAAATTTGTTCGAGTTTCGCCGCGAGCTCGGCGGTGCGGCGGTCGTCGCCCGCGCCCAAAACGAAATCGAGCAATTTTTCGAGCGTTGGGGTGTGGCGTGGCGCGCGGCGCAAAATCGCTTCGAGCAAGCCGATCGCTTTTTGCGTCAGGCCATAGCTGGCGAAGAGATCGACGTCGGTGAGCGACTGCGCGATAAATTTTTGGGTGTCTTCGTCGAGCGGTGGTTCGACCGGCGCGGCGGGAGCGGTCACCACCGGCTTTGCCTTCACCTCGGGCGCGGCAGGCTCGAAATCGGGGCGCAACTTCGGCGCGGCCGGCATCGCAAGTTCGACTGGCGCGCTCTCTTCGATCAAAATCGGCGAGGCCGCTTCCGGGCCCATCAGGCCCATCCGGCGCAGTACGTCGTTGAGTTTGCGCTTGGCAGGTTCGCTTTCGGGCTCGCGATCGACGAGCTGCTCGAAAATTTGTTTGGCGCGCTCGAGCTTGTTGGAGGTGACCAGAGCGTCGCCCAAATGCGCCAATGCGTCGGGCAGACGGAACGAGTCGCTCGTGCGGCCGTACATGTCCACGAGCCATTCCAGCGGTTCGAGGCGGCCCGGCATGCGCTCGGCAAGTTCGCTTAAGAGCTTTCCGACCACTTCATGCTCCCCGGCGTCGATCATCGGCATGCGCGTGCGGTCGAGAATCGCCATCGCGCGGTCGGTCTGCGCAGATTCCAGCAGCGATTCGACCAGCTTCTGCGCTGGACCAAAATTTTTCGGATCAGCGTCGAAAATCTTCAGCGCGAGATCGGTCGCCTGATCCCACTTCACGCTCTTGATGTACAAATCGAGCAGCAGCTCGGCTTGCTCGCCGCCCTTATCGAGATCGGGAACTTGCTCGAGGACTTCGGCGGCTTGCGCGAAATTACCCTGAGTGGAATGCACGCGCGCCTTGACGATGACCGCGGCAAGATTTTTCGGGTCGAGCTTCAGCGCCTTGTCGGCAAGCTTTTCGCATTCGGCCTGGTCACCGCGGGCAAGAGCGCGCTGGCTGGCTGAAATGTATGCGTCGACGGCTTCACGATTCTGGCCCATCGCCTGATACAAGTCGGCAAGGCGCACCTGAATGCGCAGATTGTCGGGCTCGGCGGCAAGGAGCTTCTTCAGCAGCGCCACGGCTTCGGGCTGACGATTATTCTTGAGGTGAATCTCGGCAAGCTGCAAAAACAGCGGCCGCGCCTCACTCATTACCCCTTGCTGGACATACAGATCGGCAAGTTTCTCGAGCGGGCGAATCTCTTCGGGCGCCAGTTTGGCGATGCGCTTGTAAACCGCGATAGCTTTGGTGAGGAAACCGTCGCCGACAAAGAGCTGCGCGAGGCGCTCGAAATAGTCGATGGCCTGAAAGGTCTCGCCCTGGCGAATGTACAGCTCGCCGATGGTCATCAGCGTGACCTGATCGCGCGGTTCGTGCTTCAGGATCTGCTGGTATTCCGCAATGGCCTGGGCGACTTTGCCCTGGTTGAGGAGTTTTTGTGCGGCTTCGACGTATTTGCTTTTGTTATAGGCCATTCGCATGCTCAGACAATGCGCCGTCCGCGCCTGCTGCAGCGACGCGTTTCCGCGCCGCGCGGCGTGAGGCCGGCAGAAGTCGTGCTCTAGGTACGCTACAGGCGGGGAAAACCCAAGTCAACGAACCGAAAGTTTGTTGTTAGCCACCAGTTATCCCCGTTGCTAGTAGGAAACTTGTCGGCGAAGCCCCGGCGAAGGGGTTTCCGGGGAGCCACTGATGGCTAGGAACTAACCGCGAAAGTGGTTAAGGGTTGCTCAGAACCCAGGCATCTACGTCGAATAGGCGAATCGGAACTAAACCGGTCGGGTTCAGGTCACCTTCTTGTACCTTCACCGATCGGATCTGACCCCATCGACGGAACAAACATGCTGAGGCTCACGTAAGCCGAGGAGCGACAAGGCAAGGCGGCCGGCTTTTTCCATCTCGATGTGTTGTCCAAACAGCGAGGGTGCAAAACGTTCGACCTCTCCAATCGCCAGCATAACGATTGCAATACCGAAGACGAATCGCTCGCGAAAGCACGTAAAGTCCACCATCGCCCTACCGAGTATTGTCGTCACCAGTATGGCGAAGAAAAGGACGATCCGATCGGGAGGCGCCGGACCCTTATGCAGCCCTCTCCAATTCACAAAACCTGCCAAAAGAAACGTAGGCAATCAAGAACAACGCACCTTTTGTATGTGCCAGACAGTACTTGGCATGACTGTCCGGATCGACAAACTCGCTTGAGCGGTCGCGCACGGATGCTCCTGACTGTCCCCGCGTGATCGAGACCACGAATGGATGATTTCTCGCGTCATCGGTTCAAGCGCTGCTGTCTAAGGGCATGCCTTACTCAGGGTTCCGAGGGCAGCGCTAAATCCAAATCCGGTCAAGTCGTAACAGGGTTGGGAAGCAGATCGATCTGGACTGCGCCAGTCGCCCAGCAACCCGCGTCTCGAACCGGCGCGAAGGAATGACGATGCAGTGGCGAGGCGCCATGCTTCCGCAGCGCTTCGAGGTGTTCCGGCGTTGCGTAACCCTTGTGCTGCGCCAAGCCATATTGAGGATAGACGGCGTCCAACTCCTGCATGCGGGCGTCGCGATAGGTTTTCGCCAGGATCGACGCTGCCGCGATCGAGACGCAGCGGGCGTCACCCTTGATCAGCGACTTCTGCTCGATCAGCACGTCGAGCTGCATCGCATCAATGAGCAGGTAGTCGGGCTGCATGCTGAGTTGCTGGAGCGCCGCCGTCATCGCCTGCCGGCTTGCCTGATAAATGTTCCACGCATCGATGCGTTGCGCATCGACTTCGGCGACAGCCCAGGCCACCGCGTGTTCGCGAATCCGCTCGGCGAGCACCTCGCGCCGCTCGGCGGCAATTTGCTTAGAATCGTCGAGCCCGACGATGCGCCGCTTCGGATTGAGAATAACTGCTGCGGCTACGACGGGGCCGAAGAGCGATCCGCGGCCGACTTCGTCGAGCCCGGCGATGCGCGTCCAGCCCAGCTTTCGCGCTTCTCGCTCGTACCGCGAAGAGCAAAGGCGCGTCATTTGTAATTGATCGCGTGCATGAAGTCTGTCGAACGGTTGCCCGTCGGCGATTCTAACACGCCCGATATTTGCCGAGAGAGAGTCTTGCCGCTATTCGTGCCGCAATGCCGCAAGAGGATCAATGCGCGTGGCGCGCCGCGCCGGGACCAAGCAGGCGAACAATGCGACCGCACCGAGCGCGGCAGCGACCAAGCCCAGAGTCACCGGGTCGCTCGCACTGACGCCGTAGAGCAACCCTTGCATCAATCGCGTCAGCAGCAGCGCCGAGATTAGTCCGATCCCGACGCCCCAGCCCGCCAGCCGCGCCCCGTGCGAAACGATCATCCTCTGTATGTTGCTGCCATCGGCGCCGAGCGCCATGCGGATGCCGATTTCGTGCCGCCGCTGCCCGACGGAATACGCCAGCGCGGCGTAAAGCCCGACCGAAGACAGCACCAGCACCACCGACGCGAGAAACGCCAGCAGGAACAACGTCAGCCGCTTCGGCCCAAACGAATCCGCGACGACTTCATCCATCGTGTCCTCACCGTAGACCGGCTGCTGCGGATCGATGCTGCGCAGCGCGCCGCGAATCGATGTCATGAGTTGCGTCGGCTCGACGCGGCTGCGCACCACGATCGTCATGTCGCGCGGCGGATCGCTTTGCTGCGCCAGGGACATGTACATCTCCGGGCGTGCGAGCTCCTCGATGTCACGTGTCTGCTTCATGTCGGCGACGACGCCGACGACGGTCAGCACGACTTCGCTCGCGTCGGCGCTTGCATACATCTCGCGGCGCCCATAGGCACGCCCAAGGCGCACGCGTTTGCCGATCGCATCGCCCGACGGCCAATATGCGTGCGCCATCGCTTCGTTCACGATCGCGGTCGCCGGCGCATTCGCTCCGTCTTGCGCCGAAAATCCGCGGCCCCGCAACAGGCGCATGCCCATCGTGCGAAAATAATCGGCGCTCACGATCCGGAAATTCGCGTTGTCGTTGGCTCGCGCGTCCTCGGCCGGACGCCCCTCGATCGAAAAATCGCGCGACGCGAGATCGACCGTGCGATCCACCATCGGACGCCCGGAAACCACTGACGCGCCGTCCACCTGCGGCAGCGATTCGATGCTGCTCACCGTGCGCTCGAAGAATCCGGCGATTTGTTCACGCGTGACGTAGCGCGCCTGCGGCAGCGCAATCTCGAAGCTCATCATGTGATCGGGCCGGAATCCCAGCTCGATCCCTTGCAGTCGGCGGTAACTCTGCAGCATCAGCGCGGACGCGGCTAAAACCACGAGCGACATCGCGATTTCCGCGATGACCAGCGTGCTTCGCGCGGAACGCCCGCGGCGATCGCCGCCAATCTTCGTGCCGCCTTCTTTCAGCGACTCCACAAAATCCTGCCGCGAGAGTTGTAACGCCGGTGCGAGCCCGAACAGAATCCCCACCGTCACCGCGATCCCACATGCGACTCCGAGCGCGCGAACGTTCACGCGCACGAGCTCGGGATCGGTCGTCATCCACTCCGATGGAATCATGTGCACAAGTAGCGGCAAGGTCGCCGTTGCAATGCACACACCCGCCGCAGCCGCGATGAACGCGATCAGCACGCTTTCGGTCAGCAACTGACGCACGATTTGCCGCGGTCCCGCTCCCAGCGCCATGCGCACCGCAACCTCGCGCATGCGTGTGGTCGATCGTGCCATCAGCAAAATCGCCACGTTTGCGCAAGCGATCAGCACCAGAAATGCGACGGCGCCCGCGAGGATCAGCAGCGCCGGTTTCACTCCGCCGATCACTGCTTCGTTGATGTTCCACACCGACAGCGTCCAATCGCGATATTCCGGCATCGAGGTCCCGAATCGCTCGGCAAGCTGCATCGAAAGCGCGCGAAGGCGCGCATTTGCTTGCTGCGGGCTGACATCCTTGCGCAACACCGCCACGATCCAGTTCCGCCGGTCGGATCGATTCTGATCGGCAAGATCGAGCTGCAGCGGAATCCACACCTGCCCACCCCAGAAATCAAAGTGCCGCGGCATCACGCCGATCACCGTGTACATCACGTCGTTCAGACGAATCGGTTTGCCCACGATGTTCGGGTCTCCCGAAAATTTCCGATGCCACAGTTCGTAGCTCATCAGCGCGACCATCGGCCCGCCTGGTCGGTCTTCGTCTTCGCGAAAGATGCGCCCCAGAATCGGCGCAACCTGCGTCATGCGGATCGCGTTCGCACTTACATGCGTGCCCCCGATTCGCTCCGGAAATTCGCCCGCCGACAACGTGAACCCATCTCCATGCACTGCGCCGATGTCGTCGAAAATATCGGTGAGCTGCTTAACCTCCAGAATTTCCGGCGTCGAGAGGTAATTCGAGTAAATCTTCTGGCTCGGCAGATACGCGCGCACCACATCCCATCGATCGACAACCGGATACGTATTGCTGCGCAACAGGCATGCATCGATCAAACTATAAATCGCCGCGCCCGAACCAATCCCGATCGCCAAAATCAGAATGATCACCATCGATAGAGCAGGCGTCTTGGTCAGCAACCGCAACCCGTAGCGCAGATCGCGCTCAAAAACCGAAACCGCAAGCACCCCTCTCTGCTCGCGATATTTTTCCTTGGTCTGCTCGACGCCACCAAATTCACGCCGAGCCCCCGCGACCGCGTCTTCAAGGCTCATCCCGCGCCGGATGTTTTCTTCCGCCAACGCAGCGAGGTGCGCGCCCAACTCTTCGTCGAGTTCGCGCTCGCCGCGCCGCGATGAAAATAGCCCCACAGCGCGACTCAATAGCATCCGAAACCAACTCGTCCGATCGCGTCCGCTCATCATTCGTACCTCAACGCCACCAGCGGATCGACCCGCATCGCCCGCCGCGCCGGAATCCAAGCCGCGACCAACGCGACCCCGAGTAGGCCAAAAACCGCGAGGCCCAGCAACACGGGGTCATGCGCCTTCACTTCAAAGAGCAGGGACTGCAAGAGGCGCGCGCAAAACCATGCGCCCACCACGCCGAGTGCGGCACCTGCCGCCGTCCACTGCGCAATGGCCGACAGCACCATCTTCAATATTTTGCGAGGCGTTGCGCCCAGCGCCATGCGCACGCCGATCTCGCGCGTCTGCTGCGATACCAGGAAGGCGACCACCCCGTAGATACCGATCGCGGCCAGCATCACGCCCATCGCCGCGAACAGTGTCAGCAGAGTCGCGTTGAATCTCGGGCGGTCGGCCAATCTACTGACGCGCAGGCTCATCGCTTCGACGGTGACGGGAATTGTCGGATCAATCGACGCCGCTTCGGCGCGAATCCATTTTCCGATTGTGGCCGGAGGTAGCGCCGTGCGCGCAATTAGGTGCGCACTGCGATAGTAGCCATCACTTTCCTCCTTCCACGGTAGATAAAATTCCGGGCCGCCTACCGACACGAGACCGTCGTTCTTCACGTCGGCCGCCACGCCGACGATTGTGCCCCAGGCGTTCCGATGCGCGAATCGAAACGCTTTACCGATAGGATCCTCGTCGTCGAAAAACCGTTTGGCTAACGCCGCGCTGATGACAACCGGCCAATCCGTACTGGAGAGTTCTCTTTCCTCGAAGGTGCGCCCACGTTCGATGCGAATCCCCAGCACTGAAAAATAACCCGGCGTGACGTAGCGATAACCGACCATTCCGCCCGTGCCTTCGGTGAATTTCGGCTTACCTGCGATTTCGATGGCCGATAGAAATGTCGCCTGCATTCCGCCCGATGGCGGCAGTGTATCGCTCACCGCCAGCGCGCCGGCACCGGGCATTTGCGCCAGGCGCGATTGCAGGTCACGGAAAAACGCAATCTGCTGTGCGGCCTGGGGATAGCGATAGGAAGGCAAATCGATTTTAGCCGTCACGACGCTGTCCGCATTCATCCCCAGCGGAATGTTTTGCAGCCTCCAGAAGCTCCGCAGCAACAATCCCGCGCCCGCGAGCAAGATTATCGACACGGCCAGCTGCGCCGTGACAAGCGTCTGGCGCAGGAAATTGCGCGGCATCGTTTGCGCTCCCTTGCCGGCGAGCAACTCCGGCGCCGTCCTCTGAAAAGCCGGCACCAGTCCGAAGCAAATGGCTGAACTCAGCGACACCACGATCGCAAAAGTCTGCGTTCGCACATTGAGGGACGCCTGCCGCAGATAGGGAATGCCGTCGGGCGCGATCGACACAAACAAATGAAGGAGCAGATAAGCGGCCCAGCAACCCAGCGCTCCTCCCAACACGCCGAGTACAAGGCTTTCGGTCAGCGCCTGCCGTATCAAACGGCCTCTCGTGGCTCCCAGGACCGCGCGAACCGCGAGTTCGCGTTGTCGCGACGTCGCGCGCGCGAGAATCAGGTTGGCAACGTTGGTGCATGCTACCAGCAACACAGCGAACACGGCTCCCAGCAATATCCATGAGGCGAGGCGGGAATCGCCTACTTGCCGGTCGCGCAGCGACCTCACGTGAAATGTCACCTCCTTACGAAATTGCGGCGGAACAAAATTCAGCGACGCCTCAAACAGCGGCTGCATCCTCGCGCTCGCTTGCTTCGCGCTCACGCCGGGTCTGAGCCGCGCAAATGTGCGCACGATGCGCATGTGGACGTCCGGACCTCGATCGGTCGAATGGCCTAACGCCAGCGGCAACACCAAATCAGCTGGCGCCAGCGTCGGCATTTCGAATTCCGGTGGAAGCACGCCCACAATTAGCGCGGGTTTGCCGTCGAGTGACAGCTTCTTCCCGACGGCAGCCGGGTCGCCGCCGAACCGCGAACGCCAGAATCCAAATGAAAGCAAAACTGCACGCGGGCCATCCGGGAGATCTTCGTCCGCTGTAAAATTTCGACCGAGAATCGGCTGAAGATGAAACGTCCGCATAAAGTCCGTATCGATCTGGCCGCAATTCAGTCGGACCGGATTTTGCTCGACGAGATCGCAATCGGTACTGCCTGGCTCGACGGCCGTGATCGACTCGAACGCCGTCTGCCGCGAACGCCAGTCGATCAGGTCCGGCCCGAGCATGAATTCGCGCGACTCGAATGGCGCGGTCACGCCGAACGAAACCAGTTGGCTGTCTTCGGGATACGGGAGGCGGCGGAAAAGAACCCGATCCACGACGCTAAAGACCGCGGTCGTTGAACCGATGCCGAGCGCGAGCGTGAGAATCGCGACGAGCGTGAACGCCGGTCTTTTAGCGAGCATGCGGAGTGCAAATCGAAAGTCGAGCACGAGCGAATCCAGAAACGGGATGCCACGCTGGTCGCGGTACGCCTCTTTCGCTTGCTCGATTCCGCCGAATTCGCGGCGCGCCGCCGCGCGCGCGTCGTCCGGGCTCATCCCGCGCCGGATATTTTCTTCTGCGAGCGCTTCGAGATGCGCGCCCAACTCTTCGTCGAGTTCACGCTCCCTGCGCTGCAACGAGAATAATCCGGCAACGCGACTCAACAGCATCCCAAACCAACTCATCCGATCCCGTCCACTCATCATTCGTACCTCAGCGCGACCAGCGGATCGACCCGCATCGCTCGCCGCGCAGGCAAGTAGGCCGCGAACAACACGACCCCCAGCAACAATCCGCATACCGCCGCCAAAATCCACGGATCGAAGCGACCCACTTGATAGAGGCTTGTGGCCAGCAGCGGCGCCGTCACGCCAAACAGAACAAGGCCGATGCCGCAACCGATCAGGCCGACCATTGCCGCTTGCCTCAAAATCATCCAACCGATCTGCTTGCCCTTGGCGCCCAGCGCGATTCGCACCGCAAGTTCTCGCGTGCGCTGCGCGACACCATACGACACCACGCCGAACAGTCCGACCATCGCCAGCAGCAACGCAATCAGCGCGAACCCGGAAGTCAGCAACATCGTGAATCGCCGTTGTGCCACCGACGCCGACACCATCGCATCCAGCGTGGTCGCGCCGTAGATCGGCAGGTCCTTGTCGATCGACCACGCGCGCTTTTGTACCGCCGCCAGCACGCCTTGCTCCGCCGATTCGCCGGTACCCGCGTCCGCGAAGCGCAAGACAAACGCATTCCGCCCGCCAATCGCGCTTTCGATTTGAAACATGGAGTTGTAAATCATCGGGCGAGGCTCCGCGTCGAGCGCGGACACACGCACATCGGCAACGACGCCGATGATCGTGAACATGTCGCGGTCGCCGCCCCAGTGGTAGTGCTGGCCGATCGCGTCCCGCCCATGAAAATATTGCTTCGCGAGCGTCTCGTTGATGACCGCAACGTTAGGCGAGCTTCGCGTGTCGTTCTCGTTGAAATCGCGCCCGTACAGCAGCGGGGTGCCCATCACACTGAAATAGCCGGGGCTGACCAGCGAATTGTCAGCCCAGTGAAAATCGCCGGCCGCCGCGTTCTCGAGACGGAAACCGATCATGCGGGCGTCGCTCAGTGGCAAGTGGCTCGCCGCGGCGACGCTGCTCACTCCCGGCATTGACGCCAACTCTCGCAGCAGCTGCTTCTGTACCGCTTCGCGTCGAACGGTGTCGGGATAGCGCGTGTGATCGAACAGTGTCCTCACAATCACCGCGCCGCCGGGCCGAAAACCCATCGGCACTTCCAGCAAACGGCGAAAGCTTTGCAGCAGCAGCCCGGCGCCCATCAACAGCACCAGCGCCAGCGCAATTTCCGCGACGCTCAGAGCGTTCTGCACGCGTTGTGTGCCGAGGCTTTTCACCAGTCCGGCCGACTCTTTCAGAGCGGCCTGTGGATCGACATGAGACATTCGCCACGCCGGCAGCAATCCGAACAGCGCCGTGGCGATCACGGAAAGCAGCAGTGTGAAAGCAAATACGAAAGGATTCAGCGACACATCCTGGAGCTGAGGCAAGGCTACCGGACCAAAGCGGCGCGCGCCTTCGAGCAAAACAGCAGCGAAGGCGATGCCGGCCGCGGCTCCAAGGAACGCCAGCAGTAAACTCTCCACCCCGCATTGACGCATCAAACGCGCGGGCCCCGCCCCGATTGCGTTGCGCACCGCCATCTCCCGGCTGCGATTTCCCGCTTTCGCCAGCAGGAGATTGGCGACGTTCGCGCAGGCAATAATCAAGATGGAGATGACGGAGGCTTGCAGCAGCAGAATCAGCGGCCGGATTTTCTCCACCGCGCGCCGCGAAAATGGATGGACGTGCGGTGCGACGAATACCGTTCCTCCATAGTCGTTGGAATATTGGCGCATGAAATTCGCCGCGACACTTTCGATGTCTGCTTGCGCGGTCTCCGCGGTCACGCCCGGCTTCAGCCGTCCGATGAGACCCACGCCAAATTCGTTCAGGCGGTCCTTCAAGAGCTGCGCCGCAAATGCTTCGGGCACCCAGAGGTCGGCGTTTTCCGCGATCGGCGCGCCATCATACGGAAACTTGAAGGAGGCGGGCATAACGCCGATCACGGTGTAGGGATTTTCGCCGAGCTTGATGACTTTCCCAACGATCTGAGGATCGGCGCCGTAGTGATTTTCCCAAAGCGCGCTTGAGAGCAGGACTACGCCGGGTGCGCCCTCGCGGTCTTCTTCCTCCGTGAAAGGACGGCCGATCCGCGGCTTGACACCAAGCAATGAGAATGCCGAGGCGCTGAGCCTCGCGGCGTTTACGCGCAGAGGCGTGCCTTCGCCCGTTAGGTTGAAGCCTTCGTTTTCGTATGCCGCGGTTTGCGAGAAGACCTGATTCGCGGCGCGATAATCGAAATACTCCGCAGGCGCCACGCCGACTTCGTCGTTGCTCTGTTTCGGCAGAGTCTCCGAGACGACGACCAACTCTTCGGGCGCGTGATACGGCAGGGGATGCAACAGGATCGTATCGACCAGGCTGAAGACCGCGGCATTTGCGCCGATCCCAAGAGCCAACGTCAACACAGCGACGCCTGTGAACCATGGATTTTTCCGCAGCGTCCGCGCCCCGTAACGAAGATCTTGCAGAATACTGTCGAGCAACGGCACTCCGCGCTGATCGCGATAGGCTTCTTTCGTCTGTTCGATGCCGCCGAATTCGCGCCGCGCCACCGCCCGTGCTCGGTCCGGGTTCATCCCTCGCCGGATATTCTCTTCGGTCAGAAATTCAAGGTGAGCGCTGACCTCCGCCTCTAGGTTTTCGTCCAAGCGGCGCTTGCGAAATAGCCCAATCATCCGCGAAGCGAAAACGCGCACGCGGCCCATCACGCACCTTCCTCGCCCAGGAGCCGCTCGATCACCGCCGACATGCGCCCCCAGCTTTCGACTTCGCTGGTCAGCTGCTTTCGCCCGGCGCGCGTCAGCGAATAATATTTCGCCTTGCGGTTGTTGTCCGACACGCCCCACTTCGACGAAATCCATCCGCGCTGCTCCAGCCGCAGCAGCGCCGGGTACAGCGTCCCTTGATTCAGCTTGAGCAAATCCTCCGACACCTGCTGGATCCGCTGCGCGATTCCGTAGCCGTGCTGCGAGCCCATCGCGTCCAGCGTTTTCAGCACGATCAGGTCGAGCGTTCCCTGCAAAACTTCTCCGCGCGGTGGCGTCATCCCGGAAAGCTCCTTCGTTCCTTTAGACGGTCGACAGGAGAATACGTCTCGCCCTGTTGATTGTCAACAGGAACATTTCAACGAGATCGGCTCAGCCCCGGCACACCTTGCGGGACCTAGCCACCGAGCCGTCATGTGACGCCCTCCGACTTTGTCGCTTGACGCCCCGCCGCCTTGTCCGATAAACAGGTGCGATGAAGACTCTCCCACGTTGCAGTGTCTTTGCCTTGCTCCTCGTCGCGGCGATCGCCCCGCCGGCCTATTCCCAGGAAGTACAAAAACTCGATCCCGCGCTCGACCCGATCGTCCCGGCCGGCGCGAAGGCCGAAAAAGTCGCCGGCGACTTCAACAAATGGACCGAAGGCCCCGCGTGGACGCACGCAGGCAGCCTGATCTTCGCCGAGATCCCCGCGAACAACATCGATCTCTGGATTCCAGGAAAGGGCTCTCACGTTTTCATTCACCCGAGCGGCTACGAGGGTGCCGACCCATATAAAGGTCCCGAGCCCGGTTCGAACGGAATGACGCTCGACACGAAGGGACGCGTAACGATCGCAGGTCACGCTCGTCGCAACATCTGGCGCCTCGAAACGCTCGATCCCAAAGGACAGATCACGGTCCTCGCCGATTCCTACGAAGGCAAGAAACTGAACAGCCCCAACGATCTCGTCTACAAATCCGACGGCTCGCTCTATTTCACCGATCCGCCCTACGGTTTGCCGACGCAGGGCGACGACGACCCACTGAAGGAATTGAAGATCAACGGCGTCTATCGCATTGTTGGCGCGACCAAGCAGAAACCCGGCGCCGCACCCGATCACGCGAAACTCCAACTCATCATTAAGGATTTGCCCCGGCCCAACGGCATCGCATTTTCGCCGGACGAAAAAATCCTATACATCGCCGACTCCGGCAAGCACGCGTGGATGAAATATCCGGTGAACGCCGACGGCTCAGTCGGCGAAGGCACACTCTTTGCGGATGCCAACGTCGACAAAACGCCAGGTGGCCCCGATGGCATCCGCGTCGACAAAAAGGGAAACCTCTACGGCTCCGGCCCCGGCGGCGTTTGGATTCTGTCTCCCGAAGGTAAGCATCTCGGCACAATCAAGATTCCCGAAGTCGTCAGCAACGTCGCCTGGGGCGAGTCCGACGGCAAAACGCTCTACATCACGGCGAGCACGAGCCTCTATCGCATCAAGCTCAGCGCGACGGGTGTCCGCAACTAGCTTTCCCCTAGTCAGCGTTCCGAACAGCCCGCATTTCCACACCGTTGGTTGACGCGCCTTCCGGCGACATGTCAGCATACGCACGCTTAATTTCGCCGCCACCGCGGCTCGCTAACGCGCAATCATTCCGCGGCGAAGGAGTCCGCACCAATGTCCACCGACGATCATTCGTCGCACGCAGCTCCCAAAAATAGTGCGCAGCTCCGCCTCGTCAAGCTTCGCGCGGCGCCCGGCGCGATCCTCGCCGCTCTCGCCGCGATCTTCTTCCTCACCGCCGCAACTCCGTTCACAGCCCAAACCCCAACCCCGCAGCAAACTCCCGCCGATGCAACCGCACCGACCCCGAGCCAAACTCAACCCGCCGCCCGGACCCTCCAACTCGACGACCTCACCAAAATCGCCACCGTCTCCGATCCTCAAATCTCTCCCGACGGCAAATCGATCGCCTTCATCCTCTCGCGCCCCAATCTCGAGCAAGACCACTCCGACCGCGAACTCCTCATCATCGACATCGCGTCCGGCGCTCCCCGCGCCCTCACCCACGATCGCAAAGGCGTCGGCTCCCCACGCTGGTCTCCGGAAGGCGACCGCCTCGCGTTCGAAGCGCTCGACACCACCGCCAAAGATCCCAAGCTCCAGCTCTTCGTCCTTCCGATGACCGGCGGCGAAGCGCGCAAACTCACCGACGTGCCCGACGGCGTGGAGCAATTCGCCTGGCGCCCCAATGGGCAGGACATCGCCTTCGTCACTTCCGACGAGCCCGAAAATAAAAAGGAAATCGAGAAACACAACGACGCCTTCGAAGTCGGCGACAACGATTACCTCGCGAACGGCCCCATAACTCCATCGCACCTCTGGATCGTCGCCGCCGAAGGCGGCAAGCCGCGCCGCCTCACATCCGGCGCGTGGAGCCTTGCGAAAAGCGCGCCACCCAGTTCGCCCGCGTCTCCCATCAACTGGTCGCCCGATGGAAAATCCATCCTCTTCACGCGCCAGGATCATCCGCAATTCGGCGACGCCGACCAGACCGCGCTGCAAATCATCGACGTCGATTCCGCCGCGATCCGCAAAGTGACGACGCACGAGAAATTCGAAAGCTTCGGCCTCTTCTCGCCCGACGGCTCAAAAGTCGCCTACTGGTATCCGCGCGACGCCGACCCCAACAACGAAACCGAAATCCTGGTCACGCAAACGCCCGCCGCAGGCGCATCACCCGCCGACGGCGCCTCCGCCACGAAGCCAATCGACCACAACATCGCCCGCGTCATCTGGATGCCCGACAGCAACTCGATCCTCGTCGGCGGCCACGACGCCACGCAAACTTCGATGTGGCTTCAGCCGCTCACCGCAGGCCCGAACGCCACCGCCGCCGCTCCGAAAAAACTCAACCTCGGCGACATCAATCCGACCTGGGCCTTCTGGATCGACGCCTACGTCGGCCGCAAGGGCGACATCGCCTTCACCGGCTCGACGCCCACGCAGCCGTCCGAGCTCTACTACATGGCCTCGCCGAACGATGCGCCGCGCCGCCTCACAAATTTCAACGCCAACATCGCCGCACTCAAACTCGGCAAGACCGATCGCTTCGAATGGCAGGGCCCCGACAATTTTTCCGAAGACGGCGTCCTCTTCTATCCACCCGATTACGACAAAGAGAAAAAATATCCGCTCGTCCTCTACCTTCACGGCGGACCCACAGCCTCTTCGATCCTCGCGTTCAGCTTCTTCCCGCAACTCCTCGCCGCCCACGACTACATCGTCTTCTCCCCCAACTATCGCGGCAGCGACAATCTCGGCAACGCCTATCAGCGCGCCATCTTCAACGACGCGGGCGACGGCCCTGGCCGCGACGTGATCGCCGGCATCGACGCCATCAAAAAGCTCAACATCATCGACGAAAATAAAATTGCCGTCTCCGGTTGGAGTTACGGCGGCTACATGACGAGCTGGCTCATCGGCCATTACAATTTCTGGAAGGTCGCGGTCGCAGGCGCACCCGTCACCGATCTCTACGAGGAATACAATCTCTCGGACGGCAACGTCGGCGGCCGCTACAGCTTCAAAGGCTCGCCCTACGTCGGCGACAATCTCAAGGACTACCGCGCGCAGTCCCCGATCACCTACTGGGCCAACATCAAAACGCCCACGCTCCTCCTCCACGACGTCGGCGATGCCCGCGTCACCATCACGCAATCCTATTCGCTCTTCCACGCCCTCAAAGACAACAACGTCGAAGTAAAATTCTTCGCCTACCCCGTAGGCGGCCACTTTCCCGGCGACCCCGTCCGCCAAATGGACGTCTTCCGCCGCTGGTCCGACTGGCTCGACCAACATTTAAAGTGAGATCGCTTCCCATCCCTATTTTCCGGTTCGCTCGTCGCTGCCGTTATCTCTGCGCTTCTCGTGGTTGCTCGGTCGAGACTCTCGCGTGAAGGTGTACCCGCTTGGGACTGTACTCGTACCGCTCGCCGTGGCGTACTCGCTCTATTGGCGCCCGTTTGGCTCGGAAACGATCCTTCGGAGTACGGCGCGTGGTCTTTCTGATCGTTGGTAGTTGATTTCTTGCGGGAGTCATACCCGCATTTGTGCTGGTCTTCATTCGGAGAAAGCGTCGAACGCTGCAGCCGCAGTGATCAAATAAAACTCTGCAGAATCACGACAAAAACAAAGAGGCCTCGCATTCGCGAGGCCTCTTCAAAAAAAGTTAAATTGTCGCCAGTCTAAACCTACGCCTGCGCCTCCGACCCACCCGAAGCCGCAGCCGCCACCGCCGTCTCTTCTTCCCGCCCAGCCCGCTTGATACGCGCCGCCTTGCCCCTCAAATCGCGCAAATAATACAACCGCGCGCGGCGCACTTTACCCTTGCCGACCACCACGATCGAGCTGATCGACGGCGAGTGCAGTGGAAAAATTCTCTCGATCCCGACGCCAAAGCTCACGCGCCGCACCGTAAACGTCGCTCCCGACGCCCGGCCCTTCTTCGAGATCACCACACCCTCAAACGCCTGCAGGCGCTCTTTTTCCTTCTCGCCTTCGCCTTCCTTCAAACGCACGTTCACACGAATCGTGTCGCCAGGCCGGAACTCAGGCAAATCTTTGCGCAGCTGCGCTTCATGCAATTTCGCGATTACCGGATTCATTTTCGCTATTCCCTGCAGACCCACTCAGGCGGGGCCAGCACATCAGGCATAAACAAAAATTATACCCAAAACCACCCTGTTTGCCTACAAATTTGATGCTCGGTTCAAGGGCCTTTTGCCGACGCCGGCAATCCCGCCTCGCAGTCCTATTTCACTCCTCGAATAGGCCGCGTCGTCGCCACTTTCTCGAACCCGGCGACCATCGGCCGTGCATCCTCGACCGCTTTCTGCACCACCGCCATCTTCACCGCGGCCGAATGACTCTGTTCACGATCCCAAACCTCGGTAATCCACAAATTGTTCTCGTCCGCCAGATCTTCCGCGATCACATAACTGATGCAGCCCGGCATCTCAGGCGCACACCGCGCAAGAATCTCTGCCAGCTCTGCCCGTCGCCCACTCGCCGCAGTCAGTCTCGCCACCAACCCATACATCACCAGCCTCCTCCATGTCCGACAACCGGTTTGGCCTTCCCAATCACCACCTCCGCAAACCGTTCCATCTCCTCCATCTGCGGACTAAACTGCATCAACAACAAATCCACTCCCGCCTTCTCAAACGCCGCCACCCGCTCCGCCACCTGCTCCGCCGTCCCCACCAATCCCGACCTCAGCCCCCGGTTCGAAACCGAATAATCCTCCAGCGACACGCGCTGCTCCAGCTGCGTCCCCGCCAGCCACTGCTGATAATTCGCATACCCCGCCGCCGACTGCTGCACGTCGGTAATCCGCTTCACCTCATCCTGCGCCTCGCGCTCGGTCTCCCGCACGATCGCATACCCCGCCACGCCAAATTTCATCGGCGCCAATCCCGAATGTTTCGCCCTTCGCATCCGCAAATCCGAAATCTTCTCCCCCACGCGCTCCGGCGGATCACCATGCATCAAATACGCGTCGCACTTCTCCGCAATCAAATCCTTCGCCGCCGGCGACTCCCCGCCCGCATACAAACACGGCCGCGGCTTCGACACCGGCTTCGGCTCCAGCACGTTATCTTCCACGCGATAATATTTCCCCGCATACGAAAAGTGATCCTGCGACCATACGCCGTTCAACACATCCAGCCACTCGCCCGTCCGCGCATACCGATCGTCATGCTGCTCGAATGAAACTCCGTACTTCCGCGCCTCATCCGCCCACCACGACGACACCACATTCAGCGTCAGCCTCCCGCCGCTGATGTGATCGATATTCGCCGCCTGTTTCGCCAGCAGCGCCGGCAAATGAAACGTCGGCCGCACCGCCACCATCAACTCCACCCGCTCCGTCACCGCCGCCAGAGCCGCTGCCGTCGACCAAGCGTCCAGCGAATTCGCCTCCACTCCCTTGATGTCGTTCAAATTCAATTCCGCAATCAGCGTGCAATCAAACCCAATCTGCTCGCTCCGCTGCGCCAAACGCTTCGCATACCCCCACGAAGCCTCCATCCGTTCGTCGGCCACGTTCCGCAGCCACCCCCCAAACACCGGCAACCAATACCCAAATCTCACGCCCGCTCTCCCGCTGGTAGCGCCGGCGTCCTTGCCGGCTCTTTGCGTTTTCCCGCCTCGGCAATCAAATAATCCGCCAACCGCGCATACGGATTAAATCCGACAACGCGTTCCGGATCCGCCACAAAATTCGACAACGCATTGATATCGTAATAAAGCAATCTCCCCGTCGCATCATCAATCACATATTCCACACCGCCGACATCAATCCCCGCCTCGCGCATCATCCTCTCGACATTCTCAATCACCCGCGGCGGCGCGTCATACGCCTCCACCGTCATTCCCGTCTTCGGCGCATCCACCGGGCAAGCAATCCGAGTCAACTCCTCCCCGCGCGTGCTCTTGCAAATATCCGCTGGGCATAAATCAAACGTCTCGCCCGTAATATGAATCTGAATCGCATACAAATATTTTCCGCCCAACACTTCCACGCGCGTAATCACGCCATTGCGCGCCGTAAACGCCTCCTGCACCAGCGCCACATTATCGATCCCGAAATACAATTCGCCCGCGTCCACCGCCGCCTTCAAATCGTCGTGCGAAGAAAACTTCTTGATCCCCACCCCGCTCCCGCCAATATTCGGCTTCAAAATCAGCGGATACCCGATCTTCTCCGCCGCATCCAGCGCCTGCGAAGCATGATTGATCACGATCGCCTTCGGATGCGGCAGCCCCAACCGCTCCAGCATCGAAAGCTGCAGAGCCTTCGACGTCTCCGTCACAAATCCGCGATACCCATTCACCACCCGAACGCCCTTATCCTCCAAATGCTTCAAATAATTCAACGTATAAAAAATCGCGTGCCCCACTCCGCGCTGCCAGGCCGAAGGACTCATCCGGTTAAACACCACCGAAAATTCCGATTCCCCCGCCGGATCAAACCAGTGATACCGCGCGTCGATCTTTTTCCAGTTCGCGCCCTTCGCATCCATCTGCGCAAACAACGGCACAAACCAATTCGGCTGCTCAAAATAAATCCCAATCGGCTTCCCCGCCCGGTCCCCGTTCTCACTCATGCGTTTCGCTCCACTCCATCAGGCTAAGCTCTCCCCTGGGTGCTGCACCCTCCTGGTTTTAGGAGGGGTGCGGGTTTTTCGATCCCCCACTACGGCCAATCGTTCAACTCCCCATCAAATCCGGCCGATTCCTCCGAGTCTTCGCCACCGCCGCCGCCCTCCTCCACTTCGCCACCTCGGCGTGGTTCCCCCCAATCAAAACCTCCGGCACCGCCCACCCACGAAACTCCGCCGGCCGAGTATAGTGCGGAAAATCCAACAACAATCCCCCCGCCTTTGTGGGGGCGGCGCTTGTTGACCCTGAGCCTCGAACGGCTCCGCCCTCGATCCGCCCGCCATCATCGCCCGTCTCGCCAAACGACTCATTCACCGCCGAATCCAAATTCCCCAACGCCCCCGGCAACAACCGCGTCACCGCATCCAATATCAAAAACGCCGGCAACTCCCCCCCGCTCAAAACAAAATCCCCAATCGAAATCTCCTCGGTCGCCAAATGCTCCGCCACGCGCTCATCCACACCCTCATACCGCCCGCATATAAAGATGACCCGTTCGAGCCCCGCGTAACGCCTCGCCGTCTCCTGCTTGAATAATTTACCTGCAGCAGACATCAGGACAATCGCCGTCCGCCCATCCAATTCCGTTCGCCCCGCACCCGCGTCCCCCATCCCATGCCCCAACAGCGACTCCACCGCCTGAAACAGCGGCTCCGGCTTCAACACCATACCCTCGCCCCCGCCAAACGGCCGGTCATCCACGGTCCGGTGCTTATCCTTAGTAAACTCCCTCAAATCCTGCACATTCACATCAACAATCCCAGTCTCCCGCGCCCGCCGCACAATCCCATGCTCGAGCGGCCCCGCAAAAAACGCCGGAAAAATCGTAACCAAATCAAACCGCATCAAGCCTCACTCAAGTTCGCAACTGCTGCGATAACCGCTCAAATGCGCAAATCCGCCCTACAACCGGTAGCACCGGCATCCTGCCGGCTCTTTGCCCGGCCACAGCCGCCAATTGTATCCCGCGCGCTGTCATCTTGAGGCTATCTGACTTGTCCTGCGCTTTTTATGCGAAGGGCGAGGATAACCGAAGGACCTCAACCCCGCGTCACCACCCAGCCATCCGCGGCGCAACCTTCAATGGCTTGGCGCCGAACCGCATTGCCGCTCAGCGGAACAACTTCCGCCGAATTCCGTCGAGCACTCGGTCCGGCAAAATCCTCGACAGCGTGGTCAGTTGCTTTGCGTCTTTTCCAATGACGTACCGAATCTTCGGGCGCTTCGCCGTCAACGCGTCTCGGATCGCCTCCGCCACCACATCCGGAGAGCTTCCGTTTCGCTCTCTCGCATATGCGCGTTTTGTGAATATGCGTAACATGTCCGCGTACCGCGCCACGCCCGTTGGTGGCAGAGTTCGAATCACGCCCTCGACATCTCCCAGCGTTTTTTCGACTGCCGGCGTGTAGATCGCGCCGGGCTCGACGGTGCATACCGTAACGCCGAACGGCTCCAGCTCCATCCGCAGCGAATCGCTCAGCAGCCCGAAAGCCGCTTTCGAAGAGCAAAGCGCGCCCCCGAAGGGAATCGCGATGTGTGCGCCGACCGAGCTGATGTTCACGATGCGCCCGCGCGCCGCACGAAGCAGCGGTAAAAATGCCTGTATCACTGCCATCTGGCCGAACACGTTTATTTCAAACACGATCCGCAGCTCCGTCAGGCGCATGAATTCCAGCGGGCCCGACACTCCGACTCCGGCCACGTTCACCAATCCGTCCAGCCCACGGCCCGCAAGTGCAGTCTCGACCTGTTTCGCAGCCATTTCGATTGCCGCCGCATCGCTGACATCGAAGATCAGCGGCGTCACGCTCCCTCCAAACTCGCTTCGAAGCGAGTCGCCGTGTTCGCGCTTGCGAACTCCGGCGAAGACGCGAAAGTCGTTGCGCGCGAGAAGCAACACCGTCGCTCGGCCAATGCCGCTGGACGCGCCAGTCACCACAACCGATTTTTGCTCCATGTCAACTCCGTCTTGCGTCGGGCCGGGAGGCGCGGGGAATGCGTGCTTGATGTTCCATCTTCGTAGAGGGAGCAGTCGCGAGGTCAATCAAGCGATTTCTGTACGCCGCAGGAGCCCACGAAATTCGCGTCCCTCAAACGGGCACAATACTATTTCTGTCCCTTAGGGCAGTTTCGGCTCTTGCGTGCTGGCCTATACGCTATTTGGGTACCAAATTTCCGTGCCCTCCCGCCCGCGGAGAGATCGACCAATGACGCCACTTTTTGAAGCGCTGCTCCCGGAACGCACGCGCGTCTATCTCCCCAGGAATCAAGCATCAAACCGCCGCCGAACCCCCATCAAATCACGTCCTTACCTCAAAATCGGGGGGTGCGGGTCAAATCACGAGCTTTTCCATCCGATCGCGCTGCTATTGCTCGTCTGCCTCTTCGTGCTCGAAATCGTAGGTTGCGCAGGCGCGCTTAGCGGCGGTTCCAATTCGGGAACTGGCAGCGGCTCAACCGGTGGAACCAGGACAACTCCCGCTGTTCCTACGGCGTTGGCCGCGACCGCAGGCAATGCGCAAGTCGCGCTGACGTGGACGGCAAGCACCGGCGCGACGTCGTATCACGTCAAGCGTTCCACCACGAGCGGCGGTCCTTACACACAGGTTTCCGCGCCGCTGGCGGCCAGTTTCACCGACACCGGTTTGACCGACGGAACGACGTATTTCTATGTCGTATCCGCGGTGAACGCGAACGGCGAGAGCGCCCATTCTGCGCAAGCCAGCGCCAAGCCCGTCGCGCCCATACAGTCGCAAGCGCCCGCAACTCCGGCGGGCCTGATGGCAACGGCCGGCAACGCGCAAGTCTCGTTGACCTGGACCCCAAGCGCGAACGCTGCCAACTACAACGTCAAGCGCGCCACTGTCACCGGAGGCCCGTACACAAAAATCTCTTCACCCGCCGCAACGAATTTCATCGATACCGGCCTCACCAACGGCACCATGTACTTCTACGTTGTGTCCGCGCAAAACTCCGCCGGCGAGAGCGCAAACTCGGCGCAAGCCAGTGCGAAACCCACGGCTTCAACTCAGACGCAGATTCCTGCTGCACCAACCGGCCTCACAGCGACGGCGGGCAATGCGCAGATTTCTCTCACCTGGTCGATCAGTTCCGGCACGACGAGTTATCACCTGAAGCGCAGCACCACGACCGGCGGACCGTACACGCAAATTTCCGCACCAACATCTACGGCCTTCACCGACACCGGTCTGCTCAACGGGACCACATATTTCTATGTCGTCTCCGCAGTGAACACCGCCGGCGAAAGCGCAAATTCGACGCAGGCTAGCGCAACGCCTTCGGCACCAACGAATCAGGGTCCCGATGTCACCATCACCGTCGATCCCACAAAAACGAAACCGATTTCGCCGTACATCTATGGCCTGAATTTCTACTTTGGCGAAACCGATCCGCCTCCGATGGCGACTCTCGATCGTGACGGCGGCAATCGGTGGACCGCGTATAACTGGGAAACCAACGCCAGCAACGCGGGCAGCGACTTCCTCTATGAAAACGACGATTTCCTGAGCAGCAGCACCATCCCCGCCGAAGCCGTCCGCGGCTTCATCGCGCAAGATCAAACCAACGGCATGGCCAGCCTCGTGACCGTTCAGATGCAGGGACTTGTCTCCGCCGACGAGAGCGGACCGGTCAGCACGACCAACGCTCCCGATCTTTCGCGTTTCAAGACAGTCGTCGACAAAAAGAGCACTGTCTCAGCGACGCCGTTCACGGCGACACCGCCAACCACCGACGCGAACGTCTATATGGACGAATTCGTCTGGGCGCTCAATCAGAAGCTGCCTGGAATTTTCGACGCGAGCCCGGCGCATCCGACATTTCTCAATCTCGACAACGAGCCCGAACTCTGGAACTCCACGCACCTCGAAGTGCAGGGCCCGAACCCCGTCACGTCCGACAACTACATCACGAAGACGATCAACCTCACCAAAGCGATCAAGGATCAATTTCCGAACACGATCATCTTTGGTCCGGTGCACTATGGTTTTGAAGGAATTTACAGCTGGCAAGGCGAACTCAATCCAACTCCGAACGGCACGAACTGGTTCCCCGACAAATACTTGACGGCGCTGAAGTCGGCTTCAACCACTTACGGCAAGCCACTTGTCGACGTGTACGACTTCCACTGGTACGCCGAAGACTACGATGTGAACGGGACGCGCATTCTCGATCTCAATGGCACCACTCTTACCGATGCGCAAGTCCAGCTCATCGTGCAAAGTCCACGCAACCTTTGGGATTCGACGTACAACGATACAGGCAACAGCAATCCGTGGATCTATCAAACGCTGGGCAACACGCCGATCAACATCCTTGGCCGCCTGCAGGCAAAAATTAACGCCGAAAATCCCGGCATGAAACTCAGCGTCAGTGAATACGAATCCGGCGGCTGGAATCACATCGCCGGCACGATCGCGCAAACCGACAACCTCGGCATCTTCGGCGCGCAGGGAATTTTTGCCGCCAGCTTCTGGCCCCCCAACGGCACATATTCCTACGCGCTCGCGGCATTCCGCGCCTTCCGCGATTTCGACGGCGCCACCGCCACCTTCGGCGACACCAGCCTGCAAGCCACATCCAGCAACGTCGCCAACGTGGCAGTCTATGCCAGCACCGACAGCGCCACGCCGGGCCGAGTCGTCTTCGTAGCCATCAATCGCTCCAAATCGAGCCAGGTCGTCGCGATCAACGGGCAGTCTCTGGGTGGCACGGCCCACCTCTATCAAATGACCGCCGCGACAGCCGCACCTCAAGCATCCGGCGGCAATCCCGTAGCCCCCGTAGCCGCCGGCACCATGCCTGCCGCCGGCACCACCCTAACCATCACGCTCCCCGCCCTGAGTGTCACAACAATCGACGTCCACTAAGGCTTGGCGACAGCGATGTCGCAACGCTTTTTCACGACAAAACATTGGCGGCGCCGGCATCCGTGCCGGCTCTTCGGTTTCTGTTTTTAGAATTTTTTCTACGAACGATCTTTGAGAGAAGCTTTGCTGAACCAAACTCACGACTCACGACTTACGACTCGCGATTCAAATCGCGCAGACCTTCCGGAAGCACAACCTCAATCCTTCGCCCAACAACATCGATCCGCTTGCAGATATCTTCCGCCAACGGAATCAGCAACTCTCCGCCACTCGTGCTCACCACCAGAATCGGCGTTCCCGTAACATCTTCTCCCATCGTTTCCACATCGCTGACGTTTCCGATCAACGAAGGCGCTTGCGCCATCAAGCAAGGCGACGAAGCAACCACCGGCGTTTCCGCCGGAAGCTCGAACACCGAACAGCCAACCAAGTCCGACACGAAGTATTTCCCCGCAGGCAATTCCACGCGCTGTGCAAATGGAATCAGCACATCCAGCCCGCGCAGCTTCTCCGCATCCGAGATCGACGCGCATCCCTCGAACCAATATACCGCTTGCCCCGCATGATTGCGATCGATCCAGAATTCCTTCACGCCGACGCGTCGCGGTTCGCCGCCGCGCACACCATCGCTCGCGGCGTCCCCCAGAAACACTTCGCGCACTTCCTTCAATCGTTGGGGAAAATCCGTGAGGAGTTCAACCGCGACTTCGCCCTTGTTCCCGCGCGCGCGCAGAATCCGCGCAAGAGCGACCCAGCGCTGCGGCTCTGCGCTCAATCTTCCAGGATCTCCAGCGTATACCGCTTGTGCAGTTTCACGCCGGCGGCGCCGAGCAGCGTGCGCACCGCTTTCGCCGTGCGCCCTTGCCGCCCGATTACTTTGCCGAGATCCTCTTTGTGCACCCGCAACTCCAGAATCGTCGCCTGCGATCCTTCGATCGACTTGACCTGCACATCGTCAGGATGGTCGACAAGTGCGCGTGCGATCGATTCGACCAATTCCTTCATAAGGCACCTTTACACACGAGAAAGCCAAAACACAAACGCGACCGTTGCAAACGCAATCCGACCGAAGACGAAGAGTCTTCTACTGGAAAAGACGCTCCGGGCCGGAAAGAGGATGCGCGGCTGCGAAAGAAACTTCGGACCCCGACGACCTCGGGGTCACAGGCGGGCTTACAGCGACTACCAGCTTAGGCGATCTTCTGCAACTTGATGAAACTGCGCACCGTATCGCTGGGCTGTGCGCCAACTCCGAGCCAATGCTTGATGCGGTCCGCATCGAGCTTCAACTCCGCGGGCTTCTTCAGTGGATCGTAGGTACCCACCAATTCCACAACGCGACCATTCCGCGGCCGGGTCTTCTCAATCACCACTATGCGATAGTACGGCTTCTTCTTCTTGCCAATCCGCGACAACCGAATCATTAACACTAAACCAGTCCTCCTGTAGAGCCCTTCATTGTACTCGGTAAGCACTGCCCCAGCAACGATATAACTTGGCGCTTAGCGATGGCCTCGGCGAGACGAGATGGACCTTATTGCAGGCGGTTTAGGCCGTTGAAGGCGGCGGTTTTGTAGCATTCGGCCAGGGTGGGATAGTTGAAAACGGTGTTTTTGAAGTAGCTGACTTTGCCCTTGAGTAGAAGGACCGCCTGGCCGATGTGTAGGAGTTCGGCCGCGTCTTCGCCGAAGATGTGGACGCCAAGCAATTCCAGCGTTTCGCGGTGGAACAATAGTTTCAGACGTCCGTCGACGTGGCCGGTGATCTGGCCGCGAGCGATTTCGCGGTAGTAGGCGACACCGACTTCGTAGGGAACGTCTTCGTCGGTGAGCTGCTCTTCCGTTTTTCCGATGAACGAAATTTGCGGGATCGTGTAAATGCCGTACGGATAGCCGGCGGGATCGCTGTGCACATCGAGCCCGAACGCGCGCGCGGCGGCGATGCGGCCTTGTTCCATCGAAACGGAAGCGAGGCTGGGGAAGCCGATGACGTCGCCGACCGCGAAAATATGCGGCTGCGAGGTCCGAAAGTTTTCGTCCACCTTGATGCGTCCTCGATTATCGGCGGAAAGGCCCGCAGCGGGCAGATCGAGCGGTTCGACGTTGCCGGCGCGGCCGACGGCGTAGAGCAAAGCATCGGCGATGATGCGTTTCTTGCTGACGAGATTCGCGGCGACCTTTCCGTCGGGCAGTTCCTCGACGCTTTCGACCTCTTCGCTGAGGCGCATCGTCGTGCGGCGGTCCCGCATGTTGTAGCTGAGCGCTTCGACCATCTCGGTGTCGGCAAATTCGAGCAGGCGAGGGCGCTTTTCGACGATGATGACGCGGACGCCGAGCGTGGCGAACATGCAGGCGTATTCGACGCCGATGACGCCGCCGCCGACCACGATCAGGGTGCGAGGAACTTGCGGCATCGCCAGAATCTGATCGCTATTAATAATGTTGCGGCCGTTAATCGGCACCTTCGGATTGGAGGCGGGCTTCGTTCCTGTGGCGAGAATGACGTAATCGCCTTCGAGCTCGCTGAAGCCGTTGTTATTTTCGACGCGGATGCTATGGGGACCGGTGAATTTCGCCAGCCCATGGAAGAGATCGACGCCATTGCGCTTCAACTGATCCTGAATCACCGATACTTCGTTTTCGATGACGCGCTGCACGCGAAAATTCAGATCCGCCATGGTGATCTGGTCTTTCGAGTGATAGTTCGCGCCATAAAAACTTTGGTCGTAGAAACCCGAAAGGTGAAGGACGGCTTCGCGCATTGTCTTGCTGGGAATCGTGCCGGTGTTGATGCACACGCCGCCGACGGCGGATTGCTTTTCGACAAGCGCGACGCGCTTGCCGGCTTTTACGGCGTTGATGGCGGCGCGCTGTCCGCCTGGTCCCGAACCGATAACAATCAGCTCATACGGCTGCATTTATATTTTCCTGTGCGTCAGATTCGTCCGGAGGGGGTGTGGGGCCGAGCTTAACGTCAGGAGCAGTATAAACGACCTGAGCCGCCGTTAAGGATCGCGTGCGCGGAGAGTCGTCAGCACCCGAAGCAAGGCGCATCAGATGTTCCTGCACCGAGAAACCGTGCCCATTCCGCACCGAACGAGGGCGAGAGTATGTCCCGTCGGAGCCGAGAAGTCGAGCATTGCGTGTGTCAGCGAGGTACGAGGCGAGGATTTCGTTGCAGACGCGCTTGCAGAGTTGCTGATCCTTCACCGGAAACATGGCTTCGACGCGCTCATAGAGGTTGCGTTGCATCCAGTCGGCGCTGCCGAGATACAGCTCGGGCTTGCCGCCGTTTTCGAAGTAATAGATGCGGCTGTGTTCCAGAAAACGGCCGACGATGCTGCGAACGCGAATGCGGCTGCTGAGTCCGCGCACGCCGGGAACGAGAGCGCATTGGCCGCGAATAATGAGATCGATTTCGACGCCAACCTGCGACGCGCGATAGAGCGCCTGGATGACCGGCGGATCGACGACCGCATTCATCTTGATGATCATGCGCGCGGGCCGGCCACGGCGCGCGTGGCGCGCTTCGCGATCGATCATCGAAATGACAGTCTTAGCCATGTCGCGCGGCGCGAGAATTAGCGGCTTGTAGTGCGGCTGCTCGGAATACGCGGTGATGTAATTGAAGACGTTGTTCACAGCGGAAGTGATCGCTTCGTCGCTCGTGAAGAGGCTGAAGTCGCTGTAGAAACGGGCAGTCGAAGGGTTGTAATTGCCGGTGCCGAGGTGCACGTAGCGGCGGATTTTCCCGTCGGGATCGTTGCGAACGATGAGAGCGAGCTTGGCGTGCGTTTTCAATCCCGCAACGCCGTAGGAAACCTGGACGCCGGCATCTTCGAGGCTGCGGGCCCAGTGGATATTGGAGGCTTCGTCGAAACTGGCTTTTAACTCGACGACGACCGTGACTTCTTTCTTTCCGGCGGCTCCGAGAAGAGCTTCTGCAACGGGAGAATCGGTGTTCGTGCGATAGAGCGTTTGCTTCATGGACAGCACGCGCGGATCTTTGCTCGCGGCGCAAAGAAAATTGACGACGACATCGTAGGATTCGTACGGATGGTGGACGAGCACGTCCTGGTGGCGCAGAACTTCAAACATGGAGTCGGCGTCATGGCCGATGCGCACCTGTTTCGGCGTGAATGGCACGTATTTCAGCTCTGGGCGCGGCGTTTCGTCGTAGAGATGGAAGAGGCGCTGCAGATTGACGGGACCGCGTACGCGAAAGACGAGGGATTCATCGAGCTCGAACGTGGAGACGAGGCGCTCAACGATATCGTGGTGCGCACCTTCCTCGATTTCCAGGCGAACGGCGACGCCCTTTCGGCGTTGTGCAACCTGAGAATCGATTGCGTCCATCAGGCTACGGCTTTCTTCCAGTTCGAGGTAAAGATTGCTGTTGCGCGTGACGCGGAATGCGGTGGAGGCGAGGATTTCGTAGCCGCGATAAAGCTTGGAAGCGTAGGTGGAGATGATGTCCTGAAGGAACGCGTAGTGGACGCCGCCGTTTTCAGTGGGCACGCGCAGCAAACGAGGGAGAGCGCGCGGAACAGTTAGCACTCCGAAATATGGCTTGCCGTTTCCGCCGCGGCGGCGCTTGAGGAGGAACGCGATGCATAGCGCTTTATTCAGGACGTGAGGGAACGGATGCGAGGGATCGACCGTGACGGGCGTGAGCATCGGGTTGATGCGGCGGTCGTAAAACGTTTTGGTGAATTTCAGGGCTTTCGGATCAAGTTCGCCGGTGGACGAAACGCGGATGGAGTGTTTCGCGAGCGCAGGAAGAAGTTCATCATTCCAGCATTTGTACTGATCGCGAACGAAGACGTGCATCGCGGCGGAAACCTTGTCGAGTTCTTCCTGGGCGGTGAGGCCGTCGGGGCTGATTTCGGTTGAGCCGTGCTCGACGCGCTGAAGAAAACTGGAAACCCGGATCTCCACGAATTCATCTAGATTGTTGGCGGTGATGGCCAGGAATTTGACGCGCTCGAGAAGGGGGTTCCCGACGTCGCGCGCTTCTTCAAGGACGCGGCGATTGAATTCGAGCCACTGGACGTGGCGATTGAGGTAGTGGCGCGGGTCGTCGAGCACGGGACGTTTCATATGGGTCTCTTGATTGGGACGGAGAGAAATATCGTATCCGTGTTACGGGCTGATGAATGCGCGGACATCGATGGCGGAGTGATATGCTGCGACGCGTTGGAGGTTTGGTTGCTGTGTGGAAGATGCGAGTTCTGGGTAGCATCCGGTTCGGCGCGATGGCGGCATCGGTTCCGGTGCTGTGCTTCTGCGTAGCGCTGTGCGTTCATCTTCGCGGTGCAAACTTTCCAAAGAGCGGCGGGGCCGAGGACCCGATGATACCCAAAGTCCAGGCGATCTTCGCGCCTTTGAGCGATGCGCGTTCTCCGGGAGCAGCGGTGCTGGTGCGGCGCGGCGGGCGGATGGTTTTTGAGCGCGGCTATGGCGTGCGGGATCTGCGGAGTCTTGCCGCAATCGATGCGGAGACGAATTTTCGGCTTGCGTCGTGCACCAAGCAATTTACGGCGATGGCGATCATGCTGCTTGTACACGACAAGATGTTGCGTTACGAGCAGAGTTTAGCCGAGATATTTCCGGAGTTTCCGGCCTTCGGGACGACGATCACGATTGGGAGTCTGCTTCACCACACGTCGGGCCTGCCGGATTACGAAACATTGATGGAGCAGGAAGAGAAGAGCGGCGGGCGAAAGTGGACGGCAGATAATCAGATTCACGATGCGGATGTCTTGGTCTTGCTCGAGCGTGAACATGTTTCACTGTTTCCACCGGGAACAAAATGGGCTTACAGCAATTCGGGATACGTGGTGCTTGGATTGGTAGTCGCAAAAGTGTCTGGACGGAGTTTTGGAGATTTTTTGCGCGAGCGGATTTTTGCGCCTCTGAAGATGGATCAGACGATTGCGTATGAGAAGGGCAAGAACGAGGTTGCGAACCGGGCATTTGGACATTCGCGCGACGGCAGTGCGTGGGAGCAGACGGATCAGAGTTCAACGTCGGCGACGCTGGGGGATGGCGGCGTGTATTCGTCGCTGGGCGATGTGGCGAAGTGGGATGAGGCGCTGGCGAAGCATACGCTGCTCAGCGAAATCGAGATGCGCGAGGCGCTGACTCCAGTAACCCTTTTTGGTGGCGCGCAACCCGTTTGGCCGGGAGGTCAGGATCGGGCGGCGGGTTCTCCGGTGGCGTATGGATTCGGGTGGTTTCTCGATCCGTATCGCGGCAATGCGCGGATGTGGCACTACGGGGATACGATGGGATTTCACACGTACATTGAGCGATTTGGGAGCAGCGCGTCGGAAGAAGGCCAAGCAGGACGCGGTGGGTTGACGATTGTGGTGTTGTGCAATCGGACGGATTTGGATCCGGAGGCGCTGGCGGGCAAGGTGGCGGACTTGTATTTGGGGGCGCGGTAAAGCAACGCGCTACGTTGTTGGGCCCGAGCGGGGTGCCGCAGATCGAACTTGCTTGCGGCTGACGAAAGCAGATTCCTCGCTACGCTCGGAATGACACAACCAAAACTCTATCAGTGGAATCAGTTGAGGCCGGCTAGTTTGCCTAGGCCTTTCATTTTGGCGCGGGCGGCCATGGCGCCGTATTGCTTCATCATGGTGCGCATCTGGAGATATTGCTTCAGGACCTGATTTACTTCCTGGACGGTGGTGCCGCTGCCGGAGGCGATGCGCTTACGGCGCTTGCCGTCGATGACGTTGTGGTCGCGGCGCTCCTGATTCGTCATGGAGTTGATGATGGCTTCGACTTGCTTCAGCTGACCTTCGTCGACTTTGGCGTCTTTCGGAAGATTGGCTAGCGGGCCGACTTTCGGAAGCATGTCGACGAGTTGCTCCAGCGGACCCATCTTGCGGATTTGTTTGAGTTGATCGCGAAAATCCTCGAGCGTGAATTCTTCCTTGCGGAGCTTGCGTTCGAGTTCCATTGCGGCTTTTTTGTCTACGGCTTGTTCGGCGCGTTCGATCAGCGACATGAGGTCGCCCATGCCGAGGACGCGTGAAACGATGCGCTCGGGGTAGAAGCCTTCGAGGGCGTCGTATTTTTCACCGAGGCCGACGAACTTTACGGGAGCGCCGGTGACTTTGCCGATCGAGAGCGCGGCGCCGCCGCGCGCGTCGCCATCGAGCTTGGTGAGCACGACGCCGGTGAGGCCGAGGCGCTTGTGAAATTCGCCGGCGGAGCGGACGGCGTCCTGTCCGATCATGGCGTCTGCGATGAAGAGGATTTCGGCGGGCTGCAGCTCTTTTTTGAGCATGGTCAACTCGTTCATCAACTCGTCGTCGATATGAAGGCGGCCAGCGGTGTCGACGAGGACGACGTCGCTGGCGGAGAGTTTCGCTTCCTTGATGGCGCCGCGAACGATTTCGAGCGGCTTGTCGGTGCCTTTGCCGGGCCAGATCGCAGTGCCCACTGCTTTCGCAACCTGGGCGAGCTGTTCGCGCGCGGCGGGGCGGTAGACGTCGGTGGAGACGACGAGCGGGCGATGGCCGTTGTTGTGAAGCCACTTGGAAAGCTTTCCGGTTGTGGTGGTTTTACCGGAGCCTTGCAAACCGACGATCATCCAGACCGAAGGAGGTTTGGAGGCGAAGAGCGGCTTGGCGTGTTTGCCGAGCATGGTGGTGAGCTCGTCGCGGACGGTCTTCACGACTTGCTGGTCGGGCGAGAGCTGGAGCATGACTTCGCTGCCGATGGATTTTTCGCGAATGTTGGCGAGGAGTTCGTCGGCAACACTGACGTTGACGTCACCTTCGAGGAGGGCTTCGCGAATTTCGGCGAGCGCGGCGTCGAGGTGCTCTTCGGTGAGCTTGCCCTGGCCGCGGAGATTTTTGAAAGTGCGCTGAAGTTTTTCGGTTAGATTCTCAAACATTGTCCGTGATCCGAATAGAGTGTGGTACGAGCCGCTCAGGGCTATGGTCCTTAATAAGGATAACAGGGACGAGCGCGAGGAAGAATTTTGGCGTTCGGGGAGTGGGCTGGGTCGGCAACGTGGGCAGCGGGTCGGTTTGAATTCCTGGGAGCGTAAGCCCGCACCCTCCTAACTCCAGCGAGGTGCGGCACCCAAGCTGGAAGCTGACGGAAATGAGACATCGACTACAGGATTTTACGGAATTGGGTGCAGGATTTCCGGCATTCCGGCGGATGGCTTGGTGATCTATCGTTCCGGTGTTAGTTTCGTTGTCGCATTTGGCAGGTTATTGCGCTGGTTCGTCCCCGCCTACGAGCGCCGCAGAGAGTCCTCTGAGGAGTAATGCCGTGTCTCTTTTTAGTGCGCGCTGCCCCGAATGCCGCAGCCATTGTGTCCGCAGATCAAAGCGAAAGGGAGTTCTAGAACGCACCGTGCTGACCGCGTCGTTCGTACGGCCGTTTCGTTGCGTCGAGTGCGGGCGGCGATTTTATCGCGTGTCGCTTCGAACGAGCTTTGAAACGCAGCAGGCGGTTTTTGGAAGCCGGATGGCGCCGCCGCCGGTAAATCCGGAGAAGATCCGCAGCCGGGAGCCGGCACGGCTAAATTTAAACCTCAGTTAGAATTTCCCTTTTGAATTTTCGAATCCGCGCATCATCGCGTTTGTAGAAGGTCCCTTGCTTGACCCGCTTGCCGCGGATCAGTCCTGCCTGCATCAAAATTTTTAAGTGTTCGCCGGCCGTTGGCTGGCTGACGTGGAGCTTCTGGCGATCAGGATGCCGCAGACGTCGTCATTGACGGGGTCGCCGTCGGTTTGTGGAGGGAAGTGTTTTGTCGGTTGACGGAGCCACGCGAGGATCTGGAGACGGCTCGGATTGGACGGGGCGCGGAGGGTGGCGTGGAGAGACATATTGGGAGTTGGCTAAGTGGCTAAGTATAGTAAAGGATTGCAGGATCGCAACAGGTTGGTTTTTGGGTGGCGGCGCTGCACGGACATGTTTGAGTGGTGTGGGAGGCGGGGATGGCGGAGGCGAACGTGATTGGGCCGGAGAGGATCGTGGAAACGGAGCGGGTGATTCGGCCGTATGTGCGGCGGACTCCGGTGATTGAGGTGGATGTCGCGGATTTTGGGATTGGAGCACTCCCGGAAAAGATGATGCTCAAGCTGGAGTTGATGCAGCACGCGGGGTCGTTTAAGGCACGGGGAGCGTTTGCAAATTTGTTGACGCGCAAGGTGCCGGCGGCGGGAGTGGTGGCGGCTTCGGGCGGAAATCATGGGGTGGCGATGGCGTTTGCGGCGAAGAGGCTGGGAGTGCCAGCGAAGATTTTTGTGCCACAGGTGGCATCGCAGGAAAAAGTGGACCGGATTCGGGCGTGCGGGGCCGACCTGGTGATTGGCGGTGAACGGTATGCGGATGCGCAGGCGGCTTGCGAAGCGTGGAGGGCTGAAACGGGCGCAATGATGGTGCATCCTTTCGATCAGGTGGAGACGCTGCTGGGGCAAGGAAGCGTGGGAATCGAGTTCGAAAAGCAGGCGCCGAAGATCGATACGCTGCTGGTGGCGGTGGGCGGAGGAGGATTGATCGGAGGAATTGCAAGCTGGTACGAAGGGCGGGTGAAGATTGTCGGCGTGGAGCCGGAAACGGCGCCGACGCTACATAACGCGATGCGCGAAGGGCGGCCGGTAGACAGCGAGGCGGGCGGGATCGCGGCAGATTCGCTGGCGCCGAAGCGCGTGGGTGAGTTGATGTTTCCGATCGCACAGAAATTTGTCGAGCGGGTGGTACTGGTGACGGACGATGCGATCCGGCAGGCGCAGGAGGCGTTGTGGCGGGTTCTGCGCGTGACGGCGGAGCCGGGTGGCGCGGCGGCGTTTGCAGCGGTTTTGTCGGCGCGCTATGTGGCGGCGTCGGGGGAGAAGCTCGGCGTGCTGGTTTGCGGCGGGAATACGACGGCGGTGGACTTTGGGAGAGTGGGTTGAGGTGATGAGGAACCGTTTTTGGTCAGTGGGCTAGGTTTCGTTGCAATTTGGGATGTTTGAAGACACAGATATTTAGATTTTCCTTCCTGCAGGGAAATCCGTTGGATTGTTTGAGTTTTGAGTGGGAGACGTGGATTTCGGAATACGTCTTGCAAGGATCGGTGCGTGTCGGGGTGAGCGTGCGTCGGAAAACGACCGATCGCAGACCGGCGGACGGGGTGATTTGGCTGATGTGGAATCTAAACCCGGCGTGCGGATTTACGGGAGACGATGAAAGCGACGAGTCGGAAGCGAGGCGCGAAAAACACGTGCCACTTGTCACCGTGCACACGCTGCGCGAACGGCGAACACAACCGCCGATTCTGGTGGCGGAAGATAATTCGGTGAACCAGGTTCTGTGCGGAGAGGGTTAGATTGGGTTCAGATGGGGCGGCGGATGTTCAGCTTGCGCATGCGGGCTTGAAGCGTGGTGCGCTTCATGCCGAGCATGGCGGCGGCCCCTTTGGAGCCGGCGATACGCCATTCCGTTTGGCGCAGGGCGCGGAGAATATGCTGGCGCTCGGCTTCTTCGAGCGTGGCGACGGGAGTGGAGGTTGCGCTTCCTGAGCCTGGAATTTGCAGGGTGAAACCGGACCCATCGGATGCGGCGTCACCGACGGGGAGCGCGGCTTGCTTGAGTTCGGAGAGCGGGACGCGCAACTCCTTGCCGGGGCTGAGAAGGACGGCGCGCTCGACAAGATTTTCAAGCTCACGAATGTTGCCGGGCCAGGAGTAATTGACAAGTGCGTCCATCGCTTCGGCGGGAACGTACTCGACGGTTTTGTTCAAGCGGCGGCTGAAATTTTGCACGAAGTAACGAACAAGCAAGGGCACGTCTTCTCGGCGTTCGCGCAGCGGAGGAATCTGAATCGGAAAAACATTGAGGCGATAGTAGAGATCGCTGCGAAATTCGCGGTCGGCTACGAGGCGCGCGAGGTCGCGATTGGTGGCGGCCACGACGCGGACGTCGACAGTTTGCGTGCGATTGCTGCCGAGGCGTTCGAACTCCTGCTCCTGCAGAACGCGGAGAAGTTTCGGCTGGAGTTCGAGCGGAATGTCGCCGATCTCGTCGAGGAAGAGCGTGCCGTGATCGGCTAACTCGAAGCGGCCGAGCTTCTGATTGATCGCGCCGGTAAAAGCGCCGCGTTCGTAGCCGAAGAGTTCGGCTTCGAGCAGGCCACTGGGAATCGCGGCACAATTGATTTTGACGAAGGTGCGCTCTTTGCGCGAGCTGAGATTGTGAACGGCGCGGGCGATGACCTCTTTACCGGTGCCGGTTTCGCCGAGGATGAGAACGGTGCTGCCGGCGGGCGCAACGAGTTCGACTTGCGCGAGGACTTTGCGGATTGCCGTGCTCTCGCCGACGATTTCCTCGAAATTGAATGCGCTGCGAATTTCTTCCTCGAGGTAAAGCTTTTCTTCGGCGAGCTTGGTCTTGAGCGCGTCGATTTGTTTGAAGGCGAGCGCGTTTTCGACGGCGATGGCGATTTGAGCGGCGACTTGCTGGACAAGCTCGACGTCGGCGGGAGCGAAAACGTCGATGCGGCGGCTGGCAAGATTGAGCGTCCCGAAGGTGCGGCCGCGATTCGAAAGCGGGATGCAACAGATGACTTGCAGGCCTTCGGAGCGGAGGATGCGGACGACTTCGCTGGAGTACTGGTCGAGCTCGGCGCCGCGGGAAATGAGCGTGCGATTTTCGACGATGGCGCGGCCGGCGGGAGAAGAGTCGCGCGGGATCATCATTTCGGGTTTTAGCAAGCCTTGGCGGCCGGGAAAGTCAAGCGCGTAAATTTTGAGCGCGCCATTGGCGGGATCCAGTAGAGCGAGGCTGGTGTAGTCGTGATGGATCACGCGCTGCAGCGTGGAGACGATGCCGCGAAATAATTCGGGAAGTTCAAGGCTCGTGACCAGGACGTTGTTGACGTCGAGCAAGACGCGAAGGCGATCGCGTTCGCGCGCGAGCTGCGTCTGATAGGCCTGCGAGGATTCCAGATTGAGGGCGTTGTCCACGGCGACCGCAACCTGGCAGGCGACGCGCTTCATGAAGGCGAGTTCCCCCTCGGTGATGCGGCGCGGGATGAGGCGGCCGAATCCCATCGCGCCGAGGCGGCGCTGCGCCGTCGTGAGTGGGACGAGCGCGAAGGAACGGACGCCCTCGTCGCGGAGGCGCTGCATGAATTGCGGATAGCGCTCTTCTTCGGAAGTGTCGCTGACGACGAACGTTTCCTGCGTCTGCCAGACGAGGCCGGAGGGGTGGCCGTCGACCGGCGTCTCGGAGCCGGTGTGCTTTTCGTGGGGCACGCGGGTTTCGAGGATGTGGAGGCGCATAACGTTGCGCACAGGGTCGTGGAGCGTGAGCGTGAGGAAATCGAAATCGACAACGGCGTGGAGACGCTCGGAAAGGTCGTGGAAGAGCGCGGGCAGATCGCGCTGCTGAGCGATGGCCTCGCTAACTTCGAGGAGCGCTTCGAGTTGACGGCGGGAGTGCTCGTGCTCCTGGTTTTGGTCGATCGGCGCGAGGGGCGCCGATTCCGGCGGCAAGATGACCGGGTCCGGCATACATGCAGGATAGCATCCGGGTTGAGTGGGGCTCAACCGGAGACGCGCGTGGCAAATGCGCAGGAGGCGTTTTGCGGGCGCCCTACTTTTTCGGCGTCGGCGGCGTTTGCTGGGTGGATTCGCCAATCCAACCGGGAGGATCACTCGCGGGAAAGGATTCCTCAGAAGCTTCCTCGACGGGATCGATTGCCGGCTCGGAATTTTCTGGAGCTATGCCGCGCTCCGGCGTCGTGGGATTTTGTTTTTTAGCTGGCTCCGCCATACCTAAATCATAGCTCCGCACGCCTGGCGTGGGCATACAGCAAAACGTGGATACCGGCGCTTCAGGTAGCTGACGCCTAGATTCCAAGCGCCTTGGGAAGGCGTGCCAGCTCGTCCGGAGTCGAGTCATTCGGGATAGAGCAGCCTGGTGCTGCGATATATTTCGTTCCGGCCTGCGATTTCGCTTCTTTCCACTGAGAACGAATTTCTTCCGTCGTGAGTTTGCGGTAGTGAATCTCATCGACGCCGCCAAGTATGGGCTGTGAGTAATTCTTGCGAACCTCTGAGATAGGGATGCCGCTGGTTTCCACCGAGTATTGAAGGACCGGGGCATTGAAATCCACGAACTGATCGAGGTACGGCCTCTCCAGAAAATGAAGATGGAGAACGGTCAGTTTCGTGTCGGTAAGCGCATCGAAAACGCGCTTGTCATAAGGGCGCGTGAATTTCTTGTAGTCCTCGACAGATCCGAACTTGCTCTCGGCGTTGTAAATGCTGACGAGCGCGCCAGACGCACCAATCTCCTTACTCTGCCGGATGTGATTGATCGTCGATTGAGTGATCGCATCCAGCGCGTTGTGCCATGCGTCTGGATTCTGCTGCTGAAATTCATGGAGGCTTTTGATCTGTGCGTCTTCAACCTCGTCCGACTTCGGTTGGTTCGAGAACTGTGGCTGCGACTGATACAGGATCATCGCCGTCATATAAGGACCGTAGATCGTGTCGACGAAATACGCGTCGCCATTGAGCCCATCGCGAACCCGTCGCAGAGTCTCCAGTTGATTCGGGTAGGGCGAATCCAGAGCCTTCAGCTCGTACCACTTGCCGGTCGTTGACTTCGGATAGTCGAAGTCATTCATCACCTTTACGATGTCCGTCTTGTACGCACGATGAAAATCAAGATGATCCTGTGCTTCGAGTTGTGCCGTTGGCCTGCCGTAGTGCCGGTAGAAGGTGTACGGAGGGCGGTCCACTTCCTGACCGAGCAAAGCCCTGTTGACACGCTCTTTGTGGCCTAGAAGAGAAGACCCGTTCTGCGCGCCAAAGGCCGGTTTCGAGAGCCCGAATCCAGCAGCTACGGCGGCAGCGCCCGAAAGAAAATCACGCCGATTCACCATCATTTTTTCCTTTCGTCGCCGGAGGAGAGTCGGAAGTGTTCGCAATGAATGGTAGGCTCGTGGGGACTCGAACCCCAGACCTCCACCGTGTCAAGGTGGCGCTCTAACCAACTGAGCTACGAGCCTAAACTGTTCGCTTGAAACGGCTTAATCAACCATCCTCTGTTTCGCTTTTTCCCATCGGGGACTGGTTCACGTCAAGAAAAGCCGGTCAAGCTGTTCTACCGCCGCTATTTTAGACGTATCGGTTGAATGCGCATAGCATGCAGTCATCGAAATTCTAGCATGCCCCAACAGATGCTGCACAGTGATGATGTCGACGCCTGCTTGAACGAGACGGCTTGCGAATGTAAGCCGAAGGTCGTGAAAGCGCAGATTCCCATGTAGTTCCGCTTCCCAAACGACTTTCTTGAAGCCCTTCTTAAGGTCCAAAATTCGTGCAGGTTGCCTGCGGTTGCTGGGAAAAACCAACTCCGAACTGCCATTTCGCTTGAGGCTAGACAGCACAGCGTAGCTAGTCGAATTCATTGGGATGGTTCGGTCACCGGACACTGTCTTTGAATTCAGGATACGAATTTTGCGGCGAGGCAAATCGACTTGATTCCATTGTAGCGATAACAATTCACCTCGACTGCGATCTGCCCGCCCTCCTCCCGCGCGCGTGCTTTTAATAGCAGGAGTTCGTTCACCGCGCTTTCACTGGTTCGAAACCGGATCGAGTCGCCAAAAAATCCCGCCACGGTGCAAAACTCGCATCCGTAAGGACAGCCACGCCCGGACTCCACGGGAATAATTCGAAAGGTTCCCCATCAGTGCCCACTCGTTTGAGCAGTGGGTGCAATATCCCAGGGAGCAAATTGAATTGGTGCAGTTTGATTTTGTTCCAGGGAATCTTCGGATAGGACTGCAGCGATGGTTTGCGCTCTTGACCAATGTCATCCACCGGCATGCAGACATCCTTGAGCGTGCCACGCACAGCATCTTTCACGATTCTGGGCCATGTCTCGTCCGCTTCGCCTAGAGCAACCGCGTCGGCATGATGCGAGCCGCCGTCACGCCCCAGCGACTCATCGGCCATTTCTGTCACGTGCGGGCCGTCCCTTACGACCTTTACTCCCACGGCGCGCACTGTATCCGCCATGCGATAGGCCTTTGCGATCATCCTGGTCATCGCGCCGATGCCGACTAGTCCTACATTTTGTTCACGCACGTATCGCGCGAGTACTTTCTTCATCCATAAGCTACGCGTTGCCGTCGATCAGCACCACTTCATGACCGGCCGGGGTCAGTGCTTGCAGCAGAAACATCCAAAGATGCGGCATGAAGTTGCGGGTCACGCCGTTGTCGGGGTTGTATAGTAAAATCTTCATTTAAGGAGAATTCTATTTTTACGTAAGCCAAGAATTCTAGTGCCCGTACACCAATACGCGAGCTGTTCCCTGGATGGTTCTGCGGTTTCCATTCGATCCGCTCGGCGGCGTAAAGTCCGAGGTTACCAGGATTAAATTCTGGGTCTTGGGATCGATTCCCATGGTCTTTGCGCCATACTCGGTCGTGATCTCCTCGACCGGGGTCAACTTGGCCGGCGAGTCCTCATGGAAGACGTGAAGCACGCCTGCACGCGTAGAGGAGAACACCAGGCCTGTTGCCGGGTCGTAGATATTGGCGTCAACTCCGGCGCTAATGGGCAACGACTGGAGCACCTTTCCATTGTCGGAATCCATCATCACCAGCATCGTCGGATTGCGCCCCGCGGAGAACAAGCGATGGTGCTCTTTGTCCAACGCAAGAGCCACAGCCTGTCCAGCCGGCTTGACTGACCACCGCGTTTTGATGGTCAGGGAGTGTGTGTCAATGACCACCACGTCGCTCGTTCCTTCATTATTATCGTAGATCGTTCCCTGGCCGTCTGGCACCGGCTGCTCCGGTCCGCCGCCCATGTCGATGGTCTTGATCACCGTTTCCTTCACCGGATCAATCACCGAGGAGTTCTTGCTGTCCCCATTGAAGGTGAATATTAGCTTCGACGAAGGATCGTAGGTAATCGAGTCGGTGTCAGGAAAGGTCGCGATCTCGCCGGTGACTTTCATGGTCTTGCTATCGAAAACCAAAACCTCAGCGGCATCGCCATCAGTGATAAATCCCTTGTTCAGCCCGGGCACCAGCGCCACGCCATGGCAGCGCTTCAACCCGGTTATGGCGCCCAGCACGGAGAAACTATCCGCATCGAGGACTTTAACTTCCGTGCCGTGGGCAATGTAGATGCGGCGCGTGGGTGAATCAACAGTGACGTAGTCGAAATACTCGGTGTCACCCGCTGCTGCCCCCAACGGGACACTCTTAATCAGGTGATAGCCGCTCCCAGGTGGGCTCGCTAAAGAAATGGTGCCGAGAACCATTAGGCAATGGCAGACTGCGACAAGAACCGGCCTCAAGATCTTCATCGATAAACCCTCCTTCCAGCCATTTGTACTATCGAGCGGCGAAGTTGGGCACTACCATCCGTTGGCGCAAGACCCATTGGAGAAGGTTTTTTCAGTTTTGCCTCACTCTGCTTTCGAAACCTATTCCCGGATCGTTCGCAATGAAGGTACGTGACAACTCGCGTTCGCCAACCAACGCATGATGCTTGTTCGAAGCTTGCTGGAAGATAAATTTGACCAGAACGGAATTTATTCGGGTCGACGGACGGAAAGCGTTCGTACCCATTGCCCGACCGGAGCGCAACGAGATCGTGAAGTCCTGGTACGACATTTGTCCGCCTAGCGCGATCTATGGGACTTGGGTCGTGTCTTCTACGTCTGTTTCGCATCCTGCATCTAAATCTAGCGATGCAGATTTTTACTCGCCGACAGCTGATGAAACTTGGGGCTGCAGCGACCATCGCCGAGCTGACGTCCCTGGGTACGCAGATACGATTCGCAATGAGGCACCCGCCGCGAAACGCGTTGTTGCACTACCTTCCGGTTCAGCGTAATATGAATACGATGTCGATTGGAGCCAAGTCGCGCGGGAGCCTCATTTGTGCGTGTTGTACGTGTCGCGCACAAGTGCGTTCTGGCGCCAGGGGGCTCTTCGTCTAGAATTTAATTTCTAGTTGAGTCGGGAGTGAACCCACCGCCAGAGAAGCTGGCAGGTGGGTTTTTTGTTTTTTGGCGTGATGTTTCTCATACGCGCTGTTGGAAACGCGGGACCGAAAATCGGGATGGGATCGGGAATCATGCAGAGCACATCGGAAGAAATCGAAAGCCGCGAATCTGAGTCGATCGCGCAGGCCGCGTCGGTTCGCGACGCTGGGCGGCTGAGCCATCTCCGCATGCTTGAGGCGGAGAGCATCTACATCTTGCGCGAGGCCGTGGCCGAATTTTCGCATCCAGTGATGATGTATTCGATCGGCAAAGATTCGTCGGTGATGCTGCGCCTCGCGCAAAAGGCATTCTTCCCCGGCAAGATTCCCTTCCCGCTACTGCACATCGACACCAGCTATAAATTCCCCGAGATGATCGAGTTTCGCGACTCCTACACCAAAGAAATCGGCGCGGAGTTGATCGTTCACCGCAACGAGGAAGCGCTGGCGCGCGGCGCGAATCCGTTTTCGCTGGGAACGCAGAAGTGCTGCGGCCTTCTGAAGACGAAAAGCCTTCTCGATGCGTTGACCGAAGGCGGATTCAACGCCGCGTTTGGCGGCGCGCGGCGCGATGAAGAAAAATCGCGCGCGAAGGAACGGATATATTCCTTCCGCGACACCCACGGCCAGTGGGATCCCAAAAATCAGCGCCCCGAATTGTGGAATCTTTTCAATTCGCGCATCGACAAGTCCGAAAGTATCCGGGTCTTCCCGCTCTCGAATTGGACCGAACTCGACATCTGGCTCTACATCCTTGCCGAGAATATTCCAATCGTGCCGCTGTACTACGCGAAAGAACGCGAAACTGTGCTGCGCAACGGCTCGCTGGTGATCATTCACGATCGCAGCGAACTGCAGTTCGGTGAGCAAGCTAAGCTTGTGAAATGCCGGATGCGATCGCTGGGCTGCGTTCCTTGCACCGGCGCGATCCGCTCGGAAGCCGACACGCTGCCAAAAATCATTGAAGAGATGATTTCGTTTCGCCGTTCGGAACGCGAAAACCGCGCTATCGATCACGACGAAGAAGGCTCGATGGAGCTGAAAAAGCGCGAGGGCTATTTCTAATGGCCACAGCTCCTTCCATCACCGAAACGTTTGACGGCTTCCTGCAGCAGGAGCTGCAGAAAGATTTGCTGCGATTTACGACCGCGGGAAGCGTGGACGATGGCAAATCGACGCTGATCGGCAGACTCCTGCACGACGCGAAGGGTGTTTACGAAGACCAACTCGCCTCGGTGAAAAAGAGCAAGGTCAATCGCTCGACCGGTCTCATCGACTTTTCGCTGCTCACTGACGGTTTGCGCGCCGAACGCGAGCAAGGAATCACCATCGATGTAGCCTATCGCTATTTCGCCACGGCACGCCGCCGATTCATCATCGCGGACACGCCGGGCCACGAGCAGTACACGCGCAACATGGCCACCGGCGCCTCTACGGCAAATCTCGCCGTGATTTTGATCGACGCCACAAAAGGCCTGCTGCCGCAAACCCGCCGCCACTCTTTCATCGCGTCGCTGCTGGGGATTCCAAACGTCGTCGCCGCGATCAACAAAATGGATCTCGTCGGTTACAGCGAAGACGTCTATCGCCGCTTGCGCAAAGACTTCCTCGCGCTCGCTGCGCAGTTGAAGATTCGCGCGGCGGAGTGCGTGCCCGTGTGCGCTGTCGAAGGCGACAACGTCGTCGACGTGAGCGTCAACATGCCGTGGTACGACGGCCCAACATTGCTTGAGCATCTGGAAACGGTACCGGTCGAACTCCCAACAAACTTCGCCCCGATGCGCTTCCCCGTGCAGCACGTCATCCGGCCCGATTCGACGTTCCGCGGCTTCGCCGGACAAATCGCCGAAGGAGAAATCCGCACTGGCGATAGAGTCGTAGCGCTGCCGTCCGGTCAGACGACCCGGGTGAGCTCCATCGTCACCTTCGACGGAAAGCTCTCAGCAGCTGAGCGCGGCCAGTCGATCAGCGTCGAACTCGAAGACGAAATTGACATCAGCCGCGGCGAAATGCTGATCGCGCCCGACGCGCGTCCCCAAGTCTCAAGTAATTTCGAAGCCACGCTCGTATGGATGAACGAAAAGCCGCTGGAAGTCGGCCGCACCTACCTCGCGAAGCACACCACGCGCCAGGTGAAAGCGCGCGTCACCGTCATTCGTCATCGCATCGACGTGAACACCCTGGCGCAAGAGCCCGCGAGCGACCTCCAGATGAACGGTATCGCTGTTGTGGAAATCGAAACCAACAACCCGCTCTTTTTCGATCCGTACGAGCAAAGCCGCATCACCGGCAGCTTTATTTTGGTCGACGCGCTCTCCAACGCAACCGTCGCCGCCGGAATGATCCGCCGCGATCTCTCACAACAAGCCACAAATCGCGAGTCTCACGCGCCAAACGCGACCATCGCCCGGCAAAACCGCGTCGCGTCTCACGAGAAGTTCCAGCGCCACGGTCATCACCCAGGCGTCTTCGTACTGCCGTCCACGATTATCGCTTTAGCCGAACGCTCCCTCTTCGACAGCGGCTTCGAAACAATTCTCCTGGAAGGAGACCGAATCCCGTCCGCTTCGATCGCGACCGTACTCGACTCGCTCCGTTCCGTTGGCCTAATCGTGCTCCTGGCCGCCGAAAATCTCACCCCCGAAACCCGCGCAGCACTCGCAGCACAAACCGGCGAAGCCTTCTTCCACTATCCCGGGGCAACAAAAAGCGAACGCGAACAAGTCGCCCAAGTCGTTTCCGACGCCCAAACCCTGCGCTTTGCCGCGCAGCTCCGCGATCCAAAGGCAAACTAAAAATGACCACAACACCCGATCTTGAATCCATCGAACGCGAAAACGCCGAATCCGTAGTCCGTACACTCCTATCCAACGCCCGCGAATCTTCCATCTGCCTAACCTGCAGCTTCCAGGCCGAGGACATGATCGTCCTGCACCTCCTCAGAAATCATTTGCCGCAAGTCCCTGTCGTGTTCTTGGAGACCGGCTACCACTTCGCCGACACCTACGAATTCCGCGACCGCCTAACAAAAGAGTGGGAGCTCAATCTAATCAACGTGACCGCAAAACAATCCGTCCAGCAACAGGAATCGCAACTGGGCATCCTCTATCGCGACAATCCCGCAAAGTGCTGCCAGCTCCGCAAAGTCGAGCCGCTCATGTCATCGCTCGAACCCTATGAGATCTGGTTCACCGGCCTCCGCCGCGAACAATCGCCCACCAGAAAAAATCTAAGAAAGATCGAGCACCATCTCCTCCCGAGCGGCAAGACGCTCCTCAAAGTCAGCCCGCTCGCCGACTGGACCTGGGCGCAAGTCTGGGAATACACCGGCAAGCACCGCCTGAGCTATCTCCCGCAATATGATCGCGGGTACTCCAGCATCGGCTGCGAGCCCTGCACCGCAGTTCCCGACGATCCATCGAACCCGCGCTCCGGCCGCTGGAGCGGAAAAAAACTAGAGTGCGGCATACACACCTTCTCGGAGAAAACAGACTGATGCACCTCGCACTCGGTTTTCTCATCGCACTCGCGGTTGGACTCACCGGCATCGGCGGCGGCAGCTTCACCGTGCCCGCGCTGTTGCTGATCGTCGGCCTCCCCGCCGGTGAAGCCGTCGGCACCGCATTCGTTTTCGCCGGCGTCCTGCGCCTAATCGCCGCTCCGTTTTACTTGCTGCGCCGTCACGTGCACTCGCGCTATTTCCGCCTGATGTTGATCGGCGCCATCCCCGGCCTCGTGCTCGGAATCATCGCGCTGCGTCTGCTCGCGCACACGGGCAACAGCCCCGTCGTCGTCATCATCCTCGGCATCTTGCTCACGTTCACGTCCGGCCTCAGCTTCGTCCCGCGCGCGCAAAATCCAAATTTCGTCGTGAAAAATTCACGCTGGCTCCCCTGGCTCGCATTCCCCATCGGCATCGAGTCCGGATTTTCTTCAGCCGGAGCCGGCGCGCTCGGCACCGTTCTCTTGCTCAATTATTCCGAGATGGCTCCCGCGCAAGTCGTAGGCACCGACATCATCTTCGGCCTAGTCCTCGCCGCGATCGGTAGCGCCGTCCACTGGACGTTCGGCTCGATTAGCACTCCAGTGCTGCTGCAACTTCTCGCCGGCGGAATCCCCGGCGTAGTCATCGGCTGCGTACTCGCCAAAAAAGTCCCAGCCCAAAAATTAAAACTTGTCGTCGCCGCCGTCGCACTCGTCGCAGGCCTGCAACTCGTCTGGTCCGGTGTGCACGCTTCGGTGGCCCAGCATTCCGCATCGGCGGCAAAGCTCAACGCCCCGCTACCAGAAGTCACGCGACCATGAGCGCCGGCCCCCAAATCGTCGCGATCGCCCCCACGGCGGCCTCTTCGTTCAAGCACTCGGCTTCTCCGCATTCCTGTTGTTGTTGACCCTCCTCTCGTTCCGCGCAGCGCAGCAAAGCAATTCCCGATTCACCGTAAGAGCGCATTTTGCGCTCACGCAATCGCACCTGCATAGCGCTTAAAGCCAAATTTAGGAGTGTCCGAAATGAGTTTCTCGAAGTCAGTCGTATCGCATTCGAAACGATTCGCTGTTTTCTTAGTCCTAGCCGCGCTAATCGCATCAATCTCGCAATCCCCGCTCCGAGCACAAGGCGAAGCCTCCCTCTGGGGCTCGGTCAACGATTCCTCCGGCGCAGCCATCGCCGGCGCAGCCGTAACGATCAAAAATATCGAAACCGGCGCCGTCCGCGGAGTCGTTACCGACGAATCCGGCCGCTTCAACCTCCCCGCGCTCAATGTCGGCCACTATGAGGTTGTCGCCTCAAAAGCCGGCTTCCAGGTCGATCAACGGACCGGCATCACCCTCGCCGTCGGCCAGCGCCAAGAAATCGATCTCACGCTCCAAATCGGCGATGTTCATCAAACCGTCGAAGTTCCTGCCGACGCCGGAATCGTGCAAGTCACCACCGAAGATATCTCCGGCCTCGTAGGCGAACGCCAGGTCAAAGACTTGCCCCTCAACGGCCGCAGCTACGATCAACTCCTCACGCTTAACCCCGGCATCGTCAACTACACCTCGCAACGCGCCGGCGGCATCGGCACATCAAACTCCGTAGTCGGCAACATGTTCTCGGTCTCCGGCCGCCGCCCGCAGGAGAATCTCTTTCTCCTCAACGGCGTCGAATTCACCAGCGCATCCGAAGTCAACAACACCCCCGGCGGCCTCAGCGGTCAACTCCTCGGCGTCGACGCCGTCCGCGAATTCGCCATCGTCAAAGACACCTACGGAGCCGAATACGGCAAGCGTCCCGGCGCGCAGATCAACGTCGTCACCGCCAACGGAACCAACCAGTTCCACGGCTCCACCTACGAATTCATCCGCAACAGCGCGCTCGACGCTCGCAACTTCTTCGATCACGGCGACATCCCCCATTTCGAACGGAACGTCTTCGGCGCATCCGCCGGCGGCCCGATCGTAAAAGACAGGACATTTTTCTTCGTCAATTACGAAGGCTTCCGCCAAGACCTCGGCCTCAGCGATCTCACTCTCGTCCCCGACAACGCCTCGCGCGCGAAAGCCGTCGCCAGCGTGCAACCGTTGCTCTCGCTGTGGCCCGTCGCAAACGGCCCCGAGCTCCTGAACTCCGACGGAACCCCAAGCGGCATCGCCGAAGCCTTCAGCAATCCCCTCCAGCATATTCAGGAAGACTTCGGCACCGCGCGCATCGATCAAACTCTCTCGGCCAACGACACGCTTTCCGGCGTTTACACGGCCGATGACAGCCGCGCCCACTCGCCCACAAGTAATCCCATCAGCTTCATCAACGCCACTCTCCGCGAACAAGTCGCGAGCATCAACGAGACGCATATTTTTTCGCCAAACATAGTAAATCGCACCACCTTCGGCTTCTCGCGCGGCGCATTTTTCTTCGACAGCGGAACAACTGTCGACCTTCCCGGATGGATTCACGCCGACCAACCTGTCGGCGCCGTAGTCGTCGGCGGCGGCACAACCCTCAACGGCGCGTCGCAAATCACCAATGGCGGCACCAACGCCGGCAGCAATCTCACCGCCGTACGCAATCTTTTCACCGGCAGCGATCAAGTTTCCGTCTCGCACGGCCGCCACTTGCTCACCTTCGGCGCGTGGATTCAGCGCCTGCAAGCCAACGACACGCTCATTCAGGATCAGTACGGCCAGGCGTCCTTCACCAACCTGAACAGCTTTCTGCAAGGCGCGGTCAGCACCTACACCTTCGCGCCCAACTACACGCCGCTCGGCTGGCGCTCGCTCGAAGGAGCGTTCTACGCGGAAGATTCCATCCGCGTGAAGCCGTCTCTCGAAATGCGCATCGGCTTCCGCGCCGAATCCACCAACGGCTGGAATGAAGTAAACGGCCGCGCATCGAACTATCGGTTCGATTCGACCGGCGTCATTGCCACAAATCCAACGGTCGGAACGTCGGCCCTCGCCGAAAACAACGCGAAGTTTCTCCCCGCGCCAAGATTCGGTCTCGCATGGTCGCCGTTCGGCTCAAAAAAGACGGTCATCCGCGGCGGCTTCGGCACCTATTACGCCTTGCTCGACAACTTGAGCTATCGACTCGATCAAAATGGCCCGTTCAACACCGTCTCCGCCGTAAAAGGCATTCCGTTTTCGACCATCGCTCCCGACGCCACCTACAAAGCCGCGAAAGTAATCCCCAGCGGCGTGCAACCCGATTTGCGCACGCCCACCGTGGAATCCTGGTCGCTGAAAATCGAACAGCAGATCGCCTCCAACACTTCCGTGAGCGTCGGCTACATCGGCTCGCACGGTGATCACGAAACGCTTTCCGTCGACGCGAATCTCCCGACGCCGACGATCTGCCCCGCATCGCCGTGCCCGTCATCGTATCCATTAGGCTTGGTGTATTACCCGACGGGCGCGCCGCTCCAGAACGCCGCCGTCGCGAACACCACGCACTGGTTTTCTCAAGGCATCAGCTCGTATCACGGTCTCATGGCCGACGTGAACCAACGCGTAAGCCACGGCCTTCAGTTCCGCGGCGTTTACACGTTCTCCAAAGCGCTCGACGACGGCGACAACGTCAACACCAGCGTCGCCACCAACTCGCCGGCGTTCGTCGCCAATCCGCTGAACCCCATCTCCGACTACGGTCGCGCGTCGTTCGACATCCGTCACACCGGCGTCATCAACGCCACCTACGACTTGCCGTTCGCTCGCCGCAACGCCGACGGCAACGCGTGGATGAATCGTCTCTTTGGCGACTGGCAAATCAGCGGAATCGAAACCCTCCAGTCGGGCCTGCCGTTCACGCCGCAGCTGTCCTACAACCCTTCAAACGATGGCGACACACGCAATCCCGTGCGCCCATCCATAAACCCGAATTTCACCGGCTCCTTAATTACCGGTGGCCCGAATCAATACTTCAATCCGGCCGCATTTATTCAGCCGCTGAATGGAACCTACGGAAACGTTGGCCGCAACACACTGCCTGGACCATCGCTGGTCGAAACCGATATTTCCGCTGCGAAGAAATTCGCAATTTCTGAGCGTTTAGGCCTGCAGTTCCGCGCGGAACTCTTCAACCTCTTCAACCACACCAACTTCAACACGCCGAATCCCGTCGTGTACGCAGCGGCAACCGGCGGACCGTCGCCGACCGCCGGCGTCATCACCTCGACGGCCACCAGCTCGCGCCAGGTCCAGTTCGGCCTAAAGCTGTATTGGTAGCACCTCGCATCGAGGCTGGCTTTTCTCCAGAGGGAAGGCCAGCTACGATGAGGCATGCTCGTCACAATCGATGAATCGTTGAAGAACAAGTGCCCGCGGGTCGCGCTCGGCTGCATTACGGCGGTGGTCGAAGCGCCGCCGGCGCCGTCCGAGTTGACTGCGCTGATGAATAAACGCGTCGACGAAATCCTCGAGCTCCCGTTCGCCCGCGGCGTGCTCGAGTCGCCGGAAATCACCGCCACGCGTGCCGCGTACAAAGCGCTCGGCAAAGATCCCGCACGCTACCGCGGCTCCGCCGAAGCACTGCTGCGCCGCATCGTCGCAGGCAAGGGATTGCCGCAGATCAACGCCGTAGTCGACATCATCAATCTAGTCTCCGTCGAAAGCCGCCTCTCGATCGGCCTATACGATCTAGCAAACGTAAACGGCGACATCACATTCCGCGCAGGCCGCGCCGCCGAAACCTACAAAGGCATCGGCAAGTACGACTTGAATCTTGAAGGCTTGCCGGTATTCTCCGACGCGACCGGTCCGCACGGAAGCCCGACGAGCGATTCCGAACGCACGATGGTCACGTCCGCGACCAAAAACGTAGTCGCCATCATCATCTCGTTCAGCGGCGCCGCCACCTTGCATCACTGGAATCCACGGATGGTCGAATGTATGGAAAAGTTCGCTTCCGGCCGGGAATGCGTTGCTTCGTTGGTCGTCTAGCTCGACAAATCAGATCGCGCCAATACGCGCCGCGACCGGCGCTTCACGCCGAATTCTAATGGGTGACGGGAATTCGCTGGCCGTCGTGCGCAAATTCCACTGGGCCTGAATACGAATTGTGAATGGAGCGAAGAACCGCCGCCTCGTGATCTTCAACGACTGGCGGTATGTGGCTGAGCAAAACATGTTTCGCGCCGGCGATATGAGCCGCTTCGCCCAGGCCCTCCGGGGCCGTGTGCAACGTAAAGAGAATCTTCGGAGTATCCGGCGGATCGAGCACCGCCGCATGAAGCACCAGCAAATCCGTGCCTTTCGCCAGTCGCTCCAGATTGCCGAGAGCCGACGCGTTCATATCCCCCGCGAACGTGATGCTCTGCCCCTTGAAATTGATCCTGTATCCGATCGAAGGGCAATCGCCGTGATGCGTCGCAATATCGCTCACGCGCAGATCGCCGTCGCTGACAATTTCCTTCTCCGGCGAATCGAGCGCGATCGGGAGATCGCTGCCTTGAATCGTCTCGTCGGCGCCAAACGTCTTCTGATATTCGTAAACTCCGCCAGGATCGAAGAGCAGATGCAGGAACTTCGTCGTGGGTGGAAATAGTCCCGCTCCGTCGGGCCCGAATACGCGAAATGTAATTGGATCGTCGCTCCCGAGCGCGCGAGCGTTGAACACCGACGGCAAATCGGCGCTGTGATCGATGTGCAGATGCGTCAGCAGCACGATGTCCATCTTGTCGAGATCGAGATTGAGTTTGCCGAGTTCGACGAACGCGCCGGAACCCGCATCGACTAGAATGCGCGGAGTGCCATCGACCAAGACTACGTAGCTCGTCTCGCCGCGGCCAAACGCGCGTGGACCGCCCGAACCGAGCACAACCAATTCGAGCGCTGCAGGTTTGTTGGCCGCTCGCTTCGTTGCCGCGTGCCCGGTTGTCGGCGATTTCTGAGCCGCCGACGCGCGTACAAACTCACCGCCGAATGCCGACATTGACATGGACACTGCCATCAGGATGGCGGCACGTCGGAGATATGTTGGTTTGTCCATCCGAGGCTGCTCCAAGCCTCCCGATGGTATCGCGTCTATGCCAACGACAGATACAATGCTAGTTGGCGATCGACGTCGCTTCTACATGCGCATTCACGCGGCGGTCGAAAAATCCACGCGATGCCAGCAGTTCGGCGTTGAGCAGCGCAGCACCCGCCGCGCCACGCACCAGGTTGTGCGAAAGCAGCGTCAGCTTCATGTCCAGAAGCGGGCATTCCCGGATTCGGCCGACCACCGCGGCCATTCCGTTGCCCGCATTCACGTCGCGCCGAGGCTGCGGGCGATTTTCTTCGTCGAGCACTTCGATCGGATTTCGCAATGCCGAGGGAAGCGCAGCAATTTCAGAGCTCACTTCGAACTGCCGCAGCGCTTCGCGCACCTCCACGACGGATGCGACCTTCTTTAGGCTCAGGCTCACGCATTCCAGATGCCCTTCAAGCACCGGAACGCGATTGCAGTGGGCGCTCAATCCGAGCCCGGCATCGACAAAGCGCCTGCCGTCCCAGCGACCGAGAAGCTTCTGCGGCTCGGTTTCCATCTTCTCTTCCTCGCCGCTGATGAACGGAACGACATTGGATTGAATATCCATCGAAGCGACGCCGGGATAGCCTGCGCCCGAAATCGCCTGCATCGTGACCACAAAAATCCTCTCGAGTCCGAAAATGTCCGCAAGCGGTTTTAGGACAAGAACAAGTCCCGCCGTCGAACAGTTGGGATTCGTGACGATAAATCCGCTGTCGTATCCGCGCAGCTTTTGCTGCACTGCGATCGCATCGAGATGCGCTGCGTTGACTTCGGGAATCAGCAGCGGCACATCGGGATCCATGCGATGATTTTTTGAGTTGCTGACAACGGGATAGCCAGCGCGCGCAAATGCCTCTTCCGCTTCGCCAGCGACGCTCGAATCGAGCGCGGAGAAAACGAAATCGCAGTCGAGTGCGGGCTCGAGGTTTTTAACCGTGAGATCGCGCGCCGCGCGCGGGATCGGCGTATCGAGATGCCAGCGCGTGGCTTCCGCATACGATTTGCCCGACGAACGCTCTGACGCCGCGACTTCAGTAAGCTCAAACCACGGATGGTCAGCGAGCAATTTCACCAGACGCTGTCCGACGAGTCCGGTGGCGCCAAGCACGCCGGCGCGAAATTTGCGCGACGCGTTTGAAGCCGAAGGACGCGGCTTTGACTCCGTAAACTTCTCTACATAACGGACATGCCGTTTCGGCGCGAATTCTCGCTCATCGACCAGCGAGATTTCATGCGTCTCGAACACTTCACCTTGCCATTGACCGCTCACGCTGCACCTTCCTGCGATTGATTTGACTGCGAATGTCGTTGCGAGTGCGAATGCGGCGGACGCGTATGACCGATGCGCGTGCCGCGGGCTTGCGGCTTAAACGTATTGCGAACCCAAATCGTCATCTGTGTCTCCGCGGCGAGCGGCAACACGTGCGGGTGAAGCACTTTTGCTCCGCCCTCAGCGAGCGCGTGCGCGTCATCGTAACTCAGATCGTGTAAGAGTCGCGCCTGCGCGTGCTCGTTCGGATTCGCGTCGTAGATGCCATCAACGTCGGTCCAGATCACCAGTTCGTCGGCATCGACGACATGCGCAATGATCGCGCCAGAGAAGTCCGAGCTGTTGCGCCCGAGCGTCGTAATGCGTCCATCGGAAGTCGCGCCGATGAAACCAGTCACGACCGGAACGATATCGTCGTCGAGCAGCGGAGTGAGCACGTCACGGCCGCGGCGCTTGGTCTGTTCGAGATGCGGCTTCGCATCGCGAAATGTATCGCAGGTGAGAACGAAGTCCGACGATGCGACTGGAACGGCAGCAACGCCGACGCGTTCGAGCGCCGCAGCGAAGAGTCGGGCACTCAAGCGTTCGCCGAACGACGCAAGCTGGTCGAACAGTTCCGGAGTCGCAATGACGCGATCGTGCACTGGAACCGCGTGAAGCAAATCGCGCACGAGCGAATCAAGCTCGCGCGACACGCGATCGTAGTCGCCCGCATCGAGAGCAAGTTCACGCAGCGCGTCGTAGTGCAACCGAAGCACGAATTCGGCTTCAGCCCGTGCTCGTTGATTTTGCCGCTCCGCAAGAAACTGCGCGACCGCCAGAAGTTTGTCCGTAACTCCTTTCATCGCAGAAACCACAACTACAACTTGCGAACTCGCGGAAACCGGCTTCACCAGTTCAGCCGCATGAAGCAATCGCTTCGCACCAAGCAGCGAAGTCCCTCCAAATTTGAACGCAACAATTTCCCCGCACTTTGTATTCGCGCTTCGCGTTTCGCGCGCGCGCAACGATTCGCGATCGCCGCGAGATTCCGCCGATTTATGAGAGCTCGCAGAAATTTGCGAACGGGTGCGTTGCCTCGCAGTCGCTAACTCCGTGGCAAACGCGGGGACTAAGCGGAGTGATAAGTCATCCTCCGCTGCTGATTCAGACCGCACATTTCTGGCGCTCATGGTGCCGCTCCGTTTTTTCCCGCGAGAGCGACTCTGAGGTGGGGGCTTAGAAGAAGAAACCCACCGCCAGTTCGCTTCGGCGGTGGGTTGGAAACTTTTGGGTCTTGCTTAGTTTCTAGCCTCGCCGTTAGCGGTAATCGACTTCGTCGTAGTCGAAATAATCGACATCGACGGCGTCGACGTAGTGGTTCGCTTAGCGGCGAGAGAAAGGTTCATACCGAGGCGAAGATAACACGAGAGTCTCGGATGCAAAAATGAATATTCCAAAACAGATACAGCAGTTTCTTCAATCGCACCGATTGCGTTTCTCATGGCAATGATTCACGACGTCAATGGACGCATTCAGAGAGCTGCAGGTTTTGGCCGCTGAGCGGTGATCTGGACTCAGCCGGAAGTGACCCGGAAAACAAGGCCAGAGCTGCCCCGTGGTGTCGCCCTCGCGCAAGGATCAGGATCTAAAGGACTTAAGCTCACTGTGTAAGGGGCTTTCGGGAGTTCACCGTAGAATTAGCGCCGGCCCCCTCAACTCTTCTCTCACAGCAACAAGGACCTAACACCCGGAGGTTCCCAGTCCGCTGGCGCAGCAAAAAACTCAATAGCGGTGCAAGCGATTGACACCGTTTTCGCTACACTTCTGTAGTTTTAGTACTACCTCATAAGTGGCTCATAACAAGCACGATACACATGCAACTTTGCTCGCTCTCGAGTGTTTGATTGGTCAGGGTTACTGGGCGCTACGCGCCTCCGGGGAATCTTAAACGAGTGGAATGGAGAGAGACATGAGACCCAAGAAGTGGCTTGGTGCAATCACAGCAATCGTAGCGCTTGGTTTTGGATTGGTAGGATGCGGGGGCGGCGCAAGCAGTTCGACCTCTACCTCGACGACGACTCCAGAGAGTGGTGGTGTGTTCGTCAGTGGAACAGACGCTCCGCTGCCGAGCGTCGTGTCGTTTCAAGTGGACATAACCGGCATGACCGTTTCGGACGGGACCAATCCGCCCGTTTCGGTGTTGAACGGCACACAGACCGTGGACTTTGCGCGGCTGAACGGCCTTCACACCTTGCTCGACCTGAATACGATTCCGGCGGGAACCTACACGACCGTGAATATGACGTTCGCCAACCCGCAGATCGCGTTCATGAACGTGGCGAATCCCCAAACGACGCCTCCGACGCGACCGACGATCACGACGCTCAACACGACGTCTTCGCCGGCAGCATCGCTCACGCAATCGTCGACAACGGTGACACTGGCCAACCCGTTGACGGTGTCCGCAGACGCGATCATCGGCTTGTCGATGGATTTCGATCTGAAGGATTCGCTGGCGGTGGATGGGAACGGGCAGATCACCGGTGCCGTTAACCCGATGGTGACGATCAAAGCGGTCACGCCGGACAACGCCGACGCGTACATCGACGACTTCGTTGCGGGTGTGATGAGCACGGCCACGAATTCCTTTACGGTTCAGGGACCACACGGCCACACGTTCACGGTGAACGTGAACGCTCAGACCGAGTGGGAGAATAGCGAAAGTATCAGCAACCTGACATCGACTTCGATCGTGGAAGTTTCGGGCACGCTGGACAAGACGTCGGGAGCGCTGCTTGCGGACACGGTAGCGATCGTGTCGCAGAACAGCTTCTGGGCGGGTGGGCTGATCTCGTTCGTGGATCCTTCAACGAACGCGGCGAACGACTTCGATCTGTACGTGCGAAGCGTGCTGCCGAGTGGAACCGGATTCACGTCGGGAACGATTTCGACGATCAATTTGAGCGGGAACGAAAACTATTTCATCTACTGGTGGCACAACAAATTCACCAATTTCCTGTTCAACTCGAGCCTGCTTGTGCCAGGACAACATGTGAGCATCGGCGGTCCGATCAGCAACGGAGCCGTGACGGTGAAACGTGTGGTGCTGCGGTATGAAGGACACAGTGGCGCATGGGTCGTTGGCAGCACGGACACCGGTGCGAACACGTTCCAGTTCAACTCGAATGGAGTTGCGGGCGTGTTGCTCAATGACCCCGTGACTGTGTATTGCACGCCGTTCACGAAGTACAAGGGCGGCTTGTCGGGCCTCGGGAGTTTGACGGGAACTGCGACGCTGAATGTGCGCGTTGTGGGGCTCGTACTGAAGGATCCGATCAGCGGGCAGGCAGTGCTTGTGGCGCACAGCGTCGAGCAAGTGAACTAACAAGAAGCGAAAGGCGGGGCAAGGCGGCCATCCCGAAGTTGGGGTGGCCGTTCTTGTTTTGAGCTAGAGAACTCTTGCGAGATACCGGAGCAGGGTGTCGCCGGATTCTTGGTCTTTCGTCGAGAATCCGCCTTTGTGAAGTGCTGTATGGAAATTCAGAGGCACTTCTGCATCGTCCTTCTCGTGCCCAATGAATATTTTCATTGCTGTCCAGGGTCCGCGTGACATGCCCCCATCGGGGGCGTGCCTCAGATTGTTGCCGAGGAGAACGAAGGCGAAAGGAAGATCGCTGACGCGCACTTGCTGCAGAGATCTTTTTCGCTGCCAGCGGGGTTTTCAGGTTGCAAAGAAGCGCCGGAGAATCGGAACCGGGAACGGCGATGAATCGACCGCATCCGAGACCGTCCGCTGAGGGCGAGTTCGTGCTGAGCTCAAAATCGATCCGGTCAATTTAATTTTCGCCGACATCGGGGACCAACGGTTCAGCTGGGGTGGGCTTTCGTTCGGGCGCAGGTTTCGGTTTTTGGCCGCACGCAACGTCGAGGACAGCACAATCGCGACCCACACCCACGACTAGCGAAAATCTTTAGCTCGGACCGGCAACGGAACTCACTTCGAAGATGAGGCTGGAGCAGGTTAGGCCGGATTCGGCCTTTTGGAGTTCGGAAATGTCGAGAGGGGTTACGTGGAAGCCGGCGGATTCGATTTTGGCGCGCGTTAGCGGGAAGGATGCGGGGAATATGACGGTATCGCCTAAGGCCAGCGCGTTGGCGGCGTGCGGCTCGACGGAATCGACATCGATCCATTTGAAGCCAGAGAACGGCGTCGTGTCGAACCACGGACGGTTTGCTAAGAGTGTGACGCCGCCAACCCAGGTAACACCGGATTTCAGGTGGAGGCAGCCGGTTACGGGAACGGGGACTACTTTGTAGTTGTGGGGGGCTACGATTTCGGCTAGTTGGCGGATGCCTTCGGGGTTGGTACGGGTGGTTTGGCCGACGTAGAGCGTGCGGTCGATGCAGAGGACGTCGCCTCCTTCGATGCTGGCGGGGGCGGTGACGTGGGCGAGTTTGCGGAAGGGCGCTAGGGCTTTCGCCAAGGAGGGGGCTTCGGGTTGCCGGGATTTTGTGCCGAGGGGAAAGATTACGGCCAGTTCGTCGAGGACGATGGCGGGGTCTTCTACGAACATGGAATCGGGAAGAGTAGGCTCGGCGGGGAGCGAGATGACTTTGGCACCAAGTTTTTCGAGGAGGAGTTCGTAGTCGTGGTGTTGCGATTGGGCTTTGGCCAAGTGGATGGGTTGGCGGTCGACGAAGGTCAGTTCGCAGTCGACGATGGAGGGGCTTACGGCTCGGGTTATGGCGGTTAGCATTTTGTGTTGTGAGTTTACAAGATGGGTTGGTGGCCGGTCTAGGATTTGGGGGATTTTGGGGAAAGAGTGGAAAGGTTGGAACGTTTGAACGTTGGCTACAGGGTGGTGATTGAAGGAGATTGCTGTAGCGGCTACACTTTGCGGGCCTGTGGGGGGCAACGGGATGAATGCGTGGCGCAGAGTTTGCGGTGTGGCAACGGCTGGGCTGGTTTTGGTGAGTGCTTGCGGATTGCCAACTCCGGCGACAAGTGCGGAGACGAGCCCGCATAGCAAAGGCGGACAGAAGGCGGAGGCGGCGGTTGATGAGGTGTTCGAGGATTTGACGGCGCCGGGGTCGCCTGGATGTGCGCTGGGGGTTTATCGCGACGGGCAGATGACCTACGCCAAGGGATACGGGCTGGCGAACATCGAAGAGAATGTGCCGATTACGGCGAAATCGGTTTTCGATATTGGATCGACGTCGAAGCAATTTACGGCTTCGAGCATCCTGTTGCTGGAGAAGCAGGGCAAGCTTTCGGTGGATGACGACATCCGAAAATATTTTCCGGAGGTGCCGGATTACGGGAAAAAGATCACGATCCTGAATCTGCTGAATCATACGAGCGGATTGCGGGATTACCTGACGCTTTTCGATCTTGCGGGAGTCAATACGGACAGCGTGACGACGGACGACGAGGCACTGGCGCTGATCGTGCGGCAGAAGGCGCTGAATTTTCCGCCGGGTTCGGAATATCTATACAGCAATACGGGATTTTTCCTGTTGTCGCTGATCGTGAAGCGGGTGAGCGGGGAGACGCTGCGCAATTTCGCGGCCGAGAATATTTTTGCCCCGCTGAACATGACGCACACGCAATTTCGCGACAGCCACACGATGCTGATTCCGGAGCGGGCGATGGCCTACGACCCGAAAGACAAAAACGACGGGTTCACGATGAACGTTTCGTACTTCGAGCAAACTGGCGACGGAGCGGTGCATACGTCAGTGGAAGATTTGCTGAAGTGGGATGAGAATTTTTACAGCGGACAAGTGGGCGGGAAGATTTTTCTGGCGGAACTGCAGGAAAAGGCGAAGCTGAACAATGGCAAAGTACTGAATTACGCGAAAGGGTTGGTGATTTCGGAGTATCGCGGTCTGCCGCGAGTGAGTCATGGCGGATCATGGGGAGGATACCGCGCGGAGCTGCTGCGATTTCCGACGCAGCATTTTTCGGTGGCGTGTTTGTGCAACCTGGCGAACGCGGATCCTTCGCGAAGAGCACTCGAGGTTGCGGATGTGTATTTGAACAGCCAGATGAAGCCGAAGACGGTAAAGAAGGAGCCGGACTTCGACGATGAGGCGCCGAAGAAGGAAGCGGTACCGGTGTCGTTGACACCGGACGAGTTGCGCGCCTATGCGGGGGATTACTGGAGCGAGGAGGTTGGAGCAAACTATCGGCTGGGCATCGCGGATCGAGCTCTAAAGATCATCGCAGTTACCGATCGCGCCGGAATGCCGCGAATGAATGCGTTTTCGCCGAATGAACTGCGGCCGACGGGGAAAGACACATTTGTGATTGGCAGCGATGGAATGAAGGTGCATTTCCGGCGGGATGGCGGCGCGGTGGCGGGGTTTGAGCTGGATGCAGGGCGGAGCGCGGGTGTGGCGTTTGCGCGCACGAGCGCCGCGAATAAGCCGTAGCGGCGGCCCAGTATCGCAAGAGGAAGATTCAAAATAGCCCGGCAACAAGAACGGACGTACTTTTTGCTTTACGGCCAGGGAGCGATTGGAACCTGACTGAAGTGTCCCATCCACAGCCGTGTGATGCCCGCGCCGAGCAACATGCCCGCGACGATTAGCGCGATGACACCGATCGTAATCCAGAGATCGGATCTGGAACTCATGACATCTTTTTCAGGTTTCTGAAAGACGCCTTCGACGCCACGAACCTTTCCATCGACTCCATTGGGCGCGGCCGAGGGCGGCGCCGGAGCGTCGGCGAATTCAGGCTGCACGACCAAGCAGTAGCCTTTGCGCGGAACGGTCTCGATATAGATCGGCTTGTCGGACGAATCGCCGAGCGCCTGGCGAAGCTTATTCACCGTGGTGTTGACATTGGCGTCGTAATTGACGTGCGTCTCATTTGGCCAGAGGCGCAGACGAAGTTCCTCGCGGGTTAGTACTTCGCCCTGCTTTTCAATGAGCGCTATCAGCACCTGGTAGACCTTGCCCTGCAGACGAAGGCGAGAGCCGTTTCTGGTGACTTCTTGCCTCTGCTGATCTACCTGAAAAGGCCCAAAGCGAATGTAGCGTGAAGGAAGCTCCAGCATGCGGGAGGCTCCCGTTGCAGCAGCGTCAGGTTCCATGGTCGAACTCAAGTCGGTAGACATACACCCCACCCTTGAACAGATAGACGGACGAATGGAACAACCGTTTTCTTGGAATACGTAGATTTTTAGAGAAGGTTTCACGATTTAGGGCGAGCGGAAGGGAGGCGGCACGGAATTTACATAAGTATCTAAATTGCGCCCTGTCTTGGGCTTCTGCGCGGGCCAGTTCCTGGTGATCGCGCATTGTTACAAAATTGAGACAAATGCGACGTCGTTTAGGTGCACCGCGTTGTTCGTAGAGGCGTTGGTGCGGCCGGTACGAATCTCCCTCCATCGGTAACGAGCCGCTCTACTTTTCAGAACAGCCCGTCTAAGCGAATAAGTGTTGGTGTGCATACGGAGATCAAAAATGAAACCGACGCGAAGTGTGATTTCTGGGTTATTGCTTGTACTAGGTCTGTGCGGGACAGTGATAGCGACCCCGGTTCGGGCTGAGATGGTGAACCATCCGAGTAATGCAAACGATACGACCGTAACGGAGGCGAACGCGGCGTACGAAGCGAAGGATTGGGCGAGGGCGGCAAAGTTGTATGAGGCGCTGTCGAAGGAGAAGGATGCGCCGCCCCGAGTATGGTACCGGCTGGGGGCATCGTTGCGAGCGCTGGGGAAATATGAAGATGCGCTAGCGGCTTTCGACAAGGCGGCGCAACTAGGAGCGGGCCAATTTGGCGGGTACGGAAAGGCGACGGCGTATGCGGGAATGAAGCAGACCGAGGAGGCGTTTGCATCGCTGGGGCAGGCGTTGCAGCAGGGGTATGCGGACCCGGATGCTTTACGAGCCGATCCGGATCTGGCTGTGCTGCACGGCGATGCGCGATTCGAACAGATGGTGGAGCAGGCGAAGAAAAACGCGAGGCCGTGCGCGTATGCGAAAGAGAATCGGCAGTTTGACTTCTGGCTTGGCGAATGGGATGTGAGCACGACGCAGGGTGGAATTCCGGCGGGGACCAGCAAGATCGAATTGATTCTGGAAGATTGCGTCGTGCAAGAGAATTGGAAGAGCTTGAATTCGCCGTACTCGGGAAAGAGCTACAACATTTACGACGCGGCGCTGAAACGTTGGGAGCAGTATTGGGTGGACAACACGGGAGGGAATATTTTCTTTCATGGAGAAATGTCGAAGGATGGCGTAATGGATTACTGGACGGATGAAATCCCGCAAGCGACCGGGCCGGCGTTGAAGAGGCATCTGCAATTTATTCCGATGGGGGCCGACAAAGTGCGGCAGTTTAGCCGCGGGTCGACAGATGGGGGGAAGAGTTGGAGCGTGGAGTATGACTTTACGTATGTGAGGAAGGGGAAGAGTGGAAGTTGAGGGCGCTGAGGCTGGGCGGATACTAGTTCGTGGGCGATGCGGCCGCGGCGGCGCTCGAGTTTGGGAGGACGGAAATCTCGATGCGGGATGGATATTGTTTCGAACGATAGATGCGCTGAGTGGCCTTCTGATAATCGGCGGCCTTCGCTTCGAAAATGTTGGGGACGAATTTTTGCGGATTGCGATCGTAGAGCGGGAACCAGGTGCTCTGGACTTGAACCATGATGCGGTGACCTTTTTTGAAGACGTGATTGGCGGTGTGCAAGTCAACGGTGAAGGGCGTCACCTGATTGGGCGTGATGGGTTCGGGCCTTTCGAATGAGTTGCGGAAGCGGCCGCGGAAGATTTCGTCGGCGATCATCAGCTCGAAGCCGGAGAGCTTCCAATTGCTTGGCATGGATTCGGGATAGACATCGATGAGTTTGACGACCCAGTCGGAGTCGCTGCCGGTGGTGGAGGCGAAGAGTTTTGCGACTACGTTTCCGGCGAGCGTGACGTTGTCGGTGAGCGTGTCGGTTTGCCAGGTGAGCACGTCGGGGCGCTGATCGACGAAGCGCTGATCCTGCACGAGCCAGGTGTACCAGGCACCGGGATGATCTTCGGGATAGGTCATGTCGACGGGGCGATGGCGATTGGGAACGGGATGCGCGGGGTCGCTGATGTAAGAGTCGGAGGCGGCTTCGGCGTTGTCCGTTGCAACCGTTGACGGCTCGAACGAGAGCTTGCCGTCTTCGCGCATATAAAGGTTGCGGGTTTTCGCTTCGCGCGGCGGCCAGGAATCGAATTGTATCCAGGTGTCGCTGCCGGTTTGAAACAGCATTGCTTCCTTCAGCGGCAGATTGCCTTTGTCTTTCAGCCAGTAGGCGAACCACGGCGCTTCGATGCTTTCGCGGAAGTAGATGCCGGTGTCGCTGCCGAAGGGAATATCGCCTAGCGAATTGCCGGCGCTGTGGCCCCAGCCGCCGTGATTCCACGGGCCGGCGACGAGATAGTTGAGATTCTTTGTGTCGACCTTTTCGAGGCGCTCGTAGGTTGCGGTCGGTCCGTAGAAATCTTCTTGATCCCACCAGCCGGCGACGTTGAGATTGGGAACCGTCGGCTGCTTGAGGCCGTAGGCGACGGCGTGATGCTTCCAGTAGTCGTCATAATTCGAATGGGCGATGAAATCGTTCCACGTGGGAATTTTGTCGTGGAAATATTTTGCCTTGGCGTTCGAAAGGGGGCCGAGGCGGAGGTACCAGTCGTAGAGATCGAAGCGGTCGAACGGGAAGCTGTAATTTTCGGTGGAGGTTTCGAGCAGCGCGGAATATTCGAACGCGTAGCTGAGGCGGAACGCGCCGTTGTGGAAGAAGTCGTCACCAAGATAGGTGTCGCCCATGCAGGCTTGCTCGGACGCTGCTTTCAACGCGGGATGCGGATTGATCATGCCCATGGTGACGAGGAAGCCGTCGTAGGAAATTCCGTCCATGCCGACCCGGCCGTTGTTGTGCGCGACGTTTTTGACGAGCCAGTCGATGGTGTCGTAGGTGTCGGTGGCTTCGTCGATGCCTCTAGGATCGGTCGCGGGATCGTGAACCGGATGCAGCATGACGAATTTGCCTTCGGAGCCGTAGCGGCCGCGGATGTCCTGGAAGACGAAGATGTAGCCGTCGAGCATCATCGCGTCGTAGCGGCCGAGCATGCTGCTGTAGCCGTGGTGGGGGCTGGAGATGCCGTAGGGTGTGCGTTCGAAGAGGATGGGAACAGGCGTCGTGGTGTTTTTTGGCGTGTAGATTTCGGTGTGGAGTTTCACGCCGTCGCGCGCGGGGATCATGACTTCGAGTTTGTCGAAGGTGCCGGTGTAATCGGGAGCGAGCGGGTGTTGCGCGCGGACGCTGCGTCCTGGTGCATGAGCAGCGTAGGCGAGGAAGATCATTGCGGCTGCGATCGTGAGGATTACGGTGCGGCGTAAGTTCACTTCGAGACTCCTGTGCCTGCTGGGATGACCGAGATCGCGACGCTCGAAGGATATTTTTGCGAGCGATAGATGCGCTGCCTGGCGGGCTGGAAGTCGGATTCTTTCGCTTCGAAAATATTGGAGACGTAGGTTTGCGGGTTGCGATCGATCAAAGGGAACCAGGTACTTTGGATTTGCACCATGATGCGATGACCTTTTTTGAAGACGTGATTGGCGGTGTGGAGATCGATCGTGAACAGCGTCACGGTATTGGCCGGGATGGGCTCGGGCTTTTCGAACGAGTTGCGGAAGCGGCCGCGAAAAACCTCGTCAGCGATCATCAGCTCGTAGCCGGAGAGCTTCCAATCGGTGGGCATCGATTCGGGGTAGACGTCGATGAGTTTGACGATCCAGTCGGCGTCGGTGCCGGTGGTGGAGGCGAAAAGCTTCGCGGTCACTTGGCCGGCGAGCGTGACGTCATCGGTGAGCGTGTCGGTTTGCCAGGTTAGGACGTCGGGGCGTTGATCGACGAAGCGCTGATCCTCGAGCAGCCAGGTGTACCAGCTGCCGGGATGGTCGTCCGGATACGTCGTGTCGATCGGGCGATGGCGATACGGAACCGGATGCGCGGGATCGCTGAGGTACGAGTCGAAGGCGGCATCAGTTGTGGTCGCGGCGGGCGATTCGAATGAGAGCTTGCCGTCTTCGTGGAAATATAGATTGCGCGTCTGCGCTTCGCGCGGCGGCCACGCATCGAACGAAGTCCACGTGTCGCTACCGCTTTGAAACAGCGTCGCCTCCTTGACCGGAAGCCCGCCCTTATCTTTCAGCCAGTAGGCAAACCATGGCGCTTCGATTTTTTGGCGGAAATAAAGAGACGTGTCGCTGCCGAGCGGAATTCCGCCGAGAGAATCGCCCTTGCCGCGCGCCCACCCGCCGTGATTCCACGGACCGGCAACCAGAAAATTCAAATGATTCGGGTCGGTTTTCTCCATCAACTCATAAATTTTCATCGGCCCGTAGAAATCTTCCTGGTCCCACCAGCCGGCAACGTTCAGATTCGGCACCTTCGGCTTGGTGAGAATGTAAGGCATCGCTTGGGACTGCCAGAACTTATCGTAGTTCGGATGCGTGACGAAGTTGGTCCAGGTGGGCAGCGACCCGTGGATGTAATTTTTATCAGCATTCGAAAGCGGACCGAGGCGCAAATACCATTCGTACGTATCGAACCGGTCGAACGCGAACGAGAAATTGGTTTTCCCCGTCTCCATCATCGTCGAATATTCGAATCCATAGCTCAGACGAAATGCGCCGTTGTGGTGGAAGTCGTCGCCGAGAAACATGTCGGCAGGCGAGGCTTGCTCCGAAACCGCTTTCAGCGCGGGGTGCGGGTCGATCATGCCCATCACGGTGAGCCATCCGCCGTACGAAATTCCCAGCAGGCCGACCCGGCCGTTGTTGTGCGGCACATTTCTCACGAGCCAGTCGATCGTGTCCCACGTGTCGGTGCCTTCATCGATCGACTTTGGATCTTTCGGATCGCGCACCGGGCGCTGCATCACGAAGGTGCCTTCGGAACCGTAACGGCCGCGAATATCTTCGAATACAAGAATGTAGCCTTCGGAAATCATTGCCGCGTAGCGTGAGAGTTTCTTGCTGTAGCCGTCTTTGCCGTCGGCGATACCGTAGGGTGTGCGTTCGAGGATGATCGGCAGCGGAGTGGTCGCGTTTTGGGGCGCGTAGATCTCGGCGTGGAGTTTTACGCCGTCGCGCGCGGGGATCATTACGTCGGTTTTGGTGAAGATGGCGGAATAGTCAGGGTCTTTCGCAGCGTCCGATTCCTGCGGCGTGGCGGCACGAAGCGATGCGAGCGACGGCGACGCGAGAAGAATCGCAATCGCGAAACAGGATCGAAATCGACGGGCAAGCTCGAAGCGTATCAAATTCATCTGAAGGTCCGCCTTGATGGTTTGGGTTTTAGCGTGCGATGGGCCCTGTTTTTATTCCGTTTTTCAGATCAAAAGTCGCGCCGATGGTGCCGACGACGCAGTCATGGCGGCTCAGTCCAAGCTTCGCGCGCAGGCGATAGACGCTTTCGATGCCGGTGCAATGCGCGCCGAGAATTTGTGCGGTCTGATATTCCTTCAATTTTCCGGCGGTCCAATCGATCTGTTCGTCTTTCGCGTTGTAGAGATGAAAGCCGCCGATCGCGGCGCCGACAGGAGCGGACCGGATCGTTTTGCGTGCAAACTCAAGCGTATTGATCAAACCGGAATGGCCGCAGCCGGCAAGGAGCACCAGCCCGCGCGGAGTATTGAAGATGAGCGATTGATCATCGGGCACGTTGTCCTCAACCCACTGGTCACCTTCTTTGACTTCAATGCCGCCAGGATAATTTTTCTCGGGATATGTGCGCGGCACCGGACCCGTGAGCCAAACGCCCGGCGCAATCTCCTGAGGCTGGTCGACCACGACGAATTTTCCGCCGGTGCCCTCAAACTCTTTCTTCATGGCGATCATCGGATTGAAGTCTTTGCCCCGGCGTTCGAGGAAAATCCCTTGTGCGACGTAAACGCGCGAAAACGCGCTGAGATTCGTTTTTATGAATTCGCGCCGCAGCGTCATCAGGCCGGTGGTGTGGTCGTCGTGAAAATGGCTGAGCACGACATCGCGCACATCGCTGAGATCGAGTTTCAGTTCCTTGGCATTTTCGAGCACTGTGCCGGGCCGCGCTCCAGTGTCGAAGAGGATTTTGTGCCCATCGGCTTCGACCAGCGCGGAAAAACCCCACTCGCCGATGCCATCGTCAGCGAGCATCGTCGAAAGAATGGTGATCTTGAGCGCTTTCAGTTCAGGGCGAGCGTCGGCGGCAGCGGGTTTGGCGCCTTGCGCGCGAGATCGCGCCGGCAATTCGGCGACACCGGCGAAGATCAGGGCAAGCACAGCCAGAACAAAGGCAAGGTTTCGGTTCACGATTCCCCACACGCGGCCCAAGGTTAATTTTGTGCAACCAAGCATACACTTGCTGGCCGCAATCCGCTGCGTCTGATAAACTGGAGCTTGCTCGACCGCACCTAGAGAATAAGGAGATTCGTCTTGGCTGCTGGTTGTTTCAGCAGCTATTTTTGTATCCGCTCGTTGTGCACGCGGTAAAACGCGTTCGGCGGGCGGCCACTTTTGACGGCAACATCATGAGCCAAAACATTCGCAATATCGCGATTATCGCGCACGTTGACCACGGTAAGACCACGCTGGTCGATGCCATGCTGCGGCAAAGCGGAATTTTTCGTGCTAACCAGGAACTCGTTGAGCGCGTGATGGATTCGAACGATCTTGAACGCGAGCGCGGCATCACTATTCTGGCGAAAAACACGGCGCTGTTTTTCCACGACACGAAGATCAACATCGTCGATACGCCGGGTCACAGCGATTTCGGCGGCGAAGTCGAACGCGCGCTGCGCATGGTGGACGGCGTCGTCGTCTTGGTGGATGCGAGTGAAGGACCGCTGCCGCAGACGCGCTACGTTTTGCAGAAGGCGCTGTCCGCGAAGCTTCCGCCGGTGATCGTACTGAACAAGATCGACCGCGTGGACGCGCGCGCAGCGGAAGTCTTGGACGAAATCTACGATCTGTTTATCGATCTCGACGCAACCGAAGATCAACTTGACTTTCCGGTCATCTACACGAACGCGCGCGACGGTGTGGCTTATAACAAGATCGGCGACGACTCGAAAGATTTGCTGCCGCTGTTCGAAGCGATCGTGAAGGCCATTCCGCCGCCATCGGGCGATCCCGAAGGCACGCTGCAGATTCAGGTGATGAACCTGGATTACAGTGAATTTCTGGGACGCATCGCGATCGGCCGCGTGTTCAACGGCACGATCAAACGCGGTACCGACGTGGGCATCAGCAAGCTCGACGGCAAGCTGGTGACGACGCGCATCACGAAGCTTTACACCTTCCGCGGTCTAGAACGCGATGAAGCGGAGAGCGTCGTCGCGGGAGACCTCGTCGCCATCGCCGGCGTCGAAGGCATCCAGATGGGCGAAAGCATCACCGACCCGAATGATCCGAAGCCGCTTGAGCCATTGCAAATCGACGAGCCGACGCTGGCGATGATTTTTACGGTGAACAGCAGTCCGCTTTCGGGCAAGGAAGGCAGCTACCTAACATCGCGCGATTTGCGCGATCGATTGCAGAAAGAGTTGCTGACCAACGTTTCGATTCGCGTGGAAGATACCGAGACTCCGGAATCGTTTCGCGTGCTGGGCCGCGGCGAATTGCAGCTGGCGATTTTGATCGAGACGATGCGGCGCGAAGGCTTTGAGCTGATGGTGGGCAAGCCGGAAATCGTCGTGCGCACGGAAAACGGGAAGAAACTTGAGCCGCTTGAACGGCTGGTGATAGACGTCCCCGAAAATTTCATCGGCATTATTTTGGAAACGACCGGGACGCGGCGTGGCGAAATGCTGAAGATGAGCAATCACAATTCGGGACGCGTGCGCATGGACTTTAAAATCCCGTCACGCGGACTGATCGGATTGCGCAGCCAGTTGCTGACGGATACGCGCGGAACCGCGCTGATTCATTCGATTTTCGACGGGTGGACGGATTACGCCGGAGAAATGGCGCTGCGGCCGACAGGCGCGCTGGTGGCGGATCGCTCCGGACCGTCGACGGCATTCGCGCTTTGGAATATTCAGGAGCGCGGCGAACTGTTCATCGGCCCTGCGATCGAAGTGTACGAAGGCATGGTCGTCGGCGAGAACTCGCGCGAGCAGGACATGGACGTGAACGTCTGCAAAGAAAAGAAGCAGACAAATATGCGATCGTCGAGCGCCGACGAAGCGATTCGGCTGATTCCGCATCGTGAACTGAGTCTGGAGCAGGCGATCGAGTTCATCGCTGACGACGAATTCGTCGAGATCACACCGAAGTCGATCCGGTTGCGCAAAAAAGTGTTGCAGGCCAACAAACGCCCGCGCCGGTGGCAGGAAATCCGCGCCAGTCAGGAAACCACGAAGTAGGGCCGTCAGACCGGATCGATGTTGCCGAGGTGGGGCGCAGCATGCTGTGCCCCTGCACATTGGGAACGCTGTGACACCTACGCTCGAAACCGCGCGCCTTTTTCTCTGCCCGCTGGAACTTTCCGACGCCGACCAAATCCAACTCCTGTTCCCGCATTGGGAAATCGTCAAACATCTCGCGAACAAGGTGCCGTGGCCGTATCCAGCCGATGGCGCGCTCACATTCGTGCGAGACATCGCGCTGCCAGCAATCGAACGCGGCGACGAATGGATTTGGACGCTGCGATTGAAGGAACGGCCCGAGTCGATGATCGGAGTCATCAGCTTGACGAAGGGTGATATTGAGAACCGCGGCTTCTGGATCACGCCGCCGTGGCAAGGTCGCGGCTTGATGTCAGAGGCGTGCGATGCCGTCACGGATTATTGGTTCGAAGTGCTCGGGTTTTCCGTGCTGCGCGTGCCGAAAGCGGTGGCCAATGCCGCGTCGCGGCGAATTTCCGAAAAGCAGCGCATGCGAATCATCTCCACCGCAGAACGCGATTACGTCTCGGGCCGCCTCCCGAGCGAAATTTGGGAGATCACCGCCGAACAGTGGCGCGACCGCAAGTCTTCGAAGTCATAGCGGCCGCCATTTACAAAACTCGATGTGCGCCGATTCACTGTCATCCCGAGGCTACCCGACGTGGGTAACCGAAGGACCTCAAGTAAGCCCCATCACCCAAACGCTCCCGCTCACACCGCCGCATGATTGCCCTTGACACTATGGCGTGACACGCTATAGTTAGACGCGATGCACCTATAACCGCTATAGCGAGGCTGGGTCCAGCGCAAATGCCAAAACAACCCGACCCTTCAACTCCGTTGACTCCCGCGATGTTTCACGTACTGCTCGCGCTGGCCGGCGACGACCTGCACGGCTACGCAATTTTGAAAGACGTCGAGCTGCGCACTGACGGCGAGGTCAAGCTCAGCACCGGCACGCTCTACGGAATCATCAAGCGATTGCTCAACGATGGATTGATCGCCGAGCGTCGCGAACGCCCGTCGGCCGCGAACGATGATGAGCGGCGCCGCTACTACCGCCTGACCTCGGCGGGCCGCGAAGTCGCCGCCGCCGAAGCGGAGCGCCTGGAAAAAGTGGTTGCGCTGGCGCGCTCTCGGCGCCTGTTGAAGCGCACGCAAACCGCATAGTTCTCCGCAATATATTCGACTGTAGCAAGCACGAGGCACACCATGAGCGACTCGCCGACGAGCAACAACGCAGAAACAACTCCGCCGCTGTACGCTGAGCCGAAACGGCGTTCTCGCGCTTTTCAATGGCTGATGCGATTGCTGCCGGCGGAATTTCGTGGCGACTACGGGACGGAAATGGAACAAGTCTTCGCGGAACAGCGTGAGGAGGCCACGCGGAGCGGCGACACGCTGGGCATCTGGCGGCTGTGGTGGGAAACGGCGAAAGGCATTTTCACGACGGCGCCCACCGAGCATTGGTCGATGCTGAAGCAGGACTCCGGATTCGCGCTGCGAATGATGCGCAAGAATCTGGGATTCACGATCGCAGCGATCATCGTACTCGCACTCGGCATAGGCGCGAACACCGCGATCTTCAGCGTCGTTAACGCGGTGTTGTTGAAACCTCTTCCGTTTGAACACGGCGAACGCCTGTTGATGCTGAATCAGCGCACCGTACCCGGCGCCGGAGTGGGACGTTCGTCGGTTCCTGAACTCACCGACTATCGCGCGCAGAGTCACAGCGTGGACGGCATCGTTGAGTATCACAACATGCAGTTCATCCTGCTGGGCCGCAGTGAACCGGAACGCGTGGAGACCGGCGTCGTGTCGTGGAATTTCTTCGACGTCTTCGGTGTGAAGCCGCTCGCGGGACGGATGTTTGAACCGGCGGACGAGAAACCCGGCGCGCCCGCGGTACTTCTGTTGAGCTACGAATATTGGCTGCAAAGTTTTGGCGGCGATCCGACTGTCGTCGGGAAAACATTTCGCATGAACGACAAGCCGCACCTGGTGATCGGCGTTCTACCGCCTTTTCCGCAGTATCCGCACAAGAACGATGTGTATATGACGTCGTCGGCATGCCCATTTCGTTCCGATCCGGAGATGATTGCCGACCGAAAAGGGCGCATGTTGCGGCTGTTCGGCCGCATGAAGCCTGGCGTCACGCCGGGGCAAGCGCAAGCCGATCTCTCGACCGTTGCGGCAACGATGCAGCGGGAATTTCCGACCGCTTACTCCAAAGACGCTACGCCGAAGATGGAAGTCACTCCGATGAAAACGGAGCTGACGCGCGACGCGAAACCAACGATGCTTTTTCTGCTTGCGGCGGCGGGATTTGTGCTGTTGATCGCGTGCGCGAATGTCGCGAATCTCAATCTTGCGCGCATGGTGCGCCGGGGCCGTGAAATGGGCCTGCGCACCGCGATGGGTGCGAGCCGGGTGCGATTGTTCCGGCAATTGCTGACGGAAAGCTTCCTGTTGGCGCTTGGCGGCGGAGTTTTCGGTCTACTTCTCGCCACGAGCGGACTGAAACTGCTGACCGCGTACGTCGCGCGCTTCACACCGCGCGCCAACGAAGTTCACGTCGATGCGCAAGTGTTGTTGTTCACGCTGGGAATCGCGGCGTTGGTCAGCATTCTGACGGGCACTGCGCCTGCGCTGGGTCGCCGTGGAAACCTCGCCGCAGCGCTGAAGGAAGGCGGGACGCAATCCACGCTTGGCGTGAGCCGCGGCAAAACGCGGGGCATATTGATTGTGGCGCAGGTCGCCGTTTCCTTTCTTTTGTTGATTGGTGCGGGACTCATGGTGCGCAGCCTGATCAACTTGCAGCGCGTCGATGCAGGCTTTCAGCCAGCGAATGTTTTGACGATGCAGCTCAGCCTCGATTTCTCTAAATACATGAGCAATCCCAGCATGCTGAACTTTGCCGATTCGCTTCTGGAGAAAGTTCGAGCCATGCCACAGGTGACGGCCGCCGCAATGTCGGGCGAGTTTCCGCTCGATAAATCACCGGCGTTCAACAATGAATTTCTGATCGAGGGTCAGCAGGCGAATCCGAACGACAAGCCGACCGCGGAATTCAATGCAGTCACTCCCGACTATTTTAGGACGCTGGGAATTCCGATTTTGAGCGGTAGAGATTTCGCCCGCCGCGATCGGCCTGATAAATTGCGCGTAGCTGTCGTGAACCAATCGCTCGTGAATCACTACTTTCACGGCCAGGATCCCGTGGGCCGGCGCATCTCGTTTGATGAGGGCAAAAACTGGACCGAAATCGTCGGCGTGACCGGCGATGTCCGGGAACGCGAACTCAGTCAGACTGCGAAGGACTATATCTGCGTGCCCTACGCTCAGTATCCGCAAATGGCGCCCAGCCTGGTCGCGCGAACGCAAAGCGATCCGATGAACATTGCGCGGACGGCGGTGCAGCATTTGTATGAAGTCGATCCGAATCAACCGGTAGGAAAAATTCAGTCGCTCGAGCAAGTGCGGTCGGAATCGATTGCGGCACCGCGGCTGACGACGAATTTGCTCGGACTGTTCGCGCTGCTGGCGCTGGCGATTGCGGCGGCGGGCATTGGCGGAGTGATGGCGCTTTCGGTGGGCCAGCGGATTCATGAGATCGGAGTTCGCATGGCGATTGGAGCGCGACCGATGGAAATCGTGCTGATGATCCTGCGGCAAGGGATGGGGCTGGCACTTGGCGGGGTCGTGGTCGGATTGATTGGCGCGTTTGCATTGACGCAATCGGTGCGTTCGTTGCTGTTTGAAGTGACGCCGACCGATCCGGTTACGTTTGTCGGGGTCGCGCTGGTGTTGTCGGCGGCGGCTTGCGCCGCTTGCTACATTCCGGCGCGCCGGGCGGCGCGGGTCGATCCTCTGCTGGCGCTGCGCGCCGAATAGGCGGAGACGCTTTCGCGCATCCCGCGTCTAACCCGGCTGCAGCATTGGCGGGAGAATTTCCGTGCCGACTTCGATGGAAAGCGTACTCGCGCTGATCGGGCGTTGGCTGATCAGCTTGATTTTCGTGACCAGCGCGATCAGCAAAATCTTTGGCTGGAATGCCAATGTCGCGTACATGGCATCGAAACACATGCACGCGATCCCTTTGCTTCTGGCGACGGCGCTCTTGATCGAATTGCTTGGTTCGATCTGCCTGATCACCGGCTTGGCGGCGCGGGCGGCTGCTACTGTGATGTTTCTGTATTTGGTTCCCGTCACATTTCTGCTGCACGAGTTCATGTCGACCAATTTCCAGAAGAATGTTGGAATCATGGGTGGATTGCTGATGATCGCGGCGATGGGCCCCGGCAACTTCGCTCTGGACTCTCCTGGCTCTCGAGCGGCCGGCTCAGTGCGCTGATTTCTCCAGCAGTTCGGCCAGGTGGTCCTTCCAAATTGCGGCGAAGGTGTGCGTGCCATGGCCTTGGGTTTGTTCGCTCGCGGGAATCAAAATAAATTTGCCGCGTTGCAGCCGCTTCACCTCGCGTTCTGCAATACCTAGGTCTGGCGGATTGATGAAATCGTCGGAGGAATTCATCCACATCACTTGCGCTTTGATTTTTTCTAGATTCGCGGACGGGTCGTAGTCGCGCGACGCGCTCACCTGATAGAGGATGTCGTTGGCGTCGATGCTTCCGGCGCGATCGTGAAAATATTGGTCGAGAAATTTGTCGGCGTCGTCGCGCTTGGGCAGCGTTTTTTGCATCGGGATGGGGGCGCTGCCGGCGATGATCAGAAAATCGAGCGCGATGCGGATGCCTTGCGGAGGCTCCGTGGCGTAGTCGCCATTTTTCCACTCGGGATCAGTGCGAATACCGTCGATCAACATTTTGCGCCAGACGCGGTTGCGGCCAGCGATCTGGATGGGCAGGCAGGCCATGGGCATGAGCGCGTCCATGAAATCGGGATACGTCTCGCCCCAGACGAAAGAATGCATGCAGCCCATCGATGTGCCGAAGATGAGGCGCAAGTGGTCCACGCCAAGTCCTTCGGTGAGGAGTTTGTGGTGGAGCGCGACCATATCGGCGTAGTCGTATTGCGGGAAGTGCGCGTGGAGACCATCGCTAGGCTTGGAGGATTTTCCGTGGCCGACGCCGTCAACGAGGATGAGGTAGTAGCGGGAGGCGTCGAGAATCTGGCCGGAATTGAAGAGTTCGCCGGCGAAATAGGGAGCGAGGAACTGTTGGCCGCTGCCACCGGTGCCGTGAAGGATCAGGACGGCGTTGGTGGTGCGGCCTTGCGCGTCTTTAGCGGGCTTGCCGAGAGTGGTGTAGTGGAGTTTCAGATCGGCGAGCGTATCTCCCGATTCAAACTTGAAGTTGTGGACGACGAAATCCCCCTCGGTGGTGGGCGGGTACTTCGCGTCGGCCGAGTTCGTCTGCGAACGTGCCGCTGTTACAACGAGACATGACATAGCCGCGATTGCGGCTGCTTGAATGACGCGCATGATCCGATTCATTGAACACCCCGGCCCGCGAATCTAGCACAAAGAAAATCGTGGTTGCGACGAACGCTGTAAAATTTCGGTCGCGACCCCAGCGACGGTGCGAAACCAGGAGTTCCACGTGGAACGTAAATTCCGCAAGATTTCCTCTATCAGACCGATTGTGTTCAGGAGTCGTGACACATAGACTCGGCTTCGCGAGTACGGGTCTTCATCACGGCACCTCTCGTTTGTTACAAGGAGTTCCCATGCGCATCCGGTTTCTGCTTTTGTGCAGTGCCTTGTTGCCAGCCTTGACCGTGGCCCAAACCGCGAGCCATATCGGTCCGCGCGTGAAACTGTTTGTGCGCGAAGACGCGGCGACGATTGTGTTGACGCACGTTCGCGTGATCGACGGCACCGGTGCGGCGGCACGCACGGATCAGTCGGTGGTGATGCGCGACGGGAAAATCATCAAGGTCGGCGACGCTGCGTCGACGAAAGTGCCGGATGGCGCTAAGGTCCTCGACCTGACCGGTCGAAGCGTGATCCCAGGTCTGGTCGGAATGCACGACCACATGTACTATCCCGCGCCCGATGGCCCGCCAGCGATGTATCCCGTACACGCGACTAGTTTTCCGCGACTCTATCTTGCGGGTGGTGTGACGAGCATTCGAACGACCGGCAGCGTCGAGCCCTACACCGACCTGGAGCTGAAGAAGGCGATCGATTCGGGACTCGCCATCGGTCCGAAGATGCATGTCACCGGGCCTTACCTCGAAGGCCCCGGCTCATTCACGCCGCAAATGCACGAATTGAAAGATGCCGACGATGCGCGCCGCACCGTTGAATACTGGATCTCCGAAGGCGTTACTTCCTTCAAGGCCTACATGCACATCACGCCAGATGAGTTAGCCGCTGCCGTGAAGGCCGCGCACGCTCACGGGATAAAAGTGACCGGTCACTTGTGTTCGATCGGCTTTCGTGAAGCGGCTTCCATCGGCATCGACGACCTTGAACACGGCATCTTTGCCGATTCGGAATTCGTCAAGGGACGCAAGCCCGATTCGTGTCCTGAAGGCCGCGACACGGTCGAAGAGTCGCTGCTGAATCTCGATGCGGCTTCCGGCCCGCTGCACGACACGATTCGCGATTTGATCGGCAAACATGTCGCAGTCACCTCAACTTTGCCGGTGTTCGAAACGATCGTGCCGAATCGGGCGCCGCTTGAGCCGCGCGTTCTCGATGCGATGTTGCCTGAAGCACGCATCATCTATCTGCAACGCCGCTCGGCAATTTCTGATGGCGCGGCGAAATCTCAGTGGCCGGCCCTCCTCAAAAAAGAAATGGAGTTCGAACGCGAGTTCGCGAAGGAAGGCGGCCTGCTGCTTGCAGGATTGGATCCGACCGGGTACGGCGGCGTCATCGCCGGTTTCGGCGACCAGCGCGAAGTGGAGTTGCTGGTCGAGGCTGGCTTCACTCCGCTTGAAGCGATTCACATTGCGACCGCCAACGGCGCGGAGTTTCTGGGCGAATCGAATCAGATCGGCACGATTGCGCCGGGCAAAGCCGCCGACATCGTCGTGATTCAGGGCGATCCTTCCGCGAATATCAAAGACATCGAAAACGTCGAAATCGTTTTCAAAGACGGCGTCGGCTACGATTCCGCCAAAATGATTGAGTCGGTGAAGGGTTTGGTCGGGCTGCGCTAGAGCAGCGCCGTGACTTTACCGCGCTAAGGCAGCAGACTCTTGCCGTCGGCCGAGGGAAACTGGAGTCCTACCTCATGCGCCAGTGTCGGCGCGATGTTTCGCATATCAATCAGACCCAAGTCTTTCGCGGCGGGAACGCTGGGGCCAACGAGGAAAAAGGCGGCTCGGAGAGCGGGGACGTCGGGGAGTTCGCCGTGGGTGCCACCGGGCTTGGTTTTGGTGGCGAGAGGGGCGTCGAAATCGTAGCCGGTGCGCCAGCCAGGTTTGAGGCTGACAAAGAAGGAGGCGGTGGGGTAGCCGCCGCGGGCGTGGAGTTCGGCGGCGTCGAGGACGCGGTCGATGCCGTTGGCGGGGTCGGCGGCGAGTTTGGCGAGGAGTTCTTTGACTTGGGTTTGCACGGCCTCGTCGTTCGAATCCTTGAGGACGATCGCGGCGGAGCCGCCGGTGATCCAGGGCATCGCTTTCCAGTCGGAAATTTTGCCTTTGGCGTCGACGTCGATGAGTTTGGCTTCGCGGAACGCGGGGAAGAGGTTGAGCTGGGCGTCGGTCGGGGCGAAGCCGTGGTCGGAGACGACTGCCACGAATGCGTGGTGTGGCGCTAAGCGCTCGGCGGCTTCCCAGACTTCGCCGATCACGGCGTCGAGGCCTTCCAGGACGGCGATGGCTTCGGGGCTGAATGGGCCTGTTTCGTGCTCGATGTGATCCAGGGCGATCAGGTGCAGTGTGAGCAGGCTGGGGTGCTTCTTATCGAGGAGCCAGATGGCGTATTTGCCGCGATTTTTGTCGGCATCGACGGTGGAATCGACGCCGCCGCTGTAGGGTCCGATTTGCGCTGCAGCTTCGTCCATTAGTCCCGGAGTCGATACGGCTCGCAAAAGCTTCGCGTCATCGGGTGTGTTTGCGCGCCAAAATTCGGGAATTACCCAATTGATGTGCGCGCCGACTGTTACCGGCCACTGGATGCTCGCCGTCGTGCGGCCCGCTTTCGCGGCGGCATCCCACAGCGTCGGGACCTTGATGTCTTCTGCGTACCAATACCAACCCTGGAAATTCTTCTGGAGCGGATCGAATGTCGTATTTGCGTAAATTCCATGCTTAAGCGGCCACACGCCGGTCATGAGCGTGGTGTGACTGGGGTAGGTGACCGTGGGCACTACGCCCTGTACGCCGTCCGCGTAGGCGCCAAGCTTCATGAAGCGGCGCAGGTTAGGGAGTTTGGCGCCATGCGCGTCAGCCTGAGTGACATAGTCGGGACGCAGGCCGTCGATCGATATCACTACCAACAGCGGGGGCGCGGCGTTATCCTGTGCGCAGGCGCGACGGACGCTGAAGCCGACGCCGACGGCGAGAATGGCTGCCAGCAAGATAGGCGCTACACGCCGAAATAGGATGGGAGAGTGGACGAGCGGTTTGGGGAGCATGTTCGCTGGACCTCGTGACGCTGAGAGCATACATCAGGCTCCGCACGTGGTTTAAACGGAACGGCAAACGGCGCGTGAAGGTTGTACAAAAGACAGGGCTAACAGGTTTCCCACCCAGCACCGAAACCCCAGCTTGACCTACCTGCTTGGGCAGGAATGATGTAGAGTCTAGGGCCGGAATCTGGCAGCCTGAGGGCACCGCTGCCTTTTCTGGCTTTGACCTTCGCCGGTGCGAAGGCGAAGCGGCTGATCCGCGCCGATCGAGACGGGGGATCTCTTTTGAGGACTGAACCGATAGCTGCGGTCGCATCGCCATTACACGAGGCCAAGCACGCCACACCGTACCCGGTGATTTTGGCGACCGCGACGGCCGTTCCCGAGCACACCATCACGCGGGAAGATGTGAAGTACTACATGGGCCGGGTGTTTGACATCCCGGAGCGGAAGCTCGAAGCGATGATGAGCATCGTGGACAACGCACAGGTCCACAAGCGCCACGCCATTTTCCCGATCACATACACGGTTGAGCCGCGCGCGCTGCAAAAGACGAATCAAGAGTACATGGAGCACGCAATCAAGCTCGGGCGGGAAGCCGCGGAGAAATGCCTGGCGCGCACGGGAATGCGCGCGGATCAAATCGATCTGATCATTACGGTCTCGTGCACGGGGTTCATGATTCCGTCGCTGGACGCTCATCTTATTAATTTGATGGGCTTTCGAAGCGATGTTCGGCGGATGCCGTTTACGGAACTGGGATGCGCGGCCGGGGCGATGGCTCTCGGCCGCGCCGCAGATTATTTGAAGGCGTATCCAGGCGGGAATGCACTGATCATTGCGGTGGAATTGCCTTCGCTGACGTTTCAGCGGAAAGACATTTCCCAGGCGAACCTCATTTCGTCGATTTTGTTTGGCGATGGTGCGGCAGCTGTGATCGTGAGCAACGACAGCCAGGCGGTGGGGGCTTCTGGTTCGGCTTCGGCTGGCGGGAATGCGAACGGCAACGGGAATTCCGTCGGGGCGCACAAGCCGCAGATTCTTGTGTCGGAGACGTACACGTTTCCGGATTCGCTTGGTGCGATGGGATTTGATTTGCGCGATTCGGGATTTCACATTTTGCTGGATAAGAATGTACCGGACATGATCGGGGCGAAGATCAAGCCGTTGATCGATGGATTTTTGGCGCGACACGGGAAGAAGCAGGACGATATTAAGGGTTGGATTTTGCATCCCGGCGGCGCGCGGCTGCTCGGCAATGTGGAGATCGCTCTGGGGCTAACGAAGTGTCAGACGCAGCCGTCGTGGGACGTGCTGGCGAATGTGGGGAATCTTTCGAGCGCGACGATACTTTTTATTTTGCAGGAGTGGCTCGACAAGCGGCCGCTCAATCCCGGCGACGTCGCTCTGGCGGCGGCTTTCGGTCCGGGCTTCAGCGCGGAATTCTTGCTCCTCCAATGGACCTGAGCGTCATCGCGTATCTTCTGCTGCTGCTTTTGGTAGCGGCTCTGCGCATTGTCGAGCTTCGGATATCGCGCCGTCACCAGCGCGCGATGGTGCCGCGCGGCGCGCAGGTGGTGGTAGAGCCGATATACCGTTGGATGGTGGCGCTGCATACTTTCGTCATCGTTGGCTCCGCCGTCGAAGTTGTAATGCTCAAACGTCCTTTTATTCCAGTGCTTGCGGTTGTGATGCTCGGAATTTTCCTGGCGGCGAATATCGTCCGGTGGTGGGTGATTCGCACGCTGGGCGATCACTGGAACGTACAGGTGATGGATTCGACGCGGTTGGGCGTCGTGACCGATGGTCCTTTTCGGTTTGTAAGGCATCCTAACTATGCGGCCGTTTTTGCAGAGATGATCGCGCTTCCGCTGATTCACACGGCGTGGATCACCGCGCTGGCCGGGGCGATTGGGCACATCGCGGTGCTCGCGCAGCGGCTGTCGACGGAAGAACGCGTGCTGTTTGCGAATCCGGACTATCGCGCCGCGATGGCGGGGAAGCCGCGGTTCCTGCCTGGCCTGTTCTGAAGAACGTCTCGCTCGCACATGCGCCAACTCATACATCTTAGTTTGTTGGTTCTGACGCTCGCGCTGTTGACGTGCGCCGCAGATGTGACGCGTGCGGCAGCAGGTGAGGATGGCGGCGCGGCGAAGCCGGATGCGAAGACGCCGGCATTTGTCGTGGTTCCCGAACTTCACGACGGATTTCACCAGCTCTACGCGCAGGATTTCACGGGAGCGCGCGTGACGTTCCTGCACTGGGCAGAGGCTCATCCCACCGAGCCGTTTGGAGAAGTTGCGATCGCGGCCAGCTATTTGTTCGAAGAGATTTACCGGCAGGGAGTTTTGACGAGCGATTTCTTTCTGGATCAGAAGCGGTTTTTGAATGGCATTGATGGGAAGCCGGACCCGGTGCGCATGGGGCATTTTCGCGAGGCGATTGAGCGCGCGCGGGCTTTGTCGAAAGAACGGCTTAAGAAAAATCCGAAAGATCCGGAAGGATTGTTTGGACTGACGATGGCGGCGGGAATGGAGTCGGACGCGAACGCGATTTTGGAGAAGAAGCAGATCGATGCGTTGAAACGCCTGAAAGAAGCGAACGAGAACGCGAAGGAGTTGCTGGCGCAACAGCCTGACGCGGCGGATGCGTACGTGGCGCTGGGCGCGGCGAATTATATTATTGGGTCGCTGAATGCGGGGTATCGCATGGGGCTGTGGTTTCTGGGGATTCACGGCGACAAGAAATTGGGGATGGAGCAGCTGGGAAAGACGGCCGAGAACGGGCGATATTTGCAGCCCTTTGCAAAGATTTTACTGGCGCTAAGCGCACGAAGGGAAAAGCAAAACGAGCTGGCGCAGAAATTGTTGCTGGAATTGACGCAGGAGTTTCCAGCGAATACGACGTTTGCGACGGAATACGCGAAGGCGATGGGGCGGCCGATTCCGTCGGAGTTGAAGGCTACACCGTAGTGTGGGCGCGATGCGCGCCTTTCCTTCGAACATTTTAATGATTTGCTTGATCGCCGTGAGTAGGTTTGGTGCGATCGTGAATTTGCTTTTTCTGTTGCCGCAATGCACTACACTTTGCGGCGGAGGAACTCCCCATGTTCCAACACGATATTTTTAAGGATCGAGCGATTTTGATTTCGGGCGGCGGGTCGGGGCTCGGCCGCAGCATGGCGGTGAAGTTTGCGGAGCTGGGCTCGCAGATTTTTGTGATTGGGCGGCGGGAGCAGCCGCTGCAGGACGTGTGCGAGGAGATTCGGCGCACGGGAGGGTCGGCGGGATTTGCTTCTTGCGATGTGCGCGACCCGGCGGCGGTGGAGACGGCGGTGGCGGCGGGATATGCGCAATTGGGGCGGATCGATTCGCTGGTGAATAACGCGGCGGGAAATTTCATGGCGCGCACGGAGACGCTGAGCGCGAATGCGTTCAATGCAGTGGTGAGCATCGTGCTCAATGGGACCTTTCACTGCACGCAGGCGCTGGCGAAACGGTGGATCGCGGAGAAGCAGGGCGGGAACGTGCTGAATATTGTGACGACGTATGCGTCGGCGAATTGCGGGTCGGCGTTTGTGGTGCCGTCGGCGTGCGCGAAGGCGGGCGTGTTGGCGATGACGACGTCGCTGGCGGTGGAGTGGGCGAAGTATAAAATACGGGTGAACGCGATTGCGCCGGGGCCGTTTCCGACCGAGGGCGCGTGGTCGCGGCTGATACCTTCGAAACAATTCGAGGAGCATGCGCGCGAGACGCATCCGATGAAGCGATTTGGGCGACATGACGAATTGACGAACCTTGCGGCCTTTTTGTTGAGCGGGATGTCGGAGTACATCAACGGCGAGTGTGTGGTGATTGATGGGGCGTTGTGGCTGCGGGGAGCGGGGGAGTTTAACGATCTGCTGATGCTACCGGAGGCGGCTTGGGAGGCGATGGAGGCGGGGCGGGGGAAGAAGGGGTAGGGTGCGGTTGCGCGGCGAGAGTGTGGAGCTCCACGGTTGGGATCGAAGAAGGATTCATCGCGCAAAACAAAAACGCGCGATGGCGCAGAGTTCCTCTCGGCGCAAGCCGACGCGTTCACAGGAAATTAACGCGAAGAAAGGTGTCGGCTTGCTTCGCTCGGAATGACGGTGGTGCGATGGTTTCAACGGAATTACGAGAAGTTGTGTGGGCTGATGCGGCTTTACTCGGGTAGCGCTTTCTTTCGGAGCTCTACTTTTATTCGTACGGTGCCGATTGTCTTTCCGTCAGCTTGGGCTTGCACCGTGACTTCTTTGGCATCTTCGCGGGTCTTCTTTTCATCGGATAAATTTGGGAGGTTGATTTCCACGCGCGTGCCGGCGGTTTGCCTTGCGCCGACTACAAATTTTCCTGTGCCGCTCGCAACGGTCCATCCCGCGGGTAGATCGGCTGCCAAGGTGAATTCTTTTTTAGAAGCGGTGGGATTTTTCACCCAGAGTGGGATGACCAGCGAGGTGCCGGCCTGCAGCGCGATTTCGGGCGGCTCGGGGTGTGGCAGGTGCGTCAGCGCGTGGGCGGCACGAAACTCCGCGTAGAAACGCCAGGAACCTGCAAGGGCCATCGACAGATCCGATCCGGCAGAGGCGCCGTCGTCCGCGGAATACGCCTCGCGGTGGAATGGGATGGGTTCGCTCGTTATGTTGTCGAAGATGGGCGACGTAACAGCGCCGCCTGCCAGCGATTTGCCGAGGACGAATCGTTGCTCGTCGGCCCAACCGTCGGCCTGCATCATTTTCTCGATTGCGGCGTCGTCCATTTTGTCGAGGCGGTCGGCAAAACTTTTCGCTTGTGTCTGGTGGACTCGAAACGCGTCGAGCGAAGCGCGCCAGTACGGTTTTTTTGAGGATTTCGAGATTTCCTTTACGGAGTATGACGGGCCTTTGTCGCGGAAGATGTCTTCGCGTTCGGCGTCGGGGAAGTAGAAGATTTTCTTCGGCTGCCAGGGCCGCAATCCCTCGAGATACGGCTCAAGGCGCTTTAGAGGCTCGGCGACCTGACTGGGGAAAACGGTGGGATCGCCGGCGAGATCGAATGCTTCGGTTGCGAGAACGCCCGCGGCTTGATGATCGCCGTGGTCTTCACCGACGAAAGTGCCCGGGAGGAATGTGAGCACGACTTCGGGACGCGTGAGGCGCATCAGACGGACGAGTTGCTCGAGCGCGGCGCCGTGATCCCAATTCGCTAGCGAGACGAGGACATCCTGGCTCGCGGTATCTTTGCCGCCGAGGAACCAGACATTTGTAATTCCGAGAGTTGCGTTCGCGCGTCGCGCTTCGATTTCGCGGATCGCGCCGAGCGAGGGCGCTTGCTCGGTGCCGACTTCGTTGCCGCCGCTGCTGCCGCGGGTGCCGTAGACGACGGCGACACGTTTGCCTTCGTCGATCGCGCGGGCGAGATAGGCGGTGGCGGCGCCTTCGTCGTCAGGATGAGCGACGACCAGGAGGATGTCGGCTTTGTATCGCGCGTCGGGTTCACGAAAAGGCGCTGCTTCTTGCGCACCGGCGCTAAGTGCCAGCGCCAAGTTTAGAATAACGATCGAGAATGATTTCATCAATTCCTCGGGAAATCCGTCTGCGGCAATTGCGACCGAGCCGACAAAGCGTGGGTTCGCAAGGTCAAGAGTTTACCTTGCGGCGATGCGCAAAGAAAAATGTAACGAGGAGTGGGTTCACACCTGGGCACGTCGGATTTGTTGCGGTAACCCAAATGGCGCCGTCGTCCGTCTATACTCGCAACGTGCGCGCCCGTTTTGTACTGGTGCTGACACTTTGGCTTTCGCCTGCTCTGCTCGCGCAGGAGCACGCGGAAGCGCCACGCCCGGGACAAATCGAATTGCGGCAGATCTGCGCTGCGCACTCCGACCAGACTTACGCGCTCTATCTGCCCTCCAGCTACACTCCGCAGAAAAAATGGCCAATCGTTTACGCGTTCGATCCGGCGGCGCGGGGGAACCGGCCAATGGAAGCGATGAAGGATGCGGCGGAGCGGTACGGGTACATTGTGGCGGCATCCAACAATTCGCGAAACGGGGCTTGGCAACCACAGATCGAAGCGGCACAGGCTGTTTCGGACGATACGCATACGCGCTTTTCCATCGACGACCGACAGGTTTACTTCACCGGATTTTCGGGCGGCGCGCGCGTTGCATCGCGCATCGGTCAGATTTGCAAATGTGCGGCCGGCGTGTTTTTGAATGGCGCGGGCTTTCCGACTGACTCGCATCCCACGCGTGACACGGTTTTTCCAGTTTTCTCGGCGGTGGGCAATGTTGACTTCAACTTTCCGGAGGTCACGCGGCTCGACGAATCGCTAGAAGCGTCGGGATTCCAGCATTTTTTGAGGTATTTTGATGGGCCGCATCAATGGGCGCCAGCTACCGTCGCCGAAGAAGCCTTCGCGTGGTTTCGCCTGCTCGCGATGAAAACGGGCGTTGTGCCGCGCGATGCCGATTTCATCACGCAGCAGCGAGACGCTGCGTTGGCGCGCGGCAAGGCGATCGAGCAGGCTGGTGACCTTTATATTGCGTGGCGCGATTACAACGCATCTGCCGCGACGTTCGAGCAGCTCACGGACGCTACGCCGCTTCGCCAGGCTGCCGACGCGCTCGCTTCGCAGAAGACGGTTAAGGACGGCGCGAAACGTCAGAAGCGGGAATTCGACGAGCAGGCGGATCTCACTGCCGACATTTCGGCGGCGTTCGCCGGGTTTCATCGATCGTCGAACCTGACGGACTCGATCGATAGCACGAAAAAGCAGATCGTTCGTCTTCGCGAAGCCGCAGCGCGTGAGAAACGCCCGGAGAAGGCGCTCGTGTATCGCCGCGCCGTTGCTCAGGTCTTTGTGTACGCGATGGAGGCCGGTATCGAGCGCCTGGAGGGGAAAGAGACCACTCTGGCGAAGGATTATTTTCTGCTGGCGGCCGAAGCGAATCCTGACGTGGCCGGCCCGTTCGCGAATATCGCAGTCGCGATGGTCATGGATAATAACCGCAAAGGCGCGCTGGATGCCCTGCGGCAGGCTAAGCAGAGGTCACCCGACCATGTGGCGTTCGCCGCGTGGCTCCAGTCGGAACCCACTTTCCAAAAATTCCACGACGACCCAGACTTCCGCGTACTGCTCTCCAACTAGCACGATATGTTTTTAACGGAAGGTTCCGACCCAGCGCCGATATCTCGACGCCGTTCAGCTTGGGATGAGCTTGAAGTATTTATTTTCAGTAGCTTATAGAGCAAGGCGACCCATCGTCATACCAATCATGGCATCGATGAGCGCCTTGTAAGGTAGTATGGCTATCGATCTGCAATCGTCATACGTGTAGATTGGTCGAGGAAGTCGGAATGGATGTAGGTAAGGTTTCTCCCAAGTTTCAGATTGTAATCCCCAAGAGGGTTCGTGAATCGCAGGACCTAGAGCCGGCCAAGAACTCCACATTTACGCCTTTGACCGCACGAACCGCGCAAGCAGCACCACAGAGCCCGGTTAATTACATCCGACGGGCACTTCGCTGGCGTACCCAACGTCGCTCTCTTGTAGGGACAATCTCCCGTCGCGCAACGACTTCCGGGCCCTCGCCAAAGTCCGAGCTGCGAACGCGGCGCCTTGACCCGGTTTGGGCGCGTCGATAAGCTGGACCTTCTTTACTTCGGGTGAAATTACAGTATGGGTTCGATTCAGATTACGTTGCCGGATGGGTCGGTGCAGGAAGTTCCGCAGGGCACGACCCCGGCGGATATTGCACGGAAAATTTCGCCGCGGCTGGCGGATGCGGCGCTCGTGGCGCGGGTGTCTGATCCAGCGGCGGGGAATGGCACTTCCGCGGCTGGCAAGCCCGATCCCAGCGCTAGTGGAAATGCAGCCACGGGCACAGCGGACGGGTATGAAGGCAGCAGCGCGGGCGAATTGATCGATTTGCGGCGGCCGCTCGATCACAATGTCAAGCTGCAGATCCTCACTGAGCGAGATCCGGATTCGCTTTACGTGTTTCGTCACTCGGCGGCACATCTTCTTGCGGCTGCGGTGATGGAGTTGTATCCGAATGTGAAGCTCGGCATCGGACCGCCGATCGATACCGGCTTTTTCTACGAATTTCTGCGCGAACAACCGTTTACGACGGAAGATCTCGAAAAAATCGAGAAGAAGATGCACGAGCTTGCGGCACAGGATTTGCCGAACGAGCGAAAGCTCGTGCCGAAGCCGGAAGCGGTCGAGCTGTACAGAAAATCCGATCAGATCTTCAAGTGCGAACTGGTGGAAGAAAAAGCGACCGACCCGATGGTTTCGTTTTACGCCACGGGAAAATTCATCGATTTTTGCCGCGGGCCGCACATTCCTTCGACGAGGCGCATTCAGGCATTCAAATTGATGAGCGTTGCGGGCGCCTACTGGAAGGGTCGCGAAGGAAATCCGCAACTCCAGCGCATTTATGCGGCGTGCTTTTTCACTCAGAAAGAGCTCGATGCGTATCTGCACCGGCTGGAAGAAGCGAAACGTCGCGATCATCGGAAGCTGGGAGCGGAGCTCGATCTTTTCAGCATCGAGGACGAAGCCGGACCGGGGCTGATCTTCTGGCACCCCAAGGGTGGCTTGATTCGGACGATTGTCGAGGACTGGCTGCGTGCGGAACTGTTCAAGCGCGGCTATGACATCGTTTACACGCCGCACATCATGCGACGCGAGCTGTGGAACACCAGCGGCCATACCGGCTTTTATAAAGACAACATGTTCGGGCCGGTGGAAGTCGAAAAAGCCGACTATCAGTTGAAGCCAATGAATTGCCCGGGCCACATTCTGATTTACAAATCAAAACTGCGCAGCTATCGCGATCTTCCGGTGCGGCTCGCGGAACTCGGCACGGTGTATCGCTATGAACGCAGCGGCGTGCTGCACGGCTTGTTGCGAGTGCGCGGATTCACCCAGGATGATGCGCATATTTTCTGCATGCCGTCGCAAATCGAAAGCGAAGTCGAGGCGTGCATCGATTTCGCATTCGCGGTGATGAAAAATTTCGGCTTTGAGCAATTTGAAGTCGAGCTTTCGGACTGGGACGAGTCGCATCCCGAAAATTACGCGGGCAAACCGGAAGATTGGCACCGTGCAACAGCCGCTCTTGCCGAAACCATGACGCGCATCAAAGTTCCGTTCAAGCGCATTCCCGGCGAAGCGGCGTTTTACGGTCCCAAGATCGACGTCAAGCTGATCGACGCGATCGGCCGCTCGTGGCAGCTCACAACCGTGCAATTCGATTTTAATCTCCCGGCGCGTTTCAAACTTGAATACGTGGGAGAAGACGGCGGCCGCCATCAGCCTTTGATGGTGCACCGCGCGCTGCTCGGTTCGGTCGAGCGCTTCTTTGGGATTCTCGTCGAGCACTACGCGGGCGCGTTTCCGCTCTGGCTCGCCCCTGTGCAGGTGCAAGTCTGCCCGGTCAGCGAAAAGGTGATCGACTACGCGAAGCACGTTACCGAGACGCTGAGGCGTCATGGCGCGCGGGTGCATCTCGACGAGCGTAACGAGAAGCTTCCGGCGAAGATACGCGACGCGCAGCTGCAAAAGATCCCGTACATGCTGGTGGTCGGCGGCAAAGAAGCCGAAGCCGGTACCGTTTCCGTTCGCCACCGCAGCAAGGGCGACCTCGGCCCGAAGCCGCTAGCCGAATTTCTTGCGTCCCTCCAGACCGAAATCGAAACGCGCGCCATCGCGTAAGGTTGCATCGCCACGGAAGTCCGGGCTGACGCAGCCATTGCCGGCCGCGCTTTCCGACGCCGCCACAAAACCACTCGTCCATGTAACCGAGGAATTTTTCGCCGAAGCGATTCGCGAACTCTCCAAGCGCGACGCCGACCTGGCGCGCGTCGTCGAAAAATACGGAGCCCCGCCGCTCTGGGTTCGCGAGCCGGGATTTCCGACACTCATCTACATCATTCTCGAGCAGCAAGTCTCGCTGGCGTCAGCCCGCGCGCTTTATCAGAAGTTGGAGAAGGTCGTTCGGCCGTTCACGCCCGTCAAGTTTCTGAAGATGACCGAGGTCGAAATGCGGCAGCTTGGCTTCAGCCGCCAAAAGTCGCACTACACGCGGTTGCTTGCCGAAGCGATCAAAGCGCGTCAGCTTGATCTCGAAGCGCTGCATGATTTACACGATGCTCGCGCGCGCGAAAAACTCACCGCGTTGAAGGGGATTGGGCGCTGGACGGCGGATATTTACTTGTTGAGCGCGTTGCGGCGACCGGATGTCTGGCCGGTTGGCGATCTTGCGTTGGCGACGGCGGTGCAGGAAGTGAAGGGGTTACGCACGCGGCCGTCGCCGTTGCAGTTGGAGAAGATCAGTGGGCCTTGGAAACCTTGGCGGGCGATTGCGGCTCGGCTTTTTTGGCATGCGTATTTGTCGAAACGCGGGGTGAAGACAGCGGCGACTAGTTTGTAGAGGGGCCAGGCGTCGAGATTCACGGGATCTTGCCGAGAAGGGGCGCAACTCGTGCTGCGCCCGTACATTGCAAATGAGCGACGACCGAAGTCGTCGGTTGAGGCTGCTGGAATCTAACGCTGGCACGGCCAGGAGTGCCTGTGCTATTTAAGCGCAATGCATTCGGTGTCGCGGCGACGATTTCTGATTACAGCGAGTGCTTCACTCGCGGCGGCGAGCATCACACTTGGCGACGAGGTACGCACTCCGATCTTGTTGGATCACATTCTGCTGGGCAGCTCCGATCTCGACGATGGCATCGCGTTCGTTGAGCGGCGCACTGGGGTGCGCGCGGCATTCGGCGGCGTGCATCCGGGCGCGGGCACGCGGAACGCGCTGCTCTCGCTTGGTCGCAACCGCTACCTCGAAATCATCGCGCCCGATCCCAATCAACCCGCCACGGACGACGTTCGCGATTTGAGGGGCCTCGAAAATCCCGGACTTGTCGGCTGGGCGGCACATCCGGGCGACATTGAGGTCTTCGCCACGTTGCTGCGCGACAAAGGGATCGAAGCGATCGGCCCCACACCCGGCTCGCGGAAGCGTCCCGACGGCCGCGTGCTAAATTGGAAGACGCTGGCACTGAAAGACAACGCCGAAGGCTTGCTTCCTTTTTTCATCGAGTGGGGCGCTGGCTCAATCCACCCGTCCGTCGACGCGCCGCAGGGTTGCAGCCTCGAACTCTTCGAGGCTGCAACGACAGCGCAGGCGTTTATCGAGCTACAGAACCGAGCCGACCAGCTCCACCTCGATTTGCCGATCACAAAAGCGAGGACTGCGCACCTGCACGCGATCATCGCCGGTCCGAAAGGCCGCCTCGACATAACCTTCTGACTCGCCCGGACCCATGCGCCGCAAGTGCGGCCGAGCGGTCCAGTTAGCCGCGTTTGGAGTTGTTCAGGCGTGTATTACCCGTTCCGGAACGATCTATTCCATACCGTCATTCCGGCATGATACGTTGCGCATCATGTCCGACACTTTGACCAATCCCACCCCCCAGTTTGGGACAGCGGAGTATGCCGGCAACAGTCCCGGCGCCGAACGCTGCACATCCTGCGGCCAATCCATCGGTTCGCAATATTACAGGCTAAACGGCGCAGTCACATGCAACTACTGCGGCGAACAGGCACAGCTGCAAAGACCCAAAGATTCACAACAGACATTTGTGCGCGGCCTATTGTTCGGCATCGGCGGCGCGATTCTCGGCCTCGTTATCTATGCGGGCTTCGGAATCGTCACCGGACTGATGCTCGGTTACATTTCGCTTGCGGTAGGCTATATCGTCGGCAAATCCATCATGAAGGGCACGAGTGGAATCGGCGGACGCCGCTATCAGATAGCGGCCGTCGCGCTGACCTACGCGGCGGTTTCCCTTTCGGCAATTCCCATCGGAATCTCGCAAATCATCCAGGAACGCAAAGAAACGAAACCAGTAACTGCCAAGCAGCAAGCGGAGCCCGATCCGATAGCGGCTCCTTCGGCTTCGATGCAGCTCAGCGTTTCGCCGGAGCCGGACGTGACCTCGACGGTGCCTGAAGCCGACACACAGCTTCCGCCAAAGGCGCTGAGACCGGGTGCCGCGATCGGCGCGCTGCTTTTCGCGGGTCGGGCATCGCCCTTCCTTGAGTTGCAGGATCCGATGCACGGCGCAATCGGGCTGATCATTCTCTTCGTCGGCCTTCGTATCGCGTGGCAACTGACGGCGGAAAAAAAGCTCGACCTACTTGGTCCCTTCCCAAAATCGTCGTCGGACAAGAGCGACGCTGGATCTTGAGCGCCGACACCCGTGTCCTCCATCTCGATCGCGGTACAGCGCAATTGCAAAACATGCCAGCGTGAACTCGCGGCGGGCGTGCTCGCCTGCACGCAGTGCCGCACTCTGGTGCACGCCACCGAGTTGGAGCAGATCTCGGCGGGCGCGAGCATGTTTGAAGAAAACGGCGACTTCCAGAAAGCGCGTGAAGCCTGGCAGAAAGCGTTGCCTCTGCTACCCGCGGATGCGGAACAGAAAAAGTGGGTCTTCGACAAAATCAAGAAACTCGAAGCAGCAGCCGCGGTCGCTGCGGAACAACAAAACGCGTGGACCAAAAAACTGGGGCCGCTGGCGCCGATTGCCGTGCTGCTGGCGAAGAGCAAATTCCTGCTCACGCTGTTCCAATTGAAATCGCTCCTGAGCCTCGCGACCTTTATGGCGTTTTATTGGTCGGTCTACGGACCGAAATTCGGCGTGGGATTTGCACTCCTGATCCTGGTTCACGAAATGGGGCATTACATCGATATCAAGCGCCGTGGCCTGCCGGCGGAGATGCCGATGTTTCTGCCCGGCCTTGGCGCCTACGTAAAATGGGCGGCGATGGGCGTGTCTAAGGCGACGCAGGCGGCGATCAGCTTGGCCGGTCCGCTGGCCGGATTTCTGGGGGCCGCAGTTTGCGGCGCGATCTGGTGGGACACCGGCGAAGGCCTGTGGGCCGCGCTGGCCCGATCCTCGGCGGTGCTCAACGTTATTAACTTGACGCCAGTATGGACCCTGGATGGCGGCAAGGCTTTTGAGGCGCTGGGCAAGGCAGAACGCATCGCGGTTCTTTGCGCCGCGCTGCTGCTTTGCGTCGTCCTCGAGGAGAAGATCTTCCTCATTGTTGTCGCCGGAGCGGGATATCGGCTCTTTACCAAGGACCTGCCGTCGGAGCCAAGCCGGAAGTCGGCGGCGTATTTCATCGCGGTGCTGGCGGCGTTGGGATGCGTAACCTATCTCATGCCGGGCCAGGGCTTCGATCACCGGTAGTGGCCGACGCAACCCACGCTCCTGATCCGAGGCCCGAATTTTGCGCCAGACGCCCCGGATGGGCATCTAACCCTTGCTGTTGCAACGTGCCTACGTGCTATACTTTGAAGCCCGTCGCCGGATGTTTTCGAGCTGGCGTGACGGGTGCGCGTAGCCTGACTTCTCGCAGCGCAACGGAATAGATTCAGGGCAGAACCCGGCGAGGCGGGTATTCTGGCGCCTTAAATTTGTTAGGGGGAATTATCGCAGAACGCAACTTCCGGCAGCAGAGCGACCGCACTCGAGTGAACGAACGGATCCGGGCTCGCGAAGTCCGGGTGATCGACGAAGAAGGCGGTCAGCTTGGCGTCATGCAACCGTATGAAGCGGTGCGAATGGCGCGCGAACGCGGGCTCGACCTGGTGGAGATTTCGCCGACAGCCGATCCGCCCGTTTGCAAAATTACGGATTACGGCAAGTTTCTCTACCAACAGAATAAAAAAGCACACGAGCAGCGCAAGAGCAGCCGTGGCTCGCAGTTGAAGGAAGTGAAATTTCGGCCGGCGACCGCCGAGCACGATTACAACGTGCGCAAGAACCAGATCATCCGGTTTCTGGGTGAAGGCCACAAAGTACGCGCGATGATTTTTCATCGCGGCCGCGAAATGGCGCACCAGGAAGTAGGCCGTGCGAAGATGACGCGGCTGTTGGGAGAAATCACCGAGTTCTGTCAGATCGAAACGATGCCGCGCATGGAAGGCAATGTCTTGGTTGCGCTGCTGGCGCCGAAAAAGGGCGTGGCGGTTGCCGTCAAACCTGCGACACCGGCGACGGCGCAGCAGGCTTCGTAGGACAAACCGAAAGCGGTCGATACCGTTTGGATTTCAGGGATTGAGTTTCATTCAGATTCAGGGCACGACGTGCCCGTGTGAAGAGAGGGTTTGCAGATGCCAAGAAATGCTTCGAAACCGAAAATGAAGTTGAAGACGCATCGCGGCGCCGCGAAGAGGTTTAAAGTGACGGCGGGTGGCAAAATTATTCGTTCGCATTCGGGCAAGCGACATTTGCTGGGGACGAAGGGTCCGGGGCGGATGAGGAAGCTGAAGAAGCTGACGCTGGTGAACAAGGCCGACGTGGCGAACGTTAAGCTGATGTTGCCTTACGCCTGAGAAACGGCGATCTAGCAGAATTTCTGTAACGAGTTTTTGGCTTCGCTTTTCGTGAAGCTGAAATGTGACACGCGGAGCGCAAGTTCCGCACATCGTGCCAGGCAGTGCTACACGGGTGCCTGCCGGCCGATCCGCTGCAGCGATCGAACGCTTCGCAACGAACGATTTAGCCGCAGCACTGTGGCAGACGAATTGGTTCGCTAACGCGAGCTTCGATTCGGACCCCGTCCTGTTCACGCGGGATGCCTGCTACGCAGCACCATCGGAGACAAACCCGTTGCGTTACGCGTGTTTCTGCGCGTCCCCGCATCGTGTTGTCTCCCAAACATAAAAGGAGAAACCCATGGCTCGCGTAAAACGCGGCACAAAACGCCGTGCGCGGCGGAAGAAGTACCTCAAGCGCACAAAAGGCTTTTTCCTCACAAAGAGCAAACTCTACCAGTCCGCCCAGGAAGCGGCGAATCGAGCGGATCGTTATGCGTTCCGCGATCGCCGCGTCAAGAAGCGGCAGTATCGCCGGCTGTGGATTCAGCGTATCGGCGCGGCCGCGCGACTGAACGGCATTACGTACGGCCACTTGATTCACGGGCTGAAGGTTGCGGGCGTCGAACTCGATCGCAAAGTATTGGCCGACATCGCGGTGAAGGATGCGGCGGCGTTTACGAGTTTGGTGGCGACGGCGAAGGCCGCAGTTCCGGCTCCCAAGAAGGCCAAGCGCGAAAAAGAGTAGCTGCGCCACTGCGTTGCTCGCAGTTTCTAGTGCAGGTGCATCGCGTTGAGCACGATGCGGGTGGCTTTCTCGACGGCCACCCGTGCTATTTTCTCGAAGAGGCGCTTGCGGCGCGTTTCGGGCGCCGACCATGCGAATGAGCTCGCTCGAAAATAAACTCGCTACGAAATTGACAGACCTCGGCGTTTCGCGCGCCGAAGATGTGTCTGCGCTCTTCGCGGAAGTACACGCGCGATTTGAGGCGGAGGCGTCGGCTGCGCACGACGAGGCTTCGTGGAAGCAGTTTCGCGACGCGTGGCTTGGGCGGAAGTCGGGCGTGTTGACGCTCGTCACCGACAACTGGCTGAAGCCTGCGACGCCGGAATACAAGCGTGTTGTTGGCGCGGAGTTGAACAAGCTGCGTGGGCACGTCGAGGCGCAGATCGAAGCCCGGCGCGTCGCAATCGAGGCGGGCGCTGACGAAGCGGCGCTCGCGCGCGACCGCGTGGATCTATCGTTGCCCGGCGTGACACGTGCGGTTGGCTCCCACCATTTGATCCGGCAAGTTTTCCAACAAATCGAAGATATTTTTGTGTCGATCGGATTTTCCGTCGTCGAAGGCCCGGAGATCGAGACGCCGTATTACAACTTCGAAGCGCTGAATATTCCGGAGTTTCATCCGGTGCGCGACGACATGGATACGTTTTATTTGCAGCTGCCGAAAGGCGCGCCGACGCCGCTATTGCTGCGCACGCACACATCGCCGATGCAGATTCGCACGATGGAAAAGCGGCAGCCACCGGTGCGCGTGATCGTTCCTGGCAAGGTCTATCGCCGCGACAATCCTGACGCGACGCACTCGTTCGCGTTTCATCAGGTGGAGGGGTTAGCAGTCGACAGTGACATCACGTTCTGCGATTTCACCGGGACGATCGAATATTTCGTGAAGCAATTTTTCGGACCGGGCGTGAAGACGCGGTTCCGGCCCAGCTACTTTCCGTTCACCGAACCTTCGGTGGAATTCGACGTGACGTGTGTGTTCTGTGGCGGGAGCGGCGTTTCGGCCGGCGGCGGGACGTGCTCGAAGTGCAAGGGCGCGGGCTGGATCGAGCTGTTTGGCGCAGGGATGGTCGATCCCGCAGTCTATGGGTTCGTCGGCTACGATCCGAAAAAAGTGAGCGGGTTTGCGTTCGGTATCGGCATCGATCGGCTGGCGATGCTGAAGTATGGCATCGACGACATTCAGGTGTTTTTTCAGAGCGATGTGCGATTTTTGCGGCAGTTTCCTTAGAAATTAGCCACAGAGTTCGCCGAGAGCACAGAGAACGTCGAGTTATGGCTTTTACGGATTCCAAACAGAGATTTTCGTCGCGCGTGGCGGATTACGTGCGCTACCGGCCCGGTTATCCGAGCGAGGCACTGGCACTGCTGAAGAAGGAGTGCGGGCTGCTGTCGGGACACGCGATTGCAGACGTCGGTTCGGGCACGGGATTTTTGAGCGAGCTGTTTCTCAAGAACGGCAATCGCGTGTATGGGATCGAGCCGAACAAAGAAATGCGTGAGGCCGGCGAAGAATACCTCGCTTCGTACGATTCGTTCGCGAGCATCGATGCTTCGGCGGAAGCGACGACGCTGGAAGATGCGACGATTGATTTTGTAACGGCGGGGCAGGCGTTTCACTGGTTCGATGCGGCCGCGGCGGCGCGCGAGTTTCAGCGGATCCTGAAGCCGGAGGGCTGGGTCGTCGTGATGTGGAACGACCGGCAGATGAATTCGACGTTTGCGACGGCGTACGAAGACGTGCTGGTGAAGTACGGGACGGATTACAAGGTTGTGCGCGAAGCGTATCCCGAGTTGGCGGCGATGCAGAAATTTTTCGCGGGCGGATCGGTGGAGCATCGCAGCGTACCGAACGCGCAGATTCTCGATTGGGATGGGCTTGCCGGGCGACTGCGCAGCAGTTCGTACGCGCCGCAAGAGGGGCAGCCGAATTACGCGCCGATTATGGCGGCGCTCGGCGAATTGTTTCGCGCGAACCAGGTGGACGGGCGCGTGAAGATGGAATATGCGACGCATGTCTATTACGGGCGTCTGGCGAAGTAGCAATAGCGGTCGGCACGGAAAGCGGGAGCTGGGATAGCGAATGAAGGTTGTCTACAACTGGCTGAAGGATTTTATCGATGTGACGGCGTCGCCGGATGAGCTGGCTTCGCGCTTGGCGCTTTCGGGCACGAACATCGGCGGAGTCGAGAAGGGCGCGCACGGTGCGGTGATCGACGCGGAAGTCTCGTCGAACCGGCCCGACAGCTTGTCGCACTATGGGATCGCGCGAGAAATTGGTGCGATCTACAAGCTGCCGCTGAAGCGCGTCGCGCCGAAGTCGACCGCATCGTCCGCGAATGCCGCCGGCAAAGCGAGCGATGCGGTGCGCGTGGAGATCGAGTCGCCGGAGCTTTGTGGGCGATTTACGGCGCGCGTGATTCGAGGCGTGAAGATTCAACCGTCGCCGGCGTGGCTGCGCGAGCGGCTGGAAGCGAGCGGTGTGGCAAGCATCAGCAATGTGGTGGACGTAACGAACTACGTGATGCTGGAGCTTGGCCAGCCGATGCACGCGTATGACTTCGACAAGGTGCGCGATCACCGCATCGTGGTGCGCAAGGCGCGCGCCAGCGAGAAGATGCGCACGCTGGACGGGATCGAACGAACCGTGGACGCCGGGATTTGCATGATCGCGGACGGCGACGGTTCACGCGCCGTGGGAATCGGCGGAATCATGGGCGGCGCCGACACCGAGATTTCGGTTTCAACGAAGAATATCTTGCTGGAAGCGGCGTGGTTTGAGCCGATCGCAGTGCGGCGCGGCGCGCGCGGATTGAGGCTGCACACCGAGGCCTCGACGCGGTTTGGACGCGGCGCCGATCCAGAAATGGCGGAACTAGCTTCGCGGCGCGGAGCAGAATTAATTTTGGAGTTGGCGGGCGGCGAATTGTTGGCTGGAGTTGTCGATGTGTATCCGGGCAAGCGGGCGGCCAAGAAGATTCGCGTGACGCGCGCGGAGATTTTGCGCGTGATGGGCGCGGATGTGCCCGACAAAGAAGTTGAAGCCGCGCTGGGAGCGCTGGGTTTTTCGCCGAAGCGTGTGGATGAAAATCGCGGCGCTGAGGGTTCGCTGCTTGCAGCATGGGAATGCACCCGGCCGTCGTGGCGCGCGGACGTCGAACGCGAGATCGATTTGATCGAGGAAGTGGCGCGGATTTACGGGTTGGATAAATTCCCGCCGCGATTTCCGGTGGCGCGGCAGGGTGCGGCGCGTTTGCCGCACTATGAGGCTGAAACACGAGTGCGCGGCCGGCTGATCGGGCTTGGCTATCGCGAAATCATGACGATTCCGCACGTCGATGAAGAGCGCGATGCGCTGTTTCGTCCAGCGAATGCGCAGGCGGCGCGGATGGCGAATCCGTTGTCCGAGGAAGCGGGCGTGCTGCGATCGACTGGGCTCGTGACGATGGCTGCGGCGCTCGAGTGGAATTTGAATCATGGGCAGCGCAACGTACGGCTATTTGAGATTGGGCGGCAGTATCGGCTGAACGGGGCGTCATCGGTCGAAACCCGCGTGCTGACCGTCGGTGCAACCGGCGATGCGCGCGAGAAGGATTTGTACGACGCGGCGCGCGCGTACGCGTTTGCGGACTTGAAGGGCGATCTTGATTCACTGGGCGAGCTGGCCGGCGGATTTCAGTGGAGTCCGCGTGGTGCGGCAGCGAGTAGCGATTGGATGCATGCGGCTCGAAGCGGAGCCGTTTCGCTGGGCGGCGAAGAACTTGGTTCGGCGGCGCAGCTCGCGCGGCGCGTGGCGGAGCGCCTAAAGCTCCGGCAGGACGTATTCCTTGCGGAATTAACGCTCGATCCGGTTTACGCCGCGATCGAAGACTTGAAGGATTCACGACGCTACGAGCCATTGCCGCGGTTCCCGGCGGTCGAGCGCGATTTTTCGTTGCTGCTGGGCGATGGCACGAGCTTCGACGCTGTGAAGAGCGCGATTCAGTCGCTAAAGATCGGCGAAGTGATCGCCGTGGAAGCGGGCGACCTCTTTCGCGGGAAAAATGTGCCAGTGGGAAAATATTCACTGATGGTTCGCGTGGTGTTTCAGAGCCGCGAGACGACGCTGACTGATGCGCAGACCAGCGACTTTTCGTCGCGAATTGTGACGGCCCTTGAGAAGGAAGTCGGAGCGCAGTTGCGCGCAAGCTGACGCCGCACTGCGCTACAATGCCCGAAGCGGCGCCATCCCGCGGCGTGGAGAACTGACATGAGCGGACCGGTCAAAGTTCAAATCTTCGGGCAGACCTACACGATCCACGGCGATCTCGATCCCGCCTATGTGCAAAAAATCGCTACGTTCGTGGATGAAAAAATGCGCGCTATCTCTGACGCGACCGCGACCGTCGATACCCACAAAATTGCGGTGCTCGCGGCGCTCTCCATTGCGGACGAACTTCACAGCACACAGCGCGATTTGGGCGAAAACAACAAATTGTTGCGCGAGCAAGCGGAGCGTTGCCTCAACCTCGTTGAACGCGCGTTAAAGCAAACCGCCTGACAGAGCACTTTCCGCAATTCGCAAACCTGACTACTGACTCCATTTTGTGGGCTTGCGGTCCCAGCGATGCTTGCGCAGCTCCGCGTGCAATGCCGGGGGCAGCGGGCCTTTGTCACTGGCGGCTGTGTTGATCTCGACGTTCTTCAGTTTGCGCATGCCGGGAATGATCGTGCTGACGTCCTCGTTGTTGAGAATGAAGCGGAGCGCCATTTCGGGCATCGTCATTCCATCTTTCAACAGCGGCTTCAGCTTCTCCGCATGCTCCACGCTGTTCTTCAGATTTTCCGGCACGAAATAAGTGCTGCGCCAATCGTTCGCAGGCCACTTGCTGTCGAGTGTCAGCGTACCCGTAAGAGTGCCTTCGTCGAACGGCACTCGCGCGATCACCGCGACATCTCTCTCGCGGCACGCCGGAAATAATTCGTCCTCGGGGTTCTGATCAAAAATGTTGTAGATCACCTGCACCGCATCGAACAATCCCGCGCGAACCGCCTTCACCCCGTTGTTCGGCTCCCAGCGATTGATACTGATGCCGACCGCGCGCACTTTTCCGTCGGCCACGATCTTCTGCAGCACACCCGGCAAGCGATCGTCCACGAGCCAGGCGTCTTCCCACGTATGCAGCTGAATCAGGTCGAGCGTCGGCACACCGATGTTCTTCAAACTCTTGTCGACGTACTCCTCGATGTATTCGGGCGGGTAACAATCTTCGAGCGTAAATTCCGAACGGCTGGGCCACTTGCGATTTTTAGGCGGGACTTTCGTCGCCGTGTAAAGCGTCTTGCCGCGATTGTCGCGAAGCACTTTGCCGAGCAGCTCCTCGCTATGGCCGTCTCCATAAGCCCAGGCGGTATCGAAAAAATTGCAGCCGAGATCGATCGAACGCTGCAACGACTCGAGCGACTGCGCGTCTTCCGAGCCGGTCCATCCGCCCATGCCCCACATTCCGTATCCAATTTCGCTGACGTTCCAACCGGTTCGGCCAAAGCGGCGATATTTCATGAGGTCCTCTCGAAGAGAAATGGGTAACAGTATAACTGGGGAGGGGAAGTTGATCGACGACAGCTAAAGGTCGCCCGCAAAATCGCCACGCGGCGCTGCCGCGCACTCGATGTTGTAAGGAGACGCTCGCACCTACGCAGGATCAACACATTTCGCGCACGCCAATTCGGCACCGATCCGCGAGACGCGGCCCTCCGCCGTCGTCACCCATGCGCGATTCATCCACGGCGGATTGTGCCGCACGTGCTGCGCGTGGCCGCACTCGAGGTCGGCTATCCAATCGCCGGCTTCGTCCTGATGAAATCCGACGATCTTGCGATTTGGTCGCGCCGCGGATTCATGCAATTTTGATGCGGGTTTATATTCCATTTCTATGCCAGGTTTAATACAGTAATCCACGTCTCGAACCCGGCAAACCTTTCTGACCAGGCGCCGGGCTGAATCTATGATTGCGAATATAGCTGATCACGAAACCCTGATTCCAGCTTGGAGGATCACACGTGAATGTCCCAAGAAATATTCTGGCGGCGTGCGCGCTTGCCGCTGCCGGATGGCTTGCAGCTGGAGCGCCCGCGGCAGGCGCGAATGCAGCCGCGGCGGGCAGCGAGCCGCAAACTTCGACCACATCACGGTCGTTGAAAGCGTTGGATTATCGACGCGCCGGGAAGTCGGTGGATGTCTATTTCGCACCGACCGACCAGGGTTCAGGAGCGGCGGGTTCGGCAAAGGTTGCGACCAAGACCAACCGCATCGAGATCGACTCAAAATTCATCGGGCTGCCGGATTCGTCGAAATTCGGCCTCGAATATCTCACGTATGTACTGTGGGCGATTTCGCCCCAGGGACGCGCGGTGAACCTGGGCGAACTCGTGAGCAAGAACGGCAACGCGCAGCTCAAAACCAGCGTAGACATGCAAACGTTCGGCATGGTCGTCACCGCCGAACCGTACTACGCCGTTGCGCAACCCAGCGACGTAGTGGTGCTGGAAAATGCGCTGCCGGAGAAAATGCTGAACCGCGTCGAGAATATCGATGCGAAATACACGCTGATCAGCCGGGGCAGCTACTCGCAGTCCAACACGCCAATCGAAAACGCGATTTTTGGCGTCGATCGGAAGGCACCGCTCGAGCTGTTTGAAGCGCGTAACGCAGTGCGCATCGCGCGTAACGCGCATGCCGACACTTATGCGGCGTCCACGTTTACAAAAGCAACGGAGCAGCTGCAACAGGCGGAAACCGCGTATCACGATCGCAAAGACAAGAAAATCGTAATCGCCGCCTCGCGCAACGCGATTGATCGCGCGGAAGAAGCACGAGTGATCTCGATTCAGAATAAAACGGAAGAGGATGCGCAGCGGGCCGCCGAGGCCGAGCGTCAGGCGGCCGCGGCACGCGAGGCGAAGGCCCAAGCTGACGCGGCGGCTCAAGCGGCGGCTCGTGCGCAGGCCGAGGCCGAACGCCAGGCGGCCGATCAGGCCCGCACGGACGCGGAACGCGCGAAGGCACAAGCCGACGCGGCCGCAGCAGCGGCGCTGGCGCAACAAAAGCAAGCCGAGGCCGCACGCGCGGCAGCGTTAGCCCAGCAGCAGCAGGCGGAGGCGGCGGCAGCACAAGCGCAGCAAGCCGCGGCTCAAGCCGAAAAGGAACGAGCGGACATGCGCGCGCAACTTCTGACGCAGCTGAACGCCGTCTTGCAGACGCAGGATACGGCCCGCGGTTTGATCGTGAATATGTCGGATGTTTTGTTCGACACCGGCAAATACACGTTGAAACAGCCCACCCAGGTGAAGCTGGCGAAGATTTCCGGCATCTTGCTCGCACATCCGGGGCTGACGCTGCAGATCGAAGGTCACACCGACAGCGTGGGCAGCGACGAAATGAATCAGCGGCTCTCGGAACAGCGCGCCGACGCGGTGCGCGATTTCCTTGCATCGCAGGGCGTGCCTGTCTCCTCGATGACCGCGAAGGGCTTCGGCAAAACGAATCCGATCGCAACCAATGACACGGCAGAAGGCCGGCAGAAGAATCGCCGGGTCGAGCTCGTCGTGAACGGAGCTGCGATCGGGAACGCGGCGCCGGGAACAGCAGCTCAGCCGCAGTAAATCCGGACGCAATAAAGATGTACCCGATCATTCAACGGTAGCGAACGGTAGTGATTTCGGGGCGCGAAGCGATCTCAGATCGCCGCGCCCCAGGACATTTCTTGACGCACTTAAAGCCGCGAACAGCGCAAACATTGGATAATTCTTAGGAAAAACCAGCAACCAATCCCGTCCGCCGGCCGTCTAAGGTGCTAGACTAAGTGTCGCTGGAGCTTGTCTAACTGATGCGCCTGGACTTCATTTCTCGACATTCGCGACAAAGTTTCGCGCGGCAGGCGCTGGCTATTTTCGGCTGCGTCGTGCTGTTGTATGTCGCATCCGGTGTCGCGTTCCTGCACCATCACTCCAACGGCCCCGAAACCGCCTGCCACATTTGCCAGGCGCTGCATGCGCCCGCTTTGGCGGTTTCACCGCACGACCTGATTCCCGCCGCGCACCAGGTTGCGCGCAGCAGCTCGACCACCGCACTCTTCAACGTAACGAATTTCGTAGCATCGCACCGAACCCCTCGGGCGCCTCCAACCGCGTAACAAATCTCTCGTGATTCTTTAGCGAAGTCCGCGCTCTCTGCGCCGCTGCCTCATGGCATCTCGCGCACGAGCGCTGTCGCTTATTTTTTCGAGCGGCTCCTATCCACAAGTCCACGCAGTCGCCGCCGGCGACGTTCGTCCCTCTCGATGGGACAGGAGAAAAAATGATAAGGAATTTCTGCAGCTCTCTGCATTCGCATCCGGACCAATCCGCTTGGAAACGGATTACGCTTCTCGCGCTGGGACTATTGCTCATGGCCGCGCCGGGCTTCGCTCAACTCGGGAACTCGGGATCGATTGAAGGCGTCGTGAAGGATCCTTCCGGCTCTTCGGTGGCGGGCGCAACGGTCGAAATTACGTACGCGGTTAGCGGGTTTCATCGCGAGGCGACTACCGGCACCGACGGCAGCTTTCGCTTCACCAACGTGCCGTTCAATCCGTATCACATGGTGGTGACGGCAACGGGTTTTTCATCGTTCACGCAGGATGTCGAGGTCCGCTCGACGGTGCCGACCAGTGTGCAGGTCGCGCTGAAACTCGGTACGGCAAACACCAGCGTGACGGTTGAGGCCAATGGCGGCGACCTCGTGGAAAACGAGTCGACTTTTCACACCGACGTCGATCAGGGAATTATCGATAGGCTGCCACTTGAGAGCGCATCGTCGTCGGTGACCTCGCTCGTGACGCTAGTTTCGCCCGGCGTCGCAGCCGACTCCAACGGCAACATGCACGGCCTCGGCGACCACGCGCAAAACTCGTTTTCGGTCGACGGCCAGCCCATCACCGATCAGACGAGCAAAGTTTTCTCGAATCAGATTCCGTCGGACTCCATTCAATCGCTCGAAGTGATTTCCGGCGCGCCTCCAGCTGAGTTTGGCGACAAAACCAGCCTGGTGATCAAAGTGACCACGAAATCCGGCCTGGGCGTCACCAAGCCGACCGGCAGCGTCTCGACCTCATACGGCAGCTTCGGCACCGGCAACGTCGGCTTCGATCTCGCCTATGGCAATCAGAAGTGGGGAAATTTCATCTCCGCGAACGGATTGAAGAGCGGCCGCTTCCTCGATCCACCGGAATTTCAGCCGATTCACGACCAAGGCAATGAAGAAAATATCTTTGACCGCGTCGACTACCAGGTCTCGCAAAACGATACGCTGCACGGGAATTTCCAGTACACGCGGTCGTGGTTCCAGACGCCCAACACCTACGACAACCTGAACGTAATCGGTCCGACCGGCTCAAATGTCGGCGATACCGATCAGCGATCGAAAATCGGCACGTTCAACATCGCGCCGACGTGGACGCGGCTGATGGGGCCGAACGCGGTCTTCACCTTTGGTGCGTTCGTACGCCAGGATCAATACAACTACTATCCGAGCAACAATCCGTTCGCCGACCGCGGCCCGATCAATTCCGAAACAATCGCCCAGAATCGCAAGCTGACGAACACAGGTGTTCGCTCCGACTATTCGTGGGTCAAAGGCATTCACAACGTGAAGGCCGGCGTGACCTACGTGCAGACGTTCCTAAACGAAAACGACAGCTTCGGAATTATCGATCCAACGCTGTTGCCGGCGACGCTCGATGCGGCCGGCAATCCCTGCTTCAACGCAGGAACCGGCATGGCTCTTCCAGGCACGCCGTGTGCGACGCTGCTTCCCATCGACCTGACGCGCGGTGGCAGCCTCTTCGATTTCCGCGGCGCCACCGACGTGAAGGAATTGTCGATGTACGTCCAGGACACGATCACGAAAGGCGCGTGGTCGTTCAATCTGGGCATTCGAGGAGACGTCTACAACGGACTATCAAGCGCCCGCCAGGCGGAGCCGCGCCTCGGCATCGCATACAATATCAAGCCGACGAACACTGTGCTGCGCGTTTCGTACGCGCGTACGCTCGAAACTCCATTCAACGAAAACCTGATCATCGCGACGACGGGATGCAACGTTCCCGTGATCGCCGCCTTGATTCCGTGCGTGCCTGCAAATTCGCCCGCCGGCTACCGCAATGAATTCCACGCGGGCCTGCAGCAAGCGTTCGGCAAATATCTCGTCATCGACGGCGAGTACATCTGGAAGTACACACACAACGCCTACGACTTCAGCGTGCTCGGTAATACGCCGATTACGTTTCCTATCGACTGGCACAATTCCAAAATCCCCGGATGGCTGCTGCGCGCCAGCGTTCCCAACTGGCACGGCTTCAGCGCGCTCGTCGTGATGTCGAGCGTCGCCGCGCGCTACTTTCCGCCGCAGGTTGGCGGACTCGGCGTGACCGTCGGTCAGAACGGCTCCGTGTTTCGCATCGACCACGACGAAAAGTTCAACCAGACGACGCACCTGCAATACCAGCCGCTCAAGCGCGGCCCGTGGGTCGGCTTCAACTGGCGCTATGACAGCGGACTGGTCGCTGGCGCCGTCACCGACTACGCGACCGCCCTGACGTTCGATGGCGATCAGCAGGCCGCGATCGGCCTCTTCTGCGGCAGCACGTTCGCCACGCCGACCAGCCCGATCCTGAGCTGCGCGAGCGGCCTGCCGCGCGGCGCAACGCGCGTCGACATCCCCGCCGACGGCACCGAGAATGACGACAAAAATCCGCCGCGCATCGCCTCGCGTAACCTCTTCGACCTGGCCGTCGGCCACGACAACCTCTTCCACGGCGACCGTTACAAATGGAGCCTCCGCTTCACCGTCGTCAACCTGACCAACAAGGAAGCGCTCTACAACTTCCTCTCCACATTCAGCGGTACGCACTTCGTCAGCCCACGCGCTGAAACCATCGACCTCGGCTTCCATTTCTAGCGGATCGAAACGCGACTCGGACAAGTCACATGTTTGTCTGTTTGCTTTCCCAACCAGAAATTCATGCCATTTCCCTATAGCTTCTCAGTGTTATTGACTTTGTATCTTAACGTTGACTTGCCCCCCATCGCGCCGCTATAAGACTGCGCAGAGTTAACGCCTTTCTCTCGTTGCCGTCACAAGAAGGGATTGCGAGCAAACAGACGGATCGTCGAAGGAGTGTCGACATGCCGACCTTTCAAGACGTGCTGGCGGAAGAAAAGAAAAATGTATCGACAACCGCGACTCCCAGTGTGCTTCACGCACGTACCGCGACGGCAGGTGTAACGGCCGATGAATCGTACGGGTTGGCCTTCTCGGGAGGCGGAATCCGCAGCGCCACTTTCAACCTCGGCATTCTGCAGGGTCTCGCGCAAGCCAAGTTGCTCCCGCAAATGAAGTACATCTCGACGGTTTCCGGAGGCGGATACATCGGCGCGTGGCTCGTGAGCTGGATCAAGCGTGCCCCGCACGGCCTGGTAGAGGTGCAGGAAAAGCTGGGAGACTATGAAAACCATCGCGATCTCGATGGCGGCGTCGCCGAGCCGCGCCAGGTGAACTTCCTTCGCGATTACAGCAATTACATGACGCCACGGAAAGGTTTAGTCGGCGCCGACACCTGGACCGGCATCGCCACATACCAGCGGAACGTCTTGCTCAATCAATGCATTTTGATGCCGGTCCTTGGAACGTTGGTCCTTTTACCCTGGTTGCTGGGTTCTTCCGCCATTCGGCTCGAACCTATCGGTCACCTGCATCATGGCGTGTGGGCAACCGTTGCTTTCGCGTTTTCGCTTTTGCTGCTGGCTCTCCTGACGGCATCGCGCTATTCGGCATCAGCGTCGATCACGACGCCCGTCAATCCTCCCAATGCTCGTGCGACAGGTAAGGACGATGAGCAAGGAGCCAGCCAAGCGCGAGTCCTATGGTTGATCGCCCTTCCACTGCTTTCGAGTGCTGTGTTCGCGGCGCTTGCGTTTTGGCTGTGGCCCGCCGCACAAAAGCAGCCATTCTGGCGCTGGGCGTTTGTAGGAGGGGCGGTGTACGGAGTCTGCCACCTTCTCGGACTGCCTGGAAGAATTGGTGTGCTTGGCTCTGTCGGAGAGCGAAGCAAAGTAACAGTCGCTCAAAAAGTTGGAATCCCGCTTACGGCTGTTTTCTCGGGCGCGGTGGGTGGAGTGTTCCTGCGAATCTGCCATCAGGCCATTGCGCAATGGAATTCTTCGGGCCCGAGCCAGGGAAGCGCTTGGCATGTGGTCGCGTGGGGTCCGCCGATTTTGGTCGTCGCCTTCCTTCTCGTGGGGACGCTGCACATCGGGCTGCTCAAGTTGATCATCGGCCCGGAAGAACAGGAATGGTGGGGGCGCCTGGGCGGATTGCTCCTGCTCGGAGTGCTTGCCTGGGTCGCGATCTTTGGCCTCGCGATCTTCGCTCCATGGGTTGCGGAACGGGAAAGCGTTTGGGTGAAGACGAAGATAGGCTTGCTGCTCGGGTGGGTAGGAACCACCATTTTCGGTTTGTTGTCCGGAAAAAGCGGTCGAACATCCGGTGGAGCAGGCGCGCAAGTCGCAAACAACCCAGCGAAGAACAGCTCCTCAATGGAATTGATCGCGGCGGCGGCACCTTACATTTTCATCCTCGGGATGCTGATACTCCTTTCGCTCGGCGTCCATGCGCTGGTCATCTGGCACAACGGGAGTACGGCGACGATCGAGGGCTATTGGAACAAAGTAAGCGCGATTCCGCCCCTGTGGCCGCTGGTGGCAATGATCGTTCTGGGTGGGATCGCAGCCACCCTGGCGTTGCGCGTCGACGTGAACATTTTCTCGATGAATCTGCTCTACCGAAACCGGCTGATTCGCTGCTATCTCGGCGCCAGTAGGAACGTCGGAGAACGCGAACCAAATCGCTTCACGGGATTCGATCCTACCGACGACCTGCTGTTGACCGAGTTCGACGGAACCACCGCTCACACCGAACACCCAGAGCTTCCCGCTTACCAGGGGCCCTACCCGATCATTTGCGCTGCGCTCAACGTAACGCACGGCGAGCGACTCGCCTGGCAAGAGCGCAAAGCGGAGTCCTTTGCATTCACGCCGAAATTCTGCGGCTACGAATATCCGGAAATGAAATACGAGCCCGACCCGGCTCCGGAAGGCACTTATCGCGCCACCGAGGAATATGCCTATCCGAAAAACTCCCACAGCGCGCTTCATCTCCGAGCAGGCGGCGTGCACCTTGGCACCGCCGTCTCCATCTCTGGTGCCGCCGCGTCGCCCAATATGGGTTACCACACATCGCCGCCCCTCGCTTTCCTGATGACTGTATTCGATGTTCGCTTGGGTTGGTGGCTGCCAAACACGCGTTACGAAAACAGTCAGCTTTCCCGAAATCGGACCGAGGGCGGCCCTCGGTGGTCGCTCCTGTACCTCCTGAAAGAGCTACTTGCATCCACGACCGACGAATCAAAGTATATTTACCTTTCCGATGGTGGCCACTTTGAAAATCTCGCCATTTACGAGCTCGTGCGGCGGCGCTGCAGGAACATCATCGCCTGCGACGCAGACGCCGACTCTGGCATGACCTTCGGAGACTTAGGCAATGCGATCCGGAAATGCCGCAGCGACTTTGGCGTCGAAATCACGATCGATCCGACGCCGGTGCAATTCCCGAGGGGCGGCTTCGCCCAGGCGCATGGAGTCATGGGCGATATTCGCTATCCACGCACCATTGATCAAGAGGCGTTCGCCGGCAAGATTTTGTACATCAAGCCGACAATGACATCTGGCACGCCCCGAGATGTTCTCGCGTACCGCGCCGTCCACGACGAATTCCCCGACCAGTCCACAGCCGACCAATGGTTCGACGAATCACAGTTCGAGAGTTATCGCCGTCTAGGGCTCTATTCGATGCAGACTCTCGCCCGTATGACCGGTCCAAATCCGATGCCACCGCCGGCGTCGGTCTCCGATCTCTTCGGCCGCGTCTGAGTGCTGCCCAATCCACCTCCGGGTTTGGTGAGCCAACGCCCGCACGATACAATGCTCAGCGGAGCGGTTCTTCGAAGCAGGTGAGGGGACGAAAGCTGTTTGAACCAATGACGAATCTCTGAGGAGCTGCGGATAGTCAGCCTGTGTGCACGGCCTGTCCCTTTGGCTTCCCGGTCGATTGCGGGAAACGCGCGATGCGACATCGTGATGCGTTGCTTCCCGGTGATCGCCTTGCCCGGAAGCGCCCTAAACGCACGCGGCAGCGGGAAGCGAGCGGGGCAGGAAAGCCTAACGGCTGGCTCGTGGCGCCCACCTAGTTCAGAGGTTCACGGCCTAGTTCCCCACGGCCAAGCAGTCCGCTCCTTTTTCTGTGTACAACTCGGGACCAAAGGCCCTCAACCATGCGCATTCTCTTTATCGGGGACATCGTAGGCTCCTCCGGCCGCCAGATCGTTCGCGATCGTCTCGCCGATCTCGTCTCGCAACGCCAGGTCGACCTGGTCATCGCCAATGGCGAAAACTCCGCCTCCGGCTTCGGCATCACCCCCAAAATCGCCGACGACCTCCTGCAAAACGGCATCGACGTCCTCACCGGCGGGAACCATAGCTGGGATCGCAAGGAAATACTCGAGTACCTGCCGCATCAGCCGCGGCTTCTCCGCCCGGGCAATTTTCCGGAGGGGAGCCCTGGTAGCGGTACGTACGTAGGAACCGCAAAGAACGCCGTCAAGTTCGCCGTCCTGAACCTGCAAGGCCGCGTGTTCCTGACGGCAATCGACGATCCGTTTCGCAAAGCCGACGCCGAGCTCGCTAAGATCCCGGCCGACGTCGCATTCGTCTTCGTCGACATGCACGCCGAGACCACCAGCGAAAAAATTGCCCTCGGCTGGTATCTCGATGGGCGCGTCACAGCGATTGTGGGCACGCACACCCACGTCACCACCGCTGACGAACATGTGCTGCCGCAAGGCACCGCCTTCATCACCGATGTGGGCATGACCGGTCCGCATGACGGTGTCATCGGCATGGACCGCCACGGAATCATCAAGCGCTTCTTGGACGGCCTGCCAGCGCGGTTTGAGGTCGCTCCCGGCGACATCCAGATGAACTGCGTGCTGATTGAGACCGATGACGATGGCCAGCGCAATTCGGCCGGCCGACTAAAGGCCAAGTCCATAGAACGATTGCGCTTACGAGCCGATTAACGAACCCCGGTAACCGACGGCGGCATCCAGTTAAAGCCGCCGACGGTGCTGCAACTTGGGGCAACCCGCAAACGTCCAACGGCTATCTGAGGATTCATGCAAAAAAAGAAGTCCCAGCTTCTGATCATTGCAGCCTCGTTGTGTCTTCTATCGCTCGGGCCGTTCGCTGGGGGTAGCGCCAGCGGTAGTGGCGCACCCAAACCCGTCGCAGCCCCATACAGCGCCATGCCATCCCCTGCAACGCCGTCGCAGGACGGCAGCTTCGTCCAAGTCGACTCGGACATGACGGCTAAGACGCGCCTCTTTGGTCCACTCGGTCCAGGCCTGCGCGCCGTGCGCCGCGCCGCCGATGGCCGCACGTACGTCCTGGCATCGCCCTCGCCTGGCCTGATCGTCTTTGACGCCAAAGGCAAACAGCTCTTCGCGATCCCCGAATCCGCCGCAAGCCCCGGCGCCAAACCCGGCGGCTCCGGCATCACGTTCGGCGAAGATTGCGATATCGACGGCGACGGCCGCATCTATGTCGCCGACCGCGGCTCCAACACAGTCGACGTCTTCTCACCCGACGGCGCCTTCATCCACGCCTTCCCCGCGCCCTCGCCCATTTCGGTCGCCTGGCTCGGTGACGGCGAAGTCGCAGTCGCAACCCTGCGCGAGCAGCACCTTGTTATCGTCTACGAAAAGGGCGGCCGCGAAACGCGCGAATTCGGCGATCCCGAACAAATCTCCGAGCGCGAAGACCTGAATCGCTTCCTCAACGTCGGCGAACTGGCTACCGACGGGACACATCACGTCTACTACGGATTTTCGTACATGCCCGAGCCGACCGTCCGCCAGTTCGATCGCAACGGTTACGGCAGCGGCCCCGACGTGCAATACGTCGCGCTCGAAGCCGCCTCGAAGGCCCAGGCCATCCGCCGTGAAATCGTCAAGCAGGAGAAGAATACCAAGTCACCTGCGTTCAAGAGGATCCTGACCGGCTTCGGCGTCGACCCGGCCACTGGCGAAATCTGGATGACCGTCGGCAACACGCTGATGCATTTCGACAAAGATGGCAATCGCCGCGCCAGCTATCAGATGTACACGCCCGAAGGCTCTCGTCTTGAAGCCAACACCATCGTGATCGAACCCGACCGCATGATCATCGGTGGCGACCCGATCGGCATTTACGAATTCGCGCGGCCCGACAAAAAAAATCCTGCAACAAAGTAAGTTTTCCTCAGGACGTTTTTTGCCGTGGCGCGTCGCGATTAGGGGGATTGCACAATTTTGTCGTAAAATTCCCTTTCGAATCATCACGACGCGACGGCGGCGCCCGAATCTTTCAGTTGTGGAAAAACTGTGAACGAGATGTGAAACGCGTTCCGTTCCGCGTCGGGCCTTCGCACACTTTTCGCTTGCAGGGTACGCATCAATCGGAGACAATCCCGCGCTGTCTTAGAACGACGGTGCTTCGGTCAGAGGGGCGACCGAGGTCGTTCGACAGACATCTAGGGGCACAGGGCGTACATTCCAGCGAGGTTGAACCCCGAAGTCTAAAGAAAGCGCGAATCGGCCCGCTTTCCACAGCATATTCACATCTGTGGAAATAGCGCGGGCCTACTATTCTCTCTGCGATGACAACAGCAACTCAAACCGGGCGTGAGACAGTCAATTCCTGGGACAAATTTCTGGACCGCGTGAAGTCCAGAGTCAGCATCAACACCTACACGACCTGGTTCCAGCCCACTCGGCTGAATCGCGCCGAGGGCGACACCTTGTTCGTTCAGATTCCGAGCGCCGTCTTCCGCCAGGTCCTAACTCGCACCTACGGCGAGATCGTGAAGGCCGTCTTCCACGAGATCGGCACGCCGAACACGCGCGTGCAGTACGTCTGCACCGAAGAAGAACCCGTCGCCGCCGCGCCGTCGGCGAGCGCGATTCCCATCAAGCAGTCAAAGCTCGATTTTGAAAGCAGCGATCACCAGCTGAACCAGCGCTACACGTTCGATTCGTTCGTGGTCGGCAAGTCCAACGAATTCGCACACGCTGCCGCGCGCGCAGTAGCCGAGCAGCCCTCCAAGGCCTACAACCCGCTCTTCCTCTACGGCGGCGTGGGCATGGGCAAGACCCACTTGATGCACGCCATCGGGCATACGATCAAGAAGCGCAACCCGGCGATGCGCCTCAGCTACGTCAGCGCCGAAAAGTTTACGATTGAAGTCATCAACTCGCTCCGCTTCGACCGCATGATCAGCTTCCGCGACCGCTTCCACACCGTGGACGTCCTGCTCGTCGATGACATCCAGTTCATCGCTGGTAAGGAACGCACGCAGGAAGAGTTCTTCCACACGTTCAACGCGCTCTACGAGCAGCAGAAGCAGATCGTCATCTCGTCCGATTGCCTGCCGAAAGACATCAACTCGATTGAAGAGCGGCTACGTTCGCGTTTCGAGTGGGGCCTGATCGCCGACATTCAACCACCCGACCTCGAGACGAAGATCGCGATCCTGCAGAAAAAAGCCGAGAACGACCGCTTCCCGTTGCCTGACGACGTCGCCGAGTACATCGCGCGTGCCATCAAGTCCAATGTACGCGAGCTCGAAGGCGCCCTCACGCGTTTGATGGCCTACGCCTCGCTGACTGGCGCCACCGTTTCGCTCGCGACGGCTCAACAAGTCTTGCGCAACATCATCGCGTCGCAGGAAAAGCGCGTCACGATCGACTTGATCCAGAAGCGCGTCAGCGAACACTTCAATTTGCGCGAGCAAGATCTTAAGGTCCGCAGTAATACGCGCGCGATCGCCTTCCCTAGACAAGTCGCGATGTACATTGTGAAGCAGCTCACCACCGCGTCGCTGCCTGAAATCGGCCGCCAATTCGGTGGCAAGCATCACACGACGGTGCTGCACTCGATCCATAAGATCGAAGAGATGCGCCGCTCCGACAAAGATCTCAACCGCACGATCACGCGCTTGATGGATGCTCTGCAGTAACTACGTTTTTCCCACTCAACTCAACCTTGCAGTACACGATGATGCGACCCGATCCTCCCGTCGGTCCTGCGGACGAAACGTCCCGCCTCCGCATTATCGCTCCAAAAAAATCTGCGCCCCACATCGTTCGCGCTTCTCCAACGTCGGAATACTGCATCGCGTTCCCGCCACTTTTTTTTCGAAGCGTCGAACGCATGCCTTGCGCAGAAAAATTCCACGCCTCTAAAATATCTGCTCTGTGGAGAAAACTTGCGTAACTGTTCGGAATTGCTGTGGAAGCCTGTGTGCGATTTCCGCAAGCAAACACCTCATAGCACCGGTCGCACATCGTTTTCCTCTATTCACACAAACCGCCACTCGGAAACACCGCGTCATTTCGCGCCACAACAAAGGCGACAAAATCTTTTCCACGTTTCCACACCGATCATCATCACAACAAGGGTTCATTATTTTTTGATTCCGAAACCCTCTTGCGCTGATTGTGGTTTGGAGTTGTCTGTGCAAATCCAAAACGGAAATCCGCACGACCCGCATCGCTTCCACAAATCCTCACATTTCCTCAGCGCAAAAACCAGAATCGCGCGGGGTTCCGCTTTGTTCTTAGCCAAAAAGCGAGTACAGTACGCCAACAGCGGTATAATTCATGAAGGAGGCGGCTGTCCGTCCCCCAGGGCCGCGTAAACGATGAGCGCACCTGCAACCGCACGCGAGGATCACCAAGCGATGGAATTCAGCGTATCGAAGTCGGCGCTGCTGAACGAACTCAGCACCACGCAGGGTGTCGTCGAACGTAAAACGACGATCCCTATTCTGTCGAACTTGCTGGTCGAGGCTAAAGGCAGCCAGCTCAACATTACCGCGACCGATCTCGAGCTCAGCATCCGTACGTCGTGCGAAGCCAAGGTCAAAAGAGAAGGCGCCGGTACCATCCCCGCGAAAAAACTTCTCGAGCTCGTCCGCCTGCTTCCCGAAGGCGAGATCAAGTTCAAGCTACTTGAAAATCATTGGGTCGAAATCGTCAGCGACAAGAAGAAATACAAGCTTGTCGGGATGGCGAAGGAAAATTTCCCAGCATTGCCGGCGATGCCGCATACGCTGGTCAAAATTTCGGCCCCCGTGATGGAAAGCCTCATTGGCAAGACGAGATTCGCGATCTCCATGGAAGAGTCACGCTACACGCTCAACGGCGGTCTGCTGATACTGAAGCCCGACACCCTGGCCATGGTCGCCACCGATGGCCACCGTTTGGCGCTTGCCGAAACCGATCAGAAACTCGCGGGACTAAACGGCGAAATGAAGGTGCTCATTCCGAAAAAGGCGATGGACGAGGTTTCAAAGCTGGCCAGCGGCGCCGATTCCGAAGCGCAAATTGAATTTGCCAAAGACGAGAGCCATCTCTTCTTCCAGGTCGGTCATCGCTTGCTGATTTCGCGCATCCTCACCGGCCAGTTCCCGAATTACGAAGCCGTTCTGCCGCGCGACAACAACAAGACCGTCACGCTCGAGCGCGATGAGCTGTGCGACGCGGTGCGCCGCGTTTCGCAGCTCGCCGATCAGCGTTCTCACGCCGTGAAACTTGCCGTCTCACGCGACGGCATCGAAATCTCTGCGTCGAGCCCCGAGTACGGCGAAGCGAAGGAAAATATTGAGAAGGAATACAAAGGCGATCCCATTTCGATCGGCTTCAATTCCAGTTACATGCTCGATTTCCTCGGCGCCGCAGCCGATGGCCCGATCAGCATCGAGCTGAAGGACGAACAGTCTGCCGGCCAGATGCGCCCGCTCGCCGACGAAAGCTATCGCTACCGCTACATCATCATGCCCATGCGCATCTGACCTCGGCGCAGTGCCTTGCGCACGTCGCAAGAGTTCACGAGAAGTGGTGACGCCGGCGAAAATGCCGGCGTTTTTCTTTCTGCGGTACCGCCGCCCGCATCTTCCTCACGCCTCCGCCCGAAACGTCTTCCCCAATTCCGTCTCCGCCAACCGAAAATAGTGCCGGAAGTTGTAAATCAGCGGCGACCACTTCGCCGCGTCGACATAGTTATCCTTCAAGACAAAGTTTTTCTCCACATGCACGCGCACAATTTCAATTTCCGCCGCAACGCCTCCGCCAAGCTCTCCTAATTTACCCCCGCTCAGTTTGTGAAGCGCCGTCACGCGCGCCTCCATATGCACCGGACACTCCTTCGCGCGCATCGGCTTCACCACTTCGCTCGCCAGCGGAGTCAGCTCTGCCGTCTCAAATTTCCGCGGCTCGTAATGAAATTGCTTCTTCTTAGTTTCCGGCACAGGATTTTTCCCGGTCAGCGGTGCAAGCTTCTCGACCTGCTTCCACATCATGGGGCTCGGCAAGTTCACAACACATTCCCGATGACGCTCAAAGTTTTCCGCGGTCTTGGTCTCCGTCAGCAACCCGAGCGTCATCGTCCAACCCAGCGCCCAGAAGGGGGAGATCGGTGCAAGATCGGTCGTGCCGTCTTCATTCAAAGAACTCACCAGCGCCACCGGCGTGCCGAAATATAAAATCTTCGGCTCAATCGTCCGAAATTCCGGCTCCGCGCCCCTCGAGTGACCGTTGGCCGTTGCACGTTTTTTTTCGGTGCGTTTTGAGGGTGTCTTCATCGTTTTTGCCTTTCGATTTCCCTTCACGTTTGGACGCTCGAAAGGCTATATCGGTTCTGCCGATACCATTTTACTAAGCGCCGGTATGGGATTCATAAATACCGTATAATCAGTGTGTTAGCCGAGTCCGCCCAAAGCTTTTTCCTTTGGTTTTCACCGGCCTTCAGGTACAATGTTGAGGTTGTGGTTTTGCGGTTTGTTTCCTCCTGTATTTCGGTCCGCCTCGCGAAATCGAGGCACGTCCGCCAGGTCAGCGAAGTTCGTGGTCGGCCCTGCGCCAGGGGTCGGAGCATCGCTCTTGGAAATCAATCCTCGCGAACGCGAACGCGTTTCGCAGGGTGACAAGTCTTCGCCACGTCTCGCTGCGCGAGATGGGATGGAGCAGGGGCCCTACGAGTTTCGATTGCGCGAGTGCGATCGGAGCCAAAGGGTGAGGCGACGCACGGATTAGTCCGAACTCAGCCTTTCCTCGCTTCAAAGTTTTTTGTAGCAAGTCACAGCGACAGCGCCACCGCGCTTCTCGCGGTTTAATTCGCGCTGCGCGTTTTCGCCGGCAAATGCCGCGCGCCGCAATCGCATTTGCAAAATGGGAGATCGAATGGCTGAAGAACCGCAAGACGCAGGCAAGGCGCAAGGCCACAAGTACGACGCAAAATCGATCAAGGTTCTCGCCGGGCTCGAAGCCGTTCGCTTGCGCCCCGCCATGTATATCGGCTCGACCGGTGAAATGGGTTTGCACCACCTCGTGTGGGAAGTCGTCGACAACTCCGTCGATGAAGCGATGGCCGGCCATGCCGACGAAATCAATGTGACCGTGCACGCCGACGATTCCGTCACCGTCGTGGACAACGGCCGCGGTATCCCCGTCGACATGCACGCCACCGAGAAGCGGCCCGCCGCGGAAGTCGTGCTGACCGTGTTGCACGCCGGCGGAAAGTTTGATAGCGACACGTACAAAGTTTCGGGCGGTTTGCACGGCGTCGGTGTCAGCGTCGTCAACGCGCTTGCCGACTGGCTCGAGCTGGAAATTTCGCGCGATGGCTCGGTGTGGGAGCAGACCTACGAAAAGGGCAAGCCCACATCGAAATTGAAGCAGACCGGAAAAACGCGCAAAACCGGGACAAAAATCACCTTCCACCCGGATCCCGCTATCTTCGAGAAGACCGTATACAGCTTTGACACGCTGGCGCAGCGCCTGCGCGAGCTGGCCTTTCTGAATAAGGGCCTGAAGATCACGCTGACCGACGAACGCACCGAAAAAACCGCGGAGTTCAAGTTCAGCGGCGGCATCAGCGAATTTGTAAAGCACCTGAATCGCGGCAAGACGACGTTGCACGATTCGCCGATCTACATCGAAGGTAAGCGCGGCAACGTGGAGATCGAAATTGCGCTTCAATACAACGACAGCTACGGCGAGAACGTCTTCGCCTTCGCGAACACGATCAACACCGTCGACGGCGGCACGCACCTTTCCGGATTTCGTTCGTCGCTGACGCGCACGATCAACAGCTTTGCTTCCTCGGCGGGCATGTTGAAGGAGCAAAAGGACGAAGTCACGATCAGCGGCGACGACGTTCGTGAAGGCCTCGTTGCGGTCGTCAGCGTACGCTTGCCGCAGCCCCAGTTTGAGGGCCAGACCAAGGGCAAGCTCAACAGCGACATCAAGGGTGACGTCGAGCAGCTCGTCAACGAGCGGCTGGGCGAGTGGTTCGACAAGCATTCGACCGTGGCGCGCCGCATCATCGCCAAGTGCATCGATGCCGCCCGCGCGCGCGAAGCGGCTCGCAAAGCCCGCGAACTGACCCGCCGCAAGTCCGCGATGGACTCCAGCGGTCTGCCGGGAAAGCTCGCCGATTGCCAGGAACGCGATCCGTCGCGGTGCGAACTGTTCGTCGTCGAGGGCGAGTCGGCCGGTGGCTCCGCGAAAATGGGCCGCGATCGCAAATCGCAGGCGATCCTGCCGCTTAAGGGTAAGATTCTCAACGTCGAAAAGGCGCGCTACGACAAGATGCTCGGCCACGAAGAAATTCGCGCTATCATCACGGCGCTCGGCACCGGCATCGGCAAAGACGATTTCGACGCCGGCAAATTGCGCTACCACAAAATCATTTTGATGACCGATGCCGACGTCGACGGCAGCCACATCCGCACGCTGCTGCTGACGTTTTTCTTCCGCCACATGAAGGAGTTGATCGACCGCGGCCACATCTACATCGCGCAACCGCCGCTGTATCGCGTGAAGCGTGGCAAGAGTGAGCGCTACATCCGCGACGAGACGGACTTCGCACACGAGCTGATGAAGCGAGCCACCGAGGATCATGCGGTCAAGGCCAAGGAGGGCGTTTCACTGGAAGGCGCAAGTCTGACGAAATTCCTGTTGAACGTGCAGGAATTTGAAGCAGCCTCCGCAAAGCTCAGCCGTCGGCTTCGGGATCCCCGCCTGGTAGAAATACTGGTCGAGAGCGGCCTGGAAAAAAAGACCGACTTCGAGGACAAGAAGGCGCTCGATAAACTTTTGAAGGAAGTGGATAAAGCCAAGCTGAAGCTCGAAGGCAAAGTTGTGTTCGACGAAGAGCACAGCCTGTACGAAATTCAGTTCGGACCGCCGCACGGTCAGAAAATCAATTGGGCGCTGGCTTCTACCGCGGAGTACAAGCGTCTGCGCGGTCTCGCCAAATTGATTGACGAATTCAACAAGCCACCCTTCACGATCACCAACAACGGCACCAAGATCGTCAAGGAAAAGGCGCAAGACGTTTTGAACTACGTCGTCGAAGACGCGAAAAAGGATTTCACGATCACGCGATTCAAAGGCTTGGGCGAAATGAACGCCGAGCAATTGTGGGAAACCACGATGAACTCGGACACGCGCACGCTCCTCCAAGTGAAACTGGAAGACGCCGTCGCCGCCGAAGACATTTTCACCACGCTGATGGGCGAAAACGTCGAAGCTCGCCGCAAGTTCATCGAAGAAAACGCCCTCGACGTCCAGAACCTGGATATTTGATCGCCACCGATGAAGTATCAACTCGGATGGACGACATTGCCCGGGCTGCGCGGATTGAGTTGTAGCGAGTTTCGCGCGGTGCCGAAGGAAACGCCGGATAACGAACGCGGCGTAGCCGTTGAGTTTGCAAGCGAAGCCGAGTGCGACGACTTTTTGCGGCGAGCCGAAGAGCATTTTGCCGCGAAGCGATTCACGAACGCGGCCGACGCTTTCGATACGGTGAAGGCTTGGGCGCAAGGCAACCGGTAGACGCGACTCGTCGCGTTGAAACTGGATTCTGGATGTTGAAACACAACTGAGGACAAATGGCGGACGAGAAGAATACATCGATACTTTTGCCGATTGATATTGAAGCGGAGATGCGGAAGTCGTATCTCGATTACGCGATGAGCGTGATCATATCGCGCGCCCTGCCCGACGTGCGCGACGGTTTGAAACCGGTGCAGCGCCGCATCCTGGTGGCGATGAACGATCTCGGCCTCGCGTCGAATCGCGGCTACCGCAAATGCGCGAAGATCTGCGGCGACACGTCCGGCAACTATCACCCGCACGGTGAAGCGGTGATTTACCCGGCGCTCGTGCGACTGGCGCAGGATTTCAACCTCCGATACATGCTAATCGACGGCCAAGGAAATTTTGGCTCGGTCGACGGCGACCCACCGGCGGCGATGCGGTACACGGAAGCCCGACTGGCGAAGATTACGGAAGACATTCTCGCCGACCTCGAGAAAGAAACCGTCGATTTCATCCCGAACTTCGATCAGACGCGCGAAGAACCGGTGGTGCTGCCGTCGCGCATCCCGAACCTGCTGGTCAACGGCGCGAGCGGCATCGCCGTCGGCATGGCGACGAACATTCCGCCGCACAATCTGCGCGAGATCGTGGACGCCGCGATCTTGCTGATCGAAAAGCCCGACTCCACCTTGAAAGAAGTGATGAAGCTCGTGCCTGGCCCGGATTTTCCGACCGGCGCCTACATCGCAGGGCGCGAAGGCATCGAGGCGGCTTACAAAACCGGACGCGGCAGCTTTGTGATGCGCGCGAAAGCCGCGGTCGAAGAAGTGGGCAAGGACCGCGAGAACATCGTCATCACCGAAATTCCTTATCAGGTGAACAAGGCGCGCTTGATCGAGCGCATCGCCGACCTGGTGCAGAACAAAAAGATCGAAGGCATCGCCGACGTTCGCGACGAATCCTCGCGTGAAGGCATGCGCATCGTGATCGAAGTGAAGCGCGGTGAGGAAACTCAGCTGATTCTGAACAATTTATTCAAGCAGACGCAGATGCAGGAATCGTTCGGCATGATCCTGCTCTCGATCGTCGCGGGGCAGCCGCGCGAACTCGGCTTGATCCCGATGATCAAGCTGTTTATCGATCACCGCGTCGAAGTGGTGCGCCGGCGTTCCGCGTACGAACTGCGCAAGGCACGCGAGCGCGAACATATTTTGGTCGGGTACCAGGTCGCGCTGGATTATCTCGACGACGTGATCCGCATCATCCGCGGTTCATCGAGCCGGGCGCAGGCGCGCGAAAACTTGCTCGCGTTCTTTACCGAACAGGACGTCACGATCACGGAGAACGGCAAGCAGAAGAAAGTCGCGGGCGTGAAGCTCGACGGCCGCAAATACAGGATCGGGCCGCTGGAAGGCGAAGCGGTCGCCGTTCGCGGCAGCGTGGTTGGACTGACGCCGGTGCAGGTCGACGCGATTCTCGAATTGCAGTTGCATCGCCTGACGCAGCTGTCGGTCGACGAAATCATGAAGGAATTGAAATCGATCCGCGAGACGATCGCGGAACTCGAAGAAATTCTTTCGAGCGACCGCAAGCTGAAGTCGGTGATCACTGCCGAGTTGAAGGAAGTTCACAAGGCGTACGGCGACGACCGGCGAACGCAGATCGTCGATAAGGTCGATGAGATCAAGCTGGAAGATCTGATCGCCGACACCGAGATGCTCATCACGGTGAGCCATGCCGGTTACATCAAGCGTACGGCGGCGGAAACGTATCGCCACCAGTCGCGTGGCGGCAAGGGGCGCATCGGCGCGCGGACGAAGGAAGAAGACTTCGTCGAGCATATGTTCATCGCTTCGGCGCACAGCTACATCTTGCTGTTCACTTCGAAGGGGCGCGTTTACTGGCTGAAAGTGTACGAATTGCCAGAAGCGGCGGCGGCCACGCGGGGCAAGGCGATTTCGAGCCTGGTCAAATTCTCCGAAGACGAGAAGCTCACCGCGCTTGTCGCTGCGCGCGACCTCGAGGAAGAAGGCCGGTTCGTCTTCATGGCGACCAAGAGCGGCACGGTGAAGAAATCGACGCTGATGGAATTCTCGAATCCGCGCTCGACGGGAATCATCGCGATCAACCTGGAAGACAAGGACGAACTGATCGGCGCGAAACTGACCGACGGCAAGCAGATGATTTTCCTGGCGAGCCACGAGGGCCAGGCGATCTTGTTCCGTGAAACCGAAGTGCGCCCGATGGGGCGGAACGCCGGCGGCGTGAACGGCATGGATCTCGACGACAAGGATTACGTCGTGAGCATGGACGCCGTGCAGCCGGACTTCGAGATCATCAAGAAGGAACACAAGAAAGACACGCAGAACCTTGAGGAACTCGAGAACGAGCACATCAAGGATTCGCTGGCGACGCTGATGCTGACCGTTGCCGAGAAGGGCTACGGCAAGCGGACGCCGTTGGCGGAGTATCGCATCACGTCGCGCGGCGGCAAGGGCGTCGTGAACATGAAGACGACGGATCGCAACGGGTTCGTAATCGGCACTCTGCAGGTGACCGAAGAGTCGGACGTGATGATCATCACGCACAACGGAAAAGTGATCCGCGTACACGCGAACGAGATTCGCGAAGCCGGGCGCTCGACGCAGGGCGTGCGATTGCTGCGGCTGGACGAAGATGATTCAGTGGCGGCCGCGGCCGTGCTGCAGGAGGAGAACGAGGAGGAGAAGAAATAAATTCTGCTCGCTGATTTCGCTCGCTGGCGTCGCTGCGCGGCGGGGGTTTTGGAGTTTTTCGTCGGACCGGGGAGTTAGCCCGGTCCGATTTTTGTTTCTTGGGAAGCGTGATTCGCTGGCGAATTTTCGCTTTTGAGTTCGATTTTTGGGGCATACCACCCGTCAATTTTTTGGAGTCGGCATGCTGCTGATTCGACTGTGTTTGTAGGCGTTTATTTTGGGACTGCGACTGGTGCGAGCGTGGTTTTCTAGGCGGAGATTATACCATGCGGAATTTTCAGTTTTGGTTGTTTGGATTTGCTGAAGATTTCTGAGGCGCGTCGCGCGGGACTTTTTTACGATGCTGGCGTCATCGGAAGAAGTCCATGTGGGCTAGCGCCGGAGAGTGCGCTAGATCGCCATATGCTGGTCAAGGGGCTGACGTCTTGCCGAGATGGGGCGCAGCAGTGCTGCGCCCGTAGTACGAGCTTGCATGTGGCGTGCGGTGATTGGGGTTGGTGTACAATTCGGGGCCTATGAAAAATTCACGGCGTGGGATTTTGTTTTCCTGGTGGATTGCGGCTGCGATGTTGGCGGTTGTGCCGGCGGGCTTGGCGCCTGGTGCGCTTGCGGCTGAGGGGCCGAAGACTGTGTCGACGGCTGCGGCCAAGGCTGCCGACGGTGGACCGTTTTATCTGGTGTATGTCGGGACTTATACGACGAAGCAGGAGAGCAAAGGGATTTACGCTTACAACTTCAATGCGGCTACGGGCGAGCTGACCTCGATCGGGCTGGTGGCGGAGACGACCGATCCTTCATTTGTGGCGGTTCATCCGGATGGAAAGCATTTGTATGCGGTGAATGAGGTTGGGGATTTCAACGGGGAGAAGAGCGGAGCCATCAGCTCGTTTGAGATCGACCGAAAGAGCGGAAAGCTGAAATTTTTGAACCAAGTTTCGACGCACGGGGCGGGGCCTTGCTTTGTGTCGCTGGACAAGTCGGGACGAATTGTTCTGGTGGCGAATTACGACGGCGGAAGCGTGGCGACCTTTGATATTGAACCGGATGGAAGCTTGAGCCTGGTGAAGGGATTTGTGCAGCATTCGGGATCGGGTACCGACAAAGAGCGACAGGAAGGGCCGCACGCGCACTGGATCGGGGTTTCTCCGGACAATCGGTTTGCGCTGGTGGCAGATCTTGGACTCGACGACGTGCTGGTTTACAAGCTGGACGATGTGCGCGGGCAGCTCACGCCGAATTCGCCGCCGTACGTGGAAGTGAAGCCGGGATCGGGGCCGCGGCACCTGGCTTTTGCGCCGAACGGGAAGTTTGCCTATCTAGTGACGGAGATGGCATCGACGGTGGTGGCGTATTCATGGTCGGCGCAGAAAGGCGCACTGACGGCGTTGCAAACGCTGCCGATGCTACCTAAGGATTATTCGGGAGTGAAGGAAGCGGCGGAGATCGCGGTGCATCCTTCGGGAAAATTTGTGTATGCGTCGAATCGCGGGTCGGCGAACAGCATCGCGGCATACAAGGTAGATGGGGTGAAGGGGACGCTGACTCCGATCGGGATCTTCCCGAGTGGCGGGAAGATTCCACGGCATTTTACGATCGATCCGACGGGGAAGTTTTTGCTCGCGGCGAATGCGGATTCGGGAAACATTGTGGCGTTCAAGATCGATGAGACGACTGGGGCTTTGACGCCGACGGGGAAAGAAGTGAGTGTGCCGTCGCCGGTTTGTGTGACGTTTGCGGGGGTGGAGTAAGGCGTTGGTAGCGCCAGCGTCCTTGCTGGCGTGTTTCGTGGGTGAATTGCGGGGCAATTTCGGTTGAGCTTGGCGAAGTTGAGATCGCTAAGAGCCGGCAAGGATGCCGGCGCTACCAGTTTGTGCGGTACAATTTGCGCCGCTTTCAATCACTAGGAGAAATACATGATGCCCGGGACTGCCGTGGTGATGCGTAAGTTCGTGACAGTGATGTTTGCGCTGATGGCGCTCGGTGGAGTGGCGTGGGCGGGGCCTGGGGATGGGGAGACGGCGCCGGGGCGGGATCCCAAACAGGCGGTGGATGAGGCTTACACCGCCAAGATGAAGAAGTATACGACGGCGCCATATTTTACTTCGCCGCTGGTGGATTATTTGCCGGCTTCGAAGAATGTGCCGACGCCAGAAGTGGTGCTGGGCGACGTGGCGGGCGCGCCGGGGAGTTTGCCGTACGCCGAAGATGTCTACAAATATATGCGGCTGCTGGAGAAGGCGACGCCGCGCGTGAAGGTTTTCTCGATCGGGAAAACGGAAGAAGGCCGCGAGATGATCGCGGTGGCGGTTTCGTCGGAAGCGAACCTGAAAAATCTGGAGTCGAACCGCGCGGAATTGGCGAAGCTGGCCGATCCGCGGACGATTCAGTTGAATGATGCCGAAGCGGACAAGATCGTGGCGCGGGCGACGCCGATTTACTACATCACGGGGACGATTCACTCGCCGGAAACGGGCGCGCCAACGGCGCTGATGGAACTGGCGTACCGATTGGCGGTGGATGAAAGCCCGTATGTGCGCGAAATTCGCGACGGAATGGTGACGCTGATTACGCCGGTGGTGGAAGTGGATGGGCGCGACCGCATGGTCGACATCTACAAATGGCACTTGTCGCACCCCAACGATTTTTATCCATCGCTGATTTATTGGGGCAAGTACGTGGCGCACGACAACAATCGTGACGCGATGGGTGTGACGCTGAAGCTGACCGAAAACGTGATGAACACGTATATCGGATGGAAGGCGCAGGTACTGCACGATCTACACGAGTCGGTGCCGTATTTGTATGACAACACGGTGGGTGACGGGCCGTACAACGCGTGGATCGATCCGATTCTCGCGGATGAGTGGCAGATGATCGGCGCACGGAACGTGGAGGATATGACGAGATTCGGAATGCCGGGCGTATTTACGCACGGAGATTTCGATACGTGGTCGCCGGGATATTTGATGTTCATCGCGGCGATGCACAACGGAATCAGCCGGCTGTACGAGACGTTTGGGAACGGCGGTGCGGACACGAAAGAGCGAACGCTTGAACCGGAAGAGTATGCCCGGACCTGGTACAAACAGAATCCGCCGCTGCCGAAGGCGCTTTGGTCGCAGCGGAATAACAACAACTATGAAGAGACAGGATTGCTGACTTCATTGCACTACTTCAACGAAAACAAACGACTGTTTCTGAAGAATTTTTACATCAAGGCAAAGCGGTCGGTGCAGAAACCGAGCGAGGAAGGACCGGCGGCTTACGTTTTGTCGGCAAGCGATCCGCGGCCGGAATTGCAGGCGGAATTGCTGCAGGTGATGGAGAAGCAGCATGTGGAGATTTCGCGGGCGACTTCGGCATTCACCGTGACGCTGCCGGCGAAGAAGAAAGACACGGACACAAAGCGGGAGCGCGACGCGGCGAAGAAGGAGAAAGAAGCGCCGGCGGAGCCAACGACGCGCGAGTTTCCGGCGGGAAGCTACATCATTCGCATGGATCAACCGTATTCGCGCATCGCGGATGCGCTGCTGGATTACCAGTATTGGAGCCCGGACGATCCGCAGAAAACGCCGTATGACGATACGGGCTGGACGTTTGGCGAGTTATTCGGCGTGCAAGTGGCACGCGTGACCGATGCGAAGGTGCTGAACACGGCGATGGAGCGCGTGAAGGAGGTGCACGCACCGGGCGGCGTGAACGGCGACGGCACGGTTTTCGCGATCAACAACAACGCGGAGCCCACGCTGGCAACGCTGCGGTACAAGCTGAAGGGTGTGTCGATGGAAGCGGCGGAGGAGCCGTTTGAGGCGGCGGGAACGAAGTTCAATCGCGGCACGATTCTGGTGAAGGGCGTGAGCCGCGGGGACCTGGATAAGGCGGCGGGCGATGCAGGATTGGCGGCGGTGGCGATCGGCAGCGGGCCGAGCGTGAAGACGCACGCGCTGCGAGCGGCGCGCGTGGCGTTTGTGCACACGTGGCTAAGCACGCAGACCGAAGGATGGTGGCGGCTGGCGCTGGACCATCTCGGTGTGCCATACGATTACATGAGCACGCAGGCGATCGGGAAAATCGATGACCTGAAAGCGAAGTACGACGTGATTTTGTTTCCACCGGTGGGATACAACGCGCCGGCTTCAGCGATCATTAACGGATTGCCGACGACCTGGGGGAATCCGCTGCCGTGGAAGACGACGGCGGAGACGCCGAACCTTGTCGGGAAAAATGATGCGACGGACGACATGCGGCCGGGACTTGGCTGGGACGGACTTGCGAAATTGCAGGAATTTGTGGCGAAGGGCGGGGTGCTGCTGACGGCGACGGATACTTCGAACTTTGCAGTGTCGAGCGGATTCGAAAACGGCGTGACGGTCAGCGCGGCGCAGAAGATGAATATTGTCGGATCGGTGCTGGGCGCGCGGCTGGTGGACGGAGCGAGCCCGATCGCTTATGGATACGGCGAGAAGGTTTCGGTTTATTGCGACAACGGGCCGATCTTTTCGCTGACGGCGATCGCGGGTGAGCGACGCCGGCGGCGGTTGGGGAGCCATTCGAAAGAGCGGCCCACTGGCCGCGGGACGATTGACGACCCGGACTTTGCCGTGGGTCGCACCGCGGTGGAAGCGCCGGAAGAGCCGAACCCCGAAGTGTGGGAATCGCCGATCGTGACCGACGAGCAGAAGATGAACAATCCGCGTGTGATTCCCGACGCAAAGCGGCCGCGCGTGATTTTGCGCTATGCGGATAGCAAGGAGCTGCTGATTTCGGGATTGCTCGCGGGCGGAGACGAGATCGCGCAGCATCCGGCGGTCGTGGATGTGCCGTCCGGAGCGGGGCACGTGATTTTGTTTTCGATTAATCCGGTTTACCGAGGCGAGACGCGGGGGACGTATTCGTTGGTGCTGAATGCGATTATGAATTTTGACAGTCTAGATGCGGGCCGGAAGGTGGCGGAGGCCGCGAAGTAGGCTCGGGCGCCGCCCCCGGCGGAGAAAAGACAATTCCCTCGCTTCTCGGGATGACCGTCTCTGGGGCGGGGAAGGCGCTTTCAGGTGGGTGGGCGACAGCGGGAAAGTGGCGTTTTGGCCGGGTTAGAGTACAATCCCGGCCACTATGGCGAAACCTAGAACGAAGAAGGCTGGCGGGGCGCGGCGGGTCCGAACGGCTGGCGCGCGCAAACGAGGTTCAACGCGAAAATTGTCGAGGGACTGGAAGCTGCCGAAAGAGGCGGTGACGCTGGTGGTGTTGCTGAAGGCGCGCGAGGGGCAGGAGCCGCTGCTGGAGGCGGAGCTGCGTGCGCTGGTTGGGCCGACGCGGCGTGAACAAGGGTGCATCACGTACGATCTGCATCGCGGTGCGGATTCGGGGAACGCATACATGCTGCACGAGGTTTGGGCATCGCGCGAGGCACATCGATTACATACCCAGACGCCTCATTTTATACGGTGGAATGCGCGGAAGGATGCATTGTTGGCGGGGAGGGACTCGGCGTTTTGGACGCAGATTGTTTGAGGGGCGCGCGACCGCGGACGAGTTTGGTCAGCGGTGCGTAACGCGAATGACAATTTTTTGGGTGGCGGGGCCAGTGGAGCCGACAGTTATGATTTTGCCGAGATGCGGCGCAGCACTGCTGCGCCCTTACACGATGGTTGCGTCGGATTTACGGGTGGGTGGGGATTATGGCTGAAAAGCGGCACCGGGGCGCCGCACTCCATACGGACCGCTGAAACCCATGGGGATGACCGAACTCGATGTCAGGATTCGGGAGGGCCTACGTAGTAGCCGGGGCGGTTGCGGATTTTCCAGGTGTTCGAGCCTTTGGTGCTTCTTGATTTGGTGAGTGTGACTTTGATTTCGTGATAGCCGTTTTGGTTGGTGCCCGTGGGCGCGTAGCTGGCGGAATATTGCGAATGTAGTTCGCCGCCGATTTCGTCGATCGCATTTTCGATGGAACGGTCTTTGAATGTCGCGAGATGCTCGCCGCCGGTGCCCGCCGTGGCGAGTTCGAGCGGATTTCCCTTCACTTTATCTTTCACGTGTTGCACGGCCCAGACGATGGCGGGCATCAGATCGCCGCTGCCATAGCGGCCTGCGGCGGTATCGGGTGTCTGGATGGTGCCGGGCATCGGCGGAGTGCCGAAGGTGCCGGGCGGTGTGGGCTGCGGTGTCGTGTCGCGCGGCTCGGCCTGGAGTTGAGCGCGGGTGGTCGAGAGGCCGACGCTGTAGATCGTGACGTTGGCGAGCTGCGCCTGGCGAAGGACCTCGCCAAGTTGCGTGCCGCTGCCAACGTCGGTGGCTTCGGATAGGATCAACATAACGCGGCGGCGACCGGGTTTGTCGGATGTCGGCTGCGGTTGGCTGCTCAGCATTTCGATGCCGGCGGCCATAGCGTCGTAGAGCTTCGAACCGGATGTACCTTCCTGGAGATGCTCAAGAACATTTTCGATCTTGTCGTGACTGCTGGTGAAGTCCTGCAATTTGTCGACGGAATCGTTGAAGCCGATTACGGCGGCTTCTCCGTTTTGGCCCATCACGGTGGAGGTGATGAGGATGTCGGCTTTGCTGATTTGCGGAAGCAATGGGGCGATGCGGGAGCTGGTCTCCACGAGGACAACGATTGAGAGAGGATCGCCACCGAGGTCGAAGTGGGCGATGTGCTGCGGGACACCGTTATCGGTGATCTCAAAATCTTTGGCGTCGAGGGTGTGAATCATGCTGCCCTTGGCGTCGCGGACAGTGATGGGCGTGTTGACGAGGGCGACGCTGACGCCGATTTTGGCGGGCGGGGCTTGCTGGATCGCGGCACCCGGCGGGGGTGCGATCGGGCCCGCTGCGTTCTGCGCGTGCGCGATGTGTTGCTTCGCGGCAAGTTGCGCCAGCGCTGCGAGAGCAAGAACAACCAAGGGTAGTACACGCGAGGTCGGGCGGGTCATAACGAGGGCAAACCTCCACGCACAGTGTATCCAATTCGACGCAGGTACGGCGACAAGCGTTGCCGAGATCGCTCTGCATTTCTAAGATGGTAACGGACAATTTTGGAGCGCTCTCAAATGGCGGTACGACGGAAGAAGCAGTCGAAGGCAAAATCACCAGCAAAGCCTCAGAAGCAACCGAAACTGAAACTCACACCGATGCACGCGCCGTTGGCGCCTTATAAAGATCCGGCGTTTCTGGGCAGTACGGCGGCGAGGCCGATTCGAATCCTGACGGAGTATTTGCATCCGCTGGTGCAGCTGAAGAAGGAAGGAATCGGCGACACGATCGTGATGTTCGGGTCGGCGCGGATCGAGTCGCGCGAAAGCGCGCTGGCGCGGCTGGGCAAATTGAAAAGCAAGGCGGCGCTGAAACGCGTGGCGGCGCAAAGGACGGCATATCGCCAGCCGCTCCGCGACGCGCGGAGCGCGCTGGAGATGTCGCGTTATTACGAGCAGGCGCGAGAATTGTCGCGGCGAATTACGAAGTGGGCGATGACGCTGGGCGAGCGGCCGCGACGATTTGTAGTGTGCTCTGGCGGCGGGCCGGGGATCATGGAAGCGGCGAACCGCGGAGCGCTGGAAGCGGGCGGGAAGTCGATCGGTTTGTCGATCGAGTTGCCGCACGAACAATTTGCAAATCCCTATATCAGTCCTGAGCTGAGCCTGAACTTCCACTACTTTTTCATGCGGAAATTGTGGTTCGCGCAGATCGCGAAGGCACTCGTCGTGTTTCCGGGTGGATTCGGGACGATGGACGAATTGATGGAGATGCTGACGCTGCTACAGACGGGCAAGCTGCCGAAGAACAACCTGATTATTATTTATGGTAGAAAATATTGGGATCAGGTACTGAATTTTCGCGCGATCGTGCGGTGGGGGATGATCAGCCCGAACGAATACAAGATGCTGCAGTTTGCGGATACCGTGGATGAGGCGTTTGAGCGGATTCAAACTGGGCTCGAGAAATATCATATGGAGTTGGATTCGGACCTTTAGATTTTGCGCGGTTTCGTTCGGGAAGCGTATTGGACTCGCGATCAGATCCAGCGAAAACGCGCTGAGCGTGTCTCGACCTGACGGCTTTATAGCGCAGTTTCCGTCGTCCATTTCCTTCTACAAATCATTGACTTTCATTGACTTGCGGGCTTGATTCGGGTCCGGCAGGCTACAGGTTTTCCCTTATGCGTTTCCTATGGTTTCGGTATGGCGAGGGCGATTCGCGGAAATTATTCTATGTAGCGATAAACCTAGCCAAGACGCAACCTGGAGGAGAGTGCGATGGGAATAGAGCGCCGCATGGGGATTTTGGAATACGGGAAGCTGTTCGTTACGTTGTCCGTACTGGGCGGATTCTTGTTGTTCACCGGCGCGCCGCGCGTGAAAGCGAGCGAGGCGGAATGCCAGCACCGTACTGAAAAAGCGGACCACGACCTTCACGAAGCGATCAAGCACCACGGATGGGATAGCAAGCAGGCCGAACATGCACGGCACGAACTGTCGGAAGCGCGTGAATATTGCTGGGCGCAGGATCACAAGTGGTGGGACGTCGAGGCGCATGAGTGGCGCGCGGAGCACAACTGGGAAGATACGCACGGACGTCCGTAATCTGCGGCAGGCGAGTTAGCTGCTGAAATTTCGGGCGGTCTAAACCAAACATTTACGTTTGAACTTGAGCGCGGCGGGCTGACTCGTCGCGCTTTTCTTTTTGCTCGTGCAAATTGCCCTGGTTTCCGTGGCTTGTAGAGTTGCGCGACATTTTTGTCGGCAAGGGGGTTTGACCAGCAGAAGCAAACACCCCAAGTAAGGTCGGGGACGTGGTTCGAGGGACGTCATGCAATGGCCGAAGTGTGTCTTAAAATCCATTTTTGGTAAGGCGGCGCTGGCTGCCGCAGTACTCGGTGGATTCATGCTGTTCGGCGGGGCGTCGAATGCGCAAAGGTCGTCGTATCTGTATTCGCGCCCGGTCGTGCGGTACGACAATTATCGCGTGCACGCGGCGATCGTGCGGCTCGGCTACTACAGTCCGGCGGCCAACTATTGGCGCTATGAACGGCATGAAGCGTTTGTGCGTGGATGGTATGACCGCTTCGGTTGCTGGCACCGCTACTAAGCGCTGCGGAAAAATTCAAGGGCAGAGGAAAAACGGGGCGCCCTTGCGCCCCGCCTCGTCTTTGCTGCGCTGTTTATCGCTGAAGAATTTCGTGAGTTTCAGTGAGCCGAAACCGGAATCTGTATCTCGTCGGAAAAAACCGCTTCGAAACGGCGAGTCTCGTCCTGGTCATGCAACATCACGACAGGGACGACGCGCAACGACTTGGTGCAAGCGCGGCACTGCGTGACTTCGCCTTGTAAATCCTGCAAGAAACCATCCGTGAAATGATATTGCGTCCGCTCGCGCCGGGCATTCTTCTGGCCCCTCGTACCGCAGTGGGGACAGACGAACTCGACCCTGTCCTCCTGCGGATCGCGGTCCAGAGCGGCCCAACCGGTGCGGCGCACACCAACCGTTTCAGTGTTGTGCCGATCCATGGTCGCCTCCTTCAGATCCACGTCCACAGGCATAAGATGCGGCGAGGTTTCATTTTGATACAAATCTCTAAGGGTCTTATTTTCTGGCGCCTAGGGAGGTTTCAGAACGTTTGTTAGCACGGAACAATTCTTCGCGATCCGATCTTGCCAATTTCGCCTCGGTTGGCGCGGCTTCGGTTAGGCTGGGAACTCGGCACACGGCGCGGTGTCAAAGCAACTGAGGACGCGCGCATACCTCACATCCCTGCGAGCGCGGCGCTGGGATCCGCTGAAAACGAGCAGGATTCCGGCGTCGCAAATTCAATCCATTTGGACCGCAGCAATTCTTGTGTGGAGGTGTGTGTGATGGAGCACAGAACCGATTCGGCGGTGTCTCGAAGCATGAATGTGTTGAATGGATGTCTTGTCGATGGCGATCCCGAACAACTGGCGCGCGAACGAAAAACCAAGCGGCGCGCGCTGGTGATGTCGATTACGTTACAAGCGATCGTGCTTGCGGCGATCGTGCTTGTGCCGTTGCTGGGCAGGCCGGCGCCAATTTCTCTTGCGAATGTGATGCCCCTGCCGCCGTATTATTCGCCGCCGGCGCAGCCGCACGTAACTCAGGTGCAGCCGGTTCACCCGAACCGGCCTCGTCCGTTTGATCCGATCCTAAGGGAACCGTCGTCCATTCCCGACCATATCGTCACCCACGATTCGCCGTCTGAACCCTCGGTCGATGGCGGACCATTCCCAGGAGGAATCCAGATCCCTGGTGCGATCCCGCTCGCGCAAGCGTCGCGAAATCCGGAGGCCCCGTACGAGAAGAAGCCGGAGACTCCGAAGGTCGTACACCTCTCGCACATCGAGTCCTCGAAGCTGTCGTATCGCGTCGATCCGGTGTATCCGACGCTGCCACGGCAACTTGGTCGCTCTGGCCGCGTGGAATTGCGTGCGGTGATCAGCGAAGACGGAACCATCGAGTCGCTCGAAGTGGTTAGCGGCGATCCGATGTTTTTCGCATCGGCGATGCAGGCGGTGAAGCAGTGGAGGTACACGCCGACTCTGTTGAATGGACAGCCGGTGAAGGTCGATACGTTCATCACGGTGATCTACAACGTGGCGCGTTGAGAACTCGTGCGCCGGCCCGGCGAGTTAGAGGATGGGTTCGCCGGCGTAGCGGCCGATCGCTTGTCGCGTTTGATCGCGAAGGCGAATCAGATCGTGCCAGCCGGCGGACTCGCCGCCGTTCGAATCGGCTGAAGCCGAGGTTGCAGTGCGAGGAAAAATCGGCGGCGACAGCGTGATCGTGATGTCCGTGGGCCGCGGAAGATAGGTGCCGTCGCGCAGAAACTTTCGCGTGCCTGCGAGCGACACCGGAATGATTGGAACTCCGACTTCGACCGCGGCTTTGAATGCGCCTAACTGGAACGGGCGAACGCCATCTTCGCGAGTGAATGTGCCTTCGGGAAAAATAAATACGGATTCGCCCTGGCGGAGAAGTTCCTGTACTTGCTCCGATTGGCGAAGGCGGGCATCGCCGTCGGTGCGATCGAACCAGACGTGGCCCATCTGTCGGAGGAATGTACCTATGAATGGCATGTGCCGCACTTCGAGCTTGGCGACGAAGTGATACGGAACGCCGAGGCCGAGCATCAGCGGCAAAACGTCAAAGTAGCTGGTGTGATTTGCGGCGTATATCTTCGCGCCCGGCGTGTCCATGTATTCCTTGCCGACGACACGAACGCGGCAGCCGATCAGCGCAAACAAGAGTTTCAGCGCGGCCGATGTGAAACGACCAGCGGCTCGATGATCCTTGATCAGGCTGACGATCGCGGTCGACGGGATAATCCACAGCAGAAATACGATGACGAAGTAGATGCCGTAGAGGATTTCGAGCAAGCGCCGTACGCCCTCGCCGAGGGTACGGGCAACACTCCGCAAAGCTCCACCTGCGCCAAGGCGAGCAATCTGTATCCAAACCGGCGGCCGGCCTTGCGACAGCGAGCCTTTGACGAAAAGTTGACGCGTCTCTTCGCGGCGCAATTTCCCGCTGGATGTTTTCGGAATGCTGCCGGCCGGAACGAGCTCGACGCGATCGGGGGGCAGTCCGAGCCCACGCGAAATCTGATCGGTGACCGCCGCCGAAATCGTGGCGAACTTTTTCGGGTCGCGATCGCGTACTTCCGCGACGACAATCAGTTTCTCCGTTCCGGAGCCTTCGTCTTTGAGCCCGATGGCGACGATACAGCCTTTGCGAATGCCATCGACGCGCGCGGCTAGCTCTTCGACTTCGTGCGGATACAGATTGCGGCCGCCCTTGATGATGATGTCTTTGACGCGGCCGGTGACGTAAATTTCGCCGCCGGCGCGATACGCGCGGTCGCCGGAGTCGATCCACGCGAATTCTTCCGGCGGCGCGGCCGGCCCCTGTGGCAACAATTTTTCAGTGGCTGTGGCGTTTTGATAGTAGCCAGAGGTTGCGGAAGGACCGCGGAACCACAAATAACCCTCAGTTCGATCGGGAACCTCACGGCCCTGCGGATCGACGATGCGAATTTCGTGCTCTGGCAAGGAGGTGCCGGAAGAAACGAAAGAAATTGCATGGCTCGCGGTGGTTTCGGACGGAACGGCGCGGCCGTGCGTTGCGAATGTTTCGCGATCGACGCGGTCGATGAGCGGTCCGCGATTCAACGGTGGCACCGTCACCGCGAGCGACGATTCCGCGAGTCCATATACCGGCAAATGCGATTCGTTGCGGAAGCCGTAACGGGAGAAGCGTTCGGTGAAACGCTGCATCGTTTCGGGGTTGACGGGCTCCGCGCCATTCATTGCGACGCGCCAGGAACTGAGGTCGAGACCTTCAATGTCTTTGTCGGCGATTTTTCGAACGCACAGTTCGTACGCGAAATTCGGCGCCGCGGCGATCGTTCCGCGATGTTTGTGAAACGCCCAAAGCCAGCGCTCGGGACGTGTGAGAAACGAGAGCGGCGACATTACGGCCAGCGGCACGCCGAAGTGGAGCAACGTGAGCCACGCGCCGATCAGGCCCATATCGTGGTACAGCGGCAGCCAGCTGACGCCGACGTCGCGCGGTCCCATTTCGACGGCGTTACCGATTGCGCGCATATTGGCCAGCAAATTTCCATGCGTCAGGACGACGCCTTTGGGATCGCCGGTCGAGCCCGAAGTGTATTGAAGAAGTGCGATGTCGACCGAACGGCGCGCGCGACTGCCGCTGATGTGCGCCGGCAACGCGCCGGGAGCGGGCGGCGGCGCTTTGTCAGCGGCATCGAGAAGTTTTTCGGCGTCGACGACGACGTGCAGCGAACGAACGCGCGGTTCGAGCAAGCGCGCGACCGCTTCCGCGCGGCGGAACGTCAGCAACAGGTAGACTTCCGCGTTGTTAAGGATCGCTGCTTGCCGCGCAGCGTATTCCTCGATGCGGTCGGCGCGAAACGGCGGATAAATCGGCACGGGTATCGCGCCTGCGAGAAGAATGCCCGCGTACGAAATGAAAAATGCGCGCGACGTGGGCAGCATCAGCGACACGCGGCCGCCGGCGGTGACGCCGCGCCGTGCAAGCTCGGCTGCGCAACGTTGAGCTGCGGCGTAGAGTTCGCCGAACGTAAGAGTCACGTTGCGTTCCTGACCGTTGGCCGTTTCTTCGGAGATCACGAGATGCGCGCGATCGGCATCGTGCTTCGCGCGGTAACGCAAAACATCGAGGAGTGTTTCGGCAGAAAAAATTCCTGTATGCGTTTCATCGGATCGCAGGCGACGCGAGTCCGTCGAAGTACGCAGGACGGATGGCGCTTCGTCTTCGACGAGGTCCGCGCCCGGCGCCGTCAGAATCGCGTTCGATAGTTCGTCAGGTGTGTTCGCCTGGGCTGCAATAGCGTCCGGCATTCGCACGCCAAATTCGGTCTCGAGCCGCGCGAGCAATTCGACACGCTCGAGACTGCCAAGTCCAAGGTCGCGGTCGAGCAGCGACGTGGCCGTCAGCATCGGAAGTGCGCCCTGGCTGCCCAACTCTTCAAGCAGGCTGCGAACGATTTGCAAAACCCGTTCGCGCGTTTCGGACCGGTCGACTTGTGTTGTTGGCGTTGCCACAGTTGTTTTTCAGGAGGGAACTGCTCTTCGCCGAGACTATCACGCAGCGTCGCTGAATTCCATGTTGCGCTCAGCGAGTTGTTTGCAGGATTCCATTTGTGTGAATTGGGCGTGAACGCCGCCAATCCGTCACTATCGTTAAGCGGCTACCGACCTAAGCCGATGTTCGCTTCGAGGCCGCTGCAGCGTTGTAGCCCTTGGGCAGCAGTGCCGTCGAGAGATCGACGCCCGACAGATCGGCGCCTTCCAAATCGGTTTCGCGCAAAATCGCCACGCCCATGTCGGCGCCACTGAATTTCGCGCCATTGACGTTGGCCAGCCGCAGATTCACGTTGCGGAGCTGCGCGCGCTGAAAATTGACGTTAGACAAATCGCAGCGGAAAAACTCGATGCCGCTCGCTTGTGCCTCGCTCAGATTCGCGCCAGGGAGAATCGCTTCGGTCATGTCGGCGTTGCGCAAATCGGCTTTGTGCAGGTTCGCGCCGGAAAGATCTGCGCTCGCGAGTTTCGACTTGCGAAGATTAGAGCCCGAGAGATTCGCGTCTCGCAGGATCGCGCCGCTGAAATTCCGACCGCTGAGATCGGCGTTCGACAAGTCGGCGCCCGTCAGGTCCGCCCTGGCGCCGCCTTCATGCCCCCGAAAAAAGCGCGCGTGCGCCTCCAGGATGTCTTCGAGCGACTTGCCGCCGTGCTTGATGCTTTTCGCTTTCCGCAAACCCATACTGACCCATCTCCTGGTTCGAACCGTCTATCTCTCTATTCTACCGGATGCGCTGGCAACCTCGGAAGCGTCCAGCACCTCCGAACAAGCGGTACGGAAATGGTACCTTGCCCGTTGGGCTGTCGAGGCGTCGCAAACTGCGCTTCGTCTTGCTTCGGATCGGCGCGTCGTTTCGACGGGTGGGAGGGGGAACTTTGAGGATTCCGATTGCTTCGTTAATGAAGATGAAGCGAGTCCTGTGGCTGGTTACTGTCGCGGTCATTCTCGCCATTCCGACGGTTGGTCCGATTCTGGGCGCGCCTACCGGCTTCGCCGTAGCGCACGTGACGGTGATCGATTCGACGACGAACACGGCGCGGCCCGACCAGACTGTGGTGGTCTCGAACGGGCGAATCGCCGAGGTCGGTCCGTCCTCTCGGGTCAAACCGCCGAAGGACGCGCAGATCATCGACGGCCACGGTAAATTTCTCATTCCGGGCTTGTGGGACATGCATGTCCACATTGCCGGCTTGAATGCCGATCCCGCGTGGAGCAAACAAGTCCTCCTCCCGTTGCTGATCGCAAACGGAATTACCGGCGTGCGCGACATGGGCGGCGACCTGGATGTTCTCCTCGCCTGGAAGCATGACGTCGAGAACGGCACCGTAGTGGGTCCGCACATCGTGGCCGCCGGACCGTTCCTCGCCAGCGAGAAGGGAAAGACCCCGGAGCAATATCCTGTGCCGAATGCCGAAGCCGGGCGAGCGGCTGTTCGGGAGTTGAAGAAACGGAACGCCGATTTCATCAAGATTATCTCGGTGCCGTCCGCGGATGTGTTTTTCGCGATCGCTGACGAGTCCAAAAAGCAGAGCATTCCGTTCGCTGGTCATCTCCCCTTTCAAATCAGCGCGATCGAGGCCTCGAACGCCGGCATGCGAAGCATCGAACACTTGCTTTACAGCGGGTTCTCGCTGTCGTTTTCCTCCAACGAACAGCAATTGCGCGGTCAGCTGGTCGAAGCCGAAAGCAAAGGCGACTCCGTGGCTTGGGAGCAAATTGCCCATCGTTCCGACGCAACCTACAGTCAAGAGAAGGCGGCTCAGCTGTTTGCTACCTTGAAGCGCAACGGGACTTGGGTGACACCTACGCTCGCCTCGCTCGACATCACGTCGCATCCAGATGATTGGAGTGCCGACGATCCGCAGCTAGCGTACGTACCGCCGGCACTGGCCGAACAATGGCGCGCATCCATGCGCGATGCGTCGATGAAAGAGCGAGCCGCGTGGCTGGCGAGACAATCAACCAATGATTGGCGATTAACCGGTGAATTGCATAAAGCCGGAATATCGCTCCTGGCAGGGTCCGATTCTCTCGATCCGTTCGTTTTTACGGGCGAAAGCTTGCATCGCGAGCTTGTGGAACTGGTTCGTGCCGGGTTGACTCCTGGCGAGGTCTTAGCCGTCGCGACCTTTGGCGCGGCGCGATTTCTTGGGCGCGAAAAGGAGTTTGGAACAATCGAGTCGGGCAAGATTGCTGATCTCGTTTTGCTGGATCGTAGCCCGCTCGAGAATATTGCGAACACGCAGAGCGTCGCGGGGGTTGCTTACGGGGGCGCGTACTTGGACCGGGTGGCGCTGGACAAGTTGCTCGCGCAAGCAAGAGCCGCGGCCGCGGCGGTGTCCGCTGCGTCGAGATAATTTTTGATTCGGCAGGCGTCCGGAGTCGTACCATGGGAACACAATGGTTGAACGGATGAACACTATCGCCGGCCTTCGGAATCTTCTTCGGCTCGCAATTGTCGCTTTTCTCGCGGCGTTCGCATTCGGATCGAACGCGGGCACGTGCTCAGCCTCCGGAGCGTCCATATCTCCGTCGCCAGGCCGGGCGACCCAGCAACAGGATACCGAAAACGAGATCGTCGCGAACCTCGCGGGTGGCCGGGTCATCGTCCACGTGACCAAAGACGACGTGATTCTGTTTGCGACGATTGAGCACTCCGTCGAGGCCGGATCCATTCCGCCACGGCTTCTACAGCTCGATGCTACACACATCGGTATACTTCTCGGCGCGTCGGAATGGCGCGAACCTGCGGACCCGAAGCCGATTCGTCTCGACAAAGACTACCGTACCGTCGGCGCACGCGACCCGCACTATTATCATGATCCGACGCAGGCCGAACCCGATCTGGAGGCCATTGGCGTCAGTTTTCTCGAGCGGCTGCGCCCGCTTACCAGCCAGCTCCATCACAAAGTCGAAATGAGCAAAGACGATCCGCTCTTCGAAATTGTTGTGATCGGTTACGCGCCGAACCATTACGGCCCCGAGGTCTGGACCGTCGAATATCGCATCGAGCAATCCGAGATCGGCACCCGCGCCGATTATCTGCAAACGCGAATCTTGCGTCCGCGCTTTGAGCAGATCTATCCGCCGGAAAAAAAGGCGCCGCGCTTTGTGATCGAGACTCGCTATCCCGCGGACATTCAGGGGCCGACGGTGATGGAGTTGATTCAGGGCGGCGACCCGAGCGTTGCGAAACTACGCGACAGCGACCCCAAAATCGCCAAGGTCGTCGAGGCAATCAGTCGCGGTCAAGCGCAGAAAGCGGACGTCGGTGCTTCGACGGATTTCATGCGCGCGCTTTTGCCCCTAATCGTGGGGAAGTCGAGTTTTGCGATGGGCAAGATGGAAGAACAAGGCGGCTTTGATTGGATCGTTCCACCGGAAGAGCCGGTCGAGAAACGAAGTAAAGAAGAGAAAGCTAAAGACGAACAGGATCGCCCACCCGAGGCGCCGAGTCTGCGAAAGAGGCCTCAACCGCAGCGATAGCGGGTGTTTGTTCGCTCCGTGCTAACCGCTCTCCGGCTTGATTGCTTCCTTGGCGACATCGTCCGCAGTCCGGGTAATGATGCGCTTCGCTAAACCCCTGCGACACCCACGCGCCTGCTTGCTGTCGCGATGTCACGACGATAGTGCATCCCGTCGAATTTAATTTTTTCTAACGCCGCATATGCATTCTTCAGAGCCGTATCGAGGGAGGCCGCTTGCGCGGTTACACCCAATACGCGTCCACCCGAAGTGACTACCGAACTCCCAGAAAACTTCGTACCGGCGTGAAACACGTTTACACCAGTATTGCCGTCAACGTCGGTTAGTCCGTTGATCTGCTTTCCCGTCTCAAATCTGCCCGGATATCCACCGCTCGCTGCAACGACACATACACTCGCGCCCGGTTTCCAGCGAGGTTTTGAAGCGTCAAGCCGTCCTGCGGCAACATCGGCCAAGACCTCGGCGAGATCGAAATCCATGCGTGCAACAATGGCTTGCGTTTCCGGGTCACCCAGTCGGCAATTAAATTCCAGCACTTGCGGACCGGATGCCGCGAGCATCAACCCAAAGTAGAGAAACCCACGATAGCGGATCCCGTCCGCCTTCAGGCCTTGAATCGTCGGTTCAACAATATCGCGGAGAATCACGCTCCGCATGGACTCGTTCAACAGATCGTCGCTCGAATACGCGCCCATACCGCCGGTGTTCGGTCCTTGGTTGCCCTCAAACACGCGTTTGTGATCTCGCGTGGGTACGAGAGGCGCATATGTTTCGCCGTCCATTAGGATGATGAACGAAAGCTCGTCGCCCTGGATCGCCTCTTCGAACAAGATCTTGTGGCCGCCGGCTCCCAACGCATTTCCACGAAGCGCGCCTTCCAGGAATTCCGCAGCAGCCGCCCGATCGTCCGCGAGCAACACGCCCTTCCCGGCGCAAAGTCCATCGGCCTTGAGCACCAGTGGCCACGATGCCCAGTTTAGAGCCGCAAGCGCCTCTGGAAAGGAGTCGTGCGCACCGTACATTTTGGGCGTCGGAATTCCATGCCGTTGCAGGAACAATTTCGTGAAAATCTTGCTGCCCTCCAGCTGTGCGGCCTGCTTGGACGGCGCAACGATCGGCCATCCACGCTCCTCGAATGCGTCGCCGATGCCGTTCACCAGCGGTAACTCCGGCCCGACGACCGTCAAGTCAGGCCCGAGCTTGGACGCCAGAGCAACGAAACTCGATACATCACCCGCGTCCGCTCCAACGCATTCGGCTTCTTTCGAAATTCCGGCGTTCCCCGGGGCGCACCAGATGTGCTCCACTCGCGAGCTCTGCGTGAGCTTCCAGACGAGCGCGTGCTCGCGACCACCACCGCCAACTACAAGAATTTTCATCGAAAGAGCGACCTCATAACCTTAAACTTCTCGATGCTCTCAAGACGATAGTGGGGCGCACGGAAAGTGTCAACTCGGCCGCGATAGACAGGTCGGTCGGGGCGCCTATCCGATGGTCGGTCGTCGACAATGGATCGATTTCAGTCTGCGGGATCTGGGTGGCTAAAGAATCTGCAACAGGTCAGAGCTAGGCGGAGCGCTCCGCGCGGATCGGAATCGTTACTCCGGCCGAAGCGTCCGACGATGCCAGCATGTGGCAGCGTCCATCGAAAATCCCTCCGGGATCGATCACCATGCAGGGAGCATGGACCTCACCCGTAACGACGCCCTTGGCCTGAATCTCAACGCGGCCCCGCGCAAAAATCACGCCATCAAACCGGCCAGCGATCACCACCCGATTTCCTTCGATCTGCCCTTCGACGCGGGCGCCTTCGCCCAGAACAACCGTCTGCTCGGAGATGATGTTGCCTTTGACTCGGCCGTCAATGCGAAAGGTGCCCTTGAGCTGAAGTGTTCCCTCGAGGGTCACGCCCTGGTCAATAAAGCCAGTCCACTCTTCGCTGCCATTTCCGTTCGTTGCTGCGCCGGGCCACTTCCAGGCCATGACATCCCCCTGTGAGCTTTCTACTTTATCCCCATGCAGGCCCAAGTCAACGCAACGTAAATTGTGAGTTGTCGAAACAGATTCCTGATCGAAAGAACATCGAGTGGCAAGGTGGACTGGATGACGTCGTAGAACAGGACAGGCAAATTGCAACGAAGGCAGAAATCTCAGGACAGACGCTACCGACTGGCTTTGCGAGGTGCCAATCGAGGTCGACGACTGCGCGTTGTTTTAAAGAAGCGCCGCCGCAACCTAGCGCATCAAGCGGTCGTAAATATTCATGAGCTGGGCGTCGTCATAATATTCCAGGATCAGCTGCCCCGGACGCACCCTCGTCTTTTGCCGCAGTAACGCCTTCGTTCCCAAGTGGCGCTGCAGTTCTTCAAGCGCAGCGCGAATATTGGCATCCACGTGAAACTCAGCCGGGGCGCCCGTTCCCCGAGAGCGCCGCGACGCCAGCCGTTCGATCTGCCGAACCGTCAACCCGCCGCGAGCCGCACGCTGGGCGTACCGCATGCGCATCTTCGGATCCTGCACGGCCAGCAATCCACGGCCGTGTCCTGCGGTCAGCTTCCCCTCTTCGATCCAATCCTGGATAATCGGTTCCAGCTTCAACAAGCGAACCGCGTTTGCCACCGTGGCGCGATCTTTCCCAGTACGCTCGGCAACCGCTTCCTGGGTGAGTTGAAATTCGTCCATCAGCCGCTCGAACGCACGGGCCGCTTCCATGGCATTCAGATCCTCGCGCTGGATGTTCTCGACGAGCGTCATTTCCAACGCCAACTCGTCCGGAACGTCTCGGAGGATCACCGATACCTTGTCCAGCCCGGCCCGCTGCGAAGCGCGCCAGCGCCGTTCGCCCGCAATCAGTTGGAAGCGATTGCCAACCGAACGCACCACAAGCGGCTGAATGATGCCGCTCGATTTGATCGAGCGTGCCAGCTCGTCGAGCGCTTCTTCTCGGAATCGAGTGCGAGGCTGGAAAGGGCTCGGATCAATTAAGTCGATGTCGATCTGAAGTGGCCCACCTGTCGGCGCGCCGTCACGTGCGGGTGCTGCTGCGGCTCCGCCAGATGTTGTTGCAAATGAGGGTGGCGGCGGTGACTCGACCGGGATCTGCGGTTCAGGTTCCCGAATGAGCGCTCCGAGCCCCCTGCCCAGTGCGTTTCTCGTCATTGAGGATGACCTCCTTAGCAAGTTGGGTGTAGCCTTCGGCCCCTTTACTGTGAATGTCATAGAAGATAATTGGCTTACCGAAACTCGGAGCCTCCGCCAGCCGTACATTGCGCGGAATCAGCGCCTGGAAGACTTGAGCGCCAAAGAAACTGCGCAAATCCGTCGCGACCTGCCGCGAAAGCGTGGTTCGCTCGTCATACATCGTGAGCAGGATGCCTTCGATCTCTAGTTTCGGATTCAGCGTGCGCCGAATTCGCATCAGAGTATCCAGAAGCTCCGAAACGCCTTCTAAAGCCAGATATTCGCACTGAATCGGTACCAAAACCGCATTGGCTGAAACCAACGCATTCAAAGTCAAAAGATCAAGCGCCGGCGGGCAGTCGAGAATCATAAATCTGTATCGATCGCTGATGCCGTTGAGGATCCCGCGTAGCCGATACTCGCGGTTTTCCGCCGTCACAAGCTCAACCGCGGCGCCAGCAAGGTTTTTGTCGGCGGGCAACACATCGAGGCCTTCGACCTGGGATTTCTGGACAACCTTGTCGAATGCCTCGTTCAAAATGAGCGTGTGATAGAGGGTGTGACGGGCGGGGTCTTTGGGAAAGCCAATCGCGGCTGTTGCGTTGGCTTGGGAATCGCAATCAACGAGAAGTGTCGGCTGTTCGACTGCTGCCAGGCAGGCCGCCAGGTTTACAGCAGTGGTGGTTTTTCCTACTCCGCCTTTTTGGTTTGCAACCGCGATAATCCTCGCCAAGAATCCCCCGTGCGCAAAACGTAGCAGACACCTTTTCGCGATGCAAGGAGTTTCGATTCTTTTTCGCGTTTTATTCGATCCGATCCGACGAATTGAGGAAATTTCACGGAATCCGTGTTCCACGTGGAACTATTTGATCGGACTCGGGCTCGAACGGGTTCATCGTCAACGGTTCGTCGGGTGGCCGACGATTGGGAACTTTTCCTTCAGAACGTCGGGATCCGGCACACCCATGCGAACGATGACGTACCGAGAGCGGCCCTGTCGGTGTTCCACGTGGAACCTTGGAATTTCGAGTCACGCTCGTTGATGGTCCACGACTCGAGGAGGCGAGAATCTTAAGGATGGGATTCCCTGAGCCGACACAAACCAAACCTTCGACGGTAGGTTGTTTGAACCGAGGCCCACGGACTTGGGATAACGTTCCACGTGAAACATCATCTTGATGAATTGCACTTGGAGAGAGGTCTGCACCGGAATCGATACCTGCTACTTCGATTTCTTGGACGCTGCTTCCTGGAGCGACCCTCGGTCGAATGCCGGAGCCTCTTGACGCGGACCGGCCTGTACAGTGGTCGAATACGCTGTTCCACGTGAAACATCGTAGGCCGCTGGTTAGAGGTGCCGACTTGGAGTGCCTTCAGTCACAGCGCGATGAATTTGTTTCACGTGGAACGCTCCCCTTCGGGATCGTCGAGCTCGTCCCCAAAACATTGCATTCATGTTCCACGTGGAACATTCGCGCCACATGATTAGGTCATCGTGCGACTTCGCAGACCAGTTTTTCGACGGATTGTCCAGCGCTATCGCATAGGCGTCCAAAGCCAATGAGATCGATCTTTACGTCTGGTAGGCCGTCCCAAGCCAAAGTGACGCCTCGGACGAGTCGTCTTTGCGCGAACCGACGAGAATGAATCGCCGGAGAGAATGCGGTATGTGAACGGGTTCCGCCCATGTCCATTGTTCGTTCGCTCGAATTTCATCCAGATCTCGACCACCAATCCAAAGAGCCACTTTTCGAGCCCGGATCACATCCGATGCCGCCCAAGTCAAAAACGAAGAGAACTCGCCAAGCGCACGCGCACAAGCGACATCCAGTGGCGTAATTTCCTCTCCAAGCTCTTCATAGCGACTCACTAGGACTCTCGCTCCATTCAGTCCGAGTTCGCGCACGGCCTCCGCCAGAAAAGTGGCTTTTTTCACATTCGATTCAATGAGGCAGACTTCCAATTCCGGTCGAATAATCTTCAAAGGCAGTCCAGGAAAGCCGCCCCCCGATCCTAGGTCGGCCAGCCGACGGTGGTCGACACCCAACACCGTCGACCCGTACATGGACTCGCAAAAGTGACGATACAGAATCTCCAATGGATCGCGGATCGCGGTGAGATTGACACTCTCGTTCCACTTCAGCAGCAGGCTCATATATTGCTGAATTTGCTGGACTTGCACTTCGTTTACCGGGACGCGGAACTCTGCCAAGGCTCGTTGAATCGTGTCAGAAGAAGGCGGGACGGGGACGCTGGGGGACATAGCTTTATCACTGCTCCAGTCCTAGAAGGATCACGAACCGATTACATCACGAGTAACTGATGTGTTGTGAATAAGATAGCGCGGCCCGGCGATACCCGCAACCACATCCACGGCCGCATGCCAAGCGACCACCGGTATCAAACTGCCGAGTATCGAACGGAACGTCCCGAACAACAGCCCGAGTAGGCTAGTCCCGATCGCTCCACCACGACCTTGATAGAGATGTGCCGCGCCGAACAGGATGGACGATACCACGACGGCGGCCCAAATCGGGAATCCCGCGCGCGCAAACGCCGCCATTGCGAATCCGCGGTACACGAACTCCTCGCAAATCCCTGCCGTCAGCGCCAAACCGAGAAATGGAATCAACTCCCGGCCGGATTGTGGAAGGATCCGCTCGGCCATCGCCCGTATTCGCGGAACTCGATCGAGCTGTCCGCTCATTCTTCGAAAATTCAACCAATGCAGCACTCCTAGAATCGCTGTTCCGGCGATCGTTGCAGAGAGCATGATCCATGTTCCTGATCCGCTCCCCAGTCCTAGCTCCGCGGCCGAGTATCCATGCGCCCACGACCGCCAAGCCGCCACACCTGCAGCGATCCATTGGAAGCCAATCGTCGATAAATAGAGTGAGATTCGCTGTCCCGGCTCCAGGCGAGGCTTCGACAACAACAGCTTTAGCCGAATGCTGCCACGCCACGGCACGATCACCGCGAGCACAAATAGAATGACGCACACGTCCCAGGGCATGCGCGATCAAATCACGTTTACGTGAAGCAACGCAACGTCGGGTTTGCAGCATGGCGGATGGACTTTGAAAATACCGCGCTCCAGGCGAATCACGGCGCGAAGATCTCGCGCATCTCTTACAATAGGTCGGCCAATGGGGAAGGACAATCGACGACGATGACCGTTAAGCTCACTACAATGGCGAAAGCAGCCGGCTGCGCCGCGAAGCTCAATCCCGCAACGCTCGATGCCGTACTGCGAAAGCTCCCGAGACAGACCGATCCGAATGTCCTCGTCGGGTTCGACACGAATGACGACGCTGGAATTTACAAACTCTCTGCAGATCTCGCTCTTGTGCAGACCGTAGACTTTTTTACGCCGATTGTGGACGATCCGCACCTGTTCGGACAGATCGCCGCAGCGAATGCGCTCAGTGATGTTTACGCCATGGGCGGTCGTCCGATTTCTGCATTGTCGATCGTAGGATTTCCAGAGAACGGTGATTCCGAAATTCTCGAAGCGATCATTCGCGGCGGCTTGGAAAAGATGCAGGAAGCGGAGTGCAGCATTATCGGTGGCCACAGTATTCGCAATGAAGACATGTTGTTCGGCTACGCGGTCACGGGTGTGATTCATCCCGATCGCGTGTGGAGAAATGTCGGCGCGCGCGCAAATGACGCGCTGATTTTTACGAAGCCTCTTGGTACTGGAGTGATCACGACTGCGCTGAAAAAAAATGCCGCGTCGTCGCAATCGCTTTTCGCGGCGGTGCAGGCAATGACAACTCTGAATTGCGCGGCATCGCACGCGCTGCAGGAATTCATCGCGAGTTCAGATGTACTAAACCCGGTTCGCGCTGTCACCGACGTCACGGGCTTCAGTCTTCTGGGTCACGCGCGCGAAATGTCGCTGGGTGATCCAGCGCGCGGCATCGCCCCCGTCTCTCTCGAAATCGATCACGCTGCGTTCGAATATTTTCCCGGCGCTCTCGAAGCTTCGCGCGACGGACATCTCTCCGGCGGTCTAAGAAATAATCGCGCGTTCATTGGTGACTGCGTAGGTTTCGCCGACAGCGTTTCGCTCGAATATCAAAACCTGCTTTTCGATCCGCAAACTTCTGGAGGTCTGCTCGCTGCAGTTGATTCCAAATTGGTCGATGCGGCACTTGCCGCCCTTCATCGTCACGGTGTTGCCGCGCGACAAATCGGCCGCGTGATTCCAAAACGCTCGCCGCTGATTTTTGTTCGCTGACGCCGCAAAGAATTTCTGCCGGCGCACGGCGCATCGCTCGTATACTTTCCCAGCCGCTCACACTCATGGACACGATCACTCACGGCATCGCCGGTGCGCTCCTCGGCAAATCTATTTTTCGCGGCGACGAAATGTTCACGCGTCGTCCGCTGAATCGCGGCCGCATCATCACCTGGTCACTGATGGTCGGTGCCATTTTTCCCGACGCCGACACGTTCCGCGGCACGTTCTCGCACAACGACATGCTCATCATGACGTGGCATCGCAGCATTACGCATTCGCTGCTCTGCTTGCCGTTGTGGGCGTTGCTTCTTGCTGCCATCACGCGTGCGTTGGTTCGCTGGCGAAATTGGGACGCGCCATCATTCGCTTCTTTGACCGGCATTTACGCTGTAGGAATCGCCAGTCACATTTTTCTCGACCTCGCCACGTCGTTCGGGACGATGATCTGGTCGCCACTGCAGTACGCGCGCCCCACGTGGGACTTGATCTTCATCGTCGACTTCACGTTCAGCGCGATTCTTCTCATCCCGCAACTCCTCGCCTGGATTTACGCAAAGCCGGATGGTTTGCGGCCTCGCGCGCTCTCGTGCTGGATTATTTCGGTCACCGCCACGCTAGCCATCGCGGGAATTGGACAAATTGTCGGCGCGCCGATTTCTCACACGTATATTTCCCTAACGATCGTAATTCTCGCCGCGGTATTTCTTCTTCCATCGATGCGAGGCTTCGGCCTACGCCTCCAGCGCTCCACATGGAATCGTGCGGGTCTGGTTCTCGCAGTCGCGTATCTCGTCGCCGCGTTCTTCGCGCACAACGCCGCGCTCGCGCGTGTGAAAAAATTTGCTGCGTCGCAGCACATCGAAGTGCAATCGCTCGCCGCCCTTCCCCTTCCGCCGTCGGTAGCGCATTGGGATGGCCTGATCCTCTCGCCGCACGGCGTCTACGAAACGCGCATCAATTTCGGCAGCCCCACCGCCGATCCCAACAATTCTCTGGTCTCGATCGATCTCTCGCCCTCCGGGGCAAACCAATCACGCCCCGAAATGTTTCCGATCGAATACAGTTTTTTCCCCAACGCCCCCGAAAACTCGTTCATCGACGCCTCCGGCCGCCTGCCACAAGTTGAAACGTATTTCTGGTTCGCGCGCTTCCCTGTCACGCGCTTTCACAAAGAGGGCGACGTCGCCGTCGTCGAATTTTCCGACATACGGTTTCCACACGCTCGCTCCCAAGGTCCGGACCCGTTTACGTATGTAGTCCGCTTCGACGCAAACGGAAAAGTGTTGTCGCAAGGCTGGCGCAAGTAAACTCCGCAGCTCACCAAGCTAACGCTCTCTCATTTTTCAAATCGAGTGGATGAAAAGCAGGAAGGAGCTTCGCCGTCCAACGCCGCACTTAAAAGCAAAATAAAAACCAAAATCAAGCCCGCCGCACCCTGCGACGGCATTATCTCCGCGCAACTCCGCCCGTGCCATCCGCGGGATGAATCACCACCTGCCGCTCCTCGCCTGCGCCCACGCTCTCGGTCCGCACGCCCGGCATCTCTTTCAGCGTGAGATGCACGATCCGCCGTTCGCGCGACGACATCGGATTTAGCCGAAATGATTGCTTCGAGGTCTGCACACGCTCGGCCGCAACCCTCGCTGTCATACGCAGCTCTTCAAATCGCAACGCGCGATACCCGCCGCTGTCGAGATGAATTTTCTCGTGAAACGCCGGCTCCAGCCGCAACGCCCGAAACGCCAAATGCTCCAGCGCACGCAAAAGCTCCGCGCCGCGCTCGAGCAACAACTCCTTGTCGCGCCCGTCGAGATCAGCGATGACTTCCTCGTCGTGACCCGTGCCAGCCGCGCTATCCTCGCCCTTCGGCGCGACCACGCTCACGGTGACCTTCAGCTGAAATCCGGCCGTTCGCACCGTTTCCTCCAGAAATCTTCGCAGTGCGTCCGCCGCGGCGACTCGGTCGAGCTGCCCGTCCTTGATTAATCCTGGAGGCATGAATGATTTCCTTGCGAAGAAAAATTCCAAATAGGAGAACAGCAATCCGTAGTGCAAATCTGTAGAAGACGAATCCAGCCCGGTCTTCCCGGCCTAGCCTAACCCAACGTCACTTCTTACTCTTCCCGCCCTTGCCCGCCGGCACCACCGCCGTCACAGGATGCTGCTTGTTCAGCCACCACTGCTGCAAAATTCCCACCAGGCTGCTCGTCAAAATATACACCGCCAACCCGCTCGAAATCGGCGAGATCATAAAGATTCCCGCCATCGTGATCGGCATCACCTTCATCATCATCTGCTGCTGCGGATCGGTCGATGTCATCGGCGTCATCTTCGACACCAGGTACATCGACAAGCCCATCGTGATCGGCAGCACATAATATGGATCCCTCGCCGAAAGATCCGTGATCCATCCAAACCATCGCGCGTGCCGCATTTCGATCGCCGACCGCAACATCGAGTTCAGTCCAAACCAGATCGGCATCTGCAAAAACATCTGGAAGCAGCCGCCCACCGGGTTGATGCCTTCCCGGCTGTATACGGCCATCACCTCCTTATTCATCTCCGCCTTGCGCGGATCACGCATCGAGTACTTCTTATATTTGTCCTGGATCTGCTTGATTTCCGGCCCGACGCGCTGCATCTTCAGCGTCGTGCGATAACTCGAAATGCGCAGCGGGAACAGCAGCATGTTGATCACGAGCGTCAGCACCACGATCGCCCATCCCCAGTTCGGGATGTAGTTGTGCAGCCACTTCAACCCGTGGAACAGCGGATCCGCGATAAATTCCAGCCAGCCAAAATTCACCAGCGAATGCAGCGGCGGCCGCATCTTCTTCAGGTCGTCGTAGTCTTTTGGCCCGACGTACACCCGCAGCCCCGCCGACTGTCCGCCCACCTGCGTGATCGCCGTCGCGATCTGCGGCACCGCTTCCTGCGCATCCTTGCCATCGACCTGCACGTTGCGCGAGTCGCGCCAGTAGCGCGCTTCCAGCGTCCCCGGCGCCGCGCCGTTGCCGGGCACAAACGCCGCCGTGAAATATCGATCCTCGATGCCCGCCCAGTCCTTGCCGCCCTGCCAGACGCCCGCGCCCACCTTCGCAGCGTCATCCAGCTTTTTCGCCGCGATCAGCGTTAGCTTCCCGTTCTCGTCGTAAAACACCGACGTCGAATCGATCGGCGACGGATTCTGCACCGTCAAATCGCCAAACCCGCCGAGCCAAGCCAGCCCTGCCGTCACCGGCTCGCCGTCCAGCTTCACCGTCGTATCGACGCGTACGACGTACGAATTATCGAAATGAAATTTCTTCGTGACTTCCAGGTGGCCGTCGCTCCACGAAAATTCCGGGTCGTTCCCCGCTGCCGGCGTTGGCGCCACCTCATACAGCCCATCGTTCGCCGCCGCCTGCAGCTGCGGATCATTCAGAATCAGCGCAAACGGCCAGCCGCCCGTCTGCTGCGCCGCTTCCGGATGCACCACGTCCAGCACCTTCTGCGGCTTCGAATCGTCCAGATATTTCTTCAGCTCCCAGCTCTTCACCACCGCGCCGCGATTCGAAAACACTACGCGGTACAAATCGTTTTCCACCACGACGGCATGTTCCTGCGTGTCCGCCTTCGCCGCCACGGCAGCCGGCTGCGCGGACGCCGCGCCCGCTCCCGGCTTGCCCAGCGTTTTCGCCTTCCCGGCTGCCGCCTTCATCGCATCCGCGCCTGCGGCAGGCGCCATCGCCGCATTCCCCGGCGTCGCCGGCGCGCTCTGCGCCCCACGATTCGCCAGGTTCGACGGCGGAGGTGCCTTCGGCGCGAAAAACTTCGTCCACAGCAAAATCACGCCCATCGACAGCAGCGACGCTGCCAACAGCCGCATTTCATGCCCAAATTTTGGTTTTTCCGGCTCGCTCAAATGTGAACCTCATGACGGCCGGCCGCAGACGTACAGAAATCCGGTCCAGGCGCTTCCAACGATGGTGACAACTCATTTCCCGGCGCTGCCTCGTGCTCGTGCCAGCACTCCGGCACCGGATCAAATCCAAACTTTCCCGAAAACGGATGGCATCGCAGCAGTCGCTTCAGCGTCAGCCACGCCCCGCGCGCCAGCCCAAACCGTTCCAGCGCCTCATACGAATACTGCGAACAGGTCGGCGTAAACCGGCAATTCCCCACAAACAAGATCGACAAATACACCTTGTAAAATCGCAGCGCAAACAACCCGACTCGCGCGCCGGGACCAACGCCAGCTGCCTTTCGCTCTTTCGCGCTCGCCATCATCACATCCCGCTCCGCACCAGCTGTAAAAACTGCGCCGTCAACAACTCGAACTCCGCCCGCGCCACAGCCTTCTTCGGATGCACTACGAAATCCCATCCCGCCGCGATCTCTTGCCGGTGAATCCGCACGACCTCCCGCACCCGTCGCCGGATGCGATTGCGCACCACCGCGCCGCCGATCGCCTTTTTGATGCTGAAGCCGAAGCGGCTTTGCGGTAGTTGGTTGGCGCGAAAAAATACAGTGAAGTGGGAATTCGAGCGGCGCTTGCCCGTGCGATACACGGCATCAAACTCTCCCCGCCGCACCAACCGCGCCGCGCGGGGAAACTCCAGGCCCTCCGGCTTACTCGGGTGTGAGCCGATGGCGTCCCTTCTTGCGGCGGGCGGCAAGCACCTTGCGGCCGCCGACCGTCTTCATGCGTACTCGAAATCCGTGTGTCTTCGCGCGCCGTCGTTTCCGCGGCTGATATGTCCTCTTTGGCAAAACAATCCCCCTTCTCGTTTTTCCCGCTGCTCGTAATACGTGCCGCGCGCACTCCGCATTTCGCCGAATCGCTCGCGCATCACACGCACATCGTTATCCGCTTGCGCAGACAACCATCCACAGGCCGCACACGCAGCCGTTTCCAAACCAGTAAGTGTAGTCGACCCCCGCGCAAATCGTCAAGAAAATGGAGGGGTTGGCTTATACGGCCGGGAAAACTGCTACACCCCTGGCTTGGGCTTCCTATGCACTTGATTGCATAACAGTGTCGGCTCCCTCGACGCGATCAAACTTTTATTGATAGGCTTCGGGAGGAAGGAGCCGGAGTTCGGTTCGCACGCGGGATAGCTCGGTACCGGACATGGCGTGTGGTAAAGCGTTGTCCACTTGATGGAGCATCCCGCTCCCTCGTGAGAGGGAGTTCGAAGAACTAATCATGGTCGAAGTTTTGATCGAAGAGATGTTTGGGTCGGACTGAAGCCGACCCCTAGATTACGAACGAACCGTACTTGTCCAGGCTCAATCAGAAAGACATCGAAGGAAGCGAAGGGAAAACACTCTTTTAAGTCGACGGAGAAGTATGTTCAAAAAGTGTTGGACACGACCGACATTGTTAGAGATGACTCATACCGGCCTTTTCATGGAAGGCACTTAACTTGTTGACTCATCCCTCCTGTTGCATTTCGAAATTGCGCTCGAACAAGCACAAGGTTGCGTAAAGGCAACGACGGAAACCACCTGGGATGTGATGTTGTACTGCTGGAATCAAGGGAGCTTCTCCGCGAATGGTGCAAATGCGATGGTAGTTGGTCTATATTCGTCAGTAGCAGCTTAAAAGGCCACCAGTTCACCGACACCTCAGCAGCGAAAGCCCTCACGGCGGAAGGCCTAGGTATGCTGTTATTTTCCAGAACATCCGGGCCGAGGACTCCCGCTTCTCGGGGATGCTGGGCACTTTGCCGACTGCAACCCTTCGCGGGGATCATCAACCTCTGCGCGCTTGCGCTGCTTACAATTTTTGCCATTCCGTCGTGTGCTCTCTCTAGTTCCGCCGCTTTGGGGCAACCAAGGGAGAAGAACGTATTGGTACTGTTCAGCTCCATTCAAACTAACCAGTCGTTTTTGGATCTGATTGAGCCCCCGTTGCGTGCTCGTGTTCCGGGGGCGATCACTTTCTATGACGCATTCCTGGAAGACCCGCAAGTGGAAGAGAAGTCCTTTAGGGAGAGCATGTCGGAGACTCTTCGACGCAGGTATGCACAGGTCAAGCTGGATGTTGTGATCGCATGTAACCCCGCGGCGCTTCACTTCGCGGTAGAATACCGCGACAAAATATTTCCCGGTGTGCCGATTGTCTTCGTAGCGGTCGGCGCGGGGGATCTCAAAAACCAGAAGATCTGGCCAGGGGTGACCGGCGTCGCAAGTCCTTGGGGTTTTCGGGAGACGATCGATCTAATGCTCCGTCTCGAGCCAGATACGAAGACGATCGCAGTCGTCGCCGGCGATACGCGTTGGGACAAAGGATTTGTGGCAGTCGCACACGCTGAGCTTCTTCAGCATCAGGACAAAGTGGCGGAGATCGACGTTGTTGGACCTCCAAACCATCAATTATATGAAAGAATTGCCGCACTTCCTCCTCATACGGTTGTCCTATTCCAAGCCTTTCCACAATTTTCGAGCCAACCAGAGTTCGGAACCTGGGATCTTGTTACCGCGATTTCACAGCGCCTGCCGACCTATTCCTCGTTCCCGTCGCTTTGTATAAACGGTTGCATCGGCGGCGCATACGAGGACGTGATAAAAGAGGATTTGTGGGCGGCGGAAATCGCAGCACGGATACTGTCAGGTGAACGAGCGGATAACATCCCCGTCGTGTACGCCACCGACCTTCAGGTCCGTGTGGATTGGCGAGCGCTCCACCGATGGCAAATTCCAGAGTCGGCACTGCCGTTGGGCAGTGTGGTGCTAAATCGGGAACCTACTTTCTGGGAACAGTACCGAAAATATGTCATCGCGGCCATTGCGGTCATCGCCGCACAGTTGCTGCTGATTCTCGGACTATTGTGGCAACGGGCGAAAAGGAGAAAGGTCGAAGCATCCCTCGTTGAGAGCCTAAGGTTCGAAGGTTTGCTTTCCGACCTTTCGACAACCTTCATCAACCTGCCCGAGGATCAGGTCGATGCGAATATAGAGAAGAATCTAGGCCGGATTGCTGAGTTCTTCAACATTGAGCGGATAACATTCCGCGAGTTTTCTGCAAAGAAGACGGAGTTGATTGCAACATTTTCCTGGACCGCTAAGGGAATCAACCCGTCTCCATCGGTCGTGGAAGCCACACGATTTCCTCACTGGATGAACCGCCTTCTGCGCGGCGAAGTGGTACTTGCATCGGCCTCGCCCGGACTTCATGAAGAAGAAGCATCTCCCGAAAAGGAGTACCTCCGGCAGCACGGTGCCATGTCCGCAGCGTTGGTTCCTCTAACAGCGGGTGGCGAGGCTCTTGGTTTCATATCATTTGTCAGCACAAAGCATCAGGTGCCCTGGACGGACGATGTGATAAAGCAGATTAGGGCATTGGCTGAGATATTCTCGAATGCCTTGAGGCGCAAGCGAGCCGATGAAGTGCTACGCGAGAGTGAAGGACGCTTCCGATTGGTGGCCGATAACGCTCCTGCTTTGATCTGGATGGCGGGAACGGACAAGTTGTGCGTCTTTTTCAATAAGGGTTGGCTAGACTTCACCGGCCGATCGATGGAACAGGAGCTGGGAGATGGATGGGCCTCGGGGGTGCATCCAGACGACTTGGACAGGCGTCTCGCCATTTATTCGGCAGCATTTGACGCTCGAGCAGATTTTGAATGGGAGTACCGCCTGCGTCGCTTTGATGGAAAATACAGCTGGATTGTTGACTACGGCGTTCCGAGGTTCGAATCCGATGGCGCCTTCTGTGGCTATATCGGCTCGTGTGTCGACATTACGGAACGCAAGTTGTCAGAAGCTTCGCTGCAACAGTTGAGTGGTCGCCTGATCGACGCGCAGGAGCAAGAACGCACCCGCATTGCCCGAGAGTTACACGACGATTTCAGTCAACGGCTGGCGCTCCTGCAAATCGAGCTCGAACAATTTGAGCAGGGGAACACGGCCGAGCTGTCGTCCAAGGCTCGACAACAACTGCATAGTATTTCGGAAATAGCTTCGGAAATTTCCTCCAACATCCACGACTTGTCCCACCAATTGCACCCATCCAAACTGGACACTCTCGGCCTGATGGCCTCCGTGAGGGGCTTGTGCAGAGAATTCTCTGAGCAGCACAAAGTGCGAGTTCAGTTTGTCCACAAAGACATCCCTGGACCGATTCCGAAGGATGTGACGCTATGCTTGTTCCGGATCGTCCAGGAGGCTTTGCGGAACGTCGTGAAGCACAGCGGAGCCTCAGAAGCCGCGGTAGAGCTGTCTGGTCGAGGTGCTCGCATTGAGCTTTGCATCTCGGATGCTGGTGTTGGATTCGAAACTGAGCCTACAAAGGGAGCGGCTGGTCTTGGTCTAATCAGCATGCGCGAGCGCCTGAGGCTGGTTGGCGGAGACATTGTGATCGAATCCGAGCCCTTACACGGTACGAAACTTCACGTTGGTGTACCGCTACCAACAAGCAACCCATCAGTCATAAGCGAGGAAAAAGCATACGAAGCGGGGGCTTGAGCGCCGCCCTCTGAGGGTTCGTGAGGATGCTATGACGGTCCGGCAATGAGTCTCGCGCTCAGACTGGGCGGCGTTGGCCCTGTGTTTCAGGAGAGAGTTCCTTCCGAGCCTGCTCCCAGACCTTTTCTAGTGCGCCTGTAAACTCGCTCGTTGATTGAGCTCGTCTCCAATCCCTAACCCAGCCCAGAAGCTCCTGAACTTTTCGTTCTTCCTGCGCGATTTGCTCTGCTAATTCCTCCCGTTTTAATTCCTTCGCTGCTCGCTCGGCGAGTCGCTTGGCGATTAAAACTCTCAGAGTATGGGCGTGTTTCGCCTTCCGGTGAATGGTTCCGACCCATCGATGTTGCTCGACGAACCAATTTTTACCCTTCCCGGTCCACTTGGTCGTACCTCAAGAGGCTATCGCGGTTCGGGCTTCTGGAGAGGCGGCCGTGGCGCAAGGGCACACTGCAATACCGAATAAGCCCGGCTGGATTGCAGCGACTTCGATGGCTCCGATCCCAGCCAGACTGACCTAAATAAAGTAAGCGAGCAAAAAAGAGCGGATCTCCAACGGTTCCAATGACTTCCGAGGGGCACCGGCAACGGCGGGGTGGTCATCGACTACAGGCAAGTTTGTATGGAAAGGTACAGGAGACCAAACTAGAATTCGCACCAAGAACGGCTGGGCCTTGTAAAATTTTGGCAACTAGGAGAATGTGAGCGGATGCCGAAGCTGTATCGAGCCCCGCTCCGGCGCACGCCAACCCGACATGGACCCACTTCAGTCACTGCCAAACCGCCGTCAACCGACTTCTGCTCTGGAATTCGAGGTCGAAAAGCGCTTTGGCGTTCTGCCGAATTTTTTTCAACTCTGTCCTGAAACCCCCGAAATCACAAAAAATCTCTGGGGGTTTGCTAGGTTTGCGTATCTCGACAATCCTTTACCGTCTCTCTTCAAAGAGAGGTTGTTCGTCCACCTGAGCCGGTTTTGTGAAGTCCGCTACTGCATCGCGCGGCACATGGGATTTCTGATCGGACTGGGACGACCCTCGGGCGATGCGCAATCGGCCCTGAACACCGTTGAAGAGGTTGTCGGTTTGCTCCAGCGCCCCTTTCCTCGCGGAGCGGAGCTGGCTCCTTATTTTCTACTTTCACAAAACATCTCTCCCTTCACTGAAATTCCCGCTTGCGATTCCGAAATCGAGGCAGCGGTTTTCGCGTTTGCAGGCCATGTTTTCTTGCAAACGCCCGACGCGGAACGCTGTCAGCAAGAATTAGAGCGACTCTTCGGTCCAATCGACTTTCAGAATCTCGCGCTATTCCTCGCGTTTATCCGCACGGCTCACTACTGGACCCAGATACACCATGAGCTCGAATTTGACGACGGCATAAATCATGTACTGGCGACACATCAGGCGCTAGCCGATTGCATCCTCAACGACCCGGAGGCGGGCGGCGTGGGACAGCGAATCATCGACGAATTACCTCTCCTGCGGCAGCGCGCGGACCGAGCTAGTGTATTGCTTGCTTCTATCGTTGAATCCTCAGACGACGCGATCATCAGTAAGACCCTCGACGGTATCATTACGAGCTGGAACCAAGGGGCAGAACGCCTCTTCGGCTACAGCAAAGACGAAGCATTAGGCCAGCCGATTACCTTGATCATGCCCCGCGACCGCCTTGACGAAGAAACGAGGATTATTGAAAGTCTTAGACGCGGGGAGCGAATCGAACATTTCGAGACGATCCGGCGACGCAAAGACGGATCGCCCGTGGCGATTTCACTGACTGTCTCGCCTCTGCGTGACAGCTCAGGCAAAGTCGTGGGTGCGAGCAAAGTAGCGAGGGACATCGGCGGACGTCTGCGTATCGAACGCGCCCTAGCCGAGCAGGCTCGACTCTTGAATTTAACCAACGATGCAGTAGTTATCCGAGATATGAGCGATCGGATTACATATTGGAACCGAGGGGCGAATGAAATGTATGGATATTCCTCTGAGGAAGCCATCGGTTGTGTAAGTCATGACCTGTTTCAGACGGTGTTTCCGGAGCCACTCGATGTCATTGAAGCTACTCTGCAGCGCTGTGGCCGCTGGAGCGGTGAGCTTGTCCACAAGAGGAAAGACGGGCGCGAACTTATTGCAGCCAGCCGTTGGGCTCTTGATCGTGATTCCGCTGGAAATCCGCTATTCATTCTTGAGACAAACAACGACATGACCCAACAGCGACTCAGCGAGCGGGCACTTCGCGAGAGCGAGGAGCAACTGCGCATCCTCAACGACAGCCTAGAGGCGAAAGTGCGCCAGCGCACACGCGAACTCGAAAGACGCAGCGCAGAAGTATTCGAGTTGTCGATACGCCTCTTGAGCGTTCAAGACGAGGAAAGACGACATATCGCGAGGGAACTGCACGACACTGCTGGACAAACCATGACAGTCGTGAACATGAAAATGCAGCGGTTATTGCAGAAGATAAAACAGACTGCCCCCGAACTTACGTCGGACCCGGAAGTCATTCAGGGACTTCTCGATAAGCTCAATCAGGACATTCGCACAACTTCCTATCTTCTGCATCCCCCCTTGCTCGACGAAAGCGGTCTCGCGGCGGCTCTGCCCTGGTATGTGCGCGGACTGAGCGAACGTGGTGGTATTGACATCCGCCTCAGCATTTCCGAAAACCTCGGACGCCTATCGCAGGCTATGGAGTTGGTGATTTTCCGGTTGATCCAGGAATGCCTCACCAATGTTCACCGCCATTCTGGCAGCAAGACGGCACTGATCCGGATCGGCCGGGACGAAGGTCGAATCAGAATCGAGGTCGCGGACCAAGGGAAAGGAATATCCAGGGAACGTCTGGCCGAAATTCAGGCTGGGGGTGCAGGTGTAGGTATTAGGGGAATGCGCGAGAGGGTCCGGCAATTTAACGGCGAGATGAAAATCGAATCGAACGGTTCAGGGACCACGATTGCCGCTATATTTACTCTAGGCAGGGAGGTCGTTGCCGAGCGGCGCGACCAAGTAACGATCGATCCATCTGGCTACTGTGGCTAAAGCAACGGTTTATGCGAATCCTCATTGCGGATGACAATGCCTTAGTCCGGGAAGGCATCGCCGAGATCATAGGCGACAATGCATGGGAAGTGTGCGGCCAGGTGTCGGACGGAGCACAGACGCTCGAACAAGCGCGAGCTCTCCAGCCCGACCTTATACTTCTCGATGTAAGTATGCCGGGGACAAATGGCCTGGAAATCGCTGCTTCAATCAAGTCTGAGATGCCGACAATCAAAGTCGTGATCGTCAGCCAGCATGATTTCAACGAGTTGCTCCCCGGTGCTCAGCGGAACCTGGCGGATGGGTTCATCGACAAAAACCGCTTAGGGGCGGAACTGGCGTCAACAATCGCCAAAATTCTCAGCGAACCCTAAGTGTTCGCATTGCGTAAACACTGCTTCCTATACGGAGAAATGCGTAGGGCGGAGAGTAGCATCACAAGGTAGTGTCCATCTATGGCAACGGAGGGCAGATCCGCAAAAACCGTTCTCATTGTTGATGACAGCGCCGCCATTCGCAATGAGCTCCGCGAAGAATTCACCCTCAACGGATTCACCGTCTGCGCTGAAGCTGAGAATGGCCATCAAGCGATAGACCTGGCGCGCAGCCACCGGCCGCGGCTCATTGTTCTCGATCTATCGATGCCGGTCATGAACGGTCTCGAATCCGCTCCGGAACTGCGAAAGACTCTTCCGGATACACCGATAATCCTATACACGGTGTTTGCCGATGCGGTATCGATTCTCGATGTGCGCGCTAAAGGCGTGACAGCGATTCTTGCAAAAAACGAACCGCTGGCCGCATTGATTGCGGTGGCCGACAGACTGCTCCAAGCCTGACTCTCGTCGTGTTCTTGGTGTAGCAGTTTTCCCGTTTGCATAAGCCTACCCCGTCAAGAAAATGGAGAGCTTTCGAAGTCAGGCAAAACACGGGGATGCGGGTTACTCCGCATCGTTCCTAACATGCACTTCCTTCATTTCCTCAATATCCGCGATAACAATCGCGCGCGTCCCGTGCCGCTCAAATACGATGCCGCTAGCACGCACATATTTTCCCACGAAGGGCATCAGCTTCTGCCGCTGATCGTAGTCCGGCATTTTGTCCGAGATCGGCAGGTACAGGTCGCCACCTTTCGTCAAAATCGCGATCGGTGAACCGCCCTTCACGCAACCCATCACGCACTCCATGCTCATGCTGGTCGCGTTTCCATCCAGGTTCTGAACGGGGCATGCAACATCTCGAACCAGGCCCTCAATCGTGGCTTTCGACCGATTCGCCCGGGAACTTTCCATCGACGTTTTCTGTGGAGGCTGGGGCGCTGCCATGATCGACGCAACACCGCAGCCGGCCAACAGGCAAAACCGCAGAATTGGCTTCATCCATTCTCCTTTTTCGTCAGGAATCTTCTACATGGCATGCCGAATGCCAGACTTTACGCATTGCACCCACACCTGTAACCGCAACGACTACGGCTGCGAATAATACCCCTGTCGCGTCCGCGCCGTCAGCCCCGCCTGCCCCACCTTCACCTGCAACTGATGATATTGATGCGGCTGATCTCCCAACGGCGGGACAAACGAAATCTCATAGTAAGCGTTCGCATCGTCGATGCTCCTTCGTATTTCGCCCGCTAGATCATTGCTCGTCGTCATCACCAGCCCACCGCTCTGCGCCGCGACCACCTGCAGCGCGAGGTTTCCATAATCCGCGTCTTTCGATTTTGCCAGGCCCTTTGTAAACGCCTCCCAGCGAAACGCGCGCCCTGCAAAATCCGCCTCCCCCAGCGGATCGGCGCTGTAAACCGTCGCGCGCGCCTGCCGCAGCAATCCCGAAAGCCGCACGACATCGTTGAAGATCCCCTGCTGTTGCTTCGCATCCATCTGTTGCTCTGCGCCGGGCCCCGAAAATAGCGGCCACCCGGGAGAAACCCAAATAATCAATTTGCGTCCCGGCCGCGCCGTCTCGTGCGTCGCCAGCTCAAACATCGCATCGAGCGAAAGCCGAAATCGTTCCTCCGCGCTGTAAACGCCGCCCGTACGCAACACCGTATGCAGCCCCAGCTTGTATTGATTGAGCGAAACGCTCAGCGCATTCCCATCCGTCGTAAACACTTCCTGCAACTGGATCCCGGAATCCGTCAGAAACGCCAGCGCCATCGGCTGCGTCAGGTGCCCACCGTCGGCCTTCAGGATTCTGTCGATCTCCGAACGTTCAAACGCCACGCGCTCGATCCCCGTGTTCACATCATCGACCACCAAAATCACTTCCGTCGGTACCTGTTTCCCGTCGATCGCCTGGAACGACGCGATCGTCTGCGTCGCCTTGTCGTCCACAATCGTGAAATCTTGCTGCTGCAATCCGCTGATCGGCGGCCCGTTCTTCTTGGTCACCACAACGTCGAGCGAAATCCTCCCCATCGCCGCCTGTGGCGCAGGGTTTTGCGATTGCGCCGAAACTCCAGCGCAGCAAAACAAACTCGCGAGCAGAAAAAAATAAACTCGTGCGCTTCTGGACTGCGATCCGTTCCTGAACATGACCATCGCCCTCCGAAACAACGCTTTCGCAGCAGCACAGCACGTCCCACTTGGCCCATGTCGGCCTATTGGATTGACGCGACCCACGTTCCACGCGGGTACCGTCCCGCTCGCAGCAAGCTACGTCCTTGCGAATGCACCCTGCCCGCATTACTGTTACCCCAACAATTCACAGTTAAGGACAAGAAATGACTTTTCGTTCCTGCAAGATTGCGTTGCTCGCGTTGCTCCTCGCCACCTTCGCCGTTTCCGCGGGTCGCTCGCAAGAGGAAACCAAGCCGACCGCGGTGCCCCCGCAACACAAAACCACCGGCACAAAACCCGACGTCGAAAAGCGCCTCGAAGCCGAAGAAAAACCCGCCACCTCGGCGACCGGTCTCGACGCCGTCACAAAAAGCCTCACCGCGCACCGCTTCCAGGAAACCGCCATCTCCCCCGACGGTGCAAAAGTCGCCTGGGTCGAAATCCTCACCGGCAAAGACGGCGCGCCCAACGGAAACACCGCGATCTATCTCAAGAATCTGAAGACCGACGCGCCCGCGCAGCGCGTCACCGCCGGCGCCGCAGGCACATTTCACGCCGAAGGAAATCTCGCGTGGTCCGGCGACAACCGCCAGCTTGTGTTCCTCTCCGACGCCGCGAAAAAAGATCAAGCCCAGCTCTACAGCGTCAGCGCAAATGGCGGCGTTCCGAAAAAACTCACGCAGATCAAAGGCTATCTCGACGCTCCGAAATTTTCGCCCGACAACAAATCGCTTGCCGTTCTCTTTACCGAAAATGCCACCCGCGCTTCGGGCCCGCTGGTCGCCGAAACTCCCGAAACCGGCGAAATCAAAGACTCGTTTTTCGAACAGCGCCTCGCGCTCATCAATCTCGCCACCGGATCGTTTCGCCAGATTTCTCCCGCCGACACCTACATCTACGAATATTCCTGGTCACCCGACGGTTTGCATTTCGCCGTCACCTCCGCACAGGGCAATGGCGACAACAATTGGTACATCGCCGAGCTAAATATCCTCGACGCCACCTCCGGCCTCATGCAATCGATCTACAAGCCACAACTGCAGATCGCGCGCCCCGCCTGGTCGCCCGACGGAAAAACCATCGCCTTCATCGAAGGCCTCATGAGCGACGAGCCGAGCGTCGGCGGCGACGTCTTCACCATTCCGGCGAACGGCGGAACGCCGAAAAATCTCACCCCCGGCCGAAAAGCATCCGCCAGCCATCTCAACTGGACCAACGACGGCAAACTTCTCGTCGCCGAATATCTCGATGCAGAATCCTCCGTTTCAATCGTCGACCCCGTCGACGCAAAGGTCTTCAATATCTGGCGCGGCAGCGAAAGCGTGTCCGCCGGCGACTGGGGACCAAATCTTTCCGTCTCGAGCGACGGAGCATCTTCGGCAGTCATTCGCGATTCCTTTAACGATCCACCGGAGATTTGGGTCGGCGCCATCGGCCGGTGGAAACAAATCACCGAGCGCAACCAAGACCTGAGGCCAGGCTGGGGCAGGGCAGCCAGCATTCAGTGGGAAAACGGCGGCTTTACGATTCAGGGCTGGCTAATTTATCCCCGTGATTTCGATCCCGCGACAAAATATCCCATGATCGTCGGCGTTCACGGCGGCCCCGGAGCCGCGGTGCAATCCTCATGGCCGGGCGCGGGAAGTTTTGAAATGGCCTTACCCGCCGCAGGATATTTCTTGCTGCTGCCGAATCCGCGCGGAAGTTTCGGTCAAGGCGAAGCATTCACGCGGGCCAACGTGAAAGATTTCGGCTACGGCGATTTCAAAGACATCATGGCCGGCGTCGATGCTGCGCTAAAAGTTGCGCTGATCGATTCCGAAAATCTCGGCCTCACCGGCTGGAGCTACGGCGGCTACATGACAATGTGGGGCGTGACGCAAACCAACCGCTTCAAAGCCGCAATGGCCGGAGCGGGCATCGCGAATCTGACGAGCTATTACGGCGAAAATAAAATCGACCAGTGGATGATTCCCTTCTTCGGAAAATCGGTCTACGACGATCCCGAAGTTTACGCGAAGAGTTCGCCGATCACCTTCATCAAAAAAGTGAAAACGCCAACGCTGATTTTAGTCGGAGACAGTGACGGCGAGTGCCCCACGCCGCAGTCCTACGAATTCTGGCACGCGCTGAAAGCCCAAGGCGTAGAAACCACGCTGGTGGTCTACGAACACGAAGGCCACCACTTCTCCAAACCCGCCGACGACCGCGATCGCACCGCCCGCACAATCGCCTGGTTCGACGCACACCTCAAAAACTAGCTGCCGCGCTAGAGCGAGATCCAGCCGATGCGGATGAAGTAGAGACTCGTCATCGCGACGAGAATCCACAGCGCGATTCCTTGCGCGAGAGGCCGCCATCCCACTTTCTTTACCGATGCAATCGAGATGCTCGATCCGATCAAGAACAGCGTTGCGGTGAGTCCGTAGCGCCCCAGCGTAAATAATATATGCGAAAAATAAACCGATGCTGAAACGTATGTGTTGACCACGGCGGCGAGGCAGAACAGCAAAATAAACCACGGCAACTTTACTTTCGATTTACTGCGTTTCACCGCCGCGGTCCCGAGCGCCAGCGGAACGATCCAAAGCGCCCGCGCCAGTTTCACTGTCGTTCCGACGATCAGTGCCTGCGCGCCGTACTTCGATGCCGCGCCAACCACCGAACTCGTGTCATGAATCGCGAGCGCCGCCCACAATCCAAACTGCGTCTGCGATAAATGCTGCGCCGCGCCAATCAGCGGAAATGCGATCAGCGCGACCGAATTCAAAATAAAAACGGTGGCGAGCGAGACCGCGGTTTCCTGTTCGTCCGCCTGAATGATCGGAGCGATCGCCGCGATCGCGCTGCCGCCGCATATCGCCGTCCCCGTCGTGATCAGATACGAAGAATTCCCGCGCACCTGCAGAAATTTACCGAGCGCGAGTCCAACGATCAGCGCGAACGTGATTCCCAACGCTGTGTAGAGGAATCCGCTCCGGCCCGCCTTGATCACTTCGTGCAGGTTCATGCCGAAACCGAGCGCGACGACGCTCGCTTGCAGCAAAAAGCGCGATAGGTCTTTGCTGTCGGCGGGGAGCGGGTGTGCGACGCTCAGCCCAAAAATAATTCCGACCGTGAGCGCGATCGGTGGGGAAATATATCCGCTCGCGGAAATGATCAGCCCGGCGAAAAACAGCGTCTTGATGATGATCGTTTTAAAATTTTCGCCGGCGATCTCGGTCTGCATGGGAGTTGTTTACGCTCGACAACAACAGCGGCAACAGTTCGACGGGGGTGTCACGGCTTCCAGAGAATGGTGTCGCAGTTCGATCACGTGATTTTTAGTGTCGTGTTGGATTTGCTGGCGCCGATTCGGGTTGTGCCGCCGGCTTCGGCGTTTCCGCGCTGCTCTTGTGCGCAGGGCCTGCGGTGTGGCCGGAAACTTCGGCGATGATTTTTGTGGTGCGCGCTTTGCTGACGGAGCAGTCGCGATCGTAGATGCGGCACTGCGCAAGCGTGAATTGGCAGCCGCAGGTGCAGCCTTCTGCGTTGAAGCGATGCAGCGCAACGGTGCGCTGTTCCGACGTCAGCTTGGTCAGGTCCACGCCGGGGAGTTCGCTGGCGCGGTCGGCGTGCTTCAAGAAAATTTCGCCGGTGTCTTCAAATGTTTCGACGCTCGCAGGAATCGGCAATCCCGCGAGTGAACGAATTTCAAATTCGTAGAGGAGCGGATTGCGGAGCCCTTCGTGCTTCTGCACGACTTGTCCTTCGGAATTTAGAACAAACGAAGTGGGCAGCGCGGCAACTCCGCCGTATTCCCTGCGAATTTCGTTCGTCGCCATCGCGATCGGATAGTTGATTTTATTTTCGGCGACAAATTTTTTGACTTCGGCAACATCGTCGTCGTCGACATCGAGGCCAATGATCTGGAGGCGATCGGCGTATTTTTTCTGCAACTCGATGAGGTCGGGAATTTCGGCGCGGCACGGTCCGCACCAGGTGGCCCAAAAATTTAACAGGATCACTTTGCCTTGCGAGGCCGACAACGTAAGTGGCTTGCCTTCAAGATCTTCCACTTTGAAAGCCGGGGCCTTATCGGGGTTGCGGACGAAACGGATGACGTTGCCGGCTTGCGGTGGCGGGTCGGCCTGCGCTGCCAAGGGGGAAGCGAGCGTGAAAGGGGAAAGGCAAAAGGCGAACCAGATCAGAACGCGGACGGAACAATGGAGTCTAGATCGCGCGGATTCAAAAGCAATTCGATTGGAAGGGGCACACCCCTTCGTCAATTTCCGCGAGACGCCGTAAGTCGCAGAGTTCAGGGGGGATAGCACGATCAAGACACCCCCGGAGTGAGGCGTTGTCTGCAAGATGCTGTAGGTATGGCGTTTACAGGAGCAGAAATGTTGACTCGCGGGCGTGCGTACTTTTGGGAAGAGGGGCGTTGGAACTCCCTCTGACGATCATGGATCACGAGCAGCACACGGCCATTATAACATGCACGATTTTGAGCAGTCGCTTTGGAGGCGCAGTGTGCTCAAAGGGCTCTCGAGTGTAACTCCCCACATCAGGAGTGGAACCTGCGAATCGAAAAATCCGCCCTATTTTCGCGAACCGCAACCTGGCTACAGAGCCGGCAGCCTATACGGGCAGGGACTGCTGGGACGCTAGTGACGTCATATCGGCACCTACTCTACGTCAAAATATGGCCATGTGCCTATATATGGTCTAATCGGAAATTCACCAAAACCCGTCAAGACTCTCTAAGACCAATTAATTGAGGTGTTTACGGAAAATGACAAATCAGAATCCATTGGTAGCCGGAGTGCATCCACTAGAGCGGTCGGAAAATAGTATGCTCAGGATCACAACAGAACGAAGACGCGGAAAGATTGTGCTGACGGTCGAGGGCCGTGTGGCGGGACCGTGGGTAGGAACGCTGGAGCAATCGTGGCGTGATGCTCGCGCCAGCGCAAACAACGAGAAAGTCAGCGTCGATCTTTGCGGGGTCAGTTTCATTGACCCGGCGGGCAAAACACTCCTGAAGGAGATTCATCACCAGGGCGGGCAACTGGTGGCCGAGGGATGCTTGAATCAAGCGATCATTCGCGAAATCAGCGCGCACAGCGGAAGAAAAAAGAGCGACGGAGGCAGCGACGAGGAGCCGGGAACGAAGGGCTCGCACATTGTTTTCTACGTGCTGCTCTTCAGCTTGTTGATGAGCCCGGCAGGCCGAGCACAGTCGAACAAACAAAATGGTTTGCCGGATAACGCGCCGACGGGCGTGTTGAAGTTGACGCTGGAGCAGTCGGTGGGCCTGGCGCTGAAACAAAACACGACCGCGCAGATCGCACAGATCGTGGCGAAGCAGAGCGTGGAGCAAAAGAACATCGCGCGCGCGGAATTGCTGCCGCAGGCAAATCTGAACGTCAGCGAACAGTGGCAACGGTTGAACCTGGCAGCGGAATTTGGCGGAGGCGGCTTTCCGGGCCTGCCACCAGGCACTGTTTTCCCGGGACACATCGGGCCGTTTTCGCTTTTCTCCGCAGGCGTGGGATTTAACGGCCAGATTTTCGATTTGACGCTGTTCCGGCGGTATCAAGCGCAACGCAGCGCGGCGGACGCGAGCCGGTTCGACAGCCAGTCTTCGCGAGAGCAAGTGGTGCTCTTGGTAGTTTCGCAGTATATCGGAACGCTGCGGGCGACAGCGGACGTGCAAGCGTCGCAATCGCGAGTCGATCTGGCGCAGGCACTCTATGACCAAGCGGCGGACCTGCAAAAAGAGGGCGTTGGCACGGGCATCGACACCCTGCGAGCGAACGTGGAATTGCAAAACGAAAAGCAGCGGTTGATCGAAGCGGAAGCGCAGCGGGAGACGAACCTTTTTGGCCTTAGCCGTTTGTTGAATCTCGATCCGCGACAGCAGATCGATCTCGCGGATTCGTTGAGCTTCTTCGAGACGCCCCAACCGGAGCTGGAACCGAGTATTGAAGAAGGACTCGCAACGCGCCCCGAGTGGAAATCGCTGCAAGAACAGATTCAATCGGCGAATTACGACAAGAAAGCGTCGAGCGAATCGCGGCTGCCTTCGGCGCACTACAGCGGTAACTGGACGCAGTTGGGCGTGTCACCGACGGAAGTGATCCCGACCTACACGTATTCGGGATCGGTGACGATGCCGATTTTCACCGGCGGGCGAATTCACGCGGAAATCGCGCGAGCGAACCTGGAAATTCAAAAGATCGAGCAGCAGCAGCAAGATTTGCGAAACCAGATCGCGTTGGAGGTGAAGACGGCGCTGATCAACCTCGGATCGGCGCGAAACGAAGTGCAAGTTGCAAATTCGGGTGTGCAGCTTTCGAAGGAAGAAGTGGACCAGGCGCGCGACCGCTTCAAGGCGGGCGTTGCGAACAACATCGAAGTGATCCAGGCGCAGGATTCGCTGGCGCGCGCGAACGACAACCAGATCGCGGCTCTGTACCGATTCAATCAAGCGCGAGCGGACCTGGCGCGGTCGATCGGCCAAATGGAAAAGATTTACGCCAAGTGAGGGTGCGATGAGTGTGGAAATCGAAGACGGTTTCGAAAACGCGACTCGAGTGAAGGTCGAGCCGCAATTGCGAGACTTCCCATTGGAGGAGCCGCCGAAGAAGGGGCTCGGGAACCCGAAGCTGCGCCGGTTGTTATTCGGCGGCGGCATCGTGGTGCTCGCACTGGTCGCGGGGCTGCTTTTCTACTATCACGACCGCGAAAGCACGGATGACGCGCAGGTGGACGGACACATCACGCCGGTAGCTTCGAAGATTTACGGACGGGTAGCCGAAGTGCTGGTTAACGACAACCAGGCGGTGAAAGCCGGCCAAGTGCTGGTGAAGATCGATCCGCGCGATTATCAGGCGGCGCTGGATCAAGCGAAAGCCCAACTCGCACTTGCGGAAAGCGATGCGCAGTCGGCCGGCGTTGACGTGCCGCGCACCCGAGAGAACGTGGCGAGCGGAACGTCGAGCGCGGACGCGCAGTTGCTGGGCGCGCAAGCAGCGCTGGCAAGTGCGGATGCGACGTATCAGCAGGCGCAGACGGCCGATCTGGCATTTGCGCAGGCAAACATTGACAAGAGCAAAGCGAACTCGGTACTGGCGCAGGCCGATCTGGCGCGCTACAAGCCGCTGCTCGACAAGGGCGAAATTTCGCAGCAGCAATACGACGCGGCGAAAGCGAATGCGGACGCGACGGCGAGCTCGCTGAACGCAGACCAGCAGAAATTGCAGCAAGCGCAGCAAGCGGTGGGCATTGCGAAGGCACAGGTTGCGGCGGCGCAAGCGCGTGTGGCGCAGGCGAATGCCGGAGTTGCCGCGGCGCATGCTGACACCAAACAAGTGAATATGCGGGCTGCGGACGCGCAAGGAAAAGCAGCGAAGGTGCAGGAGATGCGCGCCGCTGTTGAAGCAGCGTCACTCAATTTGAGCTACACGGACATCAGCGCGCCCGTGGACGGAGTGGTGACGCACAAGCAAGTCGAACCGGGACAGATTGTGCAGCAGGGACAGGGGTTGGCGGTGGTTGTGCCGCTGCAGAACGTCTGGGTGACGGCGAATTTCAAAGAGACGCAACTACGCAACATGAAGGCGGGTCAGAAGGCGGAAATTCACGTCGATACGTACGGCAAGACTTTTAGCGGGCATGTGGATTCGATCGCTGGCGCTACGGGAGCGGTGTTGAGTCTGCTGCCGCCGGAAAATGCTACAGGCAATTACGTGAAGGTTGTGCAGAGAATTCCCGTCAAAATCGTGCTCGATCCGATTCCACCGGAGAAGGCGATTCTGCGGCCGGGTATGAATGTGGATGCAACTGTTGTAACGGATTAGGGCCCGTTACTTAGGGCTAAAGCCCCCTTCTTGGCGACTTTTAATGTCGTACCTAAAGGTACGACCCACAAATCGCCCCTGAGGGTCGGATTCAGAAGGCCAATCGAATAAACGGATCGGAAGGTCCGAGGTATCGAGCCAAGATTCAAATGGCAAGATGAAGTTGGAAACGAGATGTAGATGTGAGCGTCGAAATAAATGCGGAACAAGATTCTAGCGAAGTTGAGAACGCCGGACGGTCACATCAATCCCTGGGTGATCGCGCTCACGGTGACGCTCGCGACGTTCATGGAAGTGCTGGACACTTCGATCGCGAACGTCGCGCTCCCACATATTTCGGGGAATTTGTCGGCAGGCGCGGACGAATCGACGTGGGTTTTGACCTCGTACCTTGTGTCGAACGCGATCGTGCTGCCGCTATCGGGCTGGTTTTCGTCGCTGATCGGACGCAAGAAGTTTTACATGACGTGCGTCGCGATCTTCACGGTGAGCTCGTTTCTGTGCGGACTGGCGCCGAGCCTGGGCGTGCTGGTGTTCTTCCGGATTTTGCAGGGCGTCGGCGGCGGAGGATTGCAGCCCAGCGAGCAGGCGATCCTAAACGACACGTTTTCGCTTGAAAAGCGAGGCATGGCGTTCGCGGTGTACGGATTGGCGGTGGTTGTGGCGCCGACGATCGGACCGTGGCTGGGCGGATGGATCACCGACAACTTCTCATGGCGCTGGATTTTTTATATCAACGTGCCGGTGGGAATAATTTCGCTCCTTTTGACGTCTTTCCTAGTGAGCGATCCGCCGTACATGAAGAAGGCGAGCTTGAAGAGCGGATTCCGGATCGACTACATCGGAATCGCTCTGATCAGCCTCGGCCTGGGCAGCATGCAGATTATTTTGGACAAGGGCGAGCGCGACGACTGGCTCTCGTCGAACTTCATCCGTGGATTTTTTGTGCTGATGATTGTCGGGATCATCGGCGGAATCATCTGGGAACTGCGCGAGAAGAATCCGGTGGTCGATTTGAAGATGTTGAAGAACCGGAACTTCGCAGTGGCGACGATTGCGATGTTTTTCCTAGGGTTCGTGCTGTATGCGAGCACGGTGCTGATTCCGCAGATGCTGCAGGAACTGTTGGGATACACGGCGCAGTTATCGGGAATGGCGTTATCGCCGGGCGGCGCGGTGATCATGTTCATGATGCCGGTCGTCGGATTTCTTGTGTCGAAGGTCGACACGCGATTGCTGGTGACGTTTGGCTGCGTGGTGTCGGCAACAGCGCTGTTCGTGATGGCGGGCTGGAATTTGCAGCTGGATTATCACCACGCGGTGACGGCGCGCATGTTGCAAAGCTTCGGGCTGGCGTTTTTGTTTATTCCGATCAACGTGTCGGCGTTCGCGTACGTGCCAAAAGAAAAGACGAACATGGGCACGGGAATTATCAACCTCGCGCGAAATATCGGAGCGAGCGTCGGAATTGCGACGGTGACGACGATGCTGCAGAGGCGCACGCAGTATCACCAATCGCAGTTGATGGAGCACGTGAATTCGTTGAGCGCGGCGTATCAAAACGCGATGACGGGAACGCAGATCCGGCTGGTGTCGGCGGGTTCGACGATGGCGCACGCGGCGGCGCAGGCGCAAGGAATGATCTACGGGACGGTGCAGCGGCAGGCAGTGATGCTGGCGTTCATCGATAACTTTAAGTTGCTGGGCGTGGTTTTCTTTGCGGTGATTCCGGTGCTGCTGATGCTCAAGAGGCCGAAAGGAAGAGCGGGAGCGGACGTGCCGGTGCACTGAGATTTTGCAAGGCGTGTGCGTGTTGTGGGAAGAAAGTTTTTGGGCGTGCGGGACGTAACAAGTTTGTATGAATGGGGGACCAGATGGCGACACAAGCGGCAGTGGTTGGTGCAGTTGGAGCGGGAGCTGCGTCTGGAAATGGGACGCCGTTCAACGAAGACAAATTGATACGAGCCGGGCAGCGCGGCGATGCGCAAGCGGTGGAAGTACTTTTTGAGCGTTATCACCGGCCGCTGTTTCAGACGGCGCTGCGCGTGTTGGGAAACGCGGAAGATGCGGAAGATGCGCTCCAAGACGGATTGCTTTCGGCGTATCGGAATTTGAAGCGATTCGAAGGGCGGTCGCAATTTTCGACGTGGCTGACGCGCATTGTGATCAACGCGGCGCTGATGCGGCGGCGAAGCGCGAAGGCGCGGCCGGCGGTTTCGCTCGACGAACCACCGCGCGAGGACGAATTGCCGGTCGTGGAGCGTTTCGCGTCGAAGGGACCGAACCCGGAGCAGGTGTTTGCGGGGACGGAACTGCGCGAAATGATCAGCGCGAATCTGGATGAGCTTTCTCCGTTGCTGCGCACGGCGTTTGTGCTGCGCGAGGTCGAGGGTTACTCGACGGGAGAAGCGGCGAAGAAACTTGGCGTGACGGAAAATACGTTGAAGGCGCGGCTGTGGCGTGCGCGGCATCAGTTGGCCGAGCGTCTTGGGCGACGACTGCGAAGATTCAGCGAGGACGTCAGGGGGCAGAATGGCGATGGAGCTGTAGCCGGCGCCGGGATGATGGGCGAAGGCGCTTGCAGCTACTGCTAGCTCGGACAAAATAAGAGCGAATGGACTGGCCGGCGCGTTCTGCGCCGGCCGTTTTGTTTGTACGTCGCGCATGTTCGGCAGCTGGCGGGTGAAAGTCCCGTCCCAACCTGATGGAGGTGAAGGGTAGCGAAGCGCAAGGGCGTCACCGCGAGGTGGGGTCCTTGAAGGAAGCGTGGAGCAAAGATACGGGCCGATGGACAAGAACTGGATTTGAGGCCTACGGCGTCGGACGAGCGAGCAAGTGACCGCGAAGTCCGTATCCATCAAAGATGCTGGTGGTAAATCCGGCGGTCGCGTATCGAAAGCGGTCGAGCTTATCGCGGGAGATCTGTGGCATGTCTCGGATTCGTGACTGAGGGTGAAGTAATTCACTCTGATCCTGCAGCAGAAGTCAGCAGCGGGCGTAGTACTCAGGGAAGTGAGGAAGGCCAAACAGTGATAGCGAGCAGTCGAACGTCGAACTCACGGTGGCACTGCGCCAGCCAATCCGCTTCGGCTGAGTTTTGCAGGTTCAGAAGACGGTGAAGCCGAAACGGAACCTGCAGAGCGGCGAAGCCCTTGTGGCGAACGACGACTCGAACCTCACGGCCCGCAAGGGCTCAACTCACTGAACCGCCGTATGCGGACCCGCATGTACGTTGGTGTGGCAGAGGAGAGCGGGCGACCGCTCCCCCTATGCCGATTTGTGCGAAGCTTGTTTGCTCGTGTTATTTTTTTGTGGCGGTGGGCGCGTCGGTTTTGGCGGCTGCGTACAGGCCGAGGACGCGGAGATCGCAGGTGGCGGCGCGGACCTCGCGGAGAGCGTCGTCGAGGCGCTCGGGTTTGTCTCCGTCGGCTTCGATTTCGAGGATGAATTGATAGGCCCAAGGCTGGCCGTGAATGGGGCGGCTTTCGATTTTGCGGAGATTGATGTTGTGGCGCGCAAAGGGTTCGAGAGCGGCGAGGAGCGCGCCGGGGCGATGCGCGAGCTGCATGGCGATGGACATTTTGCGGGCGTCGGCGGAGGTGGCGATGCCGTCGGCTTCGGAACCGCGACGAAGCAGGACGAAGCGGGTGAAATTTTCGGTGTTGTCCTGGATTTTTTCGGCGAGGATGACGCCGTGGTAGTAGTCGGCGGCGCGGCGGCTGGCGATGGCAGCGAATGTTTTGTCACCGCGCGCGAGGACTTCGCGGGCACTACCGGCAGTGTCTTCAGCGGGGACGCGCTTGTAGTTTGAGTGCTGCGAGAAAAAACGTTCGCATTGGGCGAGTGCCATCGGATGCGAGGCAACGGTTTTGATTGAGGCGAGATCGGCACCGGGAACGGCGATCAGATTCATTTCGATTGGGAGAATTGTTTCGGCGGTGATGGTGAGCGCGTTTTCGAGCATGAGATCGTAGACGCGGACGACCGAGCCGGCGAGAGAATTTTCGACGGGGACAAGGAGCGCATCGGCAGCATTGTCGGAGATGGCGCGGAAGACGGCGTCGAATGTGGCGCGCGGGACGGTGGTGATTTCGGGGCCGAGGAGCTGAATCGCGGCGGCTTCGCTGAAGGCGCCGGGCTCGCCCTGGAAGGCTACGCGCATTTGTTTTGAGCTTGCTGGCACTCGCAGATCTCCGGGTCCACTATTTCTGGTCACACGCTCAGCGGCGACCGCTTCGTGCTTCATACGTTGGCCGCTGCGATGCCGCTCTTTGTTCCGCTACCGCCATCCAATGTATCGACGGCTTGGAACTATCAAGTATGATTCGCGCAGCTTCTGGAAACAACGAATTTGCGCTGCGAATATCGCGGGTATTGTGGAGACGAGCGACCGATGAGCTACGTGAAGAAAAGTTTGGTGCCGGGAGAAACGTTGCTGTATGACACGAGGCATCACTGGATGGTGCTGATTGGGCCGCTGTTGTTGAGCTTGCTGCTCGTGGCGCTCGGTCTGGGATGCCTGACGGAATTGGTTGAGGCGCGAAACGGGGCCGGGTATGTGGCGGACGCGCCGGTGACGAAGCAGCACATGATCGGAGTGGCAGGGATTGTGCTCGTGGTGATCGCGATAGGAGTGTTTGCGTGGGGGCTGGCAAAACGCAACGCGACGGAGATGGCGGTGACGAACCGGCGCGTGCTGATCAAAACGGGATTGGGAAGCCGGCGCACGCTGGATTTGATGTTGTCGCGTGTAGAGAGCATTGGCGTCGAGGAAAGTTTTTGGGGGCGAATGCTGGGATACGGGTCGGTGACCGTACGCGGTACCGGCGGGACGCCAGAGTCGTTTGTGATGATTTCGCACCCGCAGGAGTTTCGGCGGAGCGTGCAGGCACAGATCGGTTCGCCCGCGCAGGTTGTGGCGGGCGCGCCGGTTCCGCCCGCGGCCCCGCCGGCGTAGTCCGGATTCGGGTTTGTTTGGGTTGGATAGGAGCGGATCCCGGCGATCGTCTCGATACGATATATCTCTGGCGTCGGGCGAGCTATAATGGCGCCCATGAGCTCTCCAAAATTTGCGCTGGTCCGGCCTGAGCCGACCGAGTATGCGCCCTACTTCGACAAGTACGTTTCGAAAGTGCCGGGAAACGATGTCGTGTCGCTGCTGGAATCGCAAAGGCTGCAGACAGCGCAGTTATTTGCCGCAAGCACGGAGCGCGACGGCAATTTCCGCTACGCGCCAGACAAGTGGACGGTGAAGGAAATCGTAGGACACGTCACCGACTCAGAACGCATTTTCGCGTATCGAGCGTTGTGTATCGCGCGCGGGGACCAAACGGCACTGCCAGGCTTTGAGCAGGACGACTACATTAAGACGGCGAATTTTAACGAGCGCACATTGGCCGATCTGGTACAGGAATCTGCGATCGTTCGTTCGGCCAGTGTGGCGCTGCTTCGATCATTCGACGCCGATGCGTGGGGACGGCACGGGACGGCGAGTAATCACCCGATTTCCGTACGAGCTCTGGCGTTCATCATCGCCGGGCACGAGTTGCATCATCGCGAAATCTTGAAAGAGCGATACTTTCCGGCTATCCCTCGCGCATAGTTGAAATTGGCATGTCGCTCGACCCAATCCGCAAATCCAGAATCCGCCGCGTAGCCGGCTTCACTGAAATCTCGCGTTGGGCCGGTCGTTTCGTTCCGTCGACGGATCACAACTGGAAGCAGCCACATCACGCGCGGACGCGCACTCGATCGATATTGCAACGCTGATGCGGCAAGTCTCGCCGCTGGTGGCCACGTGAAATGTTCCGGGCGCCGCTCCGCGTCCGTAATTCGCCAATCGCTGACCGCTAGGTGGGACCGCAGGTCGAACTGCCTTTCCGATTTCGCTTCGGCACGTGGAAGAGCTCGACCATCAGGTCGAGGTTGGGGTTAGGAACGCGCCCGCGATTAGGATGTGAGAGAGTTAGTGAGTTGTTCTTCGATCAGGTAGCCGCCGGCGAGGAGCAGCGTGATGGCCAGAAGAAATGCCGGTCGGGCGAGGGTGCGGACGGCGCCGCGGCGCATCACCAAGCCTCTCTGTAGGATCGTGCGAACGGCTGCGGCTAACGATGCGTTGCGCATGGCTCTTCGTCGTGCAGTACACGATGTACTTCGGACGGCATCATAGCTTCATCCGCGTGGGACTCATTGGCGCCCCTTTCATCGATTCACAGAAAATCGAGATACGCAAACACCGGCGACGTGTAATTCCTCCGTATGACTCCGCCGCGCGCGCAGCGCGGGTTTTGGCCGTGGATTTCGCTGCCGATTTCGACGATCACCTTGGCAGCCGCAGCCCACGCTTACGCAGTGCCATCGCTCTTTCGCCTGCATCAACAGGACTTCGCCCTCTTCGTACCTGTCGTTTACGCTCGGCTGCAGTTTGATAGCTTGGTCCGCAAAAGGGCTCGAACTTCGTCGGACACAAAAGCCGCTTCGACTGCGTGTTCCTGGCAACGCCAGAACTCAGCCGTCCCCCATCCAAACGTTTTCTCCAGCCGCTCGAATTCCCCGCTCATGGTCGTATTGGAAACGGTGCGGGCATCGGTGCTGACGGTCACGTGCAAGCCTTTGCGAAACAGGCGGTCGATCGGATGCGCTTTCAAGGAAACGGCGGCGCGCGTCTGGACATTGGACAGCGGGCACATCTCGAGCGGCAGACGCGTTGCTTTAGCGCGATCCTGCAACTCCATCGATTCGTCGATGCGAACGCCGTGGCCGATGCGCTCGGCGCCGAGAAGATCGAGCGCTTCGCGGATGCTTTCGGAGCTGGCGACTTCGCCGGCGTGTATGGTCCGGCGGAGACCTTCGCGTTTTGCGAGAGCGAAAGCTTTCGCATGAGGCGCGCCGATGTAGCGCGCTTCGTCGCCGGCAAGATCGAGCGCGCAGACCTTGTCGCGATTGTTCACGGCCATCTTGGCGATTTCGATGCTTTGTTCAGCGGGCTCATGACGCAGGCAGCAGACGATGAGTCCTGTCTTGATGCCGGTTTGCCGCTCGCCTTTCAGCAAACCTTCGTGAACCGCGTTCAATACTTCCTGCATCGTCAATCCGTTGCGCAGATGCAGTTGCGGCGCGAAGCGAACTTCGCCGTAAATGACGCCGTCGGCGGCGAGGTCTTCGACGATTTCGCACGCGATGCGGACGAGGTGATCTCGGTGCTGCATGACTTCCAGCGCGAGATCGATGCGCACGAGATAATCGGCGAGATCGAGGCAAACTTCAGGGGCGATCAGCGCGGATTCAAGCGGAGCGGAAAGGTTCAGGCCGATTTTGCGGGCCAGGGCGGCGACGGTTGCTACGCGCACCGATGCATCGAGATGGCAGTGGAGCTCGATCTTGGGGAGGGGTTTGAAGTCGACAGGCATTTTGCGGGCTCGGAATTTGAGTAGTGTTCATTATGGGCTAGGGTTGGCGAACGGGGAAAGGTGTCGGTGCCGTTGAGGAAAGCAGATCCGAATTCTTGATTGGCGCAAGGAAGTTTGATGAGTAGAGAAAAAGGGCACGGCATGCCGTGCCCCTACGAGCCGAACGGGTTGCAGTTTCCGACGCAGCGAGGGGGCGCTGGAGCGAAGCCCCTACAGAGCCGTTTCAGCGCGGCGACGATACCTTAAAGGACCGATTCGCTCCAGTTTTCCAGGGTGTCCTTCACTTTGTGAAGGAACTGGTGGGCAATGGCGCCGTCTACTACGCGGTGGTCGTAGCTTAGGGTGACGTAGCACATCGAGCGGATCGCGATAGAGTCGTTGATTACGACGGGGCGCTTTTCGATTGCGCCGAGGCCGAGGATGCCGACGTTGGGCTGGCTGATGACCGGCAGACCAAACAAACCGCCGAAGACGCCGGGATTCGTGATGGAGAAGGTGCTCTCCTGCACTTCTTCCGGCTTGAGTTTTTTCGAGCGAGCCCGTTCGGCGAGGTCGTTCAAGTTGCGCTGGATGCCGAGGATGTTTTTCTCGTCGGCATTCTTGATGACGGGAACGATCAAGCCCCAATCGAGCGCGACCGCCATGCCCACGTTGATTTCCTTGTGCAGCACGACGTTGGTGCCGTCGAGCGAGGCATTCATCGTTGGATACGCGCGCAGACCGGCGACAGCCGCCTTCACGAAGAACGGCATGAAGGTGAGCTTGGTTTCGTAACGCTTCTCGAATTCGTCTTTCGATTTCGCGCGCAACGCAGCGACCTTGGTCATATCGATTTCGTCGACGCTGTAAACGTGCGGTGAAACGTGCTTCGACGCGATCATGTGCTCGGCGATGCGCTGGCGCATGATGGTCATTGGCTGCACTTCGTAGTTGCCGAAGTACATGCGCTCGCGCGGCACGGCTGACTCAAACGCGACGTGATGCTGGCCGCCTGTGGTCGCCGGCGGAGGAGCCTGTCGCTGCTGCGGAGGAGGTGGTGGCGGTGGCGCGGACAGTCGCGCAGCGGCCGGAGCCTGCTGGGTGTAAACGTCGGCCTCCGCCGGTTCAGTCTCTTTCACCGCATCGGCAGCTGAGCCGCCGCCCGCGATGTAGGCTTCGATGTCCTGCTTGCTGATGCGGCCGCCTGTGCCGGTGCCGGCCACGGTCGAAAGATCGACGCCATGTTCTTTTGCCATGCGGCGAACGAGGGGCGAGCTGTGAATGCGCGCGCCCTCTTTTGCGGGCGCCGCAGCTTGCGGGGCGGGCTTTGCTGCCGCCGGAGGAGGTGGCGGCGCGGCGGCAGGCTTTGCCGCTTGCGTGGCCGCTTGAGGCGCGGGCTTGGCGGGTTCAGCTGCCTTCGCGGGAGCAGGTGCCGGGCCCGCAGCTTTCGCCGCGCCTGCCCCGTCTCCGGCCGCGTCGATCACGCCGACGACCGTCTGAATCGGCACGGTCTTGCCTTCGCCGACTTTGATTTCCTTGAGCACGCCCGCCGATGGTGACGGAATTTCCGCGTCAACTTTATCGGTCGAGATTTCGAACAGTGGCTCGTCGCGCTCGACCTTGTCGCCGGGCTTCTTCAGCCACTTGGTGATGGTGCCTTCGAAAATGCTTTCGCCCATCTGGGGCATTACGATGTCAACGGCCATGTGCGTCTCCTAGAAAATCCACAAACTTAAAGACGGACACGGCGTGCCGTGCCCCCACATCTAAAATTGTCAGTACTTCGCCAGCTCTCTTGCTGCGTGCATGATTTTGTCCGTGTTCGGCAAGAAGTGGTGTTCGAGCGGCGGCGAATATGGCACCGGCGTATCCAGAGCGGTCACGCGAAACACGGGTCCGTCGAGATCGGAGAACGCTTTCTCGCACAGAATCGCCGCAATTTCGCCGGCGATGCCGCCCGTTTTCGTGTCCTCATGCACGACGAGCACACGATTGGTCTTCTTCACCGACTTCAGAATCGTTTCTTCGTCGAGCGGAAGCAGAGTGCGCAGGTCGATCACTTCGACCTCGATGCCCTCTTTGGCCAGCGCTTCGGCCGCTTCCAGTGAATTGTGCATCATCGCCGCGTAAGAAAGGACGGTGAGGTGTTTTCCTTCGCGACGAACGGCGGCTTTGCCGATGGGCACGGTGTAATCTTCCGCCGGAAGCTCTTCCTTGATGCGGCGGTAGAGGTATTTGTGCTCGAAAAAGAGCACAGGGTTATTATCGCGCACCGCCGCTTTCAGCAAGCCCTTCGCGTCATAGGGAGTTGAAGGATAGATAACCTTCAGCCCAGGCGTGTGGACGAAATACATTTCCGGGTTGGCCGAGTGGAACGGGCCACCGTGAACGCCGCCGCCCGAAGGCCCGCGAACGACGATCGGCGCGGGTGCGTTCCAGAGGTAGTGGCCTTTGGCGACGAAGTTCGTGAGCTGGTTGAATGCGCAGACGATGAAATCGATGAACTGCATTTCACAGATCGGCCGCAAGCCGAGATAGCTCATGCCGCAGGCCGCGCCGATGATGGCGCTCTCGCTGATTGGCGTGTCGATCACGCGTTCCCAGCCGAATTTTGCGAGCAGGCCTTCGCTCGTCTTGAAAGCACCGCCGTAGACGCCGACGTCTTCGCCGATGACAACGACCGACGGATCGCGCTCCATCTCTTCGTACATCGCTTGCTTGATGGCTTCGAGAAAAGTGACTTGGGTCGGCGCGTCGTTTTTACCGCCGTTTGCAGCTGCGTTCGTTGCCGGAGCGGTGGAAGTCTTTGCCATGGGTTACCTCCGGCCTTTCTTCGTGGCGCTTTTGGCGACAGGTTTCTTGGCGGATTTGGCTGCGGGTTTTGACGCTGACTTTGAAAGTGCTGCTCCCGCGATTGGTGCGGCTGCTTTTGTGATCTTCTTCAGTATAGGGGCGATCTTCTTGAGGGCTGCTTTCCTGGCCGGAACATTCTTCGATTTTGGTGTGGCAGCCTTCGGCGAAGGCTTAATCACTTCTTCGGTCACGACTTCAGTAGGAGTTTCGGGCGAGAGTTTTTCTTCGACGGCTTTACGCTCTTCGCTCTGCGCGGTGTCGCCGAAGTGAATCGGTGCGGTTCCGCCGCCTGAGCCTTTTCCGCGTCCAAATCCTTCGACCACCCAACTCGCGTCGATGCTCGCTTTCGGCGGCATTACTTCCGCCTTGTTGCGCTCCCACTTCGGTTCGATCTTATGGCAATCGTCACCGGTGCAGTAGACACCTTTTTCTGCTAGTTCCGGTGGCGGCATCGGCGAGTTCTCGGCAAAATCGCGATCCTTGCTGAGCAGCGCGTCGATCTTCATCTCGAGATCTTTCCTCGTCTTTGCGTCGAGGTAGCCCTTCTCAGTCAGGAATTGCTCGTGCAACAAGATGGGATCGCGCGCTTCCCAGTGCTCGCGCATTTCCTTCGGCACATATTCGGCGGGATCGTGCTGTGCGTGACCCATGCGGCGGAAGGTTTTCGCTTCGATCAAGATCGGGCCTTCTCCACTGCGCGCGCGTTCGACGGCTTCCTTCGCGGTGGAGTAAACGTCGGCGACGTCGTTGCCGTCGACGATATAGCTGTCGATGCCGTAGGCTTTCGCGCGGTCGGCAAGATTGTCGAGCGGCACCTGACGACGCACCGGCGTCGAGTACGCCCAGCCGTTATTCTCGAGGATGAGCACAAACGGCGCCTTTTGCGTAGCCGCGAAGTTGAGGCCCTCGTGAAACACGCCGGTCGAGCTGCCACCGTCGCCGATCCACGTCATCGCCACGATTTTCTGGCCGAGGTAGCGGCCAGCCATCGCGACGCCGGTCATCACCGGAATCAAATCGCCCAGCATCGAAATCGGCGAAACGATATGCAGATTGTCGAGGTCGCCGAAATGGCTTGTGCCGTCTTTGCCCAGCGTGGGCGAGGTGTACTTCGCCATGTGCTGCGTGAAAATATCGCGCGGAGGAACACCCTTTACCAGCAACGCGCCGATGTTGCGGATCATCGGCGCCAGCCAATCTTTTTTCTGCAGCGCCGAAGCCGTGCCGACTGAAATCGCTTCCTGACCGAGGCTAGAGTAGAGGCCGCCGACGATTTTGTTTTGGCGGAACAGCTTGACCATCGTGTCTTCGACGGCGCGGTTGAGCCGCATGTAGTAGTACAAATCTAGGTGCTGCTGCCGTGTCAGCTCGGCGTTCTTCATTCGGTCTCCGGTGAGCCAGGCATTGCCGCGTGGCTCCCTGTACTTCTCGTCAGATCAAGCTGGAACAGCCGTTGCGTCCTTCTCGAACTGTTCCACGCTGTCCAACAATTCCTCGCGCGAGCCCGGCTTCATACCGAGGCCGAAAACTTCGCCGAAGTGTTCGACGAGTTTCGGCGCCGCTTCGTTCCGCTTCACGGTGCGGCTCAAGACCTTTTCGAGCGACGTCGCCGTTCGCTCCGCGATGCCGCACGGCACGATCAGGTCGAAATAGCGCAAGTCCGTCGAGACGTTAAACGCAAATCCATGCGACGTGACCCACCGGCTGATGTGCACGCCGATGGCGCCGATCTTCTCGGCCTGAACGGCATTTCGCACGCCGCCGCCTACCCAGACGCCCGTCTTGCCGCACTCGCGTTGCGCCTCGATGCTAAAATCCGCGCACGCGCGAATCATCACTTCTTCCAGCATGCGCACATACCACACAACGTCGCGCCGAATCGCGCCCAGCTGAATCACCGGATACCCTACGACCTGCCCGGGCCCGTGGTACGTGATGTCGCCGCCGCGGTTTGTGGCGTGAAACTCCACGCCTTTTTGCGCCAGCACACGATCTGAAGCCAACAAATTTTCGCGCTTGCCGCTGCGCCCCAGCGTAATCACGTGCGGATGTTCGCAAAGCAGCAAAACATCGCCGATCGCTTCCGCCTTGCGCGCGGCAACGATCCGTTTTTGCAGAGCGAACGCCTCAGCGAATCCAATCAACCCTAAATCGACAATGAGACATGCGCCCATGCTTTAGAATCCGCAAGCCAACCGTCAACGCGACACGTCGACAGTAAAAAATGCTTAAACGTTGATCTGCAAACCGCGTACGCTGGCAAACCCGTCGCCCATCGCCTCCCACACCGTAGGATGCGCGTGGATCATCTCCATCATGTGGTCGACCGTGCCCTCGAGATGCAGCACCGCCGCCGCTTCGGCCAAAATTTCCGTCGCCAGCGGGCCGATGATGTGAACACCGAGGATTTCGCCGTACTTTTCCTCGGAGACCACCTTGATGAAGCCGCCGTGGTTGCCGAGAATCGTCGCCTTACTGTTGCCGATAAACGGAAACTTGCCGACCTTCACGGCGTAGCCCGCCTCGCGAGCCTGCTTCTCGGTCAAGCCGATCGAACCGATCTGCGGTTCGCAATACGTGCAGTTCGGGATGCGCGTCTTCACGATCGGAGGCGGTTGCTTGCCCGCGATGTGCGTCACCGCGGCGATGCCTTCCATGCCCGCGGCGTGCGCCAATTGCGGCAGCCCGGCCACAATGTCGCCGATCGCGTACAACCCGGGCTCAGCCGTCTCCATATAAGGACCAACTTCCACGAATCCGCGATCGATTTTCGCTTTCGATTTTTCCAGTCCGCAGCCATCGGTCATCGGCTTGCGCCCAACGGCTAGCAGCAGCTTCTCAGCCTGCAGCGTTTGCGTTTTGCCGTCTTTGTCCTTGAAGGTGACAGTCACGCCCTTCGCGTCTTTCTTGACCGACTGCACCATGCTCTGCGTGTAAATCTGGATGTTCCGCTTCTTGTAGGTCTTCTCGAGCTCCGCCGAAATTTCTTCGTCTTCTACGGGCACGACGCGCGGCAGCGCTTCGAGGATCGTCACCTGCGTGCCGAACGAATTGTAAATCGACGCGAATTCGACGCCCACGGCGCCGGCTCCGACAATGATCAGCGACTTCGGGATCGACGGCAGCTCCAGAATCGAGCGGTTCGTCAAAATCTGTTTGTGATCGGGTTCGATGCCCGGCAGCGAGCGCGCTTCCGATCCGCTGATCAGCAAAACGTTCGACGCCTCGATCATCGTCTTCTTGCCGTCTTTTTCGACGCTGACCTTGCCAGGCCCCTCGTAGCGGCCCCAGCCCTGCAGCCACTCCACCTTATTCTTTTTGAAGAGAAACTCGATGCCCTTCGCGTGCTTCTTCACGATTTTTTCTTTGCGCGCGATGATGTTGGCCCAATTGATTTTCAGGCCGCTGACTTCGAAACCCAACTCCTCGCCGTTTTTGAAATGGTCGTAAACCTCGGCGTGGTGCAGCAGCACCTTGGTGGGAATGCAGCCGACGTGCAGGCAGGTGCCGCCAAGAAACGGATCTTTCTCCACCACAATGGTTTTCAGGCCAAGTTCGCCCGCGCGGATCGCGGCAATGTAGCCGCCCGGACCGCTCCCGATAATCGCCACATCGTGCTTAGCCACGCGCACTCTCCTTCACACACGCTCGAATCTGTTTTGATTTTATGGCGCAATCACCCACACCGGCAGGGTCCCTGGACGGAGAAAAACCCGACGTCTACCCAACGCGGACGGCCACGTCCCGCCAAACTTTAAATTTTAGCAGCCACCCGACAGCGCCGCAACTTGGCATCGGGGGCCTTTCTAGGCAGGCTTTTGACCCCGGAACCGCTAAAACTGCCCCAAATTACACGTTGGCGTCTTTCCCCGGTTCGGCGCGTATAGTAGTGTCCACCGAAAATGCCTTCCAAACAGACTTATTGGCAGCGGCTCCCGTTCACTTCGATGGCCCTGTTCCTCCTGGGGGTCTTCTTCATCTTCGCCATCACCGGTATTGCCACGGATGTTTTTGACTCGGGACGCCAGACGCCGGAGAAGTTTGCCGTCAACATTCTGTTTGCCGGCTGCACGGCCATGGTTTATGCCATTGCCGGGTTTACGCTGCATCAGAAATTCTGGATGGCGTTCCCGCCCATCCTCGCCGCCCAATTGTTAATTGGCAATTTGATCGGCACTCGCTTCCACAACATTCCCACGCCCACGCAAATGGATTCCGCGGCGATCGCTGCGCTCGAGAAGCGGCTCGCCGTTGACGGCTGGGCGATCATCATCGCGACGGTCATCGGGTACATCTGCTTTTTGCTCGTAAATATCAAAGAGGGGCGGCGCTACTTTCGCGTGCGGGCCGAGATCGAGCTCGCCACCGAGGTGCACCGCATTCTTGTTCCGCCGATCGAGACCCGGCTCGGCGCGTGGGAATTTTACGGGCGCTCCTCACCGAGCGGCGAAGTCGGCGGCGACTTGATCGATCTCGCAGGCGACGCCGACAATTGGGTTGCGTATGTCGCCGATGTGTCGGGGCACGGCGTTGCGCCCGGCGTCGTGATGGGCATGGTGAAGAGCGCCGCGCGCATGCTGCTGACCTCGGGCGACGATGCCACGCATCTTGCGCCGCGCTTGAACGAAGTTCTCTATCCGCTCAAGAAGCCCGACATGTTTGTGACGTTTTGTTTTCTCGCGAAAACGCGTGACGGATTACGACTCGGCGTCTCCGGGCACCCGGCCATCCTTTACTTTTCTGCGCGCACCAATGAGGTGATGCAATATCAGGCGTCGAACATGCCGCTCGGAATTATGCCCGAAGGCGAATTCACCAGCGTCGCCGTGCAGTCCGAGCCCGGCTGCTTGTTCGGGTTGTACACCGACGGCTTCGTCGAAACCGCGAATGCCGCCGGCGAAGAGTTTGGCATCGCGCGCCTCCAGGCCGAATTTCAAAAACACGCCACGCAGCCGCTGTCCGAAATTCACACTGCGCTGGTTGCCAGCCTCCGCCGCCACGGGCCGCAATTCGACGATCAGTCGCTCCTTTTGATCCGCCAACTCTGATTTCGCCTTCTCTCACAACCGCAAAAATCCCGCGGGTAACCGATTTCTCTTTCCTCCCGTCCATGACATTGCCAAACTATTGCCGCTAGACTGTCAGGTTTAATCAATGTCGATGTGTGCGCCACGTCTCGGGTGAAGAATGAAACGAACCTCCAAGTCGAAGTTGTTGGTTGCGCAGCTCGCAGGAATTTCTCTGGCTCTGGCAATTGTCGCGACAGCCGCGGCTCGCCGGCCGCAGGAACCAGCAAAGCCTGCCACCGCAGCCGCTCCGGCCGCCGCGCCCAACCCTCCGAAACCGCTCAAGAAACAACGGCGTCCGCCGCCTCCGGCCGATGCCACCGTCGAACGCGGACGCACGCAGTACACGGCGTCGTGCGGCTTTTGCCACGGCCCCGATGCGACCGGCGCTCGCGGCCCCGATTTGTTGCGGTCACCGATCGTCGCGCACGATGTGAAAGGAAACATGATCGGCGACGTCGTGCACAATGGCCGCCCAGACAAGGGCATGCCGCCTCTACCGCTCGCCGACGATCAGATCGCGGATATCGCCGCATATCTGCACTGGCGAATTGCCGAGGGGCTTTCGTCATCGGAAGTTCCCCAAGGCTATCCAGCCGAAAAACTGCTGACCGGAAACGCCCAAGACGGCAAAGCATTCTTCGAGGGCGCGGGCGGCTGCACGAAATGCCATTCGGCGACCGGCGATCTTGCCGACGTATCGGGAAAATATTCCGCGATCGATCTCGAAGCGCAGATGCTCTATCCCGAAGGGAAATACAAATCCGCCAAGGTGACGCTCGGTTCGGGCGAAGTGGTCGAAGGAAAACTGGAGCACCTCGACGAATTTTCTGTGGCGATTACGGATGCGAACGGATGGTACCGCGCCTTTCCGCGGAGCGACGTGAAGATCGAGGTTACGGACAAACTCGCGGCGCATCGGGAAATGCTCGACAAGCTCACGCAAAAACAGATGCACGACCTGTTCGCCTACGTGCACACGCTTGAGAAAGAAGCGGCAAAACAATGAGCCGCGCAAACATGCTGCGTGCGGGACAGAAACCGCTGGAGGCAGACGGAATGAGCGTGTCACGCGATCACGACGCGAATGTCCAGGCTACGCGCAGGCTGTGCGCTTTCGTCAACCTCGTTCGCGCGACCAGTGTCGCGGCCAGTGTGTTGTTGCTTTTTCTAGCAGCGTTGCGAGTGCCATCGCTTGCGGCGCAGGGGCTCGATCCTTCGGCGTTGCTCAATCCGGACGCTACGGACACCTGGCCGACCTACAACGGCGATTACTCCGGTAAACGCTATTCGACCCTCGATCAGATCAACGCCGGCAATGTAAATCAGCTTACCCTCGCGTGGATTTATCGTACGCACGGACAGGCGATCAAGGCGACGTCGCTCGAAGTGAACAACATTTTGTACTTCACCGTGCCCGACAATATCTATGCGATCGACGCGCGCTTCGGGCAACCCATCTGGCATTTCGAGCGCAAAGTTGCCGGCGATCATATCGGCCATCGCGGCGTCGCGATGTACAAAGATCGCCTCTACTTCGCGACATCGGATGCGCATCTGCTCTGCCTGACGGCCAAAGATGGAAAAGTGGTATGGGACATTGTCCTGGCCGACGACAAGCTCGGCTATTTCGCGACGATGGCACCGATCGTGATCCGCGATCACATCATCGCCGGCGTTTCGGGCGATTCCACCGATATTCGCGGTGTGCTGACATCAGTCGATCCCGAGACGGGCAAAGTGCAATGGCGCTGGTACACCGAACCCGATCCCGGCCAGCCCGGATCGGAAACGTGGCCCAACGCCGACGCGTTGCTGCACGGCGGCGGCATGACGTGGATGACCGGCACGTACGATCCCGAGCTGAATCTTTTGTATTGGGGAACTGGGAATCCCAATCCGGTCCTTGTCGGCGACAGCCGCCCCGGAGACAACTTATTTACTTGCTCGATCGTGGCGCTCAATCCCGACACCGGAAAATTGCAGTGGGCATTTCAACCTTCGCCGCACGACGTTCACGACTGGGATGCAGTGCAGACGCCGATTCTTTTCAATCGAGATTACAAGGGGAAGCAACGCAAGTTGCTGGCGCAGGCGAGCCGCAACGGATTTTATTTCCTGCTCGACCGCACGACGGGCGAACATCTGGCGACGAACCAATTCATCGACCAGACCTGGGCGAGCGGCGTGGATGCCAAGGGACGCCCGATCGCAAGACCCGAAGCGACGCCGACTTCCGACGGCGCGCTGGTCGAACCGGGCTCCGATGGCGCGACCAACTGGATGGCGCCGAGCTTCGATCCGCAGACGGGATTGTTCTACGTGATGGCGCGGCGCATCATCAGCGTGTTCTACCGCACCGTTGACGGCAAGGTCGAAGGCTGGGGCGGGCGCGATCGCAACCTCTATATGGATTCAACGCTGCGCGCGCTCGACTACAAGACCGGTAAAATCGTCTGGAATCACGAACTCGGCGAAGGCGAAGACACCGCCGGAATCCTGACGACCGCGGGTCATCTGCTATTTACGGCGGATCACCTCGGAAATCTGCTGGCGCTCGATCCGGCGACCGGAAAAACGTTGTGGCATCTCAACGTCGGCGAGCACGTTGTCGCGTCTCTGATGACATACGAAATCTTCGGACGGCAGTACATCATCGTGCCTGTGGGAGACACGATGTACGCCTTCTCGCTGCCGGAAAAACGCGAAGGAAAAAAGAAGTAACTACGGAACGCCGGCAGGATCATGTTGGGGCGCGCACAGCTGCGCCCCAAACGCCAAAGTTCCAACCTCAACGCTTTCCGCCCACTAAGACTGCGAATCTTCGTCCGGCAAGGCGACAAAAATTAAAACAATCCCAATCACCGCAAACATCCGGAACGCTGCTTCCTGTCCATTCCAACTTTTCGACTGCCACATCAAGAACCACTCGGCACCGACGCTGAGAAACGCGACAAGCCACATGAGCATGCCGAGCATCAGCCCGGCGATGGCGATACGTTTCGCGAAATGAAACGCGGCCGCGGGCGCCTTCATGTTACGCGCAAGCTGAATCCCGCCCCACCAGCACAAAATCATCGTTACGATTTCCCACGCAATGATCGTCAGATAGAAAAGCGTTTGAATCACAGGCGAATTGATCGCGCGCCACATCCCGTGATTGTTCGGGAATGTGGAATCCATCATCAAGACATGCCGTACCAACTGGAAGTTCGAGTCGTAGTCGGTCGTGTTGTTGAATACGACCAGCGAATAAAACAGCGCGGCGGCGAAAACCAGCAGCGTTTTCGATAGGCGCAGCATCAGCGTTTCGCCGCCTCGTGGAACGTTCGAAAATACGCACTGAGCGCCTGCACGGTCGCGTCATCGTATTCTGGAAATCCGGGCATCTGCGATTTCGGATTTTTCGATTTTGGGTCGCGAATATACGCCGCGAAGTAGTCGGGTTTTGTCGTCGCCCACAACGAGAGAACGGCCCACGGCCGTTCGGCTTTCGTTCCGCCGTACAGGCCCATGTCGTGGCAGCGAAGACAATTCTGCCGTGCGATCTGAAAGCCGTCTTGCACTTCCTCGGACTTCGCCTGCGGCCCGGGAGGCGCGATCGCACCGAAAACGACGGCTTCGTTTTGAAACTCCAGTCGCACGACGCCCCAGGGAATTTGCGGCTCGTCGGAATACGAAAGAATTTTGAAGCTCGGTTTGAAATCAGGAGACGAAATCAGGTAGGGCCCCATGTCGACGTTGTTTCCCACGACGCCCTTCGGCCAGCCTTTGGGACCCTGTCCATTGACCGTGAGCACGAGCACCGGGTGGTGCGCTGAGATGTACGCGCGCGGATAAGTGGCGCGATAGTTGTCGCTGCAGATTGCGATTGCGAGGTCGGAAGCGGGTGCAATGCCGATTTGACGGATCAATTCTTCGAGCGCCACGCCGCTGATCTGCACCGGCCCGTGGAAGTTCGCATCTTTGGTTACGGTGTAGGTGACCTGCGGAAGCGCGAGCAACTGTTCGCGCCTGAGAAAACGCGTTACATGCGACGACACGCCAACTTCGAGATCCGACGCCGAAGTGCGAGCTGCGGCGAGCTTCAGCCGCGCCGGGGCAGGCACGGTGCGCATTTTCGCGCTCAAAGAGGCGTGCCGGGCAGTTGTGACCGTAATCAGAAACGCGACGGTCGCAGCCGCGATCACAACAGACTCGCCCAGCCGACGCAGCCTCAGCATGGCATCCCTCCGCGCAGCAGCGCACATGCTAGCGCATGGCTCACGCGACACAAGTAAAAAACCTTCCCGCTCACCATCACATCAAGCGCCCCGATCCAGTTAAAATGGGCGGATGGAACTTCCGCCACACACCTTTCGGCAACTACACTTCGCGCTGCAGGCTGGAGACATGACCCCGCGCGCCGCCGTCGAGCAGGCGTTGGCTCGCGCGAACAGCAATGCGGGCCGCAACGTTTACATTGCAATGGATCCGGAGCGTGCCCTTCGTGAAGCCGACGAATTGCAGAAGCGCTTTGCGGGCCGCGCGAAACCACGGCTTTTTGGCTTGCCGATTTCGCTGAAGGATTGTTTCGATCTCGAAGGATTCGTCACTACCGCAGGCTCACGGTTTTATGCCGATCGCAACGCGCCTGCGCGCGAAGATTCGGCCGTTGCCGCGCGCCTGAAATCGCAGGGCGCGGTGATCATCGGCAAGACGCACATGCATCCACTGGCGTACGGAATCACCGGCGAAAATCCGGACTACGGCGATTGCACGCAACCGCGCGATCCGAAATTGCTGACCGGAGGATCGTCGAGCGGCGCTGCGGCCAGCGTGCAGGAAAATTCGGCAGTGGCCGCGATCGGCACCGACACCGGCGGATCGGTCCGCGGTCCTGCAGCGCTTTGCGGACTTGCCGGCTATCGCGCGTCGATCGAACTCGCGCATGAGCGCGGCTTGTGGCGCGGCGGCGTGCACCTTTCGCAGACGTTCGACACACTCGGCTGGCTGTTTCGCGATTTGCGCGATGCGCCGTTGCTTGGCGCTGCTCTTTTCGATTTGAGTGTTCCGGAGTCGGTTGAGTCGAATGTGCGCATCGGCGCCGTGGCTGCGGAATTTGTGCACGACGCCGAGCCCGGCGTGCTCGACGGATTCGCACTATGGCAGGAACAACTTCGCGACGCCGGCGCCGAAATTGTCCAGTTTGATTCCGCGTTCTGGGAAGAAGCGATGGAGATTTACGCGCCGATCCAGGCGAGCGAAGCCGCGGCGATTCATGCGGCTGCAGCGGGCGGCGACTATTCGCATTTTGAACCGCGGATCGCAGAACGCCTTGCCTGGGGTGCGTTGCTTCCGGCCGCTGAGATCGAACAGTTTCATGAACGGCTTGCGGCGTTTCGAGATCGGAACGATGCGTTGTTGAGTGAGTTCGATTATTTGATTGCGCCTTGCGCGCCGGTTTCGCATCTCGATGCGGGGGCCGACCATTCGCAATCGCGGCGGACGATACTGCGATATACGACGCCGATGAGTCTGGCTGGCGCGCCGGTGGTGACCCTGCCCGCGCACGGAGGCGTCGGTGTGCAGCTCGCCGCCGCTCGGGGTGGCGATAGCCGATTGCTGGCGTTTGCGGCGCAGTTTATTTCGTAAGCCCCGCCTTCAACATTTCGCTCGACCTAGTGGGTTGATTCGAAGGCGCGAAAGCGGCGTTCTAGTTCCCATTGCTGGGTGGCCTTCTCGCTGGTCTTCAGGAAGCTGGCGCATGTCTCGGTGGGTGTGTCGGCGCCTAGGGGTTCTTTGGCGCAGGCGGGCGCTACGGCTCTGAAAGTGTCGCGGTCGGACCAGAGGCTGTCGCCTGGCTGGAAGCTGTGCTCCATGCCGGTGCGGACCATTTGCTTCAGCTCGACGTAACGCAGGCCGTAGGTTTCGACGGCGCGGACGTATTCGTGGGTGAGGTCGATGCGGGATACGCCTTCGTCGTCGGTGGAGAGCGAAACCGGGACGCCGTGCTTGCGGTAGATCGGGAAAGGGTGATCTTTGCCGCTGATGCCGAGGATGACGTCGTTGCTGGTGAGCGCGATTTCGACCATCACGTGATTTTTCGCCATCGTGTCCATTAGCTTGTACGGATCTTTTTCGTACAGGATGTCGACGCCGTGGCCGATGCGCTCGGCGTGGCCCAGTTCGACGGCCCAATGGATGTGACAGCAGAGGCCTTCGTCGGTGACGAGGCCGGGCGCCAATTCTCCGGCGTGCATGGTGATGTGAACGTTGGGATAGACGCCGTGCAGATAATCGAGCATTTTCATCTGCTCTTCGAAATTCGTCATGGAAAGATAGCCGTCCTCGGGCATGACAAAGTTGATACCGACGATGCGCGGGTCGGCCTGAATGGTTTCGAAGGCAAGGAGCGTCTGCGCGAAAACCTGCTCGTTCGAAAAGCCGCGCAATATCTGATAAATGAAGCGCTGCTTCACTTTGCACGCGTCGGCGGCGTCGGCCTGGCCGCAATGACCGAGCTTGTCGCGCACGGCTTCGGCTTCGGCGAAGGCTTTTTTCGCGGAATCGATATCTTGAGAAAAGCCCTTTTTCAGCAGCGCTTCGCGCATCTTGGGAAGGTCGGGATTCCAGCCGATTTCGTGCGCTGCCGCGGCGGCGTGGCTGAAGTCGGGTGTCTCCATCAGTTCCATATATTGGATATTTTGAGCCGCGGCGCGCGCTGCGACTTCGTAGAGCCATGCGCCTCTGTGGCTGTGACTGGTGCCGCCGAATTTATCGAAAGTATCGAAGAAATGGTCGTGACCGGTTATACCGAGCGTCGGCACGTAGCCCCGCATTGAAAACGAGTCGATCAATTCATCGTAGAGATGCTGGTCTTTGAGCGCTTTCGCGGCGGGCACATTGTCTTTGTCACACGTTGGGCCCGCGGCTGCATCTTCGGATTTGTGGTCGGGCTTGGCGAAGGCCAGCGCCTTCGGGTCGACACAGAGTTGGTCTTCGGCGGCGGCGCGAATCCACGACTCGGCATAGACAGCGCCGCTCAGATGACTGTGGAGGTCGGTGCCTTTGGGCATGTCGACGAGAAAGGCGTGTAAGTCGAGCGGGTTCGCGCGCGCGATGTCGAGGGCACGCGAAGTGCGCATTTCGGCGGGCGTTACGGTTTGGCCCGGTGCGGAAATGCAGAGGAAAAGAGGGAGTCCGAACGTACAGCTGAAATGGAAAAGGGCTTGAGCGGCGCGCGCGAGTTTCATGTCGATCCTCTGGGAATTTTGCCGGCTGCCACTTCATCACAGTTAGGAAGCGGCGACAAGGTTAAGAAACGGCGAAAGCCCGTTTGTCGAAACGAGAGCACAAAAGGGCCAAAAGCCGGTGTTTTGGCGTTCCTGAGAGCACGAATCGGAACACCGTCGAACGGCGTCTAACTAGTGTAAAAGAACAGCTGAAGCCGGACTGGACTGAAGGACTATGAATTCTTTGGAGACACTGGCCTCAAGGTCCCTTGTCACGAATCGGAGCAAGGCCTAAAATGAGGGTAGAGAGTAGGGGGAAAACACCTTGCAACTCGACGATAACCTGAAAAACCTGCTGCGTGAGCTGGGCCACGCGATCAACGACACGGTTTCCGAGTCGGAGCGCATTACGGGTGCAATTGCCGGTGTGCGGGCGCACGGCTATGACATTGTGCTGAAGCTGGATGCGACGATCGGGCTCGCGAAGCGCGACGGATCGGCTCCGGAGTCGACGGCGCTGACGACGCAAGACAAGCGATTCCTGGAATCGCTGCGAATTCAGGTGGATCAGGAATCGTTCGAACAGGATCAGGACCGTAAGCCGGTGGGTCGACTGGCGATGACGCCACAGGATGTGCGTTTTCTGAAATCGTTGCGAATTGCCACCGACGAAACCGAATAATGAAACTGTTTTGCAAAGTCGCGGGGTTGAGCGTGCCGGCACTGGTGCTGGCTGCGTTGTCGTGCTCGACGGCTGCGGCGCAGGATCCGGCTACGGTGATCCCCATTGTTTTGGACACCGCGGTACCAATCGTTATCAATGCGGTAAAGCCGAAGCCGACGGGTCTCGTAAAGTTTGACGGCTACGTGATGAACGCGACGACCGCACAAATCACGGTACATGCCAAAGGCGACGATATGACCATCCACACGTTTAGCCTGGCGCCGGCCGCTTCAACCAAAATGCAGCAGACCATCGACAAGGGCGGCTACCAATACGGCGACAAGGTGAGCGTGATGTACGACCCGGGTTCGATGCAGGCCGTGAAGGTGAAGGGCAAAGCTTCGCGTCCGCTCTGACGGTTTTCGATTTCACTTCAACTTTTTTCAACTTCTCTTCTGGGATGCGCCTCAGATTTTTCCCCAGCCTTTGGGAATTCTCTTTAGAATATTTTTGTGCTTCGCCTGCCTGCCGTCGCCGGAAGGTTTTATCCCGCTGATCCCGTTGAGCTGACTTCGGTTGTTCGGCGGCTGACGGCGACTTCCGCGAATTCGACGGAAAGGATATCAGCGCGCGCGTGTCTCGTGCCGCACGCGGGATACATGTATTCGGGCGGAGTGGCGGGGGCCGTGTTTTCGCGGCTCGATCTGCCGCGAAAGATTTTGATTCTCGGCGTGCGACATTTTCCGCGTGGCGAATCGGCGGCGATTCTGTCAAATGGCGCGTGGAGAACTCCGCTGGGAGATGCGCCGACCGATGCGGTGCTAGCTGGCGCGTTAAAGGATGCGTGTCCGCTGCTGCGCGAAGATACGGTAGCGCACAGTCAGGAGCATTCACTCGAAGTACAGATTCCTTTTTTGCAATTGCTGGCGCCGGGGTTTTCGTTTGTGCCGGTGGCGCTCGGGACGATTCGATTCGAGGATCTTGTGCGGATTGGAGAAGCGATCGCACAGGTCATGCAAGCGGCGCAGGACCGCGTTTTGTTGCTGGCGACTTCGGATTTGAATCATTACGAGGATGATGCGACGACGCGGGTGAAGGACGCGAAGGCTGTGGAGCGGTTGCTGGCGCTGGATGCGCGCGGGCTTTTCGACATTTGCCGCGAGGGGAAAATTTCGATGTGCGGGTTGGGGCCGGCGGTGGCGATGATCACAGCGTTGAGAACGATGCGTGTAGGCGAGGGGGAGTTGGCGCGGTATGCGACGTCGGCGGATGTTTCCGGTGATCTGAGCGCGGTGGTGGGGTATGCGGGCGTGATTTATCGGTAAGAAAACGTTCGGCAAAAAAGGAAGGGCACGGCGGTCCCGTGCCCTCGAAGTGGTCGACGAAATGGGATCAAATTAGTGAGGGCGGGCGCCGCCGGAGCTTGCGCTTGAGGCGCTGGATGATGCTCCGGAGCCGCGCGAAGCGGATCCCGAAGCCGCCGATGCGCCTGCAACTGCGCCACGCGCTGAACTTCCGCCGCCACTGTTGCCGCCACCAAGGCGGGCAAAGCCGGCGTTCGTGCGGGGCGCCGAAGGCGGAGCCACCGAACGCGAGGCCGTCGAGAAGTTACGCGAATTCGCTGGAGTCGTGACCGAGCGCGCGTTGGGATTACCCGCAACGCGCATCGCCGGCGATGCCGATGGAACCGCGCCGCGCGCAACGGGCGCCGCATTGGAATTGAAGAAGCGGTGCGAACTGGCGTCAAACGCCAACGCCGAACCGCGATTAGCCGTCGCGATATTGCCACCGACCATGGTGCGCGAAACGCGCGCCGGCGCAGCCGAAGCGCTCACTCGACCATTGACGGTGTTCGTGGGAACCGATTTCAGTGTCTTCCACTGTTCGCCGCTGGAAGACACGGCGTTACGCGCGACCACGCCGTTGTTCACCGGGAAAATTCCCTGCGCGAGGTTCTGCGGCACTTTGCTGCGCGCGTCGAGCGGGTGCGTCGGAACGATGCCGATTGGGCCGCCATTGCCTTTGCCACGGAGCCACGTTCCGGTCACCGGCGAATAGATGGGCATGCCGCCATAACCGAGACCGCCACCGCCGTAGGCGTTGGGAGACCAAAGCCAGCCATATCCCGGCTGGAAGAGCCAGCCGCCGTAGTGATACGGCAGCCAGCCCCACGGCTGATTGCCAACGAAAGAAAGGCCGATCGAAGGATCGGTGAACCACAGGCCGCCGTCGAATGGCGACCAGTTGGTTCCAACACCGTACGGGCGCCAGCAGCTTCCCATGGTCCCGCACGGATAAAACGCGCCGTAGGTGTAGAGATCACCCAAGCCGGACGTGTAATTTACGGAGTTGATGTATTGCTGAGCAGTGGCGACGGCGTTGTTCGATGTGTCGATGCGGCCCGAAACCCAACGGTCGAAATCGTCCGGCGTGGAAGCGGCCGCAACAGTGGCATCCTTCGGATCGCCGGCGGTCATCGAAAGCACCTGGCCTTTTTCGAGAGCGGTAGCGCCCTTCTTGCGGAGGACCGTGACGCGGCCTTTGCTGACATTGACTTTGCTGCCGTCGTCGAAATTGTCGAGGCGGAAGGTGGCGCGGCCGTCGGTTTCGACGCTGAAGTCGCCGCCGGTGACGCTGAAATAATCGCCGTTGGCAGGATTGACGTAGAAGGAGGCGGTGCCCTGGCGCAGGATGAGGCGCGTGGTCTTGGCGCCGTCTTCCAGCGACAAATCAAAAAATTGAAGAACGGTGTTATCGCCAAGGACGGCCAGCGAGCCATTTTCAAATTCGACTTCGGCGCGGCCGCGCTCGGTGGTGAGCACGAACCCCTGACGGACAGGCATATTCAGCTCGGCATTTTCCCAGGTGATGTTGTCGCTGGCCGCGAGAGGATCGCCCTTGATGTCGCGAGCAAACCGGACATCGCCCTGGACGTAACTGATGCGAATGATGCGGATATGGCTGAGATCAGCGGACGCGGGAGGACTCAGAAAGAGAAAAGCGAGAAGGAGCAGAGAGAAAGCGCCTAGTGAAATCGAGCGCAAAGTATGAGAACGCATGGTCACCCCCAAACCGGGGACGCAACTACCTGTAAGACGGATTAGACACACAGCCCGTTACAAGAGGAAAACGCGCCAGGCTCTTACTCCATACTCGCGGTTGGGAACGTCCGCGTCAAGCAGTGGTTTGTCAAGCGCAGGTAACGGGAGTGGCGGGGCCGGACACGGATGGAATGAAGCGAAAACTTTCATGGCTGGTTGCTTGACAGCGAGAAAGTGGAAGGCTAGCTTCAAGTCAGGTGCAGAACAGGGGTGGGGTTGTGATTGGTCCGCGAGTTGTCCGAGTCACTCTTCAGTGTTCGTGTTGAAGCCGCCAGAAACAATAACGCGAACGGTCACGTAGTCCTTCGACAGCAAACTTAATAGCGATCGCGAAGCGGTTTTGGTCGGTTGCAACCGTTCCCGCGATCAATTCAGACGACCGTAAAGCCGGTCGGCAATTTAGGGGGAATCCATGAGGGGTATTTTTCGACTGCTACTGGCCGCGGTGTTTTTAACGGGCGCGCTGGCCGGGGTTCGAACGTATGGGCAAGGAGGTGCGACAGGGGCTATTGATGGTCTGGTACTGGATACATCCGGCGCCGCGGTAGATGGCGCGGAAGTACAAGTCATCGATACGCGCACGGAATCGCTGGTCCGCAAGGTCAAAACCAATGCCGACGGTGCGTTTATCGTCACGCTGCTTCCGCCGGGGACATATTCGGTGGTGGTGAACAAAGCGGGGTTCGCCGAAGCCAAGAGTGAACAGATTGAAGTACACGTCACCGAGACGGTGAGGGTTTCGATTCCGCTGAAGCCGGGATCGGTGTCGGAGAAGGTGGAGATTTCGGCTCAGGTGACCAGCGTTGAGACGTCGAACGCGACGACCGGGCAGTCGATCGGCACCGAGACGGTGCGCGAACTGCCGCTTGCGACGCAGAACTACCAGCAGTTGCTGACACTGTCGGCCGGGGCGCAGAGCGATCTCAACGCCGCGGCGCAGCTGGGACGCGGCTCGGTGAAGCTGTTTGTCAACGGCCAGCGCGAAGACAACAACAACTACCTGATCGACGGCATCAGCGCGACCGACTACAACGTCGCGCAGGCGACCTATGTGCCGCTCCCCAACCCGGACGTGATCCAGGAATTCAAGGTGCAGACCTCGCTGTATGACGCGAGTCAGGGCCGCAACGGCGGTGGAAACGTCAACGCGATTCTCAAGTCGGGCACGCGCACGTATCATGGCGACGTGTACGAGTTCTTTCGCAACGACGTGCTGAACGCGAACGACTTCTTCCTGAATCAGCAAGGCCTGGCCCGGCCTTCCGTGAAGCAGAACATTTTTGGCGGTAGCCTCGGCGGCCCGGTGGTGAAAGAGAAGCTCGGCTATTTCTTCGTGAACTATCAGGGAACGCGCCAACGCAGCGGGCTTTCGCCAGGCACGTTTATCAGCACAACGATTCCATCGCTCCCGACGGATCGTTCGGAAGCATCGATTTCGGAGGCGTTCTTTGGCAATACGACGACGCCGATCGATCCGGTGGTGCTCAAACTGTTGCAATTCAAGAGCAACCAGTTCGGCGGAACGACGGACGGCTTCCTGATCCCGAGCAGCAATCCGGCGACGGGCGCGTTTGCGTACAGCAGCGCCGGCAAATACACCGACGATCAATTCACGTCGAACTGGGATCGTGAATTCCGCTCGGGCCAGGACAAGATCGGGGTGCGATTCTTCTTCTCGAATTCCGAGAGCCTCCTGCCATTCGGCGGCGGCGACCTGCAGGAGTCTTTGGGCAGCACGCTGGCGAGCGCGGTCAGTTCAAGCTCGCTGAACTTCCCGTTCGATACGCCGGTGCATGCGCGGTTTCTGAACATTACCGAGACGCACTTGTTTTCGCCGACCCTCGTCAACGAGTTTCGGTTCGGATTGGTGCATATCAATGACGAGCTGAGCAACGTGCCGCCGGTGACGACGTCGGATCTGGGCATCGATCGTCCGACGAACAGCGTCACGGACTCGATTTACAAATTCATCTTCGAGAGCTCTGCCTTCGAAATTGGTCCGGCACCGTTCGGCAACCAGACGCAGAATCAGAACAACCTGAACTTCGTGGACACGGTGAGCTGGGTGAAGGGCGCGCACGTGTTCCGATTTGGCGGCGAATATACGCACGTCAACCTCGACAAGAATTTTCCGCAGGTGTTCAACGGCGAACTGTTTTTCACGAACACGCCGGATGGGCACACCGACTTCCAGAACTTTCTGCTCGGCTCGCCGGAGTTCAGTTTTGGTGGCGGCGGGTTGTCGAATCACGAGTACCGCTCGAACAACTTCGCGCTGTTCGCGCAGGACGATTGGAAGGTTCGGCGAAACCTGACGGTCAACCTCGGGCTGCGCACAGAAATGTTCGGCGCGTTTCACGACGATGCATGCCACATCGGCAATCTCGATCCGTCGCTGGCCAACGCCGGGCAATTTCCTTTCATCTATCCGAGCTGCGTGGACAAACTGAATTTGACCGGATTGACCGGCGACGCCAACGGAACAACCTTCACGAACAACTACGCGACGGGAATCGGACCACGCATCGGCCTCGCATACGATCTTTTCGGCCACAACACAACAACGATTCGCGCGGGATACGGCATTTACTATGTGCGCGAGGACGTCGGTACCGCGGACCAGCTCTCGTTCGAAACGCCGTTTCTGCCGGTGGCGTTCGGCGGCGGTCAACCCGGGTGCCTCGGTTCTTACTATTCGGCGACGCCGCTGCCCGGCTGCCCGAATCCTAACCCCAACGCGTTGCCGCAGGCCGGCACGCTCGACCCGAACTTCGTGCCGTGCTTGAACACGTTCGCGGGATTCCCGGGCGGGAACACCACGCTGGCCGCGAACTACGGGACCGCGACCGGCGCAGCTTGCCCCGGTCCCCTGCAGACGCTGGGCATCTTCGCGCTGTCGGTACCGCAACACTACGTCGTGCCGAGCACGCAGCAGTGGAACCTGACGGTCCAGCACGCCCTTGGTAAGCAATGGGTGCTGGAAGTCGGATACGTCGGAACTCACGGCGTGCATCTGCGCGAGACTCGCGATGCGCTGCAATCGCAGAACGCCACGCCGGACAATCCGGTGGTGCTCGGCGGCGAATCGATCACTGCGAATACCTTCGACAACGCCATCGCTCGTTCGCGGGCGCAGGGCATCAACGGCTACAGCGGCTTTCAGCTGTTTGCCAACGACGCCTACTCGCACTACAACTCGCTGCAGACGACGTTGTCGCGGCGCTGGAATGCGGGCTACTTCCAGGCGGCGTACACCTTCTCGCGCTCGACGGATGCAACCTCGACCGGGAACACGGCATTCAACACGGCGTTCAACGACGAATCGACGCTCGCGGATTCGCGCGGGCTGTCGGATTTCGATCGCACGCACCGGCTGGCGGTCAGCTATCGCTACGATCTGCCGTTCTTCCGCACCGCAGAAGGATTGAAGCACCGCGTGCTCGGGGGATGGTCGATCAGCGGCATCACGATTATTCAATCGGGACTACCATTCTCGGTTCTCGATTCCGGCGCGGGCACCGGCTTTCTCGGCGCGGGCTCCGCACCCGGCGTGACGACGGCCAGTCTGGCGTCGGGCGCGTCGATGTCGAGCGGGTATAGCTCGGGCGGCATCGGCACTCGCGTGAACGGCTACTTGAATCCGGCGGCGTTCACTACTGCACCTCTGCTGTATCCGACGCAGTGCGACCCGAACCAACCGGATCCGACGGTCTTCCCGAACGCCAACTTCTGCACCACCAACTTCGGCGATCTGGGACGCAACACGTTTCGGGGTCCGGGCCAGCAGAACTGGGATTTCTCGCTGCTCAAGAATTTCAGGATCACCGAGCGGCAGTCGATCCGGTTCACGGCCGACTTCTTCAACATCTGGAACCATGCCAACTTCGCGAACCCATCGTCCACCGACGTGGAGAGCATTGGCCTGGCGAACAGCCCGTTCGGCAAGATCACCACCACCGTAGGTACGCCGCGGCTGATTCAGTTCTCGCTGCGCTACGCGTTCTAACCAGCAACCACATAATTTGTTTCATCCGAGGGGCGCGATTTTGCGCCCCTCATTTTTTGTGCCAAGCTCGTGGTGCACAGGAGACGCCATGTCGGCCACGAACCCTCGCATTCCACTGTTGGAAAGAAACGCCGTTACACCCGAAACCCAGGCGATCTATGACGCGCTGCTCGCGCAACGTGGCGTGGTTCCGAACATGTTTAAGGTGCTGTCGTACAACCCTGGAATCGCGGCCGCGATGGCTGGATTTCTGAAGGCGCTGCTGAGCGACGGGGCGCTGAAGGGCTGGTACAAAGAGCTGGTCGCGGTGCGGATTTCAACGCTGATGAAGTCAGAGTATGCGATCAAGGCGCACAACGCATCGGCGCGAAAAAAGGGCGCGAGCGAGGGACAGATCGCAGGCGTCCCGGAGTTCGAGAAGGGTCCGTACAGCGGGAAAGAAAAGCTCGGCTTCCGGCTCGCTGACAGGCTGCATCGCGGTCCGCAGGAAGTCGACGACGCGTTTTACGCGGAGCTGAAGAAGGAATTTGCCGACACCGAACTCGTCGAATTGTTTCTGACGTCGGCGGCGTTTGAGATGTTCCCGCGCTTCATCGATGGGTTGCACATTCCGGTGACGCCATTGCCGGCTGCAAAGTGATAGTATTTCCTCGCGAAAACCAATGAGACCAATAGCATCACGTGTTTCACAATTGAACGGCGAAGGCGCGCTGGCGGTCTTTTCACGCGCGAAAGAGCTCGAGAAGCAAGGGCGCTCGATCATTCATCTTGAGCTGGGTGAGCCCGACTTTCATCCGGCGGCGCCGGTAGTAGACGCGGTGCGCGCCGCGGTGGCCGACGGACGCGATCGTTACGTCTCGCCGCAGGGAATTCCCGCGCTACGCGAGGCGATCTCCGCCTATCTCAAGCGCACGCGCCGCCTCGATATGGCTGCCAGCGAAATCCTGATCGCGCCGGGATGCAAGATGGCACTTTCCCTCGCGATGATGGCGTTGATCGAACCCGGCGATGAGGTGTTGTATCCCGACCCGGGATTTCCAATCTATCCGTCGTTCACGCGCGGGCTCGGCGGCAAAGCGGTTCCATTCTTTCTCGAGGAGAAAAATCAATTTCAGCCGGACATCGCGGAAATCGCCGCGAAAATCAGTCCGCGCTCGAAAGTTCTGATCTTTAATTCGCCGAACAATCCCACTGGTACGGTCTTCAGCGAGGAGACGCTCAGGAAAATCGCCGAGCTCGCCGTGAAGCACGATCTGTGGGTAATCGCCGACGAAATCTACGCGCGCATTCTCTTTGATGGCGAATACAAGTCGATTTACGCCATGCCGGGCATGAAAGCACGCACCATCATCATCGACGGATTTTCGAAATCGTTCGCGATGACCGGCTGGCGGCTGGGCTACGCAGTGGCACCGAAAGAATTGATCGCCGCGCTGGATTTGCTGGTGCTGAATACGTTCACCTGTACGGCGGAGTTTTCGCAGGTCGCCGCGATCGAAGCGTTGCAGGATTCGACGAACGCCGTGGACGCGATGGTCGCGGAATATCGCAAGCGCCGCGACCTGTTCGTGACCAAGCTCAACGCGATTCCCGGATTTCGCTGCCAATCGCCCGGCGGCGCCTTTTATGCATGGGTGAATATTGAAGATACCGGGCTCCCCGCCGAAGAGGTCGCGCGCGTACTGCTGGAGGAGGCGGGCGTAGCCGGGATCGCGGGGGCGGCGTTTGGTTCCGCAGGGAAAAACTATCTGCGATTTTCGCTGGTGAGCGCGCGCCATCTGCTGGAAGAAGCCTTGGAGCGGATCGAACGCGTTTCGACAAAGTGGCGCGCCGCCGTTTCGCGCTAACGGAACACGCCAATCATCCAGAGTTCGACCAGGAGCATCCCGCACGCGATCGCCAACCCAGCCGGAGACCACCAGAATGAAATGGTTGATTCAGATTGCCGTCGCATTGATTGCCACACCCGGGCTCGCCGTCACCGCCGGAGCCCAAGCCAAGCCACTCGCCGGTCCCGATGTCCAGAAAATCTACGATCGCCTGCTCCCGCAAATCGAAAAAATCCCCATGTACGACAATCACGCGCATCCCGGCTTTGGCGACGACAGCGACGTCGATGCGATGGCCGCCGTTCCTGGCGAAACCGATTTCATGCGCACGCGCGCCGACAATCCCGAGTTCATCATCGCGGCGAAGCAGATGGTCGGTTATCCCTACTCGGATTTTTCCCCCGAACACATGAAATGGCTCACCGACAAAACCAAGGCTGCCGAAGCCACCGGCGACACAAAATATTTCAACTCGATTATCGACAAGCTGAACACTGAAACCGTGCTTGCGAATCGCGCAATGATGGCGCCGTATCTCGATCCCAAGCGATTCCACTGGGTTTTTTTCGTAGATGCGTTTTTCTACCCGTTCGATAACACCGAGCGAACCGGCAGCACGCCCGACATGGGCGTCTACATCCCGCTTCAGGAAAAAATGCTCTCGCGCTACAAAAAGCTCGAGGGCATCGAGGGGCTCCCCGCCGATCTCGCGGGCTACGAAGATTTCGCCCGCCGCACGCTGACCGACAACCAGCAGAAGCGCGGCGGCGTAGCGATGAAGTTCGAGGCGGCGTATTTCCGCTCGCTCTACTTCGGCGATCCCCCGCGCGCCACCGCCGCGGCAATCTACGACAAGTATCACGCCGGCGGCGTGCCGACGGCTCAGGAATACAACACCTTCCAGGACTACATTTTTCGCGTGCTCATCGATCAAGCCGGCAAGCTGCATCTGCCGACGCACATCCACAGCGCCGTTGGCATCGGCGATTATTTCAGCATGAACAACGGCAAGGTCATGAACCTTGAAAATGTTTTGCGCGATCCGCGCTACAAAGATCAGACGTTCGTTCTCCTCCACGGCGGTTGGCCGTACTACAAGGAAGCTGCGCTCTTCACCGCGGTAAAAAACGTCTACCTCGACACTTCGTTCCAATCCGAATTTCTTTACCCGTCGCAATTCAAGGAAGTCATCAAAACGCTCCTCACCATGTTCCCGGAAAAAATGATGTACGCGTCGGACGCGTTTCCTTTCAACGACGCGCTTGGAGCCGAAGAAAGCTTCTGGCTTTCGGCGCGCAGCACGCGCACCGCGTTGACAGCTGCGCTGGCCGAGCTCATCTCTGAAGGCGCGTACACCGAGCCGAAAGCGCTCGAACTCGCGCATATGTATCTGCACGACAACGCCGCCAAACTCTATGGGGGATCCAAATGAGCACACCCGCAACGTTCAAATACACGCCGTGGAATCAGGTCGAACGCGAAAAACTGAATCCGCTGATCGATCGTGAAATGGTGGTGGGCGATCAGGTGATGCTCGCTCGCGTGCTGATGAAGAAGGGCGCGCACGTCCCGCTTCATCATCACCACAACGAGCAGGTCACCTACATTCTCGAAGGGGCGTTGAAATTCGCCCTCGACGGCAAAGAGATCGTCGTCCGTGCCGGCGAGGTGCTCTGCATTCCGCCGAACATGCCGCACGAGGCGTGGGCGCTCGAAGAAACCATCGACCTCGACGTTTTCAATCCGCCGCGCCAAGACTGGCTGAACAAAACCGACGACTATCTCCGCCACGGCCGCTAACAGCGCGCCGCAAGTCAGCGTGCGGGATCGAAAACAATTCAGTAAATCCCGTGCTGCGATCCGGTTGCCGTAACCTGCGCTCCTTGCGTTGTGAGGGAGTAGCTGTCGCCGTCGGCGCCCGTCCAGCTCTTCACGTTGAACGTCCCCTTGTCGCCGACGCGCCGCACCGACACGCCGTCAAACCGCAACGCCTCGTTGTGCCGGCAAGCTTCCGCTGGATGCTTCGCCTCCAGAAAGTACGCCGAGCCTTCGCCGACGACTTTCCCGGTCCCTTCGGGTTCCAGCAGGACCGCAACGTTCTCCTCAACCGCGACCCCGCGAATCTGTTTCGCCCATCCGTCTTGCAAAATGCGCGCCATGAAAACGAGCAGCCTGCCCATTCGGTCGCGCTTGGCGAAATGCGTATCCGTAATAATTCCCGCCAGCAGCGGAATCTTCAGAAACTCTCGCGACAACGTAACCTCATTCGAGTAAGGATCAGCCAGCGCCGCGGGCGAATGAATCGTGTCGATCATGGAAGAAAAAGAAAATTCGCCCAGCACTGCCAAACCCGCGCTGGACCCGCCAATCGGCTTCCCCGCCGCAATATGGCGATTCAGCGCAACCTGTACCGGCGTGTCTTGCCAGAAGCGCAAATAATTCGATTGATCGCCGCCCGCGATGAAAATTCCCTCGGCGTGCTCGATGATCCCCAGCAACGTGGGATCGGCGGAATCCTCGCGATCGTCAAACACGATCGTTGCAACCGAATTCAATGGGCACATAGCAAAAATTTCCTTATTCACGCTTTGCGCGTAATCATCATCGGCGTTCGCTCGCAGAATCAGAAAATCGCCGCCGTTCGTTTTCTCGCATAAATAATGAAACGCCGGGTCCTGCTTCGCGCCGCCGCCCATCAAAGCGTATCCGGCCCTCGGCACCGTCGCGACGTCGGTCGGGCTCCCGGTTCGCGTGTATCTCCATTTCGCCGCGCCCGCCGGCGCCATCGCCGCACACACCACCAAGATTCCCGCAAACATCCGCATCGCCGCGAGCCGATTCATTGGAGCTCTCCCAGTATTTCCGCAGTGAGTAGGTAAACGTTTTTCGCCCAACGGTCAAGTCGCGCTCCAGCTCGGCTCCCAATCGCTCGTATCTTTCGCAGTACGATAACGATTTTTCACGATTCACACACCCGGGTGCCTCTCGCATACTCGCGCCAATGTTTTTGTAAGTGGTTGCCCGGGAGGGAGGGCCAGTGTCCAACAATTTTCACAGCAATTCTTGTAACATCGCCCTGAAACAGGTAAGCGTTCTGGTCGCCGCCGGAACACTCGAATCCGGCTTGTAAGTTCCCCTCCTCAACAAATGTTTCTTTTTGCGGCGTAACGCTGCTCACGCGCAGGTGTGTCGAGCAGTCCAAACAAAAATCGGGGTTGTGCCACGTTTGACGGAGAAGCCATGAAGATTTGTAAATCCGCTTTGCGTTTCGCGTTAGCCGTAATGTTTGTCGCAGGATTTGCCGCCGGTCTGCGCGCGCAACCGCGCAAGGCCGCTTCAGCGGCCAGGTGACCGATTCCACTGGCGCCGCCGTTCCCAATGCCACCATCAATATCGAAAATCTCGCCACGCACGTCAGCCGCACCATCCAGACCAACTCCACCGGCGACTACGCAGCGGCCAGCATCGACCCAGGTTTCTACTCCATCACCGTCGAGGCGCAAGGCTTCACCAAGCTCGTCCGCGAACGCGTCCAGGTCGAAGCCGGCAACGACATCAAGATCGATTTCCGCCTCAAGATCGGCTCGATCACCGAAACCGTAGAAGTCAAAGACGAAACCCCGCTCACCGAAGCCAGTAACGCCGTACTCAGCGGTGTCCTTTCGAATCAGGCGATCAACGAACTCCCCTTGCAGGGCCGCGACTTCCAAAATCTCCTCCCGCTTCATCCCGGCGTGCAGCGTGATCCCGGCGGCGGCTTCCACACGCTCACCTCCAACGGCAACCGCCCCGACGACTACAATTTCATCATCGACGGAGCCAACGACAACGACGCCAACGGCGAAACCGTCGTCAACGACGCCGGCGTCTCCGGCACCCCCGCCAGCACGCTGCCGCTCGACGCCATTCAGGAATTCAACACCACCGAGCAGCCTCAAGCTGATTTCGGCACCAAGCCCGCCGTCGTCGTCAACATCGGCATCAAGTCCGGCACCGACGACGTTCACGGCACCGCCTACTACTTCCACCGCAATTCCGCCTTCGACGCGCGCAATTATTTCAATTCGAGTCCAATGTGCTCAACCATCCGATCTTCGCCTTCGGATCGATCCGCAAAAACCTGTCGGGCAGCAACCTCGGCCTGGCCCGCGCCACGCCCGACGTCGAAGCCTCCAACCCGGTCATCGGTTCCGGCGGCTCGCGTCACATCCAGCTAGGCCTGAAGCTAATCTTCTAGCCAATCGCTCTCGATGGTTCGTAACCAAAGAAAGGGCGCCAA
>CAVWQK010000005.1:0-1891444 GCA_963757145.1 uncultured Acidobacteriota bacterium
TGCGTCGACCTATTGAGACCACCCGCGTAATCGGAAACTTGAAATCCAGTTAGTCCGTTCCTGAGGCTAATTCCAGCACAACGACAATCAAAACGATTGCCCCTAGCCACGCTAAACCGACGAGAAAGCACTGACGGTAAAATTGTGTGCTCCGGCTCAACGGCGACAGCCGCCGTCCAAGCTCTACTGCTGCCCCCACAGAGCACAGAGCGAAGAAGACACGGAAAGGCAACTGCACCGACATCGGATACTCGGGACCCTTGATTCGATAGAACTTTAGGTAACGCCGCCAGTCTAAGTTCCACCAAATCGTCCACACGAAACACGCAGCAAGGAATCCGATGGTCATAGCGTCCTGGTCCGGCATCCATGAAGCCTACATCGGATTCCTGCTAGCCTCGGTTTGAACAGTTGTAGCCAGTGCCCGATAAGTCGTTACCGGAAACTTGACGTAAATCGACGTTTGCCATAATGGCCGCGGCTCACACCGTTTGGTACTGGTTCGCCGTTCTGCGTTCCACAGTTGCCGCATCGGATTCCGACACCGCCGATTCTTTGAGGCAAAAAGTGCGCCCAGACAACTGCCCAGCTCCTTGCGCGGCTCCCGACCATCGACCGCACCGCATTGCCTGCAGAAAATCGCGACCGTGCCACCCAGGCCAGGGATTAACGCCGTGCACTCATTGCCACATGCGGAACACTTTGGCGCTCGGTCTTGTTTATCCACGCTCTCCACTGATCCTCCGTGATCGCGCATATCGGCTCTTCGAACGTCGCGCCCTGCTTGGTATCAGATACGAAGCGGCGGACTGCCAGGCTTTTTGCACCACTTGCGAGTTTCTTCAAATACTCGAGCAATCCCAATTCGTGTCTATTTTTCTGCAGCCACACGGCCGCTTGGGAAATGCTGTCAACGATGTCGTCATTTTTAGCGTTCGGGAACAAACACAGTTGATCGATCGCCCGATTTGTCCAGGCGCCAGTGCGATCGAAGAACCAATTGTTTGCTTCAAATTCCGGTGCGGCGGCCATCATTCGCGAAATCTTTCCGCCTTCGGGATTCACCGCGATCACGCCCGGAATTTCGTCGCGCAAGTGCGAGATGACCGCGCTTCCATTGGCCTTGTCTTCGACCAGCGTTGCTGCAATCGGCCCGTAGTTTGAATGCGCAGCGCGAATCTCGTTCTCGGTAGCGTCGAGGCTCAGACGGCTGTTCACGATGTGCAGGACATAGCGCCGCGCGCCAACAATTCCGATAACGAGAATGCAAACGTAGTCGGACGTGGATTTGTCCTTGAATGTGCAGTCGACCGATATAATTTTGCGTTCGAATTCGAGCGGTAAATCAGGATCGCGCGTCGCAGAGTGCGGATCCTTCCCACCGTAAAACAAGACGTCGCTCACCTTAATCAAATTGCCTTCGAGCGGGCTTGGCCGTTGCTGATATTGAGCGGACCAAACCAACCGGCCAAGCGTGAGCTGCTGTTTCTCACACCATGTCTTTGGGAATCGCGCGGGATGCAACAGGTCGCCCGTTTTACGTTCGACGACTCTGCCTGAGATCGGGAAAACGATGCTTTCGTCCGCCTCTGCGATCATCGGCATGTTCACGATCGTCCAAACGCCAGGCTCGCTTTCAAGCAGATGTCCGGGCAAATCCGCTTCGTGCAGTCGCTGGCAGACGACGACAATTCCGCCACGTACTGGCTCGTTCAGGCGGCTTCGCAGCGTGCTGTCAAAAAATCGATTGGCGTTTATTCGTTCGAGGTCGCTGTAACTCTGTTGAGGCGACAGCAAATCGTCCACAATCAAAAAATCGGCACCTTTGCCTGTTAATGTGCCTGCCGTGGACGTGGCGATCATCATGCCGCCGCGCTGGTTTCCATACTGTTCGCGGCGGTTTTGGTCCGCAAGAAACCGTACCTGATTCGGGAAAGTCTCCTGGAACCACGGGCTCTGCAACAAATTTCGACGCAATACCGACAGTTCTTCGGAAAGCGAATCGGAGTACGAAGTCAAAATGAATGACAATCCAGGATCTTGCGAGCAGCCCAGCACCACGCCGGGAAAAGCACCGACACCAGCCGCGATTTTAGTTCGCGCGGAGGCATGCAGAAAATTAACCGCAGTTCGTCGCGCTCATATGCCAGTTGCAGATATTCGCAAATCAGGTCGTGATGCCAGTTCCACTGCAACGCTTTGGGTTCGATTTCCCGCCACGCGCGCCGCGCAAATGCCGAAAAACTGGAGAGCAATTTCTCGCGCGTTCGCTCCCTCATCGCTGCGATCGGGTTCATGTCTCAGCTCCACACACTTCCTCGAACTCTTTGAGTGTCCGCGCCTCTTCCTCCGGATCGCGCTCGCCCGCAGCCAAAACACTTGCCGCCCGCATCGCTGCGTCCAGATCGCCGTCGCGCCCACTCGTACCACCGCGCAAACGCCCCGACAGCCTTGCCTCCAGCTGCAGCAACTTCATGCGAATTCCCAACGCCTTCAACGCTTGCTCGACAACTTCCTTCGGCGCGCCGTTTTCCGCTTGGGCCTGTAATCTGTCGGCTTCGCTTTCGAGCATCGCTACCCGCTCTTCGAAGGTGAGGTTCTTCCTTTTCGGCGCCTCTCTCGATACGTCGATTCGCAGATGCTCTTTCCGATGCCGCCACAACGTTTGTCGCGCAACTCCAAGCTTGCGTGCCATCGCCGTAAAGATTCCCGTTCTATGCCTGTCTTGCCTCCATAGCAGCACTAGGTTGATCTCCTTCACATCTGGCCGCGTGCAAATGTTGCACTTCATCGCTTTGCTCCAATCGCGCTTATGTTGCAGCCGTATTCCGCGAGGGTGATCGGAGGTCGGCGCGCGCGACGTGCCAAAAGTTATGAGGCGTACCAACACGGAAACGACACCGAAGCGCGAATCTTCGAATCCGCGTGCGCGGTCCTCCTCCAATGATTCCTAGCGACGCTCTGAACCGTCGTCGTTGATGCACGCGGAGGGGCTTCGAAATGGCCACAGCATAACCCTCCAGTTATGGCCGACCGTCTGGGTCGCAATCATGTAGTCAGCCACCTACGTCCTCAATAAGTGTCCATTCTACTGCTATTTAGATGCCGAAATTGGCATGAATGCCCACTGATGCAGCCGTGGTGCAACTTCTTCGATAAGCGGGGCTCTGGTGTTGACTGTCCGGATAATAGGAGATCGTCGCTCTGTGAGGCTGCGAATGCGTTTGACGGCCATTCCTGCGATACCGGCGGATGTAAATCGGACGATCTTGGCAACGGCTTGCGGTGCCTCGCGCGCACGGGCTCAGGCACCACAGCCCAGCACCGACTTTTCGGCGTCCACGTTGGTGGGGGAGCGGCTGCGCAATCTCCGGCGACTCTTTGGGTTTTGGGTTATTCGCCATGGATTCCGAGTTTTAGCAATTCCTGTTTGCGCCGGCGATGTGCGAGAAATTCCTTTTTGATCCAGACCAGTTGCGACGCGTCCGCGTCCCAGATCCGGTACACACCGCCGCAGAAAGCAATTACATCCTCGTGGCCAACCGGGATCTCGTGATTTTTCTTCCAGCCAACGTCTGGATGCCAGTGTTTTGTGATTTCGCGGACGATCATCGTCCATTCCTTTTCGAGCAGTTCGTCCCAGCGGAGCGTTTCCCATTCGTCGAGGATTGCCGTCAGATCGCCGGGTGCCGGAAACTTTCTCCCAAAGTCAGGTTTCCAGGTTTTGCGGAGTTTCTGGAACCCGGATCGCAGTATCCCGGGCTCGATGTCTGCAAAATCCTTGGTCCAGACGATCATGACGTTTTTTTCAACCACGTACTGGAGGATTTCACCCAAGATACCGAGTTCAGTCGCCACCACGAGTTCGGCCGAGGACTTCGTGGATGGTGGCAAGATTGCGTCGGGTGATTTCGTCGGGATCAAGTTTTCCTTTGCCATACGATCTCTCCTTTCGGATCGGGAACACGTCTTGCCATGAGTTGCGAATGCTTTGTTCCAGTACTGCGCCTGGGTCTTCGCCTTCGTCAGCCAGCTTGTGCAACTTCTCCCAGATAATTTCCCTTGCGGCTTTGGTCATGGGTCGACCGATCAGCTCTCTCATCTCCAAGTAGTCGGTCCAAGAATTCTTAGGAACAAAACTAGGCACTTCTGTTTTGAATTCTTTTTTTTGGTCTTCGATGACTTTCTTTTGGTCTTTAATACTTTGTAGTACCGACGTAGGTACCGTATTTTGGCGATTGGGTACCGAGTCGGCCGGGCTCGGGCACCGAGTTGACTGCGATCGGGTACCAAGTTCACTGCTGCTACTTGGTGCTGACGCAGGTACTGAGTTGGGGATCGGATTCGCCCGTGGACTCGGTTCTACCGTGGGCACCGAATCCTTGCTGATAAAGTGAGCCATTTTATCGACGTTGATACAGTATTCAGCGGCGTGCTTCGGGCGGCCTGGACTTACCTCGCGCAAAACCCCAACCTTTAGCCAGTAGCCGATCGTTTCTTTCAGTTTTCCCCTCTTGCCTTTCTTCAATCCGGTCAGTGTGTAGAGGTTCGCCGTACCAGGGTAGACACCAGTTCCGTCCGGCTGGGCGAAGAGCGACATCGCAACCAGTAGTGTGTTCTGCGTGGGCGTCGATGCCTCGAATGCGAGCACAAAATCGCGGACAATGGATGCGCACGGGCGTCTACCTTTGGCCATCGTGGATGCCCTCCTCGGTCGATTCCGTCCTCAGGCGTACTCTGCCGCTCAAGAGTTTTCGCTGGTCTCGTGGCCGGAGTTTTTCACTCACGTCGTTGCCTCCCCTTCCTCGGCGAGCAGCTCGGCCGCTAGTTTTTCCTTTAGGAAGTTCGTGACGATCTTTTGTTCGCTGGGGTGTAGGTCCCTGATGCCGCGTTCCGACTCGGAAATTCGGAACGCCGCGATCCCGGTCGCATGTTCAACATCCGTCAGTCGCAAGTTCAGAAAAAGGCGAATGGATCGCTGCTGCAGGTCGAAGTCGATCTTGGTCAAGTCCATGGCCGCACCGTACATCGGATCGGCAAAAGCGATCGTCTAGAAACTTAACTATTTTGAGGACGTTAGGCGCTGGGTGCGACGGCGGGAAATCTGCGTTCGGACATCATTGACGTTTCGCGTTGTCGAGACGCTATACCATTGGTAAAAGAAACTGTCGGCACGCGTTCGACCTGTCTCGAGCAATTGGGCGGCCTTCTTGTTGCGCGTGGGCAAGTAGTGACCGATGTAAGCGCATAGCTGACCCAGGTGCGCGCTTACCATAGGATATTCGGAGGGAAGCGCCTCGACTTCTCCCTTGATCCATTCTGCGATGCGGTCGCAACGAGGCTTTACGGCGCGAGCGCGCTGGAACTCATACCGCTGCTTGCGAAACAGACTCTTCAATTCAACGATAGTTGCGTCTGCGAATTTGTCGATGTCATCTGGAAAGGGCGCGGACTTCTCGGCGCGATAGACTTTAGACTTCAATGCAAGCGCCGCCCCCAACTGTTCTAGCCGTTCAGGACATTGCGCCTCCCACCTGGCTAACATTCGCACGATCTCCTTGCTGAGAAGCATGCGCCAGCCCCATTCGGCGAACTGTTTCAATATAAATTCGTCAAATCTCCGCAACGCCTGCTCGTACGCGTTGTGTGTTTCGTCCGGTAGTTTGCGCAGCAGTTCGATGTCGGTCGCAGTTGCGTTTTGCTGGTAGCGTTGTGTTAAACCAATCCACAGCTGCTCACCTAATTGCTCGCACTCTGCTGGATCCAGAGGGGGCGCAGCCATCATGGCTAGTTGCAGCGGACGTGTTGTTATCGCATTCATCGGGAGCCGCGCCGTTTCGTAACGTTTGAACGGGGCGATCGTCTATCGGCATTGTTGCCGATCGAAACGGAAGCTTTCGATTCCGCCGAATCTACGACTCTCGCGACACCACTCAACGTTATTCGTCCGTCGGTCTCTACAAAAATCTCGAAGTTTTGTCCGCGGATAGTGATTCTGCCGCTCTTGTTGTTTCGAAACGTTTCCATCAGGCGCGCACTCCGTGACGCAAATTGTTTGCGCAGTGCTGGACCAATCGGTTCGCGTCGTCCAGCTCGGTCAGAAGTGTCCGGTATTCCCGTTCGAGACTGGTGCGTAATTCTGCTGAGATGTTTGCCCTAAACACAAAAGTTCCCTGATGCACTTCGCCGTTTTGCTGCGTGAACGCACGGTGCATCCGAATAGCGTGATCCAGGCGATCCCGCGCGCCTTGCAATTCAAGGGTCGCGGTCTGTTCCAATGGCTCATAGGAGGTCATCGCGCACTCCGCGCACGTCTCGATTTTTCTTTTGGCATCGGTTTCGGTCTGGATCGCTTCGGCACATACGGCGCAGCCGGCACGTGGTCGCCATCCACGAAAGCGAGGACGTCTTCGCCTCGATAACGTACCGAGGCGCCTACTTTTTTGAATTTCAAGTTCGGATAGCGGCCGGTGGCGCGCCAGACTTCGAGAGTTTTAACGTTGACCTTCAAATACGTCGCGACTTCGTCGGGGGTGTACAGCGTTCCGGAAACTAGCGCCTTCGGGTTCGCGTCGATAGCCATTTGGGACCTCCTAAAGTCAAAAAAAACGCCACCTTCTAAAAACCGACAACTGCAAACCTGCGTGCAGTTATCGAGTTTCAGAAAGCGGCGTTTTGGCTTCGTGCTAACGCTGCTTATAAGCTCGGATTTTTAGCGCCCAGAACTCCTCGGGGCGATGAAACGAGAACATTATAGTCCACACCGCGAATTAATCAAGTCAATCCCCGGCGCAAAGCAACCCCTGTTCCCTTTTTTCGGCCTCAGCCTCATTCATACGCTTCACAGCTTCTGCCGTTCCAAGATCGAGCGCCTTTGCGACGTCGCCTTTGCTGAATCTGGCGTAAGGCGCCATCGATTGCAAGTTCGAGTGGCAGGAGGCTGCGCAGGCGACGGGGAGTGGAACATTCGCCATAATCAGATTTGCAACAAACGTTCTCCTAATGTCATGGAAGCGGAAGTCAACCAGGCCCGCCTTTTTCTTCAAACGCTTAAATTGATTTTTGAAGTCTACTACGTGGCCGCTCTTTGAACCGCTCTTCGATGGGAATATCCATGGACAATCTTTCTGTCTTCGGGCTTCTCGTTGTTTGAGAATAGCGAGGGCTTCCTTTGTAAGGGGAATAGTCATCGGTTTGCCGTTCTTCGATTTTTCCGCAGGAATTTCCCATACCTTGCGCCCGAATTTAATTTCACGCCACTCCGCCGCATAAACGTTGGACTTGCGAGCGCCCGTCGCCAAGTCCAACGCGATGAATTCGGCAAAGTCTCGATTCTCTTCGCTGTCCAAAGCATCCAGAAAGGGTTTCCGTTGGTCGGCTTCGAGAATTACGGCCCGGTCACGCTTGGGAGCGCGCGTTGCACCGTGCGACGGATTTACGTTGACCCACAACCCTTTCTTGATTAGGTGATTAAATGTCGCGCGAAGAACCTCGTGGGCGCGGTTTGCCATGATGGGGCCGTGCTTCTTCTCCAGCCTTTCGTGAATTGCGGCGATGGCCGTCGGTGTCAATTCGTCCACTGGCCGAGCGGCGATCGACTTGAGGCAATGATTGAAAAGATACCAGCGACGCGCGTCCGCCTTTTCTTTGTTCGTGACACGCTTACCGGGAGCGTTCAAATACATCTCAAAGGCTTTTTGAAACGTCAATCTGCCGTCCAAGGGCTGTGTCATCGGACACGGCTTCGTGCGATCGCCAGCCGTCCAATCGGCAACATCGGCGAGGAGTTTGTGCGCGTGTTTCCGGGCAGCATCGATCTTGAGATTCGAGTCGAAGGTTTTTCGAAAGGTCTTCCCCGCAACCTTTTTGAGAACAAAGAACCGACGCGCGCCGCTCGGTTGGAGACGCAGACCGAGTTGTGGCACATCGCGATCATAATAAACGGCAGGACCGTCAATTGGAGTCGGAAGGGAAGCCAACTTTTCTGTGCTGAACCGAAAGCGCCGGATCTGTTTTTCCATCGCGTATCCTTTCCGTGCAACCCCCGTGCAACCTACTCTGTTATTTCCGGTAAAGTTGCATTAGGGAACAGTGGTTGCACCGGACACGCATAATACCGCATAAACATTGGCCAGTAAAGGGTTGTGAAGGTTTGTAAAGCCACATGGTCGATTTCCACAGAGGCACATCAATCTGGTTCGGGACCAGGAGGTCGAAGGTTCAAATCCTTTCGCCCCGACCACTTTATCTTCCGCTCTCATATAGACTTAGACTGAAACTGCCTCGAGTTCTTCTGCACCGAAAACTTGTCCAAACTTGTCCATTACAGATTCCTGCGAGTTCGCAGGAAGTCTGAAGCCAAGTCCGATCGCAGCGGCGCACTCTTGCCTCCACTGAATATTCGCAAGCAACTGCTTTCCGTAACGGCCAGACATCTCGCGGTTTGCGTGCCCAATCCAGAAATCAATGAGCAGATTTCGTGCATTGCTCATTTGGAGGATGGCGTCGCGAAAACGCTCGGCGATGCGGCGCATGATCTCTTGCGGGTCGTCGCCACGCGCAAGGGCACGTTTGGCATACGCCCAATCTGCCTCGGACTGGCTCCTGTGTCCGGATGGCACGCGCCTCGCGGGCTCCTGTGCTTCGTTCAGGGCGCGCCGACGGTCGGGCGAGTCTTCGTGCACTACGAAGTCGCGGAGTTGGTAGACTTGGTCCGTTTCCTGAATCGCACGAACAAAAAATCGCTCGTTATATTTCCCGTTTCGGAATCTAGGTATTCGAAGCACGTGGGAAGTGTCGGTCGCGGCGGGGTCTCCGCGAAACTGTGCCGCTAACGAGCGAAGCAAGGATTCGGCTAGCGCCGGATCGAGACTGTCTACGCGCCAGACAACCTGATTGTCTTCTGGAGAGGCGTCGAGCACGAAATTCGGAGCGGGAACGTCTCCAGCCGTTCGAATGGCATGAAGCGACGCCGGGCCGTCTTCGTCAAGATCGAGATAGACGTGGCGAATCTCAAGGATACATTCCTGGGTCCGCGCACAGCTGTCGAATTGGTGCTCGAACTCATTTGCCGCTATTCCGGCTGGTTCGCACTTATCCTGGTGATCATTATCGTGTGGATTGCCGCATCAAGTTCAGGCAGCTCAGGCGGGAATTCACCGATCGATCCGCATTATTCACGACCGATGGACATTCGAACTCTTGTATTCACTCTTGGCCCGGTATTTGCCGGTATCGGCGCCTATCTATTGTCACGACATCGCAAGGCGAAAGTATTGGCGCACGAACCACCGTTGTACGTATGGACGGCAAGTCGTGATTGAAACATCCCTGGATCGGTACGAGCGATTCCTTGCCCCCGCGGCGAAGCAAACACAAGGTCGACCTATTGAGCTCGCCTATTCGGCTGGCGCAGTCGCACTTCACGTCTGCGAAAACTAGTAACTATCCACTTGTCAAACGCTCATATCGCGTCCTCCCCAATGGCGGCGAGATCTACGTTGATGGCAAGCTCTTCGGAAATGCGCCGTCGGAGATCAGTCTGCCGGCGGGTGAGCACGCATTCAGCATCAGAATGCACGGTAAGGATTGGACCCGAAAGAGTGCAGGTCACCGGCGGTGAGATTACCGTGCACGCTGACTAAAATGAATCACTCAAGTCGAGGTCCCAGTTACAGATGGTCGTCCCCAAGTGTTGAATCCGTCTCGTTTCGTTCACTCGTTCGGCGTTCGCGGAGCGACATATAGTCGATAAGTTCGCTACGGATTCGCGGTACCGGAAACACTAAATATCTGCTGGAACGCAAAATTCTGATTGGCTGGGATGGCCGCGTACCTCGCGTTCGAGATCTCTTCCGTATACCGACCTTGCCCGCCTGAACATGCTGGGATCGAGTCGATGGCGAACAACGGACCGGCGGAGGAATATTGAATCGTTCCTGCGCCGGATGAAAAGACAGTGGCTGCCTTGTTTATAGGCCCTACAATATCTAACTCGAAGGATGCGATCGGCGCGAGGTTTTTTGTTTGTCCACCTTTCACGGATTTCAGTTTCTTGGTAATTGTGGCGAGCTGATTTGCGGCACCGTCGAAGATTGTGCAACTGAATTCCGAAATGTTGAAGTCTTGGTCGTGTCCGAGTGAGATTTGAAACTGGGTCCCTGCCGGAATGGTCGAATTCTTGAACTTCATCATGTTATAGCGTGAGTTAATCAGCCAGCCCGACCCCGTGCCTGGCCAATTGTTCGCAAACGCTTTCATCTGGGAACCGGCAAGCTCAAATCCATATTGTTGCCATACGCAACGAAATCCGGCCGCCGAGAAGGCATTGAGCTGAAGTGAAAATCCCTTGGTCGATCCCGTCGTCCACTGCACAATCAAATCTCGCGTTATGGTGATCGCAACCAACACATTTACCAGATTTATGCAAGGGCTGGAGTTGACATTCGGGACTCCGGCGATGATTACGTTCTGATTACTGGAGGTACGGCCAAGGTCAGCCGTCTTCCAAAAATGAGATAATTTGTTGTTCGTGTCGACACAGAAAAATTCAGGTCGTCCGTCCGCGTTGTTAGCCGCTACGATTTGTTTCGCATTCTGAGGCAGCGAACTGCCCGCAGTCCACGAGTTCAGTGTTTGTGGCTGCGATACATCTGGTTTGCCTTTTTGTTGAGCAATGTCAGCTTTGTTTTTTAGCCCGACATAAAGCGCATAGAGGATTCCCGTGGGATCGGTGACCACAGTGACCTGTTTCGCACTGATCTTGCTGATGCGAGACTGCGCCGACCAAGAACTAGGCGACTCTCCAGGAGGCGTTGTGATTATTTCGTTTTGGAATGCGTGATAGAGGTCGTTGTTTGTTCCGACGTAAAGAATCTCCAGGCGTCCGTCTTGGTTGTGCCCTATGGCGACTTGCTTCGCTTTGTTGTTTTTCCCGAATGTCGTCCGTCCGGTCCAGGGGTTGGGGTTGTTCGGCGCAGGGGGGATCAGAGTCGCGGGTGTGCTTTGCCAGTCGTGATATAGAGTGTCGTCGGTGCCGGTGTAGAAGATTTCGAGCCTGCCGTCCTGATTAGATCCTGTGGCGATCGTCTTCGCCGTCCGGGCGAACGGGATCGGCGCGGACCAAGAATTCAAAGTGTTGGGAAACGGCGTGCTTGGTACGACCGTCTGATACATGTGCATCAGATTATTCTTTTGGTCGATGTAAAAAATTTCCAGGCGGCCATCGAGATTCTGGGCCACCGCGATTCGTTTTGCTTGAATGCCCACAAATGGCTGCTCGCCCGCCCAAGGTAGCTTCAGTGTGGGCGGATCTGCGATGTTCGCCGGTTGTTGCTGAAAGTTATGAAATAGGTTTCCTTTCGTATCCGTGTAGAACACCTCCAGACGCCCATCCATGTTGCGGATCACAGCCATTTGAGAAACCTTAAAAGTCGTGAGTGAGCTTGCGGGTGACCAGAAAATGCCATTCACCTGTGTCTGGAAGCTATGGGCAAGACGCCCATCGTTACTGATGATAAAGAGCTCGAGATGAAAGTCGATGTTTGCTGCAACGGCAATCTGTTTAGCACTGCCAATGAGAGGTATCGGCCCAAACCATCCGAAGGAAGCTATGGACCCCATGTCGAGTTCTCCTCTGCCTGACGAAGCTCTTAACTGTTAACCGAGAGCTTACGTCCCTGCGGAGCATATACCAGCTTTCGCCCGAAGACAACTAGAAGTCGAGCTCCAAGCTTTGAAGGCAGCATTTTCGAAAGGAGTTGTCGGACCTTAGCGGAGTAATAGCCAAACCATTGACGAGCAAACCGCGTCCGAAGCTATTCCACTTAACAAATAGGTAAGACATGACCAAAGTTTCTCCTTTTTCTTGCCCCAGTTTCTTGGGGCCACCCAGAAGCGAGTGGCTTCTGCTTCCAAAGGGAGCGGCTGCTTTATGGGAGGGAACCCGATGGCGTAAGGGCGGAACCGGGAAAGACGCGTACAAGCGCTTACTACGAAATTCTGCGAGCGCCATCCCCTCGTCCGAGTAGAGATCGTGTCCGACCAACCGGAAAAGCTACTCCGGGATCTCGCGGATCGCAAAATTGATGCGGGATTTCTATCAGCCGATCCTCTCTCAGGCGGACCTAAAAGTGACGCCGTCTTAGCCGCTTTACGCATTTTTAAGTCTGAGGAATCGTTGTGGATGGCGTTACCCCGAGCGGGGCGTTCTCACACGCTAAGGATGTTCGAACAGCTGCTTTGCTGCGTGTCGTCAATGACGATTCCCCCAGCGCGGAGTGCGGCGTTCCGCAAGAGAAGCACGCACAACGTGTGTAAAGCCGCCAAAGCTTCTCAAAACACCTGTCCTGAGTATTTCTAGTCAATGTCTAGCCGGATGTCAGCCTTGGGTAGGGCCTTTTTCCGGAGCCGCACTTGAGGACGGACGATCAACAGCAGCACCGCTGTTACCCCAGCGGATACGACCAGTACTTCGGCAATGATTGAGTAGATGTGGCCCAATCTACTCAGCCAAGATGCGGCAGCCAAGACGGGAAGGAAGAAAATGGCAGCGGGGCGCGGCTTCATTTCAAGTCTTGCCTTGCATTGAGTGCAGGTTAGACGCGACCAGGCGTCCAGGTTAAAGAAGAATGGGGTGCGAACGTCGTGATCGCAAACAGGACACTTTGCCATGGAGCAAGCCCCCAGTCTTGCGTTTACTGTGCCGTTGTTGTTCCACCGTGTCAATGAAACTGAAGGTAGGGCAGTACTCTCCTGGGGAGGGTCTTCTTTAATCTGGTTGTGATCGGCTAGGGAATCGCGCACACCTTAGCGTTCCATGTCTGGGGTGGACAGGCCGGCATGAAAGAAGTCACCCACAGCCTCGGCATCTTACAAAAAGACGATGCTGGCCAGGGCCGCTGGGCCATGACCTTTGATGATTTGAAGGTTCTATCCGAGATCAACTCGGTTTTTGTCACCGCAGAATCGGGCAACAAACATTACGACACCCCACACGGCAAAAGGATCCTCTATGCCTATTTCGGAGGCCAGCCAAATCATCCATAGCGGACGCTCTGAAGGAAGGGCTTCAAGGCTTCTCCAAAAGACCTGCTTGCGGATTCCAATTGAGTGACTTAGCGATAATGTACCCATCGAGGTCTTGCATTTCCGCTACGCGATTGCCGGATTAAGCCGACGCATCGCGGAGAGGCTCGGCTTCTCGTTCGAAGGAGTTTCAAAAATGTGCGAATATACTCCCGGGCGGAAAAATGCGGACAAGTACTGCTATGCGCGATTCGGCCTCACTGGTCTGCCCAACCTTGAGGTCCAGTGGCAAAGCGAATCGTACTGACCAACGATGTGTCCGTTTAGTCCCGACGAGTCGGCAGGGCTGGTGAGCGCGGGGAGCTACGAACCGCAAACGGAGCCCGCTACTCCCGGTCGAATGCCAGCACGTTCGGTTTGCTTTGACCCGGCACATGTACGGTCATCGTCAGTGTTTTCCCATTGGGAGAAAGCCTGATCTCCCGCGTATCAACGACCTTTCCTCCGGTTTTGCCAGTCATCTCCAGGGTGTGCTCGTCCACCCTCCGACTCGAGAGGGAAGATCCGGGACTCACATTTTGCCCTCGCGTGGGATAGTCCTTGCCGTCGAGCTTCACGTTTCTCGTCTTTTGCCCTGAGGGAGTGATGGAGATGAAAGAGAGGCCGTCGCTTTCGTACGCCTTCACCTGCAGGACATAAGGCGAGTTCATCGTCTCCTTGATGCTCTGCCAGTCCGCAGCGAAACCCGACCCTCCACCGCTGCGCTGGTAGACGTAATCCATGCTGAGCGTGGCTCCGTTGGGCTCGAACTCGCGGTACAGGTCCGTGAGCGTTACGCCGTCCTGCGAGAGCTTCCAGGTCGCCTTGAGCATTAGCCGACCATCTTTCTTGCGTTCGACAATCCAAGTGTCGGGCGCGTCCGCCCTGACCGATAGCATGGTTCCTGCGATACCCGGTTGATCGGTCCCATCCACCACGATCGTTTCGGCGGTGCCGCCGAAATTGAACGAGTACGTGTTGCCGCTCTTGCTCTCAACCTTCATCTCGTCGGGCATCCTGGTCTTCGATGGGTTCAGCTTCCACTCGCCGATGTAGGGATTTTCCGCCGCCCATGCCATGCCCACAGCCAGGCTGGCAAACACTAGCAACCTCGAAGCACGCTTCAGCACAGAATCCTCCTTGCGTCTCTGCCGGAACTCGATGCCATCCATCATAAGCTTCGCGGCGGCCTGCGCCGCGGAAACTTTGAATCCATCAACTGGCGAAAACCCGCCAAGGCACTTTTCCCGCCACAGTGAAGTGAGGGATAAATTTTGCCGAGCGCGGCCTACGCGACGACGCGTTGGGAGCTGGTTCGGCAGTTGACCTAGTGTGCTTAGCGCAGCCGCAAATTTCGCAGCAACGGCACTGAAACCCGATTCGGTTGGGTGCAGCTCATTGTCCCACCAAGCCTTGTACGCGTCGTTCGTCAGGTCCACGGAAAGCGTATTTCGTAGGTCCCCATAACGTACATGCGAGAAGGAGGCTTCTTTCACCAGCTCCACTAGGATTGCATTGAAACGGTCGATTAACACATGCAGGAGTGCAATGTTGTTTTGCAGATCGACATCGTAAGAATGTTCTGCCGCCCAAATTTCGGGGCAGTAGTTGCGCCAGGACAAAAGCTCACGTTGGAGCATACTCCAAAACATTTGTCGCCTTGTTTGCATCCCACAATGCAGTCCATTTCTGTATGTTCTCGTGGAGCGCGGTCGAATCTACGAAGCCGGGATGGGTTGCTGTTGAGGCCGTTCGCGAGAAATTTCCTAGCTCACGGGAGCGCACCTCGGCGCCTTGATTAACCGTGAGCCGACGATTTACGAGGAACAATGGTGCCGCAGGGGCATGTCTTCGGAGCGTTAAGTCTTACCATTTTCTAGGTGCTGAGCGATGCGCCAGAATTAGTCGACTCCGCATGCAAGATTTCCATGTCACGCCGTTCTATCTCCAGAGGAGGAACTATGAAATCGCTGTTCCGTGCTGGGCTGCTGACACTGCTTTTCTGCGGGTTACTACCTAACAGAACATTCGCCTGCGACTGCGCAGATCCTGGTCCGCCCTGTAAGGCATTCGCCAATACTCCAGTGGTCTTTGCGGGGCGCGTGGTCAAGATTGCTACGATCAGTTTGAAAGCGCCGTCGGGAGATTTTTATGAAGATCGACTCATCTTTCTTGAAGTTGAACGAAGCTATCGCGGTTCGGTGGGTGGGACCGCGGAAGTTGTGACCGGCTCAGTCAGTACTGAGTGCGGTTACGATTTTCGGCAGGGCGAACATGATCTGGTCTATGCCTATCCTCATCCCCAGTCCGGCAAGCTTTATACGGGAATTTGTCAGCGCACTCGGCCTATTTCCGAAGCGGGCGACGATTTGGATTATCTGAGCAAGAAAGATGATCCTTCGCACGGAGCGGGGATTGAAGGAACAATTGAAGAGCTCACCAGAGACTCGCGCTATGAAACTCGAGTGGTCGGATTCATGGCAGGGATTAGTCTGTTGGTTCAAGGCAAGTCGGGCCGCTGGACCACGGTTTCAGAGAAGAATGGGCGGTTTCGATTATGGGGACTTCCGCCAGGCCGTTATCGGATCACTCCTGGCTTGCCCAAGGGCTTTCTTCCCTCAACGGAAACTGTGACATTGCAGCCGCATTCCTGCGCAACGATTCGTTTTCTAGCGACGCCACCTCCGAGAACGAAATGAGTCTAAACAAACAGTGCGTGCCAGCTCGTCGATCTTCTCAGCACGCTCCTCAGCATTAATTGTTTAGACTTTTCCCGTTCGTTCAGAACGCGGCTACACAAGGAACAACATATACTCTATCCATGCGACGAATTCTCTTCGCAATCATCGTCCTTTCATGCCTCGCACCGATGCTCCGCGCCCAGGACATGCTAGGCGAGATTTCCTGTCGCGCTTCTGGCATGCCGAAAACTGCGAACGTGCCCTACGCGAAAAAGCTGTGGGACGGATACGAGGTTTCGCTGGGCCCTGCGCGCAACAGCGAAGGCGGAGGCGACGAATGCACCGGGGCGATCTATAACAGCGTCGGCCACGTGGCGTTCCGCACAACCGGGTTTAGCGTAATTTTCGACGAGAAGCACACCGGTCAAGACTTTGACGGCGACGGCAAGCCCGAAGTCGTATTCATCACCGATACGGGTGGCGGCAATCACTGTTGCTGGTCCTACAACGTCATTTCTCTTGTCCCAAAACCGCACAAGCTCTTTGACATCGATGCGCCAGGTGCCGTGCAATTCGAGAAAGATGGTCTCGGTAAAGTGATCATCTGGCGGCGTACCCCGGGTCCTTATGGATTGACCTCGATGGCCCGTGCGCCGTTTGCCGAAAAAGTGTTTCGCGTCCGCGAGGGCCACCTCGCGGACGCCACTCCGGAATTCTGTTCCCGAATCCTCAGCGACCGGAATGAAGACTATCGAGCTTGGAGCATTAATCTCACGCCCGAAAAGATCAAGGTCTTGCAGTCGACCGGGAATACCGGCGTAGAGAATGAAGAAATTATTAGTGCTTTGCTTTCGAGAGCTTTGCAGCACGTTTTCTGCCGGCAGTTCGACGCGGCAGAGAGTGACCTAAACTTCTGGCCTGAGGCAAACAGAACGAAGATGAAGACCGATTTCGCCGAATCTATCAAGCAAGATTATCCTAAATTTGCGGCTCGGCTGCTCGACACTACGTCAAGAAAGTGATGCCAGTAAATATTCCTCAGGCTACGTCTACACTCCCATCAAGCTCGAACCCACAGGAATATTATTCATCGAGGCCTGGAATGATACTCCGTAGGCCCTACAGAGCGGCTACACGGGGACGGGGCCGAAATACGCTAAGCAAGTGTCTCGCAAATAAGACCTCGTATCTTGAGGAGCTTCACCAGCCTGCAGAGGGCGCCAACGCTCTTTGGCCTAAATATAGGACCAAGTCATCGCGGCAATACTCCAGGATCCCTATCAGGCTTCTACTCAAATTGGTCGGTAGCGATAACGATCCAATCACTGGCGTTGCCATTTGACTGTGTGTCAGGTGGTTCACAGGTTACGTTCGGATGCAAAGGAGACCAGAAAGATGCCGAGATCATCTTACTTACTGCAGGCTCTGTTCATTGCCGCGTTGGCTTCGGGTACGGCAGGATGCCATCACTCGGAGAATCCCACTCCATCGGGGGTTGGAAGCACGTCGATCGACCCTGCTCAAGATGAATTTGTGCAGGCATTCTTAACAGCTCATGACAAGAAAGATTTGGATGCGCAAGAAAAGCTCGTGGATTGGGACGATGTGACAGAATCTTCCCGAAATCACTTCATTGGCGACCTTAAGTCCGGCCTGGGCGTGAAGATTACGGCAAAGACCGAGAGTATGCCGACAGTACCTGAAGGTTTCACCGCACTGTATAACATCCCGCCTGAGAAGTTCCTGGTGGTTCTCTACGACGACCCGCGCGGGGTGATTACCGTAAAATTTCCTATCGCCAAAAAAGATGGCCGGTATTATTTTGCTATGCGCAAGCAATAACTGATGACATCGCCGCTCCACTCACCGAAGTTGCAAGTCAATTAAATCATTCGGTCCTGGAGGTTGTGATGAGGACGGCGGAGATGCGTCGTAATCCTCGGGAAGGGTCTCCAAGAATTGCAGTCGACGTTGCGTGATGTTTAGAAATGTTAGAAAAAAGGCCATCCAACCACACATGGTCAAGATGCCTTTTATGGGATACACGAGCCAGGGCGATTCACCTACAATCTTGACGTCCGGCCCATGCGGGTCGTGCAGGATTCCGACAGCCGAATTGACCGCATGACGCATCATCCAGTCGTTCGCAGTTGCCGAGGAGTCTATACTGCGCGTGCGCGCGATTCCCTCACATAATGGGGGCTCCCGATCAATGACGAAAGTTGTCCCCGTGAGACATTGCTCAGCGGGCACGGCAAACCGCACTCCATATTCCACAAGATAGTGGTCAACATGGTCTCTTGAGGAAGGCCCCGTGTAGGTCTTAACCTTTACAGCGGTCACATAACCTTGAGCAACGGGCCAACTGTGACGGGCGTGAAATTCCGACAATGCGCTCACGGCTACGAAAAGGCATGCGAGTGCGCCAACAATTAAAAAAAACAGAATCACACCGCGCAGAAATCGAGTTCTCCCCCGATTTGGCATTAGGACTATAAAAAAGTTGCTGTCGTTTATCGGCTGGGATGAGCCGAGGCTGGGAATAGACATAGATCGACCGTAAGTTATTCTATGCGATTCACCCGGCGCGTGGGATTTGATGTCGCGAAAGAAACATGCAGGCGGACGTCCGTGGGTACGTCGATGGTGAGAGAGCGAAGATCGACTTTGGTCGGGAATGATTGAAATACCGAAGGCTAGGGGGAGTTGGGGGGGTAGAGTTAGGGATATGAAGTGCAAAATGCGTTTATGGGTGGGGCAGGGGGGAAGGAAATGATTGTGGGATGGGAGAAAGTTTAGCGATGCGCAGGATTGCAACGAGCGCGAGGTGCGCGATTTGCGTGGGGGAGTATGGAGAGGTGATATCGAAGTGTATGGGTGTGCTGTGCATGCGAGGAGGTTGAGAAGGTGCGCAACTACGAGTAAAGCGCTTTTAATAAGCGCTTCGAGGAAGCGTAGAGTTGACGTGCGAAAGCGCGTGCGCAAGTGCTCGACAGTTCCGACTGACAACCAACACGTGCGAGCATCGACTGCGATATCTGCAACGCTGATGCTGCGTCGCAAAGACCCGCTCGTTCAAATGTGTGTGATGAGATTTACTTCGACAAGCAGATGAATTCTCACCGTGATCAATAACTTGATACCGACGAACCCTTATGATTTGAGCAACGAAAACAAAAAACACTCGATGAATTTTTCCGCACACAACGAAACGCTACCCAACGAAAACGAGTGAAAACAACTTACGTGATATGTGACACCCTTCACCAACAACATTGAACAATGAGCGCGAAACTACCGCATCTCTACGACAATTTCACGTTTTGCAACACCCAACAAACCATCGATGAAATGCGCCAAGCGAATTTTTCCGTAAAGGCGAGCGCATGCGCGGTGTAGTGAAGGGCAAGCGCTGCTGCTGTTGACGCGCTGGACGAATCTGCACAGCCAGAAACGGCAGCAGCTAAACAATTTGTTCGCCCCAACCGGCGGGTGATGAAAGCCTACCTTCTGAAGGAAAGCTTGGAGCGGTTGTGCACCTACCGCTATGAAGGGGCATGCTGCGCTATCTGCAAAATTGGATCGATCAACTGCGCTGGCAACGGTTGGAACCCTCAAAAACTCGCCTACATGCTGTTGGATCACCTGGACGGCATCCTCAACTACTGCCGCACCAAAGTACCTTTCGGAGTGATGGAAGCCATCAACGGCAACATCAAAACCCTTCTTAGAAGGGGCCGCGGCTACCAGAATCTCGGCTATCTGTTGCTCAAGGCCCAACGCATGGCCTTCACAAAAACAGAATTCATCGTTCTTCAGAAGGAGCAAAATGCGGGTGAAGAAAATTCCAACCGCAGAATAAGCTGCCTTCAGCAGTTTCTTGGCGGCTAGAGTAGAAGCCAGAGGGCGAGGATCTGCTACAGACTGCTCGCTTCAGAACCTCGGTCACCACTTTCAGCGAAGACGTGACGGCCGAACCTAAAAAGCGTGATCCCGGAGATCATGCCAGTCACGGCAGCCAGCGGTCCGCCCATGAGAATTCCGAGCATCAGAGTGAAGAGGAACAGACTTCCCACCCTTCCCATAGACCATTGCCCTTCCAACATGGGAAGTTCCCAAGCATAGAGCACGGCAAATATTAAGTACGCGCCAGCGCTAACCGCAAGGCCTCTCAGCACAGCCTGACCGTACGTTTTGACATGGGATGAGTCCAGAATGGTTCCACCCCAGATATACCCGGCAATCCCGGCAGCCAACGAAGGCAAAACGATGTACAGAATGACAGCGTGAGAGGCCATGGACAGACGCAGAAAAAACAGGACAGTGGAGAGAAGCGCAAACGACGCAAACCAGAGTGCGGCTATTGGTCGTCGCGCGGCTGGTGGCAGAGTGTGTATGGCCAATCAGGTCTCTCCTTTATCCCCAATTACAATATTCAGCCTCGGGGGTCAGATGAAAACCGGCCAACTGGGGTCACTTCAAAACCGGCCAACGGATGTGGCCCAGGACGTGATCCTTTTTATCCCGCTTTCTCTTGATCAGGCAAGTCTGTTTTGGTTCTCCAGCTCCGCGGTCCGCATTTCAGGATGTGGCCGTGATGAAGGAGGCGATCCAGCATGGCGGTGACTGCGGCGCTGTCGCCGAGCAGTTTCCCCCAGTCTTCCACAGGGCGGTTGGAAGTTAGGAGTGTGCTAGCCCGTTCATAACGACGCATGACGATCTCCAGCAGCTCTTCTCCCGCAGTAGGTCCTAACTTTCGCATCCCCAAGTCATCGATGATCAGCAAAGGCACAGTAGCCAGCAACTCCATGTGTTCTTTGCGTTTTCCGTCCAAGGCTGCTTCGGCGATTTCCTCGAGCAGGATGTGGGCCTCTCGGTAGATCACCCGATAACCCTGACCGATGACCGCCTGTCCGATGGCTTGGGCCAGATGGCTTTTCCCGGTGCCGGGTGGACCTAAGAAGAGCGCGTCTTCACGGCGGCCAACGAATGCGGCTGTAGCTAGATCAAAGACCAGACTGCGATTCATCTTCTTGTTGAAATTGAAATCGAAGTTGTCGAGGGTCCTCTGCGGATCACGAAACTGGGCCTGCTTCCTACGCCGTTCGAGCAGTCGGTCACCTCGCCGCGTCAGTTCATCCGACACTAGACAGGAGAGGAAGTCGATGGGTGCCATCGGTTCCACTTGCGCTTGCCGCAGGCGTGTTTCCAGAACTGCAGCAATGCCGCCGAGACGCAGCTGGCGTAAAGCTTGATTCAACTCGATCAGATTCATTCTGGCTCCTTGATTTTGAGATTGATGAAATCGCGATACACGGTAAGTTCCCGGATCAGGGGATCGATCTGCCGCAAAAACATTTGTGGATGCGGGCGGCGCTCGAGATAACGGCGCACGAAACGGTATTCGTAGACGCCGATGTCGAGAGCAGCGGCGCAGGCATCTTCGACTGCCGCCGTTCCGTATTTCTTCATCAGGGAAAGCACGCCCAGGATGCGGCGGATGCCGGTCTCTCCTTGCCGGTCGTACAGCAGCTGGCAGAACTTGCCCGTCTGAGTGCCTGCATGTGCAGCGCGTCGCAAGAGCTGCGCTGTGCCGAGGGGCATTTTCTTTGGGTGATCCTCTTCCTCGATGCGATATGCGCCGCGCTTCTGGCGCAGATGTTCACGAAGAAGTTGGTTGGTGTTGGGATGGAGGATGCGCACGTGCAATGCATCCCACTGCACCTTCACGGAACGTCCGATCCATCCTGGCGGCAACCCGTAGTAGGCAGCCTCCACTTCGACGCAGCCATCCAGATGCACAACACGTTCTCCGTATTGGTAGTAGCGGAACGGTTCCAGAGGCAGCGGCATCAAGTGCGGTTTTTCTTCTAGGAACATGGCGGCAACTTGACGTTTGGTCGTGCCATGGATACGAGTGTTGGCCCAGCGCTCTTCCCAGCGGTCGAGATACGTTTGCGCTTCTTCTAAACTCTCGAAGCGCATCCCTTTGAGCGCCGTTCTCTTGGTGTAGCCGATGCCCGACTCCACTTTCCCTTTGCGGTCTGGATCCTGGATCCGGCAAGGCAGTGCTGTCACTCCGTAGTGAGACAGGACATCGCGGAACAGAGGATTGACCGTGGGATCGTAGAGGTCGGGAACCGCCACGCCTTCTTTCAAGTTGTCGAGAACGATGACTCTTGGACAACCGCCTAGGCGACGAAATGCTTGCTCATGCAGTTCCGCCCAGGTGCGCACACTCGACCGCCAGGTGAGCAAGCGCACGCATTTGCGGCTGTAGCCGAGCGTCAGCACGAACAGCCGCGTCCGGCGATACTTCCCGCTCTGCGGATCACGCACCATCGGACCACTGCCGTAGTCGACTTGTGCTTCTTCTCCCGGTGCCGTGACGATGATGCCCGCTGCTTCCCGGTGCCGCGGGCCGCGAAGCTTGCGCACAAAACGCTTCACCGCCTGATAGTCCCCGGCAAAGCCGTGGTCCGAGACCAAGTCTTGCCAGATCGCCTTGCTGTTGCGTCCCACGGCCAGGCCCTGTTCGATGAGTTCTCGGTACGCTTCACAGGCACTTCGGATGGCCGGTTTCGGTGAAAAAGCCGCATTAAAGTCGGGGGTCACCTCGTTGGCCGGTTTTGACCCAGAAGAATCCGGGGTCACTTCGTTGGCCGGTTTTGCCGGGATGCGCTTTCCCCAAAAACGCGGCAGCCGTACAACAACGCCGGCCGCCTTCAGGTAGGCGCTGGCTGTTTCTCGACGCACACCAGTGGCTTGCTCGATGCGCCGCAACGGCCATCCGAGCTTCCCCAGTGCGATGACTTGTTGCTTTTTTTCTTCGCTCAAGACATTGCTCATGCCGAGGGAGCCTACATGCGCTCCCTGCGGAGTCAATGTCCTGGACTTCTACTGTTGGCCGGTTTTCAGGTGACCTTCATTGGCCGGTTTTGAGTGACTGAGGGATTCAGAAATAATTTTTCGTCAATCGGCCATTTAAAGATTGCATGCGCAAAACAACAAAATAAGGACATGTCTCTAGGCGAAGGAGCGAGATTAGAAATGGTCGTGTCGCAGGGATCGAACGAAGTCGGTTGAGACCACAGGCTAAGAACCATTTTGCCATAAACAGGAGAGCCATGTATCCCCGATGATGCGCAGAATGACAAATAATTTCGATGATGACTTCTTCTGGCGTGTTGCTGCATGCCTTACCTCTGCTGTTCGCATAATGGAAGATCGCACCGAGGTGGCCTGCACCCAGGCAGTTTTTCCACCCAGCAAAGCAGGAATCCAGTTGCGCTTCAATTGTCGTTAACTCCCATCGTGGCCACATGGAGGGCGGGCAAGGCGTACCTGCTGCTCGAGAAAGCCACAACTGACTCACGGCCACAATCGTCCTCCTCTTCATCCATGCTCTCGACCAGCCTGTATCCCTCCTTGACGAAAGGCGTCCTCAGCGATCTATGCCTCCATAGCCAAGCGAACGCCAAAGGTGAATAGGTGAAGATCGGGAGCAGCGCCCTTCCGGACGCAGAGGGACGGACGAGAAAGAGCATCAGGAACTCGGCGACGTAGCTGAAGAACAGCGCACCGAACATCCAGCCCGTGGCTCGGATGCTGGTGTGCAGCAGCCCGCCGTTCGCCTCGCGCCACCGATGCACGGCGTCCCGTCTTTGCCTCCACGGCGCAGCGCTGAGTTGTGCGAAGATGTAACAACAGGGGTACCAAAACCTAAACTAAGTGGCGACCAGTCAGCGCGTTAGTTTAATCAAATTCGGCTTAGAAGGTAGACGGCCTGTAAGCCAAATGCGGGCCGGAACAGCGCATTCACATCTACGGACACTGTGCCCACTTTTGTGCCCACCCTAGTTCAATTTTGGTCGCAATTGATAGTAACAGGGGGCGTCGAATGTTTGCGGCAAATGCCCGAAAATCAACGCGCTATCAATTCTTCCCTCTCGGTAGTGAATCAGACGCCAAACTGTTAACCGCAGGGTTGCTAGTTGCGCTAGTTCGAGGGGGAACAATTCTTTAATTCTTTCAGTCAATTAGCGCGAATCATCGATGTGATGTTTTCGAGAGTGCCCCATCAGTGCCCGCCCGGGTACTGCCGGATTGTTCGTTAATGCGCCGGAGATTTGGATCAGTGCGGCTGAGTAGATTCTGGGTAAACACGAATCCAGTGTGTTCGAACCTGGGCCCCTATCCGTTCCTCGTCGATATCAAGGACCAAAGATTTCGAGGTCTGGTTGGGCATGTGGCAATCAATGCAGTTGGCGGATTGTCGGTGCGGTGTTTTCGTGAACGTCGGGCAAGATTCAGGCTTGTGGCAGGTGAGACAGCGGTCTGAGTAGCTTGCTGCATCGCGTTCAGGCGCGTGCAAGTCGTGGCACGTCGAACAAGTCATCGAAGGCGAAGACTGGAAACAGCGGCTCTTTTCGAGCAGCGCGACTTGATTGCCATGCACATCGACGCGAGCGCGCGGGTTGGGTGGCTCCAGCTTGAGATAGTTTGAGAGAGGTTCGCCCGGGCGGAATGAAAACGGTGGTGTCACGCTTTCGCCGACTCCTCCGTGGCATTGTGCGCATACGTCGATTTGACGTGCTCGATCGATCCCGGTTGGGGGAAGTGGCGCGCTGGAGTTTGGCAATAGCGCCGCAGCCGATGTCGCCCCTTCGGCGTTCGAGTTGACGGTGTTGGCGGCGCGCGTTCGAATATGCTCGGCGGCGCGCTCATGGCAGCGCTCACACGAAATGCCCAAGAGAAAATTTGATTTGTCGAAATGGTAGCCCGTTGCCGCAGGTAGCGAAGTAAAAGATGTGGCGTGGCATTCGAGGCAGCGCGGAGTTACCGGACGCTCAAAATCGGCAGAACCATCTACGTAGCCGGGACTGTTAGTCCAGCGATCGGATGCAGTCCAGTAGGACACGGGAAGCTCGAAAAGCTGATCGCCGCGCCAGTACAAATAGGTTTGTCCTTTTCTGCCGGAACCAATGACGAGGTCGATTCGCTCGGTTCGATTTTTCTTCTGGCTCGGCTTGCCCGTGATTGCGGTTTCGAAGAAGGCATCGCCCCTGGCATCCATCCGAAAGCGGACCTGCGGATTAAATGTCTCCATGGTGTTCTTGCCGTCGTTAAATTTGCCGAGAATGCTGGAGGCGCTTGGGAGTTGCGACGTGCGGTGGTGGCGAGTCTGGGCGTAGCCTTCAAATTCTTTGACGTGACAGTGGCGGCAGGCAGCGTCGCCGGCGTATCCGTTGGAAGCGGGTGTTGTTTGATCACGCTTCTTGTGGGCAAAAATAAAACTACACGAAGCCGATACTGTTACGGCGAGTACCACGAGCGAAAGTCGAAAGTGGACTGGCGTATTCGTCTCCGGTGGGCAATCGCGCCCTGAACGCGATGGTACGCGTTGGCGATTCTATCGGTTTGTGAAGAAAGTGGCTTCGATTACGTCGTGCGGTACGCCTCTTCTTTGGCGATAAAGTTAAGGACGTCGGTAGGCGTGGGCATGGAGGGTTGGGCGCCGTGGCGGGTGACGGAGATGGCGGCGACGGCGGAGGCGTATTTCACGCTGGCGACGGGATCGCTGCCGCGCAGGAGGGCGGTGGCGAAGGCGCCGTTGAAGGCGTCGCCGGCGGCGGTGGTATCGACAGCTTTTACGCGATACGAGGGGATTAGGGTTCGTTCGCCGGTGGCGAGGGCTACGTAGCAGCCGCGTTCGCCGAGTTTGAGGAGCACGTTGCGGCAGCCTTGTTTGAGCAGTTCCTGCGCGGCGTCTTCGACTGCTTCGTTTCGCAGATCGGTTGCGTTGCGTTGCAGCAGAGTCAGTGTTTCGGTTTCGTTGGGAGTGAGCCAATCGACGCTCGCGAGCAGCGACGCGGGCAGCGCGCGGGCAGGAGCGGGGTCGAGCACGAGCGGAATATTTTCGCGGCGCACGATCATCGCCAGGTATTCGATCGTTTCGAGCGGGATTTCGAGCTGCGTCAGGATGATTCCGGCTTCGCGAATGAGCGGGAGATGTTTTTCCAGCTCGCGCGGCGAGAGTTCACCGTTTGCGGCGGGAACGACGACGATCGCGTTTTGTCCATCTTTGGCAGTGGTGATGAGCGCGATGCCGGATGAAGTCTGCACGACTTCAACCGCTTTCGTGTCTACATTCGCGGCCTCGAGACTTGCGCGCAGTTGCGTGCCGAAGGCGTCGTTGCCGATGCGGCCGATCATGCTGACGGGCGCGCCAAGCTTTCCTGCCGCGACCGCTTGGTTCGCGCCTTTTCCGCCCGGGAATGTGTTGAATGTTTTGCCGGAAACGGTTTCGCCGGGCAGCGGAATGCGCCGCGACGACGCGACAAGATCGAGATTGATGCTACCTACGACGAGGAGTCTCTTCGGCATATTCTTTCAGACGATGATTCGCCTATAACCCAGCACTAGCGCGGAAAAACGGGAGCGAGAGCGACGGCCACCAGCCCCGCGACAAAAAACGCAAACATCAACGGAATCAGCCGCCGTGCGGGCGCCGGGGCGGAAGCGAATTCGCGCCAGACGAAAACGCCCCATACGGCAGACACCATCGTCGCACCTTGTCCGATCGTGTACGAAATCGCCGGGCCGATGATCGCCGCATGAGAAGCGACGAAATTCAGCACGGCGCCGGTGCACCAGATGAAGCCGCCCAGGATTCCCCACAGGTGGAACAAACCGCGCGCTTTGCTGTAGCCGCTCATGCTCACCGGCGGCGTCCCGGCGAGTGGATGCCGCATCAGAAAATAGTTTACGGGGATGGCGCAGGCTGCGGTTCCAACCGCGAAGAACAGCGCGACCGAGTAAGGGCCGAGCGAACCTTTGCCGCTGATCGCTTTCGCGACGAGCGGATAGAAAATTCCCATCAGCACGCCGCACGCGAGACTGATCTGAATGCCACGCGCGCTCAGTTTTTGCTGCGTCGTTTCGCGGCGGCGATACGCCATTGCGTCAACGATGATCGCCAGCACGACAAGCAGCACCCCACCGAAGAGCAGCAGCGGATTACCTTGCGGGGCGATCACATAGTTGAGCAGCGCTCCCACGACAAGCGCGAGGCCGATGCCGATCGGAAACGCGACAGCCAATCCCGCGATTTCAATCGCCGCGACGAGCAGCAAATTCGCGACGTTGAAAACCACGCCGCCTGCAATCGCAAAGAGAACGTGCCGCGTGTCGGCGCTATGAATGTTGTTCATGAACGACGACGGCCCGCCGCCCATGCTGCCGAGCGTATGTCCCCAGAAGAGGCTGGCGACGATGATGCCGATGATGTAATCCCAATAAAAAAGCTGGAAGGGATAGCCGGGCGTGAGCTTCATGGTGTTGGCCCACGAACCCCAGCAAAGCATGCTGCCAATCATGAACACCAACGCAGCCACGTACGCTTCAGGTTGATACATACGCCTCACTTTCTCGTTGGATCCAACGAGACACCACGGCACGCACAGAGCGACCGCGTGCGCATCCGCGCAGACGCAAAAATTCAGTAACAAGAATGGAAGCAGAAGTACGGGAGCATCATGCCGGAATAAAAGGCGCTTGACAATTATTTTGAAACGTTTTATGTTCCCGCTCACACGACGTTCGTGTTTTCGAAGCAGCAATTGGGGTGCTTTACCAGTCAAGTCATCATTGCCAGGTCTGATATTGGAACGTTTCAATCTGGTGGTTTGTTTTGAACGCCTAAGACCTGTGCTAAGTCGCCTGACTGGAAGGTAGTCCGGGGTGGAACTTGGACAGAGTTCACCGCATTGCGCGCGAGCCAAGAAGCTCGACGACGTTCCGAATGCAGGCCCGACGGAGGATTCTCCAATCCGCGCGGGGTGTTCTGTCGGTAGCTCTCATTCTGGGTCTTTCGATTTCGTCCTTCGCCGCTCAAGCCCCCAACAAAACCGCTGTTTCCAATCGACCCGAGTCTCAGAAAGCTTACGAAGCGGGTATGCGACTAGTCCGAACCGGGCGTCTAGACGACGCGATCCGAGTGTTTCAACGCGGACTGCAGGCCGACACCGAAAATTTGAATCTGCTGGACGCCATCGGCGCAACCCTGAGCTTGCAAGGGAACTTCGACCCGGCGCAGCAATATTTCGAGCGGAGCTTGCAACTCAATCCGCAGTTTGAGCCAGCCCGAAAGAATCTGGCGATCAACTATTACAACCTTGGGCAGTACGATCTCGCTACTTCGGAATTCGAAAAGCTAGCAACGTTTGCCGGTGAACCACACAACGTCGCGAATCTGTTCCTGGGAATTCTGGCAGATAAGAATCACAACTATTCAATTTCCGCAGCGCTGTTGGAGAAATCCGGCGAGCTGCTGGACAAGTACCCAGACGCGCTGATTGCCTTTGCAGATTCACTGGTTCAACTGAAACAAACTGCAAAAGCCGCAGTAGTTCTGAACCGCGTGGATGCGATCAGGGGCGTAAGCGGCGACCAATATGTGCAGGCCGGCACTCTTTATTCGCAACTCCGGCAGGATAAGCGTGCATTGGCAGAGTTCGAACGCGCCGCGCAAAAGGGGAGCACCGGGGCGGGGCTCGAATATCAACGCGCAGTTGCTTTGGACAAACTCGGGCGTTCCCAAGAAGCCGAACAGATTCTAAAGAATCTGACAATTGCTAGCCCAGACCCGGATTCGCTGAATCTGCTGGCGCACATCGCGGAAAAGAATCAGGAGTTCGAACTAGCGCTGCGTTCGCTGAAGCAGGCTGCCAAGCTTGCGCCCGACCGTGAAGACAATTACCTGGATTTCAGTACGTTCTGCGCGGACTACGAGGATTTCCCGCTGGCACTTGAAGCCGCCGAGATCGGCCTCGAACACATCCCCGATTCGTATCACCTGACGGTGCAGAAGGGCGCGGTCCTCGAAAAGCTCGCGCGATTGGATGAAGCCGAAGAGGTTTTGAAGAGAGCGTGCACGCTGCAAGACGATAACGACGTCGCACTGCTCAGCCTGGCGATCGTTCAGTCGCACGCGGAGAAATTGCAGGATTCGGTCGATACGCTCACGGCTGCGATTCAAAAATATCCCGACAACTTCTACATGCATTACCACCTTGGCGTGGTGTTGATGCAGATCGAACAACGCGACGCTGCGAATGAAGCGATGTCCCGCCAAGCAGAGCGTGCATTCCGCGACGCGATCAAATTGAACCCATCGTTTTCTGATTCGTACTACCAACTTTCCAAAGTTTATATGAGCAAGTCGCCGAAACTCGCCGAAGAGAATTTGGTCGCGTGTTTGCGCGTCGATCCGAATCACGTTGGCGCGAAGTACACGCTGGGCCGCCTTTACATGAAATCCGGCAGAAAAGCGGAAGGCCAAGCATTGATCGACAAATTCGAGAGTCAGCAAGAAGCCGAGAAAGTCAAAGAACAAAGCAGACCAAGAATCAGAGCAGCGCAACGATAGGGTTTAGACCGAAAGGGGAGATGATGAACGTCGCAACACGCCTCAAGTCACTAGCAATCTTCTTGGTTTCGATAATCGCTTACTTCAGTTTTCTTGCGTGTCCGGCACGAGCTCAGTTCAACAGCGGATTCACCGGCGTCGTGGTCGAGCAAAGCGAAGCCGCCGTCGGTGGCGCGAAGGTCGTTGTGATCAACCAGGACACGCAAGTCAGCCGGTATGCGATCACCTCGGACAGCGGCGACTTTCGCATCACGTCGCTTCCGGGCGGCATTTATACAATTCAGGTTGACGCGCAAGGCTTCAAACAGTGGGAGCAAAAAGGCGTCGTTCTTGAGTCGAACGAAGTCAAGACGCTCCACCCGATCCTTGGTCTTTCGACGCAAACAACGACCGTCGAGGTTAGCGGCGCGGTTTCAGCGGTCGAGACCGACAAGAGCAATACATCCGTCGAGCTTTCGGAAACGAGCATCAAAGACGCGCCACTTCTCGGACGCAACGTATACACCAGCATGATCGAACTCGCGCCCGGCGTGACCGGATCAGGTCTTCCGAGCGGCGGCGCTCTTGGCTCAGGTTCGGCGAATAACGACAGCTTCGAACAGGAAGCTGGATATCAAATCAACGCGGCCGGCCAGCGCCAAGAGAACAACGAGTACGATGTCGATGGTGCGGGCTTGAACAGCGCGTCGCGTGATGGCGTCGTGAATCTTTCTCCGGAGCCGGACTTCATTCAAGCAATTCGTATCTCGGGCGCGACTTTCGACGCTGCGAAAGGTCGTTACAGCGGCGCTTACGTGCAAGTTTTCACCAAGCCCGGCACAAACGAGTGGCACGGTTCGCTTTCCGAATACCACACCGACAACGCGCTCACAGCTCGTACCATTTTTCAGAATTGCCCATCGGGTGAGTCAGGTTGCCGCGCGATTCCCGCATTCCGTCGCAACGAATTCGGCGGCACGGTCGGCGGCCCGATACTCAAGGACAAGCTATTCGTCTTCGGTGGAGCATTCGGTCTTCGCTCGTCAAACGCAACGACCGACGTCGCAACCGTCGAAACGCCGCAATTTGTGCAGTTCGTTCAGACGAATTTCCCGAACAGCCTTGCCAGCGTGTTCTTCAAGCAAGCGCCGCCGGGGATCAATCCGACGAGCAACTTTCTGACAGTCGCGCAAGTGGAAGCGCAGAACCCCGGCTTCTTCCCGTCAACGGCGTTTCCATCCGATCTTGTTGTGGCTGGTACCGCGGTGGTGCCGGAGAGCCTCACGCACAACGCATATCAGTGGCACTTCCGCGTGGACTACAACATCAATCCGACAAAAGACCGCCTCTTCTTCGACCTGTTCCGCACTTATTCGAACCAGCTTCAGGAAGATCCGCGATCTCTCTATCGCGTCGTGCTTCCGAATACCGGCTTCTTCGCAAAACTCGACTACACCCATACGTTTTCGCCGACGTTGCTCAACGATGCGGGATTCACCGTAGTTCGCGCCGTCGGTTCGAACCCAGGCACCGCAAACGACCGTGACCTGCCTGATGTCAACATTTCCGGTGCGGCTGGCTTCAATCAATGGGGACCTGCCGGATGGGTGCACGAAAATTTCAATTGGCATGACGTGCTCACCTGGACGCACGGGCGACACACATTCAGCGGCGGCATCGACGTCGATCGTCACCACGACGACGACAACTTCACTGCCGCGGTTTTGCGGCCGACGTTTGGATTCGCAAACCTGATCGACTTCGCACTAGACCAGCCTTTTTCGCAGAGCGGCCCAACTGTGAATGTCGCAGATCCCTCAACGCAGGCAAATCTTTACCAAGTTCTTCGCTGGATCTATCTTGGCGCGTTTGTCCAGGATGATTTCAAAGTCACAAAAAGGCTCACTTTGAACCTTGGTCTTCGCTACGACTACTTCGGCCACTGGGGCAACTATCACAACTCGACCACGCCATTCCCATTCTTCAATCCTGGCGCTGGTACTGATTTTGCCGATCAAGTCACCGCGGGAACGATGGGTGTCCGCGGCGGAAGCAACGCGTACGTGACTGACAACACGCCGATGGGCGTTGGCCCGCGTCTTGGCTTTGGCTACGACGTCTTCGGCAACGGCAAGCTTGCGATTCGCGGCGGTTATGGCCTCTTCTATAACAATGTGGCCGACGGCTCATGGTCGTTCCCGTCGCGAACCAATCCGCCGAATTGGGCGAACCTCGACTTCAACATTCAAAACAGCACGCTGCCCTTCAGTTACGCGCTTGGCAATCAGGACGGCACGGTTTGGCAGGTTCCTGCGGGCGTTTCATTCACGCCCAACGCAGCCGGTGGCATTGAAGGTGTTCCCGTGCTTACATCCGGCGTGCAAAATCACGTCGATCAGCCGCGCACGCAGATCTGGATGCTCGCTGTGCAGAAAGATCTTGGACACAACGTGGTCGCGGAATTCGACTACAACGGCTCGCACAGCGACCACCTCTATATACAAACCGACGTCAATCGCTTCCCCGGCGACTTGATCGCCAACAATGGCGTGCAGACGAGACTTAATCCCAGTTTCGGCCCGATCATCTTCGGACGAACAATTGGCGTCGCCGACGGTCATTACGGCACGTTCATGGTCAGCAAGCGCTTCAGCCAGAACTGGCAGCTGCGCGGAATCTACACGTTCGGCAAATCAACCGACGACATGAGCAGCAACGACAATGGCACTGCGAATGGCGAAGCGATCTTCAATCCGCTCGACATTTCGTCGCAGCACGGTCTGTCGGACTTCGACGTATCGAAGCGATTCACGATCGACAGCATCGTGAATCTGCCGTCTCCGATCAAGAGCGGATTTGGCGAAAAGGTGCTCGGCGGATGGCGCGTGTCGAACATCGTGGTGCTGCAGAGCGGCTTGCCGTTCACCGTATACACCAGTGCTGCGTTCAATCCGGTGTTTGGGCCGGGAGGCAACGTGATCGCGCTCAAGCCCGGCAGCGGCGATTTCAACGCGGATGGTTATGGTTATGACGTACCCAACGCGCCTCCATCAGGTTCCATACACACGGGAAGCCGAAGCAACTTCATTACCGGCTTCGCGTCGGCATCAGCCTTTCCGCAACCTGCGCTAGGCAGCGAAGGCAACTTGGGCCGCAACACGCTCATCGGGCCTGGTCTGGCAAACGTCAACACCGAGTTCGCGAAAACGTTCAAATTTAGAGAGCGCTTCTCACTCGAGGTTCGCGCTGACATCTTTAACCTCTTCAATCGCGTCAACCTGACTCAGGTCGTCAGCGATCTATCCAGTTCGCAGTTCGGACAAGCGACCGCGCAGAGCATTCCACGATCGGCTCAGTTCGGTCTGCATCTCGCGTTTTAGTACCCCCAAGCGCCGTCTCGTCGTCTCGTCGGTGCCCCTTGCCGCAGATTGGTGACGGCAAGGGAGGGGTGAGGAGACGGCGCCACCCTTTTTTGCGTTAGGAGTTGTGTGGAAAGAGCGAGCGTGGAGTCGCGCTCGTGTGGAGGTCGCAATCGCTTATCAACCCAAGCGTCAGCGATGATTCAGAATCAGTCTTGCTCGTCTTTCGCCGGCCGAGGCCCCACCGAATTTCGGATTCGCAACTCCGTCGGCAGCACGATCTGTTGAGCCTTCCCTTTTTTGCCTTTGATCCGCTCCATCAAGAGCCGCGCGGCTCGCGCACCCATTTGATAACCGGACTGATGCACCGACGATAGCGCTGGATCAGTGAACATCCCGAGATCAAGATTGTCGAATCCAATGATCGAGATGTCTTTCGGGCAACGGAGTCCCAGTTCGCGTGCGGCAAGCAATGCCCCGAGTGCCATGAGGTCGTTGGAAGCAAAAATCGCAGTCGGCCGAGGCAGCATGCTGAGCAAACGAATGCCGCTGCGGTAGCCGCTTTCACGATCGAATCGTGTCTCCTGAATATATTCAGGCGCGATTTCAATTTTGTGCTTCGCCAACGCTTTGCGAAATCCCGCGAGCCGCTCGATGGCATTCGTCAAATGTGAAGGGCCTGCGAGTACCGCCATCTGGCGGTGACCCATCTTGATGAGGTGCTCGGTGGCACTAAAGGCGCCCTCTTCGTTTGCCACAAGCACCGCGTCGCCCTTCCAATCCGCGGGCCGACGATCGATGCAAACCACCGGCACGCTGGTCGACGTTGGCGGTCCGAGTTCTGCCGAAAGATTGCTCTCCGCCGCTGGAATCACCAGCAATCCAGCGGGTCGATACGATCGCAACTCATCGAGATAAGCTTTTTCTTTCGAAGGATCGTTGTCGGTGTTGCATAGCACAACCCGATATGACCCTTTAAACGCCACGTCTTCCACACCTCGAACCACACCAGGGAAAAATGGGTTGGTGATGTCAGGAATCACCATTCCCAGCATATTCGTGGAATTGCGACGCAATCCGCGAGCGAGCGCGCTCGGTTGGTAGCCGAGGCTCTGGATCGCTTCGAGCACACGAACGCGCAGCTTATCGCGCACCGGGGCGGTCTGGTTGATGACATGGGATACCGTACCGAGCGACACTTGGGCGCGCTCAGCGATCTGCTTCATCGTTGGGATTTCGTTCATGAACGAAGCTCGGTGTCCGTGCCGCGCAAATCAGTCATCGCGCACTTTCCATGCAAAGAACATCGCTTAAATAGCGGAAGCGCAGGGACATTAGCCTCAGCAAGCAGCGCTATAACTTACCACTACGGGCAACTGCGAGCGATAAACGACCACGAACAATCATAGACGGCGCTATCGCTCGCACGGTTACGACACGCCGCTGCCTCATTGCGCATCTTGCACGCAGCGGAATCCCAGCCCGCCCGAGCGATCCTTGCTCGGCGCCATCAGCAGCAGCTTGCCGTGCTCGGTGTTTTTATACGCCTGAGGGAAGTACCAGATCGAACCTTGCGGCTGGTAGTAGCTGCCACCGCGCAAAATGCCGCCGCGCGTGTGCTCATCAATATATTCGTCGGTCCATTGCCAGACATTGCCGACAAGGTCCATGACGCCAAATGGGCTGACGCCGTTCGGGTGTGCCGTCACGCTGTCGGGCCCGCGCATCGTCCGGCTCTTATCCGGAACCGGAACATTTGCAGCGTTCCATTCGTTGCCCCACGGATACAGCCGGCCGTCGGTACCTTGCGCCGCATACTGCCACTCCCACTCGTGCGGCAGGCGTTTGCCGGCCCATGACGCGTAAGCGCGCGCATCTTCCAGCGAAACCCAGGTTACTGGCTTGTCGCCCGTGCCTTCGGGATAGCTGCCGTTCTGCCAGTCCTTCAGAAAGTCCAGATCATCCTTCGGATGATATTTCGTCGCATCCACGAACTTCTTGAACTGTTCATTCGTCACCGGATATTTGTCGATCCAGAACGCCTTCATATCCATGACGTGCTCGTGATAGCGACGCGGCGAATCCTCCCAAGGCATCTGCGTGTCAACGCCAATATCGTTAAAGCCTTCGATCTCGATGCCATGGACTTTCATCGTGAACGTGCCGGCTGGGATCTTCACCATGCCGTCTGGCGAACCCGAAGCGGCTCTCGTCGCAGCAATTTCTGCGACGTGCTGCGGCAGCACCTTCCACTCGTGCGAGTAACTTGAAAGAGGCTGCGCCGTCATCACTTTCATCTTCGCCATCAGTGCCGTGATCTTTTCGTCGGGCGCCGATTTTGTGGCGAGGACCGCTCCGTACTCCTTCTCGCTCAGCGCAAAAGACAGGATGAATTTGTCACCCTTGCGTTCGGGCTTCAATTCAACTCCGTGATACAGGTCGAAATAGCGCATCCCATCGACGGCCGGAACTTCCATCTGTGGCCCCGAAACGTTGTATTCATTGCGATTTACGATCGTCCAGAAGGTCTGATCGCTCATCGGCCACCGGCTTGAAAACACTCCAAAATGAAGCATCGGTGCGAACGGCTCCCAATCCTTGCTGATCAGAAACGGCGCAACGGCACGTTCGATCGTTGCGACACGTCGCGTCGCCTCGGCGTCGCGCTCCGTAATTCCGTTCCAGATGCCCCAGACGTTTTCCCAGCTTTCCCATCCGACGCCATTGAAAAACGCAAACTGCAAGTCGTCGGTCTTGTTGCGATTCCAGCGGTCCGAAATGTTCACCATGTGTCGCGGCTCGAGCCATTTGTAGCGGTCCACGCGAGGTACGAAAGGGAATTTGTACTGTCCCCACGTCATTACATCGTAGGCGACCGCCTCATCCTGCGGCCCGCCTTCCGGCTCGAACGCCAGCGGATGATTGATCTTGTCCGCCGCCTCGGAATACGCCAGCGGGACTCCATCCTGCGTGTCACCGTTGATGCCGTCCGCGCCGATTTCCGCCATCAACTCCGCAATCGCATCCGTCCAGGACTTGCCTTGATCGCGGGTCCCCTGATCCCACATCATCATGGGGAAGAGCACTTTCACGCCCCGTTTGTGAAAGTCGGCCACCATCTGCTTCACGCCGGGAACTCCTCCCGGCATGGTGCGAACCATGTCGTGTTGATTGCGGTTGTCGATGCCCATGTTCGAATACGTGGGCCAGATCAAAACCGCATCGATGCCGCCATATCGCTTTTCGAGATCGTCGAGGTAGCGATCAACCGTGTATTTGTTAGCGACCGGATCGTAGAAATAGCGATCCTCCACCATCATCTGCGGCTGAATGAAACTGGATTGAGTCCACTTCAGCGCCGGGTTCTCATATCGCGCTCCGCTATAGCCAATGCGAATGAGCCGTTCAGCACGCCAATGCGTAATGTCCGCGAGCCAGGCCTCGTGCTCGTTCAGCCGGCACGGTTCCGACCCACCTTCCCATGCTCCGCGTACGCTAAGACAAGCGGGCCCGGAAATCTGCTGCGGTCCCGGATCCCAACCGTCCGTATAGCGCCCAACAACTTTGGTGTCCTGAGCGAGCAAAGGTGAAGCTGAAAGCGCGGCAAGCGCAAGCAGGCGAGCGATTCTGGGTACCACGTGGACCCTCCTGAAAGATTGACTGAGAACTGGCTGCGAAATCGATTGACAATATAAAACGTTTCAAAACATAAAGTCTAGTCTTTATGCAATTAAAATCGAGATTAATGGTATTGACGCCGAGGTCGAATTACCTAGTCATGAAAGGTTTCAAAGCGCAGAAAAAGATGGTCCAGTCAGGAGTCACGCTTAGAGTTCATCGATCGATCTGCGCTAATTGGTGAGAGTTTCGCAACGAAGAGGTTCCAGAGTCGGATTGTCCCATCCGCAAGGGATTCGTGTTGTGCCCAGTTTTGTGCCCACCGCCGAGCACTACTTGTTACCACGGATGTGTGTCGCTCGGCCGTAAGTATTCTGCTTTCAGCAATCGGATCGACGCTTCACCGAAAGTTAAGTAGCTTAGAAGTAAAAGAGTAGGCACGAACGAGTGGGTAACATTCATGGCCAACTACCACAGCGCGATTTTGCGTTGCCGCACGCAACTGCGTATACCTTGGAAGTTTGGGAGGATGCACGCAAGGCTGCAAGAGAATTCTGGGGAAAAGGCGGCGAAGATGTGCGGTTATCCGATGATGCTCGTCTATTTTATACGACCAATGTGCGGCTCTTCGGCTAAATGAAGATTGAATTTTGTGGCAGCAAGACCAACCAGTTGCAAGCTACAAGCGGGTCACAGTTTCAGCATAATTAGATTTCGATCATTATGGTACAGACAGACCATCATGAATCATTAAACATCAGCCATCGTGCTCAACTCGATGCCCAACATTTCGCGAGGCCGAGTGACCAGCGTCACATCCTGATTCTCCCAGTCGGGTTAAAAACGTGTGACGCAGAGAGTAAAGGACAAACGTGCGGACCGGTTTTGCGTTGCTCTTCCTGGTCTCTTCTGCCGGTCTCTTGAACGTTCCAGCGTGCTGCTTTTTGAGGCTGCTGACTCCAAATGCCCACTCCGAGTTAGAGCAGGCCATACCCAGCCTTCGATCGGTTTCTGAGAGCCTTCCCAGCGCGCCTCTAGAATTTTTCGAACACGCGGAGTCAGGTAAGACACGACGCGCCGCCGCCGTTTTCCCGTGAACTCCATGGGAATCATTTAAAGGTTGTAATATAACTGAACTCTATGCACCGCCGCGGACCAAAGCCCACGAGGCCAGCCAGGCAATGCCAGTGCCTCGGATGCGGAATCTTCATACGGCGCATGCATGGTAAGCGTGGTCTTCGATGTCACCGAGCGTTAGAAGATCTCACATTCCAAACAAACTAAGAGTTCCCGATCAAAGGTGATAGAGTTGTTCATCGGACCATTGAGTTGAGGCAGACGCAGCTTTAGGTCTCGCGCAAACTTTTCTAGGTTGCTCGATGCGCAGGACCTACAGAGGTAATCTCCGTCTGCCACAGTGCCCAATATACTGTTTTAACCGCCGATAACTACGCCTTTGCCGTGGCGGCGCGTTCGGCTATCTTGGTCTCAACTGCATTCCTCAGGAATCTTTGTGTGCGTTCCACAAAAGCTAACCTTTCCGCAAGGCAAGTTTCCAGTAGCAGACTGACTCCAGGGTGGCCGACAAAGTCAGCTGCTGCGACCAAAGCGCGGTACTCACTCGCCCTGAACTGTGCAAGATGATTGAGTTTGACCAATGCGAAAATGCGCCTTGCCACTGGGCCCTGGATTTCCCCTAATTCCCGGCGAAAATCTTCAATCAGCGCTTCTTGCAGCCGACCATTGAGTTTTGATGGTTGCTCACCAAGAATTCTAAAGCACTCGTCGAGTTTGCTGAGACTCTTGCCTGTAACGAACGCTCGAGCTTGCAACGCTTCTTTGACTTGAGGATCTTCAGCCAGCTCTCCCACCTCCTCATAAACCTTCTCGGCTTTTTCGGCTCCTTGTCGCACATCGGATAACATCATCAGTAAAACTTCTTTCGGACTCTTTATTGGCATGGCTTCTCCTTACATATGTGATTCGCACCACGGAATGATTGGACTCCCCGAGGAACAGTTGTGCAAGCTGGTAAAAATGCCAGTGCATTGTTTTCGAGTCCAGTAGCAGATCTTGCCCCGATGTTTGTTTTCACTACGACAAGCCCAGTGAACGACGGCCCCTGTCCGTGTGTTCCGCCAAAGTGGGCACAGCAGTGTTTCGCAGGAAACATGCCTAGTTTGGATCAATGCGCAGAAAGCGGGCAGCCACTTTCCGATATCCAACGCAATTTAAAAGGGCGCCCCTTTTGGAGTAGGGTTTGGGTGCTTGCCTCAATCCCTACAGAAAGGAACGCCCTCAATGGATAGCAAAAAGTATATCGGCATGGATGTGCACAAGGAAAGTATTGCGAGTGCGGTGATAAATGGTGCAGGAAAGATCGTGATGGCGTGCGTGATCGAGACCAAAGCCAGCATGATTTTGCAGTTTTTCGATGGGCCGCGCGGAGACTTGCACGTCACTTTTGAAGAAGGAACGTCGGCCGCCTGGTTGTACGACTTGCTGAAATCGCACGTCGCCAAATCGGTGGTGTGCGATCCGCAAAAAACAAGTCCATGCGGGAAGGCAGCCAGAGCGACAAGATCGATGCTCGCCGATGGGCCGAGCTGTTGCGTCTCGATCATCTCACACCGGTTTATCACGGCGAACATGGCCTACGAACGCTGAAGGAGTTGGTACGCAGTTATCTTACCGTGACGAAAGATCTCACACGGGTCATGTCGCGGGTGAAAGCCATCTATCGCAGTTGGGCCATTCTGTACCGGCAAGCAGGTCTATGCCACGCCATCGGGCCGAGTAGCTCGGGAAGTACGCAACCTTGTTCGTCTACGAATTGGTTCGGTTGGTCCAACATCGCAGCCGTGATTTCCTTCTTGTTCAGATTTTCTTCCCGCTCAAACCCGCTAGTGGAAGTTGTTGACTACGACGATGGTTTGGTCGACCAGGTCGGTTTGTCCATAGACCAGGGTTTTTCCGCCGGGGGAGATGCTGGGATTGAAGATGTGGTTCGCGGCATCGAGGAGTTTGGTTACAGTGCGCGTTTTGAAATCGTAATAGGCCAAGGATCGCGTGGGGGAACGGCTGACGAAGTAGATGCCGTTTGCGGCCAGGGTCCAATCGCACCAGCAGCTTAAACCATTACCTTTCATTACCAGTGTTTCAGCACCGCCTTGGGACGGGACTTTCCAGATTTCGTCGGAGCCCATAGCGCGCGTGAAGTAGACGAAGCCGTCTGCGCTCTCGGTTGGGCCGGTGCCGCCGCTGGACGTGAGCTGAACCGGAGAACCACCGGGATAAGCGATTTTCCAAATTTGTGTGGTTCCGTCGCCACGAGTTGACGCGAAATATAGCGACATGCCGTCATGCGACCAATTTGGGACGACGTTATCCGATCCAGGATTTGTGGCGATTTCGCGCGGAGGGCCGCCGGCAACGTCGGCGACGTAGATTTCGCTGTGTTCTTTCGGGCGATAGTCGAATGCGACGCAACGATTGTCGTAGGACCAGTGGGGAGTTCCGGCCTCGCCGTTCAGAAATGTAAGTTGCGCGGGTTCGGAGCCGTCGCTATTCGCCAGCCAGATTTGTTGTAGCCGGAGCGTGACGATTCGACCACGATCCTGGCGCCATCAGGCGAGAATGCAGGAAGACCGACTTGCCCTTTCGAAAACATGAGCTGACGTGGATTGCTTCTCAGGTGCGTTTTGTCGGCTAGCGTGACACTCCAGAGGTTGGAATTCGCGATGCCTTGGGTGTACGCGAGGCGATTGCCTTTGAGCGCGACGGCCGGGGCGAAGGTTCCGGTGCCAACTCCTTCGATGCGGCGTGGTTCATCGCCAGAGAAGCCGCCAGAGATCGACACTCGCCAGAGGGTGTTCATGCCGCCACGATCGGATGTGAAGATGACTTCTTTCGAATCGGGTGTCCACGCGGGCGCGTTCGCGATGTACACGTGGTCGGAGGTGACTCTGTGCGGCTCACCGCCTTGCGTGGGCATGACGTAAAGGTCGTCGACGAAACCGGGGCCCGCCGTGCGACGGAATACGAGCGAGCGGCCGTCGGGAGAGATTACAGGCGACCAATCGGAATAGCCGGGCGGCGGTTTGGTGACGAAATGCAGCGAAGAATCGGCGAGCGTGAGAAATGCGATCGCGCGCGCACCCACGTCGTGAGACATGACGCTCAACGCAAGCTGTTTGCCTTCGCGCGACCAGGACACGTAGCTTGGCTCGCCGATTACGTCGCGATATGGCTCTTGTCCGGAATCGTAGACTTTTCGCGGAGTACCGCCGAGCGCGGAAACGATCAAGATTGAAAATTGGCGGTTTGTCTGGCGGGACAGTGCGATCAACTTGCCGTCCGGAGACCAGCGCGGGCAACAATCGTCATGGTTTTTTGTGAGTTGGAGCGAATGATCCTCGCCGATCAGCGTAGTGTGAATTCCGGAGTTTTCGCCCGCGTCGAAGACCCCGAAGGCGACTTGAGCCCCATCCGGTGAAAAATCGGGGTCGTCTTGGAGGCCGGCGATGCTGCTGAGCCGGACGATTTCGGAATGGGCGCGGGCGATGGCGGAGTGTTTGTAAGCGAGCAGGAAGATTGCTGCTGCGCAAGCCGTGGCGACGAACGCGATGGAGATCCATCGCGAGCGAAGCGATGGCGAAGAGGCGGCGCCTCCGTCAAAGCTACGCGGTGGCGGTTCCGACGTCGCCTCCCTCGGGGACTCGACTACAAGGAGCGGAGCGACGAAGCGATAGCCGAGCTTGGGCACGGTCTCGATGTAGGAGGGTGCGTCGGCAGAATCGCCCAAGACCTGGCGTAGCAGCTTGACGATTTTGTTGAGGCCTGTGTCGAAGTCGACGAAAGTCTCGGCGGGCCAGACGGCTTTGCGCAGTTCGTCGCGAGTGACGAGTTCGCCGGGGTGCTCGACGAGTTTGCGCAGCACGGTAAAGCATTGCTCGGGAATTTTGAGGCGCGCGTAGTCTCGGCGGAGCTCATGGGAACGCAGGTCGAATTCGAATGGGCCAAACCGATACATGGTGCGGGCAACAAACCTGGATGAGCGAGAGTTTAGCACACGGTTCGGATGAGGCGGCATTCCCGAGCTCAGGGTAGAGGCGATGCATCACGGGAACGGACCAGGAGAGCGACATCCTGTTGCTGGAAGCGGAGACGGACCTGAACGTATTGATCGGGGTGGCGACGAAGATCGGCATAGCGTGCGCGCAGCAAGACGTAGCATGCACGGGCGTAGGCACTACGAAGTTTGCCTTGTTTGCGGAAGGCTTCGAAGAGGTCGAGCGCGGCCTTGTAGGCCTGCCGCTCGTCGCCAGCCTGCTGTGTATGGACGATCTCATGGTGGAGCGACGTGAGCAGAATGTAGATCGCGTCTTGGTTGCCCTCGCGCCATTCTTTTTGCGCGCGGAGGTACCAGTCGTCGCCGGGAGTGAGCGGATTGATGATGAGTGGAAAATTGCGAATTCCGAGCATTTCGCGGCTTGCGAGCCAATGGCGCTGGTTGGAATCGAGGTCGGAGTAGAAGTCGGCGGGGCGGATGACGAAGATGATGCTGTTGGGAGGTAGTGGCGTTTGTGGAAATTCGCGCTTCCAAGCAAGGAGGACCGCCTGGAGGAACGGCGGCAAGAAATCACCGGTGATGGCGTAGGCGTTCCGCGGCGGCGCGACTCGCAGGTCGAGTTGGGCAGCGATGGAATCGAGAGCGGGAAGTTCAGCAAGGGCCACTTCAGCGGGGCGATTCTCTTTGGAGTTGTCTTGTGCGCGGGAGTCGGCGTCGGCGGACGCACCGACCGGTAGAGTCAGGACTGCCAAAACAAACGACGCGGCGAACCTGGACACGGTGGGCACCTCACGGGGGCGTGTGTCAGAGACGCTCGCAGCAAGCGTGCCCAGCGGCAATCCACGGCGTGTGACTTTCGGATGACTTTTGTGTACCGGCGACTTGAACAACGTCGCGCTTCGATGGTGGGTTGGGCGGGGGTGTTTTAGATCGAGTTTGTAGCTTGGCGGCTTCCAGTGCACTTATCTGGAGTGACGCCGGTGAGGCAATTTCATGGCATCGCAAGAACTCGAACTACTTCGTTGAAATTCCTGATCTACCCCAAATGGCATCTCGAATTTAGGTGCGCTAGGTCCGGATTCAAACCAAAGAGCCGGAACGTCGAAGGCGCCTCCACAACGAAGACCTGGTTTGGCGAGCACCGAAGTAACATAGAGCTTCGATCTCAACTGAGACCCGGGCGCTTGATCTGTGTCGCGGTTCGTGAATAGGCTTTCACACCAGGTGTGGTAGCGTAGGTCCGTGCAAAGGCAAGAAAAGTCTGTATCTGGCCTCGCTTGACCAGCATCTATGTTCGCTCTGGGGCGTGATGGGCAGGTTTATACATCGCCGCGAGCCTTCTTCGCTTGTTAGGTCGATCAGCGAAGGAATGCGATTGTTGGCGGTTTTGTTGTGCGCCGCCCAGATCTGCGTTGCGCAAGGTCCTTCGGCAGTTCCAAACATCTTCAAACCTGCATCAACGCCTGCGGACTCCATACATAAGCTTTCTGTCTTTGTTCTGATTGTCACCGGGTTAATTTTTGCTGTCGTATTTAGTCTTCTGGCATATGCAGTAGTCAAATTCCGACGCCGTCCAGGTCAAGATAACCGCGAGCCGGCGCAAGTCTATGGGAGCAATCAGATCGAGCTTGCCTGGACCGTGATTCCGGTTTTGATCGTGCTCGTGTTGTTTTTTGCGACGGCGCGGGTCATTCAGTCGGTGCAGAACGCCGTGCCGCCCGGTGGAACGCTCGAAGTCACGGCAGTCGGGCATCAGTTCTGGTGGGAATTTCGGTACCCCGCGTACGGGGTGGTCACGGCGAACGAGCTGCACATCCCTGCCAGCGATTTGGGAACGCCGACTCCGACGTTCGTCAAGTTGCTGTCGGCCGATACCGATCACAGCTTCTGGGTTCCACAACTTGCGGGGAAAACGGACCTTATCCCGAATCGCAGAAACTCCATGTGGATGGAACCACACGAACCTGGAATATATCTCGGTCAATGCGCACAGTACTGCGGAACGCAACACGCCAAAATGTTGTTGCGCGTCTACGTCGACACGCCGACAGCGTTCCAGGCTTGGATCGCGGCTCAAAAATTACCCGCGGCGGATTCGAAGGCGGTGAACGCGGGACGCCGGGTGTTCGAACGGACAGCATGCATCAATTGCCACACCATCGCTGGCACGGTGGGCAACGGGCGTTTCGGGCCCGACTTGACGCACCTTATGAGCCGTCAAACCATCGCTTCGGGCGCCGCCACTAACACGCATGAAAATCTCAAGCAATGGGTTCACAATCCGGAAACGATAAAACCCGGGTCGCTGATGCCGGCGATGAATCTGAATGATGCCGATCTCGAAGCACTTACGCTGTACCTGGAATCTCTGAAATGAGAGAGAGGCCGTAGTCTCGAAATGTCTTCCGAGTCCATCTCGCTTGTCGGAGTGAGGGCGCCATCGCAGCCGATCGGCGACGTCTTGACCTCCTGGATCACCACGGTCGATCACAAGCGGCTTGGCATTCTGTACATCTTATATGCGGTCTTGTTTCTCGTGGTCGGCGGCATTGAAGCCACGATCATGCGGATTCAGCTGATCGTTCCGAACAATCACTTCGTTTCGCCACAATTTTTCAATCAGATGTTCACCGTTCACGGCACGACGATGATCTTCTTCGTCGCCATGCCGATAATGTTCGGTTTTGGCAATTATCTCGTACCCTTAATGATTGGCGCGCGGGACATGGCGTTCCCTCGACTCAATGCGTTCAGTTTCTGGCTCACAGCTTTTGGCGGAGTTCTTTTGTACTTCAGTTTTGTCGGAGGCAACGGGCTGTACGGCGCGGGTGCGGCACCGGACGTTGGCTGGTTTGCCTATGCGCCGCTCACGGCGAAAGCATTTTCAATCGGTCACAGCACTGATTTCTGGACGTTGAGCCTTCTGGTCTCCGGATTCGGCAGCATTGGGACGGCGGTCAATTTCGTCGCCACGATCGTTTCGATGCGCTGCCCCGGGATGACACTCGGCAAGATGCCACTGCTTGCTTGGATGAATCTGGTGACGGCCGGGCTGGTTATTCTCGCGGTTTCGCCTCTGACGGCCGCGCAAGTTATGTTGTGCTGCGACCGGTTCCTAGGCGCACACTTCTTCGACACCCAGGCCGGTGGCTCCGCTGTATTGTGGATGCACTTCTTCTGGATCTTTGGCCATCCCGAGGTCTACGTCCTAATCATTCCTTCGTTCGCATTCATATCGGAAATTGTGCCCGTATTTTCGCGAAAGCCGATTTTTGGCTATCCGGTGATGGTCGCGGCCACGGTGGGCATCGGCTTTGTGAGCATGACGGTTTGGGCTCACCACATGTTTACGGTGGGCATGAATTCCTACGCGAATACGTTCTTTGCGATCACGACGATGGTGGTTGGTATTCCCACAGGCATCAAGATTTTCAACTGGCTGGGCACGATGTGGGGCGGCAGGCTGATCCTAAAAACGCCGATGTTGTTCTGCATCGCGTTTTTGTTTCAGTTTCTGATCGCGGGGCTAACGGGAATCATGTTGTCGGCGGCGCCGTTCAACTGGCAACTCAGTGCGTCGTACTTCGTGGTTGCGCATTTTCATTACGTCATCGTCGGTGGCATCCTCTTTGCGATTTTTGCCGCCTGCTACTACTGGTTCCCGAAAATTGGGGGCCGCATGTATAACGAGACGCTGGGTAAGGTTCACTTCTGGCTTTTCGTCATCGGGTTTCACATGACGTTTGATTTCATGCACATTCCCGGGCTGCTGGGGATGCCGAGGCGAATTTATACCTACGAGGCCGGGCGAGGTTGGGATATTTGGAACCTCATCGTTACATTGGGCGCATTCGTGCAGGGGATTGCGATTCTCATCTTTGTCTGCAACTTGTTGTATTCGCGTTTTAAAGGCGAACCCGCCGGCAACGATCCTTGGGACGCATGGACTCTCGAATGGGCGACTTCCTCTCCGCCGGTGGAATACAATTTCGCCAAAATTCCCGTCGTTCGCAGCAGACGTCCGTTGTGGGACATCAAGCATCCTGAAGACCCTGATTGGAAGTATGAAGGCTAGCCATGAGCAGCGTTGAACTGTCGGCGTCACAAATCGAATCGCAATGGTCGCAGCCTTACAAGGGCACGGTCGGAATGCTGAGCCTCATCGCTGCCGAATCGGCGATCTTTACGATTTTCGTCGTCGCTTACATTTTTTATATTGGCAAGAGTATTTCAGGTCCCACGCCGAAAATACTCGAGCTTCCGATTTTTGCTTCGATTTGTCTGCTGTCGAGCAGCCTGACGATCCATCTTGCAGTCGGCGCTCTTCGCAAAGCGAACTACTCGACGTTCAAACTGCTTTGGTTCGTGACTTTTGCGCTGGGCACGATTTTTCTCACCGCTACGGGGCGTGAATGGCATCACCTCATCTATGACGAGGGGCTCACGATTTCTACAAATCTGTTCGGGACGACCTATTACTCGCTTGTGGGGCTGCACGCATTCCACGTGACGGTTGGACTCGTCGGGTTGTTGATCGTTTTCTTGCTGAGTCTTGTCGCGAGAGTGAAACAGGAACACGGCGAACGAGTTGAAGTCTTCGCGTTGTATTGGCACTTCGTTGACGCGGTTTGGGTCGTCGTCTTTACCGTGGTTTACATCGTCGGTCGTTAGGGAGTGAACGCGCGAGATGTCGGTTGAAACACAATCTGATCTCCATCCGTCGGGGGAGAACACCGTCACGCTGCCTTCGCCGACGGCTTGGCCAATCACGCTCGCGTTTGGTTTGGCGTTGTTCGCCGCCGGATTCATCACGAGTCTCAGTGTGACGGTCCTGGGCACGATTTTCGTCGTCGCCGGATGCGTCGGGTGGTTTCGAGATGTATTTCCGCACGAGAAGCATGTGGTTGTCCCAGTCGAAGAAGGATTGATACCGGTTATAAAGACATCCACCTCGGCGGTCGCGCGGCTCGAAATCGCTCCGAGCCTTCCGCGCGCGCTGTTGCCTCTCGAAACCTATCCCGTAGTCGCCGGAATCAAGGGCGGACTCGCCGGCAGCGTGGCGATGGCGGTGCTCGCCTGCCTATACGGCATCCTGAAGCAAGGCAGTATCTGGTACCCAATCAATCTGCTCGCCGCAACGGTTTATACGCAGGCGGAGATGGTGAATCATGGTCCTCTGCAGCGATTCCATCTTGCCAGCTTTCTTTTGGCCTGCGCGATCCACCTGATTACGTCAGTGTTGGTAGGTCTGCTTTATGGCGCGATGCTACCGATGATTCCGCGGCATCCGATTTTCCTCGGCGGTGTCGTCGCTCCGGTTTTGTGGTCGGGTTTGCTTCGCAGCATGCTGGATCTGATCAATCCCCTTTTACGACAGCGGGTCGATTGGACGTGGTTCATCGCGTCGCAATTCGCGTTCGGGATCGTCGCGGGACTTGTCGTCGCCAAGCAACAGCGCGTGCCAACGAAACAATTTATTCCGTTTGCCGTTCGCGCCGGCATTGAAACCCGGATGGATCATCCCGACGATGTGGAGCATAGGTCATGACACGGAGGCCGTTCATAGCGACGGTCGGACTGGTATTCCTCTGCTGCTTCGGATTCGGATGCAATGACGCACCCGGACATCCGCGAGAGAGTTCCATTCCCATCGATCCAGCCAATGTCTCGGACTTCGCAACGCTATTTGCCAGCAACTGTTCCGGATGCCACGGCGACCAAGGCAAGGGTGGCCCGGCCGCTCCCATCACCGACCCGGTTTATGTCGCAATTGCCGACGACACCATCATTCGAAAAGCCGTGACAAACGGCATCGCCGGAACCTCCATGCCTGCATTTGCGACGAGCGCCGGAGGCATGCTTACCGACAAACAAATCGACATCATCGTCGCCGGCATTCGTGAGCATTACGCGAAGCCCGGGGTGCTTGCCGGTTCGTCCGCTCCGCTATACGCTACCGCGATACCTGGCGACGCGACGCGAGGTGCTGCTGCCTACGCGGTGTTCTGTTCGTCGTGCCACGGCGACGCAGGACGCGGCGGTTCCAAAGCATCTTCCATCGTCGACGGGTCCTTCCTCGCTCTCCTAACCGACCAAGCTCTTCGAACGCTCGTGATTGTCGGGCGGCCCGACTTCGGCGCCCCCGATTGGCGCAACAACGTTCCGGGAAAGCCGATGTCCTCGCAGGAAATTTCCGACGTCGTCGCCTGGCTTTCTGCTCAGCGACCGCAACTGCCTGGCAGTCCGTATCCCACAGCCACAAAATCCGCAGGAGATGCGCGATGACTGAACCTAATAACTACTCCCGGCGCGCGCTGCTGATGAAACTGGGTATCCTCTTCAACGGAATCGTCGCCGCGTTTCTGGCGATCCCGATCGTTCGCTATCTTCTGTCGCCCGTCGCGCGTTTCCGTCGAGAGAAGTACGAAGCTTGGCTTCCACTGGGAGTGCTCGATCAATATCCGACGGGCGAAACGCGATTCGCCAGCTTCCGCAATCCCGACGTGCAGCCAACCGATGGCAAGACTGCCGACAGCGCGTGCTGGGTGCGTCGGGTCGACGACAAAACATTTCAGGTCTTTGCCATCAACTGCGCGCACCTCGGCTGCCCGGTCCGTTGGTTTCCCCAGTCGCGCCTCTTTCTCTGTCCGTGCCACGGCGGGGCGTACTACGAAGACGGATCACGCGCCTCGGGCCCTCCCGAACGCGGCCTCTTCGAATACGACTACAAGCTCGAGGACGGCAAGCTGTTCGTCAAGGCAGGTCAACTGCCCACCCTCGCAACTCCGATGGCGCTGGTCAACATAGGCGGAAAATTGCCATGCGGCTGATTCAAACCATCGGCGATTGGTTCGACGCGAGGTTGCAGCTCGCATCCTCAGTCCGCGAAACCGTGGAACACCCGGTGCCGCGCGAAACCGCAAGCTGGTTTTACGTTTTTGGCAGTGCTGCCCTTGTTGTCTTCATGATGCAGATCGTCACCGGCATTCTTCTCGCGTTGATCTATGTTCCCTCGGCCGCCGAAGCCTGGAATAGCTTGCAAACACTAAATCATTCCATCGCGCTGGGTTGGTACATCCGCGCGCTTCACGGATGGGGCTCCAATTTCATGGTTGCCATCGTTCTCATCCACATGGTCCAGGTTTTTCTTTTCGGAGCTTACAAATTTCCGCGCGAACTCACCTGGATCGTCGGCGTATTTCTTCTTTTGATGACATTGGGCATGGCCTTTTCCGGCCAAGTCCTTCGCTTCGATCAGGATGCGTTCTGGGGGCTCGGTATAGGCGCATCGATTTGCGGCCGTGTGCCGATTATCGGGTCTTGGGCGGTCAAACTTATGCTCGGCGGACCGATTATCGCCGGCGCCACGCTGTCACGATTCTTCGCGCTGCATGTTTTTGTTATCCCCGGGCTGCTGATCGCGTTTGTCGCGCTGCATCTACTCATGGTTCTGAAACTCGGCATCAACGAGTGGCCGATGCCCGGTAGAATCGTTCGAAAATCCACGTATGTTCAGGAATATCATGAGCTTACGAAGAAGGATGGAATTCCATTTGTTCCCGGCGCCGTCTGGAAAGACTTATTGTTCGGAGGCTGCGTGCTTCTCGCGCTCGCGCTATGCGCGGCATACTTCGGGCCGTTCGGACCCTCCGGCCGCCCCGACCCCACGATCATTCAAACGGCGCCGCGACCTGACTACTTTTTCCTTTGGCTCTATGCGCTGCTTTCTCTTCTCCCGCCTGAAATGGAAACGCCAGCGCTCCTCGTCGGTCCGGTCGTGGCGATCGCTGGACTATTGGCTCTGCCTTTTGTGTTCGGTGAAGGCGAAAAAAGTTGGCGTCGCCGGCCGATCGCCGTGCTGACCATTCTCTTGATTGCGGTCGTGCTCGGTGAATTCACCAGTCTTGCGAGTCACGCTCCGTGGAGTCCCGAAATGGATGCCTGGAGTGGCGATCCGATACCGCCGAAATTTCTGCGGCACCGTTCCGCACTCGAGCGTCAGGGTGCCGTCATCTTTCAGTTGAAGCAGTGTCACAATTGCCACGCGTTGGGGGATCAAGGCGGCAAACGCGGACCGGCTCTCGATCAGGTCGCCGTCGTTCTCACCGAAGACCAGTTGATCCGCCAGGTTATTCAAGGCGGCGGCAACATGCCCGCGTACGGGAAAAATCTCAGCCCCGCCGAAACGACAGCGCTTGTCGCATTCCTCAAAACTTTGCATCCCGCAGGGCAGCATCCAGCGCAGGATTATTCCGTCGGCACAGGAGTCTCGGCGTCTGCAACTCCTGCCGCACCAACGTCTTCGCCAAAGCCCTGACCACGGATTTAACCATGTCGCCCGAAGCCCGCCTCATACTCCACGAATGGTCGTCGCCGATTTTCCTTGATCTCGCCATTGCCGCGACCTGCTTTTTCTTCGTTCGTGGATGGCTGGCCCTACGACGCAGCTCACCTTCGCTCCTCTCCGTCGGGAAACTCGCAGCATTTCTCTCCGGCATGCTTTGCCTCTGGGTCGCCATCGGTTCGCCGCTCGCAGCCTTCGACGAGGCGTCACTCACCGTCCACATGATTCAGCACATTCTCCTGATGCTCGTTGTGCCTCCACTCGTTCTCCTCGGCGCGCCAGCAATGCCGCTCTTGCACGGGTTGCCTCAGGGGTTTGTTCGAACGCCCCTCGGGCCATTTCTTCGGTGGAGTCCGATCCAATCGCTCGGCCATTTCCTCACGAATCCGATGGTGTCCTGGGTCCTCGCCGCGCTTGCGCTCTTGCTTTGGCACGCTCCCGCCTCTTTCGAACTCGCGTTGCACTCCGACGCCTGGCACGAGTTCGAACACGGATGCTTCCTTTTCACCTCAATCCTATTCTGGTGGCCGGTGATGCAGCCGTTTCCCACAGAGCCGCGGTGGCCTGCATGGTCTGCGCCGCTCTACCTTTTCCTGGGAATGATTCCCGGCAGTGTACTCGGGGCCTTCCTCGCGTTCTGCGATCGTGTGGTCTACCCGTCGTACGCCGAGGCGCCTAAGATCTTTGCAATGACTCCGCTGGAAGATCAGGTGCTCGCGGGACTCTTGATGTGGGTCCTCGGTTTCTTCGTCTGCGTGGTGCCGGCGGTGTACCTGACAATCCGCCTCCTCTCGCCGCAAAATTTGCAATCTGCGGACGCGGTGAACGCGCCTCAACAGGTCATTCATTCCTAGGTTTCTGCCCGATGTCTCGATTGTCAGAGTCGCGCGTCTCGACGGCTCGACTGAACCTGCCGCGTATCGCAATTCTGACGCTGGTATCGCAGGTTCTTCCTATCTCTTACGCAGCCGCGCAATAACAGGCTCTGCTTTGCCCGCCGACTTGAATGACGTCTCGACAATATTTTTCTTCGTGCGGCCGATCGGGAACACTCTCGGAGTGTCAGCCGCGACCGCAACGTTTGATCGCCGGTTGCATCTGCATTCTGCGCGATTGTTAGACGTGGCCAATCGCCTTGACCCGACCGGTCATTCGACGTTGGGTACCCGTTCGAATTTGATTCATCGCAATGGAGGCGGTGGAGCGAACCCCGCTCTTGGCGCTTTGCAGCTTTTTCAGAACAACGTCATCATTCAGAGCCGCCTGCTGTCATATATCGATATATATGTCGGACTCGCGGTGCTGGGCGCTCTGGGGCTGATTGTGCTTGCATTCACAAAGTTCAAAAACCGACTCGGTCCTCACTCTTTCCATCTCTGGTAACCGGCAGCGCTGTCTTGTATCAAGGTTCGTGGCGCATTCGCTGTGGCGCTAGTATCCCAGTTTTTTATCAACGACATTGAGAAGTGGTTCACGCTTTTGGAAGCGCTTGAATTGCGCGATGAACAGATCCATGGATTGCTCGAGCCAATCGGGAGTGTTATCGGCGCAGTGCGGAGAGAGCAGGACATTGTCGAGACGGTAGAAGGGGTGGCCTTGTGGCAGGGGTTCCTGATCGAAGACGTCGAGCGCGGCGCCCTTGATGGTGTGGTTTGTAAGAGCGAGAACCAGTTGCTGCTCGTCAATGACTGGGCCGCGGCCGACATTGATCATGACCGCACTGGGTTTCATGGCTGCGAACTCTCGCGCACCGATCATCCCGCGAGTTTCTGGGGTTAGAGGCGTCGCCACAACGATGTAGTCGGAACGCGAAGTCACCTCGACGCGGCGCTCGGGAGGAAATATCTGTTCGACGACAAGATCCGCCCCGGAGCGATCGTTAGCATGGCGTCGCACGGCCAGGACGTTCATCCCGAGGGCGTGGACCCTGGTTGCGACGGCGCGGCCAATGTCTCCATACCCGATGATCCCTACAGTGGACCCCGCCACCGGCAGCACATCAAAAGGCTCCCAAACGCCTGCGCTTTGATTGCGAATCAAGCGGCGAAAATCTTTAGCGAAATACAAGATGGCAGCAAGCACAAACTCGCCCAGCGCTGGGCTGAAAACGCCGAGGCCATTCGTTAGCGTCACCGAACTCTCGATCAACTCCGGAAAAAGGCTGCGCTCGAGCCCGACGGAGCGAGAATGGACCCAAATCAAATTGGGACAAATCGCAAAAGCTTGCTTCATCAACTCGAGTGATCCGCCCGAATTGAAAATCACGGTCGATTGCGCTGCATCTTGTCTGATTGCGTTCGCAGAATTGCCGGCAATCACTTTGACGCTCGGAAAGGCGCCGCGAAACCTGGCAAGCTGCGGGTCGCATGGATCAGCGAGAACAACGATGGTGTCGGATCTCACGGAATTTGTGTCGGAGCGAAGAGCATCTCACCATAGTAACGGTCACGGTCGTAATGGCAAGAGGCGATTGCCGATCGCGTCCTTGACAATTTTCAATTGGTTATTCCGGTCAAAGCATTTGACACGGTTGATGACGCAACATCAAACTTCTACGTTTTGAATGAGGCCCGAACCTCGGAAGGACAGCCATGCCGTCACGAGATCCCAAGTCGTCGTTGAGAAGCTACCGGTGGTACGGACCAGACGATCTTCGTTCGTTCGGTCACCGTTCGCGTGCCGCTTCGATGGGTTGTACGCAAGCCGACTACGCAGGCAAACCGGTGATCGCGATCATCAACACATGGGGCGACATCAATCCGTGTCATAGCCATCTTCGGGAGCGTGCGCAGAATGTGAAGAGTGGTATTTGGCAAGCTGGCGGATTCCCGGTCGAAATGCCGGCTTTCACCCTCGGAGAAACGTTTCAGAAGCCTTCGACGATGATGTATCGGAACCTGCTGGCAATGGAAACCGAGGAATTGCTGCGATCTTATCCCGCGGATGGCTGCGTGCTGATGGGTGGCTGCGACAAGACGACGCCGGCGCTCTTAATGGGCGCGATCAGCATGAATCTTCCTGCGATCTACCTTCCCGCTGGACCGATGCTTCGCGGTAATTGGCGAGGCGAAATCCTGGGCAGCGGATCCGACGTGATGAAATATTGGGCGGAACGACGCGCGGGCAATATCGATCTGCAAGCGTGGACGCAAATCGAAGACGGGATCGCACGGTCGGCGGGAACGTGCATGACGATGGGCACAGCATCCACGATGACCAGCATTGCCGAGGTGATGGGATTCAGCTTGCCGGGGGCGAGTTCGATACCCGCTGTCGATTCAAACCACGCGAAAATGGCGAACGCTTGCGGCAGGCGGATTGTGGAAATGGTGTGGGAGGGGCTGAAGCCGCGAGATATGCTTTCAGACAAGTCTTTTGATAATGCGATCGCGGCACTGCTTGGCCTGGGAGGCTCGACAAATGCGGTGATCCACCTCGTGGCGCTGGCGGGGCGCGCAGGAATTCGGCTTTCGCTCGACCGCTTCGATGAATTCTCGAGGAAGACGCCGATGCTGGCGAACCTCCGCCCCAGCGGAAAGTATTTGATGGAAGATTTCTACTACGCGGGCGGTTTGTCGGCATTGTTACGAGCGCTGGCGCCACACCTGGACCTGAGCTGCATGACCGTGACCGGCAAGACGCTGGGAGAGAACATCGCCAACGCGGAAATATTCAACAAGGATGTGATCCGCGCGACGGAAAATCCTGTGCTCAAATCTGGGGGACTGGCGATTCTATACGGCAACCTTGCGCCCAATGGGGCAGTGATCAAGGCGTCGGCCGCTGAGACCAGACTGCTAAAGCACGCTGGCCGTGCCGTCGTCTTCGACAGCTACAACGAAATGAATGCGCGTATCGACGATCCGGCGCTCGATGTCGATGAAAACAGCGTGTTGGTGCTGCGCAATGCAGGCCCTAAAGGAGCGCCGGGAATGCCGGAGTGGGGCAATCTCCCGATTCCGCAAAAACTGCTCAAAGCGGGCGTCCGGGACATGGTACGCGTTTCGGACGCGAGAATGAGCGGCACAAACTATGGAGCTTGTGTGCTGCACGTTTCGCCGGAGTCTTTCGTCGGAGGGCCGCTGGCGTTGTTGAAGGAACGGGACGTCATCGAACTCGATGTTGCCGCGCGCCAACTAAATATGCGCGTGAATGCAGATGAGCTTGCCGCACGGCGCGCGAGCTGGCGACCGAAACAGGGAATTTATCCGAGAGGTTACGGGAAATTATTCATGGAACACATCAAACAGGCGGACGAGGGCTGCGACTTCGATTTCTTGGAAGGAACCGCGGCGATTCCCGAGCCTGAGATTCACTGAGCCGTAGCGGGAAGAACTCGACGGCGTTCCGTACCCACGAGCAGCATCAAAATACCGGACAAACAAAGGCTCCCGACCAGGTATAAGAGCCCTGCTGAGAACGAATGGGTTCGATGCACGAGGTACCCCATCATCAAGGGGCCTACGAAGCCACCCAGATTTCCAAGCGAATTGATCAATCCGATGGATGCGGCGGCAGCGGAGTCGGTGAGAAATGCCGTGGGAACGGCCCAGAAGCATGGGTGAAAGGAAAAATAGCAGCCTCCCACCAAGGTGAACAACACCACCGCCGCCGTCGTGTTTGAAGATCCAAAAACGACCGCTAGCATCAGACTGAATCCTGCAAAAAAGATCGCCAGCGCTGTGTGCCAGCGGCGTTCCAAGTGTCGGTCGGAGTGCCATCCGTTGATTTGTTGAAAGATAAAACCCGCGAGATATGGAAGAGCCGCAAATAGAGTGACGTGGACGTCACTTTGTCCCGAAAGACGTTTCAGAATCGTGGGAAGCCAAAACGCGATTCCATATCCACCAGTTGTTGCGAAAAAGTAGCAACACGTCAGCAGAATGACGTCGCGCTGAACGAGCGCTTGCCAAATCGTGTAGCGGCGGATTTTCTGCTTGGCGATTTTTTCTTGTTCAAGAACGCTACGGATCCAATCGCGCTCGTCGCCCGGTAGCCACTTGGCTTGGCGCGGCCAGTCGGTCAAAAAAAGAAGCGTGAGTACGCCAAAAAGGATGGCCGGCAGCCCTTCCAAAATGAATAGCCAGCGCCAGCCGCGCAATCCCAGCCAGGAGATACCCAGCAATAAACCGGCGAGCGGAGAACCGATGACGTACGAGAGCGGGTTCGCGGCATAAAAACCGGCCACTGCCTTGGCACGGTCCGCCGCCCGGAACCAGTGGGAGATATAGACAATGATCGCGGGAAAGAAGCCAGCCTCCGCGGCACCCACGAGAAAACGAATGAAATAAAAATCCCGGGAGGTGTGGATGAAGGCCATGAGGACGGTGACGATTCCCCACGAAATCATGATGCGGGCGATCCAGCGGCGTGCGCTCCAACGTTCAGCGATCAAAGCCCCCGGGATTTCGAGGGCGAGATAGCCGACGAAGAACATCCCGGCGCCGAGGCCCACCACTCGGTCGTCGAAGCCGAGATCCGCGGGCATCTGCAACGCTGCCGCGCCAATGTTCATGCGGTCCAGGAAGGCAATGATGTAAAGAAGGAACAGGAAGGGAAGAATGCGCCAGGCGATTCGTTTTCGCGCACGCTGAGGCACTGCTGGGTCCAACGGCATTACTCCCATGTTTCCTCGATTTCGCCAAGGAACCGCGAAGCTAGCAGGTTACCGAATTCTGGTTTTCGAGGCAGTGATCTACGTCCACCGACTAATCTCATCCAACGCGCGGAGCAGCTCCGCAAGGCTGGCACTGGCGGTTCCGAGTTTACCGACCGCGACACCCGCCGCAGTATTGGCCAATATTGCGGCATCGGGGAGTGGCGCACCCGCGGCAACAGCGAGAGCCAAGACGCTGAGCACTGTGTCGCCTGCGCCGGTAACATCAAATGCTTGGCGTCCACCATCAGAGTGATCCACACCAGACTGGCCTGCACGCGCATACGTTACTTCGAAGCTGGTGGCGGGAATACTCAGGTGCCGAGACGAAGATTGTTCGAACAAGCTCATGCCCTTCTCTCCCCGCGTGATAAGCACAGCTGTGCATCCGAAACGTGCCAAGAGGTCCCGACCGACTTCCTCGACCGATTTTTCGTTAGTGAGGGTTTGCGATTTCCGCGCGAGGACTCTTACTACATTATTTCGTACAAATTGTCTCGCCTCCTTAGCGTTGCAAACAATCGCCAACGCACCACGATAAGCAGAAAGACCTGATCTTTTTGGGCCGACGAAGACAGGCACATTCGATCGGCGACAAGCGCTTATCACCCGACAGGCAAACTGATCCGTGATCAGGCCCTTGTCGTAGTCGCAAAGAACGATCGCATCCAGGCTCTTGAGAGCGGCTAACAGGGACTGCAAGACGCGTTTTTCGGTGTCCGAGCGCAGTGCCTCGCGTCGCTCGCGATCAACACGGACAATGTGCTGATGCCGGGCAATAATCCGGGTCTTGACGGTGGTGATTCGACTAGGATCGGCGACGCCCCCTTTATCGATGATTCCTGCTGCTCGCAAGCATTTTCGCAGCGCCCTTCCGGCCTCGTCAGCGACGTTCTTACTGCCGCCAATGACGCCAAATACCTCCACATGCGCACCAAGCGCCGCAAGATTCGCGGCGACGTTCCCCGCTCCGCCCAGACACTCGCTCGCTTTGTTCCACGAAATTCACCACCGGGACGGCGGCCTCCGGTGACAATCGCGAGGCAGTGCCCCAAAGGTACCGATCGAGCATCAAATCCCTGACGACACCGATACCTTTGCCATGCATGCGCGGCACAAATCGCTTTAGTCGTGGCACCAGTTCGGCCACTGCGGCGAACATAAGGGGCATTTTCACCGGGTTAGCAGGCGGTCATTCGGGCGTGAGGGTGTATTCCTCAAGGAACCTGACAGGGATTTCATCACACAGCGGCAAATCAAACCAAATCTAAATAGGCTTGCCGGGACCTTCACGGAAACTACGCGATCAAAAGGCAGACGAGTGAGAAGATGAGGAGAAATCGCCATAGCCGGCTCCGTGGTAGTGAATTTCCACTCTAGCAAATTGACGAGCCACTCGTCGATATTCTGATTCATCCATGAACGCGACCAAAGGTACTTTTGTCGGCTGTGAATCCGTAATGGACATCACGTCAAGACCGATCGAATTTCGGCGGACGTCGACCCATGGCACACCGAATCGAAACGTGGGTCGGATACAGGGCGCGCGACATCGGCAGACAGTTTGAGATTCGCCCGATTCGACTCTGTCAGAAGGTTTCGTGAGCCGCTAAAGACTCAGCTGAAAGACAAATAAACCAGGGACTAGTTTACAGTCAGCGACACGCTCGTTGAATTTGTCAGGCTCCCTAAGGTGCCGGTTATAGTGAGTTTACTTGTGCCCATCGGAGTGCCCTCACTCGGTGGGTGCTGACCGCCGCCACTGCACCCCAATGCGAGTAGCGCCAACAGAACCGTAGTCAACAGCCTCAGCCGTGGCAACAGCTTCTCGTTGCAAATCAAAAAGACCAGACACAACAGCGGCAAAAGCAGGATCGCGTACTGCCGCTTAAGGGGCGGCGTACGAAGTGTGGCCGGTGAGTGGTTAGCAAGAGATGGACTTTCGGTCGAAACTGTAACTGTGGCAACTACAGGGGTTACCCCGTCGGAAGGAGTAACCGAAGAAGGCGATACGGAGCAAGTAGACATGATTGGCGCGCCGCTACAAGCCAACGCGACCGCTTGGTGGAAGCCCGATGTCGGCGTAACGGTAAGCTTAAACGTGCCAGTGGAACCTTGAGCCACAGTGAGCGTCGCCGGCGCGGCGCTAAGCGCAAAATTTGCTTTGTCGGTTCCCACGCCGGCCAGTACGACGGTCTGCGGATTCGGAAAAGCATCGTCTGTGATTACAAGATTGGCTGTCTCGGCAGCCGCCACCGAAGGTTTGTACACCACGCTGATCGTGCATGGTGTTCCCACCGCGATGTTCCCGACGCAGGTTGTATTTGTCATAAAGTCGGAATTGGCCGCTGCTGGCATGCCTCCTGAGACTGCAGCGCTGGTGAATCCGATCGGCGCGAGGGAGTTGTTCGTCAGGGTCACGGTCTGGGCGGCTGTCGGCGTGCCAATCAACTGGGTCCCGAAAGAAAGACTTAGGGGAGAGACCGTGATGACCGGCTGAAAGGTCAACTCCGCTACGAATGCGTCGGACGGACCGTTTAGTGTCGCTTGAAACGCTCCTGAGGCCGGGACGACCAAAAAATCAGTCGGCGACACCGTATCGCCGGTGATGAAAGCATAGTGGAGTGAATTCAGTGCGATACCGTTGACTTCATCGATCAGTCCGTTGGATCCACTGCCTCCAAAATAGGTCGAGAACAGCAAATCTGTAGCGCCTGTTCCGGCAGGATTTATTTTCGTTACAAAACCCGCGCCCGATGAACCGGACTGTGGACTCCTCGGAAATGCGCCCGGTGTTACCGGAAAATCAGCGCCGTGCGTGCCGCCAACGACGTAGGCATTGCCAGAGCTATCGGCTGCGATGCCGACGGCTGTACAGGTTTGCGTACCCCCGAGAAACGTTGAGTATTTTAGTGATGCATTCCCGGTCAAACTCGTGTCGATCAAGCTGAGAAAGGCGATGCTCGAGGTGTTCCCCGTGGTTTGAAATGCGCCGGGCGTATTTGGAAATGAAAGCGAACTCGTCGAGCCCGTTAGATAGGCCACATTAGAGGGTCCGAGGGCGATGGCGTCGCCGAAGTCTGCAGCCTCTCCACCCAGGTAAGAGGAATAAAGGAGGGAGGCTGCTCCGATTCTTGTCGTATCAAAGCGCGAGACAAAGACGGTGCCCTCGGCGATGGCTGCCGGAGCGGACTGTTGAAACGCGGTCGGGCTTGTTGGAAAATCAGTCGATGTCGTTGTCCCCGACAGGTATGTGTTGCCCGAAGGGTTTTCCGCGACTGCAAATGCGGAATCTCCAAATCCCGGACCGGATGCGTTCGAACCGTTGCCGCCCAAATAGGTTGAGTAAATGAGCGATGCACTACCCAGTTGTGTCGTATCAATCTTGGTCAGAAACGCGGTTCCATTCGCGATCCCGGCGCCGGGAACGGCCTGAAACGCTGTGGTCACGGTGACCGGAAAGTCCGCAATCGTGACCCCTGGTTGGGACGCGGTTAGCCCTACGACGTAGGTAACGCCATTGACATCGGTGGCGATTCCGTTTCCGAATTCCGTGATGCCGGATTGCGTTCCACCGAGATAAGAAGAATAAGTGAGAGAGGCAGACCCCATCAGCGCCGGATTGAGTTTGAAAACGAAACTCGTTCCATTGGCATTGCCGGGATTGGGTCCCGGTTTCAAGCCGTTCGGGGTGGTAGGGAAATCCGTAGAATCAGTTTCGCCCGTAACGTAAATATTATCAGAGGCATCCAAAGCGAGGGCAAATCCAAAATCTCCCCCCGAACCACCCACATAAGACGAATAGAGTTGATGTTGCCCGGTTGAGTCCATCTTGGTGACAAAGACGACCCCGTTCGCATTGCTCGTCAGTGGACCGGGCATAAATGAACCGGAAGTTGTGGGAAACTGCAGGGAGACGGTTGAACCTACAACAACCGCATTCCCCGCCGAGTCGAGAGCAATTGCCGACCCGCTATCGTCGCTTTCGCCTCCCAAATACGTCGAGTAGACCAACACTGGATCCAGAATCAGTGGCGCACTGGAATCGTAATTGGCTACGACGAACTGGACCTGATGGCTGGCCGTGAGCTCATAATCTGCGGCAATCTCATGACGTACGCCGCGAAACTCCTGATATACGAGGGGCTTTTGAAGCTCGATCTCACCGCTGCCAACATTCACGAGCAAGTCGCCATTCGAATTTAGCCGAAGATTCCTGGCCCCCTCTAAGTTCAAGGTGATTTTTCGGGGATCAGCTCCGGGCGCAACGATAAAGTCATACTCGAGGCGTCGCTGGTTGCCGTAGAAAACGAGATCTACTCCGGGGTAAACGTTCGAATACTTTACGTGAGAGAAGGAAGGGACGCGAGTTCGCCATTTCCTCGGGTCAGTTCCGAGGAAATAATCAACGCGGTCCGGCAGCGGATCAATTCCGGTTATTTTGCTGTCCGGATTGGATTTGGCCAGACGCATTCGAACGACGGAAGCCTTTTCGGTTTTTCGGGCGGCCCGTCTGGCGCGAAAGTAGGCGGCTCGATGAGTGGGCGATAGATCAAGGCGGCGCCGAGGATTCAACGCCAGCACAGCCTCCCGTGGCGTCAGGAATAATTCGTATCCGAGTCCGCGCGAGAGAAAACGGACTTCGCGCGCGGTTTGCCCCTGATTCTCCTCAAAGCTTAGAGGCGATGTTGGGCGTGCCTCCTTCACATGATCGGATCCGGTCTTTACCTGAGGCGTTGCGATTCTTTGGTTCACTTGCGCCGAAGCCCGACTAAATCTATGTCTCGAAATTGAGCCAAACAGGAAGAAAAGGAGACAACCAAGAAGAGCTGTGCAGCCACAAACCAACAATGTAGGGACCCGTCGCCATCGCGTAGTCATCCGGACAATGTTACCGAACCTTTTTGGTGCTCCAAAACAGAAAGATCTGAATCGAAGACTCCTTGTCACTCCACCGGGACGTCCACTCGATACCTCGAATGCAAGGTCGCTAGGGGGCCTTCTCTTCTTCGTTCACTGGCGATATTAGATCTGAGAAGCGTGCCGGAGGTTCCCGGAGATGTGTCGCGACGAACCTCTGCTAACGATTCGTAGGTATTCGTGGATGATTCGACCTGAAATACTAGACGACGCTACGATCATCGGCGATTGGTAGACTTGCCCAGATCCCCGGATCCGCTAATACCTGGAACGTCTTATCGCTTCTTAACGGCGTTGGCATTCGCTGTGGCGATCGCAGACTGCGTCCAGGTGACGCCGGGATAGAGGCTTGGAATCCGGAAACCTCGATATAACAACACGCCGGCGACGTTCATTTGCCATACGAGTTGGGGCGTTGTTCCCGGAACTACCTCTTGTATGTAGGACTGGTTCGGCGTCAGCGAATCGGACGCGACGTCGTATTCGACGTTCCCATTCGGAAGCATCAATGCGTCACCGCAGCAAAACGAGTAGTGCGGCGTAAGGCTGATTTCTGAGACCACGTGAGCGGTCTTTGCACTTTCATTGATCTCGAAGATTGGCACGCTGCTGTAGCAAGCAGCAAATCCTGGCGCAAAACAAGCGTTACCGCTCGTATCGAGCAGACGGCTGTTGCCATTGTTGAAAAACATCAACTGAAAGATGCCGGCGCTGTTAGGGCTGATCACTGTGGGATAGTGCTGACCATAGTTCCATTCAATGGGATCCTGGCCGGCAGGCAGGGTGAAGTCTCCGCCTCCTCCAAAGCGCCACAGAACACGCCCATCGCCGGCACCGTCTTCGTAATTGATCTTAATGATCAAGTTTTGATTTCTCATGGAGACGATCAGGTTTCCGTCGTCGGGCGAATAGACCAGGGCATTCGCATGAGTCCAATCGGCGATGCCGTAAGGGGCGCGATTCAACGAGAGATTGTCGAATGCCGACCACGTCCATACAGGTTTTTGCATCGAAGGGTCCCAATCAATTATGGCGTCGCCTAGAATTTGTTGCCCCGAGATCGTTTTATAGTAGTTTGCAAGAACTAAATAGTGCCCATTTGATAATTTAACAATGTCATGATGTAAGGTTGCCAGTTGATACGGAGTCCCGATAGCGGTAAGCGCCTTGTTGAGATCGGTCATCGTGAGCTGATAAGTGACATTTCCAGCGAGGTCAATTTCTCGAACGTAGTCTTCTGTTGCACCCTGTATGGTGAGCAGCATGTGCCCGTTGGGGAGTGGTTTGATGGGGAAAGGATTCTCGCCAGCGTTCAACGCGTAGTACCAAATCACATTTCCAGACAAGTCCGTGGCTAAAGCCAAAAGTTGACTGGAGTTCTGAACGAATCTGTCGAGTAATTCGACGCCCGGAGCTGCATCGGCGGTCGCAGGTTGCGGAATGGTAATGCCTGGAACCACGGCGGCGGGCAAGGCACCAGTAGTGAAGGTGTGGTCGACATCGACGAATTGCTGGCCACTCGCCAACTGTGTAATGGACTGCATATGATAAGTCGTGCTGGCGAGCATACCAGCGACAAGAATTCCAGCGGTGCCTCCTGCGCCTGGAGCGGCGATTGGACCTGTTGTTAACCCGTAATTAGTGCTCGTTCCGAAGTTAACCTGGACCGTCGATCCAAGAGGGGCGGCGACGCTATAAAGCGCCACCTGCGGATTGTTTGATCCCGAAACCGTTCCCCCGGACAGATGATTCGGGTCGTAAAACGAAACCTGTGCCGGTACCGCCGTCTCATTCGACACCGTATTGGTGGCGGTGATCGAAACGCTTTGCGCGGGAGCGGACGAAGGCGCCGTATAGAGCCCCGACTGCGTGATCGTTCCCGAAGAGGGTGACCCTCCTTGGACGCCGTTCACCTTCCATGTCAGGTTAACGAGTGAACTCGTACTTCCGGTTGTTACAAACTGCGTACTCTGTCCTGCTGCAAGAAGCCCTGTGTTCGGCGAGACCTTGAATCCAGCTGGTTGTAGAAATTGCGAACCGCTGCTCGTCGACGACCCCGATGCGCAACCCGAAACGACTGTAGCCAGAAGTAACAACCCCATGGAAAGGATAAAACGTTGCCGGTGCAGATCCAATGAAGACCTCGCTATTGTCTCAGGCACGTTTTCTCTTCCCGCTGAAATGGTCGGGACTTAGAATTCATGCTTGTGAACTTAATTTTTTGCCGATCCTGGCGGAAAACATTCCGAGAAACTGGCTAAAAAGTTCCCGTGATTCTATTCCCCAATAGATTTGCAAGAACGACGCGGACCCAGCTACGAGAATGTCTCAATGAACATCGGGAAGTCGTGAAGGGACACTCAGTGCGTGAGCCGGCGATGTTCCACGTTCTGGGTGCGTACGCCATCCCTCATAGCGCACCTACGGAATCGTGGGGTTCAGATCGCCCACTGACCTTCGACTTTCGCTCTCAAAAGTATCGTGATGAAAGCACGGGCATTGTATTGATCACGCGGTTGTTCGTCTAGACGTAATCCCGATCATAAGTCCAAAATATGTAAAATTCTGGTCGGCCGATACGGCATGGAACCTGAGCCAGCTGCGCGCAAGCGATGCGCTAGGTTCCAAGACGTTTGATTCCGTTGCCTAGGCGTTTTGGCGGAGTATCCGCTGACTACCGGCGATGGTGCTCTGCGGGCGCGTCAACGATTCAGCGACAACAGACCGTGAGAGGGTTAAGCCTTTGCGCTTTTTTTGACGCGGTTGTTTCCCGAGCTTGCCACGACTGCGGGTGGATCCAATGTATAGCCCGATTTCACACCATCGGAATAGAACATCTTGACGGTTTCCAGCGAAAACTCCTGCAAATCCTTTCCGATCAGGTCGACTTTGCGGAGGATTTCGTTTGTAACTGTTATGACGTGGCATCCTATCTCGTCAGCTTGGTAAATATTGAGAAGTTCTCGCGGACTTGCCCAAATCAGCTCGGCATTTCCATTATTTCGCAATATATCGAGGGCCTCGATCATCACCGGGACGGGATCTCGACCCGTATCGGCAATGCGCCCGGCGAAAACGGAGACGTAAGACGACGCTCCGCCATCTAAAGCCCTTGCCGAGTCGCGAACGTGCTCCAGCGTCATGGCGGCAGTCACGTTAACTTGAATACCGTCACGGCTAAGCTTCCGGATCAAATCAAACATCGGTTCGCGAAGTGTGTTGGTGACCGGGATTTTGACGTACACGTTCGGAGCCCAGCTCGCGATTAGGCGAGCTTGCCATTCTATTGTGTCGTCGTCATCCGCAAGGACTTCGAAAGACACGGGTCGATCGGTGATGTGATGTAGCACCTGAGAGGCAAACGCTTCATAATCCACCACGCCCGCTTTGCTCATCAGCGTTGGGTTGGTTGTGAAGCCTTTGACGAACGGTTTGTCTTGAAGCTCAAGAATACTCGATACGTCGGCTACGTCGCCGAAGACCTTGACCCGCAGATCGCCAAGAGTTTTCACTCACCAGCTCCTTTTTGACGTACCTCTAGAATCCAATCCACAGCCTCCTGAAGCGAACGCAGTTCCGCATCGGGAGCTCGTTTCGGCGCGCTTTCCTGATAACCTTCGCCGATCAGGATCGTACGGCAGCCCGCATTTTGTCCGGCTTCAACATCACGCCAGCGATCTCCTACCATAAAACTCGCCAGCAGGTTGATACCATGGCGGCGTGCGGCCTCGAACAGTAGACCCGGCTTTGGCTTTCGACAAGAGCAGTCGTCGGCATCGTCGTGATAACAAACGAAAATGTCGTCGACCGCGATCGAATTTGTGAGTTTGCGATGGATTGCGTCGACGATTTGTCGGGTGGATGTTCCTCGAGCGACGTCCGGCTGGTTGGTGACAACGATCAGCTTAAAACCCTTCATTCGGAGTAACTGCAGGGCTGCCTGAGCTTCTGTCACAATTTCGAATTCGTCTTCGGACGCTGGTGGACAGGGTTTTCCATTTCTGAGAACGACGCGATTGAGAACGCCGTCACGGTCGAGAAACACGGCCGGTTGCAGTACGGCGGCGGGAGCGGTCGATTCCCATTTTGTCTGTTCGATCTGCACGGCTGGATGCGAGACCAACAAATGCCAAATCACCGCTTGGAACGCTTCGACCAGAGGTGTAACGCGAGCAGCGTTGATTGTGGGAATCAGAATGCAGCAGTCGGCGACCTTGGCGGTGTGACCGCCGTCTCTGCCCACGATGCCAATGACTTTCGCTCCGACAGACTTGGCGAACTGGACGGCAGAGACAAGATTGGGACTGACATTTCTTTCGAGGTCACCACCGCCCACCGAGAAGACTAGAATTACATCGCGCTGTTGCAGTCTGCTGGTCCTGAGCCAATTTTCGAAGACGGTAGTCCAACCTTCGTCGTTAACGCGGGCGGTAAGTTCGGCGACGTTATCCGTGGGCGCATATGCCTCGATTCCGGCAATCTTCCGGAAATCATTGACAGCATGGGACGCGTTCGCAGCACTGCCACCGACACCAAGAATGAAAAGGCGTCCACCCGAGGATCGAAGGTTCGAAAGCATTACGGCGACGGCTTCGATTTGGGAAAGGTCCAATAGGGCCGATATTCGGGCGACCTCGAAAAGAAATTGCTCTGCAAAATTGACTTCGTTAGTCATTCTCAGATCGCCCGTACGCAGTTTCCTTTGTCAAACCTGTGTCGAGACACGGTTCTAATGAGCCGCCAAGTTAGTCTAGGATTTGCAATAGTGACGCAGCGTAGCAACACTAGTCAACTCACGGACAGCTAAGACTGGACGATCGTCGTTGCACCGCTGAAATCGAACTGAAAACGGACCTCCCGCAAACCGGCGCCTCTCATCACTCGACGCACTCGGGTTTTGTCTTCGGCATAGAGCATTAGAAATCCGCCACCTCCCGCCCCTACCAGTTTGCCCGCGAGTGCCCCATTGGAGCGAGCAAGTTTATATAGGTCGTCGATCCGTTGTGAGGTTATGCCGGGCGACCTTTGCTTCTTATGCTCCCAGTGTTCGGCCATCAGTGCGGCGAATCCTGGCAAGTCTCCTGAAACCAATGCGTCCCGGCTTTCGAAACCGAGCCTTTTTATCGAATCAAGATTTTCGAGTATGTCGCGAGAGTCTTCCCTGCTCCGCGTGTCCTGGTCGGCTAGGATTTCAGACGCTGAACGGGAAGAACCTGTAAAAAACAGCAGCAGGTTGTCTTCTAGGTTCGCCAAGGTTTCATGCGGAATGGCAAGCGGGTTTACGGTCACGCGATCGTCAGGCGAGAATTCGAAGGATGCGATGCCGCCAAAGGACGAAATATACTGATCCTGCTTTCCAACAGGCTGACCCAACACGTCGATTTCGATGTGGCATGCTTGCTCGGCAAGATCTTCCGGCGACACGAAACGTCGACTGACCCCATACAGTGCACGGAGTAGTGCGGTTGTGAAGCTTCCGGATGATCCGAGACCGGTGCCGGCCGGAATGTCAGATAGGCTCACGATGTCCAGGTACGGACCAGTGACACCGGTCAACCGCATGGCCTCGCGAATGATTGGGTGCTGAATTTGATCGACGGATTCGACTTCTTCGAGTTTCGAATATTTCAAGCGAATCTGCGGCCAGAATGCCTCGCTGATCGTCACGTACACATAACGTGTGATAGCTGCAGCCAACACAAAACCGCCGCGTTTCCGATAGTAAGACGGAAGATCCGTGCCGCCACCTCCGAAAGACACGCGAAGCGGGCTTCGCACGATGATCACAAGTGCGAACCGTACTTGTAGTACAGGGCAATGCGCGTTGAGATTTCTCGATCGCGGGCGCAAGTAAGACCGATCACACGCGATGGGAGGAACGGGTGCGATTTGTTGTCCTGAAACGTTCTCGTCATTATTTTGATGGCGTCGTCAACAAAATCAGCAGTCGGGCTTGCGCATGGTTGGAAGAATTTTGTCATCGCGTGCCTCAGATTTTGCGCAACACGGCAGTGCCGGACTTGTCCGGGATGGGAATGACTTTCTCCGGTTTGTCTGCGAAGAATTCGTCGACCGCCTTTTCCGCTCCTTTCCAGTGCGCGTTGGCGTAATCGTGAAGGATCAAAAAACCACCGCTCACAAGGCGCGGGTAAAAATATTGTAGTGCAGCTTGGAAGGGTGCGTAGAGGTCGCAATCCAGGTGCACCAGGCAAAATGACAGGTCGGCTCTCATTTGAGAAGACGACTCCGGGAAATAGCCTTGAATGTAATGGACGTGATCCGTTCCAACGAGTTGCTGGACCGACGCCAAAGAGGTATCGCCGAAATGCAATCCGGTCGCTGCGTCGATGCCCCGCAGGTCTTCGGAAGAGAACCCTCCGAAAGTATCAAGCAGATAGGTGTTTTTCCCCATTCTCCTCGCGAGGTCGGCTAGAAGGAATGCTGTATTGCCTTTGTAAACTCCAAGTTCCGCGACGTCCCCACGCAACCCTTCTTTTAAAATCTGATCGCAAACCATATTCAGAAAATAAAAACGAGTCAGGTCTCCGCGATTGTTGACTTGATTGCCTTTGTAAAATCTGCGAGCCGATCGATGACGGAACGCTCCGCCCGCTTGTACGTATTGCTCATAGTGGTCAGAGTAGCGTTCGGGTAGGTATCCCACGTACGTTCCCGGCCAGAATCGCGATATGCCGAGGCGGAAGGGCACGGGTCGAAGTTTCGAAAAGATAGCCCTGCGCAATTTCGTCGGATCGCTAAACGCTAGGCGCAGTCGCGCGAGAAAGGAAACGCGGTTATGAGGCGTCGCGGCGCTTTCCATCTACTTCATCTTCTCGTGCAGTGGCGGAGCCGCGAACGAGTGCTCCAACCCACAGTCTGAATCACTCCACACGCCTTTTGAGAAATAACTTCGCCCCAAGAGCAGCCGTCCGTTTTGGAATGCTAGCAAGTCTAGCATGGAGCCGACCTAGACCCTCGGAACGCGAGCACCGATCTCCCGAGACAAATCGATGTGGCCTTGTTGGGCGCGACATGCCTTGCGGATCGGGCCCAAGGATCTAGGAGCTGTACGCGAGTCGAAATGTTTGTCGACAATCGAGCCGAGATGCTCGCCTACAGTCACGCTGTCAGCGCAGTGGAACAGCCTGCCAATTTTCTTCGTGAGATTCGCCTACGCGAATCAGATGACAGGCTTCGTGACGATTCTGTGCATCGACCTGCTTCATGACCCGATAGATGTGATTCTTGACGGTAAATTCAGAAAGATTGAGGTTCGCGGCGATTTCCTTATTGCTCAGGCCCATCGCGACGAGGGACATGAGTTGGCGCTGGCGTTGGGTCAGTTCGAAGCGCATACCCGCGCGCTGCTCGGCGATAGCGGCTTGCGGATTGGCCTCGCTGGATAGGGCCTGGAAGAGCACCTTGCAGAATCTGGCGGGGCAAATTGCTTCGCCTTGCGCGACAGCGCGTACGGCTTCGACAAGTTCGGAGGCCGAGGCGCTTTTCAGAACATATCCGTTCACACCCAGGCGTACGGCTTGCAGAAAAATGTCAGTGTCCTCATCCATTCCAAATAGGACGACACGGATGTGCGGGGCCGACTCGCGGAGGTCGCAGATCAACTCGGATGTATGGTTAGGATCGAGGCGGTCCAGAAGAAGCAGATCAGCTTGGGCGGAAGCGACGCGCTCAGGGGTCGAGTCAGAGTAGCAACCCTCGCCGACGGTGCTGAAATCGCCACGCTTGCGGAACAGACGCACCAGGGATTCACGTAACAGACGATTTTCGGCCACCACGTAGACACGCGTTAGTAGTGACGACTGTTTTTCGTTTGCCTGCGTCATTCAGAGCCCTCAGAGCTCTCTTTGAGCTGCGAAGCCGACTCGCCTCAACTCTTTGAATATGACCTAGTTATCCGTAACGACTCACAACTAAGTATACATTCAAAGACCAAACTAGTATCGCGCAAAAAACTGCTACGGCAAAGCGAATCGGCGCCGACGTGGCGCTTCCGGGTTCCCAACCCAGTGTGATGCTTTCCACCCGGAAGCTTGAGAATTTCTTAGTACTTCTCTCAAGATCAGTGTTGCCCAAATCTGATGCTGAGGATTGATTCTTGGTTGGCAGGCCCAACAGCGCTTCTTTAAGTCTTCTCTTTTCAGAGCTTTTACCGATACTAAGACGTACGAGGAGCGAACTCATATGGGTAGGGCCGTACGTATTTTGGTCGCCAACCAGCCGAAACTGATGCGTGAGCTAATTCTGGCAACCTTGTCGGAAGAACCCGGCATCGAGATAGTTGGGGAAGTATCCGACGAGGCGGAAATTCGCCATCGAGTGCGTCAAACGTCGCCGGATTTGTTGGTTATCGCTCTGGACGAGCCGGCGAAAAGACCTGACATTTGCGATACTCTGCTGCGGGATCAGCCCGGCCTGCGAATCATCGCCGTCGCGTCACAAGAGAATTGTAGTGTTTTCTACTGGGCATCGTTCGACATTCACTCCAGCCAAATCGAACCATCCGAGCAAGGGATTCTAAACGCTGTTCGAAACATCACGCCAGCGGGCGCGGCCGAGCGCGTGTGAGGCACCGTGGTGGAGGTTTGAGGATGCGCCACGATGAAAGCACGGCTTGGACCGCATGGAGATGAATGACGAACGGTACAGCGAACCAAATGAAAAGGCGAATGGTCGAAATCGAATGAGTCGCGAAATACGAAAATCAATGCTTCGTTGTTGCGGGCTTCTAGCAGTGTTCGTTTTGGGAACCGCTGTTCACGCGCAAGACGAAAAGGGACGCCAGAGACCCGTGATGCCCAGTTCCGAACTGGGACGCGAGAATTTGAGCCGAGTGGCGGCTTCCGCGGCGGACATTAAGGCGATCTTAGCGAAAGACACCGGCTTGATGGTGGAACTGAAGCGGTGGGTTGCCAAAGATGCGACGTCCCAGGGGCAGATCATCGGTGAGACGGATTTGACGGACGATGCGATTTTCGATCGTCTACAGACGGACGTGCAGTTTCGCTCGGTTGCAACGCAGCTCGTCCAGAGGTATGGCTATCTGGTTCCGCAATTAAATCCAGATTCGGCGGCGGGAAAACAACAGGATCTACTTGTAAAAGAGCGCGCGAAATTGATTGCGCAGAACGAACAGGAGGAGGAGCAAGAGCGAACAAAATTACGGAAAGCGCGCAATACTCAGAATTCGGTCGACTGCAACGCGCTTGACCCGCAATGTGCCGAACGGGCCGGTGGAAATGAGGAACAGATTCCATCGCAACCGCGCGGACAGGATTTTGATCAAGGGAACTCGCCTTCCCGGATGGGACCCGAAGGAACAAACCCGCAGAATCCTTCTCGAAACGATCAACTTCTGCGAGCGCAACTGGACACCTCGGGACAGGGGGCGATTCAAGGTGATGGAGTTTTTCCCGAATTGCCGCTGGGTGGTGGACTCGACTCGACGTTGTCGCTGGATGGCGGGAGTTCGGGTCTGGCCGGAGGCACGCTTCGCTCGAGCAGAGAAGCAGACAGTCAATCGATAAGCGCCTTGCCAGTGGCCAACTCGGAGAACCGGAATCCAGTAGATTCATTCGCCGTATATGGAGTCGGTTCAGCCAGACCTACCCCGAACTTGCCCGATCCGTATCGATCGACTCGACGTGACGCAAACACGCCTGCTTCGACGGGAAGTTCATCGACATATTCGCCGATGCAGCCGTTTGATCGCGGAAATCGGCCGAAACCTCAGCCAGCGGCGCCAGAGTTGGTGCGCGCCGTCAGTCCTTACAATGACATTCCATCGCTCTATGACATGTATGTTCAAGCGATTCCGCGACCTGCGATACCGAAACGGTTTGGTGCCGAGGTTTTCGAGAACGGCACCCGGGATTCGCAACTGATTCCGATGGATGTGCCTGCTGGTCCCGACTACATCGTGGGACCAGGAGACGGTCTGTCGATCGATTTGTGGGGCGGCGTGAGCCAGCGCATCTATCGCGTTGTCGATCGCGAGGGACGTGTGAGCTTGCCCGAGGTCGGGCCCCTACTCGTGAGCGGCAAGAGTCTGGCCGATGTCCAGGCAAATTTGCAGGAAACTCTGAGGACCCAATTTCGGCAAGTATCGGCGGAGGTTTCACTCACCCGATTACGCACCATTCGTGTCTACGAAGTCGGAGACATCGCAAATCCTGGAGCGTACGACATCAGCTCTCTTTCCACGCCGTTGAACGCGCTGTTCGTTGCAGGTGGTCCGACGCAAAAGGGTTCGCTGCGTATCGTGAAGCACTACCGCGGGAATCAGTTGGTACAAGTCGTTGATTTATACGACCTTTTGCTGCACGGGGTGAGGTCTGGACTCCAACAACTCGAGAACGGGGACAGCGTATTGGTGCCTCCAGTCGGGCCCCAGGTGACGGTAGACGGGATGGTGAGGCGGCCGGCGATTTACGAATTGAAAGACGAAAAGAACCTAGCCGCAGTGCTGGAACTTGCCGGCGGTCTGCTGCCAACAGCAACGCTTCGACATATTGAGGTGCAGAGACTCGTGGCGCATCAAAACCAGACAATGATGAGCCTTGATATCCCTGAGATTGAAAATGATTCCGAGGTTACGAAGAAACTTGAAGCGTTCGAAATTCAGGACGGAGATCGAATTCGAGTATTTCCTATCGCGCCTTACAATCGCGACGCCGTCTATGTCGAAGGACATGTGATACGGCCTGGGCGTTATTCGTATCGAAAAGACATGCGGGTAACCGACGTAATCACCTCTTACAACGATTTATTGCCGGAACCTGCCGCCCAATATGCTGAGATCATTCGTTTGAATGCTCCTGATTTTCACCCGACCGTCGAAAGTTTCGATCTGGCTGGTGCGCTGGCAAATCCTGCGCAGGCACCCATGCTTCAGGCCATGGATACGGTTCGAGTTTTCAGTCGATTTGACTTCGAGAATCCACCGTCAGTGTCCGTCTTCGGCGATGTGCGAGCGCCTGGAACATTTCGAACCGCGGGGCAGATTCATTTGAGTGACGCCGTACATCTGGCGGGCGGGATCGCTCCCGATGCGAAAATCGACGATGCGCAGGTCTATCGATATTTGCCCGACGGCAAGCTCAAGATTTTTAGCGTCAGCTTGAACTTGGCCCTTGAGGGCGATCCTGCGGCCAACATTTGGCTGCAACCGCGGGACCGACTATTGATTCATCGTAGTCCCGACGCTGTACAGCCTTCGAGTGTGTACGTTCAAGGGGAAGTCGGCAAGCCGGGCCGCTATCCATTGACCACGAACATGACCATTGGGGACTTGATCCGTGTCGGTGGCGGATTGAAGCCTAGCGCGGACACCAACCAAGCCGATCTGACACATTACGCATGGGCCGACCAGGGCGAACTTACCGGAAAACATGAGATGGTTACGATTTCCGAGGCACTGGCGGGGGAAACGTCAGCGAATGTGTCACTTAACAATGGTGATGTCCTGACGATCCGGCAACTGCCGAATTGGAATGATCTCGGCGCCTCGATTACAGTGAAGGGCGAAGTCAAGCACCCTGGCGCCTATGGAATCAGGCCCGGTGAAAAGCTAAGTTCCGTTCTGGAGCGCTCCGGTGGTTTTGGGCCCTCGGCCTATCCCTACGGCGCGGTGCTGATGCGGCGTGACGTGCGGGAAATGGAGATGAATGCGCGATTAGAAATGGTGCGGCGACTAAAGCAAGAAGAAGTCAATCTCAAGCAACTGCCCGATGCGGATCAGGATCAAAAGAACGCCAAACTGACAGCCATTGCGCAGACGGAGACCACGCTGCAACAGTTGGAGGCGAATCCGCCCATAGGTAGGGTCGTAGTGTTTATTCCCCCGGACCTGAAACATTGGAAAAACTCTGAGGACGATGTTCCCATCCGGGGTGGGGATGTCCTGCTGATTCCGAAGAAAGCGGACTACATCATGGTGAACGGGCAGGTATTCAATCCCACGGCCGTCAGCTACAGGCCTGGGAGAAGTGCTCGCTGGTACCTGAGCCAAGCGGGGGGAACGACGCAACTCGCTAATAAGAAGGCAGTTTTTGTTATTCGCGCAGACGGTTCAGTGCTTTCGGCACAAAACAACACCTCAGGATGGTGGTCGGCTGATCCCTTGGGAGCCGCCCTGAAACCAGGAGACACGATCGTGGTACCAGAGATTGCGCCAAAAATCGGAACTCGTAATTGGCAGACTCTTTTCCAGGCTGGGCAATTGGCTGCGTCGGCGGCGCTGGCGGTTGCGTACATTCATCCGTGATGCAAGGGTTTTCATGTTGGGGCAGGATGATCGCGCTTGCAGGAGCGGTGATATTGTTTAGCTTTGGTGTTGCGGAACCCACGCTGGAGGCGGCGAAGCGCCAGGAACCACAGGAACCACAGGAACAACAACACAAGCAATCAGCTCAAGAGGGGAAGGAAAAGCAAAACCAGAAAACAGCTGAAACTAAGGCCGAGGGTGATGCCGATCAAACGGATTCGAACTCGGCGCCACGCTCGCGCTATGGATTAAAGAGCTTAGGAAGGGATTTTTTGGGAGACCAGAAACAAATCTGGACCAGTCCGGCGCAGTTGCGCTTATCCGACGCCAATTGGTTGGTGCCCGCGAGCGGATTTGCCGCCGGCCTTTTCACTACCGACCGCGATTTCAGCGGCCACCTATCGAACGATCCCGACACCATCAGTCGCAACAAGACTTACTCTACTGCGGGTGTAGCTGCGCTCGTCGGCGGCGCTGGCGCAATGTGGCTGCTGAGTTATCCGGCGCATCGCGAGCATTGGCGCGAGACAGGATTTCTGGCCGGCGAAGCGGCCGTCAATAGTCTCGTTGCCGTGGAGGCGTTGAAATATACCCTGGGGCGAGAGCGGCCTTTTCAGGGTGACGGGAGTGGATCCTTTTTTAGCGGTGGGACATCTTTTCCATCAGAGCACACTACGGCCGCGTGGGCTGTCGCAGGAGTGATCGCACACGAGTATCCCGGTGTGGTACCGAAGTTGTTGGCGTATGGTCTGGCATCCTTCGTCAGCTATTCCCGTATCCGATCGCGGCAACACTTCCCGTCCGACGTGTTTATAGGCAGTATGATGGGTCAGATGATCGGGCAGGACATTTACAGCCGACACTACGATCCCTCGCTTGGCGGAGGGGAGTGGAAGCCGATTCGCGATTTCCTACGCGTCGAAGAGCCCCGGCCTTCGAATCAGGGTTCTCCGTATGTACCGCTGGACAGTTGGGTTTATGACGCGCTCGATCGTTTGGCGGGCCTTGGACTCGTAAACAGCGGATTCACCGGGTTGCGACCTTGGACTCGAGGAGAATGCATACGCCAGATGAACGAAGCTTTGGATCACGTTACGCGCGATGATAGCAGTCAAGCGTCTCGATTGCTGCAGGACCTGCAGCACGAGTTTCAACAAGACATTGAAGCGGCGGCTGAAGGTGCACCCGCGACGTTTCGAGTGGAGTCTTTGTATTCGCGAACCGAACACATCTCCGGGATGCCGCTTACGAACGGTTATACGTTCGGTCAGACGCAGTTCAATGATTTCGGCCGCCCCTACGGCGAAGGCTGGAGCACGGTGAACGGGTTTTCAGCATACGCCACGTGGGGGCGTTGGTTCGGGTACGTGCGCGGCGAAGCCCAGACCGCACCAGCCATACCGGCTTTACCGCTGTCGACACGTCAAGTAATCCAACAGATCAATGCGTATCCGGTTCTCCCCCCGGGAACAAATCAGTCGTCCGTTCAGCAATTCGAACTGCTCGATGCTTACGTTGGACTGATGTTGTCAAATTGGGAAATCTCTTTTGGGAAACAAAGTTTGTGGTGGGGACCCGGTGACGGCGGCCCGATGATGCTTAGTGACAATGCGGCGCCTATCAACATGTTTAGAGTGAACCGGGTGACGCCGTGGAAATTACCGAGCATTCTGGGATGGCTAGGACCGGTGCGAATCGAGCTGTTCTTGGGGCAGTTAAGTGGCTATCAATTTGTCGATAGTCCGGCGCCGGTCGGTTTTACCGGCCAAACTGGCCAGGTGCTCGACCCGCAGCCATTCATTCACGGCCAAAAACTGAGCTTTAAGCCGACGCGCAATTTTGAATTCGGTTTTTTTCGTACAACCGTGTATGGAGGCCCGGGATATCCCCTAACGTGGCATACGCTATTTCGTAGTTTGTTTTCCACGACGAACGAACGCATTAGCGAGACCGGAGGAAGCCCAATCAAACCGGGCGACCGGCGGTCTGGACTCGACTTTAGCTACCGGCTACCCCGTCTGCGTGACTGGGTGACCTTTTACGGGGATGGTTTCACCGATGATCAGTTTTCGCCGATCGCCTATTTTGACCGCTCCGCTTGGCATGCCGGGCTTTATTTTCCTCACGTGCCGAAACTGCCGAAATTGGACCTCCGAGTAGAAGGTGTTTATACCGACAATCCGCTCGGCGGCAATCTTGGGAACGGTTTTTACTATTTCAATTTTACCTGGAGAAGCGGCTACACGAATAACGGCGATCTAATTGGCAGTTGGATTGGAAGACAAGGCCAAGGTGCGCAAGCTTGGACGAACTATTGGTTTAGTGCGCGAAACCGTTTGCAGTTCAACTATCGGCACCAAAAGGTTAGCCAGGGGTTCGTTCCGGGGGGTGGTACCGTTACGGACGTGGGTGTACGGGGAGACTATTGGTTCCGCCCGAGTGTGGGCGTTTCTGCATCTGTGCAATATGAACATTGGCTTTTCCCTGTTATTCAGGCTGCCGGGCAGACGAACGTGAGCGCGTCGGTCGAAATCTTGTTCCAACCCGAGAAACTGTACCGTCGAGCCCCAGAGGCTGCTACGGATTTGGGAAGTGGAGGGCGCCCGTGACCTACTCCAGCGGGACTTCTTCCCGTCGCTCCGTTCCCGAACTGCCACAAGCCGATTTCCCGGAGCCTTCGGGACGGGAGGGCGATCCAGAAACAAAACAACACACCTTGGTTTATCTCCGTTTGATGTGGGCGCACCGCGGAATGCTGTATCGGGTAAGTCTATATGCGCTGCTTTTTAGTTCGCTGATCGCGTTTCTCATCCCAAGACGATATGAGACTACCGCGCGTCTCATGCCTCCGGATAACCAATCCACGTCCGGTCTCATGATGGCCGCAGCCGCAATGACCGGCGGTTCCACCGGCGGACTGGCTGGGATCGCCAACGATGTTCTCGGTCTTAAGGGTTCCAGCGACATTTTCGTCGGGATTCTGGGGAGTCGCACGGTCGCGGACAAGCTGATCGAGCAATTTGACCTGAAAAAGGTTTATGGCGATAGCGGGATGGAGGATCTTCGAAGGGATCTTGCGGAACACACTGCGGTTTCTGTGGATCGCAAGAGCCAAATTATTTCAATCATGGTGACGGACCGGAGTCCACAAAGGGCTGCGGCTATGGCGCAAGCCTATATACAAGAACTGAACCACCTTGTGGCTGACCTTAGTACCTCATCAGCTCGTCGCGAAAGGGTTTTTCTCGAAGAACGCCTGCACGCGGTAAACAAGGATCTTGAGGACGCCGAGAGAGATTTCAGCCAGTTCGCTAGTAAGAATACGGCCGTCGATGTGAAGGAACAGGCGAAGGCCATGGTCGAAGCTGCCGCCACTCTGCAAGGGGAGATGATCGCCGCGGAGTCTCAGTATGAGGGGCTTCGGCAAATTTACACCGACAACAATCCTCGGGTACGGACGATCAAGGCGCGGATCGATGAGCTGCAGCGTCAGTTGGACAAGCTCGGAGGGAAAGGTGAGAGTGCGACGGATGTTGCCAGTACTCCGAGTGACTCCTTTTATCCTTCGATTCGAAAGCTGCCGCTGCTGGGCGTTACTTACGCCGATTTGTATCGGCGCACGCGGATTCAGGAAGCAGTGCTAGAAGCACTCACAAAAGAGTACGAAATGGCGAAGGTCCAAGAAGTCAAAGAGATCCCGGCCGTCAAGATCTTAGATTCCCCTCCGATTCCAGACAAAAAGTCGTTCCCGCCGCGGTTGCTAATCATTTTTGCGGGGACTGCGTCGGCTCTTGCGGCAGCGACAGTTTGGCTATTCTCAAAGACTCTTTGGGACCAAACGGACAAACGCGACGCTCGAAAGGTTTTTGCGCAAGAGGTTTTTAGCGATTTGTGGGGGCGCTTGCCTCGATTTGCGCGGAACGGTTCCCGCCAGGGTGGAGCAGGGGAAGAGTCGTTGGCTTTCCATAAAGACCGAGAGCGCGACGTTGTCGAGAAGTAAGATTGTCGTATGTGACTGTTTGCAGTTGGGTTAAGTCACGATTCGAATGTGACTGATGGGGCGAAGCTCTATCCGTTCCTTGCCGACCTTCGGTAATTAGTAGCTCTTTGTTTTCGAAACTCGATGAGCTTCCGAGTTCTTGTTACGACAAGCCGATCCCGCGATTTCGTAATCTCAAATAATGCGGACAAATGAACCTCACGAATTATGACTCGAGGAGAAGTTCACGAAAGAGAGCAGTCCGACTGCCAGAGCGCCGCGACCGGCGACGACCGGGCGATGAGTGAGGTGACGGTCTCGGTCGATCCGGCTGACATAAAACCTTCTCGGTTCGCCGTTCTTGCACGCGATGTTGCGACCATGGGCCTCGGGACGGCGTTGGCTGCCGTGTTCAACACGCTACTGGTTTTTCTGGTCCCGCGGATCGTCACGGTTGAGGACTTTGGCTACTGGCGACTGTTTATGCTCTACGGAACCTACGTAGGCCTGCTGCAACTGGGGTTTTTGGACGGAACGTTGTTGCGTTGGGCTGGCCGGCCATTGGCGAATTTTCATAACGAACTGAGGCCTTCGCTAAAATTTCTGCTTTGGCAACTGATCGTCCTAATCGTTCCAATTGGCGTTGTAGCCTGGTGGAAGTTTCACATCGATGTGCGCTTCATTGCGATCGCGGTATTGATTTACGCAGTTATTTACAACGTGAGCGCGCTTTTGCTGTACGGGTTGCAAAGCGCGAGGCAATTCAAACCCGTGGCGATCGTCGCCGCCGCACCCACAGGGCTGTTTGTGGTGTTTACATTTCTGTGGAATTTGCGGCAGGTTCCCAATTTCCGAATTCTCATCGAACTTTATTGCATCGCTTGGGCAGGTGCCCTGGTTTACCTGTGGGCTCAAGTAAGGCCGCTAAAGAATAGTGGTCGATTGGTTTCAGCTTGGTCCATTGGAGAGAGTTGCGTTCTGGTTGGTTGGCCAATTGCGCTGTCCAACATTGGTTCTGGTCTCGTGCAATCGGCGGACCGCCTGGTTGCGAGTTGGATGTTTCCTATACATCAATTCGCTCAATATAGTCTGGCTTCGAGTGCGATGTTCGTTCCTGTCATGGCGATTGCCGCAATCTATAGAGTCTTTTTCTCTCACGCGGCGGCGTTACAGCATGAGGGCCGCACCAGGATCTATGGCCACGGGTCGAGATTCTTGCTGTTGGCGTGGAGCGCGATGCTGCCTTACTTTTTTGTTTTGGAGCTGATCGTTAAACACGTTTTGCCGAAATACGCAGTTTCCTTGCCGGCCGCCGGAATCTTGTTGTTCGGCATCTTCTTTCTTGCCGAAATACAGATTTTGCACACGAGCTTTGCTTATATTTACGGCAAGCAAAGAGACTTTCTTCTGCTTACGATCGGGGCCGCCGTAGTGACGTTCACCATTGGACTTACGATGGCGATTTTATTCGGTTCTCTGATAGCCATTGCTCTCGGCCAACTTGCGTCCCTGGCAATTTGGTGGTTGGCCAACGATTGGGCGCTCCGTGCCACGACCGGACAGAGTTGGGCGAGCCGGTTGACCTTGCTGGCGGTCTTTGCCTGGTCCGTCATTAGTTACGAAATTGTGGTGAAGTCTACACAGAACGCCGGCCTTCGAATATTGCTTTACTATCTCTTGGTTGCTGTTTGTTTGTTTTTTGCCTGCCGCCCGGAAATTGAAATTCTGCGGAAATTATTGACTCACCTTGGCAAAACTGCGCGATCGACCGAAGAGGCCGTAACGTGAGCACGCAAACTCGTCTAACGTCAGCAGACGAACCCCAGAGCACTTCGCAGGTTTGTCAGATTTGTGGAGGCCGAGCGGGTAACCGGATTCACTCGGTGCGCGAAATGATGCTGGGTTCAAGAGACAAATTCAAGTATCTCGAGTGTCATACGTGCGGGTGTCTCCAATTGATCGAGTTTCCCGAAGATTTAGCCCGATATTATCCGTCAGGATACACCGCGTTCGGCGGAAACAGCGATCGCGGGTCATCGTTTTTCCAAAAGCTTCGACGTTGGGTGCGCAAGCGAAGAAACCAGGGTCTTCTAAAGCGACCCAATTGGATCGACCGTTATTTAATCGAATCATTCGACAATCTCCCGCTCAAGGCGTTCGCGCGCATGGGTGTCTCCCGCCACGCACGTATTTTGGATGTTGGGTGTGGTTCGGGAATTTTACTGATGGACTTGAAAGAATTGGGCTACGAGAATTTGCTTGGGCTCGATCGATTTTTACCACAATCGCTTGAGGATAATCGTGGCGTCAAAATCGTACGAGGGGAGCTCCAGGATCTGCAGGGCACACAATGGGACGTAATAATGTTCCATCATTCCTTTGAGCACATGTCCGATCCGCTCGGTATTCTGCGCCTTGCCGCGGGTTTACAGAGCCCGGCCGGTCGTTGCTTGATCCGCGTCCCGGTCCTTGGATGGGCGTGGGAGCACTATGGTGTTCATTGGGCACAGTTGGATGCGCCGCGCCATTTGTACTTGCACACAATCAAAAGCTTTCGATTACTAGCCGCCGCTGCGGGGTTCGACGTTGTCGATGTCAGCTATGATTCAAACGAGTTTCAGTTTTGGGCGAGCGAGCTGTACTCCCGAGACATTGATTTTGCTTCGATCGACGGCAGCCGGCCGCAAAAGATATTTTCCAAACCCGAGCTGCGAGACTTCAAGGCACGATCTCGTGAGTTGAATGCAAAGGCCCTCGGAGATTCGGCCGTTTTCAATTTACGAAAGTCATAGTCTTCGGCTCACATTTCTCGGCATTTCAACGCGACTGCGAATCCGCTATACATGTTCGAAGGCAGATTCACCACTGAGACTAATCGAAAAAATGATTGCGCAGCTGGCCCGATTCGCAAACGACTGCTATCACATCTTGAGAGGCCCAGGACGTTCGAGAGCATCCATTCTCCGTAGCCTAGTTGTTCCCGGCGGACGGAAAATGGGATTCGAGATAGAGCACTTCAATCGTGAAACAGTGCAATTGCTCTACCGCGAAATATTTGTGCGTCAGTACTATCATTTCGTTGCGCAAAACACATCTCCGGTCATTTTGGATTGCGGCGCCAATGTCGGTATGGCGTCTATCTACTTTAAATGGCTTTACCCAGACTCAAAGGTCCGAGCCTTTGAGCCAGACCCTACAACCTACGAACTACTTCGGCGAAATTTGCGTGTAAATCACTTGGACGTCGAGACCCATAATTGTGCGTTGTGGAATGAAAATGGCGAGTTGGATTTTCATATCGACTCCAGGGATCCCGGTTCATTGTTGATGAGCGCGGACCCGTCCCGTTCCAAAGCGGAGATGATCAAGGTCCCGGCTTGCAGGCTTTCCGAGTTCATCCATGGTTCAATTGATTTTCTAAAATTGGACGTCGAGGGAGCGGAGCATCGAGTACTAAGCGATCTGGTCAAAGCCGGAAAGCTGAAGCAAATCCGCCAGATGGCAATCGAATATCACCATAGGATTGGGCAGCAAAAATCATGTCTTTCGGAGTTTCTGCGTGGCCTCGAAGACGCCGGATTTGAATATCAGATTCATGCTCCGCGCTTCCCGGTCACGTCTCAGAGTGCCTTTCAAGACATACTCATTTCGGCCTCCCAGTAAGCGATATCACCGTGTCGCACACGACCTCACTTGGTTCCTGGAATTCGAAAACTGTCCGGCGCGTGGACGTTCTCGCGGCTTGCGTGGCCGTCTGCATTGTGTGCCGGCTGGCTTGGCAAGAAGATCTGACATGGATTGGAGCGGTCGCAGTTTGTGGTCTGGTCGTGGTTTTAACCGCAGTGCGTTGGCCCTACGGAGCCCTTATCGTCCTCATCGGCACCGGCGCGATGCCTGTTTTCTTTGTTGAAATTTCCAGCTGGCGGGCACGACCAGAGCATTTCGGCGCAGCCATTGTTTTCGTTGCCGTCTTGATTTGGATGTTGACTTCCAAATCTAATCTGCGACTCGACAGATTGGACTACTGGATATTGGCATTCGTTCTTGTGAACTTCGTAAGTTCGACGTTTGCGTCCTCTGCTCCTGCGTTGACGGTTCGGTGGGCTTTGCAAAACAGCTTGGCGATTTTAAGCTATTTCCTGATTCGAAGTACGGTCAGAGATTTCAAGACGCTTCAGAATGCCACTGCCATTCTGCTAGGGGTAGGCTTGATAGAGTCAATCTACGGCATTTTGTGCTATGCCTCGAACCGGGCCTTTGGTACTTCGACCGGGGTGCAAATTGGCCAGTACCTTGGCGATGTCGCCGCTCCATTTGGGACCCTTTACGAACCCAACCTGTTCGGAGCTTATACCGCTTGCTGTGCTGTCATTTTTCTTGCGCTATACTTGTTCCAAGATCAACGTCTTGGCTACTTGCTTTGCTTCTTGGTCACGTCCCTCGCCGTAGTTGTGAGCTTTTCTCGCGCCGCTCTGTTAGCCCTGCTCGTGGCTGCCGGCTACCTATGTTGGAAGAATTTTCGTCGTCGAACGAATAAAGATGGAAAGAAGATGATCGTCTTCGCGCTTTCCTCGGTGATCGTTCTGATTTTGCTGAGTGGATCGATTGGAAGGGTAACCACCGAAAGGTTTATGAATTTCTTCGACCAGGGATTGGCGGATGAGACCACCATTGCGCGTTTCGTCATCGTCCAGGAAGCGCTACAAGATTTACCAGGCCACATAATGTTAGGCCGTGGCACAGCCAGCTTCAACCTTACATTTGATTGGTCGAAATACGTTCCAGAATGGGCGGGTGAAAAAACTTGGATTGGCAACGCGCCGCTCCGGATACTACACGATGTCGGCCTTCTTGGACTCGCGACCATTGTCGGTTTTTTTGTGGTGATTGCTTGCAAAGTTCGATACATCTTGAAGAATTCGAAGAGCCCTGACGCAATTCTCCTCGGTCTTTGGGCGGGGGCACTCGTCTACACGATTACCTTTGAATCAACCGACGGAACCATTCTGGCATTTTGTTGGATTGAACTTGGGCTCTTGGCTTCGGCTGTGCTCATTTTCGAGAAAGCGATTAGGTTAAGAGGTAAAGGACTGGTTGGCCTTGGTTAATCGAAGGTCTCCGCTGTCCAGTATTTCTACCGAATCTGTTCAGTTTGCACGGAATTTCGACGCGAGTTATTAGGAGAAAAATGAATTCGGCTACGAAAAGCCTCGCCGCGTTGCTATTGCTGACAGCCATTCCCACCTTTTGCGAAGGGCAGTGTGTGACGGGCGCCAACTCGTGCAGTCCCGGAATTCCTCGATTTGTGAAAGCTGGAGGCTCGATCAAAGAAGAGACGCCGGCATCTCGCGCGCACACTGTTGCGATAAAATTCACGATTTACGATGACGCGAAAGCCGGAAACGCTCTATGGCAGGAAATTCAAAATGTCCAGGTAGATGCCGTCGGACGGTACGAGGTGATGCTGGGAGTCACCTCTCCCGATGGAATGCCCGTCGATATTTTTTCATCGGGAGATCCCAGGTGGTTGGGTACTGAGGTCGTGAGCCCTGGCTCGGTGGAGGAGCCCCGAACGCTGATGGTGAGCGTTCCTTACGCAATCGAAGCGGCTGACGCTCAAACGTTGGGTGGTTTACCGCCTTCCGCTTTCGCAAGAGTTGCCCCTGGTTCGGCGCCGGCCGCTTCAGCTGCCCAAACGATCGTTGCGAACTCCGGCGCCCAATCCTCTATTGCAGCCAGTGTCGTGGGCACATCCTCCGCTCCTTCCACTGGCACAACACCCGCGATTGAAGGCAGGGTTGGTCCAGTCAACACAATTCCAAAATTCTCAGGTGGTGGACTCGCGAGTTCTCAGATAACGGACGCAGGCGGCTCGGTCAGCATGCAGAATCTCGCAAATGTGCTTTTCGCCGATCGGTATTCCGGCGGCGTGCCCGATGCTGTGGCCGCGTGCCCAGCGAGTGGCTGCATGATTTACGCGCTATCGCCCGACGTAAACCTCAATCTCGGTACACTCGATCCTGGAACGAAAGCAATTACAATCTACCTTGGCCCTTACACCTTCACCGTCAAGCAAATCACCCTGCGCAAGGGGTTGAAGATTATCGGTATGGGCGCTTCCGCCGGACCTCTTAAGTCGTCGACTTGCACTACCGCATTGCCTTGTAACGGCACTGCCCTGCAGTCAACCAACGGAAACAATCCGGTCTTTGTCCTTCCCCAAACGAGCAACATGCCGGCAACCAATGTGCATCTCTCCGGATTCCGAGTCTTCGCATCTTCCGGAAACACCGGTGAAGATGGCTTCCTTTTCGACACCAGTTCCACGACCAATTCAGGGCTGTGGTATTCCACGATTGACGACGTCTATTTGGAAGGCTTTGCGGGTAATGCAGTACACGTCAAAGGACACAGCAATGATTTCTCGTCTTTGACTCAGTGGGTATTGTTCAACAACGTTGTGGCATTTCGTACTGCCGGTGGTGGGAACGCACTGAAACTGGAGGGCGGCGTCTTCCAGTTGCGCTTTCGGAACTGCGAATTCGATGGACAGGCCATCGGCGACGGAACGGATATATATATTGGGGGCTACGGCAGTGGCGTCGGCGGCTATCCCGTCAGCATCGTATTCGAGGGCCTCGTCGCTCAGGCAGCGGCCACCGCAGTTCAATTGGATGGCGCCGCTAACATTACCTTCTACAACTCTCACCACGAAAAATTGTGGGGCGCCTATCACATCACAAACAAGGCCGGTATCGGTGTCCATGGGTTGGTCATCACAGACTCCTATTTTTCAGGCAACGTCGGAATAAATGGGGGAGCGGGCTACGAATTGAAGATTGACACAACCATAGCGTCGGGTATCGTCTTCGCACACAACCAGATGTTTGGCAATCCTGATGGAACAGTTCTGTCTACGAATCTGGCGAGTGTCGTCTATCAGGACAATCTTTACGCTGGCGCGCTGGACGCTCCGCCTACGTCCGGCATTACAACGCAGCTAACTCCCGCATCCACACTCAACACACTCAGCGTCCACTCGATTGGCTTGAATCCGTCCGCCACGCCTATCGTTACGATCCACAGCGGATTAGGTCCAGGAGAAATGGTAACATTTTACACCTTAGGAGGTTCCGTCACGTTCGCCGCTGGCGGAAATATCGACTTGATGGGAGCAACCTCGATCAACGTGAACGGCTCGATTACTTTCGTTCGCAGCGATTTGGGAGGCTCATCTTGGAAGCCTGTGTCTCAATGGACGCCGAGCCTGCCGCCCGCGACCCCCGCCGGTACAGTGAAACGCCCGACAAAACCTGACGGCATCAATGGGCCAATCCGCGGAACCGGCCTTTGGGACTGAACCGTTTCCTAGAGCGGGGCTAATCTGCGATGGCGAATTACGATCTGGCGGTGGCATACCGCATCTATCCTCAGGTCTCTCAACCTGCGCGCGGGCTTCCTTTCGGCGATGACAAGCTTCGATCCGCAGAGATCTGTCTGCGCTCTTTCAAACAATCGCTGGCTGGCCTGCGCGTCAAGTTGTGGGCGATACTCGACGGATGTCCGGACAGTTTTGCAAGCTTGTTCAGGAAGTATTTTCAACCCGACGATTTGGTTTTGATCCAACTCCCAGGTGTCGGAAACCTGGCGACGTTCGGAAAACAGATCGACGTTCTTCTCGATCAAACCGACAGCGACATCGTATATTTCGCTGAAGACGACTATGTTTATCAGCCGAAGCTGTTCCCGAGCATGGTGCAGTTCTTAAAGGCGCACTCCGACGTCGATTTCGCTACTCCGTACGATCACTTGGATTGCTACACGCTGGAGATTCACCGACACCCAAAATGGCTACGCGTTGATTCCGGTCGTCATTGGCGGACGGCTGCATCCACGTGCCTTACCTTTTTGACACGGAAGCAGACTCTGGCGTGCAACGAAGCAAACTTTCGTACCTATTGTCGGCGCAATTACGATTGCAGCTTGTGGCTTAGCATGACCAAGTTCTCAATCTTCAACCCCGTGCAGACCTTCCGATTTGCCTGGCAGCAGCCATGGCTTGCCAAGATTGTAGCCAAAGCCTGGTTGTACGGCTGGACTCAGATTTTATTCGGGAAACGCATGAGTCTATGGGTGCCGATTCCCGCGATCGCCACCCATTTAGATACGCGTGCCCTTTCGCCGACCATAGATTGGGTTACGCTTATGAATGCAGAGGCGGAATCCATCGACCTTGAAAATTCCGTCGACTCCGGCGACGGCAACGCTCGTGTCGATTCGGCCTCAAGAGCTTAGGGAGACATAATTTTGCAACTTACAGTCCTAGCGAAGCGCGCATTTCCAAAGTTTAAGACCCGTCTGGCCATTCGCCGCGCCGCTTTCTTTCCCATGGATGTCTTCGACTTTCTGGCAGGAAGAAGAGACCCACTCGTTCCCCCTCGTGGCCTATGGTTTGTCGGCGGAGGCGGTTTCCGTGACAACCAATTTCTGAATTCGTTTATTAAGCACTGCGACCTCCAGCCTCATCACCACGTTTTGGACGTCGGCTGTGGCATCGGTAAACAGGCTGTGCCTCTGACTCAATATCTCGGCCCGAGCGGCGCGTACGAAGGGTTCGATATCGTGGAGGAAGGAATTCAGTGGTGCCAACGAGAAATTACGACTAGGTTTCCAGCTTTTGCGTTTCGCCATGTGGATGTTTTCAATAAGCACTACAATCCCGAGGGAAGAGTTTTACCCGAACAGTGGAAGTTTCCTTATTCAAACTCGAGCTTTGATTTTGTATATTTGATTTCGGTATTCACGCACATGCTTCCCGAGGCTGTTCGGAATTATATCTCTGAAATTGGACGCGTACTCAAGCCTGGCGCAAAATCCTTTATTAGCTTTTTCCTTTTGAACGATGAATCGAAGCGGCTCATTGCGGATGGCAAATCCAAGACCCCTCTCGACCATGCATGCGGAGACTATTCCGTTGGCGACCCTGAGTTCCCGGAAACGGCTGTGGGTCTTTCGGAGGCCTTGATTCGGCGGTATTACGATGAAGCGGGTCTCGATGTGACCGCAATCCATTACGGATCATGGTGTCGTCCGGACGGCCCCTTCTATCAGGATGTTGTGCTGGCGGTTCGTAGATGAAGGTTGAGGATCGCAGCAAACTCAATTCTTTTAGGGAACTGGCACTTTAGAATGAGTAAGCGTTGTGCTGTCATTGTTCTTAATTTCAACGGTGCGCACCTGCTGCCAGCGTGTCTCGACAGTCTGGCCAAGCAAACGAACGCCGACATCGAGACGCTCGTTGTAGACAATGCGTCGAGCGACGGATCTGCAGCCCTGGTCGCCGGAAAATATCCGTCCGTGCGATTCTTGGCTCTGGACAAGAATTATGGATTCAGCGGAGCCAACAATGTGGCGCTTCGCGACGCCCTGGCGCGCGGTTTCGACTTCGCCCTTCTGCTCAATAATGACACGTTTGCCGCTCCCGATATGGTCTCGGAGATGATCTCCACTATGGAGGGCGATTCAGCGATTGCCGTGGTCAGCCCTAAAATTTTCTTTGCTCACAAACCGGACATGCTCTGGTACGCGGGCGGCGGATTCAATTTCTGGACGGGCGGAACCAAACACCGCGGGTGGAAACAAGTCGACCATGGCCAATTTGACCACCGATTGGCTATCACTCAGGCAACAGGTTGCGCGATGATGGTTCGTTGCAGTGCAATGCGCGAGGTCGGCCTTCTGGACGAGCAATTCTGGGCCTACGCGGAAGATGTCGATTGGTCCCTCCGGTTCAGTGAACACGGTCACTTGCTTCGGTTTGCTCCAAAGGCGCATCTTTGGCATATCGACGGCGCCACGAATGTAACGGTACTGGCAAAAGGAAGCGAAGAGAGGCGCCAGTTCCTGAGCACACGGCATATGGTCTTCCTGGTGCGGAAGCATGCGCGGTGGTGGCAGGTCCCTACGTACGCGATGGTATTCGGCGTATCGCACATCGCGTTTTATACTGCTCTGCGGTTATGGCGCCGGGATTTTCGAGCGCTTTGGGCCATTTATCGGGGTTTGAGTCAGGGACTCCAGACGCGCTTGGATTCCGCCAGTGGGGGCAGGTGAGTGCGCTCGATTCGGAGTTGCAATCAAGGCCCTCTGTCTACGGGATCTCACCGGCTGGAGGCTGAAGAAGTATTGAATGCAGCGTTCGCTCGCGGGCATCTTCATGGACCGGAGTCTCCGCGGCGAGCCGGGCTGAGCGGGTAAGAGTTCACGGAGCGCGAGAGCAGCACGTTCGAAGAAATCGAGGTGCTGAAGAAAATGCCGGCGAGCGCGAGCTGGAAAAGAGATTGCGGCCCCTTGAAAGCGACCATGGATTCGCCGCCGTAAATTATTTGAGTGAGATACCAGTGCTCGTTAGGACTCAAATATCTTTAGAGAGAGTTATTAAGTGGCAGAATTATTTACGGAGATTATACGGGAAATTCAGGAGAGCATCGCCGTCAAGAAGGAGTTGGCAGGCGGAGCAACACAACTGATCGCAGATGCGGCGCGCCTGATTATTGCAAGTATGCAGAGTGGCGGAAAACTAATCGTGTTCGGTAATGGCGGAAGCGCCGCAGACGCTCAGCACCTTTCGGCGGAGCTCGTTGGGCGTTATCGGCACAACCGTAAGGCTTTGGCTGCCATCGCATTGACGACAGATTCGTCGGCGCTGACGTCGATTAGCAACGATTATGGATTCGATAGCGTTTTCTCTCGGCAGCTCGAAGCCATTGGCAAGACCGGGGACGTCGCCTTGGCGATCTCTACCAGTGGGAATTCGCCAAATGTGGTGCGAGCCGTCACGCTCGCGAAGAAAATAGGAATCGCGACCGTTGGCCTGACTGGAAGGTCGGGAGGTAAACTACGCGGCTGTGTGGACATCTGTTTGAGCGTTCCGTCTGACTCGACGCCGCGAATTCAGGAAGCTCATTCGCTGATTATTCATATCCTGAGCGGAATTGTGGAAGATGCGATAGTCAATGATGTCCGCGCTATCGAGACTTCGAAGTTGAGCACTGTTCCGAAGGACAAAGATGCCGCTTGAGCGGTATGGCATTCAGGGTCGCAGGGATGCACAGACCCAAGCGTTTCCGCTTTCTGCCGTGTGTGGCTGCGCCGCGCTTGATAGAATCTGGTGGCTCTTCGGCAGTCAACTGAATGATCTCCGTCATCCAATGCTTCGGAGCGTCTCATTTTGATTCAAATCTCGCCATCTACGACGGCAAGCCCAGCAGATCATAAGCTCGCGAATGATGCGGCGCTCGGGATCCTTGTCAGGATAAGCCCTCGAAAGAGGAAGCTGATTGCGGCCTGCGAGGCCTTTCTTAGACCGCTGGTCAGGTTGGTAAACCGATTTCGTGGCGCTCCTCCACCGGCTACGAACGACCCCAAGAGCATTTTGGTGCTTGAATACTGGAACATCGGCGATATTGCGATGGAGCTCCCGTTTTTGGAGAGTTTGCGCGTGCACTATCCCAGTGCCCATATCGCCATCCTGACCAGCCCTAAATGCGTACCTCTCCTTCGCGATCAAGGGCTTGTTGACGAAATCATGGTTGTGCGAGTTCCTTGGGCGCAGCACTATTCTCGATGGAAAAAATACAATCCGTTTTCTCTCCTCTGGATTGATTTTTTTCGGACTCTCGGTGCTTTACGAGCCAGAAAGTTCGATCTTGCATTCGCTGCCCGAGCAGATCTCCGGGAAAACTTCATTTTGTGGCTTGCTCGTGTTCGCCGTCGTGTCGGTTATGCGTTTGGCGGCGGCGGATTCTTGCTCACCGATGAGGTGACGCCTGATTTGGCTCGACCTCACTTTTCAAATTTGTGGCTGCGTCTGCTGGAGCACGTCGGCAAACCAGTTCTTACCCGTCAACCCCATCTGCGTTTGATGAAAAAGGAGAACGAATGGGCCGACAGTTACCTGAAAGAACTTGGAATAAGGTCTGAGGAGTTTGTCGTAGCGATCCACCCGGGTGCGCGGAGCGCCATTCGGCAGTGGGGAGAAGAAGGATTCCGGGCGGTAGCCGAGCGGTTGTCGGCGAATTTTCCCGTGAAAGTCATCTGGTTTCACGATCCCGGCCAGCGCCCTTCGCCCTCGCAGTCAAGCCAGTTTATTGGAGTTTCTTTGCCGCTGCGAAAATTCATGGCGGTTCTCAATCGTTGTCAGCTCTTAATCTGTAACGACAGCGGCCCGATGCATATCTCGGCGGCCTTGGACGTCCCTGTAGTCGGAATTTTCGGTCCCGGCGAACCCGTTTGGTGGGCACCGCTCGGGGAAGGCCACCGGATCGTAATCCGGCCGGAATTTTGGTGCCGACCTTGTTTTGACTACTGTATTTTCGACCAACCTCATTGTTTACGACTTGTAACAGTGGAATCGGTTTATGATGCTGCTGCCGACACCTTGCGAGCATTGTTCGTCGCCGCCGAGGTGAACAATGGATCGCGGACCGAGCGACCAAACCATGTAAAGACTCTCTCGACCATTGAGGGCGCGGCGGATTGACATTGGGGCAGTTTGAGACTTTGGGGTAGCCGCTTCAATCAGTTCCGAGTTGGGACTGACCGCACCGTACAAACTTTGCCTGTCGTGTTGTGTTCAAACTAACGAACCTGCGGTCCAGCATGTTGGATGCATTTTGGCTCCTCTCCTGTCGCGAGGGCCTGGAAAACGCGGTGATCTTTCGTTACTGAAGTACTGTTGATGAGGGAAGATTAGGCACATGAGCACTACGGCTACACGTCGTACACCATCGAGGCCGAACTTGCTGGGCGCGCCACCCCGGGAGCTGTTTACTGGGGGGGTGTTGCCTGTTCAGGTGGTGCCCAATGGTAGAGTCCGGGGGCGCTCTCTCGTTCGCAGTTTGTCTGTTCAGATCACCTACGCTGCAATCGACGCCGCCTTGGTGTGCATAGTCGGGATCTTGCTTGTCAGCTTACCCTTCGGCCTGGGAGATTCTGCCCAGCGTCATGCATTCAACCAAGTCGCAGGGCAAGCCTATGCGGGGTTTTTTCTATTGTATGCCGCCTTGGTCGTACTTGGTTGCGCAAACCAAAATCTATATCGCACCCCTCGCGACCGCAGTGTTCTGGACGAGAGCTTGATGGTCGCTCGAGCTGTAGGAGTGGCCACCGCGCTCCTGATTCTGTTTATCTTCATAACCGCCTACAATGACATCTCCCGCCTGGTCGTGCTTTCAGCCGGTGTGCTCAATGTGCTTACTCTTTCTGGATGGCGTTATTTCAAACGGCGTCGAGTATTGCATCGGTCGGCCGCTGGAATTGGAGTTTCGAGGGTTTTGATTGTGGGGGCCGGACGCACGGGCCAAGCATTGGCCAGCTGGTTCGAAGAAAACCCCCATCTGGGGTACCAGGTCTGCGGTTTTCTCGATTCGAATTCCAAAGGATCAAGCGGCTCCCGAGTTCTTGGAACAATCAAGGATCTTCGCAAAATAGCGCTTACTCAATTCGCCGACGAACTCTTTGTCACCCTGCCTGCAGAGAGAGAGATGGTTAAAACAACGGTTCTGGAAGCTCGTGAATTGCGGCTGGGACTCAAGCTCTTACCTGACCTTTACGATGGGCTTGGCTGGCGAGCGCCCCTTCACATGATTGGCGGATTTCCGGTAATGGACCTCCAATGGCAACCTATTCCCGCCGTAGGCCTCGCCCTGAAGCGCGCCATGGATATATTGTTGGCTGGTTTCGCTCTGGTTGTGACCTCACCGTTTTTATTGTTGCTGACGATATTGATCCGATTCGATTCGCCCGGTCCGGTTCTATATATCGCGGACCGTGTCGGACACAAAGGCTCTCGATTCCGTTGTTTCAAGCTGCGAACGATGTGCGTCGGCGCGGATCAGAGGAAGGAGGAGTTACGAGCCGAGAACCAGCGTGAAGGACCAATTTTTAAATTGGAAGATGATCCACGTATCACGCGGCTTGGCCGCTGGTTGCGCCGGACCAGCTTCGACGAACTACCGCAGCTCTGGAACGTAATTCGAGGGGACATGAGCCTTGTCGGTCCTCGGCCACATCCGGTTGACGACTTTGAGCGATATTCGCTCGAAAATCTGCGTCGTCTGGATGTAAGTCCAGGCTTAACCGGGTTGTGGCAGGTAACGGCTCGCAACGATCCCTCGTGGGAAACAAACATGGCGCTAGATCTTGAATATATTGAGAATTGGAGCATTAGCCTCGATCTCAAGATTCTATTTAAAACAATTCCCGCAGTGTTACGTGCCGAAGGACGCTGAATTTGCACCATCATTAACGTATTATTTCATCTAGATCGCTGGCACCACGGGCATCTCAAGGATCATAATTGCGCTACCAACCGGACTTGTTGGGTCGGCACCCGGCGGTTTTTGCGACTCATTGACCTATTCTATTAATGTAGTGCGAAGGCCTGGCTGAGCCTTCGTGGATGATTCTGTTTCGGACTGGAGTAAATTGCATGCACGTTCTGATATTGGGGACCCGCGGTATTCCGTCGCAGCACAGCGGGTTCGAGACGTTTGCACAGGACCTTGCTCTTTTTCTCCGGTCGCGGAACCATGCCGTCACTGTTTATTGCCAGGTGCAGAAGGAAGATGCCGCGCGTGAGGACGTCTGGAACGGGATACGCCGGGTGCTGATACCAGCCGGAGACAGTTCGATCGGGACCATGCACTTCGATTGGAAAGCGATCAGACATTCGCTCCATGAAAAGGGTGTAGTCCTGACTCTTGGTTACAACACGGGAGTTTTCAATGCGATGTATCGATTCAGCCAGATATCCAACGTCATGAATATGGACGGTATCGACTGGAAGCGAGAGAAGTGGTCATTTCCTGCTCGCGCATGGTTCTGGTTTAACGAATGGGCCGGCGCCCGTATGGCAGATCACCTGGTTGCAGATCACCCCGCAATCGGGCAGCACCTCGCCAGGCATACGTCTCCAAAGAAAATCACGGTGATCCCGTATGGAGCGGATAGTGTAACGTCGGCCCCGTCGGACTTGATTCACCAATACGGTTTGAATCGCAAGGGCTATTACCTTCTAATCGCGAGACCGGAGCCCGAAAATTATATTCTCGAAATCGTTCGAGCGTATTCACGTCGACAGCGCGGAGTGCCGCTCGTCATCTTGGGAAAGTACACGACCGAAGGTGGTCGGTACCAGAAGGCCGTGCTGGAAGCGGCGGGACCTGAGATTGTTTTCTTGGGAGCGATTTTCGACCGCGAGATCGTAAGAGCATTGCGATTCCATGCTCGGGCCTATCTCCATGGGCATCGGGTTGGGGGAACCAATCCCTCCCTGGTTGAATCGCTTGCCGCTGGTAACGCTGTGATTGCCCATGACAATCGGTTTAATCGTTGGGTTGCCGGAGAAGGCGCTCTTTATTTTCGTTCTCCGCAGGACATCGACCAAATACTGGATTCACTGAGTCGCCAATCTGCACAGTTGCCAGCCATGGAAGAAGCAAGCCTAAAGAGGCATACCGAAGCGTTTACACAAGACAAAATTCTTGCTGCGTATGAGGAACTCCTTCTTCAATTTGCTCCGCAACCGAGCACATCTCCAGTCAGGGTCGTCGCCGAGGTTATGCCGCGCTCTTTCCGGCATACTGCCTCTTCAAGCGATGAAGAGCCTGTCCGTTAGTTGAGGGCCAGAAGCTTGAGCAGTAGGCCGGCGAGGGTTCCACCAATCAGGGGGCCGAATACGGGAATCGGGGCATAGCCCCAGTCGGAACTGCCTTTCGCAGCCACGGGCAGCACGGCGTGAGCGAGGCGCGGGCCGAAGTCTCTAGCGGGGTTGATGGCGTAACCGGTTGTGCCGCCTAGAGAGAGCCCGATGCCCCAGACCAGAGAGCCGACGAGGTATGGTCCGAGGGCGCCGGGACCCGAAGCGGCGACACTTTTCGAAAATATCGCTCCGACAACAAAAACCAGCACGAACGTTCCAATTACTTCGCTGATCAAATTGGACACATAGCTCCGAATCGCAGGCGCCGTGCAGAAGCAGGCAAGTTTCCCCGCAGCATCCTCAGTTTCCTTCCAATGCGGCAGGTAGTGGATCCACACCAGGGTCGCTCCCACGATTGCCCCCAGCAATTGCGCCGCAGTGTACGGAATCACCTTCGAGAAATCTCCGTTTCGAAATGCGAATCCCAGTGTCACGGCGGGATTCAGATGGGCATCGCTGCCTCCACACGCGATCGAAGTGAAGACACCGGCCATGACGGCGAGTGCCCATCCGGCGGTAATGACGATCCATCCGCTCGCTTCGGCTTTCGAGCGTTTCAATACCACGCCGGCGACGACGCCGTTGCCCAGCAGGATCAAAACGGCAGTGCCCAGAAATTCACCGAGGAATGGCGACGTCATGGTCGTCTCCTTCTTGAAGAGATTGAGTTGGACCGATTTCGTGCCGTCAAAATCGAGGTAAAGGGCAGGCGCAGCAGTGCGCCACTACAAACTTGAGCCACGCTCAAGCGTCGATCCAGTCGAACGACCGTGTAACGGCTTTCTTCCATTGGCGATAAAGATTGTCCCGATGCGCGTTCTCCAAGCGCGGCTTCCAGGTGCGATCCACAGACCACTTTGAACGAAGTTCATCGAGACCGGAGAAGAATCCGACCGCTAGACCCGCGGCATATGCGGCGCCCAGAGCTGTCGTCTCCTGAATGAGCGGGCGTACGACCTCTCGATTCAAAATGTCAGCCTGAAATTGCATAAGCAGTTCGTTCTTGACCATGCCGCCATCCACGCGGAGCGATTTGAGTGAGATGTTGGAATCCTGTTCCATGGCCTCAACGACTTCACGGCTCTGAAACGCGGTTGCTTCGAGGACGGCGCGGGCGAGATGCGCCTTGTTCGCGTAACGCGTGAGGCCTGCGATCACTCCCCGGGCATTTTCTTTCCAGTAAGGGGCGTACAATCCGGAGAACGCCGGAACGAAGTAGACTCCACCGTTGTCTTCGACGGTGCGTGCAAGATTCTCCACATCGGCGCTCGACTCGATAATTCCGAGATTGTCTCGCAACCATTGCACTAGCGCGCCGGTGATCGCAATGCTGCCCTCGAGCGCGTAGTGCGCCGGCTCGGTGCCGAAGCGATAGGCCACCGTTGTGAGCAGTCCGAACTTGGACGGCACGATGCGCTCGCCCGTATTCATCAGCAAAAAGCAACCCGTGCCATAGGTGTTTTTGACTTCGCCCGGCCGAAAGCAGGTTTGCCCGACGAGAGCAGCTTGCTGATCACCCAAAATTCCAGCGATCGGCACACCCGATATCTCCGGCAAAGTTGCGGTGCCATAGACTTCGCTGCTCGATCGTACGCTGGGCAGCATCGTCCGCGGAATCTCAAACGCAGAGAGCAACTTTTCATCCCACTCCAGTGTTTGAAGATTCAGGAGCTGCGTACGGCTCGCGTTCGTAACGTCGGTGACATGCTGGCCGCCGTCAGAGCCGCCCGTAAGGTTCCAGACAAGGAATGTGTCGATGTTTCCGAAAAGCAGATCGCCATTTTTGAGCGCTTCTTTGACGCCGGGGGCATTGCGTAGAATCCAGCGCAATTTCAAGCCGCTGAAGTACGTGCTGAGCGGCAAGCCAGTCTCGGCGCGAAACCTGTTTTGTCCGCCATTTTTTCCGAAATAGGCGACGTCATCGGCGACGCGAGTGTCCTGCCAAACAAGAGCGTTCGCTACAGGCCGGCCCGTTTTACGGTCCCAAACGACGGTCGTTTCCCGCTGATTCGTGATGCCGATCGCGGCCAGGTCGGATGACTGGAGGCCGCGCTTCTCGAGGGCTTCGGCGATTACTTCGTGAGTGCGGCGAAGAATTTCAAGAGCGTCATGTTCGACCCACCCGGGGCGGGGGAAAATCTGCTCGTGTTCTTTTTGTGCCACCGAGACGATCCGGCCCGAGCGGTCGAAGACCATGAAGCGAGTGCTGGTCGTGCCCTGATCGATTGCGCCAACGTAATCTTTCACCAACCACTCCCCGGCATTCTTGAATAGACTGCTGGCACACGGTCGGTCCCGGACGGATAGAGGAATGCCCTGCCAGGCTCCCACGCCACACGGGAATGTACGCGATTTCGATATTACATGCATCTAATTAAAGAGAAAGGCGAAAAGGATACTTCAATGAAGAGCACATCTCATAACTCGCGGACGCTCTTGCAAATTGTGACGACCGCAATCGCAGTGGCGATGCTGTTGCTTTGCGGAACGGCGGTGCGCGCGGGCTCTGTAACGACGACGGTGACGGCGATCGGCAAGAAGGGCACTCCACCCGAGTTCAAGCAAGAGGACGTTAAGTTGTATCAGGGCAAGGAGCAGATGCAGGTTGCGAACTGGAGGCGCGGTGAGAGTTTGTTTATTGCCGTGCTGATCGACGACTCTCTCGATCCGCGCGTAGCCAGCAACTTCAACGACTTAAAGGCGTTTTTCAACGCGCAGCCGCCTTCGACGTACATCGCGGTGGCTTACAGCCGCAATGGCACGGCTGCGGTCGTGCAGGATTTTACCAACGATCACGCGCTTGCGGGCAAGTCGTTGCGGCTGCCCCTCGGTGCGGGCGGAGCCTTCACCAGCCCGTATCTTTCCGTGCAGGATTGGATGAAGCGTTGGCCTGACAATGGCGGTGATCGCCGCTCGATTATCATGATTTCCTCGGGCATCGACTATTTCCGCGGAAGTTTTGATCCAGTCGATCCCGACCTGGACTCGACGATTGCGCGCGCGCAAAAGCAGAACATCAACATCTGGACAGTTTACTTTCCGGATCAGGGACACTTGGGCCGTCGTCCATTCCGCGCGTTCAACGCACAATCGAATTTGAGCCGTCTTTCGGAAGAAACAGGTGCCGAATCGTATTATCTCGGCACGGGATTTCCGGTATCTCTCAAACCCTATTTCGACGAAATCGCGGATCATTTGAAGAATCAGTATTTGCTGACCTTCGAAGGGAACGGCGGCAAAAAAGGGAAGTTCGAGCGCATCCGGCTAAATACCGAAATACCGAAGATTGAATTCATGGTGCCCTCGGAGGTATTTCTGCCGGCGGAGTAACCTTGCAGCGGAGTTGAAGATCGATTCAGAATGGAGAGCGCGGACCGCATTTGGTTCGCGCTTTTTCTTTTTTGGTAAGCAAAACCTCGCTGCGTGTCAGTCGTCGGAACCGGTCAGCGAAACAGCGCGTGTGGAATCGCGTATGACCAGTTCCGGGCTCATCTTGTGATTCGCGATCGTCCATTCACGCTTTTCGAGCGAAGCATTGATGCCTTCCATGATGATATTCACGGCCAGGCCGCCCATCGCTTCCATCGGCTGTCGAACCGTAGTCAGCGACGGCGCCGAAAGGAACGAAGGCGCGACATCGTCGAAGCCCGTGACGGAGCACTGCTCGGGGACCTTGACACCCGCCTTCGTAAGAGCGCGAATCGCGCCGAGCGCCGACAGATCGTCGAAGGCCATCAACGCAGTGAATTTTTTGCGACGTTGGAGCAGCTCTTCGGCGATTCGAAAGCCGCTTTCGAAGCTCGACGTGGGATCGAGCGACTCGGGAAGTTGCTGGATCAAAACAGGATCGATCTCGAGCCCCGCGCTTTGCGCAAATTTCTGAATGCCGCGCCAACGCGGCGCGCTATCGATTAGCATTTTTGGCCCTCGGATGAATGCGATCTTACGGTGACCCAGCTGATGCAGGTGCTCGAGCGCGAGCCGCGCACCGATTTCGTTATCGACCATCACCGAACTGATGACGTTGCCCGGAAGCTCCCAGCCAATCGTCGTCGCGGGAATGTTCCGTTTGGCGAGATCGCCCAAGAGTTGAATGTCGACGAAGAGCCAGTTGGCAACCACGATCAGGGCTTCAACATGGCGTTCGAGCAGCATCTCGAGGTATCGCTCGAAGCGATTCCGCTGGTTGTGCGCGTCAGCGAAAATCGGGACATACGAAGCCTGATAGAGCGAATTTTCGATTCCTCGCATGACCAATGTGCAAAACGGGTCCGTAATGTCGAAGAACATCACGCCGACGCTGTGCGTCCGCTTGCTGCGCAGGAAGCGAGCCATGGCATTCGGGCGGTACCCGAGCTTGCGCGCAACCTCTTCAATGCGTTTCTTGGTCGCGGGAGCGATGTAGCGGGCCAACGGCGCGTTGTTGAGGACGATCGAAACGGTCGCAGGTGAGAAACCGCTCAGCGTCGCGACGTCGCGCATCGTTACTGCGGTATTCTTGCCGCTCGGTCGCTTCACGATTGGGCGCTCCCCCGCGGGTACGATCATCCTGCCAGATTCACCCAATTTGCAATGCCTCCTGCGCGCGAGGCGCTATTCCGCAGGGACTTCGAAGGACAACGGTTCGCGAAAGCCCCTCGTCTTCCAGACGCCAAAGGCGATGCCTGCGATCATCCAGATGCTGCCGACGATCATCGCGGTGCGGCTCAGACTGACCCACAGCGCGAGGCAAATGATGAAGCCGATGACGGGCGGAATCAGATTCCAGACCTTTTTCTCGTCGGCGCGCACAAAATAGCGCAGGAACGCGGCGGCGTTGACGCCCATGAACGCAATCAGCGCCCCGAAGTTCAACATCTCCGCACCCAATCCATAGGAGAGGAAGAACGCTCCGATGAGCACGATCACACCGACGAAGAGCACGTTATTTCGGGGAACTCGGCTCTTCGGATCGACGGCTCCAAAAAACGATTTCGGCAATGCGTTGCTGCGGCCCATCCCAAACAGCAGCCGCGCCGCGCCAAGCTGCGCGCCCATTCCTGAACCAAAATTCGCGAGCAGCAGCGTCCATCCTACGATCGGAAACAGCGGTGCCCACGCTCGGCCGACGGTGTAAACGTAAGCCGTGTCGACATCGGGAAATTTCTGTGACGCAGGCCAGATCAGCTGTGCAACGTAGACTTCGACAGCCGACAACAGGCCGATGACGATGCACGTCAGCACCGTAGCCAGCAAAATGTTGCGCCGCGGGTTCTCTGCTTCTTCCGAAAGCGTCGAGATGCCGTCGAAGCCGATGTAGGTCAACACGGCGATCGACGTGCATCCAAACAGAGCGCTATAGCTAAACGTCTGGGGATCGTAAAACGGCCGAAGGAAAAACCCCGGCTCATCATGCGGATGGCCGAAGATGTAACGCGCGGCGGCGACGAAAATCACGGCGACCACAGCGCCCATGGTGATGGCCATCACAGTGTTAATTCGCGCCGAAGTCTTGACCCCGCGAATGTTGAGCAGCGTGAAGACGACGGCAAAGAAAATCTTCCAGCCCCACGCTGGAACTCCGGGTGCAAAAGCATGCGCTTGTTGCGCGCACCATATCGTGCAGATCAGCGGGTTGAGCATGTAGTCCATCACCATGCTCCAGCCGGTAACGTAGCCGAGGCCCGGATGAATTTCCTGCGCAACATAGGTGAACGCGGAACCCGCGCTCGGATAAGCGCGCGCCATGCGCCCGTAGCTGATGCCAGTGAACAACATCGCGACCATCGCGATGAGGATCGCGGTGACCACGTGCCCGCGCCCGCGGTCGCTCAGAACACCGAATACTGACATCGGTGCAACCGGCTGGATGACGATCACGCCGTACAGAATCAGGTCCCAGAGCGTAAGCGTACGCCGCAAGCTCGGTCCGCTGCTGGTTTTTGCAACTGGAGCCTCGTTGTTCAAATAAACCCTCATGCGCGGGCGATCTTTTAGCACATAGATACGACCGCCGTGCGACAAACTGAAATTATTGAATCGTTTGAATAGCGCATCTTGCGGGATTCGTGACCGCCACGCAAGCCCAAACTTGTCCGGCCCCAGTCACGCCGTGGACCGCATTTCCTCTCGTGCGATACTGAAACCAAGCCATGTACGCGTTTTCCCAACTCTGCGAATCCATTGGCGCTACGACCAAGAAGCTGGAAAAGGTGCATTTGGTCGCGGAGTATTTGCGCGAGACTGCGGCCGCGGGCGAATTGGAGGACGCGGCACTCGGCGCGCTTTATCTCTGCGGGCGAGTTTTCCCGCGGCGCGAGGAACGCGTGCTGTCCGTCGGCTTTTCGGTAATTTTGAAGGCTGTTGCGTCGATCGTCGCGAAGGATCCGCGCGAACTCGGCCCGGTTCTGCGGCATCACGGGGACATCGGTGCTGGGGCGGAGGAAATCCTCGCCGATCATCGCACGCCATCTTCGTTGAAATTGAGAGATGTCGCTGACATTTTCAATGCGTTGGCGCGGCAGCGTGGTCCAGCAGGGAAGCAGTCGCTGTTTGCGGATGCGCTCCGCCGCCTCTCGGCGCTGGAGGCGAAATATTTCATCAAAATCTGTACGGGCGAGCTGCGAATTGGGCTGAAAGAAAGCCTGGTGGAGGAAGGTATCGCAAGGTGTTACGAACAGCCGCCGGCGGTGGTCCAGCGCGCCAACATGCTAACGGGTGACATCAGTGAGACGTTGCGATTGGCAGCGGCCGGGCGACTGATGGGGCTGCAACTCGAACTCTTCAGGCCAGTCTCGGTGATGCTGGCAAGTCCAGTCGATACGGCAGCGGAATTGGTCGAAGTATTTCCATCGGGCGCGCTCGTCGAGGAAAAATTCGACGGAATCCGAGCGCAGGTGCACAAACGGGACGACAAGGTCGAGATCTATTCACGCACGCTTGACCGCGTGACCGAGTTTCCGGAACTCGCGCCAGCGATCCGCCGCGTTCCGGGCGATTTCATCCTCGACGGAGAAATCATCGGTTGGCGCGATGGGCGTGCGATTCCGTTTACGGAGTTGCAGCAGCGATTAGGGCGAAAGCAGATCGATCTGTTCACTGCGACCATGGTACCGGTCAGTTTTATAGCGTTCGATTTGCTGTTGCTGAACGACGAGCCGCTGCTCGATCTGGAGCTTGCTGAGCGGCGGCTGCGGATGACGGAACTTTTGTCGGCGCACGAGCGGCAGGAGTTGCAGTACACGCGGGCGGATCTTTGCACCACGGTCGAGGAAATCGAAGCGGCGTTTGTGTCGGCCCTGGCAAAGGGAAATGAGGGCCTTGTCGCGAAGGGCCCTCAATCGCCATACGTCCCGGGGCGTCGCGGGCAATTCTGGATCAAGTTAAAGCAGCCGCTGGCGACGCTAGATGTTGTCGTCACCGCCGCGGAGTATGGACATGGGAAGCGTCGCGGATTGTTGTCGGACTACACGTTCGCGGTTCGCAATACCGACGCTGGAGACGGCGCGAGGCGATTTGTGAATATCGGCAAGGCCTATTCCGGCGTCACCGATGTTGAAATCGCGAAGCTCACGGAGTTCTTCCTCGCGCACACGATTGAGGACCACGGGCACGTTCGTGCGGTCGACCCAGTGATCGTAATGGAAGTTGCCTTCAACAATGTGCAGCGTTCAAATCGCCATGACTCAGGATTCGCGCTGCGTTTTCCACGCATTGTGAGGCTGCGTGCGGACAAACCTGTAGAAGAAATCGACACGATCGAGCGCGTTCGCGAGATTTTCGTGAGCCAACAAGCAGCCCCGCGATCCAGCAGTGAATCCTGAGAGCTTCGAAAGCCCACTAAAAATAAGGCCGGATCGCCTATCCCTTCGCTTTAGCAAGAGAGTTTCGACTCCGCGAACGCTGGCGCGTCTCCACTCGCCTGTACGTGCGTACAGGTCAGGAAATCCACAAGGACGGTATCTCTTAGTGAAAATATGACGCCAAACAGCCGCAACGCTGGCTGGAAAAAAAGAGTCTAATACTTGGAGAGGGCCCGGTCCCAGCCGAGGTCAATCGGATAAGTTTATGGGCAAGGGTTCACTCGTCACCAAACAGCTTAGCGCCACGCCTTTCCTGTCGCACGCTTCGGGATTCGTCGTAGTGTTTTTTCTGTCGATGTGGCTGCGGGTGGTGCCGCTACAATCGGACCCGGTCCTGCAAGGGTATTTGCAGGTGACAACCGGCCTGCTGGCCTTCGTTTTTGCAGCTGTAACGTTAGTTCGTTTTCAGGGCACCCAGGACCGCATCTCGTTGATTCTTGGTTCTGGATTTTTGTTGAGCGGCACGCTACTTACGGCCTCGAGCCTGCTCTTCTTTCAATTTCTCCAGGAAACGCCGGTACATCTGCGGTGGGGTCCAGTGTCATGGTGGGTCGGCCGCATCGTATTGGGGTTGCTGCTGGTCGTTGCGCTGCTGGTCGAACACTTTGTGCCGAGATCGCGGCGTCCCCACCTCGAGATTGCCGGCGCCCTGTTTACGGTTGTCCTGCTCACGTACGTCATCACCGCGGCTTTGCGACATCTTCCAGCGGAGACTTCACCACACGCGCTCGCGTTCATTCCGAGCCCCCAACAGTTACTTCCGGCGGTGCTGTTCCTGGTCGCACTGGTTTGGTTTCGACGGCGTCTCCAGATCGAAGATTCTGCGTTCGATCGCGCCCTGTATTCCGCCGCCTGGATGAACGTCGCCGCACAACTCGCCGCGTCGCAGTCCGCCCGTCTGCTCGATTCGCCTTTTGTTCTCGCGCAAGCCCTCACGGTCACCAGCTACGCGGTCGCCCTCGGTGGCGCATTGCTCGACAATGCAAGATTGTTCGAACAAGTCCAGCATCTCGCGGTCAGCGATCCGCTCACCGGTCTGGCGAACTATCGCCGTCTGCTAGACGTTTTGGAAAGCGAAACTGAGCGAACAAATCGAAACGGTCGAGCATTTGCCGTGCTGTTGCTCGATCTCGACGGCCTGAAAAAGATCAATGACACTTATGGCCATCTAGTCGGCAGCCGTGCTCTGTGCCGCTTAGCCGACACGCTCCGCATCAACTGCCGCGCCATCGACACTGCCGCGCGTTACGGCGGCGATGAGTTCGCGCTCGTGCTTCCCGAATCGCAGGAGACCGAGGCGCAACAAGTTGCAACCCGTATTCGCGAGGTCCTCGCTCAAGACAACGAGACGCCGCCGCTGTCGGCAAGCATCGGTATTTCGATTTATAACGGAAATGGAGAGCGAATCGAGAAGCTACTTTCCGACGCCGACCAGCACTTGTATGCCGAAAAATCGCGCCGCATTCTCCCCGGCGCCGCGAACATTCGCAGGCGCGCCCAAAAAGCCTGAACTGCTCTGCTATTTGGCGAAGCGCGGCGTGAACTGCGAACTGCGAACTGCTTATTTCACGTCGCCGTACTCCCTCAACTGATCCGCAATCTTCGCTTTATCGCCGACGATGACAATCGTCATCGATTCCGGCTTGATATACTTCACCGTCATCGCCTGCACCTGATCCGGGGTGACCGCGTTCACTTTTTGCACGTAGGTTTTCAAATAGTCGTCACTCAGCCCTTGCAGATCGACGAACCCCAATTGCCCGATCAGAGCCTGCCGCGATGAATTCTGAATCACAAACAGCCCTGAAATATAACTCTGGATCCCTTTCAGCTCCTCCCCAGGGGGCGCCTGCTTTTGCAGCCGCGTGATCTCACCAAAAATTTCCTTCAGCGACGCGCCGGTATCTTTCGTCGTCACGTCCGCAACTTCCACCCAGTACGCGTCGTGATAACGGGTCGAGACTTGGCTTCGCGGCGAATACGTATACCCCTTCTGCTCGCGAATATTGCTCGTGATGCGCGACGCAAACGATCCGCCGAGCAGCGAATTTGTGACGGAAAGAGGAATGCTGTCGGGGCTGGTCGGTCCAATCACCGGCAACCCCGCATAAAGCGTTGACTGCGGCGCTCCCGGCCTGTCGGTTACGTCGAGTATCCGCTGCGTCTTCGGCGAAGCCGGTCGGTCTAACGGTGGCGTTCCCTTGGCCCAACTACCGAAACTCTCCGAGATCGCTCTCTTCAGCGACGCAGAATCGAATTTTCCCGCGACATACAAATGCGCGCGCGCCGCGCCAAAGTTCGCGGCATAGAATTTCTGAGCATCTGCGATCGTCAATCCGTTGATTGTCTCTTCCGTCGGCAGCACTTCGCCGTACGGGTGATCGCCATACATCAACTTGCGAAATTTCGCCAAGGCAATTTGCGCCGGCTGCGTTTTCGCGACGGCAATCTGCCGCAGCATATTCGTCTTCAGCCGCGCCAATTCCGATTCCGGCAGCAGCGGACGTTGTACCACATCGGCGACTAGCTTCACCGACGCCGGTCCGCTCTCCGACAGGACATCCATCGCCACCGTCGTCTCATCGACACCCACACCGACGCCAAGCGAGCTCCCCATCTGCGCCGCGGCCTGCGCCACTTGTTCCGCGCTCATCGTCTTCGTGCCTTCTTTCATCAACTCGCCCGTAATGTCCGCGAGCCCCAGTTTGTCGCTGGTTTCGTCGATGTTGCCGCTGCGCAGTGCCAGGCTCACCGTAACCTTCGGAATATTCCCGTAAGGCACGAGCGTCACCTTCATCCCGTTGGGCAGCGAATACGTCTCGTGCGCCGGGACAGTGAAGGCTTTCGGAGCGCTTCCAGGCGGCGGGGCCTGCTTCTGTGGAGCAGCGTCCGTGGCCTGACCAATCGTCGGCGCAGCCGCGCCCAACGCAAGCCCTGCCGCCACAAATCCCTTGTAGATGCCAATCCGCTTGATCGTCATCGCCATCCCAATCCTCCGCGCCGCGTTTACTCTAAGCTCTCAACACTTCAACTCACTTCTACTGCTTCGCCCCGGCTCCAGTGCCCGTATCGGCTGCGGCTTTCGGTTCCACGACCAGCACCGTGCGATTCTCCGGCCGCAAATATTCCGCCGCGGTCTTCTGCAAAAGCTCCGGCGTAACCTTCCCAAGCTGCTCCGATAGCGTATTCACCCTTCCCGGATCGTCGTCAAACAATGCAAAGCTCGCCAAAACATCCATCAATCCAAAACCGCCTTGGCTCCCAAACATGTCGTACAGATCCGACCGCGCCTTCACCATCGCTCGATCGAGCGTCTTCTGATCAACGGGCTTCGTCCGCAGTGGCTCGATCACACCGTCCATCGCCGACAAAATGTCATCTGGCTTCGTCGACGGGTCGTAAAGCACGTCCGCGATAAACAACATCGGTCCCTGATAGTTGTAAGGGCTCCCAAGCAGGTTGATCCCGCCTTCCACACCGCCCGTGTACCCGCGCTTTTGCACTAATTCCTGATGTAGCAGACTGTCGTCGCCCTCGATCAAAATCTGATCGAGCAAAATCATTGCGTAATATTCCGGCGTATTCCGTTCGGGTACGTGATATGCCACCGCCAGCGCCGGCCGTTTCGTCAATGGATCGACTTTGGTCTCACGTTTCGCTTTGTCCTGCCGCGGTTCCTTGATATCCGGTTGCGGCGGCAAATTCGACGCCTTCAGCGGCCCAAAATATTTCTCAACAAACTTCTTCGCTTCCGCCGGGTCGAAATCTCCCACGATTGCCAACGCCGCATTGTTCGGCGCGTAGTACGTCTTGAAAAACTCCTGCACCTCATTCAGCTTCGCATCTTCGATGTCCTTGATGTCGCCATAGAAGTTGTGCGCGTTATACCAATTCGTATTCGCTACTTGCGGCATATCGAGCCACGGAAATCCACCAAGCGGCCGGTTCAGTACGTTCTGCTTCACTTCGCTCCCAACCACACCCTGCTGATTCTTCAGATTCGCATCCGTCACCGCGAGTCCGCCCATGCGGTCCGCCTCAGCCCACAGCGCCGTCTCCAGTTTGTTTGACGGCAGCACTTCAAAATAGTTCGTGAAGTCGAAACGTGTCGACCCATTCAAAATTCCGCCGTTCGTCTGCACCAGTCGAATGAACTCCATCTTCCCCAGGTTCTGCGACCCTTGAAACATCATGTGTTCGAACAAGTGCGCGAACCCGGTCCGATCCCGCGGCTCGATTCGAAATCCGATGTGGTAGTAGACGCCCACGCAAATAATCGGCGAAGTGTGATCCGGCGACATCACCACGCGCAGCCCGTTTGCCAGCTTGTAATACTCCACCGGCACCTTGAACTCGCCGACGCTCCCCGCAGCCGCGCCGGCTTTAGCCGCACTCGCAGCCGCTTCAGCGTCCGCAGGCCCCGCGTACGACGCAGTCGCTCCGCCCAGCGCCAAAGCCCCAACCAGCGCACCCGCCACAACCACTCGCATCATTTCCTTCGCCTTCGCCTTCGCCACTGTCCGACCTCCCCAATCTCCTACGTTGAGACGCAAATTCGACCCACAAGTTTCAGCCGCAGACTACCCGCGGCGCAATGCAGCGACTCAGTGCCAACCCCTCACCTCAAAAAACTGCACGATGCTGCACTTTCTCCTTCGTTTCCAGCGAAAACCGCCCCTCGCCGTCCGCGCCTTCCAAAACCCGCCCCGTGACATATTCCCCCACCGCCGGCCCATGCTTGAATCCATGCCCCGACCCGCCGCCCACAAACCATAAATTTCCGATCGTCGGATGCCTATCAATCAAAAAATCCCCATTCGAAGTATTTTCATACTGGCAAACGCGCGTCTCCACAATGGGCGCCCCGCTCAAGGCCGGAAATCTCCGCCCCACATACGACCGCACCTCTTCCGCCGCCTCCTCCGTAACAATGCGCGACTGCGTATCCGGATCGACACGCACTCCATGCCGGTCGAGCGCAATCTTGAACCCGCGCCCCTCCAGATCCGGCATCCCATACGTCTCGTCGCCCTGAAACAAAAATGTCGGCAGCGCCGCCGGCGAAAATCGCAAATCGCCCGCAGGCACGCCAAAAAAATAAATCTCCTGTCGCGTCGGAAAAATCCGCTCGCCCAATACCTCCGGAAAAACCTTGCCCAGCCAGGCGCCGCACGCAAAGACAAAGTGCTCCGCCTCGAATTCCTCGCCGCCCCGCGTTCTCAACGAGGTCAACATTCCCGTTCCCGCGCCCCCGCTCGCATCCGGTGTTACCACTTCCGCCACACGATACTGCACCCCGCGAAAAATCGCGTCTTCCACCACCGCCGCCACAGCCCGCCGCGCCATCAACACGCCGCTCTCCGGCTCCAGCAATCCCGTCGCAATCCCATCAAGGCAAATCTGCGGATATCGCTTCCGCAGCGCCGCCTGATCCAACTCTTCGAACGCCACGCCGCACCGGGTCAAAGTTGCCGCCGTATCGCGAACTCGCGCGTCGCCCTCCGCGCCTAGCCACAACACGCCCGTCTCGCGAAACAGTCCCGGCCGCGTAAACCCAAAAAATTCCTTCCACTGTGCCAGCGATTTTTGTGACCACCGCGTGTAAATCTCGTCGGCGCCATAGCCCATTCGAATAATCCGCGATTCGCCCGCCGAACTCGCCCGCGCATTCCCCGGCCCGTACGCATCCAGCAACAACACACGATTGTTTCGCCGCGCAAAATGCAGCGCCGTCCACGCCCCAAAAACCCCCGCCCCGACCACGACCGCGTCGAATCGTTCCATCGCACCCGACCCGTTCAAATCCTATCCCATCCATCTGACGCCGCACCACTCTGTGTCCACTCGCTCTGCGTCCCACACAAATCGCAATGCGCTCGCGACTCGATCAGACCGATCACAGCTCCATCAACATATTTTCCGCCTCGCCGCGAAGCTGATAAGCTACGCAATCTCAAACGCAGCGACAGAAAATTCCTGGAGGCCCAATGCATCGCCGCTCTTTCATCGCCACTCTCCCCATCGCCGCCACCACCGCATCGCTCGCAAGCGCCGCATCCGGCCACGCACACGCGCAAAACCAAAACGCCGCCGCACCGCCACAAGACCAACCCCTCCCCAAATTCCAAGCCGAAGGCGAAGACAAATTCGTCCGTCCCGACGTCCACGCCGGCGATCGCGTAGCCGGCGCAAGCTTCGCCAGCCGTTCCGCAGCCATGGGCCGCTCCGGCGCCGCAGGCACAGCCCACCCACTCGCCACGCTGACCGCAATCGAAACCCTAAAAAAAGGCGGCTCTGCCGTAGACGCCGCAGTCGCTGCCAACGCCTGCCTCGGCTTCCTCGAACCCACCAGCTCCGGCATAGGCGGCGACTGCTACGCCATGATCTGGGATCCAAAACTTTCGAAAGTAGTCAGCCTAGCCGGCTCCGGCCGCTCGCCAAAATCCCTCACGCTAGAAACCGTCCGCGGCCGCTCTCCCAAAGGCGTCATCGCCCCGCTCGGCGCCATCTCCGTCTCCACCCCCGGCGCGCTCGACGCCTGGTGGACTATGCACCAGCGCTACGGCAAACTAAAATGGTCCGAACTCTTCGAACCCGCGATCCACCTGGCCGAAACCGGCGTCCCCGTCCCGCAAGTCATCGGCTACTACATCAAACGCAATCTCGCCACCTTCACGCGCCCCAATTCCGGTGTCGAAGAAACCGCCAACGCCATGCACACCTGGGCGCCCACCGGCAAAGCCCCCAACGAAGGCGACGTCTTCCGCAATCCCGATCTCGCTCGCACCTACAAAATGATCGCCGCCGGCGGCCGCGACGCCTACTACGATGGCCCCATCGCTCAAACCATCGAAGCCTACTTCAAGCGCATCGGCGGTTGGCTCACCCGCGAAGATCTTCGCGAACAGCACGCCGAGTGGCTCGACCCTCTGGTGACCAATTATCGCGGCGTAGACGTCTATGCCATGGCCGCCAACACGCAAGGCCTGACCACGCTTCAGCTCCTCAACATTGCCGAAAACTTCGATCTGCGCGGCATGGGCTTCCAATCCGCCGCCTCGCTCCACACTCAAGTCGAAGCCAAGCGCCTCGCATACGAAGACCGCGCGCGCTATTACGCCGACCCTCACTTCGCAAAAATCCCCATCGAGTGGCTCAACTCAAAATCCTACGCCGCCGAACGCGCCAAGCTCATTAAGCCCGACAGCATCCTCACTCCGATCCATCCCGGCCAAGCGCCCAGCCACGGCGACACCACCTACTTCACAGTCTCCGACTTCAGCGGCATGATGGTCTCCCAGATCCAATCCAATTTTCGCGGCATGGGTTCCGGCCTGGTCGCTGACGGCCTAGGCTTCATGTTCCAGGATCGCGGTGAACTCTTCTCGCTCCAAGACGGCCACCCCAACATCTACGCCCCCGGGAAGCGCCCCTTCCAAACCATCATCCCCGGCTTCGCCACACGCCAAGGCCAACCCTGGATGTCTTTCGGCGTGATGGGTGGCGACATGCAGCCCCAAGGCCAGGCCCAAATCATCATCAATCGCGTCGACTACGGCCTCGACATCCAAGCCGCAGGCGACAGCCCCCGCTGGCACCACGAAGGCTCAGCGCAATCGATGGGCGAAGACGCGCCAGGCCTTGGCCCCAAAGGAATCCTCCGCCTGGAATCCGGCGTCCCCGAAGCCACCCGCAAAGCCCTGATCGAACGAGGCTGGCCGCTAGGCCCGAGCGACGGCGGTTACGGCCGCTACGAATGCATCGCGCCGCACATGAGCGGCGACGACCGCGTCTACGCCGCCGCCAGCGAAATGCGGGCCGACGGCTGCGCCCTAGCTTACTAACACCACGCGCCGCGTACATCCCGCGCCAAATTTCCCAGGGATTTTGGCGGTGGATAAAAATCTACGCAAACGGATCAGCAGCATCCACCCCGGTACCCAACATTGGGTGGTCCGGAACGTGACGCGATGCATCCGCGAATTCTGCGCGGCGCTCGCCGCAAAAGCCCGGCCAATCCCCTCGCGCATGCCCGCATCAAGAAAATAATACGTCTCCACTGCACCATACGATTTCACGGCGCCGAGCGAAAGCAGAGTCGCATCGGCGTCGTCGAGCGCCCGTTGCAACACATCTGAAAACGCGCCGGCGCCCGGATCGAGGTAATACGAAAAGTCGATTCGCCTCGGCAGCGGCAGACCACTAGCGACCATAAAATTCATCCTGCGATAGATCCAGAACATCGTCCGGTGCTCGTTTAGGATCGGGAAATCGACATCCACGTATTCGGGTGTCCGTGGCTGACCTTTCGCAGATGCGACAGTAGGAAATAGACGGAAGGTTTGAATCTCACAGCCGAAACTCGCGAAACAAATCGCGGGTCGTGAGTGGTCAGAAACCAGTCTTGATTGGCTTTGGCCCCGATCATGACCTCGCCTTCCATAGATTGTATCGACGGCGGGAATCCGTCTGGCCGCATCGCGTTCGTTACGGCGTTGAGTACCGTAACGGTTGCCGACTCGCGCAGGGAGGAATCCCTCTTCGATGTAGGCCGCCGTGCTTTCCCTTCTTAAAGCGGACCTCAACCCTCTGTCCAATTCATGAACACCCAGGTCTCGCAACGCACTCGACTCCAAACCTTGAAACGTTCTAACCTTCCAACACTCAAGCAAACTCTTCCCCCAATGCGACCGCCCCCCAACCCATCCTCCGATCTCCTTTCCGATCTCCGCTACGCCATTCGTCAACTTTCGAACGCCCCCGCCTTCGCCCTAATCGTCATCCTCACGCTAGCCCTTTGCATCGGGGCCAATATCGGCGTCTTCCAACTTCTCTACGGCGTCCTCTTCGCGCCGCTTCCAATCCCACACTCCCACGAACTCTATTCCCTCCAAGCCGCCAAATCCCCCTTCGACGCCCAAACCTTCCTCTCCTACTCCGCCTACCGCAACCTCCGCCACGCAACGCAAGACATTGCCCCAGTGATCGCCCGGTCCGGAATCTCCCGCGCTGTCTTCCGGCGCGACGCCGCAGTCCCCTCCTCCGCTCTCCGCGTCGACACCCAACTCGTCTCCGACAATTTCTTCTCCGTCCTAGGTCTGTCGCCCGCCATCGGCCGATTTTTCCTCGACGGCGACGACGAACCCCGCCGCGCCGAACTTCCCGTAATCGCCCGCTATGCCTTCTGGCAGCGAGAACTCGCAGCCGACCCTACAATCGTTGGCACGCGCATTGTTCTCAACGGCGTCCCCGCCGTGATCGTCGGCGTAGCACCGGGACACTTTTCCGGAGTAGTCGCCGGCGAATCTCCCGACCTCTGGCTCCCGCTCTCCGCGCAATCCTCCGGCGAATTCCGCTCCTGGTTCGACTCGCTAGGTCCCGGCCACGCCGTTGACCTGCAAGCCCCCTGGAACAAACAACCCGCAATCTACTGGCTGTGGACCCTAGCGCGCGTGCCCAACGCCCAAAAATCCCAATCCGCCACCCGCTGGACCGAAATCCTGCAGCCCGACCTCGCTCTCCTAGCCACGCTCTCGAAAGATCCGCTAGAGCGCGAACAAATCGCACGCACGCACGTCCAGCTAATCTCCGCCGCAAACGGCGAAGGCCCATTCCGCACGCAATACTCACAGCCGCTCACCATCCTCATGGCAATCGTCGGCGTAGTCTTCCTGATCGGCTGCCTCAATCTAGCCAATCTCCAACTCGCCCGCCTGCTCAGCCGCAGCCGCGAATTCGCCGTCCGCGCATCTCTCGGTGCCACCCGCTTCCGCATCGTGCGCCAACTTAGCGTCGAAGTTGGCCTCTGGATCGCGCTCTCGGTCCTCCCCGCACTCTGGATCTCCAGCCTCACGAGCTCTCTCCTGCTGCGCTGGGCTTCGCCGCAAGGCCCCCTAATCCCGCTCGATCTCCACGTCACATCACAACTCGCGAGTTTCGCCGCCGCCCTCTTCATCGTCTCGTGGCTACTCTTCGTTGCTATCCCCGCGTTCCAAATCGGCCGCTGCGACCTAGTCTCCGCCACGCGCTCCAAATCAACTTCCGGCGGTTCAAACAGCCGCAAAGGCGCCGCATCCCTCCTCGCCGCGCAAGTCAGCTTCTCGCTCCTCCTCCTCGGTGTAGCCGCGCTCTTCTCGCAAACGCTCCTAAATCTCAATCGCGTCAACGCGGGCCTAGACCGCGAACACCTCATCTCGGTCCACCTCGACTACGCCAATCCACAAACCCCCGAATCCGCCCTGCCCGCGATCTATGCCCGCGCCATCGACTCGCTCCAACAAATCCCAGGCGTAGTCGGCGCCGCCGTACAGATGTGCGCCATCCCCGGCTGCGTTTGGAACACTGCCATCCACGTCGCAGGCCATTCCGAAATTCCCGACAATCAACTCCACGGCGAAGAAAATCGCGTCGGCCCCGGCTATTTCCACGCCATGGGCATCCCCGTCCTGCGCGGCCGCGACTTCGACAATCGCGATACGCCCGATTCTCCGCAAGTCGCCGTCCTCAGCCACTCCTTCGCCCACAAACTCTTTGGCGACGAAGATCCCATCGGCCATCGCGTCGGCTACGAACCCGCCCCGAACGATTCCGACTATGTAGTCATCGGCGAAGTCGGCGACGCTCGCGTCGACGATCTCCGCTCAGCCGCCCCTGCGGTAGCCTATTTCTCCCTAACGCAGCGCCCCACCTTTGCAGGCACGATCGAAGTCCGCACAATCGGCCCGGTCGAAAAATTATTCCCCGCGATTCGCGACCGCATATCCGAAGCCGACGCAGCGCTCGTACCCACGAGAATTGTCCCGCTCCAGACGGAGTACGACGCGGGCCTGATGCGAGAAAAACTTCTCGCACGACTCACAGGAATGTTTGCGTTCTTAGTTTTGTCGTTAGCCGCGTTGGGTTTCTACGGCTTGCTGTCGTTCCACGTCGCCCGCCGAACCGCCGAATTCGGCGTTCGCATAGCCATGGGCGCCACTTCGTCCAATGTGCGCACTCTGATTTTGCGCCAGGCCTTCGCCATTCTGGCGATCGGCGTGATCCCGGGAATCGTGCTTCTCGAACTCGCCAACATGGCTTTCAAAAATCTTCTCTACGGAGTCGGCGCGGTCAATCCGACTCCGGTGTTCGTAGCCGTCGCCGTCCTGATCGGTGTCGCGTTTCTGGCAACCCTTCGGCCCGCCCACCGCGCCGCGAATGTCAACCCTATCGACGCTCTTCGCGCGGAGTAAGAATCGGCCGAATCAGCCACAGATCCTTCTCCGTCGTCACTTCTTCACGACATCCCGTTTCCCGATTCTTTCGGCCCAACTCTTCAAACTCTGAATCGCATCATCATCCGTGGGATCGAGATGCAACGGCGTCACCGAAACATCCCCTGCAAGAATCGCCGCATAATCCGAATCCGGAGCCACGTCCGAAGTAATCTTCTGTTCGAACAGCCAGAAATACATCCGCCCTCGCGGATCCTTGCCCTCGCTCAGCTGATTCCGCGTGATCTTCTTCGACTGCCGCGTGAATCGTACCCCGCCGGTCCACGGCTCCGGCACATTCACGTTCAACAGCACCTGATCGGGCAGCCCCTGCCCCAAAACCAGTTCCGCAGTCGCCCGCGCCACGCGAGCCGACGGCCCAAAATCCACACCCGATTTTTTCGAACACAGCGACATCGCCACCGCCGGAATGTGATGCAGCGCCGCCTCCCGCGCCGCTCCGACGGTCCCCGAGTAATACGCGTTCTCGCCCAAATTCGCGCCGTAGTTGATGCCTGACACGACAATGTCCGGCGGCTCCGGCAGCAACCGGTGCAGGGCCACGATCACGCAGTCCGCCGGCGTCCCATCGATCGCCCACTCCCGCCCGCCAACTTCATGGCAAACGATCGGCTGCCGCAGCGTCAACGACTGCGCCGCCCCGCTCTGCTCCCGGCTTGGCGCCACGATGCTGATCGTTCCCAGCCCTCGCATTGCCTCCGCCAGCGTCCGCAGCCCAACAGCTTGAATCCCGTCATCGTTAGTCAAAAGAATGTGCGTCATAGTCCTTGTAATGGTATCAGCAGCCTTCACCCATCAAGTAACGCTCGTCCGCATGTGTGCAAGGCAACGAAACGCTAACGCTACCGCTCTAACACACTAAGTGGCGCTCGCGGCCCTGATGAATTGTAGTTCGCGGATAATTTGTAGGAGGCGGGTGATTTGTGGCTCGTGGCTTCAACCGCGACATAAGGTCAGTCGAAGGGAAGGGGCTTCAGCCCCTGAAGTAACGTTCACGAAGCCATTCGTCTTTTATTCGTAGGTGAATCCTTGTAGTACGCCTTCGCCCCTAGTGTCTTATGCTTCTGTTCCAGGCAGGCCGACTCGGCTTAACCCATCATGCTTCCAACCAGCCTTCAGAGCATACCGTCACGAAAAAAGGCGCGACTGGCATTTCTGTCGGCTCTGATTCTGCTTTTCGGCTGCGCCATCGCCGCCACCATTACCATCGGACGCTTCATCCACGCGGCCCAATGGGCGGCACACAGTTACGAAGTTCAAGTCGCTCTCGGCGACCTCCAGACCTCTCTTTCCAACGCCGCCCGCACCCACACAACTTTTCTGAATTCCGGCGATGAATCCACCCTCGCTCCCTATAAAGGCTACAAGAGCGAGATTCACCAAGATGTGACTCAGATCCGCGATCTGGTTAAAGACAATCCAAGCCAGGCCGCTATGGGCGTGCAGCTCAACGACAACATCTTGCGCCGCATCGAGCTCCTCGACGCTTCCATCGAAGTCCGCAAATTGGGCCCACTCGACGACCGCACCCAGCTCCGTTTCAGCCGCGAAAATGTCACCGCCGCCGCGGAATTCATGGAAGTCAGCCAGCGCATGATGGACGAGGAAGAAAAACTTCTCGGCCGTCGCCGCGAACTTTTCAGTTCGTTCTTTCTCGTCTCGCTCTGCATTCTCGGCGCGGGATTTATTTTCGCGGTCGCGCTCTTGTGGATCCATTTCCGCTTGCTCAGCAACGAACTCATCGAGCGCGAAAACATGGAAGAAAGTGCTCGCCGCCTAAGCGTCCGTATCCTGCAGCTTCAGGACGAAGAGCGCCGCAAATTTTCGCGCGAACTCCACGACAGCCTCGGCCAGCTCCTCGCCGTCGCAAAAATGCACACGACCGTCCTGCTCGAGAAAAACCCGCACGACCAATTGTTGAAGGAAATCGACGACCTGTTGACCGAATCGGTCACCGAGACGCGCACCATCTCGCACCTACTTCATCCGCCGCTGCTCGATGAAATCGGAATCGCGTCTGCCGCGCGCTGGTACGCCGAAGGTTTCGCCAAGCGCAGCGGCATCGAAATCGTCGCCGATATTCCCGACGATCTCGAACGCATGCCGCGCCCCGCCGAGCTCGTGCTCTTCCGCGTTCTGCAGGAATCTCTCACCAACATCCATCGCCACTCGCGCAGCTCGCGCGCCGAAATTTCACTTCGCACCAATTCCAAAGGCGCACTGCTCCGCATCCGCGATTACGGCAAGGGAATGTCCCCCGAAATGCTCGAAAATTTCGTGCTCACCGGCGCCAACGTCGGCGTCGGCCTCGCCGGCATGCGCGAACGTGTCCGCGAACAAGGCGGCCAATTCGAGATCCAGTCCGACCGCAACGGCACCACCATCTCGGTCTCCATGCCCATCGCCCCCGCCATAGCCGGCTCCCACCTCGCCAGCACCCCCGCCGACTGAGTCGTTGCCGACGCGTGCATCTCAGTCAGCACGATCGCGCGAGAAATACTTAGGCTAGTAAATCCAGGCTGCAAACGAAGATCAGGAGAAGGCCCAAAGCCCAGATAAATGGATCCACTCCGCGTCGGGCGCCCATTGCCAGACCGTCGAATCTCATCAGCAGGAGTAGGGGCGACAAGCGCTTCGACCGCGCCGGTGCCTCTAAGGCGGCGCTCGTTGGCTGTGAGGTAGAAAGCCTGCGTCGTACCACTGTGAAAGTCATAGCCACAGTCACACCGCTCAGGTGTGTGGGTTCACCAACTTCCACGCAAGGCAATTCTTCACAGGCTAATCCGCAATAACTGCGCGGCAAAGTCTCCGTCGCCAACGCGAACGAAACGTCGCGCTAGCTTGCAGGTCGCGCCAGGAATTGTGTCACTACGCGGACCAGGAGAAACATCCTGCAGCCGATCATGGTCGCGCCGATTCCGACGCCGAGCATGAACTTTCCGGGTTCCACGAAAGTCCGCACGTCGTATGAAGTCGGTCCAGGTCCAAATCGCGCCTGAATCAACGCTTGCGTCCAGACCAACGATGCAATGGCGCAGATCACAAAATTCCAAGCACGAAGCCGAATCCTTTGAGCATGGCCAGGAGAGGCACCTCGCGACGGTCAATCGGAAAAAAGCCGAAGAAGAACAACACGAAGAAAGTGGCATGAGAAATGGTCGGGACGACTGGATTCGAACCAGCGACCTCACGCACCCCAAGCGTAAACTAGGGCATTGGTACCGTTTGTGATGACGAGTTACCAAGTGCGATTGGGCTAGTGTTTCTGCGGGCTTCCGCGCCCTCGGCATGCCTGCGCGACCCCTACTGAGTGACACCGATAGTTACTGCGGTGTGCACCAAATTGTGCACCAACACCTTCACCGCGAAAACTGGGTCTTTTCGCGATCCGAAGTCATAAGGCATCAGTCAAGAGAGTCACAATGCCTCTCGGGATGCCCTTTCTCGCGCACGCGGGCGCTTCTGGCGCACGATCCCACCCAGTTTCTCTGGCGCCAGTGACGGATACGGCTTTTTCAAGAGAACGGACACTCCTAACGTCTTCTCGATCACATTTCAGAAGTTTCTATTCCAAACACAGGAAGTCCCCATCTCCGTTTCGCCGACGGGGAAGCTCGTCGTAAATACTGCCGTCGCGACGGTCCGTGGGAAATATACTGTTCATTCGGACGGCACTCTCTCCGGCACTTTTACAATCACGATAGTTCCTACAGACAGCAGCACTGTGCTCCTGCAGGCTGAGGGGAGTGTCAAAGGCGCACGCCTTGGTGGCAGAGAGGAACACGACTAGAGGCCGAAAGAACCTAGCTCCTTAACCGGCGCGGGTCAAAAAAAAGGAGGGTTCATGAGTGGACTGCTTGGCCGAGTCCTCTTGGGTGGTGTCGCACTCACAGCGTTGCTAGTTGCGGGTTCAACAATCAAGCATCAGCACGCTGGCAGAATCGGTTTACACGGAATAGTTTTTGCGGATGAGGGTTTTGCTTGTGACCAACGGAGTGTAGCTGGCACGTACGGATTCCAAGGCCAAGGAACACTGGGACTGGGAACACCGCAGCCGATTCCAGCGGCAGAGACGGGATTGGCCACCGCGGATGGAGCCGGGAATCTCGTGGGCAACGTGACCTTCAGCCTAGGCGGGCAGATCCTGAGTACGCCATTCACCGGCACCTATCAAGTAAGCGCGAATTGCACAATCGCGGAGACGATCACGTTCGGCACGCAAACGCGACACCAGCAGGGCGTAATTGTGACTCGCGGACAACAGATCGATTTCATCGATACCGATCCCGGAGCGGTACTGACACGGGTTGCGAGGCGGGTGGCGCAAGACCAGTAAGCGTCTTCTGTATGGAGCGGGAAACCGTTCTACGGTCCAGTCGCTTCTTGGCAGTCAACTCCCGATTAGAGTCGGGTTACCGGAAACTGGCCACGCCAAGATTCCACTTGGATGGTTACGGCGTTTACCAGGAACTGTCTTCGTCCGCTTCGGCGCCGGTGTGGAAAGAGATCATGATTTGGACTGTTATTCGTACCGCAGTGCGACCATCGGATCAACTCGCGTGGCGCGGCGGGCGGGAATGTGGCACGCGACCAGAGCGACAACGGCCAAGAGCAGCCCAACAGAGGTAAACGTAATCGCATCGGTCTCACTGACGCCAAAGAGTTGAGCCTTGAGCAAGCGTGTGAATGTGAGAGCGAGCGCCGTGCCCACGACGAGGCCCGCCAGCGTGAGCCTGAATCCCTGGCCAAGAACCAGACTGTAGATGCCTCGCTTCTCCGCGCCGAGCGCCACGCGGATGCCGATTTCCCGCATGCGTTGGCGAGTGGTGTAAGCCACGACGCCATAGATGCCGACGGCGGCGAGCAGCATGGCAAGAAAACCGAACGAGGCTGCAAACGTAGCCGCGACGCGTCCAACAAGTGTGCCGAGCTGCATGGTGACGGAAAGCGGATTCACGTTGAAGAGCGGCAACTCCCGATTAAGCTGATGGATGGTCTCCTCAACAGAAGAAGCCATGGTAAGCGGATCGCCAGTCGTGCGCAGGTGAAGGGTGGTGTCCATCGTGGGCCGGAACGACTGGTACATCGGCAAATAAATGACCGGCTCGGTCGGGGAGGTGAGTGAGCGGTATTTGGCGTTGCGTGCCACGCCAACAATGGTGAAGCGAGCACCGCTGTCCGTTACCTGCTTGCCGATAGCACTTTCACCCGGCCAATAGCGATCGACAAAGGCTTGGTTGACGACGGCAACGAGTTGCGAATCCACCGTATCCGCTTCGGTGAATTCACGGCCCGAAATCACGGACGTGCGCAGAGTGCGAAAGTAATTCGGTCCGACAATCGCTCGGCTGATCTCCATCCATTCGTGCGGTTGTGGCACGTAACCTTCGATTTGCAAATAGTCGGAGTGGATGCTGAAGCTCAGTGGTGAAAAATCAGCCAAGGTCACGGATTCGACTCCGGGAAGCGCCGAAAGCCTGTCGAGCACCTGCCGGTCGAACGCCGTACCCGTCGCAGCCGTGTAACCAGCCGGCGAGAGCTCATAAGAGGCAAGCAGCAGATGACTTGCTTCGAATCCCGGATCCGATTGCTGTGCTTTCTGAAGGCTGCGGGTAAAGAGTCCCGCGCAGACCAAGAGAACGAGCGAGAGTGAAATCTGTGCCACCACCAGGCCGCTCAAGAGACGACCCTTGTGCAAAGTAAGCGAGACGCTGGTCGCTTCCTCTTTGAGAACAGATTGCACCGGCAGGCTCGAAGACCGCAGGGCCGGAACAATACCAAAGAGGATCGCAGCGAGGATGGAAACCGCAATCGTCACGAAAAGCACGCGTTGATCGACGTGCGCGTCGTTTGTCAGCGGAAGAGAGCTGGGCGGAAAGAAAGCGACGAGGCTGCGAGAAGTCCACACTGCAATCGCGATGGCAGCAGTACCGCCGAGCAGACCCAGCAGCAAGCTCTCGATCAGAAACTGCCGGATGATCTGTTTGCGGGAAGCGCCCATTCCCAGCCGGATGGCAATCTCGCGGCGGCGTCCGACCGCACGCACCAACAGGAGACTGGCAACATTGGCGCAGGCCAGCAGCAGCAGTACGCCAGCGAGCCCCAGCAGCATCGGAAGGACCTTGTAGAGGCGGCCATTGAGACCGAAGGGAGAGCGCCACAGTGGGTCCAGAGAAAGCTCGTTCGAACGATCCTGGTGATCCTCCGGGAACCGCTTGACGATTCTCTGCATGAGCAGGTTGAGTTCCGCCTCTGCCTGATTCGTCGTGACACCCGGGCGAAGCCTTCCAAGCACGTTCAGCCAGACAACGCTGCGATAATCGGGACGGTTCGAACCCCAAACGTCGCGATCCATCGAGAGAGGAATCCACAGGTCGGTGCGGAGCCCGGTTCTGCAGCCGGTGAAATCCCTCGGGGCTACGCCAATAACGGAGTAGGGATGGCGATTGATCTGAATCGTCTTGCCAACGATTTGCGGATCGCCCGCGAAATGGTTCTGCCAGACGGTGTAACCGATGACGATCACTGCAGCGCCGGCGCCCGGCGTTCCTTCTTCGGGAAGAAAAGTGCGGCCGAGAATCGGGTGGACGCCGAGAACGTCAAAGTAACTGGCGGTGGTCAGGGCCCCGTAAATGCGCTCCGGCTTCGCAACGCCGGTGAGAGACATGTAGTCGTCGTGCCAGCCGAGAATTCCGGAAAAAGTTTGAGTGCTCTCGCTGAGGTCGCGAACGTCCGGATAAGAAAAGGGCGGGGTGGCGATTTTGCTGCGATCGCCGCGGTCGACTGTGACCAGGTCGCTCGCGTGAGCGGCTCCCGGAACCGGGTTCAGCAAGGTAGCGCTGATCCAACTGAGCACAGTGGTATTGGCGGCGATGCCGAGCGCGAGCGTAAGAACGACGATGGCAGTAAATCCTGCATTCTTGCGAGACATCCGGAGCGCGAAGCGACAGTCTCGTACCAACGCGTCGAGCCATGCTCCCGCCCGTGCATCTCTCACCTGTTCCTTCACCTGCTCGACGCCTCCCAACTCGATGCGCGCTTCTCGTTCCGCTTTATCTGGCTTCATGCCTGATCGCAGCTTCTCTTCGATCAACAAATCAAGGTGAGCACTGACTTCCGCCGCAAGGTCCAGTTCGTCTTTCTGCCTGCCGGTAACATTCCGGAAGAAACTGACCGCGCGAGAAAGCCAGCGTAACTTTCGCTTCTGAGTCACGACGCCTCCAGGGTCCGCGAGATCGCAAGCACAATCCGCTCCCACTTCGCGGTTTCCTCCTCCAACTGTTTCACGCCGGCCTTCGTCAGCCGGTAGTACTTTGCCCGGCGGTTGGTTTCGGACTCTCCCCAAGCCGAACTGATCCAGCCTTCTTCCTGCATCCGGCGTAGTGCGGGAAATAACGATCCGGACTTCACCACAAACGTGCCTTGCGATATCTGTTCAATCCTGCGAGAGATTCCGAGGCCATGCATTTCACCCAAGCGCAGGGCTTTGAGGATCACTATGTCCAGCGTCCCTTGCAAAAGATTGGTTTGTTCCGGACTCAAGGCGTCTCCTGTAGAGATGCTACTGGAAGAGTAGGCCTTCCCCTGTAGAATGTCAACGGGTCGCACATCGAATATACGGGAATGACGGGTCCGATCACTCCGTCATCTGCTCATCGTCACCGTAGCATTATGAAGCATCCGGAGTTCGACCAGATGGTTGCGCTTGCGAGCGGCTCCGACTGGAATTGGATTCCTCCGACCGCAAGAACCTGGTCGGTAGTCAGATAATCCCCGATAAGTCGGGTGGTCTCAATAGGTCGACGCAACACTTTGTTGCAGTTGGGCCAGTCGGCGCCGGCAAGAGTTGCTGGAGTTGTTGGACCGCATGAATCCGACGATTCAAGAGCTGACGGCCGCGGTCGAGCAGGAAGCCAGGAAGCGACCCGAGGTTCTGCGGCTGATGACTCATCCGGGCGTGGGTCCGCTTACAGCCCTCGCCTATGTGCTGATCGTCGGAACTCCGACGCGGTTTCAACGCGGCAAGCAGATCGGCACCTACGTAGGGATGATTCCGAGTGAGGACTCCAGTGCTCACAAGCAACGGTTGGGGCACATCAGCAAGCAGGGCAACTCCTTGTTGCGCTTCTTGTTAGTGGAAGCGGCCCAAGCGGCGGCGCGTAGCCATCCCGACTGGAGACGTCGGTACATCCACCTGGCCATACGCCGGCACCAGAGCATTGCCAAGGTAGCAATGGGGCGAAAACTGGCGATTCGGTTGTACTGGATGTGGCGGAATGGTTGTGAGTATTCGCCGTCGTTCGAGTTCGGTTCGTACGCGGGACAGCTCGGTACCGGACATGGCGTGCAGTAAAGCGTCGTGCACTTGATGGGGCATCCCGCTCCCTGAAAAGGGAGTCTGAATTACTAATCATGGTCGAAGTTTTGATCGAAGAGATGTTTGGGTCGGACTGAAGCCGACCGAAAGATTACCAGCGAGCCGTGGTCGTCGATGCAAGGTCAAAGAAGTACAACGAAGACCACTCTTCGGAGTGAACGGAGAAGTACGCTCAAAAAGTATTTGACTGGGCCGACATTGTTAGGGATGTCCGGTTACGCCCTTACCGGAGTTGAGACTATGTAGGCTTTCCGTGGCGTTGAGCCCTCGGTGCCAATCAGTCCGTCACCAACTCACTGCCAACGCAGGCTGCGCAGCTCCGTATCGAACTCGACCCACTTCTTGCAAAGGAATGACGGACCAAGATAACCGTCCACGTCAGGCAAAATGTTTGAATCCGGTCCGTCCATCAAGAACACTTTGGCGGTCTGTGCTGTGCTGCCAATTTGCACCCGCGGCAGTTCAGACTGTTCGAGATGAAGGTGCCCCAATTCGATTTTGGTCGGGAGGCCCATGAACATCTCGGGGAGCCGTCTGAGCAACCGGTCGCGGTAAAGGAGGATACCGGGGAATCCTGTATCGACAAGCAGTCGTGTCGAAAGGCCCTGAATATTCGCCGGGACCGCGAAGTATTTTAAAACGGGTTGAGGTTGCTCAATGTGATTCGACGGCTCTATCAACAATGTCCGCTGTTCGTAGTCGATCCTGAATTTCTTCGCAGACGCCAAGACATCCATTCCGACAATCCCGTCTACGTTTCTGGCGAGTGAGGAAAACCTGAGCAAGTCTGCAACATACACTTGGAGATCCGTAGGCCGAAGTGGGCCCACTTGAAGTTCCTCAATCGTTGCTTGTTGAACGGACTTGAAACCGGCGAAGCTGAGGACCGTTCCTGTAGATCGCCGAAGTCGAAGCTTGTCGGCCAACTTCCGATCGATGAGGGTATTCGTGACTCCAGTGTCGACAATAAATTTCAAATCGTTGAAGTTCTCTATCTGCCCTCGGACGATCACGAGGTAACCAGAATCTATTTCGATATTCAGGGTTGCGCTGCGTGCATCCTGGTCTGCGTCGTCGCGTACTTCGAGGCGCCGCTTCAGCATCGCTGCTTGCTGAGCTGTGAAAACCAGCTTGCCGTCACGGGCTGACCTGATTTGAGCGCGTCCCCAGTTGGGCTCCATAACGCCGACCGTCGAATGCTTCGGCTCTGTCAGAAGCAGATGGCCGAGTTCATGGGCCATCAAAGCTCCAAGGACTGTCCCTAAGTCTGACTCCGCGTTTTCTGCATACACACGGCGCACGACTTTTTCGTAATAGATCGTTGCAAGTACGGGAATATCGGCGTGACCAAGTTCCCTGGCTTGGTACTTGTTGAACCCGGTGATGAGCCTCAGTCCTGGGGTTTGTTTCGTCCAGCCACGAAGACACCTTTGGTCGGTTGTGGGGGCAGGTGCGCAGTCCAGCCACGTCAATTCGATACTGGTGACGCCAAGGATTTTGCCGGCTTCCCGTTCAGCGGCGGTCAGAATCGCCACCGGAACCCTTGCGTAGTTGTATACGAGGACATTGATGCCACCCGACGATTGGTGTGCGTCGCGTGCGGCGAGGCCGTGAGGAGGAACCAAGATCAAGGCGAGCAGCGCCAGCGCCACGCGCACTCGGACAGCGAAGGCTGCTTCTGGTTTGAGCCGTTGAGATGCCAGTGGAGGATTCATGTCGTCTCCTGGCGCATGTGGCGCGGGAGCGACTTTCGAGGGCGGGCCCTGCTACCTCAATGGATAGCGGCTCAAATCGGACTGAGCGCGACCTTAAATTCGCGTGAACGGCTAACTCGATGTAAAAGCGACGGTTGGAACTTCGTCTGAGTGACTTAGGTGGAGATTCGTTTGGAGGTGGATGTTAGACTAAGAGGTAATTGAGCTTTCCCTGAGATGGACGTAGCAAACGCCAGGTCCGAAATCATTCGATTCGCCACGTATGAGGTACATCCTCGTGCAGGAGAGATTCGCAAGGCGGGCGTTAAGCTCAGGCTGAGTGAACAACCATTTCAATTGCTACTGGCCTTGCTGGAAAGGCCGGGTGATGTGCTCACCCGTGAAGAACTGCAGAAAAGGCTTTGGCCCGACACATTTGTGGACGTAGACGGCAGCCTGAACGCCGCGATCAACAAAATTAGGGAAGTTCTTGGCGATTCCCCAGAGCGTCCGCGATTTGTGGAGACAGTGCCGCGGCGCGGATATCGATTCATTGGCCCGGTGGAAGGCGCAGTCACGGATACGCGAACGCCGCAGTTGAGGAAGCCAGTCGACAGAATCGGAGGCCGTACTTATCTGTTGGCGGCCGGCGCCTTGATTGTGCTGCTGGCAGGAATTGTTGGCTGGCTGGCATTGCGCTCGGGAGTAAGTCGCAGCCCACTACAGCGAACGCTGACGCGTATCACGTTCCAACCCGGCCTGCAGCATGAAGCCACGTGGTCTCAGGACGGCCGATACATCGCCTACGCATTAAGCCACGACGGCAAATCGGACATCTGGGTTCAGTCAGTAAGCGGTGGCGACGCTGTGCAGCTTACCCACGGACCCGCGAACAATTGGCAACCAGATTGGTCGCCGGACGGAAAGTACATCGCCTATCGATCGGAAGACGGTGGAGGTGGTCTTTATATTGTTCCGGCGACAGGTCGAGCGGACGCCAGGCGTCAAGTCGCATCGTTTGGCATTTATCCGAAATGGTCCCCCGATGGCCTTCACCTCATGTTCCGTACCACGTGGTCCGCTCTGCCCAACAAGATTTTCGTGGTCGACCTCGAAGGTGGTGAGCCGCGGGAGGTATTCGCTGCCGTCACGCGAGACGATTGGATTATGTCGGCGTCCTGGCATCCGGACGGAAAGCGGATAACCCTCTGGGGATGGTCCCTGGATGCGGAACCGATTCGATCGTTTTGGACGGGTTCGGCCTTCTCCGAGGAAGCGCCGGTCCGGATGGAACTTCCCGCGGAGATCAGAAAAATGGCCATCGATGCGGCGGGTCCGGGAACTGCCGCATGGTCGGACCGTGACTCCGCATTTCAGTGGGCTCCGTCCGGCGACACGATTTATTTCGAAAAGACCTTTCGCGGCGCGCGAAATGTGTTCCGGCTATCAATTGATCGCACATCCCTGCGCGCCACTGGATTCGAACGACTGACGACTGGGGCCGACAATGAGGCCGAATTTGCTTTGTCCCGAGACGGTAAACGTCTCGCCTTCACCAGCGAGCCAGAGGACGTCCGTGCCTGGATCTTCCCTTTCGACACAACGCGTGGTCAGCTGACTGGCAGCGGAGAGGCTGCCACTTCATCCGGATTTGAAGCTTGGGAAGGGAATCTCTCCAAGGACGGAAAAAAACTCGCGTTCATGTGCAACCGTGGCGGAAGGTGGGAACTGTGGCAAAAGTCACTTGTCTCAGGCAGTGAGGTACCTGTTGCCGCGGACGATCCTTACGTGCGTGACGAGCCGCAGTGGTCGCCCGATGGAACGAAGTTGGCATACCTTCGCACGAATTTTCGAACCCGAGAAAACAAACTTGTCGTTTGGGATTCAGCTTCACACGAAGAATTGGAAGCGACTGGGCAGAGCTACAATGCCGTGTTTGTGAGCGATTGGTCACCGGACGGCAACTGGCTGTTGGGAACAGGGGCAAATCCAGAAACGCAACGAATCGAAATTTGGAGGTTTCCATCATCGGCTCATCGCTTTCCTGGAGGAAATCAACACCATGTCGTATTTCCTTCAGAATCGAATGCGGATTTGTGGCAAGCCCACTATTCGCCGGATGCTCGATGGGTTGCCTTTGAAGCAATCAAAGATGCGCCTCTGCGTTTTTTGTCTGATATCTATGTCGCTCCAGCTTCCGGAGGGGATTGGGTGCCCATCAGCGACGGAAAACACTGGGCCGATAAGCCCAGATGGTCTGCCGACGGCAAGTCGGTCTACTTTCTTTCCGAAGAACTTGGATATTTCAATGTTTACAGAACGTTGTTCGATCCAGCGTCAGGCAAGGCGATAGGCGAGCCAGCGCAGATCACGCGTTTCAATGACCCCAGCATGATGGTGGGTAGATCGATGGCCAATGTGGGTTTTTCCATTTCTCGCGATCGCATGATGATCACGTTGTCTCAGCGCTCTGGAAGTATCTGGATTCTTGACAACGTAAATCGATGAGCTCTCGGTGCGTTCGGCAATCCAAAGGGGGCCCAAACGGACGTACACATCGCGGCGTTGTGATCCCCTGATCGCACCGTTTGGCGTCCGGTTACGCCCTTACCGGAGTTGAGACTATGTAGGCTTTCCGTGGCGTTGAGCCCTCGGTGCCAATCAGTCCGTCACCAACTCACTGCCAACGCAGGCTGCGCAGCTCCGTATCGAACTCGACCCACTTCTTGCAAAGGAATGACGGACCAAGATAACCGTCCACGTCAGGCAAAATGTTTGAATCCGGTCCGTCCATCAAGAACACTTTGGCGGTCTGTGCTGTGCTGCCAATTTGCACCCGCGGCAGTTCAGACTGTTCGAGATGAAGGTGCCCCAATTCGATTTTGGTCGGGAGGCCCATGAACATCTCGGGGAGCCGTCTGAGCAACCGGTCGCGGTAAAGGAGGATACCGGGGAATCCTGTATCGACAAGCAGTCGTGTCGAAAGGCCCTGAATATTCGCCGGGACCGCGATGTATTTTAAAACGGGTTGAGGTTGCTCACTGTGATTCGACGGCTCTATCAACAATGTCCGCTGTTCGTAGTCGATCCTGAATTTCTTCGCAGACGCCAAGACATCCATTCCGACAATCCCGTCTACGTTTCTGGCGAGTGAGGAAAACCTGAGCAAGTCTGCAACATACACTTGGAGATCCGTAGGCCGAAGTGGGCCCACTTGAAGTTCCTCAATCGTTGCTTGTTGAACGGACTTGAAACCGGCGAAGCTGAGGACCGTTCCTGTAGATCGCCGAAGTCGAAGCTTGTCGGCCAACTTCCGATCGATGAGGGTATTCGTGACTCCAGTGTCGACAATAAATTTCAAATCGTTGAAGTTCTCTATCTGCCCTCGGACGATCACGAGGTAACCAGAATCTATTTCGATATTCAGGGTTGCGCTGCGTGCATCCTGGTCTGCATCGTCGCGTACTTCGAGGCGCCGCTTCAGCATCGCTGCTTGCTGAGCTGTGAAAACCAGCTTGCCGTCACGGGCTGACCTGATTTGAGCGCGTCCCCAGTTGGGCTCCATAACGCCGACCGTCGAATGCTTCGGCTCTGTCAGAAGCAGATGGCCGAGTTCATGGGCCATCAAAGCTCCAAGGACTGTCCCTAAGTCTGACTCCGCGTTTTCTGCATACACACGGCGCACGACTTTTTCGTAATAGATCGTTGCAAGTACGGGAATATCGGCGTGACCAAGTTCCCTGGCTTGGTACTTGTTGAACCCGGTGATGAGCCTCAGTCCTGGGGTTTGTTTCGTCCAGCCACGAAGACACCTTTGGTCGGTTGTGGGGGCAGGTGCGCAGTCCAGCCACGTCAATTCGATACTGGTGACGCCAAGGATTTTGCCGGCTTCCCGTTCAGCGGCGGTCAGAATCGCCACCGGAACCCTTGCGTAGTTGTATACGAGGACATTGATGCCACCCGACGATTGGTGTGCGTCGCGTGCGGCGAGGCCGTGAGGAGGAACCAAGATCAAGGCGAGCAGCGCCAGCGCCACTCGCACTCGGACAGCGAAGGCTGCTTCTGGTTTGAGCCGTTGAGATGCCAGTGGAGGATTCATGTCGTCTCCTGGCGCATGTGGCGCGGGAGCGACTTTCGAGGGCGGGCCCTGCTACCTCAATGGATAGCGGCTCAAATCGGACTGAGCGCGACCTTAAATTCGCGTGAACGGCTAACTCGATGTAAAAGCGACGGTTGGAACTTCGTCTGAGTGACTTAGGTGGAGATTCGTTTGGAGGTGGATGTTAGACTAAGAGGTAATTGAGCTTTCCCTGAGATGGACGTAGCAAACGCCAGGTCCGAAATCATTCGATTCGCCACGTATGAGGTACATCCTCGTGCAGGAGAGATTCGCAAGGCGGGCGTTAAGCTCAGGCTGAGTGAACAACCATTTCAATTGCTACTGGCCTTGCTGGAAAGGCCGGGTGATGTGCTCACCCGTGAAGAACTGCAGAAAAGGCTTTGGCCCGACACATTTGTGGACGTAGACGGCAGCCTGAACGCCGCGATCAACAAAATTAGGGAAGTTCTTGGCGATTCCCCAGAGCGTCCGCGATTTGTGGAGACAGTGCCGCGGCGCGGATATCGATTCATTGGCCCGGTGGAAGGCGCAGTCACGGATACGCGAACGCCGCAGTTGAGGAAGCCAGTCGACAGAATCGGAGGCCGTACTTATCTGTTGGCGGCCGGCGCCTTGATTGTGCTGCTGGCAGGAATTGTTGGCTGGCTGGCATTGCGCTCGGGAGTAAGTCGCAGCCCACTACAGCGAACGCTGACGCGTATCACGTTCCAACCCGGCCTGCAGCATGAAGCCACGTGGTCTCAGGACGGCCGATACATCGCCTACGCATTAAGCCACGACGGCAAATCGGACATCTGGGTTCAGTCAGTAAGCGGTGGCGACGCTGTGCAGCTTACCCACGGACCCGCGAACAATTGGCAACCAGATTGGTCGCCGGACGGAAAGTACATCGCCTATCGATCGGAAGACGGTGGAGGTGGTCTTTATATTGTTCCGGCGACAGGTCGAGCGGACGCCAGGCGTCAAGTCGCATCGTTTGGCATTTATCCGAAATGGTCCCCCGATGGCCTTCACCTCATGTTCCGTACCACGTGGTCCGCTCTGCCCAACAAGATTTTCGTGGTCGACCTCGAAGGTGGTGAGCCGCGGGAGGTATTCGCTGCCGTCACGCGAGACGATTGGATTATGTCGGCGTCCTGGCATCCGGACGGAAAGCGGATAACCCTCTGGGGATGGTCCCTGGATGCGGAACCGATTCGATCGTTTTGGACGGGTTCGGCCTTCTCCGAGGAAGCGCCGGTCCGGATGGAACTTCCCGCGGAGATCAGAAAAATGGCCATCGATGCGGCGGGTCCGGCAACTGCCGCATGGTCGGACCGTGACTCCGCATTTCAGTGGGCTCCGTCCGGCGACACGATTTATTTCGAAAAGACCTTTCGCGGCGCGCGAAATGTGTTCCGGCTATCAATTGATCGCACATCCCTGCGCGCCACTGGATTCGAACGACTGACGACTGGGGCCGACAATGAGGCCGAATTTGCTTTGTCCCGAGACGGTAAACGTCTCGCCTTCACCAGCGAGCCAGAGGACGTCCGTGCCTGGATCTTCCCTTTCGACACAACGCGTGGTCAGCTGACTGGCAGCGGAGAGGCTGCCACTTCATCCGGATTTGAAGCTTGGGAAGGGAATCTCTCCAAGGACGGAAAAAAACTCGCGTTCATGTGCAACCGTGGCGGAAGGTGGGAACTGTGGCAAAAGTCACTTGTCTCAGGCAGTGAGGTACCTGTTGCCGCGGACGATCCTTACGTGCGTGACGAGCCGCAGTGGTCGCCCGATGGAACGAAGTTGGCATACCTTCGCACGAATTTTCGAACCCGAGAAAACAAACTTGTCGTTTGGGATTCAGCTTCACACGAAGAATTGGAAGCGACTGGGCAGAGCTACAATGCCGTGTTTGTGAGCGATTGGTCACCGGACGGCAACTGGCTGTTGGGAACAGGGGCAAATCCAGAAACGCAACGAATCGAAATTTGGAGGTTTCCATCATCGGCTCATCGCTTTCCTGGAGGAAATCAACACCATGTCGTATTTCCTTCAGAATCGAATGCGGATTTGTGGCAAGCCCACTATTCGCCGGATGCTCGATGGGTTGCCTTTGAAGCAATCAAAGATGCGCCTCTGCGTTTTTTGTCTGATATCTATGTCGCTCCAGCTTCCGGAGGGAATTGGGTGCGCATCAGCGACGGAAAACACTGGGCCGATAAGCCCAGATGGTCTGCCGACGGCAAGTCGGTCTACTTTCTTTCCGAAGAACTTGGATATTTCAATGTTTACAGAACGTTGTTCGATCCAGCGTCAGGCAAGGCGATAGGCGAGCCAGCGCAGATCACGCGTTTCAATGACCCCAGCATGATGGTGGGTAGATCGATGGCCAATGTGGGTTTTTCCATTTCTCGCGATCGCATGATGATCACGTTGTCTCAGCGCTCTGGAAGTATCTGGATTCTTGACAACGTAAATCGATGAGCTCTCGGTGCGTTCGGCAATCCAAAGGGGGCCCAAACGGACGTACACATCGCGGCGTTGTGATCCCCTGATCGCACCGTTTGGCATAGTTCCCGGTAAACGCGGTGGATTCGACAGGTCGATGCAACACCATCTAATGGATGTTCTTTTTAAGGATGGTGTCTATGACCCAAGGAAAATGGGCGAGACTTTCGCCTAGTCACAAGGCAGATATCTGGAACCGTTGGAAAGCCGGTCAGACGTTGCATGAGATCGGGCGTGCTTATGGCAAACCGCATCCCACCATTCGCAAGGTGTTGTTACCTCGTGGGGCATCCCGCCCATCGCTCGTCGTCGCTCGCAGTTAGCACTGACCCTCGCTGAGCGCGAGGACATCTCACGAGGGATTGCTTCCGGTTCGCCGCTTCGTGAGATTGCTCGACGACTGGATCGAGCGGCCTCGACGGTGAGCCGGGAGCTTTCTCGCCACGGTGGCCGTCCCACCTATCGCGCCCATACGGCGGATGTCCACGCCTGGGACTCAGCCTTGCGGCCCAAGCAGTGCCTTCTTGCCCTGCACGCGAGGTTGAGAGAAATGGTTGCGCGTAAACTGATTCTGGACTGGTCGCCCGAGCAGATTTCCGGGTGGTTGAAGATCCACTATCCCAACAACGAGAGCATGCGTGTGTCCCACGAGACGATTTACCGCAGCCTGTTCATTCAAGCGCGTGGAGCGCTGAAAAAAGAGCTCATGGACCATCTGCGCTCGAAGCGACGCATGCGCCGCTCGCGACATGCCAGCCCCAGTGGACAGTCCCGTGGACAGATCGTCGATGCCATCTCCATCCGGGAAAGACCTGCGGAGGCGGAAGACCGAGCGATTCCTGGCCATTGGGAAGGCGATCTGCTGAGCGGTGGAAAGAACAGTTACATTGCGACTTTAGTGGAACGGCATTCACGCTTTCTCATGCTGATCAAAGTGCGGAGCAAAGAAACGGAAGCGGTGGTTACTGCCTTGAGTCAGCATGTTCGTAAACTCCCCGCCACACTACGACGCTCGCTGACCTGGGATCGCGGACTGGAGATGGCCAAGCACAAGGAGTTTACGATAGCCACAGATGTGCAGGTCTACTTCTGCGATCCACAGAGTCCGTGGCAGCGTGGCAGCAACGAAAACACCAATCTACTGTTGCGGCAGTACTTCCCGCGAGGAACCGACCTATCCCCCATCTCTCAAGCACAGCTCGACCAAGTCTCGCTGCGCTTGAATCAACGTCCGAGAAAGACCTTAGGCTTTCAAACTCCTTCGAGTAAACTTCACGCAAGTGTTGCGTCGACCGTCTGAGCTGGCAGCCGTTACCGGAGATGTGGAAATCTGCCAAAAACGACTTGTACGATTACCCGTGCCGGCTCAGACGGTCGACGCAACACCATCGGATCAGTTGATCCGACAACACTTTCCCTGTGCAACCGATCCGTTTTGCTGTACTCGGTCAAAACCTGGCCAGGGTGGCGTTCCGACTGATCTAACCCTAGCGAGCGATTTTAGCGTTTGTTTTCAGGGCTTTGTGGATTCGAGTTCAGTGTTGCATCGACCTATTGAAACCACCCGACTTACCAGGAGTTGAGACCGAATCCTGGTAACTCACAAGACCGACACAAGTAAGGCTCATTCGCCCCCGCCCACTCCCCCTTTCTTGTACGTGCAATTCACTTGTTATATTCTAAGTTCAATTCAACGGCTTCCCGCGAGTTTTCTATTGAGGTTTTCCGGATGAAACCTGCACCAACACGGCGTCCCGCGGAAGTTGAGTCTCCCACGGGTCATCGAGCTGCCTTTTTGGCTTCTCTCGATACCAACGCCGCTCTTCTCGATAAACGCGGCAATATTGTCGCCGTTAACGATGCCTGGACCCGCTTCGGCCGCGACAATGGTGGTCTCCTACCTTCCATCACCGTCGGCGTCAATTATGTTGACGTCTGCCGTAGGTCCGCTGCAGATTGCCCGGAGGCAGGTTCCATACTTGATGGCCTACTCTCCGTGCTTAGTGGTGCCTCGCCCATTTTCCGCTGCGAGTATCGCTGTGACGCCCCGGAGATTTCCCGTTGGTTTCTTCTCACGGTTACCCCTTGGCGCTCTCCCGAAGGTGGCGCCCTAGCCTCCCACATGGACATCTCGGAATATAAGGTATCCGCAGAACTCCAACGCCGCACTCTCGAGTCCATTCGGGCTGTCGTGTGGACCGCCGATGTTCCCACCTTTCGCACCACCTTCGTCTCTGGTCAGGTCGAGGAAATCCTCGGATTCCCGGTGCACGCGTGGCTCAACGACCAGGACCTCTGGAAGAATCGCATTCATCCCGACGATCGTGGATGGGTTCTACGCGACAGCAGCAAAGCTGTTGAGGAAGGCCGCAATTACGAATTCGACTACCGCATGCTCGCCGCCGATGGCCATACCGCTTGGCTCCGTCAAGTCGTCAATGTCGTTCGTAAGCCTGGCTGCCCAGTCTATCTTGTTGGCATTTCGATTGACGTAACCGAACTGCATCGTACCCGGGAAGAGCGGCAGGCTCTCAGCGGCCGTCTCCTCATGGCCCAGGAACAGGAACGTGCCCGCATCGCCCGTGAACTCCACGATGACTTTAGCCAAAGAGTGGCCCTTATTGCTCTGCATCTGGAAGATCTGGCAAAAAGGTATTCTACTTCTCCAGAAAAAGAGGACAGGCAATTACGCGAGGCCATAGATTCTCTGAGCAACCTGGGAACTGACCTTCATACCCTGTCTCACCGGCTACATTCGGCCAAGCTCGAGAGTCTAGGGCTAATCCCCGCTGTCAGTGCCTTGTGTAGGGAATTTACTGCCCAACATGGGTTCGAAATTGACTTTAGCTCAGATGATACTCCGGGTTCGGTCCATCCAGACACTGCTTTATGTATTTTTCGCATTGTTCAAGAAGGGCTTCGGAATTTGAAAAAACACAGTGGCGCGCAACAGGCCTTCGTGATTTTGCAGCTGGATGGTGGAAAATTATTAGTGCGTGTACTCGACAAAGGCTGTGGGTTCGACATGAAAGACGTAACCAAGAAAAAGGGAATCGGTATCCAGAGCATGGAGGAGCGGGTACGGTTACTTGGCGGGGAATTCAGCATTCAATCTGCGCCCGGCAAAGGAACGACAGTCAATGCTTGGTTGCCTCTTGCACCCAATAGGTTGGATGCCTGGTAAACGCGCTTCGCGGAGATGTTAAGTTTTGGTTCAAGTGGACGGTTATCCGACTTATCGGGAGTTGATGAGAGCTTCCAATCGTCGAGGTATCAATTTTCTGCGGTAGGCCACTCAGTTTGACAGCATCCGCAAGATTTCTTTTTCTACGAGTGGCCATGAGGGAGGCAATGCCGTAGCGACTTCGAAGTGTCCGATGCCCTCGAATTTGAGTAGGTTGACGTTTTCGTTGTGCTGCTTTGCGGCTTTCACATAGGTCTGGCCTATCGAAATCGGCAAAACTTCGTCACGTTCTCCCCAAACAAGGGTTTGCATTACACCTAGAGGCAGCATGCTGATTGCTGAAGCTACTGCATATCTCTGTGGCACATCGGCTGGAGTTCCTCCAAGCATCTCTTCAACTACCGCGCGTCCGCCGCAGCTGCTTCTTTGGAGTGGGAAAAACGCTGTCATATCGGGTGTTCCCGCGAGATCAATGACCCCGCGTACTGCGAGCGGATTTGCTGAATGAATTGTGCTACCCTCGGGAACCTTTTGCCGTGATGCGACCCACATCGCCAGATGCCCGCCCGCAGAATGCCCAAGGACGATCACTCGCGAGAGGTCCAGCCCATTCTTTGCGGCAATTGTCCGCAACTGATCAACCCCTCGTCCGATATCGAGATATGTTCCCGGCCAGCCCCCTCCCGCTTGGCCGAGACGCCTGTACTCAAGGTTCCAAGTAGCGATTCCTTGATCTCTGAGCGCTTCAGCAATCGGTCCCAGCTCATGCAAATTTGAAAAATCCGCCCGCCAACACCCTCCGTGTATGAGGATGACAACCGGGTGGGGTCCAGAACCTCCGGGAAGTCGGAGTTCACCGAACTGATCAAGCTCGCTCCCATAGGCAATCCGTTGATCGGCGGGCTTAGTGGGTATGGCTTGAAATTGCTGGGCCGTCATCAGCTTGACTTGATCTTGGGCAAACGAGCTGACCCAGAAGATCATCAAGACAAAGAAACGAATCATGTGCGCCCCTATCTAAGATCACATCGACGTGTAGGCGCGAGCCGATCTCTCGTTACCTTCGTCATTCCTGCAAAGTTACCAGATCGGAGCGATCAAAGATCCTTCCATGAGAAGGCCGATTGATGTCAAGGCACACTTTTTCTTTCTTCTTTCCGTGAGTCTGTTTCCAGTCAGCCAAGCCGCCTCTGTCGCCATCCTTCCATCCGCACTGTTTTGTGAGCGATATTTGCTCGGTGCAAGTTGGGTGTTCTCGTTTCAGTAGGTGCTGCTACCTGATAATCGACCTCTCTTCCCACCGTTTCGGTGAGAGTCGGGCCCCAGGACTTAGTCGCAGTCACCTGGACTCGGCGGTCGAGCTCGGCTGTCCGGATCGAAACTCTCTAAGCCACTGCCCGCATCGCTTTCTGGCTATTGCGCAATGGTTCGTACACCTCTCCGCTTACCCACAACCGATGCAGCAGTACCGCCAACTTTCGAGCCACGGCAACCACCGCTCGTTTCTTGGCATTTTTTCCACCTCGCTCCGCAAGCTTTAGTCCCCATCTCCGTAGATCACTATCTTCTCCAAAAGGCCCCAGAATGTAGTGTGCTCCTTGCACCATCATCGTTCGCAAATATCGGTCTCCTTCTTTGCTGATACCCTTCTGGGGTTCGCTCTCCCCGGAGTTCCTCCGGCCAGGTCTCAATCCTAGAAAACAACCTACCTCGCGACTCTTCAGAAACCGGTGGGGGTCCTCGATCGTCAGGACATAGGTCAGCGCGATCTGCGTTCCTACACCCTTCACCTGCTTGAGCAAGGACACTTGCGGATACACTTCCTTGGCGATTTTCTCCATCCGTTCGTCGTATTCCTTGACGCGTTCGTTCAGCGATTCGATTTCTTTGAGCAGCGGCTCCAGAACCTCACGCAACTCCGCGTTCAATTCCGCGGCCAGCTCCCGGTTCACCTGCTGCGTGCCACATTTGGGCAGCCGTTGGCCATACGATTTCACCAACCCGCGTACTGCATTCACCAACGCCGTTCGAGCACTCACCAGTTCGGCTCGCGCCCGGATCACCGTCAGATGGATTTGCGCCTTGGCACTGCGATGGCGCACCGGCCCCAACAGTTCGGGATCGATTCGCGCCAGCCGTGCCAGTGTCCGCGCATCGTGTCGATCATCTTTTCGATTGCTCTTGGTGATCAATTCCACTTTTTGCGCGTGCGCCACGATCCGTTTGTGTCCCAGCTCCGCTAACAGCCGGCTCACCCATGGCGAATGTGTTCCAGTCTCCATGGCGATGAGGCTTCGCGGTATCTTTCCAAACGTCTGCTTCATCGCTTCGGGTGTCGTCGCTACTTTTTGTTCCAGAAGGATTTTCCCTGCTTCATCCAAGACACAATAGAACGACCAGCGATCTCCTAGATCCACACCGATCGTTAGCTTTTGCTCCTTGAAAATTTCGTTTCTAAATACCTGCATAGTGCTAATCTTTTTCATAGCCGGTCTCCTTTCATTGCGCCTTGAGCGCGTCATTCATTGGGAGCGTATCGCATCCCGCTGGAGACCGGCCTTCTCATCCCATCTGATAAACGCCGTTCGCGGAGATGTGAAGTGTTGGTTCAAGTGGACGGTTACCCGACTACACAGGAGTTGACCGGACGGACAGACGCAGAACTTTGTGTGGATGCGGGACGCGCAACGTGAAATACCGAATTGCAGGACGGGCGACCGCGGGCTTTCCCATTGTGAGCGGCTTAATGTCGCACGTATGCGTTAGTCGGTCTACTGGTGGAAACCGTGCAATGAGCGCAGACCATCAACAACGAATCGAAGGCCATCTCAGAACTTTATAACTATGCCAGCGGAAACCCTGCCCTGTCTGTCTTGGGTCTCGCCGCCGAACTTAGTCAGAAGCCAATCTGCCTGCACCAGGCGTATTCCGATCCCCTTCCGAAGCCCGATGTCCAGTCCGCCGCCAACGAGCATGGCGAAGGCGTTGTCGCTGGTCCCTCTCGCCGAGATTGTCGCGCCACCAAACAGGGCATGCACGAAGGGTTGAACTACTGGCAGGCGCGCTGTGAGGACGGGACCAACCGTATATGTATAAACCGAAGAATTAGTTCTGTGCGAATTGTAAACACCACTAAAGTCACCTGTTATTCCCAGAACGTGCTTGAAGTTTCCAGTCAACGAGGCGTTCCACCCTACCGCGTTATAGCTGGGCTGTAGGTGTTCGTACTGGGCTCCTCCAAATATTTCCACGCTCTGCGCAAATGCTGGCGCGCACAGAAATCCGGCGAGTAGAATTGTGAGTATAAGTGGTTTTGTCATCGAATCATCCTTCTCAAAGAATCGCAACGCTCTCGAACAATTAATTACCTTACAGCTACGCGTAGCGATGCTCGAACTGTCAAATGTTACAGCCCGGTCCGACCACTCCGGGCAAGCATCGAGATTCCGGCCGGAGTGGTCGGCCACTAGTAATGGCCACAGTCCTGGTAGACGCGGTAACCGTCCATTTGAATTGACCGAAGCTCGCGGAGCCTTCGCCAGATGCCTCTAGAAATCAAAAAGAATCAAACAGAGCGATCTTCAGGCCGTCGTCCTAGTGCGGCCTCGTGGCGATTCGAGATTCGTTCGGCGCTCGAAGTTACTGCTGAACGGCGGCGCAGTTCGGTAAGGAGGCGAATTTTACCGGGCCGATGCTAATACCGTCACTCTCGCCCACATCGTCAGGGTCGCCGACCCAGCTCAAATAGACGGTGCCTTGCGGATTCACCACGATCTGCGGTTGGTGTTCGCTGCCCGTGGTGAAAGTGACATTAATTGGCGCACTGGGAACTCCGTTGAGTACCTGAACGACGAAGAGGTCGTCGTTGAGCTGCGACCTGTTGGAGCCGACGCCGTCATCCGTCCAGGCAACTGTGACGCCCGCGCCGCATGCGGCGATTACTGGGTCTCCCGCGCCGGATTCGGACGGATGAGGCGGCACGCTGATTTGAATCGGAGCGGACCACGTTACGCCATGATCCAGGGAGCGAATGAGCGCGACGCCTGGGTTCCCGATATCGAAGTGACAAATTATCGATGGGCAGGTATAGACGATATCGATGGCTCCATTACGCTCAGCGGCGACTTGTGGGCCATTGGGCGCTGGGACTACGAAGTGCGTCGCCATCGGCAGAACAGTCGGCTCGGCAAATGTGAGTCCCTGGTTTGTGGATTCGGTGAAGGAGTAGGTGGCGTTATGGTTCGAGTCGAAGCTGCTGGTGAAGGCCATCTCGATGTTCCCGAGTTCGTCGAGCACCATGTTCTGGTTTTCGCCGGTACCGACGTTGACGGTTTTGGGAATAGGTAGGCCGTCGATGAGCATGTCGGCGCCAACCCAGCCAGATACGCCCTGATTGAAGGAGACTTTGTACCACGTCACGGAATTGCCCGACACGGTAGTCGGCCCGGCTACGATCCTGCCGACAGCAAATCTGGGTTGCGTGCCAAGGAGTGTGCCATCGGCGGTGGCGCGCACGTTCGTAGTGCCGGTGGTGGCGGTCTGTTGACCGATTTGGAGCGGTAGAGTTGCCGCGAGAGTGGAAGAGGCTGAGAACGCGAATGCAAGAATCGCTAAGGCGAGAGACAAAGACGCAACGACTGGAGCGGGGACGGGTCGCTTCATGTTTTTTCCTTTGCGTTTGATTTTGACGGAGTGAACGAGCACGAACGGTAGTGGAATTTAGCGCGGACGGGGAAGAAAGTCGACTGTAAGTTGGCGACCCGGAAAGTGGATATGGGTCCAAAACCACATGGACGGTAATGCGACTTATCAGATGGGATGAGAAGGCCGGTCTCCAGCGGGATGCGATACGCTCCCAATGAATGACGCGCTCAAGGCGCAATGAAAGGAGACCGGCTATGAAAAAGATTAGCACTATGCAGGTATTTAGAAACGAAATTTTCAAGGAGCAAAAGCTAACGATCGGTGTGGATCTAGGAGATCGCTGGTCGTTCTATTGTGTCTTGGATGAAGCAGGGAAAATCCTTCTGGAACAAAAAGTAGCGACGACACCCGAAGCGATGAAGCAGACGTTTGGAAAGATACCGCGAAGCCTCATCGCCATGGAGACTGGAACACATTCGCCATGGGTGAGCCGGCTGTTAGCGGAGCTGGGACACAAACGGATCGTGGCGCACGCGCAAAAAGTGGAATTGATCACCAAGAGCAATCGAAAAGATGATCGACACGATGCGCGGACACTGGCACGGCTGGCGCGAATCGATCCCGAACTGTTGGGGCCGGTGCGCCATCGCAGTGCCAAGGCGCAAATCCATCTGACGGTGATCCGGGCGCGAGCCGAACTGGTGAGTGCTCGAACGGCGTTGGTGAATGCAGTACGCGGGTTGGTGAAATCGTATGGCCAACGGCTGCCCAAATGTGGCACGCAGCAGGTGAACCGGGAGCTGGCCGCGGAATTGAACGCGGAGTTGCGTGAGGTTCTGGAGCCGCTGCTCAAAGAAATCGAATCGCTGAACGAACGCGTCAAGGAATACGACGAACGGATGGAGAAAATCGCCAAGGAAGTGTATCCGCAAGTGTCCTTGCTCAAGCAGGTGAAGGGTGTAGGAACGCAGATCGCGCTGACCTATGTCCTGACGATCGAGGACCCCCACCGGTTTCTGAAGAGTCGCGAGGTAGGTTGTTTTCTAGGATTGAGACCTGGCCGGAGGAACTCCGGGGAGAGCGAACCCCAGAAGGGTATCAGCAAAGAAGGAGACCGATATTTGCGAACGATGATGGTGCAAGGAGCACACTACATTCTGGGGCCTTTTGGAGAAGATAGTGATCTACGGAGATGGGGACTAAAGCTTGCGGAGCGAGGTGGAAAAAATGCCAAGAAACGAGCGGTGGTTGCCGTGGCTCGAAAGTTGGCGGTACTGCTGCATCGGTTGTGGGTAAGCGGAGAGGTGTACGAACCATTGCGCAATAGCCAGAAAGCGATGCGGGCAGTGGCTTAGAGAGTTTCGATCCGGACAGCCGAGCTCGACCGCCGAGTCCAGGTGACTGCGACTAAGTCCTGGGGCCCGACTCTCACCGAAACGGTGGGAAGAGAGGTCGATTATCAGGTAGCAGCACCTACTGAAACGAGAACACCCAACTTGCACCGAGCAAATATCGCTCACAAAACAGTGCGGATGGAAGGATGGCGACAGAGGCGGCTTGGCTGACTGGAAACAGACTCACGGAAAGAAGAAAGAAAAAGTGTGCCTTGACATCAATCGGCCTTCTCATGGAAGGATCTATGGTTTGACCGCATCACAAGGTCCCACTTCGTGAGGAAACTGTATTTCGGGTTTTTTCAGTGGTTTTCGGGCCGAGTCCGTTAGTGACAGTTCCACAATCTCGGATTTCTGGCCTGTCAACGGTCCTTCGACCATCAGCACATCATTTTCAAACATCCCTCGATAGAAATTCTTCAGCCGGTCTTCCATCGCTTTTTGAGTTCCTGCGATTGTTGTCTTTTTTTGGAATGCGGGATTGTTTGAATCAACTGGACCAAATACCTTGCCCCCCGACCCTTTGACGACTCTCACGAAATCGTCCAGCCCGGAGCTCGAACGCCGCCCTGGAACGGGGTCTACGAGAATCGTGAAAACCCGAATCATCGAACTAGATAGCACGTCCGTGATTTTTTGCTCTCGCCGTGCTGCCAGCGGAGGTGGGATTCTCCAATTTAAGAACCTGTTCCTTCAGGACGTCATAGATTCTCGAATCACCTGCCTTACTCGGCATCGGAAACGCTGGGTTGTTGCCGATTTCCTCTAATTTTCGTTGGAGGGCGGCATTACCTTGGGGGAAATCCGTGTGCTCGATTACATGGTCGGAAAATAAGACCAACGCAAGGTCACTATTTTCGCCGCCGGCATAAGATGCGTGCCGGGCAAGAGCTATCGCAATTGGCCATAAGGGAGGGCCAACGACGCCGCGCATACTGGCGCTTGCGTCAAGCATGATAACTATTCGGCGTCGCCGCTCGTCATGTTTTAAGCCCGTGGCACGGCTTGTGGCTCGCCGGCAATGCGAAACGGACTGCAGGTTGCACGGCGGCTTGAGTATCGGACCAAAGACGGGCTGAAGGGATCGAGCGGATTCGGCGAGCCAAGACCAAGCAGGGGCCACTATTCAGCGGCGGCAATAGCGGAGCGTCAGCGTTTTCGCGCCATGTTCAAAGGTTGCCGAGAGGTGCTTTTTGCAGCCACGAGAGTCTTTTGGGAAAAGACCAATACTCGGGTAAGAACCGACAACTAGACTCACCAGGGGCCGAATTCACCAGCTCCTTGAATTGCGTATCGTCCACGATTAATGCGAATGCTCGTAAGTCCAGAACGCACTTATTCTTTCGATCCCTTTGAGAATTTGGGGTCTTCGATTTTGCCTTCGATGCGGAAGGGGAAGGTTAGCTTGCCGTCGACTAGTTTGGCTCCCGCGAAGTGAGCAAAGGTGTTGGTGAAGAAAGCCTGCTTGGTGGTGATGGTGGCGACGCCCTGATAGTCGAGGTCGTCGGAGCCAGAGACGCTTACGCTACCGGAGCCGTCAACATCCACGCCGTAGCCGTCAATATCGATCAATTTGCTGGTGATGCGCAGGTTTTCTAACTCGAGGTCGGTGGAGATGGAGGAGAAGGAAGCGGGATTTTCCTTGGCGGGCCCGAGGTTGTTGTAGTGCGCTAGCTTCATCAAGTTGGCGTTGAGCATCAGGCTGGGAACCTGACCGTTGGTGACCTTCACGTGGCCTACTCCGCTCATGTGCGCGAGTGGGTTGTTGGTGTGTTCGATATTGCCGAGTAGTTTGAGGTCGCCTGCGAGGATTCCGGTGATCCTGCCGCGCTCCTCGTGGAAGGAGGCGAGAAGGCGGGTCATGTTGATGCCACTCATGCGCGCATCGGCTTTGAAACTGGCGGTTGGCTTTGCGAAGCTTACGGAGAAGTCGCCGGTAGCCTTGCCGGAATAGGCGTCAGCATTCAAGTCGGTGAAAATAATCTCCTTCGATTCCAGGCGAAACCTGGCATTTACGTTGGTGGTCTCGACCGCGCCAAAGCGCAATCGGGCCGCCTTCCAGTGACCTTGGCCATTCAGAGAAGGGGAGGCAGGATTGACGATGGCGGCCAAATCCACATGGTCGAGTTCACTGTAGATTTCGTGGGCTTCCATGAAGACCGGGCCTTGGGCGTCGGAAGGAAGCAGGTTCGAGAGGATCAATTGGCCGCGGTTAATCACCATCTTGTCGATAATGCCGAGGGGGAAGAGGTTCTTGGAATTTTGGGTTTGCGGGTTCTCGAAGTTCCACGGGCCATCGGGATCGGAAATCAGATTGATGACAGGTTCTTGCAGCACCAGTGACCGAATGACAATGCTACGGCGCAGTAGCGGCCAGAAATCAACAACGACATCGGCTTGCGGGACTTTCAGAATATAGCTGGACGGAAATAGAGGTGGGCTCTTTACGCCAAAGTTTTGGATGTGGATGGTGGTGCGCGGAAAGAATGAGATTGCCAGGCGTTCGATTTCGACCTTTTTCCCGGTGCTTTGTTCGAAGTAAGAGATGATCTGGGGACGGTAGTGATCCAGGTTCAAGAAAACAGGTGTCAGGAAGATCGATGCGAAGAGAAGACTGGCAGCAATGACGATCAAAAATACGGCGATTCTGCGGCGCTTCGTCATGCCGAGTATCCTAGCGCAGACGGGAGTTGGGCGGGATGCGACAACTTTGCATCTGCCAGGAGTAGATGTATATATACGCAAGACCCGATTGTCTTTTTTTTAATCACCCTACGGTAGCGATGTTGATGATGGTTTTCTAACCATGTTTTCGTTCGTGATCCGTACTCTAGCGCGTAGACGTGCGTGAGTTCAGCTCCGAAGAGCAGGATTTGCGCCGAGTAGTAAATCCAGATCAGGAAAACGACAAGCGACGCAGCGGCGCCATAAGCCGACGTTAACGCCGAGTGACCTAAATAGAAACCGATCAGCACCTTGCCTACCGTGAACAGAACGGAGGTGACTGCCGCCCCCATTCGGACATCACGCCATCGAATTGTCGTGTCCGGAATGAATTTGAAAATGAGTGCGAATAGGATTGCAATCATGCTAAAGGAGAAGACAACGTTTACGGACTGCAAAAGAAGAACTGATAGAGGGAGTAAATAGCTCATGAACCTTTCCGCAGCCGACAGAGAGGCGGTGACAACTAGGGACGTGAGTAACAGGAATCCGGTAGCAATGACCAAACCGAGCGAGAAAAACCGATGCCTGGCGATGACCGACCAGAAATTTTTTGCACTGCTATCCACCTTCCAAATCGCGTTGAGAGCATCCTGAAGTTCATTGAAGGCTCCTGAAGCTCCAACGAGTATCGCAAGCAGGGTGAGCGTGGTTGAAAATAATCCTAGCGCAGGTCGGTCGGTGTTCTGAATGATTGTTTCGATTGCAGCGGCGCCCTGCGTCCCCATCAACCCTTGAAACTGCCGAACTATTTCCCCTTGCGCGGCTTTGGCTCCGAATACAAATCCTGCAATCGACACCGCGACGATTAGTACCGGAGCCAGGGAAAATAATGTGTAAAACGCCAACGCGGCTCCGAACCTGGGGGCATCGTCCGCCAACCACGCAACGCCGGCTCGTTTGAGCAGAGCCGTGAAGGCCCTAAGAAATCTGACCCGGTCCTTACTCACTGAGCCAACTTTGCTCAATTACGATCCTCAATCGCGAGGGATTGTATTTGAAAGGAGCGCCCTTTTCTGTTTTTAGGGCTCTGAGCAGGAATTCGTAAAACCACAATAGATGAGCGGGTTTCGGTCGAGGGTGCGGTTCGGCTAGACTCGGCGGAATGCGCGACAACGACTTCACGAAAATCCTGGGATGGCCGGGCTACCGAGTCTACCGGCACGAACTCAATGAAGCCGCCAAAACCCTGCGTTTATGGGTGCGGCGCAAGCGGGGGAACCGGAAACTGATCTGTTCGGGATGCGGACGAAAGTTTAGCGATGCGCAGGATTGCAACGAGCGCGAGGTGCGCGATTTGCCGTGGGGCGAGTATCGGACGACGGTGATCATCGAAGTGTATCGGGTGTGCTGTCCGCAATGCGGGGTAAGGGTTGAGAAGGTGCCGCAACTACCGAGTAAAGCGCCTTTTAGTAAGCGCTTCGAGGAAGCCGTAGGGTTGGCGTGCGAAAGCGCGTCGGTTCGCCAAGTGGCTCGACAGTTCCGACTGGCAGCCAGCACCGTGCGAGCGATCGACCTGCGGTATCTGCAGCGCTGGAGTGCCGTGCGTCGCAAAGACCCGCTCGTTCAAATGGGTGTGGATGAGATTTACTTCGGCAAGCAGATGAAGTTCATCACCGTGGTCAGTAACTTGGATACCGGCGAACCCTTGTGGTTTGGGCAGGACCGCAAACAGGAAACACTCGATGAATTTTTCCGGACACAACGAAGCGCTACCCAACGGAAACGAGTGGAGGCGGCTTGCGTGGATATGTGGCGGCCCTTCACCAACAGCATTGAACAATGGGCGCGGAACTGCCGCATCGTCTACGACAAGTTTCACGTTTTGCAGCACGCCAACAAAGCCATCGATGAAGTGCGCCGGGCGGAGTTTTTCCGTAAAGGCGGGCGCATGCGCGGTGTAGTGAAGGGCAAGCGCTGGCTGCTGTTGACGCGCTGGATGAATCTGGACAGCCAGAAACGGCAGCAGCTAAACAATTTGTTCGCCCTCAACCGGCGGGTGATGAAAGCCTACCTTCTGAAGGAAAGCTTGGAGCGGTTGTGGACCTACCGCTATGAAGGGGCCATGCTGCGCTATCTGCAAAATTGGATCGATCAACTGCGCTGGCAACGGTTGGAACCCTTTCAAAAACTCGCCTACATGCTGTTGGATCACCTGGACGGCATCCTCAACTACTGCCGCACCAAAGTACCTTTCGGAGTGGTGGAAGCCATCAACGGCAACATCAAAACCCTTCTTAGAAGGGGCCGCGGTTACCAGAATCTCGGCTATCTGTTGCTCAAGGCCCAACGCATGGCCTTCACCAAAACTGAATTCATCGTTCTTCAGAAGGCAGCCTAAAATGCCGGTCTCTACGAATTCTTGCTCAGAGCCGTTTTTAGAAAGTCAGGGTGCGACGGTCGCACGCAGGAGGCTTGACCCTGAAGGAGACGGTGTGGCGGGATTGTCTTCCGCCGTTATAAAGATGTCAAATTGCTCGCGGGGCGAGTTGTTTTCCAGGCTGCCTTCTAACTTATCATTCACTCGCAGTTGCCCTTGATTTTCCGGCTGACCGTCTTTTGTTTGTATCCAGACGACGTAAGTCTGTTTCGGCGGGTTGAGGGATGTGGGTTTGGCCAAATGGTGGACCTGGACCTTCCATTTGAAATTCTGGTTCTTTTTGTCTTTGTTGAGGCTGACACTCCCGGCAGCAGCAGGAACGCTGGGATCTGAGATCATAGGAATTTCCTTCGCCTCTGCCAGACATGCAAAGAAAAACACGACTGCCACGCTGAATGCCCAGATTGAACGCCGCATGTTAAGTAGTCCCCTTCCGGATTCTAAATTATGCGCCCTGAGGCGCAAACATGGACTTGTATATTCACGGAGGAAATCATGTAGGAGTTTGGAGCCGGCTCCGACGCCTGTTCTTTACTCCAGGACCGGACTTTCATCAGTCGGGCAAATCGTCCCTTTTATTCGAACGAATGCGGCTATGTGGTTTGTCACAGACGCGCCCAATCTCATGCAGCGACTGTCCCGCCTTCCACCGCGTCCAACCGTCACCCTTCTCGATCGCAGAAAGTTTTCGTTGTCCTGGCCTCATGCCAACACCACCTTTACACAGCAGACTTACATCAGATGGTGTTGCATCGACCTGTATCGAATGCACCAGGACTTGTGGAAAGCTCCGATGGTCGACACTTGCCTTGTAAGTTTTAGCGGGGAATCTGGCTGGATACATCGAAGTTTTCTACTGAATGAAGGCTACAAGGCGGGGACAAACATAGTATAAAGTGCGAGCGACACCCAGCTATTGCGTGAAGCAATCACCGGATTCCTGAATCCCTGTGCCGGAGAGCCCGTAAAGGTTGGTGCCGTTGTTATATATCTTGTTGCCTGTGATCTGGAAATTCGTGCCCGTTGTCCCTGGGTCTGCCCCGATGCCCGCCCCAAGGTTGTTTGCGATGATGTTGTTCGTGATCCTGACGCTTTGATTTGGGTCCGCGATTTCGATTCCGTCCGTCTGCCCGGTCGCATTGTTCAAGTCGATTTGACCATTGATGATTTGGTTCGAGTAGATCTGTAGGGAGCTATTGTCCAGCATATCGATCTGTCCCCCTGGACACAGGCCATTACACTCGTTAAACAGCGCCACGTGATGATTGTGCTGCAACGTATTCCCGCTGATGTTCGTGTTCTGGGTAAAACTCAGGTAGATTCCATTCGATTTTACATTTTGAATCAGGTTGTTTGTTATCGAGACGTTATTCGACTGCAAAGATTGATTGAAACCGCTCCAAATCCCGTCGACGCCGGCATCGTCAATTTGGCTATCCCGAATGGTCATGCCCTGCGTGGCGGAAAACGCAATCGCATGATCCTTTGAGTGCAAGATGCTTATTTGTTTTAACAGGATGTTAGAGGAGTGATCGATCCCGAGCGTAGATTGGCAGGGATAAGTGTAGGAACCATTCACCTGCACCGGTGTGCACGCCGGATCGTCTGGCCCCTCGTCGAATGTCAAGTTGGCAATGGTTATATCACTCGCCCCACTGATGTTCACGATAGGATAGGTATAGGAGTCTGTTCGCAGGAATCCTACGTTGACACCTGGCGCCCCAAAAACCGTGACCGGACCATGTACGTTTGTGAGATCAACGAGGCAAGTTCCATTGCCGCTACAGTTAATCGTCGCCGTAAATCTCACGTTCGCAGTTGCGCCGCTGTGTAATGCAGCGACACAGGTCGCAAGCGTGCTCAGATCAGAGACGTCGCATGTGGACCCGGAAGGCGGCACGTACACAGGCGGAGCTACGTATCCAATCGTTCCATTCAACGCGCAACTCTGGATTGTCTCCGAAAGGTTTCCAGACTTGGATGAGTCAGCCACACAGTTTGCCGTGACACTGACCGAACCGGGATTGGGCGCGGTGGCGGGGGCGGTGTACAAGGCTGCGTCGGCACCCATGGCTGTGAGGGTCCCTACGATCGAATTCCCGTTCGCCACCCCGTTGACCGCCCAATTGACGTTAGTGTCGGGATGTCCGGCGCTGGTGACTGTGGCAAGGAGTTGGACCGTTCCTCCCGGAAAGACCGAGGACATCCCTGAGGGATTTGTCGCTACAGTTACTCCGATGTCGCTAGTTATCGTCAGAGGCGCGCTGCCACTCACTGAACTGCTCGCCTGACTCGTAGCCTGGATTGTGACAATTGCGGGGTTCGCCAAGTCTTGGGGCGCGGTATAAAGACCAGTGCTCGATATTGTTCCCACCGTTGAATTCCCGCCCGAAACCCCGTTCACACTCCAAGTTACCGCCGTATTCGATGTACCCTTTACGGTGGCCGTGAACTGTTGTGTGCTGCCGAGCAACATGGTTGAGCTTGATGACGAGACCGTAACTGTTACGGATTGTGGCGAAGGAGGTGGAGGGGTGGACGAATTGTTTCCGCCGCAGCCTCCCAAAAGAATGAGAAAGGGAAGGGTGAGCGACCAAAGGGGTGCGACGGGGGCTCGTCGGCTCAATGTGATCCTCTAAAGTGAGCGGATAATACTCATTACCATCCGACGCGTCAACTCCTGGTAAGTCGGGTAACGGTCCACTTGAACCAAAACTTCACATCTCCGCGAACCGCGTTTATCGGGACTTCTGATAGGATTCCCACATGTTTGACATTATTGCCTCCCAAGGTCACGCGCTTTCCGGCTGGGAGCGCTTCCGCCATCAGCAGCGCAGCATCCCGCTCCGCTCTTCCACTCGCCTCGCTCAGAAAGGTCTGCAGCAATAGCCCGTTTCGATTCTCCATCAATACATGTCCCAGGTAGCTCAGCTTCGCCTCGCTTCCTCGGGACTTGGTGAATAACCGGGCATCCGGATCGGTGGTTGATTCATGTGTCTGGTTCTTGCGCTTCTCTCCGCGAAAGTCCACATCGCCTCCCACGTCGGGAGGTTTTCCAGATCCGTCCTTGGGCCGGAAACTCTTATGACTGGCCCAAGCTTCGATCAACGTTCCGTCCACCGTGAAATGCTCATCCGACATGTACGGCTTGGCACGTTCCAGCACCCGCTGGAAAAACGATTCCGCAATCTCTTCGTTCAGCAAACGCTCCCGATTCTTGCTGTATACCGCGTGGTTCCACACCGTCTGGTCCATCTCCATCCCTACGAACCACCGGAACAATAGGTTGTACTGTAGCTGTTCGATCAGCATTCGCTCGCTGCGTACCGAATAAAAGATCTGCAACAGCAGCGATCTCAACAGTCGCTCTGGCGCAATCGAGGGGCGCCCCACTTTGGAGTACAGCTTCTGAAACTTCGGCGACATCTCTTTTAGAATCTCGTCCACTATCTTGCGCAGCGGTCGCAGCGGATGATCTGCGGGTACGCGCTTCTCTGGAGAAATGTAGCTGAACATTCCTTCTTGCTGGTCATCGTCGCCGCGCATTCGCTCGCCTCCTCGGCCTTCCTTCTCTCAGACGAGTTTCTTCAAATCAAAGTTGCAGCGGAACGGTATTTTTCAACAAACTGCTAGTCGGGAGCTGGGACCTCCTGGCATATATGTAGTCGGAGAGAGGCCTACTGTGAATTCAGACGAAATAGAACTGGTCGTCAGAGCCAATATCGACAAGGCGGTGTCCACGGTCTATGCGGGCGGAACGACTGCAGAATTGTTCGTGCACACATTTGATGGAATGACTCGTCCCGCGATGACAGACTCTTGCGTCTTGGAAGGACAGGGTTCAAGGGCTTGCCGATGGCGCCGCGTCCACGCGGATGGTGTCGGTCTTGATCCGCTCGATCGTAAGGTTCACTGACCTGCCCCCTATTGGCAGAGTGCGATGGCGAATTCCGCTCCTGACAGTTAGAAGCTGACCTTCGCCAAGATCAATTGAGTGAGTTTCAAAATCGATTCGCAGTCGTCCCTCGACGACGAGAAAGGTCTCATCAGAATCAGGGTGATAGTGCCAATGGTATGGCTCCGTCATCACGCTTATTCGAACAACATGATCGTTAAGCTCGGTAATTGGATGATTGTTATAGCGCGCTGAGCTGTTCGCTTCTGCCGCTAAATCCACAACTTCGGCGTTTTGCGGGCGCATGCGTGAGCCTCCGAACTTTTCCGGTGCGGAGATACATGTAAAATACAGCCTCGCGCACCCAAATTAGTCTATCACTGCCCGTTGGTCGCCGATCGCCTTGTTCAACGGGGGCGACCACGCAAAGCGGTCAACCTATTGTCCCGCCATAAGATGGTCATTCCGCTCCTGTCGGGGCCGCCCGTCAGCCTTGCTTTCGCCGAATCCAGGGACGTTCTGCTCTATAGATCGGAGTAGCAGTCGGGTTCTTCAGTGAAACGTAGATTAGCCTTCGCCTCTTGAGCAGTCTCACAGCGCTTTGCACGGCGGACTTTGACAATCCCGTGCCATCCGCTATCTCCTGATAGCTCAGCGATGCGACTTTCTGACCCGCGCCGAGGCTCCGTCTCCATACATACAGGTAAACAAGAAAAGATGAAGGCCGTTTGTCATGTTCGGTGAGATCGCGCATTAGGACATCCAGAATGTAGCAATCCAGAGAAAGGTTCACGAAGAACTCCCAGCAGTCCTTATAATCACTACAGTTGCAGATACTATAGTGATTCGAATTCACTTTGCAAGGCAATGCTCCCTGTTTACACTGCGACTTACAGGAGGATGTTTATGATTAAAGCGGTGAAGTTTGTGAGCATTCCCGTACGAGATCAGGACCAGGCCGTCAGTTTTTATACGGACAAGCTGGGATTTCAAATCTTGACCGATCAGCCGTTTGACGGCAAGCAGCGCTGGATAGAACTGCGTATCCCGGGCAGCGAGACCAGAGTCGTTCTATTCACGCCTCCGGGCCACGAAGATCGGATCGGTTCTTTTTGCAATGTGACGTTTATGACGGACGACATCGATCGTACTCATCAAGAGTTGACGGCTCGGGGCGTGGTGTTCACAGCCCCGCCCACGAAGCAACCGTGGGGCCACTTTGCAAAGTTCCAGGACGTAGATGGCAATCAATTTGTCCTTTCAACCAAGTGATTACAGCCTAGAAAATATTTTCGTTGTTAGCTCAATACAAAAGGAGGGTTCCGCGATGACAATCCGGACCATGTTGGCGGTTTTTCTGGGATACCTTATCTTCGCTTCTTCTGCTGCGATCCTGTTTCACGCTGCGGATGTCGATCCGCATGCGCCAACAGGGTTTGGGTTCGGTTCGTTCACCGCCATCTACGGATTGGTCTTTGCTGTAGCGGCCGGATTTATTGCGGGACGGGTCGGGCGGAGACATGATCTTGTGTGCGGTATTGGCGTTGCCGTTTTAATCGCAGCTGGGGCGACACTCTCATTGATCGCCAGTCCGGGCGCTCATGCCAGGTGGTCGCAGCTGGTTGCGTTGGTCCTCTGCTCGCCCGCAGCCTTGGCTGGCGATTGGATGCGGCGGCGCAGACTGCTGGCAGCTGGATAACGCGACGCGCGACTTTTTTCATGAAGCACCATGGGACAGTACTTTGGCACCCGCATCTGCTGGGACCGCATGGCAGATCGCTACCAGGCGCTCTAATGCGACAGCCTGAGTCCCGAGATCACACAAATCAGAACGCCACAGATTTCAGGATTATTGTCGATAGTGCCAAAGAAAAGTTATCTCACTACGTCAATAGAAAAGGTGAGAATGCGCCCGCAGACATAACCAGCGGCTCGTTTTCACTGTGGCTCATGACAAAAGACGATGGCACCGCGATGGGTATGAACGCCGGGGACGGATCCAAGTCCCGGTAAACGCGGTTACCGTCCATTTGAATTGACTTCTCCGGTTACGCGACTTATCGGAAGTTGGGTTTAGTAAACCTCTCGATATCGCAATTTGAGTTTGCCCAAGTCGATGAGCATCATGATTCCCAATGCATGTACCGGCCCATTTTCAGGTGACCAGCGGTCCGTAAACTGATACTTACCGTCCTTCACGCCTTCGAGAATCCACTGCGCTCCATCTAGGCCAATTTCAACGGTTCCTCGCCATTCGGCCCGATCTTGTTCTTGTTTTTTTCATTCGAGGGTAGACTCCAGAAACCAGCCTCGTTGATTCGGTCGAGCGCCCACTTCGTTTGCTCTCTTGTCAGAGCACGAGTCTTATTCATCACAAGTCCGCCAGGTTTTTTGTCCCCTCCTTGGCCGCTTGTGGCTTTCGTGGTCAGCGTACCAGTGCCGTCTCGGTGCACCTCCAGACGCACTGAAATTGGATGAGAGTGGGGCACCATCCGTGTTTGTTGGATTTTCGATTCCAGTGAATTCCGTGTCGTCGGATCAATCACTCGAACTTGGTCCGAGACGCCCGGCGTCCGTCTCTAGTGATGGCGAATTTTTGAGATGCCGTCCAGAATCGCTCCCAACCCCAGGCCGCCAATAAATAGTCGCCCGATCCAGGCTGGTTCGATGGGCGACAGCTTCTGTGTAGTGCCGAGACGCCCCGGATAGAATTTGCCTCCGGGGAGCAAGGCAACGATCGTGATGAAAAGACCAATTAGGATTTCAAGCACAAGCCGCTCTCCATTTTTCCGGGGGGATTCTGAAAAGTGTCATGGCACCCTCCAAACATTACGTTGGCGTACGCCCCACCCGATCCGACCGGAGGCCGCGTTGCCGCTTGCCCGGTAAGTTGTGCCGGTTCAAACGGTCGATCCAACACCATCTGGTATAAGGTTGCTCTCAAAGGTGGTGTTTATGAAGCTAGGGAAACGTTTTGGGCTTTCTGCGATTCGGGAAGCGTGACGTTCGGAGCCCTTGGAAGCATGAGGGAAGGAATTCTCTGCGCCACCCGACCACGCAACTAATGCATGCTGAACGGAGGAATCCTCCCCGCCATCCGCCCAAAGAAGCTCTACGATGTTCTGAGATCAAAAGTCTTTCGAAATCGCTTGAAGCAAAGTGCGACGCCAAAGCCGACTGATAGAACAAAAAACACGCGGATGTGATGCCTAAACTTTCAAATTTCAGCCAAAAGAAACGACTTCGGTCGGCGACGGCGCGAAGAAACTGTCCTTTACGCGCATACGCCTGGCTTCGATTGTAGAATGCGGCGGAGTAATTCGGACTGATTCTCAGCGTTTGATCATAATCCCGAATCGCATTGTGATCATCGCCTTGTTGGGCGTATGCGAAGCCCCGACCATTTAACGCGTCTACACTATCAGGCTTGATTTGAAGCAGTTGGTCGTAATCTTGGATCGCAAGATCATATTCGTGTTCCTCCTGATAGACTTTGGCCCGGCCATACAATGCGTCGGCAGAGTTTCGGTTGATGCTCAGGGCTAGGTCGAAGTCGCGAACGGCATTATTCTGGTCATGCTTCAGTGCATAGACATTCCCGCGAACGAGGAGGAGTTGAAGATAGTTGGATTGATTCGCAGCGCCTCATTGAAGTCTTGAATAGCACGGTCGTAATCACCCATTTGTTGGTAAATCAAACCACGACTGTACAATGCGTCGGTAGAGATTGGGTTGATTCGTAGGGCCTCGGTATAGTCCATAATCGCCAAATCGTAGTCGTGCATGAGGGCACGAACACGAGCGCGACCGTATAGCGCTTCCCCAAAACCAGGTTTCAGGCGAAGGGCCTGGTTGTAGTCCTGAATCGCGCTTTGGTATTCGGCCACATGCGCGAACGCCTGACCGCGATTGTATAAGGCAATTGCATCCGGCAGATTCAGCCGAAGCGCCTCGGTGTAGTCTTGAATTACTTTTCGATAGTCATTTTTGTGCGCATGGACAACACCCCGTTCGCGCAAAGCGTCGGCGTAATTAGGATTGATCCTAAGAGCCTGATCGAAGTCTTTAATGGCACCATCGTATTCGCCCTTGTGTTCGTATACCCATCCACGCCCGTAATAGGCGGCGGCAAAATTTGGTTCGAGCAATAGTGTGTGATCGTAATCCCGGATAGAATCTTCGTATTTGCCCTTGTGTGCGTACCCGAGCCCCCGCCCGAAGTACGCCTCTGCAGAGTCTGAGCCGGTTCCGCGGTCGGATAGGATGACTGACGAGCACGCGTCAATGCGCACATCGGCGTCGTTTGCGTGACGGCATAGATTCCATTTCTTTTCTTGCGATTGCCCCGGAAAAGTAACTGACGCACTCGACGATGTCAGAACGCCCAACACCAACAGAATTCGCAACATCAGGCGCCGCCGCTTCGGATCAGTAAAATTCTCGCTACCCAATTTAAAGTTTCCTACGTAGTGAGTTCAGCGGAGGAATTCTCTGCGCCACCCGCCGATGTCTTCTTTTATCCAGAGCTCGTCAGCACGAAACGTGCAATAAGGTATCCCAAGATGGAAGCAACAGCAGCCACCGGCAACGTGCGCCGCCACCTGGCGCGACCGACAGGTGAGGCTACGAACAGACAGAGCCAAACAATGAATGGCGCCAAAATAAGAACATATACGCGTGGCATGAGGTGAGATTCGAGCAAGATGATAGCGAGCAACGTGCCCAAGTATTGAGCAACGTCGAGGCGAGTCTTGCCCTTGTCATGACTCATTGGGATTCCGGTTGCCAGCCCACATCGGGAAGTGGAATTGGCGAGCCTCCGCAGGCCAAATTAGCTTTAACTTGCGCTACCGTAACCTTTGCAGCATCCGCACCCTGCAAGATGGAACCTTTTCCGAAATAGTAGGCCGCCTTAATGCCAGCGCTAACTGCCGCAGTCCCTAAAAGTCCAGTAGCACTGGCGGTGCCCGTCACAACGCTTCGAAGTAGATAGCCGAGACTTGTGTAAGTGGCCCAATCTGCGCTGGGCAGTCCCTGTCTAGCAGTAGTAGCTCCGATTGCTTGATTGCTGTTATTTGAGAGTTAGTTTGCGGCATCGGTCACGGGCGGACGGAAGTCGATGTGTTAGTTGGCTGTCCGATCGATGAACAAATGGGCGTTTTTCGAGCATAAACCATGTAAGCTTTGGGCACTTTCTCACGAACTGATTCGCTCAGGTCGATGACAAAATTTTCTGGGGGAGAGACAACGCGAATTCGGTAGTAGTTTGTGATGCCTTTGTAGAGTTGTCCCGCGTATTTGACCAGATATCGGAGCCGCTCATCAGTTAACTTGTATGTCTGTTGGGGCCCCCCTTCCGTATTTTCCAAAATCGCAAATCCGCCGGTTTCGTCCGCGAGGTTGAATATGCTTTCGTGATTGGGGTCGACCCTGGCTGCGGGTCTCATCCCAACGCCGGGTGCAACTCCAATGCTGTAGATGCCCGTATACCACGTCCCGAGCTGGAATCCGAAGAGCCGAATGCCAGCGGAAGTGAGCTTCTTGCCGGCTGAACCGTATTTAGGTTCGTCGGGCTTGAGGCCCATAGTCAAACAGACTATGGAGTCACCCGGTTGCACCGGTTGCAGCCAGGTGGCTGCTTCGAGAACCGCATCTAGGATCGGTCTCGCTTGACCGCTGCCTTTAGAGGGTGAGGACAGCTCGTCGATCGCCGAAAGAAGCACCTCTCGCGGAGCGCCAAGAGGTACCTCTTTTCTCGGACCAATGGCGGTCAAGAATGAGAACGAATCAACAGTTCGTGCATTCGTTACGATCGCGCGGAGTACCCCCGCTTCCACTTTGCGCGCATCCGCGTTTACATTCTTTCCGTTCTCGACCACTAACACAATGCGACGAGGACCAGCATCAACATCTACAGATCGGATTGTCAGCTGCTCGGCCCCTCGACGAGCAATGAAGGCGTCTTCGTGGATGTCGCGGACTAGACCGCCGTCCGGCAAAACTACATTCACAAGCACATCCGCTTCACAGGATGGATTCTGTGCAATGACGTTGGCTGAGAAGAAGAGCAACAAGCCGAGAGATATTGTGACCCGCATTCGAATCTCCACACACAAGGATACCAGTGCAAATTGGGAGATCGTCTCACGCGTACGTCCTGGTAAACGCGGATACCGGAGACTTGAAATCGGCCTAAAACCACGATTACGCGTCGACGACGCAGTTAAGGCTTATCAGTTGGCCGGTTCTCTCACGTACTGCCGTTAACTCTCAAGTTAACTCACTCGCCTGAAGCGCTGCTTATCCAAGTCCTTTGGGATAAGCTTCGGTCCTATGGATACCGCAAGACCGAGATTGATAGCGAAGGTGGGCCTCAATCTAATCCTCATATGCGTGCTGGCGCTCGGGGATTGCGCGCTGTGCGCCCAGGTTGCGACGTCGCAGGCACCTGCGAAGGAAGCGGCCACTTACGCCGAGTCCGATGCGGGGTTCGAGACCCAGTTTAGGGCTATCTTTCACGCGCGCTGTTCCGGCGATACAGCGTCGGAACGGCGCCTTCTCGAACAATTGAAAATTCCCGATTCGGCCGGGTGGTTTGCACAGAACTTCGACCCGGGCGAGGCTGCAAATCTGACCGAGCGCTACGAGCGCCTCTTCTCGGATTATCGTGATTCCATCGAAAAAACCATCGAAAGCACTTGCGAGGCCCCAGGCGCAGAAATTGCGGCTAATCACGCAACTGCCCCGGGGGAACACCTAAGGATTGCTCGGGGATTCCAGCTCAGTACGACTCGCCCCCTAACTGAGGTGCCGCTTTCACGCTTCAGTTTTGCCGTGCGTCTGCGAGGACAAAACACGGGTTCTTGGGCAGAGACGTTCGCGTATCAACAGGGATCGTTCCGTTTCGTCGGACTGGGAACGCTGCCATTTTGGAGCTGGGTGGAAGGGGCGGGCCCAAGCGCTTTCAAGAACGGGCATTTCGTTGTCCCCATCGAGCCGATTTTCCAGGTCCCACCCGAATATCCGTCGGCGGCGAGGGCGAAGCACATCGAGGGTGTTGTGACGCTGCGGGCGATCATCGACAAAGAAGGAAAAGTGAAGTCACTGGAATTGATCCAGGGTGATCCACTGCTTGTAGACGCAGCGACGGCAGCTGTGAAACAGTGGCGCTACAAGCCCGCAACGATTGGAGGCAGCCCAGCTGAGGCCGACACAAACGTCAGCGTAGTCTTCCAATTGCGCAAGAACTGAATAGAGCTCGCGCTGACGCAGATCCGGGAGCAGCGCTTTCAAGCATCCAGCCAGCATAGGGAAACTCGCGGCAAGTGCCTGGTAATTGCCGTTACCGTACGCGCAGAGTTCGCACTGCAAGTTTGTGGAGTCGAGGTGTGGCGCGGTGGTTTAGGTGGAGCCTATCTGTTGCCGACCCTTTCGTCTGTCGGTGCCTCACGAGCTCCGCCATGCTTCCGTTTCCACACCCCGCTCATCGAACCGGACGTGCGGATTTGCCGCATCCGGCTCTCGGAGAAGACTCACGCAATCCCATCGCCATTGCATGTGACGCCGTCTGCAACTTCTGAAAACAACTTGGGAGTTATCAGGCTTATCGCCAAATCGCCCTTCCGGTCGTCGCTTCTTACGGCCGCCTTCAACTGAGGCCCCTTCCCTCCGCCGGAGTTACCCGGCTTCGTCAGTACTACGAGCCTCTCCGCCATCCCAGTCAGCCCGGCCCGTCTCTCACGAGCTGCCAGTTGATCCACACCGCGATCACCGCTGGGACTTCCCGTGTTGCGTATGGTCCCCTTTGCGTACATGCCGTCGCTAATACCGGCAGGTCGGATGGAATTTGTTCGCTCGTACGATTCCATCAGCTTCGGCCTTCCCCGAAACCGGGGCGGGTCGGCTCCTGCATTAGTCTTTTCGAGGCCTGCTCAGCGTTCACTCACGTTACGGCCTGCATGCTCGCCAAGTCGCCTAGCGACTCTCTACACCAGAGGCTTCAGCAGTCTCGTTGCCTCCACTGCTGCTCTGATTGCTACCGGGTGGAGCGAACAAGTTCCCGGGCGGGTCTAACTCCCGCTGTGGACCACCACCTTTTCACGACTTATCGGGCGAGTCGATGGGATTTGACATAAAATCGCCGCTTATGAAGCGCCGTGCCTCGCGTTCGATGTTGGTATGGATTCTTTTGGCCGCCGTTCAACCACCGCTTTTGTATCCGCATCAGTCACCAACTTACGTTTCCAAGACCGCTTCCGACAAATTATCTCGGGAAGTTTGGATGGGTACGGTCGGGCCAATTCAGCTCGAAAGTTCCTCGGTACTGTTTACGGGCATGTTGTCTGCCAGCGATTTCTTTGAAGGACTCCAGGCGACTCAAACCGATAATGGCAGGCGATTTGCAACATCTTCGGAGATCGTGACGGAATTCCCTTCATCGCTTACCGTTCGATTAGACGCTCGCGTCTACCTCTCGGAAACATATAAACCGCAAAATGAAGATGTCGCGAAAGCGCTTTTGTCACATCTTCGCCTGACAGCAAAGTGGAAGACTGGTTTAGTTTTGCGTGACGTCAAGAGTATGGACTGGAGTTTTTACCGTCCGACTAATGATGAGTGGATGGCCCGAGATGACGTCAAGAGGCTATCGAATTTGGGGTTGCGGCCGCCCGACCCTGTCCGTCAGGGACTTTGGACAATCGATGTGCGAATTAAAGATGATCACGTTCCACTTACGGACAGTTTGGTCATTGTGATTGAAAGCGAAGAAAAATTCGCTGCGCGTTTATCGGCTCGGTTGTGACGGAACATGAGAAGAACCGCGGGCAGACAGAAGGTGTGCTTATCGGCTCGCGAACGGTCAGACCGTTTAACCGACACAATAGGGACTGATAAACGGTTACCGCAAATCAAGTGGGATCCGGCACCCGAGACATTTCGAGAGCCCGGAATGTCTGGAGAAACCATTTAAGTGACGCATTTTCAGGGAGAAATCGCTCCGCTACCGCTTGGAGAGGAGCGGAGTGCGTGGAGTAAATTACTCCACTCGCTCCACGGATCTCCTAAATCGATTGGAGCAGTATTCTACGGAAACGAGAGAACTTAGATGTCTTCTCCAGCCGCCCCGTTCTTTCTGAGGGCTTGCTTTCGCTCGCGGGTGGGAAGAGTCTCTTGTCCGATTTTGGGGGGCGCGGAGTTACTCCGCTTTTCCTTTCGCGAAGACCAAGTTTCGGGACGAGCCCATCGCTAAAGCCGCAGCTGCGAGTTGGTTGGCTCTCTCAATCATTACGCGGGGATCCGTCGACCCGCCCCATCCGGTCTCATCCGCTCCGGAGGGCGAGTGAAGTTGAAAATCCAAAACGATGTTCTGAGGACCGATTCCGTCATCTTCGCCACCCCACCCACTGGGATCGCCACCACCCTGCACGATGGTGCCAGTTAGCGCTCTGTCAAAACTGCCGGGGACCTCTTCGCCTTCATCGCTTCCTTCGGTGTCGCCCAGACGGATGCCGCTAAAGATATCGCCGAGAGAGCCTGACCCCGAGCTGATTTTTCCTAGCGGAACTCGGGGTGTGCCTAAGCGACTGATGCGCGAGGACATTGGTGTGTCGATTTGGGAATCGCACATCACACTCGGCAATTATACATATGCAGGAACCCTCGAAGAGTCCGGCGCTACGGATCCCTCACGCGTCCAATAACCGTTGTCCCTTACTCAAGCCGCTCTGGCTCTCCATGCACACGCAACTCCCCGCGTTCGCTCAGGGTGCTGTACCGTCGTCGGCCGCGACGAGATCGTGGCATTGCGGTGTCTCGCAGGACACCGGCGCTAGCGCGACGATCTCGTCCGTTCTTACTACCTCGGGCTCACCGCCGAGCGTAAGCGACGCAGCCGCACTACGCGCAAGCACCTGAATCGCAGGCGAGCGAGCAAACCTTAATGGCAATCGCTGGGCACGTCTCCAAGAGAATGTTGGAACACTACAGCCACATCCGAATGGCAGCGAAGCGGACGGCGCTTGATGGTTTGGTGCCAATACCTGAACGACCGGTTTTTGAGGAGGGTGTGCACCAGAATGTGCACCAAGTCCAAGTCGGGATTTTCGAGGCTTCCCCTAAGTCTTTGAATTAAATGGTCGGGACGGCGAGATTTGAACTCGCGACCTCACGCACCCCAAGCGTGCGCGCTACCAGGCTGCGCTACGTCCCGACCGGGGCAAAACACAACCACACACTGCAACAATGCAGCCAAACTCGCGTATTCCCGGCTGCACGTCCGGCTTCAAGGCTACCACCATCAACGCCGTTCGAGAAGCGCCAAGAACCCGTTCAGCGCCGTTTCAAAAGCCTCCAAAGCTCGCTCAACCGCGTTCGGAGAAGCGTCGGTATCGGCGCCGAGAAGCGTCAAGAACCGGAGCGGCGTTCGAGGAGCGTCAGGAAGCCACGGAGTGAGTCGCGCAGGTCGAGCAGCATCTTGCGGCTGAGCAAGTCGGTCGCGTTCTCGGCGGTTCGAACCGTCGGGGCGCGCCCTGCCATGGCGTGACCGCTCGCCGCGCTGCCGTCGGCTCCGGCAGCCGCGCTGTAGGCCGATTCGGCGTTTGCCGCCGAGGCGTGCTCCGAACCCATCGTGGCGGCTGCGCGGGCGGATGGTTCGACGCTGATCATGCCGTTGGTCTCGCGCAGGTGGCGGCGGGCGCCGGCAATCGTGAATCCTTCGTCGTAGAGCAGGCGCTTGATCTTGAAGACCATGTCGACGTCCTGCTGGCGATACATGCGGTGGCCACTTGGGCTCTTGACCGGCTCGAGCATGGGGAATTCGGTTTCCCAGTAGCGCAGCACGAACGGCTTCAGGTCCGACAGGCGGCTGACTTCGCCGATGCGGTAGAGCCGCTCGTCGTCGATTTCGGGTTGCAGTGCGGTCGCGGTGCTCATCGTCTCTCTCGAAATTCTACCTGGTTTTCCAACTTCCAGTTCGCTCTCGAGCTTCTACTTCGCTCTCGAACTTCCAATTCCGATTCGCTCTCAGAACTCCAATCTCGATCAGCCGATAGTGATCAAGGGGCGGGGAACCTCTTCATCCTAGGCCAAATTTTCGCGGTGTCAACGGTACCCGGTCGGCCGCGCTGTGATCCTCATTCCAAATCGTCGAGCTCTTTTGTTTCGTGCTCGCGCATCAGGCGCGGGCCGTGCTGCTTTCGCAGCGTTTCTCGGGCTTCGGCACGCGACTCGCGATTCTCGCTGCGCGTGTCGCGTTCGGCTTTTCGAAGGCGCTGGACGAAGCGAATCGGCGCGCCGGGAAAATCGAATGTCTCGCGCAATTGATTTTCCAGAAAGCGTTGGTAGCTGAAATGGAGTGGCGTCTTCTGGTTTGTGAAAATCAGAAACGTCGGTGGCGACGTCTTGGCCTGCGTAATGTAGTAGATCTTCACGGGGCGCGCCTTCGGTGTCGTGCCGCGCTGCAGATCGACGTCTTCCTTCAGCCAGCGATTGAGCTCCGGCGTCGGAATGCGCTTCTTGCGCGCGGCCGCGACCTGATCGATCAGGGGGAACAATTTCGAGGCGCGGTCGCCGGTCTTCGCCGAAAGAAAAACGATCGGCGCGTAACTCAGAAATTTTAGCTTGTCGCGCACTAGCTTTTCATAATCGTAGAGCAACCGGCTCTTGTCGAGTTCGCTGAAACCGTGAATGCCCGCTGTGGCGCCCGGAATAGATTGTCCGCGCGATCCGCTCTTGCCCGCGTCCCTCTTGCCCCATTCACCCCGGGCACCGCCGGATTTCGCTTCGCTGGCATGAGCTTTGCCTGCTTTGAATTTTGCGCCTGAGCGCGCGGTGACCGTGAATTTTGCCGCGGCTTCCGCGCGTCTGTCGTGCGCAGTCTTCCGCGCCTGGCCGCGGCTTGTGGCGGCGTCGCGCTCCGACGCCGTACGCGCGGCTTCGGTCGCGAGATCCCACTTGTTCATCACGATGATCACGCTGCGGCCCGACTGCTCGGCGTAGCTCGCGATCTGCGCGTCGCCCTGCGTCACTCCCTGCTCGCTATCGACGATCAGCAATGCTACGTCGCAGCGCTCGAGTCCGCGCCGCGCCATCACGACGCTCAGTTTTTCCGCGACCAACGTTGTTTTGCCTTTGCGGCGAATGCCAGCTGTGTCGACAAAGGTGTAGAGCCGGCCTTCGTGCTCGACTTCGGTGTCGACGGAATCCATCGTTGTTCCAGGAATCGGCGACACGATCGAGCGTTCCTCGCTGGCCATGCGATTTAACAATGTCGATTTGCCGACGTTTGGGCGACCGATGATCGCTACCTGCGTGGGTCGGTCCTCCTGTACCTCTTCGTCCGAGAATTCGCTTTCGGCTTCGGCATATTCGGGGTCGACGTCGGATTGAGTTTCCAAATCTGACGCATTGGCAAGCTGGGGCGCAATGTGCTGCGCCCCTACAGGGTCTTTCGAGGGGCTCGTTGCTGCGCTCAGCGGATAGAATTTCGCTAGAGCCGCGTCGAGCAGATCGTCGACGCCGGTGCCGTGCTCGGCGGCGATCGGAAATACCGGGACGCCGAGGCGGTGAAACGCCGCGGCATTGACCTCTTGCGACATGGCGTCCACTTTGTTGACGGCGATGACGAACGGCTTGCCGGTGGTGCGCAGCAGCCGCGCTAACTCCTCGTCGAGCGGCGTAAGTCCTGTCTGGCTATCGACGACGAGCACGAGCAGCGACGCTTTCTGGATCGCGATGTTGGCCTGCCGCAGGATTTCGGTTGGGATGAGCGCTTTGTCGTCGGGAACGATTCCCCCGGTATCGACGATTTCCATCTTACGGCCGCGCCATTCGGCTTTGCCGTAGATGCGATCGCGCGTGATTCCCGGTTCATTGGTAACGATCGAGCGGCGCGTTCCGGTCAACCGGTTGAAGAGCGTCGACTTGCCCACATTGGGGCGACCGACGATGACGAGCGATGGCAATTCTTGCGACATTTTATTCGGAATAGAGACGTTAGCACGTTTGGCGTCCGAACGCGGAGTGCCGGTCGGAAACGCGATGACTGCTTGAACGTTGGAAGCCTAAGACCCCCGGCTCCCGGGGACAGAGAGTACTGTCTAGACGGCACAAAAATTCGCTTGGCATGGTGAGGGAATTTAGCGCCGGCTGTGCGGACCAATAGGACGCGGGTCCTAGGGGAATTCCATGACTACACATCGGAAACGGGCGGGGATTTGTTCTTGGAAGCGAGACGGGGGGCGCCCCTCAGAACTCGTCGGCGAAGAAAAAGCAAATCGCTCGCATTCGTTCGGAATGGCAGCGTGAGTTGGGCTCGCGCTCACGCGATGACGCTTACGGTTTCTAGGATTTTCGCGCCCAGGGATTGGTCGCCGGAGATTTTGACGTGGGCGGCGGCTGCGGGGCCGCGGAGGCCGCGTGTGAAAATTGTCCAGGCGATTTCGGGCGGGATAGTGACTGTGGCGGCTGGCGCGGCGTCTGCGGCGACGCGATCGTCGTCCACGCTGTCGTTGCTGCGACGCGCATCGATAGCTTGCGCGGAGAAGAGCTGCCAATTGTGCGGTGCGCCGGGCGTGCGGACTAGCCTCCAGTGGCCGCCGGCTTCGCCGGGAACGGCTAGATGGATTGATGTTCCGGATGGGGCTTCAACTTGGCGGAAGGTTTGCGGGAGCGCACGGACGAAAGTGTCGAGGATTGGGGCGAAGAGGCGCGGTTCGTAGAGGGCGGGGCGGTGCGTGGCGTCGCGGATTTGTTGTTGGTGATGCCAGCGCTCGGTGTATTCGCGGGCGACGTCGAGCCAGTTGGGAGCGGGTTCGGGGCCGGCCCAGCTTACGGGAGTGCCGAGGGAGTTGGGGTCGAGGCTCATGAAATATGCGTCGGCCTGGCGGCCGGAATGATCGAGCAGGTCGATGATGATGCGCGGGCTGAGACGGCGCGCGACATCGACCCATTGATGATTGATGCGATTGATGAAGGCGACGAGGTCGGAATAATTTTCGAGCGGGCCGCTGGGGATGGAGTGATTGTCGCGGCGGCGCGCAAGATTTCCGAGGTCGCCACCGAGGATGTGAAGGGCGACGTCTTTGACGGTCCATTGGCCGGCGGTTGTCGGGAGATTCCATTCTTCGGGAGAAAGATCGGCGAGAAGGGCGAGGAGATGCCGGCGGAGTTCGGGGAAGAGGTGGGCGGTTTCGACCGGGGCTAGAGGGCGCATCGTTGGATCATCAATGATTTAAATCGATTCGATGAGAGTAGCAGGTTTGGTTGGATTTAAGAGTTGAAGGTTGGAACGTTCGAACGACCCAGCGCTTTGCTCGGAGTTTTTCGGTGGCTTGACGAGTTTGTATATTGGCGGGTAGTGTTTAGGAATTGTCGAGTGGTCCTGGCCGGTAGGGTTTCGGGGCAAGCCGGTGAAGTTCTTGGGGCCGAATCATGAAGCAAATTGTGAGATGCGCTGGACGCGGTGCGAGCCAGCAAATGTGCTAACGCAGCGGCGTGATAGCGAGCTAATCGCTCGCGAGGAGACTCCATGACGGGTGTTGCGCGAAGAATTGCGTCGTTGTGTTTCGTGTTGGGAGCCTTCCTGGCGGTCGTGGCGCTGTCATGGAGGGCGCCGGTTGTGCGGGCGCAGAGTTTTCGCGGAATTATTCTGGGGACGGTGACGGATTCGTCGGGCGCGGCAGTGAGCGGCGCGAATGTGACGATAAAGAATCTGGATACGGGGCTGACGCGCACGGTGACGACGAGCGGCGACGGTTCGTATTCGGCGCCGGAGTTGCCGATCGGGAAGTACAGCGTGACGGTGGAGAACAGCGGGTTCAAGACGGCGGTGGTGACGGGGATCGTGGTGGAAGTGTCGGGCGAGCGGCGCACCGATGTGACGCTGTCGCCGGGCGAAGTGGCGCAAAGGGTCGAGGTGTCGGGCGACACCTTGCCCCAGGTTGAATCGACGAACAATACGCTGGGGGGAATTATCGAGTCGAGGGTGGTGACGAATCTGCCGGTGAACGGGCGCGATTATCAGAAGCTGATTTTCCTGGTGCCGGGCGTGGCGGGATCGCCGGATCAGATTACGGATTCGCCGGGGTCGTTTGGAACGTTTTCGGTGAATGGGGCGCGCGGGCGTTCGAATAACTTTTTGCTCGACGGCACGGATATGAACGATGGGTATCGGAACGATCCGGCGATCAACGAAGCGGGCGTGTTCGGGACTCCAGCGACAATTTTGCCGCTGGAGGCGGTGGCGGAGTTGCGGGTGCTGTCGAATTTTGAGGCGGAGTATGGGCGCAACGCGGGCGGCGTGATCAACATCGTGACCAAGAGCGGCACGAACGAGTTTCATGGCTCGGGGTTTGATTATTTCCGGAACACCGTTTTGAATGCGCGGAACTTCTTTAATTTTGTGCAGGATCCATCGTCAGGCGCGCACATTCCTGAGAATCCTTTTCACGATAATCAGTTTGGTGGAGCGCTGGGCGGGCCGATCGTGCATGACAGGACGTTCTTCTTTGTGGACTATGAAGGCGCGCGCGAGACGGGAGCCGAGAGCAGCCTGGCATGCGTGCCGACGGCGGCGGACGTCACGAACAATGCTCCGGCGGGCGGAATCAATCCGGTGATTCAGAATTTGATCGCGCAGAAGGGGTGGCCCGCGGCGAACCTGGGCGGTTCGTGCATCGCGTCGCCGACGGATGCCATTCCGCAGAATCTGGTGAACGCGAACGCGTCGCTGGCGACGCCGTTTTCGAATCGAGTGGACAGCATGATTGCGAAGATCGATCACCAGATCAATACGAACAACATGCTGACGGGACGGTATTACTTCGGAGATAGCAGCCAGAGCTTCCCGTTGGCGCTGACCGGCGGAGGGCTGCTGCCGAACTACAACACGTTTACGCCGACGCGGGTCCAGCTCGTTTCGATTTCGTATGTGTCGACGATCACGCCGGCGACAGTGAACGAAGCGCGGCTGGGATGGAACCGATTCGCGGAAGGATTTTTCCCGGAGGACCGGAGTTTCGATCCGTCTTCGATCGGGCTGAATACGGGAGCGACCCCGTTCAACTTTGGATTGCCGACGATCACGGTGTCGCCGTTCGCTCAGTTGGGTTCGGATAAGGGCGATCCGCGGCAGCGCGTGGACACGAACTGGCACTTCATCGACAACGTGTCGTGGAAGCACGGGCGGCACGACATCAAGTTTGGATATGAGTTTCGGCGGACGTCGGTGTCGCAGATTTTTAACCGGACGGCGCGGGGAACATTGGATTTCGGAACCTTCAGCGATTTTCTAGCCGGTGTACCAGATGCCGGCACACAGATTTTTGGCGATACCAACCGGAATACGTTTGAGAATTCGCACGCGGTTTATGTGCAGGACAGCATCCACGCTTCGAAGAACCTGACGATCAGCCTGGGATTGCGGTACGACTATTTCGGGATCATGCAGGAAAAGCATGGATTGTTTACGAATATCGATCCGACTGACGGAGAATTGATCGCGACGGGTAAGTCGCAGCTGTATAACCCGGACTACAACAATTTTGGCCCGCGCGTGGCGGTTGCGTGGGATTTGTCGGGCAAGGGAACGTCGGTCGTGCGCGCGGGATTCGGCGTTTTCTATGACGCGTTCTCACAGGATTTTTTCATGGGGCATCTTCCGTTCAATAGCGGCTTCGATCCGGGGCCGGCGTACAACGGATTCGGACCCGATCCGATTTCGTTTAATAGCGTGACGGCGGCGGTGCTGGTGCCAGGGGCACCGGTTTATGGAGCGCCGGCGCCGATGGGCGATGCGTTTGGAGTTGATCCGCATATCCGGACGCCGTACATGGAAAATTTCAATTTGAATTTTCAGCAGCAGCTGGGGAAGCGCACGGTGTTGCAGGTCGGATATGTCGGGTCGCAGGGGCACAAGCTGTTCCGATTCCGCGACATCAACCAACCGGGGCAGGCGGCGATCGATACCTACGATTACGCTGACAATGGGTGCTGCGTGCCGCGCGTGTTCGCGGCGACGAGCCCATACTTCTACATCAACTACGAGGAAAGTTCGGCGAGTTCGAATTACAACGCGCTGCAGACGAGCTGGAGAATCAACGATTGGCACGGCATAACTTCGACCGTGAACTATACGTGGTCGCACTCGATCGATACGGCGAGCGACGGTGAAGATTTTGTGCCGAACGCTTCGCAGCCGAACGACAGCACAAATCCGAACGGCAACCGCGGGAATTCGAACTTCGACATTCGAAACCGTTTCACGTGGAATTTCATTTACCAATTTCCGAACCGGCACGGGGACTGGAAGAAGCTGACCGACGGGTGGGGAGTGAATGGAATCGTAACTGTGCAGTCGGGGCAGCCGTTCCAGCTCAACTACAACTTCGAGGATGATTACGATGGCAGCGGCGAATTTTTTGGGCGGCCAGATGTCGTTGGACCGATTCAGTACAACCACAGCGATCCGTTCAACTTTTTGAATCTGACGTCGTTCGCAGTGCCGTGCACGCTGGTGGGCGGGACGGCGGCGACAAATTGCGTGACGGGAAGTTTCCACTTCGGCAACGAGGGAAGAAACTCGCTCGTTGGGCCGAACTTCCGGCAGTTTGATTTCTCGATTTTCAAGAACACGGCGATTACCGAACGGCTGAAGCTGGAATTGCGTGTCGAGGCGTACAACTTGTTCAATCATCCGAACTTCGCGAATCCTTATTTGCCGGCGTTCATTGCCGACGCCGCGGCCAACGGGATCAGCGATGGGACTGGGGGGCTGGCGATCGGACGAAGTCTTGGCTCGCTGCCGCTGACCACCACGGGAGACGTCGGGATCGGATATCCGTTCCTTGGGAGCGGCGGGCCGCGGACCTTGCAGTTGGCCGCGAAATTCACGTTTTGAGCGGAATCTAGCCGATTACCCAGAAGTGCTCTCGGAATCGGTTTTGTTACAACTCGATGAAAACGAAGGCGCTTTCGGACGACTCGAAGCGCCTTTTCTTGTCTGTGGATGTGCCATCACGACGGCGAACTGCATCGAACTGAATGTGTCGAGTGGGCCGCCGTGTCGCGACCTCGGCTGTTCGTACTTCCCTAACTTCTTAAATCTAAGGAAAAATCCATGAGTGAAGCGGCGCAGAAGACGGCGGTGGAAACTGGAAAGCCGGAGACGTTTGCGGCAAAGGGGTTTGGGGCTAAGAGCTCGACTTCGGGGTTGTCGGCATTCAGTTTTAAGCGGCGCGCGCCGCTTGCGGATGATGTGCAGATCGAGATTCTGCATTGCGGCGTGTGCCACTCGGATTTGCACTTGTCGCGCGATGAATGGAAGGCGGCAATGCCGGCTGTGTATCCGGTTGTGCCTGGGCACGAAATCGTCGGTCGCGTGGTGAAGGTCGGGCGGAATGTGAAGAAGTTTAAGGAAGGCGACATTGCTGCCGTGGGCTGCATGGTGGATTCGTGCCGGAAATGCGCAAACTGCCTTGCGGGCGAAGAACCATATTGCGAAACCGGTTTGACGCTAACCTATAACAGCGAGGATGAGATTCTGGGCGGCGTGACGTACGGCGGTTATTCCGACAGTATTGTCGTCGATCAGAATTATGTGTTGCGCATACCGAATGGACTCGACCCAGCGGGTGCAGCGCCATTGCTCTGCGCGGGCATTACGACGTATTCGCCGTTGAATCACTGGGGAGTGAAGAAGGGACAGAAGGTCGGCATCGTGGGGCTCGGCGGACTTGGCCACATGGGTTTGAAGTTCGCCAAGGCGCTGGGTGCGGCTGTTGTGCTCTTCACAACTTCGCCAGGCAAGACGGCTGATGCGGTGCGGCTGGGCGCGGACGAAGTCGTGATTTCGAAAAATGAAGCGGACATGCAGAAGCACGCCGGCAGCTTCGATTTCATTCTCGACGCGGTTTCCGCGGATCACGATCTCAATGTGTATCTGAATCTTCTGAAGCTCGACGGAACCCTTACGCTTGTCGGCGCGCCAGAAAAACCGGCGCAGGTGGCGGCTTTCAATCTGATCGTAAAGCGGCGACGGCTGGCAGGTTCGGCGATCGGCGGGATTCGCGAGACGCAGGAGATGTTGGATTTCTGCGCGGAGAAGGGAATTACCGCAGACATCGAGAAGATCAAGATTCAGCAGATCAATGAGGCGTATGAGCGGCTGCTGAAGAGCGATGTGAAGTATCGGTTTGTGATTGATATGGCGTCGTTGAAGGGATAGGGACACGGATTGCTTCAGGGGCTGAAGCCCCTTTCTCGCGCATGTTTGATGTCGGACGTGAAGGTCCGAACCGCAACGCTCGGATGAGTAAAAACCCGCACCCTGCTAACAACAGGAGGGTGCGGCACCCCAATCTGCAACTCCAAACACCAGTCATGGGCCGGCAGGGGTACCCTTCGGTATCTCAGAGTAAACCGGCGCTACCCGCGTAGCGCCGTGCGTCATCGGCGCACTTCGTGCGTCGGTTGCGTCAGTGTTTTTGCGGCTGGATTGATTGGATTTCGGCGGGGGTTAGGGTGTTGATGCGGTGGATGAAGGCGGCTAGGGACCAGAGTTGGTCTTCTTTGTAGAAGGGGCCGTAGGCGGACATCGCGGTGAAGCGGATGCCGTGCTTGACGATCCAGTAGATTTCGGGCTCGGAGTATTGTGTGCCGACGTGCGGTAACTGGGGCACCGGGGGAAAGTTTGCGTGATCTTCGGCGTAGGGTTTGCCGGGTTCGCCGTGGCAGCCCATGCAGCCCAATACATATAGTTCTCCGCCGGCGATGATGGACTCTTCTGTAGCTGTGCTGGGAGTGGACAGATTTGCGGCGTTGCGTCTCACTGCGGCGCGGACGGCGGGCCGCATAAGCGCGGTTTCCCATCCGGAGGGTTTTACGTCGCTGCGCGTGTCGCCAAAACCAAGAGCGAAATAAGCGAGCACCACGAGAGGGAGCAGGAACGGCGTTATGAAGCCAGCGAGGAAGTTTTTCATGTGAGCCCTTCCACTCCTTTCGCTTTCTCGTGCGCTATTTCTTCACGTCCGACGGACTCGGTTGTTGAGCCGGCGGCGGTTTGATCGCTTCCAGCACGTGCGGCGGTAGTTGAGTCATTTGACGGATAAACCTAGCCAGGTGCCAGTAGTCGATGTCGGAATACGAAGTACCTTCCGCACCCATTCCCGACCGGCGAACTCCGTGTTTTGCGATCCAGACAATTTGGGCTTCGGTGTAGCGCGTCGCTGTTTGCGCGAATTGAGGTACAGGCGGATAGAACGTTGCGCCGAATTCGCTGGGCTTGCCGGGTTCGCCGTGGCAGCCGGTGCAATCGTTCAGGTAGAGTTTGCCGCCCGCGAGCAGGACTTGCTCGTCGTTGGGCAAAGGGCTTTGCTGCGTGGGGGCGTTGCGGCGCACCGAAGCGTGTGTTCCGATGTTGAGAAAGCCTGCGATCCACGGAGACGGAACGACATCTGCGCGAATGTCGGCCATTTCCGTTTTGAGAAACAGGAAAACGCCGAGGATCAGGACGAACGTCCCGATGGCGAAACCTTCGAAGAAGGTCTTCACATCCGGCTCTCCGAGCGCCAGGCACTTGGACGCCCCGCGAAGGGATTCGTGAGTTAGGAAGCTACATCGGTTTGTGGTGGTTGCGTCGCTGAAGCAAGCGCAAGCCTGGCGAAGCATTTGCTTCTGGCTGAGGCCCTCTTCTTGGGTCATTTACGTCGTACCTGAAGGTACGACTCACAACCCGTGGAAAAGTCAAAAACCCACCCTCCAAAAGCGGAGGGTGCGGCACCCAACACCTCATTCGGGCAAGACGGCAAGCTCGATGCTCTGGAGGACTTTTGAGTCGCCGACGACCTCGATGCTCGTGATCTTGTCGTTTGCGAATATGAACCGGAGGATTCGGAAGAGGCGTCCTCTGGGGGCGATAACTACTCCAACATTCCCATCCACCAAAACAGGACGCGCGAATCGAGCGCCGCGAGCGGCCTTGATCCCTTCTTTGGCCCACGCCGCGGCACCGTGAGATTCCTTCGGGATTCCCGGGGTCGCGGCTGCCTCGTCGACGTGCACGGCGACATCGGGGTCGAGAACGGCCACGAGCGCGTCGAAATCGGCTGCGCGTAGCGCCGCGAGAAATTTGTCGATGACTTTGCGCTGTTGCGTGAGTTCCGCAGGCGGGGTGGGAGGCGCACCTTGGACTCTGCGGCGCGCGCGGCTGGCCAATTGACGCGTGGCTTCGGGAGTCCGGCCTACAACTTCGGCGATCTCGTCAAATGACGAGCCGAACAAATCGTGAAGTACGAACGCGAGCCGCTCGGCGGGATCGAGACGGTCGAGCACGACGAGCAATGCGAGGCCGACGGAATCCGCCAAGACTGCTTCCTGTTCGGGATCGATCTTTTTCGAGACGACTGATGTCGGCGGTACATCCGTTGCGTGCGCGGAGAGCGACTCTTCGCGGCGCGACGTGCGCGAGCGAAGCATGTCGAGACACACGCGCGCGACGACGGTCGTCAGCCAGCCGCCAAGATTTTCGATCGCGCCGGCATCGGAGCGGCTGAGACGCAGCCAAGCCTCCTGCACCGCATCGTCGGCCTCACCGGCCGAACCGAGCATACGGTACGCGACTCCTCGCAGGTGCCCGCGATTCTCTTCGAATTTTTCTGCCAACCAATCCAGTCCTCTTGTCACATTTCCTCACTTCACTTCGTCATGGTAGTGACGGAACAAACCGACACTTTGTGACAGGAGACAAGGCCATGAATAAAGCACGCATAAACAATCCAGCTATGTTGTTCCCCGAAGCGTTGCATCACTTGCAGGCGCTCTCTGGGGTCTCGGAGCAATGCGGAGTACCCGTCAATACCCTCGGGTTGATACACCTGCGCGCCAGCCAGATCAATGGTTGCAGCGTGTGTGTCGACTTGCACGTTCGCATACCCAAACTTAAGGAAGAAACAATCGAGCGCATGTTGGCGGTCAGCGCGTGGCGCGATGCTCCCTACTTTACGGATGCGGAGCGAGCCGCTTTGGCTTTGACCGAAGCGGTGACGCGGCTCAGCGACCGCGAAGACCCGGTGCCCGACGCCGTTTGGGACGAAGCGGCAAAGCATTACGACGAGAAGGCGCTCGGCGGGTTGTTGCTCGCAATCGCGTCGATCAACGTGTGGAACCGATTGAACGTGGCGACGCGGCAGATCGCCGGCGAGTGGTTCAAGTCGGCGGATGCGAAGGCGCACCTCGAGAAGGCATCGGCTGCGCGCTAAGCTCGCTGAAAATAAGAGCGGCGGAGCGGGCCGGGTTCTCATGCCTGTTCCGCCGTTTTTCTTGAGATTAGTAAGACTAGTGGGTGGCGCTCGCGTCGCCCGAAGTTGCCGTTGGATACAAATCCGGGAGCGGTGCGTTTTGCTGCTCGCGAAGTTCGGGGCGCGGGAAAGGTTTGCGGGGGATCATTTGATCGCGCATGGCGGCGTTGTACACGAAGATGGCTTCGACTGTGGCGATCTGTTTTAAGTCGCCGGGCTGCAGGTGCTCGTAGGTGTCCATGTCGGAGTGGTGCGTGCGGCTTTCGTAATCGGCGTCATCCTGAATGAATTGGAAGCCGGGGACGCCGACGGCGTCGAAGGAGAGATGGTCGGTGCCACCGGTGTCCTGATTCGTAATGGTGGTCACGCCGAGGTCGGCTAGCGGGGCCATCCACCGCTTGAAGATGTTGAAGACGGCGCCGTTGTTTTGCGTGTAGATGCCGCGAATTTTTCCTGTGCCGTTGTCCACGTTGAAATAGGCGGAAACCATTTTTTGCTCGGGCTTGATTTCCAGCGGGCCTGCGGGCTTGCGGATGAATTCGGGTAGGGTCAACTGATCGGGAGCGGTGGAGAGCGGAAAGCTACCGAAATGTTCTTTGGCGTATCCCTTGCTGCCGAAGAGGCCTTCCTCTTCGCCGGACCAGAGCGCAATGCGAATGGTGCGGCGCGGCTTCACCTTCAGCGCATTCAGGATGCGCATCACTTCGAGCGCGACGATCGAGCCTGCGCCGTTGTCGGTGGCGCCGGTGCCGGAGATCCAGCTGTCGAGGTGGCCGCCGACCATGACGACCTCGTCTTTCAGTTTGGGATCGGTGCCGGGGATTTCGGCGACGGTGTTAAACCCGTGTTCGTGGTCGCCGGTGAATTTTGTGTCGACGTTCAACTCGATTGAGACAGGCACGTTGTGCTTGAGCAGGCGGAAGACGCGGCCGTAGCTTTCGATTTGCGTCACGACGACGGGAAATGGAACGGCGGTGTCGCGATGATACGGAGTGCGGCCGAGGGCCGCGCCGTTGTCGTCGAAAATGATGCCGGTACCGCCGCCGTTTTTGCCGTCGCGGCTGGGGACGATGACGCCGGCGACTTTTTCTTCGGTGAGGAAGGGAAGGATCTTGCGCGTGAGCGTAACGCGCTTCAAGTAGCGCTCGATACGCGCCTGGGTGTCGGCGTTAGCGTTTTCGAGCGGGTATTCCTCAAGCTCTTTCAGTTCCTTTTCGGTGTAGCGCTCGAAGAAAGCTTTGTCGGTGGGCGGAACTTCGCGCATCGCGCCGAGTAGGACGATTTTTCCACCGAGTTTGCCTTGGTACTTCGCGATGTCGGCTTCCTCGTTGATGACGACAGAAACGACTTGCGCTTTGACGGGACCGTTGCTTGAGGGCGACCAGGGAGTCGCCTGGGCGACGAAGATCGCGGTGTCGGGCTCGACCATGCGGACCCAGGTGTTGAGCTGCTGCCAGCCCATGCCGAACTCGCCCCAATCTTCGAGGTGCGCGTTGACGCAGCCCATCTTCGTGAGTTGATCGCGCGTCCACGCGTTGGCTTTGGCCATGTTGGGCGAGCCGGTAAGGCGCGGCCCGATGCCGTCGATCAGGCCGCCAGCGTAGTCCATGACGTGAGAATGCTCGAGACCTTCCTCGCGGATCGCGTTGTACATCCCGAGGTCGAGCGATTCGGTTGCGGGCTGCTGCATTTGCGATTCGTTCCAGCCTGTGGAGGCTTCGGCGGGCTTGGTGGATTTTTTATCGGTTTCGTTTGAGAACACAGGGTTGGCTGCGAGCAACGCTGCGGCTGCGAGAGCCACGGTGCGCCTAAAGAGCATCAAGGTTGTCTCCTACGATGGGCGATGGATCGGTTTGTTCAAAACCGCACCATTGTACGCCCATCGCAAGAAACTGAAAGCAAAAGACACTTCGTGTCACTGCGGGCGTGGTGACTTGAGAAACGCTGTTTTTGAATCGGTGCTCTAGAAGAAGAATTTCGCGCCGACCTGCACGATCCGCGGCGGCGCTGCGCTGATGACGTCGCCGAAGGTCATGCTGTCGATGTTTCCGTCGACAGGTTGAGCGCCGAAGAATTTGCGCGTGGTTGAAGATGTTGAACGCTTCGATTCGAAATTGCAGCGACTTCATTTCGGTGAGGTGACGTTCTTGAGAAGTGCCGTGTCGTAGTTGTCCATTCCCGGGCCGTAGAAGAAACGGCGGCGAGCGGTTCCGGGAGTGCCAAGCACGTTTCCGCTGAAGGCAGCGGCGTTGAAATACGATTTGCCGTTTCTTGGATTCTGATGGATGTTCGGGCTCACCGTTATAATCGGGTTCGTCGACGCCAAAATTGTTGATGCCGTTGGGCTCGGAACCGAGCAGGGAATTGTCGCCGAAGTTAACAAGAGTCACCGGAAGACCCGAATTGAAGTGCGTGATGCCGGAGAGTTCCCAGCCGGACGTCAACCGGTTGCCAACGCGGAAGAGACGCGCGAACGGAGCAGATCGTTATAGCTTACGACGAAGTTGTGTTTGACGTCGAACGCCGAGAGCGCTTTGCTTAGAAACGGATTTGTGGGATTGACGGCTTCGCCTAGGTTCGAGGCTTGATCCTGCGATTTGCTGAAGGTGTAGCCGCCGAAAACGGTGAGTCCGCGGCTGGTGTGGCGCAGGGTAACCTGGAGCGAATTGTAGTCGAATTGCCGATGGTGGTCTGGCTCGCATTGCTGCCGAATTTGTATTTCTCGTACCGCGGCTCGATGCGATCCCAACGCAGGTCGTAGTTGAACGTGAGGCTGCGCGTGATGCGCCCGCTGTCCTGGCCGTACGGGCCGACGTATTTATTGCGGCCGTAGAAGGGCTGGAGCTGGCTCTGGTTGTATTGACTGGGAGCCCCCGACAGGAAGTCCGCAAAGTCCGATCTCGTTTCGCTTTTACTTCGCTTTTACAATTGAGACCGGCACAGTGGCGAGCGTATGGCATACCTTCTGTCACCTTTGAGTCTGCCCGGGTATGGTTCCAAAATGGGAACGTAGAGGCTTTTGCGGCTAAACGGCTAATTCTGTTACAGTTCAGCGCGCGAGGGGTCGATTTTGGGCTCGGTCATGCGGCTAGACCGTAGGGAAAGAGCATTGATCGACTTTCACAGACCTCCCTCGGACAAGCGTCGGGATCAGCCGTCAGAAGTTGGCTGGTAGGGCGCAATTTTGGTTTGTGTAAGTTTTTCCTGCTCTGCTGCGTACTAGTCTATGGATGCGCCGAGACCAGATCGGATGAGCGCGCCGGGAAAGACGGAACCGACGGAGGCCATCGCGCGGGCGCGGGCAGGGGATGCCGACGCCTGGGGCGAGCTTTATCGGGAGTATGCTCCTGCCATGTTTCGGTTTTGCCGGCGGGCGCTACCCACTCGAGAAGACGCGGAAGACGCCACGATGGAAATCTTCATGAAATTGCGAGACAAGCTGTTGCAATACGACGAAACGCGATCCTTCAGCGCCTGGCTGTATAAAGTGGCCGCGAACCACTGCTGGGACCTGCTGCGGCGGCGCAAAATCCGACAAGACAAAGAGACCGAAGACGTGGAGACGGTGCCCCTGGAGCACCCGGACCCGAACCAGCTTGATCGCATGATCGAGCAGAGCACGAGCGATGAGGTGCGCAAGGCGCTGGGCAAGTTGGGGCCCCGCGCACGCATGGCGCTGGTGATGCGCTACTACTCCGACATGAGTTACGACGAGATTGCCGATGCGCTGGGGGTACGCCGCGCCTTTGTGGGCGTGGTGCTGCTGCGCGCGCGGCATGAACTGCGGCAGGCGCTGGGTGAGCCCGGAGCGCTGGCGGCCGGAGGGGCTTTGTGAGCGACATGGGAATCGATTCGCGCGACGTGCAACACCTTGACGAGATGATTTTGCTGCTCTACATCGAGCGGCAACTGGATCGAGCGAAGGCGGCCGAAGTTTCGGCGCACACCCAGGAATGCGCTGCGTGCCGCACGTTGCTGCGCGCGATGGAGCGGGAATCGCGGCTGTTGACGCGGGCGATGCTGGAAGAAGACGAGGTGCTGCCGGCAAGGCTGGCGCAATTTCAGGAGCGGGCGCGGCGGTCGCTGCAATGGATCTGGGGAGTTGTCTTCGGGCTAGCGGCTACCGGCGTATACGCGCTTTATGACGGCTACATCGTGCCGTGGGAACAGCAACTCCAGCAGGCGGGTTTCGGGAGCACGAGCCTGCTGAATCTATTGATCTTTCAAGGCGTGTTCTGGAAAGGATGGCAATCCGTGATCACACTGGTTGAGGTGGTGGCAATGCTCACCGTTGGCGGCTTCGCATTGGCGTTTTTCCGCAAACGGTTGCGGCGAGGATCCACCGCACTGGCCGTGGTGCTCACAGGATTTTGCGCGGCGATGAGCGCGTTGCTGATGCCGGCGACGGCGTCGGCGCAGGACATGCGCAAGGGCGACAGCGTCGAAATACGGTCGGATGAAACGGTGAAAGGCGACGTCTTTATATTCGCGCATCGCGCGCGAGTGGACGGCAAGGTCGACGGCGACGTTTATTTGTTCAGCCAGGATGCCAGCGTCGGCGGGCACGTCAGCGGCGACGTGATCGCATTCGCGCAGATTCTACGTGTCGGCGGCGCGGTGGATGGAAATGTACGGTCGTTCACGAACACGATTTCACTGACCGGAAACGTATCGCGGAATGTGCTGACGTTCGACGACATCATCAACCTGGATAGTTCGAGCAAGATCGGCGGCAGCCTCACGGCGTTTGCGCACAGTTTGAATATGGATGGGGGAATCGGGCGCAATGTGCTGCTGTTTGCGCAGCAGGCGACGGTGTCAGGTTCGGTGGACGGCGCGATCGATGCGAGAGGCGACAATTTACGGATCAATGGGTCGGCGAAGGTCGGCGGACCGGTTAGATTCGAAGGGAAGTATCCGCCGGATGTGGCCAGCGATGCGAAGCTGGCCTCGCCGCCAGTATTCAAGAAGATGGAGCATAAGTCCGAATATCGAGATGGCAGTTATTTCGTGTGGCAAGTGATCTGGATCGCGGCTTATGTCTTGTTTGGACTGGTGCTGTTCCAACTCATGCCGGCGTTTTCGAAAGAAGCGGTGGACAGCGTGGAGCACTACGGTGCGTCGTTTGGTTTAGGCGTGCTGGTCTTTTTCGGGGTGCCGATCGCGGCGATCATCGCGTGCATCACGGTGGTGGGATTATTCATCGGGCTGGCAACGTTGTTCGCCTGGTATGGAGCGCTGTATTACGCCGAGACAATCGTGGGCGCGTTGATCGGGCAATGGCTGTTGGGCCGAACGCGCGAGACGTGGCCGCTGATCGGGCGGATGGTAGTGGGCGTCGTCATCGTGCGGCTGGCGACGATGGTTCCGCATGCTGGAGGATGGGTGAAGTTGGGTGTGATCTTGTGGGGCGCCGGAGCGATTTCGCTGGCGCTGTACCGAAGATTCCAGCCACCGCTGGCGCCGGGAATGGCAGGCGCACCGGTGATGTCGGCGCCGATTCCGCCGACGGCCACGATTGGTGGAGCGCTGCCGGCGTAAGATTGGTTTCCGAGATTCAGTTTTTAACAGTTACGACGAGTCGCTGCCGACTCAAATCAAAAAGGGCAGGTCCGATGTTTCGGACCTGCCCCTTTTGTTTTTGGCCTTGAGGCTGTTTCTGGCGGCGAGACCTCAGGTGACGGTCAGCGTGACCGTTGCGCTGTGCGTCAACGTGCCGGACGTTCCGGTGATGGTAATCGTGTACGTGCCGGCGGGCGTTCCAGTCACCGGCAGTCCACTGCAGCTTGTCAGCGAGATCGCCATCAGGGCCGCGAAGGTCCACACAAGCTTCTTAACGGTTGTGGTTCGTCGTGTCCACCACGCGAGGCACACCAGGCCAAATAGCGAGAGGCCAAGCGTCGCAGTCCTCATGCCCGACGTCGGCCGGGACGCGATTCGAAGCGAAATTGCTGGCGCGGTTCGAGCAGTCGTCGTAATCGCGGCCGCCGCCGTCGCTCCAGCGGGCGTCGGCGTGACCGAAGTCGGGTTGAGCGTACACGTCGAGCCACCCGGTGTGCCCGAGCAAGTGAGAGCGACGGAATCGGTGAAGCTGTTCAGGCCCACGACGGTCACAGTCACGTTTGCGGGTGATCCGGCGGCGACGCTCGCGGATGTAGGTGAAACGGCGATGGTGAAGTCGGCGCTCGTTGTTGTGCCGACGCCGGCGAGAGCGGCGGTCTGCGGGCTGCTCGAATCGCTGTCGGCGACGCTCAACGTCGCGCTCACGATGCCATTAGCCGTCGGCGTGAACGTCACGCTGATCGGGCAACTGGCGCCGACAGCAAGCGTCGCGCCGCACGTGTTTGTCTGGGCGAACGACGAAGCGGACGTGCCGGTGATGCTGACGACGATGTTGCTCACGGTCGCTTTGCTGTTGTTCTTCAGTGTCACCGTTTGCGCCGCGCTGGTCGTGCCTATTCCCTGATTGCCAAAGTTAACCGTGGCCGGGGTGAGGAACACGGGGCTCGCCGGCGCGGTGCCGGTGCCGGTGAGGGGCACGATCTGCGGGCTGCTGGCGTCGCTGTCTGAGACGCTCAATGTTCCGGTTTCGGCTCCAGAGATGGATGGCGTGAAGATGACATTGATCGTGCAGGTTGCGCCGATGGCGATCGTCCCGGTGCAGTTCGAGCTTCCTTTGGTGAAGTCGGAGGCGTTCGTGCCAGTGAACGAAATGTTTATGTTCGTCAACGCGCTTTGGGTGAGATTGGCGAGCGTCACGACGCGCGGCTGGCTGGCGGTGCCGACGATCTGATTTCCAAAATCGACGGGCGACGGGCTCAGCAGGACACCGGTAGCCGCAGCCGGCGATAATTTCGCGACGAAGGCCGAGCCTGTTTTGAACGTGGTCTGAAATGCGCCGGTGGTCGCCGGAAAATCGGAGGAAGCTGTCGCGCCTGTGAGATAGACGTTGGGCGACGTGGTCGAGTCGAGCGCGATGCCAGTTCCGAAATCCCCGGTACTCCCGCCGAAATATGTTGAGAACGACAAAGTGGCGCCGCTGGAAGAGAGCACCGAGACGTAGGCGATACTGCGATTAAACGTTGTACGCGTGAATTGCGGCGCGCCGGGAATCGTCGGGAAGTCCGCGGATTGCGTGTTTCCGGTAACGTAGGCGTTTCCGCCACCGTCGACGGCGATCGCTGCAGCGTTGTCGAGAGAAGACCCACCGAAATACGTCGAATAAATCAGCGAAGCGCCGTTCGATTTCGTCGTGTCGAGGCGGGAGACGAACGTCGTCCCGTTTGTGTTTTTGGGACTGTTTTGCAAGACGCCGCTCGTGACAGGGAAATCGGATGTGTTCGTGTTGCCGGTGACGTAGACGTTGAAGCTGGGATCGAGCGCGATGCCAACGCCAATGTCTCCGGAGCCCGCCGTTGTGGCGGTGCCGCCGAGATAGGTGGAATACACGAGATTATTCGACGTTGTCGTGTCGATCCGCGAGACGAACGCGTTACCCGCCGTGCCCTTCAGCGTCGATTGAAAGGCCGAGGATGTCACCGGAAAGTCGGTCGAACTGGTTTCCCCGGTGATATATGCGTTGAAATTGCTGTCCACGGCGATGGCCGTTCCCTGGTTCGCGCTCGTGCCGCCGAACAGCGTCGAGTAGATCAGCGAACCGGTGCCGCTTTTGGTCGTGTCGATGCGAGTGACGAAAGCTAGCCCGGTCGCTTGGCCAGCAGTCTGAATCGCGGTTGCCGGCGTGACCGGGAAATTCGGGGACCTTGCCACCCCTGTGAGGTAAGCATTCTGGTTGGCATCCACGGCGATGCCGGCGCAACTGTCGGTGCTGGTGCCGCCGATATAGGTGGAGTACAACAGCGTCGCGCCTGTGGGATCGAGCTTCGTGAGAAAGCCGTTGTCGAGCGTACCGTTGTTCACCACCTGAAAAGCGTTTGACGCGGTTATGGGGAAATCGGCAGACGGGGTTTCGCCTGCGACGTAGACGTTGCCGCCTGCATCCACAGCGACTGCGCTCGCGCTGTCAAAGCGTCCGGTTTGCCCAGTGCCGCCGAGATACGTCGAAAAGATGAGCGCCGTTCCGGTCGAATTGAATTTCGTGACGAAGGCGTTGCCCGTCGCCGGCGCGTTGGACGTTTTCTGGAACGCTCCGGAAGTAGTTGGGAAGTCGGTAGCTCCCGTGGAACCGACGACGTAGGCGTTGCCACTGGAATCGGCGGCGATCGCATTGCCTGAGGTGACGCTCGTGCTTCCGCTGAGGAAGGTGGCATAGCCGACGACAGGATCGATCACCAGCGTCTGGCGCGGATCGTACGAGCCGACCTCGATGCCGAGCACGCCGGGGGCGGACTGAATATAGCTGGCGGCGACTTCCTGGCGCGACCCATCGGCGTCCTGATACGCGTGCGGTTGGTGTAGCGAAACGTCGCCCGCCGCGGTCGAGATAATGGCGTCACCGGTGGAATTCAAATGGATGCGATCGGCGCCTTCAACACGCAGCGCGATCTGTTTCGCGTCGGCTCCAGGCGCGACGATGTAGTCGGACTCGAGCTGGCCCGGATTGCCGTAATACATAAGGTCGATGCCGGGATACACTGCGTCGAATTTCACACGCGAGTACTGAGAAACCCCGCTTCGCCATTTTCGAGGATCGTTCCCGACGAAATAGTTGGTGCGGCCGGGTTCGACGTCCAGAGCATGGAGGGCCGGATGCGGATTCGAATTCGACAACGCGAACCGTAGGACGGCGCCGGATTTCCGGTCTGGCTTCACTGCGTTTTTGCCGAGGCTATCGTTCGAGACCGAATGCGACTCGAGTCTCAGCGTCGCGTTCGTTTCGGTCAGGAACACCGTGTAGCCGGCGCCTCGCGCCAGGAATTTCACGCGCGGATCGCTCTGGCCGACGTTCTGTTCGAAAGCGAGCGGCAGCTTGCCGTAGGCATCAAGAAGGGCGAGCCGGTCGGCAGAGGCGGCCGGCAATTTCGCGGCGGAGTGCACTTTCAATGCTGAGTGGCGATGCAGCGCCACGATTGCCGCAAACAGTACGACACTAACCGCTGCGAAAACCAAGAGCCTACGTTTCATAGCAATCCCCCACGTCGCGGACTGGTCACGACGCACTCATCCGAAGATGCAGGTGCACGGAGTATGGCTCTTTTACTGTACTCCAGCATCGCGGCCAGATCGTTGGAAACACTGGAGATATTGCTCAAAATTTCAATGGCTCGCTGGGACGGCGACGGGACTTTGCTTGAATGAGAGCCGGACGAACATTCGGTAGGTAGGTGCAGGCTCTACGTCTCGTGGTAGCGGCAAAGGGGCCGAGGATGTGAAGGAGATCTTCGGCCCGCACCGTTGCGCGACATTTTTACGTTTTACGCGATCGTTGAACTAACTTCTTTCGTTGCTATCGCCTCCTCACCTTGTCGGCGATGAGAATCGGGGCATCCGACCCGTTCTTGAACAGGAGCCCCCGCAGCGACACCTGGCTCTGGTCCGCGAGCGCGGAGATACCCACGCCTCCCTGAAAATTCGTTTGGCTCGAGGTTTGGACGAGAATCGAGTTCACGCCGGCCGAAGTGAACAAGCTGGGCAGTTTGGCCACGGTGAAGTTTGGCGGAGCCGGCGCGCCCGAGACGTTCGCGGTGAATTGCGTCGAGCGCAGGCGTACGCGGTTAGTGATCATTGTGATCGGCGATCCCATGCTGCCGCCGCTGGAGCTCTGAATCTGCACGTCTTGCCCCGGCATCAGTTGCGACGTGTCCGTGGCGCCCTCAAACGTGCCTTGGAGAGCGCTCGGAACGTTGAGCCCGTTAGCATCCACCTGGAATTGGGGATTGGTCAGGGTGATCACGACGGGATTGCCGAGCGCGACGTTGTTCGCGGCGCTGAGCTCGTCGAGCACGACCAGCTCGAAGTGCGTCGCATCATCGACCTTGAAGATGATGCCTTCGACTTCGTTCTGCGCGTCGTTGTTGTCGTCGTTGGCGTCGTTTTCTGCTTCGATCTTCTTGGCGATGAATGCGCCGCCGTTCATCACCTCCGAATCGACTTCGATCACCGCGCCGTTTTGGATGCACGAGAAATTATCGGCGGCGCAGCCTTCGAGCTCGAATTGAGTGCTCGCATTGGCCTTGACGAGGAAATCGCCGCTCATGGTGCGCAGCGTGAATTGCGAATCGGGCGCGTCGAGATTCTCGACGATGCCGAGCAGATTGTCCACATCGTCGAGATGATCGTTGGGTTGGCCGGCCAAGGGAAGTTGCGCGACGCTGATTGCGCCCGCGGCATTGAAGTCGAGTGCGAGCGTATTGGAAATAAGATTCGCGACGTTCAGGTCGAGCTGGAAACCCGTTGGTGTTCCCGCCTGAAGCATTACGGGAAATGGCATGCCGGAGAAGGTGACATTTCCCGCGGCCGCCGGTTCGAGATGGCAAACGGAATTATCCGCGCAATTCCCGATCGACGCTCCGCTCTGATTCATCACGGTGAGTTCGGGATTTGTGACGTTGACCGTAATGCTCTGATACGTGCCCGCGGGAACGTTCATCGTCGAGAGAAATGCCGAATCAGTCTCAAGCTGCTTGACTTCAATTCGCTGAGGGTTGGTGATGAGTTGCACATTCCCGGGATTAAGCACCGCTCCGTTTACGGTGACTTCAAAAGACAGGATGGTCACGCCAGTGGGCGGCGCGTCCGTGACGGTGAGCGTCACGGCGGATGTTTGCGATGCGTCCGCAGGAGGTGTTGTCGTCGCCATATTTGTGGCGGATCCCCCGCAACCGTTGAGGAGCGACACTGCGCCTGCGATTACACAACACGTTATAAGCGCGATCTTTCGTTTGCGGATCATTGGCACGCTCCGTTGAATTAACGTTGCCGAGCAAGCAGGGACCAAGTGTTTTTGAGTGTTGCAGAGCCCATTTACGTGGGTGTCATGCGGCTGTAATTGGCTTGTCATACCGTGTGCTATCGTTGGTTACGACGGACCTGTACGAGAGTGCAGGCTTGTGGGACATGATTTGAGCAAGCGACAAGCAGCGACAAAACGAAAACGGGAAACGTCTGAAGAGGCCGAAGCGAGCGCTTCAGCCGAGCGCGTTTACGTTTCGTTGGACGACGAATTGCCGCGCTCGCATGCGTCGGATGGCGATGAACGCGAGTGCGGAGAATTTTCGGCGCCGCCGGCAGAGCAAGGTTCGGGACCGAGCATGCAAGATGTGTTTGGCCCTGGCGGATTGCTCGAGCGCTGCATGATCGGCGGCTACGAGCACCGGCCGGCGCAGCTGCAAATGGCCGAAACGGTGAATGACGCCTTCGCCCAACATCATCACGCGGTCGTCGAAGCGGGCACCGGCACAGGGAAAACGCTCGCGTACCTGCTGCCGGCGATCTGCAGCGGGCGGCGCGTCGTAATTTCCACCGCAACAAAATCGCTGCAAGAGCAGCTCTATCAAAAGGACATTCCGTTTCTACAAAAGCACTTCGCCCCGAACCTGAAAGTCGCGGTGATGAAAGGCCGATCGAATTTCTTGTGCCGCGTCAAAACGCACCAGATGGCCGATCAGCCGATGCTGAAAGGCTTGGAGGAAATCGACGCGTTCCGACAGATCAACGATTGGGCGAAAGTGACCGAAACCGGCGACCGCGCCGAGCTCACATTTCTATCGGACGACTCGGACCTGTGGATGCGGCTGGATGCGCGGCGCGACACCTGCTCCGGCCAGAAGTGTTCCGAGTTCAATCAGTGTTTCGTCACCGCGATGCACCAGCGCGCGAAAGATGCCGATCTGATCATCGTGAATCACCACTTGTTCTTCGCCGACCTCGCGCTCAAGCAGGACGATTTCGGAAGCATTCTGCCCGAATATTCCGCAGTCGTTTTCGACGAAGCCCACGAGATGGAAGACGTGGCCAGCGATTTCTTCGGTCGCCAGATCTCCAACTATCGATTTGAGGAGCTTGCGCGTGACGTTGATAACACGTTGCGCATGCTGCGCCTGAGCTCGGCCGCTTTGCTTCGACGCACGCAGCGCATCCGCGAACGCTCGCGCGAATTCTTCGAAAGGTTCCCGACGCGCGACGGCCGCTTCCCCTTCTCTCGGGCCGAGCGTGCCGCCTTCCTTGAGCAACATCGCGAGGTCTACGATGCACTGACGACGGCGCTGAAAGGACTCGAAACCGAATTTGCAGCAATCACACAAAAGCCCGAAGAGCTGACGCGTCTCGCGCGCCGGAGTTTCGAGATCCGGCAGGAACTCTCATTCCTGTTTGAATCCAATGAGAGAAATTTCGTCTATTGGTACGAGCGCCGCAACAAAGGCGTCTTTCTCGCGGCTACACCGATCGACGTCAGCCAAATTCTGCGAGAGCGATTGTTCGAGACATTCGACACGGTCGTCCTCACCTCAGCGACGCTGACCGTCGGTGGGCGCTTCGAGTACATTCGCCAGCGCGTGGGCCTGGATCACACTAAGGAGCGCGCCCTGCCACCGGAATTCGACTGGGCGCGCCAAGCTCTTTTTTACACACCGCGCTCGATTCCCGACGTGCGCAGCCCCGGTTTTGGGCCTGCCGCCGCGGACGAAATTGTGAATCTTCTCGAATTGAGCCAGGGCCGGGCATTCTGCCTCTTCACCAGCTACTCGCAAATGAAAGATCTGTTCGAGCGCGTTCGCAATCGCGTCGAATTCCCGCTCTTGCTGCAGGGCACCGCACCCCGATCGGTCTTGCTGGAGCGATTCAAAAACACGCCATCCGCCGTGCTATTCGCGACTTCGAGTTTCTGGCAAGGCGTCGACGTGCCCGGCGATCAGCTTTCCTGCGTGATCGTCGATCGCTTGCCCTTCGCGGTGCCCAGCGATCCGATCGTGGCCGCGCGCGTCAGCGCTCTTCAGGAAGAAGGACGCAATCCCTTCGCCGAATTCCAGGTACCGCAAGCGGTTCTGGCGCTCAAACAAGGCTTCGGCCGCTTGATTCGCACTAAGACCGATCGCGGCGTCCTCGCACTCCTCGACAGCCGGATTGAGCGGATGCCCTATGGTAAAATTTTTATGGAGTCGCTGCCGCGATACGCCAAGACCCACGACCTGCGGGATGTGGAGAAATTCTTGAACAAATCGGACCGGCAGTAAGCCGCCGTCAAACGGCTTGGTATCAGGGGAAAGCATGTTCCAGGTTAGCGTCGAGGAGACATTTTCGTCGGGTCACGCGCTACGCGGTTATCGAGGCAAGTGCGAGAACGTGCACGGGCACAACTATCGCGTGCGCGTGACGATCGAAGGGCCGCAGCTCGATTCCATCGGCTTGCTCGTCGACTTCACGCTACTCAAGCAAGTGATGCGCGAAATCATCGGGCGGCTCGATCATCAATTCATCAACGACCTCGAGCCTTTTCGCACCGTCAACCCTTCAGCGGAAAACTTGGCGAAGTATTTCTACGACGAGATGAAGCGTGGACTGAAAGACTTGCCAGCGGGCGCTCGCATTACTGGCGCAACGATCTGGGAAACAGATACCAGCCACGCGCAATACAGCCCGGACACATAATCCGGCGCGACGAAGTGACGAATGTAGAGCCGTTAATTAGAACGAAATGCCAGCCCGGCCGACGAAAATGAATCGCGCGATCTACATCATCATGATTCCGGTTGTCCTGGTGGCGCTCGGATATATTTTCGTTTTTCGCGCTGTGGGACTCGCGCCCGGCTACGGACGTCTGCTGATCGCGATGGCACTGTTCGTAGGTGCTGCGTGGTGGTTGGTTCGCAAGCAATCGAAGGGTTCGCATTCGACGAGATAAAGGACCAACGTAATAGTCGATGTTCATCACCGAAATATTCAAATCAATCCAGGGCGAAGGAACGCGGGCAGGTTTGCCATGCGTTTTCGTGCGGCTGACCGGCTGCAACCTGCGCTGCACCTGGTGCGATACCGCGTACGCCTTCCACGGCGGAAAGCGCATGTCGGTCAAGGACGTTTGCCACCGCGTCGACGCACTCGCCGGCCGCGGCGATCATCAGCACGCGTCCAACGCCGACATTCATCTGGTGGAACTCACCGGCGGCGAGCCGCTGCTGCAGGAGGAGATTTACCCGCTCGCCGAAACGCTGCTCCACGACGGCTATACCGTGATGATTGAAACCAGCGGCGAGCGCTTCATCGGACGACTTCCGGAACACGTAATAAAAATCGTCGACGTGAAGTGCCCCGATTCCGGAGCTGCCGACACATTCGAGATCCGCAACCTCGACGCCCTCAGCCCCAACGACGAAGTAAAATTCGTCCTCTTGACCCGCCGCGACTACGAGTTCGCGCGCGACTTCACGCGCAAACACCACCTTGCCGATCGTGTCCGACAAGTCTTGTTTTCTCCGGTATTCGATGACCCCGAAGGAAAGTGGCAGGGGCTCGAGCCGAAATCGCTGGTCGAGTGGATGCTCGCCGACAAGTTGCCAGTCCGCCTTGGCTTGCAGCTTCACAAATTTGTCTGGCATCCCGCAACCAAGGGAGTTTAGTAGCCACCCTGTCAGCGCCGCGCAAGCCACTGAACCGTCACTCCAGACACACTACAACCTCTCATTCAGCTAGCCTGCTCAACAGGAAATCCTCTCTCCCCGGCGCTATAATAATGCTTCCCCATGACGCCCAAGACCAATGGCCCCAAAGCCGTCGTCCTCCTTAGCGGTGGCATGGACTCGTGCGTCACCGCCGCCGAAGCCCGCGAACGTTTCGGCCCTGCAAACATCGCCGTCCTGCACGCCAGCTACGGCCAACGCACCGAAGCCCGCGAGCTTCGCGCCTTCAGCGAAGTCGCCGACCATTACGCTGTTCCAAATGAGCGCCGCCTCATCGTGCGGCTCGACTATTTCCGTGCAATCGGCGGCTCAGCCCTAACCGACACCGCCATTGCCGTCCCCGAAAACCACCTCCACGAACCATCGTCCTCAAGCGCTGCCGCCAGCACAATTCCCGTAACCTACGTACCCTTCCGCAACGCCCACTTCCTATCCATCGCTGTCAGCTGGGCCGAAGCCATACACGCGAATGCGATCTATATCGGCGCGGTCGCCGAAGACAGCTCCGGCTACCCCGACTGCCGTCCTGAGTATTACCGGGCATTTCAAGACCTGATTCGCGAAGGCACGCGCCCCCAAACCCAGATCGAAATCGTGACGCCCGTGATTCACCTAAAGAAAAACCAAATCATCCGCCGCGGAGTCGAATTGGGTGCCCCATTGCATCTAACTTGGTCGTGCTACCAGGGCGAGGATTTGGCCTGCGGCGCGTGCGATAGCTGCCTGCTGCGGCTCAGGGCGTTTGCAGAAACCGGTATCGCCGATCCGGTCCCCTACCGGCGAGTCGCCGCCGCGCGCTGAGCCTTGTTTAGCTTGGATTCCGGCCCGAATTGGGGATAATAGGTCGCACGCCGCTCAGGGGACTTCGGGGTAGGAGCTTCCCGAGACAAAGGAGAACCGAGCATGAAGCTGCAAGAGTTGGCCGCCGTCAGGCCACACATGAATTCGACCGCTTTGCGGCCGCAAGTAGTGTCATCGAAACTGCGATTCGCGCTGAACATTACGTGGCTCCGCGCCGCGTTGCTGGTCGCCGCAGCGGCTTTTTCTGTCGTCGCGCCGCGCGCCGCCGCTCAGATGGATGGCGCCTTAAGTGGCAACGTGTTGGACATAGCGGGTAAGCCTTGGGCCGAGCAGACGATCGACGCCGTCAGCGATCAAGGCGCCAAGCTCACGGCGAAAACCGACAAAGACGGACACTATTCGTTCCATAACATGCGCGCCGGCGTTTACACCGTCACGATCGAGCTTCCCGCTCCCAACAAACCGTACGAGTTCGCTCAAGTCAAGATATCGAGCGGCGAAACGCCCAATGTGAACGTCAACTTCAAAGATGTTATGGCGAAGCAGGGCGCTGCGGCTCAGGAGCAGGTGAAGAAGCAGGAAGAGGAAAAGACGAAGTTCGCTGGCATGAAGCAGCACTTCGAAGCCGGTATTGCTCTGTTGACGCAGGCTCAGACCGCGAAAGCCGACCTGGCCAAGGCACCGGCCGATCAGCGCGACACGTTGAAGGCGCAGGTCACCGACCTTTCCGGCAAGGCCGTCACCGAATTGGAAGCGGCAAAGGCGGCGGCGCCCGAAAAAGATCAGAACCTGCATTTGCTTTGGGCGCGCCTCGGCGATGCGTACGACGCCGCGGGACGTGCCGATGACGCCGCGAACGCATACAAGCAAGCAGTCGCGCTCAAGCCCACTCCCGGCTACTACAATAACCTCGGCGGCATCCTGGGCCGCGAAGGCAAGATCGACGATGCGATGGCGGCGTACCAGAAGAGCGCCGAACTCGATCCCGCGAACGCTGCACAGGCGTACCGCAACGCGGGAATCACCCTTTACAACGTCGGCAAAATGAAGGAAGCCGTCGAGCCGTTGAAGAAGGCGACCGAACTCGATCCAAAGAGCGCGCAGGCGTGGTATCTGCTCGGCGCGGCACTCGTCGGTGCGATGGAATACAAGCAGAAGGGCGACAAGATGGAAGTCATCGTTCAGCCGGGAACCGTCGAAGCGTATCAGAAGGCCGTCGAACTCGATCCGAACGGCCCTTACGGTCAGCAGGCCAAGCAAGGTCTCGAAGCGCTGGCGCAGATCGCGCCGGGTATAGACACCAAGACGAAAGCGACAGGCAAGAAAAAATCGTAGTCGAAAACGGAGTGAAGTTTTGTTTGGAGCCGGCTCTGCAAGGGCCGGCTCTTTTTTTGTACCTACAGAGGCGCATCAACTGTGAGTCAGTGTTCCGGTCGTCTTCGTTCGCCGCAAGGCCCACGAAAACACCACCATTGAGAAAGGAAGCAGAATCACCGCGATCAACAGCAATACGCCGACCGGCTTCTTCACCGCCAAAACATTTGCCCCTGAGAGCAGCGCCGCGCGCATCCCGTCGAGTGCGTACGTCACGGGGTTGAACCTTGCGATGAATTGCAGCCAGCTGGGAAGAATGCTCGTCGGAAACAGCATCCCGCCCGCAACGTTCGAAAAAGATAGCAGTAGCCATTTCCCTGGATTGCCACGCTTGAGCAGCAGCACGTAGCTGGCGGACAGAATCCCGAGCCCCGAAAACGCGAGCAGTGTCGCGAGCAGCACCACACAAACTGTCAGCCAGTTTGCATTGCGCAACGGAAAGCCAAACAGCACCGTTCCCCAAACGATATACGTGGCGACGCGCAGCAGAGCTGCCACGAAGGGATAAATCGCCGAGCCCGCCAGCATCACCGGCAGCGAGGTTTGCGTGATCAGCAGTTGTTCGAGCGTGCCGCCGTCGCGCGCCTGCTCGATGCTCTGATCGAAGGTGTCGATCGCCGTGTGCAGATACTCGAAGAAAATCCAGCCAACAAGCGCGTATGCGAAGTAGCTCGTTCCAGGGGGCAGGGAGCTGCGCAGTTGCGGGCTGTCGACGAAGCGCGCCATGTAATAAAACAATGCTGCGCCGAAGAGCGCTTCGATCGCTTCGATGACAAACGGCGCGCGGTAGGTGCGGGCAATCGAAAGATCGCGCCAGAAAAAAAGCCAGAGCTCGCGCACGACCCGCATTATGCAATCCCGCCTTGGCCGGCGTGCGCGGCGTTTCGCCCAGTCATGCGCAGGAAAACTTCCTCGAGACTCGCGGAACCCGTTTGTCGCTTCAGCGCGTCCGGCGTGTCGCATCCTAGCAGTCGCCCGTGATCGATCACCGCGACACGGTCGGCGAGCAGTTCCACTTCCGGCAGCGTGTGTGATGCAAACAGTAGCGACGTGCCGGCGTTCTGCACGATTTCCTTCTTCAGGAAGTGGCGGAATTCCATTGCCGCAATGGCGTCCAGACTCCGCGTCGGTTCGTCCAGCAAGAGCACCCTCGGCTGATGCAGGATCGCGCGCGCCAGGCTGAGACGCTGCACCGTGCCGGAGGAAAGCGTCCGCACCTGGCGATCGAGCGCTTCCTCGAGCCGAAATTGCTCGGTCAGCCGCGCGACGCGTTGCGCGGCATCGTGTCGCGAGAGGTGATTGAGCATGCCGAAAAAATTAAGGTTTTCGCGACCCGTGAGGCGTGCATAGAATCCGTGGTCGCTTCCGGCGTGATAACCCAACCGGTGCCGGACTTGCTTCGGCTCTCGTACCGCGTCGAATCCACCGACTCGTGCCGCCCCGCGTGTCGGCAAAAGCAACGTCGCCAGAATCCGCAACAGCGTCGACTTCCCCGCCCCATTCGCGCCGAGTAGCGCGAGCGCTTCGCCCTGCTGCAACTCCAGTGAAACGCCTGCCAGCGCCACAGCGGTCGGCTTCTCAAACGGCTGAACGAACGTGCGCCAGCCGCTGCGCGTCGGCGGGAAGGATTTCTCGAGACCTTCGATCTCAATCGCGGGAGTCGACACGCAAGGATTTATAGCCTGTCCTGATTACGAAGACAATCACGCCGCCAAAGGCTAGTGCGGCGTCCGGTGCTCGCGTATGCTTCGAGAGGAACGGTCGGGAGAGCTCTTGCCGCAGAATCCTTCACTCCGCTTGCGAGAAGTGCCCATCAAGTGGTTCATCCTGTTTGAGTGCGCGAATCCCAATGCCGGTGTCGGCCTGATCCGCGAATTTCTCCGCATGCAAACAACGAATTGGCCGGCTTTGGTTGAGCTTGCCGACGAACAGGGCATGCTTCCACTTGTGACCGCGAGGCTTGGGGAACTCGCAGAACGCCTCGTGCCTGCCAAAATTAAAACGAAATTGACCGAGGCTGCCCGCGCGCAAACGCTGTTTACGCTCAGCATGACTGCCGAACTCTTTCGCATTCTCGATCGTTTCCACGGATCGAACATCGAAGTCTTGCTGACCAAGGGCCCCGTTCTCTCGCAACGTTGCTACGGCGATCCGGGTTTGCGCCAATTCACGGATCTCGACTTGATCGTTTGCCACCGCGACATCGCCCAGGCTGCCGAGTTGATGCTCGCTCTCGGTTACGACTCCAAAATCCCGTTAAAAACGATTCAGGCAAAAAAATCGCCGGGCGAGTATGTGTTTACGAAACGCGGTACAAACTTGCTCGTCGAGTTCCACACGGAGCGTACATTTCGCTATCATCCGCGGCCGCTTTCTGTCGACAAACTCTTCCAGCAAAGCACTCGCGTCAATTTCGACGGTCAGGACGTTCCCGCGCTGGGCATCGAAGACGAACTGATCCTCATCTGCATCCATGGCGCGAAGCATTTCTGGGACCGCCTGATGTGGATCGCCGATGTCGCCGCACTTGTTTCTCGGCAGCAGGTGGACTGGAACCGCGCGATGGAAATCGCGCGAGAAGTACAAGCCGAACGAATGCTGCGCATCGGCTTGGTTCTTGCCATGAATGTTGCAGGCGCAAACCTGCCCGCTCCGATCGCGAGCAGAATCCGCGCAGATGCGGCCGCCGTAAAAATTGCAGAGCAAATCAGACAACGTCTGACCGCGGTCAAGCCAACGCCACTCAGCCTGCCGCGCCGCGCCGCGTTTCGCGTGAAGATGCGCGGAGGACTGCTCACTGGTGTCGCGTACCTACTTCGGCTCTCACTCTCGCCAACCGAAGAAGATTGGCAGGCAGGCTCTGAGCGAAGTCGCTCGGGAACGTTCGACGCGATAGGCCGGCCCTTCCGCCTCGCCCGCAAATACGGTCGCCATCAAAGGTAAGACGGGGCCGGCGTTACAAGAGCGCCGGCCCCGTCATTCTCATCGTTTCTTTTTGTCTACTGCGAGCGTACTTTTAAATATTCGTGCTGTGCGGAGCGTGGACTTTCACCTTTGTGGGCGCGGGGAGCTCGACGGTCAACGTGACTTCTGTCTTGTTTCGCGTCACGCTCAACGTCGCTTTCGCGTCGCTCTTTGCCACAATCTTATCCCGCAGTTCACCCAGCGAACGAATTCGCTCGCCGTTGAACTTCGTAATCACATCACCGGCTTTCACCCCACCCTTTTCCGCGGGAGAACCAGCGTTCACACTGCGCACCAAGACGCCTTCGCCATCCGGCGCGCCGAAATACCCGCCAAGCTGTCCGCTGATGTCTTCCGCATCGATTCCCAGCCGCGGACGCAGTGCCGGCATCATCATCTCGCCGTTGTCCCATTCCATAGCAGGCATATCCGGCATCACTTCGGGCATTTCGGGAATTTCAACATCCGGCACGCGAAACGCGAACGATCCCGGCGTCGCGTTCATCATCGTCCGGTGCATTTCTTCTGCTTGCCCGAGTGTCGCGCTCAGCGACTGCGCATGTCCATCGCGCCATACCGTGAGCTGAACGGTTCGCCCCGCCGGAATTTCTCGAATCATGCGGCGAAACTGCGTGGATCCCTCGACGCGCTGTCCGTCAACCTCGGTGATCACGTCAGTTTCTTTTAGCCCGGCTTTCGATGCGGGACTCTTCGGCGCGACGCGCCCGACAACAACACCTCGTTCCGCCGGCAACTTGAATGCTTTGACATTCTCCGGCGTGACTTCGCGCGCTTCGATGCCCAAGAAGCTCGGTCCGTCTTCATCGCCCAAGATCGAAATCACTTCCGGGTCTTGCGCTATCTCGATGCGATGGATTTTCGTTTTGGGTTGATCTTGATCCTGGCTTGCCGCGGTCGCATCTGCCTTAGGCGTCGTTGTCGAGTGCCCAGGCAACGCGATCAGCCCCGGCGTCAAAACGGCGAGGCCCGCTACCGTCATCCAAACATTTTTCTTCATGGTCGTCCGTCTCCCTGCAACGTTAGACGCATGAAAAATCAAACCGTCGACCGGAGAACCACGACGCGAATTCCGCCGTTGATCGTATTCAAATGAATCGGCGCACCGCCTTTGCCGTACCGCCCGTGTGTTTCGCGTGGACGCTGCGTGCTCAGCAAAGACATCGGCAGCTCCGAGAAAAAGCTCCCGTTCAGGCAGCGCGCATCGAGTTCCGCCTGCGTGCTCGCCGGCACCGCAAGCAGCACTGACCCGTTCGTCGTTTCCGCCACCGCGCCGTTCTTGTCCGCAAGATGCAGCAACTCGATATGCACGTTGCCGTTGGTGGTGTGCGCGTGCACTGCTCCGCCGCCGTCGAACACTTCAATGTTCCCGTTCACCGTCCGCAGATCTTCCACCGCTTCCACACCCGCAACGCGCAGCGACCCGTTCACCGTGCCAAGATGTTCGACGTGTGCGCAGCGCGGCACATGCACGACGTACTCAACGGCAACCTCGACGCCTTCATTCTGCGGATAGCGCGTCGTCACCGAAACCGATTCAGGCTTTGCTTCAACGTCGATCGACACCAACGATAGGTCTGACTCTTGGTGCTTCGCGGTCTTCACCGCATGTACCTCGACCTCATCGCGGTCCCAGGTCTGCACGTCCACCGTGCCGTTGACGTTCTGGAGTTCGAATACTCCACCCGGCGTTAACGGATACGTTTGGTTGAATTCCTTGCTGATCGCGAAAGACGGCGCAGCCGCAGCCGTCGCCAGAATGAATGCCAGGAATGAAGCGAAATAAAGTACGCGGCGAGCCATAACCGTTCCTCCCCTTCGAAGCCGTTTCGATTCCCCAAAACCGAATGGACCCATAGAATGGAACCCGAACCGAGGACCCGAACTGCAAAACTCGCTTGCGATTCGAACTAGACTCGACCGCTAGACCGGGGCAACCGACAGCGACTCGCGCCGTTCAAAGCGGCGCCCGCGTCAGTGAATCTGAAAATTAAACGTCACCGTCGTGATCACATCGCCCCGCTTCGACAGCATCCACGCGGGACTCACGCGCCACATCTTCACCGCCGCAATCGCCGCATCGGCCAGGCTCGGCGCTCCCTCAAGCAATTTCTCCGCTTCCAGGTGGCCGTCGCGCGTCGCGCGTACTTGCAGCTTCACCAATCCCTGCAATCCGGCATTCATCGCGACTTCGGGATAGATCGGCGACGGCTTCGAAATCAGGTGCTTTTGAAATTCTTCGGGATCTTCGTGCGTGCCGCCAATGAACGCGAGCTGCAGCCGGTCGATCCAGCTGTCGAGCCAATCTCCGCTCTCAGCTTGCGGCGCATTACCGGGCTGCGCTTGCGCCATCGGATCAGATGCTTCGTATCCCGTCGGTACCAACTGCACGCCGTGCTGACTCAAGCGTTCTTTCTGGTCGCGAATCAACGAATCGCGCAGCCCCGTCTCCGAGTCCAGAAATCGCAAATGAATCGTTCCCGACGTCGTTCGCAATTTCAGCGGCGCGCCGCCGCCATTCAATGCCACGACTCCGTGTACCGAGCCTGCGCCGTGGCTCCCAGGCTGCATCGCCATCGCCATCGCCGGATCGACTTCGATGTGGCGTTCGCCGCCCGATTCCACGGTCGCCTCGATGTCCGCGGCCAGATTCCGCGGCAAAAATACAACGATGTCGCCGTTGCCCGAAGTCAGCTGCGACACGCCCGCCAGATGCACCACGCCGCTCGATGACGGCGAATCCGGATTGATCCATGCGCGAATGCTGCCACCCGCCGTAGCCGCGCGCACCGTGCCTGCCACGCGCGTCAGGCAAATGCTCCCCGCGCTCGACTCGACTTCCATCGGCCCGGAAACATACATGATGCGAATTCCGCCGCCGCCGGTTTGCGCGCGCACCGAGCCGCGCACTTCGCCGAAATCAATCTGTCCGCCGCCCGTCCGCACGCTGACGAGACTCCCTGCCTGCCCGACGGTAATATTGCCACCGTCCGTCTCCAGATCGGCGCGCCCCAAAATTTGTTCCGCGCGGATGTGTCCGCCGCCGCTGTGCAGCAGCGCATCGCCGGCGATGTTGCGCACGTTGATGTGCCCGCCCGCCGTAAACGCGTTCAAGTCGCCGCCAACATCTTGCACCTGGATGTGTCCGCCTTCGGTCTGCAGCTTCGCCATCAGCCGGCCGGCGCCGCCATCGCGGATATACTTCGTGCCAATCGAGCCCACGTGAATATTTCCGCCCTGCGTCGAGAGCATTGCGGTGCCGCCGATGTCTTGAGTTTCGATGTCGCCGGCGTCGGTCTTCACGTCAACGTTGTAGCCCCGCGGCACCGCCACTTCAAACGTCACCCAGAACTGCACGCCTGCCGCCGACGCCTTCGCAACCTGCGGGGGCAGAGTTCCATGGATGACGACGCCTTCCGCCCCGGCTTCTGCCTTTAGCGAATACCGTTCCAACAAACGATCGGCCTGCGATCCGCGCGCGTCGGTCTCGATATGCGCCGTATAGCGCACCACCGGCGCAGTTCCCGTAGGCAGCGTCGAAATTTTCACGGTGCCCAGATCGGTGTTGAGCCGCAGCGTCAGTCCGTCTTTGGTGACAATCGTCCCAGTGCGGTCGGCGCTGACACGAACGCCACCCGGTTCGCCGGGCTTCGTCGGCTCGACGGGAGGATCGAGCTCACCCGAAGTAGTCGCGCGCGCGGGCCTCGGCGGGAGCGCAAGAAACGCCGCGGCGCAAAACACCATCAGCGCCGTTTTCGGCATCATTCCCAACGCAAAGCCGCTCCGCTCCGTCGATGTCGATTGAAATTTCATTCTGTTCCGCAAACTCGAATTTCCATTATCCGCAATTGGGTGCGCGCCTGGCCTGCACGCCTACTGCATGTCTCGCGAGCCGATCTGCCGCAACGCTGCCGCGCTCCTCAGCCGCACATATCGGTTCGGATCGCGCCGCTGCAAATCCTCGAGCGCCCGCACCACGCGCCCCACCGACTCATCATCGGCGCCGCTAACTCCGGCCACGACCGCGTTCGCGTTCGCCGTAGCCGTCGTGCCGCCAGCCGCAGCCTGCGAAATCGCTCCAGCCTCCGCAACAGCAGATGCCGCTCCCGAACCCGCTCCAACCGCATCGGCATCGCCGGAAAGCGACAGCACCAGCAAATTCACTGCCTCCACGCGCACGCCAGGATTTTCATCGTGACGCAGCGCCTCCAGCAGTGTTTCGCGCACCGCGTCTTCCTGCGTCGCGTCGCGCAACGCATCCAGTGCCTTCAATCGCACTGCCGCGTTCTTGTCGGTCCGCGCCGCTTTCACCAACGCCTTGCGAACTAGCTCGTCATCGCTCCGAATTTTCAACGCATCCAGGCAATCGAGCCGCGTGCCGGGATCAAACCGCTCGCCGTTCGCCACCACATACGTGAGCACGCGCCGCACATCTTCGTTGTCCACGCTGCCGACCACCATGAGCGGCTGCTCCGTTCGAACCTGCAACTGCAGCGTTCCCGGCGCGCCCGGCGTCGCATCGGCCGCCGGAGAAAACGTAATTCCCGCCACCGCCATCTTCGACAACTCTTCGTCGGTCAACCTCGGTGCGGCCATCACATTCACGGCTTGTGCCGTGCCGCTCCCATTGTCGCCGCCGCTGCGCAGCGCCAGCCACGGCATCACCTGCGTCCCGATCGCGACGCCAAACACAATCAGCCCCGCTGCGCTCCACGCCGGCCGCATCGCCATCCAGCGGCGCACCCAGCCAAATGGCATCCAGTGCTCTTGCACTTGCGGTGCTTCCAGGTCGTCCAGTTTTTCGGCAAGTTCGCTGCGGCACTGCGCCAGCAGCGCCCCGCTGGGGTCAATCGCGTCGGCGGCCTGCATTGCGCTCGAAAACGCCGTCTGCAGGTTCGACTCTTCGCCGAGCTGGCTCTTGCACACCTCGCAGATCATCAGGTGCGCATCGATCTGCGCGCGCTCTTGTGCGTCGACTTCATCGCACGCATAGAAAACCAGAAGCGGCGCGATGTCGGCGCAGCCCTTCAAGTTGTAACCACCGCCGCTCATCGGAGTTCCCCCAGGCGGCTGCGTAATTTTCGCGTCGCGCGGAACAGCGAATTCTTCACCGTTTCTTCGGTCGTCCCCAGCGCGTCGCCGATCGCGCGCAGCTTCAATCCCTGGTAATGCTTCATCTCGAATACCACGCGCTCGCGCGGCGAAAGCAATTCCATCGCGACCGCGATACGCGCTTGAATTTCTTTCCCGATCAACCGTCGTTCCGGATCGAGCGTCGGCCGCTGTTCCTTCTGCCGCTCGAAAAAGTCGGTAATGCCTTCATCGTGCGCCGATCCTGATTCCGGCGCCTGATCTTCCGGCCGCGCCTGCCGACGCCGCAATTGATCGAGACACACGTTCGTGACAATGCGATACAGCCAGGTATAGAAGCTGCACTCAAAACGGAATCGATGGAGGTTGCGATAAACTTTCAGGAAGGCTTCTTGATAAACGTCGCGCGCGTCCTCGGGACGCTTCATCAGGTTCAGCGCCAGACGCAGCACGTCTCGGTCGTAGCGGCGCACCAGTTCCTCGAAGGCAGCGCGGCTACCCGCTTGCGCCTCGACAACGAGACACCGCTCGTCCAGCTGGGGCAAAGAAGCCACCGTGGCCACTGAGGCTCCGGATCCGGCCGTCTGGCCAAACACATTCGCCAAAGCCAATCGAGGTAGCGGCATGTTCGCTTTCCGTTCGCGCCCAAGGTTGTTATGGCTTCAGCCTTAACACCTTAGCTCGACTCTGCGGCTTCCCAAATCAATCCCTCACCGACGAGCCAGCAGAGTGCCACCAAATTGGACGCACACTCACGCACCGGGTAAGCAGCCGCTCCCCACACTTATAACGCTCAAAGCGTTCAGTTTGTTTCTATTTTTGCTGTCTGTGGAAAACGCCAGGGAGGTTTGCCAGGGGCAGTTTACTCGGAGGGGCCAAAGGGCATCCCTGCCGGCTCTTGGGAGGGCCGAATCACCCCGCGGGATGCAGCGAAAGCCACGCCTTCATGCTCGAAACGGTCCGAAACGTCAGCGAATTCAGTTTCGCCCCATCGGTCTCCCAATAGACGGTTGCGCAACTGCTCAAACTGTCGATGCAAAGCCGCTTGTGCACATTTGTATTCCGATCCGGCAGCTCATTTCGGAACCACGCCACGTTCGCGTCGTCGCCGTCCGGGACTTCCACGAAGCCATCTCCGCGCGCCGCGACCTGAAATTCCTGAAGCTTGTCCATAGGTGCCAGTTTACGTGGCTTTCCCGTACGTCCATGGAACACTTCCCGAACCATTCCCCGCAGCCATTGGCGACTCGGGTACGATAGTGTTTACAAGGGTATTCGAGTGTTTTGCGTGCAGGTTTCCGGGCCGGCGGGTGCGTCGGCAACGTCGGCCTGTCAGCGGTCGTCCTGGAGAACAGCATTCGCATGGTCGGCATTCTCGTCCACGGCAACAACCACTTCATTCTCAGCGGGCCTCGGCCGACTGAGGTGGACGCCCTCGCCCTGGTGCGCCACTGGTCCGTGATTCGCATCGGCGAGCCGCCGTCAATGGCGCTGCAAAAGTGGCAAATCCGCTCGAAAGAATTTCGCGAGAATCTAGAATGGGCCGTGATCGTCCCTGGCGACCGCGACATTTCCCCCGGCGTTGCAAAGCTGCTCGAAGAACTGACCGCCCGCAACATCCGCATCGACCGCTGCCGCCAAAACTGCTGGTAACCCTGATCGGGCCACGCTGTAGCCGCGGTCGCTCCCCAGCCCGCGGGCTCTAGATCCAGATCCCTAACTCGCCGCGGTGAACTAAATCGGATCCGCCCCAATCAAGTCCCCGCGACCTGCCCGCCACAACCACAGCGGCCACCCCAGCAACAAGACCAAGGCAAAAATCACGCCATACCCGTTCCACTTGTAAAACTGATTCGGCTGCCCCAATAACTCCGCCGCCCCGCTGCTCAGCGCCGTCACTCCCACGATCAAAAAGCACCCGAGAATATTGAACCGCATCACATATCGAACGCCGAAAACGAGAATCGCCAGCAAAACTACTTCTGCAATCCACTGCTTCGCAAAGTCCGCCGGACTTCCCCAATTACCTGGCATCAACGCAAACGTTGCCACGACAAAAACAAGCGCCTTCAGCCACGCCGCCCGCAACTGTGACGCGATGAACGACGCCGTGAGCGCAACCATACCGGTATAAAGCAGGGCATGCAGCAGCGACGTCCCCAAAATTGCACCGACCGGCACGTACGCGTCATAGTTCGATCCAAACTGCGCCGCTGCCGCGCGGTGCGGCGTCGGCCAGCGCTGCGCGATCGCCTGTAGCAGCGTTTGCGCGCCGATCAGCGCACCGGCCCCGCCGATGCCGATGAAGAATGCGTCGCGGTAATACGCGGCGGGCATTCCCGTCCAGCTCGGAAAACATTCTTCCGAGAAAGCGCGCTTCGCGTAGTACCACGCGATGCCGAACACCACCACGATCAGCCCGAAATAAAACGGTCCGCCAATAATCGCTCCGATCGAAAGCGTCGCCAGCATCAATTTGAATGGTTTCGCGGTGTCGTACGCCGCCAGAAACACGGGAATCCGGTTTCCCAGCGCAAATAGCAGCACATACGCTGCGATGCCCCAAAACGCCCACTTCGATAATCGCCGCCACGGAATCGTGCTCGATGCTTCCGAACGGAAATTCTTCAGGTAAATGATCAGCGCCGTGATCGCCAGCCCGGCGATAAACAGCACCGGAATCATCACCGTCAACGCCATCCGCGAAATCGTCATCTGATCCTGTTCCCGGCTCCACTCATCGGGAATCTTGACGTAGGTGCGGTAGTTGGTAACCTCGTCGCCCATCACCAGCAATTCCATTCGCGCGTAGGCGTGCTCGGCTGGCGGCGGCGCTGTGTAGAGCTGCGAACCCAGCAGTTCGTCTTTTTGCTGCCACGTGAGTTCGTGATCGGTGCGCTTGGGCCGCTTGTCGGATTTCGATTCGACGAGAGACCAGCCGCTGAGATCGATTTTCTTTTCGTCGTGCAGGAATTTTTCTGCCAGCGCGATAGCTTCCTCTTTGTTGAGCGAGGCGCCCGGCGCAGCCTCGGCAATCTTGTGGTGGACGGAGTGCAACGAGCCATTAGGCTTGAGAATGACGCCGTATTCCTCCGGTTGCAGGTCGCGGAAATAACGCACGCGCCACAACGCCCCGGGCACTGGTCCGGCGTAAATTTCATTGACGAACTTCACGCCGCCACGTTCGCGCAGAAATTCGTTCACCTGCGGGTCGGTCACGTTCACGAATTCCGTGTTGTGGATGAATCCGGCCGGATTCACTCCGCGTTGCCGTAAAACTTCGTCAGCTCGCAGGCGCGCGGCGCGGGCATTCACCGACAGCTTCAAATAGTCGCCGATCGCAGCGGGCTTCTCCTGCCAGATGAGGAGTCCGCCGGCGAGAAAGCAAATCGCGAGCACGCCCAGCGTCGCGGGAGCCAGCGCATCGTATCTTCGCCGCTGCGTTGCGCCTGTGGTCGCGTCCGCCGGCTGCACGATCGCCTCGGGAACCGGAGCTGCCTCGTTCAGCAAATCGTCGGCGGGCTCAAACCTGCCTCGAATCAGGTACGAGATCCCCGAAAACGCCAGCGGCGCCACGGCGGCCGCGGCCACGACGATTCCCGAGACCTTGAAATATAAACTGTTCGAGCGGACCAGAAACAAGCCGACCAGCGACGCATCCACCGTGTAATGCCAGATCAGCGTCGCCATGATTCCCCAGCGCAGCATCACCATCCCGGCGATGATTCCGATCAGCCCGATTTCGATTCCGCGGATGTAGGCAGGTTCCTGCGGATAATTGCTGTGCAGGAATCCCCACAAAAACGCGGGCACGATCACTGCGATCCATTTCGATTTTGTCAGCCTCTTGAAAAACGGAATCGCAAACAATCGAAACGTAAACTCTTCGTTGGTTGAAGCGAGCAATCCGATCGCGGCGCCCGAAACCCACGGGAACAGGGTGTTCACCGATTCTTCGTAATTCAGCTCCTGCGGGGCCCACGCGCCGAAGTGGCTGGCCACAACGTAAAATCCGACGACGTATCCGATGTGCGCCGCCGCGAAGGAAAGACCCACGACGGCCGCCGCGAAAAATTCTTTCGAACGCAATCCGCGCAGCGTGAACACTTTCGCCAGCTGCAATTGTTTCGGCTGCGAATCGCGGTACATCGGCTCGGCCGCGGGCAGCACCAGGATCGTGATCGCCGTGACGATCGAAATCAGCAGCGCTAGCCCTATTTTTTGCGCGATGAAAACGCTGTAAGCGTCCGTCGTGTCATAACTTGCGTTCCACAGCGGCCAACCGTTGAGGTTTTGCAGAAACAGCAGCGTCGCGGCCAAACCCGCCACGATAAGCGCGCCGGTCCAGGTCGTGCGGCCTTGCTTGGTGAGCACGATTCCGATGCGCACCGCGATCACCAGAATCACGATATAGGGAATCGTGAACGCTCCGGCCAGCGTGTCGTTCCCTGATCGCAATTTCTGGAAGTCGCGCTTCCACGCTTCCGGAACTTTCAGAAATTCGTTGCTGCCGCCGATATCCGCCCCTTGCAGATCGACATGCAGGCGGTACGGCGCGTCGGCCGCGCGAAAGTCTTTTTTCTCCCACGTGAACGACCAATCGAGACGGTTCGGCCGTTTGTCGGAATTCGCTTCCTCAGGCAGGAAATTCCACGCGTTCAAATCCAGGCCCAGCTTGCCGCTCAGATAATTTTGGGCTTTCGTTTGCGCTTCGGCGCGTGCCAAGGATGCGCCCGCAAGCGCTTCCGCGATCCTGCGCCCGTATCCGACGACGTTTCCTGACGGGCTGATCCGCACGCCGAATTCTTCTTCCTGTTGCGGCTTGAAAAAGCGGACGTCCCAATACCAGATGTTCAGCTGCGACGACATCAACTGGTTGGCGCGTTGCAATCCGAGCTCCCGCTCGAGATATGTTTTTCCGTTGTCGTCCACGTCGAAAACGATCGAGGAGCGGTAACCGGCGACGTTTTCCCCCATGCCGGTCATGAAGCTTTGGGCGCGTTTTAGCGCCTCGTCGCGCGACACTTTAAAATCGACGGACGCCTCGGGGAATGCGCGGAAGTAGAAGTGGTTCGCAAACCACACCCCGACGATCCCCGCAAGCACCCACAGCGCCAGTGCCCGCTTGTCCGATCCGGTCAGCTGGTCACTCGACAAGGAATCCTCCACTCAACGCCAAAGCAAAGCCCTCGAGATCGAACCGCCACTGTATCGACTCACCGTCCCCACACGCAAGCTTGAACGCGACGCGCCAGCCAATCGGTGCACCTAGGGAGCACGGCGCCCTCGCGCTGCTTTGAGATTGAATCCGCATCGGCCAATCCATCTCGCAGACTGAATCCCCGCACCGGCCAATGGCAGGCTTGCTGGCCGCAACGCGCATGCTCGAATGCTGGTAGATTAGAACGAATGTCTACCGTAGCCGCGCCGCGACGCATGCCGCCACTTGCACTTGCCACCGAAGTCCGGATGATCAAGGGTGTTGGGCCGCAGCGCGCCGAATTGTTGAACAAGCGCGGCATTTACACCGTTGAAGATCTGCTCACGTATCTGCCGTTTCGTTACGAAGACCGCATTCACTTCTCGAACGTAAAAGACATTCAGCCCAACGGTATCTACACCATTCGCGCGCGCGTCATGAGCGGGCAGGCGATTCCGACCAAGCGCAAGTACAACGCGATCTATCACCTTCTCGTGCAGGACGCGGCTGGCGGCCTGTTGCCCTGCAAATTTTTTCACGGTGGTTATCTCGACGGACGGCTGAAACCGGGACAGTGGCTCGTGCTGCACGGCAAAGCGGATGTCGATAGGCTGCGCCCGGCACGGATCGAGATGGTGAATCCGCAAATGGAAATGCTCGGCGCCGACGAAAACGATTCGACGGAAGTCGGGCGCATCGTTCCGATTTACGAAGCGATCGGTACGTTCGGTTCGCGCGCGATTCGCCGTGCGATTTACTCGGCATTGCAGATTGTGGATTTGCGCGTGCCGGAAGTGCTTCCCGTCGCGTTGCAAAACCGGCTTGGGTTCCCGTCGCGCGCGGAGTCGATCGCGCACACGCATTTTCCTCCGCCGGGCGAATCGATCGACGCGCTGAATGCCTACGCTTCTCCCGCGCAGCGGCGACTCATTTTCGAAGAGTTTTTTCTGTATCAGTTGAGCATTGCGCTTGATCGGCGCGCGACCCGCAAGGAAAACGCGATCGCGTTCAAACTGCGCGATGACGGCGTGCGCGGTGCGATCAAGAAAATCCTGCCATTCAAGCCGACGGCAGCGCAGAAGCGGGTGCTCGGCGAAATCGCATCGGATTTAGAGAAGCCCATGCCGATGAACCGCCTGCTGCAAGGCGACGTTGGAAGCGGCAAAACAATCGTGGCACTGCAAGCAGCGGTGATCTCGATTGCGAACGGCTGCCAGGCCGCGTTGATGGCGCCGACGGAAATTCTCGCGGTACAACATTATCTTTCCGCGCGGCGCATTCTCGAACCCGCTGGCTATACAGTGGAGTTAGTGATCAGCGGAATGAAATGGAAGGAAAAAGCGGCGGCGATCGAACGCATTCGCAGCGGCGAAGCGCAGCTTGCAATCGGAACGCACGCGCTGATTGAAGATGCGGTGGAATTTATGAAGCTCGGTTTCGTTGCGATTGACGAACAGCATCGCTTTGGCGTGATGCAGCGGAAGCACCTGATGGACAAGGCCGCGACGCACGGTCATTCGCCCCACGTGCTCGTGCTGACGGCGACGCCGATTCCGCGGACGTTGTCGCTGACGCTGTACGGCGACCTCGACGTGTCGGTGCTCGACGAATTGCCGCCGGGGCGTACGCCGATCGAAACGCATTTGACCAGCGAACCGCATTTGGGCGGCGTTTGGGGCGGTGTGCGGCGCGAAGTCGAAGCGGGGCACCAGGCATACATCGTGTATCCGGTGATCGAGGAATCGAAGCTCGAACTGAAAGCGGCGATGGAAGAATTCGAGCGCCTCGGGCACGAAGTATTTTCAAAATTTAAATTGGGGCTTTTGCACGGACGTCTTTCAAGCGAAGAAAAAGACGACGTGATGCAGAAGTTTCGCAAGAACGAAGTGCAGATTCTGGTGGCGACGACGGTGGTGGAGGTTGGCGTAGATGTGCCGAATGCGACGGTGATGGTGATCGAGCATGCGGAGCGATTTGGCCTGTCGCAGCTGCATCAATTGCGCGGGCGCATCGGGCGCGGCGCGGCGAAATCGCATTGCGTGCTGGTCGGGCCGACGCGCATGACCGATGAAGCACGGGCGCGGCTCGAAGCGATGGTGCGGACGTCGAACGGATTTGAGATTGCCGAGACCGATCTCGAATTGCGCGGGCCAGGTGAGTTTTTTGGCACGCGACAGTCGGGGTCGCTGGGATTTCAGATTGCGAATCCGATGCGGGATCGGGCAGTACTGGAATTGGCGCGTCAGGAAGCGTTTGCGATTGTGGAGCAGGCGTCGGACTCGGCTGCCAGTGGGCGCGGTGAGCTTGATCGGATTTTGCGGCGGTTGCCGGGTGAATGGCAGCGGCGGTATCACCTCGCTCGCGTCGGGTGAGTTTTGGTTTGAATTGCGTGCGGCGTTACTTCAGGGGCTGAAGCCCCTCTTCGGTGCAACTTCATGTCGCGGCTGACGCCGCGACCCACAAGCTTTCGAAACAGAGCTATGCGAGTTATTGCCGGGACGTATCGGAGTCGGAAGCTTCGGAGTTTGAGCGGGTTGGCGCTGCGTCCTACGAGCGACCGGCTGCGCGAGGCTGTCTTTAATGTGTTGGCGCCGCTGATTGTGGGTGCACGCTTTCTCGATATTTTTGCGGGAACTGGCGCGATCGGGATAGAGGCGTTGAGCAGGGGAGCGACGGAAGCGGTTTTTATCGAGAGTCATGCGCCGGCGGCGGCGTTGATTCGGCAGAACCTGACGTCGCTGGGAATTCGGAGCGGTGTTTCGGTGCTCGCAATGGACGCGGTTCGCGGGCTGCAGAAACTGGCTACGAAGCCGAAGGCTCAGTTTGATCTTGCCTATATCGATCCGCCGTATGCGGCCGCCGATCAGTATGTGCAGGTGTTGGAGGCGGTGGCGCGGTCGCCGGTGTTTCATGCGGAGTCGCGTATTGCTGTCGAACATCGGCGAGCGTTTGCGCTGCCCGATGTTGCCGGGCTGACGATAGTTCGGCGGATTGAGCAGGGCGATGCGGCTCTGACGTTTCTGGCTCCGTAGCGAATTCTCGCGTTTGGGTTTCCCGAATTGGGACCGTCTGGGGGCCAACCCCTACATTTTCGCGAAGTCTGTAACTTGCTGAAAGGTTGGGCGAGACGGCCTGGGCGGGGGGTGGCGGCATCCAATTGCCGGTTGACCGTTGGGATGGGCATCCAGCAACCTTGTAGTGAGTAGTCCGGGGCTTGGGTAGCGACGGATGAGTTTGAGTCAAATGAATGGGGCTTTGAATTTGCTGGGGCAGGCCGATGCTGCTACGCCGCTGGTGTCTCCGCGCTTGCCGGGGGCATTGGGGCCGCGGCTGGATGTGGGTTGGGGGGATTTTCATCAGGGCGTTGGCAGCAACGTTCTGACCCTGTTTGAGCGGGGGGCGGCGAAGGGATTTCTCAGCGGCGGATTTTTCAAGGATTGCTGGATTGAATCGCGCTGGCCGCGGCGGGCGATTGTGGCGGCGCTGCTGTGGCACGTCGCGTTTTTGGCGATGCCGTTTTCGAAGGGGGCGCTGGGGCCGAAGAAAGTTACCGGGCTCGAAAATTTTCAACTGACATGGTCGGGGCCGATTCAGGATCTGCCGCTGCTGGAGATTCCGAAAGCTCAGGCGAAGAGCGTGGCGCATGTTGCTCCCGCGGAGCAGGCGCCACAGCCTGGAGCCGACGCGTTTCATCCGCGGCAGAGAATTTTTACTGATCCGGTGCGGCCGACACATCTGAAGCAGACACTGATCAATCCGAAGGCGCCCATGGAAGCGCCGAAGCTGCTGCCAGAAATGCCCAACATGGTGGAGCTTGCGGCGACGAGTGGTCCCGCGAAGCCGAAGATTACGATCAGCGAGGATGCGCTGAAGCAATTGCATCCGCATGAGCGGCGCGTGAAATTGGTTAAGGTAGCGCCGCCGGAAGAAGCGCCGATGATGCAGGAGCAGATCGCGAGCGATCTGAATATTCCGGAGACGCAGAGCGTGCCGGCACGGCCGAAGCTGGAGATTAATGCGGGAGTTGCGCCGCGCGCGGCGAAGCGCGATCAGGCGGGGGAAGTGGCGGCTCCTGCGCCGGAGATGGCGGCGTCGGCAGCGGGCGGGGCGAGCACGTCGACCTTGATTGCGCTGTCGGCGACGCCGGGTCCGCCGGCGCCGGTTGCGCCGCCTGCGGGCAATTTGGCGGCGAAGGTTTCGATTTCGCCGGAGGGCGGGAAGAATGGCGGCGCTGTCGATCCGGGCACAAATGGCGGCGGGAAGAGTCCGGTGGGCGTGAGTATCAGCGGAGGAAATCCGCCGGCGAAGAGCGGGATTTCGGGATTGGGCGCGGGGACGGGATCGCGGTCGACGCGATCGCTGTCGGCGCGGCCGCAGGAGCCGGCTGCGGATGACGAGCCGATGCGCGTTGGGCCCCCGGATTTCAAATCGCTGCCGCCGGGGGCGAAGCCGGAGCAAATTTTTGCGGCGAAGCGCGTGTACACGATGAACGTGAACATGCCGAACCTGAACAGCGCGACGGGAAGCTGGATTATGAACTTCGCGGAGTTGCATCGCGGCGATCCAGGCGCGCCGCATGTGACATCGACGGATTTGTCGGCGCCCGTACCGCTGCGGAAAGTCGATCCGAAATATCCGCCGACTTTAGTTGCGGATCGGGTGGAAGGCGAAGTCGTGTTGTACGCGGTGATCGAGAAGGATGGATCGGTCGGCGAGATTCAGGTTGTGCGCGGAGTTGACGATCAGTTGGATGAGAATTCGAAGGCGGCGCTGGCGCAGTGGAAGTTTCGGCCGGCGACGAAGGGCGGGGAGCCTGCCGAAGTGGAGGTGATAGCGCATATTCCGTTTCGGATTCCGCCGAAGGAATGAAAGGCGACGTAAAGAAGCAATGACGTAAAGAAGTAACGATAACGGCGAAGAGTTCCGGGGCTAAAAGCCCCTTTTTTTTGGGTTGCGATAGGTTGCGGGTGAAGCCGCCACCCACAAGTACTGAAGAGAAAAGCAGAGCCTTCGCTGCCCTCGGGATGACAATGGACTGCTGTGTGCGACTCGAAAAGCTAGGTGCGGGATTCGGCTAGCCTTACCAGCGTGGCCAGGGCTTGATTGACTGGGGTGGGAATGTTTAGTTCGGCGCCGCGGCGGGCTATGTAGCCGTTCAGGGAGTCGATCTCGGTGCGTTTGCCGCGCTGAAGATCCTGTGCTGTCGAGGAGAAGACGGTGGAGAGGTTTTCGGCGACCTTGTAGGCGCCGTTGACGGCGTCGTCGGGATTCTTGAAATCGGGGAGATGGATCTTGGCGGCGCGCGCGACGGCCAGAAATTCGGTGACGAGGTTGGCGACGATTTTTTTTGCCTCGGTGCTTGCGGCGATTTCGCCATAGCGGGCGCGGCCGAGCGCGGAGATGGCGTTGAGCGCGCAGTTCCAGGTGAGCTTGGTCCAGAGTTCGCCTTCGATGTTGTCGGAGATGCGGCAGGGGACTTGGGCGCGTTCGAAGAGCGCCGAGATTTTTTCGGTGCGGGTGTTGCGCGGGCCGATGACCAGATCGCCCCGGCCGCCGTGTTTGATGGTGCCCGGTTCGGGGACGAACGCACCGATATAGACAACCGAGCTGACGGCGTCGATTCCGGCGGCGTCGCGGAGTTGGTCGCCGTTGTCGACGCCGTTCTGCATGCTGACGACGATAGCGCTGGGCGCGAGCAACGGGGCGACGGCTTGCGCGGTTGCCGCGTTGTCCGTGGTCTTGACACAAAACAAGACGACATCGGCACCGCGAACGGCTTCGATTTGATCGGATGCTTCTACGCGGACGCATTCCTTGAAATGAAGTGTGTCGAGCAGTAGTCCATTGGCATTGACTGCGGCGGCGAATGGGGTGCGGCCGATCATCACGACGGGGGCACCGGCGCGCGCGAGCATTCCGCCGAAGTAGCCGCCGACTGCGCCAGCGCCTACGACTGCGATCTTTGGCCAGTCGCTCGGCGTGGATGGGGAAAAGTGTGGGTCGTCGGCCGCGTTCACGTGGTGATCACCGAGATGAGGCGGTCGATGTCGCGCTCGGTGTTGAACAGATAGGGCGAAACGCGGATGTTGCCTTCGCGCAGGCTGACGATGATGTTTTCCTTGCGGAGTTTTTCGTAAAGCGCGACGGTTTTTTCTGGCGTGCGCGCGCCGAAGCAGGCGTACGGGCCGCGTTGCGCGTGGTCGAGCGGGCTTGTGGGAATGCAGCGATCTTTCGGCAGGCGCTCGAAAAGTTGTTCGATTAGTCTGTGATTGTGCTCGCGGACGGTTGCGGGTCCGGCTTGCAGGACGAATTCGAGGCTCGCGTCGAGCGCGGCGTGATTGAAGTAGTTCGCGGTTTCGGCAGCGTCCCAGCGCATCGCGCCTGCGGCGGGTTTGGGATCGGCGAAGTTCATATTGGCGAAGTCACGTTCGATGCCGCTGGCGGCCATCCAGTAGAAAGGGCCGGGGCGCATGTTGGCGACGATTTCGGGGCGGCCCCAGCAGAAGCCGGTGCCGAACGGGCCGAGGAGAAATTTGTATCCGGCAGAGACGAGAAAATCGATGTGCATGGCTTGCACGTCGATGGGGACGGCGCCGCAGGCTTGGCTGGCGTCGAGAAGGAAGAGCGAGTTTTGCGCATGGCAGGCTGCGCCGACGCGCGCGGCGTCGAGCAGGACGCCGTTGTCGAAGCGCACTAGGCTGAGGGAGACGAGGCGTGTGCGCGGCGTGAGCGCGGCGATGATGTCGTCGGCGTCGAGATAGCGGTCGCGCGGCTTTACAACTTTCAGCTTGATGCCATCGCGCTCTTCCATCGGCTTCCAGGTGGCGTATTGCAGCGGGAATTCGAGGATCGCGGTGATGACCTCGTCGCCGGGTTTCCAGTTGAGGCCGTAGGCGATTCCCGACATGCCGGAGCTCGCGCCGGTGGTGAGCGCGATGTCTTGCGGCTGCGCGTTGATCAATCTTGCTAGCGAGGTGCGGATGCGGCCTGGGACGTCGAAGAAGGCGGTGTCCGGGATGCGCTGCGGAAATTTTTTCCACTCGAGCGACGCCTGGACCGCGCGGAAGGAAACTTTCGGCATCGGGCTTTGCCCGGCGAGATTGAGGTAGACGGCTTCCTCGTTGTCGAACCACTCCTGGCGCCAGTCGGTGCGGGGGAGAGTTGCGGCGGTGGCCATGGTGCGCGCTCCTGTGCGGGATCTTGAGGATGAGTTTCGGGGAAGCGGTGGGGGCGCGCAACGGCCAAATTGGCGAGAGGAGAGGTGATCGTCGACAGTTGAAGGTCGAAAGGGGAAGTAGGAATTACCCACAGAGTCACAGAGAAAAAAGAAAAGATTGCCACGGAAAAATTCAGGCTCAAGCGAGCGTGAAAGGGCGTTTAGAAGTGGCCACGGAGTTCGCGGAAGGCGGGGAGGATGACGAGTTTTCCGCTGCCGGCGACGACCGGCTCGTGTTCGAGTTGCCAGGTGTGCTGGTGCGGGATGTAGACGGCGTTGAGGCCAATCTTCATGGCGGGGTTGATGTCGCTGCGCGGGCTGTTGCCGATCATCCAGGCGTGGGTTTTTACGATTTTGTGTTTGTGGACCAGGAGATTGTAGGTTTCGGGATCTTTTTCGCTGACGATTTCGATGAACTCGAAAAAGCCTTGCAAGCCGGAGCGCTCGACTTTTGCGGCTTGCTCGGCGGGCTCGCCTTTGGTGAAGAGGATGAGGCGGTGGCGCTCGGTGAGATAGGCGAGCGTTTCGGGGACGCCATCAAGAATTTTTGGCGGAGTACGTTCGAGCTCGACGACGCGGTCGTGGATTTGCGCGAGTGTTTCGCGGCGGACCATCTGGTCAGCGAGTTTGAGGTAAGTTTCTTCGAGCGAGCGGCCGAAGCTGCGGACGCCGTAGCCGTACTGGCGGATATTTTTGCGCTCGGTCTCGTTGAGGATATGGCGGACGTATGCGCGCGTGTAGCCGCAGGATTCAACGAGCGTGATGAAATCTTCGATCAACTTCTCGAAGAAGACGTTGTTTTCCCAGAGCGTGTCGTCGGCGTCGATGAGTAGAGTGTTGCGGCGCATGAATAAGCCAGTCTAGCAGTGTCGAGCGGCTGGAAAAACTCGGGTAAGAAGTAAAAAAGTAACGAAGTGAAGAATCAGCGGAAAGGCTGACGCCACGACGCGACGATCACGCGGATTTGCGCGCGCCCGTGGAGAGCTTTCCGAGGATCGTGCGAGCGACTTTTTGGATTTCGCCGAAGCGGGTGAGGTAATCCTGAAATTCCTGATTCATGGCTTGGGCTTCGTCCGGTTGGAGCTTGATGCGCATGATCATGTCGCGGAGTTTGACCGGGTGGGGAAGGACGGCTTCTTCGTTGAGCTCTTCGAGGGCTGTGGTGGGGTCATAGTGGTACATGAGTTGCGCTCCGGTTGAGGTTTTTCTACGGCAGCGATCGAACAGGACCCGCTACGCGCGCCCTTACATTCCGATGGATCGAACGCTTCAAAGATTCGATGCTGCAGAAGTGATTGTAGTCGATGTGGTGGGAAGAGCCGCGGCAAATAGGCGCGAACTGTACAGCCGGGCGGCGAAAATCAGGCGGCCGAGGCGGTGGCTGGGATGAACTCGTAGCGCTCGATTTTGGCGGCAACGCCGACGTTGCCGTTGGCGTTGGCCTCGACGCGCACAATCTGCCCGCGGCAGCGAATGTCGACTTCGCTGCTCTGCGCGATCTGCTTCGGCAGGGTCAGCACGAATTCGATCTCGGTCCCGACTTCAAACTGCGCTTCCGCTAGAAAATAAAGACCTTGGTAGCTTACATCGCGGGTTTGCGTGCGAAGTTCGTGGCTACGCGCTTCGCGGGGAAGGACCCGTAGAGGCAGGCTCATCGTAAATCGCCGGGCTACGCGTCGTTCCGATCCATCAGCCATAACCGTATCCCCGATTCGCGCAAAATTAAACAGAACGTAACACCGGGGCGGGGTAAGTTGCAATGTTAAAGATGGTCAATTCTGTCCTAGTACGAGAGGGTGGCTGTTAGTGCAACCAGTTCATATACTTCAAGTTACCCCCGTACTAGCAAGGCCGTATCGTTGTGGGTTATGGACCGGCGTGCGCATCATCGCGTCCAGCTCCGTTTACCTGCACGACTCCGCTGGACGACCCCATTCGGCCAGAAAACCGAAGTGAGCACCACCGTCGACATTTCGCGTGGTGGTGCGCTCGTTCCGTGTCGTGAGCAGCACGCGGAGGGGACCTCGCTGTGGCTGACGCTTCCGTACCATGCGTCGATGAAATATGGACAGCCGGAAGTTCTGGCGCGGGTGGTGCGTGCGGTCGTGATCGTTCACGAAGGAGCGGTGCGCAATGGGAACGGCTCGGTGAAGGGTGCGAATGGATCGAATGGCAACGGGCATCACAAGAGTCACAACGGCAATGGACATCACAACGGAATCGGATCGAATGGACAGCGAGCGAACGGAAATGGCAATGGGAATGGGCATGGAAACGGCAACGGTTCGGGCGGGAAGCCTGCTGCTGCGCATAGCGACGCGACGTCGAGTTTTAGCGCGCCTTCAGCTACGCATGCAGCGGAGGTTGTGGCGCACAGTGACTCTTTGAGTGGTAGCGCCGTGAGTTCAACCGGAGTTGAGGTCGAGCATCGCCTCGTGACAATGGTGGCGTTGAGGCTCGAAATCGCGCCGCGGAGTTATGCGAGTACGAACGTGATCGTCCGGCTGCGTGACGTCGAACGGAGGATGGGCGCGCGGCGGCCGTTTGTTGTCCCTCTGCGTGTGCGGACCGAGCATGTGCCGTGGTTTGAAGAGACGATGACGGTCGATTGCTCGAGCGATGGGCTGAAGTTTCGCAGCAATCGCGAGTACACGCATGGTGAATTCCTGGTCGTGTCGTTTGAAAGCGCCGACGTGTCGCCGTGGTTGGGCGTGGCGGAATCGCTTATGAGGGTGGCGCGCATCGAGCGGGAACCGGAAAGCCCGGTGCTGCAGATCGCAGTTTGCCGGTCGCAACAGTTCAGTTTTCGTTTCTGACGATTTTTCAATTCCCCTCAAATTGAATATTGTTGTAGCGGGCCGGTGAGGTTACTGCGGTCGCATTTTGCATTTACGATTCCGGGCGGTGGATCGGTCATGGGTCACGAGTCTCGAAACCTTTTCTTGGAAGGGCCAGCTGGGCGGCTGGAAGCGATCTATTGGAAGCCCGAAGGCCGCGAGCGACCGCCGCTCGCGACAGTCGTGTGCCATCCACATCCGCTCTTTGGCGGAACGATGCACAACAAAGTGGCGTATCAGGCCGCCAAATCGCTCGACGTGCTGGGACTGCCGGTCCTGCGCTTCAATTTTCGCGGTGCGGGAACGAGCGCGGGCACGCACGACCGGGGCCGCGGCGAGCGCGGGGATGTGACTGCGGCGCTCGATTTTCTGGCTGGCGAATTTCCGGAAACACCGTTACTTGTTGCTGGGTTCAGTTTTGGCTGTTTCGTCGGACTGCACGCCGGCTGCAAGGATGAGCGTGTCACGGAGCTGATCGGACTCGGCACCCCGGTCAACAACACTGATTTTTCGTTTTTGCTGGACTGCGAGAAGGCGAAATTGTTTGTGCACGGATCGAACGACGAATTTGGGGATGTGAAAAAGGTCGAGGAGTTGGTAGATTCGCTGCCCGGCGAGAAGCGGTTGGTGATTGTCCCCGGCGTCGATCACTTTTTCGCAGGCAAGCTGAAGATGGTCGACGACGCGATCGAGAAATGGATGACCGAGCGGCATCCGGAATTCAAGCATTAGGAGCGAGGTGAAACCAATGGCGAAAATTACTGGTTTGGGCGGAGCTTTCGTGCGGGTGGCGGATCCCAAAGCGTTGTACACATGGTACGCAACGCATCTGGGAATCGGTGCAGAAGGAGGTTTTGTGTTTCCGGCGGAAACGCAGCGAGCGTCTATCGCGGTCTCATTTTTCAAGAAAACTTCGGATTATTTCCCGGTAACGCAACATGCGATGTTGAATTTCCAGGTGGACGATCTGGATGGCGTGCTTGGGCAGCTCCGCGCGGCAGGTGCCTCGGTTGATCCGAAGGTCGAAGATACCGAATATGGCCGGTTCGGCTGGTTTGTCGATCCGGAAGGAAATCGCGTGGAGTTGTGGCAGCCACAGTGACGAGCCACTTAACTGCATAGTGGATCGCGTTCGCCTATTCCTTAGAAAGAAGGAGTAAGCCTTTGTTTTCAGCAACCAGGTTGCCGCTTCTTTCACGGTTCGTTGTGGTCTTGGAAGGACCATGAATTATTCGTATCGTAAGGCCACCAGCGGATCGACACGCGATGCGCGTCGCGCCGGAATCAGGCAGGCGACGATGCCAGTTGTCAGCAACAAGCTCACTGCGACCCCAATCGTGAGCGGATCGCGGCCCGGCGTTTTCCAGAGCTGCGATTCGATCAGCCGGCTTAACGTCAGGCTTGCGACCAGTCCGATCGCCAACCCCATCGCCACGAGGCGCAATCCGTTTTTCACGACCAGCGCGAGAACGTCGGTGCCTTCGGCTCCGAGCGCCATGCGAATTCCGATCTCGTGCGTGCGCCGCGCGGTCGTGTAAGCCAGCACGCTGTATACGCCGATTGTCACGAGAACGAGTCCCACGCCGCCGAAGATCGTCATCAGCAAGAATGAGAAGCGCGGCCCGGCGTAGGAGCGCTCGCCGATGAATCCATCGAGCGAATTTTGGTAGGCGAGCCCGACTCCCGAATCCGTAGCCCAGATCTCGTGCTGCGCCGAATTGAGTAGCGCGAGCGGAGGTTGCGCGGTGCGAATCAGGAAGACCGGCGAGTTCGCCATCGTTACGGTGTGAGGAATGTACGCTTCGGGCGCGTTGGGAAACTGCAGGCCGCTGTTTTTCGCATCGGCAACCACGCCGACGATTTCAAACCACGCATCGCGAACGGGCGTTGGCATCGTTTCGAGCGAGAGCAGGTGCACCCGCTGCCCGATCGGATTTTCTCCAGGCAAATATTTGCGAACGAACGTTTCGTTCACGACGGCGACTTTGCGAGCGTCGTTGACTTCCGCTTCGCTGAAGGCGCGGCCGGACTGAAGCTCGATGCGAAGCACGGAGAAATAGGTGTCGCCGCAAAGCTGTAGCTCGGAATTCCATTTCTCGGGATGCGATTTGCCGGAAATGTCGATGTTACTGCTGAAACCGGCATCGGGAGGAATCGTAACCGAGGTTGTCGCGTCGAGAACACCGGGGATCGCTTTCAAGCGCGCCAGAACCGGCCGGACAAAATTCGCACCTTGCATCGCGGTCTTGTAACGCTCTTGCGGCAGCGGGGTGCGGATCACCAAAACGTGGTCGGGCTGAAAGCCAAGGTGCTCCTGGCGCAATGCCATGAAGCTGCGCATCAGCAAGCCCGCGCCGACGAGCAGTGTGAGCGAGAGCGCGACTTCAAACACGACAACCGCGTCGCGCAGTCGATTGTGCCGGCCGCTGCCGCTCGAGCCTTTACCGGCGTCGCGAAGCGGATCGTTGAGATCGCGTTTCGACGCTTGCAGCGCAGGAACGAGTCCGAACAGCAGCGCAGTGATCACAGCGATGCACAGTGTGAACGCGAGAACCGGCGCGTTAATCTGAATGATCGATTCGGCCGGAATGTTGCCCTGCGGCATCGCGGCGACGATGAATTTTAAGCCGCTGAATGCGATGAACGTGCCGAGTGCGGCGCCTCCGGCGGCGAGTACTAGGCTCTCAAGCAGCAGCTGACGCGCAAGCCTCGCGCGGCCCGCTCCGAGAACCGCGCGCAACGCGAATTCCTTCTCGCGGCTCGTCGCGCGCGCCAACATCAGGTTGGCGACGTTGCCGCAACCGATCAGCAACAACAGCCCGACCGCGGCGAGCACGGTGTACAGCGTCGATTGAAAGCGTCCAGCAACGTTGTCGGTAAGCGAATCGACCTGCACGGTGAAGTGCGTCGGATAGGCCTGCGGCGCAATTTTCGCCTCATACCTTGCGATCACCCCGAGATCGGCTTCCGCCTGTGCGCGGGTGACGCCCCGCTTCAGGTGTCCCAGCAGAAACCACGAATGCGAATTGCCCGTCGCTCCCAACGCGCCGCGTTTCGGAGTCTCGGGAAACATCATGTCAGCTTCGTACCAGCCGAAGCGTGGCGGCATGATGCCGATCAGCGTGCGCGGCGTTGCGTTGAGGACAAAAATCTTATTCAGGATGCTGAGATCGGAATTGAAACGGGTGACCCACGTTTTGTAGCGCATGACGAAAACGGGTGGCGCGCCCGGTTCGTAGTCGGCGGGTTGCGCTACGCGACCGTGCAGAGCCGGTACGCCGAAGAATTCGAAAGTACCGGGTGTAACGTGAGCGCCATAGAAACGCTGCGTGCCTTCGCCCTGCTTGTAGAGGACGTCGTCCTCGTCAGCCGCGACGACGCGATCGAATACGTGATTCTGTTGCGCATAGTCGAGAAATTCAGATGCCGAGTATCCCGCGCGGCCACCGCGCTCGCTCTGCTGATTGTCGTGAATCGACATGTACATCATCCGGCTCGCGTCGGGATAGGGAAACGGCTCGATCAGTACGTTTTCGATCACGCTGAAGATAGCGGTGGACGAGCCGATGCCCAACGCCAGCGTGACCACCGCGACGGCGGCGAAGGACCGGCTCTTCCAAAGTGAGCGGAACGCGTAACGAAAATCCTGCAGAAACGTCTCCATGGCTGGACCTCTTTGAAAATGTGGACCAAGGATCGCCGAGACGCAATGCCCGCCGATTCCACCGGAGTACGCTGGTTAAGACGATCCAGCGGAATAAACGTTTCCGCTCATATGAAACGTCCGACGAGGGTTGGTCCGCATCACACGGTCGCGCCGCGGACGAGATGCGACACGAAGTTTGCGGAACGCAATGTGCACGAGGTCGGACAACGAGATCCGCTGCACGCCTTGCTGTTGGAACAAGAGGAATGCGTGGAGTACAGCGAAACGTGGCCGTTGCGCGGGCTGGCGTACCACCAATGAAGCCGTAGTCGCCCGAAATCGGAGGACTGCGTCGGCGTTGAAAACAGCATGATCCCTTCGTCGGCGGGGTGGTTGCTCATTTCGGCGGCGGTGCGCGATGGGAACGGCGTGTGCACATCACTTCGAAGTAGGTGATCCCGTCGAATGGGCCCGCAGGGCGCTCGACGAATCGGGAAAAGGACGTTTGAAGCCCTCCGCGAGGTGGCTCGCCAGCACGCCGTTACCTCCGCCGAAATCGAGAATCGCGAGCGAGTCTTTCATTGTGCGAAACGTGTCGGCGACGGCTTGGGCATTGCTTGTTGGCCGGGCCGAAGTGTAACCGGGATCGACGGTGACGTAGTCGTCGTTGTAGATGTGTGAGAGAAAGCCCCGGTGGACCAGTCGTCGAACTCATCCGTGAAACCGAAACCGCAACTCACGCACTGGCGGTAGTAGATCGGCCGACCGGAGAGCTCCAGTATTTTCCCCTGCGCCTCGATGCAGTTCTTGTGGAAATCCACGACGCCGAAAAGCGGGCTCGCGCTGTGGCAGATTTCACAGTCGCGCGCTTCGGGTTTGACGACCATGAACATTTTCTAGGCGCCCAGCTCAGCCGGGCCAGCGCCGCGTGGCTGCATCTTGCGGAGGTGCGAAAGTGAATTGGCGCAATTCGGTGTGAACGCGATCGATCACGGAGGTCCAGTCGTTCGCGGCGGACTGCCGGAACAGCCGTGCACTCGGATACCACGGGCTGTCGCCACGGTCGAGCAGCCAGCGCCAGTCGGGATTGTGCGTGAGCATGACCCACACGGGCTTACCGAGCGCGCCGGCGAGATGCGCGACAGCGGTGTCCACCGTGATCAACAAATCAAGATTCGCCAGCGCCGCAGCGGTGTCGGCGAAATCGTTGAGGTGAGGTGCGAGGTCGATCAAATTCATCTCCATAGGCATGTCCAGCACCTGCTTTGCCGCGGGACCTTTTTGCAGGGAGTAAAACGCCGTGCGCGGAATGTCGGTGAGTGCGCGAAGCTGAGCGAGCGACATGGAGCGTTGCGGATCGCGCGTGTGACGTGGGCTGCCCGACCAGACCAAGCCAATGCGAAGGCGGTCGTTGCCTGGTTGCGTCAGGAAATTTTGCGTGAACTGCTGGACGAACGTCGAATCGGCGCGCAGATAAGGGACGTTCCCGGGGATCGAGTCGAGTTCCGTGCGAAAGGCGCGCGGCAGGCTCAGGAGCGGGCTGTGCCAATGAAAATCGGGCAAGCGCGTCCCGCGTGCGACGATTTCCGCGACGCCTTCAATGCCGTCGACAAGGCGGCGCAGCTCGCACGGGACTTCGAGGATGACCTTCGCGCCTCGTGCCGCGACCGTTGGGACGTACCGTAGAAATTGAATGGTGTCGCCGAGGCCTTGCTCTGCGTGCAGCAGGATGCGCGCGCCGTCGAACGCCTCGCCTTGCCACAGTGGTTGCGGAAAATTGCGCCGCGCGTTGCGCAGCATCTTCGTTTGCCAGCGGTATTCGTAGTTGTGCCAGCCGGCGGCGAAGTCTCCGTGCAGGAGATGCAGGAGGCCGACGTAATAGAGCAGCTCGACCGGGTTGGCTTTGGAGGCGAGCGCGCGCCGGTATTCCGCGGTCGCAGCGTCCGCTCCTGTGGAGCGGCACGAATCGAATGCGTTCAGCAGATCGCCGCGTATCCACGGCCGCGCGATTGTTTCAGAAGCGTCGCGTTTCAGCGCAAGGGCTTGATCGTAGCATTCGAGCGCGCCGCGATAGTCGCCTTGATCGAATAACGCGTGGCCCAGGTTGCCATGCGCGCCTGAGAGATTGGGATTGAGATTGATCGCTCGGCGGCACGATTCCATCGCGCCAGCCAGGTCGCCCTGCCGCCAGAGATGGCCGCCCCAATTTCCGTGCGCTTCTGCGAAGTTCGGATTCAACGCGACCCCGCGTTGCAGCAGTTCCGCTGCGCCGTCGTAGTCGTCAAGTCCTTGCAGCGCCGCGGCGACACCGAGCAGATGCGAAGCATCAGGATGCGCCGGCTCAAGTCGCAGAATTTCCCGGTAGCACGCCTCCGCGGCACCCAACTCCCCGGCGGTATGGTGCGCAACACCTCGCGCCAATATTTCGGAGATGCGCCGGGCGTCGCCTACCGGTGGTTTCGGCATGAGGCTGAGCATGGAATCGCGGCGCTAGCGCGACGCTCAATCAAAAGGAGCACGCAGTAGACCAAAAAATACTCCGTATGCTTTTGTAAAATGCTCAATTGGCTAGAACTTGCTTATAGGGAAGCCACACAATCGGCGCAGGTCCAACCGTTCCATTTCGGGAATGTTCGCGCCGTTTTGACTCCCTCTCGCCGCGGCACTATACTCGGCGCCGATTTCCTGAGGAGAAGCCACAATGGCGTTTGTTCGCGCGGTAGCGTCGACCGAGATTCCGGTCGGAACGATTAAGGAAGTCGATGTCGCGGGGAAGGTCTTGGCGCTCGCTAACGTCGGCGGCGAGTTTCACGCCATCAACAACACATGCCTCCATCGGGGAGGTCCGCTTGGCGAGGGTATGCTCGAGGGTAAAATCGTTACGTGTCCCTGGCACGGATGGCAATTCGACGTGACGACGGGAAAAGTCGTCCAAAATCCGACGGTCGGCGTTGCCTGCTACCCCACAGAACTCCGCGCAGGAGAGGTTTTCGTTGATTTGGGTTCGTGAAGCTCGTCGTAAATCATTGTTAATAAGCGGATTACGTACGCCCGACTGCTTTTTCGCCTCGATTCCTAGGCGTACATTCGTTTTCCTCAGCCCAAATCCATCCTAACCCTCACATTTTGTTTCGCTTTTCGCAAAGTGCCGTGTATAGTCCCGACTCGAATAATCGATGGCGCTTCCGACCTCGCAACGACATTACTGGATCTTCAGTGCCGACCCGCACCATTACCACTGGGACACGCTCTTCGTAAAGGGTAAGGAGATGTGGCACGGTGCCGCGGGCAAACCCGACGCAATCCGGGCGCTGAAACAGGTGCGCAAGGGCGACCGCATCCTGTGCTATCACTCCGCACCCGAGCGGTCACTCTATTCGATCGCCGAGGTGACCCGCGATCCTTACGCCGATCCCCATGATTCCAAAGGGAAAAACCTCGTCGCCGACCTGCGGGCGTTCGACCGCTTGCCCCGTCAGGTGACGCTCGCCGAGCTTCGGGCCAACCCCGCCTTGAAAAAGGTGAAAATGCTGAAGAACGTTCGATTGCTGATTTCGCCTATCACCGACGCCGATTACCAGGAGATCTTGCGTATGGCTGGGATCGTGGCCACCCCTGGGATTCCGCTTCCCTAAACTCAGGATGGGCACCGGCCTACGGTCGGACGAACGATGATTCGCCGGTCGACTTACAAAAGTCCGTACCTTAACCGGTGGTGCATCACACCGGTCCGGTGCCTTCCGAATGAAAGCGAACTGGAGTGCTGATGGGACTGCTGGGCCGCCTCTCTGGAGTTCTTGTAATATCCTTCCTTTCCGCTATGGCGCTCCCCTCACAAAATCCGCCGCATGATCAAGACTTGCTAACGAATATTTCGACCGGTAAGACGCGGGTGCTTGATCTCGCGTACGCGATCAATGACAAGCTTGTGCCGTGGCCGGGCGACGGCAAATTTTTCGAAGCGAAGGACAATGCCACCGTCGCAAAAGACGGTCTTTTCACGCGCAGCTTCTGGATGCTCGAACATTACGGGACGCATCTCGACGCCCCGGTCCATTTCCCGCCAGGTACGACGCCGGTCGACAAAATTCCGCTGAAACAATTATTTGGACCCGCCGTCGTCATTGATGTGCAAAGCGAGAGCTCGAAAAACGCAGACTACCTGCTCGATTCAAATCACATCGTAGAGTGGGAGAAACGCCACGGGAAGATTCCCGCGGGTGCCGTTGTACTGCTCCGCACCGGATGGGCTTCGCGCTGGCCCGATATTCAGCGTTATCGAAATCAGGATGCGCAGGGCAAGATGCACTTTCCCGGTTTTTCGGCGGAATCCGTCAAATTTTTGCTCGATCGCAAGGTCAGCGGCCTAGCATGCGACACGCTCAGCGTCGACTATGGCGCATCGACGGACTACGCCGTGCACCATCTCGGACTCGGCGCCGGACTATACAATCTCGAAAATCTTTCCGACCTGAGCCAGGTTCCCGAAGCTGGAGCATTTTTGATCGTCGCCCCGATCAAGCTGGAAGGCGGATCGGGCGGACCGGTGAGAGTGTTCGCGCTTTTGGAGGAAACGAAATAGCGGCATTCAGGGGTCGTGCCACAGGGGACGAAGGCGGCATGTGGGCTTGAGTCAGTTCTGAACTTTTTCACAGCTTGTGCGTCTCACAATGGGTGTTCCTCGTAAGGATGGTTCATGAAAATGGTCCGTTGGAGTCGAATCGCAGTCGCCGGTTTGTGTGTCGCGCTGTGCGCTGCGACGATGGCTCGCGCTCAGCAACAGCAGGAATTTCCCGTCGCCACGCGCACCCTCAAAAATGGGATGAAAGTGCTGGTCCAGAGCGACCACAGTATTCCCAACATCGCGCTTTATATTTTCTATCGCATCGGCTCGCGCAATGAGCGTCCCGGCACGACCGGGCTTTCGCATTTTTTCGAGCATATGATGTTCAACGGCGCGAAGAAGTACGGGCCCGGTGAACTCGACAAAGTGATGGAAGCAAACGGTGGCTCCAATAACGCATACACGACGCGGGATGTCACGGTCTATCAGGACTGGTTCCCGCGTTCGGCGCTGCCGCTGATCTACGACATCGAAGCCGACCGCATCCGCGATCTGAATTTCGATCCCGAAAAAATCAAGTCCGAGCGCGAAGTGGTCGCATCCGAACGCCGCCTCAGCGTCGACAACGAAAACAGCGGCGTGCTCGACGAACAATTGTGGGCCACTTCGTTCATCGCGCACCCGTATCAGTGGCCCGTTCTTGGCTGGATGAGCGACATCGAGCACTGGACGATGGCTGACCTGAAGCATCACTTCGAGATGGGCTACGCGCCGAACAACGCGACGATGGTGGTGGTTGGCGATGTGTCGCCCGAAGAAATCTTCAAGCTTTGCGAAACCTACATCGAGCCGATCCCCACGCACCCGCCTCCGCCGCCGGTAACGACGGTTGAGCCGCCGCAAATGGGCGAGCGACGATTGATTGTGCGCAAGCCCGCGCAATTGCCTCTGCTCATGCTTGGCTACCATGTGCCGCCCACCAACAGCCCGGATTTTTACGCGCTCAACGTTTTGCGCACCATCCTGTTTCAGGGAGAAAGCTCGCGTATGTACCAGCGCCTCGTGGACAAAGATCAAATCGCGCTCGACGTTTCCTCGGCCGATGAGCCTGCATTCGATCCGACGATGATCGAGGTCGCCGCTCAGCCGAAACAGGGCATCGATCCGCAGCAATGCGAGAAAGCGATCTACGAAGAACTCGACCGAGCCGCAAATGCGCCGGTCAGCGACAAGGAGCTCGAGAAAGCAAAAAATATTCGCCTCGTCGAGTTCTACCGCCAGATGCGAACGATCAACGGGCGAGCGAACACCATCGGAACGTACGAAGTGTTCTTTGGCGACTACCATAAACTCTTCGACGCCGCGAAAAATTATTCGGCGGTGACCAAGGAAGATGCCTTGCGCGTGGCGAAAACATATTTCGGCGCGAACAATCGCACCGTGGCGACGTTGGTTCCCGACGGCGCCGAAAAGGCGGCCCAATGAACCGCCTTCTCGTCAAGAGCCGTGCCTTCATCAACGCTTCGATCATCATCGTAGTTCTGGGCGTAGTTGCAGTCGGTGCCTCGTCTTCTGCCACCGCGCAAACCCTGCGCATGCCGCCGCACGAAAAAGTCGTGCTCAAGAATGGCCTCACCGTTTTGCTCCTGCAAAAACACGGCGTTCCTCTCGTGAACATTTCCACGATCGTGAGAGCGGGTTCCGCCGCCGATCCAGCCAGCCAGGACGGTCTTGCGAATCTCACCGCCGGACTTCTGCGCAAGGGCACAAAAACGCGCAGCGCCCAACAATTCTCCGCTGACCTCGATTACATCGGCGGATCACTCGAAGCCGAAGCAAATACGGATTACACGGTCATCAACTTCGAATTTCTCACCAAGGATCTCGCTCGCGGCCTCGAATTATTTTCCGACGCAATGCTGCACCCGACGTTTCCGCAGGACGAAACCGACAAACTCCTCGCGCAATCCATCGACGCGGTACGCGCGGCGAAAGACGACCCGCAGTCGGTGATGATCCCGTATTACTGCGGTTACCTCTACGGTACGCATCCATACGGCCGAGTGTCGGGTGGTGACGATGTTTCGCTGAAGCAGATTCATCGCGATGGCATAGTCCGTTTCTATGAAGCGAATTATGTTCCCTCGAACACGATTATCGGGGTCGCCGGCGAATTCAACATGGATGAGATGAAGTCCAAGCTCGAGCAAACCTTCGGCGCGTGGCCTGCGCGAACCGCGAAGCCTGAAACGATCCCTCCGGCCGCGCCCGTAAAAGGGAAGCGATTACTCCTCGTAGACAAGGCGGACGCATCACAGGTCTATTTCGCTTTCGGCAACACGGGTGTTGCGGCCAACGATCCCGATCGCGTCGCGATTCGCGTCGTCAACACCATCTTCGGCGGCCGTTTCACGTCCGAACTCAACGAAGCGCTGCGCGTGGAGTCGGGCTACACCTACGGCGCGGAGGCATTCTTCGACGAGCGCAAAGTTGCCGGCCCGTTCGCCGTTTACAGCTTCACCAAAAATGAAACGACCACTCCCGCGATCGATCTCGCTCTTCAGGTTCTTGCCAAGCTTCACAAAGACGGCGTGACCGACGATCAGCTCAAGTCCGCCAGGAGCTACATCAAGGGCCAATTTCCGCCGAATATCGAAACGTCGCGGCAGCTCGCGCGTGTCATCGCATCGCACGAATTTTACGGACTCGGCGACGACGAGGTGAATCAACTTGAAGCCCGTCTCGACGCGGTGACGCTTGAAGTCGCGCGCCAGGCGATCCAGAAGCATTTCCCATTGGAGAATTTGGTGTTCGTGCTGATCGGAAAGGCTTCGGCGGTCGGGCCGGCCGTGAAAAAATACGCGCCGACGCAAGACTCGCGGCCCATCGGCGACCCCGGATTCTGGCCCGCGCCGGCTCCGAGCAGAAAATAATGATCGAGCGAAGCTTCCGGTCACACGCGAAAGCATCGCTGTCGTTGACAACGAAATTCGCAAGTCGGGCAAAGCTCGCGCGACGGGTTCGACGAAATTCAAATGTACTCGGAGGAAAGATGCGTTTTCGACCCCTGCTGTTACTGATCGTAGCGTTTGGCTTCGCGCGAGTTTCCGCTGCTGCCGAGGACTCTCCGTTGCTGGTGCACTCGCCGACGCTCAGCAAAACGCAAATCGTGTTCGTCTACGGCGGCTACTTGTGGGGCGTGCCACGCGAAGGTGGGGAAGCGCGCCAGCTCACGACCGGCGGCCACGAGACGCACCCGATTTTTTCGCCTGACGGAAAGTGGATTGCGTTCAGCGGCCAATACGACGGCAACATCGACACATTCGTGATGCCCGCCGAAGGCGGCATGCCGCGCCGGCTGACGTGGCATCCGGGTCCCGACCTCGTGCGCGGCTGGACGCCCGACAGCAAGCGCGTTCTCTTCGGTTCCGCTCGCGACGCCTACGCCGATTTCGATCGCCTCTACACTGTGAGCGTCGAGGGCGGCTGGCCCGAAGTTCTGCCGATGTGGCGCGGCGAGGCGGCATCGTTTTCGCCAGACGCGAAACGCGTCGCTTACGTTCCGAATCTCAAATGGCAAACATCGTGGAAGCGCTACAAGGGTGGTCAGACCACGCCGATTTACATCGTTCAACTCGACAATCTGAAACTCGAGAAGGTTCTTCGACAGAATTCCAACGACGACGATCCGGTTTGGTTCGACGACACGGTCTACTTTCTCTCCGATCGCGACGGCTCGGTTTCGCTCTTCGCGTACGACACAAAAGGAAAAGCCGTAAAACCGGTCATCGAAAATAAAGGGCTCGACTTCAAGTCGCTCTCGGCCGGCCCCGACGCCTTGGTGTACGAACAATTCGGCGACATCTACTTGTTCGATCCCCGCAACGGCGGCAAGCCTAAGAAGATCGACGTCCGCGTTTCAGGAGATCTACCCACAACGCGCCCGCACTACGAAAAGGTCGGCGACAAAATCGAGAACGCCGCAATCTCTCCCACCGGCGCTCGTGCCGTCTTTGAAGCGCGCGGTGAAATCCTCAGCGTGCCGGCCGAGAAGGGCGACGTCCGAAACCTGACGCACACAACGAACATAGTCGAGCGCGACCCCTCGTGGTCGCCCGACGGCAAGTCGATCGCTTTTTTCTCCGACGAATCCGGCGAGTACGCGTTGCACATCGTCGATCAATCGGGTGCCGGCGCAGCGAAAAAAATCAATCTCGGCAATCCGCCATCATTCTTTTATGGCCCCGTCTGGTCACCCGACAGCAAGAAAATCGCCTACACCGACAAGCGCCTCAATTTCTGGTATGTCGACGTCGAAAAAGGCGCACCCGTCAAAGTCGACTCCGATCGCTACGAAGATCCCAGCGTGCAGCTCGCCGCGTCCTGGTCGCCCGACAGCAAGTGGCTCACCTATTCCAAGTTCCTCGAGAGCCACTTGCGCGCGATTTTCGTTTATTCGCTCGATACCGCCAAGGTTTCGCAGGTCACCGCGTCCATCGGCGACGCGCGCTATCCCATCTTCGACAAGAGCGGCAAATATCTTTTCTTCGCCGCGAGCACCGACGTGGGCTTGTCCGCAGGCTGGCTCGATCTCTCGAGCTACCAGCACCCGATTCTGCGCAGCGTCTACGCGATCGTACTGAAAGCCGGCGAGAAATCACCGGTCGAACCCGAGAGCGACGAAGAAAAAGGCCCCGACGCAAAAGGCGACGACAAAAAGAAAGACGCCGACAAGGATTCCGACAAGAAAAAGGACGACGAAAAGAAGAAGGACGACGACAAAAAGAAGCCCGAGCCGCCAAAAACCACGATCGATCTCGATAGCATCGAACAGCGCATCGTTTCGCTTCCGATCAAGCCTGCAAACTACGTTGGCCTCGACGCGGGCAAGGATGGCGTGTTGTTTCTCACCGAAATCCCTGACGTTCCTCGATTCGAGCGCGGTCCGCAGTCAGCCTCGATCAGCAAGTTCGATCTAAAAACGCGGAAGGCGGAGCCGTTCCTCGGCAACATCAATGGATTCGCTGTCTCCGCGAACGGCGAAAAAGTTTTGTATCGCCAGGGCCCAGGATGGTTCATTGCCGCAACGGCTGCGGCCCCCAAACCAGGCGATGGCGCGCTGAAAAATTCCGCGATGGAGGTATATGTCGACCCTCGCGCCGAATGGAACCAGATGTATCGCGAAGTCTGGCGCATCGAACGCGACTTCCTTTACGATCCAGGCCATCACGGGTTGAATCTCGTGGCTGCCGAGAAAAAATACGCGGCCTACTTGAAGAATCTCGGCGGCCGTGCCGACCTCAACTACCTCTTCGACGAAATGCTTGGCGAAATCACCATCGGGCACATGTTTATCAGCGGCGGCGACGTGCCTCCGGCGCCCAAGGTGAAAGGCGGTCTGCTCGGCGCGGATTACAAAATCGAAAACGGGCGCTACCGTTTCGCTCGCGTTTTCAACGGCGAAAACTGGAATCCCGATCTGCGCGCGCCGCTCACGCAGCCCGGCGTCGACGTGAAAGCCGGCGACTATCTGCTCGAAGTGAACGGCGTCGACGTGAAGCCACCCGCCGACGTCAACATGTTCCTCGAAAACACAGCCGATCAGCAGGTGCGCCTGAAGGTTGGCCCGAATGCTGACGGAAAGGACGCGCGCGAAGTTACCGTCGTGCCCGTCGGCGATGAAGAGGGGCTTCGCATTCGTGCGTGGGAGGAAGACAACCGCCGCAAGGTTGATGAACTAAGTGGCGGCAAACTCGCCTACGTTCACGTGCCCGACACCAATGTCGGCGGTTACCTTAACTTCAATCGTTTTTATTTTGGCCAGGTCGGCAAAGAGGCGGCCATCATCGACGAACGCTACAACCACGGCGGCGAAATCGCCGACTCGATCATCGATCTGCTTGAGCGGCCGCTGCGCAATTGCGCGATCACCCGCGAAGGCGAAAAATTTTGCTCGCCGCTCGCGCAAATCTACGGGCCCAAGACGATGATCATCAACGAAATGTCGGGATCGGGTGGCGACGCGCTTCCGTGGATGTTCAAGCAGGACAAAGTCGGCCCGCTCGTCGGCACGCGCACGTGGGGCGGCCTCGTCGGCATATGGGGTTATCCGGTGCTGTTGGACGGCGGCCGCGTCACCGCGCCGCGTGGTGCGATTTACGGCTTGCACGGTGAGTGGGAAGTGGAAAATCAGGGCATCTCGCCCAACGTCGAAGTCGAGAACGATCCGGCGTCGGTGGCGAGCGGTCATGATCCACAACTCGAAAAAGCGGTGCAAATCACGCTCGACGCGTTGAAGAAAAATCCGGTCGTGATCCCGGATCACCCGTCGTATCCCAACTACCATCCGCAGCGCTGACGGCAACCTGGAAGCTGACAAAAAGGCAGTGGGCGAAAAGAACATCGCCCGCTGCTGTTCGTTTCAGATGTTGTTGGGCCGAAATTACTTCTGCCGGTCGGCCAGCGTCTTTGAATACAGCCACGGATAGAGTTTCGGCTCGTCGTAAGCCTTATCCCATGAAACGTGTTTGACGCCTGGATACTCGGTGTAGTGCACTTCTGCGCCGACCGTTTTCATCGCATCGGCCATTTTTTGTGACTCTGTGACCGGCACGACGTTGTCGTCTCCACCGTGAAAAATCCACACCGGCACCTTGCCGATTTTCGCGGCGGCGTCGACGTATGCTTTCGGCCCGTCGGGCGGCGAAAAATTCACCAGCTCAGGGTGCGCTTTCAGTGTCGCCGCCGGCGGATGGATCCCTCCGCAAATGATTACCATCGCCGCAAACGTATCGGGATACTTTTGCGCCAGGTACCAGCTTCCGTAGCCACCCATAGAAATGCCGGTGAGATATGTGCGGTCAGGATCGCCGCGAAATTCCTTCGTCGCCTCCCTCAGCGCGCCCATTGCCAGATCGCCCATGGGCGGTTGCGTCCACCACGTATTCTTGCGGCACTGGGGCATCACCACGATCGCATGAAAGTGGCCGCGGTCGCTGCGAATCGCGGTGCCGATACCGACGTCGGTTTCGTCCATGCCGTCCTCGCCGCGCTCGCCTGAGCCGTGCAAAAATAAAATCACCGGCCATTTTTGGTGCGAAGTCCAGTCGTCGGGAATGAACACTTGATATTTGTAGGTTGTGCCTTGCAGGGTCAGCGTGCGGTCGAGGAAGCCGGTCTCGTGCTTGGCCTGAACGGAAATCGCCGCCGTCAGGAATAGCACGAGCAGCGCGAGCAGTCGTCCAGATGCGGTCAGCAAGTCGACCTCCGTATATCTCCATTTTACCACGCTAGTTTCGATGCTCCAGCAGGCCTCAGAGCACGCAGGGCCTCGAGCACTCCCTCCGCCTGTGATAGCGTGTTTCAGGAACCCGATCATGCCCGAATTGCCCGAAGTCGAAACTGTCGTGCGCGGCCTGCGTCAATCCATCCTTGGCCGCAAGATTTTGTCGGTTTGGATCGGCAAGAGCGATTTCATCGACAACCCGGTCGCTCTGGCGCTGCTCGCGGGGCAGCGGATCGAGTCGATCGAGCGATTCGGAAAATTTATGCTGCTGCGGCTGGCGAGTGTGGAAGTCGCGAGCGAAAGCGTGAGCAATAGCGCGAACGTCGGAACGGAAGAAAATGCTTCGGCCCTCGAAGCGAACGATGCCTCTTCGAGCGTTCGCGCATCGCCCGCCGCTCTCTTGGTTCATCTCGGCATGACCGGACAGCTCGGACCGTCTCGTGCCGATGTTCCGTTCGATAAGCACACGCACGTGTCTCTGACGCTCGATGATGGCCGTGAGCTTCGCTACACCGACGCGCGCCGGTTCGGACGCATGGCGTACCTTACCGCCGGCCCGCTCGCGCAGGAGCTGGCCTCTTTTGGCGCCGATCCTCTCGAAGTGAGCGCGGCTGAATTCGCCGCTCGCGTCCGCTCGCGCAATACCCGCATAAAAGCGTTGTTGCTCGATCAAAGTGTGTTCCGCGGCGTCGGGAATATTTACGCCGACGAAAGTTTGTGGCGTGCCAAGATCCATCCCGCTCGCGTCGGTACGAAAATCAGCGCAAAGGAAGCGGCGACGTTGCGGAAAGTCCTGCAAGACATTTTGAATCGCGCCATCATCATGCGTGGTTCCTCGATTTCAGATTTTCTTGACGCCAACGGCGAGCCGGGAGAATATCAGCGCCATCATCGCGCCTATGGACGAGAAGGGAAGCTGTGTTATCGGTGCCGGACGCCGATTCGGCGCGTCATTGTTGCGGGACGAAGCAGCTATTTCTGCCCGAAGTGCCAGCGCGCGCCCCGAATCCGAAAACACAAACGACGCAAACACTCGTAATCGGGTTTGTAGAGGTGGGTTTACCCCGCCACTCGCGGTGTGTCGCGATAACACCTGCGACCGCGCTCATCGCGAAACTAACAAGGGATCATCGCACGTCTAATGCAGCAATCGAATGAAGCTGCCAACTCAACTGTTTCGGGAACCATCTCCGATTTTCAAGACATCACGCCGTGACCCTAGAGGAGAACGAATGAATTCGCGTCGAGCGGTTATCTTTGTGCTCTGCAGCACTCTCATTTTCACCGGTGTGCGCGCGGGTTTCGCGCATCCTTCGGCCGAGCCGCCCGACGAAAAAAGCGTGTTTGCTGCCGACGATGCTCGCATTCTTGCCGAAATCCAGAACAACAGCGAGGCGATGGCGAATCTCGAGTATCTCTCCGACAGTATCGGAGCTCGGCTGACTGGCACAGCCGGTCTGAAGCGCGCGAATGAGTGGGCGCGTCAGAAATTCGCGGAGTACGGCCTGACAAACGCGCACCTCGAGCCGTGGACAGTGGGGAAATCCTGGACGAGAGGTACTGCCACCGCGCGCATCACCGCTCCCGCGGAGCATCCGCTGACGATTGCCGCGGCGGCGTGGTCGCCGGGCACATCCGGTGCCGTGCACGGGCCGGTTGTCTACTTCGATGCTAAAGAGAAAAGGGATTTCGAGAAGTTCCGCGGCAAGCTGAAAGGCGCAATCGTCATTTACCAGGAGCCCGCGAATCTTTCGCCGCCGATACCGCTTGATCACTATCGAGCGTTCACTCGCCCGATGCAGCGGCCGCCCGCACGGATGGGAGAGCCGCCCGTTGCCGATCCGTACGACGCGCTCTTGCAGGAGGAAAAAGAGCGCACTGATTTTTGGAAAGCGGAAGGGGTCGCGGCCGTATTGCGTGATTCGGCCAAGCCGGAAGGCCTGCTGAACATGACCGACATCAGCGTCTCGCGCTATGCGGAGGGCACAACGCCGACGGCATTCATCACCGGCGAAGGCTACCGGATGATCTGGCGCCTGATGAAGCATGGGCCGGTTACCGTCGAAATTGAGATGACCAACACATTTAGCAACAAACCGGTCGAGGTCTACAACACGGTTGCCGATCTGCGCGGTTCAGGGAAACCGGATGAAATGGTGATTATCGGTGGCCATCTCGATTCGTGGGATCTCGCGACAGGTTCTACCGACAATGGCACCGGATCGATGGCCGTACTCGAAGCGGCGCGCGCGCTGGCGAAGTTGAAACTCAAGCCGAAGCGCACGATTCGGTTCGTGTTGTTCGCCGGCGAAGAGCAGGGACTGTACGGTTCGGAAGAATACGTGAAGGCGCACGTGAGCGAACTCGAGAAAATTTCCGCCGTGCTCGTGCACGACACCGGCACGGGGCGCGTGCTTGCGCTGGGACTGCACGACAACTATCAGGATCGCGAACTCGTCGATCAGGTGCTGACGCCGCTTCCTGAATTGAAATTGCTCGAGCCGAGCATGGCCCGTTCTTACGGCACCGACCATCTTTCGTTTGACGTGGCCGGCGTGCCCGGATTTTTTTGCATGCAGGATCCGGCGGAGTACCGGCTCACGCATCACAGCCAGACCGACACGTTCGACAAAGTCTGGAAAGACGACTTGAATCAAGGCGCGCAAGTGCTTGCCGCGTGGGCGTACAACACAGCGCAGCTTCCTGTGCTGTTGCCACGCCGGCCGCTTCCCTACAATCCTGCGCCAAAACCAGCCGCCCCCAATCCGGCAACATCAGCTGCAGGTGGCGCGGCGGCTTCGTCAGCATCATCAGCGCCGAAAGCCGACCCTGTCGCCGAGATGGATACGAAAATCATCGAACAGATCAAAAAAGACGAGCCGGTGTTGAAAGCTGACCTGACGTATCTCGCCGATCGTATCGGGCCACGGCTCACAGGTTCGGCGCAGCTCGATCGCGCAAGCCACTGGACCGAAGAGCAGCTCAAGGCGGCGGGATTTGCCAATGCGCATCTCGAATCATGGTCGATTGCGAACAGTTGGAAGCGTGAGCCTGCGACTGGGCGAATCGTTGCGCCTGCGGAGCAGAATCTGACGCTGGCATCGGGCGGATGGTCTTCGAGTACGAACGGTGTCGTGCGCGGCAGCGTTGTGGGAGTTTCGTATCACACTGCGGCCGATCTCGAGCAATACCACGGCAAATTGAAGGGCGCGATTGTGCTGATGGGCGCGCCGCGCGAAATGGAGCTGCCGGAAAATCCGATGATCACGCCTTGGGACGGCGAAGCGATTCCGGTGGCGCATCCGAAAAACGACCGGCCGTTCATCAACAACGACTACAGGAAGCTCCGCGAGGCGATGACGACGCTGGTCGAGGCCGAGAAGGCGCTCGCCGTGCTGTATGGATCGGAGAAGGATTATGGCTTGATGAACATGAGCAGTCCTCTTTCGCGGCAATATGCGCCGGCGGCTGCCCCGACGGCATACGTCGAGCGTGAAAATTATTTGCAGATTTGGCGGTTGCTGGAGCACGGCGCCGTCGAAGTGGAAGTGAACATCGGCGGAAAACTCAGCGGCAAACCGGTCGACGTTTACAACACTGTCGCGGAAATTCGCGGCACTGAAAAGCCTGACGAAGTTGTGATCGTCGGCGGCCATCTCGATTCATGGGATTTGGGAACTGGCGCGACCGACAACGGCACCGGTTCGATGGCTGTGCTCGCGGCGGCACGCGCGTTGCAGAAACTCGGCGTGCAGCCTAGACGCACGATTCGATTCGTGCTCTTTTCCGGCGAGGAGCAGGGGCTGAATGGTTCGCGCGCGTACGTGAAGGCACATGAGGCAGAGCTGTCGAAAATTTCGGCGGTACTTGTGCATGACAGTGGCACCGGCAAAGTTCTGACCGTCGGTATGATGGGAAACTATGCCGCGCGCGAGACAATGGATCATGTTTTATATCCGCTGGCGGCTAACAATTCTGTCGGACTCGCCGAGCCAAGCATGCGCACGGAAGGGGGATCGGATCACGTTCCGTTCAACGAAGCCGGTGTGCCCGGATTCTGGTGCGTGCAGGACAACGCGGACTACGACAAGACCCACCACTCGCAGGCCGATACTCTCGATCGCGTGCGTTGGGACGACCTGACGGAAGGCGCGCAGGTGCTGGCGGTGTTTGCGTACAACGTGGCGCAGCTACCCGAATTGCTGCCGCGAAAGCCGGCGAAACCAGCCTCACCCCAGCAATCTAAATAAGAGCAGGATCCGACCAATGAGGGCCGAGAGATTTAAATGAGAGCCGTATTGCAACGCGTGAGCCGCGCGCAGGTGACCGTCGAATCTCGCGTTACGGGTTCAATTGGTGCGGGGCTGATGGTTCTGCTCGGCGTGGGGCGCGACGACTGGTCCGCTGTTGCGACCTCGATGGCCGAAAAGGTTTCTAACCTGCGTATCTTTGAGGACGAGCAGGGAAAGATGAATAGGTCGCTCCTCGACGTGCAGGGCGCGGCATTGGTGGTATCTCAATTCACGCTGTATGGCGATGCGCGGGGACAGCGGCGCCCGAGCTTCATGGCAGCGGCAGCGCCCGACAAAGCGGTAGCGCTGTACGAAGAATTTTGCGCGGCGTTGCGCAAGCTCGGCGTCACCGTCGAAACTGGAGTGTTTCAGACCACGATGTCGATAGAATTGGTGAACGAGGGTCCGGTGACGATCTTGCTCGATTCGGACAAGACTTTTTAGTCCGGTCATTCGACTCGAATTTTTGCATCGGACGTCGTTTGACCGACGCAGCCCGTAAGGTTCTACCTGTGGCGCTTTGCGTGAGTCGTGCAAATGGCTATTGAATCATCGAAATTGATCATCCGGCGAGCGAAGCCATCCGACGTTCCGCGTCTCGCTTCGCTCGCCGGCGAACTTGGCTATCCGACGACGACTGCGGAGATGAAGATCCGTTTGCGCCGGGTGAAGCCCGCGGCGAACAATGCGATCTTCGTTGCCGAAGATGGCGGCGACGTGATCGCCTGGATCCACGTCAGCGTTTCGTACTTGCTCGAAGTTCCCTTACGCGCCGAGGTCAATGGACTTGTGGTCAGCGAAGCTTGCCGAAGCAAAGGCGCTGGAGCGCGATTGCTCGACGCCGCCGAACGCTGGGCGCGAACCAAAAAGTGTGAGGGTATGTCCGTGCGCTCCAACGTGATGCGCGTACGAGCTCACTCGTTTTACGAGCGGAACGGGTACGAGCACTACAAGACGCAGAAGTCGTTTCGCAAGCAACTGTAATTAGGGTCTCGAAAATATATCTGACGTAGCAGGTACTTCGATCAGCCCGACGACACCCAGCAACGTCAACCGCATCACACAAAGGCGACCTCAGTGTTGAAGCCAAGATTAAATCGCGCCCTCGTTGCCTTGCTCCCTTCGGTTGCGGCAGCTGCGTTTGCTCTTTCTGCCGCGCAGCAACAACCAAATGAACGCCTTCATCTCAAGGGGCGTCCTGCAACAACGACCGTTCAGCAACCGGCGGCGATTCCGGTGCTCACTGCAACGATCGTGAAAACCTATCCGCACGATCCGCGTGCATTCACGCAGGGTTTGGAATATTTCGAGGGCTCGCTCTACGAGAGCACCGGGCGGCGCGGACAATCGACGCTGCGGCAGACGGTGCTGGAGACTGGCAAGGTCTTGAAATCCGTCAGCTTGCCCGCGCAATATTTCGGCGAGGGGTTGACGATTTTTCACGGCAAGATTTACCAGCTCACTTGGCTTGACAAAGTTGGCTTCATTTATGACCTGCGCACGTTTCGGAAGATCGGTCGGTTTCCGTTCGACACTGAAGGTTGGGGACTCACACACGACGACGCGGCGCTGATTCTCAGCGACGGCACGAACCGGCTGCAGTACATCGATCCGGATTCGTTCAAGGTGACGAAGACGCTTGAGGTCTATGCGAGTTCGGAAGCGGTCACGAATTTGAACGAGCTCGAATTCATCAACGGGGAGATCTGGGCGAATATCTGGCACTCCGACCGCATTGCGCGGATCGACCCACGATCCGGGCAGGTTGTGGCATGGATCGACCTGACTGCGATTGCTGAGCGCGAGACGCATGAGCAGGAAGATGTTTTGAATGGTATCGCCTGGGATGCTGGGCGGCGGCGGTTGTTTGTGACTGGCAAGGATTGGGCTTCGTTGTTTGAGATTCAGGTTCACTAGGATTTTTCTTTCGCCCACTATAGCTGCCTGCTTCCAGTGATTCCCAAATTGGAACGATTGGGGTGCCACCCCCGTCAATGTGTGATTGTCTGGAGGTAGCGGATTCTGTGGGAGTTGCGGGCTATGGATTCTTGTAACTGCTATGAAGCCGCGACCCACAAAGCCTCGCCCGCTACCCATAAATGCGGATCAGCTGTGACTTTCAAAGCGAAGTCCACGGCAGGGATGCCCTTCGGTTGCTCAGGGTAAACCGGCGCTACCAACTTCTAAAGCGCGGCGGATTATGGATCGGGAACAGAGGTGACGTTCGAATTGGCGAAGTGTATCGCAATGCGAGATACTTAAAGGATGAATGGCGGGGTCAAGACGGAACAGTATCGGGCGCTGGCGGAATTGCGGTACCGGATTCGGCAGTTTCTGGGCGAGGGAGACGCGGCGGCGAGGGCTTCCGGGCTCGAGCCTCAGCAATATTTATTACTCTTGATGATTCGAGGGCTGCCCGCAGGGCAAGAGGCGACGATTCGCACGCTGGCGGAACGGCTGGCGCTGAAACATCACAGCGTCGTTGAATTGATCGACCGCCTTGAAGGGCACGGATACGTGCGGCGCACGCGCGGGCGCGAGGACCGGCGACGCGTGCTGGTTTCGATTTTGCCGCGCGGCGAAAAACTACTCGAGGATGTCGCGCGCCAGCGCATTGACGAATTGCGATCGAATGGGCACGACCTTGTCCGCGCCATCGATCAACTGCTCGACAGGGAAGTGCCTGCTCGGAACGGCGGAAGCCGCCGCGGAAGACAAAACAAAAAGGGAAAGCAGAAAAAACGTGGCTAACGTTGTAGAGAAAAACGAAAAAAAGATACCGACGGGAGCGAACAGCGCTTCGTGGGAGCGTCCGGGAGAGTTTACGGCAACGATTCGCTTGCGAGCGCCGAGCGCAAGACGCTGCTGGTTGCCGGCGCGGCCGCGGGCAACTCGGCCACGTTCGCGGCGCCGGTGGCCTCGGTGCTGCCCGCCGCGGCGAAACACCGCAGCCGTTGCGCTGGCGAGAGCGACAGGCTGAACCATTGCGCGCCGCGGTGTATCGCATGGCGGAGAAGGGCTTCACGCGCATGCCGGTTGTCGAACGCGAGACGCGAAAATTTCTAGGATTGATCTCACTGGGTGACTTACGGAAGGGGCGGGGCCGCCATCGTGAGGAAGGAAGACGTCGCGAACGCCCGCTGCGACTTAAATTTTTACTTGGTAGCGAAGAAGTGGGAGACGAGCATCCAACCCCCGCGGCGCGCTGAAGCGCGAGCCGCACGCAATCTATGGCCGACGAACTGACGAACGCAGAAGTTAGCGGTGTGCCTCCGCTGCCGTGGTGGAAGGTGCCATCGCGCGAATGGCTCTCATTTCTGAGGCGGCGCGAAGAACAGGTTTTTCTCGTGCTGACGCTGGTGATCGGCGCGCTCGTCGGGCTGATCGTGGTCGCATTCATCTTGCTGACGGAAAACTTTGGGGCACGCATTTATCCTCCGGGCAGCGCGGCGTGGCATCGGGTTCTCGCGCCTATCGTCGGCTCGTTGGCGATGGGTTATCTCCTTTTCAAATATTTTCCGGATGCGCGTGGCAGCGGCGTGCCGCAGACCAAGGCGGCGTTGTACGCGCGGGGCGGAGTTATTTCGTTCGGTACGGTGTTTGGGAAGTTTTTCTGCACGTCGGCGACGCTGGCGAGCGGCATCCCGCTCGGACGCGAAGGCCCGTCGGTGCAGGTGGGCGCGGGATTGTCATCGTTGCTTGGGCGTGCGCTGGGATTGAGCCCCGAGAAGGTGAAGGCGCTGATTCCCGTCGGGGCGGCGGCGGCAGTGGCGGCTGCGTTCAATACGCCGCTGGCGGCGGTGCTGTTCGCGCTGGAGGAGGTTGTGGGCGACATGCACGCGCCCGTGCTGGGATCGGTGGTGCTCGCGTCGGCGACGTCGTGGGCGATGTTGCGGCTGCTGCTGGGCAACGATCCGCTGTTCAAGGTGCCGGAGTATCAGCTGGTGAGTCCGTGGGAGTTTTTCATTTACGCGCTGCTAGGCGTGCTCGGCGGGCTGATGTCGGTGGCGTTTACGAAGCTGCTCCTGTGGATGCGAGAGAAATTCATGCGCCTGCCGCGGAAAACGGCGTGGGCGCAGCCACTGGCGGGCGGAGTGGTGGTTGGGCTGATGGGCTGGTTCGTGCCGCAGACGCTTGGCGTCGGATACAGTTATGTCGGTTCAGCGTTGAACGTTGGCATGGCGTTAAAGCTGATGCTGCTGTTGCTGGTGCTGAAGTTCTTCGCGGTGGTGACGAGCTATGCGTCGGGGAATGCGGGCGGGATCTTTGGTCCCGCGCTGTTTCTGGGTGCGATGCTTGGCGGGAGCGTCGGCACGATCGCGCATGGGTTGTTTCCGACGCATGTGGCGACGGCGGGAGTGTACGCGCTGGTGGGGATGGGGACAGCGTTTGCGGGGATTGTGCGGGCGCCGATGACGTCGGTGGTGATGATCTTCGAAACGACGCGCGATTATGCGGTGATCGTGCCGCTTATGATTTCAAACCTGGTGAGTTTTTTCATTTCGGCGAAGCTTCAGCCCGCTCCGATTTATGAAGAGCTCGCAGAGCAGGATGGCATCCATTTGCCGAAAGATGACTCGCGGACGATCGAAGGGCAGAGGCGCGTGATGCGCGCGATGCGACCCGCGACCGAGATATTGACGTGCGATATGACGGTAAAGGCGGCGGTGGAGATCGTGAAGGGCAGCTCGATTCATGCGTGGCCAGTGAGCGATAAGCCGGGGATCGTGGGTGTGGTGGGGCGCGCGACGCTCGAAAAGGTGTTGAGCGAAGGCGGCGGAGACGGGACATTGGAGCAGTTCACGAACGAACGCGAGTTCCCGCACCTGCATGTCGATCAGACGCTGAGTGTGGCGCTGGACAGGCTTGGTGCGACCCATCTGGATGCGCTCCCGGTGGTTAGCCGGGCGGATATTCATAAGCTGGAAGGTATGGTGACGCTGCAGGATGTGTTGAATTTGTATGGTTTTGGCGGGTCGGTGACGAAGAATCCTTGAGGCGACGTGTGGGTGCAATGCAAGATGGCGACGTAAAGTCGCCGCTACAAACGTTGCGAGCCGCGCACAACGATGCTCTTCAAGACATTGCGTGCCTCCGTCTCTGGCATCGATGCGTTTGGTTGAAGTAGAAGTGAACGTCGGTTCGGCGAAGATGACGGATTTCAACGTCGTGGGGCTGCCCGACAATGCGGTGACGGGAGAGCCGCGAGCGGATCAAGTCGGCGCTGCGGCACTGCTCGTTTGAGTTTCCGCATGGGCAGGGTGTGACTATTAGTTTCGCGCCGGCCGATGTGCGGAGGGAGGGGTCGGTGTTCGCGGCTCCTTGGCAGTCATCGCACTTGATTGCGGGCCAGTGGTGCGTCCGGGACGGTGTGATAGGCGCCTCAGTTTAGTCGATGAGATGCAATTAAATTTTGCGTTTGCCTTCCTACCGGAGATACGTGAGCCTCAAACCACGTTTGTGACAGGGATTCGCGGGTGATTCGCGTTCAAATCCGCCGAAGAAGCCAGGTCACCTACCTTGAAGTCGAAAAAGCCGCGGAATTCTAGGCGGTTCCATCCATCCGGATACCACGTCGTGTCCGCAGCGAAAGAGTCTGCGAAGACACGATGTTGTTGCCCCTAATCGATCGAGCGAAAGAACAGGGCTCACACTTCGTCCTGACGCCGAAGGGTGCGGCACTGTCAGATGAAGCGGCACAGTGCCGGACGCAATCTGAGTCCAAGCCTTCGGTCATTCCCCAGCGTGTCCTTTTGTCCGGCGAGCGGTACCGCTTTCATCTCGATATGACTAAGTGCATCGGGTGCAAGTGTTGTGTTGTGGCTTGCAACGAGCAAAACGGCAATCCGGCTGAAATCCACTGGAGGCGGGTCGGCGAAATCGAAGGCGGCTGGTATCCGCAGACACAACGTCTGTATTTGTCGATGGGATGCAATCACTGCATCGAGCCTACCTGCCTGGCTGGTTGTCCAGTGGACGCGTATTCGAAGGATCCAGTGACCGGAGTAGTTCTCCATGGCGCGGAAACCTGTATCGGCTGCCAGTACTGTACGTGGAACTGCTCCTATGGAGTGCCGCAATACAACCCCGAGCGCGGGGTCGTCGGAAAGTGCGATATGTGCCACAACCGGCTGGCAGAGGGGCGCGAGCCGGCGTGCGTGGGTGCCTGCCCAGAAAGCGCCATTCAGATTGAAATCGTCAACATTGCCGACTGGAAGCTGAACTACGCGAGCGCGAACGCACCTGGACTGCCTTCCGCTGATGACAGCATCTCTTCGACGCGGGTGACCTTGCCGGGGACTTTGCCGCCGAACATGCAGAACGCGGATGTGAATCGGGTCAGGCCGGAAGATCCACATTTCCCGCTCGTGGTGATGACCGTGCTGACTCAGCTTTCGGTGGGCACGTTTACGACGGTCTGGCTGCTCGAGTGGTTGGGGAAAGTTGATTTTGCTCCAGCTCGGGACCCGCTGGCGAGTGAACTGGCAGGAGGAAGCGATTGAGCGTGCGGGCATTTTCTCCTATCGCGATGTGATTGGAAGTCCGATCGGCGATACGGTCGACTAGAAGTCAGAAAGGCGCAATTTTCGTAACGAAGAGGAAAGAAGATGAAGCAAAGATTGGTCGTGGTTGGGAACGGGATGGCGGGCGTTGCTTGCGTCGAACAGATATTGAAACACTCACCGAAATTTGAAATCACGATTTTTGGAGATGAAACTCACGTCAACTACAACCGCATTCTGTTGTCGTGCGTATTGGCCGGAGAGAAGAACGCAGAAGACATTGTCCTGAATAGCCTGGATTGGTACGAGAAGAACGGAATCGAACTGCGCTTGGGCATTCGCATCACCGATGTGAATGCCCAAGGCAAGACCGTGACCGCGGACGACGGAAGCGTCGTGCCTTTCGACAAACTCTTGATTGCGACGGGAAGCACGCCGCTGATTCCTCCAATCGAAGGCGTGAAGAAAAAGGGCATTTTCGTGTTTCGAAACTTGGACGACACGCGGGCTTTACTCGATCACGCAGCACCGGGCAAGAAGGTAGTTGTGATCGGTGGCGGGCTTCTGGGGCTCGAAGCCGCGCGAGGTCTGCAAGTACAGGGCTGCGAGGTTACGGTTGTCCATCTGATGGACACCTTGATGGAGCGCCAACTGGATTTCGTTGGCGGCGGTTACCTGAAAGCGAAAATGGAATGCCTGGGAGTGAAGGTGCTGCTAGAGCGGAATACGGTCGCAGTGTTAGGCAGGGACCAGGCTGAGGGGGTGACATTCAAAGACGGTACCAGCGTTGAAGCCGACTTCGTGGTGATCGCCGCGGGAATCCGGCCAAACGCGGAACTCGGACGCAAAGCGAGATTGGTAGTGAACCGCGGGATTGTGGTGAATGACCACATGGAAACCTCGAATCCCGATATTTTCGCCGTCGGCGAATGCGTAGAGCACAACGGAGCCTGCTACGGTCTCGTCGCGCCCCTCTTCGAACAAGGAAAAGTATTAGCGGCGACGATCACCGGAAACAAGGGCCCCATCTACAGCGGTACGGTTGAGGCGGCCAAACTGAAAATCATGGGAGTGGACGTTTTTTCCGCAGGCGACTTCAGAGAAAAGTCACCAGGGCTGGATGCTGTTCGCTACGAGGATCCTGCGCTGGGAGTCTACAAGAAGCTAATCGTTCACGACGGTAAACTCGCCGGCGTCATCCTGGTTGGAGATACGTCTGAAAGTCACCGTTATGTGGATTGGCTGAGATCCAAAACAGACTTGACGGCCATGCGTCGCCAGCTTCTATTTCCTGGACCTGCTGCCGATTCGGGCCTGGACGTTGCGGAGATGGCAGACAGCAAGGTGATTTGTGGATGCAACGGCGTCACCAAGGGCACGATAATTCAAGCCGTTCATGAAAAAGGAATAAGCACACTGGCGCAGCTCAAGGACTGCACGCGTGCGTCCACGGGTTGCGGAAGCTGCGCCGAACTTTGCCAGTACCTCGTGAAGGCGGTCTCGCCGGAGTTTCAGGAGGAATCGAAGAGGAATCTTTGCAAATGCGTGACATTCCCGGAAGACAAACTTCGTGACATCTTGCGAAGCCAACGATTGCGGTCCGTCCAGGAGGTGCTGGAAATCTACGGAAATGGAATCGGCTGCGAAGTCTGCAAGCCTGCGTTGAGCTACATGCTCGACATGCTCTGGTGTGGCGATCACGACGAGGATCGCTCGGCCCGCTTCATCAACGATCGAGTACACGCCAACATTCAGAAGGATGGAACTTTCTCGGTCGTGCCTCGCATCCGCGGCGGTGTGACCTCCGCAGAGCAACTGCGACGCATCGCTGACGTGGCCGATAGATACAAAGTGCCCATGGTAAAGATTACCGGCAGTCAGCGCATCGACCTGCTAGGAGTCAAGAAAGCAGATCTGCCAAGGGTTTGGGCAGATTTGGGAATGCCTTCGGGCCAGGCGTACACAAAAGGCGTGCGCATGGTGAAAACTTGCGTCGGCGCGGACTTCTGCCGGTTCGGCGTGCAGGACTCGACAAAAGCCGGTATCGAACTCGAACGGCGTCTTGAGCATCTTTACACACCACACAAACTGAAGATGGGAGCAGTTGGCTGCCCGCGGAACTGCGCTGAGGCCACCGTGAAAGACATCGGTCTCGTCGGCCAGGACGGAACGTGGCAGGTGGTAGTCGGTGGCGCGGCGGGCAAGAAAGTTCGCAAAGCGGATCTGTTGATCACCGTCGAGTCCACGGAGGAGGCGCTGCAGGCCGCCACGCTCTTCTTCCAGTATTATCGGGAAAACGCAAATTACCTGGAACGTACATACGACTTCGTCGAGCGCGTAAGCATCGAGCAGGTTCGCCGCGAGACGGTCTACGCGCCGCTTGCAGTCCAGCAAGGGCTGCGTGAACGGCTGCGCAAGTCGAAACGCCTTGCTCGCGACGCGTGGCTTGAAGGCGGTGAGCCGAGACATCCCACGCAGTTTGTACAAATCGAACCGATGGAAAGAGTACAAGTATGAACGAGGATAAAGTTTGGGTCCGCCTAACGCAGTCTGAAAACATTCCGCTCCGTGAGGGACGATCCGTAAGGATCGACAACCGCGAGATTGCCGTCTTCAATCTGGGCGGCCACTTCCTCGCAATTGACAACGCATGCCCGCACAAAGGTGGTCCGCTTTCGGAAGGCATCGTTTCGGGGGCAACGGTAGTTTGCCCATTGCACGCGTGGAAGGTGGATTTGAACACCGGAACCGTGATGAGCCAAGGGAGCGGGACGCCTTGCGTGAGGACGTATCCGACTCGTGTTCAGAACGGCGTTATCGATGTTGAGTTCCCGATGGAGCTGGTCGCGAAACCGCAGAAGGAAATGGGATGCACCATCGGACTAAACATCCACGCTGGCCCGCTGCTGTTGGGAGAGAGCGGTGCTTGACGTCGTGGCCCTTGGTCGCCATCCGAGCGCCGGGGTTGAAATTGGAAAGAAAAAAGCAAAAAAGGAGAGATTGTATCCAGACAGCCGAGCTCACCTGGCATCGAGCGAACGTCGCTCACCAAGGAGTGCCAAATGGAAGGATGGCGACAGAGGCGGCTCGGCTGAGTGGGAAAAACCTCATGAAAGAAGAAAAGCAAAAAACCGCGTCTTGACATCGCCCCACCTTCTCCTGGAAGGGCTTTGGCGAGGTCAGCGACTTCATGTGTTGACACTTCTTCTCAACAGTACCTAAGATTCGCCCTGGTCACCCCCCCAACACGCCAACAGTGTAGACTGCACGATGGAAGCTAGCGAACCGGCTTCGGTAGCGTTGGCTTCAGGTTCCGGGCGTTCGCGTTTGATAAAATTCTTCTTCCCATTTATGGCGCTGCCGATTATCGCGGCGGTGTTTCTTGGATTCGCACGCACCTTCTTCTTGGCGCCGATCTACCACTATCATCTGCCTAACCTGCTGTTCGCTGTTCACGGAACAGTGTTTGCGTCGTGGATCGCACTGTTTGGCGTACAGACACGCTGGTGGCCGCTGGGCGGGCGGACCTGCACAAGAAGCTCGGCGCTTTTGGCGCAGTCCTGGCAGTGCTCGTGTTCGTAATGGCATACGCGGCCATGCTCGAAGGGCCGCACAGGGGGTTCGTGGCCTCCAGGCAGGATGAGGCACAGATTCTTGCGCTTGACGTCGTCGGAATCAATGTCTCGTTTGCGATGTTTGTGGCGGGGTTGCTGCTTCGCCGGAATCCGGCGTCTCACAACCGGCTGATGCTCCATGGAACCATTGGAATGGTCGGCCCGGCTATCGCTCGCTGGCCCTTTACATTTATCGCTACCCGGCCGCCGCTCGTCGGAATTGTGCTGCAGTCATTCGGAGTCGCTGTGATCATCTTCGATTTGTTGACGACGCGACGAGTCCACCCCGCGACGTGGGTGGAAACCGCGACGCTTCTCTTGGTTCCTCTGATTGCAATTCCACTGTCCGCTATGCCGTTTTGGCACCATCTACTGGTTTCGCCAATACGACTTCTCACCTGATTCTAGGGTGTCCTAAGTCCTGATGGTTTGAAGGTCCGGAACTACACTCGTCCGATCCCCACCGAGCGCCGTCTCAACAAATTAGAACTCGCGAATCGAGTTTGGCACGCAGGTTGCGATAACCATCACAACAGAATGGCAACGTTGCCCCCAACAACTCCCGCGATCCGACGCGTGGGGCGATTCGTAGAGGATCTCCATTCTGGATGGCCTTGTGGTCCATTTATCTGGTTTCCGCGTTCACCCGGCTGGCCAAGATATCTGGCCATCGGTCCTGTTCTCAGTTGCTATCCCGAGTGATCGGTCCTATGGGATAGCGGACAGAGGTGTCGCGTAATAGCCCTGTCGGGTTTTAACATGCACGCCTTCGCGAGTCGTCTTTACTTCCACGAGGTGGTAGCTAGAATTGCGATTGTTTCCACGAGGCACATAAGCCAGGGTGTATTCGTGCCGGACCTGCTCTGTGATCCGAGAGTATAGCTTTTCCATCGCTTTACCTTTGGCAGCGTAATAAATGTCCCCTCCCGATTCCTTCGCATATTTCCCGAGCTTTGAAAATCTTCGGCGAGCTGACGTGCTCCCCACAGCCACGCTGTAGACAGAGATATTTTCTCGGACCAGAGTCTCAATTGTGTCTTCGTATGAGTGGTGATTGAACTGATCTCCATTGAGGCCATCCGAGATCAGAAGTATCGCTTTTCGGCGCGCGACGTCGCGATCTTTGAGTAACGCGGCGGCAGAATAGATGGCATCGTCAAGCGCCTTGGTGGGGCGGCTGCCGAGATTGACAGGTGCGACCTCAGGATTCGGGTCGTAGACGAAGGGCACAGGGCCTGACGTAGATGGACCGCTATGCTGTTGGACGCTTTGCAAATCGCCCCAGAGTTTGTCGTGGTCGTCGGTGAAACCGTCTCCCGAATAAAACGAAAGGTCGAAGCGGCATGCAATGGCTTCGTCATCAGAACTGATGCCATTGAGGATTGTTCGCAGCGTAGGCGCCATTTGTGTGGCGTCGTCCGACTTCAGGTCATCGTCCACAAGAATGACCAGCGAGAGCGGAAGGCCCTCCGCCGTGAAGACATCGATGGACTGTTCTACGTTGTCGTCAAAGACTCGAAACTCTTGATTCTGAAGATCAGGAACTAAGTTGCCGTTTCGATCCTCGACCGTCACGGACAGGAGAACCAGGTCTGAGTTAACGCGAATCTTGGCTTGAGCCTCGTTCTGAGAAATCGCGGATTGTTCGAGAGTTCTGACGCGCAGGAATGTGTTCGCGTGCGTGTCAACAAGCATCGCGGAAACGGCCAAAATAAGCGGCAAGTGGACTGTTCTGAGCACGGACTAGCTCGGGATCGCGATAGTGGTAGTGTGACGCGTGTTGATTGAAAAACGTTGGCCCGATTTCCCAAAACCGGATAACGGGACATGTTAGAGATGTCCAGTTGCTGCGTCAAACAGGAGGAGTTGGTCCTTTGCAGGCAACCCGTTCCTTCATGGCGACCGGGCCCTACTTCGGGCCCGAGAGCTCCGCTGCACGCTCGTAGCCTCGTAAGGCTCCTCGTCGACCAGGGGTATTAGCGAGTGCTACCTGAAATTCCCTGGACGCTGCAGTCGGGTTGTTTTGTTCCAACAGCAAGTCACCCAGCTGTTCGCGGGCGGGAACAATCGGCCCCGGTGTCACCGGAAGCTTCTCCAACCCATCCTCTTCATCGGCTGCTTCGCGCATCAGGGCGACGGCATTTTCCGTTTTACCGTCCGCTTGGGCCGACCATGCCGCGACTTCGCGCCACAGTATCTCCACCTGAGCTGCCCAGTAATCGTTGGTCGAATCACGAAGCTGTAAAGCAATTTGCCGTAGTTGAAGCACTTCTTCTTGTGCCTTCACAGCGTGCCCGCTCCGGGCGAGCCCTAAACCCCGACACCAGATCGCGATTGCGGCAACATGAGGAGGAACTCCAGTTGGGGGCACAATGGTCGCGGCCTCGGACCAGCTCCTCCTCTCAACCGCATAGCGAACCGGAATGGCAGTAAGTGCATATGCCGCCTTGAAATCGCCAACGCTGGAATTCGACATGCCTCTAAGTTGCCGAACCACCAGGGCCGCGTCCTTTTCATGTCCACTCTGCAAGTAGGCATACACCAAATAGTCCATCCCATGCAGTTCTTCACTAGTGTCGCCCTGTTGATGGGCCGCCACTCGTGCCGCGACATTCGAAGCAATGGAATCTTCCCACAAGCCCAGTCGCGTGAAAATGTGCGACGGCATGTGCAATGCGTGTGGCGCTGACGGGGCAATCTTGGAGTATTCCCTTGCGAAAGGCAGGCCCTTGGGCGCAAGTTCCGCGTTATCATAAGCATGGATGAGATAGTGGGGAATTCCCGGGTGTTGCGGATCAGCTCGATAAAGCGGCTCTAGTAAATCGGCAGCCTGTTTTTGCTTTCCATGCGTCTCGTCTGTCGGAGATGCGTTCGCAAGGAGAGCGAGTGCATAGAACACTTGTGCTTCTACGTCGTTGGTATTGTCTGCAGCGAGCTCTCTCATTGCGTGCTCGTAGTTGAGAAGGCGCGTACCATACGGAACCGTCGCAGCGTCTTGATATAGCATGCCCACGGCACGAATAAACCCGCACTCGCGCTCTGAGGCACCGTCTATCTGCTGCGCACGCTCGATTTCCTGTTGCACAATCGAGATCGCGGTCGGCGGAAGGGGCGGATCCCAGAGCGGATGAAAGTACGTCATTGCCACGCCCCAATGTGCCATCGCACACCGAGAGTCGCGTTCTGCCACGCTCCGAAATGCATTTTCGGCGGCGGCATATGCGAAGGAGTGAAGTAGTGCAATCCCCCGATCAAACTGGCGCTGAACCGAAGGTCCGCAAGAGATCGGAAACGATACGTTTCCCAGTTTCTCAGGCGCATTGTGGGTGTGTTCTTTCTGTACCGCCAAGAAGGAGGAACAGATGAATATCACGCCTGCGGCCGTGGGCCAGCGATGGAACACTTCCTCCTCCATGGTCAAATATCATCTGTCCGGCGACTGAATTTTACACCGAGCCGCCCACTGGCGCCGTTCGAATGAGGCGGAGAAACGCTCTCCTCCCGGTTAATCGGCCATGTTCCCGGGCGGCGATTTAATTTTTCCGGTCCGCGCGTCTACGGAGAAGAAGCCTGGCTCGGCTTCGTTGCGTTTCTATTGGACCTTGCGCTTGCGAATATCCCGAACACGCACTGGGCCCGGCGCTTCGTCGATAGCAGTGGTAGTCTATGATCGTGTGGGCAATCCACACTCTGCGTTGCGGTTTTGACCCTTCCGGCCCAAAGACAACAACCCACCCAGCTCCGATTTGCCAAAGTCCGCACACAGTCATGCAGTCGAGGGGGCTTGAGGATGCGCAATGCTGCAATCACGACGGATATTTTGATCGTTGGTGCCGGGCCTGTGGGATTGTTTCTGGCGAATGAATGCGCTCGCCGGAAACTGCGATGGCGGCTCGTCGAGGCACGCTCGTCACAATCAGTACACTCCAAAGCGCTAGCAATCTTCGCCAGAACGCTTGAAATCTTCGACATGGCGGGAATCGTCGCGCCATTCCTAGAAGTGGCCAATCGCGTGACGTCGGATGACGTTTCCGGCGCGGTTCATGCTGGCGGCGATGAATCCGTGTCCCTGTGCATTTTAGGGATCCGATGCGGCAGTCACTGCACGCCGCCGATTATTCAGCAGTACGTGTCGAAGATTTCGCGGGCCGCTGCTGGACCGGATCGACATTCATCTCGATGTGCGGGCAGTGAGGTATAAAGAGCTGCGGACGCCGGCTCGGGCCGAGGATTCGGGCTTCGGTGCGCGGGCGGGTGATCGCGGTACGGGATCGGCAAAGCGAGCGGTACAAGGCCGACAAGATGACGTACGCAAGGCGCAGATGATGCCGAAGATGATCCGAAAATTCTGCGCCATCTCGGCGGAAGGCGAGAAATTACTGGAAAATGCAATCGTGCGGCTTGGGCTGTCGGCACGGGCGCACGACCGGATTTTGAAGGTAGCACGAACGATCGCGGACCTGGATGCGGGGGGGAATATTGAGCCGCGGCACCTGAGCGAGGCCATCCAGTATCGAACGCTGGATCGGTCGTATTGGTCGCAGGAGGGGCGTCCAGCGTGGCTGCGGAGCGATGTTTGGGCTGGTTAGAGCGTCGCTGGGTGCCGTCGTACCGGAACTCCCGTAGACGAATCCCACACGCTCCTCATTGACTCTGTTTCTCTCTGTGTGTTACCAGTATTGCGCCCAATAACAGCCCAGTTTGGGACGCAGTCATAGGTCGCATGGCGCCAGACACCAAGCACCTCGAAGTCACGTTGGACACGCATGTGGAAAGCGTCAACCTAGCAGAGGAGATGTGTCTGCGCGTAGCGGAATCGGCAGGATTTGGCGAAGACGATTGCTATCGCATCGGTATGTCGGTGCGCGAAGGCGTGATTAACGCGTTTCACTACGGCAACCAGGAAAAGCCCGACAAGAAGATTCACCTCGCGGTCGATATTACCGACGACAAGATGACCATTCATGTGCTGGACGAGGGCAAGGGCTTCGACCTGAGCCATGTGCCCGACCCGCTGGCGCAGGAGAATTTGCTCAGCACGTCGGGACGGGGAATCTTTTTGATGCGAGCGTTCATGGACGAATTTAATGTGGTGCCGGGGCGAACCGGCGGCGCGGAAATCATCATGTCGAAGAAATTACCGGGAGCGACCCCGGTGCCTGAGGCGCAGGGCGGACAGAACGCAACGCCGCAGCAGGGGAACTGAAGGATCGAATGTCGATGCGTGCTACATATCGGGATGCGGGGGCCGTCACCGTGGTCGATATCGGTGGCCGGATCACGTTGGGCGAGGGCAGTGCGTTGCTGCGCTCGACGATCAAGGATTTGCTGGCCGAAGGGCGCAACAAGATTGTGCTCAATCTGGGTGATGTGAATTATATCGATAGCTCGGGGATTGGCGAGCTGGTCACGGCGTTTACGACGGTGAAGAAGACCGGTGGAGATTTGAAGCTGCTGAATTTGACGAAAAAAGTGCATGACCTTTTGCAGCTAACGAAGTTGTTTACTGTGTTTGATGTTTATACGGATGAGAATGTGGTGATTCGGAGTTTTCAGCAGGTGTAGTTGGGCAGTTTTTGCTTCGGACATTTTCCTTCCTGTTTTCAGACTCATTCCTCTTGAATCGTGCGAGCGTCTCAGGTCGCCTCTTTTTAACAACGCGACTGCTCGCCAAAATTATGCTGGCTGGGCCACAATTGTAGCGATGAAATCTGCAGCTGAAACCGCATGGATCGTCGAGCGTGCCAAGGAGCACGGGTTCGATTTGTGCGGTGTTGCGCCTGCGTCGAAATTTCCAGAGTTGGCGGAGTCGGAAGCGTGGTTCGCCAAGGGTTATGCGGGCGAGATGAACTATCTCGCCGATCCGCGGCGCGGCGATCCGGAGCAAGTGTTGCCGGGCGTGCGCAGCGTGATTGTTTGCGCAATGAACTACAACTCGGTGAAGCCGAGATCGACAGATGTCGATGCGTTGGCTGCCGATGACGATGGCGCCATTGGGCCGCGCGGGTGGATTTCGCGCTACGCCTGGGGCAGCGATTATCACGACGTATTGCGGGGCCAGCTGAATGCGCTGACGGCGGATATGCGCGGTCGATTCGACGAACCGTTTGCGGCGCGGGCGTACGCCGATACCGGGCCGATTCAGGAACGCATTTTTGCCATGCACGCGGGGATCGGCTGGATCGGAAAAAACACGCTGGTGCTGAACCAGTCGCTCGGGTCGTGGTTTTTTCTGGGGACTGTTTTGACGACGCTGGAATTTGCGCCAACAGTTTCCGAGGTTGACGCTCCGCCGCCCGATTTGTGCGGCAGCTGCACGCGGTGCATCGACGCGTGTCCGACGGATGCACTGATCGAGCCGTACCTGCTGGACGCGCGACGGTGTATTTCGTATCTGACGATCGAACATCGAGGATCGATCGCGGAAGAGCTGCGCGAACCGGTCGGGAATCACGTGTATGGTTGCGACATTTGCCAGGATGTATGTCCGTGGAATCGTCGCGCGCCAGTCACGGCACAGCCTGAGTTTCAGCCGAGGGCGTTTGTGCCCTCGCATGCTCGTACGGATGGCGAGGCCGAAGAATGTGCTCGGCCTCAACCGGATTCGTTGTTTCATCCAAGCCTCGCGGCGCTTGCGTCGCTCACCGAAGACGAATACAAGACAGCGTTCCGCGGAAGCGCGGTCAAACGCACGAAGTATCGCGGATTGATCCGTAACACGTGTATCGCGCTCGGCAATGCGCGTCTTGCACACAGCAGTGCAAGCCACGAAGAAATCCGTGCCCTGCTCGAGCGTCTCGGGGAGTCCACGGATCCGCTGATATCCGAATCTGCCCTTTGGGCGCTGGCGCGCATCCAATGAGCTGTTGCGTTCCGTTCGATTCGGTGAAGTGTGTTGCGCGGCGGTCCGGCGTCCGCAGCCCTTTACCACGACGCGGACGCAGGCGGTATAATCCCAGCGCCGGTCCGCTGCAGCTCCCGCGCCGCAGGGGCATTCGATGAACCGCCGCAGTTTCCTGTTGAGCGGTGGCGTTGTCAGCGCAGGATCGTTTGGAAAGGGCAACGCCGTATCCAGTCTTTTGCAAGCGAGCACCGCAACAAAAAGTTTCGGACCTAATCTCACACTGGAGGACAAATCCGTGGCATTTTCAGTGCCCCCCCTGCCGTACTCGTTCGACGCGCTCGAACCTCATATCGACGCGAAGACGATGGAAATCCACCACGACAAGCATCACGCTGCATACGTCACCAACCTCAACAAGGCCCTCGAAGGGCATGCCGACTTGCAGTCAAAATCGCTGGAAGAATTGCTCGGCAATCTCGATGCGATTCCCGAAAGCATCCGCAACGCGGTTCGCAACAACGCGGGCGGCCACTGGAACCACTCCCTGTTCTGGACACAGATGAAGAAGGGTGGAGGCGGCGAGCCCAAGGGCGCGCTGGGCGACGCCATCAAGTCGACCTTTGGCGCGTTCGACGATTTCAAGACGAAGTTTGCGGCCGCTGGCGTCGGGCGATTTGGCTCGGGCTGGGCATGGCTCGTCGTGAAAGACGGCAAGCTCGCGATTGATTCGACGCCAAACCAGGACACGCCGATTTCGCTGAAGGCGAAGGCCGTTCTTGGCGTTGACGTGTGGGAGCACGCCTACTATTTGAAGTATCAAAACAAGCGGCCTGACTACATCGCCGCATGGTGGAATGTCGTCAACTGGGATTCCGCTTCGCAGTTGTTCGACGCAGCCAGGAAGTAAATTAACCGTTCGACGCAAGCGTGTCGAAATATCAAAAGGCCCGAACCGAAACACCGGATCGGGCCTTTCTCTATTGCCCCTCAGCAATTTCAACTCAGTTCGTTGAACTAAAGAAACGGACTAGGCCAACGCGTGACGCTTGGCCATTGCAATCGGACCCACGCGCGGCGCGCTGTGGAAGCTCGGCGGCGCGCCGATGTATCCGCCACGCGCTTCGCGCGTCGCAAGGCTCTGAGGGTTCTGCATCGCAGGCGTGCGTCGCGTCGCTTCACGCACCAACTCCATGCGACCGCGAACGCGGAATTTCGTCAAGAGCGACGAAACATGGAATTTCACCGTGCGTTCGGAAAGATTGAGCGTCGCGGCGATTTCTTTGTTCGCCAGGCTGCGCATCACGCCGCCCAACACTTCCTCTTCACGTCGCGTCAATTTTACCGAACTGCCCACCGAATGGCCGGCTTGCAACAGCTTTTCTGCCTTTTCGGTCAGTCCTTCGAGCGAGTCATGCGCCGCTTCGATCATCACGACATAGTCGCGCGGCGACTGACCGCGTACCATGCAATGCATCGCCAGAAGACCAGCTGCTTCCTCGACAGGAAACTGCCCGTCTGGCCCAGCTTCGACATGAAAATGCGACACTCCCGTATTTTTTTCGTAGAAGAAAAAAGTCTCCCGCGAGGATATCGAAGAATGCGGATGACTTAACTGGTGTGACTCGCCATGGTTCGGCTGTTCACTTCTGCGGACTACTTTCACGTGCACCCCTCCGTACGCAGCCTCGATGGTCACTCGACCGAGACTCGTTTGGTTTTTTTGGTCTTAGCCTCTTGGCGAGGCGTGTTCCACTACGTCAAGCAAGCTGCCGAGTGCCGAAGCCAAGTTTTGGGAGCTTTGGGGACCCAGCGTATACCCTCAGACCGGCACGCCGAGACGTGAGAAGGAGCACCCTGACACTTCGCTTACGAAAAATCTGCTTATACGACCCACCGAACTGCCAATACTATGCAAATAATTCGCCTAAACCCGGAGGTACTATAACTTGCTAAAATACCTATACTTATTTCTCCTTAGCACTTCGCCTCGCTTGGGCAGGAGTGGTAGGAATTTCACGCACTACGAAAAAAGTTCCGTACCCCCCCCTAGAGCTTAAGCGGTTTACCATAGCCTGGACTTTTGTCCACAGGGCATACAGAGAGGAGCATTGAGCCTCTCGCGGATACATTTTTGACTTCCCCCGCGACTCGTAATTGCTAGTATCCGAGAGATACCTGTCTCTCAGAACTTGTCAGACAGCAATAGGTATGCCTCTATCGTTTCATAAGGCGTTCACCTTCGCTTTTAATTCGTAAGAACCCTCGTCTGTTGCGGCGAAATCAGTTCGTAGGTGATTGTGCGCCAGCGAATCTTGCGAGTGATCAGCGAAGTGACAAAATTTACGACGTACAGGAACGGAGTAAAAATGGTAAGCAAGATGTAAATCCACGCTTGGCCCATGATTTGCCCGCGCTGCGACGACAACACCTCGGTGACGCCGGCGACGCGAATGCTGCTGCGAACCATTGCGAGCAGCACCGGCAGAAACGTCAGCATCGCGTGATGGAACGCCGGGACTCCCGCGGCCAGATCCTGCAGAATCAAGATGATGCCGAGCAACACCGTTAGGCAATACAACGCGTTGGTGGCAAGTCCGAACGCCCACATCCGCTCCGCGTAGACTCGGGTAATCAAGATTTGCCGGTTCGTGAATTCCATCAAGCTCGCGAAATTGGCTTCGACATACGACACCGTTAAGCAATCCGGAAGAAACATTATCGAGCGTCCGGATTGGTGGAGTAGGTTCGTGAGTGAAAAATCGTCGCTGACCGAATTGCGCCACTCTTCCGCGACGCCGACTTGATCGAAGATGCTGCGGCGAATGGCGGTTCCGCCGCCCCAGCAGAAATTTTTCCCTTTTTCGGTCAGCATCGTCACGATAGGGGCATTCCACGCCGCCAACAGGGCTGTGGCGAAATCGCTTCGATTGGGAATGAGCCAGCGAATTGTCGTCGTGGCTCCGATGCGCGAATCAGTTAGCGGCGCAACGAGTCGCTTTAGCCATGATTTGCCGGGACGTCCATCCGAATCCGCAAATGCCAGAAACTCAAAATCCGGCGGCACTTGTTCCACCGCAAATCGCAAGTTGTTCACCTTCTCGCCGCAGCCGTCGGGAGTTCCGGCGATCAAGACATGCGCTTTGGGTCGCGAACTTGCCGCCACGCGTTTCACGATTGCAAGAGCCGGGTCGGATTCCGACGCCAGCACGAAAAAGACTTCGTAATTCTGGTGATCGAATTCGGTCAGCGTCGTGAGGTTGCGCTCGAGCCCCGGCTCCAGCCCCTTGCACGAGCACAGCACCGCCGTGCGCGGGGCATAGAAGCCCGCGTCGGTCATGGCGCGACGTCGGGCGTAGCCCAGCCACTGCAGGCCCTGAAAAACCAGATACAACCCCAGGGCGATCTGCAGAACGGATAGAACGTAAAATGCGGTTTCCACGTATTTGCAAGCGTAGCAGACCGCTTTGCCTCTGTTTCAACTGCCTGAACGGGTAGAATCGCACCAGTAAACGCCAATCCAACGCTCAAGGAGGGCCCATCATGGTGACCCGAGTGGATATGGGAATGGTAACGACGGCGAACGAACTGCCGGGTTTTCGCGTCGTGAGAAACTTTGGGATCGTGCGCGGGATCGTCGTGCGTTCGCGCAGCATCGTCGGAAATTTCGCCGCCGCGATTCAGACCGTGGTCGGTGGCAACATCACGATTCTCACGCAGCTGTGCGAGAAGACGCGCGAGGATGCCTTCGACTTGATGCTGCAGCACGCGGCGCAGCATGGCGCAAACGCTGTTGTTGGCATGCGCTACGACGCCACCGAGGTGATGCAGGGCGTCACCGAAGTGCTGGCCTACGGCACAGCGGTCCAGGTCGAGCGAGCCTCGTAGAAATCGGGCGGACTTTACGCGCCTGCGACAAACCCAGTATTGCTGCGGCTAGCGCGCCGGGTGATAGAATCTGCCCTCCATGTTCTGTTCGTCGTGCGGCACACAAGTATCCACGAAGGCTCGCTTCTGCTCCTCCTGCGGTTCATCCACCGCGCCCGACGTGGATGCCGACGCCACGGTCCTCGGTCATGACACGATTGGCGTCGGTCAAACGCTCGATCCAGATTTCAATGAAGCGCAGACATTCGATCCCGAACTAGACAAGGGGCAGACGGCCGATCCCGTAGTCGCTCCGCCACCGAAACCCACGCCGCCGCCTCGATCCCCATCAGCGCGAAGATTCGGCTCCGGTGGCGCTGCCGCCCCGCCGCCGCAATATTCGACGCCGCGCATTCCACGCCCACCATCGGTCCCTGCTGGCACGCTCTCGAGTTCCGATTCGATCGGCGGTGGTCGCTTCGTCCCCGGCCAAATCATCGCCGACCGCTACCGCATCGTCGCGCTTGCCGGTAAAGGCGGCATGGGCGAGGTTTACCGGGCCGAAGACTTGAAGCTTGGCCAGATCGTCGCCATCAAATTTTTGCCCGACAGTTTGTCTCAGGATGCCGCGGCACTGGCGCGTTTTCACGCTGAAGTTCGCATTGCCCGAACGGTATCGCATCCCAACGTATGCCGTATGTTCGACATCGGCGACATGGACGGCATCACATTTCTGACGATGGAGTATGTCGACGGCGAAGATCTTTCGTCCCTGGTGCGGCGCATCGGGCGGCTCTCGACCGACAAAGCCGCCGAAATCGCACGACAAATGTGCGCCGGTTTGGCCGCCGCGCACGACAAGGGCGTGATTCACCGCGACCTGAAGCCTGCGAACATCATGCTCGACGGCGCGGGTAAAGTTCGCATCACGGATTTCGGCCTGGCTGGAATCGCCGCCACGATTCAAGGCGCAGAAGTTCGCGCCGGAACGCCCGCATACATGGCGCCCGAACAGCTTGCCGGAGAAGGAGTCACGATCAAGAGCGACATCTATTCGCTCGGCTTGATTCTCTACGAAATCGTCACCGGCAAACGCGCGTTTGACGCGACATCGCTTCCCGAATTGATGCGGATGCGCGAAGAGTCGAGGGTGCCGAATCCATCGACACTCGTTCGTGACTTCGATCCACTTTTCGAACGCGTGATTTTGCGTTGCCTTGCGACGGACCCGGTGTTACGTCCGACGTCGGCGTTGCAGGTTTCCGCCGCGCTTCCGGGCGGCGACCCGCTCGCAGCCGCGCTGGCGGCCGGCGAAACGCCGTCGCCGCAGATGGTTGCGGCTGCCGGCGAAAACGACGGAATAGCGCCGCGTGTGGCACTCACCTTTTTGGCGGCGACGCTCATCGGAACTCTGTTGCTGCTCTATTTCGGGATCAAAGAAACTGCGCTTGAGCGCGTCCACCCGACAAAATCTCCCGAAGTGCTTGCGAATCGTGCGTCAGAACTGATCGCTAAAATTGGCTATCCGGACAAACCGCTGGATCGAGAATGGGGCTTCGGATACAACAGCGATTTCATCGACTACGCGACGGATCACGACAAGCCGCACGCCGACTGGAGCAAATTGCCCTATCAGCGACCCGAGTTGTTGAGCTTCTGGTATCGGCAGAGCCGAAAAGAATTGATATCGGATAATTTTTGGGGAAATGGCATCCCGGGTGTGGTGACGTTCAACGATCCGCCTCTGATCACGTCAGGAATGGTAGACGTGTGGATGGATGAGAAGGGGCGGCTCGGCTGGTTCCAGGCGATTCCGGATGAAAAAGAGGGAGCGCCCGCTGCGGGAGCGAATGCAACTGGCGAGATAAAGCCCGATTGGAGTGAGCTATTCGCGGCGGCGGAGATCGATCGAAATCAATTGAAGAGCGTGCCTTCCACATGGAACTCACTCGCGGCGTCGGACTATCGCGAGGCTTGGGACGGCGAGTGGCCCGGGAGCGGCCGGCCCTTGCATGTTGAAGCTGCTTCGTTGCACGGCAAGCCTGTTTATTTTGCGCTATCGGGTCCTTGGACGAAGGCAGATCGCATGCCCCCTCCGGAGAAAACCGGCAACGAAACGTTTAAGAGTCTGATGGGGCTGGTTGTTGCCGGCGGGATTCTGCTTGGCGGTGCGTTCTTCGCCTTTCTGAATCTGAAGCGTGGTCGCGGAGACCGGATTGGAGCGTGGCGAATTGCTTGCGCGGCGTTCATCCTGCAAATGGTGACATTTTTCTTTCGAGCACACCTCGTAGCGTCTTCGGACTTGATTGGTGTTGTCTTTGTCGCGATTGCGACATCGCTGCTCTATGCGGGTGCGATGTGGTTGTTATACATCGCGTTGGAGCCTTACGTCCGGCGCAACTGGCCGCAGACGATTATTTCGTGGACTCGCCTGGTATCCGGCAAGGTGCGCGACCCCCTGGTTGGGCGAGACATCGTTTCGGGCGTTTTGCTGGGTATGAGCTGGGTGCTGATCTTTGAAATTGGAAATCTGTTTTACATTCGGCTGGGCTCCCCATTGCAGTTGGGATCGAGTGACCTGGTCGGGGGATTTCGCGAGGCGATCGCTTATTACTTCAATGTTGCGACGAACTCGATCCAGGGCGCGCTGGCGTTTTTCTTGTTGCTCGTCCTGATCAAATTCATCGTTCGAAACCAGTGGCTTGCACTGGCAATCTTCGTCGGGATCGAGATCACGCCGCGATTGGTTGGCGGCGATCACTTTGTCCTAGATCTCGTAGTGTGGGGGCTTGTCTACGCGGTCGCGGCCCTCGCTGTTGTCCGATTTGGATTAATAGCGCTGGGCATCGGCGTCTTTCTGGCGGACGTGTTGCTCAACGTTCCGTTTTCGCTCGATTTTTCGAATTGGTATACCGCGCACAATTTGCTGTTGGTTTTTAGCTTCTTCGCGATTGGCGTGTGGGGATTCTACCTGTCGCTTGGTGGGAAAAAATTGCTGAAGGCTGAACTGTTCGATTAGGCGAGCCGCGATCTGACGTGACGTCACAGCGAGCAGTTATTCTTGTGGGCCTTGCAGGACGTCGACAGTTACCTTTGCACTGAGATTTTCCACTTCGGTCAGCGCGCGGCTGGCCGCCATGCGCGCCTTCTCTATGAACGATGAATCCAGCAAGAATGCGCAGCGATCGACGAACGGATGATTCGACACCTCGAACGCTTTGCGCCGCCGCGAATTGGCATTCCGCGCGATCAACGACTCATACATCTGCAAATCGCGCTGAAAGTCGAGCGCTTCACCTATGCCCCACTTCTGCTGGCGGGTCAGCGCGGTGAGAAACTTCCGGCGAAACACGGGCACGTCTTTTTTCGGCAGGCAATGCGGTTTGGGTTTACCGCGAGGCGCTGGCGGCGGATCGACCGTCACCTCAAATGCGCGCACCGTCATCGCAATCAGCGCTTCCCGCTGCAGCTGCCCAATTAAGTCACGATAGAGCGCCGCGTGAACCTGCAATCCGTACCGCTGATGCTCTTCGACGTAGCCGTCGACGAATCGTGGCACGACCCGTTCGCGCGCCAGTGCATCGATCAGTTGTCCGGCCAATTCCACCGGCGCATCTGCGTTATTTCGGTTGCTCCGCGGCATCGGCACACATAGTAGCAGGAGCGCAAAAGCTCAGCCCAACGCCCATGACGTTGGTCTGCCCATCAACGGGATCGAACCCTAACGCGATCATGCACAGGCGCAGCACCCTGCGCCCCATTCCCGCAATCAAGTCAGCCGCACCGGTAATTATCGAAGCGCGCCCCAAAACAACGAGGCCCGGCGAACATCGCCGGGCCTCCCTGCTTTTACGGTTTCATCGCCCAAACCCACGCAGCCTTGAGGGTTAGTGGATCGCCCTCGGTCCATCCGACGGCACCCTCTTCGCCTTCGGCTCGGTCGGAGGAACGATCGGCGGAGCGATCGGATCCTTCTGCAGCGCATGCTCGAGCACTTCGTCCAGCGTGCGAACGTAAGTGATTTTCATGTCGCCGAGAATATCCGGCGTCAGATCGGCAACGGCGTTGGGTTCGTTGTCCGCGGGCAGCAGCACTTCCTTGATGCCCGCTCGCTTCGCGCCCAGCACTTTCTCTTTCACGCCGCCGATCGGCAGCACGACTCCGGACAAGGTCATCTCGCCGGTCATCGCTAGTCGATCGCGCACCGGCCGCCCGCTCAGCAGGCTGACCAGCGACGTCACCATCGCCGCGCCGGCCGACGGTCCATCTTTCGGCACCGCGCCCGACGGCACGTGGATGTGAATGTCCTGCTTGCGGAAGAAGTCGGGATCGATGCCATAGCGTTCGCCGTTCGCGCGTGTCCACGTCAGCGCCGCTGTCATCGACTCCTGCATCACTTCTCCCAAATGCCCGGTCATCGTGAACTGCTTGCCACCGCGCATCCGCGTCGCTTCGATGAAGATGATGTCGCCGCCCACCGGCGTCCAGACCAGCCCAACCGCCACTCCGGGCTTCTTGACGCGTTCTTCGACTTCCTTTTCTGTGCGGAACTTTGGCACACCCAAGAATTCGCGAACGACATCCGGTGTAACGACCATCTTCTCCGTCTTGCCTTCCGCGATGCGTCGCGCCTGTTTTCGCGTAATCGTCGCGATCTCGCGTTCCAGGTTGCGGACGCCCGCTTCTCGCGTGAAGCTGTGGATCAACTCCTGCAGTCCCGCGTCTTCGAACTCGATCTGCTCCGGCACCTTCAACCCGTGTTCCGTGGCTTGCTTCGGAATCAGGTATTTATGCGCGATGTGGAGCTTCTCGTCACCCGTGTAACCGGGCAGTTCAATGATCTCCATACGGTCGCGCAGCGGTTCCGGAATTGGATCCATCCAGTTCGCCGTGGCGATGAACAATACTTTCGACAAATCGAACGGCACGTCGAGGTAGTGATCCCGGAAAGCGTTGTTCTGTTCCGGATCGAGTACTTCCATCAACGCCGACGACGGATCGCCTCGGAAATCGCGCCCGAGCTTGTCCACTTCGTCGAGCATCATGACTGGATCGTTCGTTTCGCCGCGCTTCAGGCCTTGAATGATTTGGCCCGGCAACGCGCCGATGTAGGTCCGGCGATGTCCGCGAATTTCCGCTTCATCGTGCATGCCGCCCAGGGCGATGCGCACGAATTTGCGGCCAAGCGCTCGCGCAATCGACTTACCGAGCGAAGTCTTGCCCACGCCCGGAGGCCCAACGAAGCACAGGATCGGCCCCTTCATACCAGGCTGCAGTTTCTTGACGGCCAGGTAATCGAGGATGCGTTCCTTGACCTTCTCGAGGTCGTAGTGGTCCTCGTCGAGGATCGTCTTGCCCTTCGCAATGTCGATCTCTTCGGCGCCGCTCGATTTATTCCACGGCAGCGACGTCATCCATTCCAGGTACGTGCGCGACACCATGTACTCCGCCGAAGCCGGCGTCATCTTCGACAGCCGCTTCAGTTCGCGATCGCACTCTTTCTTGGCTTCCGCCGTCATGCCGGCTTCGTCCACTTTTTTGCGGAGCTCGTCGATCTCCTGCATCGAATCGTCGGATTCGCCGAGTTCCTTCTGAATCGCTTTCATCTGCTCGCGCAGCAAGTATTCACGCTGGTTCTGGCTCACCTGCTCCTGAACCTGCTCGTGAATCTTCGAGCGGAGTTCGAGAACTTCCAATTCCTTGGACAGCTCGCGAATCAACGCTTCGAGCCGCTTGCGAACGTTCGGCGTCTCGATCAACTCCTGCCGAACCATCGTCGAAAGCGACGGTAGCGTCCCGGCGATGAAGTCGGCCAAACGGCCCGGATCGTCGATCGCCGATGCCACCGACTGCAAATCGTCGGAAAGCTGCGGCGAATGGCTCACCACATCGCGGAACAAATCTTGGGCGTTGCGCTGCAGAGCCTCGAGCTCGGCATCGGTCTCACCGGTGGTATCTGGTTGAGCCTCGACGCGCGCCCGCAGATACGGCCGCAGCGTGATCAACTCTGTAATCTGAATGCGCTGCAGGCCTTCCAAGAAAATCACTACGTTGCCGTTCGGCATCTTTACGGTCTTGTGGACCTTCGCTAGCGTCCCGACCTTATGAAGGTCCGCTGCCGATGGGTCTTCCACGCGCGGATCGAGTTGGGCAACCACGCCCAACTGCTTATCCTCACCGTCCAACGCGTTCACCAGCGCCAGCGAGCTCTCTCGTCCTACCGTCAGCGGTAATACCGCGCCGGGAAACAACACCGTGTCCCGCACGGGTAGGATCGGCAGAACTTCCGGCACCGAAAATTTCTTCTCAGCCATGGTCTCCCCAATCTGAAGCGTGAGCCGTCACAAGCTATGTACCGATGACGCATCCACGCTATTCCGTCTTAGATGCAGCAAGTATCGAAACGATGTACTGAGATGCACAAGCAAGATGCAGAAAATCTTAGTGCCTTATGCTAAACATTCTACAAGACTTGTCTTGCGTCTGCCAGGTTCTCGTTAAGACGTTTATTTATAATGGCTTACGAGGTTTTAATGTGTTTCCGCGCCCCGGAACCGCTTGCTACCGCTATCACTGATTTGGTTTCTTCTCCAGACCCTAGATCTAGACCTTCGGAATCCAGAGCGCCAGAGGCCTTTGGTTTGAACTTGCTCCGGACGTAACCTATCGCTTCGTCCTTGCTTCCGACCTTGCCCTCGAGCTGGGCATCTTCGAGAGTCGCCAGAATCTGGCTGAAAACGGGTCCCGGCTTGTATCCCAACGCCCGTAAATCGTCCCCGGTCAGTAGCTTAGGAGGGCGAATGTCTTCGGGCGCGGATTCCGCCAGCATCTTCGTCACGAAGTTATAGGCGTTCAGATGTCGATGGCTCGAAGTGCAATCCAGCCGGTGCAGTTCCAGGTGCTGGTCGAACTGATTCATTCGCACAAAGCGCTTCAGCGTCGAGGACCGCATCCGTTCGACATCCTTGAATCGCATATGGTTCGCGATCAGCGCCACGATCTGCTCCGTATCCTCATTGGAAAAGCGGAACCTGCGGCAAATCTCTTCGCCCATCCGCTCCCCCACGCCAGCGTGTCCGTCAAACCGAATTCGGTCACCGGTCTCCGAGATCGGCCTGAAAGTAGGAGGCTTGCCGACATCATGTAGCAACACCCCCCAAGCCAGAGTCGCCGGAGTTTCTGCCGGAAGTTGCTCCATCATCAACAGGGTATGCGTCCAGACGTCGCCCTCGGGATGATATTGCGGCGGCTGCTCGACACCCTTCATCACCGCTATCTGTGGTAACACCGCGGGCAGCAATCCAGTTTCGTCCAGCAGTTCGAAGCCACGCCTCGCCGCACCCTCCGTCAAAATCTTCGTCACTTCATCGCGCAGTCGCTCCGCCGAGACCACTGTAATCTCTCGCGCGTGACGCTCGATCGCGGCGAAGGTACCTGTTTCTATCGCAAAACCAAACCTTGCGCCGAATCGCACTGCCCGGATCAATCGCAGCTTGTCTTCGGCAAATCTCCGGTTGGGATCGCCGATCGCTCGAATCAGGCCCTTCTTCAAATCGGCCTGCCCGCCAACAAAATCTAGCACTTCGTTCGTTTCTGGATGCAGCAGCAATCCGTTGATCGTGAAGTCCCGCCGCCGCACATCTTCTTCCGGCGACTTCGTATAGACCACTTCGTCGGGCCGCCGACCGTCGGAATAGACCCCGTCGGAGCGAAACGTCGCAACCTCGACCTTCAGCTCGTCCTGCCAGACCTGCACGACGCCGAATTGCGCGCCAACCGCCAGGCTTTTCGGAAACAGCGCCATCACCTGGCCGGGCAAGGCGTCCGTCGCCACGTCAAAATCGACTGGCGACCGCTTCAATAGCAGATCGCGAACACAACCGCCAGCAAATACGGCTTGAAATCCGTTCTGCCGCAATTTTGCGCAAATCGACTCTGCCAGCGAGCGCGCCGAAACAACTTCCTCATGTAGTTCCACACTTAGAGTATGCGTCAGGGGTGGTTTTGGTTGCGCACGAGTCCTACGCAAGGTGTCGCGTCCACTGTTAACTCGGAGTCTATGGACCAATTTATGGGGTGCGGAGCCCCCGCGCCACTTTTGAGATGGCAGCGCGGGCTCGAGTCCGTCGACCAAGCGCAACCCGCTGTGTTTGAGACTCTTACGCGAGACCAACGCCGGTCATCTGCAGCGAAACACCAGGCAAGTAATGTCGTCCGATTGCCGTGTCTGTCCGACAAATGCATCCACCTGCCCCATCAGGTATCGCAACGATTCCTGTGCTGTCCCGCTCGGTAGATTCCGAATCGCATTGAGCCACCGCCCATTCCCAAACTCCTCACCCGCCGCGTTAAAAGCCTCAACCACGCCGTCGGTAAACATCACCAGCACATCTCCCGATTGCAGGCTGACCTCCTCCATCTGATACTCCGCGCTCGACATAATGCCGAGCGGCACACCGCCCTTGTCGAGGAATTCCATCCTCAGGTCAGCTCGGCGCAAAACGGGCGCATTGTGCCCCGCGTTGACGTAGCTCAGGTGGCCGGAAGCGGGATCGTACAAACCAAGAATTGCGGTTGTGAATCGGCGCCCATCGAGGCTGTATTCCGAAGCGTAGCGATTCAGCCGCGAGACCAGCGCATCGAGAGGAGCGTCTTCGCCCGCAACGGTCCGCAAGCTCGCCTGCATCGTGGCCATGAGCAGCGCCGCGGGGACGCTTTTCCCCGCGACGTCCGCAACGACGAGCATCAGCTTTCCGCCTTCGGCGGCGCTCGCTGTCGGGTAAAACGCGTCGTAGTAATCGCCTGCCACGGAATTTTGCGGGCGCGTCGCGAATGCGATTTCGGCTCCGGGAACCTCGGGCGGCTGCGATGGCACCAGCCAGTTCTGAATCTCTCGCGCAATTTCCAGATCGCGCTTCATGATGACTTTGTCAGCCAATTCCAGCGAAAGTACAAAGAGAAAAAGGAGCGCGGAAAGCCACTCCATCCGAACCTCAACAACTTCGTTACCGTTGGGATGAAACTGCACACCTGAAATCAAAAAGAGCACGATAGCGGTGAGTAGCAGCACGCGGCGCGCAGGCGACAACTTCATCATCAGCGCCCAGAAAAATTGCTTGGCGATATGAAAGGGGCGCCGCCAACGCGGCATTGCCTTTATGACGTCCCAGTCGACGTCGCGACCGTAAAAACCGTAACTCGCGCGGGCATCCGCGGAAAATTGCGCCCACAGGACGTCAACATTATGGCCTTCGCTGACGCGATCCCAGAAAGCGCGCGAACGCTTAAGCATGGCGCCACCGGATCGGTTCGCAGGAAGTCGTAGATCGCTTACTCATACCGCCAAAGTATAAGTCAATGAATACGCCTGCGGAGACACTCAATCGAGGTCGAAGCCTGGTTCGTCGGGTGGGCCGGTTGGCTTCTTGCGGAGTGATGCTTCGGCTTCGGACTGGTTTCTTCGCTTGGTCTGGCGCAGACCCCAGCCTTCATTCGAATTCCGGCCCTCGTGGCGGAGCGATCCGCCGAACTGGACTGAGTCGAATCCAAAGCGATTGCGGAGCCCGTCGGTGGCTTGCGTCAGCTTTTCCAGTTTTTCGCGTTTCTCGGCTTCCAGAAGGTTGAATTGCTGGCCGCCGTGCGAAAAATTGCTCAGGCTCACGCCGAGCAGGCGGATCTTGCGTTTAAGGTTGCGGTGTTGGTGAAATAATTTGAGGAAGGTCGCGAAAATATCGGAATCGAGACTGGTTCCTTCAGGGAGCGTTTTCGACCGCGTGTAGGTGTCGAAGCCGGTGTAGCGAATCGTCAGGGTGAGGGTGCGCGTGGAGAGTCCGGCTTCGCGTAGCCGCTTGCACGCTTTCTGCGAAAGGTGGCTCAGCAACGATGTGAGCGCCGGGGTATCGTTGGTGTCTTCGCCGAACGTGTGATTTTGCGAGATTGATTTCGGTTCGGCGTCGATCACGAATTCGTAGGAATCGCCGCCGCGCGCCTTGCGATACAGCGCGGTGCCCCACTGACCGAATATCCTTTCGAGTTTTTCCAGCGACATGTCGGCAAGCTGGCCGACGGTTTTGAGTCCAAGCGCGAGCAGCGAGCGTTCGGTCACTTCGCCAATGCCGGGAATTTTTCGCACGGGCAGCGGCGCCAGAAATCGCGCCTCGCTACCCGGCACGACCCATACGAGGCCGCGCGGCTTCGATTGTTCCGATGCCACCTTTGCGATCAGCCGCGTCGAACCGAGTCCGCCGGAGCAGGGAAGTCCGGTCGTGCGTGTGATCGTGCGCAAAAGTTTGTCGGCGGCGGCGAACGACGGTCCGTGCAAACGTTCCGTGCCGGAGAGGTCGAGATACGCTTCGTCGATCGAAACCATTTCAACGATCGGCGAAAATCCTGCGAGGATCGATGCGATGCGATCGCTCATCTCGCCATATTTGTGATGATGGCCGTCGAGAAAAACGGCGTGAGGGCATAGTTTCGCGGCGGTGCGCAACGGCATCGCCGACTGCACGCCGAATTTGCGCGCTTCGTAGCTCGCCGCGGTCACGACGCCGCGCTGGTCCGGACGCCCGCCAACTACGACAGCGAGCCCGCGGAGTTCCGGCCGCTCTAGTAGTTCGACCGAAACGAAAAACGCGTCCATGTCGACGTGCAGGATCGACGCTGTGGAAGGCAGCGAGTGTTCCTCGACCGCTCCATGAATCGCTCGAAACCGCGCCAGATCCGGCATGCACGTAGCCTACGCCCGATTCGAATTTGTGCCAATCCAGTCGGCATCGAAGCCAGGAATGTGCAGGACGCAACTCAATGTGGCTAGCCGACGATCAGATTTTTTCGGCGGCGATGACGCGGGGGATGCCAGCGAGGTCGTTGGCGACGCCGACGTGGGTCCATTGCGGCGTGTCGAAGAGGGGTTGGACGGCGGGGAGGCTGTTGTGGCCGAATTCGAGAACGAGGATGCCGCCGGGTTCGAGGTGTTCGGCGGATTGTGCGATTAGGTCGGCGTAGAGTTCGTAGCCTTCTTCGCCGCCGAAGAGTGCAGTTGCGGGTTCGTGGTCGCGCACTTCGCGGGCTAGCGTCGGCGCTTCGTTTCGGCCGATGTAAGGCGGGTTGCTGACGATCAGGTGGAAGCGCGGCAAGGAAGGAATTTTATCGAGCAAGTTTGATTCGATGAACGAGGTGCGATCGGCAAAGCCGTGGCGTTGTGCGTTGCGCTTTGCTACTTCGAGGGCGGCAGGCGAAATGTCCGTGGCGACGAATTGCGCACCGGGTAGATCTTTGGCTAGAGCGACGGCGATGCAACCGGAGCCGGTGCCGATGTCGGCGATGCGTAGGCCTTCGCCGCTCAGGGTTTGTTTGCGGCCGGCGCGAATTTCGCGGAGGGCGAGGCGGTCGAGCGCGACTTCGATGACGTGTTCGGTTTCAGGGCGGGGAATGAGCACGGCGGGCGTGACTTCAAATTCGAGGCTCCAGAATTCCTGTTTGCCGGTGAGGTATTGCGTTGGCTCGCCGTCGATGCGGCGGGTGACAAGAGCGAAGAATCTTTGTTCCTGCTCGGGTAAGAGCTCGTCTTCGGGATGGGCATAGAGCCAGGTGCGGTCTTTCGCGGCTACATGCAGTAGCAATAATTCAGCAGCGAGCGTGAATGATGAAACTCCGGCGTCGCGTAGTTGGCCGATTCCTTTTTTGAAGGCTGTGCGTGCGTCCATGAAGGGCAGTTCCGTCGCCAAGAAAGCTTATGCGGCGGAGAGTTCCTGCTGCAGGCGTTCGGATTCGTAGTGCGAGACTAGGCCGTCTACTAGGGGCGCCAATTTTCCTTCCATCACGTCGGTTAGCTGGTGCAGCGTCAGGCCGATGCGGTGGTCGGTGACGCGATTTTGCGGGAAGTTGTAGGTGCGAATTTTTTCGGAGCGATCGCCGGTTTTGATTTGGCCGCGGCGTTCGGCAACGATGGCGGCTTGCTGCTTCTCGGTTTCCAATTCGTAGAGGCGGGTTCGGAGGACGCGCATGGCTTTTGCGCGGTTCTTGATTTGCGATTTTTCGTCTTGCTGCGAAACGACCAGACCGCTGGGAATGTGCGTGATGCGTACGGCGGAATACGTTGTGTTCACCGACTGGCCGCCGGGACCTGAGGAGCAGAACGTGTCGATGCGCAGATCTTTCGCTTCGATTTTAATGTCGATGTCGTCGGCTTCGGGAAGGACAGCGACGGTGGCGGCCGAGGTGTGGATGCGGCCTTGCGTTTCGGTTGCGGGGACGCGCTGGACGCGGTGGACACCGCTTTCGTATTTCAGCTTCGAGTAGACCTTGTTGCCTTGGATGGCGGCGACGATCTCTTTCATGCCGCCGATCGATGACGGCGAGCTTTCGAGGATCTCCACTTTCCACCCTTGCGTTTCGGCGTAGCGCGAATACATGCGGAACAATTCGGCGGCAAACAAAGCTGCTTCGTCGCCGCCGGTGCCTGCGCGGATTTCGACGATTACGCTCTTGTCGTCGTTGGGATCTTTCGGCAGAAGTAGAAGTTTTAGTTCGTGTTCGACGGATTCCAATCGCGCCGCGAGTTGCTTTTCTTCTTCATGTGCCATTTGCTTCATTTCGGAATCTTCGGATTCAAGAAACATCTGGTGCGCACCCGCCAGATCTTTTTCGATCTGCTTGAATTGGCGGTGCTTGGCGACAATTTCTTCCAGTTCGGCGTGCTGCTTGGCGACCTTCTGGAATTTCGAGGAATCGGAGACGAGCTCCGCCGTCGAAAGCTGCTGGGTCAGCTCGTCGTAACGCGTGCCCAGTTGATTCAGTTTTTCCGTGAACGTCATTGATGCCATAGCGATCCCTCTGAAAATCGGTGACTGGTGGTTGGTGACTTGTGACGGGTGCGGAGTTGCTGGCTCGCGTGGACGCGAGCGGAACGGGATCAGCTAATAGAAAGTGGCGTACATCGGAGTCTCTATCATGATTATACAGCGGATCTGTTGGCAAATCTAACCGCCGTGCCTAGCCGACGTGGAGGTGCGCTATCACGAAGAGCAAGCCTACGGAAAAGGCGATGACGATCGCGACGATGCCGAGCCACAGGAACACGAACTGGCGTTCGTCTTGACCGGGAGGCGGCGCGGTGATGCCGAAGACCAGTGAGAAGCCGCGAAAGATGTTGGCCAGGAATTTGATCATGCTAGCTGCGCTTCTACCTATGGCGTTTCTACCTGTGGCAGTTCCGCCCGCGAACCTGCGTTTGATGTTTGAACTTCACATCTGGATGTAACGAATGCAGTTGCCGTCGGAGTCTTTCACGTACATCTCGCGCGAACCCCAGGTCTGGTCCACTGGGCCACTGTCGATCTTGACGTTTTTCGCGGTGAGTTCGGCGTGCATAGCGTCGACACTGTCGACGAACAGATTTACAACGCCGCCAGCGACGCCATCACCCGAGAACGAGGACAAATACTTCCAAAAGCCCTCGCGTGAAATTCCCAGATAGCGCGGTTCTGATTTGGAGCCGTCGCTGCGGTGTGCGAATTCGAGGCAGAAGCCAAGTTTGTCGCAGTAAAACTGCTCGGCGGCCGCGGAGTTCGATACATGCAGCAGAGGACCAGAGCACTTGAGCATCATCACTCGATCGGCGTCTCAGGAATTGCGACGCCGCATGGCACTATACTACGATGCGAACACAACGATGAGCGAAGCAGCCCAAACTCTCGTGCAGGTGAATGACGCGGCGGCGAGCCCGGCGGCGCGCGAGGGGGACCTCGGATTCCTTTGGGATTTCTGGTATCCGGCGCTGCGCAGTACCGAGATTGTGGGGCAGCGGCTGACTACGGCGATGTTGCTGGAAGTGCCGCTGGTGCTGGGGCGAACGTCGGATGGAAAAGCGTTTGCGATGCGCGATTCGTGTCCGCATCGCGGGATTCCGCTGTCTTACGGGCGATTTGACGGAAAAGCCGTGGAGTGCAGCTATCACGGCTGGCGATTTGACGCGTGCAGCGGGCAGTGCGTGGAAATTCCTTCGCTGACGAGTCAGGACAAACTCAAGGTCGATCGGATCTTCGCCGGGCATTATGCGTGCGAAGAGCATGACGGCTACGTCTGGGTGTTCATGACTGCGCCGGGTTCGCGAGCGCCGGAGTCGGGAAAAATTCCGGCGGCGCCGAAGTTGGCGACGTTCAGCGAAAAATTCAAGATCATGCACCTGGCTTGCGATTTGCCGGCGCATGTCGACCACGGGATCATCGGGCTGATGGATCCGGCGCACGGGCCATTCGTGCATCAGTCTTGGTTCTGGCGGAGCCGCGGGTCGATCCACGAAAAGCAAAAACAGTTTGAGCCGATTCCGAATGGATTTCGGATGAGTCCGCACTCGCCTAGCTCGAACAGCTTGCCGTATCAGCTGTTGAAGAAGCGAACCGGCGAGCCGGTTACGACGACAATCGATTTTATTTTGCCCAACCGACGGTTGGAGGAGATTCACAGCGGGAAGCTGTGGTTTTCAAGCCAGACCACGGTGACGCCGGTGCGGCGGGATTTGTGCCGGATCGATTTTGTGGCGGCGTGGAATCTTTTTTTTCTGCCGGTTTCGATTTTTCGAGTGTTTGGGAAGATCTTTTTGCGGCAGGACCAGGAGACGATGATTCAGCAGTCGGAAGGGTTGAAGCATAACCCGCACTTGATGCTGATTGATGATGCGGATCGGCCGGCGAAGTGGTACTTCGCGTTGAAGGCGAATTTGCTGGAATCGCGGCGAACCGGAGAGGCGTTGCCTCACCCGATGAGCGGGCCGGTTACGTTGCATTGGCGGTCGTGAGCTGATGGTTCGTTCGGAATCGCCTACCGTTCGCTTTTGATTCTATTTTTGACCCCCATTACCCCTTCAATTTTTATCGTTGTCTGTAAGTTATTGAGAGGCGGAGGCTTGCGCGAATGGCGCGATGCGGTTTCGCGCGGTTATCCGTATTCAGCTGATTCTTAGGGATTTATTGGGGAGAAAATTTCGCGAGGTTTCGGCGGCACCTCTTGCGGGACGGCCGCGGAGGGGTGCCGTGCCCTACACCTTCGGTATGCGCTTGTCGGGAAAGGTGTTTACCGAGGTTCGAGCCGGGAGGAGCTGGCCCCTCCCTACCTAAGCCAAGAACAGACGAGGGGCGGTCGGGGCAAGCAGGGGCGCAGCGTCCTGCGCCCCTACACGAGTGATTGCTGCGGTACGGGTTAGAAGCGTGCATGGAACGGATTGTCGGGCGCATTGGGATGGATGCGGTCTGCCAGTGACGGGCTTGGCTATGCAGAGGATGTGAAGGATCGTGAAGCGGAACGAGGAACGTGGGGATCCGGCTCAGGGGCAGGGCGGTTATAGGGCGACCGAGGATGTAAAGCGGTTTTTTTGCGTCGAAGGACGAAACCTTCTCGATCTCACGGGCCTAGGCTGGCTGGGGCGCGCTGCGCCCGTGCTACATCGGGGCGGGACGAGAGATCGACGCGTGACTGCGCAAGAACGTGTCTTTTGCGACCGCATGCATCAGCGAAGGGAGGTGAGATTGAAAGTAACGGTGACTTCGGGGCCTTCGGGTGGGGAGACGCGGATGTCGGCGGAGTCAGAGGTGAAGAGCTTGGCGGGGAATTCGAGGCGGATCGTGGCGCCGGTCAGGACGCAGCCGCCGCCATCGTCACCACAGATGTAGGTTGGCTCACCGCTAAGATCGGTGGCTTCGAGGACTTGGTTGTTTTGTTCGACGGCGACGTTGATGTCTTTCCAGAAATCGGGCGGGCGGAGTTTGTAGCGGGCGGCCGAGTCGGAGTTTGTAGGCTGCATGGAAGTGAAGGAGCCGTACGAATCCGTAAACTGAACCTGAATGTTGACGACGGCGGTTTCCTTGTCGCGGCGATGTTCCTGAGTAGCTTGCTGAGCGCTGTAATTCGCGCGGCGGCTGGAGCGCAGAACGAGTTGAGCGAACGGAGTGAGAAATTCGATGCTGGCGACTTGAGGGCCGGTCTTTGGCACGGGCAAAGTCTTTTTGTACTGCGCGAGATACTTGGCCATCGAGTCGTCGCGACGCTGGCCGAGAAAATAAGCTTCGCGGACGGACTCGTCGGTCAGAGGGACGTTGAAAGCGAGAGTTGTGCCTGCGAGGAGGAATAGCGCTAGAAGAGCAGCAACAATGTGGTGAAACGACAGTCGGCGGAGCGGCGGGCGGAACATGGGATCTCCTGTTATTGCGTTAGACGATTTGCGCCGAACGACTGCTTCAGATGGTGTTCCTCAGATGCGGCGCGGGGTGTTGGGGAAATCGAGCCAAACTTTTACGCCGCAGAAGTGCGAGCCTTCGGTGCAGATCGGCGTGGTAATGCCGGCGCGGAGATGGCAGGGCGGGCCGACATATTTTGCAAATTGCGGGTGGACTTCGCGGAGTTGCGTTAGTTCGTCCATAGAGGCGCGGTAGATTTCTTCTTGGGCGTTGAAGCAAGTGCGCATCGTCCATTTGTGGAGGAGATGGAGGAGCGAGCCGGATTCAACGAGTCGGATGGATTTTGCGTTGGGAAGAACGTAGAGCGCGATCTCGGAGGGGACGCCACGATCGAGAAGTTCGTTTTTGGCGGTCCAGGCGTCGTGCATCGCGCGTTCGTAAACTTCTTTGGCGCGCGGATTGTTGTCGAGCAGCATCGGCGTGACGTAGTCGGGCTCGCGCGTGTCGGACAGAGTGAGGAGCGGGCGCGAGCCAGGGACCATGCGGTGGCGCTGGTCCTGGCTGTCGGCGGTGTGGCTGATTTTTTTGGCGAAGGTGTAGTTGGCGTGTTGGAGCGCGCGCATGAGCGGGGCGTGGACGCCGACGTTTAGCGTTTCGAGGCGATAGATGTTGCGCGATGGGTTGAGGAGGCGGTCGATCGCTTCGGCGTCGCTGCATTGCGATTCGAGGAGGCCGACGACGGCGCGGTAGGCTTCGGCGGCGACACGGGGCGCGTTCGGAGAGTAGTCGATGAGTTTTGAAGTGCGTTTTTCGAGCCTGGCGTCGAATTCGCGGGCGAAAGAGGCGCCGGCATCGACGCTGGCGCCGGTGCCATTGCCGTTCGACGAAGGTTCGGCCATGGAGGCTGCAACATTGGCTTCGCCCCACTCGGGCAGCGCCTGAATCGGCTCGGTGCCGAAGCGCTCGAAAAATTGGGGGTCGATGTCTCGAGCCAGCTTGACCATCTGGCCGATGACTTCGCGGGCTTCGTTGGGCGTGTCGGACGCTGAGCACATGCGCCAGAGGCGGTGGAGGACGATGCCGGAGATGGTGTGGACCATCGCGGTGAAAGCGGCGATCGGCAGGACGTAGCGTGCGATTTCGATGGAGCGCTTTTCGGCGGAGCGTTCGACTTTCTGGATGCGATTGACGTGGGACATCGGGCCGACGTGCCAGATGTCATTCAGGATTTCGCGGGCGTCGGCGGCGAGCAGCGCGGAGAGTTCGCGGTAGTACTCCCAGGAACGGGCGATGGCGCGCTCGTAGATTTCGCGGCTGCATTCGCTGAAAAAGAGCGATTCGGGAGGGACGTAGGCGTGTGCGCGCTTGAAACGGACATAGCGCTGGCTCTGCTGCTCGGAATTGTAGAAAGGATGCGCGTGGAGAAACGACCAGACGAACTGGCGGCTTACATTTTCGAGTCCAAATTCGAAATGGGCGTGCTGGAAAACGGTGTGATGGCCGCTGTAGAAGGTAGCGGCGCCGATGTTGAGGCGCTGCTTGTCGTTGATTTCTTCGGGGCCGATGAGGCGCTGCGCATAGCAGGTGCGAGCTGCGGCTATCGCGGAGTCGTATGGATGCGCGAAAGCGTTGCGGAGAGTGACGACCGGCGCGCCGGACTCGACGAGTTCGCCGGATCGGGCGGGATCGAACATGCGCGATTGAGAGGCCACTATGGAAAACATTCTACACGTCGAGTGGGAGAACGAATAGGGAACGCACGGAGGGGGGAGACCTTTCTATTGTGACTCGTTTTGGCGATTGGGAGACATGGAAAAGGCGAACCGTGGGGCCCGCCCTTTCGTCGTTCGTTGGGATTCAGTGGGAAAGCGGGACGAGGTCTACTGCTGCGCGGGCTGGGTGGCCTTCATCTTGGCGGCTTCGCCGGCGTGCGGCGCTTCGAAGTCGATCGCAAGATTCTGTTTACCAAGGCAGAGCGAGCGGGCTACCAGGCCATTCGATTCTGAGGCCAGGTTCAGGCCTGACGGAGTTTCGCACGCTTCTTGTGAAGCCATCGCGAGTAACGATGCGACTGGACCGGGCTTGCCTTCGGGGCGGACGAAAACGAGTACGCGAGTGCCGGATGCAGCGAGTGCGGTGATTGGAGCGACCGAGACGGTGTAGTGTCCCGCGGGAAGAATGGTGGAACCGAAGTGGGTTTCAGCGTTCAACGTGAATGTGCCCTTGACGAGTTCCTGCGCCTTGACCGCGCCGATGAGAGCGACGGCGGCGAAGAGAGTCGCAACGAGCACTTTCTTTGCTACTGGTGTGAAGTTCTGAGTTTTGATGGATCGCATGAGATGTACCTTCCTTTTTTCGATTTTTTGTTTCACGACTGTGAAACGGGCGGGCTTCGCCCATTCGCGCGAAAACACGCGTTACGACTGACCTACTGCGAAAAACTCACCTGACTGGAACTGCTTTGCGGCGAGCGAAAGAACTTCCGGGTTCTTGTCGAACGGGCTCGCAGAAACGAACCGCGCGACTACGCTGACTACGTGAACGATATTGCGGGCGCGCGGAAGAGTTGTCTAACTCAAAGAATCTTGCAAAAGAATAAAACGAATTGATGTTGGAGGATTCTTAGCAGTAATTATTTCGCTGGCAAAGAGAAAAGAGTTTTTTTTGTTCGCGAAATAGGGCGAAAGTGAGCCAAATATGCGCTTTCTGCGATCGTTCGAATTCGTCGCTCGCGCGAGCGAACAAAAGCGGCGCACTTTCCGATGCGGAAAATTGATGAAGTTTTATTGAGGCTTTGGCGGATTGGAACGCGGGGCATCGGGGGAGGGCTGCGTGAAGGCACGGAGGAGCAAAACCATCCGCCAGCGTTGCTCGTCGGTTAGGCGTTTTTTGAAGGAGGGCATCGGTTTGCGGCCTTCGGTGAGTTTGTAGAAGAGTTCGCCGTCGGTGACGCGGCTCATGCGTGGCGCGTCGGTGAAATCGGTTGGGCGGGGATCGTAGAGGGACGCATCGTGGCCGTCGCCTTTGCCGGTGAAGCCGTGGCACGACGAGCATTTGTCGCGATAGATGGGACGAATCGAGGCGAGATCAGCGTCGGACGGGGAGATTGGATTTTTTTTCTGGCGCGCTTGGTCAGGGACGCTCCACGGGCGGTTCTGGAAGATCGTGAAGGCGATCGCGCCGACGATGACCAGGAGAAGGATGGCGAAGAGGATCTTGCGGGTTCGCAGATTTTGGCTTGGGCGCGGGGGCATGTCGGCTGAGAAATTTTCCCACAGGCGTCGAGTACGCGGAAGGGAAGAGTCGAGCGTGTTGTACAGGATTGGAAATTCCGCCGCGCGTCATTTTGCGGCGGCATGTCGTCAGGAGCGGAGCGTGAGCCAGAGTAACTCGCCGTTGAAAACGAGAATGATTGCGGCGACGGCCCACGCGACTACTGACGTCAGCCGCGAGTTCACGAGCTCGCCCATTTTTGTGCGGTCGCTGGTGAATTGGATCAGCGGGATTACGGCGAAGGGAAGCTGAAAGCTCAACACGACCTGGCTCAGGATCAGTAGAGCGGTGACTTTGGATTCGCCGGCGATGCCGATGACGAGAACTGCAGGGATGATCGCGATGGCGCGGGTGATGAGGCGGCGAATCCAGGGCTTGAGGCGGATGTCGAGGAAGCCTTCCATGACGATTTGACCGGCAAGCGTGCCGGTGAGCGTGGAGTTTTGTCCGGAGGCCAGAAGTGCGCAGGCGAAGATGGTGCTGGCGAGGCTGGCGCCCAGCACGGGCGTGAGGAGTTGGTAGGCGTCGGAAATTTCGGCGACGTTGTGGAGGCCGCGGGTGTGAAACGCTGCTGCGCCGAGAATCAGGATGGCGGCGTTGATGAAGAGCGCGAAGCCGAGCGCGACGGTCGAATCGAGCACGGCATAACGCAGCGCTTCGCGGCGATCGCGGAGCGACGAGCCGAAGGCGCGCGTTTGCACGATGCTGGAGTGTAGGTAGAGATTATGCGGCATGACCGTGGCGCCGAGAATGCCAATCGCGATGTAGAGCATTTCGCGACTGCGGAGGATGTCGACGGTGGGGATTATGCCGCGGGCGGCTTCACGCCACAGCGGTTGAGCAATAAAGAGTTCATACGCGAAGCACGCGGCGATGCCGGCGATCAAGGTGACGACGAACGCTTCGACCATGCGGAAGCCGCGTCCTTGCATGGCGAGGACGATAAGCACGTCGAGCGCGGTAATCAGCACGCCGGCGATCAGAGGAAGACCAAATAATAATTTCAGCGCGACCGCGGAGCCCAGGACTTCAGCGAGGTCACACGCGGCGATAGCGATTTCGCAAAGCACCCAGAGCGCGATTCCGCGTGCGGCGCGAGTAGTGGTCGCGACAGGCCTGCGCGAGGTCGCGGCCGGTGGCGATGCCGAGTTTTGCGGAGAGCGCTTGCAGCAACATCGCCATGAAATTGCTGAGGACGATGACGCTGAGAAGGGTGTAGCCGAATTTCGAGCCTCCGCCGATGTCGGTGGCCCAGTTGCCGGGGTCCATGTAACCGACGGCAACGAGATAGCCGGGGCCGGCGAAGGCGATGATTTTGCGGAACCAGGATGCGGTCGCGGCGATCGGGACGGAGCGGTGGGCTTCCGGGAGAGATGGGAGCAGGATGCGACGGCCATCCGAGTCGGTACCGATGTGGGTGGCTTCGGGTGAGGTGGTCGTCATCTGATATTGAGCGCTTGGTACCGGGTTCCCGAACTCGAGTGTTTAGTTAAGCGCAGTAAATCTACGAAGTAAACTAGCATTAACATCTCCAAGTGTCAACGCCGAAGATTCGGCGAAGGCGCGGAATGGTGACGCCTTGGAGGTGAACCAGGATAACTGGCTGACGGAAACGCGCGAGTGAAACTCTGCCGCGGCGTGTCAGCGAGCGCGCTTAGCGTGTGATACTTTGTGACCGTCCACTTTGTGTGGACGCGACGAAAAGGAGCTATCGACACATGGACGAGCAGCGGGCGGCGCAGGGACAAGGACAAGTCCAGATCAAAGCGGACGAGAAGGAACTGCAAGGCGAATACAGCAATCTGGTGATGGTTCACCACAATCTCGAAGAGTTCACGCTGAACTTCATTTATATTTTTCCGAATGGCGCGCAAGGGAAGCTGCTCAAGAGCATGATCGTCAGCCCGGGGCATGCGAAGCGCATCTGGCGCGCGCTGGGAGAAAATATCGCGCGGTACGAGGCGCAATTCGGTCCGATTAAGGAAGCGCCGGAGACGGCACCCCCGACGGTAGGTTTCGTTCAGTAAGACGGCGCGTTTTGCATCCAGCACGTCGGCGGTCATCTGCAATGGGCCGATCGCTCTTGCGAAAGAATCGATTCCTACCCGGTTGCGAATCATCCGTGAGCATCGTAGACTGATTGAGTTCTAGGCAGTTCCCACGCGGTTTGTAAGGGCCTGTAGCTCAGGTGGCTAGAGCGCGCCCCTGATAAGGGCGAGGTCGGTGGTTCAAGTCCACCCAGGCCCACCAATCCTTTCAATCAGTTAGGGGCAGCGGTTTTTTCGACAGACGGTGACTGTGCCCAATTTTGTGCCACACCCGTGTCAAAAACGGGCTTCACGATGGCGTCCAGGGCCGTGCGCTTCGCGGCCATGCGTATGTGCGAATAGTGTTCGACCATCTTGCGGCTGAGGTGTCCCGCAATGGACATGAGGGTTTGCTCGCTAGCCTGGCCCTCTGCAAGCTTGGTAATGCAGGTATGCCGGAGATCGTGAAACCGGATGCTCAATCCCGCGTCTTTCAGGGCACGGCGCCACGCAGATCGCCACGACTTGATAGCGCGATTCGGGTCGATACGCTCCGTGTCGGGGTGCTCCCGCTCGATTCCAGCGGCTTCGCACGATGGAAACACGTAATGTTCCGGTTTCGCTTCGGGGAACCGGCTGGCCCAGCGAACAGCGGCCGCGTATGCCACGCTATTCAGCGGGATGGTCCGTCCACTGCCCCCTTCTGTTTTTGTGCGTCCTACGGTCAGGGTACGCGCAAGCAAGTCGATCTGTTGCCAGCGCAGCGTGCGGATCTCGTTCTTTCGGAGCGCTGTGTTGAGCGCAAGGGACACGACGGTGCGGAGCAACACGTTGGATTCACACGCGGCCAGCAATCCCGTTTCCTGTTCTTCCGTAATAGCCTTGCCGATGTGGTCCGATTCCCGCTCAAACTTCACATCACCTTGAAGGTTGCCCCAAAGCTTGTACCGTTTCAGGATTTGACGGAGCACCTGCACTTCCTTGTTGAGCGTTCGCGCCGAGGCGCCTTCGGCCTTGCGACGGGCCTGGTATGAGGCGATGCGGCTACCGTCAATGTCGCAAAGCAACAGCGTTCCCAGGACTGGCTTCAAATGGCACCGGAGAGCCACCTCGTAGATTTCTTGGGTGCGCTCGGCGATGTGAGGCTTCACGGACGCGAGCCATCCGTCAGCGGCGAAGTCGAAGCGCGGTGGTAGCGTCCGACGTTTGATCTGATTCCACGATTCCTCGAGCTCGCGCCGACGGATGCGCTCGGCGTCCTTCGCAACCGTTTTGCTCCCGCTCTTTGAGGACTCACGGACCATCTGCCCCGCAAAGCGAAACTTGTACCACCACACGTCTCCGCGTTTGTAGAGACTCATGGTTTGTCGCCTTCCTTGGATTTCGGTGGCCTGCCGCCTTTTTTCGCCCACTTGGAGAGCGTTGCTTTGTCGTACTTAGAGGCGCGGGCTTTGCCGCCCTTGCGCCCGATGTTAGCGAGGTATTCGCGAATCATTTTGTCATTCCCTTTCGTCATAACTTAGCCGCTAAGATATACTTGACGGCTAGGTTTGTCAAGGCCAAAATAAGGCTACGCGGCTGGGGAAGGTACCAAAGAATTAGCGTGTTCCAGGCTCCTTCCGCGCTTCCTCAAGTAGCCGGACGCGACGCGGAGGGGCTATGCATATCCGTAGGTTGGTACAAAAGTTAGAACGTGAATCCAGAAAGCGTGCGAAGGATTCGGAGAGCGAAAAACTTGAATGGGAATTCTGGATGCATGCCCGAGAATCTGATCTGTGGCCGCATCTTGGAGGTAAATTCGAAGCACTTGCGAAGGAGGAAATTGCAATTCTATTAGCGAAGAGGGGATCGGACTGCAGCCTCCGTGCGTATTGTACGTACAACTCGGACATGACGCCCAGCGAGGCCGACATAGTAAGAGAAGGGATCGCTTCCTTGCTCTACAGAACTGAATCGGCGACGTGGAGTCTTAGTGCCGGTCCGAACGAATACTTCAAGGCCCGCTTCGAAGCATTGGCCACTCGGGCTGGGACTAAGCTTGGCCCCCCACGAGGTGTTACGGCAGCGGCGTATTGGCTCCATTGCGTTTGCGTTCATTTGAGACGAACCAAGAGTCCGGGGTTTTTCGCTTGTTCGGATACCGGCGGAATAGTCACAAGCATCTGCGAGTCATCCGCTATTCTTTGCTGCTGGCTTGAAAAGAGGGCCCTAGAATCATGCGCCATCGTGCCGATGCGCCAAGCGAAGTATCGGAAAGCAGAGAGAGGTGATCCTGAGGTGGCAAAGCGTAGAGCCCTCGTCCGGTCTAATCCGAACGTTGTTGCTCACGAGATGTGCGACTTGCTCGACTCTCGTGGTGTCGAACTTCCACGGAGATATCAAGAGGCGGGATTCCGATCATGGAGTAAGACTTATCTAAGCAAGAAGCACCGTGGAAGAATCGACACGCTGATCTCGAAAGACAAGCTGGACCATTGAGGCTGGCTTTCCATCTTTCCCTTTCTTCTTTCCATCTTTCCTTTCCCAGCGCGAAATAATTCATTTTAAAGTACTTAGGATTGAGCCGACTGCTAATCAAAGTTTGTCTTTCCTTGATCACTTCGATTGTCGGTTTTTTGCGATTCTCGCCTGAGATTTGCGATTCAGCGAGGCGAAGATGCAAGAACGACTATTGACCGTCAGAGAGGCTGCTGCAAGGACAGGCCACAAAGAGGCAACCTGGAGAGCATGGATTTTGCTTCGAAAGGTGCCCTACCACAAGGTAGGACGTTCAATTCGGATCGCGGAAAGCGACTTAACTCGCTTGATCGAGGAGTCCCGTGTCCCCGCGAAGGTTCGCAGGTGAGCGGTTCGAATCATGATTTGATGGCGACACCTCAGGCGCTTGAGGCCGAGCGAGCTGTCCTGGGTACGGCGCTCATAGAGACGGCTTCACTCGACACTGTTCGGGGAACACTAAAGAGCTCGCACTTTTTAGCGCCAGAGCATGCCGACGCTTTCTCGGTGATGCTTGAACTAAGAGACGGAGGCCTGCCGATAGACGCGACACTGGTTTCGATGAAACTACGCGAGAAATTCGGCCTCTCGGAGCAAGACGCAGCATTGCGAGTGTCGCTGCTAATGGATGGCGCTTACAAGGTTGCAAACGTTGAGCAGAACGGCGGCGCTCGGTCCTTCGAAGTTAAGCTCGTCAATTGTGCTGGGGACGACGGAATGGACCATGAATGACGTGGAGGACACTCGCTTTTGCCCACCTTTGAACCGTGGACTTGCCCACCTGGACTTCTTCGGCGATATCTCTGCAGCTCATTCCCTCCGCCACGAGCTAACGATTGGTAAGTGAGGGGAAGTGCCTAGCTGACATTGGGTCTCGCTTAAGAATGACGGCGGACGATTTAAGTCTGAGTACTGACAGAAAGCTCATTTCGCTGCGAGCTGACGAACTTCTAGAAATGGAAATTCCGGCTAGGGAAATGCTCTTGTCGCCGATCATCCCAAGCCAATCGCTTTCGATGTTGTACGCCAAGAGAGGCATTGCAAAGACATTCCTCGGCCTTGGCTCATTAATTCGACTCACCTTCCTACAAGGATTGACTCGCTAGCTTTAGCAGTTCACTGCGGCAACGAAATGGTACCGATTTCCTACTGGGAGCACGCATTAGATGCGCTTTGTCTTCCTCTATAGCCGCTCAATAGTTTAGTCCGGAAACGACAGCCTGGGCCTTCAGGCTGTCTGATTCGTTCAAGTATTGCATCGTGCTCGACATGGATTTGTGGCCGAGGTAGGACTTGATCTGGCCGGGTTGCTTGGTCTCAGCCCAAATCGCCATCGCGATTGAATGCTTGAACGAGTGGAAGTGCGCCTTTGAGCGATGAATGCCTGCGAGTCGGCAGTAGCGCTTCATAAACTGGTCACAGCGCTGGCGGGAAAGCGGGAAGACGCGCTCACGTGGTCCGGCCGTCTTGGATAATGCCGATAGGCGAAACTCGAATTCTGGGCTGCCGTTGGTCACGGGAACGCGCTGGAGCGTCCTCATGCTGTTCTTTAACCTCTTCACTGTTAACTGGTTGTCCTGCACATCCTCGCCGAGGATCGCCGTGACTTCGGATACGCGCAGACCAAAGTAGAATGCGGTCAGCATCGCCTGCCAGTGCAGTTCGTTCTCCTGCTTAGCGATAGCGAGCAGGCGGCCCAATTCGCCCTGTGTCATATATTCCATGGCTCGTTTCCTCCAACCATGTAGAAATTCTATAGACAAAATACGGAACTGTCAAGATATATCTAGACATAGATAGTCATAACGTACTAGAGGCACCTAAGTACGACATTGACAGACGTTAGCAGACGTAACAAAATCACCCCATGAAGCGTTCGCCAGCTAAGGAAAAGCAGGATAAGGAAAAGTACGCCGTTTATATGGACCGTGGAGACCTCAAGGCGTTGAGGGACTACCAAGCGGAGGTCGGAGTACCGGTCTCCGAGAGTATCAGGCGGGCTATTCGTGCCTACGTCGCCGAACTGAAATCAAGAGCCTAGAGTTGACGCGGATCGACGCGAGTCGCGAGGGTACACCGTCGAAGGGGGTAAGTCACGCAAATCGCGGCGCTGTGAACCCAACTCCCGAACCTCGGCGGTTTTGCCGATTCCATACGGGGAGGGGTATCGCGCGGCTCTCGCCCCGACCTTATCGGTGATACGTAGCCGCCTTATTGCGCTCATGAGGCTCTGTCGGATCGACCCAGCCCTCGATGAACTTCAAATCTACGAACGCGTTCTGCCGCGCTGTTATTGCAGCTTCGCGTATTCCGCCTTGGCTTGCCTCAGGATGGGGATGTCTGGGTCGGCGTCTTTCCACAGCGCGAGGAAATCTTGGTACTTGATGTGAGCTTTCTCGCGGTTGCCTTGCATCGCGTAGGCTCGCCCGAGTTGGAGATGGGCGAGCGCGCCGATTGGGTCATTGAGCACAATTCCGCGATGGTCGAGAATTTTCTGGAATTCGGCGGCGGCTTCCGCTCCTCTATGTGCAGCTAGATAAGCCTCGCCGCGCACGTAGGCGGGATAGAGACGACCGATACCCAACTCGGTGGGGGCGGCGGTGTCAAGAAGCATGATGGCCTTGGAGGGATCATTACGACTAAGAGCGCGCTGCCCGTGAAGCGTTGGCAGGCAGTCGAACTGCACCTCTGAATCTTCTGGGAATCGCTTGGCCAAATCATCTCCCAGTGCCTGCGCCCGAGGCACATCTCCGGCATTGGCCAGAACCAGCGCCGCGTTGCACTGCACATCTCGGCCCGTAGAAAGCGCTAGCGCCGCGGCAGCACGCTGCCGGGCTTCGCCGGCATTACCGAAAAGTGCTTCCCGCATGGCCGCGCCAGCTTCATGGGCGGCCGCCGTTTCCTTTTCTTCGGCTCGCTTGGCCGACGTCACCCCCCGGCGGGAAAACTCCCGGGCATTGCCCAGTCGTCCGAAATAGGCGGCCGTATCGGCCTCAAGATCCAGCTGCGCGCCTTCCCTTCCCGCCTTGCCTAAAGCTGCTAACTGCTGCGTCATCCCTGCCGCATCGTTCTGAAAGAAGGCAACCAAGTACTGCAGGCCAATCGTATCGAAGTTTTTCGCCTGCGCCTCTTTGACCGTGGCCTGGGCCTCCTCTATCCGATTCAGATCGATGTAGGTTTCGACGAGGTCGGTAAAATACAACCCATAGTCTTCCATGCGGACTGCCTCACGAAATTGCTCTAGAGCTTTCTCGATTTGGCCGAGTTCACTATAAATGACACCCAAGTTGGCGTGCGGCCAAGAATCTCGCGGATAGACCTGGGTCCAGAGTTCATACGTCCGACCCGCCTTTTCCAGATCGCCCGTGACATACTCATAGTAGTGGGACTCGATGTAGAACTTCTCCCGCTCGCTCACCCGCTCGCGCAACTCGTAAGCCTTCTTTACGCTCTCATTTCCCAGGCTGAGTTGCCCGACATTTACATAACACGTCCCGAGCCTGGCATATGCCATGGCGAAGTTCGGGTCCAATCGGATGGCCCGCTGAAAGAACGGTACGGCCCCGGCAGAGTTGTTGTCTACTCCCATGGTCTTTCGCCCAAGACTGTAGGCCTGAAGGGCGCCGAGGGACGACGTGGTCGCCTGCTCTAGTGGCCTGTCGAACTTTTGAACGGTGCTAAGCGATTCCCCTAACTTGTGGCGGATTTCTGAGGCGGCTTTACCCAGAGCATCCAGGACATAGCTCTTGTCCCTCCCCTCCGCTTCTGTACTCGCCAGCAATTCCCCGTTTGCGCAGCTAAACGCCTCGAGAGTCAGAAGGTACTGCGTGCCGATCTGCGCAATCGAGCCATCGAGCACGGCGGCACTCCCGGTCCGCTGACAGAGTTCCCGCGCAATCTCCGGAGTGAGCTTCGCATCCGGCCTCTGGCCCATCATCGGTAGGGTCTGCTTGATTTCCTGGTCAGAAATAGTGCTCAGAAACGGTGATTGTTCCAGTTGTACGGAAAGGCCCTGCCGCAACGTGCCGTCGAAGACCGGGTCACCCGTCGAGTTCGTGAAATCAGCGAGGACAATTGTGTCCTTTGCGGTCAGCGCCGGTGTGCGGCGGCGGAATTCCAAGTGTGCCGCCACACCTATGGTCGCGATTGTCAACGAAGCGGCAGCAATCACCTTCAGGCGTTTTCCGATGAGCCTTCGCACACTGGAGCCTGCTGTGCCCGCCGCGCCCTCCGTTGCTGGCGGCCGGGCTGACTGAGGTGAGGCAGTAAGCTTCCCCGGCAGACCCGTAGCAGAAGTGTTATCCAACGCACCGATAAAACGATACCCGCGGCGGGGCAAAGTCTCCACCAATTTGTGGTTTTCCGCGGAATCCCCAAGCGCCTCGCGGAGTCTGTTGACCGCCGCGTTCAAGCCGTTATCGAAATCCACGAAGGTACCGGAAGGCCACAAGGTCTGCCGAATGTCCTCGCGCGTGACCAATTGCCCTGGGCGAGCAAGAAGCATTTTCAAGACGTGTAACGGCTGATCTTGCAGCTTGACTCGGATGCCGTGCTTGCGGAGCTCTCCCGTAGTGAAGTTCGCCTCGAACGGCCCGAAACGAACGAGCCGCATATCCTCAGGACGTGTTTCCATGGCAGGCAATCCTCAGTTGAGACACCTTACTACCTTGGCGGGGCTAATGAAAAGGCTCGAGACGCAAGTAAGAAAGCCCGTAAACCCCATCTCGTCCCCGACATACGCCGTGTGATTCGTTCATGCATCGTTTAAGTTCTGGTCCATTGAGTGCCCACCTCTCCTGACCGAGCCTCACCCCCGAACCCCAAATCGGAGGTGAGAACCATGAAAACGAAATCGGCATCGGGCCTGATTGTGGGTTTGCTCATGATGGCAAACGCCTCGGGAGCTGCACACCCTTCTCCACGCACTCCAAATAATGAACGGGTAGCAATCACGATCGGCGTTTACAACTACGCTCACGCCAAATCGGGCCTTTTGTTTGAGGCCCAACAGACGGCGGCCGCAATTCTACTGAATGCCGGAGTGGAAGCCAGGTGGCTCTCCTGCTCGACCGATGATGCATCCACGAGAATCCCAGCATGTGCTGCCACAGCGGATCCCACGCATCTCACGCTGCGCATCCTGCCAAGCTCAATGTCGAGCCGTTGGCAGCGAGTGAGCGGCGACACACTTGGCTTCGCGGTGGTCGGCGAAGAACTAAGCTGCTACGCTTGGATTCTCTACGACCGCGCACGAGACTTTGCCGCGCAACGACAACTCACTCTAGCGAGTCTCCTCGGAAGCGTGATCGCCCACGAGCTTGGCCATCTCCTTTTGGGCGACAGTTTCCATTCCAAGGCAGGGTTAATGCGCGCCCGGTGGTCAGGCAAAGAGTTCTTGGCGATGGAGCGTGGCGAGTTGGTCTTCTCGGTTGCAGAGTCTGAGCGGATTCAGAGGGCGGTTATTGCTCGTCGTCAGGCCACAAATGCTGCCGAACTCGCCGCAGAAATTCACGCGTCCAAAACTCTTTAGACTTTTGTCTCCTTTCTTGCGACTGTCGTAGATCCTGGGCCGCGACTCGGTGTGCATTGAGATCATGGCCCTCCGCGCGGAGTGCGATACGCGGCAAGCAATTCAACGAGTCGCTAAGAAGTGGCGAGCGAGCGAACGGACTGTTTATCGTGTCTGGGCGAAGTATCACCCTAAGAAGCGGAAATCACGCGTATTTAAAGGATCAAAGTAAAGGGACGCTGAAACTCAAAGCATAAGGCGGGATCTGAGTGACACCGGGGGAAGCGCCGAAAATTGCGGAAACACCTCAATGATCGCCGATTCCCGCACGGATGGCTGAAGTATGGAAATGCGCCGCATGACATCAGGAACGTGCAGAGGTGCGGGGCTAGGAATCGGCGGGGTGGTGCTTGCGGCTCGCCAGCCATGCGAAACGGACGTTGCAGGCTACACGGCGGCCTGAGCACAGGGATGCCGCTTTGCTGGAAGCTCAAGGTGCTAATCGAAGTGATAGAAAAATTTGTTCACAAGAGACAGCAAAGGCCCGCTTCCGCCGCATCTCGGGGCGAAGTAAAGACGTGAGGAAGCCACGGCTCTGGGCGCGGAGAGGACATATCGGGAACGTTCATCCTCAGGAGCCGGGAGATAGCTCCTCCACGCAGTACGAGCGCGCCGCCTTCGGACGCATAGCGCAGCCCGGCGCAAACTCGACATTCCCACCGCGGCGATCTCTCGACGCTCGTGGTGTCGGGTCCACCCGGCCTCCAGCCGTACAACGCTCTCCGCGGGTGACCGCACGATGGGCAAGCGAGGAGGTGAAGTTTCCCCCCGTTTCGCGGCATCTCTCGTTCGATGGCACGAAAGACGCTGCGCGTTCCATCGGGCCGCTTGATCTCAACCCATCCAGTCAAATCGAACGGGGCCAATTGACCGCGTTCTCGATCGATGCGGACCGCCTCCTTAACCGTTCGATCCCAAGGACTCCTCCACACTAACAAGTACGGAATCTTGCGCGGATCGTCGAGAACAAGTTGCACAATCCGAGCAGGCAATAGGGGCACACCTTCGCAGTTCACTCTCCTACCGAAAAAGCGCCCGTGGCACCTGTATTGGGGGTACGTTTTTCCGGCACTCATCATCTAATCGCCGTGATTGTTCTTTCCAGCAAAATCCCACTCAGAGGGCGCGTTGTCAAAGAAAGCGTCAAGGTCCGCACGCTTAAATCTCCACCGCTTTCCAATCAGCTTTCCCCTGATTTCGCCTCGTTTTAGGTCGTAGAACTGATCTGTTCAGTTTGCGCGTCGATTATCGCGATACTGTATCCTTAGAATAGTTCCTGCACCACCGAGCCCCAGCCGTAGCGGAGGAACTGGAATATGCGAATAGATGGCTATTGGATTGAAGCGATAGGAAACGGCTTCGGGTCTGTGAGATTCACTTTGCCTCCATTCCCTCCCGGAACCAATGTGTACGCTACTATTTCGCTTTCGATGGTCGCCGATGTCTTCTCGGACAAAGAACCCGACCCGACATTCGAGGCCTCGGCCTTTATTGCAGATTGGACGTTTTATAAGGCAGACGGAACAATTGGTTCTGACGTGGGAAACGGATTCTCTCAGAACGCCGTAGGCATTGAAAATTGTGAAACGATTAGCTTCAATGTGACTGCAGAGCGGGCCGTGGTGTACGCTCAGATCAACGTTTTTAGCAGCTGAAGGAGAGGCGGGATGAGCTCTGTGTACGTAAATTATGACAGGCGATCCGGGCAAATCATCGGAGTCCACGTCGGCCACGTTGACAGTTCGCAGGCTCATCAACGTGTCAAGCAAAACGCCAAAATTGACAGGGAGCATATTTCCGTGATCGAAGTTCCTTACGAAACCTTTGAACGAGGAAAGCGATACAAAATCGATCTCGGTCGCAAGATTGTCGTCGAAGCGGGGAAAGAAGAGCGAGGACTTGGTTTCGGTTTTGGCTTCGGCAAGACAGCACAAATGCAGACCAAGTGACAAGAGCGGCATCCGAGTAGCGGTCGCAAGCATCGTCCCATCTAGCGCCTAATTCGCTGACGTATCATCTAATCGCCGTCACTGCTCTTTCCAACGAAGTCCCACTGAGAGGGTGCGCTTTCAAAGAAGGCGTCAAGGTCTGCACGCCTAAATCTCCACTGTTTCCCGATGATTTTTCCTTTAATTTCTCGCCTTTTTACGTAATTCCTCACAGTTCTTGTGCTCAAACGAAGAAATTCGGCGGCCTCTTGGATAGTAAATAGCCGGTCTCTAAGCAATGGCTCTTTCGGTTGTGCTTCCATGACGTTCCGCTCCCAAGATTCTTCAATTCCTAAGCCTTCAAAACTGTCCATCTACGCTCAATTCAATTCTGAGCGGGCAACCTCGTCTACTGACGCGGAAGTTTACGGTTCGCAGCCAAACTCGGGGCAATTCAGGCACAGGCAATTCTGCCAATTTGCAGGAACCTTTTTGAAAGCTCGGTCATAGCTTCTCGTTGTTCGCTCATGTCAGAATGCCGTCCCGTACTGCGTCCCGCCCAATCTATTTGCAAACTAAGAACTTAGTCGTTTCTGTTTGGACTCTGTCCCATACCTTGTCCCTTTATCTCTCAACGTCCCGTTGTCCCAGTGCCCTTCGGCCAAATGTGTCTAGGTTGCGTTTTCGGCATTCCCGAATCCATGGTTAAGGATTGGCCGCCGGAATATCTTTCTCCACCTCCCAACGCCGACGAATCTGAGCCAAACGCAATAGCCGACGATTCCGTCGACGCGGAATACAAACAGCTAATGAAACTCGCGGGCGACGATGGCTGTCAGTGCGGGATTGAAGGTTGTCACGGACACGAATTAATTGGCGATCGACTCTTCTTGGACAACCATCCTCTCGGGCCGATAGTAATCACGGTCAGAAATCAGTGAACTCGCCGGATTCAAATGTCCCTTCGATCAATATTCATGTTGACGGAGTGTCCGCTGAAGAGTTCGTGCTAATGCTCAATATGGGTTGGAGCCTACGGGACATAACGGCTCAAGCCGGCATTCCCGCCAAAACGGTGGAGCAAATCATCGTCGCCGAGGTTCGTCGAGAAAGGTTGGCTGCAAGAATTTCTTCCTGATGTCGTAGTGCCCTCCCGTCTAGACATTCGGTTATCTCATGCACAGGATTTCACCAACCATTGACGGCTATCAACCCTCAAGAAAATCACGGCTCGTCTAATCAACCCAGTACTTCCGTCAGCACGCGAAGATCGTATTCCTGAGCCAGAATCGACAGTCGAGCTAGCCCAGCAATTCGTGAATATGGCCGGCCAAGTCGAAGTAGTACAAACGCTGACCGCCCGGAGAAGGAAGAGGAACGGCGGAACCGACGATTGGTGTGCCGGAAATGGGCGTAGCAGGGTTTCCGGACAGGTTCGAAAGGTTCTGATCAGTCCAAGCAGTTCCATCGAACTGTAGCGCGTGGAATTGAACGTCGCTGCCAATGAAGTTGACGTGCTCCCATCCATCCTTGGGGGTTGCACCAGCATTTAGCGCCAAGCTGCCAAACTTGTCTACGGTTCCAGCACTTGCAAGCGCCGAAATCGGACTATGGTGCCAAGAGCCGCTGAAAAAGAGCTCGTGAATGAACTGATCCGTTCCGATATATATGACGTGCTGTATGTTGTCCGGGGTGAAATAGACCGCGAGAGGGCTAGCGGAATCGACGTCAGGAGCGCCAGCGGGACTTAGCGGCAAGTGGTGCCACGCACCGTCGAAAGACAGTTCATGAACCTGGCTGTCGGCACCGACGAAAACGATATGCTGTTGATTGTCGAAATCGGTCACAACCGCGCAAAGCCCACCAGTCAAAGACGCCGCGGGGATTTTTGCCCCTGCCGCTCCGCTGACATTTAATGGTTTCCAGGCGCCATCGTAGAGAAGCGCGTTGACACTGCCATCTGAGGCAAGATAGACGACGTGCTGCTGTTCATCGAATTCGGTGGAGTAGCCGCACAGGGGAGTATTTTTGTCCGGCGAGGCCACGACACCCGCTCCCGCAGCCAGGGCCATGATGGGATTGAAATTCCAGCCGCCGTCGTAAAACAGCTCGTAAATATTCCCGTCGTCTGCGACGTAGTTGACGTGCTGCTGTTGATTGAACTCGGTCGAGTAGCCGTCGAGAGGCGAAGCGTCCTTTGGCGGCGGGGCGTCGGCCAAATCGGTCAGATTGTTGACGATCCACACGGCCCCGTTTTGGGAAAAAATCTCGAAGACATGATTCGTCCCGGTTACAGGGTCCTTGGAGAGATAGTTGACGTGAACCTGTTCTTTGAATGGAGTGTAGTAGGAGTCCAAGGAGAAGCCAGTGTCTGCAACAGGGGCGGCGGCTGCAGCGGTGATGTCACTGTCATCCCAAAGCAGTGATTTGATTTGTACATCGTTACTGGCCAACGTGACTGACACCAAGGTGGAATCGCCCCGTTGGATGATCTGCTTCACACCATTTTTGGGATTGGCGACTTCTCCTTCGTCGTTCATTCCCCCGGCCGATTGAAACTCCGCGGTTCCAAATTGCGACAAGGTTTCCTGGGGCTCTCCAGAGCCCGGCGCTTCCACGATCCACTCCACAAACAGTCCGTTAAACACCGCATAGGGCGGCGGGTCGAGGTCGATGGTGAAGTAATCGCCGGTACTTATATTTGCCAAGAACAAACGGCCGCGGGTGTTTTGTTCGATGTAGCCGACCGAAGCCAGGAATTCCTGGCCGGGAGCGACAGGCACGTTATTGATAACTATCGGGTCAACGTAAGCCGGGGAGTCGCTGTTTCTCTTTGGCGCGAACCATTCGTACCACGCGAAGTAGTAAGGATTGCCTTGAATATCGACATCCTGGTCGGTCCCTATTTGCAGTACATCTTGCGAATCATTGTTTCCGTCGATTCCCACCCACATGGAGGAGATCCAGCCGCTGCCTCCGGCCTCCGTTCCGGAGGGCTGCAGCGAGGCTTTTGCCGCCGGCACGGTCCAGATTGCGCCTACGTTGGTCCACGGGGCCAACGCGAAAGCGGTGAGGTCGGTGGAGATCCAATTGCCACCGGCGAAAGCGATTTCCCACAAGTGTGCGTCGGTGCCGAGGAAGTTGACATGCTGTTGAGAGTTGAAATTGGTTGCATACCCATTCAGAACCGAGGCCGTATTCGCGTTAACGGGGCACTTGCTTAGCTTCGTAAGGTCGAGGTGTTGCCAACTGCCGTCAAAGAGCAGTTCGTGAACGTGACCATCTGAGGAAATGTAATGGACGTGCTGCCGGTCATCATATTCAGTTGAATACCCGGCCAGCGTGCTGGTCAGAATAGGAAGAAGAAACGGGGTGAGCGCGCCGGCTTCTTTAGACAGATCCTTTGCTTGCCACGAACCGTCGTGGAACAACTCATGGATATGCCCATCCGCTCCGATGTAGTTGATGTGCTGCTGCTGATTAAAATCCGTGCCGAAGGCATCGAGGAAGGTCCCGCGGTTGGCGGCCTCAGGCGCCGGCGAAATGTCGATCATTAAATCATGATGCTTCCAACCGCTCGCATAGACCAATTCGTGAACATCTCCATCGAGAGTGGCATAGATGATGTGCTGTTGCTCGTTCCAGGCGGTGTAGTAGGCGGCGAGGGGCGTTTTTCGATCGGGTATCGGAAATCCGGAATTCATTAGATCGTTGTCGGTCCAAACCGATGAATCGTAGACCAATTCATGGATATGATTGTTTTCGTCCATGAAGATCACGTGCTGTTGGTTGTTGATCGTGGATTGATATCCGACCAGCTTGGAACCGGATTGCGCTGTGGATTTCTCAAGGGAATCGACGGTGAGGTTCTGATGTGTCCAGGTTCCGTCAAAGACGAGCTCATGGACGTAGCCATCTTTACTGACATAATTTACGTGCTGCTTTTGGTCGTTCGTGGTCGTGTAGGAGGAAAGAGCACTATCGGGATCTGCGTCTGGGGCACCCGTGGACACGGCGAAGGCCGTAAGGTCATTGAGTTTCCAGAAATCTTTGAAGAACACTTCATAGATGTGATTATCAGCGCCAATGAAATTGACTTGCTGTTCGTGGCTGAAGTCCGTTGTGTGGCCGGCGATCGGGCTGAGAGGTTTCGGCAACCGCTGGTTCGCCGTAACCACACAGCCAGCCCAGTGACTTTGCAGGTTGGGGACTCCGCCGCGATCGGGTATGCGGTGATGCGAGCCGCGGCGCTTGCTGACTGATAGTTGTGGAAGAATGCGCCGCTTCGGCGTCCAACCGCGGTCAATCAGAGCACGCAGCGTCGAGAATTCGCGGGAGCCTTGTGGGTTGACGCGGGGAAAGCCGTAGTGATCGAGTTCAGCCGGAGTCGCGGTCGCCAGGTCGAAACCTGGCGGGGGCACGGGCGACGTATAGGTTCCTTTAAGACTGAGAGGAATCTTCGAATGCTCTGTGGATTTCTTGAGCTTGGCCTGGGTCGACATACAACCTCATCATTTCCGCCCGAGCGACGTTGAGTGGCGCACTCCGTATTTGCGCCATATTGCTCTCGTGGCTAACTGTTTCACGATCAAGGCACCGCACATGCCAAGCTGGAATTCTCGATTAGGCTGTTAGCAAACGCTGATAAGTAAGCACTTCGTTGTGAGTGAGATGGGAGCCAGCGAAATTCAACGATGCTTGAACCTATCCAATAGGAGAGTCCCGTAACCGAACGGATAGCTCTTGGCAAAATTACAACACAGCTTCGAGGAGATGTTGTAACTACCTGAAGGGTTGGGCTTTGCAATGGCGCGTTGGGACGTAGAGGTTGCCGCGTTGGGAGTGTCGCGATTGCGCCATGCTGCACAATGCGTCTGAAGGCGGAGGACTCATACACCGAAGCCGGTCGGCTTTAGTACGGCTCATTGAGCTAGAAGTCGGCCCCTTGCGTTCACCCAGGCCCGAGCCTTGGAATCCCGAAGTTCTCACGGTCGCATTTCCGAAGACCTGCATCGCTGGATGTCGGCGGAAACATTCGATGGTTGTGAATGCCTCTTTCGATACCACCTAGATGATAAGGAGTTTCAAGCTTTCTCCGCTGCCTTTCACCGAAGAAAAACGGAGTCTGGCAAATCGTCAGGCATCTGATTTGCCAACTCCTGGTCGGATTACCGGAAAGGTTCCCTCGAACTTACCAAAACCCTCCAGCGACCAATGATTGACGGCAGAGGTACAACGATAGAAGGAAGAATACGAAGCCCAAGAAGGACAAACCCAACCGGATTGTGGGCGAGGTTACTGTGGCGAACGCTCTGGCTCCCCCGCGCCGCCCAGACCAGAATTCATACAACCTACCCGTTGCACCTGCGAGCACGAGATTTAGAGAAGTGCCAAAACTAGCGAAAGCGATTAGAGCCAGTAGGAACGCCATTTGGCAGGACTCTACCACGAACGGTCCTTGATGCCTGATAAGTTCGGGTAATCGGAAAGTTCAAATCCACATGGACGGTAACCGCGTTTATCAGGAGTTTTCCTACTCTTCTGACGAACTCTCGCTATCGGGCGATGCTATTTGTGAACCAGCTACCACACTACTAGGAAGAATCATCCGCGTTTCTGTGTTGACGTTATTATTGGTTCATGGGCAGCCCTTTGCGTTTCAACAAGAAAACACGCAAACGATTGCGGCGATTCGCAAAAAACGTTGCGGATATGGCGGACAAGTTCAAAGCGGAAGGCACAAAACCAACAGGAGTGACGACTTTGCGTTTGTTAGCTGAATCAAACCTCGCCCAAGCCAAAGCCCGCAAGAAGAAAACGTCGAAAAACTCGAAAATAAAATAGTTCGCTTCCGTGGTCGTCTCTCGTCGGAGCAACGGGCCGCGTAACTCCCGATAAGTCGGGTGGTCTCAATAGGTCGAGGCAACACTTTGTTGCAGTTTACTCGCAGGAGTCTGAAAACCTAAAGTTTGTCGTGGGCGTTGATTTAAGCGCAGCGCTACTTTGTTCAGATCCGATTGGGAATAGTTGGTTAGGTCTGTGTTCTTCGGGAAGTATTGTCGTAAGAGCCCGTTGGTGTTTTCGTTCGAGCCGCGTTGCCAGGGGCTCTGCGGATCACAGAAGTAAACTTTCACATCCGTGGCCACCGTAAAGTCCTTGTGTTTAGCCATCTCCAGTCCCCGGTCCCAGGTCAGCGAGCGTCGCAGGGTAGCGGGAAGTTTCCGAACGTGTTTGCTCAATGCCCCCACAACCTCCGCCGTATCTCTGCTGGCCACCTTGATCAGCAGGACAAAGCGCGAATGGCGTTCCACCAAGGTCGCGATGTGACTGTTCCCTGAGCCGCGCAGGAGATCGCCCTCCCAGTGACCCGGAATGGCACGGTCCTCCACTTCCGCGGGCCTTTCGCGGATCGAGATGGCCTCAGGGATTTGACCGCGCCCGTCTTTAAAGATACGAGAGTGTTGCGACCGGCGTATGCGGCGCTTCGATCGCAAGTGGTCCAGGAGTTCCTTTTTCAGCGCTCCACGGGCTTGAATGAACAGGCTTCGGTAAATGGTCTCGTGGGACACATGCATGCTCTCATCATCGGGATACCAGGTTTTCAGCCAGCCGGAAATCTGCTTCGGCGACCAGTCCAGAATCAGTTTACTCGCAACGATGTTCTGCAACTTCAGGTTGATGGAAAGAAGGCAGCGCTTGGGCCGCAAGGCCGACTGCCAGGCTTCCCCGTCCGCTTGACTGGCTCGATACGCAGGACGGCCACCATGACGTGCGACCTCCCGGCTCACGGTCGATACCGCTCGCTCTAAACATTTGGCAATCTCACGGATCGACGAACCGGAAGCCAACCCACGAGAGATTTCCTCGCGCTCACGCAGCGTGAGCGCGAGGAGTGCACGCCGCCGAACGGCCGGAGCAATCCCACCGTGACGCGACACCAGACAACGAATAGAGGAATGTTCTTTGCCAAAGGCACGACCGATCTCATGCAACGTTTGCCCGGCCTTCCAACGACGCCACACGTCGATCTTCTGCTCCGCGGAAAGCCCAAGCCGTTTCTCTAGCTTCATAAACACCACCTTTGAAAACAGCCTTATACCAGATGGTGTTGCATCGACCGTTTGAACCGGCACGGGTAACCGGAGAAGTCAATTCAAGTGGACGGTAACGGCGTTTATCAAGCATTTGAACGCTGCCAACCCGGTATAGTATCGAGTCTTGCGAGCACCAACGGTTATTGGAGAGTAGCTATGAGGAACTTCGGTAGGGCGTTGCATCTCGTCTGTTTTGCTTTTCTGTTGCTCACTCCGGGCAGCACTACGATCGCGCAGGAGCCGCCCGCGAACGTCGCTGGCAACTGGACCATTCATTCAAGAGGCCCGGATGGCAGGGAGCGTACCCAGTCCATGCAAATCACGCAGGAAGGCGGTGTTATCACTGGACACTATCAGGGCCCGGGTCAGCACGGAGAACTGGAAGGGACTATCAATCAGCAGCACATCCTGTTCCGCACCAAGACTCATACCGTTCTAACTTTTCGCGGAAGAGTGGACGGTCCCCGTACGGACCATATTGTCCAGGGTCGCACCATCAGCGGGACCTATCGAGACGAGCACGGTGAAGGGCACTGGAATGCAGTACGTTCCGAATGAAAAGCCCGCTTGAGAATCCACAACTCCTGATAAGTCGGGTTACGGACATCTCTAACAATGTCGGCCCAGTCAAATACTTTTTGAGCGTACTTCTCCGTTCACTCCGAAGAGTGGTCTTCGTTGTACTTCTTTGACCTTGCATCGACGACCACGGCACGCTGGTAATCTTTCGGTCGGCTTCAGTCCGACCCAAACATCTCTTCGATCAAAACTTCGACCATGATTAGTAATTCAGACTCCCTTTTCAGGGAGCGGGATGCCCCATCAAGTGCACGACGCTCTACTGCACGCCATGTCCGGTACCGAGCTGTCCCGCGTACGAACCGAACTCGAACGACGGCGAATACTCACAACCATTCCGCCACATCCAGTACAACCGAATCGCCAGTTTTCGCCCCATTGCTACCTTGGCAATGCTCTGGTGCCGGCGTATGGCCAGGTGGATGTACCGACGTCTCCAGTCGGGATGGCTACGCGCCGCCGCTTGGGCCGCTTCCACTAACAAGAAGCGCAACAAGGAGTTACCCTGCTTGCTGATGTGCCCCAACCGTTGCTTGTGAGCACTGGAGTCCTCACTCGGAATCATCCCTACGTAGGCGCCGATCTGCTTGCCGCGTTGAAACCGCGTCGGAGTTCCGACGATCAGCACATAGGCGAGGGCTGTAAGCGGACCCACGCCCGGATGAGTCATCAGCCGCAGAACCTCGGGTCGCTTCCTGGCTTCCTGCTCGACCGCGGCCGTCAGCTCTTGAATCGTCGGATTCATGCGGTCCAGCAACTCCAGCAACTCTTGCCGGCGCCGACTGGCCCAGGGAGCTAACGCCAGCTTTTCTAACTGCGCTCGCCCCTGTTCGCTGAACAGTTTTTTCTTCCAGCGATAGCCCTCGTTCATCGCCAGCGCCTGCAGTTGATTCATGATCCGCGTGCGCATCTGCACCAACCGATGCCGGTGCCACAACAGTTGTCGCAAATCCCGATTCTCCGGATCAGGGACCCAGATTTGCGGAAAGTTATTTTCCCGCAGTAGTCTAAGTAGAAGGAGGGCATCATTGCGGTCAGTCTTCCGCTTCTTTACTCGCTTCGCTTTAATCTCTGCGGGATCGCCTATCCAAATCTCGATACCTAGTTCCGCCAGCAGTCGTTCGAACCAGCGTGAATATCCGGTTGCCTCCATTCCTGCACGTACGCGGATTCCTCGCTGCTGCAGACCCCGATAAAATCGCTCTGCTCGTCCCTCACTGTGGTTCAGTTCTTGTTCACCACACTCACCAGTCTCTTCGTCAAAAAATGCAATCGTCTGAAAGCTCGGGTGGTAATCTACGCCTATCAGTAACATGTTCGGGTCCTTTCTCCGAGCCTATGGTCGTTCAGCAACCAAAGTTTACTCGGGTCGAGGAGCCGACATTGTTATGCAATCAAGTGGTTCTGGGGCGATTTCACCTGATTCGCTCTGAGGCGCCTCCTTCGTTTGTGGTAGCCGCAAGGCCGGGGAAGCACTCGCTGCAAAAACACGTCGTCGGTTGTCCGCCTCCCCTAGGTCCTACTACACCTACTACAAGCGTCGCTACGGTTCGCGTCGCTACGGTTCGTTGACTTGTCCCAAGCTGCAACCTAAGATGAGCGCCAAATGGCGGAATCCCACCCACTCCTCGGGCAGACCGTCTCGCACTATCGCGTCCTCGAAAGGCTGGGGAGTGGGGGCATGGGTGTGGTTTATAAGGCCGAAGACACGCGGCTCAACCGTGCGGTCGGCTTGAAATTCCTGCCAAGCGAGATGTCCGACGATGCGACCGCGCTGGAACGATTCCGGCGGGAAGCACAAGCGGCGTCGGCGCTAAATCACCCCAATATCTGCACCGTGTATGACATCGGCGTGCAAGACGGCCGGCAGTTCATTGCCATGGAGTTTCTGGACGGCCAGAACCTGAAGCATCACATTGCCGGCAAGCCGCTGCCGTTTGAAGAAATGCTGGAGCTTGGGATGGAGATTGCCGATGCGCTCGATGCGGCGCACGGCAAGGGAATCGTGCATCGAGACATCAAGCCTGCCAACATTTTTGTGACCGAACGTGGGCACGTGAAGATTCTAGATTTTGGTCTGGCGAAGCTGGCACCGGTGGACAGTGCGATGAATCTTTCGGCCATGCCGACCGTTACTGACCGCGAAGAACTGACGCGACAGGGCATGGCGATCGGCACGGTGCCGTACATGTCACCGGAACAGGTGCGCGGCGAGGGACTCGACGGACGTACGGACTTGTTCTCCTTTGGGCTGGTGCTCTATGAGATGACCACCGGAGTTCCGCCCTTCCGGGGTGAAACCTCCGGCGTGATTGCAGAGGCGATTCTGAACCGTATACCGGTTGCCCCGTTGCGTCTAAATCCCGATGTTCTGCCCAAACTGGAAGAGATTATCAACAAGGCGATGGAGAAGGATCGGAAGCTGCGTTACCAAACCGCCACGGAGATGCGCGCCGATCTTCAGCGGCTGAAGCGAGATTCGGTTTCAGGACGGACAGGAGCAGCCATTGTCGAGGCCGGGTCGAAGGCCACAGGTAAGCCTTTGCCCAGGAAGGTTATCGCCGCAACAGCCGCTGTCGTCGCCTTGGCGGCGATGGGTTGGCTATTTTTCTCTCGCAAGGCGCACGCGCTGACGGAAAGGGACACTATTGTCCTGGCGGACTTCACCAATACCACCGGGGACGCAGTGTTTGACGGCACGCTGCGTCAGGGGCTTTCCGTACAACTGGAGCAGTCACCGTTTCTGAGCCTTATATCAGAGGATCGGATCCAGCAGACATTGCAGATGATGGATCAGAAACGGGATACGAAGCTAACTCCGGAAATTGCACGGGAACTCTGCCAGAGAACGGCAAGTGCGGCCGTCCTCGACGGCTCGATAGCGCAGATTGGCACGCAGTATCTTCTGACGCTGAAAGCGGTCAACTGCGCGAGCGGAGAATCGCTGGCGAGTGCGGAGGCGCAGGCGAGCGACAAGAATCATGTTCTCGATGCTCTAGGAAAGACAGCCTCGGAAATTCGGAACAACCTGGGAGAGTCGCTGAGCACGGTGCAGAAATTTGATACCCCTCTTCGGCAGGCCACTACATCATCACTGGAAGCCCTTAAGGACTTCAGCTCGGGTGACCGAATCCTGAACACAGTAGGGGATGCCGCAGCGATTCCATTTTACAAACGGGCCATCGAACTCGACCCGAATTTCGCGCTTGCCTACGCATCGTTGGGTCTTGCATATACCGATATGGGGGAACCCAGCGTCGCTGCCGGCTACACCAAAAAGGCATACGAACTGCGCGACCGAACGAGTGAGCCGGAGAAGTATTTCATCTCGGCAATCTTCCACAAGGAAGTTACAGGGAACCTGGAAGCGGCTGAACAATCCTGCGAGCTTTGGATACAAGCCTATCCGCGCTCGGACACGCCTCATGATTACTTATCGGGCGCGATCTACCCGGCTCTTGGGCAATACGAAAAAGGAGCTGAAGAAGGCAGAGAAGCAGTCCGTTTGAATCCGCACTTCCCCCTTTCCTACGCCTTCGTGATGTTCAATGATCTCGCGCTAAATCGGCTCGATGAAGCAAAGGCCACATACAAACAACCTTTCGAACTCAAACTGACCCACGCTTTCTTTTTTTTGGCCCTCTATCAGATTGCTTTCTTACAGAACGATGCTGCGGGGATGGCCCAGCAGGCGGCCTCGTCGGCCGGCAAGCCGGGAATAGACGATCAACTGCTCGGATTGGAAGCCGATACCGCTGCCTATTCCGGGAGGCTCAGGGACGCGCGCGAGCTGTCCGGCAAAGCAATGGATTCGGCCAAGCGGGCAGATGAAAAGGAGGCTGCCGCCACATATTCTGCCCTGTCTGGTTTGCGGGAAGCCTTGTTCGGCAACGCTGAGGAAGCAAAGCGACGCGCCACGTTGGCGGTGGTGGGCACGGACGGTCGCGACTTGCGGTACGCCGCTGCGCTCACGTTAGCCTTTGCCGGGGACACTGGGCGAGCGCGAGCGCTGACCAATGATTTGGCCAAGAGGTTTCCGGAAGACACCGTCGTCCGGTTCAACTACCTGCCGACTCTCCACGCAAAGCTGGCGCACAGTCGGGGAAATGCTTCTGGGGTAATTGACAGTCTCCGGGTCTCCACGCCGTATGAGCTAGGACAGACGACATCCAGTACTTATGGCTGGACCGCCTTGTATCCGGTTTTCGTGCGCGGCGAAGCCTATCTGACCGAGCATCAAGGCGCTAAGGCAGCCGCAGAGTTCCAGAAAATCCTGGACCATCCCGGCGTCGCTGTGAATGAGCCGATCGGCGCACTTGCGCATCTGCAGCTAGGCCGTGCCTATGCCATGCAAGGCGACACCGCGAAGGCCCGCGCTAAATACCAAGACTTCCTCACCCTCTGGAAGGACGCCGACTCCGACGTCCCCATCCTGAAGCAGGCCAAAGCGGAGCACGCGAAGTTGCAGTAGCTTATCTGTGAAACTGCCGCTAGGCTTCTGCGCTAAGTCCCGTGTATAACGTCGTCGGCGTTGTCAAGAGTCTTGTTGTGCGGCTCGATGCAAACCTCGAGCTGCGCGAGCCGGAGCGGGGTCAAGGGCGTCCCGCGAAGCGGGACGTTTATCCAAGGCCCCTGACGCCGGGTAGGGCTCGCCAAGATTGTCATTGGACCAAGCGCGAGCTTCGCCTTACTCAGGATTCTTTTACGGGTCTCGACCAAGGCTCGTCTCCTTGGAATCCTACGGTGAAGCTACTTCCACCAACCATGTATTCGATCTTCAACCACTAACCATGATTCTTTCTCCGAACTCCCTCTTCAGCTACCAAGGGAGGCAGGGCGCTCAATCAATAAGGCGATAGGCTTTCGCCTACCACAGGACTTGCCGGGCTACCCTGCATGCGAGCTGACGGCACGGGCTGTGCTGCTTCCCGCAGCTTCCAATGCAGCCGCACCGCCAATTTTCGTGCGATGGCCACTTTCGCCACCCCACTACCACGGCGAAACTTCAATCGTTGATAGTCCCGCCGCAATTCCGGATCCAGCCGGGAGGCCGTCTGGGCGGCTTCGACCAGCAAGTAGCGCATCATCGGGTTACCTTGCTTGCTGATGGTCCCCAGCCGCTGCCGACCGCCAGAGCTTTCTTCGCTGGGATTCAACCCCAGGTAACTCACGACCTTTTTGCTGTTCGCAAAGCGGCTTACCGGCCCGATGGTCAGCACAAACGCCAGTGAGGTCACCGGCCCCACGCCAGCCTGCTGCATCAAACAGACGGCTGGCAGACGGCTTTCCGCGGCCTCGGTCACCGCCGCATCCAAGTTCGCGATCCACGGATCGAGTTGATCGAGCAATTGCAGCAGCTCTTGCCGTCGCAGACTAGCCCAAGGATCGAGGACCAGACCTTCCAGTTCCTTTCGGCCAGCCTTGGCCCACAGCTTTTTCTTTCGGCAAAGCCCTTGCCCCATCGCCAAGGCGTGCAGCTGATTCATCACCGAGGTACGAAAGCGAACCAGTTTGTGCCGATGCCGCAGCATTTGCCTCAGGTCCCGCTCCGCCGGTGAAGGTACCCAGATTCGGGGGAAACGGTTCGTGAGGAGCAAGTCGAGAATGTGCAGGGCATCGCGCGGGTCCGTCTTCTGCTTCCGCACCATGGCGGCACGGATCTCTGCCGCATCTCCGATCCAGAGTTCGTGATGGTATTCTCGCAGCGTTCTCTCGAACCACTGAGCATCGCAGGTAGCTTCCATGCCGACTCGGGCCGGACTCGGAAGCGTGGCATAAAACTTCTTGGCTTCTCCGTTCTCATGTTCCAACCGACGATTGATAACCTCGCCGGTCGTGGGATCCAGCATGGCTATTTGCTGGAAGCGTGAATGGAAATCACAACCTATAATAAACATCACTCGGCTCCTTTCTTCCGAGCCTTGGTCGATCACCTTCGCCAAGTCTACTCGGTCGAGGGGAGCCGACGACGTTATCCAATCAGTAAGTCGGGTTACCGGAAACTGGCCGCGCCAAGATTCCACTTGATTGCATAACAATGTCGGCTCCTCGACCCGAGTAGACTGTGGTTTATCGACGACCATAGGTTCGGGAAAAGGAGCCGAACATGATGATTATAGGCGTAGATTACCACCCGAGCTTTCAGACGATTGCATTTTTAATGGAAGAGACGGGTGAGTGTGGCGAACAGGAACTGAACCACAGTGATGGACAAGCCGAGAAATTCTATCGAGACCTACAGCAGCGAGGAATCAGCGTACGGGTAGGGATGGAGGCTACCGGATATTCACGGTGGTTCGAGCGGTTACTGGCTGAATTAGGTTTCGAGCTGTGGATCGGCGATCCCGCACAGATCAAGGCCAAGCGGGTTAAGAAGCAGAAGACCGACCGCAATGATGCTCGACTCCTGCTCAGGCTGATGCTGGAAAACAACTTTCCGCAAATCTGGGTACCGGATCCGGAGAATCGGGATCTGCGACAACTGCTGTGGCACCGTCATCGGTTGGTGCAGATGCGTACACGGATCATGAATCAGTTACAGGCCTTGGCCATGAACGAGGGTTATCGCTGGAAGAAAAAACTGTTCAGCGGACAGGGACGAGCGCAATTAGAAAAGCTCTGGTTGGCGCCTTGGGCTAGTCGACGCCGACAAGAGTTGTTGGAGTTGCTGGACCGTATGAATCCGACGATCGAAGAGCTGACAGCCGCCGTCGAGCGAGAAGCCAGAAAGCGACCTGAGGCTCTGCGACTGATGACCCATCCCGGTGTTGGTCCGCTTACGGCCCTGGCCTACGTGCTGATCATCGGAACTCCGACTCGGTTTGCTCGTGGCAAGCAGATCGGCACCTATGTGGGGATGATTCCTAGTGAGGACTCCAGTGCTGGCAAGCAACGCTGGGGCACCTGAGCAAGCAAGGCAGTTCCTTGTTGCGTTTCCTGTTGGTGGAGGCGGCTCAAGCAGCCGCGCGAAACCATCCTGACTGGAGACGTCGGTACATGCACCTGGCGATGCGTCGACACAAGAGCATCGCCAAGGTAGCGATGGGACGCCGGCTGGCGATCCGGTTGTACTGGATGTGGCGGAATGGTTGTGAGTATACGCAGTCGTTAGAGTTCGGTCCGTACGCGGGAAAGCTCGTTACCGTCCATGACGAGAAGTAGAACGCCGTGCACTTGATTGGGCATCCCGCTCCCTGAAAAGGGAGTTTGAACTCGTAATCATGGTCGACGTTTTGATCGAAGAGATGGCTAGGTCGGACTGAAGCCGACCGCTAGATTACAAACGAGCCGTAGTCGTCGATGCAGAGAAGAAAGAAAAAGAAAGAAACGAAAGAGACAAACTCTTCCAGGTGAAAAGAAAGAAGTGTCTTTAAAAATAGTTTGACAGGGCCGACATTGTTAGAGATGGGCGGTTATGGCGTTACTCGGGAGTTGTGAATTGCAGTTGGGATATTCCAGGGAGGATTTCTTCCTCATTTTTGCAGATACGACTGGAGATTAGACATTTCGTGTTGAATGCGAAGGCTCTCCTTCGTTGCTTTTCTGGAATAGAAGCAGGAAACTCTACCCAAGCTGCGTATGGCCTCCGGTGGCCGAGGACGTGGACCCGCTTAGGTATCGTGTCATCGAACCATTCCTGAACTGCCACCGATGCGACGGGGTACCAACCTGTTTGCTCAGCTACAAACACGGACCATAGTTGCCCGTCCCGCATAGTGATTCCCACGGTTACGCCGGTCGGTTGAACAACGTGAAGGCGGGCAAGGGTAAGATTCGCAAATACCGCGTCGTAATTGTGGTCGCCGCCTGGGTGGTCGCTTTCCTGCCAGAAGTCGCGACATGGAGTTCGTCTGGACTCCAAGCATTTGGACAAAATGAGCTGGCACCGGAGTTCGTCGGTTCAAATTGAGCCTCTTGCAACCAACAAATTCTTTTTTTCAGCGACCCCGCAACCATCCGAATTGACAGTTTAGATTTCCAATCCGGCAGGACGATCAAAAAGGGAGATAGTTTCCGAATCGCCGTCATCCCCGAGGCGTCTGTTATGGGCGACTTCATGAGCCCAAAACGCTTCCCAAATACAAGGTCAGCGCCTTCTTGAATTCTTCCACAATCAGGTCTTTCGTTTTATCACCCGCTTCTCCATAGAGCGTTATCAAGCCTTTGACTAGCTGGACAGTCACGTTCGCAGCCAGAACTGCTTGTTCGTCGGAAAGGGATGGGTTCTTTGCTCGGAAGGCATTCGCGATGTTGACTCGCAAGACTCTCTTCGCAGCGGGGTCGCGGCGTAGCCGAATCGGCGCCGCGAGCAGTCTCAGATAAGCCGGACGTACCTGAAAAATTTCAGTGATCCGTTCGATAAAGAGACTTGCGAACTCTCGATGAGTGAGGTTCTCCGCCCGCTCCATCAATGGCCTCCATTGCTCTTCCATCTCTTGGGCGTACTGCCCCAACAAGGTGAGGGCGACGGCCTGTTTGTCCGGGAAGTAGTTGTAAAGCGCCCCGATCGAAGAGCCGCTGCGCTCCGCGATCGCGGTCATCGTGGTTGCTTCATAGCCAACTTCGGCAAACAGTTCCGCCGCCGCATTCAGGAAACTGGCGAGCCTGCGTGAAGAGCGATCCTGTTGCGGGGCGATCCTTATCGAACTTGACAAATTCGAGGGCATCCTCATATTCTATACCTTGGAAATCGAGGGTACCCTCGATTTCGGCAATAAATCTTTCCTAAGGAGTCCCATGGCAGAACTTCAGCTTGATTCCCTCAAAACAGCACTTGTTCTCATTGACCTCCAGAATGCCATCGTCGGCATGAGTACCGCGCCTCATCCAGCCCCACAGGTCGTTGCCAATTCTGCAAAGCTGGCCGAAGCGTTTCGCGGCCACGGTGCCCCGGTTGTTTATGTCCGCGTGGATTTCAACGATTTCATCGAGCTTCCTGTCGACCAGCCGATCAACCTGGGGAATGCACCGCTGCCCGGCATTGTTTCGGAGATTGCCCCTTCTGCCGGGTTTCAGCCCGGCGACATCCTGCTTACGAAACGTCACTGGGGCGCCTTTGCCGCAACCGATCTAGAGCAGCAGCTTAAGTCGCGTGGTGTCGATACGATCGTCCTCACCGGAATCTCTACCAATGCGGGGGTAGAGTCCACCGCGCGACAGGGTACCGGCCTCGGCTTTGGCTTTGTCGTCGTTGAAGACGCCTGCTCCGGTCAGGATGGCGAACAGCATCGTTTCGCATTCGAGAAGATATTCCCTCGGCTCTGTCGCGTGCGCTCGACCAATGAGGTCCTCGCCGCACTTGCCGCGCGGCGAAAAGACAAGTCTCGAGGAGAACACCTTGCCGAAAACTGAGAATCGATTTTTTCCTGCTGCAGGCGCGGCGAACGCTGCCGTCGTTGATCCGACGAGACGTACCACCCATCCAAACCTGATTCTTGCGATCTGCTGCATGAGCCTGTTGATCGTGGGTATGGACGTAACGATTGTCAACGTCGCGCTGCCGGCGATCCAGAAAGACTTGCATGCGCGGCTGGCGGGACTGCAGTGGATTCTGGACGCCTACACGCTGGTGGTGGCGAGTTTCCTAATGCTGGCGGGATCGATGTCAGACCGCTTCGGACGTCGGAGGGTATTCCAAATCGGACTGGCTGTGTTCACGATCGGGTCGCTGCTGTGCAGCCGGGCAGGGACGATCGAGCAACTAATCGGGTTCCGCGCACTGCAGGGATTCGGGGCGTCAATGCTAAACCCCGTGGCGCTGTCGATCATCGCAAATGCCTTTCCGGAGCCAAAGGCGCGTGCGCGAGCGGTGGGCATCTGGGGCGCCGTGGCAGGCATATCGCTGGGGATCGGGCCGCTGATCGGCGGGGCGCTAACGGAGACGATTGGATGGCGTTCGATTTTCTGGGTCAACGTTCCGATCGGAGTTATCGCGGCGCTCCTGGCGGCGCGGTTTGTGCCGGAATCGAAGGCGCCACGTGCACGGGCGTTCGACCCGGTGGGACAGGCGATGGTGCTAATCGGGCTGGCGACCTTGACATGGGGTGTCATCGAAGGGCCGCATGCGGGCTGGGGATCGGCGTTGATCCTGGGTTTGTTTGTTACTGCGGCGGTGGCATTTTTGGCATTCGCCCTGTATGAGCCTCGGCGGCGCGATCCGCTACTGGACTTGCGGTTCTTCCACAGTGTGCCATTCTCAAGTGCGACGGTTCTGGCGCTGAGCGCCTTCTCAAGTTTCTCGGGTTTTCTTTTTCTAAATGCGCTCTACCTCCAGCAGGTGCGCGGATTTTCTGCCTTTCATACCGGTCTGTTCACTCTACCGTTGGCGGTGACGATGATCGTAAGTGCGCCTTGGTCGGGGTGGCTGGTCGGGAGCTACGGGACGCGCCCTCCTCTACTCGCTTCGGGCGCGGGACTTCTGCTGAGCTCGCTGATGTTGACAGGGCTGAGCCAGCAGACGTCGGTGGGCTGGCTGCTGGCAGCATATGCACTGTTCGGTGTTGGGCTGGGAATGGTGAATCCCGCGATCACGAACAGCGCAGTGGCTGGAATGCCGTTATCGCAAGCGGGCGTGGCGGCGGCCATCGCTTCAACTAGCAGGCAGGTAGGTGCAGCAATCGGGGTTGCGGTGTCTGGATCGGTGGTGGCAGTGAGTCATGCGCGGGGCACGGATTTCACGACGGCGACTCACGCGATCTGGTGGGTTATGACTGCGTGCGGTGCGGCGGTGCTGGTGCTAGGTTTTGCGTCGAACACGGCGTGGGCGCGAGGAAGCACAGAACGGGTCGCGCACCTGTTCGAAGAGTCGCACTGATTTGGTATCGGCGAATTTATGCACAATCGCCGAGTATCAAGTCGACCGTCCGCTGGAGTGTATTGACTGTTGGCTGTGATGGCGGCTCTCATGTTTCTTAGATCATTCCTACTCAAGAAAAATGAACCTGGCAAAGGCGGAAGCGTCGCCGCGCACTAGCATCGGAAAGCTTATGGAACCTGCAGTGCCGTCCGTACTCTTCCATGCCGTTGAAAGTACTTTAAATCCGCTAACTGTCACGGCAGCGGTCTGACAGAGTGTGAATCAGTACCGCTAAACGCGCGCCGTCACGTCTATGGCTGGGAGTGGGACAGCTTTTCGGGATGGTCGAACAGGGTCAGGCGGATCAATTGGCGATGCCGCGCATGCGCTCGACTGCGCTACTCTTCCGAAGGTGGCTATCTGTGTTGTCCGGGCATGTTTCGCGCTTTGGGAAACCTGCCACGGCCGGAGTCGTGGCTTCCTTACGTGTTCACCTCACTTGAAGGGGCGGCGGAAGCGGGAGTCTGCGCGGTGAACCGCTAAAGCAGCGTTGGATCGGCGGAAGCACGTACCCCAGATACAGGTGCGGGGGACGCTTTTTTGGTAGGAGAGTGAACTGCGAAGGTGTGCCCCTATTGCCTGCTCGGATTGTGCAACTTGTTCTCGACGATCCGCGCAAGATTCCGTACTTGTTAGTATGGAGGAGTCCTCAGGATCGAATGGTTAAAGAGGCGGTCCGCATCGATCGAGAACGCGGTCAGTTGGCCCCATTCGATTTGACTGGATGGGTTGAGATCAAGCGGCCCGATGGAACGCGCAGCGTCTTTCGTGCCATCGAACGAGAGATGCCGCGAAACGGGGGGAAACTTCAGCTCCTCGCTTGCCCATCGTGCGGTCACCCGCGGAGAGCGTTGTACGGCTGGAGGCCGGGTGGACCCTACACCACGAGCGTCGAGAGATCGCCGCGGTGGGAATGTCGAGTTTGCGCCGGGCTGCGCTATTCGTCTGAGGGCAGCGCACTCACACACCCAAGTCGGTCGGCTTTCGTGCGACTCATTGAGCAACAATGCGGAGTTTTCCGTTCACCCCGTCCCGATCCGTGGTATCCCGACGTTCTGAGCGCGCCGTAATCCGGTCTCGTGGACTCTAGGCTTTCGGTGCCGAAAGCGAATGCCTACTCGATGCTCGTCATATCCGCCTACATTCCAGCGGGAATGACCTCGCGCGTTCATTTTCATTCGGGAGTAGAAGCTTTCTATACCGTTGACGGAGAACAGTGCCTAGAGACAAAAGAAAAGGCATTCAGAATTAAAAAGGGCGACACGTTGGTAGTTCCGACCGGGATAACGATACGCTTGGTGGCGACAGGAACGGAGCCTCGGCGTGCTTTTGCGGTGATCGTTTATGACTCTTCTAAGCCCCCGGTTACCCGACTTCCGATGGCAACCGCGTCGGAACTGGTTTCCTGCACGAATTGAGAGGTTCTGCGCTGATCCTTGCCATAACGCCACATTCCGTTGAGCACCAGTCAAGCAGAAAAACGCAAGATCACGTTAGGCGATCCCAAGGCATCGTAAACGCCATTTTATCACGCACTACGGCGCTACAACTATCTTGTGAAGCTCGACGGTGGATAACAACAGCCGAATCCACAATATGGCTCAATTCCCCGGTGTAAGCCTGTGGCCGTTTCGCAGGATGCCGCTCGCAGCCGCATGACCTCAGGTGGGCAGCCTAATGATTGCTGATTCGCTGGAGAGCCTGGGCTGCTTGGCGGACGACATTCGGGTCTCTGCCGGCTGCGGCTTTGCGTAGGTGCTCAGTCGCGCTCCGCAGATCTCCTTGTGCGGCCAGAATCAACCCTAAATCCAGGTGTGCCCGACTGAAATCAGGCTGTAGTTTCACGGCCTGCTGATACTCGCTCACCGCCTCCGCCAATCGCTGGTCTCTAGCGAGAAGTCCACCCAACAATACGTGGCCTTCAGCAAGATTGGGACCCGCGTTCACTACGGCCCGCGCTTGTGTCAGCGCTTCGTCTAACCGCTGGGCGGCTACCAGCGCCAGAGCATAGTTAAAAAGATACGGTCCATAGTCCGGACGAAGATGCGTTGCTTTTTGAAAGCTATAGAGAGCCATAGACATTTCATTCTTCCCCGCCAGCACCCGCCCCATCAGGTCGTAAGCAGCCGCGTCGTACGGATCAATGCTTAGTGCGCGTTTCAAGGCTGTTTCGGCAGGTTCCATCTGCGCTTCGCGAACAAAGAGGGTGGCAAGGTTCAGGTCGCCCTCCGGCAAATCTGGATCTAGCGCAAGCGCTTTCTGAAGTTTCTCGATTGCGCGACCGGTTCGCCCAAGGTCGGCCTCAAGCATCGCGTATTGATTCCATGTGCTACCGTCGAGAGGGGCCAACTGTAGCGCCCGGTTCAATATCTGCTCGCTTCGTGAGACATTCCCCGATGTTTTCAAACTAGCGGCAAAGGATCGTAATGCTGTCACAGATTTTGGCTTGATCCGAACTGCCTGTTCAAACGCTCCAACGGCCGCTTTCGAATTTCCGCTGTTTTTCCAGGCATCCCCAAGTGCGATGTAAAACTCCTCCTCGCGAGGAGGATGTTGGTTTATTTCTCGGGCCAGGTCGGCTACTCCTTTCTTCAGATTATTCTGACGAGCCACTTGCGCTACCGCAATGTATCGGCTGTTTTCGCTCGTTTTCGGCAGGGGCGACGGATAATACGGGACCACTTCTCCGTGGTATTCCTCTGCATCAGTCAGATGACGTTCCTGAAGCTCTGCCTGAAGATCACGAATTAGGAACTTACGCTGAATGAAATGGTCCGTAATAAGTGCGTGAATTACATCCTCAGTTCTCCTTTTTGGCATGTGGCACGAAACGCAGTCAGATGCATCCGGGTGCTTGCCCTGGGCAACCAAGGTGCTAATGACGGGTTCATGGCAATGACGGCATTGTCCGGAATAGTAGCTTGTCGCTTCCTCGCCCGCGGGAAGCTTGCGATGTGGATCATGGCAGGACAGGCATGTCAGCGCCCCCTTGCTCTCTAGAAAGCAACGAGATTTCCGAAGTCGATATGCAACACTCACGAATTCAAATTTGTCATCGTATCCGGTGTTAGGGGCATGATCGAAGTACAGGACATAGTCCTCAAGGGGTTGCCCTGGGACGATTTAATCGCGGGATATTTTCCTCGAATATGTTGGCCGCCCGGACCATGACATCGTTGACAATCAATCCCTTCAGGAAGGTCTCCAGTAAAGACCGGGTCAGCGTCCGGGACATCGCTTCCGGAGGGCACTTGAGGATATCCATCGTGACAAAATAAGCATCCATACGAAACCAATCGCCGGGTCTGCGGATGACGGGAATCGAATCCTGGACTCATGCCCCAATATCCACCTCGTTCCGTGTACCAACCCAGAGGAAGTTCGATCAACGTTCCTCGTGTGGTACGGTGTAGGTGGGACCTCGAGTGGTCGCCCGCACCTATCACGTAGTCAAGTTTCATCTCTTCGACATTCGTCTCATTTCCGTCGGAGCCGATTTGCCAGCGTCTCTGGTAATAGGCCTGGTCGCGAAAAATCATCGAGTAGTGCGTGTCAGACAAGGACGGAGCCACACTCCACTACGTGCGCGGCGGGGCTGGGCCGGCGGTCATTTTGTTGCACGGTTTTCCCGAAGACTGGTACGCATATCACCGCATCATGCCGCAGTTGGCGAAACAATTCACAGTCGTGGCAGTTGACCTGCGCGGCATAGGCGGCTCTGCTGCGACGGCCGGTGGTTACGATGCTGCGAATATGGCAGAAGACGTTCACCAACTGGCGGAACATCTGCATTTGGAGCACGTTTACGTGGTCGGGCACGATGTCGGTGGAATGGTTGCGTATGCCTTCGCCCGTCGTTATCCGGAGACGAGCCGCGGGGTGATGATGCTTGACGCACCGCTGCCAGGCCTTGGGCCGTGGGATGCGGTTAAAGCCAATCCCATCACTTGGCATATCAATTTTCAGCAGACGCCGGGACTGCCGGAGCAACTCCTTGCCGGGCGCGAAGCCATTTATTTGCGTCATTTTCTCGATTCCGACACTTTCGGCGATGCGGATCTCGCGCGTTACGCCCGGGCATATGCCGCTCCTGAACATCTGCGCGCGGGTTTGGAAATCTATCGGGCCTTCCCGGCGAATGAGAAATTCAATGCGGCGCAACAAAGCGCCATCAGCGTGCCCTTGGTACTAGCTCCGGGCAAAAACTCGCCTTTCGAGAAACTCATGCCAAGCTTCGCCGATGCGTTGAGGGCGCATGGGTGCGCAAACGTTGAGATCGAAGTCATCGAGAACAGCGTACATTACGTCGCGGATGAGCAGCCCGATGCTGTGGCTCAACTCATCGAACGGCATGCCTCGTTATAACGACGATTACACAGTGTTATACGGAGGCATACGACGAACTTACGTCGAGTCACAGGGATGGAAAGGAAGCGTGAGCCATCAACGGTGCTCGGTGATCATGGATTTGGAGCTAGATATTCGTTCGGCATCGCAAAACCTGCATCACAAGGATTCCAGGAGAGAACCGGATGAAACGAGAGACAGTTAAGATGATGGCATCGTGGGCCTTGGCGCTGGCTCTTTCCATGAGTACCGCCCGGAACGCCCAGGCACAGGACGCCAAGAATCCGTATCCGAGCGTGGCTCCGATTGAAAAGTATCTGATGGATCGAGACGCCGAGATCGCCTTGGCGCGAAGCGCGGCGCCGTCATCCATTTCCCGTGATGCCACGGTTGTAATCCTGGGGAAAAATGGCTACGAAACGGCGGTCGAAGGCAAGAACGGCTTTATCTGCATTGTAGAGCGCGGTTGGATGAATTCATTCAACAGCCCAGAGTTTTGGAGCCCTAAGACTCGCGGCGCGGAGTGCTTCAATCCCCCGGCCGCGCGTACGGTCGTGCCGTACACCTACTTCAGGACAAAATTAGTCTTGGCGGGAAAATCGAAAGCTGAGATCAAGGAAAGTATTAAGGCCGCGATGGAAAAAAAAGAATTGCCCGCTCTCGAGGCCGGGGCGATGTGCTTCATGATGTCGAAAGATGCATATCTGAATGATGGTGGTGGGCACAACATGGCTCATCTCATGTTTTACACGCCGCTCATGGACGGTGCAGTATGGGGCGCAAATTCGATTGACGACTCAAACCATGTCTCGTTTAAATTCCCGAACTCTCCGATATTTCTAACTCCACAGTTCCTGGGTGACCCGGAACCGATGGACAATTTCGTCGTTCCCACCGGCGTGTGGTCGGATGGAACTCCGGATCGGATGTAAGGCGGGCCATCTGTGTTGAGCCACGGAATCATTGAGTGACGCAAGAGCATGATGAAAACCGGATTCGAGAAAGCGAAAAGGATGGTCGGGCAGTGCCCAAGGCTTCTGCTGGCTGCGTTGTTTTTACCCTCCGCAATCGCACTGGGACAAACGCAACCGCCGGCAAAGCCGGAACCTGCCCCAATCCGGCCGTTCAAAATACATGTTCCCGACGGTGTTCTAATTGATCTTCGCCACCGCTTGGCGGAAGCCAAGTGGCCCGATCAACTTCCGGGCACGACCTGGGAGTACGGCGCCGACATCAAGATGGTTCGGGAACTCGCGGACTATTGGCAGAACGGCTACGATTGGCGTGCGCAAGAAGCGAAGATCAATCAGTTCGACCAGTTCACAACGGAAATTGATGGACAGCAGATCTATTTTATCCATCAGCGCTCTCCTCGCCCCGACGCTATACCGTTGATGCTGATTCACGGATGGCCCGGCTCGATTTTGGAATTTGAGAAGCTCATTGGGCCGCTCGCCCATCCCAAGGACCAAAATAGCCCGGCATTTGACGTTATCGTTCCTTCGCTTCCTGGCTTTGGATATTCCGGACCTACCACAACCCGTGGCTGGGGCCCACAGCGTATTGCGAAGGCTTTGGTTGTTCTGATGGATCGTTTGGGCTATTCCAAGTTCGGCATCCAGGGTGGTGACTGGGGTTCGGCGATAGCCCAAGACATGGCTTGCCAGGCGCCCACGCACGTGATCGGGTTGCATCTAAATCAGATTTACGTGCCACCGCCGAACCAGGAAGCCGTTGCGAAAATGAGCGATGCTGAGCGGAAACGGTATTCCTACTTTGACCGGGAAGAGAGCAGCTTTTTTTTCCTCCAGGCCAGTGAACCGCAGACTCTTGCCTACGCCCTTACTGACTCCCCAGTTGGGTGGCTGGCCTGGATGATTGGCAAATTTCAACTGCTTACGGACAACACCGGCGATTTTCTTACGGCTGTGGATCGCGACACATTTTTAACCGATGTTACGCTCTACTGGGTGACCGGCACGATCGGCTCCGCCATGCGAATTTATCGTGAAAACCGGCTCACCATACGGGAAATGGTACCGACGCCACACTTGGAGACTCCTGTGGGGTATGCGGATTTTCCGAAGGAGGTGGCTGTCCCGCCGTCTAGCTGGATTTCTCAAACATACAACATAGTACAAAAAACAGCCATGCCGAAGGGCGGACACTTCGCGGCTCTGGAGCAGCCCGATCTCTTGGTTGCCGATATACGGAAGTTCTTTGCAAAGGTTGATCAGAAGTAAGCCGAAATTGTACTCTGATACGAAATACATGCGAGACAGATTAGCCCTCTAGCAACCGGTTGAAACAGGTAGCGTTTTGCGACGGAGAAGCGACGCCATTCGGCTAACCGAGGCCAAGACTCCAGAGGCCAAAGCGCAGGCGGAGGCCCAGCACGCCAGCTTGCGGGACGGAGCGCTGACAAAGCCGTCACGCAGCGGCGGAACCTGTGTCCAGTTCTCCGATCTGCTCGGCAGCAGGAGTGGTCCCTCAATGAAAAGAGCTCGGAGCCTCGGTCCAACCATCCAGGCCAAAGCGGATTTCTGCCCAACTTGCGACGGGCGCCGGATCATCAAGCGCGGCCTCCGCAAGAACTGTTTCCGGCGGTTGCAGATCTATTCGCGCAAAGACTGCGGGGGATATTTCGTTTCTCTCGTGGGACTGAAAGGCGTCAAAGGGGGATCCCGCAGCGAATCTCGAGCCTCAGCGTCAGGCCGCACCTGACGGCCGCCCATCGGAGATCGCTTCCCGGTTCCCCGAGTCCGCCGCGATGAGGTCGTCCAAGTCCCGCTTTGAAATCCTTCCCCTCGAGCGGATCGAGAAGCAGAACCTCGCGAACGATCTTGCGGTACCGTGAGCGCCATCCCGCCGTACAGGATTTCATGTTGGCCAACGACTCCTGCACGGTCGCCTGCGAGGTCCCCGTCTACCTGACGGCCGAGGAAATTGCCTACTACAAGTCCCGAGGATTTTTTGTGACTCTGCCCGAATCGTCCGAGCCGATTACCGGGCACATCGATGTGGTGCAGGTAAGAAACGGCTTCGCGAAATTGCTATGCGGCACGAATGACTTTGAAATCAGCGAATCCAAAAAGCGCCCAATTCTGCACTGAGTGTTTGGTACTGGTTGCCTCGCCCGACATTCCTCGGATGAATGGTCAACGCTTGCCGGCCCGTCGCCCACTCAAGAGCACATTCGAAGACTTTTTCCAACCCACAACCCGACCCACAGAATGCGAATTCTTCTACGACTTACGCGGTGTTTGGCAGTCCCCGCGGTCATGTATGTTGTTGTAAAGCCTAACCACGTTACCCTGATAAGGGCGAGGTCGGTGGTTCAAGTCCACCCAGGCCCACCATTCAAACCCAGTAAATACGCGGCGATTCTCCCCTTTCCCCCTGTTCGGGGACCCTCTCAAAAAGACCGTTTTGTCAACCGTTTGTCAACTTCACGTTTGGCCGGATCCAATTGCTCTGCGCCACCAAATCGGCGTGCTTCACCCATCCGCGAGAAAACGACCCATATTGACTTCAACGGACCGCGTATTATGGGTCCCGCTCTCCCGCCTCGAAAGCCCTTAAACTGGTGTGCCGACGCTTGTCTAGCACAATCTAGATTTGTCTTGACATCTCCACCGGCGGGTTTAGGATAAAGTCCAGAGGCGCACCATGGCTAACCGGGCGACTGTCAAGATAGGTCCTGCAATCAACGCGAAGCTGTATAAGGAATTCGTCGCGGTCGCGAAAGAAAACGGACAATCCCAGAGATTCCTGCTGGAGAAGGCCATCGAGTATTACATTCATAACGTGGTTCCCTCTCAGCGCACGGTACGACCGGAAGCGATTGCTGCGTTCCGCCGCTCCAATGAAAAATTCCGGGATCTGTATCGGAGGCTGGCCGAGTAAATGGCGGAACGGGTCTACCTAACCGTGGGCGAAGTCCTGCAGATCCATCATCAGCTAATCGAAAACTACGGCGGGGCTCATGGACTCCTGGATAAAGGGCTCCTCGAGTCCGCCGTTTTCCGCCCACAGATCGGGTATTACAACACGATCGCCGAGGAAGCAGCCGCGCTGATGGAATCGCTAGCCAACAATCATCCCTTCCTCGACGGTAACAAGCGTATCGCCTTCGCCACGGCACACACCTTTTTGCTAGTTAATGGATATGACCTTGAAGTGAGACCCCTTGCAGCGTACGAGTTTATGATGCATTCCATCGCAAGAGGAGAGTTCCGTTTCGGGCCAATTCTCGCGTGGATCAACAATCACATTCGGCAAGAATAGTTGACGCGATAGAAGGATGGAAGACTATAGTCCGTGGGCGGCGTTTTCGCCATGTAACCGGGCATAAAAATCCAGCAACAGGAACACGCGTAGCGGCGGATACCGACGCAAGCGCCCATGTTCTTTAAAAAAACTGCATTTCTGCTGGAAGTGCTAACGACCGCAATACGGATAAGCGCGAGGTCGGTGGTTCAAGTCCACCCAGGCCCACCATTCCATTCATGTTCGGCTCTGAGACATGGGTTACACAACGTACCTAAGACAGCCTGACTTTCACACCACCATCCTTCGTAAGCGGTGGCGGAGCGAACGTCTTTTTCTTGAAGTGCCCCTGTAATCCCAGTGACCCTAGAGTGCCCCTGAGACATTTCCTCTAAACGTCGATTTTCGCCGAATTGCAAAGCGCCTTATAAACAGTGACAAAAATGGCGCGCCCGGGGAGACTCGAACTCCCGACCCTCTGCATAGAAGGCAGACACTCCACAACGCAGATCTGGATCGCAATACGGGGTTCACATCCGTGGATGTTGTGCCACATTTTGTGCCCACTCTGGTGGAAGAGAAGGCCGGCGGAGAAAGCCGCAGAGGGAAAATCGGTCGAGCCGGCGAAGGCTGGCGAGAAGAAGTAATCGACGCATAGCAATTACGCGTGCGCCGCTACGCGCGTTTGAGTTCGCCCATTGACACGCCACGCTGGTACTACTTCGACGGCTTCAAGATGGCTTCGATCTGGTGGAGATGGTTCAGGTCGTGGCCGGCCATCATGTGGAGAATGCGCTCGATTGTCTCTTCGCCGCGTTCGGCATGCAGACCGTGGTGCTTCCACTGATCGGGCTTCAAGGATTTAAGAACGTTGAGATTGGCGTCGCGGACGGCGCGAAAGACTTCGAGGCATTGGCGCGGGTTGCGCTCATTGTAGCGGGCTGCGGCGGCCCACGCATTCTCATCGTAGGCCTGAATCGGCGTTCCGGGGGCGCCGAGGATGCTGCGGATTCGCCACGCGGTGACGATTTCGGCGTCACCGAGATGGGCGAGGATTTCAGTGACGGACCATTTCCCGGGGGCGGGGCGCTTGCGCAGTTTCGCGGGCGAGACGTTTTTGATTAGTGCCTCCAGGCGTTTGGGAGTAGCGGCCTGGACCTTCATGGGATCCTTGCCTTCGACGTGACTCAGGATGCGTTGGGTGTATTGCTGTGCGGTTTCGTTCATGGAGTGCTCCGTTCGCGCGTGCATTTGCGAAACTAAGGTGTCGCAGAAGAAGGGGCTTGGCGAGAACCAAATTGGTGTGATGGAGAAGAGCGCCCCAAAGATGAACAACCGGCAAGAAAGCCAGCGTACTAACGTCTGCTTGTGTCATGCGGCAAGGAGTTCGAGGAGGCGAGTGAGGAGCGGGAATTCGGACGGGTGCATTTTCTCGCGGGCTGTTTCGAGGGTGAAGAAAGCGGCCCGGTCGATTTCGGGGAATGTTTGGTTTTTGCCGGAGCGCGGGGGCCATTCCATTTCAAATGTGTTGCTGCGGACCGCGACGGGGTCGCAGTCGCCTTCGAACGCCCACGCGTGAACGACTTTGCCGGACTTGTGCTTGACGGTGCCGAGCGGGATTAACTTCTCAGACGGCGCGAAGCCGGTCTCTTCGGTGAACTCGCGAATGGCTGCGGATCGCTCATCTTCGCCGGGATTGACTTCGCCCTTGGGGAGAAACCAGGCGCCGGCGTCTTTTTTTGTCCAGAAAGGGCCGCCGAGGTGGACGAGAAGGAATTCGAACGCGTTGGATTTGCGGCGGTACATCAGGAGGCCGGCGGAGATCTTGTTGGACTTGGGCATAGACGATTTTTTCGGAGAGAATTTACCGCAAAAATTGCGTTTGTGCATTTCGAGGATCGCGGATGGGTGATTCGAAGAGTTGGCAAGGATCCCGGCACTATCGGTTCTGGTGAGGCGTGCCCTCCAGAATTGAATCAGAGCGGTTCCCCCGTGTAAGGCGCAGCGAAGCTGCGCCCGCACACGGAGTGTGGCTGACCGTCGCGTAGTGTCCCGGCGGGTATATTGTGCCGGCTGCTAGCAGCCTTTGAAGGAGATGAAGTCGCCCAAGGAATTCGGGATGCGAGGTTGGAAGGAGTCGAAGACGAAGGAGCGGCTTACGTCGAAGCCGGCTTTTTCAGCAGTGGCGATATCTACGAATGGGGTCAGCGCAGTGAGAGCCTGGCTGATGTCGGTCCAGCATTGAGTGCGTTCGTAGGTGTTGTTGTTTGGCGGATCGACCTTTTCGGCGATGCCTTGCAGGCCGGTGATAGTCTCGATCGGGCCACCGTTGGCTGCTGCGACGTCGGGGCCGAGAACGCGAGCCAACGTGCGGTGATCGCTTTCGATGCCCATGATGCGAGCTGCAGTGACGCGGAGATCGGGCGTGCTGAAGTTTCGAACGCCGACGAGGTAGGCGGCGATGAAAGCATCTTCGAGCGTGACGAGCGTGTTCAGCGTCGTCTGCGCGCTGGAGAACATGCCTTTCGGATAGAAGAACGATGTGAATGGAGTGTGTGTCTGGGTGACGGACTTTTCAAGGAGGAAGTGAGACATCTCTTCGTTCATGGCGTTGACGAGGTAGCCCTGGTCGTCCTTGGCCAGACCGTTGAAGAACGGTGCGAGCTCGATGATGTTGAAGTAGGTGGTGACGGCTAGAGCTTCGGCGATTTGAGCGGCGATGAGAATGTCGAAGTCACCTTTCTCGACGCCAGCTTCGTTTCCTTCGGGGCGGCTGAATTTTGGTTGAGCGGATGCGAGGCTCATAAGGCCATCGAATCCAAAAAGACCCGTCGCGCCGACGATAGTCGCGCGTTTCAGGAACGAGCGGCGATCGCTGGGTTTTTGTTCATTGGATTTTGGTTCAGCGGAAATTCTGGACACACCCGTAGCATCTACATTGTTCATACACTTTCCCCATTCGCGAGATTCGAAGAACAGAGCGGATGACGACACCCATCGTCCCCGGTGCGAGAGACCGGGCCGCCGCTTTCCTTCGTGATTGGTAGTACGGTGAGTATGACGAAGTGGATTAACTCGCAGAGTGTTTTTACAATGTATAAACATAAATTGCAGATTGCCGATCGACAGGTGATCTTTGCTAAGCCGAAATCCGGGCGCAGAACCGGTGCTGCCTTGTCTGCGACAGATTGAAGTAGTACGTTCCCATCCCACTCCACCCTCGTTGGTTCCAGCGGATCGGTGCAAAAGCGACCAGATTGCGAGTTAAAGCAGGTCTACGTAGCGCGCGCAATGAAAGGGAAATCACATGGCGGATAAGTTTGAAGAATTAAAGGCGAAGTATCGATCGGTGTTAAATTTCATCAAGCAGCAGCAGAACACGCAATTGCAGAACGTCAACATGGAGGGCGACAAACTGTTCATCCGTGTTGCCGCAGCTTCGCAGGACGTGAAGAACAAAATCTGGGATCAGATCAAGCTTGTCGATCCTAACTTTTCGGACCTGACCGCGGACATTCAAGCGCCAGAAGCAGCGGCCGCGGCTGCCGCGGGCGGAGGGAGCTCGGCAGTCGCGGCTGCGCGAACCTATACGGTACAGGATGGCGACAACCTATCGAAAATCAGCAAGCACTTCTACGGCGCCCCGAATCAGTACATGAAGATCGTGAATGCCAACAAGGAAACGCTTCCAGATCCCGACAAGATCAAGCCGGGGATGGAATTGAATATTCCTTAATCGCCTTGACTCAATTGCATCATGACGAGGGCGTGTCCGGATGCGTCGAACACACCCTCTCTCTATTTGTGCATGCGCTAAAGCGCGACGTGGTTCTGGAACTGGGTCTTGTTAGCGACGTAGGTCGAGGGGTTGATGCCGGAGAAGGCGCGGAAATCGTGAATGAAATGGGATTGGTCGAAGTACCCGCAGGTTAGGGCGATTTCGGGCCAGTCAATCGCGGCGGCGGCTGTGCCGCTGCTGCCTGTGATTTTGCGGAGGACCTGTTGAAAGCGCTGGACGCGGCAGAAGCGTTTGGGAGTCATGCCTACCTGGCTAAAAAACAGTTGAATGAAACGGCGATCGCTGAGCCCGATCTGTTCGGTGACGGCTGAAATAGGTCGTTGAGGGCAATGGCGGAAATTGCGGACAGCGAACGTTACGGCAGGATGCGTGGAATCCAGCGGCGCGACGACGCGGTCGAGAAGAGCGCGCTCGAGGATTTCGAGTTTCCTTTCGGGCGAGGGGGCAGCGAGAAGACGCTCGCGCAAAGTGGACGCTGCCTCCCTGCCCCAAAGCGTTTCGAGCGAAACGTTGTTATCTTCCAGCTCGCCTGCGGGAAGATTGAAAAAGGGAAATGCACCGCCGGGTCTGAAGGCGGCGCCAATCGTGGAGCGCTGCTCCGCCGTGTCGATCACATTGAAGCTGGAATAGGCGCCAACGACGATGGCACCGTTCAGCGTTTTGTACTTACGTGGATCGTCGGCGTCGTAAATGCGCGTACGGTCTTCATGGAGGTTGATGATCAGGGACATGTCGCCAGTGGGTAGAACGCGCTCGAGGGTGTGAGGGACGATGTAGTCAGCGCCGAACCACATTAAATCGATGAAGTGGGAAAGCGGCGCGGCGGGAACGTAGTGACGGAAAATCATGGCAGCAGGCTAAGAGAAGGAGAGCAAAACATACGTGGCGCGTCAATAGGCGACCTCGACGATGGGTGTGGGCGGGAGTTTTAACCCTAAAATCGGATAGCAAACCGGATGGCGGCTGCATCTGATTTGAGAGGGAGAAAGACCGTGGCAGACCCAAAATGCGCGAAGGAAACCATTGTTCGAAAGCCGTTGTTCACGGCAATTCTGCAGCGGGCGAAAAAAGTCGGGAAGATCGAGATCAAAGAAATAGAGTTTCATCCCGGACAAAAGACGGGAGTGCACCTGCATCCTTGCCCAGTGGTCGGTTATATCGCCGAGGGTTCCGCGGTGATTCAGATTGAAGGGCGGGGGAGCGAGACGTTGAAAGCTGGCGATGCGTTTTTCGAGCCGGCGAATGTGAAGATGCTGCGATTCGACAATGCGTCGAATGAAGCCGGGATGAAATTTATCGCGTTTTACTTATTGGGAGAAGAAGAGAGGGAATTAATTCGGATGTTGGAGTGAGTCAGCGAACAGGGAACGGTTGAGATGTCGACACGGTAGCCAAGTAGGGGCGCAGCGATGCCGCGCCCCGTGTGGCTGGTGATGGAATGTTAGCGGAGACCAAAGAGGCTTACCTTGGGGCGATGCTCCCAGCGATCTTTGCCATACCAGAGTTCGACGGATTCGATGACGCGGCGCTCGCCGGGAAGATCGATGGCGTGCGTAGAACCGCCGGACGGGACGCGATCCCGGATCAAGAGTTCCTCATGCGAGCCATCGTGGAAGTGGACAAAGACGCGGTCGAAATAAACAGCGCCGCCATTGACGCGGATCTGGACGGCGCGGAATCGGCCATCATGCTTGCCGACGTGAATGCTGTCGTGGTCTCGACCACCGTCCACGTGAGCGTCGCCGAGATAGTCCCAACCTTGCGCGCGCAGAGAAGCACCAAACGCCAGGGCAAAGACGAGTGCAATGGTGGATAAAACGGCTTTCTTGAGCATGAATCCTCCGTCAGATCTGCGAGGGTGATCCTCGCACGACAAAACTGCGAATTGGATGCTTGTGCGGCGAACGTGGGCTGCGGTCGACGCCACCACTGCGTTGCAGTAATGGAAACACGTGGCGGGGCGATAGGTTGCGGTGAAGGTGGCATGGTACGCGGGCTACGTGAGATTTCGAACGGGCCATGTTGAAATTTGTGACGCGAATTCTTGGGGGCAGCGATGCGATATGAATTTTTTGTAGAGACGTACGAGACCGAGCGGGTGAAGGTGTTGAGTGTGTGGAGCGAATTTCACGACGAGGACTTGATTGTGCGTCCGAAGATGGGCGATCCGCGCGGGCGCAGCGTGCGCGAGCAGATGGTGCATCAATGCGTCAGCGAGGATTTGTGGTGCCGCACGATGCTGGGTGTGGATGTCGGTGCGCCGCCTCTGCCCGCTTCGGAGACGCGGCTGGAGTTCATCAAGCGCTATGCGGAGGATAGCGGCAAGCGACTTGAAGTTTTTCGAGCAAAGGATGAAGCATGGTGGGAGGGCGAGACGAAATTCTTCGATGTGGCGCGATCGCGCGCGTGGGTGATGACGCGGCGCATTATGCACACGTCACATCATCGCGGGCAGCAGATGGCGATGCTGCGTATGCTGGACCGCGATCTGCACAGCAATTACGGGCCAACGGCGGACACAGGCGGGCTGATGCAGAACCATGCGCCGACGATCTACGCGTATGCGGGGATTCCGCAGCTTCTGCAGGGGGAACAGGCGGGAGGAAGGAAGTCCCGGTTGCCGGGCGGTGGGGCAAAAGCGGTTACAGAGCGTCCGGACGCGAAGTAGGTTGTTCGAATGTTGGGATACCGAAACGCTCGAAAGGACAGAAATAGAATAGCGCGCCTGCGGCGCTCCAACGACGAAGCGGCCAGCCTTTGTTTCGGCTGACCGCCTTTTTGTTTCACTCGATTCCACTTTTCTCGAATTAGTTTTTAACGTAGAGCTCGGGGAAATCTTTTTTGAGGTTGGCCAGTTTCGGCAGGTCGTTGTAAACGATGTAAGGCTGGCTCATGTGCGACGCGAGGTAGTCCTGATGATATTCCTCAGCGCGATAGAAAGCCGTGAACGGCGCGATCTGCGTGACGATCTTGCTCGGGTACGTTTTCGCGGCGTTTAGCTGTTCGACATACGCTGTGGCGATACGCTTCTGATCGTCACTGGTGTAGAAAATCGCGGACCGATATTGCGAGCCGGTATCGGGTCCCTGGCGATTGAGCTGAGTCGGGTCGTGAACAACCGAGAAATACACCATCAAAATCTGCCCGAAAGAAATTCGCGATGGGTCAAAGGCGACTTCGACGGATTCGGCGTGGCCGGTGAGGCCGGTGCTGACCATTTCATACCCGGGATGCTCGACATGGCCGCCGGAATATCCGGAAACGGCCGAGATGACCCCCTTGGTATGCTGGAAAACGGCTTGAACCCCCCAGAAGCATCCGCCCGCCAGAACGACTTTTTCCTGCCCCTTGGCACTGGCGAGTGGTTCGTCGGCGGTAGGCTTCGGGAACGGAAATTTTGGCTCGACCGGCTTTGCGCCAATGGAGCGAACCGCGGTCCAACCGAGAAACGCCACGATCACGATGACGGCGAAGGCTTTGCCGATGTATGGGCTACGCATGGTGTAACTCCTCGGTACTGCTGCGACGACAACACTCACTCTAGAAAATACGCCGGAAACGCTCCGTTGGATGCGGGTCAAGTTGTCCGGGTTACCAGGCAAATTGGATGGAGTGAGGCGTTGAAAGATTCAAAATCCGAGATCTCTGTTGCAACTCGCTCGAGGAACAAAAGGCCCGGATCCTGATTGCTGACCCGGGCCGCGATCTTACCGAGGATTGTTCGTGTCAACGGCTTTTTAAGGCTTGACGATTACTGCGCACGCAATACGCGGTGGCGCCGCGCTGCTGGCTTCGACGGCCACGGCGTGGATGACCATCGCGGTGCCGCCGTTGCTGAAAACCGAATGATCGTCTTCGCCGAGGGTAACGTTGGGCGCAACGACACTGGCGTGAGCTGTGCCATCGGGAGCAACGATCAACGAAAAGTCGGGGATGTCGCCAGCCGGAAGCGATCCGTGATCGTGGCTTGCACCACTCGGATTGAAGTGAGAACCCGCGGATTTGAAGTCGGGACCTTCGCACTTCGCGAATTGGTGGATGTGCAGCGAATGCTCACCGGGCGGAAGGTTCTTGATGTCGAGCTTGATTCGAACACCGTGCGGAGCTTCGGAAAGCGTGGCGGTGCCGACGACCTGGCCGCTGCTGTTCTTGATATCGACGGTGAAGGGTTTGGCCGCCGGCGCGGCGGTTGCGGTGCCGGCTGTGAGCGCGACGAAACACAGGCTGAGAAAACCGGGCAGAATTTTCATGGGATCCTCACGTTCTTCGACCGTGGACGCAGGTCGTTGGTCTGAAATTTCCAGGTCGACTTTTACTGTATGCGTTCGGGCACCGGCGGGATGTAAACACGATGTCGCGTGTCGTCAGAGAGGTATTAACTAGCGGTGTTGACGGTCTTTTGCGTGATATCGCGCGATCGAGACGATACGGCGGTTGAGACCTCGCGTCGATCGAATACGGGCCACCGCTACTAGAACCGAAAGTCAGGTTGAGGCATCCTAGGGGTGAAATTCGACGTCAGTTCTGAGGAGATGCTTATGTCCGCGCCCGTACGATGCATCGTGCCACGTATCGCAGCATTCGGAATCTTGCTCGCAGCGCCGGGAATTTTGTGTGGTCAAGTGACGCATGGGCTGAAGCCACAGTTGCCGGCGCCTTTCGCCACAAAGTCAGCCGGGAATCCGCCGGAAGAAGCCAAGCCGCCGAAGGGATTTCTGCCGACGGTGCCCGCGGGATTCAAGATCAACATCTTCGCGACCGATTTCAATGAGCCACGCTGGCTGACTGTCGCTCCAAATGGAAAAGACGTCTTCCTGGCCGACACGCACGGCAACTCGATTTACATCTTGCGCGATCCTGAGAATAAAGGCGGAGCGACGAATCGCGAGACGTTCCTGAGTGGGCTGGATCAGCCGTTCGGCATCGCGTTTCACGACGACTACATCTATGTCGGTGATACCGACGCGGTGCTTCGCTACAAGTTCGATCCGGTGAATTCGAAGAAGCTGGGCGACGCTGAGAAGATCATGGATTTGCCGCGGCGCGGTCATTCGACCCGCGCGGTGGCGTTCAGCGCCGACGGAAAACATCTGTTCGTCAGCGTGGGTTCACAATCGAACATCGACATCGAGAGCGACATGCGCCGCGCAGCGGTCACGATCTGCGATCCCGATGGCAAGAATGCTCGGCTTTATGCGACGGGACTCCGGAATCCGGTTGGCATCGCGATCGAGCCGACAACCGGCGTTTTGTTCACGAGCGTGAACGAGCGCGACGGTTTGGGCGACGATCTCCCGCCGGACTATTTCACCTCGGTACAGGACGGCGGTTTTTATGGCTGGCCCTACAGCTACATCGGTAGCAACGTCGACCCGCGCGTGAATCCGCAAAAGCCGGAGCTGGTGGCGAAAGCGATCATTCCCGACGTGCTGCTCGGTGCCCACCGCGCGCCCCTGCAGTTTGCGTTTTACACCGGCAAGCAATTTCCAACGAGCTATCAGGGTGGCGTATTTCTTTGCGAGCACGGCTCATGGAACCGCTCGCAGCGCGCCGGATATCAAGTTGTGTTCATTCCGTTCAAGGATGGTAAGCCGTCGGGCGATCCGCAGCCGTTCATGACGGGCTTGGTTCCTGATCCTGCGAAAGGAAATGTAAACGGCCGGCCGGTCGGAGTTACGGTCGCACCGGATGGGTCGTTGCTGGTCTCCGATGATGGGGCGCAGGCGGTATATCGGATTTCGGCGGCGAAGTAGCTGAGATAGAAAAATCGTTCGTGGTTTGGCGGGGGGCATCTCGAGCTCCCCGTTTTTTTGTTCATTCGTGACGAGCGAATCGTCGGCTCAGGGATCAGTCGACGGTGAAGGTCAATTGGATGGGCGTGACGTTCCTCGCTTTCGCCGTGTTACAGAATATTAATGAAAGCCGCGCCGATTTCCGCTAGCCTTCACGGCTTATGCCAATAGCCCAACTCGAATTGGAACGCGCCGCCGGAGAGAATAGCGAGATCCTTGTAGTCCGCCTCAATGGAAAGCTCGGCCTCGAAACCGTCCACGACTTTATCGCTACGATGCGCCCCGAACCCGCCGCCGTCCTTATATTGGACATGAGTGGATGCTCGTTTCTTGATTCGGCCGGAGTGGGCGCACTAGTCTCGCTCTTTGTGAGCCGCCGCAATCATGGCAAGAAGTTGGGGTTGGCGGCATTGACGACGCAAGGCACCGCGGTAATGCAAGTATCGGGATTGATGAAGTTGTTGCCCTTGTATGCGAGCGTAGACCAGGCCGTTGCGGCGAAGTAACAGCCTTAAAGCTCAGCTTGGCGTCCAGGTTGGATGGCTCGTAAAAAGCCCATCCACAAACCCGATCTGGTAGCAGACGAACACCCCAAACGCCAGGCTCAGCAGGCCCGACCCGAAGATCAGTCCCTTATTCAGCCACGCAAACTTGTACCCCGCGAAGGAAAACGGCAGCGAAATCACCGCGGTGATCAGCATCATCCCCGCAACCGTGCCGACTCCAAAGATCAACAGATAAAGCACAGCCCACTTGGGATTGCGAATCGTGCTGAGCACCAGCAGCGCGACGGCGGCCGATCCGGCCAGCCCGTGCACCAGTCCGATAAACAGGGGGCGCCAAGTGTGGAACAGTCCAAGCGTCGCTGGCGATTTGTCGAGCCAGCGCGGAGGACTCAGGCTTTCGCCGTGATGCTGCGTTTCTCCCGCGTGCGTGTGCCAGTGAAGGTGCAACTTCGCATCGTGTTCATGCAGATGCGCGTGGCTGCCTTCAACCTTCGGGTGTGCCGGCGAAAATTTGTCGGTGATCCAAGCCAGCGCGCCGGTCAGATTCAAAACGCCCAGCAGGATCAACATCAGCCCGACGGAAAACTCCATCGTGAGACCCAACCGAGTCGGGATCGCAATGCCAAACAAAATAATAGCAGCCCCGACGATGAGAATCGTGATCGTATGCCCGACACCCCAAAGGATGCCGATCAGTCCGGCCTTGAACACCGACCGCTCGCGGCTGACGATGGTCGATACCGCGATCACGTGATCCGGATCGGTTGCATGCCGCATTCCCAGCAGAAATCCAAAACCGAGGATGGCGATCAGCCCAGTCATTTGTTTGTGGCGCGGCACCAGATCCAGGGGATGCCAGTGTTACGTTGGATTAGACGCATATCCTAGCGCAATGGATGGGCTCAGAGATAGCGTTGCAAAGGCGAGTTACTCAGCTTTCAGGATGCGCATCAATTCAGCCGCAGCGTGCGGCAATCGCGCACCGCGGCGCGACACCAGATAAACATGGCGCGGCATGCTCATCTGCCGCACCTTCACTTCCTTCATCCAGCCGTGCTCGATTTCCCATTGCACGCACATGCGCGGCACGATCGCCACGCCCATCCCCATCTGCACAAAACGCTTGATGCTTTCAATCGTCGGCATTTCGATCGGCATGTTCAGCATCGTCCGGTGCCGCGCAAAAAGCTCGATCACGCGCCGTCGAAACGGCGACTCGACGATATGTCCTACGAAAGTCTCGTGCCCGAGATCGGCGATATCCACTTCGCGCCGCTTCGCCAATGGATGCTTCAACGGCACCACAAGCGCGAGCTCATCCTTCAAAATTTCCGTCGCCAGTAGCTGCGGCTCGCGCGGCACGAACGAAACAGCGCCCACGTCAAGCCGGTAGTTCAGCACCTCATGCGGAATATCGCGCGAAAACATCCGGTGTACTCGAACTTGTACCCCCGGATGCGCCTCGCGAAACTGGGACAGCGCCGGAAGCAACGCATGGATCGAACTTTCATTGACGCCTAGGGACAACTCGCCTCGCTTGAGACCCTCGAGTTCCGTGAGCCCCTTTTTCACTTCGTCCCGCAAATTCAGCAGCCGTTCGGCGTACTCCTTTAGCAGTGCTCCCGCGTCGGTAAGCCGGACAGGCCGCGACCCGCGCACAAAGAGCGGCTGCCCCAGCGAGTCTTCGAGCTTGCGAATCCCCAGACTGATCGCAGGCTGCGTCCGGTAAAGACGCTCCGCCGCGCGCGAGAAGCTGCCTTCCTTTGCGACCATCAGAAAAACCTGGAGTTCGCTCAAATCCACCGGTAAATCTCCAAATCAGGGCGAATTCCCCCCGAAACGGCCAAATCCATCAATCCGTAGTATAAGACAGAATTATCAAATGCAGAATAAAGATAAATTTGACTAACCGCCCCCGCTTTGGCATTACTTAGGTTGGGGGAACATCCATGGACGTCGTACGCATCTTTGACACCACGCTCCGCGATGGCGAGCAATCGCCCGGTTTTTCCATGAACACTGCGGAGAAAATCCGCCTGGCGAAGCAGTTGTCGATCCTTGGCGTGGACGTGATCGAAGCCGGATTCCCAATCGCCTCGCGCGGCGATCTCGAAGCCGTTCGCATGGTCGCCAAGGAAGTCCGAGATGTCCCGATCGCCGCCCTCGCCCGCGCCCGCAAAGAAGACGTCGCCGCCGCCGTCGAAGCCCTCGAATCCGCCGCCGCTTCCCGCCTCCACATCTTTCTCGCCACCTCCGACCTTCACCTCCAGGTCAAGCTCCACATGACTCGCGAGAAGTGCCTCGAAGCAATCGGCGCGATGGTGCGCGAGGGCCGCAAGCACGTCGCCGAAGTCGAATTTTCCGCCGAAGACGCTGGCCGCACCGACATCGACTTCCTCTGTGAGGTCTGCCGCGAAGCGGTCGACGCCGGCGCCACAATCCTCAATCTCCCCGACACCGTCGGCTATGCCGTTCCCGAGGAATACGGCGCGATGTTCACCCGCATCCGCGAGTTTCTTGGTGATCCGCCAGGAATCACGCTCAGCGCGCATTGCCACGACGACCTCGGCATGGCCGTAGCGAATTCCCTCGCAGCAGTTCGCGCCGGCGTCCGTCAAATTGAATGTACGATCAACGGCATCGGCGAGCGCGCCGGCAACGCGTCGCTCGAAGAAGTCGTCGTTGCCCTCGCCGTGCGCAAAGAAAGCTTCGGCGTCGCGACCCAAATCAACCTCGAGCATCTTTTCCCGACGAGCCGCATGCTCACCGAAATAACCGGCGCGCAGGTCGCGCCAAACAAAGCCGTCGTCGGCGCCAACGCATTCGCGCACGAAGCCGGCATCCACCAGGACGGCATCATTAAAAATCCGCTGACATACGAAATTATTTCGCCACAAACGGTAGGTGTACCCGCGCGCGCTCTCGTGCTGGGAAAACACTCCGGTCGCAACGCGCTCAAAACAAGCCTGCGTGACCTCGGATACGACCCCACGCCCGCCGAACTCGCCGAATGCTACCGCCGCGTAACCGCGCTAGCCGATCAGTCCAAGCAAGTCCGCCAGCGCGACCTCGTCGCCATCGCGCACGAAGTCATCCGCCGCGGCGTAAGCAGCGTGCCGGAGAAGCAAGCCACCACGGTGGCGTAAGCCAAGCGAGCCGGCGACACCCAAGCACCGCACACGCGGTTCTTTGACTCGGTAGTGAAATTCGATTTCGCAGAATTGGGGTAGTGCAATGAAGAAGACCATCGTCCTCTTGCCAGGTGACGGCATCGGCCCAGAAGTAACCAAAGCCGCAGCCACCGTTCTCCGCGAAACCGGCCACGAATTCCACCATCAATTCGACTTCGAAGAATTCCCCGTAGGCGGCGCAGCAATCGACGCCACCGGCTCGCCGCTCCCCAACGAAACCCTAGACGCCTGCCGCAAAGCCGACGCCATTTTCCTGGGCGCCGTGGGCGGTGCAAAATGGGATTCTCTCCCGGTCGGCAAGCGCCCCGAAACCGGCCTCCTAGCCCTCCGCCAGGGCCTCGGCCTCTACGTCAATCTCCGCCCCGTAAAATTGCTCGAGCCCCTCCGCCTAATCTCCCCGCTCAAACCCGAGCGCCTCGGCGAACTCGACATCGAAATCGTCCGCGAACTAGCCGGCGGCATGTACTTCGGCGAACGTGGCAACACGCGCGATCAAGCCATCGAGCGCGCATGGGACACCGAGTCCTACTCCGTCCCCGAAGTCGAGCGCGTAGCAAAATTCGCCTACGCGCGCGCCGAAATGCGCTCCCGACGCATGATCTCGGTCGACAAAGCCAACGTCCTCGCCAGCTCCCAACTCTGGCGCCGCACCGTCACCGCCATGAACGCCGCCCATCCCGATGTCCGCCTAGAGCACATGTACGTCGACAACGCCGCGATGCAACTAACCCTCCGCCCGGCCCAGTTCGACGTTATGCTCACCACCAACATGTTCGGCGACATTCTCAGCGACGCCGCAGCCGCGCTCGTCGGCTCCATCGGCCTGATCCCCTCAGCCAGCTTTGGCTCCAGTGTCCCGCTCTTTGAACCCATCCACGGCTCCGCCCCGTCGCTTGTCGGCACCGACTCCGCCAACCCAATCGGTTCGATCCTCAGCGCCACCATGATGCTCCGCGACGCCTTCGGCCTCTCGCTCGAAGCCGACTGGGTCGACCAGTCGCTCTTCCGCGTCCTCTCGAACGGCTACCGCACGACCGACATCGCCGGCCCCGGCGGCCGCGTTGTCGGCGGTTCGGTCTTCACCGAGATGCTCCGCGAAGAAATGCAGCGCACCCTCGAACATGCCGAACGCTACGGCTGGGGCGTCTAGGGCACTGCATGGCCGTGCCCGCGCCAAATAGCACAGACACTCCTGTCTGTGCTCTTCTCATCGCACCTCGCACAGGAACGCCGTCCGCCGAGCTCCCGGGGTGGCGCCGGCCTTGCCGGCTCTTCGTTCATTTGCGCACCACATTTCACGATCTCTCACTCTCCTCTCTCTTGCGACAGCCCCCTGATAATGCTAACTTTACAATTTCTGAAGGCTGACGACTCCGCCACCCTAAGTTCTTCACCGTTCGAACGAAGGCGAGGCTCGCAGCCAGGTAAACCAGGCAATTCAATCAGGCGGGTTCGAACAGCGCGGGTTTAGACAGGGAATAGGTGCGCCACAACACCCGGCACGAGCCGTTCGCATTTCGATTGCAAATTGATTCAGTCGTCTCACTAGAATGAGCGAAAACCTTCGATCGACGACCGTTTCCGCCGCCTCGCGCGAGCCCGTCTACTGGCGCGTCGAAGGCTCGCTCCTTCAAGTCGGCGCCATGCGCCCGGTAGGCTTCTTCACCTGGAATTCCCAAAGCTTCTCCGAACGCTGGGCGCGTCGCCTGGGCATGGCCGGCATGGCCCTCTCGCGCCCGTTCGTCTACTTCGCCAATCGCACCTTCGCCACGCGCTTCCTCCACACTTTGCTGCGCGGCGTCAGTCAGGATCGTCTCGATCTCCTAGGCGAGGAATATTTCCACTACGTCCTCAAACCCAAACTCCGCCCCGCCGCCGCCGAAAAACTCTTAGAAATCGTCCGAAGCGGTCAACGCGTCGTCCTCGTCGGCCAGCTTCTCGACCACATCATGCGCCCCCTCGCCGCGCACTTCGGCGTCGAGTTCTTCATTTCCAATCGCATGGAATTTCGCGACGGCCACGCCACCGGACGCTTGCTCGATCCCGTCGTCCGCCCCCGCGGCCCGCTCGCCTGGATCGCACCCGGCACAATCGACGGCCGCATCACCCGTGAAAAATTATTGCAGCGCCTCGGCTGGACCGGTGCACCCCAAAAATTGCAATCCGCAGAACAATCTTCCGCGCATCCGATCCCCGCAACCGGCCGCGCCGTAGCCGCCCTAGGCACCGTCCCACGCGTCGACCGCCTCTGCGTCCGCGAAACGCTATCCGGAAAACACATCCTCCTGGTTGGCGTAACCGGCTTCATCGGCAAAGTCTGGCTGGTCGATCTCCTCGAAAACGTTCCCAACATCGGCAAGATCACGCTGCTGATTCGCCGCAACCGCACCACGACCGCTCAACGCCGCTTCGAAAAAATCGTCGAAGAATCGCCCACGCTCGACGGCCTCCATGAGCAATACGGCCGCCGCCTCGGCGCCTTCCTCAAAGAAAAAGTCGAAGTCGTCGAAGGCGACGTCAGCCAACCCGGCCTCGGCATGGACGAAGCCACTCAATCCCGCCTGAAAAATTCGCTGGACCTAGTCGTCAACAGCGCCGGCCTCACCGATTTCAATCCCGACCTGCGCGACGCCATCGCCTCCAATGTCGATTCCACGCTCTACTTGCTCGATTTCTTACGAAAGTGTGACCGCGCCGGGCTCATGCATCTCTCGACGTGCTACGTCGTCGGCATGCGCGACGGCCGCGTCGACGAAGAACTCCGCGACAACTACAACCCGTCCGACGACAAAGACTTCGACGCCGACCGTGAAATCGACTCACTCCGCGAAATGGTTCAAAACGTTGAAGAGCGCTCGCAAAGCCCCGAACTCACCAAGGCCCTCCAACGCCAGGCCCTGGGCCGTGGCGCCGACCCATCCAAGGCCCCAGCCGTCGAGCTCGACGGCGTCTTAAAACGCAATCGTGTCCGCTGGGCCAAAAATCGCCTCGTCCGCGCCGGAATGCGCCGCGCCCTCCATCTCGGTTGGCCGAACATCTACACCTTCACAAAAAGTCTCGGCGAATCCATGCTTTCGAAACACGGCCGCGACCTGCCCATCGCTGTCGTCCGCCCTTCGATTGTCGAAAGCTCCGAGCGCTCTCCCTTCGCCGGCTGGAACGAAGGCATCAACACTTCCGGCCCGCTCTCCTACCTCCTCGGCACAAATTTTCGCCAGCTCCCCACCAACGAACGCAAATGCCTCGACGTCATTCCGGTCGACATGGTCTGCCGCGGCATGACCCTGATCGCCGCCGCCGTCATCGCACGCAAAAACGCCAAGCTCTATCAACTAGCCACATCCGCCATCAATCCCGTCAACATGGGCCGCAGCATCGAGCTCACCGGCCTCGCCCATCGCAAATACTATCGCCGCCAACCTGGCATTGACGGCTGGATCAAGTTGAAGTTCGAAACCATCCCGGTCTCAAAACAGCGTTACGAACGCATGTCGATTCCCATGCAAAAGGCCGTCGTCTCCACGATCAATCGCGCCGCCACCACGCTGCACATGAAGAAAGCCCCGCTCGCTCGCCAGGAGCGCGACCTCGGCCGCGCTGAAAAACTCATCGAGCTCTACGAACCCTTTATCCTCCACAACGAGCACGTCTTCGAATGCGAAAACGCCCGCCTTCTCTCCGCTGCTCTTCCTTCCGACGAGCGCCCCGCGTTCGAATTCGATCCCGAATCGATTGACTGGTGGAACTACTGGATTAACATTCATATCCCGGCGCTGCGCCGCTGGTGCTACCCGCTTATGGAAGGACGTCCCTTGGAATCTCGCACGCCTCGCGAGCTCGATTGGTCGGCTCAATCCGCTCACGCGTCCGCGGCTGGCAGTTCGGCGCCTTCATCCGATCCTCTATGGCGATCTTCCTAACCGGATCGACCGGCTATCTCGGCAGCTATCTCGCCGCCGGGCTGCTGACCGGCTATCTCGAGCCGTTGAATCTTCTCGTCCGCGCGAAGTCCGATCAGGATGCGCGCGAACGCCTCTGGCAATCGCTGCAGCTCCATTTGCCGTTCCTAGAGTTTTTCGAATATCTCAACACGCGCATCGCCATCTATCGCGGTGAACTCACCGCCGAGCGCTTCGGTCTTTCCGACGACGACTATCACAAGCTCGTCGACACCACGAACTCTCTGATCCACTGCGCCGCATCGCTCAATCGCAAATCCGAAAAGCAGTGCATGAACGTGAATCTCCGCGGCGGCCTCGAAGTCATCCAACTCGCGCGCCGCGCGCAAAATCGCAACGGGGTGCTCCGTTACTCCCACGTCTCCACCGTCGCCGTCGCCGGACATCGCCGCAACGAAGTCGTCACCGAAGACGCCTCCATCGACTGGTCGCGCTCCGACTACGATCCCTACGCTCGCACCAAAAAATTCGGCGAACACATGGTGCATCAGCTCCTGCCCGACGTTCCGCGTACCATCTTCCGCCCCGCAATCGTCATGGGTGATAGCACGCGGCCCGAGACCTCGCAGTTCGACATGGTGCAGGCCTTCGACGTCCTCGCACGTCTCCCTGTTCTTCCGCTGCGTCCCGACGATAAAATCGACATCGTGCCCGCCAACTACGTCGGCAAAGCCATCGTCACCATTCACCAGAAGCCCGAGCCCGCTCACGGCATCTATCATTTGTCGGCAGGCACCGACGCGCAAACCTATCGCGAAATCACCACCGCACTCGCTGCCGCAGGCTCGGGTCACCGTCCGGCGTACGTCCCATCCCTTGGCCGCCCGTTTTCGGCGACGGTTGATCGCCTCTCGCACGGCAAGGGCTCCATCGGGCACGGCGCTGCGCTACTCAAGGTTTTCTGGCCTTATCTTGACTGGAACACGGTCTTCGACAATTCTCGCGTCGTCGCCGAACTCAACGAAACACCGGCCAAGTTCACCACCTATGCCTATCCGCTTCTGAAATTCAGCCGCGCCAATAAATTCAAATACCTCGCGAAGCCGTGGCCCACTTCGACTCCGGCCTCGGGTAAATCCGTCGTTGCGGAGAAAGCCCACGCATGACCGATTTTTTTCTAGTCGCGTGGGTCAGCCTCCTGATCGAACTCCGCCGCTTCGCGTGGACGTTCGGCCTCGGCAAGCGCTGGACTCCCGGCGAAAAACTGAAACTCCTCTTCGCCGGCTACAACGGCACCCGCAACACCGGCTCCGACGTCCGCGTGCACGAAATGATCCGCCAGATTCGTCACGTCCTCGGCCCCGGCAACGTCGACTTCAGCGTGATGTCCCAGGATTTCAATCGCTCGAAGGGATATTTCGACCCCACGCGCCAAGTCCACTTGCCCGACGCATTCCCGCCCTTCCTTTTCCGTGAGGTAAAACGAAATCACGGCGTCATCGCGTGCGAAGGCTCGATGTTCAAAAGCAAATTCGCCAACGCCCTTACCACCATGATGATCGGCTCGCTAGGCCTCGCCAGCGCCGAAAATAAATTGTCCGTCGGCTACGGCGGCGAAGCCGGCCACATGGACTCGCTAATCCGCGACATGTGCGAGCGCTACGTTCACGATTCGCTGGTCATCACCCGCAACGTCGAATCGCAGAATCTCCTGCGCAAGCTAGGCATCCCCACGGAACTTGGCACCGACACAGCCTGGACGTTCGAACCGAATCCTCCCGAATACGCGCATAAAGTCTTACGCGAAGCAGGCTGGGACGGAAAAACCCCAATCCTGGTCCTTTGCCCGATCCATCCGTTCGTCTGGCCCGTAAAAGCCTCGATCGCGAAATACATCGCGCGAATCACCACCGGCGCATACAAAGAAGCGCAGTACCGCACCGTCTATTTCCACGAGTCCGGCCCTGAAGTCGACAAAAAATTCCGCCGCTACATTACCGGCTTCGGTAAATCCGCAGCAGCATTCGCCGGCCGCCACAAAGTCTTCCCGATCCTAGTCGCCATGGAGCGCCTCGACGCCGTCGCCTGCCGCGCCATGCTCGAATTCCTCCCCAACACACCGATCTTCACCTCCGACGACTACAACATGTTCGAACTAGTCTCCATCCTCCGCGCCTGCTCCTACATGGTCGCCTCGCGCTACCACGGCATAGTCAGCTCCATGCCCGCGCTAGTCGCCTCCGCCGGCGTCACCATGGACGAACGCATCCGCAACCTGATGCGCGAACGCGGCCACGAACACCTCTTCCTAGCCGTCGACGACCCTCAACTGGAACCCAAGCTCCTCCAAATCATGGAAACGTTGTACGTCGAAGCCGACACCGTCCGGGATGGCATCGGCCGCACCGTAGTCCGCAACCTGAAAGTAATGGCCCGCATGGGCACCATCCTCGAAGACACCGTCCGCCGCACCTACCCCGAATTCCCCCTACGCACCGGCGTCCTAGCCTGGCAAGACTATTTGCCCCCACTAAGCCCCACACTAATCGACCTAGCCCAGCGCTACGACGAAACCGTTACGCCGGAAACCGAACGCTCCGTAGCCGTCTCCCCCACCCGCTAACCGCAAGTGGGTTTAGATTTAACCTCACCCAGCTCAATCCCTCGTTTACTTCGCATCCCTCGACCCGTCATTCCGAGCGAAACAACCCGATGCTTTTTCTTCCGCGTTCACTTCCTGTGAACGCGCCGGGTTGCGCAGAGCGGAGTCCCTCTTCGATCGCAACAGCGATCTCCGCACGGTGCCCCAGGTTCGTTTTTGGGTCTTTCTTTTTCCTCTGCAGTCGAAACGTCGGCCGGTTCCACCGAATTGCAATCCCCCACAACCCCCACGCATAATCATTCCGGCAAAACGCCAACTCCTCGTCACCCATGCCCAACTTCCTCGACAAGCTCTTCGCCCAACTCCACCGCAATTCCTCGCGCCTGGTCCTCCGCGAAATCCGCGCCAACGAATTCATCAACGTAACCGGCGCCCAACTCCTCCAACAAATCCAACAAGCCCGTTCCACCCTCCGCCGCCTCATCCTCCAACCTAACGACCGCGTAGCTATCCTCGCTGCCAACTCCATTCGCTGGATCGCCATCGACATCGCCCTGATGGCCGAAGGCGCCGTCGTAGTCCCTCTCTATTCCCGCCAGGCCCCCACCGAACTGGTAGTAGTGATGCAAGACTGCCAGCCGAAACTCCTGATCGCAGGGGACGCCGCGTTAAGCGAGGCAGTCGCGCAAGCATGGCCGCTCGGCGCGTGCGAACCCCAACACATCCTATTCGACGAAATCCTCCCGCAATCGCAAACAGGATCAGCCACGACACTTGATGGGTCCGCGGACGCAGACGCGCCCAATCCACGCGCCGACTCCGATCTGGCCACCATCGTCTACACCTCCGGCACGTCCGGTGAGCCCAAAGGCGTCTGCCTCAACGTCGGCAACGTCTCCTTCATGCTCCAGCGCACCACAGGCCGTCTCGATCAACTCATGCGCGGCTCACAGATTCTCGACAGCATCTTCCACTACCTCCCGCTGAACTTCGCCGCTTCCTGGATAGCCACACTCTCCTTTCTATCCCGCGAAAGCGTAATCACCCTCTCCACCGACCTAACCAAACTGGCCGACGAAATCCGCCAAGCCGAGCCGCATTATTTCCTCAACGTCCCCACGCTCCTCGAACGCGTGCGCCGTGGCGTCGAAGACAACATTGCCAGGCAACCATCGATCATCCGCTCGCTCTACGCCAAAACTCGCGATGCGGCTCAACGCAAACAAACGAAATCCTCTCGAGGCCTCGATGGACTCTGGCTGGCCCTCGGCGAAAAGCTCATCTTCAGCAAAATCAAAGCACGGTTCGGCCCGCATCTGCGCGCCCTGATCTGCGGCTCCGCGCCGCTAGCACCCGACACCCAAAGTTTCTTCGTCATGCTAGGCATTCGCGTTTTGCAGGTCTACGGGCTGACGGAAACGACGGGGATTTGCACCATGGACACTCCGGATGGAGTGGTTGACACCGGCCACGTGGGCCCAACGATCGATGGCATCGAAATGCAAATTGCCGCCGAAGAAGAAATCATCGTACGCGGCCCCAATATTTTCCCCGGCTATTGGAATCGCGAGGTCGAAACCGCCGCAGTGCTCCGCGACGGCTGGTTCCACACCGGTGACCAAGGCGCGCAAAACGAACACGGCAACTGGCGGATCATCGGCCGTGTAAAAAACCTGATCATCCTCAACTCCGGCCACAAAATTCCGCCTGAGCCTATCGAAGACAAACTCGCGGTACTTTTGCCTGCCGCCCAGCACATCATCATCGTAGGCAACGGCCGAGGCTACCTCTGCGCCCTATTCACCGGCCCAGTCGACCAAGCCGCCGCCCAATCCGCGCTCGACAAATTAAATCCCGACCTCCCCCACTATCGTCAAATCCGCAACTTCATCATCCTCGCCGATACGCTCAGTCCCGACTCCGGCTTGCTAACTGCGATGGGCAAACCCCGCCGCTCCGCCATCAACCAACATTTCGCAACGCAAATCGAATCGCTCTACGCCAAGGGATCTGACGCTTAAGCGAGGACTCCTCTTCGATCATCCGCCGTGCGTGAATTCGATCCCGAATCGTAAAGTAGGTTTGAGCGGCGCGTTCGAACGACTCTCCAACCCCTTTGTCAGCAACACGTACATGGGCGTATTAAAATAAACACCTTGAATCCCACTAGAATGAACACTTACACAAACGGGGCAGAGTCCGACGCCCATCGGACCTCATCAATCCGACTGTAGTAAGCTGGTTTCGCAAATTTCTGCAACGGGTCGAAACTCTCTCGAATGAAATCGTTTAACGGCAAAACTTTGCGTTGGGAATTTCGCGATGGCGTCATCGAACTCACGCTCGATCGCGCGCCTGGAAACGAAATCGGAACGGCGATGCTCGCCGAACTCGAGCAATTTGTGGCGGCGATTCCATCGCTTGCACCGGAGACTGCGGCTTGCATTGTTACGAGCGGGCTGAAGGCTGGTTTTTCGGCGGGCGGGGATTTGCGCGAACTCTACGAACGAGCGATCGCTCCGATCACGGACAAAGAACGCGTTGCGAGCATGCGCGATTTTCTCGAGCGGATTCATGCGGTGCTCAATACGATCGACGCAGCTCCGTTCGTGACGATCGCTGCGATTCACGGTGTCTGCTTTGGCGGAGGACTTGAACTCGCGCTCGTGTGCGACATCCTCGTCGCCGACAAGATGGCGCGATTTGCGTTTCCGGAGTTGCGGCTTGGATTTATTCCGGGATTCGGCGGCATCCCGCGTTTGAAGCGCGATCTTGGGAATGCGTTTGTGCGCGATTTGCTGCTGACGGGTCGAAGCGTGAATGCAACACGCGCGCAGGCAGTCGGTCTGGTCGCGCAGCTGGTGGCCGAAGGCGAAGCGTTGAAAGCGTCGCGCGCGACGGCTGCGCAAATTACGAAGTTCAATCCGGCGACGCGCGCGGCGGCGAAGAAATTCATCAAACCAATTCCTCACGAAGAGTTACGCCATGAGATCGATCTGTTTCTCGGGTTGTTCCTGCGGCCGGAGGTTATGGCAGCGTTGAAGAAATTTGTTGAGTCGAAGGATGCGATGCCGTATTTGCCGTGAGTGACGCAGAGCGCGTTGGTCGGTCGCGATCGGCCGTGTTCCCGAGTCTCGATGCAGTGTTTTCCGCGAGTAACGGAATCTGTCGCGCGCGAATCTAAGTACCATCAAGGAAATAGTGCGAAAAGTCCGCACGAAATCGATGAAATCACGCAGGATCCAACTGATTGCGTTATTTGTGCTCGCAACGCTGATGTTTCTTGCTTCGGGCTTGCACGGGAGTTATTTCTGCGTGTCGCCTTGGGCCGGACAAGGTCCGATTCCGTCGGCGCCAGGCGACGCACGTCCTTAATCACACATGCCAGTGCTTGGACTTGATCACGTGCAGATTGCGATTCCGGTTGGCGGCGAGGAACCCGCGCGCGAGTTTTACGCCGGCGTTCTGAAATTCAGCGAAGTTGAGAAGCCCGCTGCGATGGCGGGACGTAAAAGCATCTGGTTCGTTGCTGGTCCGGTGAATCTGCATCTGGGCATCGAAGCGGAGTTTCATCCAGCTAAGCGGGCGCATCCTGCATTTGTTGTCGATAATCTCGATGAGATTGTGGCTGCCTGTGAAGGCGCGGGGTTGCAGACAAAGCCCGATACTGGGATTGGTGATTTTCGGCGCATGCATGTTTTTGATCCGTTTGGGAATCGAATTGAATTGATGGAAAGCACGACGCCGTAAGCCGTGGCGTTCCCCGTTTCGCGCCTCGATTCTGCCGAGAGTAAAGTCAAAAGAAAGATGGCGACGTAAAGCCGCCCCTACAAAGCCCGCATAAATCGTGCATGCATGGCGGAGTCGGGCCGCCGAGTACGCCGCATCGGGAGTACGGAAACCTAGCCATTCTTCCAGGTCATGACCTAGCCGATCGGCGGATGTAGACGGCTCTGTGAATGCGGCATCTTGTTCATGGAGGTTGTACATGTCTTCCCAACTGATGGAATTGTCGAATGATTTGGCGCAGGCGACGGAGCGGGCTGCGGCGACGGCGGTCGCGGTGCATTCCGAGGCACGCGGGTCGGCGAGCGGCGTCGTGTGGCGAACTGGAGTGATCGTAACGTCGGAGCACGCTCTGCGGCGCGACGAAGAGGTTCACGTGACGCTACCTGATGGCCGCGTCGTGCCGGCGACACTCACTGGACGCGATCCTTCGACCGACCTTGCGGTGCTGAAATGCGCGGAGGCTACAACCGCAGTCGCGGAATTCGGCGATGCGGCTGCGGTCCAGGCTGGCAGTCTGACGCTGGTTGTTGGACGGACTCGCGCCAGCGGACCGGTTGCGGCGCTTGGAGTGGTGAGTCTTGTTGCTGCGGAGCGCAAAGCGTGGACGGGCGCTTCGCTTGCGCCCTACATCCGGCTGGATGTTTCGATTCAGCCGACGGCGACCGGCGGTGCTGTGATCGATGCGGGCGGGCGCGTGTTTGGAATAGTTACGCCGCGATTCGGACGATTTGGCGTGATTGCGATTCCTGGGGCGAAGGTGAATACCGTTGTCGAAACGTTACTGCAGAAAGGACGGATTCCACGCGGATATCTCGGCGTTGGATTGCAGCCCGTGCGATTGCCGGAGGCGCTACGCGCGACGCTGCGTCGCGACGACAAGGCTGCGGCGATTGTGTTGGAGGTCGAGCCTGACAGCCCAGCGCACAAGAGCGGACTGGTTATCGGCGACATTATCGTGTCGCTGAACGCTCAGCCGGTGTCGCGACTGGAGGATGTTCACTCGCAACTGCAAGGGGCGGCAATCGGTAAGACGCTCAGGCTCGGATTCGTTCGCGGCGGAACGTTTCAGGAATGCGATGTCACGATTGGCGAACGCGTTCACGGGGCGAGTAAATGACAAAGAATCGCGCACCGAAGATTGCGGGGTTTGGGGAGATTGCGGAGAGCTTGCGCCGTTCGACGGTGATGATTCACGCGGGGGCGAAGGGCAACGGATCGGGCGTGATCTGGTCGAGCGACGGGGTCATCATCACCAACGCGCATGTCTTGCGGCGCGAGCGGGTTCGCGTGCAGCTGTGGGATACGCGGGAACTTGAGGCGGTGCTGGTAGCGTCCGATCCCGTGCGCGACCTTGCGGCGTTGCGCGTGGACGCGAAGAACCTGCCGGCGGCAACGGCTGCGGATTCTTCACGCGTACGACCGGGTGAACTGGCGATCGCGATCGGGAATCCGCTTGGTTTCGTCGGGGCGTTGACGACCGGAGTTGTTCATGCGGTCGGACCGCTTCCGAGGCTTGGGCCGCAAACCTGGGTGCAGGCCGGAGTGCATCTCGCGCCGGGGAATTCGGGCGGGCCGCTGGCAGATGCAGCGGGTCGCGTGATCGGGATCAACACGATGGCGGCGGGGCCGCTGGCATTCGCTATTCCGAGCAACGCCGTGGTGGATTTTCTTGCGAGCGCCAATGCGAAGGGCCGGACTAGCGATAGCTGGCTTGGCGTGACGCTTTATCCGGTGCAGGTTCCGAAGTCGGGACCGCGAGGGGCGAAAACGTTCGGACTTGTGGTGCTGGATGTCGAAAGTGGAAGTCCGGCGGCCCTGGCGTCGTTGTTGCCGGGGGATATTTTGCTGGGCACGGAGGAAAAACCGTTTTCGTTGCTGGAGGATTTGTCACGGGCGCTGCGGGGGGCTGGATTGCGGACGCTGCGGCTCGAGTTTCTTCGGGGGGATTACGCGCACGTGCGGAGGGTTACCGTTCGACTGGGCGCACAGAGTTTGGGGAACGGCGTCGCGGCGTGATTCGAGTGCTTATCGTCGCGGCTTCGCCGTTGGCTCGGGCCGGGTTGCAGGATTTGCTGGCTCACCGGGACGTGGAGGTTGTGGGTAGCACGGCGGACCTGGATTCGGCGAGTGGCCTTCTGTCGGATTCCGAATCGGAAGCGGATGCGATTCTCGTCGATGCTTCGGGTGAAGCGACCGAAGCGATGATGAGTTCGGTGAGTCGATTCGATGTCGAGGGAGACATTCCAGTAATCGTTTTGGAAGGCAATGGGGCGGCGAGGTCGATATCGGAATTCTTGCGTCATGGGGTGCGAGCAGTTTTGCTTCGTGGCGTGTCTTCGGCGGAGTTGATCGCGACGTTGCGGGCGGTGACTTCGGGACTGATCGTGTTGCATCCATCCGTAGTTGAGGCTCTGGTTCCGGCTGCTGTGCCAACGTCTGGGCAGGTGGCCGAGTTGGCTGAGCCGCTGACCAAGCGTGAACGGGAAGTGTTGCAGATGCTGGCGGCGGGGCTGGGGAACAAGGAGATCGCGGCGCGATTGAATATCTCGGATCATACGGCGAAGTTTCACGTAGGGTCGATCCTGGGCAAGCTGGGAGCGGCTACGCGGGCCGAGGCCGTGACGCTGGGTATCCGGCGAGGCTTGGTGTTGCTCTAAGGGACCTTGAATTTTCTTCTGGCGCTGGATGGTGATAAATTGAGCTATCCATGCGCACGATCGATCAGACCACTCAGGAAATACTGGATTTGGCGTCGAAGCACTTTAATGTGCCGGCGGGAACGCTCGCGCCGGACGATGACTTCTTTAAAAAGCTGGGCATTGACAGCTTGCAGACCCTCGAACTCTTAAGCCGCATCGAAAATCATTTTGGTATTGAGCTTCCTGACTATGAAGTGCAAGGTGTCAGCGATTTCCGCACGTTAGCCTCGCGGATTCAATCCCGCCTGTAATGCTTGATCTTGCGAAGTATCAATCGATTGGGGCGGCGCTGAAGGATGCGTTGGAAACTTTTGCGGGCGAAGTGTGTCTGATTGAGGCGGACCGGGAGCGGGAGAAGGAGCGGCTGACGTATCGGGAGTTTGCGCTGCGGGGGCATCCGCTGGCGCGAACTCTGCAGGATGCAGGATTTGCGGCGGGTGCTCGAGCCGCGATTGTCATGACGAATCAGTCGAAATGGCTGATTTCGGCTTATGCGATTTTCTTTCGCGGTGGCGTCCTGGTGCCGCTCGATTACAAGCTGACACCGGACGAGCAGTGGCAGTTGTTGGCGCATTCGGGCGCTAGCGTGTTGGTGACGGAGTATCCGATCTGGCGTCAACTGGTGGTGTCTGCGGGACGCGCGGCCGCGACGAATCTGAAATCGATCTACGTGACCGAGGTCCCGGCGAATGCGGAACTGAGCGGCGCGCAGCGATGGGAAAGCGCGCTGGAGGCCACCACGGAGCCGACGTTCCTGCCACGGACGCGCAAAGATCTGGCCACGATCGTATATTCGTCGGGGACGGGTGGGCGGCCGAAGGGCTGCATGATGCTTCACGAGAACTATCTGGAGCAGTGCGTGGCGCTGACTTCGTTGTATCCATTTGCGCCGGGGTTTCGGTATTTGAGTATTTTGCCGACGAATCATGCGATTGACTTCATGGTGGGATTTTTTGGGCCGTTTATTTGCGGGGCGGCGGTGGTGCATTTGCGGACGTTGCGGCCGGAGTTTGTACGCGAGGCGTTTGTTAAGTACAAGGTTACCTATGTGAGCCTGGTGCCGCTGGTGCTGAAGAATTTGCAGAAGGGGTTGCAGGCGCGGTTTGATGCGCTGACTCCAGGGAAGCGTCGAGTTTTTAATTTGCTTGTAGCAGTGAACAAAGCGCTGACCAAGAGTCAGCCGCGCTTGGGATTGAGCCGGCGGTTGCTTGGGCAAGTGCATGCGGCGTTTGGCGGCGAACTGCGCGCGATTATTGTGGGCGGGGCGTTTACGGAGCCCCAGACGCTGCAATTTTTTTATGATTTGGGAATTCCGGTGGCGAATGGGTATGGGCTGACCGAAGCGGGGACGGCAATTACGGTGAACGACCTGCATCCGTTTCGCGCGGATACGGTGGGGAAGCCGCTGCCAGGGATGGAGGTGCGGATTGTGGATGCGGGTGCGGACGGGATTGGCGAAGATCGATGTGCGCAGTAAGACGGTGATGTCGGGGTATTTGAATGAACCGGAACTGACGGCGGAAACGATCGTGGACGGGTGGCTGAGGACCGGAGATCTTGGGCGATTCGATTCAACAGGACATTTGCAGTTGTTCGGGCGCAAGAAAAACATGATCGTGACAGAGGAAGGAAAGAATATTTATCCGGAGGATATTGAGGCAGTGTTTGACAGCCTCCCGGTGAAAGAGTTTTGCGTATTTGCGGCGAACTATATTTGGCCGCAGCGGTCGTTGGTGGGCGAGCAGTTGGTGCTGGTGATTCATCTGGAGCCGGGACTGGTTTTTACGGAAGAACTGCGGAAGAACATTTCGTTTCTCAATGGGCGGCTGCTGAACTACAAGCGCATTCATGGAATTGTCGTGCTCGACGAGGATTTTCCGCGCACGGCTTCGCTTAAGATTAAAAGGAACGTGCTGGCCGAGCGGTTGGGTGGATTGGATCGGGAGAAGGTGATTTTGGGTTTGTAGATTGAGACTGTGAGCGACTATTTGTGCATGTCGCGTAGGTGGTTGCAGGGCTACGGCTGAGATCCTTCGACTACCCGTCGGGTAGCCTCAGGATGACAGTTTGGTCTTTACGCGGCAGAGACAGCATCTTGTCTTAGGCCTTCGAAAACAGAAAAAAGGAAACTTCGTTTGAAGAAACGCTCGGACTGATGGAACGCTTCTTCGCAATCGTAAATCCGGCGGCAGGTGGTGGAAGGTCCGCGAAACTGGCGGCGCCGGCTCTGGCGCGGCTGCGCGAAGGCGGTTTGCACATCGATGTGATCGCTTCGACGGCGCCGGGACACGCGGCGCAGCTTGCGCGGGAAGCGTTTGGGCAAGGGTACCGGCGATTTATCGCGGTGGGCGGCGATGGAACCGCACACGAAATCCTGAACGGTGTGTTTTCTGCGGGAGCGGCGCAACGGCGCATTTCGCTGGGCTTTTTGCCGCTTGGGACGGGGAATTCATTTTTGCGCGATTTCACGACGGATGGTGCTGAGGCGTCGCTGCAGGCGATGCTCGCGGGGCGGAAGCGGTCTGTCGATTTGATGAAGCTTACACACAGCGGCGGTGAGATTTATTCGTTCAATTTGCTGAGTATTGGGTTTACGGCGGACGTTGGAGCGCTGACGAACCGGCGATTCAAGGGGCTGGGACATCTCGGATATTTGCTCGGAGTGTTTGTGTGTGTCGCACAGTTGAATCGAAGAGTGTTTGCGTTGCGATGCGATGACGAGAAGGAATGGGACGAGCGGCGGTGTTTGTTTCTGACGTTTAGCAACAGCAAGTACACGGGCGGGACGATGATGATCGCGCCGGATGCCGATCCCATCGGACGGGCTGATTGAGTTTGTGCGATGGGGGCCGATCGGAAGGCTTGGTTTGGTGCGCATGCTGCCGAAACTTTATAACGGGACGCATGTGAAGCATCCGCTGGCTTCGCGGCGGGGGGTGCGGCATGTGGAGTTTAATGTGCCAGCAGCCGGTGGATGTGATGATCGACGGCGAAATTGTGTCGCTGCCATGCCAGACGCTGGATATTTTGCCGGCTGCACTGGACGTGTACATTTGAGGACCGCGTGGCTCAGGGTGCGCAGCGCCCTTCTTTGGGTTGTGACGCTGCTGCATTTTTTTACGGCGGCGCCGTTTCTTGTGTTTCTGGGAATTTTCCTCGATCCGCGAAAACATGACTGGCTGCAGCGGGCGTTTTGCCGGCGGATTGCGTTTCTGTCGGGAGCGCGCGTGGAAAAGCGGATCGCACCGGGATTCGATCCAACGCGAACGTGTTTTTTCATGGTGAATCACGTCAATTTGTTCGATCCCTTCATGCTGTACTGCGTGATTCCGCAGTATGTGCGCGGGTGGGAGCTGGAGTCGCACTTCAAGATTCCGGCGTACGGCTGGCTGATGAAACGATTTGGAAATGTGCCGGTGCCGGACGTGCGGCGGCCGTCGGACCTGAAGCGGATGTGGCGACTAACGCAGGATGCGATTAACGGCGGCACGAGTTTGATTATTTTCCCGGAGGCGATGCGGACGCGCGACGGGCACTTGAATCCGTTTCAGGACGGCGGGTTTCGCGTGGCGCAGCAACTCGGTGTGCCGATTGTACCGGTCAGTCTAGTGGGATCGTTTCAGCATCATCGGACGGGGCACTGGATGTTGTGGCCGGAGAGGGTAACGGTGGTGCTTCACGACACGATCGATACCAAGGGAATGACGAAGGAAGATGTGCCGGCGCTGCGCGATCGCGTGCGCGCGGCGATTGAAGCGCCGCTCGAAGCGCGACTCCAGCAGAAATAATAACGTCGAGGAAAACTAGAGGCTGAGGCGGATGCTGGGGAGCGTGCGGCCGGCGCGGGTCTCTTGCCACGTGTACACGATGCGGTGGATGACGGTGATGGTGGAAACGACGGCGATGACCCAGAGGACGGCGGCCATCCGATTGAAGACGCCGCCGATGATGAGAAGAACGAGGCGCTCGGGGCGCTCCATGAAGCCGACTTTGCAAAGCGGAATGAGCGATTCGGCGCGAGCGCGAGCGTAGCTGACCATGACGGAGCCGGCGGTGGCGACGGCGGCGAGAACGACGTAGGGAGTGCGGCCGCTGACGGAATAGTAGACGAGCAAGCCCATGTAGAGCGCCATGTCTGCGTAGCGGTCGAGAGTGGAATCGTAAAAGGCGCCGAAGGCGGTGACGCGATTTTGGCGGCGGGCGACCTGGCCGTCGAGCATGTCGAGGAAGCCGGCGAAGAAAATGATGAGGGCGCCGGTGAAGAAATGTCCGACGGCGAAAAATGCAGCGGCGGCGAAATTGACGACGAGGCCGAGGAATGTCAGGAAATTAGGATTCACGCCCGTCGCGGCGAGCGCGCCGACGATTTTGTCGAGCAGCCATTTGCTTCCTGTACCGATGCCGCCTGTGAGCGTAGCCATGCGAGCGTTGCGTACCCCGGCCGCGAAAAACCCGGAATTGCGTTGAATTGATTCGCGATTATGTAACGCGAAATCGTACACTAGCGGCGCGGGTCGCCGCAAACGGGCCACATTGGATTGCGGTGGGGTCATGCAGATTTTCGATTTCGGTTATGCGTGCTTTGATCTTGACGCTATCATAACGACATCTTAGAGTCGCAGTAGTCTCCGACCGTGCCCACACCATGACGACCAATCTGAACCGCCGCGATTTTTTGTTGCGGTCGTGTAGTAGCGTCACCGCAATTTGGGTTTCGGCCAATTGGCCCGCACTGCTCTGCGCCTCCGCTCACGCTCGCAAAGCCGCATTTGCTCCAGAATCCGCCAAACTTGAGTTTTTTACTCCGGCGCAGGCTGCGGAGATCGACGCGATTGTTTCGCGCATCATTCCGACGACGGAAACGCCGGGAGCGCATGAGGCGGGTGTCGTGTATTTCATCGATCACGCATTGACCACCTTTGCTGTCGACCAACAAAAAGAATATCGCGAAGGGCTGCCGGAGATCGAGACACGCGTGCATGAAGTTTTTCCGACTCTGGAGAGATTTTCGGCAGGCACGCCGGAGCAGCAGGATCAGGTTTTGCATTCGTTCGAAGAGGGGAAGCCGGGGGCGGCGCGGCCTTATCGTCCGCGGCCGGTTGGATCGAGTTTCTTCGAAACTCTGCGGATACACACGATTGTGGCGTTTCTATTGGATCCCGACGCGGGCGGCGAGCCGAAGGGCGTGGGCTGGACCGTGATCGGGCGTGAGCGCGAACATATGTTTCATGCGCCGTTTGGCTACTACGACAAAGATTATGCAGGCTGGAAACCAGTGACGCCGGTTTCGGGCAAGGGCGACTCATGACGATCGACCAGCCGAAGTACAAGACGTCGGATGAAGTCGATTTCGTCGTTGTGGGATCAGGAGCGGCCGGCGGAATCATCGCGAAGGAGCTTTCGCAGAACGGGTTTCGCGTCGTGGTGCTGGAGCAGGGGCCGTACCTGACGGAAGAGGATTTCACTCACAACGAAATCAAAGTTCTGAACGAAGATCTGCTGACGAATCATCCGAAGTTGCAGCCGAATACGTTTCGCAAGACTCCAGCGGATACGGCCAAACAGCAGCGGGCGCTTGTGTATGGGCGGCTGGTTGGCGGGACGAGCGTTCACTTCACCGCGAATTTCTGGCGGTTGCACGAGATTGATTTCGTTGAGCGGAGCAAGATCGGGCCGATCGCTGGCACGGGTTTTGCAGATTGGCCGATCCAATACGCGGATCTCGAGCCTTATTACACGAAAGTTGAGTGGGAAGTTGGGGTTTCGGGATTGGCTGGGGCTAGCCCGTTTGATCCGCCGCGGTCGAAACCGTATCCGATGCCGCCGCTGCCGACGAAGTCGTCGGGAGTACTGCTCGAAAGAGCGGGGCGGAAATTGGGATGGAATCCGTTCCCGGCGCCCATGGCGATTTTGTCGCAGTCGCGAGCTGGGCGCAGCGCGTGCGTGAATTGCGGGTTCTGCCTGGGATTTGGATGCGAGGTGGGGGCCAAGTCGAGTTCGCTGGTGGCCGCGATTCGCGTGGCCGAGAAGACCGGGCGCTGCGAAGATTCGTCCGAATTCGTACGTTCACCGCATTGAGCTAGATTCGAACGGGCGCGCTACCGGCGCGGCTTATTTTGACGCGCAACGGAACGTACATCTGCAGAAGGCCAAGGCGGTGGTGATTTCGGCGAACGGAGCCGAAACGCCGCGCTTGCTGTTGATGTCGGCGAACAAGCAGTTCCCGAACGGTTTAGCGAATTCGAGCGGGCTCGTTGGCAAATATTTGATGCTGAACTCGGGCGCCATTTCGGTTGGCGTGTTTGAAGAGCCTCTCAACGATTACAAGGGCTTTGCGGTCAGCCGGATTATTGCATGACTTCTACGAACTCGATCCTCAGAAGGTTGGATTTTATGGGGGCGGCGGGGTTGACGCGCGGTTCGACCTGACTCCGATTGGCTTTGCCACGGGTGCGTTGCCGCCGGATACGCCGCGGTGGGGCAAGGGATTCAAGGATGCGCTGGCGCACAATTTCACGCGGACGATGGAAGTGATGTCGCACGGGACATCGCTTGCAATGGAGGCGAACAGCTTTTCGCTTGATCCCGATGTGAAGGACGACTGGGGACTCCCCGCGCTGCGCATGACGTATAAGGATCACCCGGACGATCTGAAACTGGCGCATTGGCTCAACGACCGCGGACTTGAACTGCTGGATGCGGCTGGGGCGAAGCAGAAGTGGTCATTTCCGATCGAGGAGCAATCGTTCGCGGTGCATCTGCTGGGGACGTGCCGGATGGGGAATGATTCGAAGACGTCGGTCATCAATGCGGATCACCGAACGCATGACGTGAAGAATCTTTTTCTATGTGACGGCAGCAGCCTGGTAACGTCGGGCCGCGGGCAGCCGACGATGACGATTGAGGCGCTCGCATTTCGGGCGGCCGACCGGATTCGCGACCTCGCCAAGCGTGGCGAGATTAACTCTTAGGCGGCCAAGGGCGAACCTTACGTCACGACGTAAGAAAAACGCGAACGACAGGTTTTTTGTGTGGTTGTAACTCAGGTAAGCGCGATACCGTTCGAAATTTGCGATCGCTCTTGGCGTCAGCCTAATCGGCGACGCACAGTTCCCCACGAATCCAGCAAAGCTTGTGCCCAGTCAGCGCGGGTTCCAGGCAGCAAGCCCTTCCCAAGCAAAAGCAGGTAAGTTCCCAGTCCGAGAGAAATGTCGATAAACAGCATCCCCATGAACCCGAAGGTTACGTGAGCCATGTGCTGCTCCGGCGAGCCAACGCCGATGAACTGAGCCGCCACCAGGAAAAGTGTGCCCGCGAGCCCGAGCTGAAACAGCCGCCGGCCCCAGGACTTGCCGGTGAATTCTTCGGAGAACCAGCGATTCAGGCGCTGGTTCCAGCCGAACAGCGAAGAGCTTACTTCGCGGATCGATAATTTCTCGGCAGGCCCTGGTTTCCGTAATGGAACCGAGACGGCGACGACGGGTTGCGGCAATGGTGTAACGACGTCGGCCTCGCGTACCCGGTTGGCGATTTGCTGAACGTTGATCTGAGCGCGTTTTGCCTGTGCGACGCGGGCGCGCCGGGCCGCCTTCCGTTGACGCCGTGCCGTTCGGATGCTCACGGTGGTAGAAGCAGTTTCGCCGGCGTCGACCGGCGAAGGAGAAATTCCCGCGACCACTGGTTCGGCGACAAGGGAGCCTTCGGTATCCTGGTTCGTAGTATCCAAAACCGCCAGCGCGCGGTGCTGCGGCGCTTGGGTCCGGGCGCAAATTCTGGCGGCCGCGTCTTCGATCATACGCGGCGAGACTCTGGCGGTCTGGCGGCTTGCGGCGACCGAAAGCCCCTGCGCGCAGAGCAGGTTCACCAGGCGAGGGATGCCGCCAGAACGTTCGTGAATCCGATCGACCGATTCGGCAAGAAAAATTCCATCGGAGCGAGCGCCCGCGATGCGCAGGCGATGCTGCACGTAGTCGCGCGTTTCTTCCACCGATAGGGGCATCGCGCTGCAACGAACAGCTTCGATCGGTTTGTCGGAGCCCTGATTCAGAAGATCGATTTTGGCTTCGATCGCGGGTTGGCCGCAGAGGATGATCTGCAACAGTTTTTCCCGCGAAGTCTGCAATTCAAGCAGGGTGCGAATTTCTTCGAGCAACTCGCCGGTCAGCATTTGCGCTTCGTCGATGACCAGAACCGCCAGGCGGCCCTTCCGCCGGACGTCCAGCAGCATCTTCAGAAGGGCTTCCAGGCGCGCTTGCCGACGCGTCGACCCGCAAGGCACGTCGAATTCATCCAGGACTGCTTCGAGGAACTCTTCACGCGTAAGGGTCGGGTGAACGATGACCGCGGTGCCGATTTTGTGCTGGACCGCCGGATTCCCGTCGAGCAGATGCAAGGCCGTATACAGGAGGGTCGTTTTGCCCGTCCCAACGTCACCGGTTAGGAGGATCAGGCCCTTACGATCCAGGATGCCGCGAGTGATGCGGCCCAAGGTTTCATGGGCGTGCCGGGTCCGATGCAGAAATCGAGGATTGGGTGTCAGGCTGAAAGGGTTCTCGCGCAGCCCGAAGAAGTCTTCGTTGACGATTGGCCCGCGCGGCACCGGTTGAATTCGAAGGGACACCCCAGCGCCTAACATGAGAGAAGTGCTCAAAGTTTGCCGGCACACTTTTGGGATCGAGCGTCGTGGGGCTGCTGCGGACATTCCCGGGAACAGCGGTTCCTCGGAAATACAGACTCAGACGCCGGCGTCAGTGGCCTGGGACTCCGATCCACCGTCGCACCGACCAATTCAACACCAATTGACCCCTACGTGTCCATAAAGGATTTCCCCGACTGTTGTCTTTAGTTCACCGCGGTTCGAGGCCAATCTTGGACGAAGCTGTGACTTGCTTCCTGAAGGAATCGCTGGGTTGCTCGGTCCGATTTTTTCCCAAACGGTTTCGGCACTCGAGTGACGCCGAGCAGTTTGTTACAAATTCTCCCCACGTCCGATGGGCCGCCGTTTTTCGCTCCTCTGTGCGGTTTGTAAGCTATTGATAAGGAACCATTTGTGTATGACGATCGTCGGAATACGACGTGCTCCTAATGAAGCAACGTCTACCCTCGGCCCCACCGAAGCAGAGGAATGCCCGAAAGGCTTTATGCGCGACAAGCACAAGAAACAAAGCCAGATGCCCCGAAGCCAATTCGGCTTCTCAATGGTTGAGCTGTCGGTGGTGGTCCTGATCATTCTGATCGTGGTCGCGGTGGCATTGATAAATATGGTGCCGACAGTCCAGAACGCGAAGGCGAATTCCGGGATGGAACTCGTTCTGGGTGAGTTGCGCCGCGCGCACGAGCGAGCGGTGGACGAGCGACGTATCTACCGCGTGACGTTTGTTGCGCCGCAGACGATTCAGCTGGACGTCGGCCAAGTCGCGAATGTCGCGACCACGATTACCGGAACCGCACCATTATTTGCACAGGCGCAGGCACCCCTCACGCTGCCCGATGGGATTCAATTCATCGTTGTTGCCGGGATTCCGACGAGCGCCGCAGCGACTCCGGACGGATTCGGCTCGGGTGCGAACGCGATCGATTTCGACATCGCGAATGGCGGTGGCGGGACACAGATTTATTTTCAACCCGACGGGCGGGCGCTGGACGGCGCGAACCGGCTGAACGACGGCGTGATTTACATCGCGCAGCCGGGCAATCTCTCTTCGAGTCGAGCGGTGACGGTGTTCGGTTCGACCGGACGTGCCAAGGGCTGGACATTTGCCACGATCGGCGGAGCGCCGGGGTGGACGCAATGAGCGCCAGACTTCGCGTGGCTTCGCGCTTGCAGACCGGCTTCGGGATGCTCGAAGCGACCGTGGCGGCGGTTATCCTCGTGATTGGATTAGTGGGCCTGGCTGGCCTGTTCAGTCAATCGCTGACCTTCCTTCAATACACTCGCGAGGACCTCATCGCCAAGCAGAAAGCGCGCGAGACGCTCGAGAGCGTTTACAGCGCACGTAACGACGCGACGATCGGCTTTGCTGGAATCCAGAACGTGTCCAATGGCGGGATCTTCCTTGATGGGTTCAATCCATTGTTTCTCGCCGGGCCCAATGGCATCGTCGGCACAACCGGCCAAACCGCCATTCTCGATCGCCAGATTTTGCCTGGGCCCGATGGCATCGTGGGCACTGCGGACGACGAAATCATCCCGCTCAACAATTTGCAGCGGCAAATCCTGATTCAGCCGTTGATCGATTCCACCGGAAACGTGAGCCCCGACGTGCGGCAGATCACCGTGACCGTGCAAGTCACTTCGCCGGGACGCGCCGCGCGCAATTACACCGTGACCGGCTACATATCGCGATTTCAGTGAGGAAACAGGCATGACGGGTTCATCGCAACGATTCCAACGATCGCAACGACGCCCATCCGGATTCACGCTGGTCGAGCTTTATGGTCGCAACCGCGGTGACGGTCACCGTGATTGGTGGAGCGGTGATGCTTTTCGCGCACTCGGTTCGGACGTCGAATTTCAGCCTCAAGCACTCGGAGGTGCAGACGGAGGCGCGCGCGGCACTGACGCAAATATACGCGCGATCTTTCTCAAGCTGGGACCGGGGTTCCACTGAACGGCATCGCCATCCCGTCCGTTTCGACCGGCGGCGCCGACCCTAACTTTGCATGCGATACGGCGCAGTGCTACACCGCGAACGACCCGGCGTACACTCAGGGATTGCTGTACAAGGTGACGCCCGGCAATAGCATTGGTCCTAACATTTCCGAGCCGAGCGACGGAATCAAGATTACATACGTCGATCCGACGCTGGATTGGAGCGCGTTTCAGGCGGCGGTTATCGCTCCCGACGGCACTACCCTAACGATGCCGGCGGGGACGGTCCCCGCGGTCACCGATCCCGCGGTCGGCGTAACGGTGGGCGACGTCATCCTCCTTCAGAACGCTTATGGCTCGGCGGTAGGTATCGTCACAGCTGTAGCCGGGCAGCAGATCAACTTTGGCATCGATCCGTTGAATATCAATCAACCGGCCGCGGCGGCTGGAAATATCAAGTCGCTGGCGACGCCCGGTTCGAATCCGGTGGTTTACCCGCCCACGCAGGTTTCACGGCTCATCATGGCCACGTATTTCATTCAGAGCTTTGTTGGGCCGAGCGGTCCCGACGCGCGATTGATGCGGCAGAGTGGAGCCCATCCGCCGGTTCCCGTTGCGGAACACATCGAGGATTTGAAGTTTACGTATGACATGATCGACCCGGTTTCGAACGCGCTCACTGCGAATTCGCCCGATACGGTAATCGGTACTCCGGCGGTTCCGCAACCGAACCAGATTCGCAAGATCAATATCAATGTGACGAGCAAGGCGTTCCGGGCCGACATGACCGGCGCCCAGAACAACCAGCGCGTCAATCTCACGACTTCGATAGGTCCAAGAAACCTGAGTTTCCGCGATCGCTATCAATAGGCGCTAAAACGAAGCCAAAACGGAGCGCCGACTGCGCCAGCGAAACAGGAGCAAGTTCATGAAGACGAAACTGACACCTTCCGCCGGGAGGCACGCCGAACGCCGCGAGAAATCACAACGCGGCATCGCGCTTCTGACGGTGCTGTTGCTGCTTACGTTGCTGTCCGGGATCGCGGTTGCTCTCGTTTACAAGGTGAACCACGAACAGCATCTGCAGGGAGCGGATTCGGGCAATACCGTGGCGTACTACGGCGCGGAAGCCGGTATGGAAAAAATGATGGCGGATCTTTCGCTGCTGTATACGCAGAAATCCGCTCCGACGAATTGCGACATCGTCGCGCTTCAGGCTGCGCCGCCAAGTTCGACGGCCGTTGGCGCGACGTATCGCGAGTATGTCTACAACGTGCCGCCACCTCCGGGAGGAGGTTGCGCGGCGCCGACGACAAACGTCCAGACGATCAGCAGCGGCGCGAACGCAGGCCTGCAGGCGCAGATCGTTCGAATGAATTTGCAGGTGACCGCGGACAGTCCATCGGGCGACGAAGCACGGCATGATTCGAAACGTGGAAGTGGCTGAAATTCCCGTGTTCCAGTTTGGCGTGTTTTCGCAGAGCGATCTGAGCTATTTCCCAGGGCCGAATTTCGACTTCGCGGGCCGCGTGCAGACCAACGGGAATTTGTTTCTGGCGGAGGGCGGAGGGGCACAACTAACGTTTCATAGCCCGATTCGCGCTGCCGGCGATGTGGTTCGCGACCAGCTCGCGAACGGCGCCAACACTCTCGCGCAGGGCCGCACCGGCCAGGTGCTGATCCCGACGGCGCCGAACGGCTGCGACGCGGGAAAACCCGCGTGCCGCGACCTGCAGGTCAACCCGAATGAAGGAAGCTCGATTGGTGGACCGACCCCGACGTATTCCCCCACGGGCACCGGGGCGGTGAATCCCGCCTGGACGACTCTGTCCATTTCGACTTACGCCGGCAACATCTTGAGCGGAACGACTGGAGCGAAGCAGCTCACGTTGCCTTTCGTGCAGCCTGGCGTGGCGGGTGCAATCGAAATTGTTCGAAGGCCGGCGGCTGGGGAATCGCCGTCGTCTTTGGTGGGTGAGTCGCGTTTGTACAATCAGGCGCAGATTCACGTACTGCTGAGCGACGACCCGAACGAATTGCCTGGCGGCGCGGGCGATCCGCAAAATATTCGTCTGGCGAATCTGCAGACGAACGGAGCCGCACCGGATTACACGAACGGCGTGCCGGTCCTTGGAGTGGGCAATACATACTTTGCCGAGGGCGTGAGGACGAGCGACACGACCGGCGGCGTTACGACGTATCGAGTGGGTCCAGGTGGTGAAACCAATTGGACGATCGTTCCGGCAACTCCTCCAGCTGGGAAAGTGACGCTCGTGCCGGCCACGGCGCCTGTGCTGACTCCGACGACTACAACCGTGGGGCCGACGACGACCACGGTTCAGCCGTGGAACCTGCTCGATGGGTATCTGCGGGTGGAGTATCGGAACGGTGGCGGAGCATATGTTGCGGTCACGAAGGAATGGCTTGAACTGGGCTTTGCGCGCGGCGTGAATCCTCTCGCGAACGGCGCAGCAAACACGGTGCACCCGAGCGCGATTCTGTTGCTGCAGCATGCAAGCCGATCGCAATGGGGACGGCACAGCGTCGGCTGCGGAGTTGGTCACGGATGGCGGAACGGGGAGCGTTATCACGGGTCCAGCAACGCGCAACAACTGGTATCCGATCAACATGTATGAAGCGCGCGAGGGAGAATTTCGCGAGAACCAGCGCGTCACCGCGAATTGCAGCATCGGCGGCGTTCTCAATCTTGTCGAGATCGACGTCAACAATTTGCGGCGCTGGCTGAGTGGCACGATTGGCGCGTCCGGTCCGAACACCGAGTACGTTTCGCAGAACGGTTACGTTTTGTATCTGTCTGACCGGCGCGGGACACTGGTGAGTCCGTTTTATGGCGTTAAGAATGGTGAATACGGCTTCGAAGATGTGATCAATCCGGGATCCGTGGCGGGAACTCCGGATGGGGTGCTGAATGCCGGCGAAGACGTCAACGGAAACAACACGCTCGACAATTATTCGAAGGACTCTTTAGGACTCGGCTTTGGAGTCGTGCAGCCTGGAACGCCTCCAAACGCCACGGTTAGTTGCATGACCGTTGGGCGGCCGAACTGGGTTTCCGGTCCACGGCATGGCGTGCGGCTCGTCAATGGGGCGCTCGGAAGTTTGCCGGTGCGGCAGGACAACGGGCAGGGCGGATTCACGCTGGCCAGCGAGCAGCCGGCTTATGTCCTTGGAAATTACAATGCGAACATCGGCGGTTTTGGCAATCCTCACGCCGCCGCGGCGGTGATGGGCGATACGGTGACGCTGCTTTCGAATAACTGGACGGACACGAACAGTTTCAAGAGTCCGGCGACGGTGGCGGGCCGCAACGCGACCACCAGCTACTATCGGTTGGCGATTGCTTCCGGTAAGAACATGAACTTCCCGCAGCCGGCGTTTGCGGGTGTGCCCGCGGACTTCGGCACCGACGGGGGCGTCCACAACTTTTTGCGCTACCTCGAAAATTGGGGCGGGCAGACGTTGAACTATGAAGGGTCGATGGTCAGCTTGTTCTATTCGCAGTACGCGACCGGCGTGTTCAAGTGTTGCGGCACGGTGTATTCGCCGCCGACCCGTGCGTATGCGTTCGATACGGACTTTCTCGATTTGTCGAAGCTGCCTCCGGGCACGCCGAGGTTCCGCGACGTCGTGAACGTGGGATTCCAGCAGGTTTACTAACACACGTCTAGATACCGGTTTATGCGGCCGGCAGGACGACTACGGAAGCGGCAGCGCCAGGCGTTGGCGAGCGTAGTCGCACCAAGGACTCGTAGGGTCGAGCCGAATGTAGTGCTGCCAGTGCTGGCGCGCTTCGAATGCCGAACCCAGCTTGTCGCAGACAAACGCGAGATTGTAGTGAGCGTCGGCGTAGCCGGCATCGATTCGAACAGCGATCCGCAAATGGCGCCGAGCGGCTTCCAGGTGTCCTAGCTCGTCCAGCACACTACCCAGATTGAAGTGGGCGACCGAATTGTCTTGCTGCACGGTGACCGCGCGCAGGAAGCACGCGGACGCGCTTTCCAGATCGCCCTGTTCGTAGGAAAGCATGCCGAGATTGATCAGCGCCTCGACATGTGTGGGATTGACCGCGAGGACCCGGCGGTAGGCGTCGATCGCCTGGGAGTGCGAATCGGGGTCGGACTCGTATTGCAGCGCCAGCGCGAACCAATCTTCGGCGTTTCGCTCGGGCATCACGCGAACCTTGTCGCGCAGCTCTCGGGTGTCGAAATTCAGCACGAACTGGCCGGAGATGGGCTCGAGATGCGTGCCATCGTGATCGACGATGACGTCGCGGCCGTTCGAAAGAATGCGCAGCTCGGTGAGCGGTTTTTCGACCTTCGACAACTTTTGATTGAGGGCCGCTAGCGCGAGGCGAAGCCGGTTCGCGGAAACTCCGCTGGCGATCAGCTGCTTCGCGGTCCTCAGGCTGATCAAGTCGCGAAAGTCGTAAAACGTGTCGTCGCCGCTCTTGCGTGGCGACACAAGGCCCAGCTTCTCCCAATAGGCGAGTTGCTTGTCCGTAATATCGAGGAGGCGAAGAAATTCGCGTCGAGAGAATCGTTCCGTTGCGCCCATCGAAGAGCTGACTCGCATTTCTCACGAGCGGCAGGAAATCGCTCGGACTGAAATAGGGCACTGAACGCGTGCTCAGGTTGTCGGGTAGGAACCCGCCCTTCAAAGCGCAGGGCAAACAGGGCTCCACAAGCCACGCCCCTGCGCTACAAGTACCACGCGACGACTTTTGATGCAAAGGCGAAGGTTGTTGTTACGGTCTATCCGGCGGAAGATTTCTTGCGCTTCTTCTCGGAGGCTTGCGCCTGCGCCTGAGCGGCAGGAACGGCGCGGACAGGCGGCTTCTTGCCGCCGCTCGTCGTCGGCTGCTTCTCGGCGATGCTCTTTTTCAGAGCTTCCATCAGGTCAATCACAGGCGCGAGCTTCGGGTGCGGCGCCTCGGCAATTTCCTGACCCTGCCGTTTGGCCTCGATCATCGCCTGCATGCTTTCCTGATATTGATCCTTGTACTTGTCGGGTTCGAACGGCGCGGCCAGGCTCTCGATCAATTGTTCCGCGAGCTTTTTCTCTGCGGGCTTTGGCTCGGAGGACGAGTCGCTCTTGCCGTACTCCGCGACTTCACGGATCTCGTTGGTATAGAACATCGTGTGCAGCGTCATGCCGTTGGCCCGCGGACGGACCACCACGATGTGCTCGCGCTGGTGCATTGTCAGTTTGGCGATCGCGGCGTAGCCCGACTCTTCCATCGCTTTGAACAGAAGCTGGTAGGCCTTCTTGCCTTCGTCTTCCGGCGTGACATAGTACGAAGCGTCGAAATAGAGCGGATCGATCTCGTCGACCTTCACGAATTCGAGGATCTCCATCGCTCGGGCTGATTGTGGCTCGATCTTGTCGAGCTCCGCCTCATCGAAGAGCACGTACTGATCTTTCTCGTATTCGTAGCCTTTGATGATCTCGTTGCGCGGGACCTGCCGTTCGCACTGCGGGCAATAGAGCGGCATGCGAATGCGCGTCTTGCATACGTTGTGGAGCTGGTTAAGGCTGATGCGCTCGGTCCGCGCCGCCGAAAAAAGCCGGATCGGAATGGAGATCAGCCCAAAGGTAAGGTAGCCCTTCCAGACTGAAGTCGCCATTGCCGCTCCTTAGACTGTTGGTTTGCGAAACCTGCCTACGCGCAGGGGTTTCAAGGGTATGCGGCAAAACCCGAAGTGACAAGGCGAATTGAAGGCGAAGGACCGAAAGAGTAAAAGACCAAAACGGTACGCGGGAATGGCCCTAGAAGCCCAACGTCGCGCGTTCATTCGTATTCGGCGCGAAATAACTCGTCCCGCAAGCGCAAAGCCGTTAATGAGATAACAACTTTCCAGTGACTTGAGTCGCGTCACGGCTTGCGCCGGAACTTCGCGCTAACATAAAATTAAAGCTCGGACGTCTCGGGTAGAGGCGTTCCCCGCCAAAAGCCTGCGGTTCAAATGTCGGGTTGTTTGCTTGCTGGTTGCCGGGCATCGCGCTCCGGTGGCTTCGAGTTGAAATCCGGCTGAGGTTTAGAAAACGAGGAGCGAGTGGCCACACCACTGGAAATGTGGGTCGAGGAGTCGGCGCGGCTCACCAAACCGGACCGAATCGTATATTGCGACGGGTCGGAAACCGAAAACCGCCGGATTCTCGACGAAATGTTGCGTAGTTCTGACTCGGTCACTCTGAACGAAAAGACTTATCCCAATTGCTACCTACATCGCAGCAGCCCCAATGATGTCGCGCGCACGGAACATCTGACCTTCATCTGCACGTCGGATAAGGACGACGTCGGCCCCACGAACAATTGGATGGATCCGGAAGCCGCGAAATTCAAGGTCGGCGCGCTACTCGATGGCGCAATGCGTGGCCGGACGATGTACGTGGTGCCCTACATCATGGGGCCCGTCAATTCGCCGATCAGCAAAGCCGGCGTTGAAGCGACCGACAGCCCGTACGTTGTGGCGAATATGCGGATCATGGCGCGTATGGGCAAAGTCGCCACCGACCGCATCGGCAATTCCCGCGATTTTGTGCCCGGGCTTCATTCGCTCGGCGATCTCGATCCAACGCGGCGATACATCGCGCACTTCCCGGAAGAAAAATTGATCTGGAGCGTCGGCTCGGGTTACGGCGGCAACGCGCTGCTCGGCAAAAAATGCTTCGCGCTGCGCATCGCCAGTGTTATCGCGCACGAACAGGGCTGGATGGCCGAACACATGTTGATCCTCGGTCTTGAGGCTCCCGACGGCAAAGTCACCTATATGGGTGCGGCGTTTCCGAGCGCCTGCGGCAAAACGAATCTCGCGATGATGGTGAGCGCTCTCGAAAGCCAGGGTTATCGCGTCTGGACCGTGGGCGACGATATTGCGTGGATGAAGATTGGCGATGACGGTTATTTGCACGCAATCAATCCGGAAGCGGGATTTTTTGGTGTCGCACCCGGAACCGGAATGAAAACGAACCGCAACGTGATGGGCGCGCTGCGGCAGAACACAATTTTCACCAATGTCGCGATCACGCCCGATCGCGAGCCCTGGTGGGAGGGCATCGGCGGGCCGCCTCCCAGCGGCATGATCAATTGGAAAAACGAGCTGTGGGATACGTCGAAGGGACCGGCGGCGCACCCGAATGCGCGATATACGGTGCCTGCGCGGCAGTCGCCGAGCATTTCTCCGAAATGGGAAGCGCCTGAAGGCGTGCCGATTTCGGCTTTTATTTTTGGTGGGCGTCGCGCGCGTGTTGCGCCCCTGGTTTACGAATCGTTCGACTGGCAGCACGGAGTATTCGTCGGGGCCACGATGGCCAGCGAAACTACCGCGGCCGCTACCGGGAACGTCGGCATCGTGCGTCGCGATCCGATGGCGATGCTACCGTTCTGCGGCTATAACATGGCTGACTATTTCGGCCACTGGCTCGAGATGGGGAAGCGCATCCCGCATCCGCCCAAGATTTTCCACGTCAATTGGTTCCGCAAGGGTGCGGACGGCAAATTCTTGTGGCCAGGATTTGGCGAGAACGTGCGCGTTCTCAAGTGGATCCTTGAACGGGTCGAAGGCCGCGGCGGATCGGAAGAAACGCCGATCGGGTTCGTACCTTCGCGAAATGCGCTTACGCTGGATGGATTGAATATTTCTGCGCAAACGGTCGACGAACTGCTGCAAGTCGATCCTGAAGATTGGGAGCAGGAACTGGCAGACAGCAAAGAGTTTATGCAGAAATTCGGCAGTCGACTGCCGCGCGAGATCCGCGAAGAGCACGACAAACTGTCCGGGCGCTTGGGCCATTCCGCCGGCGTCGCCCGCTAAAACGCCAAGCCATTCCAATGGAATAGGTTGATTTGTTCGCACGCGGAATTTTGCGCGATTTTGGTTCTACAGGATCGTCCGAACTTCGGAATCGATCGACAGATGCGTGGCAGGAACGTCGTTGACGGAAAACTTCTCGCCGTCCGCCTCGGTGAAATCGAAGAAGCGGCTGATGTGGTAATCCTCGTTGTAGTCCGAGAAGAGCTGTTCGGTCTCCGCTTTAGTGAGACCAAATCCCGACAGTGCGGCGGGGGTCCCAAACTCGCCTGCGAGCGACTGATATTTGGCGACCACTTGCTGCAATGACAAGACGGGTGCGCGACGCGGATCAGCGGCCATGTTTCGTACTCCTTGCGCTGAGTTTACCCCTAAACTCCGCTCGTAAGAAGGATTTGCATGCAAGAGTTACGCGGCTGACACGTTGAGCCGTCGACTTGGTCGTGACCAAATCACGCTCGGCCGGGTTTTGTGACATCCCGCGGAATTCGGTAAGATGCTGAGCGCGAAAACAAACCATGGAGGAACCCGAATGAGCATCGCCGTGGGACAAAAAGCCCCTGACTTCACCTTGCAGAACCAGGATAAGCAAGAAGTAAAGCTGTCAGACTTCGCTGGAAAGAAAAACGTCGTGTTGATGTGGTACCCGCTCGACTGGAGCCCGACCTGCACAAACGAGCACGCTTGCTTCGTGAACGAGATGAAATCGTTCGAATCGCTGGACGCTGAAGTTCTCGGCGTCAGCGTGGACAGCGTCTGGTCGCACAAGGCGTACGCCGACAAGATGGGAATCAAGTATTCGTTGCTGGCGGATTTTCATCCGAGGGGCGCCGCGAGCGAGAAATATGGCGTGTATCTGGCCGACAAGGGAATTACCGGCCGGGCGATCGCCATCGTCAATAAAGCTGGCGATGTCGCCTGGTTCAAGAACTACGATATTCCTGTCGTCCCGGACGTGAAGGAAGTCGCCGCCGCCCTGACTCAGGTCAAGTCCGCTTCAGCGTAGACTGCAAAGAATCGCCACCAAATTAGAACTCGAGAGGGCACAGCGTGGCTGTGCCCTTTTTTGTTTTTACGCCGCGTTCAACATCGCCGTCTGAAGCACCGGACCCAGGAACCATAGGATGAGAGTTAACGCACCCGCGGCGATAAAGGGTATTCGAAGTGGTCCAGGACGCAGCGCGCCAAAAGCTCCCGCGCCGACGGCAACCAGGGCCACAATCACATGAGCCGCAATCGCATTCCATTGGCCGCTGGTTTCAGGAATTACTCCACCGATCCAAGCCAGAACTGCGCCACTTGGAAATCCTGGAACCCGAAAAACAAACGCTAACGTTAAACAAAACAGCAGCGGAGCGGCCAGGAGAAAGTCTTTTTTACGACCCAGCTGTTCCCGTGGCGCTTCGTGATCGACGGAAGGGAATGACCCCGGTTCGATCGGGAACGGCGGCGGATCCTCCGGCAGCAATCGAGCCCAGGCGTACGCGAGCGGCACGCCCGCACCGATCAGTAACGCCACCAGAGCTATGAACGCGACGCGATGATCCATCAGTCAGTGAGATGCATTCGAATCGGCGGTTGTTTATTTCCCGGCCAACTGATTCTTCACGACGACCCCGCCCTTCATCACGAACTGTACATTTTCCAGCACCTTTACGTCCGACGTCGGATCACCCGATACCGCAATCACGTCGGCGAAATGTCCCGGTTCGATCGTGCCGACCTTGTCCGCCCAGCCAATCAGATCCGCCGCTTTGATCGTCGCCGCCTGGATCGCATCAACCGGCTTCATGCCCCATTCCACCATCTTGGCAAACTGCTTCGCGTTGTCGCCGTGCGGATAGACACCGGCGTCGGTGCCGAACGCAATTTTCGCGCCCGCCTGCCAGGCTTTGCGGAAATTCTCGCGCTGTAAACGCCCGACCTTTTTCTCCTTCTCGATCGATTCAGGCAGCATCCCGACTTTCGCACCTTCCTGCAGGATGAAATCGTCGTTGTAAATGTCGAACACGAGATACGTCCCATGCTGCTTGGCCAGCGCGATGCCTTCGTCGTCGATCAAGCTGCTGTGCTCCACCGAATCAATGCCCGCGCGAATCGCATCCTTGATCGACTGCGTCCCGTGCGCGTGCGCCGCCACCTTCCGCCCCAGCTTATGTGCTTCTTCCGCAATCGCTTGCAATTCTTCGAACGTATATTGCGGCGTGCCGGGCAGATCGCCTTTACTCAAAACTCCGCCAGAGGCGCACACCTTGATCACGTCCGCGCCGTATTTCACCGTTTCGCGTACCTTCGCGCGCGCCGGCCACGGGCCGTCAGCGACGCCCTCGGCGCGACGGTGAAATTCATACGGCAGCAAATTATCGTCACAGTGTCCCCCAGTGATACCGAGCGGCGGACCCGAGACGAGCATCCGGGGCCCTTCGATTTCGCCGGCGTTGACTCCGTCGCGCACGGCGACGTCGGTGTAACCGGTCGCCCCGACGTTTCGAATTGTCGTGAATCCTGCGCGCAGCGTCACGCGAGCGTTTTTCACGCCGCGCACCGTCTCCTCCGGGACAGAAACCCCGAGGCCTCGATACCCACCGTCGCTCGGGTCTGCCGTGATGTGTGTGTGGACATCAATCAAGCCGGGTATACACGTACCACTTGAGAGGTCGACGACAGTCACGCCGCCCGCCGCCAACGGCGAACCCGCAGGACCTACCGACGTCACCACGCCCGCCGCGTCAAACACGATCACCTGATCGGTCAGCAGCTTGCCGGAGCGAACATCCAAAAGTTTGCCGCACCTAACGGCTCCGGGCGCGGCGTTCGCCTGCGACGCAAGCGCAATAACTCCGGCGAAAATAAATGCCATGAAAAATGGTCGCATCGGCAATCCTCTCGGGGTTGATAACAAATCAAAGCACCGGAGCATATCGCGGAGCGGAATGATTGGAAAGGACAGCGATACAGAATTCGAATCGACGCGCGTATCGCTCGGCTGGAAATAAAAGGAGGGGCACGCCTTGCGGTGTGCCCCTCGCGCAAAACCAACGCAATGATCGTGAGTACTTGGTCGAAACGCCCTTACTTCTTTGCTGCGCCGGCTTTTGCTGCTGCGTCGGCGTATTTCTTCGTGAATCGTTCGACGCGCCCCGCCGTGTCAATCAGCTTTTGCTTACCCGTGAAAAACGGATGGCAGTTCGAGCAAATTTCGACGCGCAGCATATCGCCCTTCACCGTCGATCGGGTCGGAAACGTATTTCCGCAAGCGCAATGGACGGTAACTGCGTGATAGTCGGGATGGATACCGGGTTTCATGATGCTCCAGTCTTGTCGCGTCCGGTCTGCGCGGCTGTCAAAGCCCCTGCTACAGCGGCGTCGCTAGGACACGAGACAATCTTAGATTATACGGCACTGGTCCAGGATTCCAAAATCTAAGTCAAGCGGAATCCTGGGCCTAGATGGGTTAAACCTAGATGGGCTTACAAATGCCTGAGGCGGATTAAAAGCGCCAACGGGTGGCCGCTTCGATGAAATTCTCAGCATGTTCGTCCTGGCCGAACGCCACTTTGGGCTCGACCCGAAAGATGCTGCCGCCGCTCGATTCCAACAGAGGCAGGAGTTCTCCGCCATATTTGGCGTCGTAAGCGGTTGCCATTTCCTTCCATATATTTCGGTCCACGATCTCTGCGGCGGCGCCCTCGACAATAACGGCTTGATCGGCTTTTTCCGTGCCAACTACGCAGTGCGCCTGGCTGGTCAGATTTTTCGCCTTGCGCGTGCGAGGGCCAGTGCTGAACCAGAACGCATCCCCCCACCAGACACCCCAGACGACCATCAGGTGTGGCCGCCCGTCCGGCCTCGAGGTCGCAATCCAGTAATTGTGTGAGTTCTTGAGATGTTCCAGCGCCCACGCCCACGGCTTCAATCCTGATGTCGCATCTGGCGGATTCTGTAGCGCGTCCGGCCAATGAGGACGGCTTGCTTTCGGTTCCTGCATGGTCAAGTTCCTCCCTGCGCCGGTCGAGTGCTCAACACCCGTCGGATTTTAGCATCGGGAATTCGCAGTTGACGAAGGCAAAACGCGACCAAGTAAGGCGTGGCTCCGCTCGGGGCCGTTCGAATGAAATTGCAGGATTTGCAAATTAGGAGATGAAGGCGCAGCCGATGCGATACGCGCCCTGTCGTGTTTGCTGCGACCAAACCGGCTTCAGGCTGACGCGGACCGGCGGCAGGATCGGCACGTGCAGCACCGCGAGTATGTTGCTCGGCAGCGTTTCCTGTTTATCCAGTTCGATGGCGACGCCACCGAAACCGAGGTCGATCACGCGCGCTCGCCGTGTGTTCTCCTCGCCGAGCATTGCGTAAGCGTTCGTTCCCGTCATAGAGACGCGCTCCGCCTTGCGCTGCATCGTATACACAGCTTGCGACGATGGTTCCGAGGGAACGGCGGCGGGAGCGGGCGGCGGAGCCGATATTTCGGAACTGCCTGCGGCTGCCGCCATCGTCGCGTCCGGTTTCTCGGGCGCACGATGAAACTCGATCGAGATCGGTGGCGCCGGGCGGTCCGCTTGCTCTGTGGGAGGAGTTGGAGGCGCGATGGGCGGCTTCGGCTGGACAGGCGCAACCGGAGCCGGGCTGGGAGCGATGACGCTTTTAACGGATGAGGCGAGAGCCGGCGCAGACGCCGTTGAGCCGGTGCTGCTTTTGCCTTCGCCGTTGCCGAGTTTTCGGTGGTTCGCGTGTTTCAGCCGGTACAGTCTCTCGTCGGCAACACGAATCAGCTGGTCGGCCTGTTCGCCGTCCAGCGGGAAGGTCGCGACGCCGTGATCCATGCTCACGCTCACGCTGAGCGGGAGAGACTGAATTGTTTCGGCAAAAACCGTTTCGATACGTCGGCTGAGCGCAAGAGACTGATCGGCGTCGGTCTGCGGCAATAGCACGGCGAATTCATCGCCGCCAATACGGAACGCAGAGTCGGAGGTACGCAGCGCTTTTTTCAGCGTGGTCGCAGCAGCGCGCAAAACTTCGTCGCCGCCGGGATGACCGTGTTTGTCGTTTACTTCCTTAAATCTGTGCAGGTCAAGCATTACCAGGCCGAGGGGCAAGCCGTAGCGTCGTGCGCGGTTCAACTCCTTCTCGAATGCCTCCCCGAAAAGGCGGCGATTGTACAGGCCGGTCAGTGGATCTGTGACCGCATTGACCTGCAAAATCTTCAGTTCGTCATATTCGAGGACGATCGGAACGCGAAACAACCCCGCCGACGTGAGCACGTCCATCAAAGCCGTTTTTAACGCGACTTGCCGGCCCATATGGTCGGTCAGTTCGCGACGGCGCATGAGCATTTCTTCCCAGAGCTGAATGCACTGGTTCTCGCGCAGATCGAGATGAGTGATCGCGCGAATGTATCGCTGTAGAAATTGGCCGCGTGCGCTGATGTCGAGGCCGTCTAGCGTATCGGCCAAGAGTTCGAGGTACGAATCCTCGATTGGCAAACGGGTGGGTGCGCCGCCAAGGTTGGGCATCTAGGTATACACCTAAACTCTGCCTGCCCCCGCGGGGTTGGGGAGGTAAGCAAGTAGCTTGTACAATGGGAGCAAGTCAGAGTCCATCCGTATTTCGGTTCAGAGTATATGATGCGGGCGGGATTCGAGAGTCTGAGCCCAATAAAATGTTGATAGTAAAAGCCTTACAGCTTATCTCGCCTGTGGGAAAATCCTGGGACAGGACCGCACGGGCTGTTCCTCTTCTTGGGATTCCAACCGAAAACGCTACGGAATGGCATTAATTTACTCAAGCGGCCGCAGGAATTCCAGTCCAAACAACCGCGTATCCCCCACCACTTCCTGGCGGAGCACCTTTGCGGCGATGGGAGGGGTTTCGTTGGGTACCAGGCTCGAAGACGTAGGGGACGGCGCGGGCACCGTCAGATGTACAATCTGATCGACTCGCAGCAAGTGGGCAGACGTAATACAGGCACCGGAGGCTCCGATATTGAGAGTCTTCGTGAGCTCAACAAACTCAACGCCCGAGGCATCCGAGCCTCGCAAAAACACCGGCACCTGAAGCCGTATTCGAGCGGATCGACGCTGAGGGCTATACTCCAACTGCTGGCCTTTCTTCACGCTCTCGGTTCTCAATCGGGAAGCCCCATAGTACTAGCGCACTAGTACGAGATTGCCAGTAAATGAGCAGATTCGGTGCCATAAATCAGAGCCCCACTGTTTCAGTTAACCTGCTCATAAAAAAGCACTTGATCTCTGCTGCAAGACTCCTATCTACCCACGCGAACCATGCGCCGCCTACGAAGGAACCTTGTTTTCCCCAATTGTGCAAATGGCACGCTTTTACCATTGACAGTCCGAGAAGTGCTCTGCGACCATTGCACCTCGCGGCAAGGGAAAATTTTTTCCCTCAGCATACTGAAAAGTTTGGACGACTCCATGGGTGGAAGAACGCTCACATCGACTTTGTCGGACGCTCGCACCTCCGGTGCCGGCGACCTTCCGCTAACGCACGTCGTCCGACTTCTCGACACCGTCGACAAATCTCTTCTCGTTTCCGAGCGAAACGGCAAAGTCGTGCTGGCAAATTCGCGGGCTAGGAAATGCCTCGAATCTGTTGGACTGGGCGAGTTCGCTCGCTTGAACTTATTTACCGACATTTTAGAGCACGATTCCAAGAAAATTTTTGCTGATATCGAAGGCGGCGAGCGCGAAGTCAAGTTGGATCTTCAGCGTGGGGAAAAGCGAACGCGCGCCAGTATCCGGTGGATGCCGGAACCTGACTGGTTGCTGGTTGAATTTGAGCTCCCGAAGGAAGCTCAATCCACGCCCGATCCCGCAACACAGATTACCGTTCAGGAATTGCTTCAAGAACGCGAAATCACCTACCGCAATCTACTTGCGGCGTACCTGAAATTGCAAGAGGTAAACCGTCAGAAAACCGTTTTTCTTGCCTCGGCCGCCCACGAGCTCAAAACGCCTCTCGCTGTCATCAAGGGCTATTATGATCTTCTACTCACCGGTTCGCTCGGCCGTCTCTCCGAAAAGCAGCGCGACATTCTAGAGGAATCCAAGGAAAGTTGTGAACGGCTCGTCCGCCTCGTTTCCATGTTCTTGAACTACTCCGCGCTCGAAAGCGGAAAGCTCGTTTTGCAGCTCCGCGAAAATGATCTTCGCGATTGTCTCGATGAACTGTCGAAGCGTTGGCAGGAAGCGTTCCAGCGCAAAGGCGTTCGCCTCGACGTGGCGTTCGATCCTTCTATTCCCAATTTCCGTTTTGATTATCAGAAGGTGCAACAGGCCGCCGCTAATCTGCTCGATAATGCTTTGAAGCATACTCCGGTTGGCGGTTGCGTCACGCTTCGCGCCGCCCCGCACTTCTGGGAGCGCCGCGTTTCCGAAGCCGTGCCGCAGCAGGAGCGCCGTCGCTTTCGCTTGCCGCGCCCCAATAGCGTTGAAGTTTCCGTCAAGGACACCGGCCCCGGCATCACTGCCGAACATCATCAGGAAATTTTCGAAGACTTTGTCCGCGTGGATCGCAACACAACGGGTATGGGTCTCGGACTCGCGATCGCGAAACGACTCGTCCAAGCGCATCGCGGAAAAATTTGGGTCGAGAGCGAAGCACCCGACGGCAGCAAGTTCACGTTCTTGCTACCGATGGATCAGAGTTAGACTAGCTTTTAATTTTGTTGCGACGGAGTGCCGATTCGGTTGGAGATTCGAGGGAGAAGGAAATGCCGGTCAAAGAAAAGATTCTCGTTGTCGACGACGAACCCAGCATACGGAAGTATCTGCAAACCTTACTGGAGGTCGACGGATTCGAAGTCGAAACCGTTGGTTCCGGCAGAGAAGTGCTTGCCAAGGTAAGCGATGGCGATCGCCCCGATCTCATTATCCTCGACGTGCTGATGCCCGAAATGAACGGCATCGACACGCTGAAGGAGCTGCTGCAGCTTGACCGCAGCCTCAACATCATCATGCTGAGCTGTTCGAACGAGGTTGGCACGGTGGTCGAGGCAATTCGCATCGGCGCCCACGATTATCTGACCAAGCCGTTCGAAAAGAGCGACCTCGACGCCGCGATGCTCAAGTCACGCCAGAAAAAGCACCTCGCGCAGGAAAACCAAGCTCTTCGCGACTATTGCGATCAGGTCACCGAAGATCTCAGCTTTCTCGCCGCCAGCCCGCAAATGGTCCGTATTCGTCAGCAAATTCTGCAGATCGCGCCAGTCGATGTTCCGGTGTTCATCTGCGGCGAAAGCGGCGTCGGCAAAGAAGTTGTCGCCCGCATGATTCACCTCCGCTCGAAGCGCCGCAACCAGGCCTTCATTAAAGTAAATTGTGCCGCTCTCCCCGGAGAGCTTCTTGAATCCGAACTCTTTGGGTTCGAACAGGGCGCATTCACCGGCGCTCACCGCGCAAAGCCCGGCAAATTCGAACTCGCCAACAAGGGCACGATCTTCCTCGACGAAATCGCCGAAATGAGCACGCACTTGCAGGCCAAGCTCCTGCACGTCCTGCAAGATCATCAATATTCCCGCCTCGGCGGACGCCACATGGTGGAAACCGATGTCCGCGTTCTCGCTGCGACCAATGTCGATGTTCAGGAAGCCATGAAGACCGGCCGCTTCCGCGAGGATCTCTACTATCGGCTGAACGTGCTGTCGATTCTCGTTCCGCCATTGCGCGAACGCGCCACCGAAATCCCGCTCCTGTTCCGCCATTTCCTCGACAAATACAGCGAGAAATTCGGTAAGCCTGCAATGTCGCCGTCGAAGCATCTTCTCGACGCCGCCGCGAACTACCCGTGGCCCGGCAACCTGCGCGAGCTCGAGAACTTCGTCAAGCGTTATGTCATTCTTGAGGACGACGAAGGCAGCCTGCGCGAACTGATCGAAATGTCGTCCGCGCGCCAGCGCACTTCGCCTCGCCAGGAAGTCGCTGTTCCTCGTGAGCAAGGACTAAAAGCTCTCGTCCGTGGCCTGAAAGACGAAGCCGAGATGGAAGCTATCGCCGACGCGCTGGAAAAGACACGTTGGTGCCGCAAAGACGCCGCCAAGATGCTGGGCATCAGCTATAAGGCGCTGCTCTACAAGATGCGACAATTCAATTTGGACACGCCACGTACCCGGCGTTCAGCTCCCGCTCCGGCCGCAGCCGAAGACGCGACCCCCGTGGGCGCCGTTCGAAGCGAATAAGCTTCGGCGTCGTTCGGAAGTGAACCCCGCCGCCCCGTAAAGCTAGGCCCGGCATGGCTTTGCCGTGACGACGTCTGTGCGAAATAAGTCTCGCGTGTCAAATTTTCGATAGCGTGAAACTCCAGTTTCCTGTATTGTCACGCAAATCGGAAATGCCAACGATCCAGTGATGGCTTGTAACGCCATTGACGGTGATGGTTTTAGGCTCACGAGTGACGGACTCGTTTATCGACTGGTACCCAGCCGACCGGATGAGTTCGGAATCATCTCTTCGGCAGCGCTCCAGTGTGTTCCATCGAGCATGCGGTTGCAGGTGAAATTCGGCGAAAGGGGCGTGGTCGTGCCAGGCGCGACCGCGGGCGAAGTGGAGGATGAGCATAATGACGGAACGTCGTACCGCTCGACGCTATGACTTGTCGCTGCCGGTAATCATTCGCGTCCCTGCCGAGCGCATGCCCGACTCGCAAAAGGGCAAGACCCGAGATGTCTCTACCCGCGGCCTCTATTTCGTACTCGATCAGGATCTTGAAGCAGGATCTGAACTCGATATTACTCTCACGCTTCCAGCCGAAGTGACGCACGGCTCCGAAGTCTTTGTGCGAGCGCTAGGCAAAGTCGTTCGCGTCGAGCGCCGTATGGAAGATGGCAGCGCCCGCCTCGGTGTTGCGGCTGTCATCGAACGCTACGACATCATCCGTAGTGAAAACGGCCGAGCCTAGCGGTCTGCTAAAGCGCTTCTTCGCGCAACCATCCGCCCGGCGTATTCATTCCTAATTCCCGCCAAGCAGTTAAGACGACAGCACGTCTCGCGGACACCCAAGGCCTTAGTACTAGTCCCAAACCTTCTATGTCCTTCACGAGACAAGACTTTGCCTCTTACGGAAAACTCTTGGGCACGGCCACCCCAAGCCTCCCATTTGAAATTAAAGTTTGCCCCATTCATGCTCTGCAACGGATCTCAGTAACCCTTTTCTCTGTAAGGGCTTAAGAGCCTATGAGGGTCCGCCGCACCCGTCCAGCCCTTGACGGAGATGTGGCTCTGTGAGTGCACGTATGGGCAGTCAAATCGGCAAATCTGGGGAGTCCAGCATGGCGGTCACAGCATTGGCGAAGGCAGCGGCAAAACCCGCAGTCCTGCCTTCCGAGGACGTCATCTTTGGTCGTTCGGCCGCAATGCAGCCCGTCCGGCACATGGTGGACAAGATCTTGGCTACCGACCTCCCCGTCTTGATCCAGGGGGAAAACGGCACCGGCAAAGGCCTGCTCGCCCAATATATTCACACTCGTTCGCGTTTCTCCGCGGGTGTCTGCGTCAAGGTCAACTGCGCCGCGATTCCCGGCCCTCTCCTCGAGAGCGAACTCTTCGGCCACGAAAAGGGCGCCTTTACCGATGCCAACTCCGCCAAGCCGGGCTACGTCGAACAGGCCGACAATGGCACCTTGTTCCTGGATGAAATTGCAGACCTCGATATGGGACTCCAGGCTAAAACACTGCAGTTGCTCCAGGACGGAACCTATAGCCGCATCGGTGATACACAGGAACGCCGCTCCACAACTCGAGTGATTTGCGCCACAAATCGCAATCTCGTGGACGAGATTGCCGCCGGCCGCTTCCGCCAGGACCTTTTCTATCGCATCAACGTTGTCACCCTGAATTTGCCTCCACTACGCGAACGCCGCGAAGACATTCCCGCCTTGGCCAACCACTTCCTGACCCACTTCAAGGCTAAATTCGAACGCGAAGCTTCGCCGTTTTCCGATGAAATGCTTCAAGGTTTCACTCATCAAGAGTGGCGCGGAAATATACGAGAACTCGAGAATCTCGTTGCTCGATATGCTATCTTAGGCGGACTTGATCCCGTTACAATGGACCGGGGCTGGAAGCGTCCGTCGGCTCCGTTGAAAGTTTCAGTGGACGGAACAGTTTCTCTCAAGCATATTGCGAAACAAGCAATTCGCGAGATGGAGAGCAACGTCATCCTGCAAGTCTTGCGCGAAAATAAATGGAATCGTCGCAAGGCGGCCAACGTTTTGAACATCAGTTACCGGGCTCTGATTTACAAAATCCAGGAAGCTGGTTTGTCTCAAAAGCATCACCGAAAAAGCATTAAGTCGCCCGTAGAATCGGCCCGCAACGCAGCCGCGTTTTCGGAAGCCGAGCCTGTCCCCCGCACGGCGGCTACTAAATAATCGTCCCGATCAGATGCCATTTGCATCTAACCAGAGGGATGTGCGCGAAAAAACTTGGCATTCGCTATGTAACCATTTTCCGCTTAACAAGCGGACCGTGTCTCGCGCCCGCTTCTTGATTCCAAGGGGGGTGCGTCGAAAGCACTGAGTCGAATGCATTTACCCGCTATGTTCGGTGTTTGTTGTAGAATTGGCAGTCTGGTAAGAAACATGCTCTCTTTTTCAGTGGACCAGTTCGTCCGGATTTCGCTGTCGTAGATTGGGACCACGGGAGATCGATTTGTATACGGCCTTTTACCAGCTTAAAGAAGAACCCTTTCGACTGACGCCGGATCCCAGATTTCTACATCTGGCAGACCCTCATCGCACTGCGCTTAAAGTTCTTCTGCAGGGTGTTCTGCAGCGCAAGGGTTTCACCGTTGTCGCTGGCCCCGTTGGCACTGGCAAGACCACTCTCCTCCACACCGCTCTCCAGATTCTTACTGAAAAATCCGAAGGCCGCGGTCGTCTCGTCTCTGCGTTCCTCGTGAACCCAACACTTGCTCCATCCGAACTTCTCGAAGCCGTTCTCGAGGAATATGAAATCAACTGCACGGCGACCAGCAAGCCTCGCCGCCTCGCCGCTCTCCACCAGATGCTTTTTCAGACACAGCAGCAGGGAGGCACCGCCATCCTGCTGATCGACGAAGCTCACTTGATGAGCGTCGATCTCCTCGAAGAGATTCGACTGCTCGGCAATACCGACACGTATCAGGAAAAGCTTCTTCAGATCGTTCTCTGCGGCCAGCCCGAGCTTTTCGCGGTTCTCCAGCGCCCCGAACTCCAGGCGCTCCAGCAGCGCATTGCCAGCACTTGCTTGCTCCGCCCGCTCAGCCTCCCTGAGGTTCGCGCGTACATGGCGGAACGCCTCCACGCCGCCGGTCTGCGCGGGTCGAGCCCATTTACCGGCACTGCCGTTGAAGTCATTCACCGCCTCACCGGCGGCGTCCCGCGCCTCATCAATCTACTCTCCGATGCATGTCTACTGGTCGGATTCGAACTGAAGCGCAAGCAAATCGATCAGTTCCTCGTCGAACAAGCTTCCGAGGATGTGCTGGGCCTTCTCAAAGGCCCCTTCGCCCCAGGCGGTCTCGGTATGACGCCCGTCGGCTCTGCCGCACGCGAAGATGTTCAAAACGAAGAACCTGACTCGCGCAGCTCCTGGCCCGACCGTCCGACGCAAGCTCGCGCCGTGGCCGCCGCCGGCGAATCGGCCAATCTCTCTTCCGCTGCAACCGCCACGATGACCGCCGAAGAACGTCGTGCCACCAAGCCTTCGGCCCGCGACGGCAACTGGACCAAGTCCACGTTCGACAATCTCATCGACGCACTGAAGCACGGCCGCACCGCCGCCCGCGAGTAACCTCGTCTCGCCTACGAAATCTCATCGCGGATTCGAAAACGGGAAGGGCAGGGCACTGTGATGCCTTGAAGAGTATTACGAAGGCACGTCCGTGGCGTCCCCAACCGAAAAATAAGTGCAATCCGGATGATGAAATGCCAGCGCGCTGACACTCGCCTCCGGATCCATCATCATACCTTCGGTTAATTGCACACCAATCTCTTCCGGCCGCAGCAATTGCCACAGTCCAGTCTGGTCTTCGAGATCCGGACACGCCGGGTACCCGAAGCTGTACCGCTTGCCGCGATACCGCGAGGTGAACCGCTGCGCCATCGTCATCTCGGGCGGATCGGGGAATCCCCAATCCTCGCGAATGCGCCGGTGCAGCCATTCCGCGCAAGCTTCCGCTGTCTCGATCGCCAGCGCCTGCAGCCCGTGCGACTTCAAGTAATACCCCTCGTTCTTCGCTTTTTCTGACCGGTCGCGCACGCCTTCGCCCGCCGTCACAACGAAAAACGCAATGTGATCCCGTTTTCCGTTCTTCGGCGCCAAGAGGTAGTCGGCCAGGCAGAGATAGTCTCCGCCGCGCTGCCGCTTGAATCGAAACGTGTGCGCGGGCTCTGTGGCGCCAGGCGCAAATAAACGAATCGAATTCCCGTCCGGCTCCGCCTCAAAAAATTGCCACACGGCGCGAACCTTCATGAAACCGGCCGCGTCGTTCTTCACTTCTTCCATGCTCTCGAAAAGTTCCAGCGCTTTCTGATCGCGCGCCGCCAGCCGCTTCTCGAAGTCGCCCTTGAAGCCCATGTGCCGGCCGAACAGCATGTACGGATTGATGTAGCTCCACACTTCGCGCAAATCCGGCACGAGTCGCACCTTGCGCTGCAGAGTCGCGACCTCCGGAATGGGCAGATCGGTCCGCACCTTCGGCGAGCGCGCAACTCCTGCCATGTCCGCCACACGCACCGTCGTCGCCACCTCAAAGCCATTGCCCGACGAAGTGTGCTGCTTCACCACGGTTTCCCGCGTCGCCGGATCCATCAGCTCATTCATCAGCCGCAACCCGGTCATCGCGTCCTTCGCGTAGCACACCGCTTGGCCGTAGCTCGGGGCAATCTTGGTCTGTGTAAACTTTGCCGACAACGCCGCTCCGCCTACCAGCAGCGGAATTACCACCCCCGCATCGCGCAAATCGCTCGCCGTGATCACCATTTGCTGCGCGCTCTTCACCAGCAGGCCCGACAGCCCGATCGCGTCCGGCTTGTGCCGCTGATAGGCGCGAATCAGATCGTCCGGCGGCACCTTGATGCCCAGGTTCACGACGTCATACCCGTTGTTCTTCAAAATAATCTCAACGAGGTTTTTCCCGATGTCGTGCACATCGCCCTTCACGGTCGCCAACACGACCTTCCCGCGTTTCGCCGTGTCTGCCTTTTCCATGAATTGTTCGAGGTGACTCACCCCGGCCTTCATCGCTTCGGCCGACTGCAAAACCTCTGCCACGATCAACTCGTTCGCGTTGAAAAGTCGTCCAACCTCCGCCATTCCCGCCATCAGTGGCCCGTTCACGATATCCAACGGCGAAACGCCTTCCGCCCGCTTTCGATCGAGATCGTCGATCAGCCCGTCGCGCGTTCCCTGCACGATGTAGTTCGCCAGTCGCTCATCCAGCGGCAAATCCGCGGCGCGCGTCTTCTCTTTCTTCGTCGCCGTGCGGAAATGTTCCGCTATAGCCGCAATGTGAAGCTGGTTTACCGCCGCCTTCTGTTCCTTTTTCTGTTCGCGCCAGTCCGCCGGCACATTCCGCAACAACTCCGCCTGTGGATGGTCCGCCGGCACATTCGAGGGCGGATGCGAAAACAGCAGATCCTCCGCCAATTTCCGCTCATGCTCCGGAATCGAGGCAAACCGCTCGATTTTTTCGGTATTCACGATCGCCAGGTCGAGCCCAGCCTTCGTGCAGTAATACAAGAAGACCGAATTCACGACTTCGCGTGCCGCCGCGGGCAATCCAAACGAAACGTTCGAAATCCCCAAAATCGTTCGCGTATCCGGCAATGCCTGCTTGATCAGCCGGATCCCTTCCACGGTTTCCACCGCGCCGCCGATGTAATTCTCATCTCCGGTCGCGCAGGGAAACACCAGCGGATCGAAAACGATATCCTCGGAGGCTAATCCATATTTCTCGGTGAGCAGTGCATACGAACGCTGCGCGATCGCCAGTTTCCGTTCGCGCGTAAACGCCTGCGCCTGTAGCGGGTCCTCGTCGATGCATCCGACCACCACCGCCGCGCCGAAATCGTGCGCGATCGGCACAACCTTCTCGAATTTCTCTTCGCCATCCTCAAGATTGATCGAATTGATGATCGCTTTGCCCTGGCAATACGTCAGCGCCTGTGCGATCGCCGCCGGGTCGGTCGTGTCGATCATCACAGGCGCCTTCACCTTGCGGATCAACTTCTCGTAAAACACCGGGATATCTTTTTTTTCGTCGCGATCCGTGCTCTGCAAACACACGTCCACGATTTGCGCGCCGCCGCGCACCTGTCTTCGCGCAATCTCGCTCGCCTCTTCCCACTTTTCTTCCGCGATCAGATTTTTGAACAGTCGCGAGCCGATCACGTTCGTCCGTTCGCCCACCAGCAGCGGCCGCGTGCTGTCGTCCGACTCGATCGTCTCAATCCCCGAATAAATCGCGCGATGTGCTTCCGCAGGCCGCACCCGCGGCTTCTTACCGTCCACCATCTGCGCGATCGCCTGGATATGCTTCTCAGTTGTGCCGCAGCAACCGCCTACAATGTTCAGCCAGCCGTGGTCGACAAACTTCTCCAATTGCCCGGCCAGCGAGGTCGGCGTCTCGAGATACTTTCCCTCTTCGTCCGGCAATCCAGCATTCGGGTAGCACGACACAAACTCGCCCGTCAGCTGGCTCAGCGTTCGGATGTGATCCGTCATGAACTCCGGCCCGGTCGCGCAGTTCATGCCAAACGCCAGCGGCTTCGCATAGCGCAGCGACGCCCACATCGCTTCGATCGTCTGCCCGGCCAGCATCGAGCCCATCGCTTCGATCGTCACCGACACGATCACCGGCACCTGCGCCCCGATTTCGTGCGACAACTTCTGAATCGCCAGCAGCGCCGATTTAATGTTCCGCGTGTCCTGCGCCGTCTCCACGAGCAGCAGATCCGACCCGCCCTCGATCAATCCCTTCGCCTGCACGTAATACGAATCCAGCAGCTGTTCGAACGTCACGCCGCCCGTGACCGTGATCGCCTTCGTCGTCGGCCCCATCGACCCAGCAACAAATCTCGGCCGCGCCGAAGTACTCGCCTCGTCTGCCGCCTGCCGCGCCAGTTCCGCGGACTTCCGGCTCAACTCATACGCGTCGGCGCCCAGGTCATATTCCGCCAACACGATCGGCGTCGACCCAAAGCTGTTCGTCTCGACGATGTCCGACCCTGCCCCAAAGTATTTCCGGTGGATGTCCAGCACTACATCCGGCCGCGTCCGGACCAGATTCTCGTTGCACCCTTCGAGCGCAACTCCGCCGAAGTCGGCCGCGGTCAAATCCCGCTGCTGCAGCATGGTCCCCATCGCTCCGTCCAGTACCAAAACCCGCTGGTCCAAGAGCTCCCGCAGTGCTTTCCCGGCTTCCCTCAAATCCCTCATACCCTTCATTTTACGTGCCTGGGGCTCGATAATCGAATCCCTTACAGCGAAATAGCGATTTTGGGGCGTGAACGGCACCCCGGCCAGTCTGAACGACGCCAGCCGAATCGTACAGACAACCCCTGTCTGTGCCCTTCGAACCGGACCACCCAGATCAACGCCCTCGGATCCCGGCCCTATTGCAACCCCCGAAAAAGCGCCCTAGCCGTTACGTAACAGTTCGACAACACGCGCCGGAAACCTTCTTGCCCGTCCGTACAGTTTTCTCTACATTGACAGTACAGTGGCTACCAAACGCGCTACCACAAAACTCTCCGTCTGCATCCTTTCGCCGCACCCTTTGGTGTTGAGTGAGTTCGAGCGCTTGCTCGCCAAGCCACAGTTCAAAGTTTCGGTCAAACATCTCGAATCGACCTTGGCTCCCGACCTTCGAAATCTTGAGCCGCCTCAAGCGCAGGTGTACGTCATCGACGCCCACGCCGCGCGTCCTGCAACCGGCGCGCTGCTCGCCAACATTCTCGAACGTTATCCCGAAGCACGCTTAATCGTGGTGGGTGAGCAACTCAGCGACGCGAACAGCTATTCGCTGCTGCGTCTAGGTGTGAAGGGGCTGCTGACTTATGTTGAAGCCCGCGAACAGCTCGTCCGCGCGCTGCCTCTGGTCGCCGTCGGCGGTTTCTGGGTTCCGCGTTCGGTTCTCTCTGGGTTCGTCGACTCGATTCTTACCGGTCAGGGTCGCCGCCTCAAGACCGATGCTGTCACCAATCTGAGCCGTCGTGAACAGGAAGTTCTCGATTCGCTGCTCGAAAATCTTTCGAACAAAGAAATCGCCAGCAAGCTCAACATCGCCGAGCGCACCGTAAAATTTCACGTTTCCAATTTGCTCAGCAAATTCGGTGTCCGCCGCCGCGCCGACCTCATCCTGCTGACGTTCCAACGACGCATGGCCCCGGTAGCCTAATTCTCAAACTCAGTCCGAAAATTTATACCGAATGATGCACCACAACGCCTGCACTCCGTCTTTCCACGTTATCTTTTTTCCCTCTTCGTACGTCCGCCCCGCATACGAAATCGGCACCTCATAGATGCGCCAATTCTTTTTCGCAATTTTGGCGGTAATCTCCGGCTCAAATCCAAATCGATCCGACCGCAGCCGAATCCCCTGCAAAACTTCCCGCCGAAAAACTTTGTAGCAAGTCTCCATATCCGTCAGCTTCAAATTCGTAAAAATATCCGACAGCAGTGTCAGCATCGTATTCGCGACGTAGTGCCAGAAATAATGCACGCGCTGCGGTCCGCCCAAAAATCGCGATCCGTACACGACGTCCGCCCGCCCGTCGATGATCGGCTCGAGTAATCTCGCATAGTCCCGCGGGTCATATTCCAGGTCCGCGTCCTGCACCAGCACTATGTCTCCCGTGGCTTGCGCGAACCCCCGCCGCAGCGCTGCGCCCTTCCCCTGATTCTGCTCCTGAAAAAAGAATCGCAAGTCCCGCAGCGGAATCGCATCGGCCCCATCCTGAGCCGGTGCCACTGCCTCGCCTCTGGTCTGCAGCGCCGCCATCGTCTCCAGAATTTTTCGAGTCCCATCCTTCGAGCAATCGTCCACGACGATGACTTCCTTTCGTGGCTCCGTATCGAGCACACGCCTCAGAATTTCATCGATCGTATCTTTCTCGTTGTAAACCGGAATGACCACCGAAACCTTGGGATCGTGCAGCGAGGAAGCGCTGTAGCGTTGACGCGGCATGGATGCCGTCGATTGTATCGGCGCGTCCACCGCAGAGTAAAGCTGTCGCAGTTCAGCCGTCGTTATGATTTTAATTGGATGCCCTGCGGCCTGCTTGGTTGGCGGCGCTGCAGCGCGTTGCATGGCATGCCACCGCTCGGAATTGGTCGTCCGCATTTACCGGTGCGCGTCTAGCCGTTATCATGAACTGCCGGCAAAAACAGATGCCCACATTCCACATCGAACAATTCGGTTGCCGCGCCACTCAAGCCGATGCCGCCGCCATCGAGCGCCAACTACGCGCCCAGGGCCATACCGTCGCCAAAAATCCCGCGGCCTCCGAGATCGTCGTCATCAACACCTGCACCGTCACGGCCTCCGCCGACGCTCAAGCCCGCGACGCCATCCGCAAAATCCACGCGCATAATCCCAAGGCCCAAATCATCGCCACCGGCTGTTACGCCCAGCGCGCCCCCGAAGAACTCGCCGCACTCCCCGGCGTCACCCACGTCGTCGGCAATTCTCACAAACCCGAAATTCCCGCCTTGATCGCCAAAATCGCGCCTCCGAACTCCATCTCGGTCCCGACCGGTTTCGTCTCGATGCACGCGCTCGCCGCTACGACCCTCTTGTCCTCGCCAAAAATCCTGACCGGCAACATTTCCGACCATGCAGAACTTCTCCCCGCTCCCGTCCTCGGCGGCGAATCCAACCACACCCGCCCCACCCTAAAAATTCAAGACGGCTGCAACAGCCGCTGCTCCTACTGCGTCATCCCCTTCGTTCGCGGTAAGAGCCGCAGCCTCCCGTCCAACGAAGTGGTCGAAGAAATCCGCCGCCTCTCCACCAATGGTTACAAAGAAGTCGTCCTCAGCGGCATCAACCTCGGCACGTACGGCCGCGATCTACAACCCCGCGTCGAATTCGAAGACCTCCTCCGCCGTATCCTCGACGAAACGGATATCGCCCGTTTCCGCATCAGCTCCATCGAACCGCTCGACGTCACGCAGGAGCTCATCGCTCTCTTCGCCTCAACGCCGCGCATCGCCCAACACTTCCATATGCCGCTTCAATCCGCCTCCGACCGCATCCTCGCCGCCATGCATCGCTGGTATCGCGCCGAACACTACGCCCGCCGCGTCGAACTCATCTGCGAACATCTCCCCCACGCCGCCATCGGCGCCGACGTCATCACCGGCTTTCCCGGCGAATCCCCCGAAGATCACGGCGCCACAGTCGACTTCATCGAACGCCTCCCCTTCACCTACCTTCACGTTTTTTCCTATTCCGTGCGCCCTGGCACAAAAGCCGCCGCACTATCCAACCAAATCCCCGGCGCCACGATCCATCGCCGTGCCCGCGAACTCCGCGCCCTCGCCGAAAAAAAATCCGCCGCGTTCCGCGAATCCCAACTCAGCACGACGCAGGAAGTCCTGACCCTCCGCCACACGCGCGCCGAGAATTCTTCATCAACGCTCGATCCGATCGCCCCACCCAACTGGACCCCCGCCATCACCTCCAACTATCTCCAAATCCGCCTCGCCGGCACGTTCCCCCCAAATTGCCTCCTGCGCGTAAACATCGCATGCCACGAAAACGGCGTTCTCCATGCCCACCCGGAAACCACCCCCAACTTTGCCGTTCACCGCGCCGCATCCCACCGATAAACTTCCCCCATGCTCGTTCTCGGCGTCGCCAGCCTCGATCAGGACTCCGCCGTCGCGCTCCTCGACGACGAATCCATCCTCGCCGCCATTGAGGAAGAAAAACTCAGCCGCGCCCCTGGCATCAACACCGTCCCCGCCACAGCGCTCCACCGCATTCTTGAGCAACAAAACATCGCGCCGGACGATCTCACCGCGGCCGCGCTGGCCGATTCCCCGCAACAAGCGCGCTTCCGCGAATCCGGCCTGGGTTCGAAATTCCAAGCCAGCCTCAAACGCCGTTCCACGCGCGACCTCCGGAAATCCACATCGATCCCGCAACTCCGCGAACATCTCAACGGCGCCTCAAAATTAAAACTCCAGCAGTACGAACATCACCTCTGCCACGCCGCCAGCGCCTACTACACCTCCGACTTCGACCGCGCTCTCATCCTCACGCTCGACGGCGGCGCCGCCGCCCGCTGCGGCCAAATCTCCCTCGGCGAAGGCGACGAAATCCGCCCGCTGCGCACCATGCAATTTCCCGATTCACTCGGCTGGTTCTACTCGCGCATCACCGCGTTGCTTGGCCTTCGCCCGCATTACGACGAACACAAAGTCCAGTGGCTCGGCCGCCAGGGCCAACCCGAATATCTCCCCATCTTCCGCAAATTATTTCGCACCGACGCGCACGGGCTCCCCGTTCTCGACCGCCGCTATTTCGCCGCCGGCCCCGACGAACGCGGCACCTTCTCACCGCAATTTTTCCGCGAGATGAAGCTCAAGAAAGAAAATCTCCGCGCAAACACCGCGACGTGCGCCGCCATCGCCCGCAGCGCCCAACTCTTCCTCGAAGAATCCGTCCTCGAAATCGCGCATCACTATCAGGCACAAACCGGCGCCGACTCTCTCTGCCTCGCGGGCGGCGTCTTTCTCAACCCCCTGCTTGTGCGCGCGCTCGAAACGCGTAGCACCTTCAATCACATCTACGTGCAGCCCGTCGCAGGCAATGCAGGCACAGCGCTAGGCGCCGCATTTCTCGCTCGCAAAAAATTAAGTGGAAAATCCGGCCGCGCCGCTCTAAAAACTCTCGCGCTCGGCCCGGCACTGGGCTCTCAGGACATCAAAGCCGTTCTCGACAATTGCAAAATCATCTACAAATACACACCCGGCGAAGAACATCTCGCCTCCGAATGCGTCAACATTCTCCAACGCGACAAAATCGTCGCCTGGTGCCAGGGCCGCACCGAATTCGGCCACCGCGCGCTCGGCAACCGCAGCATCCTTGCCTCGCCTTTCTCCGAATACGTCATCGACAACGTCAATCAGTACATCAAGCACCGCGCCGACTTTCACCCGTTCGCGCTGTCCGTACCCGCCGAACGCGCCCACGAATTTTTCGACGACTCTCCGAATTGCCGCTTCATGGCCTCGCTCGCGAAACTCAAATCCAGCATCGAAGGCCTCGAGCAATTCGCCTTCAACAATCGCGAAGTCCGCGTCCACACCGTCGAAAAGGATTCCAACCCCAGCTTCTGGCGCCTGCTCCACAAATTCGGCGAATCCGCCCACGCCCCCATCCTGGTCAACACCAGCTTCAACCTCTTCGGCGAGCCGTTAGTCTCCGACCCCCGAGAAGCCGTCCGCAGCTTCTACTGCAGCGGCATCGATGCCCTAGCCCTAGGCTCCTTCCTGGTGGTGAAGTAGCCCGCCTTTCCGGCCATATTTGTTTTTAGATTCGATCGGCCCGGTGCCCGCCAAACGCATGGATCGTGCGCGTTCCTGCCAAAACCTCGCCTCTCGGAATAAAATATTCCTATCCCGCCTTCACCGGTATGTTCTTCCCATCAATGATGAGCGTGTAGCAGCCTGGCACCACGACCATGTACTCGTCGAATTCGTGGACATGTTCCGTCGAAGCCGCGGTCCGGCAAGTCCAGAAAGCCATCTGGCTCCCGTCGAGGCCGTCGAAAAACAAATCCTTCAACTCCCGGGGTGGCCTGGCTCGTCACAGTTCGGTTCGCCGCCGCTTTCCTGAAGGTCGGAAATTCGGCCATGAATTTCCAAACCGTGTCGTCTAAGTCTCAAAAATCACCTGTGCAAACGCCTGCTCCGCCGTATGCGTAATACTCAGCGCGATATTCTTCACGCCCATCCGCTCCGCCACCTTCGCCGCCTCGCCCGCCAGCTTCATCGTCGGCCGCCCGCCTTTTTCCCGCACCACCTCGACATCCACCCATCGCACCCCGCGGCTCCATCCTGTCCCCAGCGCCTTCATCGCCGCTTCCTTCGCCGCAAACCGTCCCGCGTACCGCTCGTACTTGTTCTTAAATCGCTCGCAATACTCCTGCTCCCGCGCCGTATAAACCCGCCGCAAAAACGTCTCCCCATGCCGCTCAATCGCGGTCTTCATCCGTCCCACCTCGGCAATATCCACGCCCAGCCCAACGATCAAAGTGCCTCCATCCAATTTCGACCGCCAACAATCTGCGATTATACTGATTAGACCGTGGCCCCGACGAAAATATCCACGCGCAAGCGCGCTCCAGGCAAATCCCCAAGGCCCGCATCCAACAGACACTGGACCGAGCGCACGATCAAAGGCCTAACCGTCCTTCAAGCCACTGCCCTCAACAAACTTCCGTGGCTGGTCCACGGCTTCAGCACCCGTCCCGGCGGCGTTAGTGAACTCCCCAACGAAAAAGCCCTGAACCTCGGCGCCGTCGAATGGGACAAGCGCGAACGCGTGGAAGAAAATAAACGCCGCTTCCAATCCGCCTTGGGCGCCACCAAGCTGACCTTCGTCTCGCTCCACCAAATCCACTCCGACGTAGTCCGCACCATCCAAGCAACGCCCCCCAAACAATGCAAAGGCGACGCCCTCGCGACCAACAAGCCCAACCTTCTCCTAGGCGTCCGCACCGCCGACTGCTCCCCTGTCCTCGTCGTCGATCCCAAAGAACGCATAGTCGCCGCCATCCACGCTGGATGGCGCGGCACCCTGGCCCGCATCGTCACCAAGACCATCGGCCAGATGCAAATGGAATTCGGCAGCAATCCCAAAGATCTCCTTGCAGCGATAGGCCCCACCATCGGTCGCTGCTGCTACGAAGTCGGCACCGAAGTCGCCTCCGCTTTCGCCGCCAAATTTTCAAACGCCTCTGACTTCTTCGACGAACTGCGCACTGGCGACGAACCCAACCCTCTACAGTGGCTCAACAGGATGCCCCCCGGTCACCAACCGCCACCCAACAAAGTCCTCCTCGACCTGAAGAAAGCCAACGAGTCCCAATTGCTAGAAGCCGGCCTCCGCCCCGAAAACATCTACGTCACCGACCTCTGCACTTCCTGCAACGTAGACCGCCTCTTCAGCTACCGCAAAGAGGGCACATCGAGCGGCCGCCTCCTTTCCGTAATCGGCCTTCGCTCGAAGTAATCTCGCTGCACGCGCATCACGCAAAAAAACTTGTCATTCTGAGGGCACCCGACAAGAATGCCCGAAGAACCTCAACCGATCCCCGCTACAAGCCTTAGCCATCCATCGCACCGCGAAATGATTCCGTCACGATCGCCCACCCTTATGAAGCGCATCCTCCGCCAACGCCATCTTCAACCTCTCACGCTCTCCCCCGACCCGACAAAACTGGTAAAACCCATGAACCACGCAAGCCTGCTCTTCCTCCGCTCGCACGTCCTCCGAAATGACTCGCGCAATAAAAAACACATGGCTTCCAAGTCTGAAGTCTTTTTCAATTTGCATCTCCCGAACCCGCGTAGCAAAGCGAGGCACAGGAATCCCAAACTCCGCCGACTCGCTCGTCTCAAACGGAAGTCCCGCCCAATCGATGGAATCCTTCTTATGATTCTCGACCAGCCGAAATGCCACCGGGCACCGCGAAGTTGGAATGCCGCTCACAGCAATCCGCCCCGCGCACTTAACCAAATGCGAAGCCCTTCGCTGCTCCCGCAACGCCAACCCCCAGTACCCGTTGCCGAGATCACTCATCAAGTTCATCGGGAAAATGTTCCCGTCCCGTCGATCCCCCACGCTCACCAGGCGCAAAAAGTGCGGCCGAGTAAACGTCACCATCGCCGCCCGCTGCTCCACCAACGTCATTCGAATGTCAGCCGGATCATTCCTCCGCCACTGCGCTCGCGCTTGCACCGCATAGTGCGCCCACAGCCGCAATCTCGGCAGGCAGTAGTTCGACGAACCGCGCACCTCGAAAAACGCAAATTCCGACCCGCCAATCGCCACCGCTTCCGCAAACCTCAACCGAATCTCGCCCAAAACTCGCGAACCCGCACGCTCGCAAAACTTCAGCACCGCCCCGCGGCCAGCCAACTCCCCCGGCAGTTCGCCAGCATGAAATGCAATGCAAATCGTCAGCGGGGCAGTGCAAGCCGTCGTCTGTCGCAGCGTAACGTCGCGCGGTGCGCCCATCCCGTGCAGCCACACCGAAACTTCCGTCTGCGGCTCCGCAAGCCCGATCGTAAATTCCTCAGGCAGCCGCGTCCCCGCAAATACGATGTCACTGATTTTGTCGTTCCAGGATCCCGATGGCGGCATGGATGACGATTCCCTCGGGACTACGAGCCGGCGAATCCGTAAGCGCACTCGACCTCTCGAATGTCGGCCACTTTATGGCGATTCCAATCCGACGCTCGCACACGCGGATCAGCGTAGCGCCGATCGCTCTCGCGCAAAATCCGTGAAATCGACGCGACAACAGCCTCGCCTCCGAAATACATAAAGTAGTCCAGCGTCGACGCACTCACAAAGTTCACATAAGCCGCAAGCGCTCCGGGTGCAAGGTCGCCCAGCACGTGTGAAGCAAACGTAACATGCACAATTCTCTTGGGCATCTTCTGCATCGCAAACGCCGGTAAGAGCACGACGTCCGATTCCGCAATCGTCTCCTCGGTCAGCTCCTTCTCTCCATAAAGCATGCAGTTCATCGAAGGAAATGTCTTCATCAAATAGTACGACGCAAGCGCGACGCTCTCTGGAACATCAAAGTCCAAATACGTCAGCTGCGGCCCGCCTGTAGCGCACGGCACAGTCCGCGCAGCCCTCCGGCCTTTTCCCCCATCGCGCAGCAGATAATAAGCCAGCGCCCCATATCCCCCGCCGATTTCCGCAATCACGCTCCGCGACGAGTTGACCTCCGACAATTCGAGCTTCAATATTTCATGCGCGCAATAATGATGATATTCCGCGTTGTGTCGAACCAGCGTCCCGCCCAGCAACACCCCATACGGATTCCCAATATCCGGCCCTGCCAGATCGCGCACCTCAAATTCGCCGCCAGTTCGCGATTTCCAATAGTCCAGCCGATACAGCGCATCGCCCAGATAAGCCCGGCGAAGAACGTCTTTCATCTGCCGGTAAAAGTAAGCCTTCCACATCCCGAAGGGAACGCCCACAAGGCCAGCAACGCACCCATCACGAAAAAAATTCCTATACATTCGCTGCAGCCCCTCGGTATCGCCCTTCTCAAGCGCCGACATCACTGGTCCCAACGAACTCCGCCGAAGTTCCTTCCACCACTCCGTCGGCCCGTACCACGCAGGCTCACCCCGCTGATCGGCAATCGCTTTGCGATATGCACTACAAATGCGCCGCAATATTACCGAATCGTCGCCCGAATCATCCAAACGCGAAACGAAACCATCCGTCACATTTTGCAATTCGTAGCGCGGATCGCCCAAGAACCGCGCATCGCTCTTCGCCGCAAATCGCCGCAACTGCACATGCGCCTGCAAGCGCATCTGCGCAACCTTCGCGGTCCGCAACGGATGTGCAAAATGCGAAATGTTCAGCATGTGAATAAGTATCGGACAGGACCGCCCTGTAGCCGCGGTCGCTCCCAGACCGCGCGGTTTAGACGCAGTCAAACGAAAACCGAACCCGACAACGGCCGGCATCAGAACGTCGTGAGCGTTTAAACTGCGCAGCCAACCCTCATCGACACGTAGAGCCTCGCACCACGCAAAACTCTTTGTGTTAACAATTTGTCAAATCAACGGAGGTACCCACTCACGCCGGTCTACTGAAGATCTTGGTCGTTCGCTCCCAACTCCGCCAGCCACTGATCCAGCGTCGGCTGGATGCTCGAAACAATTTCCGCAAACACAACTCCCATTCCCATATTCGGCTGCGAATGCACAACACGCCCGACCGCATCGACCTGTTGGTCCTGATGCGTAAAACGCAGCTTCAGCGTAGTCCCATTCGGCAACGGATTAAGCGTATCCACGTAGCAGCCCTGCCGGCTCAAAGCGCTAGTCCGCGCCTTCATGCGTGTGTCTGTCTGAACTTTGATCACTTCGACCGAGGCAATAAATGGAAACCGCGGCGACTTTCGAACCTCCATATACATAAGCACCCAAACAGGAGCACAAAGCCCCAAAATATGAGCCTTTATGCCACACTTCGCAGTTTCTAGCACCCTGCTTTACCTTCGATTTTCGTGGCCTACAATTTCGGGAAGGGGCTCAAGAGATACTATTTTCGGTCTCCAACAGATAATCTTCTAGCGGATTCGGCATATCTGCGGCGGTAATGGAACTTGGGGAAAGATACGGGCGTTGCTAAATCTTCTCCATCGTCGCCCCATCCATTTCCTCGCCAAAGTATTTCTCCAGGGCCTGCCGAAAAACACTCTCCCCCTCCGCCGCCCTCGCAAACAATGTCATCGACGAATGAAACTTCAAATCATCCGGATAACCAAAAATCTCGCTCGCCGTCCGCCCTTCCACCGCGTTCACCAATCCCGTGCACTCCCGCAATCGCGCTCCCAAAACCTCATGCGCCAGATACGCTCGCCCCTCCTCTAGAGACGCAATCGCAAACTTCTCCGCCATCGGACTCCGCCCCAATCCTCGTATCTGCGGAAAAATAAACCACATCCAATGGCTCCGCTTCTCCCCGCGCCGCAACTCCTTCAAGACCGCCGCATACACGGAACTCTGCGCCTCCACAAATCGCTCCAACTGAAATGCGTCCGCGCTCATGTCACTTCATCCGGGACCCGCCGAGCCATACTTCAGGCCGGCTTTCTGCAATCCCTGCAGGAACTGTTCCAACTCATCTGTGACCCAATTCGATTTTTCGAGGTCTTCACGGACAACTTGAAGATCGAGAAACGAAGGATTGTGTTTGCGCAGAGACTCAATCGCCGCGTGCGCTTCCTCGAAGCGTCCCAGCATGCTGCACGCAGCCGCTGTGATCAGTTGCATCCAATGGAACTCCGGCATATTGATCTTCTTCGCTGCGAGCAAGGCTGCTTCGTATTCGCCCTTGCGATAGTGATAGTGAAAAAAGATCAGCTGATACCAGCCCGGATGATGTCGACTGAGGGCCATTGTCCGCTGCGCCAAAGCGATGCCGCGCTCCCAATCGCCCGAAAACGCAATCATGATCGCCATGTAAGCCCAGGTGGAGCCGTCCCGCGGATTAAGCGACATGGCGCGCTCGGCGGTCTCGCGAAACGCAGTGAAATCGCGATTGAAGAATTGCACCGCCGCGATCTGCTTCCAGCCCATCTGGCAAGCAGGATCGATTTTGACGGAGCACCAAGCGGCGTCTCGCGCGCGCTCCAACTGTCTCTGCTGCGGGTTGAAGCGATCGAAATATTCCAAGTGGTACAAGTTGGACAGGCAGGCCCACGCGGTGGCGTGATTTGGATCGCTTTCCAGCGCTCGCTCGAACCCGGCCCGGAGCGCGGCATGTTCCTGAGGGTCGACTTGTTGCATGAAGGCGTAGTAGCGCAAGACAAGTTCGGACGGGCTGAGTTCGTCGACGTTGCGATCGCGAGTGGCGGCCATGGAGCGAACCAGAACTCCGTAGCCATCGGCGACGGAAGTGACGATGTGGTCGGTGAGGTCATCCTGAATCTGGAATGTGTTCTCGCTGGTGACTTCGCGGTCGTAGGACTCGGACCAGAGTTGCGTGCCGCTCTGCGCGTCGATGAGTTGCACGCTGACACGGATGGCGCGGCCGCGTTTGCGGATGCTGCCATCGATGATGTAGCGCGCTCCCAGCGCGTGACCGACTGCGCGGATGTCGAAGGCGCGCTCTTTGTGGGCCATCGCCCAGTTATGTGCGATGACCTGGAGATAGGGAAAACGCGCAAGGCCGGCGGTGACGTCTTCGGTCAAGCCGTCGGCGAGTGTGTCGAGGTCGGCATCGCCGCTGGCGGCGCGGAAGGGAAGCACCGCAACCCAGAAGCCTTCGTCTTTCCGGGTTGCGGTGCGCGGGCCACTAGAGGCGGGAGTGGTGACGGCGCGCGCGATTGAGCCGCTGGATGCGGGTCTCGTCGATGGAATCGACGATCCTTGGCGCGCCAGATGGCGGAACTCGTTGCTGACGTCACGCGCCGTCTGCATGCGATGGCGCGGATCTTTTTCCAGGCAACGATGAATAATGCGGGCCAGATCGGCGGGCAGATCGGAACGAGCGTCGGTGACCGGTGGCGGATCATCGCGCAGAATTGCCGAGGTCAACTCGGCCGAAGATTGCCCTGTAAACGGACGCTGGCCGGTGCACATCTCATGCAGCACAACGCCAAGCGAAAAAATATCGGTGCGATGGTCGATCGCGCGTCCGGAAACCTGTTCAGGAGACATGTACGCCGGCGTGCCCATCACCACTCCTGCTTGCGTCTGCGCCGAGGTCAGCGTGGCATCGCTCGAACCCGCGGCGCGCCCGTCTTTCGCCAACCCAAAATCGAGCACCTTCACGCGCCCTTCCTCGGTGACCATCACGTTGGCGGGTTTGAAGTCGCGATGTACGATGCTTTTTTCATGCGCCGCAGAGAGTGCGTCGGCCAGCGCCGCCGCAATTTCGCTGAAAGCGAGCAAGTCGCTCGGGGTCACACGCCATGTCCGCGGGGAGGACCTTAAGGGCGACCTCTCGTTCGAGTTTCGTGTCAGTGGCGCGATATACCTCGCCCATCCCACCCGCGCCAATCGCGCTCCCAACTCGGTAATGCGCTAGCGTCCGGCCAATCAAATCTGCCCCTTTAGCCGCGGTTTGGAAGTGTGGCGCCGTCTCGAAGACCGCCGATTCTATAACAAAGAACTGATCATGGAGCGCGGCGCATCCGCGCCGCCTTGGACCTCGCAAACCCGCCACCCACCTCCGCGAAATGGACGGGCCCCCGGAAAAGCGAACCCAAGGCGAAACTCGTGTATCCGTTCAGGGAAGAACAGGCAAGGAAGAAGCCGCATCACCGGCGGAAGCGATCTCATTCAACGCCAGCTGTCCGCAGGCCGCCATCACGTCGCGCCCCCGCGAATGCCGCACAAACGTCGGTATCCCGTGTTCAATCAAACACCTCTGGAACACATCGATCACTTCCGCCGGCGACTCGTGGTACGGCAGCGACCCCGGATTCCACGGAATCAAATTCACCTTTGCGGCCTTCAACGGCGCCAGCAGCTTCACCACCCGCCGCGCGTCCGCCAGCGAATCGTTCACCCCGCCGAGCATCACGTACTCAAACATCAAATATTCCCACGACCGCAGCGGATACTCCTGGCAAGCCCTCATCAACGCCGCCAGAGGATACTTCTTGTTGATCGGCATCAACATGTTCCGCTGCTCGTCGTTCGACGCGTTCAGCGAAATCGCCAGCCCCGGCCGCACTTCCTCTTTTGCCAGCCGCTCGATCCCCGGCACGATCCCGCTGGTCGAGAGCGTCGCGTGCTTCGGCGAAATCCCCACGCCCTTTGCATCGAGCAAGACGCGCAGTGCCTCCATCACCGCGTCAAAATTCAGCAACGGCTCGCCTTGCCCCATCAGCACGACATTCGTATTCGGCGTCAGCACTTCTTTGTGCTCTTCGAGCGGCAGCAAAACCTGCGCCACGATTTCACCTGGCGTCAGATTCCGAATCAATCCCAGCTGCGCCGTCAGACAAAATTGGCAATCGACCGCGCAGCCCGCCTGCGTCGAAATGCAAATCGTCTGCCGGCCTTCGCTCGGCATGAACACCGCTTCCACCGACGCCGGCCGCGACGTCGCGCGATCCTCGCCCGACGGCAGCGCGAACAGATACCGCACCGAGCCGTCAATCGACTCATACCGCTGCCGAATCACCGGCAACGTCACCCGCGCTTCGTTCGCAAGCCGTTCACGCAATGCCGACGGCAGCGTCGACATTTTCGCAGTCTCGGAAATACGCTCGACGTACAGCGCGTGATACAGCTGCACGCCCCGGTATGCCGGCTCGCCCAGCGACACGCACAGCGCCGTCAGATCCGCTTTCGATTTTCCCAGGAGTTCGGTGGTCATCGGATCACGGCAATCGCCCCAAAAATGGCGCGAAAATCCGCGCCAGGCCTTCCTGCCAGACATCCATGGTAGCACGCTGCAATCGGCGTTATAATTTCAAGAAGCCGTCTCACACCTCTGAACGCGCCAGTTTCGGAGGCCTCTCAATGGCCCTGTGGAGGCGTCATGGATCAGCAAACGACAATCGACCGGCTCGCCATTCTGGACTGGGTTGCGGGCCTCGCCGCGATCTCCGAACGCGACTTCGCACTGAAAAGAGTCCAGGACTACATTGTCGCGCACGCTGTCAAACCCGAATCGCTCGACGGCTTTTGTTTTTTCTCGAAAGGGAATTACACACGCAACCTGATCTTTAAAAACGACATCTTTGAATGCATGGCCATCTGCTGGGAAATCGGGCAGTCGAGCCGCGTGCACAATCATCGCGACCAGAATTGCTGGATGTCTGCGCCCATCGGCAAGTTGCGCATTCAGAATTTCCGCGTCACCGATCAGGACGCGGCGCTCGGCACATGCCACATCTTGCCAACCGACATCTACGACATGGATGCGACGCATCCCGTGCACGTGAACCCGCTCGAGCCGGTGCATCAGGTTTTGAATCTTCCCGAATTTAACCAGCGCGCGGTCAGCGTTCACGTCTACTCGAAACCGTTCGACACGTGTGAAATTTACCAGCGGGAGAAAGGCACCTACGCCGACGTCCCGCTGCACTACACCAGCGAATACGGCAAGCTGAACCCCGACGAGAAATTGATTTAAAACGCCGTTCTATTTCGCCTTTGCTGTGGCTTGTGTCACACTGCCTACGATGACTACTGAAGCGCGAGACATACAAAAGCGCGTATTGCCCAACGGTTTGGTGGTGCTGACCGAGACGATGTCGCACGTGCGTTCGGTCTCCGTCGGCGTGTGGATCCGCAACGGTTCGCGCCGTGAAGTGCGCGAGGAAAACGGCCTCGCCCACTTCATGGAACACATGGTGTTCAAAGGTACCGAGCGCCGCTCTGCCGAAGCCATCGCGCGCGAAATGGATTCCGTCGGCGGCATGCTCGACGCCTTTACCTCCAAAGAGCAAATCTGCTTCAACGCCAAAGTGCTCGACGAGCATTTGCCGATCGCCTTCGATGTCATCGCCGACCTCGTTCTCCGCCCGAAATTCGATTCCGAAGATGTAAAAAAAGAGCGGCAGGTCGTTCTGGAAGAGATCAAGATGGATCTCGACAATCCGGAATACCTGCTGCACGAAATCTTCACGCGCGGCTTCTGGCCGGAGCATCCGCTCGGCCGGCCGATTCTCGGTACTCCTGAAACCGTAAAAAAATTCAATCGCGACGGATTGAAGAAACGCTTCCAGCACTGGTTTGCGCCCGACCGCCTGGTGTTGTCGGCCGCTGGCAACGTGAAACACGAGCAAGTGCTCGAACTGGTCGAGCACGAATTTGGTAGTCTCGTCGCTTCCGGTGAAGTCGATACACATTCCGCACCTTCCACCGATGCGCCGATTCACGTGGAATCCAAACGCGATCTCGAACAGGTACATGTCTGCATCGGTGTACCGTCGGTGCCGCTGGCCGATGAGCGCCGCTTCGCCGTTGCCGTGATGAACAATCTGCTCGGCGGCGGAATGTCGTCGCGCCTCTTCCAGAATATTCGCGAGAAGCTGGGATTGGCCTACGCCGTCTTCAGCGAACTCACGCCGTATTCCGACGCCGGCATGATGACGGTGTACGCCGGCACGGCTAAGGAAAACGTCGGCCAGGTGATCGACTTGATCGTAAAGGAATTCCGCGACCTGAAGGAATCGCTCGTCACCGAAGAAGAATTGCTGCGCGCGAAAAATCACCTCAAAGGTTCGCTGATGCTGTCGCTCGAATCCACCAGCGCCCGCATGTCGAACCTAGCCCGCCAGGAGCTCTATTTCCGCCGCTTCTATTCGCTCGACGAAATCCTGGCCGGCATCGAGACCGTAGCGCGCGAAGAAATCCAGTCGATCGCCCGCGAATTCTTCAAACCCGAACAAATCGCCGTAACCGCCCTAGGCCCCCTAAACGGCTTCGCCCTAGACCGCTCCCGCCTTGCCTGCTAAAAAAGCCGCAGCCGAGCAATTCCTGCGCGCTCGAACCGTGGCTTCGACGTCGCTTCAAAAAAAGTAAAACCCGCACCCTCCTAAAACCGGGAGGTGCGGCACCCAAGAGAAATTTGCGACGTGTGGAAAATTTGACTGATTCCACATTTTTGGGGTTTGGGCGTTGAATTTGTTTTGCGGCTCTGCGATGATTCAGAAATTCGGTGCGGCGAAAGTGCCGCGAAAGTCGCCGGGCTCGTCACGGGCTTTGCGCAATGGTTTCGAGGCAGAGCGGCTTGGCATCGAATGCTTCACTTAGGGGGAAGCGATCGGTTTGCGGATTTCCATTTTGGCGTCGGGCAGCTCGGGGAACATAACGTTGCTCGAGACAGAGAAGACCCGACTCCTGGTGGATGCGGGACTCGGCAAACGAGAAACGCTGGCGCGGCTTGCGGCCATCGGCAAAGATGTCGAGCACATCGACGGAATCCTGATCACCCACGAACATTCGGATCATTGCGGCGGCCTGCCCCAGATGCTGGGGATTTGGAGAGCGCCGCTGTATGTGACCGAAGCAACGCTGCACGAACTACATCGCGCCCTGCCCGAGCGCCTCGAAAAACGGCTGCGCGGCGTCGAAGCGATCCACGCAGGACAATCGTTTTGCGTCGGTGACATCGAAGTGCATCCATTCCAGATTCCGCACGATTCCGCCGACCCGGTGGGATTCACGTTTCGCGCGAACGGCGTGAAAGTCGCGCTCGTCACGGACCTGGGTTACATGCCGGAGCTGGTGAAAGTGCATTTGCGCGGCGCGGATTGCCTGATGCTGGAATCGAATCACGATCTCGACATGCTGAAGGTGGGGCCGTATCCGTGGGTGGTGAAGCAGCGAGTGCTGAGCCGCACGGGGCATTTGTCGAATCACGCGGTGAGCGAGTATCTCGCCGATGCAGATGGGTTTGACGCGCGCGCGCGGTACCTGATTCTCGGGCACATCTCCCAGGAAAATAACAATCCGGATGTCGCGCGTATTTCCGCGGAAGAAGCGTTACGGCGGCGGCCGGCGGAGTGCGCGTTTGGCGGGCAGCTGCTGATTGCGTCGCAGGCCGAGCCATTGCAGACGATCGAGTTGTAAACAGTGAATTGGCACCAACTGACTATTTCGGGAACAACCGGATCGTCTCCCGGCGGTTCCGACCTGTTCATGAACCAATAAGGGTTCTGCGTACCGGCCGCACCATCGAACCTCATGTCGTAGAGATTCTCGAGGCATGAGATTCCGGGTCGCTTGGAGTTATACCGAATCGAAAACGGCAAGCCCGTAAGTTCGCGAAAGAAGCTTTCTTCCTTGATCCTCACTCGCGAGAGCGCCTCGCCCAAATCGGCCTGTGTAAGTAACTTTCGCGACAGTGAAGTCATGGGCGAAAACTGCGGCGTGGGCACCGCGACCCATGGATCCGACAAATTCCGCTCGAATTGTAGCGGTCGCCGTTGGCCCTCTGGCGCTTTGCAGCCGATGGATGAAGAATCGCACTTCAATCACCACGACCCCAGCCATGAGACGCAGGCCTAGGCCGAAAAAAGGATACCGATCGTGTCCATGCGAGCGACTCGATTGTACGTTGACAGGACACTGCGGGGTTCTCTAGACTCAGAATGTTCTTGGTAGAGGTGCGGAGGCCATTAGTAGCTTGAGTTGAGGTTCGGGTCGCAGCGGGGCTCAAGTGAAAGGGGATTTGGAGTTTTCTCCGCCGAAATCGTGGCGATCGCTGAGATTGCCGCGGTTGGGGGGCAGGGCTAAGACCTGTCCACTGTCATTCGGTGCCCGGTGTTTGGGGTGCTCGGGTGAAGCGCTATCGAGAGGCGGCGATCCCGAGTTGTTTGCTGATCCTCGTGGTTTCTTCCTTTCTGTGCGTTTTCTCCCTTGAAAAATTCCGGATAGCTGAATGGTGCAGATGCGTTGGGCGTTGCTTGGCGAATTTTCGTACTCGTGTTTGCGTCGAGGTCCTTCGAGCATCCCTATCGGATGCTCTCGGGATAACAACGCGCACCTAGGCTGCAACGTGCGGTGCGTCGGGTTGCCCGTCGCGGAAATTCGAGCGGCGTATCGTTTTTGATTTGCGAGAGGCGAGACAGGTGGCGATGAATATTATTGAGTTGACGCGGGCGTTGGTGGATATCGATTCGGTGACGGAGACCGAGAAAAGGGTTGGCGATTATTTGTTCGCGTATTTGTCGGAGATGGCGGGGCGGACGGGCGGGACAGCGGAGCGGATTGCGGTCGCGGCAGGGCGCGACAACGTGTTTGCAGGCTGGGGCGAGCCGGTCGTGGTGCTGTCGACGCATATGGATACGGTGCCGCCGTTTTTTGGGTCGAACGAGGACGACGAGTTTGTATGGGGGCGCGGGTCGTGCGATGCGAAAGGAATTATCGCGGCGATGATTTTTGCCGGGGAGAAATTGCTGGAGGCGGGAACGAGGAATTTCGGATTGCTGTTCGTGGTTGGCGAGGAGCGGAACTCGGCGGGGGCGAAAGCGGCGGCAGAATCGCCGCGAGGGGCGCGATTTTTGATCAACGGAGAGCCCACGGAAAACAAGATTGCGGTGGGATCGAAAGGCGCGCTGCGATTTGAGATTACGGCGCGTGGGAAATTGGCGCACTCGGCGTATCCAGAGTTGGGGCATTCGGCGATTCATGCGCTGCTGGACGTGCTGAACGATGTGCGGAAGATTCCGCTGCCACAGGACAAGGTGCTGGGGCGCGCGACATTGAACGTGGGAACGATTGCGGGCGGGCGCGCGCCAAACGTTGTGGCGGACGAGGCGCGGGCGGAAATCATGTTTCGTACGGTGGGCGATCCGGGCTCGCTGCGCGAAGGCGTGGCGGCGGCGGTGAGCGGGCGCGCCGAGGCGCATGAGGTGTTGCATACGCCGGCGATCTTGCTGGGCACGTTTGACGGGCTGCCGCAGACGACGGTGGCGTTTACGACCGACGTGCCGGTGTTAATGGGGAGTTGGGGGAAGCCGTATTTGATTGGGCCGGGGAGCATTCATTTGGCGCATACGGCGGAGGAGCGGATTCCGAAGAAGGAGTTGACCGAGGCGGTGGAGATTTACGCGCGGATGGCGACACGGCTTTTGAGGGGAGACGGCAGACAGAACGAGGAAAAGAAGCATTAGCCACAGAGGCACAGAGGTCACAGAGCGAGCAAAGGTCGCAGAGGAAAGAACAGAGATGAGTTTGGGGCTTGCGATTGTGGGACACGGGAAGATGGGGCGGCTTATCGAGGCGCTGGCACCGGAGTATGGGTTTGAGGTGCGTGGGAAATTCGATGGCGTGAACAATGCCGGCGCGGCAGGACTGACTCGCGAGGCGTTGCGTGGGGTGGATGTAGCGGTGGAATTTTCTGCACCGGGGGCGGCGCTGGGGAATATTCGGGCGCTGGCCGCGGCGGGAGTGAATGCGGCGGTGGGGACGACGGGGTGGATGGAAGATTTGGGTGCGGCGCGCGAGGCGGTGAACCGCGCGGGGACGGGGCTGGTGTGGGCGGCGAATTTTTCGGTGGGCGTGAATCTGTTTTTGCAGGTGGCGGCTTGCGCGGCGGGACTATTTGCGATGCAGCGGGACTACGAAGCTTGGGGATGGGAGATTCATCATTCGGCGAAGAAGGATGCGCCTTCGGGGACGTTGAAGAAATTGGCGGAGGAGATGCGGGCGCGTGGATACGACCGCGCGATTGATTTGAGTTCGAGCCGCGCGGGGGCGATTCCGGGAACGCATGAGATTGGGTTTGATTCGTTGGGAGACACGATTACGTTGCGGCATACGGCGAGGAACCGCGAGGGATTTGCGCGGGGGGCGTTGCGGGCGGCGCGGTGGGTGGCGGGGAAGAAGGGGATGTTTGAGTTTCGGGAGATTTTGCGGGAGTTGGGTGGGTGAAGAGTTGACGGCGGAGTTCGACCGAGAGCAACGGTCGATCGCGATTTTGAGTGCAAAACCCGTACCCTCGTGACACCAGGACGGTGCGGCACCCGGGAACCGGCGGCGGCCGAACTTTTTGTTGGGCGATGATTTTTTGGATGGGAAAGGAGACGGACAATGTTTACGGGATGCGGGACGGCTATGGTTACACCGTTTCAACGCGATGGGTCGTTGGACGAGGCGACGCTGCGGAAGTTGATTTTGCGGCAGATCGATGCGGGGGTGGATTTCCTGGTGCCTTGCGGGACGACCGGGGAGAGTCCCACGCTTTCACATGAGGAGCATCTGCGCGTGGTGGCGATCACGCTGGAGCTGGCGAAGGGGCGTGTGCCGGTCGTTGCGGGCGCGGGCGGGTACAACACCTCGGAAGTGATGGCGATGGCGCGTGAGCTGGCGGCAATGGGCGTGGATGGAATTTTGTCGGTGACGCCGTATTACAACAGGCCGACGCAAGAAGGACTCTATCAGCATTATCGGGCGATCGCGGAAGCGGCAGCGCTGCCGATTATTCTTTACAGCGTGCAAGGACGCACGGGCGTGAACATCGAGCCGGGGACGGTGGCGCGGCTCGCGGCGATCGACAATATTGTGGGGATCAAGGAGGCTTCCGGGAGCATCGCGCAGATGGCGGCGATTTTGAATCTGGTGCCGGACGAGTTTGTGGTGTTGTCGGGCGACGATGCGATCACGCTGCCGCTGATTGCGCTGGGTGGAAAGGGCGTGATTTCGGTGGTGTCGAACGAAATTCCGGCGGCGATGAGCGAGATGACGCGGCTCGCGGTGCGCGGAAATATCTGGGGCGCACGGGAGATTCACCGGCGATACCACGCGTTGATGGAAGTGAATTTTGTGGAGTCGAATCCAGGGCCGGTGAAAACGGCGATGGCAGAAATGGGATTGCTTGAGCCGGTTTGGCGCTTGCCGTTGGTGGCGCCGAAGCGCGAGAATCGCGAGCGGATTGCCGGCGTGCTGAACACGCTGGGGTTGGTCGAAAGGGTGCATGCTGCCGTCGCAAATTGAAAAGTTGTTCGATCATCCGCCAGCGGACTATGAGGAAGAGCATTTCCGGCTGTTCGATGAATTCAAGGCGGCGCTGAATTGCGGCGAAGTGCGCGCAGCGGAGCCGGATGCGTCGACGAAAAGCGGATGGAAGGCGAACGCCTGGGTGAAGAAGGGAATATTGCTCGGGTTTCGCATGGGCGCGACGGTGGATATGTCGGTGTCGGCGGCGGAAGCTGTTGGCGATTTGCCGCACATGGCGCGGCAGGCGTTCATCGACAAATCGACGTATCCGCTGCGGTCGTTCGATGTGGCGGATGGAATTCGGATCGTGCCGGGTGGATCGAGCGTGCGCGACGGGAGTCATATTGGGCGCGGGGTGATTTGCATGCCGCCGATGTTTGTGAACGTGGGCGCGTATGTCGGCGAAAACACGATGATTGATTCGCATGCGCTGGTAGGGAGCTGCGCGCAAGTCGGGCGAAACTGTCATATTTCGGCGGCGTCACAGCTGGGCGGCGTGCTGGAACCGGTGGGGGCGATGCCGGTGATTATCGAGGATGATGTGATGGTCGGCGGGAATTGCGGCGTGTATGAAGGGACCGTCGTGAAGCGGCGCGCGGTTTTGGGGACGGGAACAATTTTGAACCGGTCGATCCCGGTGTACGACTTGGTGAAGGACGCGGTTTATACGGCGACGGAGAATGAGCCGTTGATTATTCCGGAGGAAGCGATCGTGGTGCCGGGTTCGCGGGCGATTACGCATGCGGTGGGGAACAAGCACGGGTTGTCGTTGCAGGCGGCGGTGATTGTGAAGTATCGGGATTCGAAGACGAACGCCCGGGTGCAGTTGGAAGATTTGTTGCGCTAACGTCAGTTCCTTTTTTCGATCCTGCAAAATCTAAATCAACACGGCGAGTCTACTGCGACAAAATCTTTTCGAAGAAAGATAAGGCGCGCGGGTCGTTGGATTGGCCTAGCCAGAACATGGCTTGTTTGCGGACGGCGGGGTTGCGGTTGGTTTCGGCGACCTGAATGAGTTTGGGTACGCCTTCGTCTTTTGGCATTTGGCTGAGGGCAAAGACGGCTTTCTTTTTCACTTCGGTGTCGGGATCGTTGTCGATCGCATTGGTGATCGCGGCGGCTTCTTTTTTGCCGGCTTTTTGCGCGAGCCAGAAGAGCGCCTGGCCGCGGACGTGAGTGCTTTCGTCGTCGTGAGCCATGCGAATCATTTCGTCGACGGCGCCGGGCTCCCGGCTGACCGAGAGCGCGAACGTGACCTGTGCACGGACTTCGCTGCTGGGATCGGACCTTGCCATTTTTTGCAGCGCAGCGAATCCGGATTTGCCGCGGGCTTCGCCGAGCCAGAACGCGGATTGCCTGCGTAGTTCTTCGGGCGCGTCTTGGCGAGTAAAAGATTCGAGCGCGGCTTCGGCGGAATCGTCGGCGTGCAAGGCGATCGCGGAAAGCGCCTGGTGTTCGTGGCGGCCGTCATCGCGATATTCCGAGCGTTCGCCGCGAACGAACGTGGTGAGCAGTGCGACGCTCTCGGCGGGTTTCACGTTGGTGAGCCAAACGAATGGGAGGCCGCCTGCGTCGAGGGTGCATTCCGTCGAGGCGATGCGAATTTTCGTGATGTGGTGATTTTCGGCGCGGAAGAGGACGGCGATTTCGCGTGAGCCTTCGAGCATCACCGTGGCGTCTGCGTCGTTGCGCATAACGTTGACGCCGTGCTCGCCTTTTTCGAGACGGCACGTGCCGCAGTCACCGTTCCAATCGCCGCCGGAACAGCAGATGCCGCGGTTTCCGGCGACTTCGGGCTCGCTGTAGCCGAGCCACTGCGGCGTTGTGACTTGCGCGGTCCAGTCTTTGAACTGAGCGGTGAGCGAACCGGCGACGGGCTGCTGGTTCAATCGTGAATTCTGAACGTGGGGCGTTGTGTTTTGCTGCGCTGGCCCCGCCATCGCCGCAAAAAGGCACGCGTGGGCCAAGAACGTCGCGAGACTGAGTCGCCCTGCTGTTGAGACGCGCATGCCGGACCTCACTTTTGCAGAATCTCCATCAGGTAGTCGGTAGCTTCCTTGCTGTGCATGAGCGAGAGCTTGGAGACCGCTTCTTTTTTGAGCTCGGGATTTTTCTCGGCGCGCGCGATGCCCACAAGGCCCGCGGCATTGTTCTGGACGAAGTATGCATTGAGCACTTCGCGGCGCACGCCTTCGTCGGAGTCTTTGGCGTAGATGGTTTGCAATGCTTTCGCGGAATCCGGCGAAGGGATCAGACCGAGATTGCGGACGGCGGTGCGGCGCAATTCGGGATCCTTCTCTCCCACCGCCGCCTGCACGAGGCGGTTGGAATCGCCAGCGAGGAAAAACGCCTGGAGAATGTCGCGCTTTACTTTGTTTGACGGCTCTTTTTGATAGAGCTGTTCCAGTTCGTCGACTCCGTGAACTAACCCGAGCTGACGAATAGCGTCGGCGCGGAGCGATTCGTCTTTTTCGCTTTTCGCAGCGGCGAAGAGATCGTCTTTGTCGCCGGAAATCATGTAGCTGCGGATAATCGCGCGCTTCACGGATTCGTCGGTGGATTTGGCGTAGACATCGGCGAGGATTTTGCGAGAGTCCGGGCCTCCAAACATACTGAGATATTCGACGGCTTTGCGCTGCAGGTCGGGATTGCTCTGGCCGCTCGCGATGCGCCCGAGGATCTGGCGCGCTTCGGGCGAGCCGCTTTGCGCGATCACAAAGAGGGCTTTCGATTTTTCTTTTGGCGTCGCGGTGCTGTTCAGAACTTTTTCGAGCAACGGAAGCGCGCGCTCGGGAGCACTGTTCATCAGCCCCTGGATCGCGAGCATTTTCAGATCTTCGTCGCTCTGCGATTCGGGATGCGGCGCCTGGCCGGTGCGCTGGCGCACTTCGAGTTCGAGCGCGCTCGCATCTTTCTGCCAGTGGCTTTGCGGGAAGCGCTGCTTGAGGTCGGCGAGCGTTGCGAGCGCGGCGTCGCGTTTGCCCTGGCGATTTTGGGCATAGGCTTTCCAGTAGAGCGCGGCGTCGGTCTGCGGGCCGTTTTGCGAGGCGAGCTCGGTGAATTTCGATTCGGCGTGGTCGTAGCGGTCTTCGTCGAGGGCTTCGCGGCCGTCGTTGTAAAGCTCGGAATTGTGCTCGCGGGCTTCCTGTTCACGATCGCGCTTTTCCTGTTCGCGATCGCGCTTCTCTTGCTCGCGGTCGCGCTTCTCTTGTTCGCGATCGCGTTTTTCCTGGTCGCGGTCTTGCTGAGATTGTTGGTCCTGATCTTGCGAATCATCGGCGAAGTTTTGTTCTTGGTCGATTTGCGGCTCATCTGGAGCTTGCGCTTCCGGTGCGGCGATTGCTTGGGCGTCTCGGGTGAGAGCTCGCGACGCGGGCGTAGCGACGAGCGCCAATCCGAGCGAACCGTAAGCCAAGCTCCGAACAATCGCCCTGCGCAAAGATTCCATTTCAACTACGGTCATATCTTGTTCCTCTCTCCATTGCTTGAGCCGCTCTGCACTGTGGCAGGTGCGGCAGGCCGCTCGCGTTGCTGCAATTCCTTGCCGACCACGCGAACCTTGAACAAAATTCCCCGCGCGGCGATGCGTTGCTGCATCTCTTCCAGTTGCGCGGGCGTGATGTCGCCGGGACTGTGCGCGACGTCGAGCAGCACGCGCTCGAGTTCGTCGAGCACACCGGCGAGCGCGGTGTCGCCCTGCTCCAGTGCCGTCTGGCGATAAAGGCGATTTTCTTCGACCAGATCTTCGGCGCGGCGTCGCTCGGCGGAAATGTTGACTTCTTTCTGCTTGGCATCTGCGGGTTCGGTGTTGCCGAGTTCGATGAGCATCATTTCGGAGCGGCCGAGATGGTCGCCGACGGCCATGACGAGGACGCGCTCGCGGACTTTGGCGGTGTTTTGCGAGGTCGCGGTGGTGTCGATCACGGGTTGCTTGGTCACGCGGCCCGCGACGAAGGCGACGATCGCGAGCGCGGCGACGGCGCCGACCGCTGCGAGGCGCCGCGGTTCGAGCCACGCGCGCCAGCCGGTTGCGAGGCTGCCGCTCGCGCTTGCGCCGAATTCCCACCAGCGTGCGCGCCGCTCGGGAAGACGATGCGCGATCTGTTGCCAGACGCGCTGACCGTAGTCGGCGCCAGGATCGGGCACCGGCATGGCGATTGAACGCCGCGAACACCACATCGATCCGCGCAAGCTCCGCGCGGCAGTCCGCGCAATCGGCCACGTGCGTTGCTATGGCTTCGCGCTTCGATACTTCACCACGCACGACTTCGCCGCCGTGATACGCGATCAATTCTTCCTCGTTCGGATGATTCATGATTCGGTTCCTACGCTTCTTGCCTGGCCGCGCGATTCGACGAACGGTTCCAGCGCCCGGCGCAATTTCTGGACCGAGCGAAAAATCGTGTTTTTTGCGGCGCTGGAGCTCGACTTCAGCGCTTCGGCGATTTCCTCGATGCCGGAGCCGCCCCAGTGGCGCATCACGAACGCGGTGCGCTCCGCAGGCGTGAGTTCGTTCATCGCGCGGCGCATGTGCTCGGCGAGCTGTTCGCTCTGCGCGAGGCGCTCGGGATTCGGCGCGGCGTCGGGCACCAAGCTCATCGCGTCGACTTCGATTCCGTCCTCGTTGGCGCGCGGAGCAGGTTCGCGGCTTGCCTGTTCGCTCTTGCGCTGGCGCATCCGGTCGATCGCGTAATTTGCGGCGATGCGATAGACCCACGTGCCAAAGTTGGCGCGGGCGGCGAACTGGCTCAATTTTTCGTAGGCGCGCAAGAATGCCTCCTGCACCACTTCCTCAGCGTCGTGCCGATTTCCGGTCATGCGATATGCGAGCCGGAACACGTTGGGGCTGTGGCGTTCGACCAGAACGCGAAAGGCATCGCGATCGCCTGCGAGCGTTTGCTCGACGGCGATGGCGTCACTGTCGCCAGTGGCTTCCACGTTCGGCCTCATCCGGTTCATTAGACAGGATTTCGGGTTGGCGGTTAGGTTTGTTTTGCGAAGGGACGCTAGAGCGTACGAGTGTCGGTAACTGGTTCAGGCTGCTGTGTTTATGGGCGCGATTGTTGAGGAGCCGGGACAGCCGCGCTATTCCTTAGAAAGAAGGAGTAAGCCGTTTGTTTTCAGCAACCAGTTTGCCGCTTCGTTCATGGTTCGTTGTGGTCCTGGAAGGACCATGAATTATTCGTAGCGCAGCGCCACCATCGGATCGACCTTCATTGCGCGGCGCGCAGGGAAGTAGCAAGCCGCAAGCGCGACGAGCAGCAAGAGGCCGGCGACGACCACAAAAGTGATCGGGTCTTTCGAGGGCACTTCAAACAGCAAGCTCGAAAGGAATCGCGTCAGCGCCAGTGCGCCCAGAGTACCCGCGAATATGCCGGCAAGAGCCAAGCCGGCTCCACGGCCCAGCACCAGGGCAAGCATGTTTTTCGGCTGCGCGCCGAGTGCCATGCGGACGCCGATTTCCTGCGTGCGCTGGCCCACCGTGTAACTCATCACGCCGTAGATCCCAACCGCGGACAAAACTAGCGCGAGGCCAGCGAGAACACCAATCAACACAGCGGCAAATCGGCGCGGCGAGAGGGAACGCGACAGCAATCCATCGAGCGTGGTGACTTCGGTTACCGGGAGACTGGGATCGACCTCGTGAACGATTCCCGTCACGGCGGCCGCAATCGCGGCTGGATCAGATGCCGTTCTTATCAAAAGATGCGAAGGCCATCCGCCAGCGAAGTAAGTGTCGTACGTCGGTTCTGCTTCCAACCCGAACTGGTGAACGTTGCCGACGACGCCGACGACTGAAAACCAGCAAGGCTTAGGATCGAGCGAACAGAAATTCAAGCGGTGGCCAATCGGGTCTTCGCTCGCGAAGAATCGCCGCGCGATGGTGTCGTTGATCACGATTTTGTCTTGTAGCGCCCAATCATCGCGGGTCAGGAAGCGACCTCTTAGTAGGGGAATGCCCACCGTTGCGAAGTATTCCGGGCTCACGCCGCGCGTCTGTGCCACCGGCCGAACTCCCGCGCTCAGGATCGGCTGCCCTTCGATCACGAATCGCGAAGCCTGTCGCAATTCCGAGCCGAGCGGTAACGTCGATATGCCTGCCGCCGATCTCACGCCGGGCAATGCTTTCACGCGCTGCACGATCTGATCGAATTCCAGCGCCTGTTTCTTGCCCAATTCCAACTGCTGTCTATCCGAGAGATGGTCGGCCTCTTCGGGAGGCAGCGACGCCTGCGTCAACTGCATGCTGAGAATGTGGTCGACTTGAAATCCAGGCGCAACGTCGAGAAGCCGACGGAAGCTTTGCAGCAAAAGCCCTGCGCCGATCAGCGGAATCAGAGCGAGTGCAATCTCGGCAACGACCAAAACGTTGTGAACGCGGTGACTGCCCGGCGCGCCGGAGCCCTTGCCTCCTTGCTTCAAAACTCGGTTGAGGTCGCACATTCGCGCGCGCAACGCCGGGAGCAAGCCACAAAGTATTCCCGACGCGAGACAGACGAGGACTGTGAATCCGAGGACGCGCGAATCGATGCCGACTTCGCGAACAGCTGAAAGTTCCGGTGGCGCGAGAGCGCTCAGCGCTTGAATGCCGGCCGCGGCCAGCAACAATCCTGCGCCGCCGCCGCACAACGAGAGGAGCACACTCTCTGTCAAAAGTTGTCGAACCAAGCGGCCCGGCGCGGCTCCGAGAGCGGTTCGCAATGCCATCTCGCGTTCGCGAGCCGCGTTTCGCGCCAGCAACAAATTCGCGATATTGGCGCAGGCGATCAAGAGCACAAGTCCCACCGCCGCGAATAGAACCAGCAACGTGGCACGCATTTTGGCCGCCGAGGGGTCTTCGAGCGTACGAACCATCGTTCCCCAGCTGGCGTGCGAATCAGGAAACGCGGTGCCTTCCTGTCGATGGAGCATTTCCATTTCCGCGCGTGCCTGCGCGAGAGTGACACCGGGTTTCAGCCGAGCGACCGCGATGGTTCCGTGATGGACGTGATCGTCCATGTAGCCATCGTGGCTCAGAGGCCTCCAAATATCGACGTCGCGCCCGATCTCAAACGTTGGCGGCAAGACTCCGACGATGCGGTATTTTTGTCCGTCGAGCAAAACGTCACGTCCCACGGCCGCCGGGTCCGCGCCGAAGCGACGTTGCCAGAACGAGTGACTCAAAAGCGCGACGGCGGGGCCGTGAACTTGATCTTCTTCCGGCAAAAACGTGCGGCCGGCAACTGCGTGAACGCCCAGCATAGGAAACAGGTCAAAGGTCGCTGTGTTGGTGAGAACACGCTCGGGCTCGCCGGCTCCCGTCATATTGAAACCCTGTGGCGGTTGATCGTAACCGCCCATCGCGGAGAAGCTTTTCGCCTGGCGATGAAAATCCACATAGTCGCCGGCGGACAATCCGACAGGTTGGAATCCGGGATAGGTGTTCCAGATTTCGACCAGCGATTCGGGTTGCGGGTAGGGAAGCCGCCGCAGCAGAACGCTCTGAACGACACTGAAGATCGCGGTATTCGCGCCGATGCCGAGCGCCAGCGTCAAGACGGCTACAATCGTGAATCCGGGATTTTTTCGTAGTGTGCGGAAGCCGAAACGTATATCGTCGCTGAGGTCACTCGGCCATTTCGTGGTCGCCATGGTCGCCGTCTCCTTCCGGTTTTCCCGGCCGAGGTCTCCTGGCTCGCTTACTCTATCTCAGACGGTCGGCGTTGGCGTGGGTAATCACCGGATACGGTATGATTGAGGGGAAAATTGAGCGAGATGCAGCAGCAAGCACGAACATGCGCAGGAGGTTGAATTGATTCCCCGTTATACCCGCCCGGATATGGGCCGCGTCTGGACCGACGCCAACAAATACGCCAAGTGGCTGGAGGTCGAGCTGGCCGCGACTGAAACGCTCGCCGAAGCCGGGCTCGTCCCGAAGGACGCCGCTCAGGCCTTGCGCACTAAGGCCAAAGCCGACGCCGCGCGTATCAACGAAATCGAATCGCGTGTGAAGCACGACGTGATCGCGTTCACCATGGCCGTCGGCGAATCGGTCGGTGATCCGGCCGTGGCGCGTTGGCTGCACTATGGCATGACGTCGAATGACATCGTCGATACCGCGCAAGCGCTGCAGATTCGCGATGCCTCGCTGATCCTCGAGCGCGATCTGGTGATTTTTGGCGAGATCCTCGACTTGCGTGCGCATGAATTTCGTCACACGCCGCAGATCGGACGCACGCACGGGATTCATGCCGAGCCGATCACCTTCGGCCTGAAAGTCGCGAACTGGTTCGCGGAGAATCAACGGAACATTCGCCGCTTCCGGGACGCCGCCGCGCAGATGGCCATCGGCAAAATTTCCGGCGCGGTTGGCAACGCCTCGCACCTCGGCCCGGAGATCGAAACGCAGATCTGCAAGCGGCTTGGACTCACCGTAGCGCCAGTCGCTTCGCAAGTGATTCAGCGCGACCGGCACGCGCAATTCGTAAGCGCGCTCGCACTGATCGCAGCGACGCTCGAAAAAATCGCGCTGGAGATTCGCCACTTGCAGCGCACCGAAGTGCGCGAGGTCGAAGAGCCATTCGGCGGCGAGCAGCGCGGCAGTTCCGCGATGCCTCACAAACGGAATCCGGTGAGCTGCGAACAGGTTGGCGGGCTGGCACGGCTGGTGCGTTCCAACATGGTCGCGGCCTATGAAAACGTCGCGCTCTGGCACGAACGCGACATCTCGCATAGCTCAGTCGAGCGCGTCATCATGCCCGACTCGACGATTCTCGTCGACTACATGCTGGCGAAGATGACCACGATCATCGGCGAGATGCGCGTCTTCCCGCAACGCATGCTGCGCAACCTCGAATCGACGCATGGGCTCGTCTATTCCGGTCAACTCTTGCAGGACGTCGTGGAAAAGGGCATGCCTCGCGACGAGGCCTACAAAGCGGTGCAGGAAAATGCGATGGCTTCGTTCGAGAGCGATTCGAGCTTTCGCGACCGTGTCGCCGCAGACGCCCGTATCACGAAATATCTCGATGCCGCGGCGCTCGCGCACACCTTCGACCTGCAGCGCCAACTTCGATACGTCGATGCGATTTTCGATCGCGTCTTCGGCGCGCATCCCGCCGGCGAGACCGGCCGCGAAAAATCCGCCGGCCGCTAAAATCGCAATATTTACGCGTAAAACAACAATGGCGCGATCGAGTTTCCTCGGTCGCGCCGTTTGCCTCTTCTGAACTCAGCTTACGCTGCGCTCAGCTGCGGAGGCGGAAGTTAAAGTTTACCCCACAAATCGAAATCGACGGCAACAAATCTTCGAAAAAAATTATTCGACGCGCTGCACATATCGCGCTTCGGAAGTGTCTACCTTGATGCGGTCGCCTTCGTTCACAAAGGGCGGTACTTGTACTACCAAACCCGTTTCCAGCGTAGCCGGTTTGCCAACCGCGCTCGCCGTAGCCTTCTGCAGCGTTGGTTCTGTTTGAATCACCTTCAGGTCCATCGTGTCCGGAAGGTCGACACCGATCGGCTTTTCGTCGAAAAATTCCACTTTGACGACCGTATTGGGAATCAGGTAGTACACCGTCTCGCCCAGCAGATCGCGCGTCAGGTGCATCTGCTCGTACGTTTCGGTGTTCATGAAGTGGAAATCGTCCCCTTCGTTGTACAGGTACTCAAACTCGATCGAATCGAGAATCGCGCGATCGACAAATTCTTCCGCCCGGAACCGGTAATCGATCATCGTCCCGCTCTTGAGATTCTTCAGCCGCGTCTGCATCGACCCGCGCTTGTTGCCGGGCGTGCGATGGTCGGTGCTGAACACCGTATAGAGCTGGCCCTCGTGCTGGATCACCATGCCGGGGCGAAGTTGGGTGGCTTTCACGCTGCTCATAAATTTTTGCGAACCCGGAGCGCCGGGCCCGATTGCTCCCTGTCAACGTTTCTAAATTTCGAAGATTCCTGCAAGCGGACCGTGGACCTGCGAACGGCTGCGCGCGGAATGACTCGAGGCACGCTGGCACGAATTGCGGCCAGCGCGGGCTAACAGTATAGCGGCCAGCATTTGAGACGGTCAATCACCGGGCACTGCGGCGCGGCGCGAATCGGTAGCTGTCAGTCGCCGCCTCGAGTCCGCCCAAGGCGAGCGTCGACGCGCTCCACTGGTGAGGGTTCGTCTCTCGCGCTAAACCCACGACGGAGCAGCAGAGCCCCGTAAACACTGCAAAGCAGGCCTAGGCTGCCTAGAACGACAAACCACTTCTTCCGTTGCATTGCGATTCACTACTCCCGGAGTTCCACCGATTCACCAGTCTAAATCTTGCCGGGTGCTCCTGAATAGAAGATGAACGGACGTGCGCTTGGCGCGGCTGCATTTCCGTCGTCGCCTTTTGCTGCAGGTTCGGCGGCGCGCTGTTTGGCACCTTCGGCCATGATCTTTTCGATCTCGTCGGGGTTGCGCGGCAGCTTTTCGCTCAGCAGTTTCACGCCGGTTTCGGTGACCAGGACATCGTCCTCGATGCGTACACCGAGATTTTCCTCGGGGATGTAGATTCCCGGCTCAACCGTCACAACCATGCCAGGTTCGAGCGGACGGCACGGATCGCCGGCATCGTGAACGTCGAGGCCGATGTGATGGCCGAGGCCGTGGATGAAATATTGGCCCAACGGCTTGCCGTGCGAATCCTTGCCGTGAGTGTTGATGTAGTCGTAGGAAATTTTGAACAGGCTCTTGTTGCCCTTTCGGCACAACTCCATGCCGGGCTTCATTTCCGCGAGCGCGGCGTTCTGCGCGCCCAGCACGATCTCGTAGATTTCGCGCTGTCGCCGCGTGAATTTGCCGTTCGCTGGAATTGTTCGCGTGATGTCGGCGGAATAGCCTGAATATTGCGCGCCGACATCCATCACCACGATGTCGCCGTCTTCGATCTTGCGCGAGAGCTTGTCGTAATGCAGCGCCGTCGAATTCGGCCCGGCTCCGACGATCGGCGCGTAGCCTTCGGCCTCCGACTCGCCCATCGCGTGGACTTCGACCATCTTCGCCGCGACCTGATATTCATAGAGACCGGGCCGCATCATTTTGAACGCTTCGACGTGTGCGTCATCTGAAAGATCGATTGCACGCTTGAGAAAAGCGATCTCGCCAGGGGATTTGATCTGCCGCAGCGCGCCGATTTGCTCACGGATATCCTTCCGCTTCAGCTGCGGAACATCCTTTTGCAGCCAATCCATTTCATCTTTTTCGTGAGGGTAGCCGCCCATCTCCGCTTCATAGGGAAGGATCGTATAGATGTACGGATAGGTCTTGCCGACTTTCTGGACAGTTTCGTTCAGATCCGAAATGGCCGCGACGCTCGCGAATCCCGTGCGTGCGTCGATCCCCGAATCGGTCGGAGACATGCGGACGCCATTCCAGTGTTCCTTGGCCGTATCCTTCGGCGGCAGAAAAAGGATCTCGCTCCTCGCATCCGCTGCGGCATTCGCTTGCCCTGCTGCCGCGGTTTTGCCGCTCGGCCAGATGACGAGTGCCGCCCCCTCTTCGTTGTGCCCGGTGAGGTAGTAAAAATTCTGCTCCTGAGCAAATATCGCGGCCTCGGAGACTTCCTCGCGTCCGGTATAACCCCACAGAACGATTGGCGCGTCGACCTCCGCCGCCAGCTTTGCCCGCCGCGCCGCGTAAGCGCTGTTTGGTTCACGCTCACGCCGCTGTTGCGCAAGCGCCGCCGGCGCAGCCACGATCTGCGCGACCGCGAGCACCAGCACACACCCAGCCCACGCCTTCTGCCGACCACCCATCCCTTCACCTCGTTTCCATAGGGAGTGCGGCGCCCCCTGCGCCGCCTTCCGAGCGAACACCGGCCACTGCCCGTAATAGCCCGGCCCACCACAAAGAGCCGGTCCACCCGGGCCCGTGCCCACCACGGCGCCCGCATTGTAGCTGCCCGCCGCCGTTTGTACACGAATTTGATTCCCGATCATCTAACAAAGAATGAGAGCACGCCTCGCGATCTTTATCGCCATCTTCCAGTCCGTCTTGCTGTTAGGCCACGTCTTTTTGTACGAAACCTGGAGCTACTTCTACCAGCCCGTGGACCCGCCCGGAATCTCGAGGCTCCAGTGGTCGCTCGCCTTTCTGTCGGTCAGTTTCGTCGTGGCGTCGCTGCTGGCGTTCCGGTTCACGAACCGCCTGCTCCGCTGGTTTTACACGCTTTCTGCGATTTGGCTCGGTGCGCTCAGCTTCCTCTTCTTCGCCGCCTGTGCCTGCTGGATCGTTTATGGCGCGGTTGCACTCACCGGACATCATATCGACGGCCGGCTGCTCGCCAAGATTTTCTTCGGGGCCGCAGCCATCGTCAGCCTTTACGGCGTACTCAACGCTGCTCTACCGCGAGTTCGCCGCGTGCAGATCAAACTGCCCAATCTTCCCGCATCATGGAAGGGCCGGACAGCCGCCCTCGTCAGCGACATGCATCTTGGTCACGTGAAAAATATCGGCTTTGCGCGCCGCATCACCCGCGCGATCAACCGCCTCAAGCCTGATATCGTTTGGATCGCTGGCGATCTCTATGACGGCACCGCCGTCGATGCCAGGCACGCAGCATCCCCGCTGAATAAGCTCCAGCCGCAATTCGGCACATTCTTTGTCGAAGGCAACCACGAGGAGTTTCGCGATCCTGGCAAATATCTGGAAGCCGTTCGCGCCAGCGGCGTCCGCGTGCTCGAGAATGAAAAGGCCGAGATCGACGGGCTCCAGATTGTCGGCGTCCCATATCGCCACGCCACCCACGCGCAGCACTTCGGATCGGTCCTCGACAAGATCGGCATCGACCGCGATCGCGCCAGCGTGCTCCTGACCCACGCACCCGACCACGTCGCCGTCGCCGAAGCGGCCGGCATCGGTCTCCAAGTCTCCGGCCACACGCACCTCGGCCAGTTCATCCCGTACACCTGGATCGCCACCAAGATCTACCGCCAATTCGTATACGGCCTCAATCGCATCGGAAAAATGCTGGTCTACACCTCGAGCGGCGCCGGCACGTGGGGGCCGCCCCTCCGCGTCGGCTCGCAGCCAGAAATCGTCCTGTTCGAGTTCGAGTAGCTCGCGACTCGAACCTCGATCGACTGTCGGTGCATCCGTGCCCCCTATCCACTCGGATAGAAGCCTATCTTTCAGGTTAGCTTTTTCGCCTGCCGCACCCTCCTTACTCTCGGCTTCTGATTTTGTAAGATATTTATTGTCAGCACCTTACAAGGGCGGTCTCATCTTGGCCCTCTCTCACAGCGCTGGCGTATCGATTGCAATCCTCTATTGCGTCGTTGAGATAAGCAAAACCGAGGGGTAATCGCCGTGAAACTGCAAAACATCTTCTGGGTTCCAGTAATGACGATCGGGTTGGGAGTCGCCCTTCTATCGGGCGCGGTCACCGCTCAGGAGCGGACCGGCTCTGCCCAAGCCAACGCCGATCAGTCTCGACCCGAGATGGCGGAGGCAGTGCTCGCAGGCGGAATGCAAGATGACGGCTCGGCCGCTACCGCGACGGGAGAGTCGCTGGCTACGGTCGCGCTGTTCACCCCCGGAGCGACACCCCAGGAGGAAGGTGCACGCCAGGCCCTCCTGGGCTCGCTGATGGCAGCGATTTTAATGGGTGGGACCGGACTGATCGTCGTCTACGTCGTGGCAGCGACCCGTCGACGCCAGCGCTACCTGCAGCCGACCCTGCGGGCAAGCGCGTACACTCCGGACTCTGGCGTAGCGGTGCGCTAAACAGCAGCGCCGTCTCGCCATAGAGCTTCGGGATTCGTCGGACACCCCTCCCCGAATCCCGGAGCTCTTTTTGTTTTTAGTGTCGATTAGAAGCCGGGGGCGCCCGATGCAGCCGGCCGCATCTCGGGAGCATTGACGTCGAACTGCAGGCGCGACAAGTAGCTTTGGCCCAGCGACATGAAGCCGGTGTAGAGATAGCCCCAGACGAACAACAGCAGGAAGGGGATCGTTGCGTAGTTTTCGTTCAGCGCTGCGTAGACGACGGTAAGAGCGAAGTATAAGCCCAACAAGACTTCCGCATAGGGCATCCAGCCGGCTTTGTTGCGATATTTCTTGGCGACGAACGTGTCTTTCTTTCCTTCGATTTTGTACTTCGGTGTCCGCGCGAACTCACTCTTCTTTCCGATGATTGCCTCAATCACCGCCTGCGCGTTACGCACCGAAATTCCGATTCCGATTGCCATCACAAATGGCATGTACAGAAACGTCCACCACCAGCTTTTCGGCCGCAGTTCTTTCTGTGCCACGAGATAAAAACTCGAAATCGAGCAGGTTGACGCGAGAAACAGCGGCAGATCGATCACGATCATCTGCAACCAGCCCTGATAAAACCGTACGATCATCGCCGGCAGCAGCATCGTCGAAAGCAGCACCATCAGCGGGTAACTGATGTTCGCTGTGAGATGGAAAAACGCCTCGGCCTTCACGTACCACGGAGCATCCGACGCGAACACCTTCGGTAGAATCTTCTTTGCCGTCTGCATCAACCCCTTGGCCCAACGCGCCTGTTGCGCCTTAAAGCCGTTCATGTCGATCGGCAGCTCCGAAGCGCACTCGATGTCGGGCAGATACAGAAATTTCCAGCCATGAAGCTGCGCGCGATAGGACAGATCGGTGTCTTCGGTCAACGTGTCGTGCTGCCAGCCGCCGGCGTCTTCAATCGCTTGCCGCCGCCACACGCCCGCGGTTCCGTTGAAATTGAAAAACGTCCCTCGCCGTGAACGCGCTCCGTGCTCGACCACAAAATGCCCGTCGAGCAAAATGGTCTCGACCTGCGTCAGCAGCGAGTAGTCGCGATTCAGATACGTCCAGCGCGCCTGCACCATCCCGATCTCTTTATTCTGAAAGTAGGGAATCGTCCGCCGCAGAAAATCTGCTTCGGGAATGAAGTCCGCATCAAAAATCGTTACAAATTCGCCGCGCGACGTCTTCAACCCATTCTCGAGCGCGCCTGCTTTATAGCCCGCTCGATTCGAGCGATGAATATAGGCGATTGGCAGGCCCTGCGCAGCAAGCCGATCGACAACATTGCTGGCCACCTGCTGCGTTTCGTCGATTGAATCGTCGAGCACCTGCACATCAAGCAGGTCGCGCGGATAGTCGAATCGCGAAATCGCCTCGACCAATCGCTCGATTACATAGCGTTCATTGAAAATGGGCAGCTGCACGGTGACGCGCGGCCATTCCGTCGCAACCGGCGGCGGCCCGGGAACATTTCGCGAGTACGCGTAGTAGTCGTACACCAGCCAGTAGCGGTGCAACCCATACAGCGCCAGCACAAACAGCACGATGAAATAGGGAATCATCATCGCCAAATCGAAAAAATTGGCGTGGTAAATCCCTGTGAACGTCTTGTCCGTGATTTTGTGCCAGTACTGCCCGAGAGAAACCGTATGCGCGGCGAGCAGCGCCGGATTCAGAAGATGCAGGTGCAAAGGTCTGGGCCCTCAAGTCCAAATCAGCCGTATGAGCGCGGCGTACTGATTATACGGTGGTTACCGCTTCCGTCAACACACCGGCCGCCAGCTCCTTCCGTCGAGCGAAACCCGCCGACCCGGGCTCTATGGCACCAGGATGATCTTTCCGTGCGAGCCCGGTGCGAGCACTTCCTGATGCGCCCGCGACGCCTCGGCCAGCGGAATCTCCCGCCCAATGATCGGCCGCAGCGAGCCGTTTTCAAATCCTGCACGCAACCCGGCGTGAATCTCTTTCGCCTCCCCGTCGGTCACTGCCCACAGCGTGAACCCGCGCACCAGCGATCGCCGCGCCATCAAATCGCGCGGGTTGATCGTGATCTCGCCGCGATTTCCGATCACGACCACGCGCCCGTACTGCGCGAGCATTTTCAGATCGGCCGAAAGATTCACATTGGCCAACATCTCCAACACGATGTTTACGCCCTTGCCGCCGGTCGCCTTCATGATCTCGTCGGTATAGCCCTGCTTGGTGTGATTGAATGCTTGGTGCGCGCCTTCTTTCTTCACCAAGTCGAGCCCTTTGTCAGTTCCCGCCGTGCCGAACACCGTAAGCCCCTTCGCTCGTGCGATCTGCACTGCCGCCGATCCGACGCCGCCGCTCGCGCCATGCACCAGCACCGTTTCGCCGGCCAGTGCTTTCGCTTCCTGGTTCAACGCATGATACGCCGTACCGTACGGCACCCAGATCGCTGCGCCCTGACCGTAGGTAATGTTCGCCGGCAAAATCTCGACCTGGGTTTCTTCCGCCAGCGTGTACTCGGCATACGCGCCGCTAATCGTCTTCGCCGTATAGACGCGATCGCCCGCCTTCACCTTCGTCACGCCGGTGCCGGCTGACTCCACGACGCCGGCCGCATCCGACCCCGGCGTATACGGCAGCGGCGGCTTGATCGCATACGTGCCCGTCCGCATGTATGTGTCGTACGGATTCACGCCCGCCGCGTGCACCTTCACCAGAACTTGTCCTGGCCCCGGTTTCGGTGTGGGAATTTCATCCAGCTTCAAAACTTCCGGTCCGCCGAACTCATGCACCTGAATCGCTTTCATCCTGTCCTCTCGTTGCCGCCCGAAGTTTCCTTGCTTCGTTACCGAACGACTCCCTTGCTTCGTTCCTTCTAAAAATGTTCATCCACCGCCACGGTCTCCGGTTTCTTCTGAACCAGCCCCGACGTTTCCGCCCACGCGGTCGTCTGCCAGTTGTCTTTTCCTTTGCCGTGAGGGATCCACGGCGGCAACGTTTGATTCAGATAAGACGCCAGCGCGTAGATATAGGGTTCGTAGGTATGCCGCATCGCTGCCAATTTTTCGCGTGCGTCGCCGGTATCCTTCAGCTGCAAACCGTCCTGCGCCAGCGTGTCGCGCATCTTTTCCCAGTCTTCCGCTGGAATTCTTTCGTAGGGCATCGCTTTTGGCGGCGTCCCGAACACTTGAGACAAATCCACCACCGCGTGCCTCGCAATCGCAAACGTCAGTTGCGCCTGCCGTTCGCACGGGCCCTCGATTCCCACCTTCAGCAGCGCGCAGGTATCCAGAATCGCCGTCAGCGCCGCGATCCACGACTGGTTGTCGTGCTGTGACTTGAAATATGCCAGCACGGGATACGAAAGATGGCTCTCCATCAATTGCGCTGACCACAATTCCCAATCCTTCAGCAATTCACGGAGCGCTTCCCGTCCCCCGGGATAACTGTGCCGGCGCAACAGCTCGCCCGCTGTCGGCGGCGTCCCCGCGCGCGAATCCAGCAGCGAAATCTCTATCTCGCGCTCTGAAAACGAGCCGTAAATAAACGGCAAATATCCGATGATGGCCGCCAGAAATCCGAAGCCGAATCCGGCTTCAGCCACGACAAGCGCCCTAGCCAGCTGAGATCGCGGCACTACGTCGCCAAGCCCCAACGTGAAAAACGTCGTGCCGCTCAAATAGAAATCGGTGAACAATCCCGGATGGCCTCCAGTGATATTCACCGCGGAGCCCGCGCCAAACTGCATCAATCCGAATCCCAACACCAGTCCGATAGCCCAAACCGCGATCAGCAACAGCAGCGAACTCGGGCCAAAAAATCCCAGTAGGGTTTCGCGCGTCTTTCGCGATGAAAACCGGTTCGCCACAAACTTGGCGATTTCCCACGTCACGCGATAAAACAATCTCGTCAGCCGAAATCTTCGTGTCACGCGCCGCGGAAGAATGATCGACTCAAACGCATCCCACACCACGATCAGAAAGATCAGGATGCCCGCGACGAACGCGCCGGGTACTGGAATCATGTGCTGCATTTGTGTCTGGATTGTACTTGCGGAATGTCCCCGCTCAAAACGCCTTGGCAGGCGCGGGCACGGCCGCGTTTTTCGGCTCCGTGCCAGCGCCGCCTTGGCGACATGCGAGGTTTAGGATTCGAGCCGCGCGCTCACTGAGATTTCAGCCTTGAAGAGTTTCGACACCGGGCAGCCCGTCTCCGCATTCTTTACCGCCGTGTCGAATTTCGCTTTGTCCGCACCCGGAACTTTCGCGACCAAATCGAGATGGCTCTTGGTGATGCTGAAGCCGTCGCCAACCTTTTCCAGTGAAACCGTGGCGGTCGTCTCGAGCTTGTCGGCCTTCAATCCCACGGCACCAAGTTGCGCCGAAAGCGCCATCGTGAAACAGCCGGCGTGCGCTGCCGCCAGCAATTCTTCCGGATTCGTGCCGACGCCATTCTCAAACCGTGTGCTGAACGAATATTGCGCCGTTTTCAGCGTGCCGCTGTCGGTCGAAATCGTGCCTTTGCCGCTTTTAAGATCGCCCTGCCATACCGCGCTTGCCTTGCGTTGCATCGTTCGCTCCTTTTAAACGCTTCGCCCATTTTGAATGCACAGAATTCGATTCCCGAGCTCTTGGCAAGGGTATATTGATCGCATGGCCCTGTCGAGAAGCACGCGCTCGAGAAACCCGTGCCAAATCTGATGCACCCTGCGCTAAATCAGACGGCGCACCGTCCGTGGCCGCTGCCCGCGGGGCCGTGGGTGATGGCGCAATCGTGGCACGATCTGCTCTTCGCGCACTGGCCGATCGATGTCGCCGCGTTGCGTACAACATTGCGTCCGCATATCCCTGATGCGCTTGCGATCGATACATTCGAGGGTCAAGCGTGGATCGGCGTCGTCCCGTTTCGCATGTCCGGCGTTCGCTTGCGCGCTACTGCAGCGATGCCCGCGCTCTCTGCATTTCCCGAACTCAACGTGCGCACCTACGTGACGCACGGCAACAAGCCCGGCGTCTGGTTTTTCAGCCTCGACGCCGCAAATTCTATCGCCGTTGCCATAGCCCGGGCGTGGTTTCATCTCCCCTATTTCAACGCAAGGATGCGTTGCCAAGAGCACGTAGGCTGGATCGATTACACGAGCGAGCGCACGCATCGAGGTGCGATCTCAGCGATTCTGCGCGCCAGATACCGCCCAACCAGAGGAACATTTGAGCCGCAACCCGCTACCCTCGAATATTTCCTAACCGAACGCTACTGCCTCTACGCAGCCGCTCCGCGCAACCGCATCCTCCGCGGAGAAATCCACCACCCACCGTGGCAACTGCAGCCAGCCGAAGCCGAGTTCCGCGAGAACTCGATGATCCAAGCCGCGATGGAGTGCGGCGCCCCCGCGCCGCTTTCGCTCAGCAGCCCACGCCACCCAAACATCCCGCTACTCCATTTCGCCCGCCGCCAAGATGTCGTTGTCTGGAACCCGCAACCCATCTCCACTGCGCGCCAGCCGTAGGATCCAATCGCTCTCTGGCCTCTTTTTCCGAACTCTGTCCCCTGTGCCTCCACGGCGAATTTTTCTTTTCTCTCACCAATTGTGAAAAACAAAAAATACGCCGAGGACCATGCACGCAAACCCTGCGGCATAATTCCACCTCATCTTCTCACCCAAATACAGCACCGAGAAAACCGAGAAAACGCTCAACGTAATGAATTCCTGAATTGTCTTCAGTTGCGCCGCCGAAAATTCATACGACCCGATGCGGTTCGCCGGCACCTGAAAGCAATATTCAAGAAACGCAATCCCCCAGCTCGCCAGAATTACCTTCCAGAGCGCCTCGCTCCGGTACTTCAAATGGCCATACCATGCAAACGTCATAAAAATATTCGACACCGTCAAAAGCAGAATCGTCCGCATCCCTATATTTCCTTTCCCGACTCATCCGTTCCCAGCGATTGGACCCAGTTCCTTCGTACGATACCCGCAATACGTGATTCGGCACCTTCACACGATCTTTTCTCCGCTTGCAAAAGTCTCGCGCTACCTTAGGTGAAATTGTTGACTCTTCATTCGCTCCGAAGGACGGCTTATACGTGACTTCGCCCGCTCAACGTTGGATCCGCATTCTTACCGTCTCGCTCATCTTCGCCTGCGTAGTTGGCCTCGCCGGTGTTTCAGCGCAGGACCGCGTCACGCTTGTGGCCACCGGTTCGTCGTTGCCTGAGCCACTTTATCTCGCATGGGGCGACGAATATCACAAGATCAATCCGCAGGTCGTGGTTCGATACCTCCCGCAGGGCACTGGGGAGAGCGGCATAGACATCGTCTCGGGCAGCGGTGATCTTGGCGGCGGCGACGCTCCCATCCCGGACAAGCAGCTGAAAGATTCGGCGACGCCGATTCTCCAGCTTCCGTCGGTGCTGATCGGCATCGTGATCGTTTACAACCTGCCCGACGTTCCGGGCGAGTTGCGGCTGAGCGGCCCGGTGGTCGCCGACATTTTTCTCGGCAAGGTCAAGACGTGGAATGACCCTGTGATCGTGAAACTGAACCCTGAAATGAAGCTGCCGGCGCGGCCGATTCAGGTCATTCACCGCACCGATGGAAAGGGATCGAACTATATTCTCGCGGATTACCTTTGCAAGGTGAGCCCGGAATTTCTCGCGAAGGCGGGGCGTGGCGAGTCGCCAAAGTGGCCGGTCGGCACGAGCGCAGGCCGTTCGCAGGATATGTCGGACCACGTTCGCGCTACGCCGGGCGCGATCGGCTACACCGAACTGAGTCTTGCCGAGCGCGCTTCACTGCGCATGGCGCGAATTAAAAACGCCGCCAATGAATTCGTCAAGCCGACGGAAAAAACCATCGCGACCGCTTCGCTCGAGGCGAAGATCAGCGACGACGACTTTCGCCTCTCGTTGACGAACGCTCCCGGCAAGGAAAGCTATCCGATCACCAGCTTCACGTGGTTCTACGTGCCGGCAAAAGCGAAGGATCCGTTGCGCGGCCGTGCCGTCGCCGCATATCTGAAGTGGATTTATTCCGACGGCCAGCAGGTGGCGCAAAACCAAGGCTACGCCACGCTACCGAAAGAATTACTCAGCAAGGTCGCCGCGTCCGCTGCAACCGTTCACTGAATCTGGTCATGTTTTGAAAGATTGTGACGCGCGCACAGAAGGCGACTATTTTCCGCGGTCAGAGGTGTTCCACCTTGGAGAACGGTAGATCGTGATCCAAACGTAGGTTGTACTCTGCCTTCTTTCTCAATCTGATCGCGATACGGAGCGTTTGGTCGGCGGCTCAGCAAGATCAGGGCGCAGTCCGGACGAAGACGAAAATGCATCCCTTTCTGCAGGCTTGTAGTCCATGGGTGGCACATATCTCTGCAGGAAATGATTTCTCCGGCTGAGTGCGGTAACTCAGCCCGGTAAGGACGTTAGACGTTGAGGCTGAGCGAAACTAAGCCCGGTGGCGTTGCCGGGAGGATTGCGGGCATCTTGGAGCGATCGACTGGGCGATAAAGTGTGTCGCGCTCGACGGGGACGCGGCCCGCAGCGCGGATTAAGCGCTCGAGTTCGTTGCGGGGCGTGAACTCAGAGGTTTTGGCGCCTGCGTCGTGGTAGATCTTTTCTTCGACGACTGTGCCGTCGAGATCATTGGCGCCGAAGCGCTGCGCGATCTGCGCGATGCTGGGCGTGAGCATGATCCAATACGCCTTGATGTGATCGAAATTGTCGAGCATCAGGCGCGAGACTGCGATGTTGCGTAAGTCGAGATAGCCGCTCGTTTTCGGAATGTGCGAGAGCGCCGTGTTGTCGGGGTGAAACGCGAGCGGAATAAACGCAACGAAGCCGTGGGTTTCGTCCTGGAGTTCGCGCAGTTTCACAAGGTGATCGACCCGCTCTTCTTCGGTTTCGACGTGGCCGTAGAGCATTGTCGCGTTGGAGTGAAAACCTGTCTGATGCGCCTTCCGTGCGGTGTTCAGCCACATCTGTCCGCTGGTCTTGTGATCGCAGATGATCTTGCGCACGCGTGGATGAAAAATTTCGGCGCCGCCGCCGGGGCAGGAGTCCACGCCGGCTTCCTTCATTTTCTGCAAAACTTCCTCGACAGAGAGTTTTGCGATGCGCGAGAAAAAGTGGACCTCGACCATCGTGAAGGCTTTGAGATGGACGCCGGGGCAGCGCTGCTTCAGGCCGCGCACCATTTCCAGATAGTGATCGAAGGTGAGATCGGGATGCAGACCGCCGACGATGTGAAATTCGGTGGCGCCTTCGCGCACGCCTTGTTCGGCGCGTTGATAAATTTCTTCGAGTGCGAATGTGTACGCGCCGGGAGCATTTGGGTCGCGCCCAAAAGCGCAGAGTTTGCAATGTGCCAGGCAAACGTTGGTCGGATTGATGTGGCGGTTGACGTTGAAATAGGTGACGTTGCCGTGGCGTTTTTCGCGGATGTGGTTCGCGAGCCAGCCGACGGCCAGTAGATCGGGTGAGCGATAGAGCAGAATTCCGTCGTCGATCGACAGGCGTTCGCCGGCCAAAACTTTGCCGGCGATCGGCTTCAAACGCTTGTCGGTGATGGTCAGTTCGGCCATTTTTCGTTCAAAACTTTTGAAACATTCAGACGCGCCAAAGCGCCGTTGCGGCGCCCCAGAACACTAGGAAAGACATACTAATATAACCGTTCATGGTGAAAAACGCAGCGTCGAGCTTGCTCAGGTCGTCGGCTTTTACGAGCGAATGTTCGTACGTAAGCAACGCCGCGACGACGGCGATTCCGGCCCACGCTGGCCAAGGCAGAGCAAAACTCCATGCCAGCCATGAGAGCAGAACGACCACGCCGACGTGCATGACACGCGCGATCAGCAATGCGTTGGCGATGCCGAATCGCTTCGGCACCGAGAACAATCCCGCTTCACGGTCGTAGTCGATGTCCTGGCAGGCGTAGAACACATCGAAGCCGCCGACCCACAGCGTCACAGCGGCGCAAAGGATCAACATGCGCCAGTCGAGACCGCCGGTGATCGCGATCCACGCGGCGGCAGGCGAAACTCCTAGTGCGAACCCGAGGAACAGGTGCGACCAGTTAGTGAAACGTTTGGTGAAGGAATAAAAGAAAAGAATCGCGAGCGCTACGGGCGCAAGTTTCAGCGCCAGAGGATTCAGCTGCCACGCGGCAACGACAAAAACGGCGATTGCGATCAGCGCGAACAGCCATGCGAATGAAACCGATAGTGCGCCAGTAGCGAGAGCGCGTTGCCTCGTTCGTGGATTTTCTCGGTCATAGCGGAGATCGGCGATGCGATTCATGGTCATCGCAGCAGAGCGCGCGGCGACCATTGCGACTACGATCCATACAATTTGACGCAACGTCGGCCAACCGCTCGGAGGCTGATGTGTTGCCCGAGCCGCCAGTAGAGCGCCGGTCAGGGCGAAGGGCAGCGCGAACACCGAGTGCTCGAACTTGATCATCTCGAGAACTGTGCGGACGCGGTTCACGCTTTGGCTTCTTTCGAGGCGCCGGTTCCGGTCCATCGGTACATTTTTTCTTGCGGCAAGCCTATTTGCGACAGGACGCGGCAGACGTATTGGGTTACGAGATCGTCGATCGTTTTGGGTTGGTGATAGAACGACGGAATCGCAGGCATGATCAGGGCACCGGCTCCTTGGGCACGCAGCATGTTTTCCAGGTGCACGCGATTGAAGGGCGTGTCGCGGATGCAGAGGACCAGTTTGCGCGACTCCTTCAGCATCACGTCGGCAGCTCGCGCGACAAGATCGTCGCTGATGCCATTTGCGATTGCGGCGAGCGTGCCCATCGAGCAGGGAATTACGATCATGGCGTCGACTTCGTAGCTGCCGGATGCGATCGAGGCGCCGACGTCTCTATTGGCTAGAACTTCGATTTTTTTCGGGGTCGCGCCGAGAATTCTTGCCGGCAATTGTTTTGGATCGCCCGACGAGATGCCTAGCTCTTCGGCGAAGAGGCGTTGGCCGGTTTCCGTTACGACCAGGTGGATTCGCGCTACACGCGGGTCGGCCTCCAGGAGCGCCAGGGTTTTCTGAGCGAGGATGGCGCCGCTGGCTCCGGTCACACCTACGGTTACGGTTTGGGCCTGTTCTTCGGGCATTTTCTGTGCGGGTAGTTAGTCTGTCAGTGGGGCCGGGTGGTGTCAACTGATTGTGTTTTCAGGAGTTGGCGGTCGGAGGATTCAGATTGTTTGAATCTAGCGGACTTGGCAGTGCCGTGCACGCTCGGATTTTGAGGGCAATTTAGGAGTATACCTCCGTCAATTTTGCGGAGTCTGGAAGTGGCGGAAAACAATGGAAATTGATGACTGATCGAGTGATTTGGTGCAATTTTGTTACGTGAATATATGACCAAAAGATAGCGAATTTGGCAAGACCAAGAGTTGGCCTCTGGGGAGGATTGTTGTTGGCGGTGCGTTTGGGAGAGCGAAGCCCGACAAGGACGCTTTCAAACGCTTAGGGTAACCGGCGCTACCAAATCGGGATTGGGGTTGTTCGTGCGGGCTAAAGGCGATTGATGCAGGAGGCTACGCAGGCGGCGCCGAAACCGTTGTCGATGTTGACTACCGTTACGTTGGAGGCGCAGCTGTTGAGCATGCCGAGGAGGGCGGCTACGCCGCCGAAGCTGGCGCCGTAACCGGTGCTGGTGGGGACGGCGATCACCGGCGCGGCGATCAGGCCGCCGACCACGCTGGGGAGGGCGCCTTCCATTCCGGCGATGCAGATGACCACTCGTGCCGTGGTGAGTTTCTCTCGATGTTCGAGTAGTCGGTGGATGCCAGCCACGCCTACGTCGTAAAGGTGCTCGACGCGGTTGCCCATGGTGCGGGCGGTCAGGACGGCTTCTTCGGCTACGGGAATGTCACTGGTACCGGCGGAGACTACGAAGATGGTGCCTTTGCCGGAGATTTCGGTGCTGCGTTCGATGGTGATTACGCCGGAGAGGGGATGGAATTTGGCGGCCGCGCTTGGCGAAGCTTTGCCAGGCTTCAGTCGGCGGACGGCGGAGAAGATTTTTTCGTTGGCGCGGGTGATAAGGATGTTGTGGCGGCTGTCGCGGTGGCTCAGCATGGAGCGGACGATTGCGGCGACTTGCTGGGAAGTTTTGCCTTTGCCGAAGATGACTTCGGCGTAGCCTTGGCGGAGGGCGCGGTGGTGGTCGACTTTAGCGAAGCCCAGGTCTTCGAAGGGGAGGTGTTTCAGGCGCTCGATGGCGCGGGCTGGGGAGAGTTCGCCCGTGTGGACTTGTTCGAGTAATTTCTGGAGTTCGCGTTCGTTCATGGGCGTTGGGTCATATGAATCGGGCCGTGTTGAGGATCGTTTCGAAGCGGCAGCTTGGGTCGCGAGCGTTGGTCAAGGCGTGCACGGGCGCCGCACTCCGTAGAGCGGTACTGACGGCATTGTGCCCCGCGGACACGAACTCGGCGGAATCATCGCTCGCTTTTGCAAGGTGCTTCGAAACCTTGTTGGATCGGCGATCAAACGGATGGAGCAGTGTCGCCCATCAGTTTGCGCAGCGGTTGATTGTCGGCGTAAACGCGCCATTCGGCAATCTTTCCGTCTTGCACGACGGCGCGCCAGGCAGCCGGGACTTCCCAGAAACCATTTCCGCCCGCGGCCGATCCCGGTGAGACAGGACCACCGTTGCCAGATTTTGTGCCCGTGCCGACGGGGCCGATATATCGGCCGCTCGCGGTGCCGAAGATGGCGACGCGCTCGTTAGTTTGGAAGAACTCGTCGGCATGAACTTGATAGTCGGCGACGACCTTGAAGTATTGCGTCCAGCCCTGACGCATGGTTTCGCGGCCCATGAAGCGCTTGCCGAGTGCGTCCTGGAAAATGTGTCCTTCGGTCATCAAGTCGCACAGCGAATTCAGGTCGCCGGAGTTGATGCGCTTGATGAAATCCATCGCGACCTCAAGAGGTTGCGGTGTGCCGGTCATGTCGTCTCCCTAGAGTGGAAGGACTGGAGGATAAGTATAACGTCAGCTGGGGCGAGGAAGACCACAGGAAGCGGATGACGCGGTGGTTGGGCGGGTAGGGGAACGGCTGCTAGAATCGGGGTGGGGACGCACCACACCGTGAACGCTTTTCAAGTAGCCAATCGCAAATTAAGACCGATCGAAAAGTCGGTGCCGAAGGCACGCGCCGGCTGGGCGCTGCTGAAGGTGAGGCTGGCTGGGATCTGCAACACCGACGTCGAGATCTTGCGCGGGTATCACAACTTTCGAGGTATTCCGGGGCACGAGTTCGTTGGCGAAGTGGTTGCCGTCGGCGCGAAACGTGACTGTTCGCGATGGATCGGCCGGCGCGTTACCGGAGACATAAACGTTGCTTGCGCGGCCTATGGCTATAAACCGGTTTGCGCGTTTTGCCGGCGGGGATTGAAAACGCACTGCGCGCGACGGACCGTGCTGGGCATTGTTAACCACGATGGCGCGTTTGCCGAGTACCTGACGTTGCCGCTGGAGAATGTGCATCTTGTGCCGGACTCGGTTTCGGACGAGCAGGCGGTTTTTGTGGAGCCGCTCGCGGCGGCTTGCGAAATTCTCGAGCAGGTCGACGTGAAGAGGTTTCGCGAGGCCGCGGTGCTGGGCGACGGGAAACTCGCGCAACTGATTGCGCGGGTGCTGCGGACGGCGATTCCGCGCGTCGTGATGTACGGCAAGCACGAGTCGAAGCTCCGGCTTGCGCGTAAGGCGAAGATCGAGGCGCGACGGGCGAGCGGAACCGCAGCGGATCTCAAACAGGTGAAGGATAACTTTGCCCTCGTCGTCGAGGCGACGGGTTCGCCGACGGGGCTTGCGCTGGCGCAATACATGACTGAACCGCGTGGGACGCTGGTGCTAAAGTCGACATTTCATGGCGCGGCTCGGGTGGAGACCTGGCCGATCGTCGTCAAGGAAATTACTGTCGTTGGTTCGCGCTGCGGGCCGTTTGATGCGGCGTTGCGGTTGCTTCGTGCAGGGAAGGCGAATCCGGAGTCGCTGATTTCGCGGACGTTTGCTTTGAGTGAGGCTCCCGCCGCGATGTTGTTCGCTCAAAAGAAAGACGTCATGAAGGTTCTCATCAAGCCTTAAGGCTTGCGGGCTCGCAAGAAACAAGAAAAATCCGGTTGGCTTTTGATCTTGCCGAGCTGGGGCGCACCCTTCGAAAGCGCAGGGTAAAGTAGTGCTGCGCCCGTACCTGTGGTGGCTTGCGCGGTGACATCGTGGTCGTGTTTACGCCGGGCGGAGCAAACCCCGCTCCTACAAAGACGGGCACGGCGAGCCCTGGCTGCACACGGTGCCCGGCGGGAAATGTGGTATTTCGCTCACGCGCTCTAACGTTTGCGTCAATGAAATCGTCTCGGACATGACTGCGGAACATTTGACGCTATAGGTGCGTAGCTCGAACGGAGGCTTGAGCGACGCGAAGGGGGAACTATGTCTGGGTGGACGCGCGATTTGGCTTTCGTTTTTCGGCGGCTGGCGGCTTCGCCGGGGCTCGTACTGGCGGTGGTTGTGTCAATCGGGCTGGGCATTGCGGCGAACGCTACGATTTTTGCGATGGTGAGCCGGTTTGTTTTGCGCGCGGCGCCGGTGGGGGACCCGGCGACGCTGGTGAGCGTACACACGACGCATGACGGGGAACGCTGCTGCAACGCGTTTTCGTGGCCGACATACATGGACGTTCGCGATCAGGCGCGATCGTTTTCGGGCGTGGCGGCGTTTGATGAGCTGATTCCGGCTTCGATCAATGGGAAGGGCAACCCCGAGCGCGTTTGGGGACAGGCGACGACGACGAATTATTTCGACATAGCACAGCTTGGCATGGCGGTGGGGCGCGGGTTTAGCGGCGATGAAGATCATGCGCAAGTGATTGTCCTTGGGCATCGATTGTGGCAACGGCGCTTCGCCGGAGATCCCGACATCGTTGGGAAGTCGGTCACGCTGTCGGGTCGACCGTACACCGTGGTAGGCGTAGCGCCGAGGGGCTATCGGGGCGTTGACTTTGTCCTCGATCCGGAATTCTGGGTGCCGCTGGGGAATGGTCCGCAGTTGAACCCGACGGAGCCAAGTCGTGAGGCGCGCGGATACCACTGGCTGCAGGTGATCGCGCGACTGCAGCCGGGTGTGACGCACGAGGAAGCGGATACGGAACTGCGCACGATGGCGGGGCGATTTGCGGCGGCGTATCCCGAGACCGACAAGGGCAACGGATTTCGATTCGAACAGGCGGGATCGCTGCCGCCGCGTGATCGAGGAACGATCCTGACGTTTCTCGCCGCGCTGAGCATCGTGGTGCTTCTGGTGTTGTGCATCGCCGGCGCAAACGTGACGAACCTGCTGCTCGCGCAAGCGGCGGAGCGCAGCAAGGAAATGGCGGTGAGGCTCGCGCTGGGCGCGACGCGCGGCGCGTTGCAGCGATTGATGTTGATGGAAAGCGTGGTGCTGGCGCTGGGCGGCGGCTTGTTTGGATTTGCGCTGTCGCTGTGGGCGACGCAGGCGCTGTCGGCGTTTCATTTTCCGGCGCCGGTGCCGCTGGACCTCAATGTTCATGCGGACTGGCGCGTCTTGCTGTACACGTTTGCGTTGAGCGTTGGTTCGGGCGTGGTGTTGGGGTGGGCGCCGGCGTGGGCGGCGTCGCATCCGATTTTGTCGAGCGCGCTGAAAGGTGGGGGCGGGTTGGCACGACCGGGACGGCGCTGGAATTTGCGCAGCGTGCTCATCGTGGCGCAGGTGGCGATGTCGGTGGTGCTGCTGTGTGCGACGGGATTGTTTTTGCGGAGCATGCAGCACGCTTCGGGAATCGATATTGGGTTTCGAACGCGTGGTGTGCTGATCACTTCGGTCGATCCGCGAGTGAATGGATATTCGGCAGAAAAGACTCTGCAATTTTTGAAGCAGCTTCGGGAACGAGTTGCGGGTTTGCCCGGAGTGTCTTCGGTGGTTTGCACGGACCTTGTGCCGCTGTCGGACGGCGGGCGCAGCGATGGATTTCACGTTGTGGGCCTGCCGTTGCCTGCCGACGGCGGGCCCATTGCAGATTTGTACATGGCGACGGGCGGATATTTTGACGTGATGGGGATTCCGCGGCTGGCAGGGCGGGATTTTGGAAATGAGTCGCCGAATGGACCGAAGGTGGCGATCGTGAATCAGGAATTTGCGACGAGAGTTCTCGGCGGAAGGGCAGCGGTTGGACAGAGAGTGGAAGGCGGAGGGGTGACGTACGAGATTGTCGGCGTGGTGAAGGACTTGAAATCGCGCACGTTGGGAGAGTCGCCGCGGCCGATTTTGTTTCGGTCGCTGGAGCAGAGCGCGGGAAGCGATCCGGCGTTTCTCGGGTATTCGGTGCTGGTTCGGACTCGGGGCGGAGATTACACGACGTTGGAGAGCGCGGTGCGGCAGGAGGTTCACGCGATCGATCCGGCGATGGCGACGTATAACGAGGCGACGATGGAGGAACATTTGCGCGATGCGCTGTTTTTGCCGCGGCTGGCGGCGACGTTGTTCGCCGTGTTTGGCGTTTGCGGCGTTTTGCTTGCGGCGGTGGGACTGTATGGCGTAACGAGTTATGCGGTGAGCCGGCGGACGCGGGAGATCGGGATCCGCATGGCGCTGGGAGCGCAGGTTGAGGGCGTGCAGAAGATGATTGTGGGGCAGGGGATGCGGCTGGCGGCGATTGCGCTGGTGTTGGGACTCGGTGCGGCGTTTGCCGCGGCGCGATTGTTTGGGGCGTTTCTGTATGGGATGCGGCCGGATGATCCGGCTACGTTTGTTACGGTGCCAGCGTTGCTGGGGGTGGTGGTGTTCGTGGCCAGTTGGATTCCGGCTCGGAGGGGGGCGCGGGTGGACCCTATGATGGCGTTGAGATGGGAGTGACGGATATGGACTCCTTCGAGTGAAGAAAAAGATCTGCGGCAGCTTTTGATTCACCGCTACAAGCTAGTGCGGATACGCGCGCAGGTGAAGACCGAGTTGCAGCACCTGGCGATGAATCAGGGCGTGACGAAAAAGCGGAGGCTGTGGAGCAAAGCGGGTGAGAAGGTGCTCCGCGAGTTACCGCTTGCACCATGGACGAGCCGGCGGCGAGAAGACCTGTTCAAGGTAAGAGAGATGTTGAATGCGCAGATTGACTTGCTCGACCAAGCCGTGATGGAAGTTGCCGAGAAGAATGAAAAAGCACGGCTGCTGATGACACAACCAGGAGTTGGACCGATCACTTCGATGGCCTTCGTGCTGACGATGGGAGATGTGAAGCGCTTTCAGCGCGGGAAACAGGTGGCGAGTTATCTGGGACGGATTCCCCGAGAGTACAGTTCGGGCGGGCATCAGCGTTTTGGCTCCATCAGCAAACAGGGGAACTGGTTCATGAGAATGCTGCTGGTGGAGGCGGCGCAAAACGCAGTGCGGTACGACCCCGGATTTCGAAATGAATATTTGCATCGCTGCCACAACAAAGCAAAAGGAGTGGCGAAAGTGGCAGCGGCGAGGAAATTGGCGATTCGACTCTACGGGATGCTGCGCACCAATACCGGGTATCCAGGGGTCGTTCGTGTCGAGAGCAGCTCGCGGGTGCCGCTGGTCAGCGCAAGCTAGACCGAGGGATTGGTGCTGCATTATTGGGGTTTATTTCGGTTGGCTAGGAAGTTGTCGTAGCACTGCTTGGCTTGGGCGCGGACTGCCGGGTATTCGGGAGAGGCGCGGAAGTCGGCGAGGGTGCGATCGCCTTCCAGGTATTCGTAGGAGCAGAAGCCGCCTTTGATCGCAGCCGAAATCATGTTGGCAGTGAACTGATCTCCTAAACACCGATTCATCATTGTGCTTAGGCCGTAGCGCGGTTCGGAGTCTCGTTCGGACGGCAGTTCTTTTTTTACCTCATCCATGAGCTGAGCGAAGTTGGCGGGGTGTGGCGTGGTGTAACACGCCTCGAGCGCGCGAGTATGGAAAAACTTGCTATCCGGAACCTGACGAAGATGGGCCAATGCTTCGTCGATCTTTCCACGGCTAAGGAGTATGTGGGCCGTGATGTTGTTTGACCATTCCGAACCGGAGTCGAGGTTGAGAAAATCCTGCGCGCGTTGCGGATCGCCAGAATCCATGAATACAGTGGCGCAGGAACGGAAATGAAAATTTCCCGGATCGAGGCGAAGGGCCGCCTCGCACTCCTGTTGCGCTTCCTTGATGATGCTGGCGTAGCGGAGAACATACGAGAGACCGAAGTGAGCTTCACCACTCTCCGGATGGGTATCGACCATTGCTTTTGCGTGGCGATAGGCTTGTGCGATGTTCCCGCCCTCGGTGTCCTGAAGGACGATTTGCTGTTCAGCGCTCAACAGGTTGGGGTCGAGAGCGAGTGCCCTTTGCAGGGCCGCGTAAGAGCGGTACGTGCCATTGTGTGAGCCGGCGCCGTATTCCTCATCGTAGTGGTAGCGCATGCCGAGCGCAGACCAGGCGGGAGCGAACGTCGGATCGAGGCCGACAGAGCGTTCGAGCATGTGGATCGCTTCGAGATTTTGCGCGCCGTCATGGGCGATGGCGACGCTGCGCAGGTAGAGATCGTAGGCTTCTTCGTTTTTCGGACGTGTGCCGTTGTCTTCGGCGGCGGCGATGGCGCCGAGAGCCGGAATCATTCCACTGAGTACGTTGGATGTGACCTGGCCGCGCATGGCGACGAGATCTTCGGCGGGAATGTCGAGTGTTCTGTGCCACAGAACGCGGTCGTCGCCGACGTCAACCGCTTCCATCGTGAGCTGTAGATTTTTGCGAACCTTTTGGTAGTGGCCAGTGACGAGGCGGCCGACGCGGAGTTCCTTTGCGGCTTGCTGAAGATCGACGTCGGCCTTGGCGTATTTCGTGGTGGTGGCGAAAGGGCGGATCGAGAGGCCGCGCACGGAAGATAGAGTGGCGGCAATTTCATCGGGCAGCGCCATGCGAAGGAAATCGGCTTCGGTGTCGCCGCCGAGATTTTGAAAGGGAAGGACGGCGACGGTCACGGGTTGTGCGGGCGACTTCATGGCGTTGGGTGCGGATTTTTCGTGCGCACGCCAGAGCGCGAATACGATGGCTGCGGCGGCGAGGATCACGATAGCGGCTCCGATGGCGAGCCAATTTCTCCGTGCGGGGGGCGGTGGAGTTGGAATCGCTGAACGTGAGGAACCGGAGCCGGTGTCACGGAGGGCGCGCGTCAGGTCGGCGCGCATTTCGGAGGCGTGCTGGTAGCGGGTGTCGCGATCTTTTTCGAAAGCTTTGCGGATGACGGCATCGAGTTCGGGCGGAACGCGCGAATTCAACTGCGCGGGCGGCACGGGATTGCCGTGGAGGATTTGATCGAAAATCGCGCCGGACGAGTCGCCTTGGAATGGGAGTTTGCCAGTCGCCATTTCGTAGAGAACGATGCCGAAGGAAAAAAGATCGGAGCGCGCGTCGACGGGCTTGCCAAGGACTTGTTCGGGCGACATGTAGGAGACGGTGCCGAGCGTCGAGCCGGGGCTGGTGAGATGTTCGTCGAAGGAAAGCGTGTTGGCGTTGCCGATGGATGCGGACGGAGCCTTTTCGTCGACCTTGGCCAGGCCGAAGTCGAGGATTTTTGCATGCCCGCGCGCGGTGACGAAGATGTTGGCGGGCTTGATGTCGCGGTGGACGATGGCGGCGGTGTGCGCGGCGTCGAGGGCGTCGGCGATTTCGATCGCCAGCGCGAGGAGCTTGTCCATTTCGAGCGGGCATTCGCCGATGGCGTGCTTCAGCGTCATGCCGTCGAGAAATTCCATGGCGATGAAGCGGAGGCCATCGGCTTCGCCGATCTCGTAAATCGTGCAGATGTTGTAGTGATTGAGCGCTGAGGCGGCGCGGGCTTCGCGGCGGAAGCGTTCAAGCGCGGCGGGATCTTGCGCGACGTTGTCGGGGAGAAATTTGAGGGCGACGAAACGGCCGAGGGTTAGATCTTCGGCTTTATAGACCACTCCCATGCCCCCGCCGCCGAGTTTTTCGACGATACGGTAATGGGAGATTGTTTGGCCGACCATTGCCGACGAATGTTACGTGGCGGCGAGAGGCGGCGTCAATGCGAGCGGGATGCGAGGTGTTCTAGCAAGTCGGCCGTGGTTGTGGATTCGGCGAGGCGCGGAAAAACTGCCCCGATGCTGTGGCGGTGGGCTTCGGGGTTGCGGTCGGTTACGGCGTCGGTGACGACGACTACGTGGTAGCCGAGATCGTAGGCGCTGCGTGCGGTGGACTCGACTCCGGCACTGGTGCTGATGCCGGTGATGAAGACTTGCGTGACGTTGCCGCTGCGGAGGTAAGCGTCGAGATCGGTGCCGATAAATGTGCCCCAGCGCTGTTTGCTGGCGAGGTAATCGCTGGGTTGGGTGTCGAGTTCGGGGGCGAGATCGGCCCAGTCTGGCGGGGGCGCGAAGTTGGGGCGAGGCGTGTCGACGCGGCCCGGAGCGGCGCCGGTGACGTTGACGAGGACGACGGGAAGTTTGCGTTCGCGAAATGCGCGGCCCAGAGTGGCGGAGCGCTGGACGATTTCGGTGGTTGGGTGAACCGTCGGAACCGAGACGATGCCCTTCTGGACATCGACCACGATTAGGGCGGCGACTTCATCGAGTTTTGTGAGGGACATGGATTTCCTTCGTTGAATTTGAATTGATAGGGTGCTTCCCGAGTTCGAACGGCGACCGACTGCTAGCTTTCGCGATGCTTTTGCGCGAATCGAACGCTCATTGCTGTGCTGATCACGGCGACGGCGGCAAAAAACATGGCTTGGACCGCCCAACCTCCGCTCCAAACATTCCCCGCTCGAAACAAAGCGTAGCCAACCACCAAATTGAGCAGCGCCCAGAGGACGTTCACGGTTGGCGACGACAAACCTTTCCCAGGAGGGTGGGCGAACGGTGTCGGGAAATGATCGCCGGAAGTGCCGTGGACGAAGTGAGGAACGGTGTTTGCGAGAAACACACCTGAGAAGAAGCTAGAAACGTAGTTGTGCCAGTTCACTGTCGAATTCCTTTCGGGTGAAGAAGGCCGCCGTCGGCGGCAAGGTTTCGGCGGCTCATGAGGCGAGCTCGGGCTGGTCAGGGAGGAGTTCGGTTTTGTCGCGACTTAACGGGAGCAAACCCATTTGCTGATAGATCGGACGCATGGCGCGACGGATTTTTGGTAGTTCGAACGTGAACAAGACCGAACCGATGATGCAGCACACGCCCGTAACGAGCGCGGTGTGCGGCGCTCCGATGCGATGCGCGAGCGCGCCGGCGAGGAGGCTGCCGAACGGCGCAGTCCCGACGAAGGCCATCGTGTAGTAGCCCATCACCCGGGCGCGCTTATCTTCGGGTACGAGCGACTGGATGATCGTGTTGCTGACGGACGCGGTCTGGATCAATCCGAAGCCGACGAAGACCATCAGTATGAGGGAGAGCCACAACACGCGGGAAAAACTGAAGAGGATCAGCGCGACGCCGAGCGTAGCTGAGGCGATCTGAATCATGCGCGTGAGACCGACGACTGTTTTGCGCAGAGCGAGAGAAATCGCCGAGGTGAGCGCGCCGACTCCGGCCGCGGCGGAAAGCCAACCGAGCGTGTGCGCGCCGCCATGCAAGATTTGCCCCGCGAAAATCGGCAGGAGCACGGCGTAGGGATAGCCCATCAGGCTGATCAACGAAAACACAAGAAGGATCGTGCGAATCGGGCGGAAGGTGCGGACGTAGTCCCAGCCTTCGCGCATTTGCTCGAGCATGGTGGCGGCGCGGCGGCGCGCTTCTGCGGGCGTGATGCGCATCGCGAGCAGGGAAGCGATGACGGCGAAATAGCTGACGCCGTCGATGAGGAAGCACCAGCCTTCGCCGACAGCGGCGATCACCAGGCCAGCGATCGCCGGTCCGATCAAGCGCGCGCCGTTGGCCATCGAAGAGTTGATGGCGATGGCGTTGCTGAGGTCGGCGCGGTCGTCGACCATTTGCACGAGGAAGGATTGGCGGCCGGGCATGTCGAACGCGTTGATGACGCCTTGCAACGAGGCGAGCGCGATGATTTCCCAGAGATTGATGACGTGCGTGAGCGTCAGAGCGGCCAAGGCGAGCGATTGGAGCGCTCCGGCCAACTGCGTCCAGACGAGCAGCTTGCGGCGGTCGAGGCGCTCGACCCAGACACCTGCGAACGGGCCGAGCACGAAGGCGGCGATTTGTCCGGAGAAGCTGACCACGCCGAGCAGAAGTGCGGAATGCGTGAGGCGATAAACCAGCCAGGTGGTTGCGAGACGCGTCATCCATGTGCCGATGACCGAGATGCTTTGGCCAAAGTAGAAAAGTTTGAAGTTGCGATGACGTAGCGCGCGCCAGGCGTGAGAGAAGGAACTTCGCGACGAAACGGTGTTCGCGAGCGGCGCAGCGCCTTGAGTTGCTTTCGCCGAACGCTCCGGTGGCCACTGAGTCTGTTGTTGCGGCAGAATTCGCGTTTGATCGGAAGGCCCAGTTTGAATCTCGCGCGTCACTTTGCCGCCAATCGATGGATGATTCCGGAAGCGCGGCGCAGCGTTTCACGGTCATCGTCGTCGAGTTGAGCGATGGCCTCGGCGAGCCAGGTGCGTTTCGCGGTCCGGGCGCTGTTGCGAATCGCTATGCCCTTCGCTGTGATGGCGATATTGAACTGGCGGCCGTCGGTGGGATGCGGCTTGCGTTCGACGAATCCGCGTTCATCGAGAGCGGAAATGGTGGCGCCCATCGACTGGGGCCTGACGCTTTCGGCGCGGGCGAGATCGGCGGTGGTTCCCGGCCCTTCGACCTCAAGACGGCGCAAGACAGAGGACTCGGCGAGCGAGAGTTCGTGGCTCGCGGCCGCGGCGCGAACACGGCGCATAAGCAGTCCAATGGACTGGATGAGGTCGGTGGTGGCTGTTTCGAGGGTCTGGCGCGGCATCGGGAGACTATATCAGATTAGAAGGCAAGCTTGCAAGTTAAACTTACAAGGCAGACTGGCAAGGCAGACTCTCGGTGGGGGCTCAGTATGGTTTGGGTTCAAGGGACCGCTAACCAGCTAGCGGAGGGCGGCTGCGATGGATTGAACGAGGACAGCTTCTTGTGCAGGCAGGACGGTGCGAAGGTCGAGGATCAGGCGATCGGACTCGACGCGGGCGACTACGCTGACACCCGCAGGGGCGCGGCGGAGCCGCCGTTCGAGTTGTGCCGCGGAGTGACGGGTGCTGGCGACGCGGATGAGTTTTGTGGGGAGCGATTGGGCAGGGGTTGACCCTCCGCCGACGAGCGAATCGCCCTCGATGAGTTCGAGTTCGACTTCGCCGAGAGCGACTTCGGGCGTGAGTTCGCGCAGGAGATTCTCGGCGCGGCGTTTTATGTCGCTGGCGGTTATGCGGATCATCCGCAGCGCCGGGATTTCGTCGTAGGCTGCGCGAAGGTACGCGCCGAGCGTGGCTTCGAGAGCGGCGATGGTGAGCTTGTCGACGCGCAGAGCGCGGAACATAGGATGGCGGCGGATGCGCGCGACGATTTCCTTTTTTCCGGCGATGATGCCGGCTTGCGGCCCGCCAAGCAGTTTGTCGCCGCTGAACATCACAATGTCGGTGCCGGCTTCAACGCTGTGGCGGACGAGCGGCTCGGTAATTCCGGCGGATGTGAGATCGACGAGGCAGCCGGAGCCCAGGTCTTCGACGAGCGGCACGTTGGTGCGCGCGCTTAACGCGGAGAGTTCGGCGAGCGACGGCTTGTCGGTGAATCCGGTGATCTGAAAATTGGATGGATGCACGCGAAGGAGCACGCGCGTTTTTTCGTTGATGGCGTTTTCGTAGTCGGCGATGCGTGTGCGGTTGGTCGTGCCGACTTCCTGAAGCGTGGCGCCGCTATACGCCATGATTTCGGGGATGCGGAAACCGTCGCCGATTTCAATAAGCTCGCCGCGCGAGACGATGACTTCGCCATCGCGCGCCAGTGCGGCAAGAACGAGAAGCACGGCGGCGGCGCAGTTATTGACAACGACAACGGCTTCGGCCCCGGTCAGTCGCTGCAAGAGCTGCGCCGTGTGGACGTCGCGCTTGCCGCGCGCGCCGGCGTCGAGATCGTATTCAAGATTGGTGTACTGCGTCGCGGTGCGGCGAAAGTCCTCGACGACTGCTTCGGTGAGCGGCGCGCGGCCAAGATTGGTGTGAAGAATGACGCCGGTCGCGTTGATTACGGGCTGAAGCGATCTTGATAGGATTTGCTCGACGGCTTTGGCGATCTCGTTTTGCAGCGCCACGGGGTCGAGCGGAAGGATGACGGTGCGCCGCTCGTCGCTGGAGACTTTGGCGCGCAGGTCGGCGAGGGCGGCACGCGTGATTTCGAGGAGGAGATTGCGGTCGACGCGTTGCGCGAGCGCGGCCAGTCGCGGCTGGTTCAGTAGTTCATCGACCGATGGAATCTGGCGAAGAAGTTCAGATTGACCGGAGGAAAGAGGGTTTTTCGCGGACGAAGACATGCGGGTATTTCAACACAGAACTGGCCCGGAAGGGAGCCGCGCGACACGCCGCGACGGTGCGGGACACTGGCCGTTCGGACAGGTCCGCGGCGGCGACCGGACGGTGCTGCAATGGACGCGCCGCGACCGAGGTACCGTTGACGCTGGCGGAGGTGGCTTCTAGCATCGTTGAAGAGGATCTGAGTCCAGCCTTATGGCCACGATTGACGAAGAACTCGCTCAAATGGAGCGCGATATCCGCCAGCTTAAGATCGAATACGATCAATTTTTTGGCGGAGGGCGGAAGCGTCCGCCAACGGAAATCGAGTGGCGCATCGAGCAGATCGTCAAACGCCACGGCGAGCGCGCCGGGGAGCTGAAATTCGGGCAACGGTTTCGGTTGAACAACCTCACGCAGACCTACGCGAAATATAAGGATATTTTCCGTAAAAAGACGGTGTTGAAGGAAGAAGGCCGGTCGCAGAGACACTTTGGTGCTGCGGCAAAGGCCATCGAGGCAGAGCGCGCGAAAGCGCATCACGGCGCATCTGTGCATCCGGTAGAAATTCCCGCTGCGGCCGTAGTTTCGGCGGGGCGACGCGCGGCAGCCGTCGCCGAGCCACCGATCGCGTTTCGCGTGGTTTGCGCCGACCCCGAGAACGAGACCGAGAACGTCGATCGTTTGTTCAATGCGTTTGTGACGGCGAAGAGGCAAGCCGGCGAAGAGACAAGCAAGCTTTCGCAGGCGGGCTTCAAGGAATTCGTGCGGAAGAAGACCAAGGATTTGCAGGAGAAGCAGAAGTGCCGCGACGTCGAATACGTCGTGGAAGTGGTGGCGGGGCAGGTGAGGTTGAAGGCGCTGGTGAAGGCGTAGGCGGGCGCTCTTTTCGGCCTTCTTTCCCTGCTATTGGCCCGATCTATCTTGCGCTGCTGATTTGACTGCGAACCACAACTAGAAACCACGCGATCGCGACTCCCATCAAGAGCCAGAAAACTACGATGCTGACCGGGATGACTCGAAGCGAGTCACGAATGTGGATGTCGAATCCAAATCCCGGCGGCCGCAAAGTTAACTTCGCTGAGAACGCGAGAGCGATGAGAGCGCTACTGCCGGCATAGTGCTTCATGGACGGCGATCCCTCTTCGCCTTGTAACATCGAACGGCGCGTGAAATCCATCCCGATTTTTTCCTCAAAGCTTCATCATTCGTGTTTCCAATTTTGGCGGTGACATGCTTACACTGATGTGCTTTTCATTTTCGGAGGGCACTCATGGCAGTGGAACGCGCGCTGATCAGCGTGTTTGATAAAACGGGGATCGTGGAGTTCGCGAAGCGGCTCGCGGCTTTGCAGATCGAGATTCTGTCGACGGGCGGCACGTCGAAGCTGCTGCGTGAAGCGGGCGTCGCCGTACGCGATGTTTCGGATTTCACCGGCTGGCCCGAGATGCTTGGCGGGCGCGTGAAGACGCTGCATCCGAAGGTACACGGCGGGCTGCTGTATCGCCGGAAACATGCGGAAGATCGGAAACAGGCGGCGGAGCATGGGATCGCGCCGATCGATCTGGTGGTCGTGAATCTGTATCCGTTCGAGGCAACGGCGGCGAAGTCGGGCCTGACCGCGGAAGAATTGATCGAGAACATCGACATCGGTGGGCCGACAATGCTGCGGTCGGCGGCGAAAAATTTTGAGAGTGTAACGGTGATCACCGATCCCGCGGACTACGCGCGCGTCGCGACGGAGCTTGAAGCGGCGCGCGAAACTTCGCTGGCGACGCGCGTCGACCTCGCGCGCAAAGTTTTTGCGGCGACCTCGACGTACGACGGCATGATTACGACCGAACTGGAGCGCCTGTCGGCGGCTACCGGGCACGTAACGCTGAGCGATCGAGAGCTACTGCCCGAGCGCGTTCATATTTCACTGCGAAAGCAACAAGCGTTGCGTTATGGAGAAAACCCGCATCAGGCGGCAGCGCTGTATATTCCTGCGGGACGCGAAGTCGCAGGGCTCGCCGCTGCGAAACAGCTACAGGGCAAAGAGCTGTCTTACAACAATTTCGTCGATCTGGAAGCGGCGCGAAGCATCGCGGCGGAATTCAAGCGGCCGGCGGCGGTAATCATCAAGCACAACAATCCCTGTGGAACGGCAGAGCAGGAGACGCTGCGCGACGCGTACTTGAAGGCGTATGCGGGCGATCCGGTGTCGGCGTTCGGCGGCGTGCTGGCGTTCAACAAAACGGTTGATCCGGCGACGGCGGAGGAAGTGGCGAAGCTGTTCGTCGAGTGCATCGTCGCGCCGGGTTTTGACGATGCGGCGAGATCGATTTTCGCGGCGAAAAAGAATCTGCGTCTGCTGGAATTGCCGGTCGGCGGTCTGGAACCGGAGAAGGACCTTCAACTGAAACGGATTCTGGGTGGAATGTTGGTGCAGCAGCCCGATCTCGGCCAGCTGAAAGATCCCGAGTTGCGCACGGTGACGAAGCGCGTGCCGACCGCCGAAGAAATGGCGACGATGCGCTTCGCGTGGAAAGTGTCGAAGCACGTGAAGTCCAACGCGATCGTCTTCGCGCGAGACTGCGCCACGCTCGGCGTCGGCGCAGGGCAAATGAGCCGCGTCGATTCCGTGAAGATTGCGGTGATGAAGGCGCAGTCGCCACTAACTGGCAGCGTCGTCGCGTCGGATGCCTTCTTCCCGTTCCCAGACGGTGTCGAAGAGGCGGCGAAAGCCGGAGCGACCGCAGTGATCCAACCGGGCGGCTCGATGCGCGACAACGATGTGATCGCCGCTGCCGACCGGCTAGACCTCGCTATGGTCTTCACCGGCATGCGACATTTCTTGCACTAGAGGCTGATCGACCGCACTCGGTGCGTGGCCAGATTTTCTTTTGGTCGCCGAGATGCGCGCAGCAATGCCGTGTCCCTACAGGACCTGAATCAGGCGGAACATTTGCAGGCGTCACATCGAAGCGGCGCCGCATCCAACCAGCGACTTCCAAGGTAGCTAAAAATAGGAGCCATCATGGCCTCAAGAACTGGCGAAGCCCGAGCCCACGAACCCAGCGACGATGGAACCAGAATCGTGCTGCAAGTCGGCACCGACCTCCGCATCACGAACAAAGGCGAGATCATCCTCAGCAACCCGGAGTTGGAATTGGCTCGCGAAGATCGTGCCGCCGACGCGGTCCTGCTCTACAAGTTCAATCCGAATTCGGGCGAACACAGTTTTCGCCTGGTCGATCCGCTGGCCGACCGTAAACACACCAAAGTTCATAAGCCCGGCGACTAAGCGATCGCCTGGCGAAACGGCCACGCCATCCCGAGCTGAGGGAACGGATCAACGCCCCGCGAGGAAAAACACGAGCAAGCTAATGTGGAACCCTTGCGCCTGCGCCGCTTTAGCTGGATCATGGCTTTGCACCACGGCGAGGGCAACCCAGCCGGTCGCAATCGTTGCAAAAGCAAGCGTTTTCCACCCTCCCAACGCTTGCGCTCCAACCGGCATCCTACTTGGAGCGTTCCAGCGCTTGAAACCGGGGCGATTTAGTCTTTTGACCGCCTTTCGGACGCATGGGATACTTTTCTTTTGGGGTAAATATGAGCCTTTCTAAAGTCGTCACTGCGATCCTGCTTGCGTCGCTTGCCGGATCGAGCGCCCATGCGCAGAAGCGCGCCGAGGGCTCGGAAGCCCCGGTTGCCGCGAGCGCGCCGCAGCAGGCTCAAGATCAAACTCAAGCTCAGGTTCAGACCGAGGCGCAATCTTCCGCGCAAGGCTCGCTCCTCAACTCCGAATCCGGCATCACCCAGGCCCCCGCCGGCGAAGGCAAACCCTCCGACCGCGCCGACGCCTACTACAACTACACAATGGGCCACGTGTATGAGCAGCAGTACGAAAACACCAGCAAGCCCGAGTACGCCTCGCAAGCCATCGAGTTCTACAAGAAAGCCTACGCGCTCGATCCGAAGTCGCCCGTGATCGGCGAACGTCTCGCCGAGATGTATTGGAAGGCGCAGCGCGTCCGCGATGCGGTAGCCGAAGCGCAGGAAATTCTCAAGCGCGATCCCAACGACGTCCCCACGCGCCGTCTGCTCGCGCGCATTTACATTCGCAGTCTCGGCGACATGAGCGCCAACAGCGGCCAATCCGAAATCGCCGAGCGCGCCATCGAACAGTACAAAGAGATCTACCGCCTCGAGCCAACCGACACCGAGTCCGCGCTCTGGCTCGCGCGCCTCTACCGCCTGCGCAACGAGCACGACAAAGCCGAAGAGGTTCTGCAGAACATTTTGAAAGCCGATCCCGAAGACGAGCCCGCCGTCGAACAGCTGACACAGCTCTTGCTCGATGAAGGAAAATCCGCCGAAGCGGTCTCGCTGCTCGAAGAAATGACCAGCCGCACGCCGTCACCCGTACTGCTCGATTTGCTCGGTGACGCCTACACGCAAACGAAAGATCTAGCCAAAGCCGAAGCCGCCTATCGCCACGCTTCCGAGCTCGATCCGTCCGAGCTAAATCATCTCCGCGGACTCGGCCAGACGCTGATGGCCGAAGAAAAATACGCCGACGCCCTTCCGGTCTACCAAAAATTGATCGACCTCATGCCCGATGATGCCGACAACTACCTCGCGATTTCGCAGATCTATCGCGAACTAAACCAGCTCGATCAAGCCGAAGCGAACCTGCTCAAAGCCCGCCAGTATGCGCCGGGCGACGTGAAAATCATGTACAACGAAGCGATGTTGTACGAAGCGCAGGGCCGCTACGAAGATGCCATCCGCGTCCTCTCCGACGCGATCGTCGGCGTGAAGCAATCCACCGTTCTTCCGTCGCGCCGGCGCTCGCTCGCGATTCTCTACCAGCAACTCGGCCAGCTCTATCGCGATCGCCAGAACTATCAAGCCGCCGCCTACACCTACGACGAGCTCGGCCACCTCGGCGACGAAGAAGATCGCCGCTCGCGCATGCTCCTCATGGACACCTACCGCGAAGCCCGCGATCTGCCGAAGGCGCTGCAAATCGGCAAAGATGCCGTCGCAAAATATCCGAAGGATCCCGCCGTCCAGTCGCGCGAGGCTTCGCTGCTCGGCGAAAACGGCCAGACCGACGAAGGCGTCAAAATCCTTCGAGCTCAGTTGACCAATTCTGAAGCCGACCGCGAAACGTATCTCAACATCGCGCAGATCTACGAACGTGGCCGCCGCTTCAAGGAAGCCGAAGAAGCGGCAAAAATGGCCGAAGCGCTGCCCGGCGATCCTCATGAAAATGAGACCGTCTGGTTCTTGCTCGGCGCCATTTACGAACGTCAGAAGTTTTTCGATCGCGCCGAAGAGCAATTCAAAAAAGTTCTCGCCGTCGACGCCAACAATGCGACCGTGCTCAACTACTACGGCTACATGCTTGGCGATCTCGGCCAGCGTCTCGACGAAGCCGAAGCCATGGTGAAAACCGCGCTGAAGCAGGAGCCTTACAACGGCGCGTATCTCGATAGCCTCGGCTGGGTTTACTACAAGCAGGGTAAATACGTCGAAGCCGAAGCCTCGCTGCGCAAGGCGCTCGAGCGCGATCCGCACGACCCGACGATTCACTCGCACCTTGGCGACGTTTACGCCAAGCAAGGCCGCACCGAGCAAGCCTCCGCCGAGTGGGAGAAGTCGCTCTCTGAATGGCACCGTTCGCTGCCGGCCGATATCGAGACCGACAAAATCGCCGAACTCGAGAAGAAAGTCGGCTCGGTCAGGCACCGCGTCGCGCAAAAATCCGTGCCGCAAGACTCCAAGCACCAATAACTCGCCGCTTCACGCGCAGTGTTCGCATGTAGAATATTTCGCATGCGCGAAGTCCGAATCCCAGCGTTCGCGAAGATCAATCTGCGCCTCGACATTGTCGGCAAGCGCGCCGACAACTATCACGAGCTGCGCACCATCTTTCAGACGATCTCGCTTCACGACGACCTGCGTCTGCGTCTGCCCACGCCGCGCAACTCCGAAATCACGCTCACGATTTACGGCAACGATCGCCTCGCCCAGGAACCCGCCGAAAAAAATCTCGTTTACCGCGCTGTCGACGCGCTTCGCCGCGAACTCAAAATCCGCGGCGGCGTCGAAATCGATCTCCACAAGACGATCCCGGCCGGCGGCGGACTCGGCGGCGGCTCCAGCAACGCCGCAGCCGCGCTGCTCGGCTATCTTCAACTCATCGGCACCACCAAAAACGTCGCGCCCGAACGCCTGATCGAAATCGCCGTCTCTCTCGGCGCAGACGTCCCCTTCTTCCTCTTCGGCGGCCGCGCCCTCGGCGTCAACAAGGGCGACGAAATCTACCCCCTCGCCGACGTCAAAAAGCACTCCATCCTCGTCGTCGCCCCCCAAGGCATCCACGTCCCGACGCCGGAAGCCTTCCGTTGGGTCGCCGCCGGTTCGGTCGCCGAAGTCCAGTCGCCGCCAGCCTTCAAAGCCCAGAAATCCACGAAATCGCCTCCCCAATTGACAAAATCCCGCTCTAACTCTAAACTTTGGAAGTTCTGCGCTCTGTGTTGGAGTTCGCAGGTAGCCGGCCTCTCGAATGATTTCGAGCCAGCCGTCTTCCAGCGTCACCCTCGACTCGCAACAATTAAGAGGGCCTTGCTTCGAGTAGGAGCTGCAGAAGCCATGCTGGCGGGTAGCGGTTCGGCGGTGTTTGGAGTTTTCCCGAGCCCAGCGTTGGCGCGCCGAGCCGCTGTTGGGTTCCCAAGCGACCAGACTTTCGTTTGCGAAACAATTTCGCGCGATCGTTACAAGCGTCTGGTCAAGACTGCGCTTTAAGCTGCACCTCAAGCTTGCCTGTCTGCTTGCCCCTCTCAGCGACCTCGTGTGCCAATTCAATTGTCTTGCAGTTCGGCCGCGTGCCTAGCCGTTTGTGCAGCTTTGTCCCGCGCCGCTTTGCGCTGACCGCGCAAATTCGACGCAGCAACGGAGCAACGTTCGAGTGAACGACGACCGCTTCAAGATTTTTACGGGCACGGCGAACCCGAAGCTCGCGGAGAGCATCTGCGAGCACCTGGGCACGAAGCTCGGCCAGATGAAGCTCGGCCGCTTCAGCGACGGTGAAATTTATTTGCAGATTCTCGAGAACGTGCGCGGCGCCGACGTTTTTGTCGTGCAGCCGTGCTGCTACCCGGTGGACAACCACCTTCTCGAGCTGCTGCTGATGATCGACGCGTTTAAGCGCGCGTCCGCATGGCGTATCACCGCGGTTCTGCCGTATTACTGCTATGCCCGGCAGGATCGCAAAGACAAGCCCCGCGTTCCGATATCCGCGAAACTTGTCGCCGACTTGCTTGAAACAGCAGGCGCAAGCCGGGCGCTGACTTTGGATTTGCACGCGCCGCAGATTCAGGGCTACTTCGACGTTCCGGTCGACCATCTTTTCGGTTCGCCGGTGCTGGTCGAATATTTTCGCAGCCTGAAGCTGCCCAACGTGACCGTCGTTTCGCCCGACGCAGGCGGCGTCGAACGCGCCCGCTTCTTCGCCAAGAAGATGGACGCGCCGCTGGCCATCGTTGATAAGCGCCGCGTCGATGTCGACGTCAGCGAAGTAATGAACCTGATCGGCGATGTTCGCGGTCGTACTGCGCTGATCGTCGACGACATCATCGACACCGCGGGTACGCTCGTGAAAACGGCTGACGCGCTGATTCGCGAAGGCGCTTTACAAGTTTATGCCGCATGCACGCATGCGGTGTTGTCGGGCCCGGCGATCGAACGCATCGCCAAGTCAGAAATCAAGGAAGTCGTCGCAACCGACTCGGTGCCGTTGTCCGAGGCCGGCAAACAGATGGGCAAGATCAGGGTGTTGAGCGTTGCGGACCTGTTGGCTCGCGGCATTCGTTCGATCCACGAAGAAACGTCGATCAGCGAACTCTTCATCTAGTAGCACAGACATTCCTGTGCCGCCGAGTTAACAGCTCGATTTCGCGTGTCGAATTTGTAGGACGCTTTTGTAGGGGCACGCTTCAGCGCGCCCAGGCAAGGATTCAGCAAGAAGGAAGAAAACATGGCTCAAGCACAAATCGTAGTCGAAGCATCCGCCCGCGCAACTCGCGGCAAAAATGAGGCCCGCCGCCTCCGCCTGACCGGCAAGGTTCCCGCCGTGCTCTATGGTGGCAAAGGCGACGCTATCACGCTCGCCGTCAACGCCAAGCAGGTTGGCGCAATCTTACGGTCGGAAAGCGGCCACAACACGCTGTTCCAGGTCGATCTCGGCGGCAAGCACGAGCCGGCCATTTTGAAAGATTGGCTCGTCGACCCCGTGTCCGGCCGTTTGCTCCACGTCGATCTTCTCCGCATCGCCATGGACGTCCGCATGCGCGTCAAGGTTCCCGTGCACACCTTCGGCGAGCCATCGGGCGTGAAAGTTCAGGGCGGCGTTTTCGAAGCGGTCACCCGCGAAGTCGAAGTCGAGTGCTTGCCCGCGGACATCCCGGCCGAGTTCCGCGCCGATGTCAGCGGTCTCGCACTGAACCAGGCTCTGCGCGCCGGTGATCTTCAGCTCGACGCCAGCAAGATCAGGCTGATCACCGACAAGGATCGCGTCATCGCGCACGTCGTCACCCTCAAGGTCGAAGAAGAGAAGCCCGCCGACGCCGTTGCCGCCGACGCTGCTGCTCCGGCCGAGCCCGAAGTCATCAAGAAAGGCAAGAAGGAAGAAGAAGGCGAAGAAGGCGCCGAAGCCAAGGCCGAAAAGGCCGCCGACAAGGGCGACAAAAAGAAGTAAGCATTCGGCAAGATTTTGTAGGTGCGCAGCATGCTGCGCCCTATCTCGGCAAGATTACAGCGCCGTATGTTTTTCGCCGCTGAAAGAAGACAAGGCGTATGCGGCTCATTGTTGGGCTTGGGAATCCAGACCCGGAATATCAGTGGACGCCGCACAACCTGGGTTTTATGGCGGTGGACGAACTCGCGAATCGCGGCTCGATTCGCGTGGAACGCCCCGAAGGCAAAGCGCTCGTAGGTCGCGGAGAAATCGTCGGCCACGAAGTTTTGCTGGCCAAGCCGCAAACGTACATGAATCTGAGCGGCGTTTCGGTTCGCGAGCTGCTCGTCAAGTACGAGTTGGAACCTGGCGATCTGCTTGTGATGTGGGATGAAGTGCAGTTGCCGGCGGGTACGTTCAAGATTCATCCCGACGGCAGCGCTGGCAGCCACAACGGCGCGAAGTCGGTAATCGGTTCGGTGGGGACGCAAAGTTTCGCGCGGCTTCGCCTGGGTTGCGGGCCCGATCATCCGGTCAGCAACTTGAAAGAGTACGTGCTCCGCCCGATGAAAAAAGCGGAGCTAGAAGATGCGGCCGAAATGTTGGAGCAAGCTGGCGACGCGGTAGAACTAATCCTGACGCAAGGTTTAGACGCCGCGATGAACAAGTACAACCGCCGCAAGCCGTCCGATCCGGACGCCACGCCGTAACGATTTTCCCGGGCCAGTGCCCGGCAAGAAGGAAAGAGGCAAAAATGGAAGACCGTTTGTATGACCTGATTTTCATCGCCCGTCCGGCCACACCGGAAGAAGAAATCAAGAAAGTGATTTCGGGCATCGAGCACACCTGCGCGGAAAAGGGCGCCAAGATCGAGAAGACCGAGAATTGGGGCACGCGCAAGCTGGCCTATCGCGTCGCGAAGCACCGCGAAGGCATGTACGTCTATCACCAGATCCGCACGAACCAGCCGGAGCTCATCGCGGAACTTGAGCGCCGCCTCCGCGTGCAAGACGTGGTCATCAAGTATCTGACCATTCGTCTCGACGAAGAGCTCAAGCGCCAGAAGAAACTCCAGCACAAGCGCGAAGTGCGCGCCGCGCGCCGTCCGCGCCGCGCTACCTCACCAGCTCCCTCTCAGGCTCCGACGCCGTCCGCGCCGCCAGCACCTCCGGCCGCCGTCGAGCCGACTCCGGCAAGCTAACGCACGCATCCTGTAGCCGCGGTCGCTCTCGAGGTCGCGGGTTTAGACGCCCATGAAGTCGAGCGCAACGCAACAAGCGTCAACGTCACGAGAAAAAGTTTTCAGGTATTCCCGAAAGGTAGGCAGCAATGGCAGACGAACAGAAGCAATCATCAGCTCCCAGCGGCCCGCGCCCCGGTGGACACGGTCCCGGCGGCGGCCATGGTGGACCCGGTGGAGGTCACGGCGGTCCGCGCCGCGATGGTCCGGGCGGCGGTCCTGGTGGACCAGGCGGTCCGCGCCGCGGCAAGCGCCAATATTTTCGCAAAAAGAAAGTCTGCAAGTTTTGCGTCGAGAAGATGGACTTCATCGACTACAAGCGCGCTGACATTCTTTCGCAGTTCGTGCAGGAACGCGGAAAGATTCTGCCGCGCCGCATGACCGGCGTCTGCGCACGTCACCAGCGCTGGCTCGGCGAAGCCATCAAGCGCGCGCGCAACATCGCGCTGCTTCCGTTTGCCGGCAGCGCCGCAGGTACGCAGGCTCCGCGCGTCGCGACTCCCGCCGGTGCTCATCCACCGGCAGGCCCGCACGCCCCGGCAGCGTCGCATCCGCCAGTCGCGCCGGCAGCGCCAGCCACACCGGCGCCCACCGAAGCGCCCAAGTCGTAAGTAGCATAGGCACTCCTGCCTGCGCGCCCCAGGCCAGCGCGAGCGATGTCGATAGGCACAAGACGTCCGGGCACGGCTTCAGCCGTGCCGGTCGCCAGGGAATTCGGGGGGATGGAGCCCCTGAGGTCCAACGAAATTCGAATTAAGAACGAAAAGGAAACGCAAATGCAAAAAGTGATCCTGCAGGAAGACATCGAAAAGCTCGGCCACCGCGGCGACGTCGTCGACGTGAAGCCCGGCTACGCGCGCAATTTTCTGCTGCCGAAGAAGCTGGCCATCGAAGCCACCACTGGCAATATGAAAGCCCTCGAGCGCATCCGCACCTCGCTGGCCAAGAAGACCGCCACCGAACTCGACGCCGCGCAAAAGCAGTCCACCGCGTTGAACGGCGTTGAACTCCGCTTCACACGCAAGACCGGCGAAAACGACCAGCTCTTCGGTTCGGTCACCAGCGGTGATATAGCCGAATCGCTCGAAGCCCAGGGCTTCAAGATCGACAAGCGCCAGATCCAAATTCCCGAACCCATCAAGGCGCTCGGCGAATTCCCCGTGAAAATCAAAGTTTTCCGCGACGTAGTCGCCGAAGTAAAAGTCTTCGTCGCAAAAGAAGAATAACTTCTTCTTCGCTAAGAAATGATCGAGTTCATTTCCCAAAGAGGCGTCCGTCCCCGGCGCCTCTTTTTTATTTTGTGCACGTCGTTGCAACGGTCAAAGTAACGACGACTCCGCGACGACCGCCGCATTGTGATCCTGAGGTTATCCGACGAGGATAGCCGAAGGATCTCAGCCTAAGACTCCACTACAACTTTGAAATTCATGCCCGCGACTTTCTCACGCACCTCTTTCGGCAAACAAGAACTTTTTCCACGTTTTCCGAATTCATGCACAAGAAAATTTCTCAACTCCAATTGACGCTCGCCACACGCGCGTGCACAATGCGCTCACTGGTGATCGTTCAGCGACGGAACAGGGTCGAGGCCTCCTTCGAGTTTCCCCGACGCACGGAAAAATAATTGCCGCTTGAACTACGCGCGAACCGCGTGCTAGTGTAGGCGAAGAGAAAGCGAAAGTAATCGTCAGCTATGCCCCAGGAATCCGCTCTCGAACGGCCTCTTCCCAACAATCTCGATGCGGAGCGTTCCGTTCTCGGCGCCGTCATTCTCGACAACAACGCGCTCAACGCTGCTGTCGAAACCCTTCGCGCCGAGGATTTTTTTCTCGATCAGCACCGCCGCGTCTTCGTAAAAATGGTGGCGCTCAGCGAATCGCAACAGGCCATCGATCTCATCACGCTCACAGAAGAATTGCACCGCCACGGCGAACTCGAAGCGGCCGGAGGAGCGCCCTATCTCGCTTCGCTCGCCGACGGAATGCCGCGCGTTTCCAACGTCGAGCATTACGCGCGCATCGTCAAAGAAAAAGCGATTCTTCGCAATCTGATTCATGCCACGCACGACATTCAGCAGCGCGCCTTTGAGGGCGAAGACGGCGCGGACGCCGTGCTCGACAATGCCGAATCTTCTATCTTCGCGATTGCCGAAGACCGCGTGCGCGCCGGGCTCATTCCGATCAAAGACATTGTTCGCGACAATTTCGAGCGCCTCGAAAAAATCTTTCGCGAAGGAAAGAGCATCACCGGAATTCCGACTGGCTACACCGAACTCGACAAGCTTACTTCCGGATTGCAGGGATCGGAACTTCTGATTCTCGCCGCGCGGCCTTCGCAGGGAAAAACGGCGCTTGCGCTCAACCTTGCCGAAAACATCGCGATTCGCGGCGGCCACCCGATGGCGTTCTTCAGTCTCGAAATGTCGAAGGAGTCGCTGCTGCAGCGCCTTGTCGCATCGGTCGCGCAAATCGACGCGCACAAATTTCGCACCGGCCATCTGAGCCGCGAAGACTGGCGCCGCATGACCGAAGCACTCGGCACGATCGCCGGTGCGCCAGTGTGGATCGACGATGCCGGCTCAACGAGCGTTCTCGAAATTGGCGCGAAAGCGCGGCGCCTGAAGCGCGACAAAGGCCTGTCGCTGTTGGTCGTCGATTACTTGCAGCTTATCACCGCGCGTGGAAAGTTCGGAAACCGCCAGGAAGAAGTCGCCAGCATTTCGCGCGGATTGAAGGGGCTCGCCAAAGAGTTGCAGATTCCGGTGCTTGTACTCAGCCAGTTGACGCGCGCCCCGGAGCGCGACGAGCGCGGCCCTCAGCTTTCGGATCTTCGTGAATCGGGCGCGATCGAACAGGACGCCGACGTCGTCATGTTCATTTACCGTCCCAACTTTTTCAAAGCGGGCGCCACTCCGGAAGAGCGGGAAGAAACCGAACTCCGTATCGCCAAGCAGCGCAACGGCCCAACCGAAAACGTGCGGTTCCGGTTCCTCAGCAAGTTCACGCGTTTCGAGGAAGCCGCGCCCGACGCTTTCAGCAACCTCGGCCCCGACGATTTGTAGTCGCGGCTGCGTGCCTCCGCCGTGCTCACCGTCAGATCCTATTCGATCATCGATACACCGCCGGTTACAGAGGGGCTTGTAGCGCCGGCATCCGTCGGCTGTTAAGTCGAGAGAGGGCGCCACCACGGTTGCTTCACTTCTTGCGTTTTTTCAGCTTCAGTTGTTGCGCCAGGCAGACGTTGTAGGCGCCCGGGCCGTGGATCAACTTTTCGTTCGAGCAGGTCAGCACGATGTCTTCCCGATCGGCTGAACTCAGTCCGGCAAGGCTCGGCGCGTTTGGCATCGCCTTCAAAGCGTCAAGCTGTTTTCGCAGGCACTCGTTGTATTTCGCTGGACCTTGCGACAACCGTTCCGACGCACAGGTGAGTTCGACGGCTTCCTTATCGGCTTTGTTCAACGCAGACAGGTCGGGCTCGGTCGTATCCTGCGCAGCCGCTCCCGGAGCGCCATTGGGGGGCGCCGCCCCTACCGCAACTGGTGAAGAAGTCGCGGTAGGCGGCGTTGCCCCTGCTGCCGCTGATCCATTCGTAGATGCAGCTCCCTCAAGTGGTGTTGCGCCGCCTCCCATCGTTACGGTTTCGACGGGGGTCATGACAAATACCGGAATGTCGCCGGTGCTGCCTTCGATGCGATCGTCCGAAAAGCGATTCAGCGTTGCGGGCATTTTGCGCAGAGCTTCGCCGGAGCCGATCTCGGTACACATGCCCACCCAGTCGGTCGCATCGGAACCCGTGCGGTGAAACTCGCAGCCGGCGAACTGGCCGCCGATTTTTCCGCCGACCGCAATGGCGTCGAGAAAGAGCGAGCTTCCATCGAGGCGCGATCGGTAAGTTTGTCCGTCTTTCAGATTCGACCAGATCTTTGTCGGTAACGTGGCTTCGGGTCCGTTTTCGTCCACGACGGCGTTGGGTGCGCTATCGGCCAAAACCTTCGGTGAATCCGGGGGACGCGGAACGTGGCCGCGCGTAGTGTGCGAGACGACGGCGCGTGCGATGCGCGACGTCGTTGCCATCTCGAAGTAGGATGGCGAAAAGAGCCAGAGAGAAAGCAGGACCAATGCGACTGCGACCGCGCTTCCGATCAATGCGGGTCGTCCGCTGCTGAAGCCGCGCGCTACGGGGCGCATGCCGTTCACGAACAACAAAATGCCGATACCGGCCGTTACGACGGCGAGCCACAGCGGTGGCATGCGGCCGCTCGCAACGAGAACGGCGAGGAAAAAAATCGTGCCCATTCCGAGAACCAGGAACAGAAAACTGTTGAGGTTTCGGATTTCAGGAAATGCGGAGCTGCCGGTTCGTGCGCGCGAAGGCGTCGACTGCGTCGATCTGCGAGAGGAACCCGTGCGCGACGACGACGTGCGCGACCGATGCTGTGACTGCGAACTGTCGGACGCGCTGTCTGACTCCGGCGTCGACGAACTCGAGCTGCCAGACTCCTTGCTGCGTTCGTAAACGAGCGAGGCGTCGTATTTCTGGCGCGTCGTGGGATCCATCAACGCGGCTTTGGCTTCGGACAAATCCTTGAAAGCTTCGGACGCGACCTTGCGCAGATACGCATTTTCCGCGGACACGGTGTCGGGATGGACTTCGCGAGCCTTCACCTTGAAGGCGGCTTCGATGTCCGCGTCGGAGGCGTTTTCAGGAATGCCTAAGATCTCGTAGTAATTCTTGCCCATCGAGTTCGCGCTATCTCTCGCGGCCGAACGGCGTGAAGTCATCGCCGAGCGGCGTGGCGTTTCCGGACCGCGTGGTTTCCGTGCCTGCTATGGTCGTACCGCAGCGAACGTTCGATGCGGTGCGGCCCAGCTTCCTGGTGATCCAGCCCAACTTTGTACTGACCCTGTGGCCGAGAGGCGGGGTGCTCTCGTAGTAGTAATTGTATACGGACGCGAGGAGTTGCGGCAGGGGTACGCCCAAAACGGGAATCGAGCTGAAATTTGGGCCGAGAGACACCTGCGCGGACGAGCCTGTTCCGAATCGGGTCGAACAGGCGTACACGCCTGCCAATTTTTGCGGAGTCTGGAGGTGATTGATTCGATACGACTTAGGAGATGACGGGGAGGCTAAAAAGCACGCGGAGTCTGCAAGCGATTGAGCACGCTGGGGTTGCAGCAGCGTTTTTTTGGGCGGCCCCTACGTCGACCATTCTAAATGATATCACGAGATTAATAGTTAGTCGAGAGTAAACATTGGATGATGGAACGGGGGACAGGGAGGTGAGGTGGACCTGATTTCTCGCTCGGTTATTTCGAACGAAGTTGGATGGGCCAGAGTGTTACGGCGTTGGTGATTTGGAAGCCCATGTATTTGTAGAGATTCACGGCGCGGGTGTTTTTTTGTCCTACGTGAAGGAAGGATTTTAGGCCTGCGGTGGCGTGGAGTTGCATGGAATGGAGCATCAGGGCGCGGGCATGGCCTTTGCCCGTGTGACCGGGGTGCGTGCAGACGGCGCTGATTTCGTGGCAACCGGGGATGCAGAGGCGTTCGCCTGCCATGGCGATCAGTTTTCCGTCTTGGCGGATGCCGAAGTAGTTGCCCATTTTGTAGGTTTGCGATTTGTAGAAGCCTGGAAAGGCTAGGGTGATCAGGTCGAACATTTCTGTGGCGTGCTTCGAATGGAGCGCGACGACGTTTGGGTGGGTGGTGGGCGGAGGATGTGGAGGGGCGAACATTTGATAGGTGTCGAGTGGAAGGCCGACCTCCAGAGAAGCGGGTGCATCGGGTTTTTCGCCGATGAGATGGACGACGTCGTTTGGGGCGAGGAGGGATTCGAGCTGGGTAAAGGCTTTGCGGCTAGAGTCGGCTAGGGCTGCGAAGGGGGCAATGTCGGCGGGGTAGCGGCGCGCGAGGTTGGTCCCGACGCGGAAATGGGAGTGTGTGGTATCCAGCGCGCGCCAGACTAGGTTGTCGAGGGGGTCGAGGGTGGCCATAGGATCGATCAAAAGAGAATTTGCGTCGACGATTACGATTATAGGTGATTTGAAATGGGCGTTGGGGACGGGCCGCATTGGGATCATCGCAATGGAGCAGAAAGGTCCGCGCTCTGGGGAATGACCGCGGCTACAGGGTGGCGAAGCGTGGGGAACTTGCCACGGTTGTGTGTGTTTCTGGATCGCTTTCGTCTCCAGCGATGGATGGATTGAGCGGGGTGCAAACTCAAGATTCGGTTGTAGTTACTGGTATTGGCGGAGTTGCTGAGTCGGATGAAAACGGCAACACGGAGCTAGGCCAGGAGATTGCTTGGACAGGTTGAGGATTTTTGCTGGACTGGATGTTGTCTTTCACGCGGCCTGGTGCTGGGCTTCGCTCACGGGACCGTTGGGATGGCCGTAAACTGGGGGTCTTCGGGACACGACCATGACACTGACACTTACGATTGCGAAAAAGACGGGGACGGCGCCCGGCAGGACTAAGTCCGGCGGAGCGAAAACAGGTATCTTGAAGGACGTAGAGAGATCGCGCAACGCGGGGGTTTCGGCGGAAGTGGCGAACGTATTGAAAAAGGTGGGGCGACCGGTATGGGCCGAGGTTTCGAGCGTGGCGCTCACACACAACCTGCACGCGATCCGCGATTTTGTGAACCCGGACAGTGAGCAGCGGAAGACGCCGCGCCTCGTTTTGTCGGTCGTAAAGGGGAACGGTTACGGGCACGGCGGGCCGCAGGCGGCCAAGGTCTTGGAGAAGGCGGGATCGGATTGGTTTGGAGTGACGTCGGCCGCCGAAGGAATTGAAGTCCGCAAAGCCGGGATTCGCAAACCGATTCTGGTGTTGACGAGTTTCTGGCCCGGCGAAGAGAAGAATTTGCTGAAGTACGAATTGACGCCGGTGGTACACCGGATTGAACAACTGGCGCTGCTGAATCGCGCGGCGGCGAAGCACGATCAGAACGATCCACTTTCATTTCATCTGAAAATCGATTCCGGGATGAACCGGCTGGGCATTGCGTCGAGCGAGGTGGATGCGTTCGCGGCGCAACTGGCGAAATGCCAGAGTTTGCGGCTGGGCGGAACGATGACGCACTTCGCATCCTCGGAAGCTTTTACCACGACTGCGGCGGGCGAACAGACGCGCGAGCAAGAAGAGCATTTTTTTGTGGCGCTGGAACGGTTGCGAGCGCTGGGAGTCGATCCGGGAATCGTGCATTTGGCGAACAGCGCGGCGATCGCGAGCCGCCCCGAGACGTGGGCCGATATGGTGCGGCCGGGCGTGATTTTGTATGGATATCATCCGGGATACGATCCGGCGGAACAGCGCGAGGAGGCGGAGAAGAAGCTGCCGCTGAAACCGGTGATGAGTTTGCGAACGCGGATCATCAGCACGCGCCAGATTCCGGCGGGAGCGGGAGTCGGGTACGGAATGAAATTCGTGGCCGAGCGGCCGTCGGTGATCGGAGTTCTGGCGGCGGGATACGGCGATGGCGTACACCGTTCGCTGGGAAATCGCGGATTTGTGCTGGTGCGCGGGAAGAAGGCGCCGATTGTCGGAATCGTGTCGATGGACGTGACGATGATCGATGTGACGGATGTGGCGGGAGCGGAAGTCGGCGATGTGGTGACGATTTACGGGTCGGATGGAGAGCATGTGAATCCGGCGAACGCCGTGGCGAAGGGGATTGGGACGGTGACTTCGGATTTGTTGTGCGCGGTTAGCGCGAGGGTAGCGAGGGTTTATCGGGATTGAAGAAATGAAGTAAGGAGATGGCTGAAATAACGACTAAGTTTTGTCCGGCGATGGTCAGGCCATTGCCGGATTTTGTTTTTTGGGATCGAGATGGCCGAAGAAGAGGAAGCTGGATTCGAGGATTGAACGTTGGGCGCGCTGAAGTGGTCGATCTACATTTCCAAAAGATCAAGACCGCACCCTGCTAGAACCAAGAGGGTGCGGCACCTGGGATGAAGAGAAACTCAAAAGAAAGACCCAGGTTCAAACTACGAACCTGGCGCACCCTAACTCGCGGGGATGGGCTAGGCGCAATTACGTTGCCCATTGAGGTGGCTGGCGGCTGGGAGGGAAATCTTGCCACAGTCGGAGGACGACGCTTGACGGGGCTGGGGCCGAGGAGTATATACGGCTACGGAACGTAACTAGGTTCTATCCCGCGGCAAGCCTGAGTCCCAGGCGCTTCGGGCAGGCTGCACCGATTTTGCAGTGATTTAGGCAAGTCCTGTGAGGTCGCATGAGCCGAGTTTATAGCGGAGTCGAGCGCCGGACGGTTGCTTCTTCTTTTTCCGGAGAGATCGGAATCCCACCCAATTCATCGGAATCCGACAGCTCAAATTTTCGAAAAATGTATTCGCCGGCAGTGAGTTTTGAGACATGGATGCTGCGGCTGTTGCTGGTGGTGAGCGCGGGGGCGATCTGCTCGTCGCTGAATCCGTTTGGCCTGCACGGCGTAGTCGCGATCGGAACCGGAGTGGTGCTGGCGATGGCGATTTTGGTGGTGGAGATGCGGCTGAGGTGGGCGGCGCCGCGAGGATTACTGGGTGGAGCGCTCGGGGCGGTGCTGGGTATTTTTGCGGCGGTGCTGGTGACGCTGGTGGTGTCGCGAACGGCGGAACCTGAGCGGACGAAATCGTTTCTCGAATATGGAGTGCTGGTGGCGTTCGCGTATCTCGGCGGAATGCTGGGATCGGAGAAGGCCGCGGAGTTACGGCTGGGATCGCAACGAGATACGACTGAGCGCGAAGCCGGCGCAAAGAGCGAGCCACCCATCGCGGAACCCGAAGCGAAAACGCAGACTTTGAAATTGCTGGATACGAGCGTGCTGATCGACGGGCGAATTGCGGATGTTTGCGAGGCGCAATTTCTGGATGGGCCGCTGCTGGTGCCGCAGTTTGTGTTGCATGAGTTGCAACTGGTGGCGGATTCGGGCGACACGCTGAAACGGCAACGGGGGCGGCGCGGGCTGGACGTGCTCGAGAGAATTCGAAAGATGCCGGGAGTGGAAGTGCGGGTGATCGAAAATCACGCGTCGCGAGCGGGCGACGTGGATCACAAGCTGGTGGATGTGGCGCTTGAGATGGGCGCGAAGATTGTGACGAACGATTTCAATTTGAACAAGGTGGCGACGGTGCAGGGAATCGCGGTGCTGAACGTGAATCAGCTGGCGAATGCGCTGAAGCCGGTGGTGCTGCCGGGCGAGCCGATGCGCGTCTTGATTTTGCGCGAAGGGAAAGAGGCGAATCAGGGAGTAGCGTATCTGGACGATGGAACGATGGTGGTGGTGGACGGGGCGAAGAGGTGGATCAACCGGAGCGTGGACATTCTGGTAACGTCGGTACATCAGACGACGGCAGGGAAGATGATTTTTGGACGGATGGATGAGCGCGCGGAAAATGGAAATGGCGGAGGCGCGGTGGCGCGACGCGCGGCTACGGCGGGAGCGGGTGCCGGTGCTGGACGGTTGCCTGGCCCTGCAATGATTGAAACTGGGATGCCGTCGAATCTTCCGGCGGACGAAGGCGGCTAGCTTCGCGCCATCGTGCAATCTGGCTCGATCGTTTTTGTGAGACGCGAACGACGGTGGCATACTCCTCTGCTTTTTACCCTGCTACGAAAATAGGAACGTTGCATTCCAAGAACTCGGCGAGGGTGTCGAACCATCGCTTTCGCCCCGTGTTTCGCGCCCCCATCCCGAAGGCGGTTTCCGTATCGTGTGAATATCCGCATTGATGTACACTCTCTGTTCTTCTGCGAATGGAAAAATGAGCCGAATTACTGCAATTCTGCCTGCCGCTGGTCTCGGAACTCGAATGGGCGCCGAGACGCCGAAACAATTTTTAGAGCTGGATGGCGTGCCGATCGTGATGCTGAGCTTGCGGCGGATCGCGTCGTGCGATCTGGTGACCGAGATCATTGTGGCGACGCGCGGAGATGGGATCGCGAAGCTCGAGGAAAAGATCAGCGCGGAGAAATTTTTGCAGAAGGTGCGCGTGGTGCGCGGCGGCGATTCGCGCCAGGAGTCGGTGGCAGCGGCGCTAAAGGAAGTGGCCGCAGACACAGAGTTGGTGCTGGTGCATGACGCGGTGCGGCCATTTGTGACGCGTGAGCAAGTGACCCGGGTGATTGAAGAGGCGCGGCGGCATCATGCGGCGATTTTGGGAATTCCGGCGATGGATACGGTGAAGGAAGTGAAGCGGGGGAGTTTACCGGAAGATGTGGCGTTGATCACAGCGACAATTCCGCGCGAACGGATTGTGCTCGCGCAGACGCCGCAGGTGTTTGCGACGAAATTGTTGAAGGACGCATTTGCGCGTGCTGAGGCGGATCAGGTGAGCGCGTCGGACGAGGCCGGGCTGGTGGAGCGGCTCGGGCACGAGGTACACGTGGTTCTGGGGTCGGAGCGGAACATCAAGATTACGAAGCCTGCGGATATGGAGCTGGCGAAATTTTATTTGGAACGGGAACGGGAGCGCGTGTGCGCAGGTGAGCGAGGGCGTGCTGCGAAATGAGTGTGCGCTGCGGGATCGGGTACGATTTGCATCGATTGGCGGAAGGGCGGAAGTTGATTGTTGGCGGGATCGAAGTGCCGTTCGACAAGGGGCCGGTGGGGCATTCGGATGGCGATGTTTTAGCGCATGCGTTGTGCGATGCATTGCTCGGCGCGGGCGGGCTCGGGGACATCGGGAAGCATTTTCCGGATACGGATCCTCGTTGGAAGGGTGCGGACAGTTTGCAGTTTTTGGAGCATGCGCGGCGATTGTTGGATGGGGCGGGATTTGCGATTGAGTGGGTGGATGCGGTGGTGATTCTGGAGCGGCCGAAGCTGGGACCGCATTTTCCGAAGATGCGAGAGGCTCTGGGGCGGGCGCTGGGTGTCGCGGGCGAAAAGATCCATTTGAAAGCGAAGACGAATGAAGGCGTGGATGCGGTCGGGCGTGGGGAAGCGATCGCGTGTCATGTGGCGGCGACTGTGGTGGGGAAGTAGAGTTTTGATCGGCGATTGAGGCCGAAAAGCAGAAGAGCCGGCAAGGATGCCTTTCGTACCTCAGGGCAAACCGGCGCTACCGAATCAGTTCATGGATGCGGGCGAAATTTCTCGAGACAATGAAATCGCGATTGCAAATCCGTTTGTAGCGACGGATGTTGCGGGTGTGTTGCGCGAGCGTGGGTGGGGTGGGGCGGTGTTGTCGGCGGAACAGGTGGCTTGGTGCGAGAGGGCCGCGTTCTTGCTTGGGTCGCAGGTGGCGGATCGAGATGGCCTAGCCGATTTGTTGGGGCTGGTGTTTGCATATGATGCCGCGCGGGCGATGAGAGATGTGGAGTCGCATGGAGTGATGTCGCGGTATGCGGCGCGGGATGTGATTCGATTGTCGGCACGATTGGTGCTGGATGGCGGGGCTTGCACGCCGGAACGGTTTGGCGAGATTGTGACGGTGATGAAAGCGGAGTTGGATATTGGCGGGCGGGAATTGTTTCACCCGTTGCGGCTGGCGTTGACAGGGCGAGCGGGGGAAGGCGGATTGGACCGCGTGATTTTGTTGCTGGACGCCGCGCGCGATGCGGGATTTGAGGTGAAGAAGGTGCGAGAGCGGATGGTGGAATTTTGCTCGGTGCTGGAATGAACGCCGGGCGGAGTGGCTTGGTGGATCGGTTGACGGGCGTGCACGCGGTTCGCGAGGCGCTGGAGGCGGGGCGAGCGTTTGACCGCATTGTGATCGCGCGCGGGCGGCAGGATGCGCGCGTGGAAGAGATTGTGCAGTTGGCGCGCGCACGGAATATTTCGGTGCGCTTTGAGGATCGGTCGCAGATCGATCGATTGGCGGATTCGAAAGATCATCAGGGGATTGTCGGGCTGGTGGCCCCGCGAGCGGCGGGATCGCTGGAAGAGATTTTGGCGGCGGCGAATGCGGGCGCGGGGCATGGCGAAAAGGGATTGATCGTTTTGCTGGATGGCGTGGAGGATCCGCATAATCTGGGTGCGATCGTTCGAACGTCGCTGGCAGCGGGCGCGCATGGCCTGGTGATTCCGGAGCGGCGCGCGGCGGGATTGACGGATACGGTGGCGCGGGCGTCGGCGGGGGCGTTGTCGCATTTGCCGGTGGCGAAGGTTACGAATTTGGCGCGGACGATGGAAGAGTTGAAGGAGGCGGGATATTGGCTGGTTGGACTGGATGAAGACGGGGATCGGAATTATACGGAGGTGGATTTTACCTCGCCGGTTGGGATTGTGTTGGGCGGCGAAGGGAATGGATTGCATGAGTTGACGCGGAAGAGATGCGATTTTGTGGTGTCGCTGCCGACGGTGGGGCCGGTGAAGTCATTGAATGTTTCGGTGGCGGCGGGGATCGTTTTGTTTGAGTTGTTGCGGCAGAGGCGGGGAAAGAGGGGAAGAAGCAGGGAATGAGAACGGCGCCGCGATTGTGATCGAAGTGGGCGACAGCAGGTACCTCGCTTCGCGGATGACAAACTGGTGATACGCGCGCGTGAGATTGCGCCGTTACCGACGTTGCATGACTGCGGAGCGCGGATTGGAATGTGCGTGCCACACAGAGGTTAACGAGGATTTACTTGTCGTATCGGATCAGGGAGAAAACGTCGAGGCCGGGGAGTTTTTTGCGGCCGTTGAGGAATGTGAGTTCGACGGCGAAGGCTAACCCTTCGACTTTACCGCCCAGTTCCTGGATGAGACTGACGGTTGCGGCCGCGGTGCCTCCAGTGGCGAGCAAGTCGTCGCAGATGATGACGCGGTCGCCGGGCTTGATGGCGTCTTCGTGGAGTTCGAGCGAGTCGGTGCCGTATTCGAGAGCGTAGCAGACCGCGCGCGTTTTGGCGGGGAGTTTCTTCGGTTTGCGGACGGGGACGAAGCCGGCACCGAGGCGATACGCGAGCGCGGGGGCGAAGATAAAGCCGCGCGCTTCGATTCCGGCGACGACGTCGATCGTGTGACCCTTGTAATGGTCGCAAAGTTGGTCGACAAGATTATGGAAGCCCTGCTTGTCTTTCAAAATCGTGGTGAGGTCGTAGAACAAAATTCCCGGCTTCGGGTAATCGGGCACTTCGCGGATCAACTTTTTTAGATCATCCATCCTTGCGGGCTCCTGTCGGGTTCAAACGGTGTCGGTCGTGATGAAATCGTTTGCGTATTGCGGGTCGAGCTCGGCGGGTTCTTCGGCGACGGCGGTGACTTTCGAAAGAAGCGGGCCGTCTTCGAGCTTGGTGCGAAACTTCGCGAGCTGAGCGGGTGTGCCGATGGCATACGCTTCGACGCGGCCGTCGCGCAGGTTGCGGACGTAGCCGCTGAGCGAGAGACGCGCGGCTTCGGCTTGGGTGAAGAAGCGGAAGCCGACTCCCTGAACGAAGCCGGAGATGAAGAAGCGAGCAGCTTTTTTCGCGTTGGCCACAAACTTTGGAATTGTAGCGGAAAGCGGCAGCAGGATGTTAGAGGATGGAGGTTGGAGAAGCAAAAAGAGATATTCGAAGGCGGACAGAAATTGGCTGAGAATGGTGGAGTAAGCTTGGGCTGCGTTGAGGGGTGTGAGCGCATCTCATAGAGTATGAGGGTGAGTGTGACGATCAAATGCGCGGTGCGCGCGGTTCTGGGTGCGATGCTGCTCGTGTGCGCGGGTGGTGCGCGTGCGCAGGAGTCTTCGGCGCCGCTGGCGCCTCCACCAGAGCACAATGTGAAGCGGTTGGGGAATACCCCGGAGCCACCCGAGCCTCCTGCGCTGCCGCCGGACGAGATCATCAAGAAATTTGCGCAGAAGGAGGATCAATTCGTGGCGGTGCGGCCGACGTATGGCGCGCGGAAGACGATTCGAATCGATGAGTACGATCCGAAGGGACAGCTGTCCGGGCAATTCGTGATGGTGACAGAGACGACGCGGATGCCCGATGGGCGGGTGGTGAACAAGACGATCGAACATCCGCAGTCGACGCTGCACGTGTTCGCGCTGCAGCCGGAAGATGTGAAGGAACTCGAGCGGATTCCACAGTTCCCCATGAATTCTTCGCAGCTTTCGAAATACGAGCTGAAATATATCGGGCAAGAGACCGTCGATGAAATCGATGCTTACATTTTCAAAGTGACGCCGAAAATTGTGGATCGGGCGCATGCATATTTGGATGGAATCGTGTGGGTCGACACGAAATATCTGGAAGTGGTGAAGACATACGGGCGCTGGGTGAATGAGTTGGGTGATGTGAAATTTGCGCAGCTGCCGTTCACGACGTTTGAGACGTATCGGGAAAATGTCGATGGGAAATATTGGTTCCCGAACTACGAGCGCGCGGATGAGACGCTGCACCTGAAGGACGGCGACTTCCCGGTGCGGCTAGTGATCAAGTGGACAAATTTTAAGCCGCTGGCGGCGATTGCATCGGAGACCACGCCGGCGAGTTCCGCTACACCTCCGGCTTCACCTGCCCCTAGTTCGACTCCCGGGTCGAATCCCCCTCCCGCCCCGCAGCACTGATCTCGCTCTTTGCGTCCCTCTTCCGTTCACAAGCTTTGATGGCAGCTAGCGCACACGACCGCGACTTGGTGAGTTGCAGTTCGTGCGGATAAATGCTTCAGCTTGAAAGTGTTTTCAGGACTGCGGGGAGTTCCGCGAGGGAGTCGAGGAGGAATTCTGGATTCGCGGCTCTGAGGCCGGCTTCGGTGGGAAAGCGGCCGATGATGGCGATGGCGCGGACGCCCGCGCGACGCGACATTTCCAAGTCATGTGGGGAATCGCCAACGTAAACGCACGCTTTTGGGTCGAGGCACATCTGTTTCAGTGCCAGGCGGAGCGGGGCAGGATACGGCTTCTTTTGGGTTGTGTCGTCGGCGCAGACGCGTGAGGCGAAGCGGCCGGTCAGGCCGAAGTAGCGGAGTTGGCCGAGGACACGGGTGCGATCACCGCTGGTGACCAAGCCCATTTGATAGCGGCGGGCCGTCCACGTCATGATGCGCCGGGCGCCGGCGACGAGTCTCGGTTTGTGGCGGACGTACTGCTTGTGCCACGAGCGATTGGCGGCTTCCCACTTGCTGCGAGGGATTTTTGCGGCGCGGTAGACGTTGTGCCAGTTGGGGGAGTAGTGGAGGGCTAGCTCCCTTAAGCCCCACGGGATCCCTAACTCGCGAAACATTGCCAGGTAGGCGGAGGAGTCTGCGTCGAAGGAGTCCAGTAGCGTGCCGTCCCAGTCAAAGAGGACGGCTTGGAGAGGAGTGGTTTGCGGCTTGGGCATTTGGGGAGGTTAGCAGAGACGGCGAGTTGGATTGCTTGCTGCGGGGTTTCCTGAGGCGGAAAAACCGATGCCTCGGAACTCGTTCATTCCTTTTGCATCGAGACTTTGAGCTATGCACCCTTCGTATGAAAGACGTCGCGGGGGCGCCGCACGCCCAAGGGGCTTCGCCGATCGGAGTCTAGGCTACTTGCTTAGGTAACGGTTGGGGACGCGGTCGTCGCGGTCGAAGGCCACGTCGTCGAAGAGGGCGGCTACGCCGTACCAGCCTGGCATCGCGGCGGGTTCGAGGCGCTGGACGCGAGCAGCGGTGGTGACGACTACGTTGCCGCGGCCCATGGGGCGGCTGACTAGAACGATTTCAATCTCGATCCGCGTGCCGGCGGCTAACTGCTTCGGGCAGAGGAAGAAGACGCCGCTGGAGCTGATATCACGCGTTACGAGGGTAATCGGGAACTGTTCCTGAATGTTGTTCACGCTGCGAAGGCGCAGCGGGAGCCGCAAGGTCGCGCGTGGGTATTCACGATGCTCGGGGTGAACGCCAACGGCGTGTGTCGGCACGCGAACGAACCGGCGAGTCTGCGTGTCGGTTAACAGCGAGACAACCTTCAGCGCCGGAACGCGAGCCGCAGCGGCCGGCGCTAGAACAACCGAAGCGGCTGACGACAACGGCACTTGAGCGGCCGAAGCCAGCGGCAGCGGGGCGTCCGCCAAAAAAGTCTTGGCAGGTGACTCCAAAATTCTCGCGAGGTTTGTTGACCTCATATCGCCCCTCAGAGACGACAATTTTAACAGCTTAGGCCCGACCGCACCACCGACCCCGTCGAACGCCTCGGTTTCCCGACCAATCGAGCGAACAAAATGCGCCGCTCCCGACCTGCGAAGTTGGGTTGCTACCATGCCACCTTCAGAGGAGCAGAGTCAACCTGTGGGACAGTTCGCAAGTGCCCTAAGATCAAACAAATAGTAATGGTACCAAGGGACGAAAAAAAACGGTTTCTCTGCTGAGCAAACAAGCAAGTCGGATCACCAACGATGTCGAGATCGATCGCTTCCGGATAGATTCAAACAGGTCGCTGTTCCAATATGGCGCTGTACTGTCGTCAGTGATGACCGTACATTGTTCAAACAACGCGCACGGCGCGTCCTGACGTACTACGATGTCGACCCCGGAAACCCAGCCAGTAGCTCGTATCGATCGATTCAAGCCCGAAACGACCCTACACGCGCCGATAGCCAGAAAAACGTCGGGGCCGGATCATGGCCAAGCTTCGACATTCGTTCTATTGGGTTTCGCGGCGGTCTATCTTGTCTGGGGCTCGACCTACCTAGCGATCCGGGTCGGAATCGAATCATTTCCGCCGCTCTTCTTAGCTGGAGCACGTCATCTCGTCTTCGGGCTGATCTTCTATCCAATCTTGCGGTGGAAAACCGGGATACGCCCCACGCTGGCGCACTGGCGCACGACAACGGTGACCGGAGTTCTTTTGCTGGTCGTGGGAAATGGGGGAGTCTGTGTCGCGGAGCAACGGGTGCCGTCGGGGGTGGCGGCGCTGCTGGTGGCGACGGTGTCGTTGTGGATGGTTATCGTGGACTGGTTGCGGCCGGGAGGCACCCGACCAGTGGCCAAAGTTCTGGCTGGATTGTTCCTCGGATTCTCGGGATTGGCGTTGCTGGTAGGACCAAAGGATTTGGGCGGGGCAGGGCGAATCGATCCGATCGGCGTGGCGATTCTGGGGGTTGCGGCGTTTGCGTGGGCATGCGGTTCGCTGTATTCGAAGCACGGTGCAATGCCGAGTTCTCCTCTTCTGGGCGCCACGATGCAGAGCCTCACCGGCGGAGTTGTTCTGTGGATCACGAGCGCGGCGACGGGTGAGCTTCGCTCACTGCATCTCGCGGCCGTCTCGGAGCGATCCTGGCTCGCGCTCGCCTATCTGATCTGCTTCGGCTCGATGGTGGGATTCACCGCTTACATCTACATCCTGAAACACAGCACGGCAACGCGCGTGGCTACGTACGCCTTCGTGAATCCGGTGGTCGCGCTGTTCCTCGGGTGGCTGGTGGTGGGGGAAACGATCACGGTGCGAACCATGCTTGCCGCCGCGGTGATTCTTGCCGCAGTGCTGTTGGTGATCACGGCGCCGCACCGCAAACCAGCCGATCCGATGACGACCGCAATCCCCGACGCCTCCGAAGCGTAATTCTCTGCGTTTTCCTCAATCTGTTTTGATGCACCTTTGCGGATAGATTTGATTTCAGCCTTGCGCTATTTTGGCCTTGTTATGACGAAGCAAAACAACAGGCAGTCCGGATCAAACATTACAAGCGGAGTTGCGGAGCGCTACTGGCGCGCAACGACCACACGCGATTCGCGAGCGGATGGAACCTTCGTGCTTGCGGTTCGCACGACGAAAATATACTGCCGGCCATCGTGCCCGGCGCGAAGGCCGCTGCGGCAAAACGTCCTGTTCTTCAAAACGAAGGAAGAAGCCAAGAAGCAAGGTTTCCGGCCTTGTTTACGTTGCAAGCCCGATGAAATCGCCGGCTCGATCGCGCTTGTTGAAAAAGCGACGCGACGCATAGTGCAAGCGGAAGACGACTCCGTAAAGTTTGGAGCGCTCGCGAAAGAGCTCGGAACAACCGGTGGAACGTTGCGGCGGGCATTCACACAGGTGACCGGCTTGCGGCCGCGCGAACTCGCCGAAGCCTTGCGCCTTACGAAATTTAAGAAGTTGCTGCGTTCCGGAAAAAAGATCACGGACGCGATGTACGAAACGGGATATGGCTCATCGAGCCGCGTGTACGAGCGAAGCAACGCGCAGCTGGGAATGACGCCAGGGGCTTATCGCAAAGGAGGAAAGGGCATGAAAATCGGATACAGCATCGCGAAATCGACGTTGGGGAATGTACTCGTAGCGGCAACTGAGCGCGGCATTTCGGCCGTTTATCTAGGCGATACGGACGCGAAACTCGTGCAGGAACTGCGCGACGAGTATCCGCGTGCGGAGATCTCGGCCGGAGACAATTCGTTCGAACGCTGGGTCAACGAAATCGTCCGGCGCGTCGAAGGAAAACCGCCAAGCATCGAATTGCCGCTCGACTTACAAGCGACGGCGTTTCAGCGCCGCGTCTGGCAGGAGTTGCAGCGCATTCCGGCGGGTACGACAAAAACCTATACCGAGGTTGCGCGCGCCTTGGGAGATCCGAAGGCCGTACGAGCGGTGGCACGCGCCTGCGCAACGAACCCCGTGTCGATCGTTGTTCCTTGCCACCGGGTGATTCGACAGGATGGAAACCTGGCAGGGTATCGCTGGGGACTGTCGCGGAAGGAACAGTTGTTAGAGCAAGAGCGGGCCGCCGCTCGGTAATTCTTATTCCGGCCGTTAGCGTCGGAGCTTCGCGGGCGGTGATCTGCTACCCGCGAGGCTTCACGCGGTTCACGTCTTTCGGCCAATCCTGTTTGAAACGCGAATCGTTGATCTTCAGGTTCTTCATCACGTTGGTGTAGTGAAACTGGATATAATCGCCCGCGCCCGTCTCGAAAAACTTCTGCTGGATCGGCAGCCACGACGAAGAATCAATCCACATCTGAATCTTCGTGATCTGGTGGCGCACGTCATCCGACTTAGGCGTCAGCTCGAGCAAATATGTTTTCTTGCCGTCGAGTTGTTCCTCGCCAACCAGTTTGACGTCATAGCTCTTCTTCAAATTTTCGCTTCGCGTGCCGAAACCCAACAACACATATTGATCGACCATCGCGCGATTCTTGCCAAGATCGTATTCCTCGACGCGCTTGATCTTGGGCGTGTAAACGAAAAGAGAATCGCCAACCCGAAGGATCGTGCGCGGATCGGGGGCGGTGATCTCAATGCGCATCTTCTGGTCTTTGCGAACGTAGATGTGTCCGGTCTCGGTGGAACTGTCCTTCACGACTTCGGTGTACTTCGTGTTTTCCAGATCCCCGGTGAGGCTGCGGAAGTCAGAAGCAGATCGGTCCATCATGCCGAGAACGGAGCCGGTGGTTGCCTGACCACCTTGTGCTGCCGACAAACGAAAAGCACAAGCCACCATACACAGCCCGATGAAGGCAGCAGCAAGCGCGAGTTTACATTTCAAAATGAGCCCCTGAAGCGGAGCGTTGGCCCACGCTTTCCGCCGATTTGATCCTAGCACATAGGACAGATGCACACAGACGCGAGAACGTTTCGCTCGCGGAGCTTGTTCGTGCGTTTGGCAGGGCGAGAACAGGGACCAGCGACCTATCGGCGGATTTCGACCTGGTAAGCAATGACGTTACCGTCTTCGTCGCGAACGGGATCGATTTTCAGGATCGAAAACCGTCCATCGCGCAATTTCGGCAGGGCGCGTTTCAACGCATTGTGAAGGTCGCTCTGGAGCGCCGGAGTCTGTTCGGGCGGTGCCAGAACGCGAGCATCGATCCGGTAAGTCTGTTGCGAATCCTTCTCGGTTCCGGCAACGAGTTCGACTTGCGCGGCGTTCGAAGGAAGGCCGACCTGAGGCTCATCGTGAAACCAACGAGGTGGCGTCGCCAGCACGAAAATCAAAATCACGATCACCGCGAGATCGTATTGCCAAGTGCCGCGTTCATACGACCAGAAAAACGTGCGTGCGAGAATCGTTTTAAAGCTGGCCATTTCAGTCCGCGGGAATGCCGTCGACGATCACGCCGTCACGCATGTGCACCACACGGTCGAAATGGGTGACCGCCTCCGGATTGTGCGTGATCATAACGATTGTCTGGCCCAGGTCTTTGTTGAGCTGGCGCAACATTTCGAGCACGATGTCAGAATTTTTCGAGTCGAGATTACCCGTCGGCTCGTCCGCAAGCAATATCTTTGGTTCGTTGATGATCGCTCGCGCGATTGCAACGCGTTGCTGCTCGCCGCCGGAAAGCTCGGATGGCTTGTGCTGGAGCCGGCCTTCGAGACCCAGCATTTTGGTGACGACGTCGAAGCGGTGCGGGTCGAAACCGTCGCCGTGAATGAACTGCGCAATGGCGATGTTCCCTTTGGCGGTCAGCGTGGGAAGCAGGTTGAAGCGTTGGAAGACGAAGCCGATTTTGTGGCGGCGCAATTTTGTCCGCGCGGCGTCGCTCATTGCCGTGAGGTCGTTGCCGTCGACCAAAACGTGACCCCGCGAAGCCTGCGCAAGCCCGCCGATAACGTACAGCAGTGACGACTTGCCGCAACCTGACGGGCCCATGACCGCGACCGATTCGCCCGGCGCGACCTGGAAGTTAACGCCGCGAAGAGCCGGCACTTCTACCTTGCCCGCGCGGTAGAGCTTCCACAGTCCTTCGGTTTTGAGTATCGGCTCCACTCGTTTTTGCCCTGGAAAAATCCGCGGTGCGGTGGCTCGTATTGTAGCTGCGTTTGCCGTCGTATGCCTAGGTAACTGCGAAATGAAAGGCGCCGCTTTCCGGCCCGATCCGAGGCGCAATTTGCCGGTTCTCAATCGTAAGACAGGGCTTCGACTGCGTCTTTACGGCTGGCAATCCATGCGGGATAGCTCGCCCCGAGAACGGCGCCCGCCAGTGCGATACCCCCGGCTCGCAAAATCCAGGGCACCGTGATCTCGATCGACAGAGTCGGGAAGCCCGCAAGAAACGCTGCGCGGACGGCATAGCTGAGTCCAATACCCGCTCCGATACCGACGATGCAGAGCGCGGCAGATTCGGTGAGCAGCGCGCGAATGATGAACGAGCGCGTTCCGCCGATCGATTTCAACACGCCGATATCGCGCGTGCGCTCGATGACAGTTGTGTACATCGTGAGAAAAATCACCAGCAAACCGATCGAGACCGCCAGTGCGATCATCGCGTGGATAAAGGGTTCGAGACCGGGGACATTGGTCGATGTCAGCAGCAGCATCAAATCCTTGATCGGCCGAATTGTGTAACCCGGAAGCACGGTGCGAATTTCGGCGGTAACGTCTTCGGTGTGCTCGGACCGCGTGCACTTCAGCAGAAAGATCGATGCTTTGTCGCGCGCGCCGACGAGTTCCTGCAGCGTTGCGATCGGCACGTAAATCCTCGAACCCTTGCCGTGCTCGACGATGCCGGCGATCTGCCAGTCGTTGTTGAGCAGGTTGTACGTGTCTCCGACCTTGAGTTTCTTCGCGCGCGCTTCCCAATCATCGACGAGCATGTCGTTGGGGCCCTGCATGTCGTGGCCTTGCAGGAAAACGAAGCCGAAGGAAACCGCGTGAAACGAATCGCGATCGATGCCCCAGATCGTTTCGACTCCGCCGACGGCGTTGAATTGCAACAGAGCGGGAGTTACTGCCTGGACGTATTTCAAGTCCGCGAGCTTGTCGGCGATCTTGATCGGCATCGGCGAGCCGCTGAAGCCCAGGAAGATCGACGCGGCGGGTGGCTGGATCACAATGTCCGCGCCAACGCCCTGAATGCGTTTGGCGCTCTCGTTCAGCAAGCCGGAAGTGAGTCCAACGATCAGGACAACCAGCGCAACTTCGACGGCAACGGCCAATACCCCGATCAACGTGCGAAGCGGGCGGTGAACCAGGTTACGGGCGATCAACTCTCCCATCATTGCTGTTTGTTGCCCTCGGCTTCGCCTACGCGCACCAGTTCGCTGCCGGCAGGTTGATCGAGCTTGAAGCGATCGGGTGGGATGTCGGAGTTCAATACCATCTTGCTCACTTGTAGATCGAGACGGTAATCGTCGTGCGGCCGGTCGATTCGAATATTGTGGGGAAAGGTGGTGATGGGACCGCTCAACGTAGAGCCTGGCTGCGGCGGGTCGACCGGCTGCCAATCCGAAAAGTGTACATCGGAAAGCAGCAGTCCCTTCGGCCCAAATCCTTGCAGCCGCGAAACCTGCAAATCGGCGCGATCAAACCAGATCTTGCGCAGGATTTCGGTGCGATACCCGCCGCGCAAAACCGTCAGCACGTAAAACCGCGCGGTATCGTCGTTGAACTCTTCGAACAAGACGGATTCTTCTTTTCGAATCTCGGGCCACAGCAGCGCATCGAGCAAATGTTGAGGGCGCAGATTTTCGATCGGTTTATTACTGTTGAGATCGGTCGCGACCAGTCCCGTCAGGAACTTGTTTTTCGACGGGATCGAAACGCGGAACGTCTCGCCGTCGCTGGCCATGTCGAAAACGGTGGTACCAATCACCGGCGCTTGGCCGATCATGCGAATGTCGGCCGGGCGGGCCGCCAGGAGGAATGCTTTGACCTCGTGGTATTCTTCAATGACTCCGCTGTATTTCGAACCAGCCGTCGGCCTGAGCACCACCGTAGCGTTCACGGATTTTACGTTCTGCGCGTAGAGATTGTACTTGTCCAGCAGTTCTTCGCGGGTCGCATCCTGTATGACCGGTTTTGCGCTCGGCGCGACGGTCGTTTTCGTGCTGATCGTGCTGCCGCCACGGCATCCGAAGGAAAACGCCGCTAGTGTCGCCATTACCATCCATGTAGGAATCCGTCGATTCAATGAGTTAGGCCTTGAGATTCGCAAACGAAGCAATGTAGCAGCCAGCCCGAATGGGCGTCAATTTGATGCCACAGACATACCCGCGTCACGCACTAGCGCCCTTAGGGATACATACATGCTTGGCTGTATTAATCGACTGGAACAAGGGCTGGGCTGGCAGCCCTTTTCGCGTTATCGATCATCTTATAATTCCATGCGTAACACCCCACTGTCCTCGTGCCCGGTGTCGCTTAAGGCAGATACCAATGGAAAGTACTATTGGGGATTTCTCCGCTAGTACTAGCGGGTTTTGCCGCCGTACTATAGGAGTTTGTTCGGGGTGGGACTTATTCTCGTTTGCGGGAACCGGAAAAACTAAGTAGGCAGTTGTTTCGCCAAAAAATGAGCGTATTTGGCTCAAAGTCCATCGAAGGAAGGCAATCATCGATGAAGAATTCTTTGCGTTTGGCCTTGTGTGCCCTGGCCGTTCTAATCTTCGGAAGCGTCTCGCTCGACGCCCAAAACATCACGACGGTCGTTGGCGGCGGCCCGGTCAATCTTCGCGCTGGCAGGAGTTCGAGCGTTGGCGCCCTGTTGCCGTGCGAATCGACACGATTGGGAAACACGTATGTGCTCGACAACACTTTTGGACGCGTGCTATAAGGTCGGCACGCACACGGACGTGATGAGCGTTGTACGCCGGCAACGGCACGGCAGGTTTCTCTGGTGATGGGGTCCTGGCGACAAATGCGGCAGATGAACGCACCCAGCGGCATGTGCATCGATGCGGCGAACAACCTGTTACATCGCCGACTCCGACAACGCGGTCATTCGCGAAATCGTGGTCACGGCGTCGGATGGCAAGACCGATGTCACACTGTACGTTCGGCGTCCCGATTCGAGACGAATCCGGTTTACGGCGGCGACGGCGGCCCGGCTACCGCGGCGCACCTCCACTTCCCCGATGGCTGCGCCTTCGATACCCACGGCAACATGTACATAGCTGACCGCGCCAACAACGAGATTCGCGTGGTCATCGCCGGACCCACTCCTGTGGCGCCAATCGGGGCTACCAACTCCGGTGACGGCGGGCAACATCTATCGGTTTGCCGGCGGCGCTAATGGCAATGATGGTACCCAGACCCCTCCGACCGGCGGCTATGGCGCCGACGGTACCGCAGCTTTCACCGCACCGATATACGGTCCTTTCGACGTCTTTGTCGACCCGAGCAACAACGTTTTCTTCGCTGATCTTGGCAACAACTTTGACGAGAATGGAACGCCCGATACACAAACGGGTCAACCACAAAATAATAACGTGGTACGCATGATCTCCGCGACAACCGGTTTCATTCAGACGGTCGCGGGCAGCGTCGGTATGTATGGCGCCGATAACAATGTCGCGGCTGTCGGCGCGAAGATCAACGAGCCGAAAGGCCTCTCCATGGATCCGGCCGGCAATCTCTATTTCGCCGACGCGGTCAACCAGGTCATTCGCAAGATTTCGGGCGGCAACATCAGCGTCGTCGCAGGCACAATTGGCGCCAAGGGATTCACTGGAGACACTCATCCGGCGACCAGTGCGACTCTTACGTTTCCGGCTGGTTCATTGATCGCGGCGAATGGAGTTCTCTATATCGCCGACGTGGGTAGCAATGCCGTACGGATCGTTTCCTTGCTTACCAATGACGGACCGTTTCTCCAGGGCAACATCTACACGATCGCGGGCAATGGCAAGCTTTCTTACGGCGGCGATACCGCGGCGGCCACCAGCGGTGAGCTGAACACTCCTGCCGGCCTCGCGGTCGATGGCATCAACAACATCATGATCGCCGATAGTGGGTCGGACTTGATTCGTAAGGTCAGCAATGCGACGCCTGGTGTTCTCTCGACCATCGCCGGCGCTCCCGAAAATAACGGCTTTCTCGTGACGCCGGCCATCATCAACAATGCGATGGGCGTAGCTACCGATGCCTCCGGCAACGTGTACATCGCGGACACCGCCAACTGCCTCGTGCGCAAGATCAGCACCGCGGGCGGCGTGACCACCGTCGCTGGCGTCGCGCCTGCGGTTCCGGATCCCGACAACTCCACGAACGCGCCGGTCTGTGCATTCACCGCGCCAGGCACTGCCGCGATCGGCACCAAACTGGGCCTTATTAACAGCGTCGCCCTCGATTCAAAGGGCAATGTGTTCTTCTCCGATTCGACCAATAACGTCGTCTGGGAAGTTCCTGCCACCTCCGTTCCCGGACTCACCGCTGGCAACGCCTACATCTTCGCTGGCACGCCGTCTACGACCGGCGCCTTCGGTGGTGATAACGGTGCTGCTAACCTGGCGCAACTCAGTAGCCCGATGGGAATCTACATCGACATCTACGACAACGTCTTCATTGCAGACGCCGGCAACCATCGCATTCGCGAGGTTCCCGCAATTAACATCGGTTCAATGGTCCCCGGCTCGATCTACACGATCGCGGGCAACGGCACCTCCGGCGCCACGGGTGACAACGGTCCCGCGACAAGCGCCGAACTCCAATTCCCGTACGCGATTGTCGTCGATCACGGCGAGAACGTCTTCTTCTCGGACACGACGCGGACGTTGACGCCGAACCCGACTTCCACACAGACGATCCGTGAAATCGCGGGTCCGAACACCACGGGCAAGACGCCCGGCGACATCTACACCGTTGTCGGCACCTTAAATGCCGCCGGCTTTTCCGGCGATGGTGCCGTCGCGACCGCGGCTCACCTCGACTTGCCGCTCGGCCTAGCTTTGCAGGCAACCACGCCCCCCGGCGCGACCGCGAACCTTCTCGTAAGCGACTCCGTGAACAACCGCGTCCGCAGTGTCGCTGGCATCGCCAACGTCGCTTCGGTTCCTATCGCTAGCCTGAGCCCGAATCCACTCGTCTTCGCGGCTGAGCCCGTCGGTACCCTTTCGGCCGCGTCTGCCATCACTCTGACGAACACTGGCGGCGCTGCGCTGACCGTAACCGGCGCATCACCATCGGCGGCACCAATGCCGCCGACTTATGCCGAAAACGGACAACTGCGTCACGCCGGGCACCGTGGCTGCTAGCGCGAACTTGCACAATCAACGTCACCTTCAAACCCGACGGGTCTCTCGGTGCGCGCACCGCGACGTTGACCGGTTGCCGACAGCGCCATTCGGTGGAAGCCAGTCTGTGACCCTTCAGGGCACCGGCGGTAGTCCGACGGCCGACCTGAATCCGACAACGCTCACCTTTGCAAGCACCGCAGTCAACACGACGTCGGCAGCTCAAACCATGACGCTGACCAACAACGGTAATGTTCCCACTCTGGTTACCGCGATCACGATCACCGGTGCGAACGCCGGCGACTTCGCAACCACGAACACGTGCGGCGGCGCGGGCGGCATCTTGCCTAAGATGAACTGCGCCATCTCGGTGACGTTCAAGCCGACGGCCGCTGGCGCACGCACCGCCACGCTTAACATCGCCGACAATGTTGGCACTGGCACGCAGATGGTCGCACTCACCGGTACTGGCGGGGCTGCAACGCTCACCCTGACGGTCAAGGACACCGATCCATCGTCCACGCAGACTGTCAGCCGCGGGTGCGACGGCCACGTATAACCTCAGCGTCACCGCCAATAACGCGACGACCGTGACGATCACCTGCACCGGCGCTCCCACGGCCGCTGTTTGCACTCCGGCTCCGGCCTCGGTCGTCTTGACTGCGGGCACCGCGGGCACCTTCAAGGTCGGCGTCACCACCACCGCTCGCGGCTCGATCGTTCCATTCCATCAGCCGAACACGAAGATACAGCCACCTTCCGCCATGCAGCTCGTTCCCATGGCTTCGTTGGCTCTCCTCTTCGCCATCGTCATGATGCTCAGCTGGATGCAGAATCCGGCCAGCCGTATGCGCACGCTTCGCGTCGCAATGTCGGTTTGCTTGATCCTCATGCCCATCGCGGCGGCCACGATGCTCGTCGGCTGCGGCGGTTCGAGCTCAACCACTCCTCCGCCACCTGCAACCGGCACTCCAGCGGGCAGCTACACGCTCACCGTGACCGCAACCTCCGGCTCGACAACGGCCTCCACGACCGTAACGCTCGTCGTGAACTAACAACTCAGCCCGTCGGCAGCTCCGACGCCAGCCTTTCCAACGGCGCCTTTCGCAACACGAAAGGCGCCGTTGCCTTTTATGTCGTGCGGCACTCCCGCGCCGCTTTCCTGTCGATCCTCGCCCCAATCCCTCCATTCGAATAAATCCGTAGTACTCTCTCGCGATGCGCCTCCGATACTTTTCCTTGATCGCGCCTTTTCTTCTCATCGCTGTCGTTGCGTCCGCGCAATCCCCATCGCCAACTCCACCCATCGCCATCACCCACGTCACTCTCATCAGTCCCGCCACCTCCTCGGTCCAACCCGACGCCACTGTCATCATCGAAGGCGACCACATCGCCACCGTCCTAATCGGCGCCATGATCAAAATGCCCGGCAATACCATCCTCATCGACGGCCACGGCAAATTCCTCGTCCCCGGCCTCTGGGACATGCACGTCCACTCTGCTTTCGGCGATTGGTTCCCCGGCGGCCGCGACATCATCCTCCCGCTCTTCATCGCCAACGGCGTCACCGGCGTCCGCGACATGGGCTCTGACCTTCCCGTCCTGTTCGCCTGGCGCAAGGAAATCGCCGCCGGAAAAATCCCCGGCCCGCGCATGGTCGTCTCCGGCCCAATGCTCGACGCCGTTCTCCCCAGCGGCAAACTCCGCTTCCCCAGCTCCATCGCGGTCACAACGCCAGTGAGCGCCGTAGCCGCCGTCGACCAGCTCAAATCCGAAGGCGTCGACTTCATCAAAGTCCAATCCGTAATCTCCCACGACGCCTATCTCGCCGCCGCCGCCGAAACCCATAAACAAAACATCCCCATCGTCGGCCACGTCCCCGACAAAGTCCGCATCACCGAAGCCATTGCCGCCGGTCAAAAAAGCATCGAGCATCTGATGGGCAGCTTCGAAGGCTGCTCCAGCGAAGAGCAAAAATTCATCGACGGCCAGGGCAACACAAAACTCCTGCTCACCACCACCGACCAGAAAAAATGCGATGCCATGATCGCGCTGCTCGCCAAAATGCAAACCTGGCAATGCCCGACGCTCGCGTGGCAGCGCGGCGGCACATTCCTAGATCAGCGCGACCTCAAACACGATCCGCTCGACAAATATGTTCCCGCGTATTGGCGCGATGTGACGTGGAAGCGCTTCTACGACGAAATGATGCCCTACCTGCAGAAAGATCCGTTGCCGCTGCGAAAAGAATATTTCGCGCGCAACCTGCAAATGGTCGCCGATATGCACCGCGCCGGCGTCCCCTTCCTGGCCGGCACCGACACCGCCGCCGGCATCTACATCCTCCCCGGCTTCAGCCTCCACGACGAACTGGCCAACTTCGTCGAGTCCGGCTTCACCCCAATGCAAGCCCTGCAAACCGCCATCAGTAACCCCGCCAAATTTTTCGGCACCGAATCAACCAGCGGCGAAATCGCCAAAGGCAAAACAGCCGACCTGGTCCTTCTCGACGCCGACCCGCTAGCCGACATCCACAACACCAAAAAAATCTCCGCCGTCGTCGCCAACGGCCACCTCTATAACCGCGCCGCGCTCGACGCCCTCCTCTTGAAAGCCGCCGACGCCGCCAAACACCCAAAATAAGCCCGCGCCCTCCGACGGCACCCAACACCTGAACGATGTTGCCGTCTTGTTTTGTAGGGGCGTCGCTTCGCCCGGCCACCCAAACCCGAGGTCTTGCCGCCCAAACCTTCCAGGCCTTCCCCATCAACGGGATACCACCCGCGGCCTCCTCCTATTGACAATCTATACAAAGAAGCCCATTCTCCCTACAGACCGTCTATACAAACGAGACAAAATCAAAAATGCCCCAAGACCAAACCAACCTCCTCCAAGGCACCCTCGACATGATGATCCTCAAATCCCTGGCCCTCACCGAACTCCACGGCCTCGGCATCTCCCGCCGCATCGAGCAAATCACCAAGGGCACATTTCAGGTAAAGCCCGGCTCCCTCTTCCCCGCGCTCCACCGCATGGAAGAACAAGGCTGGCTCGCCGCAGCCTGGGGCGAATCCGAAAACAATCGCCGCGCCAAATACTACAAACTCACCGCCGCCGGCCGCCGCCAGCTCGAATCCGAGACAAAACGCTGGAGCCGCATCTCCCTCGCCATCGCCCGCGCACTAGAAAGCAACTAGAAAGCTGAAGGAGAAATCACATGGGCCTCTTCACGCGTCTAGCCAGCCTAAAACGCAATCTCTTCGACAAACAAAAATCCGATCGCGACCTCGACGACGAAGTCCGCTCCTACGCCCAACTCCTCTCCGACGAAAATAAAGCCGCGGGCATGACGCCCGCCGAAGCCCACCGCCGTGCCCAAATCGAACTCGGCGGCGTCGAGCAAATAAAACAATCCGTCCGCGAAGCCCGTGCCGGACACCTCCTCGAAATGTTTGCCCGCGATCTCCGCCTCGCCTTCCGCAACATCCGCAGAAAACCCGGCTTCACGATCATCGTAGTCATCTCGCTCGCTCTCGGCATCGGCGCCAACGCCGCCATCTTCAGCCTCTCCGACGCGATCATCCTCCGCCCCATCCCCGTCCCCGACCCCGCCAACATCATCGTCATCGACACCGCCGCCTCCAAACTCTCCCGCTACGGCGGCAACTCCTACCTCGACTACATCGACTTCTGCGCCCAGGCAAAATCCTTCGAAAGCCTAGCCATCGCTCAAGAAATGTCCGCCGGCATGAACACCTCGGGCGCCGCTCCCAACAGCAAACCCGAAAATGTCGCCGGCATGCTCGTCTCCACCAATTATTTTTCCACGCTCCACGTCAAGCCCGCGCTAGGCCGTGCATTCCTCCCTGAAGAGGGAGAAATCCCCGAAAAATTTCCCGTCGCCATCCTTAGCTACTCGCTCTGGAATCGCGTCTTCGCAAAAGATCCCGAAGTCGCCGGCAAACAAATCAAGCTCAACGGCCACGCCTTCACGATCGTCGGCGTAGCCCCGCAATCCTTTACCGGCACCGACCTCTTCTACCGCCCCGACATTTTCGTGCCCGATGTCATGAGCGCTCAGGTTATGGCCGACGGCGCCGACATCCTCAAGCAGCGCAGCTATCGCGCTTTCAGCATGATCGGCCGCCTTCGCCCCGGCGTCACCGTCGCACACGCTCAGGCCGAAATGAACGTCATCATGTCCGCCCTGGAGCGCGCGCATCCCGAAAGCAACAAAGACAACATCGCCATCGTCCGCACCGAACTCGGCCGCCGCCTGGAAACCGGACTCGTCGCCGTGCCTTCGCTTCTCGGTGGACTTGTCGTTCTTGTCTTGCTGATGGCCTGCTCCAACGTCGCCAGCCTCCTGATGGCGCGCGCCACATCGCGACTGAAAGAAACCGCAACGCAGCTCGCACTCGGCGCCTCACGCGCTTGTCTCGTGCGTCAATTCCTCACGGAGAGCGTGGTCCTCGCCGCGTTCGGCGGAGCCGCCGGAACTCTTCTCGCCTTCGGCTGCATTCAGGGATTCCGCACCCTCCTGCCGGTCACCGGTAGACCCGAAGGCCCCGACTTCCGGCTCGACCTGCGCACTTTGGTCTGCGTCGGCGTTGCCTCAGCCATCGCTGTACTTCTCTTCGGCCTCGCGCCCGCATTCATGGCCGTCAAGGATGCCTGGAGCGCCGTGATGACCACGCGCTCTTCCGCATCGGCCAGCCGCACCTTCAGCTCGATCGCGCGCCGTGTCCTCATTGGCGTACAAATCGCTCTTTCCGTCGTCCTCTTGATGGTCGGCGGCCTCTTCCTTAAATCCTTCCGCCAGGCCCACTACGTCGATCTCGGCTTCAACCCGAATCATCTTCTGCTCGTCACGATCGACCCGCTCCTTCAGGGATATTCCAACGACCAGGCCAGCCGATTTCACGAACAATTGCTCCAGCGAGTCGCTGCGCTTCCCGGCGTTACATCCGCCACCGTCGCAGCGAAAGCGCCATTTCTCTCCGGCGATTCGTGGGACTTGTCCGTCGACGGCTACACCGCTCCTGACGGAGAAAAATTCATGGACGTCCTCAACAACGAGGTCGATCCGAAATATTTCGAGACGATGCAGATCCCCATCTTGAGCGGCCGCGAATTTGTCCCCACCGACACAAAAAAAACTCCGGCCGTCGCAGTCGTCAACGAAATCTTCGCCAAAAATTTCATCACCGGCGCGGGCGACACCAGCAAAGCCCTCGGTCATATCATTCGTCTTCGAGACGCCGTCCCCATCCAGATCGTCGGCGTTGCCAAAGACTCCAGTTATGGCGGCCAACCGGGATTACCCGCGCCGCCGCAATTCTTTCTCCCGTATCTTCAGCAGGGCGGACCTCGCGCCGTGCTCCACGTTCGAAGCGACGCCAATCCCGCGCTGATTCTTCCCGTCGTCCGCGCCGAGATCACCGCTCTCGACGCGCAGATCTCCCCCGTCTCCGTCTACCAAATGACCGATCTCATTTCGCAGCAAGGGCTATTTCTGCCCAGAATCATTGCGCTGGTGGGCGGTGCGTTCGGCTTGGTCGCCATGTCGCTCGCCGCGGTGGGCCTCTACGGCGTTGTGAGTTTCATGGTGGGCCGCCGCACGCAGGAAATCGGCATCCGCATGACGCTTGGCGCTCAACGCCGACAGGTCCTCCGCATGGTCCTCCTCAACGGCCTGAGACTAGCCGTAGCGGGACTCGTGATAGGCGTAGCCATCGCCTGCGCCGCCGCCCCAGCAGTCCGCAGCATGCTGGTAGGCGTCAGCCCCTGGGACCCCGCCACCCTCGCTGCCATCTGCGCCATCCTATTCGTTGCCACCGCGGTAGCCAGCTATATCCCAGCCAACCGCGCCACCCAAGTCGACCCCATCGAAGCCCTCCGCCACGAGTGAGGCAACGCCGTGCCGCTCATCGCAAACACAAAAAGTCTTATCCGCAATCTCCTGGGCCGCGAGCGCGCTGATCGCGACACCGACGAAGAACTCCGCTCCTACCTCGATCTCCTCACCGAGGAAAAAGTCGCCTCCGGCCTAAACCCAACCCAAGCCCGCCGCCAAGCCAACATCGAATTCGGCGGTCTCGAACAGGTAAAAGAAAATGTGCGCGACGTCCGCGCCACCGCCTTCCTCGACTCCATAGCACAAGACGTCCGCTACGCCCTCCGAACATTCCGCCGAGCCCCCGCATTCACCGCGATCGCCGTCCTCACGCTCGCACTCGGCATCGGCGCCAACACTGCGATCTACAGCGTCGTCTACACGCTCATTCTTCGCTCACTTCCCGTCCACCATCCCGAACAACTCGTCGAGCTTCTCCACCGCTACCCCGGCGAGCCACGCCTCAACGGATTCTCGTGCGACGCATCTCAGTTCATCCGCGATCACCATGACGTGCTCGCTGGTCTGGTCGCCGTAGCGAATCAACCTCTGCATCTGCGCTCAGAAAATCTCGAGCCGCAAACCGTCGAAGGCGCCTACGTTGACGCGAACTTTTTCCGTGTTCTCGGCGTGGAACCCGCGCTCGGCAGGCTTATCGAACCCGAGGTCGATGCGCCAAGCCCGAATCCGATCGCTGTTATCAGTTGGTCTTTTTGGGAAACGAGATTCAACCTCGATCCCGCGATCCTCGGCAAACAAGTCGTGGTCGACGAAACTCCCGTCACTATCGTCGGAGTCACACCAAAAGAATTCTCCGGCTTGCAAGCCGACACGCGCCAGGATATTTGGCTTCCTCTAGCTCTGCGCCGCACGGAGACCACCAACCAGCAATTTTCCGTCTCACTCTTCGGTCGTCTCAAACCCGGCGTCTCGCCCGGCCATGCGCGCTCCGAATTAGCCGTTCTCTGGGACCAATCGAAGCCGCCTGACAATCCATTCCTCCGCAAAATGCGCTTCGAACTTGCCTCCGCCAGCGCCGGATCATCGCGCCTGCGCGACGAGTTCGGCCGCCCTATGCTCGCTTTGCTCGCGTTAGTCGGTTTGTTGCTGTTGATCGCCAGCAGCAACGTTGCAGGCATGCTGCTCGCCCGTGGAGCGAGTCGCGAACGCGAAATGGCCGTACGCGTTTCGCTCGGTGCAGGCCGTGCCCGTCTCATGCGTCAGGTCTTGACCGAATCGCTCCTTCTTTCTGCAGCGGGAGGTGCGCTCGGCGTTTGGTTCGCCTATTTCGCCGCCGCTTCTCTGGTCCAGATCATTCTCGCCGCCCGCACAATCGGTCCGCCGCTCGATTTCCAGCCGCAGTTCGACGCGCATGTCCTCATCGTCACGGCCGTCATCGCGCTGTCCACAGGCGCGTTTTTCGGAATGGCGCCTGCAATGCGAGCCGGAAACGCCGCGCCAAGCCTCGCGTTATCGCAAAGCTCGGGCGGCCAGACAAAACTCGCTCGCCGCTTCGGAAAAAGTCTCGTCATCGGGCAAGTCACTCTCTCGGTGATTTTGCTCAGCGCCGCCGCTTTGTTCGTTCGCCACCTCTCCGATCTCCGTCACCTCGATGTTGGCTTCAACCGCGACAACGTATTGCAAATCACCATCGATCCCGCTCACAGCGGACTCGCCGACACGCAGATTTCTCAACGCTCCGAAGAACTTCTGAAACAACTGGAATCGTTGCCAGGAGTTCGCTCCGCCTCGCTCGGCGCAAGCACACCAATCTCCGGCGCCGGCGCATCCCGCGCAGTCACCGCCGAGGGCCACGAAGATAAGCCCGGCGAATTCCGCTATGTCGCGCTCAATTGGATCGCGCCGAATTTTTTCCAGACATTAGGTACGCCGCTGCTGGCCGGTCGCGATTTCAACGCACAAGATCAAAGCGCCGTTCACGTCGCCATCGTCAATCAATCGATGGCGCGTTACTACTTCGGTGACGAAAGCGCGCTCGGCAAACACATCACCTTCGACCGCGACCAGCAGTCCTACGAAATCGTCGGCGAAGTCGCCGACGCCAAGTACTACGAGATCCGCGAGCCAGTCCAGCGCACCATCTACCTAAATGCATTTCAAAACCCCGCTCACAGTTGGCGCTTCATCGTCCACACTGCCGCCTACCCGACGACGATCGCGCCCGCAGTGCGCCGCGAAATTCGCGAATCCCTCGGCCCAATCGCGATCAGCCAGGTCACCACGCTCGCCGCTCAGGTAGACGCCTCCATCGTCCCCGAACGCCTGACCGCTCTGGTCTCCGGATTCTTCGGCGCACTGGGCGCGCTTCTCGCCGCCATCGGTCTCTACGGCCTCCTCGCCTACTCCATCGCCCGCCGCATCCACGAAATCGGCATCCGCATGGCCCTCGGCGCCTCTCCGTCTACAGTAGTAACCATGGTCATCCGCGAAGCCAGTCAACTCATTGCAGCAGGCTTGGCGGTAGGCATCCCAACAGCCCTAGTCACTAACAAGCTAGCCACCCACTACATCCCCGACCTTCCCTCAAACCCCACCACGTCGATCGCAATCGCTGCAGCCACAATCCTGGCCGCCGCCACTCTCGCAATCTACATCCCCGCCCACTGCGCTTCCCGCCTAGACCCCACAAGCGCCCTTCGCCACGAATGACCGACTCATGCCACTCCTAGCCCACGCAAAAAACCCGATCGGCAACCTCTTCCGCCGCGATCGCGCCGACCGCGAAGTCGACGAAGAGCTCCGCTCCTATCTCGACCGCCTCACACAAGAGAAAATCGCCTCCGGCCAAGACCCAGCTCAGGCTCGACGCCAAGCCAGAATCGAACTAGGCGGTCCGGAACAAGTCCAAGCATCCTGGCGTTCCGCACGCCGCGCCACCCAAATCGACCCCCTGCAAGCCCTCCGCCACGAATGAGGTAACTGAATGTCCTTGGCATCGCGCACAAAAAATCTGTTCCGCAACCTGTTCCACCATGACGCGGTAGATCGCGATGTTGACGAAGAACTCCGCTCTTATCTCGATCTACTGACCCAAGAAAAAATCACCCCCGGCCTAAGTCCAGCGCAAGCCCGCCGCCAGGCAAAGATCGAACTAGACGGCCTCGAACAAGTAAAAGAAAACGTGCGCGAGGCGCGCACCGGTTTCTTCCTCGATTCCATGGCGCAAGACATTCGCTACGCACTGCGCACCCTCCGCCGCGCGCCGGCGTTCAGCGCCATCGCCGTCCTCACGCTCGCCCTCGGTATCGGCGCGACCACCGCCATCTTCAGCGTCGTCAACGCTGTCCTTCTAAAGCCGCTCCCCATCCGCAAACCAAACCGCGTCGTCGCCTTGCATGATCAGCTTTTCAGTTTCGGGGTGCCCCGAACCAAAGTCTCGCCGCTGCAGTTTCAAGAGTTCAGCCAATACACGGAAATCTTCGAATCCACAGCGGCGTTCAAGCCGGCTGGTCTCACACTGACATCCACGGATCGAGCCGTTCACGTCCAGGCGACAAAAGTTACGGCCGGGCTTTTTCCTTTGCTGGGTGCCCAGCCAGTCTGGGGACGCCTGTTCACGGCGTCCGATGACACTCCTGGAAGTCCTCACGTTGTGCTTCTCGGGGAGGCTCTATGGCAAAAACTGTTCGGCCGGGATCCAAAAGCGATCGGAAAGACGTTGCGTTTTGATGGAAGCGCGTACGAAATCGTTGGCGTAATTCCGTCGGAGCTCGACGCCATGTTTTTTCCTCATCCCGATGTTTGGGTTCCCGCTGCGATCGCGCCCGAAGCCGCTACCGAGAAATATCGTTGGTACGTGGATTATTCGATGCTCGCCCGCCTCCGAAATGGAATCACCATCGATCACGCGCGTGCAGCAATGCAGGCCGCCGTAGCCAAATTCAATGACATCGATTTCAAGTTCGGTGTTGAGATTCGTCCAATCGCTGAAGAAAAATCCGGAGATATTCGTAAGCCTCTGAACATCCTGCTGGGCGCCGTATTTCTCGTTCTGTTGATCGCCAGCTTGAACGTCGCCAATCTCCTGCTCAGTCGCAACGCCGCTCGCAGGCAGGAAATAGCGACGCGCATGAGTCTGGGCGCACCGCGTTCGCGCATCGTCGCGCAATTGCTGATCGAAAGTTTGGTGATCTCGCTCGCCGGAGGTGTTTTCGGCATAGCCTTCGCAAGAATCGGTATCGAGGCAGTCATCCGGTTCGCGCCTCCCGATATTCCCGGCTTTATTTCGATTTCGCTCGATGCCGGTGTCCTGATCTTCGCGCTGGTTTTGTCTATCGCGACCTCCATGCTGTGTGGTTTGGCGCCTGCAATTTTCTCGACAAGCTCCGACCCATCCGACGCGATGAAATCAGGCGTTCGCGCGGGCAACGATCGCCACCACCAAAGCTTCTCTCGCCTCTTGGTGATCGGAGAAATAGCATTCGCTCTCATCTTGCTGACTGGTTCGGGCTTGTTGTTGCGTAGCTTCGAAAGATTGCTACAGGTCTCGCTCGGATTCGATCAGCAACGAGTGCTCACTGCGCGGCTTTCGTTTCCTCCCGCCATCTCCGAAAATCCAATCCCCTTCTCGAAAGCAGCTGTGGATCGAATTTCCACGATGCCTGGAGTGACGCATGCAGCGATTGCGACCGGAGCCCCCTTCACCTCCGATGGGTACAGCACGACGTTCGACATTCGCGATCATCAAGTTGGTCCAACAGATCCTGAGCCGCACGCGGCCGTGCTGTACGTCACTCCCGGATATTTCGACACTCTCAAAATCCCTCTTGTCGGCGGACGTGTTTTTACGTCAGGCGACATGCGCGCAACGAACTGGCTCGATGCGGGAGCAGTGCGAATCATCGATGAAGCACTGGCGAAACGCTACTTTCCGGACCGCAATCCAATAGGCGCGCAGATCGGCAATGACGGAAAATGGGCGACGATCATCGGAGTCGTCGGCACAGTTCACGACGGCGATCTGGCCGTGGAGCCCGCCGGAACCATTTACATTCCGGGCTACGCAGGTTCGACGGTCATCGTTCGTACGGCCGCCAATCCATTGGCGATCGTGTCCTCTTTGAATGAGCAATTGCACTCGGTGAGCGGTGATGTCGCAGCCTACGACATTGAACCGATGAGTCAGTTAGTCTCGCAATCTTTGGTGCGCCAGCGATTCGCTATGACGTTGCTGGGCTTGTTCGCCCTGGCAGCGCTCGCGTTGTCGTTTGTCGGCGTCTACGGCGTGACCGCGTATCGTATGACAAGAAGAATTCACGAAATCGGTTTGCGCATCGCTCTCGGTGCGCAATGCAACGATATTTTGCGTATGGCGCTTGGCTACGGTTTGTTCGCCGCACTGATCGGCATTTCGATCGGCTTCGCCGGTTCGTTGGCGTTACGACCGTTGCTCGCTAGCCAACTCTACGGCGTCGGCCCATCCGATTCCTTCACGCTGATTTCGGTGGCCCTGCTGTTGCTCGCAGCGACGGCTGCAGCCACTTATATCCCCGCTCGACGCGCCACCAACGTTGATCCTATGCAAGCCCTTCGCCACGAATAACTGCATCGCAATTTGTAACTGTGAATCGCAACTTTCGATTCAAACCGGCCCGTTCGAATTTAGTGGGGGCGGGCCAGGTAGACGTCGAAGCGTTCGACAGCGGGGCGGATGCGGCGGATGACTTCGGTGGGCCACAGGGTCTTGCTAAGCAGAATGACCCAGCCGTCTTCGGGTTCGCAGACGGCGCAGAAGTTGTAGCGTTCGTAGGCGGTCTGGTAGGAATCGAGGCCGCGGCGCGACAATTCTTTTTCAAGGTCCGCATCGGGGCCGTCGATCGTGGCGCCGGCGCGCACGCCGAACGTCTCGCCTTCAAAGCGCTCGAAAAGCTGCTGCAGCTGGGTTTCCGTAGGAGCGCGTACCACGATGCATCGCTCGGCGGCTTCGCGGAAATGAATGTCATGCCTCTTGCAGAATTCGCGGACGCGATCGACTCGCGCGAAGAAATCGAGCGCGAAACAGTCATTGTTGGCGAGGGCAGGGAAAGCGGCCGCCCAAATGGCGGCGGCCTCTTTGCCTTTTACCGGTTCGCGATTTTCGGTTTCGATCAGCTCGAGCCCGACGGCCTGAACCTCGGCGCCCAAGTCGAGCGTCTCGACGTCAAGCGAATACGGCGGGAGATCGAGAGCGCCCGGATCGACCGGCGCGTTTCCGGTCGCGTTCATTCCACGGTCTCCTCGGCTTCAGGAGGGAACTTGGTCTGAAACTCGGGCGACTGTTTGCGCACGTCGAGCCAGTCGAAAAAGACGTCAGGATTTTCGAGCCAGATGCGGAACCAGCTGGCGATCTCTTCTTTCTCGGCGCGCTTGTGCGGTTCCACTTTGTGATTGCGCGCAATCATTTCGGCGCGCCGCTTGCCGAGCCGCGCCACATTCAGGACGCGTTCCGCCGCCGCGGGCTCCTGGTGGGCGCGGAATTTTCGCATCAGTTCGTCGAGCCGCATGATGCTGACTTCGGCGTCTTCGAGAGTCTTGAAGTGCAGCAGATCTTCAAACTCTTCTTCGTACTGGTCTTCGGCTTCTTCCTGCAGGGAGAGCAGGACCTTGAAGCCTGCCTGTTTCAAGCACGTCGGCGATGTAATCGTTTCCGGTTTTTCCTTCTTCGCCGTGTTCCGCAATCAGGCGCCGCCGCAGCTGATCGATTTCGGCCATAGTGAATTGCTGCGCACCGATCTCGCGCGCGGTCTGCAAAATCAGTTCCTTTTTCGTTTTTTGCGAGTCGCTCATTGAGCCGCGCCTCGATTCGCTGCGCCCGTTGGTTTTGGAGTGATTGGCCCGTCGGGAGCGCCGTTGTCGGGGGCCGGCGTGGGCTGCGGCGCGCTCGCGCCAGCTGGATTCTTCAAGAGTTGGCGATACTTCGTGACGTTTCGATTGTGCTCTTGGAGTGTTGCCGAGAAAAAGTGCCCGCCTTGCGTGTTGGCGACAAAATACAAGAAAGGAGTCTTCGTGGGACTGACCGCGGCACGCAAAGATTCTTCGCCCGGGTTGCCGATCGGTCCCGGTGGCAATCCCGCGTGCTGATACGTGTTGTACGGCGAGTCTGTCTGTAAATCCGCTCCGGTCAACGTGCCTTTGTACTGGTTGTTTTGTTCCAGCGCGTAAATCACGGTCGGGTCGCACTGCAATCTCATATTCTTCGACAATCGATTTTCAAAAATGCCGGCCACCAGCGGTCTTTCGTCGGCTTTCGGCGTTTCGCGCTCGACCAGAGACGCGAGCGTCACCAGATGCTCGGTCAGCCCGCTGGCCGGCGCGATCTGCGCCTCGGAACGAATTCGTGCCCATTCTTCCTTGAATTTTTTCACCATCTCGGCGGTCAACTCGTTGGCTGCGGGGCGCCGCGGGAGATTATATGTCGCCGGATACAAATATCCTTCTAACGTTTTTGCATCCGGGGCGAGATCGTGAATCAACTCGGGGTTTTTTGCCGCCGTCAGAAAATCATTGGCCGGCATGTACTTTCCGGCTTCGAGATCACGAGCGATGTCGAACATGGTTTCGCCTTCGCGCACGGTAAAGGGTTGCTCGAAAACATGGCCGTCAGCGATCTGCCAGAAAACATCGTGGCCAGAAATCGGGCGATTGAAAAAATATTCGCCGGCCTGAAGGCGGCGCTTCGGATGCCTTCGCGCGTAGATCTCAAATACGGTCGCGCTGCGAATCACGCCGTTTTGTTCGAGCAGCCGCGCAACGCCGCGGCTCGATGCCCCGTGCGGCAGATCGACAAACACGCCTTGCGGCGGAAATGCCTGATAGGGCCGCTCGATGCTGATCCAGAAATAGGCGACAACACCTACGGCGACGATCAGCAACAGCAGAAAGAGTTTTCCCAGGGTTTTCAAGTTAGCGTCGTGTCTCCATGAGATTGCGGGGTCATTTCCACAAAGGTGTCTCTAAGAACCCGCCTTGTCGCGAAGCTGTTAAAGGCACTCCACTTAGATGCTTGCGGCGGAATTTTGCTTCCTCTCCAAATACTCCTTCAAGATCACCGCGGCCGCCATCGCATCGACCGAGACCCTTGTCGATTCCCGCCGTTTCTTGTGCGAAGTCTTGGCATCGGCGTGGAAAATCTTCCCGGCCTGTTCTTCGAGCAGACGCTCGGCTTCCCAGCTGGTCAATCGCTCGTCCATCATTTCCACCGGAACGCCGAGTTGCTTGCGGATGCGCTCGCCGAACCTTGTCGCTTCTTCGGCCATGTCGCCGCGCGATCCGTCGAGACGCAGCGGCAAGCCCACCACAACTTCTCGCACCCCGTGATCGCGGATGAATTCGCGGAGCCGCCGCATGTCTTCATTGCGATTGATGCGCTCGAGCGTCGCGAGCGGGCGCGGAAGAGCTGTTTCAATGTCGGCAAGCGCCAGTCCGATGCGTGCTGTCCCGTAGTCGATCGCCAGAATGGCGGTGCGGCGCAAGGGGGCGGGCGAGGTGTTTGCGGGTTTGCGATCGGACGTTGTCACCATGCAAGTATACCTGCTGGCTACTGTTCTATGACTTCAGAGGCTAAAGACCCGTTTGCTTTCCTCGTCAATGTCGCTACCGAAGCCGTGACCCACAAACACTCAGACCTTTACCTCCTTGAACCTTCAAATTGAAAACCTTAGAAAACGGAAAGACAAGAACCTTAAAACTCGAAACCCGGACAAAACTCTCGCGCACTAGTCTTTGCGGCCGTGGGCGCCGGTTTGCCAGCCTTCCCAGAGGCCTTCTCGTTTCATTTGTTCGTCGAGGCCGGTGTCTTTGAGTTGCTGTTCGATTTCGGCGCGGGTGTAGCGTTTGCCAAGGGGTTGTTCGCGGTCGGCGACGCCCCAGGCGGTGACGGCGGCGATTACGGTGTTGATTTTCAGTTCGCGGATGTCGACTTTGTCGAAGGTGTCCGACGCGGCGTGATAGTTCGGGAGGTAGTTGGCCTCGACCTGATTGCCGACCATCGTTGGGACACCGTCGAGAACGAAATCCCAGTTGTCGGTGCCGATGTCGCCTGAGAGCACGTGGTTGTTCACGTCCCACGACGCCAGCGGCTTGAGGATTTCGGTCAGGCCGTCGCGAATGTCGGCGCGACCGGTTACAGAGAAGCCGGTTGTGCGGCCGCTGCCGTCATCGAAAACAATGACGCCGCGAATTTTGTCCATCTCGAGCGCGATGCGCCTGAACGTATTGCCACGAGCCGACCATGCCTTGCTCTTCGCCGGTAAATAAGGCGAAGCGAATGGACCGGCGCGGCACGAGCCCGGTGGCGCGAATCGCTCGCGCGGATTCGATCACGAGAGCCGCGTTGCAACCGTTGTCGAGCGCTCCGGTGCCGAGTTCCCAGGAGTCGAGGTGCGCGCCGAGAATCACGGCTTCGTCGGGTTTTTCGCGTCCGCGAATTTCGCCGATCACGTTGAACTGATCGATCGGGCCGCCGATTTTGTTGGGCATGTTGAATCGCACGCGAACCTTGCCGGGATACGCAATCACGGTGCGAGCGAGGTGCAGGGCGTCTTCGCGAGCCACGACGGCCTGCGGAATCACGTCGATCTGGCCGTCGAAGGCGTTCGTGTGGCGATACATCAGCAGGCGTTCGCGCGCGCCCGTCCACAAGATTGCGGCGGCGCCGCCTTTTACGGCGCGGTCGATGATGGCCGGCGGCAGGGCGTACTCGTCGAACAGGTCGGCCCACGACGAGCCGATCACCTTGCTGGAGACCAGCAGGACCGAGCCTTTCACGCTCGCGCCGGCTTTCTGAAAATCCTCGGCGGCGCCTTCGGCGACATAAATCAGATTTGCTTCGACTCCACCTGGTGCCGTTGCGGGCGACCACCCCGCGGAAACGAGGCGGACGGGAAATGTTTCGGGGCCGAGAAGTTCGAGAGTGGTGTTGCCTTCGCTCCAGGAATGGGCGAGTTGATATTTTTCGGTATGGACGGTGATCCCTGCGGCGCGAAACGCCGCGACGGCCCAGTCGACAGCTTTCGCCAATTCGCGTGTGCCGCTGACGCGGCCACCGATTTCGTCGGTGAGGCGGCGAAGATTTTCTTCCATGGGCGATGGGCCCATCACTTGGGGAATGATTTTGGCGGCGGCTTCGGCGCAGGACGCCTCGGTGGCGGAGCAGGTTTGCGCCGCGGCGGATTGGCGAGCGAGCGGGTCGGACTGGCCGGAAGCCAGTTGTGCTGATAGCGGAGATGCAACTAAGGCAAGGAGCAACGAGCCAAAGAGAAACGAAACTAGACGCATCCGAACGCACCTCGTTCCGAAGAGTTGGCCAACCGGATCTGGGGTGGCCGTCAAGCGGGCGAAGTATACCGCAGGGATGAGGAGGCCAAAGTCTGGTTAACGATAACAGGGCTCCCTCTTCCTTTTGCATAAGTGCGGATTTTTAGAAGTTTAGGGTGTTTGGATTCCGCACTTGCGTAGGTGCGGATTCCCAAGGGTTGCGGGGGATTTCGGCGCGTTCGAACGATACGAGGAGCTAATACGAGGGACTATGGTATTTACTGAATGTAGAGTGATAACGGAAGGGATATTTAAATGGAGCGTTTTGGGAATGGATGGGTGGGGGGAATGGATGGCCTGCCGCTGGGCTCGCGCGTAGGATGATGGACATGACTACGACACAGAATGTCGGGGAATACCGGGCGCCTAGCGCGTTCGAAGCGCTGTTTAATCGGACGTTTGGATTTTTGGCTGGGTTGGGGATCGGGCCGAAATTTATTTATCAACTGCAGGTGCGGGGACGTACGAGTGGGAAAGTTTATGCGTTGCCGGTGAACCTGATGGAGATTGGAGGGAAGCGGATTCTGGTTGCGCCGAGAGGACGGACGCAGTGGGTGCGGAATGCGGAGGCGGCCGGGGAAATTGCGTTGAAGCGAGGGAGTTACCGGCAGACGTTTGCATTGCGGGCGATTGGGGATGCGGAGAAGCCGCCGATTTTGAAGGATTATTTGGAGCGGTATTCGAGTGCGGTTGGGAAATTTTTTCCCGTGCCGGCGGGGGCGCCGGTGGAGGCGTTTCGGGAGATTGCGGGAAAGTATCCGGTGTTTGAGTTAGCGGGGAAGTGAGGGGGACGGAAGGGAGATTGTAACGGATCGTTTGCGCGTAGAGGGGTGGGATGGTTTTGTGGCATCTAAACCCCGCCCGGAAGCGGGCGGCTACAGGGTGGGGATTTCGGCGGACTCGTGGAGGCGGAATTCTTTGTGGAGGGTGGTTAGGGCGCGCTGCATCGCGTGTTCTTCCACTACCAGGGAGATGTTGTATTCGCTGGAGCCCTGGGCGATGGCCATAATGTTCACGCTTTCGCGGCCGATGGCGGTGAAGATGCGGCCGGCGACGCCGGGGATGCCGCGCATGTTTTCGCCGACGGCGGCGACGATGGCCACGTCAGGATTGGTGTTGACGTGCTCGACGGTTTGCTCGGCGATTTCTGGGGCGAAGGCTTCGCGGAGGGCGGCGAGGGCGCGCTTTTCGTCGGCGCTGGAGATGACGAAGCAGATGTCGTTTTGCGATGAGGATTGAGAGACGAGGAAGACGTTAGAGCGCGTGGCGGCGGTGGCGGCGAAGCTGCGGGCGAGGACGTCGGGGAGGCCGACGATGCCGGGGCCGCCGACGGTGATCATGGTGACGTCTTTAATGGCTGTGAGGGCTTTGACGCCGCCGGCGGTTGAGTTGCCCTTGGCGGTGATTTTGGTCCCGAGATTTTCGGGCTTAAAGCTGTTGCGAATCCAGACGGGGACGCCGGCGGCGGTGACGGGGCGCAGCGTGTTCGGGTGCAAAACCTTCGCGCCGAAATAGGCTAGCTCGGCGGCTTCGTTGTAGGAAATTTCGGGGATGGTTTGCGCTCCGGGGACCAGACGCGGGTCGGCCGTTTTCACGCCGTCTACGTCGGTCCAGATGACGGTTTCCTGCGCGTCGAGAGCGGCGCCCAGGATCGTGGCGGAATAGTCGGAGCCGCCGCGGCCGAGCGTGGTCTGCACGCCTTCGGGAGTGGCGGCGATAAAGCCAGTGACGATGGGGACGATGCGTTGATCGAGCAAAGGCTTTAGTCGCGCGGTGGCGCGATTTTTTGTCGGACCCATCAAGGGCTCGGCGCGGCCGTGGTGCGGGTCGCTGACGATAAGTTCGGTGGCGGAGATGGCGACGGCTTTTACGCCGAGGGCGTTGACGGCAGCGGCGACGAGCGGGGCGGAGAGGCGTTCACCGATGCCGGAGATGGCGTCGAGCGCGCGAGGGGTGAGCTCGCGCAACAGCGCGGTGCCGCAGAGGAGCCGTTCGAGTTCGGCCAGGACTTCGCGGATGGCGGTGGCGGTTTGCGCGCGGGAGGCGTTGTTGGCGGTGAGGGATTCGAGGGCGGTGATGTGTTGCGTGTGAAGATCGACGATAAGCGGGGAGATAAAGTCTTGTTCGCCTTGCTCGGCGCGTTGGGAGGCGTTGACGAGGCGGTTGGTGACGCCGGACATTGCGGAGACGACCACGACGACGGGGCGTTGGGCGGCGGTCGTTTCGATGATCGTGGTGGCGCGGTGGATGCAGTTGGCGTCGCCTACGGAGGTGCCGCCGAATTTCATGACTTGGAGGGTCAGGGGCATTTCGTTTAGGGATTTATTTTCGCATGAGAGAGGGGGTTGCGGAGGCGGGAAGGCGGTGCCCGTGACTTGATGTTAAAGCGCGCGTTGGGCGTGGAGGGGGAACCTTGGTCGTTGCGGACCTCGACGAGGCAGTTCTCTCCGTAGGCCGAAGTAAAGGCATCGGACGGCTTCGCTCGAAAATGACGAGTTGGTTGGTCGGTCGGGATCGAAAATGGATGAGAGCAAGACGCAGTGTTTGGGTGCCTGGGCGCGCTGAAGCCACGCCCGTACAAAACCAGGGCGGACGGCTATGGCTGGGCGTTGGGGGCGCAGCGGTGCTGCGCCCTTACACGTTGAGGGGTTAAATCTTTTGGAGTTTCCAGCGGCCGCGTTTGAAGAGGATGGCGCCTGCTATGGCGATGGCTCCTTCAGCGACCACGATGGAGATGAAGACGCCCTTGGATTGCAGGTGGGCGGGGATGGCCAGGAAATAGGCTAGAGGGATCTCGAGGATCCAGAAGCCGAAGAGGTTCACCCATGTCGGGGTGAGCGTGTCGCCGGCGCCGTTGAAGGCTTGGAGCATGACCATGCCGTAGGCAAAACCGATGTTCCCGCAACTGACGATGCGGAGACACGAGGCGGCTAGCGGGATGACCGCGGGGTCCTGCGTGAAGAGGCGGACGACGGGCTCGGCGAAAAGGATGAAGAACAGGCCGACGCTGCCGAGGAACAGCATGTTGTAGAAGCCGGTGCGCCAGACCGATTGTTCGGCGCGGTCGGGACGTTTTGCGCCGAGGTTTTGGCCGACCAGCGTTGCGGCGGCGTTGCTGAGTCCCCACGAGGGGAGAATGATGAAGATGACGATGCGAATGGCGATGGTGTAGCCGGCGAGAGCGGCCGATCCGAATATGCTGACGATGCGGACGAGGCCGATCCAACTGGTGTGGGCGATGGCGAATTGCGCTATGCCGAGCAGGGAGACACGGAGCAGGCGCACGAGCACCCCTAGGTTTACGCGTAGCTGACTGCGCAGGATGCGGATGCGTTCGCTGCCACGCATCAGACGGTAGAACTGGTAGAAGACGCCGATGCTGCGCCCGGTGAGAGTAGCGAGTGCGGCGCCGGTGACGCCGAGTTTTGGAAATGGACCGAGGCCGAAGATCAGGCATGGGTCGAGGACCAGGTTGATGATGTTGGAGACCCAGAGTAGGCGCATGGCGATGGCGGCGTCGCCGGCTCCGCGGAAGATGGCGTTGTTGAGGAAGAGCATCATGATGGCGCCTGAGCCGCCGAGTGCGATGCGGGCGTAGCCGGAACCGGTGGCGACGAGCTGAGGCGAACCGCCCATCAGCTTCAGGAGGTGAGGCGCGAAGAGGAAGCTGGGGACGCCGACGATGATGGTCGTCGTGACGCCGAGGATGACCGCTTGCACCGCGGCGACGGCGGCGCCCTCGGGATCTTTTTCGCCGATGCGGCGCGCGACCATGGCGGTAGTGGACATACTGAGGCCAAGGCCGACCGCGAAGACGAGGCTGAGGAGCGATTCCGTCAGGCCGATGGTGGCTACGGCATCGGCGCCTAGGCGGCCGACCCAGAAGACGTCGACTACGGCGAAGAGCGATTCGAGCACCATTTCGAGCACCATCGGGATCGCGAGAAGCAAGATGGCGCGATTGAGGCTGACGCTGGTGAAATCCTGGTGCGAGCCGCGGAGGGCTTCGCGGATCGACTGCCAGATGGGGACCGGCGCTGTCGTCGAGTCCAGAGTGAGTTGCTGCTGCGTTTCCATTTCAACCTTTTACATTTCTGCGCGAATGCGGCTGCAGATGCAGACGCTTACGGCGCGGCTGAACAAATATCAACTCAAAAACTATGAGAGAGAAACCGGGTCCGCGCGAGGCGCGGCTCGAGCTTAGGAAACTGCCGGGGTATCGACGATGACGATTTTCATCTGATTTCACCAGTCATCGTTGCGGTTCGCGGAAGGACATGCGCTGCAACGGAGTCTTACTTGGAAGGATTGTAGCGGGAAATTGGCGGGAGAGCTAGGGAATTCACGGCGCGTTGGTTGCGGCCTACGGAGTAGTGGCGGTGAGGATCGAGGGCGCGCTAAAGCTCGCCCCTGCAAAGTCACCACAGAGTCGGCCCGCATCAGCCGTTACACAAGTTCGCGCACACTCCGCCATTCAATTTTGTCTTAGCGAGGGCGGAGGATGCGGTCGGCGACGGCGGCGACTTGGGCCATTTCGGCGACGTCGTGGACGCGAACGATGTGAGCCCCGACGAGGATGCTGGCGGTGACGGTGGCGGCGGTGGCGAAGAGGCGTTGGTCGGCGGGGATTGGTTTTGGTTTAGGTTGGCGTTGATGGAGGCGGCTCGGCGATACGTTGTGGCCAGCGCTCGCCAGGGTGGCGCCCAGGAAGCCTTTGCGCGATGTGCCGATCATCAGAGGGTAGCCGAGTTTTGCGAGGTCGGGGAGTTTCTGGAGTAGCTCGTAATTTTGGGCGAAGCTTTTGCCGAAGCCGATACCGGGGTCGAGGATGATTTGCGATTTCGCGACCCCGGCTGTGCGCGCGACTGCGATCGATGTGCGGAGGCCTTTGGTGACGTCTTGCAAAACATTTTGGGCGAAGGCGGTTTTTTGCATCGTACCGGGCTCGCCGCGCATATGCATGAGGATCAGCGGGCAGTTGTGGGCAGCAGCGATTTCAGCGATGCGCGGATCGTGCTTGAGGCCGGAGACGTCGTTGATGATTTGGGCGCCGGCGCCTAGGGCGATTTCGGCGACAGCGGATTTGCGGGTGTCAATGGAGATGGGGATTTTTAGTTTGCCGCGGAGGGCTTGGAGGACGGGGAGGAGGCGGCGCAGTTCTTCGACTACCGAAATTTCGGCGGAGCCGGGGCGGGTGGATTCGGCGCCGATGTCGAGGATGTCCGCGCCTGCTTTATCCAAAGCCAGGGCTTGTTGGATTGCGCGATCGTGGGCGAAGAATTGTCCGCCGTCGGAGAAGCTGTCGGGGGTGATGTTGAGGACGCCCATCAGTAGGGTGCGTTTGCCGAGCGTTAGAGTGCCGGTGCGGAGATGGAGGAGGAAAATTTTTCGGGTGCTGGACATGGTTCAAGGAAGTTTAACTCGGACGGGAGAAAAACCTGAAGACTAGCCTCGGAGGCACGGGGGCACGAAGGGAACGAGAGGGAAAGACAGAACGAAACGAGAGCGAGATGGCGGGGCGAATCGAGTCGAGTCGAGTTTAGTGATTTGGGCGATTAGTCGAGGTCGAAGTCGCGGATTGGTTTGGAGATTGGACCGTCTTTGGCTTTCTTCATGGCTTCTTCGAATTTTTTGGCAAGGATGTCTTCTTTGTTGGATTCCTGGAACCAGGAGTCGGCGAATTTGTCTTCGCGCTGACGATTTTGCTCGGCGAGGATGTTGGCGGCGTCGGTGAGGTCCACGCCCGGGCCGGCTTTCGGCGGGGCTTCGTGCGAGAGGACGACGCCCAGGGATGCGTCGACGATCAACTTGGCGTTGCAGCAGGGGCAGATTGCCTGGATTGTGCCGTCTGGTTTTTTGGCCATGGGGCCATTCTACGCTTTTTTCTTATCGAGGAAAGAGGCGCGGCGGCTGGATTCGAGTGAGCGGAGCGGCAATCCATTTGTGCGCGATTCACGTATTGGCTGATACCATGCCGCCACTGAGTGCGGTACTTCCACGGTTCGAACCAAATATTTGACGGAGTGAGGGAGGAACGGAGCGGTGCGGCGGGCCTTCATCGCAGGGGCCACTGGTTATGTGGGTGGCCGCCTCGCGGGCGAATTGGCGCGGCGCGGACATTCTGTTAGCGGGCTTGTGCGGGCGGGATCGGAGCGGAAGCTTTCGGCGAATTGCGCCCCAGTTTTGGCGATGCTCTCGATGCCTCCACGTTTCTCGAAAAAATGGGGCTGATACATTTGTGCAGCTGTTGGGGGTGGCCCATCCCAGTCCGACCAAGGCGCGGCAGTTTCGCGAGATCGATTTACGTTCGTGCGAGCAGTCGGTGCAGGCGGCAGTGGCGAATGGTGTCCGGCACTTCGTGTACAGTAGCGTCGCGCATCCCGCGCCGGTGATGCGCGCCTACGTCGAGGTGCGGAGCCAATGCGAAGAGATGATTCGCGCGAGCGGGCTGAACGCAACGATTTTGCGCCCGTGGTGGTGCTGGGTCCGGGGCATTACTGGCCTTATCTGCGGAAGCCGGGGTATGGGCTGGCGCGGCAGATACCGACCATGCGCGAGGGGGCGACGCGGTTGGGATTGGTGACGCTCGAGCAGATGGTGGCGACGCTGGTGCGGAGCGTCGAGGCGCCCCCCCGCAGGGACGCGAATTGTGGAAGTGCCCGAGATTGCAGCCGGAGGACGGTTGCCTCACCCAGCTGAGCGGGCGAGCGCCTACGGGGAGGGCGTGACCTGGGCGGCCTCCCCGCCGGGCGCTTCCAGACGAACGGCAAGGTGGGCCAGGCGCTCGAGTTCGCTTCGGAAGCCGAGCCAGAACTCGGCGCCTACGGCCTGGACGAAGCGCTCTTGGGCGACTTTCCAGCCGGGCAGGCTCTTGGCGAGCGACTTTTCGCCTTCCGGCGTCAGGGTCACGAAGCGCTGGCGGCGAGTGCCCCGCTTTGAGATGGTTAACAAGCCTTGCTTTTGAAGTTTGGCTAAGCTCCTCGTAAGTGTCGTCGAATCAATTACTAACATCGATCCAAGGGCGCTCATCGAGGTGGGTTGGGTCTTGGCCACGCCAATCAGGATGGTGAATTGTGTCGAGCGGATGCCGGTACCTTGGAATGCGAGGTCGTAAAGCCGGGTGACGGCGCGTGCGGTTCTGCGAAAATTGAGGGACGCGCAGTAACCGGTGCCGCGAAGGTCGAGTTGAGGGAGATGCGTGGACAAGGCAAAACTCAAAGTGAACTCTTGACTTGTATATACAATTCAAGATATACCTGAAAGCACAGCTTGTCAAGTCGTGGAGTTTTCCCAGCAAGTGTAAGGAGCCCGTCGCGAGTGGCGGCCTCCGTGAGACAAGAACACCGGGTAGCGGGCGTTCGTTGGAGCGACCGGCTTTTCCCCGACGGATAGGGGTGTTTCATGAACGTTGGATTCCCTTGGAAACAGAGTCAGGCGAACGGGCAAGAGATCGAGCGACTGAACGGAAATCCGATACCGGTGAATGGGCTGCCCGTGCCGCTGGGTGGCAATGGCGCGTCCCTCCCATTGAGCAGTCTTGACGCGCGACAGAGAACGAGTATCGCGGTGCGATACGTTTCGTTTGGCGACTTCGAAATGGATTTGCGTGAGCAGCGGCTGACGCGCGGGAGCCAGCCGATCAAGATTCAGGGCAAGGTGTATCAGGCGTTGCTCGTTCTGGTGGAGTCGCCGGGGGAACTCGTGACCCGAGAACAGCTGCGAAATCGGTTGTGGCCGCGCGATGCGCATCTGAACTACGACGCGAACGTGAACACGACGGTCAATAAGCTTCGGCAGATACTGGGCGACACGAGCGAGAGCGCGATTTTCATTCAGACGATCCCGCGCCGCGGATATGGCTTCCTCGCCAAAGTAAGCTACGCCGATACCCCAGCGATGGTTGGCGCGACGCAAAAGACCGAGCCGCGGCGTGAGAGCGTGTTTATGCGAGGCGGATTTTTGCGGTCGGAGCGGGCGCGGATCTGGTTTACGGCGAGCGTAGTGACGTGGGTTGCGGCGGCGGTGCTATTCGCGAGCGCGATCTTTGTCTATGCGCATTATGCGGGGCACGCCCCGGCGGCGGTTCGAAGCGCGCCGCAAACGGTGCAGACGCCTTAGATACATGTCGCAGTGGCGATGCGACGATGCGACCCATTCAGCTCGCCGCGGACTGCGAGGCTATGTTTCCGCGAAGACCGAGCGCGTCGGCATTCTCGCGCATCGCCTTAATGCAGAACGCGACGTGCTCTTCGAGCGGCACGCCGAGTTCTTCGGCGCCTTTGCGAACGTCGTCGCGCGAAACGCCGCGAGCGAAGGCTTTATCCTTCATTCGTTTTTTCACCGAGTCGGCTTCCAGATCCAAAATACTCTTTGACGGGCGAACGTACGTGCAGGCCGTGAGAAAGCCGGCGAGTTCGTCGCAAGCAAACAGCGTGTGCTCGAGTGCAGACTGGCGGGCGACACCGGAATAATCCGCGTGCGAGAGAATCGCGCGCGTGATTTCGTCGGAGTAGCCCAGGTCCTTCAGGATTCTTGCGCCTTCGGCGGGATGTTCTTTGTCGGCGGCGTGATCGTTGTTTGGCCAGCGCTCGTAGTCGAAATCATGCAGTAGCGCGGCAAGGCCCCAGATATCTTCGTCGGCATTATTTTTTCGGGCGTAGGCGCGAACGCAGGTTTCGACCGCGAGCATGTGTTTGCGCAGGCTTTCGGATTGGGTGTATTCGCAGAGCAATTTCCAAGCGTCGTTGCGCGTCGGCATGGTGAGGTCTCCCCAACTGGAAAGATAGTGTATCGCAGAGCACGACGAGAAAAAGTTTTCCATTTCCGCGATGCATTTGAACCGAGGCGAAAGTGTAGCGGGAAGTCGCAGCGACGACGGAATTTAGCGTTTTCGCCTGATCACAGGAACAGGCGAATACCGGGCGTAAACCGGGAGAAGCGCGGTTGAATGCCTAAAAAAAATCTAAAAATACTCTTGACAGAGTCTCGCTGGTGAAAGATACTCCCCGTCGCGCCAGTTACTGCCTTCCCCCCCGAAGTACGTTCCGACGTTCCTCTCCTATCCGCACGCCGGACAAAGTCAGCGAGGAGCACCTGGTGTCCCTACAACTCGAAAAAGAGACGATAAGTTCATTGGAAATGGATCGCGAAGTCATTCGCTGCAAGACTTGCGGATTGGTGCAGTATCGGACGCGGACCGGCAATTGCCGTCGTTGCGTACGGGCCTTGCCACAGCGGCTGGAGTTTTTAATTCCTCCAGCAGCACCCGCGGAAGAGACTGGCGCCGAAGCATCATCGGAGAAGTTCGCCAACCGCGAGACGGTCGAGAATATCGGGCAGCGTATTCGACAGCTGCGCGAATCGCGATCGATGACGCAGAGCCAACTGCAATCACGCTCGAAGGTGTCGCGATCCTATTTGTCGCGCATCGAGAGCGGGCAGATGACGCCGAGCTTGGGCACACTCGAAAAGATTTCCGAGGCGCTCAACGTCGGACTCAATCGCTTCTTCATTCCGGAATCGGATGGCGAAGCGCTGCTCGAAGATCCGTTCATTCAGGGTCTGCGGCCGTTCCTGCGGCAGCTCGATTGGGAACAGTGGCAGTCGATCCTGAAGAGGCTGCAAGCGATCAGTGATCACGTCGGCGCGGTACCGGCGACCAATCTCCGCCCTATCGGTAATCCCGCGCGCTTGCCTCAGACGGCGACGGGAATCGGTAACGGCAACGGTCACATCGCGCATCCCGGTCATTCGAACGGCAACGCATTGACGCACGTACACGGGCATCCGCATGGATATCCGTTGCGCCGCCCCGGTGCGCCGGTGTTTCAACGGCCCCTGGCGCGATAAGCATTCTTTACGCAGAGCAAACGGCGACGCGACCCGGATTCGGGTCGCGTCGCATTTCTTTTTGCCGATTGCGACGCGATCTGCTGCACTTGATGGATCATCTCGGCCGTGGCAGAGGAACACAAAAAACTGCCAGAGGTATCTTGCCGAGAGGTCTGCTTCGCGCGTTCCGTAGGGAACCACGAACTGCGAAGATACGGCTACTTGCGAATCTACCCACCCCAAAGAGGAACCCAACGATTGGAGATCGAAGTTGCGGAAGAAGCATCCGCTGAGGCCGTTCTTGCCGAAAAAGACCTCTTAAAGTGGATTAGGTGCTCGCTGAGACGCTGCTCGAATTCTTCTGTGGTGTAAACGCTTTTTTTGATCAAGAGCGTGTTCATGGAATGGACCATTGCGCGAAACGCTTTATCGCGTCCCATCAATTCAAAAGCTTGTTTGCATGTCACAACATCATTTTTGTTTTGATGTCGGCTGTGTTTCGGATGGTTAAACGGCAAAAAACCTTCTCGGGACTTCTTCGTGCTTAGGATGGGCACGGCTCGTGGGGATGCAGGATGTGACGAAATTCAGCTATTCGGCGCGGAGGGCATCGACTGGGTCTACGGTGGCGGCGCGGCGCGACGGGACGTAGCTGGCCAGCAGCGCGGTGGCGGCCAGGCCTACGGAGACGGCGATGTATGTTACGGGATCGATCGGGCTTACGCCGAACAGGACGGAGGACATGAAGCGCATCAGGAGGAGCGCGGCGACCAGGCCGCAGCCGACACCGATGCCAGTGAGGATCAGTCCGTGGCGGACGAACATTCCGGTGACGACTTCGCTCTGGGCACCGAGCGCCATGCGGATGCCAATTTCGCGCTTACGCTGCGAGACCGAATAGGCGATCACACCGTAGAGGCCCACGACGCCGAGAAGCAACGCCATGCTGCCGGCGATTCCGATCATGATCAGCGTGAACGAAGTCCGGGCCAGCGATCGATCGTAGAAATATTGAAGCGTGTGAACGCTGGAGAGCGGCAGATTTGGATTTACGGCCCAGACGGCCGCACGGACATCTTTCATCAGATTTTCCGAGCCTGCATGCGAATTGCGAATGACGTAGGAAACATCGCGACGCAGCATGTTCTCTTGCCCCTCGAATTTCTGCATCATGAGCGGCCAGTAGACGGATGTGGGCGCCTTTTCGTTGACGCCATCATCGTAAACGTTGCCGACGACGCCGATAATCTCGCGGAAGGGATCGGTGGTGGCGACGCGGATTCGTTTGCCAACTGCGCTCTGTGGATCCTGAAAGAGCTCACGCGCGGTATTTTCGGAAACAATAGTGACGTCGTGATTTTGGTAAAGATCGTCCCAGGTGTAGTCGCGCCCGGCGATCATCGGAATTCCCAGAGTGGTGAAGGTGCCGGGAGCGATGAATTTGAACCGGCGCAACGCGGGGAACTCGCCTTCCGCGTAGGAGCGTCCTTCGACAAGAACGGGATCGTTGGATGAATTGCCCATCATCGGCACGGCGGTGTCCATCGCGACCGAAGTCGTCCCAAGGATCGCGGCAATGCGTTTCTGGATTTCCTGTTGCATGCGAAGAGCGGCTTCGTTGTTCTTGACCTGCGTGTCGGGAATCATGATGTGGAAGATTTGAAGCTGATCGGCGCGCGTGAAGCCTGGATTGACCTTGGTGAGCGCGTGAAAGGTGCGAATCATCAAGCCGGAGCAGATCAGTAACACGAGAGCGAGCGCAACCTGTACAACAACGAGGACGTTGCGAGCGCGGTGTTGCTCGCGGCTGGAACTGAGTGCGCGGCCGCCTTCGCGAATGCCCGTACTGAGGCGCACACCGGCGTATTTGAAGATCGGAATGCACGCGAAGAGCGCGCTGGCGATTAAAGCCACAACCAGTGTGAATAGCAGCACCGGGCCGTCGATGCCGATTTCGTGAATGCGCGGCAGATTTTCGGGCGCGACGGAAGTGAGAATGCGAAGGCCGACGAAGGCGAGCAGCAGGCCGACGATGCTGCCGAGGAAGCCAAGGATTGCGCTTTCGAAGAAGAGTTCACCAGCGATGCGGCCGCGTCCGGCGCCGAGCGCGGCGCGAAGCGCGAGTTCCTGACGGCGGTTTTCGACGCGGACCAAAAGCAAGTTGGCCACGTTGGCGCAAACAATGAGCATCACCAGGCCGATCGAGGCCATCACAATCCAGAGAACATTTCCGATGTCACCGACAACGTCTTGCTTGAGCGGACGGATATTCGGACCGATGTGGGCATTCTCAAACAACTTGATGCTGAAACCTTCGGGCGCCGGGAATGCGTTCATGACGATCGGCAACATGCGAGCGACGTCGGCGTTGGCTTGTTCAAGCGTCACACCCGGTTTGAGACGCGCGAGGCCGTTATAACTGTAGTTACCCAGCTTCATTTTGCTGCGATCGAATTGGAAGGGGATTACGACGGCGGGATCGCGGTCATCGAGGAAGTGAAACGAACGTGGAAGAATGCCGACGACGAGGCGGCTGTCGCCGTCGGTAAGGATGGTGCGGCCGACCAGCAAGCGGTCGCCGCCGAATTTGCTCATCCAATAGCCGTAACCAATCATCGCGGTTTTGGGAGCGTTGGGCTGAGCGTCTTCGGAGGAGAAGAGGCGGCCGGCGACAGGTGCGACGCCGAGGAGCGGGAAGAGCGTTTCGGTTACGTCGAGCGCGTCGACCTGTTCAGGCTCGTTCACTCCGGTGACGCTGAGGGAATCGCCCTGATACATGGCAACGTCCTGAAAGGTCTTGCCCTGCTCGCGGTAGATGAAATAATGCGAGGGCGCCATGTTGAGATCTTTGATCTGAATACCGGGAGCCGTGTGCCAGACCCCAACGAGGCGCTGGGGATCGGAGTAGGGAAGCGGCTTGATCAGAACGCCTTCTACGACGCTGAAAATAAGCGTGTTGGCCCCGATCCCAGCAGCCAGGGTGATCAGCGTTATGGTTGTGAAGAGCGGCGACATGCGCAGGCGGCGTAGGACTTGCTTCAGCTGCTGCAGAAAAGATTGCATCGAAAGTCTCCAGTCACCGTGCTGCACAAAGGACTTGGCGGGCCGACGGGTTTCGGGCTGGATAGAGGTACGAAAATTGTTGGCAGAAGTTTCGTGAGATTTAGGATGACGCTGTAATCTGCAAGAGAGGTTTCGAGATGGAAGGAAGATATGACGAGCCAATAGATCGCCACGGAACCGCGAGAAAGCATGCGTAATTTTTGAGCGAGAACGCTTGAGCGGTGTTAGTCGCGAACGACCGACACTTTGGCCGATGGCACTTCGAGGCGCAACAGTCGATGGTTCGAATCGAGATAGAGCAGCACTTCGAGATCGGATGTAGCGACGCGAAGTCCGTCGTAGGTTTTGCCCCCGGCGGTCACTGAACCGGCGGATTCCACGGTGATCGAGCCTGGAGTCAGCTCCTGCGGAATGAGAACGGGAAGCGTTTGCGTACCGCCCTTGGACCAATCGTAGACGTGAGCGAGCACGGCGTACTGATAGTAAAGATTGTTGTCGAGCACAGCGATCATCGGCGAACCGAAGCTCATGTCCTGTTCGAAGGGCTTCGCGCCTTGCATTTGCAGCGTGATTTTGGCGACGCCGTTTGCGAAAAGGATGCGCGCACCGTTGGTTTTGTCGGCCTGCGATTGCCATTCGTAGCTAATCGGTGCGCCGTCGGGCTGTAGCGTGAGAGTTCCAGAGATACGGGACGCAGCGGCTTCTGGCGGCGCGATGTCGGTCGTGCTGCGAGCGGTCCATCCAGCGCCGGCATGCGCGAGCTCGAATTCTTCGTGGCCGACGGATTTACCGTCGAGCTGAATCGTGAATTTGCCTTTGTCTTGTGCGAACACGGAGTTGGCTACCGGAGCGGCGCTTTTCTTCTGCGCAGCGATGGTCAGTGTCGTGCACACGAAGAGGATCGCCATCGCGTAGGTGAAAATTTTTGGTCCGAAGCCGGCGGATTGGTTTTGCATCGTACCTTCCCCTTAGCAGGCAAGTGTGACACGAGGCAGGGCGAGAGCCGCGGCTGCAGTGGGAGGGTGCGCCCAGAAAGGTAACGGGTGGTGAGCGCGATCAATACGGTAGAGACGTGTCGGTCAAGGTTGAGGTTTATCGACGACGAGATGCGCTTCGCGGCCGCCGACGGAAACGATCCCGCGGCTGAGAATTTCGGAGACAACACGCGCCGGCTCGCCGGAGCTGTCCACGCGATGCTCCGCGAGTTGATACGACGGCAATCGCTGCGCGTAGAGCGCGCGGAAGCTCGCTTCGTCGCGAAACAGCGGGCGCCCCGTCATTGTCATGCACCGGGCCAGCAATACTTCGACGGGCGAATCGAGCCACACCACCGGCACGTTCGCAGCGCGCAGGAATTCGGGCGCGCCTTGCTGTGCGTACGTGCCGCCGCCGAGCGCGAGCACGATCGACTCCCTCAGTTCGAATACGCGGCCCAGCGTTGCGCGCAATTGGTCGGCTTCGATCTGGCGAAACGCCGTTTCGCCGAGCCGCTCGAAAATTTCGGAAATCCGCAGTCCGGCCGCGGCCTCGATGCGATCGTCAAGATCGACGAAGCGCCACGCAAGCTGACGTGCCAGTAATGTGCCGACGGTCGTCTTGCCCGAGCCCATGAATCCGGCCAGGCACAGCATCGGAACGCGCGATTGCGGCGGCGGAGTGCGTGGAGGGAGCGGTTGGGTCATGAACTCGTGGCGAACAGGCGGCACTCCAATAAACGCGCCGTCACCTCGCAAATCGCAAGCGAGACAAAAAAAGAAACGCGAAGTTGCAACGAAGCGAACTAATCGCGCTTCAAGATGCGGATTGTACCACTGTAGGAGGACAGCTCGACCTTGGCCAAACCGTTGCCAACGGTACCGAACAATCCCTTCGTGAATTTGGAAGCCATGTGCTTCATGCCGTGCGAGTCAGGCTTGAGGAACGCTTCCGCCTGATTGTCCACGGTGCCGGTGGCGGTCTGCGCGTTCAGATCGAACGAATCGTTGCCCGAGAAATGGACTTCAACGGTGCCTTTGCCGCTTCGCATCGTGTAAATCCCGGTGCGAATGAAATCGCCGTCAAAGAGAATGTTTCCCGATGTCGTGAACAGGTTCACGCTGGTCAGCCCGGGCTGCAACAGCTGTGCATTGCCGCTCACGGTGTTGAAATCGAGCTTGCCCGCGCACTGGGCGCAGATCAGCGAACCGTGCATCGTCCGCACGACGATGTAACCCGAAACTTCTTTCAGGTGAATGTCGCCGGCGACGCTTTGCAGGGTCATGTCGCCGATCACCTGCTCGACGTAGATCAGCCCGGTCTGCGTTTTCAGCTCAAGTTCGGTCTCTTCCGGCACGGTGAGCTGGAAATTGACTTCGAGTTCGCTCGGCGACGCGCTGGAATCCACCACCACCGGCGATACGTCGATGCGATCACCCGGCGCCTCGGTCTCCAACGAAACTTTTTTGGAAGCAGCTGTGCCCGCGACAATGACTTCCTGATTCTTCGACGACTTCACTTCAATGCGGCCGTCCCCGATATTGTGAATGCAGACAACCGGATGGCCCTTGACGGGAAAATGCTTCTCGAAGTGTTCGGTGCCCCGGGCCGTGGGCGCGTATGACCACAACAGAACACCGGCTCCCAGCATGGGCAGAATGCTGCGACCTATCGTTTGCGCGTTCATCTCAGTTTACGCTCCCCCGTCGGTCCATCATCGCAGACAACAACTCGGCCTTTTGTTCGTAAGCGCCCGTCAAATACTCTCGCGCGAGATCGTCGCCCGGATTGTCCTTCATGCGCTGCTCGCAGTCCGCGATAAATTTGTCAACGATGTCGAGGTTCTGATGGAGGGATATGTCGACCGGTGTCGCGGCGAGATTCCCTTCGTTCAGGCTGGCCTCATCGGCGCTCAACACCATAGCCGTGTCGTCGTAAACGTTGCGCGCTTCGGTCTGTGGCGCGGCGGGGTGTTGGAATTGCAGACCCACTGCTGCGACCACAAGTATGCCTACCGCTGCCGTCGCCAGCGCTCGCGACCGGAACAAATCCTGGAAGCCGACCCAAAATGGCGTTCGTACCGCAGCCGGCGGCTTGATGATGCCTTCTTCTTCGAGTTGTGCTTTTAAGGAATGCCACACGCGCGCGGGAGGTTCGACTTCCGCGGGGAGCAGATGAGCCGTGGCAACGATCGAGGTCAGATCTTCGACCAGGCTCTGGCAAGCGCCGCAACCGGCTACGTGTTCACGCGCCGCTTCCGGCAGAGGTGTCCAACCCTCGTTTTCAAGGACGACTTCCACTTCTTTACACTGCATGGCCCTTCACTCCGTTTGACGAGACGACAGTAGGCTTGCCCGCTTGATTTTCGAGTGAATCATGCGGTCTGTCTTCGTCGCTGACAACCACCCCGAAACTGTGAATATTGTAGCTCAACCGCTGTGCCCCGTCTGCGCTTTCGCGGCATGACGTACTTGCCTGGCCTGTTCCCTGATCTCTTCCTGCAACAGGTCACGCAATTTCGTGCGGGCCTTATGCAACTGCGACTTGGAATTGCCCACCGAACACCCCATGATTTCGGCGATTTCGTTGTGCTCATACCCCTGAACATCATGGAGCGTGAACACCGTCCGATAACCCGGGGGCAACTTCTCGATCGACCGTTCCAGATTGACCCGGTCCACCGCACCGCTGAGCCTTAGATCGGGCGCCCCAGGATCTTTTCTCGGGCCGCCGGTCTCCTCATCCGGTTCCGTGGTCTCCTCCAGCGACGCGACCGGCAGTGACTTCTTCCTCAGCCGCATCAGGACCACATTGACCGTCATCCTGTGCAGCCAGGTCGAAAACGCCGACTCGCCCCGGAAGGTACCGATCTTACGGAAGAGCTGAAGAAACGCCTCCTGCATCAGGTCTTCCGCGTCGGATGGATTGCCGACCATCCGGAGGCACAGCGCGTAAACGCGGCGCCCGTGAAGCTCGTACAAATACTCGAACGCCGCCCCGTTTCCGGCCTGAGCCAGACGAATGGCGTCCGCCTCCACCAGCGGCTTAGGCTGAGAAGGGGTTGACACGCTAGGATCGACTGGTCTGTTTCGGGCCAACGGTCCGCATACGGCGCATCCAACCGTTCGGATGCACCGGATACCTCCTGGAGTTGTCTTTGCTATAAAACCCGCGGTACTTGAGAATTATGCGGGTCCCTGTATCTTTCCTTCGGAATGCCTGACAGTTCGGCCGGGCTCACCGGCGGCTTCGAGAACGAGCGAACGAACCTATTCTCCTCCGACAGACGCCATGCGTCTATGCCGGAGGAGACGGCCCCGCGGGGGATGCGTGCCCTCCGTCGCCTGAACCTGGGAGCGCACGGCTCGTTGAAAGGTCACCAGCTGGTCGTCGGGTAGAACCACCAAAAACGACTTTAGAAGGACGATGGCCTCCCGGAGGCAGGTGTTGAGGTCGTAGTGAACCGCATCGACCACCTTCCAGTCGGCGTCTGGGTTCGACGAGCCGCCGCTCGAAAGGTTTTCCACCGTAAATCGGAAGTCCTTACCAAGGTCGCCCACCATCTCCTCGAGCGTCCCGATCTTGTGCAGGAACTGCGACCGCTGGGTCAGCAGCACGCGGCTGAGCAGGTCGCTCATCCTTGCCGTTCGCTGCTCTTTGGGACCAAGAAAATTTGCCGCAGCGAGGGGCGCGGCGTTCGGAATCGTACCGTAATGCTTGGCGTGACTCGCCAGCGCTCGCAGCAGGGCCGCCACGTTGCCGGAGAGGCGCGTTGCCAGGTCAGGCGTTACGTAAACTGCCTGACCTGCCTTCGCCACCAATCCCGTTTGGCGCAGCTCAAGCGCGTCGTTCAGCGCGACGCTGAACATGACGTACGCAGATTCCAGTTGACGCACAAATGTACTGAACGCCTGGTCCTTTTCTTTCGGCAACCATGCGCACCAGTCGTCTTGAACCGAGGGAAGCGCGCGAATCCGCACAGGTATCGAAACCCCCACCGCCCGGCAGTATAGCAAAATCCACAGGAAGTGATGCACCATTCTTCGCTGCCGTCATCTGTCTAACTGAACAATTAACTTACTCCTTGGTTCAAGCGATACGAGTACGGGTACGTCGTCTCGGCGTTTCCCATTTTGCGCCTCACCTCGTTTCTTGCCCTTCGCACACACGCGCCGCTATACTGCCGTGACTTTGCGAAAGGATTTTCCCACTTTGGAATTTGAGCCGCGCGACCAGTTTGAGCAGCGCCAGAAAAAGCTCGAGCAAATCAAGGCGCTGGGTTTTGACCCATTTCCGCGCGAGTTTCGCTGGAGCGACACGCCCGCGGCGATAGCGGAGCGTCACTCAACGTCCACCGCGCAGGATCTCGAGGCCAACAAGCTCGAAGTTCGCGTCGCCGGCCGCATCGTCTCCTATCGGTTGATGGGCAAGGCGGGTTTCGCGCACTTGCAAGGCTCAGGCAAGCGTGTTCAGATCTACATTCGAAAAGATGTCGTCGGCGAACACGCCTTCCGGCTCTTTCATCTGCTCGATCTGGGCGACTCGGTCGGCGTTCGTGGACATTTGTTTCGAACCAAGACCGGCGAATTGTCGGTTTGGGTCGACGAACTTACATTCCTGGCGAAGGCTCTGCTCCCGTTGCCCGAGAAATGGCACGGATTGACCGACGTCGAACTCCGCTATCGGCAGCGCTATCTCGATTTGATCGCCAACGAAAAATCGCGCGAAGTTTTCGTCACGCGCGCGCGCATCGTTCAGGAATTGCGCCGTTTTTTCGACGCGCGCGGATATATCGAAGTTGAGACGCCGATGATGCACCCGATTCCGGGCGGTGCGGCGGCGCGTCCTTTTATCACACACCACAACACGCTCGATATCGCCCTGTATCTTCGAATCGCGCCCGAGCTTTATCTCAAGCGTCTTACCGTGGGCGGGTTTGACCGCGTGTACGAGATCAATCGTAATTTTCGAAATGAAGGCATCTCCACGCAGCACAATCCCGAATTCACGATGCTCGAGTTTTACGAGGCCTACAGCAACTACCGCGACCTGATGGAATTAAACGAGCAACTGCTTGGGCAATTGGCGCTGGCGATCACGGGTTCGACGAAGGTTAAATTCGGTGAAGTCGACCTCGATTTCGCCCGCATCGAACGATTGTCGATGCGCGAAGCCATCCTTAAGTATTGGCCGGTCGATCTCGGCGATGCGCCGTCTCTAGACGATCTGGCCTCGCCCGGTGGACCGAAAGCCGCCACAGAGCGCTACAACGTTTGGGCGAAAAGGACGGGCGCGAACTACGCCGCTTCGAAAGGCACGCTCACCGACGGCGGATGGACCGGCCTCTTGTTCGAAACCATGGCCGAGCACCACCTCGTTCAGCCGACGATCCTTTACGACTTCCCGACCGATATCTCTCCCCTTTCGAAACAAAAGCCCGACGACCCTTCGCTGACCGAGCGATTCGAAATCTACATCGCCGGCATGGAGATCGCTAACGGCTTCTCGGAACTCAACGATCCCGCCGAGCAGGAGCGCCGGTTCCTTGCGCAGGTCGCACAGGGTGGCGACGAAGCGCCGAAGCAAGTGGACATGGACTACGTCCGCGCGCTAGCCCACGGTATGCCACCGACGGCTGGGGAAGGCATCGGGATCGATCGGCTCACCATGCTGTTGACCGACTCGCCGTCGATTCGCGACGTCATCCTTTTCCCCCTCTTGCGCCCAGAAGCGCGTGAAGACTCTTCCGAACCGCGAGGCGCGTAGCGTATCCTTCCTTCCTCCACGCGATTTGCTCTCCATGATACTTTCATTTCATGAAGTTTGAATGGTTCGTCGCCCGGCGATATCTGCGTTCACCGTACCGGCCGGCCGTTCTACGTTTGGTAACCGCCTTCTCCATCCTTGGTGTCGCGGCCGGCGTCGCCACTCTCGTGATCGCCCTTTCGATGAACACTGGATTTCGCGAGACGCTGCAGGATCGGCTGCTCGGCGTGAAGGCGCACATCTCGCTGGCGCGGCCAGGCACCGGTGGGATTCGAAAGTACGAAGATCTCATCAAGAAATTCGCCGAGATACCGGGCGTGAAATCGATTGTTCCGTCGGTCTACCAGAACGTCCTGCTTTCGTTTGGCGGAGACGCCCGAGGCGTGGTTGCGAAAGGCGTCGATCCCGAACGCGAACGCCGCTATGACGAAGCTTTGCAACGCATCGTAACCGGCAAGTTCGATTTTTCTCCCGATCGCGACGGCATCGAAGCGCTGATCATTGGCAAGCAGCTTTCGCAGGAATGGAAAATCAACCCCGGCGACTACGTCACGCTCACGAGCCCGCAGGGCCGGCTGACTCCGTTTGGAATGGTCCCCCGCACGCGTCGGTTTCGCGTCACCGGCGTTTTCGACTCCGGTTTCTACGACTACGACGAGAACTGGTGCTTCATGACGCTGGCCGCGGCACAGGAACTTTCGGGCACCGGCGACATCGTTAACGTCCTGGAATTTCGCCTCAATCAGCCCGAATTGGCCGACGAATTCGCCCAGCGCCTCGAACTCGAAGCCGGAGAAAGCTTTGCCGCCACTACCTGGATGGAAGAGAACCACGCTCTCTTCCGCGCGCTTCGCCTCGAAAAGCTGGTCACCGCCATCTTCATTGGACTCATTACGTTCGTCGCGGGCCTCAACGTGCTCGTCGTACTCTCGATGACTGTGACCGACAAAGCGCGCGACATCGCCGTCCTGATGTCGATGGGCACGCGCCGCCATCAAATTCGCCGCATCTTTCTCTTGCAGGGTATCTCGATCGGCGCAACCGGCACACTGATCGGACTAATCGTCGGATACGTATTTGCGTGGGTCGCGGGCACATTTCGTCTGATTCCGCTCGACCCGCAGGTCTACTCCGTGCCCTACGTCCCGTTTCACCCTAGTATTTGGGACGGCATGTGGATCACGGTCGCCGCGATGGCCATTTCGGTCGGTGCGACGTTGTTGCCTGCTCGCGCCGCCTCTCGACTATTGCCCGTGGAGATTCTCCGCTATGAATAAGCCACCGAAACGGGGCGAGGGAATCCGACAACGGGCGGCCGTGCATCGCACCGTACTGGCCGAAAACAAGAACGTCTGGTGCAAAGGATTGGATCGATTTTTGGTGCCTCGGTTGCTCCCGTCAGGGGTATCAGGGCGGGTCAATTGGATGGCCGGGCATCACCCGGCTTTGGAAACACGAGAGGGTGCCCCAAGCCTTTCATAAAAAACGAGTTAAAGGCGTTTCAAATTGAACCGGGCGGTTGTTCGTTGCAGGGCAGGCAATCGGGTGCAGCAAATGGGAAGAAATTAGGCGATGGATAGCCTTCAGCGGGAGCCCATGCGAAGGCACTTCGATTGCACTTACTGCATCTAATTCAGTATCTCATTGTAACAACGGCCTCGGTCGGGGAAGCGGCGTTAGCAGCACCAGTAACAAATGATACAAAGCGAACCAAACCCGGGCCCGATGAGGTTAAACGCTTCGGCTGCGCCCACGAGTGCGCCCGCAATCCTCGAAGCCCGCAATCTGAAGAAAACGTACGGCTCTGGCACACAAAGTTTGCCAATTTTGATCGATGCAAATTTGATTTTGCGGCGCGGAGAGATGGTGGCGATCGTTGCGCCATCGGGCGCCGGCAAGAGTACTTTGTTGCATTTGCTTGCTGCGCTAGACACGCCAACAAGCGGTGCAGTATACTTCGCTTCGAAAGCCATTGAATCGAATCAAGACACGGCCGTTGCGGATTTTCGAAATCGCTCGGTGGGATTTTTGTGGCAGCGGCATCAATTGTTGCCGGACTTTACAGCTACCGAGAATGTAGCTATGCCGCTGCTGTTGCGCGGCGAGAATTTCACTTCCACGCTGGCAACGGCGCGGAAGTGGCTGGCGGAAGTCGGCCTTTCCAACCGGGCCGATCACCGCGCAGGGGAGCTTTCGGGAGGGGAACAGCAGCGTGTCGCAATCGCTCGGGCGCTCGTCACCGAGCCGGCCGTGCTGCTGGCAGATGAACCTACCGGAGACTTGGACGAGCAGAATGCTTGGGCCGTGTTTGAGCTTTTGGAACGTTTGCATCGCACGTACCAGTTGACGTCGCTGATCGCGACGCACAATCTGGCGCTCGCCGCGCGATGTGACCGGATTCTGGGCTTGGAGCACGGCGTTTTGCGTACTCGCGAGGCTTCGGCCTTAGCGAGCGGGGCCCCAGGGGGAGAAGCGAGCTAATCGTGTTCGAACGTTATACAGAAAAAGCGCGACGCGTCATCTTCTTTGCACGCTACGAAGCCAGCCAGTACGGCAGCCCGTACATCGAGACCGAGCACCTGTTGCTCGGCCTGATGCGCGAGGACAAAGCACTGGCCAACCGCTTCTTGCGTCAGCAGGGATCGATCGAGTCCATCCGCAAAGAGATCGAGGCACGCATCACGATCCGCGAACGCATTTCAACATCTGTTGAAGTGCCGCTCAGCGCGGAGTGCAAGCGCATCCTCAATATGGCGGGTGAAGAGGCGGAGCGCCTCGGCGTGAAACACGTCGGCACCGAGCACCTGCTCCTCGGCATCCTGCGCGAAGAAAAGTGCTTCGGCGCCGAGATTCTGATGGAGCGCGGCTTGCGCCTCTCGACGTTGCGTGAAGAACTTGCTCGCACGTCGGGCGAAAAAACGACCGCCGCTCGCCCCAAAGAGACATCGCTGCTCGCGGAATTCTCCCGTGACCTTACCCAAGCCGCCCAAGAAGGCTCCCTCGATCCGCTCGTCGGCCGTGAAGGCGAAGTCGAGCGCGTCATCCAGATTCTCTGCCGCCGCACCAAGAACAACCCGGTGCTCATCGGCGAACCCGGCGTCGGCAAAACCGCTATCGTCGAGGGCTTGGCGCAGCGCATTTCCGACGGCGATGTTCCGCCGTTCCTCGCCGACAAGCGCATCCTTTCGCTCGACCTATCTCTAATCGTTGCCGGCACAAAATATCGCGGACAGTTCGAAGAGCGGCTCAAGACCATCATGAAGGAGTTGATGGAGAGCCAGAACTCCATCGTCTTCATCGATGAGCTGCACACCCTCGTCGGCGCTGGTTCCGCCGAAGGCTCGCTCGACGCCGCCAACATCCTAAAGCCGGCTCTGTCGCGCGGCGAAATTCAGTGCATCGGCGCAACCACGCCGGGTGAATATCGCAAGTCCGTCGAAAAAGATCGCTCACTCGAGCGCCGCTTCCAGGCCGTCAAGGTTCCGGCTCCGAACGAAGAAGAAGCCGTCCAGGTCATCTCCGGTGTTCGCGAGCGCTACGAAAAATTTCACGCCGTCAGCTACACCGACGAAGCGCTCCGCTACTCCGTCTACCTTTCGAATCGCTACATTCCCGACCGCTTCCTTCCAGACAAGGCCATCGATCTGATCGACGAAGCCGGCGCCCGGGTCAAGCTGCGCCAGGCCAGCGTTCCGGAAGAAGTCGGCGAAGTTCAGAAGCGCGTGAAGTTCATCACGCACCGCATGGAAAGTGCCATCGCTGCCCACGAATTCGAAAAGGCCCGCTTCTACTCCGAGGAAGAGCGCAAAGAGAAAGAAAATCTGCGTAGCCTTCGCGAACGCTACAAGCTCGACGACGCTTCCACCGGCATCGTTACCCGGGAAGACATCGAAGAAGTCGTCTCCCGCTGGACAGGCATCGGTGTCACCTCGATCAAGGAAGACGAGCAGCAGAAACTCCTGCGCATCGAACCCGAGCTTCACAAGCGCGTCATCAGCCAAGACAAAGCGATCACCGCTCTCGCCCGCGCCATTCGTCGCAGCCGCGCCGGCCTAAAGTCGCCGCTGCGTCCCGTCGGATGCTTCTTCTTTCTCGGGCCCACCGGCGTCGGCAAGACCGAAGTCGCGCGCCGCTTGGCCGAATTCCTCTTTGGTAGCGAGAAATCGCTCGTCCGCTTCGACATGTCCGAATTCATGGAGAAGCACTCGGTCAGCAAGCTGATCGGTGCACCTCCAGGCTATGTCGGCTACGAAGAAGGCGGCCAGCTCACGGAGCGCGTTCGCCGCACTCCCTACTCCGTCATCCTTCTCGACGAAATCGAAAAGGCGCATCCCGACGTCTTCAACATCCTCTTGCAGGTTTTCGAAGACGGCCAGCTCACCGACGGTCTTGGCAACACGGTAGATTTCCGTAACACAATCATCATCATGACTTCCAATCTGGGCGCGCGGCATTTGCAGAAACGCACCTCGATCGGCTTCGCCTCCGGCGCGGATGAAGCTGGAATGAAGAGCATCGAAGAAATGGTGATGGGCGAAGTGAAGAGAGCGTTCAATCCGGAGTTCCTGAACCGGCTGGACGAAGTCATCATTTTCAATCCGCTCGGAGACGACGACCTGCTGCGCATCATCGACCTGCTCGTGGGACAGCTCAACGACACGCTGATCCATCGGCAGGTCCAGATCGTTCTGTCGCCGGAAGCACGTCAATGGATTCTCGAAAAAACGTGCTCGGATCGGAACTACGGAGCGCGTCCATTGCGGCGGGCTTTGCAGAAGTACGTTGAAGACCCGTTGTCGGAAGCGCTCATTCAGGGTGGGATCACCAGGCCTGCGACGCTCCAGATTTATGTCGCCGGGGAAGGCCTTGCGTTCCGTCCGGTGGGTGAGGCAACCCCGGTCGTCCACTAACGAATCAGACACAACGCATAGCTGGTTTCGCTCTCGCGACGAGGCCAGCTTTCACGGCCGGCCCATACCGGGTACGGCGGGAGAAGAACAACTTGGGTTTGGGGGCGCGGCCTTGACCTCGTCATTGGCCGCTCAAATAAAAGTTTGTTCGTCGTTTGGGCTTCTGCGCGCTCGGTCTTTGTGGATCGTGGGCTTTGTGTTATTGCTCACATCCACGCTGTCCGTCTCGTCCGCTCTTGCGTCGAACCGTCGCGCGCCGAATGACTCGGCGGGGCCTTCCGCTGCGTTAGATTCTTCGGAGGGCGCGAAGGTTACGGCGCAAGATCCTTCTTCGCAGCCAGCTCCCGCACCTCAATCGGACGCGCAACAGCCCGCACCGCAGCCGCCGCCTCCGCAACAGCCCGCTCCGCAGCCATCCGCGGGCTCGCCTCTCGAAAACGCTCCGACGCAAGCCGCTCCCGGAGCGGCGCCCGACCAGAACACTCCCGCGGTCGTCGACCGCATCATCTTCCTCGGAAATCGCCGCATTCGCAGCGACACCCTCAAAGCCCGTATCTTCAGCCGTGAAGGCGACCCCTACAACGAAGAAACTCTTCGCCGCGATTTTCAAGCTCTTTGGAACACGCAATTTTTCGAAGACGTAAAGCTGCGCGTCGAAGATTCACCCGACGGCACCAATCACAAAAACATCATCTTCGAAGTCAAAGAACGTCCCGTCATTCGTCGCATCCGCTACGAGGGAACGCACTCGGTTTCCGAATCCGATATTCTCGATCGCTTCAAGGAGCGCAAAGTCGGGCTAACCGTGGAAAGCAGCTTCGACCCCACAAAGATCAAGAAAGCCGAAGTCGTCCTCAAAGAACTTCTCGGCGAGCACGGCCGTCAGTTCGCCACGGTCACGCCGCAATACGAGCGCATCGCCTCCAGCAACGCGGTTATCCTGATTTTCAAAGTTGTCGAGGGCCCCAAGGTCAAGGTCGGCCACATCAGGTTCACCGGCAACCACGCCTTCAGCAGTCGCAAGTTGATTCGCGCCATGCGTCACGACCGGCCCTACTCCATTCCTCTCTACTTCACGGATATCGCCGTCCTCAGCAAAACCTACGACGCCGAAAAGCTCACCGAGGATCTTGAAGTCGGCGTCCGCGGCCTTTATCAGGATAACGGCTACTTCAAAGTCGTCGTCGCCCCCAACGGCCCGATTCTCGAAAACTACGATACGCAAGGTTACAAACTCGGCGTCCCTCTCACCGGCCGCACCCACGGCAAAGCCGTCAACATTACGATTCCCATCGAAGAGGGCGAGCGCTACAAGATGGGCACGCTCAAGATCGTCAGTGCCGACCCCGACAAAGCCCTCTCACTCAAAGTCGAAGCGCTCAAAACCATCTTCCCGCTCAAGCAAGGCGACGTCTTCTCCGCCGCTAAAGTCCGCAAAGCAATCGAAGACTACGGCAAGGCTTACGGCCAGTACGGTTTCATCGACTTCACCGCCGAGCCGGAATTCGACATTAACGATCCCGCGGCCACGGTCAATCTCACCCTGCGCTTCAGCGAAGAAAAACAGTATTACGTTCGCCGCATCGATTTCAGCGGCAACACGACCACGCGCGACAAAGTCATCCGCCGCGAGCTTCTCCTCGACGAAGGCCAGCTCTTCAACAAGCGCGCCTGGGAAATCAGCATCCTTCGCCTCAACCAGCTCAATTACTTCGAACGCATCGAAGAAGACAAAGCCGTCGAAATCAAGCGCAACACGAAAGACGGCACCGTCGACCTCAACCTCAAGCTGAAGGAAAAGGGCAAGCAGTCCATCGGTCTGCAAGGCGGTGTCAGCGGCCTGGCCGGCACCTTCATCGGTCTTACCTATCAGACCAACAACTTCCTCGGCCTCGGCGAAACGCTCACCTTCTCCGCGCAGTTCGGCGACCTACAGCGCAGCTTCATGTTCGGCTTCACCGAGCCCTACCTCTTCGATCGCCCTATTTCCACAGGCTTCACGATTTTCAGCAGCCGCTACAATTTCGATCAGGCCAAACAGGAAGCGCTCGCGTTCGGCCAGTCCGTCAGCATCAACCCGCAGTTCGTTCAGAACTACACGCAGAATTCCACCGGCTTCACTCTCTTCGCTCAGTATCCGGTGAAGCGCCTCTCCTTCACCCGCCTGTCACTCACCTACGGCCTCACTCACACGAACATCGAGACGTTCAACCAGGCCTCGACATTGCTCTTCGAACAGTTGCAGTTCACCAGCGTCGCCGGGCCAAGCGCTCTCAACGGCATCGTCTCCAGCACCATCACGCCTAGCGTCAGCTACAACACCATCGACAATCCCCAAAACCCGCGCAAGGGCAAGAGCTACTATTACTCGCTCGCCGTTTCCGGTGGACCGCTCGGCGGCAACGTCAACACCGTCACCAACGTTTTCTCCTATACGCAATTCCGCCCGGTCTTCAAAAAGCGCAACGTGCTGGGCCTCCACTTCACTTCCGCCTTCACCACTGGCTATGGCGGCGGAGAAGTTCCGCCCTTCAGCCGTTTCTACATGGGCGGCGAAAACGATCTTCGCGGATATGATATCCGCTCGATTTCTCCCGTTACCTTTATCCCCACGGCGACTTCGCAGACGTTCACTTTCACCGATCCGACGACTCTTTCCATCACCGGTTCGCCGCTCGTGCGCTCATTCACCGTTCCCATCCTCACTTATACCGCCACTCTCCCCGGCGGCGACCTTCAGAGCTCGGGCAATATCGAATACCGCATCCCGATCGTCGGACCCGTCACCGCCTCGCTGTTCTTCGATGGCGGCACCGACGGCATCGTCCGCGCCGACGCTCTTAAGCTTAATCCGGCGGGTCTCACCAACCTTCAGAATCAATTCCCGGGTTCCAACGTCAGCGGACAATTGCCCATCGCCGGCGGCACCAACTTCCGTCTACGCGGTTCCACCGGCATCGAGTTTGGCGTTCAGCTTCCGATTGTGCAGGCGCCCTTCCGCATCTACTATGCGTACAACGTAAATCGCCTGCATTCTCAAATCGTTTCGCCGCCGGACTATATCAACCCGAGCGAACTCACTTTGTTGAAGAACTCGCTGCCGCCTGAGGTCTACAACACTCAGGTTCTGCCGTTGTTGCAGGAGTTCACTTTGAATCCGGGCCGTCTGAACTATTTCGAGCCCAAGACCACGTTCCGTTTCACCGTGGGCAAGACTTTCTAAGGGCGATTGTCAGCAGGACATGCGCCGTTGGCTCGGCTAACGCAGGGCCAGGCGGTGCGGCGATTTGAAAATCGTTCGCTTTTGCGATAATCGCCAGACGTTTTATGCGGGGGAGGCAGGGGGAATGAAGTTGCGAAAGTTAGCGAGCTTGATCGCGGTATTTGCCGCGTTGGCATCCGTGTGGCTCGATGGCTGCGGCGGCAGCAGCGCCAACGTTGTCACAGTGGCCATGAGCCAGCCGTCGGCGGCCTTGGTCGTCACTCAGGTTCTCAATCTTTCCGCCACCGTTTCAGGCGCCACGAACTTGAACGTCACCTGGACCTGCACCTTCACCACCACCACCACCACGATTGGCGCCAACAACACCACCAGTTCCACCACCAGCGCCGCCGCTCCTTGCACCGCCGATACCGGCGTTCTCACCAACATTCAACCAACCACCGTTACTTACACCGCTCCCCCAAAAATCAAGACCCCGCCTCCCACTGCCACCACCATCGTCTCTCCTCCGACGATCACCGTTACCGCAACCTCTGTCGAAAACACGAAACAGACTGCGACCTGTGTTATCACTCTCGATTCCGGCATCTCCGTCGTCATCAATCCCGCCACTGCGGCTATCCCCACCAGCCAGAAATTTCAGTTCGTCGCCACCCTCACCAACGATCCCATACCCAACGACGTAACCTGGCAACTTACCCAGGAATCTCTCTCCACCAGCACCTCCCTGGCCGAGCTCGTCACTTGCAGCCCAGGCTGCGGCAGCATCAGTTCTTCCGGCGTCTACACAGCGCCAACGAGCGTGCCCACGGCAACGACGCCTGCCGGCATTACGGGCAATACGACGCCTCAGATCGCGACCGTTTTAGCCGTGTCCGTCATCGATTCCACCCGGATCGGGACGGCCAGCGTCACCATTGTTCCCACCGGTACAATCACCTTCAGCGGTATCTCCCCGACGGTCGCGCCTCAAGGCGCCTTCCTGCAGGACGTCTATCTCGCTGCTACCAACGTCAATTCGTTGACCAGCATTTTCTACGATGGCACCGCTCTGCCCGCATCTCAAATCTTGGTCGTCTCGCCGCCGGTCGTCGGTTCGACCCCCACCGGTGCTCGCGCTCGACTGCTTCCCGAACAACTCGCCGTTGCAGGTACGCACACCATCGGCATCTGCAATCCGCCCATCGGACAAACCACCTGCACTCCAGACTCCAGTGGCGGGCCCTTCAACTTAACCGTGGCCGCCCAGCGCCCCGCGTTGATCTCGACGGTACCCAATAGTCTGCCGCAAACCGCTTCCGGCGCTCCTTCCAGTGGCGGCCTCACCATTGACGGCGGATATTTCGGTTCTCCCAAAGCACCGCTCGTCTCGGCGCAATTCAACGGCAGCCCACTCGCTATCTCGCAGCCCACGTCTCGTCAGCTTTTCCTCACCATGCCGCCGCTTCCCACTGCGGGCCTGTTTCCCATCAGCGTTACCAACAACGTCGCTAGCCCAACGACTGCTGTCACCAATCTCGCCGTTTTTCCAGACTACGGAGCGACCAATCCCCCTGGCACTGTCGGAACTCTTCCTTTGACCGGAGCCGCGGTTCCCAGCGCCATCGCCGTCGATGACGTGTTGGGAGTCGCTGCCGTCGCCGAAGCCGGCACCAACAAAGTCGAATTCGTCAATTTGAACGGCGGCAATCCGGTATTGATTCCAAGCGCTGTCCCCGTCGGCACAACACCCACCGGCGTCGCCGTCGATACGATCGGCGTCACCGTCGGCGGTGTGCCTGGTGTGCACATCACGGCGGTCGTCAACTACGCCGACCGTACCTTGGAACTTCTCCGTACACCTGCTCCTGGTGGTCCCGTTTCCACCACGCCGGTTGCCACCGTCGATCTCGCTTCGCTTATTCCCACGAGCGCGCCGACAACTCCCCCGACTCCGCCGCCATTTCCGTACGCGGTCGGCATCGATCCCTTCACGCACACTGCGATCATCGCTTACGCCAACACCAACATTGGTTTCATTGCGGATCTCAATCCGGGCAACGCCGCCAACAAAGCGGAATGCCTGGTAAGCGGTCAGGCGCCCCCTTGCGTCATTTCCTCGGTCACCTTGAATACCGGTCAGTATCCGCACGTTGCTCTTCAGCCGCGCGTTCACTTGGCCTACGTCACTCCGGGCGGCGCGGGTACGCTCTCGGTCGTGGATCTGACCAAGCAGTCCTCCACTGTCGGCATTGCCAGTGCGATCCGCACTTCCAATGTCGTCACCATCACCACGACGGCTGCTCACAATATCAATCCCGCGAATCCGGGCAGCATATTAATCAGCGGTGTCTCCACCAAAAACACCAACTTCAACGGCGTTTTCTCCGGAATCACCGTCATCGACGCCAACAACTTTGCCTATTCGCAAACCGCTGTCGACGATTCCGTCACCGGAGGAACTGCCGCCGCGCCCATCGGTACTGCCAGTTACGGCAACGCCTTCCTTCAGTTCACGGTTTCTCAAACACAAACCGGCATCGCCATCAATCCCATTTCTCGCCAGGCGATTCTTGCCGATCCCAACTCGACCGGCGCGCAAGTCACGTTTCTGAACACCCTCGATCAGTCCCTCACTTCCATGCTTCTCGATCAGGACGTTGTTCTCGGCTCGCCTCCATCAGGTGCAGCGGGTGAAATCGGAGACAACAGCGTTGCGTACCAGCCCTACTCAAACACAGCTGTGGTCTTCAACCCGCATCTCAATCAGTTTTCCCTGATCGATCCGGCGCGTCTTGCGCGTATTCGGATCGTTCCGTCTGGCGGCACCGGCATTGGTAGCGTCAATGTCCCGAGTGGCTCATCGACCCCCAATGCTCTGCCCATTAACGGCGACTTGGCCGTCGATGCCACAAACAACGTTGCTCTCGCCTTGAATTCCGGCAGCAACAACATTACGTTCGTTCACTTGGGCACGATCAAAGCGGTCGAAATTTCGTCGGTCAGCGCTTCCTCGGCCGTTCCAAATGCGATTCTTCCGCAAGCCGTTCTCACAACGAATTCCAGTCCGACGGCCGGTGGACCGGTGAACGTACAGATTTTTGGCACCGGCTTTCAGTCCGGTTCCCCCGCGCAGGTTCGACTCGATGGAACTCCACTCACGACCGTCAACGTCGTGAGCAACAACGAAATCGACGCTTCGATTCCGGCCTCCTTCCTCACGGTTCCTCGCCGCTACTCTCTCGACGTCATCGTCGGCGGCGTAGGCTCTAACTCCACCGACTTCACCGTCGTTCAATCCGTCGATCTCAAGCCCTCGTGCGGAACCAGTTCCACTCCTCAGCCGGGCGCTGTTGCGATCGACACGACGCGAAACATCGCCGTCGTTACCAACAATGGTTGCGGCAGCGTTTCCATCGTCGATCTCACGCCCGGTGCGCCTGCGCCCCTCAAGAAAACCATCGCGGTTGGAAGTGCGCCGTCTGGCGTCGACGTCATTCCTCGGCTCGGTTACGCCGTTGTTGCCAACAATGGCGACGGCACCGCCTCTATCGTGAATCTGAATACCAACACCGTGATTTCCAGCCCCGGCACCGGCACCAATCCCACGGGTGTCGCCATCGATCAGTATTCGGGCGTCGCTATCATCGCCAACACCGGCTCCAACAGCATTTCGTCGATCGACCTGACCTCCATCACTTCTTCGACCACGACGCCGACGGTCAACACCCTCGGTATCGATCAGCAACCCATCGCTGTGGCCATCGATCCGAACCGCGCTGCCTGCGCCACTACTTCTGTCACGGGCGGCATCGGAGTCGCCGTCATTACCGCGCTTCAACTGAATACCGGCAGCACCACTGGAATCGGTGCGATCGATACCGTCGATGTCAGCAGCGCGGTTCCTGCTCAGTGCACCACGGTCACCGCTCCGCAGACTACGGCGACTCCGACTGGTATTGCCTTCGATCCCGCCGGCGGTACTCCCGGAACGGGCACCGGTGCGACCTCGCTTCCTCCGGGCGTCTTTTACGTCACCGGAAGCCAGGGCAACGTGATCTACGTCTTCGACCCGACTACCGGTAACGCGACCCAGGCAACCGTCGGTATCAATCCGACGTCATTGGCCGTCAATCCCAATACGGGCACCTTGCTCACGATCAATTCGCTCAGCAACACGGTTTCCGTACTCGACACGCAAAGCCTGAAAACCCAGGCGACCTTGGGCATCAGCGGCTCAACTCAATTCGCCGCCGCCATCAATCCGCTCAACAACATGGGCATAATCACGGATCAAGCCAACAACCGCCTCCTGATCCTGCCGCTGCCCAACTGACGCGCCCCGCCCGCGCGTCGTGCCACGATGCGGCTGGCGCGCCGCGATCGTGCCTTGAAGCTTCTCGCCGATGCGCACTTCATACCGACGTCGTTCCCCCTGCGCACGCCGCTACGCGCCTTTGTAGAGGCGGGTTTACCCTGCCGCCGACTGCGTCTTTCCCTCGGGTCCACCCTTCGTCACCAATCCGCGCGCCCCGCGACGCTGTGGCCGTGCCTGCCATGACCGCCCTGCGCCCCCCGCCTTGTAGGGGAGGGTTCACTCCGCCCGACCGCCGCGTCTTGCCTCGCCTTCGGAATTCGAATCGAGCCCCCTGGGCACGATGAACGCGCAAACGTATCCTTTCCGCGACATGCCGTAGCGCTGCTGCTTTCCAACGGGGCGGCCAACCCGCTAGGGCTCAGACGCCATCCTAATTTGCCGGGGTGGTTTGCTTTCTGATTGCAGGGGGCCGAGCCGCTCGGCTATACTCCGAGGTTTGTGTAACGCTCGTATGACCCGCTAGGAAGAGGTACAAGCCAATCGCTCTCGCGAACGAGACTTTTGTGACAGCGTTTTTGTAATCAATCGCGCTGGCGAGCAAGATTCTGAATCACCACGAATTGCGACATCAGGGTTCAGAACCTGGATTCGGAGTACCGGGATTCGGAACGACAAGATTCTGACTACAAGGAGAAACAAAGTGAATTCGAGAATTACCACCGCTTCGCGGCCTCGCGGGACATTGCTTCGAGCGTCCGTCCTGGCCGCCGCGGCTCTGTTCGTCACGGCCGGCGCTCACGCTCAGGCACCCGCGGCAGCTGGCGCTGCTACGGCCGGGAAGACCGGAGTCATCAGTATCCGCCAGGCGATCGCCAGCACCGCGGAAGGCAAGCAGGCGAGCGCGGAAATGCAGTCGCAGTTTTCCGCGCGCCAGAACGAGCTCGAAGGACTGAACAAGCAGATCAACGATCTCCGCCAGCGGCTCGATGCGGGCCAGGGCAAGCTGAGCCAGGAAGAGCAGACGCGTCTGCAGCGCCAAGGCGAAGTGATGGCGCGACAACTCCAGCGTAAGCAGGACGAATATCAGGAAGACGTTCAAGCGGCGCAGGCGGATGTGTTCGATCGCATCGGCCGCAAGATGGTCGATGTGCTCGATCGCTACGCTCGCGAGAACGGCTTCATCGTGATGCTGGATTCGTCGGCGCAGAACACACCGATTCTATTCGTCTCGCCAAACATCGACGTGACTCAGGACATCATTCGCCTCTACGACAACGCGTATCCGGTAAAGGCAGGAGCGACGCCGGCGAGACCCGCAGCGGGCGCAGCGCCGAAACCCGCGCCGGCAGCTCCGAAGCCGCAACGATAAGCGAGCGGTTCAACAAGCACAATTCGATGACAGCGAAACGCCCCGGAAAATTCCGGGGCGTTTTCTTTCGCTCCGACCTGTTTACCGCAAAGCTCTCGCGCGAACGGTTCTTTCAAACTGATTTTAATTCTCGACTCTTCCAAGATTCGCTCGTTTCATGGTTGGGTCGCGAGTCGATTTTGTATTTCTCGCTTTGCGGCTCGCAAAGAAAAAGACACGAAGAGCAATGAGATTTTCGAAGTGAGCTGCCTACGTCGATCTTTGCGATCGCTATTGATCGTTGGTTTGTGGTTCTTTCGGGGCGTTGATTTTGTTGTCCGCATCGACGGAGAAGAGCGCGTAGTTGGTTAGCGTGTGGCGGTGGTGATAGCGCTTGTTGTGCAGCTGCATGTACATTTCGGCGTACCACGGCAGCCAGAGCGAAACCTTTCCCTTATCAAAATTTACAGGGCCGTAGTCGATCGCAAGATGGTCGCGGTCGAGTTCGAGGCCCGGTATCGGTTCGCGTAAATCGGTTTCAAGATGGAGCACATCGTACGTGTTTGACGAAACCCAAACGCGTCCTTTCAGCGGCACCGGAAAGACGCCGCGATTGTTGCGCCATGTCCTCAAGCGCGATTCGACGTCGCGTTTCTGGGCGAAGCGAATTTCCCACGCCGCCTGGCCGCGCCACTCGCTCAGCCCCTCGCACTGATACGTGACGTCGTTTTCGTATGCCGGATCGAACAGGAAAACGCCAAGGCCTACCAGCCCGCGAGACGCAAGCGATGTCGGAAATTCATTGAGGTTCTCACCGCCATCGCGTTCTTCCTCCAGGATGAAGGAACCGTGTTTATCCTCGCGGATGAAAACCATGTAGTTAAAATCTTTGGCCTTCACCGGGCCTTGGTCGCCATAGGCATCGACGTCCTGGTGTTCGATGTGTTCGGTGGCCATGAATTTTTCAAAGTTCCCGATCTGCTTTCGAGTGCGCAACTGGGTCCGTTGGAGGACGGAATCGAGGGAACAGGTGATGCCCGGAGCCACGGGATATTCCTTGGCGTCCACATCGGGAGGCGCCCACGGACGGATGCTGGCAGGTGGAGCCGGCGCAATCTCTGCTGCCATCGGAGCCGCGGATGCCGACGCGATGGGAACGAGAGCCCGAGAAGAAGCGGCAGGCGGCGCGTCGAGTTTGAGCAACTCCGCCGACGCTTCCGTGGCGACGGACTGGTTTGGATAATCGCGCGTTACGCGCTCGAACGTTTTGCGAGCATCGTCGCGCTTGCCTTCCGCGAGATAAATGCGGCCGAGCAACAGGCGAGCGTTTCCGCCGTTGGTTTTTCCGAGCTCGGCGGCGCGTTCGGCGTGTTGCTGGGCTTTTTCGAATTCGCGCCGCCTCGCGTACGCGTACGCGAGCAGGAAATGCGTGCGCCAGTCAGCGCCATTGACCTGGAACGCCTTTTCAAGGGCCTGCGAAGCTTCTTCGGGTTTGCCGACGCGAAGGTCGAGTTCGCCGATGGCGACGAGCGAACGCTCATGCGTCGGCGAAATGGAAAGGGCGTTGTCGAATTTGGCCCGCGCGAGATCGAGATGATTCTGCGAATACTCGCACATTCCCCATAGGTATTGGATGTCGGGATTTGCGGGAGCAATTTTCGCGGCTTTTTGGAAATGTTCGTTTGCGGCATCGAATTGTTTGCGCCGCATCTTGTCGCTGGCTTTGTCGATTTCCGCTTGCAGGCGCGGCGTCATCACCGTCTTGCCCGATGCGACGGCTCCGACGGGCTCGGACTCCGGATGCAAATAGACGTACACGGTCATCGTGGAACCGCCGAAAATGGAGGCGTGATCGTTGGCCGTTTTGTAGCCTGGAGATTGCACTTCGAGGTCGTAGTCGCCGACTTTGAGATTCGGAAAAGATGCCGTGGAGGCGTCCATGGTGCTGGAAGTGAGGCGAATCCTGTGGAAGTCGTTGCTGAGCTTGACGATAGCGTTGGCCTGAAGCGGCGTGCCGCCGGGTTCGCGCACGGCAACCTGAAGCGTAACAAGGGTCTCGACGACCGGACCGCCCATGGAAACCTGGGGACCCGGGGGAGGTTGGCGTTGAGCAAGAACGCGACCTGGGGGGAGCGCCGCCAGAACAGCGACGAAAAGGAGAGCCTGCCAGCGATGCAAGTGCAGTAGCCTCAAGTGCCCATCCCGAGGAAAGAATAGAAATGCACCGCCCGCAGTTGAACAGAGGATATACACGCCTAAACGTTGGGTCAATAGGTCGTTGAGGGTACCCGTCCCCGGGATTTTTGCGCAAGGATGTGATTTCAGGGTATGACTGGCCAAAGCATCACGAACGTCCCGTCTGCCCCTCGTTGTCCTATTCCTTCGAAAGAAGGAGTAAGCCGTTTGTTTTCAGCAACCAGTTTGCCGCTTCGTTCATGGCTCGTTGTGGTTGTGGTTCGAAGAACCATGATTTATTCGTAGCGGAGGGCGGTTAGGGGGTCGGTGTTGGCGGCGCGGCGGGCGGGGATCAGGGTGGCGGCGATTGCGGCGATCACGAGAACGACAGCGACTGTGGTTAGGATCAACGGGTCGCGGGAGGGTTCGTTGATCCATTTTGTGGCGAGTTTGCTGAGGGCTATGGTGAGGGTTAGGCCGACGAGCATGCCGGTGCCTACGCTTGCGGTTGTGGAGGAGAGGACGAGGCGGAAAATGGTTGACGCTTCTGCGCCCAGGGCCATGCGGATGCCGAATTCGTTGGTGCGGGTTACCACGCCGTAGGAGACGACGCTGTAGAGGCCGACTACGGCTAGAGACAATGCAAGGGCCGAGAAGATTCCGAAGAGAGTGGCTATCAGGCGCTGATTGGCGTATTCGGGCTGGACCTGAATCTCGGCGAACAGATCGTGGGGCACGACCAGTTGCTGGCTTGGGTCGGCGGCTGCGATTTGCGATCGCGCGTCTTTGACGATAGACAGGGGCGCGACGCGAGTCTTCGCCAGGATGCGGCTAAATCCCCATAGGTGCAGCGAATACGGAACATAGATGGCGGGGCGGATCGGGCTGCGCAAGCCATCGTCGAGAGAATCGGCGACGATGCCGATGATTTGAAGCCAGCCGGTTGAACCGGGTGCGGACGGGGCGCCGGCGGGCGTCTGATCGATGAGATCGGCGGTGCGAAACTGGTGACCGATGGCGTCACCGTTGGGCCAGTATTGGCGGGCCATCGATTGATTGATAACGGCGATCGGCGCGGCGCGCATCGTTTCGGTGTGATCCCACATCCGGCCTTGCAACAGGGGGATGCGCAGGAGCGAGAAATATTCGGGACCGATGAAATTCATGCGAATTTCGGGAGAGCCGAAATCGGCGCGACCCTGAAAATCAACGCGCACGTCGTTGCCACTCGACGGAGGGATGGCGTTGCTGGCGACCACAGCGGTTTCAACTTGCGGCATGGCGGCGATGCGCGCGCGAAGTTGGTCGAGATATTGAGAGCGATCCTGCCAGGAATCGTGAGATTCGCCGTGAATTGGGATCACGAATGAGAGGCAATGATCGGGGTCGTATCCCAAGTTGGTGTGAAGGAGATGCAGAAATCCTTTGGCGGCAGCGCCTGCGGCGGCCAGCAAGAGAACGGTCAGCGCGACTTGGGCCGCGACCATCGCATGGTGCGTGCGGCGCGCGCGGATGTCGCCGAAGACGCGACGCGCGCCGTTTTGCAAAAGCTGGGACAAGTTGGGGCGGGAGATTTGCAGCGCTGGCCAAAGGCCGAAAATAATTGTGGAGGCGCAGGCAAGCGCGACGCTGAAAAGCAGAACGGGAATGTTGATACGAACATTGAATTCTCCGGGGATGGAATCTTCCGGCAGGAAATTGCGGATTAATGCGAGACCGCGCCACGCAATGAACAAACCGATCGCGGCGCCCGAGACGGCGATAACCAGAGATTCGGTGAGCAGCTGGCGGAGAATGCGAGAGCGAGCGGCGCCGACCGCAGCGCGCACGGCCAGCTCGTGCTGGCGTTCAATGCCGCGTGCGAGCAGGAGGATGGAGACATTACCGCAGCCGATCAGGAGCAGCGACGCCACGGCGCCGAGAAGGAGATAGAGGGTGGGGCCGAGTTCGACTTTCCACGCGTCGATCATACCTACGAGGCTGACGCGGAATTTTTCGGGGAAGTAGGCGGAGCGCTCTTGCGCGAAATGTTCGATGAGAGGTTGCAACTCGGCGTTGGCCTGAGCCAGTGTGACATCCTTGCGCAGGCGGAGCGAGACGGCGAAGCCGCCATTGGGATCCTGCGTTACTTTCGCTGGACGAAAAACGTCGCTGGCCGCCCACGTGAAACGCGGAGGCATGACGCCGACGACTTGATAGAGCACGCGATCGAGTCGGATGGTGCGGCCGAGGACGTGAGGATCGCCGAGAAAATAGCGCTGCCAGAATTGATAGCTGAGAACGACGATGGGGGCGGGTTCTTGTCCGGGCGGAGCGTCGGACGGGATGAGCCAGCGACCCATCATCGGCGGGACGCCGAAATGATTGGGGTAGTCGGGTTGGACCAGAAGGCAGCGAACATCTTCGGGAAGGTCGCCGTCGGTGGTGGTTGGATTTGCGCTCTGGAGCGCGATGACGCTTTCGAAGGACTTGAGTTGACGGAATTGAGTGATCTGAGGCCCGGCGTATCCGGTTTCGCGCTCGGTGCCTTGCGGCTCGACGAGACGAATGATCGTGAGGCGATTTGCGTCGCGGTAAGGGTAAGGGTTGATGAGGACGGCGTAGATGACCGAGAAGACGGCGGTGGTGGCGCCGATGCCGAGGGAGAGAGAGAGGATGGCGGTAGCGGTGAAGGTGGGGCGTTTGCGGAGTTCGCGGAGGGAGGAGCGGAGGTCGGAGAGGATGTCCATTTGAGCCTCGCTTGGGTGGATGGTTGGAAGTGTTGGGGTGGTAAGGGGTTGTTTGCAATGGGAATGTTTTTGGGGAGAGAAAGTCAAAACCCGTTTCGCGGCGCGGTTAGCATCCTTTTAACACCAGGAGGGTGCGGCACCCGCGGAGGAAAGACCACAAAGATGGGGTCGGAGACTCGTGTGATCTTGCACGGGCGCTGAAGCGACGCCCCCACATCGGCGGATCGTTTGGGCGTTTGGGAGGCGAGCGGAAACGCGGCGCGGGGGCGCCGCACTCCCTATTGATCGCGCATTGGATCACGTCGGAGTCGAGATGAGAGTCGAGAAGGACGATTCCGTGGGCGGGGGCGTACCTTGATTTTGCCGTGTTCGGGGAATATACTGCTACTTCGCTCTGAAGCGGGTCGCACCATGGAGTGGGCGCAAGCCCACTTTTTTGTTGGGCCGGTTGCAGTGCTCTTCATACCGGCATTGGCCGGGGAGTCTTTAAGTGAATTTGGAGAAAATACGTGCGGCAGCCGAGCGAGTGGCGCGTTCGGAGGGGCTGGAAGTATTTGATATCGAGTGGAAAGTGGGGAAGCAGAGGTTTTTGCGGGTTTATATTGACCGTGTGCCGACTGCGACGAGCTCGAACGGCACGGATAATGCCGAAAATGGCAGCAGGGCTGCCAGCGATCCATTCGGAAAAATTAGTCACGCAGACTGCGAGCGAGTGAGCCAGCAGCTGAGCGTGATTCTAGATGTGGAGAATTTGATCGAGGGCCCGGCAGGATATGTTCTCGAGGTGAGTTCGCCGGGTTTGGACCGGCCACTGAGAAAAGCCGCGGATTTCGAGCGGTTTGCGGGAAAGCTGGCGAAGATCACAACCAGCGAAGGCATTGGGGAGCAGAAATTTTTTCAAGGGCGGCTCGCGGGGATCGCGGACGGAAAAGTTCGCGTCGAGCTGGAAGGAAAGAACGCAAGGGTTGTGGAAGTGCCGATGGAAATGATTCGGAAGGCGAATTTAGTGGTCGAGTGGTAGCAAGAAAGGCGAAGTACAGAAGCAAGAAGTAAAGCATCGAATTGCGACGCGCTTGCTTTGCGGGCGGAACGCAAGGAAGACACGAAGAGTCAGGAACGAACGGAAAATGGCGAATCTGCTCTATCAACAAATTGAGATGTTGAGCCGCGAGAAGCACATCGAGCCGGAAGTTGTGGTGTCGGCGATCGAAGACGCGATGGTGGTTGCGGCGCGGAAACACTATAAAAGCGAAGAAGACCTGCGCGCGAAGTTTAATCAGGAAACCGGGCAGGTGGAAGTGTTTTCGGTGATGACCGTGGTCGAAGAGGTTGTCGATCCGAAAAAAGAAGTGAGCCTGACGGATGCGAAGAAAAAAAATCCGTCGGCGGAAGTCGGCACGGAGATTGTTGCGACGAAGCCGACCGATGCGTTCGGGCGAATTACCGCGCAGACCTTTAAGCAAGTGATTTTGCAGAAGGTGCGCGAAGCCGAGCGCGACACGATTTTTAATGAGTATCACAACCGCGTCGGCGAGCTGGTGACGGTGGTGGTCAAGCGCGCCGAAGGGCCCGACCTGATCGTGGATATGGGCCGGACCGAAGCGCGGTTGCCGAAGCGCGAGCAGTCGAAACTGGAGACGTACAACATCGGCGAGCGGCTGCGTGTGGTGATCAAGATGGTGGATCGCGCGGCGAAAGGGCCGCAGGTGATCACGTCGCGCGCGGATGCAAGCCTGGTGCAGCGATTGTTTGAGATGGAAGTGCCGGAGATTTACGACGGCACCGTGCAGATTCGTCATGCGGCGCGCGAAGCGGGCGAGCGGACCAAGGTGGCGGTGGCGAGCCGGGATAAAGATGTGGACCCGGTTGGCGCGTGCGTCGGCATGAAGGGAATGCGCGTGCAGTCGATCATCCGCGAACTGCGCGGAGAGAAGATCGACATCATTCCGTTCAGCGAAGAGACGGTCGCGTTTGCGCAGAAGGCGTTGAGCCCTGCGAAAGTCACGCGCGTGCAGATCACGGATCCGGAAAATCACAAGCTCGAAGTGATCGTCGAGGATTCGCAACTGTCACTGGCGATCGGCAAAAAGGGACAAAACGTCCGGCTGGCGAGCAAGTTGATCGGCTGGGACATCGACATCAAGAGCGAAGAAGAGAAGCGGCGCGAGATCGAAGAGGAAATGACCGCTCTGACAGCGCCGACCACTCCTCTGACGACCTTGGCGGGCGTTGGAGCGAAGACCATCGAGAAGATCGAAGCGGCTGGGATTACGAACGTCGAGAAGCTCGCGGGGATGACGCCGGAGCAGTTGATGGAGATTCCGGGCATCGGCGAGAAGATGGTGGACAAGATTTATCAGGCCGTGAATCGCTTCTATGAGGGCGGCGGCGAAGCTGGGGCTGCCGGCGAAGCGACGGCCGAAGCTGCAGGCGAAGAGGGCGAAGCGGCGGCTGAGGACGAGGCTGGCACGGTTACGGAAGCACAGGGCGAGACGGCGGTAGAATCGGCGGACGCTACGGGCGAGTCTTCCGAGAACGCTCCTGCGGCGGCGGCTGGCGAGTCTGCCAACGAGACTGCTGAAAATACGGATTCCGCTGACGGTACAGGTGAGAAGCATTCGGACGAGGCGAAATCCTAGGAATTCATGACGATAGACCCAAATCAGGTACGCATTAACGAGCTGGCGCGCGAACTCGAAGTCAAGGCAAAGGCGATCATCGATCTTTTGCCGGGGTACGGCGTAACCGAAAAAAAGACGCACTCGAGCTCGATTCCAGTCGATGTCGCGGAAAAAGTCCGCGGTCACCTGCGAGGGATGGCGGACGAGGAAGCGGCGGCCGAGGCCAAAGCCAAGGCGGATAAAGAAGCGAAAGAAGCGGCGGCGAAGGCGGCGAGGATGAGGCCGGCTGCGGCGCCGGTGGCGGCGACGCCAGCTCCGGCAGTTGTCGCGCCTGCAGCTCCTGCGGTGACGGCTCCGGCTGCTGTGGCGCCGCGACCTGCGGCTCCGGCTGCGCCGGCGACTTCGATGGCGCCTGCACCGACTACCAGCGTTACGCCTGCCCCGGCTGCTCCTGTTGCGCCTGCGGCGGCGACGCCAGCTCCGGCGGCACCGCGACCTGCGGCGCCAGCGGCGGCACCTGCGGCTCCTGCTGCGACACCTCCAGCAACAACTCCTTCAGCTACACCGGCGCCGGCTGCGCGACCGCCCGCGGCGCCTCAGCCAGGTACGCCTTTGCGTCCCCAAGCTGTGCCGCCCGCGGGTGCACCGCGACCCGGAGCGCCGACGCAAGGAGCTCCGCGCCCTGGGGCGGCGCCAGGCGGGCCACGACCTTTGCAACCACAACGTGCTGGGCAAGCGCCGGGCCAACCGGGAGCGCGTCCTGCCGCGGCGGCGCCGGGAACTGCCGGAGCGCAAGGAAATCGGCCGGCTTCTCCATCACCGCGGCCACCGATGCCGACGGGCGGAAATCGCGGGCCTGTGCCGGGTACCACTCCGGGAAGTTACGGAGGCGGCGGCGGACAGCGTCAGGGCGGGCCCCGACCTGGGCAGCCGATGCGACCTTTGTCGTCGAGCGGCGGGCCGGGTGGGCAAGGCCGAACATTTCCTCCGCGTGCAGGTGGACCGGGAGGTCCGGGCGGAGCGCCAAGCAGACCTTTTGAACAACGTCGTGGGCCGGTGCCGACAGGTTCGCGGCCAGGTCCGCGCACGCCGGGACGGCCGGGCATGTTGCCGCCGCTGCCGGACAAAATGCCGGCGAAGGCGGAGCCGGGCAAACCGCTTTACGCGAGGAAACCACCTCAGCGCCAGCGTCCGGTTGCGGACAAGCGCGAAATGGAAGGCGAGCGGAAGCTGCATCCGACGCGTCAGCGTCCTGGTGCGGGTGGCCGCGGTGTCGCGGCCGTCATCGCTCCACCAGAGCCGCGCGCGCCGCGCGATGTGCAGATCACCGAAGGCATCACGATTCGCGAACTCGCGGAAAAGCTCGACGTTCGCGCGAAGGATTTGCTGAAGACGCTGATGGATCGCGGTGTTTTCGCGAGCATCAACCAAGCGCTTGATGTTCCCACGGCGACGCAGATCGCGGAAGCATTCAATGGCGTCGTGAGCGTGGTTTCCTTCGAAGAGGAAATGGTTCTCGAGGTTGCGAAGGAAGAGACCAAGGAAAATCTGAAGCCGCGGCCGCCGGTGGTCACGGTGATGGGCCACGTCGATCACGGCAAGACGAGCTTGCTCGATGCGATTCGCGAAGCGGACGTAGCGACGGGCGAAGCGGGCGGAATTACGCAGCACATCGGCGCGTACAAGGTGATGGTGGGCGAGCGTGCGGTGGTGTTCGTGGATACGCCGGGTCACGAAGCGTTCACGCGGATGCGTGCGCGCGGGGCGAAGGTAACCGACATCGTCGTGTTGGTCGTCGCTGCCGACGACGGAGTGATGCCGCAGACGAAAGAAGCGATCGATCACGCGCGAGCGGCGAACGTGCCGATCGTCGTGGCGATCAACAAGATCGACAAGCCCGAAGCGCAGCCGGAACGCGTGAAGCGCCAGCTTGCGGATTTGAATTTGTTGCCGGCGGAATGGGGCGGCGACACGGAATTTGTCGAGGTTTCGGCGAAGCAGAAGACCGGCATACCAAAATTGCTGGAAACGCTGCTGCTGGTTTCGGATTTGCGCGAGCTGAAGGCGAATCCCGATGCACCTGGAACTGGAACGGTGCTGGAATCGCGCGTCGACAAGGGACGTGGCACGGTCGCAACGATTTTGATTCAGAACGGGACGCTGCGGCTCGGCGATTTCTTTATCGTCGGGTCGGTGTTCGGCAAAGTGCGCGCGTTGTTCGACGATCGCGGACAGCCGACGAAGGAAGCGACGCCATCGACCCCAGTCGAAGTGCTTGGCTTGCAGGGTATTCCTGACGCGGGCGACAACTTTCAGGTCACCGACGAAGCGAAAGCGCGGCATATCGTGGATTTCCGTCAGGCGAAGGAACGCGACGCTGCGATGGCGCGTTCGAGCGGCGGCCGCATCACGCTCGATCAGTTGCACGAGCAGATGAAGGCTGGCGAAGTCAAGGAACTGGGTATCGTGATCAAGGGCGACGTGCAGGGCTCGGTGGAAGTGCTGACCGAAATGCTGCCGAAGCTTTCGACCGATCAGGTGAAGCTGAAGATTATCGGCTCGGGTGTCGGTACGGTTACCGAGAACGACGTTTTGCTGGCGTCGGCATCGGGCGCGATCATTATCGCGTTCGGGATTCGGCCGGACCGTAAGGCGGCCGAAATCGCACAGCGCGAACATGTCGAGATCCGACCGCACACCATCATCTACGAAGTGTCGGACGAAATTAAGAAGGCGATGGAAGGGTTGCTCGAACCTGTCGTGCAGGAAACTTACGTAGGTCGCGCGGAAGTTCGGAACACGTTCCGCGTCAAGGGTTCGGGTACGATTGCCGGTTGTTACGTCGTGGACGGCGTGCTCAAGCGCGACTCGCAGGTACGCGTGCTGCGCGAGGACGCGGTGATCTACACGTCGAAGCTGAGCTCGCTGAAGCGCTTCAAGGACGACGCGAGCGAAGTGCGCACCGGATTTGAATGCGGCGTCGGCATCGCAAACTTCAACGACGTCAAAGTCGGCGACATCCTGGAGTGTTTCCAGGTGACGAAGCTTTCAGCGGCCGAAGCTGCGGCGCAAGGCGGAGCATCCGCGGGCCGTAAGTAAGACGTCGCATTGAATTCTGGAACGGGTTTTGGAACGGGCCCGCGCATGCCGGTCGGCTTACTCACCCTCGAGCTGCACATACCCGACGCTCACTCGCTGAAGGATAAGAGGCAGGTTCTTCGGAGCTTGAAGGATAAGCTGCGAAGAGAGTTCAACGTGGCGGTCGCGGAGCTGGATCATCATGATGCATGGCAGCGATCGGTCGTCGGTGTTGTAACGCTTTCGAACGAAGAGAAGCACGTGCGGGAGATGTTGCAGAAGGTGCTGGATAAAGCAGACGAGATCCTGGGGTCGTTTTTGATCAACCAGAGATTTGAGATTGTGTAGGCAGGAGATTCTTGCGAGGCGGGGACGGTGGTTGGTAGCCCCGATTGAACCGAGATGAGCGCCACAAATCATCGGCACGAGCGCGTGGGCGAAGAGATCGCGCACGAAATCAACGCCATGTTGGCGGGGGAGCTGAAGGATCCGCGGCTCGAGGGCATGGTGGTTGTCAGCGAAGTTCGCGTGCAGCCCGACATGAAGCATGCGCGCGTATTTGTGAGCGTGCGTGGTTCGAACAAGGAGCAGCTGGATGCGATCAAGGCACTCGAACACGCGGCGGGATTCATTCGCAGTGAATTGATCGAGCGTTTGCAGTTACGGCGTCTCCCCGAACTGCATTTTACGCTCGACGTGTCGCAGGAACACGTAGAGCGAATCGAGCAGCTTCTCAAAGATTTGAAGAAAGACAAGCCGGCGGCTTCGTCAGACTAGAATAGAGAACGGGGCTGGATTTGCAGCCGGCCATTCAATCTCCCAGAAAAACCTCAAACTCCATGCCGCGAAAGCCCATGCCTGCGCCGTTCGACGGCGCGCTCGTGATCGACAAACCAAAAGGGAAAACGTCGCACGATGTTGTCGACGCCGTGCGGCATCTTGCCGGGTTTCGCCAGATCGGACACCTGGGCACGCTCGATCCGCTCGCGACTGGCGTGCTGGTTTTGCTGCTCGGTCGAGCTACGCGGCTCGTGCAGTTTTATTCCGGGCGGCGCAAGCGATACTCGGCGGGATTCCGGTTTGGCTTTGCGACGGACACCTACGATTCCGATGGCGAGGCGCAAGGACCTGACGCGGCACCCGCGCTAGATCGATCGGTGCTGGAGCGATTTGCGGCGGAGCGCGTCGGGCGGTTCGAACAGATACCGCCTTCGTTTTCGGCGAAGAAGATTCACGGACGCCCGGCGTACGAGCTGGCGCGGAAAAAGCAGCTCGTGGAGCTGAAGCCGGTCGAAGTCGAAGTATTCGAATATAAACTGACCGAGATGGAAGGGGACATCGCGCGATTTGTGATCGAGTGTTCGTCGGGTACATATATCCGCTCGCTGGCGCACGAAATGGGGCAGAAACTCGGCTGCGGGGCGCACCTGGCCGAGATTACGCGACTGGCCGTAGGCGAATTCTCGCTGGAGCAGGCAATCAAGCTCGAAGAGCTTTCGGAAGGCACCAAAGCGGGGAAGTTCGCGGATTATCTGATCAAGCTGGAAAACCTGTTGCCGAATTTTCCACGCGCGAATGTTTTGCCGGTTGTTGAGCGGCGCGTGCGGCATGGGACGAAATTCAACGTGATGATTTCACAGATTCAGCCGGGGCGCGTGGAGTCGGCCCCGGGCGCGACGACAGAGCTTGATGGCGGGGAACCGCGCTCGGCGAAGTTGCGCATCTTCAATCAGCAGAATAAATTGATTGCGATTGCCGAAGCCGTGGTGCCGCGGACGTATCAGCCGGTAGTCGTGTTCGAGCCGATGGCATGAGGTCCAGCGGGTGGCAGGTCTTGCGCCGGGGGCTTCCACGTATCCTTATCGGATACCGAGAGATTCACGATGACCATGGCCGCAGGGAGTTTTGTGCCATCGTACGTGTGAGAGTTACGATCCTTAATGTGCTTAACGCCTTAGAAGGGTGGGGTTGCGCATGAGTGCTGCGTCCGTACCTTCCGTTTCGCAAGCGTCGGCCGCCGGGATGAGCCGGCTGGTCACCGTGAAGGATGAAGTTGGATCCCACGCGGTCGAATCCGACCGCGGACGCGGGCTGTGCGGCGAATTGGAAGCCGGAAATATTTTGTATTTTCCTCGAACACCTTTTGCGTTTCCCGAGGATGATCTGAAATTCTTGCTCGGCCTCAAGCAAACCGACGCCAGCTTTCATAAGAATATTGCCTATCGCCCTGCGGAAGATCGCATCACCGGGCTCGATAAAACCGCGCAAGGTCCGGAGGTCGAGCGGCTGCGCGCGATCGTGTCTGGATATTCGAAACGCTCTACGGAATTTCTGGCGCAGTTGTTGCCGCCTTACGCGGGCAAGTGGAGGCTCGATTTCGCGAGTTACCGTCCGCTCGAAGAGCAAGGGCGCCCGGCTCGACTGCGTGCGCGCAACGACTTGCCGCACGTCGACGCCTTCCCGACACGGCCGACCAACGGCGATCGCATCCTGCGTCTCTTTACGAATATCAATCCGGCGCAAAACCGCGTGTGGATTACAAGCCAGACATTTGACGTAATCGGCCCTCAGTTTGCCAAGATGCTCGGGCTACCGGGAAAACGGGGCGCGAATCCACTGGCGCGGGCGTGGCGGGGAATTGCGAGCGCGACGCATCTGCCCGGCGCAAATCGGTCGCCCTACGACAATTTCATGCACCGCTGCCACAACGCGATGAAAGAAAGCGGCGAGTTTCAGGAAAGCTGCCCGAAGCAGCGATGGGAATTTCCGCCGCATTCGACGTGGATTGTTTTCACGGATTCGGTAAGTCACGCGGTGTTGCAAGGGCAGTACGCGCTGGAGCAGACGTTCATTGTCTCGCGCGACGCGATGGTGCGGCCCGAAAATTCGCCGCTACGAATTCTGGAGCGGCTCGCCGGATACCCACTCACGAAAGCAGAATGACGCTTACGGTTGTGGCGGCCGGGGTTGCGGTTGGGGTGGCTGCTGCCGTGGCGGTGGCTGTTGTCGCGGTGAAACTGGCATCGGCTCCGGCGCCGGTTCCGGATTTTGCTGGGTTGGTTCGGGTTCCGGCGGAGCGCCCGCTCCGATCGAGCCGCGGCTCGTAGGATCGCCGCGCCCAGCGAGAATGCTGCGCGCCTGGTGCACCGGTGAACGCAGCCTGCGCGGCGTAACCAGAATCATAAATTCCGTGTCATTCGATGTGTTGTTCTTCGTACCCGCCGCATAACCCGCAGCCGGAATAGTCGCGAGGCCCGGCAATCCGTTCAACGAGCGCGTTTCTTCCTTATCGAGCAATCCGCTGATTAAAGTTGTTTCGTCATCGCGCACGCGCACGACCTGGCTGAGCGTGCGATTCGAAATGATCGGAATGCCGTTGATGGCACTGCCCGAGAGCGCGCGAATCTCGAATTCGAGCTGCAATGTGACTTCGTGATTCTGGTGCAGTGTGGGCGTGGCTTTGACTTTCACGCCGAGATCCACGTATTCGGCCCCGGGATATGGAGTTTGCGTTGGCGTCGAACCGGTAGCGAAGCTCGAGGAGTCCTGGAAAATTGTGACGACGCCCTGATTCGCGGTGGATCCGAGCGCGGTGAGCGCGACGTCGGGAAGGCCGCTGCTGGTCAGCGTCGCGGAGATGATCGCCGAGGGCGTAGTCGGCGTGGCGATTTCAAGACGGGTCGAAAACTCCCCGCTGCCCAGACCAAGATAAATTCCCAGCGTGTTTTGCTCCGCGTTGGTGACGGCGAGACTGGGCACCTGGCCGCCCGTGAAATTTGCGATGACGATTCCGGCGGGTGTCGTCGCGGTGGAAAGCGGTGAGCCTGGAGCGAAGCTGAATGTAGCGTCGGCGTTCGTGCTGCCGAGGATCACGGTGACGGTGTTGTCCGCCTGATTGACGACCGCGAGATCGGGGATGCCGTCGGTGTTCAGATCGCCCGCGGCGATGGCCACCGGCGTCGCCCCGACAACGATCGGCGAACTCGTGGCCTCAGTGAACGTCGCGTTGCTGTTGCCGTCGATTGAGCCGAGCAAAATCGTCACGTTGTTGCTGGCTTGGTTGACGATCGCCAGATCGACCTCGGGCGCGGTCAAATTGGTCAGGGTGGTGTTCTTGAAATTCGCGGTGGCGAGTGCGACTGGCGCTTTTTCGGAAAACGTGGCGTTATTTTGCAGCGTGAACGGGGAGGCCGGGAACGCCGTGAATTTGCCGGTGCCGTCGCCCTTGAAGAAGTAAATCGTGTTGTCGCCTTTGTCGGAAACCGCGAAGTCAAGATCGCCATCGCCGTTGAAATCGGCAACGACGACGGAACTGGGATTCGCGCCGACGGTGTAGGGTGACCCGGGCGCTTCGACGAACGTGCCGTCACCGTTTCCGAGCAGCACAGTGACGTTGTTGGAAGTGGAGTTAGCGATGATGAGATCGACGGGCGCGACGGTGACGCCGTCGGAATTGACGATGGTGTTGCCAAATGTGCCGGTCGCGATCGACACGGGACCCGTTTCCGTCGCAGCCAGCTTGATCGGCGAATTCGCCTGCGCCACGAAATTTCCGTTGTCCTGATTCAGTAGGATGCTGATCGTGTTGTCGTTCTGATTGACGACGGCGAGATCGGGCAACGTTCCGCCGGAATATGCGGCGGCGGCCAGGGCGACCGGATTGTTGCCGACGCTGAACGTCGTCTGGGGAAACGTCGTCGCGGAAGGCAGCGCGCCGATAACCGGAACCGACGTGTTGGATGTCCCGCTCCCAGTGCCCAGGCTGCCCGACAACAGCGACAACGTGATCGGGTAGCGGTCGCCGACGAAAAATGTAGCGGGCTTCCCGTCTTGTGCGCGCAGCAAAACCTTGCGGCCGCTCTGTACCAGCGTTAACGCGTCTGAAAAATTTGCGGTGGCTCCGGGCAGCGTCAGCAAAAAGGTGGAGTCTCCTCCGCCCACCAGCGTGAACCCGGGAATGCTGTTGAGTCCCTGCGCGTTGAACAGCTGGCCGAGAATCGTAAGCGCGTTCGCGAGATCGGACGCCTGGCTGAGCGCGCGAATGTCGTTGGGGCTGATCAGAAACGCCTGCGCGGATGTCGGCGGCGTAATACCCAGCTGCGTGGCTTTGTCGCGGTCGACCTCCAACAGCTCGATCTCGAGCATCACTTCGCCGCGGGCGCGCTCGACCTGTTCGATCAATTCGCTGGCCAGCGCCAGGCGCTCGGGTGTGTCGCGCATCGTGATCGAGCGGCTGTGTGAGTCGAGCTCGATGTGCGTCGACGCAGTGATTTCGCGCATCACGCGGAGCAGTTCGGTCATTTCTTCCGGTGCTACTGATGCGGAGAGCGGAAACGACTGCTCGGCTTGTACCGCGAATTGGCGGCGCTTCTCGGTCGTATCCTGCGTGACGAAAATCAAATTCGCATCGACCGGGCGCCAGAACGTACCGGTCGACTGCGCAAGCAGCGACATGGCCGTGGTGAAATCGACGTCATCGACGCGTAGATGAACGCGGTGCGCGGGCAGATCGGGATCGAACGCCGCCTTGATCCCGAACATGTGCGTGACCATGTCATAGGCGCTTCGCGTGTCGCCGTGCAGGTCGAGATTGTGCTTGCCGGTTTGCGTGTTGAGTTTTTGCAGGCCTGAGATGGTAGCAGGGTGCGGCGATTGACTGTCGTCGCGCATGGCCGCGATCTGTGCCATGCGTTCGGCGAGGATCGCATTTGTCGGGTCGATGCGCATTGCGGTACGTAGCTCGTCGACGGCTTTGGAGACGTCGCCGCTCAGCGCGAACTGCTCGGCGTTGTCAGTGTGGGCTCGCACAAGTTGAGAGCGCAGCGTGGCGCCCTTGCCCACGATTGCGGCGTTCTGCGGCGCGTACTTTGCGGCATCGTCGTAGGCGGCCAGCGCGTCGTCGAAGCGACCCTCGGCGGCGGCTTTGTCGCCGGCCTCGACGTCTTTCTGGGCGCGCTTGGGATCGAGCAGCACCGCCATTGCGGGCTTCGACGTCGTTGTCGCCGTCGCCGGCGCGCCGCTCTGGCCGGCGAACGATACCGACGCCGACGCCGCGCACAACAGCGTCGAACAGACCGTCATCCCCGCGAATCGCCACAAAATTTGAGCCGAACGCATAGGTAAGGTATTCTAGCGCGAAGATATACGACCGTTGCGGTCCGGTTGACGGAAGTAGCTAATAAAGGTAAACTTAAGTCGCTTTTGCAAATGATTTACAACTGGAGCCGCCGGCTTGCTTTCCGCTTTTCTCATCGCTCTCCGTGAAGGTGTCGAAGCCTCCCTCGTCGTCGGCATCATCCTGGTGTACCTATCCCGGACCGGCCGCGCCCATCTGGCTCGTTTTGCCTGGTATGGCGTCGCGGCGGCTGTGGCACTCAGCCTGGGCATCGCGATCGCCCTAGATCGGTTCCGCATCAGCGAAGACGGCTTCGAGGGGGTCATGCTGCTGGTGGCCGCCGCCTTCGTCACTACGATGATCGTATGGATGAATCGCGTTGCGCGCCACCTGAAAAAAGAAATCGAGCAAAAGGTCGAGGCGTACGCGGCTCGGGTGGGGGATGCGGCGGGCTGGGGCATCTTCCTCTTTGTTTTCCTCATGGTTGTCCGCGAAGGAGCGGAACTGGCGCTGATTCTGCGCGCCGTGGAGATGTCCACCGAGGGGCTGCAGGTCTGGATCGGCACTCTGACCGGCGTAGCCGCCGCGGTCGCCGTCGGCGGGTTCTTCTTTAAAGGAACGTTAAAGATCCCGTTACAGAGATTTTTTGCTGCGACGAGCATTATTCTGATGCTCGTTGTCTTTCAATTGGCAATTACCGGTCTGCACGAGCTGAGCGAAGCGCAGTGGTTGCCCTCGAGCAAGACCGAGATGGCGGTTGTCGGCCCGATCGTTCGCAACGACCTGTTTTTCTTCGTTTTCATTTTTGGCGCGGCCGCATTGCTGGTTATGCGCGAATGGCAATCGGCGACGCACGCCTCGGCTGTAAAGAGTGCCGGCAACGACGCCGAAAAGCGCCTGCTCCAGGCGCAGAATCGCCGCCAGCGACGCTGGATGGCGGCTGCGGCGTCGGCATGCCTCATTGTGATTCTGACGCTGACCGCGGACTTCATCTACGCGCGCGCAAATTCTGCCGCTCCCACAATCACGAAAATCGCTGTACAGGGAACCGATGTCCGCGTGCCGATCGCGCAGGTGCAGGACGGCGACATGCACTTGTTCTCGGCCGACGTCAACGGCCAGGTCGTGCGCTTCATGATCATCAAGAAGCCCAACGGCTGGGGCACCGCGCTCGACGCCTGCCGCATCTGCGGCGCCGAAGGCTACCGCCAGGACGGCCAAAACGTAATCTGCCGCCACTGCGGCTCTGCGATTTACGTGCCTACGATCGGCGAAGCCGGCGGCTGCAATCCCATCGGCGTCCCCTCGCATGTCGATGGCGCAAATCTCGTACTCGACGTTTCAGCGTTGGCCCAAGCCACGCACGACATTCCGAATTAGCTGAATCCTATGTTCCTCCGCCTCGTTGCCGATTCGTTTGGCCGCCGCCCGCGCCACAAACTCCTCACCGGCGCGGCGCTCGCGCTCGGCATGGCTGTCGCGACAGCCGCTCTCAGCGTTTCTCTCGACGTAGGCGACCGCCTCTCCCACGAATTCCGCAGCCTCGGCGCAAACCTCATTGTCACCCCCGAAGCCGACTCGCTCCCCCTCGAAATCGGGGGCGTCGACTACCGCCCCGCAAATGCCGGCCGTTACCTCGCCGAAATCGACATCCCCAAAATCAAAACCGTCTTCTGGCACAACAACATCATCGCCTTCGCGCCGACGCTGGCAGTCCCGATTCGCACGAACGCTTCCATCGGCGAACTCTCCGCAAAATTAATCGGCACGTGGGCATCACATACAGTGGACTTATCCGACGGGAGTACGTTCCTGACCGGCATCGAGAAAACAAATCCCTGGTGGCGAATTGCCCGAGGCCGCTGGTTTGGCGACGACGCGCCGGAATGCGTCGTCGGCGCTAAATTCTTTGAACGCGCGCATTTGAAATTGGGAGACACGCTGAACTTGCGCACCGCAAACCAAAACGTGGCGTTGAAAATCACCGGCGTTCTGAATTCCGGCGGCCCTGAAGACGACACCGTAGTCGCGACGCTCGAATTTGCCCAGCGACTTGCCGCAAGGCAAGGCCAATACCGGCAACTCTACGTCAGCGCGCTGACCAAACCGGAAGACGATTTCGCGCGCCGCAATCCACGTACGATGTCGCGCGACGAGCTTGAACGCTGGAGTTGCTCACCATACGTTTCGTCGATCGCATATTCAATCCAGCAGGTCTTGCCCGGGTCTGATGTGCGCGTGATTCGCCGCGTCGCCGAAGGCGAAGGCCGCATCATGACGCACGTGCAGACTCTGCTTTGGCTCGTAACGCTTGCCGCGCTGCTCGCCGCCGCCTTAGCTGTCGGCGCTTCTTCTGCCGCGAGCGTGATCGAGCGCCGCACCGAAATCGGTTTGATGAAAGCACTCGGCGCAGGCTCGGGCACGGTCGGATTCTTGCTCGCCGCCGAACAGCTCCTGCTCGCCGTTGCTGGTGGCGCGGTCGGTTATGCTCTCGGCACGCTTCTCGCACATGTTGTAGGCGAAAAGATTTTCGGAGTCGCGCCGCAACCGTCCGTGTTCGTTCTTCTCGTGATTCTCGGCCTAGCAGCCGCAGTCACGCTGGCAGGTAGCGCCATCCCACTGCGCCGCGCCTCCCGCTACCAACCCGCGCCTATCCTCCGAGGGGAATAACTTTGACGCCCAACAGTTCCAATTCACGTCCCATGTTTTGGCGCATCGTCCGCCGTTTGGTTACCGCCAATCGTGCGCGCTTGATAGTCATTCTGCTGGCACTAGGCGCGGGCGCCGCCGTGACCGCCGCCCTACTCAACATTCAAATCGACGCCAAGCGCCGCCTCACCACGGAATTCCGGTCTTTCGGCGCGAACGTAGTCGTGACTCCGCGTAATTCTGGAGATGCCTCCAATGCAACGCTCGACGAATCCGTTCTCCAGCGAATTCCTTCCGATTGGATGGGAGAACGCGTAGAGATGCGCGCCGTGCTCTATGTTGCCGCTGTCTCCTTGAATCAGATGGTTCCGCCCATTAGCGTGCTCGTCTCCGGCGTGTCCGGTGATGGAGTTCCCGCCCTCATCGCCAAAAGCCCCATCACACCGTATGAGTCCGGAATCTATACGTACATCCCCGTCTGCCTCATCGGTGCAAGAGCATTCAAGATAATCCGTCCAAATGGCTACAGGGCTATGCACGAGGGGGCTGTCATTCGCCTGTCCGGCGGAGTTCCCGATCCCAATCAGGCTGAGGAATGTAACGGCGCCAATCTCCCCGCGTCCGGTGGACCGGAGGACGATCAACTGATGATGGCCCTGCCCGTCGCGCAGCGATTGGCGGGAACACCTGGCAAGATCAGCCTCGTTGAAATAACGGTTCCCGGAAAGCCTGGTTCGATCAACGATTTCGTCGCCTCACTCCAGCAGAAATTCCCTGACGCAGACGTCCACGGCATCCGCCAATTCACCGAAGCTGAAGGCAAAATCTACGACCGCATCAGCGGCCTGCTCGCCGCCACCGTCGCCGTCGTCCTCATCCTCACCACGCTCTGTGTCATGGCCGCCATGACCAACGTCGCCATGGAGCGCAAAAACGACGTCGGCCTCATGAAGGCCATCGGCGGCGCCAGCCGCCGTGTCCTCCGCCTCTTCCTCGCCGAAGCCGCGCTGCTCGGCCTCATCGGCGGCGTGCTAGGCGCAGCCGCAGGCATCGCGCTCTCGATCGCTCTCGGCAAAGCCGTCTTCGGCGCAGCGGCGCAGCCCCGCCTGATTGTGTATCCTGTCTCCGTGGCTCTCACCGTCATCGTGGCGATTGCCGGCGCCTACCCGTTGCGCCGCCTCGCCAACATCCGCCCAGCCGCAGTCCTCCGAGGCGAATGAACCACGCAATGACCTCCCAAGTCCAAATCGAATCCCTTACCAAGCAATACGGCGCCCTCCGCGCCGTCGACTCTCTCTCTTTCGCCATCGAACCCGGCGAATGGGTCGCCCTGATGGGCCCGTCCGGCTCCGGCAAAACCACCCTCATCAACGTCCTCGGCGGCCTTGACACCCTTACCTCCGGCCGAGTAATCGTCGATGGCACCGATCTCGCAAAACTCTCCGAATCGCAACTCGTCCGCTACCGCGCCGAAAAAGTCGGCTTCGTCTTCCAGCAATTTCATCTCGTCCCATATCTCACCGCCGTAGAAAACGTGATGCTCGCGCAATACTTCCACAGCATCACCGACGAATCGCAAGCTGCCGAAGCCCTTCGTCGCGTCGGCCTCGGCGATCGCCTCACGCATCTGCCGGCGCAGCTTTCCGGCGGCGAACAGCAGCGCGTCGCCATCGCCCGCGCCCTGATAAATCAGCCCAAGCTGATCCTCGCCGACGAGCCCACCGGCAATCTCGACGAGCCCAACGAAACCATCGTGATGGAAATTTTTCGCGAGTTGCACCAAGCCGGCCACACCGTCCTCATGGTCACGCACGACCCCGACATCGCGCGCCAGGCCGACCGCCGCATCGAGCTGCAACACGGCCGCCTGCACTACGACAGTCAACAGCAAGGCCCGAATCATCCGATGCTCTGTCCGCTCGCCAACACCTCCGACTGCTGCAGCTCCGGTGTGCCGACGGCCGACGATCAGATCCGCTTCGATCACCTCCTCGAACAAATCTGGATTTTCGGCGAAGAAGGGAAGCCCGCAAGCGTTGATGCTCTGCATCCCACCGGTCCGGCCGGCAGCCTTCCGCTCATCACCGACGAATCACCCACTCGCCTGCTAGGCCGCATGGTCGAACTCCAACTCGTGCAATCCTTCAACGGCCACGTCGAACTGACCGATGCCGGCACCCGCCGCGCGCGCGACGTCGTCCGCCGCCACCGCTTAGCCGAGCGCCTCTTCAAAGACACTTTCGCCGTCGAAGACTCCGAGGCCCACAATCAAGCCTGCAAGTTCGAACACATCATCAGCCCCGAGCTAGACCAGCGCATCTGCACCTTCCTAGGCCACCCTAAAACCTGCCCCCACGGCAACCCAATTCCGCCAGGCGCCTGCTGCACCGCGAAATCCACAAAATCCTAGAATTTCGAATGCGGCGAGCCCTTGTGCCCGTGCACGGGCGCGCTTTCGCGTACCCTCTTGCCGCTGTTTTTTCTCGCGGGTGCCGCACCCTGGTCTTAGGAGGGTGCGGGTTTTCCGATCGCAACCAACCCCCGATCTGCCAATTGCCAACGCCCCCCGCCGCGCCGTCTTTTGTCTTCCCAAACGTTCAACTGTAAACTGTCAACTGTCGACCCTTGACTCTCTCCCATGCCCGCACCCCTCGATCCCCGCAAAAAACCCTCGGCAATCAAGATCCACGTCTCCACCGGCGCCGGCGTAGACATCACGTGGTCCGACGGCCACACCAGCCACTACGATTTCCCCTACCTCCGCGACGAATGCCCCTGTGCGACCTGTAACGATGAGCGTGTCAAAAAATCCGCCTTCGCCACCACCGGCCCCGCATCCGCCGCAGCCGCCGTCCTTCCCATGTTTAAGCCGAAAGTCTCAGCTCGCTCCGCCAACGCTGTGGGCAACTACGCTATCCAGATCACCTTCAGCGACGGCCACGCCACCGGCATCTACAGCTACGACCACCTGCGCACCCTGTGCCCCTGCCCCGACTGCGCCCAAGCCTTCCGCTCCACTTAAGCTCCTAGCTTGCCTTTGTAGGGGCGGGGCGGGCTCCGCCCGGCGGTAGCCCAATTTAGGTATCGACAAAACAGTCGCTCTCGTTATCCTGTAGATACATATACCATTGTGTAATCGAACCGCCGGCCCGCGCCGGGGTTTCCCATTTTGGGACTCTCCAACTCCCCCAAAATCAACACTTGCGTCAGTGTTGCTCCGAATCAACGTAAAGCCTCTTAGAATCAATACTTACGGAAAAACACCGGGGGCAGGCAGCTCTGTTGCCCCAACTTCCAGAGCGTGTTGCCCCTCACCTCAAATCTATGGAATGCTGCGGGTACTCACGCAGGTCAATTCACTGAGGTGTCTCGATGGGCTGCAGTCCTGAAACGCTCCGCGCCGTTCCCCTATTCTCGCTGTTCGACGAAGACGAGCTCTGCGTCTTAGCTGGCCAGGTCGAAGTCAAAAATTTCGCGCCGCGCCAGCGAATCTACAAAATCGGCGACAACAGCGGCCGCGCCTACGTCATGGTTTCCGGCAAGGTCCGTGTCACCATTTTCGACGAAGATCATCAGGAGGTCGTCGTCGACGAGCCGTCGCACGGCGAATTTTTCGGCTTCGCCTCGATGCTCGAGCAGACGCCGCACCAGACCAATGCGCTCGCGCTCGAAGAGACGCGATGCATCGAGGTCGATCGCCACGACATCGCCGTCTTGCTCGAGCGCAAACCCCACGCCGGCATGGACATGCTCACCGTGCTCGGCCGCCAGTTCCATCAGTCGCAGCAACTCGTGCGTTTGCGCGCCAGCCGCAATCCGAACGAAGTCATCGAAGAGGACGCCTCATTCGGCGAGCACATCGCCGACGCCGTCGCGCACTTCGGCGGCTCGTGGTCGTTCATCCTCACGTGCCTGGTCGGGTTGAGCGTTTACGTCGCTGTGAACGTCATTCTGCGCGGCAAAGCGTGGGATCCGTACCCGTTCATTTTGTTGAATTTATTTTTGTCGATGCTCGCCGCGATTCAGGCGCCGGTCATCATGATGAGCCAGAATCGCCAGGACACAAAGGACCGGCTGCGAGGTGAACTCGACTACGACGTCAACCGCCGCGCCGAAAAGGAGATCCAGGGCGTAACCCACAAAATCAGCCTGCTCGACGACAAAATCGACGACGTGGCCGAACTCCTGCGCCGCAACCTCGAGCTAGCCGCTGGCCGGAGCGAATCCCACACCTAGCCGCGAGCGACGCTCACTTTTGCGCCGCCGCAAAAATCAGCGACACGCCGCTGAACGCCAGCGCCACAAACATACTCATCAACTCATCCTGATTGTGAATCGCAGCCAACACTCGCGGCAAATGCAGCGTCAGCACCCAAAGCAAAAACATAATCCCGAGCATCATCCCCGCAAGCCGTCCCACGATCGTCGTAGCGATCGCCAACCCAGCCGCCATCATCGCGGTCCCAGTAAAATAAATCCAGAACGCGTGCGCTGGCAGCCATTTCTGCACCAGCGACACCAGAAATTGCGCATACATAAAATGCTGCCAGCCGAACAGGGTCATCGAAATCCCGAAAACAATACGGCTGAACATAATCAACTTCTGGTTCGCGTCGGCCGTCATCTCGGCGATGCCCTCGCCACGCGACATCCCTGCGAGCGCGAGCGCCCCGACGCCGATGCACAGCGTCTCGAACGCACGCGTGCGATCGCTGCCGTTGCCCCAAACCGAACTCGCGTGCTGAAGGTGAAACACAAGGAAGCTCAGTACGAAAAATGTGCCCATTGCCAGGCAAAATACACGCGCGTACTTGTTGATCAAAATCGCCGCGCCCGTTGCGAGCAGCAGAGCGCCGACCAGATACGCGCCCACCGCTCCACCCTGAGCCCACGGCGGCATCGGAGGGAGTCCGCCGAGATACTTTCCGAACGCGAGATATTGAATCGCGAACACGAGCAGCGGGATCGCAAGAAAAATGCGTCCAATTTTCAGCACATTTGCCATCGTTGTCCCCCGGTTCGGTCTCGCACCGGGACTCCTCATCACCCCGCATTCAGGCAGGGAATTTCCGCTCCGTTCCTCGACGAAAGTGAATGTATTAGAGCATGTTGCCGCACCTGCAAATTCGCGAAATGCCGCGAACAAGTGGTCATCTAGAGTTTCCAGGAAGTGGATATTGACTCCGTTACTGCGGTACCAGCGCAAACGGATCGCGAGACGCGCGCTCGGCGATGTCTTCCGGACTCCGTGCAAATGGAATGCGTCAAACATTTCACTCATTGCATCCAAAAACCGACGGCACAAATCGATCCGCACTTCTGAATGGAGCGTTGAAACAACCATGCGAGCCATGCAGCTATCCAGTTCCGAGAATCCTCCCTCACTTCGCGAGGCCGACGTCCCGCAGCCGACGCCCGCTGCGAATGAAGTCCTCGTGCGTGTCCACGCCGCGGGCGTGACAACCACGGAACTCGGCTGGTATCCCAACACGCACACGAAGTCCGGAGCGCCACGAACCGGTGCGATCCCGGGGCACGAATTTTCCGGCGTGGTCGCCGCTGTGGGGGATCACGTAAAAGATTTCACTGTCGGTCAGGAAATATATGGCATGAACGACTGGTTCGCCGAAGGCGCGCTCGCCGAATATTGCATCGCGTTGCCTTTGGGAATCGCACCCAAGCCCGCAACGCTCTCGCACATCGAAGCCGCAGGCGTCCCGATCCCCGCGCTGACCGCATGGCAGGGTTTGTTCGATCGCGCCAAAATGCAAGCTGGAGAACGCGTCTTAGTTCACGGAGCCGCAGGCGCCGTCGGCGTCTTCGCCGTTCAGTTAGCGCACATGCGCGGCGCGCACGTCATCGCCACCGCGGCCCCACGCAACCGCGACTTCGTTCTAAAACTCGGTGCGAAGGAGGTGATCGACTACACGTCGCAGCGATTTGAGAGCGTTGCTCGCGACATCGACATCGTCTTCGAGGTCCTCGGCGGCGACACGCTCCACCGCTCCTGGCAAGTGTTAAATCCAACTGGACGCCTAGTCGAAATTTCATCGAGCGTCGAAGACGAGGCAAAGACTGACCCACGCATCGCCAAAGCCTTCTTCATCGTCGAGCCCAATCACCAACAGTTCGTCGACGTCGCCAAATTGATTGACGCGGGGAAACTAAAAGTTTTTGTCGACGCCGTCGTCCCCCTCTCCGAAGCCGCATCCGCCTACTCTGGCCAGATAAAACACCGCCAGGGCCACGGCAAAATCGTAGTCTCAGTAGCGTCAGCTAACGCCAACGCAACCGCGTCGGCATAGAGCCACCGACACCCCAAGACAAGTTCTGCCGCGTAGTAGGTTTATCGACGCAGCTCGCGGATGACTGTGCCTCGCAAATACGCCGTTGACACGCACGCCTGCGCAGGTATATGTAGAGTTTCTAGGTATCATCATGAACGAAGCCAAACCCGAACTCCTTCGCGGCACGCTCGACATGCTGATCCTCAAGATCGTCGCGCTCGGTCCGAACCACGGCTACGCCATTGCCCAACGATTGCGCCAAATCTCAAAAGAATTGTTCACCATCCATCAAGGCTCGCTCTATCCCGCACTGCATCGCCTGGAAGATCGCGGCTGGCTGCAAGCCGAATGGCGTGACACAGAGACAGGGCGTGACGCAAAGTTCTACGCGCTCACCAAGAAAGGCCGCAAGCAACTGGAAACCGAAGTCCTGGGTTGGGAGCAACTCGCCAACGCCGTAGCCATGATCTTGAACGCCGCAGAGTAGTTGAATGGGAGCGCAACGATGAACGGCCTCCGTCGCCTCTTTCGCAAATCGCGCTCTGAACGCGAACTCGACAAAGAGCTGCGCTTTCATCTCGAGCAGCAAATTGCCGACAATATTGCCGCGGGCATGCCGCACGAAGAAGCGCGCCGCCGCGCACAACAGGAATTCGGCGGCCTCGAACGCGTGAAAGAAGAAGTCCGCGACACGCGCTGCGAAACGCACTTCGAAAATCTCGCCCGCGATTTTCGCTACGCCCTCCGGAATCTCCGCAGAGACCTTCGCTTCTCCCTTGTTGCGATCTTGGCACTCGCGCTCGCTATCGGCGCTTCCACGGTAGTTTTCAGCATTGCCTACAACGTATTGTTCCACGCGCTGCCTTATAAGGACTTTGACAGATCGGTGGTCTTTGAAATTCGCGACAGGACGAAGGCCCCTGGATCGAATGGTCGGTCTTACTTCTCACCCGCCGAATTCCGCGCTTTTCGTGAACAGAATCATGTCTTCGAAGACCTGATTGCTTACGGACTCGCCGGCCGGCTCTTTTACGACGATGGTAAATCCACTCGCGTGTTGCCGTATGGCGCGGGCGTATCGACCAACACGTTTGACTTTTTGGGCGTTCCGCCGCTTTTGGGTCGCTCGATCTCCGAGGAAGATGGGCGTCCCGGTGCTCCACCTGTAATCGTGATGAACTACCGGCTATGGCAGCGAGAATTCGGCGGCGACTCCGATATTCTCGGCAAGAGTTTTAAATTGCGCGGGGAATCTCGGACGCTTGTGGGGATCATGCCGCCGCGGTTTAATGCCTTTGGCGCGAGTCTCTGGATGCCTGTGCCTACGGACCGGACGGCAGGCAATCTCATCGGGCGTCTCAAACCAGGTATTGGGGTGCAGGCTGCGCGGTCTGAACTCGATGCGATTGCTCACCGCTTGCAGAAAGCAAATCCGGGAACGTTTCCAGAAAAGTTTACAGTCGAAGCCCAAACAATGCTGGAAAGCCTTGTCGGAAATTTTAAGAAGACGCTCTATGCACTGCTCGCTGCCGTCTTCCTGTTGTTGCTGATCGCCTGCAGTAACGTCGCTAACTTGTTGTTGGCACGTGCGACCGTCCGCGAACGCGAATTTGCCATGCGTGTAACATTGGGTGCGACGCGCGGCCGTCTGATCCGTCAGCTTCTTGTGGAGAGTTTCATGCTTGCAGCGGCGGCCTCAGGCGCTGGTTGTGCCCTGGCGTTTTTTGGGCTAAAGGCTGTGATCACACTGATTCCCGCTGGCGCGCTCCCCGAAGAAACAGTCATTCGTATAAGCGCTCCAGTTCTTTTTCTGACGCTTGGCATCACTTTTCTTAGCACAATTTTGTGCGGCCTCGCTCCTATCCTGCACGTCGTTCGGAGGGATGTGCAGCCACACCTCACGGCTTCTGGCAAGGGCACTGGGGTAGGATTCCGGCACGGTAAGCTTCGCGACGTTCTGGTAGTCGCCGAAGTTGCTCTGTCCATGGTCCTGCTGATCGGGGCTGGCCTCTTGATGCGAAGTTTCCTTATTCTCACGCGGGTCGATCTGGGGTTCGATCCAAAGAACGTTTTATATTTCGAAGTCGTTTGGCGAGACTCCTACAATTTCAGTTGGAACGACCGAGGGTCGATTGTAAGCGTCAGGACGCGTAAGAATTCAGTCACGCGCCAGCTTCTCGATCGAATGAAAGCCGTGCCCGGCGTACTCTCTGCTGCCGAATGTGAAGAAGAGCCACCGTTGAAATCCGACTTGACCGACGTCATCATTCCCGGCAAGCCACATGTGGAACCCTGGGCGGCTACGGATGAAGCCGTCAGCGAGGATTACTTTCAGACACTTGGAGTGCCGGTGCTTCGCGGGAGAGTTTTTTCTGGAGACGACGTAGCTACAGCCCGCCACGTGATGGTCATAAATCAAGCTTTCGCTCGTCGGTATTTTCCGAATGAAGACCCCCTGGGCCACAAGGTCAAGCTTTTGGCTCTTGACCAGGGGTATCGCGATGCCCCGCGTGATGCTTATTTCGACATTGTGGGTGTCGTCGGGAATTACAAATCGCGCGATTATGAAAATCCATCGTGGCAGGAGTTTCCCGCAGCCTTCATTCCATATAGCGTCCAGGTATTTTCCTGGCGAACTTTTATGGCGAAGACTGCGGTGGATGCCGCGTCGGTTTTAGGAAGCATGTCGAAGGTAGTCCAGTCGGTAGACCCCGGCGTAGCAATCAACTCGTCTGGGACCCTAGAAGGTTCCCTGCACGAGTTCTACCGCGAACCGCAATTTGAGTTAATAACGCTGACCGCATTCTCGGTCATCGGTCTGGTCTTAGTAGTTATAGGAGTCTTCAGCGTGATGGCTTATACGGTTGCGCTTCAGACGCACGAGATTGGCGTGCGCATGGCGCTGGGAGCGCAGCAGGGAAACATCCTTCAATGGGTGCTCAGCAACGGCTCTCGTCTGGTCGCCGCAGGCATAGTGATTGGCCTCGGCGCGAGCTACGCGCTGACGCGCTTTCTGGCCAGCCAGATCTCAGGAGTTTCGCCGACCGACCCATGGACGTTCGGCGCAGTGATTGCGATCGTCCTCCTGGCTGGGCTCGCAGCGTGCTTGATTCCTGCGCGCCGGGCGGCCAGCGTCGATCCGCTGGTCGCACTTCGCTACGAGTAACATTTGAAATCGCTTCCGACGGCCCGGGCATTCACGAAGTTTCCTGCTCGTCGAGCGCGCAACTCAGGGAGCCCGCAAACGCGCAAAAATTGCTCTTTGCCTCAGCTAGACTTCGCTCGCGACTAATGCGAGAATTTTAATCTGCAGGTCGACATTACCCGTACATGAGCAGCACTCCTACTAGTCCTGCTGCACCTCGCAGCCGGGGCAACGGCGTTCCGCGCGTCATCGTAGCCACCACGGCGCTGCTGACGTTCATCTCCTTTTGGCGCGCCGCGGCCATTGTTCTCAACGATTTGGCGTCGTCGGCCTACTACGCTGGTGGTGAAGCCGAAGGTTTCATCGGCAAGACCGCGCCCTGGTTCATTCTCGCGATCATGCTGTTCTCGTATGCCGTTCGCGCGGTGTACGTCGAAAGCTGCAGCATGTTCGTGCGCGGCGGCGTCTATCGCGCCGTAAAACAGTCCCTGGGCGGCGCGCTCGCCAAGTTCAGCGTTTCCGCGCTGATGTTCGACTACATCCTGACCGGCCCGATCAGCGGCGTCGCGGCAGGCCAATATCTGGCGGGACTCCTCGGCGAACTATCGGTCTACATGCACCTCAGCGGACCGTTTTCCGAGCATACCGTCGGCGGCATTTCCGCGACCTTTGCGGTGATGGTCACGGTTTATTTCTGGTGGGAAAACACCAAGGGCGTTTCGGAGTCCAGCGAAAAGGCGTTGCACATCATGAAGCTGGTCACCGTGATGGTGGTCATCCTCATCGGTTGGTGTACGTACACTGTCATTCTGCGCCACTCGTCGCTGCCGCCGTTTCCGTACCCAAGCAATATTCACCTCACTTCGAGCGCGCTCGGCTGGCTCGCGCACAGCAGCCTGCCGCACATGTTTGGCGTCATTGCGATTTTCATCGCGCTCGGACATTCCGTTCTCGCCATGAGCGGCGAAGAATCGCTCGCACAGGTCTATCGCGAAATCGAGAGCCCCAAGCTGCCCAACCTGAAAAAGGCCGGCTTGGTGATTTTCATTTACAGCCTGGTGTTCACGTCGCTGGTTTCGTTTTTCGCGGTAATGATCATTCCCGACGACGTGCGTCAAGGATTCCTCGAAAACCTCATCGGCGGCTTGGCGATGAGTCTCGCGGGCCCGTTTATCGCGCGCCTGATCTTCCACGGATTTGTCGTCGTGGTCGGCACGCTCATTCTCGCCGGCGCGGTCAACACTGCAATCGTCGGCTCCAACGGTGTGCTCAACCGCGTTTCCGAAGACGGCGTGCTCAGCGAGTGGTTCCGCCAGCCGCACCCGAAGTTCGGCACCAGCTATCGCATCATCAACATCGTGGTGATTCTGCAGATCACCACCATCATCATCAGCCGCGGAGACGTGACGTTCCTCGCGAACCTGTACGCCTTCGGAGTCATTTGGAGCTTCGCGATGAACGGCCTGGCGGTGCTCGTGCTGCGTTACACCAACCCCGGCGAGCGCGAGTTTCAGGTTCCGTTCAACCTGCGCATTCGCGGAGTTCAGATTCCGATCGGCCTTAGCCTGATCACGCTGACGCTGTTCCTGATCGCGATCGTCAACTTGTTTACCAAGCCCGTCGCGACGATGGCAGGCGGCGTCTTTTCGATCATTCTGTACGCGGTATTTACGATATCGGAGCGGCGCGGACGTAATCGCGGCGTCACGCACGTCGAGATGGACCAGTTCAATCTCGAATTGGAAGGCGAGTTAAGTCCCGAAGCGGTTGGCGCGCGGCCCGGCAACATCCTTGTCCCCGTCAGCAACCACTTCAATCTCTATCACCTCGGCAACGTGCTCGACCGTTTGAAGCCAGGCCGCCGCGACGTCGTCGTCCTTCACGTCCGCTTACTACGCCGCTCGGGCTCCGGCGAAAACGAGCTCGAAGCCGACCAGCTTTTCGGCAGCATCGAGCAGCATCTTTTCTCGCAAGCGCTGTCGATGGCCGAAAAACGCGGCAAATCGATTCGCCTTGCGGTGGTCGCTTCCAACGATCTTTGGGACGGTATTTTGCGCGCCGCTACGTCACTGCAATCCAGCACGATCGTCGTCGGCCATAGCGCGAAGGAGGTCACCGAAGAGCAGGCCCGCCAGATCGGCGAGGCCTGGGAAAAACTCGGCGATCAGAAACCGCAGTTCAACCTGGAAATTCACATGCCCAACGGGGACAAGATTTACAAAGTCCTCGGGCCGCACGCGCCGAATCTCACCGCGAACGAAGTGCATTTGTTGCATCGGTTGTGGCTGCGATTTAGCGAAGTGCTCGCGCGCGAAGAACTGCACCACCACGACGTAGTTCACTTCGCGCTGGAAGAAGTGCAAAAGGAAATCGACGAAGGCCAGGAAGAAGAGGTCGTAGCGCGCCTCCGAGCTCACCTCGAAGCAAATCAAAACAAACGCAAACCCAAGGTTTAGTCGCCGCCTGAGTGAAGCCGGAAAGCCGGTAAAATGCCGGCGCTACGGTTGGCGAAGGTTCTTTGGTAGCGCCGGCATCCCTGCCGGCGTTTGTTTTTCAGCAGGGTGCTATAGGGGCGCAGTGTAGAGGCGTGGCTTCAGCTCGCCTGGGTAATACCGTCGCGTTTGCAGGCTCTTCCGCTCTACGCCAAAGCCGTCGTGCAATGCCCGCACTTTTTCGCCGCGATTGGAATGCTCATCGCGCACGCCGGGCAATCCTTGGTCGTCGGTGGCCCCGGAGGCTCCGGCTTGCTCACCCACTTATGCACGATCTGAACGATGATAAACACGCAAAACGCCACGATCAGAAAGTTGATGATCGTGTTGAGAAACACGCCATAGTTCAGCGTCGGCGCTCCGGCCTTTTTCGCATCCGCCAGGCTCGCGTAGGGCGTTTGACTGAGATTGATGAACAGGTTTGAAAAATCGACCTGCCCCATCGCTCTTCCAATGGGCGGCATCAGGATATCGTCGACGAACGACGACACGATTTTTCCGAATGCAGCGCCGATGATCACACCGACCGCCAGGTCCATTACGCTGCCGCGCATAACAAATGCTTTGAAATCTTTCGCCATCGACATGGTCGAGCTCCTTGAAAGCAGTGACCTGAGGCGACGGATTATTCACGAATCCATCGTCACAGTCTAGTAGAGAAGTTCTGTACTTGGTGGCCTTCCAGGCGCCGCTTTGACACGTAAATGCAGGCGTGAGGTTCGCAGGAAGAAAGCAGGGGCACGAGCTGTCGCGCCCGGCTGCAGCTCAGCGCCCGCCTAACGCGGACGCAGAATCAACGCCACGCCCGCGACGCCGCGCAGAATCAAAATCGCGCCAGCAACCGCGAATAATTTTCCGACCATCAAAAACGGCACTCGCGTGATCGCAAGCATCACAAGCCCAAGTAAAATCAACGAAACACCGCGCGTCCATCGCTCACCACGAAGCCAAGCCCGGCCAGGCCGCGCGAATGCATACACGCCCCACAAAATCAGCGCGAAACTCAAGATCATCCACGTCGGTTGGCGCCGGTCGAAAAAAATCTGACTCGTTACCCCGAGCCACACCACGAGCCCGCCGAGTAAAATAAAGATCAGCTCGATCACAACGCGAATCAGTTGCTCAGGCCGCAGCATGAAACATCATCTCCAAATTTGTAAGGGCGCAGCACCGCTGCGCCCCAGTTTGGCAAGATCAAAACATTTCAAGTCGATGCAGCACGAAGTACCGGCGTCACAATCCGCGGTTACTGCACGCGCTCGATGCGCACCTTCATCGTCACAGGCGTCTTCGGTCGATCCCCCGAATCCCGCGGCACCTTCGAGATCTTGTCGGCCACATCTTGGCCCTCAACAACTTCGCCAAAAATCGAGTGCTTATTGTCGAGCCACGGCGTCGCCGCGACGGTCAAAAAGAACTGGCTGCCGTTCGTCCCGGGTCCCGCGTTCGCCATCGACAATTTCCCGGCCTTCGAGTGCTTCAACGACGGGTGAAATTCGTCGCCAAACGTGTAGCCCGGTCCGCCGCGGCCGGTTCCCTCGGGGCAGCCGCCCTGAATCATGAAATCCGGAATCACGCGGTGAAAGGTCAGCCCGTCATAATAATTTTTCTTTTGCTTTTGGCCCGTGCGCGCATCCTTGAACTCTTTCGTACCTTCCGCGAGGCCGACGAAATTCGCAACCGTGCTCGGCGCTTCCTTCTCGAGCAACTTCACCACAATATTTCCCTGCGACGTTTCAAAGATCGCATACGTTCCTGCGGGACGTGTCATGAATTCTCCTTTTTGGTGGGTCAATTTATCGTACACGAGGGACGCAGGGGGCGCCAGTTGGCTCCAGTAGCAGAACGATGTCGCTCAGTAAAGAGATGAAACTGCGCGCGCTGAAATCAAGGCGCGGCGGCAACCGGAGGAGTTGTCGGGGTGCGCGGGGTCAGCTTGCGAACCACAAATTCCTGCAGCAGATTTGTGACGGCGTTCGCGCCGACGCCCACCAGCGCATTTTCAAACATGAGTGCAGCGCCGTTGCGGTCCGAAGGCGCGTAATACAAATTGGAAATTCCGCCCGCCGCCAAGGACCCGAGAATGCTCGAATACGCCGGCTGCCACTTTCCGTTGTCGCCCTTGCAGATCACGGCATTCGCCAGCGCGTAGAGCGCGCGCGACCTCTTGCTGCCACTGCCCTTGTAAAAGTAGCGAGGGTCCTGCTTGAAGACCGTCGGGAAAATCGCGCCGCCGATGAACGTGGAGCTGAAGCCGTCGGCGTAAGCCGCTCCAAACCTCTTCGCGTAGCCTTGCGCACCTTGTCCGTATCCCTCAAATGCGTCCTGCGACTGTTCGATGCCCGCGATCACGCCGGTGAGCGCAAAATTCACCGGATCGATCGTCGTTTTCCATGCGAGCTCGAATTTCTGTTTCGCCGTCAGCGGCGCCGCATCCGAAACATAGCTCACGTAAAAATTTGGCACGAATCCCAAAATGCGCTGTTTCTCTTGATCCTTGATCTCCGCTTCCGCAATTTCTATGCGCGACATCGACACGCGCACTTCCGTCATCGCCGTCGCCAGATTCAACGCCACTTGCGGCACCGAATAATTCTCGCCGTCGTGCAACAGCCCCGAAGTGCCTTGCGACGTGAACCCGGGCGACGCAATCGTCAGCTGAAATTCGCCGGGTTTCACGTTGCTGAAGGTAAATCGCCCGTTTTCGTCCGAATATTCGTCCGCCGATCTCAGGTCCGGCCGCGTCAGCGTGACCTTCGCTCCCACCACGGGCGCGCCGGTCATATCCGAAATCGAACCGGAAATCGTTCCGGGCGCGGCCTGCGCCGGCGCATTGGCCTTTCGAGCTGGAGTTTTGGGAGCATCCTGCCGAGCATCCGGATCGGCGGCCGCTTGTTGTGCCTCTGATTGGTCCGCCGTTTGCGCATGCGCCGGTTCGGCGCAAAACAGCAACGGCGCCACGCCCAAACACAAAACGAGCCAAGTGGCCCTGCAACCGAACCTAAGATGAAAAGGGGGCGTGACGTTTGGCAAGAGGTGACCCAGAGTCGTTTCGGCGCCCATGTGCGTAAAATCCTGGACTCGTCCTTTATAGCGTCCGGTATGGCAGGCAGCAAGGGCCCAGTCTGAAAGATTGCCCAAGGCGTTCCTGTACCGGCGGCCAATCCCACCCGCACACTTGGCCACAAGGGGTTGGGATGCGAGTTTGACGCGTAACGTTGACAAAAGATTTCAATGTTGTGAATTCATCGTACGCAGAAAGCGTCGAATCCGTGCCGACCACCAAGCGAGTGTGTCCAATTTCCCTCCGTCTCGGCCATCGCACCGTTATTCACCTCGCAACATCAACGGTCGCGATCTTCTTTTTCAATTCTGTGGATTTCATGCCACTACATTCAATAATTTGTAACCTCAAGTTTACCCCCGCCATTTACCGTCGCTAAGTCGTTGAAAAATCACCTATAGGGGGACTAATGACGGGAACATTCACGGCGAAATTGACATTGATTCGGGGACTGGTGCTCGGTGCGCTCGGCGTGTTGTGTGCCGCGCCCGCCAACGCTCAGGTGTTGCTTGCAGAAGGTCAACTGATCCGTTCCAAGGCGGGATCGTATGCCGATCTGTCCGGTCTGAAAGGGACACTCGAAAATGGTGCAGCGGCGAATTTGCTGGGTGGCCTGGGTTCGGCCATCACGTACGTGAATGGCGACACGTTTCTGGCGCTGCCCGATCGCGGACCCAACGCGGTCAGCTATAACGCTGCGCTCGACGACACGGTTTCGTACATCAATCGTTTCCACACGATTCAGATGACGCTCGAACCCAACAATTCAGGATCGGGCCTGCCGTTCACTCTTACGCCGGTGCTGCGGCAGACGACGTTGCTTCATTCGTTGCTGCCGCTCGCGTACGGCCCCGGTGGGGCGGCCGCGGGCGGAGTTGGGCGGGGCGCCCCTGCGCAGAACAATTTTCTGCGGCATTACTTCACGGGCCGTTCCGACAATTTCGATCCGAACCATGACTCGGGCTTCCCGTTCGATGCGCGCTTCGACACCGAAGGCATTCGCATCTCCAACGACGGCCTCACCGTTTTCATCTCCGATGAGTATGGCCCGTACGTCTACCAGTTCCTTCGCGCCACCGGCGAACGCCTGCGCACCTTCACGTTGCCCAAATCGTTCTACGTCGCAACTCCAGGTGCGACCGGCGACGCCGAAACCGCAGCGAACACCAGCGGCCGCGTTCCCAACAAGGGCATGGAGGGCCTGGCCATCACTCCCGACGGGCGCACACTTGTTGGCATCCTGCAGAACTCGCTGATTCAGGACGCAGCCGAGGGCGGCGCCGCGGCGAATATGCTCCGCATCGTCACCATCGACATTCTTTCGGGCCAGGTCACGCACCAGTTCTCGTACCTGCTGACCACTGGCAGCGGCGTCAGCGAACTTCTCGCGCTCAACGATCACGAATTTTTGGTCGATGAGCGCGATGGCAAGGGACTAGGCGACGGCAGCAAAGCGAAAGTGAAACAGATCTTCAAGATCGACCTCAAAGGTGCGATGGACGTCTCGAAGATGGACGGCACCAACGCAGTGGCGGTCGCGGTCCCGAAGATGCTGTTTTTGGACATCGTTGCGCTGCTCGAAGCGAACGGCATCACCGCCGATCAGATCCCCTCGAAGATCGAAGGCATTTCCTTCGGCCCCGACGTTGAAGTCAGCGGCCAGAAGCTCCACACATTCTGGATCGCCAATGACAACGACTTCCAACAGGACGCCAGCGGCCCGAACGTGTTCTTCGTCGTTGGCATCACCGACGCGGAACTCGGCGGCTCGAAATTTGAGCCGCAAGTTGTCCGCAACCCGTTCCCGTTCTTTTTTTAACCTCAACCGAAAATGAAACGACGAGAGAAGGCGCCGTCGGGCGCCTTCTCCTTTTGGCGTTCGTTATTCGTAGCGAAGGGCGGTGAGCGGGTCGATGGAGCTGGCGCGTCGGGCTGGGAAGAATCCGGAGAGCGCGGCGACGGCGGTGAGGATGGCGACTGCCAGGGCCGCTGTCGACAAATCCGTCGGTGTGACGCCGTAAAGCTGGGATGACACGTAGCGGCTGACGACGTAGCCGATCGGCACGCCGATGAGCAGTCCCGAGCCCACCAGAACGAGCACTTCGCGCAGCACCAGCCATAGCACTGAGGTTTTTGGCGCTCCGAGCGCGATCCGCAGGCCGATTTCTTTCGTCCGGCGTGCGACTCCGAAGGCCACGACTCCGTACAACCCGAGCGCCGCGAGCGCGGTTGCAACTGCGCCAAACACCACCGACAGTGTCGCGATCATTCGCTCTGTATTCAGCGCTTCATCGAGCTGCGCATCCAGCGTCTTCATCTCAACCACTGGCAGTGACGGATCGAGCTTCGCGATAATCCCTCGCATCGCCGGTAGCACGGCGGTCGTCTGCGACGCCGTCCGAATATAAAACGTCGCGGCTAAAGGCACTGGCGCCTGAAATTCGGGGAGATACTGTTCGCGCTGTGATTCTTCCCTCGGGCTTCGGTACATCGAGTTCTCAACGACTCCGACGATCTCGAATTTCAGCGCGTCGCCTGGCCCGCCGAGAATGTTGTGCCCGAGCGCGGCGACGAGGTCTTTTCCAAAATAGTGCTCTGCGAAATTACGGTTCACTATGCAGATGAAGTGCAATTTGCTGATGTCTCCACCGTTGTAGCGGTCCGTGCCGGTGAAGTCCCGGCCCGCAAGCAATGGAATCCCCATCGTCTTGAAAAATTGCGGCGAGACGACTTGGTGTGCGGCCGTCGTATCCTCGCCATTCTTGGCTTTGTAACCTTCGACGACCATGCCGCCGCTCCATTCATACCCGCGCAGCAGCGGAACAACCGAAAATGCGGCCGAGGTCACGCCCGGAGTCGCGCGAATTTCGCTTAACGCCGTCTGGTACAAGTTCTGAATCTGCGCCACCGTGTAACGAGCTCCGCGCGGATCGATCTGGAACGTCACAAGATTGCTCATGTTCTGCATTCCAGAGTTTGAATATTTCAGATTAAAAAGCGTTTTGGCGAATAGGCCGGCGCCCACCAGCAGCAGGAAAGACAACGCAACTTGTGCGGTAACCAGAATTTTGCGAAGACGTGTCGAGCCTGTTCCGGCAACGCCACTCGAGACATCCTTCAACGTCGTCGAGACATCGAGCTTCGTGCCCTGCAGAGCAGGAGCAAGACCAAATAGCAAACCGGTTGCGAACGCGACGATCGTTCCGAAAAGCAAAATGCGAGTGTCGGGTTGAGCGTGCAGCATCATAAGGTTGCCATTGTTGGGAAGCATCGCGAGCAGTGCCCGGCTTGCAAACTCCGCGAGAAACAGACCGAATGCGGCACCCGCTGCGGATAGCAACAGGCTCTCGACGAGCAGGCCGCGAATCAGCGTGCCGCGTCCGGCGCCGATCGCGAGCCTTACCGCGATTTCTTTTTGCCGCGCGGAAGCCCGTGCGATGAGTAGGCTCGCCACGTTCGCGCACGCGACCACCAAAATCAGTCCCGCCATGCACATCAAAACGATCAGCGCCGTCGAAAACATTTCGCGCATTCCGGAGTAGCCGTTCGACGCGATTTCCACTGTGAGGGTGCGGCTAAAGAAGAGATTGCGGTCGTAAGGCGAGACTGTCGCAAATCGCGGATCGGCCGATTCCACTTCGAGCGACTGGTGGAAAAGCGGTTGCAGTGCGGCGCTTGCGGATTTGTCGGTGTAGCCCGGCGTGAGGCGTGCGAAGGCTTGCAGCCATTGCATGCGGCGGTCCGTGAGCGATTCGCCGTCAACCGGCAGGACTGGAAGCATGAGCAGAGGAATGCGCATGTGCGGCGACTGCGCGGGGTCTACGCCCGCAAATCCATCGGCGGAAACGCCGACAATTTCCATGGGGTAATTGTTGACGAGAATCTTTTTGCCGACGATATGCGGATCTGCGCCGAAACGGTCTTGCCAGAAGCGGTGGCTCAAGACGATCGAAGGAGAACCCGAGTAAACCTGGTCGTCGGCGGCGGAACGGAAGACGCGGCCAAGCGCGGGCTTGACCCCGAGGGTCTCGAAATAGTTTCCGGAAACGAGTTCCACGTCGAGGCTCTCGGTGTTGCCGTCGATGGTCACCGCTTCCCGGGTCCTGTACTGGCACATCACGGATTCGAGCGCGGGAGAATTGCGCAGGTCCTGGCAAAACGGATACGAAACGACACGTTGGCCGTTGTTGTTCCCGAAGTTTGAACCTTCGGACCAGATCATCACGAGGCGCGACGGATCCTTTACGGGGAGGAGGCGCAGCACGAGTTGATCGAGTAGCGTGAAAACGGCCGCGTTGGCTCCGATGCCGATGGCGAGCGTTGTGATCGCGACGATGGTGAACAGTGGATTGCGCCGCAGTTGGCGCGCCCCGTAGCGAAGGTCACGCCACAATGTCTCGAGCCAGGGGACGGATTGGGTTTCGTGCCGATCTTCCTGGTGTACGGCTAGATTCCCGAATTGCCGGCGCGCTGCTGCGGCAGCGTCTTCTCGCGACATGCCTTGCGCGATGAATCGATCGGTGAGCTGGAGCAAGTGCGCGCGAATTTCGTCGTCGATTTCTGCGACGTTCTGTTGGCGCGCCGTTTCCATTGCGAAGACCCGTTTCAGCCTCGTGGTGAAGACTCGAAAGCGCGCGTTCATGGTTTTTCTCCTCCGAGGCTGAGTACGCGGCCGATCACGCCTGAGATTCGCTGCCACTCTTCGGTTTCGAGCGCGAGCTGCTTCGATCCTTCTTTGGTGATCGCGTAAAACTTTGCTTTGCGATTGTTTTCGGAGGTGCCCCAGCCTGCGGAGATCCAGCCTTGCTGCTGCAGGCGGAGCAGGGAGGTGTAGACGGTGCCTTCGTTGAGTTTGAGGACGTCTTGGCTGACTTGCTCAATGCGGCGGGCGATGCCGAAGCCATGCTGCGAACCGAGCGCGTGGAGCGTTTTGAGGACCATCAGGTCAAGCGTGCCCTGGAGGACGTCGGATTTTTTAGTCACGGATGGGTTTCCTTTGGACATACCAAAGAAGCTAGCGTGGCTCCTTTGGATTGTCCATAGAAAATACGTCGGCTTGGCGATTTTGTTCCGTCGATTGGGGGCGGTTCCGTTTTGGGAGGAACGGGGCCCCCGGTTTTTTCAGGAGTGTGGAGGCGATTGAAAACAAGGTGGTTGTTGGACGTCAGTTTTCGGAGAGTCTGTAGGTTATTGAAATAGAAGACGTTGCGGTCGTGAAAATTCGAGCTAGAAAAAGAAAAGGCGCCACTTTTGTGGCGCCTTCGCGTAGCTTTCTACCTCGCCAATGTTAACATATTCGATATAATTAGCAATACGTAAGTCCTAGTTGAAGGGGGATTCGTCGGCGCTGGGGCCGTAGATGGACGGGACTGGGACGTCGAGGAGGCGGAGGTAAACCGAGAGTTGGCCGCGGTGGTGGTACCAGTGATTGAGCATGATGTCGCGCACCAGTTGGACTCGGGGAAGAGCGAGTAGTTCTTTGCCCTGGGCCGTCAGGCGCCATGTGGCGGTCACGGTAGCTTCGTTCATGGTGGAGACGAAGTCTTCGGCGGACTTCACGCTTGCTTCGAAGGTGTCGAGGATTTCTTTTTTGTCCTTCGGCTGTTGCGGCTGGAAGCCGGTGGGATCGATTTCGTGGACATCTTTTTGCGCGATTCGAGAGATGCCTCCCGGGACGCTCGCGATGTGATTGGCTAGTTTTCCGAGAGTCATCGATTTGGGGTGTGGCGCCCAGCCGAGTTTGTCGGCGGGGACGCGATCGAGGACGCGGCGGGTGGTGTCGGATTCGCGACGGAATTCTTGGAGCATCGGTTCGAGTGTTTGCAGCATTTCGTTGTCTCCTTTTTTTTGGTGCGTACTGTTTGACGGTTGAGTTGAGTGGTGAGTAAGCGGCTGATGACAACGCTGCAGAGGGCGGGCGGAAGCCCGCCCCTATATCATCCGTGCACAGAGTTTGCTGGCCTATGAGCAGCTTGCTGCTATTCGTGGTGGCAGCAGGTGCTGGTGGAATCTTTCCCAGCGAGCACCGCTTCGGGGTATTTGTCGTGGTGACGGACCCAGGACATCGGCGGCTTGCTGTTGGCTTCGTCGCGGCCCTTTGGGGCGATGTCGAGCCAGTTGTAGGTGTTGATCATCTGATCGAGGCCGCGGCCGAAGCTGGAATAGGTGTGATAAATGTTGCCGGCTTCGTCTTTGTAAAAGCAGCTCGCGCCGGGGAGTTCTTCTTCTTTGCCTTTCTTGGGCTCGAAGTTGTACGTGCCCTCGTTCTTCGCGATTTGTTCCGGCGTGAAGGAGACGTTGTAGTCGAAATTGAAAGCGTTCGTGTTGGATGAAACCCAGTTGAAGTTCCAGCCCATGCGCTTTTTGAACGCTTCGAGCTTGGCTAGCGGCGCGCGTGAGATCGCGACGAACGCAACATCGCGTGCGGCGAGGTGCGCGAGGCCGCCATCGAAATGATCGCCCAGAAACGAGCAGCCTGGGCAGCCTTCACTCCATTCAGGGCCAAACATGAAGTGGTAGACGATGAGCTGGGATTTATTTCCGAAAAGATCAGCGAGCGAGACTTTTCCGTTTGGGCCTTCGAAAACGTAATTCTTTTCGACTTTTTCCCAAGGCAGATCCTGACGCTGGCGGCTGATTTCGTCGCGCAGGTGAGAGAACTCTTTCTCTTTGGCCAGGAATTGCTTGCTCGCCGCGACCCACTCGGCGTGCGATACGACTTTCGAATTTTGCCGCGATACGGATGCAGTTGCCATGACTACTTCTCCTTTTTCGTTGAATTGATATTTGGATTGGGATTTCGTTCCTGTCGGTTGTTGCGGCGCAGGAATTTCGCACCGAGCGCGGTTACGCCGCCGGCGGAAATCGTTGCCGCAATCAGGAGCGTTGCGCTTGCAAAGCACGCTGGACACATGGAAGTCCTCCCGTCACTGGTTCCGGCTGGAATAAAAATCTGCAGACCGCCTGACTGGGCTCTCTATTAGACGACGCGTCGCCAGAGAAATTGTTTCCGCGATTGTGCCCGAACTGGGCAATTTCCGGGGCTGTTTGTCTCGCTCGAACATTTCAAAACCTCGCTAGCGAGTGAACTTCGTTTCGGCGAGCTTGCGGATGCTTTCGTTGATGTGCGTCCAGCCGACATTCACGCCTTTTCGAAAATCGTCGAGGATGACGCCGAACGCCCAATGATGAAACTTGATCAGCGTGCCGCCTTCGACTTCGCTCAGACGATATTGCAGGTTGTTCGTCACCGGGGACGACATCATCAGCGGCCCGGAAAATTCGAGAAGTGTCGGACGCTTGATGGCCTGGACGTGGGCCCAATGGTGGCCGTTGTTGTCGCCGAGATCGCGAAACCAGCGGCCACCCGGCCACGCTTCCAGCTTCATCGGCAGCGGGACGCCGTCGGGCCGGCTGTTGTGCGGGCCGAGTTGCTCGAGCATGGCGTCGAAGGTCGCTTCGAGCGAGGCCTTCACGTGAATTTCCTGCGTGATGTCGAGAGTCAGGTCTTCAATTCTTGTCGCGGTCGAGATCATTCTTGCTCCTTGGTTGAAATCGGGTTGGGGAATCGTTTCGCGAGCTGATCTTGCCTTCAGCGCGTTCTTTGATGCTGTTCAGTTGATGGCGCCAGTAGCGCTCGAACGTTGCGGCCCATTCGTGCAGGGGGCGAATGGCGTCGGCATTGGTTCGGTAAAACATATTGCGGCCGTCGCGGCGCGCGCTGACTAGGCCGACGTCCTTGAGAACGCGCAGGTGCTTGGAGACCGAGGGCTGCTCCATGCTCAGGCTGTCGACGATGTCACTGACCGAGCGTTCCTGGAGGGCGAGGTAATTCAGGATATCGCGGCGGCGAGGTTCGGCGACAGCGTTGAAGGCGTCGGAGGTAGTGGAAGCGCGCGGCATGGGAGGAGAATATATGCTCATATAGGAATATGTCAAGAGGGAAGTTTGAGGTGTGGAAAAGCGGGGAATTGGCGGGTTCTTGGGGTGGTGTCGGGAAGCTGACTTTGCGTTGGCGCGTTGGTGTTGCATTTGCCGGGATCGGTTGAGGTCCTTCGGCTACCCTCGCTCGATAGCCAGGATGACACGCCGTTGAGTGAGGTCCCCCGCGGCGTCCCGACGGTGGCTAGACGCGGGCGAGCTGTGATATTGATGTCGGCAACGCGAAGCGCTTCTTACCCCGCTAACAGGCCCCGGCTCCTATTCCTTATCGCGAGTTTTGACGGAGATCGAAATGAAATTGGTATCCAGGATGTGGATCGTGAGGTTCATCGGTTTGGTGTTGTGTGTCGGCTTGGCGTGTGGTGTTCGCGGCCAGGACCGTGGTGCGATGCGGAAGAGATTTACGAATGAAGATGTCATCAGCATGGTGAAGCTGGGACTGACCGAGGATGTGATTATCGCGAAGATTCGGGCGATGAGTGCCGCAGGAGGAGACGCTGTCAGCTTCGACACGGGCGTCGAAGGATTGAAAGGGCTGAAAGCGGCCGAGGTTCCGGATTCGGTGATCAAAGTCATGATTAATCCAACTCAGCAGCCGGCCACGATTGTCACGGCGTCAACGCCAATGACGATCGATCCAAATTTGCCGCCTCCGGAAGTTGGGGTGTATTGGAAGGACCGAGCCAACTTCGTTTTGATTCAGGGGCAAGCGTTGACGAATACGAAAGCGGGCGGGAAAGCTGGAAGCATATTCACGAATGGGATGAGGAATCAGCACTGGGATGCAACGATTGAAGGGCCAACTTCCAAAAACGTTGTGAGAGAACGGCACCCGTCGTTTTATCTGTACGTGCCGGATGGGTCCGATGCAGCCGACTATGTGTTGATCAAACTAAACAAAAAAGGCGACCGCAGGGAATTTCAGGTTGGTTCATTTGGAGGAATTACCGGCGGCAAGTCTGGCGTGAAGAAGGACAAGGAACTTGCGTTCAAGGCCGATCACGTCGGGATCCGAATGTACAAAGTGACTTTGGAATCGGATCTTAAGACGGGAGAGTATGCGTTTTTCATGGGGACCGGGCAGTCCGCTACGATGTCAGGGGCCCGCGGGGGGAATCGGTCCGGCGGGAATGCGGCGGGGCGGATTTACGATTTTAGTATTTTGGAGTGAGGGCGAAAGCGGTTCCGTACGGGGCGGAGATTTTGCGGAGCTAGAGGCGCAGCGGTGCTGCGTCCCTACATGAGGCACGATTCTCTGGAGCGGCGTACACCGTAAAAGCGGCGCGGGGGCGCCACTCTCTATATTTATTCGGATTTATTCGGCGCGCAGGGCTTCGACTGGGTCGACGCTAGCGGCGCGGCGGGCTGGGATGTAGCTGGCCAGCAACGCGGCGGCCGAGAGGATTATGGCTACGGCGGCTAGCGTGGGGACATCCCACGAGCGGACGCCGAAGAGCAGGGCTTGCATCGCGGCGGCGGCTCCGACCGCGGAGGCGAGTCCGAGTAAGACGCCCAGCGTTGTGAGGCGACCGGCTTCACCCAGAATTAAGCGATAGACGGAACTCTGCTGCGCGCCGAGCGCCATGCGAACGCCGATCTCGCGCGTGCGCTGGCTGACGGAATACGCGATCACACCGTAGAGCCCGACGACGCTCAATAGCAAGGCAAGCGCTGCGAACCCGGCTACGAGCCACGCCGATGAGCGATGTATGTAGGCCATGGGAGAATTCGTGATGAGATCGTTCATGCTCACGCCGCGTGTCGCGGCGATCTCCGGGTCAATTTGTCGAATCGCGGCTACGAGGGTTGGAATCACGCTTGCTTCCACTTGCGACGTTCGCACCGCCAGCATGAAGTAATTATCGGGTGCCTGGAAAAAGGGAAGATAGAGCGCAGGGTACGTGCCGGAATCGAGTTGGCCTTCCTTGATGTCTTCGACGACGCCGACAATCTGGATGGGGACGGGCGGCGTCGATAGATACGAGAGTTGTTTGGTGAGTGCGTCTTCGCTGGGGAAATATTTTCTCTCGAACGCGCGGTTGATGATGGCGACCTGAGGGGAAGTTTTCTGATCGTTCTCATTGAAGATGCGGCCGCGGATGAGCTTCGCGCCTAAGGCAGTGAAGTACTCGGTGCTGATGTCGCGTTCGGCGACTTCTTCGTGCTCGCCGCTCCAGGGGCGGCCGAGTATACGGAACCAGGTGGTATTACCCCAGCCGTCGATCGGGAGAGCGCTGGTCACGCCGATGGCCTTGACACCGGGAACTTGATGCAGCTTGTCGAGCATCATGCGGTGGAGGGCGATGGCCTGCTCGGGTTTGCTGTAGGTGGCGTTGGGCGCGGCGACGAACATGGTCGCGATGTGGTCGGGCTGAAAGCCGACGTCCACGTGAAGTAGGCGATAGAGGCTCTTGCCGAGGAGTCCTGCAATCACCAGCAGAATGACGGCGGTAGCTAGTTCCAAAACTACGAGTTTCGAGCCGATTCTGCGCCACGCGTTTCCCGCGGAACCACGCGAACCTTCGGCGAGGCCTTCGCGCATTTCCGGCATGTTTGTGCGCACGGTCGGCGTCAGCGAAAACAGAATCGCAGCAAAGGCTGCAATGACGGCCGCGAATGCGAAGACGCGCGGGCCGAAGGTGAGGTGCTGCCAGAACGCCATGTGGCCGAGAAGGTCGTCGGGAACCAGACGCGTGAGCAGACGGGTCGTCCAGAAAGCGGTTACGGTGCCGAGAATTGCACCGGTGCTCACGAGCACGAAAGCTTCGGTGACAAACTGACGGATCAGACGGCCGGGGGAGGCGCCGAGCGCGCCGCGCACGGCGAGTTCGCGACGGCGGCTTTCGGTGCGAACCAGCAGCAGGCTCGCAATATTGATCGCAGCGATAGTCAGTAAAAGCCCGGCTCCGGCGAGCAACATCAGGAGAATCGGGCGAAAGTCGCCGACGATGTATTGGGAAAGTGGAACAACATTGGCACCCTGACTGCGGTTCGAGTCGGGGTATTCCTTCTCAAGCTGCGCGGCGATGGAAAGAGTATCGGCAAGCGCTTGATGGATGGTGACGCCATTTTTGAGGCGCCCGACGCCATAGATCCCGTGGCAACTGCGGCGCAGATCACATTCCGATTCGGGGTGGAGCGTAATCCAGAACTCGGCAGGCTCGACAGGGATGAAATGAAACTCGCGCGGTAGGACACCGATGATGACATGAGGATTCCCGTCGATCGTGACGGATTTCCCGATTACGCCGAGGTCTGAGGCATAGCGCGTTTGCCACGTCGAGTAGCTCAACATTGCGGTGCGCGGGGCGGAGAGCAGGTCTTCACCGCTTGCGAAGTCGCGTCCGAGAATGGGAACGACGCCGAGAACCCGGAAGAACCCGTCGCTGACGCGGCCCGTGTTGACGTTTTCAACGCCTTCCGAACCCTGCAGCATGGCGCTATGGCCTTGAAAGGCCTCAAGTGCAGTGAAGCTGACGTTACGTTTCTTCCAGTCGAGATAATCGGGGATGGAAAGATTGCTGTGCTCGAAGAGCGCGACGCGCTCGAAAACGCCGACCAGACGGTTGGGATCCTTGTAAGGCAGCGGTTTGAGCAGAGCGGCATCGACGAATGCGAAAATCGCGACGCTGGCGGCCATGCCGAGCGCGAGCATTGCAATCGCGGTGATCGTGAAGCCGAGATTTTTGCGGAGCTGGCGCAGGGCAAAACGAAAATCCTGGAGCGTCGTCTCAAACCAGAAGCCGATGACGTCGCGGCTTCGCTCTTTGAGGACGGTGGCGTTGCCGAATTCGCGGTTGGTCGCGTAGCGCGCTTCGTCTTTGTCGAGTCCGGCGGACTGGAGGTCTTGCTGCTTCAGTTCGCGGTGATAGGCCATTTCTTCAGCGAGGTCAGAGTCGAACTTTTGGCGCTTGGCGAAGAAGCGGAGTTTGTTGAGAAAACGGAGGAGTGGGTTCATTTGAGTAAGCTCCTATGCGTCCTGCAGGACTCGGGTGATCGCGGCGATCACCTGGTGAAATTGCGAAAGCTCTTCGCCGAGTTGTTTGCGGCCCGACGCGGTGAGCGTGTAGAAGCGGGCGCGGCGGTTGGTGTCGGTCATTTTCCATTCGGCTTTGACCCAGCCCTGGAGGAGCAGGCGCTGGAGGGCGGGGTAGAGCGAGCCTTCTTCGACGGTTAGGACGTCTTGGGAGAGGCGTTTGATGGAGAGGGCGATGCCGTAGCCATGGAGCGGGGCGCGGGTTAGAGTTTTGAGGATGAGCATGTCGAGCGTGCCGGGCAGTAGGTCGGGGTTTTTCGTCATGGTTATCGAGGTTCCTCGTGTGCGGCTGGGGTCTTAGGTTCAGACGTAGGAAAATGGCTTAGGGATAGATTGTCTATGGGTAGAACGACTGGGGCGGTAGGAATGTTCCGTGGATCGCGGAATTATTTTGCGGGGTGGGCGGTCGTTGAGGTTCAGGCGCGTCGAAGCGACGCCGCAAGAGTCGCCGGTGCCGGAATCGGCGGCCGGTTCCGTGTTGGAACTGCGGAGGGACGGGAAGTTGTTGAAACTATTGGGGAAGAGGGAGAGCGACGGATGAAGACTTTGGCGAATTTGGCGGACCAACAGGAGATTTTGATGAGGCTGGGGCGTGTGCGGGTCGATAGTGCTCGGTGTTGGGGGAAGATGTCGGCGGATCAGATGATTTGCCACCTCGCGGATTCGTTTCGAGGAGTGATGGGGGAGTTGTCACTCGGGAGGAAGCCCGGGAACCGGCTCGGACGCAGGTTGATGAGGCAGTTCGCGCTCTATGCGCCGATGAAGTGGCCGCACGGGGTTCCGACGATGCCGGAGATGGACCAGATGATCGGCGGGACCAAGCCGGCGGAGTTTGCGCGCGATGTCGAAGAGCTACGGAGATTGTTTACGAGGTTTACGAAGACGCCGCGCGATTTTCCTTGGAAGCCGCACCCGATATTTTTTGAAATGACCGAGAAGGACTGGCTGCGGTGGGGGTATCTGCATATGGATCATCATCTGCGGCAATTTGGGGCGTAGGGAACGCTGAAACGAAAAAATGGAAAAGGGAAATTAGAAAGTGGACTGCGGCCGGACAAACCGTTTTGTAGTTGGTTACCTTAGCGACCCAGTGCTTCCGCTTTCCTCGCCTTGAATCTCAGGCGGGTGTAGTCGGCGGTCCACTTGCCTTCAGCGTCGCAGAGTTGGGGGCGGAGGGCTTCCTGGACTTCGGCTAGAAACGCGGGGCGATCCGAGGCGGGGAGCTTGCCCGTGAAATTTTGGGCGAAAATTTCTAGCCAGGCGGCCACGTCGCCGGGGAGCGGAGTTGGACGCGGGATCAGCGCGATGTAGTCGATTGCGAAGCCGGCTTTTGTGAGTCGCGCGGAATAGTCTTCGACCGTGGGGAAGTACCACAGGTCGGCCGATAGGCCGTCGATGTTGCGACGGTTGAGGGCGGCGATGAGTGCCGTTCTTATTTTTTCCACGCAGCGGTCGCCGCCCATTTCGGCGACGAAGCGTCCGCCGAGACGGAGGGCGCGGTGGACGCCGGCGATTACGGCGCTGGGATTTTGGCGCATCCAGTGGAGGGCGGCGTTGCTGAAGACGGCGTCGAATTCGTTGTGGAAGGCGAGTTGTTCGCCATCGGCGACTTGTGCTTTTGCGCCCAGTTTTTTTGTGGCTTCGACTTGGGCTGCGCTCGCGTCGACGCCTAGAACATCGCAGCCTAAGGCTTGGAGTTTGACGGTTAGGACGCCGTCGCCGCAGCCGAGGTCGAGGATGCGCTCACCGGGTTGCGGCGCTAGGAGTTCGAGGACGGGAGCGCCCAGGTCGGCGACGAAGCGGGCGTTGCGGGCGTATTGTTCGGGATTCCAGGTTTGCGTCATTTGGATAGTTTACTTTGGGGGCGAAGCTCTTCCTCATTCGAAAGACTTACGTCGCGTATTGAGATGACTTATGTCGCGACGCACAATCGAAGAACAAGCAGATCCCTCGCTTCGCTCGGAGTGACAACGTTAGCGTTGGCAAAAATTTCTGCATAAACGCCCGAGGGCCATCTCGGGGCGCAGCAGTGTTGCGCCCGTACAAACTTGTGCGCCCAGCTACCAGGATTTTTGTTTGCGGAGATGCGTGATGTGAGCGGTGTGATGTTGGCCGTGCCAGGTGTAGAGGAAGAGGAGCCAGTCGATGTTTTTCTGTCCGTTTTCAGGGTGAATGACGGGACGGGCGAATTCTTCGGGCTTCATGCCGCGCCAGATGATGTCCCAGCGCGTGTGGAGTGAATCGAGAAGACTTTGCGAGACGGCGATCGGCGCTCTTGCGTCGGCGAGTTTCGCCCATTCGGTTTCATTGTATGGCTTGATCGTGGGATTGTCTTCGGTGAGCGCGAGCCGCAGGCGAATGAAGGCGTTCATGTGGCTGTCGGCGACGTGGTGGACGACCTGGCGGACGGTCCAGCCGCCTTCGCGATAGGGCGTGTCGAGCTGGGCGTCGGTGAGTCCGGCAGCGGCGGCGCGCATTTTTGCAGGAGTTGCGGCGATTTCGGCGATGGCTTCGTTACGGCACGCGGTGTTGATGTGGGCTGGCATCTCAAATTTGCCGATGGGGTAGCGCGGATCCATGTTGGTTCCTCCGGGGATGTTACTGCATCCAATGTGACCGGTTCGATTGACGTGCCGGTTCGGCGTGCGAACGAAACCAGCGTAATGGTTGCGGTTGGCGGCGGTCAACGCGGCTAAGTCCAGTTGGCTCTCCAAATTGGACGGGATGGGGCTGCGAGGCTGTAATCGGTGGAATGCTACAATGTTGAGCGGCCATGGTCTTTGTATCGTGGCGTTGAGCGCCGGAATCAAATGGTGAGGAGTTTCGAATGCAGAATGTGGTCATCATCGGCAGTGGCTGCTCGGGGCTGACGGCCGCGATTTACGCAGCACGCGCGAGTTTGAAGCCACTTGTGATCGACGGACACGAGCCCGGCGGGCAGCTTTCGCTGACGACGCACGTGGAAAATTTTCCGGGATTTCCTGACGGCATTATGGGACCCGAGCTGATCGAGAACATGAGAAAGCAGGCGGAGAAGTTTGGGACGGAATTCAAGGCCGGCGTGATTAGTGAAGTGGACTTGAGCCAGCGGCCGTTCAAGATCACGGCGGGTAAAGATGTTTACGAAACGAAAACGCTGATCGTGGCAGCGGGCGCGTCGGCGCGGTTGATCGGGCTGCCGAATGAGCGCGCACTGATCGGACATGGCGTTTCGACCTGCGCGACTTGCGATGGATATTTCTTCCGCAATCGCCCGATTGGCGTGGTGGGCGGCGGCGATTCGGCGATGGAAGAGGCGAATTTCTTGTCGCGCTATGCGAACAAGGTTTATCTGATTCACCGGCGGGCGGAATTCCGCGCGTCGAAGATCATGATCGACCGTGCCAAGGCGAACGCAAAAATCGAGTTCGTCGTGCCGGCGGTCGTCGATGAGATCGTTGCGAAGGATGGATCGGTGGAAGGCGTGCGCGTGAAGAATCCCGACACCGGGGAAACGCGCGAGATCGCGATTCAGGGACTGTTCGTGGCCATCGGACACGATCCGAACAGCAAGATCTTCAAGACCAAGCTGGACATGGACGCGAATGGGTACCTGCTGGCCACGCACGGAAGCCTGACGAAAATTCCCGGCGTGTTTATCGCGGGAGACGTGCAGGACCACCGGTATCGTCAGGCGATCACCGCGGCGGGGTCGGGCTGCATGGCCGCGATAGACGCGGAAAAGTTCCTCGAAGAGCACAAGGATTAGGCAGGGGACTGGCCGCGGCGCATGCTCGCGGCCATAATCGAAATGTCCCATGCTCCGCTCGATACTCCTCAAACTTTCGAATAGCCCGGGTTTCGCTAAATGGGTTATTTCGAATTCATCTACACGAAGAATGTCGCGGCGCTTTGTTGCCGGCGAGACCCTGGATGATGCCGTTTATGCGGCGCGGAAGTGCAACGACCTCGGGATGATGACGAGTCTCGACTACCTCGGCGAAAACGTTTCGACTACGACCGATGCGCAGCGCGCGCGGGATGCATATCTCGAGATTTTCGATCGCATCGCGGTGGAGAAGCTCGATGCCAACGTTTCCTGCAAATTGACGCAGATGGGATTGGACCTCAGCCCGGAATTCTGCGAGGGGCTGGTGTTGTCGGTCGTGGAGCGCGCGGCGTCGTACGGCAATTTTTTGCGTGTGGACATGGAAGGTTCAACGTACACGCAGCGAACGATCGAGTTGGTGAAGCGGATACGCTCGCGGAATGAGGCGATCGGGACGGTGATTCAGTCGTATCTGTATCGCAGCGAGAAAGATATCCAGGACTTGCTCGGGTATCGCTGCCGCATTCGGCTCTGCAAAGGTGCGTACAAGGAGGGCGTGGACGTCGCATTTGAGCGAAAGCAAGACGTAGATGGGAACTACGTGCGCCTGATGCAGCAGCTTCTACCGAGCGGCGTTTATCACGGGATCGCGACGCATGATCCGAAGATGATCGGCGAGACGATTCGCTGGGCGGCGGAGAAGAGAGTCTCGAAAGATGATTTCGAGTTTCAGATGCTGTATGGAATTCGCACCGATTTGCAGCGGCGGCTGGTGAAGGGCGGATTTCGGGTGCGTGTTTACATTCCCTTTGGGCAGGATTGGTTTCCGTATTTCATGCGGCGGCTGGCGGAGCGGCCTGCGAACATCGGGTTCCTGGTGCGGAACTTGTTTCGCGGATAGGCCGTCCGGCTGTGGCCTCTCACCATTCCGTCAACCTATCCGATCGTATCGCCGGGTTTCATCACGTGAATGTTCAGGCCGGTAATGTCCTTTGTCTGCGCCTTGAATTCTTCCGGCGTTCCAACGAGTGGCGGAAACGTGCCGTAGTGCATCGGGATCACTTCTTTAATTCCGAGCAAACGCACGGCATACGCCGCTTCCCTCGGCCCCATCGTAAAGTTGTCGCCGATCGGAAGCATTGCGACGCTCGGCTTGTAAATCTCGCCGATCAATTTCATATCGCCGAAGACGCAGGTGTCACCGGCGTGATAAATCGTGAAGCCGCCCGCCATTCGAATGATCAGCCCGGCCGGTTCGCCGGCATAAATAATGTTGCCGCCGTCTTCGATCGAGTTCGAATGAAACGCATGCGTTAGCGTCACTTCGAAATCGCCAAATTTCTGCGAGCCGCCCTTGCCCATTGGGTGCGCTTTGTCGATGCCTTTGCCGTGCAGCCACATCGCCGTCTCAAAAATTGCGAACACCTTGGACCCGTGCAGCTTGGCCAGTTCGACGAGATCGGCGAAATGGTCGCCGTGCGCGTGCGAAAGAAAAATCACATCGAGCCGGGAGAATTTCTTCAGCTTCTCCGGGCACAACGGATTGTGCATCACGAATGGGTCGATAAGAGCGACTTGTCCGCTCGGAGTCGTCAGAGAAAATGTTGCGTGGCCGAAGTAAGTGATCTTGATGCCTCTTGTGTCGAGCATGGACAGACCTCGGTGGATTTTGGAAAGCTCAGGATTCGAATTGCCGGGACACCGCGGTGCCGGGGTTTTATCGACTCACGACGACGATGACGCAAGCGCGGACGTGCTTCAGTTGGCGGCTGCGGCACTCGTGTTGGATGCAAGGAGCTGGCGAATGGCCGCTTCGTACGTCGCGCGGTCATTGGCGCCGAGCAAGTGGCCGATTTGACGCCCATCGGGAGCATAGAAGAATGACGCTGGAATTGCGCCGCTCCATCCAGGCAGCACCGCCTGGATGAATTCGCTCTCACCGCCCTTTTGCTTACGGAAATTGGGAAACGCCGGTTTGTAGCGCGCGATAAAACGCCGCGTCAGAATTAAATCGCCTTCGTCGTCCAGATTTACGCCGACGACTTTCAGCCCTTTCGGCTGATATTCCCGGATGAGTTCGTTCAGCATCGGGAATTCATCGCGGCACGGTTCGCACCATGTGGCCCAAAATGTGATTAGGACCGGCTTGCCGTGATATTGCTGGAGAATCTTTTGATATCCGGCGGCGTCGATCAGCGGCGGATCATGCGGTGCGGTGGCCTGAGGCGCGGCGAAGGCCGAGGCTGCGATCATCAAAGCAAGTGCGACGAAAATAGTCCGAGTTCTCATTCACTTTCCTTCCAGTCCTATTGTATCTGGACGCATCGCGGTTGAGAAAGTGATGCACGCCGCGTACAATCATGCCATTGCTTGACGGCCCCAATGGGCAAACGAACAGGCAAATTTCCGGCGGTCGCGCGGCGTGATTGAGAGAAGCACCGGTCCCGGGTCAAACGAGGAGATCTGGAATGGCATATGTAATTGCCGAGCCCTGCATCGGCACCAAGGACACCGCCTGCGTGGACGTCTGCCCGGTTGATTGCATTCACCCGCGCAAAGACGAGCCCGATCATGAAGGAGTGAAGCAGCTCTACATCAATCCGGCGGAGTGCATCGATTGCGGCGCTTGCGTTCCGGTTTGCCCGGTGACCGCGATTTTTGCGTTAGAGGATTTGCCGGAGAAGTGGCAGAGTTTTACGCCTGTCAATGCGGAGTATTACGTCAAGAAGTAAGGCGGTTCGCGAGTACGTTGTGATTTGGGTTGCGGATTCAATGTGTTGATTTCAAGGGACTTCGGGCGGCACGCTCCGGCGTGCCGTTTTTTTTCCCGCGGCGTGTCTTCGAAGAGGAACGCGTTTGCTGTGCGGTCCAACTCCTGGACTGCGGACGCCATCTACCTTTCTGACGAATGAAATGACCGGAGAATGCGAGTGAAGAGCGGTTGGCTGGTTAGAGCGTTTGCGATCGTTCCGTTCCTATGCGGCGCGCAGGGTGGTGGCCGCATCGTTCTCGCACAGACGCCATCGGCGCCGGCACCCGTCGCGCCAGAGAATGCGCGGGCTCAGACTCTCACCGGAGTTTGGTCGGGATCACTGCGAGCGGGCGACACCGTTCTTCATTTGGTCCTGCACCTCGGAACGACCGAATATGGCGTCGCAGTCGCGACAATCGACAGTCTCGATCAAGGCGTCTATGGCATCGAAGCCGGCTCGTTGAACGAGTCCGGTTCATCATTTCGATTTGAGATCCCTTCCGTCAACGCATCATTCGTAGGAACCATTGCGGCCGATAGACAGTCGATCGACGGCACCTGGACGCAGAGCACAGTGCATCTCCCGCTAGTTTTTCGCCGTCAACCGCGAATCGCTCTGTCCAAAACCCCTTCGGGCGCGGTTTCGACCGCGGAAGGAACGTGGCAAGGCGCGTTGGAGGCCAACGGCATGCGCTACCGGCTGCAACTCCACATTTCGCACGACACGAAAGGCCAGCTCACCGCTGCGATGGATAGCATCGATCAGGGAATCAACGGATTTCGCGCGTCGCAGGCGACCGAGAGCGATTCCGCGATTCATCTCGAGCTGCCCGCGGTGCACAGCACGTACGATGGGACGTTGAACTCCGTTCGCAATTCCATCACCGGAACGTGGCGGCAGAATGGCGAGCCCACGCAGCTCACGTTCAAACGCTCAGACCAAATTCTGGAATTGCGACGTCCGCAAAACCCCCAAAAGCCCTATCCCTACGACGAACAAGAGCTGACGTTCTCAAACGCGCGGGCCGGGACTTCGCTGGCGGCGACATTGACGCTGCCGCGAGGCGCGGGTCCGTTTTCCGCCGCAATTCTACTGGCGGGATCAGGGCCGCTCGATCGCGACGAAACCGATGGCGGTCACCATCCCTTTCTCGTGCTAGCCGATCATCTGACGCGCAAGGGGATCGCGGTTTTGCGCTTCGACAAACGCGGTATCGGCAAATCGACAGGCAGCTATGAGGACGCCACGACTGCGGACTTCGCGAGCGATGCCGAAGCGGCTTTCGCATTTCTGAAAACGAAAAAGGAAATCGATCCGCGAAAGATTGGCATCATCGGCCACAGCGAAGGCGGCATCATCGCGTCGATGATTGCTTCGCGTTCAAACGGCGTTGCGTGGATTGCTGTCCTTGCGGGCCCGGCCACCAAGGGGGAAGAAACGCTGTTGATTCAATCGGACTTGATCACGCGCGCCGCCGGCATGACCAACGATCAGGTAGCGAAGAGCCTCGACTTCGACCGGAAATCGTACAACCTTGTTCGCAACGAGAAAGATCGCGCGACGTTGGAGAGAGAACTGGCGGACCTGGTACAGGTGAGCGGGCTGGGCCCTGCCATGCCTCCCACATTTGTCCAGCGGCAGATTCACTGGACCAGCTCGCCATGGTTTCGCTATTTCCTCGACTACGATCCCGTCCCCGCGCTTCAACAGACGAAATGTCCTGTGTTGGTTCTAAGTGGCGAAAAAGATCTGCAGGTGCCGCCGCAACAAAATCTCCCGCTGATCCGTAAGGCGCTCGAGGACGGTGGCAACAAGGATTCTCAGGTCGTTGAAATGCCCGGCCTGAATCATCAATTTCAGCACTGCTATATGGGGCTTCCCAGCGAGTCGCGCGCGATCGAGGAGACGTTCGCGCCGGATGCGATGACGGCGATCTCGGACTGGATCATGAAGCATTCCGCCAGTTAACTCACCGCCGCTCAAACCGTCCAATCCCCCGCCAAAAATGAGTAAGACGCGGGCTTGTTCTCTCTGCACCCACCCACGCGGCGCCCGCATCGAACTTCAGGTGCGACATTCACGCAACATTCATATGTGTGAAAGTCCATAAGCTCGTGCCGCAGGTTATTCTGTCTTTCAGGAGACCGATCTAGCTCCCGTGCCTCCAAAACTCCACCTGGTCCTGCTGGTTCATGCGCACCAGCCGACCGGCAACTTCGACCACGTTTTCGAACAATCCTACGCGCGCTGCTACCTGCCGTTTGTGGAAGTCATCGAACGCCACCCGAATGCGCGCATGGGCTTGCACTATACCGGTCCTCTGCTGACCTGGATCGAAGAGCACCATCCCGAATATTTCGAGCGACTGAGAAATCTCGTGAAGCACGGACAGGTCGAATTGGTCGGCGGCGGATTCTACGAGCCAATTCTGATTTCTATTCCGCCCGCCGATCAGCGCGACCAGATCGTTCAACTTGCCGAATACGTCGAAGAACAGTTTGGCAAGCGTCCAACGGGAGCGTGGCTGGCGGAGCGCGTCTGGGAACCGCAGTTGGCCTCGGTATTAGCTGAGGCGGGCGTCGGCTACACCGTTCTCGATGACATTCATTTCCTGTCTGCCGGGTTCGAGCAGACCGAATTGTTCCGCGACTACATCGCCGAAGACAAAGGCGAGACGATTCGTATCATCCCCGGCCAAAAATCGCTGCGTTACCTGATTCCGTGGGAGCCGGTCGATAAAGTGATGGGCGGCCTGCACGAAATGTTTCGCGCGCATCCCGACGGCGTCGCCGCGATGGGCGACGACATGGAGAAGTTCGGCGGCTGGCCCGGCACGTACGAGCATTGCTACACCGAACACTGGCTCGACGAGCTGTTTTCCTCGCTCGATCAAAACTCTGAATGGCTCAACACCTGTACGCCGAGCGAATATTTGTCGACGCACAAGCCTGTCGGCCGGGCCGACCTACCGACCGCGTCGTACACCGAGATGATGGAGTGGGCCCTGCCGACGCGCACGCGCGAACGTTACAACGCGCTGCTCAAGGAATTCGCCTCACGCGACGATGTACTTTCGTTTCTGCGCGGCTCGCCGTGGCGCGGATTTTTCCGCAAGTACGCTGAATCGAATCTATTGCACAAGAAAATGTTGCGCGCCGCCGCACGCATCGCGGCCGCGCCCAAGCGACGCAGCGGTTCGAAAGCCGCCGACGATCTCGCCCGCGCGCGTGACCTGCTGCATCGCGCCCAATGCAACGACGCCTATTGGCACGGAATCTTCGGCGGGTTATACGCGCCGCATCTCCGCACCGACATTTCTCGCAACTTAATTCGCGCGGAATCGATCATCGACCGCCACAAACCCGGCGCAATGACGCCTCGCGTCGAAACACTCGACTATGACGGCGATGGAATGGAAGAGCTCCTGTTTACCGCGCCGGAGTATCAAGCGCTGCTGAAGCCCTCTGACGGCGGCACGCTGGCCGCTCTCGATTTTCGGCTGACCGAGTCAACGCTCATCAATTCGATCTTGCGCCGCCCCGAACCATATCACGCGCGGCTCCGCGACCCGAACTATCGCCCGGCTACTTCAACCGCGTCCGCGTACGAGCAGACCAAGGTCAAAGAGCGAGGCCTCGAACGTTTTCTGATTTACGACCGCTGGCCGCGCCACACGTTCCGCCTTTTCTTTTTCGATCCGTCGCGAAGCGCCGCCGATTACGAGGCGCTGAACCTCGAGGAGGACCCGGCATTCGCGGCCGGTGGGTTCGATGTCGAAGAATCATCCGTGCAAAGTGCGGAACTACGGCGCAACGGTTTTCTGACGTTCGCGGGAGGAAATTCCGATTCAACAACGGAAGTCAGCGTCTCGAAGCAATTTTCGTTCGGACCAGCGCCACGAGGCTGCGAGGTCGCGTGCGAACTGCGGTTGAAGCTGAAGGCCTCGATTGACCGGCCGATCGCAGTCGGTATCGAGTCGGTGGTAAACCTTCTAGCACCCGACGCTCCGGATCGTTTCTTCGAAACGCCCAACGGGCCGCATAATTTGCGCTTCAGCGGCGCGCTCGCGGGGCCAACGCTACGGATGGAAGACGGCTGGCAGCGCGTGAAAATCGCCTTGCACGCGCCCGGCGCGCAGCAATTCTGGATCGCGCCGATTGAGACGGTTTCGGAATCCGAAGAAGGTTTCGAGCGCGTCTATCAAGGATCCCAGATTCTCGCGGTCTGGTATCCCGATTTTGCCGGCAATCACACGTGGCTCGGCCGGTTGGTGTGGCGCATCGAGCAGATGTAAACGTAAGGTTGCGTGCCGCGAGGGTAGCATCGCTCGCGCTCACTCACAGATCAAAAGATTCTGCGCAAACGGCCATTCCCCGTCGATCCACTGGCCTTCGCAGCGATAGCCAGTCCGCTTCGCCATGGCCAGCACTTCCGCCGCACGATACTTGTGTGAGCTCTCGGTCCAGATCGTCTCGCCCTCGGCAAACGAAACCTTCATCAACGCCGCGGGAATGCTCACGCACTGCTTCCGTAACGAGCGCAAATGCATCTCGATCCGTCGTTCGCTCCCATTCCACCGGGCCTCGTGTTGAAACTGCGACAAATCGAAGTTCGCTCCCAGTTCACGATTAATTCGCGCCAATAAATTCTTGTTAAAAGCTGCGGTCACGCCCACCGGATCGTCGTACGCCAGAATCTGCGTCTGTTCGTCCTTCTCGAGGTCGGTGCCAAGCAGCAGCGCGTCGCCCGGCTGCAACGTTTCGCGCACTTCGTGCAAAAAGTCTTCACCGGCTTCGCGATCGAAGTTCCCGACCGTGCTGCCCAAAAACAGCACTAGGAGATGCTCTTGCGAATCACGCCCCTTGGCGACGGCACGCAGCCCTTCTAGATAAGGTTTCTCATAGCCAACCACGCTTACGAGATCGATCTGCCCTAGCTCTTTTTCGCACGCAGCGAGCGCCGAAGGTGAAATCTCGATCGGATAATAGAAGGTCCGCTGTCGCCGCGAAAGCGCCTCGAGAATCCAGCGCGTCTTTTTCCCGGTGCCGCTGCCGAGCTCCGCTACGTGAATCGGATACGGCAGCTGATCGACGATATCCCGCGCGTGCGTTTCGAGCAATCGCGCATCTGCCCGCGTCAGCCCGTACTCCGGCAACACGCAGATCGTCTCAAACAGCGCCGAGCCAACCTCGTCGTACAAATATTTTGACGGCAGCTCTTTCTGCCCCGGCTTCGTTAGTCCGTCGCGAACGGCATCCGCGAATTCAGACACATGCCGAGTCGGAAGGGAATAGGTCAGCATGTCGGCTCCCAAGCTTGGATTGTGGTGCTAGTCCTCGACGCAGCGAAACGTGGCGTACACATACGGATAGTGCGGCTGAAACCAGTTTCGAAACGATCGTCGCAACATGCAGGCGGCCGTGCGGGGTGAGCCGCCCTTCATTACGTAGTGCTTCCCATCAAAAAAATTGGCGGAATAGCCCGGGTAAAACGACATCGGTTCGAATCCTGGAAACGGCTCAAACACGGTACGCGTCCATTCCCAGCCGTTACCCACGATATCGTGAACTCCGAATGCGCTGGCTCCGCGAGGATACGCACCCACTGGACTCGGATCCCAATGGGCGAAATCAAAATTCCCGTACTTCTCGGTTGGCGCTTCATTGCCCCACGGATAGTCGCGTTCCACTTGATCGTCCGAAGTTCCATACGCGGCGCGGTGAAATTGTTCTTCGCTCGGCAATTTTCGTCCGAGCCACCTCGCGTACGCCGTCGCTTCCGCGTGGCTTACATACACCGGCCAATCCATCGGGAGTTGGATATCGCCAAACATCGTGCGATACATCCACAAGCTGCCTTCGCGCCGCCAGAATGTCGGGTGCTCGATCTTTTCCGCTTGCTTCCAAGCCCACGCCTCGTCGCTCCACAAGGAACGATTGTTGTAGCCCCCCGCCTGCAGGAAGAGCATAAAATCGCGATTCATCACGTTATATGTGTCGATCGCGAATCCCGGCACAAAAAGCTGCAACGAATCCATCTCGTTGTCCCAGCCAAATTCCGTGTTGTTTCCGCGTCGTAGTCCAAGTGTCGCCATACCGGCAGGAATATCGACCAGATGCGACTTGGCGCGCGCAGTCTTCCACACCGCTTCCCTCGGTGCTGGGACCTTCCGCTTCGCCGGAAGCTGGTGCAGCATGTACGACAACGTTTCCGCGTGCATCAATCGATGCTCGATCGCCACTTCCAGCATCGACAGCAAAAGCGGATGCCCCTCCGATGGATTCGCCAGCGTTCGCACGATGGCGCTATCCAGCTTTTCGCGCAGCTGTGCGTTGTACTCATCGATTTCCGGTCGCTTCGGCCAGTCTGCCGGCTGATCGTTTGGCAATCCACCGTCGGTGGGATCGATCCCAAACGCAAATAATTTGTCAAAGGATTCGTTAAAAGGCTGCAGCCCAAATGCTCGCTGCGCCAGCAAATTCCAGTCAAACGATTCCACATGCCCGACGTAAAAGATAATGCGATGCCGTTCTGCGATCGGCCGGTCGTACATCGCCTCTTCGCGAACGATGCTAAACAATTCGTCTGTGCGCTTGCGTGCTTCTACCAATCGGGCGTGCAAATCGTGGCGGATCCGGACAGCGCTGTTGAGGGCTCCCATGCGATCTTTCTCCCTACCTTGGATGCCGCGAACGTCTCGAGGATGCACCAAAATTCGTGCCCGCGAACGGGGAGCAGTATGATGTTCGCTCCTGTTTCAGCATGGTGTCAATCGAAACCACGGCGAATACGAATTTACTCAAACTCATGGAAAGTACCATCCAGTTTCGCGATGCGACATACAGCGTTAACCGTAATCCCCCTCTAACCGTTGTTTCTGGGATATCACTGGAAGTTCACGCGGGTGAAACGCTGGTCTTACTCGGTCGCAGCGGCAGCGGTAAAACGACGCTGCTGAAGCTCATTAATCGTCTTCTCGAACCTCAACGTGGCGCGGTTATCGTACAAGGCCGCCCAACTACCGAATGGGACCCAATCTCCCTCCGCCGCCGCATAGGATATGTGATTCAGGAGGGAGGTTTATTTCCACATTTTACCGTTGCCGAAAATATTGCCCTCGTTCCGACCCTCGACAAGTGGGACCCGCCCCGCACCGTCGCACGCGTACAGGAACTCCTAAACCTCGTCGGCCTCGACCCAAAACAATTCGCCGATCGTCGTCCGTATCAGCTCTCCGGCGGCCAGCGCCAGCGTGTGGGTGTCGCGCGAGCCCTCGCGGCCGACCCGCCAATTCTGCTGATGGACGAGCCCTTCGGCGCGCTCGACCCGGTCACGCGATCCGAAATTCAGCGTGAATTTTCGGAGCTAGCGCAGCGCCTCGGCAAGACCATTGTCTTCGTCACGCACGATTTGCGCGAGGCTCGACGCCTCGCCACGCGCATCGTTCTTCTGCAGGCTGGCCACATCGTCGCCTCCGCTCCGCCGCAGGATTTCTTGAGCATCGATCACCCCGAAGTTCGCGCCTTCGCTGCGTCGCTCGACCCGCTGCCAAACGCGCCTCCCACCTCGGGGCCAGAAATCCCCGGAGCCCGCGAATGAACCGCTGGCAATTTTTCGTCACTCATCGCGCCGACATTTTGCAGGCGACCGCAACGCATCTCTCGCTTGTCGCCATCTCCATGCTCATCGCGATCGCCGTCGCGATTCCGCTCGGCATGTTCATCGTGCAGCGTCCTGCGCTGCGCAGCATCGCTCTGGGCGTTGCCAGCATTTTTCAGACAATCCCGAGCCTCGCGCTCTTTGGCTTTCTCATCCCGATTCCGTTCATCGGTGGAATCGGCACGCGCACCGCCATCGTCGCGCTCGTCCTGTACGCAATCCTGCCGATCCTCCGCAATACGTACGTCGGCCTCACCGGCATCGACCCCGCAATTCTGCAAGCCGCCGAAGCCATGGGCATGACCAGCAACCAGATCCTCTGGCGCGTGCGCTTGCCCCTAGCTCTCTCGGTAATCCTGGCCGGCATCCGCACAGCCACGGTAATCACCATCGGCGTCGCCACGATCGCCGCAGCGATCGGCGCCGGCGGACTCGGCACCTTCATCTTCCGCGGCGTAGCCATGGTCAGCGACGCCGTAATCCTCGCCGGCGCCATTCCCGCCGCCCTCCTGGCAATCATCGCCGACGCCCTCCTGGCCCTCCTGGAGCGCCACCTCAAAGTCACCTAACTCGGGCGTGTTATGTGGGTCGCGGTGTTAGCCGCGAAAAACTTTCCCAAAAAGAGGGCTTCAGCCCTGAAGTACCGTCAACACTCGCCCCCCTTCTCCCCATCCACAAACTCATGAGACAGTGCTACGAACTAATGCGCCGCCACTATCTAATCTTCTTCTGCTCAATGCTCCTCATCGCCTGCGGCCCTTCCCAACCCCACATCACCGTGGGCTCAAAATTCTTCACCGAGCAGGTCATCCTCGCCGAACTCCTCTCCCAACACATCGAATCTCGCACCGGCATCCACGTCGATCGCAAATCCAACTTAGGCGGCACGCTCCTGTGCCAAAAAGCGCTGCTCGCCGGTGATTTAGATCTCTACGTCGAATACACCGGCACCGCACTCACCGCCGTCCTGAACGAAGTCCCCGGCGACAACTCCAACGAAGCCGCCATCTACCAGCGCGTCAAACAAGGCTACGCCGAGCGCTTCAATCTGGTAGTCACCGAGCCGCTCGGATTCGAAAACACCTTCGCTATGGTCGTCCGCGGCGCGGACGCTCAGCAGTTTCACCTGAGCACCATCTCCGACCTCATTCCTCTCGCTCCAAAATGGCGCGCCGGCGTCGGCTACGAATTTCTCGAACGCCCCGACGGCTACCGCGGCTTCACCCAGCGCTACGGCCTGCATTTCGCTGAAACGCCCAGCGTCATGGACCTCGGCCTCATCTACCGCGCGCTCGTCGATAAGAAAGTCGACATCGTTGCTGGTAATTCCACCGATGGCCTTATCGACGCGCTCCATCTCGTCGGCCTCTCCGACGACCGTCACTATTTCCCACCGTACGACGCCGTCCCCATAGTCCGCCGCGACACCCTCGCAAAATTCCCCGCGCTCCGCCTCGCGCTTGCGGACTTCGCCGGAAAAATCACCGCCGCCGAAATGCGCCATATGAACGCCGAAGTCGACGCCAGCCAGCGCGACGTAGCTACCGTCGTCCGCGAATTCCGCGCCTCCACGGGGCTCTAACCGCTCCGACGCCCCCAAAATCAACCACCCATCACCCCTAACGCCTGCCGTTTGACAACAATCCCCGTTCGATGCAAAATACGACCATTCCAGTCGCATATTGACGGATCACAAGCTTTAATGTGCCGTTCACTGAGCGCTTGTTGACAGTCATTTGCAACAAGCGGAGACTGGCCACGGTCACCAGTTGCAAGGTGGTTGCAACTGTGCGGGCGACGGGGTTCCTCCCAAACGTTCTTCAGGATGGTTAGCAAATGATTCGCCGTAACCAGGTCTCGACTCGAAAGGTCTCTCGCAAGCTCAAGAACCGTTCCACTTCATCCAATTGGCCGGTCACCTACCGGCTGGTCGCGATGGGCACACTGGTCGCCTACACTGCATTCGGCGCGACCAAAATCACTCTCGCGCAGTCACCGCAGGATTCCGAAGCCACCACACAATCTCAAACTTCTGGTTCGAATGCGCCCGTGCGCCCCTTCGACATCCCGACAGGTTCGCTCGACGCCGCGATCTCCGCGTACGAATCCGCTACCCACATTCGCGTCACCTTCAGCGACGAAGGCATGCGCACGCTCGCTTCACCCGGCGTCCACGGCCTGTACACCGACGAGCAAGCCCTCATCCGCCTGCTCGATGATTCGGGAGTCGCTTATCGCTTCACCGCCGACAAGTCCGTAACGCTTCGCCTCGCCGCAGCTTCAACCTCCGTAAACGTCACCGCAGACGAAACGCCCGTCATGAGCTCTCCGAAATACACCGAGCCGCTCGTCGACCTCCCGCAAACCATCAGCGTCATCTCCGAAAAAGTTTTGCAGGATCAGGGCACCGAAACTCTTCGCGACGCTCTGCGCAACGTAGCAGGCATCAGCCTCGCCGCAGGCGAAGGTGGCGCGCAGGGCGACAACCTCACCATCCGCGGCTTTACCGCGCGCAACGATATTTTCCTCGACGATATGCGCGATTTCGGCAGTTACTATCGCGACTCGTTCAACTACGAGGACGTCGACGTCCTGCAAGGACCGACCGGAGTCACCTTCGGCCGCGGCTCAACTGGCGGCGTCGTGAATCAGGAAAGCAAGGTTCCCGTCGACCGCTCCTTCATCAACAGTAGTCTGGTCTTCGGCAGCGACGCTACGCGCCGCATCACCGCCGACATCAACGAGCCTCTCGGAAAGGAAACAGCGTTCCGCCTCAACTTGATGGGCGTCGATCAAGGCATCTCCGGCCGCGACATCGCGCAGAATCGCCGCTTCGGCGTCGCGCCCTCGCTCGCGTTCGGTCTCGGGACCAACACACGCCTCACGCTCAGCTATCTCCACGAACAGGCCGACGACACGCCCGACTACGGCATCCCGTGGCTTTTCAACGGACCCGCTCCGGTCGACCGCTCGAATTACTACGGCTTCGAACACGGCAACTATCTCCGTACCAACGTCGACATCCTCACCGCCAAAGCCGAACACGATTTCAGCCCCTCAATCAAATTGCGCAACCAGGCGCGTTACGGCCACTATCGCCGCGCCGTTGACATCACCGAAGCCAAAGTTCCCACCACCGTCACCGAAGAAACGCCGCTTGAAGACATCAACGTCACGCGCAATCAGATTGCGGTCAACAGCCTCGAAACGTTTCTCGACGATCAGCTCGATGCTACATTTGACTTCAACACCGGCTTTCTGAAGCACTCCTTGGTCGCCGGCGTCGAAGGCGGCCGCGAAACGTCCAGTCCCACGCGTTACGCATGGACCGGTGTTCCCGGCACGAGCCTGCTCAATCCCGACGAAAGCCAGCCTTTCAGCGGCACTGCCGCGGTGAGCTCCGACGTTCACGCGATCTCGATCAGCGCCGGCGCCTACGCCGTGGACACCGTAAGACTGGGCCGCCACATCGATCTCGTCGCCGGCATTCGCTTCGACCGCTTCGACACCGATTACAACTCGCAATCACCCACGCCGCCGTCACAATTCAGCCGCGTCGACCAAGAACCCACATATCGCGCCGCATTCGTCTACAAACCCGTCCAATACGGCAGCATTTATTTCGACTGCGGTACTTCCTTCAACCCGTCTGCCGAAACGCTCGCGCTGTCCGCGGGCACCGCCGACCTCGGTCCTGAAAAGAACCGCACCTACGAAGTCGGCACCAAGTGGGATCTTCCGTCCAAGAGGCTATCGGTGGCAGCATCCGTTTTTCAAACCACCAAGTTGAACGCGCGTGAAACTTCTCCCACGAATCCTCTGCTCGTTGTTCTCGCGGGAAATCAGCGCGTCAACGGTTTTCAGATCGCCGTCACCGGACGAATTACCGATCGCTGGCAACTGCTCTCCAGCTACGCGTACCTTGATGGAAAAGTAGTCAGCTCGGAATTTTTCCCGGCCTCGGTCGGAGCGCAGCTCGCCAACGTTCCGAAAAACACCTTCAACGCGTGGACCACCTACAACCTCCCGTGGCGCTTCACCGCGGGTGCCGGCACGCAATTCGTCGACAGCCGCACCGCCAGCTCCACCGTTCCTCTCGATCCGACCACCGGCCTCGTCAAACAAATTCCCAGCTACTGGGTTTTCAACGCGATGGCCAGTCACCCGATCACCGAGCGCATTTCGCTGCAACTCAATCTCTACAACCTGGCGAATCGCTATTACTTCGATGAGCCGCATCCCGGGCACATCATTCCCGGCCCGGCGTTCACCGCGCTCGTCGGCCTCAACTTCAAATTCTAGGGACACCAAGACGAAGAAATGCTTCTGACAATTCCAGACCTACTCACTACCGTGCAGGTTTCTCGCGCTCTCGAAGTTCTAGACGCAGCCGAATGGGTTGATGGCAAAGTGACCGCCGGCCATCAATCCGCTCGCGCCAAAAACAACATGCAGCTTCCCGAAAGCAGCCCGGCCGCGCGCGAACTCGGCGAAATGATTCTCAACGCGCTCGGGCAAAATCCGTTGTTCGTTTCGGCCGCGCTGCCGCTGCGCGTGTTTCCGCCGCTCTTCAATCGCTACCAGGGCGGACAATCGTTCGGCACGCACACCGACAACGCCCTGCGCCAGATTCCTGGTACCGGCCACCGCATTCGCACCGACATTTCCGCCACACTATTTTTCGCGCACCCCGAAGACTACGACGGTGGCGAACTCGTCGTCGAAGACACCTACGGCATTCACAGCGTGAAGCTTCCCGCAGGCGACATGGTCATCTATCCCGCGTCCAGCCTGCACCACGTCAAACCGGTCACGCGCGGCGCTCGCATCGCTTCCTTCTTCTGGATTCAAAGCATGATTCGCGACGACAGCCAGCGCACTTTGCTCTTCGATCTCGACACCGCCATTCAGCACGTGAATCAATCCACCTCTGATCCGGCGAACAGCGTCCGCCTCACCGGCATCTACCACAATCTCTTGCGCCGCTGGGCCGACGCGTGAATCGCAGTATTTTTTCGATGAGCTTCTTAGGAGGGCCGAGCTTTACCTCCGACAGTATCCGCTCGCCACAAGTGGGGCTTCCGCCCGTGAAGAAAGCTCTTGGTTTTTATCTCTGTTGATTCCCACTTCCACAAGAATTTGTTAGGCCCAACTCCATGACATTTCGGAAATTTCTCTTTTGGACCCACCTCACCGTGGGCCGCATCGCTGGCGTCGTGATCTTCACGATGTGCGTCACCGGTGTGCTGCTCGCATATCAACGCCAGATTCTCCATTTCGCCGAGCGAAGTTATCGCGCCGCGCCCGCATCCGGAGCACAACCACTTCCTCTCGAAACCCTGCTCGACAAAGCCCACGCCACACAACCGTCGGCTCCCGCCAGCTTGATTTGGCGCTCCAGCCCCGACGAGCCCGTTGAAATTTCATTCGGCCGCGACCAGTCGCTCCTACTGAATCCTTGCACCGGCGCGATCCTCGGCGTAGGCGCGACGCACACGCGCGCATTTTTTCATTCTGCCGAGGGAGTACACCGCGGGCTCGCATTCGGTCCCGAAAAACGATCCACCGGTCGCGCAATCACCGCCGCCTGCAACCTCGGCTTTCTCTTGCTCGTCTGCTCGGGACCGTTTCTGTGGCTGCCGCGCAGGTGGTCCAGCGCGTCCTTCAAAGCGGGCACAAGGTTCAACGGAAGACTGAAGGGCCGCGCGCGCGACTTCAATTGGCACAGCGTAATCGGTTTCTGGTGCTGTATTCCGTTAGCGGCGATCGTGCTCTGCGCCGTCGTGACGTCCTATCCGTGGGCCAACCATCTCGTCTATCGCCTCACCAACAGTCCGATTCCCGCGCCGAACGGCCAAGTTCAAGTTGCTGTCGCAGGCTCGCCACCGAGAGGCCAGTACAATCGCGGTGACGATTCTTCTGCAGCCGTTTCCGCAGCTTCACCGTGGCACGGCCTCGACATTCTCCGCCATCACGCCGAGCAGCGCGTCCCCGGCTGGCAAACCATCACGCTCCGCCTGACGCCCTCCGATCTGAACCTGACGTTTGCGATCGACACCGGCAACGGCGGCCGCCCCGACAAGCGTTCGCAACTCACGATGAATCGCAATACCGCAGCCGAAGTTCGCTACGAGCCATTCTCCAGTTTCAACAGTGGCCGACAGTTGCGCACCTGGATTCGTTTCACCCATACAGGCGAAGCTGGCGGGGTGCTCGGAGAGACCATCGCCGCGATCGCTGCCACCGGCGGAGCGTTTCTGGTTTGGACGGGCCTCAGCCTCGCGATTCGCCGCCTTCGCACGACGCTCACTCGCCGCGCGCCCGCTGTTTCAGCGGTCGGCGGTTCCGTGTCCGCGATTCCGCCGCAACCGCATCGTTGCGAAGCTCACGGCAGCGAAAACGCGACGACATAATCTCCCTGCTTTGTGCCAAGCTTTCCGTGGCCGCCCGCGGCGATCACAACATATTGTTTTCCACCAATGCGATACGTCATCGGCGTTGCCTGTCCGCTCGCAGGGAGTTCGTAGGACCAGATCTCTTTTCCATTTTCGGCGTCAAACGCATGAATGAAGTTGTCCATCGACGCCGCCGTGAACACAAGATTTCCCGCGGTCACAATCGGTCCGCCGAAATTGATCGTGCCCGTCTGAGCGTCTTTCTTGTAGGTCCCAAGCGGCACATCCCACGCCTTTGTCCCGGTAAAAAGATCGATCGCCTCGGTCGTTCCCCAAGGAGGAGGCGTGCACGGCGTCCCTTTCGTCGGCGAGAGAAACGGTTCGCGGTACATTCCATAGGGCGTGCTCGATTGCCGCGCAAATTCGCCGCTCATCCGATTTTTTTCGCGATCGTCATATACGGCTTGTAATTTGTCGCGCTCGATCAATTTCACCCACATCGCCAGATGATTCGTATTCATGATCAGCAGATGCCGCTGCGGATCAAACGCCGAACTGCTCCAATTCACGCCGCCCGCGTTGCCCGGATAAACGATCGTCCCTTGCAAGCTCGGCGGAGTAAAAATTCCTTCGGACCGTGACGCCACGATGCGGTCTGCGCACCATTTGCGATCTTCTTCGGTCGCGCCGAAAGCGTCGCTCGCCTTCAGCCCTTCGGGCACGGTTGAAATTCCCAAAGGTTGCGTCGGCCACGCTTCATCACCGGGAATATCCGTCTTCGGAACGGCCACTTCTTCCACTGGCAGTAGCGGTTTCCCGGTCAACCGGTTCAGCACAAACACGCGCGCCATCTTCGTCGTGATCGCGATGGCAGGAGTTTTGTCTTTCCACGTGAACAACGTCGGTTGCGACGCCACGTCGTAATCCCACAAATCGTGGTGCACCACCTGGAATCCCCAAACGAACTCTCCAGTCGATGCCTTCAGCGCCACAACCGAATTCGCCCACTTGTTGTCGCCCTTACGGATGCCGCCAAAATAATCCGGGCTCGCGCTCCCTGTTGGCACAAAGACGAGATCGTGTTCCGCATCCACCGAAATGGTCGACCACGCGTTACCGGCGCCGGTTCGCGGCGTCGTGTTCGCGGCCCACGGAATCGGATCCCAGCTCCATCGCTGCGCGCCCGTTCGCGCCTCGAACGCGCGAACGATGCCGCGCTCCAGCTGCACCGCGCGGTTGTCGCCGATCGACGAACCGACAACCACGAGATCGCCCGCGATCGAAGTCGCTGAAGTCACCTGGTAGTCGCCAACATCGCGCAGTTCCACGTCACGCGTCAGATCCACTTGTCCTTCCGCCCCAAAATCCGCGCACGGCTTGCCCGTCTGTCCATCCAACGCAATCAGCCGCGCGCTGATCGTCCCGATAAAAATGCGCAGCGCACACGGCGAGCCTGGCTTCGCCTTGGAATCGTGCCACGCCGAAACTCCGCGCGACGTGACCTCCGAGTAGTCATGCGTCAAATCCAGTTTTGGATCGAATTCCCAAATCTTTTTCCCCGATGCCGGATCAAGCGCAATCACGTGATCGTAAGGCGTGCTCAGAAATAATTTGCCGTCGACCAAAATCGGCGTCGTCTCAAACGTAGCCTTGTGGTTCAGGTCGGTATCTTCGTTCAACGCGCCGGTGCGATACGTCCACGCCACCTTTAATTGCCCGACGTTCTCGCGGGTAATCTGCGTAGCCGTCGAGTACCGCGCCCCACCCGGATCGTTCCCATAGTTTGGCCACCCCGCATCCTCATTCTTGGGAGCAGCACTGTTCCTGAGTGACGCACCCTCCGGTTTCAGAGGGTGTAGGTTTGGATTCAGCGCGTTCGAGGTCTCTCGGTCGGCCGCCGGACCCTGCGCCCGCGCGTCGCGTACCAACCCCCAAAATAAAAACGCCAACACCACCGACCAACCGAGGAAACGGAGTTTTGTAATTTTCATAGAGCACAAGTACCGCGCCATGTCGCGCCAAGCAATACTTACGTGACGACCGGGCCCAATCTCGTGATGACCGGGCCACGGGTGCATCCAAACGATCTTATGATCTCCAAAAGTTCCCGGCATCCCTTCTCCGTCTTCGGTCAATCTAATCCGTGAAACCTGGCCCCACGTTCGCTCCGTCCACACCAAGGCGATATAATCGTCAGGATGAAATCATTTATGAAAATAATATATTTACCGATCGCCATCGCTTCTCTCTTCATTTCCTCCGCGGCCTTCGCGCAAATGCCCAGCACGGGCGGCAGCAACCCGAACGCACAGCAAAACCCCGGCGCAGCCTCGGCCAACCGAAATCCGAACCTCGACAATATCCCGAGGCAGGGAGCCGTTGGAGAATACGTCGGCGGCAACGTCTCCTTTCCCGGCGGCGCACTTCCCTGGGATCCCATCCTCATCAATGTCGTGTGCAACGGAAAAACCACCTACACTTCCGCAACCGATCCCAAAGGCAACTGGGTAATCGCTCCGATCAAAAAAGGCGACCCTGCCGCGAATCGCGAGGCGAATTCCAAAGCCGCCGCCGAATACATCGGCTGCAATGTGCAAGCCGCACTGCCCGGATTCAGTTCCAACACGTTGACGATCACAGATCACAACGTCACCGACGAACCAAACCTCGGCACACTGGCGCTGAAAAAGGACGAGTCAGCTACTGGTGTCGCGGTCAGCGCCACCACGGCTGCCGCCTCGAAGGAAGCCGTGAAATCATACGAGAAGGCACGCAGCGAGTGGCTCGAAAACAAACCCGAAAAGGCCGAAAAGGATTTGCAGAAAGCGGTCCAGGCTGATCCGCAATTTGCCGAAGCGTGGTATCAGCTCGGCAAAATGCAGGAAGTCACGAAGTCACCGGACGCCGCCAACTCTTTTCAGAAAGCGATCGCCGCTGATCCGAAGTTCCTTCCTCCCTACGACCACATCGTTCCGATCATCGCGAAGTCCGAGAAGTGGCAGGAAGTCGCGGACCACACGAACCACGAACTCGAACTCAATCCCGCCGGGAGCCCACGCATTTTTTATTACAACGCGCTGGCGAACATGAAGCTCAATAAGCCCGATCTAGCCGAAACCAGCGCCACGAAGGGTCTGGCGATGGATCCGAATCACACCGAGCCCAACATCGAGCAATTGCTCGCGGTGATCCTCGCCAACCGGCAGGATTATGCCGGAGCGTTGCAGCATCTGCGAAACTCGCTCACGTACATGCCGCCGGGACCGAATGCCGACCTGGTGAAGAAGCAGATCGCGCAATTGGAAACGATCGTCCCGCAATCGAAATAACCGACGCTCGAGCGACGGTGACGTCCGCACAACAACGACCCAGCAACCAATCGTCGAAAACCAACAAAATAGCAGCCGGGCTGTCGATGCGATTTGTTGCGACTCGGCCGCCCATCGAGCGAGCCCGGCCGACGGGTACGGCGTGCCGTGCCCCTGTGCGTCCCCGCGTTTCTGCGCCGCGGTGCGGTCAGCGGGTTAGTTCGTCGAGCTCATGCAGGAGTTCCCGCGGGCTGGCGCTGGCGGTGCCGAGTTTGCCGACGACTACGCCTGCGGCGGTGTTGGCGAGCATGGCAGCGTCGGGGAGCGGCGCACCTGCGGCGGCGGCTAGTGCTAGCACGCTGAGCACGGTGTCGCCGGCGCCAGTGACGTCGAAAACCTGACGGCCGGTTACAGCACGGTCGATGCCGGATTGGCCGACGCGCGCGTAGGTTACTTCAAAGCCTGTCGCCGAAATATTCAGGTGACGCGGCGACGATTCCTCAAACAAGGTCATTCCTTGTCCGCCGCGCGTGATTAACACTGCGCTGCAGCCGAAGTGAGCGAGCAGGGCGCGGCCTGCGTCCTCGACGGATTTTTCATCGGTGAGCACCTGACCGAGAAATTGTCCGGCCTCTTTTTGGTTGCAGACGATCGCTTTCGCGCCGCGATAGGCGTAGAGGCGCGAGCGTTTCGGCCCGACAAAAACGGGGACTTCGAGTTTGTGCGCTTCGCCGAGGACTTTGTCGGCGAATTCGTCGGTGATGAGGCCTTTGTCGTAGTCGGAGAGAACGAGCGCGTCGAGATTTTTAAGCGCGGCGGAAAGCGCGCGGAGCAGGCGGCCTTGCGTCTCGGGGCGGAGCGGCTCGTGGCGTTCGCGGTCGACGCGAACGATGTGCTGGTGGCGCGCGATGATGCGCGTTTTTACCGTGGTGACGCGCGAAGCGTCGGCGAAGACGCCGGCGTCGATGATGTTCGCAACGCGAAGATTTTTTCGAAGCGATTCGCCTGGCTCGTCGGCTGGAGCTTTTCCGGAGCCGATCGCGCCAAATATTTCGACGCGCGCGCCAAGCTCGGCGAGGTTCGCAGCGACGTTGGCGGCGCCGCCGAGGCGGTCATTTTGTTCGGCGAAATCGACGACGGGGACGGCGGCTTCGGGCGAAAGGCGCGAAGCCGTGCCCCAGAGGTAGCGGTCGAGCATGAGATCGCCGACGACGCCAATGCGTTTGCCGCGGAGACGCGGAACCAGGCGCTTCAGGCGAGCAGCGGATTGGGCGAGATCATTTGGCTGGGTCGGCATGGGTTTGTTTGTCGGCGTTGGCGATTATTCCGGGGCAATGGTGGCTTCGTCGATTAGCATGACGGGTATTTCGTCGCGAATCGGGTATACGCGGCGGCACGACTGGCATTTGAGTCCGGCGCTGTCGGAGGTCGGTTTGACCGGCGCTTTGCAGGCGGGGCAGACCAGGATCTGGAGCAGGTAGTCGGGAATCGGTGTCGATGGGCTCATGCGATGTCTCGGTTTCGAATTGGGACTGTAGCAAAGGTAACGGCGAGGCGTCGAGCCCGCGGAACGAGATTGGGGAGAATTGCAGGGCAACTGCTCGAAGCGCCGGCAAGGATGCCGCCGCCATCAAGCAAGAAGGACGCTACCAAAGAGCCGAACGCCGAGACCTACGAGGTGCCTGGACGATACGCGACTTCGAGCTGCTGAGGAACCGCGGATTGCTGTCTCATGGGGGAAAGGTTAGGGCTTTGTCGTGGGTTACGACCCAGATGCCGATTACGCGGGTTTTTTGGCTTTGTTCCTTTTGGGCGGGGTCGTTGGGATCGGGCATCGGGTTAAAGGGGCTGACGGCTACGGCGACTTCTACCGCGTTCGAACCGATGGGGGAGCGCTCGCGCAGGATTTTGTAGCTTTTGACCGGGCCGAAGTAGCCGGTGGGGCCCCAGTCGGCGACGAAGTCTTCCATGCGGTAACTGGGTTTCGGCTTCCAGAGTTCGTAGGCTTTTTGGGTGTCGCCGGCAACGACTGCGTCGAAGAAGCGGGTTGCGGCTCGTTTTTCGGGGTAGTAGCGGAAGGCCCACCAGAGTCCGACGGCGACGACGAGGACCAGGGCGACGACGGTGAAAATCAGTGGTCGGGATTTGTGCGTTACTACCGGAGGTGGATCGAGAAGTGACAAGTCAGGTCTCCTGCCCTGCGAGCGTCAGAGCAGCCGCTTGCCGGCGCCACGATTCGCGGCGGACTGCGGCGGTTCCAACGTAGCAAAGATTGGGCGGGGGGTAAAGGATCGCGACGATGACAGGGATGGAAGGTCGTGCGTTTGTGGCGGTCATTCACGTCAATTGTGGAAGAAAAAGCAGATCCTCAGGTTCGTTCGGGATGACAAGGATTCACTGCGATGTCTAGTGGTGACTGCGACCGGGACACGGGCCACATGCAGACGGTGTGTGCTACCCCTGCAACGCGCCGCCAACGCCTTTCGGCAGTTCGATTTCGTACTTGGTGCGGGCTTTTTCGTGATGCAGCTCGAGCGCCAAGGCGACGAGTTTGTCGAGCAGATCGCGGAAGGGGATGCCCGTGGCTTCCCAGAGTTTTGGGTACATGCTGATCGAGGTGAAGCCGGGGATGGTGTTGACCTCGTTGAGGAAGAGTTTTCCGCCAGCGCGTTTTTCGAGGAAGAAGTCGACGCGGGCCATGCCGCTCAGTTCGAGCGCGCGGAAGGCTTGGACGGCGAGTTTCTGGATGGTTTTGATTTGCGCGGGTTTGAGCTTTGCGGGGATGAGGAGCTGTGTGCCGTCTTCGAGATATTTCGCGGTGTAATCGTAGAACTCGCGGTGAGGGACGATTTCGCCGGGGATCGAGGCTTTCGGATCGTTGTTGCCGAGGACGGAGACTTCGATTTCGCGGGCCCATACCGATTTCTCGACGAGGATTTTCATCGCGAATTCGGACGCAAGATTCAGCGCAGGCGCGAGTTCGGCGCGCGAGTGAACTTTTGTCATGCCGACCGACGAACCCAGCGCCGCCGGCTTCACGAAGACGGGATATTTGAATTTCGCTTCGATTGTTTTCTGAACTTGCTTCGGATTTTTCTCCCACTCGTAGCGGTGCACCGTCACCCAAGGGACAACGGGAATCCTTGCAACCTGCAGAAGTTTTTTCGCGACGTCTTTATCCATTCCGACTGCGGAGCCAAGAACGCCTGCGCCTACGAAGGGTAGCCCGGCGAGGTCGAGGAGGCCCTGGATGGTGCCGTCTTCACCGTAAGTACCGTGCATGACGGGGAAGATTACGTCGAGCTTTTGGATGGCGGCGCTGCTGTCGCCGCCCAGCGGAACGAGCGAGGCGTCGGTGGGATCGGCCGTCATCATGACGGCCTGGCCGCCGCGGAGGACTTCGGGAAGCATTTTTTGCGCGCCTGCGCCTATCCGCCAGTGGCCTTCCTTGGTGATGCCGATAGGGACGGGTTCGTATTTTGCGGGATCGAGGCCGCGGATTACGGAGGCGGCGGAGGCCAAGGAGACTTCGTGTTCGCCGGAGCGGCCACCGAAGAGGATGCCGATGCGGAGACGTTTGTTGGGAGTAGGCATGGTTTCGTGGCCCGTGACGCATGTTCGATGGGGACGGGCATTGGACAGTTTAGCGGTTGGGTTGGGTGGGACCAGAAAATCTGGCGAGTGGTGGTGTCAATTGCTAACGGCGGAGAGCAGGCGGGTTTTTCACCGGAGGCTCGTAGAAAGGACAAGGACGAGGGCGAAAAATCGGACGGAACGGGTTCGTGGCGATGAGGTGTCGGTCCCGTTGGATCTTCCCGAGGTCTGGGGAGACCGCGGCTACCAGGTGGCGGTGCAAAAAATGTGTTGAACTTTGCGTGACCATTTGGCGTTTCTATCGTCAGTTCATGTGGCAATAGCACATATGGGGAGGGTGGATGTCACCGCAGCTCGAGATGTTGAAGGGGACCCTGGACTTGATGGTGCTACAGACGCTGCAAGCGATGGGGGCGCTGCATGGATACGGCATTGCCAGGCGCATTGAGCAGATCAGTCAAGACGCTATCTTATTGAATCAAGGGACGATATACGCTTCGCTAGTGCGGTTGCAGCAACGGGGGCTAATCAAATCGGAATGGGGAATCTCGGACACCAACCGGAAGGCGAAGTTTTATTCGATCACTGCGCGGGGATCGAAGCGGCTGGCCGAGACGGCCGAGAACTGGGAGCAGCTATCGGCGGTCATCGCCCTGTTTTTCGCCGCGAACACGTTTGAAGGGAAGAAAGGTAACCGGTAATGGGGGACGCGATCCGCGTACTTTGGGCCAAGGTTCGGGCGATTTTCTCGAAGTCGGAGTTGGACGACGAGTTCAACGCGGAACTCGAGGCGCACCTGGATTTGCTGAGTGCGGAGTATGAGAAGGCGGGGATGAAGCCGCAGGATGCGCGACGCGCAGCGATTTTAAAAGTGGGAGGGCGTGAAGCCTTGCGAGAAGAAAACCGAGACAGCCGGGGATTGCCGTTTCTGGAGGTGCTGAGCCAGGACGTGAAGTATGCGTTCCGGACGTTGCGGCGCGACAAGGGCTTCGCGATCTTCGCGATCCTGATCGCGGGGCTCGGCGTGGGGGCGAGTTGCACCGTTTTCAGCGTGGTGAACACGATCCTTATTCATAGGCTGCCGTTCAAGGATCCGGAGCAGCTTGCGTGGGTTGCGAATCACGACGATGCGACGAACGACATGTCGGGAAGGACGAGCCAGGTCGATCATTTCAAGGATTTGCGTGACAAGAACCAATCCTTTTCGGATATGGCGGCGTACTTTGCGTTTTATGGCGTGGGCGACGCGAAACTCGTTGAAGGTGGGGAGCCGGAACGATTGACGAGCGTGCCTGTCTCGCAGAATTTCTTTCCACTGCTCGGCGTCGAGCCACAAATTGGCAGGCAATTCAGCGAGGACGAAGCAAAATTCAACGGGCCTCGTGCGGTGATGCTGAGTGACGGCATTTGGCGGCGAAAATTCGGAGCCGATTCTCATATTGTGGGTCGGTCGCTCGATTTTGACGGCGGACCTAAGACAGTGGTTGGCGTCTTGCCGGCGTGGTTTGATTTTTCGACGGTATTTACGCCGGGGAGCCACGTGGACGTTTTTGAGTGTTTTCCGCTGAGCCCGGAAACGAATAAATGGGGGAATACGCTTTCCATCGTGGGGCGGCTGAAACCAGGCGTGAGTGTGAAGACCGCTCAAGCGGAAGCGACGGTGCTCGCGAAGCTTCAAAAAGAAGCTCACAAGGAGCGGAACGATTTTGATCCGAAGGTGTCGATGCTGACCGAACACGTTAGCGGGAGATTGCGGCCGGCTTTGTTTGTGCTCGCCGCGGCGGTCGGCGTGGTGATGCTGATCGTGTGCGCGAATTTGTCGAATTTGCTGCTGGCGCGCGGGACGACGCGGCAAAAAGAAATCGCGATTCGCGCGACGCTGGGCGCGGGGAAGATGCGGTTGATCCGGCAGATGCTGACGGAGAGTTTGATGCTGTCGTTTTGTGGCGCGATCGTTGGGCTGGTGCTGGCGTTTGTTGGGACGCGGGTGCTGGCGCATTTAACATCGATCGGTATTCCGCTGCTGGGCGAGGTGCATATCGACGTGACCGTGCTGGCATTCACTTTGTTGATCGCGCTGGCCACGGGGTTAGTGTTCGGGCTGTTGCCTGCGCTGCAGGTTCGTGGTCTGCGATTGCACGACACATTGAAGGATGCCAACCGCGGATCGAGTGTAGGACGGGGGCACGCGTGGGTGCGGAATGCGCTGGTGATTTCGGAGATCGGTTTGGCGTGCGTGCTGGTGGTCGGCGCGGGATTGTTGATTCGGAGCTTTGTGCGCGTGCTGGATGTGAATATGGGATTCAACGCGGAAGGCACGGCGGCGGTGCGTGTCGATCCCAACGCGTCCTACAAGACGCAGGAGCAACGGAACGCGTATTTCACGGAGGTGTTGCGACGCGTGAACGACATTCAGGGCATTACCGGCGCCGGGATGTCGGATGCGATTCCACTAGGGCACAACCGAAGTTGGGGAGTCGCGGCGAAGGGTGTGCAATACACGCCGGAAACGTATCCGGAAGGATTTCCGCGGATCATAAGCGAAGGGTATTTTCATGCGATTGGAATTCCATTGAAGAAAGGACGCGATTTTTCGGCGCGCGATGACAAAGGGACGCTGAACGTCATCATTTTGAACGAGACGTGTGCGCGAAACTTGTGGCCGGGCGAGGATCCGATCGGGAAGATTGTTGCAGAGGATGTGGACCGCACGGTTGTCGGCGTTGTGGGCGACGTGCATCACATGTCGCTGGAGGAAGGGTCGGGCAACGAGTTTTATATTCCGCTGCGGCAGATTCAGGACTACGGATCGGTCGATCTGGTGGTGCGAACGTCGATGTCGACGGCGGAACTTGGGTCGCGGTTGCGCGAAGCGCTGCTGCCGATCGAGCCGAATCTGCCGACGTCAAATTTGCGGACGATGCAATCGATGGTGGATCGGGCGGTGTCGCCACGGCGTTTCGTGGTGATTTTGCTCGGTGGATTTGCGGCGTTCGCGCTGGTGCTGGCTTCGCTGGGAATTTATGCGGTGATTTCGTATTCGGTGAGCCAGCGAACGCAGGAGATTGGGATTCGCATGGCGCTGGGCGCGTCGTCGGAGATGCTGCAGAAGAGCATCTTGATGCAGACGTTGTGGCTGGCGGCGATTGGCGTCGTTGGCGGGATTGTTGGGTCGTGGATTTTGGCGCGGGCGTTGAGCGGGATGCTGTTTGGCGTGCAGCCGACGGATCCGCTCACGTTTGCTTGCATGGTTTTGATTTTGACGGCGGTGGCTTGTTTGGCGGGGTATTTGCCCGCGCGGAGAGCGTCGCAAATTGATCCGATGGTGGCGTTGCGGATTGACTGACGCTGGCAATGGGAAAAGGGAAAATGGGTGGCGCCGCATCGTGCGGACAAGGAGCGCAGCGGTGCTGCGCCCGTACATGAGGGTCTGCCATCGTGTTGGTTCCGTGCTGTAATACAGCAGGGAACTGATGATGACTAAGACGGCCGAAAAATATTTCTTGAAAAGTGAACGGCTGGGCTTTCGTGGATGGGCGGCGGACGATTTGCCATTGGCCCAACAACTCTGGGGCGATCTGGAAGTTACGAAATATTTTGGCGGGCCGTTCTCGGAGGACGAAGTCCGCAAGCGATACAAGCGCGAACGGGCGCGCCGGATGGTCCACGGGTACCAATATTGGGTGATGGAGCTGCTAGAGACCGGCGAGTTTGTTGGAGTTTGTGGCTTGCAGCCGAATCGTCCGGCCGAGGACATTATCGAACTGGGCTTTCATCTGTTGCCAAAATTCTGGGGACAGGGACTTGCGACCGAGGCGGCTCGCACGGTGATTCCGTATGCGTTTGCGACCTTTGCGGCGAAGAAGCTTGTCGCGGGACATCATCCTGAAAATCTGAACTCGAAAAAAGTCCTCAATAAGCTCGGCTTCCGATATTCACACGACGAAAGGCTTCCTGGCATCGACGTAGACATTCCGCGGTATCTGCTGGAAGGACCGAGCGAAGAACAGAAATAAGGTCCGAGGGCTTGCCCTTACAGGATTTTTTGGCCTAGGGCGGAGAGGACTAGCTCTACGCCTAGCAAGGCGGTGCGGTTGTGTTCGTCGAGGATGGGGTTGATCTCAACGACTTCGAGGGAGACCATCGATTCGCTGTCGGCAATCATCTCCATCGCTAAGTGGGCTTCGCGGTAGGTGACGCCGCCGCGGACGGGTGTGCCTACGCCGGGTGCGTCGGTGGGATCGACGAAGTCCATATCGAGGCTGACCGCGATGCCTGCGGTGTCGTCCATCGCGTACTTGATGGCGTCGGCCATGACTTCGCGCATGCCGCGCTCGTCGATGTCGCGCATGGTGAAGACGTGGACTCCGGATTTCTTTGCGATTTTGCGTTCGTGCGCGTCGAGATCGCGCGCGCCGACGATGACGACGTTGCCGGGTTCGGCTTTCGGCTTGAATCCCATGAGGTCGACGAGTTCGGGCGCGCCGTAGCCCATGATGCTCGCTAGAGGCATGCCGTGAACGTTACCCGATGGGGATGAATCGGGCGTGTTCATGTCGCCGTGCGCGTCGAGCCAGATGTAGCCGATGTCTTTTTTCTGCTGGCGGTAGAAGCTGGAGACGCCTGCTGCGACTCCTGCCGCGATGGAATGGTCTCCGCCGAGTACGAGCGGGATGAAATTTTCCTGCAAAGCCTTCTCGACAGTTTTGGCGATGTCGAGGCAGGTCTCGGCGATTTCTTGCAAATACTTGGCGCGCTTTTCGCCGACTGGCATTTCTTCGGGCTGCTTGACTTCGACGTTGCCGAGGTCCTCAACGGTGAGGCCGAGTTTCTTGATCGCGGCCTGGAGGCCAGCGCCGCGGAGGGCGGAAGGGCCCATGTCTACGCCGCGGCGGCTTTGACCGAGGTCCATGGGAACGCCGATGATGCGGACTTTTTGAGACATTGTGACCTGCGATCGGTGACTGTGAGTCGGGACAGGTGACTCGGTCTCGCACGGGCGCGACGCGGGTCGCGCGAGCGGACCAGTCACTGGTCACCATTCGCCAGTCACTCTAAATAAGCATGCAAAATGCGAGTTACAACCGCCGCTGAGCGGAGAGCCCAGCTACCCGGATTAAGGATACACGCGGTAGAGCATGCGCGGAAAGGGGATGACCTCGCGGATGTGCTCGGTGCCGCATATCCAGGCGACGGTGCGCTCCAGGCCCATACCAAAGCCGGCGTGGGGGACGCTGCCGTAGCGGCGGAGGTCGAGGTACCACTCGAAAGATTCCTGCGGTAAGTTGTGCTCCTTCAGGCGTTTAACGAGGAGGTCGTAGTCGTGGATACGCTGGCTGCCGCCAATGATCTCGCCGTAGCCTTCGGGCGCGAGCATGTCGAAGGCGAGTGCCAAATCGGGACGGTCGGCGTCGGGCTGCATGTAGAAGGCTTTGATCGAGGCCGGGTAGCGGTGGACCATAACGGGACGGTCGAACTCGTTCGAGACGATGGTTTCCTCGTCGCCACCGATGTCATCGCCGAATTTTGAGGGGTTGCCGTGTTTCTGCAGCACCTTGATAGCGTCCTCGTAGCTGATTCGGGGGAAGGGCGGCTTCACGTTTTCGAGCCTTTTGGTGTCGCGCTTGAGCATTTCTAGCTCGCGCGTCTTGTTTTTGAGGACGGATTGGACGATGGCGCTGACGAGGCCTTCACTGAGCGCCATCATGTCGTCGAGATTGGCGTAAGCGGCTTCAGGTTCGAGCATCCAGAATTCGGTGAGGTGGCGGCGGGTCTTGGATTTTTCGGCACGGAAGGTTGGGCCGAAGGTGTAGACCTTGCCGAGCGCCATCGCGGTGGCTTCGATGTAGAGCTGGCCACTTTGGGTGAGATAAGCCTTCTGATCGTCGATGTAATTCACCTCGAAGAGAGTTGAGGTGCCTTCGCATGCGGCGGGCGTGAACATGGGCGCGTCGGTGAGCGTGTAGCCCTGGCTGTCCATGTAGTTGCGGGCGGCGCGTTGGGCTTCGGCGCGAATGCGGAGGATAGCGGCCTGGCGCGGCGTGCGCATCCAGAGATGGCGGTGGTCGAGGAGGAAATCGACGCCGTGCTCTTTGAGCTGAATGGGATACGGCTGGCTCTCGTCGACTTTCTGGATGACGTCGATCTTGGTGACGCCGATTTCGTAGCCGCCGGGCGCGCGTTGTTCGGCGCGAATTTTTCCGGTAACGACAACGCTGGACTCCTGCGTGAGGCCTTTCAGTGCGGCGAAAGCGTCGGGACTTTCTTTAAGCGCGACCACGCCTTGGATGATGCCGGAGCCGTCGCGGAAAATCGGGAAGAGCAGCTTGCCGGATTCGCGGAGATTGTAGAGCCAGCCCTGGAGTGTGACTTCCTGGGCGTCGTGTTTGCCGGCGTCTTCGATGTTGATCGTGGTCATGGAGCCTTTCGCGTCTTAGCGTGGTTTGTAACTAAATAGAATATCGCGGCGGCGCTCCGCGGGAAAGTTGCGAAGCGGAGACAAATACGAGTGGGAGTGAAGGTACAATGCGTCGCCCCGGAGGGCCTGAGTTCATGTCGAAAGAAAAGTCGCGCAGGGAATTTTTGGGTACGGCGTCGGTGGGGTTGGTGGCGGCGATTGCGGTGAGCGGCGGATCGGCGGCTGCGGCGACTCCACCAGCAGCCGCGAGTGCGCTTGGATTGCAGGAGCCGACCGAAGGTCCGGCTGGCGCGCCGCCGGCGTTTGGCGCGGGGCCGGCATTTGGGCCGGAGGTTTCGACAACTACGTTTCGTGAGGCGGAGAAGTTGGTGCAGATCCAGCTGAACGATGACGAGCGGACGGAGGCGGCAGAGAGCTGGCGGAAGACGATGGCGGCGCTGTGTGAGCGGCGGATTGGGCCGCGGAAGGTCGAGATTGAGAGCGACGTTGCGCCGTATTCGCAGTGGAATCCGGTGCTGCCGGGGCGGACGGCTGGGCCTGCGCGCGATGCGTTCGTGCGCAGCAGCGACGATGCGGGACCGGTGCCGTCGAGCGATGAAGCCATTGCGTATGCGCCGGTGTCGAAATTGTCGCGGTGGATCGAGCGAAAGCAGCTGACGTCGGAGAAACTAACGCAGATCTATTTGACCCGCATTGAGAAGTTCGATCCCAAGTTGCGCTGCGTGATCACGGTGCCGAAGGAACATGCGCTCGCCCAGGCGAAAAAAGCAGACGCGGAGATTGCGGCAGGGAAATATCGCGGGGCCCTGCACGGGATTCCGTATGGCGTGAAGGATTTGCTGGACACGGCGGGAATTCGAACAACCTGGGGCGCCGAATTTTATCGCGATCGAGTACCGGCGAAGGATTCGGCGGTGGTGAAGCGCCTCGACGCAGCGGGCGGAGTGCTGATCGCGAAGTTGAGTTTAGGCGCGCTGGCGTTGAACGATATTTGGTTCGGCGGGCAGACGATGAATCCGTGGCTGCTGGAGGAAGGCGCGTCGGGATCGAGCGCGGGACCGGGCGCGGCGACGGCGGCTGGATTGGTGGCGTTTTCGATTGGGAGCGAGACGGGCGGAAGCATCGTTGCGCCGTCGATGCGCTGCGGCGTGACCGGGTTGCGGCCGACGTTCGGGCGCGTGCCGCGGACCGGCGCGATGACGCTGTGCTGGTCGCTGGACAAGCTGGGGCCGATGACGCGTGGCGTTGAGGATGGCGCGTTGATCCTGCGCGCGATCTCGGGCCAGGACGCGGGCGATTTGTCGAGCGTGCCGTGCAAGCTCGACTTTGATGCGAAGCGATCAATCCGCGGACTGCGCGTTGGATATTTCCCGCGATGGATGAAAGAAAAGCCGGCGACGGACGTGGATCGTGCGGCGCTCGAGACGGTCACGCGGCTTGGGATGAAATCCGTGGAGGTATCGATTCCGAATTGGCCGTACGACTCGCTCGATTTGATCTTGTTTGCGGAGGGAGCGGCGGCGTTCGAGGAGTACACGCTGGATCGAAAGATGAATGAATTGAAGGCGCAGGTGCCCGATGCATGGCCGAATCTATTTCGGCAAGCGCGATTTTTATCAGCGGTGGATTTTGTGCAGGCCGATCGATTGCGGCGGAAAGTAGCGGAAGAAATGGCGCGTGTGTTTTCGGAGGTCGATATTCTGCTCGTGCCATCGCTGCGCGACGAGATTTTGACGATTACAAATTTCACGGGACAGCCATCGCTGACGTTGCGCGCGGGATTTGTGGAAGTGAGCGAGGCGCGGAGCGATTGGGCGCCGGATCCGAACAATCCGCTGCCGAAATTCAATCCGCCACGGCGTGTGCCGCACGGCGTCACGTTGCTCGGCCGTCTGTTTGAAGAAGGTCGGATGTGCGAGGTCGGGATTGCGCTCGAGCGCGCGTTCAATGTGATGGGCGAGCACCCACCGGGATTTTAGTGGAGCGTTTGGCAGACAGTTGAACAGCGTGGCGCGGACTGGGTGCCATCGATAGCCTCCAGTGTCGGCATTGAATGGTACTGGGCCGCTAACGCTATGGAATTAATCCATGCGGCTTCAGCCACTTGCGCTGCGCGAGCATTCGGCTGTTAAGATGCTGCTTACTTCCAGTCCCACCCCAGCCGAAGTTTGTTTGCGCCGGAGTCTGTCCGGAGGTGCCTGTGCCGAAGCTCAATGTGATGCGAAGGATGCTTCTCGTCGGAGCGTGCGCGTTCGCCTGCTCGGGGGCGCTTGCGGCGGTGAAATCGCACTCGCACGGAGGCGGCGGGACACATGGCGGAGGCGGGCACGCCCATGGAGGCGGGGGCTCGCACGGCGGTGGTGGGCGCTCGCACAGCAACAGTTTTCATGGAGGCGGCGGATCTCGACATTCGAGCGCCGGTGGCGGCATTTTTGGCCGAAGCCGGCACTCCAGCATGCCTTCGATGTCGCGCTCGATGGGCGGCGGCGCATACGGAAGCGGCCGGTCGATTGGTGGAGGCCGGCGCGCTTACGGCGGATCGTCGGCAGATAGAGTGGCGCCGCGGGCGTTCGGCGGATCGAAGTATGGCGACGGGTCGAACTTCGGCCGATCGGGTTATGGACAGCCAAGCTACGGTCGCTCGAAGCCCGGGAGTTACGGTTCTGGCAGTTACGGCAACTCGACGTACGGCCGCGGACCATCGGGAGCGTCGAATTACGCTGCGGGTGGACGTTATGGCGGCCAAAGCCCGTCGCAGGGACGCGCCGGATTTAACGGTGGCATGAGCGCGAATCGAAACGCTTCCGGTTCGCGAGACGCGGGAAACGCGAGTCCGCGAACGGGCGGAGCGTTCGATTCGAACCGTCCGCCGAGCGCGCAGCGGAATTTCGCGAACCAGGGCGGACGTAATGGTTACGGCGCCGCGCGAGGAACGCAAACTGCGCGCGGGTATTCGAACGACGTGAACCGGCCGGGCGGTCGCGCGACGACGGCAAGTTTCACGCCACAATCACGCCGCGGTGGCCCTGAAGCCGGGCGGGGAATTTCACGCGTCGGCTCGTCGTCGGAGTTTCAATCGGACCGCCCGCCGAGCGCGCGAACCGCGCCTACAAATCACGAAATTGGCCGCGTTCAAACCGCGTCTTACGCGGCGGGCGCTCGGGGCGCTTCAAATGTTGGCGGATCGCATTTTGCGGGCAGCGAGACGCAAGGGCAGCGTGCGCTGTCGAATTCGCACTTCATGAGTTCGAACGCGTCGATGGGCGGTTTCGGCGGATCGCGCTTTTCGAGTTCGGGTTCGTTCGGACAGAGCGGATTCAGCCAGCGCGGCTCGATGTTCCCTGGAAACGGGTTCAATCACAACGGAAGCGGCTATGGACATTACGGTCACGCCGGTTTTGGATACGGTGGCTATCGTCACTACGGTTACGGCCGCTATGGCTACGGTCACTACGGCTATGGCTGGGGACGCGGCGGTTGGGGATGGGGCAGCGGTGGTGATGGCCTGTGGCTCCTCGACGATTTGTTCGGACTCGCGCTGAATTTTTCGAGTCTCGCTCTCAATCCATGGAGCCCCTTCGCGACACTCGGCGCGGATTTGATCGATACCGGCGTGCAGGCGCTCGGAAATCTCGACAACAACAACGATCAAGGTTCGTACAACAACTACGACCCAGCCCCTTACAACTACCAACAGCAATATCCTCACCACCGCCAACCTTACCCGCCGTTGTGCGGCTCCGATTATTCCGACGAAAATCCCGGCTGCGTGCAGTAGTCTTTCTCCTCGCGCAGAACTCGACTCTGATCGGAAACTCTGGCGAACCGACCAGAGCCGCGACCGGCGATGGCCTTCGAACCAAGCCAGTTATATCGTTCGCTACTACGGATCGTTCATGAGCGACGAAGAACGCCGAGCATGGCGACACCTCCTCGCTACTTTCAAGCTCACTTACCGACGCACGGATACCGCCGCGCAAGAAGAGGCTTGGAGGAGGGGTCGCCCCGTTTACAATCTGCTGTCGACAGATCCGAAGGTAAAGCGATTGGCTGCCGCAGGAATGGACGCCTTTGAGTTGCAGACGGCGGCGAGAATCGACCGCGACCATCGTGAGGAAGTTGTGTTCAACAATTGCCCGCGGTGCGGAGGGCCTGGCAAGACACCGAAAGCACGACAGTGCCGCCATTGCCGCCACCATTGGCATGCGACTGGTGGCTAGCGTCGCGTTTCATCTATCCCCAGGCCTTTTCGAGACGATCGAGCGATTTTCGCGCGGCGTCGAGTTGCTGTTGCGTCGAGAGCGCTTCGGGGCCGATTTTTTCTTTCAGTTCCAGCACTAGCGGCAGGTTCGCGCCCGGCGCGGACGTAAAAAGCTTCACCGCGGCCGGCCAGTCGATGGTTCCTTCGTACGGCGGCAGGTGCTCGTCTCTTTCGCCGTGATTGTCGTGAATATGTGCGCTGGCGACGAGTTCGCGTAGAAGGTCGAAGCCTGCAGCCACGCGATTCTCTGCATCGCCATCCGCGAGATGCGCATGACCGATGTCGAAATTGAAGCGCAATCCCGAGAGACGCGTTTCGTTCACGAACGAGCGCAGGTAAGTCGGCGAACCCATTTCGCTGGTCGTGTTCTCGACGCAGATCGTCACACCTAGATGCTTCGCGTGAAGGATCAAATGTTCGAGCGAACTGAACGCGGCGTCGCGCTTGCGGAGATCGGCCGTCTCGCGCGACCCACCCATATGAAAAATCATGCGCGAGAAGGGAAGGTCCTCCGCGACATCGATAGCGCGCTTGAGTTCGTCCATCGCTTCGATGCGGCGTACACGCTCGACTTCGCAAATCGATAGTGGCTGGCCGCCTTCGCGCGTGGCACTCAGATCGCGGCTGGTCGGCGCGTGCAGCGAAGCCAGCGTCAACCGATGTTCACCGAGCACTCGCCCGATTTCTTGTACGCCCGCTTTGTTGGTGTAGTCGAAGTGGCTGCGCGAGCAAAAGATTTCCAGTCCCTGAAATCCCGAGCCGGCAATCTGGCCGATCAATTCGGGTGTGAGCTTGCGTGAAACGAAGATATAGGTTGAGAGCAGTCTTTGCATAAATTCGCCTCGGACATTATCCACGAGTTTCGCGACCGCTAAACGAGCTTCGTGTGCGAGTTGTGCGAGAGAAGAACGAGACAAAAATTGCCGGGTCGGACGACGTGATTTGCCAGAACGGCGACAAAGCAGCGCTCAATAGCCGACAGCCGAGCCGTTGTCGCGTGGATCGGCCGCGCCGGCTCGTTCGCCGGTCTTTGCGTCTATGCCGATGGCGTTCACCAGGCCGATGTGGCCGCGGCGTTTCGTGATGAACCCGCGGGCCTGCAATGCTTTTTCGATTGCTTCGGGAAAATTCTGTTCCATCAAGACCACGTCGGGCAGCCATTGATTGTGAAATCGTGGCGTGTTGATGGCGGCCTGCGCTTCCATACCCAGGCGCATCCAGTTCAGCACGCTCAGCAGCGTTGCCGAGATGATCGTCGGCCCGCCGGGTGAGCCTGTGACAAAACTCAGCTTGCCGTCGCGCAGCAAGATCGTCGGCGTCATCGAACTGAGGGGACGATGCCCGGGCGCGATGGCATTCGCTTCGGACTGAATCAATCCGAACAGCGCATTGGGAACGCCAGGTTGGGTCGTGAAGTCGTCCATCTCATCGTTGAGCAAAAATCCTGCCGGGCTCGTGACGTGCGAGCCGTAGCTGTCGTTGAGCGTGTAGGTGCTGGCGATCGCGTTTCCGGCGGCGTCGACGACGGAGAAATGCGTCGTGTGCGGGCCGTCGTTGAAAGTCACAGTGGTGGGCGCTGCGTCGCCAGCGGCGCTAGCGGCGCACGCGCGAGGATCGCCGGCCTTCACATTTTTGCTCGAGGACGCGCGCTTTGGATCGATTGTCGCGGCCAGCTCTTTCGCGTAGCAGGGGGATGTCAGCCCGGCTACCGGTATTTTCGAAAAATCAGGATCGGCGAGATAGGCGGCACGGTCGGCGAAGACGCGCCGCATCGTTTCAGCGACCATGTGCACGCTCTCGACGTCGTCCCAGCCCTTGAGCGGCACGTCGTTCAACACGTTCATCGCTTCGATGATCGCCACGCCTCCCGAACTCGGCGGCGGCGATGTAAGCACTTCCCAATTGTGCGAGGCCCCCAAGGCGTCTTGAGAGCTGTAGCTCGCCCTCAAAACTTCGCGCACTTTCGGTTTGTACTGCGCGAGATCGTCGAGCGTGATGAGCCCGCCCGAGCGAGCAACGTCGACGACAACGGTGTGCGCGGTTTCGCCGCTGTAGAATTCCGCGGCGCCGTTTTTCGCGATGCGTTTCAATGTAGCAGCAAGTTCCGGCTGGCGCAGCGTATCGCCGGCACGCAGCATCTTGCCGTCGTTGAGAAAGATGCGGCGGCTGACAGGGAAGTGGGCGAGCCCAGCTTTCTCTTCGTCGAGCTCGTGCGCGAGTTTTGCGCTGACGGGAAATCCATTTTCGGCGAGTCGAATCGCGGGAGCCATGGCATCGGCGAGTTTCAACGTGCCGTACGTCTTGAGCGCCAGTTCGAGACCGGCGACGGTACCGGGAACGGCAATCGATCGATACCCGAGAACCGAGCCGGTCACGTTGTCGTTGGGGATCAGTTTTCCGTCCGCGCCGATATACATGTTGCGCGTCGCTTTCGCAGGTGCGACTTCGCGATAGTCGAGAAAACTCGTGCGGCCGTCGGCAAGGCGCACGAGCATGAAGCCGCCGCCGCCGATATTGCCCGCGGCGGGTTCGACGACGGCCAGCGCGAACGCAACCGCGACGCCGGCATCGACCGCGTTTCCGCCGCGCTTCAGAATTTCGACGCCGGCTTCCGAGCCGAGTTGCTCATCTGTCGCGACCATTCCGCGCGTTGCGCGCACGGCTTGTTTAGGCCAATTCGATGATTCCATGGAATGCGGGCGATATTCGGCAGCAGCCTGAGGGTGCGCAGGCGTGCTGAGTGCAAGCGAGAACACGAGAGGCACGGCTAGACATCCCGCGTGTCGAAGGGTTTGCGACCGGAATTTCATACGAGACGCAAGACACTAAGTGATTCGCGCATCAGCGTCAAGACGAAGTGAGGAGTTCGAGTCGAAAGAGCGCAGATTTTGAATTTATCGCTACGCCGACGCAGCCTGGCTCTTTGTCACGGTCGGCGCCGAGCCGGAGACCGCTGCCGCCGATTGGTCCGCGCCGGTGTTCGCGAAATCTTTCGCTGCAGGGCGGGCGGCTGCAATTGAATTTCACAAACGGCGGCGGGCAAACTGATCCTGCGAGCGCCCGACACGATGCACCTCCGCGCTTCACCACGTTGGTGCGAGCCGGGGTTTTCCGGAGAGAGAAATGAAGGGGACACGTCGCGAAATCGCTCGACGCTTGGTGCCACTACGACGTGAACATCGGTAGTTTGCGAAAATACTCGAGCCAAAGTTGGAACACTAGAACGCCGACGAAAAACCCGCCAGATTAGCTTTCACTAAGAAACTCGACCGTTGGCGGCCCCGGCAGCAGTCCCGCCGCGGTCCCTTGCTCGATCAGTTCGCTTACAGCGCGCTTTCCGCGTTCGCCATAGCCCATCGTCCATTTATTGACGTACATGCCGATAAATTTGTCGGCGAGTTCGCTTTCCATGTCGCGCGCGAACTCCATCGCGTACGCTAGAGCCTCTTCGCGATGCTCCAGTCCGTAAGCGACACTGTCGCGAATCACCTGCGCGATCTGCCGGCCCAGTTCGGGACCAAGCGAACGCCTTACCGCGTTGCCGCCGAGCGGCAGCGGCAGTTTCGTGCGCTCCATCCACCACGCGCCCAGATCGATCACCCGATGCAAGCCGAGCTGCGGAAACAGTAGCTGCCCCTCGTGAATCAGCAAACCGGCGTCCACCGATTCGTTCTGCACTGCGTCCAGAATCTTATCGAACGGCATCACGATGGCTTCGAAATTCGGTTCGAATAATTTCAGCGTCAGATACGCGGTCGTCGTCAGACCCGGCACCGCGATGCGCTTCCTGGCCAACTCCTGCTGACGCATCGACTTCGCCGCGACCACAATCGGTCCGTAACCTTCGCCGAAACTCGCGCCGCAATCCAGCAAAATATACTTGTCGCGCAACACTGGATACGCCGCGAAGCTCACCGCTGTCACGTCGTACGTCTCTTTCAGCGCCGCATCGTTGAGCGTCTGAATATCCGAGAGCACGTGCGTGTACTTGTAACCGGGCGTCGCGATCTTGTGAGTCGCCAGGGCGTAAAACATGAATGCATCATCGGAATCGGGCGAATGGGCCAGCTTGATTTCCATTGTTTGTTGTGCGGTCCTTGAGGTTCCTGTTGTGCCGGACATGATCTTGTCGCAACCTCATTTCTAAGCGATGCAATCGCTTCGCTGGCAGCCGGGAACGCGCCTGGCGGGCCTGAGCCCTGGCGACAATCGTTCCCGAGATGATACCTCCGCCGAAGGAGGCGCGATCTGGAAGCCGAAGGGAGGTCGCGAGCCGTGCGAGGACAAACGTCGCGGGCCGGGGCTGAATTTCCGCGCCAAAAGACTAGCATATCGCGTGGCGCCGCAAAAGACCCGGCGACAGACCGATATCGACCACGTCGCAGATGTTGCGATTAGAGCGCCGACACGATGTGGGCGATCGCGTCGTCGAACGTCACTTTATTTTCGAGGTAGGGCTCCCAGAATCGCTCGAGCAGCTTCAGATAGTCGTCCCATCCGCGCTGATATAGCCGCTCGCGCACCGCGTAAGGCGTGTACTCACCGCCGTTCGCTTCGCCGTCCGCGCCTCGAACCGCTGGCTTGATCACCTCGCCCGTAGTATAAAAAACCAGTGCATGCCACAAGTCGCGCGGGATCGCTTTGTCGCGCTGCCGGCACTCGCGATTGATCGCCAGTTGCACTGGCTCCGCGATGCCGTTCGAAGCCTCGTGAAACAAAACCTCGAGTGCCGAGCTGCCCTGATTGCGCGGGTCGGTGCTCGAAATAATCACGCGCAATGGATCGAGCGTCGTATACGCCCCCGCGTAGTTCGCGTACGCTGAAACATCCACACGGATGCGCTCCTTCGGCCAATGAGTCTGGTAAATCTCCGCGAGCCGCTGCGACAATTGCACGCCCTTCTCGCGCACCAGCGGCGACACTCCTGCGATCCACTTTCGATTCGCGCGGTCATGCTCGGGCCACTCATGCGCCCGATAGACCGGTGCCGCTGCGTCGAGAATGCGCGTCAACTTTGGCGGCAGTCCCGCGTCGCATCTCTTGACCTTGGCTCCGGAAAGCTCTTCGCACTGTTCGAAATCGCCCAGTTGATTCTTCAGCAGGATCATCTCGGTGCTGAACAGCAAGTCCTTATCCTCATAGTTCGCGACGTAATACGAAACGGCGTTGTCCCACGCAAGCTGCTCGCTCGGCGTGCGCTTCGTGGCAACGCTCCCCATCCCTGAGGGCCCGCCTCTCGCATCCCGCGACGCGCGCGCTTGCCCATATAAAGTGTGGTGCAGATTGATCCAAAACCCGCTGTGCAATTCGAACACGGGCAGGTTGCCGTATTGATTGTCGACTTGTGGGGGTTCCGCCGGCGCCGCCACAGAGGCAGACGCGCCTGCCAGCGACGCGACAAACAGGAATGCGAACGAGCAAACGAGTTTGCGAAGGCTCATACGAAGTGAGTCGATGTTAGCCTCAAGTTCTCGTTCGAACAAATACCACAGATGAGGGATGAATGCAGGATTCGAGGGCAAATCCCCTCGCTGCGCGAGTGACCCTCATGCAAGTGAGGGTTTTCGCCGCTTTTCTGCGCGATTCGCGACAAGTTGCAAACGGTACAGTCCTCGCCAATGCGTCAACCGCATCGCGCGCGGCGCAATTCATCGATAGTGGACTCAGCCACTACTCGATCTTGGGATCCGACGTGCTACCCACGCCGCCCTGCCGATCCGCTCCGTGCACAATCCCGTCCTGATCGCGAAAGAACGACCGTCTCCCCGTGCGCCCATAAACCGTCGGCGTCGCAGCCAGCGCGTATTTCGCCGGCGCGCCCAGCGTGCTGTTGCTCGCGATCACATATCGAAAGTTGTATCCGCCTCTGGTACCCGCTGCGAGGTCTGCATCCAGCAATCCAGACGCTTCTGGAGTGGCCGCGCCACGCGAAGGCGCCGCAAGATTGGCGAGCGAACCTGGCAGCCGCGTATACGTCCGCCGATATTTTTCGATGGCGTCCGCAACCATCTTCAAGGCCTCAATCGCCGTCTTTTCCGTCGATTCGATCTGCGCCGAATCCCACTCCGCAGCCAGCGAAGGCAAATCGAGCAGCACCAACCCCACCGACAACAATTTCCATTCGCCGTGTTCCCGCACCAGCCCCATCTTCACGTGCAGCACGTTCTCGCCAACCGTATCCGTCGCGTCGCGAATCTCCACCGGCAGCAGCGCGAAATTATCCTCCACGTCCGCCCCGCCAATCTGCAATTCCGCCGCTCCGACAGGTGTCTCGCACCGCACGATCGGACGGCCCGTCGCGCCCGTAACCAGCGACGGCTTCCCCGGCTCATTCAACAAAACAAATCGCTTCATCAGCGCAACGCGCGCCCCCGGCGTCAACGACGCAAAAGTCTCCTCATTGCGAGCCGTCAAAAATTTTGTGAAGTTCGGCTCGTTCTGCTGGCAAGCCGCTGCCAAGGCCTCTCTCAACGCGAGGCTTGGTCCAGTCAGGCCCGCAACCGGGCCCTTGTCGCCATTCGGTTTCGAACTCGACTCCTGCGCTCGACTGCCGGCGCTTCCCATCAACACCAGCGCACCCAAGACGAAAGTCCGGGCAAAGCCCCGCGTCATCGGCGTCGACACAAATTCCCGTACTGTTCCCATCCGATCCCTCAAATCTCTCAGAGGTTCCTTTGCCTGCTTCAACCCTAATCCTTTGCCGACCCCAATATCGCCGCCAAATTCTGCGTAAAGCTCGACCGCGGCATCACCTCACTGCATCCGGCCGCGCGCGCCTGCGCCGCCAGATCCGTCTGCACGTGCGACAAAAATCCCACCATTCGCACATCGCCCTTTTCTGCTCGCACCCGCTCGATCGCCGATAGTGCTCCGCTTCGCACGTTCAAATCCACGATCACCAACCTCGGCGACGTCGCCACCAACTCCATCAATGAATCGGCGTTGGTTGCCACTTTGAACTCCAGTCCCAGATGCTTCGCCGTCTCCAACACCTTCATCTGAAAAAACAGATCGTCCATCAAGCCAACAATTTGAGCCATCACACTCTCCGGAGACTCGCACTGCAATGCCTTCAATCCCAACAACAGAACCTCTTCCATTCTCTCAAAAACGCATACAATCCATCTCTCCGGAGGTGACCCATGCAACCAAGCCGATCGAGCTCGGTCCGGCCCGCTCTGGCACTCTTACAAAAGACGCCAGTTCTCCTCGAAACGATGCTTGCCGGTCTTTCTTTCGACTTGCTCCGCTGGAAGCCCGCGCCCGATCGCTGGTCGATTTCCGAAGTCCTCTCGCATCTCGCCGACGCTGAGGAACTCTTCGCCGACCGCGTTCGCCGCTTCGCGGTCGAAGATTCTCCGCTCTTGAAAAAGCATGAGCAGCCGTCCGAAGGCTACTCCCAGGGCACTTCGCAAGAGCATCTCTCGCACTTCACTTATGCGCGCCGCGAAAACCTTCAGTTTCTCAACGCCGCGCCTCCTGAAATCGCCACTCGCACCGCCGAGCATTCCGAAATCGGCAAAATTACTCTCGAGCAAATGCTCAACGAATGGGCTTCACATGACCTCGGCCATGTTCGCCAGATCGCCGAACTCTATCGCGCCTACGCCTTTTACCCAAACTCCGGCCCGTTCCAACGCTACTCCCATCTCCGTCCGTAAATTGGTGTCGTAAAAAAGTAGGGCGCAGCAACGCTGCGCCCCAAAGTCCCCACGAATAGTTCCCGAAGCGGCGACTCTACGTCGCCATCTCGATTTGTCCGCCGTCGCTGCTAATGCCCATCTCCGCCGCTATGCGCCCCAACCGTGTCATCCGGCACCGCGCCTTTGCGTCCCTTCACCCGATCGTACACCGACACCTGGCTCACCGACCCGAGCGCCTCGTTGTAAAACGTCGGCACTCCCAACGCCGTTCGCAGCTCTTCATTGAATTTTCGCAGGCTCGACAAATGCGTCGCCAGCGCAGGAATCTTCTGCCCCTCATCGGTCAGCAAAAATTTCTGATAGCCCGCGTCCCACAGCCGCGTAAATTGCCCATTCACCATAATCGTCGGCAGGATCGTCAGTTGATAGTGTTCGTCGGAACCCCGGCGAAACTCGGCGCCGCACCCATATTTCTCGACGCGTACCACGCCCCGCGTGCTGCCAACCTTAAAACCCAGCGCCGCCAACCCCTCAATCGCCTTCGGTGCGAACTTCTCCTCGACATTCCACATAGGCTGCTTAGGTTAAAGGAAGCCGGGCGCGTAGTAAAGAGACTCGCCGCAATTGCGATTTGCATCCCATCCTGCTATCACTCCACCATTTCCAAATCGCCCGAATACCGCACCGATTTTTTGCATGATTTTCACAGAAGTCTTCTCGATTTGCTCAAGCCCTCTGTGATATACCTCTCCCCACTTTAAGAGTTTGATTGACGGAGAAAAAGGGGCATGTGGAAATGCAAAAGTGGTTCGGTTCGTTCGTGGTGTATCTCGGCGTCTTTCTTCTGACTTCTCTCCCATCTTTCGCCCAGCAAACTCTCGGCGCGATCAACGGCACAGTAACCGACAGTTCCGGCGCGATTCTTTCCAAGGTAAACGTCAAGGTTCGCAACCTCGACACCAATCTTGAAACCACGATTAGTACCAAGGACGACGGCTCCTTCCTCGTCAGCGCTCTTCCCATCGGGCGCTACTCGGTCTCCTTTGCACGCGACGGCTTCAAGACCGAGCTTCACGATCAGATCGTGGTCAACGGTGGCGTCACCTCCACAGTGAACGGCTCCCTCCAGCCCGGCGAAATCAGCACCAGCATCACCGTCTCCGGCACGCCCCTTCTCAATCAGACCGACACCACCAACGGTTACACGCTCGGCACCGAATTGATCGAGAGCACCCCGCTCGGCACCGGTAGCTTCACGCAGCTCGCGTTGCTCAGCCCCGGCGTCAACGCCGACTTCCTCACCGGCTCGGGCACCAACGCCGGCCTGGGGAACCAAAATATTTTCGCCAACGGTCAGCGCGATACCAGCAACAGCTTCGTCGTCAACGGCGTGCAGACCAACAATCTCTTCAATGGCAAATCCTCCAGCGGCGTCGCCGACAATCGCTCGGTCCTAAACACCGGCCAGAACACTAACAGCACCGCCGGTGGCGAAATTCAAACCAGCACCTCAGTCTATAGCGCCATCGGACAGGCCATGCCTGCACCCCCGCAGGAAACGCTCGAGGAAGTCCGCGTCAACACTTCGATGTACGACGCGTCCGAAGGCTCCTACAGCGGGGCGCACGTCTCGCTCCAAACGCGCACCGGCACGAACCAATATCACGGCCAGGCCTACGAATATCACCAGACCGACGCCTGGAATGCCGCTCCCTTTTTCTTCAATCAGGATTCGACTCTGCGCAGCCTCGGCAAGACCGTTCCCGAACTCAAGCGCAATAGCTTCGGCGCGACCTACGGCGGTCCGATCCTAAAGGACAAGCTCTTCTTCTTCGCCGCCTATCAGGGCCAGCGCGTTTCCGACGAAGACAGCTCCATCTCCGAAGCCAACGTTCTCCCCGGGCTGAGCGATACGAACCGCGACGCCGCGAGCCTCGCCGCTCTCGCCAACTCCGCCTTCGGCACCACCTTGACCGCTACCGATATCAGCCCGACCGCGCTGAAGATCATGAACCTCAAGCTTCCCAACGGTCAGTTCTTCATCCCGTCCGAAAACAATCTCAACAGCGATCTCGGTTACAACGCGCTCGTCTTCGGCCCCAAGACAACCTTCAAGGCCGACCAGGTCAGCGCCAACATCGACTACAACTTCAACGCGCGCGATCGCCTCACCGGAAAATATTATTTCCAGAACGATCCGACGTTCGCTCCCTTCGCCATCAGCCAGGTCGGCAATTTCCCGCAGCAGTTGTCAGCCGGAGCGCACCTGCTCTCGGTTCAGAACACCACTACGATTTCTCCAAACGCCGTCTGGACTCAAGGCTTCGGCTTCCTCCGCGAAAAAGCGTTCGCCCACACCCTCGACGGCTACACCAATAGCGACTACGGCCTCAACATCTTCGGCCTTTCGAACGTCCCCGGCATCAGCATCGGCTCTGCCAATCCGAACACGGGTTCCGGCCTCGGCATCGGTCCTTCCAACAATTTCGCCAACGCCGGCATGTTCCAGAACACCTTCGAAGGCACAACCAAATACTCTTGGACCGTCGGCCGCCACACGATCGTTGGCGGTGTCCAGTTCGACCACAGCCAGCTCAACATCATCAACAAAAACGGAAATCAGGGCTTGCTCGACTTCGACACCTTCGCCGACTTCCTCCAGGGCAATCTCTGCAATCCGTCCGTGTTCTGCGGTGAAAACGGATCTTCCGTTTTCATCAGCGGCGAAACCAACCGCTACTACCGTTCGAACCAGGTCGGTGCTTTTGGCCAGGACACGTTCCGCCTCAAATCCAATCTCACCGTCATTGCCGGTCTTCGCTGGGATTGGAACGGCCCGCTGGTTGAGAAAAACGGCTTGCTCACCAATTTCTACCCGCAAGACTACAGCTACGACTTCGGTACCGACACGATCAGCAACCCTGGTATCGTCGTCGCCGGCAACAATAAGGAGTTTCCGACCAAGGGTGTCAGCGACTCGACGCTCACCGGCCGCCAGTGGGGCTTCGCTCCCCGCATCGGCGTCGCGTGGACTCCAGGCTTCCTCCACAACATAGTCGTTCGTGCAGGTTTCGGCATGTACTACGATCGCGGCGAATACTTCGCCGAACTTTCACAGAGCGCAGGCGGCGGCATCGGTGGTCCCTTCGGCGTAACCGTGCAGCAGCCCTTCTCGGTTCCGTTCTACAGCCAGCCCGGCGCCACCTTCGCGACTCCGTTCGGCACCACTCCGCCACCGGCCCCGCCGAAGAATCTTTCCGGCGTCGCCTCGCTGATTCCTAACATCTCGCAACTCATCGACAACACCACGCCGTACTGCACCGCGAACGGCATCTCGTTCTGCAGCCCGCTGATCTTCGCTGGCTACGATCCGACCAATAAGCTGCCCTACTCCGAAAACTACACGCTCGACCTGCAATGGCAGCCACGCAACGACCTCGTGCTCACGCTCGCATTCGTTGGCAATCACGGCGTTCACGAAGTCATCCCGGTGCCATTCAACCAGCCGAACATCGCCACGCCGTCGTCTCCGATCAACGGCCAGATCTACTCCTACGGCTACACCGTTCCCGGCGTCGCCGCCGAAAACGTATCGACGCTTGTCGAAGGCTTCGGCAGCGGCAACACCGCGCTCCGCGTCCCCTTCATCGGCTTCGATCCCAACTCGCAATACGCCAAAGCCGCCGGCCAATCCAACTACGACGCGTTGCAGTTCAACGTTACCAAGCGCTACAGCCACGGCCTCACGCTCTCCGGCTCCTACACCTGGTCGCATAGCATGGACGAGGAAAGCGGCGAGCAACTTTTCTACAACGGCGACAACCCGGAAAATCTGCGCACCGGCTACGGCAACTCCGACTTCGACCGTCGCCACGTCTTCATGATTCAGTACACTTACGAATTCCCGAAGCTGTCGGTGCTCCACGGCTGGGCCGATAAAATCGTCAACGGCTGGGGCACTAGCGGCCTCATCTCCGCCGAAAGCGGCCAGCCCTACAGCGTCATCGACTTCAGCGGCGGCATCGCCAGCCAGTTCTACGGCGGCGGAAACGACTTCATCACCAACCCGCTCGTTCCCATCGGCGGCACCGGCAGCACTCAGGGCGCGCATCCGGTTCTGCAGGGTACGCTCGGCGTCAATCCCGGCAGCCCGGTTCTCAACAGCGCCGCGTTCGGCATCCCGCTGTTGCAGCCGGGACAGAATGGCGTTCCCCCGTGCGACCCCGTCAGCAAGGTCTGCGACGTGTACGAGACCAACTTTGGTCCCGCCAGCCGCAACATCTTCGTCAGTCCGTTCCAGTCACGCGTCGACATGGGCGTCTTCAAGAACTTCAAGATCAACGAACGCTTCAACCTGAAATTCGACGTCCAGGCGTTCAACATCTTCAATCACCCGAGCTTCGACACGCCGAACAACAACGTCGAGTTCAATCCGTTCTTCGAAAATCCGCCGCAGTACACCGCGCCATTCCCCGTCGATGGCCAGACCAACTGCGCGGCGCCCGACGCCTATGTCTGCCCGCCGTCCGGCAAACTCGGCGTAATCCAGCACACCATCGGAAGCCCCCGCTTCCTCCAAATGGCCCTCCACCTGACGTTCTGATATGGCCGAACCTGTCAAATACATTCGCGGTGGTTCGGTGGGCTGCTTTTCTCTTGCGAGAGGGAAGCCGCGCGAGTGGCGACCGAGGCGGTCAGCGCGACGATTGATCACTCTGATATTCGCGGGTCGGAACCGCATGCTCATGATCCGTCGGGAGCTGCCTCGCACTAGGAACGCGGGTTGGGCTCGTAGAGCCTGCCGCATAAAACGTCCGAGGATGCTCCTTCTCGAGAACGCCTCGACCGCCACCGGCACTGCCTTTCTCACAAAAGAAGAGACTCGTTTCATTGGTGGTGTAGACCTACGCAGCGATTCGTTGGTGCTCCGCTTCTACGTTGACGCCAATGGCCCAGATAAAACCCAACAGCTCTCTTCCCACTGCGGTTACGATCTGCGGTTTGTTTTTGCCACGTGCGAGAAATTTTCGGTAGCGCAGATGCAGTCGGTTCTGAGCTTTCCAAGCAATGCCTCTGATCTCCTGGCTCAGTCCGATCTGACGTTTGAGCAGATAGCCGCCCAGCCAGGCGCGGAACGGATAGGCCCAAGCGGCTTCGACAATCACTCGTCGAAGAGGAGCGTTGCCGGTCTTCGTAATGCTGCCCTGCCGTCGTGTCGAACCACTGGAATACTCACTCGGGACCAGGCCGCTGTAGGCCATGAGTTGCCTGGAGGTGCGAAAACGAGAGATCTCACCGAGTTCGGCGATGATGGTGACAGCGGCAATTTCTGCAACGCCCCGGAGGGCTTGGAGAGCGGCGATGACTTCAGATGCTCAGGACGTTGCCAGCCACTGCGCAGCAGAAACTTGCCAAGGCGATGGCGGGCACGCAGTTGGTCTCTTTTCGCGGCTTCACGGGCACGGACCAAATCTCGAAGAGCTTCGTGAGCAGCGTCCGGAACCCACACCGGCGTCAGGTCCCCAGCGCGGTAGCTGCGCGCCAGTTTCAGGGCGTCGCGCCGATCGGTTTTCACTCGATCACCCGATTTCACCGGTACCAGAGTAGGGGCGATCACTTCGCAGCGCACGCCCAGAGCGATGAGCTGCCAGTACAACACATACCCTGTCGGTCCGGCTTCGCAGCAAGTTCGCAGTTGTTCGATCGAACCAAGCTTGTGAATCAGCTTCCGAATCGACTCAGGACGGTTCGCAACTATACCGAAGGAGCGAACCTCCCCGCTGGGTTCAGCAACTGCGACCGCGATGGTGTCCGCATGGACATCCAGACCGACAAAACGTATTTTACTCATGAGACCGACTCTCCTTTCTTCGCCTGTGGCTCTGTGCTGCTAGCGCAGCGTAACCCACGAACACGCGAAACTGGGGGTCGGTCTTCTTATTCTGGATGGAACATGAACCGACCGGGTTCGCACCCGTTCGGCCATACTGACTAGGTTGGGTAGCGCCGGTTTTACACTGAGCCGCGAAGTGCATCCTTCCCGGCTCGCCGCGATCGTGTACCGGCGCAGCATCGCTTTGCCCTGAGTTTTCGAAGGTGCGCCCCATCTCGGCAAAATCTCAAACTCGAGCGCGTGCCCTAAAAAACAAAAAACGGAGCCGCAAACCGGCTCCGTAAAATTCCTGCCTCCTGAATTTTCTACGGCCTCTTAAACCATCCCCGCCTGTTCCGCAAAACTCATCTGCAATCGCCCATCAATCTGCACCCCAACATACCTCGCGCAAATCGCCATTTCCCGCTCGGCCCATGCTGAGCAAGCCGCCTGTGTCCGTCCAATCGCCGCAACCAGCTTCACCACCCGGAAGTAAACCCTGACGAGAGTGACTCCGCCCGATCCTCCCGGCGTCAAACTATGCAATCCCGCCAGCGCCGCGAAGTCCTTCCCGGTGATCTCACCGCTCGACAGCTGCGCCGCCGCGCGCACTTCCTCCGACACCGGCAGTTCCGCCGTTTGCGCCAGCAGCCCGCGCCAGTACAAAATCCCGAACCGCACCATTCCAAGGATCGAGAACGCGAGAATGAACGCTGAGACCAAGACCCAATTTCCTTTCCACTCATCTCACGGTGCAACTGTACGATTCCTGCCCTCAGGGGCAAATAGGCAGGTAGTACTATCAACATGTGACTTTTGGCGCCCCTTTTTCGGTGGGATTCCCTAGCTGCTCTTCGCCACGGCTTCGATCACCTTCGAAACTACCGCGCTCTTTCCGCTCCGCTTTGCTTCATACATAAATTCGTCGGCCCGCTTGATCATCTCTTCCGCCGAGTCCAGTGCAATAGGGAACGTCACCACGCCGAAGCTGAACGTCACCGGCCACCCGCGGGGTCGAATCGCCGTTTGCAGATTGTCCTGCAGCTTGGCCACGATCACCGCCGCCGCCTGCTCGTCGCTCTCCGGCAGCAGCACCGCGAATTCGTCGCCTCCCAGCCGCGCCGCCGTATCCGTCGATCGCACCGTGCTCTCCAGTACCGTGCCCACCAGCTTCAGCAGGTCGTCTCCCACCGCGTGCCCGCGCAGATCGTTGATCTGCTTGAAATTGTCCACGTCGATGTACACCACCGTCAGCGGCCGCAAGTACCGCCGCGACCTCTTTCCCTCCATCGACAGCGTCTGGTAGAACATCCGCCGGTTCGGTATCCCCGTCAGGAAATCCACCCGCGACAAACTCTTTTCGTTTTCTAGGGCTGCCTGGAGCTTCCCCTCGCTCACCTTCAGCGCCTCTTCCATCATCACCTGCCCGGTGATGTCGTGCGCGTGCCCCAGCACATACGCCTCGGCCCCGTATTCGCACACCACGCGGTTCGAATACGACCACACCGTCTCATCGCCGTCCTTCGTCCGCACCCTCATCAATCCGCTGTGCGAATTCCATTCCGCAATCGCCGTCAGGTACCATTCGAGTTTCGATCCAAATCCTGGCACTACGATTTCCTTCAAGTTCTTCCCGTGCAACTCCTCGACGGTGTGACCCAGCGCCTTCGCGCACGCTTCATTCACCGCCAGTAGTTTGCCCATCATGTCGTGAATGAAAATCAGCCCGCCGCTCTTCTCCACCAAATTCCGATACCGTTCTTCGCTGTCGCGCAGCGCCCGTTCCATCCGGCTCCGTTCGCTGATGTCCCGGAAAACGACAACTCCTCCGTTGATCACGCCATATTGCACCAGCGGCGCGCATGTGTACTCCACCGTTACCACTGAGCCATCCTTCTTTCGCAGCCAGTCGTCGTCGTTGTGTGCTCTCAACCCCTTGGCGCTCACCAGTACGATCGGACATGTTTCGCTCGTGCACTCTTTCTCATCATCTCCCCCGCGATGCAGCAAATGGTGTGCCGGCAGCCCCAGCACATCCTCCGACCTGTAACCCAGCAGTTGCTCTCCCACCGGATTGATGTAGACGATGCACCCGTTCCGGTCCACCTGGTAGAGCCCTTCACCCATCGTCTGCAGCGTCGCCGTCAGCCGCAGATGCTCGTGCAATAACTTGAACGCCGATTTTTCCCGCTGCTGCGTGCTCCGGTAAAAAAACGTGAACACCAGCGCCAGCACTCCGCACTGCATGATCGTGACTACCATCAGCCAGCGGTCTCTCGAATTCGAAGTCCCGTCGAATTTCTGATGCGCTTCCTCCACGCGGCCCGTTTCAAACAGCTGCATCGCCGTCACAATCTCTCGAATCTTCCGGTCCGCCCCGGTTTCGATCGCAACCGTCGCCGGCTTCGCGTGCGTCGGCCCAGCGTTCGAATGCCGCTCCGCCGTGCCCTCCGCATCCGCCCCCGCCGCGATCCCCGCTTCGTGACGCGCCTCCACCTCTGTCGCAAGCTCCGTCAGCCTCACCTGCGTATACAACCGCAGCGCCTCCACGCGATCCTGCTGTACCGGCTCGTACATCGTCAGCGCCTTCAGCCGCCCCACCCGCTCTTCCACTTTTGTAGCCGCATATCGATACCGCAGCCGCTGCTCTTCGTCTCCCGTCAGTACGTATTCTTCCTTACGCAATTCCAGATCATCGATCCCCGCCAGAAATTGCTGCAGCTCCAGCGACGTCATCAGCCCATTCGAAATCTCGCTCTGCGTCTTATGAAACTGCGCGCTGTTGGAACGTACCAATAACCCGGCCACCGCCAGCGACCCCGCCGCCAGCAGAAACCCCACCACAAACCTGAGCTGGAATTTGACCTTCACGAGGGATAGGAGTGGCGCAACCGCGCAAATGGAACACTCCGTCTGCCCAAATTTCCGCCGGGCAGATCTGCTAAATCCTTGATTTCATTCGCCCGCCTGTTCGTTCGAACAGTGTCAGCGAATGCTCATTCCGGTTTTCCCCGTGAGTTCTACGCAGCGAAAAACCCCCGAAATCACAACGGAAAATAGGTTCCCGCCGCCTCTGATCGGCCCACGAACCGGTAGCCCGGATCGACCAGCGCGCCCGTCACACCCCGGAAACCCGCCGCCCACCATCAAAATCCCACTCTCCCACTCCGAATCCCAACCACCAAGCTCCCCATCTTCCCCGACTCCAGATCCATAATCCCCATTCGCAAATATTCCGCGCCTTCCGGCACATCCATTTCCCGCCGCATCTGCAACCCCACGCGCGTCACCTCCGCATAGGCCTGCGGGTCCAACACAATCTCGCTCGTCTTCCGAAACGAATTCAAAATCTTCCCCTCGCCGTCGTACGCCACGATCATCACTTCCATATTGCCGCGCCGCACTCCGTCCGCCCCGCTTGCCAACTTGAAATCCCCCGGCGTGATCGCAAAATCAAATCCATACCGCCCTGCTTTTCCCTCGCTTTGAATCGGCGCCACCTTCACCTTGTACAAAATCTGCGCAAAGTCCGGCATCCCAAATCCCATCAACGGCACCAGCGTGTCTTGTTTCCCCTTCTGGCCTTCGCTTCCCGAAACATTCGCATTCTCCGCGTAATACCCACGCCGGTACGCCAGCTTGTAATCCCCGCTCGCCAGCTTCAATTCAATCCGCCGGAATTTCCCATCCATCTTCAAATTACTCGGCGCATACGCCAGGGTATAAAAATGCGATCCCTCATCCATCGCTTGAGCCATCGCCTCGCTCAATCCGTTCGTGTTGTAAAATGCTTGTCCTCCCGTATCCCGTGCCAGCAATTCCATCGCAATCTGATTGAAACTCCGGTCCGCCTCATCCGCTTCCACCGGCTTCCCGGTATTGTTCGGATCGAAGACCGTGTTGTTTTCCAGTCCCGACGCCTGAATCGGATAGACCGCCACTTGGTCCGCCGTCAGCAACTCCGCTGTCGCGCGCACGTCGCTCTGATACGGATTCACGAACTTTTTGCGCGTTCCCGTGTCGGGGAAAAAATGAATCGGAAACGATCCTGCAAGCCACATGACATTTTTTCGCCCCGGGATCGGCGCCAGATAGCGCGCCAGCGCCTGGAACGCCTGCAGCGTCATTGCCACGCGGTCGCCGTTGCGTTCCCCGTTTTCTTCGGCCATGAAATCCATGCACGCCGCTCGGCCTTCCGGAGACCGTATGCGCATACACGCTGTGTTCTCGCTCTCTTTCCGCGAAGGCGTCGCCAGCTGCGGTTCGAACTTCGCCTCGGTGTGCGACTTCGGATCCATCAGCGCAGTCCGCAATTCCGTTGAATCCGCCGTAAACCCTCGCACCATCCTCAATTTCTGCCCCAGCGTGAAAATCGCCAGCCGCGCCCCATTCGGGGCCGCAATCGCCGCTTCCAGATACTTCTCCATCTGTGGCCGCACATACACCTGATCGATCGCCAGCGTATTCAACGAATCCAGCAACAATACATTCACCGAATCCGTCGTCTTCACCGTCGGATAGTTCGTATAAACATCCGGCGGCATGGCCGGAAGCGTCACCGGAGTCACGCGGCCTCCGGTGTGCTCCTCAAAAAACGAAACCGTCTGCGCCTTCCCATCCTCCGCAACCTGAAAATCCTCCTTCTTCAGTTTCCCAACCGGCTCCCCCTTCCCGCCGGTCACCACCACATCCACGACAACCAGCCGCACTTCCGACTTGATCCCGGTCGTCTGTCCAGGATTTTGGTCCGAGCTCGTAGGCTGCGGACTCTGCGCCCCCAACGAGCAAACAGATACCCCAAGCAAAAATCCCGCAGCAATACGATCAGTCCGCATATTGGTTTGCCGTCACAATCGACGCCGATCTGCTTCCGCTATTTTGTTACCTTGGGGTCTTGATTCCGCCCAACTCCAGCTCCAGGGATCCCAGTTTTCCCGAGTTCGTATCCATAATTCCCGTTCGCAAATAAACCGCGCCCTCCGGTACATCCATCTCCCGGTGCATTTGCAATCCCACACGCATCACTCCGGCGTACGACTGCGGGTCCAACGCAATCTCGCTCTTCTTTCGGAACGAATTCAAAATCTTCCCATCGCCGTCGTAAGCGACGATCATCGTATCCATGTTTCCCCGCCGCACTCCATCCGGCCCGTTCTGCAGACTGAAATCTCCCGGCGTGATCGCAAAATCAAATCCATACCGCGCCGATTTCCCGTCGCCACTGGTTCCCGTTCCCGCGCCCTGTACCAGCGCCACTTTCACCTTGTACAAAATCTGCGCAAAATCCGGCATCCCAAACCCCATCAACGGCGTCATCTCATCCCGTTTCTTTCCCTCTCCGGCGGTAGGAAGCTTTGCATTCTCCGCGTAATACCCTCGTCGATACGCCAGCTTGAAATTTCCCTCCACAACCTGTACCTCGACTTTTCGATACTTTCCGTCCCTGTGCGTATTCGCCGGCGCATACGCCAGCGTATAAAAATTCGATCCCTCCTCCACCGCTTGCGCCATCGCTTCGCTCAATCCGTTCGCGTTGTAAAAAGCATGCCCGCCTGTATCCCGCGCCAACAGTTCCATCGCAATCTGGTTGAAACTCCGGTCCGCCTCGTCCGCTGCGACGGCTTTTCCCGTCTTATTCGCACTCGGATCTTTGTTTCCCTCGAGATACGACTCCCCGAAGAGTCCAGTCGCCCCGATCGGATACACCGCTACCTGATCCGCCGTCAGGAATTCTGCCGTCTGCCGAACTGCCTTTGGATACGGACTCGCAAACTTTCCCCGTGTTCCCGTATCCGGAAAGAATTGAATCGGAAACGATCCCGCCACCCAAATCACGTTTTTTCGCCCAGGTATCGGCGCCAGATAACGCGCAAGCGCCTGAAACGCTTGCAGCGTCATGGAGACGCGATCCACGTCCCGATCCGTGTTCATTTGTGCCAAATAGGCGTTACAAGATTCCTTCGCGATCGGAGCCAGTAGTCCTGCGCATATCGCAGCTTCGGCTGCCTTCCGTGCCGGGCTCGCGAGTTGGTATTCATACTTCGCCTTGGTGTTCGACTTCGGATCATCCACCGCCGCCAATGACTTCGCCGAATCCGCCGTAAATCCCCGAATCATCCGCAGCTCCTGCCCCAGCGTAAAAATCGCCAGCCGCGCCCCGTTCGGCGCCGCAATCGCCGCCTCCAGATATTTCTCCATCTGCGGCCGCACATACGTCTGATCGAGCGCCTGCGTATTCAACGAATCCAGCAGCAACACATTTACCGAATCGGTCTTCACCGTCGGATAATTCGTAAACACATCCGGCGGCATCGCCGGCAGCGCTACCGGCGTCACGCGCCCGCCGGTGTGCTCCTCAAAAAACGAAACCGTCTGCACCTTCCCATCCTCCGAAACCTGAAAATCTTCCTTCTTCAATCCCGCTGCCGGCTGCCCCTTAGCCCCCGTCACTACCACATCCACCACCACAATCTTCACCTCCGACTGAATCGCCGCCTGCTTCCCATCCGCGTCCTGTCTTCCATCCCCCGCGGGGTTCCCGTTCTCCGCCTGCCGCCTCCAACCCGCACCACCAGCCGCACGAACGCCCCCTAGCACTGCCACACTCACCGCCAACCCAACGACCCGAATCGTCTTCATCGCCAGCCGCCATCCGTGCAGTCAGCCGCCATAACCACCCGGCCACGTAAAGGTCTCATAACTACGACGCCCCCACCCCCCAAACAGTTTCGCGAGCTCGCGCTGCCCCAGTAGCGCAAACCCTGTCGGTGCTCTGGTCCATGCTCCTCCGCGGGCAGGAGAAGCAAAGCCTGTGCTAGAACGTAAGTTCGTCCGATCACACCAAGCACGACCCAGTCGCGACGATTCACCGCCGCCCCCCGTCATTCCGAGCGAAGCGCGCCGGCTTTTTTCCTGTTCGCTCCTGCGAACTGGCCGGCGTACGCAGAGAGGAACTCGGGCCCCAACGCGCCTTTTTGCGCGATGAATCCCTCTTCGATCGAACCGGTCACCTTCGACTGCGTCCGCACCCACATCTCGTGATCCGAATCACGCGCCGAGCCAGTCCATTCCCAACCGGTCCTTTCCCAACCTCCCAACGAGCCCCCCCAATCCCGTCTAACCCCACGATTCCCCCCGCATCCTAATACATGTAAAATCCCAAACTCCAAGCCGAGCATTCGAACAAAAATCTTCGACGCCGGCCATGTAAGTCTTTGACAAAAGGTTACTTATGGGTTATACTCCGCAAGTCGTGAATCGAAAGGCTGCTGTCGCCCTCGGGAACCCGGCGCCACACGTCGACTCGACCCCAATATCCCGTAACTCCCCTAGAATCACATCCTTGCGATATGCCATAGTAGAACCCCTTTATAATCAAATTCTTAGCGAAAAACGCCAGGGCCCATCCTCTTTCCCGTGATTTTCCATGAATCCATCCGCCTCCAAATCGACGATCGCGCCAGCCTCGAACTACGACGGCAAATCCCTGATCGATTGCATCGGCAACACGCCGTTGCTCCGGTTCGCCCGCGTCGGTGCCGAATTCCCCAATATCGAATTCGCCGCGAAAGCCGAATGGTTCAACCCCGGCGGCTCGGTCAAGGACCGCCCCGCCCTCAGCATGATCCAATCCGGCTTATCCTCCGGCGCTCTCACCAAGGGCAAGACCATCATCGACGCCACCAGCGGCAACACCGGCATCGCCTACGCCTTGATCGGCGCCGCTCTCGGCTACCCCGTGAAACTCTGCCTGCCTGACAGCGCATCGCACGAACGCAAACGCATCCTCGCCGCATTCGGCGCAGAACTCGTCATGACGCCTGGCGACGAAGCCACCGACGGCGCGATCCGCAAAGTTCACAAAGTCGTCGCCGCCGATCCGCAAAAATATTTCTATCCCGATCAATACAGCAATCCCGCTAACTGGCAGGCGCACTACCGCACCACCGCGAACGAAATCTGGGAACAAACCGGCGGCCGCGTAACGCATTTCGTAGCGGGCCTCGGCACGAGCGGCACCTTCGTCGGCACCACGCGTCGTCTACGCGAACTCAATCCGAAGATCCGCTGCATAAGCTTGCAGCCCGATGGCCCGTTTCACGGTCTCGAGGGCTGGAAACACATGGAGACCGCGCTCGTCCCGTCGATATACGACGACAAGCTTGCTGACGAAAATCTCCAAGTGAGCACAGAGGATTCCTACAAACTCGTCAAGCGATTGGCGCGTGAAGAAGGCTTACTCGTTAGCCCCAGCGCCGCCGCCGCGCTGGGCGGCTGCTTCAAGGTCGCGAAGTCGATCTCGCGCGACCAACGCGCGGTCATCGTTACCGTCTTCGCCGATAACGCGGCAAAATATCTCAGCGAACGTTTTTGGGATGAACACGGAACATGAGCGACGTACCTCTGCTGCTGCTGAAAAAAGAACTCTCGACAAAAATCGGCGAACACGGCGCCGAAACCTATCCGCACGAATGTTGTGGCGCGCTCCTCGGTCGCGACCTCGACGCCGCGGCAACGGGCTCCGGAGTCGGCCGGGCACCATCGCGCGAAATCCTCGCGCTCTTCCCGCTCATCAATCGCCGCGACGATTCTCCACGCAACCGCTTCTCGGTCACGTCCGAAGACGTCCGCGACGCCGAAAAAGCCGCCCGCGAAAGAGGCCTAGATGTAGTCGGCTGGTATCACTCGCACCCCGACCACCCAGCTGCCCCAAGCCAATTCGACCGCGATCACGCCTGGCCCTGGTACAGCTACATCATCGTCAGCGTTGCCAACGGCAAACCCGAAAAAATGACCAGCTGGCGCCTCACCGACGACCGTACCCAATTCAACCCCGAAGACATCAAGCTCCACCAGGAGGGCGCAGCCCACTCCACCTCATCGTGAGCCCGCAAGAAAAGAGCCTCACGACATTGGCTATTCGTCAGCCCACGACTTCAGTCGTGCCAAAGCTGCCGGAAATGCGGCTTTCGCCACTGAGGCTAAACGTCCGCGCAACTGGCGCCCAAACGTTTTTTTGCTTATTCTTTGTCAGCACAAACTGGAGCGAAACAAATGGCAGTGAAGGTCATGATTCCCACGCCGCTCAGGGTTTACACCGGCAAGCGCGACTCCACCGAAGTCAGCGCCAAAACCGTCGGCGAAGCTCTCAGCAGTCTCACCACGCAGTTCGGCGATCTGAAGAAGCACCTGTTCACCGAAGACGGCAAACTGCGCAGCTTCGTCAACGTCTACGTCAACGACGAAGACATCCGCTACCTCAATAGGGAAGCGACGCCGACCAAAGACGGCGACACCATCAGCATCGTCCCCAGCATCGCCGGCGGCGGCCTCAATGGTGGTTCCTCGATCGCACCCTGTTGTTGATCCTGCTCCACTTGCGCGCGCCGCCTGCGCCTGCATCGACTCGCATCGCGTCCCATCTAATAGGGTCTGAGTTCAAGGCAAGTGAAACCGACGCACAGCATCCAGTATTTTGACGAAACACGATTTTGACGGAATCAGATTCGAGGGATTTGGAAATGTCTACGAAAGTGCAGTCACTCACGGCGTCGCCCGTAGTCACCGCTCCGGCGACGAGCCTCACCAACCAAGAGATCCTGCGCTACAGCCGCCACCTGATCATGCCCGAAGTAGGCATGGAAGGTCAGCTCAAGCTCAAGAACGCCAAGGTGTTGCTGATCGGCACCGGTGGGCTCGGTGCACCGCTCGGTTTGTATCTCGCCGCAGCCGGCGTTGGCAAACTCGGCCTCGTCGATTTCGACGTCGTCGATTTCACCAACCTGCAACGGCAGATCGCGTTCGGTTCCGGCGATGTCGGCAAGTCGAAGGCTCAGGCTGCGAAGGCGCGCCTTTCGGATCTCAATCCCGACATACAGATCGAAGCGTTCGAGAAGCAGCTCGATAGCAGCAACGCGCTCGAGATGTTCAAGGACTTCGACATCATCGTCGACGGCACCGACAATTTCCCCACGCGCTATCTCGTCAACGACGCGTGCATTCTGCTCGGCAAACCGAACGTGTACGGATCGATCTTCCGGTTTGAAGGACAGATCACCGTATTCGGCATGCCTGATGGCCCGTGCTACCGCTGCCTCTATCCCGAACCGCCTCCGCCGGGACTGGTTCCTTCCTGCGCTGAAGGCGGCGTGCTTGGCGTCCTACCCGGAATCGTCGGATCGATTCAGGCGATGGAAACGATCAAGCTGATTCTCAAGGCTGGCGACAGTCTCGTCGGGCGTTTGCTGCTCTTCGATGCGCTGGGCATGAAATTCCGCGAACTCAAGCTGCGGAAGAATCCCAATTGCCCGATGTGCGGCGAGCATCGCGCCATCAACAAGCTGATTGACTACTACCAGTTCTGCGGTATTCGCGGCGAAGAAGCCGAAGCTCCCGATCTGGGTGTTCCGGAAATTACGCCGAAGGAACTGAAGGCGCGCCTCGACAAAGGCGACGACCTCTTTATCCTCGACGTGCGCGAGCCGCACGAATATCAGATCTGTAATCTCAACGGGAAGCTGATCCCGCTCGGCGAACTTCCGCGCCGCGTCCACGAGCTCGACACCTCGCGCGAAATTGTTGCGCACTGCCGCAGTGGCAAGCGCTCCGCCGAAGCCGTCGACTTCCTGCGCAAAGCCGGCTTCCGCAAAATCCTGAACCTAAAGGGCGGCATCCTGGCCTGGTCCGACGAAGTCGATCCCAGGGTCCCGAAGTATTAAGCCGAAGTGTTGAGCCAAAGTATCGAGACGCCGGAATGGTTAGAAGTACGGATGCGAAGTGTCTTGGTGGTTTGAGCGGAAGGGATGAGTTCGATTCGACCGCGACGAACTGTTATCGATTCGATCGCGCCGAAGTAATAAGGTAGGGGCACGGCACGCCGTGCCCGTCTTTCGGTCGACCAAAAACGAAAACAAGATGGATTGCGTTTCAGGAGAAAAAATGGCGGCAACGAAAATCACAGTAAACACCAACGGCTCAATCCGAGTGGAAGGCGATTTCGAGATCGTCGATCCCGCAGGACAGCAGTTCGGACTCGCAGGCCGCACCGCGATCGGCCTATGCCGCTGCGGCGCCTCCGCCAACAAGCCCTTCTGCGATGGCTCCCACAAAAAGATCAACTTCTCGGACCCGGTGGTGGCTCGCGACCTACCGCCGCCTGTCCCGAAGCCGCAAGCCTAGGGGGCACAGGCCGCGCCGCGTTCGGATATCGCTGGGCATGCGCCCGCAGAATCACAGGGACAGTAAGTGCATTCGGCGATCACACCGAAGACGACTCTGAACCGGTTTTCGCGGCTTCGGAGACGCTAAAACCGGCGCGGAGACGCTGGGTTAGAGATTCCCAATTCCGTGAGACGGGTCTCATTGTGAGAATCAGTCCTATTGCTGCTCTGGAACTTCCCCAGTACCACTAAGTGTCCAAAAATGAATTAGATAGCTGAGCATAAAGCTCTTTTTCGCCCCTTTTGCCACTGTCTCGCCCATTTCATTTTGCAGTGCGCTCGAAGTTACCCCTCCTGTAAGCCTCCCCGAATCAATGGCCTGGAGATCGCTAATTTCCGCCCGGAAGGGTCGTTGACTTGCATTTATCCCGGTTTGTTACGGCTTCATCGGCTTTCTTCGGCATTTGGGGGATTTCGTGGGCGGTTGGACCAAAATCGTAGGTTTTCTGGGATTACCACCAACGGTGGTCGAGGCGCGGTCACGTCGCGCTTCGAACACCAAGCCATCGGTTGGAATCTCGCGTCTGTCGATTGTTACGTACTCCGTTCTCACGCTCTCGTTCTTCGGTCTGATTGCCTACCTCCGGTTTGCGGGAGTTACGGGCAGCACACAAAGCTATCTCTACCTGGAAGTTGGCGGCACGCTGATCAGCTTCTGCTACGCGGCGAACGCGCTGGTGCGTTTTCGCGGCACGCATGACCGCACCGCGCTGATCCTCGCCTTTGCCTTTGTTCTCTCCGGAATCATCGAGACGGTCGGCTATTTCGCCCTGAACGCGCAGATGCAGGCCGGCCACGCTGTGCCCACCACGGTTCCGATGGGATGGATGGTCAGCCGCGTCCTCCTCGCCGTCATGTTGCTCGCGGCGGTGGGGGTGGAACGGTATATGCCGACGGCACGGCAGCCGAGCCGCGAAACTGCAGGCGCGTTGCTGGTGGTTTTGTTGGCGGCGTATCTGACCAGCGCGGCGTTTTTGGCGGCGCCTGCGGCGCCGTTCGCACACGCAGCGTGGATTATGTCGCGGCCGTGGGATTTGCTCCCGGGAGTTTTGTTTCTTGCGGCGGCGATCTGCTACCGGCAGCGGCTCCAGAACGACGAGAGTGGCAAGTATGCGCCGAGCCTTTACGAATATTCGCTGTATGGAGTCGCGTCGCTGAACGTTTTGTGCCACGCGGCGGCGATTTTCTCACGCCATCTTTTTGACGGTGCATTTTTCGTTGCCGAGATCTGCAAAACGGCGAGCTACGTTTTGATTCTGGGCGGCGCGCTGCTGGAGCAGGCGCGATTGTTCGAACAGGTTCGCTCGATGGCAGTGAGCGATTCGCTGACTGGGCTCGCGAACTACCGCCGACTCATCCACGTGATTGAAACCGAACTGGATCGTTCGAAGCGCACGCAGCGCGGATTCAGCGTGATTTTGCTGGATATGGACGGCCTGAAGGCAATCAACGATCAATTTGGGCATTTGACGGGCAGCCGCGCGCTGGTGCGGCTTGGCAAAGTTCTTTCGAATCATTCGCGGGCGATCGATACGCCGGCACGGTATGGCGGCGACGAATTCGCGCTGGTTTTGCCCGAAGCGGGGCGGGAAGTTGCGACGCGCGTAGTTGCGCGCGTTCGCGAAAAGCTGTCTGCGGAGCAGGAGCGTCCGGCGCTGTCGGTGAGCGCGGGTGTCGCTTCGTTTCCTGAAGACGGCGACACGCCGGAACAATTGCTGGGCGCAGCGGATCGCGCGCTCTACGGCATGAAGCATCGCGGGAACAGCAGCGTGCAAAATCTTAAGCGAATCGCGGCGTGCCTGTGAGGATGACGAACATCATGCCCCACAAACCGCTCAAGGCGATCTTCCGATTTCACCGCGGCGAAAGCCGAATTCCGATGGAGATCCCCGTCGTGCTCGACGGCCATCGGGGGACATCGGGCGCCGAATCGACCTTTACAGAAAATGTCAGTGCACGAGGCGCGCGAGTCGTGAGTTCGCGCCGATGGGAAAAGGGCGAACCGTTGACGTTCGCGTCGCGCACTGGAGAGTTTCGTTCGTTGGCTCGGGTGGCTTACTGCCAATCACTGCATGGCGACGGCTATGCGGTGGGGGTGGAGTTCCTCGATCCAGCTGGGCGATGGGTTGTTCAATCGAAAGCTAGCTCGGCCCAACGGCAGGGCGGATAGGAGGGGAACGCCTGGAACAGAAGACAAATAACTGGTGCAAACAAAAGAATAAGAGTTGAAGCGCCGCGCGGAAGAGAAGGCCGCACGGCGCTTCATTCTTTTGGGGGGAAGTTGCGGGTGTGGGTCTTGCGGATTGCGGCTGATTCGAGCGGTAATTTTGGGATCGACGCCTGCATCGTCGGTTTGCTTCCTCTCTGCTCCGCTCGAAATGACGGGTCCGGGTGCGGCGTGGTCCTCGTGGCTTTGGCTGGAGCCGGACCCGACGACAAAGACGAGAACTTCAGAGAGAGGAAGGCGCGGACAAAAGACACCAGGAGGGTACAGAAAAGAGTTTCTGTGCCGCTGGGGCAGAGCTAGCGGAGATACTGATACAGGGGTTTGCGGCGGTAACGGTACGAATGGTGGTGTGGGCACATGTAGGGGTTTATGCCGATGGTTCGGGGTTGCGGGATTTGAGACCGTTAGGGTATGAGCCGGGTATTGGTGGTGGACGATCATCCGATTGTGCGGAAGGCCCTTGCGTTTTATTTGCAGAGCCGGCTGAAGGTGCAGTGTGTGGAGGCGGCGAACGGATTTGAGGCGTTGCAGAGTGTGACGCGGGCTAAGCCGGATCTGGTGATTTTGGATTATTCGATGCCGGTGATGAATGGGGTGGAGACGGCACGCATACTGCATAAGACGATGCCGGAGATTCCGGTGTTGATGCTTACAGCGCATTTTTCTGCGGTCGAAGAGGCGACGAAGGGGCTGGGAGTGCGGGGGGTTTTTTCGAAGGATAATGTGGAGCCATTGTTGTCGCAGACTCGGGCGGTTTTGAAGATTTGAGGTGGTGGTGTGATCCCCTTGGTTTCTTGTGCGTCCTGCACAAGAGTGGGGCTTCCTTGGTGTCGTCGATTACGGAATATTTTGGGGTTGGTGCGAGTTGAGGTCCTTCGCGCATCCTCGGATGCGCTCAGAATGAACAGTTCATGGGTATCCGACTGGGGCGGCAGAAAAAGGCATAGCGTGGTCGGATCTTGCGGACTGGGCGCACCCTTCTAACGCAGCTGCAAGAACGTCTGGTCGGAATCGGGCACTCGATGCTTTTGCATTTCCTGTTGTTTTCCAAAAGGGAATGAGGCATGCTTCCTGTGGGAAACCAAAACGGCGGGAGTTGAGACTGATTCGAGTCGTTGGCCGTTATAGGTGCAGCGGGGCGACGGACGGTTTGTGGTCCGGATTGGCGGACGGGTGGGTTAGGGCGGAGGCTGGGCATGAAAATGATTAGGCGGTTTTTGGCGCGGGTGGGGAATTTGGTGGGGCAACGGGGGCGCGAAGAGAGGTTGAGGGAGGAGATTACGGAGCACATTGCGCTGCAGACTGAGGAGAATTTGCGGGCGGGGATGGAGGCGGTGGAGGCGCAGAGGCAGGCGATGCTGAAGTTTGGCGGGGTGGAGGCGATGAAGGAAGAGTATCGGGCGGAACGGGGATTGCTGGTGGTTGAAAATTTTGTGCAGGACGTTCGCTACGCGGTGCGGAGTTTGAGGCGGACATCGGGGTTGACGGCGTTTGTGATCTTCACGCTGGCGCTGGGAATTGGAATGGCTTCGGGGACGTTCAGCATGGTGGATGCGCTGATTTTTCGGCCGTATCCGGTGCCGCGGCCTGGTGAAATGGTGACGGTGGTGGGGACGACGCACGACAGCAATTTCGAGAGTTTTTCGTACCGCGAGTATCTGGATATACGGGACAAGACGAAAAACTATCAGGGAGTCTTGGCGAATGCCGACATGGAAGCCGTCGGATTCAGCGCGAATGCGGAGACGCCACGGGTCAAGGGCGGAATGATGGTGTCTGGAAACTATTTTCGCGTGCTGGGCGTTGAGCCGGGATTGGGGCGGGCATTTCGCGATGACGAGGATTTGGTTCCGGGGCGGGACGCCGTCGTGGTGCTGGGGCCATCGTTTTGGAAGCGTGAGTTTGCCGGCGATCCGAATGTGCTGGGAAGAAAAGTGCGGCTGAATGGGGCGGCGTTTACGGTAATTGGCGTGGCGCCGGAGACTTTTCCGGGGATGCTAATTTTCGGGCAGCCAGATTTTTATATGCCGCTGGCGATGGCGCGGGTGTTTTCGACGGACCGGCAGAAGGACTTTTTCGAGGATCGCGACGATCGCGAGTTGACGGTGAGAGGAAGACTGAAAGCTGGAGCGACGGTGGCGGCGGCGAAGAACGAGGCCGCGGTGCTGGGGCAAAATTTTGAAAGGGAATATCCCAAGCTGAGCCGCGGGCGCGGTATGGCGGCGGCTACGCAGTTCGAGATGCGGACCAGGGATGATGAGGTGGAGTGGAAGTTCAGCGTGATTCTCGTGACGCTGGCGATCGCGGTGCTATTGGTGGCGTGCACGAATGTGGCGGGATTGCTGTTGAGCCGGGCGCGTTCACGAAAGCGCGAGATTGCAGTGCGGCTGGCGATTGGAGCGGGGCGGTTGCGGCTCGTGCGGTTGCTGCTGACCGAGAGTTTGATTCTCGCGGCGCTTGGTGGATTGGGCGGGATCGCCATCGGATATGGGATTTGCGCGTGGTTTCAATCACTCAAGAGCATCGTGCTGATGAGCGATCTGCCGTTGATGATTCCGTTTCGGATGAATACGCGGGTGCTGGTGGCGAGCATTTTGGTTTCGGTGGTGAGTGCGCTGATTTGCGGGCTGGTGCCGGCCCTGCAGAGCACGCGGACGGATGTGGTGGAGGGACTGAAGGCGGCGGATGTGGATGTCCCGGGGCGGAAACGGTTGTGGGGACGGAGTGTGCTGGTGGTGGCGCAAGTGGCGATGTCGTTGATGTTGCTGACGGCGTCGCTTTTGATGGTGCGGGGATTTCAGCACACCCTGCTGGATGGAATGGGATTCGCGAAGGACCATCTGTTGATGACGACTTTCGATCCGCGGCTGATGCAGTACGACAGCGTGCAGACGAAGCAGTTTTTCAGGGTGTTGAAGGACCGGATGCGAGCGGCGCCGGGAGTGCAAGGCGAAACATTGACGCAGAATGTGCCGATGGGCCGGGACGATTTCGATGCGATGGCGTTTGTGCCAGACCGAATGCAGATGCCGCGTGACCGGGAGAATTTTACGTCGGTGATGGATACGGTCGATGAGGATTTTTTCTCGACGATGCAGATCCCGATTTTGCAGGGGCGCGGATTTTTGGCGTCGGATACGGCGGAGAGTCCGCGGGTGGCGATTGTGAACGAATATTTCGCGCATCACTATTGGCCGGGCGTCGATGCGGTGGGCAAGCAGTTTCGATTGGATCGGAGCGACGGCGTGCCGGTGGAGATCGTGGGGATTGCGGAGACGATCAAGGTGCGGGACACGTTCGACAAGAACATGGATTTTGTTTATATGCCGATGGCGCAGCATCCGGTGGCGCGGATGGTGTTGATGGTGCGATCGAGCGGGGATCCATTGCAACTGGTGGAGACAGTGAAGGATGTTGTACGGAAGATGGATCCGAACATGCCGATGCTGCAGACGATGACGTATGAGGATATGTATTTGAATCGGGCCATACGCGGTCCGGCGGTGGCGATGAAGCTGGTGGGCGCTATGGGATTGGTGGGGCTGGTGCTGACGGTGGCGGGATTGTACGGGCTGGTGGCTTACAACGTTAGCCGGCGAACTCGGGAGATTGGGATTCGAATGGCGCTGGGCGCGGCTAGCGGGGATGTGTTGCGGCTGATGATGGGGAAGGGAATGGTGCTGGTGGGGATTGGTACGGTGATTGGGATTGTGATGGGAGCCGCTGTCGAGCGAATGATGAATTCGATGGTGTTTAATGCGGGTGGAGTGGATTTTGTGGCGTACGCGGTGGTGGTGCCGCTGCTGTTTGTGGTGACGATGGTGGCGGCGTTTGTCCCGGCGCGGAGGGCTTCGAGGATTGCGCCTACTCGGGCGTTGCGGTACGAGTGACTCAGGGGCTCAAGCCCTGTCTTGCTTGCTAACGTCTATGTCGCGGTTGAAACCGCGACCCACAAACATCGGACTGGGATCGAGGGCGGAGCAAGCCCCGCCCCTACGGCGTCGTACGGGATGGATGTCGAGGCATCAGAGATTCGTAGACTTGGAGCATGGCGTCGACCATTTTCGCGGCCGAGAATCTTTGTTCGATACGGAGGCGGGCGGACCGGCCCATTTGCTGGGCGATTTGGGGGTTGCGGAGAATGGCGGCGGCGCAGTTGGTGAGCGAGGTTGCGTTGTTGAGTTCGGCTAGGAGGCCGCTGCGGCCGTGCTCGATGATTTCGGGGAAGGCGCAAGTGGCCAAGGCGACTGACGGGATTCCGTAGCTCATGGCGGAGAGCAGGGAAGTGCCGAGGCCTTCGAAGCGCGACGGGAACATGAAGAGGTCGAGCGCGGGGTAGACGGATTCCATGGCGGTGACGAAGCCGGCGAAGATGACGGCGTCGATGACGTTGAGTTGAGCGGCGATTTTTTCGAGGCGGGGTTTGTCGGGGCCGTCGCCAGCGAGCAGGAGTTTTGCGTTGGGAAATTCGGCGCGCAACGTGGCTAGCGTGCGGATAAGCGAGTCCTGGCCTTTGTCGGGGAGTAGCACGCCGACGCAGCCGATGAGTTGGGAGTCGTCGATGATGCCCCAGCGGGCGCGGGCGGCCAGGCGGATTTGCGGGAGCGGGATGCGGGGGACTTCGACGCCTTCGTAAACGATGGTCATTTGTTCTTGAGGGATGCCGGAGTCCACCAGGATGCCGGCGACCCAATCGGAGATGGGGAGAATGCGGGCGGCGGAGCGGTAACGTGCCAGGGCGATGTTGCCGTTTTTGAGCGGGAAGCCTACGCGGCGGGAGACTACCAGCGGAATGCGGCGGTGGGAGCGGGCGAGCCACGCGGAGGTGACGCCGTGGGCTTCGTTGGCGTGGACGAGATCGAATTGTCTTTCGGGGGCGTCGCTGCGGGTGAGCTCAGAGATTTTTAACGCGGCGGAGATGCGCGCGGTGCGAGGCGAGACTGCGTGAACTTTGACGCCTCGGGCTGCAGCGCGTTCGCCCAAAGCTGATTTTTCGGGCGCGACGAGTTCGGCGACGTGATGTCGCGCGTTGAGACCTTCGAGCATCAAGAGCGCTTGGTTTTGTCCACCACGCCATTCCGTGTCCAAATCGACGATCAAAATTCTCACGAACGAGCCGTCTCCGAGCGGCGATGTGCCGCGACTAACTTACCCAGCTTCGCATACTTGAGGTGGACGGTGCGCGCGGCCATCTTGGCGATCAGGGCACCGCGGTAGCCGTCGAGAAATCCGCGGCGAAGGACGAAATTGTGGAACCAGCTCCAGGGGGTGGCGATCAGAAGCGCGCTGCGCCAACGGCGACGGCCTTCGGAGTACATGCGCTGGGCGGAGAGAGTGGAATATTTTTCGACGTTGGCTTCGTGTTCGTCGAAGGAGCGGACGGTGTAGTGCAGGAGATCGCCGGTGAGCTGGCCGGGTTTGCCGGGGAATTGGAGAGATTCGTGGATTATGCCGGAGAAGGTGGCGGCGGCGCGGCGGTAGAGTCGCCGCTGGAAGTCGGGATACCAGCCGGAGTGCTTGATCCAGGCGCCGAGATACCATGTGCGGCGGGAGACTTCGTAGACGTCGTGATCGGGTTTGCGCTTTTTCCATTCGAGGAGCGAGAGGTGTAGGTTGCTGCTGAGTTCTTCGTCGGCGTCCATCGAGAAGATCCAATCGTTGGAGGCGCTGGCGGCAGCGAAGTTTTTTTGTTCGCCGTAGTTGGTCCAGTCGTGGACGAGGAAGGTGGCACCATGTTCGTGGGCGATTTCGCCGGTGCGATCGGTGCTGCCGGAATCGACAACGATGATTTCGTCGGCGACGCCGCTGAGGGAAGCGAGGGCGCGCGAGAGATTTGCTTCTTCGTTGAGAGTGATCAGGCAGGCGGAGATGCGGTTCATTGCGCGCCGAGGGGAGCTTGCGGCTGATTGGAGTATCTCATAGTCGTGATGAGAGATGGTTCAGCCGAGGAGCGTCGCGTCGGCAATGTTCTTTCGGATAAATTTTCGGATGAGATCGGCCTCGATGGACCCTTCGAGGCTGCGGGAGGGAAGAAATGTGGCTAGCTTTCCGTCGCGGTAAAAGAGGAAGCCCTTTTTTGTTTCGACGACCCTGGAGATAGAGGTCCAGGGTAGAAGAGTTGGGCCGGCTGTGGACTCGAGTTCAACGCCTGCGGCGGTGAAAACGTGGGCTGTCGTTTTGGTTGTAACCAGCGCGCCTGCGAATTTCCACGTCTGACAGAGCGGTTGCACCATGAAACCCATCGAGACTGCCCATTTGATGTACGAGCCGGCGATTAGAGTGCCGCCGATGAGGGCGACGGTTGCATCGCGCGATGCTCCAGCTTTGAATGCGAGCCATCCCACCACCGCGCTCAACACAATGAAAACCGGGGTGAGATAAAGGTAAAGCTCCCACCATTTTGAGTAGAGGGAGGCATAGCCCAGGTCGATCACGTCCAAGTCCGTGGCGACCGAATGCGGTTTGTGCGGCGGTTCGGTTGGCATTCGGCTGCGCGATCGGAGCGCTAGTGCTGCATGACTCGTTTCGGTTCGAAGGTGAGGCGGAGGATGGTTTCGCCGATGCGGAATTCGGCATTGTGGCCGAGCATGGCGGCGCGGACACGCTCTTTTTCGAAGAAGGTGCCGTTGGTGGAGTCGAGATCGCGGAGGTTGACGTAGTCCTCGCGGACTTCGATGATGCAGTGGTGGCGGGAGATTTCGGGGTCGGGTAGGGCGATGTCGGCGCCGTCGCGACCGATGACGACGCGAGCCTTTTGCAGCGTGTGGGATGTGCCAGTGCCGGGGCCGGAGACGATGGTCAAGACAACGTCTTTCGCGAGAGGAAGTTGGGCGCTGTAGTCCCGGTGAAATGACGATGGTGTGACGCCGCCGTCGCCGCGAGCGAAAGAGGGGAGCGGCGAAATAGCAAGAGTGGCGTTGGGATGGCGCCGGGTGTCGACAATGGTAGCCATGGCACACTTTGAGCAGTGGAACTTTACCTTTGGGTGCGCGCCCACATCGACGTCTTTCAGCACGTGTTGCGTGCCGCAGTGGCTACAAGCTACCTGCATGGGACGAAAATATCACGATGGAATGGGGCTATTTGCGTGGAGCGGGGCGGTTTGCCGAGATGGTAATGGGGCGGCAATCCAAGGAAGCTTGAGCGGAGTGAGCGACATCGCGAGCGTATGTACAGCCTGAAGCGAACGGATCATTTATGCTAGGATTATTGGTTCAAAATACAGTTTGACGATTGTCAGGAGAGTTTACCTTGTCCGACCACATGTCGCGCAAAGAGCTGAAGAAGGACAAGATTCACGACGCGCTGGAGCACGGAGCCGAAGCGGTCTACTCGCACAAGCAGGTGTCGCTGATTGTTTTGGTTGTGGTGCTGGTCGTGGCGGCGGCTTACGGCGGCTGGAGCGTCTACCACGACAGGCAGACAGCGGCAGCATCGGCGGAGTTTGACAACGCGATGAAGGCGTATTCGGGGCATATCGGTCCGTCGCCCGATCCGGCGGAAGCGGGCGAGCCGAGCTATGCCGATGAAGCAGCGCGTTCGGGCGATGCGCTGCAGAAATTCACGGTGGTCGCGGACAAATATCCGAGCACGAACCCTGGCCGGCTGGCGCGATATTACGCGGCGCTCTGCCTGGAAGACCTGGATAAAGAGAATCAGGCTCTCGAAGAGCTGAAGAAAATCAGCGCGGGCAGCGACAAAGAATTGGCAAGCATGGCGCAATACCAGACGGCGGTGATGTATTCGCGGACGGGGAAGCCGGATGACGCGGCGAAGATTTTCCGGGCGTTGGCGGATAAGCCGTCGGTATTCGTGCCACGGCCTCTTGCTTTGCTGGAGTTGGCAGGAGTGTTGCGGCAGAACAATCCGAAAGAAGCGGCGATCGTTTATCAGCAGGTGAAGAAAGAGTTTCCGGAATCGGCGATTTCGGAAGAGGCTGATCGCGGGCTCGACACGCTCGGGCCGAAGTCGTAGTCGCAGGTGTTGGCGAAAACCGCCTATTGAGCAACGGACAACGTCCGTGGTTTTGAGCGCACCCGGCAAAATGCGCGGAGCGGCCAATCGAATCCTCTTTTACACTCGCCCCTTGGGCTGTTCACGCGAACCAATCGCGCGGCCGGCGCTATCCTGAAGTTCCCCATCGTTACCGAAGCGAATACGCGCGTGACCGCGACCGAATTGTGCACGCGCGGGCGTTCCGGCGTCTGGAAGCGAAGACGCAGGTTTTTACGACACGGTTTTCGGATCATTTTCGCAATCGGCTAACGCATACGATCGAGGTGTCGCAGATTGCGCGGACGGTGGCTTCGGCGCTGGGGTTGAATTCGGAATTGGTGGAGGCGCTGGCGCTGGTTCACGACATTGGGCATCCGCCGTTCGGGCACGCGGGGGAGCGCAAATTGAATGAGTTGATGGGTACGCGCCGTGGGAGCTTCAATCACAATCTGCATGCTCTGCGCATTGTGGAGCAATTCGAGCAACGGTATCCGGACCATCCTGGCTTGAACCTGACGTTTGAAGTGCGCGAAGGGATTGTCAAGCACTCGCGCGACTACGTGGGAAAAAGTGCCGAGTGGCCGCAGCTCGGGGAATATTTGCTGGATTTGCGACCTCCACTGGAAGCGCAACTGATCGATTGCGTCGATGAGATTGCGTACAACACCGCGGATCTTGATGATGCACGCGAGGCTGAATTGCTCGATCTGAGCGCCCTGACGCGCGACGTGCCGATCTTTGGAGAAGCGTACGAGAAGGTCGAAGCGAAGTACCCATCGGCGCTGGAGAAATTGAAGTTTAACGATGCGTTGAAGCAGGTTCTCAATCAGCTGGTGACCGACTTGATTGAGTCGACCTCGGTGCGCATTCAAGAGTCGGGCGTGAAGAACGTTGACGAAGTGCGTACGCTACCGAAACGTCTTGCCGGCTTCAGCCTGGAACTGAATCGACGGAATGCGGAGCTGAAGCGGTTTTTATTCGCGAATATTTACGATAGCCCGATCATTACCGAGGACCGGGATCGGTCGGTGCGGTGTCTGGTGGAATTGTTTGAGTATTACCTGGCGTCGCCGGGCTCAATGCCGGCCTCGTATGAGGAGTCGGCGCAGGCTGAACCGCGACACGTCGTGGTATGCGATTACGTCGCGGGCATGACAGATCAATTTTTGCTGCGCCAGCACCATCATGTTTTCGCAGCTCCGGCGGGCGCTACGAACGGTTTAGCGTAACGCGGATGGTACTTTTCTGGCGGTCCTGTGGTGTTATTTTTCCCTCCTCGACCGGCGCGGGTACAATACACTTCCGTTTGCGTCCATCCGTAGATAGAACTTGATTCGATTCCATTGAGGAAGAGCTGTTCGTGAGGACTAACCAAAGATCTGCGGTTTGGAAGTTGTTCCTGATGTTAGGGACGCTTGTGCTTTGCCTGGCGTCGGGTGCAGTCGGGGTGGCGCAACTGTCACCGGTGCTGCCGGGGACCCCAAAGCCTGCGGCGGCGACGCCCGCAACCAACGTGCCGGTTGACCAGCTTGGTTTGGGGCGCGAGACGCCGCGCGAGACGATTGTCGGATTCATTAAAATGGCGCGTGAGGAAAATGAACGTGCGGCCGAGTATTTTCAGCCACCCCTCAAGGGACATCGCGTTTCCGCCGACGAAGAGCAGGAATTGGTGAAGCAGCTATACGCCGTGCTGAACACGACGTTTCCGGCTTCGGCGCTGACATCGACAAACGGTGATTACGAAGGTCGGGACGAGGATCAGCACCCCCGCGATGAAATCACGATCGGCGGCACGCACCTTTTGAGCGAATCGTTTCCGGTAACACTCGTGCGCCAGGACGTCCACGACGCCAAGCTGTGGTTTATCTCCAGGCAGACACTGAGCAAGGTGCCCGCGACATACGATTCGCTGCGTTTTCCGCGAATAGAACAGAGCTTGCCAGGGTGGCTCGTTCGCAATCGGCCGCTGGCAATGCCGCTGTGGCAGTGGATCGCGGTTGTTTTACTGGCTCCCGTTGCGATGGTACTGGGCTGGGCGATTGCGTTGGTATCGCGGACGCTGTTTAGCTGGTATCGCCGCTATCGTGGGCTCCAAGACCTGGCGCCGCGGCCCCTGAAGCATTTTGGACCCGGGGCGATGCTCCTGGCGGTGCCAATTCACTACGAGTTTGTGCGATGGATCGGCACGTCGGTGTTGTACCGGCAGTATTACCGATATTTCCTGATCGTGGTGATGGGAATCGCGGGGTACTGGGCGATCACGCGCATCACGCACTGGATTTTCCGCGGGATTGCGGTGCAGTTGACCGAGCGTGGGAGGCTGGCGGAGCGTTCGCTGGTCTCGCTCGCACGGCGCGTATTGGATGTCCTGATTTTTCTGGTGATCGCGCTGGTTGCGTTGCACTGGATGGATGTCAATGTGACCGCGGCGCTCGCAGGCCTCGGCATCGGCGGCCTTGCGATTGGTTTGGGCGCGCAGAAGACGTTTGAAAATTTACTGGGGGGCATTTCGATCCTGACCGACAAGGCGATCGTTGTGGGCGATTCGTGCAAGATCGGCGATCGCGCCGGAACCGTCGAGGATATTGGATTGCGGTCAACGCGGATTCGCACGGAAGAGCGGACGGTGGTGTCGATCCCCAACGGCACTGTGGCCACGGCATCGCTCGAAAATTTCAAATTTCGCGACAAGATTTTGTGCAAGCAGCTGCTGCGGCTGCGTTATGACCTGGCGCCCGATCATTTGCGGTACGTGCTGGAGCAGATCCGCGAGGTGCTTGCCCGAAACCCGAAGGTCGAGGCGTCAACGTCGAGAGTGCGGGTTCTGCGCTTCGGAGACTATGCGATTGAAGTTGAGATTTACGCGTATATTCTCGAGCGCGACTACGGGATGTATCTCGCTGCACAGGAAGCGCTGGTTCTGGATGTGGTGGACACGCTCGACCGCACCGGTGGCGCGCTCGCGTTACCGTCGCAGGCGACGATCGTGACGCAGGATTCGTGGGTCGATCCGGAGAAAGCTGCGGCGGCGAAGCGGTCCGTGGGAAAGGGCCGCGGGCCTGACGAATCCAACCGGTGAGCTCTTCCTCGCTGAGCCTGTCCTAGGACTAGGATTTCACAGCCCGGCTTAGAGAACCCGAGGTTGAGCAACTCAGCCGCGGACTGCAGTGTTTACTGTACCTTCCGCCGCTAGGAGTCCTTAGAAAAATCGTAATAGGTCGCTATAAAAAATCGCCGTCGAACCACGCCCCGAACCTTCGTTCGTATTTAGACTAATTTCCAAAGTGCGATGAATGTGCGACTTAGCTTTCGCGCCTCATTTGGCCATCACGTTGCACTTCCGCAATTGACGGTGGGCTCGACAAGTATCACGCGATCAGGAGGCGGGGATGAGCGCAACGGTAATCGAGATTTCCACCTGTGAGACGCATCAAGGATTGATCGAGGAATGCAACGCGGCACGAAGCGAATGGAACGCGCGCCGCGCCGAGATTTCCAAACTCGGATTACGGGGAAAGAAGATCGACAATGAGCTCCTGCGTCTTCAGGCAAGATTTGCTAAATCCTACGCGATGGTTCGCAATCATCTGTGCCATTGCGAGTGCTGCCAATCTGCACGAGGAACTTACGACGTTGCTCGTTACCAAGGCCATGGTCAACTCGTACCTGAGCTCCACGTGCCGCTTTTTTCCGGAACACACCAACACGCTCACTAGGATGACGCAGGGACTTTTCTCCTAGCAGGTCGCACACCTTGTTTGGCGGAGTACCTATTTATTTTTATTGAAGATCATTGCTGTCGAACGTGTTGCAGGACGAGATCTGGCCTGAGTTCAGGCCTTTGGTGAACCAGTTCGTGCGTTCCTGCGACGTGCCGTGCGTGAAAGAGTCGGGCGAGACATGGCCCGATGACATTTTCTGCAATCGATCGTCACCTACCGCGGCTGCAGCAGCTAAAGCAGATTCCACATCGCCTTTTTCGAGGAGCCCACGCTGTTGCGTCGAGTGTGCCCAGACTCCCGCGAAGCAGTCGGCTTGAAGTTCGAGCCTGACCGAAGATGAGTCCGCACCTTTGCGGCTGCCTTGTTCCGCCTGCCGTTCAATTCCAAGGATGTTTTGCACGTGGTGACCGATTTCGTGAGCGAGGACGTAGGCCTGCGCGAATTGTCCGGGCGCGCCGAAGCGGCGGCTCAACTCATCGTAGAAGCCCAGGTCGATGTAGACCTTTTGATCGGCCGGGCAATAGAAGGGACCTGTGGCGGATTCGGCGCCGCCGCAGCCGGATTGCGTGTAGTCGCGGAACAAAACGAGTTTTGCGTGGTGGTATTGCCGGCCGGATTGCTGCGGCAGGATTTCGGCCCAGGTAGTTTGCGTGTCATTGAGGACGAACGTAACAAACTCCACGACCGGCTTTTCGGCGTTGTCGCGCGCGGCGTCGGGTTGGCCGTCTGTCGCGCGTCCGGACTGAACGCCTGGGCCTCCGCCCCCTCCGAGAAGCGCAAAAAAGTTTTGATGGAAGATCAGACTCAGGACCAGAAGCACGAGCGCGCCGCCGATGCCAATGTGCATTCCGCCGAACTGAAAGCCGCCACCGCCACCACCGCCCGATTCGTCGCGGCGATCCTCGACGTCGGAACTATCTCCACCGGGGGTCCAACGCATGGTCTCTCCTCGTGGCCTGGGTTGAGAGATGGTAACACTTGGAGAGAGTTGATTGAACGGCGAGGCGGTAAGCGTGGATCGGCGGCTCAGATGAAGCGCGCCGGAATGAGCCGTCGAAAGTTCGTTTTAGGGTAGCCGACTCGACGCTAGGGTCTCGTCTCCGACGGAAGCACTTTCGTGTCCGTTGGCGTGAAATCAAACCTCACGAGCCATTCGCTCGGCACGGGTTGGCCGGAGATCTTCGCCGGAGTGAAGTCCCACTGTTTGGCGGCTTGCACGGCAGCGTCGCCGAAAAATTTGCTCGGTGAAGATGCGGGCGTTGCGGATGCGACGGTGCCGGATGCGTCGACGTGGACTTTGACTACGACTCGGACCGTCCCGTGGATCGTGCTGCGCGATTTCGCGGACACTTCGGGCATCACTTGGTTTAACGGCGAGCCTAGTGTGACTTGTCCGGCGGGCAGCGTCGCGGACGCAGCATGCGAAGATGTGGGGAGAGGCGCGATGGAGTCTGCATGGAGCTCCGCGGGTTTTTTTGGAGCAGGAGTTGCTGCGTCTGCATTCTTCTTGATGTATTCACGCGTGCTCGCAGGCGTCGAGTCGGGCGTCGCGTTTTGCGGCGGCTCAGTGCTTGCTACTTGAGGGCGTCCGTCACCGCCGCCGCGGCTTGGAGCGGGCGTTGTGGGCTTTGACGCTGGAGCAGTATCGGGCTTGCTTTCGACGGGAGATGGAACTGCAGCAGGCGGAGTCGCGACTGGCTGCGAACTCGATGGAGCCGGTATCGCTGCGGGTGTTGCCGATGTGTTGTGTGCGGAAGAAAGTTCGCGCAATCTTGGAATTGCGAAGATGGCGCCAGCTGCGAACGCGATGATCAACGCAACGGCGATGTACCACGAGCGAATCGAACTACTACTTCCGGCATCGAACTTCGGCGCCACTGTGGACAACGGGACGGACAGGGGGTCGACGGGCTTCGTCGCTTTTGCGAGCGGAACGCCTTTGGTTTCGGCGGTCGCTGTCGCAGGCGGCGTTGGCGAGGGCGCTATGCCGATCGAGCCGGCGGTCGCCGTCGCTGCGGCCGCGCTGCTACTACTAACCCCGGAGTTGGCCGACGAAGTTTTCGGAGGCTCGGCGACGGCAACCGCGGCCGAAATGGAAGCTGCTGCCGCAGGCACGGCGGCGGGCACGGAAGCAGCAACCGCGACGGGATTCAGTCGATTCGAAATATCGGCAACGGTCCAGCGTGCTTTGAAGTCGCGGCGCAAACTGTTTCGCGCAATGTCGAAAAATGGTTGAGGAACGGAATCGGGGATTTTCGGAGCGCCTTCATTCGTTTCGTCAGGGATTTGCTGCGTCAGGGCAGCGATCAGCGTCAGGCCCAACGACCAGACATCGCCTGCTGAGGAGGTCTTGCCGCTTGCCGCTTCGGGAGCGACGTAGTCGTCGGGCTTCCCCGCACCGATCTGCAACTCGCCCTGGCGGCAAACCGAGTCACTCGAAAGTTTAAGCTGGTCGTCGATCGCCAGAATGTTCGCTGGCTTGATGCGTCCATGCGCGAAGCACTTGCCGTGCAAATGAGAAAGCGTATCGACGAAAGGGGCCAGCATGTCGCGCGTTTCGTCGGCGGTGAGTGCGCGCTGCGGCAAGAATTCCGCCAGGTTTTCCTGCGCATACTCCATCACGACATACAGCAGATCCAGGCCCGCCAATTGACAACGACCGCTTTCGAACAGCTTGATCAAATTCGGATGGGAGAGCTGCGCGGTTTGCTTCCAACGTGCAAGCTGCGCGTCTGCATTGGCGGCGTCGGCTTGAATGAACTTGATCGCCGCTTTTTCGGACTTATCTTTGCCGCGCTGCGTCAGAAAGACGACGCTATGATCGGAACCGCCCAGATGTTTTACAAGCTGAAACTGGCCACCCACCACTTGGCCTTCGGAATCACGCCAACTGTCGGACATGCGTGCACCCCCGTCCGGGTTTTTTATGGACCAACGACCATCATACGCCCGCGATTCGAATGGCAACCCTGTACCTCGGCGCAGGTCCGCAGTTGGTAAAGGGTATGCCAATGTCAAACGTGCCCAAAATCGGTGCGTCGGGCGTCGAGTACTAAGCCCTTAAGCGCGATGTTCCGCTTACGAAGCGGCTTCCGCGCTCGTAAAAGCGAAGTAAGCGGTGCGCGGCGCGTGTGATTCCGATGCGTCGGCTGACGCCCATGTGGCGTTCGAGGCCGAGCTTCACGCTTGCCCGATCATGGGGCGAAGTGATCTCGCCAAGCCAGAGCGGACCGGGTGAGCAGAGATCGACTCCATCGACGCTGCGATCGATGCCGAACGCTTCCGCCAGACGCCCTGGGCCACGGGTTAGGTCGAGGAGGCGATTCGTGCCGCGCTGGCGTTCCATCTCCGCAATTCCCTCAAGCGGCTCCAACGCGCGAATTAATACCCCGCCGCCAATTCCAGGCGTTTCAGCAGTCACATTGAGCATGAAATGGTTGCCGTAAGTGAAATAAACGTAAGCATGTCCACGCTGCAAGTACATCGACTGATTTCGCGGCGTCGGACCCCGGTAATGATGGGCGGCCGGATCGCGCGGGGGGTATGCTTCGGTTTCGACGATCCGTCCCGCCAGTCGGACATCGGGAAGCTCTCGCACGACGATCCTGCCAATCAAAAACCGCGCCAGCTCAACCGTCGGAATTGGCAACTTCGCGCGCCGCAGGCGACGAATCGATAATGTTTCGAGCGAGGGCGCGTCTGTCGTTCGGCCCAAATGAGCCTTTCCGGCACCCCTCATAGAGTGGTCACCGGGGTCGAAAAATACAGTGTGAGACACCGGGATAAGTCCACGAAATACTGTATTTGCCTGATCTTGGCGCAATGGTTGAATTTCATAGCGCTAAACTCGCCGACCAAAGTGCTGGAAGGTGGAGCGCGGCGACAATAGGCGAGGCGGTCCTTCGAAATTCTGTCAAATTGCACCGGTTCAAATGGACTGACCTGCTGCTCGCGCCCCGCAAATGGGCCAGATTCAATGATTTCCACAGGCAGGAGATGAAATCCCCCTTCACTCCTGGGGAGATAATATTAACAATGCCAGAAGCGTTGGTCTCGGATAGAATGGGGAGCACAGCGACTTGCGCCTCCAAGCGACCTGCATTTCTTTCCCTGTTCGGCGCAGCGGCTGAGGTTGAAGTGAAAGTCGAGTCAATGAGACAGGATAAACGCTCGATCGTTCGAAGACGAACCCAGCAGTTGGTGTATCTGGAGCTGGGTCGCGAGAACGGCGGCGTAATGCTGAACCTTTCGCGAGAGGGCTGCGGATTCCAGGCAATCACGCCTGTGAAGTGTGGCGAAACGCGCTTCGGCTTTCAAATTAATGACGGTCGCCGCATTGCCGGCGATGCCGAGATTGTGTGGGCCGACGAGTCCGGCGTCATGGGCGGGCTGCGTTTTATCAACTTGCCCCCGGAAGCACACAAAGAAATTCAGATGTGGTTGGAAGAGACCAATGCGCCCATGGAATATGGGTTCGCGTCCGCTACAATGGCGTCTGCCGCGACCGCAGGCGCTTCTTATGGCGGCGGAGCCCGGCAGTCGCGTTCGAACGGTGCCGAGGAGCGTATGCCCCGCGAGACCAGCAGCGTGCGCATCGCGGAACCCGAAGTCGCCGCGGTTCCCCCTTGGGTGAACCAGCAAACGGCGGGCTTTCCCGTCCTGGAAGGCCCTGGATTCGCCGCGTCCTTTCACCAGCCGGTCATGCCTTACCCAGATCCAAACCGAAGATCCGCCGCGGTGTGGCGCGGAATCGCGGTGTCGGCCACTCTTATCGCGCTACTCGCTTTGGGAATCGTCTATCAGAAGGACGTCGGAACCTCGCTGATCTCGATTGGAGAGATCATAAGCGGAAAGACGAAAGCGTCGACGGTGGCGCCCGAAAAGCAACCCGATTCGAACGCGCCTGCGCACCCAGCGGGAGGGGTTGTTCCCGGAGGCGCGGAAGTAGCGGACCACACCTTGAGCGGTGCTACTCCAGATAACGCCGCCGACCCGAATACGACTCCGTCAACAGACGACGCGGACCCAGCGACCGCCAAGCAGCCTGGAACGGGACAATCTCCGCCGCCATCCGCCACAGTGCCCGGAGCCGCCGCTGGAAGCAGTCGTTCCGAATCGGTACTCGAGCGACAGGGTGCTGCTCCAGCGAAGCCCGAACCAACTTGGAACGAAGGCGACAGCATCGACACTCTTTGGGGAGCCGTGCAGGGTGGCTCGATCTCTGCCGAGGTTTCGCTTGCCGAGCGTTTTGCTCGCGGCGACGGTGTCAACAAGAACTGCGATCAAGCCAAAGTTCTAATGAAGGCGGCCGCCGATCGCGGCAATCGAGAAGCGAGACTGCGCCTTTACGAATTAGAGACCGGAGGATGCCGGTAGTATCGCGTAATTGGCAGGAAATCTCGCCCGGGAAGAAAACCTCGCACTTCCTTGACTTGACGGCGAACCAACCCAATAATGAGAAAGCATGAGCGTTAGCGCCGGAGGCGCTGAAGACATGTTTCTTGATATTAAGGACCTCGCCGTCCGGAAACAGGTCATCCGGAAGAGTTACGCTCCGGGCAGCATCGACTATCAGACTTCGGAGATGAAGCAGGTCGAGCCGCTCGAAGTGACTGGGACTGCCGAGCTTATCGAAGGGCAAATCCGGATTTCTGGCGAAATCGAGACCAAGGTCGAGTTGGTCTGTGCCCGGTGTCTTGAATCCGTCGTCGAGGACGTACACCGGTCTTTTGACCTGTTTTACTGCCCGCTTCCGCACGGTGAACGACCGGAAGAGGCTCGGTTGAAAGAAGACGACGCAGAAATCGGTTTTTTCGAAGGCGAAGGCCTCTTTCTTACGGACGTGCTGCGCGAGCAGGTGCTGCTGGCGCTCCCGATGAAGGTGATTTGCCGCAGCGACTGCCGTGGTTTGTGCCCGAATTGCGGCGCGAATTTGAACCACGAAGAGTGCCGCTGCGAGACTCATTCGACAGACCCGCGACTCGCGCCTTTGGCGCGCCTGAAGCAGGACTGGCTGAAAAAACAATAGGTTTCAGGGCCAAAAGCCCATACAATCCGGCCACGTCAGGTCGGAACGAGGAGTAGTGTCATGCCTAACCCAAAACGACGGCATTCCAAGCGGCGTACGAGCACCCGGCGAGCTCATGATTTTCTCGTCAAGCCCGCGCTGGCGAAATGCCCGCACTGCCACGAAATGAAGCAGCCCCACCAGGTCTGCCCACATTGCGGATTCTATAAGGGTAAAGCCGTACAAGACATCTCAGCCTGACAGAATCGATAACTGCAGAATGAGCGGCAGCCTTTCTATCGGTGTTTTTTCCGGAATTGCCTGATCGAAGCCCCCCATGATCACAATTGCGGTTGATGCCATGGGCGGAGACAACGCTCCCCGCCCCGAAGTTGAAGGCAGTGTGCTAGCCGCGCGCGAGTTCGGCGTGCGCATTCTGCTGGTCGGGCAAGCTGCGGCGGTTCGCGGGGAGTTGGCAAAACACGCTGAGCCGAATCTGCCGATCGAGGTCGTCCCGGCGAGCGAAGTGATCACCATGGACGATCACCCGGCGCAGGCATTTCGCCGCAAGAAAGACAGCTCGGTTCACGTCGCCGCGCGGCTTGTCCGGGAAACCAAGGCCGACGGGCTCGTGAGCGCCGGAAACACGGGCGCGGTGATGACAGTTTCGCGATTTTTACTGGGGACGTTGGAGTCGGTCGATCGCGTTGCGCTCGCGGCTCCGTTTCCCAACGCGAAGGGCGGCGTTTCGGTTTTGCTCGACGTTGGAGCGAACGTCGATTCCAAGCCCGAGCATCTGGTTCAGTTTGCAGTGATGGGCGAGACGTATTATCGGGCGACATTCGGACATCGGCGGCCACGAGTCGGATTGCTCTCGGTCGGCGAAGAAGAGATCAAAGGCAACGAGCTTACTCGCGAGGTTTACAACCGGCTGAAGAAGAGCCCAGTGCATTTCGTCGGCAACGTCGAAGGCGGCGATTTATTTTCGGGCGAAGTCGATGTGATCGTTTGCGACGGATTCGTCGGCAACATCGCGCTGAAGATTTGCGAAGGCCTGGCGCTGCAGATTTTCGAAGTCTTGAAGAAGTCTTTGAAGAGCTCGCTGGTTTCGCAATTTGGCGCGATGCTTTCTCAGGGCGCCTTCAAAGGCTTGAAGAAAAAGATCGATTACACCGAGTACGGCGGGGCGCCGCTGCTCGGTGTTCGCGGGGTTTGCGTAATCGGCCATGGCCGTTCGAACGCCGCCGCGGTAAAAAATGCGATTCGCGTCGCCGCTGGTTTGGCGCGCGCTCACATGAACGAAAAGATCGAACAGGGGCTCTCAGCCGCGGGCGTGCATCCCGACCGAATCGTGATGCGCTCATAGCAGCAGGAAAAGGAACCGAGATGGGTAAAATTGCATTCGTATTTCCCGGGCAGGCGTCGCAGTACCCGGGAATGGGCAAGGAACTGGCGGACAAGTATCCGGTAGCGAAAGCTGTGTTTGACGAAGCGGATAAAGCGCTGGGCTTTTCGATTACGGACATGTGCTGCACAGGCGCGGAAGACGATTTAAAGCAAACCGTCAATACGCAGCCCGCGATTCTGACTTGCTCCGTTGCGATTTATCGTGTGCTTGAGGAGAAGGGAATTACTCCCGACTTCGTGGCGGGCCACAGTCTCGGCGAATACTCTGCGCTCGTCGCTGCAGGTTCGCTGAGGTTTTCCGACGCCGTTCAAATCGTCCGCAAGCGCGGCAAGTACATGCAGGAGGCAGTGCCTCCCGGCGAAGGTGCGATGGCGGCAATCATGGGTTTGTCGCATGCCGTCGTCCTGGATGCGTGCAAGCGCGCCGCCGAAGGGCAGATCTGCTCCCCCGCGAATCTGAACTCGCCCGAACAGACCGTGATTTCCGGAAATGCCGAGGCGGTGAAACGGGCCGTCGAAATCGCTTCGCAGTTGGGCGCAAAACGCGCTGTAATTTTGCCGGTGTCCGCGCCATTTCATTGCGCGCTGATGATGCCAGCGCAGGAAAAGCTCGAAAAGGATCTGCGCAAGATCGAATTTGCGGCGTTGCGTTTCCCGCTGGTTACAAATGTCGATGCCGACACCGAGACCAGCGGCGACGAGGCGCGCAACGCTCTGATTCGCCAGGTGACGATGCCCGTGCGCTGGGAAGAATCGGTGCGCGAATTGATCGACGAGGGCGTGAGCACGTTCGTTGAAGTCGGCCCGAGCCGCGTCCTGACGGGATTGCTGCGGCAGATCGAACGCTCGGTCGGAACGTTGAACGTCGAGGACGAAAAAAGCTTGGCGACGACGGTGGAAAAGATCGCACAGTCGCGCGCCGACGCGGCGTGAAGAATGCACCACGGAGGGCACAGAGGTTTCAAGTAGAAGTTTCCGCGATCTCTGCGTGCTCTATGTCACTTTCTCTTCGCTGACGGAATAAAATGTTTAGCCTGAAAGACAAAGTCGCTCTCGTAACAGGCGCGTCGCAAGGCATTGGCCGCGACACAGCGCTCGCCCTGGCGCAAGCCGGCGCAAAAGTTGCCGTGGCGGCTCGCAACGAAGAGAAACTTGCATCGCTTGTCGGCGAAATCGAATCGGCCGGTGGGTCCGCACTCGCCGTGAAAATGGACGTCGCCGAGACCGAGCAAGTCAAATCGGGCTTCAAGCAGGTCCTCGACAAATTCGGCCGGCTCGACATCCTCGTCAACAATGCCGCGATCACTCGCGACGGGCTCTCCATGCGGATGAAGCAGGACGACTGGGAAGCCGTCCTCAAAACAAATCTCACCGGCGCGCATTTCTGCATCCAGCAAGCACTCCCTACCATGATGCGAGCCCGCGCGGGCCGCATCATTAATATCAGCAGCGTTGTCGCGCAGTCGGGCAACGCCGGGCAAGCGAACTACGTTGCCGCCAAGGCCGGCCTCATCGGCCTCACAAAAGCCGTTGCGATCGAGATCGCTTCGCGTAACATCACGGTCAACGCTGTGGCGCCAGGTTTCATCGAGACGCCGATGACCGATGTGCTTTCCGACAAGATCAAGGAAGAACTGAAGACGCGGATACCGCTGGGTCGTATGGGCGCTGCGCGCGACGTCGCCGCTGCGATCGTGTTTCTCGCGAGCGACGAAGCGTCGTACATTACGGGCCATGTGCTCAACGTAAACGGCGGCATGCATTTGACGTGAGCACAATCCGAGCCGCAATATTGCGGTGCAAAAGTTGACCTAGCCTTGTAGCCTAACTAGAATGTTTGGGTTGCGAATAACGGGTTCAACGTTGTGGGGTAGCGCAGGGCCGAGCGGTTTCAAGACTCATACGCAGCACAGCACGACGAATGCAGATCGTGGAGGATATAGGAATGGCCAGCGTTGAAGAGCGCGTAAAGCAGATTATTGTCGAACAGCTCGGCGTAGACGAAGCGGAAGTTACCCCGACCGCGTCTTTCGTGGACGATCTCGGAGCCGATTCGCTGGATCAGGTGGAATTGGTCATGGCTTTTGAAGAAGCTTTTGGTATCGAAGTCCCCGACGAGGACGCAGAGAAAATGACCACCGTCAAAGACGCCGTCGAATACATCGACAAACATTCCAAAGGGAAGTAAGAATCCGCTGAGCTTTACCATCTCATTGGGGAGCAGAATTCTGTGACTCGCCGGGTCGTTGTGACGGGCGTCGGACTAGTCTGTGCGCTTGGTATCGGCACAGATGAATCCTGGAAAAATCTCGTCGCCGGCCAGAACGGCATCGGGACCATTACGCTCTTTGACACCACTGGTTTTGACTGCACGATTGCAGGCGAAGTGAAAAACTTCGATCCCTTCCGCTGGATCGAGAAAAAAGAATTGAAAAAAATGGGTCGCTTCATCCAGATCGCCCTGGCTGCTGCGGATTTCGCCGCCAAAATGGCGAACTGGTTGAAAGATAGCGAAAACGATCTCGACGAAGTGGGCGTTTACGTTTCGAGTGGCATCGGCGGATTCGACATCATCGAGCGCGAGCACTGGAAGCTCGTGCAGGGCGGGCCGGGAAAAATTTCGCCTTTCTTCATTCCGTCTGCGATCGTAAATCTCGCTTCGGGGCACATTTCGATTCGTTATGGAGCGCGTGGACCGAACTCCGCGACGGCTACCGCCTGCTCCGCTTCCGCTCACGCGATCGGCGATTCCTTCAAGATCATCGAGCGTGGCGCGGCTGAAATGATGATCTGCGGCGGCACTGAAGCGACGATTACGCCGATGGGTGTCGGCGGCTTCGCATCGATGAAGGCATTGTCAACTCGCAACGACGATCCAGCGCACGCTAGCCGCCCGTTCGATGCGCAACGAGATGGCTTCGTGGTCGGCGAGGGCGCAGGCATCGTGATTCTCGAATCGCTCGAACACGCGCAAAAGCGCAACGCGCCGATATTTGCGGAAATCGTGGGATACGGCATGTCGGGCGACGCATATCACATTACGCAGCCGGCCGAAAATGGCGATGGCGCTTATCGCGTAATGAAGGCCGCGTTGAAGGACGCGAAAATTTCTCCCGACGACATCGGCTATGTCAACGCGCACGGCACTTCCACGCCGATCGGCGATGTTCTCGAAACGATTGCGGTCAAGCGTGTCTTCGGCGAGCGAGCGAAGAAAATGCCCGTCAGCTCGACGAAATCGATGACGGGTCACCTTCTCGGCGGTGCCGGCGGGCTCGAAGCGGGCATCAGCGTCCTCTCGCTTCGCGATCAGATTGTTCCGCCGACGATCAATCTCGAAACTCCCGACCCGGCATGCGATCTCGACTACGTTCCAAACGTCGCGCGGAAAACCGAAGTGGAATATGCGCTCTCGAACTCCTTTGGTTTCGGCGGCACCAACGCCGCACTGATTTTCAAGCGCTGGTCCGGGAAGTAACCCCAGGCCACCAGCGGCAGCAGTCTTTCACCGGTCCATCAAGTCAAGGAACCCCCGATGAACATCATCGTCTGCGTCAAACAAGTCCCTGCGAAAGACGCGCCGCTTTCGATCAACGGGAACTGGATCAAGGAATCCGACATCGGCTTCGAAATGAACGAGCCCGACAGCTACGCGCTCGAAGAGGCTTTGCGCCTGAAAGAAAAACACGGCGGCGAAGTTATTGCGCTCTCAATGGGGCCGGAACGCGTCAAGCAAACCATTAAGGAAGCGTTGGCAAAAGGCGCTGATCGCGGCATCCACATCGCCGACGATAATTTCGCGCAACTCGATCCGCTTGGAGCAGCCACGTATCTTGCGGCTGCGATCAAGAAAGAAAAATTCGATCTCGTTCTCACCGGCCTGCAGAGCGACGATCACGGTTTCGGCCAGACAGGTGTTTTGCTCGCCGGCCTTCTGGATCTTCCGCATGCCACCATCATCATGGCGATCGAAGCGCAAGACGGAAAAATGCGTCTTAAGCGAGAACTCGAAGCCGGTTGGTTCCAGCACATCGAATGCCCGCTGCCTGCAGTCCTCTCGATCCAGTCGGGGATTAACAAGGTCCGCTACGCCACGTTGAAGGGCATCATGGCTGCCAAGAAAAAAGAAATCGCCACGATCACCCCACAATCGCTTGGCGTAACCGCTCAACCGACCCAAAAAGTCGAAAAAATCTACGTTCCCACAAAAACCAAGAAGACTGAATTTCTCACCGGCACGCCAAAAGAAGCGGCTGCGAAGCTCGTAGAAAAGCTGAAGTTCGAAGCGCGGGTGATCTAACGATGAAAATCCTGGTCGTGACCGAGCAACGCCAAAACAAGTGGAACAACACCAGTTTTGAAACGCTGGCGGCCGCGCAGCAGATCGCAAAAGATACGTCGAGCACGGTCGGCGCCGCGATTCTGGGCAAAGGCGTCTCATCGCTTGCCGATGATCTCGCTGGAAAAAATGTTGCCGAAGTGCTCCTGCTGGAACACGACCTGTTGGAAAACTACACTCCCGACGGGTATTGCGTCGCGCTCAAGCAGCTGATCGAATCGACGAAGCCCGATCTGATTCTCTTTCCGCACACCTATCAGGTCCGCGACTTCGCGCCGAAACTCGCCGCTCAGCTTGGCAAAGGCATGATCGGTGATTGCATCGGATACAAAAGCGAATCCGGCAAACTCGTCTTTGTCCGCCAAATGTTCCAGGGCAAAACCAACGCGGACGTTACCTTTCAAAGCGCCGCGCCATGGTTCGCGTCGTTCCAGGCCGGCGCCTTCCGTGCCGATCTCGTCGAGCCCAACGCCTCCGGCAAAGCCCCGGTGAACGCTGTGAGCGTAAATCTCAGCGCCGAACAAATTCGCACCAAGCCACAGGATCTCTTCAAGGAAGCGAAGTCCGCCGTCGACCTTACGCAAGCTCCGCTCATCGTCGCCATCGGCCGCGGCATCAAAGCTCCCGAAAATATTCCGCAAGCCGAAGCAGTCGCGAAGGCCCTCGGTGGAGAAATCGCCGCCTCGCGTCCAATCTGCGACGAAGGCTGGCTCCCAATGGAGCGCCAGATCGGCAGCTCCGGCCAAACCGTCGCGCCAAAACTTTATCTCGCGCTCGGCATCAGCGGCGCAATTCAGCATGTCGTAGGCATGAAGGGCGCACGCACCATCGTCGCCGTCAACAAAGACCAAAACGCGCCAATTTTCGAAATTGCGGACTACGGCATCGTCGCCGACATCTTCGAAGTCATGCCCGCCCTAACCGAAGCCCTCGAAAAGGCCAAGAACTCTTAAGCGTCGCGCTGCCTTAGTGAACTCAATCACTTTGTTACAATGGGGATAAGCCCTATGACGCCTCCCCAACGCGAACAACTCGAAGCCGACGTCCTCATCGTCGGAGCCGGGCCGGCAGGCTTGTCCTGCGCTCTCCACCTCGCCAATCTCATCAAGAAACACAACGACTCCGGCGCGAAACCCGAACTCTCCACCGAAAATATCTACGTTCTCGAAAAAGGCCGCGAAGTCGGCGCGCATCAACTCTCCGGCGCCATCATGAATCCAAAAGCCCTTGCTGAACTCGTCCCCGATTACGAAAAATCCGCTCCGCTCGACACGCCCGTCACCGACGATGCAGCGCTCTTTCTTACCGAACACGGTTCCTTCCGCTTTCCCATTACGCCGCCGCCCTTCCAAAACAAAGGCAACTACGTTGTCTCGCTCAACAAAATTGCCAAATGGCTAGGTGGCCTCGTTGAAGGTTCCGGCGTGAATCTCTTCACGCAATTCGGCGGCGCTCAACTCATCTATGAGAATAACGGCATCGCCGGCGTCATCACCGAAGACAAAGGCATCGACAAAACCGGCAAACCAAAAGACAACTACACTCCGGGCTACGAACTCCGCGCCAAAGTCACCGTTCTCGCCGAAGGCACGCGCGGCTCGCTCACCAAACAGCTCGTCGAAAAATACAAGCTCGACAACATCAACCCGCAGATCTACAGCCTCGGGATTAAAGAACTCTGGGACGTGCAGCCCAGTCGCATCGCACCGGGTTACGTCGCGCACACGCTCGGCTGGCCCGTCGCCACCGACATGTACGGCGGCGGTTGGATCTACGGTCTCTCTAACAATCGCGTCTCGATTGGCCTTGTCATCGGCCTGGAATACGCCGACTCGCAATTCGATCCGCACGAAGCATTTCAAAAGTGGAAGACGCACACGCACATCAAAAAAATTCTCGACGGCGGCAGACTCGTCCGTTACGGCGCGAAATCGCTTCCGGCAGGCGGCTGGTACTCCATGCCGCGCAGCTACGTCGACGGCGGCCTCATCATTGGTGATTCCGGCAGCTTCCTTGATTCGCAGCGCCTCAAAGGTATTCACATGGCGATGAAGTCCGGCATGCTCGCCGCCGAAACCATCTTCGACGCACTCAAGGCCGGGGACACTTCCGCTAAAACGCTCAGCGCCTTCCCAAAAAAGGTCGAAAGCAGCTACATCAAGAAGGAACTCTGGGCCGTCCGCAATTTCCATCAGTCATTCAAATACGGACTCTACGGCGGCCTCTTCCACACCGGCCTGCAATTCATCACTGGCGGTCGCGGCCTCATCGACCCGATGCGCGCCGAAGCCGGCTACAAGCACTACCACCATGTCGACGGCCATCCTACGCCCGCGCGCTTCAAAGGCGACGGCAAACTCACATTCGATCGCCTAACCGACGTCTATCACTCCGGCACGCGCCACGAAGAAGATCAGCCCTGCCATCTCATCGTGCACGATCTCAACGTCTGTGCCACCAAATGCACCTTAGAATACGGCAATCCCTGCCAATATTTCTGTCCCGCCGCCGTCTACGAACCCGTCACTGAAGCCGGAAACTTAAAACTGAAGATCAACGCCGCCAACTGCGTCCACTGTAAGACCTGCGACATCGCCGACCCCTACCAGATCATCGACTGGGTAGTCCCCGAAGGGGGCGGCGGCCCCAACTACGAAGGAATGTAGTCAACGCCCGCGCGCCGTCAACTCATGCCGGATGAACCTGCATGTATGTACGCAGCACCGCAGCGCCCCGTCTCGGCCACAAGCCCGATTCAAAACAAGCCGGAATTTTCTTCGCTTCGCAAGCGTCTTCCCCAAAAAGAATCGGGCCGGCAAACTTCGCCGGCCCGAGCCATTCCGTTCTAGCAGTCTGCGTCAGGGCAGCAACCCATAGACGTCAATCTCCCCAAACGTAGTGTTCGCAGGCTGACCCGTCGGCATGCTGTTGTCACTCCCACGCGTTCCGATGTAGACCTTCCCATTCGCAATCGTCGGCACAGCGAACTTCACCGCATTCCCCGCCGTGTCTCTGCCCGTCGTATCTTGCGAACTATTCCACAACTCCGTCGCAATGTTGCCCGCATCGAACGCGTGCAAAATCGCTGGCCCACCCGCGACGAGCCCAGTCGGATTCTGCGCCGAACTGTTCCGCGAACCAAATTGTGCCGTGTCGATCGCCCAAACGATGCCGTCCGTCGTCGCCGACGAAGCTGAAATCGATGGTGTCGCTCCAGCGAAGCCGAACTTCGATGGGGTTGTCGCCGTCGATGTCGTCCCGAACATTCGCGTGGACGGATTGAACGGAAACACCGTTCCTCCAGTCGTGCTACCGAATACCACACCGAAATAATACAAATTGTTATTCCAGAATCCGGGCGTTTGGAACGACGACGAACTCCCTTGCCATTCCTGCCTCACCGCGTCCGAAGTGTTATATTTCCCCATGTTGTCGCGATTTAGCAGAAAGAAGATCTGTCCTTTGCTTCCGCCGACCAACAGATGTCCATCGGATGGGTCCGTTGTGTCGATGAGCAACGAAGTCCCGCTCGACCCGACGTCCGAATCGTTCGCATCAAGATTGCTCTGATTGAACGGAGTGAAGTAGTCCAGCACGCTCAATGTCGGTGTACTCAACTTAACGTAGCTGTCCGAAAAATCAGTTGGCATCGTCGTCGATCCGCTGGTTCCATCAAATACGCCGTTCCCCGTTATGACATACATATTTCCGTCGGTATCAAACGCCGGCGCGCCGCCCGACATCCATATTCCCCCTTTGCAGTACGTCAGGCCCTCGGCCGTATTCGGGGTATCGTTGAAAACCGTCGGCACGGCCGCCAGATTTCCCGTCTGATATCCCAGGACCCATCCATGATACGTGCCGTTGTCTCCATGCGACGCCCACGCTACATACACCACCCCATTCGACAGCGCGAGCCCCGGCCTCTGGTTCTCCCGGTAGGGATCAAACGCGATCGTCGTGCCGCCTTCGCAATTTCCCGCGGAAGACGCTGCGATTACCACGGGACTATTCGCCTGTTCTGCGCCCGTCAACAGATTCAATGCGTGTAGCCGCTGGATATAATTCGGGCTCGTCGTTTTCGTTTTCGTCACCAGGTAAATCGTGTTTGTCGAAGGATCTATCACCGGCGTCCCCAGAATTCCGATATCCGGGAAGATATCTCCCGATCCAACGTCTCCCTGGTACCCGTACGTCTCTCCCGTCGGAATCAACGTCTGATGCCAGTACGTCACGCAAGGGTTCGCATCCGCGTCGAACACATACACCGAATCACGCATCGTGGCCGCAACAATCACGTTGTGAGTTCCGCCCCCGATGCTCACGTTCGGCACCCACAGCGGCTGCGCGTATACTGCGCCGTCCACCGTGCACGAAAACAATTTCCCAAACGTCGCCTGATTCACATTTGACGTATTCAGCAAATACTCCTGATTGTTCGCACCGTCACGCGAAAGATCATTGTGATACGTCGTCACTCCCGCTAGATCGGTTACAGCGATCGTCGCCGTCGCGCTCTTCGTTGCATCCGTCTTGCTCGTAGCCGTAATCGTAATGCCCCCACCCGCCGATGCTGGAGCCACATAGGTCGCCGTCGTTGCCGCTTGCGCGCTGAATGTTCCCGACGTCGCGCTCCACGTCACGCCCGCTCCGCCCACATCGTTCGTCACCGTCGCCGTCAATCCCGCCGACTGGTTCAGCACCAGTCCCATTACCCTCGGCGAAATCGTCACGCTCACCGGGGCCGCCGGCGCGCTCGCCGTAATCGTGATCGTCGCCGACGCCGACTTCGTCCCGTCGGTCACCGACGTCGCTGTCAGTGTCACCGTCGCCGGACTCGGCACCGTCCCCGGCGCCGTGTACGTCACCGCCGTGCCCGACGCGCCCGTCGTCGCCGACAGCAAGCCGCAACCATTCGCCGTCGCGCACGACAACGCCCACGTCACGCCCTTCGCCGCGCTATCGTTCGTCACAGTCGGCGTAAATTTCTGCGTCCCTCCGGTCATCACCGAAGCCGTCGTCGGCGCCACCGTAACTCCAATCACCGGCGTCACCGGCGTCGGTGTCGTCCCTCCACCGCCGCTCGAACCGCTGCTCGATGTTGATCCGCCGCCACAGCCAGCCAACAGACCGCTGCCCATCACCGCCATCCCCGCTGCCAATACAAATTGAAAGACACGTTGTGCGCGCACTCGTATCACAAAAGTTCTCCAATTTTCGGCGTTCCGGGTTATAAACCCATTCGCTTCCGGGGGAGGTGGAAGCCACTTGTCTTGATGCCCTAGGTCTACGTCCCGCCAGCATGCCTGCAGCGCCCAAGCTGGCCGTAGCTCGCAAACACACCGATGAACGAACCATACCAACGGGCAGGTAAATTCACCGGGTGAGCTTTTCCATTTTCCAGAAACTCATTCGGGACGGCAATTAGATGCCCGGCCACCCGCAGAGGATGGCCGCCCTACCCGCCAAAAGCTTTCGCAGATCCTGTAAGCTTCCCTTGCTCCGCCAAGCGCGATCCTCACTTCGGATCAAGAGAAACTCTGAGGGAACAACGATGCAGAAGCGCAAACTAGGAAACAACAACAATCTCGAAGTCTCCGCGATCGGCCTCGGCTGCATGGGCATGAGTTGGTCCTACGGCCCGCCGAAGGACAAGCCCGAGATGCTCTCTCTCCTCCGTAAATCCGTCGAGCTCGGCGTCACCTTTTTCGACACCGCCGAAGTCTATGGCCCGCTCACCAACGAAGAGCTCGTCGGCGAAGCCCTCGCTCCGCTCCGCGAGCAAGTGGTCATCGCCACCAAATTCGGCTGGGAGCCGAACCTCAACGACGGCGGGAAATGGACCACGCTCAACAGTCGGCCCGAGCACATCAAAAAAGTTGCCGAAGCATCGCTAAAGCGACTCAAAATCGACGCGATCGATCTCTACTATCAGCATCGCGTCGACCTCGAAGTTCCGATCGAAGACGTAGCCGGCGCCGTGAAGGATCTCATCCAGCAAGGCAAAGTGAAGCACTTTGGCCTCTCCGAAGCCGGAGCGCAAACCATCCGTCGCGCGCACGCGGTTCAGCCGGTAGCCGCGCTTCAGAGCGAATACTCGCTCTGGTTCCGCGAACCCGAAAAAGAAGTGCTGCCCACACTCGAAGAACTCGGAATCGGATTCGTCCCCTTCAGCCCGCTTGGCAAAGGCTTCCTCACCGGCAAAATTGACGAAGACACAAAATTCGACAGCACCGATTTCCGCAACACCGTCCCTCGCCTGACCCCCGAAAACCGCAAAGCCAACCAGCCGCTGGTCGACCTGCTAGACAGGTTCGCGAAACAAAAAAACGCCACGCCAGCCCAGGTCGCAATCGCCTGGCTGCTCGCGCAAAAGCCGTGGATCGTTCCCATCCCCGGCACAACGAAACTGAATCGCCTGGAAGAAAATCTCGGTGCCGCGAACGTGCGCCTCACGCCCGAAGATCTCCGGGCCATCGAGGAAGCCTCTTCACACATCCAGCCCCAAGGAGCCCGCTACTCGGAATTTCATCAAAAGCTAGTAGGCCGGTAGGTAGCACAGACACTCCCGTCTCTGTCCGGTGTAGCCCGCGCAGGCAGGCATAACGCGGGTAACGGCGACTTTACGTCGCCATCTTGGCTTTGCGCGAGTTCACCGCGAAGCACCTCAACAGCGCAAGGAGTCGAACATGAAACCAATACTCTGCATCATGCTCTTAGCCATAGCGTCGCTAGGCGCATCTTCACTCCTACCGTCGAACGCCGACCCCATCCCCGCCTCCCCGAAATCCCAACTAGTCGGCGCGTGGCATCTCGTTTCCCTGGAAGTCCCCGGTCCCGACGGAAAGCCAAGCCCCGTCCCCGATCTCACAGGCATGCTCCTATACACCGGTGACGATCACATGTCCGTCCAACTCATGTACCCAAAATCCGCAGTCAACCTTTCGAACGACTACGTCAAGAACGGCTACGAAGCCTCCTTCGGCAGCACGAAGTAAACGAAGCAGCCCACACCGTAACGCATCACGTCCAAGGCTCGATCACAGAAGGACTAGTAGGCAAAGATCTGCCGCGCGCACTCCAGTTCACCGCCGACGGCCGCCTCATCATCAAATCCACAAACCCCGACGAACACTGGTCGGTCACCTGGCAACACTTCTGACCGCATTCTTCATTTCGTAAAGACGACTTTCCCACCGACCACCGTCATCACCACCTGCGTCTCCGCAATCCTATCGGCCGGCACCCCAAACACATCCTGCGACAGCACCGCAAGATCGGCGAACTTTCCCGCCTCCAGCGAACCCAGCGGATCCTCCGAAAATCGCGCGTAAGCTGATCCCATCGTGCAAGCACGAATCGCCTGATCGACGCTAATCCGCTCTTCCGGCGTGTAAGCCAACAACGTAGGCACCGCGCCGCCCTGCCCCGCGCCATCGAAAATTCCTCCCACCGTCGCGCTCGCCGTGGCCGACTTCCACTCTTGCCGCCGCACGACTTGCTCGATCCCGACAAACGGGTCAGGCGGAAACGTGCAAGGCCAGTCGCTGCCAAACGCCAGGGCAGCCCCGCTCTGCATCAAGCTCTTCCACCGGTCCGTCGGCGTTTTGTCCTGCGGATCGAAATTTGCACCGACGTCGGTGCAGCAGAAAGACGGTTGCGTGCTCACCAGCACCGACAATTTCGCAAAGCGCGGCATATCCTCGGTGGGAAAAATCTCGCCATGCTCCATCCGAAATCTCCGATCGCGCGCTCCGTTCGCTTTTTCCGCCTCTTCATACGTATCCAGCACCATGTGCGCCGAATCCCCGCGAAGCGCATGCGTCATCACCTGGTAGCCGCGCTTGTCGAGTTCCATCACCAACTTTTTATATTCGGAGTGCTCGTACGTCAGTGGCGGCGCCATCCCGCTCCCGCCATCCGCGAAAAATTTCACCAGGTTCGCCGACACCCACTCATCGTGATATTTCGTGCGCGCGGTTTCAAGATCGGCCAGGAATTCCGGCGTCAGATGATGATTCACCGCGACCGCGCCAAACGCATTCCGTGTCCGCACCGTCAACTCGCCGCGATCGCGCAGCGCCGCGTACAGCTCGATCTCCGCGAGGCTCCCGGTAGCATTCACAACGCTCGTAATTCCAAACCGGTTTAAGTAGTGAGAAGCATCGCGCAGCATCGCCAACTTTTCATCCCGCGGGGTCGTCGCGAAAACAGCCCGCTCCACCAATTCCATCGCCGCTTCCAGCAAAATTCCGTTCGGATGCCCGCTGGCGTCGCGAATAATATTCCGTTCCTCCGCCGGATCGGCCACCGGATCGTCCGTAATGCCCGCCAGCGCGAGCGCCTTCGCGTTGACCCACAACGCGTGCTCGCTCGTGTGGTGAATCACCACCGGCCGATCCGCCACGGCGCGATCTAGAAGCTCGTGCGCGGGCGTCGCAGGCGATACCGTTCCAAAATCCGCCCGCCCAATCAACCATTGATCTGCGTGATGACTCGCCGCGTAAGTCCTGATCTTCTCCACCAGCAAATCCGGACTGTCCGCCGTGATGCTCGCGTCCGGCGTCGACAGATTGAATCCATGTAGCGCCATTGCGCCAAACCACATGTGGGTATGCGAATCCGAAATACCCGGGATCACCGTGCGGCCATGAAGATCGATCACCTCCGTCTTCGCCTGCTTGCGCGCCAGAATCTCTTCATCGCTCCCCGTCGCATCAATTCGCGTGCCGCTGATCGCGATCGCTTGCACCCACGGCGCTTTGCTGTTCCCCGTATAGATATGTCCGTGAACGAGCAGAGTATCGCTCGCGCGCAGGCCGCCAGCGGCAGCCAATAGCAAGCCCAATACATTCACGCCCCGAATTGCGCCCCGAATTGCGAACGATCGCTTCAAGCTCATGAATGCCTCGTGGATGAAAAGAAAGAATGGCGATGGGTGACTGCCTGACCGGAAAAAGATGCGCACACAAACCCTGCGCACCGCCGGCGCTGCACTGGCGACGCATGGTAGCACCGCCTATCTCGTCTACGTGATATGTTGCGGCTGAAAACGCACGTCGTCGCGTCGATTTGTTTCGATTCGCGTCAATAGAAAAAAGATCGCGTCGCGTCCTTACGGTAGCAATCCATACACGTCGACTTCGCCGAAGATGCTTCCGCCACCTTCGGTGTCGTCGTCCCCGCGCGTCGGCACATACACTTTTCCGTTCGCGATCGTCGGCACAGTGAACTTCACGGCATTGCCCGCCTTATCGCTCGCATTCGTGGCGCTGTTCCACAGCTCTTTCGAGATGTCAGTCGCGTCGAACGCGTGCAGCACCGCCGGCCCTGCGAGCGCAGCCGCATGATCGGTTCCGTGGCTGCCAGTCTCGAGCGCCCACAGGATCCCATCCGTCGTCGGACTCGAAGCGGATACCGACGGTGTCGCTCCATTGAAGCGGAAACGGCTTGTCGTGCTCTTCGACGGCATCTGCGCAAACATTCCCATCCCCGTATCGAATGGGAACATCTCTCCCGGATGATCTGTCCCGAACTGTATTCCGAAGTAGTACAGCGTGTTGTTCCAGAACGCTGGTGTCGAAAACGACTTTCCGTCCGCCGTCCATTCTTCCACGATCGCATCCGTGGTCGAATTGTGGTGACCCATGTTGGTGCGGTCCACGACATAGATCACCCCATTCTTGCTTCCACCGATCATGTAGCTTGGACCCGCCGTCTGGTCGAACAAAACCGAGGTCCCGCTGGAGCCGAGATCGGCGTCGCTCATTTGCATGTCCATCTCGTTGAACGGTGTGAAGTAGTCCATTACGTTCAATCCCGGCGTCGACAGTTTGACGAAGCTATCGCCGAAACTTCCCGTGCCATCAAACGCTCCGTTGCCGGTAAGCACATAGAGATTATTGTCTTTATCGATGGCTGGAGCTCCGCCTGACATCCAGATTCCACCGCGGCAACCGATTTCTCCCGATACGGAATTCATCGTGTCGTTCCACACCGCGCTGATGCTCAGGTTCGACGTGTTGAACCCCACGACCCAGCCGTGCCACACGTTGGTGTCGCCGTGGGATGCCCACGCGACGTAAACGACGCCGTTCACGAGCGCTAATCCCGGTCTTTGGTTCTCCCACAACGGATCGAATGCCATCGACGTGCCGCCTTCGCAATTTCCCATTGAAGTCACATTCGATGCGGTGATGTCGACCGGCCCTCCCGAGACCTCGGCACCCGTGATCAAACTGAGCGCGTGTATTCGCTGGTGGTATGTTCCGCCCGTCTGCGCCGTCGTTGTTTTCGTCACGACAAAAATGGTTTGCGTCGTGGGATCGATGACGGGCGTTCCTAATATCCCGAGGTCCGGGAAGATGTCGTTGTTTCCTACATCCATCCAGTTACCGTAGAACTCGCCTGTTGGAATCAGCGTTTGATGCCAGTACGTCACACACGGGCTCGCGTCGGCGTCATAGACGTACACGGAGTCGCGCATTGTTGCCGCCACAATCACGTTATGCACGCCGTTGCCGATGTTCACGTTCGGCACCCACAGCGGCTGTGCGAAGAGCGCTCCGTCAGCCACGCATGAAAACAATTTTCCAAACGTTCCCGTCTTCACGTTCGACGTGTTCAGCACATACTCCTGATTGTTCACGCCGTCGCGCGCGCCATTGTTGTGATACGTCGTCACGCCCGCCAGATCCGTGACGCCAAACGTCGCCGTCGCGCTTTTCGTGGTGGTTGCTTTGCTAGTCGCTGTCACAGTGATGTTGCTTCCCGCCGAATTCGGCGCCGTAAACGTCGCCGTCGTCGCCGTGACCGGCGTAATCGTTCCTGTCGACGAGGTCCACGTCACACCCGCTCCGCTCGTGTCGTTTGCCACCGCCGCGGTGATTGTGATCGCCTGGCCCACGACCAGTCCGCCCGCTTTCGGGCTGACCGTCACTCCGCTTGCAGATCCCGCCGCCGCAATCGTGATCGTCGCGCTCGCGCTTTTCGTCGTGTCCGCAACCGAAGTCGCCGTCAGCGTCACCGCTGCCGGTGAAGGCACCGCCCCCGGCGCGGTGTACGTGATCGCGGTTCCTGAAGCGCTGCTCGCCGCGGAAAGCGTTCCGCACGTAGCGGCACTGCATCCCGCTCCAAGGAGCGTCCACGTCACGCCCCTGTTCGCCGAATCCCCCGTTACCGTCGCGGTGAAATTGGACGTGCCACTAACCACCACGATCGCTGTCGGCTGCGAAAGCGAAACCGCAACTCCCGCAGCGACGCCCGAAGCGATCGTGATTGTCGCCGAAGCCGATTTTGTTCCGTCAGTCGCCGACGTCGCTGTGATGGTCACGGTCGCGGGGCTCGGCACCGTGGCCGGTGCCGTATACGTCGTCGCGGTTCCCGACGCGGAAGTCATCACCGAAAGCGAGCCGCAACCATTCGCGCAAGAGAGCGCCCAGGTCACACCTTTGTTGGCGCTGTCGTTCGTTACGGTCGCCGTAAACGCTTGCGTCTTCCCGACCGCCACGGACGCGGTCGTCGGCGTCATCGTCACCGCGACCGACGTCGATCCGCCGCCTCCCGTTCCTGGGGTCGAATTCGAACCGCCGCCGCAACCCGCGGCCAGCCCGATCGCCAAAGCTCCAATCGCCAGTGTGGCAATCGCTAAAGTTTGCCGATAGCTACGCAGTCTGTGCGCTCGTACCATCCCACTTCTCCAGTTTTAGTCGTTTGTTTTCAGGGCTTCCCGAGAATTGGGAAGGCCGTGCCCCTGCAAGACTTCCTGTTGTCGTAACGACTGCCGCCGACACCGTACGGAGCTTTGAATGGCTGCGTCCACTCATTAATCGCGGCGTCCAAGTACCCTACCAAACAGGGCAGCGGAATGCCAGCCGGTCGCGATAGGTACCAGGGCCGGCAAGCCGCGCCTGGAGCGATCCGGGCAGCCAGCCAAACCGACGCCCGAAGGTGAGCATTGGACGCGCGGACAGTGAGAAAAGACGGCGGCGCCACTCAGGGAAATAGGGCCGTCCCAGAAAGTCGGCGGGCTTGAAAAAAAGGAGCTCTGCGGTGGCGGCGTGTACTACGAGAAAAGGTGGCGGATGTAATTGCGAACGCGGTTCACGACCGAGTCGTCTTGAGGTGGCGTGGCCGCGGGCTTGGCGGGGGCAGGCGCGGGCGTGGCGCCCGGTGCGGCAGTAGCGGCGTTCGGCGCGGTGGCCGAGCCCGGCTTAGCCGTTCCAGCCAAAGGCTTTACGGCTGACACCTGTTTTGCGACGGCGGCATCGCCTTGCACTGTGCCTTTGAAAATCAGAGTCGGCTTCACGCGTACTCTGCGCACCAGTACGATAAATTTTGGATCGAAATTGTCTGGCTGTGCGGAAGCCTTAGCGTCGAAAGACAGAGGCGGCATGAAGACCTGGTAAATCGGCTCCTGCGCTTTCGGCGCTGAGTTCTTGGCAGTGGTGATGGCTGTAGGCGCCGGGGGCGGAGGTTGCTGCGCACCCTTCTGAGCTGCTTCACGGCTTGCGCGTTCGGCTGCGGCTTGATCGGCCGCGAGTTTGTCGGCGGCTGCTTTTTCCGCCGCCGCTTTATCCGCGGCGGCTTTGTCGGAAGCGTCGCGTTCGGCGGCGTCTTTCTCCGCGGCAGCGATGGCAGCTTTTTCAGCGTCGCGCTGGCGAATTTCTTCGGGTGTGGCGATGCGGCTCAACTCCGGAGGCAGCGCGCCTTTCGCCGACGGAAGTTCGCATTCGCAGTGCCCGCCCACGTTGGCAAGGCCGTCGAGCGCGCCATTGTTCAAGAGAATGTCGCCGCCTTGCGGCACGATTACGTTTTGTCCCGTGAGTTGTTGCTCGAGGCGGATGGCGCCGCTTGTCGCGCGGACGCACATGACGCCGGGCGCGTCGAATCCAATCAAGGCGTCCTCAGCGCCTTCGCCGATCGAAATCGGTTTGGCCTGGATCTGCGCGGTGTAAATCGTAATCGCGGGATTTTTGTCGATGTGGACGCGAACGATGCCGGTATCGAGCGCGATCGTCAGCGAGCCGCCCGATTTCAAAACGGAGAGGTGCGCGGGGCCGCAGATTGCAATTTTTCCACCTTCAACGAGATCGATGCGCGCCGACCCGGATTTGACGCGAATGTCATTCCCGCTGCGCAGCATGGTTTTGACCTGGCCATGCACAACTTCGACGCTCATCGGACCTTGCAGTGCAATGGCGTCACCCTCGATCGTGCCGACCGAATCGTCGCTAGACTTATCGCCCTCGGCCGCAGCGCCGGGAATGCGATTGAAGTTGCTAGCTGCGACGGTCGCGACCGAATGCATCACGGCGACGGTGAAAGCAGCGGTAGCGAGGAGAACGACGCCGAAGAAAAACACGCGCGGGCGTGCGGCTCCGCAGTCGTCTCGAACCGCCATGAATTTGGGCTGTTGCTCCAACCGTCCGTGCTCCCCAATCCCGTGATCTCAAAACCGCCTACGCGCCGCACCATTGCGCCTGCGGTCGCTATACTATACGCCGAGCCTCATGCCTGAATCAGCCGACCAACCGTCAAACGGCCCGCGGGCAACGCGGGAACCGATCCGCGATGCACCGGAAAGTCCCGCTGTCTCTGATGCGACCGCCGACGTGAACGTCCACTACGACACTCGGCTGCCAAAACTGAAGTGGTCGCGCCGCATACAGATTCCGATAATTGCAGGTGCGGTGTACAGCGTAATTCGCATGCTGGGGCCGACGCTGCGGTACGAAGTTCTGGGGTGGCAGCACGCCGAGCGCACGTTTGCGTCGAACAAGCGGTGCATTTTTGCGTTCTGGCACCGGGTGATCATTCCGGTGGTGTGGTGGGCGCGCAACCGCGGCATCGTGGTGATGAATACCACCGCGTTCGACGGCCAGTGGACGCGGAAGGTGATCGAGTGGCTCGGGTTTGGGACGGCGCAGGGAAGTTCTTCGCGCGGCGGGTTGCGCGGGCTCGCGGTGATGGCGAGACGGCTCGCGGAGGGAAAAGATTGCGCGTTCACGATCGATGGGCCGCGCGGGCCGCGATACATCGCCAAGCCCGGGCCGGTGATGCTGGCACGAAAGACCGGGTGCCCCGTGGTTGTGTTTCACATCGGCGTCGATCGCGGGAAAACGTTTGAGAAGACCTGGGATCATTTTTTGATGCCGAAGCCGTTTGCGCGAACAGTGATGCTGTTCGCGCCTCCGATTTTTGTTTCGGCTGATGCCGGGGCGGCGGAGTTGGAAGCCAAGCACGCCGAGATGCAGCGCGAACTCGAACGCGTGCGCGATTTGGCGGAGGGGTGGTTTGGGTTGAGTGAGGCGGAGCGGGTCCGGCACCGGGCAGAGTTTCTCAGGTAGAGCGGTTCGGTGGACATGCTGCCAAGTGGGGCGCGTCCTTCGCGGATCAGGGCAGGGCGGTGCCGCGCCCGAACAAACCTTTCGCTGGAGTTTGCTTTTCGGGGGTATACTCCGTCAATTTTTGTGGATGCTGGAAGTGGTTTAGATTGTTGATGTTGCGCGAAGTGCGAACTCGAAATCAATGCCTTGTCTGGGAGTCGTTTGGAAAAAGTGGGGTTGCAGACGTCAAAATCTTCCTGAGTGAGCGGAGTCTTGGTTGAGGCGACGTCTCAAATAAGATTACCACAAGGTTACGTATTGTTAAAGGACCGATTTGGGAAAAGGGGTTGAGGGGCACATTCCCCTGTTGTCGGAACGGGGATTTGTTCGAACCCTTGGCGGGGCACTGTCTTTTGTGATTCTACTGCTGGGGTTTTGCGGCTTTTAGGAGGATGATGTCGGCGGAGCGGGTGCCGCGGGAGGCGACCAGGGTTTTGCCGTCGCCGGACCAGGCGATGGTGGCGATGAGGTCGGAGGTGAAATGGGTGAGTTGTTTTGGGGCGCCGCCGGCCAAAGGCTGACGCCATACATCGGAGATTCCGTTGCGGATAACCGGATAGTCGAAGGACTTGCCATCGGGTGACCATGTCGGGATGCCGCCGCCGATCATGCGTTCGAAAGAACCGACGACGGGGCCGCCGTTGATCGAAGAGGTGATGTAGCGGATACCGGCGTTCATGTTGTCCGGATCCTGCCACAGGAAGAGGATGGACGTACCGTCGATCGAGATTAAACCGGGACTGATCGGCGAACCTGGGGTCTCGATCTTATGAGGCTCGCCTCCATCGATGGAAACGCGAAAAATGGCGGCTGGATCTTCAGCGCGGAAAGTCACCCACTTGCCGTCGGAAGAGCAGAGCGCGGCGACGCTCGACTTTGAAGATGACAGTGCCGTCGGATTTGCTCCGTTGGCGTCGATCCGCCAGATTTCGGCGCGATCGCCTTCGCGCTTCTGATACACGATGTGCTTTCCATCTCCACAACCAGCCGCGAAAATGGCGTGTTGATCGGTTCCGGCGACCATGGTGCGATTGCTACCGTCCGCGGAAACCGAAAAAATCTCGCCAGCGTCGGTGATATAAGCGAATTGATCTTTTCCCAACGTCGTGACCACAAAAACCGGCGACCCGCCGGAGGTAACTTGCTTTGCGCGCGAGGAATCCGTGCCGGGCATGACCCAAAGATCGGACACGCGGTCGTTTTCAATGCCGGCGAGCGAGGAGCCGTCGCGTGCCATGTCGAGCCAAACAAGGCTGTAGTTGGTGAGGTCGTTGGACAGGCGATGGGCTTCACCGGAGGGATAATTCACGGACCAGATCTGACCGCGGTTGGTGGCGCGCTCGCGGAGGACTACCAGGAGGGCGCTGCCATCGGGAAGCCATACCGATTGACCGAGTCCTTCATGAGTCGTGAAGAGGACGCGGGCGGAACCATCGTCGGCCGATACGGCATAGAGCGACTGACGATTCGACGATTCGTAAAGAGTGTAGACGATCGTCTTACCGTCGGGAGACCATGCCGGGCGGAAGTACGCGTCACCAGGGAACCTGGCGACCTTGTCGACCAACATGTGTTCGCCAGTGCCCTCGGTGTTGGCGAGCAATAGGCCTACGTGCCCCTTTTCAGGAACACCCCGAACAAATGCGAAGCGTTTTCCGCCGGGCGCAAAGGCTGGTCCCGTATCGACGTCAACAAGAATTTGCACGGGCGTCCCGCCGAGGACAGGCATTTTGTAGAGGGTACTGAAGTTGCTGTTTTGTTTGCTGGACGCGCTGAAGAAGATGTACTGGCCATCGGGAGAAAATGTGAGGCCGTGGTAGGTCACGACGGCAGGCGGCATAACGGAGACGTCGGAGCCGGTGGAGACCTGGCGGACCATGAGATTCTGCTTTTCGCCGTCGCGGAGGACGTACACGACGTACTGACCATCTGGCGAAATGGCAACACCGCTGGCCTTTCCGGTTTGGGTGAGCTTGCTGATTTCCATGTCGTGGAGATTCAGCGGGGTTTTGTGGTTCAGGAATCTGTAGCCGCCGATGGCCGCTGCGAGTACGAGAACGCCGACCGCAATTCCGATCCACAGACCGGTGAAGCTTTTTGGTTCGGCGGGCGCGGCGGCATTAACGGCTGAACTGCCGGGAGCTGCGGCGGCCGCGGTGGAGTGCGACGCAAACGCTGCCGGAGCCTGAGATGAAGCGGACGGATTTGGCGTAACGGTTCCGGCCAGACTTGGATTGGAGCCAGCCGAAGGCGTGTTCACGTCGGAGATGCGGACGCGGCCGGAGCTGGTGTCGCGTTCGAGGCGTTTGAGATCGGCGCGCAGGTCCGCGGCGTGCTGGTAGCGGAGGTTGCGATCTTTTTCGAGGGCTTTGTTGATGATGCGTTCGAGGTCAGGCGGGAGATCGGGGTTGATGCGTGTTGGCGGAGTGGGCTGACGGTTGAGGATGGAGTCGAAGATGTCAGCAGTGCTGTCGCCGCGGAATGGAAGCTGGCGGGTGGCCATTTCGTAGAGGACGGCGCCGAAGGAGAACAGATCGGTGCGGGCGTCGAGTTCCTTGGCGCGTGCTTGTTCGGGAGACATGTACGCGACAGTGCCGAGAGTGCTGCCCGGGCTGGTGAGCTGATCGGTATTGGCGCCGCCGTCGGTGGCGAGGGTATCTCCGACTGCGGGTTGGGAGCGGGCGCCGGCGACTTTCGCCAAACCGAAGTCGAGAATTTTGGCCTGGCCGCGGGCGGTCACGAAAATGTTGGCGGGCTTGATGTCGCGATGGACGATACCTTTCGAGTGGGCGGCGTCGAGGCCGTCGGCGATGTCGATGGCGAGTTCGAGAATCGATTCGAGATCGAGTGAGCGGCGCGCGATCGTGTGTTTTAGCGTCTCGCCCTCGAGGCACTCCATGGCGATGAAGGCTTTGCCGTCTTCTTCGCCGATGTCGTAGATCGTGCAGATGTTCGAATGATTGAGGGCCGAGGCGGCCTGGGCTTCGCGTTGAAAGCGGACCAGCGCCTGCGGATCTTTGGAGACGGAGTCGGGGAGGAATTTGAGTGCGACGAAACGGTGCAGGCGGGTGTCTTCACCCTTGTAGACGACACCCATGCCGCCGCCGCCTAGTTTTTCAAGGATGCGGTAATGGGAAATTACTTGACCAATAGAGACTGGGGCTTCGGGCACTGACGGAGATAGTAGTGGGGCGGGGGAGGCAAGTCAACGCGTCCAGGATGAAATGCGCGACGGGGTCGAAGTGATTTGGGCTGTAACAAAAGACTTGTCATTTGTCCTGCTGGATCAAGAACGTCTATCGGACTTCGGCAATTTCCTCGCACGCATCGGAACTCCATCATCCACGTTCTTAGCGTTTGGCATTGTTTAAGAAGTCTAGGAATGAGGGCGTCGAATTTGTCGGGTGGAACGATCTTGATGTCGTTCTCAGAATTCCGGAGCTTCGAAGGCATGGGAAGCAAAGAACGGCTGGTCGCCTCTCGCGCTTGAGCCATGTTTGTCGTTTCCGAAAGACCTCAGGCGATTCTGCAGTACCAAAATCAAGAACAATATTGGGCTTAGGCTAGTCCTTTTTGCATAGCAGGAAAAAGCGTAAGGCATATCGCTCGTGCTGCGATGTCAATGGTTGCCAACAAGAGCCGATGTATACAATGCCTAGTGGCCGAGGAATTTTTCGAGTTTGGAGATTTCGCCGTCGGCCTGGTCGAAATATTTTTGGGCGTTGGCGGTGTCGCCGTGTTGGAGCGCATTGTTGGCTTTGTTGAGGAACAAGGTCATGCGCTGCTGGCTGGCGACCATGTCGGAGCGGAGGCCGTAGCCGGAGGCGGATTGCTGCTGCTTGAGGGCGTTGAGGCCTTCGTTTACGGTGTCGGCTCGGACGCCGAGTTTTTCGCCGTCTTCGGTGAGGCGCCCAATTTCCTGGGCGTTTGGTACTGCATCGGCAGGCGGTACGGCTGCGGGTGCGCTGGGCGGCTGCGCTGTTGGAGCTTGCGCCGACGGCGTGCGGGAAGCTGACGCGCTGCGGCCTACGCGGACGGAAGCACCTCCGCCGGTGACGGATGCGGAGCCGTCCTTGGTCGCAGAGACTGAGGCGTGAGGACTCGCGACTTGGACATCGCCGTCGGCAGTGGCGCTGACGCTGCCACCCGGACTTTTAATTGCTACGTTGCCTTTGTCATCGACGGAGATACCGACGCCTGGAGCTTGAATGGAGACCGGCGAATCAGGTGAGGGAGTCGATCTGGTGGCGGGACCCGATGGGCTCGACGGAGTCGACGAATCGGAAGACGAAGCAGGTGCGGGCGGAACCGAAGGCGAATCGGAGCTGGCGCTGGGATCGGCGTGGGTGCCCATGTGGCGAGGGATGTAGATGCCGGCAGCGATGAGGACGCTGGCGCCGACCAGGGAGCCGATGGCGAGCCAGAGGCCGCGGCTCGAACTGCTGGGACGAGGTTGTACCGGCGGCGGTGCGACGGCGACCGGCGGCGGTGCGGCTTGGGTCGCGGCCATGGGTGGCGGCGCGGCTGGCGTTGGCGTCGGCTGCGGAATCGTGCCAGGTCCTGGCGGCAGCGGGGTATCCAGGACGGTTGTAGACCCGGACGCGGGGCGCACGGCGGGAGCTGGCGTTGCGGCGGGGGCTTGCGGGACGGCGGTGGTTTTTGCGGGAGGCAGGTCGCTGACCGGAACGGTTTTGATTGCGGCGCGCAGGGCATCGGCGGATTGGAAGCGCTTCTCGGGATCTTTCGCCATGCACATCAGGATGATCTGGTTGAGCGCGGGGGGAAGGTCGCCGCGGATGGTGATCGGCGGCGGAGGATCGTTGTTGAGCTGCGCAGTCATCAGGGCATATTGCGAATCGTTTTCGAACGGCAATTTGCCGGTGAGCATTTCGTAGAGCGAGGCGCCGAAAGAGTAGATGTCGGAACGCGCGTCGGCATTTTCGCCGCGTACTTGCTCGGGCGGCATGTAGTTGAGGGAGCCTAGCGTTGTGCCGGTGGAGGTCAGCGAGCCGTCTTTGGCGGACGAGCGGGCGATGCCGAAATCCATGAGCTTCACGACGCCGTCGGGAGTGAGCATCATGTTGGCGGGCTTGATGTCGCGATGGATGATGCTTTGCTTGTGCGCGTAGCTGAGAGCGGCGAGGCACTGGTCGGAATAGTTGACGACCTCGGCGGTGGACATCGGTGCGCGGGCGATGCGATTGGCGAGGGTTTCACCCTCGACGAATTCCATGATCATGACGAGCTGATTTTCGTAGGTGAGCGCGGTGCGCAGGGCGGCGATGTTGGGATGATGGAGCGTGGCGAGGAGACGGATTTCGCGCAGGAAGCGGTCGGCGAGCGATTGGTTCGAGGTGAGGTCTGGGAGGAGAATCTTCATCGCCTCGAAGCGTTCGGAGATGACGTTGCGGACTTTGTAGACTTTGCCCATGCCGCCAGCGCCAAGGATGGAGATGATTTCGTAATCGCCGATGTGTTGCCCGATGGTGAATCCAGTGGTCAAAGTGGCCTCCGGAAAGCGGCTGGGGGTTGGTAAGAGGGAGGATACACGATTTTGGGAGAGACGGAGGGGGATTGCCGTAGGCGCGAGGGGCGCTGATTGAGGGGAGATGATGTGGAAAGGGCGGGCTGAAGCCCGCCCCCTACAAATACCGGATGAAGTGCTGGGATGGGGTTGTTGTTATTGGTTTTTTACGGCGTCGCCGACTTTGGCTGCGCCCGCGCCCGAGAAGGTGGCGGTGGCGGAGTCGTCGTCGACTTCGGTGACGGTTGCAGAGCCAATTTTGTCGGTGATGGACTTGAGAACCTTGCCGGTGGCCGGGTCTTTTACGACCCGGACGGGGCGGCTGATGTCGAGAATGTCGCCAACCTTTATGCCGGCTTTCTTGCCGACGTTGACGATGAGAGTGTTGCCGGTGACGTCGGCGACCAGGCCGTTGATTTCGAGTTTGACGCTGGGAACTTTGGTGGCGCTGGCGTCGAGTTGCGTGCCCATGTCGTCGACGGCTTTGCGGGTGGCTTCGCCGAGGATGGTGTTGCCGAAGTTGCTGCTGCCCATGTCGACGGCGCCACCGCCACCACCGCTTGCTCCGCCACCTGCGCCGAGGAGCGAGGTGCCGCCGCGGGAGGATTCACCGTTACCGGTGACGGCGGAGATGATTTCGCCGGTGTTGACGTTGACCATGCGGGCGGAGACGGCAACGACGGCTTTGGAGTTTTTGGTGCCGATGCCGCCGAGGCCGAACTTGGAGCCGTAGCCCCCGGCGCCGAGATTGGTGTGCTTGTCGTCGCGACCGAACTGGGTGATGGTGCCGATGATGATGGTGTCGACGCCGAGGAGCTGGCCGATTTTGGCGGCGCTGGTGGGGTTGGCGCGATCACTGTTGGAGAAGTTTTGTTCGGCGAGGAGCTTGTCGAGGGCCGCGCGTTCGATGACGGAATATTGGCCGTCTTTGACAAGCTTTTCGATGAGCATCGAGGAGATGCCCTTGCCGATGTCCTGGTCGGTGCCGAAGATGGCGGAGACGGAGGATTGGACGGTGCCGTAGTCAAAGTTCATGACCGCGACGCGGTGTTTGGTTGCGGGCGCCGGCGTCTGCGCTTGGGTTCGAATTGCGGTAAGGCTCGCGAAGGACGCGAGAGCGATCAGGGACGTAATAGTGCGTATGGAGAGGGAACGGTTTGACATGAGAGGGCTCCTCATTGATGGGGCGCGAATTTCGGACGGCTCGCGGGGACGCGGACTATGACCCCGCCATGGATGCTGCGGGTATCTTAAAGAAGGCGAAGGAGGGTGGCAACGGAGAAGTGGCGGGGCGGTGTTGAGAGGGGAAGGGTGGGTGGGCGTTTGACGCAGACTATATGAGACTGCACTACATAGTTTGCGATGGGTCGGATAGAATCCTCCTTTTGTTTTGGTCGTCTAAGTGGCACTGACGGGGATATGAACGAAATACGACTGCACAACACGCTGAGCGGCAAGGTTGAACCCTTGGTGCCACAACGGCCGGGCGAGGTGAGCATCTACACCTGCGGGCCGACGGTGTACGACTACGCGCACATCGGGAATTACCGGACGTTCGTGTTTCAGGATATTTTGCGGCGGTTTTTGAAGCTGCGCGGGTTTGCGCTGAACCATGTCATGAATCTGACAGACGTGGACGATCGCATTATTGCGAACGCCGCGGCCGCGGGCGTTTCGATTCGCGACTATACGGCGAAATTTGTGCAGGCGTTTTTTGACGATTGCGAGACGCTGGGGATTGAGGCGCCGGAGCACTGGATTCGAGCGACGGATTATATCGATGACATGGTGAAGTTGATCCAGCGGCTGCAAGAGAAGTCGTTTACGTATGCGGGCGAGGGATCGATTTATTACCGCATCGCGAAATTTCCGGAATATGGGAAGTTGTCGAAAATCGATGTGACGGGAATCCAGGCTGGCGCGCGCGTCGATAATGACCGGTATGAGAAAGAGAGCGCGCGGGATTTTGCGCTGTGGAAGGCGCCGAAACCGGGGGAACACTTTTGGGAGTCGGCGATTGGTCCCGGGCGGCCGGGGTGGCACATCGAGTGTTCAGCGATGGCAATGCGGACTTTGGGCGAAACGATCGACATTCACACGGGCGGGATCGATCTGGCGTTTCCGCACCACGAGAATGAAATCGCGCAGAGCGAAGGCGCGACGGGAAAGCAGTTTGTGAAGTACTGGATGCACGCGGAGCATCTGCTCGTTGAAGGCGAGAAGATGTCGAAGTCGCTGGGGAATTTCTTTACGCTGCGGGATTTGTTTGCGAAGGGGTACAAACCGTCGGCGTTGAGGTATGCATTGGCGAGCGTGCCTTACCGGCGGCAATTGAATTTTACGTTTGATGGGTTGCAGCAGGCGGCGAGCGCGGTGGAGCGACTGCGGAATTTTTCGGATCGGCTGACGCGCGAGAAATTTCCGGAGGGGAATGCGCCGGGGATGGCGGAGAGGATCGCTCAGGCGGCGAATGATTTTGATGCGGGGCTGTCGGACGATCTGAATACGGCGATGGCGTTAGGGGCGACGTACGATTTTGTGCGTGACGTGAACATCGCGATTGACAAGGGCGAGTTCCGGCAGGGCGACGTGGCGGCGGCGCGCAAGTTTTTGGATACGTTCGACCGGGTGTTTGCGGTGATCGCCGACACGGATGCCGGGAAACTGGCGGCGCTGGGATATGGCGCGAGCGATGGGGCGATGAGCGACGCGGACGTCGAGAAAATGGTGGCGGAGCGGCAGGACGCGCGGAAACGGCGGGACTTCCCGGCGTCGGATCGGATCCGCAAAGAGCTTGCGGACCGTGGTATAATGCTTGAAGATAGCCGGGATGGGACTGTTCGCTGGAAACGGAAATGAATCACGCTAACCACAATCTGCTCAATCCGTTCGTGGGGATCTCCTCTCCGGCTGACGTCCGTCCCAACCTCTACGGCGTCGACTAAGTACCCTCCTTCTACAGGCCGCACCTTGCGATGGCCAGGTCCATCCGTTGCCGCCTACCTGTAAGTGACTCCGTTTCAATTACTTAACGACCTGACCTGCCGCCGACTCTTATTCGCTGCGGCCTTTCCCACGGAGGAAACGATGATTGCTATCGAGACGAAATTGACGACAAATTCGAAGAACCAGACGAAACTGCCGAAGCTGAATATGGCGCTGCCGGGGCCGAATGCGCGGCGCATTGTGGAAGAGGATGCGAAGTGGGTGTCGCCGTCGTACACGCGCGACTACCCATTGGTTGCCAAGCGCGGATATGGCGCGATGGTCGAGGACGTCGATGGCAACGTGTTTTTGGATTTTGCCGCGGGCATTGCGGTCTGCGCGACCGGGCACTGCCATCCCGATGTTGTGGCGGCCGTGCAGAAACAGGCGGCGGAGCTGCTGCACATGTCGGGTACGGATTTCTACTACGAGGGGATGCCGAGGCTGGCTTCGAAGCTGAGTGCAATAGCTCCGGGGGAAGAGCCGAAGCGCGTGTACTTCGGCAACTCGGGCGCGGAAGCGGTCGAGGCGGCGATCAAGCTTGCGAAGTATCACACGCGGCGCGACAAGATCATCGCGTTCGAAGGCGCATTTCACGGACGCACCATGGGCGCGCTGTCGCTGACGGCGAGCAAGTCGGCGCAGCGCAAAGGATTCGGCACGCTGATCTCGGGCGTGTTTCACATGCCGTATCCGGATACGTATCGCGGGATGTATGGCAAGGGCGCGGAGACAGTCGTCGCGGATTGCCTCGGCTATCTCGAGAATGAATTGTTCAAGCGGCGCGTTGACCCTGAAGAAGTGGCGGGAATTTTCATTGAGCCAATTCAGGGCGAGGGCGGTTACATGCCGGCGCCAGTGGAATTTTTGAAGGGCCTGCAGGCGATCTGCCGCAAGTACGGAATCATGCTGGTTGCGGACGAAGTGCAGTCGGGCATGGGACGCACCGGCAAGTGGTGGGCCTCGGACCACGCGGGAATCGAGCCGGACATCATTTGCACGGCTAAGGGTATCGCGTCGGGCATGCCGCTGAGCGCGGTGATTGCGCGCGAGAGCGTGATGAACTGGAAGCCTGGCGCACACGCGTCGACGTTTGGCGGGAATCCGGTGTGCATCGCAGCGTCGCTGGCGACGATTGAGTTGCTGGAGTCGAAATACATCAAAAACGCGCAGCGCGTCGGCGAGTACATTATGAAGCGGACCGCGGATTGGACGCAGAAACTGAAGAACGTCGGCAACGTGCGCGGGCGCGGCCTGATGATCGGCATCGAACTGGTGAAAGATCAGAACACGAAGGAGAAGGCTCCTGAACTGCGCAATCGCATCATCGATGCGGCGTATCACAAGGGGCTGCTGATTTTGGGCTCCGGTGAGAACACCGTGCGATTCTGCCCGCCGCTGGTGATCGACGAGGAGCAGGCGGAATTCGCAGTGAAGACGCTCGAAGATTTGCTGAAGAACGAAACAATTAAGTAACGACACAAAGAGGCAGGAAAAGCAGCGCTGGAGTGGAGCAAGTTCAGTGCGGTGGTTTAGATTACGGATCCCGCGGGTGTTCGTCAGATTGTCCTGGCCCCGCGGGATTTTTGTTTCTACTTGGCGTTATCTTATCGGTTATAAGGATCATACGGTATCTGGCATGATGATTTTCTCGCGACTGATTTTTGGCGTCGTGCGGTGGACTGCGCGGCGAGACCTGCGCGTATTGGTATCTGCTCTGTGAGGTATATGTCTTTGTGGCGCGAAAGTATACGCCGCGCAGCGCTAAAGGCGAAATTGATCTGATCGGATACGATTGTGGGACGCTGGTCTTTGTCGAAGTGCGAACTCGAACGGTGCGCGAGGGCGCGCTTTTGGGTTTCCGGAACTGTGCGTCACGACCGACGAGCAGCGAGCCGTCATTCGCACCGCGTTGCTTTTCATGGGGACACGACACCTGGGAGAGTGTCCGTGCCGTGTCGACGTGCTTGCGATCGACAACCGTCCCTGGATGGCGCCCGAAGCGCGGTTGCACAAAGATGCGTTCAGTCCCCAATTGAGAGCTTGAGCCCTGGTTGTTTCCTTTTAAAATTCGTCCACCGATTCATTCTATGAGTTCTTGATGAGGCTCAAGACGACCTCGGGCCGCAGGCTCGTGTGTCGCGATTGACAATGATTTGAAGAGATGTAGGCTGGGCGGAAACTCGGGTAGGGCAGGCGGTAGGTGAGGAGACGCGGTACAATTCCGAGACAACGTTGGCCGTACCTTAGTGACATCCCTGAAGGTGGTCGAGGAGGGTAGCTGTGCCGGAGTTGCGAAAAGATCCGATTACGGGCCGCTGGGTGATTATTTCGACCGAGCGGGGGCGTCGGCCCATGGATTTTCTGCGCGAGAGCGTCGTGGTGAACGGGCCGAGGAACTGCCCGTTCTGTCCTGGAAGCGAAAGCAAAACGCCGCCAGAAATTCTGGCGTATGGACGAAATGGCGGCGGGGCAAACACGTCCGGATGGAGTATTCGTGTGGTGCCGAACCGATTTCCAGCGCTGGGCATTGAAGGGGAACTCGACCGCGAAGGCGAAGGACTGTTTGACAAAATGAATGGAGTTGGCGCGCATGAAGTGATCGTCGAGACGCCACAGCACGAGGCGACGCTGGCGAGCCTTCCGGAACGCGCGGTGGAAGATGTCCTGTGGGCTTATCGCGACCGCATGCTCGATCTGAAAAACGATAAGCGATTCCGCTACATCATGATCTTCAAGAACCACGGCGAAGGCGCGGGCGCGTCGATCGAACATCCGCATTCGCAGTTGATTGCGCTGCCGATCGTGCCGCGGAGCGTGCGCGAGGAAGTCGACAACTGTTGGCACTATTACGATGAAAAAGAGCGATGCATTTTCTGCGACATCATCCGGCAAGAGCGCGATACTGGCGAGCGCGTGGTGAATGAGAACGAGCATTTCATCACAGTGACTCCATACGCTTCGCGGTTTCCGTTTGAGATGTGGTTGCTGCCGAAGATGCACGGATCGGCATTCGAGAACAACCAAAGCTCGATCTACGCCAGCCTGGCGAAAATGCTGAAAGATGCGCTGATGCGATTGGATTCCGCACTGGACCGGCCGGCATTCAATTTCATGATTCACACATCACCGATCGGCGAAGAGACGAACGATCACTATCACTGGCACATCGAAATCATTCCGAAACTGACCAAGGTGGCGGGATTCGAGTGGGGGACAGGTTTTTACATCAACCCGACTCCGCCGGAGGAAGCGGCGCGATTTTTGAGGGAAGCGCGCGTCGGTGCGACCGCGGAAAACAAATAGCGAGCGCCCGTTTTCATCGCCGGTGTCCTAAAGCCGCGTAGAGTTTTGGTATACTCAAATGTTTGGCGCGGTACCCAAGTGGCCTAAGGGAGAGGTCTGCAAACATCCTATCGTGACTCGGGCGTGTTGTAGAATCGACGGGTTACGGGCGACAAAATAGGTGAAAATAGGCAGTTTTAGGGCGCAGAGGGGATAGATGTGGGGATGGGCATAGATGGGGATAGAATAGAAACACGCAGAAAAAACGAAGGCGCGGTACCCAAGTGGCCTAAGGGAATGGTCTGCAAAACCATCATTCGTCGGTTCGACTCCGACCCGCGCCTCCAAACTTCAAGCAGCTTTCTTCAGTGTGTCGCGTTGGATTTGTTCCTTGGTTCGTCGTCTGTGAGCGGAATGTTTGAGTCGCGGGCTGTTGCGAATCCATTCGGAAACTTGATCCCAATCGAACAGTAGATGTCGCCCCAGATTGTATACGGGCATCGGATTCGGCGAACGGCGTCGAACCTTTTCCCGCACCCATGCAACGTTGTTGCGAAGGCGGCGAGCGACTTCTTCGATATCGAGAAGATTTTCAGGTTGAAATGACTTCAGAGGTGTTGCGGTATTAGGCGTCATACGAGGTGCGCCGAGTAGAGCGCCTATTTCCTGGGCCGGATCGAGGCTTGCGCGCATTTTTCAGCACGTAAGCTAGGCACGCGCTCTCATTCAGTTCGAGTCCCACCGCCCTCACCTGCGGACAGCCGATCCAGCAGCGCAGGCAACACGTCATCCGTCAAGTGATCGAGAAATTGTGGCAGCGTCCCGATGCGCTTCTTGCACGTCGGACAGCCAGGAACCACCACACCTCTACCGCCTCGTGCGACGGAGGGCGGCTCGTCAACGAAGGTGGAGAAATTGTGTCGGCGGAGTTCGGTGCGGAGGCAGATGATCCATAGAAACACCTTTACGAGGCTTAAATTCAGCCTGACGCAACGTACAAGGCAAACATCCAGGACGCAACTCTAAAACTTAACGCGGCGGCGACCAAGCCCGTCAAGGAGTAACATGTCACTACCAGGAAACCATCACAGCCAACCAATCTAGCTTACGGAGAGGCGGCGAACATCGACGCGCTGAATTCATACCCCAACGGATACACTATCGATTTGACCGACTCAAATTGGAGCGTTCCTAGCGACGGTGCCGAGTTTGATTCGTATCACTCCAGGAAGTTCGACCCAGTCAATCTGGATCAAGAACACGTCAGGCAATCGTTCTTCGAACAGTGTGGTTGTATGTGTCGGGGGAACCATCGACAGCAAGCCAGCCTTCGTTTTGAACGCGAACGCCCAATTCACGGGCGACGGTGGCGGCAACCTCACCACGAGTTAAGAATGGTGTGATCGACGGCAATCTGATTGCCACCGTTTTCAAACTGCGCCCTCGCGGTCTACCATCCGAGGCGTGTACCCGGTTGCGCCGGTTGTGGTCAGCGAGGCGTGGTTCGTGGTCGGCATGACCCCCGCGAGACGAAAATGCCCCATCGTCAACAGTCGTGAGGTGGGCACGGGGGCTACGCGGTTAAGGACGCAGTGCCGGATACAAGTAACGCCAATTCGGACTCCGGGACTATCGAATCCATGTGGCCGCATTCCATGCAGACCAGAAGCGTTGGAAACGCAAAGACGCCGGGGTTATCGAGATATTTGATCCCCATGAAATGTATAATCATCTCGGCGCGAAATTCGGTTTGACTATCGGAACCGCATGATGGACATGACATAAAACCTCTTTCTAAGCCACCGTCCAGCTTCACAGACATCGCCTCATCACACCCAGTGAGAGACGCATGATGGAAACTAAGACAACGGCCAAGGCCGAAAAGCACTTTGAGTACGGTAGCGTACTCTTCTTTAAGTGCGTGAACTAATGAATTTGTGAACAAACTGGAGATTGGCTCGTTGGATGGACCCAGTACCCACTACGTATCGAAAGGCGCGACGACGCACGTCGAAGTCTAATCGATCGATCCACTTGCAGCGGCCCGGCTGGGCCGCGGCCCCGGCGCACTTCTTGGACTGAATCCGCGAGGGCATCGTCTCGTCGCGTAGCTCAAATCAATCCGACTGTATTTATCTTCGTGCCCGCAGTTCTCACACTGGTAAGTGAAATTCAGTGGAACCTGCGGCTTCTTCGGAAGGAAGTAACTTTCAGTGTCAGCCCGGATAGCGGCGTAGACGCATTCCGCATGACAGTTTTTGCAACTTAACACCCACTTCGGATCGGCAGGCATGCACGCATTTTAACGTTTCTTACCGTGGATTAAAAATCGGGGGAATTATTGATATCAAGTGGAAAAAAATCTTGGTACCGAGAGTACGCTACCGTACTTGCGGGTATCGTAACTTTCGACATTTTTTCGCTTTTCATCGGACGTGCTGATCGGTAGATTGTGCTATTAACAGTGGTGGGAGGGAAGAAATGGACGGCAGTTACGCATGGCAAACGGCATACTTTGCGGCGGTTTGTGAAACCAATGATGAAGTGATGATGAGCCGGATTCTCGAAGCCCGCGCAGCCATCGAGCAGCGACTTCTTTCTCCGGTTGAACAAGACAGTGCGGAGCATCGGAAACTTTTAGCCACTCAAAAAGCCCTCGAAATATTGAAGTCCGAACGGGTTGACAAGAACGACCGTCTGCACACGCAGGCAGGTTCCGCGTCATCCCAATCGACTGCTCAAGCTTGAGTTGTTTTCGCTTGACGGTGGACAGTCTCTCTCGGGCCTACCAAGAACACGTATCCTTGTTGAGCGGCAAGTCTGTAACCGCGTCCATCAAATCCTGGCCTGCAGCCATTCGCAGCAGGAACCTTCATCCAGATCGCAATCCGCACAAACCTAATTTGCCTCGGACTGCCACTTCTTGATTTGCGCGGTCAACACGCCGTAGCACTCGCAACAAGCTTTCTCCAACCGAGTTCGGTCGTCGATTGTGACGGCTCCGCGTTTGTAAGTAATCAATCCAGCCTTCTGAAGCATTCCTGCGGCGACCGTAACGCTCGCCCTTCGCGTGCCTAGCATGTGGGACAGATAATCCTGAGTTAGTGGCACGACCTTACCATCGAGGCGGTCTTGGGACATGAGCAGCCATCTCGCAAGGCGTTCATCCATTTCATGCAATCGATTGCACGCAGCAACCTGAGCCGCTTGGATACCCATTTCCTGTGAGAAACGTGCAAGAGCGATGGCCAGGTTTGGACACTGACGTAGTACGCTCAGAAGGTCTACCGCAGTTATCTTGAACCCACCGCCACCGATCTGCATGACGATTTGCGCCGGGCTAGTCGTGAAACCCACGGTGAGAGGCAGTCCGACGAAGCCCTCCTTTCCGCTCAAACCGACCTCAATACTCTTGTCGCTTTGCATGACGTTGAGAACCGACGCCAATCCATCGTTTAAGAAGTAGCCGAACTTAATCGAGACGCCCCTTTCAGACAACTTCGTGCCCACGGGAAGCGGTACAAACGCAAGCACGGGAAACAAGATGGCGCGTTCGTTCTTGGGAAGCGCGAGTAGCAGCTTGTTCTTTACAGGTTGTCCTGCAAGAACGTTCTTAGCGGACGACGGTTTATTGTTCGGTGGTTTCGAGAGGCGAGACATAGCATGTCCTTTGCGATCAAATCGTCAGATGTCGCAAAGGACTGCCGGAAGTTAGATTATTGGCAGAAAGATGCTAGTGAGACAGTCCGATCATACTCCTTCCGGGCGTCGTCGGCCTACAACAAGAACCCGATAGAACCTTAGACCGCAATTAGCGTACGCTACCGTACAGAAAATCCTTTTGCTTGGTGCTCTCCAGCGTTGGCTGTCACCTCGACGTGAGGGGCGATGGCGAAATCCATTCTTATCGTTGATGACAGCGACCTGGTCAGACGGGCATTGAGACGGCTGATCGAGGATTCAAAGCAATTTGTGGTGCGCGGTGAAGCCGCCAATGGTAAAGAAGCAATCGATCAAGCCCACCCGCGCCTCCAGACTTCGGGCTTTGCTTTCAGCTAGAAGCCATCTCATAAATGTCTCAGGAGGATGATGGCGCAAGCGAGTTGGACCATCCCGAGGAATTTTTCCGGGTAGTATTCCCAGCGAATTACGGTACGGCGAAAGTTATGAAGCCAAGCGAACAAGCGCTCGACTTTCCAGCGACGCCGGTAGCGGCGCAGAACGCGGCCGTCCTGCGTGGCAGCTGCGACCCGCACGAATTTGTGGGGCGCGATGAGTTGCACGCCATATCGTTCGTGGATGCGCTGGTCCAGTGGATCGCTGTCGTAAGCGCGATCACCGATCATTCGTTTGGGAGCCTGGGCAAGGAAGCGTTGGTCGAGCGTGGGTTCGACGAGTTTTGTTTCATGAGGCGAAGCGCTGGCCACGTGCACGGAGAGAGGAAAACCATGGCCGTCTGCGATTGCCATGATTTTGCTGCCTTTGCCGCGCTTTGTAGGGCCGACACTAGAGCCCCTTTTTTCGCGCCGCTGAAGCTGGCGTCGATGAAGGATTCGCTCAGATCGAGCTTCCCTCGGTCTCGTAAGTCCTCGGCCAGTTTTTGCAGCAGGCGTGTCAGCAGTCCACTGCGCTGCCATTGTTGGAAGCGCCGATGGCAGGTCTGATAGGACGGATAGCGAGACGGCCGGTCGTGCCAAGGAGCACCCGTGCGTAGAACCCAAAAGACTCCGTTCAGTACCGCACGCGTGTCTTGCCACGGTCGCCCTCGCCCATCGGCTCGTCGTTGGGGACGAAACAGCGGTTCGAGAACCGCCCACTGGGCGTCGGTAAGGTCCATGCTCTCGGTTTACGCCGTTTGTCATAAGTTTCAACCGCTCAGCCGCTTGAAAGTGTTTATGAGATAACTTCTAGTTAACGGCTTCACTTTCCTCGCGTAACTGCGGCGTAACTTTCGATTCTTAGAGAACGATTGGGTCTCTAGCTCAGGCGCTCCTCAAATCTTCTTCCGCCTGTCGCTGGCGTAGGTCGGTCCACGCCGAATAATATTTTTCCGTCACCTTGATGCTGGGCATCCTGCAAACGCCGCATCGTTTTCGCACCAAACGGCCGTTGTGGAATTACGGTGGTTTAGCCATCGAGATGCATGGCAGCGCCGATCACCGCAGGGTCGACGGACAACGAACTCTGTTGGTTCCGAAACCAGCAAAGCAGAACGAAAACCGCTGGGAGAGAACACCCAAATCGCTGGGCCATAGTGTCCAGCAACCGAGCACCTGGCGCGGGCGGTCAGAACAGATCTCGCTCCATCCAGTGGACTGAGAAGCAAGAAAAACTCCGGCCGAAGGAGATGTGTTTTTCTTGACTTCTCCTCTCCAGAACCTTACCAGGATGTGGAATTACTTCCGAGTTTCGAAATCCGACCGTAAATTGCGGACCCAATTATTCGTACCTCAGCGCTACCATCGGATCGACTCGCGTCGCTCGTCGCGCAGGGATGTAGCTAGCCAGCGCCGCTACACCGATCAGCAGCGTCGCGACACTGAGAAGGGTTGCGGGGTCGTTAACGCCTACCCCATACAGCATGCTGGAAAGGAAGCGTGTCAGCAGCAACGCACCGACCGTTCCTAGCACAACTCCAACGATCGCCAGCATCATTCCGTTTCGCACCACCAGATGCAGGACATCTCCGCGTTTTGCGCCCAGTGCCATACGGATGCCAATCTCGTGCGTGCGCTGGTTGACCGTATAAGATAGCAGCCCGTAAATGCCAATCGCCGCCAGGCCCAAGGCGAGCGCCGCAAAAACAGCCAGCAGTGCCATCTGGAATCGCCGGCCCGCCACAGAATCGTCCAATACCTGTTGCATGGTCTCGACCTGGAACAACGGCTGGTCTTTGTCGACCGCCATCACCGCTTGCCGCACCGCCGCCGTGAGCGCCGCCGGCTGCTTCCGTGTGCGCACAATCAGCGCCATGTATGGCACAGGCGCCTGCAGCAGGGGAGCATAGACTTCGGGGCGCGCTGCTTTAACCAGCCCATCTTCTCGCACATCCCCGACAATGCCGACTATCTGTCTCCAAACGGGCGCGCTGCCATCTTCCAGCTTCACCCGTTTCCCCATGGCGTCTTCACTCGGCCAGTACTGGCGTGCCGCTGCCTCGTTGATGATGGCCACCGGAAGCGAGCCCTCATTGTCCGTCCGCGTGAAGGTTCGCCCGCGTAACAAAGGGATTCCCATCGCTCGGAAATAGTCAGGAGTGATCTTCGGCCGCTCTGTTTCAATCTTTTCCTCGTCCCGTACAACAGGGTGGCCCTCGATCGAAACCGGACCGGTGTCGTTCGTCAGCATCGGCGCTGAGTCCGCCGCTCCTGCATATTCCACTCCTGGAAGCGACGTTATCCGCTCCATCACTTCATAAAAGAACTGGGCTTGCCGCCGCGGCTCTGGGTATTTGGAAGACGGCAGCATCACGAAGGCCGTCAAAACGTTCTCCGCATTGAAACCAGGGTCAACCTGCTGCACCCGCACGAAACTCCGCACCAACAGACCGGCTCCCACCAGCAGCATCAGCGCCAATGCCATCTCCGCCACCACTAAAACGTTACGAGCTCTCGCGCGCGTAGTGCCACTAGTCAACCGGTTGCCGGATTCCTTGAGCGAACCTTGTGAATCCGCCCCTAACCCTTGTAGCGCGGGCGCGACACCGAAAATCAGTCCCGCTCCTAGCGTCAGCGCAGCGCTGAAGATCAGCACCCGCGGGTCCATCGTTGTCTCGTTGAGGCGCGGAATATCTGGGGCCATTTGGATAAAAAGGTGCAAGCCCTCGTAGGCCACGAGCAGCCCGGCCACTCCGCCGCAAACAGCCAGCAACATGCTCTCCGTCATGAACTGCCGGATCAGGCGCCCCCGTCCTGCTCCCAGTGCTTGCCGCAACGCCACTTCCCGCTGCCGCACGGCTCCGCGCGCGAGCAGCAGATTCGCCACGTTCGCGCACGCGATCAACAGCACCAGACTAATCGCACCGAGGAGGATCAGGAGTGCCGGCCGCACCTCGCTCCCCACCTGTCGTTGCCAACTGTCTACCTTCACACCCAGGCCGCGGTCCGCTTCGTACTTCTCGGCGAGTCCATGACTGATGGCATCCATCTCGGCTTGAGCCTGCGCGAGCGTCACGCCGGGCTTTAGCCGCGCGAAGGCGTAGTAGTTATTGCTCACGCGCTCGTCGCGGCTTGGATCGGGTGCGGGCGGAAGCCAGGCATCGACTCGATACGACGCACGAAGGTCCGGCGGAAATCGAAAATCAGCCGGCATCACCCCGATCACGGTGTAATTCTCTTGACCGACTTCCACCGTGCGGCCGATCACAGCGGGATCTGACCCGAACCGTCTTTGCCACAGGCCATAACTCAAAAGGATCACGTGATCGTGGCCCGGCTGATCTTCTTCCGGCAGGAATCCCCGCCCAAGTATCGGGCGTATCCTCAGCAGTTCGAGGAGTTGCGACGAGGTGATGACTCCGAGCAGCGACTCGGGATGATCGCTGCCCTTTATGTTAATCACCCAAGTTCGCGCGGTGGCCATCTCTTCGAATACAGTGTTTTGGCGGCGCCAGTCTTCAAATCTCGGGTATGCCGTCCACATACCCCAGTGGTCCGTGTTCGGATTGGTTGACCAGATCTGTACGAGCCGATCCGAATCGGGATACGGGAGGGGCCGGAAGAGCACCGTATTTACCACACTGAATACGGCCGTGTTTGCTCCAATTCCAAGGGCCAGGGTCAGCACAGCTGTTGTTGTGAATGCGAGATTGCGCCGCATCGTTCGCGCTGCGTAGCGCACATCGCAGCCAAGCACATCGAGCATATGGGCGGCGCGAATTTCGCGCACTTGCTCTTTGACTTGCTCGACTCCGCCGAGCTCAAGGCGCGCTTGGCGGCGGGCCTCTTGCCGGTTCATGCCTGCTTGGATGTTTTCGTCCACGAGCAACTGTTCGTGGGCGCGAACTTCTTCATCTAATTCGCGCTCCTCTCGCTGCTTGTGAAAGAGGTTGCGCAGCAAGCTTGCGAAGCGAGGAAAATTCATAAGGATTCCTTCAAGAGGCTTCGAGTCTCCGGATTATCGCCAGCGCAATGCGGCCCCAGCGCTTGGTTTCCGTTTCCAATTGCGTCGTCCCGCATTGGTTAGCGAGTAGTATTTGGCGCCTCTTGTTTTCCGACTCTCCCCAACAGGCGACCAACCAGCCGTGCTCTTCCATCCGATGCAAAGCCGGAAAGAGCGAGCCGGGCTTAACTTGGAATGTACCCCTCGTGATTGCTCGATGCACGGGAAACGCCCAAACCGTGCAGCTCGCCAAGCGCCAGCGCTTTGAGAATCATCATCTCAAGCGTACCTTGCAATAAGTTGGTTTGATCGGATGCAAGTTCTCTCCTACAGAGCCTCTGTATGAAGATAGCCCTTTGCTATAGAATGTCAATAGGAGCGAACTTTGCTTTTTTGACCCACGGACGGAGTTGTGGGGAGCGAAGCCCCTGTTTGTGGCGGATAGTCGGCAACCGGAAGTGATCGCCCAGATCCTTCCATGAGAAGGCCGATTGATGTCAAGGCACGCTTTTTCTTTCTTCTTTCCGTGAGTCTATTTTTGTTCAGCCAAGCCGCCTCTGTCGCCATCCTTCCATCCGCACTGTTTTGTGAGCGATATTTGCTCGGTGCAAGTTGGGTGTTCTCGTTTCAGTAGGTGCTGCTACCTGATAATCGACCTCTCTTCCCACCGTTTCGGTGAGAGTCGGGCCCCAGGACCTAGTCGAGCTGCTTAACTTCATACGCACCGCTTTTCTATCCGGCCTTTCCGCGTGTTCCAAAGAGGACAGATTCACAGCAGCCCTCATGGTTATCATTTTCCCGAGACAGAACCTAAGCGGGGTCCCAGACGTCCTCATTCTGTCGACTATCTTTGTGTCGCAGTTGCCTTTTCTTGTCGGCATCGCTGAGTCGCCCTGATGAACGGCTTGGATTCGTTGACACCATCGCTGACGGCTAAATGTCCATAAGTTTGCTCTGAGGTGCCTCATGGATCTAACTATTCTGAACGCGCAAGTCGGAGATGTTTCCGTAGTCGCCCTGAAGGGGCGCGTCGTTCTAGGTGAGGGAAGTAGCGCTCTTCGCGAACAGGTAAAGCGTCTAGTAGCGGATGGGAAGCGAAAGATTGTGTTGAATATGGCGAATGTAACGTATATCGACAGTGCGGGATTGGGAACACTGGTGGCTGCTCAAGTCAACGCCAAGAAACAAGGCGCTGTGCTCCTCTTGTCAGACTTGGGAAACAAGTTCCATGAGGTGCTGCAGGTAACGAGGCTGCTGACGGTTTTTAACGTCTACGCTACGCAAGCCGAAGCAATCAGCAGTCTCGGAGTAACCGCGCAAGCTGCTGGGGCCTAGCAAGCACCAGCGACACGTCCCGGCGGTTCCACTCTGCCCGGGCTAGAAAAGTCTGGCAGAGTGAACTGTCTCAACTACTGATTCGACGCGCGTTCCGATTCGTTGTGCGGTGCGCTCTTTCGCAAAGCGTTGACGAGTTGACGACCCGTACCGGGCACTCCCGTGTGTTCTCCTCTTACGATCTCCTTCGCTTTGATCGCGTGACCATAAACCTGTGCGCTGGCGTCGTCATCGGGACGAATGGTGGAACCCTCGAGAGAGATTCCGGCAAACGCGCCCCGTGAACGAGAGTAGCTCAGGATCTCAGCTCTCATCCATGCGTCGGTGTCAGCGGAAGCATCACGGCCTTTTGGTCCGGCGGCAACAGAAGCGTCGGCGCCCAACTTCACCTTGCTGCTAAGGATTGACTCCATGCCGCGGCCATTCATAACGAGCAGGATCAAGTCGGTAGCCTCCCCGCCGATCTGGAAGCCGATGCTGCCACCTTCCATCGCGTACATTGCCGGCGCTCCCCATGCGCCTCGGAAGTGCGCGCCCGTTCTGCAAACCATGGCTCCGCGGCCATAATCTGCGCCAATTCCGAACGCCAGTTTCATCACGGAAGGAACGACAATGACGCATTCGGCTTTCTCTAACAGGTCATGAGGGATGCTGTCGGGGATGTTGAGAACCTCTTGCATGACAGTGCCACATTCCTGAAGGCGTTTTTGTTCTTTGTTCAATTTCGCAGCATAGACTGCGCCTGCTGCAAGCGTAAGACATGCTGCCGTGGCTAAATAGCGTTTCATCACTGACCTCCGGTGTCAGAACTGGAACTGCTGAATGCAAAAACCTGGTCTACGATTCGTGCGTGCCTAGACCTGTTCTCAAAAGCTTCCTGCCTTGTTCAATGTCGGTCTGAGAACTGGTGCGACAACGTGCGAAGAATGTGACGTAAATGGGGGAATGTCTGTATTCGGCCAAATAGCGGGGTGTTGTGTTTCGCTTCAGGCTTTATGTTTGTCCCACAGACAAGAGAATAGAACATGGCCGCTTGAATATCTGTCCATTTGCGGACATGTTCGAATCTTGTTTGGATCTATTTCGTATCAGTCAGACGACAAGGCGTATCGCAAACCCATGACGAGGGGTTGAATCCTCCACTCAAGGCCGACAAGCGTGGCTCGCGTTGGCTATTTGGCTTTGGTGTCGTCCGAGCCGAATATAACGTCTACACCGTCGCCTTCTTTGAGGCGTATCTTTTTGCCCGCTTCATCGGATAGGAAATTGACAATTCGGACTTTCCCGTAAAGAGGATCGGCGCCATCGGTTCTGATTTCGGCTTGCTGTTCTTTTACTTCCGGCACATCCACGATCCTCAAAACAGTGCCCGGCTTGTGAGTTTCAGCTTTGCGGCGCATTCGCCCTCCAACAAGTACCCAGCTAGAGGAGCATTGCATCCTGCAAGCGATATAAGGGTTTAGCCTGAGTGTTTTAAATGGTTCGATCGAGTACTGATCACGCCTTTTTGGGTGTCGTAGCGTCCTTGTCGACTTCGATATGAATTTCTACCTGAGCTCCTTTCTTGAGCTCCACCTCTTGGCCCTTCTCATCTCGGAACGAGTTCGGAACCCGAAGTTCCTGGTACAAAGGCTCGGCATCGCGAACATGTATCTCGGCTTTATCTGCTCGCGTGGATCAAAAGACGGCAGGATGTTTTTGACAGTACCGGGGATTGACGTTTTCGTTTTGTCAGGCATATGCACTCCTCGATGCGGATCGTGGGTTCAGACGTACTTCGCGGTGAGTTCCGCAATCATTTGTAAACCGGTTTCTGCTCCTAACAACGCAACATTCTCGGCGGTATTTACAGGCGTGAGGCGTCTCGTCTCCATCGCTTCAATTGCCTCGTAAACGGCTCTATGCATAGGCTTCATCGGTCTGTAGAATCGCGAAGAGATATGGGATTTCGCACGAATATCTCATGGCATCCTTTTGGAAACTCAGTAACCGCTGCCGCGGTTCGCAACCGCAGCTGCCGTGTTTTCCTCGTCATCTTCGGCTATTAGAACTTCAGTGGTGAGCATTAGAGAGACGATGGAGGCGGCGTTCTGGAGCGCGAGGCGCGTGACCTTGGCCGGATCGATCACGCCAGCCTTGATCAAGTCACCGAATTCGCCCGTTTCCGCGTTGAAGCCGAAATTGTCATCCTTCGATTCGCGCACACGCCCAACGACGACGGCTCCTTCGTACCCAGCGTTTTGGGCGATTTGACGCAAAGGTTCTTCGAGAGCGCGCTTTACGAGATTCACTCCGGTTGCTTCGTCATCGTGGAGCTTAAGCTTTTCGAGCGCGGGCAAGCAGCGTAGAAGAGCAGTTCCACCGCCTGCGACAATACCTTCTTCCACAGCGGCGCGGGTTGCGTGCATCGAATCCTCGACACGCGCTTTCTTTTCTTTCAATTCGGTCTCGGTTGCGGCGCCTACCTTGATGATGGCGACACCGCCGACCAACTTGGCGAGGCGTTCCTGGAGTTTTTCCTTGTCGTAGTCGGAAGTCGTATCTTCGATTTGTGTACGAAGTTGCTTGATGCGAGCTTTGATCTCGTCCGGTTTTCCGGAGGCCGCAACGATGGTGGTGTTGTCTTTGTCGATCGTCACCTTCTTCGCACGGCCGAGATCTTCGAGTTTGATGTTCTCAAGCTTGATCCCAAGCTCTTCCGTGAGCGCCTTGCCGCCGATGAGGACAGCGATATCCTCAAGGATGGCCTTACGGCGATCTCCAAATCCGGGGGCCTTCACGGCTGCGCAATGAAGAGTGCCGCGCAATTTGTTCACGACCAGCGTAGCGAGAGCTTCGCCCTCCAGATCCTCGGCGATGATCAGAAGCGGTTTACCGGTCTTAGCAGTCTGCTCGAGCAACGGGAGCAGATCTTTCATCGAGCTGATTTTCTTTTCGTGAATCAAGATGCTGACGTCCTCGAGGACGCACTCCATCCGTTCCGAATCAGTGACAAAATGAGGAGAGAGATAACCGCGGTCGAACTGCATGCCTTCGACGACTTCCAGCGTGGTCTCCATCGTCTTGGATTCCTCGACGGTGATCACGCCGTCTTTTCCGACTTTTTTCATAGCCTCAGCGATGATGCTGCCAATTTGCTTGTCGGTGTTGGCACTAATCGTGCCAACCTGTGAAATCATCTCGCCCTTAACTTCGCGGGAGAGGCGTTTGATTTCGCTGATCGCCACTTCTACGGCTTTGTCAATCCCGCGCTTGAGTGACATCGGATTCGCGCCTGCGGCGACGGTTCGCACTCCTTCGCGGAAAATGGCTTGGGCCAATACGGTCGCGGTCGTTGTACCATCGCCCGCCACGTCAGATGTCTTGGACGCTACCTCACGCACCATCTGTGCGCCCATGTTCTCAAGCGGATCCTGGAGTTCGATCTCTTTTGCAACGGTTACCCCGTCTTTCGTGATGACAGGGCTACCGAATTTCTTTTCGATTACTGCGTTGCGCCCCTTAGGACCGAGTGTAATCTTCACCGCGTCCGCCAGAATATTGACGCCACGCAGAATCGCTTGACGCGAATCCGCACCACTTACGATTTGCTTTGCCATAAAACTCCACCCTCCTGGGTGATCGAACTTTCGCGAACCGCCGTCGATTCGTGTATGAAATTGCTATTTTTTACCCGATGCCGCTTTGGCTATGCCGCCGAGTCTTCCCAGGATTTCTTCTTCGCGGAGTATCAAATACTCCTGACCATCGATCGTGATGTCGCTACCTGTGTATTTGCCGAACAAGATTCGGTCGCCTACGGCGACGTCAAGCGGTACGCGGCGGCCTTTTTCTACTTTGCCGGATCCGATGGCAATTACATCGCCCTCTTGAGGTTTTTCTTTTGCAGAATCCGGAATAATGATTCCTTCCTTCGCCGTCTCCTTGTTTTCCATCCTTCGTACAAGAACGCGGTCGTGCAGTGGGGTGACATTTACAGCCATTTGATCCTCCTCGGAACGATTCCTTAAATGAGCGCAGTCGCGGCTGGAACTGAAGTGAAGACTAGGGGCGAAAGCTTTTCTGGTTCTTCTGGCGTGCTAATTCGAGGTCGGTCGTTTCTTTCTTCTGACGCTCGGCATCTTTCTGCGGGCGCTCTTGTTCATCTAACTTGGCGGCTTCAGCCGTGGCAGTTTCGGCTTCCGCGTTGAGTCGCTTCGAGATGACGACGAGTTCGAAATCGTCTGAAAAAGTAGACCGGACGAGGCTGAATGAATATTGCGCGTCTTCCCAAGATGCGACGGGCTCGCGCCGCGCTGCATAACGGTCGTTCGGATTTTGGACGGTTTGTGGAGTGACATTGGCAGGCGAGCCGTACTTCGCGGAGAGAGACTCGATCATGTCATCCGGCGTGAGTCCTTCCGTAGCTTTTCTTTCATACGTAACGGAGATTTTGTATAGAGCGTTGTTGAAGAAATTGAAAACGATATGTTCAACAGCGTCCTTGTGCATCGGCGTGCCAGGAAGAGTGCCCGGCCACCAAGTTAGCTGCTGGATTAATCCCGGACGATTAGAGATCGCTGTTACTTCGTCAGGTTTCTGTCCAGTGCCGCTGAGGACGACGGTAACACTGGTCCCAATCGAAAAATCCCGGTACTTCGACAGGTCCGCGGTTTGAGCGTCAAGCATCGGAGCCCAGACAAACAAAGCAACGAAGCAAAGAATCGACCGCCGCATTCGTTTCATTTTTTCACCTAATAATTTCTAAGATCTGGAGGCAAGGGCCGGTTGTCGTTTCGCGGCAGGTCCACCGACGACAGGAGTAGCGGTAACGCTTGAAACGAACTTCGCCTCGGGAATCAACGCGATATGTTGCTGAATTTGGCGGGAGTGCGCTGTGAACGTCGTAAAGGGGATGCCTAGGAAGCGTCTGGAGACAATCGACGTGATCTCGATCGAGTTCAAGCGATCGTTACCGTGTTTGGTTAGAATGGCTGTTAGCGCCTTTCGGAGAACGCTCCGTGTGTTGCCGCCCAGAACGGTCGCCTGAATATCTCCTGCCAGATAGAAAAAGTACCAACCGCACCTTTCGATGCTTCGGGCGAGCGTTAAACGGTTGTGGCTCGTGACGAATCGCCAACCCGCCACAAAGGCATCGGTCGTGACGGAAAGCATGGGCGGCAGAATTGTTCCTTCTCGAATGAAGATGATGCCGTCTCTGGGACTGTCGGGCATTGTTCGTCTCCCCGGTTGTAATCAGAAATTGATTATCGAGATTTCGGTCGATGAAAACTGTGCGGTAACGCACATTGGCGATGAACACGCGGGCGAGGGTGCGGCGGCGAGCTCAGACTTCGACAAAGAGTCTCGCTTGCAATGCTACAGAACACGCATCGCTTTGACTGTGCTTTAAGGGACAGTTTTGAACTGGACAGCCTGCTACCTTAGGAAAGCGCGACGAAGTGTTCTGCAAGTGCGCCGCCCACACTAGAACTAACCTGCCGGTTTTTGTTATAGGAGATAGTCTGCTCGAAAGGCAGGAATTGGATGTCACCCTTGGATACAACTACCTCAAGCGAAATCTTGTTCCGCATCAATGTGGATCGGGATCGCAGGGGACCAGGCACGGGATCTGTGCTCCTCGAGGAGAGCCTGGAAGTGCGCCTCCCGGTGAGACCTCGTTCAGTGCTTCCGAGCAGGGTCGCAATCGTCGGAAATTATTTGCCGCGCCAGTGCGGTATCGCGACTTTTACCACCGACTTGTGTGACGCGATAAGCGCTGAATTCGGAGCGACTGAGTTATTGGCGCTCCCGGTGAACGACACCGAGGAAGGATATCTCTATCCTGAACGTGTCCGGTTCGAACTATCCGAAGGAAACCTGTCGTCGTACCGACAGGCCGCGGACTTCCTGAATTTCAGCAAAATCGATCTGGTTTGCCTACAGCACGAGTTCGGAATTTTCGGTGGACCGGCAGGCAGCCATCTCTTAGAGCTGCTGCGCGCTCTTCGCATGCCCGTCGTCACGACACTGCATACGGTGCTCCGTGAGCCCAACTCCGATCAGCGAATGGTAATGGACGAGATCGCCGCACTGTCGGACCGGTTGATCGTCATGAGCCAACTGTCTGCAGAGATTCTGCGAGAAGTCTTCCATGTCCCAGCCAGCAAGATCGACATGATCCCGCACGGCGTTCCCGATGTCCCTTTCATCGATCCTAACTTTTATAAAGATTGTTTCGGCACCGAAGGGAAGATCGTAATGCTGACCTTCGGTCTCCTTTCTCCCAATAAGGGCATCGAAAACGTGATTCAGGCACTGCCGGCCATCCTTGCAGACCAGCCGAATGTCGTCTACATGGTTGCGGGCGTTACTCATCCCCACATACGTCGCCGCGAGGGTGATCAGTATCGGCTCTACCTGGAGGGAATGGCGCGAGATCTGGGTGTCGCGTCGCATGTGATTTTTCACAACAAGTTCGTCAGCGCACAAGAACTGAGCGAGTTGATCGGGTCGGCGGACATCTATATCACGCCTTATAAGCACAAGGAACAGGTCGTCTCTGGCACTCTTGCGCGAGCACTCAGCGCCGGCAAAGCCATCATCTCGACTCCATATCTGCACGCAATCGAACTTCTTGAGGACGATCGTGGCGTTCTTGTCCCGTTTGATGACCCGCATGCCATTGCCGACAAAACATTGGAACTCTTGCGCGATGAGACAGGGCGCCACGCCATGCGCAAGCGCGCCTATCTCCACGCGAGAGGCATGGTATGGAATCGAGTAGCGCAGGAATATATGGGAAGCTTTGAACGGGTCTATAACGAGCGTCTGCGGAATCCGCAGGCGACCTTTTCCGCAAAAAACACTGAAAAAGTTCTAGATAGGATTCCAGACATCAAGTTGGATCATCTCTACAGGATGACCGATGCCACCGGAATCGTTGAGCACGCTGTCTTTGTTGTCCCGAACTATCCCGAAGGCTACTCGACGGACGACAACGCACGCGCGCTCATCGTCGCGATCCTTCTGGAACAGGTCGGTGTCGGTGCTCCGCCGGGGTCGGTCGATTTAGCGTCGCGGTACCTGGCTTTCCTATGGCTTGCTTTCGATCAAACGACAAAGAGATTCAGAAATTGTCTGAGCTACGATCGCCAGTGGCAAGAGTCGGAGGGCTCAGAAGACAGTCATGGCCGAGCACTTTGGGGATTGGGGACCGTACTCGGCAAGTCCAAAGATGAAGGACTGAGAGGAGCTGCGGGCCGACTGTTCGAACTTGCCGTCCCCGCCGCCGTGGAATTCCGCAGCCCTCGCGCTTGCGCGTTTGCTCTTTTGGGTCTGCACGAGTATCTGGATTCATTTCCCGGAGATCGAGCAGCCCTGACAGCGGCACATTCCTTAGCCGATCGCTTGATGAACTCTTACCAGAAATATAAAGCCGAGGAATGGGATTGGTTCGAAAACAGCTTGTCGTACTCGAATGCCAGACTTCCTCAAGCTCTCCTGAGATCAGGAATACGCTTTGCAAACGCTGATATCGAAGCGGTCGGGCTCCGGGCCCTCAACTGGTTGATGTCCATTCAACGGAGCGGAGTGAACGGTCACTTCGTACCAATTGGGTCCGAAGGGTTCTATTCAAAGAAAACTGAAAAGGCCCGTTTCGACCAGCAGCCCATCGAAGCATGTGCAATGGTGTCTGCATGCGTGGAAGCTTACCGGACGACGGGGCAGGGCCGCTGGCGTCAAGAAGCGTGGTCTGCATTCAACTGGTTCCTCGGCGATAACGATCTTCAAATTTCGCTGTACGACCCCACAACTGGCGGATGCCGAGACGGATTGCATCCTGACCGAGCTAATGAAAATCAAGGAGCGGAGTCAACGCTCTCTTTCCTGATGGCAATGCTGGAAATGCGCCGCTTGGAAGAAACCGACAGCACGGAGAACAAATCGCTATGACTATTCTGATCGACCAAGGCCAAGACCGTGTCGTCTCAAACCAGTACGAAGTCTTATTTCACCGGCATCCCGGCAACCCAATTTTGACCGGAAAAGACTGGCCCTATTCGATGAATAGCGTTTTCAACGCCGGCGCAACAAGGTTGCCTGACGGGTCAACGCTTCTCCTGTGTCGCGTCGAAGACCGTCGAGGGCTCTCGCACCTGTGCGCCGCCCGATCAGTGAACGGAATCGACGGTTGGCAGATTGATTCCAAGCCAACATTCAGTTCCAGTTCGGACCACCCCGAAGAATTGTGGGGAGTGGAAGATCCGCGAATTACTTACGTGCCCGAACTGCGCCAGTATGCGGTGGTCTACACGTCATATTCTCGTGGAGGCCCTGGTGTATCCCTGGCTCTCACCGAGGACTTTCGGACATTCGAACGTCTCGGCGTGATCATGTCGCCCGACGACAAAGATGCCGCACTCCTTCCACGCAAAGTGAATGGATTTTGGGCGCTCATCCATCGGCCCTTAACTTCCCTCGGAGCCCATATCTGGATCTCTTTCTCGCCCGACCTGCGTCATTGGGGCAATCACAAGCTGATGCTGGAAGCCCGGCGAGGCGCTTGGTGGGACGCAAACAAGATCGGTATGTCGCCACCGCCAATCGAGACGCCTCGGGGCTGGCTGATGATTTATCACGGCGTCCGCAGGACGCCCTCGAGTTCGATTTATCGGCTCGGACTTGCTCTGTTTGACCTCCAGCAGCCAGAGAAATGCCTCATTCGTGGAGATTCATGGATGTTTGGACCCGAAACGGAATACGAACGCCAGGGCGATGTCCAGGATGTGGTTTTCCCCTGTGGATACACGATCGCTCCCGACGGCGACACGATCAATCTCTATTATGGAGCTGCGGATTCCAGCATCGCCTTAGCGCACGGCAGCGTCCGAGCGCTTCTGTCCTGGCTGGACGCTAACGGCCATTCTGACGGACAGACGGACCGTCGCCACAGCTCTTCGAAGGGCTAGAACCGCAAGCCGCCTGATAACACGGGCAAATAGTTTCCGCAGATTTGGAAGAACGTTTATCGCCCGCGGGGTATGCAAAGTATGTCGCCCCACAACGCGGCTCGATTGATGGCTACTTTGCGCTGCGGCCCTTTGGGACGCTTCGACGATTAGCGGAAGTCATGATTTCGTTCGAATTATTCTTGCGAATGGATTTCGCGATGCGCGGTTTTCCCAGATCTTTCTTGACCTGAGACAACAAATCTTTGTCGGACTGCCTTTTCGATTTCCTTCGCCGCATATTACGCATCATGGCATCGAGGAATTAAGAAATCCGTGCCATTTGGCACAGTCAAACGTTAATGCGCGCTGACGATGCTAGAGGCGAGGGAGCCGTAGCGTTTAGCGGAAGTGTGCCGAATGATACAGTTTTAGATCCTCTCCGCAGGTTACTCTATTGACGGCGGGCTCTCATCATTTCCCCTGGCCCATGAGCGTTGCGCTTCCAGAAAACAGTCAGACTGGCATGCCCGAATCGACGCAAATTCGACATTCCCATCCGTTGGGGGGACCGCAGAGCCGACAACACCCCCTGCGAATCCTCTTTGTCCATCGCTGCGCCGCAGATGTCGAGCATTGCCTGTATGAGCTGAGGCGCGTCGGATTTGCTGTCACGTCCGATCTCGTCGTGACGCCCGATCAGTTCGCTGAGCACTTGCGACTGAAGTCGTTTGATCTCGTCCTGGCCGAGTATCCCAGTTCGAACTGGCTTGGGGCACAGGCGCTCGACTCACTGCAACAGATTAAGGAAGAAATCCCACTGATCTACTTAGTGCACCATGTGGGAAGAGAGACCGTTGCCGAGCTCATTTTGAAAGGCGCCTGCGATTGCATCGAGATGGATGGCATCAGCCATCTCCCGGTGGCAATCCATCGAGCTCAAGAAGAAAAATCGTTGCGCACCGAGCGGAATCGAGCTGAAAAGGACTTGGGACGATCGGAAGCGCGATATCGCGCCTTAACGGGTAATTTGAACTACGGCATTTGTCGTTGCGGTCTCAGCGGCGACTTTTTAGAAGTGAATGAAGCGATGGTCACCATGCTTGGCTATGCTTCCAGAGAAGAACTCCTATCGGTGAATCTCTGGAACGACGTTATTCGAGATTCCGCCAAGTATATGGAGCTGTTCCGACGATCCAACGAGTCCGGATTGGTTAACGCCGTTGAGATGGATTGGATGCGCAGGGATCGCACCACTTTGAAGGTCCACTTGAGCGGTCGTGAGGTTGTCAGTGAGCAAGGCGACACAAGGGCGTACGAACTGATTGCTGAAGACGTCACGAAACAGCGGGAACTGGAAGCCCATCTGCGCCGGCAGGCAGCCAGCGATTCGCTGACAGGCCTGGCCAATTATAAGCGTCTGATCGAGGTGCTCAATATGGAAATCAAGCGGTGCGAACGCACGGGAAGGCAGTTCGCCCTGCTGCTGTTCGACTTGGACGGACTGAAGCGCATCAACGACCAATACGGCCACGTCACCGGAAGCCGGGCCCTCTGCCGTGTCGCCGATGTCCTATCGTTTTGCTCCCGCGATATTGATACAGCGGCGCGCTTCGGTGGGGACGAATTCGCCCTTGTCTTGCCAGAAACAAACGCGGCGGCGGCCACGCTCGTCGCGAACCGTATCTGTGACAGCGTTGCGAACGATGGCAAAGGACCGAATCTGTCAGTGAGTGTCGGTTCTGCGATCTATCGTGAGGACGGCGAACGAATTGAGAGTCTCTTGTCTACAGCAGACGTGGCCATGTACGCGATGAAACAGCGAAGAGGGCCGGTCATGGAATCCGGTCGGTTCGACAAACGTATGCAGGTTGTATCATCCACGAATCGCGAAGCAAAGAGAGCGGGAAGTTGAGCTTTTGTTTTCAAATGCTTCATTCGGCGACGATGGCGATAGCGTCACTCTGACCTTGGGATATCATCGAGGATGTCGTTCGTAGACCACTCGGAATATGAAAATGAAGCGCAATCGGCAATTTGATCCAGAGGTTTATCTCCAGTCGATCGGAGCATCGAGACAGGTTCAGGCATTTAAAAAACGGCAGGCTATTTTCTCTCAGGGGCAAGCCGCTGACAGCGTGATGTACGTCCAGAAGGGCAGCGTGAAACTCACAGTTGTAAACGAAAGTGGCAAGGAAGCGGTCGTGGCGCTGTTTGGTCCTGGCGACTTTTTTGGAGAAGGGGGTATGGCGGGTCAGACGATCCGCATGGGCACAGCTACGGCTGTTATCCCAACAACTGTTCTGATTATTGGAAGAAGCGAAATGATCCGGGCCCTCCACGCGGAACCCACGTTGTCTGACCTCTTCATCAAGTACATGCTTTCGCGCAACATTCGGGTCGAGGCGGATTTGATCGACCAGCTTTTCAACTCAACGGAGAAGCGTCTAGCAAGGACCCTGCTTCTGCTGGCTCGCTACGGCAAGGAAGACGAGCCCGAGCGAATGCTGCAAAAGGTATCGCAAGAAACCCTCGCGGAAATGATTGGCACGACAAGATCGCGGGTGAACCTGTTCATGAATAAGTTCAGAAAAATGGGCTTCATCGAATACAACGGCGCGATCAAGATTAACAAATCGCTTCTAACAGTTGTCTTACATGAATAGAGCTCGAGCGTCAGAAAGAGTTCATGACTACGAATCTAAATGACAAAAGCCTTTATCGCAGCTGCTTCAATCTCCACGGGAACCCAGCCAACACCTTAGTGCTCTCAGCTTGGCGAACAGCGTTCGCTGCCGCACTTTGTGAGACTGATAAATCCAGAATTACGCTCGCCGTTTCGAAAGCGCATGCTGCGATTGCGGAGCGGCTGAACGGCCCGGTCGAAATCAGTGGGATTGAAAACAATTCCATCACGGCGGCGCAAAGCGCACTTTGCAGGATTGCCGCGGTGGCAGCCGGACACTGAACATTTGTGAGAATGAAAATGCCGCATCAGACTCTATTGCTGAGATCTGAAGGGAAGATAGGAACAGGAAATCAACGAGTGAGGTTTCAGCTGGCTTCTCGAGCGAGATACCAACCAGCTCCGCCGCAGCGCGCGCACGGCGCATTGCGATAGACACCGATTCCTTGGCATGAAACGCACTCCAGCCAGTCAGCCGCGTTTCGAGCGCTTGAATTCGTTCCTTTGCAGCGATCTCCCCCGACACTTTTCGCGCAACGCAGATCGGTGAGGCTGAGGTTGTATCCAGCGCTCGCGCAGAGCGTGCAACTCGTCACCGGCAATGGTCGCTTCGTGCTCAAAACAGTTTTTGGCTCTCTGGGTTAATGAGTCCCCGCTACAAGGTCCAATCAGCCTTTTCGTGAATCGTTTCCGCATCAGAACTGTATCTGACCGAAATTCTTGCCACTGCCATGAACAAGACAGATTTGCCAACGGGCAGAATCTAGAGTCGCTGCACCTCTCAGAGAGGTTCCCTCCTTTCCCAACAAAAAAGCGGCCCACCGACCGGGCCGCTTTTTGACTCATCTAGCCGGACAACGGCTTGACTCGGTCCTAAGGTGACATGCCGCACCGTCTTAAACGGGACAGTTTGGCGGCGTCCTCACTGATATAAAAACATATCCACAAAAAGAGGTGAACAGTCCATGGTTCCTCCTTTTGACATCTTCCGAATGAAATCAGGTTGCATACTTTGGTGCGAGGCAGCAGCAACGGTCGAAACAGCCCAAGAGCGAATACAGGAACTAGCCCTTTCATCGCCGGGCGGCTATCTCATTTTCAACCAACAGACGGGACAGCGCATCCCCGTCAACCGTTTCAGTTCACAAGTCGAATATCCGATCGCGAAGGAAACTCCGCGACGCGAAAGCAGTTCTGCGCAGCGTCCGACAAGCACACTTTAGAAGGATGGGCATCGCAATGGTTTCAGTCACACCGTTTTGTAACGAACACAACTTAGGAATGCACCTGGTTTCAGCCATGGTTCACGGTATGGGTGAGGAATCCATCCTGCTTTACGCCTGTCCGAATGAGACATGCGAACGGCGATATTTTGAGGACTCGGGTGGCTACGGACGGATCGGCGCCGACAAGGACTTCATCTTCGTTCCTGAATGGGGACGCAAGACAGCGCCGCTTAGCGCCTCCGCGGCCAAGAATTAATAGTCCAATTCATTATGCATGTATTAATGATCCTCGGCGGCGCAGTGTCTACCTTCGCTGTAACTCTGTTCGTTTACTTGGTTTATTTAACCGGCGGTGTGGGTCTCGACCGCCAATCGTTTCTCCGTGGAGTCTTTATGATTCGTTGTCCGCGATGTAAGAGTGAAGGAATCCGAAGATCAAAACGTAAGGGCTTTGTTGAACGCGGACCGTTGACTCTAGTCTTTCTGAGACCGTTCCGCTGCAAGCACTGCGAACATCGCTTCTTTCGCTGGCTCACCAACTTCAACGATCGCTTGAATACACCCATCAGTCCTGAAGAGCTTGCAACTGCAAGAGTTCGATGATCTCCCGGATCGCGTACGTCATCAGGCGGACCCGAATAGTGTTTCCCAATCTACCTTGAAAGTGTGGAAGAAGGGGGGCCCTTTGGGTTGGGGTCGCGTTTGGTTCTGAGCGCAGTTTAAGCCATGCCTATGAAACTAGTCCTCGCTGGGTCGGCGGTCGCGACCCGTATTCCTCATTGGAGGTGCTTATCTGATGATTCGTAGACATGGGGCAAATGGCCGCAAACATTGAGGAAGACATGGACGGAGGACCGAAAGCGGGGCACACGGTTGGAATTCGACTGGACGATCAGTCGGCCCGGCATGAAACCTGGAGCGAATCGACGGATCACAAAGCGCTTTTCGCGGTGGGCGACATCTACAGCACGCAAAATATTGTGGAATATCCATCAGGACCCATTGTGCCGCTCGCAAAGGAAATCGCGAAGGCTAAAACGCTGACGTTCCAGTTCACGCCCTTCGACGGAAGTCCACAAGCAGCAAAGTTCGATCTCCGTGGTATCGAAACTCATATCGCGAAGGTTGCGGAAGCATGCGGCTGGACGATGGATTGAATCGCAACGCCGGAACCTGTTGCGTTTGTGGTCAGCCGGTTTTCTCGTGATGCTGACGGGACTCCCTTTGAGTTAGTAGGTCTCCAAATATGTGCCAGTTTTTGGCATACCCAAAAAACTTCCTTAGCTGTGGCGCGGAGCTGAATCACCGCGATGTTGTCCTTGTCCGGTTATGCGAGCTAATCGGGGGTTAGGCCGCCGTTGCAAATGCGAACTATTCCTTAGAAAGAAGGAGTAAGCCGTTTGTTTTCAGCAATCAGGTTGCTGCTTCTTTCATGGTTCGTTGTGGTCCTGGAAGGACCATGAATTATTCGTATCGCAGCGCAACCATTGGGTCCACCTGCGAGGCCCGCAATGCGGGCAGATAACATGCCAGAAGGGAAACTCCCCCCATTACGGCCGTCGCAGTGAGGAACACAAGCGGATCAACTCCGCTGACTTTGTAGAGCACGCCGGCGAGAACCTTGCCGGCAAGAAGAGACAGCGCGAGGCCTGCAACGACCCCCGTAGATGTGACAGCCAGTCCCTCCCGCAAAATCATCCGCTGGGCATCGGCGGGTTTCGCTCCGAGCGCCAGTCGGATTCCAATCTCGCGTGTGCGCCGCGCAACCGTATAAGCCCGCAGGCCATACAAGCCGACCATTGCTAGCACCAAGGCTACCGAGCCAAAAATCGTGAACATTCGCGCCGCGGTGCGCACGACCCACAAATCAAAACTCGCCTCCAAATGAATGCGCATCGTTCTCAACTGAATTACTGGCAGCCGGGTGTCTACAGCGCTAACCTCGCGGCGCAGCGACTCGAGAAAATTCACGCCTTCCATCGTGGTCTTCAGATGGATGGTCATGTCGGCCTGATACTCCTGGCCGAACGGCACGTAAACATGAGGCTGCAAGCCTTCACCAAATACGTCCTCTTGTACGCCACCAACGATCCCAACGACCTCAGCATCGCGGCTCCCTTTGGACTGACCATCTGCGAGGAGGCGGATGTGCTGCCCAACCGGATTGCCCCCAAGCCATAAACGCTCGGCAGCTAGTTGATCGAGCATAACCACCGCGGCCGCATTCCCATTTTCTATTTCGTTCTTGCGGAAAGCGCGGCCCCGAAGCACCGGGATGCCGAGCGTCGTGAAATAGTCTTCGCTTACCAGATTGAAACGAACCGGCAACCCATCGCTTTCCTGCAATGTCGAGCTGCTCCGAGGGGCATCGCTCGACCGCTGAATGTTCCTTCCGAGGGAAACCATCCCAAAGGGAACGGTTGCCGCCATGCTCGCCGACTTCACGCCCGGAACCGCACGAAGGCGTTCAAGAACGGCCCGGAAAAGCTGCCGCCCATGCGCCTCGTCATATCCGGCCAAGCTCGGATCCACTTCAATCAGTATCGAATTCTCGATTCGGAAGCCTGGCTGTACCTCCTGTGTCGTTCTGGCGCTGCGGATGAACAAGCCCGCCGCTGTGAGAAGCGTCAAGGAAAGAGCGATTTGCGCCACTACCAACAAATTGCGCGGCGAAAACCTGGCCCTGCCGATACCGACTTTCCCCTGAGTGTCCCCGCTCTTCAGAGTGGTCACGATGCTAGTTTTGGAAGCGCTACGCGCCGGTCCTAGGCTGAAGATGATCGCGCTGAGAATGCAGAATCCCGTCGTGGCCAGCAATACAAGGACATCCGGCGCAGCGTTGTACACCAGATCGATTGGCGCCAACCGCGCCATCGATTGCATCAACAGGGAACTACCGCCAGCGGCCAGCGCGAGCCCAGCTGCACCCCCAATGAACGCCAGGATTAGCCCTTCGACCAGCAATTGCTGCAGGATGCTTCCACGCTTTGCACCGAGCGCTTGCCGGATTGCGATTTCCTTACCCCGCGCGGCTCCTCGTACCAACATCATATTGGCCACATTCAGCGAAGCGATTAGCAGTACGACCCCAGCCATCGAAATCACGAGAATCGCGGGAAAGGCCACTTCATTGCCGCGGGGAGGCCTTGTCGATACGCTGTTCCGCGAGAGGGAGTGAACGATGAAAGTTTGGTCTTTGTTCTCTCCCGGATACGTCCTGGCCATGCGGTCCGCGACCACTGCCAGCGATGCGTCGGCGGCCTGCTGTGTCACTCCTTCCCGCAGCCGTCCAAGAACGATCAATGCATGGTTATCCCGCGACGCGAGCTGCTTCCCGTGTCCGTCGAAATCGTTTTTCATCGATTCATACATGCCCATTGGCAAGTACAGTTCAGGGCTAATCATCGCGTTGGTTCCCGTGAACCCTTTCGCGGTGATTCCCACAACCGTAAAAATGCGCCCATTAAGCTGCCGCGTCTTGCCGAGCAACGCCGGATCGGCTCCGGTCTTTCTCCAGTTTGAATAGCTGACAATCAGGCTGGGGACTTCGCTGCCAGGTTGTTCTTCTTCGAGAGTGAAACTCCGGCCGCGAAACAACGGGACACCCAACGTTGCAAAATAATTTGCCGACACAATGTCAGAAAACACCCGGCGTGTCGTGTCGCCTTCCTTGATTCCAACGAGCGCGAGGTTGTGCGCCGCCAGGCTGCTGAACACGCCGTTGTCGGCCCGCAGGTCCGCGTAGTTTGGATAGGAGAACGCGCGGTACGAATCCGGCTTCTGAGTGTCGCGGCTGAAACAGCCCACAATCTGATCGGCCTTCTGAATGAGCAACGGCTTCAGCAGCAACGCGTCCACGATGCTGAACATTGCCGTACTCCCGCCAATCCCCAGGGACAGCACCACCACGGCTGCCAACGAAAAACCCGGCTGCTTGAACAGCATGCGAATGCCATACCGAATGTCTTGAATCAGATTTATCAAGTAAGCTCCCAGCTCGTGAAGGGATACGAGTGCGCAGGCGAAAAAGTTGCGCGAAGGTTGAACGTCTGACGATTGCCCTCGGGGCCTTAATGCGCTGCGCAGAACGACCTGGCCGTAGTCCAAGTCTGGTCAACGCCGCAATCGGAAACTGGCCTCAATGTCCGGTTATGCGGGTGGATTCAACAGGTGGTCGCAACACTATCTCGAGGTTTAAGTGCAGGAATTTCAAAGCCTAAACTCGCCTGCGAAACTGAATTCAAAGAACAGACTGCCCTGTTCAGGTCCAATTGATTACAGCACTGGAGATTGATCCTTCCGGCAAAGCGCTATGGGATTAAGCGACTACGAGAGAGTGTTGCGTCGACCGTCTGAGCGTCACGACATGTGCGCGAGGAAAATCAATCCTGTGTTACAAAACGATTGCTCAGCGAACCTTGGAGGAAAGAGAGCGACCCCTGCAGAAAACCGAACGGCAAGTGAATCCGACGCCCACGAACTTTGCACAGTCGTTCACAGATTTTCACAGAGCTTGCGTGCGAATTTGATTGACGATGTTTACCGACAATAATATCTTCACGCCAGATTGAACCGAAAGCTTAAGAACTTTACGGCTCAGTTAGAGCGCACAGCTCGCCTAACAGCGGCTGCGCGGCGAGATTGAACTGCGAAGCTCGAAGCCTTCACGGCACAGTATGGAGTGCGTAACAATCCTAACGGTGCGTACGCCGCCAGATTGAACCGGGGAGGTTAGAAACTTTACGGCTCAGTTTAAAGAGGGCGCAAAAGCCTAACGGCTGATGCGCCCTTGCTTTTTGTTGATCACGTGGTTGAACCCTCGGCTGACTGCTCTTTTACTACGCTTCGAGCATCTTTATCGTCTCTCAGTCCCGCGAACTTCGAATGCCTCAGATGATCCGCGTCAGTCCATTCCAGAATTCGATCTGAGCCACAACCTCGGGACGAACCCAAACGCATTTCCTCATCTTCTCAACGGTCAGTGCCTCACCCCATCGGGCTTTCCGAGTCTCCGGCAGGTTCACAAAGGGACATTTCCGCGTCACCAAGGATCGCAGCGTTTCGAATACCCTCCGACGTGACGCGGGAACAAATCCATTTCTGGTTCGGGCGAAAAGTCAAAACCGTGATTGTATGGCTTTGGAAAAAGAGCTGGAAACCTACAAAAAGAATCTCCCTGAGAGCACGGCACGCTTCGTGATTTTTGCAAGCCTACACCCGGTCGCGGCCTCGACAAGCGCTGGCTGATGCAGTTGAACAAAGCGCGTGCGGAGTGGAAACGCAGGTACCCGCCGAAGACGTTTGGGACGGAGTTAGCGATTTGAATCAGCGTCCGCTGAGTTCACCTTGTCTACACCAAGCGCTCCTCCTTCGACCTATACATTCAAACTAATCGGGAGGTGAGAGTCTCTGGTACACTCCGTCGCCGACTGCTAAGCGGTCTTAATGCACAAATCCAATCGAGTATGCATTTTGCTGAGTTCGGGCCTCGTTCTTATTGTATTGAGTGTTGCTGGATTTCTTTTCGATCACTTTCGAACACGGCCGCTTTCCTTCGACACCAAAACCTTGTATGAGGAGAGAGGATGGCCTGATTCGATCATTTTTAGTTCTCCCATTAGATTGCACATCGATTCGCCCTCACATCTCCATGTAGGAAGTTCTGACGTAATAAAAGCTACGCGTCTCGACGTGTATCCCATCTTTAAAGTACGCAACCCACGCAACCCCGACACCCCATCCTTTCAACTCCAGCTTTATGGCGCGGGACTGCAAATTGAACCTGAGGATTGGGTGCCTCTCGCGGGAGTTGATCGTACGAATGTTTCTTCTGCGGCGTGGAAAGTGAGGGCCGTGGAAGCGGGCCAATACGATTTGATCCTATATGTACAAGAAGGTTCTACGTGGTCTGACCTCCCACTTGCCATCGATCAACCCAAATTTCGGATCGATGTGACCACGAAATGGCCCGAATCTTTACTTACGAAGATTTTACCTTCATTCGTAGCCTTTATGGGCCTACTGTTAACACTCCTTGGAATTTTTTCTTCCCGTAAAAACCGAAGGAAAGAGCGTGAAAAGAGTGTCGAGACCCCGCTCGGTTCGGTGCTCTGAACCCTGTGCAGCAGGATGGTGTGATATATAGATCGGATGAAATTTGAAAGATTGGGTTGTTGCTCCAAGAGGGCCCGAAGGGAGCGCCTCTTCCGTGTCATCGGTTACGGCACGATCATTCTTCTGCTCGGTTTTCTTTGGCTTTCTTTTTCGTTTGAGTCGCCCAAATGGTCAAAAGCATTGGCCGAAATGGTGGCGAATGTCCTGTGTGTCATTGTGGTGGGTACTTTGACCGCACTGATAGTTCTGTCTTGGTTCCAGACACAGGAAGAGACTTCAGGGCGAACGCTCCTTGCCATCATCGAACTCTGGCCGGTGCTCGCCTTGTGTCTTCCTTCTTTACTTGGTTTAGGCTTGATCCTTTTCTCGCTTTCCAGGGCAGAAGTCAGAATCCACCTCTCTGATTTGTATGTCGTATGGTTCTGATTCATCGCACCGATTGCGACTTTGATTGCTCTCCTCATGTTTGCTAGGCGAAAGTGGGCCGGTCGAGTTGCTCTATTACCTGCGCTTCTTGCCTGTGCCGCGTTAGTTGCCAGCGTACTAGCAAATCTAATTGCGCTCCTCGCGCTAGTGTCTAACGGGATGAGTAATGCGTAGCTGCTACTCAACTTTGGGCACGAGACGAAGTCGCGGCGATCTGGATTCCGGCTTCGCCGGAGATGACTTGGGCTTTGAGCTTCAGCATGCGCTTGGTGGTGGCGGGATGTCCGGCGTGCAGGAAACGGATCCAGTCGATGAACGAATTTCTAGATCATTTGGCGAAGAATGCGATGCCGTCTTTGCTGGACCGAGTTTTCATCTGAACACAATGGCCAAGCGCAGTTGTGCTCGCCAGTCACTTGGGCGATTAACGCGGTTGTCGGAAACTGGGTCTCAATGTCCGGTAACGACTGATCGGGCACTCCCATGCTGAATCGATCGTCTAAGGGTAAAATGCGTTGCCCTAGATGAATTGGAAGAAACCGATAGGCATTCTGTTTGCTTTCGCAGTGGTACTCGGGGCCACCCCGTGGTGGCTTTCGACCAAGTTTTTGATCCTCGCGGTGAAGAGGGCGGCGACGGTTCAGGCGGATGGTGCTCCTGTCGTGGCAGAGGTGCTCGATGGGACCTCTACTGCTCTTGTGACGATGCGTGAGTCGAAAGGCCAGCCCTCCTACCTGTTGAAGTTTGAGGGCGATACCGAATGGACGGGTGACACGGGCTCCGTTCTCAATTGTGACGAATGGGTTGCACCACGGATGCCGATTCTGCTGATTTCAAAGCATTCCCCACCTTGCATCAAAGCCTCACCAAATGGACTTCCGCGTCGGTCTCTGATTCGCAAGAACGGTTTCTTACAATTTGTAACGGACGACCAGCGAACAATCAGAATAACGGGTTTGCGCGAGTAGAATCTGATAAATGTTACCGGAAACTTGAAATCGGTCCAGAGTCTCAATGTCTGGAAACGCGACTAATCAGGACTTACGTGGCGGTGAAGTTGGGACCGACGAGAATTAGCTTGTGTTCAAGGCTGAAATACAGATTCGATTTCCGTAACGACGGCTGAAGAAGTTTTTCAGTGCGACTTTATGGAAGAGGGTGGGTGCGAGATGTGATTCTGGCTTTTCATCTATCCCTCGATCAGCGAACTCGTACGATGTCCTGCACCCAATTGGTTTCCCACGTCTTGCCACCATCTGACGAGTACGCCTGCTCCCAGTGACACGATGTCGGAGTAATCTTGGTCCATAAGAATCGTGTGCGGACCGGTTTCCCGTTGAAGGTTTCATCCGCGTAAAACGTTCCCACGCCATCGCGGAAGCCTCCTCTCATAGGCGGGTCCATAGGTCCCAGTGGCGTCCGGCTGTCGAGCCACCAGATTGACCACTGCTGGGTCTTCGAGTCAAAGGATCGCAGAGCGACACCACGAAAGGGAGCGCCCGGCTTCTCGAATACGGTATCGTCGACATTGCTGTAGCCCCCCATCAGCGGCTGGTTGACCAATGTCCCTTCGAATTCGATCCACTCGTGACTGTTGGCGAGCCGCTCCTTCAGCGTTCGATGATGAGCTCGCCATCGTCCTACCAAGAAATCGAAGTCATGGACGCCGGGAGTTCCACTATCGATTTGAGTTGTTCCGCGCCCCGAATCTTGATCAGACTGGCCAGTTGACAATCCCGGAATGGTCAGACTCCAGATCAACAACGCCATAACGGTCGCCGTACGGCGATAAGTCTTCAAGGTGACCTCCTTGACTCTACTTCGCTCCTCGCACCGATCATCCCTGAGCATTTCTCCTGTTCATCGCGTTCTGCGATGGATGGTTGAGATTCTGCTTTGGCGGCATCGGAATACTGCTAGGAGTCCTTGAGACGGCACGCAAACGACAGTCAAGCAGCTACACACCCGTGAGACTGTCCAATCATGGTTTCCGCGTTCATACAAGAAAACTACTTCGCTTAGTCGACTATTACAATAGCCACTCGCGCGCGTTAGGACATGACCACTTCGCTTCGGCTTGAAGCTGTTGAATAGAACGGCCAGAAAAGACTCGGACGGGATTTTCATTACTGAAGGCAGGAGTAGTCCCCTGAAACATCCTGCAAAGAGCGCTACACCACGTTCTTCAAAGTTTTGGTCGTCGAAGTAGTGAACGGACACAGTTGTTGATTGTATTTTCTTCGTTTCGTCTTGGCATTCTCTGTTGTACGTCCTGATTAACGCCGTATCTCTAACGACGCCGGTCGTGTCAAGAGTTTTCTCTCTTCTTTTCTAACAAACTCGAGCACACTTCTCGGTCGGCGCACGAAGTACGTCCTTTTCTGCCGTTTCTGTTTCTCTGTGTCACCCTAACCTGCTCAGCCCGTTTACGATCATCGGTTCAGTGTTGCCCACCAAACATCTCTTCGATCACCATCGACCATGATGAGTTATTCGAACTCCCTGTTTCCAAGGGAGGCGGGTAGCCTAATCAACCGGTCGGTGACTTCTCGCACCATACGGCGTTTCTGGCATCCCCGCACAGGCATCACTGCTTTTCTGCTGCTTCTGTCTACGACGACAGAACTCGTTGTATTCGATCTGATCCCGCAACATGATCCATAACCGGATCCCAAGTTTGCGAGCTACGGCCACGCTCGCTTTCCCCAGACCTTTCTGGACCAATTTGCGGCGATAAAAACGCTGCAACTCTGGATCCTTGCGTGCAGCGTGCGCCCCGGCCTCACCCCAGAGAAAACGTAACAGCGGATTACCTTGTTTACTTAACCCACCTAGCCGCTGCCGCCCTCCACTGGAATATTCACGGGGAATCATTCCCACATAACTCGCCAGAGCCTTGCTGTCTGCAAATCGGGCGGGATTTCCCAGGAACACCTCGGTCGCCAATGCGGTGATCGGCCCTACTCCAGGATGGGTCATCAACAATCGTGCTCCGGGACGTTGACAAGCTTGCTGTTCGACTCGCTGGTTTAGTTTCTCGATCTCCACCTCGAACTTTTCGTACATCGCTTGCAGCTCACTCCGCCGATATGCGGTATGGGGTGCCAACGACAATGACGCGATCCGGCTTTGTCCGTCGTGGCTCCATAGGGCAGTGCCTCGCCGGAGACCATTCGCCAAGGCTATCGACTGCAACGCATTTTGTATTCGCGTCCGCATCCGAACCCACTGATGCCGGTGGCGCAACAAAGACCGCAGATCCTGCAGTTCCTTGGAAGGCAGCCAGATCGCCGGAGCGATTTTCTGCCAGCAGCTTCAGAATCAAGTCCGCATCTCGTCGATCATTTTTCTGCTTCCCCGGCGCGCATGCGCGAATCTGTGCCGGATGCCCGACCAGGCATTCGATTCCCAGCTCCTCCAGGAGATTTAAAAACCACTGCATCGATCCCGTGGCTTCGATACCCACTCGCACCGGGCTTGGCAGCGAGGAATAAAACTCCCGCACGTTGTCGCCTTCGTGCTTGAGCGTCACCTCCCGTACCTCTCCCGTTGTGGTGTCCAACATCGCCAACGTTTGCTGGCGAGCGTGCAAATCACATCCTATAATTCGCATCTCGGCCTCCTTCGGTCCGAGCGCTGTCAGGGTGAACACCGAACAGTTTACTCGGGCCGTCGCGAGGCCGGCGTCGTTATGGCATCAACCTTCCAAGTGGAATCTTGGCGCAGCCAGTTTCCGGCTACCCGACTAACAGTTTGTTGAATAATCTGGTTTTTTTAGTCTTTCGGTATCGGAATTCTGGGTTTCTTACTGCGGCTTGGGCGCTTCAGGTCGCTCGAGATACTCTGCGAGACCGAAAGGAATATCCCCCATCATGTTCTGGCCATCAGGTTTCGCAATCGACACAGGTTGTAAGCAGCTCCGGTGAAGGTAAACAGCCACCCGACCTTCTCGATCCCTCGCAACTTCACTTTCTTTAGCATCCCGATCATCTTCATCCACCCGAACGATTGCTCCACTCGTTTCCGCTTCCGCTGACTCACCGCGTACCCCGCATGTCGCACGGTTCGCTCGTCCACCGCGCTCCTACGCTTGGTGGTGTTCTGCGCCACATGTGGGGTGATGTTCATCCCCCGCAGTTCTCGAACGAATTCCTGGGTGTCGTAGTTCTTGTCGCCTCCCAAGGTCACGCGCTTTCCGGCTGGGAGCGCTTCCGCCATCAGCAGCGCAGCATCCCGCTCCGCTCTTCCACTCGCCTCGCTCAGAAAGGTCTGCAGCAATAGCCCGTTTCGATTCTCCATCAATACATGTCCCAGGTAGCTCAGCTTCGCCTCGCTTCCTCGGGACTTGGTGAATAACCGGGCATCCGGATCGGTGGTTGATTCATGTGTCTGGTTCTTGCGCTTCTCTCCGCGAAAGTCCACATCGCCTCCCACGTCGGGAGGTTTTCCAGATCCGTCCTTGGGCCGGAAACTCTTATGACTGGCCCAAGCTTCGATCAACGTTCCGTCCACCGTGAAATGCTCATCCGACATGTACGGCTTGGCACGTTCCAGCACCCGCTGGAAAAACGATTCCGCAATCTCTTCGTTCAGCAAACGCTCCCGATTCTTGCTGTATACCGCGTGGTTCCACACCGTCTGGTCCATCTCCATCCCTACGAACCACCGGAACAATAGGTTGTACTGTAGCTGTTCGATCAGCATTCGCTCGCTGCGTACCGAATAAAAGATCTGCAACAGCAGCGATCTCAACAGTCGCTCTGGCGCAATCGAGGGGCGCCCCACTTTGGAGTACAGCTTCTGAAACTTCGGCGACATCTCTTTTAGAATCTCGTCCACTATCTTGCGCAGCGGTCGCAGCGGATGATCTGCGGGTACGCGCTTCTCTGGAGAAATGTAGCTGAACATTCCTTCTTGCTGGTCATCGTCGCCGCGCATTCGCTCGCCTCCTCGGCCTTCCTTCTCTCAGACGAGTTTCTTCAAATCAAAGTTGCAGCGGAACGGTATTTTTCAACAAACTGCTAATCGTCCACTGACAATGAGAGGCCCCTGACGGGTTGGGAGAGTCTCGGTGCAAACTAGAACAATGCAGCAGTTCCTCTGACATCATTTTTCGACTCCGTCCCACAGCTTGCGGTAGTAGCGGCGTTGGGAGTAGCTCCCTTCGCGAGCATGTGAAGAACCTGGTCGAGGACGGCAGGTAAAAGATTGTGCTGAATATGGCGAATGTACTGTATATCGACAGCGCGGGATTGGGGGGTAAGCTCTCTCGGGCTTCAGCGCGAGAAGCTCTCATCGGGCGTTTCCAATTCCCCTGTATTCGCCGGCTTCACTTCATTGATTCCGCCCCATTGGCATGCCGATCGCGAGCAGGAAGATCGCACTCTTGCTTTTCGCGTGAGGCGAAAAGAATTGAATCACGTCGTCGTCGAAAAACGTTAACCCAGTCGCTCCGAGGCGCTGCGCATACGCAGCCAAATACATTTTGCCGCCAATCAAACCAGCCTCCAGTTGGACGGCGCGATAGCCACGATTCCCGTGTCGCTCTAGGATGTCCTCTAGGTTGGCGAGAAAGAAGACGTCTGCGCAAGCGTCTGCAGGCAGTTGTTGCTCCAATCCAAGGTATCCAGCCTCCGCGCGAAAGTCCCCTTCCTTCAGGAGCTCCAGTGCGTTTCGCTCGCGATGAAAGAAGTAAGCGCCGGGTCTGAGTCCTTCTACCGCGTGAACGATAAGGTAGACGTCGTTGAGCTGAGTGCCGCGAGGTTCAAGGAAGTCAGCCGGAATTCCCCGGGTGGAAGAGTCGAGAATGGTTGAGAGTTCAGCCAGTGTAATCGATTTTGCTGGATCGAATTTTCGGGAAGATCCGCGCCTCAGGATGACCTGCTCGATAGTGTCCGTCGGCTCTTCTTGTTCCGTAAGCGGTCTGAGCCAAACGACTTCGCTAGCTGGCACGTAACATGCGGAGACTGTGTGCTTCTCGGACCATTTCACAACATCCTGTTCGGACTCAAGAGAAGACGACTCGTGCATCGCCAGCATGGCGGGATACTCGACCTCATGCCTTGAAGACGCGACTGTCTCCAAGCCGAGAGACAGCACGTCTCTCGGGCCTGGAAGGCAACTTGCTGCTGTCCGCCCAATGGGTACAAGACACCAGGAAACCTCACGGTGACTATCGAGATCGAGCAGGCTGTTTACCTCGGCATCGAGAAATCCGAGGAGGATCTCGGTGGGCAACCCTGAAGCAGCCGAGACGGCCAACATATTTGCGAGGAGTGTGCCGTGATCCCATCCGAAGTGTCGATAGGTTCGCGCCTGATACTTCCAGGCATTTCTCCAATACGTTCCGGTGCACACGATCATTGTGTTGGCATGGACGACGGAGGGTCGCAACGCCGCCGCCCGAGCTAGATTTCCGCGGTAGTCCCCTTTTCGTAAGAGCCGAAGCGATACATCCGCCGGATTGAAGTGATACACCCCAGCGGCCAGCCCATCTACATCGCCGGTCACCACGTACAACTCGATCTCGTAAAGGGCACCTGTGCAAGCCGCTGCGCGAAAATAGATTTCTCCGCCCGGATATTTGCGGTGCCTCGTAATTCCCGCCGAGAAGTAGAGAACACGGGCCAGATCCTGGAAATTAGGAGCGATTTCGCCGCTTGGAGAACGCAAAGGCTGTGCGATCGCTGAGAGTGCAGACACTCCCGTTTGCGTAACGTCCCTCGGCAGCGGAAGCGGCTCTATCGCAGGATAGATTTTGAAAGGAAGCGGCCGATTCGACCAGTCCAAAACGTGGGTGTTGGCACGGACGCTCGCGTAGGAGTGCTTGGTGGCCTCGTGGTAGCTCCAACTCACCGCAGTGTCTCGGTTTTTCATCGCATCGTTTACGACAAAGTCGGAACTGAGACGAACAGTTCGTTCTTGAGCGTAACTCTGTAGGTTCTTAGAGAACTAGACCAAAAGCTTTGGCAACCAGTTCAGATGGAAGCCGAGGTGAACTGGGGCGCATAGGGTACGAGATTCTACCTTCGCTCGCTAAGTCCCGTTACCGGAGATATGGAATCACACGCCAAGGGTTGGATTCGATTCGTCTAAACCTTTTCTTTCACAACTTGTCTGGGGTTCTTGTCCCCTCGCAAACCGACGAACTTCGAATGCCGTAGGTGATCGGCGTCGGTCCATCCCACGAAATCGATTTGCGCCACGAGTTCCGGGCGAACCCGTGATTGTGGTGGTCCGTCGCACAACGGCGTTCGATTCACGCTACGCAAAATCTCAAATTACTATTGCCGCGAGAGTTGCAGAACAACGAACGATCCGGGCTTCATCTTTCCACGACGCTCACCCGCAGCCGGCGCGTCAAATTCAGCCGCGGGCAGGAATACGTCATGGCTCTTCAAGTCAAGCCCCATTGTCCGCGCGCTCCTCTTCGTCGGCACGTTTTCAACGACGGTGTATTTGTCGGGGGAATCTTCATGAATCACGGTCAAAGTGCCCTCGCCATTCGACGCAAAGACAAACTGCGTCTCCGGGTCGAACGCATTTGCATCCACGCCATCGCCAATCTTCGGAGTCGCGACAACTTTGCCGGTATCCGCATTCACGACCGCCACCATCTTGTTGCCGCAACCAGCAAATAGCCTCCGCGATTTCACATCGATTGCCAGCCCTGAAGGCTCCTCGCAAGGTGCAAGCGCCCAGGCCTTGACCACCACCAGTTTCTGCGGATCAAACGCCACAATCTCCGACTTATCCTCCAAATTCAGAAACATCCCGCCCTTGCCGTCAACCACCGCAAATTCCGGTTTGCCTCCCAGGGCGACAGTTCCCACTACAGTGCCGTCGACAGCATTGATCGCCGTCAAATCCTGGCTTCGACCATTCATCGTAAAGACCCGTTTCGTCGTCGCATCGTAAACAATCGCGTCAGGATTCGTTCCCGCATTGACGTTTCCAATCGCCTTCAGCGTTTTAAGATCGAAAATCGTGACGGTATTCGCGCGCCCGTTACTGGTAAACCCTCGCCCCAAATCGGCGGCAATTGCGATGCCGTGTACACCCTGCGTATCCGGAATGTCTCCCACAGTCGCGCCACTATCCGCATCCAGCACTACAACGTGCGTCCCGTGCGACACATAAACTCGCCGCGCATTGCTATCGACCGCGACATAATCCCACCCCTCGTCACCGCCCACCGGCAGGCTCTTCTTAATCTGATATCCCGACGCACCAGGCGCCGCGGCCTTCGCATGCAGCGCGAAAACCCCCATCAGCAACAGCGCGACCGAACCGAACGACAGCAACAATCGAGACCGCGTTGACGTAAACATTGCCATACCTCTCACCTAGGTAAGATTTCAGAACGCCTCCACTTCTACGAGCTCATAGATAAATAGAAGGTAAATCTTCGCAGCAAAAAAATATCCGCCGTCGTGCCAAAACCCAGCATCGGATTTTCGAAAAAGGCTTATCATGCCGCCATGCGTCTGCTCCTGGCCGAGGACGATCCCGGAATCGCGCGATTCATCGCCAAAGGATTACGCGAGCAAGCCTACGCGCTCGACGTTGTTGCGAGCGGCGAAGAAGCCTTATACCTCACGGCGATCAACACCTACGACCTCATCATCTTGGATGTGATGATCCCCGCGCCCGACGGTTTCGCCGTTTGCCGCGAACTCCGCAAGTCCGGCCAGCGCATTCCGATCCTCATGCTGACGGCGCGAGATGCCGTCGAAGACCGCATCACCGGCCTTGATAGCGGCGCCGACGACTATCTCACCAAGCCATTCGAATTCCGCGAGTTGCTCGCCCGCCTCCGCGCACTACTGCGTCGCACCGGACGCCTCCAGCCCGCCGAACTTGTCGTCGCCGATCTGATCGTCGACACCGCGGGCCAGAACGTCTCTCGCGCCGGCCGCAAAATCCCAATGACCGCCAAGGAATACGCCCTCCTCGAATTCCTCGCCAGAAATGCCGGGCGCGTGGTGGGCCGCGCCGAAATTGCCGAACACGTTTGGGATGACGAGTTCGACCCTTTCTCCAACCTCATCGAGGTCTACGTAAATCGCGTGCGCCGAAAAATAGACGCCGGCTCCGCGAACCCGCTTCTCCACACGCGCCGCGGGGCAGGCTACGTGCTTTCCGCCGACAGCGATTTGCCGGGCGACAAAAAATCTATCGCCGACCGCGAGCACGACGATGTTTAGCTCCGTCCGAGTTCGTCTCACGCTCTGGTACACGGCAGTTTTGGCGCTCGTCCTCCTGATCTTCGCTGCGGCGACCTACCTCATCGTCCAAAAAGACGCGATTCGCCGCACCGATTCCGCCGCCGCCGAACAAGCCGACTCCTTCCTGAAAACCGTCCAGGCCGAAGTTCAGGACGAGTTAGGTCCAGAGAAATTGCAGCAGGGAATCCGCGCCGCAATCGGCGAACATCAATTTCGCGAAACGATCTTCGTAGTCCTGCAAAACGGCCAGATTCTAGCATCCTCCCCGAACCAGGGTCCACGCGATCATTTGCCCGAAATGTCCGTTCAAGCCTTGCAAGACGCCGCAACGCAAGTCTCTGCAGACGCCGACGCACGAGAATTCCAGACCGTCAGATTCGGTCGCCACGCCTACCGCAGTTACGTCCAGCGGTTCGCAGCCGACAATAAAAACTGCATTTTGGTGGTCCTGCAGTCCCTTCATTCCCTGCACGAATTTTTAGAAACTCTGACGGCCACCTTCGCCCTGATGATTCCTGTCGCGATCCTTCTCGCCAGCATTGGCGGCTACTTCCTCGCCCGCCGCGCCTTCTCGCCCGTGTCCGCCATGGGCGCCCAGGCCGGACTAATCAGCGCCGAAAATCTCCACGAACGCCTCGCCATCCGAAATCCAAAAGACGAACTCGGCCAACTCGCAGAAAGATTCAACAGTCTGCTCGATCGTCTCGATCGCTCCTTCGATCAACAAAAAAGATTCGTGGCCGATGCCTCTCACGAATTACGCACGCCTGTCGCAATTCTCTGCGGCGAAACCGAAGTTACGCTCTCTCACCCCGTCCGCGCGCCTGAAGAATATCGCGAGTCGCTCGCAATCCTCGGCGCCGAAGCCCGCCGCCTGAAACACATCGTCGAAGACCTATTCACCCTAGCGCGCGCCGACGCGGGTCAACATCCCTTGGTGCTCACCGATTTCTATCTCGACGAGCTCGCTGGCGAGTGCGTTCGCAGCATGCGAACGCTAGCTGCGGCAAAGCAGATCTCATTGCATCTCGATGCTCCATCCGAAATGCCCATCCACGCCGACGAATCACTTCTCCGCCGCATGGTGCTCAATCTCCTCGACAACGCGATCAAATACACTCCCGCCGGCGGCGAAGTCCACATCCGTTGCGAGCATTCCGACGCTTTCTACCAGGTCGCCGTCCGCGATAACGGCCAAGGGGTTCCCAGCGAATTGCACGCTCGCATCTTCGAACGATTCTTCCGCGTCGATAAAGCCCGCTCCCGTTCCGGCGGCGCAAGCGACGGAAGTGGCGCAGGTCTCGGCCTCTCCATCAGTTCATGGATCGCCGCCTCGCACGGTGGAAAGCTCGACTTGACCTCATCCACTCCCGAAGGCAGCACCTTCACAATTTCTCTCCCGAAAACGGCCGCGGAGCGTTAATCGCGCATTTATCTTCTGATCCCTAGCCTTATCTCTCCAGGATGGGAACCCGATTTCGAGTGTCCTGGAAGATAAAGCGATGCCACTCATTCGAATTCGAGTTCGAACCCTTTTCCCGATCCGTCTTTGCATCCTAGCGATGATCGCGCTTTCTTCCGCGTGTTCCGCGCCCGCTCAACAAAATCCCGCGCCACCTACGAGCGCGCCCGTGCGGCTGACGCTTCAGGACGCTCTCAATCGCGCCCGCGAAAATAGTGTGGCCTATCAAGCCACATTGACCCAAGCCGGTCTCGCCCATCAGGACAAGAAGCAAGCCCTCGACGCTCTCCTTCCCAGCGTCAACTACGACAATTCCGCCATCTACACTCAGGGCCAGGGAACCAACGGATTTCCAGTCAAGTTCATTGCGAACAACGCCGTCCACGAATACATCAGTCAGGGAAATGTGCACGCAGCGCTCGACGTAGCCGCTATCTCCGACTTGCGTCGCGCTGGCGCCGCGGCCGCAGCAGCGAAAGCTCAAGTCGAAATCGCCTCGCGCGGGTTGGTCGTCACAGTGGTGCAAAACTATTACGCGGCGCTCGCCGCTCAACAAAAACTCGAGTCTTCCCAACGAGCCGCCGGCGAGGGCGAACAATTCTTCCAGATCACTCAAAACCTGGAACGCGGCGGCGAAGTCGCTCACTCCGACGTAATCAAAGCAGAGCTCCAGGCAAACGATCGCCGTCGCCAATTGCAGGAAGCCCGCCTCGCGCTTCTCAACGCGCGCCTCGATTTAGCCGTTCTCATCTTTCCTGACTTCAACGACAATTTCGAACTCGCCGAAGACCTGCACGCCGTCGTCCCGTTGCCGACGCTTCCCGAAGTCCAGCAACGCGCCGCGCAAGACAATCCCGACATTCGCGCCGCGCTCGAAGCCGTGAAGGAAGCCGGCCACGAAGTCGCTGCAACCCGCGCGGCCTATCTCCCATCCGTCAGCGTCGATTATTTCTACGGCATCGACGCAACTCATTTCGCCACGAAGACCGACGGCGTCTCCAACTTAGGCTCCTCCATCATTGCTTCCGTTAACATACCCCTCTGGAATTGGGGCGCTACGCAAAGTCGCGTGAAACAGGCCGAGCTTGTGCGCAATCAGGCGAAACGCGAACTCTCGCTTTCCCAACGCAAGCTGCTCGCCGAATTGCAATCGCTGTACGCCGAGGCCGACACCGCCGCGAGCGAACTCACAAGCCTCAGCCGCTCCGCCGAACTTTCCAAAGAAAGTCTGCGCCTCACCACGCTGCGTTACAAAGACGGCGAAGCAACGGTGCTCGAAGTCGTCGATGCGCAAACCACGACCGCCTCGGCCGACGCCGCGTATCAAGACGGCGCCGTCCGCTATCGAGTGGCACTCGCCAACCTTCAAACTCTCACGGGAACTCTGACGACGCCATGAACGAACGAACTACTTCACGGCAAACTCGCCGCGCATCCCTGCTAGGGGCGTCTCTATTCATCGCAATTCTAGCTGCAGCCTGTAGCGCCGCCGAAAAAGAAAAGGAGCCGGTCGTCGAAGTGACCGCCGCAGCACCCGAGCGCGAGGCGATCTCACAACTCGTCTCCGCCGAAGCTGTCGTCTACCCCGTGCAGCAATCCGTGATCACTCCCAAAATCACCTCCACCATCCGCGAGTTCCTCGTGCAGCGCGGCAGCAAAGTCCACAAAGGCCAACTTCTCGCCGTTCTCGAAAACGCCGACCTCTCCGCAGCCGCCCAACAAAGCAAAGGCGAGTTCGAACAAGCTGAAGCGACCTACTCCACCACCGTAAATGCCGGCGTTCCGCAGCAGATGCAAAAAGCTCAACTCGATCTCGCCGCCGCGAAGGCCGGATACGACGCGCAGCAAAAAGTCTACGACAGTCGCAAAGACCTGTTCGCGCAGGGCGCGCTCCCGCGCCGCGATCTCGACGCCGCCGAAGTTGCGTTGGCGCAAGCCCGCGCCCAATACGAAGTCACCGAAAAACAGCTCGCCGATCTCAACAAGCTAGGCGAACGTGAAGCCCTGAAATCCGCGGATGGACAAATGGCGGCAGCGAAAGGGAAGTACCTCGTCTCAAAAGCCGCTCTCAGTTATTCCGAGATTCGCAGCCCGCTCAACGGCGTAGTCACCGACCGCCCTCAATACGCCGGCGAACTCGCCGCGGCAAATCAGCCCCTCATGACTTTGATGGATCTTTCAAAATTAATCGCGAAAGCCCACATCTCGCGTCTAGACGCAGCCAGCCTGAAAGTAGGCGACGCCGCCGAATTGCGCACCTCGGGATCCGATGACACCTTTCACGGACGCGTCAGCCTCGTCAGCCCCGCGCTCGACGCCGGCAGCACAACCGTAGAAATCTGGGTCGAAGTCGCAAAGCCCGGCGACAAACTCAAGCCCGGCATGACCGCCCAGGTTTCCATCGTCGCCAAAACGCTGAAAGACGCGCTGGTCGTCCCCACTTCAGCTCTCTTCAAAGATGCGGAAGACGCCCATTACGTGATGTTGGCGGGCTCCGACAATCACGCTCACCAAAAAATCGTAAAAGTTGGTATTCGCAACGCCGACGATGTCCAGATCGTCGACGGCCTAACCGCAACCGATCGCGTGATCGTCTCCGGCGGCTACGGCCTGCCCGACAAAGCCCAAATCAAATTGCAGGAACCCGGCGCCGCCAAAGACGACGATGACAAAGCCGCACCCGCCAGAGCCGCAGAACCGAAAGCTCCGGACAAGGACTGAGCGATGTCATCCGGTCCAGATTCATCTGCCGCGCGCAACGCGGCCCCACCGCCGCCACAAGAAAACGACGCGCAGCCGTGGTTTCATCGCCTCTCGCGCCCCATTTCATTTCTGATCGTCAGCATGGCGCTTGTCGGCGCCTATCTCGCCTTTTCCATTCCTGTGTCGGTGTTTCCCAGCATCGACTTCCCGCGCATCGTCGTCGGCGTCGACAACGGCGTCACCCCGATCGACCAGATGCTCGTCACCATCACGCGCCCCCTCGAAGAAGCCGTCAATAGCGTCCCCGGCCTGCAAAGAGTCCGCTCCATCACCAGCCGTGGCTCCGCCGAAATCGATCTCTTCTTCGATTGGAACGTAGACATGGTCCAGACTTTGCAACTCGTCGACGCCGTCGTCGCGCGCGCCGGAGCCGAGCTGCCGCAGACCGCGAAAATCGACACGCATCGCCTCACCTTCGCCACCTTCCCAATCATCGGCTACAGCCTCACGTCCGACACCGTCCCGCAAACGAAACTCTGGGAAATCGCCACCTACGACATCAAGCCGCGCCTCAACCGCCTCGACGGCGTATCGACCGTGATCGTGCAAGGCGGCCGCGTTCCCGAATTTCAGGTCATACCCGAACCCGCGCAACTCCAGTCATCTGGAATTACCATCACCGACATTCTCGACGCCATTCGCCGCACAAACCTGATCGATTCCCCAGGCCTAATCGAAAGCGATCATCATCTGGTTCTCGGGCTCGTGAGCGGTCAGGTCCGCGGTCCCGACCAAATCGGCGAGATCGTCGTCAAGACAACCGCCGCGGGCATTTCCATCCGCCTGCGCGACATCGCGAAAATCAGCCCAGCTGAACAACCTGTCTACACCGTCGTCACCGCCGACGGAAAACCGGCCGTCCTGATCAACGTCAACCGGCAGCCCTACAGCAACACCGTCACCGTCGCCGACGAAGTTCGCGCGCAGATCGAGCTGCTGCAAAAATCGCTGCCTCCGGGCATCAAGCTCGAAGAGTTCTACGATCAATCAGCGATCGTCCACGAATCAATCTCCAGCGTCCGCGACGCCGTATTAATCGGACTCGTCCTATCCGCCGCGATTCTCGTTCTGTTTCTACGCGATTGGGGCACATCGCTTGTCGCGGCGCTCGTCATCCCCGCGACTCTCCTCCTCACCTTTATTTTTCTGAAATGGATGGGTCAGAGCTTCAACCTGATGACCCTAGGCGGTCTCGCCGCAGCCGTCGGCCTAGTCATCGACGACGCCATCGTCGTCCTCGAAAATATCGTCCTCCACCGTCAAGCCGGTCAGGGACGCCTTCAGGCGATCCAGGAAGCCCTCCGTGAAATCACCATTCCTCTCATCGGCTCCACGATCACGCCAATCGTCGTGTTCGTTCCTCTCATCGCCATAGCGGGCGTGACCGGCGCGTTCTTCCGCGCCCTTGCGGTAACCATGACCGTCTCGCTGCTGAGCTCGCTAGTTTTGGCGCTCACTTGGACGCCGACCCTCAGCCAATATCTAGTTCTGCGCACAAGCACGAATCCGCCGCCCCCGATCTCCTCGAAATCGCCCGCCGCCCTTCTCGAAGCTGAGGATCAACACGCCTCCGGGTTCTTCACCCGCGTCATCGACGTCTACGCCCGCACCCTGAGAATATTTCTAGCCCGCCCCTGGCTGCTGATCGCCACCTCCGCCGCAATCGTCATCCTCTCTTTCGTCTGCTACAAACTCCTCGGCTCCGATCTCCTGCCGGCTATGGATGAAGGCGGATTCATCCTCGACTACTACACGCCATCCGGAAGCTCCCTGACCGAATCGAATCGCATCCTCGCGCACATAGAAGAAATCCTTCGCTCCGTCCCCGAAGTCGAAAACACCTCACGCCGCACCGGCCTCGAACTCGGCCTGGCCGCCGTAACCGAAGCCAACCGCGGTGACTTCACCGTGAAATTGAAGTCCTCGCGCAAGCGCTCCACCGAGGAAGTCATGGAAGACATTCGCGGCCAGATCGAAGAAAGCGAACCCGCCGCAAAAGTGGAGTTCGTCCAAAAGCTGCAAGACATGATCGGCGATCTCAGCAACGAACCCGAACCCATCGTCATCAAGCTTTTTTGCCAGGATCCTGACTTACTCGCCAAAACCGCCCCGCGCGTAGCCGACGCCATCCAAAAAGTCCAAGGTGTGGTCGACGTCCTCAATGGCGTCGAAAACACCATCAGCGGCCCCGCCGTCACCTATCAAATCAATCCCGTCGTAGCCTCTCGCGCCGGATTCACCGCCGAAGAAGTCGCCGTCGACGCAAGTGCCATCCTCGAAGGCGAACCCGCCGCCACCCCAGTCGTTGTAAATGACCGCGTCTACCCGATTCGCGTCCGTTTCCCCGAGGCAAACCGTTCCTCGCTCGATCGCATGAACGACACCCTGCTGACGAGTGCATCCGGAAAATCCGCCACACTGGGCGCGCTAGCATCGGTAACGTCCGAACCTGGACAAACCGAAATCCGTCGCGAAAACCTCCAACGCTTGATGGAAGTCACCGGCCGCCTTGAAGGCGTCGACCTCGGCACCGGCATCGTGGGCGTAAAGAACGCCGTCGACAACTTGCACCTCCCGCCATCGATCCGCGTCGAATACGGCGGCACCTATCAGGAACAACAAAGCTCGTTCCGCGATCTTTCGAAAGTCCTGGCGCTAGCCTTGCTCCTGCTGTTCGTCGTCCTGCTTTTCGAGTTTCGAACGTTCTCAGCGCCAACCGCAATCCTCGCGTCCGCCTTACTCTCCACGTTCGGCGCCTTCTTCGCCCTGCTGATCACCAAAACCACCTTCAACGTCGCCTCATTTATGGGCATGATCATGGTCATCGGCATCGTCGCCAAAAACGGGATCCTCCTCCTCGACGCCGAAAATCGTTTCAGCGCACTTGGCCTCTCCGCCGAAGACGCCCTCCTCCAGGCCGGTCGCCGCCGCCTTCGCCCGATAGCCATGACAGCGCTAGCCACCATCGCCGGAATGCTCCCATTGGCATTGGCCATCGGCGCCGGCTCGGAAATGCTCAAGCCCCTGGCCATCGCCGTAATCGGCGGCCTCCTGAGCTCCATGGTCCTCTCCTTGATCTTCACCCCCGCCATCCACTTCTTCTTGCAATTTCGAACCGCTCACGCCACTCCGCCTGCACCCGGAGATTCCAGCACAATCCTGACGTAACCGCCGCTATTCGAAATCACCACTCACGGTCTTTCATCGAAATTGCTCCTGACAATTGTATTACCTTATATATACGTTTACTGTAGATAATGTTGTTCGGACGCCCGCGTTCCTCACTCCCATCTCGAAAAACGGAATTCACCACGAATGTCAAAATTCTCGCCCAATAAACCTAACGCTTATAAATACTTGCAGGCTGTGGCCCGGAATCGAGTCACGCCGATTCGCCGAAACTCATCTTTTTCAACCCTTTGCAGGCACTGCAAAGATTGACGGGGATATACCCATGTTTGGCGTTTCGTCTTGTTCTTGTACCGGCGCAGCACTGCTGCGCCCCAATTTGTTCGGACGTCAGCATTTGCAGCGAGCATTCACAGCGTCCGTAAATCGCTCCGATCACGTTCTGCTCAAGTTCCATTTACGATCGCTTTCCGCTCGCGCAGAGGCCCCGCGCTTTTCCAAATTTGAAAAAACAATGAAAGCCCTTGACACCGCAAAAACGCGCGCGTAAAGGTAACTCTAGTGAAGGCCAATATGAGTTAACAGTCGAGCCCCACCTGTAGCTTCCCGGCTTGGTCGGAAGTAGACCGGTTATGGGTACGGTCCCCTGGTAGTTGACCTTCCTCGCTGGTTCGGAAGTTAGTTCGGAAAAAATCGTGCAAGTTCCGCAAATCTCACTCGAGGTTGCCGCCGGAGTGCGCGAGCACGATTCGTACAGCACAGCTCGTAAGGAGGAAGGAAATGGCTACACGTCAAGCATTCGTTTCTCTCGAAGGTAGCGAACACCCCCAGGTATCGGATCACAAGCTACTCAACAAAACAGACCAGAAAGAGATGATGAAAGTGACGCTGATCCTGCACCGGAAAAACGCCGCGCAAATAAAGGACGTGAAGGATTTTGCGGCAATGCCCGAAGGTGGTCCTCGAAAACATCTGACCCACGCCGACTTCGCCGCGCAACACGGCGCTGACCCAGCCGATATAAAAAAAGTCACCGACTATTTCCAGTCCGAAGGTCTCAAGGTCGTCGAAACCAACGCCGGCCGACGTTCCGTCGTTGTCGAGGGCACCGTCGACTCCGTCAACAAAGCGTTCGGCGTGGAAATGTGCGACTACGATTCGCCGCGCGGAAAATATCGCAGCCACGTCGGCCCCGCAAAACTGCCTCAAGACATCGCGCCTCTGATCGCGGCTATGACTGGCCTCGACGACCACAAAATTCAGGTGCAACATTTCTCAACCGCCCGTCGGCACAACTCGGGAGACCCGGCGGGAACAAAGCCGCTTACTCCGCAGCAAGTCGCGAAGTTTTACGACTTCCCGGCCGGCACCGGCGCCGGCCAGGTCATCGGCATCTACGAGATGGAGACGCAGGATGGTCCGGCAGGTTACTCGCTCTCGGACATAACGAATTCGATGAAGGCATTCGGCGGCGGCCTAAAACTTCCGACGCTGGTGGACGTCGCCGTAGACGGTGTGGGCAACTCCGGTCAGTCCGACGGCGAAACCGGACTCGACATCACCATCGCCGGCGCGATCGCTCAGGATGCAACGCTCGCCGTCTATTTCACCGGAGGAACCGCGCAAAACATCATCAACTCATTGCAGCGCATGATTCATCCAGGCGCAGGCGACCCGGTCCCGACGGTCATCTCCATCAGTTACGGCTTCGGCCCCGACGACAAGAACGCTCACAGCTTCTCCGCGCTGGAATTCAAGGCGATCGGGCAACTGTTCCAGGACGCCGCAACTCTTGGCATCACTGTGCTGGTCTCTTCCGGCGACTCCGGCGCATTCATCGAAAGCAAAACCGAAGCGCAAGCGAGCTACCCCGCGACCGAGCCGTGGGTCATTGCTTGCGGTGGCACCACAATCGGAAACGTAAATGGAGCCACCTTCGACGAATGGGTCTGGAACGACACCGGCGGCGCGGGCCCCGGGGCGACCGGCGGCGGAGTGAGCAACGGTCGCTTTCCCGTTCCGAATTATCAGCAAAGCCTGAGCCCTCAGCCGACGCATATCGTCACCAAGAAGACCGGGCGCGGAATTCCAGACATTGCCGGCAATGCCAGCGAAAACAGCGGCTATCCGCAATTTATTCAGGGCCAGTCCGAACCGGTCGGAGGCACCAGCGCCGTCGCGCCGCTCTATGCCGGCTTGATCGCGGTGATCAACGCAAACGTCGGCCAATCGGTCGGCTTCCTCAATCCCACGTTGTACAGCCCGCAGGCCAAGGCCAACAAAGTATTCCGTGACATCCTGGGCGCTCCCGGGCCCGCCGACAATACCCTCGACGGTGTAACCGGCTACCCGGCCGGCCCTGGATGGGACCCCTGCACCGGCCTCGGTAGTCTCGACGGAACAGCGCTGCAATCGATGTTCAGCGGAGTCGGCGCCACAACTTCGTCCGCCCGCACCAGCGCCGCGAGCACATCGACAAATGCACCAACGCCCGCGCATCACCACGCTGCCGTGTCCGCAACCCATAAGAAAACCGCGTGATCGTTATAAATGTGCGACCGGAGGCATCCGATTCGGGTGCTTCCGCGTTTCACCTGGAGCATCCACATAACGCCGAAGCGCGTCCGCGCTCCCGCACCGAACTTCAGCCCAAAATTCTAAGACTGGAAATTCAAATCGAAAAGGAAGGCAATGACATGGCTGCACCACAAGTATCGCAATCCACCGATGCACTGCATCCCGCCCGGCTCTTGGTTTCCGCCGCAGTGAGTGATGCCGAGTTCGCGAAAAAATTTCGGCCGGCGATCACAAACCATCCGGACCTGCCGGTTGTGAATTGGGCGGCAATCGGCAAAGCGGCTCCCGTTCTGCTGGCCACGCCGAACGAACTTCCTGCCGCTGACGCCGTCGTCATCACCTGGGCCGAGGCGGAGTGGGCCGCACTGCAACACGTATTCTGCGGCAGCGGTGCGCCCATGACGTACGGCAAACGCAATCAAGGCTTGTGGCCCGATTGGGTCGAGTATTCAACCGGCGCTCCCGCGTCGCTCGGCTATTGGGGATACTTTCGATTGGTGCAGGTCGGACAGAAAAAAGTTCTGCTGTTCAAGTCCAACACCCACTACGCCGCTTCGCAAGGAGAGCAAAACCTCGAAGCACTTACGAACCATCTCATTCAGAGAGTCGCGCCAAAACTCATCCTCTCGGTTGGCACGGCAGGCGGCGCCCGCGAGGCCGATCCCGTCGGCACCGTGAACGTGGTTCGAGTCGATGCACTCTACGAGACCAACCAACCACAATCCACTTGGCCCTCTTTTTCGAGTACTTGGGATCCGAGTGTGGGGATGCTGAACGCCACGAATTTCGACAATCTGCTCTTCGCTGTCCCCACAACAAGAGCCGACATCGCAGCAGTCGTCTCGCAATTCAACCAGTTTTACGGCATGAATTTTTCGTTGAACGACTTGGATCCTCTCAACCTTAATTTTGGGAGCGTCACCAGCAACACGGCGTTGCCGGCCATCAACAACCTCACGATAAACAACACGAAATTGGTGACCGCGAAATCCTTTGTGGTTGCCAATACGTCAGGCAATCTTTCTAGCTTCGCTTGCGTGGAAATGGATGACGCCGTGATTGCAAAAGCCGCTGCCGCCGGCAATACCCTCTTTGGATCGATCCGCAATATTTCCGACCCGGTCCAGAGCGCGGCCCTAACGCCCACATTTCAGGGGCATTGGGGTGAAGCAATTTACACTGCGTATGGCATGTACACCAGCTTCAACGGGGCAATCGCGGCGTGGGCGGCACTGAACTGACCGTGCTTCCGTAAAGTGGACTCGAGGTCAGCAACCTGAAACAGATGGTTGTTTGTCGCGCGACTAGCACGCAAAGGCTTCCAAGGCCCAGCCCCTCGCTGCGCAGCGGCACGCCGCAATAAAAACGGACTCGTCCGCAAACCAACGACCACACCCAAGGTTTGTACCAGCGAGTTTGCGTCGCCAGCTTGTCCAACGAACGTCGAGCTGGATTATTTGGATTTTTCTTAGAATCGGCGCGACGTTGTCACTTCTGGCTCTTCGGATCGACGACGAATTGGTACCCAAGTCCGCGCACAGTGATGAGGTATCGCGGCTTCGACGGCTCCTTCTCGATGTAGCGCCTCAGGCGAACGATGAAGTTGTCAATCGCGCGCGTGTCCGTATCTTCGTGCAGATTCCATACATTCTGCAGAATCGATTTGCGGGAGACAGGCCGCCCCGTGTTGCGAATGAGATAGCGCAGCAGCTCCGACTCCATCAACGTGAGCTGAAACGTTTGCTTGCCAACATGAAGTTGCAGGCTCTGAAAGTCGAAAGTCTTCCCGTCAAATGTGAACTTCTCCACTGGCTTCTCGACGTTGGCTTGCGTCGCGGACGAATCTGATTTTTCGATAGTTTGATGCCAGGTTTTGCGGCGCAACAGGCTCTCGAGACGCGCCAGCAGGATCGCCAGATTGAAAGGTTTCGGCAGATAGTCGTCGGCGCCAGACTCGAAACCCTTGAGCACGTCTTCCGGGCGGCCTCGCGCGGTCAACATCAGTAGAGGAATGTAGTTCTTCGCCTCGCGAAGTTCTCGCGCGACCGTGAATCCATCTTTGCCAGGAAGCATCACATCGAGAACGAGCGCCTCGAAATCGGAATTCTTCGCGAGCAGCAAATCGAGCGCTTCGTCGCCCCTGCCGCTGATCCGCACCGAGTGACCTTCCGCCTGAAGGTTGAAACGTAATCCTTCGGCAAGATGCGTCTCGTCTTCGACGATAAGAATGCGGCTCATGCGCGATAAATCCTGGGAAGCGTCAGAGTGAACGTGCTGCCCTCGCCCTCGCCTTTGCTTTCGGCGAATGCATCGCCACCGTATCGGCGCGCCACTGCCCGCACGATAAAAAGCCCGAGTCCCGTCCCCTTTACCTGGCCCGTTGCCGCGCTCTGGACGCGATAAAAGCGATTGAAAATGCGCTTCAGCTCGGGCCGCGGGATGCCGATCCCGCGATCGCAGACGCTCAGCGAAATCGTATCGATGTCCGGCGTGCGGATATCCACGACGATGTCTTTCTTCTCGCCGGAGTACTTGATCGCGTTGTCGAAAAGATTGAAGACCGCGGTGCGCAGCTCTTCCGGATTTCCCAACACGATAAGATCGTCTCGCGGTGCCGTACCAAATCGCAGCAGTTGTGGATCGATGTGATGACGCAGCCGCGCGAGCTCCAGTGTTTCCTCGACAACGCTGCCAAAATTGACTTCCTGCCAGTTGCGCTTGTGCGTCAAGTGACGGGTTTCACCCGCTTTCAGAACCTGCTCGACGGTGCCAAGCAGCCGCTCACAATCTTCCAGCATGATGCGATAAAAATCGCGGCGCTGCGCTTCTTCAATCGGCCGGCTCTGGAGCGTTTCGAGATACAGGCGAATGCTCGCGATTGGCGTCTTCAACTCGTGGGTGACCGAATTGAGAAAGCTGTCCTGCCGTTCGTTGCGCCGGATCTCGCGCACGATGAAGATCGTGTAAACCACCAGCCCCGCGATGATCACGCTGAAAAAAACGATGCCGAGCACAAGCGGAACCACGCTGCGCCAGTGATAAATGATCCAACTGACGTTGAGAAAGATGGCCACCGCGACCAGGCACGCGCCCAGCGTGATGAAAAAGGCGATCGTCTTTGTTCGGGTGGTAATGCGCATGGACGGGGATAGTTTAGTGCATGTGCGAGGGCCACGCACGGCTCCGCCGTCGTGGTGCGGTCAAAGGAAGAACTCGAAGGAAGGCGCGCCCGGCAAGGCGCGCTACGTGGAAATCGAATGGGCCGCGCAGATCAACGTGGCAAAACGCGCTGAATACGGAAGTCCGTTAGTCGCCTGAGGCGAGAGCGTCTTCTTCAACAGCGACAGGCATCAGCAGGCTTGCAGCTTCCGGAGCTACGATCGGCGCTGTTGTGGTGTGTTCGTGTGTCGACTCGGGGCTCAGCTTATTCAGCTTGACGTCCCAGGCAAGCCCGAGCGCACGCAGCGTCGCAATGCCATACCAATTCACGTCGACTTCGTACCACGCCAAACCGTGACGCGCAGCTTGCGGCACCGCGTGATGATTGTTGTGCCAGCCTTCGCCGAACGTCAAAATCGCAACCCAAAAACTGTTGGTCGAAGTATCGGTCGTGAGAAATCGCCGCGACCCCCACATGTGCGTCGCGGAGTTTACCAACCAGGTCGAGTGCAAGCCCAACACCGTGCGAAGGAAAACAGCCCACATCATGATCGACAAACCGCCAAAAGCGAGCGTCACAACGGCGAGCGCCGTGATCGGCACCCAATGATACTTGCTGATCCACATGTAAAACTTGTGCTTCCGAAGATCCGGAACGTACGGCAGAAGTTCCGCGGTGTTCTGGTGCATTGCCTGGCCGGTGATGATCCAGCCCATGTGCGCCCAGAGGCCGCCATCTTGCGGCGAATGGGGATCGCCCTCTTTGTCGGTGTTCTGGTGATGGATGCGGTGTGTCGCAACCCAAGCAATCGGGCCGCCCTCAAGGGCGAGCGTGCCGCAGACTGTCAGGAAATATTCGAGCCACAGCGGCGTCTTGTACCCGCGATGTGTCAGCAGCCGGTGATAGCCCATACCGATGCCGAGGCTGCCTGCAACGCAATACAGCACGACCGCGATGGCCAGCGCCTTCCACGAAAACATGAAGAGCGCCGCGATGGCGCTGACATGAAACAGCAGCATGAAAGAAGTGGTCGTCCAGTTTAGCGGTGCTTTAAAAGTGCGGTCGTCCTTAACACTCATATTCGCGGGTCCTCAGCGCGGGCTACGCGCAATCACAAATACGACCGTAGCATGGCGATGGAACGCGCTCTGTAATACTTGTGTAATCGGTGGTACAGGTCGCGCCAAATTGTAACGAGAGAAGGGAAGTCGAAAATTAGGGCTCTAAAGTGTGGGAAAACTCAGTCTTTTCCTTCAATGCGCAGGCGCTTCCCAAGAAAGGGTACAGCCCGAACCACCCGTTCGGACCCGGCCTGGGCCCAAACTGGCACTGTCCTCGGCTTCTCCGCGAGAAGATTTGAAATGTGAATCAGCGAAGGATGGCAGTCCGAAATGAGCTTGATCAGTGCCGTCAGCGGCACCGCGAGCAGAATCCCCATGATTCCCCAGAGCCAGCCCCAGAACAGCATTCCCATCGTCGCGGCCACGGGACCGATGTTCACGCGCGAGCCGATAAATTTCGGTACTAGCAGATTGGCCGACAATACGTGCAGCGAAACAACCGTGGCGATGATGATCAAGAACTGCGCCGCCGAATCGTACTGCAGGATCGCCGCGAGCAACGGGAAAGCTGCCGCCAAAACTGCGCCCATGAATGGCACCAGGTTCAGGAACCCGCTGGCAATCCCCAACGGAACCGCACCCTGCACGTTGAGGGCATACAGAATCCCCACGGTCGCCGCCGCCATCACCGCACCGATGATCACGTTGCCTAAGACGAATCCTCGCACCATCTTCGTCAGGCGTTCCGTAAATTGCGGCACATCCATGGTTTCGCCGAACGTGTGTTCCATCCAATGGTAGAGATGCGATTTTCGCACCAGCATGAAGAACATCAAAAATGGGACGATGCCCCCGACGATAATCGCGCCCCAAACCGATCCGACGCCGCGAATCAGGTAGGAGGGCCAGGCGGGCTGGTCGCTGAGGCGAACGACCGCAGGCGCTTTCTTCGGCGCCGGCGAAGTTGCCGTGATCTGTCCGGCCGTCTTCTGGACTTTTTCAATCCGCTGATTCAGCGGCTCGAATGCGTCGCGGATACGGTCGGCATAATCGGGCAAGTCCTCAGCCATCTGGCTCGTTTTTCCGTATGACACATGAATCAACATGCCAATCAAGACCACTCCGCTGCCAATCAGAAGACCCGTGGAAATAAGCCGCGGAACACGAAAGCGTTCCAGCCATGTGGGAATTGGATCCAGTAGGATGGCGAGAAAACCAGACAGGAGAAACGTGATGCACAGCGAACTGGCGAAATACGCGAACGCGACGATAATCGCGATCACGACGACCCAGAGCAGGCCGACCACTCTCACAAGAGGGCGCGGTTGCGACTCCGTCTGCGGACCGGTCAGAGCAGACATTGCACCTTCCGTGGGAGAAATTAAAAAAAATCAGCGCATAGGAGCAGCGCCACCTGCTTCTGTGCGCTCGAGTCCCTGCTCACGCGGCTTATATGCGCCCGAGGAGCAGCAATACCACCAGCACTAAAACGACGAGGCCGAGCCCGCTACTCGGGTAATATCCCCAACCTTGGCTGTAGGGCCAAGTCGGAAGGGCACCAAGCGCAACCAAGAGCAAAATCACAACGAGTATGGTAATCATGTGTGTGTTCGCCCCTTCATCCCGTAACGTTCAGAGGTCGGGTCTGGGGGCTATCAACCTCCGCCCGCGCATTAGACCTCTGTCACGTTCTGCGAACAATCGGTGCATTCGTGTAGCAAATTTGGGGCTGTGCGGTATTTCCAGCGGAGTGAATAGCTGCTCGATGAAGCGAGCGATTTGACCACCAAACAAGCGGTTTATCCGCTATCCGCGCGCATAAATACAAATGTAAACTATTCCGTTCCGCACCGGTCAAAATACAGGGAAAAAGGTATGTCAATGGCAGTCCGTGTGCCTAATCATTGCTCAAGTATCGACCCAAGGTCGCACCCGATTTCTACGGAGGATACGGATTTTCATCCGATAACTAATGGCGCTTCGGATAGTAGTTGCTGACGATCACGATATTATTCGCCGCGGGCTCAAGCAGTTGCTGACCGCGCATGCCGGCTGGGAAGTGTGTGCCGAAGCTAAAACCGGCCGGGAAGCAGTCGCCGTTGCGGAGCAGTTGCGTCCCGACATTGTTGTGATGGACATCAGCATGCCCGACCTGAATGGTCTTGAGGCTGCCCGGCGTATCAAGAAAGCACTCCCCCGTACCGAGATCCTGATTCTAACGCTTCACTTTTCGGATCAACTCGTGCGAGAAATCGTCGAGGCCGGAGTTCGCGCTTACATCATGAAGTCCGACGCCGATAAGGATCTCGTCGCCGCCGTCGAGGCGCTCTCGAATCACCGCTCGTTTTTCACGGCCCGCGCCGCCGATATGCTGCTCGATGGATTCAGCCGGCCGCACGCCGCGCCCGATCCTCAAGCGTTGTTGCGCAGCCGCTTGACTTCGCGCGAGAGAGAAATTGTTCAGTTGCTGGCGGAAGGCAAAAGTAGCAAGGAAGTTGCAGTTGCGTTAGGAATCAGCGTAAAGACAGCCGAAACGCACCGTGCAAACATCATGCGCAAGCTGGAATTGCATTCGGTTAGCGAATTGGTGCGTTACGCCGTTCGGAACCAGATCATCGAAGCTTGATCTGGATCGTGAGCGATCGGTAGCTTGGATTTTTGTTCGCCAAAGGTGCCATAACCTCTCCGGGGTTCCCTGCGGCACCAGGTTCCTCTTCCTCAGCCGGGCGAATTTGGAGGAAAGATGCCGCGGGTAATGATTGTCGACGATCACGCAGCAATACGCCGCGGGGTGCAGGGAATTCTCCATTCCTTTCCGGAGTGGGAACTTTGTGGGGAAGCGGACAACGGCCAGGAAGCGGTCCGGCTCGCGGAGTCTCTGAAGCCCGAAGTGATCATTATGGACGTATCGATGCCGGTGCTCAACGGTCTTGAAGCCACCCGCATCATTAGCGGCTCGCTCCCCGACACTAAAATTTTGTTGCTAACGCTGCACTCCTCGACCGAGCTAGTCCGCAGTGCGTTCCGGGCCGGCGCCCATGGGTACGTTTTGAAGTCCGACGCGGAACAGGAATTGATCCGCGCGCTGACCATCGTTTTAGGCGACGGTACATACGTGAGCCCGACCATCGACGCAAGTGTGGCGAAACGCGTGGTCGATGAAGCGCGGAATCGGAATTAGGGTTTTACTGGGCACTGCGGGTTCGGTACCGCGCCACGTGGCGCAGTCTTACAAGAGTTTTAGCTGGGCATCCACTTCACCAACGCGAGATCGATCGCCATGCCTCCACAAAATCGCAACAACGACGAATATTTCGACGAGCCCGAATCCTCCGAGCGTAGAATGAGCCTTGAGGTTCGCAAGGGGAGGGCCGTGAGCAACAAAGGAAAGGCCGTCGGAAGTCTGCTGCTGGGATTTGGGATTGGTGTTGGATTAGCAATCTTGTTTGCTCCGCAATCCGGAGAAGAGACGCGCGAATGGCTCAGCGCCAATGCAGAGGATCAGTTTTATCGAATGCGGCGAAAGGGTCGGCGCCTGGTCTTTGAAACGCAGGACCTGCTGGATCGCGGCGAGCAACAAGTGAGCCGCGTTGTGCGAACGGGCCGCAATGTTCTGGATTCTGTCGCGTCGAAGTTGGAATAGTTGAAGTCCCCACTGATCGATCCCTTGTTTTGTGCTTCGTATTCTTAATCGACCCATTGCGTGTGTCTCCGGCGAATGCCTGCGCGCGTTACAGCATTTACGGGATAGCCCGCGCCGCCGATTCCAAAATATTCTGACCGCGTCACAACGTTGAAGCGGCCAGGTCCCTTTGTGGAGTGACTGCACACGGTGGCCCTCGTCAGGCCTTTGCAGTTTGACTGACCTGGAAGCCATCCCTGGCCGCTGTTTATTTCGTCTAGCCTTTGACCGCGAGTTTCTAATCTCTCCTCAGTTGCTTCACGAAAATATTTACCTTTCGATTTGCTCGCTACTACATCTTCTCCCCGATTGAGAGAAACGCGTTGTGGATACAGATTGTGCATCGAGTCGCGTTCAGTATTGTTTTCGCGCTTGCCCGATAAAGATGGAAACCATTCCATCCGCGGACCAAAGGAGAGAAATGAAAGTTCGCAAGTTGTACTTGGCGGTGCTCCCGGTGGTTTTGGCCGGAGCGCTCATGGGTTGTTCGGACACGCCCAAATCGCCGGACGTGACCGACAACATTCGCAAATCGCTCGACCAGGCTGGCTACAAAGACGTCAGCGTGAGCCAGGATCGAGACAAGGGCGTTGTTACGCTCACTGGCACCGTTCCTACGGATAGCGATAAGGCGCAAGCCGAATCGATTGCCAAGTCGGGCGCCGGGTCGCAGGTCGTCGCGGATCAGATCGCCGTGCGTCCTCCAGGGAATGAGAGTGACGCAAAGACCGTCGATTCCGACATGGACAAGGCTATCGAGAAAAGTCTCGACGCGGCGCTCGTCAAGAGCAAGCTCCAGAAGAGCGTCCGCTACGACGTGAAGAATGGTGTGGTCACCTTGAAGGGCGATGTGAAGTCGCAATCACGGCGTTCGCAGGTGGAGAAAGTTGCTTCGGGCGTTCCCAACGTGAAGCAAGTCGTTAACGAACTCGAAGTGAAGGGTCAGAAGGCGAGTTCTTCCAGCTAGGCCTGTCTTTTCAGCGTATTGCAATTGCAAAGAGAGCCGGCTGAAGTAATTTCGGCCGGCTTTTTTGTGCGCATTTTCGTTCAGGTGCGTGGCCGTAAAAGATGAGTGTTTGTCTGGAGTCACCCGGCGATCGCGTTGGCACAAAAAAAGCGGCTTGGGTTGCCCCCAAGCCGCTTCCCCCGAAAGATCAATTAAGCAAACGCGCGCTAGTTCTGCAGCGCAGCCACGGAATCCGGCTGGGTCAGGTTCAACAATTGCTGCCGTAGCCGCACACGCGCGCGAAACACGCGCGATTTTACGGTAGAAACTGTAATTCCCAGCGCTTGGGCGAGTTCCCGGTTCGTCCAACCCTCCGCCTTCTGCAGAATGAACGTGTCTTGCAGCGAGGGATTCAACCCGTGGAACGCCTTGCGGGTGAGTTCCTTGCTCATGTACAGGCGCTCCGGATCTTGGCGGCCGTCTTCGATCTCCGGAAACGAGCGGGGCTCATCTTCCGAGTTGTTCGCGTCGTGATAATCCGAAATGCGTTCGGAGTTGCGCTTGCGCAGCTTCATCAAAGCCTCGTTGATCGTGATTCGTACGAGCCATGTCGAAAACTGCGAATTTCCTTCGAAACGGTCGATGTGGTGAAACGCTTTCACGAGAACGTTCTGCAGATTGTCCTCGGCGTCCTCCCGATTACGAAGCATGTTCAGCGACAAACCATAAACTTGGCCGGAGTGGCGGCGCACCAACTCGGTGAATGCCTCTTCATTGCCCGCCTGCGCTCTGGCGACTAGAAGCTTCTCAGGAACACTCGTTTGGGTGTCCATTTTCGGCAACGCTCCTTTTCAAGGACGTTCTTGGCTTGATGAACGTTTATAGAACCCGCACCCAAAGCCAACAATACAGTGGTCCATGTAGTTCAAAAACTGGGAGGGTGTAGCGAGGCATGTACGAAGATGCAGTGAACTCCCTATCGATAAAACCGAAAGAATTACCGATCGTTTAACTCGAAAGCTGAACTGTTTTTCGGAATACAGCACCCCATCTCGTCGCCGATGAGGTCCTACCAGGAAATCGAGCACCGTCTTCTCATTTCCATCCGCTCCTACGATTTTGTGGAACGTTACGGCGGCGAAGAATTTCTGCTCGTCCTCAACAATTGCAAACCACAATTCGCCGAGGCGCGCGCCGAAGACATGTGCTGCTTCGTCAGCAATCGCTCGATTCAGACGCTTGCCGGGCCGCTGGAAATCACAATGAGTTTCGGCTTACTTCTCAGCGACGCTTGGGGAGTGCGATCCGTCGAGGAACTGCTTCACGAGGTCGATGTTGCTCTGTATGCCGCGAAAGCAGCCGGCCGCAACTGTATCCGTATTGCGAAGCCCGGGGCTATTCCCAGGCTACGCTGATTCCGGTGCGCGAACTCGCACCGGTTGCGGTGAAACTGGACTTGCACTGAACTACGGAGTCTTCGATTTCGGAGACTTCTGCGCCATCACGGTTCGCATCGCTGCGGTTGAACCCGGCGCGCGCTTCTCGCGCCAGTCTTCCAACCGTTTGCACGTACTCTCGATATTCGAAAACATCAGCGGATTCTTGAACGCTGTCCGCCACATCGGCACGATGTTCCGCATCCGGTCCCACACGACCCAGATCTCGCCGTTGCTCTCGAAAAACAATTCGTCGTCGATCATTCCACGGTTGACGATACTCGCGACCATATCCCAATAGCTGATCACCATTCGGATGTAGGTATTCTCGTCGCCGCCCTGCGGATATCTCTGCATCAACTCTTCCGGCGACACCGGATGAAAATGTTCCACGAACCATTCGCGCGCTTGCCGCAGCCGCGGCTCGCGCCGGATGTCGTACAGCCTCAGCATGAGATTCACTTCGTCGTAGCTCACCTGAGCCATCGTCCTCTCCTACCCGGAAATCTTCGAACCTGAATTTTCTTCCGGCATCTGGAAGACAGAGCCTTCCAGGTCGTCTGCGGTCGAGATCTCGATGTGATGCCGCTGAAACTCCAGTTGAATCCGGCGTCGCAGTTCGCGCGCAACTTCGTCCTGCCGCAGCGGCGCGGTCCGCACCTGAATTCGCAGCGTCGGCCCAGAACGTCCATAATCCTGCACACCCAACACGCGCGGTCCATCCACGATCGCTTGCGACCACGATGGATCGCTGCGCATTGTCCCGGAAGCCAACTCCAGCGCTTGCATCGCGCGCTCAAGCGGCTCTTCCGCCGCGAGCGAAATATCCACGAACGCCTGCGACCAGTCGCGGCTCAAATTACCGGCGCCGAGCACGGTGCCATTCGCGAGCGTCACCAGCGCTCCTCGCACGTCGCGCAGCACCGTGCGCCGTAGCGTGAACTGCTCCACTTTTCCAGTCGCTGCTCCAACTTGAATCGTGTCCCCGATCGCGTATTGATCTTCGAAAATAATCGCCAGCCCTGCCACCACGTCGGCCACGAAACTGTGCGCGCCAATCCCCAGCGCCACAATCGCTGCGCCAATCACGATCATCGCCGGCAAAACGTTTACTCCAAATTCCGCCAGCGCCGTCACAATCACAACCGCCCAGACAAATCCGCTCCCGGCCCCGTACAGGTTCTCCGCCATCGCGCGGCTCTGCTGCTCGCGCCACTGCGCTGTCCGCGCCTGCGACGCGGCTGGCCGGATCAGCCGGTTCGTCAGCCGCCGCAGGAAAAGGATCGCCACCAAGCCGGCCACAACCGCGAGTACGATGCAAATCGCTCCGGCGATGGTCAGGTTAAGCCACGGGGTGAACGGACTGGACATCATATTAGTAGGGAGAGAAAGTATAGCATTGAGAGCGTGCCCGCAACTTATCGCGGGACGCGGCACAACGTTGTCCGGGGAACGTCGTCATGCAGTCAGGAGCTACTATGTTCAGTTCCGTGAATCAATCCAGGCGAAATGCGCTGCTCGCGTGCTCCGCCGGACTGTGTGCATTGTTTCTGCGCGCGAAAACAATGTCGGCGCAAGATCTGGCAGCCTTGCAAGAGACCCAGGCGCCCGGCGCTCCCCGCCGTGAGCGTTCCGACACCTTCGATCCCTCATTGCCACCCGCCGCCACAAAGAAAGCGCTCCTCGAGCAGCGCCAGAAAGACATAAAAAAAGACATCGAGAAACTGTTCGACCTCGCCACTCAACTCAAAACCGAAGTCGAAAAAACCGATGCCACCACCACGTTATCCTTGGCAATGATCAAGCGCGCCGAAGAAATCGAAAAGCTCGCTCGCCAAATCAAAGACAACGCCAGAGGCTAGCGACGCCCCGCTTCAGTGCTACCTCCGCTGGACTCTGGCTTCCCGCCCCAATCAACGATAGAATCCAATCTGCACCACCGCGCGCTCGCCGATTTTCAATCTCGCGAGAAGCGAAAGCATCGCGCCGGGGCTGTAGCTCAACTGGATAGAGCGCTACCCTCCGAAGGTAGAGGTTGCGAGTTCGACCCTCGCCAGTCCCGCCATTTCTAAGTCTCACGGAGCGCATCGGCCAAATCGAAAATGACAGGACGCCAACGCCAATCGTGACCTCCGGCCGCCTCCAAGGTAAAAAAGCTCTGCTGACCGCTGCCGGCCAGGGAATCGGCGCAGCCACCGCCGCAGCCTTCGCCCGCGAAGGCGCCGAGGTCCTCGCCACCGATATCAGCTCCGATCTCCTCACAAAACTCGCGGCCGCCAGTCCTGGAATTCGTATCCGTCCACTCGATGTCCGCGATTCCGCCGCCGTTGACGCCCTTGCCTCGGAACTAGGTCCCGTCGACATCCTCTTCAATTGCGCCGGCTTCGTCCATCAGGGCTCGATCCTCGATTGCTCGGAGGCCGATTGGGATTTCTCGTTCGACCTCAACGTCAAATCGATGTACCGCATGTGCCGCGCTTTTCTCCCGGCCATGCTCGCCGCCAAAAAGGGCAGCATCATTAATATGTCCAGCGGCGCCTCTAGCATCAAAGGCGCGCCCAACCGCTTCGTCTATGGCACCACCAAGGCCGCCGTGATCGGCCTCACCAAAGCGCTGGCCGCTGACGTCATCAAACAAGGCGTGCGTGTGAATGCCATCTGTCCGGGCACGGTCGAATCGCCCTCGCTCGAACAGCGCATGGCCGCCCTCGGCGACATCGAAAAGGCGCGCCGCGAGTTTATCGCCCGGCAACCCATGGGCCGCCTCGGCAAGCCCGACGAGGTCGCTGCACTCGCCGTTTACCTTGCTTCCGACGAATCCGCCTTCACCACCGGCCAGATCCACGTAATCGACGGTGGCTGGACGCTCTAGGCTTTTTAGTGGCTGGCGTCCGAGCTACCGCCAGCTCTGTTGGATCGGTTCTTAGGTTTCTGGGTCGGAGCTTCAGCTCCGACATTCGCTGGATGTTATAAGGGGGCTTCAGCCCCTGAAGTAACTTGGAGCCAAAATGAAACTCCTACGCTACGGCACTCCCGGCCAGGAAAAGCCCGGCCTCCTCGACAAAACCGGCCAAATCCGCGATCTCTCGGCCGCGATCCCTGATATCTCCGGGGACACGATCACGCCGCAATCCCTCCAGCGTATCCAGTCCCTCGACCCTGCCAAACTCCCAACTGTCTCCGGCAGCCCCCGCTTTGGCCCCTGTGTCTCCCGCGTCGGCAAATTCCTCTGCATCGGTCTCAACTATTCCGACCATGCCGCCGAAGCCGGCATGAAACCGCCCGCAGAACCCGTCGTCTTCATGAAAGCCACCTCTGCCATCACTGGCCCCAACGACAACGTGGTCATCCCTCGCACATCCGTCAAGTCCGATTGGGAAGTTGAGCTCGGCGTAATCATCGGCAGCCAGACCAAATACGTCTCCGAATCGGAAGCCCTCAACCACGTCGCCGGATACTGCGTCGTCAACGACCTCTCCGAGCGCACTTTTCAACTCGAAGGCACGGGCCAGTGGGTGAAAGGGAAGAGCGCCGACACCTTTGGTCCCATCGGCCCGTGGCTGGTCACCCGGGACGAAGTCCCCGACCCACAAAATCTTCAGATGTGGCTGAAAATCAATGGCCATCAGTTTCAAAATGGGAATACGAAGACGATGATCTTCTCCGTCGCTCACATCGTCGCCTACCTGAGCCGCTTTATGTCGCTCCAACCCGGAGACATCATCTCCACGGGCACGCCCCCCGGCGTCGGCATGGGCCAAAAGCCCCCTAAATACCTCCAATCCGGCGACAAGATCGAGCTCGGCGTCCAAGGCCTCGGCGAACAAGCGCAATCCGTCGTTGCCGACTCCTGACCGCATGTTGGTCTGAGGTCGCGGCATTGGTCGCGCTAGTTACTCTCTGATCCTATCCTCCCCTTTGCGATCGCTCCCGTTTGATTTCTAGAACGCACTCCTGGGGTGCCATGTAATTCCCTTTGCCGCAACTTGCTGCTGTAAGGTATGCGACGAGCCTGGGAGCTAGCGAGGACAGCGCCTGGCGGCGATTTACGAACGAAAAAGAAGCGTGGAAACCTAGGACCTAGCCTCGTGCGGTAACGAGCGCGCCGATCCGCTTCCTTGAAGCGAAGCCCGCCACAAACAGTAAGCCGCAGGCAAGCAGTCCCATCGTGCCTGGCTCCGGGGTTCGTACCGAGCCATTGCCGCTGACTGTAAGCGTGCCCGAGCCCCACGTGGCCGCATAGCTGTTATAGGAGCCGTACGCATCGAACGCGCCAGACTGGAACGCATAAATATCCAGATTGACTAGCCCGCCGAACGCGACCAGATCGCCGACCCAAGGCACATCCGATGCCAGCGCCGCTGACGGCACGATGTCAAAAATCGCGCAACCGTTGCACGAATTAAGATCGGACCGATAGAGAAACAACGTGTCTCCGGGCGCGATAAATCCCGAATCCGATGTGTAGCTAAACGACCCGTTCGAACCGTTAAACGTGTAGTTCACGCTATCGGCCTTCGAAACAGAGCCCGTGATTGCTAACGCAAACAATACGACGCAAACGTATCGCAGGAGCCCAAACGCCTGGGTGGACAACAAGGGTCCCTCCAACTATCTCCATACCTGGTGCGGGGTGGCAATAAAATACGGAATTGGGTGCGTCGTGTCGAGTTACATTCGCACTAGTGCCAGGGTACTATAACTTCTCGCTGCTCCCCATGTGGTCCTACGGGTACTGTCCTGTTTTCTTTGTGCCTCCATGTCATGGTCAACGGCGCCGGTATTCTCGACGGCCCATGGAGTCCATCGATTGGCCCTTGGCACTCGGATCAAATTCCTTGCTCGAGGAAGCGCCGCAAAGCTCATTGAATCCCTATTGCAACCCGACTACACTGCGCTGAAAACGTTTACCCTAAGGAGCATCGATGGCCACTTCGCGCCGGCAATTCGTACGCAACTCCGCTCTAACCTTTGGCGCCGCCCTACTTGCGCGAAACGCCGCCCTCGCCGCGCCCGCTTTCGAGGCTCGCATCGATGTCATACTCAACGAAGAGCTCGGTACCATCTCGCCCAACATCTACGGCCACTTCACCGAAAATCTCGGTGGCGTCGTGTACGACGGCATCTGGGTCGGCCCGAATTCCAAAATCCCCAACACCAACGGGGTCCGCAGATCGCTCACCGACGCGCTGCAAAAAATTAAATCGCCCGTGATCCGCTGGCCCGGCGGGTGTTTTGCCGACAGCTACGACTGGAAAGACGGCGTTGGCCCGATGGCCAAACGTCCGCGCCGCACGAATTTCTGGTCTGGCGATCCGCTCGTCCGCGACAAAGGCAATATTCCGCAGAAATACGATCCCAACGAATTCGGCACCAACGAATTCGTCGAGTTCTGCAAACTGTCCGGCAGCCAGCCGTATTTCGCGGCGAATCTTCGCAGCCTTCCCGCAACCGATTTCTATCGCTGGGTCGAATACTGCAATTCGCCCGCGGGCAGTACCACGCTCGCCGATCTTCGCGCGGCGGGCGGCAATAAGGATCCTTTCAACGTTCGCTACTGGGGCATTGGCAACGAATCGTGGGGTTGCGGGGGCGATATGACGCCCGGCGAATATGCCACGGAGTATCGCAGGTTCGCCGCGTGGGTTCCCCAGTACGGCAGCGAGTTAAGCTTCATCGCTTCCGGTCCGAATGACGCCGAATACAAATGGACGCGCGGCTTCTTCGAAGGCATGTTGCAGAAAGGATCAAACGCGCTCAATTCCATCTGGGGACTCTCGCATCACTACTACTCCTGGAATCTAAGCCGCGGCCGCACGACGAACTGGTTCGAGGGCAAAGGCGACGCCGTGAAATTCGAAGCCGCCGATTGGTACGAGCTGATGCGCGAAGGGGACAAGCTCGAATCGATGATTCACGGCCACTGGCGCGTGATGAACGAGTTCGATCCGAAACGGCGTATCAAGCTGGTCGTCGACGAATGGGGGCCATGGTACAAGCCCGGTTCCGAAATCGCTCCGACGCACATCATCGAGCAGATGATCACGCTGCGCGACGCCGTGATGAGCGGGCTGACACTCGACATTTTCAATCGAAATCCTGACAAAGTCGCGATGGCGAATTGCGCTCAGCTCATCAACTGTCTCAATAGTCTGTTTCTCGCCGACGGCGACAAATTTGTTGCTACGCCCGTCTATCACGTTTTTCAAATGTACGCCGTGCATCAAGGCGCGCAATCGGTTCGAGCGGAATTTTTGGGCCCCTCGATCACTTACGATCGCGATGGGCAACCCGCCACGTTCTGGAGCCTGAAAGGCGCGGCCTCGGTAAAGGGCAAAAATCTCGCGATTACCGTCGTGAATCCTGACGTCAGCCAGTCTCGCGAAGCCGAAATCAATGTGCTAGGCGGCGAAGCCGTCTCCGGCCAGGCCACCGTGCTGACACACAGCGACATTCACGCCCGCAACACCTTCGACGCCCCCGATGCTGTCAAGCCGCGCACCGAAGCGTGGAGCCCATCGGGCCGCACGCCGAAATTCACATTTGCTCCGGCTTCCGTAACCCTGCTACAACTCAAACTCGCATGAGTGGCACAGACACCCTTGTCCGTGCGCTCTGGAAATTCAACGGAGCCAAGTAATGCGCCAAGCCAGACTCGCAACGCTAGTCCTCCTCGGCCTTTCTCTAGGTTTGTCCGCCGTTGCCGGCGAATACGCGGCCAAGGATCGCTGGTCCACCAAGCGCGCCAATGATTGGTACGACGCGCAACCTTGGCTTGTCGGCAGCAACTTCGCTCCGAGCACCGCGATCAACGAACTTGAGATGTGGCAGGCCGACACGTTCGATCTGAAGACGATCGATCGCGAACTTGGATGGGCGCAGGGCATCGGCATGAACACGATGCGAGTTTTTCTTCACAATCTCGCCTGGAAGCAGGATCCCGCGGGATTTCTCGATCGTATGGAAAAATTCCTTGCCGTCGCCGACAAACATCACATTCGCATCATGTTTGTCCTACTCGATTCGGTGTGGGATCCGAATCCGCAACTCGGCAAGCAGAGTGAGCCGAAACCGCACGTCCACAATTCCGGTTGGGTGCAGGCGCCCGGCGCGGCGATCCTAAAAAATTCTGCAAGTTGGTCCGCCGAAATCGAGCCGTACATCAAAAGCGTGATCGGGCGATTCAAAGATGATCAGCGCGTGTTCATCTGGGATCTGATGAACGAGCCTGACAACGAGAATGGGTCGTACAAATCGACCGAGCTTCCGAACAAGGCTGAGGTTGCCGAACAACTTCTTGTTAAGGTATGGGTCTGGGCGCGCGACGCGAAACCTTCGCAGCCGCTGACCAGCGGCGTCTGGAAGAAACTCGATTTCACCGACGACTCGAAGCTGAGTGCGATGGAGAAACTCCAGCTCGAGAATTCTGACGTCATCACTTTCCACAACTACGATCCGCCCGACAAAATGCTCGCCGAGATTCAATCGCTTCGCCATTTTCACCGGCCTGTGATTTGCACGGAGTACATGGCGCGGCCGCGGGGAAGCACTTTTGAGACGGTTCTGCCGGTCCTGAAAACAGAAAACGTCGGCGCGTACAACTGGGGCTTCGTCTCGGGCAAGTCGCAAACGATTTACCCGTGGGATTCGTGGGAGAAGCAATACACGGCCGAGCCGCCGCTGTGGTTCCACGATATCTTCCGGCAAGACGGAACGCCGTTCGACGCCAAGGAGACCGAGCTGATCCGGAGATTGACGCGGAGGTAGCGAGAGAAAAGTGGGCGTGCGAGGGCGGGCGGAGCGTCCGGAAATGTGCTATAAAGACCAAGTAATCGTTTGCTGCCCAAGCGTTAACGTACACGGCGGTTAAGCGTTTAAACGGTGTAGAATCGCCACCTGTCTCCATCTCTAGCATACTCGGGCCCGGCTTGGCCGGCTCAGCGGAAGGACCATGGGAAATACCAGCAAGATGACAATGGGTTTGATCGTCGGGAATCGCGGATTTTTCCCCGACCACCTGGCGAAGACCGGCCGGGAAGAGATAATTCAGGTCCTCCAGGCGGCCGGGATGGATGTGGTCGTTCTTGGTCCCGAAGCGAGCAAACACGGCGCTGTCGAAACCCACGAAGAAGCGAAGCGCTGCGCGGAGTTGTTCAAGGCGGCAGGCGGGAAGATTGATGGAGTGATCGTTTCGCTGCCGAATTTTGGCGACGAGCGCGCGATTGCAGACACGCTTCGGCTGGCGCGGTTGGATGTTCCGGTGTTGATTCAGGCGACGCCGGATGCGCCGTCGCACATGACGATCGCGCATCGGCGCGATTCGTTCTGCGGAAAGATGTCGGCGTGCAACAACCTGAAGCAGTACGGCATTCCGTATTCGCTCACTTCATTGCACACCGAAGCGCCGAGCTCTGAAGAATTCAAGAAAGATCTGGAATGGTTTGCGGGCGTCTGCCGCGTCGTGAAAGGCGTGCGCAATCTGCGTATTGGGGCGATCGGCGCGCGGCCCGCAGCGTTCAACACCGTGCGCTACAGCGAGAAGATTCTCGAGCACAACGGGATTTCGGTCGAAACACTGGACCTTTCGGAAGTGATGGGCCGCATCGGGCGTATGCAGGACGACGATCCGGCGGCGGTTGGCAAGCTGAACGCGATCCAGAAATACGTTTCGACCAGTGGGATTCCACACCAGGCGCTGCTGAAGATGGCGAAGCTCGGTGCCGTCGTGGATTCGTGGATGAAAGCTGCCGACGTGCAGATCAGCGCGGTGCAATGCTGGACTTCGCTGGAAGAGAATTTGGGCGTCGTGCCGTGCACGATCATGAGCATGATGAGCGATTCGCTGCTGTCGAGCGCGTGTGAAGTCGATGTGTGCGGCGTGCTGGGCATGCACGTCTTGCAGCTTGCTTCGGGAACGCCGAGCGCGCTGCTCGATTGGAACAACAACTACGGCACCGATCCGAACAAGGCGGTTTGCTTCCACTGCAGCAATTTGCCGAAACATTTTTTTCGCGAAGTCACGATGGATTTCCAAGCGATCATTGCGGGGACCGTGGGAAAGGACAATACGTTTGGAACCTGCGTGGGCCGCGTGAAATCGGGGCCGATGAGCTTCGCGCGTTTTTCGACGGACGATTTGACGGGGAAGATTCGCGGTTACGGCGGCGGCGGCAAATTCACCGACGATCCGCTCGATACGTTTGGCGGCGCGGGCGTCGTTGAAATTCCGGAGATGCAGAAATTGCTGCGGTATATCTGCGAGAACGGGTTTGAGCATCACGTTGCCGCGAATTTCTCGACCGTTGCACCGGTGGTACACGAAGCGGCGAAGAATTATTTCGGTTGGGATATGTATGCGCACGGTGAGTAGGCAAGCTTCGTGGAAGCATTGAGCGCGGCGAAGAGGCGACAGAGATGCCCTTCGATACTCAGGGTAAACCGGTGCTTCCAAGTGGCGCGATAGGCTGAAACAGCGGAGAAGAAACACTTGGCCATTGTTGCTGGCGTTGATTTTGGGACATTGAGCGTGCGCGTAACGATCGTGGATACGGCACGCGGGCGGCTTGGTTCGGGTGTTTCGGAATATCCGTTGCACCGGCGGAAAGACGATCCCGATTTCGCGACGCAGAGTCATGACGACCACATGCGGGCGCTGGCGGACGCGACGCGCAAAGCCGCCGCTGACTCTAAGATTTCGGGCGACCAGGTTGCGGCGCTGGCAATCGATACGACCGGATCGAGCGTCATTCCTGTAGACAAGGACATGAAGCCGCTCGATGAATATTATTTGTGGTGCGATCATCGTGCGGCTCGCGAAGCTGCGTTGATTACTGACATCGCGCATCGTGAAAAACAGGAAGTGATCGACTGGTGCGGCGGAACGTATTCGTCGGAGTGGGGCTTTTCCAAATTACTGCACTGGCTGCGGAACAATCCCGACAAACGAGAACAATTTGCGAGTGCGCTCGAGCACTGCGACATGGTCGCGGCCGTTTTGTGTGGAATCACCGATCCGGCGAAAGCGCCGCGATCGATTTGCGCGATGGGGCACAAGTGGATGTGGAATTCCGCGCTTGGCGGATTGCCATCCGAGAAATTTCTCACCGACGTCGATCCGTTGCTTGGTGACGTGCGAGAAAAATTGCAGGGCCGATACGCGGCCAGCGACCAGCTTGCCGGAACGCTTACACCGGAATGGGCGGCGAAGCTTGGATTGAAAGCGGGGATTCCGATTCCCGTCGGCGCGTTTGACGCGCACTGGGATGCGATTGGCGCGGGAGCGCGTACGGGCGACGTCGTCAACGTCGTGGGGACTTCGACGTGCATCATCGCGATGAGCGATTCGACGCAGTTGATTCCGGGTGTTTGCGGCGTCGTGCCGGGTTCGGTGCATCCGAAGAAAACCGGGGTTGAGGCGGGGCTTTCCGCTACCGGGGACATTTTCAGCGCGATCGCGCAGCGCGCGAAGAGTTCGGTAGCGGAGCTTTCGGTCGGGCTGGAGGCGTATCGTCCGGGGCAGACCGGATTGCTGCGGCTGACCTGGGACAACGGCGACCGCACGGTGCTCGTGAATCCAGAGCTGGGCGGGATCACCCTAGGCTGGAATCTTTCGACGACGGCGCAGGATGAGCTTTTTGCGGCGATCGAAGGGACGGCGTTCCACACACGGATTATTCTCGAACGGATGGAAGAGGGTGGTGTACCGATCCACCGCGTGATCAATGGCGGTGGCATTCCGCAGAAGAACGATGTGTTGAATCGTGTGTATGCGAATGTGCTGAACAAGCCGATTTTGATTCCGCAGTCGGATGTGACGAGTTTGGGTTCGGCGATTTTTGCGGCCATGGCTGCGAAGGCTTTCAACACGATCGAGGAAGCGCAGCTGGCGCTTTGCCCGAAACATCGCGTGATTGAACCCGATCCCAAGGCGGCGCACGTGTACGAGGAGTTGTACGGTTTGTATCGCGAATTGTATTTTGGATTTGGGAAGCCGGACGCGGCTGCGATTTCGGTAGGGCGAGTTTTGCCGGCGCTGCGACGGATTGCGGCCAGCGCGCGAGGGAACGCATGATGCTCGAATCGCTGCGGCGTGAAGTTTTGGAAGCGAATCTCGAGCTGCTGCGGCGCGGGCTGGTGCTGTACACGTTTGGAAACGCGAGTGGCATCGATCGGAAACAGGGGCTGGTCGCGATTAAGCCGAGCGGCGTTCCGTATGAGTCGATGAAGGCGGAAGATCTGGTCGTTGTCGATCTCGACGGGAAGACGGTGGAAGGGAAGTTTAAGCCGTCTTCGGATTTGCCGACGCATTTGATTTTGTACAAGGCGTTTGCGGAAGTTGGCGGCGTGGCGCATACGCATTCGCGGTACGCGACGGCTTGGGCTCAGGCTCGGCGCGAGATTCCGTGTTTTGGGACGACGCATGCGGATTATTTTTATGGATCGGTTCCGGTGACGAAGCCGCTGACGCCTAAAGAGATTCGCGACGACTACGAAATCAATACCGGACATGCAATCGTGCGGCGGTTTGCTAAGTTGAATCCGCTGCATTTGCCGGGGGTTTTGGTGGCGGGGCATGCGCCGTTTTGCTGGGGTGCTACGCCGACTGACGCGGCGCACGCGGCGGTCGTTGTCGAGGAGATTGCGACGATGGCTACGATTACGATCGCGGCAAATCCGAAGGCGGTGGCGATCTCGAAGCATCTTCACGACAAACATTTTCTTCGCAAGCATGGAAGTACTGCTTACTACGGGCAGGAAAAATAGCGACAGGTTGATGGGATGTTTTGTTTGAGGCGATCTTTTGGTCGGCCGGCGCGGGTGTGTCTCGGCATCCTAGGGTTTTTGTGAAAGTGCCCCCTTCTGAACTGCATTTTATGTCGGACCTGAAGGTCCGACCCCCAGGTGAATGTGGGTGCTTAGCGGATTATTTGCGTGGTGGATCGAAAAGGTCGGCCGTCAGGACGCGAAGGATAAACAGAGAGAAGCGAAGACCCCGGTTCACAAACCGAACTTGGGGCAACCTCGGAGTAAGAAAAAAAGAGAGAATGCAGAAAAGAAAGAGAAAGAAGGAGAAAAGGAAGATGGCGACGTAAAGATCACCGTACAAGAGTTAGCCCCGGCAATGGGCGGGGATGCGGGTTAGGAGATTATGCCTTTGCGGACGGCGTAGAGGATTAGCTCGGGGACGCCCTTCAAGTTTAACTTTTCCATGATGTGGCTGCGGTGGGTTTCTACCGTGTACACGCTCAGGTTTAGGAGGTCGGCTACGTCTTTATTGGATTTGCCTTCGGCTATTAGTTGGAGGACTTCGCGTTCGCGGGCGGTTAGGAGGTCGTAGGAACTTTCGCCGCCCGTGCGTTTTAGTTTTTGGACGTAGTCGTCGAGCAGGACTTGGCTGACGCGGGGACTGAAGAAGGATTTGCCGTCGGCGACGCATTGGATGGCACGGACCAGGTCGGTTTCGGCGGAGTCTTTTAGGAGATAGGCGCGGGCGCCGGCTTTGAGCGCGCGGAGGATGTAGGTTTCGTCGGAATACATGCTGAGGATGACGACGGAGGTGCGGGATTCGCCTTCGGTGATTTGCTTGGCGGCTTCGATGCCGTTGAGATTGGGCATGCCGATGTCGAGGACGGCGACGTCGGGTTTGAGCTGCGCTGCTTGGGCGATGGCCTGGCGGCCGTCTTCGGCTTCGCCGACAACGGTGAGCTCGGGTTGCTGTTCGATGAGAAGGCGGAGGCCACGGCGTATGAGGTTGTGATCGTCGGCGAGCAGGATTCTGATTTTTCTCATGAAGACACGGCGCCTGTTTTTGCTTCGGGCGTGACGGGAAGCTCGGCGCGGATGATGGTGCGGGTGCCGGGGCGCGATTCGATGGCAACTGTGCCGCCCAGGCGTTTCACGCGTTCTTCCATGCCGAGCAGGCCCATGCCGCGCGTGCGCTTGGGGTCGAAGCCGGATCCGTCGTCTTCGATTTTGACGCTGATTGTCGTGGCCGATTGCTTCAAGCCGACGGAGACGTTTTTGGCGTGGGCGTGGCGGTTTGCGTTGTTGAGCGCTTCCTGAACCATGCGGTAGACGCAGAGCTTAAGAGGGTCGGGAAGGGTGTCGGAGATATTTTCGGCGCGGACTTCGACTTCGGTTTCACCGCGGCGGGACATTTCGCGGGCGTACCATTCCACGGCAGGCAGCAAGCCCAGATCGTCGAGCATCGACGGCCGCAGCAGGAGCGCCATGTTTCGAACGGTTTGGACGGTGCGTTCGGCCACGGTCTTTATGCTGCGGACGATTTCCTGGCCTTTCTGATCGGCGGGACCAAGCTGATTCGAAAGACGTCCGGCATCCATTAGGAGAAGACCTAGGGCCTGGCCAACTTCGTCGTGGAGTTCGCGCGAGATTGCGCGGCGCTCGGTTTCCTGCGCATCGACCAAGCGGGCGGATAGCTGCTGGAGTTCGGTGCGGTTTTGGACCAATTCGGCGTAGCGGAAGCGGGCCTGGCGTTCGAGGCGAAGAATGTAGATCGCGCTGCCGATGGCGATCAGGAAGCCGGAGGTTAGAGCTAGGACGAGAAATTTGGTGAGACTGTCCTGGAGGCGGCCGAATTCGATGAAGTTGGCCTGCTTGGCGGCGCTTGTCTGCTCGTTGTTGAGCAACTCAATTTTTTGCGCGATGGTGACGAAGCCCTGGCGGCGGGGAAGAATTTCTTTGCTGATCATTTCCTGGCCGCGTACGCGGCGCTCTTCGGCGTTCCAGGCGATGGCGGAGCGAAAGAAGGTGTCTTCTTCTACGATGTATTTCTGGAGTTGCTCGATCAGCGCTTGTTCCTCGTCGGTGCGATCGGCGGGATATTTTTGGAGGGCTTCGCGGGTTTGGTCTGCGCGTTTGGCGACTTCGCCGTCGGTATTGGCGCCATCTTGAGCATTGACGCTGAGGAGGAAGGCTTCGATGTGGTCGCTGTAATTGTTTGCGGAGAGTATGACGGTGGCCAGGACGCGGCCGCGATCGAGCGAACGAGTGCGGGCGGCATCTTCGGCGGCGTGGAGATCGCGAAGCGTGTGGAGCGCGTTGGCGCCGGAGTAGAGGAGAAGGGCGAGCAAGCCGCCGAAGCCGAGAAGAAGGATGAAGCGGAGGCCGCGGTCGGGATGACCGTTGTCGCGAGGAGGTGCGGCGTTCGAATCGTTGCCGGCGCTGGCGGGCCTCAGATTGAGTTGTGGTGCTCCACTCATACGGTGAAATAAATCACGTTCCTTGGTTCGACGCAAATTATTGCGACAAGCGAACGTGAATCTCCTTCCAAGAGTTTGATGCGCGAAATCCGCGGTGCGAGAGGCCCACACTGCCCGCAGAGCGTGTCGAAACTGCCTATTTTCAATGATTTGAAGGCTACCCAATCGACGGGAGTAAAGATACCCACCGGCGGGGAGATGCAGAATTGTGGAAGCGTCGTCTAATTGTGGGAGCACCGATGCAGGAAGGCCGAACAGTGGCGATCCCAGCCGGTGGAAGAACCGAAAGTCGATTCGTCGAGGATCGATTTGTCGAGAGAGAGGGAACATGAGTGGACAGCATTTTTCGCGCAAGTGGATGGGGGCGGCGTTAGGGCTGGCCCTGGCATTTGGCGTCGGCGGATACGCAGCCGCGCGCGCCAAGGATGGAGTTAGCGCAACGCACGTTCGCGCATCGTTGAAACTGGCCGATCCCAGTGAAGGACCGAGCAAGATGGGGTTCGCGCCGGTGGTGAAGGAAGTACTTCCGAACGTCGTGAACATTTCGTCGTCTAAAGTCGTGAAGACGGCGAGAAATCAAATGCAGCTGCCGGAAGGAATGGAGCAGGATCCATTTTTCCAGCAATTTTTTGGACAGCAATTTGGTGGGCCCGGTGGTAATGGTCGCGGCAACGACCAACCCCGGCAGCAGCGCGAGCAAAGCCTCGGCTCTGGCGTGATTGTGAGCCCCGAAGGCTACGTGCTGACGAATAACCACGTCGTGGACGGCGCGACGGACGTGAAGGTGACATTGTCGGACAAGCGCGAGTTCAAGGCGCAGATTGTCGGCACCGATCCGAAGACGGACATCGCGGTGTTGAAGCTGACCGGCGACAAATTTAACGCAATTACCCTGGGCGATTCGACCAAAGTGCAAGTCGGAGATTACGCGCTGGCGATCGGCGATCCGTTTGGCGTCGGCCAGACCGTGACGATGGGCATCGTGAGCGCGAAGGGCCGCGGAAACCTCGGCATCGAGGACTACGAGGACTTCATTCAGACCGATGCGCCGATCAATCCGGGCAATTCCGGTGGCGCGTTGGTGAATGATCGCGGCGAACTCGTTGGGATCAACACGGCGATTTTGTCGCACGGTTCCGGCGGCAACGAAGGAATCGGCTTCGCGATTCCGATCAACCTGGCGCGCAACGTGATGGGGCAGATTCTCGATCACGGCAAAGTGACGCGCGGCTATCTTGGCGTTGTGATTCAGCCGATTACGCCGGCGATGTCGAAGGCACTGAACATGAACAAGCTGGAAGGCGCGCTTGTCAGTGATGTGAGCGCGAAGGGTCCGGCGAAGGATGCGGGCGTGCAGCGCGGCGACGTGATCCTGGGGATCAACGGGAACACTGTGAACGACAGCAACGAACTGCGCAACACGATCTCGATGATGCAGCCGGGGCAGACCGTGAAGCTGACGGTTTCGCGCAACGGTAGCACGCAGGACATCGAGGTGAAGCTTGGCGAATTGCCTCTGTCGAAGGACGAAGCGGCGAGTGACACCGAGAAAGGCGGTTCGAAGGAATCGCTGAAGGGCATCACTGTCGAGACGCTGGACTCAGACACGGCGCAGCAACTGCAGCTGCCGGAGTCGACCAAGGGGGTAGTAGTGACGGGTGTTGATCCGTCGAGCCCGGCGGCCGATTCGGGACTGCGGAAGGGCGACGTGATTCAGGAAGTGAATCACGCTCCGGTGAAGAATGCCGCGGAATTTGAGGCGGCGATGGCGAAGTCGGAGAAGAATGGAGCGCTGTTGCTGGTGAATCGCGGCGGGACGACGGTATTCGTCGCGTTGTAACAGCAGGGGGCTCACAACACTCATGATAAGAAGTTAGGCCGAATTGGTCGGCCTAATGCAGTCCACTCAACCGGTCGCGTCGAAGGGCGCGGCCGGTTTTTTGGTGTTGTCGACCGTGGAACCGCAGGCTAGATTGTCGGCGGGCGCTATCTCGAAAGCGGGGAGCTGAGCGATGCGGGATTTGCGAGCGTTTGCGCTAGAGGTATTTTTTGGCAAGTGGGAGTTTACGGCGCAGCACCATCTTTGCGCTTCGGATATGCAGTCGAAGACGCTGACCGAGCTGTTGGCGATGGCGGATGCGGGGGACCGGGCGGCCTGGGATTCGTTGTATTTGGGGTACACCGAGACTTGGGGATCGGCAGGGCTGCGCGAGGCGATTGCTTCGACTTACGAGCGGGGAGCGGCGGCGGAAGTTTTGACGTTTGTCGGAGCGCAGGAAGGGATCTTCGCGGCGATGCATGCGCTTTTGGGCGCCGACGACCATGCGATCACGATTATTCCGAACTATCAGTCGGTAGAGTCGGTGCCGTTGAGCATTTGCGAGACGACGGGCGTGGCGCTCGATCCTTCGAACGGGTGGGAGTTGGATTTGGGGCGGATGCGGGATGCGATCCGGCCGAACACGCGCGTGATTTGCATCAATTTCCCGCACAATCCGACGGGCAAGGTGATTTCGCGGGAGACGCTGGAAGAATTGGTCGCACTGGCGAGGTTGCGCGGGATCTATATCTTCAGCGACGAGGTCTATCGCGGCGTGGAGCGGCGGTCGGAGATGACGCTGCCGCAGGTCGCGGACATCTACGAGCGCGGAGTTTCGCTGAACGTGATGTCGAAGTCGTACGGGCTGCCGGGTATTCGTGTTGGCTGGGTGGCGTGTCGTGACGCTGGAGTGCTGGGGCGCATGGAGCGGATGAAGCACTACACGTCGATCTGCGGTTCGGCGCCGAGCGAATTGCTAGCGCAGATCGCGTTGAAAGCGCGAGAGAAGATTCTGGAACGAAACCGAAAATTGATTGCCAAGAATTTGCCGATGCTCGAGGCGTTTTTCGGGGAGTATCCCGACCTGTTCGAATGGTATTTGCCGGACGGCGGGTGCATCGGCTATCCGAGATATCTTGGTGAGGATGGCGTGGAGGAATTTGCGCGCAAGCTTGTGGAGCAGAGCGGCGTGTTGTTGCTGCCGGCAAGCGTGTATCGATCCGATCTGGGCGCGACGCCGACGGACCGATTTCGAATTGGTTACGGCCGCGACAATCTGGAAGCCGGATTGGCGGCTCTGCGGGGACATTTGAAGGGCATCGCGGTCGCGAAAGGCAGCTAAACAGCGCGACGTCTAGAAACGCTTCATTCGCCTTCGCCGTGCGAAAACAGCGGCCACAGACAATCGGCGGGCGTCTGTGGGCAGTCAGTGAAGACCTACGTAGGGTGTTTCCCCGATATGTAACGCACGAGTGAGCGCCGCAACCGCGACTTTTTGGACTCAAGATTCTCCAAAATCGTGTCTCTGATCGGAGACGAATTTCTCATCTTTTACCCACCGAAGTGAAACGCGCTGGCTCTTCCTTTGTTTTCACTCGATTGGCGGGGAATTTCGACGGGCGAGGAATGGAATCCTACGTGCTCATGTGAGGGTTGGCGTTCTGCTTCCCAACCCCGCAGGGGCGGACGCGGCGTGGGAGGAACTATATGGCAACTGTTAGCGAGTCACGCACCACGGATCGGGCCTTGTCGGACATTGAATTTGAAGAGCTGCTGCAAAAGACATACGAGATGGTGCAGAGCCAGAAATCCCTTCGCCCGCTGGACCAGTCGGCAGAGTCAACTTCATGGACCTAGAAGGTACACAGGCTCCCTTGAAGGATTCGAGAAAATCTGCGCTTCCGGCAAAACCGGGAGACGATCAGAAAGAGCTGGCTTGGGCTTTCCTCGGACTGATCCTGTGGTCAGGAGTAGTGCTGATCGGCGTTTTTGGCGTCGGTTATCTGTTGGGACATTCAATTTTCCACATCTGGTAGCGGCGAGATCTCCATCTAAACGATCTGGACTGAAGGAATTGGTAGGAGCGCCCGGCAATTGGCCGGCCGGGGAAATGGGTGTGCGCGTTTTGCGGCGCGGCATCACCGAGGATTGGCAGCAAGACCTGGGGTTAGGGTCCACGGATGCGCGGAAGCGACGCCCCTACAGACGCGGCCCTCGCTTGGTTCGAAACCTAGTTTTATTTTCCCCAGACGGTGCTGAGGAATTCGTAGCGGTTGCGGTGCATGTCCTTCACAGCCTTCGGGTCGGCGTCGAGGTGCATCACTTCCCATCCGGTGTCGGCTTCGTAGGTCGGCCACTTCGGTAGGCCTTCTCCATTCGGATCGCTCCTCTTGGCGAAGTTGCTCCAGTATTTGCGCATCACGTCGGTGAGCTTGTGATCCTCAGGGCGCCAACTGATCCAGGTTTCGGAATCGAGCGCGCCGAAGACGAATTCGATTTCGGCGGAATGGTAGGCGCCGGCTTCTTCGGGACCGCGCTTCGGATCCTTCGGATGGTCCATATCGAAGCGGTAGCGGTAGACGGGCGCCTTGCCGGTTTTCTTCTGCGCGTCAATCCATTTCCAAGTTGAGAAGGCGATGAAATGGTCGCCCATGTAGTCTGCGATCGAGCGCTTGGCTTCATCGTCGTTGTCGGCGGCATAGAGCTGGAGGAATTCGTCGGATTTCGAGGGGAAATCCTTGGTAGCGATCGCTTTCAGCGCTGCGGGTTGATTCTCTTTGGGAACGCCGAAGCTGCCCTCGTCGCGATTCCATCCGGCGAGCAATGGCACGTCGCTTTGTTTGCCTGCGCCGAAGATCGCTTCCGGAGTTTCGGGCAGGAAGTATCCATCGACATTCGGTGCGAAGCGCTCGCCCTTGGCGGCCATTTGCGCGTCGAGCACTTTCTGCGCGGGAATCGCACGAAGGGCGGCGAGCGTGTCGGCGCTCAAGTGTTCCTTGGCAAACTTGGCGCCTTCTGCGGCGCTTTGTTCCTTGGTGCGGAAGGGAAGTCCTTGGCTGGAAAACGCGCCGCCGCTTTCGCCGATCGCTTTGTGGAAGAGTCCTTTGGAGACGGGCGAAGCCATCTGCTCGCTGACGGAGAAGGAACCGGCGCTTTCGCCGAAGATTGTGACATTGCCGGGGTCGCCACCAAACTGCGCGATGTTGCGCTTGACCCACTGGAGAGCCGCGGACTGGTCCATCAGGCCGTAGTTGCCGGTGGCATTGTGGCTATTTTCTTTCGCGAGTTCGGGATGCGCGAAGAAGCCGAAGATACCGAGGCGGTAATTCATCGAGACGACGACAACGCCTTCCTTGGCGAGGTTGGTACCGTCTTGCCGCGGCTCGGAAGTGGCGCCTCCGACGAAACCTCCGCCATAAATCCAGACCATCACGGGGAGTTTGTCTTTTCCTTTGCCGAGTTTCGCGGGCGTCCAGACATTCAGGTAGAGACAGTCTTCGCTTATACCCGGATCGCGGAAGATCATGTCGTCGAAAACCCTGCCCTGCATGCAGCGCGAGCCGAATTCGGTGGCCTTGCGGACGCCTTTCCACTTGGCGGGCGCCACAGGTGGCTTCCAGCGGAGGTCGCCGACGGGCGGTTTGGCGAAGGGGACGCCGAGGAATGCGGTGATCGTGCCGTCAGACTTGCCCTCGAGCTTGCCGGTATCGATCTTGACGGTGGGTGCGGAACCTGCGGCGTGCGTGCCGATCGCTGCGGCCATGGCTGCTACTCCGAGAGCAAGAAAAGCAATTCGCGCTTTCACACGGAAACGTTGTCCCATTCAAAACTCCTTGAAAAAGCCCGAGAGACAATACCATAGTTCGGCAAACGTGTTCCGGCGCGCAGGTGCGGGATTATTTCTTGACCGCGCCGATGGTGGGGACTAGGCTTCGATGATTGGGTGTCGTGGGTGTGATAATGCGAGTCTTCGAACGATTTCTAGCGGGCCGTTTCATTCAAGTATTTCCAATCTTTCTGCCAAGCATTGCCCTGGTGTTGGGCTTTTGGGGATTTTGGCCGCCAGCTGCGTGGGCGCAGGACTCGTCGGCGGAGCAGAATCTGTTTCGGGGCGATCGGCCGGAAATCTCGGTCACGGTTCGCGACAGTGGGGGCGCCGAGATCGCGGCGCCGGCAACGGTTCGTGTTTTTCGATCCGGAGTGCCCACCCAGACGGGAACGACGCGCAAAGGCAGGGTATTTTTCATTTTGGGTACTACGGGCGAATATACGGTGTCGGTCGCCGCGACCGGCTACGAGGCCAGCCAGAAGGATGTGTCGATACCGGTTGCATTGAAAACCGAAGTCGACTTCACGTTGAAACGGACGGCAGAGTCGAACGAGACCACCGGCGTGCCGGCGGGACCTGTGCTAGCTCCGAAAGCTAAGGAAGTGTTCGACAAAGGGTTGCAGGCGCTCGGCGCGGGCAAAATGAAGGATGCTGAGAAATATTCCGATGAAGCCATGAAGCTCGCGCCGGGGCATCCCGACGTTCTGTATCTTCAGGGAGTCGTGGATCTGAATCTGCGCAATTTCGCGGATGCGCAAGACGTCTTGGAGAAGGCGACGCAGATCGATCCCAGCCACGCGCGCGCGCAGGCGGCGCTGGGGATGGCGTTAAGCGATCAGGGCAAGTATGAGGAAGCGATACCGTCACTGGAGAAGTCGTTGGAGCTGAATGCGGGAGATCCGAATTGGGAGACGCAGTATACGTTGGCGCAGGCGTACTACCACAGCGAGAAGTACGAAGAGGCGTCAAAGATATCTCAAGCGGCGCTGATGAAATCAAATGGCAAAGCGCCGGAGATTGAGCTGCTGGTAGCGCAATCGTTGACAGCGTCAGGGAAATACGATGAAGCTGGGCAAGCCTTGCGCGATTTTTTGAAGAATCATGGTGACCGTCCCGAAGCGGCCAAAGCGCGGCGGTGGCTAGACCGGTTGGTTGCGGATGGCAAAATTGCGAAGCAGTAGCGGGGTGTAGTTGTCGCCGAGGTTCGCTCAAAATCCAAAATTCAATTTGGATCGCCGGTTCGCTCAACCCAGCGACAACGCGGTCGCTACGCGCCGGCCCGCACGGTGACTTTCTTTTGCGAGCCTACGAAAGCGTAGTAGGCGATATACAAGTAGCAGAGGATCGGTAAGAAGAACGCGTGATGGATGCCGATGCGGTCTGCAAGCAGCCCCTGTAACTCGGGGATGATCGCGCCGCCGACGATCGCGGCTACCAGCAAGCCTGAACCGTCGCCGGTCAGTGGGCCGAGTCCTTCGATCGCGAGCGTGAAAATCGTTGGGAACATAACCGAGTTGAACAGCCCGACCGCGATGATGGTCCACATGGCGACGTGGCCAAACGTCAGCATCGATGCGATAACCAGGAGCGCCGCCACTAGTGCCGCGACACCAAGAATCCTGTTCGCCGCGATTTTCTGCTGTAACGCCGAACCAATAAAGCGGCCCACCATTGCGCCGCCCCAGTAGAACGAAAGCAGTCCTGATGCGGTCTGCTCAGAAATATTTCCGATGTCAGGCTGGCTGAAGTAATTTACGAGAAAGCTGCCGATGGAAACTTCGGCGCCGACGTAGACGAAAATACCGATGGCGCCGAGGACGAGGTGGGTGTGGCGCCAGATCGAGTCACGGCCGGCTCCCGAGCGTTGTTCGACGCTCGCGATGGCGGGCAGCTTGAAGAGTGCAATCGCAACGCCAAGCGCCATCAACGCCAACGCAAAAACGAGATATGGCATCTTTACCGACGACGCCTGGTCGACGCGATACGCTTGCAACTCCGGTGCCGTCCACGTACGCATTACTTCGACGGCCACTGGCGCGCTGCTTAGGATCAGCATGCCACCGAGCTTCGGACCGATCGTCGTGCCGAGCGAGTTGAACGCTTGCGCGAGATTCAAGCGGCTAGCCGCAGTTTTTTCCGGGCCGAGGATGGCGACGTAGGGATTCGCCGACACCTGAAGAATTGTCATGCCAGCCGCGAGGACGATCAGCGCGGTGAGAAAGAAAGGAAACGACGGTACGCTCGCTGCAGGGAGAAAAAGCAGCGCGCCAATGCCCATCGTGAACAAGCCCGCGACCATGGCTTTTTTGTATCCGACCGCATCGATCAATTTTCCCGAGGGCAACGAAAATACGAAGTACGAAGTGAAGAACGCAAACTGAATCAACATCGCTTTCGCGTAGTTGAGATCGAAAACCGTCTTCAGGTGGGGAATGAGAATGTCGTTGAGGCTTGTGAGGAAGCCCCACATGAAGAACAGCGTTGTGACCATCGCCAGTGGGCGTCGATAGTCTTGGCCAGAATCGCCGGAAACGCTCACAGACGTGGAGCTTGCGGTCGTTTGCGCCATGGATCACGCACCTCGTGGTGAATGCTGGAGGTCAATTTGTATCACAAAGAGAGGCCGCCCCCGCAAGACCTGCATCTTCCTTGTAATGAGCGAGCACGAGTGGCGTTTCCTCTGGATATGGGCTGAGGCAAGCGCCTACCCATCGTTCCCGCATCTCCTTGAGAAACGGCCCAAGCATGGACGATACGCCGCCGCCAATCACGATTACGTCAGGCTCGAGCAAATCGATGACGTTGCCGAGCCAATAGGCAAGTAGGTCGAGCGTTTCTTTCATCACTTCTTTGGCGATGGTGTCGCCCGCCCCGACCGCTTTTGCAACCATCTCGCTGGTAACTGCTTCCAGGCGATCGCTGGCCATTTCGAGCAGCACCGATTTCTTTATGAGATCGCCGCCGGCTTGCGCCAATTTCTCGCGAGCGCGCCGCGCGATCGCCGGTCCAGCCGCCAAGGCTTCGATGCAGCCGCGCTTGCCGCAGGCGCACAGCGGCCCGCGCGGATCGACGCCGACGTGCCCGCCTTCGGTGGCGAGCCCAGTTCGTCCGTGATAAACCTCCCCGTTAATGACGAAGCCCGTTCCGATGCCCGTCCCGATCGTCGCGTAAAACACATTGCGATAACCGCGTCCCGCGCCCCACTTCGCTTCCGCCAGCGCCGCCGCGTTCGCGTCGTTGTCGATTTTCACTTGTGCGTTCGGATAGAGCTTGCGAACTTCAGCAGCGAGAGGGAAGTTGTGCCAGCCCGGAAGATTTGGCGGGTTGATCACCACGCCGGTTGTCGGATTGAGTGGCCCCGGCGCGCAGATTCCAATCGCGCGCAGCTGAAATCCATTTTCCGAATGCGAGCGGAGTAGCTCTTCGATCGCCGCCGACACCGCCGCAAGCCCGCGCGTAGCGTCAGTTGCCACCATCGGCTTGCGGCTCTGCGCCTGAATCTTGCCCGCTCGATCGACGAGGCCCGCCGCCACCTTCGTCCCGCCGACATCCACACCAACCACGAGATCATCGAAGATTTGCGACGGCACCATACTCAACGCTTCTCGGCTGAACCCGTGCCCGAGCCAGCGGCCCGAACTGAACTTGGCGCGTGCGCGTCGGTCACCGTCACCGGCGTCCCATCCGCCTGAAAAACAATCTCGCCCTTAAATAACGTCATCTCGCACTTGATATTCTTCAAATCGCTCGTCGGCACGGTATACATATCTTGATCCCAAACCGCGATGTCCGCATCTTTCCCCAGCTCGATCGATCCGACGGTCCCATCCAAAAATAGCTGGTGCGCCGCCCACTCCGTATACGATCGCAGCGCAATATGCACATCGACCGCCTCCGCCGTGCCAAAAGGATGCGCTCCATACACGCCCTTCAGCGTCTCACGTGCGACCGAAGCCCAAATCCCATAGCGCGCCGCGAACGGCGTCACGAAATAATCCGACCCGCCGCCGAACACAATCCCCCGCGTCACCATCGTCTTCAGCGGAATCAATCGCGCCGCCCGCGCCGGACCAAACGTCCCCGCGTACGTGTCGCCGATCCACCACAGGAACGGCGCCTGCAACTCGGGATACCCGGCGTCGTACTGCTTCTGCAGCGTTGCCATGGTATCGAGCGCGTGATCGGTCGGAATGTTCGAATGAATGATGCTGTGCCGGAGTCCGTGCGTCGGCGTTTCCTTCAGCACCTCGGCATACGTATCGACCGCTTGATCAATCGCGCGATCGCCCACGGCGTGCGTGCCGACATGAATCCCCGCCTGGTGATACATGCGCACCAGCTGCCGATACGTTTCCACATCGATCGCCGGAAACCCCTTGTTCCCCGTATCGATCTCTGTCGATTTTTTGTGCCAGTCGTCGTAGAGCCACGCCGTGCGCCCGCCACCGCTGCCGTCCATGTAGAGTTTTCCGCCGCCCGAAAGCAGTACGCCGTCGCCCAGCGATCGCGGGGGCAGCGGCAGCGCCTTGATGCGCGCGAGCGTCGCTCGCCCCGAATCCATTGTCGTGCCGACATCCCATAACGTGAACACCCGCACCTTCAGCTTGTTTTCATCCAGCACGCGTTTGTACGCGTCCCAGGTATGCGGCTGGATGTCGCCTTCCTTGATCGCGGTCATCCCCTCCGCGTGCAGCGCGTCGATGATATGCAAAAGCGCCGCGTGTTCCTGCTCGGGCGTCGCCGGTGGAATCAGTTTGACGACGGTCTCCATCGCGCTTTCTTTCAGCACGCCCGTCGGCTTGCCCTGTGCGTCGCGATCGATCGTTCCTGCCTTTGGATTGCGCATCCCGCGCACGATGTGCGCGAGCTTCAGCGCGAAGCTGTTCGCCGCGCCGTAGTGTCCCGTGGTGTGCAGCAACCACACCGGATTCTTCGGCGTCGCCTTGTCGAGATCCGACGCGTAAACGTAACGCAGTTCGGCCAGCTTGCTTTCGTCCCAACCGGTGCCCTGAATCCACTCCCCGGGCTTCACGGTTTTCGCGCGCTCGCTGACGCGGCGAACGATCTCGCCGATGCTCGTCGCATCGCTCAAATTGACCGTGTAGAGTTCGTTCAGGCCGCCGTCGGCGTAGTGTCCATGGCTGTCGATCAATCCCGGCGTCGCTGTTCGCCCGTGCAGATCGATGATCCGCGTATTCGCACCAGCCCGCGCGCGGATATCGACATTCGAACCGACCGCGGTAATTCGTCCACCGATCCCGATCGCGACCGCCTCCGCAATCGAATCGTGCGCATCGACAGTCAAAAGTGTTCCGTTGATGAGAATGAGGTCAGCCGCCGGCCCCGCCGCCGGATTTTGCGCCACGACCCTCGTCGGACGCTTATGCGTCGCAATCCAGACCAGCCCGCCTACAAATAATGCCGCTAATAGAAAAAAGGAGAGACTCTTCACCCGTCACACCCTACCTGGATCCAACCGGAGATGATCCGATTGGCCGGGTAAGTATTCCAGCCTCGCGCCAAGAAATCCAGCGCGTGTTGCCGAGCCCCGTGGAGATACGAATCGAGAAGTGGATGGAGAAGTAGGGCGCGGCCCGATTCTGCGACCGCGCGATTAATGTGCACTACTTGCGTGAACTACTCGCGCCCGACTCCCAGCGCATCCGCCACGCGATTGATGTAGTTAAACCAAGCCGCGATCAGCGTGATCTGCAAAATCCCGCGATCGTCAAATCCCACGGCGCGCAGCGCCTCATGATCCTTCGGCGAACACTTCGTCGCATCCCGCGTCAATTTCACCACGAAGGCGAGCATCACGCGCTCCTGCTCCGTGATGGGCGCCGAGCGATAATCCGCTCGCAGCGCGGCAATCAATCCATCGTCCAATGTCACCCTACGCAGAAACTCTGCGTGTGATTCGATTCAATAGTGGCAATGGTTCGTCACCGACACCATTGTCGCGATCATCTCGTGCTGCCGCCGGTTCAACGGTAAATCCGGTGCCATCATCGCGCCAAACGCGCTGAACGAATGAAACATCGCATCCGGAATCAGCGAGTGCGATGCGGTGATGCTCTCTTTCGGCCCACGATCGACGCTCGGCACCGGAGTGAAATATTCCTCCGGATACAATGCGCGCTGATCCATCATCGCCTTCTTGACGCGCTCGTCCTCGTCCATCCCGATCGTCTTAATCCAGGTCATCGCCCCTCCGCATCGCCCATGCAACCGCAAGATCGAATTTCTCTTATCACTGCACCGTTGTCATCCTGAGGCTACCCGACGAGGGTAGCCGAACCGACCTCAACGTAAGCCGTACCGAAACTCACCCGCCGCGCTAAATCCCAGCCGCCACGCTCAAAAAAAATCGCACCTAAAATGTCAGCGGCCGGATGGGTGTGCATCCGGCCGCAAGTTGCTTGGGGTGCCTCCGGGGGGTGTCGACCTCGGGAAGCAATGTGTTCTGTTGAAACCGTTATAGAGAACTCCCAAATCTCTGGCAATAATGTAAAAGAACTACTCATTGCTCTTCGCTAAGCCCTGTGCCTTCAATGCATTGGAAGTGCTTTCCAGCCGCCACCGATTTGAACTCTTCCGTCCGCCCGCTCGGCCAATCGAACGTCACCCGGTCCACCCGTTCGCGCCGACCCACCCCAAACGTCACCGGCAGCGCCGACTGCGACAAATAACTCGACCCGGCGCGCACCACCCGCGTCTGCGTCACGCCCTCATAAAACACGCGCACGACTGCGCCCACTGCGTCGCGATTCGACTTCGTTCCCACCAATCGAATCCTCACACTCCGGTTTCCCGCCGTCTGATCATTGCGGTACAAATACGCTGGCCCATGATTCGTCGTCAGCAAAAGATCCAGGTCGCCGTCATTGTCGAAATCGCCGTAAGCCAGTCCGCGTCCGACTTTCGGTGCATCGAATCCGCCGCCGAGTTCGCCCGCCACGTCGCGAAATTGTCCGCTGCCTCCCAAATTCAGAAAAAGCTGCGGCGCCTGGGCATACCCGACATTTCCTCGAATGTTCCGTACCGTCTCGTCGATGTGCCCGTTCGCCACAACAAGATCGAGTAATCCGTCGAGATCGGCGTCCACAAACGTGCATCCAAACCCGAGCGAATTCCGCGAAGCGATCCCCACGCCCGACGAAGTTGCAATGTCGTCGTACACCCCAGCCTTCGGCGCCCGGTACAAACCGATCATCTCGTTGTCAAAATTCGTGATCGCAATCCCCGCGCGCCCCGAATTTTCGAAATCGCCAACATCGACTCCCATTCCCGCGCGGGCTTTTCCGTCCGCGCTGAACGCCAGCCCGGCTTCGACCGCCACATCCTTGAATTTCCCGTTTCCCAGATTCCGGTACAGCTTGTTCGGCTGCGTATCGTTCGCCACCAGCAGATCGGGCCAGCCATCGCCGTCGGAATCGAGCATCGCCACGCCCAGCGACTTTGAGCTGCTGTCAAAAATCCCACTCGTCGCCGTCACATCTTCAAACGTGCCGTCGCCGCGATTGTGAAACAGCCAGCACGTGTCCCCGCGATACGCTTCCGGCGTGCAATACGATTTATGAGTCGCATCCAGGCTGCAAAATACATCGTGCTCCGGCGACCATCGCACGTAGTTGCACACAAACAAATCCAGCAGCCCGTCGCGATCATAGTCGAACCAGATCGCTGACGTGCTGAACGCCGTGCGCCCGGCCAGCCCGGCTGGCTTCGTCACATCGACGAACGTGCCTTTGCCCGTATTGCGAAACAATCGATTCTGCCCGACGCAGGTAATCAAAATGTCCGCAAATCCGTCGTTGTTGTAATCGCCAACGGCCACGCCCATCCCATACATCTCGAAGTCGAGTCCGGCGCTCTTCGTAACATCCGTAAACGTTCCGTTGCGATTGTTCTTGTACAGCCGCAGCGTTGTTCGTTGCTGCTTGTGACCCGCCCAGTCCATCGCGTTGACGAGCAAAATATCCTGCCACCCGTCCGCGTCGTAATCCAGAAACGCGCAGCCCGAACCCAGCGTCTCGGGCAGTAACTTGCCACCGTACGCTCCACTGTTATGTTGAAAATGAATTCCCGCAGAAGAAGTTACATCGACCAGTCGAAATCCTGGGGTTGTGCCGGGGTATGCCAGCGTCGCAAACGGCGATGCCAGTGCGCCAAATCCTGCCGCGATCCCGCCCGCCGCCGCGCCACCCAAAAAATCCCGCCGCCTCACGGCAACGTAACCAGGCCATTTCGAATCGCGTACACCACCAACTCCGCTGTCTTATGAATCCCGAGCGCGTCCATGATATTTGCGCGGTGTACCGCGACGGTGTTCGCGCTCAACTTCAAATCCGACGCAATCTCTTTGTTCGATTTCCCCGCAACGATGTGCTGCAGAATCTCCAGTTCCCGCACCGTCAATCCCGAATCGCGCTCGCCCTTCAGCGCTTCCGGCTTCACCAGTTGCGGATCGAGAACGGTCTTTCCTTCCGCCACGCCCTTCACCGCCTTGATCAAATCCAGATCCATCGCATTCTTCAAAATATATCCGCGCGCGCCTGCCTCCAGCGCCTGCCGAATCAACGTGTCCTCCGAATGCATGCTCAGCATCAGGATCGCCGCGTCAGCCCACTTCGCGCGAATCTGCCGCGAAGCCTCGATCCCGCTAATCCCCGGCAGCGCGCAATCCATCACGGTCACACGAGGCTTCAGTTCCATCGCCAGTTTTACCGCATCGTTTCCATCGTTCGCTTCGCCGACCACCTTGATCGTCGGATCGTCTTCCAGCATCCGGCGAAATCCCTTGCGCACCAGCGCATGGTCGTCCACCAGCAGCACGGTGATTTTATCCGCCATGCGCAGCCTCCGCCTTCTCTCGTGGCACCGTTAATCGCACCAACGTTCCTCCCGTTGCAAGCTGCAACAAATCCAGCGTCCCGCCGATCAACTCCGCGCGTTCGCGCATTCCCACCAGCCCAATTCCTTGACCGGAGCTTTGGCTTGACCCATTCGCCGAAAATCCCTTGCCGTGATCTTCCACGTCTAGCCCTAGCCCGTCGCCTGAAAATTTCAGCCGCACCCACGCCTCACGCTCGCCCGAATGCCGGCTCACGTTATTCAACGCTTCTTGCAGCACCCGATAGATCTGCACGCCGGCGACGGTTTCCACCGGGAACACCCGGCCCGACTTTTCATAGTGCAGCGCGAGCCCCATCTGGTGTGATGCCGATGGAATGTACCAGTCCAGTGTACTCTCGAGCCCCTGCTCCTCCAGCAGCACCGGATGCAGCGCCTGCGACAATCCGCGAATATTGTTCAGGGTCGACTGCGCGATCTCGCGCACTTCCTGCAAATCCTGCCGAAGCGGCGAACCTTCCGGCGCCTGATTTCCCAATCGGCCGAGCAGCGAACCGATCGCCGTCAACACTTGTCCAAACTCATCGTGCAGTTCGCGTGAAATATGCCGCAGCGTCGACTCCTGCGTCGAAATCAGCTTCTGCGCCAATTCGCTGCGTTGCTCCGAAAGCGTCGCCAGCCGCGCAAAAATCTCTCGATTCGTCCGAATCAGGTAAAGGCTCGTCAGCACGATCGCGACGAGTGTCGCTGCAAAGAAAAGATAGACTTGCCGCTGGACGCGAGTGTAGATCTCGCCGATCTGCGCCGCCGCCTGCTGTTCGCCTTCGTTGTTTTCGACCAACAGACGCGACACTGCCGTGCTCAACGCCGCCTGCCGCGCCTGCAGCGACAATCGAATTTGTTCTTTGGCTTCGGCCTCTTTGCCGCTGCTCGCCAGGGCAAACATGCGGTCCATCGCGTCCCAGAATTGTGTAAGCTGATGACGCAGGTAATCGCGCTGCTCTTGCGTTCGTTGCGCCGACGAATTTTGCTCCTCGATGCGCAGCGCCGCGTCCAGGTCTCCACGCAATCGCGCAAATTGCGCCGACCATGCGCTCAGCGGATAAGGCTCGCTGGAATCGAGCATGTCACGCATCGCGAGCGCCACCGAGTTCAAATCATTCTGCAGCCGCAACAGTTCCAGCGAATCCTTGCGGTTTCGGTCCACCATCTCGCTCTGCAATTTCCGCAGCCCCGAAATCTGCACCGTGATGTACACCGAATACGCTACAACCGCCACCAGCGTAACAATCAACCCAAGCAGCAAGGCCCTCGTAGGCGACCGCTCGCCCTTCCGAGCCCGCATTGAGGACTCATTCAGCACGCCGAAAGAATACCCCAGAGCGCCAACTTATATGGAGTGCGGCGCCCCCGTGCCGCCTTTGAGGCGCAAGCCTCACAGGCCAAGATTGCAAACATCTCGCGCCAACATTCCCCAATCCCCATCCTCAAAGCATCGGCAACGCCCGCCGCCTCAATGCACATACCAGCACCACCATCATCACAACGCCAACCAGCGGCACTCCAAGCCCAATTCGCAAACTCGCCGTCTCGGTCGAAACAAATCCCACCAGCCACGGCATCGCCGACCCGCCGAGCGACGCCATTGAAAAAAACACTCCGCCAAGCTTTCTCGCCGCCGGTCCGTACCAATGCGAAAACCACGAAATATAGATCGGGTACATACTCGCGCAGCCGAACCCAGCAATCGTAAATCCCGCGATCGCCAGATGCGTCCCGTGCGCTGCCATCACCACGAGTGTCCCCGCGATTGCCAGCGTAAACGCCGCAATGATGGAGCGTAACGATCCAATCCGCGGCAGCAGCAGTGAGGCAAGTCCACGCACCACCATCAGTCCGGCGTAGAAAAACAACGGTGTCATCGTCGTCAGAGCGGTCGCATGCCCTTCCAGGCGCTTCGCATCTTCCGCAGCCCAGCCGCCGATGCTCGACTCCGTTCCCACGTACAGAAAAAAGATCGCCGCCACGATAACCGTGATCGACAGAGACGGAGTCGCCATCCGATTCTGATGCGCCGAACTCGCGTCCGCCGATTCCTCGTTATGTTTCACGGGAATGCCGACGAAGAGAAACGACACAGCCAGTACAAACGCGCAGATCGCCAGCATACATAGCAATCCCGTCAGCCGGTGCAAGCGCAGCGCAAGGCTCACCATTGGCGCGCACGCCACCGCGCCAATGCCCCAGGCGAAATTCAGCAGGCTCACCATTCCGGCGCCGCCCACCTCGGCGCCCGCCAGATTCGTCGGCGGCACAACCAGTCCGTAGCCCATTCCATACGCCGCGACCGCGATCAGCGAAATCGCATGCGTTGGCGCATCCAGCAACGCGAGCCCGATCCCCGACAGCGCGTACCCGATGACCAGTCCCGGCCGGTAGCCGCGCCACGCAGTCAGTCCGGTCGTGATCCACACGGCGGCCAGCGAAGCCGCAAACTGTACGGTGAAAAACAGCCCCGCCTGCGAATCCGTCAGCCCCCACCGTGAAATAAAAGTAGGAAGTATGGGGCCCGCGATCACCGTCGGGAACCCGGTGAGAATAAATCCAGCAGCAAGCAAACCGACAAGCGCAGTCCGCTTGCCCTGCGCCGCGACCGGCGCGGTCACACCCGCGTCTACCATCGCTCAATCAACCTGTGTCTTTGAAATGTATTTCGCGTCATCCATTTCATTCTGAATCACCCGCTCATTCCCATCAACGCAAGTCATCCCCAGTGCCACCGATCCACCACGCCGCCCGCGCGCCTTCCAAGTAAACGTTCCGTGACGGTTCCGTGTTTGATCCGATTGAGCAGAAGCAGGGTGACCCAGGTTCGGTGTGCGAACCTGGGTCCTTCTGTTCCGTCTGCAACGAGCACGTAAAATTTCCGTCCACTACCTTCCCATTCATCAAGCTCTCTCTATAATCGTTCCTCATGATCAACGTCGGTCTCATCGGTTTCGGTCTCGCCGGTCGCTCGTTCCACGCTCCCGTGATTAGTGCTGTCCCCGGCATGCGTCTTGCCGCGATCCTTCAACGCAAAGGCGACGAAGCCGCGAGCGCCTACCCGCAAGCGAAAATCGTTCGCTCGCTCGACGAACTCCTCACGATCCCCGATCTGCAACTCATCGTGATCGCGACCCCGAACGACACACACGCGCCATTCGCACGCGCCGCATTAGCCGCCGGCCGCAACGTCGTTGTTGACAAACCGTTCACCACTTCCTACGAAGAAGCCGTCGATTTGGTAAAGTTCGCTGAGAAATTCGGAAAGTTGCTCACCGTCTACCAGAATCGCCGCTACGACGGCGATTTTCAGGCGATCCGCCAACTCGTCGGCGAAGGTACGCTCGGACGTGTTGTCCGCTTCGAGACCAACTACGATCGCTTCCGGCCAAATCTCAAACCGAACGCATGGCGCGAAAAGCCGGGGTCCGGTGCCGGCATTTTGTTTGACATCGGTCCCCACCTGATCGATCACGCGATGATTCTCTTCGGCAAGCCCGAAGCGATCACCGCCGACGTGCGCATCGAACGCGAAGGCGGCCTCGCTGACGATGGGTTCGACATCATGTTTCACTATCCGAAGAGCATGCGCGCCGTGCTGAGTTCCAACATTCTTGCCGCAGTATCGCGCCCGCGCTTTCTGCTGTTCGGCACTAAGGGCGCATTCCTGAAACAGACAGTCGACCCGCAAGAGAATAATCTGCGCTTCGGCAAAATCCCGAAGGAAGGTCCATGGGGCGCGGAGCCCGAAGAAAACTGGGGCCTGCTTACTCTGTCGGACGGCACGAACACAACGCAGCGCCGCATTCCATCCGGCACCGGCGACTACCGCGACTACTATGCCAACGTTCGCGACGTGATCGAGGGCAAAGCCCAGCCATTTGTGCCGCTGCCGTACGCCCTCAACGTCATGAACGCTCTGGAACTCTGCCGCGAAAGCAGCGACGCTCGCCGCACGGTTCCTTGGCCGAGTTAGCCGTCGGCGCCCGCCCGGAATCCCGCCGGAATTTTTGCGGAGTTGTAACGCGGCTCCGCATATAATCAGGTGGCGGTTCGCAGCAGCCCAAATCTGCTCCATCCGCAAGGAGCGCTGTGGCAATCGAACTTGCACCATCGATTCTTTCGGCCGATTTTTCCCGGCTCGGCCAACACGCGGAGTCCGCCATCGAAGGTGGCGGCACAGTGCTGCACGTGGACATCATGGATGGCCACTTCGTGCCGAACATTACGATTGGACCGCCGGTTGTTGCATCGCTGCGCAAAGCGGTGCGCGACGTTCCCTTTGACTGCCACTTGATGATCGAAAATCCCGACGAGTTTATACCGGCGTTCGCCGAAGCAGGCGCGACCTGGATTTCAGTGCATCAGGAAGCGTGCGTGCATTTGGACCGGACGCTGCATTTGATCGCGTCGCACGGCTGCAAGCCGGGTGTGGTGATCAATCCCGCGACGCCGGTGGCGATGCTCGATGAAGTGCTCGACATTGTGTATCACGTGCTGGTGATGTCGGTGAACCCGGGATTTGGCGGCCAGAAATTCATTCGCAATTCGCTGAAAAAAATCGAGTCGCTGGCTCGGATTCGCGAAAAGCGCGGATTGTCATATCGCATCGAGGTCGATGGCGGCGTTGATATGACGACGGTCGGTGACGTGGTTCGCGCCGGCGCGGAAGTGCTCGTGGCGGGCAATGCGGTGTTTGGTCACGGCGACGCGAAGCACAATGCGGCGGAGTTGCTTCGGGCGGCGCGATCTACGACGTTGACACGAGCGTAAGAGCCGGCTGGAAGCCCTTCGACACTCAGGGCAAACCGCGCTACCAATTCCTTCCGGGGCCAAAGCCCGCCTCTTTCCTGGTCATGTCGGAGCGAAAGCTCCGACCCACAAATCTCTCCGGAAATAGTCTCGACACTTTCGATTCGTCGCGTCGACCCAGCTAGGCTGCGGAGTCGCGTCCGAATGGTTTCGCTCGGGTGCGCCAAAAAGCACGCGGCTAGGTGTTGGCGGCGTGGTGCTGGAGGATATATTTTTCCATGGCGTTGGCAAAGCCTTCGTCTTCGCTGGAGGTGGTGACGTAGGTGGCGGATTCTTGCACTTCGGAGCTGGATTGGCCCATTGCGATGCTGACGCCGCCTTTTACAAACATGAGGACGTCGTTGGGCTGGTCGCCGATGGTGGCGATTTCATCGGGCGAGATCTTGAGCAATTCCGAAAAGATCTTTACGACTTCGCCTTTGTTGGCGTTGGGGTGAGTCACGTCGAGATAGTAGGGTTGCGAACGCGCAGCGGAGACGGTATTACCCAAGGCCTGCTGCACTTCTTTTTCGCATTTCGCGACACCTTCGAGATCGTCGCTGACGCCAACAACCTTCGCGACTTTGTCGACGATGGATTCGAGCTTATCGGTGACGACGGGCTCGAATTTCACTGTCCATTGCTCGCGCGCGACGTGTGCTGCGTTGACGTCGCGGACGAACCAGTCTTTGTCGGTGTAGATCCATGCGTCGAGTTTGTGGTCGAGGATTTGCTTCAAGACTTTTTTCACAACGTCGGGCGGCAGCACGTTTTGCTGGAGAACCGTCTGGAGATCCGGCTTGATCACGATTCCCCCGTTGAATGCGGCGATCGGCTCGTCGAGTTTTAGAGGGTCGATCAACATGGCCATGCCTTTGGGCGGGCGGCCACTGGTGATGGCGAACTGGATTCCGGCGTCGCGCATTTTGAATACCGAGTCGATAGCACGCTGGGTGAGGATTTTGTCGTGCGTGACGAGCGTGCCGTCAACGTCGGCGATTACCAGTTTGATGGGTTGGTTCGGAGCTTGCGGCATCGATTTCCTCTTTGGCGAGATTCGCGTGACGGTTAGGTTGAGGTCCTTCGCTTCGGTCCAGGCGACATCAATTGGTGTGTTAGTTGCATTGTAGCTGGAACTCGCGATCGATGTTGCCGGCACCGGGCGCGCTGATGTGCGACGCCCCTACAAATTGTGAAGTGCTCGGCGGTTGGTCATTGTTCTTCGTAGTCCCAGGTCAGGCCACCGTCTACGAATGTTGTGGTGCCGGTCATGTAGTCGGAGTCGGTCGAGGCTAGGAATGCGGCTACGCCGGCTACGTCTTCGGGTTGGCCCAGGCGGTTGAGCGGAATATTTTCGAGGAGCGGTTTCAGCTTCGCTGGGTCGTTGAGCAAATTTTTATTGATGGGGGTTTCGATTGCGCCGGGAGCGATGGAATTGATGGTGATGCCGAGCGGGGCGAGTTCGATGGAAAGATTGCGCGTGAACATTTTGATGCCGCCCTTGCTGGCGCAGTAGGAAGTGAAATGGGGGAAGGGAAGTTCTTCGTGGACGGAGCTGATGTTGATGACCTTGCCGCCGGCTTTTGCCTGGCGACGGTGATTGACGAACGCCTGGGTGACAAAGAATGGACCTTTGAGGTTTACGTCGAGGACAAGATCGTAGTCGGCTTCGGTGACGTCCCAGAAATCGGCGCGGCGTTCGAGGCCGGCGTTGTTGACGAGGATGTCGACGCGGCCGAGGGCGGCGACGGAGTCGGCGATGAATTTTTGGCCGTCGGCGACTTTTCCGACGTCGGCTTGGAACGCCGCAGCTTTGCGGCCAGCCTTTTGCACCACGCCGACGACTTCGTCGGCGCCTGACCTATTGGAGCGGTAACAGAGGGCGATGTCGGCGCCTTCGCGAGCGAAACGCTCGACGATGGCGCGGCCGATGCCTTGATCGCCGCCGGTGATTGCCACAACTTTGCCGTCCAGCCGGTTCGCCACGTCAGTCTCCCTCAGATTTCGAATCGGTTCATGAGTTCAGATGCATGGTGGGGGGATTTGTTTCAATGTGTTTTCGAGTGAGCGCGCTGGGTCGATGGAGGACTGATCGCGAGGAGCAGGCCGCATGGCGCTTCGGGAGGAGAGATATGCCGATGGTTTCGCCTGAAGTTCGCTTTTTGGAGCATACCCTGTCCATTTTTGTGGAGTCCGGGTTGTTGATTGGAGTGGAGTTGCGGGTGGACCGGTTCGGGATTGGCGCGGTATCTGGAAGTTATTGAAAATGATGGAGTAAGGCGGCGACGATTTCTGGAAAGAATCGACGGGAGGGCTGCCGCGGGATGATAGCGGGTGTGTATACTATATCAATATCAGTATCTAAATTGTTATTCGAATGAGGAGGGAGATTTTGGCGTTCGAGCCATAGGGTCGAGCGGAGCGGGCAGTCAAGAGTAGAAGGAAAAGCCACATCGTCGGAACGACGCGCGGAACCTCGATACGGCGTTCGAATTTGGGTCGTGGGTCATTTAAACCTGGCGGTCTTGGGAGCGACCCCGGCTACAGGGCCGTGAGGTTGGATTGGCTGGGGAACGAGTTGGGAGTGGGATTCATCGAGTTGGTAGAAGTGGTCGCCTGGGACGTCGTGGAAGATTTGATGGGTGCCGCTGGGCCAGGTGACTTCGACTGTGGAGATGATGGTGACGTCGGCCAGGCCAAAGTTGGCGCGAAGGTCGCTTTGGGAGAGGTAGCTGCCGCCGCCGGCGATTTCGCGGATCTGGGAGATTGGGCCGGCGGTGATTTTTATTCTGGCACCCAAGGCGTCACGGTTGCTCTTGGTACCAACCAGTTTGAAATTTACGAAATGATTCTTGTGTGCGGCTTGATTGCGGAGGAGCGTGGGCGGGTCGCCGTTGTTGGCGACGAGGACGTCGACGTAGCCGTCGTTGTCGAAATCGGCGAAGGCGACACCGCGCGCGGCCCGCGGGGGAACAGCGGTTAAGCCGCCGGGGACGGTGGCGTCGGTGAATTTGCCGTTGGCTTCGTTGTGAAAGAGGGAATTGTGCTGTTTGTAGCGCGTGTCGGTGGAAACCTGCTCGATCTCGGGATAGACGTGGCCGTTGCCGATAAAGATGTCGAGCCAGCCATCGTTGTCGTAGTCGAGAAAACCGCCGCCGAAGCTTAGGACGTCTTTGGTAGCGAGGGTTATGCCTGCTTCGTCGCTGACTTCGTCGAAATAGCCTTGGCCGGAATTGCGCCACACGTGATCTGAGTTTTTCTGAAAGTCGGAAATGTAGAGATCGAGCCAGCCGTCGTTGTTGAAATCGCCCAAGGAAATGCACATGGAGGCCATCATCTGGCCGTGGGTGTTGTAGGCCATGCCCGCGGTCTCGGCGACCTCGCGAAATTTGCCGTTATGGAGATTCTGGTAGAGGTACGCGGGCTGCCCGTCGTTGGCCACAAAGAGATCGGGCCAACCGTGGTTGTCCCAGTCGGCTGCGCCGACCGAGAGATTTTTTCCGTCGGGCTGGAGGATTTTGGCGGCGACCGTGACGTTGGTGAAAGTGCCGTTGCCGTTGTTGTGATAGAGCGCGTTGGGGCTGCCGGGGTAGACGGCGGGGGCGCAACTGGATTTGACGCCGCCGATGTCGCAGTAACGTTGCGCCTTCGGACCGAGAGTTACGTAGCTGCCGACGTAGAGGTCGAGTTTGCCGTCGCGATCGTAGTCGAAGAATACGGCGCCTGCGTGGAAGAGGCCCGATTCGAGGCCGCCGACTCCGGCTTTGGTGGTGACGTCGGTAAACGTGCCATCGCCGTTGTTGTGATAGAGAACGTTGCTTCCGAACTGGGTAACGAAGAGATCGGGGAAACCGTCGTTATCGTAATCGCCCCAAACGCAGCCGAGGCCGTAGTTTGTGCCGGGGACGCGGGCGGCGTCGGTGACATCGGTGAAGGTCCCATCTCGATTGTTGCGATAGAGGGCGTTTTTGACCTTGATGCCGCGGTCGTAGCGGTCGCGGCCGTTGACGAAATAGATGTCTTGCCAGCCGTCTTTGTCGAAATCGGAGACGCAAACGCCGGGACCGAATTCCTCGAGATTGATGGAGACGCCTTGGTTGCCTTTGAAGTGGGTGAAGTGAATATCGGAGGCGCTCGTGACGTCGACGAATTCGGACGCCGACGCGGGCGAGTCCTGCGTCTTCGTAGCGGCGGGGAGCGCAACGAGCAGAAGAAACACTATCGATGTAGCGATACAACAAAACGCGAGCGAACAAGGCAAAAGCGACTTGCCAAGCGAATTGAGCTTCAATGTGGACCCGTGCGTGGCCCGCGAGGTCTCTCCGGAAATGCAAACGGCCCCGATGCCAAAAATGGCGAGGCGGTGAGCGATTCCCCTGGCGGGAACGCTGATTCAGATTTTTTTCAGGTACGACACCCACTGCGGGGTATGGGTGAGATATAGCGGAGCGGCGGGGAGAATACAAGGAAGATTTGCGAGCGGAGAGCGGAGGTTGCCGGTGGTTGAGGATGCGGGTGCGGGAGCGTTGGCGCTAGGCGAGAAGCCAATCCTGCCAATCGATCGATGGCGACGTAAAGTCGCCGCTACTAGTGGACGGCGACACTTGGTGGAGAGGGCCTACATCTCAAAAGCGGCTCGGGGGCGCCGCACTCCATACGGACTACCAGGCTCCTTCTTTGCGGCCCCACCACCAGATCAGGCCGACCGTGGCGGTGGTTTGTTGTTTGATCAGGTCGCCTTGGACATCGGAGAGGAATGAGGGTTGGTTGGAGTAGTCGCGGCGCCATTCGTAGCGCATCAGGAAGCCGTCGGAGATTTTGTAATCGAAGGTGACGGTGTTTTCTTTGAGGGCTTGGGTTAGGCCGCTGAAGAGGCCGCCGCGATCGGAGAGATATTCGGCGCGGGTCGTGACGGCGATGCGCGGGGTGAATTGATATTGAAGATAGGCGACGCCACCGGCGACGTGCGAGGGGGCGGCGGACTGTCCGGGGGCTTGATCGCGCCAGAGGCGCTGGATGAAATAGTCGCCTTCGACGGCGATGGTGAGTTTGGGATTCGCTTGCCAGACGACGTAATTGTCGAAGATGTGCGTTCGGCCGTCAGGAGCGGGGCGTATAGCTTCGAAGTCGAGGCCAGGCTGGACGGGAACGGGATCGGTGGGGATGTTGGTGACGACGCGATCGGGATGCTCCTGGCCGAGATAATAATTGGAGGTCCAAATGATCGATTTTGTGGGCTTGGCGACGAAACCGAAGAGTTCGTCTTTGAAGCCGTTGGTGGCTTCGACCTGATTGGTGCCGTTGACAACCCAGTAATTGATGGTGAATTTGTCGGAGACGGGCAGGCTCGCCCTAACGCCCATGTGGTAGAAGGGCAGGAAGTCGAAGAAGAACGAGCGCGAGTAGTTCATCTGATCTTTTGTGTAGTTGCCTTCGATGCCGAGTGAGCTTCCCCATTTTCCGAAATCGATTTCCAGGCCTTTGCCTGCGGGGGCGAGGTAGGTGCCGTAGGCCTGGAAGATATTGCGGTAGATGTCGGGGCGCGGTTCGTTGGCGGGATTGCCTTGGAGCGTGTCGGTGGCCTGGCCGAATTGGACATCGAGGCGTCCGCCCCAGCGGCGACCGTCGGCGACGTCGGGCGGGTGGTCGAAGATGACGTCGGCTTGGTTGAGGCTGAACTCGTTGCTGAGGACGTCGTAGGCGCGGAGGAGATTTACGCGACCAATGGGGTGATTGAAGTTGTAGCCGTAGTAGCCGTCTAAGGCGACGTTGATGGTGGTGTCGTGGAGGAAGCCCAGGAGCTTGGAGTCGTCGCGTGGGGGAGTGGATTGCGGGGGAGTTCGGGTGGAGACGGTGACGGAGGGCGTGGGTACGGAAGGTGCGGGTGTCGGCGTAGCAGGTTGGAAATTCGCGGCTGTGAGTGTGGTCGTTGCGGACTGTGGGTGTGAAGAGTTGGTTTGAATTTGTGCGACCGCGGCTTTCAGTTCGGCGACTTCGGCTTCGAGGATGGAGATGCGTTGTTGGAGAGCTTGGTTGGTGTCGGGCGAGGAGTATTGCGCCGGATTGGGCGAGGATTGGGCACGTGCGGAGCTCGCGAAGACCAACAGAAGGAGGATGGCGTTCGTCACTGCTCTTCCAGTTGAGAGTCGGCTGCGGACGAGTGGATGAGTGGCTTGGTTATTCACGACGAATCCTCCAGTGAGTTCGCTTTTTTTTCGAAAAGCGAGGAGCTACCGAAGGGCGAGGATACGCTGAAGGACATAAGGAAATTGATAGAGTGGCGGAGAGATTTTTGGCGATTGCGGGCGTTTCAGATCCTTGTTCAGTCAGGCTCGCAACGGTTTTTCGTGGGGATCGATCGATTCGCTCAGAGTGGTTCTTTGGAACGAACCGCCTTCAACATGGCAGCCTTTGAGTCTGTCGCGAAGCGCCGCTGCAAGTGTCTCGTGTAGGGATATGCCAAGCGTGCGAGCGGGCTGGGGCGCGAGAATGCGTAGAAGTCGTACTAGACGGTTTGGTCTGCGTGGAATTCGACGGTGAAGCGCTCTTCGCCGCGTTCACCATGGTCCCGCAGTGTGCCGTAGGCGAAGCCGTACGTTTGCGACGATCCACGTTCGTCGATGACGTAGACGATTCGCGCGGCGTTCATCGACCAAAAGCCGAGATGCGAGATGACCACGGCGACGTTTGCACCGCGGTTGATCGGCCCTTGCGACGGGCAGAGGTTGACCCAAGGCAAGTCGAACATTTTCCAGGGCTTCGATTGCGCGTTTCCCTGGCGACAGATTGCTAAGCTACGGTTACCTCGGGGCTTAGGTAGACGTCCTGGATGGCGTTTAGGAGTTGGACGCCGTCGGACATGGGCCGCTGGAAGGCTTTGCGGCCGGAAATTAAGCCGGTGCCGCCGGCGCGCTTATTGATGACGGCGGTGGTTACGGCTTCTTCGAAGTCGTTGGCTCCGGAGGCGCCGCCGCTGTTGATGAGGCCGCTGCGGCCGCTGAAGCAGTTGATGACCTGGTAGCGGCAGAGATCGATCGGGTGATCGCCGTTGAGTTCGGTGTAGATGCGCTTGTCGAATTTGCCGTAGCTGGAGTTGCCCATGTTGAGGGCTTCATAGCCGCCATTATTTTCGGCGAGCTTCTGCTTGATGATGTCGGCCTTGATGGTGACGCCGAGGTGGTTGGCTTGGCCGGTGAGGTCGGACGAGAGATGGTAGTCCTTGTCTTTTTTGAATGCGTTGTTGCGGAGATAGCACCAGAGAACGGTAGCCATGCCAAGATCGTGAGCGTGCGCGAAGGCCTGGCTGACCTCGATGATCTGGCGGTCGGCGTTCTCGGAGCCGTAGTAGATGGTGGCGCCGACAGCGGCCGCCCCCATGTCATAAGCTTCTTTTACGGTGCCGAAGAAAATCTGGTTGGCCTGGTTGGGGAAGGTCAGGAGTTCGTTGTGGTTGATCTTCACGATGAAGGGAATCTTGTGGGCGTACTTGCGGGCGACGGAGCCGAGGACGCCGAACGTCGAGGCGACAGCGTTGCACTGACCTTCGATGGCGAGCTTGACGATATTTTCACCGTCGAAATAGTCGGGATTCTTGGCGAAGCTAGCGCCGGCGGAGTGTTCGATGCCCTGGTCGACGGGGAGAATCGAGAGGTATCCGGTGTTGCGCAAGCGGCCGTGGCCGAACATGCGCTGAAGATTGGTGAGGACGCGGATGTTGCGGTCGGTGACGGAGTAGACGTTGTCGATGAAATTGGGGCCGGGGAGGTGGAGGCGGTCTTTGGAAATTTTGGGATTCTTGAAACCTAGAAGGGATTCGGCTTTAGAGCCTAAGTAGCTTTCGATTTTGCTGCCGGTGGTCGATGTTGCCATTGCTTCTCCTCGTTTTTGCGTGTGGATTTCTTTTGCGTTAGAAAATCAAAAGCCTTTTTCAGCGGCTATAGCCGGGTGGTGCTTGACGGCTGGCGTCGGGCCTCAAGCCCCAACCTCCTAAAGCCTAAAGCGAAAACCTCGAAAACCGCCGAAAGAGAAAAATAATTTGCGCAAATTCGCTCGACGCTCCGAACAAAGTGAGTCTATTCCGTTTGCGCGGTGCCGGAGGCCAGCTTGCTTGCTGCTGTTGTGTCTACCAACCAAACTACTTTTCCGTTGGTGGGGCGCAGCAGCTGTGACGGCAATTGCTCCGGCTCGTACGGTCCCTCGAGCACGCCCTTCAGAGCCAAGGCTTTGTCGGCCTTGGTGACCATGAATATCGCGAGCGCCGAATTGTTCGCGACGGGCGCGGTGATGGTCACACGTTCAGTGTACAGCTTGCCGACCCAGTTTGGCAGCACGAGGCGACCATTATCTTGAAGAGCCTTGGTGCCCGGGAAGAGCGAAAGCATGTGGCCTTCATCGCCCATGCCAATGAGGATGACGTCGAAGCGAGGGAGTTGGCCGGGCGCGAGCTTGAAGAAGGTGCGGAGATCCTGCTCGTAGTCTTGCGCGGCTTTTTCGACAGGGTTTTCGCAATGGATGCGATGGATTTGATCGGGCTTGAGAGAGAGTTTGGAGATTAGAGATTCGTTGGCCATGCGGTAGTTGCTGTCGGGATCGTCGGGAGGGACGTGACGCTCGTCGCCGAAGAAGAGGTAGGTTTTGTCCCAGGGCATTTTGGAGCCATGGGGTTCGGCGGCCAGGAGAGCGTAGAGAGTTTTGGGAGTGGAGCCGCCAGCTAGCGAGATGGTGAAGCGGCCGTTTTGTGCGACGGCGGTTGCGGCGGACTCGACGATTAGTTCGGCGGCGCGTTTGGCGATGGCGTTTACGTCGGGGAAGATTTTTATTTCGCGATTGGCTGCGGGTTTTTGTGTTGGCGTGGACATCTGTGGCTCCTTGAGTTACGACGGATGCGCGGGCTGCGTTCTTATTCGTGTTTGCGCCGGGCGAAGCTAGCTCCACCCATACAAACTCGGTGGCGCGCCGCGCGATCGGTGGCGACGCGCTTAGCGCCGGACCGGGGCCGAACGGCCTGGGTCGGCGACGTGGGCGGCGTGCTTGTCGATGTCTTCTTCGCCGATGCGGCGCCAGCTGCGGCCGTCGCGCTCCATTAGTTCCTCGGCGTCGGCGGGGCCCCACGATCCGGCAGCGTAATTCGGGAAGCCGCGAGCAGGGAGCGCGTGCCAGACGTCGATGATCGGCTGAATGACGCTCCAGCCGGCTTCAACCATGTCGGCGCGCTGGAAGAGCGTCGCGTCACCAGCCATGCAATCGCGCAAGAGGCGCTCGTAGCCGGTGCTGTGTTCAACGCCGAAATAATTGCAGTAGTCGAAGTCCATGTTGACGAGGCCGAGCTTCATCACTGAGCCTGGAACTTTCGCGCCGAAGCTGAGCGAGATGCCTTCTTCCGGTTGGATGTGAATGACCAGACGATTCGTTTCGAGATTTTTTACGGTGGTATTGCGGAAGAGGACGAATGGCGTGCGGCGAAACTGGATGACGATTTCAGTGGCGCGTTGCGCTAGGCGCTTGCCGGTGCGGAGGTAGAAGGGAACTCCAGCCCAGCGCCAGTTGTCGATGTGGAGTTTAAGCGCCACGAAGGTTTCGGTGTTGGAGTCGGGTGCGACGTCGGGCTCGGCGCGATAGCGGGGAACATTTTCGCCGTCGATGTTGCCTTCGTCGTATTGGCCGCGGACGGTGTTGGTTAGGACATCCTCGGGGATCAAAGGCTGAATGGCGTGGAGAACTTCGGCTTGTTTGTTGCGGACTTCATCAGCGTCGAAGGAGATGGGCGGCTCCATCGAGGTCATGGTGAGGAGCTGGAAGAGATGGTTCGGGACCATATCGCGAAGGGCGCCGGCGGTTTCGTAGAAGCCGCCGCGATGTTCGATACCGACGGTTTCGGATGCGGTGATCTGGACGTGGTCGACGTAATTGCGATTCCAGAGCGGCTCGATGATGTTGTTCGAGAAGCGGAAGACCATCAGGTTCTGGACGGTCTCTTTGCCAAGGTAGTGGTCGATGCGGTAGATCTGATGTTCGGAGAGGACCTGTTTGAGATCTTTGTTGAGCTGGATCGCCGAGGCGTAGTCGTGGCCGAACGGTTTTTCGATGATCACGCGAGACCAGCGGCCGCTTTCTTCTTTAACAAGACCGGCCTGGCCGAGTTGCTGGACGATCGGAGCGAAAAACCTTGGAGCGACTGCCAGGTAGAAAAATTTGTTGCCTTGCGTACCGTGGCTCTTATCCACTTCCGCGATTTGCGCCGCAAGGCGTTTGTAGGCTTCGGGGTCGTTGAAGTCGCCTTTGACGTAGTAGATGCGCTCTTTGAACCAGTCCCAGTTTTTCAGGTCGATGTGGGCTGGAGCGTATTTGGGGATTTCGTCGGTGAGCGTTTTGCGAAAGGCTTCGGTCGTGGTGTCGTTGGCGGCGAAGCCCACGATGGCGAATTGTTTCGGGAGCATGCCATCGTTGGCGAGATTGCAGAGCGCGGGAAGGAGCTTGCGCTTGGTGAGATCGCCGGTCGCGCCAAAGATCACCATCACATTCGGCGTGGGCGTGGGGTTTGCGACGTGATGATTGTTGTTGTTGGTCATGAGAGGTGGTCGTGTCCGGTGTTCAGTTCGGATTTGGCTGCGCGAAGTGCACGTCAGCTTTTCTTTTCGAGGTGCCCGCCAAACTGGAAGCGCATGGCGCTCAGGAGCTTAGACGCGAAATCGGATTCGCCGCGCGACGTGAAGCGTTCGTAGAGCGCTTCGGTCAAGACGGGCGACGGCGCGCCGGATTCGATGCCGGCAACTATGGTCCAGCGGCCTTCGCCGGAATCGGAGACGCGGCCGGAGAATTTCTCCAGCGTGGGTTGCTCGAGGAGCGAAATCGCGGTGAGGTCGAGGAGCCAGGAGGCGATGACGCTGCCGCGGCGCCAGACTTCGGTGACGTCGGCGAGATTGAAATCGTATTGATAGTGCTCTGGGTAACGGAGCGGCGTGGTTTCGGCGTCGGTTTCCTGGGTGTGCTTGCCGACGTTGGCGTGCTTGAGAATGTTGAGGCCTTCGGCGTAGGCGGCCATGATGCCGTATTCGATGCCGTTGTGAACCATTTTTACGAAGTGTCCGCCGCCGGATGGACCGCAGTGGAGGTAACCATCTTCGGCGGTACCGCTGACCTTGTCGCGACCTGGTGTGCGGTCGATGTTGCCGCGGCCGGGTGCGAGCGCTTTGAAGACGGGATCGAGGTGTTTCACGATGTCGTTTTCGCCGCCGATCATCTGGCAGTAGCCGCGCTCGAGCCCCCAGACGCCACCGCTGGTACCGACGTCGACGTAGTGGATGCCTTTGGCGCTCAGTTCCTTGGCGCGGCGAATGTCGTCGATGTAGTAGGAATTGCCGCCATCGATGACGATGTCGCCGACGTCGAGCTTGCTGGTCAGTTCGTGGAGCGTGGCGTCAACAACGCCAGCCGGAACCATGAGCCAGACGGCACGCGGTTTCTGCAGCTTTTTGACGAAGTCGTCGATGGAGCTCGATCCCGTGGCGCCTTCCTTGGCGAGTTGGTCGACGGTCGCGGGAGTGCGGTCGAACACGACGCACTGGTGGCCGTGTTTCTCGAGGCGCCGCACCATGTTGGCGCCCATTCTACCTAGTCCGATCATGCCCAGTTGCATTGTGTCGCTCCTCAGTGGTGCGGTGTGGGGTGGTGAAGAAAAATTTTCGGTGGCGCGACCTTCGTCAGAAGTCGCGCGCGCCGGTTGTTGTCGTGTCGCGAAAGTTCGTTGCGGACGAGCCCGACTTCCTTTTCTGTCTGCTACTTCAACGCTCGTTGAATCGCCGCATCGAGAGTCTTCAAATCCTTCGCAACGTTTTTGCTGAGATGGACACGAAGCACGCGGCGGCCGCGTTCGGCCAACACCGCGAAGTCACCGCGTGCCTGAGCGGCTTTCACAATGCTGAAAGAGTATTTCTGGTCCGGCACTTCGATATTGACGGCGTCATCGCAGGTGATCTGGAGAAAGATGCCAGAGTTCGGTCCGCCCTTATAGGCCTGACCGGTGGAATGCAGGAATCGCGGACCGAAGCCAAGCACTGTCGCAACCTTCTTGTTGTCGCGCACGGCGAGGCGAATCTTTTGCAGCGCCTTCTCGTTGGCATCGTTCATCGTGACGTAGCCGAGAACGCCGAAGTAATCGCCGGCCTTGATACGGCTCAGATGCGTCTTGAGGACGGCAGCGAGCGTCGATCCACCCTTGAGAGCCGCGGTGTTCTTGTCGTCGGCGTAGAGCTTGATGCCGCTGCCTTGGAAGAATGGTGTTTCAGCCGGCAGCGAGCCCTTTTCTTCGTACTCGCTCGTGAGCTTGCGAGTTTCAATCTTGCTGGCTTCGACGTCGGGCTGATTGAAGGCGTCGATGCCGATGATCGAACCGGCGACAGCAGTGGCGATTTCCCAGCGGAAAAATTCCTGGCCGAGATTGTAGATGTTCGGCAGCTGTATGCGCACGACAGGATGGCCTGCCTTTTCGAGCGCGGCAACCGCGGCATCCTGCGACTTGTTGGGCTTGGTCTGCAGACGGAGATACGCGAATACGCGGTCGTTGCCATACACAGGCGGCTTGCCGAGCGTTTCGCGATCGACCGGAATGATGCCCTTGCCGATTTTGCCCGTGGATTCGGCGAGAAGTTGTTCGAGCCACGCGCCGAGATCGTGGATGCCGGGCGAGGCGATGATCGTGACTTTGTCGCGGCCACGAACCGCGGCGGTACCCAGGATTGCGCCTAGAATGGCTCCCGGATTCTTGTCGGCGGCGACGCTCGAGCCGCAGGCCTTCACCATTTCCAGTGTGTTCTTCAGAAATTTCGGAATGTCGATGCCCATGATCGAGCCAGGCACCATGCCGAAGTCGGAGAGCGCGGAGTAACGACCGCCGATGCTTGGCACGCCGAAGAAAACCTTCCGGAAATGATCGCCTTCCGCCACGGTTTGCATCTTTGAGCCGGGGTCGGTCACGGCGATGAAGCGATTGCCGACTTCCTTGTCGCCGACTTTCTTTCGAATCTGTTCGAAGAAATACTGCTTGTAGATGTTGGGCTCGAGCGTGCTGCCCGATTTGCTCGAAACGATGCAGATCGTGCTGTTGAGATCGAGCTTGGCCTGGATCGCTTTGATCTGCGCTGGATCGGTGGAATCGAGAACGTGCATCTCGGGGAAGCCCTTGATCTTGCCAAAGGTCAGGCGGAGAACTTCGGGACAGAGACTCGAGCCGCCCATGCCACACAGCAAAGCGTGTTTGAACTTGGCCTTCTTGATGTCGGCGGCGATGTTCTTCAGCGTAGCGATCTCGCCGAGCTGGTCATCGACGATTTTGAGCCAGCCGAGCCACTTGCTTTCGTCTGCATTGGTCCAGAGCGAAGCGTCGTGTTCCCACAGACGCGATACTTTGCGGTTGTTTTTCCAGTCGTCGATCGACGTCTGGACAGCGCCAGAGAGTTCGGCGGGGAGTTTGTAACTCTGGCGATTTAGGCTCACGCGCTGACTCCTACTGTCTTTCCGGTTGCATCCAACAGCTTGTCGAACGCTTCGGCGAAGAGTTTGACACCGTCGACGACGAGCTTTTCAGTGGCTTCCTTCATCGAAATGCCGGCCTTTTCGAGATCGGACATCGTCTTGGCGGCGGCATCGACATTCTCGGTGAGGCTGTTGCGGAGCTTGCCATGATCGCGGAACGCGTCGAATGTGGCCGGCGGAATCGTGTCGACGGTGTCGGCGCCGATCAGCTCTTCGACGTAGAGGACGTCGCGATATTTCGGATTCTTGGTGCTGGTGCTGGCCCAGAGTAGTCGCTGCGTCTGTGCGCCCTTCGCGGCCAACGGCTTCCAGCGCGCGCCTCCGAAGAGTTCCTGATACTTCTTGTAGGTGAGTTTGGCGTTGGCTATGGCGACTTTGCCTTCGATCGACTGCAGCAATTCTTTTTTCTTCGGATCGGTTTCAGTCTTGAGCTTGGCTTCGATCTGGCCATCGATCAGGGTGTCGATGCGGCTGACGAAGAAACTGGCGACGCTGGCGATCTTGCTGACGTCCTGGCCCTTCTTGACACGGGCCTCCAGCGCGGAGAGGAAAGCTTCGGCGACCTGTTCGTAGGCCGACTGCGCGAAGAGCAACGTGATGTTGATGTTAATGCCGTCTTCAAGAAGCTGACGAATCGCCGGGATTCCTTCGGGCGTGGCCGGGACTTTGATCATTACGTTTTCGCGACTGACCGTCTTCCAAAGTCGCCGCGCTTCGTCGATCGTCTTCTGCGTATCGTTTGCGAGCAGGGGAGAAACTTCGAGGCTGACGTAGCCATCGCGGCCTTTGGTCTCTGCGTACACGCCTTTGAAGATGTCGGCTGCATCCTGTACGTCGCGAATCGCGATCTTTTCGTAGACACCTTTTGCGTCGAGCTTTTTGGAATCGGGCGATTCGAGAATGTCGCTGTAGTTCTTGCTGCCGGTGATGGCCTTCTCGAAAATCGTAGGATTCGAGGTCATGCCGCGCAGGCCATCCTGATCGATCATTTTCCTCAGGCCGCCGCCGAGCAGCAGGTCGCGCCGGATATAGTCCATCCACGGCGATTGGCCGTAGGTGTTCAGAGCTTTCAATGGGTTCGTGCCCGTCGCTCCGGCATTTGGAAGCGTGGTTGTTGTGGTCATATTGGTTCTCCTTTGCAGAAACTCAAAACTCAAAACTCAAAACTCAAAACTCAAAACTCAAAACTCAAAACTCAAAACTCAAAACTCAAAACTCAAAACTCAAAACTCAAAACTCGTTCTTTCTCTAAGAAGATTGTACGCCTTGGCGACTGGTTACACCCTTTGTCGATCGCAGCGGCAATCTTGCCGGCTTCGCGGTAAGCACAGGTGCAAGTCGCGTGCGTTCTGCTATTTGCCCAGAACTTGCTTGACTGTTGCAACCACGTTCTCGACCGTGAAGCCGAACTTTTTCATCACATCCTTAATAGGGGCCGAAGCGCCGAAGGTGTGCATGCCCATGATCTGCCCCTTCGCGCCGACATAGCGGTCCCAGCCCATCGTTGCAGCCATTTCGACCGAGACGCGTGCGGTGATCGCCGCGGGGAGCACACTTTCCTTGTACGCGGCGTCCTGTTTTTCGTACAGATCCCACGACGGCATGCTGACGACGCGCGCCTTGATGCCGTCGCCAGCGAGCTTCTCGCGAGCTTGCACGCAGAGGCTGACTTCGCTGCCGGTGCCGATCAGGATTACGTCGGGCTTTCCGCCTTCGGCATCGATGAGGACGTAGGCACCTTTGGCGACTCCCGAGGCAGGGGCGAACTTGGCGCGGTCGTACGTGGGAAGAGGCTGCCGCGTCAGAACAAGAGTTGACGGCGAGTGCCGCTGCTGGATCATTATTTTGTACGCTTCGACCACTTCGTTGGCGTCGCCCGGGCGCAGCACGATCATGTTGGGCATCGCGCGCAAGCCGGCGAGCTGCTCGATCGGCTGGTGCGTCGGCCCGTCTTCGCCGAGGCCGATCGAATCGTGGGTGAAGATGAACATCGAAGGCGTTTCCATCAGGGCCGCCAGCCGCATCGCCGGCTTCATGTAATCGCTGAAGTTGAAGAACGTGGCACCGAATGCGCGCAGCCGCGACACGCTCAAGCCGTTGACCGCCGAGCCCATCGCGTGCTCGCGTACGCCGAAGTGCAGGTTGCGTCCTTTATATGCGTCCTCGGGGAAAAAGTCGCCTGCGCCGTCGAAAGTGAGGTTGGTCTTATTCGAATGGGCGAGGTCGGCTGAGCCGCCGAGGAGCCACGGAATATTCTTGGCGAGGACGTTGAGCACTTTTCCCGAAGAGTCGCGCGTGGCCATGCCCTTTGCGTCGGCGGGAAAGTTTGGCAAATCCTTGTCCCAACCTTTGGGCAGCTCCCATTTTTCCATCGTCTGAATCTGCTGATCGAGCTCGGGGAATTTCGCTTTGTACTCGGCGTATTTTTTGGACCACTGTGCGCGATTTTCACCGCCGCGCTTGCCGATGCCGTTTTTGAACTGATCGTACACGCCGTCGGGGACGAGGAATTGCGCGTCTTCGGGCCAGCCGTAGAATTTCTTGGTGAGTTTTACTTCTTCGGAGCCCAGGGGCTCGCCGTGCGAATCGGAAGAATCTTGCTTGTTCGGTGAACCGTAGCCGATGTGGCTGTCGACAACGATCAGCGTTGGCCGGTCATTGGTCTTCAGGAAGGTTTCGTAGGCCCTGTTGAGCATCTTGAGGTCGTTGGCATCGGAGACGCGCGTCACGTTCCAACCGAGGCCGACGAACTTCGTCATTACATCTTCGTCATAGGACCACTTGGCCGGGCCGTCGAGGGTGACGCTGTTGTGGTCGTAGATCCAACAGAGATTCGAAAGTTTTAGATGCCCTGCCAAGGACGCGGCTTCGCAACCGACGCCTTCCATCATGTCGCCGTCGCCACACATTGCGAACACGTTGAAGTCGAAAATCTCGTAGCCGGGGCGATTGTAATTCGCGCCGAGCCACTTGCTGGCGATGGCCATGCCAACGCTGTTGCCGACGCCTTGGCCCAGCGGGCCTGTGGTGGTCTCGACGCCCGAGGTCATGTGCGATTCAGGATGGCCGGGAGTTACGCTGTCGAGTTGGCGGAACGACTTGATGTCGTCTATTGAGACGGCAGGCTTGTCGGTCACTTTGCCGTCGGCGCCGACGCGGCGAACGCCGGTGAGGTGGAGCGTGGCATACAAGAGCATCGATGCGTGGCCGTTCGAAAGTACGAATCGATCGCGGTTGAACCAGAGAGGGTCGGCCGGGTCGTAGCGCAAATAGTTTTGCCACAGCGCGTAGACCACCGGCGCTAAACCCATTGGCGCGCCAGGGTGGCCGGAATTCGCTTTTTGCACCCCGTCAATCGCCAGCGTGCGAATCGTGTCGATGCTGAGGAGGTCGATATCCTTTTGAAGATCCTGCGAAAGCTTCATCTGGCTCGTGCTCACGATGACTCCTGAGGGGGGAATTGGCGCCCGCTCTCGTTCGAAAGGTTTAGATGCACCGCACTTCGCGGCGGGTGACGGAAATTTTTAAACGCTAAGAAACTGACTCGTTCCGGCTTCGGACTTTCAGCTTCGGGGTTCGGAGTAGCTGCGGACAACCTCCGAGCGGTAACTCCCCGTGGGAATTATCGGCTGGTCTCGAAATCCTGTGAGGGATAAGGACCGCCGTGAAGGGGAGAGGGGTCCAACGTATCGCGGCCTCGGCTGTCTGTCAATTCTGTTGCGGCATTTTCACATTTCGGTCGAAGTGGGTCGCCGGAAGCGTGCCGGGGGCACCCGTCGTCGTGGCCTATCCGGTAGGCCCTCTATAGATAGATAGCCGAAGGCCTGATTCGATACGCGAAAATTTGCAGAGTCTGGCGAGGGCCAAAAGGCGACAACCGGCAAATATTGCCGCCGCCTGTGGCAGAAGCCTGTACAATCTCCGCCGGGCATGGCTCTCAATCCCACGCTGGTAAAGAGCACCGGAGTTGCCGCGCTGGGCGGGCTGCTGTTCGGGTTCGACACCGCGGTTATCTCCGGCACGACTCGATCCCTCACCGACGTCTACCATCTCTCGCCATATCTGCTCGGCGTAACCGTCTTCAGCGCGATTCTGGGCACGATTTTCGGGGCGATGCTCGCGGGGATTCCCGGCGACAAATTTGGACGGCGCGACAGTTTGCGAGTGCTCGCGATTTTGTATTTGGTCTCGGCACTGGGCTGCGCACTCGCGTGGAATTGGTCGGCGCTGGTTTTCTTTCGGTTTATTGGAGGGCTGGGGATCGGCGGGTCGTCTGTTCTCGGGCCGACCTATATAGCCGAGCTTGCTCCTGCAAAATACCGTGGGCGGCTGGTTGGGCTCTTTCAATTCAATGTCGTGCTCGGAATTCTGCTGGCTTACTTTTCGAACTATGTGGTCGGCCTGTTTCATCCTGGTGCCGATGAATGGCGGTGGAAATTCGCAGTTCCCGGGTTGCCTGCCGCGTTGTTCTTTTTGCTGCTCTTTGCGATTCCGCGCAGCCCGCGTTGGCTGGTCAAACAGAAACGCGTTGACGAAGCGCGCGTCGTTCTGCGAGAAATCGGCGAAGTCGATTACGAGACCGAGCTGCAGGACATTGTTCGCTCGATCGATACCGAACACGCCGAAAGCGACGCGCTCTTTTCGTGGAAATATCGCTTTCCGATTTTTCTTGCCGTCACGATCGGGATGTTCAATCAACTCAGTGGCATTAACGCTATCCTTTACTACCTCAACGACATTTTCGTCGCCGCTGGCTTCAGCAAGGTTTCAGGCGATCTGCAGGCGGTGGCCATTGGTGGCACCAATCTCCTGTTCACGATGATCGCGATGTCGGTCATCGATAATATCGGACGCAAGACGCTCCTCTTGATCGGGTCGGTCGGCACGGCGCTGTGCCTGGCGGGCGTTGCATACATCTTTTTTACCCAGCAGCACCAAAGCGTGCTTGTCTGGCTGCTCGTCGGCTTCATTGCTTTCTTTGGCTTCTCGCAGGGCGCCGTGATCTGGGTCTATATCGGAGAAGTTTTTCCCAATCAGGTGCGCGCGAAAGGGCAGAGTCTTGGCAGCTTTTCGCACTGGCTCATGAATGGCGCCATCTCCCTCATATTTCCGGTCATCGCGCATTCGTCCGGCGCGCGTCCGTTCGTGTTCTTCTCGCTGATGATGGTGGTGCAATTGGTCGTCGTCGGCGCGTTCTATCCCGAAACCAAGGGCGTGTCGCTCGAAGAGATGCAAAGTAAATTGGGAATTGCCTAGCGCTTCTGGGAGCCATGTTCATCCCGGACGGTTCATTCCGCATGCTAGTCCACGCAACGCGATGCCTTAAATCTGCGTCCATTCAACGGTGTCTCTGTCTCTGGCGTGCGGCGCCTCTGCGCCGCTTTTGATGCATAAGTCGTTCTACAAACGTTCCCTGCTTGTGCTCGTGCTAACGCTGTCCACGCTTCCACTCGTGGCGCAGCAAGCACAAAAGATTGCTCCGCCTGAAAAGGGAGCCGCCGTCCAGAAAATCGAGCCTGGCAACGCCGCCTGCCAAAAATGTCATGCTGAAATCGCCAATTCGTATTCGCTTACCGCGATGGCTCAGGCGAGCGGCCCCGCTATCGATGAACTCATCCCCACTGACTTTCAACACGCGGCGTCGGGGGTTCACTACCGCGTCTACGCGGAAAGCGGGGGCGCGATGCTCGGCTTCGAACGCGTCGACGATCCTACTGTCCGCGGCACACGGCGATTGCAATATTTCATCGGCTCCGGCCATCGCGGCCGTACGTATCTTTTTTCCCTCGATGGGTTTTTCTTCGAAGCGCCGATCAACTGGTACGCGCAGAAGAAAGTATGGGATACCGCGCCCGCGTTCCAGCAGGCCCGGACAATTCCGATGAACTTGCCAGCGCTGCCTGGCTGCCTTGCGTGTCACACCAGCAACGCCCAAGCTCCGATCCACGGCACAGAAAATAAATACGATATGCCGCTCTTCGCGCACGACGGCATCACCTGCGAGCGCTGCCACGGCGACAATCCAGCGCATCTCACCGATGGCCACGCGCCGATCGTCAATCCTGCAAAGCTCTTGCCTCAAAAGCGCGACGCGATCTGTATGCAGTGCCATCTCGAGGGCAACGTCGCGATCGAGCAGCCCAATCGCAAGCTTGCCGACTTTCGTCCTGGTGAAGATCTTTCGGACTTCGTTCACTATTTTTTGTATATCGACAACGATTCGCAAAAGTTACGCGCTCTCGGCCAAAGCGAAGCGTTGTGGATGAGCGTCTGCAAGAAGAAGTCGGGCGACAAAATGTCGTGCATGTCGTGCCACGATCCGCACTCGTCGCCCCAACCTGAACAACGCGTCGCTTTCTATCGCGCGAAATGTCTCACGTGCCACAAAGAGGCACTCGCCGCCAAACATCATGTCGAGCAGCCCGACTGCACGTCGTGTCACATGCCGCGAACGGCTTCTGCGGACGTCGCGCACACTCAGGCGACCGATCATCGCATCCTGAAAATTCCACTCATGCCGCTGCAAGGGCTGCAAGCCGGGGAGGCGGTGCGTCTCGTTCGCTTTCCGCCTCAACCTGAAGCCGAAGCGAACACGGTTTCAACGACCGCTGCTGCTACGGCGCCTGCCGGCGATTCTCGCGACCTCGCGCTCGCATGGGAATCTCTGGCACAAGGCGGCAACGCCAGCGGAGCCGCCGAAGCGGAGCGCTATCTTCGCCAGGCGGTCGTCGAGCATCCCGACGACCCTATCGTGCTCGACAGCCTCGGATTTCTCGCTCAGCGTCGCGGAGACGTCGCATCCGCCCGGGATTTTTACGAGCATGCTCTTCGCGTTGATCCCACGTTGATCGACGCAGGAGCGAATCTTGGCGTCATCGAAGCTCGCGCAGGCAACACGGGGCGCGCTGTAACCCTGTGGGCCGGCGAATTTGATCGCGCGCCAGGCCGCAGTGCCATCGGCTTGAACCTGGCCCGCGTCTATTGCGACGCTGGCCAGTTCGACAAAGCTCGTGGCTACGTAGCCCGCGTTCTTCAGTTCAATCCCGACTCGCCGTCCGCCAAAGCGTTCCAAAAACAACTCGCCGCCGACCCGCCCCTTTGCAGGTCGCGCTAGGGAGCATGAAGAGAGTCGCTAGCCGATATAACCTTCCGCCGAATCCGCGAATCGAAATTTCATCCCCCAATCGAGAAAACGGGAACCATCATGAACCTCACAGGCAATACGATCTTCATCACCGGCGGCACGTCTGGCATCGGACGCGCGTTCGCCGAAGCATTTCACAAGCTCGGCAACCAGGTCATCATCTCCGGGCGCCGCAAAGGTCACCTCGCGGAAGTCACGGAAGCCAATCCGGGCATGCAATCGATCGAGCTCAACGTCGAAGATCCGGCGAGCATCGCCGACGTCGCCAAAAGATTGATCACCAACTACCCGAAGCTCAACGCCGTCATCAACAACGCCGGCATCATGCAACTCGACGACCCCTCCACGGCAATAGATGACGCTCAGATGGTCTCGATCATCACCACAAATCTTATGGGCCCGATTCGAATGACCTCTGCCCTCATCGAACATCTCAGAAAACAGCCGGCCGCCTACGTCATGACCGTCTCCTCGGGGCTCGCCTTCACTCCGATGAGCGGCACAGCGGTGTATTGCGCAACAAAAGCCGCAATCCATTCCTATTCGATGTCCATGCGCTACAAACTCAAAAACTCGAGCGTCAAGGTCATCGAAATCGTTCCGCCGTGGGTTCAGACCGATTTGCTCAATAGCAATGACAATCCTAACGCCATGCCGCTGGCTCCGTACATCGAACAAACGATGAAACTCCTCGACACCGACGCCGACGAAATCCTGGTGGAGCGCGTCCTCCCCCTACGCAACAACGCAGGCCCAAACGAAGCCGCCTTCGTCAACAAATTCAACGACATCATCGCGCAGCAACACTAAATGGAGGCAAGGTCTCAGTGACGCACTCGTTCCCACTGAGCTAAAATCGAGTCGGTTATGTTCGAAAACGGCAAGCATTCGTCTCCTCGTCTACGCGCCGAGAGTTTCGCCAAGCGTCTCGGCATCAGAATTCCAATTTTGCTGGCGCCCATGTCGGGAGCCTGCCCTCCCCCTCTGTCGATTGCCGTAGCCAACGCCGGCGGCCTCGGAGGCTGCGGAGCTCTTCTGATGAAGTCCGACGAAATCGAGGCGTGGAGCGCCGAGTTCCGCAAAAGCAGCCAGGGAGAATTTCAGCTCAATCTGTGGATTCCCGAGCCCAAGCCGCCGCGAGACTTCGACCTGGAAAAGCGCCAACGTGACTTCCTTGCCGCGTGGGGACCTCCGGTTCCGCCCGAAGCCGGGGACGCGACTCTGCCGGATTTTGAATCGCAATGTCAGGCAATGCTGAGCGTAGCGCCGAAAGTCATATCGTCGATCATGGGACTCTATCCACCCGCATTCGTATCGGAACTAAAAGGGCGAGGCATCCAGTGGTTTGCAACTGCAACAACAGTTGCCGAGGCCAAAGCGGCAGAAGCGGCGGGCGCCGACGTCATCGTCGCGCAAGGCGCCGAAGCCGGAGGCCACCGAGGCACCTTCGATTCGAACGTCGCCGAGCGACAAATGGTCGGACTGATGTCGCTCTTGCCTCAAGTCGTTGACGCCGTCAGCGTTCCTGTCGTCGCCGCAGGCGGCATCGCCGATGCGCGCGGAGTAGCCGCCGCGCTAATCCTCGGCGCCAGCGCTGTCGTGGTTGGAACCGCCTTCCTGCGATCTCCCGAAGCGAAAATCAATTCCACTTATGCTGATCGCCTCTCGCGCACCGAAGCGCACGAGACCATGATCACTCGCGCCTTCAGCGGACGGCCCGGCCGCAGCGTCGCCAACGCGTACGTACGCGCAGCTGGCGCTCCAGGTGCTCCTCGTTCAGCGCCGTATCCTGTTCAGCGCGGCCTGACGCGCGCGATGCGCGAAGCTGCGTTAAAATCGGGAGACGCCGAGCACATGCAGATGTGGGCAGGTCAGTCGGCCAAGCTGGCACTGCAACTGTCAGCAGGCGCGATTGCGCACCAATTGTGGGAGGGAGCTTCGCAGCTGCTGAAGTGACGTTCGATTCGAATTAAAAGCGTGCATCGTTCGAATTGTGGCGGTTACTTCAGCGACGCCGCTACTTTCTTTCCGTACTCGCGCCCTTTCGCGATCGCCCGCGGCTCATCCACCGTCAGCACCTTCCCGTCCTTCAGCAATATCTTCCCGCCGACCACAACGCTTTCCACATCGCTCCCCTTCAGCGCATACACAATCTGCGAATACACGTCGTACATCGGCACCGCGTTCGGCGCGTTGAGACTCAACACCACAAAATCCGCCTTCTTGCCCGTTTCCAACGATCCGATTTCCTTCTCCATGTGCAATGCCCGCGCGCCCTCGATCGTCGCCATCTCCAGAGCGCCCTTCGCGCCCAGCGCACGCGGATCGACCCGATACGTTTTCTGCAACTTCGCCGCTAGGTCCATCTCTTCCATCATGTTCAAATCGTTGTTGCTGCCCGCCGGCCCGTCCGTGCCAAGTCCGACGCGCACTCCTGCCGCGCGCTGATCCACGACCGGCGCAACGCCGCTCGCCAGCATCATATTGCTCGACGGATTGTGGACGCACCCAACCTGCCGCTCGGCCAGAATCTTCATATCGGTGTTGTCGGTCCAGATGCAATGCGCTGCGAGCACATCGGGCCCGAGCACTTCGATGCGCTCCAGATACTGCACCGGCGTCGTCCCATTCTTTGTGATGCTGTCGTCAAATTCTTTCCGCATCTCTGCCAGGTGAATCAAAATCGGCGCGTGGTCTCGCCGCGCCAGCGACGCGGCATCGCGCAACGTTTTCTCCGAACAGGTATAAATCGAATGCGGCGCCACCGCCGCGTGAATCTGCGGATCGCCTTGCCACTTCTTGATGAATTTCTCCGTGTAGGCGGCCATCTCCGTTTCGTTCTTGTTGTCCGGTGCAGGGAAGTCGATCCACGTTTCGCCCAGAACACCCCGCAGCCCCGCTGCTCTCGTTTCCTCGGCCACCGCATCCTCGAAGTAATACATGTCCGCAAACGTCGTCGTCCCACTTCGAATCATCTCCGCCAGCCCCAGCCGTGAACCCCATCGAACGAAATCTTCCGTCACGTTGCGCGCTTCGGCTGGGAAAATATATTTTCGCAGCCAGTCATCGAGCACGACGTCGTCTATCAGTCCCCGCATCAGCGTCATCGGCACGTGCGTGTGTCCATTGATCAGCCCCGGGATGATCAGCTTTCCGGTAGCGTCGATCCGCGTCTTGGTGATGACTCCCTTCCGATGCTGCATCGCCGCATCCTGCCCGATGTCCACAATCTCATCGCCGCGCACCGCCAGATATCCGTTCTCGATCACATGCCGGTCCGCATCCATCGATACGATCGTCGCCCCGGTCACCAGCAAGTCGAACGTAATCGCCTCTTTCGCAGGCGCCTGCTGTGCGCTCACGAAGGAACAGCAGAGCAGGGAAGCAAAAAGGAAAATGAATCCTCTGGAAAACCCTCGCCAGAATTTCATCAATAACCTTTCGGGACTAAAGACCAGTGGAGTCGAACGATCCTGCAAAAACGGGTTACCCGCCAATTACGAAAATAATTCGAATTTGAGCAGCATCGAAAGTTCAACCGAATCAAAACAAAACCGAAGGCGACCACGCACCCGCCGGCTCGTTGTAAAGTCCGATGCTCATCAATGTCATCGGCTGGACGACTCGCAACCCATTCGCAAGGCACCAGCGCAGTAGCGGAGCATTCCGCGACGGCACCAGAATTCCGGGTCCGCCGAAAGATTCCTCCGAAGCGAGCAGCGCCTTCATGTCCACATTGCTCTCCGCGGTGGCGTGCCCGAAAAACGCCAGCACTGTGGCATAGCCGGTAATTCGGCCCTCGCGTTCCACCACCTTCGCCGTTTTCTGCTGGATGGCCTCCGCCAAGTCGGTGCCGCGATCGAATCCGTGCACTCGCCGCGACAGCGCATTGCATGCAACCAAATCGGCAAGCTCCGCCGGCCTCACCGTGCAGCCCGCGACACTCCGCTCCCGGGTTTTACCCTGGATGCAGGACAGCGGCTCGCGCACGTCGAATCCGAGACTGGCATACAGCGACAGCGACCGATTGTGATACGCGGCCTGCACCAGCCGCACTCCCGCGGGACGTCGCTCGTTTGCTCGATTCATCACGTCGAGCATCAACTTTCGCCCGACGCCGAGATTCTGCGCGCTCGGATCGATCGTAATGGGGCCGATGCCCGCGATCATCGAACGCTCATCGAGACAATTGCTTCCTACGATGCGGCCCTCGCTTTCCGCGACCACGCAGTAGAAACCCGGATGACGGAACATCATCGCTAGTAACCCAGTCGCGATCTCCGGTGAGGGAATATCAGGAACATAGCCGTGCTTCGCGCTAAGTGTGGAAAACGCGTCGTAGCAAATTTGGCCACAAGCAGGACCGTCAGCCGGCGTTGCAGCACGGATCACTACTTCCGCTCGAGAGGTCGACGCCATGTTCCACCTCCATTTTCCGCGCGAGTATAGCAGCGTGACTCCCGTGTTCGACAACCATTTGAAAAGGAGCGGTGGCGCGTGAGGCAACTCGGACGCCCGGTGTTTCGCGGTAAGGTTTGGAACCAAGCCGGCCGCGGGCATCGGCAATCTCCGAATGCCTTGCTACACTGCGACGTGTAGTCCCTCTCGGCGTTCCCCTGCTTTGACTCTCCGCTTCGAAAATGCTCGTTCCGAACGTCGTCGCTCGATTTTAGTCGCGCGAAGGAGTCGTCCTTGCCGCAAGAACATAAATACACGCTGGAATTCGAAAACCGTCGCCGAATACACCACCGGCAATCCGTCCGACCGCAGCGAAAAAACGCGATTCGAGCTGTATACCAAGCTCGGCTATGCACATAGCTTCTTTGCCTTCTGCGAACGCTATTTCGATCTCGCCGGGAAAAGGTTCATCGAGGTCGGATGTGGCACCGCCTACGTCTCCGCGTCCTCACCGGCAGCGATTGGCTCCACGAGAACACCCTTCAATATTTGGACATCGAGCGGTTCAGCCCCATCTCGGTTCCCCTGCAAACGGGTCGGCAATCCCGTCGCAATGATTTCGCGGTCGCCAAAACAAATCGCGGACGATGCGCACAGTTCATCGTGCTATGCGAAAACAATCGTGATCGCTTCGTTATCGTGGCTGCGTGAACCCGCATTCCTTCCACAATTTTTCCCATCCCCACATCCCATACGTCGCTTTCTGCGGCAGCGGAAATCCCAGCTGGTGCGCCAGCATGCACACCTGCCCGCGATGGTGCGCGTCGTGCGAAATCATATACGTCACCATAGACGCACCCGCCGGCCACGGCTTCGCCCACCCATCGCGATGAAAAATCCTCACGCGTCCCGGCGCCCCAGACCCGGCTCCGCCCAACGCACCCGCGATCATCTCGCAACAGCGCGCCCCGCTCTCTGCCAACGCCGTCCGCGCCTGTTTCTGCGTGCAACTCGCTCGATTGAGCGCCGCAGGCAGCTTGATCTGCGGCGCCGACAGCCTCAGCCACTTCCGCCGAATATTGTGTACATGCGTAATGATCGCCACGATCGCCCGACCTTTACTCCCCGGCAATGAAGCCCGCCAAGCCGCCGGATCGAGATGTGCGAGCAGCACCTGATTCATCCGCTCGTTCACCGCATAACTCTCCACGAGCACCCGCCCAATTTCTCCGCTACCGTCGCCCGGCACCTTCCCCATCGCGCCACCTCGCAGCCATAAAACTACAAGCCACACCCGCCTCGCAACCACTTCGCGAACGGTCCGAAGCGCCGATGAATCGAACACCGGCTCATCGAAGCGAATCATCGTTAATTGTTTTTGAAACATTCGAGGGTTCGACGGGTGTGATTACCTTAGAGGTCCAGCTAAATTGCGCGCTGCGTTGGCGAACACGACGCGGCACTGTTCCCGGCAGTTTGTCTCCACGTCATCGCCACCAAATACCACACCGGCAAAACCAGAAACCAGTTCGGCGCCCACAACGCCGCGCTGCTCCAAGCCGCGATCATCACAGCGGTTACAGTCATCGCCAGCAAAACCGCTGCCCGCAGTGTGATTTTCGAAATTCGCACACCTTGCCACAAACCCCAGATTGCTGGAACGAAAAACAGAGTTAGAAAAAATCTCGAAAGAACGCCGGCCACCAGATGGTGCGCGCAATAAGAAATCATCCCGGTACATACGGCGATGCTGATCCACACAGTTCCCCGCGACAACGACCCAATCACAAAACCCACCGTCCACGACCAGGCGATCAACAAAAATACGTGACAAAGCAGCAACAGAAATCCTTCGTGGCCCGTCGGCGCCCAAGGCACCGTCTTATGTAAAACCAGTCGTTGAAACGTGGCGCTCACCGACCCCGAAATCGCCACAAGCAGATAACTGCTCGGCATTGCCACGACAAATCCCGCCAGCCACGGCCTCCAACTCCTCCAGCCCAACGCCTGCCGCCGCACGACCAGCCCAAGGACGCCCAGCAGGCCTTGCCACGCGCTTTCTCCTACTTCGGCCAAGTCGCCTACCACGGCTTCGCGATCGTCCCGGGTCAGCAACTGCGAAGCAAATTCCACCAGGGACCAGCTCGCGCTCATGACGCGCTCCTCGCCCGCCCCGTCGACCACGACGCGCCGCGGCTCACCCGCATCACCGCCTCATAAAACGCCTTCGCTTCGACCACGCCTTTTGCCGTTACGCGCACCATACGCTTCGCGCGCCCGCCTCGTTCCGCGGTCGCCTCGCCCATCCACGTCTTTACCAGCCCTTTGCTTTCGAGCCGATCGATCGTCGTATACAGCGCGCCCACCGAGCACTTTCGCCCCGCGGTCGCTTCGATCTCCTCGCGGATCGCTGCTCCATACGCTTCGTCGCCCAGCGTCGCCGCGGCAGTCACTAATAAATATTCGAATTCCCCTAGCATGATTAGACACACATTGTGATACTAATAGAACGTCGCGTCAATATGTTTTTCCGCGCCTACCCGCCGACCATTTCGGTGCGTTCGCCCGGAATCACATCGACGAGACGGATGGAATCCAGGGTGTGTTTCCAATGAACGATCAAAAACGCCTTCGGCTCATCGTTCAAATAAAGATCCTGCCGGAGCAGACACCACACAGGCACCGGCCCGACGTCGGTTCCCGGCCGCGTCGCGTCATTGGGATCGTATCCAAACGCCTGGATGTCGCTGACGACGTCCCGCTCCGCCGCCAGCGTGCGTTCGAACGGTGCCCGCGGACCCATTCGCGCATCGTGATCGATTGTCAGCACCCGCTCGCGCAAATTCACCGGCGCCCGGGAGGGAAGTCGTGACTGAAAATGGTATCGCGCAATCGCCATCGACCCCGAAAATCGCAGCGCGCACGCTCGTTCTTCCTCTCCGTTCGTCGATAGACAAAACGCCCGATTCGTCAGCCGGTCCCGAAACCGAAAGCTCTCCGCTGAGGTTCTCTCAAAATATTCCACGCTCATCTGCACTTCGCACTCCGGCGTCAACAAGCGATAAGCCGTTTCGGCTTTCGCTTCCGATTTTTTCTCCTTCGTCGCAGCCTTCGACGCCCCCGCGGTCAGTCCAAGCCCGGCCAAAGCCCGGAGAAATAGCCGCCTGGTCGGCCTCTGCAACAACGTCCGCTGCTCCAAAGACGCTGGTTTCACCGCAGTTCGCGCTTTCTTTCCACGCCACGCTCCTGTGGAATGGACGATGCTTGGGACAAGAAGATAGGTCTGTAAAAACCCTGCGTTCCCAAAAAACCGCTGCCGCCTTACTTGATCCGAAACTCCCGATTAGAACTACATTGTAGTAGTAATACGCCTTGGCTGTCAATCCTGAATTTTCACCGCCTCCCTAATTTTTTGGATATGCAATCGTCGGTTGGCTAAAGAATTGCCGGCTCGCGCGCAGGGTTGGCACTTCGAAACACGGCGATCCGTCCCGTTTCCACGTCACCAACGCGTTCGAGCCACGGCTCTTTTCCGACTGCCTCCGTGCAAGGACCGAATGTGCAGACTCGGAGATCGTGGTCGCTCGCCACGCGCCGCAGTTCACCCAGCACGTCGCGCAGAATTCCGCCCACGAACGGCGTGTAAAGAAAAAACACGGTTCCGCTCGACAAATCCGCGTCTCGCGCGTCTTGCCGCAGAAATGTCACGTTGCTTAGGTTCAGCTCGCTCGCGCTTTGCCGCGCGCAATCCGCGTAGCCCGGCTCTACTTCGATCCCGACGCCGCGCGCGTCCGTGCAAATCGATACCAGCAGCGGCACATGTCCCAGCCCGGACCCCAGGTCAATCATCACGTCTCGCTCGGTGATGCGCGCGCGCGCAATGAAATCAAAAATATGTCGCGCCGGCGTCGGCTGATAGAACACCATGTCGGCCGCCAACGCCCCGATTCCCGCATCCGGCTCGGCGAATCGCAAAACCCCGCTCACCAATTCATCAAGATAATCGTAGTGGTCGCCCGCTGCGACACTGCTTGTGCCAGCCCCGCCCGATTCGTGACCAGCTAGCCGCAACAACGAATCCCGTTCGCCGCCGCGAATCTGTTCACGGATCGCGTCGCAAAACTCGACATTCGTCGCTTCCAACCCGGCATAAATCGCTTTCGCTCGGTGACAAATGTCCGCATCGCTCGGCGCGCACTCGCCGCTCAAAAACTCCTCCAGGGGATAAACATCCAACCGGTCGATCGCTTTGACGCGTTCGCGAAATCTATCGGGTTCGCTCCATGAACGATCCGCTTCCAGTTCACTGACCAATTCACCGAGCGCGCCGATCGCGGCACTCACCTGCGTTTCACTTCCGGTACTGCGCGTCACTCACCTGCTCCATCCATTCCACAACCTTGCCGTCGCGCTTTTCCTGAATCGCGATATGCGTCATCGCCGTAGTCGGCGTCGCTCCGTGCCAATGCTTCTCGCTCGGCGAAAACCAAACTACATCCCCAGGCCGTATCTCCTCGATTGCTCCTCCCTCGCGCTGCGCCCAGCCGCATCCCGCCGTAACAATCAGCGTCTGACCAAGCGGATGCGTATGCCACGCCGTCCGAGCTCCCGGCTCAAACGTAACACTCGCCCCTTGCACCAGCGCCGGATCGGGCGCCAGAAACAGTGGATCGATCCGCACAACACCGGTAAACCAATCCGCCGGTCCCCTTACCGACCCCTGCGACCCAACTCTCTTGATTTCCATCGAATATTCTCCGTGCGATGCCTTGCGATCTACGCACTGTAATGCGCCACAACCCGCATCACCTTCCCATCCACCGAAATCTCCATGAACTCTCCCGACTTCGTTTCCTTCTGATTCTTGTAGTAGAGCACCACGCTATTCAAACCCCACAGCACATCCTCCAACTGAAATCGCAACTCCGGATAAGCCTCCAGCCCTCGCGCAAAATAAGCCCGCAACGCCACCTTTCCGACCACCTTGCCGTCCGCGAGACCCAACAACTGCGCCGCCACCGGCGAAATCAACTCCACCGCATCGTCATAGTGGCTCATGATCAATTCCAGATCATGCGCATTCCACGCCGCAGCCCAACTCCGAGCCAGCTCCCAAGCCTGTTCTTTCGTCACGCCGTGCCCCCTAAAAAGCCGTCCGAAATCCGCAACGCATTATACGTTGCCATACCGAAAGCATTCCTGGGTGCCACACCCCACTCTCCGTTTTCGGAGGGTACCGGTTTTGACGTTCGCCAACGCCGCCGGGAACCATCACCGCATCAACGGAATCAGTGCCTTTCGGGTCATCGCCTCCGCACAAACTCGGCGTTCCGCAACACGTTTCCCCGAAAATAAACAAGGAGGCCCGCCCGTGAGTCGCCGCATCCTGACTTGCTTGTTGGCAAGCGCATTCGCTACCGGCTGCCACCCGTCCAACTCAACCCCACCCACTCCGCAAATCGCAAAAGACGCCGTGCAAATCACCAAGCTGGCCTCCGTTTACACGAGCCACACCTTCGACCGCGCCGCGCCTCCGGCGAACATGCCGCCACTCGGCCCGAACGAAACCGCCGTCTGCGACGCTGATTTTCTCGCCAGATCCAACGTCCGCGGCCAGCCACACAGGTCCGACGCCTCGCACGCCACCCTCACCATCACGGGCGTGGTCATGACCCTTCAACTCCAGATCAACGTCTGGCTCCCCACCGAGTTCAACCAAACCGTCGCCGACCACGAAGAAGGCCATCGCCAAATCGCCGAGTACTACTATCAAACCGCCGACAAACTCGCCGAACGCATCGCCTCCACCTACATCGGCAAACGCGTCGAAGTCTCCGGCCCCGACCTCGACGCCGAATTCAACAATGCGCTCCTCGAGGTTGCCACGGAAATCACCAACGAATACACAACGGAAATCAACTCCAACCCCACCCAACTCCTATACGACGACATCACCGACCACGCCCGCAATGGCGTTATCGTCAAAGACGCCGTCGACCACGCGATCAAGAACGCCGCCGTCGAAGTCGCCCCCGCCGCCAAATAGTCGCGCAAATCGCCTACGTGACAAACGCACTCCGCCGCGGCGACAACCCGGATGGCCCGGAATGCGATCCGCCCGCATCCGGAAAGTGCGCGCAGTGCACAGGCACCGGACAGAGCATCACGGGCCGCTCGGGCGCAATATGGCGCGCCACCGGCCGTTGCCGCTCCTGCGACGGCACGGGTGCCACCAAATTCTCCTTGCCAGATTTCATTCCGGGCTGGCTAGCTCGCCTTTTCGCCCCGAAACAAAACACATAGCCGCTGGCGGTGACCGCCGGCCGCCCGGCCTCGCCGTCGAGGGTGGGACTTGAAGACCAACCGCGAAGAAGCCCAATTTGTTAATACGCTAATTACGCGTGCGCCTTCAGTGCGGGATACTTGAGCCACTCCGCAAAGCGCGTCTTACCGAGTCGGGCGTCAGCTCCGGGAACAAGCGTGTTTTCGCTCAATTCGATGCCGTAATAGTGCGCATGCGTGTCCGCAACAACCTCCCGCGGATCCTTCCATGCGGCCAGCGCCTGTCGCGCAAGTTCATCGAGATGAAACTTCTCCGGACCTCCAATTTCAACGGTGCCTTTCACCGGCGAGCCCGTCGCAACCGCGCCTACCGCGGTGGCGACATCGTCGGCCGCCATGGGCTGGATGAGCGCAGTTGGCAGGCGCACTTTGTTGCCATCGGTCGAAAAATCCGCGATGCCTTTGACGAATTCGAAAAACTGCGTCGCGCGAACAATCGAATACGGGATCGAGGAGCCTTTGATCAAATTCTCTTGTGCGATTTTTGCCCGGAAGTACCCGCTGTCGAGCATGCGCTCCGATCCCACAACCGAAAGTGCAACGTGATGTTTTACCCCCGCGGCCGCTTCATAGGCGAGCAGCTTACCTGTCGACGTCTCAAAGAACTTCATCACCGCCGCGTCTTCCCACGACGGCGCGTTCGACACGTCAACCACCACCGATGCGCCCTTTAGCACTTCGGCCAATCCTTCCCCAGTTACGGTGTCTACACCCGACTTGGGTGACGCCGCCACAGCCTCATGCCCCTGTTGAGCAAGCTTGGGCACGAGCTTTGATCCAATAAGTCCACTACCGCCAATAACGATAATTTTCATAGATGGTCCTTCCATTTCCGTCGATGATTTTGGATCTGGGCCGTCTCTCCGGCAATCAGTCCCGTGACACGACGGCCGATTGCATAGGAGCTCTTAGATATTTTGGATAATTCGAAAGCCTGGACGGTTACCTCGAAAACTTGTCGAAGGCGGCGGGCGCTTAGCACTGTAAGTTTTGCCAGTTCAACTTCATGCTCAATTCCTCGAGTCTGGGTTCTCTTAGCGAGGAGAACTCACGTTGAGGAAGAATATCTGCGCGGTTCTGTGCTTGTCATTTTTTGTGGCAATTTCCACCGGCACGGCTTACGCCCAACAGGCTGCGTCCGAGCCCAAAGTGTCCCCGGATAAGTTGGCGGACGACACTGTCCAACTCATGCGCCAGGACATCCGCTCTGAAAGAAAGAAGATTGTCGCGGCCAATCTGCCTCTAACCGAAGCCGAAGCCATCAAGTTTTGGCCGGTATACGACCGCTACGTCGTCGAGCACTCGAAGATCTACGACATCCGCTACGCTCTGATCAAGGAGTACATGCAGAGCTACAATACGATGACGAGCGAGCAAGCCAACGGTTTTATCAAGGGCTGGACCACCTCCGAGGAACAAATGGCGGAACTTCGCTTGAAGTGGATGCCCGAATTCGAGAAGGTTATCTCTCCAAAGAAGACCGCCATGTTCTACCAAATCGATCGGCGTCTCGGCTATATGGTCGAACTGCAACTGTCATCCCAAATTCCGATGGTTAAACCATAGCCCAACACGATCCCCCTCTCTCGTCGATCGGCGAAGAAAACAAGTGGCAACACGGCCGCTGCGCCTGTGTGATTGAAATTTAAGGTGGCGCCGTTCCATCACGATCAGGCCCGCTTAGTGGAACGGATTTGCCTTCCAAAGCAGCAGGGAATCCTGCCCGCCTCGTGCTACGACCCGGCTGGGTCGGATGACCGGATTTGGCCCAGGTGTGGACTGGCCTCGACTACGACGGCGAACACAGCGTGCGGCGTCGCTCTCGACCCAAGCCGTCTTGTTGGCACTTCGAGTCGTCTCTAGAACCGGAACGTTAACCCGGCAGTACCGTCGAATTCCTTTAGAAAAACACTCTCCGCCTTGGCCCAGCAACCAAACCAGAAAGGATCACACCAGATGCCCGTGGTCGCTGTATTGATATAGGTAGGCGACCACTTCGCTTGAAGACGCACTGCAAGATGCTTGCTCAGCTTGTATTTGATGCCGCCGCCAAATACCCACGCAAAGCGGGTCGTGCTATTTACCTGACTTCGGTCGGGAGCAAGATTGGTAACTCCAGCGCCGACCAGAGCGAATGGCCGCAGTCGGTTTTCGCCGCCCTTGAAGTGCACCACGAAGTCTCCTAGATATTGGTTGGTATGGAGGCTGAACACCCTCAGATCAACGCCTCCGCCTGTGGGTTGGGCCAGCGTGTTTGCCTGGTTGTGGTTCCACATGAATTCGACGGCGGTGTAATTACCGATCGAGTAGCTTGCGCTAACCCCATAGTTCAGCCCGTTTTGCACGTCGAGACGATGGAAACGGGCAGTAGCGAGATCCACTCCGCCGTTGATCTGTCCGCCGATGAAGGGTGTGACTTCGATGCCCCTTTGCGCCAATGCCGCCGGTGCGGCCACAACCGTCCAGGCAATCGCAGTCCACAGGAGATTCCTTTTCACTTTCGCTCCGCACTCTTATTCGGACATAAAGTGTGGCCCGGTCTGCAATTCTCAGAACCTGTAAGTTCTTACAGACAGTCCGATGAGAGTGATCGACATTAGTACCAACACGGAGCTCGACGCTTGGACGATGCAGGGGGGAGTTCCCGAAACGGGTAATGTCGCAATTTAGGTCCTGGGCGAGTCCCGTCCAACTGGGTACATGCCGGCGAAACAGTGCTAACAAAACTCCCAATATCCCCTCACGGGTTTCGATTTCTCCTTCCCGTATTCTCCCCTCGTAACGGCAGGCCAGCGTCCGTCTCCGCGAGTTTTATATGTCGATCAACGTGTTTCTCGCTGTCTGCGTTCTCGGCACAGATTTCCTGATTTATTTCTTGTTCCAGTTGGTCTACGGCGAAAAGCGCCGTACTCGCCGTCGCAGATTGCCCTCGGATTTCTATCGCCGATCGGAAAAGTCTTTCCCGCTTTACACAGTCCCCGCAGGCAAAGGTCAAGTCCGGGCAGCCGCGCGAGTCATCAAGACGCCTGGGTTCGCTCCCTGCGAACACCGCAGGTGTCGCTGCGCGACGATTTCCGTGAACGATTCGTCTGACAACCTCGGGCAAGCGCAGTAGACTTTCCCTTCCCAAGCCGCCCTCCTTGTCGCGACGCGAGTCGTCGACTCAAAAGGGGTGGGTTCCAATTTCTGATTTCAGGATGAACGTACGTTGTGCAAAAAGGAGAACCCGATGCGCCAACTCGTCCTTCTTGTTTTGATCCTGTCGTGCCTGGTCCCCGGCTCGGTCATTGCCCAGGAGGAAAAAGAACAGAAGCCTGCGGTCCCGCTCGAGAAGTGGACCGGCAAAACAATCATGCTCATCGGCGCCCACGCGGACGACGACGCAATCTCGCACGGCACGCTGGCAATGTTTCAGGCGCACGGCAATCAGGTTTACGTCGCGACGCTGACTAGCGGAAATGTCGGGACCCAAGATCCAAAATTATCGCGAACGCAGCTCGCAGAAATCCGTCGCCAGGAGGAACTGGCAGCTCTGGCCGAATTGGGAATTCCGGGTTCACACTACATCAATCTTGGATACGACGATGGCCTGCTCGAATTTGAAGATCGCAAAGCCGTAGTAGAAAATCTGGTGCGCCTCATTCGAAAAATGCGGCCCGACGTTCTGATGGCTTGGGACCCCGGCAAGAACTATCAACGCTGGCACAAATCCGATCATCGCGCCGCCGCTTATCTGGCCGCGGATGCGGCGCGCGCCGCGATGTGGCGTCTGCTTTTCGAAGGCCAGATCACGCAAGAAGGTCTCAAGGAATATATGATCCCTGAATACCTCTTCTACAACGACTACGACTTCGCGGATGAAAACACCTGGGTCGACATCAGCGCCTACGTCGAGAAAACGATAAATGCCGGCTCAAAATATGTCAGTCAGTTCGGCCCCGGCTGGAAGAACTACAACCCGAATCCTTCCGCTGCCGAGGTGAAGGATATGAAGGACCTGGTGCGCAAATGGATCCGCACAAAAGACGGAAAGCCCATCGAGGGCTTCCGCTACTATTCGGGCCTCCCAGATGCCCTGGGAAAATGACTTCCAGGGACTGCCCTCAATCGGGTGAGTGGACCTGAGCAGCCTGGCTATCCGGAACTGATCGCTCACGAACCTACAGTAACTTCGCATATTCCGCCTTCGCCTGACGAAGTATCGGAATCTCCGGGTCCGCGTCTTTCCACGCACTGAAGAAATCGCCGTAGGCTTTGCGGCCATTCTCACGATCCCCTTGCATCGCATAGCTTCGCGCGAGACCTAATTGCGCCAACGGCGCGAAGATTTCCGCCTCGGACCATCCCCGGTGACCGGCGATCTCCTCGAATTCGGCGGCAGCCTTGGCGTGGTCTCCTGCTGCCAGGTAGGCGAGCGCGCGCTCATAAGGAACATCCGTTGAGTCTTGCTGGTATTTCTTGGCCGGGGCCAGTAAATCCACGGCCCTAGCCGGGTTTCCCCGCTTGCGCTCGATGATGGAATGAAATTCTGGTTCGCACAGCTTCTGGTTCCGCGTGTCATCGGGAAGCAGTCGTTCCTTTTGTGTTGCCAGATCTTCAGCCTGTGCCAGTTCGCCGGCGTTACCTAAAGCCTTGGCGCAACTATCGAGAACAAGTGGATTCTCCTGATTCATCTCTTCCGCCTGACGGCATAGCTTTCGTGCCCGTGCATAGTTTCCGGCATAGGATTCAACCCTCGCATGCCAGGCAAGCTCGTTGGCAACATTTTCCATGCGGTTCGCATGGGTCTGCTGCGTTACCAGTGTTTCGCTCACCGACCGCAGTTTGTTGAGGTCCCCGCGAAAGAATGCGAGCTGCATTTGCAAATGAAGCCAGGACACGTCGTCCGCCGGCGCTTCGCGAGAGAGTCGTTCCATCGTCGCGGCATCGTTCTCGATATACGCGAGTCGGTAGCGATTTACCCTTTGCGAAGGATTCAATGAACCCTTCTGCATCCACTGGTCCATCAGTTTCCTGGCTTCTTCATAGCGCCCCAGGATCATCAGCGCACGGCTTGCATTGGTGTAGTGCGAAGCAGATGGCACTGGGGAATGGTCGATCGCCCATTGGAACTCCTGCAGAGCTTCTTCCATTCGGCCAAGTAATGCGTACGCTCTCCCCGACAGGCTATAGGCATCCACGCTGCGCGGATACGCTTGCTTGTACAAAATAAGCACAGCCATTTCCTTCTCGAGGTCGCCAGTTACAGCCGAATGATATAGCGCGATCATTCGAAAATTCTCTTCCTGCGTGAGTCGCCGGTCCTTGAGCGCGAAGGCCTTCGCGAAATTTTTCCGGGAAGCCTCCACGTCGCCCACATTGTAATGAGCCATGCCGAGCATACTGAAAGCAGAGCAGAACTCCGGGTCAAGCTCGACAGCCCGCTCAAAAAGAGGAATGGCTTCGAGCGGTTTTCCAGAACGATACGACATCTGCCCGGCTCGGTAGGCGAGCAACGCGTCGAGGGAACTGGTGGTCGCGAGATCGAGAGGGGCGTTGTATATCTCGAGTGAGCTTAAATTTTCGCCCAGTTGCCTCCGCAATTCCGAACCGGCTTTGCCCAATGTCGCGACGACCTTATCCTTGTTGGTCGCTTCCTCCTGGCGTCTCGCGATTGTTCTTTGCGTTCGCGCGTCAATCGCCTCCAGTGTGACCAGATATCTGCTGCCAAATGCAGCGATCTCCGGCACCACCACGGCCTTAAGCCCTTGCCGTTTGCAGATTTCGATACCTAGTTCTCGCGTCACGCGGTCGTTTGGACCGCGGCGCATCGTCCGCATCGTCTCGCGGACGTCTGCCTCGGAGAGGACGCTCAAAAAGGGTGACTCGGTGAGTTTGGTTTCGAGGGCCTTGTCTAGCGAGTTGTCGAAAATGGGATCGCCGGTATGGTTGACGAAGCTGGCCAGCAGGATGACGTCAGTCCCGGTTAGCACCGGTCGAGCGGAAAATGATCGCCGCGCAGCGAAGGCGGCGACCAGGAGTAAGGCGGTGACTCCCGCGGCAACGATAAGGCGCAGCTTGCTCCGAGATTCAGACGGCGCCAAGGGGAGAACTGGTGCGGGGTGTTCTTCGACGGCGGCGGATTCGGGCAGGTCGCCGTTTTCGACATGAGCGATGAACCGGTAGCCGCGGCGGTGCAACGTCTCGATATAGCGGGGTTCCTCAGCGGAATCGCCCAGCACATCGCGCAGCTTCTTGATTGCGCTGTTCAGACCGGTATCGAAGTCGACAAAAGTGTCCGCAGGCCAGAGTTTTTCGCGGAGCTCTTCGCGCGTGACCACGTTACCCGAGTGTTCCAGCAAGAGCGCAAGCACCCGGAAGGGTTGATCCTGCAGCTTCAGGCGGATGCCGTGCTTGTGCACCTCGCCCGAGCGCAAGTCCACCTCGAAGGCGCCGAAGCGCGGCCCACGGGTTCGAGACCGGGTTTCCATAGGAGGGAATCGAGCTTGCCGGTACTCTACCACCGATTGCTCAGGGTCAACGGAATATGTGCTCCCCCAGACGGAGTGCACTCTGCAATTCCTCTGAATTCATAGAGCTGCATCGTCAGAACTAAAACAGCTACAGATCATCTTCCCGCCATTGCGCCTCAAACCTGTTCGGCGTCAGTGTCTGCGTACTCGGGGAGTCGACGGTCGAAGAAGTGACCGGGGAGGCAGTCATGGGACCAACCAGGCGGAAGACAAACTTTGCGGCGGTCTTTTTGATGAGTTTAGCCGTCACGTTTGGTGGGTGCGGAGGAGGAAATGCGTCGCCCGCCCCGCCTCCGGTTACACCTCCTGCGATCGCAGTGACTCCTGATGCCAGTGTCGCTGGCCAATACAGCCTCGTTCTGACCTCCACGACAGGCCACGGGATGACCGCCATCTATACGGATTTCACGCAAACCGGAAAGACATTTGCGGGAGCAGGAACCACACTGGTCTGCCCCTCGAATGACCCAGCGCAATGCGAAGGCAGCGATCCTTCGGCGGACCCTATTATCCCGAGCGGTACAGTAAGCGGCGTGAACGTCACAATGGCGATATCTTTCCCCACCGCGTCGGGAGCTGATTCTGTCACGCTGAAAGGCGCCACCAATGGAACCACACTTGTCGGCACCTACACTGATTCTCTCGACGACACTGGCGCCTGGACAGCTTCTCTCGCTTCTTCGCTCGGCGGAGACTACAGCGGGAACTTCAACTCGACGGCCAAACCGATGATGATACCTGCGAGTATTTCCTTGTCGCTCGTGCAGGATTACGCCTTCGATCTGATCGGGACGGCGACGATCACGAGTTTCCCGTGTATTAGTTCTCTCAACCTATCGGGAAAATCGATCGGTGGGGCGTTCACCCTGACCGATTCGGCGAGCAAAGCGCTCATCATCGCAGTCCCGGACTCGAATGGCGTACGATTCAACTTCAGTTACAAATTTGATCCGACCGCAGCCAGCTGTGGCGGAGACGTTGGTCAGGGAGTGCTCGCCAACAACGACCCATGGGGCTACTAAGCCTCTCGTTTATGGCACTGACGTGAGATAACTCGACCCGCAAAATCCAATCCACCTCCAACAATAATCCCTTTAGAATCACGCCCTCGCGCACCGCGCGAGCACAAGCCCGGTATTTTCACATCCTTGCACAAAAAACATAGGGGGAGGGTCAAAGCCCGCACAGCCGCGGGTACATAAGGAAGGTTCGCCGAGAGCTACGTGTTGCAGTTGCAGAATCTCAATGCGAAAACGAGTTGAGAGTTCCCAAAGTGGCGCAACTCGGAACGCCCCGCTGAAAGCCGCCCGCGCAACATCGTCAATCACTGTCCGATTTTAGCGACCACTACCGAATACGGCTCCATCTTCACCGTCCCGTCAGCTGCGATCGCCCCGTCGCCCGAAGTACTCAGCATCACCTTCTCGCTCGCAGCTGCCACAACGCCGGCCGCCTTCAAATCCAGCTTCACGCTCTGCGCCGACGCCGACATATTCAGCGCCACCAAAATCGACTCGCGCCCATCCGTCCTCAAAAACGCGAACACATTTGGATCCCGAGGATTCACCGCAATATATTTTCCCTCGCGCAAGGCCGACTCTTCGCGCCGCAAAGCAATCACGCGCCGGTACAAATTCAGAATCGAATTTGGATCGGCGGTCTCCGTCGCGACGTTGTGAGTCTTATAGTTCGATCCAATCGGCAACCAGGGTTTGCCCGAAGTGAATCCCGCGTTCGCCCCGTCGGTCCATTGCATCGGCGTCCGCTCACCGTCGCGCCCGATTTCTTTCGGCCAGCCGCGCCGCCCTTGCGGGTCCTGCACATCCTCTTTCCGCTTCGGATCGTTGTTCGCCATGCCGATCTCTTCGCCGTAATACATGATCGGCGTACCGCGCAGCATCATGTACATCGTCGCCGCCAGCTTCGCGATCTGATCGTCATGCGCGCCGCCGCCCCAGCGCGTATACGAACGCGTGATGTCGTGATTGCTGATCACAAACACCGGCCAGCCGCCCCCATCCTCCAGCGCGCTGATGTGTTCGCGAAACGGCGGCGCCGCAAGTGCATGAAACTGCGTGAGCATCAGGTCCATGGGCATTTGCAGCTCGTCGTTGTGGTCGCCGTAATATTCGTGCAGTTGCGCAACGTTCTGCGTCCACGTTTCGCCGATCAGCACCGCGCCGTATTCGTCCGCAAGTATGCGCATCTCGCGCATCACGTCATGAACTTCCGGCAGCTTCTTGTTGTAGATCTCGTTCTCGTTCGGGAATCCGAACTTGTCCTTGCCTGGTAGCAGCGGATTGTCTTTCAGGTCGGGATCTTCAAACAGCGTATCGACTGCGTCCAGCCGGAAGCCCGCGACGCCGCGCTTGTACCAAAAGCGCATGCAATCGAGCATCGCCTTGTTCACTTCCGGATTGCGCCAGTTCAGGTCGGGCTGCTGCGCGTAGAAATAATGGTAGTAATACTGTCCTGTCGTCGGATCGAGCGTCCACGTCGATCCGCCAAATGTCGATGTCCAATTGTTCGGCGGCTTCCCCGGCCCTTTGCCGTCGCGCCAGATGTACCAGTCGCGCTTCGGATTCGTCTTCGACGATTTCGATTCCAGAAACCACTTGTGCTGGTCTGAAGTGTGATTCGGAACGAAGTCCAAAATAATCTTGATGTTGTGTTTCTTGGCCGCCGCGACCATCGTGTCGAAATCCGCCAACGTCCCGTACATAGGATCAATTGCTTCGTAATCCGAAACGTCATAGCCGAAATCCACCTGCGGCGAAGGGAAGCACGGCGTGATCCAGATCGCGTCCACACCAAGATGTTCCAGATAGTCAAGCTTCGACGTGATCCCCTTCAGGTCGCCGACGCCATCGCCGTTGCTGTCCGCAAAACTCCGCGGGTACACCTCATAGAAAACCGCATGGTGGTACCACTCATGCCCCTGCGCATCCACTTTTTTCTGTTGCGCGTCGCCCAGCGGCGTCAAAGCACACATGATCAAAACCACTCCCGAGAGGATCAAGGCCTTCAACATAGAAGCCTCCACCGCACCCGAACAACCATTGCGCCAAATTGTTGTCACCGAAATCCACGCGGCGCGACCTGCTCCACCAACTGGTTTCGGCAGAATCCCTCGCGAACTGGTAGCGCCGGCATCCTGCCGGCTCGTCGCAGTCGATCGCCTGTGCGCCTTACGTGCCCGCCTTTGCCTTGACAATTGGCACAACCGAAAAATGCAGCACGATCTTTCGATGCGCATAACGCTCCAAACTGTCAACCGGGAACTGAATCTTTATTTTGTCCAAGCCATCCTCGGTGAAGAAATGATCGCCACCTTCCACCGACGTAATGCCCGATCGATTCGCGGAGTCGCTCGGCATCGAGTTCGACAGCTTCAGCTCGTAGGCCCGTCCGGCTGCTCCGGATACTTCAAGAGTCAGCGCATCGCGAGAAGCGCTCCACGTTTGCGACAGAATGCGCAAGCCTTCACTGCGGCTTCCGAGTGCGGGCAAACTGGAATTGTAGGCGACGCCAAAATTGTCCCGAACCTGGATGGTTAGGACAAACTTCCCCGAACCGCTCGACATGACCTCGACGTGCTGATCCTGATCATTCGGCGTCACGTGAAATGGAATTGCTCGCCGCCCCAAAGTGACTCCCGCGACGCGTGCGCGCAGGCTGATCGCCGGTTTGAACGCCACGTTGCATCGCGTGCTGCCAACACACTCCGCTTCCAGAGAGATCGAATTCGACTTCGCTGTGTACGTGAGATTGAGCCGCGAGTCTCCCACGCGAATGTTGCGCACGCAGAACGAAGGCCAGTCCGCCGGTACGTGCGGCGAAAACGTCACCGTGTTCGTCTTCGCATCGGTCGATATTCCGAGCATGCCACGTAGGATCGGGCTCACCACCATCGCCGCCGACCAGATCTGGTGCGGCGAACTCGTCGACAACGGTTGGTAGACATCGCCTGACAGGACTTCGGTCACGTGCCCCAGTGAACCGTCGAGTGCCAGCAGCGCATTCGCGCGCAAATTCTCATACGCAGGAAGTGCCTGGTGATAGCGATACTCGCCCACCGACGCCCAGCCCGTGAACAGCGGCCAGACCGAACCGTAGTGATATCCGCCGCCGCTGAATCGCGTCGCACGCTCGGAAATAATCCGCATGCCCCAATCGCTCTGCTGATCCGAATCGGCGAGCTGCGGAATCATGGCCTCCGCTTTTTTTTCATCGAGCAAACCAAACCACATCGGAACTGTCGCCAACACACTCGCTTCATCGACAGGTTTTCCTTCGCGATCCAATGCGAATGCGTAACGATTCTTGTCCGGCAGCCAAAACGCCTTTTCGATCAGCGGTTGATGCTCCTCGAATTCCTGCTTAAGCTGGCCGGTCAAGTCGCCGTGTCCGCTCAGCTCCGCCAGATTTGCGAGCGCGCCGAGTGCGACCGCTCCCAATCCGGTTTGGTAAAGCTCCGTCTTCACCGGCAGCAGCGGTCCACCTTCGACCCATCCGTGCCCGATTCCGAAATTTTGCGGAAACCCTTGCGCATCGTAGGTCGAGCGCATGAACTGATACGCCTTCCACAAACTCTCCCACTTCTGTTTTGCGAAATCGACGTCGCCGCTCTGGACGACATAATCGTTCATCGCAATGATGTAGAGTGGTGTCGCATCGGCCGACGCAAATCCGTATTGAAATTTCTTGAACCAATCGACGAGGCTCGCCGTTTGCGAAATTTCGTGTGGGATCTTTCCGTCGTTGCGCTGGAACTTGCTGACAAAATCGATCGCCGTCCTCGTATCCGCGAAATCGCCGACGGAATTCAGCGCGAACGAGGTCCACATTGAATCCCGCCCGAAAAACCACGCAAATCCCGGCCGCGCGCTTTCTCCCGAAGTTCTGTACCCCGCCACAAGTCCTGTGCCGAGATACGGATTGTTTACCATCCCTTGCAGCACGCTCACGCGCGACCAATCGTAAGACTGCTGCAATTGCGCGTCGGGCAGACTCACGCTCACGGTGTCGCGCAAATAGTCTTCGTAATATTTCGCCGACTCCTGCATCAGCGCCGCGGAATCGGATTCGAGATGGCGATACGTCGTTTCCGCTTCAGCGTGACCGTTCATCGATCCGGCGATCACGATCATCTTTTGGTCCCGGCCTTTGCTGGTGACACCGAGACGAAATGTGTTTGCCGGCGAGTCGAAATAGTTCGTCTGAAACTCCATGCCTTGATCCGCCGCAGTTGGCGAACCGACAAGCCCTACGAACTTGCGTGTCTCTTCCCCAAGCGCGAAGGCGTGCAGGACCTTGTCCCACTCGATGAAGGTGCCGCCGATCGCCGCCGGCCATTCGAGTTGAAAGTCGCGCACGAAACGCGCTTCGATCTCGAGCGGCTGTTCGGTTTCGACGTCCAGCAGAATCACCGCGCCTTGTTCTTTCACCGGGACGAAAAACGTCTCCCGCACGGTGAATGTGTCGCTGCTGTAGACGATCGTTGCAGACTCGGGGTGAACAGTAATCGTGCGCGCAAGAACTTCGGCGGGAAGAACGTGATCGCCGTCGTGGAATTGCAGCTTGAGGTCGCGCAGCAGTTTCAGCGGATAGATCCACGCTTCCATCTGGCCCGACTCGTTGCCAAAGAGAGCAGCGCGCGATCCGGTCAGCGGCACAAACTCCCACGGGCGAATTGGCCGCGATAGTTCGAGATGCGAAGTTGCTTCTGTTGTCTGTGATTGCGCCGCACTCAGGTTTGGCATCGCGCACGACAGAATCAGCGCCGCGAGAATCAACAAAATGCGATTTATTTGAAGGGGCTTGCGCATGTTGGCCTTGAGACGCGTGGCGGACGTTGCGGGTTCCTGGCGCGCTTACGCTAAGATGAAAGCGTAGGGCAGGCACTCAGAGGCATATCGCATGCCCAGTGCGGGAAGGTACCACACTTTTGTTTAGGTCGCGGCGGACATTCCTGCGGTCGTTGAGCCGAACCGCGGTGGTGCTTTCGTTTGAAAATGTATTGTCGCTGGCGCGGCCTTCGGTCTGGCGATCGATGGTCGCGGGCGCGCATCCCGTAAATTTAAGCGCGGCTGGCAATTCAACCATTCAATCTGCAGCGATTCCTCAGCCAAAAGCATCGCAGCCTCCCGAACTTGGCGTTCAATTCATCAACGTGGCGAAGGAATGCGGGCTAAACGCCAAAACACTCTTTGGCGGCGAGCACAAAAACAAATATCTGCTCGAGACGACGGGTTGCGGCGTTGCGTTCTACGACTACGACAACGATGACTGGCTGGATGTTTTTCTGGTGAACGGTTCACGGCTCGAAGGGTTTTCGGCAGGCCAGGAACCCATCTCGCATCTTTTCAAAAATAATCGCGATGGAACGTTTACGGATGTTACGGCGAAGGCCGGCGTTGGTCATTCGGGCTGGGGGCAGGGCGTTTGCATCGGCGATTACGACAACGACGGATACGAGGATTTATTCGTTACGTATTTTGGTAAAGACGTTTTGTATCACAACAATGGAAACGGAACGTTCACGGACGTGAGCGAGAAAGCGGGCGTGGCGGGAAGCGGGAAGCGCTGGAATACCGGCTGCGCGTTTGTGGATTACGACCGTGATGGAAAACTCGATCTGTTTGTGGCGAACTACATCGATCTCGATTTAAAGACTGCTCCGGTGCCGGAATCGGGTCCATGTTTGTACAAGGGCGTAATGGTGGCGTGCGGCCCGCCGGGACTGAACGGCGGGAAAAATATTTTGTACCACAACAACGGCGACGGAACGTTTTCGGATGTGAGCGAGTCGGCCGGATTGTTTCAGGCGAATGGCATGTATGGACTTGGCGTGCTGACCGCGGATTTCGACAACGATGGCTGGCCCGATATTTACGTGGCGAACGATTCGACGGCGAGCGCACTGTATCAGAACAAGCACAACGGGAAATTTGTGGATGTCGCGATGGAGTCGGGTTGCGCGCTCAGCGCCGACGGCAAACCGCAAGCAGGCATGGGCGTTTCCGCGGGCGACTACGATCTCGACGGCAATCTCGACCTCGTGAAGACGAACTTCGCCGGCGACACGCCGTCGCTCTATCACAATCTTGGCGGCGCCACGTTCGAAGACACGACGTTTACAGCGGGACTTGGTCGGCACACCCAGTTTCTTGGCTGGGGAGTGGGTTTTTTCGACATGGACAATGATGGCTGGCCGGATATTTTGATCTGCAACGGGCATGTATATCCCGAAGTCGAGCAACTGCGGACCGAAGCTGGCTATCCGCAACAGAAATTACTCTACAAAAATTTGCGTGACGGGCGATTTGATGACGTGTCGATGCAGGGTGGGCCGGGGATCACCGTGCCAGTGGCCTCGCGCGGGTGCGCCTTCGGCGATTTCGACAACGATGGCGACATCGACGTCGTCGTCAACACAGTGAACGACTTACCGCAACTCCTGCGCTGCGACTCAACCGCGAAGAACAATTGGCTGAAGGTGCGGACGATCGGCGTCAAGTCCAATCGCAGCGGCATAGGCGCGCGTCTCCGCTGCGTGACGACTGTTCCGGGTGAGCCGAAGCCGCATTCGCAGATTGATGAAGTCCGCAGCGGCGGCAGCTATATTTCACAGAACGATCTGCGAATTCACTTCGGCATCGGCAAAGCGGCAAAAGTCGACTTGCTCGAAATTCGCTGGCCCAGCGGGCAGATCGACACGCTGAAAGACATCAAAGCGAATCAGCTGATCTACGTGAAAGAAGGGAAGGGAATCGAACGCACGGATTCATGGGAAAGACTGCCAATTTACGAACACAAAATAACCTAGGCCGGAAGCGATGTTCTCTGCGAAGCCCGTGCTCGCCCCAAGCAACGGTTGTGGTATCGTTTCGCCGTCTCGCCAGGCCCGGAGGTTTTTCTCGATGAAAGTGCTTTTCTCCGTTCTCGTCGCCGCTTCCGCGGTTTTCTTCCTCGCGCAAACCCAAACCTTTGTGCGCGCAGCCGACGACACCGCCGATCGCGCCATTTCCATTACCATCGACGATCTCCCCGCTGGCGCCGCGAACGCGATGACCGCCACCGAAATCACGTCGATGACCAAGCGCCTCACCGACACGCTGCGCGACCAGAAAATCCCAGTCGTCGCTTTCGTAAATGAGCGCAAGCTATATTACAAATGGGACGAAGTGAACGAGCGTATCGCGGCGCTCAACATGTGGCTTGATGCTGGATTTGAGCTAGGGAATCACACATACGCGCACACTTCGTTGAACGGTGGCGGCCTGAAAGCATTCGAAGACGGTGTGATTCAGGGCGAAAATGTCACACGCCTCTTGATGACGCAGCACCACCAGACGCTGCGCTATTTCCGGCATCCTTATCTGGACACCGGTCGCGACCTGAAGACTCGCCGCGACGCCGAGCAATTTCTCGTCGAGCGCGGCTATCACATCGCTCCCGTCACTATGGACGCCTGGGACTGGATGTTCGCCGGAATCTACGACGATGCGAAACGCCGCGGTGACACCGCGCTTCAACAGCAAGTGGTGAAGTCGTATCTAAACTACACAACCGAAGTCTTTACGTATTACGAGAAACTTTCGCGCGACTTGTTTGGTTATGAACCGAAACAGATTCTGCTGATGCACGCCAACAATCTCGAGGCCGAACACATCGGCGAGGTCCTAGAGCTTTTGCGTAAGCGCGGTTACAAATTCATTCCGCTCGGCGCGGCTCTGGGCGACTCCGTTTATAGTTTGCCCGACACGTTTGTGGGCGAAGAGGGCGGCAGCTGGCTTGAGCATTGGGCGATCACGCTCGGCAAACCGCCGCTGAATGAGCCGTCGGCGCCGAAAGATATGTTGGATCGAGCGGCGGCTCTCCCGCATCCGCAGCCCTGACGAATTGGTTGCGGGGCACGCGCGTTAGCGAAGGTTAACGGGCGTTGAATGACGGCCACGAATTCCAAATCCAGATAAATAAGGGGTGAACAATGGCGCGGAAATATTTTGTACGAACGGGTGCGGTGTTGATTTGCGGGTTGAGCGTGTTGGCTGGGGCGTTTGCGCAGATGCCGAATCCGTATGGCGCGCCGATCAGCCTGGAGGATGCGAAAAAAGTTGCGGGCCCGGCGCTGGCCGAGGCCGCAAAGAATAAATGGAACATGGCGGTGGCGGTCGTGGATGGGTCGGGGAATCTTGTTTACTACGAGAAGATGGACGCGACGCAGATTGGCAGCGCGACCGTGGCGATCGACAAGGCGCGATCGGCGGCGCTGTTCAAGCGGCCGACGAAGACGTTTCAGGATGCGCTGGCGGCGGGCGGCGATGGGCTGCGCATATTGAAATTGCAGGGCGCGATGCCGGTGGAAGGCGGGCTGCCAGTTTTGATCGAGGGGAAGATTGCGGGGGCGATTGGGGTTTCGGGCGGGACGGCGGCGCAGGATGGGCAGTGCGCGAAAGCTGGGGCGGATGTGGTGGCGCCGAAGTAGGAGTTTAGATTGAAGCGCGATGTTCGCGCGAAGAGTTGTGTGTGAACATTTGTTCGTGCTTGGAGTGGACGCCGGGCGGAGCGAGCCCTGCCCCTACAAGATGGACGGTTGGAGCTTTGAGCGGAATTGTTCTCCTCAAAAGCGGCGGGTCGCCTCACTCCACATAAGTTCCTCGGTTCGTTCTGGGCAGTACTCAATTGAGTCTAGGCGAACGATTAGAACGAGGCGATGCTCCTTGCCTTCCCTTTCGCGGAGCGCTCCGCGTCCGCACGAACACTTTGTCGAGAAACTCGACCATGACCGCGGGCTGTCTTTGCGCACGGACTTGCGTGTGCGGATGGGAAAATTCGATGCGGGAGAGCAACACGTGCAGTCGGAACATTTGTCGCAGCGCGGGTTTTTTTACGACGGATTTGCCGCTGAGTAAGGGCACGGCTTTGGATTTGCTGGTGGACATGCCGGAGCAGGTGCGACGGTGAGGTAATTTCTGCCGAAGGTCGTTGCTAATTCTTCTTGGGCTTGTCCGCCGGAATTCCAGAACCTTCTTTTATCGCGTTGATCTTGTCGATTCCAACTTTGTCGAATGTTTCGACGAGGCCGCTAGGCCAGCGGATTTCTACGGAATCGATTTTCGTGGCGGCGCCCAAGCCGAAGTGGACGCGCATATCGTTGTTGGAGATAAAGCTGGAGCCGCTGCGGACTTCGTCGACGAGCGTGCGGGCGCCGGCTTTGACTCTGATACGCGCGCCGATCGCGTCGCGGGTCGATCGCGCGGCCTGCGATAAGGGGGTTGGCGATTTTTGTTGGGATGGCATTTTCGATTGCGGAAAAGTTCCGGCGAGTTGAAACGCCACCCAGTGATTTGCAATGCGGACCTGATTCACGAGCAAACTCGGCGGCGCGTTCATGTTGCTGACGACGGCGGAAAGATGGCCGTCGTTCCATAAATCGCCGATGGCGAGGCCACGCGACGAAACTGCATCGGTGATACCGGGGCCGGCGGTCGCCGAGATGTCGGCAAACGTGCCGTCGCCGTTGTTGTGATAGAGGATGCGTGGCTCCTGAAAATTGCTGCCGAGATGCTGGGTGTCGACTTCGGGATAGACGTGGCCGTTGACGAGCATTAGATCGGGCCAGCCATCGTTGTCGAAATCGAAAAACATCGTGCCCCAGCCGAGATATTGCGTGTGCAGGCCGAGGCCGGCGCGGAAAGTGACGTCGTCGAACGTGCCGTCGCCGTTGTTGCGATAAAGCGTCGCGGTGTCATCGGAGAAATTTGTCTTGAAAATGTCGAGGCGCCCATCGCCGTTGTAGTCGCCGGCGGTCGAGCCCATGCCGGCTTGCGCGCGGCCGTCTTCGTTAAAGGCGGCACCCGCGGTGACGGCGACATCTTTGAACGTTCCATCGCGATTGTTGTGATAAAGAATGCTCGCGGTGGAGTCGCACGCAACGAATATGTCGGGCCAGCCGTCGTCGTCGTAGTCGAGCGTGGTGACGCTGAAGGCGTAGTGGCCGTCGGTCTGATCGATGTGGGATTTTTTCGTGACGTCCTCGAATGTCCCGTCGCCGCGATTGTGATAGAGGATGTTGCTCGCGGCCGGCAAGCCTTGCGGGCCGCACATCACCGGAACGCCCTTCCAGAGGCAATTCGCGCGCTCGCCGGGCGCGGGAGTCGTCGCCAGATCGAAATCGACGTAGTTCGCGACTATCAGGTCGAGATGGCCATCGCGGTCGTAATCGACGAAGGCGCAGCCAGTGCCCCACGCTTTGCCGCTGCCGGCGACGCCGGATTTTTCACTTACGTCGGTAAACGTGCCGTCGCCGTTGTTGTGGTACAGCACGTTTTTTCCGTAGTAGGTGACGTAGAGATCTTCGAAGCCGTCGTTGTCGTAGTCGCCGACGCATACGCCCTGGCCCCATCCGGTGTGCAGAAGGCCGGCTTTTTGGGTGATGTCGGTGAACGTGCCGTCCCGATTGTTGTGGTAGAGATGGTTCGATGGCGCGTCGGTCGTTTTGGCGTTCGCGTTTTTGACGGCGGTGTCATCGAGCTTCGTGCCGTTCACGATGAAAATGTCGAGCCACCCATCGTTGTCGGCGTCGAAGATGGCCACGCCGGTGCCCGTGGTTTCAATGATGTATTTTTTGGTAGTGACCCCACCAAAGGTGTTCATCATTGTTAGGCCGGCTCTTTTTGCGACGTCGCTGAAGTAGGCGAGCGGCTGCGTTGTCGGCTGCGCTTTGGTCGTTTTGGCCTGTGGACTCGCGGTAGCGATCGCGAGCGAAAAAGAAAAAAGCAGCGGGAGTATTGTGCACAGCGCCCGCGACGTGGCGAGCGTTTGGCGAGCGGTCGCTGAAGGCATGTCTTCTTTGGATGGTAGGTTGCGGCTGGAAGCGGGTCAAGACGGACGCGCGGTGTGCAACCGCCGGGCAACTTCATTCGGGACAGGCGTGTTACGATTTTTGAGATGAGCTTTCACTTTTTAAGATTTGCGCGGGTTCGGTTTCGCTGGGTTTGGATCGGTACGTTTTTGCTGAGCGCCGCTGTGCCTGTGGCGTTGCTCGCGCAGGATCGCGCGACGCAGGCCGACGAAATTTATCGACAAGGCATCACGTCGCTGCAACACGGCGACCTGGCGGCGGCGCGTGCGTCGTTTGAGAAAGTGGTGGCCATTCAACCGCGTAGCCCTGAAGCACACAACTCGCTCGGCTGGGTGTTGTTGGTGCAGAAGCAATACGATCCTGCGATTGCGCAGTTTGGTGCAGCGCTGGATTTGCGTCCGGATCTTTTTCAGGCGCACATGAACATGTCGACGGCGTACCTCGCCAAGGGCGATCCAAAGCGGGCGGCGCGATCGGCGCGGGAAGCAGTGCGATTCGCGCCGACAGAATCGGAGGCGTATCGGACGCTGGCTCGGGCGCTGGATGCGTCGGGCGACACGGCTGGCGCGATCAAGCAGATGCGCAAGGGTCTGGATCTCGATCCGGGTCGCGCCGATTTGCACGATGAGTTGGGGACGCTGATCGTGCGGCAGGTGTCGGCGGCGAGTAGTCCGGTTTCAGGCGCTGCGCCACTGATGGAAGAAAAAATTGGCGGCGTGTCGGGACCGAAATCGGCGGCAGGTTCAACTCCTGCGGACTCCAATCCGAATGCGAGCGTCGAGCCAGCGACGAAAGAGGATGGAGCGAGCACCGCGCCTGCGGTGACGACGAAAGATGCGGAGAAAGAGTATGCCGAGGCGCTTCGGCTGAAGGCGGAATTTGCGCCGGCAAACTTGCACCTCGGCGTTTTGCAATTGCAGCAGAAAAACCTGGAAGAGGCGGTGCCGCACCTCGAAAAGGCGGCGCAACTCGATCCTACAAACCCCCAGGCGCATTTCTATTTGGGCAAGGCGCTGCGCGACAACGGTGATTCCGATGGCGCGATTCGCGAATTGCAAGCCGCGGTGAAGCTGGATCCGGGCTTGATCGATGCGCAGAGCGCTCTTGGGCTGGTTGAGCAGCGCAAAGGCAATGTCGACGAGGCGCTAGCGGCGTTTCGCACAGTAGTAAAAGCACGACCCGACAGCGCGGACGGTCACAACAATCTCGGGCTTGCATTGCTGCAGACGGGCGATGCCGACAATGCGATCAAGGAATTTCAAGCCGCCCTGAGGCTACGGCCGCAGGATACGGGCTATCAGACGAATCTCGGCGTCGCGTATTTGCAGAAGACCGACTTCGATGCGGCATCGGAGCAGTTTGAAACCGCGCTGAAGGCCGTGCCGCAGGATCCAACCCTGCACTACGATTTGGGACTCGCGCTGAAGCTAAAAGACAAACTCCCCGAAGCGACCACGGAATTTCGCAAGGCCGAGCAAATCGATCCGCAGCAGGCGGATGTGCACTACACGCTCGGTGTGACGCTCTGGCAGCAAGGCGATTTCCCGGCGGCTGCCGAGGAATTGCAGACGACGGTTCGAGTGAAACCCGACTATGCCGAGGCGTACTACACGCTCGGAACCGTGCTGAAACAGCAGGGTAAATTACAAGATGCCGCCGCCGCGTTGCGCGAAGCAATTCGCTTGCAGCCGGATTTTGCGGGTGCGCATACGACGCTGGCGGCCGTTCTGCGCCAGCTCGGCGACAACGCTGGCGCCACGGCCGAGGCCAAGGCGGGAATCGAAATCGGCAAGGAAAAAACGAATCAGCAGGCAGCGCTATTCGCGACCAACTCCGGAAAGAGACTTCTGAACGCGGGCGATTTGGAAGGAGCGATCTCCCAGTTTCGCTCGGCGATCACCGCGACGCCGAACTACGCTCCCGCCCACTACCAGTTAGGGTTGGCTTTGCAGCGAAAAGGCGAAAAAGACGAAGCAACAAAGGAATTTCGGCGGGCGGCGGAACTCGATCCCAAGCTGGCGCCGTCGTCGCACTGAAGTCGCAACCTCAGCGCATTCCACGGAAATTTGAAACTCTAACTAAATGGCGCTGTGGATCGCTACGAGTTCCGTCGAAACCGGTACCCCTCGCGTGACCTTGACTCGAATCAACGCCTCGAATGGCTTGAGCTGGCCCGCCTGCGAAACGGAAAGCCGCAACAGCAATTGCTCAATGGAGTTCTTGTTGCAAACGTATTCGACTGCCGCCTGAGTTCCCATCGTCGTGTCGCCCGCAAGGATCAGCACCGACTGGCTCGGCTCCAGTCCCTTCACCAGCGCAATCACCGCATAGTCCTCGGTGAGCGGATCGTCCGTCGGGGTACCCATATATTCTTTTTGCTCGCCCGGTTGCGGGTGAACGTTCAAAATTTCTGGGTCGCCTTTCCGCGATCCGGTCGTAACTCGATGGAATACAAAGTCTTCGGTGCCGGGAATTTCGAGCAGCGTGAGGTTTTCGAGCGGCGATCCCACGAAAATCAAATTGTTGTTCTTGGCATCGTCCAGCGAAAATAAGCTCCCGCGCTTCACGCGGATTTCCCGATGAAAGGCCTCAAAGAGCCGGTCCAGCTCATGAACGGAAAGAACCTCGCCGACACCCGTGTAGTGATCGAAGATCGTAACGTTTTTCTGATCACGGTTGGCGTCATAGTAACGCAGCGCCACCTCGGGCCTGCCCACAAATTTGGCATTGCTGAAAATGACCCACGGCACTTCTTGTCCCGAAACGAAACCGCCCCAAAACACGCGCATGGCCTCTGGCGGACTGTCCGAATCGTGCGCAATGCCCGCCTGCGCCGCGTTCCTTGTCGAAACCATGCTTAGAATCACAATCGCGGCAATCGCCAGCAGAATCGTCAGCGAAGCGGTCGCGATAATCCATTTCCGCCGTGGACCTGGAGGCTCGGTCGGAACGGCGGTGGCGTTTCCGTTGTTGGGTTTAACGGCGGCGGGGTTACGGTGATGGAACGCGAGGACATACGTCCCCTTAGGGAGCTCGACGATAATCGGATCTTCCGCCCCGTCGGAGCTGTAATACTCCGACAGCTTTACGCGAAGCCGTCCCGCCTGGACCCGAACCATCGAATCCAACTGTGGATCAAAGTCCGCCGACCGGCCGAAGACCTCGGTCGCAATCTGATACTCCTTGATTGGTGCTCCGGGATGATCCAGGACATGCTTGGCCAAATATCGAAGGAGTTTGCAGAGCGACTCGGACCCGTGAAGGACGTGGCTGTTGACCAGCTTGTCGATCTGCCCGAGATTTTGCTCTCTTTCCGTCAACGGCCCCTCGTGACAGCCTCGGTTAACCGGAGTGTAACAACCCTCACATCTCCTTGCAAGCTGGGGCTTTAGGAAATGTAACCGTATCAGACGCTCTGAGACTTCAATCTAACATAGAAAAAATTTTAATAGTAGCCCACGTAATCCATGTTCGGCCCCGTCGAGGGCCCGAGCCTGCTGATTTTCGTTCTTTCCGGAGCGGCAGCGCGCGGACGAATTAGCTTTGGGGTGCTTTTTCGTGTCGAGGTAGTTGTCCGTCTGGGGAGGGGTATCCGATGTGCATGCCGTCCTTTCGGCGTGTGTGCGGTCAGTTTCTCCCTCAACCGTTCAACTTTTTAATTTCTTCCTACGATCCAAGTTCCGAGTCGCGACGGGGCGTCTGTCGAGGTTCGTGATTTGGGACGGTCTACTGATGGGGGTTTTGGGGCTTGTTCTGTTCTGCAAGGAGGATTCGATGCTGAGGCGTTCAGTTTGGGTGGGTTTGCTTGTTCTTAGCTTGGCAATCGGTTTTGGAGTGCCAAAAGCCGTAGCGCAGGCGGTGTTCGGCAGCGTTTTTGGAACGGTCACCGATCCGCAGGGTGCCGGCGTGGTGGGCGCAAAGGTCACTGTCACAAACACTGCCAAAGGCACCGTCGAAGAAACGACGACAAACGAAAGCGGCAACTACACAGTAACGCACTTGATTCCCGACTCGTATAACGTTCGCATTGAAGCGAGCGGCTTCAAAGTATTTGAAGTCAAGAACATCCAGGTTTCGGCCGACGCTTCTGCCCGTCAGGACGCCACGCTCACCGTCGGCGACGTCACTCAGACCGTGGAAGTCAGCGGCGAAGTCGAGCAGCTGAAGACCGACCGCGCCGACGTCTCGATTGAATTCAACTCGAAATACGTCGAAGATCTTCCCATTTTGAACCGCAACTTCACCAACTTCGAACTCCTCTCACCCGGCACCCAGAAAATCGTCGGCTGGAGCCATGCGGCGACCGAAAATCCTCAGGGCGCACAGCAGATCTTCGTTGACGGACAACATTTCAGCGGCACCTCCTTCCAGTTGGATGGCACCGATAACCAGGATCCTATTTTGGGGATCATCGTTGTGAACCCCAACCTCGACGCGATTCAGGAAACCAAGATCGCTCTGCAGAACTACGACGCAGAATTCGGCAAAGCCACCGCCGGCGTGATCACCGTTCAGACCAAATCGGGAACGAACGAACTCCACGGCAGCGGCTTCTACAACTATCGTGGTGACGGCCAGCAGGCTCGCGATCCTTTCACGCAGCCCGCCGACGTGCCGCTCCCGCTCTTCAGCTATAAGGATTTCGGCGTCGCCGCCGGCGGCCCGATCCTCAAGGATCGACTCTTCTTCTTCGGAGACTATCAGGGCGTCCGCGAAGTCAGCGGCGCGTCGAACCAACAGACGATCCCGACCGCAACGGTGCTCAGCACATGCAACCCTGCCACGAACGGCACCAGCGCAACCCCTGGATTCTGCGATTTGAGCCAGTATCTCAACAACGTTCCAGGCGGCGGACAGATCTACAATCCAAAAACCGGAAATCCGCTGGATGGCACGGGCCGCGCGGCGTTTGCCGGAAACTTGATTCCGATCGGTATGATCTCGCCGCAAGCGGCGGCGATCCTGGCCGAATTCCCCACTCCAACCGCCGGTGGCATCACGAACAACTTCGTCGGTTCCGGTTCGGGCAATTTCAATCAAAACGCCTTTGACACCCGTATCGATTACAACGCGCCTCGTGGCTTCCAGGTCTTCGGCCGCTTCAGCTTGGATTACTTCAATCTGAACGGTACCGGTAGCCTTGGTTCCCTCGGCGGCTTGGGTTTCGGCCCTGGCGGTCTGAACGGAGAGTCAACGGTCCACAACTACAGCCTTGCCACCGGCTTCGACAAAGCGATCGGTACCTCGCTGTTGACCGACTTCCGCTTCGGCTATTTCAAATACAATCCGCAAACCGCATACTCCGATGCCAACACCAATCCGATGACCGGCTTCGGCATTCCCGGAATGAACATGGGCACCACGGAAACCGGCGGCTTGTCTTCATTCTTCCCCACAATCAACGGCACCAACAGCACCACCGCGCAGCAGGAAGGCCTGCCGAACTTTGGCGATGGCCTCAACGTTGGACGCTGCAATTGCCCGCTGACGGAAAGCGAGCAGCAATTCCAGTTCGTCAACAATTGGACCAAGATCAAGGGCAATCACCAGTTCAAGTTCGGCGCCGACATCCGTTACGCGATGAACCTCCGCGTACCTAGCGACGCGAACCGCACCGGTGAACTCAACTTCGACCAGAACGACACCTCGCTTGCTGGAAATGGCGGCTTGGCTCTCGGCACCTTCCTCCTCGGCGATGTCAACGAACTGCAGCGTTTCGTCAGCACCAGCTTGAACGCCGCCGAGCGCCAGAAGCGATGGTTCTTCTACGGCCAGGATACGTGGCGCATCAGCACGAAGCTGACCTTCAACTACGGCCTCCGTTGGGAAATTTACGATCCGGAATATGTCAACGCGAAGGGCAACGGCGGATTCGCGAATCTCGATCAAGGTTTGATTCGCGTCGCCGGCTACGGTTCGGTCGGCCTCAACGGCAATATCGACAATACGTTCAAGGCGTTCGCACCGCGCATCGGTGTCGCCTACCAGTTCGATCCGAAGACGGTCGTTCGCCTCGGCTACGGCCGCAGCTTCGACATCGGCGTGTTCGGATCCAACTTTGGCCACGTCGTCACCCAGAACCTGCCGGTTCTCGCGAACCAGCAGATTCAGGACACCAACCTGAATCCAGCCGCGACCAACAACCTCAGCCCGGTCTTCACCTTGGCTCAGGGCGCGCCGGCTTTCAATTTCACGAACGTACTCTCCGGCATCTCGCCGGCCGGCACGCTGCCGCTCCTCGGTCCCGACGGAACGTCGAGCTCGAGAATTCGGCCAACCATTCAACGCCTGCCGACCCTCGATGCCTGGAACGCGACGATCCAGCGCCAAGTCACTTCGAATATGTCCGTAGAAGTGGCTTACATCGGAAACAAGGGCACGCACACGTTCAACACGGACGGCCCCTCTTACAACCCGAACGCGCCCGCAGTCGGCGGCGGCACGAACCTTGTCGCTTGCCCTACGCCCACGACCTGCGCTCCGAGCGGCTTCGTTCCCTCCGTGCCGCAGGCGGACCGCCGTGCCTTCTTCCAGAACGGCGTGCCGTCCTTCACCTATCCGGGTTACACGACGCCGCTCGGCGCTCCGCTCACTTGCTGCGCGGTCGATCTGAGCTATTTCGGCAACGACGCCAGCAGCAACTACGAAGCGCTTCAGATCAAAGTCGAGCGCCGCTTCAGCCACGGACTCCAGTTCCTGGCGCACTACACGTACGGACACTCTAACGCCTACAACTCCAACTACTACTCCGTCACTCCCAAACTCGCGTACGGTCCGGATCAGTACAACCGTCGCAACGTTTTCGTGATCAGCACGGTGTACGAACTGCCGTTCGGCCAAGGCAAGGCTTTCCTGGGCGGCATCAACCGCTGGGCGAATTTGCTGATCGGCGGTTGGCAGATCACCAACACCCTCAACTACAGCAGCGGCTTACCATGGACGGCGAGTATCGGCGAGTGCGGCTTGATCGAAGACACTGGTCCATGCCGCCCGAACCTCGTCAACGGTCAGTCGTTCGACGTTGGCCCGCACAAGGTCAACGGCCAGTGGTATGAATTCACTCCGGTCGCCCCGTTGACTTACAACTTGACGGCTGCCAACGCGGGCGTGGATTCCTGCACCTTGGCTCGGCCGACTTCCGGTCGATTCGCTTTGCCTGCTTGCGGCCAGATCGGCAACGCCGGGTATGACACTTTCTTCGGCCCGAGAGGGTTCTTCTCCGACATGGCCCTCTCGAAGACCTTCGGCATCACCGAACGCATCAAAGCGCAGTTCCGCTTCGATGCCTTCAACGTGTTCAACCACCCGGTGTTGGGGTTCAACTCCAACCAGGGCAACACCTGCGTCGACTGCACGGGCAATGCCGGACAGATCACCGACATCGAAGCCGACAGTTCGCCAGGTTCGCCGACCGGCATGCGCCAGTTGCAGTTCGGTCTGCGGGTGACTTTCTAACACGATTTTCCAACGTAAACACAAAGCAAAACACCCCAAACGAAACGGGGAGCCCTCGCGGGCTCCCCGTTTTTTATGCTTTAATCTTTGTTCCGTGGTTTCGAGATTCGCGATGCCGAAGTTCACTCTCTCCTGCGCCATCTGTCTAGTTTGCTTTGGGCTTGGCGGCTCCCTCGCTCTCGCTCAGTTCCCGGCCCCGCCGGATGCGCCGTCGCCCAAGGCGTCCGCGCCCGCAGCCAGCGCGGCCAATTCGTCGCAGCCAGGCTCGACAGCTTTCGACGAGCCGCGAAAGCTTCTTCGCGAAGGGAAGTTCGACGACGCGATTGCCGCGCTGGAAGACCTGCAAACGAAAAACCCCGCGATGGCCGGTCTCGCGCACGAACTGGGCCTCGCCTACTACAAAAAAGGCGACTATCTGAAGGCCATCGCGGCATTGCAAAAAGCGCAACAGCAAGATTCGAAGGATAGCGAAGCGACGCAGTTGCTCGGCCTTTCCGCCTATCTCGCGGGTCGTCCTGCCGATGCGATTCCCGCGCTCGAAAAAGTGCAGACCTGGTTCCCGAGCGCGAACGTCGATGCCGCCTACATTTTGGGTGTTTGCTACATTCAGACGAAAGACTATCCGCACGCCCGCGTCGCGTTCGCAAAAATGTTCGGCGTGCCACCCGAATCCGCCGCGAGCTATCTGTTCACCGCGCGAATGCTCCTTCGCCAGGACTTCGGCCCGGTCGCCGAAGAATATGCGCAAAAAGCCGCTTCGCTCGATCCAAAATTGCCGCTCGTCCACTACCTTTTGGGCGAGCTATATCTGTATCATTCCAAGATTCCCGAAGCGATCGCTGAATTCGAAAAGGAGTTGGCACTCGATCCCGGTTACGCTGCTGCGTACTACAAATTGGCCGACGCCTATTCCCGCATCCAGAAATTCGACGATGCCGAGCGGCTCTTGCAGCGCTCCATCTGGCTCGACGCAACGTCCACCGGTCCCTATATATTGATGGGCAAGGTGCTGCAGAAAAAAGGCGAATCCGAATTGGCGGTGCGGGCGTTGCAGCGCGCTCTCGCGATGGACCCCAATAACCCTGTCACGCATCATCTTTTGGGCCAGGCGTATCGCGACATGGGCCGGAACGAAGACGCGGCGCGCGAATTGAGCGTCGCCGGAGAATTGGAACAGCGGCAGAACGAAAAGCCATGACCTGTCCCCATTCCACAAACTTCATCGCGCCCAATCAGGGCTATAACCGAATCTCTCCTCGTGCATCAAAACCGGCATATTGTGCCCCCGATTCCTGTGTGATTGCAGAAGCCTAAATGCCGGATAAGTCCTACAACATCGTCGGATTGGGCGAGCTGCTTTGGGACGTCTTCCCGCAGGGCAAGGAATTGGGCGGCGCTCCCGCGAATTTCGCCTACATGACCAGTTTGCTTGGCGATCACGGCATCGTCGCCAGCCGTGTCGGCAGCGATGCTTTGGGACGCACCGCTGGACGGCGTCTTGAGCGCATCGGCCTGCGCAGCAAATATTTGCAGATCGACACACAGCACCCGACCGGCACCGCCAAGCTCTACGTCGATCCCGCGGGTCAGCCCACCTTTGAGATTGCCGAAGGTGTCGCGTGGGATTTCTTCGAATGGACTCCCGAATGGCAGAAGCTCGCGTCCACCGCCGACGCCGTTTGTTTTGGCTCACTCGCGCAGCGTTCGCCGCAATCGCGAGCCACCATTCGCTTATTTCTTCAGGAGGTCAGCCGCGGCACGACGCGCATTTTCGACGTCAATCTGCGCCAGCATTTTTTCTCGGCCGAAATTCTCAGCGACTCGCTCAAGCTGGCAGACATCGTCAAGTTCAATCGGGAAGAACTACCGAACGCGGTGAAATTGCTCGGCGGCACATTTATCGACGAAGAGCGTTCCGCGGGTTGGATCCGCGATACGTATGGCTTGCGCCTTGTTTGCATCACGCGCGGGGCAAAAGGCAGCCTGCTCGTCAGTCCCAACGAAGTCAATCAGCACGGTGGCGTCCGCGTCGTCGTCGCCGACACTGTGGGTTCCGGCGACGCGTTCACCGCCGCTCTCACCTACCACTACCTACGCCACGGCTCTCTCGCCACCATGAACGAAGCCGCTAATCGCATGGGCGCCTGGGTAGCCACCCAAACCGGAGCCACCCCGCCCCGCGACGATTACTACCTGCAGCAAATCCGCAGCGCCGTCAGCGGCGAGGAATAACCGTGCGTGCAATTGACCTTGCCCCCGGCTCGCGATGAATTGTCATCCCCAACGAAGCGAGAGATCTGCTGTATCCTCCGCCAGCCGGTCATGTACGGGCGCCAGCACAGCTGCGCCCCATCTCGTCATTCAACAAAGGATTTCAGCGTTCAACTCGATCACGCAAACGTAAATCCCCGCCGCTCCACTATTCCTTCGCCAACCGCTCCGCCGTCTCCCCCGGCAACTCATGCAACAACACCAAAAACGCCGCGTTGGTCCACCCAAACCCCACAATGTTTACCTTATATCCCGCCGTAACCGCAGTCTCCGAAGACCGCGTCACCGCGTTATATTTCTCGCGAATCGTCCCGTCACGGCGAAAATTCTCCAACACATTCGACAAAAACTCATACGAAACTCGATCCGCTTCGGCCGCAAACCCATACTTCCGTATCCCGTCGTCCGCCATCAACTGATTCGGCGCCCAGGCATACGGCGCGTCCCACTGTCCTCCGGTTTCGTAAGGACTCATCATCAGCCCGCCGGGGCGTTCGAAAAGCCTCACGTTCTTCACGATCGCCGCCGCCTGATCTTGAGTAGCCACGCCAGTCCACATCGGCAAGAACGTCGTCACATACTCGTATGTCGATTGCTTCTGACTCGTAAAGTCATAATCGAAAAACATTCCGCGCTTCGCATTCCACAAATATTTTTGGATCGCATCCTTCCGCTTCTTCGCCCGCTCGTGCCATTCCGCCGATTCCTTTTTCTTCCCCAGGATGTCGGCCATCCGAGCTAGGTCTTCTTCCGACTTGTACAGCAAGCTGTTCAAGCAAACCGGCGCAAAGTGATGTGTCGCAACGCCGTACGGTCCGAACCGAAACGAAATGTCGTAGCCCGATTCGCGCATCGATCGGTCGCCCTTGTAATAATCCGCGCTCAGCGAAACCCCACCCGCCGAAGCGCAGTCCGCTTTCGCCGTTGTCGTCGTAATGCCTTCGCAAACCTGCACCGCAAAAAGCGGACCGACGAATTCTTGCGCTTCATCGCCAGATTTCTTCTGAATCAGATACGCCCGGCCGATATCGGGATGCGAGAGGAAATATGCCGAGACCTGCGCCAGATGTCCCGTTTCGTCTTTCAAACTCTCGGGCGCGGGTCCGGTCCCGAAATCAAAATAGCGCGACAAGCCTGTCGACCCCGCGAGGTGCGGTTCCTTCGTCCACAAATTGTGATCGCGCACCGCGTAGGCATACGCATTCTCCAGCCACGCGCGATCTTCTTTTCCAGCTTCTTTCTTCGCGTCATATACATCCAGAATCATCGACGTCAAAAACGGCGGCTGCGATCGCGTCAGATAATACGTTCGGTTCGCGTTCAGCACTGCGCCATAGTGTTCGATCTCAAAGAAAAAATTCTCCACCATCCCTTGCGCCAGTTCGACGCGGTTGTCGCGCAGCAGCCCGCGGATGATGAAGTAGCTGTCCCACCCGTACATCTCGTTGAATCGGCCGCCCGGCACCACGTATTTGTGCGGCAAATATAAAAGCCCCGCCGGGTCGATTTTGGCCGGATCGATTTCGCCGAGGTTGTGAATCACCATCGGTAAATGTTTCGCCTGCACGTTGCACTGCTGCTGAAGCTGCTGCACCGCCGCCGGAACCTCAAAATCCGCCGGGATATAAAGGACCGACGCCGTAGTCACCTTGGTATCGACGATCGATTTGCACTCGTCCAGCGACCGCGTCAGCGTGTCCCACCCCGCCGCAATATATTGTCGGATCGGTTCAAGCCCCGGGTGCGATACCGTTGTCTGCGTCCGCTCCGGCGCGGCACCGAACCCGGTAAAAAACGCCAAAATCAGCGAAGGAAGGATAATCTTTTTGGCGCGAGAAATTCGACGAAAAGTACTCGGAGAAAGGAGGCGGAAAGCGGTCTTCTGGAGCATAATCCTTCCTCGACGAGGCGTAAGCTATGTCTTTTGTCTGCAAGAGTATACACCCGAAATGCCGCAGCCAGACGCGCATAGATATCGTCGCCCCGGCGGCGAGCGATCCCGCGCCGGAAAGACGCGTCGCTCGGAGGCGGATCCGCCTCCGAATTCGGCCTCCCGCTAAATCACGCATGCTACGATCCCCTGGCAGAAAACTCTCATCCGCATCGCCCCAACGAGCCACCAAAATGAAAAACTGCCCGGTGCGTTGCTGTACTCTAGATGCCTTTGGTGTGAGCCTCGTGGGTTGCGGCTTTAGCCGCGACAATAGGCAAGCCAACACGGGGCTTCCATTCGTGAAGGAGGCAAACCCAAAACGTGGACCATTTCGGAGAGCAACAACACGAATTTCATCGAAAAGTGCACCTGTGACCCCAATTCCCGCAACAACGGTCAGACTCCGCTTCGTTCTTGAAATCGAGGCCTCGCCGGAAGTCGCATCTCCTCAGCAACTTCCAGACTCCGCAAAATGGATGGGGTATGCCCCACTTGCTTCATGATAAAAAACGAGTCGAACAAAGGACACCTAAGCCGGCTCCAGGGGTGGATCGGAACTCCATCGGAGTTGTGAATCCAAAGCGGCAGCGGCTGTACCGCGCGCGATGGACCGCGGAGACTACCGCCGGCAGCAGCGCGCCTTCAGCCCAGTTGCCGGGTGCATAGCCCAACCTCACAACAACAAGGTCGAGCGAAGGCACGACGTAGCACCGATTCGACGCGAATCCCATGAACGCGAAAGCATCCTTCGGAACGCTCGGCCATTGCTTCCCGTCGGTGTTTACCCAAAACGTATAACCGTAACTTGGATTCAGTTGCTGCGAACTTTTCGTCGCCTCTTCCATCCACCAGTGCGGAACCAGCTGTTTACTTCGCCAGCGGCCGTCGTGCGCCATCAAATAACCGAGCCGCGCGAAATCGCGCGCCGACAAATGCAAGCCGCTGTGTGGATTGGTGTGCGGTCCGATGTGTCCACGGCCGCCCTGCGAGTCCCAGCTTTCATTTTCGATCCCGATGGGATCGAACACGCGGTCCTTCATGTAGTCGGAAATTTCGCGTCCTTTCACATGCGAGAAAAATAGCGACAGGTGCGCGAATGCAGCGTCGGAATACTCCCAATTTTTCCCGGGATCGGCCGCCAATGTCGCGGTTGATTTTCCAAAGCGCGTCGGCGCCAGGCCCAACGCGACCTCGTATTCACCGGTGTTGGCGTCCACGCCGATGCCGATCAGTCCCTGCCCCTCCCCCGCAATTCCCGAAGTCATGCTCAAAACGTGGCGCAGCTTGATGTCCTTTTTTCGCGGATCAGTGAGCGGGTGACCTTCGGGAATGAAATCGTAGATCGGCGTGTCGAGCGAAATTTGGGCGTCGTTCGGAAGCGTGTGATGCATGCTGTCGTCCATCAGCATGCCGAACGCAATTCCGGTAGCCGATTTGGTGGCTGACCATGCGTCGTAGGTGGTGTTCGGCATCGCCGGGACACCGAACCATTCTTCAACCAGATAGCCTTTGCTTATGATCACAATGGCCCACGGCCCCGGATACATCTGTAGCTGCTCTTCGTGGATCAACTTCAGTCGGTCCGGGTCCATGCCCGCGAGTGAGCGAGTCTCATCGTCGCCATGCGTCTGCCGCCAGCCTCCCGCCGATTCCTTTGGCGGCACGTAATTGTCGGCCGCAAACAAATTTGACGAAAACAGCGCAACGCTGACAAGCAAAAGTACTTTTTTAACCAAATGCATCCGAAACTCCCACGAAGTCATGCCATTTGCGTCGCGCTAGACGGATTCAGCGATTACCGCGCGGAGCCACGAGCGGGCTTCGGCATCACCGGCGCGCAGTGCCGGACCGATTGGCGAGCCGAGAAAAACGAGCGTGCCTTTGCCGACTGGCCTGCGCCACGCGATGGGAAGATCTCCCAGATGTGCGATGGCGCCGCCATCTTTCGCAGAGACGGAAATTGCACGGCTGAAGTCGCGGACTCGCGTTTCGTGCGGCCAGTGATAGGTGACATACGGAACCTCGTGATGGCCGAGCAGCTTTGATTTTAGAGGTTGGTCTGTTGCGCGATGTACTGAGATGCGTTTCGGCGGAGTAGAGCGCCAGAGGTTAATTGGTCGGCCGATTGTAATCGCGAAATAGTCGTGCAAGGTCGCTTGATGCGTTGCGAAATCGGTCGGGCTGAGGAATGCCGCACCGCACTCCCAGACGACCGCGGTTCCCGAAAGGAGCACGGCTGACAGAGCACCCACCGTGGCTGAATCGACCGTGCCGGCAGCTGGAACGATGATTGCGCGACGAGCTTCTCGCAAATCCAGATCGAGTTCCGAGAGAGTGCGATGATCTTCGCCGAGCGCGAGTCGATAGCCATCGCGCGACTCGGGGAGAACACACTGCGATTTGAGGTCGAGCAGGGAACAATGGGTTCCGCGCGTCGATCGCGAATCGCCCGCTGTCAGGGCCAGGGAAGGAAATGAGCAGAGAGCCCCTGCCGCGGCGCAACTTGCGGAACCAACGAAATTCCGGCGCGAGATTTTCATGCATTCGCCTCGCGGTCCATCTTCATAGATTGCCTGAGATCAAACGGTCGATGTCGGCAGCCGTGTCGGGAAACTGTTGATCCTGCGCGTACTTGTAGCGGGCTTCCATTTCGGCGATCAGCCAGCCGTCGTACTTGACCTTTGTCATTGCGGCGCGGATTGCAGGCCAGTTGTTATCGCCGATGAAAAGGCTCGTATAGACCGGATCACAACAACGACCGCGCTTTTTCATCACATCCTTCAAGTGAATGCGCGTGATGCGCGGCCCGTGCATTTCGATCCACTGCTCGGCGAACCCTGTGTCGTGAATGTTGCCGACATCGAGGTGGATTCCGACCGAAGGACTATCTACATCATTCAAAAATGTCCAGAATTCGCGAGGCGTAATGAGGAAACGCTGTTCGGAACAGCAATTTTCGCAACCTATCCTGACTTTCGCTTTCGTGGCAGTTGGCGCGAGCTGTTTCATCGCGTCGACGCACCGTTGATATACTTCGTTGTACGGGACTTCCTGCGTCACCAGCCCCGCGACGACGAGAATCGCGTCGCATCCGAGCAGCTGCGCCGTCTCGATCTCGCGTTCCACAATCCGGATTGCCTTGGTGCGCACGTTGGGATCGCGCGAAGACAGCGGCGTCTCCCAATGCAAGCCCGTTGACACATTCGAGACGACGAGACCGGCATTCTCGACCTTGCGCCGCAGTTCCGTGACCTGCGCGTCGGTCGTGTCCATCTGAAACCAGGGCACGTCGCCGAGCCAGAGTTCTATGCCGTCGTATCCTGATTTTTTGACCAGTTCGAGGCCGCGCTCGAACTGCCAGCCTTTGGGAATCATGTTGTCGCCGATTGACTTTTTCATGGCACCTCGCTTGCGCGACGCAGCAGGGAAGCTTGAACCGCCAAGAACGGGCCCACACATTTGCTGCGCCGGCCCAACGCGCGCATCCTATCACGCCGCCATCCCGGGCGGCGTAAGAAACAGTTCGCAACAAATCGAAAGTCCGTTAATGTCCAGGCTGATTCCACTTCGATCCGTCTAACGACAAAACGAAACGGCCGAATCCGGCACACGCATTTAACCCCGCCTTTAACATCAAATTCGCCAATACTGCACAGTAATTATTGGCGTCACCCTCATTCCTTGTTTTCGCTTGACAATGCCGCGCGGTTCCCATACCTTCACTGCAACTGCACCCAAAACGAAAGTATTAGCTACGAAACGAAAGCAAAGCATCGTCGCCCGTCGAGGCGCGACGATGCAGGCGGTTCCCGGCAAAGTCGAGTGTCGGGCTTGAGGGGAAGGGCGGATGGCCCACTGTCCTCGTCGTGACCAGATCCTCGGTCTGAACGAGCCCATTTCGCGTCGTGATTTTCTCGACGGGATGCTCATGACCTCCGCGGCGTTTGCCGCCGGAGCAGCATGCCCTTTTTCCCTCGCCGCACAGGGACAATCTCCGACAACCGGACCCGCGCCCGTCACGGGTTGGACCGGCTACTCGGGCGAAGGCGATTACCAAGGCTCGGCCGGCAACACTGAACAGGTTCTGCAGGGCGCGCACGGCGTCCGCGACGGCAGATTCGACAAAGAACCCACCGACTTTACCGAAACGAGCGAAGCCTACGACTGCGTCGTCGTCGGAGGCGGTCACGCCGGCTTATCGGCCGGAATGTTCTTCAATAAGCAGGCTGACGCCCAGCGCACCTGCCTGATTCTCGACAACGCCCACATCTTCGGCGGCGTCGCCAAGCGCAATGAATTCGTGGTCGACGGCCACACGCTCTACGCGCCACAGGCTTCCGTCCACTTTCAGCCGCCGTATCCCGACAGCTTTCTAAAAACGGTTTACGACACGATGGGTCTGGACTGGGACGCTTTCAAGACGTACCAGCAATGGCAAGGTCCGAGCCCCGAGATCAAAGTTCCGCGCAGCCCTTACGGCGAAGGAACCATCAACGGCAAGGAGGCGCTCGGGTTTTATTTCGGCGAAAAATACGGACATAAACCGGGAATTTGGGTCACGGACCCGTGGGGCAAGAAACTCGAAGGCACGCCGTTTTCAGAAACGCTGAAAAAAGAAATGCTGGCGCGACACGCGGAAAAGCCCGTTGTGCCGCCGCTCGTTTACGACTATCCAGGCGACAAGATTTCGCGAGAGCTGGATAGCATGACGCTCGAGGATTATTTCTGCCGCACTTACGGCATCAGTCGTGACACCGTCCGGCTGATGGACGCTTCCGAATCCGCGGGCGGATTCGGGCTTGGTCCCGACGCGCTTTCGGCCTACCTACTATACGAGTGGTCGAAGATCATCCCCACCGTCAACGACAGCATGGAATCGGGAATTCAAATGTTCCCCGGCGGAAATTCCGGTATGACGCGGCTCATGGTGAAAACCATGATTCCCGCGGCAATCGATGGACCGCGCACAATGGAAGCGGTCTGGAAGAATCATGTGAATTACGCCGCGCTGGACAATCCCGGTCAGCGCGTAAGGCTTCGCCTCGATTCCACGGCTGTGCGCGTCGAGCACATCGGCGATCCGAGCAAGGCGGAGCTCGTTTCGGTTGTTTATTACAAGGATGGCAAACTTTATCGCGTCAAGGCGCGGACGGTCGTGATGGCCGGCGGCGGCTGGATCACGAAACACGTTGTACGCGACCTCGACGAGACGCGAAAGAGCGCCTACGACTCATTCATCTATTCGCCATACATGACGGTCAACGTTGCCGTGCGCAACTGGAGATTCCTGTACAACCTCGGGCTATCCAGCGCGCAATGGTTCGACGGGTTTGGCCGATACGTAAATGTACGAAAAAACGCATTGTTTGGTGTCGACTTGGACTCCGTCGGTCCCGACCTGCCGACGGTGCTGACCTTCTTTGTCGACTTCACCAAGCCGGGAATGCCGGCTCGTGCGCAAGGCCAACTCGGACGCGCCGAAATTCTTTCGACGCCGTTCGCCGACTACGAACGCCGAATGCGGGAGCAGATGACGGAAATGTTCGCGGGTTCCGGCTTCGACGCGAAGCGCGACATAGCCGGAATCGTCATGAATCGATTCGGCCACGCCTTCATTAATCCGCAGCCCGGCTTCTTTTTTGGGAGCGACGGGAAACCGGCGGCGCGCGACGCGCTGCGCGACGGTCCATTCGGACGCATTGCTTTCTCGCATTGCGATTTAGTGGGCGCCATGGATCACAGAAACGCTTACATGGAGTCGCATCGAGCTGTCAGTCAACTTTTAGACCGCGTACTTACTTAGCGGGGATGATGGAGCGAAATGGCTATGCTTAAATTTATTTCGAATCATAAATTGCCGTCGATGTTGGTGCTGCTGTTGCTCACGCTCGGTCTGCCGATGCGGGCATTCGGGCAAGTCGATCAGGGCTCGATTTCGGGATCCGTGAAAGACACCAGCGGTGGAAGCATCGCTGGCGCGGCAGTGACGCTGACAAACGACGACACTGGCGTCACGCAGACGGCAACGACGAACGGCAATGGCGAATATATTTTTGCGCCAATCAAAATCGGTCATTACACGCTCACCGCCGAATTCAAGGGCTTTCAAAAGGTGCAGCAGAAGAACGTAACGGTCGACGTGCAGCAGAAAGTGCTCGTGGATATCGCGCTGCCGCCAGGCGCTTCGGCCGAAACTGTGGTCGTCAACGAGGCGCCGCCCGCGTTGCAGACTCAGGATGCGTCGGTCGGCCAGGTTATCGAAGAGCGCGAAGTGAAATCACTGCCGTTGAACGGCCGCAACTTTACCTTTCTGGCGCAACTATCCGCGGGCGTGACGCAGGACCAAGCCGACACGCGCGGTCTGGGTCAGAGCGGCAGCTTCGCTGCGAACGGATTGCGGCCGGCGCAGAACAATTACCTGCTCGACGGTTTGGACAACAACGCCAACCTCGTCGACTTTCTGAACGGCACAGCATACGCGGTGCGGCCACCGGTCGATGCGATTCAGGAATTCAAGGTTGAGACCAACAACTACAGCGCGGAAATGGGCCGATCGGCCGGAGCGGTGCTGAACGCGACGATCAAGTCCGGATCGAATCAATTTCACGGCAGCGCCTGGGAATTTCTTCGCAACGATAAGTTTGACGCCGCGAACTTTTTCGAGAACTCCGGCGGCATCCCGAAAGGGAAGTACCGGCAGAATCAGTTCGGCGCGACGTTTGGCGGACCGATCAAAAAGGACAAAACGTTCTTCTTCATGGACTATGAAGGAACGCGTATCCGCCAGGCGGTGCCTTATGTTTCCACGGTGCCGACCGCGCTCGAGCGCAGCAGCGGTTACACCAACCTCTCCGAATTGTTGACGCAGGGCGGAACGCGTACCGACGTGCTGGGCCGCACATACGCTCTCGGACAGGTTTTTGATCCGTCCACAACCCGTGCAATCACCTGCGGCGTCGCCGATCCAGTTACGGGAATCACCGCGCCGTGCGGATCGAATCCGGCGGGATCGCAACTGGGTTTCGTGCGTGAAGCCTTCCCAGGCAACATTATTCCGGCAGGCCGGTTGGATCCCAATGCAATCAAGCTGCTGAACTTGTATCCCGCAGCGAGCTCGTCGGGACTCTTCAACAACTTCGCGTCGAACCCCGCGCTAGCCAACAACGTGGATCAGTTCGACGTGCGCGTCGATCACACATTCAGCCAGAAGGACAACATCTTCGGGCGTCTAAGCTTCATGGAGAATCCAACGTTCATTCCCGGACCGTTCGGCGGCATTGCGGACGGCGGATCGTTCTCTACGGGAGACCAGCTCGCAAAATCGTGGAACTCGGTGCTCAGCGAAACGCACGCGTTCTCGCCCACGCTCATCAACGAGGTACGCGCCGGCTACAACCGCATCGCGTCGTCACGCCTGCAGCCGAATGCCAACACCACGGGAATCCCAGATCAGTTCGGAATTCCAGGTGTGCCGCAGGCAGATTCCAACGGCGGATTGGGAACGTTCTTCATAAGCGGTTTGAACCAACTGGGCAGCAACCAGTTCTTGCCGTCGATCGAATTGAGCACGACTTCGCAGGTTACCGACAACGTGACGAAATCGATGGGGCGCCACACGGTCAAGGTGGGCTTCCAATATCAGCGTCTCGGATTCAACATCCTGCAGCCGCCATCGGGCCGTGGAGCTTGGAGCTTCAGTGGCGTCTACAGCGAAATTCCTTCGACAAGCGGGGGCAACACTGGCCTCGCACAGCTACTGCTAACGCCGATTCCGGGAACGGTGACGGGGGCGGCGGATTTCGTCGGTGGCGCGGACAACATCCAGGCGTCAAACATCGCATTGACGTCGATGAAGCGCAACTACTACGCGGGCTACGGGCAGGACGACATCAAGGTCACCCAGAAGCTGACGGTGAACCTTGGTCTGCGTTACGAATACTTTGGACAGCTTCTGGAAAACTACGGAGCGCAATCGAACTTCATTCCGTCGCCGACGGCTGGCGCCGGAGGTACTTCCACATTTTTCCTGACGAACAAGCGTTGCAACACACCGTTCTCGGCTGACTTCACGGCAGCTCTCGCGACAGACAACATCGCACTTCAATGCTCGGGCCAGCCGGGACTGGGCGAATCGCAAAAGGCAAACTTCGCCCCGCGCGTTGGCTTCGCGTACCAGGTGACGCCGAAACTCGTGGTGCGTGGCGGTTACGGAATCTTCTACGGAGGTTTCGAAAATTCGGCGCTGCTGACGTATGCCGAGTTCCCATTCCAGTTCAACCTGAACTTCCCGAACCAGGTGCCAAACGCTCCGATCACGTTCGCGGACGGTGCGATCGGCACGATCGAGAGCGGCTTGACGCACATTCCGTTGACGTCGGCGGCGGCTGAGCCCGGGGGCGTTGGGTTCATTGGCGAAGACTTCAAAAATAAGACACCGATGACGCAGGGCTATAATCTAACGGTACAATATCAACTCGCCGCCAACGATACCTTCCAGGTGGGATACGTAGGAAACACCGTACATCACCTGGCGGTGTATGAGAATCCCAATACGCCGCGAGAGATTTTACCGTTAGGCCTCGATTCACTAGCGTTTTCCCCGTATCCGGACTTCTCGGGCGCGACGTATACATCGTTTGCAGGCAACAGCCATTACAACGGCTTGCAGTTGAATTACGAACATCGGTTCAACCAGGGGTTGAGCGTATTGGCTAACTTCACCTGGTCGAACTGCATCACGAACGCAGTGGACGTGTTGAACGCGACAGCGATCACCGGATTTCGCGCGCCGTATCTGCCCGGGTGGGGCATCAACCATGATTTCGGACGCTGCGACTTCGATATCAACAAGGTTGTGCACGTCAGCGGTATCTACGAGTTGCCGGTTGGTCGTGGTAAGCGCTTCCTCCACGACAGCAGCGGCGCCGTGAATGCCATCCTCGGGGGTTGGGTGACGAACTGGATTCTGACTCTCCAAGATGGGCAGCCCGGTACGGTTCCGTGCGCAACTGGCACGACTTCGGGCTTCGGTTGCTTTGCGATCAAAGTTGCTGGGCAGGACCCGTACGCGGGACCGCACAACGTGAACCAGTGGCTCAACCCCGCGGCGTTCGAAACGCCGCCCGTGGCGACCACGATCGGGCAGACCGATTTCAGCCCGCTCGGCGGCGGACCGGCCCAATTCGTTGGTCCGGGATTCCACCGGTTGGACTTCTCTCTCTTTAAGCTGTTCCAGCTCACGGAGAGATTCCGCCTGGAATTCCGTTCGGAGTTCTTTAACCTGACCAACCATCCGAACTTCACGAATCCTGGATTCGGCGGCAACGGCGTAACCGCGGCACCCGGATCGTTGGATTACACGAGCAACAGCTTCGGCACGATTACGTCGACGCGCGATGGTCAAAACGACCAGCGCGAAATACAATTTGCTCTCAAGTTGTATTTCTAACGGATAGTAGCCGCTCAAAACTCGTGCCAGGTCGCGAAGCGGATTCCTCCACGGGATCCGCTCGCTCGCCGGGTACAGCCCGGCACGTGTGAGATGAATTTCGATCGAGGAAAGGCATGAAGGTTCATGGCTTCCAGGCTTGACGCAAACCCGGATGCTCGCGGTGAACGCGGGCGAGTCACCCACGGCGAGATTCGGCAACAGCCGGATCTGTGGCCTACGACGGTCGAGCGTGTCGCCGCGTCCGACGCGCGCACGATCGTGCAGGGACGCGCGGCAGTCATCTGCGGCGCGGGAACTTCCGCGTATGCGGCATCCGCGGTGGCGGCGACATGGATGAACGCGGTGGCGATTCCTACGACGGATCTTCTTACATATTCGCAGAAAGATCTGCTTCACCTCACGCCGGCGTTTGTGTCGAACGGCGTCCTGGTGTCGATCGCGAGATCCGGTGACAGCCCCGAAAGCGTCGGGGTCATCAAGCGCATTAAGCAGATGTTCCCTGGCGTCGTGCACCTTGCCATCACCTGCAATGAGCGTGGTGAGATGGTGCGATTACCGGGTGTCAATCGGCTCGTGCTTGACCCGCGGACAAACGATCGCAGCCTGGTGATGACCAGTTCGTTTTCGAATTTGCTTCTTGCAGGGACGCTGATCGCTCAACCTGATTTGCTGACGGAATACTTGCCGCGCATCGTTGCGAATGTGAATCGCACTTTCGCTGAGATTGATCGCCTGGCTCAGCGACTGGCGGCGAAATTTCCTTCGAGGATGATGGTTCTCACTTCCGCGACGCTGGAACCGTTGGCGAGAGAGGCGTCTCTCAAGGTGCTGGAGATGACTGCGGGACGAATTGTCGCCGTGAACGAAACCTTTCTAGGCGTTCGACATGGCCCGATGAGCTTTCTTCGGCCGGATTCGTATGTGCTGTGCGTGCTCTCGTCGGACCCTGAGAGACGTCGCTTTGAGGAAGATCTGCTGCGTGAATTGCTGCAGAAAAAGCTGGGGCACGTGATCGTTGTCGGAGCCAAGCCGTCGGAAGTGGATCTGGGGCACGATTTTGTGCCGGCGATGGCGCCGGAGCTGCCGGACGAATTGCGTGGGGCGTTCGAAATTATTTTCCCGCAGCTTCTTGCGTATCACCTGAGCCTGGCGTCCGACCTCGATCCCGATAATCCGAGCCCCGACGGCGTGATCACAAGGGTGGTGCAACCGTTTCAGTTGCACTAGCCGAAGCATAACTTGATCGCAGGTTCGTTGCGTCTTTGATCGGAAGCGCATGGGCATCGAAGCCAAAACGCGATCGGTCCAATCAGAAGATTCCTTCGAGATCGAGATATCGCACTCGTACTCCCTAGCAGACAAGAAGGAGCTGGCTGGTGGAGAAGAAGATCCGAGCCGAACTCGCGAATACAAATTGCAGTGGCGGCCGACCGAGACGCACATCTTTGTGTGCGCAGGCGGGAAAAAGCTTTGCCATGTTGGGATCGTCGAGCAGTCGGTTGAAATTGCGGGGAATTCGGTTGGCGTCGCTGGAATTGGCGGCGTCCTCGCGCGAAGCGAATCTCGAGGACGCGGTTACGGCCGAATAGCGATGCGTGCGGCCGAGGACTTTGTGCGCCGCGAAATGAGCGTCAATTTCATTCTGCTTTTTTGCAGGCCTCTGGTGGATCGCTGGTACGAATTTCTCGGCTGGTCAAAGATTTCCAATCCTGTGTGGATTGAACAACCGCAGGGAGAGGTGCTGCTTCCTCTTGTATCGATGGCGAAGTGCCTCGGTATCGATCCGTGGCCAGAAGGCGATGTGCATGTGGGTTCGCGGCCATGGTAGCGCCGCCTGGCGAATTTCAGATTGTCGATGTGTGAGGGGCCCAACCGTGAAAATCAAATGTCGTGTGCATTCCTACAGCGCGGCGCTGCTAGGTTTGGGGACCTTATTCTTCGCGGCGGGTATCTCCGCGCAGAAGGCCGAGAACAGCACGCTGACCGTGAGCATGAATTCCAAGGACGGCACGTATCAGGTGGGCACGCGAGGCGGCCAGCCGATTTTCACGAGCCGCACGGGCGTGCAGCTTGATCATCAGTGGACGCGATCGACAGACTATCCGCGCCACGAAGTCACGGAGGCGAAATTTAGCGACGAACTTGGCCCGGGGCGTACGATCACACTCAAGAATTCCGGCCTGCCGGATAAACCCGATCTTGTCGAGACAATTCAGGTCTACGACGGCGCCCCCTACGCGACCCTGCAACTGCAAATCATCAACAACACCGGGAAGTCATTTTCGCTCGAGTCTGCGCGTGTGATCGATGCCACCGGCGGTTCACCACTGAACCTTGGCGGCTCTGCGTCCGCGGATCGCATAATATCTGACAGCTTTAGCGAAGACCGTCCGGCGATGAAGATTTACGACCTCGGCAAAGCGCCAAACGGAGTGCACCGGGCCATCGGCAGCCAGATGATTTACAACCGCGAAAGCAAGCAGAGCCTTTTCATTGCAGCGCTCACTGCAGACAAGCTGCTGACCTATCTTCATATACAAGCGTCGGCGGATGGGCCGCAGACGAAAATCGATTCGTTCAACGCCGACTTTGCCGGTACGACCGAGATTCAGAAGGATTTCGACTTGAAAGACGCGTCGCCGGAAAATCAGCTCGAAGTCAGCCTGCCCATCGAGCCCGGAGTCACATTCGTCTCGGAAAAAATCATGTTCGAGGCCGGTGGCGACTATCGAAAACAACTCGTCACGTATGGTGACGTGATACGAAAGCTGCATCATCCACGCATTCCCGACGAAACACCGATGGGCTGGTGGAGCTGGACGGCGTACTACGGCAACATCAATGAAGGCGAGACGCTAGTGAACGCCGACTGGCAAGCCGCGCATTTGAGATCTTTTGGCTACAACTTTTTCCAGGTTGACGAAGGCTATCAATATGCCCGTGGTGAATACATCACGCCGAACGCGGCGCAATATCCTAACGGCATGCGCGCGCTCGGTCATCACGTTGTCGGCGACGGCTTGGTGTTTGGTGTCTGGACCGCTCCGTTTGAGGTCACGACGCGCGCGTGGGTCTACGAGCATCACAAAGACTGGCTCGTGCACAACGCGAAGGGCGAGCCGATCCCCACGACATGGTTGTGGCGGCAAAAAACCGATCGCATCTACGCTCTCGACACAACGAACCCTGGCGCCCAGGAGTATCTGCGCCAGACGTATCGCACGCTCGTCCGCGAATGGGGTGTGCGCTTCATCAAGCTCGATTTCATGGACAGCAGCGCGATCGAAGGCTTGATGTATCGGCCGCACACAACGGCGCTCGAAGCGCTGCGCATCGGCCTGCAGGCGATTCGTGACGCCGTGGGTGAAGATGTGATTCTGGATAAAGACGGCAGCCCGATGCTCACACCGGTAGGACTTGTGGATACCGGTCGCATTTCCGCCGACACCGCGCACTCGTTTGAAGGAACGAGGACTGCTGCGCCGGGCATTGCGGCGCGTTTCTACATGCACCGCAACTACTTCATCGACGATCCCGACGCGTTCAATACGGTCGCCGAGACCTTTGCCGATCACACTCGTGCTTCGACCTCTTACCCGCTCAATCTTGCTCAGAGTTCGGTGGCGCTTTCGGCGGTGAGCGGCGGCATGTACGAGATCGGCGACGACATGGTCGTGATGGGCGCGCAGAAAGACCGGCTCGCGCTCATCGAGAACGAGGATTTGCTCAATATTGCGAAGGTTGGGCGTGCTTCGACTCCGGTCGATCTTTTAACCTACGAGCCAGAAGACGAATTACCGAGCATTTTCTTTCTGCGCGAAAGTGCGCGACAGTCGATACTAACCATCTTCAATTGGACGAAATCTCCGCGATCGCACAGGTTGAAGCTTGCCGATCTTGGCTTATCTGCGGAGCATTCATTTACCGCAACGGACGTGTTCGATGCGCGCGCGGCCGTCTCACTCTCGGGGAATACGCTGCAAATCGACAATCAGCCAGCTGAATCGGTTCGCGTGATCAAAATTGTCGATAGCCAGGTGACAGCCGCCGCGCCGAACGTAACCGCAAAAATTCCATCCGAGGCGAAAACCGGAGTGATGTTTGACATCACCGCGCAGGCGGATTCCGATGGCGTTCCTGCGCTTTCGTATTCGTGGGATTTCAGCGACGGACTCACGCAAATGGGCCGCACCGTGTCCCACACCTATACGACTCCCGGCACGTACGAAATTCATCTGACAGCGCGCGGTATCGACGGCGTTTCATACACCAAAACATTCAGCGTGAAAGTCGAAGGAACGCTGAACGCGTATCCGAACCTGCTCGACAACCGCCGCTATCGCGATCCCGCTGATCGTGATAACCCTTAGCGGGGCTGACGCCAACGATGAGGATGTTGCCTTGTATTTCGTTTTTATGGCGGGCAAATTCGGCCGCAGGTAGCAAATGAACTCGTTCTAGACGAGCGTGACTTCGACTTCGGCTTCGCGCAGCGCTTTGAGATCGTGCTTCGGTATGCCGCGATCGGTAATCGTTTCGTGTACCGCCGAAACGTTCATAATCAGCGACAAACATCGCCGGCCAAATTTCGACGAGTCGCAAACGACGATGGTCCGGCGCGCCGATTCCGACATCGCTCGATTGACCCGCGACTCTTGCTGATTCGGGGTCGACAATCCGTAGCCGACGTCAAACCCATCGACCGCGAGGAACAACATGTCCGCGCTGAGCTTGCGCAGCGACTCTTCAGCGAGCGGTCCCACGAGCGAAAACGAACTTCTCCGCAGCGATCCGCCTGTTAGGATCACCTCGACGTTGCTATCGGCCAGCTCCGCTGCGATATTTGTCGCATTCGTGATGATCGTCAGATTCCGCAGATGGCGGCAACCTCGCGCGATCGCCGTCGTAGTCGTTCCCGAATCGAGGATGATCACCTGCCCGGGACGGACCATTTTCAACGCTGCCGCGGCGATGCGCATTTTTTCCTGACGGTGCAGTCTTTCCTTTTCGCGCAGCGTCTGGTCCTGCAGAGCGCCGGTGCGTAACGGCAGTGCCCCTCCATGCGTACGCTCCAACATTCCCTGATGATGGAGATATTCGAGGTCTTTTCGGATCGTAAGAAGGGAAATACGAAAGCGCTTGGCGAGATCGCGAACCAGCACCCGGCCGTCGTCGCGCAACAATTCCAAAATCTCTCGGCGGCGCTCCTCACTGAGCATCAGGAAATCTCCCTCGGGAAAGTATCGTTTTGTTGCCTTTGACTCTCTCAATCTTTTCGACGAAAGTCCACGCCAAGCCCGCGTTCTATGCGCTGACTTACGACTGTCCGTTCAGCAGGGTGCCAGTCGACCAACAAGAAGAGGTATCATAACGATCTGTGCCCCGGGTGGCGGCAATGGCAGCCGCTGAGGACTTAAAATTACCCGCGTAGCAATCCCTGCAACCCCATGCACACCGGAGCTCTTTCCGCTGTGCGTCTTCATTGCACCAGCGTGCACCGACCGGTCCCGGCGTTCCGGGCCGAAGTTCCGCAGCAAGTGTTTCAGGTAAGTTCACTGCCCATAGTACCTCCTGGGTCGACTCGGTTATGATCCGTGTACCCCCGGAGCTAGACTCACGCAAGGTCGGGCGTTCGAGTTGCCCCAGGCGCGCCCCATTTTCCGTTTGTAAACGCCCAAGGAGCCAAGTTGTCGTGAGCCCGGCGACGATCCTAGTCGAGGGACAACAGTGGGGATCGCCAATTTTTCGATTACCGGTTCTGTTGGATCTGGCCGGGAAATAACACGTCACACCTTCGTATGGTGTTCCCGTAAATCACGGATCGCAGAAATGTTGGAACTCAATGCGGACCAGGGAGGACGACCCACTGCGAATCTTGGTTCGACGATTTCCTCGAGACCTTTTTGGGTAATCCGATAGAAACTAAAGCCTCGTTGCCTGGGAGCCACTCCGGCGAGTGTTGGAAAACCTGGCCTCATTCTCATCGATCGCCGCTTTGAACGTACCGCTTATACCGGCACCGTGCGTAAATTACGCCGGAGCAGGTCTTTGGCTCGGAAGATCATCATTCTGACTGCAGGAAGGTCCCGATTCATTGTGCGCGCGATTTGGGAATAACTCATTCGTTTGTAATAGCGCAGGACGAGTGGAACCTTGTACTTCGCCGGCAAGCGAATCAGCTGTTCCCTGACCCGGCGCTGCTCTTCTTTACGCAGAACTTCGGACAGTGGCGAAGGAGTTGAATGATCGACACAGCATTCGCTAAGATCGTTGCTCTCCGAAAATGAGCCGGTCTCGTACTTTCTTCGTCGCAACTTATCAATGCAGTGGTGCCCTGCCACCTGTGCGAGCCAGGGCCGGAACGGAACCGCCTCATCTCTTCGATCTAAAACTCGGTAAAGTTTCAGGAAGACCTCCGCTGCTGCGTCTTCGGCATCTTCATACCGACGAAAATACCGCCTGCAGAGCCGGAAAACGTATCGGTAGTGAGCCGTATAACATGCTGTCAAAAATTCGGGGCAGGTTGGTTGCGTTGGGTTCAGAGCTGCGCAAAGCTGCTCACCGCTTGTGCGTGGTAAAGTCGATTCGGTCGCCATTGTCAGTCCTTCCCTTGAACTTGGACACACCCATACTTCCGGGCCCAAACGACGCAAGGTCGAGCTCGTTCTTAACCGTTGTTTTAATTCTCAGGAATAGCTACCCGCTGTTTGTAACTTGCCTCGGTCGCGCAGTCGACCTCGACCGACTGCGAGGCACAGAAAAACTTCTGTTGCGTTCGGAAGTCCGCTCCGTGAGCTCGACTGCGCAGCGACGAATAACCAAAAGTGACAAGTCATCGCCCGGCGGACACGAGTCGGCGAAGTCAAGGACCGTCGCAAGTGTGGAGAAAAGAACCTGATTTGCGGTCGCGCCAGTGACGGACTCTGCTGCAGCTGATAAACGCCCGATTTCAAACTCCTCGTCTTGGGGATTGCGGCATTCCGTCAGACCGTCGGAGTAGGCCAGCAGCATATCGCCAGGATCTAAATAGACGCTCCCTGACCTATACGTCGCTTGTTGCAGAGCGCCCAGCATCGGTCCTCCCTCATCCAATCGTTCCACGAGCTTGGTACGCCGCAGAAGCAGCGGAGCTGGCAGCCCGGCGTTGCAGTAAACGAGTTCATTGCGCTCCGGATCAAGTCGTGCAAAAAAGAGTGCAGTGATCGGCGGCTCACTCTGGTTCAAGCAAAGTTCGCGATTAACGGCGCCTACAACCTCAGTGGGATGAAAATAGGTTCGCGAACAACGCTGAAGCAAGTCCATCACATGGGCTTGCCAGATTCCCGCGGATAATCCTTTGCCTGCGATGTCGCCGAGGGCTAGTCCAAGGACATCGCCAAGCTGTATTACCTTGAAGAAGTCTCCGGACAGGTGGCGTACCGGAAAAATTTCGCCGGCGACCTCATACTCGCCCCAAACTAGTTCACGGGGGGAACAGAGCTGGCGCTGCACCTGCGCGGCCTCGTAGAGGGCCTGTTGCAGCTTTGCGTATTCATGGCGCACTGCCTCGAGCTCTTGGTGCTGCGATCGATTCCTGTCCGACAAGACTTCGGCCCTACTGATCTCACGTGCCTGCACTCCGGTGTCTCTGGTCGAAAGGAAGGGACGGTTTCCGGCCAGTTTCCGAGAGCCGTTCTGGGTATCCGTGATTTTCATGATCATGATAATTTCATCCTACGAACTTGTAGCCCACCCCGTGCACAGTCAGAAAAAAACGCGGCTGATCCGGAACGGGTTCAAGTTTCTGGCGAATCCGAACGATATGAGCATCTACGGTGCGAGTTGTCGGAAAATTCTCGTAACCCCAAACCTCGTCGAGCAGCCGATCGCGACTGAGAGTCTCGCCGGAGTGACACAGAAAATGCTTCAGGAGCTCAAATTCCGTGCTGGAAAGCTCCACCGACTGACCACCACGGAGCACTTGGTAGCTGCGCAAGTTCACCTCAACATCACCGAACTTGTAGCCGTCCTGCTCCTTCGGGACTGTTTGCGCCCGCCGTAGAACCGCTTTCACGCGAGCAAGCAATTCCCTTATAGAGAAAGGCTTGGTGACGTAATCATCCGCACCGAGCTCCAGACCGACAACCTTATCCACCTCTTGGCCTCGCGCAGTCAGCATGATGATGGGAATCGAAGGCCTTTTCGCTTTTAGTTGCTTGCATACATCCAGGCCACTCATACGTGGCATCATCACGTCGAGGACGATCAAATCGGGAGACTCCTTCAGGGCTCGCTCGAGCCCCTCGGCACCATCCAGCGCAGTTAGCACTTGAAAGCCTTCGTACTCAAAGTTATCGCGAAGGCCAGCGACCATATTCGGCTCATCCTCGACGATCAAAATCTTAACCGCTCCCATGCCGTCTCCCTTGTGCTTAGTTGGAGGGGTTACATTGGTTGCTCTCATGCTACTGCGCCTCCCAGTGAAGCCGGAGTCAGCGGTAGGGCGATCGTAAATTTGCTTCCCTTGTCTGGTGCGCTTTCCACTAACACGTCCCCACCGTGCGCGCGTGCGATGTGCCGTACGAGCGACAGACCCAAACCCGATCCCTTCACGTTGTGTACCAGCGGATCTCCGCAGCGGTAGAACTTCTCGAAGATTTTCTCGTGCTCATTAGCCGGAATGCCGATGCCCCGGTCCCGCACTTCCAAGTTCACAGAGCCGTTCACGCGATACAAACTCACTCCGATGTATTTTTGATCCTTTGAATATTTCAGGGCATTGTTCACCAGATTCAAAAGCGATCGAGCGATAGCTTCTCGATCCACCTTGACCGGCGGTATATCGGAAGAGATGTTCTCCTCGAACCCGAAACCGTTTTGTTGGATTTGGAAGCGGTAGGAATCCAAAGTCGAGTGGACAAGTTCGGCCAGGTTCGTTTCCTCGAATTCGTATTCCTTCCGTCCAGCATCGATTCTCGAAAAGTCCAGAATATTATTGATCAATGCGGTCAAACGTTCGCTCTCTTCTCTGATAATGCGAAAATATTCCTGGTATTTTTCCTTGGCAGTCAGGCGCCCTAGCTCCAAGGTTTCTGCATAAAGGCGGATTAGAGCCAGAGGTGTCCGCAATTCGTGCGAGACGTTAGCGACGAAATCGGATTTCAATCTCGCGAGATTCATTTCCCTGGAGACGTTGCGATACGTGAGCCAAATTCCTCCGACCATGAACACCGAGAGCGCCCCTAAGACCATGTAGTTATTTCGAGCGAACCTTGTCCCCATGTCTGCGACGGTCATTCCCTGGTACTTGATAGCCATGGTCAAGCCTGGAAAAACCCACTCAAAATTGCGCTCAGCCTCGGCCTTAGCGCCATCCCAGTTTGCGGAACTCACCCAAGGGGAAGAATCCTTTGAAGGGCGAATCATCATCACTGGCGGATTCTCCCCCGCCATCAACACACCACTCTTGCTGGTCAAGACATCCTTCATTATGCCGGGGAAGAAGATCCGACGCAGATAGTCGTTATCAAGACTGACAAGACCGAGCACCACGCGATCTTTTGGAACACCAGGAGGAACAAAATAAGCAAAATTCCAGTAGCTGTTCTGACTTTCTCCGAGCATCCACCCACCTTCGAATCCGACGGGGTCTTCGTCTTTCTCCTCCATCGCGCGAACGCGCGCCACCAGGCTGGGGGCTTCCACGGGTAGCCAGGTCGAAAGCGTACTGATGGTGCTCCGCGTACCTGCGCAGAATTCCTGATCGTCGTCGCGGGAGGGCTGCCCACGGCTCAATAACAAGCTTTTTTGCTTATCGTAAATTAATGCGTACGCAAACTCCGGGTGTTCAGACAGGATGTGTTCCAGCTTGGCCTTCATAACAGCGTGGTCGTCGTCGGGATCTGGAAACGCCTTACGGACCGGGGTTATCAAGTCGTTGGCCTTGTGCCATGACTCTTTTTCTGCGATATACAACACGTGCGAGAAGTCGCGTTGAATGGCCGCTTCGACGGCTTCAGAGCGCTGGATATGCTTCAGATTCCAAATACTGAAGCCCAGCAAGGCTGCAGCCGGCAGCACGATGGCTAACTCTAGCGTCAGCAGTGTCCGCGTGCGGTCCGTCAATCGCCACTTCTTAAGCATTCTCACCTCGCCCACGCGCTGATTCACCGTGAGGAAAGCAGGACTATAAGGCCTCTGCAGGCAGAGTGTGTCAAGCCACAGCAAAGGATTGTAAAAAGATGTAAAAGCAGGTCGGCTCAGTCGTTTGGATGCTTTCCTAGATTTCGAACGTTGGCTCGATGGCTAACGGTGGTGCAACTCCTCTGATGAATCAGCGCGAGCGCGAATTGGTTCCACGAAGGCGCGATTTCTTCCACAGTCAAACGGGCTCAACTCTTTCAAACGACGGCACTTCTAATTCGCCATTCGTCCTCGTCGAACTAGGAGGAAATGAGTTGCCAGCTTAAATTGGCGGCGGCGGGCTCAGAGTTGGAGTTGTCGAAGATGGCGAGCCAGGACGCGGAGCGGAAGACGGCCTCGTTGGCTCTGTAGGCGATGGAGGAGAACCAGTTGCCGCGATTCACGAGGCCGGTGGCGCCTTGCAGTCCGACAGGACCTTGTGGGCCGGGGCCACCGCTGAGGCCATTGGCGTCTGGTGGACCTTGCAGGCCTTGCGGGCCGATTGGTCCGGCGAGGCCTTGTGGTCCGGGCGAAAGGCGCGGCGTAAAGGGGGTAGGCGGCCCCAGGGTTACTGTGTCGTAGCTGCTTCTGCACGACAGCCGGGGTTGCACCGTCTGCGAGCACTGAGGCACGAAGATTAGTTCTGGGCGCCAGTTGCCCTCCAGGCTTTTGGCAATCTCCGCACGGCTGGCTTGAATTCGCGGGTGACGGAGTTCCGCAAGTTTCCACGGATCGCGTTCCCCCGCAATAATGGCCCGCACAATCAATTGCCCGGTCACCCCGCTCAGGTCGCTGATCACATTGGCGAGCTGAATATTCATTTGCGTTAGCGCTTTCTGCATGCGTTGTACACAGGTGGCCGCTCCCGTGACATGTTGTAGCCGCTGTTGCCAGTAGGTGCGCAAGTCCGGATCTTGGAAGGTGGGTGGAAGGAGTTATTCAACAATCCGTAGGTGTGCAAATTTCAGCAGCCACTGACTTTCCTGCACAGCGCTCTTCCATCCCGGTAGATTCGTGGTGTGCTGGGCGTTAACCAGATAAACCTCGAACCCGTGCTTCCAAAATGTCGAACAGGGGAATCCAATACACACTGGTCGATTGGTCGACTGCAAGGCCACGGTCTCGACACCACAGCTCTGCAACCAACCGGCTAAGCGATGCAGATCCGCAGTGAAGCACTCGAACCGTCGCACCGGTTGTGGATCCCGTTCTGGGCGCACTGCGACATAGTGAGCGCCATTGCCCACATCGATTCCCGCGGCGAGCGGATGGACCACCTCCAAACCTGGGTTTTCCGACTGCAGCCGCCGCGCCAGTTCCTTCCTGGCCTTACGATTTCGCCACCGCTTTTTGTCCGTCCTCATCCCCGTTCTCCTTGATGGGAATTAGGGTCCGGTTCGGCCCGGTGACGAACAGTTTAAGAAACTCTCCAACGGGGTCAAAGGGCCGTTACCACGAGGTCCTTGCCACCATACTAGTGATCGCCAGTACCATGCCAATCGTCGGGCACGAAGCGCCATGTCGTTTAACGGCCTCAGTTTGCCGAACTGAATCTCCGGACGACACTGACAAAGTCGAGAACTCTAGACAAGTTTCTGGCACTAACGACGCGTCGAAGACGCAGTTAGGGCTTATCGGGAGTTTCGCAGCCAGGAGAAACGAAGCGACTGCCGAATGTCGCTAGTTTGAGTGCGGGAATCAAGTCGGTTCCCAGACGCGACTTCAGCACGTAACCCAGCGCGCCCGTCTCCAGGGCAGCGCGACAAACATCGGTGTCGGTAAGGACCGTTAGGAAAACAATCTTGATGAACGGATTGGCGTCTTTCATATGTTTAGCTGCTTGGATCCCATTGAGGATGGGCATGGAAATATCGAGGACCACGACGTCCGGGCGCAGTTTCACGGCGGCGTCGATCGCCGCCTGACCATCACTTGCCGTGCCTACGACAATGCATCCGTCGGCGGGTAGAAGTTTGCTGACATGCTCAAGCATCTCTCCGTGGTCGTCGGCTAAAAGGACACGAATTTTTGACAGGGTAAGCCCTCCTGGGCACATTACGCATATCTAGACCGTCCTTCGCATCGGAAAATTCCAGATCGCCACCCAGGAGTCCTGTGTTTTTCATAGGCTTGACGGACCGAGATGGGATTGCCACGAACAATTCTGTGTTAGTAACCACGGCACACGGCAGCATAAGCTGGTCAAGACACAGCCCCGCTTCGGCATCCAAATCTTCAAAGACTCCCCGACGATTTTATTCCAAAGCCCGCCCTCTTCGACAATTAACTGTAGAAAACGTAAACGCGGATGATCCTTTGGAATAAGACGAGCGCTACCTCGGTCTGGATGAATGCAAGGACGTACACGGCGGCGCGGACCTCCCCCATCCCGAGCCGCTACTCCCAATGGCATGCGGAGACTTTAGAGAGGGGAGCACAAATCATAGCAAACAAGGGGCGCGAGCATGTCGGAGAAGAAAACATATGAACTCCTGATCGACCACAACCACGAAGGAATTGACCGACGCCGATCGCTGAAATGCATGGCCCGGGCAGGTACCGCCGCACGTCGCCGATGACACAGTCCCCCCTAAATGGCATGCAGCCTCGAATCCCTGAGCTTGATGGGTTGCGAGGATTTGCCATCCTCCAGGTCATCTCAATCCACTACTTCTACAATCCGGGCGCGAATTTGCCCATAGGGCTGCACTTCCTTCAGAGTTTTTTTGCTCTGGGCTGGACCGGTGTAGATCTATTTTTCGTCTTGTCCGGGTTTCTCATCGGAGGAATTCTCCTGGACGTACGCGCCCCACCCAATTACTTCAAGACCTTCTATATCCGGCGTTTTTTCCGCATCGTCCCGCTTTACTATCTCTGGCTTTTCTGCCTGATCGGTCTGGTCTTCGTGAGGGGGGCGGCTTTCCAAACACAATCAGCCCATCCCGGCATCGATTGGCATTTGTGGGGACATTTTTTGTTTCTTCAAAATTTGTGGACCAACCACTACTCCACGCTCGCGCTATGGTGGCTCGGGGTCACTTGGTCCCTTGCAATCGAGGAACAGTTCTACCTTGCAGCCCCTCTTCTGGTCCGATTTTTGTCAAGGCGACACCTGATCATTTTTCTTTCCGTTGTTATTCTTACAGCGCCCTGCCTCAGAATACTCGTCCGCATATTGATGCATAAGCCTGTGCATGCAATGTATCGGCTGACGCCATTCCGCGCCGATGCGCTCGCTCTGGGTATGCTCGCCGCAATCCTTTGGCGCGTTCCCGAGTTTCGGGCGTGGCTCGGTCAGAATAAAAACATCTTGTATGCCATGTTCGGACTGTTCTTGGCGGGAATGTTTGCCCTGGGTATCTGGTTCCAAAGCCCCGACAGCTCTCTTACCCAAACAGTCGGTTACTCCTGGATCGCACTGTTCTACCTGTCGTTACTTTTGATTGTGTTGACGGATGCCGCTGGCCTGCTCGCCAGAGTCGCTAGAATTGGATGGCTAGGTGGGTGGGGGCGCATTTCTTATTGCATCTATCTGATTCACGCTGCTGTGAAGTACTTCTGCACAAATCTCATAAGTCATAGCGCCACCCAAATCACCCAGTGGCGAAGCGGAGCGGCAATCCTGCTCTCTGTCGCGATTACCTTCGGCATAGCGAACCTGTCATGGGCGTTTTTTGAAGCCCCGCTTCTCCAAAAAGGCCCCCGATATAAATACTGATGCGAGCAGCCTAGTTATAAGACTGACGGACAAGGAAATCCGGCTCTGAGCAAGAATTCGTAGAGACCCGCATTTTAGGCTGCCTTCTGAAGAACGATGAATTCGGTTTTGGTGAAGGCCATGCGTTGGGCCTTGAGCAACAGATAGCCGAGATTCTGGTAGCCGCGGCCCCTTCTAAGAAGGGTTTTGATGTTGCCGTTGATGGCTTCCACCACTCCGAAAGGTACTTTGGTGCGGCAGTAGTTGAGGATGCCGTCCAGGTGATCCAACAGCATGTAGGCGAGTTTTTGAAAGGGTTCCAACCGTTGCCAGCGCAGTTGATCGATCCAATTTTGCAGATAGCGCAGCATGGCCCCTTCATAGCGGTAGGTCCACAACCGCTCCAAGCTTTCCTTCAGAAGGTAGGCTTTCATCACCCGCCGGTTGAGGGCGAACAAATTGTTTAGCTGCTGCCGTTTCTGGCTGTCCAGATTCGTCCAGCGCGTCAACAGCAGCCAGCGCTTGCCCTTCACTACACCGCGCATGCGCCCGCCTTTACGGAAAAACTCCGCCCGGCGCACTTCATCGATGGCTTTGTTGGCGTGCTGCAAAACGTGAAACTTGTCGTAGACGATGCGGCAGTTCCGCGCCCATTGTTCAATGCTGTTGGTGAAGGGCCGCCACATATCCACGCAAGCCGCCTCCACTCGTTTCCGTTGGGTAGCGCTTCGTTGTGTCCGGAAAAATTCATCGAGTGTTTCCTGTTTGCGGTCCTGCCCAAACCACAAGGGTTCGCCGGTATCCAAGTTACTGACCACGGTGATGAACTTCATCTGCTTGCCGAAGTAAATCTCATCCACACCCATTTGAACGAGCGGGTCTTTGCGACGCACGGCACTCCAGCGCTGCAGATACCGCAGGTCGATCGCTCGCACGGTGCTGGCTGCCAGTCGGAACTGTCGAGCCACTTGGCGAACCGACGCGCTTTCGCACGCCAACCCTACGGCTTCCTCGAAGCGCTTACTAAAAGGCGCTTTACTCGGTAGTTGCGGCACCTTCTCAACCCTTACCCCGCATTGCGGACAGCACACCCGATACACTTCGATGATCACCGTCGTCCGATACTCGCCCCACGGCAAATCGCGCACCTCGCGCTCGTTGCAATCCTGCGCATCGCTAAACTTTCGTCCGCATCCCGAACAGATCAGTTTCCGGTTCCCCCGCTTGCGCCGCACCCATAAACGCAGGGTTTTGGCGGCTTCATTGATTTCGTGCCGGTAGACTCGGTAGCCCGGCCATCCCAGGATTTTCGTGAAGTCGTTGTCGCGCATTCCGCCGAGTCTAGCCGAACCGCACCCTCGACCGAAACCCGCTCATCTATTGTGGTTTTACGAATTCCTGCTCAGAGCCGATCTTCCCATGGTGAAGCACCTCCAACAAGAATTCCCAAACCTCTATCATTGAACTCTCGTTGGATAATTTCCAGCCGAGTCTCTGCGGCGAATCACTGGCTTCAACGAATCAGGTCTGAATGAGAAATCGCGAACATCGACACCGCGAGTGGCCAAGGGATCGATGCTGTATAGCGTCAAGCGCGCCTGCCGAATCTGCGTGGAGAGAGTAACCATACTTGCAAAGATTTGTTGCGTGCAGGGAGGGGTGAGACCCAGCCGGTCCCTTCACACACCGTCTAGCCGACGCGATTTTTTTGCGAATAGTCAGGGGCAGTGCCGTTTGAGGATGTCCGAGTTTTAGTTGATTGCAGCGACTCTCGATGTTCGGCACTGTAAGTCTACCTACAACCAAGTTCAAGCGACTTCGACTACTCGGACCTCCTTCTGTTGAATGCGCGACGGATTCAGACGTTCCTTCAGCAACAAGATTTCTTGATAGCCTTTGATGCGTCGGAACTTCCTTTCTGCTTCCAACAGTCCGGTGGCTGTCCAGCGTAGCGGCTGATTTCCTTCGCGCCAACGTTTTACGTTCCGCGCCACCCGCTGAACGGTCGACAAGCACGATTCGATCGGATTGGTGGTGGCCAGTTTCCGCCGCAACACCGCTCCTATACCCAAGCGATGTACCGTCAGCGTTTCTTCCAGTCCTTCCTCCAGACTCCGGGCAGCGCTCGGGTTGATTCTTTCCAGTTGCCGGAAGATTTTCTGTAACGCCTCTTTGGCCTCCGCGTAGTGGTTCATCGCGTAGGCATTGCGCATCCGCCGATCGTAGTCTCTCTGGCAATTCTCCGGCAGGTACTCGTTCACATTCCGCCGTTTATGAATCTGGCAGCGCTGCACTTCCACTTGGTCACCGAAAACACGTTCCACACCGGCTCGCAATGCTTTCGATCCATCGATCACTACCAGATACCGCCGCTGCCGATCCAGCCCTCGCTCCACCAGATCTTCCAACAACCCTTTGACCACCGTGGTGTTCTCCGTGGCTCCTTGCCACACTCCCAAAACGTGCTTTTCCCCGCCTTCCGCAATGCCTAGAGCCACCACCAGCACCTGACCGCCAAAGTGAATGCCATCGATCATCAGCACCACCAGGTTCAGATCTTCCAATCGTCGCTCGCATAGCACTCGCAACTGATTGCTGCTGGCCTCTACGAACTGCCGGCTCACGCTGCTTTTCTCGATCCCGTAGCCTTCCACAACACTCTCTACCGCTCGCCGATAGTTCCGCGTGGACAGACCCGCCACCAGGCGTTCCCGCACCGCTCGTTGCAGCTTTCCGTCTTGCTGCAACTGACCGTAGCTCTCCAGCTCCACTTCCTGGCCTTCCCGCGTTCGCACCCGCGGCCGTTCCAGCGAAATTTTCTGTCCACCAAAAACCACATAACCCGACTGCTTTCCCCAGCGCACGCAACCCGCTGTAGGATTTGGGCGATGCGGAGGCCCTACTCGACGAGTGACTTCATTTTCCAGGATGGCTCTTAGGATCTGCAGCCCGGCTTGCCCGGTCAGCTCTTCTACCTGCGCTTGCATCTCCGCCCACACCTCGGCCATCGGCAACGGCACCCGCATCATCAACTCCTGCCCACCAACGACCTCGAACTTGTGATTGGACTTGCGCTGTTTCCTCTGGTATTTGTTTCTCACGGCGGCTCTCTCCTTTAAAAAGGGATTCTCAACCCGAACTCTATCCGAGTTCGGCCGAGAGCCGCTGCTTCTTGTTCTCAACTTTCAACTAAATGTGGGGCATCCTCGTGCCGTTTTGTCCAACCGGTAAGTAACGGCATCTACTTTATCGCTGCGGACGCTGACGGTTACGTGCGTGAAACTTACAGCCGTAATGGGACGTTGGAAGACAAATTTCAACGAGTCGACGCTTCAACTCGACTTCGTGGTGTCGACTTTCGACTTCGGCGAGAGGCAATCAGGGCGATCGTGGAACCGTATCGGGAAAAGAAAAGGGCCCTGGTCGAACGGCCTGAGCCCTGGTCTATTGCTCATTGCTCTTAGCTTCGCAAGTGACTAAATCCTGCGCCGGGTCTCGTCGGCTGCCTCCGCCAGACGCATGAGCACGTCCACGATCCCAGTGTTCTTGTTTGTAGCTGGGTCGAGGAAAAGCCCGTCATCAGCGAAGCTGACGACGGAGGCCACTGCGCCTCCCTGCTGAGTGGACGTCGGGCGAATGATTGCAACGGGACCGAGCTTTTGATTAAGAAACAAGGTTGGCTCTGGCATGATCAGGTTCGTCTGGAACTTGTCCGCAACCTCCGGGCTGGGGCTACCAGGATCGTTAGGGTCGATACCCAGATTGAGGTTCGGAAAGGATAGGTCGCCGTCTTTAATGTTCGTAGCGTTGCCAGCTTTGTCGTGCCACGTCTGGAAATGCATGATTTCGGAGCCACCGATACTCAGCAGGACGCGCAAGACTTCCAGATTGGTTACCTTTTGAGCCAGCGCAGGATACAGACTGCTACCACCTTGCTCAATGAATGCAAAGTGGAATCCCGCCGTATTTGCAATCGCTTGCAAGTGGTTGGAAATGTTGCCGTTGCTATCCACGACGAGATCGCCGTCATCCACGGGGATGGCTGGGTGCTGTCCCTTAGCGAGATCCGGAACGGCGTTTTCGAATGTGCCTCCGAAATCAGGGTTAGCGGTCGCGCTCCGGTACCGCGTCCACCAGGTCGTTTCTATGGTCAGTTGCTTCAGATTGGTGAGGCGGCCGCGCTGAGGCACTCCCGCCACGCGGCTCGGGGGCAGAACCGCAAATTGACTGAGATCAATCGTTTTAGCGCCCTTAGACTCCAGGTAGTTGTTCAAGAACGCGTGATGGCTGATTTCGTCGTCGGTGTTGTCCGCGATGTATTGCGGCATATCGCCGTCGAGCACCAGGAGGCCAGTAATGTAGGCCGGAGCAAGTCCGGTGACAATCTTCTTGCCGTTTTGCTGCAGATCGATCGGGGAGAGTCCTTGGTTTGTGGCACCGCCAAGTTCGGCGTACTGAATCCACAAGTCGGCTTCGACCTGCTCCAGCGCACTTAGGAACGTCAAGATGGCGATGTCGCCTTTAGTGATCGGGGCATGGTCATCCGCATCGGCGAATGCAGCCGAACCGGACACGAGTCCCACGCTTGCAGTCATTGCGCCTGCCGCGACCATGCCATTTTTCAAAAATGACCGCCGATTGTTACGGCTGCCAAGCACTGTTCTATCTTTCTTCATTTCCTTCTCCTTTTTCTCAAATACACCTAAAGATCGAGTTATCAGATCGCGTGTGAACTTTTGAAGACCGCTAGGCAGTGCAAGGAACGTGCTCGCCTGCCAAATGACAGACCTACAGCGAGTTAAGGAATGTGAAGAGTTGTTGCTTCTCCACGGCAGTAATTTCGTCGAAGTGCTTTTCCACGTGGGCGGCTTCGCCTTGGTGGCGCTCGATGGCATCCGCGAGGGTGAGGGATCTCAGGTCGTGCATGTAGCGAGGCCGCATACGGAGGCCCCAAAGCGCGGCGGTGCGCAACTTGTTGGCAGTGTCCTGCGGGGGATTTTGCACGATACCATCACCTGTTCCAACGTCGTGCAGCAAGAAGTCGCTATAGGGATGAATGATCTTGTTCCCAAGAGCCTCAGGTACGCTGAACTGTCCGCCGTTGATGACCGTTCCCGCGGCAGCGGTGATGATCGTCTCGACATGACAGGTATTGCAGCGAAGCTTCACAAATACAGATTCTCCCGCGATGGCGTCGGCGGTGGTAGCGAGGGTGGTATCGCGCGGCGGGACTTTGGTGCCGCGCACGAATTGGGCGAAATGATCAATGTCGGCCAAGCCCAGGTCGTCGGGAACATCTTCCGGATCCGGCGTGACTTTGCCGATCGTGGTGGTGTCTTTGGGCCGCAGCCGGTTGGTGACTCCCATTTCATTTAGATAGGCGTCGCCAATAAACGAAAGCAAGCTGCTGTGTTGGTCCTTCCAACCGAAACGGCCCACGCGGGTTTGACCGGGTGATTCCAATACGGGGACTTCAATGGCCTCGCCGTGAATTCTTCCCTCGCTGAGTTCGGGCTGTTTTGCGGCGATCGCTTGCAGCGTGGTGTCGTCGATGGCCTCGACGAACCCGTCTCCGAGAGTATTGAGCGCCGCGCGCAATGCCCGGATATTCTCGGTGACCGGTATGTGTTCCTGCGCCTGGGGAATGACAGCGCGGTCGTTGATGATGGAGCGCCCGGTGATGCTGTTGGCGCCATCGTTGATCAGCACGGTGGGATTGACAAAATTGCCGTTTGCGTCGGTGTGACCCGCACGCAACTCGGTAAATTGGCTCGCGCCGCCGCTCACCGGATTTTGGTGGCATTCGGCGCACGCTCGTCCATTGTAGACTGGGCCGAGCCCGGTGCTTACATCGTGGACGCGTTCGTAGACCTGTTGGTCGAGGGCAAAAGTGTCGCTCGTTGGCTCCGCGAGCCCGTTATTCTTGCTTTGTGACCCGGGATTCTGAGCGAGCGTGGGAGTGTCAAAACCTGCCGGGGCCTCGGTCGCGGGTTGTTGTGCAATTCCCGACAACCCCGCAGCCAGTACCCCCAGCAGCAGCAGCAGCACTTCAACCGAGACGCCTTTACGCATCATGGGCTTCCGCCTCCTGAAAAGTGGTTTCATCGAGATACGTTCCGTGCTGACAAAAAACTTGTCTGGCGAAATGTGAGACCGGATGCGTTCGCGTTTTATTCCTAATTCGTTTGTTAAAAATGTGTAACGGCCCGGCGTTGGGTTCTTGGGCCAACTGCTGCACAAGGATTCAAAAAGCAGAGGCGGCGGCTCCCTGCGATACTCGATTCGAGAATCGAGTCCACCATCAGGCTCGGTAGCAAAGCCAAGGCTGCTGGAGTGGCGTACCGCAAGCAGTTTGAGTGCCGCGTTTCTAAGGGATTTCCCAAACCTTGTTTGAGAAATCCTGGTGCTCGGCTGCGTTCTGCTAGAAGCGGATGTGAGCCCCCAATTGAAGAATCCGCGGGTCATATGCGCCAGTAACTTGGCCGAAGGAGCCAATCCGGCCCGGTCATCCGCAGCAAAACGGCCGACATGAACGCATGCATCTCACGCTCAAAAACGAAACCACGCATCCCGCGGGAGCCAACAGTCTGCAACAGCAAAGCAAGTTCGATGCGTTTCGCGAAGAATTCAACAACGAACGGCCGCACCAAGCTCTGGACATGAAATGTCCCGCAGAAATCTACACTTCTTCCCTGCGTCCCTATTCGGCCTGCCGGAGCTGGCCCATCCCTTCCACGACACCACCATCCAGGTCACCTGCTGCGGACGAATCTGCTTACACCGAAAGAAAATTAATCTCAGCACGGTCTTCGCCGGTCAGGCCGTTGGTCTCAAAGAAGTCGAAGAAGGAATTTGGTTGGTTCGTTTTATGGATTATGATCTGGGCTACGTCGACCTGGAGGAGAGGACCCTACAACCTCCGTTATAGGCCCCGTGTGCCGCCGGGAGACGACAATTGGGGAGCCTCGATTCCTAAATTTTCGTAGAGAATCGGTTGGTTCGACGATCTTCCAGTTTCGGGTCTACACACTCTGTGAATGGTCCAAACTGAAGTGCCATGCATCTCCGCGAGCTTCCAAATCGTCGTCCCTGTCGTCGCTACTTACGAATTGCTGACATTTCCTGTGCTGTAAATTTTCTCATTGGTGGGCGCCCCAACTGCACACCTCTACGACGCGCGTTCGCACCCACATTAAATATGATCCGCCGCGGTGTTCCCCAGGCGGTGGCGATGAAAATCAGTGGCCATAAGACAATGGCGGTGCTCAATCGTTACAACATCGTGGATGAAACCGACCTCGCAGAAGCTGCCCGTCGAATTGAAGCCGGGCGCGAGAATAGGCTAAGCACGGGTACAGTAGTCGTAGGAGCCGAAACGCATGAACGCACTCAGGAGCCGCTAACCAACTAAAAACACTGTAATATACCAGTCCAGTGCCCGGGTGGCGGAATGGCAGACGCTGAGGACTTAAAATCCGGGCAAGGCACTTAGCGTCATCACGCTTCAAAGTGCAGCGCGGCGAAAATCTCTCGCCTTTAAGCCTTCCTCGCGATATATCTCTCTGCAAGACCGAGCATGCAAACGCACGGGAGAACAATCCTTACCGACACCACTACCGACACCTAATTCGTGTCTCCGGAGGTCCTGTTGAAGACAATTATCTGGGTCGTGACGCTGGCCGGTTTTTGTTTGATTGTTCCGACTTATGCGCAAAAGCCTGTAGTGCTGCCCCTCAACCGCGTCAAGAGCGTCTACGTGCTGAATCAGACGAAAGGCGAGGGTTTTGACCAAGCGTTAGCTGATCGTCTACGGCGATGGGGTCAGTTCAAGCTCGTTACCGAGGCTAGCCAGGACCATGATGCCACCCTGGCCGCTTCGTACGGTTGTGATCCGTTCTCGTTCCGATTTGTGGAAGTGTCGCGAAAGGCTGGCTGGACTGTCTGCGATATTCGCTTACTGGACGCTGATTTGCTAGGCAGAGGAGTCACTTCTGCAATTTGGGAGATGCCGATTGGTGTCTTACAGGACCTACATGCTCCGCCGACAACTTCTGAGAAAATTGCAGACGGTTTTGTGGAGCAAATTCGAAAGGATTTTGAAATTGCATCTGGACTAAGAAAGCCTGATCCCGTTATCTCTCTACGCGAGATCAGAACCGTTTATGTAGCGCAAGGAGATGTTTCCGACCTGGAGGATGCGCCGTTTGAAAAGACTATCATGGCGTCGCTCGTCGCCAAAAAGAAGACATCGCGAGTCCATAGTTGCGACCAAGGATACGACTCGGTCGTCCCTGGAGTCAGGCTGGTCTGTGGTGTATGGCAAGCTGAGGCCATACTTATTAGTCTCGGGGCTCACGCGGGTGGTAGCAGGACTCGCTACGAGGATCGAAGCCAGGGAACGTATTCCGGCGGGGCCGACGCTGGAACTGTAAAGACCCGGAGCGGTGGGGCAGTCTGGCAGGAGCAATTCTCGACTGGAAGTGCCGCGCTTTTAGACCGGCACACTCTAAAAGTAATCTGGGTGACGGCGAAAGACGACTCCGCAGGCTGGGCCGCAGCGCTAGTGTCAAAGGGTGCCGCCGGGCCTGGCGGGACCGAAAAGATCGCTGACCGGATCGTTAAACAATTGAAGGGCGACCGCGAGAAGGCAACGAAAAACCTACAATAGGTTCTTTTCGGTGAGGGGACTGAAGTTCACGAGACCGGATTACGGCGAGCTGAGAACGGCGGGATACCACGGGTCGGGGCGGGGTGAGCGCGAGAAGCCGAATCGTTGGTCAATAAGCCTGACAAGCGCCGACCGACTTCGGCGTATGAGCGCGCCGCCTTCGGACGCATAGCGCAGCCCGGCGCAAACTCGACATTCCCACCGCGGCGATCTCTCGACGCTCGTGGTGTAGGGTCCACCCGGCCTCCAGCCGTACAACGCTCTCCGCGGGTGACCGCACGATGGGCAAGCGAGGAGCTGAAGTTTCCCCCCGTTTCGCGGCAGCTCTCGTTCGATGGCACGAAAGACGCTGCGCGTTCCGTCGGGCCGCTTGATCTCAACCCATCCAGTCAGATCGAACGGGGGCAATTGACTGCGTTCTTGATCGATGCGGACCGCCTCCTTAACGGTTCGATCCTGAGGACTCCTCCATACCAACAGGTACGGAATCTTGCGCGGATCGCCGAGAATAAGTTGCACGGTTCGAGCGGGTAACAGGGGCACCTCTTCGCAGTTCACTCTCCTACCAAAAAAGCGTCCGCCGCCTCTGTACCGGGGATTAATTATTACAGCGCTCACCATCTAACCCCCGTGATTATTCTTTCCAGCAAACTCCCACTGAGAGGGCGCGCTTTCAAAGAAAGCGTCAAGGTCCGCACGTCTAAATCTCCAGCGTCCGCCGATAATGCGGCCCTTTAGCTCTCCACGCGCACATACTCCCGCACCGTTCTTGTGCTCAATCGCAGCACCTCCCCCGCCTCGGGCAGCGTGAGAAGTGTTTCACCGATTGGACTGCCTCGTTGCCGCATGGTTTTCTTCGGGTCGTTCCTCAGTATCTTTCTGTTTCAGTTTTCTCGAAGTGGCCGATTCGTCTTCATTGCGGTTTCCCGTTCGGCTGCCAGCGTTCGAGCCAACTGCGACTTGACTTTGGCGGGTGTATGCGTGCTCCCGTCTCATCGTCAACAACGTAGCACCCGGCGCACTGAGGCGCCTTACAGGGAGCCAATCTGTTCAAATCAAACTTCTCGGACGGAAGTTTGACGTGCGCACGACCCGCTTCGCCGACATTTTGGACGTCCACAGATGCTCGGGCTGCGGTGCGCGCCTGAGATAGGCAATAAGGGCTTGCCTCTCGCTACGGAGGTTTTCGACCGTTTCGAGAGAGGGAGCATGGTCCGCCGGAGCGCGCAGCCGTACACGATCGCCCGTAACTGTGAGAATTGCGCCCTGTCGTTCGAGATGCTCTACCACTTCCCCAATTCCCATGATCTGACTTGAGAATCGATGATCGAAAACGGGGCCCAACTGGGTGACGTTGACGGTCCATAGTCCCTCGTTATCCTGATTCATAACTCCATCGTTAGCCTGCCGTGCCGAAGGTTGCTCGTCAATGCGCGATACGCGCGATTGCTCTGTGAAAAATTCTATTTACAATAACCTAGCGATAGGTTATAATTGAAAACATGAAAAAAGCGACTGAAGCAGCAAGGGAACTGGCCAAGCGAAGCGTGGAATCCCGCCGCCGTAAGTGGGGGGAAGAAGGGTTCCGCAAAAAGATGCAGGCTTGGGGCAAGCTCGGTGGTCGCCCTCGAAGCACGAAAGGAAAATGCGATGCCAATTGAAGCTTTAGGCGATCCCTCTTCGAGAGTTCCGAAGAAGAAAAGCCGAAATTCGAGGGGCGTGTTCGAAAAGATTCCCGGTTCCGGCATCTGGTGGATTCGCTTCATTGACGCACAGGGTCGCTTCCGCCGGGAGAAGGCAGGCACTAAGGGGATGGCCATTGATCTTTACCGAAAGCGCAAGATGGCGGCTTTGGAGGGGAGAAAGCTTCCTGAGAGGCTCCGCCGCGCGAGCGTCTCATTTGCCTCGATCGCCCAAGATGCATTGGCCTACTCAAAGGTCCACAAAGCTCAGACAAGCTACCGCTGCGATGCGGGGCGCATGGAGATTTTACTCAGCTGGTTTCGCGAGTATCCAGCGGAGTCCATCGCAGCCCAAGACATTGAGCGACAGTTTCAGAAACAGGAATGGGCACCGGCGACCGCGAATCGTTATCGCGCACTGCTCTCGCTCACTTACAGGCTTGCTATCCGCGATGGCAAGGTGAAAGAGAATCCGGCTCGACTGGTGATGCATCGTCTCGAGGACAATGCTCGCATTCGTTTCCTGTCTTTCGAGGAAGAGCAGGCGTTGCGGAATGCCATCGAAGTTAAATGCCCCGAGCGACTGCCGGAGTTTGAGCTGGCACTAAATACAGGAATTCGCTTGAGTGAGCAGTACGGCCTCCGTTGGGACAGTGTCTCCGTTCCATTGAGGATGGTCACCCTTCCGCGCACAAAGAACGGCACCATGAGATATGTCCCATTGAATCAGGGAGCCGTCAGGGCTCTCGAGGCTCTCGGAAAGCGGTTTCCGACTTCTGAACTCGTCTGTGGGGATGCCAAAGAGCCTCGGCGCTGGTTCGAGCCCATTCTCAAAGATGCAAAGATCGCGAATTTTAGCTGGCACTGCCTGCGGCACACCTTTGCAAGCCGTCTCGTTATGGCCGGGGTGGACATTCGCACGGTACAGGAGCTGCTCGGTCACAAAACAATTGCCATGACTGTGCGATACTCTCACCTCGCTCCGAAGCACACGCTGGCAGCCGTGGAGCGGTTGGATGCCTCTATAGAGACTCCAACCGACACCACTACCGACACCGGAGTGCCTCAGCGGCCTGTGATGCAGGTGGCTGTGTTGCAGTAAGTATTTGTCTTTGTTAGATTTGCATTGCCAGTGCCCGGGTGGCGGAATGGCAGACGCTGAGGACTTAAAATCCTCCGGGGATTTTTCCTCATGTGGGTTCGACTCCCACCCCGGGTACCATCTATCCCTTGCATAAACACTGACGATTCTAGCGTTAAAGGTTAGCTGTGCCCACCGAGTGCCCAAGTTTTACGCACTTGAGCGTCAATTGTGAGCTGCCGTTCGGGTACGAAACGCGCGTAATAGCGCTCTGTAATGGCCAATTTGCGGTGTCCCAGCAGCGTACTCACGGTCTGAAGGCTGACACCCGCTACGAGCAGGTTCTTGCTAAAGGTATGTCGCCAACGGTGCGGAGTGGCGTCCTCGACACCAGCGAGCGTCGATAGTCTGCGAAACGACTCCTGCCACACTGATGCGCAATTGGCCGGTTCGCTTGTGCCGCTCCAAAACGGATGCTCTCCAGGCAACGCAAGAACAGCATCAGCGATTTGAGACGGCAACGGAACGCTTACGCGAGTGCCGCTCTTGAGAGTCCGCAGAACAACGCTCCAAGCATCCTTATCCTGAACGCCTCTGAAGCTGGCGGTTGAACTGACCGACGCGGGCTACATTGAGAGCGCGTTCGTCTCTAAGAGGGATAACCTCAACCTGAGTGACGAGAGCATCCGCCGTACTCCGATTGGGCACAATACGGGCCCTCCCGCACGGTGCCGCTGGTAATTACCGCAGATTGAATGTCATCCCGGCGTGCCACGAGTTGGGGATGCACTCCAGCGCCGATAGACGCGTGAATTGCTTGGTGAAATTGAAAACGCTGGATGGTCAGTTTCCGAAGGCTAGCCTACCCCGTAGGAGCCTGAAGTTAGCCCGAGCCGAGGACCTGCGCCTTACGAGCGGCACACTAGGTTTGATGAAATATTCGGGCAGGACTACTTTTCGGGTTTAGGCGGGTCTAGCCTCTTCTGCTTTTCAGACAGGAGAGCGTTAATTTCGTGGACCAGCTCACGAAGCTTATTCGGATTTCGTTCCTTGGCGGCCTGCTCGCAAAGCTGCTTCCAGCGTTCTTCGTTTAATTGCAAGGCGGTAAGCTCCCCGCGGGGAGCACGACAGTAGCACAGGTTTGAACCCCGTATCCCTTTTTCAGTCAGGAGTCCCAATGTGTTCCAGTTGACCTATAGCGAGATTATGTTTGTTCCCCCAACCTACGTTGGAGCAGTGCCGTCGCCAGGGCGCGATTAACGCAGCTCGTAACCTGGAGGTAGAGTCCAGGGCGCGACGGGGTCGAAAGTCGTTGTTGCACACAAAGGGGCTTACGGGCACGAAACTGGCGCAAATCGGCTCAGGACGGGGGAAACGGTCCAAGTTGAGTGCCGGGGCGAGGCCCTAATCAGCACGCATTTTGGACTGCTCAAAATTGGACACGTGGGGCCGATATTGAGCGGAGGCCACCTTGGTTTCGTTGACTATGCGTAGCGCGTCGGTTACAGCAGCTTCTCGTTCTGCCTGACTTCGCGCCTTTTTGAAGCGGGCACGCGCAGCCTCGAACTCGGTTAACAGTTCCTGATATTGAGTTGCCATTGCACGTCTCCGAGAGAGGTTCCAGGGGTAGACCAGCAGTAAATACGAATACGTACATTCGCCGCTATCCGGTAAATCCGGTACATCTTTTTTAACCCTGGAGTAACTTTTGAACTTCGCCCGATTCGCGTTTTATTTTTTGCTCGCTAATTTCTGGCAGGTAAAGTTCGCTACTTAGAACCACCAGCGCCCCTTTTTAGGGAGTCTCGCTTCTCAGCCAGGAGTTGATTTATCTCTTGTAGGAGTTTGCGCAGCTTCTCAGGGTCTTGCTCGGTCGCAGCCTGCTCGCAAAGGAGTTTCCAGCGTTCGACGTTTTGTTCCACAGCGTTCGCCTCTGGCTGGGCATACATCTTTGATGCCGGGGAGCACTTTTTGGACTTGGGAGTCCCTTTGAACTTATTGCGCTTTGCCTATTTTTTCTTGCTCGCCACTTTTTGGCCCTCGCGCCTTCAGGCGATTGCCGACAAGGAATATCAGCGCGACCTGGCTACGGCTGAGGGCGTTCGAGATTCTTACTGGCTGTTGGGATGTGACGTTCAGTTCATGGAGCTGCGTTCGGCTGAAATTTGGCGAGAGTGCTGGGGTGAATGCTTTGTGTGGTTCCAAAACAATTTTTAGTGTCCGCGCTGTATGCGCGAGTTTTTAAACAAGAACTTTTTTTCAAAGAAAAGGAAAAAATAGATGCCGATAGATTTCACACCTCAAGAGGGAATTACAAATTCCATCCTGAACGCAATTGGATTAGCCAACCAGCATTCGCAAGCTCTCGCCACTCAGCAGATTCAGCAGCAGAACGCCGCCACAGCCGCTCAGGAAGCGGATACCGCAACTCGTCGCCTAGCTGTCGAGACGCCGTATATCCAACCGCAGACGCAGGGCCAGCTCACTTCGAATCAAAAAGCTGGTCAACAGCTCGCTCAAAATGAATTTGCGACCGACTACCTCAACGGGAACAGTGGTCATGGCTCAGAAGCGCACATTGCTGGAGTGGTTGGCGCTAACGGGCACTACGGTGTGCCGGCTGAAGCTCCAGCGCCTGTTACTCCAACGGTGAGTAACCCTAATCCCGCGCCGACTCCTGACCAGCTCAACGTTGCGCAGCCACTTGGCCAGAATCTCGCTGAACCTACAGCTCCCGCAGCCGCTAGTTCAGGAACCACCCCAATAGCGGAGCCCGCTTCGGGCGAGCAGGGTCCTACAGGTCCATTCGCTCAAGCTACCCCGAAAGGCGGAATCTATGCAGACGTTGCCGAAATTTCGCGAAGATTGGGCGGGCTGACCGACCAAGAGGCAAGCCAAGTAAGCATGGCCTTGCGTGAAGCGCAGCTCAATCCTAATAAGATTGAAGCGCTACAGAAAATTCAAACTGACTTAGCCGCTATCGCCGCGCGACGTTCAAATCCAGAATACGCAACTCAGGTCAGCTTTATGCGCCAAGGCTACACAGAACAGCAGGCCATCGCAGCCGCAAAGCGCAACACTGCTGTTTCCAGGGACCGGGTGTACATCGCCTCATGGCGCGTAAACTCATATGGGTCGCGACCGCAACATTCGTGGTTACGGCTGCTCTGAATGCGGTTGGGTGTTCACGGCTTCCGGCCCGCTCGTCGGTGAGACGCTGGACGAAATGAAGCGATTGTACGAAAGCCAACGCGATAAGGAATTTGCTGCCCACATTTGTACTCAACATCTAAAAAGCAGCGATTTTAAGTCGAAATAAACAGTTCGAGACCACTCGCACAGTGCCGGGAAATCAAGTGCCAGAGATAAAGCACGTTTTAAAGCACTGTCCCTTTCGACACATCTTAATTTCATCCAGCCACATACAATCTCCTCGTTCACCCGAAAAGAGGATTGTATGTCCAAGCCAGGTGTGTACCTGTGGCAGGACGCGTATAGGTCTGCCGTTTTGGAAACTGACGATGTGTTGATGCCTACCCGCATCTACGAAGCACTGGCCGCCATCGAACAGAGGCTTCTCAGCCCTATTGACGCGGGCTGTGAGGAGCACAGAGCAATTAAGGACGCCCAAAGCGGTCTTTTGACGCTGAAGGCCGAAAGAGCGGTTCAGAGGAGTCCAACGCCTCTCGCGGAAGGCAACCAATCTTTTGTTGAGCCCTGATAAATCAAATCAGACCGTTTGTAGCTCGCTGTGTGCCCGCAATGCGGACACTCGTATTCGGCTGTCTCAATATCAGGCTTGGGTGGAAGCACGAAGCTGGCTAAATCTGTGCAGTGGACAACACGATGCGCGAACTCCTTGCCGCAATTTATACAACGTAGAGCCCATAAAGACATTTGCACACCTGCATTTCAAACCTACGCCGATGAAGTCAAGTAGATATACCCGACAGGCTGTATTCGTGAGGGGATGATTTAAGACCCGAAAAACGGGGTGGGCTTACCATGTGAAAAGCTAATCCCACCGCGAACTATAGAGTGAACTGTGCCCAACTGCCGCGACCCGCACCTCGTTCCACACTCTACTTCCGAGTGACCAACGCTGTGCCCAATAGCCGCGTTTTGGCCTGTTTTGCTTGATTTACCGTCGTGTAAAACCAGCAACTTACGTCTGCTCAATAGCCTTCACGAGTGCGACTCCCACTCCGGGTACCAATTTTTCTCTCCTGTTTTCAGTCAGTTGACGGGTTCAGGATTTCCGCGTAACCGCCGCGTAACTTGCTCCGCCTGAAAGCACATTATCCCTGAAACCTGGACTAGCTCCTGGTTGTCGACGTTACCAGAAATCTCTAACAATGTCGGCTCTGTCAAATCTTTTTTTGAGAAGTGCCCTGCTCAAGATCAGGGTAGGCGCGTCCGCCAAAAATCCTCCAGTTCGCACGTTCCCTACGTCATTGCAAATAGGTTTCGAATTGAGAGCGTTTCGATCCGCCACAAACGCGTTTAGTCTTTGACGCATATGCTTGGACTCAGATGAATGAAAGGACAGTGTTCCCGTAGAGACTCGCCGCAGCCCTTCCGGACCCCATTGTCCCGACATGATCCCATTCAAAGAATGAGAATTCGAGCCCAGCATAAGATGACCCGTCTCATGAGCCAGGACGTGGGCAAGGAGTTTATGCTTAAGCAGGTGTTCTTCTGTCAGCCGAGCAATCCGATCGTAAAAAAGATAGCAGTAAAACCCGCCTCCTTTGTAAGTGAGGAGAGCTATACCCAGAACTTCTAAATGAAAACGGAGTCGCTCGCTGTTGGCACGGGGAAGGATTTCTGCCACGAGATGTCCGGAGCCGACCGTTCCGCAACCCACTGTCCTACTCTCTCCCGCGACCAATGGCTCCGAGCAGTTTAGCCAAATCGTCTCCACCCCAGCCCGCTGGAAAATTCGACGCGCCTCCTCTTCGGCAGCGATCAGTAGCTCACTAGGCACGCCAGCTCGGTCATAAACTGAGATGCTCACATGAGGATGCCCAGCAGAGGAACCTTGCGCAGACTTGTCGCTCGAGCTGAAGTTACCATTCGATCTTGCTCTGCTGAGTCCTCCAAATGCCAAACAGATCAGCAAAGTCGTCCCAATCGAAAGCTTCATTTGCGCCTCCACGAGCGGTTTGGAGGCGACCTTGGGGCCGGCCTTTAGTTAGAACAATAGACGGCGGCTTGAGCGCAGCTTATTTCCTCTAAACGAATAACAGCCTTCGGCTCAGCGAGCTGCAGGCAATTTTGCACTGAACGCACGAGAGTTCATTCCGGTGTTACACTCCCGGTAACGCAAGAAGGCCGGAATTGATGACCCTCGAAGCACGGACCTCTGACATTCTGCGCTTTGGAAACTTCGAAGTGGATCTACGCGCAGGCCAGCTGCGCAAGCAAGGGAAACGCATCAAGCTTCAGGAACAGCCTTTTCAGGTCCTCAGCATCTTGTTGCAACGGCCCAATGATGTAGTCACTCGCGAGGAATTGCGCTCCCAAATCTGGCAGCAAGATACCTTCGTAGACTTCGACAACAGCCTGAACACGGCCATTAACAAACTGCGCGATGCCCTGGGCGACTCCGTTGTCAGTCCTCGCTTCATTGAGACTCTCCCCCGTCGCGGCTACCGGTTCCTCGCACCTGTCGCGGTCGATGGAACGCCGTCTCTCCAAATGGCGGTGCCTACTCGGGATAACCGGTCGACTGTAAGAACAAAAACGCTCCTCACATCAGCCGTACAATTCGGTGGGGCGGTGCTGGCCATTGGCGTTGTGGCGAGTTTGGCCACGGGGTGGTTGCTGCGGCATACGTCGCGATCAAAATCGTCGCGAGCTTCGATAACATTGCGGCATTTGACGACGAATGCCAACGAGAACGGGATCGTTACTTCTGCGATCTCCCCCGATGGCAAGTACCTAGCATATTCCGACAAAACCGGGGCGTACCTACGTCTCCTGTCTACGGGTGAGCTGCACCCTATCCTACCGAACGCTTCTGAGGTCACCTCCCTGGGATGGTCCCCAGACAGCTCGCAGTTGGTGGCGACGTGGGCCATCCCGCAGACGCACAAGCATCTGTGGACTTTATCCATCCTGGGTGGCAACCCGCGTCAACTGAGCGACGAAGGTTGGTCGGCTTCGGTTTCGCCGGACGGCACGCAAATTGTATTTCTCAAGAGACCAGGATTCGGCGAAACGGGACAGGAAATCTGGTTGATGCGGGCTGATGGGGCCGATCAACGAAGGCTGTTGTCATTTCCAGAGGGAGGGTTTGCATCGCCGGTTTGGGCGCCCGATGGGCGCTCGATTGCGTATCTGAAATTCAAATCTGGGGCGAATAAAAATGAAGTTTGGATCGAGCTCTTTGATCTAGAACAGGGTTCCGAGAGGGTTGTCCTGTCGGATCCGCATCTGGAGGTTTGGGGATTCATTTGGTTGCCAGATGGACGCTTGGTCTACGCCATGGATGAACCGCCGCCTAGTCAGAACAGCTCGAACTTTTGGGCAGCCAGCATCGACTTGAGGACCGGCCATCTTGTAGGACCTTCTACGAGACTCACCAGCGGCGATGGTTTTGTAGCGAAACCCAGCGTCACGGCCGATGGCAAGCATCTTGTATTTAACCGCGCTAAGACACAAGTGGATGTCTACGTATCGGAGTTTTCTGCCACAGGACCACGACTCAGCACGCCGCGCCGGCTCACGTTCGACGACGCCGATGACCTTCCTTTCGACTGGACCCCTGATAATAAGACCGTCCTGTTCATCTCGAATAGAACCGGCACGACCAACATTTTTCGGCAGCGGACAGATCAAACCTCGGCAGAAATGCTGGTCGTTGACCAGGAGAAAAAATCAGCAATTTGCCGGTTGAGTCCAGACGGATCTCAAATTCTCTATTCAGTACCCACAAATCCAAGCGACAATTCACAGCCCGTACGTTTGATGCGAGCCCTGATCAATGGGGGCCCTCCCCAAGTCGTGCTTGAGGCCCCAGCGATTGGTAACTATGTGTGTTCGCGTGCTCCGGCCGCCATCTGCGCCTTCGGCCAGGAAGAACCGAAAGAGTTAGTCATTTCGGTTTTTGATCCGGTCACGGGCAGATCACACGAAGTAGCGAAGCTTCAAAAGCAAACAGCCGATTGGGGTTGGGCGCTTTCCCCAGACGGAACTTCAATTGCGGCGCTTACGTTCGGCACCACCAGTAACCGAATCCGGCTACTCTCGCTCTCCGGTCAGCCCGCTCGCGAGCTTGTGGTGAAAAACTGGAGCCACTTCGTTGCCATAGATTGGGCGGCCGATTCCAAAGGGCTATTTGTCGCCAGTAATCCGGTGGGTTTGAGACAAAGCTTGTTGTACATAGATTTAGCGGGCGGTGCACACCAAATATGGCAAGTGGACAGCATCTGGGCTAGCTGGGCCATTCCATCGCGCAATGGAAAATACCTGGCAATTCCAGCGCCCACGGTTAACAGCAATGTTTGGATGGCAGAAAATTTTTGAAGCTGCACGTCTCGTTAGAGATACTTCCGTGGCAAGCTACGCTAGCTTTCGGACTTCGAATTGAACTCTGTGAAGTTCCGCGCACAGTTCTGGACGTACGGTGTCTCTCCGAGACGCCGCTCACACAGCGACGATCTGCTCGCGGTTGGTCTCACGGACCACGCAGACGGAAATCGTTGCCTCACAGCGCCTCGAGCACCTGACCTTGGGCGGCCATGGAATGCATACCGTTCCCTTTTGGCATCTGCTGGTACGAAGTAGCCCAGACGACGGTCGGCAACATAGTTGTGCGTCGTGCCGGCGGCACGCAAGAACGAAGAGCTTGCCGAAGATCCTGACCAGGAATTCCCCCTGCCCCAAGTTACCGCCTTGCCGAATGGGAATTGAGAGACCGGCATCACCACTGGCGGTGCCGGCGTCGAACAGATCGTAGGCAACGGTGCCGTGCCCGCCGAATGCAGTGGTCCGAAAGCGGTTTTTGTGCAGATAGAATTTGCCATCGCCGCCGATGGCCCAGGAGATGCCTTCTGCCACCCTACCGACGCCGACCACGAAAGAGCGCGGCGAAGTCGAGTCGTCTTTGCTCGCCGGAAAGAGGTATTGTGCGACCGGGATGATTCTCCAGGGCCCGTGTTAGGCGCGTCCGAATTGGTTGCGGCTCCGGAAGGAAATATCGGCGATTGAGGAAACGGAGTATCAACGACGCCGAGTTGGATGTGTTTCTCGTTTTGTGAATTGAGAGGGTGCGGCCTGGGTATTCGGAGAGGAGGGCGCGGCGCTTTCTGGAGGTGACTGCGTCCCCCTAATTTTGCCGTGCGCCTGCGAGCGTGGCAAATGCCAAGAGCGAGAAGAAGATACGACAGGGGCAGACCAGCCCGCGGTGCCAGGTAGGACATTGCTCCAGTACTGGAGGAAGGTTCCCATGAGGATACAAAACGCGAGTCGTGGCACGCGGACACTGTCAAGACTGCCAGACCAAGGCTATCGACGAGCAGCCGTGGAACCGCGTATGGCACCGCTGTCACCTTTGACAGATGACCAAGCAGATCCCTGAGCTTAGGTTCCGAGACGTTCCCGAAGTTGAGGGTGCCATCTCATTCCATGGACCTGTTTCACCCAGATTATTTCCTTCACGCTGGAAACATCCTGCTGCTGATCGCTTACAGCGTTCGCGATATCTTGTGGCTGAGGTTGTTTGCGCTTGCATCGTCGTTGATCGCCATACCTTATTTCCTCCATCAGCCAAACCCTCTCTGGGCGGCGCTTGGTTGGACGGTCCTCTTTTCAGCTATCAATTTGTATCAAGCGTGGCGCCTTTACGCCGAGCGTCGTCCCGTCAAACTGACGCCTGAGGAAGAACGGGTTCGACAGCTTATCTTCCAGGACTTGCCGCCTCGGAAATTCCTTCAAGTACTGAGCATCGGAGCGTGGGCCGACACACAGACCGGTGATCAGCTGCTGACGCGCGGTAAGAGCGTAGATTCAATTTCGCTCATTGTGCGCGGAAAGGTAAAGGTCGCGAGCGAAGATCGGATCCTCGGTGAACTGGGCGAGGGTGACATTGTAGGCTCTGCACTTCTTTTGAGTGGCACCCCTGCCGACGTTGATGCTCTGGCGGTGGGACCAGTTCGCTCCATGCGCTGGGAAATTGGGCCACTCGATCGTTATCTTGCAGCGAATCCGGAGACGCGAATCCAGATGCAGAAGTACCTCGGACGCGACCTAGCCGCGAAGCTCCTCAAGACAAATCAGTATGAAATATCGCCAGAAACCGGCGCCCACTCCAATGTTTAAGCTGGAGCTACCGGCGGCGGCTTATTCGCGACTATGAGGGACAAAATCTTCATAGGCCTCGGTCGGGTAATTGACCTGTTTCGTAACGCGACTTCCATGTGTCAAGAGGGCCAGCGCTCTCCCAACGCCCTTGGGAGGAGCGCGGGTGTGATTCTATTTGATTCTTCGCCGCGTGTCTTTGGCCTCTCAGCCGTGGTTCCGGTTTGAAATAGAACCAGACTTCCATTTGCTGACGCAGCTTTTTGCTGCTGCTCAGAAGATTGAGTTTGTGTTTTCGTGCCTGGGTCGAAACTGATCAACGGGGGCATCGGGAGCTGGAGCTCCTTCGCCCATTCGCGTTAACGGCAAGACCTGGCAGGCCACGCGCCGAAGAAATCCTCCTTCTTCACTGCCACGTCCTCCGCGACGCTGCTACTCGTCTCTGCTACTGCTCAAAAGCCGGTCCCGTCAGGCGAAGGCTGTATTCCGGTGGCACAGGGGCGCTGATACGTTGCAGTCCTGCGCGACAAATGGAGGGGGAGTGTTTAACTTCATTAAGGCCACAGCGCTGTCTCGGAAGATCGCCATCGAAGAAGACCCGGAGAAGATCGAGAAGTATTTCTCAGACCTCCGCAGCATCGTGCGTAACGAATTTCGAGGGACTCGATCCAGAAGGGCTTACCGCTTGTTAGGTAGATCAGATCGAAACAAACGCCATCGCGGCCCCGTCGTTCAGTTGTGATTCCGGGGATGAGTAGGTTCTATGGTGAACGCAGAGCGCGAAATCTTCATCAAGAAATGCTTGAGCGATCTAGAGCAAGATCGCGACACTTTACCCCGCATTCAAACTGACCTTCTCAATTATGTCGAGACAGTTTACGGCGCAGATTTAGACCGACTCGATATATCCGCAGAAACCGTTTTGACCAGATTCAATTCCCGACGTTGAGTTCGATCTGACATCGGCACTGCTGAAGGCGAATGCCATCGGATTACCAAGGGAGTATCCACATATCTGCTGTAGGAAGTCGAAAAATTGGGCCCGCTCCTCAAAATATTCCTCGACCATGGCCGCCACCCGGCAGTCACGCGAGACCCTATACCAACTTTTCGAACATACACTGGATTGAGCGGATCGTTTTTGAACACCTCAAGATTGATGAAATCATCGAGAGTAGGGGCGCGAAGCCGATTGCTGCACGAATAATAGGGACCTGCTACATCTTTGTTGGGGCCGGTCATACAATTCGCTCACAAAGATCGTCCCTTAATATCTCCTGATGCACAGACGAGGAATGTTATCTGGCGGCAATGGATTAGGAAATCGAACGGAATTCGCTATCCATATGCGTGGCTTGTTCATTTGACCGGAATCGAGCGAGAATCCACTTCATGATCAATGACCTCTGGTACAAAAACGCCGTCATCTATTGCCTGTCGATTTCCACGTTCATGGACGCGAACGGAGATGGCATCGGTGATTTTCGCGGGCTGATGAACCGACTGGATTATCTTCAAGGAATCGGCGTGACGGCGATCTGGTTGATGCCGTTTCAGCCTTCTCCATTTCGCGACGATGGATACGACATCGCAGACTATTACAATGTCGATCCTCGCTATGGCACTCTCGGAGATTTTGTGGAGTTCGCCCACGGTTGCAAACAACGCGGCATTCGTCTGATCATCGACCTCGTCGTCAATCACACTTCGGATAAACACCCGTGGTTTCTGGAGGCACGCTCCGATCCGAAATCGAACTATCGCGGTTGGTACGTATGGTCGAAGAAGAAACCAAAGCACGCGAACGATGGAGTGGTGTTCCCTGGCGTCCAGAAATCTACTTGGAATTATGACAAGAGTGCTGGCGAATGGTATTTCCATCGCTTCTACGATTTTCAACCGGACTTGAATACATCGAATCCTGAGGTTCAGGCCGAAATCTTGAAGATCATGGGATTTTGGATTCAGCTTGGTGTGTCTGGATTTCGAATGGATGCGGTCCCGTTCGTGATAGCGACGAAAGGCGCTGCGGTTACAAAGCCAACCGAGCAATACGATATGTTGCGGACCTTCCGGGAATTTCTGTCGTGGCGTCAGGGCGACGCAATCGTGCTGGCGGAAGCTAACGTAGTGCCGAAAACAGATATGAACTACTTCGGTGAGGCCGGCGAGCGACTACAGATGATGTTCAACTTCGCGGTCAACCAACATCTGTTCTACGCGCTGGCTTCCGGTGATGGCAGACCGCTGGTAAAGGCATTAAAGGATACGCAAGTAACGGAAACCACCGCGCAATGGGGCCATTTTCTCCGGAATCACGACGAGTTAGATCTGGGGCGGCTCACCGAAGCGCAGCGAAATGCGGTGTTTGCGGCTCTTGGCCCAGAGAGAGACATGCAACTCTACGATCGAGGAATTAGAAGGCGCCTTGCTCCGATGCTGCAAGGAGACCGTCGAAGACTGGAACTAGCCTACAGCCTCTTGATGAGTCTGCCCGGAACTCCCGTTCTGCGATACGGCGATGAAATCGGTATGGGAGACAATTTGCGGCTCCCGGAGAGAAATTGTGCGCGAACGCCGATGCAATGGTCTTCGGAACCTCACGGTGGATTTACAAAAAGCGACAAACCCGTCCTGCCCGTGATCAGCGGCGGCGCGTACGGATTCGAACATGTGAACGTCGCGCAACAAAGACGCGATCCCAATTCGCTCATGAACTGGATGGAACGCATGATCCGGATGCGGAAAGAAGCGCCGGAAATCGGATGGGGAAAATTTACCGTCCTGCAGACGCGAACGGCTGAGATTTTGGCTCTCCGTTACGATTGGAGAAACAACTCTGTGGTTGTGATTCACAATCTTACGGCGGTCCCGCGTGAGATAACGTTTTCGGTCGGAGTTGAAAATTCGGAGTGCTTGGTGAATCTGCTTTCCGGGGAGAACAGCACTGCTGATGGGGCAACGAGTCATCAACTCCTGCTCGAACCCTTTGGGTATCGATGGTTCCGAGTCGGCGGCCTTGACTACATTTTGAAGAGAACCGTGGCTTAACGACAGCGACGGATGGAAGCTCGCTAGCGCTCGTCCGCAACGAGCGCTGTTCGTCGCGGCACGACTAACCGGGCAAGTACTCCGTGTTTTGGTGCTCGCTTCAGAACCGGTCGGCAACTACCGGTACTGGAGGTCGAGTCGATAGATTTCTTCCGTGCTCCTGTCGAGCATGAGGAGAGGAGAGTCATCAGGAAGAAGACTCACCCAATCATGCCAAAAGCCACCTAAGGTCATACCCTTCAGATCGAGTACGCGTTGAACTCGGCCGTCTGGAACGCTGACGCGGATCAGTTCTGCCGGTTCCTTTTGGTGTTTCAGGTGCATGTAGATCGACCGGCTGTCGTGGGACCAAGTGATCGAGCCAAACGCATTGGCGAGTTCCGTCCATCTTTGTGTCTGAAAGTCATAAAGCATCACCTCGTTCTTCTTCCGACCCATAGGAAGGGCCGCGACATAGCGGCCGTCATAGGAAAGACGAGCACCAACCATTTCGTCTGAATCAGGAATTCTAGAGACTTGTTCGGTCTTCAGATCCAGACGAAAAATGCCCCAGCAGGAGATGTCGCGCCCGGGACAGCCCATGTGACGCCCAAAGACAATAGAGTTTCCGTCTGGCAGCCATGCTGCCGCGCCAATGGACTCCGGGTGGTCCTGGGGCATAAGTTGCCGAGGGGCACCACCATTTGCGGAAATGATAAGAATTCCGAACGGGAAATCGGTGAACAGAATTTGTTTTCCATCCGGCGACCAGCGAGGTTCATGGGCGTTGATCGGCGCAAATGTCAGCTGCAAGCGTTCGCTGCCGTCTAATCTACTTCGCCACAGATTGGACTGCGGGAAGGTTGAGTAAACGACCCATTGGCCGTCCGGTGACACTTGTAACTCTCCCGCCGAGATGCCACCGAGAAAGGGCTCCCATTGCTTTTTTTCGTTGGAATAGTGAACCAATTCTACTCGATTCTGATGACCAATCATGAATAACTCAGTCCCGTTGGCACCTGGCGTTGGTGGATCGTAGGGGATCGGCCCAGAGGTCAGCTGAACGGCGTCGTCAACCCTTACCTTACCAAATAGGAGATGCCGCTCAGGTAGCGCCCAAGTATCACGGCCTTTTTGATAGAAATAGTAGTCTCCGTCGGGCGACCACATACCGCAGCAGCTGCCGTTAATCGGCAAGAGGTGTAGTTCAGTTCCGTCTGCGGCCATCTCCATAATCTCGTTGTCTTCCATTTCATCTTTGGGACGTCGGAATCGGGTGACACTGAAGCGCAATCGCTTTCCATCGGGGGAAAAGCGAATCCAGAAGGAAACGTCGAAGCCATTCGCGGTGGCGAGTTTGCGGACTTGGCTGCCGTCCGCCTTGGCGAGAAATACGTCCTTGCCATTCGCAAAGGCCAGATGGCTTCCATCGGGCGCCCAGGACGCGTCGTGAGCGGCGATGTCGCCAAGCCGATGAGGAGGTCCCGCAGGAAGAGGCAAAGCCCAGAGAGGGCGCTCATCGCTCGGCTCGTCGCGTTGTTCACCTGACGCGTCAGAATCAGCACGCTCGAAGTCGCCTGCACTTAGAAGAAGCTCGGACCGGGTCTGGGAGAAGTCGTAGACTATAGGATTTCTCAGTTGAGTCGGGATGAGGGCGGTTTCACCTCCGTGGGTCGCCACCTGAACAAGAACCGTGTTCTGTTCAATCTCGTTCAACAACCCTTCTTGAAAATAGAGCCGGGCACCATCGCTCACCAACTTGAAGGTGGCCTGGGATTTCGGTATTCCGTCCGTCGTAATCGGAGCGGAGTCGACAACCCGCGGAATGGGGCGCGAAATGCCCATCTTCCACCACACAGGTATTCCCGCGACAACGAAGAGGCAAAGCAGCGAAATCAGAATTACCCACTTCTTGGTGGTTGTGGGAAGAGCTTTCGTAGCCGGAGAGGATGTAGACACTTCGACTATGGCACTGCCGTTCTCCACCGGTGCAATAAAGCGGTAACCGCGCCGGGGGAGCGTCTCGATGAATTTTGGGCGTTCGGCGTCGTCTCCAAGCACTTCTCGAAGGCGTTTGACCGCCATATTCAGGCCGTTGTCAAAATCAACGAAAGTATCGGCTGACCAAAGAGCGGTCTTGAGCTCTTCTCGAGTGACGATCTGGCCGGGGCGTTCCAGAAGCCGTAACAGGACTTGGAAAGGTTGGTCTTGAATTTTGAGCCGGGTCCCGTTTTTGCGGAGTTCGCCGGTCTGTTGATCCGCCTCAAAAATGCTGAAGCGATAGGGGACCCGGGTTAGGGAAGGAACAGACACGCGAGCCTCCGTCAAAAGTTGACCGTTAGTTTAGCAATTCCGCGGGATTCGTCTCGAAGAAAATCAGGACATCCCCAGCCGGAACCCGCTGAATCGCCAGCTCTTGCCGGGTTATGTGCAAGTAGCACTCATTTTAGCCCTGCGCTATTGAGGCTGCCGCTCACTTGGCCCACTGTTCCGCGAAAGCGCAGTTCGTAGTCTGGGGACTCCATGAAGAAAATGCCGAAGCTACTGGTGTGTTTGCTTGTGCTCGCGCAATGCAGCGTTCTTGAGGGTCAGTCGGCCTCCCATCTAAATGGGCTCAGGATGAGAGTGGCTACGCAGGCGGGCCAAGAGTTTTTCTGCGCGGGTCCATATACCGTCGCGGAATGTCAGGTGCAGACCGCCTTCTTACGAGCGGTGCTGCAGAAATACGATGCCGAAAAACTGGGGAAATGGACTTGGGTGCTGATTCGGTCCGACGACTGGATACAGCTCGTCTCCCAGCTTCACTTAGACCCAGCCAGCCCCGCTTTCAGTCACTTGGAACATCGCCAGACATTTTTCGATGAAGCGTTGCTGGTCCACAAGCCCAAGCGGGAGCTTGAATTGGCGACGAAGTGGAATATCCCGTTCGGTAACTTACTGGATTTTGCAGTTAGCCACGAGCTAGGGCATGCCTTCTGCCTGGAATCAGACGAGATCAGAGCTGAGCGCTTCGGTCAGCTCCTGAGAAAAAGCTTGCCCACCGTGTGCGACACAAAGAAGCGGCACAACCTTCTAGCCGAAGTTCACTAGCAACGTCATGGATCGCGATACTGCCTGATTACGTCGTTCGGAAACCTGAATCTATTTGACTGCATAACCGTGTCGGCTCCCTCGACCCGAGTAAACTTTGGTTGCTTACGGACGAGCTGTGGTTGTCGAGCAGACTTCCAAAAGGACAACGAAAACCACTCTTCGCAGTGGCACGGAGGAGTCTGCTCGAAAAGCGATTTGACAGAGCTGACACGGTTAGTGATGTCTGGTTACCCGGGTGGATTCAACAGGTGGTCGCAACACTATCTCGAGGTTTAAGTGCAGGAATTTCAAAGCCTAAACTCGCCTGCAAAACTGAATTCAAAGAAAAGACTGCCCTGTTCAGGTCCAAATGATTACAGTACTGGAGATTGGATCCTTCCGGCAAAGCGCCATGGGATTAAGCGACTACGAGAGTGTTGCGTCGACCGTCTGAGCCGGCTCGACTTACCGGGACTTTGGCTTTTGTTGGCGACGATTCCACCAAATGAACGGGCCAGTAATTGCCATCACCGGTAGAGTCAGGCTGAGCGCACAAACCAGGATTCGTGTGGGGAGGCCACCAATGTCGCCCGTGTGAATCTCCCGATTCCAAAGCTTTACCATCCGATAGCCCAAAGGCCCTGTGCGGGAGTTCTGGTTGTAGAGTACGACGCCTGAGTAAGCGTCAATGAAGATATTGGTGCGGCCAGACGGAGTTCGGTCCTCCGGGTACTTCATGGCGATTCGAACCGGATTACCAACAAGCAGAATCCACGTCGCATGTGCCCCAGGTGCTGCTGATTCGGCGATGGACAGCAATCGGTCAGGGCTAAGAGTGGGGGTATTGGGTGTCAGAGGTTGCGGTCGAGGTGGTGAGGGGAGCGCTGCCGAACCACTGATTCGATTAGCCAGCTGAGTGGCTTCGTTCTCCCAGTGGATGACGATTGCAGTGATAGCGAAGATCATCAGAAACAGCGAAACGTAGATTCCAAGCGACTGATGCAACTCGAAGTTAAGCTCTTTTATCTGGCTACGCCAGCTCACGGTCGACAGCTTGCGCGGCCACCAAAGAATGATGCCCGAAAGGGACAGAAAAAGCAGAAGCACGGCCACCAAACTCGCGATCGTGCCACCGGTATCACCCATCATCAGACGAAGATGGAAATCGTGTACGAAACCTACAAAGTGGTTGCGGTCGGAGTCAGTGCCGAGCACGTCTCCCGTGAATTGGTCGAACGCGACATTCAATGGGTCCTGAGGAGAGTTTGATTGAAGAGTGGCTCCCCACGCGAGGTCACTCCTTGGCGAAATGGAAAAACTAACCACAGTTCGGCCGGGATACTTCTCCTCGAGCCCAGATTTCATCTCGGTTAGCGACAATCGCTTTTCGCGCGGTGTGGCCCAGGTCAGTTTTGGGTTCAAAGCGCGGTCAATCTCGTCCTCAAAGACCATGAAACTGCCGGTTACACTGAGAAGAATGAGGAACACTCCGGCGATTAAGCCCGCCCAGAGGTGGAGGTTGAGCAAGAGTTTCCGCAAAGTCAGCGAGCCTCGCTTTCGTGATGTCTACGTACGACCCAAGCGGCTCATCGAATGGACACGCCGCGAAGTTTAGAACAAAGATGTTTTAAACGGGCCTGAAAAGATTGCCTCGAATCAATTCCGACAGGCATTTCTGGACTGGTGCCTGATCAACGCGGCTACCGGAGTGGGCTACAGTACACGAACGCTGATGAACACTATTCCCGAACCGAGGTGAGAAAATGCGCCGATATCACCATATTGGAATTCCTACGTGATGCCTGTGCGGGGATGCCAGGACCGCGTTATGGTGCGAAAGTCATCGACTGATTGATTAGGCTACCCGCCTCCCTGAAAGGGGAGATTGAAAAACTCATCGTGGTCGTCACTGATCGAATATATAACTGATATGTAACACACAATGGATGAAAGCAACGGGCTGAGCAAGTACGGGTGACGCCGATGAAAAGTCGCTCCAAAGATAGAAGCCCGTCGTGCGCCGACGAAGAGCTGTGCTCAATTCGAGTCATGAGCGAAAGAAAAAGCTCTTGCAAACGGCCGGCCTCGTTAGAGATGACGCGGAGACCGGCCAAGTGAAGGCTAGTTCCCAAGTTAAGTTCCAGTACTTCGGATGTTTACTTGATTTGATATCCAATCATTTCTTGTTGTTCCTGTGGGACGTGGTACGGTACGTTATCCAGGCGGATGGGCAATCTGCAAATTTTCATTTCGGATTGCAGTCCATTTCCCCTTCCGAAAAATAGCTGCGAACCCAAGTGATGTAAGGCTGCGCGACGAAGCTTTAACTGACAGAAGCCGAAGGGAGCTGGCACATAGCGATTATCCGGCGCCATTCCTTCTCGAATTTTGGAGGGCTGGATTCGCCCTTCCCCACCGCGTTACTCGTGTGTCTTGTAGCCGCGTCGTCCTACTTCGCTCCAAGACTGGAATGGGCGCTGATGCTGCATCCACAAACGGTTTGGCCCCTTTGGCCAACCAATGCCTTGCTGGTAGCAGTGTTAGCGCTGGTGCCGCGCAGAATCTGGCCAATACTTATTCCAACATCCTTTGCAAGTATTGCTCTATTCGACCTACAGGAGGGCCTGCCGCTTGGTTCGATCGCTTGGTTCATTGCGGCTGATACGATCGAAGTCTTAGTTGCGGCATTGTGCCTTAGCCATTTCTTCCATGGCGTACCCAGGCTGACCAGTGTAAAGGCCGTGGCTAAGTATTTGTTCTTCGCGGTAATTCTGGCGCAGTCCGCTGCGGCATTTCTTGCCGCCCCCGGCATCAGTGGAGACTATTGGTTCGGTTGGAGGATTTCGTTTTTTTCCGAGGTATTGGCTTTTCTCACGCTGACGCCAGTCATTTTGAGCTGGGCTACGGACGGACGTGCATGGCTGAGAAAACCCCAGGCCTACCGTCTGGAAGCAGTAGCTCAGTTCGCTGCTCTTGTAGTCGTCGCATACGTGACTTTCGTTCCCGCCGGTCACAGTTATTCGACCGTGATGCTTTATTCTCTGGTGCCGTGCCTGCTGTGGTCCGCCTTGCGTTTCGGAGCGATCGGGGTCAGCACTTCGATGATTGCTGTCATGTTTTTGTCCATTTGGGGCGCGGTCCGTGGGCGCGGTCCGTTCGCTGAACCGGGGCCATTTGACCAGGTCATGTCGCTGCAGCTTTTCCTATTCTTCACAGCGGCGCCTTTTATGGTTTTGGCAGCTCTGGTAGAGGAGCGCAAACTGGCGGACTCGGAACTCAAAGAAAGTGAGGAGAGGTTACGTTTGGCGGTGCAGGCCGGAAGGGCGTATGCGTTCGACTGGGATGTGACAACTGATGTGATTCTCCGATCTGGGCGATGTGCAGACATTTTCAATTGGATGAATGACCCCACGCGGGATACCGGCCGGGAATTGGTTGCCAGGATTCATCCAGAGGACCGCGGTGTGTACGCTGCTACCGATTCTACTCTTACCCCTGAGAACCCTGCCTATCAGACCAGCTATCGGATATTACGTCCTGACGGGAGCATAATTTGGCTGGAGGCACGCGGACACGCATTCTTTGATAGTCAAGGTAGAATGCAGCGCATCCGGGGAATCGTGGCTGACATCACAGCCCGCAAACACACGGAAGAAGCGCTACGTAGGAGAGACGCTGAACTCGCCGAAGCGCAGCATTTAGCAAAGCTGGGCAGTTGGCGATGGGAAGTGGCAACTGACTCGGTCACTTGGTCGGAAGAACTTTATCGAATTAGTGGTCGAAATCCCAATCTGCCCGCTCCCAGCTTTCAGGATCACCTAAAAGTCTACACAGCAGAAAGTTGGGACCAGTTGCGGCGCGCCGTGCAAGAGGCGCTCCATAGTGGAGTAGGTTACCAACTCGACCTTGAGATGGTCCGTCCGGATGGCACGAAGCGATGGGTCTTTGCCCGGGGTGAAACCCAGCGTGATAGCCACGGACGCGTCGTGCAACTGCACGGCACAGTTCAAGACATTACCGAACGAAAGGCGGCAGAAGAGGAACTTCGTTACATGTCGGGACGACTGATCGCCGCGCACGAGGAAGAGCGCACTCGCATTGCCCGAGAGCTTCATGACGACTTGAGCCAACGCATGGCGCTGCTTCAAGTTTGTGTCGAGCAGCTGCAGCAAGGCACAACTGAGCTTTCCATCAGTTCTCGACAAAAGCTTCACAACATTGCGGAGATTGCCGATGAAGCTTCTTCCGATATCCACGACCTGTCCCATCGGCTTCACCCCTCCAAATTGGACGTTCTCGGTTTGGTGCCATCCTTAACTGGCCTCTGCAGAGAATTGTCTGAGAGTCACCATCTGGAAGTGCAGTTTGTGCACGATTGCATACCGAATGAGATTCCCAAGGATGTGACTCTCTGTCTATTTCGGATTGCGCAAGAGGCTTTGCGAAACGTCGTAAAGCACAGCGGCGCCACCGAGGTGAATGTAGAGCTGTCGGGCCTTGGCGATCGAATGGAGCTTCGCGTCTCGGATTCTGGCGTAGGATTCGATCCTGAGTTTGAAAAGGGAAAAGGAGGTCTGGGCCTACTCAGCATGAGCGAGCGGCTACGGTTGATCGGGGGAGATCTAACCGTCGAATCGGCACCTTCCCGCGGTACCCGAATCCGGGTTCGTGCACCCTTGCCCACGACCGGTGCACAGGTCAGGAACGAGCCAAAAGCAGACAAGGCAGGAGCTTGAAAGGTTGCCTATGGCGCTCGCGAGCGGACATGCGTAGGGACGGGGTAACGCGCTGAACGGAAAACTTGGGCTCGGCTCGCATTTCCGGTGAACCGATTAAGCAGAACCTATCAAAGAGAAGTTTCATGCCACCTTAGTCGATCACGAGTCGATATTGCATCGGTGGCCGAGAGTAGCGGCTTGCTTGCAGCTTCCTTTACAACCCAAGTCCCCACGCTGCTGGCGCCGAAAAAGAGGCAGCTCGAGAGCTGGCACTTTTGTCAGTTGGAACGAAAGAAGCCCAGTCTAAAGTGATTGGTCGCGGACCGAAATGCTCGACGAAAGCAGGCTGCAATCCATCTTTCACCCATCGGATTTTTCCGAGGCTAGCGAAGTCGCGTTCGTGCATGCGCTTAAGATCGCTTTGGTGGCGGGAGCCAAACTGACCATGCTCCATGTCACCGACAACGGCAATTTCGAATGGCACGATTTTCCCGGTGTCCGGGACACGCTGGAACGTTGGGGACTTATCCCGGAGGGAAGTCCCAGAAGTGCGGTCCCGCAGCTTGGTATCGACGTCACCAAAACGATTAGACTGGGCAAGGACCCGGTGAATACCTGTCTCGAGTTCTTGGAGGCGAACCCAACGGATCTGATCGTGTTGGCCGTCCACCGTCAAGAAGGCCACTTGCATTGGCTCGACAGATCAGTGGGCAAGCCGATTGCTCGAGGAGCTGGACAAATGACGCTTTTTACTCCGCACGGCGTGGAGGGTTTCGTCTCGCGGCACGACGGCTCGGTCTCGCTTCGCAACATTCTCGTCCCGGTCACGATGAAACCCCGTCCACACCCGAGTTTAGAAGCCACCGCGCGTTTGATCCGCAACCTTCAGGTGCCAACCGGCACGGTTACGTTGCTTCACGTTGGGTCCGAAGCGCAAATGCCATCGCTAAGAATACCCAAGGACACCGGCTGGGCCTGGAACAAAATGGCCAAGCTCGGCGAGCCGGCGGATACCATACTGGAAACCGCCAATGAGCTTCACGCCGATCTGATCGTCATGACAACCGATGGTCCCGACGGATTTCTCGACGCATTGCGCGGGACCACTTCCGAACACGTGCTACGGAAGGTGCGGTGTCCCGTGGTCAACCTGCCGGTGGGGTCCATGCTGGGCTGAGTGGACGTATGCGACGGAGAGTGACGTGAGTCGAGCAAGAATCGTTGGACTGACGATGATGCTTCTCAGTTTTGCGATTGCAGTTAGCGCTCAAGGCCAAGGGGATGCGCACAAGATTGGATTCCCGGATGTTGCGGATGCAACGGATATCCCCTACCCCGTGAACACAACCACAACGGGCATGGTGGCGCTGCTCCTGACGCTTGGCGCTTCAGGAAGTGTGCGGAACACGCTGGTGCTGCAAGATGTACCACCGCTGACCGCCGCCGCGCTGTCTGGTGTGCAGAATTGGAAGTTTACGCCCGGGAGGCTTCACGGGGAGGCTGCGGCGCTGCGGATGCCCGTTTATATTGTATTTAACCCATACAACCCGGCTGGGACTGCGACGGTGGGCGGCGGACTGAGATCCCCACGGTCACTAGCGGATGTGGGTGTCGAGGGGAGCGCAGTTCCGCCGCAGGTCAGGTTGGCCTCGTACGCGATGTATCCGGGGAACACGGTGGCTACGGGAACGGTGGTGCTTTCAGTGAATATCAACGAGTGGGGACATTCGATGAAGATAAAAGTTGTGCATGGCGTACACCCTTTGACGGACGCGGCCATGGAAGTGGTTAAACAATGGGGATTTCAGCCGGCGACGTTTGGCGGAGGGCGGGTGGCCGGAAGAGTCTGTATTGCGTTTGTATTTCAGCGTAACTTGAGTTGAGGTTACTACTGTCGGGCGAGCATAGCCCTGGGTAGTTCAGGAAAAATAGAAAAAATAGAGGAATTAAGAGCCAACAGACTTGATCGGCTTCGTGCCTAGATACCCTTAGAACGAACAAAATCCAGCAACGACTAAGTCGGTCCGTGCTCGTTAGCATTCGGTCCGAGGTCACAGCCAAGCATTTTGCTTCACGTCGTTCTGGTGCGATGTCTTAGCGTTCATAGCTCATAGAGCGAAGAAGCCAACCGGTTAAGTCCGTGATCGCGGGCAACGATGTCGAGGTGAAGTGAAGTCCAGTCTTCGAGCAAAATCCTTCGGCTTGCTGAGCATGGCACGTACCGTTCATCCGCGTGTTGAATCGAACTCGCCGCGAAAATCTTCGCTCCTCCTTTTTCCTTCCATTGCGATGCGTTACAGTCGAGGCATGCGATCCACGAAATCCGCCTTGCCGACCCTTCTCGCTCTTGCGGTCCTGACTTGTAGCTGCCTTTCCGCACTATCGTGTAAGGCAGACCCAAGGTCGGGCAACATGCCATCAAACTCAAGCTCAAGTTCCAACCCCGACCCGCATTCGAGTGCAGTCGATGCCCCACCTCCCTCGCCGGCCGCGACGTATCTCGGCTTCGATCGCAACATTTACCCCGGCGATGACGCCCTCCCCACGCTCCGAAAGACCTTCGCCTTCTCCGGTTTTTGGCTCGGTCCGCCGCCAGGCGAAAAAAGCAACACCTGGCGGGGCAAGCATCAACTCATGCAGTCGCTCGGCTTCGGATTCGTGGCCCTCTATTGCGCTCGCCGCCCCAACGAAGTGAAGAGAGATGCCCAGGCTCGCGAAAAGGGAAGCCTCGACGCCCACAACGCGGCAGCCGCAGCCAAAACTGAAGGCTTCGCTCCGCACACGATTATTTTCCTGGACATCGAAGACGGCGGCCGGCTCACGCCGACGTTTCACACCTACTTGCGCGTTTGGGCCGACGAACTGACTCGCGCCGGCTATCGCCCTGGTGTCTATTGCTCCGGAGTTCCCGTCGACGAAGGCGGCGTCACAGTTCTCACCGCCGACGACATTCGCAGTCACGTCGGCGATCGCGAGCTTGTCTATTGGATTTACAACGATGTTTGCCCGCCTGCGCCTGGGTGCGCCCCCGCAAAGGCCGCTCCACCGGTCGCTGCTGGCGGTGTTCCATATGCGGCAATCTGGCAGTTCGCCCAATCGCCACGACTTAAAGAGCGCACCTCGAAGTGCGCGGCTACCTACGCAGCCGACGGAAATTGTTACGCGCCAGGCGATACGGCTCACGCGTGGTTTCTCGATCTGAATTCTGCAGGCAGTGCGGACCCGTCATCGCCAACGAATTGAAGTCATCCGGCGGACGCTTAGCTACAACTTCTCCTCTCGAGTTATTCGGGAATATATACGTGTGCCTGACAAACCGCCTTCGTCACCTTTCGTGCGACTGGCCAGTCTCCGGTTACTTCGCTAAACTGGAAGCAACGATGGATCGCTCTCAAGTAGAAAAAATCTCAAAAGCCCTGGCCGACCAAACCCGCCTCATGATCTTCGAGGCTATTTCCGCTACAGATCACGTCAACTGCAGCGAACTGGTTGCCATGCGCGGCGTTACGCCCGCGACCGTTTCCCATCATCTGAAGGTCTTGGTGGAAGCGGGCCTCGTCGAGTGCAAGCGCGAAGGCCAATTCGTGCGGAGCCGCATCGTGCCCGAGGCCATTACTGAATACACGCAGACGCTGACGCAAATCGCGCGCGGCGGGAAGTCGCGGAGGAATCGCTAATCGGCAGACCTGGCGGGTATCCGTCTATAAGAGGTTGGAACCCCAGATGTTGACCGTCAGTTCAGGGAATTCAACCAAGCGCCGTGGCCATCTCAGTGCGCGAGTCTAACCGCCAAACAGCAGAGCCAGCGCGATCGCAATTCCAATCGCCAGCGCAAATCCCCACGCGAGCAAGTTCTTCCTTCGAGAAAACACCAGATGTGACTCGACGCGTCGACGGATTAAGTGGATCGCCATGATTGCGACCTTGATAACACAGGCTCTTGCGCACCTTCGCGCCTTTAACGCTCGATGCGACGAATGAGTGACTTCCTCCCGCTCGAAGCCTGTACCGCGCGCTTCTCCGACGGCCCGAGGCCCTCAGCCCGCCGTTGCCTCCATCTAAGTAATCCTTATATTACAAATATTATAACTCTTTGCGGCTGGTGGTCGGCAAACCCAATATCCTTAACCGATTAGCGCCCTTTCTCCTGCCGTTCGCCCTCCCTAGAGCAGTTGCAACTGATATCACCAACGGTCGACATCTGCTCAACCTGTTTATTTATAACCATTTACCTCCCAATCGCATCTAAGAAAATGCTCACGAAACATTCACGATTTATACGCATAGAAACCATTAAAATAATTCGTGACGGGCACTTTTACTTCTCCAGTTATGGTGTAAGTGCAGGCTAGCAAAAAGGGAGTACTAGAACATGGTAAAGCAGTATCTTCTGGCCAGCGACTTCGACCAGACGCTCAGCTTCAACGACTCTGGGGTCGTGCTGAGCGAACTCATCGGTTTTGACTCGTTCCACGACAAGGTCACCGGATTGTCGCAGATGAACCTCGTACAGCAGGGAGCCGAGCTCTCCTATCTCATTCTTCACGATCCGGATTTCCGCCGCGTACGACGCGAGCACTTGATCGAAACTGGCAAACGCATTCGCCTCAAGCACGATGTCGCTCTGTTCGCGCGCGCCCTCAACAATCTTGCCGAGGGCTACAAATTCAATTTTTACGTCATCTCGGCGGCGCCGCAGGAGATCATTCAGTCGGCGCTCGAAGGCATCGTCCCGCGCGACCACATCTTTGGCACGCGTTTCCGTTACAACGAAGCCACCGGCGAAGTCGATTCGATCATTCGCGCATCAGCCGGCTGGGGCAAGATCACGGTGCTGGAAGAGCTTCGCGCTCAACTCGGCATCAGCCACGACCAGATCATCTATATGGGCGACGGCAGTTCCGACCTTCCGGTGATGATGCACGTCAATCAGTACGACGGCCTCACCATCGCGGTCTCCGAAGCCAAATACATCACCCGCGTTGCCAAGCGCACGGTCCTCAGCGAAAACGCGATGAGCGTGTTGGTACCCGTGCTTGAGAATGTTCTGCGCTGGGATTCGGTCCGGATCCGCCGGTTGTTCGCCTCATACGGTCTGACGCTTCTCGAATGGGAAAAGCGCCGCACCGATATGCTCACCATCCAGGAATCCGGCATAGCCCTGGCCTCGACTCAAACCCAATAAGTGCCGTGGCATGTAAGGGCGCAGCGCTGCTGCGCCCTGGCTTGCCAGGGCTGAAGCCGCCTCGATCCTTCTCGCTTTTTTTCCGCTCCGCCGTTTCCGCCACAGCGCCGCTCGCCAACGCCCTCCTTGCCTCGAGTCCGATTCCGATACACAATCCGCCCAGCAAATCATTCAAACCCAAAAGGAGGCCACGATGCCCCGATCACTCCGTTCCATTTTCTTCTCGCTCGCAATTTTTGTAGTCGTGGTGACGTCCACTTTCGCGCAGTCTCCGACAGGCGCGGTCGATCTAACGCAATCCCAGGACTACGTCCTCAACCGCGTCTCTAGCTATGACCGCTCCGGCGGCAACGCCGACTATCGCAAAATCGCACCCGGCCAGACGCTCACCGTCCTCGACGTCGACGGCCCCGCGACGCTAACCCACATCTGGTTCACGCTCGCCAGTGATGAGAGCTACCATCTGAAGAAAATCGTCTTGCGCATCTTTTGGGACGGCGAGTCGACGCCGAGCGTAGAAACCCCCCTCGGCGATTTCTTCGGCCTCGGACTCGGCGAATACTACACCTGGGAATCCGAACTTCTCTCCGTTGCTCACGAACGTGCGTTGAATTCCTTTTTCCCCATGCCGTTCCAGAAGCACGCGCTTATCACTGTCACCAACGAAGGCAAGGACAACGTCGACGCCTTCTATTACAACCTCGACTATCGCGCCCTTTCGCATCCGCTCCCGGCCGGCACGCTTTATTTCCACGCGCAATTTCGCCAAGCTCAACCCAATCATGGCTGGACCAACGATTGGGTGAACAACGGCGACCCGCGGGTCGACAACGCCAAAAATCTCGATGGCAAGGACAACTACGTCTGGATGGAAGCAACAGGGAAGGGACAATTCGTCGGCGTCACGATGTCGGTCCTCCAGAATCAGGATTACTGGTGGGGCGAAGGCGACGACATGTTTTTCATCGACGGCGACGCACACCCGACGATCACCGGTACAGGCTCGGAAGATTATTTCCTAGGCGCCTACGACTTCGGCCGCAGCACTTCGTCTTATCGCCTATTCGGCGCTCGAGTGGTCGGCGACGAACACGCTGGCACTCGCACTTCCGCCTACCGATTCCATCTAGATTCACCGATCACCTTTACGAAATCGCTGCGAGCCACGATCGAGCATGGGCACGCGAATCACCGCTCCGACAATTTCTATTCCGTCGCTTACTGGTATCAGACCGAACCGCACGCGCAATTCCCAACATTGCCGTCGGTAGATCAGCGCCTTCCGCGCCTGCAGCCGACAGGTGGTCCGGGTAACGCTGGCGCAATGCACTAGTCGCCATTCTTTGTAAACACGCGGATGGGTGTTCGTGCCCGTCGATTGATCATCGTCTCCGGCGCAGCGATTCAGTACGTCGTGATATCCTCTACTCCCCAAAACTCTGGAGGCCAAACATGCCAAAGAAAATCCTGATGCTCATCGGCGACTACGTCGAAGACTACGAAGTCATGGTCGCCTTCGAGGCCCTCCTCATGGTGGGCCACACCGTCCATGCCGTCTGTCCTGGGAAAAAATCCGGCCAATTCGTTCGTACCTGCATTCACGACTTCGAAGGCGACCAGAGCTACACCGAAAAGCTCGGCCACAATTTCAAGCTCAACGCGACGTTCGAAGAAATCGAGGCCGAAGACTACGACGGGCTGCTGATCCCGGGTGGCCGTGCCGTCGAATACATTCGCCTCAACCCAAAAGTCCTCGACATGGTTCGCCACTTCGACAAATCAAAGAAGCCGATCGCCTCGATCTGCCACGGCGCGCAACTCCTGGCCGCAGCCGACGCCCTCGAAGGCAAAAAGTGCAGCGCCTACCCCGGCACCAGCGTCGAAGTCCGACTAGCCAAGGGCACCTTCGTCGATCTCCCAATGGACCAAGCCATCACCGACGGCACGTTAGTCTCCGGCCCAGCCTGGCCCGCCCTCCACAATTTCCTAGCCCAATTCCTAAAAATCCTTGGCACCCGCATCGAAGCGTAATCCGACCGCGCGCAAATCAGTGACTCGCATCATGACTAGCGAAGCCACGCGACTCCGACGCAAAAAATAGCGCCGTCATTCTGAGGACATCCGATAAGGATGTCCGAAGCTCAGCGCCAACTCAACCACCCCCAATTTTCCGGTAGTCACTACTAGGGCAGGACTCACCACCACTACTGTTGCGGCTGCTCCGCCTCCCCATTCCCCTCACCACTCCGAAACCTCGTCCGCGTCACCGTAGTCGGCGGCAACTCCTCCGGCTCCGGCGCATCTACGGGAGTAACCGTCACCAACACACTCAACTCACTCTCCGCATCCCCCTTGTAAACTCCACGCGTCGGGGGCACATCCGCGTAATCTCTACCCAGCGCGACCCGCACATGCCGATCGCATCCCTCCAAATTATTCGTCGGATCAAACGCCACCCACCCCAACTCACCCAAGTACGCCTCAACCCAAGCATGCGTCGCCCCCGCCGGCGACCGATCCATCGACTTATCCTCATGAAACAAATATCCACTGACGTACCGGCACGGAATCTTCAGCAGCCGCACCAGCGTTGTCATAATGTGCGCAAAATCCTGGCACACCCCGCGCCGCGATTGCAGCGCATCGTCAATCGGCGAATCCACCGCCGTCGTGTTCGGCGCATAGTCAAACTTCTCATACAGCCGCCCGTTCAATTCCCGCAGCAGTTCCAGCGGATTCCCGCGCCTCCGCAAATCCAATTCGCGCGCTAGCTGGTCCAGCAGCGGCGTCGGCGTAGCAAAATGACTCGGGACCATCATTTCCCAATAATCGGTCTGCGCCACGCGCCGATCGAGTCCGTCCCAGTCCTCGACAGCGTTCACGTCCAACTCCCGCATCGGCAACACATCCACGATCGCCTGCGCCATCACGTCAATCACTTCGTGCCGCTCCGGAATATCAAAATTGTGTACCGCGTTCCCGTAAAAATCGCGATACACCATCGTGTTCGCGCGCGGCTCTATCGACAGCGAAAAACTCAGGCACCGCTGACGAAAATCCGTTCGCGGCTGCATCCGCACTTCCATCACGCTCTCGCGCACTGCCGGCTCATACCGAAAATTCGTAATATGCCTTACCGAATAGGCCATTCCGCTCCCGTCTACGACGCCAGATTCTCTTCAATCGCGTAATCAAAATAAACCTGATGAATCGCCGCATGAATCTGCGCGCACTCGCTTCTCACATTCTCCAAATACGCGTGCGCTCCGCTAGCGACAATCTCCTCGATCTGGCTAAAGCTCAGCTGCGCTCGCAGTCTCCCCGCAATCCGTGTCGGAGTCTTCGCCTTCCGCTCCGTCAAATCCCCGATAATGTGCAGGGCTGCATTTACCCGATCGACCGCAAACCGCACCGAGTGCGGAAACTCCGGATTTAGCAGCAAAAATTCCGCCACGCGCAGTGGCCGGATCGCCGCGGTATGCGCCTTGCAATACGCTTCAAAGGCCACGCAAGCCCGCAGCAATCCCACCCACTCCAGATATTCCGCGCTCTCGACAACCTGGTCCGCCGCCAAATCCGCCGGCGCTGAAGTCCGCCGAAAGTGCGTCTCCATCAAACATGCCAACGTATCCGTCCGCTCGACGTACCGTCCCAGCTGGATGTGCTGCCAGCCTTCGCCGTGACTCATCGTCCCGTCGGTAATCCCTTGAAATAGGTGCGCGCCTTCCTGCACCGCGCGGAAAAATCCGTGCGACTTCAGCATCCACTCTTCTTCCGGCCGCGCATCCATCACTTCCAGATACAGCCGGTTCAGCTGCTCCCACATCTCCGAACTGCACTGTTCCCGCACATGCCGCAAATTTTCCCGCGCCGTCGCAATGCAAGACACGATTGACGACGAATTCTTTCGGCTGAACACCAGCGAATCCACCAGCCTCGTCGGATCGATCGGTCCTTGCCCCGCCGGCGTCCGCAACGCTTCCAACAAAAATCGCCACCGCCCAGCCCCTGTTTCCGGTGACTGGTCGAGCCAAAGCTGCAACTCCACATCGACAAGCCGCGCCGTATGCTCCGCCCGCTCCAGATACCGGCTCATCCAATACATACTGTCCGCCACGCGAGACAACATCCCCGCGTCGCGACGAAACGCCCGCACAAAATAATTTCGCGGCGGCCTCATGATCCCGCCCCCGAAGTAGCCGCCGAACCGCCGCCCGCCTTCCCATTCAGCCCCTTCAACGCCGCATCCGCAGCCTTCGCCAAATGCTCATCGCCTTCGCGCAGCACCCAAGTATCTTTGCTACCGCCGCCCTGCGATGAATTCACCACCAACGATCCCCTGCGCAGCGCCACGCGCGTCAACCCGCCCGGCACCAGAGTCACCTTCTCGCCCATCAAAATATACGGCCGTAGATCGATGTGCCGCGACTCCACTTCTCCATCGATCAAGCAAGGCGCGCAAGACAGCGCCAGCGTCGGCTGCGCAATATAATTTCGCGGCTCCGCTAGAATCCGCGCGCGGAAATCATCCCGCTGCTGCTGCGAACTGTGCGGCCCGATCAACATGCCATATCCGCCCGATTCCCCGACCGCCTTCACCACCATCTTCTCCAGATTCGCCAGCACGTAATCGCGCTGCCCAACATCGCCCATCAGATACGTCTCGACGTTCTGCAAAATCGGTTCCTCGCTCAAATAAAATCGAATAATCTGTGGTACATACGCATACACGGCCTTGTCATCCGCCACGCCGGTCCCGATCGCATTCGCCAGCGCCACATTCCCCGCGCGATACGCATTGAACAGCCCCGGCACTCCCAAAATCGAATCGCGCCGAAAACACAACGGATCGAGAAAATCGTCATCCACGCGCCGGTAAATCACATCGACACGCCGCGGTCCCGCCGTCGTCCGCATATAAACGACGTTGTCATGCACTAGCAGATCGCGCCCCTCGACCAGCTCCACACCCATCTGCTGCGCCAAAAATGTGTGTTCGAAATAAGCCGAGTTCGAAACCCCCGGCGTCAACAGCACCGTCGTCGGATCTTGCAGGTACGGCGAGTTCTCCGGCGCCAGACTCCGCAGCGTCGCCAGCAGCGCCTGCGGATAATGATCGATCGGCCAGACTCCGTAATCCTGAAACATTGAAGGAAACACGCGCTTCAGCACTTTGCGGTTCGCCAGCATGTACGACACGCCGCTAGGCACCCGCAAGTTATCCTCGAGCACCGCGAACTTCCCGTCCGGCAGCCGAATCAAATCCGTCCCGCAAACGCTCACATACGTATCGCGCGGCACATTCAGCCCGCGCATCTCGCGCCGGAAATGCTTGCAGCTGAAGATCAGCTCGCGCGGCACGATGCCTTCCGTCAAAATCCGCCCTTCGTGATAAATGTCGCGCAAAAATAGATTCAGCGCCGTAAGCCGCTGCGTCAGCCCTTTTTCAATCTGCACCCACTCCTGCGCCGGAATAATTCGCGGGATCAGATCGTTCGGAAATATCCGCTCCGTCCCCTCTTTACTCCCGTAAACCGTAAACGTGATGCCTTCCTGCAAAAACGTCAGGTCGGCCGCCTGCTGGCTCTTCCTCAATTCCTCCGGATCGAGCCCGAGCAACGTCCTCTGCAGCGCCCGATAGTGCGGGCGCGCGACATCGTGCGCGCTCCACATCTCGTCATACGCTTGACCATACTGTTCGCTAGGTAGTGGAGGTAGTGTTCCCACGCGTGATGGAACAACAGTAGCGCTCATCGACTCTTTCTGAAGCCTGACCCGCCCAGCAGCTCCTCTGCTAGACGTCGGCAAAAAGCGTTCGCGCCGCGGCCATTTCCGCAGCGCCAATCTTGTAGCGGCGACTTCACGTCGCCATCTTTCTTTTCCCCGCCCAGGACTCGACACGGCGCGACGTTATGCGACACCCAACTCCCACATCGATCTACGGGATGCTCACTCTAGGAGCCCGCCCCGCCGCAAGTCCAATGCAATTTCCCGATGCGTCAAATCCCCTTTTCCGTTTCCGCCGTTAGCTCAACCGAGAAAAATTCGACAAACAAGAACGCGATTGCGTCCATCTGGGAAATCCGAAGGAAGGAAAACCCCAATTCGTCCACCCGCAACCAAGGGTGAAGCTTCGTCAACTCCTTCGCCTATATACGCTTACCCCGAGTTTTGCGCTTTTCTTGCCGGTCCGTGGTCGGTAGCGTGATGTCCACCAGCATCAAAACCGCGCCTTCAAGTTTCCCCTCCGGCGTTCGATCGGGCAGAATCCGCAACGGATACAAGCCACCGTCGTCGGTGCGCACTTCTGTCTCCGCGCTCTGCGAAGTCCCGGCTTGATCTGGAGTATCACCGAGATCGCCTGCCTTTAATGAATCCGAAGGATCATCGGGCCACTGAAATCTAGCAGAAATCGCAGCTTACACCCCAACCCCACCCCTGTATATTGGTAACGCTCCACCCCGCGACCCGACCCCAATTTCGGCACTCTCTGCTCCTGGGCGCCGCACCCTCCGGTTTTAGAGAGGTGCGGGTTTCCCATCCGCTTCACCTGGCGATCCCGTCCCAATCTCCACACAAAAAAGTAGGGCGCACCCTGAGTTTTTCGAAGGGTGCGCCTTAGCTTGTCTGGTCGTCAACCGGACCACTTCTCGACTTCTGTCTCGTCTACGCCTTAGCCGCCTTCGCCTTAACCGTCTCCGAAGCAACCTCATCCGCCTTAACCAACGGCACATCCACCAGATGCTCCGCCAAAAACCACACCTGCAACTCGTTCGTTCGAATCACATCGCTAACCACCAGATCATTCGTCCCGTCGTCCCCGGCGTCGGTCGCCTGCTTCGCCATCGTCCGCGCTTCCTTCAAAACCAGTTCGTGCGCCTCCAATAGCCTTGAAATCTGCACCGGCGCCTCTTCGCGCCCCCGCGGCGGCCGCGGAATCATCGTGGTCTCAGCCACATCCGCCGCCATTGCCAGGCTGATCCCGCCGAGCAGCTGAATCCGCTCGGCGATCGAATCCACCAGCTCATCCTGCTCTCCGTGATGCTTGTCGAAGAGCAAGTGCAGTTGATAAAACGTATGCCCCGCCACTTGCCAATGATGCTTTTTGTACATGTCGCGCAGCGTCATCGTATCCGCCAGCAGCTGATTCAAATTCTCGACGCTGTCCGCGCAAACCTTCTCATCCAGCCCGATGGGCAGCTTCGCAATCCGTCCGTACGCCTGGATCTCCCGCGCCTTCTGGTGCAATACCGGTCGGGCCCGCTCAGCCCCCAGCTCAATCGCCGCATATGGCGTCCCATGTCCGTGACTCGTTGCTTCACGCCCCTGGCTCGCTGCCTCGCGCCCCGCAGTTGCCTTCCCATTAGCTTTTGGACTCATACCCAACCTTCCTTTCATCCTCAGTAAAAAGTAATTCCGCCCTCAAAACAAACTCCACCTCTCGCTTGGATTGCCCCGCCAACCCAAAGGATGCAATTTCAATTCGATATGGAGTGCAGCGCCCCCGCGCCGCCTTTGACCACCGTCCAAACCTCAACCGACCGTTCGAACGCAACTCCCGCCGTCCGCCTCAGCGCATCTGGCCTGTGTAGGCGAGGGGGCTCGCTCTTCCCGGCTTCAACCCAAATCGCGATGTAGCACAACCACCTTCATTCGAACAAGAACCCACCACATTCTAGTGGATACCATTAAACTATAGTATTAATAGATTAACGAATCTGCTATGATCCCGCGTGAAATCGCATTTCCCGCCCGCCAATCCCTTCAATGTCTTCCGGTCTCCGTCCCCAAATCGCAAAACCAAATCCCGCATCTCCAACGCAAGAATTGACGGGGGCATGCCCCATGCTTGCCTTTCCCAATCCCTCCCCGCGCCCATCAGCCGCCTTTCGCCTTGCTCTTCAGCTGCTTCGCCAGCTTCTCGATCTCTTCCGTTTTCTTGTACATACGCACCGATAACACATTCATCTTCGGCGCCTGCGCCAGTTCATCCCTCAGCTCCGTCGCCATCGTATACAGCTTCTCCACTCCCTCGCGAAACTCCTTCTCGTTCTGTGCCGCCATCACCCTCTTCGCCGTCTGCGGATCCGGCCCCTGCTGCGCGTTCTTATCCTGCGCATCGGGATCGGCCGGTGGTGGCGGCGACGGAAAGCCACGCCGCGTCTGACCCAGAAGCCCCGCAAGCACTCCAAGGTTCAGGATCGCCAAGAAATTCCTCCGCCCCCTCTGCGCTACCAGATTTCGAGTTACCACAGCTTCCTCCTACAAACCGCCCCACACCACTCACCGTCCGCTCTTCAGCTTGCACCAACGCTCGGCCTGCTCTCGCAACGTATTTAAACTGTTGGTCATCCGGTCCGCTTCAATATTCACTAGCGTGTATTGTTCTCCGGCCGACAGGGGATTCTGCACGAGGCAGCGATGGTCTTCCCGCAGATCCGGCCATTTTTGCGCCGACGCCCGCGGACGCCGCAACTCCCCGGCCAGGCGGCCGAGGACGATATCGACGTCCCTCGCGAAAACCCGAAATTCGTCCCGAACAACCGTGCCCGCGCCCGACACAAACCCCGCTTCGACCGAAAGCACCGCATGAATAAATCGGTGCGAACTCGCCAGCATCCCGGTTAGCAGCGGAATCTCCGCCACTCGCGTTCCCGGCTCGGCCTGCATCCGGTCTACCGAGGCGAGCACATTCGTTCGCGCCAGCCGCGACGCCAGCCGCAACCGGTCGAGATCGATCGGGCTCACGCCCTCGCGGCCTTCCAGAAATTCCACCACCTTCGTGAAATACACACGATACGAATCCAGCAACGTCGCCATCACTTCGCCGACCTGCGTCCGTTCCCACGTCGGCCACACCGAATACGCGATCAGCGCCAGCGTCCCTCCCGAAATCGTGTTGAGCCCGCGGGCCCAGATCACGTTTTTTGGCGACACACCGGTGATCGCGATCATCAACACAACCAGCGCGCTCACCGCGACTCCAAAAATTCCGTAGTTCGCCGGACCGGCCCAGCGCAACAGGAAAACGAACGCGCCGATCAGCGCCACTTCCATGCCGATCCCGGTCGGCAAAAAATGAAACATCGCGGTCGCCAGCAGCAGCCCAACCATCGTCCCGGCGATGCGCAGCAGTCCGCGCGTAAACGTGACGGTGAATTCCGGCTTCAGCACGAGCACCGCTGTCATCGGCAGCCAATACGCGCGCGGCGTCTCCAAACTTCGAGACAACGTTTCCGCGACCGCCACCGTTGCTGCCAGCCGTACGCCGTGCCGGAACACCGCCGAGCGAAAACTCAAATTCGCCGCAACCCGCGGCAACAAGCTCGTAAATCGCATTCTCCGCGGCAAACTCTTCTCCCGGCGTGCGCTTTCCTCGATTCCGTCCGGCGTAACGTCGCCTGCCATCTTGATCGCTGCGCGCACCTGCCCGCCGATCGCTTCCATCTGGCTGAGCGCATCGCGAACCGCGGCCGCCAGAAATGTGCGGTCCGTCGTCGCGTGGGTTCGCCGTAAGTCCTCCGTCGTCGAGCGTATTTCGTCGAGCCACACCGGATTCACCTTCAACGCCGTGTTTCGCTGGAGCGACTCGCCGATGGCCTTCATCACTTGCGACGTCGATTCGAGGAAATGCTCGATCATTTCCGCCGGCGCAAATCCGAACTTCTCGCGCCGCATACGGCGCAGAAGGCGACCCAACGTGAACAAACGCAGTCGTGTGCGTTCCGCCTGGTTCAGCAGCGACCGAAACCGTTCGCCCAACGCGCTGTGATCCGAAATGCGCCCAGCGAGCGCTTCCTGTGCCCTCGTGCTTGCTTCCACTCCCGGCGGCGAAGACTTCATCAATTGGGCCGGCGAAGCCGCGGTATCGCCCAACGCCAGGTACAAATTCGAGAGCGCTCGCCGCTCCGGTTCGTACGCATGCACCGGCCAGAACACCAGAGACAGCAGCATCTGCCCCACGCCTCCGGCAAACGCCAGCGCCCCTGCCTGCAGCGCGCGTTCCGGTGTCAGCACCTGCGCCGCAAAAATGATCAGCACGACCACGCTGATCACTCCCTGGCTTTCGGCCGTCGGACCCAGCGTGATCGCCAGGCCCGCACCGAACGCCCAGATAGAAGTCAGCACTGCGGCCGCAACGGAATAGTGCCCGGCAAGTCCTCCGGCCATTACGGCTACAGCGCACAGCGCGCTCGTCGCGAGCATTCGCCACGCTCGTTGCTTGTAAGGATCGTGCCCATCCGAATACGATACGTTGAGCGCTCCGCTCGCCACCGCCAAGCCGCCGAGCGGCATCTTGATCGCGATGCCAATTGCGAGTGGCAGCGCAACACCTAGCGCGTTCCGCAGCCCGATGGCCGCGTCCATTTTCGACGCGTCCACATGCAGCACGCCGCGCCAGAAGGTCAGCCATTTGCTCACCGGAACGCTTTCGCCTGCCGTGCCACCGCTCGCCGCCGACGCTGGGCTCGGTTTCACCTGCGCTTCGTCCAGCACATTCAGCAATTTGTTTTCACTGAGACCCCCTTCGGGGCTTTGCGGTTTTTGCTCGGCTGGGATTTGTGGACTCGACGGAGCGACAACAGGCGCGCCGTCATCAACGGCTTCGCCGCCATCCCGCCGCTCGCTTCGTCGAGGATTTTCTTCGTGTTCCATCTGCATCCAGTTCCATTCAGAATAGTCGACCGGACGCGTTTTCGTCATGAATCCTTGGTGTATCGTGCGCTGCCCGTGCGCGCCGGTGGGGTACTGTACCCATAGCCGCTGCCCGAGCATCTCACTAGCAAAATCCACGCCGGGAGCAACAGAAATGGAACAGAGAAAATTGGGAAAGAATGGCCCGCTCGTCTCGGAGCTCGGACTGGGCTGCATGGGCATGTCGGAATTTTACGGCGCCCGCAACGATGAGGAATCCATCGCCACGATTCATCGCTCGATCGAACTCGGCATGACGTTTCTCGACACCGCCGACGTCTACGGCTACGGCGACAACGAAATCCTCGTCGGCAAAGCGATTCGCGGAAAGCGTGACAAGATTTTTCTCGCCACCAAATTCGGCATCGTCCGCGACAAAACGAATCCCAGCCTGCGCGGAGTCAGCGGTAAACCCGAATACGTAAAAGCCTGTTGCGAGGCGAGCCTCAAGCGTCTTGGCGTCGATACGATCGATCTCTACTATCAACATCGCGTCGATCCTTCGACACCAATCGAGGAAACCGTGGGCGCAATGGCCGATCTCGTGAAAGCCGGCAAAATCCGCCACATCGGTTTGTCCGAAGCGGGACCAGCAACCGTGCGCCGCGCGAACGTAGTTCAGCCGATCGCAGCCCTACAGACTGAGTACTCGCTCTGGACCCGCGATCCCGAAGACGAAGTTCTTCCGACGACGCGCGAACTCGGAATCGCGTTCATCGCCTACAGCCCGCTCGGCCGCGGATTCCTAACCGGTCAGTTCAAAAAGTACGAGGACTTTGACAAGGACGACTACCGCAGAATGTCACCGCGCTTCCAAGGCGAAAACTTCCAGAAAAATCTGGACCTCGTCGCCCGTGTCGAAGCCATCGCCAAAGAGAAAAAGTGCACGCCGAGCCAGTTGGCGCTGGCGTGGCTCCTGGCGCAAGGCGAGGACATCATTCCCATACCTGGTACAAAGCGCCGCAAGTATCTCGAAGACAACGCCGGCGCCGCCGAAATGAAATTAACTGCCGACGATCTGCGCCGCATCGACGAAGTCGCGCCGCACGGCGCCGCCGCAGGCGCGCGCTATCCCGAGCACATGATGGCGCTCATTGACAAGTGAGTGAGAACACTGCACCGGTTACGGCGATACGATCGCAACAACGCTGTTCTCGACGATAGCCGAAACACAATCGACGTCGGAGCGACCCAAAGCGGGATGAACGACAACAAAAAGTGAACGCATTCGAAAACTGGTTTTGCTCGACGCGCTTCTGGCAACGAATCACACAGCAACAATTGCTGCCGTGGCTCATCGCCGAAAATCCGCTGGGCGAACACGTCCTCGAACTCGGCGCGGGCCCCGGAGCTGGAACCGACGAACTACGCCGTCGCGCGCCGCGCGTAACCAGCCTCGAATGGAGTCACCGGTTCGCCGCGGCGTTGGCTGCGCGCTATCCACGGTCGATGAAATTGAATGGAGCGGCAAACGCCAATGTAGCAGCGAACGCTAGCGCGAACGGCGCGACCATCGCTGATGGCTCGGTGTTACAAGGGGACGCCGCGGCGCTCCCATTCGCTGACCAATCCTTCTCATCGGTGTTCGCGGTCCTGATGCTGCATCATCTGCGATCACGCGAGCAGCAAGACCGTGCGTTCCTCGAAATATTTCGCGTCTTACGTACCGGCGGATATTTCTTCGCATTTGAAATCGACGACGGCTGGTTCAATCGTATGATTCACATCCGTAGCGTTTTCGTTCCGGTCGATCTCGCGACAATTCAACAACATCTCGTTGCCGTCGGATTCACGCAGACCACAGTAAACTCGCGCCGCGCCGGGTTCCGCGTCTGCAGCCGGCGTTAAATTTCGAGCCGCGCATCCATGCTGCCGAACCCGAACCTGCGCCGCGACAAGGTATAGTTGCCCCATGCCTTCAGCCACTCCTGCCAAATTGCCGCCGGGACCCTCTCCCGAATCCTGGACAGCCAGTTTCAAAACGTACAGCCGGGATCCGCTGAGCTACATGCCGAACCTCGTGAAGGAGTATGGCGACATCGTGACGATGCGCTACTACAACTTCCGCGTCTATTTCGTCAGCCATCCCGACTACATCGAGCAAGTTCTCGTCAACGACAATCGCAAATACATCAAGGGACGCATCCTCCGCAAAAACAAACAGCTTTTCGGCAACGGCTTACTGACGAGCGAAGGTGATTTCTGGCTGCGCCAGCGCCGCCTCGCGCAGCCTGCGTTTCACCGCGCCCGCATCGCAACGTACGCCGATACGATGGTGCGATACGCGTCCCGCCTCGCCGCGGAATGGAGCAATGGCGACGAACGTGACATTCACGCCGAAATGATGCGGCTGACGCTCGCGATCGTCGCCAAGACGCTGTTTGACGCCGACGTGGATCATGAAGCGAAGCGCGTCGGCCACGCACTTGAAGCGATCATGCATTTCAACTCCGATTTCCGAAAATTGATCCTGACTCCCACGTGGCTGCCGACGCCGCGTAAGATTCGCGCCACCTTCGCGACCGCAAAGCTGAACCGCATCATTTATCGATTCATCGAAGAGCGCCGCCAATCCGCGAACGAAAATGGCGACCTGCTCTCGATGCTTCTAGCCGCGCGCGACGATGACGGTTCGCGTATGACCGACCGGCAGTTGCGCGACGAAGCGATTACGATTTTTCTCGCCGGGCACGAAACGACGGCGAACGCATTGTCGTGGACCTGGATGCTGCTGGCGCAAAACCCGACAGTCGAAGCGAAGCTCCACGCCGAGCTGGACTCGGTGCTGCGAGGCCACGCGCCCTCTCTCGACGATGTGCCGAATTTGCCGTACACCGGCCACGTGATCACCGAGTCGATGCGACTCTTTCCTCCGGCGTGGGGAATGGCGCGCATCGCGATCGAAGACACCGAGATCGCCGGCTATCCGATTCCGAAAGGTTGCGGCGTTTCGCTCGCGCAGTGGGTGGTGCATCGCGATCCGCGATGGTTTGATGCGCCGATGGAGTTTCGGCCTGAGCGGTGGGAAGGCGATCTACTGAAGCGGCTGCCGCGATTTGCGTATTTTCCATTTGGCGGCGGACCGAGGCAGTGCATCGGGAATAATTTTGCGGTGATGGAGGCGGTGTTGCTTTTGGCGACGATCGCACAGAAATTTCGGATTCAATTGGTGCCTGGAAAAGCGATCGTACCCGCGGCATCGATTACGTTACGGCCGAAGACGGGGATTTGGGGAAAGATTGAAGCCAGATGAAATGCTATTTCGCGGGGATAGGTGCGCCAACTTCGGTTCGGGTGCGTATGACGCGGAGGATCGAATCGCGCGTGACAATGCCGATGATGTGCGCATTGTTCGTGTGCGAAGTTTCGCCAACATCGACAGCGGCGTCCGGATCGAGCGCAGCCGGATTTCCAGCGCCACCTTCCGCGTTTGGGTCGGCCGCGGCAGCTGGCGACTCCGTCGTGCTCACAACTGGCATCTGATTTACGTCGGCTGCGAGCAATCGTTCGAGCAATTCCAGCAACGGCTCCTGCGGCGTGGCCCACAAAATCTTATCGCGCGGAATCATCACCGCCTGTACCGACATCTGCGGCCACTCGTCGCGCGGGACCGTATTCAGCGTGTGCACGTTCATCATGCCGACGAGGCGATCGCCCGTTGTGACGAGATGGCAGCGCCGCCCGGTGCGCAGCACTTCGTGGCTATATTCTTCCAGAGAAATGTCGCGCGGCACGATCGGGATTTCCTGGCTCATCACGTCGGCAGCGCGCAATCCTGACAGCGTTTCTTTGATGGTGACCTGAGCCACGCTCTCTCGCGCGGCATTCAGCAAAAACCAGCCGATGAACGCGTACCAGAGCGGTCCCCACTGCCGCGTGCTGAACGCCGCCCACGCGCCGAAAATAATCATGCCGTAGGCGATCAGTTTTCCGCTGGCGCCGGCGATTTTGGTGGCGCGATTGAAATCCTTGGTGATGCCCCAGACGATCGCGCGAAAAATCCGTCCGCCGTCGAGCGGAAACCCCGGAAGAAGATTGAAGATCGCGAGCGTCGCATTGATCTCCGCGAGCCAAAGTGCGAGCGCACCGACCATCGTGTCGTACGGGAAGCGAAGCGTCAGCGCGTAAAACCCACCGGCGAGAACGAAGCTCGAAACCGGTCCCGCCACCGCGATGTTGAACTCCTGCGTCGCGCTGCCCGCTTCGTTGGCGATGCGCGCGAGGCCTCCAAAAACAAACAGCGTGATCGATTCGACGCGAATCTTGTACATGCGCGCGACCAGGCTGTGCGATAGCTCGTGAAACAGGATCGACGCGAAAAAGAGCAGGCTCGTGAGCGCCCCGATGGTCCAGTGCTGCACACGCGTCCATTGCGGATGCTGCTGCGTGAACTGCACGCCGAGCGACCAGGTGATGACGGCGAAAATAAAAAGCCAGCTCGAATCGATGTAAATCGGGATGCCGAAGGCGCGGCCGATCTGGATGCCGGGTGTGCGGGTCGTGGTCATCTTATGGCGTTAGCGTAGCACAGCCGTGCGGCTAGGATGATTTGCGGCTGGGTAAGTGCCCAGGCGAGGCGTGAGCGTGTGTGGCGGGAAACAGCGCGTCGGTGGGGCCACAGTTTTAGCACGCCTCGTGTTCCGTTAAACCTATACAAATCAAACAGATAGCATCTGGCTGCGTTCGTGCCATTTCTCTTGGCGTAAGAAAGTCGGGTGTCAGGAGGCGGCCATGATTGCTTTGCTCGATATGACGGTTTTGGGGTTGGCGACGGTGTTGGCGCTGGCGGCGGCGACATCGATCCAGTGGGTGCTGTTGAAGGTGGCGATGCGGACGATACGGCCAGCAGCGGTGAGGCGGGCGGTTGTTCGAACGGAGTTGGTGCATGCGACCGGGCAGTTGGCGCGCGCCTACGCCGCGCACCGGTGAACATTGCGCGGTCAGCAGAAAAATCAGCGTGCGTGCGCGCGATCTCGCTGATCGAAGCCCGACCGCAACGAAAGTTTCGAAGCCACGAAGGTTTCGACTGTGTCTGATACGGAGGATGACATGTTGGTCTTGAAATATTTGTTGGTGCTCGCGAGCGTCGGATTATTCGGCAGTGCATCCGCGTTGGTGATCTACGACATATATGTAGCGGCGCAGCTGCGGCGACTGTTGCGACGAGAAGCTGCGGCGAAGGCCGCTGCCGCCGGCGAGACAGGAGCTGTGACAGCGACAAGCTTTTTGGACGAAGTCGACAGTCGTCCTTTGCGGCCGGTGCGTTGGCAGTTGGCGCGGCAGCTGGCAGTGGCGGCGGTCGTGCCGTTGCTGCTAGCGCTGAGTATCGTGGTGGTGCCCGACGGTTCCGCGGGCGTGCGCATCAGTCAGATCTGGGGGGCGCGGCCGGGCACGTTGTATCCGGGCGTGCATATCGTGACGCCGCTGATCGACAGCGTTGTGCTGTATGACACGCGCGAGCAGGTGTACACGACGCTTGCGGCCGAGCCGGTGACCACAACCGACGGGACTACCTTAGCTGATGGCTTAAAGACGCCGAGCACCGTTTCAACAACCAGCGCGCCGACTCCGGCGCATCCGAACTCCGTGCAGGCCGCCGGCGAAGTTCTGACCGTGCAGGCGCGCGAAGGCTTGAACATTGGACTCGCGGTGAGCGTGCGCTATCGGCTTGATCCGCAACGGCTGAGCTACATTCACGCGAATTTGCCGCAAGAGGTAGGGGAGGAAGTAGTAGCGCCGACAGTGGCGACCGTTTATCGGCAGCTTGCGCCGAACTACGTGACGAAGGAGATTTTCGCGACGAAGCGCGAAGAGCTCAGGACGACAGCCTCGAACGCGATCACGGCACGGCTCGGCTCCGACGGGATCATCGTGCGCGAAGTCTTGCTCCGCGACCTGAAACTGCCGGACGAATATGCGAAAGGGCTCGAAGGATTGCTGCTAAAGGAACAGCAGAACGAGCAGCTTGGCACCGATCAGGAGATCAAGGCAAAACAAGTGAAGATCGCGGAGCTAGAAGCAGAAGCACAGAAGGCGCGCGAAGTGAAACAGGCCGAAGCGCAGGCGCAGGTGCGTGTCTTGCAGGCCAAAGGCGAAGCGGACGCGATGCAGTACACGCTGCCGTTGAAGCAAAAGCAGATCGAACAGACGAAGCTGGAGGCACAGGCGCGCAAGGAAGCGACGCTGCAAAATGCCGACGCGGCGGCGCAGGCGAAGATCATCGACAGCAAAGCGGAGGTCGAGCGGCAACACAACCTGGCCGAGGCCGAGGCGAACCGGATTCGCGTCACTGCGGCCGCTGATTCCGAGCGCATGAAATACGAGGCCGCGGTGCTGAAGTCTAACCCGATGCTGATCCAGAAGATTATTGCGGAGCGGCTGTCGGATAAATTGCAAATCATGATGGTGCCGGTCGATGGCAAGAATTTCTTCGCTAACGATGTGTTCCGGTCAGCGTTCAACGGAGTCGGCGCGGGCTCATCGGCCGATTCCGAGGACGGGTCGGACGATCCGGCGGCGACGGTCGCGGCCAAGGCGCAAAAGCGGGCGACGCACCGGCCGTAAGATCAAAAGATAGGCTATCGCGTGACAACGGTGAATGAAGATAGCGGTAGGATGGATCGCGACGGTTGCCAAAGCAGAAACGCTTTCGGCAACCGTCGTCCCTTTTGTTTCGCGGGTGTTGTTGCTCGGCAGGTAAGGGAAGCGATGCGGGCCTTTTGTCGCGGCATTGATCACGGTATCCTTTTGTTGGCTGCGTGTTGTTTGCTGCGTGTTCTTCTGATTGCCCCGAATATGAATTCGCTCAACGCAAAATCGACGTGCGCGACGCTCGAGCCCCTTGACGTGCGCGCTGGTTCGGGGGCCGCGCGATGACCTTCCGCACCAAATTGTCGCTGATCTTCGTGCTCACTGTCGTCGGCACAGTTTCCGCGGTGGCGTACGGCGTGACGCGTTACACGCAGGCGGCGTTCGAAGAGATGGATGCGCAGCGGACCAACGCGATCGTCTCGCAGTTCAAAAAAGAGTTCACGCAGAGTGGCGAGCAGATCGCGCAGCAGGTGAAGAACATCGCCGACGCAGACATCACGCTGCGCGCGGCCATCGATCTAGCGCGGCCGAATGCCGACCAGTCCCTGTATGTGCACGACGCGACCGGCGCGGCGCAGGATCATCAGCTCGATTTCGTGCAATTGGCCGGAACGGATGGCACGATCATTTCGTCGGCACAATTTCCGTCGAAAGTCGGAACCAAGCTCGAATGGCTCGCAGCGACGAAAGATTGGAACTCGACGCCCGCGTTCTTTAAAAAGGAGGATTTGCAGGATGGCGCGGCGCTTTCGTTGACGGCGGTGCGTTCGCTGTCGGGCGGGAACGATAAGAATTTGTACATCGTCGGTGGGCGCCGGCTGGATCAGAACTTTTTGTCGACGCTCGTGCTCCCTTCGGGCATGCGCGCGTTGCTCTACGTGAACCTTAATCCCGACTTCACCCCGACGGCGTTGTTGACCAGCGCAAAAGAGGGAGTCGAGCAACCGGAACGCCTCCAGCCGATCATCGATCAGATTCGTAAGCAACCGCAGAGCGTAGTGCAAACGGTCAATTGGAGTTCCGACGCAGGCTCGGCGGAAACGTTTCATGCGATGCCACTGCCGGGGCGCAACAACGAGCTGCTTGGCGTTTTGCTGGTGGGGAGCTCGCGGCTGGAGTTGGTGTTGCTGCGGAATCGCATCTTCGCGACCTCGGTAGTTGTCGCGGCGGTGGCGTTGCTGATTGGGTTGCTGGTGAGCTTGTGGGTGGCGGCGCGGATTACCAAGCCGGTTTCGGAGCTCGCCGAGGGTGCGCGAGAAGTCGCCGCTGGGCGCTGGGAAACACGTATCGATGTGCGCGGCGTCGATGAGATCGGTCAGCTGGGGATTGCGTTCAACGACATGACGCGGACGCTTTCGGTGCAGCGCGACCGACTGCTGCAGACGGAGCGTGTGGCGGCCTGGCGCGAACTGGCGCGGCGGCTCGCGCACGAACTGCGGAATCCGCTGTTTCCGTTGCAAATCACGGTCGAAAATTTGCAGCGTGCGAAGCAACTCGATGCGAAACAATTCGCAGAAGTCTTCAACGAATCTACCGCGACTTTGAAAGTTGAGCTTGCGAATCTCAACGCCATCGTTGGCCGGTTCAGCGATTTTTCGAAGATGCCGGCGCCGGCGTTTACACGGGTGGACGTCAACGAGGCGCTCCGCAACATCATTCGATTGTTCGAGCCACAATTTAACGTGGTCGGCAAGCCGGCGATTGCGGCGGAATATTTTCTGACTGAGCCGTTGCCCGAAATCGACGCCGATGCGGTGCTGCTGCATCGCGCATTTCAGAATCTGGTGCTGAATGCGCTCGATGCTATGCCGACGGGCGGCACGCTCACGCTGCGAACTTCCGAGAAGCGTGGCGGCAGCATCTTGATCGAGATTTCGGACTCTGGAACGGGGCTCGCGCCGGAAGAGTGCGCGCGGCTTTTCACGCCCTACTACACGACGAAGCATCAGGGCACGGGGCTGGGGCTTGCGATCGTGCAATCGGTCGTCAGCGATCATCACGGGACGATCAGCGTCTCGAGCGAAGAGGGGCAGGGCACTACATTTCGCATCGAGCTGCCGTTGCGGCAAGCGGGCGCCTCGACCGCGCGCGTTGATGAGAATTCGTCGTCAGCGAAGGATTCGAAGAAAAAAGATCGCGACAACGACGCTCCGACTTTTGCGGCGGCTTCCGACTAGCTTCAAGAACCGAGAGACGTCAACGAGTTTCCCGCGGAGTTTAGAGCAAGCCGCGGTTTTTAGCCAACCTGTCCCGGAGAATGCAAATTGCCAAAGAAAGCGCACCTCTTGCTCGTGGACGACGATGCCAGCACGCTGGCGTCGCTGTCGCGTGCCTTTCGCTTGGCCGGACACGAAGCGACGGTGTGCGATAACGCGACGCGGGCGCTCGACCTCGCCCGCAGCGAATCTTTTGACCTGATACTTTCCGACGTTGTGATGCCTGGGAAAACCGGAATCGAGTTCCTCGAGGACTTGAAGAAGGCCGGTATCAAAACGCCGATCGTTCTCGTGTCAGGCCAGGCGAACATCGAAATGGCAGTACATTCCACCAAGCTCGGCGCGATGGATTTTCTCGAAAAGCCACTCTCCACCGATAAATTGCTGGTCACGCTGGAAAACGCGATGAAGTTGTCGCGTCTCCAGGCTGAAAATCGCGAGCTGCGCGACCGGCTCGGCAAACACGAGCTTCTCGGCGTCAGTCCGGCAATGATGAAGCTCATCGCTCAAATCGACCGCGTCGCGGCGAGCGAGGCTCGCGTCTGCATCCTCGGCGAAACGGGGACGGGCAAGGAATTGGTCGCGCGCGCGATTCATGAACGCTCTCCACGGCGCGAAAATCCGTTCGTTACTTTGAATTGCGCCGCCGTTCCCGCGGAACTGATTGAGTCGGAGCTGTTCGGCCACGAAAAAGGCGCATTCACGGGCGCGGCCGCGAAGCATCTCGGCAAATTCGAACAAGCCGACGGCGGGACTCTCTTCCTCGACGAAATCGGCGACATGCCGGTCGCGATGCAGGCGAAGCTCCTCCGGGTGCTCGAGGAAGGTGAAGTCGAACGAGTCGGCGGCGACAAACCGATTCAGGTCAACGTGCGCGTCGTCGTCGCGACGCATCGCAACCTCGAAGATCTCGTGAAGCAGAACGCGTTCCGCCGCGACCTTTTCCATCGCATCTACGTTTTTCCGCTGCCGCTGCCGCCGTTGCGCGAACGGCTCGAGGATTTTCCGGTGCTTGTCGAACACTTCGCGCAGCAAGTTGCAACGCAGAACGGATGGAAAGAGAAACTATTCGCCAAAGACGCGATCGACGAACTGCGCCGTTACGGTTGGCCCGGAAATATTCGCGAGCTACGGAACGTTGTCGAGCGACTGGTGCTGCTCTCCGGCGAAGAACCAGTTTCCGCCGCCGAGGTGCGCCTCGTGCTGCCCGCATCGGGTGACGGACTCGCTTCCGCAGTGAACGGCTCAGACTCCGTCTTCGCTTCGTTAGGCACGGGCACGCTCGTCGAACGTACCGAGCGATTCGAAAGGGAAGTGTTGCTCGCGGAAATTCGCCGCCAGAACTTCCACATGACCAACGTCGCGAAATCGATGGGACTTGAACGCAGCCATCTCTACAAAAAGTGCCAGCAATTGGGCATCGATTTGGCGTCGATGCGAAAAGTCGACTGACGCTGCGAACACCACAGCACCCGGAATCGTTCCTCCGCCAAAATCCTCCACTCATACTCGCCCAAAACCACCCCTGTCCGTTGACCAGGACCCCGTCAGATTTACGCGATCTGCTTCTGCCTACCTGCAACCGACTTGCACAATTTTCCGCAAACCGTTGAAAACAGGCCTAATTTAGTCCTTGACGTAAAATTGCTATTCGCTATACAGTATTTGCATATCGCAATAACGTATCCCTCGGTGGTGGCCCATGACACTCGGTGACAAACTTCGGTCTTTACGGGCAGTAGAAGGTTCTCTGCGTGGTCTCGGGCGCCCCATGACGCAACTCGAGCTGACGCGCGCCATGAAACGCGAAGTCGGCCGCGGCCTCAGCCAGGCGTACCTCTCGCAGATCGAGAGCGGCTCACGGCCGCACCTGACGCAAGCGACACGCGATCTTCTGGCGCGTTTTTTCCGCGTGTATCCGGGCTTCCTCGTCGACGATCCGGCAGGATATTCGCCCAACCTGCAATCGGAGCTGCGGACCGCGGACGCAAAAATCGATCGCTGGCTCTACGCGGGCGTCGAGCGCTTCCCGTCCGATCCGGAACTCAGCGACGCACTTCTGAAAATCGCGGAGGTTCCCGATTCGCGCCAGGCGCTGCTGCTTCTCGCCGAGATTCTTCGCGCTCCAGGACTCGCCGAGCGACTCGGTGAAGTCCTAAAGCCGGAACCGGTCGCCGCCAGCGGCCATCCGCCGCCTACGCCCCTGCACAACTGACCGCCCGGCGCTCCCCGCACCCGGCGACACGACACCGTCTCAAGTTTCACGGCTCGCGCACAACGACGGAGCTACAGGTGTGCGCTGGAGGTGCTCTATGACTCTTTCCGACTTGTATCTCTTCTGTTTCCTGGTGGGATTCACGCTGAGCGTGCTGACGTTTCTGGCGGGCGCCGTTCACCTTCATCTGCCGTTCCGTCTGCACCTTCCGGCCGGAGCGCACGGCGCACATGGCGGAGCGGGCGCGAGTGGCGCTCATGGCCACGGCGTCGCAGCAAAAGGTGGCGCATCGCAAAGCGGCGCGCACGTCTCGTGGTTCAACGCCTCGACGATACTCGCGTTCCTAGCGTGGTTCGGCGGCGCCGGCTACATCCTGACGCGCGCATCGCACCTGGTCGCGACAGTGAGCCTCGGCCTCTCAACGATCGCCGGTCTCGCAGCGGGCATGATCGTTTACCGCTTCATGCTCAAGCTTACGCACGCCGGCGATTCCCTGATGCTCGACGAGGACTACCGCATCGAAGGCTGCGTCGGCAGGCTGAGCCTGCCGATCCGCCAGCAAGGCACCGGCGAAGTCATCTTCTCGCTCGGTGGAGTTCGCCGCTGTGCAGGCGCGCGTACCGATGACGGCGGACACGTCGAAAAAGGCGCCGAAGTCGTAATCGAGCGCTACGAAAAGGGAATTGCGTACGTGAAACGGTGGGACGACTTCACGCAGTAAACACGGCGCGTGCCGCAGACATTCACAAACGCACGCAACGATTTTCCCCGGAGTGCGACGAGCAAGCAGCATTCCGGCTGAGGCGAGAAAAAGGAAGGTCTATATGTTTGATCAAATGACAGTGCCTGTTGTCGCCGGACTGGTTGTAATGGGTGTTCTTCTCATCATGGCCGTATTGGCCAAGTTGTTTCGTAAAGCGGGCCCGCACGAAGCGCTGATCGTTTACGGCCTTCGCGGCACCCGCATCGTGAAAGGCGGCGGCACGATCATCTACCCGATGATCGAGCAATGCCGTGAGCTTTCACTCGAACTGATGTCGTTCGACGTTGCGCCGCAACAAAGCCTGTACACCAAGCAGGGCGTCGCCGTCACGATCGAGGCGGTCGCCCAGATCAAAGTGAAGTCCGATCCGGAATCGATCCGCACCGGAGCGGAGCAATTCCTCACCAAGCGCCCCGAGCAGCGCGAAGGCCTCATCCGTCTTGTGATGGAGGGCCATCTGCGCGGCATCATCGGCCAGCTTACGGTCGAGCAAATCGTGAAGGAACCCGAAATGGTTGCCGATCGCATGCGCTCCACGTGTGCCGATGATATGAACAAGATGGGGCTCGAAGTCATCAGCTTCACCTTGAAGGAAGTGCGCGACAAAAACGAATACATCACCAACATGGGCCGGCCCGACATCGCGCGCATCAAGCGCGACGCCGAAGTAGCCGCCGCCGAAGCCGATCGCGACATCGCCATCAAGCGTGCTGAGTCACAGCGCGCCGCAGCCGTCGCGAAAGCGCAAGCCGACCAGGAGCGCGTCGCCGCCGAAACCGCCTCCCTCACCAAGCAAGCGGAAGCGGAGCGCGACCTCGACATCAAGAAAGCCGAGTACCTGGAATCCACCAAGCGCGCGCAAGCGCAGGCGGACAAAGCCTACGAGATCGAAACCAACGTGCAACAGCAGCAGGTTATCCTGCAAGCGGTCCGCGTACAGCAAGCCGAACGCGAAGCGCAAGTCAAAGTGCAAGACGCAGAAATTGCGCGCCGCGAACGCGAGCTGATCGCTACCGTGCTTAAGCCGGCCGAAATCGAACGTCAACGCATCGAGACGCTCGCCGACGCCGAACGCCAACGCCTGATCAAGGAAGCCGAAGGCCGCGCCTCTGCGACACGTACGCAAGGTGAAGCCGAAGCCGAGATCATCTTCAAGAAGGGAGAGTCCGAAGCCAAGGCGATGAATATCAAAGCGGAAGCCTTCCAGGAATACAACCAGGCTGCCGTCTTCGACAAGCTCATCACCGGAATGCCGGAAGTCGTGCGCGCTCTCGCTGAGCCGCTCGGCAGGATCGACAAAGTCACGATTGTATCGACCGGCAACGGCGATGCCGCCGGCGCGTACAAGCTGACCGGCGACGTCACCAAGATCGCAGCGCAAGTTCCTGCGCTGTTCGAAGCGCTTTCGGGCATGCAGATGTCCGACCTGCTCTCGAAAGTCCGCGTGATCGGCGACAAAGCGCCAAAGCCGGCGCCTCCGTCGCTGCCGAGTAACTCATAACAATCAACCGCCGGGGCGGACAAAGTCCGTCCCGGCTTCTTTTATTCAGCGCCTCAGCAAGCTTTGTTAGTACGCGGCGTCAGCCGCCGTCAGCCGCACAAGGTTTGTGGGCCGCGGCTTCGGCCGCGACATGAACTGAGCCGGGTAAGGGGCTTCAGCCCCTGAAGTAAATGATGTCGAAGTTTTCTCTCGAAGACGGGGTGGCTTAGGGAGGAAGCAATGTTGATCCGAAGGTTGATTCTATTTTTATGGATTTTAGCTGCAGGGTTTGCGCTCTTCGAAGCCTTTCAATACGCCGGCCCAGCGCTCTATGTCTTTCAGAAGTGCTTGGCCACAATGCAGGTGCAATTTGAACTCAGATAATCAGATTCAATCTCTAGGGACGACCAGCATCATCAGTACTGGTAGCGCCGGCACCCTTGCCGGCTCCGACTCCAGCCTCAGCCTCACCAACACCCAACCAACTTCCACCATTAGAATCACACAAAGGAGCAAGCCCATGGGACTTCTAGAACGCGTCAGCACTCTAATCCGCGCGAACATCAACGACGTCATCGATCGCGCCGAAGATCCGGAGAAAATGATCAAGCAGGTCATTCTCGACATGGAAAATCAATACATGCAGGTCAAAACGCAGGTCGCCGTCTCCATCGCCGACCAGCACATGCTCGAGAAAAAGCAGAAAGAAAACGAAGACGCCGGCGCCGACTGGATGCGCAAAGCCGAGCGCTCCGTAGACAAGCAGCAGGACGACCTGGCCCGCGCTGCGCTAGATCGTTATCAAACCTCCCAACGCCTCGCACAAAGCTACAAAGAGCAGGTCGACGATCAGAAAGCGCAAGTCGAAGCGCTGAAGGGAGCCTTAATGAAGCTCGAACAAAAACTCGACGAAGCAAAATCCAAGCGCGACATGCTGCTAGCCCGCCACCGGCGCAGCATCGCCCTCAACAAAGCCGCCAGAGCCCAAGGCGCGCTAGGCGACGGTGCAAAAAGCGCCGCCTTCAATCGCCTGAAAGACCGCGTCAACCAAACCGAATCTGTCGCCAGCGCCGAAGTCGAACTCGCGACCGACGACGTCGCCGATAAACTGATCCGCCTGGACCGCGACACCGAAGTCGAGCGCCTGCTGACCGACCTGAAATCCCGCCGGCTTCTCCCCGGCTAAATCATGTAGGGGCGCAGCGCACTGCTGCGTCCCTTTTTGGCAAGATTTCAAACTCTCCCTCGTTCCCTCACAACCCATCCGCAATCTTCTTCGCTAACGGCAAAATATCCGCCAGCGCACAAGGGCACGACGAATACATAATCCTCACCAACTTATCCCCCTTGCGCACAAACAACATCGCCCCATAAGCATCAAACGCCTCGTCGCCCAGATTCGGCACCGCCACCAACCCAACTGGCCCGATCTGCCCCAGCGCGCCCTTGTTCAATCGCATCTGCAATTGAGCCGCATTGTTGTCGATCGAATACGTCAGCACTGGCGCCTCGCCTGGATGATCGCTCGTAGATTGCCCCGTGTTGCCGCCGCTCTTAAAAACGCCCTTCGCAAAATCCTCCATCATGTCTTGCTGCGACTTGTTCAGCTCACCTTTGTGCATGGCGCTCATGTGCTTCGCCGTAAGATCCGCGGGGTCGCCCGCCACGTCATACACGCAACCGGGATCGCCACCACTTGGATTCTGTGCGCGCACCACATCCATCTTCAACGCCGCGCTCACCATCGACTTCGGCAACAGCGAGCATCCATCCATCTGCCGCAACTCCCTATCGCTTACCCGCCGCTCGGCATCGGTGGGCGTCAACCCAAGTTCGCGGGCCTTCTCATGCACGCGATGCCCGATGTAAAGCATCGCCACAGTCGCGCACGCCCCGAATACGACAAACAGAACCACCACCGCGATCAAAATTTTCACCAGCGGACTCACGCCCGTGGGACGGACCGCAGCTGCCGGAGGCGGAGTCTGAACTGGAGGGGTAGCGTAAGCGGGAGGCGGAGCCGCAACTGGCGTCGCTGCCGCAACTGGTGGCGGAGGTACGGCCGCAGGCGGAGGCGCAGCAGCGGGCATCGCACCCGCGACGCCCGCCCCGCACTTCGTACAAAACGCCTGCCCATCCGCCAACGGACTTCCGCAATTCCGACAAAATCCAGCCATGATGTCCCCCTGAGATAGAGCGATTTGCGCAGCATCCTGACAGAAAATCCAGCTACAACCAACAAATCAGTTCACGCAGTGCGGCACCCCCGCGCCGCCTCTACGGTCCCGCCAATCCCGCAGGAGGGTGGCCCAGGTTCGATTTTTAGAACCTGGGTCTTGCAGTTGTTGTTTCGTTCCCTCCACCCCATCGCCTAACCAGACGGAACTCTTCCCGCGCTTCTACAACGTCATGCGAGAATATCCGCCAGTGAACCCCTCGTTCATCGCCGCCCCCGCAGCCCTGGCCGCCGCCACTGCGCTCGTTGCCTATGCCGGCCGTTACCCCGCCTCCCAACTGTTCGGCTCCGCGATGACCCGCACAAATTCCCCACGCAAACTAGCCATCACCTTCGACGACGGCCCCAACCCCTCGATCACTCCCAAACTCCTCGATCTCCTCGACCGTCACAAAACACACGCCACATTCTTCGTGATCGGTAAATACGCCCAACAACACCCGCAACTTCTCCGCGAAGTCTCCGCACAGGGCCACCAAATCGGCAATCACACGCACACTCACCCAAACCTCTTCTGGTCGAGCCCAACGCAAACCCGCGACGAGCTACAACGTTGTAACGATGCGATCTCCGGTGCACTGCAAACCCGCCCGAGATTCTTCCGCCCTCCCTTCGGCTGGCGCAACCCCTGGCTAGCCTCCGCCGCCCGCGCCCTCCACCTGCAAGTCGTCACCTGGACGCTCCTCCCCGGCGACTGGCACGCCCCCACCGACGCCTGGCTCATCCATCGCATCCGACCCATCGCCGATCACGCCGCCCGCGCCAACCATCGTCCCGTCCTCAAAAACACCTCCGGCGACATTCTCTGCCTCCACGACGGCGGCCATCGCGTCCAGAACGCCGACCGCAGCCACACCCTCGCTGCGCTCGAGCATTGGCTCCCTCGCTGGCGCGATGTTGGCCTCGAGTTTGTTACAATGGATGAAGCGGTGACCACACCCGCATGACGAATATGGACGAGCGAGCTTTTTACACCGAACGCGAAGAAATCCGAAAGATCAAGCTGGTGTGCCCGAGTTGCCGCGGTGAATTTGAATGCCCGGTACGTTGGAAGGTGGCACGCAAGAAGAGGGAATTGCCCCGCGGCGCCGGCGAAGAAGACCGCAAACGTTTCGCCAAGGCCTCATCCTACATGACGCGCCTCGACGACTTGGTCGCCTGCTACAAATGCCGCAAACGTTTCGAGTTGACCGGCCAATCCACGGTCCTCATCAACGACAATCTCGGCGATCCCTCGCAAGACCCCGAAAACTTCGGCAACCGTTAATCGCCCGCCACCTACCGCAGGGCGCAGCCCTGTCGGCGGTTTTTCGAATGCTGCTGGCGTGGGTCGGACCTTTAGGCCCGACATAAACCATTCCCGAAAAAAAGGGCTTCAACCCTGAAGGCTCCTCAACCGCCCGTCAAATCTCCGGATACAAATCAAAAAACGCCTCAATCGAATCCTTAAACGTCGCCTCAATCTCTTCCTTTGACCCTTCGATCAAATGCATCGTGACCCGCGCCGTCTTCCCGTTCTTCAGTACCACGGTCGCGTCCCTCACCTCGCCGAGATCTTCCTCCGGCAACAATCTCATCCCATAAATCAGCGCCAGCTTCGCCATCCCGTGTCTCCTCTCGCCCCAGCCTATTCCTCACGTGTTCGACGCGTCAAACTTCGAGACCGTTCGCAGATTCAGCGCGGTCTCCCCGTTCCGTCAGCGCCGCGGCGCTTCAGCGCGCCCAGGCACCCAACCTCGCGTCTTGCCGGCATTTCTTTCCCGTGCCTACTTCTAACCCCGCGATACGGCCGCACCCTGTAGCCGCGGTCGCTCCTCAGTCCGCGATTCCAAATCGCCTATACGATTTGTGTTTATCATTTGTGTTTGTCGTGGAATCAAAACCTCAGGTAGGCACAACGCGAAGACTCAACACGTTTCGGATTTCCAGACACAACAGCCAAGCATAAAAAAAACGTCGAGCTAATGACGCTCAATAGCGCCGCGATTCGAAAGAAAAATGTTTCAGCGAAAAAATCTACGCTTTCGCCGCCGCCGAACCCGTACTCCGGATCGCCTCCGCCTCGGTGTCGTACACGTTGAACACCGTCAGCAGCCGCGTCAGTTGCAGCACGTCGTGAAACTTCTCGCCCAGGTTTGATAAGAGCAGCGGCACGCCTTCATTCTTCGCGCTGACGTGCGCCGCCACCAGCATGCCCAGGCCGGCGCTGTCGATGTACGTGACGTCCGTCATGTTCAGCACGATTTTTTTCTTCCCCGCCGCTATCAGGTTTTTCACCTTTTCTCGGAGCGCGCTGCTTTCCGGGCCAAGAACGATCCGGCCGTTCAAGGCCACTACTGTCACTCCGTCAACTTCTTTCGTCGTCATATTGTTGACCATCGCTCATACCTCCGCCTGACTATACGCCCTTTGAAGCCGCCGCCTCAGGAGTAAGTTGCTTACCCTCAGCGCGCCTTCTGATACACCGATTCCTTACTCTCCGCCATCACCCACGAAATCTGCGCGAACGGCAGAAATACCACCGGCTCCTTGGGTGCCGGCGACGCAATCCCAGCTTGGCTGGCCGTGATCGCTTCCATGACATTCCCCTTGTGTATCCACAAGCCCGCGCTCTCCACGCCCAAAATAACCGCGGAAATGGCCGCGTCGAGGCTCGCAATCTTGATTTCGACCGTCTGTCCCACCAGCCGTGAGGTATTCATATGAATTCCAGCCCGCCCCGAGGCTAACATACATACTCTTTGGGGCTCGGTACCGAATCGATCCTGCCCGATGGACACGTCGAAATCGGTCTTAGCCGCCTATCTGGCGCCCTACCGCTGACCGTGGGTTTGGCCCTTGACGTCCGTTAACCAAGTTGCTATCGTGGCGCCCATAGAAACTCGCGTCCAGCCGATGTGTTCCAGACTTTGTAGCGGCGACTTTACGTCGCCACCCTAGATTTTGCCTTTTCCATGTCGCCGATGCGCATCCCTCGGCCTAACTTCCCGCGAAGGACATCCTTACGCCACCCAATGCAATATCCCCTGTCGATTCTTACCGTTACGCAAAATACGCAGGAGGGTGGGGTTTCTCACCAAATTCTCAACCTGTCTCCGAACACCCGCTATTCCGGCGATATACTGCGGGCATCCGCCCTGCCCGCTCCAGGCATCGCATCCAAATCACGGAGGTTCCCTATGCACTCACGCACGCTCTGCCTTGCACTAACTTTTGCCGTCGGCATTGCGGCCGTACCCGGAGCCACTGCAGCCCAGGAAACCTACGGCCCGCAGACGTCTGCCCCCTCGCCTTCGACGCCACCGCAGGCGCAGCCAGCGGTGCACAAGCTTCCCCAGACTCCCGATCCAATTGACGTCCCCGCCGGCACTCGATTCGCGGTCGTCCTCGAAAACGGCATCTCGACTCGCGGCGCAAAGCCCGGCGATTCTCTTTATTTCCGGACGTCGTTCCCGATCACGCAGAACAATCGCGTCGTCATCCCCGTCGGCTGCTACCTGCGCGGCGAACTCGTCGAGTCCAAGCGCCCCGGCCGCGTCAAGGGCCGCGGTGAATTCCGCATGAAGCTCAACACGATGATTTTCCCAAACGGCTACACCGTCGATCTCAACGCAGCTCCGCGCAGCGCCGACAGCGGTGGCAACGAAACCATGGACCCCGAAGGTAAAGTGACCGGCGGCAGCGGAACAGGCAAAGACGTCAAGACCGTCGCTACGACAACGGCTACTGGTGCAGGCGTAGGTGCCATCGCTGGCGGCGCAAAGGGCGCAGGCATTGGTGCGGGAATCGGCGGCCTCGCCGGCCTCGGAGCAATTTTGCTGACGCGTGGCCCCGAAGCCGAACTTCCTCGGGGCTCAACGCTCGACATCGTCCTCGAGCACAACTTGTCGCTCGATGGTAACCAGATCCAATACAACAGCGTGGGGCAGTCGTCCCCCATCACCCCGCCGCCGGCACGCAACAACTAGCGACTACGCCGTCGTTTTGCGCCGCGCATTCGCAAAACGCATCGGGCTTAACCGATCCCAATCGATGCTGACGCTTCGATCGGTAATCCACTCGCGAATCAGCCGCGCCGTAATCGGGGTCAGCAAAACGCCGCTGCGAAAGTGTCCGGTTGCAATCAGCAAACCAACGGAATCCGTCGGCCCAACGATGGGCAAATGATCCGGCGAATCGGGCCGCAACCCGGCCCAGGTTTCTTCGATCCGCGCGCTTGCCAAACCCGGCACGACTTCAATCGCAGCGGCCAGAATCTTCTCCACGCCACCTGCGGTCACATGCTTGTCGAATCCAACGTACTCAACCGTGGCACCCGCGAGAATCCGGCCGTCGTTTCGCGGCACGATATAAACTTTTTCGCCCCACAACACGCGCTCGATCTTCACTTCGTCGGAGCGTAGCGAAATCATCTGTCCTTTTGCCGGGCGCACCGGCGCGTACTCTTTCACGCCTTCGATGTTCGCCGAAAAACACCCGGCTGCGATAACGGTCCACTTGGCGTCTACGTTTTCGTTCTGCAATTTCAGGCCGACGCAGCGATCGCCTTCGCGCCTAATCGCCACCGCGCCTGAATCGGAAAAGACTTCCGCTCCACTTTTTTTCGCGGCCTCCAGCATCGCTTGTGTAAACGCGCGATTGTCGATCGAAGCTTCATCCGGCCGCAGCGCCGCCGCTTCCAACTCCGAACTCAGCGAAGGCTCGAGTTCGCGCGCATCCTCGGGCCGGAGAGGTTCAGCCTTCAGGCCCATTCCGTGATGCAGCGCAATCAGCGTGCTCAAATCGCTTAATGCATCGCGCGAGAACAAAATATCAATCGTTCCTTTGGTCCGAAACCCAACGCTCGCGCCAGTAAATTCTTCGACGCTCGCAACCAGTGCCGGATATAACGCCATGCTCGCGCGCGCCATCGGCACCATCGAAATCATCGAAGGCGATTCCGGCGCGGGTGACAAAATCCCCGCGCTCGCCCACGACGCCTCGCGCCCCGGCTCACCGCGCTCGAACACTCCGACGCGCAGCCCGGCCTCCGCCAGCTCAAACGCAATCGATGCGCCGATCAGTCCGCCACCTGCAATCGCAACATCAAACGATTTCATACACACATTCTATCGCATTCGCACAAATGACCTTCATCTCCTGCGCCGTGAAACAGTCGGCGGAAAGCACTTCAGAGAAGGACGACGAAGGTGCGAATGGTCGCAGAGCGGAAGTGATGAGTATGAAGAAAGGGAACTGCGGCTGACGCGAAATGCGGTGAAGGTGAGCGAATGGAAGCGACTTAAAGCGAGGCGGCGAGTTCTTCGGAGAGCACTTGCGCCTTTTTTGCGGCGTTGCTTGCGCGCGTCCAATCGCCGACGTGAGCGGCTTCGCGCGCTTCGGCCAGGAAGCTCCGCACTTTGGATGCAAGATCGGATTGTGTTGCGTTGAGCGATCTCCCTTGCGACGCGGCGATGTTACGCTCGGCGACGTTCACGCTCTCGGTAGTTCGTTGCTGCGCCGCGGCAGTCTCTTCCGCCGTCAATTGCGGCGCAATTTGTGGAGGCTCCGGCGGACGCGGCGAACTCCCCGATCCCCCGGAAGCGACCGCAACATGCGGCCGCTGAGGCGCGCTCTGAATCGCCGCTATCGGAGAAGGCGGCGCAGGAACATCGAGTTCCAGGTCCGCCAGCGATTCATCTGGAACAGCATTCGCAACCAGACTCGTCTTCGGCGCGAGCGGTCGCACATTTCTCACCGTCGCCCAAGGAAACGTTTTAGCGCGGGGCTTCTGCGCAGCGGCGCATCCGCTCAGGATCGCCGCAGTCATGCACAGTCCCACAACGTAGATTCGCGACGGAGCGCGACGCGAGACGAGACCGGGCTGAGGTATTCTAGATGTCATCAATGTTCGGATCAGTGGATCAGGCCGCAAGCGGCAACTCGATTCGGAACGTAGTTCCGCGGCCGACCTCCGATGTAAAGTCTATCGAACCGTTGTGAAGCTGCACAATTCGGAAGGTGCTCGCGAGTCCGATTCCGCTACCACCAGGCCGCGTCGTAAAAAACAGCTGAAAAATCTTTTGCTTGTTTTCCGCCGGAATTCCTTTACCAGTATCGCCGACGCTGATCTCCGCCATTTCGCCTCGCCTGCTCAACATAAGATGCAGTTGCCCGCCCGCCGGCATCGCCTCAAGTGCGTTGAGTACCAAATTGAGTACGGCCTGTTTGAGCAGCGCGCGATCGACATAAACTTCGGGCACATCGATTGGCAGAAGCTGCGCGACTTCCACTTTTGATTTGCGTAACTGCGGCTGGGCGATTTCGATCACCTCGCGCAAGATATCAGCGAGTTGCGTTGCCTCAAGCCGAACTTCCATGGGACGTGTGAAGTCGAGGAATCGCTTCACTACCGCGTCGAGCCGGTCGATCTCCTTGTCGAGCACTTGAACCGCTTGCATCGCGTTGGAATCCATTTCCGCGGGTAGCGATTCTTTCAAATTCTCGAGCCAAAGCCGCATCGAGTTCAGCGGGTTCTTTACTTCATGCGCGACCCCTGCAGTGATGCGGCCGAGCGCCGACAGGCGTTCGCTGACTTGCAGTTGCGTGTTGATCGATTCGATGGAATCGAGATCGCGCAGCGTGACGAGCGCGCCCATGCGATCGCCATCTTCCTGAATCCCCTGGACGCTGACGCTTACACGGCGTGGTCCTTCGATCGTTTGCAAATCGGTCTCCGCCGCGATCTCACTCAGTTCGTCGCCATGCACCTGCAAAACTTCGTGCAGCGGATGTCCCGGCGGAAAGATGTCGTTGATGCGCTTGCCGAGAAATGTTCCTGCCGGCGCGCCGAGAAATTTCTCCGCCGCCGGGCTGACCATCACCGCGCGCGCCTCACGCGTGAACAGAATGAGGCCATCCTCCATGCCCGCCATCACGGAGTTCATATTTTCGCGCATGGTGCTGAAGATTTCGTGGACGCCGCGCAACTGCTGGCCGACCTGCGTGATCTTTCGGCTCACCGCGCCCAATTCGTCGGTCCCGCCAACGAATCCTTTCACCTCGGGAGCGGGCATGTCGAATTGCCCCGCCGAGATGCGGTCCAACTGATCGGAAATTCCGCGCAACGGAGCGAGCGTCGCTCCGCTCACGATCGCGGCTAGCCCGGTGGAAATAATCAGCGCCAGCAAGACGATCGTTCCGATCTGTTTGAGCGTCGGCAGAATATCGTTGAGCAATAGTCCCGACGAAACTGCGACGCGCACTTCGCCGAACGGCTGTCCGCCCTTGCTGAAAGGGAAGTCGAGTTCGTAGACCTTCGGCGGACCGGCCAACACCTTCACCTGGTGGACGAAACCTCGCTGTGTCAACTGAGACAGCGGCGTGCGTCGCGGCAGAAATTTTCCCTGGATCGATTCGTCCGTCGAGATCAGGACCACGCTGTCGCGATCGACGATCGAGACTTCGTAGACGGAGGCTGTGTCTTTCGCGGCTTTGAGTTGCGAGTGCAGGCCTTCGTCGATCTTGAATGCCTGCCAGACATATTCGTGAATATCTTCTGGGTTGTTGGAAATCGGACGCAGGCCTTCGTTGGCGGCGTCAGTGAGCGCGCGCTGCGCCTGCTCGAAGACCTGGTGCGCGATTTCGTGTGTCCGCTTGTCGGTTTGTTCGAGAACCTGTGCGAGGAGTTGGGCGACAAAGACGCCGGACAAGACAACGACGACCAGCAAGACAAGGCCGGTCATCACCAAAGTGAGTTTCGTGCGCAGCCGCAGCTGCATCGGCAGACCTACTCCGCGTCGGCGTTCGCTCCGCCGTATTCTTTCAGCTTATTGTGCAATGTTTTGAGGCTGATGCCCAAAAGATCGGCGGCGCGTGTCTTATTGTTGCCGGTGGCGTTCAGGGTTTGCAGAATCAGCTCGCGCTCCATGGCATCGACGGTCGTGCCGACGGGGAACTTGATGGTCGACAAATCGCTGGGGCCTTTGGCCTGTGTCTTGCCGAACTCGTCGGGCAGGCAGCTGCGAGTAATCAAGTCTTTCTCGCACATGATCGTCGAGCGTTCGAGCACATTGCGCAATTCGCGAATGTTACCCGGCCACGTGTAGCTGCGGAAGATGTCGAGCACTTCGGTACCGATTCCGCGGACGTTTTTGCCGTGCTTGGCGTTCACGTCGCGCAGGATGTGCTCTACGAGCAGCGGGATGTCGTCTTTGTGGTCTCGTAGTGGCGGCAAGTGAATATGGAAAACGTTGAGGCGGAAGAAAAGGTCCTGCCGCAACTGGCCGTTGCCGACGGCTTCTTCTGGATCCTTGTTTGTTGCGGCGAGGACACGAACATCGACAGGAGTTTCGCTCTTGCTGCCGAGGCGGCGGACTTTGCGATCTTCGAGCACGCGCAGCAGTTTGGCCTGTGTGGGCGCGGGCATTTCGCCGATTTCATCGAGCAGCAATGTTCCGCCGTCGGCGAGTTCGAAGCAGCCGATGCGGCGTTCGGCGGCGCCGGTGAATGCGCCGCGTTCGTGACCGAAGATTTCGCTTTCCATCAACGTTTCAGGAATTGCCGAGCAATTGATCGCGACGAACGGTCCGGAAGCGCGCGGCGACAGCTTGTGAATGCTGCGCGCGACGATTTCCTTGCCCGATCCGGTTTCGCCGGTGATGAGCACCGACGCTGAACTCGGCGCGGCCATTTCGACGATGCGCATCACTTCCTGCATGGGCTTGGATCCGCCGACGAGATCGCCGAGGCGGCCGGTTTCGCGGAGTTGGCGCTGCAAAACGGCGAGCTGTCGCGTGTCTCGCGCTTTTTCAAGACAGCGATCGAGGAGCGCGCGCAGTACCGGCGCCTTCATCGGCTTTTCGATATACCAGAAGGCCCCGGCTTCAATCGCAGCCACCGCGCGTTCATCGCTTCCTTTGCCAGTGATGATGATGGATGGGACGTTGCGCAGTTCGTTGCCAAGCTGCTTGAGCAAGTCGAGCCCGTTCATGCCAGGCAGTTCGACGTCAGCGATCAGCGAATCGGGTTGAAAGCCGCCAAACTTCGCGAGTGCGTCTTCAGCCGTGCCTACGCCGAGGACGTCGTAGCCCCACTTTTGCAGCAATTGCTCGTAACCTTTGCGCGCGTTGTCTTCGTCTTCGACGATCAACACGCGATCCTTGCGCTCGGCCGTTTCGATCGCGCGTATCCCAGTGCTTGTCTCTTCCGCCATGCGGCTCAGCCTCTCTCCTGTGCTACAGATGCATGTTCCCGCGAAATCGGATGCTGAACCTTCGACTCTAACAAGCCCGCACCGACTTGCCAAGCAGACCGGTTCGAGTATTTCGCTCGATGTTCAGAGAGGCTAGGTGCGGAACATGCCCGCAGATTGACAAGCGCTCACGCTTTTGGGGAGTGAGCAGTTCGCAACAACCGCGGGCAGGGAATTGGTTGAGTGGTGATCGTTGGCGGTTAGTTCTTGACTAAATAGAGGGCGCGTTCGAGTTCGACTTCGAGTTTGGCGCCGCGCGGGAGGTCGACTTCGTGGCCACGGCCGGATTCGACGAGGTAGGCGGCGATGGCAGCGGCCATGGCGCCTTCGGCGATTTCTTTTTTGTCCTTGTCTTTTACGCCTTTGACGGCGCCGAGTGCGGCGCCTGCTGCTGCGGCTTCGGCGGCGGCTTGTTGGGTACTGGTGCGACCTTCGATTAGGCCTTCCTGTGTCGTGCCGACTTTTACGCTGTGATCGCCGGGGACGCCGATGACTTCGGCGACGATGGGGAGTGGGCCGAAGTTGGTGCGAATGTCGTCGAAGGTGAGCCAAATTTTCGCGCGGCCTGCGATGCCTGCGGATTCGACGCGGCTGATATGGCCGACGATTTCGGCGCCTGCGGGGAGGTAGATGCCGCTGCCGGCTTCGAGTGGTTCGAGCGTGCGGACTTTGAAGCGGCTGTTGCGGCGCGTGCCTTCGGTGTTGAGTTCCCCTTCGAGCCGGACGAGAAATTTGGTGCCGGGGACCACGGCGTAGGCTTCGACGGGGAGTTGCGCACTGCGGCGGCCGTTGGCGGGTTTGGTGAGCGGCTGCGTGGGAGGAGGTGGCGTCACGTCTTCGGGTGCTGCCTCTGGTTGCGATGACGTTTGGTCTGGGTCATCGGATTGCGCAGGAACGCGATCGCGCGAGATGACTGGACGCTCGTCTTGCGTTGCGGGCGGTGGTTCCTGCGCTCGCGCACTGGTCGCGAGACCCGAACTGAGCGTTGCGGCGATCAAAGCGGCGATTGCGAATTTGCTGTTGAGGCCAACCATTTGTGCCCCTCCACCGAACCCGACGACCGAATACGCACGTGCAGGAGCATCGCCGGTGCCAACGGACGGAAACTTCCGCCTAAACCTAAATGCCTGCATGTCAGCGAGTTAGGAGATAGTGCAGTCGCAAGGAATTTGCGATGGCGTTGCGGGCTGTCGCGTCTTTCCGCCAGCCGCAGGCAGATTCCGACAGTCCTGTATCAGGGAAAAGATCGCCGCAGAGGGGTCTTGGGCTAGCGGGGTCTGCCGAGATACTTCTGAATCCGCGTCAAGACTTTGGCGTACATCGGGAGTGTGACTTTGCCTGTGGAGGTATTTTGCTGGCTGGGATGGTAGACGCCGAACAATCTTGCGCCGACCGACGGCAATTCGACTTCGGCGCCATGGGCAAACGGATACGCAGCACGCGACGCGATGAAGCCTTGCGACTTCAGGATGGCCAGATAGACATCCCAGCCGATTTTTCCGAGCGCGAGGATCGCGCGCGGTTTCAGGACCTCGAGTTCGCGCTCGAGATACGGGCGGCAATGCAGGAGTTCGCTCGGCAGCGGCTTGTTGTCGGGAGGCGCGCATCGCGCGGCGGCGGTGATGTATGTGTTCATCAGTTGCAAGCCATCGTCGCGCTGGACGGCGAGGGGGCGATTCGCGAATCCGGCGTCGAAGAGCGCCTTGTAGAGAAATTCGCCGGACTTGTCACCGGTGAAGGGGCGGCCGGTGCGATTCGATCCGTGCGCGCCCGGCGCGAGGCCGACGAGCATGAGTTGTGCGTTGGAATCGCCGAAACCGGGAACGGGCTTGCCCCAGTAAATCCAATCGCGATAGGCGCGGCGTTTCTCACGCGAGATGCGCTCGCGATATTCGACCAGCCGCGGACATTTGCGGCACGCGGTGACCTCTTCGTCGAGAATGTGGAGCAATTCCGCCGCGTCGGGCATCGGGCTAGTTTTTCAGCCGCGAAAGGATGGTCATGAGTTCGGCGAAGGGAACGGCGCCGTCGAGCATCGAGTTGTATGTGCCAGCTTCGAGCAATTCTCGGGCGACACGGCGCGCGTAGCCGAGCGAGGCGCGCATCACGCCGGAGCCTGCGCTGGCGCGTGCGACGCCCATTTGTTCGAGCTCGCGGATGGTTGGCGCGCCTGCGGAAAGCAAAATGTTGAGAGGGCCGTCGATTGCGCGGACGAGTTTTGCGATGGTGTCGGCGTCTTTCACTCCGGGGGCGAAGAGGCAATCGGCGCCGGCCTGTCGATAGGCGCGCAGGCGCTCGACGGTGCGATCGAAGCGCGTTTCGGCGGGGCCGATGGGCATGAGATAGATGTCGGTGCGCGCGTTGAGGACGAGTGGGACGCCGATGGATTCGCCGGCGCGACGGATGGCTCGGATTTTTTCGATCTGCGTTGCGAGATCGACGTGCGTGGATTCGTCGCTGCCGGTGATGTCTTCGAGGTTCATTCCGACGGCGCCTGCGGCGGCCATTGCTTTGACGGTGGCGACCATGTCGTCGGTAGTCGGGCCGTAGCCGGCTTCGAGGTCGGCGGTGACTGGCACGTGCACGGCACGCGCGATGCGGCCCACCGTGTCGAGCATTTCGTCACGCGAAATGTGCTGGCCGTCGGGATAGCCGAGCGATGCGGCGATGCCTGCGCTGGTGGTGGCGATCGCGGGGTAGCCGAGGTCCTCGAAGATGCGGGCGCTGGCAACGTCCCAGGCGTTGGGGAGAATGAGAATGCGGCCGCTGGTGTGGAGTTTGCGGAGTTGATCCGCTTTGCGGGCTTGACCTTGAATGTCCATTGCAGTCTCCGAAAGTTTTTCAGTAGCACGGCATCGCCGTGCCCGTTTTCCAATCTCATTAGTAATAGACGAGCGCCGCTGGACAGAGTTACCGCATTGCGCTCATTCACTTCGTCATCGAAGCAGGGCCATCGCCTCTTCGTGCAGCAAACCGTTCGTACTGAGAAAATCGCCGCTGTAAATTGTCCGCTCGCCGCGAATGTTTGTCGAGCGGCCGCCGGCTTCTTCGACAATGATTCCTAACGGCGCGAGGTCCCATGGCTTCGACGTCCAGTCGAGTGCTGCGTCGATTGCGCCTTCGGCAACAAGCATGTGCTGCCAGAATCCGCCAAGCGCCCGGCTATTTCGAGATGCGTCCGAGAGCCGTCGAATTTGTTGGCGGTCTTCGGGGGTTTTGCTTGGACCGGTGCCAGTGGTGAAGACCATAGATTCGTTGAGTCGCGGCGTAGTCGACACGTGCATTTTTTCGCCGTTGCGATATGCGCCTTCGCCCCGAAATGCCCACCAGCGCGTTGCGAGGGCTGGAGCGCTCGCCACACCGGCGACGATTTCGCTGTCGAGTTCGATGCCGAGCAGAGTGCCGAACGTCGGGATGCCGCGCGAGAATTCCTCGGTGCCGTCGATCGGGTCGATAATCAGGCGGGCGCGGCCTTTTATGACTGCGGAGCTCGATTTGCTGTCGCCGGTGCCCATTTCTTCGCCGTAGACGTCGAGCGGGATGCCGCTTGCGGCGACCTTTTTGCGCGCCATCGCTTCGATTGCGCCGTCGGCTTCCGTCAGTGCGGTACCGTCGATCTTTCGCTCTACGCGCAAACTGTCGTTGCGAAAACAGTTCAGCGACATCATGTCGGCTTCGTCCGCGATTGCGATCAGCAAAGGTCCATACAGTTGCCCGTAGTTCACCAATGTCTCCGTATTGATTTTTCACCGCGCTCGCCGCCGGATGCTCGCCGCTGTTGTGGCGATTGTTTCAACGCTTTGGTTGCACGTTCGCGAATTTGACACACTACCGGCGCACCCATAGCATACAAACTTACGCAAATGTCTGCTCAAACTCACACCACCGGCACCGTTCTCGATCGCATCATGGAATCGCGCCGAGCAGCCGTCGACCATCGTAAACGCGTGCTGCCCGAGGCGGCGTTGAAGTATGGCGTTGCGGCGGCGACTCCCCTTCGCGAATTCGCGCGTGCGCTGACTCGCGACAGGCTGAATGTGATCGCGGAGCTGAAGCCGGCTTCGCCGTCGCGCGGCGTGATTCGTGATCCGTTCGATCCGGTTGCGCTGGCGCAGTCGCTTTCGGCGGCGGGCGCGGCGGCGCTGTCGGTTTTGACCGAGCCGGAATTCTTCGGCGGTACGTTGAAGAATTTGCGCGACGCTCGGAAGGAAATCACGCAACCCGTGCTGCGCAAGGATTTTATCTTTGACTCGTGGCAACTGTGGGAATCGCGTGCGAATGATGCTGATAGCTTTCTGCTCATTGTTGCGGTGTTAAGCGACAAATTGCTCCGCGAACTGATCGACCTTGGGCGGGAATTGAAAATGGAGCCGCTGGTCGAAGTTCACACGAAAGCAGAGTTGGATCGGGCGCTGGCAGTGAACGCGCGGATCATCGGCGTGAATAATCGCGATCTGAAGACGTTGACTGTGCGATTGGAAACCTCGCTGGAACTGATCGATTTGATTCCGGACGATTGCATTGCCGTGGCTGAATCGGGGCTTTCGAGTAATGCCGACCTGGTACGGCTGCGTGCTGCTGGCTTCGATGCCTTCCTGATTGGCGAATCTCTGATGAGCGCCGAAGATCCCGGCGCGGCGCTGGCGAATCTGCTTGGCACGACACCGCGAGTGGCGCAGTAGCGTCATGGTCCGCGTAAAAATCTGCGGTATCACTAATATCCAGGACGCGAGAGCCTCGGCGGACTTTGGTGCTTACGCTTTAGGCTTTAACTTTTACGAGAAAAGCGTTCGCAACGTTTCGCCAGCAGTCGCGTACAAGGTTGTTGGCGCTTTGTCCAAGAAGATCGAGTCTGTTGGCGTTTTCGTGAATTGGTCGGCGGAGGCGGCGATTGCTCTGGCACGCGCGGTCGGGCTTGACACGGTGCAGTTTCACGGTGATGAATCTGCGGAGACGGTGCGCGCGGCGGCGAAGCAGTTCAATGTCACGAAGGCTCTGCGAGTGGGTCGCGGCTTCAGCCTGGCGAAATTGCGATCGTACCGGGCCGCGTCTGCGTTTCTTTTCGATGCGGCGCAGGTAGGCCAATATGGCGGCACGGGCCATCGCAGCGACTGGGCCACCGCTCGCCGCGCTGCGAAATCGCACCGTATCATTCTCGCAGGCGGGCTTACGCCGGAAAATGTCGCCGAGGCCATTTTGTTCGTGCGACCTTTCGCCGTGGATGTTGCGAGCGGCGTCGAGTGGCGACCGGGAAAGAAAGATCGTGGCAAGCTGCGCGAGTTTTTTGCGGAAGTCGAGCGCGCGAATCGCGAACTGAAATCGAAACCGAGCGCGAAAACGCATACCAGCTCAAAGTAGGGACAATCTCGAAATAAATGCCGGGCCAAACAAAACCATGAGCTCACAAATTGTCAATCCCGCCGCCGTTCCCGGACGCTTCGGTCCTTACGGCGGCCGCTACGTTCCCGAGACGCTTATGGTGCCCTTGTTCGAACTCGAGCGAGCTTACGAGCTTGCGAAATCCGACGGGGCGTTTCAGGCGGAGTTGCAATCGCTTCTGAAGAATTTTGTCGGTCGACCGTCGCCGCTCTATTTCGCGGGTCGGCTCTGCAAACATATTGGCGGTCCGCGAATTTATTTGAAGCGTGAAGATCTGCTGCATACCGGCGCGCACAAGATCAACAACGCTGTTGGGCAGGGACTGCTTGCGGTGAAAATGGGCAAGCCACGCATCGTTGCCGAAACCGGAGCGGGGCAGCACGGTGTTGCCAGCGCGACGATTGCCGCGCATCTCGGGCTCGAGTGCGTCGTCTACATGGGCACGGAAGACATGGCACGACAGGCGCTCAACGTGTCGCGCATGCGCATGCTCGGCGCGCAGGTCGTCGGGGTGGATTCGGGCAGCCGCACGCTGAAAGATGCGATCAACGAGGCGATGCGCGATTGGGTCACCAACATTCGCACGACGCACTATTTGCTGGGCTCAGTTCTTGGCGCGCATCCGTATCCGACGATGGTGCGCGATTTCCAATCCGTGATCGGCCGCGAAGCGCGCGAGCAGATTCTGGCCGCGGAGAAGCGACTGCCGACACATCTTTACGCTTGCGTCGGCGGGGGATCGAACGCAATCGGGCTCTTCTACGCGTTTTTGCCCGATGCGGACGTGAAAATGGTGGGCATCGAAGCCGGCGGCCGCGGCACAGGACTGGGCGAACACGCGACGCGTCTGGGCGCGTTGCAGGGCTACAGCGGCGCGCGGCCCGGAGTGCTTCAAGGCACGTATACCTACGTGCTGCAAAATGAAGACGGACAGATTGCGACGACTCATTCGATCTCCGCGGGCCTAGACTATCCCGCGATCGGCCCGGAGCATGCATGGCTCGCCGACGAAAAACGTGTCGAGTATTCGGCGGTTTCCGACACCGATGCCGTTGCCGCCGCGCGCCTGCTCGCGACCAGCGAGGGCATTATCCCGGCGCTCGAATCCGCGCACGCGATTGCCGGACTGATCCAGCGTGCGCCGAAAATGTCGAAAGGCGATCTCGTCATCCTCAATCTATCCGGCCGTGGCGACAAGGACATGGACACCTACTCTCGCCTGCTCTAATCTTTATCGTCTCGACCCAAGCAAAGGCAAATTGAACGGGTTCACTCAGAATCAGAAGGGCGAAATGACCGCGCCGGCCGCCAATTCGACACGCATCGCACAACGATTCGCCGCACTGCGCGCGGCCGGCGAACTCGGCATCGTGGCGTACATCACGGCGGGCGACCCGTCGCTCGATGCGACGCTGAAATTTGTCGTCGCGCTCGCGGAAGCGGGCACCGACGCGATCGAGCTCGGCATTCCGTTCAGCGATCCGCTCGCCGACGGCCCGACGATTCAGCGTGCTTCCGAACGCGCGTTGAAAGCCGGTACGACGCTGGCGGGCGTGCTCGACCTTGTGCGGCGCATTCGGCGATCAAATTCCGCTGCGAGCGATGTTCCGCTGATACTTTTCGGCTACTACAATCCGATTTTTCAGATGGGCGTAGAAAAATTCGCTGCAGCGGTATCGCAAGTCGGCGCCGACGGTGTGCTGGTTACCGATCTCACGCCGGAAGAATCCGCAGATTACCGGCGCGTTCTGGCAGCAAACAATCTCGACACTGTATTTCTCGCCGCGCCGACGTCAACGGACGAGCGCCTCAAGACAATCGCCGGCGTGACGTCGGGCTTCCTGTATCTCATTTCACGCACAGGTGTGACTGGTGCTAAAGACTCGCTCCCGGACGATCTTCCGTCGCTGATTCGTCGCGTGCGCGCTCACACAAATGTTCCGCTTGCGGTCGGCTTCGGCATATCGCAACCAGGACACGTCTCCGTGCTCGGCGGCCTTGCGGACGCCGCCGTGATCGGCTCCTCGCTCGTTTCCGAAATCGAGAAAGCCGAATCGGTCGAAGCCGCAGCGAGCGCTCTCGCCGCGCGCATTCGCAGTTTCAAGCAAGCCGCGAAGCAAGGCATGTCTCGCCGCGAGGTCGCGCCATGACCTTGCTCAGCGACTGGCGGCGCCGCATCGATGAAATCGATCGCAAACTCGTGCAGTTGCTCAACGAACGCTCACACTGCGCGCTCGAAATCGGCAAGCTCAAGCAGGAGCAGAACTTGCCGCTCTATCAGCCTGATCGCGAGCGCGAAGTCATCAAGAATGCGCAGAGCGAAAATGCCGGCCCGCTCTCGGATGCTGCAATTCGCCGGCTTTTCGAGCGCATCATCGACGAGGCCCGCAGCGCCGAACGTGAGGCCATGCACAAAAATCCACCGGACGAGAATGCGAAGCCGCCAATTTCGTGATCAGCGTTTGTAGTCGTGCGCGATAAGGGAGACAACCATGTCGTCGCAGATTGAATCCTGTAGGGGCACGGCGTTACCGCACTCCAGGCTCAACAAAGAAATGTGATCGCGTTTTGATTCCTGCGCGAAGCCGCGCAGACAAAAGGAAGGGAAGCGCCAACCAGCCATGGTCATCGTAATGCAGGAGGGCGCAACCGACGCCCAGATTCAGAACGTGATCGATCGCCTCATCGCCGGCGGCTTCAACGTGCATCGCTCTACGGGAGAATCACACACCGTGCTCGGCGCCGTCGGCGTGCATCGCGATTTCGACCACCGCGATTTTGAGTTGCTCGACGGCGTGCGCGAAGTCATGCGCATCACGCAGCCGTTTAAATTAGCGAGCCGGCAATTCAAACCGGAAGGCACCGTCATCAATTTGGGCAGAGGTGTCTTTGTTGGCGGGAACGATGTCGTCGTTGCCGCGGGACCTTGCTCGGTGGAATCCTACGACCAGATCAACTCCGTCGCCGAGAGCGTTACGAAGGCTGGAGCAAAGATTCTGCGCGCGGGTGCATTTAAGCCGCGAACTTCGCCATACGCGTTCCAGGGCATGGGCGAAGAAGGCCTCAAGCTCATGAAAGAGGCCGCGCAAAAAGTCGGCATCTTCACCGTCAGTGAAGTTATGGACCCGTCGCAGATTCAAATGATGGCGGGTTACGTCGACATTTTTCAAGTCGGCGCGCGCAACATGCAGAATTATCACCTTCTCCGCGCGCTCGGCGAAGTCCGCAAGCCCGTCCTGCTCAAGCGCGGCATGTCGGCCACGATGGAAGAGCTTTTGCTCAGCGCGGAATATATTCTCGCAGGTGGGAACTACGATGTGATCTTGTGCGAGCGCGGCATCCGCACGTTTGAGACTTACACACGCAATACGTTCGACATCGCCGCGATTCCGGTGATCAAAAAGTTGTCGCACCTGCCGATGTTCGGCGACCCGTCGCATGGCACCGGCCGCCGCGACAAAGTTCCGCCGATGGCGCGCGCCGCGGTCGCTGCGGGAGCCGACGGCTTACTGATCGAAGTACACAACGATCCAGATCACGCATTATCCGACGGCGCGCAATCGCTCGACCCTGCGCAATTTGCGCAGCTGATGAATGAGCTTCGCATCATCGCTCCGGCCATCGGCCGCAAAATCGCCTAGCGCCATGATCGCCCGCTGCGCATGACCACTCATCTCATCTCGCGCATATCGATTCTCGGCACCGGATTGATCGGTGGGTCGTTCGCGCTCGCGCTGCGCAAATACGCGACCGATCTGCATGTTGTGGGCTGGGATCGACCCGACGTTGCACGCGCAGCGCAATCCACAAAAGCCTTCGATGAAACCTTCACCGGCGATCTCGGTCCGGCGGTTCGCGGCGCCGACCTAATATTCGTCGCGTTGCCGATCGGCGTGACCCTCGATGTTCTGCCCGAACTCGAGCGTTCCGCCCCGCGCCGCGCGTTGATCACCGATGCATGCAGCACAAAACTACGCATCACGCAGACTGCGGCCGATCTTTTCGCGCGCTCCGATTCGCCGCTTTTTCTTCCTGGTCATCCGATGGCCGGACGCGAACACGCCGGCATAACGCACGCCGACGCCGATCTCTTCCGCAACGCGCCCTACGCGCTGATCACCGACGCTGCCGCGAACAACGCGGCCTTGAGCACTCATCTCGAAACCGAAAGCGCGCTGCAGCCCGAACGCGATCCTCGCGTCTCTGCATTCCTCAAGCTGCTCGAGAAAATCGGCGCGCGCCCGATCTGGCTCGGCGCGCAACAACACGACTACGCCGTCGGGATGTCGTCGCATTTGCCGCAGCTCGTCGCCGTAGCGCTTGCATCTTTTCTTTACGATCATCTCGATGAGAATGGACTTCCCATCACGGTGGCGGGACCCGGCTTGCGCGACACATTGCGTCTCGCTGGAAGTCCATACAGCACGTGGCGCGACATCGTTCTGACAAATCGCGAAGTGATCAGCGCGTCGCTCGATTTGCTCGCGCGCCGCATCGACGATCTCCGCGAGCGCCTCAACTCACGCGAACTCGAAGCTGATTTCGACGCCGCCAATGAACTCTACAAACTCCTACGCAGTCTTTGACGTCGGTTGGCACCCCAAACTATTTGATCAGAATCTGCTGCTTCAACGGCAGCTCTGCGGACGAGCCTCCGACCATGATCTGGTAGCCGCCGTCAACCAACTTCCAACCGGATCCCTCGTCCCAGATGGACAAATATTTCGCCGCGACTGGTACGCGCACTTCTTTGCTCTCGCCCGCCTTAAGCCTGACTTTGCTCCATCCAACCAATCGCTTCGGCGGCTCGCCCGCGTCCGCAGGCAACGCCGCGTACACTTGCGCGATTTCCGCACCATCGCGCGACCCCGTGTTTTTCAACGTGAACGAAACGTCGGTCACCTTCCGACCGCCCGCAACTTTCAACCCCGAATAGGCGAACGTCGTGTACGACAATCCGTGTCCGAACGGAAACAGCACCGCCTTTTTCTCCGCGTCGTACCACTTGTATCCGACCTTCAGCCCTTCGTCGTAATTCACGCTGAACGTGGGCTTCGCTTCCCCCGTTTTCATCACAGCCGCTTCGCCGCTCTGCCCCGGTCCCGGTTGCACGAGTTTCGGATGCGGCAAATCCTCGACACTTTTCGGAAATGTCATCGGCAGCCTCGCGCTCGGATTCACATCGCCGAACAAAATATTCGCCACTGCGTTCGCGCCGTCGCTCCCCGCGTACCACGCCTCCAGCACGCCGCTCACGTGATCGACCCATGGCATTGTCACCGCCGTTCCAGTCTCGAGCACCACGATCGTTTTCGGATTCGCCTTCGCCACCGCAGCGATCAATTCGTCCTGCCCTTCCGGAAGCGTCAAATTCTCGAGATCCATTCCTTCCGCCATCCACTCATACACAAACACGATCGCGACATCCGACTTGTTCGCGAGCGCCACGGCCTTTCCAACGTCCGCGCCCGACCCGAATTCCACGTTTGCATGCGGCGCGTGCGCTTGCACCGCTTTCATCGGCGAGGTCGGAAACCACACGTGCGCCTGCCAACCAGCGTTCGGCCGCCCGGGCGCGTCGACCTGCGCCGATCCGCCGCCCGAAATCATCTCCGCATCCGCGTGCGGCCCGATGACCGCGATCGATTTCAGCGACGCGGCGCTCAGCGGCAGCACGCCGCCTTCGTTCTTCAGCAGCACCGCACTCGACTCTTCGATCTTTCGCGCCGTCTCCAGCCCGCCAAGCACATCGACAACGCTCTTCTGCGTCGGATGATCGATAATCCCGCACGCAAACTCCGCGCGCAGCACGCGCCGAATGTGCTCATCCAACTCCGCCTGCGAAACTTTTCCTGACTCGATCGCCGCTTTCAGTTTCGCCCCAAAAAATTCATCCAGTGGCTCTTCGTTGTCCAGTCCCGCCGCCGAAGCCTTTACCGTACTATGCGTCCCGCCCCAGTCCGAGACGACGAATCCCTTGAACTCCCACTCTTTCTTCAGCACGTCGGTCAGCAAATATTTGTTTTCGCACGCAAAATCGCCGTTCACCGCGTTGTAAGAGCACATCACCGCGCCCGGATCTGCGATTCCGACGCCGATCTCAAACGCGAGCAAGTCACTCTCGCGCAGCGCGCGCTTGCCGATGATCGCGTCGACTTCGTTGCGCCCGCTCTCCTGATCGTTCACCGCATAGTGCTTGATGTCGCCAATCACGTTCTGCGCCTGCTCGCACTTCATCAGGTTACCGACGAGTGTGCCTGCAAGAATCGGATCTTCGCCGAGATATTCAAACGTACGCCCGTTGCGCGGCTCGCGTGTGATGTTCACACCGCCGCCCAGCGTCATGTTGTATCCCTGCGCGCGCAATTCCTTGCCGATCAGCGCGCCATAAGCGCATGCTGCCGTCGTATCCCAACTGGCGGCCGCCGCGACGTTCGCCGGCAGCGCCGTCGAATAGCGCCCATTTTCGCCGCTGCTGCGCACGCCGTACGCCGCATCGCTCATCTGAATGATCGGAATTCCCAGTCGCGGCACGCCGAGCACAAAGCCTGCGCCGCCGTTGCCCAGCTCCGGCTGCGGGTCCTGCACGTCGCGCGGCCACCCCGGCATACCCATGCCGTGTACGAGCCCGATTTTTTCATCGAGCGTCATTTCTTTCAGCACCATCGCGGCGCGATCGTCGGGTGAAAGCTTTGCGTCCATCCAGGGATGGTTGCGATCTTCTTTTTCGTGCGCGCCGTGCATGCGGTGCTGCGCAAACACGGTCGCATGGGTCGCGAGCAATCCCGCCGCCAGCGCGAGCACAAGAATTCCGGCGGCCACAAGAATTCCGCGCCGCGCAGCCCCATCGCTATTCATTTGCATTTTTTGGCCATCCTCGAGAAATCGGAAGTCGCCACGACTCAGCCCACGCAAAACGTTTTGTTGAGCACACGCTGCCGTCAGACGGGCGATTTAAGTGTCCCTATCATGTCGATTTTTTCAATTTATGCAACAAATCGCTGGAACCATTTTCTCCATCGAGCGGAATCCAATACAACGCCGCACAGGTCGCCCGGAGGAGGGCAATGCCGACGAAAAAATGGACTCGCCGCAAATTCATTCGCAGTACCGCGACTACGGCCGCTGCACTGCCGCTCGCGGGACGCGTGCCCGCGCTGAGGGCTGCCCCGCCGCCTGCCTGCGTGCTGAACCAGGAACAAGAAGAGGGCCCCTACTACGTCAATCGCGAAATTCTTCGCGGCGACATCACCGAAGGAAAGATTGGAGTTCCGCTGCGATTGCGCGTCACAATCGTCGCTGTAAAAACTTGCCGGCCGATTCCGAATGCCGCGCTCGACATTTGGCACTGCGACGCGAGCGGCGTTTATTCTGGTTACACCGCATTCCATCCCGGCGGTCCTGGATTTGGTGGAGGCCCGGGCGGGCGTCGTCCGGGCACGCCTTCCGCCTCAGAAAACGGAGGCCCACCTCCAGGCGGGCCTCCGATGGGCGGCCCCGGCGGCGGTCCGCCAAAACACCCGCCGACTGACGACAAAGTTTTTCTTCGCGGAGTCCAACTCAGCAATGCGGAGGGCGTCGTCGAATTCACGACGATTTATCCGGGCCACTACATGGGCCGCGTCAATCACATCCACATGAAGGTTCACGTCGGCGGAAGCGCATCGACCGCGCTGTCTCCAGCGAGTGGCGGGAGCGCGGCGCTTCCCGAATATTCCGGCGGCCACGTCGCGCACAGCGGTCAAATGTTCTTCCCTGAAGATATCAGCAAGTTCGTCACCGCCACGCATCCCTACGCCGATCACAAAGTTCACCGCACAACGATCGAGGAAGACATGGTCTTCAACGGTCAAAACGGAGCCGCCGCGATCGCCAGCCTGACACCGATCAACTCCACGCAATTTTCCGACGGTTACATCGCCACGCTGACCGTAGCGATCGATCCCGACGCAACTCCCGACCCAGCCGATCGCGGCCTCTCCATTCCCATTCTGGAACGCTAAATATGGATTTCCAGCAGTTGACGATCCTCGGCGCATGTACGACCTCGATTTCCCCGAAAATTTTCGTTGATCCAGCACGTTTAACTTCAGCACCTTCCAGAGTCTGGAGCGAAACCGACCCCCCGCCGTGCCGTAACATCAATCGCACCAACAACTTCCAGACTCCGCGAAAATTGACGGGAGTGTCCCCCTCTTCCCCTCGAACTGGAGTAAACTTTTCCGGCCCTTCGGAGCCGACGTGGATAAACGCATCGCCTCACCGGACGCCGCCATCGAAAATCTCCGTGACGGCGCCACGATCCTCATGGGCGGCTTCGGTCTCTGCGGCATTCCCGAAAACCTCATCGACGCCGTCCGCCGCAAAGGAACGAAAGAACTTACGATCGTCAGCAACAATGCCGGCGTCGACGACTTCGGCATCGGCTTGCTCCTGCAACAGCGGCAAGTCAAGAAAATGGTCTCGACTTACGTCGGCGAGAACAAACTTTTTGAGCAGCTCGTCACCAGTGGCGAGCTTCAGCTCGAGCTGAATCCGCAGGGCACGTTCGCGGAGCGCATTCGCGCCGGCGGCGCGGGCATCCCGGCGTTCTACACGCCGACGGGCTACGGCACGATGGTTGCAGAGGGCAAAGAGACGCGCGAATTTGATGGCCGCCAGTACGTTCTCGAGCGCGGCATTCGCGGCGACTTCGCATTCGTGAAAGCGTGGAAGGGCGACCGCTGGGGCAATCTGATTTATCGAAAGACGGCACGCAATTTCAATCCGATGATGGCGACGGCGGCAGACTATGTGGTTGCGGAAGTTGAGGAACTTGTCGAGCTTGGAGACCTCCACGCCGATAACGTTCACACCCCCGGCATTTATGTGAACGCCATTTTCCAGGGCGCAAAATACGAAAAGCGTATCGAACGGCGCACGACGAGGAAATAGCGATATGTCTTTTTATCTTTGGTGCAGCCTCGCGGTGCTGGCGATCGTGGCATACGATCTTTACAACGGGAGAATTGCTTGGAGCAGTTGGATACCCTTCATGAAAGCCGACGCTATTCGCCATGTTGACCCAAATCACTTCTGGATCTTTATTGCACGGAGAGTCGCAGGCGCTCTAGCTTTGGCCGCCCTGGCGTACTTTCATGTTCCGGAGACTGGCCATGAGATATGGCTACACACGTCTAACTTTTGACTTCAAACTGTCACCAATGAGCCGCCTATGCCGCTGACCGACGAACAGAAGCGCGAACGCATCGCACGCCGCATTTCGCTCGAATTGCGCGACGGCTTCTACGTCAATCTTGGCATTGGAATGCCGACGCTGGTCGCGAACTACGTTCCGAACGGAATCGAAGTGATTTTGCAGTCTGAAAACGGATTGTTAGGCGTTGGCCCATACCCACGCGAATCCGAAGTCGATCCCGATCTCATCAACGCTGGAAAAGAAACGGTGACCGAACTGCGCGGCTCCTGCTATTTTTCGTCGGCCGATTCCTTTGCGATGATTCGCGGCGGCCACGTCGATCTCACGGTTCTCGGCGCGCTGCAGGTCGATGAAAAGGGAACGCTCGCGAATTGGGCGGTCCCGGGAAAGATGTTGAAGGGCATGGGTGGGGCGATGGATTTGGTCGCCGGCGCCAAGCGTGTTTTTGTCACGATGGAACACGCGACGCGCGACAACCAACCGAAAATCTTAAAGAAATGCACGCTCCCTCTCACTGGCGTCGAAGTCGTCGACCACATCATCACCGAGCTTGCCTGGATCGACGTGACTCCTCAAGGTTTGCTGTTGCGCGAGCTCGCCCCCGACGCGACGATCGAACAAGTGCAATCGCTGACCGAACCCAAATTGCTCGTGCCGGTCACCGGCCCTGTGCCGATGCCGGTTTAGATCCGTGGCCTCAAAATCTCAAGCAAAGCGTATTCGCATGACGACGAAAGTCAACGCCAAATCAAAACCCGCGCGCGACGTGCGATCGAAGCCAAAGCGTTTGAAACTCGCCCGCATCAGCGACGAAATGAAATATCTCTGCGGAATGCTGGGTGAAGAACTCGCCACGTGGCCGAACGTTACGACGAAATCAATGTTCGGCATGCAGGCTTTCTACCGCAAAAAGGAAGTGTTCGCCGCGCTTCCTGCGACCCGAGCGATCGGCGATCCAAACGCGATCATTTTTAAGATGAAGAAAATGTCATCGTCGCAGTCGGACCGCGCCAACCAGGATTCCCGCCTCTGCACCGGCACGAAGATCAAAGCGCAGCGCTGGCACTCCTTCGACGTAACTTCCGAAGACGATTTGCGCGACGCCCTCTGGTGGCTAGGCCAAGCGTACGAAAGCGCAAAATAGCGGCTGGGGACATGGCACCTCGTGCCCGCAGAAGTTTCCAACCACGACCGCGTCGTTGTTTTTCGATTCCCCAGTTCCGATTTTCCAGTTTCCGCCTTCTATTTTCGCTACGGCGTTCCAGGCGCGGCGTGATGCCGCGTAATTGCGAAGGAATAGTGCAGTGCCGAGCCGATCGCGCACACCGTCACGATGTCGACCAGCAAATTGTGCAGCAATCGCGAATGAAACGCGGGATAGGCCGCGGTAAGCACGACCGTGAACACGAGCAGAATCTCAAAAAGTGTTGTGAGCTTGCCGAGAATGCTTGGCGGAAACGGGCGATAGCCCGAAATCAGAATAATCACGATCGCGACGATCAAGATCAGCGTATCGCGGCTGAGGACGATGATCGTCAGCCACCAAGCGATGCGCGTCTTGTAGGCTAGAATTACGAACGAAGACGACAGCAGCAATTTGTCGGCGATGGGGTCGAGATACGCTCCCAGCGAAGAATGCTGATTCAGCTTTCGCGCCAGCAGCCCGTCGATCGCGTCGCTCAATCCCGCGATCACCAACACGAACAGCGCCCAGCGGTAGCGCTGATACGCGATCAAGCTCAAAAAAACGGGCAGAAAACCCAGGCGGAGAAGCGTGATTTGATTCGGTACCGTGAAGATCCGTCGTTGTTCCATTGGCCCTGAGAATAGCGCAGTTCAGGCGAACTGGGCCAGATAGTCGATCAGGCCGCGGCCGATCTTGCGGCGAAAAACTTCGTCCATGGATGGGATTGCGCCGCTCGGCTCGTCCAGCGTCATGCGTTCAATGCGCGTCATCGGGAAAAACAGCGTGGGCACGCCAACCCGTTCCGCGTCGGGTTCATTGATCTGACGGATGAAATGATCGAACGAATTCAGATCGATGCCGCGCACGGTGACGCCGGCGGTGTTGATATCCATGAGCTCGCCCCAAACTTTCTCTTTGGGCGTGTGCAGGCTGACGACAACGATCGAGCGTGGTTCCATAAAAGTTGGTCCGTTATCCCGAAAGTTCAGAGTAACGCAGCGTTACGCTCGTCACCCGGGCAATCTCCGCGGCCGTGCGAAAAAGCCGACACCCATCAGCGATCACGGCCCGAAACCATCCGGCTAGCCTCCCGGCAGCGGGTCGCGATAATGAAGGATCATCAGAACAAACGACGACACCACCACGACGGCGGTGATCCAGCCCAAAATGTAGGCGGTTCGCTGCTCGGTCGCATTTCTGGGTTCGTGATCGCCGACGATCCGGCCAAGGATGAATCCGGCGGTGAGTCCGCCGCCGTGCGCCCAGTTATCGACGCCCGACATCAGGAAGCCGAACACGAAAATCGAGACAACCCAGGAAATCAGCCGTGAGCGCAATTGTTGCATCTGAATGCCGTCGCGCCGTGTCGTTACGGCAATCATCAGGCCGATCAAGCCCAGGATTGGAGCGCTGGCGCCGAGCGACGCGCGACCACCGAAAAATGCGCTGAAGAAAAATCCCGCCGCGCCGGTGACGGTGTACAAGAAAAAATAGCGTGCCGAGCCGTAGAGTTCCTCGACGACCGGGCCGATATCCATCAGCACCATCATGTTGAAGCCGATGTGGATCAGGCCGCCGTGCAGATAGGTTGCGGTGACCAGGCGATACCACTCATGCATCACGAAAATCGAATACGGAAAACTCGCGCCAAGGCGGTATGCCGATTCGCCTCCCATACCCCACAGAATGGTCAGGCCGCCGCCTTGTCCGGCCGCAGCCATTGCCATGAACTCCACCGCAAACATCAGTACGTTGACGATCAACAGGCCCGTAGTGACAGGCGCGTGCCCGCCGAACAGCTCCGAGAGGCCCTTGCTGACCTTGGCCATCGAAAACTTCAGATTGGTGCCGCACTGGTGGCAGCGCGTCGCGTTGATTCCCACCAGCGAGCCACATGCGGGACAAATCTTGGGACGCGGCTGCTGCTCGCCGCCACCGCCAAACAGACCGCGCATCGAGTTCTTCCAACGGTCGAGGCGGTATTGCCATTGATAGGGAAGCGCCAACTGTCCTCCTTGCGGCCTTCGCGCAGCGCTCTATGATACCGGAATCCCGCCCGCAGTTCCGGCGCGGGGGCATGCCACCGTCGGGTTGGCGGTAAATACGTTCTAACCTGCCGCCGGCAACCATCATCCTAAATTATGGACAAGACAGCTGAGGAGGGACGGTGGACGCCACCCGCGTACAAGGTAAAGATTTCGGAGACGTTGCAGAGCGTTCAACGAACCGTTTTGCGTTTCTGTATCAACCCTGGATGCGCGAATGGGCGCCCGTTCCTTTGCGGCTGATCGTCGGATATGGATTCATGGAGCATGGCTTTGCAAAACTGAGCCGAGGCCCCGAATCGTTTGCGGCGATTCTGCACGGACTGAACGTGCCGGCGCCGCAGTTGATGGCGTGGGTCAGTATTTTGACCGAAATTCTGGGCGGCGCCGCGATCTTGCTCGGTGCGTTCGTTGTGCTGGCCAGTGCGCCCATGGCGATTCTGTTGCTGACGGCGGTATTCACGGTGCATCTGCCATTCGGATTCAGCTCCATCAAGTTGATGGCCGTCACGGCGAATGGCCCGCAATTTGGGCCTCCAGGTTACGAGTGCAATTTGTTGTACCTGGCTTGCCTGGCGGCCCTGGTTCTTGGCGGGGCTGGCCCGTTGTCGATCGACGACTGGATCGCAAATCGCATTCGAACTTCTTAGAGCGAACCGAATAAAGTGAACCGAATACGAAGACAATGACCGTTGTTTCGATGTCAAGTCTTCGAGCCTCATCCTTAGCAGCGTTATCTGGCAGCACGTACCGAACAGCTCAATCGTGGCCGCGTCGTCGTTGACGGGCTGGCGCTAAAAACATAGTATCGCTGCACCTTGCCTGACTCACCTTCGCTGGTCGGCGTGACCGTTTCGCACTACCGCATCGTCGAAAAACTCGGCGGCGGCGGTATGGGCGTTGTGTACCGCGCAGAAGACGTCCGGCTTGGCCGATCCGTTGCTCTCAAGTTTCTCCCGCCGGAATTAACTCGCGATCGCTTGACGCTCGAACGTTTTCAGCGAGAAGCGCGCGCCGCTTCCTCTCTGAACCACCAAAGCATTTGCACGCTCTACGACATCGACGAGTATGACGGGCAACCGTTTCTGGTCATGGAAGTCCTCGAAGGGCAGACGCTGCGCGACCGCATCGACGGAAAGCCCATGCGCACGCCGCAATTGCTGGAACTGGCGATCGAGGTTGCCGACGGCCTTCAGGCGGCGCACACCAAAGGCATCGTGCACCGCGACATTAAGCCGGCGAATATTTTTGTCACGCAGCGCGGCCACGCGAAGCTTTTGGACTTTGGGTTGGCGAAAGTTGAGGAAGCAGCGCGAGCGCCAAGTCCCGATACTTCTTCGCAGTTGCAGACGCTCGGGGCTGGGCCCGATCCGCTAACGAATCCCGGAATGGCTATGGGGACGCTGGCATACATGTCGCCCGAACAAGCGCTCGGCGAAGAGCTGGACTCGCGCACTGACCTGTTTTCGTTCGGAGTAGTGATTTACGAGATGGCGACCGGCCGAAACGCATTTTCGGGCGCAACCTCGGCAGCGATGTTCGATTCGATTTTGAACAAGGCGCCGGTCGCGCCGGTGCGGCTGAATCCGGATGTGCCTGCCGAGCTGGAACGCATCATCAACAAATCGCTCGAAAAGGATCGCAAGCTGCGGTATCAGACGGCGTCCGACATGGAGTCGGACTTGCAGCGGCTGAAGCGGGATACCGACCCATCGCGGAGCGCCGCTGTTGCGGTCCAGGTGGCGGCATCGGCCGCATCCGTCGCGCCTGCGTCTGCACCGGCCCCGCCAGCGGCGGGTGCCCCCAAGCGAAATGGCTTGGTGATTGGCGCGATCGCTGCGGTGCTCGTCATCGCTGCGATCGGACTTATCGAGTACAAAGCCGGGTGGTTTGAGTCGAAACACGCGTACACGCAAGCGGAATTGAATCCCGCGCAGATCACGACAAACTCGACAGAAAACCCAGTGTTTACCGCAGCCATCTCACCAGACGGCAAATACATGGCGTTCTCCGATCTTGAAGGCTTGCACTTGCGCGCGCTCAGTAGTGGTGACACGCAAGCGTTACCGATTCCCAACGAATTCTGTTTTCGTTGAGCGCGCCTTGCATGGTTCCAGGATGGAACCAAACTTCTGGTGAGCGGGCCGGTGGGAGCGGAAGACCACGTCGGAATCTATGTGATCAACGTGATCGGCGCCACGGTCCGCAAACTGCGTGACGATGCGCTCGGCGCGGCGGTGTCTGCGGATGGTTCACGGATCGCGTTTCACTCGCACCATAAACTCATGGTTATGAACGCGGATGGCGAACGGGCCCACGGGATTTATTCCTATGCCCCGGAAGATTCCCTCTTTGATCTGGAGTGGTCGCCCGAGGGCCAGCGCATTGCCTATGCCCGCGTACACCAGACGGGGGCCGATCCGGAAGTTACATTGGAGAACCGCGACGCCAACGGCGGCACACTGGTCACGGTTCTGAAACGATCGGATATTCGCAGCGTAGTCTGGCTCGCTGGGAACCGGCTGATCTTCGTAGCGTATGAACCGGCGCCGCGCCAGGACGATATGAATTTGTGGGAGGCACGCGTTGACGCTAGGACTGGCGCGTTGCGCGGCGAGCCAAGAAAGCTGACGGACTGGTCAGGTTTTAATTTTTCGTGGCCCAGCGCGACCTCTGACGGCAAGCATCTTGCATTCGTGAATGAACACGACCAGGGCGATATTTATGTTGGAGAGTTGGGGAAGAATGGAACGGAGCTGAAATCGCCCGCCAGGCTGACGCTGAGCGAGAAAAACGATTGGATCGGCGGCTGGATGCCTGACGGCAAGTCGCTGCTTTTTTATTCCGCTCGCAACGGCAACTTCGAACTTTACCGGCAGAAGATCACCGATCTCTCGGCGGAGACGTTGAATACTTCGTCCGAAGAAAAGCGCAGCCCGCAAATCAGTCCGGACGGCAACTGGATTGTTTATCTTTCGTGGCCGAGGCTGCCGAACGGCGCGCAACCCGCTTCTGGGCGGCTTATGCGGTTACCTGTCACAGGTGGACCGGCGGAATTGATTTTCGATGTGCCCGGGTATGCGACGTGGGGGGCGCCGGGAGATGTAGCGCGCAACCTCGGAGATGTTCCAGGATTCCGATGCAACTCGTCGAAGTCCGGAGCCTGCGTGCTGGTGGAAGGCCAGGAGCTGAACAAGAAACTCACGTTTACGCCTTTCGATCCGGTCACGGGGAAGAAGGGCAAGTCGATTGCGGCGGAGGTGCCGGACGAGCCTTCGTGGGCGTTATCTCCAGACGGTTCGCAGATTGCCATCACCTGGTTCGATTCGCATGCGGCCACGATCCGTATCGTGCCGGTTGCAGGCGGCGCTTCGCACGACATTTCCGTCAAGAACGTGATTCAACTTGTGAATCTCGCGTGGGCGGCCGATGGAAAGAGCTTGTTCGCGATTCGCAGCTCTGCGCGCGGATCGCGGTTACTGCATGTCGATATGAATGGGAATTCACAGGAAATCGGCAAAGCGGTGTGGGATATCTTTCAGGTTTCGGCGTCGCCCGACGGCAAATCGCTGGCCTACGGCGCAGTCAACTCAAACAGCAACGTGTGGATGATTCCGAACCTGCCGTGACGCGGACGCTCGTCCAACATCAGCGCGCACGCCGATTCATGACTCAAAGAGTGACACTTCGTCGTCGCTTTTCAGCGAGCATCGAGCGGGACGAAGTTCGCAGAGGCCACGACGTTTGAAGCAGGTGTTGGCACCGGCGCGGCTACGAGCGACGAGCAGAGCATCAGCAGTGTGCCGACCAAGCAAGTGATCTTGATTAACAGACAATTTATTTTACGATTCAGCTGGTAACGCCTTTTATATGTCTTCCCTGTGACTGCGAAGACCGTTCCTGAATTGCTGCGGAGTTTACCAGCAAGCCTTGAGCAGCCGTGCTTGAGGCCTCAGCGCTCATGACGGCCGCCGCAGAAGAAGCGTAGCCATTGAAGGCAAGCTGCTGTAGGATGCAGCCACTCAATGTCAGTTACTTCGCCGCAAACGGTTGGAATTCAGTCGGGACGAATCGCAGCAACCGCCGCTAAGAGCAAGCGCGGCGGCCTGTGGGATACGTATTTTTATTTTGCGATGTCGTGGTTGATGGCTGCCGTCGTGGTGTATGGCTTCAGCCGGACGATGGTCGGGCGGATCATTCATCCCACAAAAGCGCAGCCGACGCTGCTTTATATTCACGCGTCCGTTTTCTTTGGGTGGCTGGTGTTCTTCATTTTTCAGTCGGCGTTGATCCGAACGCACAACGTGCGCGTGCACCGGTTGACCGGATGGTTTGGCGTTGCGTTAGGCGTGGTGATTCCGGTGCTGGGGATCTCGACCGCGATCACGATGAACCGCATTCACGTTTTCGTGGATCACCAGCCCGAAGCGGCGGCGTTTATGCTGGTGCCGTTTCTTGACATCGTGTGTTTTACGACCACGTTCGCTCTGGCGATCTACTGGCGGAAAAAGCCGGAATATCACCGGCGGCTGATTCTGATTGCGTCGTGTGCGCTGACCGCGGCCGGTTGGGGGCGATTCCCGGAACATATCCTGCCGCCGGTGGCGTTCTACCTGGGAGTGGACTTGCTGATCTTTCTCGGCGTTGTGCGCGATTGGATCGTCAATCGGCGCGTTCACGTCGTGTATCGGTACGCGCTTCCCGCGTTCATGTTGGCGCAGACCTTCGTGATGTATACGGTGGTCACGAAAGCGCCGTATTGGATGAAGCTTGCCGACGCGATTCTGCGTTGAACTTGGCGATAAAGCCTCCCGGTCGTCATCGCCAAGGAATGCTTGGAAGTCACGAATCAAAGTCAGCTTTAAAAACTCAAAAGGAGAATCATGAGCGGAGATTTGAGCGGGAAGGTGGCTCTGGTCACTGGCGGTACGTCAGGTATTGGACGGGATACCGCGGTGCTATTAGCAAGGGCGGGGGCCAAAGTGGTGATCAACGGGCGGCGCGAGGTAGAGGGGAACGAATCGGTCGAGATGATTCGTGCGGCCGGTGGTGAGGGGCTGTTTGTGAAGGGCGATGTGTCGAGAGGAACCGATGTGGAGTCGCTTGTCCAGATGACCGTGGAGAAATTTGGACGGCTGGACATTGCGTTCAACAATGCCGGGATCGAAGGGGTGTGGGTGCCGATCGTCGAGCAAACGGAAGAGGATTGGGATCGCACGATCGACATCAATCTGAAGGGCACCTGGCTGTGCCTTAAGTATGAAATTCGGCAGATGCTGAAACAGGGCCGAGGCGGCGCGATCGTAAATATGTCGTCGGTCGCGGGGCTGATGGGCTCGCCAGGCGCGGCGACGTATTGCGCGAGCAAGCACGGCGTGATCGCGCTAACGAAAACGGCTGCGCTCGAATACGGCAAGAGTGGAATTCGCGTAAACGTCGTGTGCCCCGCGGTGATCGAGACCGCGATGGGGGACCGCCTCTTTAGCGAGCCGGCGTTCAACAAATTTGTTCTGGGGCTGCATACCCTTGGGCGTTTCGGGAAGCCGGAGGAAATCGCGGAAGGCGTGGTTTGGATGTGTTCGGACAAAGCGGCGTTCATGACGGGGCAGTCGCTGGTACTCGACGGCGGATTTCTGGCGGGGCCGCATCCGCCGGCGTAAAGGAAGGAGTTAGATGATGAGGAAAACAGTTGTTTGGCTCGTGATGGCAACGAGCACGATGCTTTTATACGCGCAGTCGTTGCCAGCGCAGAAGGTGCCGGCGGGGATCTGGGAAGGCTACGACGGCGAGTGGATGCATGTCTCGGAGCAACTGATCGCCCTGGCGGAGACGACGCCGGGTGAGAAATTTACCTGGCGGCCGGCACCGGGTGTGCGTTCGACAAGCGAAGTTTACATGCACATCGTGGAAGCGAATTTTTATCTGTTGAGCGTGACCGGACCGAAGATGCCGAGCGACTGGAAGGAAGGAATGGACAAGTCGGTGACGTCGAAGTCGGATGTGATCGCGTGGTTGAAGCGGTCGCTTGAGGCCGTGAAGACGGCGCATTTGGGAGAAACGCCGAAGGACTTGCAGCGCAAGGTGCACATCGCCGATCGAGACGCGGCGGTGGACGGCATGTATCTACGAATCATCGTGCACGCGAATGAGCATATGGGGCAGCTCGTGGCCAATGCGCGGATGACGGGCGTGAAGCCGCCGTGGTCGAATTGACGATGCGAAGACGCGGCGCATCGTCTTCAACCCGGCAGCCTGCGCAGGACCGGGGCCAGCTACTCCGCAGTTAGCGAAGATTTGGCGCTGTCGTCGTCGATCCAATATTCGCGGCGCGCTTTAATGCCGTAGGGCCGGCGAAGGGACGTGACCTGCAGTGCGTGCAGGCCGGGCGTCGGCATCGTTGGCCGAAAGCTGAGAACGTAGTAGTTCGGAATATTGTTCGAGACAGCGATGAGGGCGGTCTTGAGGTCCTTCGCGTTGTGGAAGGGGAAGAATTCGCCGCCGGCGAGGTCGGCGATGGCTTCCGCGGTCTTTACTTTGAGTGAGCCGCGTGCGGCTAGAAACGCCATGGTGGCTAGGCGAACCGGCGGAGCGAGCTGGCTGATGCAGTCGAGGACCTGCTTGCTGTAATGGCCATCGTATTCGGCGTCGGCGCCTTTCTTGCTGAAGCAACCATGAGCGGGGCCGGGATTCTTGCTGTCGAATTTTGACGCTTCGTGGGCCACTGCGGAGTGCGTGCTGGAAAACGCGAATGTATAGATCGCGGTGTTGGTGTCGCTCATCAGGTGGACCGCGTCGTCGAGCGTGGTTTCGCTTCCCTGATCGATCGTTTCGCTGAGAAGAAGGATGGCGCGGCGGTAGTTCGCCGGCTGATGGCGGAGTTGCTCGACCGCGAATGCTACGGCGTCGAGGATTGCCGCACCTCCATCGCCTTCCGTCAGGCGCGCCATTTGGCGAGAGACGTCGTCGGTCGTCGGTGTGAATGGGATGAGGAGACGCGGCTTGCTGTCGAAACCGACGAGGGCGACGCTGTGTTCGACGTTGCCGATCAGTGCGTCGAGGATGGAATCGAGTTCGCGATAATCGTCGAGATGACGCCCGCCGGCGCCGCCGGTTTCGACGACGATGGCGAGAGCGAGCGGCTGAGCGTCGGTGTCTTCCTCGATGGTGATTTCTTGCCGGACGCCGTTGTCGGTGAGCTGGAAGTCTTCTGCATTGAGGCCGAAGACGACGTTGCCGTCGCCGCCGGTGACGAAGGCGGGGACCATAACGAGGTTGGAGCGGACGGTGAGCTTTGCCTGGGGCGGTGGGTCGGCCTGAATCTTGGGCAATTGTGGTGCAATGGACGCGGTGGCGAGAGACAGGAGCGACAGGAGGCAGCCAAGAGTTCGCATTCGTTAATTTTCGTTCTCGCTCCGCTGTGAGTGCGGGAATAGTGGACATGGACTCAGACGCGGATGGCTTGCGTACGGTTGCAAAGGGTTTTCAATGCGGGAGTCACTTGCTGCAGCCGAGTTGCCGGGGGGTAAAAAACGGTGGACACTTTAGGGAATCCGGCCTAGCTTTATTGGGGCCGAGTTTTCTGCATTTCCAAGACCTCAGGAATAGGCCTCTAAGCATGGATAATTTTGAAGAGATCGGTCGCCGGATTGACGTCGAGATGGAACGGTTACGCCGCTACGTGGATGAAGAGCTGGCGCCGGAGACAGAGCGACGAACAGCCTCGTTTTTGCGCGATGTGTCGGGAAAACTTGACCAGTTTGCGAAGAAGCTGGAAGCGCGCATGGCCCGGCGCGGTCCGTCCTCACCGGAAAACCCCCCACCGCCACAAGATCCGCAGTCATGAACGCGGTTCGATCGTGATGGTCGAATTCGCGGCAGATTCACACAAATTTAGATTGAACGGGCGATTATGGGCGCTGGCGGCGCTGGTTTTCGTCGCGGCTGTTTTTGTTACGGGATGCGGCGGGCGGCAGCCTGCTGCGAGTGCTCCGCCACCTACGGCTACGACCCCCGAGCCGGCGCCACCACCAGAGCCGACGAGCCATCCGGCGCCGTCGTCACCCGGCGCGGCTACCCCGAGACCGCATGAAGGCGGAGCTGTCTACGAAGAGGGAAAAGCGTCGTGGTACGGCGCTCCTTTTCACGGAAGGCAGGCGTCGAACGGCGAAACGTATGACATGTATAAGTTCACGGCGGCGCATCGGACACTGCCGTTTAATACGATGGTGCGCGTGACGAACACGACGAACGGGAAATCGACGACGGTGCGGATTACCGATCGCGGGCCGTTTGTCGATAATCGCATCATCGACTTGTCCTACGCGGCGGCAAAGCAGATTGAATCGATCGGGCCGGGCGTGGTGACCGTGCAGCTGGAGATTTTGTCGGCAATCGATCCCAACGACGGCACGTTTACAATTCAGGTCGGAGCGTTCCACGATCGGGCGAATGCGGAGCGGCTGCAGCAGCGATTGCGCGCGGCGTATCCGTCGGTGGAGATTCAGTCGTTTGATTCGCCGAAGGGCGGTTCGTTTTATCGCGTGCATGTGGGCAAGATTTCCGGCGAGGACGCGGCGAAGAAAATGAGCGAGGAATTGCACGCGCGCGAACGCGTCAAGCCGCTGATCTTTCGCGTCGATAACGGACCGGCTTCGGGAGAGAACTGATGAGCGCGGATTGCCTGTTCTGCAAGATTGCGGAGAAAAAGATTCCGTCGAAGGTTGTTTATGAAGATGAAGATGTGTTTGCGTTTGAGGATATCGGGCCGCAGGCGCCGACGCATATTTTGATTATTCCGCGGAAGCATTTTGCTTCGTTGACTGAGGCGACGAAGGAAGACGCGGCGGTGATCGGGAAGTTGCATCTTGTTGCGGCGGAGCTGGCGCGAAAATTGAAGCTGACGGATGGGTATCGGACGGTGGCGAATAGCGGGGCCGGGGCGGGGCAGACGGTGTTTCATTTGCATCTGCATTTGTTGGGCGGGCGGGACTTTGGGTGGCCCCCGGGATGAAAAGAAGTCGACGGTTGAAAGTCGAGAGTCAGAGGAGTCTTACGTCTCGATTTCCCTTGTTTCGGCAAGCACTTCTTGGGTCGGCTTGCTGGACTTGGATGAGCGGGGATACGTTGTAAAAGCGGAGCGGGGGCGCCGCACTTCATATAGGTTGTGCCTTCGGTCGGGTTCTGTGGTCAGGGTCAATTCTTATGAGCGATGAGAAGCGAAATCGCGATTTGGGCATGCGATGCCCGATTTCGAGGCGTGATTTTTTGAATGGCGTGGCCGTCGGAGTCGGCGGCGCTCTTGCCAGCGACACGCTGCTTTCGGCGGCGGTGATCGATCGGGAAGGCGACGATCCCGCGAAGTCGGCGGAGTACTATCCGCCGGCGCTGACGGGGATGCGCGGAAATCATGATGGGTCGTTTACGTTTGCGCATCGTTTGCGTGACGGCGGCAAGTGGGATGCCGGTGGGCCGGCGACGCGCGCGGACGGCACGTACGATCTCGTCGTGGTTGGCGGCGGGATCAGCGGGCTGGCTTCGGCGTATTTTTTTCGCAAGGCGGCGGGCAGCGGCGCGAAGATTTTAATTCTCGACAATCACGATGATTTTGGAGGGCATGCGAAGCGAAACGAATTTACTGCGGGCGGGCGGATGCTGCTCAGTTATGGCGGCACACAGTCGATCGAAAGCCCGGGCGAGTACAGCGCGGTGGCGAAGCAGCTGATCGCGGAGATCGGAGTCGACGTCGAGCGTTTTTACAAAGACTACGACCGGAATTTGTACAAGAAATTGGGGACGGCGGCGTTTTTCGATAAAGAGACGTTTGGCGAAGATCGCGTGCTAACCGGAATGAATATGACGCCGTGGCCGGAGTTTCTGGCGAAGGCGCCGCTTTCGGACGTCGTGCGCCGCGACATCGCGCGCGTTTACACGGAAAACGTCGATTACATGGACGGGTTGTCGCTTGAGGAGAAAAAGAGGAAGCTGGCCTCGATCAGCTACGCGGACTATTTGACGAAATTCTGCAAAGTGACGCCCGACGCGCTGAAATTCTTCCAGACGTTTCCGCACGATTTGTTTGGAGTTGGGATCGATGCGGTATCGGCGGGTGCTTGCTACATGTCGCCGGACGACTACGAGTCGTTCACCTATGCGGGATTTCAAGGGTTGGGATTTCCGGAGAGGGAGAAGGAAGAACCGTACATTTTTCATTTCCCGGACGGGAATGCGTCGGTGGCGCGCCTGCTGGTGCGGTCGCTGATTCCTGCGGCGATGCCGGGTTCGACGATGGAAGATGTGGTCACGGCGCGAGCGGATTACAGCAAGCTCGATCAGGCGGCCTCGACTGTGCGTTTGAGACTCAACAGCACGGTCGTGCATGTGACGCACGTCAGCGATGAGTCGACCGGAGTTGGCGCGAGTTCGCCGGGAGCGGCGAAGCAAGTCGAGATCACCTACATGCGCGACGGGAAGCTGCAGTCGGTTCGCGCGAAGAATTGCGTGCTCGCCTGCTACAACATGATGATTCCGTATCTTTGCCCCGAGCTGCCGGAAAAACAGAAAGAAGCGATGGCCTATCTGGTGAAGACGCCGCTCGTCTATACCCATGTGGCACTGCGAAACTGGACGTCGTTTTCGAAGCTGGGCGTGCGGCAGATCGTTGCGCCGGGCGGATACCACACCTACACCACTCTGGATTTTCCGGTGAGCATGGGAGGATACGCATTTCCGAGCGATCCCGAACAGCCGATGGTTCTGTTCATGCTCCGCACGCCTTGCCGGCCTGGATTGCCGATGCGCGATCAGTACCGCGCGGGGCGCGTGGCGTTGATGGGAACTTCATTTGAAACGTTTGAGCGCAACATTCGCGATCAGTTGGGACGGATGCTGGGCGGAGCAGGCTTCGATCCGGCGCGCGACATCGAGGGCATCACTGTGAACCGATGGGCGCATGGGTACGCGTACACGCCGAATTCGCTTTTCGATCCCGATTGGAAGGAAGACGAGAAGCCGTGGGTTGTCGGCCGGAAGCCATTTGGACGGATTGCTATCGCAAACTCTGACGCGGGCGCGAATGCGTATACGAATGAAGCGATCGATCAGGCGTGTCGAGCGGTGACGGAAATGACGAAGCGCTGAAGTAAACAGGCAACGACGTAACGAAGTAAAGAAATGCACGGTGGCGTTTCGCGCGAGACTTGCGGGCAATCACATCCCGCGCTTTGAGAACGAACCGGTTTGATTGCCGATCTTGGCTGAACGCGATAAACTGTCGCGCGTGGCCCGGTAGAGTAACCGGTTAACTCGTCACCCTCTCAAGGTGAAGATTACGGGTTCGACTCCCGTCCGGGCTACCAAATCTCTGCTGTTTACCTGCGGTCTCTCCCCCTCTCGGACCAATCGATATGGAGCACTGTTGAAGGGATATCGCGCTGCGTTTGCTCGACGGGGAAGATCCCAATCCCACTGTGAGTCGCGATAAAAACGAGAGCTGCGTGCCCGTCTAAAACCTAAAATTTACAGTAAATCCCTTGACAACGTATATTACTTTGAGCTTAAGTGCCCATCGCTAAACGTGCGCCGGGCTGTGTACGGGTGGGAACCGGGTCTGCGCGATTTATCCCAGCGCCTCGCAGGTATGCACGAATAAGGGGAACTCGATGAATATCTACAGGTGTGTCCGCTTTGTGTCTCTCGCGGTTGCGGTATTTGCAACCACAAATCTTGCATCGGGCCAAACAGCCAACCTGCAGCGACGCATCACGCAGCCCATCGATGAAAAAAGCCTGACGGTGCTGCATGGAAACACGCACCCGATGGCGCAGGCCACGTTCGACCGAGGCGAGGCGCCGGCCGACTTGCCGATGGACCGTATGCTCCTTGTCCTGAAGCACAGCGATGCGCAGGAAACGGCTCTCAAGAATTTGCTGATGGAGCAGCAAGTCCAGGATTCGGCAAATTTTCATCATTGGCTGACGCCGGAGGAGTTTGGCACACAGTTCGGTCCGTCGGAAGCGGACGTACAGGCTGTCACGGCGTGGCTGGGCTCGCACGGTTTTACCGTGCAGCGCGTTTCGAACGGACGTCACGTCATCGAATTTTCTGGAAGCGCGTTGCAGGTTCAGTCCACATTTCACACCGCGATTCATAAGTATCAGGTCAACGGAAAAGATCATTGGGCCAACAACGCCGATCCGCAGATCCCAACAGCGCTGGCGTCGGTCGTTGCCGGCGTGAAATCGCTGCACAACTTCCGTGCGAGGCCGGCCTCGCATCTCTCGGGAACGTTCCGCAGAGACAACCGCACAGGACAGACGATGAAATTGTCGGCGGGGAGCACGCCTTCGTTTACATTTCCCACTGGATGCACGGGACCGGATTGCCTGTTCGGCCTGGGGCCCACGGATTTCGCCACGATCTATAACGTGACGCCACTGTGGAAGAACGGAATCGATGGAACAGGTCAGACGATCGCAATCGTGCAGGACTCGAACATCGATATTCAAGACGTGCGGAATTTCCGGAAGTTGTTCAACCTTCCTCAGAACGATCCGGAGATTGTGCTCGACGGCCCGGATCCCGGACTTGATCCCGACGAAGACGAAGCGGTGCTCGACGTCGAATGGTCGGGCGCGGTCGCCAAGGGGGCGAAGATCAAGTTAGTGGTGTCGTCGGGTACGAACACGACGGCGGGGACGGATCTGTCCGCGCTGTATATCGTGGACAACAACATCTCGCCGGTCATGAGCGAGAGTTTTCTGGAGTGCGAGCTCCACCTGGGAACAGCCGGGAATCAATTTGAAAACGCGCTGTGGCAACAAGCTGCGGCGGAGGGAATCACTGCGTTTGTGGCGTCGGGAGATGGTGGCTCGGCCGGCTGCGACAACTTCAATACCGCCACGGTGGCGACGGAGGGACTCGCGGTAAACGGACTGTCTTCTACTCCGTACAACGTGGCCGTGGGAGGCACCGATCTGCTGGCGGCGGTCATCAACCCGACGCAATTTTTCAGCTTGACGAACGATCCTAAGACGCAGGCGTCGGCGTTGAGCTATGTTCCTGAAACTCCATGGAACGACAGCTGCGCCAGCGCGCTATTTGGCAGCGACGGCGTTGCCGACTGCAACGATCCTACAATCGTGCCCGATTTCCTGGACATCGTAGGCGGAAGCGGCGGAGTCAGCAGTTGCACGGTCTCGGACGGCGAGAATGCGAGCACCTGCGGCAAGAGTGGATATCCAAAACCGGTTTGGCAAACGGGCGTAGGCGTGCCCAAGGACGGGAAGCGCGACATTCCTGACGTTTCGCTTTTCGCCGGCAATGGATTCTTGGGCGCGTTCTACATTTTCTGCGAAGCTGACGCGCTGCCATCGAATCCTACTTGCGCACTCGACCCGACGTCGACGACGGATTTCCTGGGCGCCGGCGGCACATCGTTCGCGTCGCCGAACTTCGCGGGGATTATGGCGATGGTCAATCAGAAGACGAACACACGGCAGGGAAACGCCAACTTCGTTTTCTACCGGCTGGCGGCGAATGAGACCTTGGCGAACTGCAATTCGACAGGGGCATCCCTTCCAGCGTCGAACTGCATCTTCAACGACGTCACGTTTGGAAACAACGTCGTGCCTTGCGCGGCGGGTTCGCCAAATTGCACGACGAACGGACAGAACGTACCGAACGGTATTTTGTCCGGGTTTAACGCGGGCGTCGGCTACGACCTCGCGAGCGGATTGGGTACCGTCAACGCGGCGAACCTCGTGAACAACTGGCGGTCGATCACGTTTACGCCGACAACGACAACCTTGAATCTGCACCCGACGACCATCATGCACGGCCAGGCAATTCGGGTCGACGTCGCGGTGAACGCCAAGGGTGGGACGCCGACCGGACAAGTGGCGATCAAGACCGACGCCAAAAATCCGGTGGGCGATCTGACTCTCGACAAGAATGGTGACATCGACGCCGCGGTGCGCAATTTTCCGGGAGGCTCGTGGACGGTTCAGGCGCGCTACGGTGGTGATCCGATGTTCGCGCACAGCGAATCGAATACCGAAACGATCAAGGTGTCGCCGGAACCGAGTAACACGACGCTGTCTTTATTCACCTTGAATCTGATGACAGGCGCCACGCCTCCGTTTACCGGTGGTTCGTATGGCAGCATCGTTTTCGTACGGGCAGATGTTGCGGGGCAGTCCGGCTTTGGCGTCGCGACCGGTAACGTAAACATCACCGACACCGGCAGATCTGTACCACCGGGGAATCCGTTCACACTCAACGCGCAAGGCAACACGTTGACGCCGAACTCGATCAACACGTTCTCGGTGGGAACACACACGATTAAAGCTCAATATCACGGCGACGCCAGCTTCAACGCGAGCACTGCGAATCCGATCACGTTTGTGATCACCAAGGCGACGACGCAGACAAGTCTCGCGGCGAAGCCGCTGGTGACGGTGAAAAACGCGTTGGTAACGCTGAATGTGTCGATCGTGACGAATAGCTTCGGAGATCAACCCACCGGGACGGTGACGTTCTTCGACGGCGGCAACTCATTGGGTACGGTGAACATCGCGGCGGCGACCGATCCCAACACCGGCTTGGTTTCCGCAACGGCTAGTCTGATGACGTCGAAGCTGCCGAACGGTGCGAATCACCTTACAGCGATGTACAGCGGCGATTCGAACTATGTAAAGTCAACGTCGACGGCGGTCACCGTGAAGGTGAACTGACACCGGCGAGACGTAGTTTGGGTGGAGGAAGGCTCGGCTTGAGGTACTTCGGCTGGGCCTTTCTTCGTTCCTGGGCCACTGAGCCAGTGCCTGGCGAGCGATTCATCGCGATTTGGCCATCCATCTATGGAAAGTTCGACACGTTTCGCCCGAGTTGTTATCCGAACCGCACGCGCCGCAAAGGATTTCCTGCATGATTTCGAGGTCCGTTGTACTGTAAGAGTCGAAGGAAACTCACTCGGCTCGACCAATTGCTATGCCGAAAAAACTACGCATTGTCGTCGCTCTGACGACCAATGACAACGATTATCAAATCGAACAGGCGCAGTCCGCGGAACAGGCGGCGGCGCGACTAGGAGTGACTGTCGAGATCATTTATGCCGACAACGACGCGATCAATCAGAGCACGCAGATCTTGAAAGTAGTCCAAGCGGCTGCGGAAGCGCGGCCCGATGCGATTGTGTTTGAACCCGTAGGAGGCACAGCGTTGCCGCAAGTCGCGCGCGCGGCTGCCGGCGCTGGAATCGGCTGGGCAGTTCTGAATCGCGACGCGTCGTATCTCGAAGAACTTCGCAAGATCACGAATGCTCCGATGTTTGGCGTGAGTTCCGACCACGTCGAGATCGGCAGATTGCAGGGGCGCCAATTGACGGCGCTGCTGCCCAAAGGCGGCGCAGTCCTTTATATACAGGGACCGTCGGAGAATTCGGCGGCGAAAGAGCGTACTGCGGGGATGCACGAAACCAAGCCGGCGAATATTCAGGCGACGCTGCTCAAAGCGCAGTGGACCGAAGAAAGCGCGCTGCGCGCAGTTCGGTCGTGGCTCAAGCTGTCGACGTCGCAAAAATCGACGATCGATGTGGTGGCGGCGCAGGACGACTCAATGGCGATGGGCGCGCGCAAGGCGTTTCAGGAAATGTCGAACGAACTCGATCGCGAACGCTGGCTGAAGAGTCCGTTTATCGGATGCGACGGGCTTCCGAACACCGGCCAGGCGTGGGTGCGAAGCGGACAATTGGCTGCGACCGTGTTCGTGCCGCCAAATACGGGGCAAGCGATCGAGATGATCGTCGATGCCATTCAGAATAAGAAGCAGCCGCCGGCTCGTGTGCTCGTTGCTCCGCGCTCGATTCCTGCTCTGACTGCGATTACGCCACGCCGGGTCGGCTAGAACAATCCCGTTAGATCGTTTCGCGTCGATCGTTTCAGTTTCATTGATCGATCCATCTTGAGAACCTGCATCAGATGAGCTGTTGAAATTCTCCCCTGACACAAACCTGCCGTATATAATGCCGCCCTTAGTTCGATTTAATATTGTTAGGCCATCGCGGAGGCTCGACTCAATGAACAGTGGGCGCAAAGAATCGGGAATCGACCGGAGAAAATTTCTGGCTGCTACTGGCGGCGGGTTCCTGGCCGCGGCAGTGCCCGGCGCTGCGGCTACGGCCGGTCCAGCATTGAGTGCGTTTTCTTCGACGGGCGCCAGCACAGCTGCGGGCCGCGGTGGGCAGGGAAGCGGCGCCAAGAAAAAGATTCCGATCGGTGTGTTCGATCCGGTTTACGACAATCTCTCACTCGATCAGATGCTCGAGACGCTGAGCGCGCTTGGCGTTGAAGCCATGGAGATCGGTACTGGCGGCTATCCTCACAATCCGCATTGCCCGCTAGACGACCTGATTGCCGACAAGGCGAAGGCCCAAGCGTGGCAGAAGAAATTCGAAGACAAGAATATTCGAGTGATGACGCTGAGCTGCCACGGGAATGCGGTGCACCCGGACAAGGCGCATGCGGCGAAAGACGCAGACACATTCAAGAAGACGGTGCAACTTGCGCAGATGCTCGAGGTGAAGACGATCGTCACGTTTTCGGGCTGCCCGGCGGGAACGCCGACGGATTCGCAGCCGAACTGGATTACCTATCGCTGGCCGCCCGAATATGGGCAGATGCTGGATTGGCAGTGGAAAGAGAAAGTCATTCCGTACTGGAAAGAGGCGGCGAGATTCGCGCGCGATCACGGCATACACAGAATTGCTCTGGAGATGCATCCGAATTTCGTCGTCTATAATCCGCGGACGCTGCTGAAATTGCGCGAGGCGGTTGGCGAAGAAATCGGCGCGAACAATGACTTGAGCCATTTGTTCTGGCAGGGATGCGATCCGGTGGAAGTGATCCGATTCCTCGGAAAGCAGGGCGCGATCTATCATGCGCACATGAAGGATACGGTCATGTTCCCGGAGAACGTGGCGAAGTATGGAGTTTTGAATTTTGCTTCCGAGAAAGCAGACTTGCCGGAGGCGTCGGAGACGTTCCGTGCGGTGGGCTACGGACATGGGGCCGGGCTGTGGAAGGCGATTTTGCAGGCATACATGGATATCGGGTATGAAGGGATGCTGAGCATCGAGAATGAGGATCCAATTCTGCCGGGAGCGGTGGGCGTGGAGCGTGCGATTTATGTGTTGAAGAACGTGCGCACGGAGATTCTCGCAGGCTGAGTTTGCGAGGTGCAACTCAGCGTCGAGCAGTGCGATTACCTAGCGCGATACCGGAAGTTTGTGGACAGAGATTTGTGGACAAGGGAGCGACTTGATGGCGCAGGTGATTCGTTCGCCGAAGACATATGACGTAATCGTGGTGGGGTCGGGCGCTGGCGGCGGCATGGCGGCGAAGATTTTGACCGAAGGCGGCATGAACGTCGCGCTGCTCGAGGCGGGCCCGGAAGTTCATCCGGAAAAAGACTACAAGATGTTTATGTGGCCGTACGACCTGCCACATCGCGGAATTGGTGTCGGCGGACGCGCGGCGGATAATTTTGGCGAGTTTCTGGCTCCCAACGGCGCGTGGGAAATCCAGGGCGAACCGTACACATCGGCGCCGGGCTCGGACTTCCGATGGTTTCGGTCGCGCATCGTCGGTGGGCGGACGAATCACTGGGGCCGTATCGCGCTGCGGTTTTCGCCGATCGACTTCAAATCGTACTCGCGCGACGGGCTTGGTTCGGACTGGCCAATTTCGTATGACGACATCGCGCCGTACTACGACAAAGTCGAGTCGTACATCGGAGTGTTCGGAACGAAAGAGAATGTGTCGAGCGCGCCCGACGGTGTGTTTTTGCCTCCGCCCAAACCGCGCTGTACAGAAGTCATCGTTAAAAAGGCTTGCGACCGGCTCAACATTATTTGTATTCCGGCAAGGCTGGCAATTCTGACGAAGTCGGTCAACGGCCGACTGCCTTGCCATTATTGCGGCCAGTGCGGGCGCGGATGTACCACGGCGTCGAATTTCAGTTCGAGCCAAGTGTTGCTGCCGCCGGCGATGGCGACCGGCAAGTTGACGTTGATTACGGGCGCGATGGCCCGGCAGGTTTTGGTGGGCGCGGACGGCAAGGCGACAGGCGTGTCGTACATCGACAAGGCAACTCGCACCGAGAGGCGCGTCAACGCGCGCGCGGTGGTGCTGGCGGCGAGCGCGTGCGAATCGGCGCGATTGCTGCTCAATTCGAAGTCGTCGTCGTTTCCCGACGGCTTGGCGAATTCATCGGGCACCGTCGGCAAATATTTGACGGATTCGGTCGGCAGCGGCGGCGAAGGCTATTTCCCGCAGCTCGAAAACATGACGCCGCACAATCACGACGGCACTGGCGGCATGCACATGTACATGCCGTGGTGGAAATTCGACCGCAAGAATGATTTTCCGCGTGGGTATCACATTGAGTTTGGCGGCGGGCGCGAATTGCCCAACTGCGGCATGTTCAACGATCTGTGCCATCGCGAGGAGGGATACGGAGTGGAGTTGAAGCGAAAGGCGCGCAAGGACTACGGGACAACCATCGGATTCGCCGGGCGCGGCGAAATGATTCCGAATCCGGAGACCTATTGCGAGATCGATCCGGATGTCGTGGACGAGTTCGGAATTCCTGTCTTGCGATTCCATTTCAAATGGTCGGAGTACGAATTGCGGCAGGCGAAGGATATGCAGGAGACGTTCCGCGCGATTGTTGAGATGGCCGGAGGTGAGTATCGGACGAAGGCTCCGATCGCTGGCCCCAACGCCTACGGGATCGCGGAGGGCGGGAAGATCATTCACGAGGTCGGGACCGCTCGCATGGGCGCTGATCCGAAGAGTTCGGTTCTGAACGGATACTGCCAGACGCACGACGTGAAGAATCTTTTTGTCACGGATGGCGCGCCGCTGGTGACGAATCCGGACAAAAACCCGACGTTGACAATCATGGCGCTCTCGTGGCGGGCTTCGGATTACCTGTTGAGCGAGGCGGGCAAGGGAAACATTTAAGAGAACGATTTACCACATAGGACGCTGAGGGCGCAGAAGGGAAACCAGAGGAGCTATGGGGATTCAGGGGATTTCGCGGCGGGACGTTTTGAGGTCGCTGGCTGTTGGGGCGGCAGGTGGTTCTGTGCTCGGTATGATTCCCGCCCAGGCGGCGGAATATGCGCATGCACTGGTTCAAAAAGAGAAGGCAGCCTCCGCGGTTGGAAAATACACGCCGAAATATTTTTCGGCGCACCAATACGAGACGCTCGTTTCGCTTTGCGACACTATTATCCCTAAGGATGAGCGTTCGGGAGGCGCGGTGGAAGCGGGCGCGCCGGAATTTATCGACCTGCTGACGAGCGAGAACGTCGAATTCCAGACGCAACTGGGCGGCGGGCTGATGTGGCTCGATAACTATTGCGGCGACCTGTATGGGAAAATCTACATGGAGTGCACGCCGGATCAGAAAAAAACTATTCTCGATCTGATCGCGTATCGGAAGAACGGAAAGCAAATGCCGGTGCTGAAGTCAGGGATCGCGTTCTTCGTCACCCTGCGCAATATGACGTGCGATGGGTTTTACACCAGCAAGATAGGAATCGCGGATTTGCAATATATCGGGAATACGTCGGTACACGAGTTCCCCGGATGCCCGCCCGTGCCGGAGCAGAAAGCCTGATCGCGCGCCACGCGGCTTGAATCAAAATTCGCGCTTACCAGACGCGGCAGACTTTCTCCGTCGGCTTGACCATCGGTTGGTCCGCCTTGCAGCCAAACGCCTGAGCAAACTCGGGCATATTCACGACAACTCCATTGATGCGGTATTGTGCGGGTGAGTGAGGGTCGACCTGCGCACGCATGCGCAAATCTTCGGGCCGCTCGTTCGTACAATCCCATTGTGCGTAGCCGATGAAGAATCGCTGTTCGGGCGACAGGCCATCGATCGGCCTCAGATCTTTATCTTTTGTTGCGGCTTTCCACGCGATGTACGCGAGAATCTCTCCGCCAAGGTCAGCGACGTCCTCGCCCATCGTGAGCCGCCCGTTGATGTGAACGTCGTCCACAACCGTATAGGACGAATATTGGTCGCTGACGCATTTGGTTCGCTCGTCGAACTTCTCGCGGTCAGCTTTTGTCCACCAGTTTTTCAGGTTGCCGGTGGCGTCGAACTGGCTACCTTCATCGTCAAAGCCGTGCGTCAATTCGTGGCCGATGGTGCCGCCGGTGTCGCCATAGTTCGGTGCGTCGTCCATCTTGGCGTCGTACAAGGGCGGCTGAAGAACGCCGGCGGGGAAGTTGATGTCGTTCATTTGGGGATTGTAGTCGGCGTCGACGGTCGGCGGACTCATGTCCCACTCGTTGCGATCGACTGGCTTGCCGATCTTCGCGATGTTGCGGCGCACTTCGAATGCGTTGGCGTTGCGAATATCGCCGATGAAGTCGTCGCGCGTGATCGTTACCGAGCTGTAGTCGCGCCACTTGTCGGGGTAACCGATCTTGTTGCGGATACCATGCAACTTAACCAGCGCCTCGCGCTTGGTTTCGGGGCTCATCCAGTCGAGCCCGCGAATGCGCTGTTCCATGGCGGCTTCGATCCGCTGGACCATTTCGAGCGTGCTCTGCTTCAACTCCGGCGAGAAAACCTTGCGGACGTAAGCTTGCCCGAGCGCGTCGCCCAGGTTGCGGTCGGTGTACTGCACGCAGCGCTTCCATCGCGGCTGCATCTCCGAAGCTCCGCGAAGATACTTGCGATAAAAGTCGAAGCTTTCCTCGACGAAACTTGCCGAAAGATAAGGCGCCGATGCGTCGGCGACGTGAAATCGGAAATATGTCCTCCAATTGTCCAAAGACGTGCCGGTCAGCTCGCTGTTCATCCTCCTGAAAAACGAAGGCGACGCCACGTTGAGAACCGTCACCGCAGGGTAGTGCAGATCGGCGTAGTAGGTGTCCCAGTCGAAATTCGGCGCCAGTTTTTTCAGGCCGGGGAGGTCCATCTTGTTCTTGAGCTTATAAGGATCGCGCCGTTCGACTTGAGTCAACGACGCTTTGGCGAGAGACGTTTCGATGCGCATGACGATTTGTGCGTTGGTCTTGGCGGTCGCCGGATCGTCGCCCAGCAGTTCGAACATTTTCTGGACGTGCTGCACATACCGCTCGCGAATCTCTTTCGACTTCGCGTCGTCCTTGGTGTAGTAATCGCGGTCCGGAAGCCCCAGGCCGCCTTGATCGAGAACGGCGATGATCTGCTCGGAATTGTCGGGATCCTGGTCGGCGCCGCCGACAAAGAGCATCGAGCGCCCCCGGCTTGCCAATTGCAGTCGCGCAATGAGCGGCGCAAAATCGTGTACAGATTTCAATGCCGCGATGCGATCAAGCACCGGCGTGATCGGCGTCATTCCACGCTTCTCGATGGCCGTCTCATCCACGCAGGCGGCATAGAAGTCGCCGATCTTTTGGCTGACCGCATCGCGCTGGCCATCTGCTGCCGCAACTTGCTCCAAAATGCCGCGTAAGAACTTCAAGTTGTCTTCATACAGCTTGCCGTAGACGCCCCAGGAAGTCTGATCCGCCGGGATCGGATTCTCCTTTTGCCAGCGGCCGCACGCATATTGATAGAGGTTCACGCAGGGATCGATCGACTTGTCGATCGACTCAAGGTTCAGGCTCGGCGAATAGGGAAGCGCGGGTTCGCTGGAAGTCTGGGCGCGCGTCGCAGTGGTCACCAAGCTTAAGGCGAGAATGCACAACGTAGGGATGAGTTTCATGGCCACCTTTGTGGGGATATGCGCGCCTGCTTGTCGAGCGGCGAGTCATGGTAACGGCGCAGCGGGTTAATTCCAACCAAAAAAAACCGCAACTGTCGCCGAGGACCCTTTTACTATGGACGTATGGAGGTAAGGTTCCTTTAGCGATGAGGATGCGAATACGATTGGCGACGTCCGAGGACGTCCCAGCATTAGAGAAAATGATTGCGGAGTCGGTGCGGACGCTGCAGGCGGACGACTACACGCAAGAACAGAGGGAAGCGGCGCTGCAACAGGTCTTTGGCGTCGATAGCCAACTGATTGCGGACGGGACGTATTTCGTCGTCGAGGCGTTGGAAGTGACCGAGGGTGGAAAGCCGGCGGTTACCGGCTGCGGCGGCTGGAGCAAGCGCAAAACGCTATACGGCGGCGATCAGTTCGGTCAGCGAGAAGACACGCCTCTTGACCCAGCCCATGACGCGGCCAAGATTCGCGCGTTTTTTGTCCATCCAGCCTGGGCGAGGCGAGGCATCGGAAGCAAAATCCTCGCGACATGCGAGGATGCCGCGAGGAAAGCCGGCTTTACCCGATTCGAAATGGGTGCAACCCTGACTGGCGTGAAACTGTTCGCCGCAAAGGGCTACAAGCCGGTGAAGCGCATCCAAATTTCCCTCGGGGAAGGAGAATCCCTGCCGGTGATTCAGATGGAGAAGCGGGTCTAATTTTACGGCGATTTCTCGCCCAAGCTTACGCTTCCAGCTTCGACAAATAGTTGTAGCTGATTTGCGTATCTTCGAGGCCCTTTGCTTCATCGTTTTCGACGAAGTAATGCTTGATACCCGCCTTCTCGGCATGCGCGAAGATGCGCTTGAAGTCGATCGAGCCTTGGCCGACGTTGGCGATGTGCCCCTCGGTGACTGGATGTCCGACGGCCACGTCATAGCCTTTCGGCGCAGTGCCTTCCTTCGACCAATCCTTGACGTGAACCAGCGGGAAGCGCCCCGGATATTTGTTGAAGTAAGCCACCGGATCCTGCCCCGCAACCGTGATCCAGCAAAGATCGAGCTCCATCTTGACGAGCTTCGGATCGGTTTCGGTCAGCAAGTAGTCCAACGGCAGTTTTCCGCCCAGTCCTTCTGTCTTCTGAAATTCGAAACCGTGATTGTGATACGCGAACTGGACTCCGGCTTTCTGGCACGCTTCACCCGCTTTACTGAACGTCTCGGCCGCTTTCTTGTAGCCGTCCGGCGTGCGATCTTTCACTTCAAACCAGGGGCAGACGATGTATTTGTGGCCGACGATGTTTGCTGCTTCGAGCGTCTCGGACATCTTATTTTCGATCTGAGCCATGGGGATGTGCGCGGAAGGCGCGGTGAGCCCGTTCTGGTCGATGACCGCGCGAACCTCCTTCGGAGTTTTGCCGTCGTATCCGGCGAACTCGACTTCCTTGTAGCCGATCTTGGCGACGCCCGCGATCGTGCTGTCGAAATCTTTCTTCATGAGGTCCCGCACGGTGTAAAGCTGCAAGCCGATGGGCTGGATGTGCTTTGCAGGAACCGCTGCGGCCCACAGCGGACGCGATGCGGCACTGACGACCGCTGCGGCTACGGATGACTCGATAAATGTGCGTCGCTTCATGGCGATTGCTCCTTTGACTGAACGCAGGGAGTATACAAAAAAATAGGGCGGCGCTTGGGAAAAAAGCGCCGCCCGATTGGATCGAGTCGAAACTCGATCGGTTAGAAGTAGAAGCGCAGACCGAACTGCATGATACGCGGTAGGTGAGCTGTGGTTATGTGCAAAAAGCCCGAGGTGGCGAGGTTTGCGCCCGGATCATTTGTGTCCATCGCCGAGTTGAGCGAGCTCTGCCCCTGGCCGCCATACTGCGTGTGGTTGAAGAGGTTGAACGTCTCCCACTTGAACTCGAAGCCGGTCCTTTCGTTGATCGCAAAGCGTTTAAAGGTGCCGAAGTCAAAGTTCACACGCCCTGGCATGTAGAGGGTATTGCGCCCCACGTTGCCGAAAGTAAGGCCTGTGGGAAGCGCGAATGCCGCGGGATTGAAGAGCAAAGGTCCACGTTCGGACGGGATGTTGGAATCGGCCACGGCGTGTGGATCGCCGACCAGGTCAGGACGCGCACCGGTGCCAACTCCGTTCCCCACGCCGGCGTTGTCTCCGTAGGTCGTACCATCCGTCACGCTGAACGGCGTGCCCGTCTGGGCGATGGTGATGCCCGATACCTGCCAACCACCCAGGATTGTGCGCATCTTCCCTGGCGACTTGAAGAAAGGCAGCGCGTACACGTAGCTGATCGACGCGCTGTGTCGTTGATCGAAGTCGGACGAGGCGCGATTCGCGGCAACGTCATAGGCGTTGACGAACGAGCTGTCAAAGCGGTCCGACGAATCGTCGATCGAGTGACTGTAGGTGTATGCGACGCTGAGCGTCAGAGCGCCCACAGTTCGCTGAGCCGAAAACTGCAGCGCGTTGTAGATCGAATTAGCGGTGTTCTGCAGTTGCGTGATGTTGCTCACGCCCGGGAAGTTTGTACGGATCGGATCCGGGTTGTTACCGCAAGCGACCCATAGATTGGGAACAGCAGCAGTTGGTACGGCCGTGCCGTTGCCCAAGGTAGCGCCCACGGGTAGTCCGAAAGCGTTCTGTACGAAATTCGCGCAATCTCCCCCGTTCGGATCGATCGGTGTCCCCGCAGGGAACGGATTGTTCGCCGCGGCCACCGGAAAGAGCTGGTTGGCATTGCTTTGCAGCGTCAGGTGTGTGCCCTTGCTGCCGACGTAAGCCACCGAGGCAATGATGTTGCCCGGTAGCTCCTTCTGCACGTTGAGGTTCCACTGCTGCACGTAGGGCCAGACCGCCTTGGTCGGGATTTCGGTCAAGCCAAGCGGAAATAGCGTGCCGCCGCCGGCGCCGATGTTGTTGTACCCGGTGACGTTGAATTGTGTCGAGGAAAGAACCAGCGGCGCCGATCCTTCGAGCGATTCGCTGTTTCCTTCGTTGCCGTTGGTATGTTCAAAGAAGATGCCGTAACCGCCGCGAATGGCCATCTTGCCTTCGCCCGTCGGATCCCATGCGAACCCAATGCGAGGCGCAGGATTGAAGAGGTGGCCCGTTAAGCAACCCGCATTGCTGTTTGCTCCGACGGTAGCGCTGGGGAATGCCGAGAGGATCGGTCCCGGAATGGAGCCAGTCCCGCCTTTGCCGCCGCACTGCACGACGCCGTTGAAAGGATTGCCACCGACAAGTGAACCGTTCAGAGGATTGCTGCCGTTAGCCGGATCGTTGAAGATGCCGGGGATATTTCCGTTGGCGAACGCGGACGGGTCAAAGCTGAATGCGCTCTGGTAGCGCTCGCGGTACGTTCCAAAGAGGCTGACGCGCAGACCCAGGTTCAAGGTTAGCTTCTTGGTGACGCGCCAGTCGTCCTGGAAGTAGGGCTCGAAAATCTTGTAGCGGTTGTAGTACTTAATCAGCTGATTCCATTGCTGATAGCTCGCGACGTTTCCGAGCAGCAGGTCGGCAAACGAGTTGCCCGTGCTGGTTGGGGACGAAGGATCGAAAGTCAGGATACCCTGAGTGTTCGCTGTGTTTTCTTCGTTTTTCTGGGCCGCAGCAAAGTAAGCACCGAAGATGAGCGTGTGCTTGCCTTCGATCTTGGTCAAGTTGTCGCGATAGGTGTAGGTCGGATTCGCATTCGTCCAGGGGAAGTACCCGGTGTCTTGACTTAGGCCGCCGCCGTACGCGGTGTTGGTGTTGAGCGCAATGGAGGGAAGTTTGCCGCCGAATCCGTTGGCGAAGAGCGCTCCCATCGGGAAAGTTGCCGGAAGCGCTGGGTTATTGATCGCCGTCAGGTCGATGTGGTCGGCGGTGTAGCTCGCGACGAATTCGTTCAGCAACGTCGGGGTGATATTCGCGGTCAAGCGCGCAACGAAGCTCGTGCCGGGCCCGACGAAGTTCGTATTAATGTTCTGGAAGCTCGAATTCCCGATGCCCCACAGGGGTTGGTTTGTGATCTGTGCCCACGAATCGTGGATGTATCGGAAAGTCAGCCGGTAGTTGTCATTGATGTTGTGATCGACGCGGACCAGCTCTTCGCGCCACGTCGTCGGCAGCGAAATGGTGTTCGTGACCGCCGGAAACCCGCCGTTTACCGTATTTGGCGTCGGAATCAGCGCGAGAAGTGCGGATCCGACCGGCGTGATGGGCACCGCAGCCGGGTTCGGAACGTTGGGGCAGTCCGTGCCGGGGCAGAGATCCGAGAAGTCGCCGCCGCGTTCTGCGACGGAAGGCACGTTCTGCAGAATCGTCGACGGATTCTTCTCACGGCGCCATTCCTGCGACCAGAAAAAGAACGTCTTGTTCTTGTCCGAATTGTAGTGGTGCGGGATGTAAACCGGCCCGCCGACCGTGTAGCCGAAGTCGTGCTTTTTGTAAGGAGCTTTGGGCTGAGTGGGATCCGCGCCCTGTTCCCACGAGCGGGCGTTGAAGATGTCATTGCGGAGGTATTCGAACGCGCTGCCGTGGAAGGTCTTGCCACCAGACTTGGTTTCGACTTCGATCGTGCCCGAACCGTTCCGGCCGTACTGCGCGCCGTAGTTCGAGGTCAAAACCTTGAATTCCGCGATCGCTTCTACGTTCGGATAGACGTTCAACGTGGCATTGCTGCCGTTGTCCATGTTGTCGCCGCCGTCGAGTTCCCAGTTGTTGTACTCGGTTCGGCCGCCGTTGATGCTGTATTGGACGTTGCCGTTGATGCCGACGGTGCCTTCATCCTGGTTCGTCTGGTTCACGACGCCGGGCGTCAGGGTCACCAACTGCGTGAAGTTGCGGCCGTTCAGCTCGAGCTGGTTGATCTGTTTCCCGGTGACCGTCGTGCCGAGTGCGGCCGAGGTTGTCTCGACCTGCGCGACACTTTCTCCGGTGACGACGACCTCTTCAGAGACCGAGCCGACCGTCAGTGGAACGTCGATGCGAATCTTCGCGCCGACGGCGAGAACGACGCCATTTGCCGTGTATTTCTGAAAACCGGTGGCACTGACGGTGACGTTGTACGTCCCGCCAGCCAATCCAGCGATGACGTATGCGCCGTCCGAGTTGGTGGTTGTTGTGCGCGTCAGGCTCCCGTTGGCGGCGGTGAGCACGACTTCGGCGCCCGCAACTGCCGCGCCCGACTTGTCGGTCACCGTGCCGCTGACGTAGCCGGTGTCCTGAGCGTTCGATGGAAACGGCGTGAGGAGCAGCAGGGCAAAGGCGAGCATTCCTGCAAAAAACGAATGACCAAGGGCGTACTTCCGCCCAAAGAAACGATTCGAAAAAGTTCCCATCACAGTTAGACCTCCGGAGATTCTTGATCTGACAAACGTGAGGGATAAACGGCCTGCGGAAGCGGGCGTTTGGAAACGCCGCGTTGCGCGAGACAATTCAGATGTGCGTAACCCCCACCACTCGACGGGTATTTAGCACCAAATGATTTATTAAAACGAGTTAATACGGCATTATTGGGGGGCTGTCAAGCGAGATTTTGTAATTGAGTTGGAGATGTTTCCGTGACATTTGGGTGGGACATGGGCCTGATATCGCGGCGAGCTTGAAGTCTTGCCCACTCCATCGGACACTAAAAGCGATGCATAGTCGGTTTTTCAGCGGTATTTTCATCGGGCGTTTCATTGGGATCGTCTGGATAGTTGGTTCCATGGCTCTCCCCGGCGCTTCCGGCGTTGGCGCCGAGTCACAAGCCGCTGCGCTGGCGCCCGGCGACGCGCCCAAGAAAGCCGCCGCCGCCTTCAACCGGGGTCAGCAAGCTCTTCAGGCAAACGACCTACACACTGCCGAAGCCGCCTTCAACGAAGTTCTCTCGCTCGATCCTCAAGCCGGCGCCGCGTACGCGAACCTGGGAGTTATCGCTATGCGTCGCAAGCAGTGGGATCACGCGCTGGCGATGTTGCAAAAGGCGGAAAACCTCGATCCCAGGATGACCGGTATTCGTCTCAACATTGGCTTGGTGAAATATCGCCGCGAGGACTACGTCGGGGCGATTCCGCCGCTCGAGTCGGTCGTTCGAGAGCAGCCGAACTCCACCCAGGCCCGCTACCTGCTGGGCCTGTGCCAGCTCTACACCGAACGCTACGGTGATGCGGTGGCGTCGCTCGAGCCGCTCTGGCCAACCTCGTCAAACGACATCATGTATCTCTACGCGCTGGGAATCGCCGCACATCACCTTGGTCAAAAAGAGCTCGACGACAAGGCATTGTCGCGCCTCGTGGAAATCGGCAGCGATACCCCGGAGTTTCATCTGATTCTCGGCAAAGCATACCTGAATCGCGGCGAGCCAGAGCGCGCCGTCACCGAATTGCGAAAGGCCGAAGCCGCGAACCCGGATATGCCTTACGTCCATTTCGGGTTGGGAGTCGCCTACATGAAAAGCGACGACAACGCCAATGCGGAGACTGAGTTTAAAAAAGAGATCGCATTGGATCCCAACCTTCCCGATGCCTACGAGCAGCTCGGCGAATTTTATTTGAAGGCCAATCGCTACGATGAAGCGCAGAAGGCTTTGCTTCAGGCGCTGCGGCTGAATCCGAGAATGCCCGCGTCCCTGTTTGGGCTGGCGAAAATCAACATGAGCCGCAACCACTATCAGCAGGCCCTGACGGAAATCGACGAGGCCTTGCGTCTTGCCCCCGGCAGCCAGAATGTTCACTTTATGCGGGGCAGAATCCTGCAGAAGCTGGGCCGCCGTGAAGAGGCGCAGAAGGAGCTGCTGACCGCGAAAAACATGCTCGATGCCGCGGCCGACAAGGAAAGCGAGCCGGCATCAATGGACGACAACCGGGTTCGGAATCCGGAACTCGGCGGATCGAGTCCTCAAACCGGCTCGTCGCCGCAATAAGCCCCGGCAACACCGCAAAAAAAAGAAGTCGCGGCGAGAAAGCGCCAATCACAAGGGCGGAGCTGTCCATTTCCCCCGCTCTGCCTCAATCCGCTCCGCTACCGCCAGAACGAGTTCTTCTTCATACGGACGCCCGATCACCTGCACGCCAATCGGTAAGCCCTCGGGCGACATTCCCAAAGGCACCGTCGCGCCGGGAAATCCAGTGAGATTCAGCCACTGGCTGAACCGCATCGTGTCGCGGTAACAATGAGGCGCGCCCAATTGATAGTTTCCCTCGCCGTGACGAAACGCCGGCTCGGTTGACACCGGCGAAAGCAAAATCGGCAGATCGCGCATCTGCCGCAAAATCTCCGCGCGAAGATTGTCGCGATCCGTGCGCGCAGCGAGCAAGGCGTCGGCGCTCAAAGGCTTTTGCGGCAGCGCCACCGAAAAATATTCTTGAAAGATGGGGCTGAGAGTCGTTTCGCGTCCCTTCACTTCCTCGGCCAATAAATGGGCGACGACCGGCCCGAAGAAAAACCACCAGCACTCGATCACACGATCGAGCCCCGCGAGCCGAAACGGTTCAACCGGGAGTCCCGCATCTTCCAGAATCTTCCCGGCACGCTGAACGGCGGCCCCCGTCTCAGGAGTTGCCTTGCCCAGCGCATCGGTTTCCAACACGCCGATGCGAATTCCCTTTAGTCGTTCACCATTCGTCCCACTCTCGACGGGCACCGGCGCCGACAACGCATCGCCGGCATCCGGCCCGGCAATTACCTGATACAGCTTCCGCACATCAGCAATCGTCCGCGCCAGTGGCCCAACCACGCCGAGCCACGACAGTGCGCCCGCGCCCGGCGGGTAGTGTCCCGTCGAAGGCACACGCCCCGGTGTCGGCTTCAGCCCGCAAATCCCGCAAAAATGAGCTGGTACACGAATTGATCCGCCGCCGTCGCTCCCGGCTCCTCCAAACGAGCAGCCCGACGAAATCGCCGCGCCTTCGCCGCCGCTCGAACCTCCAGCCGAATGCGCCAAATTCCACGGGTTGCTCGTCTTCCCGCGAATTTGGTTGTTGCTTTCCCATGCCATTAGAAATTCTGGAGTGTTGGTATTTCCCAACAAAATCGCTCCCGCCGTCCGCAAGCGAGCCACCAGCGGAGCATCTTCGGCTGGCACGTAGTCCGCTCGCAGCGGTGATCCCGCCGGACACGGCAGTCCCGCGAAATCGATGTTGCACTTGATCGTCAGCGGCACGCCATGCAGCGGCCCAAGCGTTTCACCTCGCGCAACCGCTTCCCCAGCTTCTCGCGCTCGTTTCCGCGCACCAGCTGCGTCGAGATGCATAAACGCTCCGAGTTTTGGCTCCAGCCTCTCGATGCGCGCTAGTGTCGCCTCAACCAACTCGACCGGCGAGACCTTTCGCGACTTAATCGCCATCGTTACTTCCGCAATCGTCGAATAGTTCGAAACATTCATAAGTTCATGTGATGAGTCCCGCGCGCCCGTTCGGAACGAACCCAGCCGCATCGCCGATGGTACACGACAACGCTCGCGGTAAACTCATCCGAGCCCCAAAACAAAACGTCAAAAACATTGACGATGCCGAACCCAGCCCGGACAATCAATTCAGCCGTCGCCGCGGGGCAAGAAAGCCATCGAAACCACAATCTCAATCAGCAACGCCGGGAAAAATTCCTGATGCCACGAGTTCTTTCGCATCCAACTCCAACTCCGTACGCTCTCGCAACCGCGCTGCTCCTTGTCGCCGGCGCATCCGTCCTCAGCTCCGGCCCGGCTCGCACCGTGAGCGGCGCCTATCCCGCTCCAGCGTCTCCGGTGTCCATCTCCGCATCCGTAGCCCCGCCGTCCGACTCCACCGACGCGCTCCGCTTCAATACCCTCGGCGTCGCCTACATGAACCAGCAAAAATTCGCCGACGCCCAAAAGTATTTCGAAAAATCTCTTCTCGCCGATCCGAAATTTGCGATCGCTCGAGTGAATCTCGGTGTCTCCCTCCTCAGCCAGCAGAAACTCGAGCCTGCCCGCGCCGCCCTCGAGCAAGCTTCCAAAGAACGCCCCAACGATCCCTACGCCTGGTACAACCTAGGCCTCGTCTACAAAGATGCCAGCGAAATCGAAAAGGGGGTCGCTGCCTTCACCCACGTAACGCAGCTCACGCCCGAAGCCGACGCCTACTATTTCGTCGGCTACCTCCAATCCCAAGCTCAGCACTATGACGAAGCCATCGCCGCCTTCCAAAAGGCCCTCGAAGCTTTTCCATTCCACGCCTCCGCTGAATTCGGCATCGCCCGCGCATATCAGCGCAAGGGAGACGCCACCGCGGCGCGCGAACATCTAGCCCGTTTCCAGAAAATCACCGCCGACCACCTCGGCTCTCCATTCGGCGCCGGCTACGGCGATCAAGGCCGCTACTCGCTAGCCGAACTCCCGCACAGCGCCCTCACCTCGGCTCCCGCTCCAATCAAAGTCAATTTCACTCCGCAGCCGCTCGCAGACAGTGCGCCGCCCGCCAGCACCGGCGCCTGCTTCTTCGACTACGACAATGACGGCAAGCCCGACCTCTTCCTTGTCAGCGCGACCAACGACGGCTCCGCCCGCCTCCTTCACAACCTCGGCGATGGAAAATTCGCGGACGCGACGCAATCCTCCGGCATCAAGCTCATCGGCGCAGGCCTGGGCTGCGTCGCCGGCGACTACGACAACGACGGCCACACCGATTTAGCCGTCTGCCTCTCCGACGGCGTTCATCTTCTCCACAACAAGGACGGCAAATTCGACGACGTCACCGAAGCCGTCGGCATCCGCCGTCAGCCCGGCTGCGTCGGCCTGACCTTTGTCGACTACGACCACGACGGCGACCTCGACCTCTACATCACAATGCAGCCCATCGCCGCGCGCACCCCGCAAGAGGCCGCGCACAATGTTCTGTGGCGCAACAACGGCAACAGCACCTTCACCGACGTCTCCTCCGAAACCGCGCTCAACTTCGACGCCACCGGCGCAGGCCTCGCCACCAGCGATTTCAACAACGATCGCGCCATCGATTTCATCTTCGCTGGCGGCCAAGCCGGAGCGTCCGTCTACATCAATCCGCGCGAAGGCAAATTCACTCCGCTCGCGAGCGCCATCGACTTCAAAAAAGAAAATCTCCCGCCCGCCGTCGGCGTCGTCTCGTTCGACTTCGACAAAGATGGCTGGATGGATCTCGCCTTCACCCACGCGGGCGCGCCCGGTATCAGCTTGTGGCGCAACGTCGAAGGCAAGCGCCTAGAGCGCGTTAAATTGCCCGATCTGAATTGGCAGCGCGGCTGGGGCTTAGCCGCGTTCGACTACGACAACGACGGCTGGATCGATCTCATCGCTGCAGGCGAATCCGCCACCAACTCAGCCGCAGGCGAACTCCGCCTCCTCCGCAACATGGGCAACGCCGGCTGGACCGACGTCACCAAAGACGTCCACCTCGACGCCGTAAAACTCACGCAACCCCGCGCCGTCGCCATCGCCGACACTACCGGCACCGGCAATCCCGATCTAGTCGTCACGCAACTCGGCGCCGCGCCTCTCTATCTCCGTAGCGATGGCCCAAGTCAACACTCCTGGATGCGCATCGGCCTGAAAGGCCTAAACGACAACAAATCCGCCATCGGCACAAAAGTCGAACTCTACGCCGGCGCCCTCTATCAAAAGTGGGAAGTCGCCGGCGCCTCCGGCTATCTTGGCCAAAACGCGCCGTCCATCCTCGCTGGACTCGAAAACGAAAAAAACGCCGAAGTCGTCCGCCTCCTCTGGCCCACAGGCGTCCCGCAAGATGAAATCAATCTTCCTGCAAAAAAAGATCAATCCATCGCCGAACTCGATCGCCGCGGCAGCTCCTGCCCCGTGCTCTTTGCATGGAACGGCCACGAATACGAGTTCATCGCCGACATGATCGGCCCTGGCGTAGTCGGCCACTGGGTCGCGCCCAATGAACGCGACATCCCCGATCCCGACGAATATCTAAAAGTCGCCGCCCGCAGTTTAAGACCCGCGAAAAACGGACTCCTCAGCTTCCGCTTCATGGAGCCGATGGAAGAAACCGTCTACCTCGACCAAGTCCGCCTGCTAGCGATCGATCACCCGGCAACCTACGACGTCTTCCCCAACGAACGCTTCGCCAGCAATGCGCCATTCCCCGAATTCAAAGTCATCGCCACCACGGCCGACACCAGCCACGCCCCCGCGGGCGCCTGGGACGACAAAGGCCGCGATGTCCTCCCGCTAATCGCGAAGCACGATCGCAAATACATCACGCAATTCGCAGAGCTCCCCTTCGCCGGCTTCGCGAAACTCCACTACGTCGAACTCGATCTCGGCCCCTGGAACGCCGCGAAGCCGCTTCGTCTAATCCTCGACGGCTACACGGACTACTTCACCGCCACCTCGATGTACTCTGCCGACCAAGCCGGCATAAAAGTCATCGCCCCCTACGTCGAAGCGCAAGACGCCCAGGGCAACTGGAAAAAAGTCATCGATGACATGGGTTTCCCTGCAGGCTTGGCGCGCACCATGGTCACCGACCTCACCGGCAAACTCCCGCCCGGCACGCGCCGCATCCGTATCGTCAACAACCTAAAAATCTACTGGGACGCCATTCGAATCGATCAAAGCCCCGATCCGCAAAACATCCACGTCTCCGAAATCCCGCTGGCCGACGCCTCTCTAGCATTCCTAGGCTACCCGCGCGAAATCCGCCTCACCCCCGCCAGCGATACAAAATATTCCTACGCGCAGCGCAGCATGACCGGCCCCTACGCCCGCGCCGCCGGAAACTACACTCGTTACGGCGACGTCTTCGATTTGCTGAAAAAATCCGATGACCGTTTCGTAGTTTTTGGTTCCGGCGAAGGTATGAATCTCGACTTCGATCCCCAAAATCTAACCCCGCTACCCGCAGGCTGGGTCCGCGACTATTTCTTCTACGCCGACGGCTTCGAAAAAGACCTGGACTTCTACGCCGCCCACGCCTTCACAGTGGAGCCGTTACCGCATCACGGCCCAATCTCATATCCCTACCCCGCTGACAAAGCATATCCCGTGGACCCTGACCACCAGCAATACCAACTCGACTACAACACAAGGCAACGCAGCGACCGCCTCCCCTCCGAACTCCGCTACACCTACACCCCAAAGTAGCCGCAAAAATGTATGGGGGCAGGACCGCTGGACCTTGAGTTTTCAAAGGGTGCGCCCCGTCACGGCAAGATCTACGCCAAACGCGCTCTTGGGGTGCCACATTTTCGTGCTTTCGGGAGGGTGTGGTTTAACGAAACCTCAATCGAAACGACAAGCGGAACTCCTCACATTTCCGAACCTTCAAACCCTGAATTATTTCTCCCGCTCCAAAGCCTCCCGAATCCCATCCAACTCTTTCTTTTTCTTCCGATCCACATCCGGAAACTTCAAATCCAACTCCGAAAGCGCCTCGACAATCGCCGAAGCCACAATCAACCTCGCAAACCACTTGTTGTCCGCAGGCACCACATACCAGGGCGCACGCTTCGTCGCCGTCCGCTGCACCATCTCCTCATACGCCTCTTTATAATCCTTCCAAAACCCGCGCTCCTTGATGTCGTCCATCGAAAACTTCCAATTCTTCTTCGAATCATCCAGCCGCGCCAAAAACCGCTGTCGCTGCTCTTCCTTCGAAATATGCAAAAAGAATTTCCGGATCACCACGCCGTTCCGCGTCAGATACCGCTCAAACGAATTGATGTCCTCAAACCGCTCATCCCAGATATGCTTCGTGATCAATTGATCCGGCAGCTTCTCGCCTTCCAAAATCGACGGGTGTACCCGCACCACCAACACTTCTTCGTAGTACGACCGGTTGAAGATCCCAATCTTTCCGCGCTCCGGTACGACTTTATGGCATCGCCACAAAAAGTCGTGATCCAGCTCCTCCACCGTCGGCTGTTTGAACGAGAACACATCGCAACCCTGCGGATTTACCCCCGACATCACGTGCTTGATCGCCCCGTCTTTCCCCGCCGCATCCATTCCCTGAAAAATCAGCAGCAGCGACCACCGGTCCTGCGCGTAAAGCCGCTCCTGCATCTCGCTAGCCGCCGCACTGCTCTCCTCCTGTAATTTCTCCGCATGCGATTTCGACTTCACACCCTGCGTGTCCGCCGGATCGAAATCCTTCAGCCGAAACTTCGAGCCCTTGGTAATACAAAACGGTTGCGCCAACCGCCGCGCCTCATCCAGTAGCTTCCGTGTCTTCATAATCCCCGCAGTGTAATCCCGCCAACCCACCCCAACAAACCGTGAATACGAGTACGAGGCTGCCCCAGGGTCGTTTTCTGAACCTGGATCGGTCTCAGCCCAAAAAAAACAAGCCCGCATCGCCAACCAAGCGATACGGGCCAGTCTTCCGATCTTCTTCCGTTCGTTTAATTCTTAGTTGTCCGAAATAACCTGCCCGGTCGACGGATCCAAAATCACCTTCTCCGACCGCTGATTGTTCCAATTAAACATATTGTCCATCGGCCCCGCGATCTGATCGAACGAACCGTTGCCGATCTGCGGCAGATCCCAGTTCTCTTCGATGAATTTCACCACCGAGCTCTGGTCGATCAACGTGGAGTCCACGAAGTTCTTCTTCGCAAAGGGCGAGATCACGAGGAAGGGCAACCGTGGGCCGTAGCCGCAACGCGCTTGCTGCGCCGCGAGTGAGCCCGACCCGTTGCCGCACATTCCGACGCCGGTTAGCGCGTCCGCCGTGCTGGTCGACTGGTTTACGATCGGCGGCATCACGTGGTCATACCAGCCGTCCGAGTCGTCCCACGCGATGATCACGGCCGTGTCTTCCCACTCCGGCAGCGTTTGCAGGAAGTTGATCACATTCACGATGAACAGCTGTTCGTCGAGCGGCGACGAGTTGCTCGGGTGTCCGTCGTTCGCGCGGTTCGCCTTCAGGTAACTGACCGCAGGGAGGCCGCCCGCCTTCGCCGCCTTCTGGAACCAGGTCAGGTCGTACTGATGATTCGCTTGCCCGTCGTGCCCGATCTCGCTGACGTTCTTTGGCGCCAGGTGATGCGGGTTCGACGTCGACTTGTAATACTGGAACGGGTTATGGTGCGCGCTGTACGCCGCTTCCGGTGTGCCGTCAATCCGGTTCGTTGTCGTCGTGCAGGTTGCCGGAACCGCCGGTGTGCTGCCGCTCGCAGGCGCCGCCGGGGTGTTTGGAGCGAATCCGCCCTGGAACCAGCCCCACGAAATGCCCTTCGCGCTGAGCAAATCGCCGATGTTCTTGTTCGTGCTCAGCATGCCGATCTTTTCTTTGCCGCTGCAATCGTCAAAAGCCGGATCCGGATCGCCGATAATCGCGGTCGCGGTCACGCCGTTGAGTGTCGTTGTCACCGCATCGCCGGCGGCAACCGTTCCGACGTCCGTAGACACGTCCGCGCCGCCGGTCATGCCCGACACGACGTTGATCGCGCCCGGCGTCGACGGCCCATAGTTCGTCCCAAACGAGTTGTCGCTCATCGCAAAGTTCTGCGCGTAGTTCCACAGCCCGGTGACGGTGTTACCGTCGTAGTAGCCCATCACGATGCCCGCACCCAGCCCCGACACGTCCGAAAACGTCGCAGCCGAGCAAGGTGTCGCCGTGAATTCCGGGAACTTGTCCATCAAGCCGCTGTCAAACGCCTGCTGTTCCGGCGTGTAGTCATGGTTCTGATCGCAGGTGTAGTTCTGGCTCGGATCGAGGCGCACTGGCTGATACGTCGTCGTGGCCTTGTCCTGGTTCAGGTTGTGATCGATCAGTCCTTGCGTCAATCCATTCACCGTCGGCGTACCCGCCTTGGCCTTGAACTTCACTTCACCCCTCGGATTCGTCGCGTTCGGATACGTTCCGAAGTAATGATCGAACGAAATGTTCTCCTGGAAAATCACCACCAGGTGCTTGATCGGCGTCGTCGTCGTCCCGCCCTTGCTGTTTCCGCCGGGCGCCGCCAAAACCGGTCCCGGTGTCATTCCCGCCAGGTTTGCTGCCAGCAGAACACTCGCCATCCAGCGTAAATTCTTTTGAACCATGAACTCTCCTTATCGATTTGTGCGACGTATCGCCGGAAGCGCCCCACCCCACGGGACAGGACCCACGAAACAGTTAGGTGCGGAAGCGCAACCCGGCGTTCAGAAAAAAATGTGCGCCACGTTGATACGCGGAAGTTGTTATTGCCGTATGACAACAACGTGAACCTTCCTTCACGCATGTAAATTTCTTGCAACGCCCCGCCGGAAACTCTCGTCGAACCAAAATCAGTCGCTCATCCGTCCAAACCTCTTTCTTTTTCTCGCAGTCCAAAGATTTTCTCTACAGTTGGTCCGAAGACGTTTTCCTTAGGAGGTAGCGGCTTTAGCCGCTGAAGAAAGCTTGGCGACCGAAACGCGCCGGCAAAGATACCAGTTGAGAGACAACGGATTTGTAGGGCCGATGCAGGCTATAACAGGATCTGTCGCTCGAATCTCTCTACGCCCTGTGGGTCGCGGCTTCAGCCGCGACATTCAGCCACCCACAAAAGGGCTTCAGCATGAACCCGATTCAATTGACGCTCACTTCGCCGCTTCCACCCGAATCAACCCCATCATCCCCGAATCTTCATGCTCCAGCAGATGACAGTGAAACGGATAGGTTCCCACCGCATTCGGATCGCGAAAATCCATCCGCAGCCTCACCCGCGGGTAAACCGGATTCTTCCCATCCCAATAAGGCACATTCACCGTGTCCCGCAAAAACGGCTCATTCACCGTCAATCCAAAAAACTCCATCAGCGCAAAATGCGTCTGATGAATGTGAAACGCATGCAACTCCTGGCTCCGATTCTCGAGAATCCAATCCTCGACGTCGCCCTGATGTGTCACGATATTCGGCAAATCAGATGACGGGTCGAAGGCCTTCGGGGTCTCGCCGTCCACGGTCAAATAAAACGTAGGCGGGCTGTTCGGATCCTTCGGATCGAGCGGCGTCTCCGAAAAAAACAACCTTCGCACACGAACCGGCGTTACGTCGCGCAGCCACGTCGTCGCGGAAGTGGGCAGCGGCACAGGGTTCTTCGCCAAACTCGACTGCGGCTCCGGCGCATCGGCCTTCGCCACAATATTCGCGATCGCTCGCGTCGGATCGTTCTCGCCCATCGCTCCCGTGTTCACGCTGCGGGTCACCAGCGATGCCATCACTCCCTCGGCTGGTCCTTTCAACACAAATTCAATTCTTCCGCCCGGCGGCACTCCCAGATGTGTCAGGAGGATGTAATGATTCAGCCCCGCGCTTTTCGGATGGATCGGCACTCCATCCAGCGCAACGACTTCAACGGCCTGAACCTGCGGCCCAAACAACACCTGCAGACTCAAATACGTAATCGCCGAAGCGTTCAGTACACGCCACAGTTGCCGTTCCCCGGGCTTCATCGTGATCGTTGCCGGCGGATAGTTCGGATACGGAACCGGCACATAATTCAATGTCAGATCCTCGGCCGGCTTTCCCGTCCCTGTTCCCGTGTTCATCACGTCGCCATCCGCGTCGAGCACCACCGGGGGTAACTTCGCGTCATCCACTGGAGCTGCATCCGGATTTGCCAGGTTCTGATCACGAACAATCAAGACGCGTTCGTGCAGCCCCGCAAGATCGGGTATCGCGCGTTCGATACCTTCGACGACCAACGCCGCCGAGGCTCCGCCCAACACCTGCGCTTTTGTGAATCCGTGTATGTGCGGGTGATACCAATACAATCCCGGCGGCTCGTCCGCTGGGATCTGGAATTTGTATTCGTAAGGTGCGCTGCCGGTCGCGATCATCGTGTGCATCACATCGTCTTGATGACACGTCGGCGGAACCGTGAGCCCGTGAAAATGAAGATTAGTCGAGGTCGCCTTCATCGCGCCGTTCGCGCAAGCCGGCGTAGTCCCGCCACCCATCGTCCGGTTTTCAGTCGTCGCCCCATCCGCTCCATTCATTTCCTTCGCCGAGTTCTTCGTAGGGGCGGGGCTTGCTCCGCCCGGCGTAGCCGTCGCTGCGCCCAGTTGTCCGTTCGCCGCGACCGTTCGACTTGGCTGCGGTGCGGCCGTAGCCTCGTTCTTGAAATTCAGAATGACTGTATCGCCCGGCTTCACCCGCAGCGTCGGCGCCTGTTCCCCGTTCAATGTGACGTAGCAATATCGCACCTCTCCTTTGGAATCGACAAAACTGCGAAACGACAAATCCACCTTCAAAATTCCGTTCACACTGCGCAAATCCCGCGGCTCAGGCACTTCCGCCCCAACCGCAGCCCGAAAACATCCCTTGCCGCTTGGGTCGGTGCCGGCGGTGGCGTCGGCTGCCGATGTCGCTCGATCTGTCACGGCCGGCGCAGGCGTGACAATCCCGTTGGAATCGCCGCGCGCAGCGACGGCGTTTTGGGTGTCGGTCGTTTGAGCATCCGCGCAAGGATTGCAAAGCGCAAACCCCAAGCACACCGGCACGGCAAGCTTAAAAATCCAGCTCGAACGATTTTTCGAACTCACGCTTAAAAGTCCTAGCCCGATACAGACAAACCTGAGGCCACCCTGCGGACCCATTCAGAATCCCCCGTCTTTGTTACACCTGAGTGAACCCCATATGAACCCCATATGGAGTGCGCCGCCCCCGCGTTGCGTTTGACCAACAGAGCCCATCTTCATTGCGATCCAGGAGCGGCCGCGCCCTCAATGTTGCACCTCTTTGATAGTGTCCCCTCCAGCCCCCATTAGAAATGTCCCCTACACTGCGACCTCCTGAGGAGGTCCGGTTGAAGAGGACGGCGATGAGTACAAGGGAACTTCGACGAGCTGAGGTTCTGGGGCGAGTGAAGGGGCACACGCTGAGGTTGGTCGACGCAGCGAAGATGTTGGAGCTGAGCTATCGACAGGCGAAGAGACTATGGCAGCGATATCGCGACGAAGGAGCTAAGGGACTGCAGCACCGCAGCGCAGGAAGAAGTTCGAACCGCGCGAAGCCCGAGAAATTCCGGCGGAAGGTGCTGCAGCTGATTCGGGAGAAGTATTCGGGAACGGAACAAGAGCGGTTTGGACCAACGCTGGCAGCGGAACATTTAGCGGATGAGGATGGGCTGGAAGTGGGCGAGGAGACGCTGCGGCGTTGGATGCTGGCAGAAGGGCTGTGGAGCCGGATACGCAGCCGGAAAGCACACCGGAAGCGCCGGGAACGACGGCCGCACTTTGGCGATTTGGTACAGCTAGATGGCAGCTTCCATGCGTGGTTTGAAGAGCGTGGACCACGCGGATGTCTGATGAATATGGTGGATGACGCCACGGGGACGACGTGTTCACGATTTGCAGAGCAGGAAACGATGTGGGCAGCGGTAGGCGTATTGCGATTGTGGATCGAGAAGTACGGGATACCGCGAGCGTTGTATACCGATTGGAAGAACGTCTATAAGCGGCCGCCAACCGAAAGGGAGCGCCTGCTGGGGAAAGCGCCGACGACGCAATTTGGGCGCATGTGCGAGCGTTTGGAGATCCGCATTATTGCTGCCAGTTCTCCGCAGGCGAAAGGGCGCGTGGAACGCAACAACGGTGTACATCAAGATCGGCTGGTGAAGAAACTGCGTCGTCAGAGAATTCAGAGTTACGAAGCGGGGAATGAATATTTGGAAGCGGAATATCTGCCCGAACACAACCGGCGTTTTGCGCGAGAAGCGACTCGACCGGAGAACTATCACGTTCGGGCCCCGAGCCTAGCGAAGCTGAGAGAGGTTTTCCGGTTAGAGATGGAACGCTGGATCAGCAACGATTGGGTGGTGCAGTACCGGGGACATTTTTTGCAACTCAAGCCGCAGAACAAGCGTTATGGACCGACGCAAACCAAGGCCTTGATCTGTGCGTGGGAGGATGGAGCAGTGGAAGTGCGCTACCGCGGAAAACGCATGGACTACGAAGAACTGGCAGTTCGACCACCCGGAATGCAAGTCGCAGCAGATGAGGCGCGTCGCGAGTTAGCCAGCCAGCAGGTAGGGAGTAAGCCTGCGCCGGATCATCCCTGGCGGCGAGGCTACGAGCAGAGAATGAAGCTGCAGCGACTTAATCGATCGCAAGTGTCATCCCTACTTGGGGAGTCCGCCTCCGCTGCGCCCTGAGCGCGCCGCACAAACCGGCGGCGCAGGGCTCCACTCCGGCGAACACCCCAAGACAAAAACAAATCCAAAAAAAAAGGGACATTTCTAATGAGGCAAGGAAGGGGACATTTCTAAAGAGGCTTGACAGCGGCCGCGCCCTCAATTGACTTCGCCGCGCTCGACACCTAACATTTCCGGTTCATGCCCCAGGAAAAACCCAAGCGCACCTTCAAGCTCCCGCATCCCCAACCCGTAGACGCCCTCGAATACGCCCGCTTCACCGGCGTCCCCACGTTTTGCCGCCTGCCGCACATCACGCAGCCCGAAGAACTCGAAATCGCCATCATCGGGGTCCCCTTCGACGGCGGCACTACGTACCGCCCGGGTCCTCGCTTCGGTCCGCGCAACGTCCGCGTTCAATCCGCGATCATTCGTCCATGGAATCCAGTTCTCAAGCTCAACCCGTTTGAAAGATATCGCGTCGCCGATTTCGGCGACCTGCCTGTGAATCCGCTTTCGATCGAAGACACCTTTCGCCGCATCGAGCGCGGAATCACACCGATCCTTGTTGCCGGAGCGCGCACCGCCTGTGTCGGCGGCGACCACTCCATCAGTCTTCCGATTCTTCGCGCCATCAGCAAATATCACGGCGGCCCGGTCAATCTGATTCAGTTCGACGCTCACAACGATCTCTGGGACGAATATTTCGGCAGCAAATATTCCCACGGCACACCGTTCCGCCGCGCCTTCGAGGAAGGTCTGCTCAACAATGGCGGTGTGTTGCAGGTAGGCTTGCGCGGCCAGGTCTACGCCGAAGACGATTTCGATTTTGCGCGCGAACACAAAGTCCGCATGGTCACGGCCGAAGAATTCCACGAAAAGGGAATGGCGCCCGTCCGTCGCCATCTCGCCGCATTCAAAAACGACCCGGTATACGTCACGCTCGACATCGACTCCGTCGATCCTGCCTACGCTCCAGGCACAGGCACGCCACAAGTCGGCGGTTTTACCAGCCATCAAATCCTGCAGCTCGTGCGCGCCCTCCGCGGCCTCAACATCATCGGCTGCGACTTAGTTGAAGTAAGTCCGCAGTACGACACCGGCGAAATCACCAGTCTTCTCGCCGCCAATCTCCTCTACGAACTCCTCTGCGTCCTGTAATGGCGACGCTCGCGCGCAAACTTCGTTTGCACGATTATTTCGCGCTCGCGTTCGGTACGATGATCGGCACCGGCTGGCTCGTGCTGATGGACGACTGGCTCGGCCGCGGCGGTCCGCTCGGCGCGATTCTCGGATTCGTTCTCGGCGGCATCGTTCTTCTTCCCGTCGGCTATGTCTACGGCCAGTGGGTTCTGCGATTGCCCGATGCAGCGGGAGAAGCCGCGTACACGGCGCAAGTTTTTCCGCCCGTTGTCAGCTACTTCACGGGATGGATCATGCTGCTCGCGTATTTCATCGTGTGCCCGTGGGAAGCGATCGCGCTCGGAAAAATCGCGGCGTACATTTTTCCATGGCTCGATTCCGTCGAGGTCTATCGCGTCGCGGGCCAACCCGTTTTTCTCTTGCGGCTTGTGCTTGGCGTCGCGCTGACTTTGTTCCTCACATTCCTGAACTATCGCGGCATTCGGCTGAGCGCGAATTTCCAGAAGGGTATGACGAGCGTCGTCCTTCTGATTTTCATTGCGCTCGTTGCGATCAGCGGCGCGCGCGGAGCGCCCGTGAATCTGCATCCGGTCTTTCACGCGACGCCATTGGTTTCGATTCTGCTGACATTGCAAATCGTCCCGTATTTTTTGACCGGCTTCGAGTCGGTGCCGAAATACGCTGAGGAAGCCAACCCCGATTTGCGCGGCAAGACGTACATGACGGCGATCGCGATGTCGCTCGGTATCGGTGTTTCGTTTTACGCGCTATCGCTGTTCGCCGTTTCGTACATCGCGCCGTGGCAGAGTCTGCTCGGCAAGCGCTTTGCGACCGCGATTGCGTTTGAACACGGGCTTGGCGCGCAGTGGCCGGTACAGCTGATTTTCACGATGGCGATGTTCGGTCTCTTTCAATGTTTCAACGGAAATTTTGCCGCATCGACGCGCATGATTTTCGCGTTCGGCCGCAACGGCTCGATGCCCGCGACGTTCTCAAGGATTCATCCGCGATTCCAGACTCCGAGCAACGCCATATTGATCATCGGCACAGGCACGCTCGTCGCGCTATTTCTCGGCGACGCGCTGCTCGTGCCTGTTACCGAGGTTGGCAGCGCCGCTTCGGCGTTCGGTTGGCTCGCATCGTGTGTGTCGATGATTCTGGTTCTGCGCAACCAGGTGCTGCCATCGACGCGTTTGCGCAGTGTCGCAATCTTTGGGGCGACGGCAGCGTTCTTACTCGTCGCCATGAAGTTCTTGCCGTTCGCGCCCGGCCACTTCACGGTCGCCGAATATGTCGCCCTGGCGATCTGGCTTCTGCTTGGCCTGCTTTTATGGCGGCGCAAGAAACTGGCCTGAACACCGCTCGATTCATCTTGGGTTCGCGGCTTGCTGCTTCTTTAGCTCCTCTTCGAAGGCGGCCTCGCGGTCGGCTATGTAGGCTTTGTATCCGTCGGGGTCGACGAACGGGTTCGCGCCCCCGTCCTGAAGGCGTGGGTACTTGGCGGCCATGTTGTAGTAGGCGCCGTGCGCACCCAGAAAGATGTCGCAGGGAAGCGACTTCAAAACCGTGAATTCGTGTTCGTAGTCTTTCGCGATCTGCGGATAGGCCGCGTTGTTCACGAGTATGTAGCCGGGGTTAACGTTGGGGCTGCCAACGATCACAACGTCATAGGTTTTTCCGCTCTTGTCGTCTTTAACCTTCATCGTCCACGTCGTGCAGCCTTTGGTGTGTCCGGGTGTTTTGTGCGCGACGAGCACGACGCCGCCGAGTTTGACTTCGTCGCCGTCGTGCAACACGCGATCAACTTTCGCTGGCGGATACAAACTGTCAGGCGAGTTGCCGTACTGAAAATCCTGCTTTCCGCCAGACTCTACTACCGGAACGTCGGCGTCCATCACCATGTATTTCGCGCCGGTCAGCGATTTCATTTTTGCGCTGCCGGCGCAGTGATCGCTGTGGGCGTGGCTGATCAGCAGGATCTTGATGTCGCTGAATTTGAATCCAAGTTTTTCCACGCTGGCCTGGATCAACGGGATGCTCTGGTCGAGATTGCTGTTGATCAGAATGTTTCCATCGGGCGTGGTGATCAGATACGACGCCAACCCCTCGCTGCCGACATAGTAGACGTTGCCCATCACGCGATGCGCGGGAAACGGGTTTATCCAATCCGGCGGCACATTCGGAATTGTAGCTTGAGCGGTTGGCGCGCTGTTCGCCGTCGGAGCGTGTGCAACGCCACATAGCGTCGTTGCGGCGAAGACGCTCGCAAGAATCAAGACTACGGAGTGTTTGGTGCGGCGCATCGGGTCGCTCATTTCGCCGGGATCACCGGAAGGATTAACACCGACGGACGCTCGGCGTCGTGGAGAATTACGTTTGTGGCTGTCGTGAAGGCATCGGACGGGTTTGCGTGGCGGCCGAGCTGGGGGTGCTGATTGCCGGTGTTTAGGTTGCGATCGAAGCGCGGGAAGTTGCTGCTGGAGACTTCTAGGCGCAGCGTGTGGCCTTTCTTGAATACGTTGCTCGTGGCCCAGAGATCGATCTTAAATTTGTAGACCTGGCCTGGGTTGATGAGCGTCGGGTGTTCCCGCGAATCGCGGAAGCTGGCGCGCTGGATGCCTTCGGTGATGTTTTGGGCGAAGCCGTCGGGCCAGACGTCAACGAGTTTTGCGGTGAAATCGGTATCGGGCGCGGAGGATTTTGCGAAGAGTTCGACGCTAACCGGACCGGTGACTTCGGCGTCCTGTTCGAGCGCAGGGGTGGAGTAGATCAGGACGTCGTCGCGCGACTCGACAGCGCGCTGATCTCGCGGACCTGGCGGCATGTGCTCGCCGTCGCAGCAGAGCGGGCCGCCGACGGTTGGAACGGGCTTCGCGGGATCGTAGACGAACTGGTCGGCGGTCTCTTTGCCGGGTTCCGTGGTCGAGAGCGTGCCTTTGCCGCGAGAGGAGTTTGCGGCGGCTGTGGCGTGCAGGAAATATTTGGTCTCCTTAGCACGTGCTAGCGGCCAGGCTTCCTCTTCGCGCCATTTATTTTCGCCTAGGACGAACATTTTGACGGGCTTGCCATCGGCGAAACGGTTTTTGGCGTCTTTGAAAAGGAAGTCGTACCACTCGAGGATCACTTCATCTTCGTTGAACGGAGCGTCAGGGCCGAAATCGACTTCGCCGACTTTGCGGCCGCTGCCGGCGTGGCCGCCGATGATGACCATAAGCTGTTGCCCGTTACGCGCCGCATCGCTGCCGCCGTGTTCCTTGATTCCGAGGTAGTTGCGGAGCGAGCCGCCGAGAAAAATGTCATACCAAGCTGCGATGTGCAGCGCCGGGACGTGAATGTCGCCGAAGTGTTCCTCGATTGAGATTTTCTTCCAGTAATCGTCGTAGGTCGGATGCGCGAGCCAGTCGAGATAGTAGGGAGCGAGAGTTTCGGATGATACGGCCTGGCGGCCGTTCATGTTGAAGAGCGGATAGCCGGCGAGCGGCAGTTCCCACATTCCTTGCGTCGCGTTGGAAGCGTGCTGCGATTTGCGCTCGAGGGTGTTTTGCGCGAGCCCTGTGGTCCACGACTGGTTGAACCATTGCTCGAATGCACCGCCCTGATAAGTCCAGCTTTCGTGATAGTTGCTGGAGGTGACGATCGGGCAGAGGCCCGCGAGATGCGGCGGATTGCTGATGGCGGCAAGCATTTGCGTGGCGCCGACATAGGAACCGCCGAACATGCCGACTTTTCCATTGGAGTAGGGAAGCGCCGCGGCCCATTCGATGGTGTCGTAGCCGTCGTTGGTTTCGTTTTTGAAGGTGTACCACTCGCCTTCGGAGGCGTAGCGGCCGCGGACATCGACGACGATGACGACGAAGCCGCGCTGGGCGCCCCGGGTGCCGATGCTGGTCTCGTTGCGGCGGTCGTAGGGAGTGCGCTGGAGAAGTACGGGGAACTTGCCGTCGGCTTGCGGGCGGTAGATGTCGGCGCGCAGAACGACGCCGTCGCGCATGGCGACCTTGACGCCGCTCTCGAACAGGACCTGGTAGGTGTCGGCGGCTAGGCCGGCGGAGCAGGCTAGGAGCAGGAATGCGGCGACTAGGATGGTTCGCGCGGGGCGGTTCATCGAAAAACCTCCGGGGGTGGAAAGAGTCGCCGAGAAGTTATCACAGTTGAGCCGGAGGGCTGAGGGGAGCGTTCCATTTTGGGAAGAAGCAGTGTATACCCCCCGTCAATTCTTGGGGTCTGGAAGCGATTGAGGGTAAGCGGGTTGCGGAAATGGTGGTAGGCGGTTCGGGGGCGGAGTCCGGAAGGTGCAGAGAAGACTGGGATTGGTTACGCATGGAGTGACGAGCGGAATGGTTCGAATGATTGGAACGGGGGCGGCGGTGGCTGCGATCGAAATGACGGGTTGAGTGTGGTCGTGGGTAGAATGGGGGGAACCATTTTGGAGGCTATGGATGAGGCGTCCATGGGTGCGAGTGGCGATTTTGGTTGCGGTTGCGGGATTGGCGATCTTGGGGTTTGACGGAGGGGCTATGGCGGCGCCGGTGGGTGAGCAAGTCAAGGTGATCGATACGGTGAAGGCAGTGTTTGTGGCGGCGACTGCGGATGACCTGGGGAAGTTTCATGCGGTGACGACTGCTGATTTTTACGCGTATGACAATGGGATGCGGTTTGATGGCGATGCGCTGATGCAGGCGATCCAGAAGCAACATGCGGCTGGGTATGTGTACGAGTGGAATGTGACTCAGCCCGAGGTTCACGTGGCGGGAAACGTTGCGTGGATAACGTATATCAATAACGGGTCGGTGAAGAATGCTTCGGGGACACAGCAGGTGACCTGGTTGGAGTCGATGGTGCTCGAGAAGAAGGGCGGTAAGTGGAAGATTCATTTTGTGCATAGCACGCGGGCGGCTCAGTAGTTAAGGGCGGCGTGCGACATCGCATGTATACTGCTTGATTCGGACACGATGATTCCTTTCCTCCATTTGGGACCGCTGACGATTCCTACGTTTGGGTTGATGGTGGCTACGGCGCTGTTTGTGTCGGCGTACGTGTTGCAGGCGGAGTTTGACCGGCGGCGATTTCAGCTGGAGAAGATCCCGGGATATAGCGGGCAGCGGGACGAAGGTTTTCTCGTAATCGGGATCGCGGGGATTGCGGGGTTGTTGGGCGCGCGGCTGTATCACGTGCTGGAGAGCCCAAGCGAGTTTTTTGCCGATCCTTGGCCGCAATTGTTCAGTCGGTATGGGTTTGCGTGGTTTGGCGGGTTTTTGGGCGGGTTCATCGCGATTTTGTTTCTTGCGCGGAAGTTCAAGATACCGATACTGGAATTCATGGACATGTGCTCGCCCGCGGCTTGCGTTGGTTACGCGATCGGGCGCATCGGATGTTTGCTTTCAGGCGATGGCGATTACGGCATTCCCACTTCGCTGCCATGGGGGATGAGTTTTCCGAACGGCGTGGTGCCGACGACGCAGCGGGTGCATCCGACGCCTCTGTATGAATTTTTCATCTGGCTCATCATTGCGGCGTTTTTGTGGCACATGGGAACGAAGACGCTGCGCGGCCCGAAGGCCAAGGGCGAGATTTTTGCGAACTATTTGATACTTACGGGCATTGCGCGTTTTGGAATCGAGATTATTCGTATCAACCCGCGATCGTTTTTGGGGATGTCGAACGCGCAGGCTGCCAGCGTCGCATCAATCATCGCGGGCGCGGTGTTACTTTGGCGTCTTAAAAGCCAATGGAATAAGGTCAGGCAAGAACACCGCATCCTAGGCCACATCGCCGCGCAAGGCGATGTCTTGCAGCAGGAATATCACCGGCCGACACCTGAATGTCCTCACCCGGAGCGCTGGCACATGTATGACTCGATGAGCGCGGAAGCGGAAGTACTCGATTTTCTGAAGGCCATCGTTACGACGCTGAAGCCGGAGCTGGTGGTGGAGACCGGGACATTTTCCGGGCTCAGCACGCTGCGGATTGCCGAGGGGCTGAAGGACAACGGCGTTGGGAGGATTATTACGTGCGAGTTCGATCCGAAGGTCTTTGCGGCGGCTCAGGCGCGGTTTGATGCGTCGGGGTTGGGCGCGTGGATTGATGCGCGGAATGCCTCGAGTTTGGAATTGAAGATTGAGGGGAAGATCGATCTGCTGTTTTCGGATAGCGATGTAGCGATTCGTGAGCAGGAGGTTCGGCGGTTTCTGCCGCAGATGAATCCTTATGGGCTGATTTTGATGCATGACGCAAGTTCGGCGGTGAAGACGGTGCGAGAGGCGGCGAAGAAGATGGAGGAGGAGGGGTTGCTGTCGGTGGTGTTGTTGCCTACGCCGCGGGGGTTGGTGATGGCGCAGAAGAGGGAAGGGCGTGCTTAGGTCACGTATCGACTTCTGCCAAAAGAAGAGAGCAGGAATTGCGCTTCGGGGATGCGCCTGGGCGTTTGGGGCGCAGCAGTGCTGCACCCCTGCATGATCTTGCCGGTGGATTGATTTATTTTGGTTGTTTGTAGATTTTTCCCTCTTTCATAACGAAGTTTACGTGTTCGATCGTGCGGATGTCTGCGAGCGGATCGCCGGTGACGGCGATCACGTCGGCATATTTACCGGGCGCGATTGAGCCTATGATTTCGGATTTGCCGAGCAAGTCGGCGGCGCTGGTGGTGGCGGACTGGATGGCCTGCATGGGGGTCATACCGTATTTCACCATGAAGGCGAATTGGTTGACGCTGCGGTCGTAGGGGCAGACGCCTGCATCAGTGCCAAACGAAAGTTTCACGCCGGCGTGAAGCGCTTTGGTGAAATTTTGGCGATGCGTTTCGCCTAAGTTGCGATCGTGTTCGAGAAAGTCGGCAGTCATGCTGCCGTTTTTGCCTTCTTCCTGAATGCATTCCTCGTCGTAAATGTCCATATCGAGATAAGTGCCGCGCTGTTTGGCGAGGGCGATACCTTCGTCGTCGATCAGCGATGCGTGTTCTACGCTGGCGACTCCAGCGCGAATGGCGTTCTTGATGCCTTCGGGAGAGTGCGCGTGTGATGCGACGCGCAAGCCGAAATGCTTTGCTTCGTCGACGGCGGCGGCGAGTTCTTCGGGTGTGAACTCTTGCGATTGCGGATTGCTTCCGTGGGTGAGGACCGCGCCTGAGGACAGGATTTTGATGTGGTCGGCACCGGCTGCAGCGAGAAGGCGGATTTTTTGGCGGACTTCCCACGGGCTGTTGGCTTCGCCGTAGCGGAGATCCCAGGGAAGTGTGATATCGGGCGCGAAGCCAGTCATGGCGCCGGCGCCGCCGGAGACCGTGACGTACGCGCCGGCGACGAACATGCGCGGGCCGACGATGTAGCCCTTGGCGATCGCGTCGCGAAGAGCAATGTCGGTGAGCGCGCGGTAGACGCCGACGTCGCGGACCGTGGTGAAGCCGGATTCGAGGAAGACGCGCGCGTTGGGAACGGACTCGAGCGCCATTTCGGCGGCGGTGTGTTTGAGCTGGTAGATGGGATCGATGTTGCCTTGCTGCGAGCCGTCGGCGAGATGGGTGTGGCAATCGATCAGGCCGGGGAGGACGGTGGAGTTGGAGAGGTCGATTGTGATCGCGCCCGCCGGGATCGCTAGATTTGCGCCGACGGCGTCGATTTTGCCGCCGCGGATCAGGATGATTTGGTTCGTGAGGACACGCGAGTGGTCGACGTCGATGAGTTTGCCGGTGCGGACGGCGGTGATTTGGGGCGGCGAGGGTTGTTGCTGGGCTGGTGTGCGCGCCGGGCCGAGCAAGATCACGACTGCCAGCGGCACCACGAGCGGCAGAGATTTTGTTCGCATGGTGCGCGAATCTTACCGATAAATCGGCGGCGTTGGAAATTAGAAGATTATTTTTGCGCGCGCGTATATTGAGCAGTGGCCTGGCCGTAAGCGAGGATATGGCCCTTGAGAGCTTCTTCGAGCGCGGCTCGCGTGGCGTTGGCCGGCAGTGTCAGCTTCGAGTCGACGGCATAGACGGTAAAGACATAGTGGTGCGGGGATTTTCCCGGCGGGCACGGGCCGCCGTAGCCAATTTTGTCGAAGTCGGTGCGGCCTTGGCGCGTGCCGTCGGGAAGCGACGGTTGCTTCGAAAGCGATTCGGGGAGTTCGTAGGTTCGCGCGGGGACGTCGTAGACCACCCAGTGGACGAAGTTGCTGGGCGCGTCGGTGTCGACGGTCGTGACGGCGAACGATTGCGTCGCGGGCGGCGCGTCGGTCCACGAGATTGCCGGAGAAGAGTCGGAGCCATCGCAGGTAAATTGCGACGGAATGGTGTCGTTGGTGAAGTCGGGAATTTTTACGGTGATCGACGCGGCGCCTTCCGTGAGCGGCGGATGACTTTTGCAGCCGAATGTGATCGCGACGAACGCAAATAGCACGAGTGACCCTGGGCGCGGGGAGATTTTCATGAGCGAGATGATAATGGCAGACGACGGTATGGCGAAGAGGAAATTTACTGTAGGAAATGAGCAGGCGGACCCTACTTGGTCGCCTCCTTGTGGAAAGTTCGCTTAAAGCATCTGGCGGAGGACGTACTGCAAGATGCCGCCGTGCTGGTAATAGTTCACCTCTTCGGGAGTGTCGATGCGCGCCTTGGTGGTGAACTGTTTTTCTTTGCCGTCGGCCGATTTCGCGAGGACGCTGATTGACTTGCCGGGCGAGAGCGATGAGACGCCGTCAATCTGGAAGACTTCGTGGCCGGTGAGGTCGAAGCTTTCGCGATTTTCTCCGGCGTTGAATTCGAGCGGGAGAACGCCCATGCCGATGAGGTTGCTACGGTGGATGCGCTCGTAGCTTTCGGCGATGACGGCGCGGACGCCGAGCAGGCGCGTGCCTTTGGCGGCCCAGTCGCGCGAGGAGCCGGAGCCGTATTCTTTTCCGGCGATCACGATGAGCGGGATGCCGGCTTCGCGATATTTCACGGCGGCGTCGTAGATCGACATTTTTTCGTCGCCGGGCTGGAATTGCGTCCAGCCGCCTTCGGTGCCGGGTGCGAGCTGATTGCGCAGGCGGATGTTGGCGAACGTGCCGCGCACCATGACCTCGTGATTGCCGCGGCGCGCGCCGTAAGAGTTGAACTCGTGCGGCTTGACGCCGTTCGCGACGAGATATTTCCCGGCAGGCGAATCGACCGGGATCGAGCCTGCGGGGCTGATGTGATCGGTGGTGACACTGTCGCCGAGAATTGCGAGCACGCGCGCGTCGTGAATATCGGCCAGCGCGGCGGGCTGCTTCGGCATGTTTTCGAAATAGGGCGGCAGCTTGATGTACGTCGATTTCGGATCCCACGCGTAGAGATCGCCTTCGGGGACCTTCATCGATTTCCAGTGAGCGTCGCCTTCGAAAACTTCGCCGTACTGTTTCAAATATTGGTTGGTGGTGACGGCCTTGCGGACCGTCGATTCGATTTCCTGCGGCGTCGGCCAGATGTCTTTCAAGTACACGGGTTTGCCGTCGGAGCCGATTCCGAGAGCTTCGGTCGTAAGGTCGAGATCCATCCGACCTGCGAGCGCGTAGGCCACGACGAGCGGGGGTGACGCGAGATAGTTAGCGCGGACGAGCGGGTGGATGCGTCCTTCGAAGTTGCGATTGCCGCTGAGAACTGCGACGGCGACGAGATTGTTGTCTTTGATCGCGGCGCCGATGGCGTCGGGGAGTGGTCCGCTGTTGCCGATGCAAGTAGTGCAGCCGTAGCCGACGAGATTGAATTTCAATTTGTCGAGGAAAACGTTGAGTCCGCTGGCGGCGAGATAGTCGGTCACGACTTTCGATCCGGGCGCGAGGCTCGTTTTCACCCACGGCTTGATCTGCAGTCCGCGCTCGACGGCTTTTTTCGCGAGCAAACCGGCGCCGAGCATTAGCGAGGGATTCGAAGTGTTGGTGCAGCTGGTGATCGCGGCGATTACGACGGCACCGCTGCTCAGGTCGAAAGAGTCGCCGTTGTTCTTGACCGCAGCGTGCTTCGATGGCGCATCACCGACGACTTTGGTAAAAGACGATTTCGCGTTGCGTAGAGCGACGCGATCCTGCGGGCGCTTCGGTCCGGCAACCGTGGGCTCGACGGTGGAAAGATCGAGCTCGAGCTTGTCGCTAAACGCGGGATCGGGCGTAGAGTCGGTGCGGAACAGGAATTGTTCCTTGCTGTACGCTTCGACGAGAGCAATTTGTTCGTGGGAGCGGCCCGTGAACTGGAGATATGCGAGCGTTTCGGCGTCGACGGGGAAGAAACCCATAGTCGCGCCATATTCGGGCGCCATGTTGGCGATCGTCGCGCGGTCGGGAACGCTGAGGCTCGTGAGGCCGGTGCCGTAGAACTCGACGAACTTGCCGACGACGCCTTTCTTACGCAGCATCTCGGTGACGGTGAGGACGAGATCGGTGGCGGTCGCACCTTCGCTGAGTTTGCCGTGCAGACGGAAGCCGACGACTTCGGGAATCAGCATCGAACTTGGTTGGCCAAGCATGGCGGCTTCTGCTTCGATGCCGCCGACGCCCCAGCCGAAGACGCCGAGCGCGTTGACCATCGTGGTGTGCGAGTCGGTGCCGACGACCGAGTCGGGATACGCTTCAAACTTGTTGCCGCTAGGCATCGCGCAGACGACGCGCGCGAGATATTCAAGGTTGACCTGGTGGCAGATGCCCGTGTCTGGCGGGACGACTTTGAAGTTTTGAAAGGCGGTCTGGCCCCAGCGGAGAAAAGCGTAGCGTTCGACGTTGCGCTGAAATTCGAGCTCGGCGTTTAGGCCGAAGGCGTTGGCGGCGCCGAAGTGATCGACCTGCACGGAGTGGTCGATGACGAGCTCGGCGGGGAACAGCGGGTTGATGCGCTTGGGATTGCCGCCCATTTTTTTCATCGCTTCGCGCATGGTGGCGAAGTCGACCACGGCGGGCACCCCAGTGAAATCCTGGAGCAACACTCGCGCGGGCATGAAGGCGATCTCTTTTTGCGCGACGCCGGGAGTCCATGAGGCGAGAGACTTGATGTCTTCGGCGTGGACGAAACGATTGTCTTCAAAGCGGAGTAAATTTTCGAGCAGCACGCGTAGCGAGAAGGGAAGCGTGGCGAGTTTGGCGAGACCCTGCTTTTCGAGAAATTCGAGACGGTGGATGTCGAAGGCTTGAGCGCCGACGTTGAGGGTGTCGCGCGTTTTGAAGGAGTTGCCTCCGGAGATGGCCATTCTGGCGGTCCTTTCGTGAGCCCTGCGCTCTCTATCATAACCGAAAAAGTGTGAGGCCGACCGATGGCGAGATGCCACATTTCTTCCGACGCGATACGGCGCGCGGAGAGTACAAGCCCGCGAATCGCGTGCTGGCGGCCGCTTCCTGAGAGCGCACGGCCGTCAGGCCCGTGGCGTTTTGGCTTCGCACACCGTCCGCTAGGGGGCGGGTTGCCGGCCAGCGGTGTCTAATTCGAATCGGGAGTCGTCCACACACTCTATGCCTCCAGCAAGGACGCTCGAAGGACGAGTCGGCCAGAAAGCGGCGCTGCGCGCTGCTTCGCCTCGATGCGTGGGTACTCGTACCCTTGTTCATCTTGATGTCTGCCCAGACGCAAGGGCGCCGCCCCTGTTTCGCCGTGGATCTGGCGAAGGCGAGCCAAGCCGCGCCTTTGCCAGGAGCGCAGCGCGAAGACGCGATGCTCGTATGGGTCAGCCGCTGATGGTGTGATCCACTTTCGTGCGCGCGAAGTACCAGGACGTCGACATGGTGCTGGGCGAAATTCGTAAGGCGGGCATCGAGAATGTGAGCATCGTTACGAATGCACCGCTTCTGCCTGTGACCAAAATGTAGTTCTGCGTTTCCCCGGGTTTTCGCCAACCCGTCTCACTCCACCCTGTCGCCCCATAGCCCTTTATTTTGACTGTGTTACGGCTCTAGCAAACATAGCCCGCTAAAATTTCGAGCGTGTCGATTTCCGCGCTCCTCATTCGACGCTACAGTAGAGGCTGGAACTGGACGCCAGTGGATGGAATGCCAGCCCCCTAGTCAAATCAAAGGGAGATGAAGATGCGATTCATGATGATTGTGAAGGCGAGCAAAGACTCCGAAGCCGGCAAGATGCCGAACGAGGAATTGATCGCCGCGATGGGAAGGTACAACGAAGAGCTCGCGAAGGCGGGGATTCTGCTTGATGCGGCGGGTTTGCAGGCGAGTTCGAAGGGCTCGCGAGTGAAATTCTCGCCAGATGGAAAGAAAACGATTGTCGATGGACCGTTTACGGAGTCGAAGGAGCTGATCGCTGGATATTGGATCATCCAGGTGAAGTCACCCGAAGAAGCACGCGAATGGGCCAAGCGTGCTCCGTCGCCGCATCCTGGTGAGGAATGCGAAATCGAGCTGCGGCGGTTTTTTGAAATGGAAGACTTCCCGCCGAGCGAGGGTCTCAACAAGCAAATCGAACTCTCCAAAGAGATGCACAAGCAAAAGAAGTGAGAGAGCCGGAAAATTTTTTGGCGGCGTGTCGATTTTCGAATTGCTGATTCGATGTAAGAGTGAGGCCGGTTCAGTTTCACCGGCAAATGGGACTCAGACGGGAGAAATAAAGATGAAATTCATGTTGATTCTAAAAGCGACCAGGGACTCCGAAGCCGGCAAGATGCCGAGCGAGGAGTCGATCAACGCGATGGTGAAATACAACCAGGAGCAGGCGCAAGCCGGCGTTTTGCTCGATGCAGCGGGCTTGTACCCGAGTTCGACGGGCGCGCGCGTCAACGTTTCGGCAGACGGAAAGAAAACGATCATCGATGGACCATTCACCGAATCGAAGGAATTGGTTGCCGGCTACTGGCTTATTCAGGTGAAGTCGCTCGAGGAAGCGGTCGAGTGGGCGAATCGAGCTCCGATCGTCAAGGGCCAGGAGTCGCAAATCGAAGTTCGACAGTTTATCGAGTTCGACTTCCCGCCGAGCGAGGGCTAAGAACGCGGAAGAAATCTATCGAGTCGATTCTGATGTTGACGATTCGACGTAGAAGTGAGGCCGGGAATTGGCCTTCGACGGCCGGTGAAATTCATTCAGGAGCAAGAACGATGCGATTCATGATGATGATAAAGACGAGCAAGGACTCGGTGGCAGGCAAAATGCCGAACAAGGAAGCATTCGAAGAGATGGGTAGGTTCAACGAACAGCTCGCGAAAGCGGGAGTTCTGCTCGACATGGGCGGTTTGCAAGCGACTTCGAAGGGCGCAAAGATCAAATTTTCGGGCGGAAAGAAAACGGTGGTCGATGGGCCGTTCACGGAGGCGAAGGAGCTGGTCGTAGGCTATTGGATCGTCCAGGTGAAGTCGCGTGAAGAAGCGATCGAGTGGGCGAAGCGGGCTCCGCTGACGAAAGGTCCGGACCAGGAGGCGGAAATCGAACTGAGACAGTTTTTTGAGATCGAAGACTTCCCGCCGACCGAGGCCGTCGAGGCTGCCAGGAAGGCCGGCAAGCAAGCCGGCGACGTGTACAGGGAGATGGCGAAAGAGGCGCGGGAGCAGAGGAAGTAAGGCGAGTCGTTGTAGAAGTGAGGGCGAGACGCCCAGTTCTCGCTGATGGAACCTGTTAAATGACAGCAGGAAGTTGTATGACGCAAAACCGCGTCGAAGAATTAAAAAGGAGAGATAGCGATGAAATTTCTGAGCATTTACAAAACCGCGGAGCGAAATGCCGGACCGACCCAGGCGGAGATGGAGCGAATGGGCAAGCTGATCGAAGAAGGCTTTAAATCGGGAAAGCTGGTGGCGACAGAAGGCTGTCTGCCGTCAAAGCTCGGCGCGCGAATACGGCAGGCGAACGGGCAGGCCGCGGTGACCGACGGACCTTTCGCGGAGGCGAAGGAAGTCGTTGGCGGATTTGCAATCATTCAGGTGGACTCGAAGGATGAAGCGATTGAGTACGTGAAAGAGTTCATGAGGATCGCCGGCGATGGCGAATGCGAGTTGCGCCAGCTGTACGAGATGCCGGCGGACACCTGCGCAAAAACGGCGAATCCGTAGGAACACGAACCTACGAGCGGTGACCCAGATGTCCCGGCACAAATGAATCGTGAGTGATACCCACAAAGCGATCGAAGCGGTTTGGAGGATTGAGTCGGCTCGGCTCATTGCCGGGCTGACTCGGATCGTCCGCGATGTGGGTGTGGCCGAAGAGTTGGCGCAAGACGCGCTCATCATTGCGCTGGAGAAATGGCCGGAAACCGGCGTTCCCGACAATCCCGGCGCGTGGCTGATGGCGACGGCCAAACACCGCGCGATCGACCACTTTCGCCGCAACAAGCTGCTCGAACGAAAGCACGAAGAGCTGGGCCACGAGCTGAAGAGTCAGCAAGAGTCCGCCATGGCGAGCTACGAATCCGACAATCGGGATGATGAGATCGGCGACGATTTGCTGCGACTGGTGTTTATTTCGTGCCATCCGGTGCTATCGACCGAAGCGCGGGTCGCATTGACGCTGCGACTACTCGGCGGGCTCACGACTGTCGAGATCGCGCGTGCGTATGTCGTGCCCGAGCCGACGATCGCGCAGCGCATCGTGCGCGCCAAAAGAACGCTGAGCGAGGCTCGCGTTCCGTTTGAAATTCCACGCGGCGCCGACCTCAAGGCGCGATTGGCGTCCGTGCTCGAAGTCATCTATCTCATATTCAACGAAGGATATTCGGCGACGGCCGGTGAAGACTGGATGCGTCCGGGGTTGTGCGAAGACGCGCTACGACTGGGACGTATTCTCGCCGGGCTTGTGCCGAATGAAGCTGAAGTGCACGGGCTGGTTGCGCTGATGGAAATTCAGGCGTCGCGGATGCACGCGCGCACCAACGCGAAGGGCGAGCCGATTCTGCTGCTTGATCAAGATCGTTCACGCTGGGATCGCATCCTGATTCGTCATGGACTCGCGGAACTGGAGCGCGCGAAAGCACTCGGCGCGCTTGGTCCGTATGCACTGCAAGCCGCGATCGCAGCTTGTCATGCCCGTGCCAGCAGCGGCGACGACACCGACTGGGGTCGCATCGCTGCGCTCTACGATGCTCTCGCGCAGCTCACTCCGTCACCGATTGTCGAACTCAATCGCGCCGTCGCGGTGACGATGGCGTTCGGACCCGCGGCCGGGTTAGAGGTGATCGACCAGGTTGCGGCAGATGGCGCGCTGAAAAATTATCATCTCCTGCCGAGCGTTCGAGGCGATTTTCTCTTTAAGCTGGGACGATTGGCCGAGGCGCAGGAGGAATTCATGCGAGCGGCTACGCTCACCAAGAACGCTCGCGAGCGCGAATTCCTCCTCGGACGCGCACAAAAATGCGAAGTCGCGCCCAATTAGCCCCAACCCGTCACCAGCCGCTCCAGCAAGTGAGACAATCGTTGTAGGAAAGAATTATTCACAATGCTGCGACCGAGTGTGCGTCGTGGCAGGAGGACGCATCATGCCAGAACTAGCGAAGGGAACATTCGAAGTGAAAACTACGCCGGTCGCGCCAGAGCAAGGTGACGACACGGGGATCGGGCGCCTGACGCTCGACAAGAAGTTTGCAGGCGATTTCGAAGGTACAAGCCGCGGTCAGATGCTGGGTTCGCGATCAGCAGTAGAGGGCTCGGCCGGTTACGTCGCGATGGAAAAAGTCACGGGCAAACTCGGTGGACGCACCGGTACATTCGTATTGCAGCATGTCGGCACTATGAAACGCGGAACGCCAGAGATGAACGTGTCGGTCGTTCCCGATTCCGGCACCGGTGAACTCTCAGGAATCTCCGGAACGATGACGATCATCATCGCAGGAGGCAAGCACTCCTACGAGTTTGCATATTCGCTTTGAGCGGCACGGGCACGATCGCCAGTGCCGAGTGTCAAAAGTCGAGATCTATCGGGATCGGCGCTGAAGAAAAAGCGCAGAAAGGCTCAATCAAATCTCTAGCCCGACGCCGGCATTTCTCTTCGATACAAACTCGTCGGCACAGGCAGGAGTGCCTGCGCTCCTACCCCTCTTCGCCGAACAGCTTAATGTCGGCGGGCCCTTCCTGCACCGGCGTCCGCGCCCGGCCTTGTACCTGCTCGCGAATCTGCTCGACGATATCGGGATTCGCCAGCGTCGTGATGTCGCCCGTATCCATGTGATTGGAAATCGCCGCCAGCACGCGGCGCATGATCTTGCCGCTGCGCGTCTTCGGCATGTCGGGCACGATGTGAATCGTTTTCGGCCGCGCGATTTTGCCGATCATCGTCTCGATCGTTGAAGTCACTTTGTCCTGAATCTGCTTTGACGCGGTGATCCCCGGCTTCAGCGAAATATAGACAACCGGTACGCGCCCCTTCACCTCGTCGACCGCGGGAACGACCGCCGCCTCGGCGATGTCCGAAATAGTTAGGCATGCCGACTCCACTTCCTTCGTCCCCAGCCGGTGGCCAGCAACGTTGATCACGTCGTCGACTCGTCCAAGAATCCGGTAGTAGCCGTCGGCAGGCAGCACCGCTCCATCCGCGGCGTAGTACGGCCAGTCGCGCCAATTTTTGCTATTCGGGTCTTTGCAATACTTCTTGTAGTACTGCGTCACAAATCGTTCCGGGCTTCCCCAGATCGTCTGCATGATCCCCGGCCATGGATTTCGAATGCAAATATTCCCGGCCGTGCCCGCGCCCGCCTTCAGTTCGTTTCCGTTCTCGTCCCAGATAACCGGATAAATTCCCAGCGCCGCTGGACCAGCGCTGCCCGGCTTCATCGCATCCAGCGCCGGCTTGGTCGTGATCAAAAATCCGCCCGTCTCGGTCTGCCACCACGTATCGACGATCACCGCCTCGCCTTTGCCGACAACTTCGTGGTACCAGCGCCACACATCGGGCTCGATCGGTTCGCCGACCGTCGTCATGTGCTTGAAATGGTAGTTGTATTTCTTCGGCTCTTCGCCGCCGGCTTTGCGCAGCATTCGAATCGCGGTCGGCGAAGTATGAAAAATGTTGACGTCAAGCCGCTCGGCGATGCGCCACGGACGCCCCGCGTCCGGGAATTGCGGCACGCCCTCATACAGCACGCTCGTCGCGCCCAGCGCCAGCGGCCCGTACACGATGTACGAATGTCCGGTAATCCACCCGATGTCGGCCATGCACCAGTACACATCGTTCGGATGAATGTCCTGATAAAACTTCGAAGTCCCCGCCGCGTACGCAAGATACCCGCCCGTGCGGTGCTGGCAGCCCTTCGGCTTTCCCGTCGTGCCGCTCGTGTACATCAAAAACAGCGGCGCCTCGGAATCCAGCGAAACCGGCTCAACGATATGGTTGTGATAGTCGTGCAAAATGTCTTCGATGAAAAAGTCGCGCCCCATGATCATCGGCGATTCCGACCGGAAATGCCGCGGGTAGCGCTTCCACACCAAAACTTTGTCGATCGGCTGGCCTTCCTTCGCAGCCGTATCGACCGCAATGTCCGCGCTCGCCTTGTGATCGACCCACTTACCGTTGCGGTGGTAGCCGTCGGCATAAATCAACACGCGGCTGCCCGAATCCGCCGCACGCAATCCGCACGCCTCGCCGCTGAATCCGCCAAACACCACCGAGTGAATCACTCCCAGCCGCGCACACGCGAGCATCGTGATGGGTAGCTCGGGAATCATCGGCATGTGGATCGTGATACGATCGCCCGCCTTCAATCCCGCAAAATCGCGCAGCATCGCTGCCGTCTCGTTCACACGCCGGTACAGCTCCTGATATGTGATGACCTGCGCCGACTCGTGCTCCGGCTCCGGCACGAAAATCAAAGCCGCCTTGTTCTTGTGCTCCACAAGGTGCCGGTCGATGCAGTTGTAACAGGCGTTCAGCTTCCCGCCGACAAACCACTTCCAGAATGGCGGATCGTTGGTATCGAGCGTGGTATGCCAGTAATGATCCCAGTCAAGTAGATCCGCATACGCGCGAAAGCACTCGGGGAAATTTTTCTCGTCAAATTGCCCGACAAACGCCGGATCGTTTAGGTTCGCCTGTCCAACAAATTTCGCCGGAGGAAAAAACAGATCCTCTTCCTTCCAGTGCACCGCAATCTGCGCCTCATTTTCCTGCGGCTTCGGCGCGACCGGCTTGTTCGCCACCGGCTTCACCACCGACTTCGCTTTCTGTTTGGACGACTTCTTCTTAAGCGTCTTGGCCACGATGCGGCTCCGATTCAACGATTTGGCTCGATTTTCAGGCGCAGAGATGATGCTACCGCCCCACGCACGACGTCAATTCCGCCACGCACAGTCTGCGCGAATCGTGATACAAGTTTGCCTGACAAATAGCCAGTTCAGGCCGCAAAAACTTTGGACATTCGACAAGGCTTGTTTCTCTTCGCAGTCGGCGCTTTCGCCGGCGCCATCAACGCGGTAGCCGGCGGCGGTAGTTTCGTCTCATTTCCCTCGCTTTTGTTCAGCGGCGTCCCGCCTGTGCCCGCCAATGCCACCAACACGCTCGCGCTATGGCTAGGCACGGCCGCCAGCGGCGGCGCCTATCGCAAACGCCTCAACCTTTCGCGACGCGTTATGGTGCCCCTCGTCGTCACCAGCATCATCGGCGGCCTCGCCGGCGCGATCCTCCTCATTCGAACACCCGCGCAAACCTTCCTCCGCGTCCTCCCATGGCTCCTGCTCGGCGCGACGCTGCTGTTCACCTTCGGCAAGCACCTGACCCGGCGCATCTCGGCTCGCGTCTCCCACGACGCCGGCGCCAAGGCGCTGGTCGGCGCGTCGATCTTCGAATTGCTCGTCGCCACCTACGGCGGCTACTTCGGTGGCGGCATCGGCATCATGAATCTCGCTATGCTCGCCGCTATGGGCATGACCGACATGCACGAAATGAACGCGCTCAAGGTCGTCCTCGGCACGATCATCAACGGCGTGGCAGCGATAACATTCATCTTCACGAAAGCGATCTTCTGGCCGCAAGCCCTCGTCATGACTGCTGGCGCAGTCGGCGGCGGCTATTTCGCTGCCCACTACTCGATGAAAGCCCCGCAATCGTGGATTCGTTCCTTCGTGATCGCCACCGGCTTCGTCATGACCGCCTACTTCTTCATCCGCGCCTACTCCTGATAGACAACCCGCCCCTCTCCCTGCACAATATTCCCGCCCGGACATGATCGATCTCGCCGCGACATTCGAAGAAAACGCGATGGACGCAGCCGCCATGGTCTGGCGCTGCAAACGAACTCCCGTGGCGTTGCGCGACGTCGTCGCTCTGGCCACTACCAAAGCCCGTGGCATCGTCCTCACCGAAGCCGAATTTCTCCCCGTCTCCCTCGTCGATGGCCTTCGTGGCCTCGCCGGCGTCATCCCCAAGCCTCACGACGACGAACTTGCCACCGCCGACGTCGGCATCACCGAAGCCTTCGCCGGCGTCGCTAGCACCGGCTCGGTCTGCATCGCCATGGGCCGGCCGCTCGTCACCGCCACCAGCCTCCTCATGCCTCTCAATATCCTGTTGCTCGCGAAAGAGCGTATCGTTGAGCGTCCTCGCGACCTCTTCGACGAGGAAGTTCTCAACGGCGAAGGATTGAAGCGCAACATCGTTTTCATCACCGGACCGAGCGCCACCGCCGACATGGGCCCGCTCGTTGTTGGGGTGCACGGTCCGCATCGTGTGTTGATTCTTTTGCTGGAGTAATGGATGACGGAAGCGGAAACAAAATCGCCGGCTAGCGTAACGCCGGCTGCGGCTGGCCCCGTGGCGCCCAAGCCCGACACCCCGCGCGAAGTCGCGAACAAGAGCGACAAGAATCATTTGCTGCGCGCCATTCGCATGTCGCTCGACATCGAAAGCGCGACCATCCGCGCGAACACGCAGCATTTCAATCGTGGCCGCTACAAGACCGTCGGCGAAATTCCCGACTACGACGGGCTGAAAGACGAAGCCCGCCGCATCAAAGACAAATCGATCGCCAACCTTCCCGAGCTGATCCAGACCGTGAAAAGTTCGATTCGCGCGCGCGGCGGCCACGTATTCGTCGCCAATACCGCCGCCGACGCGTGCCGCTACGTGCAGGACGTCTGCCGCTGGCGCGCCGCCAAAATGGTTGTCAAAGGGAAGAGCATCACCTCCGAAGAGATTCGCCTAAATCACGTGCTCGAAGCCGAGGGCATCCAGGTCGTCGAAAGCGATCTCGCCGAATTCATTCTTCAGCTGGCCGACGAGCAGCCTTCCCACATTCTTGCGCCGGCGCTCCACTACAGCCGCGAGCGCATCACCGCGCTCTTCAAGCGCAAGTTTGAAACCAGCCTCCCGCTCGACACCGGCGAAGAGTTGACCTTCTTCGCGCGCCAGATCCTGCGCGAGAAATTTCTGCAGGCCGACGTCGGCATCACCGGCGCGAATCTCATCGCCGCCGACACCGGCACGCTGATGCTCGTCGAAAGCGAAGGAAATATTCGTCTCGCCAGTTTCGCTCCGCCCGTTCACATCGCGATTGCCGGCATCGAAAAAATTATTCCGACGCGGCAGGAAATGGCCCCCTTCATGGAACTGCTCGCGCCCAGCGCCTCAGGGCAGCGGCTATCGGTTTACACCAGTTTCATCAGTCCACCGATCAACGATCCGCCATTCGCCATGCCCAGCAAACCGAAGAAGCCGCGCGAATTTCATCTCGTGCTCATCGACAACGGCCGTCTCCGTATGCGCGACGATCCCGTGCTTCACGAAGCGCTGAATTGCATTCGTTGCGGCGCGTGCCTCAATTCCTGTGCCAATTTTCAGACCGTCGGTGGTCACGCCTTCGGCGGCGAAACCTATTCCGGCGGCATCGGCGGATCGTGGGAAGCCGGCACCGGCAAACTCGAGAACGCGCGATTTTCCGAGCTCTGCACCGGCTGCACCCGCTGCGTCAATCAATGCCCCGTGCGCATCGATATTCCCTGGCTCAACGCCAATCTCGGCAGCCGCTTGAATCACGCGGAACCTCCATCGCTCACAAAAAGCGTGTTGGGATCGCTGACCAACGCGGATCAGGTCGACCACGCTTCGCCGATTTCCAAAATGTTCTTTGGCAACTACCACCACTTCGCGAAATGGGGATCGCGCTTCTCCTCGATCGCCAATCGTGTCGATGCCGGCATTCCGGCCGGCCTCCGCTCCGATCCTGAAGAAAAAGGCAACCCGAGTTTTGCCCGCGTCATGATGGAAAAATGGGTCGGTGTCGATCGACGCCGCACGCTTCCGGCGTTCCCGAAATACACGTTCGTTCAGCAAGCCCAACAAATCGAACCGCCTTCCAGTAAAGGCCGCGAAACGAAGGTTGTGATCTTCGCCGAAGTGTTTACCAACTACGGCATGACCAGCCGCGGCCTCGCGACTCTCAAACTCTTGCGCGAACTCGGCGTCGACGTGGTCGTTAGTGAATGTGTGCCGGAAGGTCGCGCCGCGTTGTCGCAGGGAATGATCGCCACCGCGAAGCAGCATGCGCGCATGGCCACCCGCGAACTCGATCCTCACGTCAACGACGGGCGCGACATCGTCATTGTCGAACCCAGTTCGCTCTCCATGTTCCGTCGCGATTTCGCGCACTTGCTCGACAGCAAGGAACGTTACGAACTCTTTCGATCTCGCGCGTTTGAACCCGTCGAATACGTTATTCGGATACTGTCCAAAGCGGGGCGCAAGGCGGAGGAAGTCTTCGACATTTCAAAATCGAAAGTCGGTCATCGACTCTTCTATCACGCTCACTGCCAGCAAAAAACGATTGGCGCTGCCGATGCGACGGTGCGACTCCTCACCGATATTGGATTCGACGTCGCGACCTCCAACGTCGAGTGCTGCGGCATGGCAGGCAGCTTCGGGTACAAAAAAGATTTCTACGACTTGAGCCTCGCGGTCGGCTCCGATTTATTCGGCCAGGTCGTCCAGAAAGATCGCGACGGCGGGGCACGTCAGTTGATCGCCAGCGGCACTTCGTGTACCGAGCAATTACATGCCGGTTTCGAGCGGAAAATCATGCACCCGATGGAACTGTTGGTAACTCTCATCGAGCCTCAGAAGGAATCCGGCAAGGTGACCGAGGACGCCGAAGATGCAGAAGTCGAAGCGGATGTCGAAGCACTCAAGCGATCGAAAAGGGAAGCGTCCAGCAGTTGAACCGTGTGTACGACCGGAATCTTATGCCCGGCGCGCGCCAGCGCCGAGCGTAACTGCAGCAGGCAGCCGGGATTTCCCGTCGCGATCACGTCGGCGTTCAGCGGCGCGATCAATTCCGCTTTTCGGTCGCCTAAGGTGTTCGCGGCGTCGGGTTGCACCAGGTTGTAAATCCCGGCCGAGCCGCAGCAGATCGCCGGCTCGGCGATTTCGAGAAGTTCAATGCCGGGAATCGCGGCCAGTAATTGGCGTGGCTCGATGCGGATATTTTGCGCATGTTGCAGGTGACAGGCGTCGTGATACGCGACGCGAAGTTTCAGCGGATTTCGTTTCGCCTTCGGTTCGATCGCTCCTAAAAACTCAGTGATGTCCCGGCATTTGGCAGCGAAAACGTTCGCGCGTGCGGCGTAGTTCGGATCGTCGCGTAACAGATGCCCGTAGTCTTTCACGTTCGATCCGCAGCCAGCGGCATTGGTGATGATGAAATCGACGTCCGCGTGTTCAAACGCATCGATCGTTTTGCGGGCGAACACCAACGCCTGCGGCTCCTCGCCTGCATGCACCATCAACGCGCCGCAGCATGGCTGATCAGCTGGCGCGACCACCTCGCACCCTTCCGCAGCCAGCACGCGAGCGGTCGCCGCATTCACGCGTGGAAAAAATTCGCGCTGCACGCATCCCAGCAACAGTCCAACGCGTGCCCGCTTCGTTCCCATGGCGGTTGTGACTTCCGGAACCTTGTCGCTCGATTGGATCGCGGGCATCAGCGCTTCCATCGCGCGCAATCGCTTCGGGAGAAGACCGAGCAAGCCTGATCGCCGGATCACAGTTTGCATTCCAGATCTCTGATAGATCGAAAGGGGTATGCGGAGAAGTCGCAATCGATCGGGCCTCGGAAACGTCGCGAAGATCATCCTGCGATAGAGTTTTTCGAGAGGGCTGCGCTTGTAGTTGCGTTCGATCTGCGCGCGCGTCGCTTCGATCAGCTTGCTGTAATCCACGCCCGATGGACAGGCGGTCATGCACGACATGCAGCCGAGGCAAGTGTCGAAATGGCTGACCCACTGCGAATTCATCTCCGCCTTGCCGTCTGCCGCAAGTTTCATCAGGTAAATTCGCCCGCGCGGCGAATCCATCTCTTCGTCCCACAATTTGTACGTCGGGCAAGCGGGCAGGCAAAACCCGCAGTGCACGCACTGGTCGATCAACTCTTTTGCAGGCGGATGATGCGCATCGAATGCACTTGCCGACGAAGTGGTCTTCTTTGGTGACGCCAACGCCTCCTGCGGGCCAGCGATCCCCCCGGGCATCAAAAACCGCCCACAAATCGACCCGGATTCAGCGTGGACTTGGGATCGAACTGTTTTTTGACCTCGCGCATCAGCGGCAACGCGTCGCCAGCATTTCCCCATGCGTCTAGCCCATGCGTCGCATCGGGGCGATGCGCAATCCCGAGCGATCCATGCAGTGCTTCGACCTTTGCGCGAAGTTGTGTGAGTGTTGGGGCAATGTCGCTCGGCTGCCCTGCGAAATAAATTGTGCCGAGTCCGGTCGCTTGGATCACAGCATTAAAACGAATCCGATTCGCTGCGGCAATCGAGCTGAGGGATTCGTAAGTATCGGCAATCTGCGTCGGCAGCACCGAGATTTTCGCCAGGGCTGAATTTGCGTTGTTTGTAATCGCTTCGGAATACAACTCTTGCCGAGCTTTCCAGACTGCAGCTCCGGAGTCGATGGTCGCCGTAGGCGACAGTACTTTCCTGAGCTGTTCGGTCTGAGCGGCGCAGCCCGCTTCTGTCGCTTCAAAAAGCACGTCGAGTTGTGGCCGCATCGATTCGACGAAGCGAATCTGCAAGGCCGAGTGTGCGAGCTTGGAATTCTGAATCGCAAGCAAGAGACGTTGCCCTTCGCGAGTGTCGCGAGCGAGGCAGGAAATCGTGCGCGACTCCTTCGGCATCGGGTGAAGGCGAAATGTCGCTTGCGTAATGACACCGAGTGTTCCAATCGCGCCGGTCACCAGTTTCGGCAGGTCGTAGCCAGCGACGTTTTTCACGACTTTGCCGCCGCTCTTCGCGAGCGTTCCGTCGGGTAGCGCCAGTGTGATGCCGATCACGAGATCGCGCAGCGAACCGAATCGCAGGCGCAACGCCCCGCTGTCATTGGTCGACAAAATCCCACCAACTGTCGCGCGGCTCGGCCAGAGCGCATCGAGTGCAAGCCGTTGATTGTGTTGTGCCAATGTTTCGGCGAGCTGCGCAATGGTACAGCCTGCTTCGGCTGTGACCGTCAGATCGGAATGCGCATGTTCGACGATGGCATTGAGTCGCGCGGTCGAGAGGACAACGTCGGCGCGGCGCGGCGGATTGCCCCATGCGAGTTTTGTGCCGCCGCCGCGTGGAATGACGGCGAGACCAGCTCCGTTGGCCAGCTTCAGGACCCCCGCGAGATCGGTATCCGTTGCGGGCTCGACGACGAGTTGTGGTTGAACTCGAGCGATGGAATCCGCGGCAACCGCAGCTCGGAGATTTTCAGCGCCGGCGAGTGCGCGCGCCGCTTCTTCAAACGCGGCGATGTCGTGCACCGCATCCGAAGAGACGCCGGCGTCCATCGCTAGAATCGCTCCGCGATGCCTGCGGTTTCGAGTGGATGTGCCACGAACTTCCCGGGGTTTTCGCCGCAGAGGCGGGGGCGTGGAAAAACCTTGCTGGGATTTGAAAGTTGCAGCGGATCGAAAGCGCAGCGGACGCGTTGCATCGTTTCGAGGTCGGGTTCGCTGAACATTTTCGACATTGCGAGTTTCTTATCTTCGCCGACGCCGTGCTCGCCGGTGATCGAGCCGCCGGCGGCGATACAAATTTCGAGGATTTTGTACGAAAGCTTTTCGGCCGCTTCTTCCTGGCCGGGGATGCGGCGATCGTACAGAACGAGAGGGTGGAGATTGCCGTCGCCCGCATGAAAAACGTTGGCGACGCGCACACCGGACTCTTTGCTCAGCCGATCGATTTCACTCATCACTTGCGGCAGTGCGGTGCGGGGAATCACGCCGTCCTGCACGATGTAGTTCGGCGAGATGCGGCCCATCGCGGCGAAGGCGGCTTTTCGCCCTTTCCAGAAAAGCGCGCGCTCGGTTTCCGATTGCGCGGTGCGAATTTCAGAAGCGTCATGTTCAAGACAGATCTGATCGACGTGCTTCATCAACGATTCGACTTCGGCAAATGGTCCGTCGAGTTCCACTAGCAGTAGCGCGCCGCAGTTGGGATAGTTCGCATGAACTGCGGCTTCGGCCGCTTCGATCGAAAGCGTGTCCATCATTTCGATCGCGGCAGGTAACATTCCGGCAGCGATGATTCCGCTGACCGCAGCGCCTGCTTCATTCGTTGAAGGAAATGCCGCCAGCAGCGTTTGCACACACTCGGGGCGTTTGACGATGCGAAGAATAATTTTCGTGGCGATACCAAGCGTGCCTTCAGAGCCGACGAAAACTCCTGTGAGATCGTAGCCGGGAGCGTCGAGCGATTTTCCGCCCAGATGCACCAGCGATCCGTCGGGAAGAACGACTTCGAGACCGAGCACGTGCGTCGTGGTGAATCCGTATTTCAGGCAATGGGCGCCGCCGGAATTTTCAGCGACGTTCCCGCCGATGCTGCATACCGATTGCGACGAAGGATCGGGCGCGTAGAAATATTCCTGGGCCAAGACGCGACCGGTTACATCGAGATTAATCACGCCAGGCTCCACGACAACGCGCGCGTTGGGAATATCGATTTCGAGAATGCGATTCATCCGCGTCAGGCTGATCACTAAGCCTTTTTCAACCGGAAGCGCACCCCCGCTCAGTCCGGTGCCGGAACCGCGCGCAACAAAAGGGGTTCGTTCTGCGTGGCAAATTCTCAGGATGGCTTGCACTTGCTCTGTGGTTGCGGGGAGCAGGACGCCGAGCGGCATCACGCGAAAATTCGTAAGCCCGTCGCATTCATACGTATGGAGATCTTCGGGAGAAGTGATGAGTCCGCGGGGGCCAACAATGGCACGCAGTTTTTGAGCGATGCGGGCGTCCACGCAGGAAGCTTGCAACATCGGCACGGGAACGTCAAATGTGCTATGTGGCGCGAACGCCAAACGGAACACCAGGAGCCGGCAAGGATGCCCTTCGTACCTCAGGACAAGCCGGCGCTACCCACGCGTGCTTCATTTTCAGTGGATGACCATTTGGGTGAAGGGGAAAACATAGGCTTGTAGAAAAACTAGGATACCGACGAGCGATGCGAGCGCGATGCTGTGAAGAAAAACGTAGCGAAGGATGTCGCCTTCGTGGCCGTACCACTCGGTGGCGGTGCTGGCGACGACGATGCTTTGGGCGTCGATCATTTTACCCATGACGCCGCCGCAACTGTTGGCGGAGCACATCAGCACCGGTGAGACGCCGACCTGATTTGCGGAGATTCGTTGCAGGCTGCCGAAAAGAACGTTGGAAGAAGTATCGGATCCGGTGACGGCGACTCCAAGCCAGCCAAGCAGAGTGCCGAAAAATGGATAGAGCATTCCGGTCCGCGCGAACGCGAGGCCCATCGTGGCATCGAGTCCGGAATAGCGCGTAGTGAAACCAATGGCCATCATCGCGGCAATGGTGAGCAGCGAGAAGCGCACTTTGTAGAGCGTTCTCGCGTAGGCGCGCAGGAGTTTGAGAGGGCCGAAGCCCATCAGAAATCCGGAGATGACGGCGGCGATCAGAATTCCGGTGCCGGAAGCGGAGATCCAATTCAGCTGGAAAACAGCGGATTCCGGCGTGGGTTTCGGTACGACGGGAGGCATGCGAAGGATGAGATTGTGCAATCCCGCGATCGGAATTTTTGGGCTCGCGAGATGGTCGAGAAAAGTCTTCGTGGACGGTAGCCCCCATATGAAAACCAGGACGGTAAGGGTGAGCCACGGCGTCCACGCTCTTACCAGCGCGGATGAGTTGTGCCCGTGCTGGCCGCGCGCGGCGCGGTCGGCTTCGTGTCCGTCGAGCCCCCAGATTCGTCTGGGGTGCCAGAACAGCAGCAGTACAGTAACGCCAGCAATGGAGCAGACCGATGCGATGACATCGACGAGCCAGGGGCCGTGAACATTTGAGATCAGAAATTGCGGGATCGCGAAAAAAAGTCCGGCGACGAGGGTGGCCGGCCAGACTTCGATCATTCCGTCGAAACCGGCAAACGTCCAAATTAGCCAGAACGGGACGAGGAGCGAGAAGAACGGAAGGATGCGACCGGTCATGGCGCTGAGTTGCAGCAGGCTGAGGCCGCTGACTCCGGAAAGGGCAACCAGCGGAGTGCCGAGCGCGCCGAATGCGACAGGCGCGGTGTTGGCAATCAGCGATAAACCCGACGCTTGCAATGGTTTGAAGCCGATGCCGATCAGGATTGCGGCGGTGACCGCTACTGGCGTGCCAAAGCCGCAGGCGCCCTCGAAAAATGCGCCGAAGGCGAATGCAATCAGGACAAGTTGGAGGCGCCGATCCTGCGTGATGCCCATGAGGCTTTCTTGCAGGACTTTGAAGTGGCCGGCTTCGCAGGTTAGGTCGTACAGGAAGATGACGTTGAGGACGATCCAGCCGATGGGGAACAGGCCGTAGCAGGCGCCGTAAATGGCGGACATCGCGCTCATTTTCAAAGGCATTCCGAAGATCGTTACAGCGATGAGGAGCGACGCGGCCAGGCCAATCAGGGCGGCGAAGTGTGCTTTGAGTCGCAGGATGGCCAGCGAGGCGAGGAGTACGACGATCGGGATGGCGGCGATGAGCGTGGAGAGCCACCAGTGGCCTTGCGGGTCGTAGTTCTGGGTCCAGGTCACTTGGCCTCCGGAGTTTGGTGCGTCTGGTGGATACCTGCGAATGGAGAGGATGTCAAGTTGGCGGGTTCGGTTGGGGAAATCCCCCTGGATGTTTTTGTACGGATGTGATTCTGCGGTGGTTACAGATGCGCATCAAGCCGGCGCTTGCGATTCACTTCGTGTTGGGGCGGAATGGCGACAGCAACCAGGAACAGATATCCGTGCAGTCGGCGACGCAGATCATCGCGGACGGAATTGAGGAGAGCCTTCCACTGCGGGCGAGCGTGAGGGATGGCGTCGCGTAGGTTGAGGGGTTGCCGCCGGGGCGGGTGAATTTGATGTGGAGTGTTGTAAAGGGTGACGAGAGGAAAACGCGGCGGCAAACGTTTCGTTTTGGGAGTTCGGGAAACGTTGAGAGTTCGGAGGACGATGTCACGGCGGCGGTGAAGGGGACGATTCAAACCGATGCGCGGATGCGGTTGGAGAATGCGGGACGAAGGTTTCGGGGACGACGATTGAGATTGTGGCGGGGCAGAACGTTGAGCTGAAGATTGCGGCTGCGATGGGAAGCGGGTTGGTGACGGGAGTGGCGATGAGGGATGGGAAGGCGGCCGATGGGGTGATGGTGGTGTTGGTGCCAGCGGATATTGAGCTTGCGGGGAATCTCTTGCGGGTCGATCAGAGCGATTCGGACGGTTCGTTTAATTTGGCGCAGGTTGTGCCAGGGAGATATACGGTTGTGGCGATTGAGGACGCTTGGAAGGCGGAGTGGAGGAGTGCGGAGTTTTTGCGGAGGTTTTTGGCTTGGGGGAGGAAGGTTGACGTTGGGGGCGAGGGGAAAATTCGGGTGAATGTTGAGGTGCAGAACAATTTGAGCGTTCAGGAATAGAGGAGCATACGGCCGCGGATTGTCGTTGTGAGTCGGGTGTGGTTGAGTCTCAACCCGCACCCTCCTAAAACCGGGAGCGTGCGGCACCCGGCCTGACGGCGACTTGATTAGAGTTGCGTTACTATCGTTGGGTGACGAATACCGCCACTGTTTTCTCTGCGCTGCAAAAATATTGGGGATATAGCTCGTTTCGGCCGATGCAGGAGCGGATTGTGGGGTCGCTGCTGGCTGGGCGGGATACCTGTGTGGTGATGCCTACTGGCGGAGGGAAGTCGTTGTGTTATCAGTTGCCGGCGGCGTTGTCTGGGGACAGGACGGTGGTGGTGATTTCGCCGCTGATTGCGCTGATGCAGGATCAGTTGGCGCAATTAACGCAGATGGGGATTGCCGCGGGGATGCTGAACAGTTCGGTGGATGGTGCGCAGCAGGGGCGCGTGATGCGGGACGCGGCCGAAGGGAAGTATCGGCTGCTGTATTTGTCGCCCGAGCGGCTGGCGCGGGCGGATACGGTGGAGTGGTTGAGGAAGGTGCCGATTTCGATTTTTGCGATTGATGAGGCGCATTGCATTTCGGAGTGGGGGCATGAGTTTCGGCCGGAGTACCGGCAACTGAGTTCGCTGCGGGTGAATTTTCCGGATTGCACGATTGCGGCGTTTACGGCTAGCGCTACGCGGCAGGTGCGGCACGACATCATCGCGCAATTGAAGCTGCGCGATCCTCATAAATACATCGCTAGTTTTCACCGGCCGAATCTGCGGTACATCGTGCGGGAATGCAAGAGCGGGTCGCAAGAGACGCTGCTGCTGCGGGCGCTGCGCGCGTACGGGGACAGCAATTTGATCGTGTATGCGCCGACGATTCGGCGCGTGGAAGAGACGGTGGATTTTCTGGAGGGGCAGGGGATTCCGGCGATTGCGTATCACGGGCAGATGGAAAGCGACGAGCGGAGGCGGAATCAAGAGAAGTGGATGGCGGACGAGGTCCGCGTGCTGGTGGGGACGATCGCGTTCGGATTGGGGATCAACAAGGCAGCGGTGCGGGCGGTGATTCATTTGTCGCTGCCGAAATCGGTGGAACAGTATTACCAGGAAGCTGGGCGCGCGGGGCGAGATGGGTTGCCGGCGGATTGCGTGATGTTATGGCAGAAGAAGGATGTGGGGCTGCTGGCATATTTTATCGAGCAGATTCAGGACGCGACGGAGAAAGAGCGGTCGTGGTCGAGATATCACACGGTGCGGAATTTTGCGGAGTCGAGGAAGTGCAGGCATTTGATGATCTGCGGACATTTTGGCGAGAGACCGAAGTGGGAGTTTTGCGGAGCTTGCGACGTGTGCGGGGCCATGCCGTCGTGGCTGGCGGCGCCGTTGCCGGATGTTGGCCGGCGCAAGAAGAAAAAGGCGCGGGCGATAGCAGCGGCGGCGGGCCCGGGTTTGCGTGGTGCCGCGAGTGGGGTCGAGGATTCGCGACGGTTTCGGGAGTTTGCGGATGACGAAGCGGCTACGGGCGTCGATCCGGAATTGCGGGAGCATCTGAGGGCGTGGCGGAGTAAGAAAGCAAAGGAATTGGGAACACCGGCGTACGTTGTGATGCATGACAGCGCGATGGATGCGTTGTGCCGGGTGCGGCCCCCGACGCCGGGACAATTACTGAACGTGATGGGATTTGGCGAAAAGAAGGTGGAGCAGTTTGGCACAGAAATTTTGCAGGAGTTGAAGCGGTTCGAAGAAGGGGAGCGTGCGGCGGCGAGCAAGCAAGCGGCGGTGTCACCAGCGGAGGAGACGTTGAAATTGCTGGCGGAGGGGCGGACTCTGGAACAGATCGCGCAGGCGCGCGGACGCCAGCTGGCGAGCGTGGTATCGCTGGTTTCAGAAATGGTGGAGCGGGGCGACGCGGAATTTCAGCCCTCGTGGATTGCGGCGGAGAGGCTGGAGAAGATTCAAGAGGCGTGCGAAAAGCTAGGTGTGGAGAGGCTTCGGCCACTGAAGGATGCGTTACCAGCCGAGATTACGTATGAGGAGATTCGATTGGTGGCAGCGCACTGGCGAGCAGCGACGGGAGCGGGTTCGAGCTGAAATCGCGGCCAGGATCCTGATAGCAAGGTAGTTCTATACACAAGGTACTAAAAATTTGAGGGGGCGGTACTATTCGTACCGATAGGGGTGCGTCCTATAGAATCTTGATGTCTTTCAGAATTCATGCCGACGCGACACAGGCCTGCAGCGATCGCTGCAACGCGCGGCACGACGGAGAATTTCTCCTGACCGGCGAAAATCGAAGACCGCAGCCTTCGATACATCGCGAGCGGGTTGTTCGGACGCCGGCGGAAGTGATTGGAAGCCCCCTCATGCTCGTCATCGTTGGAATGATTCTGCTGTTGACCTGGATTTTCGACCACGCCTTGCATCTGACGCCCAGTTCGCTGGTTAATTTGTTGCTGCTGTTTGCCAGTATTTCGCTTGTGCTGGATTTTATGCGCGAGCGGATGAATGTGGTGCAGGATCCGCGGCCCGGATGGGATGCGCGTCCGCCGAAGAATTGGGTCGGCGCGACGGTGCGGTGGTTTCGGCACCGAGTGGAATCGGGCGCGGCGCGGATTTCCGCTGTTCCGTCGAAGCCGGTGACGGCGGCGGGGGATCACAGCCGAGCGGCTTAGTCTCTTACGGGGTGAGTTGATTCAGAGTGCAGGAACTTGGACAGGTGTAGTGCAACCCCTTCAGATTTTCTTCAACGATTGTTTCCTTCCGAATAGTTACAACTCCGTCGTGTGAACGGGAATCAGCTACGAAGTCACGGAGAAAAGCGCCGAGATTAGCGTTCTTCTGACTCGCTTCGAGTGCGAAAAGTGCGGCTGTTGGTTAGCGATATAAGATCTGAGTGTCGTTGCCGGACGATGAGGAATTGGTCAGCCGCCGTGGCCGCCGCCGGTCAGTTCGCGCACAATGTTGCTGACGAAATTCTTGGCGTCGCCGAAGAGCATGAGGGTTTTGTCCAGATAGTAGAGCGGATTGTCGATGCCGGCGAAACCGGCGGCCATGCTGCGCTTGATGACCATGACGGTACGCGCTTTGTCGACGTCGAGAATGGGCATGCCGTAGATAGGGCTGGTGGGATCGGTGCGCGCGGCGGGGTTGGTGACGTCGTTGGCGCCGATGATTAGGGCTACGTCCGTTTGGGCGAGGTCGCCGTTGATCTGATCCATTTCGAGGAGCTTGTCGTAGGGGATGTCGGCTTCGGCTAGGAGGACGTTCATGTGGCCGGGCATGCGTCCTGCGACGGGGTGGATGCCGAAGGTTACGTCGACACCGCGCTTGGTGAGGGAATCGTAGAGTTCGCGGACTTTGTGTTGCGCTTGCGCGACGGCCATGCCGTATCCGGGGACGACGACGACTTTGCTGGCGGCGCCGAGGATGCCTGCGGCTTCTTCGGGAGTGGCGCTGCGGACGGGGGGAGCTTCTTTTGTGCCGCCTGCGACGGCTTGGATCTGGCCGAAGCCACCGAAGAGGACGTTGGTGAAGGAACGGTTCATCGCTTTCGACATGATGACGGAGAGGATGAAGCCGGAGGAGCCGTCGAGCGCGCCGGCGATGATGAGGAGTTTGCTGTTGAGGACGAAGCCCATCGCGGCGGCGGATAGGCCGGCGTAGGAATTCAGAAGAGAGATGACGGTGGGCATGTCGGCGCCGCCGATTGGGATGACTAGCATCACGCCGAACACGAGCGGGATTACGATCATGATCGGGAAGAGGCGGATTTGGTCGGGATGAATTACCAGGATCACAGCGACGACTAGCGCGATCGCGAAGAGCAGGGCATTGACGAAATTTTGGCCTTTGTAGGTGATGGGGCGCTGCGGGAGGACTTCTTGTAATTTTCCGGCGGCCATCAGGCTGCCGGTGAACGTCAGCGAGCCGAGAATTACTTCCATAGAGAGAACGGCCATCATGAACGGACCGATGTCGGGCGCGCGGAGGTAAAACTCGGCGGTGCCGACTACGGTGACACAGAGCGCGCCAAAAGCGTGGCTCAGCGCGGTTCGCTGGGGCACGGCGGTCATCGCGACATTGCCCAGCGGAACGCCGATGATGGTGCCGACGACTAAGCCGATTGCGATTAGTTTGTAGTCGATGATGCCTGCGTGGAGAAGCGTGCCGCCGATGGCGAGGACCATGCCGGCTTCGCCGGCGAAGAGGCCCCGGCGCGCGGTGACTGGAGAGCTTAGCCACTTGAGCGAGAGGATGAAGAGAGCGGTGGCGATTAGGTATGTGAATTCGATGAGCGTTTCGGTGGAGAGGAAGGTTGTCATTTCGCCGGTCCGCCGGTCGCTGATGGGCTCGTTCTGGGGCCGCTGGATTTGAACATTTTGAGCATGCGGTCGGTGATGATGAAGCCGCCGACGATATTGCTGGTGGCGGCGATGATGGCGATCGTGCCGAGAATGGCGGCGAGATTGGTTTTGTGTTCGCCGGCGAGGATAATGGCGCCAACGACGGCAATGGCGTCGAGCGCGTTGGTCAGCGACATCAGCGGAGTGTGGAGCAGCGGCGAGACGCGGCGGATGACTTCAAATCCGATGAATGCGGCCAGCATGAAAACGTAGAGGCCGGTCAGCAGGTCCAGCTTCATTTCGGAGTCTCCTCTTCGGATAAAGGAGCCGGGGCCGCAAGAGCCGGCATCGAGAAAAATTCGCGTAGGCGCGGGTTGACGATCTCTCCGCCTTGGGTGACGAGCGTGTCGCGCAGGATCTCGTCTTTCAGGTTGATCTGGAGCTTGCCATCTTTCACGAGCAGCGCGAGGAACGTCGATATGTTGCGGGCGTACATCTGGCTGGCGTGATAGGGGACGGTGCTCGCGAGGTTGAACCAGCCGACGATGGTGACGCCGTGTTCGCTGATTTTTTCACCGGGGCGGGTGAGTTCGCAGTTGCCGCCGCGTTCGGCGGCGAGGTCGATGATGACGGAACGCGGCGCCATGCCTGCGACCATTTCTTTTGTGACGAGGATCGGCGCCTTCTTGCCGGGGATTACGGCGGTGGTGATAACCACGTCATTTTCGGCGATGACCTTGCCGAGCAGTTCGCGCTGGCGGCGGTAGAAGCTTTCGTCCTGGGCGGTGGCATAGCCGCGGGCGTCCTGGGCGTCTTTGGCTTCGATGGGAAGTTCGACGAAGCGGGCGCCGAGGCTCTGCACTTGTTCTTTTACGACGGGGCGCAAATCGTAAGCGGAAACGACGGCGCCGAGGCGGCGGGCCGTCGCGATGGCCTGCAATCCTGCGACGCCCACTCCAAGGATCAAGACGCGCGCGGGCGTGATCGTGCCCGCTGCGGTCGTCAACATAGGGAAGAATTTGGGGACGATGTCGGCGGCGATCAGCACGGCTTTGTAGCCCGCGACCGTTGCCATCGAAGAGAGCGCGTCCATACTTTGCGCGCGAGTGGTGCGCGGAATCAGTTCAACGGAGAATGACGTTATGCCACGCGAAGCGATCGCGGAGAGATTTTCCGCGGAGCCCATCGGGCGCAAGAAGCCGATGAGGATTTGATCGCGGCGAAGAAGCGCGAGGTCGGCGTGGCCGGTCTTGTCGTTGGCGCCAGGGCTGAGGACTTGAACGATGATGTCGGCAGAGCGAAAGAGCTCCGCGCGATCGGAAACAATCTTTGCGCCTTTGGCCGCGTAGTCGGCATCAGGATAGCCGGCTTCGTCGCCGGCTCCTGCTTCGACCAAAACTTCGAGTCCTACTTTTGCTAGATTGGCGAGCGCGCCCGGTACCAGGGCCACACGTCGCTCCCCCGGGAAAGTTTCTCGGGGAACACCAACAATCATTGAGGACCCTCCGAGATCAGTAACTCCTCACAACAAAATCGTCTCAGTCTAAATCGCGGCGCATTGTACACCGTAACGCGAACTCCAACGTGGTAGACGTAGGAATCGTTCGGCCAGTTGCACCGGCGAAGTCGAAATCCGCGGTGCGCAGCGATGACCGTGAATTCTCGCGATCAAGATTCAGCGGCCTCTTTGCCGGGAATGAAATAGACCTCTTCGAACAGCGAGCCTTTTTGCCAGCCGGCGCGTGCGAGAATGCCCATGCCGTTTTCGCACATGCTGGGGTGGCCGCACAGGTAGCCGGTGGTGTCGGTGGGCTTCAGGCTCCACTCATCGGCGTATTTGCGGATGAGGTCGTCGACGCGGCCGGTCTCGCCGTGCCAGTTGGCGTCTTCCCAAGGACGGCTAATCGTGGCGACGTATTTAAACCAGGGAACTTCAGCGGCGACGCGCTCGAGTTCTTCGCGATAGCCGAATTCCCAGGATCGGCTGCCCCCTTGAAGGCAGAAGATCTTGTGGTCACCTGGCATCGGACTGTCGCGTTTTTTCCAATCTTGATAAAGCGTGCGGACATAGCTGACGAAGGGAGCGATACCGGTTACGGTGGCGAGACAGAGGTGATTTGTGCGTCCGCTTTTCAGGTCGAGCGTGAAGCGGCCCTTTGCGATCTTGCGGCAATACAATGTGTCGCCTTTATGAAGCTTGTAAAGGAGCGGGGTGAGTTCGCCTTGCGGAACGAGTTCAACGAAAAATTCGAGGAAGCCCTCTTCATACGGAGAGGAAACGATGGAGTAAGCGCGTTCGATGCGCTTGTCTCCGCTTTCGACGCCCAGCGTGGCGTATTGCCCAGCTTTGAACGGGAAAGGGCCGCCGGGATCGACCTTTACAAGCCACAGATCCTCGGATAGCTCTTTGCGTTCAAGAACGCGCGCGGTGAAGTGCTTGTCCGTGGGGATCGCCATCCGCGTTACCCTCCATTCTCTATGTACGTTCCCGATATGCGATGCGCGCCGGATGCGGCGCGGTTGTCGGCATTCTTTCGGCGCCGCAGCTTTCCCTCAGCTCTCGGAGTGCGCTTCTAATCACTTCGAGCGCGCGGCACCTCAGATTGTCGAATCGGTAGGCGCATTGTACACCGGGTTCCGCGTTTGGAAGCGAAATTTGGCAAAGGAAGAAATGGAGACGAGTTACCAGGAGTGGCCGGAAAAGACGTCAGGAATGTGGACTAGAGGGTTAGCGTTTCGAAGTACGGAGCTTTGTCGCCCGCGCGCTTGGTGTTGGAAAGGCTCTGATCGACGCGGGCCCAGAATTCTTCGGAGCCTTCGCCGATTTGATATTGCTTGCAGGCGGCGGTGAAAGCGACGGGGATTTTGTGGCCGTTCCAGTCGTATTCGAAAGGGGTGAGGCGCGCGAGAATGCGATTGAGCTGCTCGGTCACGCATTCCGGAAGCACGATCATGAATTTGTCGCCTTCGAGGCGGACAGCAAGATCGGAGCCACGGATGACGGACGTCACGCGGGTCGCGAAAGCGCGAAGAGCCTGGTCGCCGGCGTCGCGGGAGTTGCGTTCGTTCAACTGTTTGAATCCCTTGAGGTCGAGCATCAGCAGCGCCAGCGGATGACCCATTCGCTGCGAGCGAGCGACTTCGGCGGCGAGGCGCTGTTCGGCGAAGCGGCGGTTATACAAGCCGGTGAGCGGATCGATCATCGAAAGATTGCGGAGATTATAAAATTGCGATTGCTTGTCGCTCAGCTGATCGCGTAGCTGCTTGATCAGCATTTCCTGCCGGATCGTGTACACATTGAAAAGAACGATCAGGGCGATGAGGGCAAAGATTGCTTCGGTGACGCGAATTTTTAGGAACGAAGAAGAACCGTCGCGAAACGCCATTACCGCGAGCATCGCGATCGCGGCCACTAGCAGGCAGCTCACGAAGACGGAATAGCGGCTAACCCAAGAGTCGCGCTTCTGAATGCGCGAGAATTCCTGGGCGAGTTCCTTCTCGCCGGGATCCAGGGACGGTGGAACCAGATCAAAGTTTGAGTCGCTCATGTTCGAAAACGCAGGGATATGCCCCTCGTTCAACAAGTTAGGAGGCGCGGAGTAGGCGGTCAATGGGACTTTGGTTTAGGAGAGTCTATAAAGGTATCCGGAGACAAAGGGGCTGTTGCGATGAACCGGATCCGCTGGGTGGAATCAGGGCGGTTCGCGTAGACTATCGGGCGCTGAGTGGTGCTTGCGTTTGCATTCGAAACAGAAACGAGAATTGAGCCGAGGTGAGACCGATGCTCCAGGGAGCGATTGGACGCTGGGTGCGCGAAAATAGGTTGTTGTTTGCGGCCGTCTTGTCGGGTGCGGCGGTGTGTTCGACGCTGTGGGCGCAGGTGCCACTATCCCCGACCGCGCCGACTTCTTCCGAAGATCCCAACGTCATCGACCAGGCGTGGCAAAAGGGCAGCGCGAAATACGATGCTGCTCGGCAAGCGGTTCTCACCACCGTGGCGCGGGCGGACGACGAGGGGCCGTATCGAGCAGACTGGGAGTCGCTGCAGAAATACGAAGTGCCGACGTGGTATCAGGACGCGAAGTTTGGGATTTTCATTCATTGGGGCGTGTATTCAGTGCCTGCGTTTGGGAGCGAGTGGTATCCGCGGGACATGTATCGGCCAGGCTCACCGGAGTACGACCATCACATCGCGACGTATGGTTCGCAGGACAAGTTCGGCTACAAGGATTTTATTCCGAGATTCAAAGCGGAGCATTTTGATCCGACGACGTGGGCTGCACTTTTCAAAAAGGCTGGGGCGAAATATGTTGTTCCGGTTGCCGAGCATCACGATGGGTTTGCGATGTATGACAGCGACTTGAGCGATTGGACTGCGGCAAAGATGGGGCCGCATCGCGATGTAATTGGAGATCTTGCGAAGGCGGTTCGGGCGGCCGGCTTGCATTTCGGAGCTTCGTCGCATCGGGTCGAGCACAATTTCTTTCTCGGCGTGGGGCGGACGATTCCTTCGGATATCAACGATCCGCGATATGCGGCGTTTTATGGGCCAGGACACAACTGGCTGGAGGCAAAGAAGGGGACGCCGGTTTCGAACGACTTCACGTATGTTTCGAACGCGTGGGCGGACGACTGGCTGGCGCGGTCGGCGGAGATCGTGCAGAAATATCATCCCGACATCATGTATTTCGACTGGTGGATCGGGCAGCCGTCGATTCGAACAAACCTGACGCGCTTTGCGGCGTTCTACTACAACACGTCGCTGAAGTATGGCGATCACGTTGGCGTGATCAATTACAAGGATTACGCGCTGCAGGAGCACTCGGCAGTGTTGGACTTAGAGCGCGGTCAGCTGGACGACATTCGACCTTTGTATTGGCAGACCGATACGTCGGTGAGCAACAAGTCGTGGGGATACATCCAGTATGACACGTTCAAGTCGCCGGAGTTTGTGGTGCACCAACTCATCGACATTGTGAGCAAGAACGGCAACCTGTTGTTGAATGTCGGGCCGAAGTCGGACGGGACGATTCCGGATGAGGTGGAGAACGTGTTGCGTGGTGTCGGCGGGTGGCTCGCGGTGAACGGCGAAGCGATTTATGGCACGCGGCCGTGGTTCGTATTTGGAGAGGGGCCGACCAAAGTCAAGGGCGGGTCGTTTCACGACACCGACACGTTGAACTATACGGCCAAGGACTTTCGATTCACGACCAAGGGCGACGACTTATATGCGATAGAGCTGGGCTGGCCCTCTGACGGCAAGGTCTGGATTCACACGCTGGGGACGCAGACGCTTAGCAATACAGAGAACATCACTGCGATTGAGCTCTTGGGCTCGCAAGAAAAAGTCAAATTTCAGCAGACTCCGGACGGTCTGCACATTCAATTGCCGCCCAAGGCACCGGGCGAGTTTGCGTACGTGTTTCGGATCTCATTCGCAAAGCTCCCTACAAATAAGACGTGGTTCTCGACAGGGAAACCCTGAGCGATTAGAAGCCATCTCATAAATGTCTCAGGAGGATGATGGCGCAAGCGAGTTGGACCATCCCGAGGAAATTTTCTGGGTAGTATTCCCAGCGAATTACGGTACGGCGAAAGTTATGAAGCCAAGCGAACAAGCGCTCGACTTTCCAGCGAGCGGTAGCGGCGCAGAACGCGGCCGTCCTGCGTGGCAGCTGCGACCCGCACGAATTTGTGGGGCGCGATGAGTTGCACGCCGTATCGTTCGTGGATGCGCTGGTCCAGTGGATCGCTGTCGTAAGCGCGATCACCGATCATTCGTTTGGGAGCCTGGGCAAGGAAGCGTTGGTCGAGCGTGGGTTCGACGAGTTTTGTTTCATGAGGCGAAGCGCTGGCCACGTGCACGGAGAGAGGAAAACCATGGCCGTCTGCGATTGCCATGATTTTGCTGCCTTTGCCGCGCTTTGTAGGGCCGACACTAGAGCCCCTTTTTTCGCGCCGCTGAAGCTGGCGTCGATGAAGGATTCGCTCAGATCGAGCTTCCCTCGGTCTCGTAAGTCCTCGGCCAGTTTTTGCAGCAGGCGTGTCAGCAGTCCACTGCGCTGCCATTGTTGGAAGCGCCGATGGCAGGTCTGATAGGACGGATAGCGAGACGGCCGGTCGTGCCAAGGAGCACCCGTGCGTAGAACCCAAAAGACTCCGTTCAGTACCGCACGCGTGTCTTGCCACGGTCGCCCTCGCCCATCGGCTCGTCGTTGGGGACGAAACAACGGTTCGAGAACCGCCCACTGGGCGTCGGTAAGGTCCATGCTCTCGGTTTACGCCGTTTGTCATAAGTTTCAACCGCTCAGCCGCTTGAAAGTGTTTATGAGATAACTTCTAGTCGGTGTGGAAGACTTCTTCCATGTTGGCCCACCACTCGCCCTCGGCGCGGGATTCGATCGGGACCTGAATCGGCATCATGATCTTCCACCACTCCTGCGTTTTGGGGTCGGCGGCCATCTTCTCCATGTCGGCCTTGTAGTCGGTGCCGTGGTATTCGAAGTATGCGAAGAGGAAGTCCTCTTTGAGGTAGATCGAGTAATTTTTGATATTGCAGGCGCGGATCGTGGCGAGCACTCCGGGCCAAACTTCAGTGTGGTATTTCTTGTACATCTCGATCGAGTCTTCTTTCACTTTGATCAGCATGCCGTAGCGTTTCATTGGCCCTCACTGGAGAGTTGGCGGCGCGGTTCTTCGCGCGGTGCGCATTTAATCAGACGTATAAACCATTTATCTTGGGTCACGTCAATTGAAGCTGATGTATGCTCTCGTGCGTTTGACGGCGGGCATGACGAGTGGGACGTCGATTCGAAGAGGAAACCGACGCTGTGGACCTGCAACTGAAGGGCAAGGTCGTGGTGATCACCGGCGGCGCGAAGGGAATTGGGGCTGCGATCGCGTGGACTTGCGTCCGCGAAGGCTGCCTCGTGGCGATTCTCGACAAGGACAAGGATGCCGGCGAGCAATTGAAAGCTGAGCTTCATGCCGAAAGTGCGACTGCGGAGTTGATCGTGACGGATTTGAGCGCGGCCGAAAGTTGCCGCGCCGCAGTCGATAGCGTCGCGCAAAAGCTGGGACGAATCGACGCGCTCGTGAATAATGCGGGTATCAACGACGGCGTCGGACTTGAACGAGGCACGCCGGAGCAATTCATCGGATCGCTGCAGCGCAATCTCTTTCACTACTATGACATGGCGCATTTCGCGCTGCCGTTTCTGAAGGATGCGAGGGGCGCCATCGTTAATATAAGTTCGAAGACGGCGGTGACCGGGCAGGGAGGCACGTCGGGCTATGTTGCCGCGAAGGGAGCGATTCTGGGGTTGACGCGCGAGTGGGCTGCTGAGTTGCTGCCGTTTCACATTCGCGTGAATGCGGTTGTGCCGGCTGAGGTGCTGACGCCGCTCTATCGCGATTGGCTGAGCAAGTTTCCGAATCCGGAAGAGAAGCGGCAGAAGATCGTTTCGAAGATTCCGTTGGGGCAGCGGATGACCGAGGCGAATGAGATCGCGGCAACGGTGACGTTTCTTTTGTCGGCGCAGGCTTCACATATTACCGGGCAGCATCTATTTGTAGACGGCGGGTACGTGCATCTCGATCGCGCTTTGACCTGACAGTGATAGACACCGAGGCCCGATGAGTTCGCCTTCGACATCCGCTCCGCTTACCGAACGCCGCTTCGTGCTTCCGCTTGTATTGATTACGAGCTTGTTCTTTCTTTGGGCGCTGGGCGTCAATCTCAACGACATCCTGATTCCGCACTTGAAGAAAGCGTTTCGATTGACGGATTTGCAGTCGTCGCTGATTCAGTCGGCGTTTTTCGGTGGGTATTTTCTTTCGGCGCTGCCGGCAGGCTGGTTGCTGGAGAAGATCGGTTACCGGCGGGGGATTATTGCGGGGTTGCTGACGTGTGCGCTCGGCGCGTTTTTGTTTATTCCGGCGGCGTCGGCTCGCGTGTACGGATTTTTTCTGTTTGCGCTGTTCGTGATGGCATGCGGGCAGGGCGTGCTGGAAGTCGCGGCGAATCCTTACGTTACGATTTTGGGGCCGCCGGAGTCGTCGGAGCGGCGGTTGAATCTGGCGCAATCGTTCAATGCGGTTGGGGCGCTGGTGACGCCGATCATCGGGAAGGCGTTCATACTTTCGGGGATCGAGTATTCGGCGGCCCAGTTGTCGGTTATGACGATCGACCAGCTCAATGAATATTCTGCGTTGGAAGCGGGGCGCGTCAAGGGGCCGTATCTGGCGATCATGGGGATTTTTCTCGTGGTCGCGACGTTGATCTACTTCGCGAAGCTTCCTGAAATTGGCGAAACGACCGAAGGAGGCACGACTGCTGCGAGCGTCACGAATTCGAATACCGGGACCAGCATCTGGCGGGAGACGCATCTGATCCATGGCGTGCTCGCGCAGTTTTTTTATGTCGGCGCGCAGGTCGGGGTAACGAGTTTTGTGATCCGCTTTGTGCAGCATGCGCTGCCGGGGACGCCGGAGAAGATCGCGTCCAACTATTTGAAATGGCATCTGCTGGGCTTCATGATCGGGCGGTTCGCGGGTTCGGCGGCGATGAAAGGCATCGCGCCGAATAAACTTTTGGCGCTGTTCGCAGGCTCCGCGTTTTTGTGCGGCGGGATTGCGATTGCATTGACGGGCGAGGCGCCGGTGTGGGCGGTAGTGCTGATCGGATTTTTTCATTCGATCATGTTCCCTACGATCTTCGCGCTCAGCCTGAAGAATCTCGGATCTCATACAAAACGCGGGTCGTCGCTGCTGGTGATGGCGATCATCGGCGGCGCTGTTTTCCCGGCTCTTATGGGATATATCTCCGACGTGAGTTCGATTCAGACGGCTTTTGTGGTCCCGCTGGTTTGTTATGCGTACGTGTTGTATTTTGCAGTTCGCGGTTTCAAGCCGCCGCGCCTTGCGTCGGATTTGCGGGTCTAAGGACAACATGAAGATCATTCGAATCGGACTTTTGGTTTTCACCGCCTGCGCGCTGATCGTCGCCGCGAGTCCCGCTCTGCTTGCGCAGAGCTACCAGCCTGCCGAGTCCAATCTGAAGGCGCGGCAGTGGTTTCAGGATGCGAAGTTCGGCATGTTCATCCATTGGGGCGTGTACAGCGTGCCGGCCGATGGCGAATGGTACATGGAGCAGAAGCACGTTTCCGTAAGCGAATACGAAAAGTTCGCACCGCAATTCAATCCGACGGGGTTCAACGCCGCCGAGATCGTCGCGCTCGCCAAGTCGGCTGGAATGAAGTACATCACGATCACGAGCAAACACCACGACGGGTTCGCAATGTTTGCGACGAAGCAGAACAAGTGGAACATCGTCGATGCGACGCCTTATGCCAAAGATCCGCTAAAGCAGCTTGCGGAAGAGTGCCGGAAGCAGGGCATCAAGCTGTTTTTCTATCACTCGCAGCTGGATTGGCATAATCCCGACTATTTTCCTCTGGGCCGGACGGGTCATTCCGCCGGTCGCCCTGAAGGCGGCGAATTCAATCGGTACCTCGAATTCATGGATGCGCAGCTCACGGAGTTGCTGACGAACTATGGCGACGTCGCCGGAATCTGGTTTGACGGCATGTGGGATAAGCCTGATGCGGATTGGCAGCTACAACGCACCTATACGTTGATCCACAAGCTGCAACCGGCGGCGCTCATCGGCAGCAATCACCATCACGCGCCGTTCGATGGCGAAGATTTTCAGATGTTCGAAAAAGATTTGCCGGGCGCGAACACCGCCGGCTTCAATCAGACATCGATCAGCCAGCTTCCGTTGGAAACGTGCGAGACCGTGAATGGCGCGTGGGGATACAACAAGAGCGACAAGAATTTTAAAAGCGTGCCTGATCTCATCCATTACCTCGTGCGCGCGGCCGGTTCGAACGCAAATTTCCTGTTGAACATCGGTCCGATGGCGACCGGGCAAGTCCAGCCCGAATTCGTCGAGCGTTTGCACGCGATCGGCGAATGGACTGGGAAATATGGCGAGACGATTTACGGCACACGCGGCGGTCCGATTTCGCCGCGGAGCTGGGGCGTCTCAACGCAAAAGAACGGCAAGACTTACCTTCACATCCTTGACCTGAAGGACGAGTACCTCGCGTTGCCTGCTGTTCCGGGAATCAAGGGGGCACATTTATTCGTAGGCGGCGCGCAACTGGAACTCAAGCCGCTCGACGGTGGTCTCCTTCTCCACATCCCTCAATCGGTCCGGGATCCCATCGACACGATCGTCATCCTGAACTGACGACCAGTATCTTCGTTTCTTGTGAATGCTCTTAACCGACGGAACCCTATACAGGAAAGACTGTAGGTGACCGGGCGTGGCTTTGTGGTATCCAGTCACGATGGGTCACGATGGGTCTAGAACTACCCCCGGGTTTCAGCGCTGACTGAGGATGCGGCCTCCTTTCGATATCTGAGAAGAGGACCAGCGGACTCGCAGCAGCTGTGACCCGAGCGCTGCGGACTGAGCCGCGCCTGAGGTCATGGGTCGGAGAAAAGCATGAAGCGAAGTAATCTGAGTAGCTCGACGAAAGCTGCTACTGCGCCGCCTCCGGTCTTGGACGAGAGCGTCGATGGAAACGTGAAAGGCAAGAACTCTGCGAACGACCACGTTTCTTCCCCTGAACTCGTCGCGATTCTTGCGAGCTTGCAGACCATGCGCGACGGAGATCTTTCCGTTCGGTTGCCGGGATCCTGGACGGGCCTAGCGGGAAAAATCGCCGACACCTTCAACGACATCGTTTCGACCAACCAACAGATTGCGCAGGAGTTAAAGCGTGCCGGGCAGGTCGTCGGCAAACAGGGTCGCACGCGCGAGCGGATTCGCGTCAGCCAGTCGAAGGGCGCCTGGGGAGAGATGGAAGTTTCGGTCAACACGTTGATCGAGGACTTGCTTCGGCCGACGACCGAAGTCACGCGCGCCATCGCGGGCGTCGCGCAAGGAAACCTCACGCAAACGGTGCGGCTTGACGTCGATGGGCGGCCGCTCGAAGGCGAGTTTTTGCGGTCCGCGACGATCGTCAACACGATGATTCAGCAGCTGGGAATTTTTACCTCGGAAGTGACGCGCGTGGCGCGGGAGGTCGGTACCGACGGCAAACTCGGTGGCCAGGCGCAAGTGCCGGGAGTTGCAGGCACGTGGAAAGATTTGACGGACTCGGTCAACTCGATGGCGAGCAACCTGACCGGTCAGGTTCGAAACATCGCCGAAGTCGCGACGGCGGTCGCTAGCGGCGACCTTTCGCGAAAAATTACCGTCGATGTGCGCGGGGAAATTTTGCAGCTGAAAGAAGCCATCAACACGATGGTGGACCAGCTGAGGTCGTTCGCGTCGGAAGTTACGCGCGTAGCGCGCGAGGTCGGCACCGACGGAAAACTTGGCGGACAAGCGGTTGTGCCGGGCGTCGCCGGAACCTGGAAGGATTTGACCGACTCTGTGAACGCGATGGCCGGAAACCTCACGGCGCAGGTTCGAAACATTGCGGAAGTCACGACGGCAGTCGCACGCGGGGACCTGTCGCGCAAGATTACGGTCGATGTGAAGGGCGAAATTCTCGAATTGAAAGACACCATCAACACGATGGTGGACCAGCTGAACGCGTTTGCGGGTGAAGTGACCCGCGTGGCGCGCGAAGTCGGTACGGAAGGAAAGTTGGGCGGCCAGGCCGAAGTGCCGGGTGTCGGCGGAACGTGGAAGGATCTCACCGACAACGTGAACTTCATGGCCAGCAACCTGACGGGCCAGGTTCGAAACATCGCGGAGGTTGCCACCGCAATCGCGAACGGTGACTTGTCGCGCAAGATCACTGTCGATGTGCGCGGAGAAATCCTTCAGCTCAAAGAAACGCTCAACACGATGGTGGACCAGCTGAACCGGTTCGCGGGCGAAGTGACGCGCGTGGCGCGCGAGGTCGGCAGCGAAGGCCGCCTCGGCGGTCAAGCAAACGTGCCGGGGGTCGCGGGCACGTGGAAAGATCTCACCGACTCCGTCAATTCGATGGCTGGAAACCTGACGGGCCAGGTTCGAAACATCGCGGAGGTTACGACGGCCGTGGCGCGCGGTGACTTGTCTCGCAAGATCACGGTCGATGTGAAGGGCGAGATTTTGGAGTTGAAGAACACTATCAACACGATGGTGGACCAGCTGAACGCGTTCGCGGGCGAAGTGACGCGCGTGGCGCGCGAGGTCGGTACCGAAGGCAAACTCGGCGGTCAAGCGCAGGTGCCCGGCGCCGGAACGTGGAAAGACCTCACGGACAACGTCAACTTCATGGCCAGCAATCTGACCGGCCAGGTTCGAAACATCGCCGAAGTCGCGACGGCGGTCGCCCGTGGCGACCTCTCGCGCAAAATCACCGTCGATGTGAAGGGCGAAATCCTCGAGCTCAAAGACACGCTGAACACGATGGTGGATCAGCTCCGTTCGTTCGCCTCGGAAGTCACGCGTGTCGCGCGCGAAGTCGGCACCGACGGAAAACTCGGCGGTCAGGCGCAGGTGCCGGGAGTCGCGGGGACCTGGAAAGATTTGACCGACTCGGTCAACTCGATGGCGAGCAACCTGACGGGTCAGGTTCGAAACATCGCCGAAGTCGCGACGGCCATCGCGAGTGGCGACCTTTCGAAGAAAATCACGGTCAACGTCAGCGGGGAAATCCTGCTGTTGAAAGACACCATCAACACGATGGTCGACCAGCTCAACGCGTTCGCGGGCGAAGTGACGCGCGTGGCGCGCGAAGTCGGCAGCGAAGGCCGCCTCGGCGGTCAGGCGAACGTGCCGGGAGTCGCGGGAACGTGGAAGGATTTGACCGATTCGGTCAACTCGATGGCCGGCAACCTCACCGCGCAAGTTCGAAACATCGCCGAAGTTACGACGGCCGTCGCGCGGGGAGACTTGTCGCGCAAGATCACGGTCGATGTCCGCGGCGAAATTCTCGAGCTCAAGAACACCATCAACACGATGGTGGACCAGCTCAACGCGTTCGCCGGAGAAGTCACCCGCGTGGCGCGCGAAGTCGGCACGGAAGGGAAGCTGGGCGGCCAGGCCGAAGTGCCTGGCGTCGGCGGAACGTGGAAGGATCTCACCGACAACGTGAACTTCATGGCCAGCAACTTGACGGGCCAGGTTCGAAACATTGCGGAAGTCGCAACCGCCATCGCGAGCGGCGACCTATCCCGCAAAATCACGGTCGATGTGCGCGGCGAAATTTTGCAGCTCAAAGAAACACTCAACACGATGGTCGAGCAGCTTCGTTCATTCGCCGCCGAAGTCACCCGCGTGGCGCGCGAAGTCGGCAGCGAAGGCCGGCTCGGCGGTCAGGCCGACGTGCCCGGTGTCGGGGGAACCTGGAAGGATCTAACCGACTCCGTAAACGCGATGGCCGGAAACCTGACGGGCCAGGTTCGAAACATCGCCGAAGTCACCACCGCCGTCGCGCGCGGTGACTTGTCCCGCAAAATCACAGTCGACGTCAAAGGTGAAATCCTCGAACTGAAAAACACCATCAATACGATGGTCGACCAGCTCAACGCGTTCGCTGCCGAAGTCACGCGTGTGGCGCGCGAAGTCGGTACCGACGGCAAACTTGGTGGCCAGGCGAAAGTCCCTGGCGTCGCCGGAACCTGGAAAGATCTCACCGACAACGTAAACGTCATGGCCGCGAACCTCACCGAGCAAGTGCGCGGCATCGTGAAAGTCGTCACTGCAGTCGCGAACGGCGAACTCACGCAGAAACTCACCGTGAACGCGAAGGGTGAAGTCGCCGCGCTCGCCGAAACCATCAACAACATGACCGACACGCTCGCGACGTTCGCCGACCAAGTGACCACAGTCGCCCGCGAAGTCGGCGTCGAAGGCCGCCTCGGCGGTCAGGCCAACGTGCCCGGCGCGGCCGGCACATGGAAAGATCTCACCGGCAACGTCAACCTGCTCGCCGACAACCTTACCAACCAGGTCCGTGCCATCGCGGAAGTCACGACTGCCGTGACCAAGGGCGACCTCACGCGCTCGATTCAAGTCGAAGCGAGCGGCGAAGTCGCGGAGCTCAAAGACTACATCAACACGATGATCGACAACCTCCGTCTCACGACGGATCGCAACAAGGAGCAGGATTGGCTCAAGACCAATCTCGCGCGTTTCACTGGCATGTTGCAGGGCCAGCGCGATCTCACCACGGTCGGCCGCATGCTTCTCTCGGAACTCGCTCCGCTCGTCGATGCGCAGCAGGGCGTCATGTATCAGATGGAGTCGGAAGAATCGTCCGAGATGGTACTGCTGTCGTCGTTCGCAGACGCCAACGAAAATGGGCACCGTCATCACCTTCGCGTCGGCGAGGGCCTCGTCGGTCAATGCGCCGCCGAAAAACGCCGCATGCTGATCACCGAGGTGCCTGCGAATGCGACGCCGATTCGGTCGGGTCTCTTCGAAGCCGTCCCTCGCAACGTGATCGTGCTGCCTATTTTGTTTGAGGATCGCGCCAAAGCGGTCATCGAACTCGCGTCGCTGAGCAGTTTCACCGAATCGCACCTCGCGTTCCTCGAGCAGCTCACCTCCAGCATCGGCATCGTGCTCAACAGTATCGAGGCGACGATGCAGACTGAGGGCTTGTTAAAACAGTCACAGCAGCTTGCCATCGAGTTGCAGACGCAGCAGACCGAATTGCAGCAGACCAACGAGCAGCTCGCGCAAAAGGCGCAGCAGCTCGCCGAACAGAACGTCGAAGTCGAACGCAAGAACCAGGAAATCGAGCAGGCCCGCCGCGCCGTCGAAGAAAAGGCCAAAGAGCTCGCCCTCACTTCCAAGTACAAATCCGAATTTCTCGCCAACATGTCGCACGAGCTGCGGACGCCGCTCAATAGCATCCTCGTTCTCGGCCAGCAGCTTACCGACAACCCCGACGGCAACCTCACGCCGAAGCAGGTCGAATTTGCGCGCACGATTCACGGCGCCGGTACTGACTTGCTCAATCTGATTAGCGACATCCTCGACCTGTCGAAGATTGAATCTGGCACGGTCAGCGTCGAAGCCGAAGAAGTCTTCTTCGCCAGCCTGCTCGAAATGATCGGCCGTCCGTTCCGTCACGAAGCCGAACATCGGCGTCTCACGTTCGAAATTCTCACCGACCCCGATCTGATGCGCAGTCTCGTCACCGACTCGAAGCGCCTCCAGCAAGTTCTCAAAAACCTGCTGTCCAACGCGTTCAAGTTCACCGAACAAGGTAGCGTGCGCCTCTCGGTTCGAATCGCCGATTACGGCTGGAGCGACGAGCACTCAATTCTGAGCCGCGCCGGATCGGTCATCGCGTTCGAAGTCACCGACACCGGCATCGGAATTCCGGCCGAAAAGCAGCGCATCATCTTCGAAGCCTTCCAGCAGGCTGATGCTGGTACCAGCCGGAAATATGGTGGCACGGGTCTCGGCCTGGCGATCAGCCGCGAACTTGCAAGTTTGCTCGGCGGCGAAATTCAGCTCCACAGCGTGCCCGGCGGCGGCAGCACATTCACTCTGTACCTGCCACAAACCTACGTCGGACCATCCTCCGGCGTGAGCGTGAGCAACGATCGCCGTGTCACCCTGCCCCCCTCCCCCATGCATCTGTCGGCCGCGAGTGCGACGGTTCACGTCCCCGAGCAAATCCCCGACGATCGCGCCAATCTCGGCGTCAACGATCCAGTTTTGCTCATTGTCGAAGACGATCCGCACTACGCGCGCGTGCTTTGCGATCTTTCGCATGACAAAGGCTTCAAAGTTCTTGTCGCTTCGCGCGGCGCGGAAGCACTTGCACTCGCTCGCGAATTCCACCCGAGCGCCGTTTCGCTCGACGTATTCCTTCCTGACATGCTCGGCTGGACCGTGCTCAATCACCTGAAGCAAGACCCGACCACGCGCCACATCCCTGTACAGATGCTCACGATGGACGAGGATCGCCAACACGGACTCGCCCGCGGCGCATTTTCGTTCGTTACCAAGCCCACGACTCCGGAAGGACTCGAGTCGGCCTTTGGCAAAATCAAGGATTACACCGCACCGCGCTTAAAACGCCTTCTCGTTGTCGAAGACAATCCGACCGAGCAACTCAGCATTCGCGAATTGCTTGGGCATCACGACATCGACGTTTCTGTCGCCGCCACCGGCGCGGACGCATTAAACGCAATCTCCGAACAGACTTTCGATTGCATGGTCCTCGATCTTCGACTGCCGGATATGACTGGCTTCGAAGTGCTCGAGCGCCTACGCGACACGCCGTCGGGCGATTTGCCCGTCGTCGTGTTCACCGGAAAGGATTTGTCGGCCGAGGAAGACGCGCGGCTTCACACGCTCGCTCGGAGCGTCGTGGTGAAAGGTGTTGAATCCCCTGAGCGCCTGCTCGACGAAACGGCGCTCTTCCTTCACCGCGTCGTCGCCGATTTGCCGCCCGAAAAGCAGAAGATGCTCGACCGCCTGCATCGCTCCGACGACGCTCTCGTCGGCCGCAAGGTGCTCGTCGTGGACGACGATGTGCGCAACATTTTCGCGCTCAGCAGCGTGCTCGAACGCCGTGGCATGACCGTGCTCACCGCAGGCACCGGCCGAGAAGCGATCGCCACGCTCGAATCCACACCGGATGTCGCCATCGTGCTCATGGACATCATGATGCCCGAGATGGACGGTTATGAAACGATGCAGGTGCTGCGCCAGATTCCAGCGCTGCGCCGACTGCCCATCATTGCTCTCACGGCCAAAGCAATGAAGGGCGATCGCGAAAAGTGTCTCGAGGCGGGCGCTTCCGAATACCTGGCCAAGCCCGTCAACACCGAACAGCTTCTTGCGGCGCTCCGCATGTGGCTGCATCGTTAGTCGCGTGGCGCTACCTTGCGAGGGTATTGAGAAAACTCATGAGCAAGATCGATAGAGTCAACATTTTGATGGTCGACGATCAGCCGGGAAAACTTCTCAGCTACGAAGCCATTCTGACTGAGCTCGGCGAAAATTTGATCAAGGCGACTTCGGGCCGCCAGGCGCTCGATCTACTGCTCAAAAATGACATCGCTGTCGTTCTGATGGATGTCAGCATGCCCGAGATCGATGGCTTCGAGCTTGCCGACATGATTCGTCAGCATCCGCGTTTCCAGCAGACTGCGATCATTTTCATCTCTGCGATTCACCTCACCGATCTCGACCGCCTCCAGGGATATCAGCGGGGCGCCGTCGATTACATCTCCGTCCCGGTCAACCCGGAACTCCTGCGCGCGAAAGTCAGCATCTTTGCCGAGCTTCATCGCAAGACGCGCCAACTTGAATTGCTCAATCTCGAACTGCGCCACCTGTCTGGCAGTCTGCTCATCGCTCAGGACGAAGAGCGCCGCCGCATCGCGCGCGAACTGCACGACGGGCTCGGCCAGGAGCTCAGCGCCGCAAAGATGATGATCGATTGTCTTCCGGGCAATGTGCCGCATAGCGAAAGAAACAATCGCGCCCTGGTCGAAGCGAGCGACTCCATCAACCGCGCCATCCAGCAGGTCCGCAGCTTGTCTCACCTGCTGCATCCGCCCCTGCTCGATGAAGTTGGTCTTCGCTGCGCGCTCGAGCCGTTCCTGGAAGGTTTTTCCAAACGCAGCGGCATCGAAACTTCGGTGGACGTGAAGCCCGCCGAATTTCCGCGGCTCAAGCCGGAACTCGAAACCGCAATCTTCCGCATCGTTCAGGAAGGGCTCACCAACGTCTTCCGTCATTCTGGCGCGGATAAAGCTTCTGTGGTGATCGAGAAATCCGAGAGTGAAATTATCGTCGTCGTGCGCGACAACGGCAAGGGCCTGGGCGATCACACCATGGAGTTTCGGCCGGGGAGCATCGGCATCGGTATTTCCGGGATGCGTCAGCGCGTCAAGGAATTTGGCGGCGAAGTTCGTCTGCAAAACGTGAACCCAGGCGCGCTCGTGGAAGTCATCATTCCGCTGAAATTTGCCCCTACCGCGTTGACCCCGCGAATCGCGCCCGCGATCATGTAGGCAGGAAGCCGCGTGCCAGGCAGCACTGTTGCGGTGCGCAATCGCCTCGAAATATTAGATTTTTGCTCGGGAGTGCTTTGCGCTTGCTACGTTGCCCGTTTCGGTCAATGAATCAAATCCTGCCGTCTGCCGGACTTCGAGATAGCCGACTCGATTGTGCCGATTAAGTCCCATGCTTGGGCTTTTGACACGATCGTGCAAATCCCTGCTTCGCGCGCAGCCTCTTCCAGACCTTGCGCCTCCAGGACGGTAAACAGAATCAGAGGCACGCCAGGATTCAGTGTCGACATTCGCTTCGCGGTTTCGATTCCATTAATGTCCGGCATCGCCAGGTCGATCAGGACGACGTCGGGCTTAACTTTCTGGAATTCTCGAATTCCCGAGCGGCCCGAATCGGCTTCGCCACACACCGTCCAATCTCTGGAGCGCGCGATCACTCGCAGAATTCGACGCGTGGTTTCGCAGTCGTCGACAATCAAAATCCGCATGGTAGGTTGGGCCTCAAGCCCCATTCTGCCCATTACGCCTAACACCAGGAAATACGGCAATTTACGTACAGCGGAGTATGTAGGTGCCAAATCGTTGGTGCGGGCCCATTGCCGAAACTTCATGGTGCGGAAAGCAATTCAAGCAGCTGGCGGCTGCTCCAGCATCGTTTCCGTTTTGGGATCCCAATAAATTTTCTTCCCGGACCAGTATGACCGTGCCGCCATCATGCACGCGACGGAATGTGAGAACCCGTGGTTCACCGTCGCGTTCGGTTCCTTACGGCTGCGCAGGCACTCGAACCAATTGGTCATGTGCGAAAGATCGTCGTCCCCGATGCTCGTCGGCGGAAGAGTCTTGTCGCCAGGCAGCAGAATGTCTTTGCGCGCGCGCTTTTCGTCGATCTTGTCGTCGTCCTCGTGATTGCCTTTTTCCTCGACGATGGACCAGCGAGGGCTTCCTTCGCCGCCAGTATTGAACAAAGTGGAGTTTTTCCCCATGATCCGCGTAAAGCCGGGCGCATCATTCCCGAAACTCGTGGAATAGCTCACCATGAAGCCCTTCGGATAGGTGAACAGTGCCTGGAACGTATCGGGATTTTGCCTGCCGTCGTGCCACGCGAAGACCCCGCCGCTTGCGACGACCGACACCGGGTAACTCTCGTTCATGAAAAAATGGCAAAGGTCGATACCGTGGCTGATCCACTGGTCCGCGATTCCGCTCGAAAATTCCTTGTATAACCGAAATTCGAAATACAATTGCGGATCGAACGGCCGCGCAGGTTTGTTCATTAGCCAGGCTTTCCAGTCCGTATCTTTTTCTACGAGTTCTTTCACCTCAGGCCGCCCGCGCCAGCGAGGCCCATGATAGTTCCACTCAATCTCATACTTCGAAACATCCCCAACCGCGCCGTCGCGAATCATGTCGCGCACGAGTATCTGATAAGGCTCACTGCGATGTTGCGTGCCGATTTGAACCACGAGATTTTTTCGTGCCAGCACCGCGTCGCGCGCCGCTTGAACTTCCGACAACACATTCCCCATCGGCTTTTCGCAATAGGCGTCCTTGTTCGCCTCCGCCACCATCTTTAATAGCGGCGAATGCGCGTGCTCTGGCGCCGAGATGAAGATTGCGTCCGCTTTTCCCGAAGCAATCAACTCTTCAGGGTGCTGAAATGCGACCGGGGCGCGGCCGTAGTATTTCTGATTCGCCGTCACTGCGCGCTCCCGATTCTTCGTCCAAAGATCGCACACCGCGACCATCTCTACGTTCATCCGATCCTTCAGCTGGCCCGCCATGCTGTCCAATTCGCTTCCGCGCGAACCAATGCCGATATGCCCCAGCGCGATGCGATCATTAGCGCCCGCGATGCGCGAGTAAGAAAGCGCAGTCGAACTCAACGCCGCACTGCCCGCCAGCATGACAGCTCCGTCCTGCAAGAATTTCCTACGTTCGATTTTTCCATCGGGGTTGCTCATCGAGGTCCGCCTCCTGGGAGATCACAACGGCTTCGAATAACAAAATGGCTTGAGCGATCAAGTCGCCCAACGTGTCGAATGCCGCCAGACATTGGACATCAAGCGGACTCCGCAAGCAAATGGCACACAGTTGGATGGATTGTATTGAGGAATGGTCGGGGCGCCCGGATTTGAACCGGGGGCCTCGTGCGCCCGAGGCAAGAGCAGAGACGCTAAGTAGTTGGTTCGTCTGTCATCATTTTCCTATGTCATGCACCACGTTTTTGTGTCGTACTCGTCAATCGTTGAGCACACATGCAGCTTTTGGATTTTCGTTTCGCTCTCCATGAGAGATCGGGAGCTATTGGGGAGGGCGACGTCGCCCCCTCCCCAAGAAAAATTTGGCGTGCGTCTTGGTCATAGATGCTGCCGGCAAGATCGTGGTGGAATGCGTCTTAGTGCCGGTCATATAGGGCGTTCCTTCCTGGAAGAGTTTGAGCGAGCACTCAAAACTTACTCCACAAGCAGATTGTTACGAAACTCTGTTGACCGTCCGAAAATAAATGCGAAGATGCCCTCGTAAAAAGCGAGGCATCTTTTTTTATGGGCTATGTGCAGGGTGAAGGCCGGACCCAAGCGACCCTCTTTCCGGTCACTTTAGAAGAGTTGATTCCGGACGATCACGTGTGCCGTGTCATCGATGCATTTGTTGATCGGTTGGACATGGCGGGTTTGGGATTTGAGCGTGCCGAGGCGGCTGAGACTGGGCGGCCAGGCTATGATCCGCGCGACCTGCTGAAACTCTATCTGTACGGCTATTTGCAGCAGATCCGTTCCTCGCGGCGGCTGGAGTCTGAGTGCCGACGAAACATCGAGTTGATGTGGTTGCTGGGACGGCTAGCTCCAGACCACAAGACGATAGCCGAGTTCCGGCGCATGCATCGCGAAGGCGTAACCGCTGCGGGAGCCGAGTTGGTGCGGCTGGCGCGCTCGGTAGGCTTGGTGAAGGGCCAGTGGGTCGCCATTGACGGCTCGAAGTTCCAGGCTGTCAGCAGCGTGAAAAGTGTGCGCGAGCGTGAGGCGCTGGAACGCTACCTGGAACAGTTGGAGCAGAGCGATGAGCAAGACGAGGTGGTCATCGACCCCAGTGCTGTGGCCAGTGCGCTGGAAAAATTGCACCGGCACCCGGAGCCGGAAGTTGCCTTCATGCGCACCACTCACGGTTTTATTCCTGCTTACAACGTGCAAGCCGCCATCGATGCCGAACACGCGTTGATCGTGGCGCAGCAAGTGACCGTTCAGGCCGGCGACAACGGCAGCCTGCAGCCGATGGCGGAAGCCGCACAGGCAGCGATGGGCGGGCCTGCGCAGCCGATCAACGTGGTTGCCGATGCGGGTTACTCGAATGGACAGCAGGCCGAAGCCTGCGAAGCTAAGGGCATCTTGCCGCATGTGCCTGCTAACCGTGGCGTGAACAGTCGCGGAGACGGCACGCTGTTCGACCGCACGGAATTTACTTACCAACCGGAGAGCGACACGTTCCTATGCCCGGCCGGGCAGACCCTCGCCCGCAAACAACTCATGCGGAAAGATCGTACCGTGGTCTATGCAGCACAACCCGAAGTCTGCGGAGCCTGCCCTCTGAAATCGCGATGCACCGTGTCGCCGCGACGAATCGTTACCCGTCACCTGCACGAAGAGGCCCTACAGCGCATGCAACAACGGGCCACGCCGGAGGCGATGCGGCTACGACGAGCCACCGCGGAACATCCATTTGCCAATTTGAAATACCGTATCTTCGGACATCCACGCTTCCTGCTGCGTGGACTGCGGGGAGCGCAAACGGAAATCAGCTTGGCCGTAGCCGCCTACAATCTGAAACGCATGCTGAACATTCTCGGCGGACGCAAGCTGCATGTAGCCCTGCAAGCCATCTGATCTCGCTCCCACCGACGATGACGTGAATTTGCCTCCGCAAAATAAAAAACGATGCTCCGGTACTCGGAACATCGCTCTAGTCTCTTTTATCGCCCTCGTTTCGTAACAATCTGACAAGGGACGCCCTTTTATATTGCGTCGCGTTACCGGACGAGTGACGGGAACTTTGGCTTTGAGGTCAGCGACGCTCGGTTCGAAGAAACCTGGACGGCAAACTCTAAGTTTGATTTTCAGTTCAATTTCCCTCATTGGCGCCGTTCATTTCAAATATTTGGATTCGGCTGAACACAACATTCGATGATTCGCGCGAGATCGACGGCGTTACTCTATACGCAACGGGAGAGGCCAACCAACCACCCGAAGACATCGGGCAGGCTATTGAAAGTCAATGATAGGAATGTTACAAGAGTGAAAAAACGCCGCCCAAGCGTGTCCATGCCTGGCAGTGGTCCGAGGAAAAGGAGTTGCGGGACGCACGATGAACATCCACGCTGAGATACAGGGAAACGTGGTTCGCACGGAGCTGCTGGGGCAGTTTCGGCTCACGGAGTCTTGTTACAGACCTGGACTTCGCATTGGAACGCACGCGCATCGATGCGCAGTTTTTGGGTTCATCCTCGATGGAGTTCTGCAGCAGAAATCGGACCTGGTAGATCTGTGTTGTTCCGGTGGCTCAGTGTTCTACAACCCCCCGGAAGTGCCGCACACAAACCTAATCAATCAGCTCGGCGCGCGTTGTATGTACATGGAAATCCCGCCTGACTGGCTAAGCCGCCGGGATGCGGCAGGCGCGCCCCCGCAGGATCCTTCGATGTGGCCCAATCCCCGGATCCAATCATTGGCGCGAAGAATTTACGCAGAATGGCTGTCCAAAGATGATGTTACGCCGCTCATGATGGAAGGTCTGGCGTGCGAATTGGTAACCGAGCTGTTTCGCGCGCGGGTCGCCACCGAAGGGCCCCAAGCGCCGCCATGGCTCGAAAGGCTGCATGACCTACTGCAGAATAACTTTGTGAATCCACCGCGGCTTTCGCAGCTCTCCGTTGAAGCCGGAGTGCACGAAGTGCACGTCGCGCGGCAATTCCGCAAGTATTACGGATTGACGATAGGAGAATTCGTTCGGCAGACGCGCGTGGAGTTTGCGCGAAATCGCTTGCGCAACAGCGATATGCCCATCGTGGAAATTGCGCTCGAGGCCGGCTTCGCGCATCAAGCGCATTTCACCACGGTGTTCAAGAAGCTGATGGGCGTGACGCCGCGTCAGTACAGCCGCGCCGCCGGCTCCGCACATCGAAGAAAACCCTAATCTCCTTTTTCTCATCTTACCGCTGGCTTGCTAGTCCCCTGCAAGAAGGTTCAAAGCGCGAAAGATTTGAACGCCACGAGCAGCTACTCTTGCGTCAAGGTTCGCTTTTTACTACCAGGTTCCGCCCGGAGAGCTCCATGTCTAGAGCACACGTCGCCGTGGTCCAAGCGGGTTCTTTTGTTTTTGATACGGCTCGAACTATGGGTTCTGTGCGGTCTTACTGCGATCAAGCGGCGGACTTGAAGGCTGGACTCGCGGTCTTCCCGGAAGCGTTTTTGGGAGGGTATCCCAAGGGAATTGATTTCGGCGCCCGAGTTGGCTCGCGTTCGGCAGGTGGCCGAGAGGATTTTCGGCGGTACTGGGAAAGCGCGATCGAGGTTCCTGGGACTGAAGTACGGACGCTCAGTGAAATCGCGAAGCGAAATCATCTGGAACTTGTGATTGGCGCAGTCGAGCGAGCCCAAGGCACGTTGTACTGCTCAGTGTTGTTTTTCAGTGCTGACGGTGAACTGCGGGCCAAACACCGAAAACTGATGCCCACCGCGTCGGAACGGCTTGTCTGGGGGCTCGGAGACGGGTCAACAATGCCAGCGGTGAAGACTGGCTTCGGAACCCTGGGTGCGGCAATCTGCTGGGAAAATTACATGCCGCTGTTTCGGATGGCTATGTACGCCAAAGGCGTGGATATCTGGTGTGCTCCGACAGTAGACGATCGCGATGTGTGGCTGGCAACGATGCGCCACATCGCCGCGGAGGGGCGATGTTTTGTGTTGAGCGCTTGCCAGTTCTTGAGGCGATCGCAATGCCCCGAGGACTATCACGCGATTCAGGGGAATGAGCCCGGTACAATACTGATTGCCGGCGGGAGCGTCATTGTGTCTCCGCTGGGCGACATATTGAAGGGTCCGCTACGCGGAGAAGAGGGGCTGCTAGTGGCGGAGTTCGACGAAAAAGATGTGATCCGGGGAAAATACGATCTCGATGTTGTCGGGCACTATTCGAGGCCGGATGTCTTTCATTTATCGGTAGATGAAACGCCCAAGGCGACAGTCACCTATGCTGCACTGCCGACCGCATCGAAGCACCCGGAAGCGCGAGGAACGGCCGAGCCAACCACATCGTCCACTCCTGCCTAGATCTCCAAGAAACGCGGTCGACGTAGCTAGGTTCCGCCCGTCCCACTCGGTAAGTTAATCCCAAGCAATTAGGTTCGGAATACGAAAGATTTCGAAACACCGGATCTGTATTGTCCCGCCATCCTGTTCTTTCTCAGGGGTGTACGCATTTGAATCTGGCCGATTTTCGGACGGTCCCAAGAATCTCGGTTCGTCGAAAATCGAGCCGGCCTCGATGTTCATTGAGGAAGGTGATTTATGAAGATCGAAAAAGTGGGTTGGTTGGCAGCGCTGCTGTTCTTGGTTGGCGTCATTGTGTTGGTCGCAGTTCCCGCGCAGGCGCAAACTTCGGGACAGATTTCAGGTCAAGTATTGGACCCGTCGCGATCGGCGATTGCAGACTCGGTCATCACGGCCACAAACCAAGCGACCGGCGAGACGCGTAGGATCACGACGGACTCGCAAGGTCACTACACATTGACAAACCTGCCAATCGGCACGTACGACGTCGTGGCCGAGCATTCGGGCTTTCAGCGGCAAATACAGAAGAACGTGCTCCTCAACGTCGCCAGCACCGTCGAATTGAATATCGTGTTGTCGGTGGGTGCGGTCACGCAGGAAGTCGTGGTTACAGCGCAGGCTCCAACCGTCGACAAGAGTGGTCCGACAACGGGCACCACAATGGAGAGTCAACAGATCGCGGACTTGCCGATCAACGGACGTGACTATGCGCGATTCAGCTTGCTCACACCCGGCGCGGTTCTGCGCAGCAACTTCATTTCAGACCTGAGCTTCAACGGGCTGCATACCGTGCACAATCAGTTTTCGATCGACGGTATCGACGCCTCGCGTGTGGATCAGCCATACATGGCCAACGGATTTGAGCGCGGCGCGCGCTTGCTTACGGGCAGCCTCGATACGATTGAGGAATTCAAAGTCCAGACGAGCGACTACGACGCACAGTATGGCCGTGCGGGCGGCTCGTACATTAATGTCGCGACCAAGTCTGGCGGCAATGACTTTCACGGCGCGGTTTTCGAGTACTTCCGCAACAACGCGCTCGACGCGAGGAACTTCTTCAATGATGTCGGCACGCCACAGGCGGAATACCGCTTCAATGACTTCGGTGCAAATGTGGGTGGCCCCATACAGAGGAAGAAGATGTTTTTCTTCGTCAACTATGAAGGTTCGCGCCAGCGCATCGGCATCACCGGGTCTGGCACGGTTCCCAGCGAGTTGATGCGCAGCGAAACGCTCGCCACGTCGCCGCAACTGGCGCCGATCGTCAACATGTTCCCGCTGGGCACTTCGCCGACGTCCGACCCGCTGATCGACAATTTCACTACGGTAGGCGTATCGCGAGTTCGCGAAGACACCGGATCGGTCCGAATCGACCGAACGTTTGGCAGTTCGGATACGGCGTTTGTGCGCGTCAACGTGAATGACTCGCATGTTGTTGGCCCGCTTTTCGGGGTGTTCCCGAACAACCTCGGTATCTTCGATCACCAGAATGCGCCAGTGCGCACAACCAACATCGCGATTCACGAAACCCATCTGTTTAAGTCAGGTCTGATCAACGACTTCCTCGCCGGTATGCAGCGCTGGGGCAGCCAGGTCGATTCGCGAGTTCCGCTTCCGCTGACGACCATCTTCAGCATTTCTGTCGACCCTGGAACGCAGGGCTTCTTCCTCGAGAACAACACTAGCTTTCAGTATGGCGACAACATGAGTTACGTGAAGGGCCGCCACACACTCAAGTGGGGAGGAACCGTATATCGCATTTGGGTAAACGCGAACTCCTCGTCGTTGCCCTCGATGACATTCCTGACGCCGGATGATTTCATCAATGATCGATTGTCACAGGTAACGATTACGCCCGAGACGCCGACAAACGGCACGCGAGCGACACAAATCGGGCTCTATGCGCAGGACACATATCAGGTCACACCTAGTCTCATTCTGGACTACGGCCTCCGCTATGACCTCGAGACCGTGCCTCACGATTCGCAGTACGCGACACGAACGTTTGACACGCGGTGCCAATGTCTCGCGCCTGCGGGAACACCGTACTTCGGGATTAACAATAAAGACTTCGGACCGCGTATCGGTCTCGCCTGGGCTCCGCTCCAGCGCATCGTCATGCGGGCGGGGTATGGAATTTACTTCCAGGACTATCCGGTCGGATTCGGTTCCTATTACGTGCCGGGCAACACTCTTCCCGGAAACCTGACGCTGTTGCAGACGCAGATTCCGAATCTGACCTATCCTTATGATCCTTTCATCAATCAAGGGTCTTCGCCTGGCCCCCCGAACGTGGGTGGCTTTCCGTATGACAAGCCTGATATCTACGTGAACCAGTACAACTTCAGCGTAGCGGCGCAGCTCAGCACCAACATGTCGTTCCAAGTCGCATATCTGGGCAATCACGGTGTAAACCTGTGGCGCGAATACGGAATCAACTACATCGATCCGGCAACTGGACTGCGACCGAATCCCGCATTTGGTAACATCACTTTGCAAGGCAACGAAGGCTTGAGCGGCTACAACGGACTGCAAGTTTCGTTCAAGCGCCGCTTCGCTTCGGGCTTTAGCTTCGACACCGAATATTCCTTCGGCCACGCGATTGACAACGTGCAGGACCAGGGTTCGTTCGCTTCCGATCCGCAAGATCTGAACAATATTAAAGCGGAGCGCGGCAATGGTAGCGGCGACGTCCGCCATAACTTCAGCTTCAATGCGATGTACAACCTGCCGTTTGGTGAAGGCCACAGACTGTTCGGTCAATCGAATGGCTTTGTGAGCCGGATAGTCGGCGGCTGGACGATCGCAGCGCTGGGTATTTTCCGCACCGGCGTAGCGGACACGGTCTACTACGGCGGAAACTCCTTCGGCAACGAAGACTTCACAAACCAGCGGCCCGATAGTGTACCCGGGGTTTCGCAATACGCCGCTTCGCCGGGTACATCGGGGTTGGATTTCCTGAATCCGGCAGCATTCGCGGTTCCTGCTGACGGGACATTCGGAAACTTGGCACGAAACACGTTCTACGGTCCGTCATTCAAGCAGTTGGACATTTCGTTCCTGAAGAAGACGAGACTCACGGAGAGCAAGGGGCTCGAATTCCGAGCCGAGTTCTTCAACATCGTCAACCATCCTAATTTCGACGAGCCGTTCAACTTCTTCCCGAGCCCAACGTTCGGTCAGTTGTACCAAACGCTCGGCAGAACGCTGGGTGAAGGGACAGCGCGACAGATTCAATTGGCACTACGGTTCACCTTCTAAAACCGCAACGGCGTGGCGGCTGAAATTTCCGGGGAACAATGAGCTGGAGACGTTCCCCGGCACTCTACCAATTCGTTTTGACGACTCCACATTCGAACGCTTGACGAAGATTGGTTCGACAGAAGATCTAGAAAGGGCATCCGTGAGATCCACGTATAGGTTCGCTTTTGGTCTTGGATTGCCCGTTCTATCCCTCCTAAGCCTCGTCGGAATCTCCTCCAGCATTTTTCGAGTGCAAGCGGTTAGCAGCAGCGATGAGGACAAAAAGGACAAAGCTGCCGGCCTGACGCTAAGTCCCACTCGGAAAGTGGAGTATTCAATCACCGAGGGAACGTGGGTTTCCCTCGACGTCTCGCCGGATGGCAAGACCATTGTCTTCGATCTCGTCGGCCATCTCTATGTGATGAGCATCGACGGAGGCAAAGCTACGGCGATCACGTCGGGCATGCCTTTTGACAGCCAGCCGCGTTTCTCATCAGATGGAAAACGCATTGTGTTTGTCAGCGACCGCTCTGGCTCAACCAATGTCTGGATTTCGAATGCAGACGGGTCGAACGCCAAGCAAATTACTTCCGACGCCAACTCGATGTTCATGTCGCCCTCGTGGACTCCCGATGGACGATACATTCTTGTTTCCCGAATGAAACCCAAAGCCTACCGATCGTCGCTGGAGCTGCGGATATACGACGTGGCCGGTGGCGCCGGACTCGCGGTTGGACCGGAGCGTAGTGGCGAAGGTCAGCCTGAAAAGAATATTGTTGGCGCGATCTCGTCGCCCGATGGCCGCTACTTCTACTATGCGACGCAAATACCGAGGCCCGGTGAGGGAGCGAAGTGGCAAGTGGCGCGGCGAGATTTGCGGTCCGGCGAAGAAGAAACCATTACAAGCGAGAATGGCGGGGCTTTTCGGCCGGTTCTCTCGCCTGACGGCTCGAAGCTCGTGTTCGCCACGCACTACGATGGAGGCGCAGCTATCCGAGTGCGGGATTTATGGACCGGCGAAGAGCGATGGTTCAAGCATCCGACGCAACGCGACGCCCAAGAATCCGGCGTGATCGATCGTGACGTATTGCCCGGCTACGCGTTTACGCCAGATGGCCAAAGCATCTTGATGGCCTATGGAGGAAATTTTCACCGGCTTGATTTGAAAACCGCGCAAGACACCGAGATTGCCTTCCAAGCAAAGATCGTTCGCGAATTCGGACCAAAGCTAAATTTTCAGACTCGTGTGGATGAGGGCCCAGTCGAGGCGCGACTGATTCAAGGGGCGGTGGAATCGCCAGATGGCGCGCGGATTGTGTTTTCCGCGCTCGGACATCTCTACACCGCAAAGCGCGGGTCGGATGAGAAACCAAAACGTGTCACGTCCGGCGAGGCTGGTGAGTTCGAGCCCGCGTGGTCTCCCGACGGAAAGTCGGTCGCGTATGTCACCTGGTCTCCGAAGGCTGGCGGAGCGGTATGGAAGGTTGCGGCGGATGGCAGCGAGCCGACGAAGTTGACTCGCTTCATCGGGTACTACACACAACCTGAGTGGTCTTCGGACGGTTCTACGATCTTGGCGCTGAGAGCGCCGCGTGACCTCGCTCTCAAGCAATCGGATCAGTGGCTTCGTCCGATTGGAGGGCTGGAGCTCGTTTCGATTGCTGCCGATGGCGCGACGACCGCGGTTATCACGCCGGCGGCGCACTATAGCTTCCCGCACTTCGCCGGAACCGATAAGAAAATCTTCGTAACACAACTGCAGAAGCCGAATCTGCAAAACGTAAATTACTCGCTGGTGTCGATGAATGCCGATGGCACAGATCGGCGCGAAGTGTTGAAACTTGCTGCGAAAAATATTTGGGGATCGGACTTCGGCCCGCCGGTAAAGATTCAAGTCAGCCCAGACGGCACACGAGCACTGGCAATGTACCGGAGCCAGGTGTATCTCTTCGATTTGCCGAGCGTAGGAGGAGCACCTCCAACCATAGATTTAAGTGCGCCTGCGGTGTCGGTGTATCGGTTGACGGGTGTCGGCGCGGATTTCGCCAGCTGGGCGGACGGCGGAAAAACAGTGACGTGGGCGGTCGGCTCAACTTATTTCCGCCTGCCATTAAGCGAATTGCCGACCGAGACACAGAACGCGCCAGGATCGACGGGCGCGCCAGCTACAAATTCACCAGAACAAGCGATGAAGCTGAAGCCTGAAGCACAGCGTGTTTCAGTCACCATGCCGCGCGCGACAACTGAGGGAACGGTTGTGCTGCGGGGCGCGAAAGTCATCACCATGCACGGCGATGAAGTTTTGCGCTCCGCCGACATCGTCATTCACAACAATCGGATTCAGTCGGTCGGTGTGCGCGGCTCCGCGAAATTGGCTCAGGGTGCGAGGGTTATCGATGTTAACGGCGCCACGATTGTGCCGGGATTCATCGATACGCACGCGCACTGGTTCAACATCAAGCGCGATGTCCTGGATTTCGAAAACTGGGATTTTCTCGCAACGCTGGCCTATGGAATCACTACCGGGCGCGACCCGCAGACCTACACCAGCGACATCTTTGTTTATCAAGATCTGGTGGATGCCGGTGTAATGATTGGCCCGCGAGCTTATACGACAGGCCCGGGGCTATTTTCGACCAATGATTTTCATTCGGAGGCCGAAGCAGAGAAGGTGGTGAGTCGCTACAAAGACTACTACCGCACGAACATGATCAAGTCGTACGAGGTAGGCGATCGCGAGCAGCGCCAATTTGTTGTGGAAGCCTGCGCGAAGTTGCAAGTCATGCCTACAACCGAAGGCGGCGCCGAGATGGTCTTGGACCTAACACACGCGATCGACGGATTCGGCGGAAACGAACATCAATTCCCAATCGCTTCACTCTATTCCGATGTGACCAGTCTTGTCGCCCAGTCGGGAATCTACTACACGCCGACTTTTATCATCGGCTACTACGACGGTCCGGGTACAGAAGACGAATATTTCGAAACGACGGATGTCTACAACAACCCCAAGCTTCGGCACTTCATTCCGCTCGACGTGTTGGACGAGAAAACCGAGGGACTGCGGTGGCATCGGAAGGACAAGTATTCGTTCCAGACAGGAGCTGCGTCGGCTTGGAAGATTCAGAAAGGCGGCGGCAAGGTTTGCGTCGGTGGCCACGGCGAACTGCAGGGTTTGAGCTTCCATTGGCAGCTATGGTCGCTGCAAGCGGGAGGCATGAGCCCTCTGGAGGCGTTGCGCTCAGCAACGCTGAACGGAGCGGAGGCAATCGGGCTGGCGCAAGATCTAGGAAGTATCGAGCCCGGGAAGCTCGCAGATCTCGTGATTCTCAACAAAGATCCGCTCGGCGACTTTCGCAACACGGCGAACGTCAAGTACGTAATGAAAAACGGCGTGCTGTACGATGGCGATACGTTGAACGAAATCTGGCCGGCACAAAAGACGGCGGGTCCATTCTGGTGGTGGGACGACCATCCATAGAGTGTTTGGATCGGATGGCTTAGATTCCCCGCCGAGTGGTCTCGTATCTTCTAGGCATTGTCAGCGGCCGAAAGGAACGGATGAAAGCATTCTCTGTCGCTTGTCTGATCTTACTGGCGTCGTCTCTTCTATTTCCTATGCAATCGAATGCACAAAGCCAAGCAACTCTCATTTTAGTCCATGGAAAGGTCTGGACCGAAAATCCGAAGCAACCCGAAGTTGAGGCGGTCGCAGTGCGGGGCAACCGCATCGTTGCTTTGGGCGATTGTGCGACGATCCTTAAGTTCGCCGGACCCAACACGAAAGTAATCGAGCTGCGCGGACGCCGCGTTGTTCCCGGCTTCAACGATGCACACGTGCACTTCTACATGGGCGGCGATGGCCTCACTAGCGTGCAATTGCATGACGCTTCCAGTCCGCAAGAACTTCGCAAGATCATGGCGGACTTCGCGCGAACCGCTCCCAAGGGCGAATGGATCTTGAACGGAAATTGGGATCATGAGCGATGGACTCCTGCCGCGCTGCCTGATCATGAACTGATCGACGATGTGACGCCCGACAACCCGGTATTCGTGAACCGCTCAGATGGACATATGTGTCTTGCCAATGCGCTTGCGATGAAGCTCGCGGGCGTGGGCAAGAACACGCCTGATGTTCCGGGCGGTGTGATCGTACGCGACAGGGATGGCAATCCGACAGGCGTCTTTAAGGACGCCGCGAAGGGATTGATCGAGAAGACTCAGCCCAAGCTGAGTATGAACCACATCCTGGGTGCGGTACGCGCCGCGCAAAAGTACGCGAACGAAAACGGTGTAACCAGTGTGCAGGACATGGGCGTGTTCACGGCACAAGGCGTGGACACCATGGTCGATGTAATTCGCGCCTACCAGATTCTTGAGGGCCAGAACGATTTGACGGTGCGCGTGTCGACGCACATCCCGCTGCCCGATTGGAAGCGCTTTGCTGCGGTGGGGGTTCGCGCTGATTTCGGAACAGAAAAAGTTCAAATCGGCGCGCTGAAAGCCTTTGCGGACGGCTCGCTTGGATCGACGACCGCGTGGTTCTTCGAGGCATACACCGATGCGCCAAACACCAGCGGAATTCCGAGCCCCGAGCTTTTGCATCCCGATGAGATGTATGAGCGGATGCAAGGTGCAGACAAAGCTGGCCTACAGCTCGCGGTGCATGCGATCGGGGATCGCGCGAACGGAACGATTCTCGACATGTTTGAGAGGTTGGAAAAGGAAGACGGTCCGGCAGACCGGCGGCTGCGCATTGAGCACGCACAGCATGTGTCGCCGGTGGATATACCGCGATTCGCGAGTCTGAAAGTGATCGCGTCGGTTCAACCGTATCATGCGATCGACGACGGCCGTTGGGCAGACAAGCGAATTGGACCGGACCGCGTAAAGACGACCTATGCATTTCGTTCCCTGCTGGATGCCGGAGTGACCTTGGCGTTCGGCTCGGACTGGTTCGTGGCGCCGATGGTGCCGCTGGCAGGAATCTACGCGGCTACGACACGACGTACTCTGGACGGAAAAAATCCCAATGGATGGGTGCCGGACCAGAAGATCACAGTTTCGGAAGCCGTCCATGCGTACACCGTCGGGTCCGCTTACGCTTCCAAAGAAGAGCGGAATGTCGGTTCGTTGGAGCCAGGGAAACTGGCGGATCTTGCGGTTCTTTCTGACGACATTTTTCACGTCGATCCAGTTGCAATTGAGAAGGCCAAGGTCGATCTGACGATCTTCGACGGCAAAGTTGTATTCGAACGGAAGTAATTGCCGCGCCCGTTGCGCGAGAGTTTTGCCTGCACCGAGGAGTCTTGATGAAATTCTACGTTTTGACGTTGGCCCTTTTCCTGTTCACTTATGATTCGAATGTCGCGGCGCAACAAAAGAAGCAGGTTGATCCGCTGGATCTCGTCAATCTGAAACAAGTCGGCAATCCGGAAATCTCGCCCGACGGTGGCCTGGTCGCATATGTGATCACAACGCCCATGCCGGCCGGTCAACACCGCAACGCTCACATCTGGATCGTTCCCACCGATGGCAGCATGGAGCCGCGAATTTTTGCGTATAGCAGCGCTTCAGACACTTCGCCGAAGTGGTCACCGGATGGGAAGAGCCTAGCGTTTCTTTCCGACCGCGAGAATCCGTCGCACGGCGATGCCGCGTTTCACTTCAAGATCGTCGGTGCGGAGGATCGCAAAGACTTCGCGAGTGACGACAAGAAGGAAGGGAAGGATGAGCACGGCGAGAGCAAAGCGAAGCCGACCGAGCAAATCTGGTTGCTCTCGCTGAATGGCGGTGAAGCAAGCGCCGTAACCGACATACCGGGTGGGGTGAAGAAATTCAAATGGTCGAAAGACGGCAAGAAAATCGCATTCGTTCGGCAAGATCAAGAGACCAAGGAAGAACGCGAGCGAAAGGAACGGAAGAACGACGAAATAGAAGTCGACAAGAACTACAAATACGATCGTCTGTTCGTGTACGACCTCGCGAAAAAAGAAGCGACGCTCATCACGAAAATGGATCGCAACGTCGACGATTTCGAATGGTCGCCGGACGCCAGTAAGTTCTTGGCACGCATTTCACCGACACCGCGGATCGACGACTATTGGCGCGTCTCGAAGATCGAGATTCTCAATGCGACGACGGGAACTATAGAGAAAGTCTTGTCCGAGGCGGCGGCCCCGAGTCCCATGCGTTGGTCACCCGATGGTCATCGCGCGGCGTTCGAAAAAGCATCGCCACACAATATCACGGGCGTGCCGCTGCTCTACGACATCGACGCGAGCCGCGAGATCCCTGTCGGCCCGTCACCCAAAGTGACGGTCGGCATCATGGAATGGGATAAGGACGGCAAGACATTGACCGGCTCAGCAGTCGAAGGCACCGCGGATATTTTCATAAAGATCGATGCGAACACGGGAGCACTGACCAAGGTGACTGGAATTCTCGGTCCAAGTGGATGGTTCGGCCCTTTTACACGGAGCGACGATCAATACAGGCGAGCGTATTTGCGCGAGACTCCGGAACATCCGAATGAGGTCTATGTGTTGACGGATGGCCAAGAAAAAATTCTGACCAGCACGAACCCGCAAGTTGCGACCTGGAAACTCGGATCCGAGAAGACAGTTACGTGGAAAAGTTCGAAAGACCAGCGAACGATCTATGGACTAGTACTCTTGCCGCCGGATTTCGACAAAGGAAAGAAATACAAAACGATTGTGCACGCCCACGGAGGACCAGAAGAAGCATGGGAGTCAGGATTTCACGGCCACTGGTATGACTGGGGCTCGATCCTCGCGTCGCACGGATATGTGGTGTTGTTGCCGAATCCACGCGGCTCGGACGGACAAGGGCCAGATTTTACCGAGGCAAACTATCGCGATTGGTGCGGCGGTGATTTCCAAGACGTGATGGACGGAGTCGACTATCTCGTCTCGCAGGGGATCTCCGATAAGGATCGTCTAGGAGTCGGCGGCTGGAGTTACGGCGGTTACCTGACAACGTGCATCATCACACACTCGAATCGGTTCAAGGCGGCTGTGGCGGGCGCTGCCGTGACAGACCTTTTTACGATGGCGACCACGACCGATATTTCGCCGAGCTATCTCGATGGCTACTATGGCAGCCTTGCACCAAATCGGTTGCTGTATGACGAGCACTCTCCGGTACGACACCTTGATCATTGCCAGACGCCGGTGCTGGTAATCCATGGCGAAAGCGACGTCCGCGTGCCAATTTCGCAAGGCGAAGAGTTCTACAACGGCCTAAAATTCCTAGGCCGGGAAGCGGAAATGGTGCGCTACCCCCGCGAGCCCCACATCTTCACAGAACGCGAACACCAACAAGAGTCACTAGAACGAATGCTCCGCTGGTACGACACTCACATCCCGCATTGAGTCGCGCCCAATCGTGAATGTTTTTGGACGCGATGCGCACATTGTGGGGTCTGCCAATGGTTCCAGGAGTGCGGCGAACGCCGGCGGAAGGACGATCATCTGTCGCTTGTAGCTGGTATTCGCCAACTCCAACGGCGCCGACTCGAAATGTGGAAATGCGACACGGTTGTAAAACTAGGGGAAATGCCCATTCCTGTGGGTGAGAAGCCGCTGCGCGGTTCTCGTGAGGCAATTGTTTCGCTTATTGTTCGCCATACGCAAACTTTAGGTTTTCAGACTCCAGCCAGTAAACTTCATGAAGTGTTGCATCGACTGTCTGAGCTGACAGCGCTTACCGCAAAAGTGGGGTCCTGGTACGGCAAATGTCCTAATTGTCCGACTCATCGCCACTGAGTTTGCATAAATCAGCCACTTTAGCAAGACCGCGAGCATCCTTGCTCTAGCGCAAATAACGGTCACAATCCCAAGCACGACTGAAGTTTTCTCAAATTCTGGCGAATTTATTTAAAGATGCCCCAATGAGGACAATCAATCTCTCTGACACAGGTCTACTCATCGAAGTTGACGTTCAGGAATTGCGAATCCTTGCTGCTGCATTGAATGTCGTGTGCAACGGCGGCCATGTCCTTGACGATCTAGAGCAGAAAGTGAGTGGCACGAAGGATAAGGCTGAGACCCTGTTGGTCTCTATTCGTTCCTTGAACTTTATTTTCGATCGTTTGCCGATCGATGATCGGGAGTCAGGCCATCGGCCAGCTTCCAACGAACCCGCTGCCTGCCTTCCGTAACGAGGACGTCGCCTAGAAAACTCTTGGACCGTGGTGCACAGAAAAGAACCGTTCAAGCTTCTATAATCCCCGACTAAGCGATAATCGGACGAGTTGGTTTTTCCATTCCTTATGTCCCGTTCCGCGTTCCTCGAACTCTTTGGTCCTTTTTCGAGGGCAGGTGTTCTTACGATCCCTCAGAGGCAAGACGATTGAAGGCACGTCTGCTGTCTTTGAGTCGTTGAGCTACAGCTTCCCGTGAAAATTCAGATTCCGAAATGGCTAGTGTGCTTCGCAGTTTAGGATCGGCGAACAAGATCAAGAACCCACGCGGGCAGAGTTGAATACCTTGAAATTCCGCACCTTCCGCGGCTACGGCTGATTCGTAATAGCGGGTGTCGGCTGTAAACATGAAAATTCCTTTCGAAGGAGGCGACCGGATATCCATCCCAAGAACGTCGGTAAACCTTCAGGCAGAATGCTAGGCAGGCGTCTAAGAGGCCGCCACTGTCAATTTTAACCGGTCAAGGCGTTTCAGATCCGCCAGCAGCTGCTAGGGGTACCGTTGACTTCGGCTAACAAAAAGCGTATTCATACGATTTAAATGCGCTCAATTTCGGTAGTCACACGTTGAAGGCACTCATAGTCGATGACTTTGAGCCTTTCCGGCTCTTTGTGTGTTCCACGTTGCAACAAATGTCCGGATTTCAGGTCATGGAAGAAGCATCGGATGGAACGGAAGCACTTGAGAAGGCCGAAAAGCTGCAGCCGGATTTGGTCGTGCTCGATATAGGCTTGCCGAAGCTGAATGGAATCGAGGTCGCCAAGCGCCTGCGTCAACTTGCCCCTCAGGCAATCATCCTCTTTCTCAGCCAAGAGCCATCGTCGGACGTGGTTCGAGAGGCACTGCGTATGGGGGCGCTGGGCTACGTCCACAAGGCACGCGCCGGGAGTGAGTTGCTGCCCGCTATCGAAGCCGTTCTAGGGGGGAACAGATACGTTAGTAGGGGGCTCGACGGAATTGAATTTGGTGTGGGCAGGAATGTCCAACCTCCTCGCAACCATGAGGTTCTTTTCTCCTCCGACGATGAACTTGTTCTAGAGCGTTTTACTCACTTTGTTGCCACGGCCTTGAGAGCCGGCAATCCGGCCATGGTTTTCGCCACTGAGCCGCACCGGGAAGCTCTGCTCGCGAGGCTCAAGAGGCAAGGAATGGAAATGGATGCCGCGATTCAGCGAGGGACCTACATTTCATTGGATGTCGCAGCGCCCCCTGATGGGGAGCGATTGTTCGAGACGGTCAGAAGTCTAATTCAAGCCGCCATGAAAGCGGGGAAGACAGGACGGCCTCGCCTTGCTCTCTGTGGTGAACGGGCAGGTCGGCTTTGGGCAGAAGGCAGGACGGACGCCGCGATTCAAATCGAACAGCTTTGCGACGCTCTAGCCAGTTCGCACGACGTCGATGTCCTCTGCGCATATCCTATCGCCAGCTCTCCCGAGCAAGACGAACAGTCGTTCAACTCCATCTGTGAAAGCCACTCTACTGTTTCCTATCGATAGGCTATGTCTCCCGATTGTGAAGGGCCGCTTCTTGTAAGTCTGACGCTGCTATTTCCATCTGGCAATTGGCTGAAAGCGTTCCCAAGCCCAGCAAACACGGTAACGGGGCATTTGAAATTCGGGACCGGCACCCGTCCGGTTATCCGTGACGGGCCGAGTGAAATTGACCGACCACATTCTCTTGCTGGAAGTCCGTGCTAGAATGCGCGAGAGTTTGGTATTTATTTTTTGGCAAGATGGATAATCTCGATATTACTCGTTGTAATCACGGGGGGTTCGTTAGAAAGTGGTGACTTATGCTGAGCAGCGAATTGCTATCTTCGCTCTCTACAGAGAATGTGGAACGCGTTCGCACTTTCGAAACCCAAGAGTCGTCTGTTCCAACTAACAGAATCCTGCCGAGCGTGGGTGCCGCGTTGCTGGTGGGAATTAGCTACTATGTTGGGACACGGGTCGGCTTTGCCTGGACCCCCACAGGTCAGCCGAATTCGACTTTCTGGCCGCCCAACGCTATTCTCTTGGCCACCTTACTGCTCGCTCCACCGAGAGCATGGTGGATGTTCATTCTGGCAGCCCTTCCCGCCCACATGCTCGCTCAGCTTCAAACCGGCGTGCCGGTGGGGACGGCTGTCGCATGGTTCGTAACAAACTGTATCGAAGCGTTGATCGGGGCCTATTGCATTTCAAAACTCAGTGGTTCGGCAAAAAGGCTCGACGGCGTTCGCGGGGTTCTCCTCTTTGTGATCTTCGGTGTCCTGTTTGCCCCCTTGGCAACCTCGTTCCTGGATGCGGCTGCAGTAGTAATTACAGGTTGGGGACGGGGTTATTGGCATCTCGGCATGGAGCGATTTTGGACTAATGCACTGGCCGAGTTAACAATCGTCCCAGTCATCGTGCTGTGCAGCTCAAACGGTATATCTTGGATTCGGAGAATCAGTATAGCGCGATGGGGGGAGGCGGCCCTGCTGGCGCTTGGAACAGTGTTGGTCGCCGTTTTAGTGTTCGGCTTACATGGTCTGTCGCCTGCGACTACTCCGGCATTGCTGTATGTTCCTCTCCCTTTTTTGTTGTGGGCTGCTGCCCGATTTGATTTGGGTGGATTGAGCCTGTCTCTCTTGTTTCTCGCGCTGATTTCGACCTGGTACACAATGCATGGACGACAACCGTTCCCGTATGCGTCCTTGCCACAGAACATCCTTTCCCTGCAAATTTTATTTTGTACGGTCGCTGTACCGCTTATGTTCCTGGCGGCCGTCATGGCCGAGGCGCGACGCGCGCAAGAGTCGCTGCGCTGGATTAGTGGCCGCCTGATTGAGGCACACGAAGAGGAGCGGAGCCGGATTGCCCGAGAGCTTCACGACGACTTGAGCCAACGGATGGCGCTGCTTCAAGTTAGCATCCAGCAATTCGAGCAAGGCTCGACCGAACTTTCCTCCACAGCTCGACAAAAGCTGCACAACGTTGCGGAGATTGCTACTGACGTTTCGTCGAATCTCCACGACTTATCCCATCGGCTTCACCCTTCCAAGTTAGACGTATTGGGTTTGGTGCCATCCTTAACGGGCTTCTGCAGAGAGTTTTCTGAAAGTCACCAACTGCCCGTGTACTTCGCCCACGATCACATCCAGAGTCAGATTCCCAAGGATGTAGCTCTGTGTATGTTTCGGATTGTGCAGGAGGCTGTGCGAAACGCGGCAAAGCACAGCGGAGCCAACGAGGTCAACGTTGAGCTGTCTGGTTTTGGCGATCGCATTGAACTTCGCGTGTCGGATTCTGGCGTGGGATTCGATCCGCAGTCCGAAAAGGGAAGAAGAGGTCTTGGCCTGCTCAGTATGAGCGAGCGGCTACGGTTGATCGGTGGAGACCTGACCGTCGAATCAGAACCCTCGCACGGTACCCGAATCCGGGTTCGTGTACCCCTGCCCGCAACAAATATATTCCGATAAAACTCGCTCGTCGGGCGCTTACACATTTCCTAGTGGCTGGCTGGAGCAAGCCGCTTATGGGCCACGCATTGCATTTTTTGTGGAAGAGACCGGGGAGTGTGGTGAGCGGCAGTTGAACCATAGTGATGTAGATATCCGGTTATCCGGCACGACTTGCCGGGACTTGCATGACCGTGCGTGAGGTTTGGCATGCAAAAGCGCGTCAAAATGAGCATTTTTGCTCTGTCCAATGCAATAAAAAACGCCCCTGCGACGATGAGAGAGGGGCGAGATACTTTGACTAACGCGCCTACCCAAGAAGTCGGTACAAGCGACTTCTCCGTCGTTTCCACCCCCCTTGGTTTGTCGCTATGGTCGCGCTTTTGGGAGCGTCTCAAGCACCTTGCGTGCGGTCGCTGCATCTTCTTCATTCACGAGCAGCTGATAATAGGTGCCGTCATACCGGACTGTTGCGAAAATGCCTGCGGACAAAAGCGCGCCTTGCAGAATTTCCACTTGGATCTCCGTTGCCCGCTGAAGTACCACGAGTTCATCGTTTTGGGGCAAGGCAAGAAGGCTTCGCGCCGCGGCTGCATCCTCTTCGCGCACAAGCACCCGATGTCCCAGGCCGCTCCATGCCAGATGCTCTCGCATGCGACCAGCAGTGTCCGCCTGAATCATCGCATCGATGCCTGAAGACTCAAGGACGCCCCTCGCAACCTCGGCCTCGCCTTCAGTGGCGTAAGATTGAACAACAACTAAATCACTTCGCGACATGCGCTCAGTATACCCCTTGAACAAGTCCTGTAGTGAAAATGGCGGAGGCTCCGGGGCCTTCTTTCTTCGGCCCTAGTTGCGCCTGGCCCATGGATGGGCAATTGCCCAACAGAAAATTCAGGGTGCGAGACGACATCATTCTTCTTGTTTAATGGTGCTCCCAATAGTCGGTCGCACGCGTGTCGTTCAAGAGTGCGGGAGGATACATCCAGTAATTCTCTCCGAAAGGTTTTCTCCCAGGCCACAGCTGGTCTAGCGTATCTCCGTCGTAAAGAACGCCGCCCTTCATAACGTACTTGATGTCCCCGCTGTTGTGAATGTCTTCCAGCGGATTCTTATTCAGGATGTCGAGATCAGCGAGCTTGCCGGTGGCGATTGACCCGAGGTCTTGCTCCATGCCGAGATACCGGGCCCCGTCCATGGTGCCAACTTCCAGAGCGCCCATCGGGCCGAGCGCCGAGGAATACATCCAGAGTTCCCACTGCGTTCCAATCCCGTTCTGTTGCCCGTGGCCTCCAAGGGCGCCATGTCCACCAAAGTGAATGATGTCTGCAAGGCCCTGTGCAATCAGCGGGTAACTGTAATCCGTCTCGGGTCGCAAGATGCGTCGCCGCGAATGCGGCAGGACTTCAGACCACGGAGTCCACCGCAACAACTTTTCGTCCTTGGACCAATCCGATGACTGGAAGAAATACTCTTCATTCCAAGGTCCAGGCCCGCCAACAATCGCGGTCGGCGAATAGAAAAAGCGAGCCATTCCCATAAATCTGGTTACGTCTTCATAGAGTGGCACATTGCTGATCGGATGTTCGAACCCGGTTTGTCCATCCATCACCATGCCGAGGTTGTATTCGAGCGTGTCGTCTTCCGCCGTCACATTCAGCTGCATCTTGCGGGCGATCTCGGCGACCCACTGATGTTGCTCACGTCGCGGCTGCAGATATTGTTTCAGCGTGATCACACCGTAACTCGCGAGCCGCCTGATATTTTGTTCGGTCACCGCGTAGCTGATCAGTTCGTTGTTTCGTGAACCATCACCGTTGTAGAGGGGATCTCCCGTAGAGAACGTACGCGGGCCAATCATTTGCCCAGTATCAGTCAACTCGGCTACTGGAAAAACGTTGGCGCCCCAAGCGGCAGGATCAAGGGAAGATGTCACTCCGTATGCGAGGTAGCTTGCGTTCTCATAGGCGTGAAGAGGCGTCATGCCGGAATACTCACTGAAGTGGTGCGCGTGCATATCGATCAGTCCGGGAATAATTGTCTTTCCCTTGACATCGATGATGCGGTCCACTCCCGATGTGCTGCATTCGCCGACGCAGCTAATGCGGCTCCCGCGAATGACGATGGTTCCTCGTGGAATGACCTTCTGGTTTTCCAGGGTAATGATTCTTGCGCCAGTAAGCGCGATAGACCCCTTCGGGATATTTCGCTCAGCCGTTAAATGGAGCTCGGTCGTATCTGTCTTCGCTCCCTCAACGTGATACACGAAATAGCGATTTGCGCTGCCGAACTCCAAAGTTTGCGCGTCGCGCCATTGGGGAAAATTGCCGCCCTCGAGGCTGACTTGCTTCACGGGCAACGCGGCATTCTTCCGGTCAATCACTGGCGCTTTCCCGGCCAGTCCGGCGGCCGGGAAGGGCATCACGTAGATGTTGTCGCCTTCCTGAAACGCAACCCGTTTTCCATCGGATGAGGGCACGACTTCATCGGCGTATGGAAACACCATGTGCACTTGGCGGTCGGTTCCGTCGGGTTTTACCGAAACAAAATTGGTCATCACCCGTTCGCGGTCGCCTTCGCGCTTCTGCAGGAAAAATTCCGGATAGAAAATCCGCCCTTCCGGACCGAACGACGCTTGAACGATGGAATGCCGCTCCAGCATTCCAGGCAGCCGTGGGATGCGCACGCTGTTTGTAGCCTTGCCGCCCACTGCGGGAATCCGCACCAGGTCGTACCATGGGTTGGCGATCCACGATTGCCCCTGGAATGTGGGGCCCGAGCCGCGTGACACAAGCACGTAGCTGTCATCCGGACTCCAGACCGTATTTACGTACTCTCCCGATTCCTTAGTCAACTGCTGCAGAGCGCCTCCGGCGGCCGAAACTTTCCACACCGAGCCGCCCGCTTTCTCGTCCCAACTCGTAAAGGCAATCCATCGGCCATCGTGCGACCACGCCGGCGAATATTCGAGCGGTAAGAACGCATCATTCGTTAATCGGCGCGCAGTTCCATTGGGCAAGTCCATGATCCAAATCCGGCCCAGCGCCTGAAAGGCGAGTAACTTTCCGTCGGGGGAACCTGTTTGCCACCTTGCGAACTTCACGCTGAATGGTTCGTCCGTCACTCTGCGCGCGCTGAGTGCCATTTCGGAAATCGTCCGATGGACGTGTGCTACGAAGGGAATCGTCTCTACTTTCCCTGACTCGACCCACAAACGGCGGATCTTGCCACCTTGCGGCACGACGAGGGATTTGCTGTCACTGGCCCAGCTGTATCCGGACAGAGCGCGCGACGTCTTCCCCGCTTCCGCCATATCCACTTCGATGGGGTCCATGGCGACGTGTTCTGCTCCACTTTGCAGATCGCGCATCCACAGCGCGGTCCTCGGACCGAACTTATGCCCCTTGTAAGACATCGTTCCGTTGGGGATGCGTCGCGCAAACGCCAGCCACCGTCCATCTGGTGAAATTTCGGGAGCGATCGCGCCTCCATTCGACGCGCGATATTGCTGCTCGCCGGTTCCGGCGGTAATGTCCACCACGATTCCAGTGCGGAGCTCGAGTCGCTTGATTTGATAAGAGCCCTGCGTTATGTCGTCGTGCCCAGCGTAAGAGCTGGGGTCTCCCGTGGCGCAATGGAAATAGACGTAGCGCCCGTCGGGTGAAATCGAAGGCCACTCCGCATCGCGGTTGTCTTTGCCAACCAGTTCAAGCCCTTTGCCGCCGTCTCGGTGATACATCCAGATACCCGACGGCGGCCGCGGCTCGAGTCCTGCCGCGACCGAATCGCGAACAACCAAAATGTATTGGCTGTCGGGAGTCCATACCGGCTGCGTCACCCGAATATCCTTGTCATCGAACACGGCACGCGGATTGTGGCCGTCAGCGTCCATCACCCACAGATTGTTCTGTCCAGCCCGATCGCTAATGAAGGCAATGTATTTTCCATCCGGCGAATACCTCGGCTGAAAATTCAGCGCCACTCCACTATTTTGCGTTAAGCATTCCGCGTTTCCACCGCTGCCAGGTATGCGATAGATATGCGCGAGCAGATCGAAGACAACATATTTACCGTCGGGAGAGAGGCTGACGGACATCCCGGTGCCCTCGCTAGTGTCGAAGTCTATTTCACGTGTTTTGCCTCGGGCTTTTGTTACATCCCAGGGCGCCGGCGGGGCATCTGGGCTACCCTTTGGCGGTGCGACGGCGGCGGCCTGTCCGGCAGGTTGCTCTGCAGATTGCCTGGTTAATTGATTAGCAGATCGATCAGCGGATTGTGCGGTGGTGTTCGAAACCTGGATTGTCAGCAACAGTAAACTCACGATGGCGGTTTTGCAGTAGCTCATGGAACGTAGTGTTCTCCTCAGCGGGCTGAACGGTATCACGGCCCACCTGAAGCTTGAAAGCAATCGGTTTCAGGCAGTGAAGGCGGTGAGTGAAGTACGATCTGGTTCGACAGGCCTCGAGGCTCAAGCCGTCAGCGTTCTCTCGCGTTATGGCTTTGTCGTGTGCGACACCCCTGTGTGCCGATGGAGGAGCGGGCTTATCTGGCTACCGCAAGTGGGAACTGCCCTGTCGCTCCCCGCTGTTTGCCGACGAAATCTCGAGCCGACAATTAGCGCTCCGGGCCGCTAACTCAGGTACTTCCACCGCGCCCATGACTCGCGCAGGGTCTTGTAAGGTCGGCGGCAGACGAAAATCGTAAGGTGAGCCTCTTCCGGGATTGCGTATTGCGACGACACGCTCGCTGCCGGCACGACTTCTTCATAAAACTGGAGCAGCTGACGTTCGCTAAAGCCGATTGCAACGGCAACCTGGCCGCTGGCCGCACCCGGCCCCCACAACCCATACTGGTTGTGACCGCTAATGGCTGGCGGCAGCCCCAGCTTCGAGCCGAAGTAGTCTATGGCAGAGGCTTCACCATAGTTGAAGGCCAGCACGACCGCTCGTGTGCGTTCGGCTTCGGGCAGCGCCTTGTATACACTGGCGACCGAGAGAATTTGTTCCTGCCAGCCAAACATATCCGCGAAAGGTTCTGGTAGCTCGCCCGCCGGCACGTTTTCGACGTGGACCGCGCGCACGTTCCAGAACCGCGTGTAGCGAATGGTAGCTTCGACCGGAAGTATTGGCATCGCCAGCGGAGCGGCAATCAGTCCGCCGACCAACAAGGGCACTGCTACTGCGGGTCGTAACCATGTTCCTAGTCGTGGAACCAAACGCAGTTCAATCCAAACCGAGCCAGCGGCCAGTAGCATGATGTACGCCGGCGCGAGGTAATAGATCTTTCCGTGCAGGATTAACATCTCTGCCAGAACGGTGAAATACGCCCAAGCCAGCACGGCATATTTCTTTCCGAGCGGGTCTCGCAGCAAAAAATACAGACCGGCCAGCCAAATCGGCGTAGCTAGAGGGTGTGTCAGCAAGGTTTGTTGCCAGATGTATTCCCACGGTGAAACGATCACATACTTCGTACCCATTACCGCGTGAAACAGCGCCAACGTGGGCCAGCCATTGTGAATCTCCCAAAGCAGGTTAGGAAGGAAACAAAGAAACGCGATCGCGACGCCCAGCCAAATCCACGGGTGGCAAAAGTATTTCCGCGCGGAGGTCGCCAGGAGCCCAACTGCAATTCCGGAACCGAAGAAAAGCATGGAGTGTTTGTTCAAAATTCCAATGCCAGCAATGAGCCCGAACAGAATCCACAGCTTCGGATTTCCACCATTCAAAACGCGCATCACAATTGCTGCACACGTCATCCAGAAAACCGGCTCAAAGGCATTCATAGAGAAGAAGCTATCAAACGCCAGATAGATCGGAGCAAGTAACACACAGAACGCAGCGAGAAACTGAGCGTACTTTCCGCCGCCCAACTCCCGGGCTATCCAACCACCGAGAATGACCTTAGCCGCAGCGGCTAGGGCCAGCGAAAAACGCAAAGCAACGAGCGAATCGCCCAGCAAAGCGCGGCTAAGACGGGCGAGCAAAGGAGCGAGAGGCGCATGGTCGACATAGCCCCAAGCCAAATGCTGTCCGCAAGCGGCATAATAAAGTTCGTCACGAAAGTATCCAAACCGGCCGCTAAACCCAACGTGCACAGCAAACGCAACCATCGCTAACGCGTACACCACCGTACTCAGCGGGGCCGAAGTGGCGCGGTTTGTTTCACCTCGCTCCGTGGGGTCGACGGACGGAATGGTACGCATTCCAATCGCCCGCGCCGCCGTCGATGAGACGATTTCATCGGACATTAGGTCTATAGGTTCCGATTTCACGTTTCGCGTTGTCGAAATCAAAAATGATTGCCGTCCGGCATCAAACGTAACACCCCTAGAATGTAAATCAGTTCCACAGATATTGTCAGCACACTCGGAACCAGTTGTCCAAGTTCCGATTAACGCCGCCGGTTCAAACAGTCGATGCAACACCATTTGGTGTAAACCTGTTTTAAAAGATGGTGTTTATGAAACAAGGGAGGCGGTTTGGGTCTACGGCGGAGCAGAAACTCGACGTGTGGCGTCGTTGGAAGGCCGGGCAGACGCTGCATGAGATCGGGCGCGCTTTTGGCAAAGAACATTCCTCCATTCGTTGTCTGGTGTCGCGTCACGGTGGGATTGCTCCGGCCTTCCGGCGGCGTGCGCTCACGCTGCGGGAGCGAGAGGAAATCTCCCGAGGCTGGCTTCCGGTTCGTCGATCCGTGAGATTGCCAAATGTTTAGAGCGAGCGGTATCGACCGTGAGCCGGGAGGTCGCATGTCATGGCGGCCGTCCTGCGTTCGAGCCAGTCAAGCGGACGGCGAAGCCTGGCGGTCGGCCTTGTCTCGGATAACCAGAAAGCGCTAAATGCGCAAAGTCTCCAATAGAACTATGGTCGCCAACTTGATTGCGGTTCGGCTTTGTTAGTTTCGGAATGGATCGCCTTCGTCGCAAAAGAAGCGATGAAAAACCGCTGGACAACGATGCCCGGCAACCGAGCACAGGGGGCGGAAGGTCAGAACAGCTCCTGCTCAAACCCACGGGCTGCGAAGCAAAAAGAAATACAACCGATGGCCCCGTGTTTCCTATTGACTTCTCCTCTTATAGAACGAATCGGGATGAAATGGTCTGCCGTCCAATCGCCAGCGCCGATGTCGCTAAGACGATTTCTATCGTCGTCCGAGCTTTGGACCGGTGGCAACAAACTATCATCAGGGCCGCGGTTGTTGTGACGAACAGAGCGAAGGGACATTCGGAAGATCTCGAGCATGCCATAAATACTGTTGCCACGGATCAGATCGCTCCTGTAGAGCAACATCCGATTGCGAAAATAGCGCACCATTCTCGAATGGGGATGTCTGGGAATGACCGGCGGAACATCGTAGTTACGGTCCCGACGGTAGCAGTCACGGAGATGAACGACCGTGAGCCCGCCATTGGTTCGCATCGTGTCACCGGTGGAGTTTGCTAGAATTCGAGGTAAATCAGAGCGAGGCAGGAGTTTCACGGATTCAACGCACCCTGGGAATATAAGATCCCGGACCAGCATATGCACTCCCTGGTCAAGGTCGGGATCGATATGATGAATGAACTTGTGGTAGCGGATCGAGAGGGCGGCACTGGTCTCCCGGGTATAGGCGCCTAGCCACGCCTGCTGACTGAGAATGGAGACCGGTTGTCCCCAAACACGAATGTGTTCGCGTCTGGAATAGCTATTCAGGCTCTTCTGCCAGATGGAATCCGGAGCTCGCCCGTCAAGGTGCTGCAGTGATACAGGCATGGTGGAATAGTTACTGAAGTTGAGAAAAGCCCAGAATTCTCTGAGGTAGGCATGGTAGGAATTTCGGTCAGTCGGGAGCCATCCAGCCGCGGCAAAGGCAAGCTCCACCTGATCTTGAGAGCCGACCAGCAAGAGGTTCACCAAGTCGGCGTTTTGTCCTGAGGCGGTAGTCGTGCGCGCAGGCACATTCTGGAGAAGTGACTCGATCTCGCCACGCTCAATTTCATCCAATGGCAGAGAAAATTGAGGAACCTCTAGTTGGCCACGCACCTGAAGTGGCGCGCTGAGCTGGAGACGAAGGTCGGTGCCCGGAGGAAGATAGATCTCCGGTTCAGGCAGGGGAGTTACGGCGCGATAGACGATGAGAACGATGTCGCCGTAAGGATTGGCTGTGGGCAAATGAATTAGTCCGCTCGTGATGCGGCCCTGCGGAGTATCCGTTGAGCGAACGCCACGGATGATTCCGCGGCGAACTGTTTCGCGAGCGTTGTCTACTTCCACGACCTGGGAGGAAATCGCAAGGCCGCCGTCGGGGGTGACCATTCGTTCAAACTGAATTTCAAGCTTGGCGATGTCGTGCAACAAGCCAAGCCCTACTTTTCGAACGGACACGACCCGCCCATCGACTTCGATGCCCACCGGGAAAACCGGAACCGCATCGCATTCAGGCGATTGCGTGAGAACTGCGCGAACAAGCGTTCCGGGTTTGGAACTGTAGGAGGCCACCGGCTCAATCAAACGTACCCAAAAGGATTCGCCGGCCGAGATCGAGTCGCAATGTGCTGATGCTGGCGAGGCAAAAGGAAAAGAGAAAAGCAGCGACGAGATAAGCACGGGCAGAAAAGACAGCTTTGCGGAAAGCTCGGAACGCATAACAGGTTCTATCCCGGCCGAAACTCTTCGTACCAACGCAAACTATTGCGACAAATCTGCATCAATGAACGCGAGGGCTTGGTCGTCCTCAGTCGTGGGTGGCTTCGCCGCGCCCCACTCGGGCCAATATCAGAAAAATAGTAGTTCCGGTTTAGGTGGTGCAACAAAAGCCACCTGAAGTTTTGGCGGAGTAATATCCCGGAATGTGGATACGTTTCGGAGCGGGGTAAAATGTGCCACGAAGACATATTCTGCGACTCGGAAGCTTCCATCCAGCCGCCTGATCCTGCATTTACCATGCCTCTCCTTTTGCCTCGTGAGAAGGGAGCCGTTTCCGTCGAAGTCTCGAATTTGATCATATGCAAGGAAAGCGTCGATGGCGAACTCCCTCATGTTTGATTTTGAGATTCCAAATAAGTCCAAAGCTCTTGGATTTGCAGCAACGAAACGATGGTTATTGTTCGTTACGACGAGTGCGTCGGCAGAATTTGCCAGCAACGTCTGCAAACTATTCTCTCTTTCGCGAAGCGCTTCCCGTAGTCTTCGGGGTTTATCGGCGACACTCCTTCCCAATCTTGCGAGCGTATTCTGTGCTTCCTGAAGGTATACCGGCACCTGTCGAAAGGCGATCCACAGTTCCGAACTAAATTTGTCGATTTGCATCATTACCCCCTTCGACATTTCGTTCCCTCGCGAATGTTAAACCTGTCAGGAGATCAATATCAGTTGCCACCATTCCGTATTTTGAACGACGGTCGCGGGAATGATCCGCATTCAACGGACGTTGTCGGCGGAAGACCAAAGCCTTCCAACGAGACACCACGAGCAATCCCCGAGCCCGGGATTACGAAGGACTTCGGCATGCATCGTGACATCCGTTTCTGCGGGGTCGTTCGCCCAACAGGGCCAGCCGCAGCGACGGCGTCACCACCAAGCTTGACCTTGCTGCTGAGAATGTTGGTAGCGGAGCGCGGACTTATGATAAGAAGCACGAGGTCCGTTGCGTTCCCCCCGAGTTGCATACCTGCGCTGCTGCCTTCGACGTCGCAAACCGGTCGATCCAATACGAAACGCGTAACGTTGCCACAACGAGACGGCGTCGTATGCGCCTGGAAAGGCTAGTGGCATATCAGGGGAGGAGCAACTGGCAAAACTATCAGCCCACCCATCTTTTCGCGAATTGTCGACTACTGGCGTTGCATGACGCGGCAAGGTGGCGCTCTATGGCATGTATTTTGACAGGGACAAGGACGTAGTGAAACTCCTTGTCAGCACTCAACTAGGAGTCTTAACAGGTGACGCGTTCAATCGGGGGAGCTAGCATTATGAGTATGGACGAGCTCAGGCTAATCTCGGGTTCCTGTGTTCGAGGTTACACCCGTGGAAGCTGGCGCGCCCACCGTTACCGGCGCGGGACTGGTCCGGTACGATTCAGGGAACGATGGCATTTGACCGTAAGCAGTGCGGGATGAAGCGGCATTCCTTCACTAAGATCTCCGAATCGAGTCGAGGCGAGTGTCAATCTCAAGGCGAAGCGAGTCAGCGGACCTCCCTTAGCCCTAAAGCAGTAGCCTACGCTTGCTTCGCGATTTTCGATGTGACTTCAACCAACACGAGGTCATCTGATTTGCTGCATTATTTGTTGGCAAAAGAAATTACCTTCATAAGCAAACGGCTTCCCCTGCCTGGTTCTAGCCGTTCTGCACGTCCCTGACCGAGCATGCGGGCGTGCTTATGAAAACACACCCGTGGGACGAACCGGCTGGAACTTGGCTATGCCTTCGTTTCAGCTTTGGAGGGGAGAATGGAAGCAATCGTGGCAATTATTACCGCTGCCATCGTCGGAGGCACAGCGGTCTTCTGTTACACAATGTACCAGACGAGCGGCTCTGAATCGTAGCAAACGTCAAATATAATTTCCGAGGGGATAATGTTAATCCGATGTTCACGCTGCGGTAGTGATTCGGTTCGTTGGTCCAAGAGAAGAGGCATGATCGAGAAAGCCCTATCGGTCCTCGTACGCCCTTATAGATGCACGGACTGCTATCACCGGTTCTTTCCGTTAGTCCAAACCGTCCAGGCCAATCTACAAAGCCGTGAAGACGCGAAATCTCAACAATCTAAGGGCAATCTTTATCCCGCCAGGACATCCGAATGGCAGCCTGATTTTATAGACAAAGAACGACGCATAACGACTGCGAGTGCCGCTCGTAGCTGACGCGGTACATACCCGAAGCGAGCGCGAACACCAGCATCGGTGTACGGATCAGCAAAGACCTAATCGACAATCAGGCGTTTGCCGCTGCCGAATTGGCCGAAAGGACATGACGGCCGCTGCTTCATCGTCAAGTCAGCCTCTAAAGGACATAGCTGGGGTCATGCTCGATACGGGAACGCGTCCGCAAGAGGTGTTATATTCAATGGCTATGTCGGGACGGTGAAGCAATTTCTCCCATCGGCGATCCAGCTCAAATAGCGGCACACCTCTTCCAACAAGACCGCCTACTGCAAAAATACCCTTGCGGCCCATGTCGAAGCTTTCATCTAGGTATGCGGCATCATGGTGTATATCCGATCCTTATAGTGCCGCAAGTGAATTGACTGCGCGAGACCTTCAAAAAAACCCACTCGGTTCACCGGTCTCGCGAGAGATCAATGTTCTCATCACTACCGCTCTAAATGAGGTCCTTTGATAAGACGAAGCTCGCGCCTCGTCCGTTAACAACGATAGAGGCCCGCCTAGAGGTTTGTCTCAAACTGCATCAAAAACCCGTTGACAGCGCCAACGACGTTATACGCGGTCGGCCCTTTAGGTAACCAAGTCGGCATTAAGACTACTAAAAGTTTGAGTTGTAACGGATTACATGAGATGTAGATGGATGAAATGGTAGCGCTTCGCTTCTTAGAGGATGTCCAAGTGGCACCCCGTGCGCTCCGGAAGTACCTCTCGTACGTCGCAATTGCCTTTTTTGCGTATTTTATCGCAGGCAAACTCGGCCAAGCCACCGCCAACCTCAGAAGCAGTAACCTCGGACCTGTGTGGCCTGCCTATGGGGTCGCCGTTGCAGCGATATTACTTTGCGGCTATCGGGTGTGGATCGGGATCGCGGGTGCAGCTTTTCTCGTTGCGTTCTTGAGCCCGGTGCCTCTCCTGGCCGCAGCTGGTCAAGCAGCTGGTGCTACGGTCGCCGCCTTGACCGGCGTTTTTCTCCTCCGCCGAGTTGCTCGGTTCGACGCTTCTTTGTCACGCTTGCGCGATGCGCTCGCCCTAATTGTTTTCGGTGCGCTGGGCAGCACCATCGTGAGCGCCTCGGCGGGAGTTTCGGCACTATATGCAACCCACGTACAGGCCTACTCCGGACTCGGTTCTGCCTGGACGATTTATTGGCTGGGAGACAGCACGGGCGTGCTATTGGTGACACCACTCGTGTTGACCTTTCCCCGGCTATTGAAAATCCGCCCTTGGGCTCGCGTCGCAGAGTTTGTCGTACTTCTAGTAGTTCTCACGGCGATCTGTATCATCATCTTCGGCAATCTATTATCTTCTAGCAAGGCTGACATCTTTGCTTTCGTGGTCCTCCCGTTCGTGATGTGGGGGGCCACCCGTTTTGGATTAAGCGGAGCGGCTTTAACGACGTTAGTTATTGCCACAATTGCAACTCTTGGAACCGGCTTGGGTTACGGACCGTTCTCAGAAAACAGCCCATTTGTAAACGCGGTTCTGTTGGACGTGTACTTTGTGGTGCTTTCCACCACGGGTATGACATTAGCGGCGGTAGTCGCCGAACGCGAGCGGGCCGAACGCGAACGGGAACAGTTTGCCCGCGAGCAAGCAGCGATGGAGACGCGACTTCAACTTTCAGCCACTGTGCAGTCATCAGACGAGCGGTTTCAGCTCGCAGCTCAGGCAGGAAGGATGTATGCCTACGAGTGGGACGCCGCAACCGACATGGTCACGCGATCAAAGGAATACCTAAATGTACTCGGTTTGAGCGGATCGGAGGCGCAACTTACTCGCGAGCAATTATCAGCCATGGTTCATCCCGACGACCGCGCAGCGTTTGTCAGTGTGTTTGATCAACTTACTCCCGAAAATCCGACCAGCAAGACCAGCTATCGCGTGTTGCGCTCAGATGGTTCTGTCATTTGGGTGGAGAGGAATGCGCGCGCTTTCTTCGACGAGCAAGGCCGGTTACAGCGGATGGTCGGCATGGTCGCCGATATCACGGAGCGCAAGCGGGCAGAAGAGGCGCTTGCAGGAGTGAGCGGCAGACTGATCGCGGCACAGGAGCAGGAACGCACCCGGATTGCGAGAGAACTTCACGATGACATCGGTCAACGTTTGGCATTGTTGGCTAACGAGCTTCAACATGCCCGAGAAGGTTTTCCCGATTTAGCTGAAGGCCGTAAGCGTATGGAGGAACTCGAAGAGCAAACCGTCGAAATAGCCAGCGATATTCAATCCCTGTCGCACAAATTGCACTCGTCGAAATTAGAGTATTTGGGCATGGTCTCGGCAATGGAAACCTTCTGCAAGGAGTTTAGCAAACAGCAGAAATTAGAGATCAGCTTTAAGCACGACGATGTACCGAGCAGGTTGCCTCCAGACGTTTCTCTTTGCTTTTTCCGCGTATTACAAGAAGCCTTACAGAATTCAGCAAAATACAGCGGCGCCCAACAAGTCCGGGTGGAATTGTGCGCGACGCCGAATGAGATTCGTCTCACGGTTAGCGATTCTGGTGAAGGATTTGACCTCAAAGCTGCGAGGGAAGGTCTTGGGCTTGGACTCATAAGCATGGAGGAGCGGTTAAAAATCGTGGGGGGACACCTCCGAATCGAGTCACAACCTAAACGTGGCACTACAATTCACGCGCGCGCGCCTCTGCGCCAGGAGAACAATGCCATGCGTGCAGCGGGATAAGAATACGGAAATCGCAGTGTTGATTGGAAGCCCATTCCGTCGCCAGAACCTACGACATCCACAAGTTCGAAGGATGCTGTTGCAACGTCAGTTGTGTTGCTAGTTCGCGGAATTTGCCATCGCCGAAGACGGACTGCGACACCTCGAATAATCTGCCCCGCTATCGCCCAAAAGCACCTGAGCGGTCCATGGTCCTCCTTGAACAGCGAGAGCGGCAGTCACCGGGAATGAGCGGCGGAGTGTTTCGCACAGATGCTTTGGAAGACGTGCTGGTCTTCTTCGCCGTGAAAGCTGCTCAACGCATAGGCGCACAGGATATCTACATTGTATGTTTTGGTCAGATCGTTTCCGAGTTGTTCGAATCGAATGGCCGCATCCGCCCTGCCTTCCGTTTGCAAGAGAGCCACGGCTTCACCGAACATGACCACCTGAGGCCGCGCTGGATTCGCTGCTTTTGCAGCTGCTTCAATCAAGCCGCCAATGCCCCCGAAAAATCGGACCGGATCAGGCATGTCATTGTCCATGATTGTCGAGAGCGTGTCGGCAGCATCCAATGAAATGTAGGTGCCCCGCTGAAGGGCGTCATTGGTATCCACACCCTCGGATTTCAATCTCTGAACAAGACTATCCCGGTGCGGCCTCGTGGCCAGCACAATAGCCGCGTTACCAGCCTTGAGGGCAGTGGCAACAAAGCGAGCAAGGCTATCTAGAAGAACCGTGTCATCAGAATAGAAGAGAACCTCATGATGGTGAGGTGCATTCTCCCCTGCGGTGTCGGTCAGCTCGTCGCATTTTAAGCCGCTACTGACAAATTGTTGCCCTCGCAGAACAGCTTGGATAGCAGATAGAAAATCCCTTCGGAAGTCCGACTTGTAAACGTAACCCTGAGCCGTTCCCAAAGCTGCCCGCACAATATCGAGATCACCGTTCTGACTTAGGAAGACGATTTTGGAGCTAGGGGAGAGTTGTCGTATCTGTCGCGCGGCTTCGATTCCATTCAACTTTGGGAGACCGATGTCCAGCACAATCAAGTCCGGTTTCAATTCCTCGGCCTTCTGAATGGCTTCAGGTCCATCCGCAGCCTGGCCGATGACTTGCCATTCTGGCCGTGCCTCAAATAGTGAGAGGACTTGGCGTCGCCAATGTTCGTAATCATCAGCTATGAGAATGCGAATGGACGACACCAGGTACTGCTCCATTTCTGTCTTAGTCAGGAACCCGACGCGTGCGAATTAGTTGCACGGACCTCAAATCCGGGCGCCTATGACGAATGACCTGGGCCTGTTTACGTGGCACTGCCTAGTGCACCAACTCCTATCTCATTTCACCGTTTCTGGCAACGCGGTTACGGTGTAGTGCCTGGTGAACGCGGTGGTCTCAATGGGTCGACGCAACACTTTGTTGCAGTTTGCACGCAGGAGTCTGAAAACCTAAAGTTTGTCGTGGGCGTTGATTTAAGCGCAGCGCTACTTTGTTAAGGTCCGACTGGGAATAGTCGGTTAGATCTGTGTTCTTCGGGAAGTATTGTCGTAAGAGCCCGTTGGTGTTTTCGTTCGAGCCGCGTTGCCAGGGACTCTGCGATCACAGAAGTAAACTTTCACATCCGTGGCCACCGTAAAGTCCTTGTGTTTGGCCATCTCTAGTCCCCGGTCCCAGGTCAGCGAGCGTCGCAGGGTAGCGGGAAGTTTACGAACGTGTTTACTCAATGCCCCCACAACCTCCGCCGTATCTCGGCTGCGTACCTTGATCAGCAGGACAAAGCGCGAATGGCGTTCCACCAAGGTCGCGATGTGACTGTTCCCTGAGCCGCGCAGGAGATCGCCCTCCCAGTGACCCGGAATGGCACGGTCCGCCACTTCCGCGGGCCTTTCGCGGATGGAGATGGCCTCCGGGATTTGACCGCGCCCATCTTTAAAGATACGAGAGTGTTGCGACCGGCGTATGCGGCGCTTCGATCGCAAGTGGTCCAGGAGCTCCTTTTTCAGCGCTCCACGGGCTTGAATGAACAGGCTTCGGTAAATGGTCTCGTGGGACACGCGCATGCTCTCATCATCGGGATACCAGGTTTTCAGCCAGCCGGAAATCTGCTTCGGCGACCAGTCCAGAATCAGTTTACTCGCAACGATGTTCCGCAACTTCACGTTGATGGAAAGAAGGCAGTGCTTCGGCCGCAAGGCCGACTGCCAGGCTTCGCCGTCCGCTTGACTGGCTCCATACCCAGGACGGCCACCATGGCGCGCGATCTCCCGGCTCACCGTCGATACCGCTCGCTCTAAACATTTGGCAATTTCACGGATCGACGAACCGGAAGCCAACCCACGAGAGATTTCCTCGCGCTCACGCAGCGTGAGCGCGAGGAGCGCACGCCGCCGAACGGCCGGAGCAATCCCACCGTGACGCGACACCAGACAACGAATGGAGGAATGTTCTTTGCCAAAAGCGCGCCCGATCTCATGCAGCGTCTGCCCGGCTTTCCAACGACGCCACACGTCGAGTTTCTGCTCCGCCGAAAACCCAAACCGCCTCCCTTGTTTCATAAACACCACCTTTGAAAACTGCTTTATACCAGATGGTGTTGCATCGACCGTTTGAGCTGGCAGCGGTTATCAGAAAGGACCGAGGAGCCTTGCAGAAATTACCGCCCTTCGCGGCTGTCTCAAAAAGCGGGGCAGGTCAGTTCGATTGGGCGCTTCTTTTCTCGCGCGTAAGACAGTTCGATTCCGGTGCCCCCTCTCAAGTCCGAGATGGGGCGATGTGAGGTTGGTCCCGGGATCTGAAAGCTGGGCATGCAGCGAAGCTTGCGGAGCGCACTGACCGTTGAACAACCGGGTGCACGCACTGCGTTGGGCCTGACTTGTTGCGCGCGCTGCTGGTGACATTCTCTCAGCAGGGTGTCCTTTTCGTCGCTGTAACTTTTGACAGGTTTTGGCGCTGCAATTCGAACCTATTGTTTTACAGGAGGACAATATGCTTCGTCTGCGGTTTTTCCTAGCAATACCGATTGTTCTTGGTGTCCTTGCCTCAGCGCACGCCCAAGATGACAGCAGCAAATGGCTCTTCAATGTGGGAGGTGGTATTGGCTTCCCTCAGGGAGACCTGAGTTCCTTCGTCAATAGTGGCGGAAATTTTGTTATCGGCGGAGGAGTTAACTTCACCAAGAATCTCGGGGTGGACACCGAATACATGTGGCACGACTTGCCGATCAACTCGACGACCAAGCAGTTGCTTCAGACACCCGGCGCCAGTGCAAGACAGCATGCATGGACCTTCAATCCTATTGTCCACTTTCCGGTCGGACGAAAGTTCGGAGCTTACGTGATCGGTGGAATAGGCTGGTACCATCGCTCTGGTGAAACAACGACGCCCGGTGTGGGTGTCATCTGCGATCCCTACTGGTCCTGGTGGTATGGATGCACGCTCGGGAGCGTGAACATCATAACGGGAAGCAGAAGCGCCAACGCATTTGGCGAGAATATCGGCGGAGGCCTCACATATCGGCTGGGGGAGAGTCACGCGAAGATCTACACAGAGGTCAGGTATCACCACGCTTCTTATGATAAATTTTCGACCAATATTCTTCCGCTTACGTTCGGCATCCGCTGGTGAACGAGCAGATCCACCTGATAGGAAGTGAAGCGGCTACGTTCAAAAGCGCAGAAACCTCCAAGTCATTTTGGCGCGGCGGTTTTGCCGCGAGCAAACCGGGTCCGTCGTAGGAGTTCTACACGTCATTATTGGCCAGGCGCATCAAGCCGGAGATGGCACGTCTAACCTCAGCCAGGAGAATTTACCACCACCGTGTTGACGGTGTGGAAGAGAGGAGCTTGAGTGTCTCGGATCGAGTCCGCTGCCTCTCCGGGGATTTCTCTGGCGGTGGCCGTCGGGTTCTCGAGACACTCGGGTTCAAGAGCGAGTCTCAGCTGCTTAGTTAGGCTCTGCGCGCTTCGGGCACCGAGTCTCACGGGCTGCCCTAGGCCTCTCGGATAACCAAAAAAAGGTATGGGCCACGAGTCCCAAATAGAACTATGGACCAAAGACAAGCAGGCAAAATTTGCCCACATTCTGCTTTGCTGGTTTCGGAACTGACAGGCTTCGTTGCGAAGAAGCGATGAAAACCGCTGACAGAGAAAACTCAAATCGCTGAGTACTATTGGCCAGCAACCGAGCACATGGCGCGGTAGGTCAGCACAAATCTCGCTCGGTCAAAGGGGCTACGAAGCAGTATGAGCAGGAATCAGTGTGCGGCGATTCACTGTGTGCGTTTGTTGGCTGGATGGGTCGCGCATTCATCGGGTAAACCTTGCCAAATGCAGCCACTTGCTGCGGGGAGACTGTAGCGTAGCTTTCAGGACAAACCAGGATACCCCTTCACTGCAAGGGGCAGTTGTGAGCGACCCGCATAAGTGAAGTAATCACGCTTGTTCGGAAGCAAATCGTGCACCTGAATGGAAACTGAGGGGATGTCCAGAGGCTTCTCTGTCTCTGGTGGAATGTTGGTCCATCGATCAGCGGATTCGCGCTTCCCATCTCGAAGAGGACGGCAACGACGGCTAAGTGCCCGTCGGCATCTGCATGTACAAGGCGGGCGACCAGACGCAAGGTCTTGCTGTCCACTTGCTCTTCACTCGGGTGGTGAAAATGAAAATTGCTTCAGAGTGTAGATGTTTTCCCCGACCGTGAGCGTGCTCCCGAGAGCATAATTGAACTGTATGGTATGTCCATTGTCAATGATGTTCAGAGGGACGGCGTGGTAATCGAATTTGAGAGTCGGCAAGTCCGCCTTTCTAGCATCTTTGATGTCGATGGGTGATTGCATGTGACCCATCGAACAGGCCGCGCAACTTGAATCCAAATTCCCCAATTCCTTAGGCCCCTCCTTGCCCTCATAATCCCAGTGCGTCGGATGGCTTCCTGGGCAGCCGTGACGGCGGGCGAGCCAATCGGGCCCAGGATCGAAGCAAACAGAACAGTCCAGCAGAATGAATGCAAACTCATCGAACCTCAGCACCTCTTTTTCTGAGCGCTGGTAGTACCTGCAGCCAACCATATTTTCCCAGACCCTGAAAGTCGAATGCTCAATTATTCAACTAGCGGAATGTTATCCGCCATCTCATAGCGAATCGCAGCCCGAATCTTGTTTTCGATTTGGAGGTAGCGCGCCACTTTCTTTCCGGGCAGCGCACCGTTGAGCCTGGCCGCGTAGGTCTTGCGCATGGTGACTTCGTCCTGATCGATGGCCAGCACAGCATTGGCCAAACTGTTCGCTTGCTCGTCGGTAAGCGTGTTTTTGTTGTAGGCATCCGCATAGGCCAGAATCGTCTTGGTTAAGCGTTCGTTGAGGCCCTGAAGATCCTTCTGATAGGCGTCGTAGATGGGCCAGAATGCTTTCCCCTCGGTGTCGGTCAGATCCATGTTTGCGGCCACCAGCAGTTTCTTGTCGGCCTTCACTTTGTCGAGCAGTATTTGCATGTTGGTGTCGGCCGACTTGCTCTGCTCGAATGCGGGAACAGCAGTTAGCGCGGCCACACAAAGAATGACCATTGCTGTGAATTTCATTGGTTTTTCTCCATTGCTGCTGGCTTTTTTTGTGGATATCTAGCCAGGCGGGGGAGCTCAATCCCGTCGAGCCTGGATAAAAAGAAAACCGCAGTCCGCCGACGGCGTCCTCCTGCGTCAAGCGTAGACCGATGCGTTTGGAGCTGTTGTTTTTTCATAGTCAGCTCAATCGTGCGGACGGCCCATGGCTCGTTAGGCGACGCGATAAACTCACCTAAGTTGTTCCCAGGGAGCCCGAGATAAACCTGTCAAAAGTGACAGAGAATTGCGTCTGACACAGAGCTGCCAAGGGGATTGGTCACCCCACCTGACCTTAGAAGATCCACACCGGTTTCTGAAGAGTCGCGAGGTAGGTTGTTTTTTGGGATTGAAACCTGGCCGGAGGAACTCCTGCGAGCGCGAGCCGCAGAAGAAAATCAGCAAAGCGGGAGACCGGTATCTGAGAACGATGATGGCGCAGAAGGCGCATTATATTCTGAGACATTTGTCTGCGACCCGCGCAAGAACAACCCTGGGGAAAATCGGCAACAAAAACGATCGCAATGATGCACGCGAACTGGACGAGTTGTTGTACCGGAACAAGATTCAAGCGGTCTATTACGGCGAACAAGGCCTGCGAACGTTGAAGGAACTGGCACGGAGCTACCTGACGATCATCCGGGATCTGACCCGCGTGATGACTCGCTTGAAAGCGATCTATCGGAGGTGGGCGATTCCTTGTGCTGGCGAGCAGGTGCACCTACGGGCTCGTCGCCGGTGACGAGATCTTTTGCGTGTCGTCCACCGCGTACAACAAGTAGTTGCTGAAGCCCAGACGCCGGTGAATTCGCTTTCCTCGTAATTCACTAAAGACTTCAGCGGTTTGTGGAAGCCACATGTCAACTCCCCGGCTGCTGAAATGTACCGGGCCATATTCGATAGAAGTGTGGTCTACCGTGAGCCGTATGTCGGGAAGCGGATCAACCAAATCCGTTTGGAGATCGACGATTTGATAGCTATCTGCAATGATCCACGCTCGCCCTTTCAGGGCGATTGGACGAGCATTCCGACCAAATCTGTAGGCGCGAATCCCATTTGGTTTGTCTTCTCGTTGGCGAAAATAGATTTGCCAAGCCCGCTGTCCGTTCACGATGGCGAGCCCTTCGCATTTCATAGAAAAACTCTCGGAATAGTAAGGATGGAAAATGAGGATGAGAGCGGGCAATCCCTTCGTCGTAATCCCTCCAGGAAAATCGACTGGAGTCGTTCCACGGCTCAGGTATTCCTCGACGGCAAGGATTCCAGGCCGGATTTCCTGGACTGAAACCATATAGTCATATTTCCGCTTTTCGGTCGCGGAAACTTGGCCAGATTTGTTGATCGATTCATGCAGAAAGGATTCCGTCGCCGTGAATCGTTCCACATCCTTCACAAATTCCTGGATCTTTTCTCCTGCTTTCTGAACCACTTCCTTGAGGTTACAGGCCGAGCTCGACTCTATTGGTGGCACATGATCGTCTATATTCGGAGGCAACCAGCCGGATTCGCGTAGCGGGGTCTTGCCCGGGGGGATCGACGCGATCTTTTCCCTCGAATCGGCGTCGAGATTCTTATCCGCCCGGAGTTCAACACGTGGTTCCAGCCTTTCTAATTGTTTCTTCGCTGTCACATCCTCCGGGTGGTTCTTCAGGTAGGCTTGAAGCACTTCGGTGGCCGCCCTCACATAAGCGCGTGCCAAAAGCGGGGAGATTGAAGGGTCTGTTTTTGCCGCTCGTTCGAGATAAGGCAGAGCTTCCGAAGTCCTATTCTGGTTGAGTAGAACCTCCCCCATGGAGACCATTGTCGGAACATTATCTGGAACCTGCTCTAGGACCTTTGCCCAGTATGACTCGGCTTGCTGCCAGTCGCCCACCCTAGAAGCATAGGCGCCAAAAATGTGATTCACGTCAGCGTCAGAAGAAACGGGTGGATAGATCTTGTTTTGGCCTGTCTGAGGCGCCACTTGAATGATTATCCGGACCTCGCCTGCTTCGGGAACGTCGACTTCCTGGAGCGTGTGCTCAAATCCCGGAACGACCACCTCGATCGCGTAGTGCATCGGTGCAACGTCGCTCCATCGCAAGTGGCCGTTCGTGGCGACTCCCTGCCGGTAGGGTTGTCCTGCCGACGTGAGCAAAGTAAGTGCGGCCGCTTCTTTTATGCTCGCGTCATCCAAGCCATGGAGATAGATATCGAGACCTATCGAATCGTTAAATTCGAGCGGTGGTACTGACGGCACAGCGTTTGAGGTCGCTTGCTGCCCACGGGCGGTCCAGCACACGAGGACACTACAAAGAACAAACCGAGTAAGCGCGACAGAAGCTGGAATGCGTACGCACATAACGTCGTGGTTCCGACCGGCATGACCCGCTTTTGGACGGGATTTTATACCTTTGAGGTAGGAATGCGATACGACGAATTATCTGGTTGAGGCAATACGCTTCCTTGTCGCGCATAAACCAAAAAGATTTTTGGAAATTCGTGAACTGCCTGGAGTGGTTCGGGCTGGCCCGGGTTCATTTACGCATCCTCAATGATTGCATAACAGTGTCGGCTCCCTCGACCTGAGTACGCTTTGGTTGACGACCAGAGACTCGGGAGGAAGGAGCCGAACATGTTGATAGGCGTAGATTATCACCCGAGCTTTCAGCAGATTGCATTTTTGGTGGAAGAGACTGGCGATGATAGCGAACGACGACTGAACCGCAGCGATGGGGAGGCTGAGAAGTTCTATCGAGACCTGAAGCGGCAAGGAGCGTACGTACGAGTGGGGATGGAGGCGACCGGCTATTCCCGCTGGTTCGAGCGATTACTGGCCGAGTTGGATTTCGAAGTGTGGATCGGCGATCCTGCGGAGATCAAAGCCAAGCGAGTGAAGAAGCAGAAGTTCGACCGTGAGGAGGCGCAACTCATACTCAGGCTGATGCGAGAAAATAACTTTCCGCAAATCTGGGTACCGGGTCCGGAGAACCGGGATCGGGTCGGTGAACAGCCCCACAAGATCACCGATTTGTTCATATTTCGCCCCTCGCCGCCCTGCGTGGCACACGCGAATATGAGCCCTATGGGTGAGAGCCAATTCAATGCGTTCAAACATTTTCCTAGGAAGTTACGTCGCCGTACAAATATATTTAGGCCGATTTCAAGTTTCCGATAACGGCTACAAGGACTTAGTGCGCGAGGCCACCCGATGTGAGAAAAGGAAGGCTACTGCTGCCCGGCGGCCCCCTAGTCAGGTCGCAGTCTAAGGGGTTGAGAGCTTCAGGCCCACAATGCCCGCGACTATGAGGGCAACACTGATCATCCGAGCTAGGCCCGCCGACTCTCCAAGCAGCACAATCCCTAGTACGACGGTGCCGACAGCTCCCACCCCAACCCAAACGCTGTAGGCCGTGCCGACCGGAAGTGCCTTCATCGCGATGCCTAGTAGTCCAAGGCTAATGATCATCGCTAGAACTGTCCAGACAGTAGGCCACAGTCGGGTGAAGCCTTCGGTGTATTTCAACCCAATGGCCCATCCAACCTCAAAAAGTCCGGCAACAACGAGAATAGCCCAATTCATCTCTCCTCCTTTCCGGTACCCCAGCAGCAACTCCAACAACTCGTGCAGGCGGCGACTGGCCCAAGGAGCTAACGCGAGTTTCTCTAACTGCGCTCGCCCCTGTTCGCTGAAGAGCTTTTCCTTCCAACGATAGCCCTCGTTCATGGCCAACGCCTGCAGCTGATTCATGATCCGTGTACGCATCTGCACCAGCCGATGCCGGTGCCACAGCAGTTGACGCACATCGCGATTCTCCGGACTGGGCACCCAGATCCGTGGAAAGCGATCTTCCATCATCAACGTCAGCAGCAGTTGCGCATCTTAACGGTCGGTCTTTTGCTTCCATTAGCAGCGCGCTGATCTTGATTTTCATCTGCACCATCTGGCGCACCAGCAGATTGCGATAGCGCAGCGTGCGCCGGCGCTCGCGAATCGCCGTCGAGGCCATGTAGCTCTCGGGAAGAAAATCGCAGCGCAAGCAGTCGCAAATCTTGCTGGCGTCGATGCGGTCGTTCTTTTTCTTTGCGGCGGCAATAGCCCGCAGCATCAGCGGATGCGCCACCTTCAGCGCGGCAGCATGTGGTTTGAGATGATCGTAGATCCAGCCCGTGAACATGGTCGCTTCCATCGCTGCGCTCCACGGCTGCGGAAGCGAGCGCATCCAGTGGTCCAGGTCCAGGCGTGTGGCGGAAATCGAACCCTCGGCATGAATCCGGCCGCTGCCCTCCTTCACGCAGTAGCTGATCTTCCGCTTGTGAACATCCAGTCCGATGTAATACATAGGTTGCATGGGGGAGCCTCCTTAGTGCTTCTGAATCAGCGTGCAGCTGAGTTCAGCTTTTTTACACCAAGCGCTCCTCCTCCGACCTATACATTCAAACTAATCAGCAGTCGGGAATGGCGGCAGCCAAACTTTCCCCCTTTGCGGGCGTCTCCACAAGATAGACTTCGGTAGCCACCTGCACAGGGAGTGTGGATTTGAGCATCAGTGGGACGACAAGGGTTGGCAACTACCCTCGCATCGCATGAGGTCCTGCAATTGAAAATACCTGAACGTCCTATCATCATCACTTTTGCGGCAGTCCTGCTTCTTGCGCTCATGGCGCTTCTTGCGGGCGGGGCCGCTAGGCGCGAATCCGTGACCTTCGATGAAATCGCTCACATTGCCGCAGGGGTGAGCTATCTCCAGAAATTGGATATGCGGATGAACGAGGAGCATCCTCCGTTGGCGAAAGTCGTCGCGGCCTTGCCACTGGTTCTACGCGGAGCGAATGCCGATTATTCCCATTTCTCGTGGAAGTTCAGCAACAAAATGTTCAACGCATATTTGGGTGAGTGGGTATTCGGACACTGGTTCCTTATGCGCTGGAATGACCCTTACTCCACGCTGGCTTGGGCGCGGGCGTTCATGTTATTGATGACCTTGCTGTTAGGACTCGTTCTTTATGTTTGCGGCGCTCGGCTGGGCGGTTCTTGGGGCGGCTTGCTGTGCCTCTCTGCCTTCGTGACCATGCCAGCCTTTCTTTCGTTTGGGCCGCTGGTGATCACCGACATCGCAGTTACATTGTTCTGGGTGCTTACCGTTTGGCAACTCCCGAATATGTGGCGTTCCCCATCGCAGGGAACGATTGTGAAGTTTGGCCTGGTGCTTGCTGGCGCTCTGCTCTCGAAGTTTTCATCGGGACTATTGTTCTTTGTGTTTGCTGGGTTTGCATTGAGCTTGCGATTCAAGCCGCTACCGGAGCAACCAGTTGAGAAGGCTGAACTCCGACGCTGGCGCCGGCGAGCGTGGCGCAATATCGCGGTAGGAACTCTGTGGTCTGCACTGTTCGTCTACATGGTGTATTTGGTCCTCTCCTGGAATGAACCAACAGATTCATTCGGGGTCATCCCGCATTTTCCCGCCTCGCCGGTCCTGCGGCGACTGCTAATGCCCGTTTGGATATATCTGCGCGGATTGGTCCTCTTTGCCTTCAGTGCTTCGAGCCGGCCCACTTTCATCCTCGGCCATGCTTACCCGCACGGAGTGTGGTTTTATTTCCCCGTACTCTTCGTTTTGAAATCACAGTTGACATTCCTTCTGCTGCTTCTTGTTGCGGTCTCAGCGGCCTTCCTTGTGAGACGCGGTTCACCTGCGCGACGTCCGATACACGCCGGTACGGGTCTGCAATGGCGTAGCATCTGGGTATCTTTGGTGATCTTCGTTACTGCCTGCATGCTGAACCGTTTGGACATTAGCATCCGGCATTTCTCGGTCGCGCTGGCACTTCTGGTCCTGCTGCTTGCGCCCCTCCCGCAAACGCTGAACTTACTAGGTAGTTCGAACCCGCAAGCAGCACGTTTCGGAAGCTGGCTGACACTAGGGCTTGTGTTGACCTCCATCGTTACTGCCACCCGCGCCTATCCAAATTATATTCCCTACTTAAATGTTCTAAGCATGGGACGGCCGGGGTACGCCCTCGTCAACGACTCCAATCTCGACTGGAATCACGCTCTCCCCGAAGTGGAGAGTTTCGTTCATCAGAGGAATCTGAGGCAGGTGCTGCTAGATGAGTACGGCTTTACAGATCCTGCAGCCTACGTTCCCCAGGCTCTGCTTTGGAATTGTCAAAGTCCTTCACCGGGAGATGGCGGTCAATGGGCCATAGTCTCCGCCAACTACATGCTTGATTCTGGAAACTGCGTTTGGCTCACGAAGTATGACCATCAGGCGCTCGGTGGTGGCAGCATGTACGCGGTCCAACTCCCCGAGATCATTCCAGCGGCCGGCCAAGCGGGAGGACCACCGCTGCCCGCAGATTATCGGTATATAGGTGGCATGAGGGAGTTCAACATGCTTGAGATATTCTTGAAATGTGTTCGCGATCCGGAGCAACTGCAACCGACAATGGACTACTTCATGAAGAAGGGGCAAGACTCTAGAAGGAAGAAATAGGCGGGGCCGGCTACACTCCCCAAGTCCCGATTAACGCATTATAAAAGGGCGCCCGTTTCAGATTGTTACGAAACGAGGGCGATAAAAGAGACGATGTTCCGAGTACCGGAGCATCGTTTTTTATTTTGCGGAGGCAAATTCACGTCATCGTCGGTGGGAGCGAGATCAGATGGCTTGCAGGGCTACATGCAGCTTGCGTCCGCCGAGAATGTTCAGCATGCGTTTCAGATTGTAGGCGGCTACGGCCAAGCTGATTTCCGTTTGCGCTCCCCGCAGTCCACGCAGCAGGAAGCGTGGATGTCCGAAGATACGGTATTTCAAATTGGCAAATGGATGTTCCGCGGTGGCTCGTCGTAGCCGCATCGCCTCCGGCGTGGCCCGTTGTTGCATGCGCTGTAGGGCCTCTTCGTGCAGGTGACGGGTAACGATTCGTCGCGGCGACACGGTGCATCGCGATTTCAGAGGGCAGGCTCCGCAGACTTCGGGTTGTGCTGCATAGACCACGGTACGATCTTTCCGCATGAGTTGTTTGCGGGCGAGGGTCTGCCCGGCCGGGCATAGGAACGTGTCGCTCTCCGGTTGGTAAGTAAATTCCGTGCGGTCGAACAGCGTGCCGTCTCCGCGACTGTTCACGCCACGGTTAGCAGGCACATGCGGCAAGATGCCCTTAGCTTCGCAGGCTTCGGCCTGCTGTCCATTCGAGTAACCCGCATCGGCAACCACGTTGATCGGCTGCGCAGGCCCGCCCATCGCTGCCTGTGCGGCTTCCGCCATCGGCTGCAGGCTGCCGTTGTCGCCGGCCTGAACGGTCACTTGCTGCGCCACGATCAACGCGTGTTCGGCATCGATGGCGGCTTGCACGTTGTAAGCAGGAATAAAACCGTGAGTGGTGCGCATGAAGGCAACTTCCGGCTGCGGGTGCCGGTGCAATTTTTCCAGCGCACTGGCCACAGCACTGGGGTCGATGACCACCTCGTCTTGCTCATCGCTCTGCTCCAACTGTTCCAGGTAGCGTTCCAGCGCCTCACGCTCGCGCACACTTTTCACGCTGCTGACAGCCTGGAACTTCGAGCCGTCAATGGCGACCCACTGGCCCTTCACCAAGCCTACCGAGCGCGCCAGCCGCACCAACTCGGCTCCCGCAGCGGTTACGCCTTCGCGATGCATGCGCCGGAACTCGGCTATCGTCTTGTGGTCTGGAGCTAGCCGTCCCAGCAACCACATCAACTCGATGTTTCGTCGGCACTCAGACTCCAGCCGCCGCGAGGAACGGATCTGCTGCAAATAGCCGTACAGATAGAGTTTCAGCAGGTCGCGCGGATCATAGCCTGGCCGCCCAGTCTCAGCCGCCTCGGCACGCTCAAATCCCAAACCCGCCATGTCCAACCGATCAACAAATGCATCGATGACACGGCACACGTGATCGTCCGGAATCAACTCTTCTAAAGTGACCGGAAAGAGGGTCGCTTGGGTCCGGCCTTCACCCTGCACATAGCCCATAAAAAAAGATGCCTCGCTTTTTACGAGGGCATCTTCGCATTTATTTTCGGACGGTCAACAGAGTTTCGTAACAATCTGCGTTTGAGGTAGGTTTTGATCGTTCGCATCAACGCCTACAACAAGGAGCGCCCTCATGAATGATGCTAAGTCGGCGGTGCGGATGCCGTTTAGTGTCAAAGCAGGCCGCGGTGGCCAGCGTAGTTTTTGTCAACGTCCAGCCCCCGCTCCTTGATAACCTCGGCAGCAGCAAACAGTGCTGTTGCGATGGCAGGATAGCCAACGTATGGCAGCGCTTGGATGAGAACTTCCTCGATTTCTTTCAATGTGAGGCCGTTATTGAGCCCGGTCCCCATGTCGATGGCGAATTCATGGGGCTGACGCATGGCAATCATGACGGACATCGAAACTAGGCTGCGGGAGCGCCTGTCCAGACCGGGACGAGTCCAAATATCTGCAAAAACCTGGTCGACCGCGTAGCCAGCGATCGGGGCACCGAAGGTGTTTGAGTCAGCGGAAGCGCTGAGTTTTGCGGCCGCCTGGTCGCCCATCATTTCGCGGACTACATTGATTCCGGCTTCTCTGTTCGTCACGATTGAGTCCTCTCGTAAAGCTCAAGTGACTTCTCCACCGATACTAGTGATGACTTTCGGGTGAAGAGGTTTCCAGTATCGGACTCATGCCGGGCACGTCAACACAACTGGGGCTCCGCACAGTCCGCGTTGCATTTAACGCTAAACCTCTGTACTTTCTTGCGTCGGCGCTGCGTCATGAATAAGCGAAGAAACCCATTCCGCAGCTGGCAAGTAAGCGGCGCAAGAACCAAAAACATGGATAAGAGCGGGTGACGCGAACGCGAATACGCTCGCCACGAAGGATGAGCCAATGAAACGAATCGCAATTGCAGTGGCGTGTGCATTACTCGCCTCCAGCCAGGTGCAAGGGCCTAACGCTCAGGCCCATTCCTCCGCTACAGGCGCCGAGCCTTCCTCGCAGGCTTCTAGTGCGGACTGGGCGGTTTATCACGGCAATCCGCACGGAACACACTATTCGACGCTCGACCAAATCAATACAAAGAACGTCAAACGCCTGAGGGTCGCGTGGACGTTTGAAACTGGTGATGGCGCCCCGACCAACGACATGGAAGGTGACACCATCGTCGTCAAAGGACGCATGTATTTCGCCTCTCCGAAGGGGCGCATTTTCAGTCTCAATGCGGCCACTGGCACGCAGAACTGGGTCTACGATCCGGCTGAGGGAGCACCGGTTAGCGGCAATGGGCGATTGCGCGGCGTTTGCTATTGGGCCGACGGAACTGATGAGCGGATTTTGTTCACCTCGCGCAATCGACTGATGGCGGTAGATGCCAACACCGGAAAACTGATCGAAAGTTTCGGCGATACCGGCCAGGTCGACCTGAGTCAGGACCTTGGGCGAGATCCACGCTCGGTATCGGTGAACGTCAATTCGCCCGGCGTGATCTACAAAGACCTCATTATCCTCGGTAGCACTGGCGCGACGCCCGGTCATATTCGCGCCTATGACGTGCGCACCGGAAAGCTGAGGTGGATCTTCCACACGATCCCGCATCCCGGCGAATTTGGTTATGACACGTGGCCCAAGGACGCATGGAAGACTGCGAATGGTGCCAACGCATGGTCCGGTCTGAGCCTCGATCCTGAGCGCGGCATTGTCTACCTTCCGCTGGCGTCAGCGGGCATGGGATTTAAGGATTTCTACGGCGCCGATCGCGAGAGCAATACGCTCTTTGGCACCTCGCTGGTGGCGCTTGACGCCAATACCGGCAAGCGTCTGTGGCACCATCAGTTCGTGGACCACGACGTGTGGGATCGCGATCCACCGACGCCACCGACGCTCGTCACCGTTCGCCGTAACGGTCGGGACATTCCTGCTGTAGCCCAGATTATGAAGTACGGTTTCGTCTGGGTGTTCGACAGGGTCACGGGCGAAAACCTATTTCCGGTGCAGGAGGTTTCCGCCTTTCCAAGCACCATTCCGGGCGAAAAGCTCGCGACACGCCAGACCTTGCCTGCGGCGCCTGAACCGTTCGCTCGTCAGCGACTCACGGAGGAGACGTTGACCCAGCGCACGCCCGCCGCCAAGGCGGCGGTGCGGGCGCACCTGGCCACGCTGAGCAACCGTGGCCGCTTTGATCCACCCTCGCTCGAGGGCACCGTCATCTTTCCGGGACTGGATGGTGGCGGCGAATATGGCGGCGCTGCCTGGGACCCCAAGACCGGCATTCTCTATATCAACTCCAACGAACAAGCCTACATCCTGCAGTTGCGGGCGCAGGTCAAGAAGACCAGCGGCGAGGCCTCTGCTGCCGAGATCTACAACGCCTCCTGCGCCGGTTGCCACGGCGTCGACCGCAAGGGCAACCCCCCGTCGTTCCCTGCATTGCTTGGACTGACCAAGCGGATGGCGAGCCAGCAGATCGCACAAATGATTGCCCATGGATCGGGGAGGATGCCCGGATTTGAAGGCAGCCTGAGCAAGACTCAGATCGACGGCCTGACGACTTACATCAGTGATGACAACTCGAAGCCGGCGACTACAACTGACAACGCGAGCGCGAACGTCGACTATGTGTTCCAAGGCTATACAAAGTTCCTGGACCCGGATGGCTACCCTGCGGTCAGCACGCCGTGGGGCACGCTGAATGCGTTGAATCTCAACACGGGTCGATATGTCTGGCAGATTCCGTTCGGTTATTATCCGGAGTTGAATGACCCCTCCACCGGCAGTGAGAACTATGGTGGGGGAGTCGTCACGAAAGGCGGCATCTTTTTCATTGCCGCAACTGTCTACGACAACAAGGTCCGCGCGTTCGACAAGCTGACGGGCAAGCTCCTGTGGGAAGACACGATGCCGACATCGAGCGTTGCCACGCCCTCGACGTATGCCGTTAACGGCAAGCAGTATTTTGCGGTGTCCTCCGGCGGTGGTAAGAATCCCAAGGTGAAGGTCGGCGGTGGCATCATTGCCTATGCTCTGCCTTAGGGCCCGATCTCTTTACCCCATCCCCCGGGATCATCGATGGTAATGCTCAAAAGGACAGGGCGACGTCGTAGCAGCACAGCCGTAACGATTCGGACGGTTGCTGAGCAGGCGAGTGTATCCATGATGACGGTCTCGAACGTCATCAATGGCACCGGCAAGGTCAGTGACCAGACTCGCGCCAGGGTGCGTCAGGCGATTCGCAACACCGGATATGTTCCAAACTATGAGGCACGCAGGCTCGCGAGCGGCGGCTGCAGCCGAATCGCTCTGCTCTGTTCAGATCAGCAGACTCCTTTCCTGGCGCAAGTCCTTCTGGCTGCGATCAATGCCAGCACAGCCTACGGGGCTCAGTTACTCGTCCGTACGAGCAATAGTCCAACCAAGAGATCGACCGAGAAGCTGGTGCTGAACGCTGCTCGCAGTGGTGTTCAAGGTCTGCTGCTCATTCCGCCTTACGCCGAGCTACTCGTCGGAAATGCGGTGCTTTCCGAAATGAAAGCAACAGCAATTGCGGCCGCAGGTCCATTGCCGAATATGAATACTGTACGAATTGATAATCGATCTGCGGCTCGAAAGCTGACCACATTCCTGATTCGGCTTGGGCATCGGCGAATCGGGTTCATCAGCGGTCCGCCCACTCACGCCGACAGCCTGGAGCGGCGCGCCGGCTATCAGGACGCGTTGAGAAAAGCCGGGATTCCAGTGCAGATCGAACTCACCAGAGAGGGGGACTTCACCTTTGAGTCCGGGCGCGTCGCTGCCAAACAAATTCTCGATCTCCAGAATAGACCGACGGCGATCGTGGCCAGCAACGACGATATGGCGGCAGGCGTAGTGTGGGTGGCGCAACAGCGGAGGCTGGAGCTTCCCGGCGATCTCTCCGTGGCCGGATTTGATGACACGCCAACGGCGCTGAAGTCCTGGCCACCACTGACAGTGATCCGACAACCCATCGACAGGATGGTCGAGCACGGTGTCTCTTTGCTGTTGGACCCAGTGCGAACGCCTACGATGTCGGTACCACAAGATGTCGTTTTTGACTATACGCTCGTTGAGCGCGCGTCCACGTCGGCGGTTGGTGCATCGCCAGAATCCCAAGCCTAGTGCTATCACAGAAGTTGCGTGTAATTTGGCGAAGGATTTAGTTAGGCCTGAGAACTCTATAATTTCAAAGACATTTTGGACTCCTCGCGGTCACTAATCCGAGAACGGACGCTGCTATCAAGGGCTCGTGCGCTCATTACGCACCCAACTCCCGATACACGCCGTATCTCTAACGAGGCCGGCTATTATCAAGAGTGTCTTTTCATCTTTATTTACCTGTAAGAGTCTTTGTTTTTTCCTTCGGGCACACCGCTGCGCTCGCGCAGGAGCGCGCTATTGTTAGACCGGGCCTTCTCGGTCGTCGATCTCTAATCCGTGTCCACCCTACTCGCTTAGCCCCGTGTCACTTCATCGCTTCGGTGTTGCCCACCAAGCATCTCTTCGATCATGGCAGACCATGATGAGTTATTCGAACTCCCTGCTTTCCGGGAGGGCGGGTAGCCTAATCAACCGGACGGTGACGGTTCGCACCAAACGGCGTTTCTGGCATCCCCGCACAGGCTTCACCGCTTTTCTGCTGCTTCTGTCCGCGACGACAGAACTCGTCATAATCAATCTCATCCCGCAACATGATCCATAACCGGATCCCGAGCTTGCGCGCCACCGCCACGCCTGCCTTGCCGAGACCTTTCTGAACCAATTTGTAGACGACCAATTCTGCGGCCACATACGCTTTTCAACTAGCAAACGCCAATGCTAAAGTTTCGCGGTTGACTAGCATCGACGCCGCATCTTCCGATGTTGAGAGCCTCTAGCCTTTCGTAAACGGACACTTTCTTCTCCTTGGCAGTCGGTTATGTTTCTAGCCTCGCAGTTCTAGCTTTCATGTAAGGCAATAATTGGATCCACCATCGTCGCGCGACGAGCCGGAATGTAAGTCGCCAGAAAGGCGACAACCAACAAAATCAGCGGGACTGTTACGAAGACGATCACATCAATCGGATGAACGCCATACAGAAGACCTGCAATCATGGGTGCTGAGATTGCAGAAAGGATCAATCCAATCGCAATTCCAGTACCGGCGAGCAATAGCCCTTTGCCGAGAATGAGTTTGAGAATATCAGGCCGCTGGGCTCCCAAGGCGACTCGGATTCCAATCTCACGAGACCTCTGCCCAACCACGTAGGCCAGCAAGCCATAGATGCCAATGGAGGACAAGAGCATCGCGACGGCCGCGAACACTCCAACCAATTCCGCCGAGAATCGGCGCGGAGCAATTGAAACATCCATCACATCGGTCATCGACCGGACATTGAATACGGGCAGAGCAGGATCGACAGTTTGTATCTCACTCCGAATCTGCGATTCGAGGAGTGATGCGGGCAGAGGCGTCCTTGCCACCACGCTCATGTCCTTACTCCTCGGCCCTGATTGCTGATAGATAGGTCTGAATATGTGGGGGACACCAACTGTGTCGAGTCCGTCTTGCCTCATATCCTTGACGATTCCGACCACGGTTACCCAAGAAAGGGGAAGGTTGCGATTTCCCCCCAACCGCAAGCGCCTGCCGACAGGATCAATGCCCGACCAATAGCGTCGCGCCGTAGTCTCATCAATGATGGCTACCTCCTGCTTTCCGCCTTCATCGCCTTCAAGGAAAAAACGCCCACGAATCAATGGGGATTGCATCAGCATGAAATAATCGGGACTCACACAAATTACTTCCGCTGTTAACCCTTGCGATGAATCGGTCGCGCGGTCCTCAATCACCAGCGCCGCGGTTATCGCGGGACGCGCGCCGGGCAAATCCGACGTCATGGCAGCCCGATCGATTCCTGGAATCGTGGCCACACGCCGGATGACGTCTCTGATGAAAGATGTCTTTTTTGAGAAGTCTCTATACATATCCATCTTGGGATCGTTCGGTACCGGTAGGTAGATGCTTGCAGTAACTACTCTCGAAGGATTAAAACCCGGATTCTCCTGAAGCAATCCCCAGAAAGTCCGCAGGAGCAAGCCGGCTCCAACCATCAACACAACAGCAAGCGCCAATTCAGACACAATCAGCACACTCCTCAACCGGAATGTCTTAGCGCTGTAACCGGAGCCTTGAGCACCTTCCCGAATTGCGGCAGTCATATCGGCTTTCATTGCCTGAAAAGCTGGAGCGAGCCCAAATATGATTCCGGTGAAGATGGAAATCAGAAGAGCAAAAAGCAGCACCGTCCGGTCTATACCCACTTCAGCAAGCCGGGGAACCGAAGCGGGAACAAAGCGAATGATGAAACTCAAGGTCAATTTCGCTGCGAGCACTCCTGCCACACCCGAGATAAAGGAGAGCACCAGCGACTCCGTCAGCATCTGGCGCACCATGCGAAAACGGGCAGCCCCAAGCGTCATCCGCATTGCCATTTCTCTCTGTCTTCCTGAAGCGCGAGCCAGAAGAAGGTTTGCGATGTTCACGGATGCGATTAGCACGACTAGGACTACCGCGGCCATTAATACCAGCAGTTGGGGACGCACATTGCCAACGAGTGCGTCCTGCAAAGGTTGGATCTCGATGGACCATTTGGCCTCAGGAGGATAGTCATTCGGGAAGTCAGTTCGGAGTTCGCTGGCCATTGCGGTTAGCCTCGACTGAGCCTGCGTTACATCGATGCCAGGTTTCAGCCGTCCGATTGCCTCGCGCGCCACCTTCACGTTGCGCGCGGGTTTCGGATAAGGATCCCCGCTGAACCCGCACGTGACCCACACTTCCACATCCCCCGCGATCGTCTTTCCGGGGTGGCGAAATCCGGCAGGAACCACTCCCACAATCGTGTACGGATCGTTGTCCATCCGTAGATGTTTTCCGAGAATATTCGGGTCGCCGCCGTAAGAGCGGCGCCACAAGCCATCGCTAATCACAGTTGCATCTGCAAAACCCAGCGCAAAGTCCTGCGGACCAAATAACCGCCCGATTTCTGGAGTTGTGCCGAGCATGGAAAAATAGTTGGGGCTCACCTCGAGCATTTCAAGATGTTTCGGTTGTTCGCCGCCGGTCAAGTTGGTAGGCCCTGAGAGGACAACGCTTACTTCCTCGAAGACGCCAGCTCTTGACTTCAGATCTTCCAACTCGGGAACTGAGAAGCGAACGTCATGCAAATCTATTCCAGGATTGTTGAAAGTGATCTTCACTAAACGACCGGGGTCGTAGTACGGCAGGGAACGCAATAGCACCGCGTTTACGATGCTGAAAATCGATGTGTTCGCCCCAATTCCCAATGCCAGCGTGAGAATGATTATGAGAGTGAAGCCGGGACTCTTCCGCATGATGCGGAAGGCGTACCGGATATCATTGAATAGTATTTCCATGATTTCATTCCTCCAATGAACCAAGTTCTCAGCCGCCGAGCGCCCTTCCAAAGGGCGCGGTGACGGGAGAGCAACGACACACACAGACGGCGCCGCAAGCAACCCCAGGAAGATGGACAGACGCCATCCGGCGCGCAGACCATTAGAACCGACAAGCACTTTTCGCCAAGGCGAAGGCACCTGAGCGTCCGGCTGGACCGGTGCGGCCGAGTTTTGTTGAGGCGGTTTTCGGTGAGTTCGGGGACGTTAGTACGGTTTGCTACCCCGAGGTTTACCGCCGACAACAGCAATTGCTAGCTGAATCGGAACCGGCAGAGAACATCACTTGAAAACTCCTTCACCAGTTTGCGATCGGCGGAACCTCCTCCTCCCACAGTTGCTGGCCCAATTGCTCGGACCATAGGAGGATCCACTGGTTGTCGTTCAATTTTCCCCAGCCATCCCGTACAACCCCCATGACGTAGATCTTGCTCGTTTTGCCACTGTTGTCCTTAATCTCGCCCTCTAGTTTCTCAAGTACGAGTGCCGCCCAGTCGTTGCCTCTGGGCTCGACCGTGAGCACGGTGGCGTCAAATCGCGTTAAGGCATACGGGCGGGAGAAGATTGCATCGATAAATTCCTGCCGTGTTAGTTTTCGGTCGGGAGTTTGGACGTATAAATCCGGAGCCAGCATCCTCTCGATTGTGTTCTTGTCCATCGCCACACGCGCTTGAATCGCTTTTCGCGCTTCTGTCGAACAGACGGCAGGAGCACTTTGCGCCCAGACTGCAGCCGTTACGATCACCGCCAGTAACGTGGAGACCAGAATGCGCCCCCTCAGATTCATGTACAGAAAGCTAGAGCGTATTGAAGTTGCCAATCTCGATTTCATTCGCTTCTTCTCCTCTTGTAGGCCCTGTCGGCCACAGCGTCATCCCAACGCCAATACGTTCTTGGCGACGCCACATCGTGCAGAGACTGTTGAGGCAGATCCTTCCCTCTGGCGGACGGCGCAGAAATCACCATCAGCTTTTCCCTTCTTCAGCGGTCCGGCGCAATCACCAGGCATAAGCTCGCCTTGTTCTCTGGAGCGCTGTTGGCTGTCAGCTGTGACTATGGATAGATCGTCCAGGCAACGGACAAGATCTTCCACTGCCCATCAATTTTGCACACCTGCCAGACTTCGAGGCCTGAATGGTGAACCTTGTCGTTGATGACAAAATCGTAATTAAATGTCACCGGCCCTAGAAGGCTACGCCCGCTTTCTTTTTGTTCATATGACATTTTCCTCTCGCATCTTGACTTTGGTTGGGATGCTAAATTTTTGACTATTCACGATGGCGTCCGCGAAACTAAGCGCGAAGTCCTGCGGACCAAACAATCGTCCCATTTGCGGGGTCACACCCAGCATGGAAAAGTAGCTGAAACTGCCATTGACCGGTCTCGACCTCTCCTTTGAATCGCATGAGGCGTCAGGGTTTCCTAAACTTCCTCGTCTTTGTAACGGAGAACCCGCAATTCCACAAGTTCATTATTATCACAATGATGTTGCCGTTCACGCACGATTCTGGCTGACCGTGCGCGGGAGCGCGGCGTTCCAGATCCGCAGAGAGCTTTGAACGGTCCAAAGGTCAAGCAACGCTTGCGCGAAAACACCTAGTGGGCCATTGGCGGTGGTGTGTTCGGCGTGTCAACCTTCGTCGTTGGCAATGAAAATTTCTGGGGTCGCGACGCCTCGACATGGTACCCGACTATTTAAGCGACCCCGACGAGTTCCGTGGTTTCGAAATGCAGAGAATTGAGCGCCTACCGGTCGGTGTGGTCCGGCCCAGAAAGGTCTAGGTTTCGAAGAGTAACTGGGCGATCAAATTCGTTGAAGCCGTCATTCACGTTGGTGCAGATAGCGACGCGCTTTAGTCGAGTGCGAGCCAAGCCACGCACGGAAAGCTCACCACGCTGAGAATCGTGGACAGAAGAATCGCGGCGGAGACCTGCTGGGGGTCGGCATCATACCGCTGGGCGAGAACATAGACATTCCCGGCCGACGGCAGGCACGCGATCAGAACGCCAACATTCACCCAGAACGCATCGAGCTGCATCATCCGTCCGAGAACGAGCCATACGAGCATTGGGTAAACAGCGAGTTTTGCGACGGTAATCAAGCACGCGGCAACGGCGGTTCGGCGGTCGAGACGCTGCAAAGCGAGGGCCCCGCCGAGCGCGAAGAGTGCCGTCGGGCCGGCCGCACCGCCGAGAAAGGCGGGCCTGCTCCACGTTCGCCGAAGAAGGCGAGCATCAACGGCGGCCCCAGGAAACCAAGGTTACTTACAGTTGCCGTGGTCGCGTGGGCGCCGGCGCTAGAGAGGTCCCGCGCGGCGACGACGCGCGAAGTGCCGAGAACCAACACAAAGATGATCGCGCCCGATGCGAGGTAGCCGGTGTAGAACTCGGGATTAAACGATTGACGAAGTGGCTGGCCCGCGATGAGGCGCAAAAGGAGGGCTGGGAGCGCAAAGCGAAACGAGAAGGCGTTTAGCGCATCAAGCGCGCCTTGGGCAACGAGACGCGTCCGCGTCGCTGCCCACCCAACTCCGATGACTGCAGAGATTGGCAGGCTGAGCAGGAAGAAACTAATCATCTATTAGGTCGCTGCGTGCCTCGATGGCCTTGAGAACGGCAGCCATGTCAGCGTCACCGAAACCGAGCGCGCGCGCCTCGCCATAGGGCGCGTGGCAAACATCGAGCAGTGGCGAGGCGACGCCTGCCTCGCGAGCGCCTTCGGCGATTAGGCGGTTGTTCTCCAGAACGTTCGAGATCGTTGCCTGGACCGCGAAATCGCGGCTGACGAGCTTTGGCGCCTTCACGCGCGAGACGTCACTTGCCATCGGCCCAGCATTTAGAACTGCCACGAACTGATTAAGGTTGAGGCCGTGGCGGTCGGCAAAATGCACGGCTTCGGCGAGGCCGGTAACGAGCGAGATCAGGAACAGATTGACCGAGAGCTTCATTAGAAGAGCGTTCGGTACCGGCCCGCAGATCATCGTCTCCCGGCACATTGGGGTTAGCAGCGGGCGAACGTCAGCGACGGCGTCTGCGTCGCCGGCGAGCATGGCGACGAGTTGGCCTGCCTCAGCGGGCTTGCGTGACCCGGAGACCGGTGCCTCGACGTAGTGCCCCCCGACAGAGCGAATGTCTGCCTCGAGCTCACGCGAATAGGCCGGCGAGGTCGTACCCATGTGCACGACCGTGTGTCCCGTCACCCGGGCCGCGAAGGCAGCGCCACCGCGGTCGAGGACTGTGTCAATCGCTCCGCCGTCGACGAGCATCAGGAAGACAGTTGCGGAGCGCGCGAACACGTCAGCCGCCTCTCGAGCAACATCCGCTCCCGCCGCTGCAAGAATCTCAGCTTTGGCACGTGTGCGGCTCCAGACTAGGAGCCGCGTACCGGCCTTGACGAGTGTCAGCGCCATGGCCTCTCCCATCGTACCAAGGCCGATGAAGCCCATCGGATATGCTGCGTCCATCATCGAGTCGCCCCATTGCTCAGCGCGCGCACGATGCTTTGATGAAGAGCCGCACACATCACGCGTCGGCGACGCCCATCATCACTCTACACACTGATCTGTTCATGCTGCCTCCACTGCCTCTACAGCGTTTACTCATAACTCTAATGCCACAAAATCCAGTTAATGAATCGTAATCGTTGGATCCAGAAGCCGCAGCGCTTTAGCCGGCGGCGTCCCTGAGCCCGCACGTCTTGGTCACTCATTGCCGCCGGTTTACACGCATGGGGGCGCCCTCGACGGTTTAAGATACAAGCGCGGACGGCGGCACCTCGATTTCGCCGCTTGCGATGTAGGCCGTGGCACCACCAACGCTGACAGAGGTCACGATACTTCCGCTCTTACGCGCCTCCGCTTCGATTTCGCTTCGGCGCCCCATCAAGACACCTTGCTGGATCGAAAGGCGATAGGCCGTCCCGCCAAAATCGGGCTTCGATGCCATTGCCCCGACGAGGGCGGCACAAGCGCTGCCTGTCGCGGGATCTTCTTCGACGCCCAGCGCGGGTGCCCACATGCGAGCATAGAGCTTGCCGCCATCCCGTAGATTTCCTGCGAAGAAGAAGATGTGGGGAGACCACGCTCGCGAGAGGGTTGCCGCCCAGGCAGCCCGATTGATCACCGCTCGATCGACGGCCTCGTTCGAGTTCAGTTGCGCAAAACAGAGTGGAACACCGACGCCCGCGAAAAAGACTTGGCTCACCGCGGCGGGCTCGACGGATAGGACGGCGGCGAGTTCAGTCGGAGAAGGTGCGCCGATCGGTGCCTCGATCTTCCCCGATAACGTCAACGTGCCGTGGAACCCCCCGTTTCGCTGAGCGACATCAACCGTCACGGGACCGACATTCTCCTCCAGAATGAGCCGGATTGGATCACTAAGCCGTACGTGCTGTTTCATCACAAGCGCACAGGCTGTGCCGACCGAGGGAGCCCCCGCGAAGTCGAGCTCCGTCCGAGGCGTGAAGATGCGCACCCGGCACGTGTTCGCAGGATCGTTCTTCGGCAGGACGAAGGTCGTTTCGCCGAAATTGAATTCGCGAGCAATCTTCTGCATGCCCTCGGTCGAAATGCTGCTGGCGTCAGGCAGAACCGCGAGTTGATTACCGCCGAACGGTGTCGAACTGAAAACATCGACGATGTGAAACGTGTACTTCGTGAGATTGGCCTCCGTGCTTCGCCTCAAGCCTTGACGACGAGGTCGATCTCAACGCAGGCCCCAAGCGGCAGTGCGGCCGCCGCGATCGTCGTGCGGGCGGGAAAGGGCTGACTGAAATGCTTTGCGTAGATGCCATTCATCGCGCCGTAGTCACTCATGCTCGTGAGAAACACGCCGACGCGCGCAACGTCATCGAAACTCTTGCCGGCCGCCTTGAGAACCGCCGAGAGATTCCGGAAGACGCGCTCTGTCTCGGCCACAATACCCCCCTCGACTACCTTACCAGTGGCCGGGTCTTGGCCGACCTGACCGCTGAAGTAGAGGAAACCACCGACTTCGATCGCCTGGGAAAACGGGCCGACCGGCGGCGCGAGTTCGGGCGAGGTAACTGCGGTCTTGCTCATGGCAAACTCCTTTGGATACTGGGTTAGATGGTCAGAATGGTGGAGCCAGAGGTTGCGCGCGCTTCCAAGGCCTTGCGGGCGTCTGCAGCATCCTTGAGTGCAAAACGCTGATTGACGTTAATGCGCACCTTTCCCGAAGCCACGACATTGAACAACTCGTTAGCGGACGCTTCAAGCCCTTCTCGTCGCCCGATGTAGTGGAAGAGGATAGGCCGTGTAGAAAGAGCGAACCCTTCTGCGACAGTAGAACGGGTGCAATAGGGTCGATTGGCCCGGAAGCTTGTCCGAACGTCACCATCAATCCACGCGATCTTAGACAATCGAGCGAGCGTAAGAAGGTGTCCTTGCCGACGGAATCGAAGACCACCGGCAGTTTCTCGCCGCCGGAGATCCGAGAACCTCCGCTACGAAATCCTGTTTGGAATAGAGGATGGTGTGTTTGCAGCCTTGGGCGTGGGCCAATTCGGCCTTGGCATCTGTCGAAACGGTGCCAATGACCGTCGCGCCGAGAGCGGCCGCCCACTGGCAGAGAATGAGCCCGGTCCCGCCGGCTGCGGCGTGCACGAGGATCAAGTCACCCGCCTTGACAGGATAAGCCTGCCGGATCAGCACCTGAGCAGTCATACCCTGGAGCATCATCGCGGCTGATTGATCGAAGGAGATCGCATCGGGCAAGCGCACCAGTCGATCGGCCTCGATGAGTCGCACCTCGGAATAGCCACTGGCGGGACCGGCATAGGCCACCCGATCGCCGACTTTCAGACCACGCACATCCTGCCCGATCGCCTCGACGGTCCCGGCACCTTCGAGCCCCGGAATAAAGGGAAGCGGCTGCGAGTAGTATCCCGTGCGGTGATAAACATCGATGTAGTTGAGGCCCACCGCCGCCTGGCGCAGGCGCACCTGACCCGACCCGGGTTCACCGACCTCGATCGGTGTCCGGCTCAGAACCTCGGGACCGCCAGTCTGCCGAATTTGAATCGCATGAGGCATCAGGGTTTCCTAAGCTTCCTGCTCTTTGTAACGGAGAACCGACAATTCCACAAGTTCATTATTATCACAATGATGTTTCCGTTTACGCACGATTCTGCTATTCGCTGGGAGGAGGTTTTAGGAGTATTTTAGAGGCTCCCTAGTAATGGACCTGCTTACGGAGCGGGCGCGCTCCGCTTGTCGAGATGCCGATCGAAGTACACATCCGCCGCATCGAACAACATCATCCACGATGAGTAGCGTGCCATTTCATGAATTTCGTTCGGAATCATGATTACGTCATGGTTGATGTTGTGCGACCGCAAGCCTTCGATGAGTTCGGCGGCCTGCTGGAAGGGTACAACGCTGTCGTCGTCCGCCTGCACAAGCAGCACGCGTGAGTGCCACTGGTCGATGGTCGCGATGGGGGAGGATTCCACCGCCCGGCGGTTCGCATCGCCTCCGTCGATTGGCTCGAACGTCGACCAGTTATGTATGCCCGCATAATCGACACCGGCCGCGAGTGCATCTGAGGCGCGCGCGAGACCGAGGGCCGTCATGAGTCCCCCATAGCTTGGCCCCCAGATGCCTAATCTATGGGAGTCGACGTCCTGTCGGCCTCGCAGATAGGTGATGGCGCCGAGCAGGTCATTGAGCTCGCTGCCGCCACCGGGGCCGAAGTTGTCGGCCTCTCTGTAGTCAAGGCCATAGCCGGTACCGCCGCGATAGTTGACTGACAGCACGATGTAGCCCTCGGCGACGAGGTACTGATTAAATGCGTATATCCAGCTATACGTACGCTTGGGATCGAACCCCAGCAGCATCTGTCTTTGAGGGCCGCCGTGGAAAAACAGAATCGCCGGGTGCGGCTTGGAGGTGGTTTCGCGTGGTAGGAACAGCTGCGCGTGCGTTTCCTGGCCATCCTTCGCCCTAAAGGTCACGGCCTGGGGCATCACGAGCTTGGAACTCGGGAAGGAGGACGGGATGGCTTCCGGAGCGAGCCGCCGCCATTGCCCCCCCGCACTCAACGCGACCGGATGCAGCGGTTGGTTGCCGTCGCTCTGCAATGCGAAAAGAGCGCCGTCGGCGCCGATCTGCGGCAAGTCTTCGATGGCGTGGCTCTGGCCGGTGCGCACCGCCGAACCATGCTCGGCATCGACCGTCCAGATATGCATCCTGTCGGCGTCATCCTGGGTGGACGAATAGACTAGGCGCTGGCGATCCTGGCTGAAGACGACATGTGTGACCTCGAACTTCCCCACCGTGAGTGCGCGGGCCGTCCCGCCTTGCACGGGGACGGCATATAGATGCAGCCAGCCGCTTTTCTCCCAGGGGAACACGAGATCATCATGGTTCGTCCAGAACAGGTTCGTCGCCGAGGGAACGTCGTTATTCGCCGAGATCGTCGGATGAAATACACTTCCGGGTCCTGCATCCGCAATCCAGACACGTCGCCCCTGGCCGGTTTTCACGTCCGCCGTCCAGATCGACCACGGCCGTCCGCTGCGTTGGGAGAAGTATTCGGGGGGAGCTTTCTCGGCCACATGAACGAAGGCGATCCGCGCGCCGTCCGGTGAGAACGCGGGCGAGCTGTCGTAGTCGAGACTCGGACTCAACCAGACGATGGTTTTGTCAACGAAATCGTAGACACCGATCAGCGAGTGGCTGCCTCGATGGCTCACGAACGCCAGGCGCTTGCCGTCCGGCGCCCAGGTCAGCGAGTCCACTGTTCCCTGATCGATGAGCAATGGCTGCGCCTCGCCATCGCCGCTCGCGGCCACCGTCAGAATTCTTTTCTTGTCGACAAACAGCAGCCGGCTGCCATCGGGCGAGAAGCTAGGGGAGTCTCCCGCACCGACCTTATGCGGCACGCCGCCGGCCGTGGCAACCACCCATACTTCCTTGGGCATTGGGCCTTTCGGGGAGTTATTAACGTTGGCCGGAGTCTCATCCTCAAGACTCTGGCCCCGTGTGAAGGCGATCGACTTCGTATCCGGCGACCAGGCGAGTTCGCCGATATCGAAACCGTCGTCCCCTGTGTACGGTGTGATCTGGCGCGCTTTCGCGCCATGGGAGGGGTCTGCTACCCAGATGTTACGGCAGCCCTTCGCGTCGAATACCCACGCCACGGCTGCGCCCGTGGGCGCGGCCACCATGTAGTACGGAAATGGCGTCTGCATCACATCGTTGAGTGTAAAAGCCGCTGGATGGGCTCCCCCAGCCGCGATCGGCGGCTTTTCCTTCACTTTATCGGTCTGTGCGCCAGCCAGCGTTGCGGTCATCCCGACCACCGCTAAGGCGGCGACGCCTACCATCACTCTACGCACTGATCTGTTCATGCTACCTCTACTGCCTCTAGTCACCGGTTTTTAGCGGAGAACCGACAATTCCGCAAGTTCATTATTCTCACAATGATGTTGCCGTTTACGCACGATTCTGCTATTCGTTGGGCGGGAAGATTCAGGAGTACTTTAGGAGGCTCCCGTGCTCGATGATTTACGCGCTCTCGTAGAGTTTGCCCAGGCCGGGTCCATCGCCGGTGCAGCCGATCGTCTATTCCGGACACCATCTGCCATAACCCGGCAACTGCAAAGGCTGGAGGCTGCATTGGGTGCTGAGTTGCTCGACCGCTCAGTAAAGCCGCCGCGCCTGAATTCGCTGGGCTCCAAGGTGCTTGAACAAGCGCGAGATCTGTTGCAGCGGACGGAGGCGCTGAAATCTCTTGCGTCGCGCGACGCCGAACCTCACGGCCTCTTGCGCATCGGGCTCGCGCATCCCCTCGCGGAGGGGACGCTTATCGAACCTATTCGGGCACTGACTGAAACTTACCCCAAGGTCAGACTGCTGCTGTTGAGCGAGCGCACGCCCGAATTATTTAACCGGCTGATCGCGGGTGAGCTCGATGTTGCAGTCGTGCCTTTACCTAAAGGCAAAACCGCGCCTCCACCACTTCTAACGAATATTATCGCGACAGACCGCGTGGAGATCGTTCAAAGCGCCGCGGGAAACGTCGACGGCGATTGGGAAAGTTTGGGCCGAGCACCATGGGTGCTCAATCCGCCCGGGTGCTTCCTACGGGCAGGCCTCATCGACCGGATGGGCCATGCCGGCTTAACTCCCATGATTGCGGCTGAAATCCACAACATACATCTGCAGCTGGCGTTCGTTCAGTCAGGCTATGGAGTCGGGCTGCTGCCAGCGCGCTTTATTGCCGGGAACAATTCTCTCGACTCGGTTGAAGTGTTGCGTCCCCCATCGTTTGACTTGCACATGTCCGTCGCGATAGTGCGGGTCGGACAACTCGGCGCCTTGGAGAGGGCTGTCGACCTGTTGGAACACGGCATTCGGCATTTGTTTGAGGCAGCCGACACCACGAAGCCCGTAACGAGGAGCCGAAGGCGTGTACCCGCGAATCGGCGGGAGGCGCGACCGCGCAAGTAGTCGCCGAGCGTCGCCTTTTGCAGCCTCTCTATCCACTTGCGTTGGGTCACGATTCTGGCCTGTCCTGAGGCTCGAATCGGACTGCCTCGACAAGCGGGGATTTCGGCGGAATCCGAAGCCGATCCAATCCGTCCTTAGTGACCACAGGCTGTTTGTGGTGCACATTCCTCAACCGCCGCCACGGCAGCTCCGGTAACACTCTTCCGCTAAGGCAGGGTGCGTGAAGCGCAGAACCTGATCATCGAGTTCCTCGACCATGCCTCTCCGAAAAAACCTCAGTGCCACTGACAGACAAGAGGCGACCCGTACGAAAAGATTCGGAGTGCTTCCGCTCGCGGCGGATAATCTCAGAAAAAAGGCACTACGAACCGCGTGCAAGAGAGCTGGTCTGCAACGAATCGACTGGCATACCCTCCGTCACACGCACGGCACATTATTGCATTCGCAAGGAACGCCTTGAAAGTTGCCCAGGCTCAGCTTGGACATTCACACATGGCGACAACTCTGGACATCTATACACATGCTTGTGGGAGTGCGCAAAGAGACGCTGTGAACTTGCTCGAAGAGCAATTGTTCCCAAATGTTCCCAAGTTGGAGAGTTTCGGAAGAATCGCGGAAACGGAAAGTCAGTTAGTTCAGTAAGTTAGTGGTCGGGGCGCCCGGATTTGAACCGGGGGCCTCCCGCGCCCAAGACAGGATACCTAGCTCCCGTAAGTGCCTTGATTCCAAGCATGCGATAGAAAACTCAAGACCTTATTTTGCGGCAGGCATGTGCGTGGATGTACGCAGATGTGGCCGTCTGATCGTAGGGTCACTACAAAAGTCACTACAGTTTTCGTCCCGTAGTTCAGAGGCGACGGTATGAAGCCCAGCATACGGACGATGCCGATTTCGCGGTTAGTCCTCGATGACAAGAACGCGAACAAGGGAACGAAGCGGGGGCGTGAATTGCTCGGCGAGTCTCTCGAGAAATATGGCGCCGGCCGCTCAGTCGTCGTTGACCGCAACAATCGAGTGATTGCGGGGAACAAGACCGTCGAAGCGGCGCGAGCAGCTGGCCTTGACTCCATTACGGTCATTGAAACCGATGGCACGTCGCTGGTAGCTGTTCAACGCGGCGACCTGGATCTCCGAAAGGACAAGAAGGCGAGGGAGCTGGCCGTAGCCGACAATCGCGTCGGCGAACTCGACCTGGAATGGAATCCTGAGGTTTTAGCGTCGCTGGATGCAGATCTATCCCGGTTTTGGCGCGAGAATGAACTCAATGCGCTGTTGAAGGGCTTCCGTGATAACGACATCGGTGCCCCAGAACCAAAGCTCGACCAAGCCGCCGAACTGCAAAAGAAATGGAAGACGAAGTTAGGACAGATCTGGCAAATTGGCAAACACCGACTGATGTGCGGCGATAGCTCGGACGCTTCAGATGTCTCCTTGCTGATGAACGGGAAGACGGCAAGGCTCTGCGCGACAGACCCGCCCTACTTGGTTTCTTACGACGCAAAGAACCACCCTTCCAAAGGCTTTTCCGACGGCAAGAACAAAGACTGGAAAGGTAGGTACGCGGACAATCCAAGGCGGAACCGCTGGGCCCATTCTACGAGGCCTTCCTGCGGCAAGCGTTAGCGATCTGTGAAGACAACGCGGCGATTTACGTCTGGCACGCGTCGCAGCGTCAGGTCGAGGTCGAGAAGGCCATGCGCGAGTGCGGAATCCTCGTTCACCAGCAGATCATTTGGGTAAAGAACAAACCGGTCCTAACTCATAGCTTCTATATGTGGCAACACGAACCCTGCTTCTTTGGCTGGAAGCAAGGCCACAAGCCCAAACGTAACGTCGGCGATTTTCCTACAACAGTCTGGCAGATCGACGTTCCTGTGCTTCCCGGCGTTGAATCACGCCACCCTACAGAGAAGCCCTTGAAATTGTTCACGACGCCGATCTTGCTACACACACAACCTGGAGACGTCTGTTTCGAACCGTTTTCAGGCTCAGGCACGCATCTTGTGCCGCTGAGAATGTGGGCAGATGTTGCTTCGCAATGGAGATCGAACCGGCGTTCGTGGCGGTTGCTCTGGAGCGACTCTCGGAAATGGGCTCGAAACCAAAGGTAGTTTCACGTTAGGAACAGGAATATGGGAAAGAGCAATAACCCGCACATCGCCGACGCCGGCAAGCCCTATCGCTGGAAGAAGGGAACAAGCGGAAATCCATTAGGCCGACCCAAAAGTAAGACTCTTTCGGACGCGTACAGGAACAAGCTCGAGGAGCCGGTACCGAATGATCCTGAGAAGCGAACATGGGCCGAACTCATCGCGGAAGCGCAGGTTCGTGACGCCGTGCGGGGAAATGTTCAGGCGGCGAAAGAAATCGCGGACCGCACCGAGGGCAAAGCCCGGCAAGCGATCGAGTTCGAAGATGCCACAGTCACGAAAGCATTTGAACGGATGACGAGCGACGAACTCGAAGCATACGCTCGGGACGGAACTTTACCCATCTGGTTCCCAAAGAAGACAGGAAGCGACGTTGAGTGAAGGATCGACGGCAAGACGGGCGGGATTGCGTCCAGGTGATTTCCCTCTAGGCTCGATCGAGTCGCGGGCAGCCACGAGGGCCCGTGCGCGCCAACTACGGATGTCACAAGAACCGATGCGCGTCGTAGTTCAGTACATCGGCTCTCCGGAAAAAAACACAGAGTTTTTCGTCGACATGACGTCGGAATTCTCGGCGAGGGATAGGGCCAGATGAGGCCGCTCGAAGTGATAATTCAGAAATCGATCTGAGACTGCTATTTGGACTTCTTCAGGGCTTCGACCAGCGTTCTACGTACAAACTCGCTGATTGGCACGCCCGTTTCCTTGGACCGAGCTTCCAGAGCCTTCTTCAGCGGCGGTTCCAACTGGACTACTAGCCGTTCGGTTTTCATATGGACAGACTAGCACAAGCTAATCCATACCTATGCATGTATGTAAAAACTACCTAATCTCCTCGCTTTTGATTCGCTTGTGTTTCGCCATAAGGCCAACATGGCGAATGTCCACTTACCACGTAACGCTGTAAGCCCTTTAGATTGGAAGGCGACATTGATTCCACAAGCCTTACAAGGATCCTTCATGTCCACATCTGCCTATTTGTGGACGTCAGGCCAAGAGCCTGGTTGACAATACATGTACAAGCATGTACATTAGTACCAGTTGAGAGGGGCCATGTTTGAACAAACCGAATCTCAGAGGACTACAGCGGCCAACGAACTCAAGCATTTGAGCGACGCTGAGCTACTGGACGTGCTGGAATGCGCCAGGAAGGTTTCGAGCCGCGATCACGCGCTGCTGCTGGTCGCCTATACACACGGCCTACGCAATCAGGAAGTTGCCCGGCTTCGCATTGGGGATTTGAACTGGAAGAGCCAGGAGATTACGATCCGTCGGTTGAAGAGCAGCCTGAATACGATACAGCCGATCGTACAGCATCGCGGACGCCCTGCGCTTTGCGAGATGACTGCCCTTCGGATATGGCTAAAGGAAAGGCGCCTCAACAATGACCCATCGGATTTCGTTTTTGTAAGCAAGAAAGGCGGAGCGCTTGGTCAACGACAGATTAACCGGCTGTTTGCTCAGTACTGCGAAGTCGCGTCTCGCGCACGAATTGCAAGAGGCGACGTACCAATCGCCAATTCCGTTCGTCACGTTCATTGTCTAAAACACAGCAGGGGAACATCACTGGCAGAACGCGGCGTCAATCCGTACCGAATTAAGTTGATCCTCGGCCATAAATCGATGGCAAGCACAGAGCGCTACCTGCACGGGAGCCAGAAACAAGCCTGGGCAGACGCGCAGCGCCTCAGTATGGAAGTCTTCTAGAGCGGTACGGAACTACTCGCTCACAGCATATTTAGGTAAAACCCACTGATTGCATCCTCTCTCCCGAGCCTATGGTCGTTAAGCAACCAAAGTTTATTCGGGTCCAGGAGCCGACATCGAGATGCAATCAAGTGGAGGACGCGGACAGTTGCTTGGATTATTCGTCAAATCGCTAAGCTGCGAAACGAAATTGATTTGTCGGTTGCACCTGACCTTCAGAACAGTTTCTCCCCGCATCACGTCTTCCTAAGATGAACTGGTGAATCCGGTTTTTGGGAAGGACCAATGACCCTTCGAACAAAATTGAAGCCTGCTCTTTTACTGCGAGTTCTTGGTTCGCTGACGCTGCTCCTCGCCACTTGGACTTCTGTTTCCTGTGGCCAAGAGGCTCTAAGTCAGACCGCCACAATGCGGACCATTCGAGCATACGGCCGCGGACACCAGGCAACGCCGCCGGTATTCTCGAATGCGCCTATCAGCCAAACGCCAGTAGGTGCTTTGGAGGAGGCTGATGCTTACCAGGACCGGATTACCAGATTGCTTGAGAACGGGGACTATGCTGAACTTGACTCGGAAGCTCAAAAAGTCCGCGCCGGGAAGGATAGACTCGCCGGTGGAGGCTGGAAACTCCATACTTTCTACGTCGCGGTGTCCGAACCCTCCCATGGATCGAATATGTGGGCACAGCAGGTCGACACGGTTAAAACTTGGATGGCCAAAGATCCTCAGTCTGTGGCAGCGCGAGTGGCACTGGCAAACGCCTACATCGGCTGGGGCTGGCAAGCCCGCGGCGGCGGTTATGCTGATACCGTCTCGAGCGGGGGCCAATATTGGTTTGACAAGTGCGCCGGGATGGCGAAAGCGACTTTAGTCGAGGCCGCACGGCTTCAAGAGAAAAGTCCTAACTGGTTCTCCGCAATGCAGAGTGTTGCTCGGGCAGAGGGTTGGAGTAAGTTAGACGAAAAAGAGCTATTCGATCAGGCGATCGCCTTTGAGCCCTCCTACTATTATTTTTACCAGAACCATGCAGCATTTCTCCTACCGAAATGGTACGGGGAGGAAGGCGAAACGCAAGCCTTCATAAACGCAGTGACTGCGGATATCCCCGAGCCTGATAGTTCGATGCTTTATTTTGAACTTACCGATTCCGTGGCCTGCCAATGCGATCCCTCACGTGACACGCTGCAAGACATCTCGTGGAGTAAAGTCAAAAAAGGGTACGCCAACATCGAGCGGCTTTACGGGACAGTGAACATCAAAAATAATCGTTATGCCTACATGGCTTATATAGAGCGGGACAAAACTGCGGCGAAGCAGGCTTTCGACTTGATCGGTGACAAGCCGGGCGGGCATGTCTGGCATGATCAGAATGCGTTCCTCGAAGCCAAAAAGTGGGCGACTTCGCCGTAATCGTTTTCAGCTCTAGCAGGCGCATTGGTTCAGATACGATTGAAAACCCTCAACGTAGTCACCGTTTACGCCTTCGTGCTCGCTCTCGTTAAGATATTTTCGTCGGGCGAACAACCGAGGTCCGGATAAACGCGGTTACCGGAGATGTGGAATCACACGCCAAGGGTCGGATTCGATTCGTCTAAACCTTCTCTTTCACAACTTGTCTTGGGGTTCTTGTCCCCTCGCAAACCGACGAACTTCGAATGCCGTAGGTGATCGGCGTCGGTCCACTCGAGGAATGACGTTGCATATGGATCCATGAGGTTGATCCGTGTAATCGCAAGTCCCGTAAGGCTTGTCGGTAGAGTTGTGATTCAGGGTATTGTGTTGTGCCGTGTTGGGACGGTTTATTGAGGGGCCGGGAAAATGCTGGTCGAAGTCGCTACAGTTCAGATTCGACTGTCTCGCGCCGAGCCTGGCACTCGTGTTCATCAAGACGCCCGAACTTGATGCTGAAGGTTTAGGTGGCGCCTGAGACACCGGTCGTGGCGAAATTGCACTTCCCTGGGAGTCTTCAACGTCGCCGGCGGCTAACCCACACACAAGCGTGCTTGGATCACAACATACCGTTCGTTGTCCAGAAACACACGTTGATGCACTCGATCGATGCTGTCGAAGCCAGTCCCTGACACCAGCCTTCTGCGAGAGGGCAGAACCCAACAGAATTCCTGGATAAACAGAGCCATTCACGAACCCTGTTAACGCCGAATTGTTAGTGACATTGTCGAGAGGGAGAACGGGGTACTCTCCGTTACCGAATAGGAACATAGCCTTGTAGTTTCGCGAACGACCTTCCAAGCTCACTGTCACCGCAAACGATGCGTAACGCGTATATTGGCTGTGGTTATCGGATTCGATAATAGGCAAAACTTGGGAAAACAGAGTGTTCCACAGATCTCCGGTCACGATTTGTCCTTTGCTCCACCTTGCTTCTGCTCCGAATTCTTCAGTGTGACGGACTTGCTTCGTTGCGCTTATGTCTTCAGACATGTCAAAGCTAGATTGCGTGATGTCAATAACATCATCACCATTCGGGGGAGTAACTAGGTCGGAGTACAAACGCTTGCTAATGTCTGCCACAGGTCCAGAAGCGAAATCAGTCAGTTTGAAATCTAACTTGTGGTCGGCTATTTGAATTTCCAGGTCCGTCACGGTCGGATCCTTTTTCCCGCGCAGAGCTGCGTGGATACTGTCAATCATCGTTCCGAAAATGAGCTTTGCGTACGTCTGCCTAACTGTAAGCTCCTCTCGACTCGTTAGATCATTTGCAGCAGTGACTGACAGGCATGCACATAGGACAACGGCTAGTAAACTGAGTAGCTTTCTCATCGAAAGACCCCCACCAGTGCCCGACAGGTAAAACTAATTTTCGTTACAAGTCAAGTCTAAGTATTCGCATATACCACACTCATATAATCCACTGTGGACATTGTGACCGAGATGGCCGGTTTGCTTTTGCTCCACCCGGCAAAATGTCTCTTAAATTCCGTACGGCCCTCAGCGTTTTCACTTGAACTACTCGGACGCAGAATGGCAGAAAATCGGATTTCGACCGATCAAGGTTCTCGTCTACGAACCGAAGGCGGAATGCGAAGTGAAGCTGAAGGATTTTATGGCATGGCTTGACCGCAACAGCCGATTGCCCCGCGGAACGATGGATCGAATGAAGATTCGAAAGATTCTTGGCGTGGCGAAATTGCGCTGAAAGGCGGGTATACTCTTGGCTGTGTGTTGTCCCCCTGGTCGGGAGGGGCACGGATGATTTACTCGTGGCAGGAACCGTATCTTCGCGTCTTGCTTGAGACTGACAGTTCAAAACGGCATGGCAAAGTTCTCGAAGCGCGATCGGCGCCAGAGCAGCGCCTGTTGAGTCCGACGGGTGACGAGGAATTGTACGCGATGCTTATCGCAGCCTCGAAGCTTGACGCGATTGAACGGGGACCCTCAGACATCGTTGAGCGCATTACAGCGATGCGACGCCCAGCGAAGTCTCCACCCACAAACAAAAATCGTTCTACTCGCGCGCGCGGCTTAGAAAGCGCGGAGTAGGCACCCAATCGGCTCCTAAACTGTTTACGCGAGGGCGGTAGGGGCTTGCGAAGAAGCGTGGCATCCTACCTTTCGTTAAAGTGCAACACGACACGGTGATTGATGGCACCTCCCAAGGCTGGCCCAAGGATTCGCATCGTTTCGAGTTCTGGAATGTTTCGTGTGACGGTTCCTCCCAGATGTTCTTGGCTCTTGATGTTGGTTGAAATCGCAGCGTTTTTTGCGGGGATGGTATGGGTTTACAGCTTCTGGACGAGAATCTCCACTTTGTTTCACGTGCTCTTCGTATGGGCACTTGTCAGCGCTGTTCTAGCGTTCATTTATCAGTTTTCGGTTACGCAAGTCGTTGAGTTTGACTCGCAACGCATCACACTCTGCAAGGAAATCCATGGTTGGGAGCGAAAGAAGGATTACAAAATACAAGAGTGCAGCGAACTAGAGTGGTCGAAAGGGGCAGAAGGTGAACCGGACGCGCTAAAGTGCAAGGTAGGTGGGGGAAGAATTACAGTCTGCCCGGACGTCTCGGAGACTGAATCCATTGAAATTTTCGCAGCACTTCAACAAAGCTTGCCTGAGGTGGCTCAAAGGGTCTGCTCTTACCCTAACTTCAAGGAACATTCTCAAGGTCGACGACCGAACCTTCCACCCGGACTTCGACAACAACACTTATGAGCAGGGGCTAAAGAGCGCTATCACAGATACCCGCCAGCTTCGCGTCTTGCCCAATGCATCAGAACTCTGCATTGTCGTGAGAGACGCGTCCACAGCTAACCTCGGCTCCATCTATTTACCTCTGGCGCAGTATTCCCCGGATTCATCCAAGGCCCGTCAAACAAAGAGGTGAATATTCCTCGCCGAGCGCTCGTGCCTGATAAACGACTCATCAGGCACTGGCATGTGAGGCTAGGCCGAAGCGCAGGTTCAAATTCGGCTGTAAAGGACGGTACGAAGGCTGACTCCGTGGTTCCCTGGAATGTCAGCTCTTTTGACCCTCTCGATCACGGCTGGGTGCCGTATCCCATACTCGCCGCAAAGGCGAAAAGCGGCATCGCTTAGATACTCAATAGACAGGAACATCTCCTTATGCGGCCCCGTGTAGGGCATCTCGTAATTGCCCAGAAACGGGTCAACAGATAACACTTCGACGAACTCGCGCTTGACCTTGCCCGACTGCATCGCGCGTACGAGTGGACCGAGTTGTCGCCACAGGTTTTCATTCTCCATCCTCACGCGGTCAGAAATTCCGTGAAGGTGGAAATGAGTGTTGTCCGAAATGTCTCGGGTGGTATAGCCCACAGCATGAAACACATCGTCCGGTTTGGGCTGATAGCCTGGATACATCCGTTTCTCCTATTTGAAGAGCATACGAGCGGCCCGCATGTGAACACCATGCGATGACCCGCAATTCCAGCTGGTTATTGAGCTTCGCGTAGTCCGCCTTGGCATTCCTTCAGATGGGTATATCTGAGGTCGGCGTCTTTTCCAGACGGCGAGGAAGTCGTGGTCTGACGGGAAGGGACTGGCGATATCGCCAGCCCCTTGCTACATCGTCTTCGGTCCGCGTCCCTTCAGCGAGCCGCGGCCGCTATGGCCCGTGTCCCCACATTTACATTGATCTGCTTCGGCTTTGCTTCCTTGCGCTTCGGGATCCGATACAAATAGATCAGCGTCTGGGTTTAGTACGTTCCGCCCATACCGCCGCCTGCACCAACAGCGGCCGTCTTTTCGTCTCCTCTAACGTCAGCTACCAGGACTTCGGTGGTTAGCATCAAGGCGGCGATGGACGCAGCGTTCTGGAGTGCGAGGCGCGTGACCTTAGCCGGATCAATCACGCCGGCCTTGACCATGTCGCCAAACTCACCGGTCTCCGCGTTGAAGCCGAAGTTTTCATCCTTCGATTCGCGCACGCGTCCCACAACCACCGCGCCTTCGCGCCCGGCGTTTTGGGCAATCTGGCGCGTGGGTTCTTCGAGCGCGCGCTTCACGATGTTCACCCCGATGGCTTCGTCGTCATGGAGCTTGAGCTTCTCTAGGGCCGGCAGGCAGCGCAGCAAAGCGGTGCCGCCCCCGGGAACGATACCTTCCTCGACCGCCGCCCGGGTGGCGTGCATGGCATCCTCCACCCGAGCCTTCTTCTCCTTCAGCTCTGTCTCGGTCGCCGCGCCCACCTTGATTACCGCGATGCCGCCAACGAGCTTGGCCAGGCGCTCCTGGAGCTTTTCCTTATCGTAGTCCGAGGTAGTTTCCTCGATCTGTACGCGGAGCTGCTTGATGCGGCCTTCGATCTCGCTGGCCTTGCCGGCGCCTGCGACGAGCGTGGTGTTGTCCTTGTCGATGGTCACTTTCTTGGCGCGGCCCAGGTCTTCAAGTTTCACGTTCTCAAGCTTGATGCCGAGATCCTCTGTGATGGCCTTCCCACCTGTGAGAATGGCAATGTCTTCAAGCATAGCCTTGCGGCGGTCGCCGAACCCCGGGGCTTTCACGGCCGCGCACTGCAGTGTTCCGCGCAGCTTATTCACCACCAGCGTCGCCAGAGCCTCACCTTCAACGTCTTCAGCAATAATCAGCAACGGCTTGCTCATCTTGGCTGTCTGTTCAAGCAAAGGCAGTACGTCCTTCATGGAGCTGATTTTTTTCTCGTGGATCAGAATAACGGCGTCCTCGAGCACGCATTCCATGCGCCCGGGATCGGTGACGAAGTACGGTGAGAGGTAGCCGCGGTCGAACTGCATGCCCTCGACGACTTCAAGCGTGGTTTCCATCGTCTTGGATTCCTCAACGGTGATGACGCCGTCTTTGCCGACCTTCTTCATGGCTTCGGCGATGATGCTGCCAACCTGCTTGTCAGTGTTAGCACTGATGGTGCCGACCTGAGCGATCATGTCGCCCTTCACCTCGCGGGAGAGCCTCTTGATCTCCCCCACCGCGACTTCCACGGCCTTATCGATGCCGCGCTTGAGCGCCATCGGGCTTGCGCCCGCTGCAACCGTTCGCACACCTTCACGGAAGATGGCTTGCGCCAGCACGGTCGCGGTGGTGGTGCCGTCACCAGCCACATCGGAGGTCTTGGAAGCTACCTCGCGCACCATTTGCGCACCCATGTTCTCGAGCGAGTCTTGCAGCTCGATCTCTTTTGCCACCGTCACCCCGTCTTTTGTGATGATGGGCGCCCCGAACTTCTTTTCGATCACCGCATTGCGTCCTTTCGGACCGAGTGTGATCTTTACAGCGTCAGCCAGAACGTTGACGCCGCGCAGAATTGCTTGACGCGAATTCTCACCAGTTACAATTTGTTTTGCCATTAGAATCTCACCCTCCTGGGTGATCCAACTTTTCACTCCATCCAAGATTTTCGGATGGGAAATGCTACTTCTTGCCGGATGCCGCTTTGGCCATGCCGCTTAGTTTCACCAGGATTTCTTCCTCGCGGAGGATCAAATACTCCTGGTCGTCGATCTTGATGTCGTTACCGGTGTATTTGCCGAACAAAATCCGGTCGCCCACCTTGACGTCGAGCGGAACACGATGGCCCTTTTCCATTTTGCCGGCCCCGACGGCCACTACCTCGCCCTCTTGAGGCTTTTCTTTCGCCGTATCGGGGATAATGATCCCGCCCTTCGCGGTTTCCTTCTCTTCCAGCCTCCGCACAAGCACGCGGTCATGTAACGGGGTAACATTTACGGTCATTTCTTTGACCTCCATAGGATCGATTTCTCTTAACAGGCCCAAAGGTAGCTTGTTACAACCTGAGAATTACGGGCGGAAACTCTTCTGGTTCTTCTGCCGCGTGACTTCGAGGTCGTCCGCATCCTTTTTCTGACGTTCGGCCTCTCTTTGAGGTTCCTCTTGTTTCTCGAGTTCCACGGCTTCGGCAAGGGCAACTTCAGCTTCGGCGTTAAGTCGTTTGGAATAAATAACAAGCTCAAAGCCACCGGAGAAAGAAGAGCGGACAAGACGGAAGGAATATTGTGAATCTTCCCACGAAGCAACGAGCTTTTGCCTCACTTCATATTGCTCATTCGTCGCCGAATTGACCTCCAGCGCAATATTTGTTGGCGGGCCGTACTTCGCCGAGATGGACTTCACCATGTCCTCCGCGGTGAGCCCTTCCGTGGAAGTTCGATCGTAAGTCGCAGAAATCTTGTAGAGCTCGGCGTTGTAAAAGGAGAAGAGAATCTGTTCGACGGTATCAGATCGGAACGAAGTCCCGGGAATGTTCGGCGGCCACCAAGTCAGTTCCTGAATCAGCGCTGGACGACCGTGAATGTCCTTTACATCGGTCATTTTTTGGTCGGTACGCTCCAACACTCTGGTCAAGCTCATTCCAAAGGTAAAGTGTCGATACTTGGAAAGATCCTGTCCACGAAGCAATGGCGCCGCTAGGAGCAGGACAACAAAACAGAGAATTGAACTACGAATCGTTTTCATTTTCATGTCTCCCACGAATTCCTAAGAACTTGAAATCAGAGCCGTATATTGCCCTGTGGCCACTTCTCCGTTTGGAGCAGAAGGCATTCTCGAGACAAAATTCTTAGCAGGGACTAGGCCAACACCTTGTTGGATATGGCGGGAATGTGCGGCAACACTCATAAAAGGAATGCCGAGGAACCGTTTCGAAACGATTTTCGTAATCTCCAGAGAATTAAACTTTTGCCCCTCCTGTTTCGCCAGAACACACTTCACTGCCCTGCGCAGAGCTCCTAGCCCCTCACGCCCGAAAACAGTCGCCCTCATCTCGCCTGCCAAATAGAATAAGTTCCAGTTCGCGCTCTCAACTTCTCGAGTTAGCGCTTGACGATCTAGATCCTTGACGACACGCCAGCCAGGCAGGAAAGCTTCACTGTCAATCGAAAGCATTGTTGGCAACTGTGTGTCTTCCCTAATGAAAAATGGTCCTCGTTCGATGGATGCTTGACATTTGAGTGCTTCATGCAAACCTGAGGGGCGGACTTAGCCCGCCCCCTCCAAAACGAAAGGACCTGCTGGCTTCAGGCTGCTGCGGCAGCTGCGATCTTGTGGAACGTCGAGTTAGCGACGTCAAAGGTTTCTACCCGGGGAACTCCCTCAACTACCGTGGCGAGAATCTTTGTCACTTCTGGGTAGTTTCCGCAGTTGTAAGCCTCGGCATTCTCCGCTTTGTCCCACAAACTGATTCCGAACGCTTCCGTACCGCCCTGTCCAACGAACGTGATCTCGTCCTGGAATCCTTTCTGTTTTCGAAGCAGGGGGAGGATGTCCTCCTCCAGCCTCTGGGTAAACTCCGCAACGCTATTGGGCTTCAGATGCATGTAAACTCTGCGTGCAAACATGGCACTCTCCTTGAATCTCGATGCCAAAGGGGCGATTCAGATAACCACCATTGGTTTAGCAATTCTGAAGACTCCCTCAGTCCGTTAACCATCCTTAGTTAATTAAGTTGACTTGTCAAGTAGAATCTGAGATTATTTTGATGGTTAACCTGTCTCGTTAAGCCACGTGGAGGGGCATTGTGGACGTTTGCCTAGTGATTAAACAGCGGCTGGATGAATTGGAGCTTGAGCAGAAAGATCTGGCGAGCGCCGCCCAAGTGACCGAGTCCTATATTTCCCAGCTGCTGACGCGCAAAAAACTGCCCCCGGCGCCTGACCGAACGGATATTTACGAGAAAATGGCGAAGTTTTTGAAGCTCCCGAGCGATAGGCTTTCGAAGCTGGCTGAGCTCCAGCGTAGGGAAGAATTGAAGAGACAGTTGGAGGATCCGCCCGCGCCCTTGTTTAGGGAAGTTCGAGAAGTAATCCTCCGTAAGTGCGTACCCGACAAGGAAAAACTGGTTCGTGCGATTTTTGAGAAGCAGCCCTTCGGTGAACTCGAACGCCTCGTCACACAAAAGCTTTTGGACGTGATCAAGAAAGTCGCCAGAGAAGAACTGAAGAGCGAAAACTGGCTCCACTTGGTGGCTCGACTCGCCGGCCGAAGCTATGAACAGATGCGGGTTACCCTCCTTCAGTTCCTGGACACCGATGTCTTTAACTTGTCGCCTGATAACTGTGTTTCCTTCCTGGATCCGCTGATTGAATCCTGGGACGTCGACCTAGCGACCTTTGGTATGGAGATTGTGCTAAACCGGAGAATAGCTTCGGGCGATCCTAAGAGATTTGAGTTTGTTGAAACGGGACCTGACCAACCAGAGGTAGAGCCGGGGTTCCAAGAATTCCTTAGTGATAGTTCCCTCAGCGGGACTGCCACCACGGAAGAAATGGAGTTGCTAAGGAATCTAAGGTTCAACGGAAAACGCCCCACTTCACTCTATTATTACCGGGAATTGCAAAGCCTCAGAGACTCGCTCCATTTTCACTTCTCAGATAGCCGATGAGAATTCCATTACTGTCAACCAATCCGGGCATACGCTGCACGCGCGTGTCATAATCCTATTTCCAATGCCAAGAACGTTTAGTGAAATAAACAAGGATTTGGAGATTACCCAACGAAAGCTCAGCGCGACCTCAGACACGGAGCAGAGGCGCTCCCTGTTGCGGCGTATGCGGCAACTTCTTGAGCAAGCTGATAACCTTGTCCAAAAGTTAGAACGCCAAATTCCCCTAGAGTCGAAGCGAGATTAAGACAGTACCCGGAATCGGGTTCCGAAAACCCCTTCAAAACATCACCTGCAAGCTGTTGATTCTGCGAGTCACCTGAACGGGATTGTCGAGGTTCCGAAAACACACGATTTCGGAACCGAGCTGAAACTCCCGCAGTTAGGACGGCGCTCTACCGATCGTTGTGACGTATTCCCAGTTGCTCTGGGAGTCGAGGCGATATACCTCAATCGGCGGGGTCGCATGAAGTTGATGCTCTGCGCCGCAATCGGGACAGCGCACTGGATAGATGGCCGATCTTATCGACCAGGTCCATCGAAGCAGCAACCTTGTTCCGCACGCAATTCACCACTCTCTGCTCGAAAGCTGGCATCAGGTAAGGCCTCAGACCTGAGAGCAGGGTTCTTACGCTGGGCTCGAAGCCAGGAGTATGCTCCCAGCTTTCGCCGATGTCACTATGGCGTGTTGCCCGGACGCGCGAAATAAAACAAACGGCTGGGACGAGTGCGCCGCTCCAATTGAAGTACAATGCTGTTCATCCGATTATTTCCCGGCGACGAAGAGGGACTCCATGATCATCACGATCCGGGACGACTCCATCGACATCACTGAAATTCCATTGAACCACCATATCGAGTGGGAATCGCTGCTCAACGACCTAAAAGCCGACCACATTCCAGGCTGGTATCAGGACAGAAGTGCATGGGCGTGAGCATGGTTGACGGTACAGCCCATGTCTTTATCTACCGAACCGCAAAGACTCCGCCCGAGCCCCAAATTTTGGAAATTCTCAAGCGGCACGGAATTGCCTGACTGCTCAGCAGCTTTCCAATGCGACGAATAGGCGCAATCATGACGCAGGGACGCCCTGATAGCTATCCACCAATGCAAACGCTATTGGAACCTGTTTGGTGCATTGGCCAATTCAAACATAATTCGACAGAGCACTCATGCCGACTCTGCCGCATAAGTTTCCCGCAAGCGAAAGGATTATGGAAATACGCAGTGGGACACTACATCTGCGACGATTGCCGAGAGGGCATTGAAATTACCCAAAAAGCTGTAAGGGATGCACTCCAATTGAGGGTACAACGCGGACTCGGGCGATCTTGTTCCGGCAGCATCACAACTCGTTGGCGAGGAAAACCCTATAAATGGGAACCGCGAAGGGTTCTTCCGCACTTGTCTCCATGCTGACGTGGGCTACCTTCCAGCGCTCGCCTCTGCGGTCAATGAAGGACCCTGGCTCGGGAACCGATTTGTCACCATCCATGTCGAGATCGCTCTCTTCCATGGTTGGATCGCCGTTGTACCGAAACACGATTTGCTTAGCGGCTCTCATACCTTCACTCCTGTATTGCCGCACCGCTCGAGGATTCCGAAAGGGCCGAACTTGTATCCCTCAATACAGCGCCGACGCCCATGTGATCGGCGGTGCCGTCCCAAATTTCTTCCACGCGCACGACCCTGGCCCGCTCGCTGCCTAGCCGAATGGGTTCACAAACTCACATCGGCCCCTCATCGAGTTCGATATTTGAAGATAGCTGAGAACCTTCACGACCCGAGGACCACGAAGCAAGATTCCCCTGAGGATCCGGCGGTATCGGCTCTGATGGACCTGGCAGGGGCTCCGATGGATTGGGATTCGGTGGCGTCGGTGGCGTGCCTGGGTCAAACAGCCCGCAGATGAAAACGGTGCTCATTTCATTCACGAAAGCCCTCACTCCCTTCTGGCGTCAACCCAGAAACTTGTTCGGCCTACAGCAATGACATTGTTCGTCCGTTCGTCAAACACAACGTACTCAACCCGGGGATAATGCAAGCAGCTCTTTAATGCGAATGTTGGCAGACGCAAGGTCGTCTACCGCCTCGAACCGGCAGAAACTTCCCTCCGGTTTTTTCTTCAGGATGTCAAACGGAGAATGCACGGAGACCTCCTGTGTTGCATGGCGTTGTAAGGCAAACTGAAGGAGGGAAAAAGGTGGTCACGCTAAGGTAAAGACTTGGCGCGGGAGACCAGCAACTAATCCTAATGGCTCGGACAATTTGCTGGCTGGAGTATGGGCGCCAATTTCGTGGAAGTACAGTCTATTCGGAGTTCAGCGCGGCTCGAGGCCGAGGCATGCAGCTGTCAGAAGACGAAGAGGCGACACGTGTGGGAATTACGAACTTGATGGGCGGGAATTGCTGCATGCAATGATCAATTCATCGCGTATCCGGCAGCCTTCCACGCCCCGACTCCGCCTTTCAGCACCTTGACGTTGGTAAAGCCTTGCGCCTGATATTTCGCTGCCTGACCGACAGCGCTCGCAAGGAGCGCACCAGAGCACTCTCGGTCTTCCCCAAGCGCACCACCGTCTCGCGGCAAAGTCGCAGCAGCGAGCACAGACCTTCATCGATGTCCGGGTTGGTCGCCAGCAGTTCGCGGAAAATAGCCCGCTTTGTGCAGCCGCTGCTTGTTGTAACTCACCCCGGCTTCCATTAGCAGCGCGCTGATCTTGATTTTCATCTGCACCATCTGGCGCACCAGCAGATTGCGATAGCGCAGCGTGCGCCGGCGCTCGCGAATCGCCGTCGAGGCCATGTAGCTCTCGGGAAGAAAATCGCAGCGCAAGCAGTCGCAAATCTTGCTGGCGTCGATGCGGTCGTTCTTTTTCTTTGCGGCGGCAATAGCCCGCAGCATCAGCGGATGCGCCACCTTCAGCGCGGCAGCATGTGGTTTGAGATGATCGTAGATCCAGCCCGTGAACATGGTCGCTTCCATCGCTGCGCTCCACGGCTGCGGAAGCGAGCGCATCCAGTGGTCCAGGTCCAGGCGTGTGGCGGAAATCGAACCCTCGGCATGAATCCGGCCGCTGCCCTCCTTCACGCAGTAGCTGATCTTCCGCTTGTGAACATCCAGTCCGATGTAATACATAGGTTGCATGGGGGAGCCTCCTTAGTGCTTCTGAATCAGCGTGCAGCTGAGTTCAGCTTTTTTACACCAAGCGCTCCTCCTCCGACCTATACATTCAAACTAATCAGATGGGATGAGAAGGCCGGTCTCCAGCGGGATGCGATACGCTCCCAATGAATGACGCGCTCAAGGCGCAAGGAAAGGAGACCGGCTATGAAAAAGATTAGCACTGTGCAGGTATTTGGAAACGAAATTTTCAAGGAGCAAAAGCTAACGATCGGTGTGGATCTAGGAGATCGCTGGTCGTTCTACTGTGTCTTGGATGAAGGAGGGAAAATCATTCTGGAACAAAAAGTACCGACGACACCCGAAGCGATGAAGAAGACGTTTGGAAAGATACCGCGAAGTCTCATCGCCATGGAGACAGGAACACATTCGCCATGGGTGAGCCGGCTGTTAGCGGAGCTGGGACACAAAGGGATCGTGGCTCACGCACAAAAAGTGGAATTGATCACCAAGAGCAATCGAAAAGATGATCGACACGATGCGCGGACACTGGCACGGCTGGCGCGAATCGATCCCGAACTGTTGGGGCCGGTGCGCCATCGCAGTGCCAAGGCGCAAATCCATCTGACGGTGATCCGGGCGCGAGCCGAACTGGTGAGTGCTCGAACGGCGTTGGTGAACGCAGTACGCGGGTTGGTGAAATCGTATGGCGAACGGCTGCCCAAATGTGGCACGCAGCAGGTGAACCGGGAGCTGGGCGCGGAATTGAACGCGGAGTTGCGGGAGGTTCTGGAGCCGTTGCTCAAAGAAATCGAATCGCTGAACGAACGCATCAAGGAATACGACGAACGGATGGAGAAAATCGCCAAGGAAGTGTATCCGGAAGTGTCCTTGCTCAAGCAGGTGAAGGGTGTAGGAACGCAGATCGCGCTGACGTATGTCCTGACGATCGAGGATCCCTATCGGTTCCTGAAGAGTCGCGAGGTAGGTTGTTTTCTAGGATTGAGACCTGGCCGAAGGAACTCCGGGGAGAGCGAACCGCAGAAGGGTATCAGCAAAGAAGGAGACCGATATTTGCGAACGATGATGGTGCAAGGAGCACACTACATTCTGGGGCCTTTTGGAGAAGATAGTGATCTACGGAGATGGGGACTAAAGCTTGCGGAGCGAGGTGGAAAAAATGCCAAGAAACGAGCGGTGGTTGCCGTGGCTCGAAAGTTGGCGGTACTGCTGCATCGGTTGTGGGTAAGCGGAGAGGTGTACGAACCATTGCGCAATAGCCAGAAAGCGATGCGGGCAGTGGCTTAGAGAGTTTCGATCCGGACAGCCGAGCTCGACCGCCGAGTCCAGGTGACTGCGACTAAGTCCTGGGGCCCGACTCTCACCGAAACGGTGGGAAGAGAGGTCGATTATCAGGTAGCAGCACCTACTGAAACGAGAACACCCAACTTGCACCGAGCAAATATCGCTCACAAAACAGTGCGGATGGAAGGATGGCGACAGAGGCGGCTTGGCTGACTGGAAACAGACTCACGGAAAGAAGAAAGAAAAAGTGTGCCTTGACATCAATCGGCCTTCTCATGGAAGGACTTGTACTATGTCCGTGGGGCCATCGTGTTCAAGTCACTAGGCCGCGTTCTTCACTTGCTTTTGCTTCGCCTCAAGTTGCACCAACCTAACGATAATCTGACCGTAGGCGGTGATTGCCTCATCCACAGCCTTTTCAGGTGACATCGAGGACTTTTGCGCCACAACGCCAGCCGCTAGAATCGCTGCGATTATTTCAAGATTGTTTTCCACAATTTCCCTCCAAGAGCACGACTAGTTGCGCCGATAGCGCAAATCACTGCGCAGATAGAGTGAGACGCGTCCGTAACTCGGACATTCACACCTTTGTCCATCCGAAGACATCGGCTTTTCAGGCAAAACCAACCGAGCGAACTCGACTTCGCTTATCTGTGAGTTTTGAAATGAAGTCTTGCACTTCGCGCAGATTAAAGCCCACATTGTCATTATCGGACACCTTTGTCAGCAAGGTGCCGATACCTCCAGGAAGGAGCTGGCCTCAGATGGCGGACTGTCCAAATGCTACGCCTCTTTACGAGGCATGCATATACAGCGAATCCCGCCGCCGGGGTAGCGCGGACGCGGACCACCCGTTGGCTTGATAAACGCCGTAACCAGACAGGCGGAGTTCTCGCACGGCAAGTTTCCGGTTACCGGAAATACCCGCCCACCTATGCGCGAGGTGAGGACCGCTTAGGACCCATTTGAGGTGGCTAGCTGCTCCCATTAGGTTACGTCCAATCTGTGATACCCCCCGCGCCTGGAGGGTAAATGAAACTGACAATCGTCGCAGCTGTCATAGTCGTGTGCCTGGTCGTTTTAGGTTCTTCTAAGCCTACCCACGGTTCGAACAATGGAATCGGGCACTATCAAATCGCCGTAATCCCGGGCAGAAACGAAAACCATTTCATCGACACGGTCTATCGTGTCGACACGCAAACCGGCGAGGTCTGCTTCATCGGCGGTGACCCAAGCCAACCCAAAATCCACCAGTGCCGATAACGAACTCTTTCGCGACGCATTGAAAGGATCGTTGCCCGATTAACGCCGTTGCCGCCCAACTGGATTCAAGTTCCGATTGCCCGACTAATCGGGAGTTGCGCTACCCATGCCATGGCGACCTGAGGTGGAAAAGTGTCGGATTCTCCGGCATCACGGACACGGTGCCGAACCTGTCATCCGGCTACGCGAAACGGCGTTGTGGGTTTGGCGTTTTCCCAGAGTGTGAATCTACGCAGCGGATGCAGACGCCCAAACACCTAACGGCTTTGCCGGAGCCAACACGATCAGGGCTACACCGATGATTCCCAGCACGGCCACGGCGATCAGCATTTCTCGGCGTTCGTACACGTTCTGGAATGCCATCACCACCATAACTGCGGCGTGAGCGAGACTCGACCATGCTGCGAAGGCTATCAGGCTGCGATTTGCCGAAGGGTTACGCGCTGCTACCAGCAGGAAAATGCCGAGCGCGACATAAAGGCTAAGCATCATAACCTCGGTATTCATCGACTGATTCGCGTGCAGTAAGGAATCCGTCACGGGGTAAACGCCAGCCGAAAACAGCAACCCCACTAACACCAACACAATCTTAAGGGCCCGTTCTCGATGCATGTTGCCCTCCTGATAAATCACGTAATCTATGGAAGAGACAGTTACACTCGGCGAGATGCGAGAGCAGAGGCACGCTTTTTCTCACTTCCTTCTATTCTGAGCATGTGTAGGGTTGCTGGCTGTTCTGTTTGACACAATTCCCCACGATCATGTTCTACGGCATCGTCACATTCAGAACAATCGTGCATCAAAACAAGGAAAGAGCAGTAAGGAGCGAACTATGGCCGACAAATCAGTTTCAGTGACGCAGCAACCCCTGACGATCCCGCCAGACGACCCCCTACGCAAGCTTGCGATCGTACAGCCGACAGATCAAAGAATCTCACACATCGGAGTAGTGGGGGTAACACTTACACGATTCTCCTCACCGGCAAGGACACAGCTGGCCGGTTTTGTCTGATCGACATGTACGTTCCTCCCGGTGGAGGGCCACCTCCCACCGACACGATTTCGAAGAGACTTTCACTCTACTTGAAGGAGAACTCGACGTTGTATTTCGAGGAGCGAAACAAGTAGCGCGAGCGGTCAGACGATCCATGTTCCAGCGAACGCTCCCCACCAGTTCCGCAATTCATCTACCAACGCGGCGAGGATGCTTTGCATCTGTTCACCCGCTGGCCAGGAGGATTTTTTCGTGGAGATCGGCGTGCCCGTCCGAACCCGAACGACGCCTCCGCCAGAGTTGAATGGAGCAGCACAATTAGAGTTCAAGGCGAAGGCCGCTTCGCTTGCTCCGAAGTACCAAACGGAATTACTACAACACGCCTGAAGACGAGCATCACAACCGAACAAACGTGTTGGTGCCCGATAAACGCCGTTACCGTCCATTTGAACTGACTTCTCCGGTTACCCGACTACACAGGCAAGTGGACTGAGAGGTCGCGAGTTACCGTAACGGGCCTTCTGACTCAGAGTAGCGTCGGGTTAGCCAGCAACACGTAGCACTCGCTGATCGAGCTGGTTTTGCATTGACTAGCGACCGAGAACGGGCTCACTGTTAGGCCGCATGATTTAGAAACCCTTAGCAGGAGAACACGAGATGACAAATCAAAACACCGCATTCCATCTACCGGCCGATACCGGTAGGTGTTACTGCGGACCGGGCGACCGATACACCTTCCTGGTCACCGGCGCCCAAACCAACGGCGGTTATTTCATCATGGAAGCGATCATACCTCCCGGAGGCGGGCCGCCCCGGCACATTCACCACCGCGAGGAAGAAAGTCTATACCTGCTCGAAGGCATCCTGGACATCACGCTGGGCGAGAAGAAGGTCAAGGCGACGACCGGAGACTTCGTGCAAATCCCTCGCGGAACGATCCACGCATTTCTCAATGCAGGATGTACGACAGCCCGGATGCTGCTTTTTTCTCGCCTGCCGGCATGGATAAATATTTCGAGGAAGTGTTGGAACCGGGTCAGAACCGCTCCGCTGCTATCCAACCTGTTACAGAGGTGTTGATTGCCCGCATGGTGGGTGCGGGACCAAAATACGGAATCGAGTTTGTGGGCGCCGACGCGAACCAGACTACGGCGGTTGCGCAGTCGTGATGACAGGCATGCAAAGGAGATAGCGATGGACAACGACCGGATTGCCCGAAACCTGGCGTGCGTGGAGAAGCATTTTCACAGCGAGGCCGTCAATGAAGTCGAAGCGGCGCTTGACCTTTACACCGACGACATCATCTGGGAAGCTCCGGCCCTGAGTGGTTTGAATCATCTTGCTCCGGAAAGCAGGTTGTTGCCAAGAACTACTGCGAACTCTTCAGCCATGCGCAACGTCCGCTTCCAGTTCCTCCAGCGCTTCGCGACCGAAGACCGTGTTGTTGACGACAGCATCGTGACATTCGAAATCGCCCGAGCTGGATATTGGCCCTGGCCGGTTGACGCGAAGATTGAAATGCGGCTCGTCCACATCTTCGAGATGCGAGACGGGAAAATCTCACGCGAGCTGGTTTTTGATATGGGCCGTCCGGTCCACTAACGTCATGGGGTGGGCTCTGCCAGATCCCTGCTGCCCGCGGCATCGGGCGCGCGGTCGGCTGACGGAATTATCCTGCAACCACGTTCGAGGAGTAATCGAAACGGCCTTTGTGGCACTTGATTAACGCGGTTACCTGACAGGTGGGTCTGAGATTGAGGTTCTACTGGCCAAGGGTCGGGCGTACCACATCTGGCGAGTCAGGATGGCGCAGAAGGGCTTGAAAAGTTCGACCCCGAAGCCCGCGATCGGTTTTTGAATCTGGGCCCCGCCAATAGGTTTACTTGACTGTCTCCAAACCACTTTTGTGGATGGCTGCATATGCGGCGGGCGACGCGAGCCACTGAATGAGCCTCTTGGCCCCGACCGGATTTCTTGCGGTTACCGGGATACCTGCGGCAAAGAAGGTGACCCGCTGTGCTCCGGGCGGCAGCGGTCCAACAATATCGATTCCTTTCACCGGGAGAAGCTCACTGATCTGTTGGAAGCCGATCTCGGCGTTTCCCGACGCGACGGCCTCGCCTACGGGGGTGGCTTCGATTTTCATAACCTTACCTTTAATTCGGACGGCAATCCCCAGCTCTGCAACAACTCGGGGGTCAGATAGACTACGCGGAATCGCTATCGGAACACGAATCGACCTGGCCGAGAGTAAGGCCTTCCGTAAGCGCAGCCAGGGTTTTGATGTCGGGCTTGGGCGCTCCGGCTTTCATGGCCATAGCGAAATTCGAGCGGGCCAAGTCGACCAGGCCGTCCGCTCGGACCTTACCCTCCTTGATCAGGTCATCAAGTCGAGGTGCGGCCATGATGATGACATCGATTTCCTCGCCGCGATCGAGGCGCATCGGAATGGCGTTATGCGTCGCTCCCATGGAGGGACCATATTCCGTGACAAGTACGTCCTGCGTGGCGCGTTCATATTCCGGGACCAATTCCAGATAGGCAGGTTTGAACGTTGCGGAAGTCACGACCTTGATCTCATCCGCCCGCACGGTAGCGACGGTGAGAAGCACACAGGTCAAAGCTGCAGCCGCAATCTGCGCGAAATTCCAGGGCAAATCGTTTTCATGGGATGATCTGTCCCTCTACGCGCTTACTGCGCAAAGGATTCTATATATTTTTCTATTCATTATCGTCCAATCCGCTCGGCACTGCGCCAAACCACGGAACTCATGAAACATGGAACTCCAAGAATAGGAATTCGTCGCGTAGTTCCTGATTAACGCGGTTACCGTCCATATGAATTCGAGCTCTCCGGTTACCCGACTAACAGTTTGTTGAATAATCTGGTTTTTTTAGTCTTTCGGTATCGGAATTCTGGGTTTCTTACTGCGGCTTGGGCGCTTCAGGTCGCTCGAGATACTCTGCGAGACCGAAAGGAATATAACCATCAATTCTGGCCATCAGGTTTCGCAATCGACACAGGTTGTAAGCAGCTCCGGTGAAGGTAAACAGCCACCCGACCTTCTCGATCCCTCGCAACTTCACTTTCTTTAGCATCCCGATCATCTTCATCCACCCGAACGATTGCTCCACTCGTTTCCGCTTCCGCTGACTCACCGCGTACCCCGCATGTCGCACGGTTCGCTCGTCCACCGCGCTCCTACGCTTGGTGGTGTTCTGCGCCACATGTGGGGTGATGTTCATCCCCCGCAGTTCTCGAACGAATTCCTGGGTGTCGTAGTTCTTGTCGCCTCCCAAGGTCACGCGCTTTCCGGCTGGGAGCGCTTCCGCCATCAGCAGCGCAGCATCCCGCTCCGCTCTTCCACTCGCCTCGCTCAGAAAGGTCTGCAGCAATAGCCCGTTTCGATTCTCCATCAATACATGTCCCAGGTAGCTCAGCTTCGCCTCGCTTCCTCGGGACTTGGTGAATAACCGGGCATCCGGATCGGTGGTTGATTCATGTGTCTGGTTCTTGCGCTTCTCTCCGCGAAAGTCCACATCGCCTCCCACGTCGGGAGGTTTTCCAGATCCGTCCTTGGGTCGGAAACTCTTATGACTGGCCCAAGCTTCGATCAACGTTCCGTCCACCGTGAAATGCTCATCCGACATGTACGGCTTGGCACGTTCCAGCACCCGCTGGAAAAACGATTCCGCAATCTCTTCGTTCAGCAAACGCTCCCGATTCTTGCTGTATACCGCGTGGTTCCACACCGTCTCGTCCATCTCCATCCCTACGAACCACCGGAACAATAGGTTGTACTGTAGCTGTTCGATCAGCATTCGCTCGCTGCGTACCGAATAAAAGATCTGCAACAGCAGCGATCTCAACAGTCGCTCTGGCGCAATCGAGGGGCGCCCCGCTTTGGAGTACAGCTTCTGAAACTTCGGCGACATCTCTTTTAGAATCTCGTCCACTACCTTGCGCAGCGGTCGCAGCGGATGATCTGCGGGTACGCGCTTCTCTGGAGAAATGTAGCTGAACATTCCTTCTTGCTGGTCATCGTCGCCGCGCATTCGCTCGCCTCCTCGACCTTCCTTCTCTCAGACGAGTTTCTTCAAATCAAAGTTGCAGCGGAACGGTATTTTTCAACAAACTGCTAACCGGGACTTGAGGCAGTTGGTTCCGCGTCAGGAGGATGCCCCGCATTTAGTTGAAACTTGAGAACAAGAAGCAGCGGCTCTCGCCCGAACTCGGATAGAGTTCGGGTTGAGAATCCCTTTTAAAGGAGAGAGCCGCCGTGAGAAAGAAATATCAGAGGGAAGTGCGCAAGTCCAATCACAAGTTGGAGGTAGTCCGAGGGCAAGAGTTGCTGGTGCGGGTGCCATTGCCGATGGCCGAGGTGTGGGCGGAGATGCAAGCGCAGGTAGAAGAGCTGACCGGGCAAGCCGGGCTGCAGATCCTACGAGCCATCCTGGAAAATGAAGTCACGCGCCGAGTAGGGCCTCCGCATCGGCCAAATCCCACAGCGGGTTGCGTGCGCTGGGGAAAGCAGTCGGGTTACGTGGTCTTTGCTGGACAGAAGATTCCGCTGGAACGACCGCGGGTACGAACGCGCGAGGGCCAGGAAGTGGAACTGGAGAGCTACGGTCAGTTGCAGCAAGACGGAAAACTGCAACGAGCGGTGCGGGAACGCATGGTGGCCGGACTGTCCACGCGGAACTATCGGCGAGCGGTGGAGAGTGTTCTGGAAGGCTACGGGATCGAGAAGAGCAGCGTGAGTCGGCAGTTCGTTGCGGCCAGTAGCAATCAGTTGCGGGTGCTGTGCGAACGGCGATTAGAAGATCTGAATCTGGTGGTGCTGATGATCGATGGCATTCACTTTGGCGGTCAGGTGCTGGTGGTGGCGCTGGGCATCGCGGAAGGCGGAGAAAAGCACGTGTTGGGAGTGTGGCAAGGAGCCACGGAGAACACCACGGTGGTCAAAGGGCTGTTGGAAGATCTGGTGGATCGCGGACTGGATCGGCAGCGGCGGTATCTGGTGGTGATCGATGGATCGAAAGCGCTACGAGCCGGTGTGGAACGCGTTTTCGGTGAACAAGTGGAAGTGCAGCGTTGCCAGATTCACAAGCGACGGAATGTGAAGGAGTACCTGCCCGAGAACTGCCAGAAAGACTACGATCGGCGGATGCGCAATGCCTACGCGATGAACAACTACGCGGAGGCCAAAGAGGCGTTGCAGAAAATCTTCCGGCAACTGGAGAGGATCAATCCGAGCGCTGCCCGGAGCCTGGAGGAAGGGCTGGAAGAAACGCTGACGGTGCATCGCTTGGGTATAGGAGCGGTGTTGCGGCGGAAACTGGCCACCACCAACCCGATCGAATCGTGCTTGTCGACGGTGCAGCGGGTGGCGCGCAACGTAAAGCGTTGGCGCGAAGGAAATCAGCCGCTGCGCTGGACGGCCACCGGACTGTTGGAAGCAGAGAGGAAGTTCCGACGCATCAAAGGCTATCAAGAAATCTTGTTGCTGAAGGAACGCCTGAATCCGTCGCGCATTCCGCAGAAGGAGGTCCGAACAGTAGAAGTTGCTTGAACTTGGTTGTAGGTAGACTTACTGTGCCGAACATCGAGAGTCGCTGCAATCAACTAAAACTCGGACATCCTCCGCGTCAGAGGATAACGGCGTGACCGAAATGCACGATTCTCTTTTGTGCGAGGCGCCCATCCCGCATCTCGGCTAGCGTTCCGTCAAGGTAGGGCACGCTCCCGATTGATTCAACCTGTTCATGGCCAAATCGTCCGTAAAAGGAAAACTCGACGCCATTCGCGGAGACTGTCCGAAATGAAAAGCCCTTCGACGACAGCCGTGAAGAAGCGAAAGAGTAGTGCTCCCGTCCGATCTGCAGGCCCGGTTGAGTTGGTGCATCAGGGTCGTTCGCCTTGGGCGGAATAGGCTTTCCATCAGGACTAATTACGAGCGCGACTAGATCGCCTTTCGGATCGTTCGAGGGGGCGTAACAGAGGCCATAAAACTCGTGCTGCCCAACACAGGTTGGCGGCACGAGGACAAGCATGGAAAGCGCCAATGCAATCGCTCGCATATAGAGATTAGACTACCGCTTTCCTAGTGCTATCCAGAAAAGTCGGGTTATTGTGTCTGCGAAGGGTCAAGAGCCCGATAAACGCGGTAACGGGAGAAATCGATTTCAACGTGAGAGAAGGTAGCAGTCCCCCTGGCGTTGAGTTTCACAATGCTGTGGGCGAGATTCTTGTAAACTGTTTATGGTTTTGAAGTTGAGGACAAACCGGTGAGACAAATCGCTACCATAACGCTGCTCGTACTGTCGAGTTTTGTGGCGTCGATACCGGTGAACGCGCAAAGCAGCGGCGTCAAAGAATATGCTCGCCAGTCCCAGATCACGGCCAAGAAACAGCAAAAACTGCAAAAGAAAGCGGCCAGGAAGCAGCGGAAAGCGATGAGGAACTACGCAAAGACACAGCGGAAGCCTGCCAGGAAAGCGAAACAACATGTCCGGTAACCCGACTAACAGTTTGTTGAAAAATACCGTTCCGCTGCAACTTTGATTTGAAGAAACTCGTCTGAGAGAAGGAAGGCCGAGGAGGCGAGCGAATGCGCGGCGACGATGACCAGCAAGAAGGAATGTTCAGCTACATTTCTCCAGAGAAGCGCGTACCCGCAGATCATCCGCTGCGACCGCTGCGCAAGGTAGTGGACGAGATTCTAAAAGAGATGTCGCCGAAGTTTCAGAAGCTGTACTCCAAAGTGGGGCGCCCCTCGATTGCGCCAGAGCGACTGTTGAGATCGCTGCTGTTGCAGATCTTTTATTCGGTACGCAGCGAGCGAATGCTGATCGAACAGCTACAGTACAACCTATTGTTCCGGTGGTTCGTAGGGATGGAGATGGACGAGACGGTGTGGAACCACGCGGTATACAGCAAGAATCGGGAGCGTTTGCTGAACGAAGAGATTGCGGAATCGTTTTTCCAGCGGGTGCTGGAACGTGCCAAGCCGTACATGTCGGATGAGCATTTCACGGTGGACGGAACGTTGATCGAAGCTTGGGCCAGTCATAAGAGTTTCCGACCCAAGGACGGATCTGGAAAACCTCCCGACGTGGGAGGCGATGTGGACTTTCGCGGAGAGAAGCGCAAGAACCAGACACATGAATCAACCACCGATCCGGATGCCCGGTTATTCACCAAGTCCCGAGGAAGCGAGGCGAAGCTGAGCTACCTGGGACATGTATTGATGGAGAATCGAAACGGGCTATTGCTGCAGACCTTTCTGAGCGAGGCGAGTGGAAGAGCGGAGCGGGATGCTGCGCTGCTGATGGCGGAAGCGCTCCCAGCCGCAGTAAGAAACCCAGAATTCCGATACCGAAAGACTAAAAAAACCAGATTATTCAACAAACTGCTAGTCGATGCCGATGCCAAAGCAGTTGCCGCAGATCACGATTCTCCGGGCTCGGTGTCCAGATTCGGGGAAAACGATCTTCCCGCATCAGCTTCAACAAAAGCTCGGCATCCTTGCTGTCCGTCTTTTGCTTTTTGGCTCGCCGGGTCCTGATCTCCGCTGGATCGCCGATCCACACTTCGAAACCTAGCTCCGCCAGCAGACGCTCGAACCAGCGCGAATACCCGGTAGCCTCCATGCCTACGCGCACGCTGATTTGTCGCTGCTTCAAGTCTCGATAGAATCGCTCGGCTTCACCACCGTCGTGGTTTAGTCGTTGTTCACCACACTCACCAGTCTCTTCACTAAAAAAAGCAATCTGCTGAAAACTCGGGTGATAATCTGCGCCTATAATCAGCATGTTCGGCTCCTTTCTCCCGAGCCTCTGGTCGTCAGACAACCAGAGTTTACTCGGGTCGAGGAGCCGACACTGTTATGCAATCATGTGGAGTCCTAGGACTGGACTTGGCCGGTTTCCCGGCACGACTTACCGGGCACTGGAACGATAAGCGGTGACACTTCAGGAAGAGCTTACGGTTAGTTAAAGTTTTGAGAGTGCGGCAAGGCAATTATCTGGCCCATGCCTAAGGGAGATTGTCGATGATGCCGATATTTTCCTGGAGGACCTGCTGCGACTGGAAGACGACACGGCGGCCGTCGGGGGAAATATCGAACTGGTTAGCCGCGAAGGCGCGCAAGTAGTTGAAGTTGTAGAGGAGAGGGATGTTGGCTGAGACACGAGAGAGCGTTGATCCGCCCCACTTGACCCTCCATAACTCCCCGCTCAAATCGGGATTTCCTTTGAGGATGGTTATTTCGTTGTGTTCGTCCACGGCGTACCCGGACACAGAGCCGCGAAATACCGATCTTGGTGGGGTCTTGAAATCGGTAACCCAGACCCCGGCATCGGGATCATTCTGTTGCGCCCAGATGAGATAAGCAACGGCAGTGCCGTCGGCTGACCAGCGAAATCCTTGCGCAGTTTTAGGGACGCTACCCAAGGTAAGGGTCTTGCCGTCGCGGGGGTCGAAGGATTGCGCCGCGCCGTCCCCTTTGGAAATTAACAAGCGTCCATCGCGGCCCACGTCAAAATAACCGAAGTCACGACCTGTCAGTAACATTTGCGGCGCCCCGCCCGAAATCGCGATGCTGCGACACTCGCCGCTGTTCAAGGCGTCCGAAAAGTAGGAAAGGTAAATCAGGCGGGTTCCATCCGGCGACCAGCGGGGGAACACGTTAATGCGGGAGTCGCGAACGAGCAGGGTGGCGTTGGCGCCATTCACATCTGACACGCCGACGCTTTCGTTCTCAACACCTTTGAGATTCGTAAAAAACGCGATCCGAGCGCCATCGGGCGAATAGGCTGGGCCAAACTCATTGCGCGCCGAGTCGAGGGCGAGCGCTCTTGCAATGGGGGCGCCGGGTTTGGACGGGAGGTCCAATTGCGTGAGACCAATGTGCAGGCGGAGGGTGGCAAAGATCAGGCGTTTGCCATCACCCGAAACGTCGAGCTCTGCATCGTCGCCCTCGCCCGCTGTGATTTGCCGCAGTTCGCTGCCATCGGCGGCAATTTTCCAGATGTTCAGCGTGCCGCCTCGACTGGAGGAAAAATAGATAAAGCGGCTATCAGGGGACCACGCCGGGGAGAGCGCCAGAGCGTGATCGTTAGTAAGCATTCTAACTTTTCCGCTGGTGACGTCCGCGAGGGCGAGCTCACCGTACGGCGCTCCGGCGGTACGAAGGGCGATGGCAACGAGCCGGCCGTCGGGCGAAATGCGTGGTTCGGTCCCTAAAAAGCCGGGAGCCGTATGGACCAACAAGTGCGGGTTGTCCCCCGCCACTCCGGATGTCCAAACTGCTCCATCAGTTGCGTTCAGATACACGAGCGAATGTCCGTCGGGTGTCCAGGTGGGATCGTTGGCGTGGAGGAGCACTTTGCGCGGCGAGCCCCCTAGAGCCGAAATCGCCCAAACGTCCATAGTCCCGGAATCATTCATTTGCGCGTAAGCGAGAGTGCTGCCGTCGGGCGACCAGCCTGGACGAGATTTCATGCTGGTACCGTGCGTGACTTGCACCAGTTCACCGCCGCGTACCAGACCGACGTAGACGTTGTAGTTGCCATCGCGGTTGGAGACGAATGCGAAGGAACGTCCGTCTGGAGAAAGCGCTGGCTGCGCCTGGACGCCGGCGAAACTGGTGACGGTGCTGAAATGCATTGCAGGGGGTGCGGATCCGGATCGCGTTGCCCACCAGGCGATAGCAGCGGCGAACAGTGCCCCTACGAAAATTCCTCCGATCCACGCTACAACCGAATATCGTCTGTTCCCAGCCGCGGTCGTGAGCGCTTTCGTTTTCTCATTCTCCCCATTGTCCGCACGGTCCTTGCCCTCTAAAACTTCTTCAATCGCAATCCGCGCTTCGCCGATCGCCTGCAGCCGCTGCTTGACGTCTTTTTTGAGGCAACGCTGGATCAAAGTGCGGATCGACTTCGGAGTGTTTGCTGGAAGCAAGCTCCACTCGGGGTCACTCTTGATAATCTCCGCAATCGTATCGGTCACGCTTTCGCCGCTGAACAATATTCTGCCCGTCAGCATTTCATAGAGCACGCAGCCAAAGGCCCAGATGTCCGCGCGACGGTCGACAGGACGGCCTTTTGCCTGTTCGGGCGACATATATGCGGGAGTGCCGAGAATGATACCGCCCTGTGTCGCCATGTTGGTGATGGTTGGAGAAGTGGCGATGTCCGCCGACGATGCTTGAACGTCCAGAGCTTTGGCCAATCCGAAATCTAAAAGCTTCACCGTGCCGTCCGGCGTGATCTTCACATTCGCGGGCTTCAAGTCGCGGTGTACGACTCCCCGTTCGTGAGCGTATTCAAACGCCTCGCAGATTTGCTTGGCAATCGGCAGAACTTCTGTCAGGGGCATTCGCGCGCTCGCGACGAGGTCGGCTAGGGTTGGTCCTTCCACCAACTCCATCACGAGTGCATGTGAGGCAGCAGAGTCTTCAAAGCCGTAAATGGCGGCGATGTTGGGATGATTCATTGACGCCAGCACCTGCGCTTCCCGCGCAAACCGGCCCAGGCGGTCCGGGTCCCGAGCAAATGTTTCCGGCAGTACTTTGACCGCCACGTCACGTCCGAGTTTGGAATCGCGAGCGCGGTACACCTCTCCCATTCCACCCACACCGAGGGCAGAAACAATTTCGTAAGGGCCCAGCTTTGTACCGGAAGCAAGTGACATGAGTGCCGGGATTATAACCTTAGGCAAAGTGCGCAAGTAATTTTCAATTGTGTCAGTGCTTGATTTCAATAGCGGAGCCAAAAGCGAGGCATCCCTTTCGTAAAAATCAGCCGGAACTGTGTTCGCTACAGGCAGAGCGACCTTGACTCGTGGCTAGCGGAGCGTACAGTCCTGACCTCCCAGTCCCAGGACGGGAGGACCTAGTATGGCTGTCTACAAACGCGGCCAGACGTGGTGGTTTGTGTTCGAGCATGGCGGCAGAAGAATTCAGGAGTCAAGCGGTTGTCGTAACAAGACCGCAGCGATGCGTGCCGAAGCCAAGCGTAAGACTGACCTGATCGAACGGCGTGCGGGATTTGCGAGGCCAAAACTTCCGCCAAAGTTCGACGAGTTCACCAAGCACTTTCTCGAATGGTCGAAAGGACAGCACCGGCCCAAGACGCACGAGCTACATGCTGGCAATTGCGGAACGTTAAGAAGGTTCTTTCGTGGAACGTGGCTGGACGAGACTACACAGGGAATGATCGAGGATTTCAAGTCGGCGCGGATACGTGAGTGCCGTTGGGGCGAACGGAAGGGAACAACTGTGTCGGTCGTAACCGTGAATCGGGCGCTGAGCACTCTCCGTTTGCTATTCAATTACGCCGACCGATGTGGCTATCAGATCTCGAACCCTGTCAAACATGTAGAATTTTTCCGCGAGACCGGCAGGGAGCGAATCATCTCACTGGAGGAAGAACGGGAATACATGGCTTGCGCCAGCCAGCCACTAAAGGACATTGCCAGGATCATGCTGGACACGGGAATGCGGCCTGAGGAGGTATTTCGGATTGAACGGGTAAACGTTGATCTCGCGCAGAGAACCATAGCGAACCCGTTTGGAAAGACGAAGGCTGCTAGACGCAAGCTCACGATGACCGGCGAAGTGTGGACGATCATGAAGAAGCGAGTTGGTTCGTCCGACAGTAAGTACGTATTTCCGTCTCCCGACAATCCCGAGAGACCGATTGGAAGCGTGCGGAAAGCGCATGACGGAGCGGTTCGTCGAGCCAAAGTGAAGCCTGCATTTAGGCTCTACGATCTGCGCCACACGTACGCGTCCCGAGCGGTCATGGCAAGCGTAGATTTGCCGACGCTGGGCGCTTTGTTAGGCTACACAACGATTCAGATGACCATGCGCTACGTGCATCCAGCGGAAGAACACAAGAAGGAAGCTGCGAAGAAGATCGAAGACTACAAGGTATTGAGCGCAATAAAGCTCGCTGAGAGAAGACAGGGAGTACCTACAATTTCCACTACAGTGCAATGAAAGCGATGAAGACGGCTACTCACATGTTGTTGAGAACATTGGTCGGGGCGCCCGGATTTGAACCGGGGGCCTCCTGCGCCCAAGGCAGGCGCGCTACCAGGCTGCGCTACGCCCCGACTGCTGGTACCGCTTTGATTCTACTGTACTCGTGGATTCCATTGCCAGTTGGCGCGACGACGAGAGTGCCAAAAATTGTGGGCGCACAATCGTCGATCAAACCGCTCCACCTCGGTCACAAAAAACATACATCTTTTGATTTTGCTGGTTATCTAAGTGTCGAGAACCAGGTAGTTGTTAGTGAGGAGGGCTGATGTTAGGTGAAAAAACAGGAAGTGCCGCGAGCGTGAGTCGAGCGCCGGAACCTGCGGAAGCAAATCCTCTCGATTTTGTGCCCGACAAAATTCCTTTCGACACGCCCTATGGCGCGCCGATCTCGCTCGAACGCGCCAAGGCAGTCATTGAAGCTGCTGTGGCAGAGGCGAAGAATCGGAATTGGAAGATGAATGTTGCCGTGGTTGATTCCGGCGGCAACCTCGTTGCCTTTCAACGGATGGACGGCGCTATGCTAGCCTCCATTCAGATTGCTGAACATAAGGCACGTGCTGCCGCGACCTTTCGGCGCCCCACCAAGGTATTCGAGGACGGTATCCAACTCATGCATCTCAATTACCTGCTCGCGTTCGATGGGGTGATTGCGTCTCGAGGCGGCATTCCGATGATTGAGAAAGGCGCGATCATTGGCGCAATTGGCGTCTCGGGAGGCACGGATTCGCAGGACGAGATCGTTAGCAAGGCAGGCGCTGCAGTAATTGACGAACTCCAAGCAGAGAACAATTGATCCAAATGTCGAGAAAGCGTCGGGGCTAGTCAATCGGCTTGCAAGACTAACAAATCAAATATCGAGGAGAATCTTATGACAACCGCAAGCGCAGCTACGAAATCGCCACAAATTCGCGTGACCCGGCGGTCGCCCGCCTATTGGCACGTCACGATCGACAACCCACCCATCAACGTGATGGGCCCGGAAATGGTCCGGGAGTTTCAGGAAGTGATGAACGCGCTAGAGGCCGATGAGCACGTCAGGGTAGTGGTGTTTGACAGCGCAGTCGACGACTACTTCCTGAATCACTCCGATTTCACGGCCAAGCTCGAGGACCTAACCTCAATGCCGGCCGGCCCCACGGGATTGCCGCCTTGGCCGGACTTTCTCGTGCGTTTGACCCGCTTGCCGGTCGCATCCATCGCCTTGATACGCGGCCGTGCGACGGGCAACGGCAGCGAGATCACGCTCTCTTGCGACATGAGTTTCGCGAGCCGCGAAAAGGCGATCATCTCGCAGTGGGAGGCGGGGGTGGGCATGGTCCCCGGAGGCGGCCCGATGGCCCGTCTGCCCCAACTCATCGGACGAAATCGCGCCCTCGAGGTGCTCTTGAGCTCGGAGGATATTCGGGGTGAGCAGGCCGAGGCGTACGGGTACGTTAACCGTGCACTGCCCGACGCCGAGCTAGACGCATACGTAGAGGCACTCGCGACTCGGATTGCTGCGTTCGACAAATGGGCGATCGCCAACATCAAGCGCCTCGTCAACACGAGCCTGGCGCCAGACGTCGAGATGGGCGCCGGGTGGGATGCGTGCATCGCTTCGCTCGGGCGGCCCGCCGCGCAAAATGCGATCAAAGCGCTGATGGCGCAGGGCTTTCACAAGCCAGGAGATGTTGAAAATCGACTGGGATACTACGTGACCCAAATCCCGCACTAACCCTGCGCCCGACCCATTCTCGACTCTGGGAGGTTGAGAACAGGAGCGGTCGAAGCCAATCTTGACGGACATGTTTTCGCAGGGCCGTGGTGATCTTGTATTTTTCTCTACAAAGGAGGTTTGTATGTCTCAGAAAGCTAGCGCCGTAAAACAAGTTCCGCAAATCGCCCCCCGGCCTCACCAACTCGGGCAGGATGTTTTCAAGACAATATTGTCCGAAGATGTTGATTGGAAACCGTTCGCGCCGTTCCCACCCGCGGTACGGCTGGCCGTCGTGGTGGGTCAGCCCTCGGAACCCGGTCCTTACACAATCAGGGTCAAAGCGCCCCACGGCGAAAAGCTGATGCCTCACAAACACCCAGAGGATCGAGTCTACACTGTGATTTCCGGCGTCTTTTATATCGGACTCGGTGATGAATTCGACGAGACTAAGTTGGAAGCCTATCCGCCAGGCGCCTTGATCATTCTCCCTGGCAACACGCCTCATTTCCACTGGGCGAAATCCGGTGAGTACGTCACGCAAATAACCGCGATGGGGCCGCTTGGACTGGAATACCTCAGCGCGAAAGACGATCCGAGAAACAACAACTCGTAGGAGAAGTCTGAATAGCTTTTTCTAGATTCAAAAAAGCGACTTCTTTATCTTGCGTTTTCCGAATCTCATTGGATGGGCGAGACTCTGCCCTTTAAGAAAAACGGGCGGCCAGCCCGCAAAACCAGAGAGTCTCGCAGCCTAGCGAAAGGAGGACCCGCAACCGCGACGACAATACACGCGGCGGTGCCGAGCCTGATGATGCTCGAAAGCAGCCTCCCGGGAGTATTTGCAATTGGCGATGTCCGCGCAGGAAGCGTCAAGCGGGTGGCCGCTGCCGTTGGCGCAGGAGCTGTTTCCGTGAGCATGTTGCATCGAGCGCTCGCCGAGCTTTAATTTCTCCGCGAATCTCAGGCCGCAAAACCATCGGCTCCAGCCGGGGCGGCGTCCTTACCTGTTGCCATGCCACACGAACCGTGCCATACTCCTGTCACCATCCAACAGGAGCCACGTTCACGATGCCTACCGGTAAATCCGAAATCCTCCAAGGCACTCTCGACCTCATGGTCCTCAAAACTCTCGCCGCCATGGGTTCACAACACGGCTACGGCATCGCCCGCCGCATCGAACAAATCAGCGAAGAGGCCCTCCAGATCAACCAGGGCACCATCTACGCCTCGCTCGTCCGCCTGCTCCACAAGGGCTGGATCACCGCCGCCTGGGGCACGTCCGAAAACAATCGCAAGGCCCGCTTCTACTCCATCACCAAATCAGGCCGCAAACAGCTCCACACCGAAGCCCAAAATTGGGAGCGCATCTCCGCCGTGATCGGCCGAGTCCTCCGCGTCGCCGAAAGGAGTTAACCGATGCACGCCACGCTAAAATCCCTTGCCACCAGAATCCACGCGTTCTTCTCCCCGCAAAAAATCGACCACGAGTTCCAACAGGAGCTCGAAACCCATCTCGATCTCGCCACGCAGGAAAACATCCGTCGCGGCATGAGACCTGAAGCCGCCGCCCGCGCCGCCCGCATCCGCCTCGGAGGAAGCACCCAGCTCACAGAAACCAATCGCGAACTCCGCGGCCTCCCAATCCTCGAAACATGTCTGCAGGACATGCGTTACGCCTTGCGGATGCTGCGGAAGAATCCGGGCTTCACCGCGGTGGCAGTCCTTACGCTCGCCCTCGGCGTCGGCGCCAACACTGCGATCTTCAGCATCGTCTACGCCGTCCTCCTCAAGCCGCTCCCGTACGCCAATCCCGATGAATTGTTCACGGCGTTTCAGGCCAACAAACAACAGGGAATTGCGGAGACCGGCTGTTCCTATCTGAATTACGAAGAGTGGCGGACGCAAAACCACGTTTTTGGCGAACTAGGAGGCGTCCTGGCCCACCAGCTCACTCTAACGGGACGCGGCGAACCTTCGGTTGTGAATGCGTCCGTCGTGACGCCAGAAATTTTTGAGCTTCTAGGTGTGAAACCAATGGCAGGTCGCATGTTTTTCCCCGCAGATGGCAAGCAGGGTGCTCCGCCCGTGGCGCTCTTGAGCGAAGATCTGTGGCGCGGTCGCTTCGCCACAGATCCAACGATCATCGGCAGTTCCATCGACCTGGACAAGCGTCCATTTACCATAATTGGAATCATCCCAACCGCCTTTCGCACTCCATTCAACAAAAAGCAGGACGTATGGATCCCGTTGGTTCAGGATCCCGTCTTTAGCACCTTCATTCCTCAGCGCGGAACGCATTTGCTTCCAGTCATCGGACGGCTGAAGCCGGGCGTTTCCGTGGAGCAAGCTCAGGCGGAGATGGACGCTATCAGCGAGAGGCTCGCCCGCGAATTTCCGACAGAGAATAGGGGTTGGGCGGTCCGTCTAGTGCCTCTACAGAAAGAAATTGTCGGAGACGTAAGAACCGCGCTGCTCATCCTGCTCGGCGCCGTCGGCTTGGTGCTCCTGATCGCTTGCGCCAATATCGCCAACCTGCTGCTCTCCCGCGCAACCTCTCGCTCGAAAGAAATTGCGCTTCGGACCGCGCTGGGCGCCGGCCGCGCGCGAATCATCCGCCAGTTGCTCAGCGAAACTGCCGTGCTCGGCCTGCTCGGCGGAATAGTAGGCGTCGCCCTCGCTTACTGGGGCGTTCAAGCCTTGAGCTCGCTCCTGCCCTCGAGCCTGCCGCAGATGAACCCTGTTCGCGTGGACTATTTCGTGCTGGGCTTCGCGCTCTTTCTATCTGCGATCGCAGTCGTTGCCTTTGGCTTGGTCCCCGCCATGTTCGCGGCCAATACCGACATCCAAAGCAACCTCCGCGAAGGCGCCCGCTCCGGCGAGAGCCACAGCCGCCGCCGTGTACGCAGTTTTCTGGCTGCTGCCGAAATTTCGCTTGCCGTAGTCTTACTGATGACGGCAGGCTTGCTGTTACGCAGCTTCGCCAAGCTCACCTCCGTCAGCCCCGGGTTTGAAACGCAGCACATCATCAAGGTGGATATCTCGCTTCCACAATTTCAGTATTCCAAGCCGCAGCAGTGGGTCGCCTTCTCCGACGAATTACTCGCGCAAATCCAGGCAGACCCCGGACTTCGCGATTCGGCTGTCGTTGTTCCTCGCCCGATCGCCGACAACAACGTCAAGCTGCCATTTGAAATCGTAGGTAACCCGCCTACCATTGGCGCATCCAGAACCGCCAACTTTGTATCCGTCAGTCCGGACTATTTTCGAGTGATGGGGATTCCACTGCTCGCCGGACGCCTCTTCAACCAGCACGATAACTCCTCCGAGACCCGCGTTACGATCATCAGCGGAGCCATGGCACGCCTTTACTTCCCGAACCAGGATCCGCTCGGAAAGGAGCTTACTTTCGGTTTTGGCCCCAGCGGTGGTCCCGCGAAGCGGGAGATTGTCGGAATCGTGGGTGATGTGCGCGACGTATCGTTGGGTCAGAATCCTAGCGCGATGATGTACGTGCCTTTCGCCCAATCGCCCTTTTGGGGCGCGAATCTCGTCGTAAAGAGCTCTTTGAGCACAGCCAGCGTCGCCGGCGCCATTCGCCAGGAAGTACAAAAAATCGACAAGGATCTACCAGTCACCGACGTCGCGAAGATGACTGATCTTATGGACGCTTCCGTCGCGCAGCCCAGGTTTCGCACTTTCTTGCTCGGCCTATTCGCGGCAATGGCATTGGTGCTTGCCGGTACTGGCATCTTCGGCGTGATCTCCTATTCCGTCTCGCGGCGCACCAATGAGATCGGCATCCGCGTTGCTCTCGGCGCCTCGCGCGGCACAATTTTGAGTATGATTTTGCGCGAGACGATACTCCTGACCTTTGCCGGCCTTGCCGTCGGGATTCCCTGTGCCCTCGCCACTTCCCACCTTGTTTCATACATGCTCTTCAACGTCTCGGCCAATGACCCTGTCACGCTCGCCGCAGTTGCGCTTTCTCTCGCTTCTGTGGCTCTCCTAGCCGGATACATTCCAGCCCGGCGCGCCATGCGCGTTGACCCAATCGTCGCTCTCCGCTACGAATAAATCATGGGTGTGCCGGATTAAACCGGCATGAAGTAGAGGATGAAAGAGTCTCACAGGAAAGGAGAAAGCGATCCATCCTGGCCCCGAGTTTTGCGCTGCTGGCTGTGAAGCCTGCGGCGAAGCGTAAACAGGGGTATAGGCGGGCTGGGTATTGAGCTCCGAAAATATTCTTCAGAGCGCCGACGCTGTCCATGTATGCGGAAGGCAACACGGAGGGAGCGCTATCGCAAAGTTCCCAAACCGGCTCTGCGTAGTCACAGACCCCAAACACGCTTAGAAACTTCATGCACGAGAACCGGGAGACCTCGGAGACGCCTGTAGCAGCAAGAGCTGGTCGCGCTTCGGGTTGCTCGCCCAGCGCTGGCTCCCCGTGCAGCGTATCCTTCATCCCTATCCTCAAGTTTGCTTTGACGCCACACACATCCAAGGTAAGAGCCGTGTGCGCTAAAAAGCGCACGCACGGATCTGTGCGGGGGGTACCGGGCGACCGGTATCCCTACCGCCACTTCTTCGAACCACAACGAACCATGAACGAAGCGCCAACCTGGTTGCTGAAAACAAACGGCTTACTCCTTCTTTCTAAGCAATAGCGAACCGGAGCGAAGAATGAATCTTCAGTGAAGAGTAAAGCCATCAGCGCGTTTCAGAAATTACTTAGCGCCATCTAGCCGCGCCGTCATCCTGGGGCTACCCGACAAGGGTACCTCAGGACCTCAACCGATCGCAGACACCCAATCACCCGACGATCTCGTCTCGTCCCAACACTTCTTAACATTCAAACGGTCCAAGCTTTCAACTCGCCCGTCACGAATCCATTCTCGCCGGTTCCAACCGCGGCGCCAAAATCTGCATCGCCGCCAATCCCAACCAGTACGCCACGCCCGCCATCAAGAATGGCACCATGTAGCTCCCGGTCCACTGCAGTGCGTATCCGACAACCTTCGCAATCAACATCCCGCCAATCGCACCCGCCATTCCTCCGATTCCAACCACCGACCCAACCGCCTCCGACGGAAACATATCCGATGGCAACGTAAACAAATTCGCCGAAAACCCCTGATGCGCCGCCGCCGCCAACCCGATGATCGCAACCGCTCCCCACAAGCTCTCCATCCGGTACGCGAAAACGATCGGCATCACGCAAAGAGTGCAAAGCAAAAATGTAGTCTTTCGCGCCGCGTTCACGCTCCACCCTCGATGCAGCATCGCCGACGATAACCATCCGCCAGCCATGCTGCCCACATCCGAAAAGACATAGATCGCTACGATCGGCAAGCTCGACTGCGCCAGCGTCAGCCCGTGTACGCGGTGCAAAAAATCCGGCACCCAGAAAAGATAAAACCACCAGATCGGATCGGTGATGAACTTCGTCGCCGCAAACGCCCACGTCTGCCGATAGCCGATCAAACGCTTCCACGGAAATTTCGCAAATTTTGGCGAAGGATCACTGCGGATATAAGCGAGCTCACCCGCGTTTACCCGCGGGTGCTCCTCGGGCCTGCGATACAGCAGCAGCCAGAACACAAGCCACACAAACCCCAACGCGCCGGTGATAACAAAGGTCCACCGCCAGCCCCAATACAAGGCGATCGGCGGCACAATGAGCGGTGTAATGATGGCCCCAATACTCGTTCCCGAATTGAAAATTCCCGTCGCAAACGCGCGCTCTTTTTTCGGGAACCATTCCGCAGCGGTCTTCAGGCTCGCCGGAAACACACCGGCCTCGCCGAATCCCAGTGCGAATCGCGCCATTGCAAATCCTGCCAGCGAGCTGACAAGCGCATGCCCCATTGCCGCCAGACTCCAGAACGCCATGGTGAGCGAATAGCCCCGTCGCGTTCCCAACCGGTCGACCAACCTCCCAACAAGCACCATGCCCAGTGCGTACGCCGCCTGGAACGCAAACACCAGATTGCTGTAATCGATTTCATTCCAGCCTAAGTCATGCTGCAGGAGCGGCTTCAGCAATCCCAGGACCTGCCGGTCCATGTAATTTTTCGTAGTTCCTGCCAGCAGCAGAGCGCAGATCACCCAACGAAAATACCCAGCCCGCGACGAAACAGCCGCAGTGAGGGCGGCAGTCGCTCCCTCGTGCCCCAGTGGATTCTCCGTGCTCATAACGCCACGGCATCTTACCCCGCACCGCCCGCTTCATCCCCACAAATCGCATCACCGCGCCCTGCTATGGCAACCAACCATCCCCCGCACGATTTTGATAAAGTAGCCTCGCGACAACGTCGAGCCGCACCCGACGCACTCTCAACTCTCAACGGACACTCATGCGCGACTCCGCCGTCATCTTGACCGCCGTACCTGCGCTAGCCGCATTATTCATCCTGGGTTTTGCTTTTGCGAAACCCGACGCCGCATCCACGCCACGCATCCAGGTTTCGCCCAACGAATCCGCCTGTCGTGTCGACATCGCCATCGACGACAAGCCCTTCACCTCCTACATCTGGCCCACAAATCTGGCCAAGCCCGTCCTTTACCCCCTCCGCGCCGCCGACGGCACCATCGTCACCCGCGGCTTTCCTCTCGAACCGCGTCCCGGCGAGCGCGTTGACCATCCGCATCACGCCGGTATGTGGTTCAACTACGGCAACGTCAACGATTTCGATTTCTGGAACAATTCCTATGCCATCAAAAAAGAAGACGCCCACAAAATGGGCAACATCCTTCAGCGCAAGATCGTGGAAGCAAAAAGCGGCAACGAGAAAGGTGAACTGACCGTCGAAACAGACTGGATTTCAGGAACGCAGAAACTCCTGCTCAAGGAACACACGCAGCTCATCTTTTCTGGCGACAAAAGCACCCGCACAATCGACCGCATCACGACGCTGCAAGCGCAAAATGAAAAAGTCGTCTTCCATGACGACAAAGAAGGCATGTTAGGCATCCGCGTAGCCCGCGCCCTCGAAGCCCCGTCCACCACCGCCGAAGTCTTCACCGACGCCAACGGTAATCCCACCTCAGTCGCGAAGCTCGACAACACGGGCGTGAACGGAAGCTATCTCACGAGCGAAGGAAAGAAAGGCGACGAGGCGTGGAGCACGCGCGGGAAATGGTGCATGCTGAACGGAAAAGTGGGAGACGATCCCGTCACGATTGCCATTTTCGACAATCCCAAAAATCCAAACTTCCCGACCTACTGGCACGCGCGCGGCTACGGCCTCTTCGCCGCCAACCCGCTAGGACGTAGCGTCTTCACCAACGGCAAAGAGCAGCCGCTCAACTTCACGCTCGCACCCAACGAAAGTGTCACCTTCCGCTATCGCGTCGTCATATTTTCAGAGATTGCCTCGCCGCAGGCTGCGGAAGGGGAGTACCAGAAGTTCGTGTCGGCCTATCGCTGACGCTCTTCGCGAATTCGCGTCGCGACTCGCCCTGAGCGCGATCCTGTTCCCATTGCGCGCGAATCTCCAATAGAAATTTCGCCTTGTCCTTGCGCATCCGCGCAATCAGTTCCTGATTTTCGACGCGCTCGTGTTCCCCGGCCCACAGCACCATCTCCGTCATGACCGGACCGAGCTCGATCCCTTTGCGCGTCAGCACGTAATTTAATTTCCGTCCATCGATCGGATCAGCTTCCGCTTCGATGATCCCGTGAAACTCCAACTTCCTCAGCCGGTCCGCCAATATATTCGTCGCGATCCGCTCGTACGAATCCATGAACTCCTTATAGCTCTTGAATCCCCGCAGCATCATGTCGCGCACGATCAGCAGCGACCATCGATCCCCCAATATTTCCACCGACGCATTCAGCGGACACTCCGAGCGCCGCTTCGCCGCGCGTCTCTCTTTCGCCATGGCTTGACACTATCACTTTTTACTTGCATTTCAAAAGTAGTCTCGGCACACTCGCTCTCGTTACCACTCCCAAGAAGGAGCTCCACGTGGACGTCATCCTTTATCTTCATTTCAATGGAAATTGTGCGGAAGCATTCGCGCACTACGAAAAATTGATGGGCGGCAAAGTCATCATGCAGTCGAAATATTCCGACTCTCCGATGGCCAACGATATGCCTGCGGAGATGCGCGACAAACTCATCCACATCAGCATGCAGATCGGCAACACCGTGCTCATGGGCTCGGACGCGCCACCGAATCACTACGCAAAGCCGCAAGGCTTCAGCGCTTCAGTCGCCGTGAAAACTCCCGCCGAAGCAGATCGCGTTTTTGCCGGCCTCGCCGATGGCGGTTCGATCACGATGCCCATCGACAAAACCTTCTGGTCCCCGCGCTTCGGTATGTGCACCGACCGCTTCGGCATCCCCTGGATGGTCAACTGCGAAGCCGCAGCAGCCAACGCGTAATCGCCATCAGTCACGCAAACTAGCCTGAGACCTCGAAGGGTGTGCCCGTGCCCGCCCCAGCCCATCCACCACCGTGGCCGCAAATCACCCTGTAGCCGCGGTCGCTCACCAGACCGTTGGGTTTAGATTCGACCTTGCCCAGCCTGAACAACAGCCTCTACCTATCCTTGCCGCGCTTCTGCAGGGGCGTCGCTTCAGCGCGCCTGGGCACCAAACTCTGCGCCTCGCCGAAAATTCCGTCCCTATGTTTTTCCTTACGAACTACGCCCCCACCCCGTAGCAGTGGTCGCTCCCCCGCTCGCCGAGCCGCTAGCCTCAATCGCAATCCGCCGTTACAATTCCTAGAAACACCCAGGCCGCAACGCATCGAGGGCAAACGGAGGCAGAAAATGAATCCACTAATTCCACCCCAGACGAAAGGCCAACTCTGGACCGGTCGAGTCCTCAGCACACTGCCCGTCCTGTTCCTCCTTTTCGACGCCACCCTGAAATTCATCAAGCCTCAACCGGTTGTCGAAGGCACCGTCGCTCTCGGCTACTCGCCAAGCGTGATCACGCCTCTTGGCATCACGCTCCTGATCTGCGTCGTCCTCTACTGCATTCCCATCACACGAATCCTGGGTGCGATACTTCTGACCGGCTATCTCGGCGGCGCCGTAGCCACTCACGTCCGCCACGGCGACCCAGTCTTCTCCCACATCCTCTTCCCCACATACCTGGGCGCTTTCCTCTGGCTAGGCCTCTACTTCCGCGACCCAGCCTTACGAAATTTCATCCCCCTCCGCAAACAGAGCTAAAATCATATGGAGTGCGGCGCCCCGGCGCCGCCTTTGAGGTGCAAATAACGGCGCCCAAATTCGCGACGACGAGTCGCGGCGAAGCTGTTCAATGTCCCATCTCTCGAAAGTGAGCTAAGCCATGTGCCGAAACATCCGAACCCTCTTCAACTTCAATCCTCCCGTAACCTCCGACGAAGTCCAAGCCGCCTCCCTCCAATTCGTCCGCAAGATCACCGGCTTCAGCAAGCCCTCCAAAGCCAACGAAAAAGCATTCGAACAAGCCATTGCCGACATCGCCAAGATCTCCAGCCGCCTCCTCCATTCCCTTGAAACCACCGCATCACCCAAAAACCGCGAAGAAGAGGCCGCCAAAGCCAAAGCCCGAGCCGCCGAACGCTTCGCCACCAACTAACTCCTTGAAACCTGCGCTGAGAAGCGCGGCTGTCGGGTTCCCCACAATTCGAATCCCCAACCCATTATCCATGTTCCGAATTGGAAGCGCCGGCATCCTTGCCGGCTTGCGCGAACCAAAAGGTCCACCGCCTGACCCCGTTTCCGTGCCATCTAACGCCCACCCAAGCTAAGGTTGTCACCCTGAAGGCATCCGACGAGGGATGCCTGCAGGACCTCAGCGCGAGTCCCACCGACCAATGAACCACGGCCTCGCATGGTAGCGTCGGGATCCTTGCCGGCCCCCGCCCACCGCAAACTGCCCGTCACTAACCCACGTCATCGCGCCGGATTTTTTTCTTTCCGTTCGCTTTCCTGCGAACGGGCCCGCACGCGTAAAGAGGAATCCCTTCGAATTAACATCTAGTTAACGCCGTGCTATCACCCCGAGTGTTCGCTTCGCAACATCCCCCAACCTCGAATTTCTCGAAATTTTCGCGCCCGCATCCCCTTTGTTTTTTTGACACTCCCAGATTCCGCCCCCAAATCGCAAACTCCATTTCCCGTAACTCCAGAAAATGCAGCAACTTTCAGATTTCAAGAGAATTGAAGGGGTATACGTACCCCCGTTTCTTCCCAAATTGGAACCACAGGAGGGCTTTTGCGACAGTTAGGAGAGAGTCCGAATGGTCTGCTCGATCAATTTCTTTGTCGGAGCATACGGATCGCCTGGCGCATCGAACTCCATCGAATAATATCCCCGATAGTTCGCCGCCTTGGCGATATCAAACGTCTTCTTCAAATCGATATCGAACTGCTTGCCGTGATCGTCCGCCTCGCCATCCTTTACATGCGAGATGTTGTACGCCCGCTCAAACATCGCCGTCACCGCGCGATAGTTAAAATCCAGGTCGCCTTTCAGCACCGAGTTCGCAAAATCCGGCAACGCCCTCAAATAAGGATGGTTCACCGCGTCGATCACCTTCACGATGAAAAACGCATCCTCGGTCTCCGGATCGTCGTTCTCCAGAGTCACCACAACATTCTTCTGGGCCGCATAATCCGCGACTTGCTTCAAACTCTCCGCCGCCCGTTGCACATTCGGCCCCGAGCTCTTCGTCCCATTGATGTGTGGCCGAACACCCGGCGAGCCCACCGCAACCGCCACGTCGATCCATTTCTTTGTAACGGTGACCGCCTGTTGCCGCGCCGCTGCGTCGGTATCGTAAAAGCTCGCCCGCACGTGCGTCGGAATATTCACAACATGCACGTTCGCCTCTTGCAGCGCAGTGCGAAACGTATCCAGGTACGCCGCATCCGTGCTATGGAAATGCTGAGCCAGCGGCTCGATGTTGTGAACTCCGAATTTCTCGACCACCTCGGCAGGGAACTGCGTCAACTCGAACCCCTTCAGGTTCGCATCGCGGTCGCGATTTCCCGGCGCATTCATGTACATCCGAAATGGATACGAAGCCACCGAAATGCGATCCCGCGGCGCCGCCGGGAAATCAATGTGCGGTTTCGATTGCGGCGTCGCTCCCGTCAGGAACGTGAACGACGTCCCCGCGACAAGCCCGCCAGCCGCGATTGTCGAAACCGTTTCAAGAAATGTTCGTCGATTGAGTGAGGTCATGGTGGTTGCCGACAGGCGTGGGCGATTGTACGCGAACTCTGGACGATACGCACCTGCGGGGAAGCGAAAATTCGACGCGAAAGCCGACTCAGCCGGAGCGACTTTCAGACGAAAATTGTCGGTGGATATATCTCGGCTATTGTCAACTGGCAAAACACAGAGGCCAGAAGTTTTGTGATTGTGGAGATCTTTTTACGCTCCCATTCGGTGCAACGTGATATATCTTCGCCGTTCGATGGGAGGGAACCCGGCCATGAAAAAATACCTCGCGGAGCTAGTGGGAACGTTCGTGCTGGTCTTTGGCGGCGTTGGTAGCGCAGTGCTGGCGGGAACGCACATTGGGTATCTCGGTGTGGCGTTCGCGTTCGGGCTTTCGCTGCTGGCAATGGTCTATACGATAGGACCGATCTCCGGATGTCACATCAATCCGGCCGTGACCGTAGGCGTGCTGATTGCCAAAAAGATCGGCGCGAAAGACGCGATGTCGTACATGATCGCGCAAATCATTGGAGCGATTATCGCCTCAGGCTTGATTTTGATGATCGCGAAGGGAGTGGCTACTGGATACGATCCCGCAGTCGCTGGGCTTGGCGCAAACGGATTCGGCGAGCATTCGCCGGGTGGCTATTCGCTGGCCGCGGCATTCATTGCGGAGGTCGTACTTACCATGTTCCTGGTGCTCACGGTGCTCGGATCAACCGACGTCAAAGCGCCGGTGGGATTTGCCGGAGTCGCGATCGGATTAGTTCTGACGCTGATTCACCTTGTGGGGATTCCAATCACGAATACCTCGGTGAATCCCGCGCGCAGCATTGGCCCCGCAATCTTCGTCGGCGGCTGGGCTTGGCAGCAATTGTGGGTGTTCATCGTGGCGCCATTGATTGGCGGCGCTGTCGCCGCGGTGGTGTACGCCATCATTCGACTGCCCGACACGCCGATCAGCGTGGGGCGCGCAGAGCGCGCACTGGAGAGTGAACAAGCCGAACGCCGCCGGTAACGGGACGCGACGCAAGGCGCGACTGTGCTCAATCGTTAGCGGTATGCGAAACCGCAGTCGCGGCCGCAGCAGCGCTGCGGATGTTGCCGCCTGCAGCTGGGCCGGTCGAAGCGCGAGCTATGAACTCAGGCTCGATGGCGATCTCCGGCACGAATTCTTCGCGTCCTTCGATCCGGTCGATCAGCGTCTTCGCCGCGATTTGCCCCATCCGTACGAGCGGTTGCCGCACCGTCGTCAGCCGCGGACTGTTGAATCCAGCCGCGGGAATATCGTCGAAGCCCATCACGCTGACGTCTTCGGGAACGCGCAAACCCGCATCGCGCAACGCCCACATCGAGCCGATCGCCGAAATGTCGTTGTAGGCGAACAGCGCCGTGAACCGCTCTTTACGTTCGAGCAATTGCTTCGTGAACGGATATCCCAGTTCCGGCGTCGACACCGTGCTTTCAATTTGCACTGTCAACTCAGGCCGAATCGCAATTCCAAGTTCCTGTGCGGTCTCGCACAGCGCCGCCCAGCGCACTCCTGAATCGGAACTCTTCGGATGGCCTTTCAGGAAGGCGATGTCGCGATGTCCGAATTCAACGAGATGCGACAGCGCCAGCTTCGCGGCCATTTTGTGATCGAGAACGACGTTCGTCACGTTCTCAACTTGCCCGTGGCCGGCGACGGCGACCGTCGGAAGTTCGAGCGGCTGCGTGATCGACGTGTCGGTGGTGATGAACCCTTCGACGCCGCGCGTAACCAGCATTTGCGCATACGTCTGAAGCAGATTCTGGTCGTGACGATGAATGACGGTAAGAAAGAAAAAATTGCTTCGCCGCAGATGTTCTTCGATGCCACTGATTACCATCGATCCGTAAGCGTCGCCGATTTCTTCCGCGATGACGCCGATCGTGTAAGTGCGCTGCAAACGTAGCGACCTTGCCAGATAGTTCGGCTTGTAGTTGAGTTCCTTCGCTGCGGCGATGATACGTTTCTTCGTGCGCTCGGGAATCGAACGCGCCGCAACGGAATTATTCAATGTGGCCGACACCGTCCCCGGCGTAAGCCCGAGATGATCGGCGACGATTTTCAACGTGACCCGAGGTTCAACCTTCAGGCCGGGTCCCTTTTTCGTGGGCTTGATCATGCGAGCGAGACTCCAGCAATTGGAGCTTCAAGGTTCAATTTGTCACATCTGTGGAGACGGGCACAGTGAAGCGTTGAGTACACATTACGCGAAACGCGTGAAAAATGCGACGCCCAAACAAGCGCTCCGGGTGTCTGCTCAATAGCCAAAAATTGTGACGCTACCAGCCGCGAGGGCGTCGACGCATGCGACATTGACCCACGAGACGTTGACCCATAAAATGGCCGCGCCTCGGCGTAATGTCGCGCCGCTGGCATAAGTCGCACCACTCCATGACCGAAGGGATCGCGAGGTGACCGCTATGGGCGCGTTCCAGAAGCGTTTGACGTTGTGCTGTCTCGTTGCCTGCATCGCGCTGCTTGCATCCGCGCCAGCAAAGGCGCTCGACAACGGCTTGGCGCTCACGCCGCCAATGGGTTGGAATAGTTGGAACAAATTTCAGTGCAACGTTAGCGAAGAACTCATCAAAGGCGCCGCCGACGCGATGGTCAGCAGCGGCATGAAGGACGCCGGATACCAATACGTCGTGATCGACGATTGCTGGCAAGTCGACCGCGACGCCGCGGGGAATATTGTTGTCGATGCGCAGCGATTTCCGTCGGGCATGAAGGCGCTCGGTGACTACGTTCATTCCAAGGGGCTGAAATTTGGGATTTATTCCGACGCCGGATTGAAGACTTGTGCAGGTCGTCCTGGTAGCGCGGGCCACGAATATCAGGATGCGGTCCAATACGCGTCGTGGGGCGTCGACTATTTGAAATACGACTGGTGCCACACCGGCAAAGCGAATGCCGAGTGGGCTTACGCGACGATGCGCGACGCGCTGAAAGCTTCGGGGCGCCCGATTCTTTTCAGCATGTGCGAGTGGGGCAGTGCGAAGCCGTGGCTCTGGGCCAAAGACATCGGCAACATGTGGCGCACCACCGGCGACATCAGCGATTGCTGGGACTGCCCGAAAAAAGACCAGCTCGGCTTCGTCAAAATTCTCGACATGCAGGATGGTCTCGAAACCTACGCCGGCCCCGGCCACTGGAACGACCCCGACATGCTCGAGGTGGGCAACGGCGGCATGACCATAACTGAATACCGCGCGCACTTCAGTTTGTGGTGCTTGATCGCCGCTCCTCTGATCGCCGGCAACGATCTCAAGAACATGACGCCCGACATCAAGGAAATTCTCACCAACAAAGAAGTGATCGCGGTAAATCAGGACGCGCTCGGCATGCAGGGCCGCCGCGCGAAACGGGATGCCGACGCCGAAGTCTGGGTGAAGCAATTGAAAGATGGCGGCCGCGCCGTGATTCTGTTCAATCGTCGTGCTTCCGAGACTTCGATTTCGTTCACGTGGGAACAAATCGGCTATCCCGCGCATCTTTCCGCGAGCGTTCGCGATCTCTGGGCGAAAAAGGATCTCGGCAAGTTCAACGGGAAATGGGTCGCAACCGTGCCGTCACACGGGGTCGTGATGATCAAGGTCATGCCGTAAATGAGAAAACCTCTGTTTGCGAAAGCCGCGGCTGCGGTCCTTTGTTGCATTGCGGTTGGAGTGTTTCACGCGGCACCCGCCGCACTGCATGCGGCGACCAACGGTGGCCCGGTCGGAATGTTTGAAGCTCACGGCGATGTCGGCATGGTCGTTCATCCCGGTTCGACTGAATATGACGCCGCGACGAAGACCTACACGATCATGGGCAGCGGCAACAATATGTGGATGGGCGAAGATGATTTCCAGTTCGCCTGGAAAAAAATGTACGGCGACGTCAGTCTAACTGCGAACATTTCGTTCTTTGGCCTCGGCTCCAATCCTCATCGCAAAGGCGTGCTGATGATCCGCCAGACGCTCGACGCCGATTCGGTCTACGTCGACGCCGCTCTGCACGGCAACGGCCTGACCGCGTTGCAGTATCGCGACGAAAAAGGCGCGATCACGAAGGATATCGAGTCCGCCGATTTTTCAACGCAGCGGATGCGTCTCGAAAAGCGCGGCGACTTTTTCTATCTCTATTTGTCGGGAGGCAGCGCCGACCTTCATCCGGCCGGCGCGTCGATTCGCATTCCGTTCAAGGGGGATTTCTACGTCGGCATCGGCGTCTGCTCTCACGAAAAGAATATTGTCGAGACCGCGATGTTCTCCAACGTGGAAGTCGCGCCGTTGCCGCCGGCGCCGGCGGGCGAGCCCGTTCTTTACAGCACGCTCGAAACTCTGGCGATCACTTCCGACAGCCGGCACGTTCAATACGTCGCGCCCGAAAAATTCGAGGCGCCCAACTGGACGCGCGACGGCAAGGCTTTTCTGTTCAATCGCAACGGCCGCATCCTCAACATGCCGGTCGAAGGCGGCCCGATCCGCATCATCGACACGAGCTTCGCGATTCAATGTAACAACGACCACGGACTCTCGCCTGACGGCGCGTCGCTCGCGATCAGCGACCAATCGAAGGAAGACCACAAATCGCTGGTCTACATCGTTCCCTCTACCGGCGGGTCCCCGCGTCGCATCACGCAGAAATCTCCTTCGTATTGGCACGGCTGGTCGCCCGACGGGCAGACACTTGCGTTCGTCGGCGAGCGTAACGGCGAGTTCGACATTTACACGATTCTGGCGGCGGGCGGCGAGGAGACACGCCTCACCACCGCGCCCGGACTCGACGACGGGCCGGAATATTCTCCCGACGGGAAATATATTTATTTCAATTCCGAGCGCACCGGCACGATGCAGATTTGGCGCATGCGTCCCGACGGCAGCGAGCAGGAGCAAGTGTTCAGCGACGAATGGAACAACTGGTTTCCGCATATTTCGCCGGATGGGAAGTGGATGGTGATTTTGAGTTATGAGAAAGATCTGAAAGGGCATCCGGCAAATCAGAATGTGTCGCTGCGCCTGATGTCGCTGAGCGACAAGAAAATAAAAGTGATCGCGCGGTTGTACGGCGGGCAGGGAACGATCAACGTTCCGTCGTGGTCGCCCGACAGCACGCAGATCGCTTTCGTCAGCTACGAGTTGCTGCCGCCTTACGAGAAAAAGTAGCGTCGGGCGCGGAGAGACCTTAGCGACTTAAAACTTGCACGCGTCCGACGCTGCGATCCTTCCCCTACCCCCGTCGGATCGCCTCGGGATGACAAGATTGTTTGCGAGGCGTCACTGCTGCGCGGGTTCATCGTCTCCATCGTCTTCGAGTTTCGCCGCGGGCTTTTCGTCTTTCGCTGGGGCTGGAGGCGGAGCGGACGCCTTCTGCGTTTCCGTGGCGGGCTTCGACAAGCCTTGCGATTCGTAGATTGCGTTGAAGAAGAATTTGTAGGTGCCGTGCGATTGGCCGCGCCACTGCGGGCGGAAGCCTATAAGGTAGACGCGGCCTTTTCCATATTGCACTTCTACGGCTGCGGCTTTGCCCTGGATTCTTTCGGGGTGCAGCAAATAGCCGCTCATCAGCGGGCTCTGGTCTTTCGGATAGGCGGCGAGGATGCGGCCGCGGAATCCTTCTTTCGTTTCAAACGCCGGTCCACGCTCGAACATCACAACCGGGTCGTGCGGCAATCCCCACACCGCCGACGCGCCGTTGTCTTGAATTTCGACGCGCAGCAGGCATCCCGAACAGAAGAAATCTTCGTCCTTCACGCCGGCCAAGATATTTTTCACCGGCAAGCCGAGATCTTCGATCGCGAAGAGGGAAGCGTTGTTGAAGGTAATCAGCGATCCGCCGGCGCGAATAAATTCGCGCAGCGCGATTGTGCCGGCTTCGCCGATTCCGCCGGTGTACATACCGGGGACGACGCCCGGGCCGAAGCCGCTGCGAATTCGATCCGCAGTTTGGTCGGGGAGAATGATGGCGTCGAAATGTTCGCGCAGATTTCCGGCTTGAATGTCGCCGTTGCGCACGGTAATCGGAGCGAACCCGTACTGCTCGAGAATCCAGCGCGTCCAGCCTTCGTCGATATTGGCGACCCACGAGCGGTAGAGTCCGACGCGCGCCTTTTTTATCGCGACGACCTCCTTCGGCGCGGCTGCTATGGATTTCAATTTCAGCGAATCGTCCCCGGTCGCCTTCTTGAGCTTGTCACGATCCATTCCCGACACGATCATCGCGCCGGATTCGGAGCCGTCGGCGGTTTCGGTGTCGGATGTTGCGATGCTCACGCGGCCGCCGCCATCGAGAATCGCGTTCATCGCCTTGAAGCTGGAGTTGGAGCGACGGCTCACGGCAAACGTTCCGCCGGTGCCGTCGAAGCTGCCCGCAGGTGGCGCGTACTGATCCAACTTTTTCAGCGACGCGCGTTCGTTTGCGTTCACTGGCTCGAGCACGGGCGCGACGAGCACGCCCATTTGCATCGGCAGCGTCCAGCCGGTTACGTCGTAGGGAAGCTTCGGAGGACTGCTCGGCGTCTCGCGGAGATCGGGGTAGTGCTGCGCGTCGAATAGTTCCTTCACGAGCGGCGAGAAAGGCTGATCCATCAGGATCACCCACGTGCCGGGAGCGTATTCGCGCCCGTTCGCGTGAAACGGCTTGGTTGCCTGCTGCACTTCGATGCCGTTGATCATCATTTTCTGCACGAGCGTTGCGGCTTCATACAAGTCACGCTGTTCGAGCGGAACGACGTAGGCGTAAGGCGGTTCCTTCGTGAATTTCTTCACGTTGTCGGCGGCGGCCTGGTAGCGATTCAAAAGAAATTCCTCGTGATATTTCGCGGCTGTGTCGAGCACTGCCATTGACGCGCCTTCCATGTAGTTCACGGCGTCGCGCAGGCGCCACCAGCCACCGCGCCACGGGCTGCTGTAGAAAACTTCGGAACGTAGGCTGCGCTGGTCGTGTGGAAATTCATCGACGGGATAAAAGCGCGGTGTTGCGTAGCGGAAGAGCGCGGTCTCGGTGAAAAACGAAATGCTGTTGCGGAAAATGTGCGTGAAATCGAGGAAGCCGGGATACCAATTGTCGAAGCCGACGCGATTCACAGCGCCGGGCATGCCATGTTCATCGAGATAGACCGCAATGTCTGTGCCGAGCGCGTTGAGCCAGCGCGCCATCAGCGGATGAATGTTGGAAGAGATCGGCTCGACAAACGGCGGAATGAAAATGCGAGTCGGGAATGGCGCAGTCTGGTGATGGCAATAAAAAATGACGGGATCCCATTCGAGTTCGGCGCGCGTGACGTCCTGCGACTCGACCATGTTGTTCATGTAGCCGTCGCGATTGTTGTCGTGGCCGACGTATTCCTGCCAGAGATCGGGGAGCGGGCTGACTTCAAAAGGAGTGCCAACATTCTGGCGATACCAAGCGACGACTTGGTTCTGGCCGTCGGGATTTAGCGTGGGCCAGAGCATGAGGATCACGTTGTTGAGGATGGCGTCGACTTCGGGATCGTTCTGCGAGGAGACCAGTTTGTATGCGAGGACGATGGACTGCTGCGCGCCGGCGACTTCGGTGGAATGCAGGCCGCCGTCGATATGGACGATCGCTTTGCCTTGATGGGCGAGATCGCGCGCTTCAGAGGCGGTCAGGCCGCGGCCGTCGGCGAGTTTGCGTTCAATGTCTTTGTATTTGTCGAGGTTGGCGAGATTTTCGGGCGAGGAGATGATCGCGATTTCCCAGTCTAGGCCGCGCGTGGTCTTGCCAACGTTGATCATCTTGATGCGGTTCGAGCTGGCGGCGAGCTTGTGGAAGTATTCGCGCGATTCGTCGTAGTTCGCGAGGTAGAAATCATCGCCGGGTTTGTGGCCGAGGACCGATTCGGGCGTCGGCACATTTGGCGATGGGTTGTTCGTTGGCGCTACTTGGGATTTTGTCGGGATGACGAAAAACAAGAAGAGCAGTGCGCTGACTAGCAGCGCTCGGTTTGTCGTTGTCGGCATGCCGCGAGCATATATTTTCGAATTTTGAAAGTAAACCAGAGACCGGGTGTTGAAATTCGTCGAGTGCCGTCAGATAGTTTTGTCTTTCGAGTAGCAGATCGATTCGAGGTTGCAGTCGATGCAGCGTGGCTTGCGGGCGATGCAGACGCGGCGGCCGTGCCAAATAAATTGGTGAGAAAACTTGATCCAATGGTCCTGAGGAATGATCTTGATCAGGTCTTGCTCGATTTTTTTGGGGTCTTCGTTCTTGGTTAGGTCGAGGCGCCGCGACAAGCGGATGACGTGGGTATCGACGACGACACCGCTGGCGATGCCGTAGCCTGAGCCGAGGACGACGTTGCCGGTTTTGCGCGCGACGCCGGGAAGCGTTAGGACTTCTTCCATCGTTTTGGGGACTTCGCCGTGGAAATTCTCGAGGATACCTTTGCTGGCGCCCATGATGGATTTCGTTTTGTTTCGAAAGAAGCCGGTGGGGCGGATTTCCTGTTCGAGTTCGCTGGGGTTGGCGTAGGCGAAGTCTTTTGGGGTCTTGTATTTCTGGTAGAGGGTTTTGGTGACTTCGTTCACGCGGACGTCGGTGCATTGGGCGGAGAGGATCGTGGAGATCAGGAGTTGGAACGGATTTTCGTGTTTCAACTCGCAAGTTGCTTCGGGATAGGCTTCGTCAAGCTTCTGCAGAATTGCGGCTACCCGTTTTGGATCGGTGCCAGCGCCTACGTTTTTCGCGACTTTCGCTTCGGTCTTCGGCTTTTTGGCGGTTGAGCCGATCACGGCTTTCGGTTTTAGTGCGGGCGCGGATTTCTTCGACGATTTTGTTTTTGGTGCCATGGCGAAGGGGAGTATAGCAAACGACTTGCTACGCGATATCCGGAATGAGCGCTAGAAGTCGGCGGAAGGCCTTGCCGCGGTGGCTGTGTTGATTTTTTTCGGTGGGAGAGAGTTCGGCGAAGGATTTTTTCAGGTCCGAGGAGTAGAACACGGGGTCGTAGCCGAAGCCGCCGGTGCCGGTTGGGGATTCGAGAATTACACCATCGGCTTTTGCGCTGACGACGGCGACGGTTTTTCCGCGCGCTACCAGCGCGATCACGCAGACGAAATAGGACTCGCGATCGCGCCCGGTTTTGCCTTGCAACTGCGCTAACAATCTTGCGTTTCGTTCGGCGCTGGTGGCGTTGGGGCCCGCGTAGCGCGCCGATTTCACTCCGGGTGCGCCGCTAAGCGATGGGACGACCAAGCCGCTGTCATCGGCGAAGACAAATTCGTCAGGAGAGTTTCCGTCGCCGCTTCTGGCCCAGAGCTGTGAATAATGGAGCGCTTTGCCCAAGGCGTTCTCGGCGAATGTTGGGGCGTTTTCTTCGAACTCGGGCATTTTATCGAACTCGGGCAAGAGTGCGAATTCGATCTCCTGGGATCGCTGCGCGGAGGATGGAGATTCCAACGCTTGGGCGAGCGCGCAGAACTCGCCGAGCTTGCCCGGATTCGATGATGCGAGGTGGAGCTTAACGGGCGCGCGCACTGAATTTTACGGGGAGGACGGAGCGCTGTTCATCGTTGAGGCGGCGAATGCCTGCAGCGGCGAGCGCGAGCAGATCCTGCATTTCGCTTCCGGCGAAGGGGCGGCCTTCGGCGGTGGCTTGGATTTCGACGAAGTGGCCGCTGCCGGTCATGACGACGTTCATGTCGACTTCGGCACGCGAATCCTCTTCATAGGCGAGGTCGAGGAGGGCTTTGTCGTCGACGATGCCGACGCTGGTGGCGGCGACTGTGTCGATGAGAGGCGAACTGCGCCAGATGCCCGCGGCGGTGAGCCGTTCGAACGCGAGCGCGAGCGCGACGAACGCGCCGGTGATCGACGCGGTGCGCGTGCCTCCATCAGCCTGAATCACGTCGCAGTCAATATATACAGTGCGTTCGCCCATCGCTTCCTGATCGGTGACGGCGCGGAGCGAGCGGCCAATGAGGCGCTGAATTTCTACGGTACGTCCGGTTTGCTTGCCGCGCGTGGCTTCGCGCTGGGTGCGTTCTTCGGTGGCGCGGGGGAGCATGCCGTATTCGCTGGTCACCCAGCCTTTGCCGCTGCCTTTGAGGAAGCCGGGAACGCCGTCGTCAATGGAGGCGGTGCAGATCACGCGGGTGTTGCCGAGTTCGATCAGCACGCTGCCTTCGGCCGTGGAGATGAAATCCGTCGTGATTTTTACGCTGCGCATCTGGTCGGCGTTGCGGCCGTCAATTCGCACTCTTCCTCCGGAAATTCGGCTGCGTTCGAACGATCCCGACAGCATCTCGGCGCTTACGGCTTCTTGGCAGGTTGCGCCAGTTTGCCGGGGGGCGTCGCAGGTGTCAACTTTGGCGGCTTTGCGGGAGCACCGGGTGCATCGCTCTGTGCTGTGCCTGCGCGGGGATTGGTGGAGTCTGGTGATGCAGCGGTGCTGGATTTTTGCGCGGGTGGGTTCGGCGCCATCGGCGTTGCTTTCGCGTTCACGAGGAAAGTGCGCGTGAGGTCGAGATGGCCTGCGAGGGTGTCGACTTCCTGGCCGTGGATCAGGATTTTGAGCCAGCGGACTTGGGGCACGTTGGCTTCAAGAGTTTTGGTGATGGAGTCGACGGCCATTTGCTCGCTCTGGATTCCGGACGGAGTCGAGGTGGTCATCGCTTCGGAGAAATCGGCGATGGCCGTGCCATCGGGAAGCATATAGAAGGCGAGGAGCACGGCGTCGGGCGGAAGCGTGCGAAGTTCGGCGTCGATCGGGCCTGCGAGCAGCGTGTTGAGAACCTGCTTGCCACGCGACACCGCATCCATGGCGAGCGGCAACTCGACGCTGACGGGCATGAGCGAGCCGTCGCGCGCGCCGGCGGACCAGAAGAGTTTCGCTTTCGTGACTGGGCCGGTGGAATTTGTTGTTGTCGCGGGCGCGAGTTCACGACGCGCTTGCTCTTCGCTGACGGTCGGAACTTCCTTAGCTTGACGCAGGCGACGCTTTAAGACGGGCAAGTAGAGAGCGGCGATGAAGACGGCGATGGCTAACATGACGATCAGGTAGGCGCGCCAGCGTGGGTTCATGGCCGGTCACCTGGATTCACGGCGGCGACGACGTAAAGCGGGCGGAAGCCAGATGCGCCGCGAGTGATGGCGTCGGCGATGCCGGGTGCCATGCGATCGAGAGTGTTGCGGTCTTCGACGGCGACGCTGGCGATTTCGACGGCGATGGCCGGAGCGGCGGTGGTGCGAAGCTGGCGAACGGCGGCGGGTTGCGCATTTTGCGGCGAACCTTTGAAGCGCTGCGCGAGAAATCCTTGAACCATATCGCCGAAGCGGCGGCTGAGCGGGAGAAACGGAGCTTGAGCGCGATCCCAGGGGATCATGCCGTTCGTGTCGGCTGCGGTCGGGAGATCGCTCATGACGTATACGCGGGCGGTGCCGGGCAGGCCGGTCGAGCCGACGTGGATCGAGACGAAGAAAGCGCCGCGTTGCGCGTTGGCCATCGCGGAGCGATCGTCGAAGGATGGATTCTCGTTGCCTTGGCGGGTTTGGATGACTTGGAAGCCGTTGGATTCGAGCGCGATTTTCACCTGCGCAGCGAAATAGAGATTTAGATCGCTCTCGCGAATGCCGGAGGCGCCGCGGGCGCCCGGGTCGGTGCCGCCGTGGGCGGGGTCGAGGATGACGATGCTGGTAGCTGGGCGCGGGGTTTGCTGTGCGGATTGCGTTTGCAGCGATGCGGCCGCCGGCGATGCTGGAACTGGTGTAGGCGTCACTGGAGTCGCGACGGAGCGCTGAGGTGGCGTTTGCGTTTGTGTCTGTATGGGCGGAGTTGCTGCCGCGGGTTTCGGCGCGGCGCCTGTAGCAGACGGTTGCTGCGCGCTGGCGGAATTTGTGAGCGCGAAATGTCCGGGCGCAAACGCTAGCGCAGCGACAAGTGCCGTCGAGATGAGTGCGAATCGCTCGGCGCGCGATTTCAGTCGACGAGATTTATTTGTCGCGATGCGATGCGCGGACAATCGCCACTGTAATTCCGGAGACTCGTTGGCCACATCGAGCAGAATAGCAAACCGCGTTCGGATTTCGTGGCAGGGGAATGGGAGTTCGCCGCGAAAGAGAGACGGTCGAGTGAAAAGCGCGTGATTCGTCGGGAAGAGGTGAGCCTGGATTTCGGCGGCTGGAGAAGTGGCGCGCCCGGCTGATGCTAACGAAGACGGGCACGGCGATGCCGTGCCCCTACCTTCGCTCGAACCTTACTCAACGCTAGCTATTGGCTGGAGGTTGCTGCTCCGCCTGGCCTTGGCCGCGATGCGACTTGCGCCACTGTTTCAAGGTCTGGCGCTGTTCGGGAGTCAGCATCGCTTCCGTTTGCTTGCGCGTGTCGCGGTGGATGGACTGGATCTTCGCCTGCTTTTGATCGGCGGTCAGGGAAGAGTCGTTGTTCACGGCGGCGATTTGCGACTTGGCGCCTTCGTGAATTTTCTTCATCTGCGCTTTCTGATCATCGGTCAGGTTGAGATCCGGCCGCGACGGCTTGGCCGGATCGGCCGGTGCGGCTTGGGTTTGTCCGGCGTCTTGCGGGATGGCCGCGGCGGTTGCCAGCATCGGCGATGCGGAGATCGCCAGCAAGCCGGCCGCGAACAACACGCTCTTGCGAAGTGATTTACTGTCCATGGCTACTGCCTCCTTGGGACTTTTGGTCCCCCTCGACTTCCGTTTGTTAAACACGGAGGTTGGTGGAATGTCGTGGGGAGAGAAATGAGGGAATCTATGGACGGGGTGCAACGGTCATTGTAAGCTATTGATTCTATGACTGTTAGTTATGGCGCCGGCTTCGTTGGCCAGGGACTCGCTCGTTAGTCGCCAGCGGTTGGAGATGGCGTTAGAGCTGGTTTGATGTCGGTCGCGCGGAATTTCTTAGTGGCAGCGTAGCCGATGATGCCGATGGCGATGATGATCAGACCGAAGGCGAGGCCGTTGAGGCCGAGGATCGTTTCGTGTTCGCTTTCGATCATGGCCAGCGAGAGCAACGCGAGTGGGAAGATGCCTAGAGTGATAGCGCCTGCGAGGCCGCCGGGTACTTTGAATTCTCGCTTGAGTTCGGGTTCGCGGATGCGGAGGACGACGAGGGTGACGAACTCGAGCATGAGGCTGCCGCCGTAGAGCATGATGTCGAGCGTGATTAGGCGCTGGAAGCCGAGGCCTAGGCAGAGTGCCCAGCAGCTTGCTAGGAAAAGGATGGAGACCCAAGGGGCTTCGGATTTCTTGCGCGTCTTGGCGAAAACTTTGGGGAGCATGCCGTCTTGCGCCATGGCCAGCGGAAGGCGCGAGTAGCTCATGACGAGGGCGTTGAACATGCCAAAGGCGCTCATCATGCCGCCGAGAACGATCGCGAAGCGGAGCCATTCGAATCCGGCGATTTTGCCGCCGACAACCCCGGCTATCGTGGCCCACGAACCATCTTCGGCGAAGGCGGAAGCCGGGATGCCAGTGAAATAGACTGCGGCGAACGGCAAGATGTAGGTGATCGAGACGAGCACGACGGCGAAGATCATCGCGCGCGGGTAGGTGCGCTGAGGGCGCTCGACTTCCTGCGCGATCGTGGAGGCGTTGTCCCAGCCCATGTAATTCCACATGGCGACGAGGACGCCGCCGAGAACGCCGAGGCTTGTTGCTGCGGGCGCCGCCGCGTGGGCTTCCGCGATTGCCGCGGACTTGAACGGCGAGAGAACGATGATGAATGCGAACGGGGCCGACAGGCAGAAGAAAAGCCAGAGCGATGTGATACCGACGACGCGAATGCCCGCGAGATTCAGCGCAGCGCAACCGAGGACGACGAATAATCCCGCGAGCACGCCGTGGCTGGGAACGCCGAACCAGGGGGACATCTGCTTCAGATAAAACACGAAAAGCGTGGGATAAATCGCCATGTCGAAGATGCTGGCGACAAGCGAGAGCCACGCCTCCTGAAATCCCCAGAAATTTCCGAGACCGCGACGCACCCAGGCGTAGTAACCGCCTTCACAAGGCAGGGCGCTCGACAGTTCGCCGATCATGAACGCGGTCGGCAAGCACCAAAGGACCGGCAGAAAAAGCAAAATTAGAATTCCGTGGCCGTAGCCTGCGCCGGAGACGATTTGCTCGGTGCCGTAGGTGCCGCCGGACACCATGAAGAAAGTGGCAGCGACAAGTGGCCAGAGAGTCATCTTGGCAACAGATTTTTTTGTTTGGGTCAGCGCTCGAGAAGGGAGCTGGGAGGGAAAAGATAACGTACTCAATTTTTACTAACCGTCCTCCTAAAGCGATGCAGGCGCGTCGATTTCCGGGGCCAGTTCGCGTTTGAAGAATACAAGGTTCAGTTCGGCATGCAAGGGAATAATGAGGACGAGAGAAAGATTTTCCAGAGAGGAGCGTGTGCTAGACTTCGCCGTTTGTTTGCGTTTATGTGTGGTGGAGCGGCGGCGAGTTTTTTGGAAGCGGGAGAGATCCGGAATTGCGAGTTCGGTGGGTGAGGTCGGGTTACGAGCGGCGGTCCGATCGATGTTGAGGCGAAGGCGAAACCGGGTTGGGTGGCCGGGCGCGCTGAAGCGACGCCCCAACAAAAGCATTGGCAAAAGCGAGAGCACGGCGAACACGGGATTACGGGGGATGAGCATGATTCGACAGTGGGCGGTCGCGACGGCACTTGGAGTTGGGATTGCGATTTTTGGCGGCGGGAGTGCGCTCGCACAGCAAACTGCGGCGGGATTGCGGGCGATTACGTTGGAAGATCAGTTTGCGATCAAGGCGGTGGAGGGGGCGCGGCTGAGTCCAGATGGGGCTTGGGTGGCATACACCGTGACGACGGTTTCGCTGAAGAAGGATGAGGAGGAGCAGCGGATCTGGATGGTGCCTTTCGCGGGCGGCGAGGCAATCGCGCTGACGGCGGAAGGAGTTTCGTCGGCGAATCCGCAGTGGAGTCCGGACGGGAAGTACCTGGCGTTTCTTTCGGCCAGGAAAGGCGACCCGACGCAGGTATGGCTGCTGAATCGGCTGGGAGGCGAAGCGGCACAGCTCACGGATTTGCCGCAAGCAGTGGACTCATTGGTGTGGTCGCCCGACGGCAAGCGGCTTTGCCTGGTGATGCGCGACGCGTCGACGGAAGAGTTGGAGTCGGCCAAGGATCGAGACGAAGAGAAAGATGGCGGCGAGAAGGCGGAGAAAGAGAAAAAAACGAAGGCTGCCAAGCCCTGGGTGATCGATCGGCTGCAGTTCAAGGCGGATGAAGTCGGGTATCTGGATCACCGGCGAACGCACTTGAATGTGTTTGATTTGGCGAGCAAGAAGATGACGCAGGTGACCGGCGGCGATTACGACGATGCGTATCCGGCTTGGTCGCCGGACGGCACAAAGCTGGCGTTTTCGAGCAATCGCAGCGCGGATCCCGACCGGAACTACAACACCGACGTGTGGGTGGTGTCGGCCGACAATAGCGACAAGGGCGCGCACCTGACGCAGATCACTACGAATCCGGGCGAGGATCAATCGCCGGTGTGGTCGCCCGATGGGAAGTGGATTGCTTATGTGACGCGGACCGATCCGAAACTGTTTGAGTATGCGACGAAGAATTTGGCGATCTCACCGGCGGCGGGTGGCGGGGCGGCGAAGGTTTTGACGCTCGAGTTCGATCGCAACGTCGATGACATCAAGTTCTCGGCGGACAGCCAGAGCATTTACTTCATCGCGGACGATGACGGGACGCAGAACGTTTGCAGGATTTCTGTGAGCGGTGGAGCGGTTACGCGGCCGGTCAGCGGGCGCGTGATGGTGTATGCATACTCGGTGGGGAAGTCGGGCGAGATTGCGGCGCAAATCGATCGGATGGATCGTCCGAGCGAGATTTACGCTGTGGCGGCCGGCGCGGCAGCCGGGAGCGAGCCGGTTCGGCTGACGCACACGAATGATGCCCTGATCTCGCAGCTGAAGCTGTCGCCGGGTGAGTATGTGCATTTCAAGAGCAAGGACGGAACGACGGTCGCGGGATATTTGTATAAGCCGCTCGACTATATGACGGGGAAGAAGGTGCCGACACTGCTGATCCCGCACGGCGGGCCGGTATGGGCTTGGTACGCGGAGTTTCAGCCGAAGATTCAGTGGCTGAATGCAGCGGGGTATGCCGTGGTGACGCCGAATCCGCGCGGGTCGTCGGGATACGGCCAGAAATTCTGCCAGGCGATATTTGCAGACTGGGGGAACAAAGATTTTCAGGACGACATGGCGATTGTCGATTATGCCGTCGCGCAGCGAATCGCGGACGCGGAGAAGCTGGGAGTTGGCGGGCATTCGTATGGGGCGATTTCGACGGATTTTATTATTGGGCAAACAACGCGATTCAAGGGCGCAATTTCGGATGCGGGCGAGGCGCTGAATGCTACGAACTACGGGCACGATCAATATCAGAAGGACTACGAGTTCGAGCTGGGGCGGCCGTGGGAGAACCGGGCGGTGTGGGACAAGCTGTCGCCGTTTTATAACGTGGCGAAGATCACGACGCCGACCTTATTTATGGGTGGGGCGATGGACTGGAATGTACCGATTATTGGCGGGGAGCAGATGTATCAGGCGATGAAGAGTCTGGGGCGGCAGACGGAATTGGTGGTTTATCCGGATGAGTATCACGAGTTTAAGACGCCTTCACATATAAATGATCGGTTGATTCGGCAGATGGCCTGGTGGAATCACTATGTTAAGGGAGATTCGACGGCGGCTACGCCGAAGGAGTTGGGGTCGCACGACGAGTGAGAGGTGGTTGGCGGCGGCTCACGCTGGAAGAAAAAGCAGATCCCTCGCTGCACTCGGGATGACAGGTTTTGAGTGTTGAGGTCGGTCACTCGCATTGCCGATGAGTGTCGTTGGGCCCTATGACTTTTCGGGGGCTGCTACGGCTTTGAAGCCGTAGGATTCGTAACGGGTGGAGATGGCACCGTTGCGGGCGCTTACTACGGTGAAGCCTTCCGGGACGCCCATGCGGGGGCCCTTCCACCAATTGCCGCAGACCGCTCCGCCAGTGATGTACTGCGTGTTTCTCAACGTAACGATTTCGTTGATGTGAAGATGTCCCTGAAGGACGGCGACGACGTTGCGTCCTTCGAAGACGGGGAGCACTTCGATAGAATTGCCGATGGTAAGCGTGCTGTATTTCTGTCCAGGCGTGACGGGTTGGCCCCAGGTTGCGTACGCGCTGACGAGCGGGACGTGGACGGTGACGATGATCGGAGCTGTGGCACCGGTGCGTTGGAGGTCGTCTTTCAGCCACGCAAATTGCGTAGGATCGATGCGGGCGTCCCAGAGTCGGTCCTCGGTAGGTTGGATGGAGTCGAGGAGGATGAAGTGCCAGCCTTTGTGGTCGAAGGAGTAGTAGGTCTTGCCGAAGCGGTCTTCGTACATTTTTTTGGCGTAGCCGGGATCGGAGGGAGAAGCCCCGCTGGCGGTGTTGACGCCGAAGACGTCGTGGTTGCCGATGACGTGGTGCAAAGGCAACTGCAGGGTGGACTGCGTTTTCTGATAGAGATCGAAGACGGTGTTGGCACGGACGCGGTCGACGCTGACGGCGTCAAAGACATGGTCGCCGCCCATGATGGCGAAATCGAGATTGAGGTTGGCGATTTTCCGGAAGCACATGGCGCAGCCTTTACCGGCGTCGAGTTCCGGCTGGACGTGGGTGTCGGTGAAGAAGGCGAAGTCGAAGTGAGAGGGCGCGGAAGTGTTGGCCGACAAAGCCAACTTGGGCGAGAGGGTCGCGGCGGCGGTGGTCAGGGCGGCGGATTTCAGGAAGGTGCGGCGGTCTAGGGTCACGGCGTGCTCCTTTTGGTAGCGCGCAAATCGCAAAAGCCAGCAAGGTCGCCCTTCGGCGGGCTCAGGGTAAATCGACGCCACCAATCGCGGGAATATTATCACTGGCGGCGCGGGCAAGCGTGGGATCTCGTCCCGAATATTTGGAGCGGAGTAAGCGCGTATACTTTTGGATGATGAAGATTGTGCTGATTTCGACGTATGAGCTGGGGCGACAGCCGTTTGGAATGGTGTCGCCGGCCGCCTGGTTGCGCAGGACTGGGCATGAAGTGGTGTGTCTGGACTTGACGCGGCAGAGGCTGGATGAAGGGGCGGTGAAGGCGGCGGGGTTGATTGCGATTTATTTGCCGATGCATACGGCTACGCGGTTGGCGGCGAAGTTGATTCCTGTTTTGAGGGAGATGAATTCGCGCGCGCATGTTTGTTGTTATGGGTTATATGCGCCGATGAATGCGGAATATTTGCGCGGATTGGGAGTCGGCACGATTTTGGGCGGGGAGTTTGAGTCGGAGTTGGTGAACTTGGCAAGGAGAGTGGAGACAGGAACCGGGCGACAGCTGGAGTCGGAAATTTCGCTGGAACGGTTGTCGTTTTTGGTGCCGGATCGCGCGGGGATTCCTGCAATGGAAAAGTATGCGCATCTGATCGTGCCGGGCGACGGGTTTCGTGTGGTTGGTTCGACGGAGGCTAGCCGGGGTTGCAAGCACGTATGCCGGCATTGTCCCATCGTGCCGGTGTACGACGGCGTGTTTCGGATTGTGGCGCGCGATGTGGTGATGGCGGATGTGCGGCAGCAGGTCGCTGCGGGGGCGCGGCATATTTCGTTTGGCGACCCGGATTTTTTCAACGGAATACGGCATGCGCTGGAATTGATCGCGGAGTTCCACGCGGAATTTCCGGATGTTACGTACGACGTAACGATCAAGATCGAGCATTTGCGGCAGTATGAGAAGGAATTGCGGGCGCTGAAAGACACGGGATGTTTGTTTGTGATCAGCGCGGTGGAGTCGGTGGACGATGGAGTTTTGGAGCGCCTGGATAAAGGGCATACACGGGTGGACTTTTTTCATGTGGCGGGGGTGTTTTGCGAGTTGGAGATGACGCTGCATCCGACGTTTGTGGCGTTCACGCCTTGGACGACGCTGGATGGGTATCTGGATTTGCTGCGCGTGATTGTTGAACTGGAGCTTGTCGAAAATGTGGCGCCGGTGCAGCTGGGGATTCGATTATTGATACCGGAGGGTTCGCGGCTGCTGGGGTTAGAAGATGTGCGGCGGGATGTTGGGGCGTTTGACGCGGAGTTGCTGGTGTACCCGTGGCGGAATGCGGATGAGCGGGTGGACCGTCTGAGCGAAACCGTGCAGGCGATTGCGGCGGATTCGGATCGCAAGAAAGAGTCGCGGCCAGAAGCGTTTGCGCGAATTTGGGAAGCGGCGCACACCGCGGCGGGGGTGGTGACGCCGGAATTGAAGTTGGGGGTGGCGCGGCCGGTGCCGTTTTTGAGCGAGCCTTGGTATTGCTGCGCGGAACCTACGAAGGAGCAGTTCGTGTCGATTGGGGCGGTGGGGAAGCAGGCGACTGCGCCAAGCGACAATGTTGGGATTTCGGCGGACGGATTTGTTTGAGTTTCAGATGGGGTTGAGTTCGGGCCAGATGAGCGCGAAGAAAAAATTGCTGCTGTTCGCTGCGAAGCTGGGTTACCAGACGCGGTCGCTGGATGAAGCGGCGAAGCAACTGGGCGTGGATGTGGTGTTTGTGACGGATCGATGTCACCAGTTGGACGATCCTTGGGGAGATCGGGCGATACCAGTGCACTTTGAGACGCCAGATGCGGCGGCGTTTGCTGTGCTGGAGGCGGTGCGCGGCTCGGGCACGGAGGGCGGCGGGGCGGGCTCCAGTGCGGTTGCGGGTGTTGATGGGATTTTAGCGTTTGGGGACCGGCCCGCGGTTGTGGCGGCTTACGTCGCGCGAGGGTTGGGAGTGGCCTACAACCATCCGGCGGCGGTGGAGGCCTGCCGGAGCAAGTTGCGAATGCGGGACGTGTTTCGCGATGCGGGGCTGCGCGGGCCGTGGTTTCGAAGTGTGGCGGTGTCGCCTGCACCAGAGCCGGCGCTGCTGGGGATTTCGTATCCGTGCGTGCTGAAGCCCATGTCGTTGTCGGCGAGTCAGGGCGTGGTGCGGGCCAATACGCGGGAGGAATTTGTCGCAGCGGCGGAGCGGATTCGGCGGCTGCTGGCGTCGCCGGAGATTTTGGCGCGACGGGAGGCGGATTCGGACCGGATGATTGTGGAGGGGTATATTCCAGGCCGGGAAGTGGCGGTCGAAGGGCTCCTGACGGACGGCAAGTTGCGGGTGCTGGCGATTTTCGATAAGCCCGATCCGTTGGAGGGGCCGTATTTCGAAGAGACGATTTATGTGACGCCATCGCGGCTGACCGGGACCGGGCAGCGCGACGTCGAGCGATGTGCGCGTGACGCGGTGCGGGCGCTGGGGTTGACGCAGGGGCCGGTGCATGCGGAGTTTCGAATCAATGATGAGGGAGCGTGGCCGCTGGAGGTGGCGCCGCGGCCGATCGGCGGGTTGTGCGCGAAGGCGCTCAGGTTCGTGGCAAGGGCGAGGGGCGGCGATGGCGCAGCCGTTGGAGATTCGCGGATCGGGCTGGAGGAATTGTTGTTGCGGCATGCGCTGGGATGGCCTGGTGCGGAATGGGAGCTCGAGGCGGCGGCTTCGGGCGTGATGATGATTCCGGTGCCGAACAGCGGCGTGCTGGAAACGGTTGACGGAGTGGAAGCGGCTCGTGGCGTTGACGGAATTTCCGAGATCGAGATTACGGCGCGGCTGCATGACTACATTGCGGCTTGGCCCGAAGGATCGAGTTACCTCGGATTTTTGTTTGCGCGCGGAGAGAGCGCGGAGGGCGTGGAGCGGGCGCTGCGCGAGGCGCATTCGAAATTGCGATTTACGATTTCGGTACGATTGGCGGTGGAGCATCCGGCGACAGGGCGAATGGTGAGGTCGGCGGACTAGTTTTGGACAGCTGGCGCCCACAAACCTTACTTCAGAGGCTAAGGCCTTCTCGCGGTCTGGCTCCTATGTTGCGGTTGAAACCGCGACCCTCAAACCTGAGGTGGCTGCTCGGCCAGCGGTTGATCAGAATTGTGCCGTGCGTCAGCCCTTACCCTTGGGTGCGACGTAGCCTTCGGGGAGCGCGGAGCCGGCCCCGAAGAAGAACAGCTCCATTTGCTCTTCCATGATTTTCTGGGAATTAGGATCGAGCGGGTTGAGGCGATACTCGTTCATAACCATTTTCGAATGCTCGATCCACAGCTTCCATGCGTCTTTCGAGACGCTTTCGTAAACGCGCTTACCGAGTTCGCCCTTCCAGGGAACGCGATCGAGTCCGGGCATCTCTCGGCCAAACTTGACGCATTGCACCATGCGGGTGCCGGGTTTGGGCGGCTCACTCGGCGTAGGCGTGGGACCGCAGGAATCGTTGGCCATCAGGGCTCCTAAAGTACAAATTCTATTTTGACGATACCCGAAGCGGAATCGAAATTCCAGTTGGGACGGTGGTGAGCAAGTTGGTGCGGGAACTGGCCGCGCTTTGGATTTTTGCTCGTGTGGGCGAGCGCGAGCAAAAGACGGAATGAAACTGAGTTGCATCTCAACGTGAGCGGAGACTGATTTGGATTGATTTTCGAAACGATAGTAGACTCAGCCCGGGTGGTATCTCCAGGATAACATTGCTACTTCCCAACCAGACGATTACTGCAGGCACGATAGCGGCCGCGTGGCGACATGAACTAGAGGAACTGGCGAGCGCCGACTCGGTGAATCGCTTGTGGGCCAAGGATGAGTCCCTGTGGCCGCACGGGAAGGAACAAACGCGGCTCATCACCGCCAATCTGGGGTGGCTCAATCTGCCGGACCAGATTGGTCCCTACATGATGCGAGCGGCGGCATTGGCTGCGACGGCCGAGCGGGAGGGATTTCGCGATGTTGTGTTTGTCGCAATGGGCGATTCGAATCTAGCGGCCGAAACGGTGTCGCACATCGGCTGTGCGCTGCGGCCGCAGCGATTTTTCCTGCTGGACAGCACCGATCCCGTGGCCATTCGAAACGTGAGCGAGAAGCTCGATCTGGACCGAACGCTTTTCGTCTTTGCGAGCAAGTCGGGGAAGCGGATCGAGACGCACGCACTGCTGCTCTATTTTTTGACCCAGCTGCGAACTCATAAGTCAGTGGAACCGGGACGATGTTTTGTGGCGGTCACCGAGGAGGGGTCGTATCTCTCGGAACTGGCGACCAACTACGATTTTCTGGGCACGCTCCTGGATCCGCCCGGGATCAAGGGGCGTTATTCATCGTTAATTCATTTCGGGTTGCTACTGTCCGCGATCTGGAGATCGGATCCGCAAGAGCTGGTATCGCGCGCCATGGCGACACGGGAGCTGTGCAAGAAGGCGCCAGGCGGCGGGAATCCCGCCGCGGAGCTGGCGGCCTTTCTGACCGCGGCCGCGATCACCGGGAACGACAAGCTGCTGCTGATCAGTTCGCCGACGCTGCGAGCATCGACGTACCGAATCGCCCAGCTCGTGGGGGCCAGCATCGGCAAAGGTGGACAAGGACTGGTGCCCGTTTGCGGAGCGCTATCCGGCCAAATCGAAGCGTGCCTAAAGGGCTGCGTAGCCGTGACCCTGAAGTGGCAAGGCGAAGACGATTGGGAAGTACGAAACGCTGAAGCACTCCTGAAGCAGCACAACGTGCCCATGGTTTCGATTGCGATGAACACGGCGGAGGATTTGGGCGCGGAGATGTTCAAGTGGGAGATTGCGACCGCGCTCACGTGTTCGTTGCTGGATGTAAATCCGTTCGACGAGCCGGACGTACAAGGGGGAAGGGAGAGAGTTTCGGCGCTGCTCGACGAATTCGTCGCCAAGCGGGTCTGGCCGTCGCGAACGGTGCGCGTTCGAGAAAAGGACATCGAACTGTACGTCGAGGGGGAGACGAGGCAGCACGTCTCGACGCTGAGTCTCTCGGAAGCCTTGCGAACATTCCTGGAAGCGCGGTCAGCGAATGGATATCTCGCGATCATCAACTTCGCCAGCGGAATCCGTGAGGCCGAAGCGACCCTGGGACGGATACGTGAACAACTCGCGTCAAGGTACGGAATCCCGGTTCTGTTGAGCTCGGGTCCGCGCTATCTTCGATATTTCGAGCAGGTCTATAAGGGCGGACCGGAAAAGGGCCTCTTTCTGATGCTGACCAGCGAACCGACAGCGGACGTGGCAATTCCGGGAGCGGGATACACATTTGGACAATTACAAATGGCGCTGGCGCTCGCTGATTTCGAATCCTTCGAGGCGCGCCGCAAATTGGCAATGCGCCTGCATCTCACGCAAGGGGTGGAACAGGGATTGATCGACATCGAACAGACCCTTCTGAAGCTCTAGCAGCACCCGTGCGGCCGACGGTGAGGTCGGTCCGCACGCCCCTGGGAAACAAAACGCAGCCTTGGAACGTCCTCGAACTGGAGTCGCAGACTTGTCGAAAATTACGGCGTTGTTCTGGGACATCGGCGGAGTCGTATTGACCAATGGATGGGATCGCCATTCGCGCCGGGAAGCGGCGACGAAGTTTCATCTCGACTGGGAAGAGTTTCAGGACCGCCATGATTTTTCCTTCCCGGCGTTCGATTCGGGCCACATCACACTGAACGAATACCTTGACCGGACGCTCTTCTATCGGCCAAGGCAGTTCACTCGCGAGGAATTCGTCGGTTTTATGTTTGCGCAATCGAAGGAGTATCCGGATGTGCGGGCTGTACTGGATCAGACGACTCAGTCGGGGAAGTATTTGATCAGTTCGATCAACAACGAGCCTTTGGAGCTGAATCAGTATCGAATTGAAACATTCGACTTGCGGCGTAATTTTGTGGCGTTTTTCAGCTCCTGCTATGTGCGAGCCCGGAAGCCGGACGAGACGATTTTCCGAATGGCGCTGGAAGTTACGCAACGTTCGCCGGCCCAATGCATCTTTATCGATGACCGGTCGCTGAACCTGGAGAGTCCCCGGCGATTGGGCATGAACGTGATCCATCACCAGAACGCGCCGCAATTGCGCGCTGAGCTACAAAAATTTGACGTTGAGGTATAGTGACGCCATGCCCACGAAGACCGCTAATCCGCGCGAAATTGAACGGAGGGAGACCAAACCGATGGACACAAAACGTTCGGGCGGGGCGAACGGCAGCGCCGATCCTTGCACGGTGATCCTGTTCGGCGCGTCGGGCGATTTGGCTAAGCGCAAGGTGATCCCGGCCATGTATGACCTGGCGAGCCATAACGGGCTGGGACCGGCATACGCGATCGTGGGATTTGCGCGAACGCCGATGAATGACGAGAGCTTTCGCAGTTCGGTGGGTGAGGCGGCGAGGAGCATGTCGGAAGTCGGGCCGATTGACCCGAAAAAGTGGGAAGAATTCGCTTCGAATCTGCACTACCACGCGGGCGAATACGGTAACGCCGAGGATTTCACGAAGCTGGGGGAACACCTCAAGCAATTGGAGTCGGAGAAGAAATTGGCCGGGAATCGGTTGTTTTATCTGTCCACGCCGCCGGAAGTTTACAGAGACATTGTCGAGCAGCTCGGAAAGGCGGGGCTCGCAAAGCCGAGTTCGCCGAACTCGTGGGTGCGGATCATCATTGAAAAGCCCTTCGGGCGCGATCTGAGTTCGGCGAAAGAACTGAACAAGATCGTACTGAGCGAGTTTCAAGAGTCGCAGGTCTACCGCATCGACCACTATCTCGGCAAGGACACAGTGCAGAATCTGTTGGTGTTGCGATTCAGCAACGGAATTTTTGAGCCGCTGTGGAATCGCAACTATGTAGATCACGTTCAGATCACAGCCGCGGAAACATTGGGAGTGGAACGCCGCGGCGGCTTTTACGAGACTGCCGGCGCGCTGCGCGATATGATTCAAAGCCACGTGCTGCAACTTACATCGCTCGTGGCGGTCGAGCCGCCAGCCTCTTTTGACGCGACTGCAGTGCGTAACGAGAAGCTGAAGGTGCTGCAATCGATCCGCCCGTTCGATTTGGGCATGGTGGCTCAGTCGGTGATCCGTGGGCAGTATGCAGCCGGCGAGGTCGACGGGAAGCAAGTTCCGGGCTACCGGTCGGAACAAGGTGTGAGCCCGACATCGCGCACCGAGACATTCGTCGCGGCGCAGGTCTTGATCGATAACTGGCGATGGGCGGGCGTGCCGTTCTACCTGCGAACGGGCAAGCGACTGGCGCGGCGAACAACGGAGATTGTCATCCAGTTTAAAAAAGCGCCGCATATCGTGTTTCGCGAGCGTGAGGTTGACGCGAACCGGCTCGTCCTCAACATTCAGCCTGACGAAGGCATCTCGGTTTCGTTTGGCGCCAAGCGGCCGGGACCGGAGATGAGCATCGGCAACGTCACCATGAATTTCAGCTATCGAGAAGGCTTTGGCGACGGCGCTCGCAGCGCCTATGCGACGCTACTCGCCGATTGCGTGCGCGGAGACGCGACGCTTTTCGACCGTGGCGACAGCGTGGAAGCTGCCTGGTCGCTGGTCGATCCCATTTTGGATGTGTGGAGCGCGGCCAAAACCGCAAATGTGCCGCAGTACTCATCGGGGAGCTGGGGCCCGCGTGAATCCGATGTTCTGCTGGAACGCGAAGGCAGAGAGTGGTTCAATTCTTAACCACAGCAATAAGCGCACAAGCACAACAGCGCCAAGACAAACATAAGGGACAGGGGGCCAGGTGATCCTTGCCGGGGACGTTGGGGGCACGAAGTGCAACCTCGCGCTTTTTTCGCAGGAGAACGGAAGGCTCACAACCGTATTCAAACAACGGTTTGCGAGCAAAGAGTTCGCGAAGTTCGAATTGATCGTGAGGGAATTCTCTCGCCAGGCGGCGCCGCACATCCGATCTGACCGAGTTGTGGCCGCCGGATTCGGCGTGGCCGGACCGGTAATCGATAATCACGTTCGAGCGACGAATCTTCCCTGGACTGTGAATGCGAAAATTCTCGAGCGCGAACTGGACGTCGAAAAAATCGTCTTGCTGAACGACCTCGGGGCCACCGGGCATAGCATCGAGCATCTCGGACCGGAAGAATTTAGCGTGCTCAACGCAGGGAAGCCGGAGTTAGGCGGCACAATGGCTTTGTTGGCCGCCGGAACGGGACTGGGCCAGTCGTTCCTCGTGTGGGACGGGGGGCGCTACCGCATCGTCCCGTCGGAAGGCGGCCATTCGGATTTTGCGCCGCACACGGAACAACAGATCGAGTTGCTCCGTTTTATGAAGCGGCGCTACCCGCAGGTGAGCTGGGAACTGATTTTATCGGGCCGCGGTTTTCGAACGCTGCACGAGTTCCTGGCGCCGGAAGTGACGCATGCGACGTTTGAAGACCCGGACGCCGATCCTGCTCCTGAAATTACACGCAACGGTTTGGCCGGGACGTGTCCGGTCTGCGTCGAGACGCTGGATCTCTGGACATCGATTTATGGCGCTGAGGCGGGGAATCTCGCGCTCAAGGTGCTGGCGCTCGGAGGAGTCTATGTCGCCGGCGGGATCGCAGTGAAGATTATCGAGAAGATCAAAGACGGCAAATTCTTTGCTGCATTTCGCGATAAGTGGAAGTTTGAGAGCGTGCTGGAGAATATTCCGGTTTCGGTTGTGCTGAATGAGTCGGCGCCGTTGTTGGGTGCGGCTTATGAGGCGCTGGCTGCGCTGCGGAAGTAATTCGAAGCGGTCGAGCGGTTGGCATTTCCATTCGTAGATCTCGGGACATTACGATTGGCTGAATGGGGCGCAGCGGTGCTGCGCCCCTACATTTTTGTGGTGACGCCGAAATGTGCGCCCGCGGGATTTTGAGTGGGGCTGGCGGCGTGTCAACCTTACATTTGTTTGGTAAGCTGGACGCATTCGATCTTCGGGAGTTTTTATGAGCAGCGCTGCAACCACTACCGCACCCGACCTGCAAAATTATTTTAATGGCGGCTGGCATCCGTCGTCGGCAACGGAGTTTGTCGATGTCGCGAACCCCGCGACCGCGGAAGTTCTGGCTCGGACGCCGCTCTCCACCAACAGCGACGTGGATGCCGTGGTGCACGCTGCAGCCGCGGCGTTTCCCGCGTGGCGGCGTACACCGGCCGGCGAACGCATTCAATATCTCTTCAAACTGAAGAATTTGATGGAAGAGCATATCGACGAAATCTCGCGCCTGATTACCCGCGAAAACGGAAAAACATTCGGCGAAGCGAAGGCCGAAATGCGTCGTGGCATCGAGAACGTCGAGGTTGCGTGCGGCGTACCGATGATGATGCAAGGCTACAACATGGAAGACGTCACGCCGGGTGTCGACGAGATACAGATTCGACAGCCCCTGGGAGTCGTTGCGGCGATTGTGCCGTTCAATTTTCCGGGGATGATCGCGTTCTGGTTTCTGCCATACGCCATCGCGTGCGGAAACACTTTCGTTATGAAACCGTCGGAGCGCGTGCCGCTCACGATGAAGTACATCATGGACTTGATCGAAAAGACGGGCGTACCGAAGGGTGTCGTGAATCTCGTCAACGGCGGCAAGACGGTCGTCGACGCGTTGTGCGATCACCCGGGCGTGCGTGCCATCAGCTTTGTGGGCTCAACGCCAGTGGCCAAACATGTTTACACGCGCGCGGCGATGAGCGGAAAGCGCGCGCAGTGCCAGGGCGGGGCGAAGAATCACGTCGTGGTGTTGCCCGACGCCGACATGGATCTTGCGACGCAGATCGTCAGCGACAGCGCGTTCGGCTGCGCGGGGCAGCGGTGTCTCGCGGTTTCCGTCGCAGTGACGATCGGTGAAGCGCAGAAGACCTTTGGAAATTCGATCGCCGAAGCGGCATCGAAAATCAAGATCGGCAATGGGCTCGATGCCGGCGTGCAGATGGGGCCGGTGATCACGCCGCAAAGCAAGCAGCGGATCGAGTCGATGATCGGTGTGGGCGTTGGCGAAGGCGCGAAAGCGATTGTCGACGGACGCAACGCGAAAGTACCGAATCACGACGGCGGAAACTTCCTGAAGCCGACGGTGCTCGACGGCCTGCCCGCGAACAGCGAGCTCGCGCACACCGAAATTTTTGGTCCGGTGTTGAGTCTTGTGCACGCCGATTCGATCGACGAAGCGATGGATTTCCTCAAGCGCAGCCCCTATGGCAACCAGGCATCGCTCTTCACCACGAGTGGTGCGGCGGCGCGCAAGTTTCGCTACGAAGCGCCCGCAGGGAACATTGGCATCAATATTGGAGTTGCAGCGCCGATGGCGTACTTCCCGTTCAGCGGATGGAAGGAAAGCTTCTTCGGAATCTTGCACGGCCAGGGTCGCGATGCTGTCGAATTCTTCACCGAATCTAAAATCGTAGTTGAGCGATGGTCGCGCCAGGAAACGCGAAAATTCTGACGCGGACGCAGTCCGGCTTCACGGCAGCGTGAATTGCAATCTTCGAATTCCCTGGCTATGTGATTTCGGTCCTCAAAACAAAATGACCACGAATCCGACACAGCCGACAGGCTTCGATGTGCACGAGCGGATCGAATGCGCCGAAACCCTCGCATCCCGCTTCTATACCGATCCATCCATTCTCGAACTCGAAAGAAAGAGAATCTTCCTCCGCACGTGGCAACTCGTCGGCACGCTCGACCAAAACTGCGGCGATGCCAACGGAGCGCGGCGAACGATCGCCGACCCAGAGAGCTATTTCACTGCTGATGTTGCCGGCGAACCGATTGTCATCACTCGAGATAAGCAAGGCGTGCTGCGAGCCTTCAGCAACGTATGCCGCCATCGCGCGGGACCAATTGCCTCGGGCAGCGGCTGCAAAAACGTGTTGCGATGCGGTTATCACGGTTGGACCTATACGCTCGACGGCCGGTTGATCGGCACGCCAGACGTCGAAGGCGTGGAGTTTTTCGAACGCAGCGCGATGGGAATGGTGCCCCTGCGGGTGGAGACGTGGGAAATTTTCATCTTCGTCAATTTCGATCGCGACGCCGAACCTCTTTCCGCGCTTCTGGGCGACATTCCCTCGCAAGCGCGCGGCTTTCAGTTCGAAGGCTTGCAGCTGGCCGAGCGGCGAGACTACGTCATCCAGTGCAACTGGAAGGTGTACGTCGACAACTACCTCGAGGGCTATCACATCCCGATCGCGCATCCAGGACTAATGCGCGAGATCGATTATTCGCAATATCGAACCGAAACGTATCGTTATTACTCCCAGCAATTCGCGCCGATTCGCGCAAGAAAGCCGGAAGACGCAAGTGAGCGCTTCTATGCTCCCGATTCGAACGGCAAAACTGGGCAAGAAGCCCTCTATTTCTGGATTTTTCCTAACCTGATGCTGAATCTTTATCCGGACAATGTCTCGACCAATCTGATCGTGCCTCTGTCGCACGATAAGACGCTGACGATATTCGAATGGTTCTTCCACGACGCGAAATCGGCAGTGGTTCAGGAACGCATTAAGAAAGCGGTCGCGTTCAGCGACGAAGTCCAACAGGAAGATATCGGACTTTGCGAGAGCGTGCAGCGAGGCTTGCAGTCCTCCTTATACGACCGTGGTCGGTACTCCGTGAAACGCGAAAATGGTGTGCATCACTTTCACTTGTTGCTCGATCAGTTCCTTAAGCCAGTAACCTAAGCCCCGATCCTAGTTCGAAATCGTTGCTATGGGCTTCACTTGAATCGCGTTCGCCGTCGGGTTGAAGAGCCACGCACCCTTACCGCATACTTGGCTCACTGGTCCAGAGTCGGATCACAAGTTTCTGCCATGGGTGGTAGACGATGATCCTCAAACAATTTTATCTGTCGTGTCTGGCGCACGCGTCCTACCTGATCGGCGACACACAAACCGCCACCGCCGCCGTCGTCGATCCGCAACGCGACACCGACCAGTACATCGCCTTCGCCGCCGAACACGGCCTCACGATCAAGCACGTCTTCCTCACACATCTCCACGCCGATTTCGTCGCCGGCCACCTCGAACTCCGCGATCGCGTAGCAGCAAAAATCTACCTCGGCGCGGCCGCGAAAGCCGGTTACGCCTTCACTTCGATGCACGAAGGCGACACCGTCGAATTCGGCCGCGTTCGCCTGCGCATCCTCGAAACGCCCGGCCACACCCCCGAATCGATCTCGATCGTCGTATTCGATCTCGACGCCAGCGACACGCAGCCGCAATCCGTCCTCACCGGCGACACTTTGTTCATCGGCGACGTCGGCCGACCCGATCTCCGCGCCGCGCTCGGATGGTCCGCCGCGCAACTCGGCGCCATGCTCTACGATTCGCTGCATACAAAAATCCTCGGCTTGCCCGACCAAAGCCTCGTCTATCCTGCCCACGGCGCCGGCTCTCTCTGCGGCAAAGCGCTCAGCAAAGAAACCGTCTCTACGCTCGGCGAGCAGCGCCGCACCAACTACGCTCTCCAGCCCATGAGCAGGGAAGCCTTCCTCCAGGTCGTCACCGCCGACCAGCCCGAAGCTCCCGCCTACTTCACTTACGACGCCGTGCTCAACAGCGAGGAACGCCCCACGCTCGACGACACTCTAGCGCGCGTCAACGCCATGACGCTCGACGACGTGCTCGCGCTGCAAGCCGTCGGCGCGCAAATTCTCGACACGCGCGATCCCGCCGAATTTTCCGCCGTCCACCTGGCGGGCAGCATCAACATCGGCCTCGGCGGCCAGTACGCCACTTGGGCTGGCACCGTTCTCGACCGCGAGCACCCGATCGTCATTATCGCCGCCCCCGGTCGCGAAAATGAATCGACCACGCGACTCGGCCGCATCGGCTTCGATCACATCGTCGGATATTTAAAGGACGGACTGCAGACTCTCGAATCGCGCCCCGAGCTTATCGCTTCAACCGAACGTCTTAGCGCGCCATTCGCCGCCGAGCTTCTCTCATCAGCCCGGCCGCCGCTCGCTGTAGACGTCCGCGCGCCGCGCGAGCGCGAACAAAAATACATCGCAGGAAGCGTTGCCGCCCCGCTCAATCACCTGACGGAAAGGTTCGAAAAAATTCCCAAGGATCGCCCGCTGCTAGTTTACTGTGCCGGCGGTTACCGCTCTTCGATTGCCGCCAGCCTCCTGCTGCGCGCCGGGTTCAAACAAGTCAGCGAAATCGCCGGCGGCATCGTAGGCTGGGAAACCGCCAAACTCCCCGTCGAAACCGCCCCTTGAAACAAATCGTCTCAGACCGGCTTCCCCTCAATCACACACCGCCGACCTCGTCGGAACGACTCGGCACAGTTGAAACCCCGACCGCGCAAACAAATCTGCATACTCCTCTTCCGTCCGCTCCATCCCGCCGGGAAACGCAAGCATGATCATGTCGGCATCCTTGCCCAGGGAGGGTTTATTCGCCGCGAAGACGGCGAATTCAGCGAGCAAGACTCGTCCGTCTCGCGGAATCACCTTGTGGCAATTACTCAAGATCTGGATCGATTGCTCGTCCGTCCAATCGTGGATCACGTGGCGCATCACGTCCCAACCCGCGAACATCCGGTGAAACATTCTTGTCGCTGGACGGAACGTTTAGGTCAGGTTCCGGCGCTCGCGCGCACCTAGTGTGCGTGGCCACACACCCAGGAACGGGATCCGACGCGGATGAAAGGCAAGCGAAGGGTGAAACGCCCCGGCAAGGCTCGGTTCCCGACACCCGGCGAGGAAGCCAGATCCGTATAAATCGGAAAGCCATCAACAGTTTTGAAGTAAAATCACTGCAGACCCCGTAGCTCAACCGGATAGAGCAGCGGACTTCTAATCCGCAGGTTGTCGGTTCGACTCCGACCGGGGTCGCCATTCTTCGAATTCCCCAAGCTATTCCGACGGCAGCGAATGGTGCTCGTGCAGAATGCGCCACTGCCCGTCGATCTTGCGCAAACCCATCGTCAATCGAAATTCCAGCTTTTCGTGTTTGCCGGCAGCATCGGTACCGGCACATCGCCCGATCGCCGTAGCAAATGCCACGTCGTTCCCGGCCGTGACCTTAACATCGTAAAAATCAAACGCCACAGGTTTGTCCGACCATGACAAAAACCGGTTCCATGTCGCCATGTATTCATCCAACCCGCGCGACAAAAGCGGCGGCGGCACATCAAACATCAACATTTCCGAATCGTGGTCCGCGCGAACTCGCGCCAAGTCGCCTTCACGAACCGCTTTCGCCCATCGATCGATAAGCGCCTTGATATCCATTTCATCGTCGGAAGTGCCCATGTTCATCCTGATCTCCCTGGAAAACAATTCGTCTCGCGCTCCCGCACGCCGATTAGACAAATTGGGTCAACCGACGTTGCAATGCCAACTGGAGTTTCATGCCATTCTCGCAGCGCAACCGGGACCTGGCTGTATCGTCCGGAGAAGCGTCGCAGTATCATCCCTCCATGAAGCGACCAATACCCGTTACGTCATGCACCGAATGCGGCAATGCTGGATACAATCCGACCCTCGTCAATCTTCGCTGCGGAAAGACCGTCAACGGAGAACGGTGTAAAGGCACGAACTCAAGCGCAATAAACGATGCGGACTGGCGAGAGTGTCCGTCCTGCAACGGAATTGGAGCGGAACGTAACGCAAGCTGCGGTACGTGTCGAGGCGTAGGCTGGCTCGTTATTCGAAAACCGAATTGACGGGCTCAAGTCTCAGTAATGTTGCGCGCGGCGGAATGCGCCGCCAACCGCCGAAAAACATAAAGCGCGCCCCCCTCCGGCGCAGCAATCCGCCGCGCATCCACCCGGAACGTCTGCGCCAGCGCATCCGCCGTCAGCACTTCTTCGCGCGGGCCGACCGCAACAATATTTCCCGCGTTCAATAGCGCCACCCGGGTAGCCTGCTGCGCCAACGAATTCAAATCGTGGCTAGCAAGCACGACCGCTTTCCCACGCGCAGCCAACGACCCGCACAACTCCAAAATCTCAATCGCATGCTCGATATCCAGATTCGCCGTCGGCTCATCCAGCAAAATAATCTCCGGCTCCAGCGCCAGACTCCGCGCGATCAAAACTCTCTGCCGCTCCCCGCCCGACAATGTATCGATCGTCCGCTCCAGCAAATGCGAAACATCACAAAGCTGCGCCGCCTGCTCGATCGCCTCATGATCCGCCCGCGTCTCCGGCGCAAACCTCCCGCGGTGCGGATACCGCCCCATCGCCAGAATCGCCTCCACCGTAAACGCAAACTCGATCTGCGTCTCCTGGGGCACGAACGCAATCCGCCGCGCAACTTCCTTCCGCGCGATGCTCTGCATCGCCACGCCGTCCAGCTCCAGCGCTCCGCTCTTCACCGGCCAAAGCCCCGCCAGTGCCCGCAGCAACGTGCTCTTCCCGCTGCCGTTCGGCCCAACCAGCGCCACCAAGTCTCCCGGTGAAACCGCAATCGAAGCGTTGCGCAAAATCAATCTTCCCCCGCGCTCCACCGACGCCCCTCGCGCCTCGAGCCGTTTCATCGCACAAATCCGCCGCGATATTGCCGCATCAGCAACACGATAAACAGTGGCCCGCCCAGCAGCGCCGTTACAATCCCCAGCCGTATTTCCGTCGGAGGATGAACCGTCCGCGCCACCACATCGCAAAAAATCAAAAACGCCCCACCAGTCAACGCGCTTGCCGGCAACAACACCCGGTTCGACGGCCCCAAAATCAATCGCACCGCGTGCGGCACCAGCAGCCCCACAAATCCCACCATCCCCGCTACCGCCACCGCAGCTCCCGTCAAAATTGCCGCCGTCAACGTCAACATTCTCTTCGACGCTTCCACATTCACGCCAAACGACAACGCGGTCTCTTCTCCCAACTGCAACAAATCCAGGTCACGCGTCTGCACCAGCGCCGCGCCAAGTCCCAGAATCACAAACGGCGCACACAGCCACACGTGCGTCCACGTCCGCGCATCGAGCCCGCCCATCATCCAGAACACGATGTCCTGCGCGATCTGCCAGTTCACGATGTTCACCGACAGCAACAGGCTGGACACCGCGCCAAGCAACGCTCCCGCCGCGACACCGCTCAACAACAGCGTCCCAACCGGCGTCACACCACCACGCGTCGCCATCGCATAAACCAGCGCCAGCGCCAGCAGCGCTCCCAGCATCGCCAGCAACGGCAACGACAAAACGGAAGCCGAGCTCCACCCAAAAACAAACGACATCACTCCGCCCAGCACCGCGCCCGCACCCGCCCCGATCAATCCCGGTTCCGCCAGCGGATTCCGAAACAGCGCCTGCATGATCACGCCCGCCGACGCGAGCCCCGCACCCACAAAAAACGCAACCACCACGCGCGGAATTCGAATCAACCACACGATGACCTGATCCGCCTTCGCCACAGGCACCGCCGCCCAGGCGTTCGGCAGCAACTTCGACTCAATCACCCTCAAAATCACCGACCAAGAAATCGGCGTGCTCCCGATTCCAACTCCCACCAGCAGCGCCAGAACAAGTAACGGCAGCAAAAATCCGTAAAACATCCCAGCCCGCAGGCGGCTCTTCGACGGCCCACGAAAACGCGGCGTCGAAAGGGAAGCGTGTACTTGCGCCATGTCGCTCATCGCCGTCCCTCCGCTTGCGTTTCCGCCGAATGCTTCGATTCCAAATCTTGAGTACGCGCGTCAGCGCCCGGTCCCGCTCGCCCATCGCCATAAAGCGCCCCAGCCATCTCCCGCACCATTTGCGCCGCAAACGGCGACTTAGCCAAAAACGTTCGATTATCCAAAACCAAGATGTGCCCCTCACGCGCCGCCCGTGTAATCGAAATCGCCGGATCGCGCATCAACTCTTCTCGAACCGACGACATCTCCCCCTCATCCGCCCCCGCAACAATCCACTCCGGATCCCACCGCACAATCTGTTCGAAATCGACGCTGTCGTACCCGACAATCCCATGCTCCGCCGCAACGTTCACGCCGCCCAAAAACGTCACGACATCCTGAAACAAAGTCTCGCTCCCATACGTGTAGTGCCCGCCCAGTCCCAAAATCCGCGGCGTCCCCACGCGCGCCGCGGCCTCCGGCGTCCGCAATGCCCGCGCCGCATCCACCTCCGAACGAAATCGCGTCGCCTCGCGTGCCGCCGCCCCATCGTTCCCCGTCAAATACCCCACGAGCGTCAACGCCTTTTCAATCTCCTCCAGGGTCTGCAGCATCGTCTGCATTCGAAACACCGCCACGCCTGACCCGCGCGCCAGGCTCGTATAATCCGCCCGCCCATTGCTGGACACGATCATCAAATCCGGATCGAGCGCGATCACCCGCTCCGGGTCAGCCGCAATCGCCGGCCGAAACAACTGCACCGTCGCCAAAACGTTGCTAGCCAATTTCTGATACGCGCTAGCGCTGACGGCCACCACATCCCGCGCCGGCGCCACCGCATACAAGCACTCGTCGATCGTCCAAGCTTGCGACACAATCCGGTGCACCGGCCGCGCAATTCGAACATTCACGCCATCGCTATCCACCGCCACGCGCGGATACGCCAGCCCGCCCGTGCGCACCACCAGCGATTTGTCGCCCGTATTCGCAAGCGGCAGTTGCAGCCCGCCTTCGGGCGACGCATATCGCTCCACCCCCGCCGCAATCGTCGCCACCAGCGCGACCAACACCAGCGGCGCAATCACCGTCCGCAGCCGCGGACAATTTCCGCCGCGCGATCCGCTCAATCCACGCGATCCGCGCAATCGCAATCCACGCAAAAACTTCACCACGCCCGCGACCATCGCGGCCCCACCTTCTCCGTCGCCGCCCGCAGCGACCCGCTCACGCCCGCACCCAACTCCAGCTTCCGCCCAAACAACCACAACAAATCCGACAGCCGGTTCAGATACGCCAAAACATTCGCCTCCACCGCCTCGCCGCTCTCCATCAATCGCACCACGTTACGTTCCGCGCGTCGGCAAACCGTCCGCGCCACGTCGTAAGCCGCAGCCGCCGTGTGCTCGCCCGACACCGACCAATCCGCCAACACTCCCTCGATCGCCTCGATCTCGTGCACCTGCGCCGTCAGCGCCTCCACCATCTCCGCCGTCACCGGCACCTGCGCCTTCCTGCTCTCCGGCGGCGTAGCCAGCGCCGACCCCACGCGAAACAGCTCCCTCTGTATGGCCGCCGTCCTCGCACGCAAATCCGCGTCCTCGCAAATCGACCGCGCAAATCCCATCGACGCGTTCAATTCGTCCACCGTCCCGTAAGCCTCGACGCGCACACTCGATTTCGAAACTCGAATCCCGCCCGCGAGTCCAGTCTCCCCGCTATCTCCGCGCTTCGTAGCAATGCTCATATCCGTCCACCTCCGCAATCGCCAACAACACGACGCCATGAAATACCAACGCGATCGCCAAAAATTAAAAATCGGATGAGGGACCTGGCTGAGGGAACACCGCAGCTAACTTGGAAAGGGAACTACAAAACCGAAGCCACCAACCGCTCTTCGTTTTCTCCCTGTTCTCCGCAGGAAAGTCCAACACCGTTCTCGGCAGGTCTCCTGGCTCGGAGGTCGCAGCAAAAAATTCTGCGTGCCGTTTCGCCTTCCCCAGCATTTCTCCCCTGAGTGGCGACTTCGAAACGGCTTCCTCGGTTACAGTGGCGGGACCGCGCCGGTTTTTCACCGGACTTCCCTATTAAGCCCGCAAGGGCGCCTGAGAACATCAAAGAGTTAACACACGGCGCGTACCGCGTCAAACGCCCATCGACAAACCCATCCAGATCACAATCACCGCAATCGCAATCCCCGCCGCCGCCAATCCCGTCGCCCCCACCAACACGGACGCCCGCCATACATCCGAATCCCCACCCGCCTCAGGATCGCGAGCATCCCCCACCCAAACATCCGTAACCAAATTCCCGCTCATCCAGATCGGCCCAATCAGTCTCCGTTGAATCCCGCCCGCCGTAGCCGCCTCGCTCCACCCCGAATTCGGCCCCGGCAGAATCGCATGCTGCCGCCACCCCACGCACAGGGCCTTCGCCGCCGAACAACGCGGCACGAAAACGCAAACCGCGGAAATCAAAATCCAAGTCAACCGCGCCGGAATAAAATTCATTGCATCGTCCGTCCGCGCTCCACACCACCCAAATCTCAAATAGCGCGGCGTCTTGTTCCCCACCATTGAGTCCATCGTGCTCACAACTTTAAAAAGCACCAGCCCCGGCAGCCCCGCCACCATATACCACGCGATCGGACTCACAAATCCATCCGTCAAGTTTTCGCTCAAACTCTCAATCGCCGCCCGCCGGCAAGCCGCAATGTCCATGCGATCCGCGTCGCGCCCCACCAGCCGCGCAATCGCCACGCGCGCCGCGGCCAGGTCGCCGCGCCGCGCCGCCGCCTCCACCGTCCACGAATGCTTCAACAAATCGTGCAAAGCCAGACACGAGTACGCCAAAAAAATCTCGACCGTCAGCGCCGCCCACCGATTCCACACCTGCAATCCAGCCACTGCCGCAACTGTCCCGCCAACCCAAACAGTCGAAAGCAAAACAAACAACGTAATCCCGCCGCCATATCCATCCGCGCCCACCCGGCGCAAAATCTTCTCGAACCAAGCCAGCATCCGCCCCATCAACCGAATCGGATGCCCGGCATAAACCGGATCGCCCACCGCCAAATCAAGCAAGACTGCCGCCGCCAACACCACAGCGCTAGGACGAAACGCCGCCAACGCCTCGCGCCACACGGCAACAAAATCTATCGCCACTTCGCCGCCCACCCCAACGCAATCGCCGCATAAACCCCGCGGCTAGCCTGCTCCGGGTCCGCCTCCGCGAGCCGCCCATAAAACTCCGCCCATCCATCCGGCCTAGCCGCCAAACTCGTCGCCAGCGTAGCCACCTGCTGTCGAAAAATATCCCGCGCCGCGCTATCCGGCAGCGTCCCACATCGAATCCGGTCCAGCACCGCCGCAATCGCAAACGCCGCCGCCGCCACTTTCGGCTCGTACACCACCGAATTAAAATTCTTCTTCAGCAGCTCCAGCTCCCGCTCCGTCAAAAGCGTCGCCAGCTCCGCCAAAAATTCCTTCTCGCGCACCCCAAATCGCCCCAACGCATGAAACAAAAATCGCGTCGTGCTCGCTTCCAGCCCGTTCTGCCAGCGCAGCGCTTCCAGAGTCGCGTCCCGCACCGCGACTCCGATCAACTCCCCCAGCTTCGAATGCGGACTAGTGCTAGTCAGCTCCTTCCCGCGCTCCATCGTCGCCGCCACGCAAAATTGATCCGTACCCGTCCCCGTCGCATACTCCGCCGAATACAAACTCCGCACCGCCAGCCGATGCAGCGCCGCGCTCTTTGCCTCCGTCATCGTGATTACCGCGCGCGCCAGCGCCCCCTCCGTCAAAGCATGATCGATCAGCAAAATCGTATTGATCGTCCCCGGCACCTCCGCAACTTTCTCCCACCCCTTCTCCGTCTCCCGCCAAGCCGCCGGATCCCCCGCGCAAGCCGCATTCCCCTGCACGCCCGCCGTCACAATAGCAGTAGCCGTCACGCCCACATCGCGAGCCGCAACCACCGCCGCATAGTTCATATTCGCCGCCGTCCCCATCATCGCCACAAGCCCCGGGTCAAGCCCAATTTCCGCGCAAGCCGCATCGTGATAAGTCTCCCCGCCCTCGCCGGTAATCGCAGCATGCCGCTCCCAATGATCCGTCCCCTCGCAACTCTGATGATTTACCAAATACCTCAACGCTTCGCGCTGTCCCCCATTCCGCACCGAAGTACTAATCACCCGATGCCCCACCAACAACTCGGCCACAAGAAATCGCCCGGTCCGCACCAACCGGAACTCCCCGCTCGTGTGCAACTCCTCGCCATTCATCACCGTAGTCATCCCCACTCCCGCCCGTTCGCAACCGCCCTGCAGTCTATCTCACGTCCCCGTCCGGTTTTTCGTGCCATCTTCAAACTCCCCTCAAACTTGACGCCCCGTCCTCCTCCATCGTATAAACATCTCGACTTGATGTCGTAAGGGAAGCCGGTGCAAATCCGGCGCGGCCCCCGCCACTGTAAGCGTCGAGGACCGAAGCAGCAATCGCCACTGGCGCTAGAAACGCTGGGAAGGCAGCTTCGTTCCGCTGAAACGCGAGCCAGGAGACCGATCAAGTTCACATCGATGCGAATCGACCTCGAAGGGAGTGTCGATGACGATTCTCAGAATCCATCGAAGTTAAATTCGACAGAAGCAAAATAAGGCGATGCTATTCGTCTTTTTCTCGTTCCATCGACGACGCGCCGCCGTCTCTGCGGCCCATCGCCGCTCCATCGCTCCGCCGCAACTTAAAACGAAAGGAGGCCGTTCGTTTTTCAGCAGTTTCCGCAACGCACAATAAAAACGCATTTCGCTGGCAAGATGCTCGGGAAGCGCGGTGAAAATCCGCCACTGCCCCGCAACTGTAAGCGACGAGTCCGCGGCCGCACATGCCACTGCCCATTCCGGGTGGGAAGGCGCAGCCGCTCAAGCCGTACGTCGCGAGTCAGGAGACCGGTCGCGCCAAGCTCACTGTCCGCTCTTTCCAGGGCGAAGGAGGACGTTGATGTTTCCCAAGAGGTTGGTATTTCTTAGAAGGTCTGACTCGATTCAACGCGCGAAGTTTTTTTCAGCCCCGGTGCTAGCGACAGCGGCGACGCCGCATCGCGCCCCATTCTTATTCCGCGTCGCATTCTCACTCGCTTTCCTAATCGCATTCGCTTCCCCATCCCACGCCCAATCCGCTTCCCTCCGCGGAAAAATTCTCGATCCCCTCGGCAATCCCGTCCCGCAAGCCAAAGTCGTCCTCCTCCAGGAAGGCCGCGAAGACAAATCCTTTGCCGACTCGCAATCCGACTCCGACGGCGCCTACGTCCTCAACGTTCCCGCCAGCGGCCGCTATGCCGTCCGCGTCGAAGCCACCGGCTTCGATCAGCAAACCTCGCAATTCATTTTCGTCTCAGCCAATAAAACCGCCGACATCGATGTCAGCCTCCGCGTGGGCACGCTCAGCGAGCAAGTCGTCGTCTCCGCCACCGGAACTCCCGTCCCCGAAACTCAACTCGGCGCTGCGGTCAGCGTTCGCTCCGACCTCGAAAATCAGCATCAGCTCAACGTCGCCGACTCACTCCGCACCCTTCCCGGCCTGCAAATCGTGCAGACCGGTCAGCGCGGCGGTACCACGTCACTGTTCGTTCGCGGCGGCAATTCCGACTTCAACAAAGTCCTCATCGATGGCATCCCCGCCAACGACATCGGCGGCGCCTTTCAATTCGCCGATCTCTCCAGCACCGCCGTCGATCAGGTCGAAATCCTCCGTGGACCCAACAGCGTTCTCTACGGACCCGACGCCATCGCCAGCGTCGTAAACGTCACCACGCCGCGTGGCACCACAACGACCCCCGAGTTCAACTACTCCATCGAGGGCGGTAATTTCGACACCTTCCGAAATGACGTTTCCGTCTCCGGCGCATTTCACCAGTTCGACTACTTTTCCGAATTCTCGCGATTCGACACGCACAACAGTCTGCCCAATAACGAATTTCACGACGCGACCTACGCCGGAAATTTCGGCTGGACTCCTGCCGCAACCACCGATGTGCGTTTCACCATTCGTCACACCGCCACCGGCCTCGGCGATTCCAACGCCATCGGTTTCTTCGGTATTCCCGACGATTCCTTCCAGCATGATCGGTACACGTTTTGGGGAGCCACGCTGCAGAACCAGACCACAAAGCACTGGCACAACATCCTTCGCTTTGCGTCCGGCCAGCAAAGCGATCGTTTCACCAACCCGGCGCCCACCGGCGAACCGTTCGATCCCTTCGGCTTCGGCCCCAACTATCTCGGCGATCGTGTCACCATCAAAGGCGCCAACGGCTATAGCGTCAATGGACAGGCCATTCTCGATTTCTCCGGCGTTTATCCCAGCCTTTTCAATTCCGAAACCACTCGCCGTTCCTTCTACACTCAATCCGACTACCAATTGCTTTCGGATCTCACCGTCACCGGCGGCTTCCGCTACGAAAACGAAAACGGCTTCACCAATTCCAACGGATCCCTCTCTCCCGCTGACCGCAACAACTACAGCACCTTCCTCCAAGCCAACGGCAACATCGGCCACCGGCTCTTCGCCACCGCCGGCGTCGGTTTCGAAAACAACGCCGTCTACGGTTTCGCGGCCACGCCGCGTGTTTCAGCTGCCTACTATCTTCGCCGCCCAGCCAACCAGGAATTGCTCGGCGACACGAAGTTGAAATTCAATTTCGGGAAGGGAATTACCGAGCCCAGCATTTTCAATCAAGGCGCGTCGCTTTTCTCATTGCTCTCCGGTGTAACCGGCGGGCCTGAAATCATTGCAAACGACCACATCTCCCCGATTGGCCCCGAACGCAGCCGCAGCTTCGATTTCGGCGTCGAACAAAATCTTCTTCAGAATCGTGCGCGCCTCGGCCTGACCCTTTTCCACGAAAATTTCTACGATCTGATCGAGTTCGTCAGCGCCAGCGCTTTACCGCTGCTCGGCGTGCCTCCCGACGCCGTTGCCGCGGCCCAGGCCGTCGGCGGCGCAACCATCAATTCCGATTCCTTCCGCGCCCTCGGCGCCGAAATCACCCTCGACACCAATCTCGGCCACGGACTCCGCGCCACCGGCATGTACGCGTATCTCGACGCGACGGTCACCAAATCGTTCACCGGCGACGCCCTCGCGCCCTCCATCAATCCCGCGTTCTCCGACATTCCCATCGGTGTGTTCGCGCCACTCGTCGGCGCGCGTCCGTTCAATCGCGCGCCTCATACCGGAAGCATCCTTCTCTCGTACGATCGCCGCCGTTTCAATGCCAACATCGCCGGTTCCTTCGTGAGCCGCCGCGACGGCAGCACCTTCCTATCCGATGGATTCTTTGGCACGAGCATGCTCCTGCCCAACCGCAACGTCCAGGACGCCTATCAACTCATCGACTTCAACGGCCGTTACGCTTTCACTTCCCACGTCACTGGCTATTTGAGTGTCAGCAACCTCCTCAGCCAGCAGTACCAGGAAGAATTCGGCTACCCATCCCTGCCGCTCACCTTCCGCGTCGGCCTGAAATTCACCTTCGGCGGCGAACGCGGCTGGAAATAACTCGATTTCTTGTCCGAAGGGTTTGGGTGCCGCATCCTCCTTGAAATTGGAGGGTGCGGGTTCAAATGATCCCCCCACACCAATGAGAAGATCGCGATTCATCAAAGCTGAACCGCAGTCCACCAAAAATGTAGGGCGCGGCACGCTGCGCACCATGTCCGCAAGATCTAAACCGTCAAAGCCTCTTCGGTCTTGGCGCTGCAACGCAGAATCGTTCCCAGCAACCGAATCACAACAACAATGCGCGCCCAAACCCTAATGATCCAAGGCACGGCCTCCTATGTAGGCAAAAGCGTCCTAACCGCCGCCCTCTGCTCCTACTTCCGTCAACAAGGCCTAAGCGTAGCCCCCTTCAAATCCCAAACCATGTCCAACAATTCCCACGTAACCAAATCCGGTGGCGAAATCGGCCGAGCCCAAGCCTTCCAGGCCGAAGCCTGCGGCATCGACCCCACAATAGAAATGAATCCCATCCTCCTAAAACCCTGCAGCGAAACCGGCTCGCAAGTAGTCGTCCTCGGAAAACCAGTCGGGACCATGACCGCCCGCGAATACCATCGCTACCAACCCCAACTCATCCCCACGATCCAATCCGCGTTTGAGTCCCTAGCCTCGCAATACGACGTAATCGTCCTCGAAGGCGCCGGCAGCCCCGCCGAAGTCAACCTCCATAAATTCGACATCGTAAACATGGCCATGGCCAAAATAGCCCAAGCCCCAGTCATCCTAGTCGGTGACATCCACGCAGGGGGCGTCTTCGCCTCTCTAGTCGGCACTCTCGAGCTTTTGCCCGCCGACGAGCGCAAACTGGTAAAGGCCTTGATCATCAACAAATTTCGCGGCGACCCATCGCTTCTCGACGAAGGCCTCTCCTTCCTGGAAAAAAAGACCAGCAAAACCGTCCTGGGTGTCCTCCCATTCGTCCCGAATCTGGAAATCGACGAAGAAGACGGCGTCTCAACGAAGCATTCGTCAGCATCATCGCAACAAGATTTACGCGCGCTCAACGCAGACGAAAAACTCAACATCGTAGCCATCCAATTCCCACGCATCTCCAACTCTACCGATTTCGTCGCCCTCGCCGGGGAGCCCGATGTAAAATTCCGCTACATCACGCGCCCGCCCGCCGAGAACGAACCCCTTCCCGACGCGGTCATCCTCCCCGGCACAAAAAGCACCATTGCCGATCTGCAATTCCTCCGAACCACCGGACTCGCCACCTACCTCCAAAATCTCCACACAAAAAAAGTCTCCATCATCGGCATCTGTGGCGGCTTCCAAATGCTAGGCACAACCATCCTGGACCCCGAAGCCGCTGAATCCCCTATCCCCGAATCGAAAGGCCTAGCCTTCCTCCCGGTTGTAACAAGATTCGCCCCCACAAAAAAAACAGTCCAAATCCGCGCCCTCTCGATCGCCACTGGGACAGAAGTCACCGGCTACGAAATCCACATGGGCCAAACCACCGCAGCCGTTCCGACACAAAGCGCCGTTGATCCCACCGGCTCCGACCAACCTGGCTCGCCTCTCAATCTCGATCTCCGTCCCGCATTTCAAATCACCGAAGAAGGCGGCGCAGCCGCGAATCGCTTCGATGGCTGCATCTCCGTCGACGGCAAAACCTGGGGCACCTACATCCACGGCCTGTTCGATTCCCCCAACTTCCTCCGCCACTTCCTAAACGACCTCCGCCACGAACACGCGTGGCCCGCTCTCCCCGACCAACCCCGAACCCCGCGTCAACTCGTCTTCCACTCGCTCGCGAACCTAATCCGATCGAATCTCGATTGCACCAAACTGACCACCATGCTCCACTCCGGCGTGGGAGCCTCATTTCCGCGCGATCGCTCGAATCACTCGTGAACTGGAGAACATGCGCCGCACGACGAAAATTCGACGAGCCATACGTGTTGCAGCATCAACAAATTCACCCCTCACCAGGAAAAGCTAACTCCTTCAAAATTAGATCCTTGCAACAAGCATCAGTGAATCTCCGTTACGTTTACATGCCTTGAGAAAAAGGGGGTACCCTACCCTCCAGACAATCCGTGCTCCCTCCCGCGACTGGCGAACCGCTCCGATTCCTGATGTAATCTTTCCGACTCGCCGGTCCGTGCGTCCGTCGGGCAAATCAAGGCCGCAGAGGAAAAAGCCAACCCCATGCCCGATCGCGTGCTCGTCACCGGAGGAGCCGGATACATCGGCAGTATCGTCACCACTCAGCTTCTGCAAAAGGGCTACGACGTCGTCGTCTACGACAATCTCGGCAATGGCCACAAAGCCGCTGTCCCTAAGCGCGCAAAATTAGTCGTCGGCAACACTTCCGATCGCCCCGCGCTCAACCGCATTTTCAAAAAATATCGCTTCGACGGCGTGATTCACATGGCCGCTTCGATCGAAGCCGGCGAATCGATGAAATACCCCGAGCAATATTTCCGCAACAACACCGCGAACACGCTCACGCTTCTGGAAGTCGTCCTCGCGCACAAAGTTCCGCGCTTCGTCTTCAGTTCCACCGCCGCGGTTTTTGGCATGCCCGATCGCACTCCGATCGAAGAAAACGACCCGGTTCATCCGACGAATACCTACGGAGAATCAAAACTTTTAGTCGAGCACATGCTCGACTGGTTTCACCGCATTCACGGCTTGCGCTACGCGTGTCTGCGCTATTTTAACGCTGCCGGCGCGACGCAAGATCAAGGCGAAGCACATCATCCCGAATCGCACCTAATCCCGCTGATTCTGCAGGTTGCGCAGGGTAAGCGCGATCACATCTCGATCTTCGGCATCGATTACGAAACTCCCGACCGAACCTGTATCCGCGATTACATTCACGTCAGCGATCTCGCCAGCGCCCACGTCCTCACGCTCGATGCGCTGCGCAAGCAGGACAAACTCGTGTACAACCTCGGCAACGGCCGCGGTTTCAGTGTCCGTGAAGTGATCGAGACCGCGCGCAAAGTTACGGGCCATCCGATTCCCGCCAAAGAAGTTCCGCGCCGCCCAGGCGATCCGGCGATTCTGGTCGCGAGCTCGGAAAAAATAAGACGCGAGCTGCATTGGCAGCCACAATATTCCAATCTCGAAGCGATCGTGGGCAGTGCGTGGGACTGGTTCCGCGCGCATCCGGGCGGATACGACGTGCCCAAGCCAAACGCTTCCGCATCGAAACGAAAGAGCACTGCAAGAGTGAAACCAGTGAGCGCGAAAAAGAAGCCTAGGAAAAAGTAGATGCGGAAATGCTTCAGCGATATTTGCGGATCGCGCGCATCATTTCCGCAAGGAACTGATGGGCGAAGTTTGATCGGTGCATGGCGAATTTCTGGAGGAATGGAGCAAATGAAATCACGAGTTGCGCGTCGCGAATTTATTGGGGGGATTGCTGCGCTGGCCGCGTCGGGTTGCGTGCCGTTGAAATCGTTGGAAGGACGCGAGCTTTTGTATCCGCCGATGGATTTGTCGTATTTCGAACGGCCGATTCCGCCGGCGCCGAGTGAAATCCATTTTGGCTACGCCGCAATCACCTGGGGCGGAAACGATCGCCAAGCGATCGCCGATGTCTCGTCGCTCGGATTTCCGGGAATCCAGATTCGCTCGAACGCTGTGGATGAGTTCAACAGCCCGGCGGAATTGAAGGATCTGCTCGCGCAGCACAAACTGACTTTCGTTGCCCTGTCGAGCGGCGGCGTGAATATCGATGCGCCCGAATCGGAGCAGGTCGCCAAGCACGTTGCGCATGCGAAATTCCTGCGCGAAGCTGGTGGAAAATATCTGCAGGTCACCGATGATCGGCCGAAGAATCGCGAAATCGTCGCCGCGGACTATAAAAAGCTCGGCCAATGGATCACGGCGATCGGAACGCAGACTGCCGATCTCGGCATTCCTCTCGGCTATCACAATCACATGGGTTCGATGAGCGAACATCCCGAAGAACTCGATAAGATTTTGGCGGCGACCGATCCGCGCTACGCGAAGCTCGAACTCGACGTCGCGCATTATTTTCAGGGCGGCGGCGATCCGGTGAAAGCAATACACAAATATTCCGACCGCTTGCTGTTCCTGCACATCAAGGACGTCGAGAAAATCACCGGCGACCCGAAGAAGAACTACCGTTTCGTCGAACTCGGCCGTGGCGAAGTCGATCTTCCTGGCGTGATGAATGCCTTGCACGAAGTGAAGTTCACGGGATGGGCGATCGTGGAGCTCGACGATGTGCCCGACAAAAGCCGCACACCGAAGGAGTGCGCCGAGATCAGCAAGAAATATCTGCACGACAAATTGGGGATCACCGTATGAACTCGCCGTTTCGCGTTTCCGTCATCAGCGATGAGATCTCGCAGGATTTGGGACATGCTTGCGAGGTTGCCACGAAGGAATTCGGAGTGGAGTGGATCGAACTCCGCGGAATGTGGAACAAGAACATTCTGAAGCTCGATGCGAACGAAGTCGCCGAAGCGAGGCGCGTCCTCGAGAAATTCAAGCTGCGTGTGACGGACATTGCCAGCCCGCTCTTCAAGGTCGATTGGCCGGGCGCGGAGATCTCTAAGTTCAGCCCGAGGCGCGATCAGTTCAACGCGGACTTTACGTTCGATCAGCAGCCCGAAGTGCTGGAGCGTAGCATCGCATTGGCGAAGGCGTTTCAGACCGAGCGCGTGCGGCTGTTCGATTTCTGGCGGCTCGACGACGTGACACCATATCGCGCCGCGATCGACGAGAAACTGCGAGGAGCTGCGGCCACGGCGGCGAAAGAGAAGATCATTCTGCTGCTGGAGAATGAAATGGATTGCAACACCGGAACCGCAGCGGAAGCCGTGAAAGTGCTCGCCGTCGTGCCGGACAAGAACTTCATGTTGAATTGGGATCCGGGAAATGCGGCTGCAGCGGGCGAGATGCCGTTTCCGGATGGATACAATATGCTGCCGAAGGAGCGGATCGGACATTGCCATTGCAAGAATGTGATCCGCAAGCCGGATGGCAAAGGATACGACTGGGCGCCGGTGGGAACCGGTGTCGTGGACTGGAAAGGGCAGTTCGCGGCGTTGAAGCGCGATGGATATCATCTGGCCGTGAGCCTTGAGACGCACTGGCGCGGGGCGGGGACGGCGGAGGCATCGACGCGGCAGAGCTGGGCGGGGATGAAAGAGGCTTTGCGCGTGGCGGGTGCGATTCGTTAGAAGATCGCGCGCCGTCACCTTGGCGCTTGGATGAAACGGATCGGTGAGGTTGCGCGACGAACGCAATGTCCTCGGTGTACCTCGCAGAAAGCAGGTCCCTCGCTTCGCTCGGGATGACATCGCGGATGTGTTGGGTAAACGTCGAGAGATGGCACTGCCTGCACCTTTTCTGCTTGGGTTTTCGCTTCGCCCCACCGGACAGGGTGCTAAACTGATCGTATGAATCCGGTTGAGACTCTTGGGCTCGCCTTGGGCGCTGGGTTTTCTTCGGGGCTCAACCTCTACGCTACGATTGCCACGCTGGGGCTTTTGCAGCGATTCGGCGTCATTCACTTACCGGAACAACTTCAGGTTTTGGCGCATCCCTGGGTTCTTGGGATTGCGATTGCGTTGTATGTACTTGAATTCCTTGCGGACAAGATTCCATTTGTCGATACGGTTTGGGATGCGATTCATACGGTGATTCGTCCGCCCGCGGCTGCCTTGCTGGCTTACGGAGCCGCGGGGGCTGCACCACCGCAATGGCGCTGGGGGGCGGCGTTGCTTGCCGGCGGAGTTGCGCTGACTTCGCACGGGACCAAGGCTAGTGCGCGGGCCGCGGCGAATGCGAGTCCGGAGCCGTTTAGTAATTGGACGTTAAGTTTTGGCGAGGATGTGCTGGCGGTTTCGTTGACTTGGCTGGCTACGGTGCATCCGGTGGCGTCGATCGTGGTTGTGACGTTGTTGATCGTGCTCGCCGTGTTTTTGTTGTTTCATCTGTTCAAGTTTTTGCAGCGGGCGTTGCAGAAATTGTTAGCAGCGTGAACAGCGCCGCTCCGCGATTGTTTGGACGGTTAAGCTTTGACTGCAAGCCGGCGTAGGGGCGCCGCACTCCACACTACCTCAGATAGGTGGCTAACCAATCCAGGAAAGTTTTGTACCAGAATTGCGCGTTTTGGGGTTTTAGAACCCAGTGTCCTTCGTCGGGGAAGACGACTAGTTTCGATGGGACGCCTTGGCGTTGCAGGGCGCTGAAGAACTCTAGGGATTGGGTGTAAGGGACGCGATAGTCGCGCTCGCCGGCGACGATCAGAGTCGGCGTTTTGTACTTGGCCAGGTCGGCGGCGTAGGTCGACGGCGACCACTTCTTGTAATTTTCGGGCGCGCTCCATGGCGTGCCTTGCATGTCGTGCTCTTCAAACCATAGTTCTTCGGTGGCGTACATCGCGGTTTTGTCGTAGATGCCTGCGTGGCTGATGATCGCTTTGAAGCGGTTCGTGTGCGTGGCGAGCCAGTCGGCCATGTAGCCGCCGTAGGAGCCACCGGCAGCGGCGACGTTTGTGCCGTCGATGAATTTGTACTTCGCTACGGCGGCGTCGATTCCTTTCATCACGTCCACGTATGCTTTGCCGCCCCAATCGTTGGTGATCTCGTCGGTAAATTTCTGGCCGTAGCCTGTTGAGCCGCGGCGACTGATCATCAGCGTGACGTACCCGGGAGCGGAAAAGACCTGCGCGTTCCAGCGATAACCCCAGGAATTGCCCCACATGGTTTGCGGGCCGCCATGGAGCAAGACGAGCAGCGGATATTTTTTGCCTGTATCGGCATCGGGCGGGCGAATGACCATGGCCTGTATGCGGACGCCGTCGCCGCTGACGAACCAGAACGTTTCGGGCGCGTTCATGTCGAGAGTGGCGAGGATCGAATCGTTGTGATGCGTGAGCTGGCGCACGCCCGTGCCGTCACTGGCGGCGGCGAAGACTTCGGCGGGCAATGTGAGGCTGGTGCGTTCGAACACCAGCGTCTTGCCATCGTGACTGAGCGTGAGACCCGGATTGAATGACTCTGCGATGATCTTTTTTGGAGTCGCTTCTGCACGCGCGTCCATTGCGTAGATCGGCAGAAGCGTTTCGTCTTCGGCTGCAAAGAAAATTGTTTTGCTGTCGGCGGACCAGGCGATATCGCTGGCGCTGCGATCGAATTTTTCGGACAGGTTCTGGCTCTGGCCGCTTTGGCGATCGTAAAGCATGACGCGCCAGCGATCGGATTCGTATTCGGCGGTGAGTTGCGCGTGATAGGCGATGTATTTGCCATCGGGCGAGTAGACGGGATTGCCGTCGAAGCCGGGATTCGTGGTGATTTTTTTCGGTTCGGCGCCGCCGGCGGTGGGAACGAGGAAGAGATCCCCGTTGGTGCTGATGGCTTCCATTTTGTCGGTGACGGCGGTGAAGCAGAGTTCCTTGCCGTCGGGAGAGAAATTGATGTCGGATGAGCCACCGCGCTGATCGGGCGGGACGTCATAGTCGGCGCCTTCGGTGAGATCGCGCGGAGTGGCGCTGGATTCGGTCTGTTCGGCACTCGCCGGAGCAGGGACGACGAAGAGGTGGCTGCGTTTTCCGTCGTTCCAATGGGTCCAGTGGCGATAGAGAAGATGTTCGGCGACGTGGGCGGTGACTTTGTTCTTGGCTTTTTCTTCGTCGCGTTTTTTGTTGCAGGCGTCGTCTTTGCAATCGGGGTAAACGCCGGAGGTGAAGGCGATGGTCTTTCCGTCGGGCGACCACTTCACGTTGTCGGCGCCGGTGGAGATGGTCGTCCATGGATGGGCTTCGCCGCCGTCCATCGACAGGAGATAGACCTGGGATTCGCCGGAGCGCGAGGACAGGAACACGATCATTTTGCTGTCTGGCGACCAGGTGGCGGAAGAGTCGTGCCCGCTTTGCGTGAGCTGGATCGGGTTGCCGGTTTGCGTGGAGACGAGCCAGAGATTGCTGGCGTTGCGGTTGGCATCCATGTCGGGCGTGGCAACCGTGTAGACGACCCATTTGCCGTCAGGAGAGATTTGGGGTTCTGCGACGCGATGGAGCCCCATCATGTCGGCGAAGGTGATGGGATGTTTGGCGGAGTCTTGGGCGCGGGAGCTGGGGAGAAGGAAAATCGCGGACGCGATGATGGGCAGTACGCGCAGGTGTGACTTCATAGTCTGGTTAGCCTCACTGTGGATGGATGCGCAGTAGCTTAATCCAAACGCTCCGGTCTGGGAAATGATCGCGGGTACAGGGCCGCTATTTTATGGGGAGGCCTACGGCCCAGGTGTAGCCGTCAGGGTCAGCCAGGACAACGTCGCGCCAGCCGTGGGGGTAGTCGGCAGCGGGTTGGATGATGGTGGCGTTGGCGGATTTGGCGCGGGATTCGGCTGCGTCGGGGTCGATGCCCATGACGCGGAGTTCGGCGCCGGCTCCGCGGTGGCCTGCGGCGATGTTGTCGATGCGCTGGTGGAGCGGGTGGCGATCGTAAGTGTGGTCGGAGTGGAGCATGAATTCGGCCCCCGCGAGATTCAGGGCGGCGAAGTCATCGTCCGCGTAACGAATGGTGGCGCCTAGAACGTCGCGGTAGAACGGAAGCGAAGCTTGCACGTCTCGGACCAGCAGATTGACGCTGAATTTTGGCATCTGGCGGCCGTAGTCGTCGGCGGACATCCAGGAAGTGCCGGTGCGTTTCATGGTCATGGGGGCCTCGTTCAGCGGAGTTGCCGTGAATTTTGTTTTGTTGCTATGAATTTAATTTTGCTTCCACTACTGCGCTGGGGTTGCGAACTGCGGCCCAGTTGATCGCCGCTGCGGCGGCAGTTACCAGCACGACCGTGGAATTGCTGAGCGGCGCTCGCACGAGCAGCACCACACAAAACAAAATTGCCACAATCGCGAGCGTTTTGCCGAAGGGCAGGCGGAACGCATCGGCGTTGGGGTTGCGTTTGCGCAAGATGAGCAAGGCGATTGCAATCGAGCTGTAGGTGAATAGACGGACGATGGCGGAAAGAGTGATGTTCCAACGGAAATTTCCGGCGAGTGTGAAGACGAGAAGGAAGACGGTGTAGAGGAGGATGGAAACGTCGGGCGTGCGAAAGCGGGGATGGATGCGGGCAAAGATCGCGGGGAAGTCGCCGCGCTCGGCGAGTGCGAAGGTGAGGCGCGGGGTGTGGAGCATGTTGGCGCTGAGGTAGCCGTAGATGGAGAGGAGCGCGCCCGCGGCGATAAACGTCGCGGCGCCGGAACCTAGGACGACGCCGGCGGAGTCGGCTAGCGGACGCTGCGTGGCGGCGGGATGTGCGAGCGTGCCGCCAACGACTACTTGCACGAGCGTGTAGATGAGAGCGACGCTGGCGATGCCGATCATGAGCGCGATCGGGGCGTCGTGACGCGGGTCGCGCATTTCGCCAGTGGCTAAGAGGACGGCTTCGAATCCGCCGTAGGCGTAGACGAGGACGAGCGTGGCTTCGAGCCAGTCGCGCGCGTCGATGAGATGCGGGAGCGGTGCGGCAGCCACGGCGCCATGCGCGGCGATCCACCAGAGGCCTGCGCCGATGAAGAGCGCGAGGAGGATGAGTTTTGTGGCGGTGAAAAAATCACTGAGGCGCGCGCCGGATTTTACGCCGACGTAATTTGCGATGGCGAGGATGCCGACGAGCGCGGTGAGGATCGCCAAGCGATAAGCGGGTTGCGTGGCGCTCGGAAAAATTTGGCCGAGGTAGGTAGTGAAGAGATTGGCGGTGCCCGAGCCGGCGGCGATGCGGGAGAGCCAGGTCATCCAAGCGATTTGAATGCCCCAGAAGCGACCGAGTGTTTCGCGCGCGTAGAGATACGGGCCGCCGGTTTCGCGGAATTGCGAGGCGACTTCGGCTAGGCAGCCGGAGATGATGGCCATGCCGGCGCCGGCGATGAAGTAGGCGATGGGGGCGAAGCGGCCAAGGCGGCCGGAGACGACCGAGGGGAGACCGAAGACGCCGCTGCCGATGACGGAGTTGATGACTAGGGCGGTTAGGCTCCAGCGGCCGATGGTACGGACGAGCTCGGTTGTTGAGGTTGGAGTCGTTGGCGGAAGAGCGGGCATTATTTTTTGAATATTTGTTGGATGTCGTGGTCGTGAAAAATCGCGCTAGCGTAACACATTGAGGTATTGCAGCTGCGTTGAGTCGTGATGTTGCGGTGGCGCTGCTACAATTCTTGCGGACTATGGACAAGATTTCGAGTTCGGCGATATTTCCGCGCAATTTTCGGAAGGAGTTGCCCGTCGCGGTGCGCGGCGAAGGGTCGTGGATTTTTACTGCTGACGGGCGGCGGCTGCTCGATGCTTCGGGGCAGGCGGCGGTGGTGAGCATCGGGCATGGCGTGGCGGAGATTGGGCGCGCGATGGCGGAGCAGGCGTCGCAGATTGCGTTTGCGCATACTTCGCAATTTCATTCGGAGCCGGCGGAGAAATTGGCGAAGCGGTTGTTGCGGCTAGCGCCGGCAAATTTTCGCGATCGCGGGCGCGTTTATTTCACTTCGGGAGGGTCGGAGGCGACCGAGACGGCGATTAAACTGGCGCGTCAATATTATTTGGAGCGCGGGGAGGCGTCGCGCTTTCGCGTGGTGTCGCGGCGGCAGAGTTATCACGGGGGCACGCTGGGCGCGATGTCGGTGAGCGGGAATGTGGGGCGGCGGGCGCCGTATAAGCCGCTGATTGCGGAGTGGGGGCATGTGGCCCCTTGTTTTTGCTACCACTGTCCGTTTGGATTGGGGTTTCCGGAATGTGGGGTGGCTTGCGCGGAGGATTTGGAATTGTTTTTGGCCGGAGAGGGGAGCGCTGACGTTTCGGCGTTTATTTCTGAACCGGTGGTGGGCGCCACGTTGGGGGCTGCGGCGGCAGTGCCGGGTTATGCAGCGCGGATCGCAGAAATTTGTCGCGCGCGTGGAATTTTGATGATTGCGGACGAAATTATGTGCGGGATGGGGCGGACGGGGAAACCATTCGCGGTGGAGCACTGGGATGTGGCACCGGACATGATTTTGGTGGGGAAGGGAATTGCGAGTGGGTATGCGCCGTTGGGCGCGGTGTTGGTAGCTCCGCATGTGGTCGATGCGTTTGAACGCGGGTCGGGCGCGTTTCAGCATGGATTTACGTATCAGGCGCATCCGGTGGCGACGACGGCGGGGAATGCGGTGCTGGATTTTATCGAGGCGCGCGGGTTGTTCGAACGCGTGAATGTTGTGGCGGCGGATTTGCGCGCGCGGCTGGAGCCGCTGCTTGCGCATCGGCATGTTGGGGAAATTCGGGGGATGGGATTGTTGTTGGGGATTGAGTTTGTGGCGGATAAGGAGACGCGGGAGCCGTTTCCGCGCGAGCAGAATATTGCGGAGCGGGTGCGGCAGGCTGCGCTGGAGCAGGGCGTGCTGACGTATCCGTCGCAGGGTTGCGTCGACGGTATGCGTGGCGATCACGTACTGCTGGCGCCGCCATTTGTTTTGACGGCGGACGAAAGTGAGATACTCGCGCGATCGCTTTCGGCGGCGATCGCCCGCGTTTTTTCGGGTTGATCTTGTTCGCGGCGTCGAGTCAATCAAATTCCTTCGTTCTTCGGGCCAGGCTTCCGACTTTTGGAGAGAAAACGAATGCGTCTTTTTTTGCGGGGGTGGGTTTTTGCGGTTTGCGTTTGCGTCGCGGCGGGTTTGCCGCTGTGCGCGCAGGAAAGTGGGAAGACGAAGCCGCGGGCGCGCGATTTGGGCATTCCATTTGATGGCACGCCGGGTCCGCTGAACGCGATTACGGATGTGGGTGGGGTGGCCGTCGGGCACACGACCCTGATTTCGGGCGACGGGAAATTGGTCGTGGGAAAAGGGCCGGTGCGGACCGGCGTGACAGCGGTGCTGCCGCGCGGGAAAGAGTCGATGAACACTTCGGTGTTCGCGGGTTGGTGGTCGCTGAACGGCAATGGCGAGATGACTGGGACGACTTGGGTGGAGGAGTCGGGATTTCTGGAAGGGCCAGTGATGATTACAAATACGCACAGCGTTGGCGTGGTGCGCGATGCGGTGATTCAGTGGCGCGTGTCGCATGGGGCGGCCGATCCGAGCGGATATTGGTGGTCGCTGCCCGTGGTGGCGGAGACGTGGGATGGGTGGCTGAACGACACGAATGGATTTCATGTGAAGCCGGAGCATGCGTTTCATGCGATTGATACGGCTGTGGGCGGGGCGGTGCAGGAAGGCTCGGTGGGCGGCGGGACCGGGATGGTTTGCAACGGATTCAAGGGCGGGATTGGGACGTCGTCGCGAAAATTTGAAGTAAAGGCCGCGGGCGAGTACACGGTGGGCGTCCTGGTGCAGTGCAATTACGGCTCGAAAAATAATTTGCGAGTCGCAGGAATTCCGGTGGGTCGCGAGATTGATTCGAGCGATCCATATGCGGGGACGCCGTTTGTTGCCGATGATCATGGGTCGATCATTGTTGTGGTGGCGACGGATGCGCCGCTTGTCTCTCATCAATTGAAGAGGTTGAGTCGGCGCGTTTCGTTGGGGTTGGGACGCGATGGGAGCGTTTCGGGGAATGGGTCGGGGGATATTTTTATCGCGTTTTCGACGGCGAATCCGGGGGCTTCCGCGGGCGATCACGTGGTGGATGTGAAGATGTTGCCGAACGATGAGATCGAGGGCGTGTTTGCGGCGACAGTGCAGGCGACGGAAGAAGCGGTCATCAACGCGATGATCGCGGCGGAAACGATGACGGGCGCCGACAATCACAAGGTGATTGGGTTGCCGCATGATCAGTTGCGGGCAATCCTCAAGAAATACAACCGGCTGCAGTAGATTGACGCGACACACTGTGCCAACCTGTGTGGATGGATATTTTTCCGAGTGACCATGGTGGGTGTCTTTGAACGACCGCGTTGCTGCCGGGTTTTGGCGGCTCGCGTGGGTCGGCGTCTATTTTTCGCTTGCCGTTGCACTGAGCGGATGTTCGCGAACGGCGCAGTCTTTGGCGATCACACACGTGACTGTGATCGATGCTACCGGAAGTGATCCCAAGCCAAACTCTACGGTTGTGGTTGTCGATGGGCGGATTCGGGCGGTCGGGCCGGCGGATTCGACGGCGATTCCGCGCGGGGCGCAGGTCATTGATGGGACCCGGAAATTTCTGATTCCGGGGCTGGCTGATTTTCATTTGCACCTGACCGGGGCTGGTGAGCCAACGGGGAGCCGCGAATTTTTTCTTCCGTTGCTGCTGGCGAACGGGATTACCGCCACTCGCGATATGGGCGGGTATTTGGAGTCGCTCATTCCTTTGCGAAAGGAAATTCGTAAAGGGAAGCGGCTTGGGCCGGATATCGTTTTTGCGGGGCCTTATCTCGACGGGCAGCCGCCGTCGTTTCAACCTTCGCTCGTCGTCACAAATGCGGCGCAAGGCGCTGACGGTGTGGATTGGTTGGTGACTAAGGGCGTCGACTTCATCAAGGTGCAATCGATTCTCGATCGCGCGGCGTATTTTTCGATCGCGCAGGAAGCGAGGCGTGAGCACCTTTCCTTCGTGGGGCATGTGCCCGATCGTGTGACGGCGGCGGAGGCTTCGGATGCGGGGCAGAAGAGCATCGAGCATTTGACGGGCGTGCTGCGGGCTTGCTCGAGCGACGAGCCGAAATTGATGCGCGAGCAATTCGCGCCGGGGCCGAAGAACCAAACGCCGCAAGGATCGCATGAGCGAGAGATTGCGTGGGAGAGGGAGCTACTCGCTACGCAGTCGGGGAAGACATGCGGGGAGTTGATCTCCAAATTCTCAGCGAATCAAACTTGGCAGACGCCTACGCTTGTGTTGCTCCGGCAAGATGCGTATCCAACGCCTGAGGCGGATGCGTCGGTTCAGCAGTTGCTGCGATTTGTGCCCCGCGCCTTCGCCGAAAAATGGAAGCAGGGGCGGCAGAAACAGGATCAATTCGCGAAAGAGGGTGACTTCAAGCTTCGGAACGAACTTTTGGCGCGGTCGATGCAGGTTACGGCGCAGATGGAAAAATCCGGCGTTCACATTCTGGCGGGTACCGACAGCGCGGCGCCGAACCTTATTCCCGGATTCGCACTGCATCAGGAATTAGCGTTGCTAGTGCGAGCCGGATTGTCGCCGATGCAGGCTTTGCAGGCGGCGACGAAGAGTTCGGCGGAATTTATCGGCACAAAGCAGAATCAGGGTACGATCGAGGCCGGAAAAGACGGCGATCTTGTGCTGCTCGACGCGAATCCGTTGGATGACATTCGCAATACGGAGAAGATTCGGGCGCTAATCCTTCGTGGCAAGCTGTTGGATCGCGTGGCGTTGGATCAAATGCTGTCGTCGGTTGAGAAATTCGCGGCGACGAACTAGATTACCGGAACCACTGTTTTGCGTGGCGGGTTGAAGAACGGCATCGGCACGACCTTTGCCCCTACCGTGTGCCGCACCGATTCGACCGTCATTTCCATGTTCACCGTCGTGCCGAGCGCGGCATGTTCTTTGCCGACCGACGCCAGCGCGATCATCTTTTTCAGCGTCGGCGACCATGTCGTCGATGTCGCCTTGCCGATATTTCGCCCACCGCGATAAAGCGGAACGGCAACACGCGAAGCCATACTCGGGACCTGCGGCGCCATCCCCACCTTGTCGTAGAGCGCTTCGACTTCGTTCCAGTCGATTTCGAGGCCGACGAGGGCCCGCGCCGGGCGTTTCTTTTCTTCCGCTTGCAGCGCGGTCCGGCCGACGAAATTGTCTTTCTTCAAATCGACGAGTTTGCCCAGGCCGATTTCAGCGGGTGAATAACGCTGCGACTCGATGACCGCTTTCTTGCTCGAGATGTAATCGACTTCGATCAGGATCAGCCCCGCCTCGATGCGCGCGACGTCGAGTGCCACCATACCCGCCGGGTGAATGTCGAAGACTTCGCCTTCGTTCATCAGCTTGTCCCAGACGCGGACGGCGTCTTTCCACGGCATCCAGATTTCGTAGCCGAGGTCGCCGGTGTAGCCTGTGCGGGAAATGTCAACGGGCACGCCGGCGATCTTGCCGTGCGTGACGCGGAAATATTTCAGGTTGGTGACATTCGCGTCGGCGACGGCGTGGATTAGCTTGGCGGATGTCGGTCCTTGCAGCGCGAGCGCGGCCGTTTGCTCGGAAATGTCTTCGATGCTGACGTCGAGGCCGAGCGCGTTTTGCTGGAACCAGCGCAAGCTGGGGTCGGCGGCGGTCCAGCGATAGTCGTTTTCGCCGAGGCGCGTGATCGTGCCGTCGTCGATCACTTTGCCATCAGGATCGCACCAGCAGCAGTAAATGACCTGATCGACCGCAACCTTCGTGATGTCGCGCGAGATGACGCGATTGACGAATTTCGTCGCGTCGCGTCCGGTGATTCGATACTTGAACAGCGGCGAAATGTCGATCAGTGCAGCCGAATTGCGGATCGCGTTGTACTCGTGTTCGTGGTGCATTTCGTAGACGCCGACGGTGTAATAGCCCGACCATTCACGGTAGTTCAGGCTCTCGCACAGCGCCATCGTGCGCTCGTGAAATGCAGTTCCTATGGGCATGCTTACTCCGTCGCGGGATAAACGCACCGAAAGTATAGGGTCTAATGGAGCCGCCAACAAGATGGCCAATGAGACAACCGCGCCGATAGCGCTCAACGCTCGGAGATGAACCTGCAACCCGACTTGTGCCGAGCGCACTCGTGCCAGTAAACTGTTGCGGCTTCCAGCCTCATCTTTTTCCTAGCACGCGAGCTTTAGCGGAGTCTTGAGCGAATGGCGCAGCACTATGACGTGGTGGTGATCGGCGGGGGCCACAACGGGCTCGTGAACGCCGCGTACCTTGCAAAAGCAGGGAAGAAGGTGCTCGCGCTGGAGCGCCGTCACGTTCTGGGTGGAGCTGCAGTTACCGAGGAAATCATTCCGGGCTTCTTGTTTTCGGAGTGCTCCTACGTCGTCTCCCTGCTTCGCCCCGAAATTATTCGCGAGCTTGATTTGCCGCGTCACGGACTTGAGATTTTGCCCCTCGACGGCACGTTCACGCCGATGGCCAACGGCGATCATCTGTGGCGAATGAACGATCACGCGCGCACACAGCGCGAAATCCGGCGGCATTCGCGGCTTGACGCCGAAGCGTACGACGAATTCTCGAAGATGATGACGCCGATGTGCCGCTTCGTGAAGCCTATGCTGTCGATGATCCCGCCCGATCCGACGACCCTGAAACCGCGCGATCTGAAGCAGCTGCATTTCATGTTCCAGCGCTTCCGCAGCCTCTCGTCCGACGAGCGCTACACGCTCATCCAGTTGATGACCATGAGCGCGGCCGATTTTCTCGATCAATGGTTCGAGACCGACGCGCTGAAGGCCACGATGTCGGCCTCGGGAATTATCGGAACGTTTCTGGGAGTGCGGTCGCCTGGAACGGCATACGTTTTGTTGCATCACTATATGGGCGAAATTGACGGTGCCTTTCGGTCGTGGGGATTCAGTCGCGGCGGCACGGGCGCGATCTCGAATGCGATCGGCGCAGCGGCGCGCGAAGCCGGCGTCGAGATCCGAATGCAGGCGTCCGTCGATCGCATTCTCGTGAAAAACGGCCGCGCGACAGGCGTCTTGTTGAAAACGGGCGAAGAGATTTCGGCAACGGTGATTTCGTCGAGCGTCGATCCGCATTTAACATTCGAAAAGTTTCTGCAGCCCAATGAGTTGCCGGGCGACTTCCTCGAAGGCGTTCGACGCTATAAATTTCGCGGTTCGTCAGGCAAGGTCAACATGGCACTCGACGGGCTGCCAGATTTCAAGGCGATGCCGGGCTCCGGCGCGCATCTTCGCGGCGCGATTTCGATTTCGCCTGCCATCGAATACATGGAGCGCGCGTATGACGATGCGAAGTACGGAAATTTCTCCCGTCGCCCCTACATTGACATGGTGATTCCAAGCCTCACCGACCCGAGCGTCGCGCCGCCGGGCAAGCACGTACTCTCTTGTTTCGTGCAATATGCGCCCTACAAACTGGCACATGGCACGTGGGATGACCAACGCGAAGCGTTTGGCGACACCGTCGTCGATACGATTGCCGAGCACGCACCGAACATCAAGAAGCTGATCGTCGGCCGGCAAGTACTGACGCCTCTCGACCTGGAGCGCGAGTTTGGCTTGACGCAGGGCAATATTTTCCAAGGCGAACTTTCGCTCGAGCAACTCTTCTTCTTGCGGCCAGTCCCCGGGTGGGCATACTACCGCACGCCGATCGACAACCTTTACATGTGTGGTTCTGCAACGCATCCAGGTGGCGGAATCATGGGCGCGCCGGGGCGCATAGCAAGCCAAGTGATTTTGAAAGAGTGGAAGAAGTCGGCGTCGGCTTCGCGATCGGATCGATCGAAGCCGATGTCGAGCAACGGATCGCAATTGCAAGTTCCAGCCGCAAGTGCGCCGGCCGTCGCAACAACATCGCATAAGGCGGAGGTTCAAAAAGCGGGCGACGAAATCCACATAGATCCCCCGCATAGGGAATCTTCACCGGAAGAAACACTGCCGGACGATACATCGGCTGATTCCACGGTCCCGCCCGACAGCGAGAAAAACTGAACATGCCCATCGGACAGCGCGTAGTCATCGTCGGCGGTGGTCACAACGCACTCATCACGGCTTTTTATCTCGCCAAGGGCGGATTCAAGCCTATCGTTCTCGAGCGCCGCGAAATGGTTGGCGGCGGCGCCGTAACCGAAGAATTTCATCCGGGCTTTCGCGTTTCGACGCTCGCGCACACGGTTGGGCCCCTCCGCGCCGACGTCGCACGCGACATGCAACTCAGCAAGCAAGGCTTGCAGATGTTGTCGCCCGATCCGCGCGTTTTTTCGCCCACCCCCGACGGCCGCGCGTTGCTGTTCTACAATGACCACGCCAAGACGGCTGGCGGCATCGCGCGTTTTTCCGCTAAAGACGCCGCGAATTACACGAAATTCGCAGAAGCGCTCGAGGAAATCGCATCCGTCTTCACCCAGATCGCCTCGATTACGCCGCCCGCGATCGACACGCCATCGCCCGAGGATTTCTGGAATCTCTTCAAAACAGGCCGGAACGTTCGGGGCCTCGGCAAAAAAGGCATCTTCAACCTTCTGCGATGGGGGCCGATGGCGGCAGCGGATTTCGTGTCGGAGTTTTTCGAGACGGAGTTGCTGCGGGCGACCATCGCGGCTCGCGGAATTTTCGGCGCGGCTATGGGACCGTGGTCAGCGGGAAGCACGGCTGTGCTGTTGCTGCGCGCCGCAGCCGATCCGCATCCGGTCGGCTCGGCCGCATTTTCTCGCGGCGGACTCGGCGCACTGACGCAGGCATTGGAGGCTGCAGCGCGAAAAGCCGGTGCCGAGATTCGCACGCAAGCCGGAGTCCAACATATTCGTGTAAAGAATAACGCCGTGACCGCCGTTGTTCTCGATGACGGCGAAGAGATCGCGACCGAAGCCGTCGTTTCTGGTGTCGATCCCAAGCGGACGCTCTTCAATCTCGTTGATCCTTCGCAACTCGACCCGACATTTGCGATGCGCATCCGCAACATTCGCGCCGCCGGCAACGTCGCCAAGATTAATTTCGCACTCAACCGCCTCCCGAGTTTCCCGGCGCTCACCGACGCCGTTGGTCCCGACGGTGCTTTGCAGGCGCTCGCCGGCCGCATCCACATCGGTCAGGAAATCGACTACCTCGAGCGTGCTTACGACGCTTCGAAGTACGGAGAGATTTCCCCGTCGCCTTATCTCGACATCTCGATTCCAACGATTCTCGACCCGTCGCTCGCTCCCGAAGACAAACACGTTGCCTCGGTCTACGTTCAATTCGCGCCGTTCAAATTGAAAGACGGAAACTGGGACAAAAATCACGTGGCAATTCTTGCGGAAAACGTCCTCAAGACGCTTGCAGTGTACTCACCCGACTTCAACGACATCGTCGAGTCGATGCAGGTCATCACGCCGCGCGACCTCGAATCGATTTACGGATTTACCGGTGGCCACATCTTCCACGGCGAACTCGCGCTCGATCAACTTTTCACAATGCGCCCCGTTCTCGATTGGGCGCGCTATAAAACGCCGATTCGCGGCCTCTTCCTGTGCGGTTCGGGCACGCATCCCGGCAACGGCCTCACCGGCGCGAGCGGCGCGAACGCTTCGCGCGAAATCATCCACGAGTTGCGTTAGCTCTCGCGGCGAACCTAGGAACCGATTATTTCCCGCGTCTATTGATTACGGGGCGCGGCGCTCTCGCCGCCTTCGGGATTTACGTCTCGCGTGATTCCTCGTACGCTCATTCCATCCTCCAAGTCTTAGCGCCACCCTCATGCACGCGTTGCGCAACTCATCGGCGAATTCGCGATTCACCACGGTTCGGGCGACGATCATTCCTCCGATGCACAAAGCTGCGGTTGCCTGCGCCACCGCGTGCCGCGGCTGGCCGTTCTTGATCTGACTTCGCTCCAGAACGCTGACCATCGCTCGAAACACTGTCTCGAACGCACGTCTCGCGCTCTCGCCGCTGCGCGCGACGTCCGTGGGCAGCGCCACCATCGGGCACGAATTCTCGACGTCGTCAAAGTGCCCACGGGAGAGATACGCGCGCACAACCTGTGGTCCGACATCGCCGGAAGAGAGATCGACTTTGACGCCTTCCCAGCAACTCTTCCAGTTCGGATCGGTAAAAAAGCAACCAAGAACTTCCGCGTAAAGGTCGCTCTTGCTCTGAAAGTAGCTGTAGAAACCGCCATGTGTCAGGCCTGCGCCGGCCATGATCTGGCTGAGCGAAACGCCCTCGAATCCATGACGGTTGAAAAGTTTGCGCGCGCTGTCGATGATGTGGCGTTTCTTTTCCGCGCGGTGGCTAGAGGAATATGGCATGGCTGCTCCTTCGTGAGATCGTGTCGGCTGAGTATCGCGCGAAACAGCCTGCGAATCTTTGAAAATATGATCTTGAACATAATTTGGCACGGTGTTCTGATCCCCGCGTGCCGAAATCAGGTAGTAAAGAGGAGGCGAGATGAGCGGAGAACGGAACTCTGTAGGTTCACGCGGCGTTTTGATGACCACACGGCGCAAGGTCATTGCCGGAATCGCGTTTGCGCTGGGAGGAGCTGCTATAAATCCGTCGTGCGCCGTGGCTGCCGGGCCGGACGATGTCTCGCGGACGGCCGAGGCCATTCACCAGGAAGTCGTTTTCGAAGTGATACCCAAGCGTGTGTACGAGGTGCTGACCGAAACCAGGCAATTCGACAAAGTCATACAACTCAGCGGAGCGATGCAGGCGATGTCGCTCGGCAGTACGCCGACCCAGATCAGCCGCGAAGTGGGCGGCACCTTCACCATTTTTGGGGGACACATTATTGGCCGCCACCTCGAATTGCTGCCGGGAGAACGAATCGTGCAAGCGTGGCGGGTGGTCGACTGGGAGCCAGGCGTCTATTCGATCGCCAGGTTCGCATTGGCAGAGCAGGGAACGAACACAAAGCTTGTATTCGACCACACAGGATTTCCGGTCGGACAAGGCGAACATCTGTCGGCCGGATGGAAAGCGAATTACTGGATGCCGCTCAAGAAATTTCTGGCGTCGGCGTAGTGCCTTTGACTGTCGCGCGTGTCGCCGAAGCGGGGCATCTCAAGAAAATAGCTTGCGCGAATGAGGGTCCATCGCGTGATTCGGGACGATGCGTGCTACGATCATCGCCGCAAATTCCGATTTGAGGCCGGTCCATGCGAATGCGTTGGTTTCTTTCACTCGCCGCGCTCATCTTCGCTCACTCTTCCATCTCTTCGGCGCAGACTCCCGCGACTGCTCCAGCCGCGACTGTCGGCCCGGATTGGCAGCCGCCGGCGAATCACGCGCAGATTCGCATCTGGCCAAAGGGCGCACCCGGTACCCAGCCGAATGCCCCGCCGGAAGGTGACACGACCACGGCGAAGGACAATTTCATCGCCGGCAAGCCGTTGATGCGCCTCGGAAATGTTTCAGTGCCGACGATCACAGTGTTTTCGCCGCCCGACGGCAAGAACGCGGGCGCTGCGGTTGTTGTTTTTCCCGGTGGCGCCTATCGCATTCTTGCGATTGATCTCGAAGGTACTGAGGTTTGCGATTGGCTGAACTCCGCCGGCATCACTTGCGTGCTGCTGAAATATCGCGTACCCGACAGCGGCCCATATCCGAAATCGTCGGCTGCGTTGCAGGACGCGCAACGTGCCCTCGGACTTGTTCGGTCGCACGCTGGCGAATGGAACATCGACCCGCATCGCGTCGGCGTCCTCGGATTTTCCGCGGGTGCGCATCTAGCTGCCGCGCTGAGCACGCATTTCGATCAGCGCCTGTATGACGCAGTGGACGTCGCCGACGATTTGAGCTGTCGTCCGGATTTCGCGGTGATCGTGTATCCCGGCTACCTCGCAATCGCCGAGCAGCACATGGCGCCGAATCCGGAGATTCATCCAACCGATAAAACGCCGCCGTCGTTCATCGTGCAAGCCGAAGACGACGCCGTCCACGTCGAAAATTCCATGGTCTATTATCTCGCGTTGAAAAACGCGAAGGTTCCGGCCGAGATGCATCTCTACGCGCAAGGCGGACATGGATACGGATTGCGCCGCACGCAAATGCCAGTGACGCGCTGGCCGGAACTCGTCGAAGCCTGGCTGCATACGATCGAAGTTCTGTCGCCCGCGCCAGCCGCGCAGTAAACGATTGAACAACTTCGTAAAACCTGGGAACTTGATGCAAAGACGAAAATTTTTGGAAACGCTGCTGGCAACCGGCAGTACCGCGTGGCTGGCGAACCCATCGCTGCTCGGCGCGATTGAGAGGCCGTCACAAGCTCCGGGCCGCGAGCCGGTGCTATTGCCGGAGGTCAAACGCGTCTTCGTCGTGTTCAAATGTCACTTCGACGCTGGATTCATCGATACGCAAGCAAACGTCGTTCATCGCTACTTCAACGAGTTTTTTCCCAAGGCCATCGAGACTGCGGAACAGCTCCGCCATTCCGGCTCACAGCGTTACGTTTGGACGACCGGGTCTTGGCTCCTCTACGAATATCTCGAGCAAGCGGACTCGGAGCAGCGCAGGAAGATGGAACAAGCCATCCTGTCGGGCTCTATCGCGTGGCACGCGCTCCCATTCAGTTGGCAGACAGAGCTGATGGACCCATCCCTGATCTCGGGCGCACTCGCGATTTCTCAATCGCTCGACCGTCGTTTCGGCCGCAAAACCACCGGCGCAAAAATGACCGACGTTCCTGGTCACACTCGCGGCCTAATCGCGCCGCTCGCGGCCGGCGGCGTCACGTTTCTGGACATCGGTGTCAACGATGCAAGCACGACCGCCGTTTTGCCGCCACTTTTTCAGTGGAAAGACCGCGATGGCGCATCGCTGATCGTTTCGTATCACCCCAGCTACGGCACTGTGCTGCCCGTGCCGGGAGCCGACTTCGCGTTCGCGATCGTGATGCGAGACGACAACACCGGTCCACACACTCCCGAGGAAATCGCTGCCACCTACACACACTTGAAAAAGCAATTTCCGAATGCCGAGAATATCGCCACCGATCTCACGAAAATTGCCGACGAAATCCATCCGCACGCAGACGCACTGCCAACATTCACCGGAGAGATCGGCGACACCTGGATCCACGGCGTCGGTAGCGACCCGCGAAAAGTCTCGCGCTACCGTGAAGTCTGCCGCTTGCGGCAATCCTGGATTCGCGACGGCAAAATATCATCAGGCGATGCAACGGACTTGAACCTGCTTCGCAGGCTTTTACTCGAGGCCGAACACACCTGGGGCACCGACACCAAAACCTGGCTCGATTTCGACAACTACATCCCCGCCGATCTGATGAAGATGCTCGAAACGAAAAATTACACGGTGGTTCGGTCGAGCTGGCATGAGAAACGCCACGATTTGTTCGCCGGCATCGAGACGCTTCCTGCAAATCTGAAGGACGAAGCCGGCCATGCGGTGGCGTCGCTGGGGGTCCTTCGCCCGCAGTGGCCACCGAAATCGAGTCAGGCGAAACTCGAACTAGAGAACGATCACTTCGAACTCAGACTCGACGATAAAACCGGCGCGATTTACAAATTGCGCAACAAATCGACGGGCCGCGACTGGGCTTCGCGCGAACATCCGCTTGCGCTCTTCTCTTACCAAGCCCTCTCCCAACTGGACTACGCCACATTTTTCAAGAACTACGTAATCAGCGAGGCGGATTGGGCCAAGAAGGACTTCGGCAAGCCCAATATCGAGCGTTTCGGCGCAGAAAGCAAAATCTGGAAGCCATCAACGAAGCACTTTGCCGCAACCCAGGATGACGAGTCTCAGCGCATTCTAGTCCAACTCGAAATCCCCGATCCCGCCGCGATCCAGTCCGGCCGCGCCGCCTTCCCGAAAGAAATCTTCGTCGAATTCTCACTTCTCAAATCGAAACCCGCGATTGAAATTAATCTCTCCTGGTTCGACAAACTTCCGACTCGAATGCCCGAAGCGCTCTGGCTGAGTTTCCGCCCGCTAGCCGACGCCAAGGCCTGGACCATGCAAAAGACGGGACAAGCGGTGTCGCCTTGCGAAGTCGCGGAGGGAGGGAATCGCCACATGCACGCGATCTCCGACCGCATCTCGTGCCGCGACGATGAGCATCGACTTTCCTTCGTCACGATCGACGCGCCGCTCGTTGCGCTCGGTCACCAATCGCCACTCAACTTCTCGCGTTCGCAGGTGAATCTCGAAGACGGCGTTCACTTCAATCTTTTCAACAACGCCTGGGGAACGAATTACGTCATGTGGTTCAACGAAGACATGCGGTTCCGCTTTGTGATTGAGGCGTAAGAGGCAGGATCGTTTTGTTACGTTTTTTTCTTCCGCAACGGAAACGTAGCTTGCGAAACCCACTTGCTGAGCATTTCAAACGATCCGGGCGTCACTGCTTCAAAGCGAATCCCCGCTCGTTCGTTGTGCGCGTGCATTACGACGGCTTTGGCCAGCACCGTCTCTCGTGGCGTATGGCCAATCTTCAGGCTCACAATCGTGCCGCGGCGCGGAGCATCCTTGATGCTCAGCGAGCACCCGTGGAGTCCCAAGTCCGCCACCCAGGACTGCAGTCGTTCGCCAGACTTTTCATTCACCAGTTCCGCCGGGGCGATGAACTGAAACCTGGGCGTCTTTCGTCTCTCTTTTTCCATTGGTTTGCCAATGGGCCTAGGGAAAGCTATTTTAGCTCATCCGGCAGCGACGTGCGACCCTTCGAGCGTTATTTAGCGAGTACCGTAATTACCCGATTGCCGCGCCGGATGGGTCTCATACGATCTTTTCTGGAGGAAACGGTATGGCCAGCTCAGTTTGGAAAGGCACGTTGACCTTTGGCCTGCTCGCGATCCCGGTCAAGCTTTATACGGCAGCGCGCAGCCAGCGGATCAATCTTCACCAGCTTCACAAGGTTTGCCATACGCGTTTGAAGCAGCCGTTGTTTTGCCCGCATTGCAATCGCCAGGTCGAGCGCTCGGAAGTCGTGAAGGGTTACGAATACGAAAAAGGGCAGTACGTGATCGTCAGCGACGAGGAACTCAAGAAAATTACGCCGCGCTCCAGCACGATTATGGAACTCGTCGCGTTCGTGAAACAGGAACAGATCGATCCGATCTATTTCGACGCATCGTATTTCATGATGCCCGACAAGGACGCCGAGAAGCCGTACGCGTTGTTGCTCAAAACGCTGGAAGACAGCGAGCGCGTCGGCATCGCCACGGTCGCGATGCATCAGCGCGAATACACCGTCTTCATCCGCCCGCGAAAAAACGGCCTGACGATTCACACGATGTACTACCACAACGAGATTCGCGAGGTCGCGGGCTACGGCAAGGCCGAGCGAGATGTGAAGCTCAAGCCCGCTGAAATCAAACTTGCCGAGCAACTCGTCGAAAGCCTGTCGCAGGATTTCAAACCGCAGCAGTTCCACGACAAGTTTCAGGAAAATTTGAAAGCGCTGATAGACGCGAAACAGAAGGGCAAAACCGTTGTTGCCGAGCCTCAGGCAAAGCCCGCGCGTGTCATCGACATGATGGAAGCCTTGAAGAAGAGCCTCGCCAACTCGGAAGCCCAAAAACAGAAGAGGCCTGCGAGAGTGCGGGCAACTGGCACCGATCATCGTCGCAAAATCGCGAGTTAGGGCGAGATCGCTGTGCGACCATCGCCGACGCTGCAACGCTCAGAGTCACTAAAAATCGATCGACGACCAGAAAACTGTCATCCCGAGCGTAGCGAGGGATCTGTTTTTTCACGCTCTAGCCCGCCGAAGAGAGCCAACGTGCGTTCGCTCTGACGTGTTACTGGCCGGAACTGCGGGTAGCCGTCGCCGGAATCCCGAGCGGCAATTGCTCGCCTTCAATCGCCACCGGCGGCGTGCCGCCGCTCAAAACATTCTCGAGCGTATTCTGCGCCTTCTCAAATCGCCGGTCTGCCTCGCTGTAACTCTGCTGCGCATTCTTGAGATGCGTCCCCAGCTTCTCAAACACTTCCGCGAACGTCCCCAGATTCTTCTGCACCCCATTTAAATTCGCGAGCAATCGCCGCGCATTTTCTTCGATGCGCATACCCTGCAATCCCATCGCGATTACACACAAATGGGCGTATAGCGAGTTCGGCGAAACAGCCACGACATTCTTGCTGCGGCAATATTCGTCGATCTGCACGCCGCGATTGTCCTGCGTGGAGAGCAACTCGCAATAAACCGTCTCAGAGGGCACAAACATCAGTGCGACATCCAGCGTGCCTTCGCTTGGCACGATATATTTCTTCGCGATCGCGTCCGCATGACCCTTTACCGCCGTCGCAAATGTTCGTCGCGCCTCATCTCCGTCCGTAGCGATCCGCCGAAACGCCTCCAGAGGAAACTTCGAATCCACCGCCATCGACTTCCCATCGCGCAAGAAAATCACCGCATCCGCAATCTCTCCGCTGTTGAATCGATACTGCATCGCAAATTGCGACGGCGGCAGCGAATCCTCCAGCATCCGTTGCAGCGTCACCTCGCCCAGCAATCCGCGTGTCTTCGCCCCGCCCAGCACCATTTCCAGCGATTGCGTCGCAGCTGACAATCCCCGGCTCTGCTCCTGCACCTCGCCCAACTGCTTCTGGATCAGTCCGATTTGCTCGCGCGTATTCTTCAGTTCGGTGGCAATCGCGGTCTGTCCCTGCGACGAAATCTGTGCCGAATGCGTGACTCCTTCGCGCAGCGCGCTCGTCACGCTCTCCAGTCGCTGCGTCACGCTCTGCGCGATTGCCTGAACCTGCCCGCTGCTCTGCGCTTGAGAATTCGCGATCGCCTGCAAATCGTGACGCAACTCCGACACCTGGCTCTCCATCGCGCCGTCGTTTCGTTGCCCCTTCGAATTCTGCAGTACGAGCCAAACCACCAGCCCCGCCAGCAAAATCGTGATACCGGTCAATACTGCTTCCATAGCCTCGCTCAATCTCCCAGATCACGTCACGTTGCACAGATCGCGCAATACACGACTACTCTACGCGCCTTCTCACATTTCTGAAAATGTGGCGCTCCGAAATCAAAAGGGTCGCGCCGAAACGCGACCCTTGAGAGACCTTGGTAGCGCCGGCATCCCTGCCGACGATTCTTCCGCTGACCCGGATCGCGCCTCTACCAAATCAGCTTCAACGCAAACTGAAATTGCCGCGCGTCGTAAGCCGCCGTAGGCTGCCCTGCGCTGCACGACGAGCCTGACGCCGGATCGCACAGCTGATTCACCGCCGAGACGTTGAGCCGGTTCGTCAAGTTGAACGCATCCGCGATCGCATCCAGCTTGAACCGCTCGCCGAGCGAAAACCGCCGCGACAATCGCAAGTCAAATTGGAAAAATCCCGGCGTCACGAATGGATTGCGGCCAAGATTTCCGTCGCACCCGAATGGTGGCGCAATCCCCGGCACCGTAAACGTCGCGCCGCTATTGGTCAAGCAAGTCGTGGGCTGCTCGAACGTCACGCCCGGAAGAAAAGCCGAAGTCGCCGTCGGTCCGGTCGTCCCGACCGATGGCCGCCCGTTCGAAGCGCCCAGGTCCAGCCGGTAATCCGTACCCGTGATCACCGTGTAGGGCCGCCCGGACGAAACCTCAATAATCGGGGCGACCGTAAAATCCGCCGTCAAATGTTTCCAAATCGAATCGCCGCTGTGCGCGCTTGCCGAGGTGATCACTCCGCTCGTCACCCACCGATGCCGCTGATCGAAATCGGAATTCCCGCGCTCGTAAAATGGAAACCGGCTGTCCTGTGGCTCGAGCGGCGACTGCAAATCCGTCGAATCGTCGATCGTATGCGAATACGTATAGCTCGACAACAATTCAAACGAGTGCCCGAATTGCTTCTTTACATTCACCGTCAATCCGTTGTAAATCGAGCTGCCATCCGAAAGTTGGGCATCCACGCTATTGAACGGCACCGGCACGCCATATCCGACCGGATACTTCGCCAATCCCGCAAGCTGCACCTGCGTCGCATACCCTCCCGGCACCTGGCTCGCAAACGACGGATTCGGTCCCGACGGCCGGAAGAAATTAAAAAACGCGGGCGTGCTCACATATTGTCCGTTCAAGCCCGCCAGCGCGGTAGGGCAGCCGCCGAGTTGTCCCAGCACGCTTGGCGCAATCACTCCGACGCCACAGGTCGTCGCTGTCGGTGCAACATTCGCACCAGGCGCGACCACCGTCACCGGACTTGTAAAACCAAGCCCCGCAGCGTCCGCATTCTCCAGATTCTGTGTCAGCAATTGCGGATCGGTCGAATTGATGTCCACCGGCCGGTACAAATGCAGCCCGCGCGTATATTGATATCCCACGCTAATCGTCCACGATCCCGCGATCTGCCGCTCGATCGTCAAGTTCGCCTGCTGCGCATATCCAAACTGAAAATTCTTCGCCACCGGCAGCACGAATGGCAAAATCGGCAACGGAAACCCCGCCGTCAAATAGTTCTGATTCGCGAAAAGGGAATTGGGTTGAAACGGATTGAACCGCTGCTGATTCGGCAGATACCCCATGCTCGGAAGCGCATTCAGCACCCCTTGAAAAATCGTCGATCCATTCAAATTGGTCGGCGAATTTAGCGCGCCGCACGAAGTGCTCCCCGGTATCAACCCGCACGCCGACGAAGTTCCACCCGCTGAAATAAGTTGCACGGAGCGCCCGCCGTCCGCCGTCGCCGAGTCAAACGCGATCGCTAGCAGCGGATGATCGTAGAAAAGTCCGTAGCCCGCGCGAACGACGGTCTTCCCGTCGCCCTTCGGATCCCACGCAATCCCGATGCGCGGCGCGACGTTGTTGTTGTCGCGCGGAATTCCTTCCACCACGCCGAGCGCTTTCTCTGCGGCGGCGTTCACTGCCGTCGCCGACGGGAAGAGCGGCGTTAGTTCGACGTCGTAGCGAACGCCGTAGTTCAGCGTCAGCTTCCGATTCACGCGCCAGCTGTCTTGCGCGAAAAACGCAAACACATCGTTATCGAATGGCTGATTCGATTGTCCGATGCCCTGAATGTACGTCGTCGGAATCCCCAGCCCATACGACTGCAATCCCGTCGTGCCAAACAACTGCACCGCTTGCCCGCTTGGCAGCGTCACTGAATCCGGCAAGCCGAAATCCGAAACCGCTAGCGTGCCAAAATTCACATCGCCGCCATAATCCAGCTCAAAAATCTGCTGCTTCCCCGATCGAAGCTGAACGAAATTCACATCCACACCCACCTTGAACGTGTGCTTCCCATGCACGATGCTGACGTTGTCGGTCGCCTGAAATCGCCGCTCGATCCGGTCCACGGTCGAATACGGTTCGCGCCCGAAATATGCAAACCCCGGAATGTTCACGCCGATGTCGCTGCCGCCAGGCAACTCGGAAAATCCGAAGTGCAATCCGCGACGCGCGAACTGAAATCGAAACTGATTGAACGTCGTGTCGTTGAAGATCGTGTCATGCTGAAACGTTCCCGATACATCGCGCGACTGATTGACGCCCGCGCGCGAGCCCGCATTCTGCCCGAACACCTGATTCTGCGCCGTCGATTCGATTCCCGTTTCGAGCGACGGTGAAACTCCCACACGCAAGAATGAATGATTGTGACTGTTCCAGTTCTGATCTAGTCGAGCCGACCACAAGCTCGTTTTCTCTGTGATCGGAAAATTTCCACGCAGCGAATTCAACCCGACGTACGACGCCGGCAGCGGCGCCACACCCGCCGGCACCACAGCCCCGCCCGGCCCAACGGCTGCAAATCCATTGCACACGACGGCGTTCACCGTCGTTCCCAACGGGCACGACACCGGCACCGGAAACTGCCCGCCCGGTCCCGGCACGAGCGTCCCGCCCGACAGTCCCGCCGAGATCGCTCCGAAATCCAACTTGTTCAGCGCAACGCTCGACGCCGAGCCCAGCAACAATCCGTATTGCACGCCCAAACTCTGGTATGCCGGGATCCCGCTCGTCAGCAACGTCTGCACCGTATTCGCCTGCCCGGTTGTCAATTGCACCGGCACTGGTCCGCCCGCCGTCGGCAGCGTCACGGGCACCAATCCCCACGGCCCGCCGCCACCCTGCGTTTCGCCGATGCTCGAAAATCCCGTTTCTTCGCGCAGCGTGTCTTCATAAGAAAAAAAGTAGAATGTTTTGTCTTTCACGATCGGGCCGCCGATCGTCGCTCCCGCTTGCACCCGCGTAAACGCCTGCTTCACCGGATCGAGGTCGCCCGTCGTCGGATCGACCTGACCTGAAAACGCATTGCGCGCCTGAAATGACTTGTTTCGCAAATATCCAAACACGTCGCCGTGCGTCTGGTTTCCTCCGCTCTTCGTGACGATGTTGATCACGCCGCCCGTCGCGCGCCCGTATTCCGCGCTGTAATCCCCGAGGATCAGCTGGAATTCCTGGACCGCTTCCTGCGAGACCGTCGCGCGAATTCCGTTGATCGAGTTATCGACCGCGTCCGCGCCGTCCACGCTCACTTCGTTCGATCGGGCGCGCTGCCCGCCCACGTTCAGTCCGCTCGTTGGCGCCGGTCCAATCGTCGGCGAAACGTCGCGCGTCGTCTGTGAATTCGTCAGTGTGAAATTGATGTAACTCCGCCCGTTGATCGGCAAATTGTCGATCCGCCGCTCGTCGACGACTTGCGACACCTCGGTCTTGGTCGTTTCCACCGGCGCGGTTTCCGTCGTTACCGTCACCGATTGCGTCATCCCATGCAATTCCAGCCGCAGGCTTAACGCGACGACTTCGCCGACCGTCACAACGACGCCGCTCTTCTCGAATGGCGCGAAATTTGCGCCGCCGTCCACCGCGACTCGATACGACCCCGGCGGGAGCCCCACCAGGTTGTAACGTCCATCTTCATCGGTCGCCGTCGAACGCTGCGCTGCCGTTACTTCGTTCGTCAGCATTACCTTCGCGCCGCGCACAGCCAACCCCTGCGGGTCGGTCACCGTACCAATCAACGTCGATGTGTTCACTTGCGCGACGCCAGCCGGCGACAAGGCCAGCAGAAGCATCATCACCACGCAAACGACTGCGCACGCGCACAGACTTGGTCTGCGTACCATACGGACCTCCTCGATGGAACTTGAGCTGTGCATGCCACCCCTGGCGAAGACGGAGAAGTCCGTCGATGCACGGCCCGAACGATGAACATTCGGCTTTTACTGTACCCGCGCGTTCAACTCAATGTTTATTTTTGTAATGCTGTTGCGCCCAATTGGCTACACCCGCGGCCAAAGCGGTTGAGCCATCACCCTGCTGCGACGTTCCCGCGCGCATCCACATTTACGACGCCCGCCGTCCCCTTCACCAAATCTCGTTTTGCGGTCCACGCCTTCAATCCCGTAGCGATCGCAATTAAAATCGCGGTCGCAGCATTGGTCAGAATCACCGCCTGTGCGCGCACCAGCAAGCCATAGCCCAGCCACAACGTCACCCCGACCAAGTACACGACCAGCATGCCATATGACAAATCGCGTCCACCCTGCTTCCAGATCTTCACCATTTGCGGCACGAACGCAAACGTTGTGCAAAATCCCGCGCCGGTACCAAACGCAAAAACCCAGTTCTCGTGCGTCATATCGGAGCCTCAACCCTCTTGTCCGCTCAACACGCGGCGCATATGTCCAGAATATCCCTTCGCAGAGCGGCGCAGTATGCCGGCGCGAATCCTGGATTACATTTTATCAACGCGCACGCCGGCTCTCGATGAATCCTAGCGAACCCGTTCATCAGCAAATTGAAGGGTTCGTGTCGGAGCAGTGAAAGCAGCTTATGGCCGTCGTCAGGTCGAAGGGCTAATCGTGGAGGATGACGCGCAGCAGCGAATCGTTGACGTGCAATCCGCCGTTGTACTTGATGAAGCCCAGCTTGCGAAACTTGTTCATGAAGTAGCTGACGCGGCTGCGCGTCGTGCCGATCATCTCCGCCAGCGTTTCCTGCGACAGACGCGCCACGATCTTTTCCGTCCTGTCGTCATTCCCGTAGCGCGCCACCAGCAACAGCGCCCGCGCCAGCCGCTTCTCGCTGGAATTGAAAAGCTGATCGACCAGATCCTCTTCCACGCGCACGTTCCGCTTGAGCATGTGCGCCACGAAGCGGTCCGAAAACTCCGGTTCTTCGTGAATCACGCGGATCATTTCCTTCTTCTGAATTTCGAGCACCGATGACGGCCCCATGGCGGTCGCTGTTCCCACGCGCAGCGGCTGGCCGGCGATGCACCCCTCGCCAAAAAAATCCCCGTCGTGCAGTAGTGCGATCACCGCTTCTTTTCCAACCGACGACGTAACCGTGATCTTCACAATCCCGCTTTGCAGGTAGAGCACCGTGCCGCACGCATCGCCCTGCGAAAAAACACGCTGCCCCTTCCTGTACCTAACGATCTTCCGTTTCACTCCGCCCGTTTCAAGGTATTCGCCCACTTCAAACGAGCGATTGCGTTTCGATTGTTTCTTGCTCATAGGGGTTTCCCGTGAGAACGTTTTTCCGATTCTAACAAACTCCGCCTCTCTACTATCTCCAAAGTGCCGATTTTAGAAACTGGTCAAAATTGACCAGTTTTCCCCGGGCCCACTCTTCTACACTGAACTGCAGGTATGTTCTCGCCCCGCACTCCACGCGAACGCAACGATCGAAACGGAGAAAATGAATGCGGATTTTGCTCTACAACCCCGACAACGGGGTGACACGCAATTTCATGCCGCATCTGTGGATGTTCCTGCTTAAATCGCTGACTCCCGCGGGCCACGAAGTTCTGCTGATCGATGGCAATGCGCAACCGATGGACGAGGCCGGCATCGCGCGCTACGTCCGGGAGCAAAATATCGGCCTTGTCGGCATTGGCGCGATGACGCGCATGATTGCGAAAGCGTATCGAATGGCCGACGCAATTCGCGCCGTCGGCACTCCCGTCGTCATGGGCGGCCCCCATGTTACAGAAGAAGCCGATGAAGCGCTTGGTCGCAGCGGAGGTCCGCGTCATGCCGACGCCGTCGCTCTCGGCGAGGCGGATGAAACCTGGCCCAAGATCGTCGAAGACGCTGCGCGCGGCACATTAAAAGACATTTACAGACCCGTTGATGATTTCGGCCAGGAGCGGAAGCCCAGCCTCAAGGAGTATCCGGTCATTCCGTGGGATAAGATCGATCTCGGTCAGTTCAATCTCGTTCCAAAGCTCGCTGCGCGCACCTTGCAACGTATCGGCGAGGGCTGGGGCACATTTCGCATCATTCCCATGGAGTCCGGGCGCGGCTGTCCGTATGGCTGCGAATTTTGCACCGTCACGGGCTTCTTCGGCGACTCGATCCGCTTTCGCACCAACGAAAGCGTCGTCAACGAGCTGTTGCTGCTGAAGGCTCGCGCGAAGAGTGAGGGCGGCCAGATCGCCGTTTTCTTCATCGACGACAATTTCGCGATCAACATTAAGCGCACCAAATCCCTGCTACGAGACATCATTGCCGCGAACGCCCAGGTCCACTGGGTTGCCCAGATCAGCGCCAATCTCTTGCGCGATGAAGAGCTCGTCGATCTGATAGCCGCGTCGGGCGGCAAATGGGTCTTCATCGGCATGGAGTCGATCGATCCCGCGAATCTCGCCAGCGTGAACAAAGGCTTCAACAAGCCGGGCGAGTATGCTGCCGTGCTCGAACGTCTCGCGCGCCGGAACGTCTACGCGATTACATCGTTCATTTTCGGGATGGACAACGACACGCCCGGAGTCGCCGAGCGTACTCTCCAGGAAATTCAGTCCTGGCCGCCGGGGTTACCGATTTTCGGCTTGCTCACGCCGTTGCCCGCCACGCCTTTGTATAAGAGGCTCGAAGTCGCAGGCCGCCTCACGCGCACGAAACATTGGCTGGAGTTCATGCCATTCCAGATGGCGCATACGCCGTTGAGGATGAGCATCGCTGAAGCGCACGCCGAAGTGAAACAAGGCTGGGCTCGTTCTTACAGTTCCGACGCGCTCGCCCACGCGGTCAGTTCACTCAAAGACAAGCCGCTCGGCTATCGCATCAATATCTTCATCGCCCGAATTTGCTTCCGCGGGATCTACTTTCCGCAAATGGGCGTTTCCGCCTGGCTTAAAGTGATCTACCAGAACCGCCGAACGATTTTTAGCTTGATCCGTGAAGGCTTCGTCACTTGGCGAACGCGACCCGCGCCGGTCGTCTGATTCGAGTTCAGCCCGCGCACGCAGAGCGGAATCTCTCTTCGATTGTTACAAACGAGCTCACTCGATCCGAGCTAAATCACCAGCAAATTCCCTCCGTCCAGTCTAAGATTTGTCTGGACGCAATCACTTCAAACCACCCCCGAAGGCGGATTCCGTGAAACGCATTCTCGTTACTGGCGCGACCGGCAAGGTCGGATCGAATTTCATCCGTCGCGTCCTCGATCACAATGAGCTCGGCGATGTCACCGTTCGCGCGCTCTGCCACAACCGCACGCTGGATCCGCGCGAGCGGCTCGAAATCGTGACCGGGAATATTTCCGATCGCGATGTCGTTCGTCGCGCCATCGTCGGCGTTACGCACATCATTCACTGCGCCACCTGCAAAGAGACTCCTGGAGACGTCATCGACGTCGCCGTCAAGGGCCTCTTCTGGTTGCTCGAAGAATGCCGCGCCAGCGAAACGTTTCGGCAATTCATTCTCATCGGCGGAGATTGTGCGGTAGGCCATTTTTTCTATCCGCACCCGATTCCCATCACCGAGCAGCAAAAGCACACCGCCTACCCGGGCTGCTACGCACTCTCGAAAGTTTTGGAAGAAGTGATGCTCGAGCAATACTTCGTTCAATACGATCTCGCGGGTTGCTGCCTGCGCGCGCCGTGGATCATGGAGAAGGACGATTTTAGATATTCGCTCTCGTTTGGCGAAGACGTCTTCGGTGGTCCAAAGTGGCGGTTACTCGTCGGTCCCGAGAGCGCGGACGAATACTCGAAGCGCAACGCCGTTCCATTGATGCTCGATCCAAATGGTAAGCCTGTGAAACGCAACTTCGTTCACGTCAGCGATCTTGTCGAAAGCATGATCCTCGCTCTCGATCACCCCAAAGCACGTCAGCAAACCTTCAACATCTGCATGGATGAACCCGTCGATTATCTTGAAGTCGCCGACTATTTGCGCGAAACGCGCGGCATGTCCGCCGTCGAAATCAAAACGCCGTATTTCTCGACGTGGCTCGACAACGCCAAAGCCAAATTCTCGCTAGGCTGGCGTCCCCGCTACGGCCTGAAGCGTCTCATTGAGGAATCGTGGTCGTACGAGCGCGCCGCGAATGATCCACGCAAAGTCTGGTACCCCGGCTGAAGCGCAGGTTGTCAAGGACGCACAAAAAACCGTACGCAGCGGACTTCCGCTCGAAACCGCGTGGTCGTTTCGTAGCAAATGAGGTACCACCAGGTCCGCAACGCAGCGAGAGTCGTTCTTGCTGTTTTGTCTTTCCCGGCCTTGACGACGCCTCGTCAGATTTCTACGACGCCCATCCTGCACGCCGAAATTCAGCAGGTCTATAATTTCCAGCCGCACACACTCTCGTCCGTTCCAATCGCGCAGAAGATCCGCGGTCCTCGACCCGTTTTGGAACAAGGCCAAAGTTCAGCGCGACCGCTACGTTCCAGCCTTCAGGCATGAACTGACCGATTTCAGCAATCCTCCATTTTTTCTCTACGACGGCGCCAGCCTGCGGAGCACCTTCTCCAACGATCCGGCCGATCGCAAAATCATTCTCGCCGCCATCGCTCATACGGATTTGCGCGATCTTCAAATGAGGGATTATTTTTTCTGGTCCACAAGATGGCGGCTCTGGGAGAAGACACGACCGCCGCAGCTTTGAACATTCTGGCTACGCCCAACTTCCAGGTTTTCAACCCGCAGCACGGTTTGACGCTGGGCCAGAACTACGGCCCGGTTTACATGCTCTTGCCGACCGACCAACAGTTGTGGCAGCAAGCGGCGATTGACCGGCTGCACACCGAAAGATGAAACGGCGCAGAAACGTTTGTTGCTTCTGCTTTGGTATGGCCAGACCCCAGAATCCGACATAGCAATCGGAGATTTTGCGAGCGATGCGAGCAAACCGCGAGCTTCCAAGACTTACGCAAACGAAATGGCCCATCGTAAAGATCAAATCGGGCTGACGGCTCGCGCCGCCGCGCTCGCTTCGAGCGAACAATCCTTGCGTCAAGCCAGGCGCGAGCGCATGAAAGCAATCAGCGACGAGGCGTTGATCGACCCCGACTCTGAAACTGCGAAGATCATCGCAAAACGAAAATAGGCAGCGTTTCGATCACCTCAGGTATCGTGTTCCCAGTAGAGTGTCATCCTGAAGCCACCCGACCAGGGTAATCGATGGCTCCCGGCATCAAGGTTTTGTGTGAGAGCGATCAACTTGTACGAACTCATCGCGCCGCTCCCGCCTCTCGAATCGCCGCGAAATCTGCCTCCAAATATCGGGTCACGTCCTCGATGCCGCCGTAGTGGTGTACCCGCACCTTCCCGTCTTCGTCGATGACAAACGTGTGCGGCACGCCGACCGCTCCATACCGATCAAACAGTTGCGCCGGCGCCTTGGAAACCCGTAGCGCACTCACATGCTGCTCGTTGAACACGTTCTGCAGATCTTTTGGCTCCGTGTCGTCCTTCACCACCCTCAACACCACCACTTCCGGATGCTTTGCCTGAAATTCCTCGAGCCCCTTCAATTCCAATACGCACGGCCCGCACCAAGTTGCCCAGAAATCGAGCACGATCCGTTTTCCATGTAACGAGACCGACGTGAAATGTTCACCACCAGTCGTCGTCAGATCCAAATCGGGCGCATCTCGCAAAACCAACTTCGGCTGGTATGCAGTATGTTCAAACGCCTGCGCGCTGCGCGCCTGCACGCGCTTCTGCAACTCCTCGTTCGTCCCCATTTTGCTTTTGACCCATAGCCGTTCCATCGCTTCGTTTGCTTTCTGCTGCGACATCCCTACACGAACGGCAGATTCCATATACGCATCGATGGCGTCGCGCCGTTTTCCGGTTTTCTCCAGCGCCATCCCTAACACATAGAAAGAACGTCCTTGTTTGAACTCGCCTTTCCTCGGTAGCAGCACGGCCACCGCTTTCTTTGGCTTCCCTGTGCGAATTAGGATCTCGGCGCGCAACACTTCAGCCGAACCCATCTCATCGCGCGCCGCCCGCTGTTGATATGCATTCGCGGCCGGGTCGCGGCCTGTCGCCTGACAGATCTTCTCCACATCGTCGACCAGCGCCTGCGCGATCCCATATCGGGTACTCGCGTCGAGGTAGGCCTGCGCCATCTGCAACCGTAACGTGGGTTGGCTGCGATGCCTCGATGAGGTCGAGAGCCACGCGTACAACGTCTCGCGCTCCGTTAAGTTCTTCGACTCCGAGAACAATGTCATCCGCGCGTCGTCTGTCTGAATGCTGTCTGGATAGCGTGCGACGAGTTCCCGCAGCTCACGAAGGCGCTTCTCCTCATCCTTTTCGATCGACGCTCGCGAGATCAGCAATTCGACGTGGGGATCCTTCAACCACATTTTCTTATGCTCGATCGCGTCCGCGAGTTGCTCCCCAAACTCGATTGGGATCCAATCGGCGTTTTCGACGAACCGCAATGTCTCGACGAACCCAAACCCATCAGCCTCATGGTCATTCACAAAATTCCGCATCTCGGCAAGCAACGCCTCTCGCGTATCCGCCGTTTCACCGCCCAGTCGATACTTGTAGTACCACCAGTTGTAAATCAGCGACTCTCCTTTTTCCGGCGCGTATATGTTCTGTTCCAGGATTTGCAGTGCCTTCGAAAAATTTGCAGGCCGATCGAAGCTGTATGACTCTAGCCAACCGTCATAGGTGCGCGCTTGGTATTCAATCGTTTTTTCGGGTCGCTCGCCGCGTGCGTCACAGAAAAGTACTTCGAAGTATTTGCCGCCATTGGTATCGGCCTGCTTCGTGCCCGGATCTTCGACCCAATAAATTGCATACCTGTTTTTCCACTGAAGCAGGCTCACCTGCGCTTGCCACATTCCATCGTTGCGCTTCGTAAACGGCGCCGTGCGAACATCGTCGCTATACGTGCCGTCGTCGAACGCGATGTGGAGCACGAGCGCTTTCGCGTCGGGAATCGCAGCCTGCATCGCCATGGGCAGATATAGCACGCGCAGTTCGTTCGTGATCGACTGCGGCGGGATACCGTCCGTCACCGGGCATGCCGGGTCGGTAACCGAAGAAAACGCCGGGCGCGGTCCACTCGCCGTTTTATCCGAAGATGCACTGGCGGCCCCTTGCGCCGCAACCTGGTTTCGTACTGCGAACAATGCCAGCAGCAACAGCACGACCATCCGTATTCGCATCCCGGCCCCATCCTTCCCGACAAGCGAATCAGCCCTCAACTCCTGTATCCATCAGCTACGTATGCGGCGAGGAATAGGAAAGGTTGCCCTCGGTCCGACAAAAACTTCCCGAAAGCGTCCTTCGGCGAAGATCGGTCGTCGCGAACGAAGCGATCATCCAGGTTTTTCCATCAGATCATCCAAAAAAACAAAAAGCGACCTGAAAGAGGTCGCTATCCTTTCCAAGCAGAAATTCTCGTAGCGTACTTACAGCTGCAGGTGGCGTTGTACTAGTTTGCGGAGTTTCTCGCGGTCTTCGTCTTTCATGTGGACGAATTCTACGCCGTTTCCTTCGGGGCCGATGTTGCGGACGACTGCGGTGAAGTGGAGCTTGCGGAGGCCGGTGCGGATTTCGAGCTTGATCGAATCGCCGATCGTCAACTTCTTCGGGGATTCGAGGTAGGCGCCGCCCAGGCTGATGGTTTTTACGCGCGCCATACTGGCGACCGGGCCGCCTTCGATCTGAGCGCGTAGTGGGGATTCCAGCGGCACGCGCACGTAGCGCCGCGGCACGACAAAGTTGGCGCTTGCTTGTGCGGCGGCGTCGAAGGTTGCTCGCGCACGTGCCGAGGATGGGCGCTCTTCGAGCAATGCGAGCGCGTCTTCGGCGGCGGCACGCAGACCGAGCGGTTCCGCGTAGGTAATTCCGTCGCGCTTCTCGGCCAGGGCACGCAGCAACTCCGCGGCTTCATGGGCACGCATGCGGCCTATCGCTTCGATTGCTTTAATGCGTACGAACTGATCGCGCAAGACTTCGTGTTCGCCGGCTGCGATTTCCATCAGTTGGGGCACCGACGTGATTTCCTGCGCCAGTCCAATCTGGTCGATCATCATCGGTACGACTAGCGGATGCGCGTCGGCTAGCACGCTCGAGAAAACGAACGCAGCGCTCTGTGCCGACGCTGAATTTGCGGGCCGCGACAGTTCGCTCACCGCGAGATCCTGCAGATTCCATTCCCAGCTTGAGATTGCGCGGGAAACACCGCGCACGAGACGGTCGGGATCGGTTGCGGCGAGCAACTTGATTGCAGCGCTCACGCGCTGTTTGCGCGAATCGTACAAGCGCGCTTCGAGCAGGTTCAGGACGGGCACGCCGATGGTGCGCAGCAGCCGCGCCATCCCGGGCACGATTTCATTGCTGAGCGGTTCGGTGAGGAGCAACGCCATCCGGTCGAGCAAACGCTCGGGATCGCGCTGCAACAATCGCGGCAGCGCCGGGTCCAGCGCGCGGTTCGCGAACGCCGCGTCGACGAGAAGCAGCCAGCGATCTTGCGCGACGAGGCGGCGCGCGAGGGCGGCCATGTGATCGTGCTCTTTGTCTTTCGGCGATTTCTCGAGGCCAGTGAGAATGGCCTCGAACCCTGCGTAATCTCCGCGATTCACGGCGATGCGGCCGAGTGTTTCTAGAAACGCGGCGAGAAGTGCGGCAGTTTCAGGTGTCTTTTCGGTTTCGAGAGCCGTCAGCGTACCTTTGCTCAAATCTTCGGGCACCTGATTCGGCCAGAGCGATTCGATCACTGCGGTCAATTCATTGAGGCCGGCCGCTACAGCGCGGCGGGCAGAAGAAGATTCTTCGTGATCGATTCTACGCGCATAATTCAGCAGGATTCCCCGGGCTTCGCGCCGCGGCGCGTCGGCTCCTGCTTCCGCAAGTTGCGCCAACGTTTGCCGCAGCGCAACGATTGGGACGCACCACACTTCTGGTCCGCGCAAGACCGTCGATTTTTCGCGCGGCGGCATTTCGAGCCAGAATTTTTCGAGCAATTTTTCGCGATAAGTTTCCGTCGCCCACGTGCTCGCGAATGAGGAGAGGTGCGACGACGCATGTGGGCCATTGTATTTTCCGGCGTTGACGAGCACGCTGCCGAGACGGTGCAGCATCGGACGAACAGTTGTCGGAGTAAGCGCGCCAGCCGAAAATTCGGGGCCGAGAAATTCAAAGATCAGACTTTCGGAGAGTCGCAGCAGGTAAGGCTGCGGGGCTTCGCCTTCGCGCGGCGCATACTGAGAAATGCTGCTGAGCAGCAGGCGCACCGTTTCGCGACTGGCGGCTTCCATCGCACCGTGAATGGCGCGGGCGCCTTCTTCGGGCGAAATTCCCCGAGCGGCCTCCAGCGGAGGCGTCAGGCGCGAGAGCAAGCTGAGGGTCGCTACGAGTTCGTCGGTTCCGGGCGGCTGAATCGGTGTGTCGCCGGTTTCGCGCGGCGAATTCCCGCCGTATGCCACGAGCGCGGCGATCATGCTCGCCAGCACTGAATCGACGCGTCGATCTGTCTGTGTGTTGACCGTAATACCTTCCACCCGATGACCGGACAGCAAAGCCAGCCAACGCTTGTCGGCGGCCTGGCTGCTCTGTTCCGATGTTAGCAACGATCGCTTCACAAGTTGCGCGAGGGTGTCGAGTTCGCCTACATGAAATTCCCTGGCGAAGGTGAGCGTGTGGATCCCAGAGCGATCGAGATCCTTGGCGAGCGCTTGCAGTTCGCCACGCGTGTCGGGCAGAGGCTCGGCGCCATTCTTGGGGACGCGAAGCCGGCCGCGATCGATCTGGACGTCGAAACCTTTCAGACGCGAAGACACGCTTCGGATCGCTTCGTATGCTTCATCCAGGCTCTGTAGCGTTCGCGGATGGGTGCGTTCGTAGAGGCGCGTGGATGTGATGAGGACGTGGAGCTTGCGCAGGGCCCGTTCGGCATCTTCACTTCGGGCTCCCGCAGCTCTTGCGTAAACGGGTCCGGAGACCGTTGACGCCACGTCATGCCGTGGATCAGCGGCCGCCCCGACGGTCGGAATCTGGTCCAACGTCGAGTTTCCCGCTTGACCATCTCGGGTGTCGGTACGCTTTTCTGACTTCAGTGGAATCCGGAATGACAATGGGCCCTCAGCGAAGGCAGGTTCGGGTGGAGCGCAGTCGATGGATCGTCGTCGCGCGTTTGGCCGAAGCTGCCCTGATATCTGAATGGAGCGGATATCCCTCTGAACTGATGAGCACGCTTCCGGCCCAGTTTGGAACATGCTAAGTCACTTATTTTCATGGATAAAGGGTTGTTGTTCGGGACGTCTGGCTCGGTCTTTGTTACAAAATGTGACCTGCCGGGTATGGCTCCGGCTGGGGTGCTAGCTGGGCCCCTCTGGGGCCTTCCCCATTTTAGTTTTGGAGGCTGGAAACCATTGAAAATGGGTGTTTTATTTTGGTGGTGATTGTCGGGATCTGAAAGTTACTGGGTTGAATGGGTTTACCCAGTCGAAAAAATGATCGGGATGTCACGTTTCATATGGGATTTGGAAGGGACTCAAAACGCGGGAGTGGGAGGACGTCGTGAGGGAGTTTATCGATGATCTATCGTATAGCCGGGTAACGTGGCGCTGTCCATCCCGCGTTCGAGCCTTTTGGGGAGACGCCAGGGCTAAAACGCCTTTTTTGTTGCGTCCCTGTCGCAGCGGACGCCGCGACCTACAAAATACCCTGAAAACCTAGTGACGGCGGAGGACGCCGCGGACTTCCACGGTGCCGCCGTCGCTGACCTCAACTGGGCGGAGGAGGTCTTTGAAGCCGTCTAGGCGGAGCGTCAACGTGTGCACACCGATGGGCAATTGTACGCGGGCGGGAGTGGATTGGCCGGTCGGAGTGCCATCGAGGAGGATGTCTGCGCCAAGCGGAAAGCTTCTGACGTTGGCCCAGGCGACGCGGCTGTTTGATTTGAGTTGGTCGTTGGAGGACTGGGCGGCGGAAGGCGGCTGCGTCGCGATTGAATTCGACGCCGGCGGTGCGCTTGATGGCGCTGGCGTCGCGATTTTTGAGGAGGGCGCAGGCGGAGCGTCGTCGTCGCCGATATTGTCGACGATGTGCACGCTGGCGGGGACATCGCGCAGTAATTTTAGCATGGCGCCGTGATCGACCGGGCGCAGCTTGCCTGTCAGAGTTAATGCGTTGCCGACGCCTTGAACGCTGGCTTTTCCGGTGAGACCGCGATCGGCGAGGGCGTCATCGATTTTCTGTTTGATCTGAACGGCTTTGGGGCTCAATGCTGGCGCGACCTTGGCCGGGGCAATCTTCTTGGCGACCACTTCACTGGACTTTGTGTCTGTCGTCGCCGATGCGGGCGCCGTTGACGTGGGCTGCACTGCCGCGCCTGTCGATACCGGTGCTGGAGCCGCGCCTTGTGCGGACGCTGCGGGCTTCCTAATTGGACCGGGCGCGGGAGATTGCGATGTCGGAGGCGTGGTTGCGGCTGAGGTTTGATCCGCCGGCGGCTCGGTCGGCGCTTCTGAAGAAGTTTGCCCTGCGGGTTGAGCGGATTCCGATTGTGCGGGTGCGTTCGCCGTCGGGGTCGACGGATCTTTCGTGGCTGGCTGCAAGTCCGCAGCGGCTGGCGCCGCTTCTGAGGCGGCTGGAGTTGGAGCCGGCGTGGAAGAAGCGGCCGAGCGCGTTTCGAGGTGGCGCATGTCGTACAAAACCGGCTTCAGTTTGTAGGCGCCGAAAGCGATTACACCGAGCATCAGGAACGCGGCTAAAACTGTACCGACGATGCTTTTTTCTTCGGGTTGCTCGTAGGCCGGGATGTGATCCGTGTGGCGCGGCGGCGATTGCATTGGATTGCCGGAGAGCAGATCGGCGAATTGATCCTGGCGGCGAACGGGAGTCGAATGGGGATTTTCGGCGGTGAGACCGCGGAGGCCGGGGTTCATCGCGACCGTGGCGTTCGCTTGGGCGTTCCGATGAGCAATGGATGCGACGGTTGCACGCGGATTCGCATCAACCAGGACACCGCGATAGTTGCGGAGATCTTCGAGCAGTTCGTGGCAGGTCTGGTATCGCTCTTCGGGTTCTTTGGCGAGCGCGCGCATGACCGCCGCGCTGATGCCGGGATGAATTGTCGGGTCGATGGTGCGAGGGGGAACGGGTTCCTCGTTGACGATTTTGTAGATGACGGTGGTGATGCTTTCGCCGGGGAAGGGTTTTTCTCCGGTGATCATTTCATAGAGCATCACGCCGAGAGAAAAGATGTCGCTGCGGCCGTCGACAGCGCGGCCTTTGACTTGTTCGGGTGACATGTAGCTGGGCGTGCCCATGACGTGGGCGGTTTGTTGCACGGTCCCGAACTGAAGAATTTTTGCGGTGCCGAAGTCGGTGACTTTTACGGTGTCGTCGCCGGTGAGCATGATGTTGGCTGGCTTGATGTCGCGGTGGACGACATTGTTTTCGTGGGCGAACTGGAGCGCGTTGCAGGCCTGCTCCATGATGCGAAGAATGCGCGGGAGAGGGAATGCGTGGCCCGCGTCGAGAAGCGCCTGGACGCTCTTGCCTTCGACCAATTCCATGGTGATGTAGAAGAGGCCGTCTTCTTCGCCGGCGTCGTAGACGACGACGATGTTGTGGTGGGTGAGGAGACCAGCGGCACGCGCTTCGGTTTGAAAACGGGCGATGAGTTCGGCGCGGGTGAGCCCGGTGCCTTGTTCGCTGAGCTTGATGGTTTTTACAGCGACGGGACGGCCGATGACGGGGTCGGTTGCTTTATAGACGACACCCATGGCGCCTCGGCCGAGTTCGCCGACAATTTCGTAACGTCCCGCTTTGGCGATCGCCGTCATGAACGCATCGCTGTCCGCTGAGTGCGCGGAGCAAAATCTCCTGTTGGCTAATGACACGAGGACTTACGGAGCGGTGTCCGGAGGTGGAGCTGCCGCTTTAACCCATTCGCCCTGATAACACGGTAACTAGTGAGTTTTTAGCGCGGCAACGGGACGAAGGTACTAGTGTGGCGTGGTTGCTAATGGGGAGGTTGGTCGCTAGACCAGGAGCGGGACTGCATGTCGTTGAGTTCAGGGGTGTTGGATCAAACCCCGCGATCCGGGGAGCGAAACGCGGCGATCGGGTGGCGGACCGGATGCGACCGAAGGAGTAAGGGCGGTGCCAGAGGCCGGGCCAGAGTAGGGTCACCTGGGTCGCCGGACATGTCGACGTCGGGGATTACCTGGAGAGCGACCTCGGGAAGATTTTCGTAATAACGGCAACTGCGCCACGGCCCGGTGGATCGAGGCTCAAGGAGGAGATGGACAGGATCGGTCACTACGACGTAGGCGTAGAGGTCGAAGTCGTCGCGGGCGCGGATAGCCTCGAGAGAGTTGAGGAGTGGAGTGCGTTCGACGGGAGTGCGGTCGGGGGAACTACGGCGTGTGTTGAAGGTTTTGAAGAAGATGCGTCGAGGAGTTCGATTCGGCGGAGACCGGACATGGGTCGATGAGTATTACGCGTCGGGTAGAGTACACAATAGTAATCGCATTTCGAGGGACGCGAATCGGCTGAGTCGCGGCGGACCCCATAGGGATGGGCGGACATCTAAACCCTGTCATCGGGGTGTGATCGCGGTTACAGGGTGGTGCGGCCACAGGGGGTGCCGGTCGGTGCGCACGGTTGGGTTAGGGCCGGGGCATGGATTCGCCGGGGGACATGGTGCGCTCGGGAGTGGGCACGTTGGTTTCGCGGATGGGGCGATCGACTTCGCCGGGGGCGGCTGGGGCTTCTAGGCCGTCGGTGAGCAGGTAACCTTCCAGGGCGATGCCGTTGGTCCAGACGCCTTCAAGGGCGGCGATGTATTCGCTTTGCAATTCGTAAAGTTTGCGTTCGCTTTCCAGGACTCGCGGGTAGGACGCTAGCATCAGGCCGTATTTTTCGGTCATTAGGCTGTAGGATTTTTTCGCGCGGGGGAGGATTGCGTCGCGGTATTCGACGACCATTAATTTGGCGTTGGCGTATTGATCTACGGCACTGGCGGCGCGATCGCGGAGAGTAAGCGCGATGCGGCGCTTTTCTTCGTTGGCGCGGTCGATGTCGGCGCGGGCAGCAGCGGTGTCGCCCTGATTGCGATTCCAAATGGGAATCGGGAGGCTGACCTCGGCAATTCCTTCCCAACCTTTTGCGAATGGAAGTCCTTCGAGGAGTTCGTTGTTGTATTCCATGCCGGCGCGGACGGTGATGTCGGGGAGGGGCTCTTTCAACGAGCGCGCCAACCGTGATTGTGCGTGTGCTGCCGCGGTTTCGGCGATTTTTACCGCGGGGCTTTGAGTGGTGATGGCTTCGACGGCGGCTTCTTCGTTGAGTTCAGGCCAGCCTGCGGCCAGATCGCCAGAGACGACCGACACCGGGAGTTCGGGTTGGCCGATGACGCTGGTGAGGGAGCGCCATTCTTCGCGGAGGGTGTTTTCCTGCATGTGGGCTGAAATGCGAGCACGCTCGGCCATTACTTCGGCGTCGAGGACTTCGGTTTCGTCGGCTTGGCCGGTGTTGAAGAGGCGGCGCTGAGTGTCGGCGTCGTCTTGTGAAATTTTGGCGAGATCGCGGCGCGCGTCGAGCATTTCCTGTGCAGCGAGAACCCGGATGTAGGCCATTTGCACGGCGGATTCTACGCGGATGCGTTGTTCGTCAGCTTCGATGGTGGCGAGCTGGGCTTGCTTGCCGAAGACTTCCCGGCTGAGGCGGAGTTTGCCGGCGGTGACGATCGTTTGCTCGACGAAGAAGCCTTGTTTGCCGCCGCCGACCGAGCCGCCGCGGATTTCGTCGCCGGTGTAGCCGACGGTGGGATTGGGATAGAGGCCGGCTTGTTGTTGGCGGGCTTTGGCGGCGCGGATTTGGGCTTCGGCTTGGCAGAGGGTGGGATTGTTTTGGCGCGCGATATTTTGGACTTGGTCGAGCGTGACTAACGGAGATTTGGCGGCGAACTGGGCGCGGCCTAGTTCGGGGTAGTGGGGGGTGACGGGTTGCATGTTGGCGTGTTCGTGGTGGTCGTGGGGCGTTGATTGGGATTGAGGCATGGGCATTTGCATTGACGCGGGTTGGTCTTGGGCGGTGAGAAGAAAAGGAAAGAAGAAAAGCAGTGCCGGGAGGATTGTTGAAATCTTGCGGACTTGGGGCGCAGCGGCCCTTCGTCCGCACGACTCAGGGCAAAGCTCCGCCCCTACAATTGCTTGGGGCATACGTTGTGAAAGCGGCGCGGGGGCGCCGCACCCCATATGAGCTTTGTCGAGATTACGAGTTGTGGTGTTCATGGTGCTCCTCTGGTACGGGCTTTTTTGGTGCGGCGGGTTGTGGCTGCTGTTGTTGTTGGAGTCGGGTGATTTCGTTGTATTGGGCTTCGGGCAGGACGCGGACCAGGGTCATCATGCCCATCATTTCGGCGGACCAGTTTTCTGGGAGGCCGTGGGTTTCGGGTTTGGCGACTATGGAGTCCATGCCCATCTCCATGAAGGCGTCTTGGGGGAAGCCTCTTACGTCGTCGGCGTTTTCGGCGATGGGGGAGTGGTGGACGTGCTCGAAGCCGACGGTTTTGGCTAGCGTCATCATCTGGCTGAGGGCTTGCGAGTCGGTTTGAGCTGCGGTGGTGATCTGACGGTCGCGGAGGAGATCCATCATGCTGTTCATCATGTGATGGGGGAGGTGGCAGTGGACCATCCATGCGCCGGGATATTTCGCGTCGAACTCGACGACGCGAGCTTGCGCTACGCCGACAATGACGGTGTTCATCGGATACCAAGTCGATTCGGGAGCGCGGCCGCCCTCTGTGCCGGTTTGCACGAACTGGTGGCCATGGAGATGGATCGGGTGATGATCCATGCCGAGATTTACGAGGCGGAGGCGAACGCGGCTGCCGAGGCGCGCGATCATGGGCGTGATTGCGGGGGCGGAGACGCCGTTGAAGGTGAGCCAGTTGAACTCCATGCCGGCGCTGTTGGGGACGGTGTTGCTCGGGAGGACGGCCCACTCCTGAAGGACGATGGCGTAGTCGTGATCGACTTTGGGTCTGTAGGGCGTGGCAGGGTGCGCGATGAAAAGGCCGATCTGGCCTTGCATTTCCTGCATGGCGCTGTGCGCGTGATAGAAGAATGTGCCTTCCTGGTGGACAGTGAATTCATAGGTGTATTTTTCGCCGGGTGGGATTGGTTTCTGGCTGATCCAGGGGACGCCGTCTTGTTCAATGGGGATTTCCAGGCCGTGCCAGTGGACGGTGGTGGATTCGGGGAGATTATTTTCGAAGATGACGCGGACGCGATCGTTCTGATTGATCTGGATTGTGGGACCAGGGCAACTGCCGTTGTAGCCCCATGCGTCGATGGTTTTGAAGGGGGCAAGTTTGCGTTTTACGACTTCAGCGGTGAGGCGGAAGACTTTTGTGGCGCCGTCGAGTTCGTACGGGAGGTCGGGGACGTCGGGGGTGATGACCAGCGGGCCGGGTGAGGCATCTTCGGCGTGAACGTGATGCACGCGGGTTGAGGGGGGCGGGACTTGCGCTTTGACCTGATCGCTCAAGCCGAAGATGGCGGCGCTGAGGGCGGCTGCGTTTTGGAAGAAATTTCTGCGGGTGCTGCTCATGGGTGCCTCCGGGCGTATTGCCAAAGCAACTCGATTCGTCTAAGTGAAGGAGCGATGCGACGCGCGTTGACGCGTTCGCAGAGTCAAAGTGAGATGCGTAGCGCTCGCGGAAACATGAACGCGCGAGCTTCAGCGACGGTGGCTAGTACGCGGTGAAGAGGATCAGATGCGCAGGACGGAAATGCTGTCGGCAGGAACTGTGTGTTGCGGAGACTTTTCGGCGAGTGACGGTGGACAGGTGTAGGCGTTGGCGGTTGCTGCCCTGCCGGGTAGAACGATCGATGCTAGAAATGCGCTCGATGAATTCTCGGATTTCTGTTGGGCCGAAGATTCGGAGTCGGTGAGAACCGCGGGAAGAGGTGATTGCTGGCCGCAGGACATCGCGGAAGAAGGCGAAATGTTGTTGGAATCGGACGGCGATGAAGCACTGATGTGGTGGCAATCGTCGGAACTGGACATTGTTGTGTTGGCCGAGCAGTGATGCATCGATGCGCAGATAGAACCGCAAGCGGGCACGAGCAGCACCGCGAGAATTGTAATTGTGGCGATACTCGAGGCGCGAAGATTTGCGGATAGACGCATGAAATTGGTTTGACGCGTTCTCGCGTGCTTCCGTTCAAAACAGGGAAAGATATCGATTTTCAAGGGCTTTGCTATTCCGGATTGGAATAGCAAAACGACTTGTTCATCTTACCTTATGCCTCACGGGGGCGAAACCTCAGCTCGTGGTGTGGCGCCAAGATGGGGCGCAGCGGTGCTGCGCCCTACATGGACTCGCCGCGATGCGGCTGTTATCGCGAGGGAGAGGCGTTGGATCCGGAGTTGCCGGTGTCGAGCTGCAGCGAGATGCGCTTGCCGTTGGGATAGATGGATGAGAGCTGCTTCGATCCGTCGGGGGCGTCGGTTGTGCCGACCGCGTCCTCGAGATTCGCACTGGGTTCCTGATTAATGCGGGCGGGGAATGTGGCAACCGTGTCTTTGCCGCGACGCAAAGTGACCTGCACGTTGGGGCCGCTGCCTTCCCATTCGGCGGTGTACTTGCCGGTGTCGAGCGTCTTGCCTTCGACGCTTACTTTCTGACTGATTTTGACCGAGGCCTTGTTGGTCTCACCGGCGATTGCGGCGGAGGCGAAGAGTAGCGCTGCGGCGGATAGAACTGCTGCAAATCTAGATAGTTTCATTAGTGCTCCTTGTATTTTCCGCGTCCACGCCGATGGGACCCCGCTGTCCTGTTGCACGCGGAATCGTTTTCATATTTGTTGATGGGTTAGATGTGGGGTCGTGGGGGCACGTTGCGTGGGGGAATCCTGTATGACGAGGGTCACGAACCGAGGCGGCGTGCGCTTGCAAGCCGAAAGGTGGGGGATTATTTGCGAACGCGACGGGATGGCGACACATTCGAAGGGAAAGAAAGAGGGCCGAAGGGAAAGAAAGAGGGCGGGCTGAAACCCGCCCCTACCAATGCCAGATGCGCTGGATATTCAGCCTTTGATGGCGGCGCGGATTTTTGGCGGGCTCGAGACCGACGTTTTGAGGTCGGGCATTGAAGCGAGGGCGTCTAGCACGGCGCGGGTGACGTTGTCGTCGATCTCGGCGGCGCGGCGAATGTCGACCGGATAGCGGACGACGAATTCCAGCGCGGCGGCGTCGGTGAATTGGAGGCGCGACTCGGGTTTGGGAGCGGCGAGCGAGACTTCGAGGCGGCGCTCGGTCCCGCCGAGCTGACTTTCGATCACGCTGCGATATTTTTCGAAGATGGCTTCGACGATCGCGGAGATTTTGTCTTGCACGAGCTTGTAGTTACTCTCGGGCGTAAGGGCGACGGCGACTTCGTGCCAGGCGTATTCGGTGCCGGGAATTTGTTTGAAGAGGGGTGTGCCTGCCTGGAATAAGACGGAGTTGGAGAACATGACGACGCGGCCGGTGGGGTAAAGCTCGATGCCGGTGCCGGCGAGTTCCATGAGGTAGAAGCGGACCAGGCCGATGTCGATGACGTCGCCAGTGACGCCGGCGATGCTGATGCGGTCGCCGACGCGGATGCCGTAGCGGCCGACGACGAAGAAATACGCGGCGATGGAGAGCAGGATTGCTTGTAAGCCGACAGCGATACCGGCGGTGACGAAGCCCGCGAACGTGGCGAGCGAGCTGAATTCGCTGACAAATCCCATGATGAGGACGGTGCCGATGAGGAAGCCGGTGACGACGCGGCGCATGAGAAGGAATTGGCGGCGGCGGCGCGGTTCGTGAACGTAGCGGAATACGAGTCGGCGCCAGACTTCGGAGAGGATGAAGACTGCGGCGAGCGCAAGGGCGATGCCGACGACACGCGTCAGCAGGCCGCGTAGTTCGTATTGGGATTCGGTGCTGATGGATTTGCGCCACTCAAGGAAATTGGTGCGGCTTTGGTCGAGGATGAGGCTCTCCTGGCTGAGCGGAACGGTTGCGGCGGCGAGTTCCTTGAATTGGGCGGTGATGGTTTGAAATTCCTGGATGGTGCCTTGCGAGGTGGATGCAGATGTCGATGCGGCTGTACCTGGGACGGGTGCCGTTTGCGGCGCGTTGGCCTGGGCCTGGCTGGCGAGATCGCGACCGCGCTGAATCGTGGCGACGAGCGTGTCGCGCAGGGGTTTGCGCAGGCCGTCGACGGTGGAGCGCATCTTCGAAGTTTCGTCGGCCATTTGATCGAGTTGATGCATGGTCTGCATCTGGTCAAAGAGTGCGAGCGATTGACCGATCAATCCGGAGGCGGAGGTCACGGTAGCCGGCTTTGCGTTTGCGGCGACCGCCGCTGCAGCTGCGCCGATCGATTTCTTGGTGTTCTCGTCGCCTAGGACTTCGGGAACGGAGTGTGCGAGTTCGTCGATGCCGCCTTCGAGGCCCTCGGCGCCTTCACTGGCGCCGCCGACGAATGAGGCCATCCTTTGAATCGTGTCTTGGAGCGCTTTGTTGAGCGTGAGAAGTCCCTGGAGTTTGTCGCGTTGTGCCTGGAGATCCTTTTGTTTGGCGCGGGGTGCGGAGGCGAGTTGCTTGTTGACTGCGTCGAGCTTGGTCTGCGTGTCGTCGATTTGAGCAGCGATTCGCGCGGCGGTCTGCGCGAGATTCTGCTGTTGAGTGGGTTGCGCGGTAGAGGGCTGCGGGTTCCCGTTATCGGTTCCACTGGATTTGCCGAGTTTGCTTGTGGCGGAGATGATCGCGGCTTCGGCACGCGCGGATTGAAAGGCGAGGCGGACAGCTTCGGCGGCGAGGTTGCGCGTGTTGTCCTGATAGATGGCGTCGCTGGGCAGGCCGACGGGTTTGATTTTCGTGGTGGTGTCGCGATACCAGGTGATGACGGCGTTGAGGTGGTGCAGAATCGCGTCGCGGTCGAGCGTTCCGGCCGCGGGAGGTGGCGGTGCCTGTGGCGTTTTCTTGGTCTGGCTCCGCAACGATTGCGCTGCGAGCGCGAGTACGATGGCGATCGCCAGAGAGATTCCGAGTCTTACGCGTGGGCGGACAGTTCGGGTAAGTTGTGGGCGCGTTTTCATGCGTCTCTTTCCGTGAAATATTTTGGTGCAGCCTCGAGTGATTGGCGGCCTTGAGAACAATTCTAGGCGCTGAGGCGCGAGGGCCCAGTGGATCGTTGCGCGGAGGGTGGCGCATTCAATAAGACGCTGGAAGCGCGCGAAAGGCTACCTGCTGGGCGCGAATCTGATACCCGGACTTCGGTGCTGGATATTGGGGCTGCAGCTCAGATGGATAGAGCGAAGGTTTCCTAAAAGTTCTATCACGTTCCAGAACGGTTAAAATCATTGAGTTTTACGGGTTCTTGGACCTATTCATACCCAAAATACATGCTGTCAGGGAAAATGATGGTAAGCCAGAGTGGTAGCCACATCGACCGCATCCGAAAGAACGTGCAGTTCAGTTATTCTGGATTCTCTATACCCAACCCAGCCGGCAGCATCAACCATTCTGCCTTCGAACACGCCGAGTTTGCTGCAAATATCGTTTTCTGTTTATCTGCCGAAGAGAAAATAGAACACCACAGCCAGAATTAGATACGGAATCACCACTAATCGGTACCGTTCAAATTCCCTTTGGTTCTTCGACCACCAAAACCAGAGAAGGAAAGTCACGATAATTGCGTTGGGTATAGCGACCAACAGTTGAAGCCAGAGTGGCCACTCTTTGACGTTGCTCATCGGCTAGTGCTCCGGGTAAACCATACCCAACCCCGCCAGCAGCACATGGGTCGCTGAACACATTCAGGACGACATTACGCCGCTGCCCTCGTCGCCCAGATCGAACGCGATGGGCTAAGGGTGTCCCGATGAGCGAGCCGAAGCGGGGACCAACAGAGTTAAGGGCTGAAATCATACGTTTGCACCGAGCAGCAGAAATGCCGACGCTGGAACAGGTTCTCGAAGCAATAGTGGAGGCGCGAACTCTCTTCGCGGACAGGATTCGCGCGGCTAGGGCGGAAGGGCCAGACGATTTGGAGGTGCAATGAACCGTCGAACGTTCTTGAAGACCGTTACGGTCGCGGCGAGCGCCGCCGTGCTGCCGTGGAATTTCGCGGACGTGGAGGAACTGCGCTGGACTGCCTTTAAACAGCGGGTCATGAAGATTACGGAGAGGGGCAACGACGTACGCGGATTTACGCTGTATCGAGAGGTGGGCGGCTTTCGATATTGCGTTTTGCTCGTCAAAGACCATCCTCCGATGACGTGGTATCAGCCGTGGGGAAGAAATGTGGACGTGGACCTACTCGAACAGGAGAACAGAATTTACGATCTCGCTGGCTGCTCTGTTTGTGGTCAACGAACGCTGCAGCAGCATAGACAGTGGTGCAGACGGGCGTCGATTCTTTTCGACATAGAGTAAAACGATGACGTACGGGCAATTGCCACGAGGCCGGACCACAGCCCCGTGACAAAGTCTTCCCCGTTAGGTAAGGGGAACGCGCGAGTTTGTTCCATCAGCTCTTCTGGCAGCGTTTATCAGGCATGTACTGAAATCGGAGCAGACTGGCCCGAACTGCGAGATTCGCATTGAAAATACTCCATAAGGACGAAAGCGAACAGGAAATCCAAGTGAAACAACGCGCCGAAGTGGATGTCATGGTTGAAGCCAACCCCGAAGCATACGGCTGTCAAGCAGAAGGGAACTTTACCGAAGTCCTAATCGGATACTACGTAGCCTTGCCGATCCACCAGAGAACTCGGCCGACAATCTTCCACTTGTGTTTGGGCCCCACAGTTATGGACGCATAATCCCGATTCTCCGGCTGCAAGACTTCGGTGTGGTCATAGCGGCGGAAGCGGGACACCGTTAGTCCCGAGTCTTTGTGCCAAGCGATAACAATCTTTCCATCCAATGTGCTGGGATCGTTCTGCATGGAGTCTACGGCAAGGATGTATCCATCATAGATCAGCGGCGCCATGGAGTTGCCGCGTACCCGAAGGCAACTAGTCGTCATGGGATTTGGGCACCAGTCCCGAGGTGCGGCAATCATGCTCTCGACCAAAGCTTCGTGAAGCAAGGGACCTCCGTCATTTTTTTCACCGTGAGAGGCGGCGATTTTCAGAACCGGAATGGCAACCAACTGCTGTGCTTTGAGCTTTCCCTTCTTCTTGCCGCTGCCAGCACTCACAATTTCAAAGTCAGGCAGGCGGGTCTCCCGCAGCCTGCGTTGCAAGCCGGGCATGACGCGCAGCAGGTCTTCACTGCGGAATCCGGCGCGTTCCCAGAAAAACCAACATTGCGGATCGCCTGCCAGGTTTCCCAACTCGATGTAACTGTGAGAAGCGGGTTCCATGACGCCGCGCTCCCAGCGAGAGACGGCCATCGACGATGTATGGAAGCGCTCAGCGAACGTGGTTTGATTCATTCCAAGCTGCTGGCGTAGGGCCAAGACGGCCTTAGCCCATTCGGGCGGCAAGGGTTGGATCGATCTGCGTCGCTTTCGAGCCATGAAACTCGGCTTCTCCACTTCAGAGAATAGGATGCCCAAATAGGAATGTACGCCAGCGTACCCTCATACGCAAGCCTCACAATCTTTGTGTTGACTAACGATTTGCGCTAGTAATGAATGTTAGAAACGCGTACGGTGGAAGAGTCTCGGCGGACTGCGTTCCCCCAGAAGGTCCCGTAGGCCAGATAAGGCGTTTCAGGAGTGAAGGGAGCAGCAGTGTCCAAGAGAGCGTCTCGTTCGCGCGTCAATGGCAAGAATGATCGAGCAAAGCCAAACGATCATTTGGGGCATCTGGTTCACAATCGACTCCTCCTTAGTCTCCCGCGCAAATTGCGCAACGAATTGTTTGCATCGTTGGAGCCGGTGCGCTTGCCGGTACGTACGGTTCTGTGCGAGATGGGTGCGGCGATCCGGCACGCGTATTTCATAAACAGCGGCCTCGCATCCATCTTGAGCGTGATGAGTAATGGCAAGAGCGTTGAGGTGGGACTCACTGGAAAGGAAGGGTTTGTCGGCGTGCCGCTGATCGTGGGCTACAAGACGAGTCCGACTCGCGTGATTATGCAGATTGCAGGAGCCGCTTTCCGGGTGGATGCAAAGGATCTGACCTCATTGCTGCAGAGGCACGCGCAACTGGATCGGAGTCTCCAACGTTATTCGCAGGAGGTCGCATTACAAGCGGCGCAGGTTGCCGCATGCAATCGATTGCACGACGTCGATGCACGGCTGGCGAGATGGCTGTTGATGAGCCAAGATCGAGTTAACGGAAACGTGGTTCCACTAACCCAGGAATTCCTGTCGCACATGCTGGGAACACGGCGCGCTAGCGTGACGGTGGCCGCCGCCCGGCTGCAAAAAACCGGATCGATCTGCTATGAGCGTGGGCAAACGACAATCGCGGATCGAAAGCGACTGGAAAAGGCAGCCTGCGAATGCTACGGGATATTGCTGAAGCAATCCCGCGCGTGGGCAGCAGAGTCGCAATAGCTTCGAGAGAAGGGACCTCGCATTTTCGTTCGCTCGAGCCAGCAGGTTCTACTCGAGACCTCAGGTTACGCTGGTGTGAAGAAGTCAGCTGCATATCGCTGACCTGCAAGACTTTGTTCTAATAGCGACCACACATGATCTCTTAGCGCCTTTTCCATGATTTATTCTAGACTGTTAACAACCTCGGTTAGGTAGACTTTCGCCTATCTCGTGGCTGGAGGAGTTGCTTTATGCAGGGACCGTGCCCCTATCCTTGGCAAGTCACCTACATAGCCGCCGTGCTCGAAACCAATCCACTCCTTAAGGCAGACAAGATCGTTGATGCGCTTGCTGCGTTGGAGCATCGCCTGCTCAGTCCGGTAGAGCCAGGTAGCGCCGAGGCGACGGCGCTTAAAGTCGCCAGGGTAGGATTGGCGCGGTTAAAAGCAGATCCATGGAAAGTCACCAGATGACCTTGGTAGACATATCGTAAGAACCTACTTGGTCTGAGCGATACTCGCACTTTCTCCGGCCCGATAATACAGATCGGTGCGAAAGAAAATCGCGCTGTACCCACAATTTGGACAAACGCACGCGTTCCCGGTGGGAGCGAATTCCGGCTTGGGGGCTAGCACTAGCTGAGCCATGCTCACGTCCGCGATTTGCGAATACTCGAATTCTCTTTTGCATTTCGGAGTATTGACAAGCCAGGTGTCTGGGTGTTTCCGAGGCTGTTAGTGTGTTTGCGCTGCGGCTTTTTGAATCGACAGTTCCAGCATCCGAGTTGGCGTCCCTTATCGCCGGTACTCCGAGAAATGAGCGAGTCGGGAGAAACCCTGCGCTTGACGATTAATGCATCCCTGTGGATCAAACGTCAGGTGAAGCGCGAAATGACAGTTTGCCTAGTTTGCAACACCGCGCCACGACATCGACTAATTGGGTCGCGGCTTGTGTTTTCACAACGTAGCCGCATGCCCCCGTGCTGAGTGCTTCCTCCACTACGTCGGCAGAAGATTCTTGACTCACGAAAACGATTTTGGATTCTGGAGAAGCCTTACGAATCTGTCGAGCGGCCTCGATTCCGTTTATCGTCGGGAGCCCGATATCCAGTAAAATTAAATCCGGTTTTAGGTCTATCGCTTTCTGAACCGCTTCTTGACCGTCGGAGACAACCCCAACGATCAGCAAATCGCGCCTTACTCTAAGCGTAGAACGCAGGAATCGCTGAAAAGGGGCGAAATCCTCGACGATTAGAACACGCAGGGAACTCGTGTCACTGATTGTGGTTGTCATCAGCCCTCACCTAGGCCATCGCAGCAGGTTGCGGCCCAGCTGGAAGAGTTGGAGCGAGGCACCGTCAAAACGACCGACACCACAATCAATCGGCGCCAACCGCGTGTCCCTTCCCGCACCTTTCGCGCTTTAATATGCCCAACAGTGTGAGGACGTGGACGATTGCGCGCCGTTCGTCGTCATCGACGGGAACTCGAGTGACGCGTTGCCCTATTGCGTATTGAGCTTCCTGAATGCGTTTTGGCAGGAGTTGGTTGTCGGTTTCCAGCACGGCAGCTTCATAAAACTTCAACCAATCGTAAGTGTTGCACACGCAATCCCTCTCTGACACTGGAGGCAAGGTTTATCAGAACCAGCTAGACGGGTATGTTAGTCTTAGGGATTGTAAAATCAAATGGTTTCAACGAAGGCCCTTCCCAGAGCCGAGTCATGTCATCGGCTTCCCTTCCAACGTTCATCCAATACGGATTAGTCCAACCGATGGTTGCAAAATGCGACAAGACTCCCCGGCCCCCTTACGAGTCAAATGAAGTGGGTTCCGAAATAGTTCCACTTGCCTGATTGCGTCGGGATCATCCTATTAACTTGAACTCTATTTAGCCAAGTAGCCCGATTTAATAGTGACTGTCGCTTCTCACGCGGTAACCGAGTAGGTCGGATGCCACGCGAAGCAAGAGGGTGTGTTGGACGGTTTGAACCCGATGGTGGATACGTCGGTGCCGGGGAAGCCGACCAAGTTTCAGGGAGCAGCCTACTCCATCGCCGACGCATACAGCATGCTGGAAGCGCTGGAGATTACGGAAGAGAAGAATCTCACCAAGACGGAACAGCGGCTGTACGATACCGCGTCCGACGTCATCAGCGTTCTCGCTTTTACGGGTTTGCGTATATCAGAGTGTAGAGGGTTGAGGTGGGAGGACTGGGACGAGGATCGTCAACGTTTGATGGTGCAGCGATCAGTTTGGGAGACTACAGTCGGGCCGACCAAGACCGCCGCATCGGAAGCTCCGATTCCTGTCATCTCGTTGCTAGCGGAAGTGCTGGAGCGTAGGCGGAAGGGGTTGGAGCATCTGAGAGCAGTGGTTTCCTAAATTGGCGTTCCCGCTTGCCTTCACGGACCATCAATGACTTACGTGGGACGTACGTGGACCTCAGCGGTTTACATTCGGCGAATTTCGGGTGTTTTCAGGCATGGTTGGGTATAGTTAGGCACAAAGTCTGAAAATTTCTGGTGGGGCTGGCGCGACTCGAACGCGCTACCTAGCGTTTAGGAAACGCTCGCTCTATCCAGATGAGCTACAGCCCCTCGCATTAATATATCACGCGCGTTTAGCGAGGTCGTTCAAGCCGAAAGCGTGAAACGCCAGAAGCGCTTAGACGATCTCCAGAAGGTTCTCGCCGCGCGGATGGCGAAGCGATTGTTGCAAGCCTCTTTGGTTGAGACGTCATAGCCATGATATCCGGATTGCGCGAATACAGACGGACAAAAGTGTCAAGCCACGCGTATACGGGCCCTAGCCTAAATCTCAATCCGGACCGGCCAGTTCCATTGGATCGACGTTTGCTGATGGCGCGTTTTGTGATCTTCGCGGAGCGCCTTTTCCGCAGCGCGAATCATCGTGTTCACGCGGTTCCATTCATTCTCGGTGTAGTTCAAGTGAAAACGCTCGGAGCACGACGGACACTTCAACGTGATCTGGTTTGGCGGAGGTGGTTGGACACTCGCTCGGGTAAGAGTGACCATAACAAGGCGAGGATAGCATATTCGCCTTTTGTTCGCCACGGCTCGAGCGTGCGAACTTTTCCCCGCAAACCGCATCACAAGGTGCAGGGTGGTTTATGGATGCCGTAAAAGATGACTGCATCGATCCACAGGGCTACTGGATTGATCCTGATCGGGGTGTGCGGCGGATGGGATACAAGAACGGCGAGCCAGGTGATTCTCCAGGCGACGCAAGATTGTTCGGATGCCGAATGGCAAAGGCGATACGAAGCAATCGTCGCGTGCGTCAACGTGATGAAGTGAGGCGATCATCCTGAACCTTCTGCCATTGGTTCTCTTCTTCGCGCTACAAATGTCCGGGAGTGCTCAGGCGCCGCGAATCCTGTATATCTCTCGTGAGTTTTGGAAGCCAGGTCATGACGCAGCGCTGAATCGAATTGAAGCCGAAGCGGCGCGTGTATGCATTAGCCTCGGAGTCCCACATCCGTACTTGGGTGTCGAGTCCCTGACCGGTTCGAAAGAGGTCTGGTACATCAACGGATTCGCCTCGACTCAAGAACTGGCGAAGGTCACCGAGGCATACAGCAAGAAGCCTGAACTCCTCGCAGCCATGAATCGATTCGCACAACAGAGAACTGAATTTGAGTCGCAGCCCAATAGCGAAGGATCTGCTACCTACCGTCCCGACCTAAGCCGTGGCCCGGAATGGAAAATGGGGCAGGAGCGATTCCTAGTAATCGCAGTGACCAAGGGCGATCCGCGCAGCGACGGAATGGTCTTCGAGACTCAGGACGGGGCACGATTCATCGTGGCGCCCGCTAAGACACGTGCGGAAGCAGACGCGAAGCTATCAACTGCGAGCCCAGATGCCAAGATCTTCGCGGTGCGCCCCGAGTTCAGCATGCCGGCAGCGGAGTGGGTCGCAAGCGATCCTTCCTTCTGGGATCCAACCACCCGCAACCGCGGTTCGATTTAGCTCGTTTGCGGACCGTTCTTCTGTGCCGACTACCTGAGCGATTGGCGGCGGATCGTTTACGAAGTCCGAGAAATCGTGTTGAAGGATTCAGTTCGAAGCGCGGCGAGCAAAGCTCCTTTCTGCACGGTCTCTCCTGGGTGCAGAAAGCGGGAGGACAAAATATCACGGGTAGCCAACTAGGAGGCCGAAGCGTCTTTCGCGTCATCTCGATAGAATAAATGAAATGGTTTGAAAACCGATTCCGTTCTGCAATTGGGACAAGTCCGAGCTTCGGATTCTTGCGGGATGGTGGGCTTCGGCAAGATGTGATAAGGGTCGCGAAGACTTTCTTCAACAATCACAGGGTCTATTCGAGTGTGTGTGAAAGTGTGACTGCAATTTGGACATTTAACAACCCAGCGAGGCATAGGGCGAGATTAAAGCGCTCGCTGTTTCTGTACCCATACACGGAAGACCTTATCAAGTAACAAATCGCCACGTAGATCGGTACTACCTAGCGAGCCTCTTATATATTCTTGGTAGTCCGAGGCAAGTTTTATCGGTCTTTGTTCTTGTACCGAATTTCAATATGGCGGGCGAATGCTAAAGCCAAGCCCACTAGGACGACAACGACACCAACAATCGCGGCGTCAGGAAGAGTCATTTTGGGATTGAAATCTTAATCGAAAGTCAAAGCTATACCTGGAGAACTTCATTGTGGCTAGCTGGTTTGCCGGATACCACCTGGCATTTATCTGACGTTTATCTTCGGTGATGCAGAATACCGTCACACACTATACGATTTTTAGTATTTTTTCACACATCCGAGGCGTATAACACTCGGGAAGGACCGCGCGGTGTATTCGTGGCAGGACTACTACATCGCTGCACTCGCGGAGACCGATCCCGCGAAACTGCGCCGACGTGTGTACGAAGCCGTCGCGGCGATCGAACAGCGTCGCCTCAGTCCAGTCGATCCCGGCAGTGAAGAATATGACGCGATCGAACGCGCTGAAAAAGCCCTTGAAATACTCAAGCGAACCGTGTCCGAGGGTTAGGCCCTGGATCGAAACGCACATAAACATTTATCATTCCTATGCGTCGTGCGAGCTAAGGCCGACTCAGGTCAACCCCTCATATGGAAGCCCGGCACTTAACTCAATCGTCTGTCACTACGTCCTTTATTTTGTCTGAGCGCCGAGGGCTGAGCTGGAGTTGGATCAGGACACGTTCGTTAGACACAGGCTTTGATTGTGGCAAAAGCGCGGAAAGAATGTCGCGATACAATTTTGGGATACTCGTCTCTACCGTTGCGGACCCGCCCGATTATGTCCGGTGCGCTCAATGACGCGATTAACTTTCAGGTTGGCAACGATCCGCGAATGACTCGCGCACAGTTTGAGTTTGTCGTTGAGGGGTGGCCGGAATCTTCAAGGGACTGTTTCTAGAACAAAACTCGATGAATAACTGCGATGGGTCGGTCCTCGAAGCAGTAATCGCGTGCAAGAAACTGATGACCGTACTTTCTCGGCGCACGGCGTTTCGGTGGCCGTATGGACAGTCCACGATTCGTTCACCGTCAATCCGGTGGCCAAGCGAAAACTTTGTGAAGTCCTGCGCGCCGTCAGAATAACATCTCGCACTTAAGAACTCCGCGAGTTCGCCCCGTGACCGCCTCGAATCTCCGAATGAAAAATGGGGCCAGGGTCGGCGATGATATCCTCGCGTCTCAGACTTTTGAGAAAGGTATCTACGACTGCGTGGTCCGGGCCGGAACCGGGATTTCGTATCACTTCGCAGCCGTGTCGCACAGCCTCAACGATTCGATGCAACTCCACCGACACGCGCAGAGCCTCCTCATCCGACAGCGTGCGCGTCTTTTTGATACTAACCATGATTTCCAAGACGTGATTCGAAACGGCGAACGGCAACACGCTCGACACCAGCCAACTTTCCTGCCCGCATTTTGAAGCTGCTCGGTTCTCGATGTCATCGCAGTCGCTCCCATGCGGAACCTGGTAGGGTTCGTCAGAAAAGCCAACTGCGAACCCCTAAGAGCAGGGCCGCGAATTTGTCGCTGTAAGCAATGCCGATCAGAAAATAAAGCACCACGCACAGTACGTAGTCGAGACGAGAAAACGGAACAGGCTGAATCTCCGTTTCTTTCAACAGATTCGGTTTTCTACTCATGACAGACATTCTTTATTAAATAAACATGCGGCGGGTTTCAGGCGCAAAGACCGGGAATACTCATCGGAGAACGATGACCCAAAACACTTTGAAAGCTACCGAAACCTCCGCAAGACAAGTAGAGGTTTGTGCGGATTTAAGGTTGAGAGAATACGTGCAAAACCTTATGAGACACAAATTCTTTAGGTAGTGTGCGGTTTCGATATCACTGCGATGCGGAGTCGCGCGTTGGGACGACCTTGTGGCGGATGCGAGACCTTGAACTACGTAGACCACCAGCACTTGTGTTCCATGAGTACGACTTTGTATGTCTTACCTGAAACTGTCTCTGTTTGGGCCCGCGCTGGAATTTCGCGGTACTGATGTACATTCTTATAGTGACGAACTCTTTCCTCGAACGTCGCCTCGTTTGGAGGCGCAGGTATGGGTCTAGAACAGATTTGACAAACTTCCCACTCGTTATTATCACGAAGAATTACGACGGGCCAGCGCAAGGATACACCTCGCGATTGAAAAGGATGAGGCCCCGATTCTACCATAAGATTTCGACTCCCGAGTTTCGTTTGGTTGGTGCCGCGCTCTCCTGCACGCAAGACGCCTATGGAACTACATGTTGTGGCGTCCGATCGTATCGTTCGGGTCGGCTTCAATTATGACTTCAACATTTGCACCCTTTTTCAATCTAACTCTTTACCTGGACGGTCTTTCAACTTGTTTTCGATTCGCAATTCTCTGTACAGATCATCGCAGCCATCTATTTCGATCTCTGCTTTTTCGGGAAGTTCAGGATGCAGTGGGGGAATAACTTTCTTGACGGTGGCTGATTTCGCGGCTGATGGTTTCCAGAATTCTGAGACATTCATCCTCCTTGTTATGGCGGATGTCCGTCGGAGTTCGATGAGTTGCACTTCTCGTGAGCTAAGTCCAGCCCCCTACGCGCGTGCCCATTCGACGCCCCATGCTTAGCAATGACCGTCACGCCCTTGTGTTGTTGCCCCCGTGGGTGCCAATGCCGCGCAGGTTCCGTCTCAGCGATTCGCCGGACGGATCGCTTCACAATATCGACACAATCGTGATGACACCATCGATGCTTCCCGCTGCCGCAAAATCGAAGTTTGTGAATATGGGCTCAGGAAATTGGCGGGCTCTGACAGGGACGCATTGATTCCGGGAGTTGCCGCCGCCGCCCTTTCATGCCAGTGAGGCATCCAAGAGTCACACGCATTTTGATAGCCGGCATACGAATGCGAAACGGAGGATCAAAAGACATGAAAGCAAAAATCGCGGCGGTGGCCTTAGGGTTGTTTGTAGCTTCAGCCTCAACTCTCTGGGCACAAGAGGAACAAAAAACGACCCACAAAAATGTGCGAACACTTTCGGGCTGTCTCCAAAAGGGCGATGGCGAGAAAGAGTACAAGCTGACTGATACCAAGGGCGACAACTGGGAAATTAAAAGCGACGCGGTAGCTCTCGGTGAGCACGTGGGGCACAGCGTAAGAGTCACAGGCGTTGTTTCAAATGCCGCAATACATGGCGCGAAGGAAGACGCCAAGGAAAAGGCAAGTGAGCACGGAGTAGGCGACGCCGCTGAACATGGTCACATGACGGTCACGGGGTTAAAGATGGTCAGTGAAAGTTGTTCGAAGTAGCATCGTATCCCGTCCGAGCCATTACATTGAGTGAAAGGTGTTCTAGGCGGAAGCCCCGCACCAAATCCTCGACGTACTGGAATGGGCGGCTCCTAGAGTGGGTCGCCCTCTTCATTGTTGGGTATTTTCTCCGCTACCTGTCCGGGTACGGCAACACAGTGAAATTCGAAAACGTCGGCTCGCAAGCCGGTGCGCACATGTTGCCGAAGCCGTTTTCGAAAAGGACGCTGCTGGCAGTTGCGCAACTTCTGCACTGGAGACGGTACAACGCGGAGAAGATCGGTCCGCTTCGCGCGCGGAACGGATTCGCGGAGTCGCTGGCTTGAGGCTCAAGGGCATGCGAGAGGGCAAAGACCGTTTCTGGTTCAGACCCAGGAGACGGAAGTTGGACGACCGGCGACGAGGGACTCACGCTGCATCATAACTTCTATTTCCCTCACCTGCGCGTCTTGAGGCCAGGTTACAGGGCGGCGCCAGAGGGCAGGAGCACGTCCTGCTGCTTGGTCCCAACCTTTGCAGTCGCGCAAACCGCAGCAACCGGCGCAACAGTCTCCGCGGTTTCCTTGAGAACGTAGCGAATTCTCCGCGAAGGCTTGACGCGAGAGACGGACGTTCGTGAAAACCTCTCCGAACTGAAGAGGCATTTGAACAACCCCGACACACTCGTCATTTCAAATCGATTCGCTCAAGTCTGGCCGCAAACCAGCTGGACTGCCTGCGCGATAGACGTATGCCCCGAGCCGTGTCAGCAGCGCCATTGCTACCAGCGTTGCGGCAAGGAAAAACAGCAAGGGCGCACGATACGAACCCAAGTGGTCGAAACCAACGCCCATCAGCACTGGACCTAGTGCGCCCGCCAAAGTAAAAGCAGCGAACAAATACCCATAGATCTCACCAAACGAGCGCAAGCCAAAATAGCGGCTCGTCAGATACGCAATGACGTCTGCCTCTGCTCCCATCCCTAGACCAACAAGGAAGGCTGCCAGCAATGTGAGGCTTCCGCCTGCCCCTGCCCAAAGCAACGAAATCCCGACCGCGACTCCACTGAAAAGAAGTATCGCCACATACGGGCCAAAGAAGCGGTCGAGCAAGTACCCGGATAGCACTCTGCCAATCAGCACAGCCACTCCCAGCAAAGAACTGGCGAGAGCTGCGCGCTCAACGCTTATCCCGCGATCCGTAAGCATCGGCACCAGATGGATGACGCAGCCATGGACACTGGCCCCGACTAAAAAGAACGCACTCGCCATGAACCAAAAAGTGCGTCCCCGCCGAGCAACACTCCATCTCACCCCTTGCTCGTCGCTCCGCTCTTCCGATCCAGTGTGCAAATCCAGGACCCCGTCGGGCTGTACGCCCATTTTCTCTGGGGAATCCTTTAGAAAAATTCCAACAACAGGGAGGGACACCGCAAGGACCACGAACCCAATGATCGCGTACGCCGTACGCCATCCGAACAGGGTGATTAAGCGCTGTGCGATAGGCGGCATGACGATTGCGCCGGAGGAAACTCCGACCATCATCAGACCGAGTGCGAGGCCGCGCCTCTTGTCAAACCAGCGCGAGACTACGATGCCGTAAGGTACTGGTGCTGTCCCGGTGCCGAGGAATCCCAACACGATGAACAAAGCATATAAGTGCCAGAGACTCGTTGAAAAATACTTGAAGGATATTAGGACCAGACCAAAAATCACGGTCGATGGAACGATTACCTTGTGTGCGCCGAAACGATCAACCAATCGCCCGATCAACGGAGCGCCCACGCTTTGCATGATATTGGCGAGAGTAAAGGCGAACGAGATGCTTGTACGACTTGAATGAAAATCGTGAGCCAGCGATTTGATGAAAACGCTGAACGAGTATACAAAGACAGGGGCATAGCCCAGTAGAAGCCCGACGCCGGCTGTAAAAACGATCACCCAGCCATAAAAGACCCGAGGTGGTTGACTGCTCATTCAGAATCTCCCAACCACGCCTTCCCAGTTAGAAAGGCAGGCGCATCGCTCTGTCAGGCGGACTTCCCTGTGCTGCATGGAGGAAACCAGGGTCGAATCTTGCATGGTGTCAAGCGCACCCAAGTCCGAATGGGATGGTCCACCACCAGTTTGGTGCCACCTGACACCGGCGATTGCGGAGCCGACACCCGCGCTGATCGTAAGCCATTCCGAAGTCAGCCCCACCCGGAGCAGCCCAACCGATCCGCCAGAAGTTCCATGCGGGACTTGTATCACAAGTGGACGGTATGCAGTGGCAAGGGAAATTCAAATTCGCAAAAAAGTGGAGGAGATGATTCGCGTGTGGCTGAAGAAGAGGGAATAGAGGTAAAGGGCCTGACGACTGTTCGAGCAGCCGACAAGCCGAACAGGGCCACTCTGGCGGTAGCGTTTCGCGGACGGGACGGAACAGGAGTTCCCATGTTCGTACAGGGAATCGCCTGGGTCGATGAAGGAACATCCCAACTCCTGCGGCTGCGAAGACTTGCTGGCTCCTCTGTACACCATCGGGCTGGACCGACTGACCACGGAAGTGAACTTCACCGAAGTGCGCCTGCAAGGTATGGCAATGCCGCTGTGGCAGCCGCGTGAAGTATCCTTGCGCATTTTTCATGAATCAGTATTCTTACGAGAATGCGGACTACTACGAGCAAATATGAGAATGGGCATCACTATGCCGGCTACCAGCGGTTCCGCGTAGGAGTCAAGGTGGGCCCTAACAGTCGCGGTGCATCCGCTTAGCGAATTGAGTTTGTGAAGTTAACCGGATCACCCAGACTCGCGTCAGACGGGGAACATTCCGCTGGAAACCTCTCGCGTGCAGAACCTGCCTAGAGCCCGGGTTTGTCTCGCCTGGTTGCTTTTCTCTCCGCCATTCCTTATGTTCTTGTCGCAAACGAAACCCTTTGAGACAAGCGACGTGCTAAGGCCAGATGGACGCTCGTAAAGATGACCGCGACGTCCCACAGCCACTAGCCGACCACACACTCAATATTGATTGGTCCAGTGAGACTGAGCGAAGCATCGGACCATATCGCCTTGTAAAACTTCTTGGCGAAGGCGGAATGGGTGAGGTGTGGCTCGCCGAACAGAACGAACCCATTCACCGCGCGGTGGCATTAAAGCTCATTAAAGCGGGGATGGACACCAAAACGGTGATCGCCCGTTTTGAGTCTGAGCGGCAGGCGCTCGCGATGATGGATCACCAGAACATCGCGCGCGTTTTTGATGGCGGCTCGACGCCCGAAGGCCGGCCCTACTTCGTGATGGAGTTCGTCCCTGGCGTCGCGATCAATCGATATTGCGACAAGCACGAGTTGACGCTGCAGCAGCGGCTCGACTTGTTCATGGACGTTTGCGACGGAGTCCAGCACGCCCATCAAAAAGCCATCATCCATCGCGACCTCAAGCCTTCGAACATTCTGGTTCACGAACGCGACAACAAGCCGGTCGCCAAAATCATCGATTTTGGGCTGGCCAAGGCGGTCGCGACCTCGGCGCGGGTAGCGGACCAAACTATGTTTACGCAAGTCGGGGCCGTTGTCGGCACGCCTGAGTACATGAGCCCGGAACAAACCGATCTGACGGGCGGTGGAGTCGACACACGCACCGACGTCTACTCGCTCGGTGTGATTCTCTACGAACTGCTCACCGGTGTTCTTCCGTTCGAAAACGAAGCGTTACACGGATCAAGTCCGCAGGAAATTGTGCAGAAGCTTCGCGACGTCGATCCGCCACGGCCGAGCACCCGAGTTCGATCGCTGGGCGACACGTCGAAAACCTTGGCGGAGCATCGAAAAATGGAGCCACGTGTGTTCGCCTATCGTCTGTCGGGGGAGCTCGACTGGATCACGATGAAGGCGCTCGAAAAGGAACGCAGCCGCCGTTACGGGTCGGCGAGCGAATTTTCTGCGGACATACAGCGGTACTTGAAGAACGAACCTGTGCTTGCCGGACCGCCGAGCACTTCCTATCGAGCAAAGAAATTTATTTTGCGTCATCGATTTGGGATGGCGATCGGGACGATTTTGTTTGTGTTTCTGGTTGTTTTTGCAGCAACGGTCGCAATTCAGGCACGGCGCATCGCCAAGGAACGCGACCGTGCAAATCGTGAGGCCGCCACGTCGCGGCGGGTCAGCGACTTCATGGCGGACATGTTTCGCGTTCCGGATCCGGACGAAGCGAAGGGAAACAGCGTCACGGCGCGAGAGATTTTGGATAAAGCATCGAAGGAAATCGAGACCGGGCTGGCGAATGATCCTGAAGTGCAAGCCCGGTTGATGTATACGATGGCGAAAACCTATCAAGGCCTGGGCTTGGCGACTCAATCGTTGTCGCTCGACCAGCGCGCACTCGAGATTCGCCGTCGCGTCCTGGGCCCGCGCAACCCGGACACGATCAATACCATGAACGCTCTCGGCATCGATGAGTACTACCAGGGTCGATACGATGAAGCGGAGAAGATATTCCGCGAAGTCTTGCAGCTGAGACGAGAGGTTTCCGGGAACGAGAACCGAGAGACGTTGGGCGCGATGGCCAATCTGTCTGCGACTTACCAGGTGCAGGGCCGCTACGCGGAAGCCGAGGTGTTGCAACGCGAATTGATCGCCACGCGCAGCCGCATGTTTGGGCCCGAGCACAACGACACCATCGAATCGATGCTATTGCTGGCCAACACGCTCAATAGCCAGCACAAGGAAGCGGATGCTGAGAAGCTGTTGCGTGATGCGTATGAGATTCAAAAACGCAAGCTGGGACCCGATCATCCCGACACATTGATGGCCATGACGAACCTAGCCGCGACGCTGAAGGACGAAAAACGATATGCCGAATCCAGTGCGCTGTATGAGGAGGCTTTACCGATACAGCGTAAGGTTCTGGGCGACGAGCATTTCATGACGCTCTCCACGCGCGTTGCACTTGCCGAGATTCTGATGGGCGAGGGCGATTACGCCGGAGCCGAGAAAGGTTTTCGCGAAATGAGGGAACTCGACCAAAGGTGCTAGGCGCCAATCATCCGCGGACCATTGAACACATGGATGATTTAGGGATAACGCTCGCACACGAGCGCAAAAATTTAGAAGCGGAGCAAGTGTTGGGTGGAGCGCTGCGTTTGGCGGAGAAATCCAAGGTAGACAATGTCGCACCCGACGCGTGGTACGCCCTGGCGACTGGCGCAGCGATTGAAGGAAATCGGGGCGAAGCGCTCGACCGACTCGAGAAGGCCTTCGAGCACGGTTATAGCGATGTCGAAGCCGTACGCCGCGATGACGATTGGAAGTCGTTCCGCGGTGATTCACGATTTGAAGCGATACTGAGTGCTGCTTCAAGCAAGCACTAACGAGAAATTTGTGCCTCTTCTTGGATACGGCTCGATTTGGGTGCCAGGAGATTGGCGGGTTAGGCTGCTTGGCCGTAGGGCTTGGCTGCGCGTGCGTGGCGGAGGGCGACTGCCCACCAATGTAACTGCGCTAGCATTCTGGACAGGGAATTGGCGTGGCGTTCGGGGCTTGCATGTACACCTTCGCCCTTGAATTGCTCCCAGGCGTTGTGAAAACTTACTGAATCGCGAATCGTGACCGCGTGTAATTCCGCGAACACCTGGCGTAGCTGCTCCACAGCTCGCAGACCGCCGGAGACTCCGCCGTACGAAACAAACGCTACGGGTTTGGCGTGCCATTCTCTGCCGGCGGAGTCGATCAGCTCTTTGAGCGCGGCGGGATAACCGTGATTGTATTCCGGTGTGACGACCACGAACGCGTCGGCCGTATCAAGTTGTTGCTGCAACGAATTCTGTGACGACGATTCGGCTAAGCTCTTTTTCTTCATGGCGTGGGCGACCGGGTCGATCACTTCCAATTCGAAGTTTCCCGTCTTCCTGATTTGATCGGCGGTCCACCTCGCGACGGTGTCGCAGAAGCGGCCCGGCCGCGCACTTCCGTATATCAGTCCGAGCTTCACTTGGTCTGTCATCGTCCATTCCTCCATGGGTTGAAAGCTGCTACACTCCAAGCTACAACCTCAAGTTAACTTGAGGTCAAGGCCAAATCATGAAAAAGACCACACCGCCGGTTTCGAAAGAGCTTTCCGTTGGACACGTGGCGAAACGAAGTGGCGTAGCTGTGTCAACCCTGCATTTCTATGAAGCCAAGGGGCTTATTCGCAGTTGGCGTAGCCGTGGCAATCAAAGACGGTATGCGCGCGAGGTGTTACGGCGGGTTGCACTCATTAAGGTTGCTCAAAAGACGGGCATTTCGCTGGGAGCAATCCGGAAGGCTTTGAAGACGCTACCCGGCGAACGCACGCCAACGGTGGACGACTGGAAGAAGTTGTCAGCTTTATGGAAGGCAGAGCTGAACGGGAGGATCGATCGTTTGACTCGGCTCCGGGATCAACTGGACGGGTGCATCGGCTGCGGGTGCCTGTCGCTGGGTGTGTGTCCGTTGCGGAACCCGTGGGACAAATTGTCGAAAGAAGGGCCGGGGCCGCGACTGCTGGATCCGGATCGTGAAATGATTCGAACGGAGTGTTGCGGTCACGACTAGGCAACCGGTGCCTACTGCAAATGTGTCGCGACCTCCTTCGAGATGTCGGTGGCTGTCTTTTTGACGGTTTTGTCGGTCGCTTGTTTCTCCATCACGAACTTTGCGGCGGCAACGTAGGGATTCATCGTAATGACTGCGCCAAGTTTCTTGCCGCTGTTTTCCTTGTCTGCCGCTTCATAGAGTGGTCTTTGCGGCGCGGCGAGATCGGTCAGAGTGACATAGAGATCCATTTTCGCTTCGCCTGAGCCGAAGCCAACGATCGCACGGCGCCGCCGGTTGCCTTCGTCAAGTTCGGTGAATACGCCGTGAACCCACGCTCCAGCGTTGGGGGACGCCGCTCCCGGCAAGAGGCGTTCGGCGTTGTAGCCGGATTTTTGCAAATCTTCCACGATGCTCTTCGTCATAAGATCGACAATTTTCTTGGCTTGGACTTCGGGATCCTGTTCTCTGCGTTTGCGCGGTCGTTCGAGAATTCCGGGGCGGACTTCGCCGACGATCCCGCCGTTGTCGGTCTTCACGTCGCCCGCGTCGAGTTCGAAGTCGCTGACCCAGATTTTCGTGTTTTTCGCAAGCTTGTGTGACGCGGCTGTCTGGTGTTTTGGGAAAGGAGGCCCAGTGCGCACGAGGGCCGGGAAACTGCAAGCGACGAGGAATGAGAGTATCAGTAAGGGTATTCTCACGATATGTCTCCGCAGGTAGTCTCCGTGAATATGCGAGCGTTCGGTTGTCTGGCTGTTAGCGACCGTGGTCTTCACCCTCTATAGTCTGTTTTCGTTGTTGGGGCAAGCGTTGCGAGTCGCGACCGGGTTCGACTTCGGCGGCTGTAACAAAGCGATTACAAGCAAGAACCCGGCAGAAGCAAGAATGACGCATCAGCGCTGACTACCTTCAGGAGCAAACCTAGATGGCTTCGTCGAATGAGATGCGAGCACGGCAGTATCTTCAGGCGGTTGGCGCGCTGAGTTCATATGAAGAAGTCGCCGACTTTTGTTCCGCAGACATGGTGTTCCACGAATTCCCGAATCGTATCGCACCCGAGGGGCAGACGCGACACGCGCAAGAGTTGCGCGAGGGCTTCGCGACAGGGAAGCAGATCCTCAAATCGCAGACGTATGACGTGAAGCGAATTGTTGAGTCCGGAGACGAGGTTGCGATCGAAGTGGAGTGGACGGGAATACTGAGCGTGCCTGTAATGAACCTGCCCGCGGGTAGTGTGATGAAAGCCTTCGTTGCGATGTTTCTGACGTTTCGAGATGGCAAGATCGTGTCGCAACGAAATTACGATTGCTATCCACCGTTCGGAAGCTGACATGTCTTTGACGATGTTATAAGGCGAGCACGCGACCGATTTGCGAGGGTTTGTGAAATTGACAGCACGGACGCGGTGACTTAGAGTGCCGAAGCGAAGGAAACGATTACTTGCGGGTCTCGCCTCGTTTTGCGGGACTGCCGAGGTTCAATGAAAATGTTCAGAGCGATTGCGGTCGGACTTTTGTGTTTCGGTTTTTGCGCAGCGCTATCGGGGGCGAAGACTACCGTGACGACACAGCCGTTTGGAAAGATGCCGGATGGAACTCCGATCGAAGCTTATACGCTGGCCGACGGAACCATCGAAGCGACGATTATCACGTATGGCGGAATCGTGGTGTCGCTGAAGACGCCCGATCGCAACGGGAACTCGGCGGACATTGTGCTCGGGTTCGATGATCTCGACGGGTACGTCAGCAATAGCAATTCGGCGAAGGGAGGCGCGTTTTTCGGAGCGTTGGTCGGACGCTACGCGAACCGCATCGCCAAGGGGCAGTTCACGCTCGACGGCAAGACGTATTCGCTGCCGATCAACAATGCGCCGAATTCGCTGCATGGCGGGCCGCACGGATTCAACAATCAGGTTTGGAAAGGCAAGGAGGTTCCCGGCGGCGTCGAGTTGACGTATGTAAGCAAAGCGGGTGAAGCGGGCTATCCGGGAACGCTGACGGCGGTGGTTCGCTACACGCTGGCCAGCGGGGAACTGAAGATCGATTATTCGGCGACGGCGGACAAAGATACGGTCGTGAACCTGACAAATCACTCCTATTTCAATCTGGCGGGGCAGGGCAAGGGCGACATTCTGGGCAACATGCTGACCTTGCAGGCTTCGAAGTTTACGCCCGTGGATGCGGGTTTGATTCCAACGGGCGAACTGAAACCTGTTGCGGGCACCCCATTCGATTTCACGAAATCGACGGCGGTTGGCGCGCGGATCGACGCGGATGACGCGCAGCTCAAGCTTGGTCATGGTTACGATCACAACTGGGTGCTCGACGCGACGGGCGGGAAAGTGGCGCTGGCGGCGGAAGTGTTTGAGCCGACGACCGGGCGCGTGTTGCAGGTGCTGACCGACCAGCCGGGCATTCAGTTTTACACGGGTAATTTTTTGGACGGAACGGTGAAGGGCAAGGGCGGCGTTTCGTATGGGCGGCGTTCGGCGTTGTGCCTCGAGACTCAGCATTTTCCGGATTCGCCGAATCATCCGGATTTTCCGTCGGCGGAGTTGAAGCCGGGACACAGGTATCACACGGTAACGGTGTTTAAGTTTTCTGCGAGATAGATCCGAAGCGGAGTTCGTTTGGGAAGAGCCCGGCGATGGTTGCCGGGCTTTTTCTTTTGTGGCAGATCAAAAGAAAAAGATTCGAACAGATCGATCTTGCCGAGATGGGCCCCACCCTTCGAAAACTCAGGTTTAGGCAGTACTGCGCGCCCGTGCATGACCGCGAAGAAGGGAAATTCGCGGACTCTTACAGCGACCACTGCAGCATGGTGTAGCTGCGAGGCGGGACTTCGAATTTGGTGCGGCCGTTTGCCGTTGAGGGCTTGGCGAACGTTTGCGGTGCGACGCGGTTTGGCGATTGGAAGCTGTTGACGGCTTTGAGGTCATCGCCAGTGAGCAACGATGTCACTTGGACTTTCGTTGGGGCTTTGTCCTCCCACACGATTTCGACGTCGTGCGATTTCGAAAGATCGCGATTGAGGACGAAAGCGACGACGCTACCGTCGGATGCGTCATACGAACCCGCGACGTCGAGATGCGGAACCTGGTCGAGCCCTTTCACTTCGTAGGTCGACGATTCCACCAGAACATTCAGCGCGGCCCCGCGAGCATATTGAAGCGCCCAGCTGTAGGGATAGAAAATCGTCTGCTGGAAGAGGCCGTCGGAGTTGGTCATGATCGGCGCGATTACGTTGATCAGTTGCGCGAGGCAGCCAATTTTGACGCGATCGGAATTGCGGATCAGCGTGTTGAGCAGGCCGCCGACGAGCAGAGCGTCTTCGAGGTTGTAGATCTCTTCGAGCAGGTGCGGCGCGTTGGTACGGTGGCCATCGACGGCATCGCCGCGGCGCTCGCGATACCAGACGTTCCACTCGTCAAACGAAAGCCACAGCTGCTTCGGCGAGCGCTTGTGACCGCGAACGGTGTCGCAGACCGCGAGAGTTTCGGCGATCTGTTTGTCCATCGTGAGGTTCATCGCGAGGAAGTGCGCGGAGTCGCCGCCGGTCGTTTCGGTATTGTCGAAGTAGCGGTGGAGCGAAAGCGCATCAACGTATTCGTAGCACTGCTCGAGGACCTGGCGATCCCACTCGAGATAGGTGGGCATGCCGGGGCCGCTCGATCCGCAGGCGATGAGCTTGAGAGATTTATCAACAGCGCGCATTTGCCGAGCGGCGTCAGCGGCTTTGTAGCCGTACTCATCGGCCGACATGTGGCCGATCTGCCACGGCCCGTCCATTTCGTTGCCGAGGCACCAGTGCTCGACCCTATATGGTTCGGTGATGCCGTGCTTGCGGCGCAGATCGCTCCAGCGCGTACCTTTTTCCACGTTGCAATATTCAACGAGGTCGGCGGCCTGCTCAGGCGTGCCCGTGCCGAGATTCAATCCCATCAGCGGTAATGTGCCGACGATCTTGCACCACGCCATAAATTCGTTCGTGCCGAACTGATTCGAGTTGAGCGAATTCCAGGCTTTATCGAGAACGACGGGGCGATTTTCCTTTGGGCCAACGCCGTCGAGCCAGTTGTAGCCCGAGACGAAATTGCCGCCCGGATAGCGAATGATCGGAACGTTGATCTTTTTGATTTCGTCGATGACGTCTTTGCGAAAACCATTCGAGTCGGAGAGCTTCGATCCAGGATCGTAGATCCCTTCGTAAATCGCGCGGCCAAGATGCTCGAGAAAGGAACCGAAGAGATTACGGTCGATCGGGGAAACCGTGCGACGGGTGTCAATATAGACGCGAGCGGGACCGCTCGACACGGCTTTGCCGGGTTTCGCTATGAGAGATCCGCCGAAGAGAAGATCGGCAGAACAAGCAGCGCCTGCGACGGAAGCGGTTTGCAGGAAATGGCGTCTGGAAGTGCGAGACATAGGCGAAGCTCCTTGATCGCGGCGCGATGGCATGTGAGCAGAGAGTAAGCGTTTACCGGCGGAAGAAAAATAGTGGCTTTGCCGCAGTCTGTCAACCCATCGATTCAGTCTTTTTTCGTCGGAGTGGCGGCGACTTTAGTCTGCCCCAGCTTTTCGTAGCCTTTTATATAGGCGCGGACCTGATAGCTCGTGCTGATCTTCGTGTAGCCGGCGGCAAGCTGCTCTTTGTAATGGTCCAAGAAGAAATCGAGCCTGCCGACCGGATTCACGTCGTAGAGAATGAGGTCCGAGTCTTCCATCGTGAGCTTGCCAAAACGCAGCTTGTTCCCCTGAAGCGCCAGGTAGTTTCCCTGAAGCTTGGGAACAGGTTTTGTGTCGACTGGCGCTTTGGAATCAGCCGCAAACGTTTGAACGATCGTGTTGGGTTCGACGCGAACCTTCGTGACTTTCCCCTCGATGTGCGGTGGCGGAAGAATCTGCTGGAGATCGAAGATCAAGTCATTTTCCTCGGCCGTCACGCCGGGAACTTTGCCGGACTTGATCAAGTCGCTGACCTCAATGCCGAACGCGTCCATCAAACCTTTCACCGGGATTTTCAGCGCTTTCATTCTATCGGCGTGAAGTCGAAGCCTGCCGTCGGGCGTCGGGGTTAGCACGCCTTCGCTTTCGAACGGGATACCACCTTTGTCCTTGAGCTTACCTTTCACCTTAATATGGCCTTTGTCGGTAGTGGATACCGACAGTCCCGAGAGTTGCGATCCCGGCCGCGCGAACACATAGTCATTGAGTAGATTCGCCAAATCCTGCGGGCTGATGGCAATCTCGGCGGAGTCGATTCGAATCTTGAATGAATTCTTATTGTCGAATACCGGCATTTCGTTGTCGCCGACCGGCACGAACGCACCCTGCAGCGTGTTGATCTGCACCGACACCTTGTCGCTGAACCGGTATTTCACGTTGCGCATCTGCGCGCGAACCGAACCATCGCCTTTTTCGGCGGGTTTCGAATCCTGCGTGGCCACGATGGCGGGAACGGCAAAACAGCAAATCAAAAGAGCGCACCACGCGCCAATCGCGCGGTACGAATAACCCGGCTTACCAGCGGGCGGGAACGGATTGGGATCGTGTGCCATTGACGAAATTTTGCTCTCAACGCGCTAGCGTTGCGGCTCCTTTTGCGGCGGTGGCGCCGGCGGCCCTACCGGCGGCGTCACGGTCCCTGGATCGGAGAGCTCGGGCGGGATCAGCTTGTTCATTCTCAAACTCTTGAAAATAGTGGGCCAATATTCTTTCACGACGTTATCGAGAGCGCTGAAGCCGATTCGAACACCAAAGCGCGTGAATGTTTTTGCGGCAGTCCTCTCGCTGTCGGGCAGGTAGCTGGTCGCTAAACCTTCCGCCATCAGGCCACCCATTACGTTAGACCAGTTGAATGTGGATCTGCCATCGTCGGCGCGCGTAATTACTACACGGGTCATCGCATACAGGATGCGGCTACGCGGGCTGCCAAAAATTTTCACGAAATAGCGCGGGTCTTCGTGCAGCACGGTCGGCAGAAGGAATGTGCCGAAGAGATGGCTCGTTGCGTTGCTTGCGACCGAAGATCCGTAGCGCTTGCCATAGCCGGCCCAGCCTTGACCGTATCCCGACAGGGAATCGCGCGCTTGGCTGATGCCGGCGGTGAACGCCGAGCCGATAAATCGCGACGGCGCGATCGTTTCGTCGACCGCGAGTTCGAATTTTTGCCGCCCATCGAGCGGGCCATGGTCGTGCGCCAACTCCGGAAAGAAAATCGACCGCTTGCCGAGAACTTCGATCGTTTGTTTCAGCTGGGATTTTTGTTGTTCAGCGGGTTGCGGCGAATCCTGAGGCACGGGAGCATCGGGAAGAGTTGCAACGATGACGGCGCGCCCGCTACTTTGCGCAGATGCGGAGCCTGCGTTGGCAAGGACGGCCATCGATCCGAACATAAGCCCGAGTAACTGTGAAAACGTACAGCAAGACGCCAGCCTTCGCACCGCGGGTTCTGCCAAAGTACCCCCAAGAGCCTTGCCTGAACTCTATTTTCGACTGTTGCCACTTCGGCAGAGCCGTCGTTGCGTTTAGATGCACCAGACCGCACATTCGTCGTGAGCGATCAACGACAACGTTTCGAGCGTATCAGGCTTTCGTGGTACGTCGGTGCCGGAAGGTGTGTGCTATGATTCGCATCTCAACGGACTCGATTCTGCATTCCCCCCTTCGTCGGAGGTCCCCATGGGTCGTTCACTCAAAATCGTTGCCATCGTGGTCGTTGTTCTAATCGCGTTGGTGGTCATCGCCCCATTTCTCATCCCGGTCAATCAGTTTCGACCGACGATCGAACAAAAAGCGTCCGCAGCACTCGGCCGCAAAGTGGAAGTCGGGAATTTGAGCTTGTCGCTGTTCAGGGGATCACTGGGCGCCGACAATCTTTCGATCTCGGATGATCCGAAATTCAGCAACACGCCGTTTCTGACAGCGAAATCGATCCAAGTCGGCGTCGAAATCAAGCCGCTGATCTTTTCAAAGACGCTGAATATAACGGACATCGCCATCGACAGCCCGCAAGTTTCGCTCATTCGAAACGCGGGCGGAGACTGGAACTATTCGACGATCGGAGGAACGCAATCAGGCGCTCAGCATGCGGCGGCTCCCGCTCCGGCGACAAAGCCTTCAGCGCCGGCGACGGCTCCTGCGTCTAGCGGAGGTGGTGACTCTAGCGGCCAGTTTTCAGTGCAGAAGCTTGAATTGAAGAATGGAAAGGTCACGGTCGGCTCGATCGGATCGCAAAAGCGAAGCACGTATGACAACGTCAGCGTCGTTGCTTCGAATGTTTCCCTCACGTCGAAGTTCCCGATTACTGTCAGCGCCGACCCGCCAGGCGGCGGCAACTTCAAGCTGGACGGCACCGCGGGTCCACATAATCAGACAAACGCCGTGCTCACGCCACTCGATGCGAAGCTGACCATTAATACGATGAATCTGGCCTCGACTGGATTCCTTGACCCGTCGGCGGGGCTCGGCGGGATTCTCGATCTCAACGCGACAGTGTCGTCGCAGGGTGGCGTTGCCGAAACGAAAGGCACCGCGAAGCTTTCGAAAGCACTGCTGATCGCCGGTGGAACTCCGGCAGCTGAACCCGTCACCGTGAATTTCAACACCAAATATGACCTGACGAAAAATTCCGGCGTGTTGAATCCCTCGGTGCTGAAAATCGGGACGGCGGCGATAAACCTCTCGGGAACCTACGAAATCCCGGAGCAGGGCGCTCTGCTGCATATAAAGGTAGACGGTCAAAGCCTGCCCGCGAAGGATTTGCAGGCGTTTTTGCCCGCGCTCGGTATCAACCTACCCAAAGGAGCGTCACTTCAATCCGGCACGCTCAGTACGAATCTAAATCTCACCGGTCCGACCGATAAGTTGGTCACAACGGGCAACGTCGGCTTGTTCGGCGCAAAGCTCGCTGGATTCGACCTCGGTTCGAAGCTTTCGTCTATTTCCGCGCTCACCGGCGTGAAAACGGGACAAGACCTATCCATCGAAAAGCTGACAACCGACCTTCGCATGGCACCCGACGGGCTCCAGGCCAGCAACTTCAACGCCGTGATGCCGCAGCTCGGCTCATTGGTCGGTGGCGGCACGATCAATTCGAAAAACGCGCTCGACTTCAAAATGGCGGCGACGCTCACCGATGCACTCGCTGCGGTCGCGAGTCCCGTCGGCAACGCCGGGTCGATTTTGGGGCAAGCCATGGGCGGCGGAGCTGGCGGAAGTAAGTGCAAGAGCTCGACGACGATTCCATTCCAGATTCAGGGCACGACGGCCGATCCGAAGTTCGTTCCTGACGTTGGCGGACTTGCTGCGGGAATGCTCAAGTCGGAGCTAGGCTGTGCCGGCGGCGCGGTCCCGGGCGGGCTGAACGGAGCGAAGCAAAACCCGGCAGGCGCGATCCAGCAACTTGGCGGTTTGTTCGGCAAGAAGAAACCGAATTAAGTCAGAGACTTGACTCAAATCGTTGACCTTTTTTTATTCCTTAGAAAGAAGGAGTAAGCCGTTTGTTTTCAGCAACCAGGTTGCCGCTTCGTTCATAATTCGTTGTGGTTCGAAGAACCATGAATTATTCGTAACGCAGCGCGACCATCGGATCGACGCGCATCGCGCGCCGCACAGGCACGTAAGATGCGATGAGCGCCGCCGCGAGCACAATTCCAACGACTGCAACATACGTCAGCGGATCGCTCGGCTTTACACCGAACAGCATGCTCGTAAGCAATCGAGTCGCGGCCGCTGCACCGAGAAAGCCGATCACGATTCCTGCGCCTGCAAGACCCAAAGCCTGCCGCAAGATCAACCGCAACACTTCGCCGGGACTTGCCCCGAGCGCCATGCGCAACCCGATCTCGTTCGCTCGCTGGCCTACAACGTAAGACATCACGCCGTAAACTCCAGCGAGCGCCAGGCAAACCGCGAGCGCCGCGAAAATCCCCAACAACAAAGTTCGAAACCGTGGCGCCGCCACTGTCTCTGCCAGCGACTGCTCCATCGTCGAGAATTTCGCCGGCACGTCGGGCGAAACCGCGCGCATCTTTTCGCGCATCGCGGCAGTCATCACGCCGGGCTCCGTGCTCGTCCGCACGACGACGCGAAGATTTGTTCCCGGCTGCGGATGTTGCAGGTAGGGCATGTAGATTTCCGGCTCTGGCTCGCTGGCAGGACCCTGCTGGCGAACGTTGCCGACGACGCCTACGATTTTCATTGCGTTCATCGAATCGAGCCCGCAGAAAATCGAACGTCCAATTGGATCCTGATCCGGGAACGCCTGGCGTGCCAGGGCTTCGTTGATGATGGCGGTGAACGGAGCATCGTACGTGTCGCTATCGTTGAAGTCGCGGCCGCGCTGGAGGGGAATGCCCATGGTCGCAAACGCGTCCGGCGTGATGACCGTGAAAATTGCATTCGCGCTGGTAATGTCAAAGTTGGCCGGCAAGTGGTCGACGTAGTACGAGCCGTTCGAACTCGTATGCCCGGGGATCATCGTTGTTCCGCCGACGTAACGCACGCCCGGCAACGCACGTAGCTCCGGCAGGAGTTGCGTGTAGTAGTGGACGGCGCGCTTCGCCGTGTCGAGGCTGACCGAGGGCACGCTGGTCTCAGCCATCACGATGTGTTCGGGAGCGATTCCGAGCTGAACATCTTGCAGCGCGATCAAGCTTTTAATCAGCAACCCGGCGCTCGCCACCATAATCACCGACAGCGCGATCTCGGCCACCACCAATCCCCGTCGCAAACGGTCCGCAAGCGTGCCGCCTCCGGCGCGACGCACGCTTTGTTTCAACGCCGAGTTGAGATCGATGCGGAGGACCTGCAAAGCCGGCGCGAGCCCAAATATGAGACTCGCCGCAAGTGAAATCCCCAGTGCGAAGAGCAGAACGCTGCCGTCAATCCCGGTTTCGGAGAGTCGCGGCACGTCCGGCGGCGCGAGGGCCACGAGTGATTTGGCGCCCCAGTAGGCGAGCACTAGGCCGAAGAATGCGCCGACCAGCGCGAGCGCGATACTTTCGGTGACGAGTTGTCGCACGATTCGCCCGCGGCCGGCGCCGATTGCGGCGCGAATCGCAATCTCCCTGGTGCGGCCTACGGCGCGAGCGAGCAGCATGTTGGCGAGGTTGGCGCATGCGATCAGCAGCACGACGCCGACTGCGGCAAGCATCAACAACAACGTGAGCCGATAGTCGCTCACCATGTCGTCACGAAGACGTGTCACAGCGACGCTCTTCGTTTTGTTCGAATCGGGATATTTTTCTTCGAGCCGCGCGCCGATCGCGGTCATTTGCGTCTGGGCTTCGGCCAGGTCGACACCTTCCTTCAGGCGACCGACGACGCGATAGTTGTGCGCGCCGCGTGACGGCGTCTCCTCGCCGAAAACACTCGACGTCAACCAGACATCGGTCTTTTCGGGAAAGTGAAAGCCGAGCGGCACGACGCCGACGATCTCGAGCGATTTGCCGTCGACCACGACGGCCTTGCCGAGCGCGAGTTGCGGTTCGCTGAAGCTGCGGATGGCAAACCCATCGCTGACGATGGCGGCTCCGGCACTTCCGACTTTTAGCTCGTCGTCCGTGAATTTGCGGCCGACGAAAGGCTCGGTGCCGAGCGTCTCGAAGAATTCGGAGGAGATCGGTGCGGCAGACACATACTCGGCAATCGTACCGGCGCCGCTGCCGACGGTGACGGGCACGTCCCAGTTGGAATACATCGCCATGTGGTCAAAGGCGGTGCTTTGGTCGTGCCAATCGTGGAAGTCCGGCGCGGAGACTTGCCCTTTGTGTCCGGTGCGCTTCCAAAGGCTGGCGAGTGTGACGATGCGATCTGGCTGCGAGTAGGCGAGCGGGCGGAGTAGAACGGCGCGCACCACGCTGAACATCGCCGTATTCGCTCCGATTCCCAGCGCCAGAATCAGAACGGCGGTAATCGTGAAGCCGGGATTTTTAAGCAGCATCCGCAATGCAAACCGAAAATCCTGCGCGAATGATTCGAGTGCCGGCAGACTTCGCCGGTCGCGCAATATTTCTTCGGTTTGTGCCACTCCGCCGAGTTTCATCAGCGCGTTGCGCCGCGCCTCTTCCGCGCTCATCCCTCGGCGCCGATTTTCGTCGATGTGCAGTTGCAGATGACTTTCCATCTCTTGCGCAAAATCTTGGCTCGCTTGCCGCTTGCCGCCTAAAAATCCGCCCAGCCGCACAAACCATGCGCGAAGTTTCCTCATGACTGCTCCTCACCCGGCGAGAGAAATCGCGCCAGAATCGCCGTCGTCTGTCCCCATTCCTTTGCTTCCTTGGCCAACTGCTTCCGCCCGGCGCGCGTCAGCCGGTAATATTTCGCTTTGCGATTGTTCTCCGACTGGCCCCATTCCGAGTCGATGTAGCCTTCCTGCTCGAGCTTCAGCAGGGCCGGGTAGAGCGTGCCGTAATTGACCGACAACAGATCGCCGCTGGTCTGCTCGATGCGGCGGGCGATCCCATAGCCGTGCAACGGCCCGAGCATTTCGAGGGTTTTCAACACCATAAGAGCCAACGTTCCCTGCCAGACATCCGCTTTGTCGCCCATCCCGCCTCCTATGGCTTACCCATAGCGAGCCTGCCACCTTTCCTATTGGAATGCAATACGATTACCAGACGATGGAAGTTCCCTGAAGGTTTGAGATTTGGAAGAAAATATTTGGCGTCGACGCGCGGCTACTGCATGGCGATCGGTCGACGCGATCCATTCGACAATGAAAAGACGCGTCGCATATTCAAAACTCAGCGCTTTCGCACCACAGGTCGCTGCCACTTCTTGACACTCTCGTAACTTCCCACTAGCCTCATCCGTCTACCAAAGCATCGTTCGGGGTTTGCGTCCTTCGCGCCGCCCAACTGAGGAGTCAGGAATGCATCGTGTCATGCGTCGAAGTTTGTCGTTTGCGGTAGCTGCGACCATCGCGTTCGCGTGTGCCGCTATCGCCGTGCCTCGCGCTCAAGCGCAGGGTGGCGAGCCCCAATCCTTTGCGATTCGCGGCGCGACGATCGTGCCGGTCTCCGGACCGCGCATCGAGAACGGCACCGTGATCGTGTCGCACGGCGTGATCACCGCGGTCGGCAAGGACGTCACCTTCCCGCAGGAAACTTGGGTCATCGATGGGAAGGGATTGACGGTCTACCCCGGCCTGATCGACTCCTTCACGGACCTCGGGTTGATCTCCGCGGCCGCTTCCGGTGGCGGCGGAGAGTCCGGTGGACGCGCGCCCGTACCCAACGCTCGCGGTCCCGAAGATCGCCCGGCCTCGACGCCGTGGCGCGACGCTGCCGGCGAAGCGACGCTCGCCGACAAGCGCATCGACACGTGGCGCAGCGGCGGCTTCACCACGGTAGTCTCCGCGCACAAAGGCGGAGTCTTCCCCGGTCAGGCGGCACTGCTCGATCTCGGCGGTGAACGCAACGGCGACCTCGTCGTGAAATCACCCGTCGCCATTCCCGTTTCGCTCCAGCCACCTGGCAGCTTCGCAAGTTTCCCCGGCTCGCTCATGGGCACGCTGGGCTACGTGCACCAGGTCTGGCTCGACACCGAATGGAGCGGCAAGGCGGAATCGATCTACGACAAGAATCCTCGCGGCTCGGCCCGCCCTCGCTATGACCGCACCGACTCTGCGCTTGCCGACGCACTCGAAGATCACGCGCTGGTCTTGATTCCCGCGAACAACACCGTCCAAATCCGCCGCTCTTTCGAACTGGTCGACCGCTGGCACGTCACCGCCGCAATCTACGGCGTCCAGATGAGCTACGACGTCGCCGGCGAAATCGCCGCGAAAAAATTGCCCGTTCTCGTTGACCTGAAATGGCCCGAAGCCGAAAAGGATGCCGACCCGGATACCGTGCCGTCGCTTCGAACGTTACGTTTCCGCGATCGCGCGCCGTCGGCCCCTGCAGCCCTGGCCAAGTCGAACGTGAAGTTTGCATTTTACTCCGGCGGCCTCGCCGGACCGAAAGACATGCTCAAAGCCGCGAAGAAATCGATCGACGCAGGCCTGTCACCCGACGCAGCACTCCGTGCCCTTACCCTGTCTTCCGCTGAAATCTTTGGCGTCGCCGACCGCCTCGGCTCGATCGACACGGGAAAGATCGCCAACCTCGTGATCGCCGACGGCGACATCTTCAACGAAAAAACAAAAATCAAATTCGTCTTCGTCGACGGCAGAAAATACACCATCCGCGAACCGGAAAAGCCAAAGGACGCTCCGAAGGGCGACCTGACCGGCAAATGGAAGCTCGCTTACACTACGCCCGATGGCGCCGAGGAAGCGACCGCCGACCTTACTATGGCGTCCGGCGGTTCGCTCTCCGGAACTGTGACGAGCAAGCGCGGCACGACCAACATCATCGACGGCAGCCTGAGCGCCGACAAATTCACATTCAAAATTAACGTTCCGATCGAAGATTCGGCCAGTGACGTGACTTTCTCCGGCACATTCGACGGCAAAACCATGAAAGGGAACATCCACGTGGAAAGCGTCGGGCTCGACATCGATTTCACCGGCACAAAGCCCAGCGAGAAGGCAATCTCCTCGGCTGATCTGGCCGTTGAAGCAGGGAGCGCGCGATGAACAAGCGGCTGAACCTCACCATCGCCGTACTCTTCGCAGCGATTGTCGTCGCGACCGCCTCTTCAAAATTATTTGCGGCTTCTTCGAATGCCGCTCCGGTTGCCACTGAACCCGCTCCGGTCATCCTGATTCAAAACGCCACGGTCCTCACCGTCTCGCACGGCACCATCGAGCACGGCTCCATCCTCATTAAAGATGGCAAGATCGCTGAGATCGGCGGCGACTCAATCAAGGCGCCGAAGGACGCGCAGGTGATCGACGCCAACGGCCAGTTCGTCATGCCCGGCATCATCGACTGCCACTCGCACATCGCCATCGACGGCGATGTCAACGAAGGCAGCATCTCGGTTTCGTCGATCGCAAACATTGCGGATGTCCTCAATCCGGATGACGTCGATATTTACCGCGATCTCGCTGGCGGCGTCACCGTCGCAAACGTGCTTCACGGCAGCGCCAATCCGATCGGTGGCCAAACCGTCGTGATCAAACTCCGCTGGGGCCAACCCGCTTCCAAGCTCCCGTTCGAAGGCGCGATGCCCGGAATTAAATTCGCGCTCGGCGAAAATCCCAAGCATTCGAATTTCGGTGGCCGCGGCCGCGAGGCCCGCTATCCCGCCACTCGCATGGGCGTCGAAGAGACAATTCGCAGCGCCTTCGCCGAAGCGCGCGACTACAAAGCGAAATGGGACGACTACAACAAACGCTCAAGCGCCGGCGAGAAAAACCTGATTCCGCCGCGCCGCGATCTGCGTCTCGACCCACTGGTTGAAGTGCTGGAAGGGAAGCGCTACGTCCACTCTCACTGCTACCGCGAAGACGAAATCTTGATGCTCTTGCGCGTCGCCAAAGAATTCGGCTTCAAGGTTCGAACGTTGCAGCACGTCCTCGAAGGTTACAAAGTCGCCGATGAACTCGCCGCTGCAGGCGTCGGCGCCTCGACGTTCTCCGATTGGTGGTCCTACAAGGTCGAGGCCTTCAACGCGATTCCCTACAACGCAGCACTCATGACGCGCCGCGGCGTGGTCGTCTCAATCAACTCCGACGACGCCGAAGAAGCCACGCACCTCAATCAGGAAGCTGCCAAGACCATCAAGTTCGGCGGCCTCTCGCGCGATGAAGCGCTCAAGCTCGTCACCTTAAATCCCGCAATGCAACTCGGTATCGACAAGCGCGTCGGCACCATCGACACCGGCAAAGATGCCGACCTCGTCATCTACAATCACGATCCGCTGAGCGCCTACGCCGTAGTGCAAAAAACGCTGATCGACGGCCGCGTCTACTTCGATCGCCAGCGCGACCTCGCTGATCGTCCAAACCTCGAGAAAGAAAAGAAAGCCCTGATCGAGAAAGAAAAGAAGTCCGACGAGAAAAAACCGGACGCGAAACCGGGCGAAAAGAAGCCGGACGAGAAGCCTAAGCCACCAAGTGACAGCGAAATCTCCGGAGGTGCGCTGTGAAGCTCAACCTCTTTTCGCGCATCGCTATCACAGCCGGTTTCGCGGTCCTTTGCAGTAGCGGCGCACTTGCCCAGCAAGAGCCTGCGACAACCTACGCCATCACCCACGCAAAGATTTTCACGCTAGCTGGCGCTCCAATTGACGACGGCGTGTTGGTCATCAAAGACGGCAAGATCGCGGCAGTCGGTACAAACGTAGATGTTCCGACAGGTGCGCAAGTGATCGACGGAAAAGGCCTGCAGGTCTATCCCGGCCTCTTCGATCCTGTCACCCAAATCGGCCTAAGCGAAATTTCCGCCGTCAGCGCATCCGTCGACACCACCGAAACCGGCACAATCAATCCCGACGCCGTCGCCGCCGACGCCGTCCTTCCCTCGAGCGAACACATCCCCGTTACCCGCGCCGCAGGCATCACCGAAGTTCTCGCCGTCCCCGCGAGCGGCGGCTTCGACTCGCGCGGCTCCGCGAATCTCCTCGGCGGCCAGGCCTCCGCCATCCATCTCGCCGGCTGGTCCATCAACGATATGCTCATCAAAAAGAGCGTCGCCATGGTCATCGACTGGCCGACCATCGACACCGAAACCTTCGACGTCACTACCTTCTCGCGCAAACCAAAGCCATACACCGAAGCCAAGCAGGAATACGACAAGCAAGTTGATCAACTCTCTGACTGGCTCGACAACGCGCGCCACTACGCGCAAGCCTGGGGCCACGGAGGTCCCGCCGAATATCAGCGCGACCTCAAACTTGAAGCCCTCGTCCCGGTCGTTCGCGGTGAACTCCCGGTCCTCGTTTTCGCCACCCGCGCGCGCGAAATTCGCAACGCCGTCGAATTCTGCGACAAACAAAAAATCAAAATGATCCTCGCCGGTGGCGCCGAAGCCTACAAGGTAAAAGACCTTCTGCGTTCGAAAAACATCCCAGTCATCCTCCAGCCCAGCCTCACCGAGCCGCTCGACGAAGACGATCCCTACGATCGCTCCATGACCGATGCCGCCGAACTTTCCGAAGCCCACGTCCGATTCGCCCTCGGCAGCTTCGACAATTCCTTCGCCCGCCGCCTCGGTCAACAGGCTGCCAACGCCGTCGCGCACGGCCTTCCCTACGACGAAGCCCTGAAATCCGTCACGGTTTACCCCGCGCAAATCTTCGGACTCGCCGACCAACTCGGCACGCTCGAAAGCGGAAAAATCGCCAACATCATCGTCACCAACGGCGACCCGCTCGAAATCACCACCGACGTGCGCTACCTCTTCATCAAAGGCCGGCTCACCTCCACCGACAACAAACACAAAGCCCTGTATGAAAAATATTTGAATCGCCCAAAGGCGAAGTAGCCCAAGCCCATTCTCAGACGTGTCTTCCTGAGGGCATCCGACAAGGATGTCCGAAGGACCTCCACGTAAACTCTGCACACCCGGCGTGCACACATGCACGCGAGCGCCCCGAGTCGCGAAACGTTCCCCCTTCCCACCCGTCAAAACCACGATAGAATCTGGTCTCCCGAGGTGCTTCACCAAATGCAAACTCTCCTCCAAGACCTCCGCTACGCCTTCCGCCTCCTTCTCAAAACCCCCGCCTTCACCGCCATCGCCATCCTCACGCTAGCCCTAGGCATTGGCGCCAACACCGCCATCTTCAGCGTCGTCAACGCCGTCCTGCTCCGTCCGCTCGCCTACCGCGACGCCAGCCGCCTGATCATCGTCGCTGAAAAAAGCAATTTCCCCGTCATCAGCACGTCCTACCAAAATTACGCAGACTGGCGCGCCCAAAGCTCCTCCTTCGAATCGCTGGAAGGCACACGCGCCACCACCATCACGCTCACCGGCGCCGGCGAGCCGCAGCGGCTCAACGCCCGCATGGTCACCGCCCCGCTCTTCCCGCTTCTCGGCGTTGACACCCGCCTCGGCCGCAACTTCCGCCAAGACGAAGACCGCGCCGGCGCAACGCCCGTCGCGATTCTCAGCTATGGCCTCTGGCAGCGCAATTTCGGCGGCGCCTTCGACGTCATTGGAAAATCGATCGATCTCGACACGCGCCCCTACACGATTGTCGGCGTCATGCCCGCCGGGTTCGAACTCTTCCAGCCCACCGACGTCTTCCTCCCATTCCAACCTTGGGCCGCCACGCTCCCCGACGATCGCAACTGGCATCCCGGCATCATCGTGGTCGGTCGCCTCAAGCAAGGCGTCACGCGCGAGCAAGCCCGCACCGAAATGCTCGGCATCACCAAACGCCTCGAGCAGCAATATCCCGAGTACAACACCGGCACCAGCGCCGACGTCGTCCCGCTCCAACAGCAAATGGTGCAAAACGTCAGGCCTGCGCTGATCCTCCTGCTCGGCGCGGTCACCTTCGTCCTCCTCATCGCCTGCGCCAACGTCGCCAATCTCCTCCTCGCCCGCGCCGCCGCCCGCGGACGCGAAGTCGCAATTCGAACATCGATGGGCGCCAGCAGGGTCCGCGTCATCCGCCAACTGCTCACCGAGAGCGTCTTACTCTCGCTCGCTGGCGGAATTCTCGGCCTAGTCTTCGCGCAAGCCTCGCTCGGCCCGCTCCTCAAAATCTCCGCAGGCACCGTCCCGCAAGTTTTCTCCGTAACTCTCGACCGCTCCGTTCTCGTCTTTACGATCGTCGTCTCCGTCATCACCGGCCTGATCTTCGGCCTCGCCCCAGCGCTGCGCACCACCAAGCTCGATCTCCGCGAAACGCTCAACGAAGGCTCGCGCGGCTCGACCTCCGGCCCCGGCCATCAGCGCCTCCGCGGTTTCCTGATCTCCGCCGAAATCGCGCTGGCGATGCTCCTCCTAGTCGGATCTGGCCTCCTCCTTCGCAGTTTCGAACGCATGCAAGACGCTCCGATCGGTTTCCAGGCCGACCATCTCTTTGTCGCCGATCTTCCGCTCTCACAAACCGCCTACGCTCGTCCCGAGCAGCGTTACAGCTTCTACGACCGTCTCGTCGATCGCGCTCGCACGCTTCCCGGAGTCCGCGCGGCCGCAGGCGCGTCCTATCTTCCCGTCAGCGGCGGCGGCAGCATCATCCACTTCAACATCACTGGCCACCCGCCGAAGTCGCCGCATGAATACGTAGCTGCTGGCTATTGCGCCGTCACCGCGAATTATTTTGAAACTCTAGGTGTCCCGCTCCTGCAAGGCCGCTATCTCACCTACTCCGACACCGACCACACCCCATCTGTCGTCGTCATCAACACCACGATGGCGCACACGTATTTCCCCAACGAAAATCCCCTAGGCCGCCGCATCCAGCTCGGCGCGACGCCCGAAAACGACGTCCCCACCATGGAAATTGTCGGAATCGTCGGCGACGTCACGCAGGGACTCGGCCTCGAACCGAAAGCGGAAATGTTCGTCCCTTACCGTCAGGGCGACCAGCTCTTGCCCGTCTTCCAACTCTCGCTAGTCATGCGCACCGCCGCCGACCCACGCCAGGAATCCTCCGCGCTCCGCTCCGCCGTTGCCGACATCGACCCGAATCAGCCGATCGTCAAAGTCCGCACCATGGAAGACAACATGGCCGCCACCGTCGCGCAGCCCCGCTTTCGAACGTGGCTCATCGGCATTTTCGCCGCACTAGCGTTGCTTCTCGCCGCCGTCGGCATCTACGGCGTCATGTCATACTCCGTCACCCAGCGTACGAATGAAATTGGCATCCGAGTCACGCTCGGCGCGCAACCCGGCGACGTTTTTCGCACCGTGGTCGGCGAAGGCCTCCGCTTCGCACTATTAGGCGTCGCAATCGGCATCACCGCCGGTCTAGTCCTAACGCGCCTCCTAGCCAGCTTCCTCTACGGCATCAGCGCCTCCGACCCCACAACCTTCATCGCCGTCGCAATCATCTTGGTAGCCGTTTCCGCCGCCGCGTCCTTCTTCCCAGCTCGCCGCGCCACCCGCGTAGACCCAATCATCGCTCTCCGTTACGAGTAACTTCTGTTTGAACGCATTGTAGGGGCGGGCTTGCTCCGCCAGGCGTCAACCCAAACGATCTGTTCGACAAATTCCATGTAAAGGCGCACCTGGTTGTTTTCGAAGGGTGCGCCCCAGCTTGGCAACACCTACCAGCGCGGTGCCTCGTCGTCCCGTTCCCAAGTCCCGAAGCTCGCGAAACTTTTCTTCATATTCTGCGTTTCTATGGGTGAGCCTATGCGCACCCGCCTGTCCATCGCCGCCCTACTCGCGCTCTCGGCAGCTCTTCCCGTCGTCCCGGCCGAGGCTCAATCGCAAGACCCCGAAAAAATCATCGACCAATACATCAAAGCCCAAGGCGGCGCCAAATCCCTCTCGAGAGTCCAAACGGTCACAATCGAAGGCACCCTCACCAACACCGCCGACGGCAAAACCGGCACCTACACCTTTGACACTAGGCTCCCCAATCGCTACTACTCCGAACTCGTCCTCGGCGATAAAAACGTAATCGAGGCATACAACGGGAAATCCGCCTGGCATCAAACCCCATCCGGCGAAATCACCACCCTCGTCGGCGTGGACGGCACGCAACTCGAAGCCGCCGGCCAGTACTACAACACGCGCCTCGTCAACGCGAAAAAGAACAAGCTCGGCGTCGCGTTTATTGGCCACGCCCCAGTCCGCGGCAAAGACGCACTACAAATCGAAATTACGACTCCGGCTGGACTAAAGCGTAATGTCTTCTTCGATCCGCAATCGCACCTGATCGTCAAAGAATCCGCCGCGATAGGTGGCATCGAGCAAGAAATCCTTTACGACGATTACCGTCCCGTTGGCGGCCTAAAACTTCCATACAAGATCGAACTTTACCGCGGCACCGATACCTACGACATCGCCGTCACCCGCGCGGCCGTCAACGCGCCCGTCGGCGAGCGCGTCTTCGACTTCCCGAAAAAATCCCAGGTCCAGCTCCCCGACCTGAAAGCCCTCTTCAAGGAAGTTGACGACAACCAGAAAGCCATCGATAAAATAAAAGAAAACTACGCCGGCACCCGCAACGAAGAAGAAACCGAATACGACAAAACCGGAAAAGTCACGAAGCACAAAGTCGAGGAATACAGCTTCTTCTACCTCGACGGCGACGAAATCTCCACGCTCACCAAAAAAGACGGCAAACCCCTCAGCGAAGACGAACAGAAAAAAGAAAACGAAAAAACTCAAAAAGCCATCGAAGAAATCCAGAAAAATAAAGCCAAGAAAGATGCCAAAGAAGAAAAAGCCAAAGAGGAAGGCAAAGACAAAAAAGATGACGAAGATGACGTCGGCATCGAAACCTTTCTCCGTGCCTGCCAGTTCGTGAACCCGCGCCGCGAACGTTTCCGCGGCCAGGACGTTCTCGTTTTCGACTTCGAGCCCAATCCCGAATTCAAGCCGCACAAACTCGCCGAAAAGGTCGTCCATGAACTAGCCGGCGTCATCTGGGTCGATGAAAAGGCCCACGACGTCGCGCGCCTCGAAGCCTACTTCGTCGGCGACTTCCGGTTCGCCGGCGGCATCGTCGCCAACCTGCAAAAGGGAACCAGCTTCTCGTTCGAACAGGCTTACATCAACAACGAAGTCTGGCTCCCCACCTATGAAGAAGCCCACGTCGGCGTCCGCGTCTTGATGGTAAAGGGGTTCAAGGTAAACGAGGTAACTCGCTACTCCGATTACAAAAAATTCAACGTAGAAAGCGTAGCCGCCATCAACAAACCCAATGGCTCCGCCGACCCGCCCGCCGATCCCCCCAAACCGTAGGGCCACGGCACCGCCGTGCCCGTCATTGTTTTTCTCTTCTACTCTCGGTCCGCGAACTCCGCGCCCTGTGTCGTGAATCTCTTTTCTCTTCCGCTCCTCTCCTCCCGCAGTGAATCTCATCCTGCCAGAAAGTGTTAGCATCGTGAATCCAAGGAGACGAAGATGACCCGCGCATCAATTCTGCTTCTCACGATCGCTCTAGCAATCGCCATACCCGCTCCCGCGCAAACCCCATCCACCGCCCCCCTAAAAGTCGTAATGGCCGGCCTCGCCCACGGCCATGCCGACGGTTTCCTAACCCGCATCAAAGATCGTCACGACATCGAACTCATCGGCATAGCCGAACCCGATCACGCCATTTTCGATCGCTATGCCACCAAATTTAATCTCGATGCCAAGCTCTATCACGCCGATCTCAACGAACTCCTCACCGCCGTCCACCCCCAAGCCGTCCTCGTCTACACCAACACATTCGACCACCGCCGCGCCGTGGAAATCTGCGCGAAACACAAAGTCCCTGTCATGATGGAAAAGCCGCTAGCCGTCAGCATCGATGAAGCTCGCGCCATGGAGCACGCCGCGAAAGCCGCCAACATCCCGGTCATCGTCAACTACGAAACCACCTGGTATCGCAGCAACCACGCCGCCTACGATCTCGTCCGCGAAAACGCCCTCGGCCCCATCCGCAAAGTCGTCGTACACGACGGCCATTCCGGCCCGGCGAAAATTCACGTTCAGCCCGAGTTCTTCGCGTGGCTAAACAATCCCGAACAAAATGGTGCCGGCGCGATGTTTGACTTCGGCTGCTATGGCGCCGACCTGATGACTTGGCTGATGAACGGCCGCCGCCCCGACTCCGTCACCGCAATCGCCCAGCATTTCCAGCCCGACGTTTACACCCACGTCGACGACGAAGCCACCATCATCCTCACCTACTCGAAGGCCCAAGCCATCCTGCAAGCCTCCTGGAATTGGCCCTTCGACCGCAAAGATATGGAAGTCTACGGCGAAACCGGTTACGCCATCACCGTCAAGCGCGACGATCTCCGTCTCCGCCTGCCTGGCGAAGCCCAGGAAAAACTAGCCCCCGCAAAGCCCGTCGCCGCACCGCAAGACGACTCGCTCAACTACCTCCGCGCCGTAGTCCTGGACGGCCTCCAACCCGCAGGCCCCTCTTCCCTCGAAACCAACCTTGTCGTAACCGAAATTCTGGACAGCGCCCGCCAATCCGCTACCACGGGCCAAACCATCCGCCTCCGCTAGACTAGCCGCGTTCGGCGCCAAACTTGTACGGGCGCCGTACTCCTTTACCCTGAGATTCGAAGGTGCGCCCCAAACGCCCAGGCGTAAAAAATCCCGGCCGTTTTTCTATGTTTTCTAAGATGGAATGCTTTCGGAAGGAAAACCAACTACCGCGCCGGCACCACCATATCCAACACTTCCCGCACTTTCTCCACCAACCCGCTAGGCGAAAACGGCTTCTGCAAAAACGCCACGCCCCTCTCCAACGTCCCATTCTGCGCAATCACGTTGTACGTATACCCCGACATATACAGCACCCGCACCGAGGGCTGCCGCGCCAACACTCTCTTAGCTAATTCGCGCCCGCTAACCCCCGGCATGATCACATCCGTTAGCAACAAATGAATCTTCGCCCCTCTCGAATAACTCTCGTTCGCCAGCCGTTCCGCATCTTCCGCGTTCACCGCCTCAATCACCTTGTATCCGCGCGCTGTCAGCACTGTCCGTGTCAATTCCCGCAATTCCGGCTCATCCTCTACCAGTAGAATCGTCTCTTTGCCGCTCCGCTCGCGAATCGGCGGTGGCGTCGACTTCGTGTCCCGCGTCAATTCCACGGCCTCTTCCACACGCGGCAAATAGACCTTAAACGTCGTCCCGTGATTCAACTCGCTGTAAACCCAAATATATCCGCCGCTCTGCTTCACGATGCCGTACGCCGTCGACAACCCCAGCCCGGTCCCGCGCCCGCTCTCTTTCGTCGTATAAAACGGTTCGAAAATGTGAGCCACGGTTTCCGCGCTCATTCCCACGCCCGTGTCGCTCACCGCCAGCATAACGTACCGTCCTGGCTTCACCGACGCATGGTCACGCGCATACATCGAATCCAGCTCCGCGTTCGAAGTCTCCACCGTCAGCCGCCCACCGTCCGGCATCGCATCGCGCGCATTCACCACCAGGTTCATGATGACTTGCTCGATCTGCCCCGGGTCAGCCTTGATCGCTCCCACCGTCTGGTTCGCGACCGTCACCATCTCGATGTCTTCATCCATCAACCGCCGCAACAACTTATCCAGCCCAACCACGATGCTGTTCAAATCCAGCACCTTTGGCTGCATCACCTGCCGCCGGCTGAACGCCAACAGTTGCCGCACCAACCCTGCCGCGCGCTCCGAGGCATCCTCAATCCGTTCGATGTCCGATCGCAGCTCCGGTAATCCCTTCGCCCGCATGAGCGCCAATTCCGTATAGCCCTTGATAATCGTCAGCAAATTATTAAAGTCGTGTGCGATACCGCCCGCCAGCCGCCCCACGGCTTCCATGCGCCGCGACTGCTGCAGCTGCCCCTCGAGCTGCTTCTTGTCCGTAATGTCGACGATGATGCCTTCCATCAACGGATGCGAATCGCTCCCCGGCACCACCGCCGCCGTGTCGCTCACCCAGATGATGCGCCCGTCCTTTCGAATGATCCGATACTCCGCCTGAAATCTCTCGCCGCGCTTGCTCGCTTCTTCCGCAACCTCCACCACTTTGCGATCTTCCGGATGGATATGCTTCACCCAATCCCGCGATTCCGCCAGCCACTCATCCGCGGTAAATCCGAACATCGTCTCAACCTGCGGGCTCACATACAGCCACTGCCCCTCCATCCCCAGCTCGGCGATATAGCTGATCGCCGCCACCTGCTCGATCAGCGTCCGGTATTTCGTTTCCGCCTCTTGCCTTGACCGCTCCGCGCGCTGCCGGTCCGACACGTCACGCCCGATCGTCACCACTCCGCCATCCGATAGCACCGTGATGCTGATTTCCGTCGGCACCACCTTGCCGCTGTGCCGGATCGTCACTGGCCCAAACCACTTACCGTCGCGCGCCAGACCTTCTCGAATCTCTCGTTCCACTGGCTTGACGTCTTGTGCTGCGTGCATCTCCATCCAATACTGCCCGACCATCGACCGCGCACTCTCGTAACCCATCATTTGCGCGTACGCGGCGTTCACGTACGTGTATTTTCCCTCGGCCGAGACGATCGCCATTCCATCCATCGCCGAATTCATCGCCACCGTGTCGCGCCGCACCATCTCTGTGCTGCGAGCCTCGCGATACTGGCTTACCGCCAGCCGTGCCGCGTAGCACAGCACCGATATTCCCAGCAGCCCCAATCCCATCCGCCGCCATTCGGTTCCCAGCTGCGCCACTACCGAAAGCACGATCAGCGGTGCCACGCCCAGCATCACGTTTCGAAACGCCAGTGCCCCCAGCGATTTTCTTCGCGCCGCTGCGGCCTCCTGCGCCGTGTCCACCTGTTCTTGCCACGAAGCCGCCCAGAGTGCGCACGCCAAAAAGGGAATCGTCCATCCCAGGTCGTACCACGTCCCGGTCGGCACGCTGTCCACGCTCTGCACGTAATCCGTGATGCCCGCCAGCACCGCATTGAGGGTCAAGATCGCAGCCAGCCCGCCATAAAGCGTCCGCAGCCGCTTCGTCTTCACGCTGGCCGTCGCGATCGCCGCCAGCACCACCAGGCTCACGTTGATGACCTGGAAGCTCCACGTCATGAAGGCGTCGGTCCTCGCGTTCGAACCGCCGCTCAGCAGCTGCACGTAGTACAGCCCGAAAAATGCCGAGAAAAACACGATGGCGATCTGCACCGAGTCCAGCAGCGTCTCGACGTCAAATCGCGGTGAATCCTTGTCTTTATCCAGGAAGAGCGCAATGGCGTAGAACACGCCGGTCGTATCGAACAGAATTCGAACCACCGACATCGGCGGCACTTGCGCATGAATCAAGTTCTCGTAATACATCCACCCAAGATTCGCGACGCCCCACGTCGCCAGCGCCAGCGCCACCATGCTCCAGAAAGGCCGCGCCAATCCTCGCCCGCGCTGCGATGCCCGGCAGGCCATCGTCGCCGCCATCGCGCAGGCGAACAGCTGCAATAAGTTCGCCACCAGCGACCCCGCTGGCGACGTCCCCAGAATCAGGATCTCGCAAGCATGCAGCCCAACCACGACCAGCCCGAATAACGCGACCTTCCGAACCATCCCTCAGCGACTCCCCTCGAACGTCCGACGAATCAGGCCCCGACCTTGCCGTACCGCAGACGCAAGCAACCCCATCCGAACCAGGGCGAGACGTTTCGAACGCTTGAGTCCTGGTACCGCGAAGTCCAAACGTGTCTAAAGCCCGCGAGTCGAAAACCTCATCCGACCCGCCTCTCCAGCACGTGCAAGACGACGTCCCTAAATTCTAGTACAGACGCAAACGGAAGGAACACCAATGCTGCCCAAGGTAGCGCAAGACTAACCCATTCCAATTCTATGGTTTCGAGCCGCGATCCATCACTTGCTCCTCGTCGAGGCCCAGGCCAACCCGTTACTCTTGGGCCACCTACTATCCCACGCCCCATCCATTTTTGTCACAATAATCCCGTGGCTACCCTCAACACTTCGGTCCGTCAAAGCGTCTCGCTCCCCTCGCGCATCGCGAAGCGCGTCCTCGCTTTGGCCGAAACCCGTCACACCAGCGCCAGCCGCATCCTGGTCGACCTCATTGAAACCGGCCTCCAGGCCAAACAAGCCCAACACCAACGCTTCTTCGAACTAACCGACCAACTAGCCGAGTCCACCGACCCCACCGAACGCAAGCGCCTACAGGAAGAACTAACCCGCCTAACCTGCTGCAAATGAATTTTCGATGGAAGCGGGCCTGTCGCCTACAAAGCTCGATAGGGAGCGCAACGCCTTTGAGCGCTAATCCCATCCGACCAGCAACCGTCGACCTCAATCGATCCCGTTCGTTACTTCCCCTCGAACGGATACCGGTCCTGCGCTTGCACGGCCGCTGCGACCTTGCGCCGCAATCCGATCGTATCCACAGCCCCGCGCTTGCCAAATCGCTTCAGCACGGCCATCTGCGTCGTCAACATATCGCCTTCATGCACCGCCGCCAGCGCCCGCCGCGCCTCGTGATCCACGCGCTCCGCCGCATCGGCGATAAACACGCGCGCCGCATCGATCATCGCCACGCCCGCCGCCTCGCCCTTGGCCGCCACAGCCTTCTGCGTTCGCAGAAGGCACGACTCCATCGCATACACTTCCATCACGATATTCGCCAGCGCACCGATCAACTCCTGCTCGTCCGCCAATTTCTCGCGGAATTTCTGCACCGCACCACCCGCCGCCTGTAAAAATATCTTCTTCGCATTCGCCACGACGCGCGCCTCATCCGCCAGCACGCCCTCCGGCGCCTCTTCAAACGACGGCCCGGCCAAAATTTCATCTGCCAGCTTCATCGCCGCCGGAATCAGCGGCAGCGCGCCACCCATCGCGCGCTTCATCAGCATCTGGATGATCAACATCCGGTTGATCTCGTTCGTCCCCTCAAAAATCCGGTTGATGCGCGAATCCCGGTAAGCGCGGCACACCGGATAATCCTCGTGAAATCCGTATCCGCCAAAAATCTGCACCGCCTCATCCACCACAAAATCCAGCATCTCGCTGCCGTACACCTTTGCGATCGAACTCTCGATTGCGTACTCTTCCAACACCTTCATGGTCGTCGCAACCGTGTCGGTTCCACTCGCGCCGGACGACGCAGCCGCCGACATCGCCGCTTCCATATTCCCCGCGCTGCGATATACCATCGACTCCACTGCAAACAGCTGAATCGCCATCTCCGCGAGCTTTTCCTTCATCAATCCAAACTCGCCGATCTGCTTTCCAAACGCCTTCCGTTCCTTCGAATATTTCGACGCCGACATCAAAACATACTTCGATCCGCCAATCGCCGAAGCCCCCAGCGTAAATCGTCCCGCATTCAGCACGTTAAACGCGACGATGTGTCCGCGCCCGATCTCATGCAGCACGTTCTCCTTCGGCACCTTGCAGTTTTCCAGGAATACCGGAGTCGTCGAGCTCCCATGAATCCCCATCTTGTGTTCTTCGTTTCCAGGCTTACAGCCCGGAAACGCCCGCTCGACGATAAACGCGGTAAACTTTTCCCCATCCACCTTTGCAAACACCACATACAGGTCCGCGAACCCGCCGTTCGTGATCCACATCTTCTGCCCGTTCAAAATGTAATGCGTGCCTTCCTTATTCAGCTCTGCGCGCGTCAGCGAATTTTGCGCGTCCGATCCCGCTTGCGGTTCCGACAAGCAATACGCGCCGATCAGTTCCGCAGACGCCAGCTTCGGCAAATATTTTTTCTTCTGTTCCTCGGTCCCGAAATACACGATCGGCAGCGTCCCGATCCCCGCGTGTGCCCCGTGCGTCACCGCGTACCCGCCGTAAATCGACAGCTTTTCCGTCAGCACGGTCGTCGCAATCTTGTCGAGTCCCGCGCCGCCATACTCTTCCGGAATTCCGCCGCTAACCAATCCGACTTCCGCGCCCTTCCGCACCAATTCTGCCATCAGACCCGGCTTCTTGTTCTCCAGGTCCTTCACCAGCGGCATCACCTCCTTCGTCACAAACTCTTCCGCCGTCTGCCCGATCAATTTCTGGTCGTCCGTCAAATCCGCCGGTGTAAACACATCGGCCGGCGCCGGCGACTCCAGCAAAAAGCTCCCACCCTTAGCAGCAGGCTTGTTCAAGGTTGCGGTAGCCATCGACGTTCTCCTTCGTTCTGCGGACCAACGGCAGGTCAAACCACTCGCGGAATCCCATTTTACGCCGGAAACCAGTAGCGCAGGGCGAAGTCTTCGCCGCCCTGAGGCCTTTTGCTACCCGTGCCGCGTACCGGGCCTATCCTCTTATCCCCCACTCCCGCTAAAAAGGCTATAGAGCAAGAGTCCCAACACCATCGCCGTGAAAACCGTGTATTTCCAATCTTTCTGATACAAAAACGCTAAAAGCGAAAACAGCACACGCGCCACAGGCGTAGCAATCAGCACTAGCAACCCCAGCTGAATCATTCCGCGTCCCTGCAATTCCGCTGCTTCGTGAAAAATTCCCGAGATCGTCCGATACTCCACCGGCTCGCCGCTGAAAACGCGGTAGTCCATAACCGGCACTCGGTGCCGCGTCAAAAACACGATGCCGCCGATCAACACAATCCCCGCCGCCAGAGCCACACCCGTCCGCAGCAAAATCCCCATAATGGCGTCCATCTTCTGATCGGCCCTCAATGACTGGGCAACGTTAGTCTCCGTCATATCTCATTACCTCTTTACTTCATCTTTTTCAGATTTTCCCCGTCAACCCGCTGTAAATCATCTCCACCGCCAGCGCCCCGATCACCACGCTAAATACAATCCGCAAAATCTTCACGTTCGCCCCGCTCAATACCCGCGCCCCCGCCAGCGACCCAATCAAAACCCCCAGCATCACCGGCATCGCCAACACCGGATCGATATATCCGCGACTCAAATAAATCCCCGCGCTGGCCGCCGCAGTAACCCCAATCATGAAATTCGAAGTCGTCGTCGAAACCTTGAACGGCAATTTCATAAACTTGTCCATCGCCAAAACTTTAACCGCGCCCGATCCAATCCCCAGCAGCCCCGACAAAACTCCCGCGATGTACATCAGGACAAAGCCAAACGGCACGCCGCGCACGTGATAGCTCACCAACCCCTGCGGAGTCGGATACGTGCTGTCCATCCGCAGCCACGTCGCAATCCGATCCGGTTGCTGCTTCTCGATATCGTGCGGCTGCTGCCGCACCGATGTATACGCCGAATAGATCAGCACCAGCCCGAAAATCACCGCAATCACCGACGCCTTCAAATACAACGCCAATCCCGCTCCCGAAATCGCTCCAATCGTCGTCGCAATCTCCAAAAACATCCCGACACGCACATTGGAATATCCTTCTCGCACGTACGCGGCCGCTGCCCCACTCGACGTAGCAATCACCGATACCAGCGCCGCTCCGATCGCATATTTCAGGTCCACATGAAAAATTATCGTCAGCAGCGGCACAATTACCACGCCGCCGCCCAATCCTGTCAGCGCACCCAAAAATCCCGCCAGCAACGATCCAACCCCAATCAGTGCTGTGAGTTCAACCGTGCTAACGTTCAACCGCTCACCTCACGTTCAGTCGCAACAAGACCTAGCTGTTACTTTCCCTGCGCCGCCCGAAACGAAATCACGATAAACGAAGACGTCCCCGCCAGAAAGTCCGACACTCTCCGTTCCACGCCCGCCGGCATCCACAACACGTTCCCATCGTGAAGCAGCGCCGCGCTCTTGCCGCCAAGCGCAACGGTAATGTTCGCATCAGCCAGCGCCACCAACAGCGCACCGTCTTTCGGTTTTAATTCAGCGTAGTCGCGCCCGCCGCAGACGCGAATAAAGTCCACGCGTATCTCGTCGGTCTCAAGAGCCGGCACATCATCGTCTACCGTCCCAGCGCGTCTCGGCGCAGCGTCCGCGGCAGCATCGTCCGAACCCGTCCCCCGCCCCGCCGTTTTCTGTCCACGTGTCTTACCGCTCGCAGGCAGCCGAGCCGCCGCTTGCTGCGATGCTGCTTGAGATGACGTTGAGTGTTGCGCCGCCGATTGCTGCGACGCTGCGTCCGCACAATCCAGCGGACCAGGCACAACCTGCTGGCATAGATTCTTCGCCGAGCCCTGTGGCTTCAACAGCTCGACGACGACGCCGCGATACGCCTTGGCTCCTGTCGCCTCGATGGTTTGAGCAATGCCGCCTTCCGAGAACGTGACGTCGCCGTTGTTCTGCGCTGCTGGAGCGGAAGCCTTGCCTGCAACCGTCGTTTGAACATCGCTTGGCCCGATGCTCACGGTCACGAAAGGGAAGTCGTGTTTGTGGGGCAGCGTCTTGTCCTGTGCCGGGACGTTGATTCCGTACACGTTTACGAAGTCGTTCTTCAGCAGAAGTTCATGGTGAGTCTCTTCGCCGATTGGCAAGACCGATTGCCTTTCGAGGGTGCTCGGTGCGGCATCCTGATCATCGGCTGCGCGCGCTTCGCCACAAATCGACATGCCCGCCAGCAGACCACTCGCCAGACACAAACTTAAGGCTGCTTTCATTTTTCCGGGTGTTCCTCAGGTTTCAACGGCCACTCATCGTAAACCGTAAGCAGGGACGGTTTACATCAAGATCGTTCAAAGATTCCAGCAGCGCCCATCCCTCCGCCGATGCACATTGTGACCATGCCATACCGCGCATTCTTCCTTTGTAGATCGCGCGCCAGCGTCGCCGTCAGCTTCGCTCCGGTGCATCCGAGCGGATGCCCCAAAGCGATCGCGCCGCCGTTTGGATTCACTCGCGTCGCGTCCAGTCCGGCCTGTTGAATTACCGCCAGCGATTGCGCGGCGAACGCTTCGTTCAGTTCGATCACCGATATGTCGCTGAGAGAAAGCCCTGCGAGCTTCAGTGCTTTCGGAATCGCCGCGACGGGGCCCATACCGAACTCTTCTGGTGGCACGCCGCCAGTGGCATAGGACACGAATCGCAGTAACGGTTTAAGCCCAAGCGCTTTCGCCCGCGCGTCGCTCATCACAACGCACGCTGCCGCGCCATCGCTCATCGGCGAACTGTTTCCCGCCGTCACCGTGCCCGTCACGTGGAACGCCGGCTTCAGTTTCGCCAATATTTCCAGTGACGTGTCCGCGCGCGGTAATTCATCCGCGCCAAACACAAAGGTCTGCGTGGTCGCCTTGGGAGCGGCCTTCGACTTCGACCAAGCGCCGTTGCCGTTCGCCGGCACCGACGTCGTCTTCACTTCGACCGGAATCGTCTCGTCCTTGAAATTTCCCGCGGCGATCGCCGCAATCGCCTTCTTGTGGGAATCCGCTGCGAACTGATCCGCCTGCTCCCGCGTGATCCCGTACTTCTTGGCGATGTTCTCCGTCCCCAAGCCCATATTGATGTATGCGTCCGGGTAATGATCCACAAGCCATGGATTCGGCGAGATCTTGTTCCCCCCCATCGGCACCATCGACATCGACTCGGTTCCGCCAGCGACAATCACGTCCGACGATCCGCCTCGAATTCGTTCGGCGGCCAGAGCAATCGCTTGCAACCCCGAAGAGCAGAAACGGTTGATCGTCATCGCCGAAGTCTCAACGGGCAGACCGGCTCGCAGCGCCGCGATTCGCGCCACGTTCATCCCTTGCTCGCCCTCGGGCATGGCGCAGCCCAGGATCACGTCGTCGATTTCTTTGGGGTCAAACCCCGGCACCCGCGCCAACGCCTCTTTGATCGCCAACGCCGCCAAATCATCCGGACGCGTCGACTTCAGCGACCCTTTGTAGGCGCGCCCCACCGGCGTCCGCACCGCCGAAACAATCACCGCTTCAGGCATAAACCCTCTCAAACTGCGCGCCGTACGGCGCACAACGTCGGTTCCAGACACGATGATAGAACAATTCCCAATTCGGCACCCCTGATGGGGTCACAAGGCCACGCTGAAGCGACGCCCCTCCAAAAACAGAGACAAACGAATGAAACACAGCAGAACAACGTTCCATTTTGGGAAAGGCAGAAACTCCGCCCCCGGGTTGTTTGCTAAGGATCTGAATCGACGGAAGTTATTCGTTGCAGTTGCAAGGGACGTGATTCGGAGGGAGTTGTTGGTGCAGGCCAGCAAACTGGCGGGGTTACTGCGACACACGAGGAAAGAGTGCGGCGACTCACAAAGAATGATATCACGGATTGTTTACCGTATCAATACCTATATATGGATAGTATATTCGAATGGCGGACCCCTGGTTACCCTCAACTCAGTTCCAAAATGGGAATCGAGGAGTCGAGCGATTACGGTTTCTTCTGCTGCTTTTCGGTTTCTTCGACGGCTTGGCGGAATTCTGCTACCGCCCGTACTTCGGGTGCCTTCAGCGCGTCTTTCTGGTTGATTCGCCAAGCGATCGGCTGGGTGTGCAGGTCTTCCCGGCTTCCGGAGCTGGTCGGTGAAGACCCGGAGTAGCCGCGATACACCGTGAATTCGTCTTGCCGCGGTGGAGCGACCTCGGTTTGCTGCTCGGGTTGGGTGTCCTGGGGATTCGTTTGCTGCGGCGCATTGGGGGAACGCCCCTGCTGGCCGCCGATGCGGACATGGTTGTCGGCCTGCTGGACCGTGACCGGGCGGTCATTGGTGGGCAGATTTCCGATGGTTCGCTCTGCAATCTTGCCGGTGCCGTGGCGAATGACGATGATCAAGTCCGCCTGGCCCGGATCCTGCACCGGGGAGAGCCTTCCCCAGCGCATCAAGGCTTTTTCGACTTCGTCTTGCGCGGTTTTGTTCGCTAGAGGATCGGTCAGCGAGGTTCCGGCGTCGGGGTCGATGAGGACGCAGACGGTGTGAGCCTTGAGGACGTAGTCGGGGACTTTGGCTTTCTTGGCGAAAGCAATAGAGAGCGCTGCGGAGAGAACAACGAGCAAAAACAATGCGCGCAGGCGAAGGGTCATGACATCCTCCATGCGGTCGAGGTGGACAGGGGACATACGCCTGGGCAATCTATTATCCACCTTATCGGGTTCTGACGCCATGCTTGGGCGAACGGGCGAGATTAAAATCGAAAGGGCGGCAAAGCGAACGCGATTCCGCCCGGGCAAGCCGGGGCGTACCTTTCCCATCTCAAGGTAAAGCAGTGCTGCGCGTGCCACGGCTGACGAATGTAAAGGACGGGACCGCGTTGTTGCTTGCGGGGTCGTACGGATTTTTCTTTCCGTTCTTGTTTCCCGTGCGAGAAGAGGCTATACGTGTTGGAGGCTTCCAGCTCAGCCCTGTCAGCGATAGGAGAAAGAATGCGGAAAAATAGTTTAGCGCTTGTGTTGCTCGCGATCGGGCTCGGACTTCCGCTCGCCGCGTGCCAGGACACCAAGGCCCGACAGGAAAATGACCAACTGAAAGCGCAAGTCGCACAACTACAGAAGGAAAATTCCGATCTCACGACGCGCGTCGATGGTCTGGCGAAAGAGAATTCCGATCTGTCGGCTGAGAACGAAAAGCTGAAGGCGCAGATCCCGCATCCTAAGAAAAAGGCCGCGGCGAAGAAAAAGAAGAAGCACGCGCACAGCAACAGCTAGGCCGCAAACACCTCTCTTCCCGGCCGCATCGAATTGGCAGCACCCATGAGCCTTACGACCGAACCCTTGTTCGACCAGCTTCCGCCACTGCTGGAACCGCCTCCCACACGCCGTTCTGCGGGCGCCTGGATTCTTGGCATTCTGCTGGGAGCGACGCTGGCTGTCATTTTGATCGGCGCATTTATCTGGCTGACGACCGGACTTGGTGTGTTGCATGCGCTTTCGGTGTTGCGCAACGGCGTTTCACAGACGCAGATCAACGTCGATCAGCCGACCGTGGTGCGCCAGGTCCAGCAACTCCAGCGGCTGGAAACCGTGAACTACACGATGGACAAGATTATTTCGGGCGAGCATTCGAATCCGTACTTGCCGAAATTTTTGGTGGGAGATCGGTTGCTGTTGGTTGTTCACGGCGAAGTGATTGCCGGGGTCGCGCTTGGTGGCGTGCTCTCCGGTGACGTGACTGTTTCCGGTGACAAGGTTACGATCCGGCTGCCCGCTGCGGAAGTTTTCACGACCAATCTCGATAACTCCAAGACGCGCGTATATTCGCGCGAAACCGGGTTGCTGTCATCCACCGATCCGTTCCTTGAAAGCGAAGTGCGTCAGGAAGCCGTGCGCCAGCTCACGGAGGCGGCGTTGCAGGACGGCATCTTGAAAACGGCGGCTGACAATGGGCGGGCGACTATCGCGGGGCTGCTGCGCGGACTGGGTTTCCGCGACGTCAACGTTCAATAGTCGGCGCGTGGCAATCGAAAATAGCAACGAAAAAAAAGGCGCGAATCGATTCGCGCCCTTTCTCTTGAAGCATGTCGGGTTCCAGAAAGAATGGCTTACTTTGCGCCGGCTTTGCGGATGTAGATTTGGCCGTTGAAGTTGGTGAATTGGAGTTCCGGGCCGCCGCCGTTGATTGTGCCGCGAACGGTTTTGTCGATCTTCACTTTGTATTTGCCACCGTTGTTTCGGCCATCTTCCACTACGGGTTGCGATGATGCGGGCTGCATATTGACGTCGAAGTCGCTGAAGACGTCACCGCGATCGGAGCGCAGGCTCACGTTGGCTTTCAGGTCGGCGGGAAAGGTGACGTCGATGTCGCCATTGAGCGAGCTGAATGCCATGGCCTTTTGCGGATTCACCTTTGTGAATGTCGCTATCAGCTTGCCGTTGAGCGCGTGAGCGACCGCACTTCCTGCGATATTTGTCAGCGTCACGGAACCGTTGATATCGTCGACGTCGAGCTCGCCGTCCACGCCGTTTACGACGATGTCGCCGTCGTTTACCGCGCGCAGGTGGAGTGAAGTGTGAACCGGCACGGAAATGGTCAGGTCGATCGGGCGCGAAATGGAATCGACGTTAACGTTGACCTGGTTGTTTTCTTCTTCGACGTTGAGGCCCGTGGTGGCGATCGACAGGCGCTTCGGTCCGGGGCGATCTTGGTCGTCGGAATCGTCGCGATTGCGCGCGTGGGCTTCGACGATTACGTCTTTGCCGTCGTGGGATTTGACGGTGATGCCGCCGGCGATGAGTCCGGCTTTTACGATAGCTGGCCGCGACGGGTCGCTGAGCGTTACGACGATGCGATCGCTTGGGCGCTGTTTTGCCTGCGCTTCTTCGCTTGCGGCGGTCGTTGCTGGATCGGATGCGGCTTTGCTAGCCGCGTACGTTATTGATGTCGCCAGCGACATCGCAAGAATCGCAGCGCCGACAATGCAGAATCGCTGTAGCGTTTGCAACTGCTGATGGTGTTGCTGCTGGGTTGCCTTGTGTATCTGTGCGTGCATGATTGTAGCCTCATCTCCGATCGTTGATTCCGTGGATATCGTTGTTCGTTGCATCGCGGATGTCGGTGCGTTGACGCTCATTTCGTTCACGGTGATTGCGGTTGGGTTATTCATGGTTTTCGAGGATGCGGATGTCTCCATTTAGATTTTCGATCTTGATCTCGGGACCGCCGTTGCTGATGCGGGCGGCGGTGAAGCGGTCGGCGTGGAAGACAACTTTGCCGCCGTGCTCTTCTTTTTGCGGGGCGCGCAGCGGCATCGTGGTGACGGGGAAGTCACTGTAGACGCCGCCGTTGAAAGTCTTGAAGCGGAAATCGGCCGAGAGGCCGCGGGCGAAGAAGAGATCGATGTTTCCGTTAACAGACTGGAAGCTGGAGTCTTCGCGCGGATTCTGGCGGAAGCTGACTTTGACCGGGCCGTTTACGGTGTGCGCCAGGCCGGAGCCGGCCATGCCGTCGAGCTCGATGTCGCCGTTTACGTTGCGGGCGATGAAGTTGCCCGTGACATTGCGGACGACAACGCGCCCTTCGTTCACGGTCTTTGCTTTCACGTCGACGTTCGCGGGGACGCGGAGGACGAAATCCATTTTGACGATGTAGCCTTCGTCGTCGCGGTGGCGCCGGCCTTGGCAGCCGTCTTCGCAGTTGCAGCGGAACGGGCCGTCAACGTAGAGCTTTAGACCGCCGTCGGGTTGCGTGATGTCGAGGATGACTTCTTTGTGGGCCAGGGCGAGCGCGTCTTTCGATTCGGCGCGGGTGTTCTTGTCGACTACGAGTTCGATCTGCTCGCCGGTGCCGCCGACGACTTCGATGGAGCCGAAGACGTTGTCGATTTCTATGGAGTGGTGGGCGGCGCCGGTTAGGAAGAAGGTTTTCTGGATCACTTCGTGGTCGTGGAGGGGTAAGCCGGAATTGACGTCGTCACGCTGCGCAGCATAAGCGCGTTGCACCTGCAGAGCGTGCGCAATGTAAGACACCGCTCTTCGGCCGGACCGCGCAACCATGCGGTGAGCGAGCAGGCAGATGGTGAGCACCACCAGAGCGGCGATGTAGATCGCTAGAATTCGGGTAAAAGGTGTTCGTCGCATATTCTCCTCCTCGTTCCTTCAGGGGCTGAAGCCCTTTTCTAGTGCCCTGGATGTCGGAGCTAAAGCTCCGACCCACAAACCGCAACTTCGAACTCCAAAGCTGACTACTTTGCGGCCACACCTACGGCTTACAGAAAATTTCTACGGCTTGCTGCGTCGGCTGCTGCGTTCCTTTGTGCGGCTATTGCGTCGTTTCTTGCAGTTTGGCGATGGCCCACTCGGCGCGTTGTCTTACGGCGGGGTTTAGGTTTGGGGTCTGTTCGAATTTGCGCAGACGTTGAGTTGCGTCGGGGTCGCGCCATTCGGCTAGCTGGTCGATTAGGGCGACTTGGACCAGCGGGGATTGTTGTTCCTGCAGGGCGTCCACTACGCCTTTGCGGATTTGGGGTTGGCCGGCGTGGCGGCTGAGGGCGTCAAGTGCGGCGAGGCGGACGTCGACGCTGCCGTCGTAGCGCAGGGTGTGAAGAAGCGCGGATTGCACCTGCGTGTCGAGTTGATCTTCACGATTGCTCCAGCTGACGCCTTGCAGGCGCTCGCTGGCGGAGGTCTGTTGCAGCATCGAGAGCGCGACGAGCTGGCGCATGCTTGCGACTTCGGCGTGCATCGAGGCAATTTCGTCGTTGCGGTCGGGAGTTGCGTGATTGCCCACACGCGTGCCGAGTACGACGCCGAGAATTACTAGCGCGGCGCTCCACGCGACGGCACCGAGCGGAGAGCGGAGCCACTCCAAGAAATTCCATGATGGCTTCACCGTCGCGGGCGCCGGGTGGGCAGGTTCGAGTTTCGTTTCGGTCGTGGCCGGAGAGGAATACGCGTACATCATGGCCTCGAAACGCGCGCGCGAATCGGAACTGGGCTGTTCGTCAGTCAGCACCTCGAGTTTCTTCCACATCAGGATGTCTTGGGCGCAGCTGGCGCAGTGCTCGGCGTGCTGTTCGATTTGGGTGGACTGCTCGCGCGCCAGAGTGCCCTGGAGATAGTCGGGCAAAAGTTCACCGATTTGTTGGCAGTTCATTGCACCCTCCCGCTGCGAGGAACGGAATCTCCGGGCGAACGACGCGGGTCTTTCGACGGCCCGGCGCTTTCCAGTCCGAGATAAATTTCGCGGAGTTGCTGCAGCGCGCGGTGGACGCGCACTTTGACGGCGCCGACTTCGCAGCCGAGCAGGCGGGCGATGTCTTCGTATTTGAGTTCCTGAAAGCGGCTGAGGACGAGGATCTCGCGCTTGTCTTCGGGCAATTGCATTAGCGCGTGTTGGAGCAGCATTGATTCTTGTTGCTGCTGGGCGGAGTCGGACAGTGAAATCGGGGCGATCGGTTCGGCTACGAATGGGGTTTCGGGGCGCACCTTGCGGACTTGGTCGAGGCGGGTGTTGCGCGCGATCTGATACATCCAAGCGCGGAATTGCGTGCCAGGGCGAAAGGTCTGGCGATAGCGCAGGATGCGGAGGAAAACTTCCTGGACGAGGTCTTCGCTGACGGTGCGGTCTTTGGTCATTTTGGAGTAGAAGTTGAACAGCGGTGCCTGGTAGCGGTCGAACAACACGCCTAGCATCTGCACTTCACCGTTGCGTACCTGGAGCATCACATCCTCATCGGGAACCGAATTCATTCGGTGTCGGTCATTTCTGCGCTGCCGTTCTGTTAGGCGGAATCGGCTTTGCGAAGATGAATACTGAGGGGGCAGGGAAAGGTTACAGGGAAACGTGGGGGAGCGGGAGGTTTCGCGGGCGTTTGGGTGGCGAGGGGATCGGTCGAGGTTCTTCCCCTAGCTGTATCGGGTAGGGGTAGGCCTCCTTAGTGTTTGGGAGTGGTTATGGGTGTGTGCTTGGTGGGGATGAAGATGCCGCCGGGGACCTCAACGTTGAATTTTTTGGCATAGTTGCCCTGGTTGATGGCGATGCCGACGCGACCGCGGGAATCGATATAGAGGAGCGGTTCGCCGACGGGGACGTCCATGAAGGTTTTGCCGAACGGGAGCGTTACCGATTTCTTGTTGATCTGGACGGGAACTTTATCGCCCACAACGTAGCCAAGCTTCGTGAAATCCTCGCGGGGGATGTCAGTGATGAGCGAGCCGAAAGGGTCGTCGAGACCGATGAGATCGCCGGTGATTCCTTTTTCGGTGGCAACCGGGGTTTTTGTGGTGAGACGCACAAGTTGGGGAACGATGGGGCCGACAAGGTTGTAATCCCACCCTGCGGCGAGGTGGGCGGCGGCGGGAGAGAAAATATCGCGGCCGTGGAATGTGGAAGAGACAGCGGCCTGGATCATCCAGTTTTGATTGGTGATTTCGCGGGCGGAGTCGAGGCCGTCGCGATCCATGACTGGAGTGAGGACGCCGTTGTCGGGGGCGACAAAGTATTGGCCTTTTTTCGATTTGGCCATGATGGCTTTGCGGGAAGTGCCGACGCCGGGGTCGACGACGATAAGGAAAACGGTGTTGGCGGGGTAGTATGGCGTGACACCGAAGAGAAAGCGCGAGGCTTCTTCGATCTGGAACGGCGTGACCTGATGCGTGATGTCGGTGAGGCGGGCGTCGGGCGCGATTCCGTAAATAACGGCGCGGCAGATGGCGACTGCGTCGTTGGCGACGCCGAAGTCGGTCATGAACACGATCGTGGGGCGCGTGGTTGTGGAGGGCGCGGCGGGAGCGGCTTGCTTGGGAGCGGGCTGAGAGCAGGCGGACACGAAAAGCACGAAGAGCAGAGATGTGGCGAGCAGGCGAATCCGCAAGGTCAGTCTCCGAAGAAGCGAGGATTACATCGACGTTTGAATCGAACCGAGCCGATGGCTATTTGACGCGAATCCGCAATTATATATGAAGTGGAAGAGCAAATTTCGCGTCAAAAAAGAAATGTAGAAAATGCGCAGAATCCGGTGGACGGGTCGGGATAATTCTGTAAGCTAGATGCGCTCCGAGCAACGGCAGTGGTGGAGCGCAGCCGGTGTGTCGCGGAGACCGAGCACGACCGCTGAGCGGGGACTCAGCGTCAGAAAAATTCAATCCGCTCTTACCGGAGAGCGCACATTTTTGTAGGGGATCGTCGAAGCCTGTTGGACCAACTCTTATAGATCAACATAAGGAGAAACACTGTGCGCCGAAGTGTCCTTTTTTTTGTGGCTTTGTGCTTACTGGGGGTAAGCGCGCGGGCTGATCAGGTAGTGCTGAAAAATGGAGATCGGATCAGTGGAACGATCGTGAAGTCGGACGTAAAAGCCGACGATAAAACGAAGACCGTGCTGGTGATCAAGACGGAGTTCGCGGGGGATGTTTCGGTTTTATGGGACGCGGTGGTGTCGGTGGTTTCGGCCGAGCCGTTGCACTTGCAATTGAAGGATGGGCAGACGGTGGTGGGGACGGTGACGACGCCGACGGAAGGGAAGTTGGATGTGGCGACGTCAACGACGGGAGAAGTTGCGGCGCCGAAGGATGCGATCGTGGCGGTGCGGAATGATGCGGAGCAGAAGACGTACGACGATACAGTGGAGAGATTGCGGCATCCGCGGCTGACCGATTTCTGGAGTGGTTTGCTCGACACTGGATTGAGCGTGACGCGCGGAAATTCTTCAACGCTGAGCTTTACGCTGGCGGGGAAGGCTGTGCGGCAGACCGATCGCGACAAGGTTTCGGTTTACACGACGGCAGTGTATGCGAGCGACGATACGACTCCGCCGAGCCATGCGACAGCGCACGCGATTCAGGGTGGTCTGCGCGGAGACCTAAATGTTGCCGACCGCGTGTTTATCTTCGGCTTTACGGATAACCAGTATGACGAGTTCCAGCACCTGGATCTGCGAAATACACTTGGCGGCGGCGCCGGCTATCACGTCATCAAAAGCGAAAACACGACATTTGATGTGTTTGGCGGCGGCGATTTTCAACAGGAATATTTTTCGCCGAATCCTCCCGACGAACCGACCAGCGTGACCCGGAAGACGGGTGAAATTGTGCTGGGCGAAGAGTACGACACCAAACTCAACGGGCGGACGACGATCAGCGAAACCGCGTCGTTCTTCCCCAACATTAGCGACACGGGCCAGTATCGCTTCCAGTTCAATGCGACCTCGGCCACCAAACTGAAGTCGTGGCTTTCGTGGCAGGTGACGTTCAGCGATATTTATATCAGCAACCCGTTGGCTGGTTTGAAGGGCAACGATTTGTTGCTGTCGACGGGATTGAGGTTGTCGTTTGGGAAGCAGACGTTTTGAGAGAGGAAGTACAGAAGAACGAAGCAACGAAATGTCGGCGTGGTGCCAGATGGGGCGCAGCAGTGCGCCGCGCCCCTACATGGTTCGGCGTGATCTCCTTATCGGTTTTCGGTGGTGGCGGCTGTAGATGCTGGGGCTGGAGCCGTCGTGGTGTGTGTGGTGAGATACCACTCGACGGTCGGGGCACGCTGATATTTCAGGCGCGTGCGGATTATTTGGGCGCTGGCGGCGTCGCCGAGTTTGTCGTGCGCGAGCGCCAGTTGGGTGAGCGCGATCGGCGAATGCGGATCGGTGGCCAGTTCATCGGCGGCGTTGGCGAAGTCACCCTGTGCGAAGAGGGCAAAGCCGCGTGCGGATTCGTAGTTGTTTTCAACGATAAGGTCGCGTGTGATCGCGGCATAGCGTTCGAGTTTCGAGATGGCGTCTTGCGCGACTTCCGGCTGGCTGTTGGCGGCGGCCCGGCGAGCTTCTTCGCGCAAAACCAACGCGAGGGAGAGATTGCGATCGGGTTCGCCCATTCCGGCGACAGGTTTCTGGATGGAGGCTTCCATCGCCCGAAGTTGATCGAGGGCGGACGCGTTATTTTCGTTGAGCTGCGCGAGGGCGACGGCGGCTTCAAACTGGCCGTAGGGTTCCTTCAAGCGGCGAGCCTGTTCGAGAGCAGCGGTCAGAGCTTTGCGTCCCTGTTCCGGCTGACCTTCCCAATAGGAAACCATGGCTTTCTGAACTTGAGCGTGCAGGCGATCGCGCGCGCTCGTGGCGGTGGCGATGACCTTGTCGTATTGCGCGCGCGCACCGGCGTAGTCGCCCATCAGGGTGCGCGTGTCGGCGATGCCGAGCTTGGAGCTGTAGAAGTTGGGCGTGATTTTCAGCGCGGCGGAGTAGTGTTCGATAGAGCCTTGATCGTCGCCGGCAAAGCGCAGAACTTCACCGAGGGAGTCCTCGGGATTGGGCTGGTTGGCTTCGAGAGACGCGTAACGCTTGAGGTAGTTGATGGCTTTCGCAGGATCGGGATCGCCAGATTCAACGAACGAGTAGCCGAGCATGTTGAGAGCCGGAGGGAAATTGGGATCGATGTCGAGAATGCGCTCCATCATGCGCTGGGAGCGCGAATAGTCCTGTTGGAAGTACAGCCATTCGGACGTCAAATAAAGGACGTGCTTGTCGGTCGGGAAGCGGGCGAGCAAATCGTTCATCGCGCCGATGGCGGCGAGGTTGTTGGCTTCCTGCACATCGACGAGCCAGTTGACGAGCAATTGTTCGTCGGGCGTGGCGGTGGCGGCCAAGGCTCGAGCGCGTTTGACGGCTTCGGGCGCGGGTTGGGTGCGATTCGCGGCGTAACCCCAGATGGCGTAGGCCAAAGCGAAATGTGGATCGCGGACGGTGGCCTGTCGCGCGTTGACGACGGAATTGTCGAGCAGGACGTTTTCGTACTGATCGATCGATTTCTCGAGCAGTTTGCGGGCTTCGTCGGAGCGCGTGGCGACCGGGAGGGCGCCAAAGAGGTTGCGCGTGAGCGGCGCAATGGGAGCGACGGCCGGAGATTTGGCAGCCGGCTTCGAAGGGGGCACGGCTTCCTTGCTGGCGGCTTCTTCGACGCGAGAAGCGGGAGCCTGGGGCTGCTGCGATTGCGCCCAGGCCGAAGCTGCAAGGAGCGACGGCAAAGCGAGAATGGCAAGGCGCACGGCAAAGCGGTTCATGAATACGCTCCTGGGCTGAGCATGCAGGATGGGGCCCGAGACCAACGTAGCGCCCCCCTGAGGGGCGCCGATACTGGCCTCAAGGGCAGGTGTGCGACTTGGTAAATGAGAGTGACGTTTAGGCGACAAAACGCGCTACTGACGCACGGTTGGACACATGTGGCGAAATCCGTACTTGCCGCGTCCAGCGGGGATGCCGATACTTCAAGGTAACGCTCGCGAAAGGTGATGCGGAGCCATGAAAAGAACGCTATGGGGCCAGCGAATCTGCATTAGCGCCGCTACGGTTGTGCTGTTGGTGCTGGCGGCGGCTCGCCCGGTGTCGCCGGCTATCAAGAACATCGCGGTGGTGATGTCGTCTGGGAGCAAGGTCGAGGATGTGCAGCTTTCCGAGCTCGTGAAGCTGTGCAAGGGCGTGCAGAAGACCTGGATCGAGGGGAAAAGCTTTACCTTGGTGATGACCGATCCAGGAACGCCGGAAATGCACGCACCCGTGCAGAAACTGTTTGGTATGACGCCGGCGGAGCTGAAGACGGCGTTGGCGAAATTGAACGAATCGCGGACACTGGTCAAGATCGTGGGTGCCGACACGGACTTGCTGCGGGCGGTAGCGGAAACGCCGGGCGCAGTGGGAATTGTGGACGTCTACTCGATCAACAGCACGGTGAGGGTGCTGCGAGTGGACGGGAAGCTGCCGTTTGACGTGGGTTATGCGCTGAAGGGGAACTAACGCGGGCTTGATTAACGTAAGTACTTTTCTTTCTGTCGGTTAAATCCAAAACAGCGTGTGTATCAGGGGGAGGCTCGGAGCCTCTTGTTAGACGTTAGGCTGCCTCGGAGCTGCCGCCGCTACCCGGTGGTTCCGGTGCGGGTGGAACCGTGTCCGTCGACGAGCCCCGGGTCGATGAAAATCGCCAAGTTAAAGATAAAGAGCGGCTTACGAGCCTAGCTGTGGAAAACGAAGCAGGTAAGGGCAGGAATGGCCAGAGTTAGGGCTAGGGTGAAGCTAATCCTACTGTCCTTTAGTTCAGGTGCCTGAGGTCGGGTCAGGCGAAACCCTGACGAAACTCACTCGAAAGTCAGACATCCACTAACATCTTAAAAAACAATGAGATACGATGTATCGGAAGGCAACGGAAACGTACTAGGCCAGCGGTTTCGCGCTAAAAATGTGTCTCTTGTACCATCGTCTTTCGCGCGGAAACCGTGTCAAATGGTACAGGTGCGGCGGTGACTAGACCCGTTGGTCAGGCCGAAAGCATCGGAGGAAAGCCGGGTAGGCAACAGGCCGTTGAAGGCGATCAGACCGGATTCGCGGTAAGGACTCAGCAGTCGGGACCGAGGCCCAGAATGAAAAACAAAGACAACAGCCGGAAGTGGATGTGGTGGTTCCTGGGGATTGTGGCAGCCCTCCAGTTGTACTTTGTACAGGAGCTATTGGCAGCATTCGCGTTGTTCGCGGCAGTTTTCGCGGTGATCGGGGTTTTCGTCGCGGGCGGATATATGCTTCATAAGGGCTGGTCGGTTGCAGTCGAGCGTGTTGCCGAGAGCGGCCATCCGATGGTGGCCATGGCGAAGCGAAGCGCGGCTGCGGTGGAGGATCTGGCGCGACGTCCTTTGCGGCGTCCGGGTTCGGCAGCAGCGGCGCAGTAGGCCGGCGGGTTTGAATCGTCGTTTCGAGTTGCGTTGTTTCGAGTTTGCGGTTTAGCAGAGCACACGCGGATTGGACCTGAGAGACCCAGCCCGCGGCAAGTAAACGCGAAGGGCCAATCGGACTTGAGACCGATTGGCCCTTTCCTTTTGTGACGCGGCTTCGGCAACCGTCGCGGCTTGTGGTACGCTCTGCGGCCGCTGGGGGACATCGTGATGAAAATGCGACAAATGGGGCGGCGGTCAGCGATCGTGATCCTGATTGCGGCAACGGCAATTTGGGCGGGAATTCAGCCGGCGGCTCAAGCCGCGAAGAAAGATGCTCCGCCGAAGCGCATTGCAATACGCGCCGGGCGACTGATCGACGGCAAAACCGACGCGCCGATTTCGAACGCATTGATCTTGATCGAAGCGGACAAGATCGTCTCGGTGACACCAGGAGGAACGGCGCCGGCGGGAGTCGAGCTGATCGATCTCTCGCACGCCACGGTGATGCCGGGATTCGCGGACGTACACACCCACGTCGTGCTCAACGGCGACATCACGGCGGAAGACTACGACGCGCAACTTCTGAAACAGTCGATCCCGTATCGCGCGATTCTGGGCGCGCGCAATGCGAAGATCGCCCTGGACCATGGCTTTACGTCGATCCGGGACCTCGAAACCGAAGGCGCGATGTATGCCGACGTGGACGTCAAGATGGCGATCGCGAACGGCGAAGTTCCCGGGCCGCGCATGCAAGTGGCGACGCGCGCGATGACGCCAACGGGAATGTATCCGCTGCTCGGCTATTCGTGGGAATTGAAAGTGCCGACCGGCGTGCAGTACGTCGATGGTGTTGAAGGCGCGCGCAAAGCGGTGCGCGAGCAGATCATGTATGGCGCCGACTGGATCAAGTATTACTCCGACCGAAAATACCATTTTGAAGCCGACGGCGTGTTGCACAGCATGGTGAACTTCACCGACGAAGAAGCGAAGGCAATCGTCGATGAGACGCATCGCCTCGGGAAAAAGGTGGCGGCACATTGCATCGGCAGCGACGGGATTGCGGCGGCGTTGCGAGCAGGGGTGGACACCGTCGAACACGGTGACGGACTGACGGACGACGAGATGGACGAATTGGTGAGGCGCGGGGTGTATTGGGTGCCAACGATCACCGTGGGCGCGTACGTCGCGCCCGGGCGCGGCGGTAACTGGACACGCATGGTCGACCTTGAAAAAACGGCGTTTCAAAAAGCGCTCAAGAAAAATGTAAAGATCGCGCTGGGCACGGATGCGGGCGGCTTCGACTGGAAAGAAGTAAACCAGGCGAAGGAGTTCGAATACTACGTGGACTATGGAATGACGCCGATGCAGGCGATTCGCACGGGCACCGTGGCAGCCGCCGACTTGCTCGGCTCGAGCGACAAATCGGGCACAGTTGAGGCAGGGAAGTGGGCCGACATCGTTGCCGTCAGCGGCGATCCGCTGAAAGACATTGCCGAGGTCGAGCGCGTGAAGTTTGTGATGAAGGGCGGTGTGGTCTACAAGAACGATCTGCACTGACCACTCGCCCCTGGTCATCGAGACGATTGGAGGAGTCTACTACCCGCCAATGTGAATCGTTCCACCCGGTCCGCCACGAGAAGTGCTGCGCATCACTTGGCGAGGCATTGTCGTACTGCGGTGTTCTTCCGACATCTTCTCGCAGTCAGCGCTCATTTTCAGTGCAATCTCTTCCGTGAATCCCATTCCGACCGAACCGAGCGGTGTGGCGATGACCCGATAGTTGCATTCGCCAATGAAAACGCCCAGATCAGCCACCATCGTACTCGTACCATACCCGGTGAGAAAAAGATCGACATCCGCGTGTTTTGCGTTGGGGTCGTCTGGATCTTCGCCGAACAGCAGGAAAACAATCGTGTAGCTCTCCGGATCGAGGTTCAAAAATTGCACGATCGCTTGTGGCCTTACATATATAACCTTGTCTCCTGGAACGACATCGCCGTTGTCGATTTTAATCGTACGCTCTGGTTTGTAATCCGTTTTTGCTATCACTGGTTGTGAACCCATGTGTTTCTCCTTTCAATTCTTTCTACTTCCCATTGGGACGGAAACTCGGATCCGCCAGAAGATCCTGCAGCCGCACGTCGGCGCGAAGGTCGGCGAGCGAATCGCCGTGTTCCATGCTCTTGCGCGCGTATTGAATCGCTTGCTTACGATCGCCGAGCGTGTCAAACGTTATCGCTGCGTCGGACAGCACGTCGGGGTCGCTCGAGTTCAATCCAAGCGCAGTGCGAATTTGCGACAGCGCTTGTTCCTTGTTTCGTACGGCGTACAAGGTGGCGAGCACGGAGTGCAGGTGCGCTTCCTGCGGCGTGACCGCAATAGCTTGTTCTAGCCGCTCGACTGTCTTTTGCCGGACCTCCTCGGCATTTCTATCGTCTTTCAGCCATGCGTAGCAGACGAATAGATTTGCCCACACGCGCCAATCCTTGTCATTCAGCGCAAGAGCATGCTTCAGCGATTGCACTGCGTCGGCATACCGTTTTTCCATGTAATACAAGGCTCCAAGGTTCGCATATGCACTGTAGGTGGGTGCGATCTTCAGCGAACGATTCAACGCATCGTCGGCTTGCGGGTACAACGCTTGGTCACCCAGATCGATATACTCGGCTCCGAGGTTGCTATAGGCGGTCGCGTTGTCGGGGGTCAGCTCAATGACGCGTTTCAGCTGTTCGATGGCCTCCCGTCCACGGTTCTGCCGGTTGTAAAAATTCGCAAGCATCAGATAGCCATTCCAATAGTCGGGGCGCAGGGCAATGGCTTGCTGCAGATTTTTCTCCGCTTCTTCGGGTCGATTTAGCTTCTCGTTTACTCTCGACAAACCGATCCACACATCGACGTCACGAGGATTCATCTCCATCGCCTTCTGGTACTGCTGCAGCGCGATGTCGTTTTTTCCGACGGTCACGTTCAACTGAGCGAGATTTAGGTAGACGGCCGGGAGTTTGTCGTTAAGCTGGATGGCTTTCATGCAATTCGCTTCGGCGAGCGGGATGAGCGCGGGATCGTTTTCGGTGGCATATTTCAAACGGTACGCGTTACACAGCGTCGAATAACCAAGAGCAAAGTGGGAATCGGCTTTCACCGCAGCATTCAGAGCGCGGATGGCCTCGTCGACGTTGCCCGGCTTGTCGTAACGCTGAAGAAATCCCAACGCCTTCAAATACGACTCGTAGCTACTGGGACTCGAGACGACCTCGAAGGCGCCGGCGGTTTCCGGCGCTTTGATTTTCATCATTCGCGCCAGGTGCGAGACCGCGTCGTTCTCGAGTTGCGCGAGATCGCCCGTTTCGCTTTGGAGATCGATGGAACCGATCTGCCGCACGCGCTTCGAATCGACGAGTGCCAGAGTCACCCGCACGCCTGACGCGCTTCGCTGAACCGTTCCCTCGACCACCATCGTGGCGCCCAAAACTCGGAACGCAGACGGTGCATCGTCGACTTTATGACTTCGAACCTCGCTTGCTGGCACCACCCAGAGCGTCTTCTGGGCTGCTTCCAGGTTCGACAATCGATTTGTCAGCGATCCACTGAACCCGTCCGTGACCGGTTCGAAATTTGGATCGCCAACGTTGTGGAACGGAAGCACGGCAATGTGTTTCTCGGTGCTTGCGTAAACCAAGCCGGCGATTTCTTCTCGCACCGGAGGCAAAAACAGGATTCCAGTCAATAGCAGCAGCAAGATCATCACAACCAATGCCGCGCGGGTCATCCAGCGCGCCGGTCCTTCGGTCCATCTTGGCGTTGAAGCGTTCTCGACGAATTTTCGGAGTTCCCGAGGGCTCAGGCTTCGCGTCAGCGTGGGTGCATCGTGCGGAACCGGAGTCGAGGTGATCAGCGCGCGAGCCGCTTCGAGGTCGGCGAGCAATTCGGAAGCGTTCGCCTGCCGATGTTCCGGTTTTTTCGAAAGCGTCCGGTAGATGAGTGGCCGCACCGCTTCCGGAACAACGTCCAACGCCGATGGCGGCTGATTCAAAATCGCGAACGTCATCGCCGCGGTATTCGGCCGAACGAAGGGATGGCTGCCAGTGATCATTTGCACCAGCACAACGCCCAGCGCCCAGACGTCGGAACGTTGATCGATAGGCTCGCCCAAAATTTGCTCTGGCGCCATATAGGGCAAAGTGCCGGTTAATGACATGGATTGCGTGGCGCTCGCCGAAGCCACCACGCGCGCGAGGCCGAAGTCAACGATCTTCACCACGTCATCGGGAGTGATGATGATGTTCGACGGCTTGATGTCGCGGTGAACGATGTTGTGCGCGTGCGCGACGCTGAGGCCGCGCGCGATCTGAATGGCCAGATCAATGGTTTGGTGCAGCGGCATGAGGCCTTGGTCGAGCTTTTGAGCCAGCGTCACGCCGTCGTAGTAGCCCATCACGATGAAGAACTGGTGATCTTCGAACTCTTCGAGCCCATGAATGACGCCGATATTCGGGTGATCGAGCGTGGAGGCCGAGCGCGCCTCGCGCAACAGGTGCTCGCGATCGGTATCGCTAACCGCGATGTCGGGGGGCAGAAATTTAAGCGCAACCGTGCGCTCGAGTTTCAGGTCCAGGGCTTTGTAGACGACGCCCATGCCTCCGGCGCCCAGCTTCTGGGTGATCCGGTAATGCGAGATGGTTTGGCCAAGCATGGTGATGCCAAGCGAAATGCGACCAAGCTAAGTGCAGCGTTGCACGAATTTTAGGGTCACCTAGCAGGCAAGTCAACGAATCGATTCCACGCTCGAGCGAGGTGAAGCGGTGCGGAGTACAGTAGGGTAAAAGTACTGTTTGTTATTTTAAATGGGTTCTTTTCAGCGTGTCGCAGGCTATCCGTTTCGCGGTGGTTTCAGAAAAATGCCGCGCCGCCGTCCACGTTGATCGCTTGCCCGGTGATCGCGCTCGCCGCATCCGAGCACAGAAATAACGCCGCACGCGCGATTTCGTCCGCGGTCTGTCCGCGTCCCTGCAGGATGGTGTTGAGGAATCCGGCGAGTTGCTCTTCGGGGCTTACGCCGAGTTTTTTCGCGAGCGTGGCGCCCAGCTCCTTGGACATCACCGTTTCCGTCACCGGACCAGGGCAGAGCGCGTTCACGCGGACGCCTTGGCGCGCCCCTTCCGCCGCGGTCACGCGCGTGAGCCCGAGCATGCCCGCCTTCGCCGCCGCATAAGCCGAGCCCCATCCGAACGCCGACTTCGCTGAAAGGCTTGAAATATTCAGGATCACGCCGGACCCGCGCCGATACATTTCGGGCAGCGTCAATTTGCTGAGCAGGAACGCCGCGCGCAGGTGCACCGCGATCACGTTGTCGAAATCCGCCAGCGGATACTCCTCGACAGGCACGACGGGTCCGTAGTGCCCCGCGTTGTTCACCAAAATATCGATGCGTCCAAATTTGTCGTGCGCCGCCGCGACCACATGCGCGCAATCCGATTCGTACGCGAGATCGGCCGTTACGAAGGCGGCTATATCAGCCCCGCTCGATCCGACATTGATTTCGGAAGAGGCTGCGATCAGGTCCGCTTCGCTCCTCGCGGTTAGAAATACGCGAGCGCCTTCGTTCGCAAACAATCGCGCCATTGCGCGGCCAATGCCACGTCCCGATCCTGTGATGAGCGCGACTCGATCTTCGAGAATCATAAGGCTAAAGAGAATAGAGGTAAGGCCACGCGCTGGCAAGAAGCAGAGCTCATCCCAATCAAGCCGTCCGGCGAACTGTGGCTGACACCTCGAAGAGAACTTCCTCAGCGCACCTCAGTTCGAGGACATCGGCGATACACGATTTCCACAACCTCAACTGTACTTTTGTACAGAGGCGCGCTCACCGCTGCTCAGCGCATTCTTCCCAGGTGGAAAAGTGCGCCTCACCCTTCGAGTTCTCGCATTGTGTCCGGCCCTGCAATTTTAAACGTCAACGTGAGCACGAAGGGCGTACAACCCTTAACAGCACCTGCAGAATGTTGAAACGCGTTCGTTCCCAATCAGTACCTGCACTACAACTGTTCTTCGGGCCAGATGCGGTTGCCCCTCGCAGGTATCTAATCTAAGAACATGCGAACCATCTCACTTTTGCATGCGAGCCATACTGCCGCCTTCCGACTTTTGCTGGCTGCGCTCGCCATCGCCTCGCTCGCCGGCTGTTCGGGCGTCGCCATCACGAGCCCGAACGGGAGCAATTCCGGCAATGGATCGGGCGGCGCGACTGCACCGACAATCACCACGCAACCCGCCAGTCAGTCCGTCGCCGTCGGCAACTCGGCTACCTTTATCGTGGCCGCCACTGGAACCGCGCCGCTCACCTATCAGTGGCAGAAAAACGGTGTGACCGTCGCAAACGCTACGTCTGCGTCCTACACGACGCCCGCCGCCGCGTCCGCCGACAACGCCGCCAAATTTTCCGTCGTCGTCAGCAACTCCGCCGGCAATGCGACGAGCAACATCGCGACCCTTACCGTGACGTCGACGCCGCAAAGCAGCGGCGCCCCCAAAATCATCACGCAGCCGGCCAGCGAAACCGTCACGGCTGGCCAATCCGCCACGTTCACGGTCACCGCCTCGGGCTCCCCGACGCTGGCCTATCAGTGGCAAAAAAATCACACAAATATCGCGGGCGCCACGTCCACATCGTATTCAACTCCCGCGACCTCAACTTCCGACAACGGCGAAACATTCGACGTCGTGATTTCCAATTCCGTCGGCACCGTAACCAGCACCTCGGCTTCGCTAACGGTTAACGCCACAGGCGGCGGCACCCCACCTGGCGGCAGCTCCACGTTGGATGTCATCACCTATCACTACGACAATCTGCGTACCGGAGAAAATACCCACGAGACCACTCTCACTCCCGCCAACGTCAACTCCTCGAAATTCGGCTTGCTCGGCGCTTTCTCGGTTGATGGCCACGTTGACGCGCAGCCGCTCTACCTGTCCAACGTTGCGATCCCCATCCAAGGCACGAAAAATGTGCTCTACGTTGTCACCGAACACGATTCGGTCTATGCGTTCGACGCCGACAGCGTCAGCGGCAACTCCGCGACAACTCTGTGGCATAGCTCGATGTTTTCTTCCGGTGAAACGTCGAGCGACGATCGCGGTTGCGGACAGGTCACTCCGGAAATCGGTATCACTTCAACGCCCGTGATCGACCGTTCGCGCAACGCGATCTATCTCATCGCTGTCTCGAAAACCTCCTCCGGCAACTACATCCATCGCATTCATGCTCTCGATCTCACTACTGGCAAAGAGCTCTTCGGCGGACCGACCACAATCACCGCGACTTTTCCCGGGTCTGGCGCCAATAGCTCGAACGGGAACGTGGTTTTCGATCCAGCGCAATACAACGAGCGCCCCGGCCTCCTACAAATCGGCGGCACGATTTTCACCACATGGGGTTCCCATTGTGACGCCGGTCCCTACACATCCTGGGTGATGGCCTACAACGCCGACACGCTCCACCAGTCCGGCGTCATCAACATGGTTCCCAACGGCAATGAAGGCGGCATCTGGATGGCCGGCGCCGCGCCCGCTGCCGACGCTTCTGGCAACATCTACTTCATCATCGGCAACGGCGACTTCGGGACGACGCTGGACTCCAATGGTTTTCCCACCAACAAAAATTGCGGCAATTGCTTCGCAAAACTTTCCTCCACCCTGCCTCTCGCCCTGCTCGACTACTTCACGCCGTTCAACACCGTTATGGAATCCAACGCTGACACGGATTTCGGTTCGGGAGGCCCACTGCTCCTGCCCGACGTCGTCGATTCCAACGGACAGACGCGCCACCTCGCTGTCGGCTCGGGCAAAGACCAAAATATTTATGTCGTCGACCGCGACAACATGGGGAAATTTAATTCGAGCAAAGACAATATCTATCAGCAGATCAACGGCGCGTTGTCAGGCGGCGTGTGGTCCAAGCCGAGCTACTTCAACGGTGTCGTTTATTACGGTGCGGTTGGTGACTCGATCAAGGCGTTTCCGATTTCAGGCGGAAAACTCGCGACGTCGCCGTCCTCTCACAGTTCGCACAGCTTCGGGTATCCGGGCGCGACTCCGGCAATCTCAGCAAACGGCGCAAGCGACGGCATCGTTTGGGTCGTCGAAAATGGCAACAATGGCGTGCTTCACGCCTACGACGCCACCAATCTTGCCACGGAGCTCTACAACTCCACACAAAGCTCCAATGGCCAGTTCAGCGGCAACAAATTCATCACACCGATGATCGCCAACGGCAAAGTCTATGTCGGTACCCAAACTTCGGTGGTTGCGTTCGGACCAAAATAAGTTCATAAAAAGAGACGGGCACGGAGCCGGTCTCTGCCGACCCATCGTTGATTGCCATCAATCGCGGCTTTACTTCTTCGTCTTCAGGTCCTTCAACAGGTGATTCACCAAGCCGTTGATCTCGTCCTGCGTCAGTGAGAACGTATCGCGCCGCAGCGGCTTTTCTCCGACGGCGCGATAAACCTGGTGTCGCGACGGCTGCTGCGTCAGGTCAAATACGATCGTTCCCGCGCGCCAGTGAACGCGTTCATATCCCACCGCCGCTGGCCCGTAACCCCAGCCGCTATAGCAGCCGTACGGTCCGCAAACCAGCCCCGGATACGCGCCAGGGTATACCGTCTGCACCGTTTCATTGCGCCGCTCGACCGCGAAGTGATAATCCACCAGAAAATTGGCCGCCGCCGGATCGGAAACCTGCACCATGCCCTTCGACATCAGCGACTGCTGGATCGCCTGCTTGACGCGGTCCTGCACGATCACATTGTTCGGATTGTCTTCGCGCCCCATGTCGCGCGGCGGCTGTTCGCGCCCCATATTGTCACGCGAAAGCACGCGTCGGTTGTCCTGCGTCGCTGCCAGTTGCGGCTCGGGCGTCCACGCCCACGTCGCGCCGTGCCGAATCAATACGTCGGGGTCGCGCGTCACTTGCACGTGGTCGTCGCAACCTGCCGCGACAAACGCGAACATCACCGCAGCCGCCAATACTAGCGGCATCTTCCACTTCGCCATGTGCGAGCCGCTCAAATGCAAACCGCCAAAACTCGACCTAGAAACGCTTGCAACCGACATTCCTCGACCTCCGGGCCGGTGCATCGCTACGCACCCCATGGAACCCCAGTCGAGCCCGATAGTTGCGCCCACAACGCACGATGTGCCGCCACAGAAAACGTCAAAATGCGCCAATCCCTATGTGGAGTGCGGCGCCCCGGCGCCGCCTTTGCGGGGCCAACGTCACCAGCCAAACGCCCCGAGAATCGCAACGGCAGCCATCGCTGGAACGCAACCTCAACCACTCAATCCCAATTCTTCAGCCGCGCCCAACTCTGCTGCAAATTCCCCTTCAGCCCCCGCGCCAGCAAGATCGGCCGATTCTCATGCGGCATCGCATACGGGTTGTCTAACTTCGCCACCACCTCGACTGACGCAAAATGCCCCCGCGCCTCCTCGATGTGCTGCGACCCGACCAGGATCATGATCTCGCCCGTATATTCTCGCGGGCCCCACAAAAAATAATTCTGGTGCGCGCAAATCGCTTTCGGCAGACCATACCGCGCGCCAAAGAAATCAATCGCGCCGGCTTCTCCATAGTTTTCCGTATAAATCGCGGTTTTTGCCTGCTGCGCAGGCGGCAGCGAGTGGTACACGCGCGCAACCTGCTCGACCATTTCCGGCCAGCCAAATTCGTCCGCATAGTATTGAGGCAGCGCTGCGCCGAATTGATTCTTCTCGGTGCGTGAAGGCTCAACACCGATCCATTTTTGGAGGGCAATGAACTTATCGACTGGGAGGACGGGCAGAACCAACAACGTCATCACCAACGACATTGCCACCAGCACCCGAAATGTCGCGCCTCGGAAGATTGTACGGAGTTTCGAGCGCGTCGCGAATCGTGCCGAATCGAAGAACCTCTCTGTAACAACTGCGCCAGCGGCGAGCATCACGGGATACGCCGGCGCGGAGTAGTAGTCCTTGCCGTGCATCACTAGGAAAAACGCAACCGTCAGCGCGAAAGCCCACCCGAACACCCGATAAGCCGTGGCACGACGTGAGAAGAAATAAAATCCGAGTCCAGCCAACCAGAACGGCAAAGTTTGCGGCCCCATCATCAACGCCTGTTGCCCGAGATACGCCGGCGCCGGCAAAGCAACGTCGCGTCCCGACGCCCGAATATTCCTCATCAACTCGAAAAACGGCCAGTGACGATGAATGTTCCAAACCAGATTCGGCAGGAAAATGAGCAGCGCGACGCCGCCGCCAGCCAGCAACCACGGAGTCCATAGCAGCCTTCGCTGGGCTGTGAGCAGCAATCCCAGCAGCAGTGCCGCCGCAAAAAATCCCATCGAGTATTTGTTTTCGAGGCCCAACCCGCCAATCGCGCCGAACGCGAGCCACAGCCGCGCGTCGCCGGTCCGAATCATGCGCAGCAACACAAACGCGCATCCCGTCCAGAACAGCGGCTCGAATGCATTCATCGCGAACTGATGATCGATGACGATCCACACTGCAGGAACCGCCGCGAGCACCGCCGCCAATGCCGCTCCGTATCGCTTCCCGCCGAGTTCGCGCGCGAACGCCGCAACCAAAATAATCCGCCCGCAACCCGCCAACACGGGCCATAAGAGCAGCGCGCGCAGGGAAGTGCCGAATGTGTGCCGCGCCAGCCAGGCAACAACCGCAATCAGCGGCGGCTGATCGATATAACCCCAGTCGAGATGTTCCGAGCAAGCCAGGTAGTACAGCGCGTCACGAAAATATCCGTAGCGCGTCGCTGTACACAGGTGCGCAGCAAAGTAAGTCGCCGCGACGATCGCGGGCACAAACCACCACGCCCGCGCGATCCCGCCGCTTACTCGATCTGTATTTTGTTGGGTACTCGGAGCCGAATCGGCGCCGACATGCGAATCAAAATCACTCATCTAACCGCGAGCATATCAAACTCGCCGGCTTTGGCGAACAAACGATTCGTTCAGCTCGCGGCCTCTTCTCCGTGCGGACTCAATCCGAGCACGGTCCAATTGTCCGGTGCATCCTCGACCTGCCAAAACTCCGGCGCCGCGTTATCGAACTCAAACGCAACTCCAAATCCGCCGTTCTCCAGTGCCTCCGCATGCACCACGCGTGCGCTTTCCTTCAGATTCGTATTCAAGTTCGTCAAAACGAGCGGCTGCGCCACCAGAAATTCCATCGTCGAGCGAAATAATCCGCCGTGTGCGTTGACAATCACCGTCTCAGTTACCTCTTGCATCTCGCGGCCATCCACCGTCGCCGTCGTGACCATCACCGGCATCTTCAATTTCATGCGCTCGCTGCGCCGCTTTTCGTTGCTCGTTCGATTCTGCAAAACGTTCTCCGTCCCCGCCGGATTCGCACAACGCGACACACGCGCTGCAGTCACTATCCGATTCCAACTCAATTGTAAGGTTGAGAACACGCAAGGGAGCGCCGAAATCGCCCCGCGCCTCGAAAACGAAACCGTACTTAAGGCCAGTTCGCAATCACCACAAAAAGCCGCAAACCAGCTTTAGGTCTGGATAAACGCTACCGCCGGAGGCTCCGCTCCAACTCCGCCTTCATTGCAGCCCACTCTGAATCGATCACACTGAAATAAACCGTGTGTCGCACCCGCCCGTTGTCCATCATCATGTGATTCCGAAAAATCCCTTCCTGTTTGGCACCTATCCGCAAAATCGCCGCGCGTGATTTCTCGTTCAGCGAGTCCGTCTTCAACTCCACGCGCATGCATCCCAAGTCCTCAAACGCGTGCTGCATCAACAAATATTTCGACTCCGTATTGATCGCCGTCCGCTGCCAAGCCGGCGCAATCCACGTGCATCCGATCTCCAGCCGCCGGTGCGCCTTGTCGATATTCATGTACCGCGTGCTTCCGATCACGCGCCCCGTCGCCTTCTCGATCTGCACAAACGGCATCGACACGCCGTTTGCCCGCTCGGTCAAAGCCAGTTCGATGTATGCTCGCATATCCTCCGCCGTCAAAACCGGCTTCGGAATCCACCGCCACAATTCCTCCGCCAGCCCGATCTCGCACAATCCAGCGTGGTGCGCTTGCGACAACGGCTCCAGTCGGACATTCACGCCGTCCAGCACGATGGGTTCAATTCGAATTGGTCCAGAAATCATATCGGCAGTCTGCGTCTGAAAAACGCCGCAAGCCAGCGCCAATTTGGACGACGAACACCAAAAAATGAAAACGGGCCGCAACATCACGCCGCGGCCCGCCCCACAACATCCAAAGGCACGAAGTCTTACACCTTCTCGGCTTCCACCACGAAAAGCGCCCCCTTCGTCGGCACCACGCGCGTGAGCCTGAATCCCGCTCCCTCAAATAATCTCGCAAACTCGACCTCGGTGCGCTCTTTCCCGCCTGGCAACAGCAACATTTCCAGATCGAGCCATTTCGCAAAGTGCGGTTCGTTTCCCGGCGCCACGACAGACTCCATCAAAATCACCCGCGTCTTGCCCGTTCCCGCGCGAGCGCAATTTCGCAAAATCGTCGTCGCTTTCTCATCGTCCCAGTCATGAATGATGTGCTTCATGATGTACGCATCGGCGGGCGGCACCGACGCGAAAAAATCGCTGCAGTGCGTCGTGCAGCGGCTCTCCACTCCTGCATTTCGAATCATCTCGGGCGCGCCGGCAACGACGTGCTCGAGGTCCGACACCACACCGCGAATCTCTGGATACTTCTTCAGGATCGAAGTCAGCACAAACCCGTGTCCGCCGCCAATATCCACCAGCGTTTTTCCGTTGAGCCACGAAAAGTCATACGCGTCGAGCACCGCCGGCGTGAACATCCGGCTGAATCCCGTCATCGCATCGTTAAAGACCTTCGATTCTTCGTGATTCTTCTCGAAATATCCGAAGCACGACTCGCCATACACTTTCTCGGTGACCGTATTGCCGGTTTTCATCGCGTACGGTAATTCCGGATACGTGTCGAAATGCATTTTGTTGTCGAGCCATAGCACCATCGGCCGCAGGGAATCCGTACGATCTGAAAGAAGCATCTCGCCCTCGGCGGTCAGCGCGAACGTGCGCGGCGCGTTCTCCGTGAACACTCCCGCCGAAGCCAGCGCGCGCATCACCCGATACACGGCATCCTCGTTCGCGCCGCATGCCCGCGCGATTTCCTGCGCCGGTTTCGCCCCCGATTTCAATATGTCCGGTATCCCCAATTTCGTCGCGGCGTACAACGCAGCCGACGCCATGTAGCCCGTCACGAGTTGCATGAGCACCTCGCCTGGACGCGTACCTCCCGCGGGAGCAGGCGCGGACCCTCCGGACGCAGATACGGGAGTAGAAGCAGTCATTTCTCTATCGCCTCCGATTCTTGGCTTGGCCTGGGGACTCGATTCGATCGATTCGCGACCTGTAGCTGAGCTGTCCTAAGCCAAACTATACCGTGTCGCGGGTTGTTATCGCCTCAAAATTCGCCGAGCAATTGGTGCCGCACCCGGTCGACGCTTGCGACCCAAGCACCAGCGGGCCAGCGCATGCAACCCAAGCAAAAGTGGCGCAGGCTCAACGTTGAGGTATGATAGAGTCTTTAGAACCTATATCTTAGGATGATGATGCCGACTGCTACTGAAAAGAACGGAAAAATCCTGCTGCGGGTGAGACCCCGCGGCTTCTGCGCGGGCGTCGTCCGCGCGGTAGATATCGTCGAATTGGCGCTCGAAGCCTACGGCGCACCCGTCTACGTCCACCACGAAATCGTCCATAACACCTATGTTGTCGAGCAGTTACGCCGCCGAGGCGCGATCTTCGTCGAAGCCATTAGTGACGTGCCCAACGGCGCAGTCCTGGTTTTCAGCGCACACGGCGTACCTCCGACGGTTCGCCAGGAAGCCAAAGATCGCTCCCTCAAGGTCATCGATGCGACCTGCCCACTGGTCACCAAGGTGCACCTGGAAGCGCTCAAGTTTGCTCGCGAAAAGCGCACCATCATTTTGATCGGCCACAAGGATCACCAGGAGATCGTCGGCACCTCCGGCGAAGCTCCTGATCGCACTATCGTCGTTGACTCCGTCGATGCCGTGGACGCGCTCGAAGTCGAAGATCCCGAAAAGCTGTCGTTCCTCACGCAGACTACGCTCAGCCTTTACGACACGCAGGAGATCGTCGCGCGCCTTCGCCAGAAATTCCCCGCGATTAAAGGCCCGGCCAGCGACGACATTTGCTACGCCACCCAGAATCGCCAGGAAGCCGTCGAGCAAGTCGCGAAAGACGTCGACTTCATTCTTGTCGTCGGCTCACCCAACAGTTCGAATTCGAATCGTCTCGTAGAAGTCGCAAAGCGCAGCGGCGTCGCGGCGCAGCTCATCGACTCAGCAAAGGATATCGATCCCAAGTGGCTCGAAGGTGTGCAACGCGTCGGTCTAACCGCCGGTGCGTCGGCTCCCGAGGTTTTAGTCGAACAGGTGAGCAATCGGCTTGCAGAGATCGGTTTCACCGATCAACGCGACCTCGACTTGATTCGCGAAGACGTGCGCTTCACGCTGCCGCCGGAGCTGGCGACAATAGCCGCCGCCCCGCGCCGTTAGATTTTTGTAGCACCGAAGATTTGTTGGTCGGAGCTTTAGCTCCGGCGTGATGCCGTAAGTTGGGGCCTTAGCCCCTGAAGTACCGGCTTTCAAGCAGCAAGCGTCAGATTCAGGGGATCCGTTGCAGGAACCGCTCGGCGAGAAAACTCCGAGCCGCCGGTACTTGCAATAAAAAACGAGGCGCCCAGCCAGGCAAGCTGGGAACACATCACAAGGAGCCAAACTTTGGCGGTCAAAATCGTCCGTCAGCCGAAGAAGATTGCCCTGATCGGCGCGCCTTCCAGCGCCGCCGCCTTCCAGCCCGGCAGCGAAAAAGCCCCCGCCGCACTTCGCGCCGCTGGTTTGGTCGATCGCCTCAAGTCCGTCGGCTTCGAAGTGCACGACTACGGCGACTGCGCCCCGCGCCTCTTCGCCGACGATGACGAACATCGCCGCGCGCGCAATCTTCCCGCGATCGTCGCGGGACTCAACGATCTAAAAGTTCACGCCGAAGTCGCCATGAAGAGTGGCGCTCTGGTCCTCGTGCTCGGCGGCGACTGCGTCCAATCCATCGGCCTGCTAACCGGCGCCCGCCGGTACTACAAACATCTCAACCTGATCTGGTTCGACCGCGATGCTGACCTCAATACGCCCGCCACGACGCCATCCGGCCGCATCGATGGCATGGTCGTGGCCCACATCATCGGCCGCGGCGCCCCCGAATTGGTCCGCTTCTGGGGTGAAACTCCCCTCGTCCGGGAACCCGACGTTCTGCTCTATGGAATCACCCGACTCGACCCGCCGGAACAGGAAGTGCTTGCGAAGTCTCCGCTGCGCCACGTCACTGCCGAACAAATCACGGCCGCAGGCGCGCGAAAAGCCGCATGCGACGCCCTGGCCCACTCGCATGCCGACACCCGCGAGTTCATTTTGCACATCGACTTAGATGTAATCGGCCAGGACGAACTTTCCGCCGTAAACGTCCCCTCCGCCGGCGGCCTGAATCTAGAAGCTGTCCGCGAATCCTTACAACAATTTGTCTCCCACAAAAATCTCCTCGGCCTGGACGTAGCGCAATTCAACCCCGACAAAGATTCCGACGGCTCTGCCGCCAAAAAAATCGTAGATCTCCTGGTCGAAGCCCTAACCGCCCGATTCGAGGCCGCCGACGCTCCCGATCAGTCGACATCCGAGCCGGCAGCGTCGCCCGCAGGGTCATCACGACCAGCCGCTCCAACCAGGCCGTCACCGGAAGCGCATGCGTCCGCAGCCGAGCCCTCCGCGTCAAGCGCAAGCGAATCCGCTGCCGGTGCTGGCGAATCCGCGGCAGCCACCGGGAGTCGAGACGCGCCGCCCCCCGACCACGCCGAAGACGACACCGAACCGGATTCCGCCCACACCGCGGACGCCAACTAAATTAACCCCCTGCTTGGTATCACAACCAAGCATGAAGCATTTCGTAAAGTGCCTTGCATCTAACCCGCTTCTGGCGTAGTCTCTCGCCCATTCCGCCGCACGGCTCCCTCGAACCGCACCGGCATAGTGGTACAGGCTCGGCAAATGCAAAAAAAGGGCGGCCTCCTCATCGCTCTGGTCTTGATTGCCACCGGCGCGCTGCGATTCATGTCTCCCGGCGGCGCTGCACCTCCCGCCGCTCCTCGGGACGCCTCCCAATCGGAGTCCGCAAAAAAAGAAAAGGGTGGACCGGCGCCCGCCAAGCAGCGTCTCAACCCGTCGCTCGGTGCCGGCGCTCTGGACTTGAGCGACACGATCGAAGCATTTTTCGGCGTGTATCGCGAAGCGCCCTCCGGTCCCATCCGCACCGCTTGCGGTGCTGTGGCCTCCGAGCAAGACCTCATCGCTCACTGGAACGTTCCAACGTGCAAGCGCTCGCATGTTCGATTCCTCATCGTGCTCGCTCCCGATCCCGTTCACACCGAACTCAATCTCTTCTTCGATCGCGGTGTCGAAACCATTCAGCAGGCAGCTCAGGAAGAAGGCTACGATTTCGATCGTGCCACCATGCCCTGGGATTCCTCCACCCATCCCGAATCCAACGACTTTCAGAAGCGAGAGGACGAAGAAGCGGCGATCGCCGCGCGCGAATCGCTCCCGGGTCTCATGATCTTCCGCCCCGCGCAGGAGAATCGCGCTCGACCCGATCAAAGTCAGGAATCAGATCAAGATCAACAGGGCCCACTTTTCGTTTTTGTGGTCGGCGAAACGCCAACCGCGGGCATTCACAAGAATCAGTTCACAAGCGCGTTGCAGATTATGTGCGAGATTCACGGTGGCTGTCCCGCTCAGCCTTCCGCGGCCGCAAGAGAGCAGAAACCGGCCGGCGCGCTCGCGAACGCCCAGGGATCGACTCAGATCGAACACGTCGCACATTCGAGTCAAGCCGTGCTCCCGAAATCCGATGTCCCTCTGCTGATTCTCGGTCCGTCATCTTCCGGGTCTTTGTATTCTTTATCTCGCGCTCTCGATCTCGATCGGAACCTAATCGGCGACGCCCGCCGCGTTTTCGTCTTCAGCGGGAGCGCACGCGGCACATCCCAGTCCTGCTGGTTTCGGCAATCCGTTCGCCCTAACGTTCGCTTCGTTCCTTTTCAAGAGGGAGAAGATAGCGTTATTCGGAGATTTCTTGAGTTCACGATCAAAGGGCGCGGATACAAACCTCAGGACACCGCAATCCTGTCCGAAGATGAAACGTCCTACGGCTACAGCAGCCCGCCCGTTGACCAGGATTCCAAGCCGGAAAACGAAACCGATCCAAGGTGTACGCTTGGTTATGGACCGTACGACGGCGGATCGATCGACAAGGATGATAGTGCCTCGCACAAACACGACTCTCCGCTTCTCAAGTTGCAGTTTCCCCGTGGCATTTCTCACTTTCGCGCCGCATATCAGAAATTCGTCGGCGTAACTGTTCCGCCTCAGGACTCTTCCGGCGGCCGCGCCGTTTTGCCTCTCGACCTGCAAGCGACCGGCAGCGAAGACGATTCGGTCGCGTCCTACGCGAAAATTCAATTTCCCCTCTCGCAAGAAGCCGTGATGCTGGGCATCGTCGCGCGGCTTCGAGACAAGCATCCCAAATTCGTTATCCTTCGCGCTTCCGATGCCGTCGATCAGCTTTTTCTGACCCGGTACCTCCGCCAAAATTATCCCGAAGGCCGCGTCGTTGTTACTGCTCCTGATCTTCTGTATGCGCGCGAAGACGACGGCTTGTTGCATGGCGTTCTCGGCATCAGTGCGTATTCCCTGGTTCCCGAGATCAATCGTTTTCTCTGCCATCCGATTCGAGCGGACCACAAGACGCCTCGCTCGCAGCGCGCCTTTCCGGGTAGTTCCGACCAGGGTGTGTACAACGCCATGGTTTCGCTCCTGGCCATCGGCAAATCTCCCCATACCGGCGATCGACTTTTTGCGATTCCTCCGTCCCGGAATCTGGCGGACTTGCCGCCCGCTCACTACTCCGGGTACGGCAATTTCGAGGATTGGCGTTTCAACGGGGACTCTTCCGCTTCGTGTGAACTGGCGCCTCAGCTCTGGATCACCATGCTCGCTCGCGATGGGTACTGGATGACCGCAACCCTGCTGCGCGATACCTCCAGCAGCCTGCACGCTGTCAATGATGAAGGACATACGCCCCATCCGGGCACCTGGCCCGCGACTCCAAAGCCTTGGATCTTCTTCTTTTCGTTCGTCGTCCTTCTGCTCTCCGTTCACGCCTGGTTGGTTTGTTACGGCACGATTTTTTCCGGGTCTGAAATCAAAGCTCGTTTCGGGCCCATCGAAGATCCGCATGCGAAGCCGCACCAAAACGGCAATCGAAACGCGGTAAACGGCATGCGAAAAGCCGGAAAATCCGAGACGCCGTTCGTAGACACCGAGTCGGCGCGGAGAGAAGTGCGAGAGTCCGAGAGTCTCGGCTCGCGGACCCGAAGAGCACGCTTGCTCGCTTGGGGAGCCGCGGCGCTGGCGTCCATCGCGCTTCTTTTGTTGGGTACGCGCTACGCCGCTATTTCGGAGCGCGAATGTTTCTTGCTGACTTTCGGCTTGATGTTGTTGCCCCTCTCCTTGACGTATTGGGTCTGCTGGAATTTGCACTTCCGCGGCGAGTCTGGAATCGCCGTTCGGCTCTTGGTGGGGATCACAGTCCTCGCACTGAGCGTCTTCTCGCCTTGGTTCGGCCCCAGGTATTGGCTCACCAGCCTCACGGCCTACCGGTCGATGCATATGCTTTCCGGCGTTTCACCACTTCTGCCGATTTTGTTTCTAATCGGCGCGGCTTACTGCATGTCGTGGTATGAGTTGCAGGCGGTGGCCGTGACCGACGTCCGTCGCCCGCGTTTGCCTCGCTGCGCCGACTTGCCGCGCGACTATTTTCGCGTCAGTGAGGAGGATCAGGAAGACTTGCGAAAGATGGCGACATCACTGTCATTGAGTTGGCGCGTGTTCGGTCCTGTGCTTTTGTTGCTGACGCCCTTCGTACTTCTGACCATCGATATTCACAATTTTCATCCGGTTCAAACTTTCGAAGGCCGGAACTACGATTCGATGTACTTTTTTATAGTCCTCCTCTGGGTCGTTCTGTTTCTCGGTTGTCTGTCACGACTGATGTGGGTCTGGAACGAATGCCGTCGCTTCCTCGGCGGGCTGGATAATTTGCCGCTGCGCGACGCGTTCCGGAATCTGCAGGATTTTTCCTGGTCTCTCATTTGGGCGCCGACCGGGAGCGCGCTTCGCGATTCCTTCAAATATGTATCCCGCGAATTGCAGAGCCTGCGCCGGCTGCAAACGGCCGTTCAAGCCGACCTGGCATCTTCGCATCTTCTGCCCGAATTTCCCGTGCAGAATGGAAGGGAATGCAGCTTGCGCGCCGTGAAGACACAGATCGATCGAAGTTTTAGCCTTCAGGCGCGCGCGCTTCGCGAATTCGACAAGATCGCTGAAGTTACGAATGAAAATCCCAAGCCGTTGGAGAAGATCGCCAGCCTGATGGATACGTTTGGAGAGCTGCAGCAGCAACTCGCCAAGACGGCGGGCACGGTGCTGAAGTGCTTCCTCGGCCCGTCATGGCGCCAAGACGTGTTGCCGGTCGCCTCCGATTTGCCGAAAGATTGGAAGAACAAGCCCGACGACAAGACCCCGATGGAACTTGTCGCGGAAGAATTTGTATCTTTGGTCTACGCGAATTTTCTGACTTCGGTTTTACTGCGTATTCGCACCCTCGTGCTCGAAGCGATCGGTATTTTTCTCTTCCTGCTGTTCTCAATCAGTTCGTATCCGTTCGAGCCGAACCCCGACATGTTTACTTTGGCCGTGTTGCTGATTTTAGTTTTGGGGGGCGTTGTCGCGTTTGTGTATTCGCAAATGCACCGCGACCCGGCGTTGAGCCGGCTGACCTCGACGGCTGAGGGCGAAGTGGGATTTCAATTCTGGGTGCAGTTGCTTTCGGCGGGCGCGATTCCGGTGCTCAGTTTACTCGCCGTGCAATTTCCTTCCATCAGTCGTGTACTGACCAACTGGCTTGGCCCGGCGCTGCAATCGATCAAGTAGCCCGCATTCATCAAAGAGTCGCATGTCGAAAATCGTGTTCTCACGTCGATGTTCTTGCCAACGTCCAGACTCCTGTCTGAAATCGGTCTTCTTGAGCGGGCGATCCGATTTCAGTTCATGGCAGGGCGTCGGGGCGCTTGCGGTGGTAGCGGGATAGGCCTTGGAAGCTTAGGTCTAGGCCTCCGGTGAAGGCGTGATGTTCGGACTCGGCGGGGCCTAAGGTGGCGTCCATTTCGGCTCGGCATTCTTTTACGAAGGCTTGCATTGCGAGGGCTTCGATTTTCGCTGCGGCGGCGCGGGCGGCTTCGTCAGTTGCTACTGATTTGGATCCGGCGGCCTTCGCGGTTGCGGCTTTGTGCGTGATTTCAGCGTTCGCGGAGGATTTTGGTTCGGAGGATTCAGCGACGATGGCGGCATTTTTTAGGGCGGATTCAGCTGTGGCGGACCAGCGGTGCAGGCGTTCGCGGAATTCGGCTAGGTGGGCGGCTGGGTCGTTGGACCATGCGAAGTGTGTCAGGAATAGTTTCGACGGGCGGCGTGACAGGATGGTCTCGAAGGATCGATCCCACAGCGTGAGATCGACGTCGGGCGGGGGAGTGGCCGGGAGGATGTATGGGCCGTTGTCGATGCGGATTCCGCCGACGTCGCCGATGAAGGCTAGGCCTTCGAGGTCGTCGAAGTACGTGACGTGGTGCGACGCGTGGCCAGGCGTGTAGGCGACGTCGAGTTGCCGCTGGCCAAGATTGAGCGTTTCGCCGCCTTCGAGGATTTGCAGATTCTCTTGTGGCACGGGCAGCGTTTCGCCGAAGAGGATTGGGAGTTGGTCGCCCCAGAGGCGGCCCGCGCTGGCTAGAAGTTTCGACGGGTCGACCATGTGAGGGGCGCCGTTGGCGTGGACGTAGACCTTGAGTTTGGGATTTTCGCGGACTAGTTTTCCGGTGGCGCCGGCGTGGTCGAGATGAATGTGCGTGAGCAAGATTGCGTTGAGATCGGAGATTGTGATTCCACGTTGGCCGAGTTGTTCGCGGAGCGTCGCTAGCGTTGATTCGGGACCGGGGTCGATCAGCGCGCGGTGATGTTCGGATTCCAGGAGCGCGGCTGCGATGGATTTGGGGCGGCCTACCCAGTTCATGTCGAGTGTTGTGATTTTGTTCATGAGTGATTTTCTTGCGCCCTCAAAATCCGTGCTGCTTCGTTGACTCTTTTCTCCATTCATTCGGCCGCGCTCGAATTGGGCTCTAAACCTGCACCCTCCTCATACCGGGAGGGTGCGGCACCCAAGAAAAGGCCAAGCCAGCGGGGAAAGGTTGCGGAAGTTAGCGGGCGGTCCAGCCTCCGTCGATGAGGATGGTATGGCCGGTGATGAGTGAGGCGGCAGGTGAGGCTAGAAAGACTACGGTGCCTGCCACTTCTACGGGTTCGCCGATGCGGTGAAGGCCGGCGATGCGCTCGATGACGTCGGCGCGGAATGCTGGATCGGCCAGGGCTTCTTCGGTGCCGGGTGTCTTGATGAATGTAGGGGCGACGGCGTTGACGGTGATGTTGTATTTGCCCCACTCGACGGCGAGACATTTTGTGAGATGCGAGACGGCGGCTTTGCTGGCGCAGTAGATGGATTCGGTGGGGAGCGCGGCGAATCCGGCTTGGGAACCCATATTAATGATGCGGCCAGAGTTTTGGCGGATCATGATTTTTGCGGCGGCCTGGGCGGCGAAGAACGTCGCCTTCAAATTTATGTTCAGCGTGGCGTCGAATTCTGCTTCGGGGATGTCGATGGCGAGATTGGTGAAGCCGTTGCCGGCGTTGTTGACGAGGATGTCGAGCTTGCCGAATTCGGTGGAGGCGGTTTCGACGGCGCGAGAGATTTGATCGAGTTTCGTGACGTCCATTTGCAAGGGGAGCGCGTGACGGCCCAGGGCTTCGATTTCGGCGACTAGGTCTTTGGCGGAGTTGACGTCGCGGAGGCCGAGAGCGACGTCGGCTCCGGCGGCGGCTAGCGCGAGGGAGATGGCGCGGCCGAGGCCGCGGGCGGCGCCGGTGACTAGGGCGCCTTGGCCGGTTAAGTTGAAGTTAGGTTTGGTTGTGGTTGTAGTGGTCATTTTGGTCGGTTTGATTTTACATCGTCTGCGGCGCGGGGTTTCGCTGGGGGTTCGCTTTTTTGGGCCATACCCCGTTTTCCTGTCGGAGTCTGGAAGAGATTGTATTCCGCAAGAGTTTTCTGCCCCGGTCCCAGCGAGATGATTTGGGCTACGGCTTGGTAGTGGCGAGCCTCGAATGCCGTTGAAACTTTGGATTCGAATTGGGATTAGTGGTACGAAATCAGATACCCGCGTATGAACGCGACTTGGGCGTTCATAGAATTACGATATTCGTACGCTGTGAATTCTCGATTGGTTTGAAGGCACTTGGCTGCCGGCCAGGCTTTGTGATGTCCTGGCGGAGGGCCTGTGATTCGAACGTGGGGTTGTGTTCTGGCGGCGGTCGGCTTTGTCGTTTCTGATTTCCTTACCCACCTCATTGCAGCTGCTGAATCCGTTGAGGCCGCGGCGTTGCCGGGCGTTGCGAGCAGCAAGTTCCATTTCAGGCTTGTGGCGCTTGCGGGCTGTGTGGACTTCTGGCTTCGGGTGCGAAAGCACAAGTTTATATGTACGGCGAGACGAGCTTCGCGACGGGAAACAGGGCGTGACGCGTGCGTTGGTGATGTTGGTGGGTCTCAAAAGCGGCGCGAGGGCGCCGCGCTCCAAATAAAGAAAGATGGCGGGGGAAAACCCGCCTCTACACTCGCACCCTCGGACGCGGGGCGCAGCGGTGCTGTGCCCGTGCGCGGAGTCGGCGGCTAGCGGAAGTTGATGATGAGTTGGTCGAGAGGCAAGGCTTTTTGGGGATGAAGCGGCGGCGTGAGGATGGAGTGGGGAAGCGGGCTGCCGTCAGATTCCGCTTGGTCGAAGGCGGCGGTGCTGATGCCTTTGGCAGTGACGGTGAAATGATCGATTTCGTAGGGGAGGCCGTTGGAGGCGAGCGACGACGGCTGATCCATCAGCTGGAAGTGAAGGTGAGGGACTAGCGAGTTACCGGTGTTGCCGACGAGGCCGAGGGTCTGGCCGGTGCGGACTTTGTCGCCTTGGTGGACCTTGATGCTGCCCGGTTGAAGATGGGCGTACATGGCGTAGCGATGCTGGCCGAGATCGAGGATGACTGCATTGCCGTCGGCACCCGCGGGATTAATGTCGGTGGGATATTGGCCGGGAGTTCCTTCGGGCGCGCCGTCGGTGATGCTCGAAACGGTGGCGTCGGCGACCGCGATTGCTTCCTTGCCATAGATCATGTAGCTCTCCACTTTGGTGCGAGCGCCGATGTAGATGTGGCCTTGTTCGTTGATCTGTTCCCAATCGACCGCGTAGCGTTGCGCGAGCCAGAAGCGGCCGTTGATCGGAAGCGTGGCGCGGGTGTGCCGGACGGCATCGCAGCAGGAGTCGGCGGAGACGTAGCGGTCACCGCGAAGGGGCGATCCAATGACAGCGACGGGGCGATGATCGACGGCGATCGCGCCGCCCGCGGCGGTGATTTCCTGGCGTCCTGGAGGCGCGGCGGCGAAGCGCGCGGTGATGCGATGCGATAGTTCGCGCGGAGCATGCTTGCCTTCGGGGAGAATGACGTGGAGGAAGAGTAGAGCTTGCGAGCTTTTAGGCATCGTGCCGACGGGCTCGCGCGCGCCGACCAGTTGCATGTGCTTGGCGATTTCGGCGGCGTCGAGAGCCTGCAGTTCGGCGCCGTCGCCGAGGACTTCGACTTTCTCAAGGGTGACATCGCCGCTGGAGAAATTGGTGAGTGCGACTTCGTAGACGAGGTGGGTGCTGCTGTCGGAGCCGTTGAAGGGAATCGGGGCATCCTGGACGGAGAGGAGGAGCGGGGTCATCTCTTCTTTCGAGGGCGTAGGCGCGGCGTGTGCGTGAACGATGCTTGCGATGAGGACGGCGGAGATGATTAGGGATGTCGCTGCGAGCACACCGATGCGGCGTGAATGTTCTTTGGTGGAGAACATGGCTGGACTCCTGAGAATTGCGATGGCGCGGAAATGGTACGACAGGGCGACGGATTTGCGCGTGTGAATTTTTGCGAGTTGGCCGGCCGGCGCGTGAGCGCTAGCAGAGTCATGGCCGCCGGCGCGCGCGATTTGTTTTGGCTTCGCGGTTGGCGGGGACGCGCGTAGGATGACGCCACTGTTTCTCTCTCAAATTCCAATCGCAGATTAAAAGGGAGCTTCGATGCACATGCATCACTTGAATATATGGGCGGTGCTCGTTGCGGCCGCGTCGACGATGGTCGTGGGATTTTTGTGGTATTCGCCGTTCTTGTTTGCGCGGCCATGGATGCGCGAGATGGGCTACGATCCAGACGACAAAGCGGCGAGCAAGGAGATGCAGAAAAGCGCGGGGCCGGCGTACGGAGTTTCGTTGATCGCGAGCATCGTGTCGGCGTTCATCCTTGGATTGTTGTTGCACGCGATGCATGCAGAAGGTGTGCAACTGGGCGCGCTGATCGGCGCGCATGTGTGGCTCGGGTTTGTGGCGACAGTGCAGCTGACGGGCGTGCTGTTTATGAAGCAGAGCATAAAGCTGTATGCGATCAACACGGGGTACCAACTGGTTTGCTATGTGGTGATGGGTGCGATTCTGGGGGCCTGGAAATAGACGGAAGGACTCGATCGGGTTACCGCGAGTTCCATCTTAGTTGCGATTGAGCCGGGTGTCGACAAGCAGTACGGAGCGATAGAGAACTTCGGCGCCGTTGGCGATGTCGGGCCATGACGAAAATTCCTGCGGGGCGTGGCTGATGCCGCCGCGGCTGGGAATGAAGATCATGCCGAAGGGCGCGATTTTTGCCATCAACTGCGCGTCGTGAACGGCGCCGCTGGGCAAGTCGAGAGTGGCGAGGCCCAGCGATTTTGCGGCGTCGCGAATCGCCGCTTGCATGGCGGGGTCGGTGCGGGCGGGCGTGATGTCGTCGAGTTGGGTACATGCGGTTTCGACGTGTTCCTCTGTATCGATCTGCTTCAACTTCGCTTGAATTTCGTTCCACATCTGATCGATCTTCGCCGCATCCAGATCGCGCAGCTCGATCGGAAATTCGGCACGGCCGGGAATGACGTTCACGGCACCCGGTTCCACCTTTATATAGCCGACCGTGCCCACCTGGCGGCCTTCGGTAGACCGGACGACGTCGCGAACAGCGAGCAAGGCGCGCGCTGCCGCGGCGAGAGCGTCTTTGCGGCTGTCCATCGGGGTCGTCCCGGCGTGATTCGCGAAGCCAGTAACCGCGCAGTGCCAACGCTTCAGTCCGACGATGCCTTGCACTACGCCGATCGGAATTTTCGCGCGCTCGAGGTTGGGTCCTTGCTCGACGTGCAATTCGAGATAGGCGGCGAGCGAGCCGCGCGGGATGCGCGCGTCGGTGAGATGTGCCGGATCCTGGCCGTAACGCCGAAGCCAATCCGCAACCGTGAGACCTTGCTCGTCTTGCCGTGTGAGTATTTCTGGCCCAAGTATGCCCGCGGCAATTCCCGAGCCCATTGTGCTGATGCCGAAATGATTGCCTTCTTCGTTGGTCCAAACAACGACTTCGAGTGGGTGCCGGGTCTTTACTCCATTTTCGTTGAGTGCGCGGACCACCTCGACGGCGCTAAGGCTTCCGACATCGCCGTCGAAATTTCCGCCTTTCAGAACCGAGTCGATGTGCGAGCCGAACAGGAGCGCGGGAAGTTTGGCCGTGCCCGCGCGCGAGCCAAAGAGATTACCGCCGGCGTCGGTTCGCACTTCGAGTCCGGCCTGCTTCATCCGGCCGGCGATGTATTCGCGAGCGGCGAGTTCGCTCTCGGAGTATCCGAGCCGCGTAACGCCGCCATCGGGATTGCGGCCAAATTCGCTCAGTTTTTCGAGGCTCACCCGCAATTGTTGCGCGTTGATGTGAAGCGTTGTTGCGCCCGCTTCGGGGGCCTGAGCAGCGCGATGCGAATGAGCCGAATAGAGCAAGAGGGCTAACGCAATGACTGCGGATAGACGCACCGACGGGTCTCCTGGGCCGGGAGATGAGGCTCGACCGCGCGAGGGATGGTAACAACAACGGGCGAAAGATGCATTTCTACCGGCGAATTCAGCGGCGCAAGAACATCGCTGCGAGGCCGGGGTTCCACGCGATCGCGATCAGGATGTAGGCGAGGAGACAGAGCAAGTAGTCGAGCCCGGTAAACGGCTTGGCAGGGATTTCCCGGTAAGCATCTTTCAAATGGACCTTATACGTCTTGGTATTCATGGGCGTCTGCGTTACACGCACGAATACGTACAGCATGCATAACGGTGTGGTGCAGGTCCAGCGTGAAATTGTCACAAAAAGTCCCGGTACTGAATTTATTCGAAGGACCTGACTGGCGATTATCGGACATGTCATGGAGACGTTAATTTTGAGCAATATCCTTCCTCAGAGCGAAAACAGTGTTATGATGTGTGCAACTTACCGGCACTCGAAGGCTGGTCGCGGGTTGTCCTCCCCAGCGCAAGGTTGGTTCGAAATAACGACGGGAGGTGCCTTTATGCGCAGTCTAAAAAATCTCCCCGGTTGGCTTGCATTTCGAAGACTTGAGCCCGCACTTTTGACGGGCCTGGTCCTCTTCATCACGAGCTACACGGGCGACGTAATCCTCGAGTGGGCGGGCGGTTCTGTCACCTCCACAATCCTGAACAATCTGGCGATCGGCATCCTTGGCGGATTGTCGCTGCTGTTCTATCTTTCGGCCAGCTACGAACACCACAATTACGAACGTGCGAAAGACCGAATGGCGCTGATCAGCGACGTGAACCGCGAAGTTCGCGAAGTCCTAATGGAAATCTCCGAATCGGCCATGCTCGAAGATCGCGGCGAACGGCTGGCACGTCTCGACGAAGCAACCGAGCGCATCGACAGTATGTTGACCAAACTCGTCCCGGCCGCGGGCGGAGCGAAATCGCAGTCGAAGGCAGCCGACCAGGAGCCCATACTCATCACGCGTTAGTCCACCCCCTTTTCGCCGGTCGTCGGAGCGTTCGACGAGCTGGCCCGCCGATTCGACGCCGAATTTATTTTGTGGTCACATCATCGCGAATCCGGTCGTAGTTATCCCCTGAAATAATCCCTCGATCCACTAAGTCGTGCTTCTCGCGATATGGCCGGCCTGCGACGATCTTGCGCGCGTCAGCGCGACCGATTCCCGGCAAATCCATCAGCTGACTTTCGGTAGAGGAGTTCAGGTCGATCGGACCGTGATGGCTCGCGTTCCATCCATCGCGAACTCCCTGCGCGGCTGCGCGAGCCTGATCTGCGGCGTCGTGAGCGACTTCGCCGATTTTTCTGCCGGCGTCTTCGATCGCGGGTTTCGCGCGTTCCGTCGCTTTCGCTACGTCTTCCCGTGTTTTTTCGTCGCGCGCACGCTGGTCGGGATCATTCGAGTTGCAGCCCACACAGATTCCGAGGATGAAGGCGGAGACCAATAAGAGACCGAACGCGACGATTGTTCGTTGCAGCCACATTTATCTTGCTCCTGATTCGTTTCGCGCGATTCCGCGCGATCTTCGACGTTCCATCGAAAACTCTCGACAAGGGTTGGATGTCGGAGTTCGTAATTTGGGCTTCGACGCGCGGCCCGGTTGGACAAGCCGCACGCCGTAAACGTTTCGCGATTGGGTATCCGCGGTTAGTCGGCGACGACGATCAACAGCCGAATGCCAGGATGAACTGGATCGATTAGATAGTACTCGCCGTCGATCTCGTCGACATAAACGTCATCGCTGTAGCTCCAACCCGCCGGCCATGGGTCGTTGTAGACGAACCAGTAGCCGCCGTAGTTAAAACGCCGATTGTCGCTGCGCGTTACGCGAAACGTGTGTTCGCGCCCGAAGTGCGAATGATAATCTTCTTCGCGAATGCGCCGCGCGTTGTGGTTGCCGCCGTCGCGCTGCGCCTGTTGCGCGTTCACACGCTCCTGCTGTTTCGCAACCTGCTGTTGTTGTTTGGCCGTCTGCTGCTGCTGCTTTTCCGTTTGTTGTTGCTGTTTCTCGGCGTTTGCGCGTTCTTTTTCACTCTGCTGAGCCTGAACCTTTTGCTTGTCCTTCTGCTGCTCCTGAGCGTTGCGCTGTTCCTGTTGTTGCCGATCTTGCTGCTGACGTTCCTGCGCTTTGGGCTGTTCTTTTGCGGGTTCTTGCTTCTTTTCTTGCTGCGGAGCCGGTTTTTCTTTTTCCTTGTCTTGGTCCTGCGCGTAGGCCATTGAGCCGGCGAGCAAAACGAACAGGGCGGTGCCGATTGCGAGTTTCATCGTTTCTCTCCTAAGGATTCAACTGCACCAGCAGCGGGGTTGGTCCCACCGGATTCGCAGTGCATTTGCGCGCGTGATTGCTTTGCGAAGCCGGATCCGCGCTCGGGGAATCGCGCTAGCTGCCATCAGACTGGTGCCGTTGAGATGCTGACACCGGCCGGAAGGTCGCGGCGGGCAGCCGGAATCCATGGAGGTGGCGGTTTGTCTTGATGATTTCGAGGTTCAGTATTGGATTTTTTCGAAAAGAAAGATGCCGTCCTCGGGCCGGGTACAAACATCTAACGGTTGAAGCGCCCCTCAGCGCAATTCACACCAGCCTGCGCCCGCGTGCTGTGTAGCTGCGCGGGCGAACTTTGATAGGAGATGCGTATGAAACGAGCAGAAATCGTCGCTGTTCTGGCGGGCATTGTTCTTCTAGGGGGATGTGCGACCAAGCGCTACGTGGCCGATCGCGTGGACCCGGTAAATCAGAAGGTCAACGACATCGACCAAAAGCAGCAGGGTACTCAAAAGCAACTCGATCAGGCGGAAACTAAGATCAGCGCCGCCGATGAGAAGGCCGTGTCGGCCGATAATCGGGCCGGCGATGCGCTGGGACGCGCAGATGCCGCGTCGAAAAAATCGGATCAGGTGCGCGATCAGCTCCGCGGCGAGCTAAACGATCGCATCGCAAATCTGGACGACTACAAATCAGCCGGCGACGCAACCGTGCTTTTCAAGTTCAACTCGTCGGTGCTCGGGGACGATGCGAAGCAACAACTCGATCAACTCGTCACCGGACAACTGAACAGCGCAAAGCGTTACTTCATCGCGATTCAGGGCTTCACCGACAAGACGGGCCCCGCGGAATATAACCTTCAGTTGAGCCGTCGCCGTGCGGAAGCGGTTCAGACCTATCTTGTCGGACAGAAGAATGTCCCGGTCTTCCGCATCCAGATCGTTGGCTTGGGCATGGATAAACCGGTGAACGATCAGAAGACGAAGGACGACCGCGAGAAGAACCGCCGCGTGGAAGTGACCGTGTTCACGGCCGATAGCGGGTCGACTTCAGCGAACAACGGACAGGCATCGCAATAGTCCTAGTCCTATCCTATGAAAATCGGTAACTCTCAAGTAATGGAACTGTCCAGCGCCGAAAGTGCAATGTGTAAAGCATGATACGGAAATGATCGCGCTCACCGATGCTTCGTTTTGCGTTGGTGAGCGCGAAAGAAGAACGTGTCCTCTAACAATTTTGCTGCATCAAAATGAGACCAAGAAGACTCCTCTTTTCGCACGTACGTATCGCGCGCACGATAAGCTTCGCCCGTACCTCGCAGGCTGCCGAAACGCGTCTCACAAACGAATTCCGCGAGCGAAAAAATTCGAAATATCCGAGGAAATGCTTGCGGAAACGGCAAAGTGTGGAATACCCTGTCGTCACCGCACTTTGCTGCTTCTCAGGAAGTAAATATCCGGTTGGATTCATGGAGTTGGTACAAGTGCCAACCGGGGCCTTGAGGTGGAAGCAAAGTTACTGGCTGCGAGACGTCTTACGCAGTTCGCCGGGTGCAGCGGAGCGAGGACCGGCGAGCGCGTGAATAATACAATGAATTTCCAAGAGAGAGTCTTTGGGAGGATTAAGATGCGCAGGTTGTGTCTGATGATGATGGTTGGCGCGCTTCTGGCGCTGCCGGGATGGGCCCAGCAAAGTGACGACCGAACAGCAGCGAAGAGTTCGGATGATTCGGCAGCGGCTACGTCCGCAACAAGCGACTCGACGAATGCGGCGCCGAATGCAGCACGAAGCTTGGCACTGCCCGACGCTCCGCGCGCAACTCCGTTTCCGGGTCCCACTCCCGCTTCCAGCTCCACAACGGATGACAGCGCACCGGGTCGCTTGACGCCGAAATGGGAACTCGCGGGCATGTACAGCTACATCAATTTCAATCCCGGCGCCACCTTCCCAAATTTCAACAACAACGGCGGTACCGGGTCCATTGCTTACAACGTGAATAAATTCTTGGGTCTTACCGCTGAGTTCGGCACGTACGCTTTCTCGCGCCGCATTCCGTCTGTCGGCAAGACCGAGGGTGGATTCCAGACCTTTCTGTTTGGTCCACGACTGAATCTGCGGCGCGATCACTTCGTTCCGTTCGCTGAGGTGCTGTTTGGTGACTTTCGCGCCGATGGACAAGTGACCGGTGCGGCCCGCTCGAGCTCCTTCGCGTTGGTTGCGGGTGGCGGCGTCGACGTCGTTTTCAACAAGCACATCGCCTGGCGTTTTGCCCAGATCGACTATCTGCGCAGCTACGTCTCCGGCCCTTCGCTCGATCCTCAATACCGTCAGAATAGCCTTCGCCTCGGCACCGGCATCGTATTTCGTTGGGGCTTCCCGCCGCCACCACCGCCGCCCCCGTCCGGTCCACCAACCGCTTCCTGCTCGGCAACTCCGGCTTCGGTCTTCCAAGGCTCGAACGATCCGTCCGCGATTCACGTAACCGCCAGCAGCCCGGCCAACTTGCCGCTGAACTACACGTACACGGCGACCGGCGGCACGGTTGAAGGCACCGGACCGGATGCGCGTTGGAATTCGACCGGCACCGCGGTTGGCACTTACACCGTGACCGCGAAGGTTGACGATGGCAAGGGTGGCACCGGTTCTTGCACCGCGGACATCGCGGTTCAGGAAAAGCCGCATCACCCGCCAACAATCTCCTGCTCCGCAAATCCGAGTACCGTGCAGCCTGGCGAGAAGACGACGATCACGTCGACGGCCAGCAGCCCGGACAATCTCGATCTGACCTACAGCTACTCGGCCACGCAAGGCCAAGTCAGCGGCAACGGCCCGACGGCCACCTATGACACGACCGGTCTGCAATCCGGCAGTTATAAGGTGAATTGCTCGGTCACCGATTCCCGCGGCGATAAAGCGGACGGCCAGGCCAACGTTGACGTGCAACAGCCGCCACCGCCGCCACAGGCGACCAAGATCGGCGAGTGCGGTTACACCAAGGCAGGGGTCGCTCGGTTCGACAACCTTTGCAAGCGCGTCGGTGACGACGTGGCACTGCGGTTGAAGAACGATCCGAACGCCAAGGTGGTCATCGTCGGCTATGCCGATGGCAAGGAACCGCGCGCAGCCAAGCTGGCGCAGAGCCGTGCCGATCTGGCGAAGGCCTACCTGGGTGAGAAGGGCATCGACGCGTCGCGCAGCACCACGCGCACGGGTCAGGCCTCCACGGAGAAGGGCACGGAGAAGGAAAACCGTAGAGTCGAGTTCATCTTCGTGCCAGAAGGCGCAACCTACTAAATCGCGAGCCGGATCGGCAACGGTCCGGACGCAAAACCGGGACGTGTAACGCGAGCCCTCCGAGGGAGACTTCGGAGGGCTCGTTTTGTTTTCGCCGCGGCTTGCCGGCCTGCTGTGACCCGATCCGGCTTTCCCAAAATGGAACGGTCTGTGGAAGTCCCGGCCCATTCTTGCAAACCCCTCAGTTCGCTCCACCAAGCTCTCAGCTCCTGCCCTATTCGTTCTAAAAAATTCCCAAAATTAATAATATAGTATTAGTACTATTCTTGTAAGACGCTTCCCCGCTCGCCGTTTAGGGATTTCCTTTGAATGAAACGGTGGATGCAACAAGACCGGCGCTCCGCATGATGTGAAGGAGACTTAGCTGACCACGACCACCGTCAATTGCTGCGCGAGCCGTTGCGCACGCGGCCCGGATGCGGCGCTATCATCGGCGTTTCCGAGCGCAAGCATCGCGTCTACGAAAGGATTCAGAAAGTCAGCCGGCACGATTATCCGGTGCTGATCCTCGACGAGAGCGGCACGGGCCAACAGTTGGTCGCGCGCAGCTTGCATTTTTCGCGCACGCCAGGACCGTCCGTTTGTTCCGGTCGATTGTTCTTCGCTGGTGCAACGTTGATCAAGTCGGAATTGTTTGGCTACGTCAAAGACGCGCTGCACGGCAAGCAGGGATTGATGGAGGCCGCGCACGGCGGCACACTATTTCTCGACGAAATTGGTGAAATGCCCGTCGATTGCAGTCGAAGCTGCTGCGGTTGTTGCAGCAGCGTGAGGTCCAGCCGGTCGGCTCGACCGAGCGCCGCAGGATCGATGTGCGTATCATCGCCGCGCCGAATCGCGATCTCGAAGGTGGCATCAAGACCGGCACATTTCGGCAGGACCTTTATTTCCGCCCGAGCGTTGTGCAGGTGACGCTGCCTGCGTTGCGCGAAGTCAAGAGCGACATTCCGTTGCTGGTCACTTCGTTCCTCGACAAGTTCTGCGACCCGCAGCGCGCGACGCGCATGATTTCCGAAGACGCGATGCGGCGCCTGATTGCCTATGACTGGCCGGGAAACGTTCGTGAGAACGAACTGCTACCGCTCGAAGAACTCGACGTAGCTAGCCGCCGCGCGCATCTTCGGTATCGGCGAGACGACGCTGTACCACAAGCTCAAGCAAAATCACAGGGAGCGGGTCGCGTCGTAGGATTGGCCACTACTTTCCGACGGCGCCCAAGGCTTTCGCGCCTTCCACTTCCACGAGCTCTCCCGACTTCACGTCGAAGATATATCCGTACACCGGAATCGACTTCGGCACGAGCGGATGCGTTTTGATGCGCGTCACATCGTCGAGCACTGCCTGCTTCTGATCCCGGAACGTTAGCCAATTGATGTATTGCCCGTCGGTCGAACCGGGTCCTCGCCCGACATCCTTGAAGCCCTCTGGCGTTAGCTGCGCGGTTTCGAGACTGGCCGCCAGCAGATCGCGCATGATTTCATCGTTGAAATAAAGCATTCCGCATTCCGTGTGATGGATCACGAAAAATTCTTTAGTACCCAACAGCTTGTAGCTGATCACCAGTGACCGGATCGCATCGTCGCTCGCGCGTCCGCCCGCGTTGCGGATCACGTGTACGTCGCCCTCGGAAAATCCGGCAAACTTTGCCGGATCGAGTCGCGCGTCCATGCAAGTCAAAATTGCGTACTTCTTCGCCGGCGGAATCGCCAGATTCGCTTTGTCGCCAAACGACGCGCTGTATTTCGCATTCGCGTCTAAAACGTCGGACAAGATGCTCATCAAAACTCTCCTCACTGGAATGATAAGAAGATTCCCGCAAAAAATGCCGCCAAAATCGAAACAACAAAGAAAAGGAAGCCGCTAGTGGGGACAACCGCAGTAACAACGGGCGAGAGTCGTACATTTCATATCGCAAAAACCATACACGCGACAGTAACTCGGGGTCAACCGGGTACTGCGTTTACTGCGGTAAATCGATGCTTCCTAGGGCTTGCGGTCGATAGCGGCTTGCCTTACGAGCAGAATCGAAGGGGCGCAAGATTGCCGTAATTGTCCTCGTTTCGAAAAATCCAACCGACTCGAAGATCTGTTTCCATTGGTCTCCCTCCCTGCTTTCCGCTAGTGCCTCGACAGGTAGCGCCGGGTCAGATTTTGAGGATCTCGCATACTTCACGGTGAAGATTACAGCGATTACAGCTTCGTTGACAGGTGTGCGGGTGATACTCTAATATCTACGTTTGTCTCTACAGGGAAAGGTGTGACTAAGGGCAATGCGGACGTACGTAGCTAAGGGAGAAGAGGCCGAAGCGCTCAAAGTGGGCGCTGACTGGTTTGTGGTGGATGCCACCAACCAGGTTTTGGGCCGGCTCGCGACCAAGGTCGCGCGCATGTTGATGGGCAAGGACAAGGCGAGTTTCACGCCGTATCTGGATTCGGGCGATCACGTTGTGGTCATCAATGCGGACAAAGTAAAGATGACGGGCAACAAGGTCGAGCAGAAGATGTATTACTCGCACAGTGGATACCCGGGCGGACTGAAAGAGGTTCCGGCCAAGCGCGTACGCGAGACTAAGCCCGACTGGATGATTCGCGAAGCGGTTCTCGGCATGTTGCCAAAGAACAAGCTGCGAGCGCGCCGGGCCAAGAAGCTGCGGATTTATCGCGACGCGGCAGGTTTAGCGCGGCACGCGGGGCAGAAGCCGCAAGCAGTCGCGCTGTAAAGCATATCGGTCTCGCAGCGCGAAGCGGTAGCGGCGGTGGCCGAGGAGTTTAGGGGATTGCAGTTCAGTAGGTGTAACAACCTGCAGCATTCAGTCTCCACGTAGTGGTCCAGACGGGTTTTTCCGCTGTTGTGGTGCCTTCCTTCGTCGAGGTAGGAAGCCAGCCCGGCAATACGGTAAACCGAATGTGGTGTCGATGTTTGGCTGTTTAAAGTCGGCTGTTTGAATTTGGTTGTTTGAATTAGGAGGAACGTTGAGTTCGACTGCTTCGCCCCTCGGGGGCACAAAGTCGTGGTTTCTCGGCACCGGTCGCCGGAAAGAATCGATTGCGCGCGTGTTTCTTCGCGCGGGTTCCGGCAAGTTCACGGTGAACGGGCGCACGCCGGATCACTATTTTCCGAATCACGCGTGGAAGCATGACGCGATCGAGCCGCTGAAATTCACGAACCTGGGCGACCAGGTCGACGTCGTCTGCACCGCGAATGGCGGCGGCGTGGGCGGACAGGCTGGAGCGGTCCGCATGGGTTTGTCTCGCGCGATCTCGCGCTACAACCCGGAGCTGCGGCCCGCCCTCCGCACCAACGGATTTTTGACGCGCGACTCCCGTATGAAGGAACGCAAGAAGTACGGGCAAAAGGGAGCGCGCAAGCGCTTCCAGTTCACCAAGCGCTAGTTTTTGGCGGTCCGGTGCGAACCGGACCGCAAAAAGCTCCGGCGATGGCCTCAAACCGTCGCTGAGATCATGGCCGGCAAGCCGCCGGCAAAAAGGCTGCTCTACAGCGAGTCGTCAGCGCGATCGACGACAGCTGTCGCAAGCAGCAATCTAAACAGGAGGCAACTTGGCAGTAGAAATCACAATGAAAGAACTGCTGGAGGCCGGAGTTCACTTTGGCCACCAGACGCGTCGCTGGAACCCCAAGATGAAGGAATATATCTTCGGGGAACGCAACGGCATTCACATCATCGATCTGCAAAAAACCTTGAAGATGTTCCGCGAAGCGAGCCGCTTCGTGAGCGAAATTTCCGCGCAGGGCCGCACGGTATTGTTCGTCGGCACCAAGCGCCAGGCCCAGGAAGCCGTTGCCGAAGAGGCGAAGCGTTGCGGCGCGTTCTTCGTGAACCACCGCTGGCTGGGCGGCACGCTTACCAATTGGGCGACGCTCCAAAAATCGATCAAGCGCCTGAAGCTGTTGAAGGCCATGGGCGAAGACGGCCGCATGGACGAGCTTTCCAAGAAGGAAAAGGCACGCCTCGACCGCGAAATGAAGCACCTGCTGCAGAACCTGCAAGGCATCGAGAACATGACACAGTTGCCGGACGCGATGTTCGTCATCGACTCGAACGCCGAAGAAATCGCCGTGAAGGAAGCGCGCCGCATGGGCGTGCCGGTGGTTTCGGTTGTCGATACGAACTGCGATCCGGACGTTGTGGACTGGATCATTCCGGGTAACGACGACGCCTTGCGCGCGATTCGCCTGTTCACCTCGAAGATTTCGGAGTCGGTGATCGAAGGTCACAACCAGTACACGCAATCGCAGGTCGCGCAGCAGAAGTCGGCTGAAGACCAGGCGCTCGTGGACGGCGTTGAGTACGTCGATACCAGCAAATACGAGCAATATGAGAAGCAGGAAGGCGATTTCGTCGAGGGCGCCGAAGTTGCGACGCCGGCGGAGGCCGCCGCTCCCGAAGCCCCAGCGGAAGCTACCGTTCCGCCGGACGAGCCTTCGCGCTAATCAATTCGCGCTGGCAAGATACAGCAGGCCCGGCGCTCTCGTTTACAAGATGCGCCGGGCCGTTTTGCAACTGGGCCGTGTCCAGAAGAATTTGTCCCGAGAAATTTATTCGGCCGAAACAATAAGAGAGTAGAGAAAAAGGATGAGCACACCACCGCAAGCCATGCAAATACCTGCCAATCTCGTGAAAGAACTGCGCGAACGTACCGGTGCGGGTTTCGCCGATTGCCGCGCGGCGCTCGTTGAATCCGGCGCGGACGTCGAGAAAGCGATCGACATCCTGCGCAAAAAGGGCCAGGCGGCCGCCGCGAAGAAGGCGCAGCGCCAGGCGTCCGAAGGACTCGTTGGCCACTACATTCACGCCGGCGGAAAGATCGGCGTGATCGTCGAAGTCAACTGCGAATCGGACTTCGTCGCGCGCACCGAAGCCTTCCAGCAGCTGTGCCACGACATCGCGATGCACATCGCGGCGATCGATCCTCGCTATCTGCGTCGCGAGGAAGTGACGCCCGAGATGCTCGAGCGTGAGCGCGAGATTTACAAGGATCAGGCGAAGGCCACGGGAAAGCCCGAAGCAGTCATCGAGCGTATCGTCACCGGCAAGATGGAAAAATTCTACGAGGAGAATTGCCTCTACGAACAGCACTACATCAAGGACGAGTCGGTCACGATCGGTGAAATGATCACGCAAGCGATCGCGAAGCTCGGCGAAAACGTTGCGGTGCGCCGCTTCGTGCGCTTCAAGGTCGGCGAAGTTGCCGGCGGCGCGGCGTCGGCGGAAGTGGCTGCGCCCGTCACGGCGTAACCGATAGATTCACATTTTCAGGCGCTCCGGATTTTTCCTGGGCGCCTTTTTTGTTGTTCGCGTGAATCTGTGCTCGCTCGTCTTTCCGGACTTCCGTAGGCGGAGGCGGCGGTAACCCGTGCCAGCACATCAATTGTTTGTTACAATTCCGAGGATTTTTTAGCTCGTTCCGGAGACTCATGGCTGCAAAGAGAACAACAACCAAAAGCAGCTCGAAAAAACATCAGCCCAAGTACCAGCGCATCGTCCTGAAACTGTCGGGCGAGTCAATGCAGGGGCCGCAGGGCTTCGGAATTCACGGCGAGACGGTGCAGGCGATCGCCAAAGAGCTCAAGGAAGTCCACGAGCTCGGTGTTGAGGTTGCGGTCATGGTCGGCGGCGGAAATATTTTCCGCGGCGGCCGGCAAAAGGGATTCGAGATCGATCGCGCCACCGGCGACTACATGGGCATGCTGGCGACGATGATCAACGCCCTGGCATTGCAGGATGCGCTGGAGAAAGAAGGCGTACATACACGAGTGCAGAGCGCCATGGGCATGCATCAAGTCGCGGAGCCGTTCATCCGGCGGCGCGCGGTGCGGCATCTGGAAAAGGGACGCGTCGTAATTTTCGGCGCGGGCACCGGCAATCCTTATTTTTCGACCGATACGGCGGCGGCGCTGCGCGCGATGGAGATCAAGGCCGACGTGATCTTGAAGGCGACGCGCGTCGATGGAATCTACGATGCCGACCCGGAGCGCGTGTCGGACGCGAAATTCTTCGCGCAGATTACGTATCGCGACGTGCTGCATCAGGATTTGAAGGTGATGGACTCGACCGCGATTTCCCTTTGCATGGATAACGGAATGCCGATCGTGGTGTTCAATATGAACCGGCACGGAAACATCAAGCGGGTCGTGTTGGGCGAGCGGGTAGGTTCGACCGTTACACCCGCGTAGTGCATCCACGACATTCAGTCAGAGGAACGATATGACGACAATTGGTTCTACGAAGGAAGCTTCGGCGGCGGCGAAAACGCGCATGGAAAAGGCCGTCGATGATTTTCGCAAGGAAATCGCGACGTTGCGCACGGGCCGAGCCAACGCGACGCTGCTCGACTCGATTCGCGTGGACTATCACGGGACGCCGATGCCGGTGAATCAGTTGGGTACGATGACGACGCCCGACCCAACGATGATCGTGATCTCGCCGTGGGATCCGAGTGTGGTCCCGCTAATCGACAAGGCGATTCGGACTTCCGATTTGGGATTGAATCCGACCAACGACGGCAAAGTGGTGCGCGTGCCGATTCCGGCGCTGACCGAAGAACGACGCAAGGACATGGTGAAGCATCTCCACAAGGTGCTGGAGAATCACCGAACGGCGGTGCGCAACGTTCGCCGCGACGTCAAGGAAGCGATCGATAGGCTCGAGAAGGACAAGAAGATCAGTCAGGACGAGCAGAAACGTTCGCTGGACGAGCTGGACAAGGTCTCGCAAGCCGAAACCCGGAAGATTGAAGAACTTAGCGCGGTGAAAGAAAAAGAGATCATGGGGTTGTAACTCGGTCGTTCACCGACGTGCTTCGACGACCCCGGGCTTGTACGGCGACTTTGCGTCGCCAAGATTTCTGCCCCTTCACCTGGACTTAAGCCAAGTCCCTCCAATAACCCGCAAACCGCACCGCCGAGTTCGCCGCCGATATTTGAGAGGCGCTGGCACGATCCCCGCCAATAAACTTCGTCAATTTTCTCGTTGTCTGTCATGCACTCATAAGGGAGAAAAAGTTACATCGGGGCCCGAGCCTTTATGGAGTGCGGCGCCCCGGCGCTGCTTTTGCAGAGCTACGGCTTGGTGGATTGGGTCTTCGCGGAGGTCGTCGGTTGAGTGGAGGCGTCGGCACGGGTCAGAGTCAGGAGTTGGGCTTGATCGGTCTGGACGGCGTGAAGGAAAGCGGCGTAGTCGGGGCCACGATTGGCGTCGACATTGCGATGGAGAAAGTGAATGTGGCGGATGGCCGTGACGGTTCCGGATTGCGTGTTGTAGCGGGAGGCAAAGGTGGCGTAGTCGCGATCGACGACAGTGCCCGTGGGGATTTCGACGCTAGTTCCCGGGGGAAGATGCAGGGTGACGCGGGTGTCGACATCGAGTGGGTTGCCGAGATCGATGGGACCCGCTTTATCTCCGGCATTGCCGGGCAGATCTGGGACCGACAGCAGCGGCAGCGGGGCCGGGATGCGGACCGGCTTTCTCGACCAGTCGACGAATTTAGGTTGCGAGATTTCGTATTCGACGGTGAAGGGAAGCTTGGTGGCGTAAGGATCGGATGCGCTGGCGGAGACGACTTTCCCGCGGAAGCCGTCGGAAAGAGACATGAGCTGCGCAACTTCTTTCCACTTATCGCGCGGCGATTGATGGAAGGCGATGCGGAGAAGGAGCTCGTTGTCTCCGCGCATCGAATATTTCACTTTCGCGTTGAGCGTGCCGTCGGGCTCGATGGTGGCGTCGACGCTGACGCGTTGCGTCGATGAAAAGGGAAGCTCGCCTCTGATCGGCTTCCAGCAAGCCTCACCGGTGCAGTTCCCGCCAATTTCTAGTGCCTTTTTCCCGCGCACGTCAGGCCGGATCATGCCAAAGGGAGCTACTTCCAGATTAGGGTCGAGGTAGACGATGTGCTTGCTTTCATCGACTGCAACCACCACTTGGGTGAACAAAGACGGCCGCGGCAGTTGTTTTTCGGGTGTGTCTGACGCGGAGAGCAACAGAATCCGCGCTGGTTTTGAGCGCGAGGTTAGCGTCGTATAGAGGGAGACTTTATCTTCCGGAGAACCGAAGCCGGAGGAAAGAATGTCGGAGTATCTGCGTTTGCCAAAACGCGCGAGATCCAAGGGCAAATCGACGGTTCGGATTTTCGTCGAAACAAGATTGTAATAGGCCACTTCAATGGTGGTCTGGTCGTGGGGAGTGTTCTTCATCGCGGTCGCGGCCTGGTTCCAGAGTTCAGTCGAGCCATGAGACTGGATAGCCGACTGAAGCCTGCGCTGAAGCTGATCCCAAGAGGCAAACGTCGTGACGACGACATCGGAATCACCGGAGGGAACAGAGGGGTCGACCGCCGATTTTGGGAGATCGGAAGGATTCACAATCCAGCGGTAGATCAAGCGAGCGCTCTCACCAGCGCCTTCCTGGTCCTTGGAAGCTTCACGGGTTTGCGACGAAATTCGAATTTGACCGGCCGGCTCGGCGGCTCCGGGCGCAAAACGATTCGCGGGGAGGTCAAGAGTGAAGATTTCTTGGGTGACGACGCCGGTACGGTCGAAATTGTGATCGAGCCAGAAATCGGGTGCTAGAGGATGGCGCGTTGTGGTGGTGATGACGCGATATTCGAGGATGTCGGCGGGTTCGAGACCGAGGATGCGAATCGATTTGACGCGGACGTCCTGGTAGGCGGGGAAATCGGCGACGGCCAGGTTCGGCTGGTCGGTGATCGCGCTCGGAAGGATGTCGGCCGAGCCGCCGCTCGTATGGCGGATGTGCACCTGCGGGATTTCAATTTGCTCGTAGGAACGGTCGAAATTGAAGTTGAGCCGGCTGAACTGGCGGACGCCGAGTTCGCTGTTGATGCGAACGCGGGTGTGGACTTCTTTGCGGGAGTCGCCGTTGGACTCGAAGCGAATTTTGGTTTCAAGGACCTCGATTTGCGCCGGGGTATCGGGGACGGTGGGATTCGTTGTTGGGTTCGGGGAGGTTCCTGCCGCAGGAGAGGTGACTGTTTTCTCGGCGGACGCCGGTGTCGGTTCTTGGGCTGTGGAAGTCAGGCACAGAGCCAGGAGAAAGGCGAGGGGTGCCAGTGTGCGGCGTAAGATCCCAGGGATTAACTTGGAAGTCACGAAGCTAGTTTGGGGTGAGTGTAATTGGAGGGCAAGGGGTGGTTCGTGGGAGGTTGCGAGGGTTGCACGTGGGGTGGGCGGCCAGCATCGAGGAGACAGCTCGGCGTTCAGTGGGAAACGGTTGAGGTTCTCCGGCCACCCCCGCCGGGAGCCTTGGGATGACAACGCGCTTGATTGCTATCGTGTGCTGTTGTGACGGGGGCTAACAGCCGGCGGGGTGGCGGTGTTGAAGCTTTCTTCAGGAGCTGAAGCCCGGACCCCCTAAGAGGGCCGCACTGCTCGGAAAAAGAGGAACGGCGGCGGGGCGACATCGACGGAGTGAGGCGGCGAAACGGAATGGCGGGTCGTGCGTCTGTTGGGTGGTAAAGTGGGGGCGAAGTTAGGAGCCGCCCTTCAGCGGAGCGCAGCAGGGCCGCTGGTTTGGGTGCGATTTCATCGATTAGGAGATGGGATGACGAAGGCTTGGGTGGTGGCGGGATTGATGGTTGGGGCGGCGGCCTTGGCGGCTAGCGGCGGCATGCGGGCGGCAGATGGAGTTGCGAAGGGGCCGGCGGAGGATGGAACGTTGCCGTCGCTGGTGAAGATTGCTGGGGAAGGCGAGATGAACTCGCACGCGATGGAGTTTTTGACGGAATTGAGCGACGACGTGGGGGCGCGCGTCACCGGGACGCCTGCCGATCGGAAGGCGGAGGACTGGGGCGTCGCGAAGATGAATGCGATCGGGCTTGCCAACGTCCACAAGGAGAAATATACGATCTGGCGCGGATGGACGCGCGGGACGGCGGATGCGGAAGTGTTGACGCCAGTGCGGCACAAGCTGCACGTAGATTCGATGGGGTGGACGGGATCCACCGCTGCGGGCGGAGTGGGAGCGGATGTGGTGGCGGTGAATCTGTTGGATATCGACAACGAGATCAAGAATGTTTCGAGGTTGAAAGGGAAAGTTGCGCTGATCATCACGAGGGGGAAGCCGGACGGGCGGCCGGGGATCCAATATTTTATTCGAATGGGAGATTTTATTCGCGCGGCTGCGCCTGCGGGGGTGGTGGCGGTGATTGGCGGCCAGGGCGGCGGCCGGGCGGAGGGTGCGAACCTGACGCATACGGGAATTTTGGGATTTGACGCGGATTTTGCGGTGCCGGTGGTGTCGATGACGGCGGAGGATCAGGGGCAACTGGAGCGGTTTATCGATCGCGGGATCACGCCGCACGTGCGATTCAATATTCAAAATACGTTTACGAATGGGCCGGTCGAGTCGGCGAACGTTGTCGGTGAGATTCGTGGGACCGAGCACCCGGAGCAGATTTTTGTGGTCGGTGGACATCTGGATTCGTGGGATCTGTCGGAAGGGACGACGGACAACGGATCGGGGACGGCGACTACGCTGGGCGCGGCGGATTCGATCATGCGATCGGGCGCGAAGCCGCGGCGGACCATCCGGTTTGTGCTGTTTACCGGCGAAGAGCAAGGGCTGGATGGGTCGATCGCTTACGTGAAGCAGCACCAGAGCGAGATGGCGAATCACCTGGGCAATTTGATTCTGGATGCGGGGCAGGGCGCGGTGAAGGGATTCCAGTTGGGCGGGCGCGAAGATGTGGTCGACGCGTTCCGCCCATTCGCGGATTCGCTGGCGGCCATGGGGCCGATGTCGGTGGACGACAAGATCGAAGACGGTACCGACACGCTGACGTTTACGATCGCAGGGCTGCCGGGGATCAACATGCTTCAGGAGACGAAAGAATATATGCTCACGCATCACTCGGCGGCGGACGCGCTGGAGGCGCAGAAGCCGGACGTTTTGGCGAAGAATGCGACGCTGATGGCCCTGGCAGCCTTCTGGATCGCGGACCGGCCGGAACGATTTGCGGCGCCATGGCCTGCGGCGCGGACGGCGAAGATGTTGCGGGAACAGCATGAGTATGAGGAGTTGAAGGCGTTTAATTTGTGGCCTTTTGGGGATTTGGGGAAAGACGACAGAGATAGTCCGCCACAGAATTGACGGTACGTTTGCGGGGAATTGTGGGCGGCTCGAAGGTGAGCCGCCCTTTTCCTTGTACGCCGCGCTCGGTACCGTACATGGCGTGCAGTAGAGCGCCGTCCACATGATGGGGCATCCGGCTCCCTGCAAAGGGAGTTTGAAGAAGTAATCATGGTCGAAGTTTTGATCGAAGAGATGTCTAGGTCGGACTGCAGCCGATCGAAAGATTACGAACGAGCCGTGGTCGTTGAATGCACAGAGGTCGAAACAAAAACAACCAAGACCACTCTTCGGAGCGAACGGATAAGTGCGCTCAAAAAAGATTTGACAAGGTCGGCATTGTTAGAGATGTACGGTGGTGTGGCAGGGAAGAGCGGGCGACCGCTCCCCCTATGCCGATTACGATGCCTTCGTTGAGTTGGTCCGATGGGTTGCGGAGGTCCTGAGGCTACCCTCGGGTAGCCTTACGAGGACAAGTCGGCGGGTGCCCGTTCATTTCGCGAGTCCTGATTGAGTCGCGCCTTTTCGTGGTCTTGCCTGTCGACAGGGTGAGTAGAGTGTCTGACTGGGCGTTCGCTGTGCGTCATCGTAGTGAAGCGGGATTTATCGCTCGAATTTTCGGAGGACTTATGGAGTTTATGTTAATGGTGCATGTGCAAGAGAGTGGTTGGGAAGGCTTGACCAAGGACCAGCAAGAGCAAGGGATGGCGGCGTATATGGCGTATACCGAGGCGCTAGCCAAGGCTGGGGTTTTGAAAATGAACCGACGGCTGTCGCCCAGTTCCACGGCCAATACCTTGCGCCTGGCTCATGGGAAAACGCAGGTGCTCGATGGACCGTATATCGACGCCAAGGAACAGCTGGGTGGTTTTTTTATCATCGACGTGGCGGATCGGGAGGCGGCGCTTAGCTGGGCGGCGCGGTGCCCGGCGGTAGGGCATGGAGTCGTCGAGGTTCGGGGGATGCCAGTGACATAAATTGAGCCTGTCTTAAGCGATTATTTATCAATAGCTTAGGAGCTCATTTCGGCCCACTCAAGAGTCAGATCGTGCGCAAAAGGAGATGCGGCCGGGTCGAGGTAGCTCGTCCTAGCGAAAATCAGTGAAACAGTGCGCGTAGTGGAGTGGCCCCTTACGTAGTCGAAGGCCTTGGACGGCCTCCTTGTTCTGATTTCTTCCTCGAAAGGGTGCCCTGACTTTCGCAATTTGTTCGAGTTGGTGTATCATTACCCATGGTCGCGGAACGGTTGGATGGATCGACCCGGTGGTGCAGGGCGAACCGGGGAGCATGGCTAAGGCCAAAGCTGTCGTTGGGGTAAAGATTTCCACTGCTACGTGTCGTAAAGATTTGACACACGAGACTGTTCTCTCTATACTCTCTTGTTTGTCAGAGGTAGTTTGTTGTGTCTGATGGGGGACCGCGAGTTTTTGCGCGGTTCTGGTAGTTGGAAGGAATATCTTCGGTCCCGGAACATAGAAAGACGGAATGGGACAGAAGAGCGGCCGGAATGGGGCGCCAGCCCCGATAAAGCCGAGTGAGCGTCTCCGAGTCGAAGCCAGAAGCAGAGTTCTACCTTCTGGAAGTGCGTACGGAGTTTCTTGCTTGTTGTTCTCCGGATTCGCAGTAGACCTTTCAGCACTGATGTGAGCTCTCGCGCATTTTGCTGCGCGCCTGCGAGAGCCGCGCATCCTCCATGTGTGTCCTGAGATTTTTCGCGGGATGCACTGGAGTAAAAATAATTCGCGCGCGAATGAGGGAAGAACTGTGCCGACGTTTTCGCAACTAGTACGAATGGGACGAGAGAAGGTCGTCGTAAAGACGAAGTCGCCGGCGTTGATGGGCTGCCCGGAGCGACGCGGAGTTTGCATTCGTGTGTACACGCAAACGCCGAAGAAGCCGAACTCGGCATTGCGCAAAGTGGCGCGCGTGCGTTTGACAAACGCTGTCGAAGTCACGACGTACATTCCTGGTATCGGGCACAACTTGCAGGAGCACTCGATCGTGCTCGTGCGTGGCGGTCGCGTGAAGGATCTGCCGGGGGTGCGGTATCACATCGTGCGCGGAACGCTGGACGCGGCGGGCGTTGAGAATCGCAAACAAGGGCGCTCGAAGTATGGAGCGAAGCGGCCGAAGGCAGCTGCGGCGAAGTAACGGGATTTCGAAGCGAGAAGTGAAGTAGGGAACAGGAAGAAAGTCGGAAGCGGCGAAGCGAAAAGATTCAGGAGCGATAAAGAGCAATGCCACGCAAAGGGATTGTCATCAAGCGATCGCAGGCGACCGATCCGGTCTATGCCAGCGACATCGTTGAGAAGTTCATCTGCTCGATGATGTACGAAGGCAAAAAGTCGACGGCGCAGCGGGTGTTCTACGGCGCGATGGATCAAGTCGCCAAAAAGACGAACGACGACGCACTGAAGATTTTCAAGAAGGCGATCGAGAACGTGAAACCCCTGCTGGAAGTGAAGACGCGGCGTGTTGGCGGCGCGAACTATCAGGTGCCGGTCGAAGTGAATCCGTTCCGGCGGCAATCGCTGGCGATTCGCTGGTTGTTGCAGTATTCGCGCGAGCGCGCGGGCAAGACGATGATCGACAAGCTCGCTGACGAAGTCATTGACGCGGCGAATGCGCGCGGCGGAGCAATGAAGAAGAAGGAAGACGTTCACCGCATGGCGGAAGCGAACAAGGCGTTCGCGCATTATCGCTGGTAAGGCGAAGAGCCGGCAGGGATGCCGGCGCAACCCAGGAGCAGCAAATTCAGAGTTGGCAGCACGGGCTGGGAATTGAGTTGGAATTGTGACGGAAGCAGTAGCAAATCGCGCGGGGGAGAAGAAGGCTTCTCAAGGAACTATGGGCCGAGCATTTAAACTCGAAGATACCCGAAACATTGGGATTATGGCGCACATCGACGCCGGGAAGACGACGTCGACCGAGCGCATCCTGTTCTATACGGGTGTGACCTACAAGATCGGTTCGGTGGATGAAGGCACGGCCACCATGGACTGGATGGAGCAGGAGCGCGAGCGCGGAATTACGATCACTAGCGCGGCGACGACTGCTTCGTGGGACCGCTTCAACAAGAAGTATCGCGTCAACATTATCGATACGCCGGGCCACGTGGACTTTACGGTGGAAGTCGAGCGTTCGCTGCGCGTGCTGGACGGTGCGGTTTGCGTATTCGACTCGGTTGCCGGCGTGCAGCCGCAATCGGAAACGGTATGGCGCCAGGCGGACAAGTATCGTGTGCCGCGCATCTGCTTCGTGAACAAGATGGACCGCATGGGCGCGGATTTCGATCACGTCATCCGCACGATCCGGCAACGCCTCGGCGCTCACCCTGTTCCTCTACAGTTCCCCCTTGGTCGCGAAGATAACTTCATCGGCATCATCGATTTTATCGAGCAGAAGGTTGTTGTGTGGCTCGAAGAAACGCTGGGCGCGAAGTTTGAGATTTTTGAAGTTGAGAAGCTGTGGGACAAGGCGTTCGTCGATTCGCGGCCGGACGTGGCTGCGGCCCTGAAGGGTTCAGCGATCGACAAAGCGTTTTACGACGAGCATCGCGGCAAGATGGTCGATTATATTGCCGAGCATGACGACGAAGTGCTCGATAAGTATTTGAACGAAGGCACGCTGACGATCGAAGAGATGCGCAAGTCGGTCCGTAAATCAACGCTGGCGCTGAAAATCGTTCCGGTGTTGGCGGGTTCGGCCTTCAAGAACAAGGGCATTCAGCCGTTGCTCGACGCGGTTGTGGATTATCTGCCGTCGCCGATCGATGTTCCGCCAGTTGAGGGCACGGATCCAGAGACGGACGAGACATCGCTGCGGCGCGCTGCCGACGATCAGCCGTTTTCGGCTCTGGCATTCAAGATCATGTCCGATCCGTTCGTCGGACACGTGACTTACATTCGCGTCTACTCCGGCGTTTTGAAGTCGGGCAGCTACGTTTTGAATTCCGGTAAGAATTCGCGCGAACGCATCAGCCGTTTGTTGCAGATGCACGCGAACAAGCGCGAAGAAATCGACGAGATCTACGCGGGCGACATTTGCGCGTGCGTCGGTTTGAAGAGCGTCAACACCGGCGACACTTTGTGCGATGAGTCGAAGCCAATCATTTTGGAGTCGATCGAATTTCCGGCCCCCGTGATTTCGGTCGCAATTGAGCCGAAGACGAAGGCCGACCAGGACAAGCTGGGCGTAGCGATGCAGCGGCTCGCGCAGGAAGATCCGACGTTCCGTGTTTCGACCGAGCCCGACACCGGACAGACGTTGATCTCCGGCATGGGCGAATTGCACCTGGAAATTATCGTCGACCGTATGCTGCGCGAATACAACGTGCAGGCCAATGTGGGCCGGCCGCAAGTCGCGTATCGCGAAACGATTCGCAAGAAGGCCGTTGCGGAAGGCAAGTACATCAAGCAGACCGGCGGTAAAGGTCAGTACGGGCATTGCAAGATCGAACTGCACCCGATTCCGAGTTCGAGCCACGAGAACATGAAAGAGATGTCGACGGATGATCTCGACGCGCTCGCGAAGGAAGTTGTGGGCGGCGGTTCGGCCGGCAAGTGGAAATTCGACAAGGAACATCGCTTCCTGTTCATAGACAAGATCGTTGGCGGATCGATTCCGCGCGAATTTATCGCGCCGATCGAGGCGGGTATTCGCGAAGCTTTGGACACCGGAATCTTGGCTGGCTTCCCGACCGTGGACGTCGCGGTGGTATTGATCGACGGTAGCTATCACGACGTCGATAGCAACGAAATGGCGTTCAAGATCGCCGGCTCGATGGCGTACAAGGAAGCTTGCGCGCGCGCCAAGGCGGTTTTGCTCGAACCGATCATGAAGGTCGAAGTGGTCGTCCCCGAGGAATACATGGCGGCGGTGTTCGGCGACCTGAATGCGCGGCGTTCGGCGATTCAGGGCACGGAAAACCGCGCAGGTAGCAACGTGATTCGCGTGGAAGTGCCATTGGCGCAGATGTTCGGCTATGCGACCGATTTGCGCAGCCGCACACAGGGACGCGCAACCTTCACAATGCATTTTTCGCACTACGCCGAGACTCCTCCGAACATCTCGGAGGAAGTGATCAAGCGGGTCAAGGGTACGAAGTAACAGCAAAGCCAAAAAATTTCGCAGTATCGATTTACGAATTCGATTGAGGAGCTGAGGACGAAATGGCCAAGGAGAAGTTCGAGCGGACAAAACCGCACGTGAACATTGGGACGATCGGTCACATCGACCATGGCAAGACGACGCTGACGGCGGCGATCACGAAGGTGTTGTCCAAGCACAACCCGAAGGTGCAGTTCCGGGCGTTTGATTCGATCGACAACGCGCCGGAAGAGCGCGAGCGCGGGATCACGATCGCGGTGTCGCACGTGGAGTACGAGACGCCGAATCGGCATTACGCGCACATGGATTGCCCGGGACACGCGGACTACATCAAGAACATGATCACCGGCGCGGCGCAGATGGATGGCGCGATTCTGGTGGTCGCGGCGACGGATGGCCCGATGCCGCAGACGCGCGAGCACATCCTGCTGGCTCGCCAGGTTGGTGTGCCGGCCATCGTGGTGTTTTTGAACAAGTGCGACATGGTGGAAGACGCCGAGTTGCTCGAGCTGGTGGAATTGGAAGTGCGCGAGTTGCTGAAGACGTATCAGTTTCCGGGCGACACGATTGCGATGATTCGCGGAAGCGCGCTGCAGGCATTGAACGGCGACGCGAAGTGGGAAAAGGCGATCGACGATTTGATGGAAGCGGTGGACAAGAACGTACCACAGCCGGTGCGCGACATCGATAAGCCGTTCGCGATGCCGATCGAAGATATTTTCTCGATCTCGGGCCGGGGCACGGTGGTTACCGGACGCGTGGAGCGCGGCAAGGTAAAGGTTGGCGAAGAAATCGAGATCGTGGGATTCCGTCCGACCCAGAAGAAGGTTGTGACGGGCGTGGAAATGTTCCGCAAGCTGCTGGATGAAGGCCTTGCGGGCGACAACGTCGGATTGCTGCTGCGCGGCACGGAAAAAGAAGACGTGGAGCGCGGGCAGGTGGTATGCAAGCCGGGGTCGATCACGCCGCACACGAAGTTCAAGGCGGAAGCGTACGTGTTGACCAAGGAAGAAGGCGGACGTCATACACCGTTCTTTACGGGGTATCGTCCACAGTTTTACTTCCGGACGACGGACGTTACGGGCGACGTGAAGCTGCCGACGGGGGTTGAGATGGTGATGCCGGGAGACAACGTGAGCTGCGAAGTGAGCTTGATCACGCCGGTAGCGCTGGAAAAGGGATTGCGATTCGCGATTCGTGAAGGCGGCCACACAGTCGGCGCCGGCGCGGTCACCGAGATCATCGAGTAAGCGGAAAAACTATGAGACAAGGCGACAAAATTCGTATTCGTTTGAAGGCGTACGACCACCGGATTCTGGACCAATCCACGAAGGAAATCGTGGATACGGCGAAGCGGACGGGCGCAGATGTTGCGGGCCCAATTCCATTGCCGACAACGATCAATCGGTGGACTGTTTTGCGGTCGCCGCACGTCGATAAAAAGTCGCGCGAGCAATTTGAAATGCGGACGCACAAGCGGTTGATCGACATTCTCGAGCCGACACCGGACACGGTGGATGCGTTGATGAAGTTGGATTTGCCGCCGGGCGTGGACGTGGAAATCAAGGCGTTCGGGCACGCAGGGAAGTAAGTCAACGGTCGATAGTCTGACATCGACTGCAAGAAAAAATGGAAGCAGGTCGCAGCCAATATCCAGCGGTAACGAGACACGCTGCGAAAGAGAGAAGAGGCGATGGCGGTTAACGGGATTATCGGAATCAAGCTAGGAATGACGCAAGTTTTCACCGAAGACGGCTCGCTGGTGGGCTGCACGGTGTTGCAGGCTGGGCCGTGCGTAGTGGTGCAGCGCCGGACAAAGACGACCGACGGTTACGACGCCGCGCAGTTGGGCCTGGTCGAATTTGTGAAACCGCAGCGCGTGAACAAGGCGATGACCGGTCACTTCAAGAAGGCGAACGTTGCACCGATGAAGGTGCTGCGCGAAGTCCGGATCGAAGCGTCGAACGACGAAACGAAAGTCGGCGATCGCGTGCTGGTCGACAACTTCAAGACCGGCGAATACGTGGATGTAAGCGGCGTCAGCAAGGGTAAGGGCTTTGCGGGAGGCGTGAAGCGCTGGCATTACGCCGGCGGCGACGCGTCGCACGGTTCGATGTTTCACCGCGCTCCGGGCGGTATCGGAGGCAGTTCGTTTCCGTCGCGCGTGTGGAAGAACCAGCATTTTCCGGGTCACATGGGCGACCAGAGCGTAACCGCGCGGAACTTGAGAGTCGTGAAGGTGGATTCGGACGAAAACCTATTGCTCGTGCGCGGCTCGGTGCCGGGTCCGAGGGGCGCGTACATCTTCATTAAGAAGATTCGCCCAACGATCAAGAAGGCCGCGAGGTAGATTTTTGTAAGGGGCGCTCCGGCGGGGCTGGAGCGCGTTGCAACGAACAAAAGCAGCAATTGAAGTCAGTCAGCTATAAGGAAACGAGATTATGCCGGTCGTAGATGTCGTCAATTTGAGTGGCAAGAAGGTCGGGCAAGTGGAGCTCGCCGACGCGGTGTTTGGCGCGAAGGTGAATCCGCACCTGCTGCACGAAGCGTCGCGCTGGTACATGCGCGAAATTCGCAGCGGCACCCACAAGACCAAAGACAAGAGCGAAGTCAGTGGCGCAGGCCGCAAGCTGTGGCGGCAAAAGGGCACGGGCCGCGCTCGCGTCGGTTCGATCCGGTCGCCTCTCTGGCGCCATGGCGGAACGGTTCACGGACCGAAGCCGCGCTCGTACGCGTATGCGCTGCCGAAGAAAATGTTGCTGGGCGCGTTGCGCTCTGCGCTGTCGGCGAAGCTCGCGGAGCAGAAACTGACCGTCGTTGACGAGTGGTCGCTCGAGTCGCACAAGACCAAGGCGTTTGCGGAGACACTCGGCAAGCTAAATCACACCAAGTCGGCGTTGATCGTGTCGCACGGCGAGAACCGGAACCTGGACCTGGCGACCCGCAATCTGGATCGCGTCAAGCTGGTCGCGCCAAACGTTTTGCAGGCGTACGACTTGCTGAATCACGACTTGCTGGTGTTGTCGAAGGAAGCGGTCGCGCGACTGGTTCGCACGCTCGATCCGGAAGCGGCGGCAGCGGCAACTCCGCACGTCGAGACGATTGCTCCGGCGCCTGCGGCGAAAAAAGACACAGCGCCGAAGTCGGCCAAGCCTGCGGCGAAAAAAGCCGCGGCGAAGAAGCCGGCAAAATCCGGAAAGAAGGGGAAGTAAAAGATGGCAGCCCCTCATTATCAAATTATTCGCCGCCCGATCATCACGGAAAAGGGACTCGGCGTGAAGGAACTGCAGCACACGGTCGTGTTTGAAGTTGCGGCCGGAGCCACCAAGACCGAGATCAAAGAAGCAGTGCAACAGATTTTCAAGGTCAAGGTCAGCGATGTACGCACGGCGAATTTCGTTGGCAAGATGCGGCGTCGTGGGCAAAGCGTGGGCTTTCGCAAAGACTGGAAGAAAGCGTACGTGAAGCTCGCCGAAGGCGAAAAGATGATCGAGTACGCGGAAAATCTGTAAGCCGCGGATTCGGATTCACGGCAAGAATTTAGGTAAAGGGCCCGGTGCAGTAGGCAAATGAGTTGATGTCGCGCCGCTGGGAAGTGCAGGGCGCAAAAACGTAAGAGGTAGCGATGGGACTGAAAAGCTTTAATCCATATACGGCGTCTCGGCGGTTTATCACCGTCCTGGACAAGAGCCATATCACCAAGGAAACGCCGGAAAAGGCGTTGCTCGAGCCGAAAAAGCGTTCCGGCGGGCGCAACAATCAGGGCGAGATCGTCGTGTGGCACCGCGGTGGCGGCCACAAAAAACAATATCGCCAAGTAGATTTCCGGCGCGACAAGGTTGGCGTGCCGGCCAAGGTTGCGGCGATCGAATACGATCCGAACCGCAGCTCGAACATTGCGCTGCTGCACTACGCCGATGGCGAGAAGCGATACATCCTGCACCCAGTGGGGCTGGAAGTCGGCGCGACGGTTTCGACCGGCGAAGGCGCGGACATTCTTCCGGGCAATGCGCTAAAGATTCGGCACATTCCTCCCGGCACGATGGTGCACAACCTCGAGCTGTATCCGGGGCGCGGCGGACAGGCAGTGCGTTCGGCAGGCGGCTCGGCGCAGTTGCTCAGCAAAGAGGGCGACGACGCGCTGGTGAAGATGCCGTCGGGCGAAGTTCGCAAGTTCTCGGTCGACTGCATGGCGACGGTTGGTCAAGTTGGCAACCTCGATCATGAAAACGAAACGTTTGGCAAGGCAGGCCGCACGCGGTGGCGCGGCATAAAGCCGACGGTTCGCGGCGTGGCCATGAACCCGGTCGATCACCCGCACGGCGGTGGTGAAGGTCGTGTGAAGGGCAATCATCCTCAGACCCCGTGGGCGTTCCCGACACTGGGCAAGAAGACGCGGCACAACAAGCGGACCGACAAGCAAATTGTGCAGCGACGGAAGTAGCACGGGACGTACCGCGGTGAGGCTGTAGAAGCGAGCAGTCGGAAGTCGCGGGTGCCGGGCGGTGATGGCAGAGCGGTCCGGCGAGAGCGCAAACGATGCGAGCGACACGAAGCCGAGCAGGACGCAACACCAGCAGGAGAGCAGCACGAAGGACGGCGAGAACGAGGTTGCGCAGGGCGGCAGCAAAACGGCCGACAAAGCGCACAACGCCGAAGCGGGCGACAGCGGCGAAGAGTGCAAAGCCGGTGCGGCCCGTGAAAGTGGTAGCGGCTCCACCGGAGCCGGTGTTGTACAAGCTGTGCAAGAACGGGTGGGGGGTAATCGTAGAACGCATTCCGAATGCGCAAGGTACGCGCTTCGTATGCCCGTTCTGCCCGAGGTCGCACCGAGTACCTGGTCCGGTGCGGGGATTTAAGAAGATGCGACGCGCGCAATGGGTTCGGTTGCGCCGCGTGGAGGAATAGGGAAGCAATGGCACGCTCACTGAAAAAGGGACCGTTTGTCGATGGCCACCTGCGCGAAAAGGTCGAAGGGCTGAACACGCGAAACGAGAAGAAGGTCGTGAAGACGTGGTCGCGGCGCTCGACGATCGTGCCGGATTTCATCGGGCACACGATCGCAGTGCACAACGGCCGCAAGTTTATCCCGGTGTATGTGACCGAGCAGATGATCGGACACAAGCTGGGCGAGTTTGCGCCGACGCGGACGTTCAAAGGCCACTCGGTGAAGGCGGCGCTTGAGAAGGCTGCTGGAGCGGCCCCTGCGGCCGCGCCAGGAGGCGGCGCTGCGGCGCCGAAGGCATAAGCCATGGCTGACCTACAGACACAAACGGGAACAATCGCAGCTCATGCGCTTGCGAAGCATGTGCGGATGTCACCGCAAAAGGCGCGGCTGGTGATCGATTTGATTCGCGGACGCAAGGTGCAGGACGCATTGCAGACGCTGCAGTACACGCCGAAGCGCGCGGCACGGCCGATCGAGAAGTTGCTGCGCAGCGCGATCGCGAACGCGGAACGCAAGGCGGAAGACGCCGGTGCGCCGCTCGATGTGGATGAATTGTTCGTGAACGAGTGCTTTGTGAACGAAGGTGCGCGCTGGAAGCGGCTGCGTCCCGCGCCGATGGGCCGGGCATTCCGCTACCAGAAGCGCACCGCGCACCTGTGGGTTGGCGTGGCCGAGCATCATGTGGCTGCGGCCGAGCGCGTTGCCGCCAATCAAGCGGAAGCGGAATCGCAGAAGGGTGTTCGGGGCACGGCGCGCCGGGTACGTAAGGCGCTAACCGGCAAGCAGCAGGCACCGAAAAACAAGGGCAAGAAGTAAATTTGCGACGGCGGCGTGAAGCCGCGGCGCGAAGTAGATCGGAAGCAAGAAGCAGGCAGCAAAGAAGAGGATGGAATGGGACAGAAGACACACCCTTACGGGTTTCGGCTCGGATACAACAAGCCGTGGAAGTCGCGCTGGTATGCCGACAAGGATTACGCCGACTTGCTGCACGAAGATGTGAAGCTGCGCCGCGAGCTGAAGGAAAAGCTCAAGAGCGCAGGTATCAGCTCGATCGACATCGAGCGTGCGGCAAATAAGCTGGTCGTGCGGATCTATACGGCGCGTCCGGGTATCATCATCGGCCGCAAGGGCTCGGAAATCGATAAGTTGAAGCAAGAGGTGCAGAAGCGCACGAAGCGCGAAGTGCACATCGACATCCAAGAAGTGCACCGTCCAGAGTTGGATGCAACGCTGGTCGCGGAATCGATCGCGTTGCAACTCGAAAAGCGCGTGGCATTTCGCCGCGCAATGCGAAAGGCGGTGGATTCGGCGCTGCGTTTCGGCTGCAAAGGCATCAAGGTGCGCGTTGCCGGCCGTTTGAACGGCGCGGAAATCGCGCGCAAAGAGTGGTACCTGCAAGGGCGGCTGCCGTTGCAGACGCTGCGCGCGGACATCGACTTTGGCACTGCCGAAGCCCACACGACCTACGGCGTGATCGGCGTGAAGTGCTGGGTATATCAGGGTGAGAACGTTCCGAAGCGCGCGTCGAAGATCCAGAAAGAGCGCGAATCGGCCCAACCGGGAGCAGCAGCGTAAAGAAATTGTGGGAAAGATTTTTGTAGCGGCGAGTTGATCTCGCCCAGGGAAGCGAGCAGACAGCGATGTTGATGCCCAAGAAGGTGAAGTACCGAAAGCAGATGCGCGGCCGGCGCAACGGAAAGGCCTGGCGCGGCGGCGAACTGTCGTTCGGCGAATACGGATTGAAGGCGATGGAATGCGCCTGGATCACCGACCGTCAGATCGAGGCGTCGCGCGTCGCGATCACGCGCTTCATCAAGCGCGGCGGTAAGCTCTGGATTCGCATTTTTCCGGACAAGCCGTTCACCAAGAAACCCGCGGAAACCCGCATGGGCAAAGGCAAGGGCGCACCGGAAAAGTGGGTTTCGGTCGTGAAGCCGGGACGCATCATGTTTGAGATGGCCGGCATTGACGAAGCCACGGCACGCGAAGCGTTGGGACTCGCGGCGCATAAGCTGCCGATTCCGACGAAGTTCGTTAGTCGCGCGGGGAGCTTCTAATGCCGCGACGCATCGAAAAAATTCGTGAATCGAGCGCCATCGAACTCGAGGCGCAGCACAAAGAGCTGACCGAGCAGATTTTCCGGCTCCGTTTTCAGCTGACCACCGGGCAGGCGGAAGCGCTGAAGCGCCTGCGCGAAGCACGAAAAGATCTGGCGCGCGTGAAGACGTTGTTGCGCGCGAATGAGTTGTCGACCCAGGCGAAGGCCACGAAGGCCAGTTCGCCGGCGGCGAGGAAGGCGTAATGGCAACCGAAACAACACAAGCAACCGCGCAGAAACCCTCGGCCGAGCGGCATCACAAGCGGCAAGTGCTCACGGGCCGCGTCACCAGCGCGAAGATGGAAAAAACCATCGTCGTCGAAGTTCTGCGATTGGTGCAGCACCCGAAATACCGCCGCGTCGTGCGGCTGTCCAAGAAATTCTACGCACACGACGAAAAGCGCGAAGCCAAGCCGGGCGATACCGTGCGGATCGTATCCTCGCGGCCGCTATCGAAGCTGAAGCGCTGGCGTTTGAAAGAAATCCTGACGCGTAACGCGTCGGCGGAATAACGGAAAGCGAGACCAGACCAATGATTCAGATGCGAACTTGGCTGACCGTCGCCGACAATTCCGGCGCGCGAAAGCTTATGTGTATTTTGCCGGTGGGCGGCGACGCGGGCCTGAAAGCGGGCCTCGGCGACGTGATCACCGCAGCGGTAAAAGAAGCAACGCCTGAGAGCCAGGTGAAAAAGGGCTCGGTCGTAAAAGCAGTCGTTGTTCGGATGCGCAAGGAACGCCGCCGCAAAGACGGCACCTACATCCGGTTCGACGACAATGCCGCGGTGCTGATCAACGATGCGGGCGAGCCGGTGGGAACCCGCGTATTCGGCCCGGTGGCGAGAGAGCTGCGCGAGAAGAAATTCACCAAGATCGTATCGCTGGCTCCGGAGGTTTGGTAAGCAATGACGCTGAGACACGAACGAACGGTACGTAACAGGATTCAGATTCGCAAAGGCGATCAGGTGCGCGTAATTGCGGGGCGTGATTCGGGCAAGACCGGCCGCGTTCTTTCGATCAACGCCAAGACCAATCGCGTCGTGGTGGAGCATGTCGCGATTGTGAAGCGCCACACGCGGCCGAATCCGCAGAAGAACATCAAGGGCGGCATCGTAGAAAAGGAAGCCGCGATCAATATTTCCAACGTCATGGTTGTCTGCGGCAGCTGCGGCAAGCACACGCGCATCGGCCACACGATTCTGCCAGATGGCACCAAGACGCGGAATTGCAAGCGCTGCAACGCTACTCTTGATAAGTAGGCGCGATACGTAAAAGCGATCAAGAAGCTCGAGAAGCAAACGAAGAGGCAAAGGTAAAGAGGCAATGAAGAGTCGATTGCAGGAAAAATATAGAAGCGAGACGGTTCCGGCGCTGATGAAGCATTTCGGCTGGAAGAACATCATGGCTGTGCCCAAGCTGCAGAAGGTGACGTTGAACATCGGCCTCGGCGAAGCCAGTCAGAACGCGAAGCTGCTCGACACCGCAGCGGTTGAGCTCGGCCAGATCAGCGGCCAGAAGCCGGTGATCACGCGCGCGAAGAAGTCGATCGCGAACTTCAAGATTCGCAAAGGCATGCCGATCGGCTGCGCGGTTACGCTGCGCGGCGAAAAGATGTACGAATTCATCGACCGGCTGTGCAACGTAGTTCTGCCGCGCGTCCGCGACTTCCGCGGTTTGCCCTCGAACGCATTCGATGGCCGCGGTAACTACACGCTCGGTCTGAAAGATCAGCTCGTGTTTCCCGAGATCGATTACACCCGCGTGGACAAGATCAAGGGCATGAACATCACGCTCACCACCAGTGCAACAAACGACGAGGAAGGCCGCGAGCTGCTGAAGGGGCTCGGCTTCCCGCTGCGAGTTCCAGGGAGTCAACAATAAATGGCGCGCACCGCAAAAATCGCAAAGACACTCAAGAAGCCCAAATTTAAGGTTCGCGTTCGCAATCGCTGCCGCGTCTGCGGCCGCGCGCGCGCGTACATTCGCAAGTTCCAGATGTGCAGAATCTGCTTCCGCGGCATGGCGCTCAAGGGAGAAATCCCCGGCGTCGTGAAGGCGAGCTGGTAAAGGAATCCAGGAGAAACATGCAGACAGATCCAATCGCCGATTTTCTGACACGTATCCGCAACGCAGCGGCTGCCAAGCACCAGCGCGTCGACGTTCCGGTCTCCAAACTGAAGACCGAGATCGCCCGCATCCTCAAGGAAGAGGGCTACATCTCGACCTTCAAGCTGGTCGACGAGAACAAGTCGCGCAAGTTGTTGCGCGTTTTCTTGAAGTACACGCCGGATCGCCGCAGCGTCATCACCGGGCTGAAGCGCATCTCGCGTCCCGGCGCCCGCCGTTATGTCGGCGCGCTGGACATTCGCCCGGTCGTTGGCGGCCTCGGCATCAGCATCCTCACCACGCCGAAAGGCTTGATGAGCGGACGCTCCGCCCGCAAAGCCAAGACCGGCGGCGAGCTTCTTTGTGAAATTTGGTAGTCCCACTCAGTAAAGGAATCTTTGCAGTGGCAATGCATCGCAGTCGTAACAAACGGGTGAAGGAAAAATAGATGTCACGTATCGGCAAAAAACCAATTCCACTGCCAACGGGCGTAAAGATCGGCCTGGCCGCGGACAAGATTGATGTGCAGGGCCCCAAGGGGAAGCTGTCGGTCGGCATCCCGCGAGGCATCCGGTTCGAGCAGAAAGACGGCGTGCTCAACGTGCTGCGTGATTCCGACCAGCAGCGTGCGCTGCACGGTCTCTCTCGCGCCCTGGTCGCCAACGCGGTCACCGGCGTTACCACTGGATTCAAGAAGGAACTCGACATCGTCGGCGTCGGCTACCGCGCCGAGCTCAAGGGCAAGGCCGTTGCGTTCGCTCTTGGCAAGTCGCACCCGATCGAGTTCAAGATTCCCGAAGGCATCCAGATCGCCGTCGAAAAGCAGACGCACCTGGTGGTGAGCGGCGCCGACAAAGGCCAGGTTGGTCAGGTTGCGGCAGACATTCGTTCGCTGCGCCCGCCCGACCCGTACAAACAGAAGGGCGTCCGCATCACCGGCGAGCGCTTGAAGAAGAAGGCCGGGAAGGCTGGAGCGAAGGCCGGCGGCGCATAGAGCGCATAAGTTTTGCGCTGCGATTCAAAGCAATAGCGGTTGTAGTTTGCAGAGTTTGAGGAGAACAGACAGTGGCATCGCCGAGAGTTCGCAAGATTTCAAAGGATTCGCATCGCCGCCGCATTCACAGCCGCGTGCGCACCCGGGTTTCCGGCACCACCGAGCGTCCACGCCTTTGCGTGTATCGTTCGCTGGGGCACATCTACACGCAGGTGATCGACGACGCCATCGGCAAGACGCTTGCTTCGGCGAGCTCGGTTGACAAGGAAACGAAGAAGAATCTCAAAGGTGGCGGCAACATCGCTGCGGCCAAGGTGATCGGCAAAGCTATCGCCGATCGCGCAAAAGCCGCCGGAGTCACCAAAGTAGTGTTCGACCGCGGCGGATATAAGTATCACGGCCGTGTTAAGGCGCTCGCTGACGCGGCGCGGGAAGCGGGGTTACAGTTCTAAGCCTATGTCGAAGCAAATTCTGCGAGACAGTCTAGCGGTACGGCGCTTGTTGGAGGTCAATCCCTCTGACCTGAAGGACGATGTGATCGCCATCAACCGCGTCACGAAAGTCGTCAAGGGCGGCAAAAATCTCAGCTTCTCCGCGCTTGTAGTCGTCGGCGACAGCCACGGCCATGCCGGTTTCGGCATGGGCAAGGCGCGCGAAGTTCCCATGGCGATCAAGAAGGGCATCGAGCAGGCCAAGAAAAATTTGATCAAGCTGAATCTCAAGGGCACATCGATTCCCCATCAAGTTCTCGGACGCTACGGCTCGGCGCAAGTTTTGCTAAAGCCCGCAGCCGAAGGCACCGGCGTTATCGCCGGCGGTCCGGTTCGCAAAGTCATGCAGGTTGCGGGTATTCACAACGTGCTCACCAAGTCGCTCGGCACCTCGAATCCGCACAACGTGGTGAAGGCCACGTTCGCGGCGCTGCTCAGCTTGAAAGACGTTGCTCAGGTTGCCGAAACGCGCTCGAAGACGGTCGATGAAATTCGCGGCAGATATCCGAAGCCGGCCGCTGCTGAGGGCACCGCATCATGACGACGGAAAAGAAAGCATCCGGGAAAAAGGGTACGATCAAGATCAAACAGGTCGTCAGTTTTATCGGCTCGACCGATGACATTCGGCAGGCGGTTCGCGGGCTCGGCCTGCGCCGGCTGCATCACACGGTGGAACGCGAGGACACGCCTTCGATCCGCGGCATGATCCACAAAGTGCGCCACCTCGTCGTGGTCGTTGAATAAGGATTAGGAATCAGGAATAGGAACAGGGAAATGGCGAAAAAGGCAGCAAAATCGGGACCGCGCGGCAGCCGGCCCCAAGCAAAAAAATCCGAAGGACGTCCGGCGTACGGTCTCTCGACTCTGCGCCCGCCGCGCGGCTCGCGCTTCAAGAAGGTGCGCGTCGGCCGTGGTATCGGCTCGAAGCTCGGCCGTACCTCCGGCAAAGGCAACAAGGGACAAAAGTCCCGCCGCGGTTATTCGCGTCGCCGTGGTTTTGAGGGCGGGCAGATGCCGTTGCATCGCCGCATGCCGAAGCGCGGATTCCACAATCCATTCGGCGAGACGTACTCGGTCTTGAACCTCGCGGACCTGAACGTTTTCCCGGCTGGCGAAACCGTTACGCCGGATTTGCTTCGTGCACACGGCTTCATCCGCCGCAAGGGCGACAGGATTAAAGTACTCGGCGACGGCGACTTGACGGTCAAGCTCGCGATTCACGCCCACGCATTCAGCGGTTCGGCAAAAGAAAAGATTGGCAAGGCCGGTGGCACGTTTGAGGTTATCGCCTAAGAGAAGTCAGGCCAGGTTTTAAGGAAACAATAGGACTAGTTAGAGCATGAATCGATTCTTCGAGGCGTTCCGAAATCTCTTCCGCATCCCGGATTTGCGGAACCGCGTGCTGTTTACGCTCGCGTTACTGGCAGTGTATCGTATCGGTGCGCACATCCCGACGCCCGGCATCAACTGGCGCGTGCTCGAAACGATTTTCTCCCAGGGTGCCGGCTCGTTCCTAGGGATCTTCGACCTGTTTAGCGGCGGCAACCTGCGGCGTCTCACGATTTTCGCGCTCGGGATCATGCCGTACATCACGGCGTCGATCATCCTGCAGTTGATGACGGTCGTGTTCCCATATCTCGAGAAGCTGCAAAAAGAAGGCGAACTCGGCCGCCGCAAGATCACGCAGTACACGCGCTACTTGACGATCGTGCTCAGCATCATCCAGTCGACGACAATCGCGACCGCCCTGCAGACCACCAACTATGGCGGCGAATCGCTGGTCTTCCATCCGGGTGTCGGCTTCATCTTGATGACGATCCTCACGCTGACGACTGGTTCGGCATTCATCATGTGGCTCGGTGAACAGATTTCCGAACGCGGCATCGGCAACGGTATGTCGCTGATCATCTTCGTCGGCATCGTGGTCGGTCTTCCGCGTGCGATCCTCGACCTTTACGAAAAAGCGAAGACCGAAGCGTGGGGCCCGTTCACGCCTCTCGCATTGATCTTCCTCGTTGCCCTGATGATCGCCGTCGTGGCCTTCATCGTCTACGTCGAGGGCGGCCAGCGCCGCATCCCGGTGCAATACGCCAAGCGCGTCGTCGGTCGCCGCGTCATGGGCGGGCAATCTTCGTATCTCCCACTGCGCGTCAATTCCGGCGGCGTCATTCCGCCGATTTTCGCCAGCTCGCTGCTCGCGTTTCCCGCGACAGCTGCGCTGATGTTTGGCAGCAAGTACGCCTTCGTGAAAAGCTTCAGCCAGGTCATCGCGTTCGGTGAGCCGCTGTACAACCTGGTCTACGTCGTCTTGATCATCCTGTTCGCGTTCTTCTACGTCGGCATCGTGTTCAACCCGACCGAGCTCGCCGACAATATGCGCAAGAATGGTGGATTCATCCCCGGCATTCGGCCTGGACGCACAACCAGCGATCACGTCAGCAAGATTCTGAAACGCCTCACGTTCATCGGCGCGATCTACCTTGCGATCGTTTGCTTGCTTCCCGAGTGGCTGATCACCGGTATTCACCTCGACCACATCGGCTGGGGCATCGGCGCGTGGTTCGACCGGCACTTTCCGGTCTGGTTCCTCAAAGGTCTGGGCGTTCAATTTTATTTCGGCGGCACATCCTTGTTGATTGTCGTCGGCGTGGCGATGGACACCGTGCAGCAGCTTGAAGCACAACTCGTCATGCGCAATTACGAAGGGTTCGCGCGGAAGGGCCGGCTTCGCGGTCGTCGGTAATGGCAGCCGGCGGCAACGCGACGGAGCAGCGCTCCGCGGGATTGCTGGATCGTGCGGTGATTTTTCTCGGGCCTCCGGGCGCGGGAAAAGGGACACAGGCGAAAGAGCTCGCCAAGAAGTATGGCGTGCCTCATCTTTCGACTGGCGACATGCTTCGCGACAACATCGCGAAGAACACGCCGCTGGGGCAGTTGGCCAAGCCCATCATGGACCGGGGGCAGTTGGTTTCCGACTCCCTCGTGCTTAAGATGGTCGCGGATCGCATCGAGAAGCCGGATTGCTGGCACGGTTTCGTTTTCGATGGTTTTCCGCGGACGGTCGCGCAAGCGCAGTATCTGGGCGTCTTGCTTGCGCAACACGGCTATAAGCCGTTGCTGGTGATTCACTTGTCGATCGATCCGCAGCTGGTTTTGCGGCGGATCACCGGCCGGCGTACCTGCAAGATCGGCGGCGAGATTTATAATATTTTCGATCGCCCGCCGAAGACCGAGGGTCGCTGCGACAACGACGGCGGTGAGCTCGAGCAGCGCGCCGACGATCGCGAAGAAATTGTAGCGCCGCGGTTGCAGGCATACGACCGGCAGACCGCGCCACTGGTTGCGTATTACTCGCGGCTCGGCAGGCTTCGCTCGGTGGATGCGTCGCAAAGCGTCCCCGACGTAATGCGAAAGATCAGCGAGATTGTTTGCGCCGCGATTTAAGCGCGGCAGGAGAATTTACCCCGGCGGTGCCGGACGAGTGACCGAAGATGGCGATTCATCTGCGCAGTGCGGAAGAGCTGGAAAAGATGCACCGCGCCGGTCTCATCGTGCACGAGGTTTTGCAGGCGCTTCGAGGAATCGTGCGGCCGGGCTTGACGACGATGGACCTCGAGAAGTTTGCCGAGGCAAAAATCGGCGGCAAGCCGGGGAAGTCGGCATTCAAGGGCTATCGTGGTTACCCTTGCACGCTCTGTACTTCGGTGAACAGTGAGATCGTTCACGGGATCCCGTCGACCAAGCGGAAGCTTCGCGAAGGCGACATCGTCTCGATCGACTTCGGGATGGAAGTGAACGGCTACTTTGCGGATTCGGCGGTCACTGTCCCGGTCGGACAGATTGCGCCGGAAACGGAAAAGCTGCTCACGGTGACGCGGGAATCGCTGGATCGCGCGATCGACAAAATGCGGCCGGGTAACCGGTTGGGTGATGTCGGAAACGCCGTGCAGAGTTGGGTCGAGCAGCACGGGTACTCGGTGGTTCGGGAATTTGTCGGGCACGGCATCGGCACCAAGATGCATGACGAACCCAATCTTCCGAACTACGGCGACCCGGGGCACGGCGCGCGGTTGCAAGAGGGCATGGTCATCGCCATCGAGCCGATGGTGAACGCCGGAAAGGCCGACGTGCACATGCGTGACGAGTGGGTTGCCGAGACTGCCGACGGTCAGCCGTCCGCTCACTTCGAGCACACGGTTGCAGTTACGGCGAACGGACCTTGGATCTTGACGCGGCCCAAAGACGTAACCGGCCCGTCCTGGTAGCACAGACACTCCTGTCTGTGCCTCCGGAAGTGAGGCCGAAGGCGAGCCAGTGTTTGTAGCGGCGACTTTACGTCGCCAGATTTTGCGAGGCCGGAATCTCAGCCCGGTCGAGCAACAGAACAAGCATTATCGTTGTAAAGTATTAGGAGCATATGCCAAAGCCGTTAGAAGACGATAAGAAGAAAGGCGACTCCGGTAATCCCAAGGAAGACGCCATTGAAGTCATGGCCACGGTCGTTGAGCCGTTGCCAAACGCGATGTTCCGCGTCGAGCTGGAGAATAAGCACCGCGTTTTGGCGCACGTCTCTGGCAAGATGCGCAAAAATTTTATCCGTATCCTGGCGGGCGATAAGGTTGCAGTGGAGCTTTCTCCTTACGACCTGACCCGAGGACGGATCGTGTACCGCTACAAGTAGGCCGGCCGTAAGTAGCGGTAAAAACGCGGCTTGGGATCTGAATCCCTGCCGCATCTAATCGTAAGGTGGGCAGAGCGCCACAACGGTTCTGAAGGAGCATCATGAAAGTTCGAGCGTCAGTAAAAAAGATTTGCGACAAGTGCAAGGTGATTCACCGGCGCGGTGTGGTTCGCGTGATTTGCAGCAACCCGAAGCACAAGCAGCGCCAGGGATAAGGATTTAGGATCAAGGAGAACGTATGGCACGTATTGCTGGTGTAGATCTTCCGGTGCAAAAGCGACTGTGGGTCGGGCTTACCTCGATCTACGGCATCGGACAAGAGCGCGCGCGTAAGCTGGCCGAGAAGGCCAACGTCGACGCCACCAAGAAAATTCGCGACTTGACCGAAGACGAAGTCAACCGTCTCCGTAACGAGATCGAAAAGGAAGGCCGCGTCGAAGGTGACCTCCGCAAGGAGGTGCAGATGAACATCCGCCGCCTGATCGAAATCCAGGCGTATCGCGGCATTCGTCATCGCCGCAATCTGCCGGTTCGTGGCCAGCGCACGCACACCAACGCACGCACTCGGAAGGGTCCGCGCCGCGGCGCAGTCGCAGCGAAGAAGAAGGTCACCGGCAAGAAGGGCTAAGTTTGGCCCAGGTTTTTGTAGGGGCGCAGCATGCTGCGCCGCAGCTTGGCAAGATTTCAGCAATCGAGAAACGGAGCAACAAGTGGCAAAAGAGCAAAACGCAGCCCCAGACGCCGGAGCAGCGCCAGGTAAACCGGGCGCAGTTGCGAAGCGCAAAAAGGAATTCAAGAAAAAGCGCGAGCGCCGCGTCATTCCCCACGGTTTGGTGCACATCGCTGCGTCGTTCAACAACACGCAGATCGCCATCACCGACACCGACGGCCGCACCGTTTGCTGGTCTTCGGCCGGCGCGATCGGCTTCAAGGGTTCGCGTAAGGGCACGCCGTACGCCGCGCAGCAAGCTTCGTTGGCCGCCGCCGGCATCGCCCGCGACCAGTACGGAATGAAGAGCGTTGAGGTCCGCGTGAAGGGCCCCGGCTCCGGCCGTGAATCCGCAGTGCGCGCTCTGGCCGCCGCGGGTTTGCACATCGTGGTCATCCGCGATGTTACGCCGATTCCGCACAACGGCTGCCGTCCGCCAAAGCGCCGCCGCGTTTGATTTTGTAGCGATGTCCCGCCGGGCATCGCTGGTTTGAAGAGTTTCGAAGGAAGTTCGAGTAGCGAGAGGAGAATCGAAGTTGGCAAGACACCGAGATGCAGTCTGCCGCCTGTGCCGCCGGGAAGGGCAGAAGTTGTTCCTAAAGGGTTTGCGGTGCTTCACCGAGAAGTGCGCCATTGAAAAGCGCAACTTCGTTCCGGGTCAGCATGGCCAGTCGCGGCGCCCGAAAGTTGCCGGCTACGGCCTGCAGTTGCGCGAAAAGCAGAAGATGAAGCGCACCTACGGCCTCCTCGAGCGTCAGTTTCGCTCGTACTTTGAAAAGGCCGTCCGCATCAAGGGGCCGTCGGGCGAAAACCTGATCATCATGCTCGAGCGTCGTCTTGACAACGTGATTAATCGCGCCGGCTTCGCCAGCTCCAAGGCGCAAGCTCGCCAGCTCACGCTCCACGGCCATGTCCGGGTCAACGGAAAGAAAGTCAACATTCCGTCCTACCAGGTCAAGGTCGGCGACGAGATCAGCATCAAGGACAAGATGCATCAGAACGCCATGATCCTTGAAGCCCGCAACGTTGCGCAGAGCCAGAACTCCGTGCCATGGCTCGAGCTCGACCGCGAAACCTTCAAAGCCAAGGTCGTCGCCATGCCCAAGCGCGAAGACGTCCAGACGCCGGCGTTCAACGAACAGCTGATCGTCGAGTTGTATTCCAAATAATTCTTACTGTGTTGTAGCGGCGGGTTCACCCCGCCCAGTTTTCGAGCAATAAAAACCGCACGAAGCAGTAGCAGCACCCAGGGGCAGTGCCTTCGAAATCGGTAACGGCGCGAAAGCGCCACGCAGTAGGTTCGATTATTCGAACCAGAAGGAAGGAACAGAATGTGGAAGGGTTTCCAAAAGCCAAAGCGTCTAGCATCAGAACTCGAGTCGCTGACCGAAAAGTACGGCCGCTTCTCCGCGCAGCCTTTTGAGCGCGGCTGGGGTACCACCGTCGGTAATGCGCTGCGTCGCGCGCTTCTCAGCTCGATCGAGGGCGCTGCCATCACTGCAGTCAAGATCGAAGGTGTGTTGCACGAATTTTCTTCGATCCCTGGCGTTGTGGAAGACGCCACCGACATCATCCTGAATCTCAAGCAGGTGCCCATCAAGCTCAACACCGACCTGCCGAAGACCATCTATCTCAACGTCGAAGCCCCCGGCCCGGTCACCTCCGCCAACATCGAGGAGGACGCCGACTTCGCCGTGCTCGACAAGAGCGTTTACATCGCCACCGTCAGCGAAGGCGGCAAACTCCAGATCGAGATGCGGGTCAAGAATGGCCGCGGCTACATCGCAGCCGACCGCAACTACGACGAAGACCTGCCGATCGGTTACATCCCGGTCGACTCGGTTCACTCGCCGGTGCGCAAGGTCAACTACTCGGTCGAAGCTGCGCGTCTCGGACAGATGACCGATTACGAAAAGCTGATGATCGAAGTCTGGACCAACGGCGCGATCACACCGCAGGATTCCATCGGTCTCGCAGCCAAGCTCGTGAAAGATCACATGAGCATCTTCATCAACTTTGAAGAGCCCACGGATGTCACCGAGCTGCCGCAGGAAATCACCAACGACCCGCGCCTCGAGCATCTCGACCGCAGCGTCGAAGAGCTCGAACTTTCCGTGCGTTCCTACAACTGCTTGAAGAACGCGAACATTCAGACCATCCGCGAGCTCGTGCAGAAGAGCGAGAACGAAATGCTGAAGACGAAAAACTTCGGCCGCAAGTCGCTCAACGAGATCAAAGATATACTAGTGAAGATGGGCCTCAGCCTTGGCATGAAGTTCGACGAGCACGGTCGCATCATCTGGCCGCCGCTTCCGAGCCAGACCGCCCCTCCGCCGTCTTCCTCCGAAGACGCCTTGGGCGGCATGTAACGCACACGCGATTGTCTTTCTTCGGGCATCCGACGAGGATGCCCGGAGAATCTCAACGCAGAATTTTTTAGATCACTGAAAGACCGAAACACCGGCGGCTCTCACGCCAGCAAAAAGGGAACAGGAAAATGCGACACCTCAAGTCAGGCTCCAAACTCGGCCGCAACCCGTGGCACCGCCGCGCCACGTTGCGCAACCTCGTCACCAATCTCCTCGAGCACGGACGTATCACGACGACACTGACGCGCGCGAAGGCGGCTCGACCGGTAGCCGAAAAAATCATCACCCTCGGCAAGCGCGACACGCTCCAGTCGCGCCGCCAGGCCGCCGCGTATCTCACTACGCCGCACGTCACCCAAAAGCTCTTCTCCGACATCGCCCCGAAATTTGCCGACCGCGCGGGCGGCTACACCCGCATCATTGCCGCCGGCATCCGGGTGGGGGACGGGGCCCAGGTAGCGATCCTCGAACTGGTCAACTACGAGTTGAAGAAAAAAGAAAAGAAAGAACGCTCGAAGAAAGAAGAAGTCGCCGAAGAAACCAAGAGCTAACGAAACTCTCGTAAGTCGCGAGAGCCCGCACAATACACCAAAAATTTGAAAGCGCCCGTTCCGAACCACCGGAACGGGCCTTTTTGTTTATTCGTGCCGCAACGCCACCATCGGATCCACTTTCACCGCCCGCCTCGCCGGCACCAAACAAGCCATCAGCGCCACGCCCACCAGCCCAGTCGCAACCATCGCATACGTAGCCGGATCGGTCGGCTTCACGCCATACAAGAACGCCGCAATCAGCCTCGTCATCGCAATCGCCAGCCCCGCCCCGGCAACCACTCCGATCACGCTCAGCTTCAGCCCTAGCCTCCCGACCAACGCCAGCACATCTCCTGGTTCCGCACCCAGCGCCACGCGAATCCCGAGCTCATGCGTCCGCTGCGTCACGAAGTACGACATCACGCCATAAATCCCGATCACCGCGAGCAGGAGCGCGATCCCCGCAAACACCCCCAGCACGTTGCGATAGAACCGAAATCCGGTGATCGATCGGTCCAGCAGCGCATCCATCCTCGTCGTATCGATCAGCGGCACATTCGGATCGATATCCTCCACACTCTTGCGCATCGCCGCAAACGCCGCCCCTTCCAACCCCGGATCGCCCGTCAGCATCTTGATCAGGATCGACTGAGCTGTGTGGGCTCCGCTCGTTCCGCCGGGCACGACCGCAGGCTGCTGCAGCGTCGATGTATAAATCGTGGGCCGCGCATCCCGTTGCAATCCCCCGTTCTTGACGTCGCCTACGACCCCCACAATCACTCGCGCCCTGTCCTCATCCACGGGATACGGATTGTATCGCAGCCGAATCTGCTGCCCGATCGGATCCTCGTTCGGGAAATATTTCCGCGCTAGCGCCTCATTTACCAGCACCCCCCAGGGCGCGCCCGCCGTATCGTGCTCGTCCAGGAATCGGCCCTTGCGCAGAGGAATGCGCATTGTCTGAAAAAATCCTGGACTCGTTTCGGAGTAGGCCGCCCTCGGCCGGGCATCCGGCGCCGGCGCGGGCCGCGAGAGAATCGCAAAAGTGAATCCGCGCGAGGACTCATTTGGCGGAACGCTCGCCGACGCCACCGACTCCACTCCCGGCAGTGCCGCCACCTTCTGAAGCAATTGCTTGTAAAACGCATCCACCGCGGGCGTCATCTTCTCCATGTCTTGCCCGACATGCTCGACGTACTTTCCGCCCTCCGGCAGTTGCACCTGCGCCGTCAAAACATTTCGCGCGTCGAAACCCGGGTTCACATCCTTCAGCCGCAAAATGCTGTCGATGAGCAATCCCGCGCCAACCAGTAGCACCATCGCCATCGCGATTTCCACCACAGCGAGCGCCTGCCGCGCATACCCTCGCGATTTCCCCACGCTCTGGCGTTCGCCTTCACGCAGCGAAACGTTCGGATTCACCCGCGAAGCCTGTATCGCCGGCGCAATTCCAAACAAAATCGCCGTGAACAGCGAAATCCCCAGCGTAAACAGCATCACGCGCCAATCGACCGGAATCTTTTCCTCAAAGGCAAAATCCCCCGCGAGCGCGTTGAACGCCGGAATCCCCACAAACGTCAGCAAAACTCCACACACTCCGCCGATCGCGGCCAGCAGCCCGCTCTCGATCAGCATCTGCTGCGTCAGTCGCCCGCGCCCCGCTCCCAACGCCGACCGCAGCGCATACTCCTTTCGCCGTCCTTCGGTCCGCGATTGCAGCAGGTTCGCCACATTCACGCACCCGATCAGCAAAACAAACGCCACAGCTCCGAGCAGCGGATACAAAAATCTCCCCACTCCCTCATGCAGAAAATCCTGAAACGAAGTCACGATTTCTCCCACGCCCTTGTTGCTCGCCGGATACTCGCTCGCCAGCCGCTCCGCGATCACATTCATCTCCACCTGCGCCTGCGCCAGCGTTACTCCCGGCTTCAGCCGCCCGATCGGCATCAGCCAGTGATCGATCCGCGCCGCGAATCGATTACTGTTCGGATCGACCGGCAGCCACATATCCAGCTTCCCGTCCCAGATCGTCCCCCTGTCCGCCGGCATCACTCCCACAACGGTTGCCACCGATCCCTGCATGTCGAATGTTCTTCCGATCACATCCGGGTCGGCATTGAACTTCGACCGCCAGAATCGGTTTGTCAAAACCACCGCAATCGATTTGTCCTGCATCTCTTCCCCAAAAAACACCCGCCCCATCTCCGGCTTGACGCCCAGCAGCGAGAAATAATTCGGCGTCACATTCTGCGCATTGATGACTTGCGCCTCGCCGACCTCGGCCATGCTCGCCGCTTCAATAAAGCTCGTCAGCGCAATGTCATCAAACAACCGGCTCTGCTTCTTCCAGTCGTTCAGCGCCGCAATCGGCGGATATTGCCGCGACTCCGGTTGCCCCTGCTCCGTATCCCAGATCACCGCCAGCTGTTCCATATGCGGATACGGCAGCGGCCGAAACAACGCCGCATTGATCACACTGAAAACCGTGGAGTTTGCCCCGATCCCGAGCGCCAGCGAAAACACCACCACGGCCAGAAATCCCGGGCTCTTCCGCAAATTCCGCCCCGCAAATTTCAAATCCTGCCGAATATCCTCAACCGAAAACTTAGTCATGAGCGCCTCCCACCGATCGTCTGACGAAAGGATCACCTTCTTCAATACCGTGCTCGACCCAGCGTGAACACTTCCACCGCCAGCAATTCGTGAGGATATTGATGCTGACATTGATTTCACGTCAAGTGATTTGCAGTTTACTCGTTCATTCGTGCCGGAGGGCTACCATTGGATCCACTTTTACCCGCGCCGAGCCGGGATGAAGCAGGCCAACAGCGCTACTGCGATCAACGTGACGACTACGACCACGTAGGTCAGCGGGTCTCAGGTTCGGTTATTCGTGACTTCAGGCACTACGCGTCATTCCGAACGAAGCGAGAGCCGGTTTTTTCTTCCGCGTTCGCTTCCTGCGAACCCGCCGGCTCGCGCAGTGAGGAATCCCTGTTCGATTCGTGGCTACTCCCTGCTCACGTCGATATAATATAAATCCGTTGCCACGCTAAAATCCTTCTTCCCTAATCCCGCCGTCGCCATCGTCTTCCATTTTGTAGTCGCATCAACAATCTGCCACTGGTCCGCCGCCCCAACCCGCACCGGCATCGCGAACCCCGCCTCATCCGCCTTCCACCGGTACGCCACCGTCCCCTTGCCCTCGTCAAACTTCAATTCCAGCGTCGGAATCGCCGTATGCCGCAAATATTGATTGAAAATCGGCGTCAAATTCATCTCCGTATACGTATTGAAATATGCCACCACATCCTCGGTCATGATGTTTTGATACTTAAAATGTTGGTAGAAATCGTGCAGCAGCGCCCACCACTTCGCATCGTCGTTCACCACGCTCCGCAGCGTATTCAAAAATAGAATGCCCTTGAAATACTGATCCTGCGGAGGAGTCGCGTTGACTCCGCGCGCCGAAATAATAGGCCGCTCGCCCTTCACTTTCGCCTTATAGCCGCTGATATATTTGATCGCGTCGTCGTGCCCCCAAATGTACTCCACATACAGCGACTCCAGATATGTCGTCCAACCTTCATGAATCCACATGTCCGAGCGATCCGCCGCGCTCACCGCGTTCCCAAACCACTCGTGCCCGCTCTCATGAATGATGATGAAATCAAATCGCGGGCTGATCCCCACGCCTGTCCAGTCACGCTCCAGATATCCGTTCGCAAAATGATTGCCGTACGTCACCGCGCTCTGGTGCTCCATTCCCGAGTACGGCACCTCGATCAACTTGTACCCATCCTTCACGAACGGATACTCGCCGAAATAATGTTGATACGCCTCGATCATCCCCTTCGCCTGCGCGAACTGCCTCTTCGCCTTGTCCAGATCCTCTGGCAACGCGTAAAAATCCAGCGGCAAATCGCCCAGCTTGTCCCCAAAATGCTCGTAATTCCCAATGTTCAGCGACACGTCGTAATTGTTGATCGGATACTGCACCTTCCAGTCCCACCGCGTGTACCCGTCGCCTAGATCGGTCTTGCCGATAAATTTCCCGTTCGACACATCCATCAAGCCGCTCGGCACCGCGACGCTGATCTCCATGTCCTCCACTTCGTCATGCCATTGGTCCTTGTTCGGCCACCACATGCTTGCGCCCGTCTCTTCGCAAGCTGTATTGATCCAAGGATGCCCAGCCGGATCGCGCTTGAACGTGATACTCCCAAACCTTCCCGTCTCCACCGGATTCCCCGAATAATAAAAATCGATCGCATAAGTCTGCCTGGCGTGCAGCGTCTCTGGAAAATTCACAAACACCGCGCCCGAATCGCGCTCATATTTCAGCGCCGTTGTTCCCATCAAAATCTGATCGATCTTCAGCGCCTCGTTCAGATCAAGATGAATGCGATTCCCGTCCTTCAGCATCTTGAAGCGAATCGTATTCTTTCCGCTGATGTACTTCTTCTCCGGATCAACCCGAATGTCCAGGTGATACGAAATCAAATCGTTGTTAGCCCGATCCTCCCCGTAAGCACCGCGCAAAACATCCAGCCGGGTCGCCCTTTGCGGCGCCGCGGGCGCGCTAGTCGCCGCCGACGAAGCCGCTTGCGGCGAACTCTGCGCCGCCGCGCCGATACCAAACATGCAAATCATTAAAACCAATCCAGCACGATGCAGCATCGATGCCGCCATGAATCCTCCCGAGTCCAAACTCCAGCCCGCCACTCTATATCAGCCTTGGGTCACACTCTAGTCGTCACCTTGCCTTGCCCGGTCCGGATTTTTCTTTACATGGTCCCTTCTTTCCGGCATTACTTTCTCTCCGCCATGTTCATAGGCCACTTCGCCGTCGGGTTCGCCGCCAAGAAATTCGCCCCGCGCAGCTCGCTGGCCCCCTTGATCGCGGCCCCAGTCTTTCTCGACATCCTCTGGCCTATCTTCATACTTCTGGGTGTCGAACGTGCCCGCATCGCTCCCGGCGATACCCGCTTTACGCCCTTCGATCTCTACGATTTTCCGTGGTCCCACAGCCTTTTAATGTCTGCCGTCTGGGCCACGGCCTTCGCCTGGATCTATTTCGCCGCGACTCGTTACAAGCCCGGAGCCATTGCAATTTGTATTGGCGTCGTAAGCCATTGGGTCTTCGATTGGATCACCCATCGCCCCGACATGCCGCTATACCCGAGTGGCTCTGCCCGGCTCGGACTCGGCTTGTGGAACTCTGTCGCCGGAACGATGGTGGTCGAACTCACTCTGCTCGCCGTCGGTGTCGGCCTCTACATCAGTGCGACGCGCGCCCGCGACGCAATCGGCCGATATGCCTTCGCCGCCTACGTCCTCCTGCTCCTCGCCTTCTACATCGGCGATCGCTACAGCCCTCTTCCCGCCAGCATGAGCGAAGTCGCATGGACCGCCGTCGTAGCCACCTTCGTCATGCTGTTGTGGGCCTGGTGGTTCGACCGCCACCGCTTAATCCGCGATTCGAATCCCCACTAGCTCGTTCCCAACCGCGCGATTCGAACGTGCCATCCGCAAACTCATCCGAATATTCAAAAGTACAATATGGCATGAAAGTAATTTCCGTGCTACACTTCCGTGTGTTAATCGAATTCCGGTCCCTCCCTGCACTGCATGCCCCCCAAGGTCCAATCTCATCACGCGCAGGTTTGCCCCGAAAAAACAGCGTATAACCCCATTCGTTTCTTCAGCATCCAGACAATCGCGCGAAATCGCCATTCCCAATTTGCCATCTCGATTGTTTTCAATAGTATGCAGACAACGCGAAAATGGACGGGGGTATGTCTATCCCAAAACGCCACTTGGGGTTAACCACAGGGAGGTCATCGTCCCGAATCGGGAAACACTAGGAAAGTTCAGCGGCCGGAAGGGAAGACGATGGCGGTTTCCGCAACCGGAACCACGCGAACATCGCCACATACGCCACGAATGCCCCGATCGAGTCGAGCAGGGAATCGTAGGGTGTTGCCGTCCGGCTCGCCACGAACGCCTGGTGAATCTCATCGAGGCAAGAATAGCTAGCCGCGATCACGAGAGCGGTCAGGCCCCAGCTCCAATGCCACCCAACACGCGCTCCGCGGACCGCGCGGAACAGGAGAACGCAGAAAATAAAATATTCCGTAAAGTGCGCGCACTTCCGAATGACGTGATGAAGGTTAGCGATCTCATGCTGGACCAGTGATGGCAGCAGCCAGCGCAGAATCGGTTCGATGATTCCACCGGTATGCTCCGCTGAAAACGCATCGGTGGACATCAAGAAGATGAAGCAGGCCCACAGCGCTGCCGGCCACCAGGCTCGCAACCACGCAGGGATCAGCGAAGTTGCAAGGCGCGGCTGCACCTCAGGCATGCTCGGTGCGGGACGCGGATTGCGCCAGGGTTGATCGGACACGAACAAGTCTCCAGAGTAAGCCGCCAGGCCCACAGCCAGCCCCTGTAGTGCAGCTCTCACGGACTAGTTTAGCGTGGCTGGAGAACCAAGTGCGCTTCGGAAAAGCGAGTGTTTCTATCGCTTTATTCGATGCGCGATCGCATTATCGCCGCATCTACTCGATGCGGTAGTTGGGTGCTTCGCGTGTGATGATCACGTCGTGGACGTGCGATTCGCGCAGGCCGGCGCTGCTGATGCGGACGAAGCGGCCGTTGGTCTTCAGGTCGTTGAGTGTGGGAGCGCCAACGTAGCCCATGCCGCTCTTGAGCCCGCCGACAAGTTGATCGGTGAGCGCACCGAGCGGTCCTTTATATGGAACGCGGCCTTCGACGCCTTCGGGGACGGATTTGCCGCGCTCGCGGTCGGCGTCATCCTGCACCGTTGCGTAGCGGTCCGAGCCCGCATCCATCGCCGCGGTCGAGCCCATGCCGCGATACGACTTGAAGGTGCGGCCCTGATACAGAATCGTCTCGCCGGGCGATTCCTCGGTGCCGGCAAAAAGGCTGCCGATCATCACGCACGACGCGCCTGCGGCGATGGCCTTCGTGATGTCGCCGGAAAATTTGATTCCGCCGTCGGCGATGATCGGAACCCCGGTGCCTTCGGCCGCGCGTGCGGCTTCCATTACGGCGGTGAGTTGCGGCACGCCGGCGCCGGTAACGACTCGCGTTGTGCAGATCGAACCGGGGCCGATGCCAACCTTGAGTCCGTCGATGCCGAGCGCGATCAAATCGCGAGCGCCTTCGTAGGTCGCCACGTTTCCGGCGATGACTTGAATTTCGGGCAAGCGATGCTTCAATGCCTTGATCGCTTCCATCACGCGCGTCGAATGCCCATGCGCGGTGTCGATCGCGAGCACGTCGGCCTTGGTCTTCACCATCTCGACAGCGCGCTCAAGGAAATCTCCGGTCGCGCCAACGGCGGCGCCGACGCGCAAGCGGCCATGATCGTCTTTCGCGGCGCGCGGATATTCCAGCTTTTTCTGAATGTCTTTCACGGTGATCAGGCCCTTGAGATTGAAATCCTGATCGACGACGAGGAGTTTTTCGATGCGGTGCTTCTGCAAGATGCGCTCGGCTTCATCAAGCGTGGTGCCGACGGGGACGGTCACCAGATTGTCTTTCGTCATCACCGAGCTGACGAGCTGATTGTGATTTTTCTCGAAGCGCAAATCGCGATTCGTGAGAATGCCGGTGAGCCGCGACCCGCGCGTAACAGGCAATCCGGAGATGCGATATTTCTCCATGATTTCGAGCGCTTGGCGGAGCGTGATATCGGGGGAGATCGTGACCGGATCGACGATCATGCCACTTTCCGAGCGCTTCACGCGGTCGACTTCTTCAGCCTGCCGGTCGATGGGCATGTTGCGATGCATGATGCCAATGCCGCCCTGGCGCGCGATCGCCATGGCGAGGTTCGACTCGGTCACCGTGTCCATCGCAGCCGACGCGAGCGGGATATTCAGCGAAAGCTTGCGCGTGAAGCACGTGCGCGTGTCCACCTCGGTAGGCAAGATCGACGATTTGCCGGGGAGGAGTAAGACGTCGTCAAAAGTAAGGCCTTCGGGAATTGGACCTTCGATCATTCCAACCTCATTTCGTGGGAATAGGGAGCGGGCAAAAACAGCGCAGCCCAGCGGGTGGCCGCTGGGCCGGTGGAAAAATTCATCAAATCGAAAAAATGAATCACTGTGAAGAATCCATTGTAGGGGTCCGAGCAATTCGGGTCAAGCCGACCGGAGTGCCAACCGTGGGGGCACCGTACGCCGTGCCAGTTTCCGGGCCGGCGCGGAACGAAGGGTGTTGGAACGGGACAAGAGCGAGTGGAAATTGTGCAGATCGACCCGTGTATTCAGCGGCAAACGGATTGACAGTTCTGGGCGCGTGCCATACACTCGCCGCGTTTTTTACACGCCGTTTTCCAGAACGAAAAAGGAGTCCGACTGCACGTGTTTTCTTTGACGAGGACGCTATCGGTTTGTGCAGTTCTTTTGCTTGCGGCCGCCACGATCGGCGCACTGCCAACCGTGGCGCAAAAGCCGTTGGAGCCCGAGCAGAAAGCGGACGACAAATCGAACATCGCGGTCGTCGAAGTGACGCCGGGTACCGCGACGGCAGCCATCGGCGGAAAGCTGCAATTCAAGGCGGTCGCCAAAGACAAATCGGGCAACACGTTGCCCGACCCCGTGAAATATTGGTACGCCGCCCCGTTCGACGCCGCCGGTGCGGAGCAGACCGGCGAAATTTCATTTTTCCAGCCGGGCGAAATCACAGTCGGCGCGCTGATTGGCAGCAAGATCGGATACGCGCACGTGGTCGTGACCAAGCCGCACATCGTGCGCATCGATGTCGCGACACCAACAGCGCCGCTCTTTGCTGGCGGGAGTCACCTGCTCGCTGCCACGCCGCGCAATCCCAGCGGCGATCCGCGCATCGACATTGCGCTAACGTGGACTTCGGGAAACCCGGCGATCGCTACGGTCGATACGACCGGCCTGGTACACGCGCTGAAGCCCGGAAAGACCAGCATCCGCGCAACTGGTGAGGGCGTTACGGGCGAGACCTCGATCGAGGTCATGAAGCCGAAATTTGCGAAGCTCCTCATCACTCCGGCAACGATTTCCGCGAAAACAGGCGACGTGTTGCATTTTTCGGCCAAGGACGGCAAGGGCGAAACAGTTGCTGGTGAAATCATGTGGGCCGTAGAAGGTTCGGGCGCGCAGCTGTTTCCTGACGGGGCTTTCGTTGCTGAGCGGCCCGGAACGTACACTGTTGTGGCGGTAGCGGGAGATCGCGAGGCATCGGCCAGCGTGCTGGCGACTCCGCGCAACGTTGGCCGCGAAGTGGAGTTTGTCAGCCGCTCGATGCCGCAGGACGAACAGTTCGCCGAGGAATGGATCTGGGATCACTACGCATATTTGTCGGGAATCAGCGACAAGGTTTTCGTTTATGACATCGCTGACCCGGCACATCCGGTGAGCGCCGATCCATTGAAGGTGGACGCTCGCATCATTAATGATGTGAGCGTGACCGCAGACGGAAAAATCGGCGTGATTACGCGCGAGGGGGCGTCGAGCCGGAAGAACGGAATCGTGTTTCTGGATACGAGCGATCCGATGCATCCGAAGGTTTTGTCGGAATACACGGCTACAGTCACCGGCGGAGTGCACAGCGCGTATGTGAATTCGCACTACGTTTATTTGACCGACGATGCGACGGGATCGCTGCGCGTGATCGATTTTGCGGACGTGAAAAATCCGAGGGAAGTCGCTCGGTGGCAGGTGGAAAGTTCGGGGCAGATGCAGACAGTGTTGCCCGAAGGCGAAGGCGTATCCACCGCAGGTCGCTACCTTCACGACGTGCAAGTAATCGATGGACTGGCGTATCTGGCCTACTGGCGCGACGGAGTCGTGATTCTTGACGTCGGCAACGGAATCAAGGGTGGAAGTCCGGAGCATCCACAATTTGTTTCGACGTATCGATTCAACTATGACGAGTTGTATGGCGCCGGGTGGCTGAGCGGGGCGCATGCGGTGTATCGCTACAAGAACTATCTGTTCGTGGGCGATGAAGTTTTTCCCGCGGTGTTCAGCTTGGCATCGCACGAACGCATTCCCGTGCGCGGTATCGCGCACGTGCTCGATGTGACCGACATCACCAAGCCGCGTGAAGTGGCGACGTATAGCGTGCCGGAAGCGGGCTCGCATAACATCTGGGTGTTCGACGATGTCATGTACATCGGCTACTACAACGGCGGGGCGCGCGTGCTCGACGTTTCCGGTGAGTTGCGCGGCGAACTATACAATCAGGGACGTGAGATCGCGCGCTATTGGTCGGGTGATTCCAAAGGCTACCGCCCGAACCTGCCCTTCGCGTGGGGAGCGTATCCATATAAAGGTGTGATTTACGTGAACGACGTACACAGTGGATTGACGGCGATCAAGCTGGGCAAGTGGAAGGCATATTCGACTACGACGGAAGCACCGCACTGAGAGTCGGAGTTAGGCTAAGAGGTTGACCGTTGAAGGATCGATCGGCTTGGGTTTAGTTCGTCGGCGAGACGGTGGGCGGGGCTAGTCGATTTTCCAGAAGTCGATGCCGGCGGCTTGCGATGGCGTGTCTACAGTAGCGACTTTTTCGCGGGTTTTGAGGTCGATGACCTCCACAGTGCCGGGCTCGCTGCCGACACCCTCTACAGTAATGAAGGCGTAGCGGCTGTCGGGCGTGATTGCTACGCCGTGGAGGACTTTGCGCTTCGTCGCGACGCGCGCTAATTCTTTGGCGGTGTCAGTCGAAAAAATAGAGACTGAGGCGTCGCGTTTGTTGGTGGCGACGAGTAACGCGCCGTCAGGCGAAACGCTGAGATTGTAGACGCCGTTGCCGGCGGGCGTCCTGCGCACGAGCTTCCACGTTTTCGTATCGACTTCTACGATTTCGTTCGACTTGTTGCAGGCAACGTAGACGCGGTTTCCGTCGATGCTGGGCTGCGCCCATGTCGGGCTGCACGTTGCTGAAGACATCGACATATTCATCCCGGCATGTGGATCCTTCCCCGCGTCCGAATCCGTGATTGCTGATGCGTGCTCCGCGGCGTGTTCTGTCGAAGTGGGCCATGCCCCGTGCGAGGTCTCTCGCGGCGCCATGCCTTCGAAGCCCTGCTCTTTACCGGCGCTCACACGGAATGTTCGCGCTACTTTCATCCTCGCGGCGTCGATTTCGACAAGCAGATCGTCCATCATGCATGAGGAATATTGACGCGAGCCGTCACGCGTGACGCGGGAGCCGTGGGGCATCACGCACGTGGGAATCCGCGCGATCTCGAGCATCAGGTTGGTGTCGACGACCGAGACGCTGCTGGGGACGGGATCGCCATGCAGGTTGAAATTGACGACGTAGAGAAAATTGCCATCGGGAGAGACGTCGGCGGTGGCGGGGAAAAGGCCAAGGCCAACCTGACCGAGAACGCGATCGTCGTCGGACGCATATTTGACGGCTGTGCCGAACGGCCTGCCGTGGCCGATGGAGACGTAGAAGTTTTTGCCATCGGGCGAGAAGGCGATGCCATGCGGGCCGCTGACGTCGGCTTGGAGAATGCGGGTTTCGGTGGTTTTTTCGAGTTTCGCGCCATCGGGCCCGAAGCGGACTGTGGCGATGCGGTCCGACGCTTCGCAGACGACCTTGACCCAATAATTTCGCGTAGGAGCGTCGCCGCCGGATGCGGAAAGCGCGAGCAGCAATGCAAGGAACAACGCGAGCGACGCTGCGCTTCCGGCCGTTGCGATTCCGGTCCGCGCTCTTGGATGCATTGCTTCTCCTTCGGCGGGACATCTTATACCAAGTGCCGATGCACCATGCGTTTCCCCGATATTGCTCCGTCCGCTCTTACAGAATTTAATTTCATTTGACCCAGGCTTCGCTTGTGCCGTGTAGGGACGTGAAATACAGTAATTGATATGCAGATTTCAGTTCCGAAATTTGTGCCGCATCGCTGGCTGGCGAACGGGCACGCGATGACGATTGCGGCGGCGTTTGTGCCGCGGCGATTTGGGTTGCCGCAGGCCGAGGCGCGGCTATTTCGAGTCGATCCGTTTTCGAAGATCCTGGGGCAGTGTCATTGGCAAGTGGGGACGTTGCGGCAGACTCCTGTGATCGTGATCTTGCACGGGTTGGAAGGGTCGGCGGACTCGTACTACATGAAGGGAGTTGCGGAGAAGGCGTTTCATCGCGGGTTTCATGTGGTGCGGCTGAACCAGCGGAATTGCGGCGGGACGGAAAAGCTGACTCCCACCTTATATAACTCCGGGATGAGCGGGGATTATCGCGCGGTGCTCGAGGAACTGGCAGACGTGGATGGTTTCGAGAGGATTTTTTTCGCGGGCTATTCGATGGGCGGGAATCTGGTGACGAAGATGGCGGGGGAATATGGCGAGGCGTTTCCCGCGGCGCTGCGTGGGGTTTGCGCGGTGTGTCCGGCGATAGATTTGTCGGCGTGCGCTGATGCGCTGGAACGGCGGGACAACTATTTGTACTCGCGTCACTTTGTGAAGGGATTGATGGCGCGGTATGCGAGGAAGGCAAAGATGTTTCCGGACCGGTATCGCGCGGATGGGTTCGGACCGATTCGGACGGTGCGGGAATTTGACGACGCGATCACGGCGCCGTGCTTTGGGTTTCGCGACGCCGAGGAATATTACGAGTCGGCGGGGGCGAAGCGCGTTATCGCGGACGTGCGTGTGCCGTTGTTATTGATGACGGCGGAGGATGATCCGTTTGTGCCGCATGTTTCGTTCTTAGTCGCGCGGCTGGAGGGAAATCCGTGCGTGCAATTTACGCTGACGGAACATGGTGGGCACTGCGCGTATATATCGAATCAGAGCGGGGTGGAGAGGTTTTGGGCGGAGCAGAGGATTGTGGATTTTTGTGAGGGGATTTGGAAGGTGGATTTACAGGTTAGGGGGACGGCTGCGACGGTGTTGAAGGGATAGACGTGAAGTGGCAGACATTGTACGGATCGATCGTCAGCGCCGATATGCCAAACCCGCACCCTAGTAACACTGGGGAAGTGCGGAAACTAGGAGAAAAAGAAACAGCAGTTCGCTCGGAATTACAACGTTTGCTTCGCTCGCCAGGACAAACCTGGCTTCGCTCGCAGCCCTCTGAGCTACGCGAAAGGTTTTTCTAAGGATGGTGCGAAGCCTTGAGTTAGGAGTTGGGCTGGGCCTTCGGGCATAACGACCATGTCGTCTTCGCAACGGATGCCGAACTCACCGGGGACGTAGATTCCAGGCTCATTCGAAAAGGTCATGCCGGATTCGAGGATGGTTTTGCTGCCTCGGACCAGGTAGGGGTGTTCGTGGCCGTCGAGGCCGATACCGTGGCCAAGGCGGTGCGTGAAGAGCTTGTAGTCGGGGCCGTATCCGGCAGAAGTGACGACGGCGCGAGCGGCGTCATCGACGGTGCCAGATAGGCGGCCAGAGCGAGTGGCGTCGAGCGCGGCGTCTTGTGCTCTGCGCAGGGTTTCGAAGACGTGGACGAGTTTGTCAGGTGGCTTTGCGCCAAAGACAACGGTGCGGGTGACGTCGGACTCGTATCCTTCGACTTTTGTTCCGCCATCGATCAACACCACATCGCCGGGTTTCAGGGTTTGCGGCTTGACGGACCCATGCGGGAGTGCCGCCGAGGCACCGATCAAGACAAGCGCGCCGCCTTGCAGATTCATTTTGGCGAAGCCCTCTTCGATCAGGCGGCCGATGTCGTCCTGAGACATGCCTTCCTTCAAGGATGCGAATACAACTCGGAAAACGTCGAAGGTGGCGTCGCAGGCGAGCCGCATGAGTTCGAGTTCGTGCGCAGACTTGCGGCCGCGGCAGGCGATGGTGATTCGATCGGCGGAGGCGTATTCGAATCCGCGGCCGACGTGGCGGAGATGATCGAAGAAAGTGAAACCGACAGTTTCTTCGATGCCGATGCGGCTGGAACGAATGCCGCGCTCGGCGAGCGCGGAGAGCGCGAGCTTTGTGGGGCTTTCGTCTTCCTGCCAGGCGCGGACGTCCATCGGAATGCGGAGGCGCTCGCGGAGGCGACCCTCTTCGAATGCGGGGACGACCATGATGGGATTGCCTTCACGCGGTATGACGAGGCCGAGGAGGCGTTCGCTGAGTCCCCAATGGACGCCAGTGAAGTAGTAAAGGGAGGTGCCGGGAGCGAAGAAGAGGGCGTCGAAGCGCTCCGGGGGGGTTGGTGCAGCATCCGGGCTGGAAAATTGCACCGGCGCGGCGTTGGCCATGAGCCGCTGGGCGTGCTGGATACGTTCGCTGAATTCGGCTGGTGTGATGGGATGCACGCGCGCACCGAGCGGCGTTAGTGAGTCGAACGCCGGAGGGAGGGCGGCGGGAGCGGCTTTTTGGGCTAGCGCCACACCGGCTAGAGAGGAAGCCACGATAGAGCTTTGCAAAAAGCGGCGACGCGAAGATTTTTTGTTCTGAGGAGGGGGTTGTATGTCCATGGTGCGGAGAGGTTTATCTGGCTGTGCGGCGACTGTCAAGCGTGGAAATCATTGGGGAATGGCAGTTTCGGTCATCAGCCAGGCTCACGGCGAAGCGCATCGAAGATGCATGATTTTGGCAAGGGACAGGTATCCGTGAAGCGTTCCGGCAATCCTCAGTAATGCTTCAGAAGGGACGAAAGGACCATGAACCACCCCCGGGGTGATATCAGTTCATCCGGATTCTAAATTTCATAGCTCCTATGTAGGCTTATATGTATTGGTGCTAGGCAGGCACGTCAGACATCTAAATTTCGCGCTTTATAAGTAGATAAACCTATTTTTATCAGCAATATAACGCCAAATCTGCAGGTCTTTTCAAATGTTGTTTTTTGCCTTCCGAGATCGTCCCTTTGGAACGCTGATTGCACCCATTGCCATATTCATTTCAAAACGACACGGTATTTTATAGGTTCGTTCGTTCGGCGTTTGGAAGTTTTCTAATTGACGGGGGATTTACCAGAAATTTAGGAGGGCAAGTGAGGAAAGGTTATAAGGCAGTTGTAGTTTTCTTTGGCGTTATGTTGTTGGTATTGGGTATGGCGTTTTTTGGTCAAACCAGCGCTCAGGTCATCAGCGGCGACTTGGTCGGAACCGTTATGGACAAGACCGGCGCGGTTGTGCCGAGTGCCAGGGTCGAGGCGACAAAGGTCGACACCGGAGTGAAATATGAGACGAAAGCCAATGAAAATGGCGAATATCGCTTCAACAACCTGCCGATTGGTACCTACAACGTGTCGGCGTCGACGGCAAACTTTGCCACGACGACGATCAACGGATTCGTAGTCGCCCTGAATAAGACCAGCACCTTGTTGATCACGCTGGAGATTAAGGGAGCGGTTACGTCGATCGAGGTCTCGGGCACTACAGCCGCGCTGGACACGACGACCAGCCAACTGCAATCCACATTTGAATCCAAGGATATTTCGGATTCCGCGATTGCCAGCACGGGAGGGAACGGCAGCGGCGTTCTGAATCTTTCCCTGCTAAGCGCGGGCGTAGCAACGAGCGGTGGCGTGGGAGTAGGGAATGGTCCTTCCGTTGGCGGGCAGCGGCCGCGCAACAATAACTTCACGATTGAAGGCGTGGACAACAACAACAAGGGGGTCACCGGACCGTTGGTAATGGTGCCCAACGATGCGGTCGCGGAATTCTCGCTGCTGCAGAATCAGTTTTCGCCGGAATTTGGCCACTCTTCGGGCGGCCAGTTCAACACCGTCGTTAAGAGCGGGACGAACTCATTCCACGGTCTGGCTTACGTCTACAATGCGAACCGGAATTACGATGCCTTCGACAGCCTGAATGCCATCGGGGGACTAACTTCGAATCCGCGGTTCGACAATAACCGTTTCGGCGGCCAGATTGGCGGCCCGGTCATCAAGAATAAATTGTTCTTTTTCGTGAACTACGAGCAGGAGCCACTCGGTCAGGCAGGAACGGGAGGAGCAGTTTGCGCGCCGACGGCGGCTTCTTTTGCCGTAATCAACGCGACTCCGGGTTTGTCCGCGACCAACCTTGCGATCTTTGAGAAATACGTGCAGCCAGGCACCACCCCCAGTGACAGTTGCGGGACAATCGCGTGGGTCGGTGGCACGACGTTACCGACTGCGGGACTCGCTGTTCTGGCCCCAAGCTTCATCAACTATCGGTTCGTTACAACGAGCATGGATTACGATCTGTCGACTAGGGACCAAATCCGCGGCCGTTATATCTATAACAGCACCGTCGGGATCGACAATTCCCCAACGCTGCCGGTGTTTTTCACGCCGCAACCCAATAAATTCCACCTGGTGACGATCAACGAGTATCATACGTTCTCGCCGACGCTCACGAATGAAGTGCGACTGGGATTCAATCGTTTCGCTCAAACGTTCAGCGCCGGGAATTTCGCTTTCCCTGGGTTGGATAGCTTCCCCAACCTTCAATTCAACGATTTAGGAAATTTGCAAGTTGGCCCGGATCCGAACGCGCCGCAGGGCGCGATTCAGAACACCTACCAATTGGCGGATGCGATTACGTGGACCAAGAGCGCGCATACCCTGAAGTTCGGCATCGAAGGCCGCAAGTTGATCGCTCCGCAGAACTTCACTCAGCGTTCCCGCGGCGATTACGAATACGTCGATACGCTTTCTTACCTGAAGGATGCCGTTCCAGACTATCTTGCAGAGCGCAGCAACGGCAATTCGATCTATTACGGCGATCAGTCCGCAATCTATTGGTACGCAAATGACAACTGGCGAATTCGCCGGAATCTGACCCTGAATTTGGGTCTGCGCTACGAATACACCACCATCCCGACGACGCAAAGAACACAGCAACTGAACGAGGCCGCGAGCGTTCCCGGACTCATCAACTTCTCGACACCGCAAGCGGCGAAAAACAACTGGGGGCCGCGCATCGGCTTTGCCTATTCGCCGGGCGATAGCGGCCATACTTCCATCCGCGCCGGCGCGGGTATTGCCTACGACGTTTTGTTTGACAACCTGGGATTGCTGTCGCTGCCGCCACAGCTCTCCTCCACGATTGACTGCGCACCGGTCGGAAATTTCAACTGTGCGAACCCAGGGTTCCTCGCAGCCGGGGGCATTCTACCGGGTCCTGGGGGGCTCGCGACCTTCCCAACTATCGCTGATCAACGGGCCGCGACCTCAGCGTTTGTGCCGGTCGATCAAAAATTACCCAAGTCCATCGACTGGACTTTGGGCATTCAACATACATTCTGGAACGACTTCACTGCGGAAGTTCGCTACGTGGGGACTCGTGGCATCCATCTACCGGCTCAGATTCAGTTGAACAAGCAGTCCAAAGTAACTCCGACGTTCTTCCTCCCGACTTACACGACGGCGCCGTCGCAGGCAACTCTGGATGCCTCGACAGTCGACCTGGCAGCGATCAAGGCGACCCCGGCGCTCGTTCCCGCTTACGGGGATGCGGGCTTTGTTGCCAACATCACGTCGTATCAGCCCTGGGCTTCGTCGACCTATCATGGCTTGGCGGCTCAACTCAACAAGCGCTTCAGCCATGGCTTTCAGATGATGGGCGCCTACACCTATAGCCATTTAATCGATGATGCTACGGCGGAAGTCTTCAGCACGGTTTTAGCTCCGCGCCGTGCGCAGGATGGTCTGAATCTTTCCAACGATTTCGCCAACTCGATTCTCGACCATCGTCACCGCTTTACTCTGTCGATCGTGTATGACTCGCCCTTCTTCAAGAATGGGAATGCATTCCTGAGGAACACGCTGGGAGGATGGGAATTCGCGCCGATCTACACCTATCAGTCCGGACAGTGGGTTACCGCGCAGAGCGGAATCGACTCGAACCTAAACGGAGACTCAGCTGGGGATCGCACGATCCTGAACCCCAACGGAGTAAAGGGGACTGGCAGCGGTGTAATTCCCCTGTGTAGCAGCGCCGTGGCAGTCTGCCCAACTACGGTGACGGCGGCTAACGCAGGAACCGGAACTGGAGTCGTAGGCTATTTGGCAACCAACCCGTCGGCACAGTACATTGAGGCGGGCTATGGTGCGTTGGCGGACGTTGGCCGAAACACGTTGCAGCTCAAGCCGATCAACGATGTTGATTTGAGTGCCCTGAAGCGTTTCGTCATCACCGAACGGTTCAAGGTCGAATTCCGCGCTTCGTGGACCAACGTCCTAAATCACGCACAATACGTGGGCGGATTCCTCAACGATGTTCAGCCTCCGAACCCTGGTTTCACGGGTTTTCAAAGGAATATGTTATTGCCCGACAACGCATCCTTCAATAATCCAAGCCAGGTGTTCTCGAGCAATCCTCGAGTCATGCAATTGGCTTTGAAGATTTTCTTCTAAACCTTTCAACCGGTAGTACAAAGGGGCGCTCCAGTAATCCGGGGCGCCCCTTTCCTTTTGCCTAACCTTTTTTCGGATAAGCCTTCGGATAAATGGCCAATCGGTACTGTGATAATTTCCCGCCTAGCAGTTTCCCGGCAAGAGGTCTTGGGTGACGCCCGCCGACATTTGGCCGGAGTACGTGTGGAGCGCACAGCAAACCGGCCACGCAAGTGATTCCCTGCGTAGGGAACGATCATGGTGTGTGGCGATGGGAGGAGCGATCCACCTCGCTGAGTGTTGAGCCGAATTGACGGAAAGCGAACCGCATCCTAAGATGCTTCCAGGTCAATATGGTTCCCGTATGTGCAGATTCCTCGCGCCGATCGCGATGGCTGGCTTTTTTCCTCCTGGTTCTGTTCTGCTCCACAGTTGCTTTTTCCGCGGACAGAAAAGTTCGCTATCTCAGTTTCGCCGAAGTTGCAGAAACTCTGCAGCTGTTTGCCGATTCCGCCCTTCCGGGCAGTAGCATTACCAATTCCGACGCGTGGGACCACTGGATTCGCGAGCAGGACGCACAAGTGCGCGCGCGGATCGATCGAGGCTTTGAAGACTCCATCAGCAATTTGATTTTGTACGGAACTTCCTACACCAGTCTCCCACGACTAGAGAGCCTCGAGAGCGCCGTCACGCACGGCGGGCACGTTTCTGAAGCTGCGCGGGCGCGCGTGCATGCGCTCGTGGTGGCCGTGGGAGCGGCCACTCCCAATGAACGGATCCGAATCGTTCGAGACTTTCTCAAACGCAAAGGAATCCCTGGAGATGGAGTACAGCAACTTCTGACCGAAAATCTGCAAAGGTTCGCCGAGGAGCAGCGTGCCTATCAAGAAAAACTGAAAGCAGCGGAGAACTCTGGCGACCTGGACCAAAAGCTGTCCACGCGAGGAACGCTATACCAGACCCGCGGCCTCTCGGCGGACACCTCGCTACTGGTAAATTACGCCCTCGAAGACACCCTGCACTCACTTTCCGTCAAAGGGTTGCTGGCAAAGGGAAGCATTCGCCATATCGCGGTGATCGGTCCGGGCCTGGATTTCACCAACAAGCATAGCGGCTATGATTTTTATCCTTTGCAAACCATCCAGCCGTTCGCCGTCATGGAAACGGTGCTGCGGCTTAAACTAGGCAAGCCGGAAGACGTGGAAGTCGTCACGATGGATCTGAATCCGGGTGTGAACGCCCATATCGCCAAACTTGCCCGCGATGCGCGGGAGGGCCGGGCCTACACGGTGCAACTGCCACGTGATACGGCTGCCGACTGGCCGCAGCCCGCGGTGGCCTATTGGGAGCGCTTCGGAGAAATCATTGGCGCACAGGCGGAACCCCTCTCTGTGCCGCAGGCGCTGGGAGGCTTAACACTTCGCGCCGTGGCCATCGCGCCGGGATTCGCTTCACGTGTCACGCCATTGAATTTGAACGTAGTGGCTCAGCGTGCGGAATTGGAGCAGGCGCAGGCTTTCGACCTGGTGATCGCTACCAACGTCCTCGTCTATTATGACCGCTTCCAGCAGGCCCTGGCGATGGCCAGCATCGCTCGGATGATGAACCCCGGCGGGATCTTTCTCGCCAACGACGCCCTGTCCGCCCATCACGTCCAGTCGCTCGAGTTTCTCGATCGCCATCCCGTCGCCTTTGCGACCACTGGCCCGAATGGCGACAACGTGCTGGCGTACCGCCGCCGATAAGGAAGTGAGTGGGTCGTCTCAGGCCCGTTCCAAACCCTTCTGATAGACCGACCTGGTTCTTTCTCTCCGTTCTTGCGGTGCCTTCGCTTACTTTGCCCCAATTGGCCGGGCAAGGTTTCCCCACCGAGGAAAATTCATGTTGCCTCGGAGCACCTCCTTTCGTTTGCTACACCGCCGTTTTTCGCGTAAACCGCCAAATCGACTTGTGATAAGCTCCCGCCCAACCGTTTCAAGCGAGAGGTCTTCCGTGACGTTTGCCGAATTCTGGCCGGCGTACGTGAGAGCGCACAGCAAGACAAGCACGCGAGTGGTCCACAGCGTTGGCACGATTCTGGGCTGGATGCTGCTGGGCGGAGCGGTGATCGAACGCCGCTGGTGGCTCGCTGCTGTGGCGCTCGTTGTTTCTTACGCGCTGGCGTGGGGCTCTCACTTTTTCGTAGAGCACAATCGTCCTGCGACGTTTGAGCATCCACTGTGGTCGTGGTGGGCGGATCAGAGGATGGTGTTTCTGACGCTCATTGGGCGCATGACACGCGAGGTTGAGAAGTATTCAGACCAGGCGACGACACGCTGAAGATGAAGCGGTTGACGCGGGCAATTCCGTAAAGGCACCTCGTAAGCGCGTGTGAAATCGCTGCGAATTATTCCATCCGCAATGCCAAGATGCTCTTGGACTGAATCTTCAATTCCACTCCCAGAGGCGGCCGCACGTCGGACCCCTGAACCAGTGTGCCACGCACCCAGAAGTTGCCAGGAATCTCACTCATCTTGAGCGGGTCGAAGACCGACCGGCTGCAAGGATTCCCAACCATCGGATGTTTGGCTCCCTGGAAGTCGTAGTCGTTCTTCAGCCGGTTGATATCGTTGATGTATTCCAATCGGCAATTCCCAAACGGCGCGTTGACCTCGAAAGCCCAATAGCCGTCGGCCTGATTGGGTGATCCGGACGACAGGCGAATGAGGATGGCGGGAACGTTTTCACCCGTCAGATGATTCACAAAAAAGAAATTCTTGGATGTCCAGGGCTTGCTCATCTCGCTAACGGTCGCGATTTCGGGTGCAGCCTCCGTGGCGTGCGGCAACGAGGCGTTGGGATCGATCGCTGGGGCTGGAACCTCAATCTGTGGCGGCGGGGCCGCGACAGGGGCTTCTGTGGGCTTTGGGCGTGATACCAGGCGCAGGCCGAGCAAAAAGACCAAGAGGACAGCGACGAGGCCGGCAATGAGAGCCATCCTGTTCGAGTCGCTGCCCTTGCGCGAAGGGCCACCGGGGATGACGCCGGGGACCTGGGGCATGTCAGCCTTGAACCGCTGCTTTTCTGGCTGCGGCTGCGGCTCGCTCTGCGAATCGGGCTGGGGCTGAATTTGAGTCTGAGTTTGATCCGGCATACTGACCCTACGACCGTTTTGAAATTTCGAATTCGGTCAGGTCCGATGCAACTAGACCGCGCCGAGGCAGGCGACCGAACGGCTCGTCCCTCACCTACTCCACGCCAATTGTAGGAGTGCTGAGAAGGGTGGGCAAGGACGTTGAGATCCCGCGTTGCGTACTACAAACGGTACTAAACCACCATTGCCGGCAAATTGTGGCTTCGCCGTGACTGTTATCCGGCTGGATACAGATTCGGATTGCCAGCTTGTCTCAAACCGCGACGCAGTCCTAAGGTAGTAGCTACGGTAAGCGCGTAGGGATCGGATTCCCTCGTAAAGAACGTAAATTATGAGCGGCGATACACGAGCATCGGCCCGGGCGTTTGTCCGCAGCCTGAATATCTTGCTGAAATTCGCACGCCTGTATGAATTCGGGCATACTCGCACGGGTGCGCAATTTGACACCACATGGAAAGAACTGCGCAGCGCTCTCGACGAGAGCGTAGGCAGCGGCCTGCTCCTCGGCGCCTCGGGTAATCAGATTTTGCTGGATGGCGTGCCACTTGGCGCGGCGGCAGGCGAGCGCAGCTTCGCGCAGCTGCTGACCTCTTCCGGCATCGCCAGCATCCACTTCGGCACAACTACTTCCCAGAACCAGTTCGCGCGATTCGTTCGCGGGTTTCCCAGCGGCAACGCCAAGCCCACGGCACTAGCCGAACAGCTGAAATCGACGCTTGCCGGCGACACCAGCATCAAAATCAACGAGATTCGCTATGTCGCAGAGGATTCGTCCGTTGCGGGCATCAAGATGGCTGCGAACCTCACGGCCAAGGTGCTGGGTGCGCAAGGCGACAAATTCAAGGACTTTTTCGACGATCCTAACAAGCTGCTGCAGATGATCTTGGCTGCGGAAAGCAGCCGTGGTCCGGGGGGTGGTGGGAGTGGCCCTGGGACCGGTGGTGGCGGCGGTGGCGGCGGCGGGGTCGGCGGGGTCGGCGGGGCCGGCACGGGCACTCTGTGGGACACGGGGGCGGTCGGTAGCGGTTCAGGCGGCACGGGTGGCTCGGGTGCCGGCTTTTACAGCGGTGGCGGGGCCGGTGGGTCGGGAGGTTCCGGCGGTCCAGGCGGTTCAGGCGGGGGCTCGGGTTCTGGTTCAGGCGGTGGTGTCGGGGTAGGAGTCGGAGTTAGCGGTGGCGGAGGTCACGCCAGCACTGGTGGTGGCGGTGGACTCGGTCCACTCGGGTCGGGTGGTGGCGAAGGCTCCCCGTCGAAATGGCGCACAGCGTCAGCGTTGCTGCACAGCTCCATGGGCGAAGCAGGAGGCATCGGAGTCGGCCAAGGTAGTTACGCGGTCGCGGAAGATGACGTTCGTCAGATGCTTGCGCTCTTTGCGCAGTTGGGGAAGTCGCGCAAGGATCCGGATGCGCGCAACGAAGTGCCGAATTTCCAGGCGCGGCTCAGTGCGATGCCGGTGCGTGCGCAAGTCACATTGCAGCAAGCGCTCGCAGGTCTGGCCGCACAGGCGCCGACCGAAAAAGCCGACAAGCCGATGCTCTTGAAGCTTGCCGAGCACGTAGCGATTCGATTCGCGCTCGACAGCTATGAGCGTGGCGAGCTGCGCGTGAACGCGGTCAAGCAACTGCTCGATCGTATGAATGCCGAGATTGAAGGTTTACGCAAGATTTTGGGCACGCAAGAAGAAATTATGGCGAACGCGGGGCTGCAAGTGCAGTCCTACACCGAACTGCTGGACCAGGAATTCTGGGAACAGGTACCCGACGAAAACAAGAAGGAAGTGTTGACGTCGGAAGAGGCGTGGTGCGTTCCGCCGCGAAACGTTCGCGCGTACCTCGAGGACATGCTGCGGCGCGGCGAGCTGAAGACCGTGAACGAAATCCTGATGAAGTATTCGTTGTGCGTTGGCCTGGATAACCCTGAGGCGCGCCGCACGACGGCAATTGGTCTGTCGGACCTTGCAGAACTGTATGGCAGCGGCGACGGCAGCGCGTTGATGGACGGAATCCGTCGGCTTGGCAATCAGCTGGCGATCGAGCGCGAGCCGGAGCTGCAAACGTTGATTAGCGCTGCGTTCGTTCGACTGAGCCAAGAGGCTGCTTCGAAGCGTTGCTACCCGGCCATGCAACAGGCTTTGGCTTCGCTCGATAGCGTGGAAGCCCAGCGCCCCGGTTCGACGCAAAGTCTGCGGCCCCGCATCGGCGCGGAAGAGCGCATGCCGGAATTCGTCGAAGAAGCATTGCGCAGCGGCCAGATCGCGGACGGCATGATCGAAATCCTGGCACTGATGCCGAAAACGACGCTGCACTACGTCACGAATCGATTTGGACATTGCGGTTTCCGTGAAGACTGCGAATTGCTCGGCGAGATCGTCCGCAATCTTGGCGAAGATGCGACCAACCGACTCATGGAGGCGCTGCAAACGGCGCCGGCGTCCGAAGCCGCGGAAACAGTCGGATTGCTCACGCAGCTTGTACCCGAAGCAGTCGGGAAGATTTTGCCGGTGCGCTTGTCGCAATGGCCGCGCAGCGCGCACGATCGCACCATCCGCCAGCTTTCTTCCGCGCCAGTCGAGTCGCGCGCAAAATTGCTCGTGGAACTTTACGACTCGCTCGATGTGATGATTCGCCCGCTGGCGATCGATGAGATGGGCATGAGCGGGCATCCGGACTGCATCCCGATGCTCATCGGGCTCGCGGAAGACAATTCGACTCCGGGATTTACGCGCGTCAAGGCGATCGAAGCTTTGGGTCGCTTGCGAGCTTCGGCTGCCGCGCCTCTGTTGCAGCACATTATGGAGGCGAAACAACTCTGGCGATGGACATATCCCGAAGAACTGCGGATTTCGGCGGCGCAGGCATTGATGCGCGTCGATGCGACGACCGCGCTGGAAAAGCTGTCGCCCAGTGGTCTGGATCGCAGAGACTTGACGCTGGAACCGACTGATCCCGATCCGAATGCGTCTGTAATCCGGCAGCGGCGTTACGCGCGGCTGAAGTTGTCGCGCAATCTCAATGCGACCTCGACCAACCTGCGCGAAAATATCCGGCTTGTGATACCCGAACTGAATCTCGGGGGCGGCATTGGCGCAGGCGATCGTCACTTGGCGCCGGGTTCGATGCTGACGTTGAAATTCGCATCCGGTGTTCGCGCGATCAAGGCGCAGGCCGTTGTACGCGGCGCCCGGCCGCAAGCGATGGCGTTCGAATTCGTCGAGATGGATCTCGACGAACGCGCAAGATTGCGGAAATTGTTGATGGAGTTCGGTGGATTGCCGATGGCGGCCCAGGCGACAAATCGTACCCGGCGGCGTGGTCGGGTCGCGGTGTTGAAGAGTTAGTCTCGATCCTCAAGAGCTCGCGGCGCGGTTGCTCACGTCGTCCCCAGCTGTACTTCCGTAATAAACCCGTTCGTTCGGGCAGGTCCACGGCTGTCCGCGGGTCGCGTGACGCTCGCGGCAAATGGGACCTGTGTACCATTGCCGTCGCACGACCCTGCCTCTACGGTACTAGTGCGGCAGTCCTAGCGACCGTATCGGAGACGGATGAAGCCAGCAGACCCAAAGCTGACAGCCGGACGGGCTTTTGTTCGAAGTTTGAACATTCTCCTGAAGTTCGCCCGCCTTTACGGGTATGACCACGCGCGTACCAACGAGCTACTCGGCGTAGCTTGGCGCGAATTGGGGACCGCCATACCTGCTGGAACAGATGCTGGACTATTGCTCGGCGCGACCGAAAGCCAGCTCCTACTCGACGGCGTACCCCTCGAAGGCTCGCCTGCGGAAAAACAGTTCGCGCAGTTGCTATCCGCCGCGGGTCTCGCCAGCGTCCAGTTCTTTCCCTCAATCACCGAAGAGGAACTGAGCCGGTTTGCGCGAGCGTTTCCAACGGGCAAGTCCAAGCCCGCCGAATTGGCCGAACAATTGAAGGCGTCGCTCAGTGGCGCGCAGGGAATTCGCATCAATGAGATTTGCTTCGTCGCGACCGACTCGCGTTTTCGTGAGGCGAACCGTGCGGCGCAACTTGCCGCGGCGACCTTAGGCGACGACCAGGATGAATTCAAGCAGTGGCTCAATGATCCACAAAAGTTGTTGGAGATGATTGCCGCCGCGCAGGGCGCGAAGAGCGGGAGCGGCGGTGGCGGTGGCGGGCAGGGCACTGGCGGGAGCGGCGGCGGTGGCGGGCAGGGTACTGGCGGAAGCGGCTCGGGTGGCTTCTACTATCGCGAGGCGTCCGCCGATAGCGCCGGCATCGCTCCGTTTGCGGAGACAACTCCGGGCGCCGACCCTAACTTTTTCACGGGTCCCGTCGCGGAAGTGTCGGCTTCGCTGTTTGGGTCGCAACCCGGTGGGGCGGCAGGAGGCGGCCACACCGGCAGTTCCGGCAACTTCGGTGGATCAGGATCGGGCTCTGGCCGCCCATTTGGGGGCGAACCTACGGAAGAAGAAATCTTCGGCATTCTTAGCGCACTCACCAGCATCGGCCAGGTCGGCGCGGGCGGCGGAAGCGGCATGGCCGCGGCAGGCGCATTCCATGAGCAGATGTCGCTGTTGCCCGGACGCGCGCAGGACACGCTGAAAGCGGCGCTCGCCGAACTCGCGGCGCACGCGCCCGACACCAAGCCCGACCAATCCACGCTGGTCCAACTCGCCGAACATCTCGCGATTCGCTTCGCGCTCGAGCGCTATGAAAAGGGCGAGGTAAAAGTAAACGCAGTCCGCCAGATGCTCGACCGCATGAATCAGGAAATCGAAGGATTGCGGAAAATTCTTGGCGCTCACGAAGACAAAATGAGCGAAGCGGGTCTTGTCGTCGACACGCATCGTGAAATTCTCGATCGCCAGTTTTGGGCCGGCGTCCCCGAAAGCGGGAAGCGCACCGTTTTGCTTTCGACCGAAGCGTGGTGCATTCCTCCGCGCAACGTCCAATCTTACGTCGGGGAATTGATCGAACAGGGAAATATCGCGGATGCGATCAGCGTCCTGCAGAACTATGCCGCGTGCGCCGACAGTGACGAGTCCGACGCGCGCAAGAAAACCGCCGCGGGCCTTTCGCAGATGGCTGAGCTCTACGCGAAGGTCGACCCGAAACTACTCGTCGCCGCGTTGCAACATCTCGGATTGCGCCTGAATGTCGAGCAGGATGCCGAGCTGCAGACGTTGGTCAGCGCCGCCTTCGTGCGATTGAGCCAGCAAGCCGCCACGAGCCGCTGCTACTCCGCGATGGAGCAGGCGCTCGATCTTCTCGCTGGAGTTGAAGCGCAGCGGCCGGGCACCGCGCGCACGCTCCGCTCGAAAATGGGCATCGAAGAGCGCGTCCCTGAATTTGTCGAAGAAGCCTTGCGCGCGCGGCAAGCCGCTGCGGGCCTCACGAGCGTGCTGAAGATGCTGCCGCAGACCACCATGGAGCAGCTTGCTACGCGCTTCAATCGCTGCAGTCTCCGCAACGACTCGGAACATGTCGCAAATCTTGCCGCCGATTTGGGCGAGGAGGCGGTGCAGTTCCTTCGTAGCACGTTGCGCGGGGGAACGGTTACGGAAGCTGTCGAAATGGTCGGCCTGCTGTGCAAACTCGATCCTCGATCCGTCGAAGTGTTTCTCCCAGCACGGATGAAAGACTTCCCGCGCAACTCACAAGATCGTATTCTCCGCCAGATTTCCGCGAGCGGCTCTCCTGGACGCTGCCGGATTCTCTTGGAACTGCTCGACCATCTCGATCCGCTGGTTATGCCGCTTGCCATCGACGAGATCGGCGTCACCGAAGATCGCGAAGCGCTCGGCCGTTTGCTCACGATTGTTGACGGCGATCTGCCCGTCGGCGCGGGGACGTATCTTCGCGTGAAAGCCGTCGAAGCGCTCGGCCGCATTCAGGCGCCCGAAGCCGTCACCGCGCTCAAACGTGTTCTCGAGGCGAAAAAATTCCTCGGCTTTCTTCATCCACAGGAGCTTCGCATCGCCGCGATGCAAGCGCTCGAAAAACTCGATCCCGGCTGGGCTGCCGCGTTTTTGCCGTACAGCGGGCTCGACAAGGCCGACCTTACGCTGGCTCCGCTGGCGCTCAAGCCCAACAGCAAGTTCGTCCGCCAGCGTCGCCACAAACGCGTGCGCCTAACCAAACCGGTGTTCGCCGTGAGCACCAATCTGAAAGAGGCCTGCAGCCTGCAAATCAAGACGGCGAGCCTCTCGGGCGGCGTGGCCACGATCAGCCGCCATCTCGCGCCCGGCACACCAGTTCAACTCAAATTCCAAATCGGTCTGCGAAATCTTCAAGCCACCGCACTGATGCGCGACTATCGTGCCCAAGATATGGCGTTCGAAATTGTCGACATAACGCTGGAAGAGCGGAGCCGTCTGCGCAGGCTGCTCGCCGACCACATGTCGTCCCGCACCGCCGCGACCGCAGAAGACGCTCTCGCTTCAGCCGAAACGCCCGTCCCAACCGGTTCGCGCGGGTAGCAGTCAAGCTCGGATCGCCTCTCAGCGGGTCCGATCCCAATCCCGCAAAATCACGCCGATTTCGCACACGTGTGCCACATTCTTGGCGTCCGCGCATCGAAACAGATAGAATAAAGTGTTGCGCCGCTCATCAATTCCAGGTCTGCAAAGGCTCCCAGGTCTGTAAACACACGGCGCGGTCGAATACCGTCAGGAACGGCGAAGATAATTCATGGATGCAGCAAAGGTTGTTGACAGCGTAATCGCGCGGTTTATCGGCACCAAGCACGAGCGCGACGTCAAAAAATTGCAGCCGCTCGTCGCGGCCATCAACGCTCTCGAGGCCGAAATCAAGACGCTCAGCGACGACGACCTCAAGGCTCGTTTCGTCGCGCTCAAAGAACAGGTACAGGCGCCGCTGAAAGACGCCGATCCCGCCGACGCGTCTTTCCGCGAGCAAATGCAGCAGGCATTCGCGCCCGCAATCGTTCCTGCGTTTGCGCTGGTGCGCGAAGCAGGTCGGCGGGCGCTGAACATGCGCCATTTCGACGTGCAGTTGATCGGTGGCATGGTTCTGCACGACGGCAAAATCGCCGAAATGAAGACCGGTGAAGGCAAGACGCTCGTCGCCACGCTCCCCGCCGCACTCAACGCGCTCGCCGGACGCGGTGTTCACGTCATCACCGTCAACGACTACCTCGCCCGCCGCGACGCCGAATGGATGAGCGCGCTCTATCGCGCCCTGGGCCTCTCGGTCGGCGTCATCGTTCACGATCTCGACGACGCTCAACGCCGCGCCGCCTACGCCGCCGACATCACCTACGGCACCAACAACGAATTCGGCTTCGACTATCTTCGCGACAACATGAAGTATGACCTCGCGAATTGCGTCCAACGCTCACATCACTTCTGCATCGTCGATGAAGTCGACTCGATCCTCATCGACGAAGCGCGCACTCCGCTCATTATCTCCGGTCCGGCCGAAGAGTCCACCGACAAGTACTACAAGATCGACAAAATCATTCCGAAGCTGATTCAGGACATCGACTACACCCTCGACGAAAAGCATCGCCAGGCGACGCTCACCGAGGAAGGCTTTAACAAGTGCGAGCGCTTGCTCGGTCTCTCGAACATGTCCGACCCCGCCAACATCGACGTGATGCACCACGTCTATCAGGCGCTGCGCGCACACGCACTGTACAAAAACGACGTTGACTACGTCGTGAAAGACGGCGAAGTCATCATCGTCGATGAATTTACCGGACGCCAGATGCCTGGCCGCCGCTGGTCCGACGGTCTCCACCAAGCCGTCGAAGCCAAAGAAGGCGTCAAGATCGAGCGCGAAAACCAGACGCTCGCCACGATTACCTTCCAGAATTATTTCCGCATGTACATAAAGTTGTCCGGTATGACCGGAACAGCGGAAACCGAAGCCGCCGAGTTCGCCAAGATCTATAACCTTGATGTCGTCGTGATTCCGACGAATCGCTTGCTGATCCGTAAGGAACATCCCGACGTCGTCTACCGCACCGAAAAAGAAAAGTTCGAAGCTGTCGTCAACGGCATCATGCAGGAAGACAATTCCTTCGCGAACGGCATCCGCCACTATCACGAACGCGGTCAACCCGTCCTCGTCGGCACGATCTCGATCGAAAAATCCGAAGCCATCGCCGGCATCCTGAAAACCGCCGGCATCCCGCACCAGGTGCTCAACGCCAAGCAGCACGAGCGTGAATCCCGCGTCGTCGCGCAAGCGGGACGCAAAGGCGCCGTCACCGTGGCCACCAACATGGCCGGCCGCGGAACCGACATCCTGCTCGGCGGCAATCCCGAGCAGATGACGCGCGACTACTTCCTCAAAAATAAAATGGCGCTGCCGTATGCCGCCGCGCCCGCAGTGATTGGCGCCGACGGCGCGGCCGTCACCGCCAGTGGCGAATCCGCTCAGCCCGTCGCGCCTATGGTGCTCTTCCAGCACGAAGGTAAAATTTTCCAGGTTCCGGCCGACCAGTGGAAACCGATCTACGAGCAGTTCGCACAGCAGTGCAAATCCGAACACGATGAAGTTGTTGCGCTCGGCGGCCTGCACATTCTCGGCACCGAACGCCACGAAGCCCGCCGCATCGACAATCAGCTTCGCGGACGCGCCGGCCGCCAGGGCGACCCCGGCTCCTCGCGCTTTTTTCTCTCGCTCGAAGACGATCTCATGCGCATTTTCGGCGGCGAGCGCGTAAAAGCGCTCATGTATCGCCTCGGGATGACCGAAGGCGTGCCCATCGAGTCCGGCCTGATTTCGCGACGCATCGAAAACGCGCAGAAATCCGTCGAAGCGCAAAACTTCGACGCCCGCAAACACCTGCTCGAATACGACGACGTGATGAACAAGCAGCGCGAAACGATTTACCGTATTCGCCGCTCCGCTCTCGAAGGGAAGGACCAGCGCGACTACGTTCTCGGCATCGCCGACGATCTCGCCCGCGAACTCGTCGACAACTATTGCCCGCGCGAGCAGCATCCCGATCAGTGGAACACCACGCAGTTCCTCGCCGAAGTGAACGCGCAATTTGGCATCGACGCCAAAGCCGCCGGCGCCGATCCTGGAACGCTCAGTCATGAGCAGCTCGCGGACGCCACTTCCGAAGCCGTCACCCATCGCTACGAGGAAAAAGAAAAGCAATTCGGTAACGACCTCATGCGCTGGCTCGAACGCCGCATCGTTCTCGACGTCGTCGACACCCAGTGGAAAGATCACCTTCTCTCGCTCGATCACTTGAAGGAAGGCATCGGCCTCCGCGGCTACGCGCAAAAAGATCCGATCGTCGAGTTCAAGAAGGAAGCGTTCGTTCTCTTCGAAGACATGATGTCGCGCATCGACAACGAAACGATCCGCTACCTCTTCCACATCCAAATTCAGCAGGCCGAGCGACCACCCGACGAAATGCAAACGTCGCCCGAGTCGCAAGGTCGACCCGGCATCGGCGGTCCCGTCGCGCCTCGCCCGAATAATCCGCCCGCCGCACCGCGCCAAGGCGGAGCCGCTGCTGCAATGGCCAGCGCCGCAGCGCGCGCCTCTGAAGCGCCGTCTTCCGCGCCGCAACGTCTACCCGACGTAGCGCGCCAACTCGATCGCAAACAGCAGCGTCAGCAACAAGACCTCCAATATCAAACCGGCGCCGCCCAAGCCGAACCGCCAAAACCTGTCCGCGCTGCCGCAAAGGTCGGCCGCAACGACCCCTGCCCCTGCGGCAGCGGCAAAAAATACAAAAAATGTCACGGCAACGGCCAGTAGCTTACGGTCGTTCGATGACGTTGCCCAAGATTGAGTCTTGGCACAATGTCTAGTTACTGTCATTCCGAGTGAAGCGAGGAATCTGCTTTTACGGTGTCAGCATGGAGAGAACGTACTGTGTCTATATCGCGGCGAGCCGCTTTCGCATCCCCAATGTCGGGGTAACAAGCCGACGCGTGGAACGAGTCAAAGAACACCGAGAATCAACAAGACCAAGCTTCGCCAGTCAATATCGAATGCATCGCTTAGTTTATTTCGAGACGTATCGAGACGTGAAACCCGCGATCGCTGTGAGAAAATTAAATCCTTCACCCGCGCAAAGAAAATCGCTTCAATCGAAAGCAGAAATCCGACCTGGACCGATCTGGCGTCAGAACAATTTGCGCCATATCCAAAAACGGCAGATTCCTCGCTTCGCTCGGAATGACAAGCCTAAGAAATCTCAGGAGAACTAAGAAATGCCGCCAGCACCCCAACCCCAACAACTCCCCCCGCGCCAGCCAATCCCCGGCGTGAAAAATCTGGTAGCCATCGCCAGTGGCAAAGGCGGGGTAGGCAAAACCACAGTCGCCGTAAACCTAGCCCTAGCCCTCTCAAGACTCGGCCACAAAGTCGGCCTCTTAGACGCCGACGTCTACGGCCCCAACGTCCCCATCATGCTAGGCACGCGCGAAGAGCCCCGGGCCACCCCCGAAAAGCGCATCCATCCGGTAGAAACCCAAGGCATAAAGATGATCTCCATGGGCCTGCTGAGCCCCGGCGACGCCCCCATGATCTGGCGCGGTCCGATGCTCCACAGCGTAATCACGCAATTCCTCCGCAGCGTAATCTGGGGCGAGCTTGACTATCTCCTCATCGATCTCCCGCCCGGCACCGGCGACGTCCAACTCACGCTCATTCAAACCGTAGCCGTCACCGGCGCGGTCGTCGTCACCACGCCCTCCACCGTCGCCCTAGCCGATGTCCGCAAAGCCATCGAAATGTTCCGCCAGGTCAATGTCGAAGTCTTAGGCGTAGTCGAAAACATGAGCACCTTCGTCTGCCCCCACTGTGCAAAACCCATCGACATCTTCGGCCACGGCGAGGGCACAAAAACCGCCATCGCCTACGGCGTCCCCACCCTCGGCGAAATCGAAATCGACCCGCGCATCCGCATCGGCGGCGACACCGGCCAACCGGTAGCAGCCCAGGGCCAATCCTCGGCCCCAGCCAAAAGCCTCTACGCCATCGCCCAAGCCGTAACCAAACGCCTCGACGAACTCGGCACCAGTACCCAAGGTCCACAAGTGACCATCGATTGATAGGTTCATGCCAGCACTGAAGAAATCGTTCACCGCCATGCTGCAAAAGAGCCCGAAGAAGGGTGGCTGGACGTTTGTGATTTGGCCAGAGTCGGTGGAATTTTTCGGCACGCGAGGCCTGGTCAAAGTTCGCGGCAAAGTAGACAGCCAAGAATTCCGCAGCTCTTTCATGGCGCTGGGCAATGGGAAACACAAGCTGCCCATGAAAGCCGAAATCCTGAAGGCAATCGGAAAGAAAGTCGGCGATACCGTCAAAGTCGTTCTCGAAGAACGACTATCGAAGTAGCGAAAACGCTGAGGCTCGGCCGATTCTCGAACTCTGCGCCCGCTGTGGTAAATTTTCAAGGTCCCGTGCGACTCAAATGACGATCCGCCCCTACCAAGGCAAGCGCCCTGAAATCGCGAAGTCCGCTTACATCGATCCTGCCGCCATTATTATTGGCGACGTAAAAATCGGCGAAGACTCCAGTATTTGGCCGCTCACCGTCGTTCGCGGCGATGTCCACTACATCCGCATCGGGGCCCGCACCAATATCCAGGACGGTTCGATCCTTCATGTAATGCGCGACGAATATCCGCTGATTCTCGGCGACGACGTCACCGTCGGCCACGCCGTCACGCTTCACGGCTGTACAATCGCCAATCGCTGCTTGATCGGCATGGGTTCGATCATCCTCAACGGCGTGACGATCGGAGAGGGAAGCATCGTCGCAGCGGGCGCGCTGATCCTTGAGCGAACCGCCATTCCGCCCGGCAGCCTCGTCGTCGGCCATCCCGCAAAAATCAAACGCCAGCTCACCGGCATCGACCAGGCCAGCATCGACGAATACGCCAAGCGCTACGTCACCTACAAAAACATCTACCGCGAGGAACCCGCAGAGTGAGCGAGCAAGACCAAGACAAAGCAGCCAAGCGCGCCCAGTGGGAAGAAATCAACCGCGCCAAAGCGCTAGCCCGCCAGCAGGAAAAGGATGCGGCCGACCGAGCGAAAGCCGCTCCAGCCGCGCCTCGCAAGCAATTCCAGGCGATCAAGGGCACCCGCGACTTGCTCCCTCCAGACACCGCCCTCTGGAATCACGTCGAACAAACCGCCCGCGAAGTTTTCGCCACGTTCAATTTCGGCGAAATTCGCCCGCCAATCTTCGAACCCACAGAACTCTTCGCTCGCGCGGTAGGAGACGACACAGATATCGTCGGTAAGGAGATGTATACCTTCACCCCCGCGAGCGATAGGGTTGAATCGAGTCCGAATCTGGTGGCGTTGGGCGCCCACCTGGACAACATCAAGCGCTTATTTGACGCCGGGGAAATCCCCAAAACTCCATTCAACAAACTAGCGATCGAAGATGCCCAGAAAACCTGGCGCGAGATTGAAAGCTTAGCAACTTCCGAAAACAAGATTCCGAAGCTGGACCGACTGGTAGTTCTTATCGAATCGATGAAGCTTGGCGATTCGATCTCGCTCCGCCCTGAAGCCACAGCGAGCGTCTGCCGCGCCTACATCGAACACTCGATGCAACAACTCCCGCAACCCGTAAAGCTCTACTACATCGGCCCAATGTTCCGCCGCGAACGCCCGCAAAAAGGCCGGTACCGCCAGTTCTATCAAATCGGCGCGGAAGTCCTCGGCGGCCAGGACGCCCCTGCCATCGACGCCGAACTCATCGACATGCTGATGACCTTCTTCGACGAGCTCGAACTCAAAGGCCTCGAACTCGACATCAACTCCATCGGCCACAACGCCCCAAACTGCCGCCCCGCCTACGTCGCTCTCCTCAAACAAGAACTCGAAACGGTAAAAGACAAACTCGGCGAAGATTCGCGGCGCCGCATCGATACCAACCCGCTTCGCGTCCTCGATTCCAAACTCGACTTCGAACAACCCATCATTGCCACGCTCCCCAAAATCGCTGACCATCTCTGTGCCGAGTGCCAATCCCACTACGCCGCCGTGAAAAACCAACTCCAACTCCGCGGTATCTTCTACCGCGAAAACTGGCGCCTGGTCCGCGGCCTCGACTACTACATGCGCACGACGTTCGAAATCACCGCCAAAGGTCTCGGCTCGCAAAACGCCGTCTGCGGCGGCGGCCGCTACGACGGCCTAGTCGAACTCCTAGGCGGCCCACCAACGAAAGGAATCGGCTTCGCCATCGGAGAAGACCGTCTCATCCTCTCGCTACAAGAACAGGCCCGAGAGGGCGCCAGCGAAGCGAGCGCACTAGCCACTAATCTTCAGTCACTCGACCTCTTCATCGCCTGGATGGGCCACAACACCTATGCCACCGCAGTCCGCGCCGCCAAAGACCTCCGCAACGCCGGCTTCAGCGTAGAAGTTCCCCCCACCGAACTGAAATTCGGCAAAGCCCTGGGCCAAGCCGACAAACTAGGCGCAAAATTCGCCCTGATCCTCGGCGAAAACGAAGTAAGCGAAGGCCTCTGGACGTTAAAGACTCTGTCCGACGGCGCCCAAGTGAAACTAACCGAACCCGACCTAATCGCGCACCTTCGCCAAAATCTCTAATCCCTCCGCAGCGCGATCCTCGCGGCTCCTAGGGCGTCGCTTCAGCGCGCCGAGGCAACCGAACTCCGCGTCTCGTCGCCAAATTCCTCGCTTTTTCCTCCGGCCTCCACTCGATCACACGCTGCAAACTCCCCCTCCCCCAGTTACAATAGTCCAGCACCAACGACGCTCCCAAACAAAGGACCATGCTCCGTGCTCGATTTCCTCGGCAATCTCAAACGCACAAACTACTGCGGCGCCCTTCGCGCCTCCGACGCCGGCAAAGACGCCGTCGTCCTCGGCTGGGTCGCCAAGCGTCGCGACCTCGGCAATCTCCTCTTCCTCGACGTCCGCGATCGCACCGGCATCGTGCAAGTCGTCTTCAATAAAGAAACCAATCCCGAAGCCCACGCCAAGGCCGACCACGTCCGCAGCGAATACGTCGTCGCCGTCGAAGGCAAAGTGATCGCACGCCAAAAAGCGAATCCCGAACTAGAGAGCGGCGAAATCGAAATCATCGCCACCAAGCTCCACGTCCTGAACAACGCGAAAACGCCGCCGTTTCAGATTGAAGACGACGTCAACGCCGCCGAAGAAACGCGCCTGCGCTACCGCTATCTCGACCTGCGCCGCCCGCGCCAACACGCCAACCTAGCGCTGCGTCACAAAATCTTCCTCGAAATCCGCAAAACGATGGACGAGATGGGCTTCCTCGAAGTCGAAACTCCGATGCTCACGCGCTCCACGCCCGAAGGCGCGCGCGACTATCTCGTCCCCAGCCGCGTGCATCACGGCCAGTTCTACGCGCTCCCGCAGTCGCCGCAAATCTTCAAACAGATCCTGATGATCGGCGGCCTCGACCGCTATTTTCAGATCGTAAAATGTTTCCGCGACGAAGACTTGCGCGCCGACCGCCAACCCGAATTCACCCAGCTCGACGTCGAGATGTCCTTCCCTCGTCAGGAAGACATCTTCAACGTCATCGAACAAGTGATGGTCCGCGCCTGCGCCGTTGCCGGCGTCAAAGCCAGCGCGCCGTTCCCGCACATGCTCTACCAAGACTCCGTCCGGAAATACGGCAGCGACAAGCCCGACATGCGCTTCGGCATGGAACTGCACGAAGTCACCGACTGCTTCCCGCCCGAAGCGAAAGAAAAATTGCAAATCGGCGGCAGCGTGTTCGCCTTCGCCGCCCCCGGCGCCGCAGCGTATTCGCGCAAGCAGCTCGACGAGCTGACCGAAAAAGCAAAATCCGCCGGAGCCAAAGGCGCCTACTTCGTAAAACTAGCCGCCGAAGGCACGACTTCGACGGTAGAAAAATTAATCGGCGCAGAAAATGTCGCGAAGCTAGCGCAAACCTGCGAAGCAAAACCCGGCGACTTGGTCGTAGCAGTCTCCGCCAAAACCGAAATCAAAGGCACGGAAGCCGCTGCACTGGTCGCAGGCCAACTCCGCCTGCAACTTGGCGAAGCCCTCGACCAAATCGACAAATCCCAATGGAAATTTCTCTGGCTCACCGGTTTCCCGCTCTTTGAATGGAGCCCCAACGAAGAAGCCTGGGTCAGCGCCCAGCATCCCTTCACAGGCATCGTCGAAGAAGATTTCGAAAAATTGGAGACTGCCCCCTGGGAAGTCCGCAGCAAAGGCTACGACCTGGTCCTCAACGGCGTGGAACTAGGCAGCGGCAGCATCAGAATCCATCGGCAGGACATCCAGGCACGCCTCTTCAAAGCCCTAGGCCTGACCGAAGAGCAAACCCGCCGCCGCTTCGGCTTCTTCCTCGACGCCCTGACCTATGGCACGCCTCCCCACGGCGGCATCGCCCTCGGCCTCGACCGCGTCGTCATGCTCCTGGCCAACGAAAAATCGATCCGCGAAGTAATCGCCTTCGCCAAAACCACCGCCGCCCAAGACCTGATGGCCGAGTCCCCCAGCGACGTCGACCACCTCCAACTCGACCAACTCGGCATCGCCATCAAGCCGAGCGCGTCGAAATGAAGTTCGGGGTCGGACCTTTAGATCCGACATGGTTGCCAGGAGCGAGAAAGGGGCTTTAGCCCCTGAGGAAAAATGTTATGGGGCGACTGACACACCGAACGGCTCCTGGATGGACCTACTTTGTAACCACCAAAGCATGGCAAAATGTCGCAGTATTCCAAGTCGCAGCAATAGCGGAAGTTCTCCTTGCAAAATTGTGGGAATATCGAAACCGGAAAAACTACCCGCTCCACGAATTTGTTCTGATGCCCAACCACTTGCACGTAGTGCTCACGCCCTCCAGCACAACAACTCTTCAGAAGGCCATGAACCTGATCAAAGGGAGGAGTTCTCATCCGATCAACCGCGTGCGTCAAAGCAATATGCAAATCTGGCAATCAGGTTTCCATGAATCCAGAATCCGAGATGCCGCCGACGATCAGAAAAGAGCCGACTACATCTGCTTTAACTCTGTCGTTGCCAAGCTAGTCGAGAATCCAATCGATGGACTCTTCAGTTCCGCCAGCGGAAAATACGAACTCGACCCGATTCCTCAGGGACTGAAGCTCCTCACGAACGCCTCCAAAGGTGTCGGACCTGAAGGTCCGACACCCACGGCGAACGTCAGATCGGCGGGCGCATGAGCCGCATCCGCATCCTCCCGGAAGCTGTCGCCAACCGCATCGCCGCGGGCGAAGTCGTCGAGCGCCCGGCCTCCGTCGTTAAAGAACTGCTGGAAAACGCCATCGACGCCGGTGCCACTGCGATCCGCGTCGAAGTCGAATCCGGCGGCAAGCGCATGATCCGCGTCATCGACGACGGCCACGGCATGACGCACGACGACGCGCTCCTGGCGTTCGAGCGCCACGCCACCAGCAAACTAAAATCCGCCGACGATCTCACATCGATCGCCACTCTAGGCTTCCGCGGTGAAGCCATGCCGACGATCGCCGCCGTCTCGCGCCTGCTCCTCGAAACGCGCGACGCCGTCGAGCCCGAAGGCGTCCGCGTAGAATTCGCCGCCGGAAAATTAGTCGGCGTAAAATCCGCCGGCCTCCCTGCAGGCACCTCCGTCAGCGTCGCCGATCTTTTCTACAGCGTCCCCGCCCGCCGCAAATTCCTGAAATCCGAAACCACCGAGCTCGGCCACATCGCATCCCTAGTCACCCACTACGCCCTCGCCAATCCTGGCAAACAATTCGTCCTTACCACGCCCACGCAACAAATCATCGACTGCGCTCCCGTCGAACGTCTCGCCGACCGCATCTACCAACTCTTCGGCAAGCAATCGCTCGACGAACTCGTCGAAATCCCCACCGCCAGCGCCGCGTTCCGCGCCGCAATCACCGAGCCCGAACTCGAACCCAACCAAGAAAGCGCCCGCATCAGCGTCTACGGTTTTACGTCACGCCCCGAAATCCAGCGACCCAATCGCAACGGCATCTACGTGTTCGTCAATCGCCGTCTCGTGCGCGACCGCCTCATCCTGCACGCGATCCACGAAGCCTATCGCAACATTCTTCCCGGCAATGTTTTCCCCGCGACGCTCCTTTTCCTCGAAATGCCCTACGACGAAGTTGACGTCAACGTCCACCCCGCAAAAATCGAAGTCCGCTTCCGGCGCTCGCAATTCGTCCACGACTTCACGCGCGATTCAATCCGCCAAGTCCTGATGTCCGCGCGCTCCGTCCAAAGTTTCGCTGCTGCAGCCGCAGGCTCCGCCACCGCCGCGGCCATGAGTCCCGGCGTGTCCGCAGCCTACGCAGTCGCAAACGCCAGCTCAGCGCAACCCGCGATCGGCGACGGCACCGCAGGTAACGGCGCGTCGTCGGTGCCCAATCCCGCCAGCGCAACATTCGTCCCGCGCGCCGCAATCCCGGCGTTAGAAGACGTCGGCCTAGGTTCCGGCGCAGGCTCCGATAGCGGCTTCGACCTCACCTCCACCCCACTCCGCCCAGTCCCGCAACGCTTCTCGTTCGAAACCGGCGAAACTTTCGCCGCCGGATCTGCGGTTGGTTCCGCATCGCCGCTGGCAGTGCCGGCATCCTTGACGGCTTCCGGCCCCGTGGGCTCCAACTGGGCCGCCAACTTCGCCGCTGCAAACGGAAACGGCGAAGCCCCCGCTCGCCTCCCACACCCCGACGAAATCGCCGACCTAAAGCCTTTGGGCCAAGTCAGCGCCAGTTTCATCATCGCCGTCAACGGCGAAGGACTCTGGATCGTCGACCAGCACGTAGCTCACGAACGCGTCCTCTTCGAGCAGCACCTCGAAGCCCGCCGCGCAGGCAAAGTCGAAGGCCAGCGCATGTTACTGCCGATGATTCTCGAACTGTCCCCCCGCCAGCTAGTCATCTACGAAAAAATCGCAGCCGAACTTTCCGAAAACGGCTTTGAAGTCGAACCGATGGGCCCACGCAGCGTAGCGATCCAAGCCGTCCCCGCAGGCGTCACCGGTAACGACGCCGAAAAACTCCTCACCGAAATCCTCGATGGCATTGAGCGCGAAAACGCCGCCATCTCCATCGAAACGCTGCAAGCCAAAATCGCCGCCAGCACCGCCTGTCACGCCGCGATCAAAGTCAACATGCCCCTCGATCAAACAAAAATGGAATGGCTCCTGGCCGCCCTAGCCAAAACTGACTGCCCCATGAGCTGCCCCCACGGCCGCCCAGTCGTCCTCCGCTACTCCGTAAAAGAAATCGAGCGCGCTTTCCACCGCATCTGACCGTGTCGGCAAGATTAGGTACCGGCGCAGCTGCTTTACGCTGAGCCGCCAACGGTGCGCCCCAGCTTGCCCGGGCCGTAATCCTCACCTCCATTTTCGCTTCCGCCGCAACCACGTATAATCTTCACGCACAAACGACCACGGAGACGCAATGACCGAAACAAAAAAAACCGCCGTAATCTTCGGCCTCGCGAACAAACGCAGCATCGCCTGGGCCATCGCGCAAAAACTCCACGCCGACGGCTGGCAGCTCGCCATCACCTATCAAAATCAACGCCTCGAGCTCGAAGCCAGAGACCTGATCGCGGAACTGCCAGGTGCCGCCGGCTTCATGTGCGACGTGACGCAGGACGATCAAATCACCAATCTTTTCCAGCAGCTCCAGGAAAAGTACGACGTATTGCACGGCCTCGTACACAGCATCGGGTTTGCGCCCGAAAGCGATTTGAAGGGGGAATTCGTCAATACCACGCGCGACGGATTCCGCATCGCGCACGACATCAGCGTCTACTCGCTGATCGCTGTGTCGCGCGGAGCGCTACCCTTGATGACGTCGGGCGGCGGGATCGTCACGCTCACATACTACGGCGCGGAAAAGGTCGTGCCACGATACAACGTCATGGGAGTCGCGAAGGCGGCTCTGGAAGCGACAGTGCGTTATTTGGCCTACGACCTGGGAGCGAAGGCGATCCGTGTTAACGCCATTTCTGCAGGGCCGATCAAGTCCTTGGCATCGCGAGGGATATCCGGCTTTGGCGAGATGTTGAAGACGCAGATTGAGCGCGCGCCGCTCAAACGCAACGTCGATCCCGCCGAAGTCGGCACGACCGCCGCGTTCCTCCTCTCCGAGGGCGGTTCCGGCATCACCGGCGAAACCATCTACGTCGATTGTGGCTACAACATCATGGGCTTCTAGCTCCTCCTGGTGCCGCATCCTCCTGATTTTAGGAGGATGCGGGTTTTCCGCTCCGCAGTCATCGTTGCTTAATCGCTGGGTGCCCAAGTTCGATTTCTGAACCTGGGTCTCTCTTTCTGCATTCCCCTCATTGCGTCTTCCTTCCGCTGTCCTCTCCACGTAAGATATCCCCGGCCAATCTCTCTCGAATGCCCAGACTGACCATCGCCATTGACGGCCCCGCCGGTTCGGGGAAGAGCAGTGTCGCGCGCCGCATCGCCGGCATTCTCGAGTATCTGTATCTCGACAGCGGCGCAATGTACCGAGCGCTCGCGCTAAAGGCGATCCACCGGTGCGTCGCTTTCGATGATGACGCACAACTCGAATCGCTCGCCGGTGAGACTCATATCGAGTTGAAACCGCCGACTATGGAGCAGGAAAAAGCGGGCGCGAAAAATCGTGTCTTTCTCGACGGTGCCGAAGTGACCGACGCGATCCGTACCGGCGAAGTTGCGCAGGCCGCATCGCGGCTTGCGACGATTGCCGGAGTCCGCCACGTGCTCGTCGCCGAGCAGCAGCGCGCCGGCGCGGGCGGCGGCGTCGTGATGGAAGGCCGCGACATCGGCACCGTCGTTTTCCCTGGGGCCGACTTAAAAATCTTTCTCGACGCCTCGCCCGAAGTTCGCGCCGAACGGCGCTGGAAAGAGCACGAAGAAAAGGGCGATCATCTCACGGTGTTCCAGGTTCTTGAGGAAGTTCGCGAGCGCGACAAGCGCGATCGCGAGCGCAGAGTCTCGCCGCTCGTGCGCGCGGCTGACGCCGTCATCATCGACAACACCGCAATGGACATCGAAGAAACCGCAAGACTGATCGTGATGCTGGCGCGCGAGCGCGAAAGGAATCCGGTCCCGGCACAAAGGAGCGTCTGATGCGAATGCTGGCGATGGCGGCGATGAGTCTGGGTGGCGCGCTGCTGGTTATTCCAATGATGATTCTCGGCAACCCGAACGCAAGTGCCGTTCCGAACGCAAACCCCGCCGAGCAATCCGAAGAGACTCGCAAATTCCGTGCGTATCTCGACGCCGACTGGAAGCGGTGGATGGAGGAGTATCCCGACGTCGCCACGCAAGTCGGCTATCCCGGCCAGGACGCCCGCTGGACCGACGATTCGCCGGCGGGAATCGAGCGACGCAAAAAGCACCTTGCCGAAAGCATCGGGCAATTGAAACAGATTCATCGCGACGCGCTGCCCGACGGCGAAAAACTCAACTTCGACCTTTACTCGCAGTTGCTCGAGACGTCCGAAGAGGGATTGAAGTACGGCGACGACCCCCTCCCGTTCCGTTTTGTCGTACCGCGCAGCCTCTGGATGCCGATGAACCAGATGGAGGGCATTCAACAAGGCGCCGCCGACGCGCTCGAAAGCACGCCGCACCACCGCGTCGCCGAGTACGAAATCATCCTGGAGCGCATGAAAGCGCTGTCTGCTTCGGTCGATCAACAGATTGATTTGCTGAAAGAAGGATTGAAGCGGGGCTACACGCCGCCGAAGATCACGATGCGCGACGTGCCGAAGCAAATCGCCGATTTGATTCCGACCGATCCGATGGCGAGCGCGCTGCTGCAGCCGTTCACGGAGTTTCCCACTGCGTTTTCTGATGCTGACAAATCGCGACTGACGGATCAAGCCAAGAAAATATACACATCGTCGCTGGCTCCCGCGTTTCAGAGACTGCACGATTACGTCGCGACGACCTATGTTCCTGCCTGCCGTGACAACATCGCCGCGATTTCGTTGAGCAACGGCGCCGCTGCGTACGCTTTTCACGTGCACTGGCAAACGACAACCGACCTGACGCCGGCGCAGATCCACGAAATCGGATTGTCGGAGGTGAAGCGCATCCGGGCCGAGATGGACAAGATTATTGCGTCGGTGAATTTTAAAGGCGGCTTCCACGACTTCACCGAATTTCTGCGCACCGATCCGCGGTTTTACTACGACAAACCCGAGGATCTGGTCAACGCCTACCGCGTGATTGCGAAAAGAATCGATCCCGAACTGGCGCACGAATTCGGCAAGCTGCCGCGGCTTCCCTACGGAGTTTGCGAAATTCCTGCGTTCAAAGCGCCGTCGCAAACGACCGCCTATTACCAAGGTGGTTCGCCGGCAGTCGGCCGGCCTGGCTGCTACTTCGTGAACACCTACAATCTCCACGCGCGGCCGAAGTGGGAGATGGAAGCGCTATCACTGCACGAAGCTGTGCCAGGGCATCATTTGCAGATTTCGCTCGCGCAGGAGATGGAAGACGTGCCGGAATTCCGGAAGCATGTCGGGTATTCGGCGTTCGTCGAAGGCTGGGCGCTGTACTCGGAAAGCCTCGGCGAAGAACTCGGATTGCTGAAAGACCCGTATTCGAAATTCGGGCAGCTCACGTATGAGATGTGGCGCGCGGTGCGGCTCGTCGTCGATACGGGCATGCACTCGATGGGCTGGACGCGCGAGCAAGCGATCCAATTTTTCAAAGACAACACCGGGAAGACCGACCAGGACATTACCGTCGAAGTCGACCGCTATATCGTGTGGCCGGGGCAGGCACTCGCGTACAAACTCGGGCAACTGAAAATTCGGCAGCTGCGGACCGAAGTGGAGAAGAAGCAGGGCAGCGCCTTCAGCGTCGGGAAATTTCACGATGCGGTACTCGAGTCGGGCTCGATTCCGCTCGATGTCCTCGACAGTCACATCCACGCCTGGCTCGCGAAGCCGTAAGCGGCATACCCCTGTTCCTCTTCGAAAAAGAAAGCCCCATGTTCACACACCGAATCTGGAGTACTCGACTCCCTGCTTGATACGCGTCAAGCGCTACTGGGCGTCTTGGCGGTTGGTGATGGTCACGCGGAACGGGGGGCGCGTGCGTTCGGCGGGGTCCTGGTCAAAGGTTTGGGAGGTTTTGACGGGGTCGTAGTCGCGCCAGAGCCAGGTCATTTCGGCGGGGAATTCGGCGGCGCCGTGGGCTGAGTTGTGGGTGCCGCGTCCGAAGCTGAGACGGAAATCGTAGCCGGTGGCCTTGAGCGCGTTAGCCATGCGCAAATTCGCCAGCGGCCAGTTACCGTAGCGGAGATCGAGATCCTCGGAGCCGTCCTGGAGCCAGACGCGGATGTTGCGCTTCGGCTCGCGCAAAACTTTGTCGGGATAATCCTGGCCCCCATCGGGATTCGCGGGATCTTCCTTCCACTGGATGCTCGAGAAGCTGCCAATCCAGGAAATCACGCGGCTGAATTGATCGGGCTGCTGCCACGCGGCATTAAACGAGCAGATGCCCCCGGAGGAAAGCCCGGTGATCGAACGGCTGTAAGCGTCCTTGCGGATGTTGTACTTGCTTGCGACGTCGGCGAGGACTTCGTCGCGCAGGAAGCGCGGGTAACGGTCGCTGACGGTGTCGTAGAGCGTGCTACGCATCGAGTCTTTGAGCGTGCGCTGCCACTTCTTGCCGTAGGCCTCGACGAAATTGTAGGTGGGCGTGCCGGACGAGTCGGAGATGTCGCCGGGATTGATGAAGACCACGATCATGACCGGGATCTTTTTCTGCGCGATCAGGTTGTCAATCACGTTGAGCGTGCGGTTTTTGCCGTTGCGATCGAGATAGCCCTCACCGTCCTGTACGACCAGAAGCGCCGCGGGAGTTTTTGCATCGTATTGCGCGGGGACATAGATCCAGTATTCGCTTTTCATCCCGTCGTAAATTTTGCTGATGTGAACGATTTTGTCGGAGAGTTTGCCAGCGGGGACGTCGGGATGCTGGTAGGAATCGGGCGTATAGACGGGAACATCGTAGCTGCCGCCGAATCGGTCATGGCCGACCAAGTAGTGAAAGGTATGCGAAGTGCCCAGACGTTCGATGCGCGCGGGTGCGTACCAGAGATCGGTGGATGGAATCTGCTTCATCTCAGGGCCGGGTGCATCGTCGATGAAAAGCGAAGGTTTAGATGGCGACTGCGTGACGAAGAAAAATTCGGGACCCTGGCCGATGAAGGCGCGGCCGGCAAGGAGATCTTTTGGATCAAAGGTAGAGATGATGGCTTCGCGGAGCTGAGGGCTATTGGATTTGGCTAGTTCGATGAGTTGCGGGGCGGTGGATTTTTCGGGAGGTGGCGCGGCCACTACCAGCGCGGCGGGCAGTAAGAGGGCCAGCGCAAATTGCGCGGCCGTGACTACGAAACTCCAATTGGTGTTGGCGTTTGGCATTGCGGTTTCCCTGAACCTCGATTTCGCAAATTTGACGCGCCATGATAGCTCGAAAGGGATGCTGAATGGCAGGGCTCGCAGCGACCTCGCGGGGCGGGCCAGAGCGCACGGGAAGGCCACGGGGACTTCGCCCTGCGCTACAGGGTGGTGTGGTAGCTCGCGCATCGCGGAGGATTTCGGGGATGAGCACGGCTCGGCTTGAGGCCTTCAGCGACGGGGTGATCGCGATCATCATCACCATCATGGTGCTGGAGCTGAAAGCTCCTGAAGGGCACACGTTCGCGGCGCTGGCGCAGATGACGGGAATTTTCCTGAGTTATGTTCTTAGCTTTGTTTATGTCGGGATTTACTGGAACAATCATCATCACATGCTGCATGCGTGTGAGACGGCGACAGGTGGGATTTTATGGGCGAACCTGCACTTGCTGTTCTGGCTGTCGCTGATTCCGTTTGCTACCGCTTGGCTGGGGCAGAATCATTTTACCTCGGCGCCAGCGGCGCTTTATGGGATGGTGCTGCTGCCGCCGGCAATTGCGTGGGTGATTTTGCAGCAGCAGATGATCCGGTCGCAGAAGGGCGAGTCGCTGTTGAAAAAGGCGGTGGGGGAAGATTGGAAGGGAAAGTTGTCGGTAACGATGTATGTATTAGGGATCCTCGCGGCGTTTCGCGCACCGCGCATCTCAGTGATGCTATATACAGTCACGGGGATAATCTAGTTTGTGCCGGACAAGAGGATCGAGCGGGTTGTCACAGAGGAGAGGTAGGTGGGCGGTTTTGCCGTCGAGGAAACTTCAGGGGATAAAGCCCATCGTTCGTGGCTACAATTAATGTCGCGGTTGAAACCACGACCCACGAAGCTTCAGGCAGTGACGCGGTTAGATCGCGACCAACTAGGATTGGCGATTTCAGAGTCAAAGGGCGTAACAGGCTGGCGGCCGTCGACGGTTTTCCGCCGAGGCGAATGCTAAGTACTGTCGAATTAACAAGTAGCGCGAAAAAGCCGTACAAAATGCATGTTTTTTGAAATTGTGCTTGACAGAAACGGAAACTGCCTTTACTTTGAGGTTACCTCAGATGTATGCCTGCCTGACGGCAGGTCCTCACTGAGCGAGAATAGCAAACGATGAGACATAAACAACTTAGCCTGACCGGACGCATGACATGGCGACAGGGTTTCGTCGATTGCTTTATCCCGCGATCGTAAATCCTTCGACTTGAAGTGCAATCCGAAATAAAGCGTTACGGGGACAAGTATTTACATTTGTTTCCGGGATGGTGAAGTTCACAGCTACTTCTGGCAAAGCCGCAAGGCTCGGGTTCGACTCCCCGTTCTACTGTGAACGATTATTCCTCCCGGAGAAGGTTTTCGGCCGCGATCGATTGATTTGATGTTGTTGTGGGGCGCAAGTTGATCCCGCTCTCAGCAAGCGGTCGTGGTGTGTCCGCTGGAGGTGTGTTGGGAGAGAGGAAAGCTTTTGATTTTGCGGCGTGGTGAAGGCGCGAGATACATCGGCCCCATTTGTCGCGGGTTCGATTCCTGCCGGTGGCGAAAGCTGCCGTAGCTCAGTGGCAGAGCGATGGGGAAAAACTCGTACCGATTATTCCCGCCGCAATTGTGACGAACGCGGCGCAGGCGAATGTATGCAGGTTTGTGTTGCGGAAAACCGGGATGGTGGAGCGTGGAGATACTTCTCGACACGAAGCGGGGAGCGAAACCCCACAACTCCGCTCGTTTGTTCCTCCCGGTTGATTCTGGCCGGCGCGAATCGCGAATCTAGCGAGCGATTCGCGCCGGAGCTGGGGATGTCCGATGTTGAAATGAAAACGTGAGAACGGATTTACGACACGAGACAGAAAGGAGGACGCGCAAATGGAAGAATGGAGCTCATTGCAGGGCCCGGTGTTGATGGTGAACGGCAAGTTGACGCTGATGATCCCGCTGGAAGACGGAGGGGCCGAGTTGATGGATTGTTCGCGCGGCATCTCCGAAGTGGAAGGGCCGTGCCTCAAGATCGCCATTCCGGATTGGCTTGCCGGGATGCTGCGGATCGATGAGGGCGACATCGTCTGCGTCAGCAATTGGGATGGGAGGCTGCACATTCAGCCGAGTCAGGCGCGCGTGGTGCAGTGAGAGCTGAAGGAGTAGTGGATTTTGTGGGAAAGGAGGAAGGGTGAGATGGCGAAGATGAACGTTTGGAAGCGGATGTTTCCTGGAGCGGTTGCGCGGACGCACGAAGCAGCGGTGGCGCAGCGGGCCGATGCGAAAACCGAACTTCGGCGCAGCGTGTTGACCTGCTTGCTGTGGGAAGACACGTTTTACGAAAAGGGGAGCGCGATTGCGAAGCGTATCGCGGAGCTTGTGGCAAAGACGGAGCCCGCGGACGTTGCGGCTCTCGCTTGCGAGGCACGCGATGCGATGCAGCTCCGTCATGCGCCGCTCTTCCTCGTGCGCGAACTCGCGCGCCGCAAGGGCGCAGGTCCGCTCGTGGCGGATGCGCTCGAGCGGGTGATCCAGAGGGCCGATGAACTCGGTGAGTTCGTTGCGCTCTACTGGAAAGAGCGGAAGCAGCCGCTTTCGGCGGGTTCGAAGCGCGGGCTGGCGCGGGCGTTCACGAAGTTCGACGCCTACCAGCTGGCGAAGTACGACCGCGAAGCGGTGGTCAAACTCCGCGACGTGCTGTTCCTGTGCCACGCGAAACCGAAGAATGCTGAGCAGGCGGCCGTTTGGAAGAATCTCGTCGAGAACACGCTCGACTCTCCCGATACCTGGGAGGTTGCATTGTCCGCAGGGAAGGACAAGCGCGAGAATTTCGAACGGTTGCTGCGCGAAGGCAAGCTGGGCGGCATGGCTGTCCTGCGAAACCTGCGGTTGATGCTGGCAGCGGGCGTCGAGCCGTCGCTCATTCGCGAGCGTCTCGAAAAAGGCGTGGCGCGGGCGTTGCCGTTTCGATTCGTGACGGCAGCCCGGCACGCGCCGAAGCTGGAGGAATCGCTCGAGAAAGCGATGCTTCGCGGCATCTCCGGATTGGGAGAGCTTGCGGGATCGACCGGGCTGGTTGTGGACGTGTCCGGCTCGATGGACGCAGCACTCTCGAACGGGAGCGAGACTACGCGCATCGATGCGGCGTCGGGTTTGGCGATTTTGCTTCGCGAAAAGGCCGAGGAGTTTTGTATTGCGACCTTTTCCGACGCATGCGTTGAACTGCCGCCCCGCCGCGGGTTCGCTTTGCGAGACGCGATCTCGGGTTCGCAGGCGCACTCGGGGACCTACCTCCAGCGCGCGCTGGAACAGCTGCGAGAAAAGCGCGAATGGCGCGACCTCTCGCGGCTCATCGTGATCACCGACGAACAGTCGCACGACGGAATTTTGCCGGCGTGGACCGAACGGGCGTACGTCGTGAACGTGGCACCGTACAAGTACGGGATCAGCTACGGGAACCGGTGGACGCACGTGGACGGTTGGTCGGAGCGGGTTGTGGACTACATCGCGGCGGTGGAGGAAGAAGCTGCGGCGTAATTTTTGTTTGCAATGTCCGTAGAAGAAAAATAATTGGCCGGCGCGACGAAGAGATTCGTCGCGCCGCTCTATTGGATGGGAGCGATCTTCCGACTCTGGGCGCTGCATCGGCTGGCAGATGCTAGCGGCTTCGCGGCCTTTGGCCTCGCAGTCGGCGCTTCGCGGGTGCTGTGAATTTCGCCGCGGACGGCGACAAGCCAGGAGTTGATAAGGGGCAGCTTGTAGACGAGTGCCGGGGGCCCTTTCAAGAGTTCTTCGACGGCGTCGTAATTGCCGGGCGATGCGACTAGAGGAAGCAGTCGCATGCCGTTGCCAGAGCCGTCGTCTTTACCGCCATGGCGACCGGCGATGGCGGCGCATCGGCGGGTCCCAGCCGCGGAAATCGACTTTCCGAGATTTCACGAGTGGCAGAAGCGGCTCCGACTTGGGGGGCCGACATAACCGTCGAGCGCGAGCGTGTAGCCTTCGTTGCAAAGCTCGGCGCAGAGCTGCACGACTTCCTGCGACGGTGTGACGCTTTCGAAGATTTCGATCATGACCTGATCGGGTGGGAGGAGGCGTGCGGTGCCCCGCTCGAGCGCGAGCTTGTCGAGATTGATGAATGCTTTCGCGTGGCCGGTGAGCGGTTGCAGGCCGAAGGCCATGGTGGAATCGACGATCAGGCTGCCGCTGGCTTCTTTATAGTGGTGAAAGACATTTTCACTGCCGGCGCGAAAGAGGGGCTCGTAGGCGATAAGTTTTAATTGGTCGTCGAAGATCGGCTGACGGGCGAAGAATTTTTCGTGCATGCACCCTCTCAGGAAAATGGAGTTCAAACAGCATTTTGAAAGGGAGTCGGATTGCTTGTGGCGGAGAACTTACCGCCACGGTTTACGAAAAGCTCGCGGTCTGGGGAGCGACCACGACTTCAGGGTTATGAACCGAACGTTTACGTCGGAGCGGACATCGAGCCCAAGAATTCGGTGTTCGACTTTGTTTTGGTAAGGCGGCTGAGCAGCAACTCCATGGCTTCGACTGTGGAGAGCGGGCTCAGGACTTTGCGCAAGACCCAGACGCGGCTCAGTTCGTCGGGCGGGAGCAGGAGTTCGTCCTTACGTGTGCCGGAACGCTGAATGTCGATCGCGGGGAAGACGCGCTTGTCCGAGAGGCGGCGGTCGAGGTTGATTTCCATGTTACCGGTGCCCTTGAATTCTTCGAAGATGACGTCGTCCATGCGGCTGCCGGTGTCGATGAGCGCAGTGGCGATGATGGTGAGCGAGCCGCCCTCCTCCACGTGCCGCGCGGCGGCGAAGAAACGACGCGGACGCTGGAGCGCGTTGGCGTCGATACCGCCCGAGAGCACTTTGCCGGAAGGCGGAGTGACGGCGTTATAGGCGCGTGCGAGCCGCGTGACCGAGTCGAGAAGGACGACGACGTCGCGCTTGTGTTCGACAAGGCGCTTGGCCTTTTCGAGCACCATTTCGGCGACTTGGATGTGGCGCTGCGGCGCTTCGTCGAAGGTCGAGCTGATGACTTCGCCCTTGACGGTGCGCTGCATGTCGGTGACTTCTTCGGGGCGCTCATCGATGAGCAGGACGATCAGCGCGACTTCGGGATGATTGGTGGTGATGGAATTGGCCATGGACTGCAGCATCATGGTTTTTCCGGTGCGGGGCGGCGCGACGATGAGCCCGCGCTGGCCTTTGCCGACGGGGCAGAGAAGATCGAGCACGCGCCCGGTCATATTCTCTTTCGTGGTTTCCATCTTGAGGCGGCCCTGGGGATAGAGCGGCGTCAGGTTATCGAAAAATATTTTGCTGCGGGCGACTTCGGGATCTTCGAAATTAACGGCTTCGACCTTGATCAGAGCGAAGTAGCGCTCGCCGTCTTTCGGTGGGCGAACCTGGCCGGAGACGGTGTCACCGGTGCGAAGATCGAACTTGCGGATCTGTGAGGGCGAGACGTAGATGTCGTCCGGGCCCGGGAGGTAATTGTACTCGGGGGCGCGCAAGAAACCGAAACCATCGGGGAGACATTCGAGGACACCTTCGGAGAAAATCAAACCGTTCTTTTCGGTTTGCGCGCGGAGGATCTGGAAGATCAACTCCTGCTTGCGCATGCCGGAGGCGCCGGGAATATTCAACTCCTTGGCGATTTTCGCCAAGTCGGTGATATTTTTTTCCTTGAGCTCGGCAAGGCTGATGCTCATCTGATTGCTTCCTTCAACGCTTGTTTCCTTCATATATCCTTAACTTTTATTGGGATTAAAATTGACCGTGACATTTCCAGATTGCGTACGGGGTGGCGCACCGCGCTGGACAGCACGAATAAAAACATGCAGCCAGTGAGGGGCGATCCAACTTTAAGACAACCGGTGGCGACGCCTGGCAGGAACTAGAAGCCGCGCGCCAGATGACCTCGAACGATCGAGATCAGGCAGCTGGAACGGGCCTGGTGCTAAGCGACGCTTTTAGTTGGTCAAACTCTTGTCTTTCTCGGTACCGCCGACGAAAGGTTCCGCAACGGGCGCAACTGCGGCAAGTTCGAGAGGCACGATCGGGCGTTCGAGCGCGATCTGCAAAACTTCATCCATGATTTCTACGAAGTGTACCGTAAGGCTCGAGAGGATTTCCTGCGGAATGTCCGCCAGGTCCTTCTCATTATCCTTCGGAAGTATGACGGTGCGCAAGCCCATTCGGTGAGCGGCGAGAAGTTTTTCTTTTACGCCGCCGATGGGGAGAACCTTGCCTCGCAGGGTGATTTCGCCGGTCATGGCGAGGTCGCAGCGGACGGGAATGCGCGTCAGCGCGCTGACGATCGTGGTGCAAATGGTGATGCCGGCCGAGGGACCGTCCTTAGGGATGGCGCCTTCGGGGACGTGCACGTGAATGTCGATGTTGCGGTAGAAGTCTTTCGGCAGGCCGAACGCGTGCGAGCGTGACCGAATATAGGCCATCGCGGCTTGCGCGGATTCCTGCATGACGTCGCCGAGTTTGCCGGTGAGGTTGAGGCGTCCTTTGCCTTCCATCAGCGTGGCTTCGGTGACCAGCACGGAGCCGCCGACTTCGGTCCAGGCGAGGCCGGTGGTGAGGCCGATCTCGTTGTGTTTTTCGAGCCAGGACTCGCGATATTTCAGGATACCGAGGAAATCGTTGATGTTGGCCGGCGCGATCTCGGTGCTAACGGTCTTGCCTTCGGTGACGACCTTGCGCGCCATCTTCCGGCCGATGTTCTGAATTTCGCGCTCGAGGCTGCGGACACCGGCTTCGTGCGTGTAGTGGCGAATGATGTGGAGCAGGCCGTCGTCGGTGAAGCCGAGGTTTTTGTCGGTGAGGCCAGTCGCTTCGCGCGCGCGCTTGACGAGAAAGCGTTTGGCGATCTGGAGTTTTTCCTGCTCGGTGTAGCCGGGGATACGCAGGATTTCCATCCGGTCCTGCAGTGGCTGCGGAATCGTGTGCAGCACGTTGGCGGTGCAGACGAACATGACCCTCGAGAGATCGTATTCGACGTCGAGATAGTGATCGGTGAAGGCGTGGTTCAGCTCGGGGTCGAGAACTTCCATCAGCGCCGCGGATGGATCGCCGCGAAAATCCATCGACATCTTGTCGACTTCATCGAGAACGAAGATCGGGTTGGTTGTGCCGGCCTTCTTCATCATCTGGATGATCTGGCCGGGCAGGGCGCCGATGTAGGTGCGGCGGTGGCCGCGGATCTCGGCTTCATCGCGCACGCCGCCGAGCGAGACGCGAACGAACTTGCGTCCGGTCGCGTGGCCGATGGACATTGCGAGGGAAGTTTTGCCGACGCCTGGAGGGCCGACGAAGCAGAGAATCGAACCCTTGGGATTCTTGACGAGCTGGCGCACGGCGAGGAACTCAAGGATGCGGTCCTTGATCTTCTCGAGGCCGTAGTGCTCTTCGTTGAGAATCTTTTCGGCGGCGATGATGTCGCGAATTTCCTTGGATTTTTTCTTCCAGGGCACAGCAAGAAGCCAGTCGAGATAGTTCCGGCTGACGGTGGATTCCGCGGACATCGGAGGCATCAGTTCCAGACGCTTGAGTTCCTGGATCGCCTTCTCGTGGACGTCTTTCGACATGCCGGCGGCGTCGATCTTCTTCTTGAGCTCGTCGATCTCGTTCTTTTCGCCGCGGCCGAGTTCCTTCTGGATGGCTTTGAGTTTTTCGTTGAGGTAGTACTCTTTTTGCGCGCGCTCCATCTGGCGCTTCACGCGCGTGTTGATATTGCGGTCGACGTTGAGTTTCTCGAGTTCGATTTCGAGGATGTCGCCGATACGGTTTAGGCGCTCGATGGGATCTACGGTCTCGAGCAAGTCCTGCTTTTCGTCAACCGGAAGTTGGAGATTGGCGGCGATCGTGTCGGAAAGGCGCGCGGGGTCGTCGACGCGCGCGGCGGCGATCATCGTGTCGTAGTTCAGCGACTGCGAAAGCTTGATAAACTGTTCGTAGAGGCCGGTGATTTTCTGGACGGTCTGGTCCACGGCAGGGGAGGGTTCGACGCGCGCGTTCAAGAGGCGAACGGTGGCGCGGAAGAAACCTTCCTCGGTGGCGATGGACAGCGCGCGGGCGCGCTCGACACCTTCGACCAAGACTTTAATGTTGCCGTCGGGCAGCTTGACGCTCTGCACGATGTTGGCCAGCGTGCCGACCGCGTAGATTTCCTCGGGCTTGGGATCGTCCACCGAAGCGTCGTGCTGCGTGGACAGGAAAATCTTTTTGTCCCCGGTGAGAGCCTCTTCCAGCGCGCGGACGCTGGCTTCGCGGCCGACGATGAACGGCGTCATCTGCTGGGGAAAGATCACCATATCGCGCACCGGCATCATGGGTACGCGCTTCATTTCCTGTTTTTCTCGATTGAACATGGGGTCCCTGAATTTCACCTCAAGCGGCCGATAAAAAGCCGATTTTCGGAAGCGCGAAGCAGCCGGATCAACCGGCCTTTTCGAGCAAGCTCCAGTTGATTTCGCGAGTGCGCACCATATCTTCGGTAACGACGAAGTCGCGCACTTTGCGTTGCATGGGCAGGTGATACATGAGTTCGAGCATGAGGTCTTCGAGAATCATGCGCAAGCCTCGCGCGCCGACTTTGCGCTGAAGAGCTAACTCGGCGACGGTGGTAAGCGCTTCATCCGTGAAGCGAAGGCGAACGTTTTCGAATTCGAAGAGGCGCTGATACTGCTTGAGCAGAGCGTTTTTCGGTTCGGTCAAGATGCGGACCAATGCAGGCTTGTCGAGATCGTTCATCACGCCCGCGACAGGGAGGCGGCCGACAAATTCGGGGATCAAGCCGTAGCGGATCAGGTCGCCCGGCTGAACCTGCTCGAGCAGTTCGGTGTTGCGCTTTTGCGGCGTGGTAGGGGTCGCATCGGTGTGGAAGCCGAGCGCCCGGCGGCCTGCGCGCTTTTCGATAATTTTTTCGAGGCCGACGAATGCGCCGCCGCACAGAAACAAGATGTTGGTGGTGTCGACCGGCGTAAATTCCTGGTGCGGGTGCTTGCGGCCGCCCTGCGGAGGCACGTTGGCGACGGTGCCTTCCAGAATCTTGAGCAGCGCCTGCTGCACGCCTTCGCCGCTGACGTCGCGGGTGATCGACGGGTTTTCGTCCTTCTTCGCGATCTTGTCGATCTCGTCGATATAGATGATGCCTTGCTGCGCCTTTTGTACATCGCCATCGGCGGCCTGCAGCAGCTTGAGAATGATGTTCTCGACGTCTTCGCCCACGTAGCCGGCTTCGGTCAGCGTCGTGGCATCCACGATCGCAAATGGCACATCAAGCATGCGCGACAGCGTTTGCGCGAGCAGCGTTTTGCCGGTGCCGGTCGGGCCGATCAGGAGAATGTTCGACTTGCTGAGCTCGACATCGCCTGGCTGCTTGTTGAGGAAGATGCGCTTGTAGTGGTTATAGACCGCGACGGCGAGCTTTTTCTTGGTGCGATCCTGGCCGATCACGTAGCTATCGAGAAATTGCTTGATTTCGGGCGGGCGGGGCAGACGGCGCGCGGGTGCCGATGCCTGTTCGCGCTTCTCGTCTTCGAGAATGGTCTGGCAGACGCTGACACATTCGTTGCAGATGTACGCGCGCGGATAGTCCGAGGGTGAGCTGATCAGCTTCTCGACTTGCTCCTGTGTCTTGTGGCAAAAGGAGCAGCGCAGCGGCTCATCTGGATTGAATTTGTTTTTCACTGGTATGCAGGCCCTCGCCTCCGCCGACCCATAACGGAGCGTCAATTCCTATTGTGGCTGAACTTGCCCCCGAGCGAAAGTAAAACATCTATCGCTTCGTGACTCTTAGGAACCCTTGGCCTCCGGCTTGCGCGGCGCGCTGACTGCGGTGCGCCTGCAACATCGATCGAGAAGATTAGCGATACTTGTAGATGATCTCGTCGATCATGCCGTACTCTTTGGCCTGTTCCGGATTCATGATGAAGTCGCGCTCGACGTCGCGTTCGATTTTCTCGACGCTCTGTCCGCTGTGATGCGCGATCAGTTTGTTGATCATCGTGCGCATGCGAAGAATTTCCTTCGCGTGCAGGTCGATGTCGGTAGCCTGGCCGCCGAGCCCGGACATCCACGGCTGGTGGATCAAGATGCGCGCATTCGGAAGAGCGAAGCGCTTCTTGGGCGCGCCGCCGACGAGCAAAACCGCTGCGATCGAAGCCGCCTGGCCGACGCACGTCGTGACGACATCGGGCTTCACGAATTGCATCGTGTCGTAGATCGCAAATCCCGCCGTGATCGATCCGCCTGGGGAATTAATGTAGAGCTGAATGTCGCGCTCCGGGTCTTCAGCCTGGAGAAACAACATCTGGGCGGTGGCGAGATTGGCGACATGATCGTCAATCGGCGTGCCGATAAAGATGATGTGCTCTTTGAGCAGGCGGGAATAAATGTCGTAAGCGCGCTCGCCGCGGCTGGTCTGTTCGACCACCATGGGTACGAGGGTGGTCCCGCGATATTCAGGTTCTTCGTAATTTTTCATTTGATTTACGTTTCGAGTTCGAGGATCCGAATCGTCTTACTTCGATTCTGTCGCGTTGGTTTCCGGTGCGGCGACGGTGCGAATTCGGGAATTCTGCGCGAGCCAGTCGAGTGTTTTGTCGCTGCGCAGCTTCGATTTCATCCTATCGAGCGTACCCTGCTTTGTCAAACGAGCGTGAATCGCTGCTGCGGATTCGCCACTATGCGTTGCGGCATGTTCCAGCTCGTGATTCAGCTCTTCGTCGGAGATGTCGATGTTTTCGGCGGTGGCGATGCGATCGACGATCAATTCTGCCTTCACGTCATCGGCCGCGCGCTCCTGTTGTCGGCCTCGCAGCGATGCCCAATCGAAATTTACCGCTCGCGGGTCGATGCCCTGGCTCGCCAACTGGCGCACAAAACGCTCGAGCCGCACATCCATTTGATGTTGCACCAGCGATTCGGGTACGGGGAAGTCGTGCGTCTTGATCAACGCTGCCAGAACCTTTTCGCGCAGCATTTCCTTACGCTTGTGATCGCGCTCGTGCTCCAGGCTCTCGTGCACTTTCTTCTTCAACTCGTCCAGCGTCGTGGCGTCGCTGACGTCCTTGGCAAATTCGTCGTTTAGATCGGGCAGCTTCTTGTTCTTGACGCCCAAAACTTCGACGTTGTAGTGATACGTCTTCCCGCTCAGCTTGGCATCCGGATAGTCCGCGGGATACGTGACGTCGAATTCCTTGTGATCGCCGATGTTCGCGCCTCGCAGATTCTCGTTGAAGGGCTCCATCGTTTCTTCGGCGCCGATGTGGCACAGAACGCTGTCGGCCTGCACCGGCTCGGCACCTTCGGACGTGCCGTTGATCTTCAGCTGCACGTAGTCGTCGTTCTCGGCCGGCCGTCCCTCGATCGGCGCAAACGCCGCGGCGCGCTGGCGCATTTCCTCCAGCGTCTTGTCCACGTCGGCATCGGTCAGGTCCATCGTCGGCATCTCGATGTCGAGATCCTTGTAATTGCTCACTTCAAATTCCGGCAGCACCTCGAAGACCGCGCGAAACTTCAGGGGCTGGCCTTCGGTGAAGTCGAGTTTTTCGACTTGCGGCTGTGAAACAGGTGTTAACTTTTGCTCGGTGACCGCCTTTTCGACGCTCTCGGGTATGAGCGACTGCACCACTTCGCCCTTGATCTCTTCCGCGAACCGCTTGCGGATCAGCGCCACCGGCGCCTTGCCCGGACGAAATCCCGGTACGCGCGCAACGCGCGAAAACTCCTTGGCGACGCTTTCCATTTTTTTTGTGACGATATCGGCGGGGATTTCGAGGTCGAGTTCGCGGCGGCAGGTTGCTGTGGCTTCAGCCATGGATGATCCTTTCGGCGTTTCAGTTTGAGTCGATGCGTCTCGCCGGCTGTGCCGGTCGTCAGTAGAGGCGCGCTTACCTATGTATACAGTCGAGCTGCGGAGGTCCGCAGGTCACGGCACCACGCACTCCAGCCTGCAATTTCAAAAAGAAACGTAAGCTTGAGAGAGGCCAGACAGGTGAGAAGTCACCCTACAAACTCGAATCACTAGTATAGGTGACGCCGCAAACGCGGTCAAATGGCCTCGCAACAGACCCCTTGTGCGTCCAAATCGTCGCACTCCGGACGACGCGCCTAAGGCGATTATTCGGTGTATTGGGTCAGCAGAGCGCCCAGGACGATCAGCAGCATCGGCCAAACTTTTCTGAAGAACCGCTGCCAATTTTGCGGTGTCTCAGCCAGTCCCTTCGTTAAGGCGATTGCCAGTCCGGTCGCGGCGAACAATTGATGTTGTCTCTGGATCCGTTCCATCGCGTCCATGGCACCGGGTGCTTGCATGTCGCCGCCGTGAACGTGAAACAGCAGCAAGATCGCACCGGCGGCGCCTACTACAGGGAAAAACCACGCAGCCCACCGCGCCGTCAGTCGCCCTCGCGCCCTTTCGAATTCAACGTACCCCAGAGCCAGCAGGATGACCGCGAATATCTTATGTTGTAGATCCTCGGTGTTGTGGGTAATCGCATACCACGGCGTTTGGGGGCCGAAGGGCCAGATCTCCGAGTCGCTAAAAATCAGAAGAAAGATCCCGGCGGTCAGAAAGCACAGGGGCCACGCATACCGAACCAGGGGCCAACGCTTCGCCATCCGGTCTTGTGCGAGGATGAAAATCCCGGCGAAGACAACCAAGATGCCCGCCAGGCGATGGTTAAATTCGCTCTCCTGTTTGTCCGCCAGCCGCTTCGCCGCCGCTGCGGGATCTTCATGGACTGCGGAAGCACTCATGTCCATGCCCGGCATGTTATCCATGTCGTGTTGCTGGCACTGCGCTGAAGGCGCGCAGAGGAAGACCAGCGCCACAAGCAGTAAGATCAAAACTTCCAGATGGTGAGTCCTAGCAGGGAAAAGTCGTCGCGTGACCTGCACAGTATTCTCCGTGTGGGTGGCAGTATGGTTTTCTAGAGGTGACCTGGCTACGCACCTTGGATGCCTTCATAACACTCTGGCTGGAAGCTCGTGCCTGTCAAAAGTGACAGAGGGAGGGCCTTGGTCGTGGATCGCGTTGCATTGCTCAGGGGGATTCTTGGGAGCCGATATTACGTGAAGATCCAATTGCACTTGCGCGCCCCGGCCTACGAGCCCGCGGGTCACGGCAACCCGCACTCCAGGCTCATGGCCAGTGTGGAAAACTGTGGAGGAAGATGATGCCGTGTCTACAACGAAGTGTGCCTACATTCCGGGAAGCGTGCAGCTCAACCAATGTCGCGCGAATCTACTTTCCCACGTCGCGCAATCGTACCTCCTGCTCGACCAGCAGTAACCAGCGCCCCTTCCGAAGCACCCAGACGTTCGAACAGTAGCGACCAGAGATATCCTCGCCGTCGAACGTTTCTTGCATCGACAACACCTCATTTACCAAAATCAGATCTGGCGCCAATCGTTTTACTCTCTGCCGCTCGATTTGGTGCCGGTAAGCTCAATCTTGGGGCATTCTCGTTTCAGACTTGCAAAGTTCCATTCAAAATCCTTGGGAATGCCCAAGTAAATCCGGCGCCACAAACGCCTCCAACTTCGCCCAATCTTTTTGACGATACGGGTCGGTCAGTCGAGTGCTCAGTGCCGTGCCAACTCTAGTTGAGCCATCGACGATTTGCTCAGATGAGGCGCTTCGAGTGGGCTTCGAAAAATAAAGGATGGTCGATGCGGTGATCAGGGCAGCCGATAGGAGCGTCATCGTTTCCATTAGAATTTTCCTTCACTGAGGTTGAGAAGGTTCAAGTTTCTTGGCAACGGCCATCGAAGACCGCGCGTACCTTAACACGACCGGATTCCATCGAATGCTGAATGTGTCGACGAGCGGCGCTAAGCCGCGTCGGAGCTGGTCACTCCCTCGAATTTTGTAAGTCGACACACAATTTCGCGTAGCATTGCGTGACCGAAAAAACGGCGTTTAGCTTTTCTGGAGAAGACTTGAGTGTTCTAAGGATGACGGCAGGAGCTTCCAAGAGACAGGTTAATACGCCGCGCCAGGTGCTCTTCGCAAGCATGGTCGGCACGACCGTCGAATTTTTCGACTTTTATATCTACGCGACGGCCGCGGTCCTCGTTTTTCCCCGACTTTTCTTTCCCGCATCGGATCCTGGCAGCGCGACGCTCGCTTCGCTCGCCACCTTCGGCATCGCCTTTATCGCGCGACCGATCGGTTCCGCACTATTCGGCCATTTTGGCGACCGCATCGGCCGCAAAAAAACTTTGGTACTGGCCCTCTCGACCATGGGCCTCTCGACCTTTGTGATCGGGATTTTGCCCACCTACGAATCGATTGGAATCGCCGCTCCGCTGCTCCTCGCGTTCTGCCGTTTTGGCCAGGGCATAGGACTCGGCGGGGAATGGGGTGGCGCCGTCTTGCTCGCCGTCGAAAACGCGCCGCCCAAAAAACGCGCACTCTACGGCATGTTTCCGCAGCTTGGGGCGCCCGTCGGCTTCTTCTTCTCCGGCGGAGTCTTTCTTCTTCTCTCGCGCGTGCTCTCCGACAAACAATTCTTCGCTTTCGGCTGGAGAATGCCGTTCATCGCCAGCGCCGTTCTCGTGCTGCTCGGCCTCTACGTTCGATTTTCGATCACCGAAACGCCTGTCTTCGAGGCTTCAATCCAACTCACGGGACGCGCAAGCGTCCCACTGTTAACCGTTTTCCGTCGTCACGCACGGGCGCTCCTATCCGGAGTTCTCGTCTGCCTCTCGACGTTCGTGCTCTTTTATCTGATGACGGTATTCACGCTGTCCTGGGGCACGGCCGCGCTCCACTACAGTCGCGCCAGTTTTCTGCTGATCCAGCTCTTCGGCATCATATTTTTCGCGATCACCATCCCCATCTCCGCAATTCTCGCGGAACGTGGGAGAAGGCCCGTGATGATCGGCGTCACAGTGCTAATCGGATTGTTCGGCTTCGTACTCGCGCCGCTCTTCACGGCTGGTATCACAGGAGTCGTAGTTATGATGGCCGTCGGACTGTCGCTTATGGGATTCACTTACGGTCCGTTGGGCACGGTCGTTTCCGAACTTTTCCCCACGCGCGTGCGCTACACCGGGAGTTCGCTCGCGTTCAGCGTCGCCGGCATCGTCGGCGCGTCGCTCGCGCCGTACGCCGCGACCTGGCTCGCGAGAGCCTACGGCCTGCGATACGTCGGCTACTACCTCACACTTTCAGCGCTCCTCACGTTGTTCGGTCTGCTTCTCATTCCCGAAACGAAGGACAAGGATCTTACGGTCATTCCGGCACGTCACTGAGCGGCACGTCACCGAACGCCACGCCACTGCCGCGACAGCTGTGATATACCTCTGAGGTTTCGAAGTTACGCGTGTATTCAAGCATAGGGGATTCCGAATGTCTTCCAAGACGACCCGCAGGGTTCTGAGTTGCTCCGTGGTTCTTGGCTTCTGCTCGAGCCTTTCACTCGCCCAGAATGCCCCGAGCAAAGCTCCGCCAGTTATCGATGTTCACGTCCACGCCATCGACGCCGATTTTCCCGGCATCTCGCCGATGTGCCCAAACACGTCGAAGTTCACCGCGTCCGATCCCAAGGACAAGGAAGCCCCCTTCGGCTGGGTAAAAGAAGACTGTACGCCCGCGCTATATCCGTCCGCGCCGGGTCAATATATGAAGGATGTTCTGACCGAAATGGAGCGCCTCAACGTCACCGCCGTTACGTTTGGCGATCCCAAGAGCGTGCAGAAGTGGAAAGACGCCGCGCCCGCCCGAATCATCCCCGGTACATCGTTTGAAAATGGCATGACTCCCGGCCAGCGCGTTGCGCTCGATGAACTGCGGAAAGACTTCTCCACCGGCGGCTTCAAAGTGATGGGCGAGATCGGATTGCAGTACGAAAATATTTCACCGAGCGATATGTCGGTCGATTCCTACTTCGCGCTTGCCGAAGAGCTCGACATTCCCGTCGCGATCCACATGGGCACCGGCGGCTCGGGGCGCGCCAACATCGCCATGCCGAAATTCCGCGGCTCGATGGGCAATCCGCTTCTGCTCGAGGAATTGCTTGCGCGCCATCCGAAACTTCGCGTGCAAGTGATGCACGCCGGGTACCCGATGATCGACAACATGCTCACGCTTCTGCAGGCCAACTCGCACGTTTATGTCGACGTCGCCGGACTCATCTGGAGCTATCCCATCAAGGAAGTGAATCGCTACATCGAGCGGCTCGTCGACGCCGGATTCGAGGACCGCGTGATGTTCGGCACCGATCAACTGATCTGGCCCAAGCTCATGGCTTATTCGATCAGCATCATTCAGAACGCCGACTATCTGACGCCGCAACAAAAGCGCGACATCCTCTACAACAACGCGGCGCGATTCTTGCGGATCGATCCGGCTCAGCAGGGCAAATAACCGGTCCGCCCGCCAGGCGGATTTCCTGACCTCTAAATTGCGCTTCGTTGCACCGCCGTCTGGACTCGTGTTTGAGCGGCCGCGAATCGCCTCGTCACATTGGGCGGGCAAGCTAACTCCAATCGGCTCAATGAGCCTCAATTTGACCTATGCGCTCGGGAAAATTTCGGTGGGGAGACTTCCTAACTGACGTAATGATACCAACTCCTACCCATATAAAACAGTCTGTTTTTTCAAATTTCTCTTCTGTAGCGTTGGGAAACCAAACCAACTTCCGAACTCGAAACCGTTTGCGCCAGCATTGCGCCAATCCATGACGACCGTTGCCCGGTTGGCTTAGAAAGGGCGGCAGCGGTTGAACCGTGCTCGACGCGTTCGGAAGTCCCAGGAGGATGCATGATCCCGGAAGCGAAAAAAGCTGCCGTAGCGCGGGCCCTGCACGAAGCATTCGGCGTGACGGAGTTCGAAAACATGCGCATTCTGACCGCAGGGCTTTCTTCCGCCCTCGTTTTTCGCATCGTCGTCAAAGGACGCCCGTATTTGCTGCGCGTCATTACGCGTACGGACGCGATGAACAATCCCACCCGCCAATTCGCATGCATGAAGAGCGGCGCCGAAGCGGGCCTCGCTCCGCGCATCTGGTACACCAGCATCGAAGAGCGCCTTTCGATCACGGATTTCGTGGAAGCCCATCCGTTTCCAATTACCGAAGCTCTTGTCCGTCTGCCCGTCACGCTTCGCACGTTGCACGCGCTGCCACCATTTCCGAAAACGGTGAACTATCTCGACGCGATGGCCGGCTTCATCAACAAATTACACGCCGCCAAGATTCTCCCCGAGAGCGAAACCGGCGAGCTCGTACAACTCCACGAGCGCGTGATGAGCGTCTATCCGCGCATCCACTCCGACATGGTGTCGTGTCACAACGATCTCAAACCCGAAAATGTCCTCTTCGACGGCGACCGCGCCTGGCTCGTCGATTGGGAAGCGGCCTTCCTCAACGACCGCTACCTCGACCTATCGATCGTGGCGAATTTTGTCATCATCACGGAAGCAGACCAGGAACTCTATCTCCGCACCTATTTCGGGGAAGCGCCTTCGCAATACCAACTCGCGCGCTTTTATCTCATGCGCCAAATTCTTCACATGTCCTATGCCGCGGTCTTTTTCCTGATCGGCGCCGCGGGCAAACCGGTTGAACCGGATGCGAATGTTCTGTCGTTTCGAGATTTCAACGATCGCATCTGGTCCGGTGAAATCAGCTTGGCGCCCGCAGACGCAAAGCTGCAGTACGCCCGCGTCCACTTGAACCAGCTTTTTGAGAATGTTCGCGCCGCGCGCTTTCAGGATGCGCTCCGAATCGTGCAGATCGGAGCGTCGCGATGATCGAGCATGTGGTGTTGATCGCCGGAGGAGGTCCGACGGGTCTTATGTTGGCCGGCGAGTTGGCACTGGCCGGCGTCGACGTTGCCATCGTCGTGCCGATTTATCGTGGACGTGAGGTGACGAGTTTCTTGCAGGACGACACTGGCGTTGACGTCAAGCTGTCCGACGGCCAGTCCGTGCGGGCGAAATATCTCGTCGGGTGTGATGGCGGGCGTAGTCTGATCCGCAAAGTGGTCGGCATCGAGTTCCCCGGCTGGGATCCGACAACCAGTCATTTGATCGCTGAAGTCGAGATCGCTGAAGTTGAGATGACCGTTGAGCCGGAGTGGGGCTCCGCAACGACGCCCGCGGTGTCCGCTCCCTCAGTAAGCTGGAGGACGGACGTACCGTGCGGTTCTGGTGACCGAGCGGCGCGTTGGAGCGACCCGCGAACCGACCCTGCGCGACCTCAACGAGGCGCTCATTGCCGTCTACGGGACCGACTACGGAGTCCACAGTCCTACCTCGATCTCCAGATTCACCGATATGAGTCGCCAGACGGCAAGGTACCGCAAGGGACGAGTCTTGCTGGCTGGCGACGCCGCGCACGTGCATTACCCCGCGGGCGGACAAGGGCTCAACACCGGTGTGCAGGATGCCGTGAATCTGGGATGGAAGCTGGCCCAGGTCGTCAAACAGACGTCGCCAGAAAACCTCCTGGATACCTACCACGCCGAGCGTCACGAGGTCGCCGCCCGCGTATTGCGCAACACGATGGCGCAAGTCGCGTTGCTTCGTCGCCCGGATGATCGCGTGAATGCCTTGAGGGAGACCGTGTCCGAATTCCTCGGCATGGATGAACCTCGCACACGACTGGCCGCGGAAATGTCGGGTCTCGACATTCACTACGACCTCGGTGACGGGCACCCCCTGCTCGGGCGCCGCATGCCCGATCTCGACCTGGTCGCTGCCAACGGCCCGCTGCGGGTCTTCAGCCTGCTGCACGAGGCCCGGCCGGTGCTACTCAACCTAGGTGAGTCCCGGGACTTCGAGATCACTCCGTGGCCGATCGCGTTCAGTCGATCCACGTTACGTACGTTGGTACGTGGGAGCTTCCGGTGCTCGGACTCGTCACCGCCCCCACCGCCGTGTTAATCCGCCCCGACGGATATGTCGCTTGGGTGGGGGAGTCAGCCCATCTTGGACTCACTGACGCACTAACCACTTGGTTCGGACCGCCTGCTGCGGCGTAACCTACCGGCTCGCAAAACCTGGCAACAGAGGTGGTTTTCCGGTAACAGAAATGTGCAGCCCCACGAACAGGACGCATCGCACGAGAACTTTACGACGGCGTTGGCCAATACCTTGCCGCGATCAATATGTCCTGCGGCGTGGCGTTGCTATCTTCGACGAACGGCGAAGAGTCGGCACCTTCGCTCGAAATCTCCGAAACAGTTTGAAGGGTCTACCGGTGGCCGGCCGGGTCGCTGGCGACTACCAGTCGATTTTGTCGGGGAAAAATTCCGCGACCAGGTCCTGGTAATAGGGCAGGATTTCTTTCTGGTCCGGCCGTTCGCGGCCCTTCGAGTAGAGATCGTAATTGTTGAACTTCCGCACCCATTCAAACATTTTTTCGTCTTGCGCATTCATCAGGTGGCGATACGCGCCGTGCCGGTGCGCCGGATAGAAGGAGTGGTAGCGCAACATGTACTGGCCTTGTTCCGGAATAAATTTGCGCGTGACCTCGTAAATATATTCGTCGTGGCCAAACGACAGATGCACGTTGTCGAGCCCGCAATTCGGTGTGTAGACGCCGAACCTCGATTGGTAGGTCGAGTTTGCGTTGTCGGGATTCGCCGCGAAAAACTCCGGAAAAACGATGTCGGGCGAATAGGCGCAGCCAACCGGAAACGTGTCGCCGACCACCGCCCACTGCGGCTCGCCGTACAGGCAGAGAACCTTGCCGAGATCGTGCAGAAATCCGGTGAGGACGAACCAGCGCGGATGCCCGTCTTTCCGAATCGCTTCTGACGTTTGCAGCAGGTGCTCGATCTGCGTCAGGTCGGTGTCGGGATCGCTGTCATCCACCAGTGTGTTCAGATAGTCCGCCATCTCCCAGATGCTTTTCTTGCCGCGATTTAACCCGCAATATTCGTTCTTTTTCTCAATCACGAACTCAAACGTCTGGTAGGCATGATTCTGGCGGTAGAACTCGGTGACCGTTGGGTTCGCGTCAGCCTTGTAGTTCCGGAATTCCTCTTCGGACTTGCCTTCCTTGTAGCGGGTGGCGACGAAATCGTCCCAATCCTCAAGCTGCTTCATGGGCGCGTCAGCGGTTCTCATAATTCCCAAAGTATGGGCGCCTGCGCAGCCCGGCACAACGGCGATGATTTGGCGAAGCGCCCGCCCCACTCGTCATGGGACGGCCGCCAAGTGCCGCCGCAGCCGCCCTCACTACCCCGCGCTATTTGAGTGGGATCTGGAATCCCGCTTCGCCAAATTGCCACAACAAAAAGCTGTACTGATCCGCGAGCAATTGCTCGGCCTGAGCTCTGGTGCCTCCGATGGTGCCGTGGCCACCCTGATTGTCCACACGTAAAAGAATCGGCCGCTTGCTTCGGGTCGCAGCTTGCAGCCGAGCCGCCATCTTCCCCGGCTCCCATGGCACGACGCGCGGATCCCTCATGCCGGTCGTGATCAGCACTGCCGGGTACTTCACGTCGTCCTTAACGTGGTAATAGGCGCTGATTTCCAGCAGGTTCTGAAATCCTTCCCGGTCCTTTAGGCCGCCGTATTCGGGAACGTTGAGGGGCCCATCGGGAGAGAACATGTCGCGAATCATGTCGGAGAGTCCGACATCATCGAGAATTGCGGCGAACAGGTCCGGCCGTTCGGTAAACGCTCGGCCGATCAAAATGCCGCCAGCGCTCCCGGCTTCTCCCGCGAGCTTTGTCGGCGAGGTGTATTTCTTTTGCACCAGAAATTCCGCGCAGGCGATGAAGTCTCGCCAGGTGTTTGGCTTGTTCTTCAGCATTCCCGCTTTGTGCCATTCCTCGCCGTACTCGCCGCCACCACGCACGTGAGCGACGGCAAGAACGCCACCCCGTTCGAGCCACGCGAGCGTTCGCGGATCAAAGAACGGGTCCATGTTGATCGCGTATGCGCCATAGCCGCTGAGCAACGTCGGATGCGAGCCATCCAGCGGAATTCCTTTCTTGTACACGATCGAGAGGGGCACATTCGTGCCGTCGTAACTCGGCGCCTTCACCTCGAGCGATTCGATGTCATCGGGTTCGTCGTGCGACCCGCGCGGTTGCAGCTTTGTGTCCGAGACGCGTCTGGATTTAGCTTCGTAGGCAAGGATTTTCGGGGCCTTCGTCCAGCCTGCGAGTCCAAAGAAAATCCCTTCGAGCCGAGGATCAGCGCCGAACACGTTGACGCTGCCGTCGAAGGGAAGCTCCAGCGGTTTTGCCGCCCCGCCCGCGTAGGAAACGCGGAACAATTTGCCGATGCCGCCGTCAAGCTCCTGCACGTACAGAGCGTCGGCCATAGCAATCGTGTTCTGAATTACGGCATCGGCTGCCGGAACGATCACTGGCGCATTTGCAATATTAGGACGAGCCACGCTAATTTTCACGACCTTCGAGCGAGGCGCATCTTTGTGAGTCGTCAGAAAGAGGTCGCCATGATGAAGGCTGACGTCCGTGACGTTGTCGGAAGGGTCGATGACCTTCGTCCACTTCGCGCCGGGCTTCCCCACGCTGGTCAATGGCGCGACGTACACCGTCAAGTTGTTGCTGAAACCATGAACGACAAACGCGTAAGCGATGGTTTCGCCTGGTAGCACCGCGACGGAAGCGCTATCGGCCGGATCCAGTTTGATGTCGTCGACAACTTCGTACCCAAAAACGGCGACATCTGTTTCGGGATCTGTCCCGACGCGGTGCAGATATACCCGGCTCTTGAGGCGGCGCTCGGCCGGATCCATTCCGGGTTCCAGTTTCTGAAATCGAATGTGAAAGAAGGATTTTCCGTCCTCAAGCCAGGAAATGCCGCCGTACCAACTGCGATCAATGGTTTCGCCAGTCTCGCGGCCGGTCGTTGTGTCCAGGATATGGATGACCGCGTCTTCGGAACCTGTCGGAGAAATTCCGTACGCGACGTAGCGGCCATCGTACGAGGGATTGAAATACGTCAGCGTGAATTTTTCGCCACCGGAGCCCGCGTGGTTCGCGGGATCGACGAGCAGCTTCTCGGTTCCATTCAACCCCGTACGCATGTACAGCTTTGCGACGTCGTCATCGGGCAGTCGTTTCAGGTAGTACAGACGATCGTTGCGGAAACGCTGAATATCCCCGACTCGCGCCGGCCCGGACGCGTCGTACTCCCGAATTTTCTCGAGTAGCGCAGCGCGTCCTGGAATGGCAGCGAGAACAGACCGGGTGTGCTCATCTTGTTTTTTGAACCACCCTGCCACTTCCGGATCATCCAGCTTTTCCATGTAACGATAGGGGTCCGAAACGTTCGTGCCGAAATATTCGTCCGTGACGGTGCGCACCGGCGCGACGGGCGGCCCGCTCGATGGCTCGCCCGTGTTTTGTTGCGATTTACAACCGAACAGCCCTAGCGATGCGGCGAGAACCACGCCGATAGCGAAATAGGGGTTGCGCGAACATTGCCGGGGCACCGAGCAGAAAGTTTGCATGGCGGGCTCCCTGTGGTCGCGATGAGCCTAGCGCATCTCGGAACACAGGCCAAACGTTACGATCCGGTCGACGGTTCCGTGATCACGACAAGAGAGGGGCCGACGAATACTTGCTTTCTGCGTTCGCTGGCTTTGGTGCGCGGTGTACCATGTCGCCGCAGAATTCGGTTTGGAGAAATGGTGATGAATCGACGGGACTTATTGAAGGCGGGAGTTGGCATTTTGCCGGTGGCTTCGCGGTTGGGGATTGGCGCGGTTGCATCGGGCTTCGCGATCCCCGCGGAAGGCCACGTCAGCGAAAGCGTCCCGGACGTGGATGCTGCTTCGCAGACGGATGCAGCGCTGCCCTGGCAGCAGCGGGTGCGGCGCATTGGGCAGATGAATATGACCGAGCATGATCCGGTTTCGATGAACGTGGAGGCTTGGGCGGATTTTTGGGCGAGTGTGAAGGCGGAGGTCGTTTTCGTTAGCGTGACCGGGATTTTGGCTTACTACCAGACGAAGGTGCCGTTTCATCGGAAGGGGAGATTTCTGGGCGATCGCGATTTTTTTGGTGATTGCTGTGCGGCGGCGAAAAAACGTGGGATGCGCGTGATTGCGCGGATGAGTCCGGACCTGAACTGGGATGATTGTTTGGAGGCACATCCGGATTGGTTTGAGCGCAACGCGGACGATAGCCCGAATCGCAGCAAGGAAGATCCGCGGCTGATTCGCAGCTGCATGTTTACGGGGTACATGACGGAGTACCTTCCGGCGATCATTCGCGAAGTGAATACCACTTACGACGTCGATGGATTTTACTGCAATGGGTGGCCCCCGCTTGGGGCGCTGCCAGATTGTCACTGTTCGACCTGCCGGAATTTACCGCCATCGGGCTCGCCGGCGTATTGGGACAAGTTCAACGACCGGATGGAATACCTGTGGAAGATGTACGGCGGATTGGCGAAAGAGAAAAAGGCGGACAGTTTTTTCTTTGCGAATTCGGGAGGTGGCGCCCGGTCGGCCATGAACCTGGACCGGTTGGGGAAAATTTGCGACTGGTTTCAGGGCGACAACCAGGGGCGCGGCGGCGAGGACGCGCCGGTATGGCTGTGCGCGTTGCAGGGGCGCGTCGCGACGGCAATTCAGGACGGCAAGATGGCGACGAACATTACCGGGACGTGGTCGACGGGGCCGGTGCGGTTCCGCAACACCGTGAAATCGCCGCAGGAATCAATGATCTGGACGAGCCAGACGAGCGCGAGCGGGCTCGTGCCGTATTTTCACGTGATCGGCGCGGAAACGGGGCTTGGTGAAGACCGGCGGTGGATGGCCCTGGCGAAAAATTACTTTGATTGGTCGTCGAAGCACGACGCGCACTTTGCGAACAAGCGAACGATCGCGAAACTCGGCGTCGTGATGGGGCAGCGGACGCACATGTTTTACAAATATCCGCCGGCAGCAGGGAAGAATTCATCCTTGAATGAGCCCACGCAGCAGGGGTTGAACGGAATGTACTACGCCCTGCTTGAAGGGCGATTTCTGTTCGACTTCGTACATGAAGATCGAATGGATACGGAGCGGCTCAGCAAATATTCGGCGCTGGTGTTGCCGAATGTGGGGCTGCTGAGCGATGCGCAGTGCGAGCAACTGCGCGCGTATGTGAAAAACGGCGGATCGATTCTGGCGACGTTTGAGACGAGCATGTTCGACGAACGGAATCAGCGGCGCGAGAATTTTGGGCTCGCCGACGTTTTTGGAATTCAAAGAGCCGGCGACGTAGTCGGTACGACGGGCAACGGATATTATTCGCGCATCGAGCGGAAGCACGAAATTCTGGACGGGTTTGCGGATACGAACTGGTTTATGGGAGCGGAGCATCGGATACCAGTTGCGCCAGTCGCGAATCCGGTTCTGACCGTGGTCCCAGGATTTGTGGCGTATCCGCCGGAGCTTGCGTATCCGCCGGTATCGCATACGGATGAGCCAGCGATCGTTTTGAGCGAGCGAGGGCAGAGCCGGCTTGCTTATTTTTCGGGCGACATCGAACGAACGCTCTGGATTTCGGGGCAACCGGACTTGAGCCGGCTTTTGCGCAATACGGTGAAGTGGATGCTGCGCGATTCGCAACCCGTTAGCGTGGAAGGCGCTGGCTTGGTCGAAATGTTTGCCTGGGAGACTGAGCCAGGGTTTGCGTTGCATGTTTTGAATTACACGAATCCGAATACCCATCGCGGGTGGTATCGGGAGTTTTATCCGATTGGCGAGCAGCGGGTGCGGTTTGCGATTCCCGCGGGGCGCAAAGTTTCGCGGGTGCAGTTGTTGCGGGCGGAGAAGGACATTCCGTTCAAAAGGTCGCAGCAGGGAATTGAATTTACGATTCCTAGCGTAACCGAGTATGAGGTTGCGGCGATCTACGCGTAGCGCGCGGACCATTTTGGGAGGAAATGGGAGCCCCCCTACAATTTTTGCAGATGCTGGAAGTGACGCAATTTCAATTGGTTGCGCGATTTGAGAATGCGCGTTTCCTTGCGGGCCTGCAAGCTGCTGAAGCTCGGGTTGCAGGTGCTAACATTTACGGTTACAAAATGAAAAAAAGCCTGGTCACGGCGCTTTAGACGTAATTCTCAACGTGGACAGCATCGCCCTATAAACCCTGGGTCTGAGGGACGACTGCGGCTACAGGGTGTCATGGCGTGCCGAACGATTCCCGAGGTCGATGCAATATTTTGATCTGGCCTCGCGGACATGTTTTTACATGGGAGAAGGATTTCGACGACGGAATATCGGTGTCGCCGGACGGGCAGTACATTTTGTATGCGCAAGCGGATGAGCAGAACGAGGAACTTATGCTGATGGACCGGTACAGGTACCGGGCATAGTCGCTGAATGACGGTTGGGGAAGTCCGTGCTAGAGAGTCGCGAGGCGACAGGGAATGCAGAATGGGGATGCGATTCTTCTTGTGGTGCTGGCGGGGATTGGGCTTCGTGGTGGTTTCTAATTAGAGCGAAGCCGTCTGTGGAAACAACGCAGGGAGTGCTGACAGTCGGTGGTGTCATGGCGAAATCGCCTCGGCGCTGTTTCCCGTTCTGTTCGGGTTTTGGGAGCCCCTTCAGACACATATGGGAGTAGGGTCGCTGCACGCGATGATGTTCCTTTGTTCTATCAGCACAGCGGCGTTTTGGCTCATCGTGCCTCACGGAGTTTTGTGACGCAGCGTTCGTTGGCCGTCGACCTGTCGGCGGCGGTGGCTGCGGGATGCGGTGCGGGGCTGGAGTTGTTGGCGGCGGTTAAGTCGGCGTGGAGTAGGCGGTGGAAGAGGTGTTCGCCGGCTTCGCGGCGGACGCTGAGGCGGCCAGCTACGTAGGCGCGGGAGTGCAGGCCCCGTTGGACGGCGTCGCAGATGGCCATGTCCTCGTCTTGGACTACTTCGCTGACGGCGATGCTTTCGCGATTGTGGGATTCGGCGGCGGAGGTGGTGTCGGCGAAGTAGTAGTCGAAGACTACGGCGCATTTGTCGGGGCCAAGGGGAAGGACAAGGTTGGTGTCCATCACCCCTTCATACGCGTTGATCATGAAATTAGGATAGATCCAGAGGTAGAAGGCGCGGCCTTGTCTAGTGGCGCCGACTTCAGCGCTGGTGTTTGCGTCGGAAGAGAGCGGGCTCGACTGCAGGCAGGCGCGTTCGAAATTCTCGATGGTGTATTTGGTGTATTCGATGACGCTGCTCAGGCCTTTGTGGGCGTGGGGGACGTGGTAGCCGCCGTCGAGATAGTTGTCGACGTAGACTTTCCAGTTGCAGTTGAGCGGGTAGATGCGGCGGTCGAAGTAGTGGAGTTTTTTTGTGAGTTGGAGCGGGGCGACCAGAGCGGGGACTTCGCCTAGGAATTTTTGAAGCGGGATCGCTTTGCCATCGAGATTGACGAAGACGAAATTTTCCCAGGAGTCGACCCGGATGGGGACCAGGCCGTTGTCCGCTCGATCGAAGTTGCAGACGCCGTCGAACTCCACCATGCCCTTTAGCGCGCCGTCGATGCCGTAGGTCCAACCGTGGTAGGGGCAGCGGAATTGTTTCGCGCAGCCTTGGGATTCGGGGACTACGGCGGCGGCGTGGTGGCGGCAGACGTTGAAGAAGGCGCGGAGTTGATGGTCTTCGCCGCGGACTACGACGATGGGTTCGTTGGCGATGTCTGCGGTGAAGAACTCGCCTGTTTCGCGGACTTGCTCGAGGCGGCCGACTGCTTGCCAGGAGTTGGCGAAGACGGATTGGAGTTCCAGGGATTCGATACGGGGGTCGCGGTACCACGGGGCGGGGATGGTGGAGGCTTTCTCTAGAGGGTTGGTGGGGTTGTAGAGGTTTAGGATGTCTTCGACGGATTGGTGATGCATTTTGTGTGGCTCCTGGGTTGTTCGTTTAGGATTCATATCGTGGATCTGGGAGGTTTTGGAAGGGGAAAGTCTTCGTGGGTCGCGCTGGGCGAGCTTCGGTAAAACCCGCACCCTCCTAGCACCAGGAGGGTGCGGCACTCCGGAGAACCTGGTGAGGAGTTTGGGGGCTTCGATGGCCGCGAAGAATAGGAGGATTCCTCTCTGCGTTCCGCTCGGAACGACGGGTGGTGAGGGGAGTGATTCTCGGAGGTCTGGAATCTAAACCCGCACCCTTTCTGCAACATGCACAGTAAGAGTGCGGCACCCAAGAGAAGAGAAACATCCGGGGGGAGCGATGAAGCTTGTTTATGTGGCGATTGTGGCGGTGATGCTGATTGGTGGTGGCGCGTTGATTGGGGCTGCAGGGCAGGGTGCCAGCGGAGGTGAGGTGAAGACTTTGGCGGAGCGATTGGGATATTCGCGGGATGCGAAGTTGGTGATGATTCATGCTGACGATGTGGGGGTGACGCATTCGGTCAATGCGGCGACGATTGCGGCGCTAGGGTCGGGGCTGGTGAATTCGGCGAGCATTATGGCGCCTTGTCCGTGGTTTGCGGAGATTGCGGACTATGCGAAGGCGCATCCGGAGGTGGATTTCGGGATGCATCTGACGCTGACGAGCGAGCGGGTTTATTACCGGTGGGGGCCGGTGGCGGGACAGGATCGGGTGCCGAGTCTGGTGGATGAGAATGGATATTTTCGGCATGACTGGCCTAGCGGATTCCATGTCGACCCGAAAGATGCGGAGATGGAGTTGCGGGCGCAGATCGAGCGGGCTTATGCGATGGGCATTCGGCCGACGCACCTGGATTCGCATCAGTATCGGTTGATTGAGAATGGGAAGGAATTGTTTGAGGTGTTTGTGCGACTGGGGCACGAGTACAAGCTGCCGATTTTTGTTACGCGGGATTGGTTTGCGGAGCATCTGTACCTGGAGGCGAGTTTGGGGGAGAAGGATGTGGTGATCGATCACACGGTGACGATTGCGCCTTCGGTGCCGGCGGAGAAATGGGCGGCGTTTTATACTTCGGCGTTGCATTCGTTGCAGCCTGGGGTGACGGAGTTTGTCATCCATGTTGCGTATGACAATGACGAGATGAAGGCGGCTACTCGGGAGCGGGCTACTTGGGGAGCGGCTTGGAGGCAGAGGGATTTTGATTATTTTACGGGGGCGGAGTTTCGGGGGATTCTGGAGAAGGAGAAGATTAAATTGGTGACCTGGCGCGAGATTGGGAAGGCGGAGGGGTTGGTGGGGCGGTAACAACGGAGTCGAACTCTGAGATCGAGTGGACAGGGGGCGCAGCTTGCTGCGCCCCCACATTTTTGTGGGGACGATTTCGGATCAGCGGGGGAAGAGTTGGGCTGCGTTGTCGTGGAGGATTTTTTGCTTTGTGGCGCCGGATAGCGGGAGAGTGTTGAATTTGGCTACGTTTTGTTGCATTTGGTTTACGCCGGGGCTGGGCCAGTCGGTGCCCCAGAGGACTTTGTTGGCGATGTCTTCGATGCGCGGAAAATATTCGAGGAGCTTTTGCGGGGGAATGCCGGAGATGTCCATGTGAAAATTTTGGTGACGGCGGACCAGGAAGAACGCTTCAGCCATCCATAGGGGGCGGCCGCCGTGGGCCAGGATGATGGGGAGGTCGGGGAAGTCGACGCCGATGTCGTCGCAGAGGATGGGTTGGGCGTGGACGTTGCGGGCGCGGGGGAAGATGGAGGTTCCTGTGTGAATCATGACGGGGATGCGGTGATGCTGGGCGCGGTCGTAGATTTTGCGGAGTTCGGTGTCGCCGTGGAGGTAGGAGTTCGGCGTTAGGGCTTGGTGCGAGGGGTGGATTTTTATGGCGCGGATGCCGAGTTTGACGATGCGGTCGACTTCGGCGCCAGCGTCGGGGACTGTGCCGGGATGGACGCCGCCAAAGGCGATCAGTCGGAAGGGATCGATTTTGGCGAAGTTGGCAACCCAGTCGTTGACAGCGGGGGTGAAGCCGATGATTTCGGGGGCTACGTAATTGATCAGGCCGGCGCGCTCGACGTTGATGGAGTCGAGATAGTTTAGGAAGTCTTTTGGGTTGTGGCAGAAGTGCTCGACTTGTTCGAAGTCGGTGCGGCCGCGGGTGATTAGTTCTAGCGGGGCGGGGTGCATCATTTCGTGAGGCATTATGTGGATGTGCAGGTCGATGACTTGGGAGGAAGAGGAGAGAGGCATTTTTTTCTCGGGAGAGTTTAGCATTTTTGGGTGCGAGGGAATTGGACTGGAATTGTGCATCGCGGATCGAGCGCGGTCAGGGCGGAACGTCCGCACCCTCAAACCACCCGGAGGGTGCGGCACCCCGGTCGAGACTTAGTTGAAGCGGACGTATTCGAAATTTAAGGGTTGATTGTTGATGCCGCGGATTGGGGGAGCGATCCAGTTGGCGAATTTGCCTAGTTCGGTTACGCGGCCGGTCATTAGGGATTGGACGTATTTGTAGTCGGCCGGGCTGGGGAGCCATTCGGATTCGTGTTGCTTCCAAGATTCCTCGGTGAGGATTTTTCCTTCGGGGCTGATGTGGTGGCCAGCGAAGTTGCCGATTTCGCGATGGAAGCCTTTGTGGGGGAGCGTGAGCTTGAAGGGGATGCCGGCGGTGTCGATTACTTTTTGCCAGCGGGCCACGCCGTCTTCGATTTCGCCGATGTAGTCGTCGCGGAGGCGTTCGTTGAGCGCAGTTAATGCTGGGACTTGCTTGCCGGCGATTTTGTCGCCGATGACTTCCCAGACGGTGTAGCCGGCTTCGGCGAGGACGTGATCGTCGGTGAGTTTGGTTTCGCGGAAGCGGCCTTTGAGCCCACTGGTGTAGTAGTTGGCGGCGTTGGAGGAGACGTCGGAGCCGTAGAGGTCGAGCGTGACGCTGTAGTGGAAATTGAGATAGCGCTGGATGGTTTGGAGATCGATGACGCCGAGGGCGCGCACGTCGGAGGGGTCGTCGATTTTGTTTTCTTTCATGACGTCGCAGGTGCGTTGGATGATGCGGGCGACGCCAGTTTCGCCGACGAACATGTGATGGGCTTCTTCGGTGAGCATGAAGCGGCAGGTGCGGGAGAGGGGATCGAAGCCGGATTCGGCGAGCGCGCAGAGCTGAAATTTCCCGTCGCGATCAGTGAAGAACGTGAACATGTAGAAGGCCAGCCAGTCGGGCGTGGGCTCGTTGAAGGCGCCGAGGATGCGGGGATTGTCGGTGTCACCGGAACGGCGGGCGAGCAGGGATTCCGCTTCTTCGCGGCCGTCGCGGCCGAAATAGCGGTGGAGAAGATAGACCATCGCCCAGAGATGGCGGCCTTCTTCGACGTTGACCTGAAAAATGTTGCGGAGGTCGTAGAGGGAAGGGCAGGAGAGACCCAGGGCTTTTTGCTGCTCGACGGAGGCGGGCTCGGTGTCGCCTTGCGTGACGATTACGCGGCGGAGGATCGAGCGGTACTCGCCGGGGACCTCCTGCCACGCAGGCTGACCTTTGTGGCGGCCGAAATTTACTTGGCGGGATTCGTCACGCGGCTGGAGGAAGATGCCCCAGCGATATTCGGGCATGCGGACGTAGCCGAATTGGGCCCAGCCGTCGGGTTCGACGCTGGTGGCGGTGCGGAGGTAGACCTCGTAGTTGCTGGATTCGTTGGGACCCATATCGGACCACCAGCCCAGGAAGGCGGGTTGCCAGTGTTCGAGGGCGCGTTGGAGGACGCGGTCGCGGCCTAGGTCTACGTTGTTGGGGATTTTTTCCGTGTAGTCGATCATGGGGACTCCGGTTTGGAGATTGGAAAATCGAAATTGGAAAATCGCAAAACCTAAGACTCGAAACTCGAAAAACCAAAAAACAGAAAGATAAGAACGGGCACGCCGGTGCCGTGCCCCTACACGCGCTCCCAGTTGAATTTTGTGGGAGCGCCGGTGCCGTAGACTTTTAGGGCGCCGGACTCGCCGACCGCGTTGGGGCGGATGAAGATCCAGTTTTGCCAGGCGGAGAGGCGGCCGAATATGCGTGTTTCCAGGGTTTCGTTGGGGCCGAAGCGGAGATTGGCTTCTAGGCCGGTTAGACCGTCTGGAGATAGCGCGGCGCGGGATTCGATGGCTTGGCGAAGTTCGTCTTCCCAGTCGAGATCGTCGGGGGCGACTGTGGCTAGGCCGGCTTCCAGTGCTTCTTGAGGGTTCAACGCTGTGCCGATTCTTGCGCGAAGGGAATCGATCTGCGCTTCGTCTTGATGGAAGCGCGCCGACAGCCGCGAGAGATGATTGGGCATCGGGAGCGCGCCGAAATTTATCTTGGAGCACGCTACGAACGCGGGCGTTTCATTTTCGGGGAGGTCTTGCGCGTCGCGGATGAAGATGCGGTCCGCGGCTAGCGCCAGTTCGAAGAGCGTGCCGGCAAAGCAGGATCCCGGTTCGATGATCGCGTACATCGATCGGGAAGTTACGTCGAGGCGGGCGAGGGTGCGGCGCATCATGCCGAGGACTTCGCGGACGAACCAGTCGCTTTGATTGGCTACTAGGAAATCGTCAGTAGCGAGTACGGCGTCTCGGTTGCCGGTCGTTTTGATGAGCCAGAGGCCCAGGTCGGGTTCGTTGGTGCGGAGGTGGAGGATCGCGTCGTCGAGTTCGCGGGACATTTGTAGAGGCCACCAATGGGCGCCGGCGGCGACGGCGGATTCGACGGTGCGCGGTGTGGCGGATGCGGGTGCGCGGACTGTTAGGGTGACGGTGCGGGATTCGCGATTCACTTGAGCATCAACGAAATCGTAATGCACGCCAGCGTCGTCGATCGTGCGTTGGAGGGGAGTTAGGGCGATGCCTCTGGCATCGGCTGGGCGATCGCTTTTGGCGGCTAGTTTTGCGGCACGCTGTTTGATTTGCTCGGCGAATTGCTGCGGCTTGATGACTTCGTCGACTAACCGCCAGTCTTTGGCGCGCTGGCCGCGGACGCCGTCGGGATTCGTACAGAACATGTCCGCGTGATCACGGCGAGCTTTGCGCTTGTCGGTGAGGCGGGTGAGGCCGCCGGTGCCGGGCAGAACGCCGAGGAGTGGGAGTTCGGGGAGGCTGACGGCGGAGGAGCGATCGTCGATCAGGACGACGTCGTCGCAGGCGAGCGCGAGTTCGTAGCCGCCGCCCGCCGTAGTGCCGTTGAGGGCTGCCAGAAATTTCAAGCCTGAGTGAGAGCTAGAGTCTTCAATTCCGTTGCGCGTTTCGTTGGTGAATTTGCAGAAGTTTACTTTCCAGGCGTGGGAAGAGAGGCCAAGCATATAAATGTTGGCGCCGCTGCAGAAGACTCGATTCCTTGCGCTAGTGAGGATGACGCTGCGGATTTCGGGATGCTCGAAGCGGATGCGCTGAAGAGCGTCGTGTAATTCGATGTCGACACCAAGATCATAGGAATTGAGTTTGAGCTTGTAGCCGGGGCGAAGACCGCCGTCTTCAGCGACATCCATCGTGAGCATCGCGACGGGCGGCTCGAACGTGAGGCGCCAGTGCTTGTAACGCGACGGGTCGGTGCGATAGTCGACGATGGCCGGTTTGGTTTGAACGTCTTGCACGCTGGAACTATCCACGAATGTCTCCTGAAGGCGAGAGTTGCGGCTCGATTCCGAGCGAGGATCTTAGTTGGGTGAAGCTGTCTTCCACGGTTGTACCTGAAGTGTCGAGGACAAGGTCGGCTTTGCGATACAGCGGTTCGCGGGCGCTGAGTAGTTGGCGCAAGTCGTCCATGGCGCGATCATTGCCGGCCATCGCGCGGAAATCTCCTTGCGCGACGACGCGAGCCATGTGTTCTTCGGGCTTGGCTTTGATCCAAACGGTGCGGCAGTGGGCGCGGAGATATTCGTACGTCTCCTGCTCGGAGACGACACCGCCACCGATGGAGAACACGCCGCGATCGTGTTGACTCATGACGCGTTCGAGCGTGCGGCGTTCGATCGCCCGATAACCGGATTGACCGTAGAGCGAGAAGATGTCGGCGAGAGGCATGCCGGTGTCGTTTTCGATTTCGTGATCGAGTTCGATGAAATGGACATCGAGGGCTTTCGCGAGCTTTGCACCCAGTGTGGACTTGCCTGCGCCGCGCAATCCGATCAGTGCGATGCGATTGCGACTTGGAGTTTCAACGGGCAATTGTTCTTCCACGGTGAACATTTCGGCGAGGGAGACGCCGAGAGCGGAGGCGATTCGCCGCAACAGCACGACCGATACGTTTCCTTCGCCGGATTCGAGTTGGGCCAGGTGGCGCTCGGACACCTTGGCGTGCTGGGACAAGAGTTTTCGCGTGAGGGTGCGGGTCTTGCGGAGCGCGCGCACGCGATCGCCCAAGACCTTCAGAAATGCCGATTCGGGGGATAGAGATATCGAGAGCTGTGAGGGCGACGAGTTGGGCACCGTGGACATCGCTTATCTAGCATCATAGTGCAGTTATCGTTGTTCGTCAAGGTTTTGTGATGCAGTAAAATGCATTTTATCGAGCGCAGTCGTCCACAGGCTGCCTACGCCGCCCCGACACGAAGAGTTTGGAATGCAGAGCAGCCCAAGGCGGCAGTAGTCGCGCGGCGTACCGTAGAGTTAGAGGTCAAGCATTGGCGTGATAGGATTGGGCTTGCCACGATCCTGCGGGAATGGCGGAACTGGCAGACGCAGCAGCCTTAGGAGCTGCCGGGCGCAAGCCCTTGGGGGTTCAAATCCCTCTTCCCGCACCATAACTCCCAGTCCACTCCGACCACGAAAAAGATTGCGATTCGGCCCGTATCCGAACGGTTGGGGCATAATGAGCGGCATGGCGTCGTCGGAAGCGGGAGTGAGCAGATGGCTTCCAGTTGGATAATCGTGCGAATTTCGGCGCATAACGGCGGCGTTTCTCGATGATTCTACAAGACCGGGGCGATCATTATCTGGTGATCCGGCAGACGGATCACGCGGTGTTGGCAGGATTTTTCGCGCGGCACTGGGGCAACGATGCGTTTCGGACGCCGGCGGCGATCGAGTCATTTTGCCTGGCTGTACGCGAGCACGATAACGGGTGGTGCGAGTGGGAACTGGAGCCCCGACTCGATCCAAGGGCGCGGGCACCGTACACATTCATGTCGGTCCCTACCGAAGAACACATTCGGATTTATCAGCGGAGCGTGGATCGATTGAGCCAAGTGGATCGGTATGCGGCTTTACTCGTTAGCCTACACGGTTCAGGTCTTTATGACCGGGCACGCGCGACGATGCCGGGATTTTCTGCCAAGTACGTGAAATCGGAGGAGTTGGCAATCGTTGACGAGCATCTGCAAAAACTGAAGTTGCGGCAGTTGCGGTGGAAGGTAGATCTTCGAGCAGATTCTGCGAGCCAGCTGTTGATTGAAGATAAATCGCTGGACCAGAGCCTGCGGCTCCTCGATGTGCTGGATCGCTTGTCACTTTACTTCTGCACAGGTACCCGGGAAGACGTGGCGATTGATTCCGTGCCGATGCACCGCGACGCGGATACTGTTGATTGGGAAGTGAGGCGGACCGAGGATGGCGGACCTGTCGGGGTATCGGTGACACCGTATCCGTTCCGGAAAAACCCACTGCCGATCAGCATTCTCGCGCGTCGGGTACCCAAACGGTTGTATAGCGATAGTTTTGATTTTCGGCGGACGCTGGCGTTGGCGCCTTATTTCGCTTTGAATTTCACGTTGTCGAATGGGAATGCGACGAGTCTAACGCCGAGTGCTGTGGCTTAGGCGCCCAAAAAATCGGGACAAAGATATGTCTGCCAATTTGACGGCCCGGGCGTTTGGGGCGCAGCACGGCTGCGCCCGTACAGGATCGGAGAAAAGGCGCAAATTCCCCGAATTAGGTTAGTCGTCGGGCGCAGGTTTCGGGTAAGGCCAGGGATAGGAGTGCGGCGATCATGAATGCTGCGGCTAGAAGAATGAATGCCGGACCGATGCCGTGGCGAATCGCCAGAGATCCGATCGCGAATGGGGCGATTGCGGAGAATACGCGGCCGATGTTGTAACTGAAGCCCATCGCGGTGGCGCGAATCGCCCCGGGAAAAATTTCGCTCGCTATGGCCGGATAGCCAGAGAAGTAGCCTGTTCCAAAAAATGCGACGATCGGGCCTAGTAGCAAGAGCGGTCGTTCGTCGCGCGTGATTCCATAGAGCGGAACGAGAATCGCCGCAATCACCAAGTATGCGAAGTAGGGTTTACGGCGCCCGAAGGCGTCGGCCAAGAACCCGAACGTTACGTATCCGAGCCATTTGCCAATACAGAGAATGAGGAAGAACGACGTCGTCTTGGTTAAGCCGATGCCTCGTCCGCCTTGCGATACGGGTAGCGAGAGGTAGGCGGGAATCCAGCTGAACAATCCCCAGAAGCCAAACAGCGTGAACGCGTTCATTACGGTGGCGATCGTGCCCGCTTTCAACACGCTCGGAGACAGGAGTTGAGAAAGAGGTTCGCTCGTGCGTGTGGCAAAGCGGCTTTTCCAGATCTCGGGCTCGGGAACCTTCATGCGAATCCAGAGGACAAGCAAAGCGGGCATAACGCCGACGAAGAAGACGGCCCGCCAGCCGAACCGGGGAAGGACGATCAACACGGCGATGGCGGCGAGAGCTTCGCCGATCGCATATGAGGACTGCATGAGTCCGAGGGCTTTGCCGCGATGCTCGGCACGCCATGTTTCTGCGATTAGGGCAGCGGCGGCGGTCCATTCGCCGCCCATTCCGAGACCGAGCACGAATCGAAAAACGGCAAGTTGAGCGACGGAGTGTGACAGACCGCAGGCTGCGCTGGCCAAGGAATAAATCAGGATCGAGGCCATGAGCGAGCGCGTGCGTCCAATGCGGTCGGCGACGTACCCGAATCCGAAACCGCCGATCGCAGACGCCAGAAGCGTGAGGGAATTCAGGAAGCCGGCGGTGGCGGTGGTCATCGAGAAGTCGCGGATGAGGTAGGCGAGGACGAGCGAGTACAACATGACGTCCATGGCGTCGAGCATCCAGCCGAGTCCACCAGCGAAAAGAGAAGAGCGCTCGGCGGCGGTTGTGTCGCGGGGCCAGCCGAATCGCGTGACCGAAGAGGATACGGACGGAGCGGCCTGGAGGTTGGACATGGAGGCGCGATTCTATCCTTGAATGGCTTGCAATATCGCAACGTTTGGCGAACCGGACGCGCCTTGTGGCGAAAATGAAAAAGATTGCAGTTGGATGTGGGCTTTGTTACGCTCCGCAGCATTTCAGGGGTCCAAGGAGAGACTGATGGCATTTTGCAGCGCGTGCGGTGCGGATGTAGCGGGAGCGGCGTTCTGCCCGAAATGCGGCGCGGCTCAGAGCGTTGCAGCAGCGCCAGCAGCAGGAGGAGCCGTGGCAGCACCTACCTCAGGGCTTGAAGAAAACGTGGCCGGATTGTTGTGCTACGTGTTGGGCTGGGTTACCGGGCTCATATTTTTCCTGATCGATAAACGGCCGTTCGTGAAATTCCATGCGGCGCAGTCGATCCTGATGTCAGTTGCTATCATTGTCGTCTATTTTGCGATCGGAATTATTTTTGCGATGCTGCACTTTATGTCCATGGGATTTCTGGCGCTCGCGTTTTATCCGCTGTTGGGATTGCTGGTCTTTGCGCTATGGATCTTCATCATGTACAAGGCTTACTTGCACGAGAAATTCAAGCTGCCATTGATTGGGGATATTGCGGAGAATATGGCCAACAAATAAGATCGTAGTGCTTCGAAATGAAAGCCGCGCGGCGACTGCCGCGCGGCTGTTTTTTTGCGGTCGGGCTTTTTATTCGGGTTGTTTGCGCTTGACTTTACCGCGACCAGACCGCATCGTTAAAGGCTTTGTTCTCGCTATTTTGCGTGATGGGCGAGGACGGAAAGGCACTCTCGGCTACCCATGACCCGTGTACGGCTGTGTTTTCACGATCGCTGCTTTGATGGCACTGCGTCGGCTGCTTTGTTTTATCGGATGTATCGCGAACGCTTTGATGCGAACGCGGAATTTGGTTTCACGGGGATGACGCACAAGGCGAAGCAGCCGTGGGTTGACGGGCTGTTCGATGGCGACGAAAACGCGATTGTCGATTTCAAGTATTCGAATTCGCCGAAGCTGACGTGGTGGTTCGATCACCACCAAAGCGCGTTTTTGACGCCGCAAGACGCGGAGCACTTCCGGACACATCGAACCGAGCACATGTTCTATGAGCCGGAATACAAGTCGTGCACGAAATTGATCGCGACGGTGGGGAAGGAGCAGTTTGGATTCGACACCGAGCCGCTAGCCGACCTGATTCACTGGGGCGACATTATCGATGGCGCGCAGTATCCGACGCCCGAATCGGCGGTGGAGATTTCGGAGCCGGCGACGAAACTCGCATTGGTGATCGAAGCTGCGCCCGAGGATGGGATTCCGTCGCGAATTATTCCCGAGCTGGCCTACAAGCCGCTGGCGGAAGTGGTTCAGTTGCCGCTGGTTGCCAAGCACTTGCAGCCATTGCTTGAGAGGCACCGGCGGTCGATCGACATTTTGCGGGAGAGGTGCGAGGCGCGCGACAACGTGATTTTCTTCGATGTCAGCGATCTGGATCTCGAGGGATATAACAAATTTATTCCGTATTTGTTGCATCGAGATTGCGTGTATTCGGTGAGTGTGATCTCGTCGAAGGTGCGGGCCAAGGTTTCGCTGGGGACCAATCCGTGGAATCAGGCGACGGCGGATCAGAATTTGGCGTCGCTCGCGGAGCAGTACGGCGGCGGTGGGCATCCGCGAGTGGCGGCGATCTCGTTTGAGCCCAGCGAGGTGGAGCGAGCGCGGCAGGTGGCAAGAGATCTGGCGGCGGTGCTGCGCGGTGGCGAGTAGCGATGCGAGATGCGGTCGCTGCCTCTCGATGTCAGCTTGATCTCAGCGGTTTCCTTCCTGGTGCGTGCTGGATGTGTTCGACAAAGTTCTGCAGCACGTGTAAAATTTTAGGATTGCACGCGGGCCGGTAGCTCAATGGTAGAGCAGTTGACTCTTAATCAACGGGTTGGAGGTTCGAGTCCTCCCCGGCTCACCAGTTTTTCCGCGTAAGAGATTTACTTCCATCAATTTATCCGTCCGGTTGCCGTCGCTGCGCATCCGGAGCTGGGTCCATCCAGGTCCAAAACTCCCGCAACCGCCCCACCCGAAACCACGGAAGACAACGAGTCCGACGTGGTCGAAGCATACTATCGCGACACCCTACGATTCTTGGCATGACAGTCGAACGAGGTTCAGAAAACCCCATTCGTCATGAGCCTTCAACTCATTGATTTCACGCGACGCGAAGATTTAAATCGTGGCGTCTTTGCCTAGTCTCCATCGGTTTTGTAATGTGAGGATTGAACTTGAGCCACTGTTGGCGAACGTCGCTTGAGGAGGCCACGCCACAGGCAGTGTTCCGGCAGGCCAGATGCGCAACAGGAGCTTGTCCCATTCGCCATCTCCAATCGCAACTGTTCCTACGGGAACGTTCTCGTGCTCCGGCTCGTGGTGAATAGTAACGACCTGAACTACGAGGTGACCGATGACGAATGTCGAAACACTAGCCCTGGCTGCTTTCGGCGAGTTAGGAAAATCGAGCCACACGATTGTTCCGTTCGCACTATAGCCTTTCCGCTCAGACGCTCCAATCTGGATAACGGTTTTGTCTGGAATCTTTCGCTGTAATGGCAATGCTTCACACTCTTTTCGAGTGAAGAAGTGTCCGCGATTCTTGGCATTGACCGCATCCAAGACCATTGCTTTCATCACGGTCCACAGTGCGAGGGATGTTTGTTGGGTTGAGTCCAGAGACGTAGCAGTATTCTCCATCAAGCGACCAATTATCGGGATGTTTCCGACTCTAACGCGCTCATCCAACCGGCGTTGCAGAGGGTGCGGCAAACGCAGCGAACCTCCACGACGGAATGGTCCATAGTCGTTGCTGGCGCTTTGCCCATTTTGATTCGCGTAGGCTGAGTGCCAAGCCGTTGAAGGATCCAATCCGACCACAAGTGCTCCTTGCTGTTTGCTTCGTTGTCGCAGAACAAACATTGCTTCGCCATGCGTTCAATCTAACACGCCGACCAAGGTTGGATTCCTCGAATACACGAGAGCTCAAATTGAAACTGACGAAGAAGCACAGAGACTCGTAAAACTACACTGGCTCGCAATCGAGTTGCTCGGAAGGTCCCTATGGACCCAGGCCGAGACACCTATTTCGCAAGACCAACCAAATCCGAGATGGACCGAAAAAGAAAGCGAACGCCTCTTATCAAACGCCTGCCTGTCATGAAGAAGGCACGATGGGTCCAACTATCTGTTAGATTTTACGGTGCAAGGGTAGATCTCACGGGAACCCTATCATGGCGCGCGATGGCTGGCTTAGGCCCCGCCGCGGGGCGTCCACGTCACCCGGTTCCCGTAGCCCTTTGGGCTGACAGACGCGCTCATGACTCCTGGAATTCCGAAATGTCCGGCCGGCTGTGGAAGCAAACAACTCGAGGCTGCCGTCTCTCGCTCGTAGCAACAAAGGCAACAAATTTGTCAATTCTAGCGTCTCTAACTCATTGAGTCGCCTTATCGTTTACCGGGGGTTCTCATGTTCCTCTTCCAGGACCTACGCTACGCCCTGCGCCTTCTCGTCCGCTCGCGCCTCACTACCATTCTCGCCATCCTCTCCCTGGCCCTCGGCATCGGCACCACCACCGCCATCTTCAGCGTCATATACGCCGTGCTCATCGATCCCTACCCCTACACTTCCGCAGACCGCATCGGCGGCTCCCGAGTCATCAACGCAAAAAAAGACGACTACGGCATCCGTTACACGCTGTCTCAGTACCTTGAGATGAAGGCCAACGCCAAATCCGTTGAGGACATGATTCTCAACGACCGCAACAGCGTCACGCTGACCGAACAGGGCATCCCCGAAAACGTTCACCAGGAGTTCTTCTCGCCGAACGCTTTCGAATTCTTTGGTGTCCCGCCGCTCTTCGGTCGCACCTTCAGCCCAAAGGACGGTGGCGACGAATCCAAAGTCGAAGACGTCGCCGTCCTCAGCTATGCCTTCTGGAAGCGCCATTTCTTCGGTCGGCGAGACGTACTCGGCAAATCCATCCGCCTCAACGACAAGTTCTACACGATCATCGGCGTACTCCCGGTTCGGTTCACGTGGCAGGACGCCGATGTCTACAGTCCCATCGCCATCCGCCCGGACAATGAGGTGCGTTACCACGTGATGATGCGCGTCCGCTCCGGCGTCCCCCGCGACCAAATCAACGCCGAATTCCAGGCTTTCCACCTCAAGTTCGCGAAAATCGATCCCCCGATTCTCTACCCCGAGCCTCCATTTCGTACCGAGTTCACATCCGTGAACGAAGGCATCCTCGGAAAATTTGCCAACACGCTCTTGGCGCTAATGGCTGCCGTCGGTTTCCTTCTCCTCATCGCGTGCGCCAACGTCGCCAACCTATTGCTCGCCCGCGCCAGCGCTCGCCGCGGCGAAATCGCCGTCCGTGCCGCCATGGGCGCCGGCACCAAACGCATCGTGCAGCAACTCCTCACCGAAAGCGTCATCCTCAGCGTCACAGGCGGAGCCTTGGGTGTGCTCTTCGCTTACGGGGGCATCAAAGCCGTCATCGCCCTACTGCCAGAATATTCGATTCCACACGAAGCCGTGATCTCGCTGAATCTCTACGTGCTCGCCTTCGCGGTCACCGTTTCCGTTCTCACCGGAATTCTCTTCGGCCTCGCGCCGGCTCTTCAGCTCTCACGCCAAAATCAGTCCGCGTTCTTGCGCGACGCCGGCCGGGATTCCGCCGCAGGTTCGGCTGGAAATCGGCTTCGCAATATTTTGATCGTGAGCGAAGTTGCCCTGTCGCTGGTGCTTCTCACTGGTTCTGCCTTGGCGGGCTTCGGCTTAATCGAACTCACGCGTCAAAAACTTGGCTTCGAGCCCAAAGGCATACTCGCCGTCTTTGTACCGACGCCTCAAACTCGATATCCGGAGTGGAACCAGCGGCGCACTTTTTTCAACGATGTTATGGGTCGAGTCAAAGCTCTTCCGACGGTCGTATCCGTCGCGGCGAGCGTGACCGGCATTCCCCCGTACAGCGGCGCCGATCTCAAGTTCAATATGGCCGGCTTGAAAGAGCCCGTTGGCATTCGCGTCGACCTTGTCAGTGACGCCTATCTCTCCACCATGCGCATTCCTATACTCAAAGGCCGCTTTTTCGACGCATCCGATGTCGAGCGCCCTAAACCTGTCGTCGTCATCACGGACACCATGGCCAACGCCTATTTCTCGGATCGAGATCCCATAGGTCGTCAAATCACTATCGAAGTTCCCAAAGAAGGGCTGCCGCCAGGCTTTGTTCACCCGCCTGTCACGTCCACGTCCTACGAAATCATTGGTGTCACCAGCCACGCTCGAAACCGGGGTCTCAAGGAAAACCCACAGCCAGCCGTCTACATTCCGTTCACCAACCTCTTTCCCCCGGGCATGATGTTCATTATTCGAACCACCAATCCAAATCCATTGGCGATCGAAGATTCTGTCCGCAAGGCGGTAAGCGCTGTAGACCCAACACAGGCATTAGGTTTTGTGCAGACGGGCGAAGATTTCCTCGGCCCCGAATTTGCCTATCCGAAGTTCGCGACATTCCTCTTCGGCATCTTCGGAGGAATCGGCCTCGCACTCGCGAGCATCGGCATCTTCAGCGTAGTGTCCTACAGTGTCTCGCGCCGCACCCGCGAATTCGGCATTCGAATGGCCCTCGGCGCCACCGCCGGCAACGTCCTGCGCCTCGTCGTTGCATCGATCGGCCGAGTCCTAATCATCGGCTTCGTCATCGGCACAATCCTCAGCATCATCTCCACCCGCGCCCTTGCCGACAAACTGGAAGGCATTGGCACCACAAATCCCGTAGTCCTGATCGCAGTCATCGCCGTCCTGGCCACAGCCGCTCTAACCGCCTGCACCCTTCCCGCCCGCGCTGCCACCCAAATCCAACCCGTGGACGCCCTTCGCCACGAGTGAATCCGCCTCAGTCAAGCGCACAAATTATTTCTCTCGCGGTTAGAGTTCAGATCGTCAGCAATGCTTGACCCATCCGAAGGTCGCACGAAATTCTGTTTTGTCATTGGTTGGGACGTGCGACTTTGATCGCTTCGAGTCCGATCACACGGGTTGGCAGTCAGGCTGTTCGAAAAACCCTGTTCGGCACGATATCGGTGCCAGGGCAAGCCGATTGACATATTCTTCACCGAAGTATACTGTCGTGCGGTATGTTCAATCGTGAGCTCAAAAAAGGCAGCGCGGAACTCTTTGTTCTCGCCCTAATCGAAGCGCGACCGCGCCATGGCTATGAAATTGGCAAGCTGATCGAGGCGCGCTCCAAAGGGCGTATCCAATTTCGCATCGGCTCGCTCTATCCCATCCTCTGCCGGCTGGAAGAGCGAGATCTCATTGCCGGCCGCTGGGTGGAAAAAGCTGGGGAGCGCCGACGCCGGTTCTACCGCTTGACGCCAGTCGGCCGCAAATATCTCGCCGCGCAGCGTGGCATCTGGGACGAGTTCGTTCTGACGGTGAACCACGTCGTGAGACCAGACCATGCCTGATTGGACGCAATACATCCGCCAAAATCTTCAGTTGTCCCACTTGATGGTCGAGCATGAGGCTGAAGTCATAGAAGACCTGGCCCAGCAACTAGAAGATGCCTATACCGACGCGTTGCATCGCGGATTGAGTCCATCGCAAGGGGAAGCCGCCGCCAAAAAACACATAATCGATTGGCCCGCACTTGCGAAGCAGATCGAAAGTTCACGGGGTGGAAGGGAGTCTGCGATGAGCGCCTTACAAAATCGCGCAGCCGATCGCGATATTGCCAAGCGTGGTGAGTTTTCGTTCTTTACTGGATTGATGCAGGACATCCACTTCGGCCTTCGCATGCTCCGTAAGAATCTCGGATTCACGGCCATCGCCGTCCTCACACTTGCCCTCGGCATCGGCGCGAACACTGCCATTTTTTCGGTCGTTTATGGTGTGTTGCTTCAACCTCTTCCGTACCGAGATGGTGCAGGCCTGATTCTTTTGAATGAGACTACGCCGCAAGTTGGCACGGTCAGCGTGTCGTATCCAAACTTCTTGGATTGGCGGAAGGAAACCAGCCAGTTCTCTCAAATGGCGGCGGCGGGTGATGTTGGTTTTAACCTGGCCGGAGTAAACGAGCCGGAAGCCATCAGCGGCCAAGCGGTTTCTCCGAATTTTCTTTCGCTGCTTGGCGTGAAGCCGTTCCTTGGGCGCGACTTCGATCCCTCTGAGGAGAAGGCTGGTGCGTCACCCGTGCTGTTGCTGAGTTATTCGCTGTGGCAGTCACATTTCGGTGGGGACCCGAGCGCGCTCGGGCGAACGATCATGCTCGATGGGCGGGGCTACGTGATTGTTGGAGTTCTGCCACCCAATTTCCGTTGGCCGGACAAGACGGATGTTCTCGAACCGATTGGCGTCTGGGCCGCACAAAATTCCGAGGATGCTACCCAGCGCGGCGCGCGTGGAGATTTGGTTGTGCTTGGCCGGCTCGCCCCGGTCGCGACTTTCGCGCAGGCTCGTTCGGAGATGGAAGGAATCGCCGCCCGGCTCGCCAAAGAGTATCCCGGATCGAACGATCAGTTCGGCGTAGAGCTGAAGCCGATCCGCGAGGCATTCGTGAGCGAAATGCGCCCGGCTATCCTGGCGCTGTTTGGCGCGGTCATATTTGTTTTGCTGATCGCTTGCGCCAATGTCGCCAATTTGTTGCTTGTGCGCGGCTCAGGCAGAACGCGGGAGATTGCGCTGCGCTTGGCCCTAGGCGCAACCCGCAAACGCATCGTTCGGCAGATGCTGATGGAGAGTTTTCTGCTGGCCCTGGCGGGTGGCGGCATCGGACTGTTCCTGGCGTTTGCGGGGATTCGGGGCATGACGGACATGATTGGTGTCGACAGACTCTCGGGCGCTACGGTGGAGATAAAGGGAGTAGTGCTGCTCTTTGCAGCAGGAATTGTGGCAATGGCGACATTTGTCTTTGGTTTGGTTCCCGCGATGCGCTCGACGAAGACCAATGTTCTGGCAAATTTGAAAGAGGGGAGTGCCGGAGCGGGCAGCGGAGCGTCGCAAAATCGCTTGCGAGGGGTCTTTGTCGTGGCGGAACTTGCACTCTCGTTGATCCTATTAACAGGGGCCGGGTTGATGATGAAGTCCCTCCACCTGCTGCTCTCGGTCAGCCCTGGGTTTCAGCCGGACCGCGTGCTCAGGATGGAAATGGATTTGCGCAGCGCGCAATACGACAAGGATCCCGCCATTCGGAACTTCTGGGAGCGTGTCCTCGATCAAGTCGGCGCACTGCCAGGAGTGCAAAGTGCATCCGTTGGAACGAATCCTCCTATGACCGATAGTCACGGGAGAACGGACATCACGGTGGAAGGCATGCCTTTGCCCAAGCCAGGAAGCTTTCCGCACCCCGATACACACGTAATCAGCCCAGGCTACTTCGCTACGATGGGTATTCCGCTTCTCAACGGACGAAGCTTTACCCAAGCGGACAATGAAAACGCACAACCGGTGGGCATCATCAACGCGAAACTCGCAAAGGAGTTCTTCTCGAATGGCGACGCAGTAGGCAAACGGTTCATGTTTGGTCGACCCTTGGCGACAACTGCTCCAATATGGATCGAGATCGTTGGCGTGGTAGGCGATACGAAGCTCTACGGCCTGACGAATCCCGCTCGCCTGGAGACTTACAGGCCATTCCTGCAGGCGTCGCGAAACGAGATGGATTTACTAGTCAAATCATCGATCGATCCAGCGGCGATGACCTCCGCGATTCGCGGCGCTATCGCCTCCATTGATAAGGATCAGCCGATCTTCGCCATTTCCACGATGAACCAGCTCGTGAGCGATTCTGTTTCCACGCGAACGTTCACGTTGATATTGCTTGGACTTTTTAGCGGCCTTGCGCTGGTGCTCGCGGCCATTGGAACCTACGGCGTGATTTCCTACTCGGTGGCACAACGCACACGGGACATCGGCATTCGCATAGCCCTAGGAGCTTCGCGAAGAGATGTCTTGCACGACGTTCTCGGGCTCGGCCTGCGGCTGACAGTCGCCGGTTTGATATTTGGGCTCATTGGCGCGTTTGCCGTCACGCGTGTGCTTTCGTCACTGCTTTACGGCGTGCATTCGACCGATACGCTGACGTTCACCTCGGTTTCACTTGTGCTCATCGTCGTTGCGGTGCTCGCAAGTTACCTACCTGCGCGGCGCGCCATGCGTATCGATCCCATTGTGGCCTTGCGTTACGAATAGTCAGCGCATGGCTGGCGGGAGAATGCGGGCTACCTATGTGGCGCTGTTCGAAAAACCCCATCTGACGTGCGCTTGCAAGTTGTTGATTCGACACGCTGCAAAAGAACGGGATCGGTCATTCGAAAATCACATGATTTTTGAAGACACCGTCAACGACTTACAGCAAGAGAAAGGGTGTTATCGTTTTCATCGCTTTCGTCAACCCTTCGTCTTTGAATGCGGTAAAGTTACCAACTATGCGATCCGTCACTTTGCTCACTTGTTCTTCTTCGCGATGCCGGAATCATGCCGCGAAACCCTAATGACGGCGTTCGCCTAGAGGTTACATTCTGCCTATTCTGTAACCTTTTCCCCAATTCGTCTCACGAAAACAAACGACTTGAAGCCGCCTGAGATTAGGGCGGCTCTCTCGTTTTGTAACATTCTGCGCTCAGAACTTCACCGTGATGCGATGCCCGCGCTGCTAGATCGTCTTTTCCAGATTCCTGACCCTGCCCCCTATCATCGAAAGAAAAGCTCCTATTGCCTCCTCGTTTTCTTGGCGGAATCGAGAAACTTGTAGCGCATCTAAGCGGGCCTGAATCATTGCTCATGCGCAACGACGAATCGCAGGTTCTAGCAGAATATCAATCAGATGAGGAGGGCAGAAATGACGAGCACTCTGCCTTGTTCGATTTGTCTAGCTCAGGCCGGCGGCGCAACATCCCCCTTAACCGTTCGTGTCCAGATCCACGGTGGCCAATACGATGAGCAGTGCGTTGTCGTAGCGGGTTGCAGCGGAGAAGATGACGCGGTTTCCGCTGTACTCCGCCAAATTGATACCGACGATTTTGTCCAGCTCGAGACAGAACTACTCTAACAGCGATCGCAAACCAACCGCTGGCCGCAAGATTCAGATCGTCTACACGATGACGTTCAAAAAATCATCCGATGAGGAGACACAAGAAATGGCGATCTGCGACCGCCTGCGAGAATTGCGTGGAGGCAAGAATTTATCTCAAAGAGACATCGAAAAGAGAACGGGGCTCCTGCGCTGCTACATTTCCCGCGTCGAGAATGGCCACACGGTTCCAGCTGTCGAGACATTGGAAAAGTTCGCTCGGGCTTTGGAAGTGCCTCTGTATCAACTTTTCTACGACGGTGAAAGACCGCCTCAAATCCCGAATCTTCTGAAGCGGAAGAGCTCAGACGAGATTGTGTGGGGAAGCAAGGGCAAGGACGCGCTTTATCTCCACAAACTTGTAAAGTGTCTCAGCAAAGCGGGGGACAAAGACCGCAAGATTCTGCTTTCCGTCGCTCAAAAACTGGTGTCGAGCCGCAATCGCGTCGCACAGGCGTAGCTTGCGATCGGCTTTAGCGCGTGCCGTAATCTGGGTGCTTTGCTGATCATATGCCGTCCCGAATTGCCGGCCCAGAGACGGGTGGACACTTCAGCGTAAACGCATCTTGGCGAGCGACGCGCGAGCCTCACCGCCGCTCTTATCAGGCGTGATGATCAATTCGAGCACTCCAACATCGACCAGGTCAATGGTATAGTCCTCGACCTCGCGGACTCCTCCGGGCGAGCTGAAATTCCACTGCTGGCGCACGATTTCCCGGAAAGGTTGTCCAACATTCGCAGACCATCTCAGGACGAACTCCTGCGTGCGGGAGGTTCCGTCATCCTCAAAGGCCAGCCAAATGCGTCTGAGCCTTTGCGGGCTGTCGAAAGTCAGCCGTATCGTCTGACTTCCTGGCTCGGCCGCACGCCAACCACGCTTCTCGTCTCCTAGAAGCGCGGATTCAATCGGGTAATTTTCATCTTCGGACGAAACCTCCACCGAAGCCGCTTCGTTCACGTCCAGCCAACCCTGGTCCCGTAGGTCAATCTGTGGAACTCGGATTATCTTTTTGCGCATAAATCCTACTTTACATTCTGCGACGCAGGACCACCAATGTGGGACCCGGTCGCCCCTAGTCGTGGCCTTGCTCAACGGCCTTCCGGTACTCCTCAGAGTCTTTGCGGATGATTCTCCGGAATCTCGTCTGGCCGCTTCCGCTGGCGCGAATTACTTCGTGAACAATATGGTCTCCGCAGTCCACGTACTCGGTTGTGCGGCGGCAAACCAAGCTAGAGTTCCGCGCGTGTCATACGCAAATTAGAAACAGAATCCGTTGTTAAGTGTAACGACACGTACTTGTGATTCGCGAGGTGAATCCTCAACAATGGTTTGGCACGCCCTCAGTTTTCAAAACCTGGCACCCTTGCAAACCAAAGGGCATGCGGCACCTAGTCCAACATTACCTACGTAGAGTGGACCTTGTAACCGGAGGCCGAAGGTGAGCGGCGGAATTCGCTTCGCCGCCTGCCCCAGTAAGTACGTTTCGGCTGCGTCTGTCCAAAATCACGGTTTGTCGTCAAATTGTGAAATCTGTGCGCCATCCGTCCCTCGGAGCCGAATCAGTACATTGAATGCGTGGTAGGCCAAGTTGGGCCAAGATAAGAAGGCTGCGCCAACACCCCACACGGCTATTCGAACCGCAGGGTACTTCAACGAGTTGGAACCGAAGATCACGATGGTGTGAGCCAAGACGACGATCGCCCGACGCAATAATTTGGCGCCAGAAGAGTTCGCGATCTAGTTCACCTTTATGACGAATTGGCCACAGAGCGAACCAAAGTAGCAATGAGGTCTTTAACACCGTGGCGGCATATGGGCTGATTTCAAAAATCGCAAGCGTGGCAAGTTGCATCCGTGGCTACCGTCCTAATTCTCCACGCCACCCGCCAGGTTTCTGTCTAGACCGTGTTTGACTATTGTTCACAGTCGTGCCGAAAAGCGGGCGAGCTGAGCTCCACTTGGTTCGTGAAGCGTGACCACAAGGCTGTCGCTGAGGGGAACATGATCATCGGTTACAGACAATCCAATGACCCATACCATAAGGGGGTGTGATCCAGCAGAACCGGGGATCTGGATTCCAAGCAATCCTCGTTCATTCAATTCGTCTGGCGAAAGCACCCGAATTTCACGATCGCTGTACGTCGCTGGTCGAAGCGAAAGGTTGTGTTTCCACTTCGCTTTGATTGTCAATTGACCGATGAATGTTCCACCATTGGGCTGTTCAACAAATTTGGATGTTTGACAGTCTTTAAAGAGAAAAAACATCTGAACGCTCAACTTCCGCGGGAACTCCTTCAATCGCGATGAATTCTTCCAGAACTCGATCCCGTTAGGTGAGTCATGAACACGAAGCCCTTCGAAAAAGTCAGACGCAGATAGTCGAGACGTGACGAAAAAACAGATGGGTGGGACATCGTCTTGAACAGTTCCCATGGGGATCTCCTTAGAAAATGTTCTGTCCGACATCAAACGCATTAACTGCGAATAGTGAGCTCCTGTTATCGACTCCGTAAATAGGAAGAGGACTAGTCCTCTTAATATGAGCCTAGTGTAATTGTATTTTCGCAAAAATAGATCCTCAGTGATACACGGCTGGATACTTCGCGATCAAATTCACGAGAGGCGCTAAGACCTTGGTCTGCAACCATGTCGTGCTGCCGCTGCCATTGCCGGAATTGACGACGCACCACTTTCAATGAGAACCCAATACGTGCCTAACCAGAATAACGGCGAGCCCTGCAGTGCAGACACCGGCGAGCATTCGAAGTGAAACGACGACTGTCTGCGACAGCGGCTTGGCGCGAGCGAACAGGAATTTAAGTACCCTCTGGGAATCAATTGCAATCCAGAGAAAAACGACGAAGGAAAATACGAAAAACGCCAAATCGATTGGACTAGATACAGGATCGCGCATCGCACCTCTCTCCGCTATCTCGAAATCTCAGGATGCCCGAGCACTCTATCAATCATCTGCCTGGTCGTTTCGCGCAGTAGGCCCTGCTCCCTCATCTCACGAGTCTGCCGCCGCGCCGATCCGAGAGCCTTTCCCAATTCTTCCAAGCTAGATGCGCTGCCCAAAGGCGATCGCACGTTGAGGTTGCCATCCTCGAACTGTTGCGTGAGTTTCCACACGTACATTTGGCTTACGCCAAGGATCCGCGCCAGTTTGCGGCCGGACCATTTCCGATCGATGTCGTTGCATCATCTCAGCGTCACATGGCGGATCAGCTGGGTTTCCGTTTCGCAGCGCCACGGGCGCGGCTGGCGCCAACGAGCTTGCGCCTTCGCGAGGTTTCGCCGCGATGCCTCAGGGGACGGCATGATTTGGGCATCTTAGCGGAGTTGTCGGATTTTCCCTATCGCATCTAAAGGACTTACGGGCTTCGACCGTCGCCCGTGGCAAATTACTCTGGTCTAAGCTAACATCACGGTTGCGAAGACAGTTGACGCGAATATCTCGCCTCTTTGAGTGCCACAATGATGGAAGACTTATCCCGAAATCATCAACCGGTCAGCGCCCTATTTGCCCGCTCAGGTTCCACCAGCCGGGAGCAGTATCGCTTGAGCGAGGAGCAGCTCGAGTTCTTCCGCGAAAATGGGTACTTGAAGGGCGTTCGCATTCTGACCGATGACCAAGTGGAAGTTCTGCGCGCGGAATTAGACCAACTCATGGATCCGACGCATCCCGGCCGGCATTTGTTTCACGAATACCATTCCAATGAATCGGCGGACCCGAACCGTGTGGTTTTCCATGCGTTAGGCGCTTGGCGCGTCCTACCGGGCTTTCACGATCTGCTCTGGAATCCCGCATTTTTGGTGCCGGCGTCCCAGCTACTGGGCGGTCCGGTGCGGTTCTGGCACGACCAGCTTTTCTGCAAACCAGCGAAACACGGCGGTGTCGTGGCCTGGCACCAGGATTACTCGTACTGGACAAGAACCACGCCTCTGGCCCACCTCACTTGCTGGATCGGCTTGGACGATTCGACCCGCGAAAACGGCTGTCTGAATTACGTTCCCGGAAGCCACAAATGGCCGAACTTGCCTAAACCGGTCCTGGCGGGGGAAATGGACGGCATCCGCGATACTCTTCCTGACGACCTGAAAGACAAGTTCGATCCCGTGGCCGTGGAATTGAAAAAAGGTGAAAGTTCATTTCACCATGCTCGAACCATGCACGGTTCGCATGCGAACAATACCCCCGCGCCGCGTCGCGCCACCGTGATAAACGTCTTTCGCGATGGCGTGATGTCGAACGCGGATGAGCCGCTTCTGACCGGCGTTCCTACAATTCCTCGCGGGGACAAGATGGGTGGACAGTTCTTCCCCTTGCTGTTCGACCCGCAGTCGGTTTCCTGAGCGTCTCTATCAGGTCTCGAGCGACCGGCACGCCTTTCCGAGCGGCAAGCTCAACGATCTTGATTCGTTTCCTGGTCCATCCCTCTGTTTTCGTTTTCGCCTCCGCGGAGAGTCGCTCGAGAAATCCATCCAGCGTCTGATTGATCATGCAGTTCAGGGCCGCGCGCTCGTAGGCAATGGCCTGCTGTTCGTCTGCCCAGGTCATGCCCAAGCCCTTGGCGCGAATCTCCTGCCCCGTGCGCAGGTATTCCTGCTGCTGCCAGCGGTCCAGCCCTTTGAGATGGAAGCTCAACATTTGGTGGGAAGTGCCGAGTTCGGCCGCAAGGGCGCGAAGCGACGGATCTTAATGGAAAGTCTCCTGGCTGCACTCCGATCTTTTCCCTTCGTGACATGCTCACCAGGCAAGCCGGTTAACGATCTCTACGATGCACGTCTCGGTTTCATACCGAGTGTCTGCCGGCAATTCCGGAGGCAACTTGCCAGGCCCTCGCTCCCACATATGCTCGATATCGACGCGCAGTACTTTCTTCACTTCCGTCTTGTGCTCCGCCAGACCCCGCGCTGCCGCGCGTGACTCAACCGAACCGATAGGAAAATCTCCCGGCTTCGGCCCTGAATTTGTAACGAGCAAGAGCGGCTCTTTCGATGGATTATTCACTGTTTTCGGCCTTCCCGCCGTGCGTCTGCGTAACGCCTACGGTTTGCGTGAACCATGCCGGCAAAGTGCCATCCTTGGCATAGACATCCAGCTCTTTGCGACTCGCCCGCTCGAATAGTTCATTGAGGTTGACGTGCTCGCTGCGGTCGATCCATTGCCCTTGTGCGTTGATCTTTGCGTAGGCTTGCACCGCAGTGACAACCGCGGCCGATGTGACTTCCACCTCGCCAGCTTTCTCGATGATCTTCTCCAGCGCGGCCCGGATATTTCGCTGCCTTTTACCGAACAAACCCAAAGCGTGAGCGTGCCGGTAGACATTCATACGATCGGCCAGTCCATAGTCCGCCGCGATCACCGCCGGGCTTTTCCACTCGATGAAGTCTGAGTCGATGTCGGCACATCTCTCGTGAGTGCAGACCGAGCAGTGAGCCCTGTGGCGGTTCAGGGAGGGTTTGGGGTGTTTAGGCATCGTTAGCTACCGAGAACGGAATTTTTTGCGTGCGCATCGCCCTTTCGTTTTTCCATTCATCATCGACCATGGCCACCTTCGAGATCCGCACAGATGATTTTCTTTTCCGAGAGATTTGTGATGGGAAAGCGGGCAGGGAATGGAGTGAACCCTTGGACTGACACACAAAAATGAGGCACAGTTTCCGGGAAAGGAACCACAGTGGAGAGAAAGAGATACTCCCGGAAATTTCAGCGAATGGCTGTCGAACGCATGGAGACTTGTGACGATGTCGGTGCGTTAGCGCGAGAACTCGGGGTACGGCCGAGGTGCCTTTACAAGTGGCGCAAGAAGCTGGAGAGCATTGAACCAGGACAAGAAGCGTCGCGGCCCAGCACGCACGCCTCTGCTCACCGTAAAGAAATCCATCGCTTGAAGCAGCTTTTGGCAGAGAAGACCCTGGAGCTGGATTTTTTCAAAGGTGCCTTGCAAAAAGTAGAGGCTCGACGCCAGAAACGCGGCGAAACTGGCGCGACGGCATCTACGACCAGATCCGAGAAGTAATATTTTTGCAAGGCAGCCTGAGTATCGAGCGCATGTGTCAGCTGGCTTCGGTCAGTCGCAGAAGTTTCTACCGATCGTTGAAAGAACGTCAGCCAACTGAGGAAGAGATGGAAGTGCGATCTGCGATTCAAACGATTGCTTTGGAGCACCGCCGGCGTTATGGCTATCGGCGGATCACGGCCGAGCTACACCGCCGGGGAATGCAGGTGAACCACAAAAGGGTGGCGCGGATCATGCGGGAAGATAATCTGCTGGGGGTACAACCGGAGCGATTCGTCGTCACCACCAATTCGAGTCACAAGCTAGAGATATATCTAAACTTAGCCAGTCGTATGAAACTGACGGGCATCCATCAGCTGTGGGTGGCCGACATCACCTACATCCGACTGAAAGCGGAGTTTGTCTATCTGGCGGTGATCCTCGATAGGTTTTCTCGCAAAGTGGTGGGCTGGGCTCTGGACCGAACCCTGGGAAATCGGCTAGCAGTAGGAGCGCTGGAGCAGGCGAGCGAGAAACGACAGCCGCCACCCGGTCTAGTGCATCACTCGGATCGAGGGTTGCAATACGCCTCCGCAGAATATGCGGCCATCCTCGAGAAGCATCGGATGGTACCGAGCATGAGCCGGCCAGCGAACCCTTACGACAACGCCAGTTGCGAAAGCTTCATGAAGACGCTGAAGCGAGAAGAAATCTACGCCAACAAGTACGATGATCTAGAACATTTACGAGCGAACATCGAAGAGTTCATCGAGGAGTATTACAATCGGCAGCGATTGCACTCGGCGCTCGGCTATCGATCTCCCGAAGAGTTCGAGCAACAGATCGAAGCGCCCAGTTCGGCCGAATCTCGAGGCGCAACAATGGTGTTTTTTGAGAACAAAGACAACGACAGAAAGATTTCTAAAGGACTGCTGGGGAAAGGGACTCAAATGCCGTCCCCTTCCCCAGACCCCTTCTCCTGCTAGGAGATGCAAGAATGTTCTTAGGAAAGCGGAAGCTGTGTCCAAAAAAACTGTGACACTTTAGGGGGTCACCTCAGAAGTCGGGTCCAACTCGGGTCCAAAACCCACCCGAATACCGTGATACAGGAGCACAAGAGATACCGGGAAATGCGGGCAAATTCACTACTGCAGCCTATCTGCGGAAATCAACGGGTTGGAGGTTCGAGTCCTCCCCGGCTCACCAGTTTTTCCGCGTAACACTTTTACCCTTCACTAATTTACAGGTCCGCCCGGATTTTGTTCCAAGGCGGAGTTGAGAACATCTGAGAACAAAACCCCGGCAACTCGCTCTACCGCGATCCTCTGCGAGTCGGGAATGGCGTGAGTGTGCACGGCCAACGTGGTCTCCAAATCAGAATGCCCGAGAAGTGATTGGGCCGTCTTGAGAGAGCCGCCAACCTCACCTAACAAAGTTGCATGCGTGTGTCGGAAGGAGTGCCACGGGACTCGTGGCTCCTTGATCGCGTCGCACGCCGGCGCTAGTTGTCGGCTGTACAGGTTTTTAGCGTTGAGGGGAGTTCCCTTGCTGGTTTGATACACCAATGTATCCGGCGAGGTTTGCCCACCTTCAACTTTGAATTGTTTCATTTGGGCAAGCCGCCGAAGCGGACCTGAGTGGCTACGACGCCTGACTTCCTAAAACGCCGTTTCTGGACTTTCCGTGTAGCCGAACCTGCCTATTCCTGTCGAAGGGCCACCATCGGGTCGACGTGCCATCGTACGCAGGCCCTCCACATCCTGCTAGGATTCCTGCTGGCCGAAACTGATTCACGTTTCGCCGCCCCCATGTCACTCGACTGGACCCACGGAGAATTGAACGAAGGCCTGCGCTGCTTCCATTCCGGCGCATTCTTCGAAGCTCACGAACATTGGGAATCGGTGTGGCTCGCGGCGCAAGAGCCGGAAAGAACGTTTCTGCAAGGGCTGATTCAAGTCGCTGCTTCTTTCCACCATTTTCAGCGCGGGAACTGCGCCGGAACCATTTCGCTGTTGCGATCGGCCTTGCGCCGTCTGGACGGATATCCGGGGACCTTCGCCGGTATCGCTGTCACGCCGCTTCGCGCGGCTGTCCGCCTATGGCTCGAAGCCCTCGAAACGGTCCCGCAGTCTTCCCCACCGCCTCTCCCCCAGCTCCAACTCGCAGAAAGAGGATCACTTCCCTGAGAGCGTGTTTTTCAGTCCTGCCCGATTACGATGGGCGTTCGAGAGCGATGTCTTCGAGGCAAGGCACGAGAACAATTTCAAGTGATCGAGGATCGCGCGACTCTGAAACCGTAGTCGGTGTATTTGAACTCTGGCGGAATACTCGATCGCGCCGCAGTGCGAGCAACCTTGATGTGGTGCCGCCAGGAGCCACCTCGCGAGGCTCGGCGACCGGCGTTGGCAGGCCCTTGCGGATTTCGTTTGGGAGAGTAGCCGTAGTAGCCGGCGTCGTACCAGTCGACACACCATTCGTGCACGTTGTCGCCCAGATTGTAAAGCCCGTAGGCGTTTGGCGGATATAGACCCACCGGCTCAGGACCACTCTTCCAACGCCGGGCGTAATCGGGAAGCAGCTCGGGAGGCGTGTCTCCCCACGAGTAGAGTGCACCCTCGGCGCCGCCGCGAGCGGCGCGCTCCCACTCGGCTTCGCTAGGCAAGCGATAGGACTGGGAAGTCGTGCGACTTAGCCAACCGCAATACTTCACAGCCTCATGCCACGATATCGCGACGACAGGCATCTTCGGGCGATTGAAGTTTGGATCGTTCCAGCAAAACGGCTGAGGACAACTCATTGCGGCAAGAAAGCAGGCGTACTCCTCGTTCGTGACCTGGTAAGCGGCAAGCTCGAAGGCATCCACCCAGACTCGATGCAGAGGCTTTTCATCATCGCGCCCGATTTCGCAGCCCATCCAGAACCAGCCCCCTGGGACGCGCACCATCACAGGTTCGCTGGCTTCGATCCGGGCCTTTAGAGAGGCTGCCATGCACGGCCTTTTAATCCGAACGTTCCCCTGCAACTGGCTGAAGACGTGTTACGAAGACACGATACGCTGCAGCAACGCCGCGAGCAAAGTTTAGTCGATCTGTCTTTGTTGACTCGACGCGTACTAAGTTCCCCCAACCCCGCTTCTGGACAGACAACAATGCCCGCAATGCGCAATCCTTCAGAAGGCGCGTCCTGCCGTACTGCCGAATCTCCGACAGTCCCATCGGAATCGCATCGCCTGGCATCAACGTATGATGCTGCGAAATGGTGTCCACCTGCGACAGCGCATTCGTCAAATTGCCCGTCACGACAGCCGTTGAAAACACGACCGGCCGCGCTGACGGCTCAAGCTGTTAACCAGCGTGCACAAACCGATGTGATCTCCCGCAAGGTGTTTCCGGATAGCTTCCGAATCGCCGGCCGTCGGTCCAGAACGATGCCCCAGGTCTCTCTCGACCCGCGATCGTTCGCAAAATGAATTGGGTTCTTCTCGGGCATAAAATGACGCCGGCCGCCCGCGATTATGCAGCGTCTGAGCGTATTGGTATGATGCATAGCATCCGCCCGCATTATCTCCAAACTGCTCGCGCAAGTGGCGGTGAATTAATCTAATTCGTTGGCTTTCTGATCATCGGGAGAAGCTATGAACGGATTTTGGAAACGAGTAGCGTTTGCCTTCCGGTGTTTCTTTTCAATCCTGTTCCATGCTGGCATTCCCAACGATATCGCACAGACGCTTGTCAAGCCTACTGGTCCGGTTCCGCAGGTGCCAGCCGCCGCTGTACCTTCCGTCTCTCGTCTGAAGCAAGTTGAACGGCCGGCCTCTGAAGCGTTCGATCGCGCCGTGCAGATGCTTGCGCTGCTGCAACGCGACGGGCGGCTTATCGATTTCCTCGCGGAGGACGTCTCCGTCTATCCCGACGCGCAACTTGGAGCCGCTGTTCGCACAATTCACGAAACTTGCCGACAGGCACTCGAGCACTATGTAAAGTTAGAACCGATTCTGAACTCCGAAGAGAATCAACCAGTGACGGTGCAGGCGGGTTTTGACCCGGCGACCATCAAATTGATCGGCAACGTGGCGGGAGAACCGCCAGTTCGCGGCGTATTGCGACACAAAGGCTGGCGCGTCAAGGAAGTGAACCTCCCCCCGCTGCCGCAGGCCGCCGGGCGCATGGTGGTTGCGCTTGCTGAGGTCGAACTTTCCTAACGGCTTATCCACAGTCACGCAACAGATGTGGGGTTGAAGAGGAGATTATCGTTGGCGGCCAAATACATCGTTGGCATCGACCTAGGGACCACAAATTCGGCGCTGGCACGCTGCGAGGCCACTCCCGCCGAAGAAGTAAGCCGTATCGAGGTTCGCAACATTCCGCAGCTTGTGAATCCGGGAGAAGTGGCGGAACGCACATTGCTGCCGTCGTTTCTCTACATCCCCAGCGAATTGGATTTTCCCAAGGGCAGCCTCGCCTTGCCATGGGAACCCGAGCCCACGTTCGTGATCGGCGAATTGGCGCGCAAACGCGGCGCGGAAAGCCCAAACCGACTGATCGCTTCCGCCAAATCCTGGCTCTCTTACGCTGCGGTGAACCGCACCGCGCCGATTTTGCCTTGGCAAGCGCCGGACGAAGTGCCCAAGCTATCGCCGGTCGAAGCGTCATCACAGTTCTTGCAATATTTGCGCACCGTGTGGGACAGCAGCGAGGCAGAGGAGCAACCGGAACTCAATCTTGCGGAACAGGACGTGCTCCTCACTGTGCCCGCTTCGTTCGACGAAGAAGCACGTGAGTTGACCAGGCGCGCCGCCGAACAGGCCGGCTATCAGCACGTTACCTTGTTGGAAGAGCCACAGGCAGCCTTTTATGCGTGGCTTGAAACCCAGGGTGACGCCTGGCGCCGCCGAATCAAGGTCGGCGACCTTGTTCTCGTATGCGACGTCGGTGGCGGAACCACCGATTTCAGCCTCATTATGGTTTCTGAAGAGAATGGCGAACTGACGCTGAAACGCGTCGCCGTCGGCGACCACATCCTGCTGGGCGGGGACAACATGGACTTGGCGTTGGCGCGCGTTCTGCAACAGCGCCTTGAAGACTCTGGCAACCGCGTCGATATCTGGCAGTTGCACGGCTTGTGGCATCAGTGCCGCATCGCGAAGGAAAAATTGTTCGAATCGCCCAAGACGCAGGGTCGCCCGATCACGTTGCTGGGCAAGGGGGCGAAACTCGTTGGCGGTACCATCAAGACGGAACTGGCGCGCGAGGACCTAGACAAAGTTCTGATAGAAGGATTCTTTCCCAAAGTCGCGAGCAGCGAATTACCTGCCTGGCAACGTCGTGTTGGCTTTCAGGAATTGGGCCTGCCATACGCGGCCGATCCAGCTATCACTAAGCACCTCGCGCGGTTCCTGTCGGAGCAAATTCGCAACAGTCCCGAGACGGCAGGTATCCGGCGCGGCCGTAGCGGATTGGCATGCCCCACGCACATCCTGTTCAACGGCGGAGTGATGAAAGCGGCGGTACTGCGCAACCGGGTGGCCGAGGTGCTGAACGGTTGGCTGCGACAAGAAGGGTTCGACGCGCTCGGGGCAGAGCAGATCCTGGAAGCTCCCGATTTGGAGCATGCCGTTGCGCGCGGTGCCGTCTATTACGGGAAGGCGCGGCGCGGTCATGGCGTGCGAATCCGCAGTGGCGCATCGCGCACGTATTACCTCGGAATTGAAAGCGCAATGCCTGCAGTGCCCGGTTTGGAAGCACCGCTTAAGGCGCTCTGTGTCGTTCCCTTTGGCATGGAGGAGGGCACCGAAGCCATGATTCCCGACAGAGAGTTCGGGCTAGTCGTGGGCGAACCTGCCGAGTTTCGCTTCCTAAGTTCCAGCGTCCGTAAGCAAGACAAAATCGGTAGCTTGTTGGAGGACTGGGGTGCCGACATCGAGGAACGCAGCCCGCTGGAGGTCACGCTCAAACTGGATGGCCAGCAGGGGACGGTAGTACCGGTGCGGCTCGAGACTCGCATCACCGAACTCGGCACGCTCGAGGTCTGGTGCGTATCCCGTGACAGTGCACACCGCTGGAAGCTCGAGTTGAACATTCGCGAGAAAATCAGGAGCTGAGGTCGTCGGTGCCTTCTCGCTATCTGATCGGCATCGATCTGGGCACGACAAACTCTGTCGTGGCGTATATCGACACTGAAGAAATTCCTGATGCGGGCTCTCCTGTTCGTGTGTTTCAAGTACCGCAGTTGGTGGGACCGGGGGAAGTCGGCACGCTTCCCGCACTTCCTTCCTTTCTTTACTTCCCGACCGAAGATGAACTGTCTGCTGGAGGTGTGAGCGCCACCTGGGATGAGATTCCGGCAATGGTTACAGGTGTGCTCGCGCGCGAACAGGGAGCTCTTGTACCGAGCCGCCAAGTGTCATCGGCCAAGTCGTGGCTTTCCTATCCTGGCGCGCATCGCCGCGCCAGAATTCTCCCGGCGCAAGCTGAACCCCCGCAGCCGATGATTTCCCCTGTTGACGCTTCCGCGCGTTACCTCATGCATCTGCGCGATGCTTGGAACGCCGCGATTGGAACTGACGGAGAGAGACGTTTTGAGCAGCAGGAAATCGTCCTTACCGTACCTGGTTCGTTCGACGAGGAAGCGCGTGAGCTGACGGTCGAAGCAGCCCGCAGTGCCGGGCTCGACAACCTCACTCTGCTCGAAGAACCGTTGGCGGCATTTTACGCGTGGATCGCTACGAATCGACATGCCCATGCAAGTGGCCCATCCTCGCGTCCATATTTGGCGACACATCGGAACGGTGAAGATTTCACCGATGGCGAACTGATTCTGATCTGCGACATCGGCGGCGGCACGACCGATTTCAGTCTGGTTCGCGCTCGCTTGGTCAATGGAGAGATGCAGTTCGAGCGAACCGCCATCGGTGAGCACCTTTTGCTCGGCGGCGACAATCTCGATTTAGCGTTGGCCCGCCACGCGGAAAAGAAGCTCAAAGGCATCAAGCTGACGCTGCGACAACGTTATGCGTTACGCCGGGCCTGCTGTTCCGCTAAAGAGCGGTTACTGACTGATTCGTGTTTGCGCGTGCCGGTCACGGTCTTGGGTAGCGGTCGCGCCGTCATCGGACAGGCGCTCAACATTGACTTGACACACCAGGAGGTGCTGCAGACTCTGTTGGCCGGGTTCCTGCCAATCACGGCGCCGGACGAGATGCCCGCGGCTGGCCGGCAAGCAGGTTTGCGCGAACTAGGCCTGCCCTACGCCGCCGATCCCGCCATCACTAAGCACCTTGCCGCATTTTTGACGCAAGCCGCTGTCGCGATGAATGGTTCGCCCGCAAACCAGCGCATGACTCGACCCAATGCCGTGCTCTTCAATGGCGGCTTCTGTACGCCATCGGTGACTCGGGAGAGGATTGTCGAGGCAATTTCCGGCTGGTTCGGCGCACCCCAAACTGACTGGCGACCCAAGCTCCTCAACAATGAAGCTGTGGATAGTGCGGTTGCTCGGGGCGCGGCTTACTACGGTCGTGTACGCCGCGGAATAGGTGTGCGCATCAGAGCGGGCAATGCGCGCACGTACTACATTGGGTGGCGTTCGGACGACGGTTTGCAGGGCATTTGTGTTTTGCCTGCCGGGGTCGAAGAGGGCACCACATTTCCGCTGCTCAACCGCGAATTCTCGGTACTGGCTAACCGTCCGGTGTCATTCACGCTGTACAGTTCGAGCACAAGGCACGACGCACACGGCGAAGTTGCTGCATTGGACGAAAAAGACGTACATCGTCATCCTCCGCTAGCGACCTTGTTGCGATACGGCAAGAAAATGCGCGACGTCTACCTGACTATAGGTCTCAGAGTCATTTTCACGGAGGTTGGTACGCTTGAACTCTGGTGTGAATCGCGGGCCACGCCGCATCGCTGGCGGCTGCAATTCGAACTGCGCGGCGAAGAGACACAACCCCAGCAGTTTGATACGGTGAAATTAGAACCCGTGCCGACACATTCTTCGGCTACTACGACTTCCGATGCGACTGTTGAATCTGCTGCGCAATTGATCGGCAGGGTTTTTGGCGGTTTCTCTGGTGGCGATACCGTAGCCCCCGAGACCCTTGTCAGCCAAATGGAAGCGGAACTCGGGGCGAAAAGAGACTTGTGGCCTACCTCGGCCATTCGCCAGTTCAGCGATGTCCTCATCGAGGTTGGCGACGGCCGTAAAAAGTCTCCGCGTCATGAGACACGTTGGCTCAACCTGTCCGGCTTCTGCTTACGGCCGGGCTTCGGTGTGCCGGGCGATGATGCGCGCGTTAACGCCTTGCGAACGATCGTGTCAAGCGAGCTCGCCTTTGCGGACGATCTCCAATGTCAGGTCGAAGTGCTGGTGCTATTGCGTCGGATCGCCGGTGGCATCAATGCTAGCGAACAGCAGGCCCTCTACCGCGAGCATATTAGTCGTCTTGGTGGCAAGCACAAGGGCCGCGTGAATCGGCAACTCGAGTACGAAGAGGGACGTCTGGTCGCGAGTCTTGAGCACGTTCTAGCCAGCAGGCGTGCCTTGTTGGGTCAAGAGCTGATGGCCAAGATCAAAAAAGAACCTGAAGATGCAATTTGGCTGTGGTCACTGGGCCGACTGGGTGCCCGCATTCCACTGTACGGGCCGCTGCACTCTGTCGTGAACCCCGAAATTGCCGGCCAGTGGCTGAAAGCCCTGCTGGACTTATCCACGTTTACGGGAGAAACAAGTTCCGCCATCGTACAAATCGCGCGGCGCACCGGCGATCGCGCGCGTGACATCGATGATGCAATTCGCGAAAGAGCAATCTCCCGCTTGGTGGCGACTGGTATGGGCGAAGAAGCAATCGGGCTTCTATCAAGGTACGTTCCGCCCGAACGGGCGGACGCGGTCCGCACCTTCGGGGAATCGCTGCCGCTCGGATTGCAGGTTGTCAGCTCTTCGAATTGCTTACTATCGGTACCGGCGTTGCACAATTCTGGGTCCGACTTTTCTGAAAACGGCGTGAACAGCAAGGACCCATCAAACTAATACAAAGTATGTATGAGCCCGAGCCATGGCATCCCAATTCGTGAGTGAGGATCCCACGCTTGCCCAAAAACCCCTCTTCGAAAGCGCGTCGCAAGTGACTGATTACAAGACTCAGAAAATCTATGATTCGAATGCCCACAAAGAGTGGTGGTCTCAATAGGTCGACGCAACACTTTCTTGCAGGTTACTCGCAGGAGTCTGAAAACCTAAAGTTTGTCGTGGGCGTTGATTTAAGCGCAGCGCTACTTTGTTCAGATCCGATTGGGAATAGTTGGTTAGGTCTGTGTTCTTCGGGAAGTATTGTCGTAAGAGCCCGTTGGTGTTTTCGTTCGAGCCGCGTTGCCAGGGGCTCTGCGGATCACAGAAGTAAACTTTCACATCCGTGGCCACCGTAAAGTCCTTGTGTTTAGCCATCTCCAGTCCCCGGTCCCAGGTCAGCGAGCGTCGCAGGGTAGCGGGAAGTTTACGAACGTGTTTGCTCAATGCCCCCACAACCTCCGCCGTATCTCTGCTGGCCACCTTGATCAGCAGGACAAAGCGCGAATGGCGTTCCACCAAGGTCGCGATGTGACTGTTCCCTGAGCCGCGCAGGAGATCGCCCTCCCAGTGACCCGGAATGGCACGGTCCTCCACTTCCGCGGGCCTTTCGCGGATCGAGATGGCCTCAGGGATTTGACCGCGCCCGTCTTTAAAGATACGAGAGTGTTGCGACCGGCGTATGCGGCGCTTCGATCGCAAGTGGTCCAGGAGTTCCTTTTTCAGCGCTCCACGGGCTTGAATGAACAGGCTTCGGTAAATGGTCTCGTGGGACACATGCATGCTCTCATCATCGGGATACCAGGTTTTCAGCCAGCCGGAAATCTGCTTCGGCGACCAGTCCAGAATCAGTTTACTCGCAACGATGTTCTGCAACTTCAGGTTGATGGAAAGAAGGCAGCGCTTGGGCCGCAAGGCCGACTGCCAGGCTTCCCCGTCCGCTTGACTGGCTCGATACGCAGGACGGCCACCATGACGTGCGACCTCCCGGCTCACGGTCGATACCGCTCGCTCTAAACATTTGGCAATCTCACGGATCGACGAACCGGAAGCCAACCCACGAGAGATTTCCTCGCGCTCACGCAGCGTGAGCGCGAGGAGTGCACGCCGCCGAACGGCCGGAGCAATCCCACCGTGACGCGACACCAGACAACGAATAGAGGAATGTTCTTTGCCAAAGGCACGACCGATCTCATGCAACGTTTGCCCGGCCTTCCAACGACGCCACACGTCGATCTTCTGCTCCGCGGAAAGCCCAAGCCGTTTCTCTAGCTTCATAAACACCACCTTTGAAAACAGCCTTATACCAGATGGTGTTGCATCGACCGTTTGAACCGGCAGTTGTTTTTGGGCAGTCCGAGCGCGTGTGACCTTGGCCTGGCTTGAATCCCTCTCTGTGCAACTCTGGCGTGCGAGAATGAGCTGCCAATGACCCAAGTCGGAGAAAACACAAATCTGGTGTGGTGCGCGCACCGTTGGAACCTAGCTGAGGCAAAAGTAGAGGATTTTAACGGATCTGGTGCGCTTCATTGGCGCGCTCGATCATCCCGTGGTCGGCCGCGGGTTCCGCTCCGTCGTCGCGATCGTTCACTGGGTCCGCGTTTATCATTGAGTTGTGACCCAAGGGAATATCAGGCCCGACATCCTCCCCTCCGTAGCTTTCCCATTCTGTACGTACATCGGCGGGGATCTATTCGACGTCCGGGAGTGCCGCAGCCCGTTGTGCCTCTTGCAAGGCGTCTACTGAAGGACGCGGAGAGTTGACAACAATGACCTGGACGTAGTTTTCCGCAGTTCTGTTTTCTGATGGAACCGGGAAGCTCCCTTTTAGACGAAACGCCATATCCAGTGCTTTCACCCGCGTATGTAGTGCTGGGACCCGGCGGATGTCAGTTACTCTGCTCTCAGCCTGAAAGAACTTGGTTTCAGTCGATCGGAGAAGTGGTTTTAAATGTTTTTCAATGAGGACTTCGTCAGTAAGACCCTGTGAGTCGAGTATTTCTGACATCTTGCGCTGAATGTTACGTAGCGCCTGCCATCCCGATTGACCCGGATTTTTGCCACGGTACCCGGCATCCCGTGCTGCTCTGGTCAGGGTCTTTCCACTTGAGAGCCCGCGCACGAGCCCTCGCTCTTTGGTTGTAAGCCTTTTCTTAGGAGAGTTCATTTGCCGCTTGTACTGCACCTCCTAGAAGCCGCGCACTCGTCGCCAGCGCATTGGTTCCGTGAAGACCGAATGGACACCCTCAGTCGTGTGTCCTTTCTTGCTCGGTCACAGTGGCCTCTTCCAGACGCAGACGCTACGCTCATGCGCACATCCGAACGCGCACCATCACGACCGCGCGCGGCAGCTCAGCGGCCGGTTCCGCTCCAGCAGTTCGGCAACATGATTGGCTTTGTCTTCATCCATCGTTGAGCACAGCGCGTGCCCCATCTCGTGTTCCACGGCCAAATTGAGCAGCTCCGTCATCCCCATGTGCCACCTCGAAATCAGCTCGCCCGACCGGCCTCCCGACACCTTGGCCACCAGCGCTTCTTCGACGAACGTCGTCCTCTTTTCGAGGCACGTAAACGCAGGGCTGTCCTGGTGCAGGCCGACCTTCTTGATCAGCGGCTTCCAATCTTGTGAACGAACCAGAACCCAGGTCCACTCACCGAGGGCTTCCGTCGGAGCGTTCGCCACGACATTCTTCAATGTCGCGATTTGCTTCAAGCACGCGTCCTGTGTGTATCCCGTATTGCAGAAGAAGTGCTGAGTCGCCAGTCGTTCCTCGCGACTCGCGGCCGTTCCGGCCTTCGGGAAAGCCACCGTCATCAGGATGGCTACGAGCAGGGTTTGCAGCGCAACTACTTGGAACCGGGTGTTGAGTTTCATGGGGCGCCTCCTTTGGCGCCCCCAAACTCGAACGTCTACCTATCTACCTCAATGCTACCGGCTTCCCATCCCCTTACTATCCGCATCACACGCTACCCCCGTGAAAACACACAGATTGCGTGCCCCACTCTAGCCTCCTGTGGTATCCTCCCGCCGGGAAGTCGCCCCTCGGTCGTCGTTACCTGTGTCCGAAAATGGCCCAACTGCGTCAGGCCCCAGTGGATCCCGGTTGATCCGCTTTGGGCCCTTTGAGGTCGACGTCCACACTCAAGAACTCCGCAAGCATGGAATGCGGCTTCGGATTCCCGGCCAGTCCTTTCAGGTCCTCCAGATGCTCCTGGCCCACCCGGGCAACCTCGTCACTCGAGAGGAGATGCAAAAGGCCCTGTGGCCCTCCGACACCTTCGTCGACTTCGACCACGGCCTGAGCGCCGCGGTCAACCGCCTGCGCGACGCCCTTGGGGACTCCGCCGACGAACCCCACTACATCGAGACCCTCCCTCGGCGCGGCTACCGCTTCATCGGCGCTATCGAGGCGCCTAAACCGGCAACCGAAACCGAAACCGCAAAAGCCGACCCGACCGCCGCCCCGCCATCCGCCGTCGAAGTGGCATCCACTTCAGTGCGGCCGTCCGCAGCATCCTTGCCGGCGCGGATACCCAAACGCATCACTGCGCTCGTTCTCACCGGTGCGATCTGCCTTGCCGTCCTGTTAATCGCTTACAGGCACTGGAAGGCCGCCAACACGTTCACGCCGCACGTGGTTCAGCTCACCGCACTGGGCTACGTCGGCGGTGCCTCTCTATCTCCGGACGGTACTCGGCTAGCCATTGAGTGGAGCGGCCCCGGCGTGCCGAATCCGGAACATCTCGCACTTTATGTAAAAACGATCGGCGACGAGACCGTACAGCCCTTGACGGAAAGCAGGCCCCAATTGCTCACTCCCGCATGGTCGCCCGATGGATCGCAATTGGCGTTCCACCGCATCGCCAAAGACGGCAACGGCGGTATCTACCTCGTTCCGTCGCAGGGCGGTTCGGAAAAGAAGCTGTATTCGACGCACGCGTCATTTGGCCGCTCCTTGCCGATTGCGTGGTCGCCTGACGGCAAACTCATCGCCTTCGCTAATGCGCCATTTTCCGGCGGGCACCTGGCCCTGAGTCTTCTTTCCATCGACACGTTGGCAGCCAAACAGATCGAGCACAACGACCGCTGCCAGGACGAGGCGGTTCCCGCCTTTTCTCACGATGGCAAATACCTGGCTTACCTGTGCTATCCAACGTCGTCCGATTTCGCGATTGCCTTGGTCACGTCGGACGGTTCGGGAAGCCGAATCGTAAAGGAGTTCAAGGGATACAACAGCGCTCTGGCTTGGACGGGCGACAATAAACGCCTGCTGTTCAATCAATTTCAGACCGGAAGCGATCACACTAACCTTCGTGAATTGACGATCGCAGATGGCTCGGTGCGAGACCTTCCGTTCGGCAAAGGCGCTGAGGGTTTTTCGATTTCCGCAAAAGGAGATCGTTTTACGTTCGCCGTTGAGTCCGGAGGCAACAACACGATCTGGCGATCTGACCTCACCCGCCTTCAGGATCCCCCAGTCGAATTGATTTCGAGCACACGTGATCAGCTGGGTCCGAAGTACTCGCCCGACGGTACTCATATTCTCTTTGTCTCCGACCGGACCGGTGCCCAGGAACTCTGGATGAGCGACGCCGCCGGCAGCAATGTCGTGCAACTCACCCATGTCGGCCAGTCATCGGGCAGCCCCGATTGGTCCCCCGACGGAAAGAAAATCGCTTTCGATTCCCGCACTCCCATGAAGGACGGTTCTCCTCACGCGGATGTGTACATTTTCGACCTGGCCGAACGTGTGCCAAGAAAACTGAACGTCGGCACCGGAGAAGCTTCAATCCCCACTTGGTCGCACGATGGAAGGTGGATTTACTTCATCGCTGGCGGCGGCGGTGGCGAAGGCGGAGGCCGGATATTCCGGGTTCCCTCCCAAGGAGGCCAACCTATCGCTATATCGTCTTCGCGCGGCTACCTTCCCAAGGAATCGCTGGATGGCCGCTACGTCTACTTCGCGTTGGGTAGCTCCCCCGCGACTCTGCTGATGGCTTCTCTGAATCCGATCGGCACCGAATCGCGCGTCGAAGGTGTTGCTGCACTTTCGTTCAACGACAACTGGACCGTCACCCTCGATGGCATCTACTTCTATCCCGCCGATGATTTCTCCACCCTCAGCTATTTCGATTTCGCGAGCAAGAGAGTCCACCCCATTCTCAAAGGCCAGCTGGCTTTCTATGGGATTTCGGTCTCGCCGGATGGACATTACCTCGCCTACGCAAAGCACCACATACCCAAGCGCGACATTATGCTCATCGACAACTTCCGCTAGCCTGCTTTCGAACCATTTACACACTAGTTTCGCTCAGACGTAAGAATCGTTGACGAGGGTTACGTCTGTCATAGTGATTCGGGTTTTTGATTCAGGATCAAGTCGTGCTCACCGGGGTCATTCAAGACAGCGAACCAAATGGTCTACCTACTGAATTGATTCGTTGTCGCCCCACAGCGTGCTCCCCATGACGGAAATTATGACGGGAATGGCTGATTTGATCACCTCATTGATATGCGGATATGTGGTCGCAAGATCCCTGTTTCTCTGAGCCGTACGATGTATGATTAGCCCGAGACACGGCAGCGACAGATTCTGGCATAACGTAAACGGTGTCCGGAAAAATTCGAGTGTGGAGGCGAGACAATGGGTTCTGTGTCCTCGACGATCCTATATGTCTTCTCCACTCTTAAGCGTCGTTGGTTTAGTCGCAAGGCTTTTTTCTTGCTACTCCTGTTGTCACCTTCTTTTCTGGCTGCCCAAGAGGCAACGATCGTCGGCACAGTCACCGACCCAACCGATAGGGTAGTCCCGGACATCACTATTACCGTTACTAACGTGCAGACCGGGGCCATCCGGACTCTGGTAACCAACGATGTCGGCCAGTATGTTGCGCCTGGCTTGCCCATCGGCAATTACGATGTGAGCGTGGAATCTTCAGGATTCAAAGGGGAAGAGTTCAAAGGAGTTGTGCTAAACGTAAATGATCGAGTGCGGGTTAACTTTCAGCTGAGGATCGGGACGAAAGCAGAGGTTGTTGTCGTCGAATCGGACGCCCTGGTCGTCCAAGCTGATAGTGGTGAACAGAGCTCGCTTGTCAGCGGCCAGCAGATCTCTGAACTCTCCACGAACGGCCGAAGTATCTACACATATATGGTCCTTACGACAGGCACAGCCAACTTGATGCCGGATTTCCAGCCACCGACCTCACTGGGCGCGTTAGCCTACGCGAGCTTTAACGGAAACCGTCCCGCGCACAACCTTTTCCTGCTTGACGGGGGTGAGAACTATGATCGTGGCGGAGGCGCCACCTCGAGCATAATGCCTTCCATCGATGCTATTGCGGAGACGCAAACTCTGACCTCGAACTATAGCGCTGAGTATGGGCTATCTTCCGGTGCAACAATCAGCTCCGCCTTGAAGTCTGGCACTAAAACGTTTCATCTCTCACTTTGGGAATTCTTCCGCAACGACGCCTTGGACGCGCGAAATTATTTTAATGCCGCTCCGGCTACGGTTGCCGAGCTCCGCTACAACCTCTATGGCTTCAATGCTGGCGGCCCGGTGACGTTTGGGAAGTTTTATAACCCGAATAAGACCAAGACGTTTTTCTTCTACAACATGGAATGGCGAAAACTCATTCAGGGACAGACCCTCAATCAGACGGTTCCTTTGCCATCTACATATGGAGGCGATTTTTCTAATGCTGGACTTAGCGTTGACCAATTACACGCTCCGGCCGTGTGCCAAATGTCCGCGGCCATCCAAGCCCAGTTTGCGTCCACGGGACAGGCGCTCAGCGGTTGTACGGACGGCGCACCTGACCCCGCAAAACAAGTCGCCTTCACTAACAATGTGATTCCAGCAAGTCTGCTGGATGGCAACGCCCAAGCCCTGCTGACGGCCGGTGGGAAATATGGTGGCATCTTCCCGGCACCTACCAATGGCAACAGCTTCATTGGCGGTAATAATCTGCCTACCAACGTACGAGAGGAAATCGTCCGGATCGATGAAAACGTAAGTGACAAGTTCGCGATCTACGGCCATTTGGTGGCCGAACAGATCTCCCAAAGCTACGGTACGACCATATTCAGCGGCGACAATGTACCTACCATCGGTACCAACCTCGGCAATCCATCCTATGCAGCCGTTGTGCATACCACCGATGTCATTAGCCCGAACTTGGTCAATGAAATTTCCTTCAATTATAACGGAAATCGCGTCACGCTTCTGCCTCTGGGCCTGGTCACTGCCCCTTCCGATTTCAAATTCGACCGATTCTTTACCGGCCCGAACACCGCCAACCGCATCCCGTCCATCTATCTGGTTGGGAGCACGGGATCGAATTACACTTCCGGTGTTACCCCGTGGGACAACTCCGCGAATGACTACCAATTTCGTGATGACGTTTCTTGGACCAAGGGAAGGCATCAATTCAAGATGGGTGGCAGCTTGATGCTTTATCAAAAGGTCCAGGATTGGTTTCAACAAACCCAAGGTGCATTTGTCTTCAGCGGCTTCTATACCGGAAACGACTTCGCCGATTATCTGCTTGGTTACGCCAACAACTACTATGAGTCAGCGGTCCAGGGCACAGGTCACTGGAGCAATGTTTCTATGGCCCTCTATTTCCAGGACAATTACCGGGTGAACCAACGCCTTACCATAAATCTGGGACTCCGCTGGGATGGCATTCCGCATACCTATGAAGCGAACAACCAAATGTCCAACTTCTATCCGAACCTGTACAACCCGGCGGATGCAGCCATCCTTGATCCCGGGAATCAGACCATCAGCCCCAATAGCCCGGGATTGGGGAGCAGCCCTAATTCCGTTTTGGCAGGTCAGCAGTTCTATGTGAATGGTGTCGGCATCTGTGGCATTAATCTCCCGAGCGGCTGCGTCAACGGCGCTTGGCTAAATTTTGGACCGCGGCTTGGATTTGCTTACGATCTGACCGGCTCAGGCAAAACCGTGCTCCGCGGTGGGTATGGCATTATGTACGAGCGGGTCCAGGGGAACGACGTGTACAACACCGCAGGAAATGTACCTTTCTCTGCGAGCGTGGCCTTCCCCAACGTGTCGCTCTCGAATCCCAAGACAAGCCTGCTGACGGGTACAACGGTTCCGGCATCCATCCCGATTAGTAACCTTGTTGGCCTGAACCGCAACGAATACGCTCCGCCCAGAAGCAGCCAATTCAGCCTCGGCATCCAACAAGCTATAGGACAAACGATACTATCCGTCGCCTACGTTGGCAGCCAGAACCGCCATCAAAGCTTTTACAGCGAGACCAACCTACCGCCCGAAAGCCTACTACCGGGATTTGTAACCAACAGTGCGCTCGCGCAAAACTATAATGCGAATGTCCTGTATAGGGGCTACACCAGCGTGAACCTGGCACAGGACGAGGCGAACGGGAACTACAACTCGCTTCAGGTATCCTTCCGCGGCAGTGCCCTGAAGAATGACCTGACATGGCAGATTGGATACACCTATTCACGCACGAATGACACATCCTACAGTTCGGGAGACGGAGGAGATCTGAACAACATTTCTAACCCCTACGAGGGATGGAAGTATGATTACGGGCGTTCTGCCTTTGACATCAGGAATATTTTCTTTACCAACTTCGTCTACCAGATCCCGCTATTGAAGAATGGCAACAACCATCTGCTGAAATCCACGCTAGGCGGCTGGGAAATATCGGCCATCATCTCTGCCTCTTCCGGCGCTCCCTTGAATATCGGATTAGCTGGACAAAACGTGGCAAACATCGTTCCGAATACAGCCAACCGTCCAAACGTAAGCGTCACGTTGAAGAATCCGCAGACCGTGAGTCAATGGTTCGATACTTCGGTGTTTTCAGTGCCAGCACCTGGAACCTGGGGTGACGAACCCGCTAACGCGGTGCGCGGCCCGGGGCGGGACAACTGGAACATTTCCCTTTTCAAGAATTTCGTTTTCAACGCAGATCGCGGCACCAATCTGCAATTCCGCGCGGAGTTTTTCAACATTTGGAACCATCCTCAGTGGATAGGTGACACGTTCAACGGCGGTATCAGCACCAACTACGGGGCGAGTAACTTCGGCGCGGTTACCTCCGCCCATGACCCCCGGACAATCCAGTTGGCGCTGAAGTTTTCGTTCTAGGTTAGGTTTGGCTCGGCCCTTAGTGACGCGGCACTTTTCGGCGCGGTTGTCACGACTCTGCTTCTATGTCTTGCTTTGACAGGTTCATTGCCAAGCGTAGGGCGAAAGGCTCGTCTGACGATGCCTCTGCGGCGCAAAATTGAAAAGAAGCATCAAATTCCTTAAAGATAGCGAAGCCTTGCGCACGAGCGACCGGCCGTAGTCCAAGTCTGTCACCGCCGCAATCGGAAACTGGCCTCAATGTCCGGTTACCCGACTTATTGATTGCATAACGTCGTCGGCTCCCCTCGACCGAGTAGACTTGGCGAAGCTGATTCGACCAAGGCTCGGAGGAAAGGAGCCGAGTAATGTTCATTATAGGTTGTGATTTTCATTCACGCTTCCAGCAAATAGCCATGCTGAGTCCCACAAACGGCGAGGTTATCGAGCGCCGTTTGGAACATGAGAACGGGGAAGCCCAGAAGTTTTATGCCACGCTTCCGAGTCCGGCGCGAGTCGGGATGGAAGCTACCTGCGATGCTCAGTGGTTCGCGAAAGTGCTGCGAGAACACCATCACGAACTCTGGATCGGAGACGCGGCGGAGATCCGTGCCGCCATGGTGCGGAAGCAGAAGACGGACTCCCGCGATGCCTTACATATTCTCGACTTGCTGCTCACCAACCGGTTTCCTCGGATCGGGGTACCATCGCCGGAGGAGCGGGATCTGCGGCAAATGCTGCGGCATCGGCACAAGCTGGTTCGGTTTCGTACCTCGGTGATGAACCAGCTGCACGCGTTGGCCATGGGACAAGGCCTTTGCCGGAGGAAAAAACTGTGGGCCAAGGTGGGCCGAAGGGAACTGCAAGGCCTCCCTCTTGATCCTTGGGCTAGCTTGCGACGGGAAGAGCTACTGCAGTTGCTCGATCAGCTGGATCCGTGGATCGACAAGTTGGATAAAGCGGTGATCCAGACAGCCGAAAGCCGTCCGCAAGCGGTCTGTTTGATGCAGCAGGCTGGCGTGGGACCGGTGACGGCACTGGCGTTTGTGCTAACCATGGGGCCGGTGAGCCGCTTTGCCAACCGCAAAAAGGTGGTGAGTTATCTGGGGCTGAATCCGAGCGAAGCAAGTTCTGGGGGCCGGCAACGACTCGGTGCCATCAGCAAACAAGGCCACCCGATGATGCGCTGCTTGCTAGTCGAAGCCGCTCAGACAGCCTCTCGGTTAGATCCGGAATTGCGGCGGGACTATCAACGATTGAAGTTTCGCCGTGGCAGCGGGATGGCCAAAGTAGCCATCGCACGAAAATTGGCGGTGCGGCTGTATTGGAAGCTGCGGGAAGCAGCGCAGCCCGTGCCGTCAGCTCGCATGCAGGGTAGCCCGGCAACTCCTGTGGTAGGCGAAAGCCTATCGACTTATTGATTGAGCGCCCTGCCTCCCTTGGTAGCGAACCAGGGAGTTCGGATAAAGAATGAATGAATGCGACACTCGTCTTATAAACAAGCCGAGCTGACGGCGTGTGAGTGTTGGCTAGATCGGAGGAAGGCGGATTGCGACACCTCGACCAGGACTTCACTTGGGAGTCACGACGCTGATCGGCACGTCCCCACAACCCGTGACGGTTTCCGTCATTCGGCGTCAACGTGAAATCTCCCGCGTTGAACCCCTGTACAACTCAAGCTGACATTGTCGATGAAATCCTATCTGCGCGCATTGAGAATCACCGACTAGATAACAATGGTTACACTATCGAGGCTGTGAGCCCGTTAAGCGCCGAACCAGAAAACCGCGCCCAACATACCACAAAGGGTAGAAACAGACCCAATATCGTGTCTCCGGAATAACCCCATAATAAGCAGGCCAAGTGGCATGTGCACGTTTGGTATGAACAGGTACTCCAGGCACCGATACTCAGACGACCGCAGTGCATCTTACGGTGTCAAACGCCAGGTCAGGACATCAACTCACTCGGGATTTTTTGGCATCGGGACGAAGACTCTCACTGCAAGAATATGAGCCTTGGCACCGGGCTTATTCTCGTTGTAGAAGCCGACGGTGCAATTAGGACGAAAATAATAGGCGTCTCCCGATTTGGCAGGATGCAGACCCTCAACTCCGTCCATTCCTCCACCTGCGGCCATCTGTCCCTCTCCGTCTAGCACCAGGTAGATTTCTTCCGCCGTTTCATGATGGTGCGGAAAATTTGTGCCTCCGGACGCGAAGTCCATCAGGAAAAAGTCGGCGACGGCGTAAGCCGCGTTGATACGGTCGCGTGAAGCCGTACGAGGTCCGATCATAAGCTTGTATAGGACCGACTTCGGATGGCCTCCTAACGTCTGCTCTTTCAGCTCTCCTAGGTTAGCCACGACTAGCTGCTCCGGCTGCGAAATCGAAATGTCGGGAGAAACCCTGACAGTGGTAACCACAAGTCGGAGAGGTTGACTGGACGGATTAGAGACGCTGTGCCGGACGGTCGGGGGCACATACGTGAAATCACCTGGAGCCAAAGGATGAGATTCGTCACTGTACCGCAGAACCCCGCTCCCGTCGCGCACGAAATAGAGTTCTTCTTGGCGCGGATATTCAACTGTCTGGCACGTACCGTGTGCATCGACCGTCAGTTTCCCGAAGCGGGCTACACTCTGCGGCAACCGCGACTCGACGTCTCCCTCACCAAAGATCGGAGTGTAATGGCACGACTCGGTGGTCAAGTCAGTCTCGTGCTCATGGAGGACGGACACATCGCGATACAACCACGTAGGCTCAACTCTTCGCTCCTGAGCTAGAAGTCCCGGCCCAATCGCCAAAAACATCAGGATGAATCTTCGCATTTGCGAGACCTCCACCAATTCGATCTACGTCGAATTTAGCGCGCACTATATCAAACTCGACGCCGTTTAAAGTCTTTCTCCAGAGCGTTTTCAACGACTCACGAAAATTCCCAAATTCCTAATCCCGCGTCGGGGATCCCTCGTTGACCATTACCACCCCTAGTTGCAGCAAGCCTAAACGGGCCCTTGTATTGTGGGGCAACGCTTCATTTGGTCTGTTGCTGCATTGGTGGGTTGCAAACAAACAGCAATCCGGCAGGGGCAACATCACCTCCAACGTTCTGGAGCATCTTCCTGTATGGGACGTAACGGCGTTGAAGCCAGATCACCTTAAGAAAGCTGCGAAGGTTTTTGACGTTGTATGCGAGAACCCCATTTTGCCGATCCATGAGATCGACAAAGACCCAACGCGTAAGAAATTGGATGAAATATTCGCTCGAAAGCTGTGTCCAAAAAAACTGTGCCATCTTAGGGGTGCACCCCAACAATCTGAGAACAACTTGAGAACAAAACCCTCCAAACACCATGCTAAACGGTCATTCATGACACAGGTAACGGCTAGACGACGCAACACTATGTGAGGTGCGCGGAAATCAACGGGTTGGAGGTTCGAGTCCTCCCCGGCTCAACAAGTTTTTTCAATGACTTGGCGTCGTCTGGCTTTTCGCTCACAAAAAATTGTGCACAATTTTGTGCCACACCCGGCTCAAAATCGGTGCCGCTGAGGTCGTCCGCGGCCCGTCGTTTCGCTTCCATACGGATGTGCGAATAGCGTTCCATCATCGCGCGGGAGACGTGCCCGGCCAAGGCCCAAGAAGAAAACGAAAGTGTGCCGTGACATCAACCGGCCTTCTCACGGAAGGTACTTGGCGCAAGACATCTTTGATCGGCCTAGTTGCTGGCCTCGGCAGTACCTGAGCAAAAGATACGGCCAGCGAGGGCTTCGCGGAGGGCAGGCAATAAGTCGCTAGCCATGCGAGGTTTCAAGACATATCCAATGGCTCCAGCGTCAAAACAGGCGCTTATAATGTCTTGGTCCGAATGACCCGTCAAAAAGACCACCTTAGCTCTCGACCCGCAGGCTTTCAATTTTTTTACTGCTTCAAGGCCATTGAGATTCGGCATAGAAATGTCGGTGACGATGACATCGGGATTCAGCTTCTTGCCTGCCTCCAACAGAGACTTGCCGTCAGCTACCTTACCGACAACCTCGAACATGTGTTCCACGATGCGTTCCACTATTTCAAGCAGATAGGGATGGTCATCGGCTAGAAGAACTCGCAGTTTCCTCATCTCCATGTCCTGCATGATATGGGGGGCGCACCAAAATACGGGGCGACTTTCCCTGAAGCATTTCCGTCGAAGACGCGGCACGGGCATTGAGCAGGTGCAGTCAACGAATTCGCGAAAATCTTAGCCCTCCGAATACACCCGCGGCTACTGGCAGAAATGACGCAAAGGGGACTGTAAAGAGCCATGTCGAGTCTTAACTAACATGTCGAATCTTAACTAAGTTGTATTGTTCGAGCGTGCCTAAATGTGATAGCGTTTTTACTACTGCCATAGCCCCCCTTAAGACCGTTGGGTTCGGGTAGGATTGGAGGACCGCAAATTGGTTTGCAAGCACTGCGGGTCAAAGTATCAACAGATATTCAATGCTGAATTGACCGCTACTTATCGCGGCATCAAAAATCTGAGCGCCACCCCGGTTTATCTCTGCAAAGAAGACACTCTCATCTGCATGGATTGCGGCAACATAGAACTTAAAGTCTCAGGAGCCGAGTTAGAGCAGCTCCGAGAGGGCTTGGCGTTAGCCAAGGGTCGGAAACACTCCGGTAATGACAGCTCATTAGGTGCGCAATAAGGGACTGAGAATTCACGGTCCAACCAATCCTCTGTGACCTGTACGCGCCAGTCACTTGCATTAACCACGCTTAACCAAGACGAGTGAGGTCCTAGTACGGCATTTGCCCGGTTATCCGACCCCCGTCAGCCGTGCCTGAATTTTCAGCGATTCGAAGAGATCAAGACTTTCTCCCAATCAGGTTGAAGAACGGCTGGCGAGCTTGGAACGCGAGCTGCGAGTGGCTAGCGGTGGAGGGAAGGGAATCGTCGTTCCGGGATGTCCCAACTGCCGCATCCGAATCAACACAATGAGTCAGTGCCTCGAGCATCTTGCGAATGATGCGATGCCAGCCTTGTTGGATACATCCAATAAGCCAAGCGTTTGCCGAAGAAGGAGCGGGAAATGACAAAAACCGAGATCCGCGTCGCGTCAGAACACTTCGTAACTGAACTGAAGAGCATCTCCAAGGCAGATCCTGACACCGCGCGTCCCAGCCTCGACTTCAAGAGGGACTGGGCCTATGGCAACGCTGGTCTTGAGGATGAGCGTATCACTCGCGAACAGGTGGGTCGAACCATTCAAGACTAGCCACGGCTCATACGTACTTTTACAGGGTCAGCCTTAAAAAGCTGGCCCTTAGTTTTTCCCGAAGGTTCAATGTCCACCGACGACAAACTGCTTTGTTCGTTAGAGGGGCGATTCTGGGTTTAACCCGATGGAGAACGGACACGTTCGACCAGATCCAAGCCACGAAATTCGACAACCGTGAAAAACTCCACGCTCGGAGGAGCCGAACCGAGTTCCGCCAGGAGTAAGAGTCTCTTGTAGATCTGCGACTGCAGATAGCGAACCAGATGTTCCTCACTTTCCCACCGTGCTTCGATCAGCAATCCATCCTGCTGTGGCCAGGTCTGAAAGACGCGACAGCCCAAGCATCCTGGCTGCACCTCAATCGGATCCACGAGCGACACCACAGTGTTCGCGAATTCCTCCCTTTTCCCGCGAGGAACTGAAATACGCAGTAGCTCAATGATCATTTCTTCTCCCGCCGAACGGGAGCAGTCTGCAAACTGGTGCGCTCAGGCGTCGGCCGGGTGGACGTAGCTGCGCAGAATTGTCGTGGAACTAGTGCAAGATGGAGACCGAAGAGGATCACCACAAGGATTGAGCTAACTACAAACAAACAAACATGATTCCGAAATTACGAGAGCATTGATCGAAGAACCGGAGCATTATCCGGGTTAAAGCTTTGGAGTTCCTCCAAGTATTTGGAGGCACTAGGCCCGCCGATGAATGCCCAGCCTCTTCATTCTTGCTTCTAATGTCGTAGGTTTAAGGCCGAGCACTTCCGCCGCACCGCTTTGCCCCCTCACCCTCCAGTGGGTCGATTGCAACACGTTGTGAAGGTACTCTCTGTCGACTTCATCGAGCGGTCGAAGATTTCTCTTTGTATCTTGCATAGCATTCGGCAGTTCGGCACGAAAAATGGGACCGCCGTTTAGGATCAGGTTGCGCTCGATTACGTTGCGAAGTTCGCGGACGTTGCCGGGCCAGGAATACTTCTGGAATTCTCGCATCGTTGCGGCATGAAAGCCTTCGACGTTACAACCCATCCGTTTTGTGAGGTCTTTCAGGATGTGCAACGCTACGGACGGAATGTCCTCGGCACGCTCACGTAGGGGAGGAACTACGATTGGAAACACATTGAGACGATAGAAGAGATCCTCGCGAAATTTTCCCTGTTTCATCAAGGCGTCCAAGTCTCGGTTCGTGGCGGCGATAATGCGTACATCCACCCGCATCGTCTTAGAACTACCGAGTCGTTCGAACTCCCCCTCTTGAAGGACACGCAGCAGTTTCGGCTGCAGCTCCGGGGGGAGCTCAGCGATCTCATCAAGAAAAATAGTGGATTTATCCGCATGTTCGAACCGGCCAATTTCACGGGCAAGAGCGCCGGTATAAGCACCTTTTTCGCGTCCGAATAGCTCGCTTTCGATCAGTGTCGCCGGCAGGGATGCGCAGTTGATCTTAAATAGCGGCCTCTGTTGGCGCCGGCTCATCTCGTGAATGGTTCGGGCCACCAGCTCCTTTCCCGTGCCCGTTTCGCCAAGGATCAACACAGCGGCCTCTGTCTTGGCAACCTGCTCCACCTTTTTCAGAACACCGCGGATTGATTCGCTCTTGCCGACAATTGCACCGTGCGGATACTCCAGCCTGATCTCTTCGCGCAGATACGTGTTTTCTCGCTGAAGCTGGTCCTTCAGTTCGCGAATCTCCGCAGCAGCCTTGCGTAGGTCTTCATCCGACTGTTTTCGGGCCATGGCGTTGGCAAAAACGCAGGCAATGTCTTTGACCCGGCAAATCCGCCAATCGTCCCATCGTTGATGGTGACGGAAGCTGCCGAGCCCTAAGCCTCCCCTTATTGCCCCTGCCACGTGGAAGGGCACAACCAGAGAGGACTTCTGTCCAGCCGATTCCATGTAGGCGCGCTCGCGAGACGCCTCAGGTGGGAGATCCGAGGGTCTCTCGGTGAGCGACATCTCGCCGTTCCTGATCCGCGCCTCAAGCCAAGGTAGGCTGGCCTCGAGAATGCGTTGCCCGATCGGTGAAAAACCGGGACGACACCAAGCATGTGTAATCACCATGTCGCCGGTGCCAGGGTCGATTTGGCCGACATGCGCACAATCACTGTCCACAGCTTCGGCCAGCGCCTGGAGTCCGTCGGTGATTCCCTGGCCCACGTGGTTCGTCGGGAGATGGATGAATTGAGCTGACAAATCGCTTAATACCCGCTCAAGTTTGAGGTGCTGCTCCAGCTCCGCAACCGCCCTTTGCGGGGATCCATTATTTTCGGACAAGCTGCTATCTAATGCTAATGCGCCAGAGTTACAAACCATGGGACCCGCCCTCTCTTCAATTCGACTGGCGGTGGCTATTTGAGTCGGACTCTATATCACTAGGGTGGCATCAGATCACCTGTCATTTTATACAGTCACTTCATACATATTATTTCAACGCTCCAATAAGTTGGAGTTACTCCAAAACGGTTTAGACGTTGATTTTTCTCTGCGAGATGATCGCTTGAAACATCTTCTTTCGATTGAGTCAGTTTGCAGGCGCCGCGGCTTCTTTTTTTTGGAAGACGGCTTGCAATAGTTTCATCGATTCGTGTCATCCCGACTTTTTTCGCATGAGAAAACTTCTAACTTCGGTGTTTTCTCCTTAGGGCGAAATCGGCGGCCCTGCGGGATGCCGCTTGAAGAAGGAAAATATTGTGAAATCGACGACACATAACTCGGGGATGGCCCGCATCTTAGGCCGCCGCAGTTTCTTCGGAACTACCATCAGCGCTTGTGCCATCACTCCTATGATTCGGTTTCCCCTGCAACTGGCTCCAGGAACCGGTTCGCTGACCAAAGAAGAGCGCGACCGGATGAGTCCCGCACAAGTCATCGAGGAATTGAAAAAAGGAAATGAGCGGTTTCGAACTCGGAAGATGGCTCCTCGCGATTACATCGCAGAGAAGCGGTCCAGCGCCGCAGGTCAGTATCCTGCGGCGATGATCCTTGGATGCGTCGACTCACGAGTACCTGCCGAAATCATCTTCGACGTCGGTATCGGCGACACCTTTAATGGACGCTTAGCCGGCAACGTGGTCAACGATGACCTCTTGGGCAGCATGGAGTTTGCGTGTGCGCTTTCCGGCGCGAAGCTGGTTTTGGTCCTGGGACACTCGGCTTGTGGCGCGATAAAGGGCGCGATCGATGATGCGGTACTGGGCAATCTCACGGGATTGTTGGCGAGGATCAAACCCGCGATTCCGGAAACCAAGTTTGAAGGAGAGAAGTCCAGCAAGAATCCGGCTTACGTCGATGCGGTGGCCCGAACCAATGTCACGTTAGCACTCGAGAACATTCGGCGGCGAAGCCCGGTGTTGGCGGATCTGGAAAAGAAAGGGTCGATCCAGATTACGGGCGCAATGTACAACCTTGCAAACGGTATGGTGGACTCCGTGAGTTAGTCAAAAAGACGCTAGCGATTGCCGAACAGGTTTGGCTCCTAACCCTAGTTCGGTAAATCACTTGCTCTTCAGGGAGAAAACAACGTGAGAAATGGCAAGATGCACTGGGCCCTTCTCAGTACGGTCTGTGTCCTTGCACTAAACGCAGAAACTCTGATCGCGCAAGAAAAAACTGCTTCGAGTGCAGCGCAGGTTCATGTAGTCATTACGGACATGGCCGTTCGAAGTGACAATGAACTCCCGCGTCTGCGGCAGGATGAGGTGAAGGTAAAGCAAGGTAAAACGTTTCTCCAGGTGACTCAATTGATTCCCGCACAGGGCGACAACGCCGCGCTGCAACTGATGATTTTGATTGACGACACGCTGGATCCCGTGATCGGTGGCAATCTGAATGACGTTAAAGAATTCATCAAGGCTCAACCACCTTCGACAGTGATTGGTATTGGTTACATGTCGAACGCGGGTGTGGATATTGTTCAGAACTTCACGGCGGATCATGATCTTGCCGTGAAGGCCGTGCGGCTTCCGCGAGGCGGCTTTTCAACGATGGATAGTCCATACCTGTCGCTCATCAGTCTGGTCAAGGGTTGGTCGGAGCAAAAGGTACGGCGAGTGGTTTTGATGTTTTCCGACGGAATCGACCGACTGCGCGGTGAAAAGCCAAGTCCGTCTCGACTCGGACCTAACTACGGCCCAGTCTATCACAGCATGCCGACGATCAGCGTGGACGCCAATTCGGCAAGCGAAATCAGCCAGAGATACAACGTCCTCGTCCACTCCATCTACGCGGCGAGTGTCGGACGGGTCGGCCGCAGTTCCTGGGATATCCAAGTAGGGTTGTCTGGACTCTCCAAAATCGCCGACGAAACGGGGGGAGAATGCTATTCACTTGGGACTTCCACTCTAGTCAGCTTCAAACCGTACTTGGAACGGTTTCAACGGGCACTGGACAATCAGTACTATTTAGTATTCCTCGCCACGCCAAAGAAAAACGCTGGTCTACAACGCGTGAATATCCAGACGGAGGTTTCGAACTCCGAAATCGTAGCCCCGAACAATGTTTGGGTGGCTGCCGCCGCCAAGTGACTTCTCACTAGGAGCCTTGCGAAACTACGAAAGGACGAAAAGGTATGAAATTACTGACTCATATATTTCTGGCGACTACCTTCATTTTTCCGGTGTTCGCGACGCCTCCTAGCCATGCACAAACAAAAGCTGAACGGGCCGAAAGCAATGCCGCGGCGCCTGCGCAGAGCGACGCGCAAAAGAATACGCAAGCTTACATTGACCTGATGCGTAGCGATGTGCGGCAACAGAAAGCCGAGATGATGGGATCCGTCATGGTGCTGAGCGCACAAGATGCAGCCAAATTCTGGCCGATCTACAGCGACTATGACACACAGCTCGCCAAGCTGAACGACCAGCGAGTCGAGATTATTAAAGAATATGCGCGCTCTTACGACCAGATGACAGATGCTAAAGCGGACGAACTAATTAAAAAGTCGATGGCTTATCAACAGCAACGCGCCGAGTTGCTTGTGCAAGCCTATGAGAAAGTCAAAGAAGCTTTGGGGGCCGTGACAGCCGCGCGTTTCGCCATGGTCGAACACCAGCTACTGTTGATCGTTGACCTGCAGATTGATTCCTCGCTGCCTGTCGTTGGGCAGGGCTCATAACCTTCCGGAAAAGGAGACACGGTCATGGGCAAAGCATGTGTATGGACGACGACTCTTTTGTTGGGCGTTGCGATGATCCCTGGGATTGTTGGAGAGGGCTCCCGCCCAGGTTTCGCGAACTCGGGCTCTGCTAATTCGGCGGCGCAAACTAAAAAAAGAATCACCGTTCCTGCGGGAACTCGAATCCTCATTCGAATGGTCGATTCAATTGATTCGACCAAGCAAAAAACAGGGGATCGCTTCACCGCTAGCCTCGAAACCAACCTGCAATCTGAAGACACAGTCGTTGCGCCACGAGGTTCGACGTTGTACGGACGGCTCGCGCAAGCTTCGTCGGCCGGCAGGATGTCCGGAAGTTCCGAATTGACCCTAGAGCTGACCGATATTGTCATCAACGGCACAGCCTACCCCTTACTGACGAGCACCTATGAAGTGAAGGGCAAAGGCGAAGGCGGGAAGACGGCGAAGAAAGTCGTCGGCGGTGCAGGATTGGGAGCGCTGATTGGCGGTATTGCTGGGGGAGGAAAAGGAGCGGGCATCGGCGCAGCCGCGGGTGCCGCTACCGGAACGGCGGTCGCGGGTGCCAAGAAGGGACAACAACTGCAAATCCCCAGCGAAACTTTGCTCGAATTCCGACTTCAGCAACCCGTGTCGCTGCCCGTCGCCGGCTAGCCGGGTCAGACTGTGCTTGTGCGCGATGCGTGAAAGGTTTTGCAACTATCAGGGTCATCCGAACAACTTGGTGCGTGTTCCGCTCTCCTTTTTCGATAAGGTTCAACACCAGTGGTTTCTACCTGGGTTCTGCTGGTATGCGTTGCGAAACCCTAAGTGGAAGGTTCTGCTTGCAATCGTCTTCTGTTGTGTGACGGTTGTCCCGACCAGAGCACAGCAACAACAACCTCCTGAGGATCCCGAAGACGAGAAGCAGATCGGGCTCTGGCTCGATCAGGGAATTTCCGCCGGTCTTTCGACTAACAAATCTCTTGAAGTTGAATTTCATGAACGGTTCGATGAAGGAGCTTCCAATCTGTACGAGTACTTCGTTCAGGGCGGTGTTGCATTCCGTCTGCGGCCGTGGGTTACCGTGATACCGATTTATCGTTACCAGCGCTTTCCTGGAAACCCCGCGGTCGCTTACGAAAACCGGCTACAGCTCAATATCACGCTGAGCACATTACGGGGCGCGTGGCGGCCAAACCTGCGCACACTGATTGAGGGCCGCTTTCCGGATAACCGAACGGCCTCGGCACGCCTTCGATTTCGCCCGGGCGTCGACTATGCATTGCCACTGCGGATGGCGTGGCGCCCAGTGCTGGTCGTGAGCAATGAGTTCTTCATTGTCCCCGGAACCAATAGCTTTGCCGCTGGTGGGAGTTTTACGCAGAACCGCTTTCAAGTGGGAGTCCGGCTGCCAATTACAGATTCCTTTTCCATTCGGCCTTATTACTTATTGCAGTCAGTGAATCTGCCTAAGGGTTGGGAAATCAACCAAATTGTTGGCATCTCGATGGCCATTAAGGTCGCCAGCAAGAGTAAGTGAGGGTTTCACCGTCCTAAGGCAGGTTGTCCGCTCGAGGTGAACGTGAAATGACGACGAAGCCAATGTCCTTGCAGCGCGCTAGCTATATCGTGGCTGCTTTCTTGCTGCTGGGTTTCTCATTCCATTGTGGTCTCGCAGCCCAGAGCGATTTCGTTCGCTTTTCGAAGCCCGAGCTGCTCACTTTCGATCAACTCGTCGATCTCGAAAAGAACGATCCTCCTTCGCCCGCCCTTGCTGAAAAACTCGAACATCTTGTTGCCACGCCTTTTCTTAGCAATGAAGCCTACTTCAACGGCGCCAGGCCAAAGCGGCCTTCTTCGCCGCAACTCGGCCCTTTCCTGCGGGCGATTTGTTGGAACATCGAACGAGGAATTCAGTTCGATCCCATTCGCATCGCGCTCTCCGAGCCCGAAAAGTTTGACCAGGTGCTTGCTGAAAGAAAGGATCCCAAGGCCAAGCCTCTGACGCCCGACCAACTGAAGATCGTCAAGCAACAACTCGACATCCTCCAACCTGCTGACCTCCTTATTCTCAACGAGGTCGATTATGGTGTTACCCGTACCGACTATCGTGATGTTGCGCGCGATCTGGCCAAAGCTCTCAACATGAATTACGCCTATGGCGTCGAGTTTCTGGAACTCGATCCTCTGAATCTCGGCTTAGAAAAAGTTGAGTTGGATGACAAGGAGGCGCAAGCCGACATTCAGAAATCGTTTGACGCAGATAAATCCCGCTATCTTGGCATGCACGGCACGGCGGTCCTGAGCCGCTACCCCATTCGCAAGGCGACTCTGCGGCCGCTCCCGGTTTGCTATGACTGGTACGCGGGCGAAAAACAGGCAATTTCCAAATTGGAATCGGGCCGCCGTAAAGGTGCCAATCTGGCATTTATGGAACGAATCGCCCGTGAGATCCGGCGCGGTGGCCGCATGGTGCTGTTCGTCGAACTCGCTGTCCCCGAATCTCCCACCGGCGCCGTCACCGTTGTCGCTCCGCACCTCGAGAATAAGTGCAAGCCCGGGTGCCGTGCCAAACAAGCCGAGCAGATCCTTGAGTGGATCCATGGAGATCACAATCCGGTTATCCTCGGCGGTGATTTAAATACCACTGGCGCCGACAACGCGCCGGTGTCGGTCTCCAAGGTGTTCGCGGATCGCGTCAAGGATTACGACAAGTGGGCCATCGACGCTATCAAATGGTCTACGGGCGCGCCCACCATACTGCTCGTCCCAGTAAACATGATGCGCAACAAAAACGATCCCACGGGCTTCGACGTGCCCGTAGTCTCGCGCAAGAAAGAAGCCAAGCTCTTTGATGAGAGCAATAAGTTCCGCTTCGAGGATGGCCGCGTCTTCGATTTCCGTGGCGAGACCGAACGCAGCGCAGATGGCAGAGGCGGCACTCTCAGCGATTCCAATCAGCGCAGTGGAAAGGGTTTTCGCTATACCTTTGCGTTGGCTAAAACGTACGGCGGGTTGTTCGGTGAATACAAACTCGATTGGTTCTTCGTCAAAGGTCTTGCCACAGATTCACGAAAATCCGGTGGGAAATATCAGTTCGCCCCGCACTTCGCCTGGACCTTGTTGGAACTCAATAACGCTCCCGAAGAATCCTTATCCGATCACTTTCCAATCACCGTCGATCTTCCACTGACCGAGCCTCCACCCCCCGCGGCTAGCCCTATCCATGAAACGCAATGACCATCCCTTGAGGAGTGCCGCAGAACGAGGCATGAAGTCCACGCTTATAGGCATCTTTGTCAATCTGGGCTTGGCTTTGATCAAATGCTTAGCCGGTTTGCTCGGCGATTCTTTTGCATTGGTTGCCGATGGCCTGGAATCCATCCTGGATGTCCTCAGTGGTTTAGTCGTTTATTTTGGTTTGAAAATCGCGGTTAAGCCAGCGAATGCACGTTATCCTTATGGCCACGGAAAGGCCGAACCCATTGCTGCCGCGGTTGTGAGTATGAGTTTGACCGCGGCGGCATTCGCCATCATTTATGGAGGTTTTCGTGAAATCACGGCGCCGACCGCCACACCCGCGCGTTACACCCTGGTCGTGCTGGCGGGGGTACTCATCATCAAGGAGCTGATGTACCGCCACGTTGTGTCAGTGGGCGACTCCATAGGCAGCGAAGCCGTCAAGAGTGACGCTTGGCGACATAGAAGTGACGCCCTCACATCGGGATTTGCTTTCGTTGGCATTTCAATCGCGCTGATCGGAGGGCCTGGGTGGGAGGCGGCTGACGGATGGGCAGCCGTTACGGCTTCTCTGGTCGTTCTTTATAACGCTTGGAAGCAATTACGACCTGCGGTTCTTGAATTGGCTGACATTGCGCCCCACCCCAGCACCGAAGCAGAGGTTCGAGCGATTGCCGGACAGCTCCCAGGGGTGATTGGTTTGGACAAGTGTCTCGTTCGCAAGCTGGGATTCAGTTTCTATGTGGACCTGCACATTGTGGTCCACGGAGAAATAACTGTGCGCGAAGCGCATCTGCTATCACACAAGGTCGAAGACGAAGTTCGCAGGGTACTGCCGCAAGTCGCAGAGGTTCTTGTTCATGTAGAACCAGAAGAGGAATTGGCGATCAAGACCGACCGGAAGCGCATCGCGTCGCAGCCTTAATCTTGGCTCACCTTCCGGGAGACACTTTCGAGCCGAGGATGCCAATTCAGCACGGTGACGACAACCAATCGTAAGAGTTCTCTTTCGTGCGCGGCCGGACGCCTGACTTGGAGCGGCGTCGATCTCTTTTTCGTCCTCTCCGGCTGGGATGATCATCAACCGTTCCACGTTCTATCAGAAGCGAGTCGCGCTCCAAGGAGGACACCTAGTCTCTTTAGAGTTTCTCGACTGAGACTCTGTTTTCTTATTCAGAAGATCCACCGCACGTGGTGTTTGCACGAATCACTTAATTGCGGATCGCAGTGCGCATGAAAGATATGAGCTCCGATTCCGATTCCCAGCGCTGATCCTATGAACATGTCCGACGACCAGTGATCCCGGGCCATGAACCGGCTGACCGTCACAATGCTTGCCGCCGAATAAGCCAGCACCTGCACCCATTTTTGCGAATATTCGTGTGACACCACTGTCGCCATCGCGAACGTGAACATTGCGTGTCCACCGGGGAATGAAGTGTTAATGTTGTGATGCTTCCAGAAATCTCCATTCCCGTTTCCTTCGTCAGGGCGTTGCCGTCCCGCCACTAGCTGCATCGGCGTGTAAATAAGGAATGTGTTGACCAACGTCTCCAATTCCAGCACACCCGTTTCCTTGGCGTGCGGATGATCGCCCTTGATGCCCCAGACCCACACTCCTGCCAGCGACGCTCCCAGTCCGGCGATCGCCACGTCGGATGTGGCCTGATAAATCGACTGATGTGCCGTGCCAATGTGTGTCTCGATGTGCCGGTCGGAGGCCAAAAGCGCCCCTGTTCCCCCCAGCACCAGCGCGTCCCACTTAAAATTGGAAGGCTTAAAGGGAGTTAGGTAAAGCTCCTTCTGGTCCTCCAAGGTCCTCTTCACAGAGCGCTTTACCAGTCCTTCATGAATTGGCTGTTGCGTTTGAGTCTGCGGCTGTTGCGAGCTTCCCGCCGCGCCCTGCTCACCCAAGTCTTCTCGCCTTCCGTATCGTTCAAACCTCGCCGTAGACAGAGGAGTGAATTTGAAAGCCCCCGCCGAAGGGACCTGGAATCTTGGTTCAAATGGAGGCGGCGCGGATGGCAAAGCTTTGAAGGGCTCGGTCTGACAGCGCGCGCTGTCGGAAAATAGAGCGTTTGTGAATAACAACAGCAGAATCGTACAAATACATTTCCAATGTTGACCCACGTCGCTCTCCCGCGCATCTAGCTCGGTTTGAATGCTTGAGATTTGGATGCAGCAAGAGGGTCGGCGGCTTCGTGAGCGCGGTTCTCCTTCGGTCTGGCTTGCCCGTGGGATTTTTGGGCAACCTGCGATCGCTCAGTCTTCGTTCGAACGTACAAATTGCCTGTGGGCAGCGACGGCTAAGACTTCGGCAACCTGTTTGACTCGTTCAACGGTGAGCACCGCTATTGAATCGTCGTCAGAATGTTCCAAACGCTGATGTGCCGCCTTCCTTCTTGGCTGACGCCTTTGGAAGGGTCTGCCACGGGGCCTGCCCTTCTTTGCTGAAGCTTCTAGGCGCCAAAGGATGGTTGTGGCTTTCAGGAGGTCAGACGGCGTGGTTGGCCGGTCTGCGAGAATTGCGCGGCAAGCCTTTTGGATGACACTTCGGTTGGATGCGGACATGCTTGGCTGTCCTTTCGCTAATGGCCTAGGATTCCGTGCAAAGCGCCGTAGCCCACGCCCGGTTGCGGCCGCAGCCTGGCTAGCCTTGCGGCCCACGGTTGCCTGGTCATCGCCTGAACGCCGGTCTTTTGCGCTGCGTACATGTCCTTGAGCAGGGTTTGGGTGCCATCCTTGCCGATGGCCTGCTCGAGCCGCGGAGCTAGTCTGCTGCTGACCGACTCGCTGAGTTAGTCTGATTCTTCTAATATTCGCTTGGGTGTTGAGGGTCATCGCCCTCTACTGCTCGCGATCGCCGTTTTGCTGCTCCTCTCGTCGGACTCTCTATCGGAAAGCGTTGACAAGCTGCTGTAAAAGAACTATCTAAGTTTGGCGAAATAAAACGCAATATAAAGAATAAAAACGAAACCTGAGGTGCTTTTCCTGCCTTCATGTCGCAACGTGCGCTCAAGCGGAACGCTTTGCGTTTCTCTCGTACTGTGGTCGTTGTTGATTGTCTTTCTTGCTGGCGGCGCCGCGCAAGCCCAGCGAAATGGGGTCGTTGTCAGGCCTATGGAAATCAGCGACGTGCTGGTGAACCCAGGAATGGGAATCACTACATTTCAGCGCTTCAACGGGCAAGAACCAAACCCACCGCTGAAGTGGTCGGAGATCGGACCTGTTGCGAAAATATCTCCGGCCACGACTGCTCCGGATTTTCCCGAAGGGTCCGTTTCTTATTGCCGTTGGTATTGGAATGTTCTCGAGCCAGACCTTGGAAAATTCAATTGGGCGATTATTGATCTCGCGATTTCTGAGGCTCGTGCCCACGGACAAAAACTTGCCATCCGTTTGATGCCGTATTCGAATCAAGATCCGCTTCCCGAGTGGTTTCGAAAATCCGGGGCTAAGCGCGCGAACAAGGATTCGGACAAAGACGGGAAAATCTGGCAGCCGGATTTTTCCGATCCGCTGTACTTCAAGTATTGGAGTGAATTGGTAGCTGAAGCGGGCGCACGTTACGATGGCACTCCCTATTTGGATAGCGTCGATATTTCTTCGGTAGGATATTGGGGCGAGGGCTGGAGCCCTTACATGCCGGCGTTTTCTTCGCAGAAAGCTCTGATTGATATTTGGTTGGATGCGTTCAAGCACACTCCACTCCTAGTGAACTTTGATGAACCCGAGGCGTTAGCCTATGGCACGCAACATGGCGCGGGGTGGCGGTTGGATTGTTGGGGTGACATGCGAGTGAGCTCTACTGATCCTTATTTTCCTGCGGAAATGCTGGAAATCTATCCGCAGCAAATTGTACGAACCGGAATTCAAGACGTGTGGCAAAAGAGCCCTGTGTCGCTTGAGACCTGTTACACGGTGCCCGGATGGAAGGAACGCGGGTACGACGTGGACTACATCCTTGCGCAAGCGCTTCGCTGGCATGTGAGCACGGTGAACATAAAATCGTCGCCGATTCCTAGCGAATGGAAAGGCAAGTTTGAGGAATTTCAGAAAAAGATCGGGTACCGATTTATTTTGCGGCGATTGGAGTACAGCAAATTTGTAAAGCCAGGCGCGATGATGCCTGTGCACATGTGGTGGCTGAACGACGGAATAGCTCCTGTTTACGCCCAATACGATCTTGCGCTGGAACTGCGGTCCGGAACGAAAGCGGTGCGCATTCCGATCCCGGTGGACATACGTCGGTGGCTTCCCGGTGATGCGGTCTTTGATGGCTCCGTTTATGTCCCTGAAAATCTTGCCGAAGGAAATTACGAGGTTAGGATTGCGCTGCTCGATCCTAGAACTGGAGTTCCCGCGATCCGACTGGCGAACGAGGGCCGGCAATCCGATGGTTGGTATGCAATGGGCGCGCTGACGGTGAAAAATAGTGAACCGTTGCCTTAGCCTCTTTTTGCTTTTCTCTTCATTCCTGTTGATGTTCTGCTTGCCGTCCGTTTCATTTGCGCAGAACGCACCTCCCGCGGATGCATTCGAAGTCTTGCAAAAAGCGAAATCCGGTCCGCAGATCACTCCGCTGTTGCAATACCAACTGGACGAAGCGTGGCGGCAAGATGAAGCCCAGCAGAGACTCTGGGAGTCGATCCGGACTCAAGAAGAGTTGCAGCGGCTGCAGAAGGAGATGCGGAGGAGCCTGCTTGAAATGATCGGTGGGTTGCCGGAGCAGAAGACCGATCTTCACGCTCGAATCACCGGCAAAATTAAGATGGAAGGGTTCTCGATCGAAAAGCTGATCTTCGAAAGCCTTCCTGGAGTTTATGTCACGGCACTTGTTTATGTGCCGGATGATCACTCAACAAAACACCCCGCAGTGCTGGTTCCTGCGGGGCACGCAACGAACGGCAAAATTCACTATCAAGTTCTGAGCCAAAGGTTGGCGAGCCGCGGATATCTTGTGATCGCATGGGACCCGATCGGTCAAGGAGAACGCAGTCAATTTTGGGATGCGAAGGCGGGGAAGAGCCGCTACAACCTTGTTTGCGCGGAACACGCGGTGATGGGAAATCTTGCGTATCTTGCCGACGCCAATCTGGCGCGCTGGGAAATTTGGGACGGGATGCGAGCGGTCGACTATCTTTTGACGCGCCCTGATGTCAATGGCGAACGGATCAGCATTACGGGCACGAGTGGCGGCGGCACGCAGACTGCGCTGATCGCCGCACTCGATCCTCGCATAAAAGTTCTGGTGCCGTCCTGTTACATCACCTCGATGCCGATGCGTATGGGGAATCGCATTTTCTTCGATCCGGACAGCGATCCGGAGCAGGATTTGGCCGCCACGCTTTCGAATCGGGTCGGTTACACGGGCTTATTGCTCTTGATGTACCCGCGACCGGTAATGATTGCTTCGGCGGTTCAAGATTTTTTCCCGATTGAAGGCGCTCGCAAATCGTTTCGAGAAGCGCAGAGAGTCTACGAACGGTTTGACCACGCCGACCGAATCGCGATAGCGGAGGGTTATCACGGGCATCAGTATTCGGACGAAAATCAGGAAGCGGCGCTGGATTTTCTGGATCGGTTCAACGGAATGCCGCTGCGGTCCGGGCTAGTGGCCGCGAAGGAATTGCCTGACAAGGATCTGCTTTGCACGCATTCCGGGCAATTGATGCTTGACGAGCGGGATGCGCGTTCGTTGATGGATGTGATTCGCGAGTATTATGTGAAACACAAAGGTACAGCGCAAAAGAGCTTGGCAACAGAATATCGGGGTTTCGGAGCGCCAGACATCGAGAAGTGGACGATGGCCCAGTTCAATGGCGCGCCGGCGGGACTGAATCAGATCACCTGGGAAACGGAAGGAAGCACGAAGTACGGCGAGTTCCAGATCGACAAATATAGATTGCGCCACAGCCGATTGCTCGTCATGCCATTGCTGTACATCCACAAGACGGAGAAACGATATGATGCCGTGCTCTTTTTCAAAGAGACGGGGAAGGCGACAGCTTCGGATTGGCCGCAAATTGAAAAACTGCTTCGATCCGGGCACGACGTTGTCACGTTTGATTTCCGTGGCCTCGGCGAAACGCGCATGTCCTACACCGCGGTTTCACCCGACGATCCACTGCTGGGCAAGCTGGACTTCGATCATGCTTACATGAACCCCTTGTCCGGCGTCCTGGCGAACTACGTCTATAACGCGCTCTTGTCGGGAAGGCCGTATTTCTATCAGATGATCGATGACGCGAGGATCGCGGAGCGCTTTGCGGAAGAAAAATTGGGAATAAATATCTCGCTCGTTACAGCGCCAGGCGAAGCGTTCACAGTTGCGGCGTCGATCGCAGAAGTTATGCCGGGCCTTAGGCTCTTGCGCGAACCAGACTCGGTTCTAGTGCAATGGGCAGAGTTGGTCGAAAGTAAACAGGAGTCTTGGCCGATTGCGTTTCTCGTGCCGGGTGGCGCTTACATTCATCAAGCGAATTAGTCCGCCGAAGGCTATTTCACAAATCGAAGAATTCCAAAGCGGTTTGGCACATGGAACGTGCCGCCTTGCGGAATCGAGCTCCAGGCAAGGAAGACCCGGTGGTCATCCCCGCCGCGTCCCGCAGCGCGGAAGAAATTTACGCGCCAGATTTCGCCAGTGTGGATCGCGTCTGCGCCGATGACCGACAGAGGGATCCGCATTTCAGTCAGCCACAGGTGCTGCTTCTCATCGATCTTGGTCGCATGCTCAAACTTTGAATTCCAGGAAGCGTCGTTGAACGGTGTTTTCGTTTTGTCGATCTCCAGATCAATCCATTGATTGTTGGGAGCCACTTCGAATTCGTAGTAGTGCGAAATGCGGTTTGGTTCGGGATTCAGGAAAACCTCAACGACATCACGATTCCATAGTTCCCATCGTTCTTTGATAACGTCTTCGCCTTCGAAGATATTCAGCGACTCGTAGTGGCCCGAAAACGCGAAGTAGATATATCGGTCGCTCCAAACCGCGGCCACTCGGGTTTTGACGGCTGGATTTTCGGTCTTTCCGGCTGCGTCGTGGTCGAACTCGACCCAGTGGGCCTGCTTCCAGAGCGGTTTCGATAGGTCACCGTCCGGTGCGAAATCCTTGGCCGAATATTTTGCCACGGTCTCGGTGGTGTTCAAATATTGATTCGCGGTCTGGTCTGACGCGAAATGAGCGAGGGCCAGCGTTGGAGGTGCTAGGCTCAAGAAGCCAGAGAAGAAACAGGCGGCGATTCTGTATGTGATCATCGGGTTCAGTTTGACTCCTTCGGAGAGGTTGGGTGCGAAATGCCTCGTCGCTTCATTTTCTTGGCACTTGTGAGCCGTGTAGAAAATATAAGCTGAATTGCAGAAATACTCCGGAAAAACCGGAAGTACCGATTGACAGCGATGCGCGTTTCTGACAAAAACGCTTCCAAGCTACCTTAAATTCACGACGGATGAATCACTCATGAGGATTTTGGCTCAACTGTCGCTGCTACTGACACTGGCAACTCCGGTCTTCGGACAGCGCCCCGGTAACTTTAATATCGTGGGGCCGGGCGGTGGCGGCGCCATGTTTCGTCCCCAAGTCAGCCCACATGATCCGAACACCGTGCTGGTCGCCTGCGACATGACCGGAGCCTACATTACTCATGACGGTGGTAAGTCGTGGCGCATGTTCAATCTTCGGGGCGTGGCGGAGTTTTTCGTTTTCGATCCATCCGACAAAAACGTCATCTATGTCGAGTCGACGGGGCTGTGGCGCAGCCAAGACGGTGGTGAGACTTGGAAACTGATATATCCGAAGCCGGGCGCAGTGAAGAGCGTGAAGATGAGCTCGGATCATTCGGATGAGGACCTGAATGCCGAGCCGAACCCACTTGGAAGCATTTCAGCAATGGCGATCGATCCGGGCAACTCTAAGGTTTTGTATGCCGCAGCAGGTGATCGAACCACGGGCGCGTTCGGATTGTTCACTTCGCGCGATGCCGGAGAGAGCTGGTCAAAGCTGAGCGACCTGCCGGGGGCCGCACTCAAGATCTTCGTGAACCAAGCACCTCGGGAAGAACACAGACTCGTGGTTGTGGCCGGATCGGACTTCATTAACATTTGGAACGGTTCCGCTATGAAGGAAGTCGCGGCTCCGGCGGGGAAGAAAATCACGGACATTTCCGTTGGGTTCACAATCGGAATCCCTATCTTCTACGCGATTTCCGAAGAATCCGTTGCATCCGTATCCGACGACATGGGTGCGAGCTGGCGCAAAGTGGAATTTGGCAAGGGCGATGTGAAGCTACGCGCGATTGCTACCAGTCTGCTTCATCCTCAGATTGCATACGTTTCTTACCGAGATCTCGAAGACGGCGGATTGAAATACATGGGTGTCGCCAAGACAACCGACACCGGCCACACCTGGTTGCCGGTCTGGAAGGAAGACATCAGCACGGTGGGAGCTGCGGGAACAAACATTCACGACGCGTGGATTACCGAAAAGTTCGGTTCCGACTGGGCCGAGAATCCGCTGACGCTTTCCGTCGCGAATCAGGGCGCCAATCTTGTCTATGCCACCGATCTGGGCCGAACCATGAAATCTGCCGATGGCGGGGCGACATGGAACGCCGTCTATTCGCAAAAATCGAAGGATGGCGGCTGGACGAGCACCGGCCTCGATGTGACGACGTCGTATGGCTATCACTTCGATCCGTTCGATCAGAATCGGCAGTTCATCTCGACAACTGACATTGGATTGTTTCGAAGCGAAGACGGCGGAAAATCGTGGATCCAATCGACTGACGGGGTTCCGCGCGATTGGAGAAACACCACGTACTGGATCGTCTTTGATCCAGCCGTCAAAGGCCGCGTTTGGAGTGTGAATAGTTGGACGCACGATTTGCCGCGTCCCAAAATGTGGCGGCGAAGCGGCGTTGGAAAATATCGTGGAGGCGTTTGCATTAGTCGGGACGGTGGAAAAACCTGGACCAAGTCGAATGACGGAATGGAGCAAACGGCCGCGACTTTTATTCTTCTCGACCCGGCAAGCCCTGTCGATGCGCGGACGTTGTATGTGACCGGTTTCGGTCGAGGCGTTTACAAAAGCACGAACGGCGGCAAGACCTGGACGCTGAAAAACTACGGCATCACACAAAAGGAGCCGTTCGCGTGGCGGATCGCGCGCGACGACAACGGAGTCCTGTATTTGTTGATTGCGCGGCGATCGGAAGATGGAAGCATCGGGACGGATAAAGACGGTGCGATCTATCGTTCCACCGACGGCGCCGAGCATTGGACGCCTGTGGCCATGCCGGAAGAAGTGAACGCCCCGAATGGTCTGGCGATCGATCCCAAAAATCCAAACCGCCTCTACTTGGCGACTTGGGCGCGAGCCAAGGGCGAACACGGCGACGGCGGTGGGATTTACCTGTCCGAGGATGCGGGTAAAACCTGGAAACAAGTGCTGGATCGGGATCGCCACATCTACGACGTCACGATTGATCCGCGCGACGGAAAAATTCTGTACGCTACGGGGTTTGAGTCTTCTGCGTGGATTTCCCGGGATGCCGGCGAGCACTGGAGCCGAATTCCCGGGTTCAACTTCAAGTGGGGACATCGCGTTATTCCCGACCCGGAGAATCCCAAGGCGATATACATTACGACTTTTGGCGGCGGAGTGTGGCATGGCTCGGTCGACGGGACAGATCACCCTGTAGACATTGCAACCCCCGAGTTGCAGCCGGGGAAATGACGGAGTTAGGGCTATGAAATCGGTGTCGAGAAGTAGGCCGACCGTGCCAGGGGCGTACCTGATTCTGTTTTTCTTTCTGGCAATTCCTGCGCAAGCTCAAGTTCGCGTCTGGGAAGGAACGCTGACCCTTCCCGTCTACGAAGAGGGCAATCCTGATCCGAATCCGCCCTTCGACCAGCTCGCAACAACTCGATTCAACTATCCCTATACGCTGCGCAACGAACTGACTGGAGAGCGCCGCAACCACAACCTACGCGCCATATATCTCGAGAACGAATATCTGAAGTGTTCGATCCTGCCCGACATCGGCGGCCACGTTTACACCTGCATCGACAAGATCAGCGGCCAATCCATGTTCTACGCGAATTCGTCGCTGAAAAAAGCCCAGATTGGGTATCGAGGCGCGTGGGCGGCTTTTGGCGTCGAATTCAACTTCCCGGTCTCACACAACTGGATGTCGATGTCGCCGGTCGATTTTGCGTATTCGAAACACGATGACGGAAGCGCATCCGTCACAGTCGGAAATATCGATCGCGTTTACGGCATGGAATGGAGCGTCGAGTTGATTCTGCGGCCCGGCTCGACGGTGCTTGAGCAGCGCGTCCGATTGAGCAATCGCAACGACGTGCGACAGCGCTTCTACTGGTGGAGCAATGCCGCTGTGCGCGTTTGGGACGATTCGCACATCCAGTATCCGATGCGCTATGCGGCTGCGCATGGATTCGCAGAGATTCAGAGATGGCCGGTCGATGAACAAGGCAAAGACCTGAGCGTCATCAAGAACCAGACCGACGGCCCTGTTTCTCTCTTCGCGCATGGCAGCCGAGAAGAATTTATGGGGATCTGGAATCCTCATTCGAATACTGGCACTGCGCACTTTGCGCGATACGATGAACTGCCCGCGAAAAAGATCTGGTCCTGGGGTGTCGATGCCGACGGACTTGACTGGCGCAACGCATTGTCCGACGACAACAGCGCGTATGCGGAGGTTCAGGGGGGACTATTTCGAAATCAGGAGACTTACGCGTATCTGCAGCCGCGCCAACACATCAGCTTCTCGGAATACTGGATTCCGGTCCGGGAGACGGGAGGAATTTCACTCGCGAACCTCGCCGGTGCAGTTTATTTGGAGCGCCAGAAAGATTCGTTAGTGATTTCCCTGAATGCGAATAAGCGAATTCCGGGTGCCACACTTCGTTTGCTCGATGGCAGCAAGGAGTTGTTTAGCGAAACGAAAGACCTTGGACCGGAAAAAACTTGGTCTAAAGCAGTTCCACACCCGGACAGCAATCGAAAGTACACATTCGAACTGCACGGCCAGGACGGCACAATTCTCTTGAGCCAGACGGAAGGTAAATACGATTGGACTGACGACTCCAACATCGAGTTGGGGCCACAACCGAACTATGTGATTCCGTCCGAAAGCGTTCGAACGGAAGACGATTGGCTCCAAGCTGGTGATGACAGGGAACTGAATGGTGACAAGCTTTCGGCGATGGAGATCTACGCAAAGGCGTTGAAGATGTTTCCGACCAGTTTCGAATTGCAGAAGGCACAGGGACGGATTCTTTGCAGCCTGAAGCGGTTCGAAGATGCGAAGTCTCTGCTTGCGGCTGCACACACGCGAAGTACGACTGACGGGGAGGTTTCTTACTATCAGGGCATGGCCCTCGAAGGTGTTGGCAAAGATGCGGAGGCGTTGGACGCTTATGAAGCCGCGATGCGATCGCCGGAACATCGAGCTGCAGCCGCATTGCGGATCGCCGAGTGGGATGCGAGACATGGAAAGTTGGAAGCGGCTCGGAAGCGCGTTGCGGAGACTCTTGCTGCAATGCCCGACGATCTGCGTGCGCTCGAGCTTCAAGTAGCCCTCACCGGCGCCGGCGACAAGCAAGCAGAGACAAAGCAGGCTCAACTCTTGTTGCAAAGATTCCCACTTAGCGCATTTCTCCGCGAAGAGGCCGGTAGTCCTGATCTCGCCCATCTCGCCGCCGATCCCAATCGAGTACTCAATATCGCCGCTCAATACATGCGGTTGGGGCTGTTTTCGAAAGCGGCAAACGTCCTTTCGCGCAACTATCCTCCAGTTCCCGATGATCAACACGAACCGGGCCTCCAACCGCCGCAGGACAACCCTCTTGTTATCTACTTGTTCGGCTACTGCCGAGAAAAATCCGGTGTGTCGGGCGAAGGCGATTACTCCCGAGCCTCAAAACTTTCCACTCTCTACGTTTTCCCGAGTAGCTTAGAGGAACGCGCAGCCCTCCAAGCGGCACTCCGCGCGAATCCAAAAGACGCAACCGCTCACTACTTGCTTGGCACGTGGCTCTTTGCACGGGCGATGACTTCTGACGCTTTGCGTGAATGGAACGAAGCGATCGAGTCGCACGCCCACATTCCCGCGTTGAATGCGAGCCTCGGTTGGGCCCTATTGCACGAAATCCATGACACTACGAAGGCGTTGGCCGTGTTCGAAGAGGGCATCGCCAACGATCCCAAGAATGCGATGAACTATTCCGGCGCAACGACCGCTCTTGCCGTCCTGGACAAACCTGCGGCGCAACGGGTACAAGTGCTCGAACGCTATCCCGATTTGAAAAGTATGCCGATTGCGCTGCTGTATGAGCTTGCCCTCAACAAAGCGGAGGCGAACGATTTCAACGGAGCCACCGCCCTTTTTCACGACAGGTTTTTCGGCAGGGAAGAAGGTGGGCTGAATGTTCGACAAGTCTGGATTGAAGTGAAACTGGAGCAAATACAGTCGCAGGCAAAAATCGGTCAGTGCAAACAGGCGCTAGCCGAAGCAAACGCGATTGGTCAGCCGGTGAGGGGCTTGGATTTCACGCAAAACGGACTCCAAGGAATTCTAGATTCTGCTCGAACGAAATACCTGTTGGCGGAAACCTTCAATTCCTGCGGCGAGAAAGCTGAAGCGTTGGCGATTTTTAGGCAAGTCGCTGCGGACACGGAGCTGTCCAATCTCATTTGGGCCGCTCGATCCGCTGAGTATCTTGACGGGTATGACTCCGCCAAGTGGACCGAACGATTGACCACCGGGATTTCGCGAGCCCAGGAGCAGGCGGAACGCAGCAATTCGAAAGTTTGGTGGGAATACACCGCAGGCACTTTACGCCTCGCTGCCGGACAGAAGGAAGCAGGCAACAAGGGATTGCGCGACGCGCTTCTCCTAACCGATAGCCGTATGACCCATCACTTCGTCCGGCTGGAACTTTCAGAATCGAGCCAGTCGAAGACTGGGGCGGCTGGCGACCAAACCCGCTAAGTAATTGCAACCCCTCCCTTTACGGCAACTCGCAATCAGTTTACGTGGTAACCCCGAATAGGTTCGGGAAGCGTGGTCCTAGAACCAGCTTCTTGGGTATGGCGAGGTGGGTGTTGGTTTCGTTTCAGGACTGTCTCGTTTGACTCGGTTGTGCCGGACGGGCCGCGGCCGGCGCGATCCTTCGAACGCTCTCTCTTCGGATCAGTTCTGTTGGCAACAGAAGCTGCTGTGGAGGCAAATCTGGTTCCTGAATGCGGCGCAGTGTGAATTCCGCGAGAGGCGTTCCCAGTTCTCTCGGGAATTCGCGCACCGAGGTTAATCCTCGCCCGTTTTTGTTCGGTGATTTAAATCCCGTCCAATTTGTCGCGGGTCCAGAACGCTGAGCAATCTTCAGCTCGCATCCTCAGCTGCCGGCGTGCCACTCCGCACTGTCAGGCTCTACCAACATTCCTCCAATTCGTTACATGGTTCATGGGATAGGTGGGTCGAATCCGAGCAGTTAGCGTTCCATCTAGCGCGGGAATTCGTTTTTCGCGGGTTTTCGTGAACAGGCTCTCTTGGGGGCGTCGGTTTGAATCTGATCGTCAGGGTTTGGAACCGGCTTAATTCCGATGCTTGTGCGGACTTAGCCGCACAAGTGTCTTTCTACTTTGTCCTGTCTCTATTTCCGTTTTTCCTCGTCCTCGCATCTTTCCTGGGATGGATTCCGACGACGAGCCGCTGGGACGCCTTTGCGAATTGGGTCACGACATATTTTCCCTGGGAAGCGCGTAATCTCGTGCTGACGACGATGATTCAGCTTTCGCACGGTTATGCAGGCTTCTTCTCGTTTGGCCTCCTGGCGACAATCTGGAGCGCATCGTCGGGATTCATGAGCTTGATGGAAGCGCTGAGCGTCGCCTACGGCGCTCGCGATCAACGTAGCTATGTGAGAAAAAGAATGGTGGCCATTTGCGCGACTATCGTTGCGGCTCTATTTTTGTTGGCGAGTTTTGCGCTATGGAATCTTGGCCATTTGGTGGCGGTAACGGTTTCACACGACCTGCGCTTTTTTATCCTGTTTCAGGTGCAGTGGAGATTTATTCGGTGGATCGCCACGTTGTTGTTGATGTGTATGGGGATCAATTTGATCAATCATTTTCTCCCCGATGTGCGCCACCCCTGGAAATGGTTCACGCCGGGCACGCTGGTCGTCGCACTATCATTCATAGGCGCGACACTAGGCTTTGAGATTTATCTGGCGCATGGATCAAATGTCCCGACGCTCTACGGAGCGCTCGCTGGTTTCATCGTGCTCATGCTTTGGATTTACCTGGCGAACCTGATCCTGCTCATTGGCGCGGAAACCGACACAGCTTGGCGCGAGCTGAAAATTTCGGGAACGAGCGCATGAATGGACGCAAACTGCGCCTTATCGTCCTGCTCTTCGTTGCGGTTGCACTATCGATGTGTACCGGCGCGGCGCGAGCGCAGGATCCTCGGACGGCCGAAGCCGACCCTAACTCCGCATTCGAAGGCCGCACGGTAAACAAGGTCGAAATCGCCGTCCAACCCTCCGCGGATGTCGAGAAACTCCGCGGCTTGATCAAGCAAGAGCAGGGCAAGCCGTTTTCGATCGATGCCGTCCGCGCCAGCGTCGCCGCTCTCGAGCAGGTCGGTCGATTCAAGACCGTACAAGTGAGCATCCAGTTCGTGCCCGATGGTCTGCGCGTCCTATTCCTGCTGCCGCCTGTATATAAGGTTGGGCTAATCACGTTTCCCGGCGCCGCCAAATCGATTTCTTACACCCAATTGCTGCAAGCGGTGAACATCGCGCAGGATGCGCCGTTTGTCCAGGAAGAACTGTCGGATAAAGAAACGACGCTTCAAACATTTCTCGAGACGCAGGGATACTTCGCGAGTTCGGTTTCAGCAACTACTCAGGTCGACGACGCACATCACCTCGTCAATATCGCGTTCGAATGCGTAATGCGCACTCGAGCGAAAGTTGGTGAGATCAACATCGAAGGCGTAAAACCGGAGGAGGCCGCTGACGTGCGACACGCGTTGACGTCGCTCCCGGCGAAGATCAGCCTCTCTTCCCTAAGGTCGGGAGTCACGTACTCCCGGACCCGAATCGATAAATCGCTCGATCGTTTGCGCGCTCACTTCCGAAAGCTGGGCCGCCTGGCGCCGAGCGTTCAAATGACGCCGACTTATGACTCCGAAACGAATCGCGTAAATCTCGCTTTGATGATCGATCCAGGGCCCACGGTGGCCATTCGAATTGAAGGGGCGCGCATCTGGCGTCGCACCGTCGTAAAGCTGATACCCGTCTACCAGGAAAATTCCGTCGACCAGGATCTGATCGATGAAGGCCGGCGCAACCTCATCTCGTATTTTCAAGCGAAAAGTTTTTTTGACGTCGCGGTCGATACGCATGTGACAAAAGAAGCCGACCACGTAACTATCGTCTATTACGTGGACAAAGGCGGCAAGCACAAGGTCACCAGCATTCGGTTCGCAGGAAACAAATACTTCACGACGGAACAGCTCGAGTCTCACATCGTGATCCGTCAGGCCAAACTGATTCTCAGTCGCGGCAAATATAGTCAAGACTTACTTAAAAGAAGCGCGGCGTCGGTGACGACCATGTACCGAAACGCGGGTTTTGCGAAGGTGAAGGTCACTCCCGTCGTGACGGACCATGACCCGGACATCGATATTGCGTTCCAAATCGAGGAGGGTCCGCAGGCGAAAGTTCACAGCTTTGCGACCGTCAACGCGACCGACGAGCCAGTCCAGCTCAAAGGCATCCAGAAGCCCCTCCAACTCGGACAAGGGAAGCCATACTCGGCTCGTTTGTTGGAGACCGACCGCAACCAGATTCTCGCCTGGTATCTAAATCACGGCTACCCGAGCGCGCAGTTTGATTCGAAAGTGTCGGCGTACAACGGTGACACGGATTCAGTCGACGTCATTTACAAAGTCGACGAAGGTCGCGAAGTCAGAGTCGAAGAAGTCGTTCTACTTGGCGCCGAGCACACCAAGCCGAAATTCATCCGCTCGCTGACATCGCCGAACGTCTACGACGGCGAACCGCTCAGCCAGGGAAAATTGCTGAAGTCCGAGAGCGACCTCTACGCGGTGAACATTTTCGATTGGGCGAGCGTTGCGCCGATTGCGTCCACAACTTCCGACGACGGTCAGCAAATCGTCGTGATTCGCGTCCACGAATCGCGGCGCAACACGATGGATGTCGGTGGTGGCTTGGAAATCGTCCCGCGCAACGGCAACATCCCAGTGGGATCGGTCGTCGTGCCCGGGCTTCCACCGGTCAGCCTTGGGGATAAATTTACCGTCAGTCAGAAAAGCTTCATCGGCCCGCGCGGTTCGTTTCAGTTTACGAGGCACAACATTCGCGGTCGCGCCGAAACCGCCTCGATCGGCCTTGTCGCTTCGCGGCTCGACCAACGCCTTTCGCTCAACTACGCGGATCCTTATTTGTATGGCTCGGCGTGGTCATCGCTCGCGTCGCTCTCGACAGAAAGAACGACTGAGAACCCGATCTATACGGCGTTATTGCAGCAAGCGTCTTTTCAGGTCGAACATCAACTCAACAAAAAACGCACGCGAAAGATCGTCGCAGGCTACAGCTACCAAAAAACCGATCTGAACAACATCCTGATTCCGCAGCTTGTTTTGCCGCAAGACCAGCACGTCAAACTTTCCACGGTCTACGCTTTATACGTTCGCGACACTCGCGACAACGCTCTTGACGCTCATCGCGGTTGGTATCAGACATTCAATTTTGGCGTCACGCCGACAGCACTCGGATCGACGAGCAGCCTTGTCCGTTTTCTTGGGCAGACGGCGTTCTATCGCCCGGTAAAACCATGGTTAACGTGGGCTAATAGTCTCCGCCTCGGACTCGCCGCAGGATTCGGTGACAACGGATACGTTCCATTGAGCGAACGATTTTTCTCGGGTGGTCCCGATTCGTTGCGCGGGTTCCCGATCAACGGCGCTGGTCCTCAACGTCCCGTTCCCGTTTGTAGCAATCCAGCCGATACCTCAACTTGCAGTCTGATTAGCGTTCCCGACGGGGGATTAATGCTTGCCATTTTCAACTCGGAAGTTCGATTCCCGATCAAGCTGATCGATAGTCTCGGCGGCGTCATCTTCTACGACGGGGGAAATGTCTACAGCAACATAAACGCCCATCAGTTCATCACAAACTATACGAACTCTGTAGGCTTTGGGTTTCGGTACAACACGAAGGTTGGGCCGGTTCGAATCGATTTCGGCCGAAATTTGAATCCGATCCCGGGTGTCAAAGCGACGCAATACTTCGTAACTCTCGGGCAGGCGTTTTAGCTGTCCGCAAGCAGCGCAGGGCAGATGGAAGAGAGATCATGGCAATGAACAGAAGGCGAATCATCAAGGTTATTTTGATTGGAATGCCGCTCGCTGCGGTGTTTCTCTTCACGGCCGCTATCGTTATTCTGCATTCGAAGTCGTTCCAGGCCTACGCGCTCGGCAAGATCCTGACGAGCGCTCGCGAGAGTACCGGAGCTCAATTTCGCGTTCGAAGCATGAATGTGATCTGGCATCCGCTCTCGGTCGTGTTGTATGGCATCACCGCGCAGAATCCAGCGGCTGCCACGAAGACGTCATTGCTTACGGCCGACAAACTGCAAGTCAGCCTGCAAATTGTGCCGTTGCTTCATCATCAGGTTCGGATCGAGAGCCTGATCGTGGATCATCCAGTCGTCTACGTTCGAACAGAAGCGGACGGCCATACAAACTTGCCGGCCCCGCCCGTGACCAATCAATCCTCGAGTTCAGCGATGGCCGTTCAGATCGCCCACTTTGTGATCAACAACGGATTGCTGCAGTACGACGACCAGCAAACCCCGCTATCGGCCGAACTGCAGCGATTCCGAACAGAGGTAAATTTCAGCCGGCTGACGAGCTCCTATACAGGCGTCGTCGCTTACGACGTGGGCCGGATACAAGCCGCTCAAACACGCACCTTCGACCACAAAGCGGAACTGCACTTTAACGCCGACGCCAAACACTGTGTGATCGAGACCCTCGATGTCTCGCTGAGAAATTCTCATTTGGTTTTGAATGGCGACCTTTCGAACTATGCAAACCCGGAATTTGCCGGCCAGTATCAAGCCAGAATATCGGGCGAAGACATCGGCTGGATCCTCAAAGATCCAACGTTGCCGGCGGGAGACATGGCGCTGCAAGGGAAAGCCACGTACCGAACAGCCGCGGGAAACGCTTGGCAAGATCGTGTCATGGCAGACGGCACACTCGAGAGCATTGGTTTGACCGTGCCTTCCGGAAAATCACGCGTCGCGATTCTCGCACTCCGCGCCGTCTATCAACTCAAAAATGGTCAGCTTCTCCTCAACGAAGCTCGTGGGGAAGTCTTTGGCGGTCGATTCACGTCGGATTCGAACGTGATCGATCTCGTGAACAATTCCGGCTCCCTACGCTTGGTCCTGCGGGGGGCCTCCGTCGAACAAGCCGTACGCGTGGCCAGCGCCAGCAATTCGCAGGCACCGCAAATTGCCGCTCTCTCGGACCTCGACCTCGACGTCAGTTGGAAGGGTTCTCTGAAAAATGCCATCGCACATGCCCACGGTGTCCTCCGTCAGACCTTGTCGCCCCCTCCGCCAGCGATTCCCGTCGACGGAAATATCACGCTCGATTACGACGCCTCCAAAAACCGCGCGTCCTTTCAGCAATCGACGATTCGAACCGGAAACACTCAGCTGACGTTGAGCGGCGTGGTGAGCCGCGATTCGGGGCTGCAGGTCAGCCTCACGACGCGCGACCTGCACGAACTTGGAGACCTGATATCGGTTTTGTCCCCATCCGAAACCTCGCGACAGATCGCGGCTTACGATGTCCATGGCGGAGCCGAGTTTTCCGGGAAGGTCTCCGGCGCCGTCGCCGACCCTCACGTCGACGGCCAACTTTCCGTGACGAATCTCCAGTTTGCACAGACGAAATGGAAATCCGTCCGGGCGCATGTCGCCGTTGACACCCGCTCGCTGGCGATTGCTGACGGCTCGTTGGTGAACACGACGCAAGGGCGAATGACGTTCGACGGAAAGACGCGACTCGTCAATTGGTCTCTCGATCCCTTAGCGCCCTTTACGGCGCACGCTCGCATCGAGCAGATTTCGGCGGCGGATCTGGAGAAGTTGACGAGTGCTAGCTATCCGATCGAAGGCTTGCTCAGTGGCGAGCTATCCGCTAGCGGAACGCAAAAGCAACCCTCGGCTCATGTTCATCTGGAGCTTTCGAAAGCAGTCGTCTGGAACGAGCCGCTCAATTTGTTCTCGATCAACGTCGAGGCCGACCGCCAGACCATTCATATCAACGGAGACGTTCGCGCGGCAGCGGGAGCAATGACGGCGCGTCTCGCCTACGATCCCTCGTCCAGGCACTACGAAATCGCGGTTAACACCGACAACCTCACACTTGAAAAGGTGCAAGCGTTGCAGCGGTCTGCGGGCCCCGTAAGCGGGCAGCTAACGGCAAACGTCTCCGGAACCGGAACAATAGACGATCCGGGCCTATCCGCTCACTTCCAGATTCCCGATTTAGAGATGCGCGGCGAAAGCTTTCATCAGGTTGACGCCCAACTCGATGCCAAAGGGAAGCACACCGAGTTTCGTCTGAAGTCCGACGTCGAGCAAACATCGATCCAGGCCAAGGGCAGTGTCGAGATCGCTCCCGGGTATCCAGCGAACGTTACGCTCGACACAGGACAAGTTCCCATCGGCCCACTGCTGGCGCGCTTCGTCCCGAATTCAGGGCACGGCGCCGAGGGCAAAATGGAGATTCACGCTACTCTTCAAGGGCCGCTGCAAACTCCCGCGCAGCTGCAGGCACGCGCCGAAATACCGATGCTTCAGATCCAGGTGCAAACAATCAAGTTGGCGAATGCCTCTCCAATTCGAATGAATTACCGCGCCGGCGTCTTGCAACTGGAACAAGCGGAGCTGAAAGGCGAGAACACCGACATGCGCTTATACGGCACGGTCCCGTTACAAGGAAGCGGCGCGATGAACGTCAGCGCTGACGGCAGCGTCAACCTCGTCATCCTTCAGCCATGGACGGGTGGCGGTACGTCCTCCGGCCAGGTGAATGTGCAACTCAAGGCGCAGGGCCCGCTTTCTCAGCCCGCGATCGATGGCCGGGTTCGAATCGCGAACGCGGCATATATCTCGGACGCGCTCCCTGTCGGCATCGAGGCTCTCAACGGTGACGTGGCGATCGAAGGAAATCGGCTCGACATCTCGCGTCTCACCGCGCAAGCAGGCGGTGGCACGATCAATGTGACCGGGAATGCCATTTACGGCAAGAATTCGAATTTCAATCTCGCGCTTCGGGCAAATTCAGTGCGCATCCGACAAAGCGGTATTCGTTCTGTAATGACCGCCGATCTCGCGTGGAATGGATCGCAGGATAGTTCGATGCTCTCTGGTAGAGTCGTCGTCGATAAGTTGGCATTCAACGAGGGCTCTGACCTCTCCGAGACGCTTGGGAAATTCTCGGACGACACCACTGTCAGTAATCCGTCAAGCTTTGCGAGAAGCGTAAAGCTAAACGTCGCCGTGCAGTCGTCACAAAATCTGAATCTTGCCAACAGCCAGCTCAGCATTGCCGGCTCGGCGAACCTAAACGCGCAAGGTACCGCCGCGAATCCGGTGATCCTGGGAAGAATTTCTCTTACGAGCGGGGAAGTGTTTTTCCTTGGGAAGCGCTTCGAAATCGATAGCGGCACGATCTCATTTTCGAATCCCGTCCGCACCGATCCTGTCGTGAATCTCCAGGTCAAAACGACGGTCGAGCAGTACAACATCGCCGCCAGCATCCGCGGTTCGGTGGACAAACTCATGACGACGTACACGTCCGACCCCGCATTGCCGACCGCGGATATCATCAATCTGCTGGCGTTCGGGCAAACGACCGCCGAAGCGGCTTCGAATGGCAATACGCCAGCGTCGGTCGGTGCGGAGTCGGTCGTGGCTAGTGCCGCTGGAAGCCAGGTCGCGTCGCAGGTGCAGAAGTTAACGGGGATTTCTCAGCTCACTCTGAATCCGCTCGCCGGCAACAACCAGAATCCAGGCTCGCAAGTGGCGATTCAGCAGCGCGTTTCCGGCAACATCCTGCTGACCTTCAGTACCGACATCACGTCAACTCAGAACGAAAGCGTCCAGGTCCAGTATCAGGCGCGGAAGAACGTCTCCATCTCAGTGCTTCGTGATGAGAATGGCGGTTACGGCATCGACGTTCACTATCACAAGGTGTTTTAGCCTTTGAGCCGAACGTTCGAGTCGCTGGCACACATCCTCTGTGACCCACGTCCAGGTGCTTGACGTTGCCTCTACTTTTTGACCTTCGAGCGTTTTGTTTTTGCCGCGGCAGCGCGAGTTTGCGTGCGCTTGGCAGCTTTGGGTTGGGGATCTCCGGTCGATGCTTTCTCGACGTCTCCCCCGCCGTTCCGCGCGATGTCCGCAAGCAGTCGCTTGCTCAGCGCGGACCGTGGCTGTGTCTCGGCGATATCTTCGGTCGAAGCGAAATCGTCGCGATGTTTGATCAGCAGCCACGACTTGCCGGACTTGCTGCCGAATCCATGCGTTCGAACCAAAACCCAAGAACCGCGCAGCTTTTTCCCGTGCAGCTGAAATTTTAGATCACCTTTTTTCAACGCCGCGGAGATGTCAGGACTCTGGGGCGTCCAGGTTCCAGTGTCCCAGACCATCACCGTGCCTCCGCCATATTCGCCTTCCGGAATCACCCCTTCAAATCCGCCATAGTCCACCGGGTGATCTTCCACCTGCATCGCCAGTCGTTTCGTTGAAGGGTCGAGCGACGGTCCTTTCGGCACCGCCCAGGAAAGCAGCACGCCTTCAAATTCGAGCCGGAAGTCATAGTGCAACTGCGTCGCTCGATGTTTTTGAACTACATACAGGAGATGTTTGTGGGGCCCGGTAGGAACTGCGGCGTCACCCGAAGGCTCCGGCGAGATTTTGAAGTTGCGCTTGTCGCGATACTTGGTCAGAGACATGTTCCGTCCTCATAGCCGCTTCGCGCTACCGGTGATCCTGATCAACGCGAAACATGGATATACCTGCCCGCGAGAATTTCGCGGTCACAACTTGGCAAGCCCCTTCACCGCATTCGCGAAGTTCTGTCGGATCTCAAAGAAATCCGCCCATGGATCCCTGCGCTTCAGCCGCTCACGGAAATTCCCAAGATTGAAGTCCGCCGGATCGAGCGAAGGCTCCACTTCCGTCCACGACAGCGGCATGGAGAACGGAGCGTGGGGCTTGCGGCGAACCGAGTAAGGAGTCACCACCGTCTGCACCGCGCCGTTTCGAAATGCATCGAGATAGACGCGATCGCCACGGTCGGCAATCGCATGTTCGACGGTCAGTTCTTTCGAATGATCGCTTGCGACTCGCGCCACCAGTTTCTCCGCGAATTGCAGCACCTCATCCGACGAAGGCCCAATTCGAATCGGCACGAATATATGCAGGCCGCGACTCCCCGACGTCTTCGGAAACGACGCCAACTTCAACGCGTCCAAAGCTTCCTTGATCAATAATCCCGCCTTTGCCGCATCGCTGAACTTTCCCGTCCCCGGATCGAGATCGAAACAGATCCAGTCCGGTTTGGGGAAATTCTTCGCGCAGCTGCCGGTGACATGGACCGGGATGCATCCAAGATTCACCATCGCCAGTTGTGTCGAAAGCTCTCCACCTACAACGTAGTTCGTCGCTTTTCGCGACCCGCTCGAGTTTGCGATGCGCTTGGTCGGGGTTTCAGCCGGCATGGTGTCCGGTTTTTCTTTTTGGTAGAAGCATCCGCCCCGCATCCCATCCGGGCAACGCTCCAAGGTGAGGATCCGATCTTCAACATAAGGTTGCAAAAGCGGGAAAACCTCGCGATAGAAATCAGCGAGGTTCTTCTTCGTGTAGCCTTCCTCTGGCCAGAAGATTTTGTCGGGGTTCGAAATCTCGCCGGTCTTGGTCTCCGATTTCTTCGACGCACTTTTGCGTGTTGGCATCAACGTTTCTCCTGCCGCTTCACGTCCTTCGCATCCTTGTCATCGCGCAACCCGAGATAAACCGGATGCCGCAACTTTCCATCACTGGTCCACTCCGTATACCCGATCTGAGCGACGAGTTTCGGTGCGACAAACGTTGCGCCTCGTTCTTTTACGTCGACTGAAAAAGGCGAACGCGGTTTCCGCAACGTCGCGAATTTCTTGTACAGTACGCGCAACGTATCTTCGTTGAAGCCGGTGCCCACCTTTCCGACGTATTGCAACTTCCCGCCGGAATAAACACCGAGCAGGAGCGCGCCAAAGAAATGGCGCGAACCACTCGGCTCGGTGAATCCACCAACCACAAACTCGTCTTCCTTTCGTACCTTAACTTTCAGCCACGAGCCCGACCGGCCGGAAACGTACTTCGACGCTAAATCCTTGGCGATCAGCCCTTCCAGGCCCCGGCGTTTGGCGACTTCGAATGCCTTCAGCCCGTCCGGATCCAGACGCGCCGACAGCAATACGTTGGCGGAAGGTTTTACGGAACGCTCGAGCGCGCTGCGGCGCTCCGAAAGCGGCGCGGTTCGAACGTCTTTGCCGTCGTGATAGAGGCAATCGAACACCGCAAACACCGGCTGACCATCGCTTTGCTGAAGAAACTGAAAACGTGAAACGTGTTTATCGTCGAAGATAACGATTTCTCCATCCAGCGCCAGCGTGTCAGGTTTGAGCTTGCCGATGGCTTCCGTGATTTTCGGATAGCGGTCCGTTCGATCAATCGCGTTCCGCGAAATCAGCGAGACCTTTGCCCCCTCTTTGTACGCAAGCATTCGAACACCGTCGTACTTTTCTTCAAAGGTCCAATCGGGTCTCGTGAACGGGGAGTCAACGAGCGTTGCAAGCATCGGAGCAATACGAAACGGAACTTTGGGCATCGGCAACGCTCGCAGAGCATGATCGGACTTTACGGCTTGGTTCTCTGATGCTCGGCGCCGCTGGAAGGATAGACCTGGATCCAATGACTTCGCACTTTCACGGCAACGCGCTCATCTTCCATATCGACGGCAAGCGATGTCGAACTCTGAAGCGGCATGTGGCAATCGATGCAGTTCACGACCGCTTGACGAGGCATCCTTGAAAACGTGGGGCAGGCTGAGGCTTGGTGACAGGTCAGGCATTTATCGGAGTAGCTCGCCGCTTCGCGTTCGGGTGAATGCAGCTCGTGACACGAAGAGCACGTCATGCCAGGCGACGACTGGAAGCACCGACTCTTCTCGAGCAAAGCCACCTGGTTCCCGTGAACGTCTACGCGAGCCCGCGGGTCGGATTCCAAACTGATGTACGAAGCCAGCGTGGTACCGGGCTTGAACGAAAACGCCGGCGTAATACCACTGCCGATCCCGCCGTGGCATTGCGCGCAGACGTCGATCTGGCGATCCCGCTCGATTCCGACGGGGAGCATCTTCGCCACTGTCACTCTGTTTGTCTCGCCCACCCCATTCACGCCGGCAGCTGCGCCCGTAGAGTGCTGCCGCATATGCTCCGCCCCCGCGCCATGGCATCGCTCGCACGAAATCCCAAGCACAAAATTCGTACGGTCGTAGTGAAAGCCCGGCCGCGGGCTTTCAACCGTCTGAAAATATGTCGAATGGCATTCCAGGCATCGCGGATTGATCCCCCGATTAAAGTCCGCCGTTCCATCCACGTATCCCGGGCTATTCACCCAGCGATCCAAGCTCGTCCAATATGAAACCGGAAGCTCAAACAGTTCATCCCCACGCCAATAAACATAGGTCTGACCCTTTCGCCCGGATCCAAAAACTAGCCCGATCTGCTCCGTCCGCGTCTTCTCGTGCCCGGGTTTTCCTTCAACCGCCGTTTCGAAAAAGCCCTCGCCCTGCGCATCCGTCCGGGCGTCCATTTGAAACGACACTGCCGGATCGAGCGAATTCATCGTATTCCGTCCGGCGTCAAAATGACCTTCGATCGAATCCTTCGTCGGCAACTGCGACGTCCGATGATGCCGCGTCCCCAAATAACTCTCGAACTCGCTCGCATGGCACGCGCGACATCCTTCGTCGCCGACAAATCCGCGCGACTCCGACGATTCCTTCACAGCAGAAATACGTGGTTGCGCAACGCCGTTCGCCGCAGCCTGTCGCGGAGCAGCCTGCGAGCAAATTCCGATGCCCGCAATCGACAACGCTACCCAAATCGCCCAATTTGCAAATTTGACCTTGATCGTAGCGCCCCGTTCACCGTGCCGAATCGCACACGCCTACGTAGGATGCGCACTTCGTTCCCGACGTTCCACTGGACAAACCCTCCGCTCCCATTGTTGAATGCCGAGGCGCTTGTTGACGGTCCAAATCTCATCGAACCACTCCTTCGAAGCGCCCGAGCCTCGCAACCCAAGCCAGGTCTCGCACGTCTGATTTTAGGGTACCCGCAGGTGGAAAGGTTCCAGCGATGGCAGACTCAGAAGTCGATCTTTCGAAAACATACGATGCGGTTGTAATCGGTTCCGGCGCAGCAGGCGGCATGGCGTGTCACGTCCTCACCGATCACGGTCTCAAGGTTCTCCTCCTCGAAGCCGGGAAAAAGCTCCCCATCGAGAAGGAACTCCGCTCGATGGAGTGGCCCTACGACAACAAGTACCGTGGCGGCCTCCCACCGGACTCCCATTCGCTCAGTTTCAACGAGTACACCATTCGACGCCCGCCCTACGGCCCCGGCTTCGAACACGATAAGCATCTCAAGAGCTACATCGGCGACAGCGACTACGTAAAAAACATCACCGTCGATGAGCGCGAAAATCCCTTCACCGGCACGAACTATGCCTGGGTCCGCGCCCGCTGCCTCGGCGGCAAGACCAACATCTGGGGCCGCCTCTCGCTTCGCCTCTCCGACTACGACTTCAAAGCCCACGACCGCGACGGCTTCGGCGAAAATTGGCCGATCAGCTACAGCGACATTTCGCCCTACTACGACAAGGTCGACCTGTATCTCGGCGTCACCGGCGTCAAAGAAGGGCTCGAGTGGCTTCCCGACAGCAATTTCCAGCGTCCGACCAAACTGAATTGCGCCGAAGTCACGCTGCAGCAAGCCCTCAAGACGAAATTGGGCCGCACGCTCACACAATATCGCGCCGGCGTCACCACCGACGGACTCAAGCACAACAAATATCGCAGCCGCTGTTACGGCCGCGGCGCTTGCGAACGCAAGGGTGGTTGCGACATTCATGCCGCGTTCGATTCACCGACCGGTCTCATCTACCCTGCCGCCGACACCGGCAACCTCACCATTCGCACCAACGCCGTCGTCCGGGAAATCACCACCGATCCCACAACCGGCAAAGCCACCGGTGCCCACTTCGTCGACAACGAAACCATGAAGGACTATCACGTCAAGGCGAAGGCCGTTGTGCTCGCTGCCTCCACGCTCGAATCCGCTCGCCTGCTCCTGCTTTCGAAATCGCAGATGCATCCGAACGGCTTGGCGAACTCCAGCACCCACGTCGGCCACAACTTCTGCGAACACATGATGGGCCCGGGCATTTCCGGTCGCGCCAAAAATCAGATCGGCAAGACGCCGACACTCGACGATGGTCGTCCCGGCGGCTTCTATCTCGCGCGCTTCCGCAATCTGAAAGAAAAGAATGCCAACTTCATCCGCGGTTACGGCTTCGAAGGTGGCGCCGGCTCGACGATGTTCCCAGCCGGCACCGAAGTCCACGGCTTCGGCGCAAGCTACAAGGAAGAAGTCCGCAAGAATCAGGGTGCGTTCATCGGCATGGGCGCGTTCGGCGAGGTCCTTGCCCGCTACGAAAATTACGTCGACCTCGATCCTGTCGTGAAAGACAAGTGGGGTGTTCCCGCGCTTCGATTCCATTACAAGTTCGGTGAAAACGAACACGCCATGGCGAAAGACATGGCCGAGACCGGGCAGGAAATGTTCGAGGCTGCCGGCTTCGAGATCATGCACGTAAGCAAGCGCGTTCTAACGGAAGGCTGGTCGATCCACGAACTCGGCACTGCGCGCATGGGCAGCGATCCCAAGAAGTCTGTGCTGAACCAATTTGAACAAGCCCACGACGTAAAAAATCTCTTCGTCGTCGACGGCAGCGCTTTCGTCAACGCGAGTTGCCAGAATCCGACATGGACCATCATGGCCCTCTGCTGGCGCTCGATGGATTACCTGGCTGACGAAATGAAGAAAGGGAACATCTAAGGAGCCGCCATGCCGAACATGTCCGACGATTCGAAGAGAAACCCAATCGATATCCGGCACGATCGGCGTAGCTGGCTGAAAGCCTCGGCGACCGCGATCGGCGCGTCGTTGTTGCCGCTTCCGGCCGCCACAATCGCCGCGACGCAGGAAGCTCCGGCGACGAAAGAGGCCAAGCCCGCTGCGGCCGCCCCCGCAAAATCCGCCGGCCGGTTCTTCACGCCGGCTCAGCACAGACTCGTGGACGAACTCGCCGAAACGATCATCCCGAAAGACAGCCATTCGGGCGGCGCTAAAGACGCGAAGGTAGTCGATTTCATCGAACAGCAAGTCGGCGAAAGCGGCGATGAGCGCCAGAAAGAGCTGTGGCGCGAAGGCCTGCGCCTAATCGAGTCGATGAGCCAGCACTACACCGGCAAAACATTTCTCGATGCCAGTCCAGAAGATCGTGTTGCCGTTCTCACCGTGCTCTCCGACAACGAACACATGACCGACCTCGTCGAAGTCCGCTTCTACAAAGATCTCAAGCACCTGACCGTGCGCGGCTACTACACCTCCAGCATCGGAATTCACAACGAGCTCGAATACAAAGGCAATCGTTACAACCAGGAATTCATCGGCTGCGACGACCCAACGCCGAAATAACGAACATCAGCAAACGCTTATACGGTCGCAGCACCGCTGCGCCTCATCTCCGCAAGATTTCTTGAATCTTCGTTCGCCTTTCTTCGCGACCGGGACAACTAAGGAACTCAGATGGACGCCAAAGGAAAAGTAAAAATCGGCATCATCGGTTCGCAATTCCAGGCCGACATCCACGCCGACTCGTTGCGGATCATGCCGCACGAAGCCGAGGTCGTCGCCGTCGCATCGCCGACGCCCGGCAACGCCGCGCATTTCGCCAAGCGCTACAACATCCCGCGCGTCTTCACCGACTATCGCGAGATGCTGAAAGAGCCCGACATCGAAATGGTCAGCATTTGCGCACCCAACAGCCTTCACGCGCAAATGACCAAAGACATCGCCGCGGCAGGGAAGCACATCGTCTGCGAAAAACCCCTTGCCATGACCATCGCCGAAGGTGAAGAGATGATCGCCGTTGCCAAGCAGCACGGCGTGCTCCTGATGTACGGTGAAGAACTCCTCTTCACGCCGAAATATCTCAAGGTCAAGGAAATGGCCGACGCCGGCGCGTTCGGCAAAGTGTATCTCGTCAAGCAGAGCGAAAAACATTTCGGCCCCCACAGCGATTGGTTCTGGGACGTCAATCGCAGCGGCGGCGGCGCGCTTATGGATCTCGGCTGCCACGGGATCGCCTTCACGTACTGGTTCCTAGGCCGCTCGCCGATCACGTCGGTCTATTGCCAGATGGGCACTTACGTTCACGGTGCCAAAACCAAAGCCGAAGACGACGCCCTCTGCATTCTCGAATTCGCGAATGGCGCAACCGCGCTCATCGAAAACAGTTGGGCCCGCCGCGGCGGCATGGACGACAAGATCGAGGTCTTCGGCGAAGCCGGCGTCAGCTACGCCAACCTCCACATGGGCAACGCCATGCCGACCTACAGCGAAAGTGGCTATGGCTACGCGGTAGAAAAAGCCCCCACCACCAAAGGTTGGACGTATCCCGTGTTCGAAGAACTCTGGAACTACGGCACGCCGCAAGAACTAACGCATTTCGCGCGATGCGGACGCGGCAAAGAAACGCCGCGATCCACCGGCGAAGACGGACTGGTCGTCCTCAAAGCGATGTATGCCGGATACGCCTCGGCCGGCGAAGGCCGCAAGCTCGCCTTGCCTTATCAGCCACCCGCCGGTACGAAGCGCCCCATCGACCTCTGGCTCAACGGTCCCGCCTACCGCCAGCCAACAAAATCGTGACCGTCCGCACATCGCGCTCAACGCCGGTACCGCATGGATGACCGTAGGGGCACGTCACGCCATGCCCGTCTTGTCCCCGCGCCACGAAAAATGCACAATGCCAGCATCCAAGTTTCAAGCGACGTGGTGATTCAGCTCTCGAAGAGGTGACTGCGTGAACCTGCAGATACGACTGCGGCTGTCCGTGATGATGTTCTTCGAATATTTCATCTGGGGAGCATGGTACGTCACGCTCGGTACCTGGCTGGGCCAGAGCCTCCACTTCTCGGGTGAGCAGGTCGGCCTTGCCTTCGGCACGAATGCTTTGGGAGCGGTGCTCTCGCCATTTTTCGTCGGCTTGATGGCCGATGAGCTCTTCGCCAATCAGCGCTTGCTCGCGGCCCTCCACGCCATCGGCGGTGTCCTTCTCTGGGTCGCATCGACGCAAACGGGCTTCAGCTCGATGTACGTGATCCTCCTTGCCTATTCGCTTTGTTATATGCCGACGATGGCGCTCAGCAACGCCGTCGCATTTCGCCAGATGAAAGACCCCAAGCAGGATTTCGGATCGATTCGCGTTCTCGGCACTTTCGGCTGGATCATCGCGGGATTGGTCATCGGTTCTCTGATTCCCAAGTTTTTCACCGGGCATGCGGTTGAAGCGACCGCCATTCCGGTCCGCGTCGCCGCCATCTCCTCGTTTATCATGGCTGTCTACAGCCTTACGCTTCCGGACACGCCGCCGCTCCGCAAAGGCCACGGTTTCAAGCTCAGCAATATTTTCCCCGCCGAAGCGTTCTCTCTTTTCAAAGACCGAAATTTCGCGGTCTTCGCTTTGGCATCGTTCCTGATTTGCATCCCCTTGCAGTTCTACTACGCCTTCACGAATCCCTTCCTCAATGAAATCGGCGTGCAAAACGCAGTTAGCAAGATGACCCTCGGCCAGTTTTCCGAACTTCTCTTCATGCTCACGCTGCCGTTCTTCTTCAAACGAATCGGTGTGAAATACACGCTGGTGTTGGGGATGCTCGCTTGGGTCGTACGCTATCTATGCTTTGGCTTCGGCAACGCCGATGCCCTGGTTTGGATGCTCTATCTCGGCATCGTCCTGCACGGCATCTGCTACGACTTCTTCTTCGTGACAGGCCAAGTCTACGTCGATCAGAAAGCGCCCCAAGCACTACGCGCCGCCGCCCAAGGCTTGATCATCTTCATCACCTACGGCATCGGCATGTTCGTGGGCAGCTGGATCTGCGGCAAGGTCGTCGATATGCACGCCAGCACCTTACCCACAGGCGCCATCTACCACGATTGGCGCGCAATCTGGATGGTCCCAGCCGCGGCGTCGTTGGTAGTCCTAATCTTTTTTCTAATCGGCTTCCGCGCCGAGAAAAACGAGGCAGCCACCACCACCTAACAGCACCCATCGAACGTGCTGTCATCCCGAGCGAAGCGAGGGATCTGCTTTTTCTTCGGCCGTTGGATGCAGCACCCTTCGTTCTTAAGGGTGCGGAATTTGACTTTTTTATTCTGCACCTCAACTCCATCTGATCCTCAAAACCCAACCTCATCCCTCGTAACCTGCCCCGTATGCCGAAACTTCCCAATTTCCAACCCCTTAACAAACGCCAACCGCAATGCCGCCAACTGCACCGGCACAATATCCACCAACGGCGCAATCCTCTCGGTCAACTCCGGCAACCCAATCATCGCCAGCCCGCCAGAATCCTCTCCCGTCTGCCCAATCACGCGCACCCGCCCCCCAAACCTCTCCAGCTCCCTCGCCAGCGCAATATTCAACGCCCGCGTCTTCCCCCGCGCAGCAAACACCACTCCTCGAAAATTCGAATCCACAATCTCCACCGGCCCATGCCGGAAGTTCCCCGCCGCCATTCCAACCGCCGGTTCCTTAGCCGTCTCCCCGACGAGCAACGCCCCCTCCAGCGCCGACGCATACGAAGGCCCTCGCCCCAAAAAATAAATCGGCGCCGCCACTGGATAGAAATCATCCCAGCCGCTGATCCGCTCCAACTGCTCCGCAATCAACCTTGAGATCTGCGGCAAACAATCGGCAATCTCGCCGCGCACCTTCTCGAACTCCCCAGCAGCCTGGCCCGCAAGCAACAGCACCGCTGCCACCGTCCCCGTATAACTCTGCACCGCCACAATCTCGTCCGGCAGGCTTCCCACGATCACCGCGACATTCGACTCTTTCGCGAGCGTACTATCCGTTTCATTGCAAACCGCAATCACACTCTGCGCCGTCGGTTTCAATCGCTCAAGCAGCTTCACGATCTCAACCGACTCTCCCGACCGTGAAACCACGACGACGACGGCCCCCGCGCAGATCCGCTCCTGATAGTGCAAAAGCTCCGCACTCTCAACGATCGTGCAGTTCCATCCGCGTCCCGCCAACTCGTAGTACAGCGGATAAGCCGAATGCAAAGACGCCCCAATCCCCGTAATCACGATCTTCTGCGCCGACCGCAGCAGTCGCCCAGCCTCGGTCAGCTGCGCCCGCCCTCCGCCGATCTGTGCCGCCAGCACCTTAATCAGAGACCGCTCCTGGTTTCGAATATCCACCAACAACCGCGAGTCATTCATCTCCGTTAGGTCCCTTCAAAGTACTTATGCTGATGCAACCGCAGTCCCCGCCGCTTTCGATCTCTCGAGAATCGTCTGCCACACCGCACCGTTCCCAATCACCCAAAAAATGTCATCCCGAGGCTACCCGACGAGGGTAGCCGAAGGATCTCAACGCAAACAGTGTTAAAAAATGAATGCGGAAACTCAATCCAACCAAGCGAGGCAAGGCATGAAGCCACAAATCAAATCGATCGTGATCGCCACTCTAACGCTAGCCGTAATCCTGCTAGCCGTAAAACTTTACGCCGCATCTCCAAATCCACCGAAGCCGCAAGTCTGGACACCCGGCTGCGTAGCCCAGGTCCCGCGCGCCTGGGGCACCTACCGCGGCGCGTCAGCGCAGTCCGGCCTTGCATTCGAAGACAGCGGCGGCACCATCCGTTTCCTGACGAACATTCCATGCGATGGCGTCCCGACAGTCTCGCTGGAAATCCGGCGCACAACTCCGCCGCCAAATAATCAGTAGGAAGACGTTGGATGTCGGTTTGATGCGGCGAACGTCGCTGCTACTTCGCTTCTTTCGCCGGATACTTCGGAGGAATCGTCGCGTAACCCGGTGCGGCGGTCGTGAGATTCTTCGTCAGCGTCGCCTTCACGTCGCCGATGGCCCAGCGAACGCCTCCGCCGAGCAGATTCACGAAAAATGGAATCTCCCAGTTCTCCGCAAGGTCGCCAATCGCTGTGTAAAACACGCGACCTTTGCCGTGCATCCGAGCCCAAGTCATCGGATACGGCGGCCGCTGGTACGGCTCGCCTTTCATGCCAGCAGTGTCCAGCGTCAGGATCACGTGAATGTCCGGCGCGAAATCCTTCAGCGAATACCATTCATCCTTGAAGCTCACCGGCGAGGTCACTCCTTCGAGCCCCGGAAACTTCGGATCGCTGATGATCACATTCGTCGTCTGCACCCGCGGATCGCGCCCGTGCAGAATAAATTCCCCGCCAATCAATTTCAAATAAGGATCGCTCTGCTCTCCGTGGGCGATATATCGATTCGCCAGATCCTCGGTATCCGGCTTCGTATGAAATGTGTCACTAGCCGCGTGTGATCCCACGTAACCCATTCCGCCCTTTATCGCATCGAACAGCGTCTGCCTGCCCGCTTCCGACATCGGCGGATTCTTGTCCGTCCCCTCAGTCGTCAGATCGCCTGTGGTGAAAAAGAACACCGACGAGTAATCGTGAAATTCCTTTGAATCAAAAACGCGCCCGTCCTTCGTCGCTGTTACATCGAAGTTGTATTTCTCCCCGAGCCCGCGCAGCGTCTTCTCAACCACACTCGGATTCCCCGGCGAAGTCTTCACCACCGCATGTTCGAACCCCGACGACTTCGTAAACAGCAACACCGACTTCTTCTTCCCAGCTGCAGGGAGCTTGCTGGCCAGTGCCAGTCCCGCGCCCCCGATTGTTACCGTTCGAATGAATCCACGCCGGCTCGAAGCATCATTCATCATGTTCTCTGTTCTCCTGAACAAAACCATTCGTCGCGTCATCCGCCAAGACTACTCCACGGCAACCCGCTCGCAGCTCGGATACGTAGGAAACGCGAAATTCCCATCCCAACCAAGCTCCTTCATTCCTTGTTCCGACGAATAATACGCCCCGACAATCCACTCCTTCAAATTCCCAAACTCGCCTCGGTGGGCCTCCGAAAAATCAGTCAGCGCCTTCTCACGGTCGCCGGCGCTCAATTCCGCGAACGCCTTCTGAAGCGTTTTCTTCGCTTCCTCATCCAACGTCGCCAGAGCGGCCACAAACTCCTTCTGCTTTGCCGTTGAATCCACGCTCAGCAACAAATCGATAAACCGATCGACCTGCGCCGTCGTCGAACCCGGCACCATCGTCTCTGCCAAAGCGACGAGTAATTGATCTTGGCTGGTACTCAAGAAAATCGGACGCCAGTCCACGGTATCCAGCGCAGTCTCTCCGCCACCCAACGTCCCGCCACCATCGGCAATCCGCCGATAAAGCTCGATCGGATGCGCCGCAGCGACAACCGGCGCAATTCCGCCCGCCGCAATCGCCGCCATCAACTTCTGCATCGCCTCTCGCCGGCTAATCCCGCCCATGATCTCCCCAGTCACACTGCGGTTCGAACGCCCCGCCGCTCGCTGCGCCTGTCAAGCGCGTATATCCGCGATCAGCGGTCCATTCCGCCGCCGATGGTACCACTCACTCCACCCGTCCAACAAAGCTTTCGCACGCGCTGGATTCGTTTTCTTCCTTTGACGACTTCATCCCCGCTTGTTAGCATCCATCCCGTAGAAAATTGCGTCCGATCCCCGACGATCGTGACCGCTCCGCAAATGTCCACTCCCGACTCCGCCACAAATTTCGATGTCCTAGTCGTAGGCTCCGGCGCCTCCGGCGGCTGGGCCGCAAAGCGACTCTCCGAAGCCGGCCTCCACGTTGCCATCGTCGAAGCCGGCCGCCCGCAGTCCGACGCCAACTTCACCGAGCACAAGCCCGCCTTCGAGCTCAAGTACCGCAACCTGGCGCCCGAGATCGTCAGCAAGAATCATCCGATTCAGTCCAAGTTCGACGTCTGCAACGAATACACGCAGGACTGGTTCGTTAACGATCACGACGAACCCTATACGACGCCCGCCGACAAGCCCTTCAACTGGATGGGGCGTCTCCGCATGACCGGCGGCCGCACCAATGTCTGGGGCCGGGTCAGCCTCCGCTTTAGCGATCAAGACTTCAAATCCGCCTCCCGCGACGGCTACGGTGAAGACTGGCCCATCAGCTACAGCGACATCGCCCGGTACTACGACATCGTCGAAAAATACGTCGGCATCACCGGCATGCCCGAAGGCCTTGAGCATTTACCCGACGGCCAGTTCCAGCCGCCGATGCCGCTAACGTGCCAGGAACAAATCTTCCGCGACCGCGTCAAAGCAAAACTAAATCGCACCGTAACGCTAGCCCGCTCCGCCAATCTCACCAAGCCCACCAACGGCCGCGGACCCTGCCACTACTGCGGCCCCTGCGAACGCGGCTGCGTCACGCACTCCTATTTCAACTCCGCGTTCACCACCGTCCCCGACGCGCTCAAAACCGGCAAGTGCGAACTTATTTCCAACGCGATGGTCCACAAAATCCTGATGGACCCCGCCACAAATCGCGCCACCGGCCTCCTCTACGTCGACCGGAACACGAAAAAATCCCACGAACTCACAGCCCGCGCAGTAATCCTCTGCGCGCAATCGCAAGAATCCACGCGCATCCTGCTAAACTCCGCCACGCGCGAACATCCCACGGGCCTCGGCAACTCCAGCGGCGCACTCGGTCACTACCTCACCGCCCATGTTCGCAGCGGCGGCGGCCGCGGCGAATTCCCCACGCTCAGCCGCAAGCACAGCCTAGCCGGCCCCAACAAACCCGTCGGCATCTACGTCGCCCGTTTCCGTAATCTCAAAAACGATCCGCCCTACAAAAAATTCCTGCGCGGTTACGGCTACGAAGGCGAATCCGCCTCCAACTTCAATTGGCGCGCCCCCGGCTTCGGCAACGCCTACAAAAAATCGCTCCTCGAATCCCGCGAGTCCTTCGAGATCACCGGCTTCGGCGAAGTCCTCCCACGCTTCGACAATTTCGTCGAGATCGATGCCGAGAAAAAAGACACCTTCGGCATCCCCGTCCTCAAAATTCACATGTCCGATGGTGAAAACGAACGCGCCATGATCAAAGACATGGGCGATTCCGCAGGTGAAATGTTGGAAGCCGCCGGTGCAAAAAATATCCGCACCTACGCAAACCCATCCGCTCCGCGCTGGGCCTTGCACGAAGCCGGCATCGCGCGCATGGGCGCCGACCCCAAAAAATCCGTCCTGAATCAATTCCAGCAAACCCACGACGTAAAGAACGTCTTCGTCATGGACGCAAGCGGCTTCACCACAAATCCCTGCCAGAACCCAACACTAACGATCATGTCGCTAGCCGTCCGCTCCTGCGATCACCTTCTGGAAGAAATGAAGCGCCAGAACCTCTAACTCTCTCCGCCGTCAATTGACGCGATACAACAAACACCCATGCGGCATCACCGTGGCCGCCAACGAATCCGCCGCCGGCAAATCCCTCCTCGCCCATAAATCCCGAACGGCATGCGATCCCGCCGGCATCCTCAAATCCGCCCAGTTGTAACCCAAACTCTGCGGCGCATCCTGCAAATTAAACACCGCGACATACCACCCATCCCCAGCCTCCGGCCGCGCCGTCCAAACCACCGCCGAATCCGAAGAAACCGCCACGCGATTCTCGCGAGATTTCTGATCCACCGCGATCACCTCGGCATTCGTCAACAACGAAATCGTCCACTCATCGCTCTTCGGCAAATTCGCGCCCACCATCAGCGGCGATCGAAACATGCTCCACAGCGTCACCAGCGTCCGCTGCTCGTCATGCGTCATTCGCGACACGCGCGCCTTGCCCCAACCCGGCGCCGGCCCCAAATATCCGAGCGGCAACATATCCGCGTCCGGCCAACCGCCCGGCTGCCCCAGCCCCGCCCACTTCGCCACACGCGGAAACTGATCGCCCAATCCCTGCGGATAATCTACCGTGCTGTGCCACAAATCCCAGACGTCATCCGAAATCCGCCACAAATTGGCATACTTCCGCATCTCGTCGATCTTCTCGATCGGCGCCGCCCCTGGCGACAAACTCAACACAATTGGCCGCCCCGTTTTTCGCAGCGCCGTACTCAACATGCGAATATCGTCGCCCGCGTACGGCCGGCTGCTGATGCAATCCACTTTGATAAAATCCACGCCCCAGCTCGCATACAAAAGCGCGATCGAATCGTAATAAGCCTGAGCCGCCGCCGCTCTGTCGCCAGCGGCCTTGGTTCCGAAATTGTCGTAGTTCCACGTGCACGTATCCGAAGTATCCGCCGCCTCAGCCGCATGAAACTTCGACGCATCGATCGGCAAATTCTTCTCCACTGCGCGCTTCGGAATCCCCCTTAAGATATGAATTCCAAATTTCAATCCCAACGAATGCGTGTAATCCGCCAGCGGCTTGAACCCCGCGCCACCCACGGAAGAAGGAAACCGCTTCGGCGCCGGAACATAGCGCCCGTAATCGTCAAAACTGTATTCCGAAGTTTTGGAATTTCCCTCAGGCGTGGGATTCGTGACGAACCACTCCATGTCCACAACCGCATACTGCCACCCAAACGATTTCAAATGATCGGCAAGAAACTCGGTGTTCTCTCGAAAGTCCGCCTCGGAAACAGTCGTCCCAAACGAATCCCAACTGTTCCATCCCATAGGCGGAGTAGGCGCCAACAAATTGGCAGGCGCCGCCGCAGGCAGCTCCACGACAGGCCTGTGAAACCCCGCGAGGCCAACCCAGCTCACAGCCCCGACAAAAAAGGCGGCGGCGAGGGCAAAACCTAGAAAAATCCGAGACTTCATCGAATCACCCCGCAGAAATTGTAGCGCGAAGATCAAAACAACTTCCTCCGCGCCACCAGCAGGGAATCTTACTCGAAATCCGCCTCCGGCACAGGCAGCTTGTCGCCGTCGCGCGCAACCCAAACATACAATGTCGGCAGCAGAAAAATACTCAGCAACAATGCCCCCACCAATCCGCCCACAATCACAATCGCAAACGGCCGCTGCGAATCCGAACCAATCCCTCGCGACAGCGCCGCCGGCAACAAACCCAAAATTGCTACCAGCATCGTCATCAAAATTGGCCGGAACCTCAAAACCGCCCCCTCGATCGCTGCGTCTTCAATCGTGTGCCCCGAAGCGCGCAGCTGATTGATGTACTCCAGCATGATCACGCCGGTTTCCACCGACACCCCGAACAGCGCCAGAAATCCGACACCCGAAGACACGCTCAGATGCGTTCCCGTCAGCAGCAATGCCAGCAAGCCGCCGATCGGTGCAATCGCCACATTCCCCAGAATCAACGCACCCCACTTTGCCGACGCAAACATCGTGTACAAAATAATAAAAATCACCAGCAGCGTGATCGGCACCACGATCGCCAGCCGTCTCTGCGACCTCTTCTGGCTCTCGTACTCGCCGGCCCAGTCGATGTGATAGCCCACCGGCAGCTTGACTTGTTCCTTCACCAGCCGCATCGCTTCTTCCACTGCGCTACCCAGGTCGCGGCCGCGCACGCTGTATTTGATCGCGACATACCGTGAATTTTCTTCGCGGCTGATCTGCGAAGCCCCATCCCGCACATCGATCTTCGCCAGTTGCGACAGCGCCACACGCTCTCCGCTCGGCGCCACCAGCCGAATGTTTTCGATCGCTTCCTTCGTGTCGCGATACGGCGCTTCATAGCGCGCCACCAGGTCATATCGCTGCTCGCCCTGCAGTACCTGGCTCACCGCTTTGCCGCCGATTGCCGTCTCAACCGCATCCTGCACGTCCGAAACGTTGATTCCGTGCCGCGCCGCTTGCTGGCGGTCCACAGAAATATTCAAATTCGGTTGCCCCAGCACGCGAAACAATCCCAAATCTTCCACGCCCGGAACTTTCCGCATCACCCCCACCACTTCATCGCCCTTTTCTTCCAGCGTCTTCAAATCGTCGCCATACAACTTGATCGCCAGCTCACCCTTCACGCCGCTGACCGCTTCTTCCATGTTGTCCGAAATTGGCTGTGAAAAATTCCATAGCACCCCCGGAATTTTCTCGAGTTCGCGATCCATCGCGCCGATCAATTCCTCTTTGTTCTCGGCAAAAACTCCGCGCCACTCCGCCTTTGGTTTCAAATCAACGAAATACTCGGTGTTAAAAAACCCGGTGGCGTCGGTTCCGTCGTCCGGCCGCCCGACTTGTGAAACGACCTGCTTTACCTCCGGGAACGTTGCCAAAATCACGCGCGCCTGGTCTGCTAGCCGCGTCGCTTCCGTTGGCCCAGTGCTCGGCGCCAGCGTGCCGCGCACCCAGATCGCGCCTTCATCCAGGTGCGGCAAAAATTCCGACCCGATCACGCCGCTCATCATCAGAAACACCGCCAGAACAAAGGCCGCCGCCCCCGCGCCCACTGTCACGATGCGATGCTCGATCGCCCACTGCACCGCCGGCCGGTACCAGTTCCGCAAAAATTCCATCACCGGGTTGTGCCATTCCTTCACCCCGTGATTGAACTGCAGCAGCGCCAGGACCGGCGCCAGTAGAATCGCAAAGAGCAGCGCGCCGAGCAGCGCGAACGAAACCGTCCACGCCATCGGCTTGAACAGCCGACCTTCCACGCTCTGCAGCGTGAAGATCGGCAAATACGCCGTGATGATGATCGCGCGCGCATAAAACACCGGCCGCAGCACTTCCATCACCGCGTCGCGAATTTTCTCCAGCGGCGTCTTGTGTGCGTTCGCCGCCAGGCTGAAGTGCCGCACGATGTTCTCAATGATGACGACCGTGCCGTCCACCACCATGCCGAAGTCCAGCGCGCCCAGCGATAGTAGGTTGGCCGGAATGTTATTCAGGTCGAGGCAGATCGAAGCAAACAGCAGCGAGAAGGGAATCGTCAGCGCCACAATCAGAGCGCCGCGAAAATTTCCCAGGAAGAAAAACAGGATCACCGAAACAAGCAGCACGCCTTCGGTCAGGTTGTGCATCACCGTGTGCGTGGTCAGATGCAGCAGGTCGCTGCGATCGAGAAACGGTGCAATTTTCACGCCCGGTGGCAGTATCTGCTCGTTGAGTTGCTTGACCTTGTCGTGGATGGCTACCAGCGTCTCGTCTGCATTCGCGCTCTTGCGCAGCAGCACGATTCCTTCCACCACGTCGCTGCTATCCACGACCGTCCCGTCGGCGCGATGAATTGCTTTGCCGATCTGCCCCAGGCGAATCTTCGGCGCCTGCGTGACCGTGGCGATATCCCTTACGCGCACTGGCGTACCGTTCTGCGACTTGATCACCGTCTGTGCGATGTCGTCTACATTCGTGAACAGCCCGACGGCGCGCACGTTAATCTGCTGCAGTCCCGATTCGACGAAACTCCCGCCCGCGTTGACGTTGTTGTTCGCGAGTTGCTGCTCCACTTGCGCGACCGTAACGCCGTACGCAATCAGCTTCCCGGGATCGAGCCGCACTTGATACTCGCGCGTCATCCCGCCAAAGCTCGACACATCCACAACGTTCGGCACCGACTTGAACTGTTTCTCCAGCGTCCAGTCCTGAATCGACTTCAAATCCATCAAGTCATATTTCGGATTCGTGCTATGCAGCGTGTACCAGAAAATCTGCCCCACCGGACTCCAGTCCGCGCCCATCTGCGGCTGCAAGCCATTCGGCAACGTGACTTGCGACAACCGCTCGAGAACTTTCGCTCGGTTCCAGTCATTCTCCGAGTTGTCGTCAAAAATCAGCATCACGGACGACAACCCAAACAGCGACGCCGACCGCAAGTGCTGCAGGTGCGGTATTCCATTCATCTGCACTTCAATCGGAATCGTGACCTGCTGCTCGACTTCTTCCGCCGCACGCCCCGGCCACTGCGTGATGATCTGCACGTAATTGTTGGCAACGTCGGGATACGCCTCAACCGGCAGGTTGTGGAACGAAATCCCGCCCCAAACCAGCAACAACAGGCCCAGCGCAATCACCATGAAGCGATTGTTCAGAGCCATCTCGATGGCGTTGCGCATCACCGCTCCATCCCCATGTTCCGCATCACAAACCGATCCTTAGCAATTCGTCCAATCCCGTAGAAACTTGTCATCCTGAGCGAAGCGAAGGACCTCAACTTCAACCCAATTTCTATCCGTCGACGAAGCAGGTTTGTGCCCGGGTGCAGCGCCCTCCGGTTTCAAGGGGTACGGGTTTTCGCGCCCCACATCTTCGAATTCTTCATTGCGCGATGGGCCATCCCTCAGTCGATCAAACCGTTTCGCCCAGATTTACCTATTGCTCGACCGTGTTCTGCAACACGAGTGCATTCGACACCACTTGCTGCCCAGCCGTAATCCCCGAAACAATCTCCTGCATGTTGTCTGGCAGCGAAGGACCAGCCACAACCTCCACCCGCCGAAACTTTTTCCCGCCAGCCGGAACATAAATCCAATCGCGATCATGCAAGTGAAGAATCGCTGATGCCGGCACCGCCGCATGCGTTTCTCTCTTCTGCCCATGAAACGTAGCGGTCACAAACATCCCGATCCGCAAAATCCCCGGATTCGCCACCTCAATGCGCACCTTCGAAGTGCGAATCGTCGGATCGAGCACCGGGCTCACATTGCTGATACGCCCCGTAAGCACTTTGCCGGGATAGGCATTCAGCCGAATCTCTGCCGTCTCTCCCACGTGAACGTTGGGCAAATCGTTTTCATACACGTCGCAAACGATCCAGACGCTCGAGAGGTCCGAAATCGTGAACGGGTTTGGAGAAGCCAGTCCTTGCAGGCCCGCGGCGTTCGTCACTTGCTGATCCGTGATCACTCCCGAAATCGGCGCGACGATATCGACCACCGCCGCCGGATGATCGATATTGCCGCCGAGCACTTTCAGGTGTTCGGTCGTGTTCTCGACATCCACCTTCGCTTTGGCCTCGGCATCTTCGGCAACCTGCATGTCGTTCAGCGAAATGGCGCCTTTGCCGTAAAGAAGCTTCGCGCGATCCAGTTGGGTGTTCGCGAGCTGTTCGTCGGCGACCGCTTTCCGGTAATCCGAAAACGCACCGGCCATGTCGGCGCTCTGTACACGCAGCAGAAGCTGCCCTCTTTTCACGGTATCGCCCAGACGCGCCTTCACTTCAACAACGCGCCCGGTAGCCAGAGAGACGACAGGCACGGTTCGCGCCACGTCCGGTGTGACCGTCCCGGTCGCAACAAGTTGTCCCGTCGACGTGTAATCGGTTGCAGTCACCAGCGGAAATTGCTCCGGGTGATCGGTCTGGACGACATTGACGTCCTCTTCGTGCTCGACCTTGGCTTGTGGCGGAGCTTCGGCCTTCGGATCGCCCTTGGTTTCGCCGCAGCCCGAGAACACAAACGCGAACATGGCAGAGGCGGCGAGCGCTTGCAGAGCAGCCTTACCGCATTTGTAGCGCCGGCATCCTTGCCGGCTCTTCCCCACGACTCTCATGGAATGACCTCTCGTCCGACGGCAAGATTCAATTGACTGGCGGCGTCGAGATACGAGCCCACCAGATTCAGATAGTTGAGCTGCACGCCGCGGTAGTCCGCCTGCGCGTTCAGAAAATCGAGCAGGGAAGCGGCGCCGTGTTCGTACGAAAACGAAATCGTGTCGCGCACCCGCGAAGCCTGTGTCAGATACCGCTGCTTGTACGATTGCAAGAGCCCAACCGTCGATGTGAGCGTCGCGTAAGCCGAATCGACGTCGCTGAAAACCTGTGTTCGCGTTACTTCCATCAATCTTTCATTGCGATCAATGTCGAGTTGCGTTCGCAATTTTTCTCCCTGATTGCGGTCGAAGATGCGCAGCGGGACGCTAACGCTGAATCCGATGTAGGTATCGATCGGAGGATTGCGTCCGACGTCGAAGCCAAATGTCGGATCGGTTGAGCCCATTGCGACCGCGAGTCGATGATCGGTCTTCGCTTTATCGACCGATTGCAATGCCGCCTTCAGGTCCGGCCGATTGTCCAACGCGATTTGGCGCACGTCGTCGAGCGGCGCGACCTGTGCCGAAAAATCGAAAGGCCCCGTTACGTCGAATTGATCTACTGGAGTGCGGTCGTCCAGAAGCGCGAGCATCTGGATTTTCGCCGTGCGCAAATTCACTTCGGCGGCTTGCAGGTCGGATTCGTACTGCACGCGCTGCAGTTCAAGGCGGTCGAGATCGACTTGCGCGATGCCGCCCGCTTGAAAGCGGTCGCGATTCACGCCGAGTACGTGGTCGTAGTAGTCGATATTTTCTTTGGCCAGATCGCGAACGGCTTTCTGCTGCAACGTTTGTACGAAAGCGCTGCGCAGGTTGAAGAGCAGATTTCGTTCTAGGTCCGACTGGTTCGAGACCGCGATGCCGGTCGCCTCCCTGGCGCTGTCCAGCCGCAATTCGCGCTTGTGTTGACGCTCGTGTAAGTAGGTCAGCGTGGCCGATGGCAACCAGAAGGCGAAGGCTCCGTGCGCGGGGCCGCCGGGGAAGGGATCGATCTGATCCGCGAGCAGGCTCAGGTTCGGGTTCGGTCGCAAATACGCGGTCGTTTCATTGGCCTTCGATTCATCGACGCCGATCTGGCCCGCGCGCAGCGACGGATTCGCCGCTTCGAACTTGTCTCGGACCTCCTTCCAGGTCAACGCCTTCTGCGCAAAACAGCTTGGCCCCGCGAGGGCCGTCAGCAACAAAGAAAAAGTCAGACGCCTCGATAACTGCTTCATCAAACTAGGTTTCCTTTTCTACGAGCGCGCTACGAAATATTCCAACGCTTGCGATATCCAGACTTCCAGATGCAGCGCGAACGCGTGACTTGCGTACGAAAACGTGAACGATGGGCGGACCCGGCCAAATGGTGAAAATTCGGCGGCGTCGCGTGTTGAGGCGCGATGAACTATAGCGACGCACGCAAACGCCCTGTTTTACGAATGCATGAACGGAGCGTTTAAACGTGATGAACGGAAAGGGGTGGTGCCCGGCCTAGAACACTAACTGCGAGAGGAAAAACGCGGTGCTGCGAAAACTCGGAAGGCGATGCGGATGTCGCGACGCTGGGTTCGGTAGTGCTCGCGTCGATTGCGCACTCATCGTTGGTGCGTGACAGCAGCGCTGCGGAGGATTCTTTATTTTCGGTGTTTGGAGCGCTGAAGTTTTGATCGAGATTCGCAAACACAGCGGAGAATTTCGCAGGATCGGCAACGCTGAAATTCCCGTGGCCGTCATTGACCAGAATCGCGACAGGTTGATTCAACCAGGCCGTGCTGACAATCAAATCAACAACGTTGTCGCCGTTAACGTCGCGCGACGCAATCTCCAGTCCGCCAACCGGAGCGTTCACGCCGATGGATTGCCGCGCGCCCGCGCTCATGCGGAAATCGATCCAGTAGCGCGCATGCGACGCGCCGATCAGCCCAGTCTCGACGGTGGCAAAATCAGGCCGATGGTCCCCATCGAAATCCGCGATCGTGAAATGCACAGCCGCGGCAGCATGCGCCAGCACATTCGGTGTCGCCACAGCCGTCTTGCCGCGGCTGCCGAAGCTGAAAATCGCGCACACCAGCAGCAGCACCACCCACCGAGTGGGCCTGGCCGCGTTCGCCGGCGAAGTCAAAGATGTGAGATTGCCGTCCATTGCGTTAGTGCGCTGCGCGGTCATGCCGACTGTTTCTCAGCCCTCTGAGAATACCATTCCCACCTGCGAAGCGAATAGGTTCTGGTTTGCAACTTGCGCATCGTCGTCGTTTGGAAGGCCATCCGCGTTTGGTCGACCTGCATTTGGAAGCGGGGAGCGGGCGCGGAGTTTGCTGTCATTTGCGCGAGGTTCGCGCTATGTTAGGCCAATTTCGGAAGGGAGAGGATACGTGGCCATGGACAGGGAACAGGTGCGCGGCAAGATTCAGGAAGTGGGGATTTTGCCGGGGGTGCGCGTGGGGTCGGCGGAGAATGCGCATTTTGCGGCGGAGACGATTGCGCAGGCGGGGATTCCGATCGTCGAGATCACGATGACGGTGCCGGGCGCGGTCGATGTGATCGCCGACCTGGTGAAGAATTTGCCGCATGTGATCGTGGGGGCGGGGACGGTTTTGGATGCCGAGACGGCGCGGGCTTGCCTGAAAGCGGGGGCGCGTTTTTTGACGAGTCCGGGCTTAGACCTTGAGATTGTGCAGTTTGCGAGGAAAGAGGATGTGCTTGTGATGGCCGGGGCGCTGACGCCGACCGAAGTGGTGGCGGCGTACAAGGCGGGTTCGGATTTCGTGAAAGTGTTTCCCTGCTCGCAGGTTGGGGGCGACAGCTACATTAAGGCGTTGAAGGGGCCGTTTCCGCAGATTCCGTTGATTGCGGCAGGCGGGGTGAATCAACAGACGGTGGCGGGATTCATTTTGGCGGGGGCGTCGGCGGTGGGGATTGGCGGGGAGTTGATTCCGCGGAGCGCGATTGAGTTACGGCAGCCGGAGCGGATCCGGGAGTTGGCGCGGCGGTTTTTGAGTTTGGTTCGGACGGCGCGGGCGCAGTTGGCGGTTTGGCAGGCGCCGGTGCGGGCGTCGGCGCGGTAGATTTCACGAGGTGCGAAACGGCGACTGCGCGGTTCCGGATGGGAGTCTGGAAGTTATTGATTTGGGGCGGGATGCGGGGCGAAAATCTCGACGTTTTGCGGGTTCAAAAGGCGCGAGGGCGCTGCACTCCATAAAAACCGACTGGTTGTATTGAGTTGGCTTGGTTGAGGCGTAGTTTTCTACCGGGGGTATTATAGCAGGAGGGATTCTTGAAACTTGGCATGGCGCAGATTGATCGGGCTGACGGTTGGGGACGAGGTGCTGGATTGCGATTGTGTTAGACCTTTTGGGGAGTGCGAGAATAAATTTTCGATTTTGATTCGAACGGTGATTTGGGCTTTGATTTGATTTTGACATTGAATTGGAATATCGGGACAGGCGGATTGGCATGAGTTCAAAGACTACGCGGTTGGATGGCGGTCTTGGGGCGGAAACGGCGCGCGGAGCGCATTCGCAGCTCGGAACTAACGTTCGGGGCGGAGATGACCGCGCGAGGGGGGCATGGGGCTCATGCGGAGCGTGGGGCTAACGGCGCGGCGATTGCGGCGCTTTATGGGCGGGCGTTGACGGCAAATCGCGGGGTGCCGCTGAATTTGGATTGGGTTAGCGATGTGCGCGTCAACACGAGCGCCGTGGAGCGGCGGGCGGCGACCTTGGGGACGCGGCGGACGGTGAAGAAGGATTGGCAGATTGCCTGGCTGCTGCGGGCGATTTCTTGTATGGACCTAACAACGTTGGCGGGGGACGACACGGACGAGCGGGTGCGGCGGTTGTGTGCTAAGGCGCGGCGGCCGATTCAGGACGAGGTGGTAAAGACGCTGGGCATTGAGTCGCTGGGGATCAAGGTGGCGGCGGTGTGCGTGTATCACACGTTTGTGGAGACGGCGGTGCGGGCGCTGGAGGGATCGGGGATTGCGGTGGCGGCGGTGTCCACGGGATTTCCGGCGGGGCTGTCGCCACTGGATGAGCGGGTGGCGGAGATTCGGCGGTCGGTGGAAGCGGGGGCGAACGAGATCGATGTCGTGATCACGCGCGGGCACGTGTTTGGGGCGCGATGGTCGGCGCTTTTTGACGAGATTGCGACGTTCAAGGCGGCCTGCGGGCCGGCGCATATGAAAGTGATTTTGGGGACGGGAGATCTTTTGACGCTGCGGAACGTGGCGCGGGCGAGCATGGTGGCGATGATGGCGGGCGCGGACTTTATCAAGACGTCGACGGGGAAAGAGGCGACCAACGCGACGCTGCCGGTGGGGTTGGTGATGGTGCGGGCAATTCGGGAGTATGCGCTGCGGACGGGGATGGCGGTGGGGTTCAAGCCGGCGGGCGGGATACGGACGGCGAAGCAGTCTCTGGAATGGCTGGGGATGATGAAGGAAGAGTTGGGGGATTCGTGGCTGCGGGCGGAGATGTTCCGGTTTGGGGCGAGCAGCATGCTCGCGGATATAGAGCGACAGTTGGAGTTTCATGCTACGGGGAGATATGCGGCGGAGTATCGGATGCCCTTGGCTTGATCCATGCAGGATTACCACGCTGCGGCGTTGAAGGAACAAGCGGAGTGGCATGCGGGAGAACTTCGGCGAGACGCTTACTGTGGCGCGAAGCGGATGAGTCTGCCGCGGTGGCAGTGGCCATCGCGGAAGGTTGTCGCGCGGGCCGTGGTGATGGATCGGCGTCGTCAGGGGAGTGAGCGCCAGATGAGACGTTTCCGGCGCGCCGTGTCCTCTCTTTGATTGGAGGGACGTTCGGAAGGCGTGCCTTATTCGTCGGGCCTGGTGTCCGACGTCGCGTTTGTCGCCGCTTTTCCGATTCTACTTTCCGGCCGCAAGCCCTGCCGCGAACGTCTTTGTGTCGGTCAAAATTGCTTCACCGACAAACTTCATCGTCTCCAACGCGCGTTCGCCCGCCACTTTGCTACCCCAACCGCATGCGTCGGTCAGCACTATCGGCACAAATCCCAGGTCCGTGGCGGAACGCACCGTCGGTTCGATTCCGATTTCCAGCGCAATTCCAACCATCACCAGATTGACGATACCGCAATCGTGTAAGGCAAACTCCAGCTGGGTTCCGGAGAGCGCCGACATTGCAAATTTCTCAATGACCAAGTCGTCGCCGCTTGGTGCCAGCTCCGGAACAATTTCGGACGCTTCCGATCCTCGCAGAAACCAGCTCTTTACATCTTCTGGCCGTTGCACGCGCTGCCAACCCATCGCGGTCCGCAGTTGTGTGCTTCCTAGCCACGCGCGCGACGGTGACATGTGCTTTGAGTAGGCGATCCGCATTCCCGCGCTCCTTGCGGCGTCGATCGCAACTCTACACGCCGCGACGATTCGGTCGGACTCGGAGACTTGCTTCGCGATACCGCGCTGCATGTCGTATACCAGCAGCGCTGTGCGACCAAGGTCGGTGTAACTTGGTGGAAGGGAACTGGCCATCTTTACTCTCCTAGGCATTCGGCATTCGGCGTTCGGTCGTACGGCTTGGCAACGTCTGTCGAAGGATCGAACAAAAACTCCAGCGGCAGCGGCGCATCGAGCGCAATGAAATGCCACTCCAATAGTCCCGCCTTGGTGAGCGGAAAGTCATCAACATAGCGTTTCGCGACTTCGATGCTCTCAACTTCAAAAACGATCACGACGCCGCCCACGTCCGCACGGGCGTAGTTCTCGCGCACAATACCCGCTTTCCATAGACGCCAAACGTTAGATACCTCTTCTTTCAGATACGGTCGGAGATCGTCGAGAGTTACTCCTGGCTTAAAATTGTCGTACGCAATGATTTTCATGATGTTTCCCCTTGGCTTGGATGTGCTGCTGAATTTCTTGAAGCAAACTTCGAAATGGGCAGGTTCGCGATTCGGACTGATTCGATAAATTTCGCGATCGGTTTTGTTTCATCTACAGTAGGTAGCACGCGATGGATTTCCGCGTCTAGTAGGCACAATTTTGTAACCGGAGTCGGGAATGCGCCTTTCGGAATGTCCTGTCAGAGCTGCAATCGACGTAATTGAAGGGAAATGGAAACCCATCCTCGTCAATGCCTTGAAGCCAGGACCGCTACGGTTTGGCCAACTGCGCCGGGAAACCCCCGAAGCCACGAAGAAAGTTCTGATCGCACAAATTCGAGAGCTCGAGGAAGACGGGATTATTTGCCGGAAGAATTTCGCGGAAGACGTAGGGCATCTCAAGTACGGTTTGACAACCTATGGTCGCACGCTCGTCCCAATCCTGACCCACATGGCGAAGTGGGGCGCAAATCACAAAGAGCGCCTCGCCGAGAGGTCTGAGACTTCGTTGCTTGTCCACGGCTAGTTGCCGCAGTGTCACCGCGGTGCTTCCTTGTTGACCGATCCGATTCGCTTCCTTCTGGATTGCGAGAGTCTCAAGGCTTGCGATCGGGAGAGAGAGCAAGTTGATTCGTCGATCGAGCGTGAGGAAGGAATCGCGGAAGGCTCGTTCGATTTGTTCGGGTGTGCCCGTTATGTGCGCTGGGTCGAGCACCCCCAGTGTGCCGTGATCGGTTGGCCGGGCCACGCGGGGCACGGTTCTCTCGCGGCTTGTCGCAGACGGTAAAGACAAAATCCATCTTCGGGGCCTCCGGCTGCGCGAACTCAGACCAATCCTTGCTGCGTAATCCGTCGGTTGGGAGTTCCGCTCTTCGGATTGTCTCCAGTGCTTCGGGCCGCACGCGGCCTGTCGGGTGACTTCCTGCGCTGGCGCGGTGAGGTTCGGGCTGCCATTACCGCTCAAAACGGCTTCGGCCATGGAATGCCTCAATTGTGGACATTGATGCTTGGGCATAGGCGAATTCCGGGGCGTCGCTGAATCCATGCCCTGCGCGTTGGCGCGTGAGCGATGTTGTGGAAAAAAAACTAGCCGCAGAAATAAATCACCAGGCCGCCGGAAATCACGAGAACGCATCCTCCGAGCACCGGGAGCGTCGGGACCGCATGGAAAAATACATAATTTGCGGCTTGGAACGCGACGACGAGAGTCGCCAAGTAGAGTCCAGTGACTGCCGCGAAATCTACGGGCGCCAGGTTCAACGAGGTGCCATACAGCGTGAGGAGCGCGGATCCGGCGATGAAGAGACCGATGCGGGCTGGAAGAGATGCGCTGTGAAGTGAGAGTCGAATGACGGCGTCGCCGAAGGCCTCAAAAATTGTGGCGGCGAGCACAAATGCAAGGATCTTCATTTTGGGATGCTCTCAAGGTCACAGTGGAAGCGCAAGAGTTACAGGGGCTTCGGGTAGAGCATTCCAAACGCAACAAAGACTCCGACTGTCGGTGGGGTGTCGGCGGCGAACGGGCGGCAGCCATCCGGCTGGGAGTCGGGCCTTCGCGGTCGCAGCGGTTGTGAATTGCGATCCGGCGATGTGATGTAACATTCCCCACAGAGGAACCTCAGACTGCCCGAGTAGGACGACCGGAGTTTTAGTGGCATAGATTGCGAAGACAATTCCCGTCAAACGGAAAAAATGGAGCAGCGATGAGGACAGAATTGTTTCGGCTTAACGGGGCTGTCGAGCGGGATCCGGCCATCGAGGCGTGGATGAAACAGAATGCGGGTGAATTGGGAAGCATCGCGCGGCGGTGGTTTGAGGCGATGCGAAAATGCGGAGACGAAGTACGAGAGCTTTTGCATGACGGCTGTCCGGTCGCGTGTTTGGGAGATGTGCCGTTTGGGTACGTCAATGCGTTTACGTCGCACGTGAACGTCGGTTTCTTTCAGGGCGCGGGGCTGCCGGATCCTGCCAGCTTGTTGCAAGGTAACGGCAAGTTCATGCGGCATGTGAAGCTGAAACCGGGGACGGCCACAGACGTCGCAGCGCTGGACCGGCTCATCGAGGCGGCGTATTCGGATATAAAAGCGCGCGTCGAAAACGGCTAGCTCGTCGCGATGGCCGGCTCCGACCGCGTGACTGGCCAAAAAGATTCGAGGAGGCGGAAGCAGGCCCGAGAGGCGACAGTACAGTCATCGAATTTCTCAGGGAGGAGAACGAACGATGCATCATGTGCGCCAAGAGAATCTGCCATTTGTAGGTAGTTCGCATGAGTTCGTCGGAGTCGAGCAGGGAGACGCGGGCGTTTCGGTGTTCCTGTTTAATGGAAAGCCAGGTTCTGGCCCGGGACCGCACCGGCATCCTTACGACGAGATCCAGTTCATTCGCGAAGGCCGAGGGGTGTGGAACGTCGACGACAAGACTTTCGAGGGTGGCGCTGGAGACATTTTTGTCATCAAAGCTGGAGAGATCCATAGCTTTAAGGCGATTGGCGATTCGCCGCTGGTACAAGTCGATATTCACCTCAGCCCGCGGTTCATTCAGGAGAACCTGTAGAGTCACCTTTAGTGGGTCGTCGCAGTCAAGATGTAATTCCACTTTTACCGAGCAGTTTCGAATCCCGTACCGATAAATTACGCATCGCCGGTCTTTCGTGGAGGGTGCTTTGACAAAGAGTACGAAGCCTCCACAACACCGTGTTTTGTAGTAGAATTGCCGGGATTAGTAGGAGACTGTGTGAAAGAGCCTCGTCTTTCGAAAGCGGAAACTCGCATCTTGGAACAGTACTGGAAGTTGGGGACTGCGTCGGTGCGCGAAATATTGGAAAGCCTGCCTGAGGACGAACGCGTTGCCTACACCACCGTGCAAACGCTCGTCTATCGGCTTGAGGAGAAGGGTGCGTTGCGAAAGGTAAAGAAGATCGGCAACGCTCAGCTCTTTCAGCCGGCGATCAACGAAACCCAGCATCGCGGCAGGCTTGTGCGCGATTTACTCGAATTGTTCGGCGGGTCGCCTCGTCTGCTTGTTTCGAATCTGATTGAGAATGGCGCGCTCAGTTTACGGGACCTCAAGGCGCTGCAGAGCGCGGCACGCACGGATAAGAACGGACGCGCTCGAGGGGGCAAGCGTGCATGAGCATATCGCTCGCGCGATGTACTACCTCAGCGTTCATTGGCTGTTTGCCTCGATCGTCGGCTCGGCGGCTTGGGGATTGACGTCCATTCTGCGCGCTAGCGCGACGACAAAATATTGGATCTGGGTCGCCACCGCATTCAATTTCGTGCTGCCTTGCGGGGCGCTCGTGGATGTGATTTGGGCGCCGCATTTCATTTGGGCTAGGCCGCTCGGTGCTATTGGCGGACCGGTATGGGATATGACCCAGGGGCGGATGGCGGTCATTCTAGGCTTTATATGGGCGACTGGCGGCTTCTTCATGCTGGGCCGACTGATTTCACGTATACGCGGAGAGCGTCGCGAAACCCGAGCGGCGGAGCCTTTGAGCGATGACGGGCTGACGTCTTCTTTTCTAGCGGACGGCGTTCCAGTGATCTTTGGCGATGCACATCCGGGGCCTGCGGTTCGCGGAGTTCTTTCTCCTCGTATCCTGCTTCCTGTCGGCATCGACCGGCTGCTGAATCCGCGGGAATTTCACGCTGTGCTGATTCATGAGCTGGCTCATGCACGAAGACGGGATAACCTGATTCGTTTACTGTATGAGGCTTTGCTCTGCGTGTTGTGGTTCCATCCGCTCGTGTGGCTTGCTGGGGCGCGAATTGGGCTGTACCGCGAGCTTTCCTGCGATGAATCGGTCATCCGACGGGCGCACGGACGGGAACTGGTTTCGGCGCTGGCCAAACTTGCCGTTCCGAAACAAGCGGGGGTGCTGCAAGCGACGGCTTCCTCGCATTTGAGTTATCGGCTCGCACTTCTGACCGGTCCGGCACAAAGAACATCCCGGGGTGCAAGTCTGGTTTTGACATCGTTGTTTTTCGCGGTCATCGCTGCTGGAATTTTTCAAACCATCGCACATACGGCCTGCTGTTTCGTATCGAAACGCTAAGCCGGGGAGCATCCTCGCTCACCTACCACGGCCCGCCACGTCTATCGTCATTTAGTACGTAACATGTAGTAGAGTAGACGTTAAGTGTAGTAGTAAAGTCGATGCGAAATACAGCGGAGACGCGAAATGAAGCAGCTACTCGAGTGGTTGGCGTTTGCAGTATTCCTCTTTGTGGTCCTGACAAACATAGCTCGCGCGCAACGATCGCAGCCTGCGGCTCCGCGCGTCGTTGATTTGAAGTCGACTGACGGCACGGTGCTGAAGGGGACTTTTTACACCACTGCGAAGTCCGGTCCGGGCGTGCTGCTTTTCCATCAGAGTAACCGCACCCGCGCATCGTGGGACGACGTGGCGCGGCAACTGGCGGCCGCTGGAATCCACACGCTCTCAGTCGACGGCCGCGGCCACGGCGAAAGCGGCGGCACACGCGAATCGGCTGTCGAGAAGACCTCGGCCGATATGGAAACCTCCTTCCAGTTCTTGATCTCTCAACCGGGCGTGCAACGCGACGTCATTGGCTTGGCAGGCGCCGGCAGCTACGGCGCGATCAACGCGCTGGAAACCGCAGGCCTTCATCCTACCGGCATAAAATCGCTCGTCATGCTGTCGGGTGATTCCTTTCCTCCGGGCATCGCATTTCTCCATGAGGCTTCGTTGTTGCCCGAACTCTTCGTGATTGCCGACACGGACGAATATCCTCCTACGGTCGAAGCCACGCTCTGGCTTTACGCCAGAGCCTCAAGTCCTATGAAGAAGCTGATCCACTATTCCGCTGCGCAGGAAGCACCCTGGCTATGGTACGAGACCAGCGATCCTCACAAGGTTCCCGAGACCGGCAGCCATGGAACCGATCTCTTCGAGACGCATACGGATCTGCCTGGCATCATCGTCCAGTGGTTTGTCACCACACTGATCAAGACTCCAGGGCACGCCCCCGCCGATCCCCTAGCCGCTTCCGCGACTCTCAACCAATTGGCAGTGCCCGGCGGTGCCGCCCAAGTCACGCAGCAATTGATGGAAGCGCGGAAGCGTGATCCCCAGGCGCAGTTGTTCCCCGAAGTCAGCCTAGACCTCATCGGCTCGGGTTTCTTGGTACAGGCCGAGACTGACAAGAAAGCCGGGCACCAACGCGATGCCACAACCGAGACAAAGACGGCCATCGAAGTCTTCAAGCTCAACCTTCTCGCGTACCCCCTTTCCGCCGACGCGCATTTCAACCTTGCCAACGCTTACTTGATCGATGGGCAGAAGGCGCTGGCGCGGCAATATGCCGAGAAGTCGCTAGCGATGATTGATTCTCGCGCGCCGGTTTCGTCGTGGTCGGATACGGAACAGCGGCGAGCGGAGGTTCGTAGCGGCGTGGAGGACTTGCTGCAGAAGCTGAACGCGAGCGCAGCCAACACTTCGGGGCGCGCGGCCGGCAGCGACTTCCGTGACTGCGCCGAGTGTTCCGAGATGGTCGTGATTCCGGCAGGCAAGTTCGTCATGGGTTCGTCGGCCGACGAAAAATCGTGGGCGGCAAGGCGGGCTGGCAGCGCCGAAGGGGTGGCCGACGAAGCGCCGCAGCACGAAGTCACGGTGCCGTCGTTCGCGATGGGGAAGTACGACGTGACGCGCGGCGAATATACGGTGTTCGTTCGAGAGACGGGGTATTCCGCGAGCGATGGATGCGGCATCGACGGATTCGAGTGGAAGAAACAGGCGGATAAAAGCTGGCAAAACCCGGGATATAAACAGACCGATCGCGATCCCGTCGTGTGCGTGAGCTGGCAGGATGCAAAGGCTTATATCGCCTGGTTGAACGGCAAAGCCGGGCAGGAGTCCACAGCTTCAGCCAACGGGCCTTATCGATTGCCTAGCGAGTCGGAGTGGGAATATGCCGCGCGTGGCGGGACGAGCACGCGATTCTGGTGGGGCGACGATGACGCTGCGGCGTCAGAGCGCGCCTGGTACAAGGCCAATTCGAACGGGCAGAGTCATCCTGTGGGATTGCAGCTGGCGAACGCGTTTGGTCTTTACGACATGGTCGGTAATGTCTGGCAATGGACTGAAGATTGTTACGACAACAGCTACGCGCCGGCTCCCGCAGATGGACGCGCGAATGAGAGTCCCTCAAGCGACGTGCACGCGAGGGACGGTCAGGGCGAATGCCTTCGCGTTGACCGGGGATCCTCGTGGGTGTTTCCGGCCTGGGCGCTGCGCTCGGCGACGCGCGAGAGGAACCCCGCGGACTATCGCGACACGATCATGGGATTCCGCGTGGCACGGACGTTGGCGAACTAACGGTGACAGGCGAACAGGCGATTGGTCACGGAACCCTGCCAGCGGTTGACTTAAGTCCGTTGGACAATCAGGCCCGTTAGCGGGGTCTGGGTGCGGTGCGGTTGAACATCTGGTCCGGGTCGCGTTGGACCTGGGCGTAGCCGGCAGGGACTTCGAACAAGGTGGCGTCGAGCGCTGTGTCGGAAAACGACGTGATCTGGCTGGTCATTTCCATCAACGCGTTTGGATCGGGATTGGGATTTGGCGGCGGCGCGTTTGGCGATTGGGCGGAATTGTTTTGTTGTTGTTGCTGTTTCTTTTTGCCGAAGAGGGAGCCGAGTCCTTTGACGACGGCGTCGGAACCGTTGGTGGGGATCGAGTTGTCCGAACTGCCGGAACTCGAACTTGATCGCGAGGAATTGTTCGAGGAATTCTGCGCTGCCGCTGGATCACCGTTCGGCGGGGTTGGAATCCCCATACTGATGTAGGAGAGAAGCGGCAAGCCTTTGAGCGCCGCGGAATTTTTCTGCAGTTCAGACATGCCCTGGTTCATCCGGGGATCGATGTGAATGTTTGACGGTGGAACCCAGTTTACTTCCGTGGCCATCTTTTTGTAGAACTCGCCGAATTCCTGATAACCAGGGACCATGGGGGCGACGAAGGTGTCCATCGTCATCGTGATGGTGATGTTGTTAGGCTGGCCGTTTGCGGACGTCGAAGGCTGGGCGGCCGGTTGACCATTGTTCGTCGCTTGCATGTCCATATCCATTTTGATCTTGGTCTCGGTAGTGTTCTGGCCGAGGAGAACACGGGTTGCGGTGCCTGGGGTCACGCTAATTTTCGGAGTGACCTGGAGCTGCGCACTCTGTGCTTGAGGGTCCGATTTCTTCGCGTCTTGCATCTTGTCTTGCGCATCTTTTTGCGCTTTCTCCATCGCTGCCTTCATTTCATCGAAGGTCATGACCGAATACGTCTTTTTGAGATTGTCGATGGTGATGATGCGGCGGCCGTCGAGGTCGATGATCTGGACGGTGCCGTCGGAACTCTCAATGCGAAGCCGGTTGCCTTTGACGTAATGCGTGGTGGTGACCGGCTGCATCGCAGCACGCGAATCTTTGCTGAATTTGGCGGCGAAATTTGCCATGCCCATCAGCGCACCGCCCGTGATCTGGGACGTGTCGGTGTATTTGAAGTCGGCAAGAGCAGGAAGGCTGAGGGGTAAGATCAGCAGAATCGCTAGCACGATGCGGACGACCTTCATGGAATCTCCTGTCACACCTGGAATGGCGAAGAGGTTTTCACTACGAGCCGCTGGGGCGGCCCGATTGAGTGTCAACATTATCTAGGTTCGAATGGCGGCCAGCAAGACCGAATAAACTTCATCACCGCTTGTTTCAGAACCCTTAAGCGGTCATCTGTGCTCCAGGATTGATGTTGTGATTGACGCGGAAAAAATTGGTGCGGTCGTATTTCTTTTTGATGGCGGCAAGGCGTGGGAAATTCGAACCGAATGCTCCCTTGATGACGTCTTCGCCCTCGACGTCGAGCGCAGAAAGCAGGTGGGCGTTTTCGGAGAAGGGGCGCAGTGTTTCCTCGCCGGATCGAGCCCAGTCGCGGTGGGTGTTCGTCAGCGCCAGGTCGGACCACTGGGCAATGAAGAGGATATCCCACGGCAAATGGCGATGCGCGTACGCGGTGGCGTCATTTGGGACGCGGCCTGCGGCGCCGCCATAATATTCGAGAACGACGGCAGATAGAGGGGAGAGCAGGCGGTTAGCGTGGTCTACGATCGCGCGAATCGCGTCGTCGGACAGATCGCGTTGTAGGTTTGACTTCCAATAATTCTGCTGGCCGTCGGGAAACGATGGGCCCAGTAGCGACTGCATCGCCGGGAACGGCATTACCTGAACGCCATCGACGATCGGACTGCCAAACTTGCGCAGAGGTTGCAGGACGCGTTCACCTTCGGCAAGGTCGCCACAATAACAAGAAATTAATCCAACCAGCGGAGAACCGTCCGGACCGTGGAGCAGAGCGGCGTAGACCGTGAGCTCGTCCGGGGCAGCCTTCATGAAATCGCGGAAGTGACGGATCACGTCCACGGCCATCGCCCGAGGATAGAGAACGAGACCACCCAAAACCTGAGCCACCGGATGGCCCTGGAAGTCGAAGGAAGTAACAACGCCGAAATTTCCACCTCCGCCGCGGAGCGCCCAGAAGAGGTCGTCATTTTCAGCGGCGCTGGCGGTGACCACTTTGCCGTCGGCTGTGACTACCTGCGCGGACACCAGGTTGTCGATGGACATCCCGAACTTACGAATCAGCCAGCCAACACCGCCACCGAGGGTCAGGCCGGCAATCCCCGTTTTTGAGACGGTGCCGGAGGGGACGGCAAGCCCGAAGACGTGTGTCTCGCGGTCGAGATCGCCGAGCGTCGCTCCGCCTTCGACCCGAACTCTCCGGGTCGTCCTCTCGACAAAAACGGAATTCATTCGGGAGAGGTCGATGACCAAACCGTCGTCACAGAGCGCGCGACCGCCAACGTTGTGTCCGCCGCCACGAATCGCGGTCAGCAGATTGTTCGTGCGTCCGAAATTGACCGCGGCAATCACGTCGGCAACGCCAGAACAGCGGGCGATTACGCCAGGGTGTTTATTGACGCTCGCATTCCAGATCTGGCGGGCTTCGTTGTAACCGGCATCCGCAGGTTCGAAAATCTGGCCGTGAAATAGAGAGCGAAACGCTTTGGTATCGGTGACGGACATAGGTTTGTACTCCCGTTCCGGAGGGTTTGGTGTATTCGCACGATTCGTGGGGCGGAGAGTACCCCGTTTCAAGACCAGCAGTGGGCGGGCTCGCCCTTTAGTTCGACCACGACAGCGTTAACCGCCTCTTGCCAGTGCGGCGGAAGCGGTGACACACACGAGCACGGCAGGAACTAGAACGATGCATCAGATTTCTCCGTCTACCGAAAGGCGAATGCGACCTATTTGTGAGCGCCACAGTAGCTTTGCGACGTGGATGTGTCAATGAGTTATTGAGGAAGTACCGAGCGTCGCGCAGTGGATCGCGTGAATCTCAATCGTCGGGGCGCTGTGGTATGTTCGTCGCATGTGGACTGCGCCGGTTACGGGAACGAGGGTTGGAGGAGTTGGCCTGGAGATTGCGCGACATTTTGCTCGCGAGGGGTATCGGGAGGTGCATCCGCCGTTGAAACCGAAGTTTTGCGAAGCCGCCGGCAGGAGCGAAATGATGTCGAGCCGGATGCGGTGGGCCATCATGGGAGTTTTGGTCAGTGCGACGAGTGGTGTGTGTTTTTTGGCTGGAATTGCTGCGGCGGACACCCCGAAGATTTTTCGGAGCGGGAATGGGGCGTTTCAGTTTCGATACGCGCCGGAATTGGTGCGGTGTGAGTCGCAGGACGCGAAGGTGACCCCGGGCAGCACATGGGCGCCGGTAGAAGCTTGCCGGTGCAATGATCCCGGCGGGGCTGCCGTGACGGCGGTTTGTTTTGCTTATCCGAAAACGAAATTTAAGGATAAGCCAGTGTTCCATGGGGCTTCGTTTTTCGTGGCGACCGACGCGGCGGCGACGGATGCGCAAAGTTGCTTTGCAGGCTCGGCGAGTTGGGGCGATGTTCGTGGGGACAGAGCGACGATTGGCGCGACCGCGTTTCAACATTTTCGGGTGAGCGACGCCGGAATGAGTCACTATTCCGACAGCGATATCTATCGGGGCTTTCATGCCGGGGCGTGCTACGAATTGGTGGTGCAGGAAATGACCACGAATCCGGCGGTGTATGATTCGGGAACGATCCAGGAGTTCACCAAGGAAGATGATGCTGAGGTGATGGGGACGTTGACGAGGGCGTTGCGGTCGTTTCAGTTTGTACAGTGAAGGTTGTGGAGTGAGGGCAAGTTTCACGTCTAGGCGGGACAAAGACTATGAGCATTGCGGAAAAATTTGTGGGGATGGAGTGGGGGGCAGCGCCGGAGGATCCCAAAGAGGTGTTGGTATGGCTCGACGCGCATGCGCGGAAGTTTGGCCATTTTATCGGGGGTGCGTGGGCCGCTCCGGCAGACGGGAAATATTTTGAGAGCGCGGATCCGTCGACAGGTGAACGGCTTGCCGAGGTGGCGCAGGGATCCGGTACGGATGTCGATGCGGCGGTGAAGGCTGCGCGCGCCGCGCTGGCCGGCTGGCAGAAGGTTGGCGGGCATGCACGGGCCCGGTATTTGTATGCGATCGCGCGGCTGGTGCAGAAGCATTCGCGGCGGTTGGCGGTCCTGGAAACGTTGGATAACGGGAAACCGATTCGCGAGAGCCGCGATCTGGATATTCCGCTGGCCGCGCGGCACTTCTATCATCACGCGGGGTGGGCGCAGATTCTGGACGAGGAGTTTCCGGGATATGTGGCTTGCGGCGTGGTCGGGCAGATCATTCCGTGGAATTTTCCGCTGTTGATGCTGGCGTGGAAGATCGCGCCGGCGGTAGCGGCGGGGAATACGGTGGTGCTGAAGCCGGCGGAGTTTACGCCGCTAACGGCGCTGGCGTTTGCGGAGATTTGCGTTGAGGCGGGATTGCCGGCGGGCGTCGTGAATATTGTGACCGGAGATGGCGAGACGGGCGAGGCGCTGGCGATGCATCCCGACGTGGACAAGATTGCGTTTACGGGATCGACGGAGGTTGGGCGCGCGATTCGAAGGGCTACGGCTTCGAGTCACAAGAGGCTTTCGCTTGAGCTAGGTGGGAAATCACCGTTTGTGATCTTTGAGGACGCGGATCTCGACAGCGCGGTGGAGGGATTGGTCGACGGGATCTGGCTGAATCAGGGACAAGTCTGCTGTGCGGGATCGCGACTGTTGGTGCAGGAGAGCGTTTCGGATGCGCTGCTGGAGAAAGTGCGACGCCGGATGAGTACGTTGCGCGTGGGGGCGCCACTCGATAAAGCGATCGATGTCGGCGCGATCGTGGCGCGCGTGCAGCTCGAGCGCATTCAGCGATTGGTAGAACAAGGAAAGGCGGAGGGCGCGACGTGCTGGCAGCCGGAGGGATTCGCGCTTCCTTCGAAGGGATTTTATTTTCCGCCGACGCTGCTCAGTGGTGTGCATCCGGCGTCGGTGGTGGCGCAGCAAGAGATTTTTGGTCCGGTGCTGGCGGCGATGACGTTCCGAACGCCGCGTGAAGCGGTGGAGCTCGCGAACAATACGACGTATGGGCTGGCGGCGAGCGTTTGGAGCGAGAGCGTCAACGTGGCGTTGCAGACGGCGGCGCAGGTGAAGGCCGGCGTTGTCTGGGTGAACAGCACGAATTTGTTCGACGCGGCTTGCGGTTTTGGCGGGTATCGCGAAAGCGGGTACGGGCGAGAGGGCGGGCGCGAAGGGATGCTGGAGTATCTGGAACCGGAATGGTTTGCGAAGGCGCCGGCAACGAAGGCCGCAAGCGCGGCGGAGGCGGCTGAGACGAACGAGCGCGCCGGTTCGAAGGCGAATGGACATGGCGACGCGCTTTCGATTGATCGAACCGTGAAGCTCTACATCGGTGGGAAGCAGGCGAGGCCGGACTCGGGCTATAGCGTCGAAGTGCGCGGGGCCGACGGCAGGTTGTTGGGCGAGGCACCGCTCGGGAATCGGAAAGACATTCGAAACGCGGTGGAGGCGGCGCGGAAGGCACAGGGTTGGTCGAAGACGACGGCGCATACCCGCGCGCAAATTTTGTATTACATCGCGGAGAATTTTTCGCAACGAAGTGCGGAGATCGCCGCGCGGCTCGCGCGTGTCGTTGGGGATGCGCAGGCGCAGCGCGAGGTCGAAGTAGGGATCGAGCGGGTGTTCGCCTACGCGGCGTGGGCGGACAAGTTTGATGGGGCGGTACACAATCCGCCCATGCGGAATATTTCGATTGCGATGAATGAAGCGGTAGGGACTGTCGGGGTGCTTTGTCCGAGCGAGGCACCGCTGCTCGGATGCTTGTCGGTGGTGATGCCGTTGGTTGCCATGGGAAATTCGGTGGTGGCGGTGCCGTCGGAGCGGTATCCGCTGGTGATCGGTGATTTGTACCAGGTATTCGAAACCAGCGATTTGCCGGATGGTGTGGTGAATATGGTGAGCGGCCGCGGTGTGGAATTGCTGCGCGTGCTGGCCGAACATGCCGATCTCGACGCGGTGTGGTGCTTTGGCGATGAGGCGCAGTGCGGAATGGCGAAGTCCCTTTCGGCGGGGAATTTGAAGCAGGTGTTTACGGGCGAGGGACGCGAGATCGATTGGTTCGCTGCGCGTGCGGAGGGGAAGTGGTGGTTGAGGCACGCGGTGCAGGTAAAGAATGTCTGGGTGCCCTACGGGGAGTGAGCCAGGCGGAACCTCGTAAAGCGAAATTCGAGCCTGGCAACGCGAATGAAGAAGAATTGATCCAACCTGAAACTTCCCTAGATAAAAAGCAAGGCGGTTGCGGAAGCGTAGTGCGACTGTCGCAGATAGAGTCTGAAGTTGGTACACAGGGAATAGGAGTGCAGTTTGCTCGTGATCAGGTGGCGAAGGGCTGAGAGATGGTGTTCGATGGTTTGAACGTTGGAAAATTCCAACGTTAAGAAATGGCGAAATCCGCCTCTAACTTGCGGATGTCCGACTGCGGACGATTGGCTGCAAGGGTGGTTTTAGTCCTAGGCGTTGCCCTTTTGGGCAATCAAAATCCTCAAAAAGCGGTTGACGACGGGTCAGCGGCCTACTATCGACTCAAGAATTTCTCTTTGAAAGAAGAAAAATGCTTGAGGAACGAAGGCAGTATCCGAGACTAGTGCCGAGCACGCCCTTATTTGTGTCGCTGGACGACGCAAAAAGCGGATTGCTGCTCGATTTGTGCGAAGGCGGGCTTGCGGTTGCGAGCCTGGTGCCGCGAAATCTGGACGATGTGGTGTCGCTCGCGTTCGATTTGCCGGAAGGAGTCGGACACATCGAGGCGAAGGCGAAGATCGCGTGGACGCGAGACTCTGGTCACTTGACCGGCGTGCGGTTCATGGACCTGGATGAGGTGTCGCAGCAGCAATTGAGCGAGTGGATATCAGTGGGAACGAATCTGAAGCTGGCGAGCTGCGAGGACGCCGAAGAGCCGGTGTTCGTGGCGCGGTCGACGTACGCGCAAGTGGACGCGATTCGGCGTGAGGTTCGACAAGAAAGCGGGCCCGAGCCGATGGCCGAGCCGATGGCCGCGCCTATGTCGGCGTCGACTGCGGCTGTGGCAGAGACGACCGGCAGTTTGTTCCCGGAACCTGTTGAGGCCATCGAAACTCCGGTTGAGGACGAGATGGAGACCGAGTCACATCCGCAGAAAGCGGTGATTTCAGAAGGGACGAACCGGGCGGAGTGGGTAGAACACGTTGCCCACATGGAGAATTCGCCAGCCGCGACGCGGAGCGGCGGGGGCGATCCAAAAATCCAACAATTGCCACCGGATGCAGATACGGTGGGTTGGGCGTCGGACGCGGTGGGCTGGGTTACAGAGATCGCGGAGCGGCGTTCGAACCTACCGGAAGAGATTCCCGTGGAAGAGATGCTGATGCCCGGACTGGAACAGACCAACCGGGCTCGGATAGGGAAATCACGGCATACGATTGAGTTGGTGCTCGCGGTGGTTCTGTTGACGTGGGCGCTGGTGTTTCTGGGCTATCGGATGGGGACCACTGGGCCCAGCCGGACGACGCATGATGTGACGGTGGCGAAAGCGACCGCGGCGACTGCCTCGAAGGGTGATCTGGGAAAAAGCGATGTAGCCTCTGGTGCTGGCGGCAACTCGGGGATGTCCGCCGAAGCATTTCCTGAAGCGGGTATTGGTCGTGTGGCAGCGCCCGGTGTTTCTGCGTCAGGCGGAGCGCCCGAAGTGGGGATGCAGAGTCGAATCGCCGACCCAGTTGCGAAACCGGCGCCCACGATCCGGACGCCAAGGGAGCTGGCTGCTCCCAGCGCCAGCGCGCAGGTGCCGACTAGTGCGATGAATTCCGGGGTGATCCTGCAGGTTGGCGCGATGAGGGTGGAGAACAATGCGTCCGCCTTGGTCCAAGACCTGAAAAAGAAGAAATTTCCGGCATTTGTGTATCAGCACGGGAAAGACAACCTCTATCGCGTGGGCGTCGGGCCTTATGGCGACAAGGATTCGAGCTCAAGAGTGAAGTCCGAGCTGGAGAAAGACGGATATAAAACGATCACGTCGAAGTGGATTCGGGAGTAGTTCGCGCTGCCGTTTGCGGTGGCCGTTTTCGTCCCTGGATGCCAGTCGGATCAGCTTACTTTGATGCCCCATTGGTTTAGCCGCGTGATACAGGAAATTCACCTCCGGGCATAACGAATTCTGCGTAGGCGATTCACCCATTTCTATCCTATATATACTAGAGGGCGGAACCGGGCTTTGCGGCTGACGGGAACTTTGAGGTGTCTTCGGGTAACAAGAACCGCGTTATTGTCTTTGGGTTGATCCTTCTGGCTTGTGAATTTGATGGGAGGCTGCGATTTGACGGTAGCGAGCAATGCGATTGGCGAGGCCGTGCGGACTCTGCGCCGAGTCGTCATTGAGGGTGTTGAGCCCGAAGTGGACGGCGGACGGTTCGCGATCAAGCGTACGGTCGGCGATGAAGTGGGCGTCCGCGCGGACATCTATGCCGACGGGCACGACTCGCTGGCGGCCAGGCTGTTGTGGCGACGGGAAGAAGAGCGCGACTGGAATGAAGTTCCGATGCGGCTCGATACGAACGACCGGTGGGAAGGGGCTTTTCGTGCCGAAAAACTTGGCCGGTACTTATACACGATTGTGGCATGGGTGGACGCGTTTGGAAGTTGGAGCAAAGACTTAAAAAAGCGCGCCGACGCGGGGCAGGACTTTTCCGTTGATGTGTTGATTGGCGCAGAAATGGCGCGAGCGGCTTCGGAACGCGCGCGCGGAGCCGAAGCAAAGAAAATGGCCGATGCGGCGGCCAAGTTGAAGGATTTGGCTAAGAAGGACCCCGACGGCGCGGTTGCGATCGCATTAGGGGTGGAGCTGGGGCTGCTGGTCAATGCCTGGCGCGACCGGGCCGACGATGCGCGTTACGAGCACGAGCTGGCCGTGGTGGTCGATCCTGTGAAGGCGCGGTTCAGTACGTGGTACGAATTGTTTCCGCGGTCAGTCACGACCGATCCGAAGCGGCATGGGACGTTTAAGGATGTGCTGGACCGGCTGCCGTATGTGGCGGGTATGGGATTCGACGTTTTGTATTTGCCGCCGATACATCCGATTGGACGGTCGGAGCGGAAGGGAAAGAATAATTCGACAACGCCGGCTCCGGACGACATGGGAAGTCCCTGGGCAATCGGTTCGAAAGAGGGCGGGCACAAGGAGATTCATCCGCAACTGGGGACGCTGGATGAGTTCAAGTCGCTTGTTGCGCGTGCGAAAGAGTTGGGAATCGATGTGGCGCTGGACATTGCGTTTCAGTGCGCGCCAGATCATCCATATGTGAGGGCGCATCGCGAATGGTTTCGCGAACGGCCCGACGGGACCGTGCAGTACGCAGAGAATCCACCGAAGAAATATCAGGACATTTATCCTTTCAATTTCGAATCGCCGCGTGCTCAGGAGCTGTGGTACGAACTGAAGAGCGTGGTGGAGTATTGGATCGAGCAGGGAATCCATGTGTTCCGCGTGGACAACCCGCACACGAAGCCGTTTGCATTCTGGGAATGGATGATCGGCGAAGTGAAGCGCGATCATCCCGAGGCGATTTTTCTTTCGGAGGCATTTACCCGACCCAAGGTGATGTATCAGCTGGCGAAGCTCGGCTTCACGCAGTCGTATACGTATTTTGCATGGAAGAACACAAGTTTCGAATTGACCGAATACTTCCATGAGATGGATCAGGCCAGCGTGTTCGAATACTTCCGGCCGAACCTGTGGCCGAATACTCCAGACATCCTGAATGAGTATCTGCAAAAGAGCGGACGCGCGGGCTTCATGACGCGTCTGATTCTGGCCGGGACGCTGGGAGCGAGTTACGGGATTTATGGGCCGGCGTTCGAACTGTGCGAAGGACGGCCAGTGCGCGCGGGCAGCGAGGAGTACCTGGATTCCGAGAAATATCAGATTCGGATTTGGGATATCAACAACCCAAACAGCCTCAGAGACTTAATCACGCATGTGAACCGGATACGGCGCGGAAGCGCGGCCCTGCAACGGAACACCGGACTGGCATTTCACCCGGTTGATAATCCGCAGTTGATCGCTTACAGCAAGGTGTCGGGTGATTCGTCGGATATCGTCTTGGTGGTCGCGAACCTTGACCCGCACAACCGGCAGGCGGGCTGGGTGAACGTGGATGTCGCTGCGCTTCATCTGGGTTCCGAAGAGTCATACCAGGTTCATGACTTGTTGACGGATGCGCGTTACGTTTGGCACGGATCACGGAATTTTGTGGATCTGAATCCGACGGTACTGCCGGCACACGTTTTTCGAGTACATTCAATTGGATAGCTAAAGCGGACGGGTAGGATGCTAGGGAGTGCCTTCGCCCGCGATGTGATCGGACCGTCTGCGTTCGAGGAGTGGTGGGCTTTCGAAAAGGAGAGGCAAACGTTGGCGCCGCAGGACGACAACCTCTGGTACAAAGATGCGGTTATCTATCAGCTTCACGTCCGGACGTTCTGCGACAGTGACGGCAATGGTGTCGGTGACTTCCGCGGACTGACGAACAAGCTCGACTACCTGCAGGAGCTGGGGATCAACGCGATCTGGCTGCTGCCGTTTTACCCGTCGCCGCTGCGTGACGACGGATACGATATCGCGGACTACACTTCGGTCAACCCCACCTACGGCACGATTGAAGACTTCAAGACGTTCCTCGCTGCAGCTCACGCTCGCAAGATTCGCGTTATCACCGAGCTCGTTGTAAACCACACTTCGGACCAGCATCCATGGTTCCAGGAAGCGCGCAGTTCGCGAGATAACCCGAAGCGGGACTGGTACGTGTGGAGCGACACGGACGACCGCTATAAAGGCGTTCGAATTATTTTCATCGACACCGAGATGTCGAACTGGTCGTGGGATCCGATTTCGAAATCGTACTACTGGCACAGATTTTTCAGCCATCAGCCGGATTTGAACTACGACAACCCCGCCGTGCAGGAAGCGGTGTGGGAGGTCATGAAGTTCTGGATGGATATCGGCGTCGACGGTTTCCGGCTGGATGCGGTGCCGTATCTCGTCGAGCGCGAAGGCACGTCGTGCGAAAACCTACCTGAAACCCATGCCGTAATCAAGGAACTGCGCAGGCGGCTGGACGACGCCTATCCGGGAAAGATGCTGCTTGCCGAGGCTAACCAATGGCCAGCCGACGTGCGCGACTATTTCGGCGACGGCGATGAGTTCAATATGGCGTTTCACTTCCCGCTGATGCCCCGGATGTTTATGGCGGTGAAGCTCGAGGACCGCAAGCCAATTATCGAAATCCTGGAGCAGACGCCGCAGATTCCTGACAATTGCCAGTGGTGCATCTTCCTTCGAAATCACGACGAGTTGACGCTCGAAATGGTCACCGATATCGAGCGCGACTATATGTACGACTCCTTCGCGAACGACAAGGCGATGCGCATCAACCTCGGGATTCGCCGCCGGCTCGCGCCGATGATGGAGAATGATCGGCGCCGTATCGAGCTGCTGAACGGGTTACTGCTCTCGATGCCCGGAACGCCCATCATTTATTATGGCGATGAAATCGGCATGGGCGACAACATTTATCTCGGCGACCGCAACGGCGTTCGGACGCCGATGCAGTGGAATGGTGGCTGGAACGCTGGGTTTTCGTCCTCTGACCCTGAACGGCTGTATTCACCGCTGATTTCGAATCCGGTTTACGGTTTTCAGGCGGTCAACGTCGACTCGCAGCGGCGGTCCGAGCATTCGCTGCTGTCGTGGACGAAGTCGGTCATTCAGACGCGCAATTCCTTCCGTGTGTTTAGCCGAGGTTCGATCGATTTCCTGAGCCCGACAAATCATCGGGTGCTTGCCTACGTGCGTCAGTTGGGCGAGGAGAAAGTCCTTGTCGTCAACAACTTGTCGAGCTCGGCGCAGGCGGTCGAACTGCATCTGCAAAGCTTCAAAGGGCATATCCCGATCGAAATGTTTGGCCGGAACCTATTTCCGAGGATCGGAGAGCTCCCATATTTACTGACCCTGGCCCCATACCAGTTTTTCTGGTTCCGCTTAAGACGCATTTGAACTCGCCACCCGCGGAGTGTAGATTCCTAAAGATTCCCGGTTTAACGGCATAACCGCAGGAGCGGACTTTTCTTGGCCGAAGACATCCTTCTCGGAGACGACCTGCTTCGCCAGTTGATGAGCGTTGGCGAAGCGGACCTGCTCGTGGCAATTCCTACGTACAACAACGCGGGAACCATAGGGCAGACCGTGCAGGCGATCGAGGATAGCTATCAGCAGAATTTTGTGCGGGATCGAGTTGCGATATTGAACGTAGATGGGGGCTCGTCGGACCAGACACCGGAAATCGTCCTTAATTTAAACGGTAAGAAGTCGTCGTTGCGCCGGGGCATTACTTCATTGAGGACCGTGCACCGAGTTACGGCGCAATACGGCCGGGCGCCGTCTCAGGGGAGCGCACTGAAGATCGTGCTGGCGGCGGCGGATTTACTGCGTGTGAAGTCGTGTGCCGTGGTTTCTCCTGCGATGTCAGAACTGGACCCGACGTGGGTGGCCAATCTGTTGCGACCGGCCTATCGGCAGGATTTCGCTTTCGTAGCTCCACTGTATTCCCGCACCAAGTTTCAAGGCTTGCTCGCGCGGAACCTGCTGTATCCAATGAGCCGCGCCGTGTTTGGCGTGCGCATTCGCGAAATGTACGCGGACGAATGGGGATTTTCGGGGCGGCTGGCGACAGAGTGTGCGTCTCAGAGAATGGACGAAGCGGTGCGCGCGCGTCCTGAGGCGTGGATGGCGGTAAACGCGATCTGCAACGGTATGAAGTGCTGTCAATCGTTTCTTGGGCCGAGGGGCACGCCTCCGAGCGGTGGCCCCGACATCGTTGAGACGATTCGGCAGACGGTCGGCAATCTCTTCTGGTGTTGCGATGCGTTTCAGGACCACTGGCTCGATCGCACTGGAACGGAGAGCGTGCAGACCTTTGGTTCCGATCATGAAGTCACACCCGAGGATCCACCGGCAAGGCAGGATAGGAGCTTCGAGCTATTTCGGAGCGGCGTTTCGGCTTTACACGACACAGTCCTGAAACCGATTCTGGCACAGGATTCGCTCGCGCAACTGAAAGAAGCCGCCGCGCTCGACATCGACAAATTTCATTTCAGTTCCGAGTTGTGGGTACGCATTCTGTACGACTTTGCCGCGGCATATCACCGCAGCACGATCGCTCGCGATCACATTTTGCAAGCGCTCGTGCCCCTATATCGCGGACAGCTCTTTTCGTTCTTGGCGGAACACGCCCAATCAACACCCGAAGAAATGGAAGCCGACACGGAAGCGCTCTGTCTGGAATTCGAACGGCGGAAGCCTTACCTGATCGAACGATGGAAGGCGAAAAGCTGAGGTGAAACGATGAAAGACACGATCATTCAGGGACTACAACAGGCGTATCAAAACCTGTTCCACATGATCGCCGAGTTCTTGCCGCGCGTGGTCGTGATGCTGGTGATTGTGCTCACCGGTGTGCTGGTGGCCTACCTTTTCAAATATGTGGCGCGAACGATTTTGCGGCTCACCAAGCTGGACCGGCTGTCGGAAGAGGCCGGAGCCTCCAGGGTGCTTCGGATGGCAGCTTTGCCGTCAATGACCGATTTCCTGAGCCAATCCGTTTTTTGGATCACGCTGCTGGGTTTCATCTTGATCGGTATCAGCATTTTGAATATTGCAGGCCTCCAAGAACAGATTGCACGGCTACTGAGATTGCTTCCCGAAATCATTGTTGCGATGCTGATTTTGTTTTTGGGACTGCTGATCGCAAATTTCCTCTCGCGTGCAGCCTTGTTGGCATTGGTGAACAAGGGCTATGGCTCAGCCAAACTAGCTAGCTGGGCAATTCGCCTGGTGATCTGGACTTTGGCGATTGCGATGGCATTGGACGAGCTCAGCGTGGCGCGGCAAACGGTTATTGCGGCGTTCTCGATCGTGTTTGGCGCGTTTATGCTCGGCTTGGCGATTGCGTTCGGGTTCGGCGGCCAGGACCTGGCACGACAATTTCTTGAGCGGTCGTTTGGTCCCAAGCACAAGGATGACGAGACCGATGACCTTCAGCCGTTGTGACCTCAGCCAAGTTTGAGCGCGACCGCACCACGACTTCCTGAATCGAACTTGTACCCGGCCAGAAAGAGTCTTCCATGGCGGAATTCGGCGTGAGCAAGAGAATGGATGCCAATCGATACGAGGCGCTGGCCTCACAACTCCCCGACTACCTCATGAAGCAGAGGTGGTTTGGAGGCAAGGCACGCGCGATCACGTCGGTCGAAGTTGTGGACATGATTGCTGTTCCAACGACGGAGCCTGCGGCACTGTTGTTTGTCGCAACCGTGCACTATACGGATGGAAACGATGAATTTTACGCGATACCCCTTGTCGCGGTAGACGACTCTCCGTCCGAGAGCGAAGTGACTTTGACTGCGCCTGTGGGGACCGGCGGTTGGACCTTGCGTCTACGCGATGGGCTAAAGAACCCGGCGTTTCTCACAGCTCTCATACAGCTGATCGAAAATGGAGCGGTGATCCCGGGAGAGTCCGGCGAGCTTCGCGGCGTCCAGACAACTGCATACACTCGACTGTCGCAGCAACCTGTTGCAACCCTGAAGCCCAAGCCGGTTGGAGCGGAACAGAGCAATACGTCGATCATTTACGGCGACCGGTTGATCTTGAAATTTTTCCGGCGGATTCAAGAAGGCCTCAATCCGGATCTCGAAATCGGGCAATTTCTCACGGAAAAGACATCGCTCAAGAGTGTGCCCCCGCTCGCGGGGACGCTCGAGTATCAATCGCGCGATGGAAAATCGATGGCCCAGGGCATGCTGCAGAAATTCGTGCCTAACCAGGGCGACGCTTGGAGCTTCACGCTGCGTTCGCTGGCGAATTACTACGACGCGGTCCGCAGAACCGCGACCGTTGACGGAGGTGCATCAGCAGCCGTCATTGAGTCTGGCAAACAGGCTCAAGGAGTCCCCGACTTCGCTAGGAGTTCGGTCGAGACATATCTAGCTGCGGCCGAACTGCTTGGGCTGCGGACCGCGGAGATGCACCTGGCACTGGCGTCGGACCAGACTGATCCGGCGTTTAAGCCCGAGCCGTTCACGATGGAATCGCAACAGTCACTGGAACAGTCGGTGAGCAGCCTGCTTGTTCGTGTGTTTTCTTTGCTGCGCGACAAGATGAAGTACCTGCCGACCGAGTGGCGCGAGAAAGCGGAGAAACTAGCCGTGCGCGAGAGTGAAATTGCGGCACGCTTCAATACGGCGCTACGCGAGCCGATCCGCGCCATGCGGACGCGGATCCATGGCGACTACCACCTCGGCCAGGTTCTGCGCACAGAGACCGATTTCGTGATCATCGATTTCGAAGGCGAGCCGGCGCGGTCCATCGAAGAGCGACGCACCAAGCGTTCGCCGCTGCAAGACGTAGCGGGAATGCTGCGGTCGTTTCACTACGCGGCGTTCGCTCCGCTTCTCGGCGAAGACAGGATTCAGGGTGTCGATCTCGCGCGCATAAGTGAGTGGGCCGATGTGTGGAATGGATGGGTATCCGAGCGATTTCTGGAGAAGTATTTTGCGACAGCGAAGGGCGCCTCGTATTTGCCGCAAAGCAAGGAAGAGACGCAGACCGTGCTCAACTTGCACCTGCTCGAGAAAGCGATCTACGAACTGGGGTATGAGTTGAACAACCGGCCGACATGGGTCGGCATTCCGCTGCAAGGGATCGCGAAACAGCTGGCGATGTGATGGGTAGAAGTTCTCAGGGCTCGACCGCAACTCCATGGAACGTCTGCGGCTCTCAAGAGATCGTTGAACCCGTCAACAGTGCGACAGGGAACCGGCTCAGATAGTCCATTCGAATTATACGCGCCGAACTCTTACCTGCCGACTTGATCTGCTCATTCGTGAAAATATTTCTCCATTCGAGCGGCGCTGTCTTCGGCAACCGCACAGCCGTATCGCTCCAAAATCGTCCTGAACCTTGCGGCGGCATCGGGTACCCGGCGCGCGCCAGCCATCGCGGCACGACCACCAATGCCCAATCGTTGCGATGGCGGCGGGCGAAGGCCGCGACGTGCTGTGCTCGCCTGCCAACGGCTTCGATCGGAAGGAATTCTCCATCTGAATAAAGTCTGGGATATTGCGCGCGCTGCTGCAACGCCTTCCAGATGACATACAGTTTGATTTCGCCGTTGCGCCAAGTTTTTGCCACTTCCAGAAATGCCGGTGACGGAGATCCATCAAGAGCCTTCAATTTTGTTAACGCCGTCTTTCGCTCGGCGAAATCGACCGGTTGGCGATTGTCTGGGTCAACAAGCCGAAAATCCCACAGATCCGAACCCTGGTAGAAGTCGGGTACGCCGGGAGAGGCGATCTTGATCAAAGTCTGGGCCAGGCCGTTAGCCATGCCGAAAAACGCGATGCGCTTTTGAAATTCGATGAAGTCAGGCAGAAATTTATTCTTGCCGCTTGGCTTCACGATTGCCGAAATGAAATGCTCCAACGCGCGTTCGTGGCCCAGGTTTGGGCGAGTCCAACGCGTATGGACCATCGCCTCTCGAGTGGCTTTAATGACGTATGTCTTTAGCCGTTCCGTGATCGTGTACGGACCATCGGGGTGGGCAAGCCATGCGCCCAGCAGCGTTTCGTACAGAAAAATCTCTTCGTTGGGGTCGGGAATGCGTTGACCATCGACGAGCTTGCGATGCGCAGCGTTCGCCTTCGACCATCGTTCCAGATGTGTTTGCCACTCGCCGGGGATCTCGGAGAGCACGTTGACGCGAGCGCGAATATCTTCGCCTCGTTTTGTATCGTGCGTGGTTGTGGCGTTCATCGCATGCGGCCAATCCTTCTGGCGCACCGTGATGAAGCCGGGGAAGTCAGCCGCCGGCGCGGTCGATGGCCTCGGATCGCCGCCGACTTCGTTGAGCGATACGAGCGGAGTGAACACGTAGAGGAATGTGTCCTCAAACGCCTTCGCCATGATCGGCCCAGTGAACTGCTGCCACCGCATTACGAAGCCAAGGCGCGCTTCGCGCTGTCCCGGCAAGAGGTGTGGGCGATTGAGAATTAGCAAGACATCCCGAAGAAAGTCGAAGGCGCGCGAACTCAACTGTGGGGATTTAGCCCGCGCCTTGTGAATCGCCTGTTCGATGCGCCGCTTGTCTTCTTCCGCTACCTCGAGGTTGCGGATGTATGTGCGATAGACGGAAAGCTGCGCAGTCGTTTCGATCAAAACCTGATTGAGCTCGAGCCGGGGAATCTCTCGCGCATAACGGTCGTCGCGCGCTAATAGCTGAAATTGCTGACCGGCCGCACGTATTTCGACTCCGAGCAGGATCGACATAACGAGTTTCTTCTTTTGGTACAGGAGATCGTCATAAGCGATCTCCTTCCCAAGAAAGCGCGAGTAAATTTTCTCGATTTGCGGCGCGCCTTTTGGATCGATGAAGAACGCGTTGAGAGCATTTACGAAGTCATACCCCGTGGTTCCCGCAACCGGCCAGTTATTGGGAAGCTCTTCGTCGCGGGCCAGTATTTTTTCGACAAAGACCGGAAGAGGTGAGTTTGCGGGGCGGACGGTCTTATTCTTTGGCGGAGGAGCGCCGACCGGCGCGTTCGTTGCGGTCAGACGTTCTGACAAGTGTTGAAGGTAGCCGAGCGGGTCGCGAAGCCCGTCGATATGGTCGATGCGCAAACCGGCCAAAATATTTTGCTCGATCATTCGAAAGACGAGCGCATGCGTCGCTTCGAAAACGAGAGGATCTTGCATGCGCTGTCCAACGAGATCGTTGATCGTGAAGAAACGACGGTAGTTGATCTCCTCATTGACGTTCTGCCAGTACGCCAAGATGTAATGCTGCTGCGCCAAGATGCTCTCGAGCGACGAAAAACTGGAAACATCCTTCGGACGCCCCTCAATCCCTTTGAGATTCTGAGCGACAAACTCGCCGATCTTCAAATCCTGCGCGATCAGTTGGCGCAGGCGTTGGCGTAGTGTTTCGAATCGCAACCTTCGGTCGGCGCCCGCGTCTCGCTGCGTGTTCGAGTCCTCGGCGAGTGCGGAAGCCGCCGCCGCGATGCCGGAATACTCCTGGAAGGCAGGCGATTCATCACCCAACGCCTCACGTAATTCGTTGATGCGACGGCGGAGGATCAGATGGTAGGTCGAAGGCGCAAGAGGGAGGAGCGATTCGAAATATTGGATTAAAAACTTGCCCTCAAGAACGACGAGCTTGAACTCTTGATGCTCCAGCGCTTCGCTGAAAGGGCGGCCGAGAACGGGAAGGAGCACTTTTCCTTCGAGCCGCCGCGACGGTGGGTGCCAATCGATATCGAAGTACGATGCGTAGGCGGATTCGGGGCCGTTTTCGAGAACGTCCATCCACCAGGCGTTTTCGCTGCTGGCCGACATGTGATTAGGAACGATGTCGAGAATCAGGCCGAGCCCGCGCTCCACCAGTTTTTCCCGGAGCGTCGAAAAGTCGGCTTCCGTGCCGAGTTCAGGATTGAGCCGCGTGGGATCGGTGACGTCGTAGCCGTGCGTGCTGCCGCGTTTGCTGCTTAGGATCGGTGATGCATAGACATGCGTGATGCCGAGATCAGCCAGGTAGTCGACGATCTTTGTTGCGTCCTGAAATGTGAAGTCCTTATTAAATTGCAGTCGGTAGGTGGCTAGTAAGGGCGCTGGGTGCGGCGTTGGCATCTATTCGTTCCGCGGCACCTTGGCGCCGGATCTTGGACACTCAAAGACCGCGAAGGAACGTGGCTGCATGAGGAACTCGGTCGGACCGCCGATCGAAATCTCTTTCGCCAGCCCGACCAGCCCTCGCCATTCTGGGGCGGCTGAATCCATTCGAGTTATCCATGTTCCGGCGGGAAGGTTCACAGTCACCTTAGCCGGAACATCGCCAAAATGGAATAGCGTGGCGATCCGGTGGGCCGCCGCCGATCGCATGAGAAGCAGGGACGCCGGTGACTCCGATTCAACAACATCGACTAACTTGGCGGAAGCGAGTTCACGCTCACGCCGGAACTGTATCAGCTGTTTGTAGAAGTTCCACAGGGTGCGATGCGGCTCTTCAGTCGCGAGCGCATGATTCAGACGCGCGCGTTCGAACGTCGATGCCGCTTGTGGATCCGGGATTTCGTCCGTCCATCCGAACTGTGCAAATTCCGCTTGCCGCCCTTTTCGCACTGCCTCGGCCAAGGCCAGGTCGCCATGACTCGTAAAATATTGAAATGGCGCGGTCTCTCCATACTCCTCTCCCATGAAGAGCATCGGGACGAAAGGCGATAACAGTGTGACTCCAGCCACCAATTTCTGCCCTTCGAAGTCCGTCAACGATGTCATGCGATTGCCGAGCGCGCGATTTCCGACCTGGTCGTGATTCTGAATGCACACGACAAACTGTTCGGGTTTCAGCTTTCGCGGCGAGTTTCCGTGCCGGCGCTCGCGGTGGCGCGAATAGATTCCGTCATAGTACCAGCCGTTCGAAATCGTCTTCGCGAGATGGTGAACCGTTCCAAAGTCGGAGTAGTATCCGGATCGTTCTTTCGTGAGCAACGTATGCAGCGAATGGTGGAAATCATCGCTCCATTGGCCGTGCATTCCGAGCCCCTCGGCTTCCGGTCCGGTCGGCAAAGCAACGCGCGCATCGTTCAGGTCACTCTCCGCGATCAACACAATCTCCCGGCCGACACGCTTCGACAACGCCACGACGGCATCCGACACTTCGGCCAGAAATGGATCGGCGCTCCCGTCAAAAATGCTGTGAACCGCGTCGAGCCGAAGCGCATCGATATGAAATTGCTCCAGCCAGTACAGTGCGCTCTGTATAAAAAAATGCCGCACCTCATCGCTCTGTCTGCCATCAAAGTTCAGCGCCGATCCCCAGGGCGTGCGATAGAAATCGGTGAAATAGGGTCCGTAGTCGTTGAGATAATTTCCTTCGGGGCCGAGGTGGTTGTAGACAACGTCTAACGTTACAGCAAGATTGTTCACGTGCGCTGCGTTCACTAGTTCCTGCAAGTCGGCGGGAGATCCGTAACTGTTCTGCACCGCGAACGGAAAAACGCCGTCGTAGCCCCAGTTTCGATTCCCTGGAAATTGCGCGAGCGGCATCAGCTCAATCGTAGTGATACCAAGCTCAGCGAGCCGCTTTAGGTGCGGAATCAAAGCTTTAAGCGTGCCTTCGCGCGTGTACGCCCCAACGTGAAGCTCGTAAAAGATAGTCTTGTCGAGTGGAACGCCCTTCCAATTTTGATCGGTCCACCGAAAACGCGAAGTATCGACAACCTGCGACGCTGCGTGAACGCCGTCCGGCTGAAATCGCGATGCAGGATCAGGCCGCTGAACGCCGCCATCAAGCCGATAGAAGTATCGCGAGCCCCGACCGGCCCGATCTGTCACCACGCGATGATATCCGAGCTCATCACGCTCCATCGGAATGCGAAGCGCGGGACCAACACCAAGTCCCCGTGAATCGGCCGGCGTCACCAGCAACTCAATGGATTGGCGTGCAGGCGCCCACACCACGAACCGCCAACTTCCATCGGCGCTCTGGGTTGCCCCCAATTCAGCCGGGCGAATGGGCTGGTAGTTGCTCAAGCGTCCGAGTTAGGCCTTTGCCGATCCTTGGTTCGACGAAGACGAAGTGGAACCCACTGGAGAAGTAGTACTCATTGGATAGCGCTTCTTCACCATAAGCGTCAGTTTCTGGTCCTTGAATGCGGCGCTTGCCGTCGAGGGCTCGACTTCTGTGTTCAAATCCTCAATGAGATAAATCTCACGCCGGATAAGTCCTTGCGTTTGCGAATCCGCGTTTCGAACAGCCTCCTGTTTTTCCGCACGCACCATAACGCGACTCGGAGACAGGTAAATCTGTATGTCGTCGGCCGAACTGTCTGGAATCGACGCGTTCAAAGCGAGCCAGCTTCCTGACTCTCGAACTTCTAAACCTCGCTGCAAAATTTCCTTTTCCGCCTGAAGCCAGTGATTTTGGTCATTTCCGTGTTGGCCGCCCGACTCGCGGTACAAATCGAACGCTCGTTCCGATACCCGCTGGCGAAGGCCTTCTTGAAATCTTTGCTGCTGATCTTCACCAACAAGCTGGGGAGATTTTGAAGCCCCGCTGAGAGCTGTTTTGGGAGTTGCCATAATGCACCTTGATCTTAAAGTTGGAGGCCGAACCGTGGGAGTGCGGCCGGAACCGGGCCGCGCGGGTGAACGCAAACGATTTCAACTGCTACGGGACGCTTCCTCATCCAGTTAAGATGCAGCGGCCACGCGAAACAATACAGTCAATTGTGTAGGGAATAGGGAACACCGCGTCGCTTGTGCGACCACGCAAACACCGCGCCCTCATTAAGCCGCGGTGTTAAGCTTCGAAGGTGCGACCGCCCAGTTTTCCTGCCCAGCGAGCGAACCTTTGCTTGCGTCGGTTTCAGTCGCGACCGCATCGTCCGCCGCCCCCGAAGCCTCAAGCTGCACATTTCTGAGCGATTTCTCATGCAGGAGCCGCTCAATCGCTTCAACCATCGGTTCGGAGTGGAATCGCCGCTGCGATGATCCATCGCAAAGAATGTTCGCCACCGCCATCAAGCTCATGCCCTGGTGATGCGCCAGCCAGCAGCGGCAGATTTCGAACTTCTCGCCCTTCGGCAGTCGCGATTTCGTGTAGTCCACCGATTCAAAGAAGCCATACGCGCCCAGGAACCCGAGATCCTTCATGCGGTGGATGTTGAGAATCGCCGCCTTCGGATCGACCAGCAAGCTCAAGAACGTGGAGTAGGGCGACACGACCAAGTCGCGCGACAAGTCGCGGCTCACCGCTAACCCCGGAACGCCGAACGCCTCGTAGTGATAATGCCCCGCCGCGTTGATCTTCGCGCACGACGCCTCCGAGATTCCCCACGGGATCGACTTCTCGGCAGCGTATTTCTGCTGTCCGCGAACCGCGCCGCGCGTGGTCTCGTCCAGAATCGTATTCGGGAAAATCTTCATCCACAGAACCGGCATCAGGTATTCGAACATTGTGCCCGTCCACGAGAGCATCACCTGTTCGCTCTTATACCCAGTCATCTTGCGTTCCAGCGCCAGCCAGCTTTCCTGTGGCAGGTCGCCCTTGGCAATTCCGGCAAACACGCCCGCACGCACCTCCGAAGCCATCAAGTCATAGTGGCTCGGAGTAAATTTGCCTTCCTCCGCGTTATAACCCGTGAACATCAGCTTCTTCTTCGCGTCGAAGAAAAAGTTGAAGTCCATGCTCTTCGCCAGCGCATCGGCCCGTTCGGCGACGCGTTCGAGCCTAGTCGTCATGCTCTTCGCGATGCTGCTCGTCCTTCCAACCGCGGACCTCAGCAGTTGAAGCGCCGAGCGCGATTCGATGTTCGCCCCCCCTTCTTCCAGCATCCGCCACATCTTCTGATCGAGCGTGTGGCAGACCTTCGGCAACGATTCGAGCGTGAGCTTCTCCGACTGCACCATCTCCAGCATGCCCGGCTCAGCTGTGCACTTTGCGAACTGCGGCTGCAACCACGGAGCAAAATCATACACGAGGCTCTCGAGGTGAGAGATGCGCAGGCGCAATTCGTAGACCCACCATTGCGCCTCTGTTTCGATTGGATCCGATGCCAGCTTCTTCGCCAGCGCGACGATCACGCGCTCGCAACCGGTCAGGCCTTCCAGCCATGTTGCCGGTGAATCGGTCAGCGATCCGACTTTCTGTTTCATTTCGCGAACGCCTGCGAGCAACGACTCTTCCTGGCCCTCCACCTTGAAGATTTCCTCAATCGTGTCGAGGTGATCCCGCAGTCCCTGCAACGTCTCCGGCCGGAATATCGGCTCGTGAATCGCACCGAGGCAGCCCTGCTTCACGGTCCACAAAGCGCAGACGAGATTCCCGTTATCGACCGCCGAAACAAAGCGCGGCTTCACGGCTTCCAGCGTGCGGTTGTCATACCAGTTGTACATCTGCCCGTTATGCCGGGGCATTCGGTCGATCGAATCGAACGAACGCTCCGTATCCGTCAGGAATTCGGGCAGCGTCAGAAAGCCGAGATCGGTCGCCGCCAACCGTGCATTCAGCAGTAGCCCAAGGTTTGTCGTGGAAATGCGGTGCACCACCAAACTGTCCGGCTTCATGATCGTGTCCGGAATCATGAAGCTTTCTTCCGCGGTGCTGAATTCGCGGAACATCCTCCACGTTCGCAACGCGGAGTGGCGCAGCAGCTTCTTGTCTTCCGCTTCGATCTTCGAGTCAGGCTTGCGCAACGGCAGGTCGAACCACTGCTCGATCGGCTTCGACAATCCCCACAAAACCAGCAACGGCAGCGCGATCATGAACGAAGCTGGACGCTCGAGCGCGACAATCACGCCGACCAGGAACGCGATCCACGGTGTCAATTGCAGATACGTCTCGACCGGACTCTTCTTTCCATAGCTGCTCTCTGCTTCCGCGGCCGTTTCCCACTCGAGCAGCCGTTCGTGAGTCACGGTCATGCGAACGATCGAACGCGCGATCGCGTCGATGGTTACGAGGCTCTGATGGCAGAGCGAGGCAATCCGGATGAACAGATTAACCTGTGAAATCCCGAAGTCCGTCGCCCATTCCTTCCAGAATGTCCCCGTAAGAATATTCTTGCCGGCTCGCATGATCGACATCGCGAATTGGTAGTACGTCGGCGCCGCAATCACCGCTAGCGTGGCCAACGTCCAGTAGACCGCTTTGCCGGGAAAGAATAGCCACGCGCATAGGAACATCACGAACGTGGCGATCTCCGTCAAGCTGCGACGCAGATTGTCCAGAATCTTCCATCGCGAAATCACCGACAACGGATTCTGCGAATACTTGCCGAAGAAATCGGGGACCCGCGGCAGCAGCCAAAAAATAATCTGCCAGTCGCCGCGAACCCAGCGGTGCTTCCGCCGGCTGAGCGCGCTCATGTGCGACGGGTAGTCGTCCACGACTTCGATGTCCGAAACCAGTCCGGCGCGCGCATACGAGCCTTCGACAAGGTCATGGCTCAGGATCACGTTGCAAGGGAAGCGGTGCTCCAATACCTGCTGGAACGTCTCCACCTCATAGATTCCTTTGCCCGTGAAGCTGCCCTCGCCGAACAGATCCTGATACACATCGGAAGCGGCGCGCGCATAGATGTCGAACCCGGCGTCCGCCGAAAAGATCGAGGCCAGCCGCGACCTCTGCGCCGAATCGATGCTGATCTCGACGCGCGGCTGCAAAATTCCATAGCCATCGATGACGATATTCTTTTCCGGATCGACAATCGCCCGGTTCAGCGGATGAGCGATCGCGCCCACCAGTTTGTGTGCCGCGTCGCGCGGCAATTGCGTATCCGAATCCAGCGTGATGACGTACTTCACCGACTTCAGCAGCGAGAGGTCCCCCGCCTTGACAGGAAAGTTGTCGCTCGTCCCCAGCAGCAGTTTGTTGAAATCCAGCAGCTTGCCGCGCTTCCGCTCCCACGCCATCCAAATGCCTTCCGACGCGTTGTAAGCGCGGTGCCGGTGAAACAGGAAAAACGAGCCTCGACCTTCGCTGGAATATTTCGCATTCAATGCCTGGATCATGTGCGCGCACTGATCCGCTAGCTTGTCCTTCTCGTCGAACTGCTGCGCCGCGTCCGGTGGATCGGTCAGCAACGCGAAGTGAATATTTTCATCACGATTCGCCAGGTATCGAATTTCCAGATCGCGCACTAAGCGCATCATTCCGGCTTCGCTGGTCAGCAACGTTGGCACAACAACCATTGTCGTGAAGTCTGCGGGCACTCCCTTTGCGAAGTCCAGCTTCGGCAGCGCCTGCGGCGAGAACAGAGTCGTCGCGATCTGATTGATCAACGCGATTGCGCACTCGGCCGCGGGAAGCAGGAACAGCAGCACAATCACCCAGCCGTTCACTTTGCCTCTCGAGCCGAACACCGCCGTCGCCATGATCGCCAGTGTCAAAAGCTCGATACCCAAGATGTACGAGAAGTCCGGCCACCGCTTCACCAGCCGTTGCGTCCGCTCGGTAAACGTCGGTTTGTAGTCGATCGCCTGTTCGAGTTGCTTGCGCCCCTCGTCCACGAGGTAATAGCCAACATGCGATTGCCGTAGCCGAACTCGGGGATCGGGCGAAGCCTGGATCGGCTTGGCCAGCTCAATAATCTTTTCCGCGACCTGCTGCTCGGTCGCCTTCGATCGCTCGGCCAACGCTGAAATCAGCTTCCGATAGTGGTCTCGGCTCTCGAAATCCATCGACGCATACGCATCGCAAGGATCGCGTCGCAATACCTGCTCGATCGCATTAACGCGCTCGAACATCTCTTTCCAAGCGGTGCCATCCACCCGCCGAAGGCTGCCAATCAGCTTCATCGTCGCCGTAATCGGCCGGACTTCCGCCGCAGCGGCCGGCTTGGGCAGTTCGCCGCCGGTCGCAATCTTCGTCGCATCCACAACTTCCGCGGGCTTGACACTCTTCTCTACGTCGATCGTCGCCGCTTCGTTCGCCACGCCTTCGAGCACGACCATCTTCGCGAACGACTGCAGTTGCCACAGTTCCTTCATCCCCAATGGAGCCGTCTCCTGAAGCGCCAGAAAATACTTCTCGAAGGTCGCTTCGTCGAACTTCGATCCAACGGCTTTCAAATATCCACCCACGGCCACATACGCCCGTGGCAGCACCGTCGAATCGCTTACCTTCACCTGCGGCAGTTCGCCGACCTTCTTCAACATCTCTTTCGTCTGCTGCAGCGAACTTCGCAACGCCGAAGAACTCGCAATAAAGATTTCAGCATCACCAGTTAGCGTCTGCTCGTTGTTGATCACCGCTCGAAGCTCGGTCAATTTCGCTTCGATCGCCGCTTTGGTCGCCTTCCACTTCTCCTCGATCGACGTCGCTTTACCGTCTGATTCTTGCTCGTTCCACGATTGCGCTTCGGCCGCCGCCGCCGCGCGAAGCTGGCTATCCTCGATCCCCGCTCCGTCCTGCGCGCTCGACCCGCAATAGTCTTTGCGAATGCCGGCAATGCGCGGAGCCTCGACACCTGCTAGCGGCTGGTTAGGATCGAAAGCGGGAAATTGTTGCGTAGCCATCGGGATCGTCCTTATCGGTAACTTGCTGCCTGCAACTCGAACATTTCTGCGTAACGCCCCTTGTTCAACAAAAGCTCATCGTGGGGACCTTGCTCGGCGATACGTCCGCCTTCCAGCACAAGAATTCGGTCAGCCATCTTCACGGTCGAGAAGCGGTGCGAGATCAAGAGCGCCATCTTGCCCTTGGTCAACTCGGCGAAGCGTTCGAAGACTTCATGCTCCGATCGCGCGTCTAGCGCCGCTGTCGGCTCGTCGAGTACCAAAACCTGCGCGTCGCGCAGATACGCCCGCGCCAGCGCAATCTTCTGCCACTCCCCACCTGAAAGATCGGTGCCGCCCTCAAACCGTCGCCCCAATATCTGGTTGTAGCCGTTGGGCAGTTTGCGGATTACGCCTTCGGCAAGGCTCTTCTGCGCCGCCGATCGCACGCGGAACATGTTGTCCTGCTCTTCGATCCGGCCGATCGCGATGTTCTCGGTCGCCGTCATGTCATAGCGAACGAAGTCCTGGAAGATCACGCCGATCTCTTTCCACAGATCTTCGAGTTCGTAATCGCGCAGGTCCACACCATCCAACAAAATTCGCCCGCCGGTCGGGTCATACAACCGGGTCAGTAGCTTGACGATCGTCGTCTTTCCTTGACCGTTCTCGCCAACCAGCGCAATTCGCTCGGTGGGCTGAAGCCTGAAGCTAACGTTGCTCAGAACTTGCCGCGTCTGTCCGGGATAAGAGAACGAAACGTTCTGGAATTCGAAACCCAGCCGAATCGGCCGCGGAGCGGGAAGGGCATTGGGCTTCGAGAAAACGCGCGGCTTCAGGTTGAAGAAATCCAGCAGGTCGGTAATGAACATCGCCTGGTCGGCAATCGTCGAAAATGTTGTGAACACCGACTGAATGTTTGAACTGGCCAACGCGATCGCGCCCACCATGAAGTAGAACGTGCCGATATCCAGCGAACCCGTCACCGTCTTGTAGATCACGAAGGCGTAGCTGCCGTAGTAGCCGAGCGCGCTCAACGTCGTGAACAGCGTGCCGATGATCAGCCGCTTCTTTGCGAGTGCCACGTTCTCCGCGTGCAACCCGTTCGAGAGTTTCGAGTACCGGTTGACCAGATAATTCGCCAACCCGAAGAGCTTCAACTCTTTCGCGCTTTCCTTACTGCCGCCCACGATCCGCAGATAATCCATTTCGCGTTTCGCTGGCGTCTGCTTGAAATTCAGCGAATAGCCCATGAATGCGAAATGCGTTTCGCCCATGAACGCCGGAATCACGCAAACCACCAGGACCGCCAGAATCCACGGCGACAGAAAAATAATTCCGCCTGCCATGCTGATCGTCGTCACCAGCTGCTGAATCAGCATGCCCGTCGACTGGATCATCACCAGACGATCCGTGCCCTGAACGCGAGCGCGCTCCATCTTGTCGTAGAACAAGGGATCTTCGAATGTCGTCAGGTCGAGTTTCGAAGCGTGCTCCATGATTTTCGTGCTGATATGCTTGCTGTAGCGGTCGGCGAGAACGATCTCGGAATAAGCAACCAGACGAATCAGAACGCCCGCCAGAAGCCCAGCCAGCGCGAATTCCAGTCCAACCAGGTACCAGAAGTTGTGTGGCAGCGCGGTCTGGTGCTGCCGGTACTCGACGATATCGTTGACGATGACGCGGGTTACGACGAGGGCTGCGAGGGGAATCAGCGCCACCAGCACTCGGCAGGTCAAGCTCGCGATGATGACATTTGGCGCCGCTTCCCATACCATGCGCAGCACCGGCGGCATGTTCTTGAGCGCGGCGACGCGTTCACGCCACCTTGGCGTCGGGTCCTGGACCTTGGATTCCGGTGGAACTTGGGCCGGAAAAGCCTCTGCGGGTAACGGGCCGGTCTGGCTATCTGTACTAGCCGCTTCCATGACTTGCCAATAGGGCACGCATATGGCCAACGCTCGGCGACGCTAAGTGTCCCTTTTTGAAGCACTCCCCCCTGTCCTAAAGGTCAGGTTTATGTTTTTTTTTCGCCCGAACAGCAAGATTTGCATACTTGACACAGGGACCAGATGCCGCGCATCGTCTACACTCCTAAGGACTTTCCCCGATTGACACCTATGCCCCGCTTCTTCCTATTTATCAACCGTCCACCTAGTACTAGCTCATCAAATGGTCGAATCCAAACGCCATCGCATCTAAACCACATGTCCCGGCCGAAATACCGCGCTTCGCCCTCCCAATTCTGGAAGTGCCTGACCCGTAGCGCCCATACCGTCCTCGCCGTAGCCTTGGCGCTCTCGGTGCTGCTCCCGGGAACCGCCTGTTCGTACGACTTCGCCCTGACACCCTCCGCGCTCCACGACGCCTGGGTCCTCGGCCAGCGCAATGACCAGTCAACGGCAGAATTCCTGGACCCCTATTCGAAGCAAATCGCCGAGCATGGCCCCGGCGTCACCCCGCATCTCTCCGAAATTGACATTCTTACTCCGTTCGCGCAGGTAGTCGACGAATCACGTCAGAAACTGAGCGGGTTTACCGAACAGCAGGCGAACCAGGCCTATCACCACCGGGGAGATACGGTTGTCGTGCGCGTCCGCTTGGTCCTGCCGTCGGTGTATCCCAACGCGGAGCGCGGGGCTCATTCGGAACCGTCAAACCCAGGCGACACCAATAATTTGCGCCCCGAAAACTTCTGGCAGAAATTCAAATTCGACGTAAAGCAGCACGGCAAAGTAATCGCCACCCGATCGGTCCACAATTTGCCCGTTTACTCCGCCGCCACAAAAAATTCTCCGTCCATCCTCGACGGCCAAACCGTCTGGCTCGAATACGACGCCAAAAACATCGCCAATGACGAAATCTCGATCGAAGTCTCCACTCCCGATGGCCAAACAAGCACCACACTCTTCGATCTCCGTAAGCTTCGCTAGCCAATGCCACGAGCTTAAAGCCAACTCCGGTCTTAAAGCGGCAACCGCAGCCGCGCCTCGCAACCCCGAGCTCCGCGCCGGTTCTCCAGCGTCAATGTCCCCCCGTGCGCCTCAGCAATCTGCCGACAGAGCACCAACCCAATCCCTGTGCCACCCTGTTTGGTCGTAAAAAACGGCACAAACAAATTCGCCGGATTCGAAATCCCCGGCCCATCATCCGCAATCCACACATTCAAATACGAATCCTGCCGCGACCATCCGATACTCGCCCCAGCGCCGCCGCTCTCCTTCACTGCATCCGCCGCGTTGTGCACCAAATTGATCAGCAACTGCTCCAGCTGATCCGCGTCTCCCGGAATCACCACATCTGGCCCTTCCTCCACCCCAAGCTTCACGCGCGCCTCCAGCTTCACCACCCGCGTAATCCACTCTCGCACATCCATCGGTGCCAGCTTCGGCGCCGGCAGCCGCGCAATCCGCGCATACGCCGCCATGAAGCGCCCCAGCGACTCCGTTCGCGACCGGATAATCCCAAAACCCTGCCGCATATCGTCGACGATCCCCGCCGTCGCCCCAGTTTGCCCCTCCGGTGAATTCGCAATGCTCGACAACCCGCTCTCCAGGCTCTGCGCCACCGACTGAATCGGCGCCAGCGAATTATTCAGCTCATGCCCCATGACGCGAATGAGCCGCTGCCAGGCCTGTCGCTCCTCATCCCGCAGCGCCCGGCTCAAATCGCTCAGCACCACCAAATGGTGCGGCAGCCCCGCCTGACGAAACGCCCCGCGCCGCATCCCCCACCGCCCCGACCCGCCCGGAAAGCTCAATTCCATGGTCCGCGCCGCGTCGCCCTCCAGCGAAGCCCCCAGCCCCAACTCGTTCGCCGTAAATCCCAGCAGCCTCTCCGACGGCCGCGCCAGCAGTCGTTCCCCCGCGCGATTCACCAGCCGCAACTTGTTCTCGTTATCAAACGTAAAAATCGCCACATCGATCTCTTCCATCACCGTCCGCAACAAAGCCGTAGCTTCCAACGCCCCCAGCCGCTGCTCGCGCAGAGTCTCGCCCAGTGCGTTGACCTCGATCATCACTTCGCCCATCGCGTCATCGCGCTGCGCATCCCGCCCGCGCACAGAAAAATCCTCCTCGCGCAACGCCGCGAGCAAATTCGACAATGTTTGCAGGGAAAATACGACGCGATGCCGCAACGAAAACGCAAAGCCCAGCCACAACGAAACAATCAGCAATCCAAGCGTCCACGCCGTTCGCGACGTGTAATCGCCAGTCGCCAGCAATAGCAACGCAATCGCCGAACCCGGCAGCCCCGCCGCCAACGCCAGCAGCTGGATCCGGTGTTCGTAGGTCAGCCGCCTCATTCCAATCCGTGTTTTTGCAGCCGCCGGTACATCGCGCTCCGGCTCAGACCCAGCGCCTTTGCCGCCTGGCTTACGTTCCCGTCATATCTCGAAAGTGTCCGCTGAATCAGGTGATGCTCCACATCATCCAGACTCATCTCCTCCAGCTTTGCCGCCGCACCAGCCGCAGCCGGACGCAATCCCAAATCCGCCGCCTTCACCTGTGGGCCCGTCGCCAGCAGAACCCCGCGTTCGATCGCATGATCCAACTCGCGCACGTTCCCCGGCCACGGGTGTTCGTGCAACAGCTGTGTCGCCACCGCATCGAATCCCGAAATCGTCTTCCGGTACCTTTGCGCGTAATTCCGCAAGAAATGATGCGCCAGCAGCTCGATATCCTCACGCCGCTCCCGCAATGGCGGCAAATGAATCTCGATCGTGTTCAGCCGAAACAGCAGATCCTGACGAAATCTCCCCGCTGCCGCTTCCGCATTCACATCCACGTTCGTCGCCGCAATCACCCGTACATCTACGCGCCGCGTATTCGACGACCCCACCCGCTCCAACTCGCCGGTCTCTAGCACGCGCAGCAATTTCGCCTGCAATTTCAGCGGCACATTCGCAATCTCATCCAGAAACAGCGTCCCGTTGTCCGCCAATTCGAATCGTCCCACGCGATCCACGCGCGCATCCGTAAACGCGCCCTTCACGTGTCCAAACAGTTCGCTTTCGAACACGCCTTCCGACAATCCGCCCGCATTCACCGTTACCATCGGCGTCGAAGCCCGCGGCGAAAGTGCGTGCAACGTCTGCGATACAACTTCTTTCCCCGTCCCATGCTCGCCCGTAATCAATACGTTCGCGTCCGACGGCCCAATCCGCCCAATCAAATCCAGCACCGGCCGCATCGCCGCCGACTCCGCAATCATCGTCGGCCGCGACTCCGCCCGCAGCAACCGATTCTCCGCCTCCAATCGCGAAGCCTGCCGCAGCGCCTGACGCAAATCGATCTGCGTCCGCAACACCGCCAGCAATCGATTGTTCTCCCACGGCTTCGGAATAAAATCCCGCGCCCCGCGCCGCATCGCTTCGACCGCAATCTCCACGCTGCTCCACGCCGTCATCACGATCACCGGGAGCGTACCATCCACCATCTGCACGCGCGGCAGCAAATCCAATCCCTCTTGTCCCGACGTCGTATCCCGCGTGTAATTCAAATCCATCAACACCGCATCAAATTCGCGAGCCTCGATCGCCGCCAACGCCTCCGCAGGCGAAGACGCACCCTGCGTCTCATACCCCTCGCGCTTCAGCAAAAGACGCAGCGCATCTCGAATATCACTTTGATCGTCAGCAATTAAAACGCGGCGTGGATGCCCTGTAGAAGTTTTCATTCAGCTCGCAGATCGCACTCGCAAATCAAAAAATCCGTCCGTCAAGATCAACGCAAATTACTGCCAACAGTCTATTCCAACCTCAAAATCCATGCACGCAGTCGACTGCTCGCCCACCCGAAACGTTTAACATTCCTTCAAATTAATCCTATTCATATCGCAGCGCCACCATCGGATCGACCCGCGTAGCCCGGAGCGCCGGCAAATAGCATGCCAGCAGCGCGACGCCCACCAACAACGCCCCCATCGCCCCCAACGTAACCGGATCAGTCGGCGAAATCCCATACAGCAGCGTCACCAGCAGCCGCGTCAACGCCACCGAACCAATCAGCCCCAGCCCCAGCCCAGCCGCAGCCAGTGTCAGCCCATACCGCAACACCAGCCCCATCACATCGGTTCGCGTAGCGCCCAGCGCCATGCGTATCCCCATCTCATGCGTCCGTTCCGTCACCAGGTACGACATCACGCCATAAATCCCCACGCTCCCCAAAATCAACGCGATCCCCGCAAACATTCCGAGCAGCAGCGTCGCAAACCGTTGCGACGCGACCGACTCCTCGATCAGCTGACCCATCGGCTCCATCCCAAACACCGGCTGATCCCGGTCCAGTTCGCGCACCGTCTCCATCACCGCATTTCCGATCGCCGCCTGCGATCCCGTCGTCCGCACGATCAGCGACAAACTGCTCCCCGACAGCGCACCGTAGAATTGATCCGGAATCTGATCGAACGGCATATACAACTGATACTTGATCAGTGCCGTCGCATCCTGCGCCAACCCCGCGTGCTTCACATGATTCACCACGCCAACAATTTCCCGCGGCCGATCGAACCCCGGAAACGGAATGATGACGCTTTTCCCCAGCGCCTCTTCATTCGGAAACAATCCGCGCGCCATGCCTTCGTCGATCACCACCACAGCTGCGCCTTTTTCGGTGTCCTGCCCTGAAATAAACCGCCCCTTGATCAACTGCAGCCCCATCGCATCCTTATACCCGGGCGACACCGTGTAAAACATCGCCCATGTCATCTTGTCCTGAGTTGGTTTCGGCCGCTCCGCCACATAGAAGAACAATTCGCTGTCGTCGCGCATCGGCATGTCCGTACTCACCGATGCCGCCTGCACACCCGGCAACGCCTCTAGCCGCCTCAACACCTCATGAAAGTACGACCGAACTTTAGCCGGTGTGTTGTAGCTCACGCTCGAAAGCGAAATGTTAAACGTCACCGCGTCCGACGCCTTGAATCCTGGATCGACATCGCGCAACAGCGCCACGCTTCGAATCGTCAGCGCCGCGCACGCCAGCAGCACCAGCGCCAGCCCAAGCTCCGCCACAACCAGCACGCCCTGCAGCCGATGATGACTGCCGGTTGTCCCCCGCGTCTGCTCCTTCAGTGTGCTCTGCACGTCCGTCTTTGCCGCGCGCCATGCCGGCACGAGGCCGAACAGCACTCCTGTCGAAAACGAAACGCCAAACGTAAACAGCAGCACCCGCCAATCCATCGAAATGACTTCAGCGCGCGGCAAACTCCCCGGCACCGCTTTCACCAACGCGCCCGTCCCCCAATACGCCAGCAACAACCCGATTGCCCCGCCTGCGACCGCCAGACAGACGCTCTCGGTGAGCAGCTGCCGCACCATGCGTGCCCGCGACGCACCCATCGCCGCTCGCACCGCAATCTCTTTCTGTCGGCTCGCCGCGCGCACCAACAGCAAATTCGCCACATTCACGCACGCAATCAGCAGCACAAATCCAACCGCGCCCAGCATCAGATACAAGCTCCCGCGCACATCGCCCACGACATCCTGCAACATCGGCTTCACGTTCGCGGAGTGTTCGCTGTTTTCTTTCGGATATTCCTTCGCCAGCCGATCCGCGATACCCCTCATTTCCGCACTCGCTTGGCTCTCGGTAACTCCCAGTCGAAGCCGCGCCACCACAAACGTCCCAGATCTCATCTCCCGGCTCGTTCGCCACAACGCCGTGGTGTTTCCCGCGGGTGTCATAACGTCCGGCGGCGTGTAAAACCAGAAATGCTCCGGCAGCACTCCCACCACCGTGTAACTGATGTCGCTCAGCACAATCGACTTCCCAACCATCTGGCGATCGCCGCCAAACTTCGATTGCCACAATCCATATCCGATCATCACCACCGGCGGAGCACCGCTCTGATCCTCTTCCGGCAAAAACTCCCGCCCCAGCACCGGATGCACTCCCAGCAACGCCAAAAATCCCGCCGAAACCTGTTTTGCCTGCAAGTGTTCGGGCGCCGATGTGCCCGTGAGGTTCAGAGCGTCGGTGCGAAACACCGACAGCTGTTCAAATGACTTCGCTTGCGCCTTCCAGTCTTCGTAGTTCGGATAGGACACCGACATCTCCGGGAATTGCGGGGACTTCTCCGACAGAATCATCAATCGATCCGGATCCCCATAGGGCAGTGGCTTCAACAAGACGGAGTTCACCACGCTGAAAATCGCGGTATTCCCGCCAATTCCCAGCGCCAGCGTTAGCACCGCAATGCCCGTAAACATGGGCGATTTCGCGAGCATCCGCACTGCATACCGTACGTCCTGCCAAAGTTGATTCACAGCGCCCTCCCATCCACTTTGCCCAGGCCACGCTTGTGGGGCCCTTGCGCCCGGTCCGAAACGCCCAGACACACCCATACCACCTAGCAACGGTTCAAACCCGAAACCGTTTCCAACGCAAGTCACCCTATAGAGGAATCCCGTCGATTCGACCCAGCAACGTGCGTCGGCAGCCCGCAACGTTCGACTTTAATTGTCGACTTCGACTTCGTGTCACTCATACCGCAGCGCCACCATCGGATCCACCCGAGTAGCCCGTCGCGCCGGCACCCAACACGCCACCATCGCCACCACCGTTAGCCCCGCCGTCACCCCCACATAGGTCACCGGATCAAAGGGGCTCACCCCTGACAAAAATCCTCCAACAAGTTTCCCCATCACCGCCGCCAATAAAATCCCCAGCCCCAGTCCCACAGCCACAATCACCACGCCCTGCCGCAGCACCATCGCCAGCACATTCTTCGCTTCCGCGCCCAGCGCCATTCGAATCCCGATCTCATGGGTCCGCTGGCTAACCGAAAACGAAATCACGCCAAACACGCCAACCACCGCCAGAATCAACCCCAGCGCGCCCAACGCCCCCGCCAGCACCGCCGCCATCTCAAAAATCAAAAATCCGTTGATCGTATCCATTGCCTGCACCAGCGGCCTAACGTCAAACACCGGCATCGACGGCGCGATCGACGCGATCTGCTCGCGTACCGCCCCGATCATCTGCTCCGGCGCGTTGCCGTTTTCCGCACGCACGTGCAAAGTCGCAAGCGAAGAGTAGTTCTGCATCAGTGGAACATACGCGTAAGGCCGCACCGGCCCAATCAGATTTGTCGTCCGGCTATTCTCCACAACTCCCACCACGCGGACCGTATGCGCCCGGTCGCTCGCCATCGTGAACTCATGCCCGATGGCGCTCTGCGCAGGCCAGAATTTTTCCGCCATCGCTCGATTTACAATCGCCACGCGCGGCTTTTCCGTCGTATCCGCGTAACTGAAGTCGCGCCCTTCTAGCAGAGGAATCTCCATCATTACGAAGTAGTCCGGCAAAACCTGATTCAGTCCCACCGCCGGCAGTGCCTCACCCTTGGCCAACTCCATCCCAGGCACTTCGACGGAATCTCCGTTCTGGTAGTAACCCATCGGTGCCGAAAATGCCACGCTCGCCAGTTTCACTCCCGGAATACTTCGCACTTTTTCAACGATGCCCTTGTAAAACTCCTTGCCTCTTCGCTCGTCGTACCCGATCTCCATGGGGTCCATCGTGAAATCGACGATTCCTGGCGCTTTAAACCCCAGTTGCATCTGCCGCACATTCCCGAGGCTCCGCGTCATCAGTCCCGCGATGATCAGCAACATCAGCGAACCGCCGACCTGTGCCACGACGAGCCCGTTTCGCATCCAACTTCGGCTCGACGTAACCGTCCTTCCGCCGTCCCGCATCACCTGCAACATTCGCCCGTTCGAAGCGCGCCACGCCGGAACGACACCGACAATCAATCCTGTCGCGAGCGCCAGCCCAAACGCATACAAAAATACGCGCCAATCAAACTGGAAATCGAGAATGACCGAGAAGCTCGTGTGCAGTTTCACCGAGCTCAGTAAATCGCTTTCCAGCATGCCGAAGAAAACTCCCGCAAGCCCGCCCGCCAACGCGAGGACCAGACTCTCGGTCAGCATTTGCCGGATCAATCGGCTTCGCGACCCGCCCAGCGCACTCCGAATCGCCATCTCCTGCTGGCGCACGGTCGCCCGTACCAGCAGAAAATTCGCAACGTTTACACACGACAACACAAGCACCAGCGCCGCCAGAATCAAAAACAGTGATGCAATCTTCAGCATCGTATTGCCGCGATCCGGATACGGCCGCGACAATCGTTCCGGAAACGCTTCAACCACAATCCCGGTTTCGCTCTTCGGATATTCGTGCGCCATCTGATCCGACAGTACCCGCAGCACCGGCTGAGCTGCTGCTACGTCCACGCCCGGACGCAGACGCCCAAACACCACCAAATACCGCGAGTCGCGATTGGTCATGAAATCGCGTGGCGTTGTGCTGTCCGCCGCCAGCATGCCCAGCGGCAAATAAACCTGCGTGTCCAGGAGGGTGTAAGGACCATGAAACTGCCGTTTTACCACTCCGATTACCGTGACCGGCATACCGTCGTAAAGGATCGATCGCCCCACGACATTTGGATCGCCACCAAACTTCGTCCTCCAGCAGCTATATCCGAGCACCATCACCGGCGACATCGTTGCTACGTTTCCTTCATTTTTCGTGATGAACCGCCCCAATTCAGGCTGCAATCCCAGCGCGCTGAAAAAATTCCCCGTCACATAATTCGTCGTTACCGGCGACGTTTCTTTTCCGATCGTCAGTCCGCCCGTACCGATCTGATACCCAAACACGTCGCTGAAAGCGGCCACCGCGCCCTGCTGAATGTCCTGGAACTCCGGCACCGAAAAATTGCTCTGCAGCGTCCCATCCTTCTGCTGATAGGTTAGGTACGCGATCTGCTCCGCGTGAGGTATCGGGAGCGGCCGCAACAGAAACGAATTCACCAAACTGAAAATCGCAGTATTCGCGCCAATCCCCAGCGCCAGCGTCAACACCGCCACCGCCGTCATCCCCGGCGATTTCACCAGCATCCGCACCGCATACCGCAAATCCTGCCAAAGATTCTTCACAGCAGCCTCCACTTCACGTCCCCACTCCGGGCCCGTTAACCTTCACACCGTTCAATCTTTAACATTCTTATTCATGCCTCAACACCACAATCGGATCCACCCTCATCGCCCGCCACGCCGGTATATAACAAGCCGCCATCGCCACCACGATCAACACCCCCGCCACCACCGCAAACGTCAGCGGATCCACCGCGCTCACTCCATAAAGCAGCCCGGTCATCAACCGCGTCAATCCCAGCGCCGCCGCCAATCCAAGCCCCACTCCAACCAGCGTCATCCGCGCGCCTTCGCCCATCACCCAGCCCAACACATGCGACGGCCGCGCCCCCAGCGCGATCCGAATCCCGATCTCCCGCGTCTTCTGCCCCACGATGTACGACAGCACTCCGTAAATCCCCACGCTCGCCAGCAGCAGCGCCACACCCGCAAACACCCCCAGCAGTGTCATCGAAAATTTCTGCGCCACGATCGACTGGTTGTAAACGATGTCGTCCATCGACGTCGCATCCGACATCACCATTTCGCTGTCCATCTGGTGAAGCTCGTTGCGAATCGAATCCACAAACTTCATCGGGTCGCCGCTCACCCGCGCCACCAGCGTCGTGTTTCGGCTGATCCGCCCCGTGTATTGGTCCGGTATCTGTTGAAACGGAATATAGAACTCTGCGTGCATCGGTGCCTTGTCGTCCAGTCCCCACTGTTTCACGTGACCGACGACGCCCACAATCTCCATTGATCCGACATACGCGTCCGTGAAGTACTTTCCGACGGGTTCCTCGCCGGGAAAAAACTTCTTCGCGAAATCCTCATCCACCACCGCAACCTTCGGCGCCGTTGCCGTATCGCGCCCGCTAAAAAACCGTCCCTTCACCAGCGGAATCCCCATCGCCTTCAAGTAGTCCGGTTCGACCTCCGACCAGATCGCCCAATCTTTATCGTTGTCATTCGTCGGCTTCGGCCGCCCTTCGATCCAGAACGGGTCCTCCGAGTCCGACCACATCGGCAGCGACCCGCGCACCATCGACAGGGACTCCACTCCCGCGACAGTCGCGATCCGCCGGTGCAATTCCATCATCGACGCGCGCACCGCTTCCGGTGTCCCCGCCGCCAGCGACGGTGGCAGTGCCACTTCAAACTTCAGCACGTGCGCGGTTTTAAATCCCGGGCTGGAACTCCACAGGCGCGACAACGTCCGAAGCATTAACCCAGCTCCCACCAGCAGCACCACCGCCATACTCAGCTCGAGCGCCACAAACAACCCCTGCGCTCTATTGCGCCCGCCCGAATTTCCGCGCCCGCCCTCTTTCAGCGTCGCGTGCAGATCTGGCCGCAGCACCTTGATCGTCGGCGCTAGCCCAAACAAAACCCCCGACACGATCGAAATCGCAAATGTGAACAGCAGTACCCGCGCGTCCAGCGCCACGTCGTTCGACCTCGGCAGCGCGCTCGAGACCAGTTCCATCGCGCCGGCTTTTCCCCACGTCGCCAGCAGTAATCCCAATAGCCCGCCCATTCCCGCCAGCAGCACGCTTTCCGTCAAAAGTTGCCGCAACACTCGCTTCGTCCCCGCTCCGAGCGCCGCTCGAATCGCAAACTCTCGCGTTCGCGCCATCGATCGTGTCAGCGAAAGATTCGCAACGTTCACGCAAGCGATCAGCAGCACGAACGCAACCGCCCCCATCAACAAAATCAAAAACGGCCGGATGTTGCGCACCATGCTTTCCTTCAGACCCATCGTCGTGATACCCGACTCCTTATCCTGCATCGGATATCGTTCCGCCTGGCTGGCAGCAACCGCATTCATATCCGCGCGCGCTTGCTCCACCGTAACACCCGGCTTCAGCCGTCCGATCGCCTTCATTCCCATCCCGATCGCTCGATCCATAAACACAGGATCGTTCCATTGTCCGATCGGCACGTACACCTCGTTGTTGTCGGGGAAAGCCATCATCCGGGCGTGAAAACTCGCCGGAACAACTCCGACGATCGTGTAGTCCGCGCCATTCAGCGTCATTCGCCCCCCAACGATGTTCGCTGCCGTTCCAAACTTTCGCTTCCACAGCCCCGCGCTGATCACGGCAACGTGTGCGCCACCCGGTTGATCTTCGTCCTCCGCGAACCACCGCCCCATCACCGGCTGCACTCCCAGCGTAGAGAAAAAATTTGCCGACACCATCTCCCCGCGCAGATGCTCCGCTTCTCCCGCTCCCGTCAGATTGAAGTCGTCCGGACGGAACCCTGCCATCGACTCGAACGTGCGGTTCTCCCGTTCCCAATCCAAAAAGTTAGGATAAGAAATCGAAGCCTGGTCGAAATGGAGTCGCGCCGTGTACAGCGCCACGAGCCGTTGCGGCTCGGGAAAGGGAAGTGGTGACAGCAGCACTCCGTTGATGACCGAAAACAGCGCGGTGTTCGCGCCAATCCCCAACGCCAAAGTCAAAATCGCAATCGCCGTAAACCCCGGCGCCTTCCCCAACATCCGCACGGCATAGCGCAAATCCTGCAGGACTGTCTCCATGCCATTCACCCGGTCGCACTAACCGCAGCTACCTCTCCGAACAAGCGTGCCAGTAACACTCCTATTTCCGTACAGTTGCACCATTCCCCAAAACCACGGGCGCCCAGAAATCGTCCGCTACCGACATCCCCCGTCCCAAAACCGAACACCTCCATGGCTCTCCGGTTCGACGATCGCGGCACGGCCCGCCGTGCCCGTCCGACCGCAGCCGCACGCAAAAAATAGGCGCAGCATTCGCTGCGCCTATCCCGAAAATCAAAACCCAAACTCAATCGCCGCTGCTCACCACAAACAGGTCACCCCGCGCTGTTCAGCGGCGTGAGGGATCTGCTTTTCGCCCTTTCATCCAAAAAACCGGGGCTTCCTCCTGGGTGCCGCTCCCTCCTGGCGTGAGGAGGGTCCGGGTTTTTCGATCGCCCGCGAAAGCGTTCTCGTCACCCCTACCCACCCACCGCTGTCGGCGTCTGCTCCGTCTTCCCCTCGCTGACCACCCAACCATCTTTCAACTGAATCACCCGATTCCCATAAGTCGCATTCCTCTCCGAATGCGTAACCTGAATAATCGTAGTCCCCGCCTCATTCAGCCTCTTGAAAAGTTGCATGATCTCGTCGCCCTGCTCCGAGTGCAAATTCCCGGTCGGTTCGTCCGCCAGAATCAATTTCGGATTCTGGATCACAGCGCGCGCCACGCCCACCAGCTGCTGCTGCCCGCCCGAAAGCTGATTCGGAAACAAATCCTTCTTCCCCACGATGTTGAACTTGTCCAGCGCGTCGCAAACCAGGCTCACCCGCTCTTTGTGCGGCACATTCTTATACGACAGCGGAATCTCCAGGTTTTCGAACACGGTCAGATTGTCGATCAGGTGGTAGCTCTGAAACACAAATCCGATGTTCGCCTTATGCAATTCGTTCCGCCGCTTCACATTCAAGCGATGCACCGCCTGCTCCAGAAAGTAATACTCGCCCGTCCACGAGCTATCCAGCATCCCGATGATGCTCAGCAGCGTCGACTTGCCCGCGCCCGACGGTCCCATGATCGTCACAAACTCGCCCTGGTGAATATCCAGCGTCACCCGCCGCAACAAAAAGAATTTGTTCGGTCCCGCCTCAATCGACTTCTCCAAATTCTTCAACTGAATCAATGGTTCCACAATCTCTCCTTCTCGATACCATCCGTCCCTGAATAACCAATCCTACTCCCAATCCCAAAAAAATCTCGCCCGCCACCGCCGTTCGCGAGTCTTCCAAATCTTCCGCATCCCCAGACTGCAATCCATCGCGATGTCCGGTCGCACGCTCCGGTGCAACTCGAGCAGCGAAATGATCTGCGAATCCAGTCCCGGCAATGGTAGGGCGCAGTACCGCTTTACCCTGAGACGCGAAGGGTGGGCCCCAAGTCCGCAAGATCAAACGAGTTAAGAACTCTTCCAGCGTCTCCCGCTAGCCTCCAAACTCCTTTACACTCACATCCCTCCAACACCTTGTCCGTGCAAGCCCCAAGAATCACATCCTTGCGCAAAAACCCGGAAGGAGGGGCCCAGTCACCAACCACCCAGTCGCCGCCTCACTCATGCCGCAAGGCCCGCAGCGGATCCAACCCCGCCGCCCGCCGCGCCGGCAAATAGCACGCCAGCGCTGCCACCGAAGCCAGCAACAGCGGCAAGGCCAGAAACGCGATCGGATCGGCCGACTGTACGTTGAACAGAATCGCCGACATCGTCCGCGCCAGCACAAACGAAATCGGCAATCCAATCGCCAGACCCAGCAAGGTCATTCCCATTCCGCCGCGCAGCACCAGCGACAAAATATCCCGCGTCTGCGCGCCTTGCGACATCCGGATGCCAATCTCGTGCGTCCGCTCGCTCACCGAGTACGACATTACGCCAAAGATTCCGACCGACGCCAGGACGAGCGCGATCGCGCCCAGCACCGTCATCATAACCGCGACGTACGCGATGCCTACGATCGATTCCGTGATCACCTTGTCCATCGACTTGATGTTGTACATCGGCAGATTTGGATCGATGTTCGCGATTTCGCCGCGCACGGTTGCCGCAAACTTCAGCGGATCGCCGTTCGTGCGCATGGCCAGCGTCGTATATCCCGGAGGAGCTTGCCGGTACGATCGATACAACGTCGGCGTATCCTCTTTGTTGATCCAGCTGTAGTGCAAATCGCTCACTACGCCGACGACGGTCATCCACGGTTTTTCGCTGTTCGCTTTGCCGACTTTGATGCGATGCCCGATCGGATTTTCGCCGTTGAAATATTTTCGCACGAGACTCGCGCTCACTACCGCGACCTTCGGCGAATCCGCTCCGTCTGCGTCGGTCAGAAAACGTCCGTCGCGTAGCGCGATATTCATCACGCCGAAATAGCTTGCCGACGCCGTCTCGAGGATTGCTTCGCGGGAATCTTCGCGCCGCGTCAGTGGCCGTCCTTCGATCGTAAAATCATCTGTGCCGATTCCGCCGCCGTCCGCGTATGGAACATGCGTCGCCAGCGCTGACGCTTGAATTCCCGGAATCGTTGCGATGCGCCGCTGCACCTGCTCCTGGAAATTCAGCCGCGCCGCCGGCGTCGCATACTGCGTATCCGGCAGCGACATATTCATCGTCAGTAAGGTCGCCGGCGAATAATTTTCGTTCACGTTCAGCAGCCCCTGGAAGCTGCGGACCAGCAATCCCGCTCCAACGAGCAGCACGAGCGCCAGGGTCACTTCCGCTACGACCAGCGCGCCGCGCAGACGGTGACGTCCGCGGCTCATCGTCGCGCCGCGTCCGCCTTCTTTCAGCGTGCCGGTCACATTCGTTCGCGAACTGAGCAGGGAAGGAGCGATGCCCGACAAAATTCCGCTCGCTAGCGAAACTCCAATCGCGAACAAAAATGCATTCGTGTCGAGCCGAATCGTTTTCCATCCCGCCACGTATTTCGCTACGTCGGGCGGCATGTGCGACACGATCATGTCGATGTTCCACTGCGCGATCAGCAATCCGAGTGCGGCTCCGCCGATCGACAGCAAAATGCTCTCGATTAAAAGTTGCCGCACCACCCGCCAGCGGCTGCCCCCGAGCGCCGTGCGAATCGCGAATTCGCTGACGCGTCCGGTCACACGCGCAAACTGCACGTTCGCGACGTTGGCGCACGCGATCAGCAGCACAAACGCCACCGAGCCCAGCAGCAACGCCATGTATTGCCGCGTCAAATTTCCCGTCATGTAATCGGCCAGTGGCATCGGCACCAGCGCGAATCCGCGATTGGTATCCGGATACGCTTCGCTCTCGCGCTGCGCGATGGCCTGCATCTCCGCTTTGCCTTCGGCTACCGAAACGCCGGGGGCCAGGCGCCCCAGCACCCAGAGCCAGCGATTGTCGCGGCGCCCGCGCTCTTTCGTGTCGAACGCCAACGGAATCCATGCCTCCGCGGGCATCGGATAATCAAAACCCTTTGCCATAACGCCGACGACGGTGTAGCTTTTTCCATCGACCTTGATATTTTTTCCGAGAATGTTCGGGTTCGACCCGTACCGCTGTTCCCACAGCGCATGCCCAAGAATAATGGACTGATTCTTTCCGATTTCCTCTTCTTCCGCCAGAAACGCGCGGCCCATTGCTGGACTCACGCCGATGGTGTCAAAGAAATTCGCCGCGACCTGAAACGATTGCACCTTCTGCGGCTCGCGGTCGCCGGTGAGATTCACTTCATCCCACGCATACGCCGTAATGCTGTCAAAGGACTTCGCTTCTTTCTTCCAATCGAAGAATGTCGCGGGTGCAACCGCAACGTAGTCCTGCGATCCGAAGCCAACGCCGCTCTCCTGCGTGTGACGATTCAACAGCGCCATGAAACGATCGGATTGTTCAAACGGAACGGGATGGATTAGGAATGCTTCAGCCATGCTGAAGATGGCCGCGTTCGCGCCAATGCCCAGCGCCAGCGCCACGATGCACACCACCGACGCAACGCGATGCTTCTTCAGCATCCGGAATCCGAACGTCACATCCTGCCAGATCGAGTTCATCGCCCCTCCGCTAAGAGCCGGCAAGGTGCCCTTCGAATCTCAGGGTAAGCCGGCGCTACCAAACAACGCTGCTAATTTGACTTGAGACTTCGCAGCGGAATTCACGCATCGTCGCCGAATTCTCACGTTACGCGGCGCGATGCCTTGCTACACCACGACTCCTCTTATTGAAACGTTCGCCACAGCGAAATGTTTCCTGCGAGTCGGCCGACGGTGCCGGGTGTTGCTTGAGCCTAAGCAATGAGGGCGCGGAATCCCGCGCCCTCATTGCCAACATATTTTTCGGCCGGGCCGAATGCCCCACGTCCGCGATGGCCGAGTTTTGTGGGTCGCGGTTTTAGCCGCGACACTGGCTTCGGCAACGCGCGGGGCTTTAGCCCCTAAGCTTACGCGCCGACGTGCGCTTCTTGGGTCTCTTCGACGATACGGCCGTCGAACAAGTGAATGGTGCGCTCGGCGAAGTTCGCGTAGCGCTGGTCGTGGGTCACCATGCAGATCGTTGCGCCGTTTCGGTGCAAATCGCGCAGCAGCTCCATCACCGCTTCGCCGTTTTTCGAGTCCAAGTTTCCCGTGGGCTCGTCGGCCATCAGGATGAGAGGGTCGCCGACCAATGCGCGAGCCACGGCGACACGCTGCTGTTGACCGCCCGAGAGTTGCGAGGGGTAATGCCGCAGACGGTGCGCCATGCCAACGCGCTCCAGCGCGTTCTGCACCTTCTGTTTGCGCTCGCTCGAGCTGGTGCCGCGATACGTGAGTGGTAATTCGACGTTTTCGTACACCGTCAGATCGCCGATCAGGTTGAACGCCTGAAAGATGAAGCCAATCTCGCGATTGCGGATGCGCGTGCGCTCGCTGATCGAAAGATTCGCCACTGACTGGCCGTTGAGCTCGTAGTTGCCTTCGCTCGGCGAATCCAGCAGCCCCAGGATCGACAGCAGGGTCGACTTGCCGCAGCCCGAAGGCCCGGCAATCGAGATGTACGTGCCTTTCTTGATCTCGAGGTGAATTTCCTCGAGGGCGTGGGTTTCAACCTCATCGGTCAAGAACACTTTCTTCACGCCTTCCATCTTGATCAGGGTTGGTGCATTCGGTTCGAGCATTGCCTCTCCTTGAATTCAGTTTTTCCCTTTGAAACCCAAAAACTCAAAACTTGAAAAACTCGTTGGGCTCGAACTCACGCCCTAATTCGTTCGCCGCTTTGACACGGTCGCTCTTCAATAACCAAGACGATGGAAAGACGGAAATTGTTCCAAGACTTCTCGTACTGGTACCTTCATTCATATCGCAATGCTACCAAAGGATCGACCCGAGTCGCCCGCCGCGCGGGAATGTAGCACGCCACGAGCGCCACGACTACCAGCAGCATTGCGACGCCTGCAAACGTCACAGGGTCCCCTGCGGTGATGCCAAACAGCATTCCTGAGAGCAGGCGCGCCGCGAAAAACGATCCGGCGAGCCCGATCCCTGCGCCGAGAATGGCGAGCCGGAGGCCTTCTCCGAGCACCATGCCCAAAACGTTGCCGGTTTGCGCGCCGATCGCCATGCGAACGCCGATCTCCGGGATCCGCCGCGAAACCGAGTATGACATCACGCCGTAAATGCCCATGCACGCCAGGATCAGCGCCAAAGCTGCGAACAGCCCGATCAGCGCGATCTGAAGACGCTGCGGCGAAAGGGAATCGGCCTCCACGTCCCGCATCGAGCGAACGTTGTAAATGGGCTCGTCGGGATCAATCGAGCGAATCGCGGCTTGCACCGCCGATGCAGCGCTCGCCGGCTCCACCTGGGTGCGCACCACGACGGAGAAGAAATTCCACGGATCCTGCGAGAAAGGTACATAAACGGCCATTCTGGACGCTTGTTCCAGGTGATGCTGCTTGATGTCTCCTACGACGCCGACCACCTGGCACCAGGTTTTCTCGTCACCGCAGGGGCCTCGAAAATGTTTGCCGATCGGATCCTGACCCGGCCAGAAGTATCGCGCCGTCGCCTGGCTGAGGATTGCGACCGGTGCGGCAGTCGCGTCGTCGCGATCACTCAAAACGCGTCCACTCAGGAGCGGTACAGCCAATGTCTGAAAATAATCCGGTGTAGCCACCAGATAGTCGGGAGCGGCTTCGCCGGCGGGCGGCGCCGTGCGGCCTTCGACCTCGACCGAGCGCGAGCTATTGCCGGGGTTGAGGGGAAGCCGCGAAATCGCGGAAGCCGAAGTGATGCCTGGAAGTCCGTTGATGCGCTCCAGCGTCTTCTTCATAAAGGCCACGCGATCGCCCGGTTTTGGATAGCGGGCGTTTGGCAGGGCCATCTGAAGACTCAGGACATGATCCGGATTGAACCCTTCGGCCACCTTCACTAACCGGCTGAAACTCCGCAGCAACAAGCCGGCGGCGATCAGCAGCACAGCCGCCATCGCAATTTCGGCGACGACCAGCGTGCTCCGCATCCGGCGCGCCCGGCCGCCTCCCGCGTTGCCGCGACCGCCTTCCTGGAGCGACCCATTGAGATCAACGCTGAGCAGCCGTAACCCAGGAATCAAGCCGAACAGAACGCCAGATACCAGCGACGCAAACAACGTGAAAAGCAGAACGCGATAGTCGAGGGCGATCGGTGCTCCGCCGACCATGTCCGCAGGGACCATCGAGCGCAGCGGACCCAAGCCCCCATAGGCCAGCAGGATTCCCAGGCCGCCGCCCGCCAAAGCCAGCAGCAAACTTTCCACGAGCAGGTGGCGCAACACATCGAAGCGTCCAGCACCGAGCGTGATGCGCAGCGCCATTTCCCGCTGCCGCGAAGCGCCGCGGGCCAAAACAATGTTTGCGACGTTGACGCATGCAATTAAGAGCACCATGGTGACCGCGCCCAGCAGAATCAACAGCGCTGGCCGCGTTTCGCCAACGAGCACCTGCCGCAACGGAATTAATGTGGCGCCGGTTCCCTCTTCGTCGTCGCCAAACTGCTGCTTCAGGCGCTTCGCGATGGTGTCGACTTCCGCCGAGGCTTGCGTCAGCGTTACCCCGGGTTTCAGAAGTCCAAAGCTCTCGAAGTAGTGAGTGCCGTGCCGGGAGCTCGGATCTTCGGTCGGACGCAAAGGATGCGGAACGACGGCGAACGGCGAGGAAACCCACAGATCGGTTCCCGCGGGGTAGGAAAACTTCGGGGACACAACACCAACCACAACTCGCGGCACGCCGTCGATCTCAATGGCCCGGCCGATAATTTCTGGGTCGCCCCCGAATTTCCGTTGCCACAGCCCGTAGCCCAGAACCGTGACATTGGTCCCACCCGGCGGGTCGAGCGAGGGAAGAATCGTCCTGCCGTGCAGCGCTTCGACACCCAGCGCGGAAAAGAAGTTGGACGTTACGACCGCGGCTTCTACGCGCTCGGGTTGCCCCACACCCGAGAGATTGGCGGGCATGCCGCGATACGCGCCCAGGTAAGTGAACGAACTGGCCTGCCGCTGAAATTCGAGAAAGTCGGCAGGGGATGGGCTGTCGCTTTGCTTTTCTTCGTCGGTCTGATACAGAACCACGATGCGATTCGCGTTCGAATAGGGCAGAGGGCGAAGCAGGGCGGCGTCGATGACGCTGAAGATGGCGGTATTGGCACCGATGCCGAGGGCCAGAGTAAGGACGGCGACGGCGCTGAATGCCGGGTGTTTCGCCAGCATGCGGATGCCGAACCGAATGTCGCGCCACAGACCGTTCAAGACCGCTCCTAACCATCAACCGAAATGGACAATCCGTTGCTGATAATGACGAACCTGGGGCCCAATCCGTTTTCAAGCCGGCGTATTTTTCCGAGGAAATCCGGTTTCGGCTACTCGTACCGCAGCGCCACCAGAGGATCGACCCGCGTCGCCCGGCGCGCCGGGACGTAGCAGGCGACCACCGCGACGAGGGTTACCAGTACCAGGCCGAGTATGTATATTGATGGATTTGAAGCCTTTACTCCGAACAGCAGCGATTCGCTGAGTCGCGCCAGGACGTAGGCCAGCGGCAGGCCTACGACTACGCCTGTGATGAGCATTGATCCAACCTCTTTTAGGATCAGCATGCGGATGTCGCCTGACTCGGCGCCGACGGCCATGCGAATGCCGATCTCGCGAGTGCGCTGGACGACCAGAAACGAAAGCACTCCGTAGATCCCGAGGGCTGCCAGCATCGCTGCGAGACCGGCGAAGCTGCCAGATAACACCGCGACCATGCGCGCACCGAACAGATCTTCCTCGACGACGCGGTCCATGGTCTTGACGTTGTAGACCGGGAGATTTGCGTCGGCATCGCGGACCACGCTCTGCAACGTCGAAGCCAGCTGCAAAGGATCGCGCTCTGTGCTCGCGTAAAAGGTCATGCCTGAAAGCGATGGCAACTGCGAATAGGGAACGTATACGAAAGGAAATGTGGCGCCGGTCTTCACGTGATCCTGGTTGATGTCGCGGACTACGCCGATCACCGTGATATCGGGCTTCACTTTTTTGCCGCCGCCAAAGCAGTACTTCATGCCGATCGGATTGCGGCCGGGGAAGAATTGCTTGGCCATCGATTGGCTGATGACGGAGACCTTAGGCGCAGTGGCGTTGTCGGCTTCGGTGAATTCGCGGCCAGAAAGCAGTGGTACGCCGAAGGTCGAAAAATACGCCGGACCGGTGGCCACGAAGTCGACGTCTTGCTGATCCTCGGGAGGTTGCACGCCACCTTCGACGGTGATGTTGCTGCCCGACATGTCGCCGGTGATCGCGCCGATTTCGGACGAAGTGACCGAGCGGACGCCGGGAAGGACGGCGATGCGGGCGCGCAGGTCGTCGACCAGGCGAATCGTGCGCGGACTGTCGTAGCCGTTCAGCGCGGGAGAGATCGCAAAGCTGATTACATGCTCGGTGTGGAGGCCGAAATCGACATTGCGCAGATTCCAGAGGGTGCGCGTGAACAGCGCAGCGCCTGCGAGGAGCAGCAAGGTGAACGCGACTTGGCCCGCGACGAGGACTTTGCGGAAGCGGACGTGGGCTACGCTGGCTGAGGAGGTTGAGCCTTGATCCTTAATAATGTCGGTGGCGGACGAACGGGTGACGCGCCAGGCCGGGATGAGGCCGAACAAGACGCCGGAGAGGAGTGCGGCTCCAACGGCGAACGCGAGAACGATTGGATCGAGCTTGGTGGTAAGGCCGTCGATGCCGGCGTTGTCGACGATGATCGGTGCTAGCAGGCTGATGAGCCATGAACCGAGGACGATTCCGAACGCGCCGCCGCCCAGGGCGCAGAGCAGGCTTTCGATCATGAGTTGGCGCATCAGGCGAGCCCGGCTGGCGCCCATTGCGCCGCGAATGGCGAATTCGCGCTGACGTGAAGCGCCGCGGGCGAGGAGCAAATTGGCGACGTTGGTGCATGCGATCAGGAGTACGAGCGCAACCATGGCGAACAGAACCATGAGTTGCGGGCCGGAATCGCGCTGCGCGACGTTGCGGCCGCGCGCGCCGTTTTGCAGGACGATTTGTTTGGCTAGGAATGCCTGGCGTTTTTGTTCGTTGAAATCGTTGATCGTCGGGAGCTGTTGCTCGAGCAACGGATGATAGGCCGCATTGAGTCCCGCGGCGGCTTGCGCGTTGGACACACCGGGATTGCGGCGCGCCAGCACTTTCAACCAGTAGTCGTTCCATTCGGTCAGCGCGCCTTCGTCGAAATTCATCTGCTTGGCCATCGCCATCGGTACGAATACGTCGGGCGTTTGGCCAACTTGCACTCCGGTGAAGCCGTTGCGCGAGACGCCGACGATGGTCATCGGGACGTTGTTAATAAGGATCGATCTATTGAGGACGTTGGGATCGCTGGCGAAACGGCGGGACCAATAGTTATAGCTGAGGACGGCGAGAGGGTTGCCGCCGGGGACGCGGTCGTCGTCGGGCGTGAATACGCGGCCGATTGCCGGCTGCACGCCGAGGACGTCGAAGTAGTTGCCGGTGACCAGCTCGGCGCGGCCGCGCTCGGTTTGGCCTTGCATGGCGAGGCTCGCGTCGAAGGCAGAACGCGCGAGGATGCTGGTGACGTTGGCGGCGCCGTCGCGCAAGCCCTTGTACATTGGATAGGAGAAGGATTCGGTGTCGTCGCCGTCGCTGGAGACGCGGCCGGTTTTCGGTCCAGGGGCGTGGAGGACCACGATTTCGTCGGGATTTTTTACGGGGAGGCGGCGGAGGAGGACTTGATTCATCAGAGAAAAGATGGCGGTGTTGGCGCCGATGCCGAGCGCCAGCGTGATGATGGCAATGGCGGTGAAGCCGGAATTTTTCGCTAGGACGCGGAGACCGTATCGGATGTCCTGCCAGAGATCTTGCATCATTGCCTGCCTTGGTTGGTTTCGTTGCTATGGAGATGGATGCCGCGCGCGGCTTGGAGCGTTTTCTCGCCGCCGGCGTGAACGTTATTCATAGCGCAATGCAGCCATGGGATCAACCCGCGATGCGCGGCGGGCGGGGATGCCGCAGGCGATGGCGGCTACCGCGGCGAGGAGTAAGACGACGGACGCGACCGCGATCGAGCGGAACATGACGGCGTTCATCAGCGCGAAGATGGCGGTGTTGGCGCCGATGCCGAGGGCGAGGGTGATAATCGCGATGGCGGTGAAGCCGCGATGTTTGCCCAGCATGCGCAGTCCGTAACGCAGGTCTTGCCACCGTGTGTGCATCGGGGCTTTCCCTCCGACTCCAACTGCAGTTGCTGCACCTTTCGATCTCACTCGGCCCGGTCGACGTCGTCGCCGCGACGCGAAATGCCTACTCGTTCCGCAGAGCGACCAGCGGATCGACATTTGCCGCGCGCCACGCGGGGATATAGCAGGCCGCAATCGCGACTGCGACGAGGCCTAACGCCACGCCGAGAAATGTGAGCGGGTCTGTGGCGCTGACGCCGAAAAGTTGGCTTTTCAGCACGCGCGAGATCGCCAGAGCGCCGACGAGGCCGATGACGATGCCCGTCAGCGCGAGAGTCACGCCGGTTCGCAGGATCATCGCAATGATGTCGATTGGCTCGGCGCCCACGGCGACGCGGATGCCGATTTCGTTGCGGCGCTGCTCGACGCTGTACGAAATCAAGCCGAAGAGCCCGATCGTGGCGAGGAGCAGTCCGGCGGCGGCGAATGCGGACACGAGAATGCTCGTGAAGCGGCGCTGCGCGACCGACTCCGCGACGTTCTCGCTCAGGTCGCGCGCTTTGTAGACTGGCAATTCGCGATCGAGCGCGCGGACTTGCTCGCGGATGGACGGGAGCAGGCGCAGCGGTTCGCCTTGGGTGCGCACGACGACATTCATCGCGCCGAGCGCGGCTTGCTCGTAGGGCACGTATCCTTCGGGATCGGTGGGCTGCCACAGATTCCGATGGTGCACGTCGCCAACGACGCCGACGATTTCGCGCATCTTTTCGGGGCCGCCGTCGGAGACGCCGGGCTGGATGTGCTTGCCGATCGGATTTTCGTTGGGGAAGTAGCGGCGCGCTAGCGTTTCATTGATCAGGATGACCGGTGTTGCATTGCGATCGTCGCGCGGGGAGAGGTCGCGGCCTTCGATCAGCGGAATGCGCATCGTTTGCAAATAGTCAGGCTCGACGATGCGGAACTGCAGGCGCGGCAGATCGCTCTTGGCCATCGGGCGGCCTTCGATCTCGAACGAGGTGCGGATGATGTCTTCGCCCAAGGGCAGCGGGAGCACAGCGCTGGCGCTTTGCACGCCGGGAAGTCCGCGAACGCGATCGAGAAGCTGCTTGAAAAACACGATGGACTGTTCCGTCTTGCCGTAGCGCGCGTCGGGCAGATCGAGGTTGAAGGTCATGACGCCGGTGGGACTGAAGCCGGGCGATTGCCGCGTGAGATGCAGCATGCTTTCGAGCAGCAGGCTCGCGCCGACGAGAAGCACGACGGCCAACGAAACTTGCGCGACGACGAGTAGATTGCGCGCGCGCGAAGTGTGCTTGCCTTCGGAGCTTGCGCGGCCGCCTTCTTTCAGCGAGAGGAACAAATTGAAGCGCGAGGCGTGCCACGCGGGCGCCATGCCGAACAGAATGCCGGTGAGCAGCGAGATGCCGAGCGTGAATGCGAGCACGCGGAGATCGATGCCCGCTTGCGCGAGGCGCGGAATCTTCAGCGAAGGAAAGTTGGTGAGCGCGCTGGTACCCCAGATTGCGAGCAGAAGCCCGAGCAGGCCGCCGCCGATGGCGAGCATAATGCTTTCGGTCAGGAGTTGGCGCAACACGCGGGCGCGCCCGGCGCCCATCGATGCGCGAATGGCCATTTCACGCTGGCGTCCGGCGGCGCGCGCGAGGAGAAGATTCGCGGCGTTGGAGCACGCGATCAGCAGCAGAAATGCCACCGCGCCCAGCACCATCAGCAGGACCGGGCGAATGTCGCCGACGGTCGCTTCGATCTCAGGCTGCAGCATCATGCTGATGTGGCCGTCGGTATCGGGATATTGTTTTTCGAGCGCGGCGCCGATCGCCCGCGTGTCAGCGTCGGCTTGCTGGAATTCGTAGCCTTGCTTCAGGCGGCCAACAGCGCGAAGAAAGTGGGCGTCACGCTGCGTGGTGATTGGTGCTTCGCCATTGATGGTGATGCCTTGGATAGCGATGGTGGTCCAAAGATCGACTGGCTGCGACGTGAGTGGATACTGGAAGTCAGCTGGCATGACGCCTGCGACGAGGTACGACTGCGCGTCCAGCATTATGGAGCGTCCCACGATGTCTTTGTTACCGCCGAAGTGCGACTTCCACAATGGGTGGCTGAGAATTACAACGCGGGTGCCGGGTTGATCTTCGGAAGCGGCGAAAGTGCGGCCCAGCATTGGCGTGGCGCGCAGCACGTTGAACAGATTCGCCGTTGCGACTCCGACGTCGAGGTGTAGCGGTTCACCGGCGCCCGTCAGTGTGAACGTGTTTTGATCGTACCCTGCGACCGATTCGAGCGCGTGCGTTTGCGATCGCAAATCGGAAAAATCGGGAAAACTGAGCGCGCGGAATTCGCCGGATCGCAGATCGAGGCCGCGAAGCGCCACGAGGCGCTGGCTTTCGGGAAAGGGAAGCGGCTGAAGGATCACAGCGTTCACGACGCTGAAGATCGCCGTGTTCGCGCCGATGCCGAGCGCCAAAGTCAGAACAACGATTGCGGTGAAGCCGGGACTCTTGCCGAGCACACGCAGCGCGTAACGAACGTCCTGCATCAGGGATTGCATCAATTCACCGCCGTACACGCCGCCGTAGGATTTACCAAAATCGCCAACGAATTATTCATGCCGCAGCGCTACCAGCGGATCGATGCGTGTGGCGCGTCTCGCCGGGATGTAGCAGGCCGCGAACGAGACGAGCCCTATGACGACCAGCACGGCTGCAAAGGTGAGCGGATCGCGCGCGGTCACGCCGTAGAGCAAGCTGGCCATGAGTCGCGTCAGCAGAAACGCCGCAGCCGCGCCGATGACGGCGCCGATGAGCGTCAGCGACATCCCTTCGCGCATCACGCTGCCGAGCAGCTTGCCGCGCTGCGCGCCGAGCGCAATCTTGATTCCGATTTCGCGCGTGCGTTGCGTGACGGAATACGACAGCACCCCGTACACACCGACCGCCGCGAGGAACACCGCCAGCACCGAGAAAAGTCCTAGTAGAAACAAGTTGAATCGTTGCGGCGCAAGCGATTCGTCCATTGCCGCCTGCATGGTCTTGAGGTCAGCCACAGCGATTTGCGAGTCGAGAGAAGCGACGGTTTCGCGAAGGGAAATAGATATCGCGGTCGGATCGGACGGCGTACGGACGGCGAGGTGCAGCGTGCGCAGTTCGTCGAAGTTTGGCGACGCAATTACGTCGTCGGCTTCCTGTAGGTACGGCGTGTACGTATGCGGCGCCGCTTCGGCCTGCATCGACGAATCCTTCACATCGCTGGCGACCCCGATCACCGTGCGCCAGTCGGGACCAGCAAACTGCAGCCGCTTGCCGATGGGATCCTGATTCGGCCAGAACATGCGCGCGGCATTCTCGCTGATGATGCAAACCTTCGGCTTGCCGATTCTCTCTTCCGGCGTGAACATGCGGCCGCGCTTCAGCGTAATGCCCATTGCGCCGAAGTAGTCGCCCATGATCCAGCTTTGGGCGATATTGGGGAGCGAGCCGGCGTTCGGGTCGCGGCCTTCGACGAGGATAGCGTCGCGCTCTTGCGCGTCGAGCGGGAGATCGGTGGAAAGCCCGACCGCGTTTACTCCGGGCAACGACGAGGTGCGGTTGAGAAGCTCCTCGAAGAATCCACGAATCCGCGGACCAGTTGGATATGCGCTCAACGGCACGGGCACGGTCATCGCCAGCACGCGTTGTTGCTGGAAACCGGGATCCTGGTCGAGCAGACGGGCGAAGCTGCGGACCAGAAGCCCCGCGGAGATCAGCAGCACGATCGCCAGCGCCATCTGCGACACGATCAGCGCGCCCTGCACTCGGCGGTGTCCGCGGCTCGGACCCATGCCGCGACCGCCTTCCTTCAACGATTCCTGCGGATCGACGTGCGCCGCCTGCAACGCGGGAATAATTCCGAAGAGGACGGAAGTGACGACCGAAAGCACCATCGCGAACGCCAACACGCGGCCATCCATCTGGATTTCGTCGACGCGAGGCAGATCGGCGGGGGCGAGCGTGCGCAGCGCTCCAATCCCCCAGTAACCGACCGCCAGCGCGGCCCCGCCCGACGCGACGCCAAGCAGCAAACTTTCGGACAGCAATTGGCGAATCAGCCGCCAACGCCCTGCGCCAAGCGCAACTCGCACCGCGACTTCACGCTGCCGCCGCGCCGCCCGCGCGAGAAGCAGATTTGCGACGTTGGCGCATGCAATGAGCAGAACGACGCCAACCGCAACCAGCAACACCAATAGCGGAGCGCGCACGTCGCCGGTGACCGCGATATCGAGCGGCGTCACCGCGACCCCGATATGCCGGCCGTTCAGGTACGAGACGAATTCCGCGGGGTATAACTTTTCGATCTGCGCCATCGCAGCCGATGCATCCCCCTGCGCTTGCGCGGGCGTCACGCCGGGCTTCAGCAGCGCGAGCACGCTGTGGTTGTACATATTGCCCCAGCCCTCGATCTCGGCCTTGGTGAACGCCATCGGAACCCAAAGCTCGGCGGGCTGATTGTTCCAGCGTTGTCCCTTGAGCGGAAATTGAAATCCCGCCGGCATCACGCCGACGACGGTGTACGGCACGCGGTCGAGCGAAACCGTTCGGCCAACAATATTTCGATCGGAGCCAAATCGCCGTTTCCACAATCCATTGCCGAGGATGACGAGATTGTGTCCCGCCAGTTCTTCTTCGTTCGTGAAGCCGCGGCCTATCGCAGGCTCGACGCCCAGCAGCGGCAACAGGCTCGAAGAAATTCGCGCACCTTCGACACGTTCGGGGCGGCCGTCGCCGGAAAGATCGAAGTGTTTGTTGCCGTAGATCGCGAGCGTGTTGAAACTGCGCTGGCGTTCGGAAAGAGCGCGATAGTCGGGCGCGTTCATCGGCATCGCCAGGCTGAATCCCGGCAGGGTTTCTCCGAGAGCGACGATCCGATCGGAATGCGAAAAGGGAAGCGGCCGCAGAAGAACGGAGTTCACGACGGAAAAGATCGCGGTATTAGCGCCGATTCCTAGGGCCAAGGTCAACATCGCGATCACAGTGAAGCCGGGATTTTTTGCGAGAAGGCGCAGGCCGTAGCGGATGTCCTGCCACAAGCTATTCATTTATGCTCCATCAGATAGAGAACGCGGCGAAGCGTCCGGGCTGTTATGAAATGAGGTGCGCCAACGAGATGTGCCGGCGCGAAAATGTTCGGCGCGACTCTTGCCGCGCCGGGCGTTGGGCGCGACGCTTACTTCAACCGAATGCGATCGACGTTGTCCCATTGCGACATGTCGGACAAGATGACTTTGTCGCCGACCTGCAGGCCCGACAGGATTTCCACGGTGTTGACCGAATTGCGTCCGATCTTCACGTTCGTGCGCACGGCGTCGGAATCGTCGGGCATAACCTTGAAGAGGCTGATCGTTGCGTCGGTCTGGCCGTGTACCGGACGGCCAACGTACAGGACGTCCTTCAGATTTTCGAGTTCGATCGTGCCGTCAACGCTGAGATCAGCGCGGGCTCCGATGGGAAGCGGGTCGTCGATGCCGACGTCCACGGTCACGGTCCCGTTGACGACCGAGGGATCGATGCGGATGACGTGGCCCTTCACGATGCCGTTGCGCGTGTCGATTGTCGCGTTCTGGCCGATGGTGATGTCTTTCGCCTGCGTTTCCGCGATCTTCACTTCGGCTTTCAATTTCTTGGGATCGGCGACGCGCGCGAGGTTGGTGCCGACAGCGACGCTCTGCCCCACATCGACCGGCAACAATTGCAAGACGCCGGTAATTCCGGCGCGAACGTGCAATGCATCCGCCTGATCTTTCCGGAGTTCGTAGGTCGCTTTCGCTTGATCGACGTGTGCTTGTTGCGCCTGGACGCGGGCAACTGCGGAGTCCGCCGAAATCTTCGTTCGATCTTCTTCCAGTCCGAGGCGAATCTTCAGCTGTTCTTCGCGAACCTTCGAGAGTTGCTCGGTGTGTTCCGAAGCGATGCCTTCTGCCTTGAGCTTGAGGTCTACTTCGTGTTGCAATCGGGCCTGCTCGTAATCGCTGCGAACATTGGCTTCGTTCGCCTTCTGATTCATCAAGTCGCTGTCGACTTGGACCTTCATGTTGGCCAGGTCCGCTTCCGCAGCCTTGTACGCCGATTCGGCGTCGAGCAAGTCGCGCTGCACCGCCGGATCAACCATTTCCAGGATCACCGTGTTGGGCTCAACCAGGTGGCCCGGACGAATGACGATCTTGTCCACGCGCGCGGCGGTCTGCGCGGGGATCCAGTGAATATCGAGTGGCACCAACGTGCCCAGGCCGCGCACTTCGCGCAGCATCGGGCCGCGCTTCACCGTGTCGGTCCACACCGTGCCGCGATCGACCGACGGTGCGGCAGGTTTGAGATGAGCGAGTCCCAGCGTCACACCGGCAATCACGATGACGGCAACGGTGACGTACAGCGCTCGCTTGATTTTTTTAGCTCGTGCGTTCGATGGTCTTTGTATGTCCATATGGTTATCGCGTACTACTAAAATCGCACGCGGGGTGCCCCGCGTGATGTTCACCTAAATCTCGTCCATTCAGTTGTTTATGGCGGACAGGCCCGCTTCGAAAATAGCACCAATGACCGAAAATGGGAATAATTGTCCCACGAGCGAACACGATTTCGGGCCGGCGCCGGAGGAACTTCGCCCGCCGTTTTGGGGAAGTGAAGGAGTGAGAGAAATCCACGTCTGCCAAGTTTGCTCGCTTTTCTCCCAGAGGCCAGTCACGTTGCGCTGCGGAAGAAACCCCTCCTGTCAAACTCGCGTCCATAAATACAGTTCGCACCGCGCAGGCAAGGATCGGAGACCTCTATGAGAACAGACGTGACGCCATGGGCAATGGTCTTGTTTGTCGGCTGCATTTTGGCGGCTGGCTCGGGCGCGGTTTCCGCAACGTTGGCTCAGGCTTCGACAATTTCGATTTCGAGCGGTTCGCAAGATCAGGCAGCGCCAGGCGCTGGGGGACAGGCCGACGAACGGCGCGTGCCCCTCTTCGGCAAGATTACCGCGTTGCACGACACCTCCATGGATGTTCTCGACACCAACGGCGACACCGTCGCCGTGAAATTCACCGGCAAGACGGAATTTCGGAAAGATCGGCAGCCCGCCAGACGTACTGACTTTAAGGTGGGCGACATCGTTCTCGTTCGCGGAGATGAAGCAGCCGATCACCACTCGTGGACGGCGCAGGTGGTTGCGGCGCGTTCGATGAACGGCGGCGGACCAGCCGGTGGTGGCGGTCGCGGAAACTTCGCGCAGCAGCAAGGGACGCTCGGCAAGGATTACGTTGCTGGCGAGATTAAATCGATCGACGCGCCGAAGCTTTCGGTGATGCGTACCGACAACGTGGCGCAGACGTTGGAATTGAACGAAGAGACCTCGCTGCGCAAGGGACGCGAATCGATCACCATGGCGGATATTGAGCCAGGCGATCATCTTCTGGCGCGCGGCGCGGTCGAAAATAATGTGTTCGTGCCGAAGACCGTGATCGTGATTGGCGCGGAGCAATGGAAGCGCATGCAGGAATTCGGCAATCAGGCGCGCGGCGAAGGCGGTGGCGGGCGCCGGCGCCAGCAGGGTCAATCGCAGCCGGGCGGCTCCGGCACAGCCGATACGCCGGCCCCCGCGGCAGCGCCTCCAACGCCGCCTGCTCCGAATCCGCCATCACCGGCTCCGGCGCCCGCACCCGCTCCCACGCCGCAACGGGAGCCTCAGCATTGAAATTTTTCGGATCGATCCGGTGTGCCGCGATTTTCCTCGGACTGGCTCTGACCGCTGGGGCAGCGTGTGGGCAAGACTCGCCGCAACCGCAGCCGGCATCTGCGCCTTCTCCGACGGGGGAGCAATCTCCGCCAGCGCCCGCGACGCAAGCTCCCGCTCCGGCGGCGCCAGCGCCCGATGCGAACGCACCCGGGCAAACGCCCAGTGTTTCGGTTCCGTCCGTACCGCAGCCGACCTCGTTTGCTATAAGCGGCACCGTGCGATCCGGAAAAACGCCGCTGCCCGGCGTCACCGTCACCGCCGCGAACACGCTAACCGGCAAAAAATACTCCGTCGCCACCGCGCCAAACGGTACCTACAGCTTCACCGGGCTTCCCCGCGGTCGTTACGTCGTGCGGGTCGAATTCATGGCCTTCGCGCCCATGACCCAGGAAATTATTCTCAAGCCCGAGACTCCCACTGGAAAATTTGACGCTGAGATGGTTCTCGCGTCGCGCCAAGCCGAGCAATCGCCGGCGGCATCTGCGATCGCTGCGATCGCAGCCGGTCGCGGCTTCCAAAGCTTGTCGGTCGAAAACACGCTGTCCTCGCTCGAAGGCGGCGCGCTCGGCAATGGCGCGAGCGGCGCGGCCGGTGCGGGAGGCACAAACGCCGGCGATATTGCCACCCTCCCGATGGGCGCCGCGGGCGCCGATGTCACCAACGAATCCGTCAGCATCACCGGCGCGCAAGGCCGCAGCCAGGACTTCGGCCAGGGCAGCGAAGACGATTTGAACTCGCGCATCGAGGAATTTCGTCAACGCGCGCAAGCCGCTGGACTCATTCCCGGCGGACAAGGCGGCGCAGGTGGCGGTGTGCCGGGCGCTGGAGGTTTCGGCGGACCCGGTGGCTTTGGCGGAGGCGGCCCGATCTCGATCGGACGCCTGGGTCGAGGCTTCAACATCAACCAGCCCCACGGTTTCCTTTATTTCTCCGACGACGATGCGTCCTTCGACGCCAAGCCTTACTCCCTGACCGGCATCCAATCGGCGAAAGCCAGCTACAACTTCGCGCGCTTTGGCGCGAATGCCGGCGGCCCGCTCAACATTCCGCACATCTTCAACGGCGGCAACAAGTGGTTTTTCTTCGCAGGCTGGAACGGTTCGCGCGGCAGCACGCCATACGATGCGTACTCGACTGTCCCCACCGCGGCCGAACGCGCAGGCAACTTCTCGGGCGCTACCTATAGTGACGGCTCGCCCGCGCAAGTTTTCAATCCGCTGACGGGCACGCAGTTCAGCTTCCACGGTCAGCCCAACGTAATCAATCCCGCGCTGATCAGCCCGCAAGCGAAAGCGCTGCTCGCATACATCCCCCTCCCGAATCTTGGTACGACGGTCCAGAACTTCCACTACGTGACCAATGACGACAGCAACACGGATGCGGTCAGCCTTCGCCTCATCCACAATTTCGGCGATGCGACGAACGGCCCGCTCGGCGGAGGCGGCCGAGGCGGCGGCGGACGCGGCCGGCGTCCGCAAAATAACATCAACTTCGGCCTCAATTATTCGCGTAACGCCAGCGCTCTGGTCAATCCGTTCCCCTCGCTTGCCGGTAACACCAACACGCAAGGTCTGCAGGCCACAACGGGCTGGACCTACGGCAACGGCCGGCGCACCAATCTTCTTCGCTTCACCTACAATCACAATCACGTTTCAACGTCGAATCTCTACTCCAACGTGACCGACGTCGCCGGCCTCGCTGGAATTACCGGCGTCTCCACCAACCCATTCGATTTCGGCCTACCCGGCATCAGCTTCACCACGTTCGGCGGTCTCACCGATCCGACGCCGCGCCGCGAACTCGACCAGACCTACACCGTCTCCGACACGCTTTCCTGGTATCGCGGCAAGCACAACTGGCGCTTCGGTGGCGACTATCGCCGCATCCTGCAAAGTTTCCGCTCCGCAAAAAATGCCGAAGGCTCCTTCATCTTCACCGGACTCGAAACTTCCAAATTCGCGTCCGGCAGCGCGCGCCCAGTCAGCGACACCGGCTTCGACCTTGCCGACTTCCTCATCGGTCTTCCGCAGCAAACTTCGCTCCAGTCGGGCACCGATTCATACGATTTCGCCTCCAACTCCTTCGACCTTTTCGTGCAAGACGACTGGCGCATCCTGCCCAAGCTCTCGCTCAATCTCGGTTTCCGCTACGAATACAACGGCCCGTACATCGAAGCTCACGATCGCATCGCTAACCTCGACGTCGCGCCAAACTTCACCGGTGCGGTTCCGGTCTTGCCCGGAGCCACCGGTTCGTTCAACGGCACTTTCCCAGCGTCGCTGATTCGCCCCGACCGCAACGACTACGCTCCCCGCATCGGCATCGCCTGGCGCCCCTTCAAGCAAACCGTAGTGCGCGCCGGCTACGGCATTAACTACAACCTCGCGCAGTACGCCAACATCGTTCAGAACTTCGCGTTCCAGCCGCCGTTTGCCACCACCGCCACCAACGTCACCAGCACCGCCACGCCGCTCACGCTCGCCAACGGCTTTCCCGCGCCGCCGCCCGGCCTCGTCACTAACAATTTCGCCGTCGATCCCAACTACCGCCTGGGCTACGTCCAGATCTGGAATCTCGACATCCAGCGCACGCTGCCGCACGGCTTCCTGCTTAACGTCGACTACAACGGATCGAAGGGCACGCGCCTCGACGTTGATCGTGCCATCACCATCGCTGGTCTCCAGCCGTTCACCTACGAATCCTCAGCGGGGAATTCTGTTTTCCACGCCGGCTCGGTGCGTTTCCGCAAACGGCAATCGCACGGCATCAGTTACGGCGCGGTCTACACCTTTTCCAAGTCCATCGACGACGCTTCCTCCATCGGTGGAGGCGGAGTCGTCGTGACGCAAAATCCGTTCGACATCGCCGCCGACCGCGGCCTCTCGAGCTTCAACCAAACTCACAAATTCACCGGCAATTGGATTGCAGAACTGCCCTTCGGCGAAAATCACCGCTTCCTTCAGCATGGCGCCTGGTCGCACATTCTTAGTGCGTGGTCGCTCAGCGGCGATTTCACCATCGCCAGCGGCCTCTGGTACACCCCGCGTGTGCTCGGCAACAGCCTCGACATCGATCGCGGCGTTACCGGTTCGCTGCGCGCCGACGTCACTGGCGAACCTATCACGCTCAGCAATCCGTCCGCGACCGCCTGGTTCAATACCGCCGCGTTCTGCGCCCCCTCCACTTCGGCGGGCACCACCAACACCTGCGTCAATCCAAACGGCACGGCCTTCGGCGACGCCGGCCGCAACATCATTCAAGGTCCAGGCGAAGTCGTCGTCGACATGTCCTTGAGCAAAACCATCACGATCAAGGAAACACGCGCCCTCGAGCTTCGCCTCCAGGCCGCCAACGTTTTCAATTTCATCGACTACACCGCGATCAACACCATCGTGAACTCCGCTCAGTTTGGCCAGGTAACATCAGCAGGCGCCACCCGCCGCGTTACGCTAGTAGCCCGTTTTCGATTTTGAGGACGAGGTTTGACGACGGATTTTTAACGACTTGGACGGCGGAATATTGGAACGACTGTCATCCTGAGGCGATCCGCTAAGGATAGCCGATGGACATCAACGTAAGAATTTGCAACAAGAGTCGCCAACGGAGCACCCGATGTCAGCACCACGCAAACTCATCGCCTCGCTAGCCGCGTTCCTCACGCTAACCAGCGGCACCGCATACGTCCGCGCTCAAGACCAGCAACAACCCCAACAACCGCAATACCGCATGCACGTCACCTCCGAACTCGTCCTCGTCAACGTAATCGCCCGCGACAAACACGGCAATCTGATCCGCGATCTAAAAAAACAAGACTTCACCGTAACCGAAGACGGCAGGAAGCAAGACATTTCCACGTTCGATTTTGAAAACGTAGACGCGCTCGCCACCGCAGGCGCCGCCGAAGCCACCGTCACCGGCGAAGCAGGCAAAGCCCCCGCGGGTGGACTCCTTCACTCTTCAAACCCCGTGCAGGTCGACGCGCGCGACCGCCGCCTCATGCTCCTCTTCTTCGATTTCTCCGGAATGGACCCCGAACAAATCGAGCGCGGCGTCGATTCCGCCAAAAAATTCATCTCCACCAAAATGCTTCCCGCCGACATGATCGCGCTCGTCTCGCTCTCCACTAACATGCGCGTCGACCTCGATTTCACCGACGACAAAGCAAAAGTGCTCTCCGCGCTCAGCGCCTACACCTCAAGCCAGGGCCAGGGCTACGACGCCGGCGCCGAAGGCTCCTCCGAAGGCCAGGCCGAAACCGGCGGCTCCTTCACGCCCGACGACACCGACTACAACACCTTCACCGCCGACAGGAAACTTCTCGCGTTGCAGTCGATCATGCAGTCGCTCGGGAAAATCTCGCAGAAAAAATCCATCATCTACTTCAGCAACGGAATCACGCAGTCCGGCGTCGACAATCAATCCGCATTGCGCGCCGCCACGGCCGCCGCGGTGAAAGCCAACGTCTCGATTTATCCGCTCGACGTGCGCGGCCTCCAAGCCTTCCCTGCGGGCGGCGAAGCGCAAACCGCCAGCCTTCACGGCCAGTCCGCCTACAACGGCAACGCCGTGTTCAACGATCTCAACGGCAACGCGAATTCGCAGGAAACTCTTTCGACGCTCGCAGACGACACCGGCGGCAAAGCCTTCTTCGACTCCAACGATTTCAGCGGCGTCTTCGCGCAGGTGCAGAAAGACACCTCCGCCTACTACGTTCTGGGCTTCACCAGCACCAATCCCGCGAAAGATGGCCGCTTTCGCCATCTCAAGGTTCAGCTCAATCGTCAGGATGTAAAACTCGAATATCGCTCCGGCTACTACGCGGGCCGCGACTTCCAGCATCTCAATCGCACCGATCGCGAGCAGCAGCTCGACGACGAACTCGACGCGCAGCTCCCCCAAACCGACGTCGCCGTCTACGCCGGTGCGCATTATTTCCGCCAGGACGACTCGCACTACTATCTCGGCGTCTCGCTCGTTATCCCCGCCTCGCAAATTCCGTTCACGCAGGCGAAAGACAAAGACAACGCAACGATCGACATCATTGGCGAGGTCTTGGCGAAGGGGAAATTGCCGATAGGGCATCAGCGCGATACGGTCAAACTCGCTGTCGATAACACGCAGCAAGTCCGCCGCAAAAATGTGCAGTACAACACGGGCTTCGTTCTCGCGCCCGGCGAATATCATCTGAAATTTATCGTTCGCGAAAATCAGACTGGCCGCATGGGCTCGTTCGAGACCGACGTCACCATACCCGATCTGCGCAAAGCGCCGCTGCGCATGAGCTCGGTCGTGCTCGCCAATCAGCGTGTTCCCGCCACCAACGTGAAAAAGGGGCTGCACCCGCTGATCCAGAATCAGCAGGAGCTAGTGCCCAACATCACCCACGTCTTCACGCAGGACCAACATTTATATTTGCAATATGAAGTCTACGACGCAGCCCACCAGAAAAAAGGCGCGCCCGCACCGGCGAATTCCGCCGCCAGGGCGATCGACGCCGCGCTAAGTGACACCCCCGCCGCCCCGCAACCCAAGCCAGCGAAGGACGCAGTCCGAGTCCTAACCAACATCGAATTCTTGCAAGGAGACGCGAAGGTCTATGAATCGAAGCAAGTCATCGCCAGCGAAGTCACCGCACCCGACCGCAAAGCCGTAATCTTCCAGATCGACCTGCCGCTTCAATCCCTGAAGCCCGGCTTCTACACCTGCCAAGTAAATGTGGTCGACGACAACGCCGGCAACTTCGCCTTCCCAAGATGGCCCATCCTGGTGAAGGAACCGCCACCGCCGGTAACGCCAACCGCAACCCCGCCAGCCGCCGCGTCGCCAACTCCATCCGGCAACTGACCGGAGCGTTACGCGCCCAAAACTTCCTTCGCCGCATGAAACGCCGAATTCGCCGCCGGCACGCCGCAATAAATCGCGCACTGCAACAAAACTTCTTTGATCTCCTCGCGCGTCACCCCGTTATTTAGCGCGGCCCGCAGATGCATCCGAAACTCTTCCCCACGATTCAAAGCCACCATCAACGCTATCGTAATCAGACTCCGCGTCGGCCGATCCAATCCTGGCCGCGACCACACCTCGCCCCACGCATACCGCGTAATCAAATCCTGAAACTCCTCATTGAACGCATCGCGATTCGCCAGCGCCCGATCTACGTGCGCATCACCCAAAACCTCGCGCCGCACCTTCAACCCTTGCTCGTAACGCTTCTTCTCGTCCATCGCGAATTCTCCTTCGCCAATTCTTATCGCGAGAGTTTCTCGCGCATTCCAAAAATGCGGTCGGACCTTTAGGTCCGACAAACGGTATCCCGGTACGGGGCTTCAGCCCCTGAGGAAACAGTCCTGAGATCCAGCCAGATACGGCCTCACGCTGCCAAAAATTCCGCAACGGCCGTCGAATATTTCTCCCGCGCCTCAATATTCGACAAATGCGATGCATTCAACTCCACAAATCGCGACCCGCTAATCCGATCCGCAACAAATTTCGTGTCCACCGGTGTCGTCGCCGGATCATGGGTCCCCGCAATCACCAACGTCGGCACGCGTACCCCGCCAACCGTCTCGCGAAAATCAAAATCCTTCACCGCCGCGCAGCCAGCCAGATATCCATCCTTATTACTGCGCTCAAACAACAGTCGAATCCTCTCAACTTCCGCAGGCGCCCCCGCCTGAAACTCCGGCGTAAACCATCGATCAAGCACAACCTTCGACACAGATCTCACGCCGTCGTTCCTGACGGCCTCAATCCGCGTATTCCACCCGTCAGCATTCCCAATCTTCGCCGCCGTGTTACTCAGCACCAATTTATTCAGCCGCTCCGGCGCGTTCACACCCAGCCACATCCCCGTCTGCCCGCCAATCGACAACCCGCAATAATTGACCTTCCCCAATTTCAAACAATCCAGCAGCGCCACAGCATCGCGACCCATCTGCTCGATCGTGTAAGGCCCATCGGGCGAAGACGATCCTCCGTGCCCGCGCTTGTCATAACGCAACACGCGAAACGTTTTCGAGAAATCCGCCGCCTGCCCGTCCCACATCGTCAAATCCGTCCCCAACGGATGCGAAAACACCAAAACCGGCGCCGAAGCCGGCCCTTCGATCTCATACCGCATCCGTAATCCATGCAATTCCGCAAACGCCATAACTCTCCTTCGTGCCATCCCGGTAGCGCAGGGCGAAGTCCGCGAACCCCAGCGGCTTTTGATCTGCTCCGGCTATTTCGTCTTCCCGCTGCCCGCCACAACGCGATTCACAAACTCCCCCGCCTTTCCCAAGTACTTCCGCGGATCGAAAAGCTCGTCGAGTTCTTTCGGCGATAAATGCGCTTTCACCTGAGCATCCGCAACGGCCACGTCGTAAAGATGTTTTTTCTCCTTTCGTGACTTCTCGCAGGCCGCCTCGACGATCTCGTGAGCCGATGCCTTTCCAACTTTCGCAGCCAGCGCCATCGTAACCGCTTCTGCGAAAATCAATCCATGGGTCGCGTCGAGATTGTCGCGCATCCGTGCAACGTCGACCTCGAGTTTTGGCACCACCTCGGCAAGTTTTTGTAGCGCACCGGCAGTGAGCGACACAATCTCTGGCAGCGTCTCCCACTCCGCATGCCAACCACCCAATCCCCGCTCGTGTTCCTGGACTGTCGCCGTCAGCATCGTACTGACAAGCCCCGGCATGCGAATCGCCGCCGACAAAATTACCGCCGCCGCCACGGGATTCCGTTTGTGGGGCATTGTTGAAGATCCGCCGCGCCCGGGTTCTCCCGGCTCGAATACCTCCGCGACTTCGGTCTGCGAGTGGAGCGAGAGATCCTTTGCGATTTTTCCCAGAGTGCCCCCACACAGCCCTAAGGTCGTAGCAACCTCAGCCAGGCGATCCCGATGACTATGCCAGGGCATTTCCGGCAGCGGCAAGCCCAGGTCATCGGCCAGAGCCTTCGTAACTTCAGAACCATGTTCACCCAACGAAGCCAGCGTGCCAACCGCGCCGCCAAATTGCAGAACTAAGCATCGCCGCTGGGTCTCGCGCAATCGCTCACGGTGACGGTCGATCGCGTCGAGCCACCCCGCGACCTTCGCCCCAAATGTGGTTGGCAAAGCCTGTTGCATCCACGTCCGCCCGACCATCACCGTGAACCGGTGCTTCGTCGCAAGCTTCACCAAGCCACCCGCGAGCCTGTCGAGATCGCTGCCGATAAACTTCAACGCTTGCCGCAACTGCAAGACGCGCCCGGTGTCGATCGCATCCTGGCTCGTCGCGCCCCAATGCACGTAGCGCGCCGCGTCCTTGTCGCTCTGTGCGACCAACGCCGTCAGCGCCTTCACAAAGGGTATCGCGACATTCCCCGCAAGCGCCGTGTCACGAGCTAAATCCGAAACGCTAAATAGTTCGGCTTTGCAGTTCGCCGCAATCGCCGTTGCGGCAGAGGCGGGAATTATGTTGGCTTTCGCTTCCGCCCGCGCGAGCGCCGCCTCGAAATCCAGCATGCCCTGCAAGCACGCTTGATCCGACAGTGCGTCTTCGACCTTTTCGGCGCGAAACAATCCGTCAAGCAATCTCATCCGCACTCGCGCTCCACTCGAACCGCAGAATTACTCGGATTGGCGGCGCCGGCATCCCTGCCGGCTGTTTGCAATTCTTTCCGCTTTACACTCGTTCCAAAATCACCGCGATGCCTTGGCCCACACCGATGCACATCGTGCACAGTGCAAACTTTCCGCCCGTCCGCATCAACTGATACGTCGCCGTCGTAACAAGCCGCGCTCCGCTAGCACCCAACGGATGTCCAATCGCGATCGCGCCGCCGTTCGGATTCACCTTCGCAGCCTCATCTTTCAATCCCAGTTCGCGCATCACGGCGAGCGCCTGCGACGCGAACGCTTCATTTAACTCAACGACATCCATCTGATCGAGTTTCAATCCTGCCTTCGCCAGCGCCTTTCGCGACGCGGGCACAGGCCCCATCCCCATCACGCGCGGCGCGACTCCCGCGACCGCGCCGGTGACGATGCGAACCCTCGGCGTCAGTCCGTATTTCTTCACTGCGGCTTCCGACGCGATTAAGAGCGCGCAGGATCCGTCGTTGATCCCCGAAGCATTACCCGCAGTTATCGTTCCGGTAGGCTTGACGACAGGCTTCAATTTCGCCAGCGCTTCCAGAGTCGTGTCCGGCCGCGGATGCTCGTCTTTGTCGACGCAAACCGGATCGCCTTTTTTCTGCGGCACCGGCGCGCCAACAATTTCGTCCGCCATACGCCCGTCGCGAATCGCGGCGGACGCTCGCTGGTGGCTGCGCAATGCAAAAGCGTCCTGATCCTGGCGCGAAATTTTATATTCTTCGGCCACCGTCTCGCCGGTCTCAGGCATTGAATCGGTTCCGTACTTCGCCTTCATCGCCGGATTGATGAAGCGCCAGCCCATCGTCGTATCTTCGAGTTTGACCGATCGCGAAAACGCCGCGTCCGCCTTGCCAACCACAAACGGCGACCGCGACATGCTCTCAACGCCGCCCGCAATGATCAAATCCGCTTCGCCGCTCTTGATGGCGCGCGACGCGGTCGTCACCGCATCCATCGACGAGCCGCAGAGCCGGTTCACCGTCGAGCCCGGCACTTCCTTCGGCAACCCCGCGAGCAGCAGCGCCATGCGGCCGACGTTTCGATTGTCTTCGCCGGACTGATTCGCGCACCCGCAGATCACGTCGTCGAGCGCGTTCCAATCGACGCCGGGATTCCGCGCAACGAGCGCGGCAATCGGAATCGCCGCCAGATCGTCAGCACGCACCGCCGACAACGCTCCGCCGTATCGTCCGATGGGCGTGCGAATTCCGTCACAGATGTAAGCGTTTTCCATATTCTTCGCTGCGTTCCGTTACAAAGGCATATAGTAACATCCACAAGGAATCGTGCGACTGAATGCGATGTTGCCCGTGTGCTGCGCGAATAAAGGATGCGAACACAAGTCGGAATTATCGGGGCCGGACCAGCGGGGCTGATGCTCTCGCACTTGCTGCATTTGCAGGGCATCGACTCGGTCGTGCTCGAAAGCAAACCGCGCGAGTACATCGAAAGGCGCATCCGAGCAGGCGTTCTAGAGCACGGAACAGTCGAGTTGATGGTGCAGTCCGGCGTCGGCGCGCGGTTGCAGCGCGAAGGACTGGTCCACACTGGCGTCGAACTGCGATTCAACGGCGCGGGGCACCGCATCGACTTTGCCGATCTGACAGGAAAGTCGATCACGATTTACCCGCAGCATGAAGTCATCAAGGACCTCGTCGCGGCGCGACTGGCTGCCGGCGGGAAAATTATTTTCGATTCAGAAGCGATGAGCGTTCATGATTTTGACAAGAGCGCGACGGAGTCGAGTTCGAAGGTTCGCTTTCAGCATGGCGGGGCGACGGAAACGCTGGAGTGCGATTTCATTGCGGGGTGCGACGGTTTCCACGGCATCTGCCGGCCGGCAATGCCGGCTGCGGCGTTAAAAATTCACGAGCGCGAATATCCGTTTGGCTGGCTGGGCATCCTTGCAAAAGTTCCGCCGGCTTCGGATGAATTGATCTATTGCTACCACGACCGCGGATTTGCACTGCGCAGCATGCGTTCGCCGGAAATTTCGCGGCTATATCTGCAATGTGCGCACGACGAAAATATCGACGGGTGGTCGGACGATCGCATCTGGACGGAGTTGCGGACACGGTTTGCGACGCGCGACGGCTGGGAATTGTGCGACGGCCCGATTCTGCAAAAGGGCGTCACGCCGATGCGGAGTTTTGTTGCCGAGCCGATGCGGCACGGCAAATTATTTTTGCTCGGTGATGCGGCGCACATCGTGCCGCCGACGGGGGCCAAGGGATTAAATCTTGCGGTTGCCGACGTCCGTGTTTTGACGCGAGCATTCGTTGATTTTTACAAACGTGGATCGAGCAATGAACTCGACCGGTATTCGGATGTTTGTTTGCGGCGGGTGTGGAAGGTGCAGCGATTTTCGTGGTGGATGACTTCAATGCTGCATCGCTTTCCGAACGAGGACAGTTTTTCGCACAACGTACATCTGGCGGAATTGGATTACGTGACGAGTTCGCGCGCGGCGAGCGCGGCGCTGGCCGAGAATTATGTTGGCTTGCCGTTTGACGAAGAGACAAAACCGGATTGAGGCAAGTTCTCGCGGGGGCGGACCTGGGGCGCACGTGCTGCGCCCCTACCTATTTGTGGCGAATTATTCATAGCGGAGAGCTTCGACCGGGTTCAGTTTCGCTGCGCGGCCGGCGGGGTAGAGGCCGGCTAGCAGGCTTACGAGTACGGCGAAGACAATGGCGCCCACGGCTAGCCACCAGGGGACATAGGAGATTTTCACACCGGGAAGATCCTGGGTTCGTAAGTAGAGTGTCGTGCCCCAGGTGAGTGCCGCGCCGATCAGCCATCCGAGGGTCACGCCGGCGATTCCACCGAGTAAGCCCATGGCACCGGCTTCGGCAAAGAACAGGCTGCGGACATCGCGGTCGGTTGCGCCTAGCGCCTTGAGGACGCCGATTTCGCGGCGGCGTTCGAGGATCGCCATCACGAGCGTGTTTATGATGCCGAGCGAGGCGACAGTCAACGCGAGACTGCCGAACAATCCTAAGAATAGATCGAAAACCGTAAAGATCAGGCGCAGATTGCGCGTGGCATCGAGGAGCGAGAATGTGTTGAACCCCATTTTCTTGACGGCTTCCTCGACCTTCAGGACATCTTTGGGAGATTTGACGCGAGCAGTCAGCTCGAAGTAGACACGCTTCCCCGAGCCTCCGGAACGGACCAGTTCCTGCACGTCGTTTGGCTGCGCGACGTGAAGATCTTCCGCCACGCGCAGAGGTATGAAGACCCGGCCGCCACCGCCGAATCCAGCGGAGGGATCGGTGTCGATGATTCCAGCGATGCGCAACTTTTTCTCACGCGTGACGATCGAGATTCCGCTGGACATCATGTCATCGAATTCGTCGTCAATATCTTTTGGTTTGCCGGCATCGGCGGGAGGAGTCTCGTGACGCTGCGCGTAACGCAGCGTGATTTCCTGTCCGACGAGCGATCCCGGCTGCGGCGAGAGCTCCTTGGCAAATTCGGATTGCAGGATGGCTTCATCGGCGGTCGGTGAAGAGAACGCCTTGCCGGTGATGCCGTCAAACGTACCCGTGTTGCGAGAAGAGTCTGGCAGTCCGAGAACATTCGTCGAAAAACTAGCGCCATTGAAACGGACCTCGGTCAGGAAACGGATTTGTGGATAGACCTCGGTGACATTCGGCAGCTTTCCGATTTCCTCGCGCGATGTTTCGTCGAGAAATTTGGTTTCTTCGGGCTTCGCGGACTTTTTGAGAGTGGGTCGGGGACCTCCGCCGCCCATGAAGTTTGCTCCCCGCTTGGAACTCACAAAAACGGAATCGAAGAGACCGGATTTATTGAGACGTTGCGAGGCCAAGGTTTGCAGGCCGACGCCGAGGGAGAGCATGGCTACGAGCGATGCGACGCCGACGGCAACGCCGAGCGTCGTGAGCGAGTTGCGAAGGATCGCTTCGCGTAAGTTGCGGAAGGCGAGTTCGGTGAGGTCGCGCGTTTTCATCGGCGGGCCTCGTCGATGACGGGTTGCCGTTCGGCCGCCGCGTTCGGTGTGTCGGATTTCAGGTGGCCATCGCCTAGGGTGACGATGCGCGTCGCGAAGCGCTCGGCGAGCGGGCGTTCGTGCGTGACCATGATGATGGTCATGCCGAGGTTCGATTGAATTTCGCGGAGAAGCTGGAGGATTTGTTCGCCGTTGACGCTGTCGAGGTTGCCGGTGGGCTCATCGGCGAAAAGGATTGTCGGGCGATTGACCAGGGCGCGGGCGATGGCGCCGCGCTGCTGTTCGCCGCCGGAGAGTTCGGCCGGGCGGTGGCGGCTGCGTGGGCCGAGGCGGACGTGGTCGAGAGCGGATTGGACGCGGGCGGCGCGCTCGGCGCGATCGACTTCGGCAAGACGCAGCGGAAGCTCGACATTTTCCTCGAGGGTCATGCGGGGGAGGAGATTGAAGGATTGGAAGACCATACCGACGGTGTCGCGGCGGTAGCGGGCGAGTTCCATCGGGTCGATGGCAGCGAGGTTGCGGCCGCGGACGTGGATGGCGCCGGAGGTGGGCCGATCGAGGCCCGCCAGGAGATTGAGGAAGGTGGACTTGCCGGAGCCGGAGCTGCCGAGAAGAGCGACAAATTCGCCGCTGCGGATTTCGAGCGAGATGTCGTTGACGGCGGGGATGGTGGAGTCGCCGAGTCGGTAGTGGCGAGAGACGGTCTGGGCGTGGATGAGTGGGCCAGAGGAGGCTTGGGCTGCGTTCGGCTGTGGTTCGGAGGTCGCGTTGAAAAACATTCGGTGGCCGCTACGATAGTAATACGTGCGAGACTGCGCTCGCATTTCCGGCCAAGCAGCGAAAGTTTCGCTTTGGATTCGGGTATACCCCCGTCCATGGTTGCGGGGTCTGGAAGATGCTGATTACAGGAGGGTTGAGCAAAGCTCGAATCGTAAGATGCATGCGGAGTCTGGAAATGCTGGAGTAAAAGGTTTGTGGGCGAGAAAAAGCTAGGAAGGCGAGGAATGAATGGGAGTCGGACAGACCGGATCGGAGGGCTCTTGAGTCGACGACGCACGACCCATCATCACACTGATATCAGTTTATGAATAGTAATGGTACGGTATCATCCGAACGCTGGATGTTAGAGAGACCAACGGGTTTAGCGTAGTATTGGTCGCCTCAGAGGCGATAGGAGATGGTTGGGGAGGCGCGATGACACGGTGGCTCGTAGTCTTGATTGGCGTGGGGTTGATTTGCAGCGGCGCACAAGGGCAGGAGAAGAAGGTTACGGCGCAGCAAGTCGTAGACGCGATCAAGGCGCATGTGGGGGTGGAGTGGCGGGAGAAAACTGTCGATACGTTTAAGGCGGGGGATCCGGCTACGCCGGTTACTGGCGTTGCTGTGACGATGATGGCTACGCTGCATGTGTTGCAGCGGGCTGTGGCGGCGCGGGACAACATGGTGATTACGCACGAACCCGTTTATTTCAATCATATGTTGGAGGTGCCCGAGGGGATGGATGCTTCGGATGCGGTTTGGGCGGAGAAGCGGGCGTTCATTGAGAAGAATCATTTGGTGATTTGGAAATTTCACGATCATTGGCACATGCGGAAGCCGGATGGGATTCAGGAAGGAACGGTGCGAAAGCTGGGGTGGGAGAAATATTGGAATAAGGACGATCAGGGCGTGCTGGTGATTCCGGAAACGACGCTCGGTAATTTGGCGGCGTATGTGGCGAAGAAGTTGGATGCGGCTTCGGCGCGTGTTGTTGGTGATCCGAAGATGAAGGTGACGAAGATTGGGTTGAATCCGGGCTATACGGGTTTTGCGCGGGAGACAAAGGCGTTGGAGCGCGATGACGTGGAAGTTTTGCTGGCGGGAGAATCGCGGGAGTGGGAGACAGTGGAGTACGTTGCGGACGCGCAGACGGAGGGGAAGAACAAGGCGTTGATTGTGATTGGGCATATTCCTTCAGAGCAAGCGGGGATGGAATGGTGTGCGGAGTGGATGCGGGGATTCTTGCCGGGAGTGAAGATTGAGTTTGTGGCGGCGCGGCAGCCGTTTTGGGTGGCGGGGCGGTAGGGATGCTCGGCGGCGCGTTTTGCTCAGGGGAGCGCAAAAGCAGATCCCTCGCTTCACTTGGGATACCAGTTTTTCGTCGGAGTTGGGGTTGTCGGGGAGTTCGAACGTCGTCGGACAAATGGGGCGGAGGGTGAGAGGCGAATGCTGAGTGTCTTTGAAAATTTGATGATGGTGCTGTTTACGGTGGGGGCTTCGGTACTGTTGTTTGTGGTGCTGGACAAGGTTTGGCCTTGGGATAAGCGGCACCAGCACAACGACGTTACGGGGTGGCAGCTGGGGATTTTGGGGACCACGTATGCGGTGATTTTGGGATTTATGTTGTATGCGGTGTGGACGGATTTCGATATGGCGACGCAGAACGTGGAGTTGGAGGCGAACAGTCTGGTGAATTTGTACCGGCTGGCGGATGGGCTGCCGGATGCTTCGCGGATCGAGGTACAGAAGCTGGCACGGTCTTATGCGCAGGTGGCAATCGACAAGGATTGGCCGGAGATGGAGCGGGGGTTGGTGCCGACCGAGAGCGTGGGGCTGACTTCGATGATCGAAAAGGCGTTGATGATTTCGACGCCAGACGGGTCTCGGGCGTCGAGTGTGGTGCTGGATCACGCGATTACGGAGTTGAGTGCGTTGACGACGTGCAGGCGGACCCGGTTGCTCGAGAGCGCGTTGTCGCTGCCGGCGATTTTGTGGTTTGTGTTGATTGTGGGCGGGATTTTGACGATCGGGTCGTCGTGCATGTTTGGGTCGCAGAATCGGGTGTTGCATGGCGTGCAGGTGGTGTTTTTCTCGCTCTTGGTGGCGTTGGTGCTGTTGGCGATTGCGGATATTAATCGACCGTTTCGAGGGGCGGTGCATGTGGCGGACGATGCGTTTGTGCGGGCGTTGGAGAATATGAAGTGAGCGTGTTTAGAAAGAGGGATTAGGCACGGAGGCATCGAGTTCGGGAAGCGGATGGACGCAAGGGGGCGTTTCGGTGCGCCGGGAGTAACGTCGGATCGATCGAAGAGGATTGCATGGCGCACAAACCGCGCGATGGTGCAGAGTTCTCTCTGCGCATGCCGACGCGTTCACCAGGAAGTAAACGCGGAAGAAAAGGCGTCGGCAGGCTTCGCTCGAAATGACGGATGTTGACCGGAGCGTGTGCCGGCAGAGGTGCGGTGGGCGGGCGGCGAAACGGCAAGAGAGTTTGCGAAAGTCGGTTGATCTTGCGGACATGGGGCGCACCCTCCGCAACTTACGGCAGGGCGGTGCTGCGCCCTGCATTAATGTCCATCGCGGCGATCATTCTTTCACGTCATTTTGTGGTTGGAGCGGGTGCGGGCGTCGGAGTTGGCGTGGCGCTGGGGAATTGGACTTTGGGGACCTCGCGGCTGGCGGGGCTGGCTTGGAAGTAGGCGTCGTTGCGTTTGTAGCCCGCCCATCCTGCGAAGAGGCTGTTGGGAAACAGGCCGATGTAGGTGTTATAGGCCTGGACGGAATCGTTGTAGCGCTTGCGTTCGACAGCGATGCGATTTTCGGTGCCGGAGAGCTCGTCCTGCAGGCGGAGGAAATTTTCGTTGGATTTGAGCTGGGGATAATTTTCAGTGATCACGAGCAGGCGGCTGAGGGCCCCGTCGAGTTGGCCGTTGGCGGCGATTTTGTCCGCGGGCGTTTTTGCGCCGATGAGGGCGGAGCGAGCGGCGGCGATGTCACCGAAGACCTTTTCCTCATGCGCGGCGAAGCCTTTTACGGTTTCGACGAGGTTGGGGATGAGGTCGGCGCGGCGTTGCAGGACGACATCAACCTGTGCCCAATTGGATTTCACTTGCTCGTCGAGCGTAACCATTTGATTTTTGCGGCCAACGTACATGCTGCCGAATACAAGAGCGATCAGGATGATGATTACGAGTAGGGCGATTACGGCTTTCATTTTTCCTCCGGAAAGCGAAGTGCAAAGGTTTCTTCAGGGGCCGAAACCCGTTGCGAGAAGGTTGTTAGGTGGGAGCTGAAGCTCCCACTTCGTGTGAAGAAATTCTGTACGGCGGGTTCAGCGACGTGAGTCGGGCGTTGAGATCCTTCGCTTCGCTCAGGATGACACGTATTGGGTAGAGATGGCGACGAGATGACGTGGCGCGCGGAGCTACGAATTTCCACGTTCGATTTTCGAGGTTCGATGGTCATGAGGTGGCCAGGCGGTGGTCGACTTCGTTGGTGACGGCTTCTACGAAGGCGAGGTAGGCGCGGAGACTGGGTTCGATCGCTAGCGTTTTTAGATCTTTTTTGGATTCGCGGACGTCAAGGAGCGCATGGAACGTTGTCGGGTCGGCGTTCGTCGTGGAGGCGATCGCCGAGACGGCTTCGCGTTTCGATGTGGGCATGGGCTGGCCTAGCGCGAAGAGCGCGTGACGGAAGAGGGCGCAGAACGTCGAGAGCGATTGAGTCATTAGCGCTAGGTGCGCTTTTTCGGTGAGCGGTGCGGCGATGATGGCTTGGCGGAGACGGAGCCAGTTGGTGCGAAGTTCGCGCTCGACCTGAAGACGGTGCAGGTGGAGCGGGACTTCGAGCGAGGCCAGGAAATCGTCGCCATGCAGGATGCGGTGGCTGGATTTCATGTCGAGCAATTCGATGGCGAAGACGTCGGCGGAATGTTGGAGTTCGTCGTGGGTGAAGATGAGCGGCGGGTGGTTGCCTTTTTTGATCCACCACTCGGCGACGCCGTGGAGGGATTCGAGTTCGGCGGAGCCGGCGCGGTTAACCAGGCAGAGAATGTTGAGGTCGGATTGGCCTTCGCGAAATTCGCCGGTGGTGGCGGAGCCGTAGAGGACGACCGCTAAGAGATTGGACTTGGCGGCGGTCTGGAGGCGGTTGACGAGTTCGGAGAGTTTGGCTTCCATTTTCGGTTGTGCTTGCTGCGCGTATAGTTTGATACGTTTTTGGAATGGGTTGAGTATCGCATAGTTGGTTCGCGTCGGGGAGCGTGTCGGAGGGCGCGGATCGTTGGGTGGTGAGGAGCGGTTGAGGTCCTTCGCCTATCCTTATCGGATAGGCTCAGGATGATGGATTTTTGGCAATGCAGGCAATGCGGAGGTTTGCCGTGACGGGATCGTGGGATCGCGGATTACGACGATGAAGAAAACCAAGGCCGTGCGAGCGCCTATACCGGAGTTGCTGGGGTTTTTGTCAGCGTACGACGATCGGATTGTGAAGCTGGCGCTGGAGGTGCGGAGTTACATGCTCAAGCTGGAGCCCCGCGCGACCGAGACAATTTATGACGCATACAATGCCGTGGCGATTGGGTATTCGTTCACTGGGCGATTGAAGGAGTGCTACTGCCATGTGGCGGTTTATGCCGAGCATGTGAATCTAGGATTCAATCACGGCACGGACTTGGATGATCCACAAAAACGTTTGAAGGGCGCGGGGAGTCAGGTGCGCCATGTAACGATTCACGAGGCCGGGGATCTGAAGGGCGCGTATTTGAAAGGATTGGTGCGGGCGGCGATTGTAAATGCTCGGGCGCTGGGCGTTCTTGGGAAGATTCCGGAGATTCCGCCGCAGAGTATTGTGAAGGCGATTTATATGAAGCGGCGCAGACCGATGAAGGGCAGGTAGCTGACCAGTGACTGACGATGAGGCGGCGCTCGTCCCGCGTGCGCCGCGAGTGACCTTGCCAACACGCGGCGAGAGGAGCCCTTCGGGGCTCAGGGTTCGCAACAAGCGCTGCCCTTACAGGCGTGAAGTCATTTTAGTCCCCGGGGACGGGGGCGACGGGGGGAAGCGGCGTCGCGACGACGGCTGAGAGCGCGGTCGGTACCGGCTCGGTTTCGATGGCTGGCTTTGCTCTACCATCGTCGTCGGTCGGCTTGGGCTTCGGCTGGCGCTCCTGCTTGGCTTCGCTCTTCGAGAAGAGCTTGGCCGTAATCAGCATTGCGGTGAAGGTGGCGGTGAGCAGGCCGGCCTGTTTTGCGCCGCTCAAAATGGAAGCGTTGCCGAGCAGCGTGAGTCCCGCAAAGCAAAAGAGCAAGTGAATGCAGAAAACCTGAAGCGAGGATTGGCCGAGCAGGACTAGCGGGCGGATGGCCAGAGGCTTCAGCACCGATTGCAACAAGATCACGAGAACGGCGACGGCGGCGAAGTTCATCAGGCGAAGCGGGCCGAGATGCCATTTGTCGAAGAGCGGCTCGAACGGGCCGAGGTCGAGGCCGTCGGCGATGGCACGGCGCAATTCGAAGAGAGCTGCGGCGATGACGATCGCGGGCATCATCGCGCGTTTTGCAAGTTGATCGATGTGCAGGTCGCCGCGTCCCCAACGCACGCCCATGTAGATGCCGACGATCCAGAGAAATTGCCAGGCCCAGAGGTCAAACGAACCCATTTCATTGAGAGGAATGTGCGTCGGGACGAATTTGCTGACGAAGGCGTGTTCGTGTTCGCGGAAACCAAATTGAGCGAAGACCCAGACGCCGAAAGCGATGCAGACGATGATTCTCCACGGAATGCGGCGCGTGAGCAGGAGCGCGGCGGAGGTGAAGACGAGAAAGATGATGTACATCGGGAGAATATCGAGTAGCGGCGGGCGATAGATGAGCAGGAACGCTTCGGTAACGGAACGACGCGCGCCGGCGTTGAAATAGAAATCCAGAAGGTTGTGGAGGCCGGGGCGGCGGTCGCCGTGTCTCGCGATGGGAACGGCGACGAGGAAGACGAAGCCGAGGAGCAGCGCGTGGTACAGGTACAGGCGCAACGTGCGTGCCCAGAGCCTGGCCGTCATGGGGCGATAGCCGTCGTGCAGCGCCATGCGGTAGTAAATGCGACCGGTGAACAGAGCCGAGAGGAAGATGAAACCTTCGGCGGCGGAGACGAAGCCGAACGGCTGATTGACGTAGGTGCTGGCGATGGTCGGCAGGTGCGTGCAGGTGATCCAGACGAGCATCAAGCCGCGAAGGGCATCGAGCTCAATACGGCGGCGGGTGGGTTGCGCTTGAGCCGATGGCATGGAAGTTGGATACCTGAATGGCGCTGAGGGTTTCAAGACCGCCACGCGTGAGTGAATTTAAATGGCGGGATTGTCGATGGACGAGAGTCTCTGCGGATCGCTCCGCGGGTTTTCTACCGGGAATTGTGTAGAGGAAGGCCCTTGCGGGAACGAATTGCTTGAGAGACAGGAATACGAGAATCGACGTGTAGCAAGATAGGCGTGCGCCGACGTTGAAAGCGTCGCGCGACTACGGGCTCGGCTTCGGTGGATTCTGAGGCGGAGTATTGCCACCGCCACCAGCGGAGCCGCCGCTGCCGCCCGAACCGCCACTGCCACCTGAGCCGCCACTGCCGCCCGAACCACCACTTCCACCGCTGCCGCTTCCGCTGCCGGAACCCGAGCCGGCACTACCTTGGCCGCTTCCACCACTGCCGCCCGCCCCCCCCTGATCTCCGGAACCACCGCCACTTCCACCGCTGCCGCTTCCGCCACCGGAACCGCCCGAGGAGCTGCCGCCGATGACGGAATTCGTGGCGGTGCCGAAGCTATGGCTGGTGGAGTTGCCGAATGCGAAAAGTGCGCCGACGACGACGATGGCGATGCCTACGATCAGCAGGGCATATTCCGCTGCGTCTTGACCGGATTGCTGGTGCCAGAGCCGTTTGAGGAAGGAGCGCATATACGACACCTGTAGTTGGGGGGACGACCGTTACAAGTCTGCGAGCAGTTTAGCGCGTTACTCCCGAGGGAACAAGGTGTGCCCGGTCGAAATCCGCGGAGCTCGGACCGGCTTGCGCCGAGTACCGTGACGTCTAGTCGTGGCGTAAGGCCATCATTGGATCGACTTGCGTGGCCCGACGCGCGGGGATCGCGCAAGCGGCGACGGCCACGGTGGCTAGCAGTATTGCGACCACGGCGAATGTGAGCGGATCGGTCGGGCTGATGCCGAAGAGCAGCGTGCGGATGAAACGCGTGAGAGCGAATGACGTCCCGAGGCCGATGGCGATGCCCGCGAGGGTGAGCTTAAGTCCATGCGCGACGATGAGGCGAAGGACTTGGGGCGGCGCCGCGCCGAGCGCCATGCGGATGCCGATTTCACGCGTCTGCTGCGAGACGAGGTAAGACATCACGCCGTAGACGCCGACAATCGCGAGCAGCAGGCCGAGCGCACCAAACACCGCCAACAGCATACTTTGCGACCTCGGCTCCGCGTTGTGCTCCACGATTTGCTGTTCCATGGTTTTGATCCCAGTGATCGGACGCGTGTTGTCGATCGCCCAGACGCGACTTTGAATCGCGGCGATCACGGCGGACGGATTCGGTTTCGTGCGAACCGCGAGGAATATGCCGTCGAGATCTTTCGCCTGCGAAAGCGGTGCGTAGATGGTTGGCTGAGTGTAGCGGTCGCGGTCGCGGTTGCGGTCACGTTCGCGCACGTCGCCACACACCCCGATAATCGTGCCCCAAACGAAATGTCCTTTTTCTACATTCGTCGAAAGGGGTTTACCGACAGCGTCAGGCGTGCCGAATACTTTTCGAGCGAAGGCTTCGTCGACGATGAAGACCGGAGGAGAAGGAATCGAGTCGGCGGCGTTGAAATCGCGACCTGCGAGAAGAGGAATGCCGAAGGTACGGAGGAAATCAGGTTCGACGCGATTGTTGCGCACCATCTGCATCGGGGCTTTGGGATCAGCGCCCAGGTCGGCGGTAAATTGTGACTCGGCAACGGAATCGCCCATGGGAAAAACGAGACCTGCGGAAGCAGATTCGACGCCAGGGAGTGTTCTCGTATCTGCAAGAACCTGCCGTGTGAAACGAACGCCCTGTTCCGCTTTCTCGAAGCGGAACGATGGAAATTCGATGCGCATAGTGACGAGGTGGTCGGTGCGGATGCCCGTGTCGAGGTGAAGCATGCGAGCGAAACTCTGCACCGCGAGGCTTGCGCCGATGACGAGAGTCAGAGCGAGGGCAACTTCAGCGACGATGAGGGACTGACGAAGGAAGTTGTGGCTACGGCTCGCCGACGCGCCGGTTTCCTTGATCGTCGCATTGACGTCGTGGCGCGCGCTGAGCAGGGCCGGCGCGAGACCTGCGACCAGCGCCGCGAGAAGCGAGACGGCAAGCGTGAACAGGGCGACGCCGGGCTCGACGGAAATGCTTTCGATACGGGGAGTTTCGGGTGGGAGGAGCTTACGTAAAGCTCCGACAATCCAGAGCGAGAGCAACAGGGCACAAGCGCCCCCGAGCAAGGCGACAATTGCGCTTTCAACGAGTTGCTGACGAAGAAGCGCGCCACGCGTAGCGCCGATGGCGCTGCGGATGGCGAATTCGCGGCGTCGCGCCCAGCTACGGGAAAGAAAGAGATTGCTGACGTTGGCGCACGCGATGAGCAGAACGAAGCCGACTGCGCCAAAAAGAATGAGCAACGGCGTGCTGGTGTCGCCGACCAGGGAAGTCTTGAGGAGGATGGTGTGCATGCTCCAGATCTTGTTGCTGTCGGGATAGGCCGCGGCGAGTCGTGCGGAGATCTGTTCGAGTTCACGCTCGGCTTGTTCGACGGTCGCGCCAGGACGAAGCGCGCCGAGGGCAACGGCAATCCGTATGTCGCGCTTGGCGAGTTGATCAGCGGTTGGCTGAAAGGGTGTCCATAGGGCCGCGTCGGTTGCGAAGCCCATCTGCGGTATTTCGGGCATCACGCCGATAATGGCGTGGGGTTCGCCATCGAGCTGCATCGATTTGCCGAGAACGTTTGGATCGGTCGCGAAGCGATCTCGCCAGATGCGGTGACCCAGGAGAACGACGCGTGCCCCGGATTGCATGTCGGCGGCGGTGAAGGTCCGACCTAGGATCGGCTGAAGACCGAGGATGGGGAAGAAATTCTCGGAGACATCGGCGGCCTCGAGGCGATCGGGCTTACCGTCGACGACGATCTCTTTCGAGCTGTACGCGTAGGGGGCGACCGACGCAAGCGTCGTCGTCGCGGCGCGCATTTCGTCGATGTCCGGGATCGACATGTACATATGCTGGAAATCGAACGTGGTGCTGCGTTCGGCGATGTCCACGAGGCGGGAAGCATTTTTGAAGGGGAGCGGATGCAGCAGGACGGCGTTTACGACACTGAAGATGGCGGTGTTCGCGCCGATACCGAGTGTGAGCGTCAGGACGGCGATGCTGGTGAAGCCCGGATTTTTGCGAAGCGTGCGGAAGGCGAAACGCATATCTTGCAGAAGATTGTCGAAGAAGGTTGCGACGGGACGCTGATCGCGTGCGGTTTGCTGGATCAACGGCAGGTTGCCGATTTCGCGGTGCGCGCGTTCGGCGGCCGACCTGGAATCGGCGCCACGAGATTCGTGATCGCTCGCGGCCATCTGGAGATGGGACTCGAGCTCCGCCTTGAGGTCGGGCTGATTGCGGTTGCGAAAAAGCTTCATCGAACCTCCTCCCAAAATTCGGATAACGAAGTGTGACCATGCGACGCCGTTCGAATGTTCATTCGTAACGCAACGCCGTCAGCGGATCAACCCGCATCGCGCGGCGCGCCGGAATGTAGCTGGCGACGAGCGCGACCGCCGCGAAAAGCGCGGCCACAGCAGCAAAGTCGAGAGGATCGGTGGCGCTGACGCCGTAAAGAAGCGAGCTGAGGAAACTCGTGAGCGCAAACGCCGCCCCGAGTCCTGCGCCGATGCCGATCACCGTGAGCATGAGGCCTTCGTTCACGACGAGCTTAAGAATGTCGCGCCGTTGCGCGCCCATCGCGATGCGAATTCCGATCTCGCGGGTTCGCTGGCCCACGAAGAACGAAATGACGCCGTAAATCCCGATCACGCCGAGGACGAGCGCCAGCGTAGCAAAAGCCGCGAACAGCGACGTGATCGATCGCGGCGCCGCTGTTTCGCCGGAGAGAATGTCGGGCATCGCTTTCAGGTCGCTGACCGGGGTTTCGGGGTTGAGGGATGCGGTGACACTGCGGATCGATTGTTCGAGTTGTGGCAGGGTAGCCGCCGAGCGAAGTACCAGCGTCATTTGAGCTGGCACGCTGCCGTCTTCGAGCGTCGCGCCGGGGCCATACGGCACGTAGATCATGCCGTCCATCCACGTCGGCAGGTTGCGGCGCAGGTCGTAGGCCCGGACGTCATTGGCGATGCCGACGATGGTGCACCAGTCTTCTTGGCCGATCAGACGCAAATGTTTGCCAACCGCGTCGCCATTTGGGAAAAAACGCCGCGCGGTTTCGGCGCTGATGATGACCGAGGGCGGATTGCTGGCGGCGTCGGCTTCGTTGAATTCGCGCCCGCTCATAATCGGGATGCGCATGGAGTTGAAATAGCCGGGCGAAATGGTGTTGAGCCAGAACAGTGGCGCCGGTTTTTCGGTGGTGGGGATGTAGCCTTCCACATCGGACGAACGCTTTTGCAATCGGCCGCCCAGCGGAAGCGTATTGATCAGCGAGGCTTCGCTCACGCCTGGAAGGGCGCGAACTTCGCGAAGTAGATCGTGATAGAACGAAAAGCAGCGGCCGTGATCGGCGCAAAAGTTTTGGTTAGGGGTGATGCGCGCTGTAAGGACGTTGTCGGAACGAAATCCGGGATCGACGTGCGACAGGGCCCAGAGGCTGTGAATCAACAAACCTGCCGCGCTTACCAGCAAGACGGCCAGCGCGAGTTCGCCGATCACCAGCGCGCTGCGAACACGGTGTCCTTGCGACAACGTCGCGCCGCGACCGCCGGCTTTGAGCGATTCGGTGAGTTCGGTGCGCGACGACTGAAACGCTGGTGCGATTCCCGACACAATGCCTGTGAAGATAACCAGCGCGGCGGTGAACAGGAGTACGCGCCAATCGATTGCAACGTTACCGAGACCCGGCGTGCCGGCGGGAATCGTGGATTTCAGCAGCGTCAAGCCGATGGACGCGAGCAGCAGGCCGAGCGCGCCGCCGAACGACGCCATCAGCACGCTTTCGGTGATGAGCTGGCGCATGATGCGATGGCGCGCGGCACCCATCGAGGCGCGAATCGCGATTTCTTTTTCACGGACGGACGCGCGCGACAACGTGAGGTTGGCGATGTTGGCGCACGCGATCAGCAAAACCAGAACCACCGCGGCGAGCAGGATCAACAACCGCGAGCGAACGTCACCGAGCAGGCCGGTCTGTAGTGAGACCGCCGAGAGTTCAGGGTTCCAGTCTTTGGGCATCGGCCACGGAAACATCGTCGCGACTTGTGGCTGGAGAAAGCGGATTTCGGTGTCGGCTTGTTGCAGCGTGGCGCCTGGGCGCAGCCGCGCGATCGTTGGCATGAAGTCGCCGCCCCAGTAGGTGTGGGTGTTGCGCGGATCGATGTCGATCGGAGTCCAGACTTCGGTCGCCGGAGAAGGGAAGCGGAAATCGGGTGGCATCACGCCGACGATTTCGCGTTGCATACCGTCGAGCGTGATCAGGTGGCCGAGAATACTTGGGTCGGACTTGAACTGCCGCTGCCAAAGTGAATTGCTGAGAATGACGAAACTGTTTTTGCCGGCGGCGTCGTCGCCCGAGTGAAATGTGCGGCCAATTGCGGCTTTGGCGCCGAGAATGGAGAAAAGCTCGCCGGAAACCGGCGTGCCGCTGAGGCGAATTGGATCGCCGAGTCCGGTGAGGTTGAATTCGTAGCCTTCGGCGTAGGCGGCGAGGTCCATCGTTTTGGATCGGTCGCGCAGCGCGACGACCGCGCCTTTGGGATAGTTGCCGTTGATGCTGACGAGCTGTTCGGGGTGCGCGTAGGGAAGCGGGCGGAGCAGGATACTGTTGACCAGGCTGAAGATTGCCGTGTTTGCACCGATGCCAAGTGCGAGTGTCAGTACAACGATGATCGCGAAGCCGGGGCTGCGCCGGAGGAGCCGGCCGCCGTGCCGCAAGTCCTGGAGGAGATCTTCGAGCCAGCCGCCGTGCCATTGATCGCGCGTGACGTGTTGCACGAGGGCGACGTTGCCGAATTCGCGGCGGGCGGCTTGTGCGGCTTGTTGTGGCGTATTGCCGCGATCTTCGTGGTCGCGCGCGGACATTTCGAGGTGCGAGGCGATTTCTAACTCGAGGTTTTTCTGATTTTCGTCGTCGCGGCGAATGGGGGCGCTCATGATTTGCCTTTCTCGGGTGTGGGTGCGGACCAATACTGCGGAGACATTTGGCAACTCGCTTGGACGGAACACCTGGAAAGCGGCGCGGGCGCGCCGCAGTCCATATAAAGCGTGCCGATCGGGAGGTTGGTGAACGCGGCGCGATTATTCATGGCGGAGGGCGACCATGGGATCGACACGCATGGCGCGGCGCGCGGGGATGCAACATGCGGCCGCGGCGACTAGCGTCAGCACTGCGGCTACGCCGACGAAGGTCAGCGGATCGGTCGCGCTTACACCGTAAAGCAGGGAAGACATGAGCCGCGTCAACGCGATCGCGGCTGCGACGCCAGTGACGACGCCGGCGAACGCCATCTTCATTCCGTTGGCGAGGATCAACCGAAGCACGTCGGCGCGGCGTGCGCCGAGTGCCATGCGCAATCCGATCTCGTGGGTGCGCTGGCCGACCAGATACGAAACGACGCCGTAGATGCCGATGCTCGAAAGCAGCAGCGCCAGCAGAGCGAACACGCCGAGCAAAATCATCGAAAAACGGCGCGGTGCGAGCGTCGTAGAAACGACGTGGTCCATCGTTTCGGCGGAGTAGAGAACGTGCTCGGGATTCATTTGCCGCGCGGTGCTGCGAAGAGAATCGAGCAATGGCTCGGGCGCGCTGTCCGTCCGCACGAGCATGAATGTGCCGCCCCCGCCGGGCACGTTGGCGATGTAGGAGTCGGTCATTTGCATCGTCGGCAGATACAGTTCCGCGCGAAGCGATTGCGTGGCGTCTGTGTCGAGACCCCATTGGTTGACGTGGCCAACGATGCCGACGATTTCGACGGTCGATCCCGGCTGCACATCAGCCTTGCTCATGTGAAGGCGTTTGCCGATGGCGTCCTGGCCGCCAAAATATTTTCGAGCGAAGACTTCGTCGACGACGGCGACGTTGGGCGCATGATTGTCGTCTTGCTTCGTGAAAAAACGCCCGCGCAGCAGCGGAATTCGCATCACGTTCAGATAATCGGGGCCCACGAGATAGTTGAGCGTCCACTTCATGTCCGCGTCGTTGACGGGGGCGGGGTCGCCGTCGATCCAGAAAAGTTGATCGTCTTCGCCGGAGAGCGGAACGGCGCCCCACGACTGCGCGACGGCTTTTACGTTGGGTGACGCTGCAAAGCGGTTGTCGAGTTCGCGCAGGTACGCGCGAATCGCGTCGGGGGGCGCTTTCATAATCGACGCGGGCGGAGTTAGGCCGAACGTGATGACATTTTCGGATCGGAAGCCGGGATCGACGTTCCAGAGCGCGGCGAGACTGCGGATCATCAGCCCGGCGCCGACGAGAAGAACCAGCGCCATCGCCATCTCGAGCGCGACGAAGATGGATTGCGCGCGATTGCGAGTGCCGCTCGATCCGCGGCCGCTCTCGTTCAAGGTTTCCTGCAAACGTGGGTGCGACGTTTTCATTGCCGGGATCAGCCCGAATAGAATTCCGGCGAGCAACGACACCGCCAGCGTGAAAAGCAAAACGTGCGTGTCGGTGTGGATTTCTGCAGCGCGCGGAAGCTCTTCGGGAACGATGCTCAGCGCGGCGCGCGTGGCCCATTGGGCCAGAAGCAGGCCGATCGTGCCGCCAGCGACTGCGAGCAGCACGCTCTCGGTGAGCAGTTGGCGTACGAGTCGCGCTTTGCTCGCGCCCATCGCGGCGCGAATCGCGAATTCGCGGCTACGTCCAGTGGACCGAGCGAGCAAAAGGTTGGCAACGTTCGCGCACGCGATCAGCAGCACGAATCCGACGGCGCCGAGCAGAACGTACAGAATCGGCTGAACGTCGCCGAGCAAATCGGTGCGCAAAGGAATAAGGCTGGCACTGATGCCGTTGTCCGTGTCGGGATACGCTGCGGCGAGATTTTGCGAGACGCGATCCATGTCGGCGGCCGCTTGCTCGAACGTGACGCCGGGCTTCAGCCGCGCGATGCCGTGAATGCCGAGACCCGCGCCGCGATTCTGCAGATTCGGATTGTTCCACTGACCGATCGGAACGTAGACCTCGGTGATTTGCGTGCTGCGCAGAAAAAGATCGAAGGCGGCGGGAGTAACGCCGACGATGGTGTAGTCCTTGCCGTCGAGCGTGACGCTTTTGCCGAGAACGTCGGACGAAGCGCCGAATTTGCGCTTCCACAAGCCGGCGCCGATGATCGCGATCGGCGCGCGGCCGGCTTCGTCTTCGCCGGGCCGAAACGTGCGGCCGATCACAGGATTGATGCCGACGACCGAGAAAAAGTCCGCCGAGATCAGGCGGCCGCGTAGCTGCTCGGCTTCGCCGTTTCCCGTGAGCGTATAGGCGTAGTTGCGCGTGACGCCGATCGCGGAGAAGGAATGGTTGTCCTTTTGCCAGTCGCGAAAGTTTGGATACGAGATCGATCCGTTTTTGAAGTTGGGCTTGCTTTCGTGCAGCATGACGAGCTGTTCGGGATACGGATAGGGCAGCGGGTTGAGCAGCACCGCGTTGACGACGGAGAACAGCGATGTGTTTGCGCCGATACCGAGCGCAAGCGTCAGGATCGCGATGGCGGTGAAGCCGGGGCTCTTGCGCAGTGTGCGGATAGCGAAGCGAAGATCTTGCAGGAATTCATCGAGCCAGCGGCCAGACCACTGATCGCGCGTGACGGCTTCGACGACGGCGGCGTTGCCGAATTCGCGGCGCGCGGATTGTGAGGCTTGTTGCGAGGATTCGCCGCGGTCTCGGTGATCGGCGGCTGACATAGTGATATGCGTCGCGAGCTCTTCTTCCAGTTCGCGCTGCTTAGTTTCGTCGCGCTTGAACGGATTCCTCATGCTTCGCTCTCCTTCTTGGAGGGTTCGAGCACGCCGGCGATGGCGTCGGTGAGTTGCGCCCACCGCGAACGTTCGGAGAGCAGGCGCTTTTTTCCGCCGGCGGTGAGGCGATAGACCCGCACGCGCTGCTTGTTCTCGGAGAGCTTCCAGTCGGCGGCGATCCATTTTTGGCGTTCGAGGCGGTGGAGGGCGGGGTAGAGCGAGCCGGTGTCGACCTGGAGGATGTCGCCGGAGTTGAGGCGAATCGCTTGGCTGAGGCCGTAACCGTGCTGCGGGCCCCAGCGCAGCGTTTGCAGGATCAGGAGATCGAGCGTGCCCTGCAGAAGCTCGATGCGGTTCTGGTAGCGGTTCGGGTTCGGCGCCAAGGGATCCTCCTTGAGAGGTAGACAGCCTACATCCCTGCATGTAGGACGTCTACAGCCATCGAATGGTCAGCATGAGACCTGCCGATTTTTAAAAAAAAGGGAAAGGATTGGAGGGAAAGCGGTTAGCTGCGGGAGTGTGACCGGCGTTGCCGCCCGCCGGAGCGGCGGGTTGACCGGTTGTGGGACGCGAGCCGGCGAAAGCGGACAGTTCCCGGTGGTGGGTTGCCTTACCTCTTTCAAGGTAGCCGGTAGATTTCTAAACGATGGGCTTGCGGAAGACGCCCCACTGCGCGATGCCGAGCGGGTTCTTGCGGGCAACGCTTTTGAACCGAGGGATCGTCGAAAAATCGGTGAGGTTGCTGTGCGGGCTCGTGCGGCGTTGATTTAAGCCGACGAGTTCAAGCGTTCGGCACAGCCAGTCCATGCTCGGGACGGGAGAAGTGAGCATCAGCAATCCGCCGGGGCGCAGCAGATCGTAACAATCCTGAACACACGGGACGTGTTCGATAACTTCAAACGCGATGATCACGTCGAACGAAGCTGCCGGCAGGCCGAGTTTGCGCCAGTCGCGAATATCCCCGGCGATGCCCGCGCCGTTGGTGGGGACAAGGTCGATGCCGACATATTTTGTGTAACCGGAAGCCTTCAGCGAGCGGGCGACCCAGCCGTCAGCGCAGCCGATCTCCAGGATTTGCGCGTCCTGCGGAATGTGCGGACGGAAATATTCGAGCTTGCGCTTTCGAGCGATCGAACTAAGCAGCGGCATCGTTGGTCATATTTAAGGTACATCCGGCAAGCCTAGTTGTCGAAGAAATCAGGGAAACGTCGCGACGGAACGTAGATGCAGTCTTTCACGCTGACACTGTCAATCGCCAGCAAAAGGAAAACGCGATTGTTTGGCGCGCTCCCGGATCCTCCCGTTCCGCAACCTTCAATCTCAACTTCTTGGCCGGGAGCCAGATTCCGCCCGTTGCGTGGTCCTGGAAGGCCAACGAGACCGGCTCCTGCAATGAATCGCGAAGCCACTGGCTGCAGCTCGGTGGATAGGCTGAAATCCCGGATCGTCTGATCGCCACGATTTCGGATTTTAATGGAGCAGTGAAGTTGGTCTGTAAATCTTTCGTTCGCGACCGAGACGAACGAACTCTTGAAGTCGGCCGAAAGAATTTCAACCGGCGAATCCGGCTGGTCGATTACGTGGGCGATTGTCACGACGTCCTCCGGCCCGGTGATCGTGGGTTTCGTTGCACTTTCGGACACTGTGAACTTGCATGCGTCAACGGTCTTCTGCTGCGGAGTCGCAAGGCTCGCACCGAAAGCGGCGAGAGAAATGCCAGCGAACGCGATCAGGATTCTCATGTGGCCTCCTTCAAACGATCGGATGGGCTCGAATGAAATGCTTCGGGGAGCGGGTCGGCTTTCAGACCAGAGTATTTACTACGGGTATTACGAATACATCATCTAATCGCTTTTTACAATGGCTGAGACCGCGGCGAAGGCGGCGTTTTTCGATGTGCGCCGTCGATGCGACATCACGATACGATGGGGCGGCAAGTAGAAGGGAACTCGCATCCGACGATTGAGGAAATATCACGCGGTGAGCACAAAATTCCGAGCGGCAGCTACTTCCCTGACGCTTATTCTCGCTGTCGCGTTTTTCGCGCGGCTCGGATTCGCGATCGATCAGGCGCACAAAATTCCCGACGTTGCGCTGGCGCAAGCGCCCTTCGAGAACGAAACCGGAAGCATCGCGCGGGCAATCGCGACGGGCCGGGGATTCAGTAATCCGTTCGCGCGGGAAACCGGACCGACGGCGTGGTTGACCCCTGTCTATCCGATGATCGTCGTCGTCGCGTTCAAAATATTCGGCGTCTACACGATTCACGCGTTCTATTTCGTCGTTTTCCTCAATATCGCTTTTTCCTCCGCTGTCTGCGTGCCGATTTTCCACGCAGGCAAGCGCATCGCAGGCCTTGGTGTCGCCGCGGGCGCAGCGTGGCTCTGGGCGCTGTTTCCGAACGCGATCATGACGCCGTTTGAGTGGATCTGGGACACGTCGCTCGCCGCGCTGCTCGCCGCGACAATCCTTTGGGCAACGCTGAAGTTGGCCGAATCGCGCACGCTGCGCGCCTGGTGCGCTTACGGCTTGCTTTGGGGTTTCACGCTCATGACCAATCCGTCGCTCGGTTCACTCTTGCCGTTTCTGATCGCGTGGGCAGTGTATCGAACGTGGTGGAAGCGCGAACCGCGCGTCGCCTCGCGCGCATGGATCACTTGCCCCGCGATCGCCGTCGCGTTGGCAATCCTCTGCTGTGTTCCGTGGACCATTCGAAACTATTCCGTCTTCCACCGCTTCGTCCCGCTTCGCTCGAACTTTCCGCTCGAGCTCTACATCGGCAACAACGAAAACTACGACGATCAGCATCCGCATTATCCCGGTATGGTCACGAAGGACCGCGAGACATGGCGCTATCTCCGCATGGGCGAGACACCGTTCATGGACGAGGAGATGCGCAAGGCGAAAAAGTTCATCTTCGCTCATCCTCGCGTGGAAGTGATTCTGTTCTACGAGCGCTTCGTAGCGTTTTGGGGAGGCATCCCGAATCCGATTGATAAGTTCTTCGCGACGGATTCGTGGCTCGTGCGCACTCTGATTCTCTGCGCGACGCTATCCGGTCTCGGCGCCTTCCTCGGAATCGTCACATTGTTATGGCGACGCAGCGACTACACATTTCCACTTGCGATCTTCCCGCTGATCTTTCCGTTTTTGTATTACGTCACCCACACGTCGCTGCGGTATCGCCATCCAATCGATTCGATCCTATTGCTGCTCAACGCGATCGCGATCGGAGCGCTGGTCCAATTCATCGTTCGGCGACGACATGTCGTCGAAGCAGGTCCGCAACCCGCCTTCACAGCCGACCACTAAGCCGGAGCGCCACTCCTTCACGGGTATAATGCCAGACCATGATTGCGTCAGCAGCCCTCGCCAAACGTGCTCTTGGTGCATTCGCCCGTGTGTTCCCGCGCTGCAGCATGATCGCGCAAGCGGTTGCGTACAATCTGTTCCTCGCGTTTTTTCCGACGCTCCTCATCGCCGTCGGATTTGCTACCAGCCCTCTCGGTGGCCACACCAATCTTTTTGATCTTATTACCGACTTCACCGACCTTCTCCCGCCCGGCAGCCAGCAGATCGTCTCGGAATTTTTGGTCAATCGAGGCCCTCAGGCGTGGAAGTGGGCTTTGGTAGGTTGGGCTGGCACGCTGATTGCCGGCACGCAGGTCATGCGCTTGTTGATCGAGGGAATTCACATGGTCTACAACGACCACGAGCGCATGAGCTATTGGCAGCGGCAATGGCGAAGCCTTGCTCTCCTCATGGTTACGATCGCGCCTCTTTTGGGCGCGGCAATCCTGGGAGTCTTCGGGAGGCCGTTGCGCCGCTGGGTAGCCCACGAACTGGGGAAGACCCAATCGATCGAAGCGTTGTGGGGCGTCTTTTTTCATGGCACCGCGATCCTTCTTGCGACGATCGCGCTGACGAGTATTTACCGCATGGCGCGTCCTAAAGAATCGACCCTGCTAAACGTTTTGCCGGGCGCCCTGGTGGCCACGGCGCTCTGGTGGTTTGTTGACATCAGCTTCGGTTCTTACGTGCGTCGCGTCCCATACAACGTTGTTTACGGCGGGCTCGCGGCCGTGATCGGCTTGCTGATCTGGATGCAGATTTCGTCGGTGATTTTCTTTCTTGGCGCCGCGTGGAATGCCGAATTGGCCGAGACGAAACGAAGGCTGGCGCACGCTCACGACGCGCCACAGCAATTGCCAACATGACAAACCGAATTGTTTGTGTCGAATGCTACGCGGGCTACAAGGGTGATGAGCGCCCGGTGCGGGTACGACTGGGCAACGAAATGTTCGACGTGGCGGAAATCGAAGACCGCTGGTACTCGCCAGGAGCAACCTACTTCCGCGTAAGGCTGGTCAACGGCGAACGTTACGTCCTGCGCCGCGCCGAAGCGCAAGACACCTGGTCAATCGAGGCCTTCCGGGCTACCCGAAGCATTGGATCCGCTTAGGAATTGTCATCACCGTGTGTATACGTAATTCCCCCCTAACACGTCTCACCGAGCGAGTCTGCGTTGACGCTAAAATGAACCGGGGCGTATAGTCACACCACCGGTCGGCGCAGAAGTGCTGGTTTTCGCTCCCGATTTGCCTTGCCCAAGGCGGGTGGTGAGGTTCAGAAAGGAACGCATGCGGCGTTCTCGGGAAATCCGGCGCGGTCGGCTGTCCACGAAGCTGTTGTTCGCTTTTTCTCTGACCGTTTTTATCGCTGCACAAACGTCTCGCGCTCAAGCCCCTGATGCAAACCCGCCCAGCAACCCGAGTGCTCCCGCTGCGCCCGCGCCGCAAGCCGCGCCCGCGCAATCGGCTCAACCTGCGGCCCAGCCAACTGCTCCCCCGCCCACTGCCGCTAATTCAGTCGACAGCCCCGAAGTCAGCACGCACGATACGGCGCCAACCTTTAAAGTTCGCGTCAACCTTGTCTTGGTGCGCGTCGTCGTCCGCGATCCGGCGGGCAACGTCATTCCTAATCTCAAGAAGGAAGATTTTCAGCTTTTCGACAATCGAAAGCCGCAAGCCATCACATCGTTCAGCGTCGAAACTCCAGAGACCCACGCCGTCAAGCCGGCCCCCGAGGCAACGTCGCTCGAACCCGGAGCGCCACCGCCGGCACTGACTCCCGTGCTGCCGCAACGATTTGTCGCCGTCGTTTTCGACGACACCGACATGATCATGCAAGATGCCGTAACGGTCCGCGCCGCCGGGCAGCGCCTTTTTGACGCGCTGCCGCCGTCGGACCGCGTCGGCATATACAGTGCGTCGGGACAGATTACCGAGGAATTCACCTCGGATCGCACGCGGCTGAAAGATTCGCTGCTCCGCATCGTTCCACGTCCGCTCGCCGGACCCGCTGGCCAGGGAAATTGTCCGAACATCAGCTTCTATCAAGCCGATCAGATCATCGACTATCAAGACAGCAACGCTCTCGGCGTCGCCATCCAGGAGTTTATCGGATGCAGCACGCAGAACCCTCCCCCTCCTCTGAACGTCGTCGAATCCATCGTTCGCGGCGAGGCTCAAGCAGTGCTTTCAGCGGGCGAAGGCCAGACTGAAATGGTGTATCGCCATATCGAAGACGCCATGCGCCGCCTTGCCGCGATGCCTGGGCAGCGGGTGATGGTCTTCGTTTCGCCGGGTTTCATGCTCACGATGCACACCCGCGAACAGGGGGATCTAATCGACCGTGCCAATCGATCTAACATCGTCATCAACACGATCGACGCGCGTGGCCTGTACACTCCCGATCTGATGGGTGACATCGGCAACGCTTCCACAGACCAGCCTCAGACAGCCGGCTTCCACTCGTCGTATCGCCTCGCTGAGCAATCCGCACAGACTGAAATTCTCGGCGAACTGGCCGATGGCACTGGCGGCACGTTCTTCCACAATCGCAACGACCTCGACGTGGGCATGCAGCGCGCGGTCGCGGCTCCCGCTGTTTCGTACTTGCTGGGATTCTCTCCGCAAAACCTGAAAATTGATGGACGCTATCACCCTCTGAAGGTTTCGCTCGCGAGCAAATCAAAATTCGTGGTTCAGGCGCGCCACGGATATTACGCTCCTCGAAACATCAAGGACCCCGCCGAAGCTGCGAAGGAAGAAATTCAGGAGGCGATTTTTTCGCAGGAAGAAATCCACGATGTGCCGATAGAGCTGCAGACGCAATTTTTTAAAAGCGACAACGACATGCAGGCGAAACTCGCGGTGCTCACACACGTCGATGTGAAGGGTGTCCATTTTCGCAGGGATGCTGGCCGAAGCCGCGATAACCTTACGTTTGCGACGGCAATCTTCGATGAAAACGGGAATTTCATTACCGGCGGGGAAAAGATCATCGAAATGCGGTTACTCGATCAAACTCTGACGCGGTTGAGTCACTCGGGTTTCACGGTGAAGTCGAGTTTCGACGTCAAGCCCGGAACGTATCTGGTGCGCATGGTGGTGCGCGACGCCGAAGGCGAGTTGATGGCGGCGCGCAATGGGGCGGTCACGATCCCGTATTGATCTTGAGTTGTCCTGTTTTGCCGATTCTTGCTCTTGGGGAAGCACATGACTACGCAACAGAAGAAAATGTATTGCCGTCTGTTTTATCTGCTGGTCGTCGCGATTCTCATGATTGGTTCGTGCGGAGTCGCACCCGCGCAAGACGCGCCGCCCGCGACTCCTGCCCCCGCACAAGCTCCCACTGCGCCCGCACCGCTGCCACAACCCGGGTCCGTTATCCGAGCGGAATCGAAACTCGTCATCCTCGACGCGATCGTGACCGACAAGAAAGGGAATTACGTCCACGACCTGACGCAGAAAGATTTCAAGGTCCTCGAGGACGACAAAGAACAGCAGGTCTCGAGTTTTTCCACCGGTGCAGACACTGCAATCCAGGCGCAGGCGCAGAAGCACTATCTAATCTTGTTCTTCGACAATTCGTCGATGGCCGCGCCCGATCAAATTCAGGCGCGCGGCGCGGCCGCAAAATTCATCGATGCGAATGCGGGGCCCGGCCACGAAATGGCGATCGTGGAATTTGGCGGCACGTTGCGCATCGCTCAGAATTTTACGGCTAATGCCGACGTGTTGCAGGCGGCTGTCAAAGGGGCGAAAACCTCCTTCGTCGCTTCCAATACGACCGACACAAATAGCGGAGGCAATCTCGGCGGACCCGATCTTTCACCGGTCACTGGGGCCGAAGCTGGATTCGGTGCGCGATCGATGCTGCTCTCTTTGCGTGGCTTGGCTCGAAATCTGCGCAGCGTTCCAGGGCGTAAGATGCTCGTGCTTTTCTCCGCTGGGTTTCCGCTCGATCCGACAACGCGATCGGAGTTAACCGCCACGATCGACGCGTGCAACAAGGCGAACGTTGCCGTGTACTCGCTCGACGTCCGCGGTTTGGTTGCTAATGTTCCGGGCGGCAGCGCTCGGAACTCGCTTCCAGACGCGCCGAGTACGAAAGCCCATGCGAAAACAGCGGCCGCGCGCGACGTTTCTGCATATCGTGCTTCGACGCGGCCGCGTCTCGTGCGGACTTCCTATACGCTTGCTCCGGCGCCCGATCCGCAGAAACCGGGCGGCGGCGGCACGGGCGGCGGCGCGGGCGGAGCCGGCGGGGGTGGTTCGGGAGGCCGTCCTTCCGGTGGCGGGGGCACTGGTGGCACCGGCGGAGCTGGCGGAACGGGTGGCAAAACCGGCGGTACCGGTTCGACAGGGACGGGTGGAAAAACTGGCGGCACACCGACGACCGGAAACCCCGGAGCGACGCGCGGCGGAACAACGCCGACGAACTACAACCCGTACAACAACGGCGTCAACAATCCCTTCAATCAGCCCCGCAGCATCATTCCCGTGCTGCCGCCTTCGGTCACTACCAATCAGGAAGTGCTCGCGTCTCTTGCCGACGGTACCGGCGGTTTCACTATCTTCAATACCAACGACCTGCTCGGTGGGCTCGAACGCATCGGGAAAGAGGGAAATGAGTTTTACCTGCTGGGATATGTCCCGAAAGATTCTCCAGAAGGAACCTGCCACACACTGAAAGTAAAAATGAATCGTGGCGGTCTCAGCGTTCGCTCGCGCAGCGGTTACTGCAACGCACGTTCCGAGAATCCGCTGGAGGGCAAACCGGTTGAGAAGCAACTCGAGGCGCGTGCTGCCGCGACCGGGCCGGCAGGCTCGATTCACGGAAATGTGCAGGCGCCCTATTTCTACACGGGAACCAACGTCGCGCGCGTCAACCTGGCGATGGAAATTCCGGCGGACTCACTGAAGTTCGACAAACAGAAAGGGAAGTTTCATTCGACGGTTAATGTTCTGGGAATTGCTTACAAGCCGGACGGCTCGGTCGGCGCCAAATTCAGTGACGTCGTCGATCTCGATTTTGAGAAAGACGATTTAAAAACCTTCACCAAGGAGCCGTATCACTACCAGAATCAATTCGACGCGGCGCCGGGTACGTACAAGCTGACTGTTGTGCTCAGCGGTGGCGGCGACACGTTTGGAAAATTCGAAACGCCGCTTACGATTGAGCCGTATGACGGCAAGTCGTTTATGCTTGGCGGAGTTTTGCTTACCAATTCGGCTGCACGCGTTAGCGACATGTCGAGCGGGTTGGATTCCGTGCTGCTCGAGGATCGGACGCCGCTGATCGTGAAGGGAATGCAGGTCGCGCCGTCGGCGACGAATCGCTTCAAGAAAAGCGACACGGTGGTGATGTACACGGAGATCTACGAACCGCTGCTCGCTTCGGACAAGCCGCCGAAGGTTGTGTTCGCGTACCGCGTTCTCGATCGCGCGACGAACAAGGAACTCATTTTCACCGGTGGGATTCCGGCGGAAGAGTTTATTCAGAAAGGAAATCCGGTGATTCCCGCGGGGTTGCGCGTTGAGGTCAAGAATTTGCCGGTTGGCGGTTACAAGATGATTGTCCAGGCGGTGGATTCGGCGAATAATCACGCGCCGAATCGGTCGGTGGATTTCGACGTGACCGACTAGCCGCGCGTTTTTTAACTCGAAGATTCGGCAACGAGGCTGCGCAGCACGAACCAACAATTCGCCGGGCGCTCCGACAGGCGGCGCATGAAGTAGGGGCACCAGTCGGTGCCAAATGGTACGTACACCTGCAATGTGTTTCCCGCCGCGTGGACTTGCTGCTGTAGGTCGCGGCGAATTCCGTAAATCATCTGAAGCTCGTATTTGTCTTTCGGGAGTTGCAGGCGCGCGGCCTCCTGTTGCGCGTGCGCGACCATCGTCGGATCGTGCGAGGCGATCGCCGGGAAAAACGCGCCTTGGGTCGCGCCTTGCAGGAGCAGCGTCGTCAGGCGCTTGTAATTTTCGTCTACGGCAGGCTTGCCTTGCAGCGCGATATGTTTGGGCTCGCGGTAGGCGCCTTTGACGAGACGGATTTTTGGCTTGAGCGGCGCGAGGCGCTGGAGATCCTTTTCGGCGCGATGTAGGTAGGCCTGGACCGCGAGGCCGACGTTTCCGGTTTCGCGCTGCACGCTTTCAAAAATGTCGATGGTCGCGTCGGTGTAGCCGCTGCCTTCCATGTCCATCTCGATGGTCCGATTGAGGTCGGCGGCGCGTTTGGCGATCGAGCGGGCGAGCGATGCGCAGAGGTCTCTATTGATGTCGAGGCCGAGCTGGGTCAGCTTGATGGAGATGTTGCCGGAGAGATTTTTCGCGTGGAGCTGCTCGGTCATTTCGAGATAGCTAGCGCAGACCTCTCGCGCCGCGGCTTCGGTCGAGACGTTTTCGCCGAGATGGTTGAGGCTGACGTTGCGGCCTTCGCGGCAGAGTTGATCGCTCGCGACCAGCGCTTCGGCTAGCGTTTCGCCGGCGACGAAGCGGCGCGCGAAACCGTATTGCATGCCGCGGCGCGCGATCGCGTTGGTCACTCCGCGCTTACTCGAAAGCCAGAAGATGAAATTGCGAATCAGCATGGGCCATCCGGAAAAGATTTAGACGGATGAGCATATTGCGAGCGGCGAGCATCGTCAACGCCGCGGGACGGCGTTGCGCGACAACGCCGCGAAACCACGTCGCGACGTGAGTCGCCGCAGCCTGCGGTAGGAGGTACCCTACGCCGTGTCCGCCTTCGGCGCGTCGTTATCGTCGGTCTCACCCCTTCATTCGTCGTCGCGCCGCTAAGTCATTGTGCGCCTGTACTTTGGAGCGGGATAGGGATTCGACACGACTTCATCGCGTCCGCAACTTCCTGCCGGCACTGGGGTTATTCTGGCAGAGCGAACAGAATCCGGATCGTGCGGTCCAGAACCGATCCGGCTACTTTCCGCGGGGGAACCGCTGCATGAAGTTGCACCGAAATCGAGCCACGATTCCGAGCGTAGTGGCCACCGCAGACTCTCTTCTGTCAATGGTGCTTTCGGCGGCCTGCGTTTTGTCGCTTGGCGGCGATCTGCCAATCGTATCTGCGAGCACTCCGGCGGGCCGGTTCGTTCACTTGGGCGATTTTTCTGGTGACAATTCCATCGTAGCCGATCTGGCTGCCGGCGCTTCTGCCAGAGACAAAAAACCAAAACAGGATCCGGTGCTCAAGGGCCTGCCGATTACGGAGTTGAGCGTCGACGAAGCGATTTTGCATGCGCTCAACCGGTTGGCTTACGGGCCGCGTCCCGGCGACATCGAGCGTGTGCGGCAGATGGGACTTGCGAAATGGATCGATCAGCAACTGAATCCGAATTCGATTGATGATCGGTCGCTGGATGCGCGGCTCGAGACGTATGGGACGTTAAGGATGTCGTCGGCGCAATTGCTGGCGGAATATCCGCAACAGAAACAGGCGGAGAAGAAAGCCGAAAAGCAGGCGCAAGCGCCGCAGAATCGCGGCGAGGTAGCGGCGGAGGTGGTTGCGAGCGACATACAGACGAATCACGGTCAGTCCCGAGCTGCGCAGCAACAGAACGGTGCGTCCGCTTCGGACGGCGAGATGGCCGCAAACGCATCGGGGTCCGGACAATCTGCGGCGAATGATGGCGTTGGTACAAGCTCAGAATCATCGATGAAAGACTCGCCGATGAAGCAAGACCCTGCGCCGGCGAATACGGCGACGCGTGGAACGGGCGGTGGTGGTAAGCGTGGCGCTCTGAGCGTCGATCCGAATGCGGTGCCGCGGGCCATTGCGGATAACAGCCGAAAGCCGCAGCGCGTTGTGGAAGAGCTGGCGATGGCGAAGGTCACTCGCGCGGTTTACAGCGAGCGCCAGTTGCAACAGATCATGGACGATTTCTGGTTCAACCATTTCAATGTGTTTGCCGGCAAAGGGGACGTGAAGTGGCTGATAACTTCGTACGAACGCGACGTGATTCAGCCCCATACGATGGGTAAGTTCAAAGATTTGTTGAACGCGACCGCGAAAAGTCCCGCGATGTTGTTTTATCTCGACAATTATCTGAGCGCCGATCCGAACGCCGCGCAACGCGCTGCGTCGGAGCGCGCGATGCGGCAACAAGCACGATACAGACGATTTGGCGGACCGCCTCCAGCGCGCCCTGCGCAACAGCAGAAGAAAAACACGCGCGGGTTGAACGAAAATTACGGGCGCGAATTGATGGAGCTGCACACTCTGGGCGTCGATGGCGGCTATACGCAGAAAGATGTGACCGAAGTGGCGCGCTGTTTCACCGGCTGGTCGATCGAAAAGCCGAAAGTCGATGCGACATTTAAGTTCGACGAGAAGCTGCACGATCCCGATCCGAAAGTCGTGCTCGGGAAGAAGATTCACGCGGGCGGAATGAAGGACGGCGAAGAAGTGATCCAGTTGCTCGCCAAGAATCCGAACACCGCGAGATTTATTTCGACGAAACTGGCGCGGCGGTTCGTTTCGGATAATCCACCATCTGCGCTCGTCGCGCGGATGGCGAAGGAGTTCCAATCGAGCGACGGCGATATTCGCGCAGTGATGAAGATGATGATTTATTCGCCGGAGTTCTGGTCGCGCGATGCGTACCGGGCGAAGGTGAAGACTCCGTTCGAGTTGGTGGTTTCGACGGCGCGTGCGCTGGGCACGGATGTGGATACGCCGATGCCGCTGGTGCAATGGACCGGGCGAATCGGCGAGCCGCTGTATCAATGCCAGCCGCCGACTGGCTATTCGGATAAAGCGGAGTCGTGGGTGAATACGGGTGCGCTGCTGAACCGGCTGAATTATTCCCTGGCGCTTGCGGGAAATAAAGTGCGCGGTTCGCGCAGCGACACGGCAGCGCTGCTTGGCGTCGATGCAAGTGGCGATGCCAAGGCTGTGCTCGATCGCGCGGTCCAGGTGTTTCTCGGCGGGCAGACGGCGCCGACGACCGTGGATACTTTACAGAAGCAGCTGGATAGCCCGCAGATTTTGCAGGCGAAGCTGGATGATCCGATTCGGCACGTTGATTTGGGAGTCGTCGCAGGATTGGTCTTGGGAGCGCCGGAGTTTCAGAGGAGATGAAGATAGTTGAAAGTCGACAGTTAAGGCGATAGCAAGATTGCGTTACCGAAGGAGTTGAAATGAGCGATCGATGTTGCGAGGGCGTGCGGCCGGTACGATTTTCGCGGCGCTATTTCTTGAAATCGAGCGGCATTGCAATGGTTGGACTGAGCGCGATGCCGGCGTTTCTGCAGCGCGCGGTCGCGGCGTCGCCTACTACGACTGGGAAGAAGCAATTCGTCGTGTTGTTCCAGCGCGGCGCGGCGGACGGCTTGAACATCGTGGTTCCGTTCGGCGAGCCGAATTATTACCGGCTGCGGCCAACGATCGCTATCTCGCAACCGCGGCGCGGCGGGACCGATGCTGCGATCGATCTGGATGGATTTTTCGGATTGCATCCGAGTCTGGCCCCGCTCGAGCCGCTGTTTCACCAGAACCAGTTGGCCATTGTGCATGCGGCGGGATCGCCCGATCCGACGCGGTCGCATTTTGACGCTCAAGATTTCATGGAGTCCGGAACGCCTGGACTCAAGGCGACCGAGGACGGATGGTTGAATCGCGCAGTCGGTGCGGTGCCGGAGGAAAACGCGTCGCCATTTCGCGCGGTCGCGATGGGATCAAATCTGCCGCGCACGCTGCAAGGGAAGAATTCGGTGATTGCACTACCGGATTTGAAACAGTTCAAGGTGATACCGCAGTCGGGCGCGATGGGCGCGGCGGTTCAAGGCAGCTTTGAGGCGATGTATGCGCAGACCGTCGATCACGCGCTGCGCGGCACGGGCACCGAAACATTTGAAGCGATCGACATGCTGCGCAAAGTCGATCCGAGCAAATACGCGCCGGAAAACGGAGCGCAGTATCCGACGAGCCGGCTCGGGCAGAGCTTGCAGCAGATCGGGCAGATGTTGAAGGCGAATATTGGAGTCGAAGTCTTGTTCGTCGATTGCGGAGGCTGGGACAATCACGTCAATGAAGGCGGCGCGCAAGGGCAGCTCTCAAACTTGTTGAAAGATCTCGGGCAAGGACTCGCGGCATTTCATCAGGACATGGGCGACCGGATGCAGGATGTGGTGGTCGTGACGATGAGCGAGTTCGGCCGCACGGCGAAAGAAAACGGGAATCGCGGTACGGATCACGGACACGCGAACTGCATGTTCGTGATGGGCGGCGCTGTGAAAGGCGGCCGCGTCTATGGGAAATGGCCGGGGCTTGCGGATCATCAGTTGAATGATGGGCGAGATCTCGGGTTGACTACGGATTTTCGCGCAGTGCTTAGCGAAGTTTTGGTGAGGCATGTCGGCGTTGCGGATATGCGGACGGTGTTCCCTGGATTCGATGGCGCGTCGCGATTTCCAGGTCTGATAAAGACCTAGCCCGCAGCTTGTAACTGGACGAGTTTGTTCTCCTTCGAAGCTACAAGTTTAGTCCGTCATAATTTCGCTCGCTCCCACCTGCTGCTTCTGTCCCCCATCCCGCTTCGTTGGCTTTGCGCCCTGGCGCTCTCGCTCTGATTCTTCTTCTCCGCCGCGACGGCATCTCCATCTCTCAGAGCACGTTGGCGCTTGATACCATGGTTCGCCATGGCGCTCTGCGCCTGTGGAGGCGCAGGCGCTTCAGGTGGCGGCAGGGGCAGCGGCACGCCCGCGGGGAACTACACCATCGTCGTAACTGGCGCCTCCGGCGCTACGACCCAAAGCTTCAACTCTCTCACCGTCCAAGACAGAGAACGGAAACGCCCTCGAGGCAACCTTGTCGCGCTTCGGCGATGTTTAGGTCCTTCACAATCGCGCATCCGCGCAACCGCCCACCCGTGCGGGAAGAAAAAATCGGCGCGCTCAATTCGGAATGACGGGTGGTTGGGTGCGCGGGGTGAGGCGAAAAAGCGGACCGGACTCGAGTTGAGCCTAACCTCGCGGTCTGAGCAGGGACCGCGGCTACGTGTGGGGACGCATCGACATTTAGAAAAACGCAAGAACGGATCGGCCGCAAGACGCGGAGTTTGGTGGGCGGGCGCGCTGAAGCGACGCCCCTACGGGAGCCGCGATTTCAAGGAGCGCGGCCATCCATTTAGCCTTTGATGGTGCCCGAGGATTCGTCCCAGGTGGTGGGGGAGTGGCGAAAGTAGGATTCGTTGGCCATATGGCAGGCTAGGGCGGCGTGGTGGCCGAAAACGGCGTCTTCGGTTACCGTGCCGCCGCTGCGGACGGCTTGGAAGAAGGTCCAGAGGTGGGGCTTGAGTTCGTCCCAGGATGCGCCCGTGTAGTTGAACCCTCCTAGGGTGGGTTCCTGGCCAGGCTTGGGGTCGTGTTCTTCGTGCCATTGCTTGGCGTAGGCTTCCCGCATGGCGTGGGGGAAGCTGCCGGTGTAGTAGCTGGGGGCTTCGTTTTCGCCGGTTTGCGGCAGGTATTTGATGTCGTACTCGCTGACTTCGAGGGTGCCCTTCGAGCCGTAGAAGCGGTAGCTTTCGGGCGAGGCGCCGCCTAGGTTGAGGCGGAGATAGACGGGGGCTTGCAGAGACGGATATTCGTAGAGAACAGCCTGGACGTCGGGCATGTTGCGGCCGTCTTTCCATCGGATGATGTTACCCAGGGCCTGGACGCGTTTCGGGGCCTCGTTGATGCCGATCATGAACATCATGCCGCTGACCAGGTGAACGAGAAGATCGCCGGCTACGCCGGTGCCGTATTCACGCCAGCAACGCCAGCGCGCGAAATACTTGGGCGACAAGTCGGGATCCCAAGCGCGCTTCGGCGCGGTGCCTTGCCAGGTTTCCCAATCAAAGTTTTGCTGCGAGAGGTCGGGTGGCGTGGGGTAGATCCACGCGCCGTTGGGATCGTTGCGGCCATAGGTGCCTTCGATGAGCGTGAGTTGGCCGATCGTTCCTTTGACGAGGATTTCTTTGGCTTTGGCGCATATCGCGGAGCTGACGCGCTGGGATCCGATCTGGAGGGTTTTGTTCGTGGCTTTGGCCGCTGCGACCATTTCTACGCCGTCGGCGGCGGAGTGGGACATGGGCTTTTCGCAGTAGATGGGTTTGCCGGCGCGGACGGAGTCGACAACGACTTGTTTGTGCCAGTGATCAGGGACGGCGGCTAGGATGCAGTCGATGTCTTTGTTGTCGAGGAGTTCTTTGTATTTGCGAGTGGTGAAGAGAGCGGGCTTGTTGGTGATTTCGCGGGCAAGGAGGTGACGGCCGTCGTACAGGTCGGCGGCCGCTACGCATTCGACGCCGGGGAGGGCGATGGCGTTAGAGAGGACGCCGGAGCCTTCCATTCCGACGCCGATGATGCCGAAGCGGAGACGGTCGCTGGGGGAGACGTTTGTTGGGTAGGAAACCGCTTCTAGATGGGTGGCGGGAAGGAAGTTTGTGGCGGCTAGGGCGCCGGCTGTGTGTTGGAGGAATTGCCGGCGGGTTAGGTCTTTTTTCATGGCGGGCTCCAGGGATTCGACATCAAAGGCGCGAGACTTACAAAAGTCGACGGAGCAAAGTCAAAGGCAGTTCCTCACGGCTAAAACCGGACCACCTTGCAGTCGTGATGTCGGACCTAAAGGTCCGACCCCCTGTTCCCTTACGGGAGAGCGGCGACCGAGACTTCTTTGAAGAAGACGATGTCGTTGTCGCTGTGATTTTGCAGGCCGATAAAGCCTTCGTCGGGGCGGCGCCCGTGCTGAGGCTCGAAGTCGAATTTGCGGTCGGGGACTGGGCCGCCTTCCGTGTAGTCGGTGACGCGGGTGCCGTTGACTTCGACGATGGTCCGGGAACCGTTGAGGGTGATGATCATGGTGTTCCACTCGGGGCCGGGTTTACCGGGGCGGGCTAGCGGCTTGGTGAGCGAGTACAGCGTGCCGGTGACGTGGTATTCGTCTTCCTTGGAGTCTTCGGGCTGATTATCGATCTGAACTTCGTAGCCGTAGTGGACGGGCATCCAGGGCTCGCGCGGCTCGAGGGGAATGCGGATAAAGACGCCGGAGTTGTCGTTGTGATCGCGCATCTTGTAGACAACTTTGATGCGGCAGTTGCCAAATTTTTCTTTCGTCCAGTAGAGCAGGCCCATGCCGCCGTGGGTGCGGATGAGGCCGTCTTCGACGGTGTCTTCGCCTGGGCCTACGTGTTTCCAGCCCGTAAGATCTTTGCCGTTGAAAAGCTGGCGCCAGTGTTCTTCGGGCTTGGCGTTGGAACGGCTGCAATTGGGAAGGACCAGAAGAAACAAAATTGCAGCGACGGAAAGCAGCGTCTTACGCGCGATCGAGCACATCGTGGAGGCTCCTAATTTCCGCCGGGTATCGTAGACCACGAACGCGCACGGGGCAAATGGAAAGACGAAAGGCGCAGTTGCCTGCGCCCTTTGCCGATGCAAATTGAAATGTGTTTTGCCCACACCGCCTTACTGGGCGGTGGTGCGGATGCGCATGCTGTAGAAGCTGCGGTACACGAAGAGGAAGGAGATGGCGAAGAAGATGGCGGCCAAGATGTGCGTCAGGCCTTCGCCTTGGGATGCGGTTAGTTGCACGGCTAGTTCTACGGCGAGGAGGCCGAAGAGCGTCGTGAACTTGATGACTGGGTTTAGGGCTACGGAGCTGGTGTCTTTGAAGGGGTCGCCGACGGTGTCGCCCACTACTGTGGCGTCGTGGAGGGGAGTGCCTTTTTGCTTCAATTCGACTTCGACGATTTTCTTGGCGTTGTCCCAGGCGCCGCCGGCGTTGGCCATAAAGATGGCTTGGTAGAGACCGAAGATGGCGATGGAGAACAGGTAGCCAATGAAGAAGAAGGGCTCGATGAACGAGAAGGACAAGGTGGCGAAAAAGATGGCAATGAAGATGTTGAGCATGCCTTTTTGCGCGTACTTGGTGCAAATCTCGACGACTTTTTTGCTGTCGGCGACACTGGCGGCGGCTGCGCCATCGAGCTTGATGTGGGCCTTGATGAATTCGACGGCGCGGTAGGCGCCGGTGGTGACGGCCTGGGTGCTGGCGCCAGTGAACCAATAGATCATGGCGCCGCCGGTGATGAGGCCGAGGACGAACGGCGCGTGGAGGAGCGAGAGCTTGTTCACGTTTTCGGTGAGGCCGTGGGTCAGGGCCATGATGATCGAGAAGATCATCGTGGTTGCGCCGACGACCGCGGTGCCAATGAGCACGGGCTTGGCTGTGGCTTTGAAGGTGTTGCCCGCACCATCGTTGGCTTCGAGCATTTCCTTGGCGCGTTCGAAATTTACATCGATGTTGAAGTCTTTTTTCAGCTCGCTCTTGATGTTGGGGACTTGTTCGATCAGCGAGAGCTCGTAGACGGATTGGGCGTTGTCCGTAACCGGGCCGTAGGAGTCGACGGCGATCGTGACTGGTCCCATGCCGAGGAAGCCGAACGCAACCAGACCGAAGGCGAAAACGGGGGCAGCGATCATCTGGCCGCCGAGACCCATGTTGCTGATGAGGTAGCCGACGGACATCAGAAGGACCATGGCCAGGCCGATGTAGTAGGCGGAGAAATTGCCGGCGACGAAGCCGGAGAGGATGCCGAGTGAAGCGCCGCCTTCTTCGGCGGAACTGACGACTTCCTTTACGTGGCGCGATTCGGTGGAGGTGAAGACTTTTACGAGTTCGGGGATGATCGCGCCTGCGAGTGTGCCGCAGGAGATGATGGTCGCGAGCTTCCACCATTGCGTCGAATCATTGCCGAGGGTCGGAATAATCAGCGACGAGATCCAGTAGGTGAAGGCGATGGAGACGATCGAGGTGATCCAAACGAGCGAGGTGAGCGGCGCCTCGTAGTTCATTTCGTTGGCGTTGCCGTACTTGGCTTTCGCGATCGCGGTGTTGATGAAGTAGGCGGCGGCGCTGGCGACAAGCATGACGATGCGCATAACGAAGATCCAGACGAGGAGCTGGACCTGGACCGTGGGGCTCTTGACGCCGAGGAGGATGAAGGTAATGAGCGCGACGCCGGTGACGCCGTAGGTTTCGAAACCGTCGGCGCTGGGGCCTACCGAGTCGCCTGCGTTGTCGCCGGTGCAGTCGGCGATGACGCCGGGGTTGCGCGCGTCGTCTTCTTTAATCTTGAAGACGATCTTCATAAGGTCGGAGCCGATGTCGGCAATTTTGGTGAAGATGCCGCCCGCGATGCGGAGGGCAGCCGCGCCGAGGGATTCGCCGATGGCGAAACCGATGAAGCAGGGGCCCGCGTAGTCGCCGGGGATGAACAGAAGAATGAGCAGCATCATCAGGAGCTCGACGCTGATGAGCATCATGCCGATGCTCATGCCGGCTTGGAGGGGCGTGTCATAAATCGGATAAGGCTTGCCCCGGAGGCTGGCGAAAGCTGTGCGGGAGTTGGCGAAGGTGTTGACGCGAATGCCGAACCAGGCCACGCCGTAGCTGCCGGCGATGCCGACAAGGCTGAAGAAGAGAATGATTGGCAGAGTCACCGCGATGGACTTGCCGGGAACCGGCGCGAGGACGCCGAAGTACAGAATGATGACGACGGCGATGAAGATCCAGAGCAGCATGAGGAACTTGCCCTGCGTGAAAAGGTAGGTTTTGCAGGTTTCGTAGATGAGTTCCGAGATGTCGCGCATCGAGCGATGCACGGGGAGATTTTTGAGGCGGCTATAGATGATGAGGCCGAAAGCAAGTCCGAAGATGCAGAAGAGGATACCGAACAGGAGCAGCTTGTGGCCGTCGATGCCGAGAAACGAGACCGAGGAGAGGTCAGGGAGCTTGAGGTTCGCTTCGCCTCCGGCCTCCTGAACGGCTTGAGCGGCGAAGGATTGCGCTGCAGTGAGCAGCGACAATGTGGCGGCAATTGCGCCAAATTTCGTAATTCGACATGCCAGTGACCGGGCACTCGTAAGCCAGGTGCGCATTCACACTCCTCCAGTAATCGAAACAAAAATGGGGGCTAACTTTTTAAAGTGGCCGCGATGTGGACGGCGGACCACTACCCTGAGCGAACGGAACGAACGACAAGACCACTTCAAATATACGACTGAACGGATTGCAACTTCGTTGAACGCCGGACTGGGACGTAATCACCAGAACGCTGACGCCCTGTCTACCCGGCAAGGCGTTTCGCAGCACGCTGGGGCGCACGACGAACCGCTAAAACAAAGTGCTGGATTTATAACATTTAGGCGATGGTTGGTCAAACAGGGAGGAGTGGATAACGATGCGCAGGTTGATGTGGAAATACGCACTGATTTGGTGATATCGGTGAACATCGCGCGAGCACCCCTCGGTCGGTTCGTCACTGTCAACGTAATATCGCGTGCGTGGTAACATCTCACATCTTTTGGGCTTAACCGCGAAACGGGTTAACCTACAATAGAAATATCTTCGGTGCGGGGGAGCATGAGCATTCAAGCAATTCCGGCGCTGCGGCCGGATGGGGCCGCGTTCGAACTGCGGCACGACTGGACGCGCGACGAGGTTGGGGAGATCTACCGCACGCCGCTGACCGAACTGGTGTTCCGCGCCCAGACCGCGCACCGGAAGTCACACGCTCCCGACCGGGTACAGACGTGTCAGCTGATTTCGATCAAGACGGGCGGATGTCCGGAGGATTGCGCATATTGCCCGCAGAGTGCGCACTACGATGCGCCGGTGGAGCGGCAAGGATTGCTGGACGCGCAGCATGTGATCGGCGCGGCGAGGGACGCGGCGGAACGAGGAGTGACGCGATTTTGCATGGGGGCGGCGTGGCGGCAGGCTCCGGAAGGCCCGGAGTTCGAGCGCGTTTTGGAGATGGTGCGCGGAGTTTCGGCGTTGGGAATGGAAGTGTGCTGCACGCTGGGAATGTTGAACGAACGACAAGCGGCGCGGCTGAAGGACGCGGGACTGACTGCGTATAATCACAATTTAGATACGTCACCAGAATTTTACGGTTCGATTATCACCACGCGTGTGTATGATGAGCGATTGCGGACGCTGGCGGCGGTGCGCGCGGCGGGGATCACGGTTTGCTGCGGCGGAATTTTGGGGATGGGCGAAGGGGAAGGCGATCGGATTGGGTTGCTGCATCAACTGGCGACGCTGAAACCGCATCCCGAGAGCGTGCCGATCAATATGCTGGTACGCGTTGAAGGGACGCCGCTGGCGTCGATGCCGGCGCTCGATCCGCTGGAGATGGTGCGGGCGATTGCTACGGCGCGGATTTTGATGCCGGGGTCGCGCGTGCGACTGGCGGCTGGGCGAAAGCAACTGTCGCCGGAAGCGGTGACGCTGTGCTTCCTGGCGGGGGCGAATTCAATTTTTGTTGGCGAGAAATTGTTGACCACACCTAATCCTGGGCCTGATGAAGACGAGCGATTGCTGGAATCCCTGGGGATGAAGCCACTCGAATCGCATGCCAACTGAATTCCACAAGACATTTCAGCAGGAACTAGAGGGCGGGCTTCGCGGGCTGGAGGCGCGCGGGCAGCGGCGTTCGCTGGTGGAGATTGGCGGGCGGGGCGGCGTTGGCGGCGTGAATTTTTGCACGAACGACTATTTGGGGTTGGCGGAGTCGGAGGAGTTGCGGGCAGCGGTTGTGAACGCGGTGCGAGAGTCGCCGCGCGTTGGCGGGACGGGATCGCGATTGCTTTCGGGGCATTTGCAGGCGTGGGATTCGCTCGAAGAAGAGTTCGCGGAGTTTGCGGGGACCGAGGCGGCGCTGTATTTCGGCAGTGGGTATGCAGCGAATGTAGGGCTGCTAACTTCGGTGTTGCGGAAAGACGATCTGGTTTTCTCGGACGAGCGGAATCATGCGAGCTTGATTGATGGGATTCGGTTGTCGGGCGCGCGGAAGGCGATTTACCGGCATCTCGATTTGAATGCTTTGGAGAGCGGTTTGCGGGCGGAGGTTGACGGCGGACGCGCGCGGCGAAAGTTTGTGGTGACGGAGTCCGTATTCAGCATGGATGGCGACGTGGTGGCAATCGCGAAGTTGAGCGCGCTGTGCGAGCGATATGGGGCGGGATTGATTTTGGATGAGGCGCACGCGACGGCGGTGCATGGAGAGAGCGGGCGGGGGATGGCAGCGTCGGCGGGGTTGGCGCGCGGTGTGATCGCGATCACGCATACGTGCAGCAAGGCCTTGGCGAGCGCGGGGGCCTTCGTTTGCGGGTCGGCGGTGCTGCGGGAACATTTGATCAATCACGCGCGAACATTTATTTTCAGCACGGCGATGGCGCCGTACATGGCGGGGCAGGTTCGTGCGGCGCTGCGGATTGCGCGGAGTATGGATGCGGAGCGGGCGGAGTTGCTTGCGAGATCGCGGCGTTTGGCGGCAGAGTTGCGCGCGCACGGATACGACACGGGTGGGTCGGTATCGCAGATTGTGCCGGTGATGATCGGCGGAAATGAAGAGGCCGTGGCGGCTGCGGAATTTTTGCAATCTGAGGGATTTGCGTTGCGGGCGATTCGGCCACCTACCGTGCCGCTGGGGGGCGCGCGATTGCGATTGTCGGTGACTTGCGCGATTGCTGCGGATGAATTGGCGCGGTTAGCGAATTGTTTAGCGGAGTGGCGCGTGCACCGGCATGCGGTTGCGGCGGGGTGCTCGTGAGGAACCACTTTTTTATTACGGGCACGGATACCGGAGTGGGAAAGACGACGCTGTCGGCGCTGCTGTGCGCGGCGCTCGACGCGGTGTACTGGAAGCCGATTCAGACGGGCACGCTTGAGGGATCGGATCGCGTGACGGTGATGCGGCTGGCGGGAATTGGGACGGATCGCACGCTGGACGAGGTTTATAAGTTTGTGCCCCCGGTGTCGCCGGATTTGGCGGCGCGCTGGGCGGGGACCGAAATCGATTTGAACCGGATTACGCTGCCGACGAGTTTGCATAATGATTGGCTGGTGGTCGAAGGTGCGGGCGGCGTACTCGTGCCGATCAATCAGAAGCAGTTCATGTTGGACATGATGGTCAAATTCATGCTTCCGGTGATTTTGGCGGCGCGCAGCGGAGTGGGAACGATCAATCACACGCTGCTGACGCTGGCGGCTCTGCATGCGGCGGAACTGCCAGTGCACGGCGTGGTGCTGATCGGCGATCAGAATCGTGAAAATCGCGAGACGATTGAGCGTTTTGGACACGTACGCGTAATTGGCGAGATTCCGCGGCTGCCGAATCTGCATCGCACGGCGTTGATGCAAGTGTTCATGAATAATTTCGACCGGGCGGCGTTCGCGCAGTAGAAAATTCCTGAGAGCATCAACTTTTCCTGAGACAATTTGCGATGCAACGGGCAAGTCAGAGGGTTGGTGTGTTTGTTGGCGCGAGGAATCATGACGAAGCCTGAGTGGTTGAGTTTGCGGAATGTGTGGCTGCCTTACACGCAGATGAAGACGGCGGAGTTGCCGGTGCCGGTAGTGTCGGCGATGGGTGTGCGGCTGCGATTGGCGGACGGGCGGGAACTGATCGATGGGATCGCGAGCTGGTGGACGGCTTGTCATGGGTACGGGCACCCGCACATTTTGAAATGCGTGCGGGGGCAATTAGAGACAATGCCGCATGTGATGTTTGGCGGGCTGGCGCACGAGCCGGCTTATCGACTGGCGGCGCGCTTGGCGGCGATGCTGCCGGGCGATTTGAATCACATTTTCTTCAGCGAGTCGGGTTCGGTTGCAGTGGAAGTGGCTCTGAAAATGGCGGTGCAATTCTGGCTGAATCAGAACGAGGGGCGGACGAATTTTGTGAGTTTTCGCGGCGGGTATCACGGCGATACGTTTGCGACGATGGCGATTTGCGATCCGGCAGAGGGGATGCACAAATTGTTTCGCGGCGTGGTTGCGGAGCAATTTGTTGCGGAGCTGCCGGATTCGGCGGAAAAGATCGCTGCTCTGGATCGGCTGCTTGGGGAGCATTCGCGGGAGATTGCCGCTCTGATTCTGGAGCCGCTCGTGCAGGGTGCTGGCGGGATGAAGTTTCACGATGCCAGTGTGCTGGGTGAATTGAAAAGGTTGTGCGAGCGGCATGGATTGCTGCTGATCTTTGACGAGATCTTCACGGGATTTGGACGGACCGGGTCGATGTTTGCGTGGGAGCAGGCAGGCGTGGTGCCGGACATTATTTGCCTGGGGAAGGCGTTGACCGGCGGGACGATGCCGTTGGCAGCGACGGTTGCGAGCTATCGTGTGTACGAGGCGTTTTTGTCGGAGGATCCGGATGCGGCGCTGATGCATGGGCCGACTTACATGGCTTACCCGCTGGGATGCGCGGCGGCGAATGCGTCGATGGATCTGTTTGAGAGCGAGCCGCGGTTGAAGCAAGTCGCTGCGATTGAGGCGCAGTTGAAGGCGGAGTTGGATGCTTGCCGCGGAGCGCGGGGCGTGCACGACGTTCGAGTGAAGGGCGCGATTGGCGTAGTGCAGATGGAAGCGAACTTCGATGCGGCGAAATTGCGCGCGCAATTTGTGGAGAAGGGATGCTGGATCAAACCGTTTGGTGATGTGATGTACTTGACGCCGCCGTTTGTGATCGATCCGGTGGACCTGTCGGAATTGACGCGGGCGATTGTGGATGTGGTTCGAGGCGGATCGTTCGCCCGCTGATGCTGGATTTGGCGCGCAGACTTTGACGGAGGCTGGTCGTTTGCCGGGAAACCTTAGTGGCTGGAAGCAAAAAATCGTGTTATTCGCCGGTGGGCTTGGCGCGCCTGGTTTGTTTCTAATTTCGTTCCTTGATTCGTCGGTGCTAACTTTTCCGGTAATCAACGATTTGCTGCTGATCGAGCTTTCGATCCAGCGGCCGGCGCGCATGGTTTTGTATGCCGCGATGGCGACGATAGGGTCGGTACTGGGCTGCGTGTTGCTTTATTTTCTCGCGCGCAAAGTGGAAGAGGCGGCGTTTCACGAGAAGGCGGGGAAGCGGGCGAAGAGGATTCGGCACTGGGTCGAGCGGAATGGATTTGTCGGGATGCTTGTCGCCGCGCTGCTGCCACCGCCGACGCCGTTCAAGTTTTTCGTGCTTGCGGCGGGGGTGTTTCGCGTGCCGCTGTGGAGCTTTGCTTCTGCGATTACCCTGGCGCGCGCCGTGCGCTATTTTGCGATCGGGTATCTTGCCGTGAAATACGGCTCGCAGGCTCTGCCGTTTTTGGCGGCGCACAAGTTGCTCGTCGTTAGCTTGATCGTTGTGCTGGTGGCGGTGAGCTACGGGTTATCGCGCGTAGTGATGCACGAAAAAGAAGTGAAACGTTAGCGGCTTCAGCGGCGATACGGTCCTCGCGACCAAATCAGCTCGTCATCCAGAAGTTTCCCGTTGGAATCGAGGCGCATTTCAGCGGCTATTTCGTGCTGCGTGTCGCCGGTCGCCGCGTATCGTAAATCTCGTATCTGAACTTGGAAGCCGTCAGGAATTTGCTCGACGGACGCTTTCGGGAATTGTGCGATGGCGAGGAATTGTTTCGCCGCCGCAGACTGTTGAGCGCGATTGAGTGTCGGGGAGGGTTCGGGCTTGTAGAGCGTTACGCCATTGTCGGGATCGAGGTTCGCGCCCGGTAGAGCATTGATCGTTAGCTGGCGCAGAGAGCGATCGGTTTCGACGATGCCATGCCAAGTGATCAGCGACGCGGATTCCGGATACGCCGCGGCACGACGGGCCGAATCGCCCGAGTACGTACGATTTTGCATTGCAGCGATCGCGTTGGCATGCAGGTCCGCTCGAACGCCGACGTAGAGAAATACTGCAACGAGACCCACGATCGCTCCCACACGGCCGCGGGGTTTTTTATTCTTGGCGCCGATTTCGTCGGTGACAAGACGCGACAGTTCCGGCAGCAAAATCGCCACGAGCAGTATGGCGATGATCCAGGGATCGACGCGGGGAAGCCAGTCAGCTGCGATGCGTCGCGAACTGAAGGGCCAAAGGATCATCGTGCCGGCGGATTGGCAGGCGTCGAACGCCAGATGAAGCAATCCGGCGAACATCACGGCGGCGAAGAATCGCCGGCTCGAGACGTCGATGGCGCCGACTGGATGAGTTTCCTTCCCGGATTGAGCTTTGCGCTTGAAAGATAAATAGGCGGCGGCGAGAATTGCGTCTGCGATCAGCGAAACGAGAATGGAATGCGTGTAGGTTCGGTGCCAGTCGATATATGTGACCGGACTGGACATCGACGTGAAGAAATCCACGTTCGCGATGATCCCAGCGACGATGATGACGCCCCAGGCGCTCGACGGCGCGCGAGGTGCTACGGCGCGCGCGACGGCGAACGATGCGAGAGCTTGCGTACCAACGTCCATATCGTTAGATCAGTTGCCGGTAGTCGCTTTTGGCGTTGCCCCATTTTGAGGAACCAGCAACCTCAGCGCGCGTGGAATGATCTTGAATTCGACGGGCAGGCGCGCGAGCGGTTCGCCATCGATCTGGGCGTAGACCGGATTTTCGTCGAGCGGTTCGCAGACAATCGTGTCGGCTTTCCAGAAGTTGACGCCGTCCGTACCGCGGAGTTTGTCGAACCATAGGCTGGGCAAGTAGCTGAGATAGCGAAAGCCGCTCTGCGTCGTCAGCGTCATCAACTCGAATTTGTCTTCGAAGAGGTCGGCGGCGGTGGTGATTTTGAATGGGCCGCCATAGTGTTTCGTTCTCCCAACGACCACCAGACTCGCGTCGATTTGTTGGCCGGCGGCGATGACACGGAAATGTGGAAACTTGTAGCGGAAGACCTCGCGAGCGCCCTGCCACCAGTAGGCGAGGATGCCGACGCGCGCTTTGAGATCGAGATCAATGGCGTAGACGATCATGCCGTCCGGGCCGGCGCCTGCCACGCTGAGGAAATAGCGTTTCTTCTGCGGTTCGTTCAGCGGAGTCGCCAACCCCAACGCAACGTCCTTGATTTCACCGTGGATGAGTTTTTTTGCGGCGCCGGGAATGTCCCACGGCAAGTTCAATTCTTTCGCGAGAACGTTCGCAGTGCCGCCGGGCAAGAGCGCGAGGGGCACGCGATGCCCATTTTGCGCGCCGGCGAGGCCGTTGACGACTTCGTTGAGCGTTCCGTCGCCGCCGCACGCGATGACGAGCTGGCGGCCTTCGGTGGTTGCGCGCTGTGCGATTTCGGTTGCGTCGCCGGGGCCGCGCGTCTCGACGAGTTCGGCTTCGATCCCACCGGACGACAGAATCTTGCGAGCCTGATCGAGCAGCGGGCGCCGCGCCTTGCCGCCGTTGCCGGCGTTGGGGTTGTGGATCAACAAAGCGTTTTGTACGGTGCCCGTCATCTGCGCGTCCTGGGTGACGTTGGTCTCACGCGATTCTTCGATCGCGATTTCACCGCGCGCCGAACGCGCCGGAGAGACTCCATTCTATATAATAGGATGCGAAATCAATGTGAACGTTGTTGCGAGGGTTCCAATGCCTAAGGCGGTTCCGGCAAAACAGGAAATTGAAGCACTGCGCGACAAAATTCGCCACCACGACTACCAATATTACGTATTGGATGCGCCGGAGCTCTCGGACGCCGCGTACGACCGGTTGATGAACCGGCTGAAAGAGCTGGAGGCGGCGAATCCAAAGCGGATTACACCGGATTCACCGACGGCGCGGGTTGGGGGCACTCCACGAGCGGGATTTCAGACGGTGCAGCACGCGCGGCCGATGCTGAGCCTCGACAACGCGTTTTCATACGATGGGCTGCGGGATTTCGACCGGCGCGTGAGGCAGGGAAGCGGACGGGAAAAAATCGAGTATGTCGCCGAGCATAAATTTGACGGTCTCAGCATTTCGCTGCAGTACGAAGATGGGCTTTTGGTGCGTGGTGTAACCCGTGGCGACGGCTCGACCGGCGAAGATGTGACGCCGAACGTGAAGACGATCCGGTCGGTACCGTTGCGCATCGATGCAGCATTGACCAAGAAGGCGAAACTGAAGCCAACATTCGAGGTACGCGGCGAAGTCCTGATGACGCGCAAGGCGTTCGAAGCGATGAATCGGCAGCAGGAACAGATGGGCGCGAAGATTTTTGTGAATCCGCGGAATGCTGCTGCCGGATCGGTGCGGGTGCTCGATCCTTCAATCACAGCGCAACGACGGCTGGAGTTTTTCGCCTACTACCTGCTCGTTGATGGATTGGAGCCGTTCGCAAAGCATTCGAACTCTCTTGAAGCGTTGAAATTATTGAAATTCCGCGCGTCGGACGATTGGAAATTGTGCGATGACATCGAGAAGGTCCTGGCTTATTGCGACGCGTGGGAACCGAAGCGCGAGGGACTGCCGTACGAGATCGACGGCGTTGTGATCAAAGTGAATTCGACGCCGATTCAGCGGGAATTGGGATTTACGGCAAAGGCGCCGCGCTGGGCGATCGCGTACAAGTATCCGGCGCGGCAGGGAACGACTGTTGTGAATGATATTCGAGTGCAGGTGGGCCGCACGGGAACGCTGACGCCGGTGGCTGTGCTCGAGCCGGTGCAGGTCGGCGGCGTTACGGTGAGTCGATCGACGCTCCACAATATGGATGAGATCGAGCGCCTCGGCCTGCAGATCGGCGACACCGTTTTGATCGAACGTGCGGGCGAAGTGATTCCACACGTGCTGAAGGTAGTGAAAGAAGGCGCGCAACGACGTGAGTTTCGAATGCCTGAAAAGTGTCCCGAGTGCGGGAGCACGATTCACAAGGCGGAGGACGAGGTTGCGTATCGCTGCGTCAACGCGGCCTGCCCGGCGAAGAGACGGGAGTCGCTGCTGCACTTCGCGAGCCGTCACGCGATGGATATTGACGGCCTTGGCGACAAGATCGTCGATCAACTCGTGAGCAAAGGTCTCGTCAAAGACGTCGCTGACCTCTACACGCTGAAACTCGATACGCTGATCCACCTCGAACGCTTCGCCGAAAAATCCGCACAAAATTTGATCGATGAAATTGAAGCCAGCAAGAACGCCTCACTAGCTCGTCTGATTTATGCATTGGGGATTCGAATGATCGGCGAAAGAACCGGGCAACTGCTTGCGGCGCATTTTTCTTCTCTCGATGAACTGGCGGCTGCGACCGAAGAGCAATTACTCGAAGTCGGCGAAGTCGGCCCTAAAGTGGCCGCGAGCATTGCAGAATTTTTCTCGGAATCGGCCAACCAGAAGATCATCAAGAAGCTCGACAAGGTGGGCGTACGGCCGACATCCGAAAAGCGGGTTCTGAAGAGTCGGAAATTTGCGGGCAAGTCATTTGTCTTTACAGGCGGGCTAACAAATCGATCGCGCGAGGCCGCCGCTGAACTCGTGCAGCAGCATGGCGGCAAAATCTCGGGCTCGGTCAGCAAGAAGACCGACTACGTCGTGGTCGGGACCGATCCCGGGTCGAAATACGACAAAGCCAAGGACCTCGGCGTAACCATTCTCACTGAGCCCGAATTCGACAGGCTGCTGAAGTAAAGTCCTCCCAATAACGCCGGATTGCCGAGCGGAATGCGCGTTATAATGGAGGCAGCGGGCGGGCCGGGTGATCGCTGGCTTGGCCATCGAAAGATGGCCGGGCGGGAGGAAAGTCCGGACACCGTCCTGAGTCATCAGGAATTAGGGCAACGCGCCTGGTAACGCCAGGGGAGCGATTTGCGCAGCGCGAGCTTCGGTTCACGCCAGCGGGCTCGTTCACGGAAAGTGCCACAGAGAATATACCGCCAGCGAAACGGCACGGTGGCATCGCGCAGGAAAACCTGCGAGACGTCTTCGAATTGCTCGGTTCGCGGGTAAGGGTGAAAAGGTGGGGTAAGAGCCCACCGCTCGTGTGGTGACACACGAGGCACGGAAAACCCCGCGTGGTGCAAGGCCAAATAGGAGGGGAGAGCCGGCCCGGCTCGTCGAGTCAGCGTTCGAAAGGACGCGCTCCCTTTGCGACGGCGCAAGCCGTTGCCAAGAGCAACCCTCGGGTAGGCTGCTGGAGCCATGGCGTGAGCCATGGCCTAGAGGAATGATCGCCGCGCACACGTCTCGAATTTTGGGACGAGTGCGGCACAAAATCCGGCTTACAGGCTCGCCCGCTATTTGAATAACGTACGGACTTTTAGCGAAATTGTGCCATAAGTGCGAGATGGACCTTCGCCTTGTATTCGCCTATTACTGCCTAACGTATCCACGCCCTGGGAACTCCATCGATTCTGATTCATTGGTATTCGCTATTTGTTCGCCACAGCGATCATGACTCTGCAGGAGAGAATTGCCCGGTATCCGGAACGTGATTTCTCAGAAGACCAGGCTCGAATCCTTACTCTTATGGAGGAAGCTGCGATCGCGCTGTTCGGCGCTCTCCCCGATCACTTTGTCTTGGTCGGAGGAGCGACGCTTGTGCTGTCCCACAAGGTCCACGGCTTTCGAAAGACCTGGACCTGCTCGCGCGAGTCGAGACGCTGCCAACGGCTGAAGAACTCGAAGAGGCACTTCGGACTCGACTAAACGAAGTGGGGGGTATCTTCGGCTTTGGTCCGGTGAGTTTCGCACGGGAAAGGGCAGGCGAGAATTTCCTTCGGTTATGGATTCAGGGATCCGGGGAAACGGAGATTGTTCACCGTGGACCTGACAAGAATGGGTGGATCGGTTCGGTGTTGGCGCGTCAGGTCGTGGAAGAGGGAATTGCGGATGAAAAGGGAACGGCACTGATTCCCACGGCTTCGCGGGACTCTGCTGCTTCAGAAAGCAGAGTCGTTCGTGTCACGAAGCATCATGAAAACGAGAGACGCATTTGATATCCGCCTTTTGCTGTCGCAGGGAGCGAAGCTCGATGCGACGCTGAAGAATCATTTGCTATCTTGGGGCGCGAGTTGGACGGGGGGCAGATCCAGGAACGAATCGAAAAAATCGACGTGAAACTATGCCGAGCGGAAACGGAGACCCGTCCTGCCAGAGGATGTGTACGTCGAACTTGAACACGAAAACTTTGAAAGTCTGCGAGCTGCGGTGAAAAGCGTATTCGGGGAATGGTTGTAGGAGGATAACGAATTCTTGGAATGGGCCGCGACATTACGAAAAGAATCTCTGCGGTCGTCGATTCTGCGATCAGACGAATTGGCGCGCCGCTTGCCGAAGTTGTCGTCGGAAATGCCCTGCGAAGACAGCGGCGGGGCCTTGTCGAACATATTTTGCGCAGGGTCTACGTCAACAAGCTGGCGCATGACTTTTCCGCTCGGGAACTCGTAGGAATTTTGCGGCCCCACGCGTACATTTCCCTCGAATCGGCGCTCGCGGAATGGGGAATTTCAACACCGAGTCCCTCCGCTCTCACATGCATTACGACCGGTTTCCCGCGGAAGTTTCAGAGCGCATCTATACACATCGTCTACCGTCACATCAGCCAGAATCTGTATTGGGCTTTCAGGAAAAGCGAACTCGGCACGAGGCGTACAAGATTGCAGAACCAGAAATCAAAGCCCTGCTCGACTGGGTGTACCTACAAAGGCAGGAAGAACTGCCGACGGCGTTGGATGAATTGAGTTTCAAACCGATTGATCGGAAGAAACTACAGAAATACGCCGCGAAGTACCCGAATTCCGTTCAGCAGACGCTACGGGATGCGCCATGAGTACTTGAGGCCCACCGAGCAAACTGTCGAAGAGGTAGCGTTACCTGGGACGATCCCCAACTTTGGGCAACTCTCCCAAAGTTTGTGCTCGTCGCAACGCAGCGATGGTCGTCGAACCGCAAGGCAGTCCACCTTCGTTGACTTGCTTCAGGCCGCAACCTAAGATGAGCGCCGAAATGGCGAACTCCCAATCACTCATCGGCCAGACAATCTCCCACTATCGCGTCGTTGAGAAACTCGGTGGTGGTGGGATGGGTGTCGTCTATAAGGCGGAAGATACTCGTCTCGGCCGCTTTGTTGCCCTGAAATTCCTGCCCGAGGACGTTTCGTGTGACCCTCAGGCACTCGCCCGTTTTCGGCGCGAAGCCCAAGCCGCATCCGCACTGAATCATCCGAACATCTGCACAATTCACGACATCGGCGGTGAGAACGGCACAGCGTTCATCGCCATGGAATTTCTCGAAGGAAAAACACTCAAGCACACTATCGCCAATGAGCCAATGGAGGTTGAGTCGATCATCGCCCTCGGTATCGAGGTTGCCGACGCATTGGACGCCGCACATTCGAAAGGAATTGTTCATCGTGACATCAAACCTGCCAATTTGTTCGTCACGAATCGCGGGCATGCCAAAATTCTCGATTTTGGTCTTGCGAAAGTCATTCCCGAACGCAACACCGCCGCCGAAGCCACTCTTGCGACGTTGGAGGTAGACCCAGATCAGCTCACGAGCCCCGGAAGCACTCTGGGGACCGTCGCGTATATGTCGCCGGAGCAGGTGCTGGGCAAGTCGCTGGACTCCCGTACCGATCTTTTTTCCTTCGGTGCGGTTCTGTACGAGATGGCCACGGGCATCTTGCCATTCTCTGGTGAAAGTACTGGCGCAGTTTTCGACTCGATTCTGCACAAAGAGCCGACGCAAGCGGCCCGGCTGAACACCGCCGTTCCCGCCGAATTGCAACGAATCATCGACAAGGCCATGGAGAAGGACCGCGATCTTCGCTATAACTCGGCGGCAGAATTGCGTACCGACCTGAAGCGCCTGAAGCGGGATACTAGTTCCGGGAAAGTGAGGCGAGGAAGCGGCGAGGTAACCGGCGCGAGCCCCACGGATGGCTATGGCTCTACGGACGCTCAAGCGAACTCGGTCGGCGCCGTCACGCCCGCGGGTGTTGCGAGCAAGCGCTACGCTTTCGTCGCCGCAGGCCTGCTGGCACTCGTTGTAGGCTTTGCGGCCTATCGCTTTTGGCCCCGCTCGAACGGGGTCGCCGCAGGCGGGAAGGTCACGCAAATCAGTCATTGGAACAAGCCGATGAACAGCGCCGTGGTTTCTCCCGACGGGCGCACGGTGGCCTTCACCTCCACGGTCGCAGAAATTGATCAGGTCTTTGTAATGCTAGCCTCCGGCGGAGAACCGCTGCAGCTCACAAACGATTCGACAAACAAAGTCGTGAGCAGCTTTTCGCCGGATGGCACCCAGATCTATTACGACGCTGGTTTCTCCGATGAAACCCGCAGTGTGCCGACGCTTGGTGGCGCTTCTACGATCGTCGTCTCCGGTCAAGGCCTGAAACCCTCTCCGGATGGCTCCTTTCTGTATTTTATCCGACAATTCAATGGAAACGCAGTCTTCCGCAGGTCGAAGGCGGGACTCGCGGAGGAAATGATTTTTCAAGCGGCCGCGGGCTCGAGCGCGACGGATCTCCTGCCCTTCCCCGACAGCCAGGATGATCTGGTCGTCACCACGGGAAATGACGTAATATCCGGTTCGACCAGCCTGACCCTCTTGCGTGTCAACGGCAAAACACATGCTTCCCAGAAAATCGGCGAATTGACCGGAAGCCCCACGGGCCTTGTCTGGGAGGAGCCGGACAAAACCCTGCTCTGCAGCCGAACCGTCAACGACGTCACCAATATTTGGGAGTACCGTCTAGCCGATGGCGCACTCCGGCAGGTGACTTTCGGCGCTGGTCCGGATCTGTCTCCCACGCTCGACCCTTCCGGAAGAGGAATGTTTTTTGTAAATGGCAAGCGATCGGGTTTCCTCACCATTTATCACACAAAGACGAAACAGTCGCGGGATTTGGTCTCCGAGGAGGCCACACAGCCCGCGATCTCCTGGGATGGCCGACGCGTCTCCTACATCACTCTGTCGGGAAATGCCCAGCAGGGAGATCTTTGGATTTCGGATCTGGACGGCAGCGATCGCGTCAAAATTGCCTCCGGCACAGCGCTAACCACCGTTGCATTCTCCTCCGACGATTCGAAGTTCATGTTCGCCGACAGAGAGAGTGGTGCGCAGAAGATCTACATCGTTCGCACCGATGGCACGGGCCTGCGTCAAGTTCCCTGGATGGGTTCTTCAGGCGGGTATGGCTCGCCAAGCCCGGATCCGAATTACGTCTATCTGGGGGGCCAGGAGACGGACGTCTCCAAGCTCTCGATCTGGAAAGTGCCGGTGGACGGCTCGAAGATCGAGAAGCTTGGGGACAATTGCGGAGCGGTCTGGGACGCTTCGTCGGATGAAAGGTTTCTGCTTTCTTCGGTGAACACGGGAACGGGATCTGTCGGTGTGAGTGAATTCTCGCTGGCGGAACGAAAATGCACACCGTTGCTGCCGGAGCTCAGCACACTGGTCGTGCATTTTTCTTCCGATGGCAAATTCATCCTGTACCTAGCCGCCTCCCACGGTGAGACCACCCTGTATCGCCAGCCCTGGCACGACGGGAAACTCACCGGGCCCTCGCAGGTTGCCCTCAAGCTTCCGTTTTCGTTTCGCCAAGGCTATTCCGGCACCGCCTACGATTTCAGCAAAGACCTTTCAACCATCGTGTACGCTCGCCCAGGCGGTCACGCCGACCTTTATCTGCTGAGCCAAAAATAATTTCTCGCCGTCGAAATGACACGCTTCCTCGCCCACGCCTACACGAAAGACCCCGACATTCCATCCTGGGGCAGGTGAAGGCCGAGTCCGCGAAGTTGCTGTAACGGCTCGCGGATCCGCTCGTTCGCCCGGTGGGCATGGAACGGGCGTCCGGTGCCAGTGGACTTTCCAAAACTCTGCGCCGGGATTTTAGAGGGCGCGGGTGAGGGGTCGAGGATGAGTGGGTACCCGCTCGCCAACTATGCTCTAGACCCAATTCGAGGCGTTCTTCTCGTCGACCTATTTTCGAATGCCCATCTGGGCCGTCAGCAAAGCGATCTCTTCGATGTCAGTCTCAACGGGCCTCAAGCGTCGTTGCTCCTTTGCGGCAATCGCCTCGTAAACACGTCCGATTACCAGATTGCAGCCAGTCTCTCGTCGTTACATGTCGCCGAAAGGGAATCGATTATTTTCGGAAGAACATCGTCGGTGATGTGATCGAGAAACTCTGGCACTGTGCTGAATTTCTTGCGGCATTTCGGACAGCCGACCACCACGACACCCTTTTCACCTTGAGCGATGCCCTCGCCCTTCATGTTTTTCACTCGTTCATTGGGTATTTAGGTTCGGTTTGGCAACGTCGTGGTTATGCAGCGGTTGCAGGCGTGGAAGCAGGGGTTGATCCAGACGTGCGCGGTCAGACACAGTCTCCCCGATGGTTATAAGGCAATTCGGAAGCGAATGGTTTGGCCCTTTACGGCGTTTCTGCTGATGGGCACATTTCACCGAGTCAGCGCCGAACCGGGACGGCGCAGGTTCCCAGAAAAGAGATCAACAACCCTCGAAGGACTCGAAAAACTGCCTGGTCAAACGGTTTTTTCCATAACTGGGACCGTAGTAGATCCGTCCGGCGCGGGTGTTCCGGGCGCTCAAGTGCTGGTTATCGATGCAGATGGCGCCGCCGTTGCCCACGCAAGTACAGACAATCGCGGTAACTTTCACATCGAACAGGTTTCATCGGGAGTGTTCAACCTCGACATCCTGGCCGAAGGTTTTCGGGAAGAAAAGGTAGACGTAAGCGTCGGCAAGGCACCGATCGCACCGCTCCACATTACCCTGTCCATCGCGACACGGAACGAGGTGGTCGCGGTGGGGGCGCAAGACGCCTCAGTGCAAATCAGCACCGACGTAGCGGATAACCAGAACGCGAACACGATCGACCGCGACACCCTCGACCGTGTACCTGTCTTCGATCAGGACTACATCACGACTCTATCGAGATTTCTAGACGATAGTGCGATCGGCACCAACGGCGTGACGCTTGTTGTCAATGGTCTAGAAGCGAATGGACCCGGAGTGACGCCTTCGGCGGTTCAGGAAGTGAAGATCAATCAGAATCCCTACTCCGCGCTCTTCTCGCGACCCGGTAGAGCGAGACTCGAGATCGTCACCAAGAGTGGAACGCCGGATTTCCACGGCACGATCAATTTTCTCGTTCGCAATTCCGTGTTCGATGCTCGCAACGCGTTCGCCGATCAAAAACCGCCCGAGCAGCGTCAGTTCTATGAAGGTTCGCTCACTGGTCCACTCGGTCACAACAGGAGGAATACGTTTCTACTATCTCTGGACCAAGATTTCGACGACACCCAGGCTTTCGTTAACGCACAGAGTATCAGTGGCCCGGTTCACGAAAGCGTCCCCGCTCCGATACATCACTTCTTCGGGTCAGGACGAGCCTTTCACGATTTTGCGAACGGAGATCAGTTCTGGATCGGATATTCCTACGAGCACCAGTCTTTCGTTAATCAGAACGTTGGAGGCACGACACTACCTGAGGCGGGTTATAGCACTACTTCACTCGAGCATGAAGTGAACGTCAGCTACCGGCATATTTTTTCGTCGAGATGGGTGAATCAACTCCGTTTCCTCGTTGGATACAACGATCAGCGAACCGCGAGCGCGAATTCGGCACCTCAGATCATCGTATCGGGCGCTTTCACCGGAGGGGGTGCCCAGGCCAACTTTGAGCGTACGGAAAGTCATTTCGACGGTGCCAACATCACCACGTATGCAAACGGCAGGCACACGATAAGTTTCAGCGCGGAGTCGCCCGATATTAGTCGACGCGGTTTCGACGATTCCACAAATAGCGGCGGGACCTACACCTTCGCCAGCCTTTCAGACTATGAACACCTTCTGCCGTCCGCGTTTGTCCTGCAGAGCGGGCAACCTCACGTGGCCTTTCTGGAGAAGGTCTTCGGGGCGTCCGTTCAGGACGACATTCGATGGAAACCCAATTTCTCATTCTCGGTAGGTCTTCGATATTACTGGCAGAATTTCTTTCACGATATCTCGGACAACTTCGCGCCACGCTTTGGTTTCGCCTACGCACCCAGTAAGCGAGGCAAGACGGTCATTCGTGGCGGTGCCGGTGTGTTCTACGATCGCACCGGCCCTCGCCCCATATCCGATTTGCTCCACTATGACGGAGTGACGCTCCTGCGGTTCATACCCGTTACTCCGATTTATCCAGAGACTCCTGAATCACTGGAGGGCGTGCCGACCAGCGTCGTTGACCTCGACAGTCGATTGAGGATTCCATACACTTTTCAATACAGCATCGGAATCGAACGGCAAATTACGGCGAAGAGCACGCTCAGTGCAACGTACGTGGGGTCTCGCGGTATCGACTTGTTTCGCTCGGTTGATGCAAATGCTCCTCTGCCCAGTACGGTTGTCCGCCCTAATCCTGATATCGGCCAGGAACGACAGATGCAGTCCGATGGCTACCAGAAAAGTAACGCTCTTGAGATAACTTTTCGGGGCAAGCCATCTCGTTTTTTTAACGGACAGGTGCAGTACACGCTGAGCAAGACGTACAACAACACAAGCGGCATTACCTATTTTCCGGCAGACAGTTTCAATCCGAGTGCCGACTGGGCAAGATCCGACAACGATCGCAGGCACAAGTTCGATCTATTGGGATCGATGCATCCGTCCAAGTTATTCACCGTGGGAGCGGCACTTTCGATCTATTCCGGCAAACCGGTCGACGTTACGACCGGGAGTGATGAAAATCACGACGGCGTAGTAAACGATCGGCCTAAGGGCTTCGCGCGAAACACCTTGCACGGGCCGGGTTTAATCAACTTAGATCTCAATATTTCGCACGACTTCGTGCTATCTCGAAGGCCAAAAGAAGCCAGAACGCTGGCCGTCACGCTCAATTCGTTCAATGTCCTGAACCACCAAAATGACGTGACGTATATCGGCGTGATCTCCTCGCCATTTTTCAACATGCCGGTGGCGGCTTTGCCTCCGCGCCGCATGCAGCTCAACTTGGAATACAAGTTCTGAACGCAGAGTCAACAATGGCGTCGAAATTGAGTGTTTCAGTCAGGAGCTTTCGTTTCAACGAAAACGTGATACCGGCTAGGAATCGCCGACCGAAATCGGCCGACGTCTGGATGCTCTCGACTCTCCTGTTGCTGCTGCCTCCGTTGATTCCGAGGCTGGCGGCTCATCGTTCAGTGAACGTTCCTACCGGAGCGGTTACGCTTGAGGCTCAGATACCGTCGGCCCCTCGACCTCCATGCACGACTGAAGCATATCCCGCGTACCCCTCGCTTGGCCTCCCGCCCGCGGTAACAGTTTGGAGCGCCGAAGCATTGGGGCGCGACTGGGTCCCACCCTCCTGCACAGACTGGAATATTCCGGGCTTCTCCACTTTGGTCACGACGGTCGCTCGGTTTCACTCCAGTTCAAATGCGGATGGCTTACTTCAACGGCTTGGCGCGATTTCAGCATTGAAAGGTCTGCGCTATTGGTCCGTGACCCGCAAGCGTTGGCGAATCTTGGTGGTCGATGCCCACGCCGTCGTCCTGCAGGGTGATCACATCCGTGCCGACTTCACCCCGGAAGAATTGAAAGCGGGCAAACCACTGTACTTCGAGCAGACAGACAACTTGTCCGGTAAAGCAACCTATCAAATGTATGTTGTCGAGGTTTCCGCATCCCGTGTCGTTGTTGAAGTCGAAAATGTCACTACGATCCACTACCTCGTGGTTCCTCTACTTCGTCCCGGTGACTTGCAATCGATCTATTTTCTAGATCGCGAGTCCGATGATGTGTGGCGTTACTACAGCATCGTACGCACAGGAGCAGCAGCGAGTCGCATGATCGGAAGAAACGAATCGTCCGCTATCAATCGCGCCGTTGCATTCTATCGTCATCTGGCTGGCATTGCGGATAACCGTGAGCCACCAGCGGCACCATGAAGGAACAGGAACCTCAAGGGGATACAAATGATTCGAAGAAGCATTGCAACATGCCTCCTTTGCAGTTTTTGTTACTCTACCTCTGCGCAACAGCTTGATGCCCAGCGTCGTGCGCCCCATGATGTGACGCCGCAATCAGCGATTCGTCACACACCCATCGAACCAGAGAGTGTAAATCTGACGGTTCCGAAAGGCACCGCCCTGCAGGTGGCACTCGACTCCGAGGTGCGCGTGCGAACCATAGGCCAGCCGATTCGAGGCCACACCACCGCGGCTGTATATGCTTTCGACAAATTGGTGATCCCGGCTGGGATGAAGGTGACGGGAAGGATTTCGAAGATCGAGGATGTGTCTATTCGGCAGCGAACCTTCGCGGCGTTGGATGCCAACTTAAGTCCGAGACGAGACGTGCAGGTTGGCTTTACGAATGTTTCGTTGGCAAACGGGGAACTCCTCCCGATTGAAACCAACGTGGTTAAAGGATCCGGTGGGGTGCTTCAGTTTGTCACGACGGCCGGCGCTCTCAAGAAGCAAAGCGCAAAGCAAAAAGTGCAGCAGCGGGAAAAACAGGTTGCCGAACAAGTCCGGCAACAAATTGACCACGCAGTGGCGGAAGTGAAGCAACCGGGCCGATTCCATCGACTCGAAAGAGCCGCCGTGGCGCAACTTCCGTGGCATCCCCAATACCTCGAAGCCGGAACAGCATACTTTGCTGAACTCCAACAGCCCTTGAACTTCGGTTTCGAACCATTCACGCCAGCCATGGCAGTTGGGATCAGCACTCCGATTCCCCCGGGAAGCGTGGTACGCGCGACCCTGATGACGCCGTTAAATTCCGGCACGACCCAGAACGGTGCCGAAGTGCAGGCAGTTGTCTCTCAACCAATGCTTGTCGATGACAAGCTCGTTCTTCCGCAGGGGACCTTGTTAAAGGGCTCGGTTGTACAGGTACGGGCCTCAAGGCATTGGAAACGTAATGGACAGCTGCGCTTCGTGTTTCGGGATTTAACTCTACCCAATGGAGTTGAATCGAAGATCGATGGCATTTTGAACGGAGTGCAGTCCGAGGCCGCTGCTAAGTTGAGCCTCGATTCCGAAGGTGGGAGCGTTCCTCAAACGCCGAAGGCTCGATATTTGCGAACAGCGATTTCTGTGGGATTGGCTGCGGCAACTCACGAAGACGAAACTCTTAATCGCGCGGAGGGCGGGGCAGGTGGATTTAAGGTTGTTGGAATAATAGTAGGTGCCGCCGTGCAGTCGCATCCGTTGGCCATTTCTATGGGCGCGTTGGGAGCGAGCCGGTCGATCTACAATAATTTCATTGCACGTGGCCGCGACGTGGACTTCCCCAAACATACCGCCATGCAGGTAGAAGTGGGTGCTCGCGAAGCACGGGATGTCCGCTAAACAGCGGCAGGTCCTGTTGCGATCCGGCTTCATTCGTATTTATGTTTCTCTGACGAGGGTGCGGGCGATGGTTCCCGTCGCAACGAAGCGCAAAACCGAGACCGCGATGCGATAAGTATGCCGTGGTTAGAAAAGAAAACTCTCGCACGGTTGAGAAAGCTCCAAGATAGAACCGGCACGGCAGTGTCCGAACGAATCTCTCGGGCGCTTAACACCTACTTGAGCCAACGTTAGCGACTTCATTCCAAGGTTTAGGGCGCCGTTTGTCCTCGTTCGAAGATCGTACGAGCAAGATTGTGCGGGCGGAGAGGCTCGAGTTCAGGTCGTGCGGGCCGCCACATTTTCGCAACCCATCTGGAAAACGGACTTCTGGTCCTTGACATTTGGTTATGACTTTGCGATATAAAGTACTTGGAGGCGCACTTTGAAAACCGAGACATCTCGACTCACGCGCTCAGCCCCTCTGATCAACCGTCTTTTCGGTTACGTTCTAATTCTTCTGTCGACAATCGCCCTGCTAGCAGTCCTCAGCGGATACAGCCACCCACTACAGCCTGACGAAGGTGTAGCGGCGCACATTTTCCAGCTATCAATCCTGGCGCTCGTTCCTACGATTCTACTCTTCCTAGCCACTGCGGATTGGAAGCGCGCGGCGCGAAGCCTAAGCCCGCTGGCATTCTCAGTCGGAACTCTGATCATCGCGTTTTGCGCCTTGTACTATCTGGAGCACTACAGGTAGGCATGGGCTCGACTCAACGCCGTCTAATCATCGTTACTGACGCTTTCGAGGTTGCAGGACGATGCATCTGCCCTTGTCCGGTCGTACCCTATTCACTAGTGGACCCGACAGAAGGCGAGCGCCTTAGACCGGGCGACCAGTTAGAGCTTCGGAAGCCAGATGGAACCGTAACCAAGGTCCAGTTGTATGGTCTTGGTTGGCCCTCACCTGTCCAAAGCGGACTAATCATCCAACTAGAACCGTCAGTCAAAAGAGACGACCTACCCGTAGGAACCGAGATTTGGAAGGTGTCGGAAACTTAGTGAGTGACCGGCGTACGTCCCGCTGCCTGATTTTGACAGTTATCAAAAACCTGCCAATTGGTCTTTAGCCATAGGACCTGCTCAGTAAACCGGATGCATTTAAAAGGTCCATACAACGGCCCAGGGAAGCGGTTTTGGCTTTCTACACTTAGGCTTTTCAGCTCCCGCGAGACTTCAAGCAAGTGTTGGGTCGGCGAATAGGTCTTCCTGGGAGACGTAGCCCTTCGTTCTGGTCCCTCAAGTCCCCCTTTTACACGACCCTGACCTCTTGATCAGCTCATATCTGGCTTGGTATCAGGGCCTTACCCTAGTACCGTCGGCTAAGCACCTCAATCTTTCGTCCTATAGGCCGCTACGTACGCAGATGCGAAACTTACTGGGTCGGGCCACCAGGTATAGGTCCAGCCAGTACGTGTGTGCGAGGCGGGATAAGCTCGTGTACTGGCCGGTTCGAGATGCCGACGAGAACATTTCCCAACGGGAAGCGAGAAGCGTGCGGGCCATGAATGACGGTGCGAACAAAAGCCTAGATCGAGCTGGTGAATACGAGGCACTGCAGCAGAGTATTCAGGAACTCGAGCATGGGCTGAAAAGGGATACGCGGTATGCGGCGCTGGAAATCGTGGCGCTGGTCGCGGCCATTTCTCTTCTCTTTGCTCTACAAGGCGGATTCGGCGAGCAGCCCGCAGCTACGATCACCGTGAGCTTGATCCTGCTGCTCGTGTTGGGCAGTCGCGGCCACGAAGTGCTTCGCCACAGTCAAACCAAGGTGTTGCTCAAAAATCAATTGCATATCGCCGCGAAACACCGGGTCAAAGCCGACAAACTCTATGACCTGTCAATTCTCGATCCCCTGACCGGCCTGCACAACCGCCGCCTGGGCGAGCGCCGGCTGAAAGAGGAAATTGCTCGCGCTGAAAAAACGGGCGAGCCATTGGCGGTCGTTCTGTTCGATCTCGACTACTTCAAAGAGATCAACGACAAGTATGGACACGCAGCCGGCGACGCGGCCCTGAAGGAATTTTCACGCCGGTTGAAACGGGCTGTGCGGGCCTGCGATATACCCGTGCGATTGGGCGGCGACGAATTCCTGGTTATCCTGCCGGAGTGCCCGAGAGACAAGGTCGATATCATCCTCGAACGGACCGGTGCCCCCAAGATCGAGTGCAACGGCGAAAAAATCGAGATTCGCTACTCTACGGGTTCGGCCCAGTATCAGTATTCCGACACGGCAGAAGCCATGCTGGCGCGGGCGGATCAAGTTCTATATGCCAAGAAACAGGCGCGGCCCGACGTGAGGACGATTTCGAGCGGTCAGACGCCTGTTCCGACAGAGGACGCCCGTCTCAAGCCCAACTATTCCTATGAACAACGCTTAGCTGAAATTGATTGACGCCAGTCTTGGTCGTGTCACAGTGTGCCGGGACTTCGAATAAGCCTTTTGGGGCGTGCGCCGCTCGGCCGACCGCCGAACCTACTGCAATGACGCGACCGCGTTCGGCATGTCGTCGTACACGTTGAAAAGATTCAAGAGGCTGACGAGCTTTAAGCTCTGCAGCGTAAACGTTGTGGGCTTGTACAGGCAGATGGCTCCGCCTCCCTTTCTCGCCGCCGTCAAGTGACGCATCAGCGCACCGATGCCGCTCGAATCGATCGTCGGCATCTCCGCCAGGTCCAGCACGATCTTGTTCTCTCCATTGGCCAGCATCTCGTTCATATCGGTATTAAATCGATCCAGCGGCGCGCCCATGCATAACCGCCCCTTCACCTTGACCACTTTGATGCCGTTCTGAGTTCTGATCTCAAGTTCCAAGTTACGCCACCCTTCGAGACCCGTTCGGCCGGGTCAATGCCATTGACACACTTACTTTCCGTTTGTTAGAGTGCGCGCTCAAATTAGATAACCTTCGCAGAAAAAGCAAGAAACCAAGTTGTGCGGCGTCTCACGTATCAACGGGTTACGGAGGAAGTTGATCGTTGCCCAATTTACGCCAAAATTCTGCAAGTGCCGTCGCAGCTCTGTTTGCAGAACTGATTAAAAAACAAGAAGTCGTATCCAGGGCTCGAGTCTACGCGAGCTTTGCCGTTGATCTCATTCCAAATTCGGCGGTAACCGTATACACGCTCGTATCGGATGGCACTGACACCTACTGGATCTCCCGAGCGACCGTCGGCGACGCGGCAATCCACGATCAGACCATCCTCGCGGAGGTCGGCACGCTGGGACAATTGTTCCGTAGCGGCGAGCCAATCCGCAAGTCTCACCTCCAACTTAAACGCGAAGATTATCCGCACGTCGATGCCCGCCGGACGGTGCGTTCCCTGGACTATGTCCCGCTTTCCAACGGAGACGACCTGATCGGTGCACTGGAAGTGCTTTGTTTCGAGGACGAACCGACGGGGGAAATGATCGAAACACTGGTGTCGATCTCCGGCGCCGTTGGAGCCTCGCTCGTAGCGGCAGAGGTTTACGAGACTGAGCGGCAAAACACGCTGAGCTCGATCACGCGCCTAACCCAGCTCTACGATCTGGAGAAAGTTTTTTCGTCCACGCTCGAGATGGAGCTGCTGTTGCCATTGGTGACTACCAAGTTCCGGGAAATCCTCGGTTGTGAAGCGGTGAACATCTGGCTCCTTCACCCGGATGAGTCGCTTGAGCTGATGCATCAGGCGGGGCACGATCCGACCGCCTTCAAAGGACAAGTCGTCAAATCCGGCGAAGGCGTCATCGGCGAGCTCTCGAACACCGGCGAAGCCGTTTGCATTGCCGACGAGCTGGATCCGCGCCTGGTGGAGCGCAATCGGCAAGAAGGCGAAGATCGGGTTCGAACGCTGATCGCGGTGGCCATCATGGATCGCGAATCGCTGGTCGGTTGCGTCGAGGCGATCAACAAGGAAGAAGGCGCCACATTTAACGACGACGACCTGTTCGTCCTGAGCAGTCTGGCCGATACGGCGTCAAACGCGCTTCACAACGCCGGCCTGTTGATGGCCGAGCGCAAGGTCGAGATTCTGGAGACGTTGAACAACGTCAGCCATGAGATCACCTCGACGCTGAATCTCGAACGCATGTTGCAAACGATCGTGAACGCCCCGCAAGCGGTAATTCCGTATGAGAGAGCCGCGATCGCCCTCGAATACCACGGGCGTTTCAAACTGAGCGCGGTCAGCGGCGTTACCCAGGTTCATACCGATGCGCCGGACATCGCGCCGCTGAATGATTTGCTGCAATGGGCGTCGCTGTCGGAAGAGATCATCCACGTTCGCCAGCGCGGAGATGAGATCGATTCGAATCGCGAGGAAACCGTCGCGAAATTCAGGAACTACTTCGCGCAGTCGGGCATGCGCGGATTCTACGCCATGCCTTTGAACGATGATACCGGCCGCGTCGGGATGCTGGCGCTGGAATCGAGCGATCCCGATTTCCTCGGTCCCGCGCACGTCGAAATTCTCCAGTTGCTCAGCAGCCAGGCCACTGTCGCTCTGCGTAATGCGCAAATGTACAAAGAGGTGCCGTTCATATCGATGATCGAGCCGGTTCTGGTCCGCAAACGCCGGTTCATGGCGATGGAGAAGCGGCGGCGCGCCCTGATCGTCGGCTCCTGCGCGGTGGCACTGCTCTTCCTTGTGGCCTTTCCGTTTCCGCTACGCGTGGACGGCGACGCCGTAGTCACTCCTCTTTACCGTGTTCAGATTCAGCCGGAAACCCCCGGCGTGGTTTACAAAGTGCTCGTTCACGAAGGCGACCGCGTTCAGGCCGGTGACGTAATTGCCGAAATGGAAAACTGGGATTCGCGCTACGGCCTTGCCGAAGCGCAGGCCAAGCACGAATCCGCCCTAATGCAAATGAACCACGCGTTGGCCGTAAACGACGGCAGTGCGGCGGGCGCACAGCAAGTCCAGGCAGACTATTGGCAGGCCGAACTTTCGCGAGCGCAACAGGTCTTGGACAAGTCCAAGCTGCGATCTCCGATCGACGGATTTGTCGCCACGCCGCATGTCGACTCTTTCGCCGGCCGCAAGCTCGCACTGGGTGATTCGTTTGCCGAGGTAGTAGACACGTCGCGCGTCATCGTCGATGTCGCGATCGATGACGAAGACGCCGGCCTGCTTCGTAACGGGCAAAACGCTTCCGTGAAACTAAACAGTTATCCTGCGCGAACTTTTCGTGGCCAAGTCGTGATGGTCAGCCAGCAAGCGGAGAATCTTCGAGAAAGTCCCGTATTTTATTCGCGTGTCGCGATCGAGAATCCGGACGGAGCCATTCGGGCTGGCATGGAAGGCCGCGGCAAGGTTAAGGTGGGTACCTATCCCGCTGGCTACGTATTGCTGCGACACCCTTATGTATGGATCGTTTCGAAGTTCTGGTCCTGGTTGGGCTGGTGAACGTGCCAAGAAGGGAACCGATGCGCCAACTTCAACCAATTGTGGCGAGTGCATGTCTCCTGTTTCTGGCCGCCTGCGGTGATGACCGGCCGGTGACGCCCTCAACCACAAATGCCGCTTCGTCAGCCACCGCTTCCGCTTTCGTTCCGGCCGCCGCTCCGCCTCCAACGCCCGTGCTCGCGACTCGCGGAGCAGGTTTGGTAGTCACAGGCCCGATCGTCGTCGAGCATCAACTGGACCTGGCAGCGCAGCGCGACGGAATCGTCACGAAGATCTTTGCCGACGTACCTACGCGTGTGAAAGCCGGCGCCCTCCTGGCGCAACTCGACGACCGCCAACTCGCCGCCAACCTCGAAGCCGCCCGTGCCAAGACGCGTGGAATCGCTGCCGAGATCAAGAATTGGAAGGCCGAAGCCGAAGTCTTCCAGGCCGACTACGGCCGCGCGCAACGCCGATGGGACCTGGGCCTCATTTCCGAAGAGGAACTACAGCACGCGAAGTACAAAGCTGAATCGGAGCAGTGGGACATCCAGCGCGTCACCGAGCAACATGCCACCGCGCAGCAAGAAGAGCACTCGCTCGAACTGGAGTTCGATAAGACGCGCGTGACCGCTCCATTTAGCGGCATCGTCGCCCGCCGCTACGTTCGCGAAGGGCAAAGCGTCGCCAAAGGTGAGCGCCTCTTCTGGATCACCGCCGAAGGCCCACTATTGATGCGATTCACGCTGCCAGAAAAGTTCTTCGGCCACTTCCGCCACGGCCAGAAATTCGAAATCACGTCGGCCGACGTGCCCAACGAAAAGCACGTCGCTTTGGTCCGCGAGATCAGTCCGGTGATCGATCCCGCCAGCGGCACGTTCGAAGTGCTTGTCGAACTGACCGGCGAGCGTGGCAGCTTCCGCCCGGGCATGGCGGCCGCCATGCACCTGAATGACACTCCGTGAACCTCACCCGCGTTCTTAACGTCGCGCTCCCCGAAATACCCGCGCGTACACTTTCCGACCGGCCTCCGCGCTTCCCGCCCGATGTCGTATGGAAAGAGCACATCGAAGAAGGCCGGCCTGTTATTCGTGTGTTCGTGCGAAACGTCGACGCGATGTATCGCTTCCCCCCATCGAACTGGGCGATGGCGCAACTCTTCGACGGTACGAGGTCCTATCAGGAAATTGCCGATCTCTATTCCGCGCAGACCAACACGCTGTGCAGCGTAGATGACGTCCGCGATCTTGCCGCTTCTCTCGAAGAGATCGGGTTTTGGTACCGCACGCCGCAGGAAAAAAATGTCCTGCTGATGCAGAAGGACGCGGAAAAGCGACAGAAGACGCTGCGAGCGACGAAAAGCAGGTGGGGCGACCTGGCGGAAATCACCTTCCCGGCGTTCAATCCCGACGGATTTTTGACTTGGCTGTACAAATACACGTCGTGGATTTACTCGTGGTGGTTCACGGCGATCACGCTGGTGTTCTTCGGCATCATGATCGGTATCACGGTGACACACTGGAGCGAGATCGGCCGCGACACCTGGCAGTTCTACAACTTCACCGAAAAAAGCTGGGGCGACGTCGCCGTTTTTTACGTGGGCGCGATCGTCGCTATGTGCTGGCATGAAACGGGGCATGGCCACGCGACAAAGCATTACGGAGCGCGCGTCCCCGCTATGGGCTTCCTGCTGATCTATCTGACGCCCGCCTTTTACACGGACACGACCGAGGGGCAGGTTACAGCAACGCGGTATCAACGATTCATCATCGCGATGGCGGGCGCGTGGTCGGAGCTGTACATCTGCGCCGCGGCCACCATCATCTGGTGGGATACGCCGCCCGACACTCCCCCGCACAGCATCGCATACGTCATGATGTTGATCACCGGGATCGCTTCTCTCTTTATCAACTTCAATCCGCTGCTGAAGCTCGACGGCTACTTCATGCTGTGCGAAGCGCTCGACCTGGGTGATCTCAAGGAAGATTCCACCGCCTACGTATCTGCCTGGGTCAAGCGGCATATCTGGGACCTGCCGGTGGAAGTGCCCTACGTCCCTCGCCGCCGGAGACTCGGATACGTAACCTACGCGCTCATCTCCGGCCTATACAGCTACACCGTGCTTTATATTTTGGCCCGCTTTGTCGGCAACGTGTTTCGCAACTTCGATCCCGATTGGTCGTTCATTCCCGAATTTCTCACGGCCGCCTTTATTTTTCGAGGCCGCATTCGCAGTCTGGGGAGATTTATGAAATTCGTTTACTTGGATAAGAGGGACCGCGTCCGTTCGTGGGCCATGTTCCGTCATCCGCTCTACGTCCTGGGCGCTTTGCTCGTTTTTCTGTGCCTGCCTTTGTGGCATGAAACCGTTGAAGGCCGTTTCCTGCTCGAGCCTCAACATCCGGTTTTTGTGCGCTCTCTTGTTGCCGGCGCAATCACCCAGGTTTATGCGGCGGAGGGGATGCGCGTCACTGCCGGGGCGCCTCTGTTTCGAATGAGCAATCTTCCATTGGAATCGAACGTCAGCCGAACCAATGCCGATTACGCGGCTTCGGGAATGCGAGCCACCTCGGCGTTGCTGCACTATTCGAACGTGGGAACGGCAGTGCAGGACCGCGAACGTCTCGCCGAGCAATCCCGAACCCTGGGAGCTCAGGCCGCTTCCCTCGATGTCGCCAGTCCGATTTCGGGGGTCGTCTTAACGCCCCGATTGAGCGATCGGCTCGGGTCCTACGTTCCGGAAGGGACGCAACTGGCCGAGATCGCCGATCTCAACACAATGCGGGCGCGGATGTATGTCTCGGAGTACGAACTGCACCGGCTCAAGTTGGGCTCGCCTGCCCGCCTGATGATGGACGGTTCGGTTCGCAAGTGGAATTCAGAGGTTTCGTCCCTGGCGCCGCGATCCTCGGCAATGGATCCCGCTCTCTCGGAAGCGACCAAGTTTAAGGGGCTTCGCGTCCCGAACTACTACGTGGTCGATATGGATGTCGAGAATCCGGGCGCTCTCAAACCGGGAATGGTCGGGGTAGCTCGGATTTATGGTTCGCGGCGCAGCGCGGCAGGGCTGTTGTGGGCGGAGGTAAAGCGGGGAGTGGTACGCAAGCTGTGGTAAAAAAAGGGCCCCGCGGCGAACGCGGAGCCCTTCGAATCGAAAAAACGGAGCGGCGCTTAGTTGGGGACGCGGAGCCTCTTCGACGCGGCAGCCTTGGACGCCGCGCGCTTCGACGGAGAGAACTTTTTGGTAGAAGCGCTGACGCGAGGGGCGACTCTCGCCGGGCTCATGGTTGCGCCCGAGACGGTCGCTTCTTCCTTCACAACGTTGGCTTTCTTGGCGGTCTTGAGGGTGTTGATCAGGCTCTTTTTCTGGATGGACATGTGAGGCGCTCCTCTTAGGTTTTCTTGTTCTTCCCGCTTACGGCGTACTCTTGTGCAAAGAGCGTGCCAAAGTTCGAAGCGGCCCTGCGCGGGGCCGCGCATTGAAAACACGTCCATTAGCTTCGATGCGTTCGAATTCTTTCACGGCGCGCCCGGTTAATATTTCATGATGGTTAAAAATTAACCCACAATGGGTTAATTTTTAACCGATATCTATTGGATTTTGTGCTTCCGGCAAAGGTATTTGAGCCGCTGCGGGTCGACCCGCAGCAGACTCGCCGCTGCGCTCTTCTTCCCGCCGGTCCGCCGCAGAGCTGCATTCAAGTAAGCCAGCTCGATACGCTCGAGCTCCCCGTCAAAATCCACCCCTTCCTCGGGAATGAGGATCGATTCCTGCCCGGCAGCGGTCGATTGGAGCATTTGCTGCGGCAGATGCTCGAGTGTTACGACCGGGCCGCTTACCATCACCACGAGACGCTGTATCACATTCTCGAGCTCGCGCACGTTACCTGGCCAGCGGTAATCCTCCAGCAGCTCAACAACGTCGGGTTTGATGGCCTTCAGCGGTTTCTTGGCCGACGTGCAGTAAATGCGCAAGAAATGATCTGCCAACAGGGCAATGTCGCCGTCACGATCGCGCAGTGGCGGAATCATCAGCGGGACAACGTTGATTCGAAAATAAAGGTCTTCACGGAAGCGGCCCCGCCGCACGCATTCTTCGAGATCTTCGTTCGTTGCCGTGATCAGCCGAAAATCGATCTTCTGAGCCGTCCGCCCACCCAGCCTTTGCGTCAACCTCTCCTGCAAGACGCGAAGCAATTTGCTCTGCAATCCCGGATTCAGCGTCGTGATCTCGTCCAGGAACAACGTCCCGCCGTGCGCCAGCTCAATCAGCCCGGGCTTGGCTGTGTCGGCTCCCGTGAATGCCCCGCGCTCATAGCCGAACAGCTCCGACTCCATCAAGCTCTCAGGTAGCGCGGAGCAGTTCAGGCAGATAAACGGATTGCCCGCGCGATTCGAACATTGAACGATCGCGCGAGCCACCAGCTCCTTGCCCACTCCGCTCTCGCCGCGCAAAACGACCGAAGCGCTCGTCGACGCCACCGCTTCAATCGACTGGTAAACCCGCTGCATCGGGGCGCTGGCGCCCACAAGCCCAAAAAACGAAGACTTGCTCTCCGCCTGCTGAATCACCCTCCGCCCCTCGAGTTCGAGGCCACGCTTCTCGATCGCCCGCAGCAGGACGATCTTCAATTCCTCAAAATTCAAGGGCAGAACGAAGAACTCGTCGGCTCCCGCCTGGTTGGCAGTGAGCGGCAGCGTTCGCTGAGTCGATCGGGTAAAAGCCGCGAGGATGATGTCGTCGCGGATCTTCCTCATCTCCTCGAGGACTTCGAGCCCGGCGGCGGTACTGTTCTCGATGCACTCGAGGTTGAACAGCACCGCGTTGACCTCCGATTGCTCGAACGCCTCCTTGATTTCGGACTCCGTTTTTGCGAGCAGAACGCGGAAGGTGTCGTTCAGACGTTCTTTAATCGCCCGAAAGTTTTCCGCTTCATCGGATACGACGTAGATAAGGTGCCGTTCAGGTCGATTCGGGATCTCGGGCAATTTTCACGGCTCCGTTTTGCGCGGGATTATACGGCGGACCACCGGATACAGGAAGGAAAAGCGGCGTCGAGTCATTTTGTGGCGCTGAACGCGAAAGTCCCACCTTTCGCGTCATCATCGATTTCAACGGTGACCGAGTGATGCTCACGATCGACCTTCGCGCCGGAAATGGGTTTGCCTTCACGCGCAACAGTCGCGTCATCCGCATCCCAGCTGAAAACCGTGATCCGCACTCCCTTCCACCAGGGTGTGTAACTCCCCTGGCGTGGATCGATTCGCACACTCCAACCGTTCGAACTCCTTTCACACGAGAAAGCCAGCCGCAGATAACTGCCATTCCGGTAGTCAAGGCTCGCGCCGTCATCCAGATACAAAGACCCGTGGCAGTCCGGCCCAGGATAAACGCGGAGGGTAAGCGGTCCCGCAGGCCGTTCCGATGTGCTCTGCACGAGCGGCTGCATCGGGATAATCGAGCCACCGCGAACGTAGACGGGGAGAGTGTCGAATGCGGGATGAATTGTTACCCGCTGCAATCCCTGTTTCGAATCGTACGTTTCCGGCTGGAGCAGCAATCCCGACCAATAGTCGTACCAAATCGGTCCTGGCAGTAGTGCGGTGTAGTCGTCTGGCTGCTCGGGAAAGGGCGCGGGTGCGACGAGCAGGGAAGGACCAAAGAGGAATTGATTTCCAGCGACGACATCCAGTGGCGCATCGTTACTGACAGCTTCAGGGAAGGCGAGAAACAAGGGGCGCGCCGGCGGCATTCCCGTCCGAGACATCTCTTCGACCGCAGTATAGATGTAGGGCAAGAGCCGGTACCGATTCTCGATGTATTTCCGTTGGATCGCTTCCTGCTCGCTCCCGTAAACCCACGGCTCCCGGTCGCCGCCACCTTTATTCGTGTGATTGCGGTCGACTGGCTGAAACGTCGCCACTTCCATCCATTTCGTCAGCAGATCGGCGCGAGGTGTGCCCACGAAACCGCCGACATCCGCTCCCGTCAACCCGAATCCGCTCAGTCCAAGATTCAAGATCATCGGTGTCGTCATCCGCAGATGATTCCACGACGCGGTGTTATCGCCCGTCCATGTGTAGGCGTAACGCTGCCCGCCCGCATACGACGCGCGCGTCAGCACAAACGGCCTGCGGTTCGGCTGCAGCTTCAGCAATCCGTCGTAAGTCGCCCGCGAATTCTCCATCCCGAAAACGTTGTGAATTTCGGCATGATTCGCAGTCCGGGTTTCGAATCCCGGCTCCTCGATGCGATGCTGCACATCGAGCGGCATCGTCTTGCTCGGCGTGAGAAAGACCGAAGGCTCGTTCATGTCGTTCCAGAAACCCGAAACACCGTCCGCGACAAATTTCGCGTAAAGACTGCCCCACCAATCGCGCGTGGCCTTTCTCGTAAAGTCCGGGAAAACCGACCTGCCCGGCCACACGTCGCCAACATACACGGAACCATCCGGATTCTTCACAAAGTGATCGCCCTGAATCCCCGAATCGTAAGGCTCGTATCCCGCCGACGGAAAATCGGCGATGTGCAGATCCGTGATCACAACGGTGTGAATGCCTTCTTTGTTCAGGTCCGAAACCATCTGTTCGAAATGTGGAAACTGGTTGCGATCGACGGTAAACGGCCGATGATTTTCCTGGTAGTCGATGTCCAGATAAATCGCATCCGCTGGGATCTTATCTTTGCGCAATCGCGCCGCGATCTCGCGAACGCGCGCTTCACGTTCATAGCTGTAGCGCGACTGCTGGTAGCCCAAGCTCCAGAGTGGCGGAAGCGGTGCTGTCCCTGTCAGCCACGCGTATTTCTCGATCACTTTGTTAGGCTCAGGACCGTAAATGACGTAGTAGTCCGGCAAACCCCCATCCGCGCCGAACGAATACAATTTGCGTTCATCCAGCCCAAAATCAAATGTCGTTCGCCAGGTGCTATCGAGTAGCACCCCGATCGATCGGCCCTCATTCAACGTCAGAAAAAAAGGAATCGCTTTATAAATCGGGTCGTCCGATTCCTGGAAACCAAAAAAATCCGTGTTCCAAAGACTGAACGCCCTGCCGCGGCGGTCCAGCGGCCCAACTTTGTCTCCCAGACCGAAGTAATGTTCGTGCGGCGGCATTCGCTTGTATGCGCGGTACCCTGAGCCGTGATGGTCCACCGGCCAATAGGGTTCATCACTCTGCAGGACGTTTCTCGACATATCGAGAACCGTAGTGGCCATCGTGGTGCGGCCGATCATCACTCGGAGCACTGAAGTACGAAAACCGACGGTTTTGTCATCGCTCTCTGAAGTTACGTTGACGCTGCCTGTTCGGGCTTCCGGCAGTACCGCCCAGGAGGCGTCTTCCGCCAAAGTTCCGAGCGGAGACTCACGAAACCGCAAAACGTCGTTCCGCAACGCCTCGATCCGAAGCAGCCTGCTTCCGTCTCGAACTTCGATGCCGTCTGGGAGTGGCTTCGCTTCGATCGAGGGACCCGTCATCGAAGATTCGTGCAGTCGGTTGCCACGCGCCCAAACCGCGGTTGCGAACAGAAGAATGAGAGTCGCGAGGATAGCTTTGCGAAACGCAAGAGGCGGGTCTATGGCCACTGGTCTTACCCCAACGTCTGCAACAGGTTTGGAGCCGAAACGCCTGCCAACTCTACCGCGAAAAACTGTCGAAAGGTGGAAAGCCGTGATTTCAATGCCCTGATTCAATGCCCGGATTTCAATGCGACGTCGGTCGCATCATCAACTCTTCAAACATCTTCGTGAACTTCGGCAAATCCACATCCACTTGTGCGTGCGCGAGCTTCACGTCAATGTCCGGCTTCAGCTTCTCCGTCCACGTCAATGTGTCGCCATACGTCGGTCCGTGATCGATGTTCACATCCATGTATACAACTTTCTCTTTCGCGATGATGCTCGGATCGAGCCACGCGCAGGCAGCCAACTCGTCCCACATGTAATAACGCTCCTGCGAAAATTTCGCGATGTACTGCGCTCCCGGGTTCGACGATTTCGCGATGGCATCGATCATTGCCTGCGTGAACATCGCCTTGAGCGAGATATCCACCGTCGTCACATCGATGCGCGGCCAGGTGGCGCGTAAAACGTTATGCGCCGCTTCCGGATCGAACCAGAAATTGAATTCGTGCCGCGGACTCGTCGAGAACTCGGGATCGTCCGTCTCCGGATTCAAACTACCGCCCATCATCACGATCCCTTGCGTCAGCTCCGCAAAATGCGGATCGATCGCCAGCGCCAGTGCGACGTTCGTCAGCGGACCACCTTCATAGATCGTCACCTGATGCGGGTGCGCGTGTACCTGCCGGATCATAAAGTGCGCCGCATCTTCGTCCAGCGCCTTTTTGTGAGGCGCGCCCTCGGGCATCGGTGGGATCGCGTAAGGTTCATGCATCGGCGGTATCCCTGGAACCATGCCGGGAGCCTTAACCGCCTGAGGCGCCAGGCTCCATGCCCCAAGCCACACCACTTTTCCGTACAGCTGCATAAAAATCCGCGTCTCGTCTTCCTTCCGCACAAGCGGAAACACCGCGCCCGGTACGACCGGAACGTCCGTGCGCCCGATCAGTTCCAGCATACGCAGCGTGTGCGCCATTTCCTCATCGCGCCACGCGTTCCCCGTCACCATCGTCAATCCCAGCACATCCACGTTCGGCGACAGCAGAAATACCATCATCGCCATCTGGTTCGAACCGCCTGGCCCCGAGCCATCCTGATCGACAATCACCATCCGCTTTTGTGCAAACGTCATCGGAGCCGAGATTAGAAAACAAAGAGCCAGGATCAGCACAGGAAATTTCCTGACGCGGGACGACCTTATATCAAAGGTTTTCCGGTTCATGGCCCGCCATTCTCCCACAATCGCAAGCGATCTCAAGGGCTTAGGGCCTCGCCGGCTCCTAGTTCACGCAAAAACAAAACTCCCGTGAATCCAACCGATTCACGGGAGCCACTTCGCTGACTAGGTTCGTTCTGGGTGCCGCATTCTGGCGGTTACGAGGGTGCGGCACCCAGGACGCCTTCTAGCGCACACCAATCGCTACGGATTTTCCGTCCCGCTTCCACCATTTTTCTTCCGCGCCCCCCGCTTAGCCGGCGCCCCCGCACTCCCAACCTCGCCATTGCCGCCGTTAGCCGCCAACCCCGTCGACCCTCTTAAAATCAAGCTTGTCTCCAGCTCATACTCCTTCCCATGCGCCGACATTCCGCCCTCAACCTCGCTCCGCAACGCCCCAAACGCGTACTCCGCCAGCATCGTCTGCGACATTCGCACCGTCGTCAGGGGCGGCGTTGTGAACTGTGCCAGCCGGATATCGTCAAATCCCACCACCGACAAATCCCGCGGAATCACAATCCCGCGCTCATACGCCTCGCGCATCACACCCACCGCGGTCATGTCGTTCGAACATAAAATCGCCGTCGGCCGATGCGGCAACGACGCCAGCTCCGCCATCGCCTGCATCCCGCCCTCGACCTTGTGGTCGCCAGTCGCAATCATTTCCGGCGGAACATCGAGCCCGATCTCTTTCATCGCCGTTTCAAATGCGGTCCTGCGCGTCTTCGCCGATCTCAAATGCACCGGCCCCGACACAAACGCGATCCGCGTGTGACGCAGCGCCGCAAGGTGCTGCACCGCCTGCCGAATGCCTTGCTGATAATTCACGCGAATATTCGCCACGCCCGCGACATGCGGCCCCACGTCCACGAACACTAGCGGCAGCTTGCGAAATCGCAAATCCTCAATAAGCGAGTCTTCCATGCCGAACGTCAGAATCGCGACGCCGTCGACCCGCCGCTCGATCATCCGCCGCACCGCCAGCTCCATTCGCTTCGGGTCATGCACGGTAGACGTCAGCAAGATTTCATAGTTGTGTTTTACGGCGATATCCTCGAACGCCTGCACGATCTCAGGAAAAAATGGGTTGGTGATTTCCGAAACGATTAGCCCGAAAATCCGGCTCTTGCCAGACACCAGCGCCCGCGCCGCCGTGTTCGGGTAGTACCCCAGATCCTCGATGACCTTCATTACCCGCTTGGCCAGCTGCGGATCGACCGTCGGCACGCGATTGATCGTTCGCGACACCGTCGCCGTAGAAACCTTCGCACGTCTGGCAATCTCACGAATGTCCATGGAGTCCGCGCAATCCGGTCGGGGCAGCCAAGTCAACCAATGTTCGAGTCAACCAATACTATAGTTTACGAATTCTCGCCAAGTCCACGCGCAACCTCCGATGCGGCGGAGCAAAATTGCCGATGAACTCACCAGGTCACCCGCAGCAGCGACACCGCGTGTCGCGGCAATTCGAAGCGCTCCGTCATCGCCCCGCGCTCCGTCGTCGTCCACGCCGGCGAACCCAACATCTGCAATTGCCCAGCCGCTTCCAACGCTTGATATTGACTCTCCGTCGGCTGCTGCGGCGAGCCCATCGCCTTCCAGGCCTCAAACGCGTTGCTGTGCGTCGCATCAATTCGAAAATGTTCGGTCAGCACGCGCCTCACATCGTTTGGCAATCCCGTGATCTTCAACTCCACCGCAGCCGAAGGCGCGGCCACATCGTCGTCATGATAATTCCACGCCAGCACATCGATCTCATCCCCCGCGCGCGTGGCGATCGCCGACACATCCGCCCGTCCCCGCACTCCGCCGCTCAAAATCTCATCCGCCGCCAGCGCCGCCGTACTCTTCGCCTCCACACGCTGCGTGCCCAGCAATCCAAACATTCGCAACACATTCAGCACCGGCTTGTCGATCCCATTCGTAGCCATCTCGCGATAACCCGCAAAATATGGCTGCCCCTCAAACTCAAACGACCAGTTCACCGCGCCCAGCATGTGAATCTGGTCTCGCGCCGCCAGCGCATAGATATTCGCTAAAACCTCCGCCGTGTAGGACGCATAAACGGTCCCGTTCCGATACCCGTTCTCCGGTTTTTCCTTCGCCGAGCACGCCGCACATCCTTCCGGATCGGATTCGCCCAACACCACCGGCGTCTCCTTCCATTCCCGAAACGAGCGCACGATCCTAAATCCCTGATCGATCGCCCCGAGTTGGTGCGCGATCCCCATCTGCACGTGATCGCCTTTCCAGGCAGGCGACCCCTTCGGATGAAAGCTCACAAAATCTACGTGAGTCCCGATCTTCCCGTTCGAATAATTTTTCCCGTGCGCGCAGTGCTCTAGAAATGCCCGCAAAAACGCCACCGACTTCGCCGATCCCGGCCCCGTGCTGTCCGGCCCTCCAATCCGTGCATCCGGCACCGCCCGCAACACCGCATCCACCGAAACGTCATACAGCCGAAAATATTCCTCCGGCGTCCCCTTCCAATAGTCGATGTCCGGCTCGTTCCACACTTCCCACAACCACTCCTTCACCACCGCATCGCCATACCGCTCGCGAACGTGCCGCGCAAACTGAAACACCAGCTCGGCCCATTTTCCATAATCCTTCGGCGGATAAGCCCACCCGGTAAAAATCGATCCCTTCGGAAACTCATGCCGGTATGGCTGCGGATGCGTCGAAAGCGCCTCCGGCATAAACCCGATCTGCACCAGCGGCCGTACTCCCGTATCCCGAAACGTATCGAAAATCCGGTCCACGATCTCCCAGCTGTAAACCGCTTTTCCGTTCGCGTCCTCGGTGTAAACGTTCGTCGAACCCCACTTCAGCGCAGCCTCGCCATGTCCCGTCGTCAGCAGATTGTGCACGCGAATATAAACAGGCTCCCGGCTCAGTCCCGCAAACTCGCGCAACAGCTTTTTCCCGTTCGCTGCATACGTATAGTTTGGCTCGTCGTAGCCCCAGAAATTCCAGATCGGCCGGATCGTCCCGTCATCCCGATCCGCTTGCACATCAAGCGTCACGCGATCCGCAGCAGCGCCCTCACCCTGCCGCTCGCCAGACGCGGATCCGCAAAATAAAAATCCGCCCATCGCCAAAAGAGAAGCCGCCACAACTCGACCGCCCACAATCCCGCGATCCCTCAAATCTCCACCGCTCCGGTAAAGGTTTTCTGCAAGCCTTATCCTCCTCTTTTCGCGCACCCAGTCAAGTTACCGCTCTCTTAAATTTCGGCGCGCGCTCCCGCCGTCCGCCCCCTCTTCTGGCATACTGAACACACGCCGACTACATGACCATCACCCGCCGCGCACTGCTACGTCTTTCCCTGGGAGCCCCACTGCTCGCATCCGCGTCTCGTCTCCTCGGCCAGGGCATGTCCACGCACACCTCAAAACCACAGGCGAAGCTCGCTCCCTCCGGCAAACCCTTCAACGCTCATTTCACCGATATCGCCGCCCAGGCCGGACTCACCGCTCCCACCATCTACGGCAATCCCGTCAACAAGGACTACATCCTCGAAGCCACCGGCTGTGGCTGCGCCTTTTTCGACTACGACAACGACGGTTGGATGGACATCTTCGTACTCACCGGCACGCTTCTCACCGGCGCGCCCGCCGGCACCACCAATCGCCTCTACAAAAATAATCGCGACGGCACCTTCACCGACGTCACCGCCACATCCGGACTTACCGACCTCGGCTGGGCCAGCGCCGTCTGCGTCGGCGACTACAACAACGATGGGTTCGAAGATCTCTTCGTCACGTACTTCGGCCAGAACAAGCTCTATCGCAACAACGGCGACGGCACGTTCACCGATGTCACCAAGCAATCCGGCCTACTCGAAGAAAAAACGCGCTGGGGCGCGGGTTGCACCTTCATCGACTACAACCGCGACGGCCATCTCGACCTCTTCGTCTCGAACTACGTCCAGTTCGACGTGAAGCGCGTGCCGAAACCCGGCGACAACGTCGATTGCAGTTGGAAGGGTGTCCCCGTCGAATGCGGCCCGCGCGGCCTGCCCCACGGCACGCATTCCCTCTATCGCAACAATGGCGACGGCACATTCACCGACGTCACTGTCCAGGCGGGCATCGCCGGATTTCGCGGCAGCTACGGCATGACCGCCGTCGCCGCCGATTACGACGAAGACGGCTGGCCCGACATCTTCGTCGCTTGCGATTCCACTCCGAGCCTCCTGTTCATGAACAATCACGATGGCACCTTCCGCGAAGAAGGCGTCATCCGCGGCGTGGCCCTCAGCGAAGATGGCCAGGAGCAAGCCGGCATGGGCGTCGGCATCGGCGACTACAATCTCGACTCGCACATCGATCTTTTCAAGACCCATTTCGCCGAAGACACCAACGGCCTCTATCGCAACGACGGCAAAGGCAACTTCGAAGACGTCACACGCGCCGCTCGCATCGGCGTCGAAACCCGCTTCATCTGTTGGGGCGCAGGCATGGTCGATCTCGATAACGACGGCTGGCCCGACATTTTCTTCGTCGCCGGCAATGTCTATCCCAACGTCGAAAGGAGCCTGCCGCAATATCCCGACAAGTGCCCGCGCATGATTTTTCGCAATCTCGGCAATGGATCGTTCGAAGAACTGAGCGAGCAGGCGGGGCCCGCCATCCCCGCCGTGCATTCCAGTCGCGGTTGCGCCTTCGGCGACTTCGACAACGATGGCGACGTGGACGTCGTCATCATCAACCTGGGCGAGCCTCCCTCGCTTCTGCGCAACGACGTGCGCGGCACAAGTCACTGGATCAAGGTGAAATTGATCGGGACCAAATCCAATCGCAGCGCCATCGGCGCTCATGTCGTCGTCCACTATGGAAAAAAGGCCCAAGCGCAGGAGGTCGTCAGCCAGTCGAGCTATTATTCGGTCAACGATTCCCGCCTGCATTTTGGTTTGGGTGCCGAGAGGCTCGTCGACATTTCAATTCGCTGGCCCAGCGGCGCCCGGCAGGAATTAAAAGCGGTTGCCGCCGATCAGTTGATCGTAGTGAAAGAAGGCGCGGGCATCGTAAAGGACCACGCCTGGTCCAAAGCCATGGCCAGTGTTCAAAAGGCAGCTCCCAAGACGACCGAAAAGCTGCCTGCAAAGGCGGCTCAAAAAAAGACCTAGCCAGTGCATCGACCGTTGGCGGAACGCAAGAGTTCTACATTTCAAGGCTCGGGTAAGGAATCAACCATGAAATCTCCAAACAATTTCTCGCGGCGGAAATTTCTTGCGGCAGCGGCGACCACCGCAGCGGCGTCGTACCTTGGCAATCCAAAACTCTCCTTCGCATTCGCAGGCGGCGTCGACTCGTCGCAACTCCCGTGGCGTGATCAAGGCGTTCTCCATCTCAATAACTCGCCCTACGCCAAGCTCCACACCGTCCCCGTCCGCGCCGTCACCATCGAAGAAGGTTTCTGGTCCAAGCGCCGCAAGACCAACGTCGAGAGCAGCATCCCCACCATGCGTGACCAACTCCTCGAACACGGCCGCATGGACAATTTCCGCCGCCTCGTCGGCAAAAGTTCCGAGCCGCAAAAAGGGCCGGTCTATTCCGACTCCGACATTTATAAATGGATGGAAGCGGTCGGCTTCGCTCTTCAATCCGGCGATCTCCCCGGCGTCCAAAACCAAACCGCTGCAATGATCAAAGAAGTCGTCGCCATTCAGGAGCCCAACGGCTACCTCAACACCTATTATGTTGATGACCGCAAATCCCAGCGCATGCTCCCCCGCAGCCAGGAAGTCGGCCACGAACTTTATTGCCTCGGCCACATGCTACAAGGCGCCATCGCCTACTATCGCGCCACCGGCGACACCACGCTCCTCGACGCAGGCGCGAAAATGGTCGACGACTTTCTCATTCCCAACTACGGCCCAAGCCCCGGTAAAAAGCCCATCGTCTCCGGCCACCCAGAGATCGAAATGTCACTGATCGAGCTCTATCGCACCACCGGCCAGCGGCGCTACGTCGATCTCGCCGCCTACATCCTCGGCAGCGACGACCGCCTTCCCTTGAAAAAAGAGCAGTACGTCTACATGTACTGCGGCATCCCGTTCACGTCGCGCACGAAACTCGAAGGCCACGCCGTCCGCGCCATGTACGCCTGCTGCGGTGCCACCGACTACTACATGGAGACGGGTGACCAGACCTACTGGAAAACGCTCACCACGCTCTGGGACGATCTCTCGAATCGGCAGATGTACATTACGGGCGGCGTCGGCGCTCGAGGTGACGGTGAATCCTTCGGCGACGCCTACGAACTCCCCAACGCCCAAGCCTACGGCGAAAGCTGTGCCGCCATCGGCAACATGATGTGGAACTGGCGCATGCTAGGCGCCAGTGGTGAAGCGAAATTCACCGACGTCATTGAGCGCGCCCTCTACAACGGCATCAATTCCGGCATGTCGCTCGACGGCACGACCTACTGCTACCGCAATCCGCTCGCGTTCAATCCCGACTCCGGCGAACAAATCCGCAACCCGTGGTACGACACCACGTGCTGCCCACCCAATCTCGAGCGCACCTTCGCCTCGCTCCCCGGTTATTTCTACAGCACTAGCAAAGATGGACTCTACGTCCACCTCTATGACAACTCCACGCTGGACTGGCATCTGGACAACGGCACGCCGCTGAAAGTCGTGCAGAAAACAAATTATCCATGGGACGGTGATGTAAAGCTAACGGTGTCGCCGGCGGAGCCATCCGACTTCACTGTGAATCTGCGCATCCCGGGCTGGGCCAGGTCCGCGAAGGTCATCGTGAACGGCAAATCGCTGGAAGGTGCGCAGCCCGGCCAATATCTTGCGATCAAGCGCCGCTGGTCTCCCGGCGACACCGTTGTCCTCGGGCTTCCGATGGCGCCCGAAATCGTCGCGTCAAATCCTCGCGTGGACGAAAACCTCGGTCGCGTCGCGGTGCAGCGCGGCCCGATCGTTTATTGCATGGAAGGCCTAGACCAGCAGGGCCCTGCCGCCAAGGATTTCTCCGAAGTCACCATCGTCGTCAATTCAAAATCGCTGAAATCCTTCGAGTCGCGCTATGACGCGTCGCTCCTCGACGGCGTTACCGTTCTCAAGCACACCGGTGCCGTCTACGAATCCACCGCAGCCAAGGGCCCGCTCTATGTCTCAGCCAACGCCGCCCCACCCAAAACCCGCCCCGAAACGCTAACGCTGATCCCGTACTACGTCTGGGCCAACCGCAAACCCACAACAATGCAAGTGTGGATCCCCTACCTCCGCACCTAGACTGCAAAACAGAGCCCGCGCGACGGACCCCGCCGCCTTTCCCGCGGTGGCAAGTTTGTTGTTCGCGATGAACCAATTGCCGACCCGTGGCGTCTCGCAGATATAAAGGCTGGGTCCCGACAATTAAAGCGGATAAATCTTGGGCCGGGTATTGGTGCAGGCACCAACGTGCGAACCTGCGAAGAGGAGTATCAGCGTGAATATACAGATTTTTCGAGATGGCGTTCGTTGGCTTGTGGGGAAGCCGATCCCCACATTGTTGGCAGGCGTCGTGTTGGCCTTGGCGTTGGGAATTGGCACCATCGCCTTTTCAGTTCTGAACGCAGCGATACTCAGGCCAGCACCCTATAAGGATGCGGCCCAGATCGTGTACGTTTCCAACTTTCACGCGCAGCGAGGGTCCGGCTTCGGGGTATCACCTGGGCGGTTTCAGGATTTTCGAAGGGACAATCGATCCTTCGAAGAGGTCGCGGCCTTTCGAACGTTCAATCAAACCTTTGTGCTGACAGGGGTTGAAGAACCAGAACTGCTGCGTGGCGCTCGTATTTCGACAAATTTCTTTCATTTGCTCCGGGTCAGTCCAGCGATTGGTCGCACATTCGAATCCGAAACTGAATCGGAAGGAAATCGAACCGTCATTCTCAGCCACAAATTGTGGTGCAACCACTTCGCCTGCGATCCAACCATACTTGGTAAGCCAGTCGTCCTTGACGGGGCGGAATATATCGTCATTGGCGTAATGCCGCGCTCGTTCAAGACCTACTTCGACAGACCTGTCGAACTCTGGTTACCGCTCGTCGAACAGAAGCAATCCCCGTCGGAACGTGGTCTCGGTGATCTTCACATTCTGGCTCGCTTGAAGAAGGACGTAACACTACAACAAGCTCAAACAGAGGCTGCGGTTCTGGATCACAGCCTGGCAGAACAATATCCAGAGACCGACAAACCTCTCTCCTTCCGCTTTTCCTACTGGTGGCCTTCACTAACGAAAGGAGCGCGTCCCACCCTCGCGATACTGTCAGGTGCAGTAGCGCTGCTACTCCTGATCGCGTGTTCGACTATGGCTTTCGTGCTGCTGGCCAAAGCCTTCTCTCGCGAGAAGGAGATCGCGATTCGTTTAGCGTGTGGCGCGAGTCGTTTGCGACTGATGGGCGCGTTTCTCGTGGAAGGGTTTCTGTACGGGACTCTGGCGGGAGGCCTAGGACTCCTCCTGGCCTTCTGTGGAACCAGTTCAATCGTTGCGTTGGTACCTCAGAGCGTCTACATACCGCGTCTGAATGAAACGAGCTTGGACGGCCGAGTATTGGCTTTTTCCATCGTTACGGCTATTTCCACCGGACTGATCTTCGGGCTGATCTGCGCGTTCACCATGATTCGTACAGACCTTTTCGCACATCTGGGCGGCGGCTCTGGTGCGGTTATCCCGAATGCGCTGCGAAAGCGGGCACGAACTTCGCTTGTGATTCTTCAGATGGCGGTGGCCATCATCTTAACCATCGGAACCGGACTCATGTTGAAGAGTCTGGTTCTGACGATACGCGTCCCGTTGGGATTCAATCCTGATGGGCTGATGATGTCGGAGCTTCAATTATCTCCAGCCGTAATGAGCCGGCCAGATGCATGGCGGAACTACTATCAGGAGGTTACGGAGAAACTCAGATCGACACCCGGTGTAGAGTCCGCAGCGATTGTGAGTCCGCTCCCTTTTGGCGATGAGGCGTTCATGGGAACGATCTCATCTCCAAGTTCGACGAACAAGGGCGATGCGTTCATGCGGTACATCAACGCTGGCTTCGCCTCCACGCTTGGACTTACATTGACGCAAGGTCGTCCGTTTCTGGGAAGCGATTATTCGGCGAAATCCGATGTCGTGATTGTGAATGAGACGCTTGTGCATTCGTTCTGGCCCGATGGAAACGCGGTGGGAAAACGCGTTTCCGTCGATTCCAAAGACGCCTACACGGTGGTTGGAGTGTTCCAGGATTTCAAGGACTTCAATCGCACGACACCGATCCTTCCCGAGATATATCTGCCTTTCGGGAAAGATGTAACGCCATTCGCAGCAACAGTTGTGAGGATCAAATCCCACGGTGCGTCTTTCGCTGCTGTGATCCGAGATCAAATCAGAAGCGTCGACAGGAATCAGCCAATGCCAAAGGTCAGGGAGATGGCTTCTTTTGTGTCGGATGATTTGGCATCTTCGCGTTTCTTTTCCGTATTCCTAGGTGGGCTGGCTTGTGTGGCTCTACTCCTGGCCTTAATTGGAGTCTATGCGACTCTCACGCTATCCGTCGGCCAACGTTCCCGCGAATTTGCTATCCGCATTGCGCTGGGCGCAACTCGACTGAATGTCTCCACCCTCGTACTAAAGGACTCCCTGCGGATCGTCCTGGGCGCAGAAGTATTGGGGATAATGGGTGCGTCGATCCTTGCGAAGTTCCTGTCCACACTTTTGTTCGGCGTAAAGCCTACGGACGCGATCACGTTCGCGATGGTCGCGTTGATGTCGGCAGCAACGGCACTTGCAGCGTCATATGTGCCAGCGCGTGCTGCGACCGGCGTTGATCCGGCCGTCGTCTTACGGAGCGAATAAGTGGGCCGCATTTACCCGATGCCAAGTGACCTACCTCAGCCGTCACATCTCGCCTAAGACTTCCGGGGTATGCCCCACATCTTCCCAAAATGAAACAACTCAAACCGCAATCACCAGCTTCCCCATAAAATCCCCGCTTGGAAGATGCCGATAAGCGTCCGCCGCCTGATCGAACGCAAACACCCGATCGACCACAGGCTTAATTCGATGTAGTGCAATCGCGCGGTTCATGTCTTCGAACATTTTTGTGGTGCCGACGTAGATGCCCTGAAGGTTCGCGCCTTTCATCATCATCGTGAGCGGGTTCGTGTCGCCTTTCGATCCGGCTACTACGCCGATGAGGGCGATTTGGCCTTCGGGCGCTACAGCTTTGTAGGATTTCGCGAGAGTCCCAGGGCCGCCGACTTCGATGATGTGATCTACGCCGCGCTTGTTGGTGATTTCAGCTACTTTCTTCTCCCAGTCGGGAATTTCCTTGTAGTTGATGCCTTCATCGGCGCCGAGTTTTTTTGCGCGCGCGAGTTTGTCGTCGCTCGACGAAGTGATGATGACGCGAGCGCCCGCCGCCTTAGCGAGCTGCAGCGCAAAAATCGAAACGCCGCCAGTACCGAGGCACAAGACCGTTTGGCCGGGGCTAACGGGTTGGCGTGTGGCCATCAGGGCGTGCCATGCGGTTACCGCGGCGCACGGAAGCGTTGCGCCTTCTTCAAATAAGCATCCATCGGGCAAGAGGACCACGCCGTCTTCATGAAGGACGACTACTTCGGAGAGCATGCCGTTCGTAGATCCGCCCATTGCTGGGCGGGAGTATTGCATGGCGCCGTCAAACCACGTTTGGAAGAAAGTGCCTGCGACGCGATCGCCGGGCTTGAAGCGCTTGACGGCGGAGCCGACGGATACGACTTCGCCCGCGCCGTCGGAGAGAGGAACGAGGTCGTTTTTCATGGGGCCGCCGAAATAGGCGCCGTTGACTACGAGATTGTCGCGGAAGTTCAGGCTGGTGGCGCGCACGCGGATGAGGACTTGACTGGCAGTTGGTTGCGGATCGGGGCGATCGACGAGTTTGAGGCCATCGAGGGTAGAGGAGCCCTGTTGGACGATGTAGGTTTTCATGTTTTTTCCGGTGACAGTTTACAACAGCCGGATAGGCACTTGAGGGATAGATCGTTGGCGATCCGTTGCGCCTTCGCTTGGGATGACAGGGGTGCCCAAATGAAAGGTCGGCGATCTGGGATACTTCGCGGACGAGATCGGGGATTGCGTCGAGCCAGGAATCGGAGCTTCGACGGATCGAGAGCCGGAAGCACGCCCCTACACGAATCGCCGCTTTGGTGAATCACGCCTTATGTGGTGCAGTCCACAAAAGGGGGGCGCGGCACGCCGCGCCCCAGCGAATCGATGGAGTCTGACGACGGCCTACAGGGCGGCGCAGACCGATTTTACTTCGGTGTAGTGCTCGAGCGCTGCATGGCCCATTTCGCGGCCCCAGCCCGACTGTTTGTAGCCGCCGAACGGCAACGCGGCGTCGAAGACGTTGTAGCAATTGATCCACACGGTGCCGGCGCGCAGTTTGTTCGCGAGCTTGTTCGCTTTCTTGATGTCGCGCGACCAAACGCCTGCGGCCAACCCGTAGATCGAATCGTTGGCTTTCTTGACGATTTCGTCGGGGTCGGAGAAGGGAATCGCGGTTACGACGGGACCAAAGATTTCCTCCTGTACGACTTTCATGTTCTCCGTTGCGTCGACGAGCACGGTCGGCTTGACGAAGTAGCCCTTATCACCGTGGCGTTCGCCGCCGGCAAGGGCTTTCGCGCCTTCCTTCTTGCCGGAATCGAGATATCCGACCACACGATTCATCTGCTCTTCGGAAACGAGCGGCCCCATGTCGCAGTCGGGATCGAAGCCGGGACGCACGCGGATCTTTTCCGCACTCTGCGCCATGCCGTCGACGACCTTGTCGAAAACTTTCTTGTCGACGTAGAGCCGCGAACCCGCGCAGCAGCATTGACCGTGGTTGAAAAAGATCGCGCTGGCCGCACCGGGAATCGCAGTTTCGAGATCAGCGTCTTCGAGAATGACGTTGGGCGATTTACCGCCGAGTTCGAGCGAAACCTTCTTCAAATTGCCTGCACTCGCGTGAATGATCAGCTTGCCAACTTCCGTCGATCCGGTGAACGCAACCTTGTCCACGTCCGGATGCGCCGCAAGAGCTGCGCCGGCAGTCTCGCCGTATCCGGGGACGATATTGATCACGCCGGGAGGAAATCCGGCGGCCTCGACGAGTTCGCCAAGTCGCATCGCCGAAAGCGGCGTCTGCTCCGCCGGCTTCAACACGATGGTGCAGCCCGCAGCAAGTGCCGGTCCGAGCTTCCACGCCGCCATGAGCAGCGGAAAATTCCACGGAATGATCTGCCCGACCACGCCCACCGGCTCACGCAGCGTGTATGTCAAATACCTGTTTGGCGGCGCGCCGGTCATGGGAATCGTGTTGCCTTCAATCTTGGTGGCCCAGCCGGCGTAATAGCGGAGGTTTTCGATGCAGAGCGGTACGTCGGCGACGCGCGCAACCGCGAGCGGCTTGCCGTTGTCGAGCGATTCGATCTGGGCGAACTCCTCGAGATGCTGCTCGATCAAATCCGCAAGCTTCCAGATCATCTTTGCGCGCGCAGCGGGCGAAGTCTTGGCCCACTTGCCGGTTTCAAATGCGTCGCGTGCGGCTTTGACGGCGCGGTCGATGTCTTCTTTATCGCCTTCGGCGACGTTAGCCAATACTTCGCCGGTGGCCGGGTTGTAGGTGGCGAAAGTCTTGCCCGATGCGGCGTCAACCCACTTTCCGTTGATGAGTAATTGCCGTTTTTTCGCTACGAAACTCGAGACGTTGGAATCGATCGAGGGGGTTGCGACTGCGGTTGCCATGTGGACTCCTTTTCGACGGTGAATGCAATCTCGGCCGGGAGATTTGCGGGCGCTCGCGCTCGGTTCGGACCGAGAGTCGCCCTACACTGCTTGGGAAGGTCGCGAACCGCGCGTCGGTTGCCTTGAGGGCAGTCGCATTTCGGTTACGCAGGGTATCCCCAGCATCGTGAAACTACTCCTACGGGAGGCTGAATTCAAGCAGTTCGATGGGCGGTAAGCACCTTTCCATTCGTCATTCCGGTCCGGAAGTGCCGGTTGAATGACCATACGGTCGAAGGCCTGGTTCGATTGACAACATTGAAAATGTCACGCAAACTCGCGCATCCATGACACACCCAAACCGATTTTCCAGGTCGTTGCAGCGCTTATTTCTGATCGGGATTTTGGCGGTATTAGGTTTTGCGCCCACATTGAAAGCGCAGGATTCGCTCGACAAGCTAGCCTCCGACTTTTGGACCTGGCGCGCCGAGACGGCGCCCTTTAACGCGGATGACGTTCCCCGCATGGAGCGACCTGCCGGCCTGAAGCAGTCGTGGACGGCCGCCGCCATCGCCAAACAGCACACCGATCTAGCCGCCTTTGAAGCGCGGTGGAAAAAGCTCGACGCCACAAAATGGCCCGTGCCACAGCAGGTGGACTATCGGCTTATCGGCTCGGCGCTCTCCCGCGTGCGCTGGGAACTGGATTACAACAAGCGCTACCAAAGCGACGCCACGTTTTACGTCGACCAGGCAATGAGCCCGGTGGTGCAGGCCATCTTGCCGCCGCCGCCATTCGAGAAGGTGCGCAGCAGCGATTTGATTGCCCGCGTGCAAAACGTGCCGCAAATCGTCGAGGCCGCCGAAGCCAATCTGCAAAAACCGTGCGCGCCGTTTGCGAAGCTCTCGATCACCGCGTTGCAAGACATCCGCACACAGCTGTGGGAAATGGCGCACGACGTCGGGCCGCAGCTGAAAGGCGAAAATCTGCAGGAACTCGCGCCTGCGGTCGAGCGCGCCGCCGCGTCACTCGAGAATTATCGCGAGTGGTTGAAATCGCGCATCGTGTCGATGCCGCCGTGTTCGCCCATCGGACGCGAGGCGTACCAGTTTTTTCTGAAAAACGTTGCGCTCTATCCCTACACGCCCGATCAGTTACTGGAGATGAGCACGCAGGAGTGGGCGCGCTCGGTCGCCGCCGAAGAAATCGAGCACCAGCGCAATATTGAATTGCCGGCGATGATTTCGTTTTCGAGTCTGGACGATCAACTCCAGCGCACGACCGATCTGGAAAACGCGATTCGACACTTTCTGACGCGCCAGGGAATCCTGACGATTCCGATGGATATGCCGCACTACACTGCGAAGCCGGTACCCACCTATCTGCAAGGCCTCGAGAATTTTGCGGAACTGGATGATTTCACCGGCCCGTCGCGTTTGAACCAGGATGGCGTGCGGTGGACGGTGAAGCCGTCGGCAAACCCAGGATATTTCGAAGGCGCGACGCAAAAGGATCCGCGGGCGCTGATTGTGCACGAAGGCGTGCCCGGTCACTACATGCAACTGTGGCTCTCGTGGAAAAATCCCGACCCGATTCGCCGCCACTATTACGATTCGGGCGCGAACGAAGGGCTCGGATTTTACGCGGAGGAGATGATGATGGTCGCCGGTTTATTCGACGACACGCCGCACTCGCGCGAAATTATTTACAACTTCATGCGATTGCGCGCCCTGCGCGTCGAAGTGGACGTCAAGCTGGCCCTGGGACAGATGAACAACGAACAGGCGGCGGCGTATTTGGCGAAATCGGTGCCGATGAATCCGGTGACGGCGCAGGCGGAAGGCGCGATGTTTTCGACGCAACCCGGGCAGGCAATTTCGTATCAGACCGGGAAGCTGCAGATCACGAAGTTTCTGGCCGATGCGAGGATGAAGGCCGGCGACAAGTTCGATATCAAGGCGTTCAACGATTTCGTCTGGCGCAACGGGAATGTTCCGATCGAGTTGCAGCGCGCAGAATGGTTTGGCGAGTCGCCCTTGCAGCCGGCGAATGGATCGGCGCCGAACGCCGAGACACCGGTGAAGAAGAAGGCTGCGCCGGCTGTGGCACCGGCAGCGAAACCAGCGGCCAAGCCGCAATAGGGCCTACCATTGTCCGTTAACTAGATGACGCTGAGCTATCCATGACGCTTGATCCGAAACGAACAGTGGCGGAATTGAAGGAGTTGCGAGCACTGACCGGCGATGACGCCGGCGCGCAGCGCGTTGCCTGGACCGACACATGGGTGAAAGCGCGCGACTGGTTCGCGAAGAAGGTCGCCGGCGTACCCGTCGAGCATCACTACGACGCGGCAGGGAACAACTGGGTGACGTTGCGCGGCGCGTCGGAAAAATCGCTGCTGATCGGGGGGCATCTAGATTCGGTGCCGAACGGTGGATGGCTCGATGGTTCGCTGAATGTATTGGCGGGGCTGGAGATTTTGCGGCGCATTGCATCGGAGTATGGCGGCCGCCCTCCGTTAACTGTGAAGCTTGTCGATTGGGCCGACGAAGAAGGAGCGCGATTTGGCCGCAGCTTGCTCGGATCGTCGGCGTTCGCCGGATCGTCGAGTATCGCCGACGATCGCGTGCGCACCGATCGCGACGGCGTGAAGATGGAAGACGCGCTGCGCCGCTGCGGTGTGGAGATGGATAGGTTCGGCCACGCGACGCACGGCCAGAAAAACGCCGCCGCGTATATCGAGTTGCACATCGAGCAAGGGCCTGTGCTCGAAAAAATGGGATTGCCCCTGGCGACCGTGCTTGGCACGAAAGGCGTCGAACGCCACGCGATCACATTTCACGGGCAGGAGGCGCACTCCGGTTCGACGCCGATGAATGCGCGGCGCGATGCTTTGGCAGCGGCTGCGAAGCTTGCCTTGGAAATTCGCACGATCGCGGGGAAACACGCCGACGCGGTTTGCACCATGGGTAGTGTGAAAACTTACCCCGGGATTGTGACCGCCGTCGTGGGGCGCTGCGAGACGGCGCTCGATCAACGCGATCTTGACCCCGCCGTGCTGGCGACGATGTATCGCGAAGCGCGCGAGGCTAGCGAGCGGTTCGCACACGAGGAGCGATGTACGGTGGAATGGTCGCGCATCTGGAGCATCGAGCCGATCGCGTTCGATCCCCGGCTGCTGGATTTGTGCGACGCGGCGATTCGCGACGTCGGTGCGAAAACCCATCGCATGCCGTCCGGGCCGTTGCATGATGCGGCCGAAGTTTCGCGTGTCGGGATACCCACAGTGATGATGTTTGTACAGTCTCTGGGCGGGATCAGCCACAACAAGGTCGAAGACACGAAGGAAGAGCATTTGGAGCTCGCAGTTGCGGCATTTGATCGACTGGCGTCGAAGACGATTGAGTTCGTCGGGCAAGCCGCCAAGTAGCGCGGTGCTCAGCGCCCCAAAACCGCATCTCGTGCCTATATAGAGTCGGCGTTCGAAACGGAGTGACTCCCTCGGCGAAACCTGCATCGAATAATTTCAGCGCACGTCGGGCCAGGTGTACTTCGAAGCCTGCGTGCGATAAACTTTGCAGCCATTGGTCGGAGAATCTTGAACGTTTGACGAGGAGGTTTTCTTGATGAAGTACTTATCTGGGCTGGTGTTGCTTGTAGCATTTGCGATTTTCGCGCTGCCGGTGAGGGCAGCGGATGACGTAGTGAGCGCTGTGCATGGCACGGTGACAAAAGTGGATTCCGGAACCAAGACCATGGTCGTCAGGACCAAGGACGGCACCGAGCACACGATTCATTTTGTTGACAAGACGACGGTGCACGGCGCGGATGCCACCGCGGCAGGGGCGAAGGATTCGTTTCACGGCGTGAAGGAAGGCTCGGAAGTGGTGGTCCACTATACCGAGAAAGGCAGCGAGAAAACCGGTGTCGAGATTGACCGCGTCGGCAAAGACGGCGTGAAGAGCGTGGACGGCACAGTGGAAAAGGTCGGCGACGGCGGGAAAGTCGTCGTGGTCAAGGCCGCGGACGGCACCGAGCACACGTTCCGCGTTGTTGGGCATGACACGGAAGCCTCGGCGGTCGATATCGGTAAGGGCACCGACAAAGGCGCGAAAGTCACCGTGTATTACACCGAAAATGCAGGGAAGAAAGTCGCCCACTTTTTCGAGAAGCTCTAACGTTTTCGACCACATCGGTCGAAGTTGAAGCTGTAGAACACCGGGGCTGCAGCCGGATAGCTGGCTAGCGGTTACACTATCGGAATGAACCTACTTCGGATCGGCTCCGGAATCTGGTGAACAGGAATACGGTTCTGCAGCCTGAGAGAAAACCCCTCGCGATTTTGTGCATTTTGGCGGTCCTCGCTCTTTTGTGGGCGACTCTTTGGCCGTTCAATCCTCACCCGAAAAATGAGGTAGCGTGGCTGCCCGACGCGAATGGGATTCGCTTCGGCTACGGCGGCGTCGCGTTCACCCAGACGGCATTGCGGCCTCAGCCTGGAACGGCGGCCGCAACTGGCTGCGCGATCGAGATGCTGCTAAGTCCAGCGACCAACGACGACAAAGCCACCACCATCCTCACATTTTCTGCCGAGAACAATCCCGAAGGCGTCACGCTGCGGCAGTGGCGCTCCAACCTGCTTGTTTTCCGCACATCGAGAGGCGGTCCGCTGAAAGGCAAACTCGCCGAGTCCGACATCTTTGGGATTTTGCAAACGAAACGGTTCGTTCTGGTAACGATCAGTTCGGGACCGCAGGGAACGACTTTTTACGCCGACGGGAAAGGGGTTTCGGAGGCGCCAAGATTCAGAGTTCTTCCTACGGATCTGTATCGTCAGATCGTGATGGGCAGTTCACCGACGAATTTTCAGTCGTGGCAAGGCCAGGTGCGCGGGCTTGCGGTATATGACACGGAGTTGACAGCGGCTGAGGTATCGGCGCACTACGCCGATTGGATCACGGGCGATGCGGTAGGGACTGCGACGGATGCGGCGCGACGCGATCACGACTTGAATCACGCAGTGGCGCGATACGGATTCAGCGAGCGCAGCGGCGGCGAAGTTCACAGTGAAGTGGCATCGGCGCCGCCCATCACGATTCCTCAATACTTCACCTTGCCGCGCAAACCGATGCTGGACAACCCAGTAAACGAGTTTGATGCGAGTAAGATGTGGGTGAGAGATGTGGTTGATAACATTATCGGATTCATGCCTCTTGGGTTTGTGCTGGGCGGATACTTTGCGTTGAGCCGCTCGCGAGGGATGGCGATTTTGGTGGCGACGCTGTGCGGTGGATTCTTGAGCTTCACGATTGAGTTTTTGCAGTATTACATTCCGCGCCGTGGTTCTGGATGGACGGATGTGATTACGAATTCGACCGGAACGTTGCTGGGGGCACTGCTGGCGAGGCCGCAACTCGTCTGGGCGGCCCTGCGGCTGGTGAATTTGGTACCGTCGAAGAAGCGCCGCGAGGCAACTGGCTAACGGCGAGCGCGCCCGACGTATCCAGCCGACGATGTTGGAGCGTCTGGGGCTTCTAAGGAGACAGAAGAATGTCTGTGGCGTCTCGAGCCGATCAAATCGGAAGCCTGCTGAGGCCTGCGGAATTGCTGGAAGCGCGCAATGCGAGCGGGCCGGATGCGGCGCAGCGACTGCGCCAACTCGAAGATAAGCACATTCGGCGGGTGCTCGCGCGGCAGAAGGAGGTTGGCTTCGACATTTTCACTGACGGGGAATTGCGGCGGCGGAATTTCATGAGCGATTTCACCGATGCGGTCGAAGGATTGGATATGGGCGACGCCGTTGCGCGGGCGTGGCAGGCGGGCGCGGACAAAGCGCAGCCGGTGAGCAGCGTTGCGGGCATCGTCACCAAGAGATTGCGTCAGGTACGCGCGCTGACGGGGCACGAGCTGCCGTTCCTCAAAGCGCATGCTCCGGGCAAGATCAAGATGACGCTGCCGAGCGCAACGCAATTTCCGGCGATTTCGTTCAAAGCGGGTGTCACGGATTCCGTTTACAAAAATCATTCGGAGTTGCTGTGGGCCATAGTCGAAATCATGAAGGCTGATCTCGCCCAGCTGGCTGGCGACGGTGTGAGCTACATTCAGATTGATGCGCCGCGCTATAGCTACTACATGGATCCGAAGTGGCGGGAGTGGATCCGCACGGAGATGAAAATCGATCCTGACGCAGCGCTGGATGATGCGGTCAAGGCCGACAACGCGTGCTTTCGTGCGGCACGCCGCGATGGCGTGACGCTGGGGATTCATCTGTGCCGCGGAAATAATCGCAGTCACTGGTATGCCGAGGGCGGCTACGATGCGATCGCGGAGAAATTATTCGGTATGCTCGATGTCGACCGGTTCTTGTTAGAGTATGACGACGAGAGGTCGGGCACGTTCGAGCCGCTGCGATTTGTGCCGCGCGGGAAGACGGTCGTGCTTGGCCTGGTCAGCACGAAACTGCCGCGGATGGAGGCGGCCGACGATCTGGCGCGACGCATCGACCAGGCGAGCAAGTTGGTGCCGCTGGAAAATCTCGCGCTGAGCCCGCAGTGCGGATTTGCATCGACGGCTGAGGGAAATTTGATTTCGGAAGAGCAGCAATGGGCCAAGCTAAAGCTGGTTGCTGGAACAGCGCGGCGTGTCTGGGGCTGAAGGGCGCAATCGGCGAGCGCGGAAGCGGACATCGGTAATTTCGGCGGCTTTTGAGCCCAACTTTTCTCCATCCGTTCCATTCAAAACTTTCACCGCTGAGCCGGGCTCGCTCGCTGTATCCTCGCTTCATTCTCGAAACGTCGACAATTGAGACGAAAAAATATGCCTACTGAAATTACGATGGAAATACCGATGCAGCCCACCCCTCCACCGCCAGCGAATTCCCGATTCCGTACGCGTTGGGGCTCCGAGCTTTCCGCGCACGAAGGAAATCCCGACTTCGTGCTGTCACTCGCGCGCGGCTTGCGCGTGATCGAAACGTTTGAGGGGTGTCCGCAAGGGCTGTCGATCGCGGAAATTGCACGCGCGACAGAGCTGTCTCGCGCCGCTGTGCGCCGGCTGCTGATTACGCTGGAACTGCTTGGATACATCGAGGCGAGCGCGCGAAAATACCGGCTGCGTCATCGCGTGCTGCATTTGGGGACATCGTATCTGTCCTCGAATTCTTTGGCGACGGTGTCGCTGCCGGCGGTGCAACGGATCACCGAAGAGCTGGACGAATCGAGCTCGGTTTGCGTTTTGGACGGCGACGAGATTCTGTGCGTCGCGGGAGCAGTTCGCAAGGGCTTGATGGCGCTAGATATTTCGACGGGCAGTAGGTTGCCGGTGCACTGTACGGCGGCGGGGCGCGTGTTGCTCGCGGCTCTGCCCGAAGCGCAGGTGGCGGCGCAGCTCGTAAGGATGGACTTGAAGCCCCTGACCGAAAAGACGATTGTTTCGCGCGATGCCCTGGCGGCGGATATTCGGCACGTACGCGACCAGGGATGTTCGGTGATCGACCAAGAGTTGGAGATGGGATTGCGCGCGATTGCGGTTCCGATCGTTTCGCCGCAGGGAAAGGTCGCGGCGGCGCTGGGAGTTGGCGCGCTGGCTTCGCGCGTTTCACTGGACGAACTGCAGACTAAGTTTTTGCCGCTCTTGCGCGATCAAGCGCGGATGATTGGGCAGTTTATCTCCTGATTTTGGTTTTGCTGAATGGATCGATCGGATTGATCAAGTTTTAGGTCTTCACGCCGTGTGGCTTCTTGTTGCTGCCCGTACCTGCTTGTCCGCCGCATCTGCTGTAAAATAGCGCGCCTTGATCGCTGAAGCTGAATTCGACCGCGTGCGCGTGGTGCTGGTCGCTACGCGGAATCCGCTGAACATGGGCGCGGTTGCTCGTGCGATGAGCAACTTTGGATTTTTCCGTCTTACTCTCGTCAATCCGTACGACCCGTCGTTTCGAGAAGCGAAGTCGGCTGTCGGAGCCACTGAGTTGCTCGCGAACGCGCAGGTCTTCGCGACGGTCGGCGAAGCCGTCGCGGATTGCACGCTGGTCGTGGGTACGACAGCGGTCGGCACGCGAGAGGTGCGGCACCCACTCCAATATCTACAAGCAGGGGCGCGGGCGATTCGCGCGCAATTGCGAGGGGGGAAGGGCGACGTCGCGATTCTGTTTGGGTCGGAAAAATTTGGGCTCAGCAATGAAGACCTGAGCCATTGCAACTGGCTTCTGCGCATCCCGACGCGCGACGCGCATCGCTCGATGAATTTGGGGCAGGCGGTCGCGGTCTGTTTGTACGAATTGATGCGCGGAACGAAGACACCGCTCGCTCCCGACGCCCACCATGCGGCTTCGTCCGGTGACATCGACCGCGTCGCATCGCTCCTGCTCGACGCGTTGGCGTTAGCCGGATCGCTCGACTCACGCTCGGCGACCGCGACGGGACAGAAACTGCGCCGCCTCATGCGCCGGCACAATCTGAGCACGGAGGACGCCAAATTCTGGCTCGGGATGTTTGGGCAGATTACCTACAAGCTCCGCCATGCGGCGCCCGGCTCGGTTTCGAAACCATCGAAGTAGCGGGCAAAATAGCACCAACGTAGAGCACTCGTTTTCCCCAGTGAGGCTCAACCGCAGCCGTGCTGGGTCAGCGCACGTCAGCATCCACGGCGATCTCTTTGTTTCTCTCGGCAGCAGCGGCGTCGCCATCGAACTTGTGTCGCGCCTCATCACGCGCGGCGCGAATCGACCCGCTACGCGGGCTGTCGGGCGCGAGCCGCAGGTATGCGTCGAGATCGTCAATCATTGCCGCCACATTGTTTTGACGGCGATGAATCTGCGCCAACAGCAAATGCGCCATCGCGAAATTCGGATCGTAGAGCACGGATTCGCGCGCCGATTTTTCCGCTTCGGTCACGCGTTGTGCCGAGTAAAGCACCCAGGCCAACGCGAAATGACCGCGCGGGCTGATCGGCTGGAGGTTCAGGCCGGCGCGTATGTACATGACGCCATCGTCGTACTGCTTTGTGTTGCCGAGCAGCAAGCCCAAACCAAAAAGCGATGGCGCAAACTTGCCTTCACTGAGCTCGATGGACTTGCGAAACGCTGCTTCGGCGTCGTCGTTGTGCTGCAATTGAAGATAAGCGATGCCGATTTTGTAGTAGGCCTCGTAGAAATCGGGCCACGCCTTGATCGCTTTTTGAAATTCGGTGATGCAGCCGGTCCAGTCGCTGATGGCGACTCGCTGCGCGCCTTTTTTGTAGGCTGCGCGCGCTTTTTCTGGAATTTTCAGTTCGTGGATGGAAACCACCGGCGAGAAGTCGCTGGGTTCGCCAGTTCCTGCTCTGGGTTGGCCCAGACTTACGATTGGCACAATTAGGAATACGACAGAGCAACAGGCAAAAAAACGGGACCGGGTCATCCTTGCACCTCGACAGGGAGGCACCTACGTCCCTGAATTAGATTCATTCTGATGAGAAAAGGACGCGGCGGCTGGGTCAGATTTGGCGATGTGCCATTAGCAATAACTGATCTTTGGAACAGGCGGTGAGCGATCAGCACTCGCGGCGCCTGGAGGCGCGACGTTTTTCGGACTCGGCCGGATGCGTTGACTGGATCGGCGCGGCCTAAGCGTCGAAAAAGACAGTTTCGTTCGCGCCTTGAAGCACGACGTTCCACTCAAATTTCGACGAGCCGGATTTCGTGGCGACCAGCGTCGCGCGACGCGCGGGATCGACGAGGCTTAAAGCAAAGTCCGTCGCATTTGCTGGCTCGCCCGGGAAATAAATCCGAGTCACGAGCCGTCGCAAGAGTCCGCGCGTGCAGATCGAAACGTTGACGTGGGGCGCCTGCAATGAAGCAGACTCATCGGGGGCGGGAACCTGCCCGGGCTTGATCGTCGTGAAGCGGAAGCGTCCGGAATCATCGGTAGCAATTCGCCCGAAGCCGCTGAAGTTCTTGTCGAGCGGCTTGTCCTGCAAGTCTTCCGGGTGCGCGTATTTTCCGCGCGAATTCGCTTGCCACAGTTCGAGCACGGCGTCGGGTACGGGTTTGCCGTCGCCATCGAGCACCATTCCAGTGATTTCGATGTGTTCGCCGGGAACATCAGCGTCCGCGAGATCATCACGATAGAGCCACGCGAGCCCGATTTTGAAGAACGGCCCGACGGTCTGCCACGTTGTCGCGGGAACGGTCATTTGTTTTTGGCGTGATGTCCGGATTCAAAGGGTATCGCTTCGCGGCCGCTCATGATGATGTCAAACTGATAGCCGAGCGCGTGCAGCGGCACGGTCGTATGCCAATCGAAAAGCGAGATCAGCCGATTGCGGGCGCTCTCGTCCGCCGTACAGTTGAAGATCGGATCGCGTGGCATCAGCGGATCGCCGGGAAAATACATCTGGGTAATCAGGCGCGTGGCGAACGCCGGACCAAACACCGAGAAATGAATGTGCGCCGCGCGCCACGCGTTGTAGTGATTGGTCCACGGATACGCGCCCGGCTTGATGGTGACGAAGCGGTAGCGTCCTTCGGCATCGGTGACCGTGTGCCCGCAGCCGGTGAAATTCGGATCGAGCGGGGCGTTGTGCTGATCGATCGCGTGTTGGTAGCGACCAGCGGCGTTGGCTTGCCAGATTTCAACGAGGGTGTGTGGAAGCGGCCTGCCGTCTTCGTCGATCACGCGCCCCGAGACGATGATGCGCTCGCCCAGCGGTTCACCCGCGCTCTGCTTCGTTAGGTCGAACGCTTTCACATCAATGAGTTCCTGCCCGAAGAGCGGTCCAGTGATCTCCGAAAGAGTGTGCGGCAGATACACCAGCAGCTGCGACGGTGACCGCTTAACCGACGACGCGTAGGAAGGGTGAAGATACTCCGGCTGCGTGCCGGGCAAATAGCGTCGATAGCCTGCGACAGATTTCATGCTTCGTCGTTCTCAGCGTCCCATAGTATCCGAACTTGGCCCCAACTTGAGCGGGCTGTAAATACCTGTTCGATATTCGCCCAACTCCCCGCGAGCCGAGCCGTTTCCATCGTTCTTATTGCTTTCGCGAAACGATTCTTTGCGTTTGACCGTCAAGCCCCGCGAGTCTAGTTTGTCTCCATGAACGGAATCCGGTTGAGCCTAGACGACCCCGCGATTGGATTTCTCCACCAGATTGGCAGCCGCATGGCCGCCGCCGACCCCCTCCACGAAGTGCTCGGCCGCATCGTCGAGTTTGTGTCGGCCGTGGTGAAGTGCGACTCGTGCTTCGTGTATGTGCTAGAAAACAAGCAGCTTGTGCTGCGTGCGTCGAAAAATCCGCATCCCGAGGTCGTAAACCGACTGAAAATGCCAGTCGGGCAGGGCATCACCGGGTGGGTCGCCGAGCATCGCCAGCCGGTTGCCGTCGCGTCGCACGCGTTCAAGGACCCGCGCTTCCAATCGTTCAACGAATTGCCCGAAGACCACTATGAGGCATTTCTGTCTGTGCCGATTTTGTGTCGCAACAAGCTTGTCGGCGTCATCAACCTGCAGCACAAACAGCCGCACACGCATACCGAAATCGAAATTAAACTGATCTCGACGATCGGATTTCTGGTCGGAGCGGAAGTCGAACGGGCGCGGCTGGAAGAAGAAAATTCTCAGCTTTCCGAAGAACTCGAATCGCGGAAGGTTATCGAGCGCGGAAAAGGAATTTTGCAACGCGATTTGCGCATCAGCGAGGAAGAAGCTTACCTGACGCTCCAGAAGCAGAGCCGTCAGCGGCGGCTTTCGATGCGCGAGGTGGCCGAGGCCATCATCCTGAGCGAAGAAATCAAACGCGCGCAGGCGCGCGGCGCGAGCGTCTAGATTTCTCCAGCCTGTTTCTTGCGGAACGTTTCGCGGAATCTCTCGTAAAACTCTCGGCTCGCAAGTTCATGAAGGACTTCCTTGCGCTCTTCGGCGCTCAGGTTCCGAGTCGCCAGTTCCGCCCTCGCTTCGCCAATAGCCGCGACCCACGCTTCGTATTCGGGGCCGAATTGCACTTCGAGTTCCTTGCGAAGGCGTTGTGAGAGTGCGGGACTTTCTCCTGCCGTTGAAATGGCGATCTGCAAGGCGCCGCGACGGACGATCGCAGGGTAGTAAAAATCGCAAAGATGCGGGACATCGACAATGTTGCAAAGGACGCCGAGGCGTTGCGCTTCGGCAAAGATGTCTTCATGGAGTTGCGTCGAGGACGTGGACGCGACAACCAGGAACATTCCCCGCAGGTCACCCGGCTCGAACGCCCGACGTTCCCACTCGATCTTGCCTTCACCGGCCCAGGTTTGGACTTGCGCGGTGGCCTCGGGCGCGATCACTCGAATCGACGCTCCGGATTCGATCAATCCGCCGATTTTCCCTTCGGCAATATTGCCGGCGCCAACGACCAGGCAGCGCCGCCCGCCGAGCTTCAGAAACATCGGAAACACTTTCGGAGGTTTACGTTTCATCGCGTTCGACCACCGCATTCGATGGTCGTGAAAACTGTTTTTATTCGCCCAGATTCGCTGGATCGATCATTTTTCCGGGCGGCACCCATTCGTTCGAGATTCGTTTTTGTGGCAGAGTAGATTGCGATGGCCGCTACTCAGACTACCACCGCCGCGGCGCGAGTGGCGTTCGATTACCCAAGTTTTGGCCTGTACCAGATAGCGCGATTCTGCATTGTTCTTGCGACGGAAATGCAGTCGGTTGCCGTGGGCTGGCAAGTCTACGAAATCACCAAGCGGCCCTTGGACCTCGGGCTCGTCGGCCTCGCGCAGTTCCTGCCGGGCATCCTTCTGTTTTTGGTTTCAGGCCACGTTGCCGACCGATACGACCGGCGCAAACTGGTGGTCGCATGCTACGCGTTGTTTGCGGGTTGTTCCGGATTGTTGCTCCTCGCTGCGATTCGCCACACACATTCGGTGATTCCGATTTATGCGGTGCTCATCCTCATTGGCGTCGTGCGCGCGTTCAATGGGCCGGTGAGCCGCGCGCTGCTGCCGCAGCTGGTCCCAGAAGAGCATTTTCCGAACGCAGTTGCGTGGGCCTCGGGAGTGTTTCAGACCGCGACGATTCTTGGTCCGTCGATCGGCGGCGTCGTTTACGCAGCGTTTCGCGGTTCCGCGGCGGTGTATGGGCTGGCGATGACATCGTCGCTGGTCGCGACCGTTTGTGCGTATCAGATCAAGGTCGAATCGCGCGCGCGTTCGCGCGAACCGATCAGCACTTCGACGATCCTCGCCGGGTTCCACTACATCTGGCGGCAAAAGCTGATTCTCGGATCGATCTCGCTCGATCTATTCGCGGTGCTGCTGGGGGGCGCGGTCGCGCTACTCCCGGTGTACGCCAGCGAAATTCTTCGCACTGGCCCATGGGGATTGGGCATTCTGCGCAGCGCGCCAGGAGTTGGCGCTGCGACTATGGCGATCTGTCTTGCGTATCGTCCGCTGCGCGGCCGCGTCGGCTGGAAAATGCTCGCGTGCGTCACCGCCTTTGGCGTGTGCACGATTCTGTTTGGAATTTCACGCAGCCTGACGCTTTCGATTCTTGCGTTGATCCTGGTCGGCGCGACCGACATGGTCAGCGTGATCGTCCGCGGCACGCTCATTCAGATCGCCACGCCCGACGAAATGCGCGGCCGCGTCAACGCCGTCGACATGGTGTTTATTGGCGCGTCCAACGAACTCGGCCAGTTTGAGTCAGGCCTGACGGCGCACTGGTTTGGGACGGTGCCCGCGGTCGTTTTGGGCGGGATCGGAACGATCCTCGTTACGATCGGCTGGGCGTGGCTTTTTCCAGAGCTACGCAACGCCGACAAGTTGACGACGATTCAAGAAACGCCGAGTTGATGCACACCTCAATTCGGGATCGGCTCAACCGGCAATCCGTAACCGCAACGCGAAGCTACTTCGTCGGAACGACCGTGCTTGCCGGCGTTGGCGTGATGGTCACGGCCGTTGGCGGGCGAAGCGCCGCCTGCACCGCCGGCGAAATTTTGTCCGCATTCGCGAGCAACTGGCTCACCTGCCAGAGCTGAAAATCCGTCAGACGCCCCTTGAATCCCGGCATGCCGGTCAACCGAATGCCATTCGTGGCTTTCCAGTAGGTCTCCCAGGCTGGATCATCGGTCACGCCGGTTCCTTCCAGCAATTCCGGCGGCTTCGGAAACATTCCTTGCGAAATTGCGGTCGGCGCCACGCCCGGCAGCCCGTGGCATACGCCGCAGTGTTCCTTGTACACCTCAGCGCCGGCGAGGAAATTCTTCTCGTCGGCAGGCACGGCGGGCTGAACCTTGGGCTGCCGATCGAGATGCGCGTCGAGCGATAAATGCGCCAGCTTCCGCTCGAACGGCAGCGGTGGATCGGCGACCGCCACGGGCGCGCGGCCGGACGAGAAGTACATCCACAGCCCGCCGAGCGTCAACGCCGCTCCGAGAATGATGCCGACGATCAACGCTTTGAACATAGATCCCCTCGCCCCTTTTTCGAATCGACAATCGACCCATTCCATCCATGCGCGACGACCCGACGCTGTACGACGAACGCCGCCAGAGGGAAGTCCCGCGCGTGTCCCGCAGACGCCTTGAACAGTCCGCTAGTGTACGCATTCCAGCCCGCCGACGCATGCGCCAAATATGAATTTCCTGTTGCAGCGGCTATCGGTTCCCGGGCCCCATTCGTCCAATCATCCGGGCCACTGTCCGGGCAACTATTCGGCCGGCACGGGTAACCTAACCGTTGCAAAAACCGTCTGATATCTAGTGAGGTCTACATCTGGTCGAGGCCTCAAACCGGGCTAGGAACCTACCCCGCTTTCCGATACGCTTTACCCAAGTTTTTGAGCGGCCAGATGCCCGCGCAGGTGCGGGAGTCCCTTCAAGGATGACCGTCCGCACAGCCGTGAATGCCACAGGAGAGAAGGAATGGGCCATTTGAAATCGACGGAGCTGCCGGAGCCCTATGCCCACCCGGCGGACTTCGAGCAGCCGCGGCAATCGAAAAGCCGTTGGGGACTCTGGGTCATTGGCCTCGTGGTTGTGCTGGGTCTCACCTATTGGTATTTTCACAGCGGCAAGAATGGTTCCGATTCTCAAGGCGTGGCGGGTCGTGGCCCCGCGGGGCATGAACAGGGCGGCCCCGACGAAGATCAGAATCGGATTGTTCCCGTTGTCGTTGCTACCGCGTCCAAAGGCGACCTTCCCGTCTTCTTCAACGGCCTAGGCACCGTCACCGCCTACAACACGGTTACTGTTCGCAGCCGGGTCGACGGACAGATCGTCAAGATCAATTTCACCGAAGGCCAGATGGTGCGCGAGGGCGATTCGCTCGTCGAAATCGATCCTCGCCCCTATCAAGTTCAGCTGGAACAGGCGGAAGGGCAGCTTGCGAAGGATCAGGCGCAGCTGCGGGACGTCCAGGTGGACTACGAGCGCTACCAGCAGTTGTTCAAGGCCGGCGTCATCCCGAAGCAGCAGGTCGATACGCAACAGGCGCAAGTCGGGCAATTTTTGGGTGCAATCAAGGCCGATCAAGGCGTGATCGACAACGCGAAATTGCAGATCGCCTATTCGCACATCACCGCGCCGATTTCCGGGCGCGTCGGTTTGCGCCTGGTCGACATGGGCAACATCGTCCACGCGAACGATACGACCGGCCTGCTGGTGATTACCCAGCTGCAGCCCATCGCCGTAATTTTCAGCCTGCCGCAGGATCAGCTTTCACAGGTGATCGGCAAGATGCACGGCGCGGGTCCGCTTCCCGTCGAGGCCTACGATCGCGACAACTCGACCAAGGTCGCGACAGGCAAGCTACTCACGATCGACAATCAGATCGACACGACGACCGGCACTTACAAGCTGAAGGCCGTCTTCAGCAACGAGCGGGACACGCTCTTTCCGAATCAATTCGTGAATATTCACCTGCTCGTCGATACCAAGCGCAATGTCACGATCGTTCCGACGACAGCGATCGAGCGTGGGCCGCAGGGAACGTATGTCTACCAGACACAAAACAACAGCACCGTAAAGATTCAACCGGTGACGGTCACGTTGACCTCAGGCAACTCCGTCGCGGTTGGCAGCGGCTTGCGTCCCGGTGATTCCGTTGTGATCGACGGTCAGGACAAGCTGCAGGACGGCAGCAAGATCGAAGCGCGAAGTCCCGCCGGCTCCACATTGAAACAGCAAAGCGCCGAAAATCCCGACGAGGCGCCCCAAACTCCCAGCAGGGGCAAGGGGCAATGAGCCCGTCGCGGCCGTTTATTCTGCGGCCAGTTGCAACGACGCTGTTGATGATCGGCATTCTGCTTGTAGGCTTTGTCGCCTATCGCGAGCTGCCCATTTCGGCGCTGCCGCAGGTCGACTATCCGACGATCCAGGTTTTGACGTTTTATCCCGGCGCCAGCCCGGATGTGATGACGTCGTCGGTTACGGCTCCTCTCGAGCGCCAGCTCGGGCAAATTCCCGGCTTGAATCAGATGACATCGACGAGCTCCTTCGGGAGTTCAATCATCACCCTCCAGTTCGTACTCGATCTCAACATCGATGTGGCCGAGCAGGAAGTTCAGGCGTCGATCAACGCGGCGTCGAATCTACTGCCCCAGGATCTGCCGAATCCACCGATCTACAGCAAGATCAATCCCGCCGATTCGCCGATCCTCACGCTCGCGCTCACTTCGTCGAGCCTCCCGCTTTCCAAAGTCGAAGATTTGGCCGAGACCACGCTCTCGCAGAAAATTTCGCAGTTGCCGGGTGTAGGGCTTGTCGGCATCAGCGGCGGACAGCGGCCTGCCGTGCGAATTCAGGCAAATCCGACGCAGCTCGCTTCCTACGGTTTGAGTCTCGAAGATTTGCGCACCGCGCTGAGCCAGGCCAACGTCGATCAGGCGAAAGGGAACTTCGACGGTCCGCATCAGGCCTATACCATCGGCGCGAACGATCAGCTGCTCACGAGCGAAGGCTATCGCCCGATCATCATTGCGTACCGCAACGGCGCGCCGGTTCGGCTCAGCGATGTCGCTACCGTCTTCGATGGCGCAGAAAATGTCAGGCAAGCCGCCTGGGCCAATGAACACCCCGCCGTCATTCTGAATATTCAGCGTCAACCAGGCGCGAACATCATCGCCGTCGTCGATCGCATCAAAACGCTGCTTCCGCAATTGCAGGCGTCTCTGCCGGGCGCGATCAAGGTTCAGATTCTGACCGACCGCACGACCACGATCCGCGCGTCAGTTAACGACGTGCAGTTCTCGCTGGTCCTCACCATCGGCCTCGTCGTCATGGTGATCTTTCTCTTTCTCCGGAGCGCCCGCGCCACGATCATTCCCGCGCTTGCCGTTCCGCTCTCGATCGTCGGCACGTTTGGCGTGATGTACCTGCTTGGCTACAGCCTCAACAACCTCTCTCTCATGGCGCTGACAATCTCGACTGGCTTCGTCGTCGACGACGCGATCGTCATGATCGAAAACATCAGCCGCTTCATCGAGGAGGGCGAATCGCCACTGCAAGCCGCGCTGAAAGGCTCGGAGCAAATCGGCTTCACGATTTTGTCGCTGACTGTCTCGCTGATCGCCGTACTGATTCCACTGCTCTTCATGGGCGACATCGTAGGCCGCCTCTTCCGCGAATTCGCGATTACGCTCGCGGTAACGATCATCGTCTCCGCCTTCGTCTCGCTCACGCTCACGCCGATGATGTCGGCCAAGCTGCTGCGGTACCAGCGCGCAGAAGATCAGGGCTGGTTCTACAAGATTTCCGAGCGCGGCTTCAACGCCGTGATCGCTCTCTACGGCCGTACACTGCAGTTCGTTCTGCGGTATCGCACAACGACGCTGCTCGTCACTGTGGCAACTCTCGTTGGCACAATCTTGTTGTACGTCTACGTCCCCAAGGGATTCTTCCCGGTACAGGACACCGGCGTCATACTCGGCATCTCTGAAGCGCCGCAAAATATTTCCTTCGCCGCGATGTCTCAGCGGCAACAAAGTTTGGCCAGCGCGATTCTCAAAGATCCCGCCGTCGAAAGCCTCTCGTCCTTCATCGGCATCGACGGCACCAATGCCACCATCAACAGCGGCCGCATCCAGATCAATCTCAAACCACTCAAGGATCGCGGCAACAACATCTCCGCCTCAAACGTCATCCGCCGTCTGCAGCCGCAACTCCAGAAAGTCGACGGCATCACGCTCTTCATGCAGCCGGTGCAGGACCTTACCGTCGAAGATCGCGTCAGCCGCACCGAATTCCAATACAGCCTCGAAGACGTCGACGAAAAAGAGCTCGCTTACTGGACTCCGAAGTTCATCGACAAATTGAAATCACTACCCGAACTTCGTGACGTCGCCAGCGACCAGCTGAATTCGGGCCTTCTTGCCACGCTCACGATTGATCGTGATACCGCATCGCGTCTCGGCATTCTTCCCGCGACGATCGACAACACGCTCTACGACGCCTTCGGCCAGCGTCAAGTCTCAACGATGTTCACGCAGCTCAACCAATATCACGTCGTCCTCGAAGTCAATCCGCAGTTCCAGCAGAATCCCGACCAGCTCAAAAACATTTACGTGAAGTCTTCCACCGGCCCGCAAGTTCCGCTCAGTGCCTTCACGCATTTCGAGCCCGGTGCCACGTCGCTGGCGATCAATCACCAGGGACAATTTCCGGTCGTCACGCTGTCGTTCAACCTCGCGCCCGGCGCATCGCTCGGCGACGGCGTGAACGCCATCAACAAAGCCCGCGAAGAAGTCGGCTTGCCGGCCAGCATCCAGGCGACGTTCCAGGGCACCGCTGCGGCCTTCTTGCACTCCCTCGCCAACGAGCCGATCCTGATTCTCGCCGCGATCATCACCGTTTACATCGTTCTCGGCGTCCTTTACGAAAGCTACATCCACCCGATCACGATCATCTCCACGTTGCCGTCGGCTGGAGTCGGCGCCATCCTCGCGCTGCTCATCTGCCGCGAAGAGTTCAGCGTCATCGCACTCATCGGCGTCATCCTCTTGATAGGTATCGTCAAGAAAAACGCCATCATGATGATCGACTTCGCGCTCGAAGCCGAACGCAAAGACGGCAAAACGCCGCTCGAAGCGATCTACGAAGCCTGCCTGCTCCGCTTCCGCCCGATCATGATGACCACGATGGCCGCGCTCCTCGGCGGCCTGCCGCTAGCGCTTGGCACCGGCGTCGGCTCCGAGCTCCGTCGTCCTCTAGGAATCACCATCGTCGGCGGTCTGCTCGTCAGCCAACTTCTCACGCTCTACACCACGCCGGTCGTCTACCTCTTCTTTGACCAACTCGCGCGCCGCGCTCGCGCCCGTTTCCACATCACAAATCCCATCGACCAAGCGCCGGCGGAAGCGGACTGACACCGTGAATTTCACGTCCAACTTCTCCGCGCCCTTCATCCGCCGCCCGGTCGCGACGTCGCTGATCTCGCTCGCGATCCTGCTCGCTGGCGCGGTAGCATTTCGCTTTCTTCCGGTTGCGCCGTTACCCCAAGTCGATTTCCCCACGATCAGCGTTTACGCCAATCTTCCCGGCGCAAGCCCCGAAACGATGGCGAGCGCAGTCGCGACCCCGCTGGAGCGCCAGTTCAGCCGCATCGCCAGCGTTAGTCAAATGGTGTCCACAAGCCAACTCGGCAACACCAATATCACTCTCCAATTCGATCTCAATCGCAACATCGACGCCGCCGCCCGCGATGTCCAAGCCGCCATCAACGCCGCGCGCGGCCAGCTTCCTGCCGATCTTCCCGGCCAGCCCGGCTACTGGAAAGTGAATCCCGCCGACTCGCCGATCATGTTGCTGTCGATGACCTCCGACAATATTTTGCTGCCGGAAATCTACGACTCGGCCGACTCCGTCATCGCGCAAAAGCTGCGCCAGATTTCCGGCATAGGGGAAGTGTTCATTGGCGGTGGCGCACGCCCTGCCGTTCGCGTGCAGGTCAATCCCGGGCAGATCAACACGTACGGCATCAGCCTCGAAAATATTCGCAGCGCTCTCAGTGCCGCCAATTCCAATCGCCCCAAGGGACAGCTCCACGACCTCGAGCACGCCTGGGGCATTGACGACTCCGATCAGCTCTTCAAAGCCGATGAATATCGCCCGCTGATCGTCGCCTGGCACAACGGTTCGCCCGTTCGCCTTTCCGACATCGGCAGCGTCAGCGATTCCGTCGAAGACATCCATAACGCGGGCTTTATCGATGGCAAGCCCGGCATCATCCTCGTTGTGTTTCGTCAGCCGGGCGCCAACATGATCGAGACCGTCGATCGCGTTCGTGCCATGCTCCCCGATCTGCAGGCTTCCATTAGTCCTTCGATCCACCTCAACGTGATCATCGACCGCACCACCACCATACGGGCCGCCATTCACGATGTTGAACTCACGCTGATCGTCTCCGTTATGCTCGTGATCCTCGTCGTCTTTGTGTTTCTGCGGAACTATTGGGCCACGCTCATCCCGAGCGTTGCCGTGCCGCTCTCTCTCGTCGGAACGTTCGGCGTGATGTATCTGTGCGGGTACAGCCTCGACAATCTTTCACTGATGGCCCTTACGGTTTCCACCGGCTTCGTCGTCGACGACGCCATCGTGGTCATCGAGAACATCACGCGCCACCTTGAAGAGGGAATTCCGCCTTACCAGGCCGCGATGATGGGCGCGCGCGAAATCGGCTTCACCGTCATTTCGATGAGCACCTCGCTGGTTGCCGTCTTCATTCCAATTTTGCTCATGGGCGGTATTGTCGGCCGCCTCTTCCGCGAATTTGCCATCACGCTCAGCGTCGCCGTCGGCATTTCACTTCTCGTCTCGCTCTCCACCACGCCCATGTTGTGCGCTCTCTTCTTGCGCCGCGACACTGGAAAGCACGGCCACGTTTACAATTTCGCGGAGCGCTCCTTCGATGGCATCGTCCGGGTTTACGACGTCGGCCTCCGCTGGGTGCTCCGGCACCAGTTCCTGATGCTCTGCGTCACGATCCTCACCATGTTCGTCAGCATCGGGCTCTACATCTACACGCCAAAAGGATTCTTCCCGCAGCAGGATGTCGGACGCATCAACGGCTTCATCCAGGCCGATCAGGACGTCTCGTTCGCGTCGATGCGCGACAAAGTGAAAGTGCTCTCCGACATCGTCCGCGCCGATCCTGACGTTGACACTGTCACCGCTTTCACCGGCGGAGGTGGCGGCAACAACAGCGGTCGATTCTTTGCCCAGCTGAAGCCACCCGGCCAGCGCAAGGCCAGTGCGGACGAAATCATCGAACGCATTCGCCCCAAACTCTCCGTCATTCCCGGCGCGTCGCTGTTTCTTCAGGCCGTGCAGGACATCAATGTTGGCGGCCGCTTCTCGGGCGCGCAGTATCAATACACACTTCAAGCCGACAATCTCACCGATCTGGTCGGTTGGGCCCCCCGCCTCATGGAGCGCATGGCAAAAATTCCCATGCTGCGCGACGTGAACACCGATCAGCAGCTCAACGGCCTACAGGCCTCTCTCGCCATCGATCGCGATACTGCCGGCCGCCTCGGCGTCTCTGTCTCTGAAATCGATAACACGCTCAATGACGCGTTCGGCCAGCGCCAGGTTTCCAACATCTATAAAGGGATCAACCAGTATCACGTCGTACTTGAGGTGCTTCCGCAGTTCCAGCGCGACCCGGAGACTTTGCGCAACATCTACGCCGCTTCAAACACCGGCAAGCTCGTCCCCATCAGCTCGTTCGCCCATTTCGAACCGGCCAAGAGCGCGCTTACGGTCAACCACCAGGGAATCTTCCCGGCCATTACGCTTTCTTTCAATCTCGCTCCAGGCGCTTCTCTGGGGCCCGCCGTCGAAGAGATCGCCGCCGTCCAGCGCGAAATGAACATGCCGCCGTCCGTTCACGGCACCTTCCAGGGCACCGCGCAAGCCTTTCGGGATTCGCTCTCCTCCGAGCCGCTTCTCATCCTCTCTGCGTTGGCCGCCGTCTACATCGTTCTGGGCATCCTTTATGAAAGCTACATCCACCCCATCACAATCCTCTCGACGCTTCCGTCCGCCGGCGTTGGCGCGCTCCTCGCCATCCATCTCATCAATGCCGACCTCAGCATCATCGCGCTCATCGGAATCATCCTTCTCATAGGACTCGTCAAGAAAAATGCCATCCTCATGATCGACTTCGCCGTTCAAGCCGAACGCGAGCGCGGCAAATCCAGTGCCGAAGCCATTTACGAGGCCTGCCTCCTTCGCTTCCGCCCCATCATGATGACCACCGCCGCCGCACTGCTCGGCGCTCTTCCCTTGGCACTCGGTACCGGCACGGGCGCGGAGATGCGCCGTCCTCTCGGCATTACGATCGTCGGCGGTCTGATATTCAGCCAGGCGCTTACCCTGTTCACCACCCCGGTTGTGTACCTCTACCTCGATCGCCTGCAGACGCGCATCCAGCGCGCACGCCTGCGCCGCCGATCGGCACTGAGCCCCGCCGCCCCTGGCCCGACTGCGCGCCCACTGTCCTCCCATTCCGACTAGCCATAGGGAGGGCGGAGCCCCCGCCCCTTTGATCAACACGACCCACGGACTACCGGCCACTGACCCATCTCCCACTTTACAGCCGCCAATTTATGGTCTATACCGTCTCGACGGGCGTCTAGCGAGGCGGTCTAACTCGAATTGGTGTAACGTCCTCAGGTCTCAAGGCTCCCCGCCGTCTTTCGAGACATTCCTGTGACCGCGTAGGGACATAAAATGTCTTGGTTTCGTCCCATTGATGCTTTATCTTCTGTCGCCAATCTAGATTTGCGACGGGGATACCAGCTGACAGAACGTGTGCGACCCGCCGTCGCGCAGAAAAGCCTCGTGTTTCCGTGTCGTTGGCGTTTTGTCTTGCCGAACGCCGGTCGCGTTCGGTCGGTGGTGCCGGTCTTGTAGTACTCGAACTGGCGTTGGCAGCGTCTCTCGAACGTTCGGAGAGGGGTCCCATGAAATCGTCTTTCCGCATTCCTCGGGTTGTCATTCTGGTCTTCGCTACGTGTTTCCTTGCTTCCTGTTTTGCCGTTCAAGCGCGTCCCCAAGATGCGGCTTCGCCGGCCGCCATGCCGGCGCCGGATGCGCAAACTGCGCCGCAAACGTCGCCGCCGACGTCTCAGACCATATCCATTCCCGGGCCGCTGCGTTCTTTCCTACGCATGAGCGCGATCAGCCAGAAAGTCTCGCCCGATGAAATTGCGCCTCTCATGTCGCGCAACATCTTTCTTCTGGGTTACGAAGGTCCGCAAAACTCGGCCCGCGAAACCGAATACCTGGTTCTGCTCAATCGCTATGTGCAGCAGGCCAGGGAACTTGTCGCTCTCGCCGGTCCAACCGGAATCATCCACGTCTCGAATTGCGAAGATGCAAAGCCGCTGCTCGGCATTCTCGGCTACCGCGAGCGCCCCGATTGCGGCCAGAAGGGAACGTTCGTCGAGACCGTCGATCCACAAAAAGCGTTTCTGACGATCGACTCGGGCTTTCCGCTTCCTGATCTCGAAAAAGTTTTGCAGGAGGGCAAGCCGTTCGGCTATTCGGTCCCGACTTCGCGCGTGCCGGTTCTGTTCACCGAGGCGGATTGGGTCTCCACCGCTCGCAGGGTCAAGGCTGGGGAAAACAAGGATTTGATCGACACGCTGATGCACGATCCGATGCTCGCGCGTCTCTATTGGGCGATGGGCCGGATCGATCGCGAAACGCAGGGATCTCTGCGCCAGTCCCCGGGATTGAAAAAGCTATATCCGCTCGCCGCTGTTCTCGATTTTTACGGCAGCCACATTCGCATTCGTGACGGCCGGGTCCTGGTTCCAGGCGGGTCGTCGGCGGAAGGGAGCTGGAAGGAACTCGTCGGCGCCAATCCCGACAATCCGGGTGATTTCGTCTTCCACCTGCTGTCCAAGGACAGCGGCTGGCTCGCCGCGTACTTCGATTCGCTTTCGCGCGTGAATCGAGTGCAGCAGGCCCACTTCACCGAACCTCATCGTCTGCGCCGAGATTACGAAGCGCTTCGAGGAAAAGAGAATTCTTCCGACGCCGCCCGCGGGGTTTTCCGCTCCGATCCACGCCTCCTGCTCTTGATGACGCGCGCTCAGTGGGATCCCAATGGCGAAATTCATATTCCGGGAAATATCGAAGTGTGGCGACAGATCCTCGCTCAAAGAAGCGATTCACCGATCGTTCGTGAATGGGGCCGCCGTGCGCGCCATTGGGACACTCCGGAACACTTGCTCGAAGGCATGTTTGCGCTCTCGCGCGTCCAGTCCGAATCTGGACCGTTACAGGCTTACCTGTTCATGTCCGCTCTCGACAGCCGCCGGCCCGCCGATCGCCGATTGAGTCCCGAGACCGTCGTCCTGGTCTCGGCCAAGTTTTCCGAGTTTAGCGATCAGTACCTTATGTTCTCCGAATTCCCCGAGCTCGACGACACTTCGATTGCGAATTTCATTTCCGCGGCGTCCGCTCTCGACGGCATCAAAAATCAGGCGCTCCGCGGGAACGCAATGGGAACGTTTCAGGCCGCCGTCAGCATCTGGCAAATCCTTGCCCGCCAAAACGAAATCCCGCGAGAGGAGCTGAACGCTTCGTTTCAGAAAATCATCAAGCCCTGGGGCAGGCTGAATTCTCAGGTCCAGTTGTTCGATGACAGCCGCGCTTCGTTGCGTGAAGTTGCGCTTGCGGCCACCGGCAAGCCGGAAGTCTCGCAGGACCAGATCATCGAACTGCTGGCCGGTCCGCTTCAGATCAGCTCCGAAGGGCAGCGCATGCATCAGGCGCTCGCGAATCGCATGCGCGCCGTGCTTGATGCGCAGCGGCTCATCTCGCTCGACACGATTCTGACGCTCGGCGACGGCCTGCACGACGTTAGCTATGTGAAGGCGCAACAAGCTTCACTTCTTCCTCTAGCCAGCGAGTTGCGCGAATTCGAGATGCCCCAGCCGATCTTCAAAAATAGCGAGCGCGATCAGTGGGCCGCAGGCATCTACAACAACAAGCACACCGAAACGCAGATGCACACCGACCTGACCAAGATCATCAAGTCGCCCAATTCCGCAGAACAGCTTGCCGAGGCGCGTGGCCATCTTGCGTCGTTGCTCCGCGACACGCTAGTCGGCCTCAATTACGCGTACTACGAGCCGCCCGGCGCGCAGATCCTCCACAACAATCCGCTGTTCGTCCGCTCCCATGATTTCTCGGGAGACACCGTCACCGGCGTCGAAAAGCAAGCCTGGCAGGCTTCGCAGCTTTTCGGCGCAGGTTCCCCGGCGGGCGGGGGCGCACGTCTGGTCGGGTCGCTCGCGGATTTGCCCTACGTCCTCGCCGACGCGGAGCAGGACTTCATCGCTCCCGAAAATGTGCAGGCTTTGATTTGGCGCCAGGTTGTTCCCGGCCTTCTCACGAGCGCAGTCGTGCCGCGGTGGTGGGGAGTCAGCCAGGCCGAACTCCACGCCGTCGCCCTTTATCAGCGCTCAGGCGAAGAACTCCTCATTGCAGCGCAGGATAACGACGAACTGCGCGGTCAGGTCAGCGCCATTCTGTCCGATCGCATGTCCCCGCAGCGTCTGGAATTCGTCGATGGAGCCCTCCGCCAAAAGCACGGGGCGCACCTTGCACTGCAGCTTATGCCCGCGGATACCTTCTATCTTTCCGCGGAGTATCGCCGCCGTTTCCCGGACCGCAAGCAATCGTTCGGCCCCAACTGTGACGAGCTCGACGCGCTCGCGAAAGATCATCCAGACGATGTCAGCATCGATCGGCTCTCGCGAGACTTCGGCGTACCGCATCCCGCTCTCGAACAAACCTACGCCCAGCAATTACTCAACGTGCAGCCGTTCCCCGCGTTCATGGGTTATTCGAGCCGCTTTCTCGCCGAGAGTTGGGATTCCAATAATCTGTACTGGGCCCGGCTCGCCGACGAAAAGGGATATTCGCCCGTCGTTCTCAACCGCTTGGTGCCTGAACTGACGCGGCGGATGGTCGAAAAAATCTTCGCCACCGACCTCGAGGACTGGCCCGCTCTGTTGCGCGCCACCCGCGAAACCGGCGACGAATTTCGGTTGAGCAAGCCCACCGTCGTCACAACGACCGGTGCCAATGCCCCGTCGCAGCCGTAAAGTTCGCATCGCCTCATGAGTAGAAATTTTGCGTTCGGTTAAAAAAGGGAATCGGGATAGACGCCATGGCCAAACGGTACTTCGTTGTCTTCGCTGTCGTAGTCGCACTTCTCGCAGGCGCCGGCGCGCTCATGAACGCGCGCGCGCAACAAGACGGCACTCGCTTTCACATTTCCGTCGATCTCGTGCAGCTCAACGTTGCCGTGACCGACAACAAGGGCAACTACGTCACCGGCCTCAAGCCCACTGACTTCGTCATCTCGGAAGACGGCATCAGCGAAAAAATCGCCACCTTTGAAGAGGGGAACGGCCCCACGCGCCGCTTGCTGAACGCCCCACCCGAAGCAAAAAAAACCGACGACCCGACTGCCAAAGCGAACGACGACCCGAATGAAAGTCTCGCCGACGCGATCGCCGGCTCCAACGTTTTCATTTTGTTCGACACCAGCAACTATATGTATCGCGGATTCGTCTTCGCGCAGGACGCCATCTCCGATTTCGTGCGCTCGCTTGAAACCGCCGACAAAGTGGCGTTCTATTCCTACAGCCGCGACCTCTATCGCTCCGCGCCGCTCACCGCCGACCGCTCCGAAGTTGTTCGCGGCGTCCGCACCACCGTCGCCGGCGACGACGCAGCGCTCTACAACTCGCTACTGCTCACGTTGAAAGATGCCGCCACGCAAAGCGGCCGCAAAGTCGTCGTCGTCTTCTCCAACGGCCCGGACAATGCCAGCATGGTGCCACCGGAAGACGTTGCCGAACTCGCGCAATCCGCCGGCATCCCGATTTACATGATCAGCACGCGCGAAGCGCGCCTCGAACCCGTCTCCACCGTCGTCTTCGAGCGCATGACCGCCGCCACCGGCGGCAAAGCCTACTTCGCGAACAGTTGGCGCGACGAAAAGAAAGCCTTCGCCTCGATCCGCGACGATCTCGGCCACCTTTATTCGTTCAGCTACTACCCCGAGCCGAATCCCAATCGCGGCTGGCGCGCCATTAACGTAAAATTGGTCGGCGAACACGCCAAGAATTATCACGTGCGAACGCGCAACGGCTACCGCCCGCAGCCCAACCGCTTCTCCGGCGAACAACCCGGCGCCGCCGTATCGCAATTGACCATCGGCCAGCCGTAACTGCCCACAGCGATAGAAGCTGGTCGCGGCTTCGCAAAGTTGCGCGCCTGCGCGCGCTCATGAAACAATCCCGCCCATGCCAAAAATAAAATTCGCACTCGCCGTCGCCACTCTGATCGCGTCTTCGATCCTCTCTGCTCCGGCGACCCACTCCCAATCCACCCGCCCCGACTCCGAAAAACGACGAGCCCACGACATCTACAAACAGTTCATCGAAATCCAGTCCGGCTACAACACCGGTTCCACAACTCCGGTCGCCGAAGCCGCCGCCTCCCGCCTCAAAGCCGCAGGCTTCCCCGATTCCGACATTCACGTCGGCGGCGCTATCGACAAAAAAGCCAATCTAGTCGTCCGCTACCACGGCACCGGCGCGCAAAATAAAAAGCCGATCCTCCTCCTCGCCCACACCGACGTCGTCGAAGCTAGGCGCGAAGACTGGACCATGGATCCCTTCGTCCTCAACGAAAAAGAAGGCTTCTTCTACGGCCGCGGCACCGGCGACGACAAAGCCCAAGCCGCCGTCTGGATCGCCAATCTGATCCAATACAAAAAGGACGGCTTCCAGACCGATCGCGACATCATCGTCGCCCTCACCGCCGACGAAGAAGGCGGCGGCCCTTACAGCGGCATCAACTGGCTCATTAAAAATCATCGCGACTGGATCGATTCCGAATACGCGCTCAACGAAGGAGGCTGGGGCGAATCGCTCGACGGCAAGAAAATCTCAAACGATGTTCAAGTCAGCGAAAAATACGTCATCAACTTCCGATTTGAAGTTCGCAACAAGGGAGGCCACAGCTCGCTGCCCGTTCCAGACAACGCGATCTATCATCTCGCCGCTGCGCTCGACCGCCTCTCCAAATTCGGCTTCCCGCTGAAACTCAACGACGTCACCAAAGCCTACTTCCAGGCGATGTCCAAAATCGAAACCGGCCCAACGAGAGACGATTTCGCCAAAACCGCAGCCGGCGATCCGCAAGCGATGGCGCGCCTCGCGGCCGCAACGCCAGCCTTCAACGCCACGTTGCGCACCACCTGCGTCGCCACCCAACTCGAAGGTGGCCACGCCGTCAACGCGCTCCCCCAACTCGCCGCCGCCACCGTAAATTGCCGCGTCCTCCCCGAAGATTCCGCCGCCTATGTCCAGGATGAACTCCGCAAAGTCGTCGCCGACGATCAAGTCACCGTAAAAATGATGGAAGAAGCCCTGGCAGGTCCCGCGTCGCCCATTCGTCCCGACCTTTTCGACGCCGTCACCAAATCCACAAACGCAATCTGGCCCGGTGTCCCAGTCGTTCCCATGATGGTGATGGGCGCCACCGACGGCAAATACCTGCGCATCGCCGGAATCCCAACTTATGGTGTCCAAGGTTTTTTCTTCGACCGCAACGACATCCGCTTCCACGGCCGCGACGAACGCATGAGCGTGCAATCCTTCTACGAAGGCCAAGCCTTCCTCTACGACCTGGTCAAACTCCTCACCCAATAATGTAGACGATCGTCGGCCCCGCCGAATCACGAACTCCCAATCAAATACCCCGTTAAAAACACCAACACTCCCCCCACGATCACCTGAAACGCCGCCTGCAAAAACGGCGTATCCATATATCGGTGGCGAATGTAAGCAATCACTCCCAACTCGATCGCCACCACCACAATCGCCACCAGCGTCGCCACATGAAAATCCGGAATCAAAAATGGCAGCGTATGCCCAATCCCGCCCGCCGTAGTCATCGACCCAATCACCAATCCCCGAATCCACGGTGACCCGCGCCCCGTCAGCGACCCATCATCCGAAAGCGACTCCGCAAATCCCATCGAGATCCCTGCGCCCAGCGAAGCCGCGAGCCCCACCAAAAACGCATCCCAACTCTTATGCGTGGCGAACGCCGCCGCAAACAATGGCGCCAGCGTCGACACCGATCCATCCATCAATCCTGCCAGTCCCGGCTGCACCACCTGCAACAAAAATAATTTCTTGTGCGACGCGTCCTCCGCCTCTTTCGCATTCGTCGTCAGATGCTTCTCTTCGAGGTTTCCTGCGGTTTGAATATGCTTCCGCTCCTCATCCGCCAGCTTGTTCAGCAACGCCCGCGTCGACGCATCCGTAGTCCGCGCAATCGCCCGCTGATAAAACCGCTGCGCCTCCAGCTCCATCAACTCCGCCTGCTTTCGCGCGACATTCACGCCCAGCGGCCGCACCAGCCACGTCGGGCGCCGCGCCAGAAACCCCTTCACGTTCTCGCGCCGGATCAGCGGAATATGATCGCCAAATCTCTGCCGAAACATTTCCAACAAACGGTCGCGATGCTGCGCCTCCTCCTCCCGCATCTCCTCAAACATCGTCGCCGTCGACGGAAACGTCTCGCGTAGCGCATCCGCAAACTCCCCGTAAATCCGCCCGTCTTCCTCCTCGGAAGCAATCGCCAGCGCCAGGATCTCTTTCTCCGTCAAATCCTTGAATTTCTTAAACATCAAAAATCCTCCAGGTTTCGCGAATGCAGCATCGCATAAAGCGTTTGTCGGCGTCATCTCGCCCGCCTCGTGCATCTAACCCACGAACTAAGAGTGTTACTAGCCCATCCGTTCCACAGGAGACGCCCATGGCCGACAAGAAGCCCGCAGAGAATAAACGCGCTGATAGCGAAGATCCCTACACGATCTCGCGCGATCGCCTCGCCGAATTGCTCAACGAAGACCTAGCCCGCGAATATCAGGCGGTCATCGCTTACGTTGTCTATTCCCAGGTTCTGAAAGGCGCGGAATACATGAGCATCGCCGACCAGCTTCAGATCCACGCGAAGCAGGAACTCGATCACGCTCTCACTCTCGCTCGCCAGCTCGACTATCTGGGCAAAATGCCCACCGTTACACCCAAGCCGGTCAAGACTTCCGAAGACTCCAAGCAAATGCTTCGCTTCGATCTCGACAACGAGAATGAAACCATTCGCAACTATCGCGATCGCGTTCGCCAGTGCGAAGCCCTAGGCGAATTCGCCCTAGCCGAACAAATCCGTCAAATCCTGATGCAGGAACAAGATCACCAGATCGATCTCGCCACCGCCCTCGGCGTCGAAGTCCCCGACATGAGCAAGCCGAGATAACTCAACCCGCCCCGATCCCCAACTCGTCATTTCGAGCGAAGCGGGCCCGGCTCTTCTCCCGCGTTTCCTTCCTGTGAATGCGCCGGCCCGCGCAGAGAGAAATCCCTTTTCGCCTCTCCCCATCGCCAGAATCTCTCGGCGAATCGCTGTTGTCGCGCGCCGCCCCAATCCTCTCTGTGCTACAGTGTGCGCGCCATGCCTACATTTCGAATTTCGCCATGCGCCGCCGGCATCGCCCTGTTTTTCTTCATCGCAGCCCACGCGTCGCTCGCGCAGCAAGCTCCAACAAAACGCGGCATTACTCCCGAAGACTATCTCGCATTCCACTTCGCCGGCGACCCGCGTCTCTCGCCCGATGGCACGCAAGTCGCCTTCGTCGTCACCACTATCGACGCCAAGAAAAATCACCGCGAGTCCGCCGTCTGGCTCGTCCCTGCCGACGGTTCCTCCACTCCCCGCCGCATCAGCGCCGAAGGCTTCAGCTCCAACAGTCCGCGGTGGAGCCCCGACGGCAAAACGCTAGCCATCCTCTCAGCACGCACAACCGCCGAACCAGCCGCCGGCGCCGCCGCAAATAACGCCGCCCCCGAATCACCCAAGCCTCAAATCTTCCTTCTCTCCATGAACGGCGGCGAAGCCGCCCCACTCACCAAGCTCAAAAACGCAGTCCAGTCCTATCAATGGTCGCCCGACGGCAAACGCATCGTCCTCGTCAGCAGCTCCGGCCCCAGCGACGCAATCCCCGCAGCCGATCGAAAAAGCGACGTCCGCCACTACACTCACATCGACTACAAATTCAACGATACCGGCTGGTTCGATGACAAACGCCGCCACCTCTGGGTCGTCGATGTCGCAACCTCCGCAACAAAACAACTCACCGACGGCCAGGATTGGAACGACACCGACCCGCAATGGTCGCCCGACGGCGGGCAAATCGCCTTTGTCTCCGACCGCACCGGCAAGGTCTACGACGAAGGCCACAACACCGACGTTTGGACGATCCCCGCCGCCGGCGGCCCGCTCACGAAAATCTCCGATCATGCTTTCGAAGACGAAAATCCGCGCTGGTCGCCCGACGGCAAGCAAATCCTCTTCACCGGCCAGACCGCGCTCCATCAATTTCCAAAACTCTACATCGCCTCATCCTCGGGCGGCGCCGCCTCGCAACTCGCCGTCAAAGATCTCGACACCATCCCCGCCGATCTAGCCTGGCCTGCCGCCAAGACAATCTTTTTCGCCGCCGGAGAAAAAGGCCAAACCCAGCTCTTCCGCGTCGATCCCTTAGCCCAATCGTTCACCCCGATCGTCAAAGGCGAACGCGGCCTCCGCGCCCTCGACGCATCCACGGACAAAATGGTCTACCTGGCCAACGATTTCCAACATCTCGATGACGTCTACATCGCGAATCTCGACGGCACCGCCGAGCATCAGCTCACACATCTCAACGCCGATCTCTGGTCGCAACTCGATCCCCAACCTGTCGAGCGCCTCGAATACAAAAGCACCGACGGCTGGACCGTCGAAGGCTTCTTCGTCAAGCCCGTCGGCTGGACCTCCGGCGCAAAATATCCGATGGTCCTCGTCATCCACGGCGGACCGGAGGGCATGTTCGGCGTCGACTGGTATCACGAATTCCAGGTCTACGCCGCCAAGGGCTACGCCGTTTTCTTCTGCAATCCTCGCGGTTCCACAGGCTACGGAGAGAAATTCGAACGCGGTGAAATCAACAATTGGGGTGGCATGGATTATCAGGACATTATGGCTGGCGTCGACGCCGCGTTGAAAAAATATCCCTGGGTTGACGCGAACAATCTGGGCGTCACCGGCGGCAGCTACGGCGGCTATATGACCAACTGGATCGTCGGCCATACCGATCGCTTCAAAGCCGCGGTCACGTTGCGCTCGGTCTCAAATTTCGTCAGTGACGAAGGCACCCGCGACGGCGCCTACGGCCACGAAGAATATTTCAAGGGTTTGCTCTTCGACGATTTCGAACAGTACTGGAACGCCTCACCGCTAAAATACGCGCCCAACGTCCACACGCCTACGCTCGTCCTCCACTCCGAAAACGACTTCCGCGTCCCCATCGAACAAGGCGAGCAGTGGTTCCGCGCCCTCCAGCACTACGGCATCACCTCCGAACTTGTCCTATTCCCCCGCGAAAATCACAACCTGACCCGCACCGGCGAACCCAAGCACCTGGTCGAAAGCCTAAACTGGCAGCTCTACTGGTTCGACCGCTACCTCAACAAGAACGCTAACGCCAAACCACCCGACGCCCAAGACTCCCCGAAACCGCCAGACGCCACCCAAAGCAAGTAGCCGTCAGGGATGGATCACGACGCGACAAACCAAACCGAACCGGAAACGGGCACTCGGTTGTGAGATTTAGGGCGGTAACTCAATGGGTACGTAGCACAGCTGCCTACAGCCGGTTGGGTTAGACGTTGTATCTTATTGATTTAGCGATGCTTATCCGTGTCGCCCGCGCCTTTCCCGATTCGAACAGTGTCCCCATCCGGTACCGCATTTTCGCGACACCGCGCGCCCTCGGGACCATCCGAGGCGCCATCACCCGGAGTCCAAAGGCACCACCCAGGAGCCTGCTGCCTCTTTCGCTCGCTTTTCTTTCGCCACCGTTTTTGGCGAGTACTTCCGTACTACCATCGGAGTCGGGGCGTCCTACCTTCCTACGGGTACGGTTCCTCTATAGGTTTATTTTCGGCCTCGACTTAAACTTTTCCCATCGAGCAAGGCCCCGCAGTGCGTGGGCGACAAGGGGAGCTAAGTCATGGCCACACAGGATTTCATGAGCAAGACACCGCAAAACGGCGTGCCGCCCGCGCGCGTTACGCCTGCAACCGAGCGCCGCTCCACCCGACGCTGCAAGATCACGCAGTTGATGCGCATCCGTCCTTCCGATCCGGAGCGCGACCATTTCGAAGATCTGCGCGGCAGCATGAGCGTCTCGCGCAACGGCGTCTATTTCCAGACCAGCGAGACCACCTACGAACTCGGCATGCGCCTCTTTGTCACCATGCCATACACGCAGGGCGCCGCGAGCATGAGCCACGAATACCTCGCGGAAGTCGTGCGCGTCGAACCCATGCCCAACGGCATGACCGGCATCGGCTTCAAGATCCTGATGGAGATGGGCACAGTCTCGAACCACTCCTACAGCATCTCCGTCTCGCGCAAGTAACCGTCGCGTCGACGGTTTCCGCGACGGTGCGGTTCCGCACGCTCGATCCGCTTCGCGCTGCATGGCGTCGCGAACCACCATCAGCAGCGATTGCTCGCGAACTGGAACTCCAAAAATCAGCGAATTCAAAGAGAAAAGGGCGTCCGAACTTCGGACGCCCTTTCTCTTGCTATGGGGTGGAACAAACTCCACTTCGATTCTTTACGGGTAAGATTGCGACGGGTAGCGGCTACTCTTCGCGTTTGAACATTTGCGCGGCACGGTGGCGCAGTATTCCCAGCTGCCGGTTTACCGGATGGTGTCTCTCAAGAAACGAGAGCACGGGCGGGCGGCGCCGCGTCAGTCGATTCATCGCGATCGTCAAACGCACGTCGCGGCGCGCGTATTTCAGCCCAGCCGTCAATGCATCGACGGCTTCCTCTTTCCGCCCCGCTGTCGCGTACACTTCTGCAAGATTGAGATAAAGCTGCGCCTGGTTGCGCTTCATGCGCACGGCCGCATCGCACAGTCTTTCCGCCTCGCCCCACTTCTGTTCGGAGCGCGCCAGCACCACACCCAGGTACGACATGTAGTACGGGTTGTTCTTGTCGAGCTCCATCGCGCGTTGCATGTGGGGCAGAGCGCGGACGGCATAGTTGTCCCTCAAGAAGTTCAGTCCCTGCTTGAACTCGCGAAAGGCTTCCGTGTCGAGCATCGTTTCACCTCATCGACCGTTCTGCGGTCGCCAAGCATCATGCGTTGTCGGAAGGGAAGATCCCACAGACACGACGCAACTTTTGAGAGGAAGTCGTTACCCGAAACGGACCCGAGGAAAAGTGCTTCCGGGTGCCCCGGTTGCCAGGGCGGGCTTTCGGCCCTGACATGGGAGCGGAGAGCAGCGTTGTGCTTAGGGTTCCCATCCCAGTACTTGGCGAAAGTACGCGATTTCAGTGCAAGTTTCTACTGAACCGTGGGACAGCTTTAGGACAGCGACTCCTCGTGGGAAGGGTTTTACCGCGGCCAGTCTGGCGTTTCAGCGGTGCGTAGCGGAACGCCAGCATGAAGCCCCGTTCTGAGCCTGGGAAGCAATCGCGTAAACCGGCCATTTCAGCGCCATTGCTTTCGCTCTCGTTGCGCGGCCATTTCTCTTGATTGTTATATTGCAATCAATTCGCGCGATCATTTTGGCACACGCGTTTTTGTTTTCCAGTGGCGGCGCCATTCTTCCCAATCCTCGAGCGTGACTTTCAGCATGGCCTTCGCGGATTTGTGCAGCCAGCGGCCCTTTCGCGACGCCAAATCACGTTTGATTTTTGGGATCGCTTTCGGAGTCCCGAAGTGCATGTTCGCGGTTTCCCAGCCCATGTCGTAGAGCAGTTGCGATTCATCTTTTTCGATCAGCAGCGAAGCCAGTTCAATCCGCGAGCAATCGGGTGCGAGCCGGCGCACCACCCAGTGCCCACGGAAACGCACCGAAGGATCCTTTACGCGGATCGCGGTGTTCACCAGCCTCAACCCGTAGACCACATCCGAATTGCTGTTCTTGCACCAAACCCAAGCGGAGGTGCGAATGCCTTTCGCTTCTCGCGCAATCAGCGCACCTTGCCAGCAAGAGAGCGCCAGGATACGCGGATGGCCGAGGCTGCCGAGTCCAGCGATGCGTCGGCGCAGTTGATACGGCCGCTTCGGCAGCGGCAACGATTCCTCGATCAGTTGGCGCGCTTCGTCGGGAGGCTTCGCGGTGTACGGCGGATACTGCTGCATCTTCTCCCAGAAATGGACCGGATCGCGAAGCCGGCTGGTGGCAAGCAGGCGCAACCGCTGATGGTGTTCGGCGAGGATGAAGGCTTGGCCGCCCGCGGCGATGGCGTCGCGATAGCCTTCTTCGATGGCTTCCGCGGCTTCGCGGCGCGTCATCTGCAAGTGGTCGCTGTCGATCGCTAAATACGCGCTGGTGGCGAGGCGAACCAGATCGAGCGTGTACGCGGCGGGAAAAGCTTCGTCGAGATCGTTCACGCCCCAGATTAGGCGGCCTTCGGTGTCGCGCCAGGTGCCGAAGTTTTCGATATGGAGATCCCCGACCCCCAGAACGATGGGAGCTTTGGCGAGCTTTTCACAGTTTTCAGGCCAATGCTGCAGCCACCGATAAAACGTGGCGCGGAAGAAGGAAAAGCAGTCCTGCGCCATCAGCGCATGTTTGAGAGCGACATCCTGCCGAACGATCGGGAGGCGTTTCGCCAGCCATTGCTCGAAGTCTTCGGTGGCTTTGAAGATGTTCATCGTACGCTCTGCTCACTGCGATTGCTATCTTCCACGGCGGAATTTTTTCGCGGGCGGCGAAGCGCGGGCACAGCGATGCGGTGCCCCTACGCGATTGTGATTGCTCCTCGAGTTGTAGTGAGCGCGTTAGACATTGGCGTGTTCGGCGCGCGTGGCTGGCGCTTTCTTAGTGCGGGACTCGTAGATGGGGAAGCGGGCGGCTAATTCGGCGACTTGAGCGCGGACGCGTTGTTCTACGGCGGCATCACCGATGTGCGTCAGGACGTCGGCGATCCAGACGCCGATCTGGTCCATTTCCGGTTCGCGCATTCCGCGCGTGGTGATGGAAGGAGTCCCAAGTCGGATGCCGCCTGCTTTCATTGGCGGTAGTGGGTCGAAGGGGATTGCGTTCTTGTTGACGGTGATGCCGGCGCGATCGAGCGCTTTTTCGGCGTCGGCGCCAGTGATGCCGCGCGAATGCACCTCGACCATGAAAAGGTGGTTGTCGGTGCCACCGGTAATTATGCGGAATCCTTGCTTCGCGACACTCGCTGCGAGTGTTTTTGCGTTGGCCGCGACCTGTTGCTGGTATCCCTTGAAGGACGGCTCCATCGCTTCCTTGAAACAGACCGCTTTGGCGGCGATGGTGTGGACGAGTGGGCCGCCTTGCGTGCCGGGGAAGGTGAGCTTGTCGAGTTCTTTGGCGAACGCGGACTTGCAGAGAACCATGCCGCCGCGCGGTCCGCGCAGCGTTTTGTGCGTTGTTGTGGAGACGATGTCCGCGTGAGGAACCGGGCTCGGATGAACGCCCGCAGCGACGAGGCCGGCGATGTGCGCCATGTCCACGAAGAACAGCGCTTCGACCGCGCGCGCGACTTTGGCGATGCGCTCAAAGTCGATCATGCGCGAATAAGCGCTTGCGCCTGCGACGATCATTTTCGGTTTGTGCTCGAGTGCTAGCTTTTCGATTTCGTCGTAATCGATGCGCTCGTCTTCCTGGCGAACTCCGTAGGCGACAAATTTGTACATGCGTCCGGAGAAATTCAGCGGGTGCCCGTGCGTGAGATGTCCGCCGTGCGCGAGATTCATGCCGAGCACGGTGTCGCCGGGTTTCAGCGTGGACATGTACACGGTTACGTTCGCCGACGTGCCGGAGTGTGCCTGCACGTTGGCGTGCTCGGCGCCGAACAGCTCCTTGGCGCGATCAATCGCGAGTTGTTCGACTTTGTCGGCAACTTCGCAGCCACCGTAGTAGCGCTTGCCGGGATAACCTTCGGCGTATTTGTTGGTGAAGATCGAGCCCATCGCTTCGAGGACAGCTTCGGAGACGAGATTTTCGCTGGGGATGAGTTCGAGACCGGTGGCTTCGCGGTTGGCTTCGTCGCGCAGCAGGTCGGCGATGCTGGGATCGACCGCGTCAAGGCGGCGCTGCATGCGGTCGTTAGCTTCGGTGGTCTTTGTCATGGACGTCCTTGGAATCGCAAGATGACACATCTTACCTTGCCGAGGCGAATCTGGTAAGGCGAGTCCCCTCGCCCCGTCTTTTTGCGTATGGATGTCATTCGGAAGGAGTTATTCGTGTGACATGCGTATCGATGTAATCGAAATCGTTTCGGAGTGATTGCCATTTTTGAGCGGAGGTTGGTCGAAGGTTTTAGAGAGAATGCGCCAGCGACGAGGGTTTGGGCATAGAGCCACAACGACAGTCCGCATATTAACCTAAAATGGACTTATAGTAAAGTAGTTATTCTAAGAGCTGTGTTGCCACGTATGCGCGAGCGTCGTTCGAATCGCGCGAGCGATGGCTCCTAAAAGCGGGCGGCGACGCCGGATGACGACTTGCCGTTCGAATTGGATTGCTGTGCGTGGGCGTGCACTTCGACGCTGGCGGTCAGAGTGATGAAGTGAACCGGAATTGGTCCGTCGGGGGCCTCACCTTCCTGCTTCTCGGTGTGGACGACTTTCCACTGTTTGCCGAGGCGGGTGATGATGTGGCCGGCTTTCGGAACTTCCTGCTCGCCGCGCATGTCAATCACGATTTCTTCGGGCTCGTTCCGGTCGTCGAACTGATACACGAACTGTCGCGCTTTCGTCATATGCAGCCCCCTCCCACCGAACATTCGAAAGCTAATATGGCGCGTTACGTGGCGGTTTGGGTTTGGTTCTGAAGCTTACGGTATCCAATGGGTAACGCGGTCAGGAGTGCCAATGCGCGGGAAAACAGCAGAGGGCTCTCTGCGCGGGCCGGTGCGTTCACAAGAAGTGAATGCGAAGAAAAAGCCGACCCGCTCCGCTCGAAATGACGGGTTTGCGTGGTGGTGGCGATTTGAGAGTCGCTGTGCGGTGGTGGCAGGAAAGTGAGTGGCCGTTGGCGTTGGCGTTGGAGACGGAGCACGGTTGTTTCAAGCGCGGGTTGGCGGGAGTGGCGGATTTGAGTTGGGTCCTGTGGTGTGGTTGGTCGAAAGCCGCGCGGGGCGCCGCAGTCCACGTGGACTCGGCGAACGGGGAGTTCGGGCGCGGGATATCTGGCGGGCGGAGGTGCTGTTCTAGGTACGTCTTAAACGTGTCATAATCCGGCGGTTGGAGATGGAGAAGTGCGCTTGATGGATTGGGCAAATCGGTTCGTCCGACTGCTGTGGCTTGCTGTAGCGAGCCTGGCAATTGCGCTGGTGTGCGTATGCGGGGCGAGAAGGCTGGCGGCGCAGGGGAACGAACAGGGCGCGGGGAATGGTGGGGACGGGTTGGGTGTGGGGGTTTTGCGGGGGGTGGTGGTGAATGGGGTTACGCACGAGCCGATTGGGCGGGTGGTGGTGAGTTCGGCGGATCATCGGTTTGCGGTTATGACGGATGAGCGCGGGCGGTTTGAGATGGTGTTCAAGAAGAAGCCGGATGCGAATGGAGCGGTGGCTAACGCTCCGAATGGACCAGGGGGAGCGCGTTCGTTCCCGATGGCGACGATGGCGCCGGACGGGATGGTGTTGCAATCAAGTCCGGCGATGGTGTGGGACCGGCCGGATTATTTGACGGCGCGCAAGATTGGGTTTCTGTTCGAGATGGAGGGAGGGACGCCGGGGGTGGCGCTCACGCGCGATCAGAGTGAGGTGACCCTTACGATGATGCCGGAGGCGCGCGTGGTTGGTCACGTGACGCTGGCGGGTGGCGAGGGCGCTTTGGGAATGCAGATTTCACTCTACATGCGGACCGTTCAGGCGGGCCGGTTGCGGTGGATACCGGTGGGACAGGTGCGGGCGCGGTCGGACGGGGAGTTTCGATTCGCGGAGCTGGGAGCGGGGTCGTACAAATTGTTTTCGCAGGAGTTGATGGATGCCGATCCGCTGACGGCGGATCCGCGAGGCCAGTTGTACGGGTATCCGCCTCAGTACTATCCGGCGGCGGCGGATTTTGCGAGCGCCGCGGTGATTCGCCTGGCGGTGGGAGAGACGTTTCAGGCCAGCTTGACGCCGGAGCGCCGGAAATATTATCCGGTGCGGATTGGCTTCGCGTCAGGCGTAGCGGGGATCATTCCTGAAGTGGAAGTGAGCCGGGAGGGGCACAAGGGGCCAGGGTACTCGCTGGGATATGACTTCCGGGACGGATCGATTGGAGGGACGCTGCCGGACGGAAATTACAGCTTGAAGCTGAGCAGTCAGGTAGGCGGAGGGCTGACGGGCATAACGAATATCGCCGTGAACGGAGGGCCGGCAGTGGGCGGGGTCGTGACGATGGTGCCGAGGAGTTCGATTCGTGTGCGAGTGAACGCGGAGTTTAGTCATGCGCAGGAGGGCGGACAGGTCACGGTTACCGATGGTTTTCGGGCCGGGGGCGATCAGAACGCACAACGGCCGCAATATGTGCAGGTGTCGCTGGTGCCGGTGGAGGAGTTTGATAACCAACAGGAATATCCGGGTCAGCCCCCGCAGCCGCCGGATTCGGATGACGATGACCTGGTGGTTGCGAACGTGCCGCCAGGGAAGTATCGGGTGGTGGCACACGAGTCGCAGTTCGGATATGTGTCGTCGATGCGTTGCGGAGATACGGATGTACAGCACTCGATTCTGGAGGTTGGGCCGGGCGTGACAATGCCGCCGATCGAGATCACGATGCGTGACAACGGGGCGGAAGTGAGTGGGACGGTGGTTGACGTTGCGAACCGGAATCGAGGGAGAGCGGAGTCGACGACATGGCAGCCGTCACCCGGGGTTGTGTATTTTGTGCCGGTGCATGAGGGTGCGGAGATGAAGCAGGCCTGGGTCGAGCCGAATGGAGATTTTCAGCTGCCGCAACTGGCGCCGGGGAGTTATCGGGTGCTGGCGTTTGCGCAGGCGAAACCGTTTTTGGAGTTCACGAACGAGGAAACGATGGCGCGTTACGACGCGCAGGTGATCACCGTGGCGCCGGGGCAGAAAGAACATTTGCAGGTGTCGCTTTTGGGGGAGCAGTAGAGATGGAATTCGCGCGCGAGTTTGCCGGAGTCAGGATCGCATTTGCGGCGCTGGCGGCGATTTTTCTTGGCGGTGCCGCGGAAGCGCAATTCGTACACGCGGGACCGGAAGCTGGTGCGACGCGGGTGCAGGGAAGCTACCGCGTCGCGGGGACGATTGTGAGCGGAGGGGACGGGTCGCCTCTGGGGCGCGCGCGTGTTTCGCTGGCCGATACGCGAGACCGGAAGAAGGCGGAATGGATGATCACGGCGGCGGACGGGCGGTTTGAGTTTCGCGGAGTGCCGACGGGGAAGTATGCGCTGGAGGGCGCAAAAAAGGGATTTCGGGAGAGCGGGTATCAAGGGCACGAAGGCTTTTCGACGGCGATTGTGACGGGAGCGGGACTGGAGACCGAGAACCTTGTGTTGCAGTTGGTTCCTTTGGGTGCGATTTCGGGGAAGGTTATCGATGAAGTGGGAGAGGGAGTGCGAAACGCGCAAGTGAAGTTGTATGTCGAGAACCAGCAACGGGGGCTGGATCGGGTGGTGCAAAACGGGTTTGCGACAACGGACGACGAAGGACGCTACGAGTTTCCTGGGTTGGTGTCTGCGAAATACTACCTGTCGGTGAGCGCGCAGCCTTGGTATGCGGTGCATCCTCCGTCGGAGAATCAGAACGGAGTGAGAGTGCCCGTGGAGACGGTGTCGCGACCGCTGGATGTGGCGTACGAGACGACGTTTTACAACGGAGCGACGGAGAGCGATGGAGCAACGCCAATTTCAATCGAGAAGGGCGAGCGAGCGACGGCGGACATTCATCTGAGTCCGGCGCCGGCGCTGCACCTGTTTGTAAGGATGCCCGCCGACCAGCCGCAGTTCCAAATGCCGATGCTGTCGACGCGTGAGTTCGGTCAGGAGCAAGCGGTGCAGGCGGAATTCGTAGGAGGTAACGAGGCGGGCGAGATGGAGATGGTGGGAGTGCCCGCGGGAAAGTATCTGATCGGCAAGCCGAGCAGGTCGGGGAGGGTGATCGCGGCGGGTGAAATGAATGCGGCGAAGGATGGGCAGAGGGTGGAGCCAGTCGCCGAAGACATCGCAGGCAGGGTGAAGGTGTCTCTGAAAACGGCGCGGGGCGAGCCTCTACCGAAAGGGATGCATTTGTCGTTGAGGAATGAGGGGAGGCAAACGATTGCATGGGTAGAAGTGGATGGGAACGACGAGGCGACGTTTAACTACGTGCCGGCAGGGAAGTATGCGGTGTTGGTGAATTCGGCGAACGTGGCGCCGTACACGATCGGGCGGATGACGGTGGGTGGAATCGCGGTGGAGGGACACGATATTACGGTGGCGGAGGGGGCGTCGCTGGAGCTGAACGCGACGCTGATGCAGGGGCGGGTGTCGGTCGAAGGCGTGGTGAAGAAGGCGGGGAGGCCGGCGTCGGGCGTGATGGTGGCGTTGGTGCCGAAGGAGCCGAGGACGCATCCGGAACGCTTTCGGCGGGATCAGACGGACCTGGACGGGACGTTTCATGTCGGCGGGATTTTGCCGGGGTCGTATACGTTGATTGCGGTGGAGGATGCCTGGGGATTTGCTTGGATGAAAGAGGGAGTGCTGGAGAAGTATCTGGCGCACGGGCAGAATTTGACGATTGGGGAAATGATGAATGGGACCGTGGTGTTGCCGGATGCGGTGGAGGTGCAGCCGCGATAAGAGCGCCGATGGTCGTTACTTTGACGGCCAGATGTAGGTTGCGACGGAGCCGGGTTGGAGTTCGGTGACGAATGATCTGGCGTGATCGCGGCCCTGGAAGGATTGCGATGAGGTGGAATCGTTGGCGACGATCAGGACGATTTTGTGATCGGGGGTTTTGAAGGCGACGTTGGGCAGAGTGTCGCGGGAGTTGGGGGAAGTTGCGGATGCGATTCGGATCGAGCCGGGGCGGACGAATTTGGAGAAGTGGGCCATTGCGTAGTAAGCGAGGTTGCGGGTGACGTCGTTGCCGTCGATGGTGACCGCGCCTTGGCAGATGGGGCAGCCGCCGTTGTCGGTGTGGGGTTCGAATTTCGAGTTGGCGGCGAGATTCCAGAGGAGGACGTTGCGGCTCCAATTCTGCAGAGCGCCAATGAAAGTGCCGACGACAGGTTTCGTGATGGTGATGCGATCGGGTTCAGTGGGCTCGACGGCCATGAACTCGGTGAAGTACAGATTTCTTTGCGGAAAAGCGTCGTGGACCTTGGACATCGCGGTGATTTCGCCGCCGTAGAGATGGAACCCGGAGCCATCTACATAAGCATACGCAGCCGGGTCTTGCAGGATCGACGTGGCGTATTCGGGGACGTCGCAGTTGTGATCGTAGACAATGATTGCGGTCTTGATGAAGGCGGCCTGGAAGGCTGGGCCGAGATTATTTTTGATGAAACCGGCTTCGTCGGGCGCTTGCATGATCATGCTTGGCGTGTTCTTGGGATTGAGCGGCTCATTTTGCGGAGTAATGGCGGAGATGGCGACGCCCTCGGCTCGCATGCCCTGGATGTACTTCACGAAATAGTTGGCGTAGGCCTCGTAGTACTCGTGTTTTAGCTCTCCACCTTTCACGTTGTCATTTGTTTTCATCCAAGCGGGTGCCGACCAGGGCGAGCCGAGGATCTGGATGTGCGGATTGATGGCTAGGATTTCTTTCAGGACAGGAAGCAGATCGATGCGGTCTTCGGCTAGCGTGAATTTGCTGAGATGCGGGTCGGTTTCGCCTGACGGCACGTCGTCGTAGGAGTACACGTGATCGTTGAGGTCGGAGGCGCCGATGCTGATGCGGAGGTAGCTGATGCCGATGTTGTTGGCGTCGGCGGCGAAGAGTTCGCGGAGCAGCGCGGCGCGTTTCGCGGCGTCCATTTGAGCTAGATGCTGGGCGCTGCCGCCCGTTAGGGCGAAGCCGAAGCCGTCGATGGGCTGAAAGGTTTTGGTGGCGTCGAGGGTGATTGTCGTATTGGAGGTGGATGGTTTCGAGAAGGGGATTGGTGATTGCTCGGCGAAGACGGCGGTTTTGTCGTAGGTGGTTAGCCAGAGTTGGACTTCGGGTGTCTCACGCGAAGTTGTGGGCGGTGCGGCGGCGAGAAAGATTGCTGTCGCGATGAGGGGCAGGGAAAGGAGAGAGCGCGGGCGCATTGAGCCTCCGGATGCTGGGGTATTTTCGATGGATTCGTGGCGCGTTGCCAATCTGTTTTTGGGAGTGGGTGGAATCGAATGAGGGCGGGGCCTGACAGCCTTCAGCGGCCCGAGGCGGCGGCTTTGGCTTTGACGATGGGGCGTTCGCCGGCGGGGCAGGGCTGGCCTTGGTGTCCGACGAGGAGATGTTTTACGACAGCGTTGACGCTGGTGTGCTTTAGGCGGGCTAGTTCGGCGTCTTCGAGGAATGAAATATCGCGGGAGCGCCGAATCCGGCGCAGGGAGCGGAGGACATGAGCCGCCTCATACTTGAGGGCCTTCAACTCTTCACACATAGGGACAGTAGCGGTGCGGGATTTTACGCGGGTGGAAACGGCGGGCAACGGTACCTTCGTACTATCGTGTGGATTTCGCGTTTTTTTCGCAGGTCGACGACGAGTATTTGGAATTGCCCAACGGGAAGTGGATACTGAAACGCGAAAGATGCGTGAAGCGCACCGGATGGTGCGAGCCAACCGAAACACGTTCTGCTACATCTTAGAGCGCGCCATTGGAAGCCGCTATCAAACCTTCGCCAGGTCGATGCGCGAAGGATAGATGTGGAGAAGAATGCAAGAGGAACGACGAAGCTCGCCGCGGTATGCGTTTGACGCCACCGCCGAAGCGGCGATCGAAGGAATAAAGGGTGCGAGCGCCGGCCCGCGTGACCGAAATTGGACTCAACGGATGCTATATGCAGATGGGAAATCCGCCGGCGCTGGGCAGCCAGGTGTTTGTGAAGATATTTGCGGAGGGGAGTTTTTTCGAGGCGAACGCCAGGGTTGTTTATTCGCGGGCGAATTCCGGGATGGGATTCAGTTTCGCGAGCTGAAGCCGTATTTTGTCGGCGTGCTCAAGAAATGGCTGCTGGAGGCTATGGTTTCGAAACAGAAGCCACGTGATTGAGGTTGCGGCGAGTTTGCGGCGCTAGAATGATCGTATGCAGAGGAAGATCTTCTGGGGCTTATTCATGGTGCTTGGCTTGATTGCCGACATGGCTCTTCCATTGTGGTGGGCGCTTGGGGCGACGATACCGATTGGCGTGTTGAGCTGGTGGGTGGCGTATCGGAGTGATTGGTTTTGATTTTGCGACTACTTTCGATTACCACTTGCTCAGCGAGCCCCTCTAAGATTCGATCGATTGAATGCAGACAAAATTATCACTTCTGGCGGGGTGCGCTGCGCTCGTAGCGTTCTTCGTTCCTTTCGCAGATGCGCAGTATCCTCCGCCTGCCAAAAAATCGCAGCGAGCCGACGGGATCGCCGTCGCCGAAAAGCAGCAAAAATTGGAAGGCGTGCAGAAAACACTGAGCGGGCACGTCGTAGTCGCGGGGTCGAAAATTTACTACGAGGAGTGCGGGTCGGGGCCGTCGGCGGTGGTCTTGCTACACGACGAGTGGCTGCATTCGGTGACTTGGGATGAAATCTGGAAGCCGCTTTGCGTGAAATATCACGTGGTGCGATTTGATCGTCGTGGGTACGGACGATCGGAAGCGGCGAAGGCAGAGTTTTCGCCGACCGAGGATGTGCTGGCGTTGTTGAACGATCGCAAGATTCAGCGCGCGGTCGTCGTCGGGAGTTCGAGCGGAGCGGCGTTGTCGGTCGATTTTGCGCTGGCGCATCCGGAATTGGTCGAAGGCTTGTTTCTGATCGGCCCTGCGGTAGACGGGATTGCGACGAGTGCGGAGTTTCAGGCGCGCATCGACCGAAATTCGGCGCCTCTGAAAGACGGCGACGCCATGGCGGCGGCCGACAACTGGTCGAAGGATCGCTATATTCTCGGCGAGGGACACGGGCCGGCGCGAACCAAGTTTTACGATGAGCTGGTGGGGAATCCGCAAAACCTGAAGAATGGCACTGAGTTCGCGACGCCGTTTTCTCCCACGGCGGGCGGGCGGCTTACGGAGATTCATATTCCGACGGAAATCGTGGTCGGGGAGTTCGATATTTCCGACGTTCATGCGGTGGCGGGAGCGGTCGAAGAGGGCATCGCCGGTTCGCAGCGCGATGTGGTCATCAACGCCGGACATCTGGTGCAGCTCGAGCAGCCCGACATTGTGTTGGAAAAGCTGACGAATTTTGTGGATCGCCAGGAACGAAAAACCGTTGAGGTCCCGGTCGAGGTTTTGAAAACCTATGCGGGAACCTACAACGCGGGGAATCGAGGCCTGACCGTCGCATTCGAGGACGGCCGCTTGAGCGCGCAAGCGCCGGGACAAGCGAGCGCGCCGTTATTCGCCGAGTCGCAGACAAAGTTCTTCTTTCGCACCTCCGACGTCGAGGTCGAATTTGTAAAAAACGCCGCCGGGAAGGTCACTCGCGCTCTTATTTATCAGGACGGTGAGACCATCAAAGCCGCCCGCATGTAGCAGCTTGCACGTAGCGAAATGGAACAAAGCCGAAAGGTCATTTCCCGGTGTTTGCCAGCTGTAACAATTCAATGTGAAGATAGGAATATGCGAAAACGACTGATTCTCACGGTGATGGTTTGCTCGATGGCTGCAACGGCCGCTTGGTTTGAGGCGCACGCGCAAGATGCACCGGCAACGCCGGCTCCCAAAGCTGCGCAAGCGCCAGCTGCGGGGGCGACGAAGAGTTCGCCGGCTACGGGCACGGCCAAGACGGGCCAGACTGGCACGGGGACTGCGGCGAAGAAACCGGGTAATGCGGCGCCGCTGGCGCTCAAGACGCCGAAGGACAAGGCGAGCTACGCGATTGGCGTCAACATCGGAAAAGGATTGCATCGTGATTCCGTCGACGTCGATACCGCGATCTTGATGCGCGGGCTGCGCGACGCGTTGTCGGGCGGTAAGACGCAAATGACCGACGACGAGGTCAAGGCGGCGATGGTAGCGCTGCAGGCGGACCTTCGCAAGAAAGCGGAGGCGAAGATGGCGATCGAGGGCGATGCGAACAAGAAGGCGGGCGATGCGTTCCTTGCGGCAAACAAGGCGAAGGAAGGCGTGACGGTGCTGCCGGACGGTTTGCAGTACAGAATTTTGCAGGCGGGCACGGGGCCGAAGCCGACCGCGGTAGATACTGTCGTGTGCAATTACAAAGGAACGTTGCTCGACGGCACCGAGTTCGACAGCTCGTACAAGCGCGGGCAGCCGGCGACATTTCCCGTCGGACAGGTGATCAAGGGCTGGACCGAAGTGCTCCAGTTGATGCCGGTTGGCTCGAAGTGGGAAGTTTTCATTCCGTCGGATCTCGCGTATGGGCCACAGGGGCCGCGTCAGGGCGGGCCGATCGGTCCAAATGCGACGCTGGTGTTTGAGATCGAACTCATGTCGATTCAGCCGAAGGGAGCGACGCCTTCTCCGCCTCCCGCGACGCCGCAAAAATAACCGCGGTTTTCTCGAATGCGTCTTGCAGCGAGCGGGACAGCCACTTTAGGTCGCCCTCGCCGCGCATTCGTTGACACCCCGCTACGCGTCCATTACGCTTTTGAGTTCAAACGTACGATTTTTGCTTCACTGAGAAGGAACGGACAATCGCCGCATGGCTGAAGAAAAGCTTCCAACCCGCGCACAGGATTTTTCGGAGTGGTACAACCAGCTCGTGCTGAAGGCGCAGCTCGCCGACTATGCGCCGGTGCGCGGCTGCATGATCGTGCGTCCGTACGGTTGGGCGCTATGGGAAAACATGCAGCAGGCGCTGGACCGGCGCTTTAAGGCGACGGGACATCAGAACGTCGCGTTTCCGCTGCTGATTCCGCGCAGCTTTATCGACAAAGAGAAGCATCACGTCGAGGGGTTTTCGCCCGAGCTTGCGGTGGTTACCATCGGCGGCGGCGAAAAGCTTGCCGAGGCTCTCGTGTTGCGGCCGACGTCGGAGACGATCATCGGCCACATGTGGTCGAAATGGATTCAGTCGTACCGCGATTTGCCGGTGCTGATGAATCAGTGGAACAGCGTGGTGCGCTGGGAATTGCGGACGAAGCTGTTTTTGCGCACGCTGGAGTTTTATTGGCAGGAAGGCCACACCGCTCATGCGACGCGTGAAGAGGCGGAAGCCGAGACGCGGCAGATGCTCGACATTTATACGGACTTCGCCGTGAATGATGCGGCGATTCCGGTTATCCCCGGTAAAAAGTCGGATGCAGAGAAGTTTGCCGGCGCGGATACGACATATTCGATCGAAGCGATGATGGGAGACGGCAAGGCACTGCAATCGGGTACGTCGCACTTCCTCGGGCAGAACTTTGCGGAAGCGTTCGAAGTGAAATACCTCGACCAGAACGGCCAGCAGCAGCATTGCTGGACGACGTCGTGGGGGCTTTCAACGCGCGTTATTGGCGCGATCATCATGGTGCATGGCGACGATCAGGGGCTGGTGCTGCCGCCGAAGCTGGCGCCGCACCAGGTTGTGATCGTGCCTATTTTCAAGACGGACGAAGAGAAATCCGTGGTGATCGACGCGGCACGCAAGCTGAAGGCGGAGCTCGTCAAGGCGAACATTCGGGTCACGCTGGACGAGCGCGAAGGAAACAGCCCTGGCTGGAAGTTCAACGATTGGGAGATGCGCGGCGTGCCTGTGCGCGTCGAGCTTGGGCCCAAGGATGTGGCCAAGCATGCGGCGGTGCTTGCGCGGCGGGATCGTCCCGGTCGCGAGGGCAAGATCAGCGCTCCTCTTGCCGACATTCCACAGACGATCGAACGGCTGCTCGCCGAGGTTCAGCAGGCCATGCACGACAAGGCCCTGGCCTTCCGCAAGACGAACACCCACGACGCGAAGAACTACGACGACCTGAAGAAGGCCGTTGAGACTGGTTTTGCGCTCTCACCCTGGTGCGGCAGCGCGGACTGCGAAGCGAAGATCAAGGAAGAAACCCGCGCAACCATGAGGTGCATACCTCTGGACCAGCCAAGTGCCTCTGGCAATTGCGTCTATTGCGGCAAGCCAGCTCCCGAGAGCGCGATTTTCGCGCGGGCCTACTGACCCTCTGGGGAACGCCGGTGCGCAGCCCGAAAATCCGCGACAAGGCCTGGACACCAAAGGCGGCGCAGGGGCCCCACCCTCCAAAGCGCTTCGCGCAAGGCGGGGCCGTATCCTCTACGGTTCTTCGGGGTTTGCTTCGCCTTGCTTTCGCTTTGCGCGTCTTGCCATTTGCTTTCCGGGAACATCGTTCTCGGCTATTTCTCGACACGTTTCGACCTGAATGTTAGGTTGGGGAGACTCAAGCAGAGTCGGATTTTTGGTCGGTTAAGTCGCCTCGAGTCGATAGCCATCGCGAGGACGGCTGGGAGAGAAATTGCTGCAGCAGAGCCAAATCGGTGCTTCGCGCCTTCGCAGCGCAGATAGACTGCGCCGTTGCTCCCAGCGTGGCGGCGGCACAATCAAGGCCATCCTTTGGACCGCCATCCTCGTCTATGGCGCGTTCGTCGCCTTCAAGATATTGCCGGCGTACGTCGCAGAATATCAACTCGCCGATAAAATGCAGGAACAAGCCCGGTTCGCGGTCGTCAATCACTACCCAGAAGAGCAGATTCGCGACAGCATCTTTAAAGTGGTCAAAGACCTCGAAATCCCCGTCAAGCGCGAAGATATCAAGATCGTCGCCAATCAGGACGTCGTCAAGATCGCCTGCGACTACACCGTCCCGGTGGACCTCCTGGTCTACCAGATGAACCTCCATTTCACGCCCTCGAGCGAGAACAAGAACTTGTAATAGCGCGCCGCGTTGGTCGCGCAAATAGTTCGCGATCGAACGGCGGCCTTCACTTGATGAATTTGCAGCGAGCGATCCCGTTGTGCTCGAAACGCGTCCTTTCCTTAGTGTCTGGGGTTAGGAGAGAATGGAAGTCCAGCCAGATGAGGTCAGAGTTTGCGCATTCGCATTGAAAAAGGATTCTGGACGTCGATCGCGGGCTTGACGATCCTTGGCGTCTTCTTCGCCATTTTTCTCACCTGGGTCAGCATCGTCACGTATTTCTACGTGAAGTATTCGCGCATGATCGATGCGCGGCTGTCGGGCCACGTTCTCCAGAACACGACGCAGATTTTCTCGGCGCCGCAGCGGATCGCTGATGGCGAAGTGTGGTCGAGCGAAGAGCTTGCGACCTACCTTACAAAGGTCGGCTACCGGCCCGAAAAAGACGACAGCGCGCTCGGCCAGTTCACCGTGCAGGGGAATACGGTCGACATTCGCCCATCGAAGCTTTCGTATTTCGCTGGATCGAACGCGATCTCGGTCACATTCACGGGGAAAAAAATCGCCAGCGTCCGCGCCCTCGGCGGAGGCAGTGACCTCGTTACGGCTGATATAGAACCGGAATTGATCACCAACCTTTTCGATTCGCTGCGCGAAAAGCGCCGCCCGATTCGTTACGACGACATTCCTCCGACGATGGTCCACGCGATCATCTCCGCCGAAGACAAGCGGTATCTCGAACACGGCGGCTTCGATTTCGTCCGCATCGTTGGCGCGGCCTGGGCCGACCTTCGCCACAGCAGCCGCAACTATCAGGGCGCCAGCACAATCACGATGCAGGTCGCCCGTACGTTCTTTTTCTCTAATGAACGCACCTGGCGCCGCAAACTCGCCGAGCTCATGGTCGCGATGGAGCTCGAGCAGCGCTTCAACAAGCAGCAGATCTTCGAGCTTTACGCCAACGAGGTCTATCTCGGCAATCGCGGCAGCTTCGGCATCCGCGGCTTCTCGGAGGCGAGCGTCGCCTATTTCGGCAAAGACCTACGCCAGCTCTCGCTTGCCGAGTGCGCGTATCTCGCCGGGATCATCCGCGCGCCCAACTATTACTCCGCCGCCGACCGCCATCCCGAGCGCGGCAACCAGGCGCGTGACCGCGTCCTCGCGCAGATGCTCGAGAACAAGTACATCAGCGAGGCCGACGTCCAGGACGCCAAGCGCGTCCCGCTCAAAATCGTTCGCACCTCCATCACCGGCGGCGACGCGCCCTACTTCGTCGACATGGTCAAAGACCATCTCCTCGATAAATATTCCGAGCAGCAGCTGATCAGCGAAAATTTCCGCGTCTACACCACGCTCGACCCCGCGCTCGAACGTGCCGCTTCGTCCGCGATCGACGAAGGCGCCAAAAACGTAGACAAGCTACTCGCGAAAAAATACGACAAATGGAAAAAGGAAGCCGCGAAGAAGGGAGGTAACGAGACGGTTCCGCAGGTCCAGGCTGCTCTTGTTGCACTCGATCCTCGCACGGGCGAAATCAAAGCAGTCGTCGGCGGCCGCGACTACGGCCAGAGCCAGCTGAACCATGCGCTAGCGCATCGCCAGCCGGGTTCCGTCTTTAAGCCGTTCGTCTACGCCGCGGCGTTCGACAACGCGATCGACAACGTGCAACCGATCGTCACACCCGCAACCACCATCGACGACGAGCCCACCACCTTCGAATTCGACGGCAAGGAATACACGCCCAACAATTACGGCGCGAAGTTTATGGGCCGCGTCACCGCCCGCGAAGCGCTCACCAACTCGCTCAACGTCGCCACCGTAAAAGTCGCCGAGCTGATCGGCTATGGCCGCGTCGTTCAGATCGCGCGCCAGATGGGCCTCGGCCAAAATATTCAGCCGACTCCCGCCGTCGCCCTTGGCGCCTACGAAATGACCCCGGTCGACGTCGCCGCCGCCTACACCGCGTTCGCCGACAACGGCACGCGCGCCGAACCCGAATTCATCAAAGCCGTCATCAGCGCGAACGGCGAAGTCCTCGAGAAAGCCACGCCGCAAACGAAAAACGTCCTCGACCCGCGCGTCAACTTCCTCGTCACGAGCCTGCTCAAAGACGTAATGAACCACGGCACCGCCGCAGGCGTCCGCGCGCGTGGCTTCACGCTCCCCGCCGCCGGCAAGACCGGCACCTCGCGCGACGGCTGGTTCGCCGGCTTCACCAACAATCTCGTCTGCGTCATCTGGATCGGCTTCGACGATAACCGCGACCTCGGCCTCACCGGCGGCGTAGCCGATGCGCCCATATGGGCCGACTTCATGATCCACGCCACGCAGTTGCCCGCGTATAAAGACGTCAAAGACTTCGACGCCCCCGACGGCGTGCAATCCGTCATGATCGACCCCGAATCGCTCGAACTCGCCACGCCCAATTGCCCGAGCACCCGGGAGGAGGTCTACGTCCTCGGCTCCGCGCCCACGCAGCTCTGCGAACTTCACGGTGGCGGCCACGGCATCATCTCTTCCACCGGCTCTTGGCTCTCTCACGTTTTCGGCGGCGCGCCCAAGCAGCCTCCACCGCAGGTCGACTCCTCCGGGCAGGTTTTGCCCTACGATCCCAACCGTCCCCCCAACGCAACTGGTCAGGGCGCTCCACCCCCTGTGGACGCAAACGGCAAGACCACTGAAAATAAAAAGAACCCTTTGAAGAAGATTTTTGGTATCTTTGGGGGCAAGAAGAAGCAAGATCCGGCCGCTCCAAAGCCGGAGGATAAAGGAGACTCGCCATGAAGCTGGTTTCTCTGGCGGTTTCGGGTTCTTTCCTCTTGTTGCTCTCAGCAGTTAGTTCCAAAGCTCAAACCACGCAAGAAACGCCATCGCTGTCAGCTCGCGCGGTTCCTGCGGCTACGGTTCCGGGCTCGTCGATTCCGAGCCGTCCCATGCAGACCCCGCAGCAGGTTTCGACGGCCACGGCTGCGCCGCCCGTCGTGAACGAGCTCACGCCCGAGCAGATGGGCGATCTCTACATGGCGCGCAAGCAATTCCTCGAAGCTGCGCAAACCTTCAAGCGGCTCTCCGATCAAAACCCCACGAATGCCGTGTACTTGAACAAGCTCGGCATCGCGCTCCACCAGCAGGAAGCGCTCACGCTGGCGATGAAATACTATGAGCGCGCGTTGAAGATAAACCCCAAGTACGCCGACGCGCAGAACAACATCGGCACGATCTGGTACCAGCGCAAGAAATTCGGTAAAGCCATCAAGTCCTACCAAAAGGCCATCAAGATCAACGACGACATGGCTGTGCTCTACAGCAATCTCGGATACGCGTACTTCGGCGACAAGAAATACGAAGAGTCCATCGCGTCGTTCCGCATCGCGCTCCAGAAAGATCCGGAGTTTTTCGAGCACAACGCGTCACGCACCGGTTCGCTGTTGCAGGATCGCTCCGTCACCGACCGTGGCCGCTTCTACTACCTGCTCGCCAAGTCGTTCGCCGAGGCCGGCAACATCGAACGCGCCGTGTTGTATCTGCGCAAAGCCAAGGATGAAGGTTACGCCACGCTCGTCAACGACTTGAAGAAGGATAAAGTCGCCTTCGCCGCCGAGCTCAAAGTCCCCGAGGTCCAGAACATGATCAATCCAAAACCGGCCGCCGAAGCCGACACCGAGCAACCGTAAGACATTCTCAAAGCACTTTGTAGGGGCACGGCATGCCGTGCCCCTTTTTTGTGCCTCGTAGTCTCGGCGCGCAAGACGAACGCCCCATCGGACGAAGATGAGGAAAACCCGCAGCATATTTTTGAGACCAGCTTGAACATCGAGTGTCATGGCGCCGTGGTGGATCCGGGACATAGAGACGCCCAGCGCGGCAGAGCGGTACGATAGCGATTTCCTGCAAGGATATTCCCCAGACCAAGGGTCAGCACTCTCTCCCGACGAGGTGCCCTCTAAGGTTGGGTTTCAGTCGAAGCCGTTCGTGCGGGTGAAGCGTAATATCCCTTGCGCGCATACACGGTCAGCTTGTGCCCGTCTTTCTCGGCTTTGATGTCGATTGCCCGGTACGTCCCATCCATTGGAAACGCCGAAGGCCGGTACGAAACTAGGTATCGCGCGCGAATCACTTGTTGTAACTCGCCGAGGCTGTTGCTCAATCCGCGCACCGATCCCGGCGCAAAAGCCGTCCCTCCGGTCAGCGACGACAGCGTTTTCAGCGCGTGGTCGCCAACCTCGCGACCTTTATCCGACACGTCCCTCGTCGTAATCGTGTAAACCGCCACCTCGCCTTGCTGGGCCTTAGCAATCGCATCTTTGAGTGTGCTCTTGCTCGAATTGTCCTCGCCGTCGCTGATCACCACGACCATCCGCGCCACCGGCTGCGTCTCCGCATGGCTGGCAAGTTTCTCCGACGCGAAGCCCACCGCGTCCCACAGCGCGGTTCCTCCACCCGGCGCCAGTTCATCGATGGCGTGCCCGGTGAGCGCCTGATCCGCCGTGAAATCCTGCACCACTAGCACCGAATTGTTCACGCCGACCACGAACGCGAGATCGTCCTTCTCCGTCAGCGCCGCTTTTAAAAACCTTGCCGCCGCCGCTTGTTCGAAGCGAAATCGATCCGTCACCGAGTTGCTGCTGTCGATCACGAGGCCAAGCCGCAACGGCAGTTGCGACTCATTCCGAAACGCGACGACGCTCGCGGGCGCCCGGCTGTTGTCGCGGATTGCGACATCCGATGCGCTGAGATTTGTCACCGCTCGCCCGTGATCGGTCGCCGCAAAAAATATCGCCACCTCATCGACGGCCACGCGAAGCGCTGCCGGTGACGCGTCATGGGCGCTCTCTTTCACGGATCCAGTCGATGCCGCAGCGCCTGCTGGCGCCGTACCAGCCGCAGTCAGCGCACCGCCGCAACGAACGCACGTCGCGTCAGGGGCTGCTTCCGCCTCGGCGATCTGGTTCTCTTCCTTCTTGTCTTGTATCGCCTGCTGCACGCGTTGAAACGTTTCCGCGGCCGTCGGCCCGTGAAACGCAACATCGACCGCCTCCGTTTTTTCCGCTCGCCGCGGCTCAGGCTTTGAAGTCGAAACGGCCAGATGTCCGTCTTGTTCGTCTTTGATCTGCTGCAACATCTGCCGGTACTCGTCCGCCGAAGGTGATTTTGGCGACTCTGCCAGCAACGTTTCCATCTCGCTCTGCGCTGCGGCCAGATAGCCCTGCGCCTCCAGCGCTCCGGCGGCAAAATAATGAACGACGGCCGCGCCCTCATGCTTGTGTTCGTGGATCTGCTTTACGCCGTTCACTACAGCCGGGTAGTCGTGGTTCGCAAATTCCGCATACGTCAGCGCCGTCAGCAGGGGCAGATCCATCGGCGCGATCGCCGACGCTTTCTTCAGCGAACCTTCCGCATCGGCAAATCGTTCCATCGCCAGTTGCGCACATCCCAGATTGAGTAACGAATTCGGCAGATGGTCGTCTAGAGTCACCGCGCGGTTGAACTGCTCCAGCGCCAACTCTTTGTTGCCCTGATTCAAGTACGCCGTCCCCAGCGCATTGTGCGCGGCCACAAAACTCGGGTAGATCTCGATCGATTTCGTCAGGTGCGCGATGGCTCCCTGTGGATCTTTCTTCATCAGCAGCTGGAAGCCCTTTTCATATTCGTGCCGCGCCTTCGCCGGCGCCTTCAAATCCAGCTTCGAAATCGAGCCGCTCGGCGCTTGCAGTTGCGAGCTCGTCCCGGGGCTCTGGCTGTTGATGAGGAAGAGGTTTCCGTCCATCCGTGCGGAACCGATCGAATCCATGCTCGTCAGTGTTCCGAATCGGCTGGAGGAGGCGCCTGGCGTGGAAAAAACCTGTGCCGAGGAGGGGCTTACGCAGACTAGGGCCCAGCATAGTTGCGCCAAGCACAACGTCCACAGCCGCCGGCTCCGCATGACGCCGCCTTCCTTAAAACCATGAGGAACGAAGGACACCCAACCCAGAGCCCAAGTATAGAGTCAGGCTACGCATCCGGGAATTGATTTCTTCGTTACCTAATGGTTCGCATGGGTTTGGCCCGCGGGCCGCTCCATCGTGCTGTTTCTACATTCGCCATGTCACCGTGTCTTTCTCAGCGAACTCCAACCCCGGTGCTACAATTGACCAAATGAAGCAATTTGTCCCCCGCGTACTGTCGTTCGCCCTTTGTGGGGCTTCGCTGTTCTTGTCTACGTCCGGTAACGCCCAGACATCACCATCGCGTGCGCCCGCTTCGCGCCAAGGCCTCTATCTCGTTTTCCCGTTTGAGAATAACGCGTCGTCTCCGCGGCTCGATTGGCTTGGCGAGGGTCTCGAAGAACTCACCATCCAATATCTCTCTGACGCCGGCGAGCAGGTTTACTCTCACGCCGGTCGCGCCGGCGAACTCGAACGCTACGGCCTCCCATCCTTGGCAAAACTTTCGCGCGCCACCATGCTGCGCATCGCCCAGGACCTCGACGCCGACTACGTCATCTTCGGCTCTTTCAGTTCCGACGGTACTTCGCTCACCGTCGAGTCGCATCTTCTCCGTGTCGATCCTCCTGCGCTGATCGCACCCGTCAGCGAAACCGGTCCGCTGAATTCCTTGATGGACCTGCAGGGGCGTGTTGTTTGGCACACGCTCGTAGCCAACGACAAAACGTATCCGCTCGCTCTGCCTGAATTTTCGAAGACGCTTCGTCCGCTCCGCCTCGATGCCTTTGAGCATTTCGTTCGCGGCTTGCTCGCCAACGACGACGAGCCCCGCTTGCGCGAGTTGCGTGAAGCCGCCCGCCTCGATGCGGCATGGCCCGATCCTGCGTTCGCGCTCGGCGAAACGTACGCAGGCCGCGGCGACTGCAATTCCGCGTTGCCCTGGCTGGCCCGTGTGCCCAGGACCCATCCCCGCTATGTTGAAGCGACCTTTGCTGTCGGCGTGTGCCGCCTTCAGCTCAATCAGCCCGACAAAGCCGAAGAGGTCTTCACGACGTTGCAGGATTCGTTCCGCAACAACAGTTCGAATACGCAATCCACCGGTGTTTCCGGCGCCGACCTGCCCGAGATTCTCAACAATCTCGGCCTTGCTCTCGCTCGCCAGGGCAAAGTGCCCGCGGCTCAAGCCGATTTTCAGCGCGCCATCGAACTCGATCCCGACGAAGACGACTATCCCTTCAACCTCGGCCTGCTCGCGTTTCGCGCAAATGATTTCAACTCGGCCGCCACTTCGTTCCGCGAAGCCGTCGAGCGCGAGCCCGACAACGCCGAAGATCGCGCGCTCTTGATTCAAGCGCTCGAGAAAGCCGGCAACAAAACCGAGGCCGATGAAGAGCGCAACGCCGTCGCCGAAGCTCTCGGCCCGAGTGCACTTCCGACAGTGCACGTCGATGCGAAAAGCGATGCGCAATCGCATCTCGACCGCATCAAGCCCGACCTCGACATCACCGCGCTGCGCTTGGAAATCCAGTCCCCGAACATGACCGCCCCGGCTGCGGTGTCGACCAACTCCGCCGTATCTGCTTCGACGACTCCGGCCACCCAGATTCGCCGTGGCCGTCAGGAACTTGCCGCCGGGCATCTCGATCTTGCCGAAGCTCAATTTCGCGCCGCGCTTGCGACGGATCCCGGCAACGCCTCCGCGCACCTGGGTCTCGCGGAAGTCGATCGCCGCCGCAATAAATTCGAAGCCGCAGTCACAGAACTCCAGGCCTCCTTGAAGACCCGCGATTCCGCCGTCGTTCGCACCACGCTAGCTCGCGTCTACATGGAGCAAAAGAAATTCGATCTGGCCCGCGCCGAAGCCGAGCGCGCACTGGCCCTCGCTCCGAACTACACTGAGGCTAAACAACTCCTCGACCACCTCCAAAATTCCAAACCCGGCGGCGGCTCCCAATGAAATCAAGTCGCCCGCTAAACCCGGGGCGACCAAGTCCCCTTGCCTTTGTAGCGGCGACTTTACGTCGCCATCTTTCTTTGCCTCTTTCTTCGGTTCTTTCTTCGGCTCACGGTCACACCCAGTCGCGTCCCCTCCGCCCATACCCACATGGGGTGCGGCGCCCCCGGGCCGCTTTTGATACGTCCAACGTTTTCCTAGTATTCGCCATCTGCCTCGCGTCTATGTACTTCCTCCTGCCGGCTTTGACCGCCGCTGATCCAACGCCATCCCCCGCCTCCACCGTACTCCGCCTAAAAATCGACGGCGACGTCGAACCCATCCTGGCCACTTACATCGACGAAGGCATCGATGACGCCGCCCAACGCAAATCCGCCCTAGTCCTCATCACCATGGACACTCCCGGCGGGCTAAGCGCCTCCATGGAAAATATTGTCCAGCACATCCTCGGCTCGAAGGTCCCGGTCGCGATCTTCATCTCTCCGACCGGTTCGCGCGGCGCCTCAGCCGGCTTCTATATCCTGCTCTCCGCCGACATCGCCGCGATGGCGCCTGGCACGCACACCGGCGCCGCCTCTCCGGTAATGCTCGTCGGCGGCTACGCCATGGCCATCGACGACACGATGCGCAAGAAAATCAACAACGATGCGCTCGCCTTTCTCCGCAGCTTCACCGAAAAACGCGGCCGCAATCCCACGCTCGCTCAGACCGCCATCACCGACGCAAAAGCTTTCACGGAAAAAGAAGCCCTCGACGGCAAGATGATCGACCTCGTCGCCAGCTCCGACGACGATCTCCTCCGCCAGTTGAACGGCCGCGAGATCACCCGCTTCGACGGCACGAAGGTCAAGCTAGAGCTTTCCAATCCCACCATCGTCGAATTCGAACTCTCCGCGCGTCAGAAGTTCCTCTCGCGTATCGTCGCGCCCGACATGTTTTTTCTCCTGCTCGTGATCGGAGCGCTTGGCCTCTACACCGAATTCACGCATCCCGGCATGGTGGCGCCCGGCGTCATCGGCGGCATCTGCCTCGTTCTCGCGCTATACGCCATGCAAATTCTTCCGGTAAATCTCGCCGGAGTTTTTCTCATAGCGCTGGCGCTGGCGTTATTTGTGATGGAAGCGAAATTTACGAGTCATGGCGTGCTCTTGGCGGGCGGCATCGTCTCCATGCTGCTGGGTGCGTTGTTTCTGATTCGTTCGCCGTTCACCGCAGGTGGAGTCAGCTTGGGCATTGCGCTCGCCGTGACGCTTCCGTTCGCCGCAATCACCGTTTTCCTGATGCGTCTGGTGTTGCGCTCGCGCAAATGGAGACACACCACCGGCCGCGAAGAAATGATCGGCGCCGAAGGCGTTGTCGTCACGCCGTTAGCCGCGAGCACCGAGGGCATGATCCGCATCCACGGCGAACTCTGGCAAGCCGTCTCCACCCAACCAGTTCCCGAAGGCAAATCCGTCCGCGTCCTGCGCATCGATGGCCTTAAACTGTACGTAGAACCCGTAGAGACCACCGCATGACCGCGACGATTTGAGACTGTTGGTGGTCTCTCTGACGACCTCGCAGTCGAGCCGGGCTTGATGGTCTTGAGCTTTTAGCCTTCTTTAGGAGGTCGGGGCTTCGGCCCCGGCGCAGAGGCCAGCAACGACAGGGGCGTTAGCCCCTGAAGAGAGTGTTTCAGGAGTTTCGCGCGACAAGTTCGCCCGCGCCAATCGCGGACGGCGAAGTTGCGCAAACGAGATTTAAGATTTTCAACTCCGGGCTCTTATTTTTGTGTGTCGCGGTTTCAACCGCGACACAACAGCTAGCCACGGAGAGGGGCTTTAGCCCGTGAAGTAAGGTTTTCGTCGAGGAGGCACCATGTTCGAGTTCAGCATCGGTACGCTCGTCATCATCGGCTTCATCCTGATCTGGTTCTGGAATTCCATTTACATCATCAAGGAGTGGGAACGCGGCGTCGTCCTCCGCCTCGGCCGCCTCCTCCCCCAGGCCAAGGGCGCAGGCATCAACCTCGTCTTCTGGCCGATCGAAACGCTCCAGCGCATCAGCATGCGCATCGAAACGCTCGACGTCCCCCCGCAAGACATCATCACGCGCGACAACGTTTCGGTAAAGGTAAACGCCGTCTGCTACTTCCGCGTCGTCGACGCCAATCTCGCCGTCTCGCAAGTTCAGAACTACACCTATGCCACGTCTCAGCTCGCGCAAACCACCATCCGCAGCGTCGTCGGCCAGTTCGAACTCGATGAAATTCTTTCGCAGCGCGACAAAGTCAACGCCAAGCTCCAGGTCATTCTCGACACCGAAACCGAGCCCTGGGGCATCAAGGTCAGCAAAGTCGAAGTAAAGCAGGTCGACATCCCCGAACAGATGCAGCGCGCCATCGCCAAGCAGGCCGAAGCCGAACGCGAACGCCGCGCCAAGATCATTCACGCCGACGGCGAATTTGAGGCCTCGCAGAAATTGGCGGACGCGGCAAAAGTTTTGGAGACCCAGCCCTCCTCTATTCAACTCCGATATCTCCAGACCCTTACCGAGATAGGTGTCGAGAAGAACACAACGATTGTGTTTCCTCTGCCGATCGATATTATTAGCAGTTGGATGAAATCAATCGGAGGTTCTAAATAGTAGGAATGGCTTCGCGCGGAAATCGAGGCGGCGGGGGAGACCGCGTGCTGGAGAGCAGGCACGTCATTGGCCTGTTCATGCTGATGCTTGTCTTCAGCGGCGTTTTCTTTGCACTGGGCTATGTGATGGGCCGCAATCAATATGACGGGCAAGTTCGCGCCGCGACCAATCCACCGCGCGTAACTCCCGATCCCGCTGTCGCCCTGAAATCCGATCTGAGTTCCAAGCGCGCGAAAAATTCCACGAGTGCCTCGACTTCAACTGGTTCCAGTTCCGGGTGGGGTTCGAGTTCGTCATCGCCATCGAATTCCACGAGCGGCTCGACGTCCTCACTCGACGCGCCAAGCGACGAAGCGCCGCCAAGCTCCGACTGGGGTTTTTACAACGCAGGCAAGGGCGCTCCGGATGATCGGCTGAAACCCGCGCCGGCGAATGCGCCGTCCACGCTAACGCCATCGCAGGTTCCGGCCGTGGCGACCGGAAAAAATCCGCATCCCACCAACGTGGCATCGAAACCCGCGAATAGCGTGACTGCGCCGGGCACAGTCACCGTTCCTTCCGGTGCGTTCGTTCTGCAGGTCGCCGCGCTGCGTAAAGACGTCGATGCGAATTCCGTCGCCAGCAGCCTGCGCGCGAAAAAGTTTCCAGCGTTCGTCGTGAGTCCGACGACCGATAAGTATTACCACGTGCAGGTCGGCCCGTATCACGATCTGAAGTCCGCCGATGCCGCCAAGAAAGGCCTCGAGAGCGCTGGTTTCAAGGCCATCGTAAAGCACTAATGCCGCGCGCGATCGCGAGCTTTTTTCGTCCTCCATCCGGAACGCCGACTCCCGATTCCTTCCGCTACGTTTTCGCCGCGCTGTCCGGCGCCGCGCTTTCGTTTTCGTATTCCGGTTTTTATCTCAGCGTGTATTCCTACGTTTGCCTTGGCATTCTGCTGATCGTTCTTTTCGGCGCGCGCCCGAAAGTCGCGTTTCTCTGCGGCGGCCTGCACATGCTTTTGTTCGTCGTCACGTGCGTGCCCTGGATCGCGACGGTGCTGGCGGTGCATGGCGGCGTGCCAAAAATTGCCGGCTGGGGCATCGTGCTCCTGATCGGGATTTTTTTCGGCATCATGGCCGGCGCGTTCGCCTGGTGCGTAAACCGCCTGGCGCAGCGCAGCATTTTTCTCGCATGCGCCGGCGCTCCGTTTCTGTGGGTGTCGCTCGAATTTCTCCGGGCCAAGTTTCCGGAGATCAGTTTTCCGTGGGGGCTGCTCGGGTACCCCGCTTCCGCCAATCCCGCGTTGCTGCAGATCACCACGCTGACGGGAATTTACGGCTTGTCGTTCCTCGCCGCCGCGGTGAACTCGATTCTTGCGTGGTGCGACGCCGCAACCGATACTTCGGTCCGTCGGCGCGTCACCATCCTCGTCTCCACGATCGTTCTCCTCCTCGCCATACATTTCATTGGCCCGCGATTCGTGCCCACTCCTCACGCCGGTCACTACGCCCGCGCCGTGCAGCTGAACTTTCCCGAAGTCCCGGAGTTCGCAGCAACCTGGTTCCAGAATCACGCCGCCGATCTCGATGAAGTTGAACAGCTGAGCCTTGAGCCATCCCCGCCGCGGGCTAACGGGGCGGCGGTGAAGCCGGATCTGCTGATCTGGCCGGAGGCGCCGGCACCCTTCTCGTTCCAGGATGCGAGCTACCTGAAGCGGGCGACGGGGCTGGCGGTGAAGTTCGGGCATCCGTTTCTGTCGGGGTCGGTGGAGTGGCGGCCGCTGGCGAACGAGTCTGGCGCGATCGAGCGGCACGTTTTGGTGCCATACAACAGCGCGGTGATGGTCGATCCCCAAGGACGCAACGTTTTCACCTACGACAAGATTCACCTCGTTCCGTTCGGCGAGTACGAACCGTTTCCGCTGATTCACCGCGTGGTGAAAAGCGTCTCGAGCGAGATCGGCGGATTCGCGAAGGGCTCGAAATACGCGGTGGCGCATCTTTCGGGCCGCTACACATTTTCGACGTTCATCTGCTACGAAGCGATTTATCCCGGCGAAATCCGCCATTTCGCGGCGAACGGCGCGGATATGTTCGTGAACATTTCCAACGACGGGTGGTTCGGGCACTCGGCGGCGGCCGAGCAGCATTTGCTGATCGCGCGTGTGCGCGCCGCCGAAAACCGCCGATGGATGCTACGCGTGACCAACAGCGGCATCACCGCGTCGGTCGATCCGTACGGGCGAATTTTCAGCCCGGTGCCGCCCGATGTGCGCGCGGCCGTCGATCTGCCGTACGATTTCCGGACCGACGAGACGATCTACACGCGATACGGCGACTGGTTCGCTTGGCTGTGCGTGATCGTTTCCGCTATTCTGTTGGCCACAACTTTCCGGAAAGGAACCATCGCGGGCGAGGGGATTGCGATTCCAGTGGGGCTCGAGCCCACGCTGGCACCCAGTGCGTGAAGTTGTTGATTCACCGCCGCACCGCGCTTCCACAATGATTCTCGAAGACTTGCAGTATCGCTACGAAGGACTGAAGCCTCGCATCGCCCTCGTCCGGAGTTTTCTTTGACGCAGCGCAGCACCGCGAAAAACTGAAACAACTGGAAGAGCTTGCCGGCGCGCCCGATTTCTGGAGCGACCAGGACTCGGCACAGGCCGTGCTGCGCGACCGCAAGCGCTCCGAGGACCAGATCAACGCCGACCAGCGGCTGACTTCGCTTTCGGGCGACATCGACACGTACATTTCGCTGGCCGCGGAAGAGACCAACGCGGAGCAGCGCGTCGAGCTGCTGAAGGACCTCGATCGCGAACTGACCAACGCGGAAACGTACGTGTCGGAGCAGGAGACGCGTACGCTGCTTTCGGGCGAGACCGACCACCTCAACGCCATCATGACCATCAAGCCCGGCGCGGGTGGAACCGAGTCGCAGGACTGGGCTTCGATCCTGCTGCGCATGTATCTGCGCTGGGCGGAACGAAAGGGAATGAACGCGGTGGTGCTCGACGAATCGCCGGGCGAAGAAGCGGGGATCAAGAACGCGACGGTGCAGTTCTCCGGCGAAAATGCGTACGGACTGCTGGCGGGAGAAACCGGCGTGCATCGACTGGTGCGGATTTCTCCGTTCGACCAGGCGGCGCGGCGGCACACTTCGTTCGCGTCGGTCTTCGTGATTCCGGAAATCGACGACCGCATCGAGATCAACATCAAGCCCGACGAGCTGCGGATCGATACGTATCGCGCGGGCGGCAAGGGCGGGCAGAACGTAAACAAGGTGGAGACCGCAGTGCGCATCACGCATTTGCCGACGAACACGGTAGTCGCGTGTCAGGTGGAGCGCAGTCAGGGCAAGAACCGCGAACTGGCGATGAAGATGTTGCGCTCGAAGCTGTACGACCTGGAAGTGCAGAAACGCCAGCAGCACACCGACAAGCTCGACGAATCGAAGCTCGACATCTCGTTCGGCAGCCAGATCCGCTCGTACGTGATGCAGCCGTATCGGTTAATCAAGGACCACCGGACGAAGTTTGAAGTCGGCGACGTGGACCGCGTGATGGACGGCGATATCGACCCGTTCATCCGGTCGTATTTGATGGCGAAGAAAACGGGCAAGGTGACGCTAACACCCGACGACGACGAGTAGCACCGACGTTAGGCCCCTCGCTCCGGTCGGGAGGACGGTCGTGGCGGTGCGCGTAGGATGGGGACGCAATCGCGCACGATGGCGGGGCGCGGATCGTTGGCCGGCGGGCGATCCAATCAGGAGCTCATGCTATGAACGGTGAAGCTGGACGCGCGGTGGCGCGGCCTGTTCTTACTTCGATTGCTGCGGTGTTGTTTGTTGCCGACGTCGGGGCTTCTTGTTCGTTTTTTACGGGGAAGCTTGGGTTTGTGGTGGATTTTGTTTATGGGGAGCCGGCGTTTTATGGGCAGGTGAGTCGGGATGGCGCGCGGATTGCCTTGAGGCATGTGGATGAGGCTGTTTTTGTGGGGGATGTTCGTGAACGGGAGGATTTGATTTCGGCGGCGATTACTGTGGCTCGCGGGGATCAGATCGAGAGGCTGTTTCTTGAGTATCAGGCTGCGGGGGTGCGGTTTCATCAGGTGTTGAAGTCGGAGGCTTGGGGGGCGAGGACGTTTGTCGTTGTCGACCTGGATGGGAATTTGATTTTGCTGGCTGGGCCGGCGGAGTAACGGGAATCTTACTCCGCCGCAAAACCGCGGCGGTTCCGTTTTGTGGGTCGAGGTTTCAACCGCGACATAAAAGCCAGCCAGGAAGAAGGCTTTAGCCTTTGAAGAAGGCATCCTGCCTTAAGAGAAAGGCTACAGGTGTCAAGAACTTCTATCTTCCGCGTTCGAACCGTTCCCAGTACATTACCAATTAACAGTCGATAACTTTTCGTGCTCTAGTATCGCGAACAGTCCGCGTGCCAGCCCGGATTCGCCCATCAGGTCCCCGATGGATGCCCGCCGTCCCCTTGCCCCGCTTTGTCCCTCACCATCCGCGAACGCTTGCGCAGTCCAGTAACCAAACGACTCCTTTGCTTTGACAGTTCTCATTCCGCCGGATTTGAAATCGTTTGGAATGAATACTGGCGCAAAAACTAGGGGGTCGGGGCAGTACGTAACCAGATTCCCAAAAACGGGACGAGAGAGAAAAATTCAAAAGACGGGTGGCGACGTAAACTCGCCGCTACAAGAGGCGGAGATCCCTTGGCAGGCTCGGGATGAAATCGCCGACGGCGCGATTTCACATCGGGTAAGGGGAGTTGGGGCGGACCACTCGGATGCGATGGTCGAAGAAGGTGGCGTGGACTGTGGGGACTTCGATCTGGGGCATGTGGCAGGAGACGCAGTTGGATTCGCGGACCGGGCAGGTGGCGATTGCGCGAGTTTGCGGGGATTGGGATTTGGTTGGCGTCGTGGGCGATTGGGTGTGGCAGCTTAGGCATTTGGCATCGTAGGACGGGAGGTCTTGGACTAGTTGTTCGTGGGGGTTGTGGCAGGTGGTGCAGGCGAGGCGTTGATCGGATTGGGATTTGCGCCAGCATTGGCTGTCCTCGAGGCGGTAGGGCTGGAAGCGGACGTTCATGACGTTTTGCGACGCCCCGTTTTGGGACATTGCGTTCTGGGATAGCGAGGACTGGGTGAGGATGACGTCGGTCCAAGTGCGGTGGCAGGCGCCGCAGAAATCGACCGAGGCGACGGCGTCGAGTCGCTGAGGATTGAGGATGGCGGCGCGGCCTTGCTCGATTTTGCCGGCTTTCATGGCGGCGACGTGCGCGGCGCCGGGGCCGTGGCAGGATTCGCACTGGACGCCGGGAGTGAGCTGCGAGACGTCGAATTTTTCGGCGGTGGTGGAGGCGGTGGTGTGACAGCCGAAACAGCGGCGGGATTCGTTGGCGTCGAGCCAGCGGCCCATGGCGGATTTGAGATCGTCGGGATCGTTGGCGATGTGGCCGGTGGTGAGGTCGAGTCCCTGGAGAGATTTGTAGAAGCTCAGATGGGATTCGTAGAACTCGCCGTCGCGTTCGTAGAGGTAAGTCTGGCCTTTGTGGCCGATGCCGAAGGCCCAGTCGACCCAAGCGGAAAGGGACTCGGCGCCTTCGGAGACGGAGAATTTTACGTTGGAGGGCGTGGTGGAGAGTTCGTAGTGGAAGGCGGCGCGCTGGTCGGTGAGGTCGCTGTGGGCGCGGAGGATGGCCGAGTTGGCGGCGGGCGTCGCGGCTTGCGCCATCGGAGTGGCGCGCTGCGTAGCGGCGATTTGTTCGTGGCACTTCGCGCATTCGGCGGTGCCAACGAAATCGGCGCGAGAAGCGGAGCCTTTGGTGGGCCACCACGTGGCGGCGGAGTGGATGCGGTCGTCGGTGGAGAGCGAAACTTTGGAGGCGGGCGCGGGGGATTTTGAGGGCGTGGATGAATTCGGACTCGCGGCCAATTTTAAGCAAAAGGATGACGCAACGAGCAGAAACACAACAACGTAGCCGAGGGCCCGGGGCCTGCGTGCGAACACATTTTAACGACGGTTTGAATAACGAAGTGGGTACCGGGGATTGTTTCGATTTAGTAACGGCGTTGAAAATTATTTCGGAGTGAGGGAGACCTATGGGGAAGCATATATGGTTATGCAGATTTTATGATTGCGCGGAGGGGTTATGGAATGCGGGAGAGAGATCTTTGTGTACGTGAAATGTTCGTGGCGATTTCGGATGTGAAATATGGGTGGGCGTTTTGGCGGTGATATGAATTTTGGGGTCGCTATGAATGAACGGAGTATTTGCGAATACCTTTCAAGGGCTTGCGCACATCTGAACTGTCGTTGTTCCGCGAATAGAAGACTGCCCTCGCAGACCGACGGTGGGGCACTCGGCTCGCGAGGATTTGCGGGAAAGGATTGAGTCGATATGGGCGCTGAGAATGTGGTTGTGGCGAATGCGTTGAATCAGTGGAAGCTGGTGCTGGCGCAGGTGGACAAGACGCTGAGTCCGTTTGGCGACGAGGAGTTGCAAGGCGAGGTGGCGCCGGGGCGGAATCGGCTCTACTACCTGCTGGGACATTTGACGGCGGTGCATGATCGATTGTTTACGCTCCTGCGGGTTGGCGCGCGGCTGCATCCCAAGTTGGACGAGCAGTTTATTGTGAAGGCGGATAAGACGGATCTGGGCAACGAGGTGCCGGTGGCGGAGTTGCGGAAGGCTTGGCGCGAAGTGAACGAGAAATTGACGGGGGCACTGGAGAAGTTGTCGCCGGCGGAGTGGCTGGAGCGGCATGACGCGGTGTCTCCGGAGGATTTTGCGAAGGAGCCGCAGCGGAATCGACTGGCGGTGTTGATGAGCCGGACCAGTCATGCGGCGCAGCATGAGGGGCAGATGCGGCTTGCGGCGTCGAAAGGGTAAGACCGATATCGGGGCTAGGATGGCTCCGTTTCAAGTGATGGCGGCTCATAGGTGGTGTGTTATCAGCTGGTTAGTGGAGTCGGGCGATTTTGCTGGTGAATTCGGGGATGTAGGGTAGGGACGCCCAGGCTTTCCGGTGGCATAGTCCGACGTGCCGGGAACATCTTCCCGAGACGGAGGACTGATGACGAATCATAACGTTGTTTCGCCCGGAACGAAGATCGAGAAGCGGCTGGCGCGGTTGGCGAGCGGACTGGTGCTGCTTGCCGCGTTGACCCCCGTCGTGGCACCAGCGGTTCAAGCGCAGTCGGTGGAAGTGCGAGTGTACGACGGCCATCACAGGGACTACCACAATTGGGATGACCGGGAAAACCGGGCGTACCGGCGATGGGTTGCCGAGAGACACTACGAGTATCGCGAGTACAACCGGCAGTCGGCGCGGAGGCAGCGGGCGTATTGGAATTGGCGGCATTCGCATCCGGATTGAGAGCGATGGATTGATGATGCGGTTTGGTGGGCGGCGTCGAGTGGCGCCGCCCGCTTTTTTTTGAGGGAAGGAGGGGCGTGGTGGCGTCTGTTCGCGCGCTGTTCGGTGCGGCGGGAAGCCGTTCGGGCACGGAATATTGCCGTTCGGTGCTCGGATAAACCGTTGGGAATCAATGCGTTGATCTTGCGTTGAACGGATGTTACGCTGTGTTGGTCCTCTTTTTTGCCAGCTCACTGAGCGAACCGCGGGGCCGTGGCCCTGCACCCTACGAAGGAGATAAGTTTTGAGCGAAGGATTACGGAATTTCCTGTTCACGTCGGAGTCGGTAACGGAAGGTCATCCGGACAAAATTGCGGATCAGATTTCGGATGCGGTGCTGGATGAAGTGCTGCGGCAGGATCCGAAGGGACGCGTCGGCTGCGAAACGCTGGTGACGACCGGGCTGGCGGTGGTGTCGGGCGAAATCACGACGACCGCGACTTTGGATTACGACACGCTGGTGCGCGACACGATTCGCGGAGTCGGATACGACCGCGCCAAGTATGGATACGACTGCGAAACATGCGCGGTGATGAGCACGGTGAAGAAGCAATCGCCGGACATCGCGATGGGCGTGGATACCGGCGGCGCGGGCGACCAGGGATTGATGTTTGGGTTTGCGTGCGACGAGACCGACGAGTTGATGCCGATGCCGATTCAATTGGCGCACCGCCTGGCGCAGAAGTTGTCGGAAGTCCGCAAGAACAAGAAAGTTCCCCACCTTCGTCCTGACGGAAAATCCCAGGTATCAATTGAATATCGCGACGGCCGTCCGGCACGCGTGGATACGGTTGTGATTTCGACGCAGCACGGCGAGAAGATTTCGAGCAAGGATTTGTACGACGCGATTTCTGAGCACGTGATCAAGCCGATCGTTCCGGCGCATATGCTGGACAAAAGCACGAAGTATCACATCAATCCGACAGGGCGATTCGTGATCGGCGGGCCGATGGGAGATGCGGGTCTGACCGGACGCAAGATCATCGTGGATACGTACGGCGGATACAGCCGGCACGGCGGCGGCGCGTTTTCGGGCAAGGATCCGTCGAAAGTGGATCGGTCGGCGTGCTACATGGCGCGGTACATCGCGAAGAACGTGGTCGCGGCGGGATTGGCGCGTAAAGCGGAAGTGCAGTTGGCCTACGCGATCGGCGTGGCGGAGCCCGTGTCGGTGATGGTGGATGCGTTCGGAACGGCGACTGTGCCGGAAGATCGCATTACTTCGCTGGTGCGCGAATCGTTTTCGCTGACGCCGAAAGCGATCATCGAGACGCTGGACTTGCGGCGGCCGATTTACAAGCCGACGGCGGCGTACGGACACTTTGGGCGCACGGGGCCGGGCTTCACCTGGGAGAAGACGGACCGCGCCGATGCGCTGCGTAAGGCTGCAGGGCTTGGCGCGGTGAAAGGCGCGGAGGTCCTCGCGCGGTAAGCAAACCTCCTTTGCGGCTGCCGTGCCGGCCAGTGCGTGGGGCGCGCTGAGCTTGGCAGGCAATTCGATTGTCCTGGAATTGGCTTTATGTTTTGTGTTTTGCGTAACGGGCTGAGATTCGAGTTGTTGTTCCACCTTCCCTTCGCGAACTTTGTTCGCTAGAAAAATTCAATTGAGGAGCTCCACTTTGGCTATCGCGGAACTGAAAAAAGGTGATGTGAAGGACATCAAGCTTGCCGATGCGGGCAAGCGGAAGATCGAGTGGGCGGCGCAGCAGATGCCGGTGCTCGAGTCGATCCGGAAAAGGTTTCTGAAGGAGCAGCCGCTGAAGGGGCTGCGCGTTTCGGCTTGTTTGCACGTGACGAGCGAGACCGCGAACCTGATGATCGCGCTGCGCGATGGCGGGGCGGATGCGGTGCTATGCGCGTCGAACCCGTTGTCGACGCAGGATGAAGTGGCGTCGTCGCTGAACCGCGATTACAGCATTCCGACGTACGCGATCAAGGGCGAGGATAACGAGACGTATTATTCGCACCTGCGCGCGGCGCTCGACCACAAACCGCAAATGACGATGGATGACGGCGCGGACCTGGTGACGATGCTGCTGACCAAGCGCACGGATCTGGTGCCGAACGTGATCGCGGGAACGGAAGAGACGACCACGGGCGTGATTCGCTTGCGCGCAATGGCCAAGGACGGCACGCTAAAGTATCCGATCATCGCAGTAAACGATGCGATGACGAAGCATTTCTTCGATAATCGCTACGGCACCGGACAGTCTACGCTCGACGGCGTGATTCGCGCGACGAACATTTTGCTCGCCGGATTGAAGGTTGTCGTGGCGGGCTACGGTTGGTGCGGACGCGGCGTGGCGATGCGCGCGAAGGGGTTGGGCGCGGACGTCATCGTGACCGAAATCGATCCGGTGAAGGGCATCGAAGCGGTGATGGACGGATTCCGCGTGATGCCGATGGAGCAAGCAGTCAAGGAAGGCGACGTTTATATCACTGTCACCGGAAACAAGAACGTTCTGCGCGGCGAACACTTCTCGGCGATGAAGAGCGGGGCGGTGGTTTGCAACTCGGGCCACTTCAACGTCGAGATTGACATCCCGGCGCTCGAGAAACTGTCAAGTGGCAAGCGGGAAGCGCGTCCTCTCGTGGACGAGTACACGCTCAAGGGCGATCGCAAGATTTACCTCCTCGGCGAAGGCCGTCTGGTGAACTTGGCGACGGCCGAAGGGCATCCGGCTTCGGTGATGGATATGAGCTTCGCCAACCAATCGCTCTCGGCGGAATATTTGATGAAGAACCACAAAACGATGAAGCCGCAGGTTTACGTCGTGCCCGAGCACCTTGATCGCGAGATCGCGCGGTTGAAGCTCGAGTCGATGGGGCATAAGTTGGATAAGCTGACGCCGGAGCAGGAGCACTATCTGGCCTCGTGGCAAGAAGGCACCTAAGAAATAGAATTAAAGAAACCGAGGATCTGGGGCGGGCCGACAGCGGCTTCGCCCCATTTTTCTTTTTGGGGAAAGTCTTGTAACTTGATGGCGGGAAAAATTCTATGTGGGATTTGGCGACAGCTTCGTTAGAGACGGCTAGAGTGCGGGGGGCAAAGTATGCCGATGTGCGCGTGATGCACATGCGGCAGCGCGACCTGACGACCAAGAATGGGCAGGTCGGGACGCTGGCGCAGTCGGAGTCGATCGGACTGGGCATTCGCGTTTTGGCGAGCGGCGGATGGGGGTTTGCGTCGACAGACCGACTGACGCGCGAAGGAGTATCGGCTTGCGCCGCGCAGGCGGTGGCGATTGCGAAGGCTTCGGCGCTGGCGAAGCGCAAAGAAGTGGTGATGGCCAAGGAAGAGGCGTTCGTCGACAGCTGGCAGAGTCCGTTTCGAAAGGATCCGTTTGAGATTCCGTTGGAGAATCAGCTTGATCTGCTGCTGGCAGCGGATTCGGAAATGCGGCGGATCAAAGGCGTGACGTTGACCGAAACGGATCTGCAATTCCGCAAGATCGATTCGTGGTTCGCGTCGAGCATTGGCTCGCGGATTCATCAGCGGAAGGTGACTTCGGGTTGCGGGATTGGCGCGACTTCGTTTCAGGGCGATGAGATTCAGAGGCGGTCGTATCCGAACAGTTTTGGCGGGCAGCATTCGCTGGAAGGGTATGAGCTGGTCGAGGCGATGGAGTTGATCAAGAATGCGCCGCGCATCGCTGAGGAAGCCGTGGCACTGCATTCGGCGGCACATTGTCCGGAAACGACCGGAACGCTGATTTTGGGCGGGAGCCAGTTGGGATTGCAGATCCATGAGTCGGTGGGGCATCCGATCGAGCTCGATCGCGTATTGGGTGAGGAAGCGAATTTCGCGGGCACGAGTTTTCTGACGCTGGATAAGCTGAATAAATTGCGATACGGGTCAGACATTGTGAACGTTGTGGCCGATGCGCGGCTCGAGCATGGTCCTGGACTCGGGAGTTTTGCGTACGACGACGAAGGCGTGCCGGCGCAGTGCACCGACATCATTAAGGACGGCGAGTTTCGCGGGTATCTTTCGAATCGCGAGACGGCGCATTTGATCGGGCTGAAACGGTCGTCGGGGACGATGCGGACCGAAAGCTGGAACCGGCTACCGATTATTCGCATGACGAACATCAGCCTGAAACCCGGGACGTGGAAGCTCGACAACCTGATTGCGGACACCGACGATGCGATTCTGATGGAGACGAATCGCTCGTGGTCGATCGATGACCGGCGGTATCAGTTTCAGTTTTCGACGGAAATCGGTTGGGAGATCAAGGGCGGCCAGCGCGGGCGCATGTTGAAGAATCCCAGTTATAGCGGGATTACAACCGAGTTCTGGAACTCTTGCGACGCGATTTGCGGCGCGGACGAATGGGTCTTGTGGGGCACGCCGAACTGCGGCAAGGGGCAGCCGATGCAGACGATGGGGACCGGGCATGGGGCGTCGCCATCGAGATTCCGGAACGTTCGAATCGGGGCGGCGTTCGCCAAATCATGAGTCCTGAGCGGAAGGCAAGTTCACGAAAATCGAAACCGGACATCGCCGCGACGGGCGCTGCGGGACTGCTGGCGGAGCGAGAACTGCGCGCGATCATCGAGAATGTATTGCGGTTGGCGAACAGCAGTGAAGCCGATGAGACGGAAGTGCATGTCGATGAAGTCGATGATTCACTGACGCGATTTGCGAACAATGCGATTCACCAGAATGTGGCGGAGCGCGGGTTGACGGTTTCGGTGCGAACGGTGGTCGATGGGCGTACGGCGCGCGCGACGACGAATCGCGTGGACGAAGATTCGTTGCGCGGTGCGATTGAGGCTTCGCTGTCTCTCGCGCATAGCCAGCCGAAGGATCCGCGATTGTTGCCGATGCCGGGCAAGCAGAAATATCGCAAGGTGAATCGTTTTTCGGTGCCGACTGCGGCACTGACGCCTGAAGATCGCGCACGGGCTGTAAAGCGCGCGTGCGATCTGGCGATCGCGCATGGGCAAGTGGCAGCGGGAATTTTCGCTAGCGGGTTGTCCCAAACGGCGATGGGGAATTCGCGCGGGCTTTTTGCGGCGTATCGCGAGACACACGCGGAATTTTCGATCACGATGCAGGCATCGCCGGCGGCAAGCTGGGCGAAAGCGAATTCAGGGAATGTGCGGGATTTCAATCCGTTGTCGCTGGCGGAGACCGCAAGCGACAAGGCGCATCGGGCGTTGAACGCGCAGGAATTGGCGCCGGGGAAATACACGGTGATACTGGAACCGTCGGCGGTGCTCGACCTCGTGGGGTTTCTTTTCTACGATTTTTCGGCGACGGCGCTGGCGGATAAACGTTCGTGCCTGAACGATCGAATGGGCAAGGCCATCTTCGGGAAGAACATTTCTGTGACCGACGACGCCTATCATCCACTGCAACTGGGCGCGCCGTTTGACGGCGAGGGGATGTCGCGCGAGAAGGTGGCGTTGGTTTCTGGCGGGGTTCCGAAGAATCTAGTTTATTCGCGGGCGTCGGCGAAAGTGGCGAAGAAGAAACCGACTGGTCACGGATTTGCCCTGCCGAATGAGTATGGCGAAGCGCCGATGAATCTGGTTTTCGGCGGGGGCAGCGACTCGATCGAAAGGATGATCGCTTCGACTGAGAGAGGACTGCTGGTCACACGGCTCTGGTACATCCGCGAAGTCGATCCGTATGAAAAGATCATGACGGGGATGACGCGAGACGGGTTGTTCCTGGTCGAGAAGGGAAAAGTGACGTCAGCCGTTAAGAATTTCCGTTTCAACCAGTCGCTGCTCGATATGTTGAAGAATGTCGAGATGATGGGGCCGGCCGTGCGGGCGACGGGCGAAGAAGCGTTCGAAATGGTCGTGCCGGCGATGAAGGTTCGCGACTTCCACTTCTCCGAGGTCACGAAGTTCTAGACAGCCCGGGTCTCCGAGCGGGTCTGACGGTTTTTTAATCTGTCCGTAACCTGTGAATTTTCCTCACCCGCCGCCAGGTGCCTCAAAAGCCCACATTTTAGCCCTCGTTCGCCTGAGACATACCTCTTCCTCCAAAAAATCGTTTTGCCAAATGAAAAATCTGAGTTGTACAAGATGGGCACATCTGACCCATAAAGACGTATGACTTTGTGTGAGGGGTCACAAAGGGGTCGGCGCAAGCACCCGAACTGGGGGCACCCGGACCACGACGCCTGTGGAACGGGATTTATCGCGCATCTCGCCAGTCCTCCTAGCCACGACATCGTTCAATATGCGTTAAACGCGCTGGAGCGGCTGACGCACCGCGGCGGAGTCGATGCGGACGGCGCGAGCGGCGACGGCGCGGGCTTGCTCACGTCCATCCCCGAAGCGTTTTTCCGTGCGCGCGCTGCTGAGCAGAAAATCGAGCTGGCGGAACACTTCGGACTGGGATTCGCATTTTTTCCGGCCGGCACTACGACGGATGCACGCAGAGCGGTCGAGGCAGCTGCTGAAACGGAACGCCTGCGTGTTCTCGGATGGCGCCGAGTACCGGTTAACACGGCGACGCTGGGGCGAATGTCGCTGGAGACGATGCCCGAGGCGTGGCAGTTTTACGTCTCGCCATTTCACGCCACTCGCGAACCGGCAAGATTTGAATTTCGATTGGCGCTGCTGCGCAAGCGCGCGGAGTCGATGCTGCCGCCACGCTGTTATATCTGTTCGCTGTCGTCGCTGACGGTGGTTTATAAAGGGCTGCTCACGCCCTGGCAATTTCCGCAATTTTACGAGGATCTGGGCGATCCTCTTTTTGCCACAACGTTCGCCGTTTTCCACCAACGCTATTCGACGAACACTTCGCCGTCGTGGCACCTGGCGCAGCCTTTTCGCTATTCAGCGCACAACGGCGAGATCAACACGATTATTTCCAATCGCCGGTGGATTCGCGCGAAGGGTAAAGAGCTGCGCGCCAAGCTGACTGTGGGCGCTTGGTACGAGATTCTGGAAGACAATGTCAGCGATTCGGCGAGTTTTGACAATGCGTTCGAGCAGAAATTGCTTGAAGGACATTCGCCTGAGGCGGCGATGTTGTCGATGGTGCCGCCTGCGTTTGAGAACGATCCGCTGTTGTCGCGCGATGTGCGCGGCGCGCTGGCGTCGTTGTCGCAAGACAGCGAGCCGTGGGATGGTCCGGCGGCGCTGGTTTTCTCGGACGGAAATTTTGTCGGCGCGAAATTGGATCGCAACGGATTGCGGCCGCTGCGATACACGCTGACGCACGACGGCTTGCTGATCGCGGGGTCGGAAACAGGGTTGGTCGATCTGCCGGAATCGCGTATCGCGGAACGGCAACGGCTCGGGCCGGGCGAGATGATTTTGGCGAATCCGGTGACGGGCGCTGTGTATCGTTGGCGCGAAATTTTGAAGCGGCTGGCAACACAGCAATCGCGAAATTCGCTGCCGCAGGTGCGGCAGCTTGCGGAAAAAGCGGCTCCGGCAGCGGCTCCAGACATCGAGCAGCCGAAGCGCGTCGCTGCTGCAGCCGGCTGGACCGAAGATCAATTCAAAATTTTGTTTTCGGCGTTGCCGCACGGCAAAGAAGCCGACTGGAGCATGGGCGACGACGCGCCGCCCGCATTTTTGTCGACGCTGCCGCGTACGCTGTGGGATTACTGCAAACAGCGTTTCGCGCAGGTGACCAACCCGCCGATCGATCCGCTGCGCGAGTCGCATGTCATGTCGCTTGCGGTGCATCTGCCGCACGGCGTTGTGCTGCCGAGTCCCATCATCGGCGCGGGACAGTTGGCCGAATTGTCGGCGACGTTTGGGCCCGTGCAAACGGTGAATTTTACGTTTCCTGCCCCAATGGGAGTCTCGGGCGCGCGCTGTAGCATTACTCAGCTGACTACCCCTCTGAGTGACGGCGGGCGCCCGGGACTCCTCCTCCTATCCGATCGCGGAATTGATGGCGAGCGCGCGGCATTGCCTGCGTTGCTGGCGACGGCGACGGTGTGGAAGGCGTTGGTGCGCGATGGATTGTGGGATGTGCCACTGATCGTGGAGTCGGCGCAGGTTTTCGATACGCATCACGTCGCGCTGCTGGTTGCGGCTGGGGCGAGCGCGGTGGTGCCGTATCTCGCGGATCAGTTCGCGGAATCGCTGGAAGAGGGCGGCGCGGAGCGAATGCGGGCGGCGATCAACGCAGGGCTGCGGAAAGTTTTGGCGCGCATGGGCGTTTCGACGCTGGCTAGCTATCGCAACAGCCATTTGTTCGAGATCGTCGGATTGTCGGAGGATTTCTGTTCGGAATTCTTCGAGGATGTTGCGGATTTTCCGGGGCAGAAAAGTCTTGACGACTTGCTGAAAGATTATTTGCGGATGCATACGACTGGATTCACCGGCTCCGCGGACGATATGGGCGACTCCGGGCTCTATCGCTTCCGCAAGGGCGCGGAGTTGCATGCGAATTCGCCGGAAATTGTGCGGCGGCTGCACGCGCACGTGAAAGCGCCGGGAGCGGGGAAGTACGCGGCGTTTGAGGAATTGGCTGAATTGCAGGGGCCGGTGTTTTTGCGCGATTTGCTGCAGACCGTGGCGTCGACGCCGATTCCGATCGAGGAAGTCGAGCCGGCTGAAGAGATCGTTAAAAATTTCAGCACGCAGGCGATGTCGCTCGGTTCGTTGGGGCTGGAGGCGCACCGGACGCTTGCGCTGGCGATGAATCAGCTTGGCGGCCGCAGCAACACAGGGGAGGGTGGAGAAGATCCGGCGCTCTATCGTGACGAGCCGCACGCGGCGAACAAGATCAAGCAGGTTGCTTCAGGGCGCTTCGGTGTCACGGCGGATTATCTGGTCCATGCGCAGGAGTTGGAAATCAAGATGGCGCAGGGATCGAAGCCGGGCGAGGGTGGACAGCTTCCCGCGAAGAAAGTCACCGAGTACATTGCGAAGATCCGGCATGCCACCCCGGGGACGCCGTTGATTTCGCCGCCGCCGCATCATGACATTTACAGCATCGAAGATCTAGCGCAGCTGATACACGATTTGCGAGCGGTGAATCCGCGGGCGCGTGTTGGTGTGAAGCTCGTGTCGAGCTCAGGTGTCGGGATCATTGCTGCCGGAGTGGCGAAGGCTGGCGCGAACGTCATTACGATCAGCGGGCACAACGGCGGGACGGGGTCGTCGCCGCTCACTTCGATCAAGAATACGGGACTGCCCTGGGAAATTGGCTTGCGTGAGACGCACGAGACTTTGGTGCGTGCAGGGCTGCGCTCAAGAATTTCACTGCGCGTTGACGGTGGATTAAAGTTTTCGCGGGACATTATCATCGCGGCGATTTTGGGTGCGGACGAATTTGGATTTGGCACGGCGGCGCTGCTGGCGATCGGCTGCGTGATGGCGCGGCAGTGCCATCTGAATACGTGCCCAGTCGGCATCGCGACGCAGGACGAGACGCTGCGCATGCGCTTCAACGGCAAGCCGGAAATGATCGTCGCGTACTTCACGTCGTTGGCCGAAGAAGTGCGCGGTAAGCTTGCGAAACTCGGTGTGAAATCGCTCGACGAATTGCGCGGATGGTACGACCTGTTGGATACGCGGTCGGGCATGGATGCGTTCATGGTCGTACCGGTTTCAGAAGCGCGCCGCGTGGCGCCGAGGCAAGTGCCGGTCGAACACACCGGTGCTGCCGACGATTCATATTACTTCAGCAAGACCGCGGAACAACGCGCGCAGTCGCAGGCCATTCACAATTCCGATCGCAGCGTGGGTGCGGGCTTGAGCGGCGAATTGATGCGCCGGCGCAGCTTTGGCGGTTTCGATGACGGCGAGATCGTGCAGGCGTTTGACGGGTCGGCGGGGCAAAGTTTCGGCGCATTCCTGGCCGAAGGCGTTACCCTGAAGCTGACCGGCGAAGCGAACGACTACGTCGGCAAGGGATTGTCGGGTGGAACGATTGCGCTCGCGGCGGGCTCTGCGGCTTCTCGGCGCGGCGACGTGCTTGCCGGTAATACGGTTTTGTACGGCGCCACGTCGGGGCAACTATACGTCGCAGGTCGCGCGGGCGAACGATTTGCAGTGCGCAACAGCGGAGCGCTGGCGGTGGTCGAAGGCGTCGGCCAGCACGGTTGCGAATACATGACCGGCGGAGTGGCTCTGGTGCTCGGTCCGCTGGGCTTGAACTTCGGATCAGGGATGACCGGTGGACTCGCGTATGTTTTGCGCGCGGAAGCGGAAGACGTGCTGCATCGCGATTTCGTCGGGACTCACGAGATCGATGCCGACGAGGAATCATGGCTGCGCTGCGTTCTCGAAGAGCATCTGCTTTTCACCGGTAGCCCGCGCGCGAGCCGTTTGTTGTCGCGTCGAAATGGTCTCCCATTCGTCCGCGTGCAACCGGTTCATCTGCAGGCGACGATCGCCGACACCTGGAAACCGATTCTTGCCCGACTGACGCGTCGAGAGAATTTGCTGATCGACCAAGGTCCACGGGTGTCACAAGCTGCATTGCACGCCTAGACGCTGCACGCGTGCCCCGACGCACGCCGTGAAGTTAAGCCTTTTATCTACTGGAGGTTTTGCCGCACTCGGCTGCACGATTCCGATATAATGCACGCCGAACGGCTCAACTATGGACTTCGATCAACTTGCCACTTTTGTATACGTCGCCAAACTGAAAAGCTTTTCTCGTGCAGGACAGAAGGTGTTTCGCTCGCAGTCCGCTGTCAGCGCGCAGATTCGCCAGTTGGAACAGGCGTATCGCGCCAAGTTGCTCGATCGTTCCGCAAAATCGGTTGAATTGACGCCCGCAGGCGAAGTGCTATTCGATTTTGCCGAGCGTTTGCTGCGGCTTCGCGATGAATCCGTGCAAGTGGTGGCCGATCGCGGAAACGTGGTGCAGGGTCCGGTGCTGTTCGGCGCGAATGAGGCGACCTGCTTATATCTTCTGCCTGACATTTTCGCGGAGTTCCAGCGGCGCTTTCCCCTGGTTCATATCAGCATTTACCGTAACTTCAGCCACAAGATTTTGCAGCGAATTGAGGATGGCTCGGTGGATGTTGGCATCGTGACCTTGCCGACCAAATCTCCCAATCTCCGCGTTCACCACATTCACAAAGACCGCCTACGATTCATGGTGAGCACGCGCAACCCTCTCGCCCATCGCACGAAGATCACTTTGGAAGAAGTCGCGGCGCAGCCGCTGATTTTTCCGAAGACTGGTTTCACGCGGCAGGTGCTCGACAAACTCTTTCGCCCATACCGTTCGCGCATTCGCATCAGCATGGAACTTCCCAGCATCGGCATGATCAAGCGATTCGTGGCCGCCGACGCAGGTGTTTCCTTCATCAGCGAGAGTTTTGCGAAGGACTATGTGAAAGCCGGCGAGGTCAAACTGCTCACGGTCGAGGGCGTCGATCTTTGGCGTGAACTGGGGCTAGTTTACCGGCGCGACCGCAGTTTGCCGCGCGCTGCTCAGGCTTTGATCGCGCTTATTCGGGAACACCGCAAGCCCACCGAACCTACCGCCGCGAGCGCGGACTGAACAGAGACGACTTCAACACGCGGCGGCGCTTCAACATCGTGTAGATGCTGTTGAGTATCGCCCTAAGCCGGCCAAGCTTAGCGCACGTTGAAGTCGAGGCTCGCGATCGCTTTGGCAATCACGTTTTCCTGGATCTGAATCAAGTCCGTATCGGCAAACGTCATGCCGAGCGCCGTGAAAATGTCGTTTCCGCGCGCAACGACTACCAAAGTTCCCGACCAGTCGTGATCGTCCGCCTTCCCTCGATAGCGATACTCCACAGCGGGCAAGCCGCCGACGACGGTCTTCTTCTGCGACGTCTGGTGGTAGTCGTTATAAACATCCTGCAATCGCTTTTCGACAACGTTCGCCGCCGCTTCCAATGGCTGCTTCGTCTTTTCGCGCCCTACAACCAGCAGCGTCGATTCGTTCTGCGTGCCCATCGCGACGATCGCGTTCGGCAACTCGTTCGCATCGTCAATCAGCTGCCAACTCGGCGCCTTATACATGCGAAACCCATACGCGTGGTTCGTATACGTGTTCCCCTGGACTTCCTCGGGGATCTGCGGAATCTCTGCCTCTTTTGGTGGCGCAAGCGGGGCCGCTGGGCTGCTGCTGGCAATTACATTTGCGGCGCCCGACGGGGCGGCCTTGATCGAAGGCGCGACCGCGTTGGTCTTGGGAGCGTTTGCAGGAAGCTGAGGGCGGACAGCAGCGGTCGAAACGCGCGGCACGGCGCGCTCCACGGTCATAGCCACCGCCGGTTCGGCTTCCGGCGTCGGCGCGGTGTTCTTAATGGGTTGGCTCTCGGTTGGCGTACGATCGACGGCAGGCTGTTTGTTGCTTCCAGCGACACCCGATTTCGCTTCGGATTGCGATGATTCCGACGCATTCGGAATGATCGCCGCAATCTTGTCTTTTTCGACGAGCACAAAACCAAAATCGGTTTTGACTTTGAACATCTTGTTGTCGTACGCGACGATCGTTCCGTAAAACTTCTTCCCGTCCTTCAATTGGATTTCATCCGCGCATACGGGAAGGGCAACGGCACCCATCGCGAGCAGGCACAGTGCACGCGTTAGAACTCTCATAATTCGAAGTATGCAACTGCGAGCGCACGGGCGCAACGTCTGCGTCAGGCAGGTGTCGCCTTCGTTACGGCTCGGTCAAATTCGCCTAAGCATGTAGGGAAGCTGTGGATAACGAAGCCTTGGTAGCGCGTTCCCGAGCCACCCCGACCTCCACGCCGCTGATCCTCAGATGGATCGACCGCACTCCATCCCGAGGCATCTGGTCGAGGAGCCGCCGAACCATCACGTCGATCTCGCGCAGCGCATCGGTCAGCCGAGGCAGTCGCCCTTGCGCCACTTTCGATTCACCGTCCGTGTACAAAACCGTCAGGGTCACGCCGTTGGCGAGCCTTTGCCGCTCCCGAAGCGTCGAGACCGCCTGTTTGCAGAGGTAGCCCACCATGCCTAACGCGATCTCCGCGTCCGAAACTCGCCCAGCGCCCAATTCGACAGGGACGTCGGCCGCGCTGGAGAGTTCCTGCCGCCAGATGCGTCTACCCAGCGCTCGGCCGAACACGCTCTGGAGCGCCGATGCGGGCACGCCCCGGAGTTCTTCCGCCATGCGGAAGCCGTTTCCGACGGGCCGAGCGACTCGAATTGCCCAGGATGGCGCCGCCACGCCCGCAACCACTCCAGTGTTCTCGATACATGCTTCCATAACGCCTCCAGAGGGAGTTTGGGCCGGGCCTGCCGCTCATCGATCCGTGACGGCCCGTACAACGGCCGTGGTGCGGCAAAGCCACAAGCTTACGGCGGACGGCTCGGGAGAGCCTAGGGAGGCAATGGAGCCGCCCGCCGTTTCCCGTTTCTCTACTGCAAGCGCCACTATAGCGAATAAAAAGCGAAAGTCAACGGCTTTGTGGGCGGTTTAGTATTTCCGCTTGCATCTCGGATTTTTTTGAGGGACGCGGCCCTCTGGTCATTGGTCACACCGACCCGGCGCGCATGTGGTGTCCAACTTCACGTCCGCGCAACTACGGCTGAAGCTATTTTGAAGAACTTGGGATGGAGATTGTGCCGCATGGCGAAACTCGTTTTTGGAATGAACCAGTCCTTGGACGGCTACGTCGACCACCAGAACTTTCCACCAGGCCTCTTGCTCTTTCATCACTTCATCGAGCAAGCGCGTAACCTCACCGGCATTGTCTATGGTCGCCGCAGGTACGAGATATTGCGTTATTGGGACAAAGACCGTCCGGATTGGGACGCGCACGAACGTGACTTCGCAGCAGTGTGGCGGAGCCCACCGAAGTGGGTCGCGTCGCGCACACTGAAGTCCGTCGGTCCGAACGCCACACTTGTCGAGGATGACGTCGAGGCGGCGGTCCGTGGGCTGAAGGCCCGGCTCGTTGGGGAGATCGACGTTGCCGGACCAGACTTGGCGCGTGTCCTGGCCGATCCTTATCGATGAGTATCGACTCGCCCTTCACCCCGTCGTGCTTGGTCGCGGCAAGCCATTCTTCGCCGGACCACGGCCGCGGCTCCACCTGGTGGCCGGTGATCGAATGGGCGAGGACGTGATTCAGTTGACGTACGTTCCTGGCTAATTGCGCGACTCGCCCGACGCACTGCGCCGACGCGGGAGGTCCGATTTGGGTTGCGAGCGGAAAATTCAAACTGAAACACTACTGTGGATGGTTGGGTGATTACTTCGAGGGGACACCAGCGCCGCCCAAATTCACGAGGGTGATCGACTTCAGCATACGCACCCACCGGCCTTGGCGCTTGTCACCGGGCACGACCAGCCGCAAAGGGCCTTGATCCGGTCCGAGCTCCTGGCCGTCGGTCGAATCGACGATCAGCACCGCTTCGCCCGCGAAATCTTCATCCAACTCCGCCAGCGAAAAGATTGCGCGATACCCGTCGGAACCTTCCGCAACGACTGCGAGCCCCATACTCTTGCCACGCAGGGCACTACCTTGCGGGACGCCAGCCTTCGCCAGCAGCGCGCCGATCGGGACTCCGTCGTACTGATGCATGACGTCGTCATGACCCTTGGTGCTGACCGATTTACGCGGCAGCGCCTTAAGGTCGGCAAGGCTGAGCTTCAGGTCCTGGCCGACGGCGCCAGCAACCAGCAACGCCGACGGACCCGTCGTTGGGCGAGCGCTCTCGCTTGCGGCCGGGTGCGCCTGCTGCGCGAACGCGATTCCAGAGCTCAGGAACCCAATCCAAGCGACAACCGCAAAGCACCACCGTAGCGACTTGATCCGTCCGATCCAACTCATAAAGTCCCTCTCCTCACTCTCGTCATTTTCGTTTGCGTCCTGCGCCAACTTCGCGCCATTATCTTTTGCGTTTTTCACGCACGCTTCAACCGATGAACCTCAACCTCTTCTTCGCGATGCTCGGCGGCCTGCTCGTTCTGGCCTTCATCGCGAACCGTCTGGTCCGCTTCACCGGCGTCCCCGACGTCATCATCCTGATGTTCACGGGCGTCCTGATAGGACCCGTGCTGCACTGGGTCGATCCCGACATCTTCCGCGGTGCCACGCACGGTTTCGGCTCGCTCGCGTTGATGCTCATTCTCTTCGAGGGCGGCCTCGACCTCAAGCTTCGCGAAATCCTCAGTCACTTCGCTGGCGGGTTTTTCCTCGCACTAGTCAGCTTCATCCTAGCCGGCTCCAGCGTCGCGATGGTCTGCCACTACGCGCTTCATTTCGACTGGGTGCCGGCGTTCCTCGTCGGCGCCGTTCTCGGCTGCATCAGCAGTTCGATCATCTTGCCGGTCTTGCAGCAAGTCAACCTGCGCCGCGACGTCAAGGTCACCTTGCTCGTCGAGGCCTCGCTGGGCGATGCCCTTGCCGTTCTCGCCGTGACCTCGCTACTCGACATCGCTTCCGGCGGCAGCGCTCATCCAACGGCGATTGCCTGGAGTTTCTTCTCGAGCCTCATCCTCTCGATCGCCTGCGGCTTACTGGCGGGGATGTTGTGGTCCTACCTTCTCCCCGTCCTCACCGACGAGCGCTTCTGGCACGTCCTCACCTTCGCGGCCGTGCTCCTGGTTTATTCCAGCACACACGCGCTCAAGGGCAATGAACTCGTCGCCGTACTTTTTTTTGGCCTTACGCTCTCCAACCTCCCGATGGTTCGCAAACGTCTCCACATCAACGACGCACCCGACGCCAGTTCCTGGTTTTCGCAGGCGTCCGTAGTCAAAAGCGTTCCTAGGGGTACGATCGAGCGGCAGCACGAACAGATGCTGACCTTTCACGGCGAACTCGCGTTTCTGCTGCGCACGTTCTTCTTCGTGCTGCTTGGCGCGCTCGTCGAGTTTGCTGGCCTTCGCCAAAATGTGCTGCTGGCGCTCGGCTGCTTCGCCGCGCTGTTACTTTCCCGATGGATCGCCGTCGAACTGGGTCGCCCGGTTTGGCACGGATTCTCGCATCGCGAGCGCGAGATCATGGTCTGGTTTCTGCCGCGCGGCCTGATCACCGCTGTCCTTGGCATCGACGTCGTCGAGGCCCGTGGCGCGGCCTTCGAATTTCTTCCGTCGCTCGCGTTCGCCATCATCCTGCTGAGCAATCTCGTGTTGTTGATCGGCACGTTCCGCGCCCGCGGCATGGCTCCTACCGACGACGTTCCGCCCGACACAAACGCAAGCGCGATCGTTCCAGCCGCGGAAGCCGCGGCCGAATCTTGAACCGCGCTGCCTGCGCTGGAGTTTTTCATAGCGCTGGAATCTTCGCTTGAGAATAAAATTGCCCGCTCACCAATCGATGAGCGGGCAATCGAAGTCGAAGTGGATCAGCCGGCTCTAGAACACTTGCCGGAAGAAATAGAACAGGAAGCCCGACAGCATCATCGCAACGGGCAAGGTCAGAACCCAAGCCATCACGAGATTGCGTACCGTCGCCCACTGCAAGCCCGAATGATTCGCCATCATTGTGCCCGCGATGCCCGACGACAGTACGTGCGTCGTACTGACGGGTAGCCCGAACCAATCGGCCGCTCCGATCGTCGCCATCGCCGTAATTTCGGCGGCAGCGCCCTGACCGTACGTCAGATGGTCTTTGCCGATCTTTTCGCCGACGGTTACGACGATGCGCTTCCATCCGACCATCGTGCCAAGGCCGAGTGCCAACGCCGTCGCCACCTTGACCCACAGCGGAATGAAGCGCGTTGCTTTGTCCACGTGCGACTTGTAATTTTTCAGGACGGCCACATCCGACGCGGCGATGTCGGGCTTGCCCGACTTTTGCATCAACCGCAAAGCCTCGCTTGCCAGGTACATGTCGTTGCGGAAGTTGCGCACTTGGCTCTGCGGCACTGCTTTCAGGTCCTTGAACTGCGCCATTTCCGTTCCGATACCGTTCACCAGTTCGCGCAGCGCGAGCATCGTGTTCGGTTTGAACTCTTTCGTGCGAATGTAATCGGTTACGTCTTCCCGCGGATCGCCGATTGCCGCCGCAGGCGTCACATACTTGTTGAGTGTTTCGGCGGTCAGAGACGAAACTGCCACGAAATCCTGTGATTGAGCTGGCGTCACTGCGTGGTTCAACGCATACGTCGTCGGGACCGTGCCGATCAGGATCAGCATGATCAAGCCCATGCCCTTTTGCCCGTCATTCGAGCCGTGGAAGAAGCTGACGCCCGTGCAGGTCAGAATCAAGAGGCTGCGAATCCAGAACGGAGGTGGTTCGGTTCCTTCAGGGGCTTCGTACAATCGCTGGTCCTTGATAACCGCTCGCATCAGCATGAACAAGCTGGCCGCGAGTGCGAAGCCGAATACCGGCGACAACAGCAGTGATCGGCCGATGTTGCCCGCCTGGGCCCAGTCCACACCGCTGGTTCCAGAGCGCGCATTCATCAGTTGATTCGCGATGCCTACGCCGATGATCGATCCGATCAGGGTGTGCGAACTCGACGCCGGCAGCCCGAGCCACCAAGTGCCAAGGTTCCACACGATCGCGGCGGTCAACAACGCGAACACCATGGCGAAGCCCGCGCCCGAACCGACCTGCAAAATCAATTCGACCGGCAGGAGGGAGACGATACCAAAGGCTACGGCGCCGGTCGACGTCACGACGCCGGCGAAGTTCCAGAAACCCGACCAAACCACCGCGATCTGCGGGTCGAGCGAATGGGTGTAGATCACAGTCGCCACCGCGTTCGCCGTGTCGTGAAAACCATTCACGAACTCGAACCCCAGCGCTACCAACAGCGCGATTCCCAGCAAAACGTATGGCCAGGCGGCGGTTACGTGTGGGCCGGCCACTAAGTCATGCGCGATACTGGATCCGATGAATACGATTCCCCCGATCAGTACGCCGGCGAATAACAACATCCCGAGTTTGCTGGGCTTTTTCGCGAGCTTGTCGTGGACCGAATGTTTCGGCGGCGGCGCTTGTTCAACGGATGGCGGCGGCGCGTTTCCTACTGCTGCTCTGGCAGTCGCTGCTGAAGCCATAAAGCTCCTATCGTCTAACGTCATATCGCTGTTTTCCGACCTGCTGCGGAGGTCAAGCTCCGTTTTGGATGGGTGGGTTATACGAAACCATTGTTACAGTCGAATGAATATCCCAGACCGTCTCGTTCAACTCTCGGTTTGGACCCGCGATCGAGGAATCTAAGGACGTTTTTGCGTCTCGGCGCGCAAATAAACAAAGTTGACAAACTACCAGTACCGTTACAGGCTCTGCGCACCATGAATCATTCCAACTATCTCCTTTTGGCATTCCTTATCGGTGTTGTCTGCGGATTGCGAGCGATGACCGCACCGGCTGTTACCGCCTGGGCGGCGCACCTCGGGTGGATCAACCTGGCGTCCTCGCCGTTGAAGTTTATGAGTTCGATGATCACGGTTTCGTTTTTCACGCTCCTCGCCATCGTGGAGCTGGTTACCGACCAGCTTCCGACCACACCGGCGCGCACGAAGCCCACCGGCCTCATTCCGCGCATTCTTCTGGGAGGACTATGCGGCGCGACGATTACCTCCGCGGGTTCGCAGTCGCTTGGGCTTGGTGCAGTTCTAGGCGCTGTCGGGGGTATCGTCGGGGCTTTCGCGGGTTACCAGGCGCGAACGGGCCTCGTGAAGGCGCTCGGCGTCCCTGATTTCGTCATCGCCGTTTTGGAAGACGCTCTGGCCATCAGCGCAGGCATTTTCCTCCTCTGGCGCTTCTAGTCACGCCTTCTGCGGGCTTTGTGAACTCCGGGATGAGTCCGTTCTTTCGTACAATTGGCGTGGCTACGGCGTACTTTTCATCACGTCCGTCTTAAACCCCGTGCATCCAATCTTGGATCGACATTTCATCAGGAGTCTTCATGACGCCCGCCGACCACTACAAAGCGATCATCATCGGTTCCGGTCAGGGAGGAACTCCGCTGTGCCAGGAATTCGCCAAGGCCGGCTGGCGTACCGCCTTAATCGAGCGTGAACACGTCGGAGGAACCTGCATCAACGAAGGCTGCACGCCGACCAAAACGATGGTCGCCAGTGGCCGCGTCGCGTACCTCGCTCGTCGCGGCGCCGACTACGGCGTGAGGAGCGGGCGCATCGCCATCGACATGAAGCGCGTTCGGACACGAAAGCGCGACATCGTGAATCTGTTTCGAGACAGCGGCCAGAAGCGCATCGAGGCCACAAAAAATCTCGACCTCATCTTCGGCGAAGCGTCCTTCACCGGCGCCAAGGCGATTCAAGTCCACCTGAAGAACGGCAAAGACCGCGCGCTCACGGCGGACTACATCGTCATCAATGCCGGCTGCCGTCCTTCGATTCCTTCGCTCGAAGGATTGCAGGGCGTTCCTTTTCTCGATAGCACATCGATCATGGAGCTTGCCGCGGTGCCGAAACATTTGCTTGTTCTCGGTGGCGGCTACGTCGGCCTGGAATTTGGCCAATTGTTCCGGCGGCTTGGCGCCAAGATCACCATCATTCACGCGGGCGAACAGCTTCTATCGCGCGAAGATCCGGATGTCGCACAGGAAGTCGCGACTATCCTGAAACAAGACGGAATCACGGTTCTCTTCAATGCGAAAGCCGGGCGCGTCGCGAAAGCCGGCGCTCAAATTAAAGTCACGGTGGGCAGCGGCAAGAGCACCAAGACGATTTCCGGCTCGCACTTGCTCCTCGCCACCGGACGCGGGCCCAACACCGAAAAGTTAAACCTGACCGCTGCCGGAATTGTCATCAATGAGCGTAAGTTCATCACGGTAAACGACAAGCTCCAGACCAACATCGACGGGGTCTACGCCATCGGCGACATCAACGGTGGCCCCGCATTCACCCATATTTCCTACGACGACTTCCGCATCATGCGCACCAATCTGCTGCAGCAGGGAAATGCGACCACCGAGGGCCGGCTCGTTCCCTACACCGTGTTCATCGACCCGCAACTGGGTCGCGTCGGCATGAGCGAAAACGAAGCCCGCAACTCCAAGCGCAACATCCGCGTCGCGAAAATGACCATGAATTACGTCGCTCGTGCGGTCGAAATCGACGAAACACGAGGCTTTATGAAAGCCATCGTCGATGCCGACACCAATCAGATTCTCGGCGCCTCCGTTCTCGGCGTCGAAGGCGGGGAAGTCATGTCCCAGATTCAAATCGCGATGATGGGGAAGCTTCCGTTCACCACGTTGCGCGACGGCGTCTTCGCCCATCCGACACTGTCGGAATCGCTGAATAACCTGTTCAATCATTTCGTCGTGTAGCACACGGAGTGTGAGCAAGATTTTCGCGCGACGACCGGTCTCACTCAGAAAATTCGGCCAAGTTGAAAAAACCATTTCCGATGCCCGCTATCTCCGATACTCCCTGCGACCAAGAACGGCCCGATCGCAGTCTCCGCCAGAACACCCAAATCCGCATCGAGCGGAAACTTGCTCTCGGGCAAGGGAAAGTCGTACATCTTGGCCGTCTCCCGTGATGCGATCGCATAGACCTTCTTGCCCAGGAAATTCGGAAGCGTCCACAACTCGTGGAGATAACCGGCCCGCACCAGGTAAAACTGATTGCCGAACAGTTCGTTCGTGCCATATGCACTCAACTGCGTCGGCCCGCCGAGAAAATAAAGTGGGAACCCGTCATTCGTATGTCCAAACGTCGTGCCACCGCTCAGTGTCGCGAACAGAGAGCCAGGTTTCGTGATGGGCAGAAAATACGAAATCTTAGCGTCGCCCGCCGGAAATGCCGAACTCGCCTGGGGATACGTGTCATACCAATGAAAACTCGCATCGACGGTGTAACCCCTTCGGGGAACCACCGGGTCGTCGCCATGATCGATCCGGAGCCTCAGCCGCGCGTTCCCCACATGTCCATTCACGGATCCGAATTGCGGCTTGCCCAAGCGTAGGGAGGCGTCCATGAAGCCCAGCATGTAGCCCGCCCGAATCTCCGTGAGGCCGCCCGGTAAGTGACCAATCCGCTTATGCTGGTTCCCGCGATGTAGTCGATCGGGATGTGACGATCTTCAAACCACTGCAGCACGCCGATATGCGCGAGTCCGAGTGCGCCTCCTTCCAGCACGACTCCGATGTTCAATCGGCGTTTTGCGCGGACGATGGCTGCGGCAAGGCCCCATCACTCGGTGACGGCGGTTCCCGGCCGCAAGCCAGCAAAGGAAACAGGAGAAGGATCAGAATGCGGCGCATCGGCGTGCCTCCTCAGGGACGAAGAAAGAACACGAGGCGCCGTAAGTTTGGCGCGGTACGCTCAGCGGGCAACAAGTGGAAATGGCAGGGTGAGGCGCCACTTTCCCTAGCGGTTTCTTTTTGGTGCGAAAAGAAGGAATTCGCCGCCGAGGACGCAGAGATCGCAGGGAGGAAAAACCTCAGGGCCCGATCTCAAGTTCTCTGCAAAGCCGGTGCCCTCTCGGGTGAAACTTTCCTCCGAAGCTACTCGACTTCGCACAGTGCCGCGTTGGCTTCCGTGCTAGGCTCCCGCCCGCGATTGGCCAGGCCAACGCCGAGCAGCACCAGCGCGCCACCCAGCACGAGCGTGCTCGTCAGCGGTTCGCCGAGCAGCCACGCGGCGAGCAACGCCGTCAGTGGACCCTGCGCCAGCAGTGACACCGCCGTCACCGTCGCGGGCAGGTGGCCCAGCGCATACGTCAGTGCGAGGTACCCGCCGAGCTGCGACACCAGCCCCAATCCAACCAGCGCGCCAAACGAACGCCCGCTGGGAATTCCAAGCGGCTCCCGCAAGAGAAGGTTGATCGCCAATAGAAACAAAGCACCCGAAATCGTCGCCAGCCGCAGAAACACCAGCGTCCCCGTGTGCGCGCGAACCTGCTCGGTAGTTATCAGATACACCGCGAAACTCGCCGCCGCTCCCACAGCCATCAGATCGCCTGCGCCCACGTGCAGGTGTCGCGCGAGGTCCGCCCAAATGATGACCAGCGACCCCGCGAACGCCAGCACGAGCCCCGTCCAGAACGAAGCCGCGGGCCGCCGCCGGAACACGAGCCACGTCATCAATCCCACAAAAATCGGTGTCTGGTTTCCGAGCAAAGTTGCATTTGCAGCCGACGTTCCGAGGATCGACGTGTTATAGAGCGTGAGGTCGACCGCGAAAAACAATCCGCCGACGGAAATAATCGCAAGCGTGCGAAAACTCACGCGTGGCGCGCGCCAGTCCCACAGCCACGTCGGCACAAGCAGCGCCACCGGAATCAGCATCCGGTAAAACGCCGATGCCGGCCCGGGAATATCGGTCCATCGAACAAAAATCGCCGACCACGAGATGCAAACCACGCCCGCAGCCAGCGCCATATAGGGCCAGATTCCGTGCGAACCGCGAGCTTCCTTCGTCTCTGCGATGTCCATTTTCCTGTGAAATCGAACTTCGTTCGCGACATCCGAAAATCGCCGCATCAGTATTGCACGCAACTCCACCCGGCGCGCCGAACAAGCACCGCTCATCGCACCCACGATCAACCAAGTCCCGGATGGAGAGCGGCCGCGGTGCCGCCTTTACGGCCAAACCCAATCCGCCCAGTTTGTCTTTGGAATTAGAACGCGAACTCAGCCGAGTTCATCCAAGCAAGAGGTAAGTCGCAAATCGCGGCCTTATCCGTCACGGCCTGTCGGGACTTTCCGAATTCCCGCCCGAATGCGACCCGCCGTGGCTAATCAACAAAATCGCCGCTGCCCCTGCCGCCCCGGCCGCGATCCCGATCTTCATGAATCGCCCCGAGTTGCTCACCTGCTTCGGCACCACGCACGCCTTGTGCGTGTGCGACCGGTGATACGCCGGATCGTCCGGCGAAACAAAATTCTGCACAGCGACTACCGACTGCTCCGGCAGAACCGAATACGATTCCTTCTCGGCGATCACATGCGTCTCGCCGCCGGTGGTGACCACGAGCTCTCCCGTCAAGCTGGTCACGCTGATCCTGCACGGCGAAAAAATTGTCACCTGCCCGATCGTTGGCCCGTCGTCCTTCGGCACGATCTTAACGTCGGAAGCAACCACCTCAATCCCCTCGTTGCCGTCGCGCCGAAACGTCAGCGTCCCGTTGCCCAATTCGGCGATCGATCCGTTGCCGCCGGCCGCATAAAATCGACCCTGACTGCTCGCCGCCAGGTTGTACCGTGAATTTGCGATCCGCAGGTCGGCCTCCCCGCCCACGTCTGTGCTCACCTCTTCGCCAGCAAACACGCTCGCCCCCTGGCTCAGGGCGCTCTGTCGAATGTGCGCGAGGTTCGCTTGCAAGACGACGCCGAGAGGCGCGTCCTGTGCGGGTGACGCGGGTGCGAAGGCCAAAGACGCAAGCACGAGAACGCATCCAAGCCTTTTCCCCAGGTTGCTGCTCAAAGGCAGGCTCCATTGGGTAAAGATGGTCTAGTGGATAGAATCTGCCCCCCGGCCGCCGGCGACAACCTTCTTACCCGCCCGTGGTGTCGAAGTCCGAACTGTTGCCGCTCCGGTATCATCGACGGCCCACGCGATGCGACAAATCGATAGTAACGATTGATCCGTCGCTGTACGGACGGCCAGTGATTTGGAGAAGCTACCTCATTCATAATCGAAGAAGAAACCAAGGCCAGCTGCCGCACCTTTCCAAGGAAAACTATGTTTGCTGTCCCTGTATTCGGGCTGCTCTTGCTTGACGCAGGATTGCTGGCGTTCGCGTTGCTGAAGTTTGAGAAGAATGCCAGTCGCTCGGAAACGCTTCTCATGAGCGCTTTGTTCCTTTGCTCGGGAATGCCGGCACTCATCTACCAAATCGTCTGGCAACGCGCGTTGTTTCTCATCTACGGCGTTAACTCGCAGTCCGTCGCGGTCGTCGTAGGCATCTTTATGTTAGGTCTCGGTTTGGGAAGCCTTCTGGGCGGCCGCCTTTCAGCGCGCTTTCCGAAGCACGGAATTCTATTGTTCGCTTGTGCCGAACTTGGCGTCGCGCTATTCGGACTGTTTTCACTTCATTTGTTTCATTGGTTCGCGGCATTCAGTTCGGGTGCGAGCCTGCCTGCCGTGGTTTTCTATACGTCCATTTTGCTTCTGATCCCGACGACGCTCATGGGAGCGACGCTGCCTCTGTTGGTCGGGCAACTGGTGCGATCTTCCGGTAGCGTAGCGAGTTCCGTCTCGCGACTCTACTTTGTGAATACGCTGGGCTCGGCAATTGCATGCTATCTCTGTGCGGCTTTCCTTCTTCGAAGCTTCTCGCAATCCGGCGCCGTAAGCTTCGCGGCAATTTTGAACACCCTGGTCGGCGCCACCGCGTATCTTTATGCGCGGAGCAAAAAACAACGCGATTGGTCCGCGAAGGTCGCGGACGTACCGGCGAAAGCGACAGGTCGTCAAGCCTTGTCGTTGGGTAGCGCAATGTTTTTGGCGGGGCTCGCGGGATGGATCGCTCTTGGCTATGAGATTGCGTGGTTCCGCGTATTTGCAATGGCTTCGGCGGACCGCGCCCCCGCGTTCGCCCTGCTGCTCGCAACATATCTGGCCGGTATGGCTGCGGGTTCCTACCTTTCAGAGCAGGCAACGAAGGGTTGGACGCCGGACCGTAAGCTGGTGCTGATCGGGGGCATGCTCCTCGTCTCCGGCGCATTATCAACGTATGTGCCGCCGATGGTGGCTTCGTTTCTCGGTGGACAAATTCCATCGCCTCTGCAGTTCGCCTGGTTAGGCCAGGATGCGTACCTGGCCCTGGCGCCGATGTTTTTCCTGGTCGCCGCGTTGGTCGGATCGGTACTGCCGCTATTGTGCGGATTGTCGATTTCGCCAGATGACTTCGCCGGCCGTCGCGTGAGCTTTGTCTATGCCGCGAACATTCTAGGCTCGGTGTTGGGCAGTCTGATCATTGGTTTTGTGCTGTTGAATGTACTGGGCTTGCAGGAGATCGCGCTGTTGCTCGGAACCGTCTCGGTTGCCAGCTCGCTGCTGCCGCTGGTGCTCGCTCAGCGAATTTCGTCCCGCGTGCCGCGAAGTGTTCTGGTTCTGGGTTTTTTCTGCGCCTTTGGTGTTGTTCTTGCTTCGACTTGCTATGGTTTGCTTTACGAGCGCATTATTTTCCGGCATCGCGAGGAAGCGGCGACGCCGTTCGCGCACGTGGTTGAAAATCGAAACGGAGTGATCGCCGTGCTCTCCAACGGAGCGGTGTTCGGCGGCGGCGTGTACGACGGCGCGTTCGCCATTGACCCGGATCAAGATTCCAATCTGATTATTCGCGCGCTGGCGATCAGCGCGGTTCAACCTCATCCGCGCCGTGTGCTGATCATTGGACTCGCCTCCGGTTCATGGGCGCAGGTCGTCGCGAACCACCCCGAAACAACGGCCATGGACATCGTTGAGATCAATCCCGGCTATCTCAGCCTCATTCCTCAGTACCCGGTTGTGAGGTCCCTGCTGACCAATCCCAAGGTTCGGGTCTTCGTAGATGACGGCCGACGCTGGCTGACCAGCCATCCCACCGAGAAATACGATCTGATCGTTACGAATTCGACGTATCACTGGCGCGCCCATTCTTCGACATTGCTCTCCGCTGAATTCTACAAGCTCGTGCAACCGCATTTGAACGATGGCGGCATCTACTACTTCAATACGACCGAATCCAACGAAACCATGGCCACGGCGCTCAGCGTTTTTCCGTACGGCATGCGGATCATCAACTTTCTCGCGGTCAGCAACTCGCCGATCTATTTTGATAGCGACCTTTGGCTTTCGACTCTCGCGAAATACGAAATTGACGGCCGGCATCTGTTCGATCGAAACGAACCAGCTTCGCAGCGCGTGCTGGCCCGATATGCGCTCTTGCCGAAGACGCTCGATGGCCCGCCGGTTTTTGCTGGACTGGAATCTTCGGATTCGCTGCGCCGGAGAATCGGCAAAGTCCGGCTGATTACCGACGACAACATGGGGCTCGAATGGAAGCGCGACGTGGAATTTCCCTGGCGGGCCGACGACAACAAAAAAATGGCCTCCCGATAGAGACCAGGCGGAATCCTGTTCGACGAATTATTTGTAGGTGGCGACGACTTCGCCGTTTTCGATTTTCAGGCCGGACATGTCGTTGGGGAGTTTGAGTTTTTCGCGATTTTCGGGGCTTTCCATCAGGTGCCTCATCGCGGATTCCAGTGCGGATTGTGGCAAGGGCAGGGAACCTATCTGTCCTGAAACCGGGACGAAATTCAAGTAGCCGTTCTCGGCGCCGAGTTTGCCTTCCAGCTGGAGCGTCACGTCTTTTCCGTGAAGATCGAAGACGACGTAGGCGCGGACACGATCGTCGACCAATTCAACCTTCACGTCTTTCACTTGTGAGCGCACCTGGTCGATCTGTTCGGCGGATGTGCCTGCGGGCAACGGCATGTCGAGTCCGCTTGCGGGCACCGTTCCGGCAGCAGTCGCATTTTGCGAAGCCGCCTGCACGGAAGGATTCTGGGACGCCGCCGCGGTGGCTTGCGTTGCGTTGGGATTGGAAGCGATGTCGAGGTGCGCCGCGAGATACGAATTCAGCTCGGTTTGATCCATTCGCATCGTGGCGGATTGGCCGGCGGAAACGGCTTGCTCAACCTGCTCGAATTTCTGCTCGACCCGAGCCGCGGCCTGAGGATTGGTCTCAACCTGCGGGGCGGGAGCTTTGTGCAGGACCATCACAAGCGTTGCGGCGCCGGCGATATAGCTCGCCCAGCGAATCACGCGAAAAATCATGCGCCAGGGAATCGATCGCTGGGGCGGTCGCGCGGGGGCCCATCCGGGAGGCGTTTCGGTGCCGGGCATGAGTTGCTCCTTCAAGCCACGGTAGCCGCTGGGATGCGCGGCCGCAATAGACCGAACGGCCAGTTGGCGCGTAATGGAGAGCTGCTCCTGCGGCTGATTTCGAGCGGTGCGATTCGAGATTCCGAGCCGCCGGTGGGGCAGGGGCTCGCCCTGCCCTACGGCTTACAGTTCGCGGAGGGCTACGGCTACCGGGCGCGCAGCGGCTCGAATTGCCGGCGGCAGGCCGCCGACTACGCCCATGACCAGGGCGAAGATGATGCCGCCGACCAGCAGGCCGCCGGTGATCTTGAAGGCGAAGGCCATGTTGCTGAATGTCTGCCAGTTCATCGTCGCCGTCGTGAGGCCGTTGAGTGGAAGCACGGCCAAGCAGCCTATGGCTCCGCCGACGAACGATATGAGTAAGGCTTCAATCACGAAGGAGAAAACGACGGCGGCGGCGCCGAAACCGAGGGCGCGCATCGTGGCGATTTCGCGGCCGCGTTCGGCGACGGCGGAGTACATGGTGTTGAGCGCGCCGAAGATTGCGCCGATGGCCATGACGCTGGCAACCAGGCCGCCGAGAATTGTGATGAGCTGGGTCATGCGCGTCGATTGCTTGGCGTAGTAGTCGATCTCGCGGCTGACGTCGACGCTGAGGCGCGGATCGGCGGTGACGGAGTCCTTGAATTGCTGCAAGGCGCCCGGCGAAGTCAGGTGAACTGTCACGGACTGAAACACGTTGGTCGGCCTTTTGTATACGTCGTCAAGGACGCGCGCATCGCACCAGACTTCGGAGTCGAAGGCGCTGCCGCCCGCGTCGAACACGCCGACGATCTGCCAGTGGCCGCCGCCGAACGCGACCGAATTTCCCACGGTCAGCCCAGCGTAGGTGCTGTTCGCATTTTTTCCGACGATTAGCTCCGATAGTCCCGGCTGAAACATTCGGCCTTGCACGATCTTCACGTTTTTGCGGATCGAGAGTACGTTGGCGGAAACGCCGCGCACCTGCACGTTCGCGTCTGTGCCCGTCGCTTTCAACGGGAAAGGTGCGACCACGACGACTTCACTCGTGACCAGCGGGCTCCCGTCGGCCGCTCTCGCGACTCCCGGGGCGTCCTGCATGATTTTTACTTGGTCGAGCGCGACGCCGCTCATCATTTCCGACGTTGCGCCGGCACGCATGATAATCGCGTTGTCTTCGGAGCCAGAGGCGACCAGCGTCGCTTTGAATCCGCGAGCGAGCGAGAGCATCGCGACGAACACGCCGACCGTTCCGGCGATGCCCAGGACGGCGACGATCGCCGACGTCCAGCGTGCCTTTACGCTGCGCACGTTGTAGATGACTGGGATCGCCATGTCAGACCCTCCGAAGCGCGTTGACTACGCGCATGCGCATCGCACCGATACCCGGCAGCAGGCCGCTCACGAGTCCGACCAGAAGCGCGGTGCCCAGGCCGACGGAAAGAATTGCCGGCGACAGAATTAGTGTGGGCAGCAATCCATTCAGCGCCGAAGCGAGAACCGGAATGGCCAGTGCCGCGAGGGCAAGGCCGATCAATCCGCCAATCAGTGAAATCATGAGTGATTCAGCGAGCACGAAAAACAAGATTGTGCGATCGCCGTAGCCGATGGCTTTCAGCGTGGCGAGTTCGCCGACGCGCTCGCGCACTGAGATGGCCATGGTGTTGCCAGTGACCAGCAGCAGCGTGAAGAACACGACGCCACCGATCGACAGGATCAGGAATTCGATGTTGCCGAATTGCTTGACCCAGCCTGCGGCAAACGCCGACTCGGTCTCGGTTTTTGTTTCAAAATCCGAATTATTGAACATTTCATCGATCGCTTTCGCGATGCGGGGAGCGTCGTCGGGATTTTCGATTTTCAGGACGTACCAGCCGACGTGGTCTTTGAACGTTTTCGGCACGCCCTCTTCAAAGGCGTCCCACTGAAACCAGAATTGGCTTTCGTCGCCGCCGGCGCGCTCACTGTGATAAATGCCGTCGAGGTTGAAATCCCAGGTGGCGTTTCCGCCGAAGACGGTGGTCTTGATGGGAATTTTGTCGCCGATTTTCCAGCCGAAGCGCGCCGCGGTTTTTGCGCCCGCGATGGCGCCCTGCCGATCTTTGAGAAAGTTAGCCCACTGGTCGTCGGGCACTTTCAGCTCTGGGATGACCTTGCGCTGATTTTCGGGATCGATGGCGAATTGTGGAAAGAAATTCTTTTCGTCCTGATAAACGCCGCCGAACCAGTTGTTATGCGTGATCGCGACGACGCCAGGAATCCGCATGATCTTGTCTTTGTAGTTGAGCGGTAACGGCTGAATGATCGAGATGCGATTGATGATGACAAGACGGTCGGCGCCGGCGATGTCGGCGCCACGTCCGAACGCGCCTTTCACGACGGCGAGAAACGAAAATAGGAAGAGCGCGACGGCAAAGGAGCCGACGGTCAGGATGAGGCGAATCTTTTTGCGAAAAAGATTCGCGAAAATCAGACCGCTAAATTTCATGCGGCACCTCCTGCATAGGCATTCTGCTGCACCTGGCCGGCTTCGACGAGCAAGCCCTTTTCGAGATGGAGCTCGAGGTCGGCGAGTTTGGCGACGACCGGATCGTGCGTGACCATCAGGACGGTTTTGCCGTATTCCTTCACCAGGCGAGTGATCAAATTCATGATTTCATCGGCGCTCTTGCGGTCGAGGTCGCCGGTGGGTTCGTCGCAGAGCAAAAAGGTTGGGTCGGCGACGATGGCGCGGGCGATCGCGACGCGCTGTTCCTGTCCACCGGAAAGCTGGCGCGGATAGTGATTCATGCGCTCGGAGAGACCAACGACGCCGAGAGCGGTTTCGACGTGGCGGCGGCGCTCGGATTTCGAGAGCTTCGTGAGCAGCAAGGGAAGCTCGACGTTTTGAAACGCCGTCAGCACGGGGATCAGGTTGTACATCTGGAAGATGAAGCCGACGTGGCGAGCGCGCCATTGTGTGAGCTTCGCGGCGGACATGTGCGTAACTTCATCGCCCGCGACGGTGATGCTGCCGTGCGTCGGGACGTCGAGGCCGCCGAGCAAATTCAGCAAGGTGGTCTTGCCGGAGCCGCTGGGGCCCATGAACGCGACGAAATCGCCTTTGTCCACGTCGAGGTTCAGGCGCTGCAAAACCTGGATCTCTTCGCCGCCGCGCTTGTAGGTCTTGTCGAGGCCGCGAACCTGAATGAGGCTGTTCGATTTGCCGGTGCTGTCCACTCGAACCATTGTGAGAGCTCCTGTGTGGGTCTGTGCTTATTGTACGGTTTAGAACCGTGATTTATTTCAGGGTTGGATAAGTTTTCGCGTTATTTCTTGATTGCGACGGATTGGCCGTCGCGCAGGTCCGCGGGGCCACCGACGACCACGGTGTCGCCTACCGCCAGCCCAGCAACGATTTCGGTGTCGGAGCCGCGATTGTTGCCAAGGGTTACGGCGCGGCGCTCGATTTTGTCGTCCTTGACGAGGAACACGACTTTTTTGCCGCTGTCATCGCGGATCGCGGTCTGCGGTATCAAGGCCGCGGCCGCTGCCGCTTTGGCGTTCGGATCCTGCTTCGGGGCATCGCCCAGGAAGGTGACCTTGATCCCCATGTCGGGGAGGATGCGCGGATCGAGCTTGTCGAATGAGATGCGCACTTTTACGGTGGCCTTCTGGCGATCGGCGGTCGGGATGATGGTGCGGACGTGGCTGGGAATTTCCCAGTCGGGATACGCGTCGAGAGTGGCGGTGACCTTTTGCCCCTTTTGGACGCGCGCAATGTAAGACTCGTTGACGTCGACTTCGATCTCGTTGGAATTCATGTCGACGATCGTGGCAATTCCCGTGCGTGTGAAGCCGCCGCCAGCCGAAACCGGCGAGACCATCTCACCGACCTGCGCGTCTTTGGAGACGACGATGCCTGCGAATGGCGCGCGAATCGTGCAATTGTCCACGGCTTGCTGTGCTTCGACGATGCGGGATTGCGAAGCCGCAACCTGCGCTTTGGCCAGCTCGATTTTTGCCTTGAGGCTGTCGGCATTCATGCGCGCGGTGTCGAGTTGTTCCTGTGTTTGTACGCCGGCTTTTTGCAACTGGTCGGCGCGATGCAATTCGATGGTGGCGTTTTTGAGCTGGACCTGGAGATCGGCGATGGCTGCTTCGGTCGAATCTTTGTCGGCCTTAGCGGCGGAAAGGGCTTTCTGCACGTCGGAATCGTCGAGCATGGCGAGGAGTTGACCCTCTTTCACGACGGTGCCTTCGTCGAAATAGACGCCGGTGACGCGGCCGGTAATTTTCGCGGCGATGGTGGCGCGGCGGCGCGGGGTGACGTAACCGCTCGCGTTTAGAAGAGCTTCGCGGCCTCCGGCGCCAACCGGTTTGTGAACGGTGGCGACTTCGACGACGGTCTTCTGATTCCAGAACGCGTATACACCACCCGTAATGCCGGCGAGAATTACGAGGACGCCGAAGAAAATCGCCAGCCCTTTCCCGAATTTGCTGCCCTTGCGCTGACCTTCGTGAATGCGCAGGGATCCGAGATCATGTTGTGGCGCCAATGGTGTGGCCATTAACCAGACTTCCTTTGAAGAGGGGTTCACACCGAGATTACGCAGCGACCCGGGCTGAAATTTCACGAAATCTCGTGTGAGGGAACCGCTGGAGGCATTTTAGCTGATTTTGGGGAGATGCGTAACCCGAGCGGTTTTTGGGCGGCGCGTGGCGGAGACGCTTCCTGAAATGGGACGATTCGGGGATACCCCGTCCATTTTCGTTGTCTGTAAAGGATTGATTTTGAAGAAGATGTGGGGGCGTTGGATTTGATTTCGAATCGTTGTCGGTATTCTATTGATTTGAAGGTGGATGCAGGTGCGGAAAAAAACGGCAAGAGCGGAAACGATGGAAAAACGAGTTGAGGCATGGAATCAGCCCGGGCACGTTGGGATGTTCCTTCGAGGGCTGAGGGTAAACCGCTGCTGCGCCCTACCTGTGGTGCGGACGGCTCGCACTGAAAAGTTTTGCTTTTGGGAATTGTGAAGACGTAGGTTTGAACCAAAGAAGTCTATCCCATGAGAATGGAGTCGTTACGTACTTAAATCTAAATCATTGGAACTGTTTTGGGTGCGGCGCATTCGAACGTGGGGGACGACGATTTGGGATTCGGTGTTGACGGTGAGAGGCGCTGCTTGTATGAAGGAAGGGATTTAAAACGGTTTAATGAGGGCGCGATGAAATTGCATGAACAGTTGGCGATTCGAACGATGAGGGGGCAGCGCGGCGCGAGTCTGACGCTGGCGGCGATTTTGGGTTTGGGATTGGCCGCAACGGCTGTGAAGGGGCAAACCATTCACGTCGAGGCCGATCCGGCTAAGGTGACGAATACGATTGTGCCGACCAAGGCGCTGGGGGCGGGAATTGACCGGTTGCCGTACGGTGCCTCGGACAAGCTGCTGACCGACGAAAACATACAGAAGGTACTGTCAGCGGGATGGCAGACCGTGACCTACCGGCAGAACACCGAACTGCACATGGAGGCGTGGCACTGGAATCCCGAGGGGAAGTGGAGCGATCCAACGGGAAAGGGCTATTTCACGGGAAATGCCGAACCGGGGGCGGCGCCGATCAAACATTCCTATGGGTACCCGCTGCCGCATCGCGGAGTAACGCGTGACGACGGAACGGATACATCCGGCTACTCGCGGCTGACGGATGGGAATTTGGATTCGTACTGGAAGAGCAATCCGTATCTGACGCAGGGATTCACCGGCGAGAGCGACGCGATGCATCCGCAGTGGGTGTTTCTCGATTTGGCTAGCGTGCAACCGGTGAGTGCGATTCGAATCGCGTGGGCTGAACCGTTTGCCGTGCAGTACGAGGTGCAGTATTGGACGGGCGAAGATCCGATTCACAAGCCGACACTAGGAGTGTGGCAGACATTTCCCGGCGGAGCGGTGCGCGACGGTAAAGGTGGGACCGCGACATTGCAACTGGCCGAGCAGCCGGTGAGCGTGCAGTGGGTGCGGATCTTCATGCGGCAGTCTTCGAATACGTGCGACACGCACGGTTCTGCGGACAAGCGGAATTGCGTGGGCTACGCGATTCGCGAGTTGTACCTGGGCACGACGACCGCGGATGGGAAATTTCACGATTTGATCCGGCACACGGCGGACCAAGATCAGACGGCGACATATTGCTCGTCGGTGGATTCGTGGCACGCGCCGGAAGATCTGGATGAGCGCGCGGGCGAGCAGCTGGGGCTCGATTACTTTTTCACGAGCGGGGTGACGCGGAAGCTGCCGGCGATGATTCCGATTGCCATGATTTATTCGACGCCGGAAGATGCGGCGGCGGAGTTGGCGTATCTGGGGAAGCGCGGATACCCGATTTCGTATGTCGAGATGGGCGAGGAGCCGGACGGGCACTACACCCCGCCAGAAGATTACGCGACGCTGTACGTGCAGTTTGCGAAGGCGCTGCATCAGGTCGATCCGAAATTGAAATTGGGCGGACCGATTTTTACCGGACAGAACAAAGATATTGAAACGTGGGTCGACGCCGAGGGAAGAACTTCGTGGACGCGGCGCTTTGTCGATTATTTGAAGGCACACGGCGCGCTGGGCGAGCTGGCGTTTTTTCCGTACGAGCACTATCCGATCGAGCCGGGGAAAATTGCGTGGAGCAGCTTGTACGACGAGCCCTATCTGGTCACGCACATTATGGATGTGTGGCGGCACGATGGAGTGCCGGCAAATGTGCCGCAGATGATTACGGAGTCGAACATTTCGTGGGTGGATTCGGAAGCGTTTGTGGATGTGTGGGGAGCGCTGTGGCTGGCTGACTATGTGGGCTCGTATTTAAGCGGCGGAGGGCAGGCAGTGTATTACTTCCATTATTTGCCGCTGGGGATCGGGCGAGGGCACAACGGGTCGCAGGGCACGTTTGGGATGTTTTCCGCGGATCGTGAGACGCGGAAGATTATTCAGCCGCTGTCGCAGTTTTTTGCGAGCCAGCTCATCAATCTGGAATGGGTACAGCCGGGTGATGGGGAGCATCGATTGTTTGCGGCGGCGAGCGACATCATGGATGGGGCGGGGCACAACCTGGTTACAGTGTACGCGGCGTTGCGGCCGGATGGGCAGTGGTCGCTGATGGTGATCAACAAGGATCAGGAGAACGCGCACGAGGTGAAGATCGCGTTTGACGATGCGGAGAAAGGGAAGAGCGGGGCGTTCGCTGGCCCGGTGAGCGTTGCGACGTTCGGAGCGGCGCAGTATCAGTGGCACGCGGTTTCGAGGCGCGGACAGATGGGCAGCGACGCAGGGGGATACGCCGATCCGGACGGGCCGGCGGTGACGTCGAGCGTGAACGCTACGGCGGCGACGAAATTTATGCTGCCGGCGGCCTCAATTACCGTGTTGCGAGGTAGAATCTCTCCACGGTAACGCCGGGGGTGACTGCCACATGGATACATACGATCAGGGCGACTTGGACAACGCGATTCTATGCGTCTGGAAGGAAGCGCGCGGCGATGGACAGGCCGGAATGTCGGCGGTAGCGAACGTGATTTTCAATCGCGTCGGCGCGGAGGGGTTTCCAGACACGTTGCATAACGTAATCTACGGGAAGAACCAATTCACGTCGATGAGTGTAAGCACGGATCCGGAGTTCAACCTGGAGCCTCCTTCGGCGGGTGAGGGTGATTATGCGTCGTACGTTGAAGCGACGGACATCGTGAACCAAATCGCTTCAGGAACCGCCGACGATCCGACCAACGGAGCGTTGTATTACGCGAACCTGAAGGAAAGCACGAGCGGCTGGTTTTTCAGGCACATCGTGAATGATCCTACGAACCATCCTCTACGAGCGACAGTCGGGCACCAGGTTTTCTACGCATAAAGAATCACGCGCGTAGACCGTTGCAGGGCAATGCCGATGCGGTCATTTCGCTATCCCAGGCCCATTCATTGCTTTATTTCTGTCTTAGTAAAGACTTAGAATGAGCGCTCATGAGCACAACAATGGGTGTGAGTTCGTCCGATCCGATTATGGAGCGGCTGGACGATCAGATCGGCTGGTACGACAAGCGCAGCCGGTCGAGCATGCGCTGGTTCAAGAGGCTGAAGATCTCAGAGATTGCGTTCGCGGCGGTGATTCCGCTGCTGGCGGCTTCGCATCTTGCATATGCGGCAGTGGCGACCGGGATTCTGGGTGTGCTGGTGACAGTGTTTGAAGGGCTGCTGCAACTGAACCGGTATCACGAGAACTGGATCGACTACCGGTCGACGTGCGAATCGTTGAAACACGAAAAATATATTTACCTGGCGGGGGCTGGGCCTTATACGGGCGCTAACAATGCGCGGGCGATGCTCGCCGAACGGGTGGAGGCGTTGGTGTCGCAGGAACACGCGAAATGGGCGACGGTGCAACAGCAGCAGCCGCAAGCGCAGTCGAGACCGGCGTAACGCCGCGGGGATGGGAACTGCGCGAAGAGCGCGCAAGGATGGCCTTCGATGCGCAGGGTAACCGGCACTACCAGTCTGAATTGAAAATTTGAGATTTCGGTACGGCTGAGGCCGCGAAACTTGGACAGCATTTTTGTCAGCTATCGCCGGAGCGATTCGCAGGGAGAGGCTGGGCGTTTGTTCGACGACCTGGCGAAGAGTTTCGGCGAAGACAAAGTATTCATGGATGTCGCCGCGATCGAGGCGGGACGCGATTTTCGCAAGGCGATCGAAGAAGGCGTCACGAAGTGCGGCGTGCTGCTGGTGTTGATTGGGCTGGACTGGCTCGAAGCGAAGGATGAGCATGGAGTTCAACGGCTGGCCGATCCTTCGGATTTTGTGCGGATTGAGACCGCGTCGGCGCTGAAGCGCGACATTCCTGTGATTCCGGTGCTGGTGCGCGGCGCGCGCATGCCTGCGGCGGAACAACTTCCCGACGAACTGAAAGAGTTGGCGTACCGGAATTGCATTGAGTTGACCCACGCGCGATGGAAGTCGGATGTGCAGTTACTGGTTGGTTCGCTGAACAGGTTGATAGGCGACAAGAACGCCGCGGCCGGGGCGGCGAGAGATCGGCGCAATGCAAATGCAACGCCGCAAGCGACTGGCGGTGTGTCGGTCGCGTTTCGAACTGAAGATTTGCAGACTTTGACGCGGGAACTTGCGATTTTTATCGGGCCGATTGCGAGCGTGATTGTGAAGCGGGCGACAGCGCAGGGTGGGTCGAGGGACGAATTGTGTGGGCGGGTGGCGCAGGAGATTGAGGAAAATAAGGATCGCCAGAGGTTCTTGCAGATCGTGGGAGCAGAGTGGGTGAAAGACGGCGCGGGGGCGCCGCGCTCCAAAGCAAGCTCGGGCGTGGTTCCACGCGGGGACGGGGCGGTTGCCGCGGCCGTGGGGATGGCCGGTGCTGCACAGAGAGTGCCGAGTGAGGCGAATATGGAAAGGGCCAGGGATGTTGCCGCGGAAGGGCAGCCGGCTCGACCAGATGAAGGGCGAGGTTCTTTTCAGAAGTACGGCTGGATCGGGCTTGCTGCGCTTGTGGTCGTGATTGCGGCGGTTGCGATCCTGATGCGTTCGGCGGGATCACGCGAGAATTACCCTTCGCCCGAAGCGCCGAAGACAACGGTCGCCTCGGCTGGAAGCGGCGAGAATGGGGCGGCGAAGGATGTTTCAACTCCGGTGGCTGAGACCGCCTCAGGAAGCCACAAACCCCTACCGAAGAATGGCGAGCAGGCAGAGAATGGAACGCCTTCAGAGGCCCCGCAGCCGATCCGCGTTTCGGAAGAGACGTCAAAGACGATGTTGATCCATAAAGTGATGCCGGTTTATCCGGTTCTGGCGCGGCAGGGGCGGATACAGGGGATGGTGGTGCTGGACGCCGATGTTTCGAAGGAAGGCACGGTCACGGGCCTGAGGGCGGTGACCGGAAATCCGCTTCTGGTGCAAACGGCAATGGAAGCTGTGAAGCAATATCGGTACACGCCCTACATGCAGGGCGGCAAAGCGCTGCCGATGACGACGCAGATCAGCGTGAACTTCGTACTATCGCAGCAGTAGGGTCGGTTGCTTCGAACTTCCTGTGGGCACCTGACGCGTCCGGGTTTGCATTCTTCGAACGCTGATATCCTTTGGCTACCCTCGTCAGTTCCGTTCAGGATGCCAATTTGGCGGCACACCACGCAGTTCCCGTTCGACACGTACTTACTCCAACATCTTGAAGGCCTTGGCCAGGCTGAGCTGCATGCGGTTGAACGAGGCGATCACCATGGCGATCTCGTCTTTGCCGCGGACGTGCAGAGGCGGAACGTCGAGTTCGCCTTTGCTGACGCGGTCGGCGGTATCGGAGACCGCGCGAAGCGGACGAATCACGATGTAATAGACTCCGGCGTCCAGCGCGACGATGGTGGCGAGAAGCGTGCCGACAAGATAGATCAGCAGGAGGCGAAAGGCTTCTTTCGCTTTTTGCATGGGCACGGATGTGGGAACGGAAACGATTTGCGCGGCGACCGTCGAGCCGAGCTTCCAGCCGAAACCGTTGTTGGGGCCGTAGGTGGCGATCATCGCCGCGGGCGCGGCAGATGGATGGCTGTGACACTCCATGCAAGGCTGGGCGGCGGAGAGCGGCTCGGCAAGATAGAGAGACGCGCCCATCGGAGTCGCGCGTTGGCCAGAGATGCGCTTTTGATCCGGATGGTCGCGCAGATAGGTGATGAGGTCGGCTTCCCATGCCGTGGCGCGATGTTCCGGGTTGGTGGGATTGAGCGCGGGTTCCCGGTAGGTGTAGTCGGGATAGTTTGCGCGCAGTTTGTTGAAAGTGCTCAAGGCACCGAAGGCGGGAACGGTTTCGGGCAGGAATCGTTGTTTGTGCTGAGGATTTTGTTCGAGCAGGGGAGCGAGATCGGATGAAGTGTATTCGCGAACGGATTTGGCGCTGGCCATCATGAGTTCTGCTTGTTGCAAGGCTTCGCGTTGGGCGTTACGGACCAGAAAGGAGTAAATCGCCTGGGAGAGGATCAGGCCGCCGGCCGAGAAAAGAACCAGCAGAATAATGTTGAACTTGGCGAGGAGCTTCATCTTCGACCTCTTTCGGGCAGGCGATGCTTTGGCTCGTGAACTTCGGGCACGCTGTGAACTGGACTGATACTTACACCGAAAATGAATGGCGTGTAAACGGCGAACCGGGGAGGCGTACAGGTGACCCCTCCGGGACGATTGGACAGGCGGGGTGCTGGAATCGCGGGCAGGCGTTTTTGACGTTTATTGTGCTACCGTATCGAGCTTAGACTTGCCGGTGACCGGAGACCGAGGGAGTGTCGAGTCTTTGGCGCAAGCGGCGGTCGGCAAAAATCGGGAGATCGGGATGAAGAGCTTGTTTGTGGGGAATCTGAATTTTCAGACGACCGAGGGCGAACTGCGGGCGCTGTTCGAACCGTTCGGCGCAGTGACGCGAGTACACATGGCGATGGACCGTGAAACGGGCCGCGCGCGAGGGTTCGCGTTTGTGGAAATGCCGAATGATGAGGAAGCGGCTAAGGCGATTGCGGGACTGGATGGTCAGACGTCAGGCGGGCGGCAACTGAAAGTGAATGAGGCGCGGCCGCGAGGCGAAGGCGGCGGTCCACCGCGTGGCGGAAATCGTGGTGGCGGTGGCTACGGCGGCGGGAATCAGGGCGGCGGTGGCGGCGGCAAGGGCAAGGGCGGCGGTGGCGGGCGAGGTCGCGATCGATATTCGACGGAAGATTATAGCGATTCAGTGCGACAGCCGCGGGAACCGCGCTGGTAGGCGACGGGGTTCCTTCCCTATTTCGATCGAACCGATTCGACACGTTGGTTCGGTCGACAAATTTCATTTTGAGTTTCTGGATGGCGACGTAGCCTGAGTGGATCAGGGTACGAGTCGCAGAGTGCCGGTAAAGTCGCCGCTACAGAGACAAAACAAAACGGTAAGACCCAGATTCAGAACCCGAACCTGGGCACTCTTTCTCAATCGGGCGAAAATCAGGCGCAATTCTTCAACGGAGAATCGCGCTCAACTCTGAACGCTCACCACCGGAAGAAAATGTCGCAGGTTTGCCGGGGCGGAAAATGGCTGGTGTCAATTTCCGTAACAGCAAGCGGCTTGGGGTGGAGTGTGTTGCGGTTCGCGTGGCACCTTGCGATGTAGTTCGCAATACACTTCGCCGAGTCCATTCCCTGAACCATCGCTTCTAGCGAGTCGGAGCGATTTCGAGCTGATCGCCTATTTTTGTACCCGAGCGGTAGATCGTGTGCGGCGGAAGCTCGAGCACGCTGGTCGCTTTCAAAGATACTTTCGAGATACGGAACGGCCGGACGTACTCTTCGACGTAAACGACCTCTTTGTCCTTGCTGATGAAAATGAGGTCGATCGGGAAGAGCATGCCGATCGTGTGAACACCGCGGGACGGAACGATCCAAAGACCCCGACCGAGCTGAGCCCACCGCTTCGTTTTGCCGAGAAGTCCGACCAGCCGACGAAGATAACTGTCGGCGAGCAGAGCTTCGGTGGCGACGAAGGTCTCGCGCGTCTTGTTATAAACGTAGAGCGAACTGCTGTGACCGTTGTTGGTCATGGATCTATCGACCTGCCCTCGGGTATTCGAAACATCACAAAACAACGATTGCCAGCCGCCTATTCGATCGACTTGCGCTTACGGCGCCAGATGATGACGAATAAAACGAGAACGGCAAGCGCTCCCGCGACGACGCGAATGAGAGTTACGTTGTCCATTGCACTTTCTCCTTTTTCAAATGCTCGGCCTCACGACTTCTGTGAGGTCACGAGTTGACCGAGATCAATGCTGAAGAGCCGGCATTAACTGGCGCATCAGAGTGATCACGGCTGGTCCCAAAATCACAACCATGAGAGCGGGGAAAATGAAAAAGATCAGCGGTGGAACCATCTTCACCGTGGTCTTGGCGCTCATCTCTTCGGCCCGCTGGCGGCGCTTGATGCGCAAGTCGTCGGAAAAAACACGCAGTGATTGAGCGACGCTGGTGCCGAAGCGATCGGTCTGCACCAGCATGGCGACCAAACTCTTAATGTCTTCGAGGCCGGTGCGGCGGGCGAGTTCGCGCAGGGCCTCGATGCGCGTTTTCCCGATGCGCATTTCAAGATTGAGGAGCTGGAGTTCCTCGCTGAGTTCGTGGTGCGTGATGCGGAGCTCCTGCGCGACCTTCATCAGCGCTTGGTCGAGACCGAGGCCGGATTCGACGCAGATGACGAGGAGATCGAGGCCGTCGGGTAACCCGCGACGGATCTTGGCCTGGCGTGCGTTGACGCGCCAGGTGAGGAACATGTCGGGGAACAAATAGCCGAGCGCGAGCGCGACCACTGGAATCATGAAGGGATTCCATTTGTAAGCACCGGTGACGAACGTGAGAGCGACAAAGGCGATCGGTGTGAGGATCTTAAATCCGCGCATCGCGGCAAGCGCCTGGCTGCTGCGATAGCCGGCGCGAGTCAGCAGGAGTTGGGTGCGGGGAGCGGCGTTGTTCGTTCCGCCCGGAACGATTTTGCCCAGTCCGGCCAGTGTGTTGCGGACACGGTCTTTTTGCTTTTCGGCAAAACTGGCTTCGTCGATCGGGGGAGCGGCGGTGTTCGCGAGGCGCGAGAGGCGCTCGGCGACGGCTGCACCCTGCGACGAGAAGGCGTAAAAAAGCGCGGCCAAAATCCCGAAGGTGGCCAGGAACGTCAGCGCTGTGATTGCCAAAAGCATGTTTCAAAACTCCTCGAAACTCAAAACTCGGAAACTCGAAACTGCCAAACCCAAGTGCGTTAAACCTCGATATGAATAATCTTCCAGATCACCATCGAGCCGATGAGCTGCATGATCCCGGCGACGGTCAGAACGAGAACGCCCTTGGGGTCCTCGAACAGGACGCGCATGTACGTCGGGTTCATGATCATGAGCACGATCATCATGAAAATCGGGAGCGCGATGAGGATGCCGGCGGTCAGGCGGCCCTGCGCAGTGCGAACTCGAACCTCGCGATAAATGCGGAAACGGTCGCGGATGACGCGCGCGAGGTTGTCGAGAATTTCAGCGAGGTTGCCGCCGGTTTCCTTTTGAATGAGAAGCGCGGTAACGAAGAAGCGCACGTCGATCGACGGAATGCGCTCGGTCATGTTCAAGAGCGCGTCGCGCAAGGGGAGACCGAAATTTTGCTCTTCGAACGTGGTGCGAAATTCGCTGGCGATGGGATCGGGCGATTCCTTCGCAATCATCTCGAGGCCAGTGGTGAAAGCGTGGCCGGCGCGAACGGCGCGTCCGAGCAGATCGAGCGCTTCAGGGAAGCGCTCTTCAAAAGCGCGTAGGCGCTTTTGACGCAGGTACATCACGGCGGTGTACGGGACGCACGCGAGAACGATGCCGATCAAAACTCCTACCGGAAAGACCGGCATGAAAATGCCGATGACGATCATTCCGCCGAGAAGGAGGCAGGCAGTAATCAGGACCAGCTTGCCCGCTTTCATGTTCAGGCCGGCTTGCGAGATGCGTTCCTGCAAGCGAATCGACCATTCCCAGTGGAGCATCAGGCGGTGAACGGCGGGAACGCTGCTCAGCATTTCGTCGCGGGCAAGCTTGAGGCCCATCGAGACTTCGCCGCGTCGCTCCGCTTTACGCACCGCATCCATGCGGCGGCGAACGACTTCCTGTTTGTTGTCCTGGCCGACGATCATCCAAATGCCGACGAAGATGACCAGCACCGTCAGGAATGTGAGTGCGAAGACTAGCGTGCCCATAGCGATTCCTTTATTAGGACGGTTGACCTTTCCGCGCGCGTTTCAGTTTGAAGATGCATGCTCATCAAAACTCCGCGTGCTGAAACTCGAACATCGAAATCGGCAGATTGATACCCGAGACCTGCAACTTTTCGGCGAATTTCGGACGAATGCCCGTCGGCACAAATTCGCCGAGGACTTCGCCGTTGTCGCGAATGCCGCGCTTGCGGAAGACGAAAATGTCCTGCATGGAGACGATGTCGCCTTCCATGCCGGTGATTTCGGAAAGCGCGATGACTTTGCGCGTGCCGTCGCTGAGGCGGCTCACCTGGACGACGACGTCAACCGCCGAAGCGATCTGGCGGCGAATCGCGCTATCGGGAATGTTAAGGCTGCCCATGGCGACCATGGTTTCAAGCCGGCTCAGCGCGTCGCGCGGCGTGTTGGCGTGAATCGTGGTGAGCGAGCCGTCGTGGCCCGTATTCATGGCCTGGAGCATGTCGAGCGCTTCTTCGCCCCGAACCTCACCGACGATGATGCGGTCGGGACGCATACGCAAAGAGTTGATGACCAACTGCCTTTGCTGAATTGCGCCTTTGCCTTCGATGTTGGCGGGGCGCGTTTCTAGTCGAACGACGTGGTCCTGGTGAAGCTGCAATTCGGCCGCGTCTTCGACGGTGACGATGCGTTCGCGGTTGGAGATGTAAGACGACAGCACGTTTAAGAATGTGGTTTTGCCGGCGCCGGTACCGCCGGAGACCAGAATGTTGAGACGCGCCTTTACACAGCCCCGCAACAATTCCAGCATCGATTCGGTAAGGCTGTTGTTGTGGATCAAGTCATCGGCGGTGAGCGGGTCGCGGCCAAAACGGCGAATTGACAGGCACGGACCGTCCACGGCGAGCGGAGGAATGATCGCGTTCACACGCGAACCGTCGGCAAGACGCGCATCGACCATCGGTGACGATTCGTCAACGCGGCGGCCGACCGCGGATACGATGCGGTCGATAATGCTCATCAAGTGGATGTCATCGCGAAATTGAATCGACGTCATCTCGAGCATGCCTTTGCGCTCGATGTAGACGCGTTTGTGCGTATTGACAAGGATGTCGGAGACCGTCGGGTCAGCGAGGAGCGGTTCGAGAGGACCAAGGCCGAACACTTCGTCGAGAACCTCGGTCGCCAGGCGCTCGCGCTCTTGCAGGTTCATCGGCGTGGATTCGCCGACGACGAGCGCTTCGAGAATTTGCGTGACTTCACGGCGGACGTCGTCGCGGTTCACTTCGGTCAAGCGATCGAGATTCAGCTTCTGAATGAGCTTGCGGTGAATCGCGGCCTTGACGGCCCCAAAGTCGGTGCGTGTGACCTGTGCGGGAAGCGGCAGCGGGGGCATGAGCTACGTCACCGTTTCGCTGGGAAGGAGAAGAGTCCACCCAGCGAGCCTTTCTTTGGAGGATGAGCGACCTCGAGACCCGCGAGTTGCCCCGCGATCTGACGGTAGCGGCCGCCCAGCGCGTTGTTCCCGTTTTCGTGCATCGGCGTACCGAGGTTGACGGCGTTGCTGGCCATCCGGAAATCGTTCGGGAGACACGCGAAGACGGGGCGATTGATGTCTTTCTGAATGCCCTTCAAAACTTCCTCGTCTCCTTTGTGCCAGCGGTTGACGATCACGCGGGCGCGGTCGAGATCGATGCCGAAGCCCTTCAGCGCCAGCAGCCGGCGCTCGAGGGTCCATAGCGCGGGTACGTTTGCTTCGGCCACGATCAAAATCATCCGCGCCATGCGCAGGATCGAACTCCATTCCGACGAAAATTGAGTGCCCATATCGACCAGCACCATGTCGAAATTGTTCTGAGCGACGTTGACGACGCGATCGAGCGTTGGAATCGAGATCGCCTGCCACTCTTCCGGCTGAGTTGCGCCGCCGAGGACTTCGAGCTTGGTCTTGTGGCGCGTCATCAGGCCGGCGAAGAAATGACTGTCGAGGCGGTCTATGTTGTCGACAGCGTCGCGGACGGTGAATTTCGGATGCAGGTCGAGCAACAGATGAACGTTGCCGAGGGGATTCGCAAAATCAAGCAACGCGACGTGCTTGCGCGCATGCGTTGCCAGCTGCACTCCGACATTCACCGCGACGGTTGTCGCGCCGACGCCGCCCTTCGAACCCATCACGACGATCAAGCGATCGAGAGAAGAACGATCTTTCGAGTCGTCGAGGTCCTGCGTGAACCGCGTCAGTATTTCTTTGAGCGATCTGGCGTCGACGGGCTTTGGCAAGAAATCCTGCACGCCGCATCGCATGGCTTCGAGCAGAAGCTGATGGTTTGGAGGAACGACGGAGGAACACGCGACCAATTTTACGGCCGGCCGAGTTCTGTGAATTTGCGCGCCCAATTGAAAATAAGGCTCCGGATCGCGCCCGAGGTCGAGAAACACCACATCGGGTAAGGAATCTGAGGTGTCGGGCAGCTTATCGGCGGGGACCGACCATTGCTTGACCGACCTCACGAGTCCAGTTTGTTGCAGACTGGCCAGCAACTGTGCGGAACTGGCCATGTCACCGCTTGCTATCGCTACTGTCAGCATCAACCGTTCTTTCTGACTCCCCTGTTTAGATTGTGCAGCCCTCAGTTATTGCAAAATCCTTGCGATTGTACTTGCCTGCGGCCACCTCTATGGATGTACGCCCAGCGCGGATGGTGTTCCCGGCACAACCTCACCCTTCGGTCGGTCGCCTTCGGTCGGCGGCAAGAACTCATACGGATACTTCAAGTTCGGAGTCGACTGTCCCGTCGGCAGCGGGTGAATGATGTGCGGCGTGACGACCACCACGAGCTCGTTCTTGCTGCGGTTTAGACTCTTGCTCTGAAAAAGCTTGCCAAGGATCGGAATGTCGCCAATGCCCGGGATCTTCTGCATTTGCTCGGTAACGCGATTGTCCATCAATCCGGCGATCGCGAAGCTTTGCCCGTCGTTGAGGCTCATGTCGGACTCAACGCGATTCGTAGCGAGCGCAGGAATGACGAAACCCTGCAAGGTCAAGGCGTTGGTGAAATCGAGGGAGCTGACTTCCGGTTTGACCTTCAGATGAATCAGGCCATCCGGTGTCAATGTCGGCGTGAAGTTCAGGCGGACGCCGAATTCCTTGAACTGGATCGTGATGCCCGCGAATCCACCGGTGCCACCGGTGGACTGCAAGATCGGGAAGGGGAATTCGCCGCCGGCGAGGAAGCTTGCGTCTTTGCCCGACTCGGTCATGAGGTTGGGCTCGGCGAGAATCTCGAGGACGTTCTGTTCCTGCAGCGCTTTAATCGTCGCCGCGAGATTGATGTCCGGGCGGAAGATGAAAATATTGAGCAGGTCGCTCAGGCCGATCGCGCTGCCTGTCGCGGGTGTGGTGCTGACGCCGTTCTGCGTAGTGAGCTGCGGTGGCGCGAACTGCTGCGTGGAAATCGCTCCAATATTCTTGGCGCCCGGCAGGCTCAGAATGTTAATTCCGAATTGGCTGATCAGCGCGCGGTTCACTTCGGCGAAGCGCACCTGCAGCAAGATTTCGCCGAGGGGCGTGACCGGTACCTGCATTAGGCTCGTTACTTTTGGCGTGGCGCCTTTGACAATTTCCAGGATTTTGTCGGCGACTTCCTTCGACGAAATCTTGCCCGAAAGCATAACGACGTCGCGCGACGTGTCGAGGTGTACGTCCTCGTTCGGGAAGACTTCGCGGATTTTCTGGCTCAGTCCGAGCACGTCGATGTCGACGGAGACCTCGAACGACTGGCTCTGATCGGTTTCATCCCAAACGATGAGCGAAACGCCGCCGGGAGTCTTGCCATTGACCAAAACTTGATTCGGACTGACGACGATCGCTTCGGCAATCGTGGCATCGGCGATCGAGACGCGCTTGATGCGCGCGGGCGATGTGATCACGATCGAGCGGCCGACGAGCAGGTGCAGAGTTTGCGGCGCCTCCGACTCCATCGCTTGGTTCGACGGCACTGGTGTTGGCGTCTGCGGTGCCGGGACTGCCTGCTGCGCGGGAGCGGGAGCCTGAGCTTCGGGCTGCTGCGGCTGTTGTGCCGCGGATATTGGCAAGGCGGCGAATAGAACAGCCAGAATCGCAGCACCGCATAGAGCCGGCTTTGCTCGCCGGTGCTTCAACGAATCAGGGGCTGGGTGGTGTGCGAACATTCGTTGTCCTTGAGGCTTTCTCATTGGTTTGGAAAGCTCTTGTTTTCCCGCTTGCTGCCGGTGATGACTTCAATCGTGTAAGGCGATGGCGCCGCAGCCGGCGCTGCCTTCACCGCCACGTGCTTTGGCGCGGCCGCCACGGGTGCAACTCCGGTGCCTGAGAAGAGGTTGGCCTCGAGTACCGATGGCGGCTCGACGCGTTTGGTGTCGATCGTGTTGCGCAGGGCCAGCTGAATTTTGCCCTGCGTGCTCGCCATCGCGAGGCGAGCCGCGTCTTCCGGCGAAACCAGGAGTGTGATCACCGGCACGGTCTGCGGTTTCCCTTCGCGATCTTGCTCAATCTTTTGACCGGCCGCGAGTACGCGGACGTTTTCGAGAATCGTGCGCGTGATCGTGTCTTCGTCGCCGTGATTCACGCCCGCCAGCTTTCCGGTTACGAGCACATCGACCATCGTCCCCGGCGTCACGAATCCCGCTACGCCGACCACGTCATTCACCGCGACCGACATCGCGCGCATACCTTCAGGAATAACCGCGGGCAGCCCGGCGCCCGATTCCTTCGGCGCTAGCTTGCTATCGAGAATCAATTCATTCGCCGCCACCGGCGTGATCAACGCGCGGTTCGCGCAGTCTTCGATCCGCGTAAACATTCCCGCCACCGGTTGACCCGCGGGCCAGGGAATCAACCGCAGATTGCCGGCGTCCACTCGCGTGCCCAACTGCAGAGGCGAGGCCGCAACCACAATGTGCTGTGTTTCGACGGGCTTGACGTTGCTGGCCTTTTCGAATTGCTTGTAGACAAACGTGCTCAGCACCAGAGCAACGACAAGTGCGATCGCCAAGCCGACGATCATGCGGTTTTGGTTCATAAACTCGGTCTCCTCGCAGAACAGCCCCAAAAAAACATGTCAAATAACAAAAACGCGACCTATCGGGCCGCTTATTTCATCAAAGCCCAGCGCGCACCGACGTAACAAGCGATCGTCGAAACCGCAACGGCAACTCCGAAGGGAAGCTTCAGAAGTTCGGGGTTGTCCAGTGAGATTTCAGGATGCGCGCGCAATCCGAACGAAAAAAATCCCTGCACGAGAACCGAGAGGTTGTGAAACGTCTCCCGGACCCGCCGCGTTCGCATCATTTCGACCATCGCCATGATTCCAGACACCAGAATGCTGCCGAGCAACACAAACAAAAACATGAGCGGACCGAGAAACGCGGCGATTGCGCCCATCAATTTCCAGTCGCCGGCGCCGAGTGCTCGCATCAGCACCAGGGGAAGCAGCACGACCAGCGCGAGGCCCGTGCCTTCCAGAGACGCTTTGGCTCCGGGCCATCCCGCCAGAACTGTGCGCAAGGTGAGGCCGATGAAAAATGCCGGCACCGTGAGCCAGTTCGGTATCCGGCGGGTGCGGAAATCAACGAACGCCGCCACTAGAGTGACCGCGATCGTGACCGTCCAGATGAGTTCTTGCGCTTTCATGGAGAAGAGAAGGCTTCTAAGGAATCCATTCAACTTGCCAGCAGGATCGGGATCAAAGTTCTGCCGGATTCCGCTTAAACCGTCGTGCTCCCTGACTGGATCACGTCGGGTTGAGATTCGTCGCCGCGTTCACGAATACTCCGTTTACCGCGACCGCCAATCCACTCAGCGAACCGATCGCGGCCAGAACGAGAAGGACGAGCAACAAAGCGTACTCCGTCAGGTCTTGCCCTTCTTCTTCCTTCCACAGCCTTACCAAAAGGCTTTTCACAGTGTTCTCTCCAGGTGTGTTTTGAACCTCGCCTTGCAGGCCTCAAGCATAATTCCGAAACAGGGAAACACCGGTGAGCGTGGGCTTGCCATGCGCCCGGTGGCTCCGCTGATTCGGGATCACACTTGACCAACTACGTAGGATTCAGGTTGGTCGAGGCTCGTGCGAACACGCTGTTCACTGCAACCGCGAGCGTGCTGAGCGAACCGATTGCTGCCAGGGTGAGCAACACCAAGAGCAACGCGTACTCGGTGAGATCCTGGCCTTCTTCCTCAATCCAAAGCCGTTTGAGCAGCTTCATTGTCGATCTCCTCACAGGTTTGAAAGGACGGCCGGCAGAAAGCCGGTATCCCCCTCGAATGTATTTGCTTATTGAGCACATCAAACGCCAACCTGTTGAAGACTCGGGCCGTCGCTAACCTGCTGGATTAGCGGCGTTTATTCGCGGTTGGAAGGCGGATGAGCTGGGCTTGGGTCCTGTAACCGTGCCCCTTTGTTGACACCCGCGGATGCCCGCTCGGCTGATTTGGTGACGCAACGATTACGTTCCGATGCGAGGACGTGGAGTCAGTCTATTCGAGGCGGTCGATTGTTCGACCGCTTGACGCAGGGGGGCGGCGCCGTCTCACGCGCGGGTTTTCGTCCCCAAAGCACCACATTCCACGCCAGCCAACGGATCCCAGGGATGCGCGATAGCACGTCGTCCAGTGCCCGCAGCGGCATCCACCACCGAAGCGTCTCTGGGGTCTCGCGCAAAATTCTTTTCCAGTAGCGGTCTTGGTTGGGATGCAGACGATCCACCAGGTAATACTTGATGAACAAAGCGAGCGACGAAATCCAGAACTCGCGGTGCTGTACACCGCCGAAGTACTTTCGCGCCAGTGCGATATCGGCTTTGGTGAGCGGCGCTTCGTCCGGCGTTCGAACTTCCGTCGCCATCCTGCGGTAGATGTTGATGATCGGGTTGTACGCGAGTGGATCGTAGGAAAAGAACATCCCACCCGGCTTCAGGGCCCGGTTCATTTGTTCGAAGAGCGACTTGCGATCGTGGACGTGGTGAATTGTGTTGGCGGTGTAGATGACGTCGTAGGTGGAATCGGGGAGGTTCAGGTCTTCCGCGCGAGAGGTTATGCCCTCCAGCTGCACCCCGAACTTCATCCCGAGTCCTAGAGCGGTCGCGACCATTCGCGGGGAAATATCGACGACGGTCACGTGTGCGCCCTGTAGCGCGAAGTACACCGACGACTCGCCGAGTCCTCCGCCAATATCGAGTAACTTCTTTCCTTTCAGTGGACCCATGCGCTGCAAGATAAAGCGATTTTCGAGTGCCGTCGGACCCTCAAAACACTCGCGCACCAACACGTCACTGAGGCTCGTATTGTTAGCCCAAGCGTCGTGAAAGGCCGCTTCGCGTTGATGTGAGATGGTTTCGGTCGTCATCGGCTCCGTCGACATGTCAGTGGAAACTGCGGCTACCGCTTTCCGGCTGCGACCAGAGCTTTGCGGTTAGCGGCTGCGACTGGGTTGCTGGCCTCAAAACCCATGTGCTCTCGAACGACATACAGAGGGCGCCGCTTGGATTCGCCGTAAATGCGTCCAACGTATTCGCCGATGATCCCCAGGCAGACCAGTTGCACGCCGCCAATGAACAACTCGCCGATGACTGCGCTCGACCAGCCCTTGACCAGTCCCGGCACCTGAAAGAACCGCTCGAGCAACACAACGAGGATGCCTACGACGGCAAAGCCCGATGCTGCGAATCCGATCCATGTGGCCATGCGCAGGGGAAGAATCGAAAATGAAAAAATCCCATCCAGTGCGAACCGGATCATCTTGAAGAGCGAAAACTTCGTGGTTCCGGCGACGCGAGGCCCGCGATGGTACGGCACGGCCACCTGCGAGAACCCCAGCCAGCTCACCATGCCACGCACGAATCGGTCGCGTTCCGGCATGGAGATCAGCGCATCTACGACGCGGCGATCCATCCATCGAAAATCGCCGGTATCGAGCGGCATCCGCGTATCCGACATGCGCGTGAAAAAGCGATAGAACAGCTTGGCCGACAGCAGCTTGAACGCCGATTCGCCGTCGCGTTCCGTGCGGATTCCATAGACCACGTCGTAGCCATCCTGCCACTTTGCGAGGAATTCGAGGATGACTTCCGGCGGATCTTGCAGGTCGGCATCGATGATGACCACCGCGTCACCCGAGGCGTGCTCGATCCCAGCGGTAATCGCGAGCTGGTGGCCGAAATTGCGCGAAAAGCGAATCACCCGGACGCGCTCATCAGCCGCCTGCAGCCCGCGCAGAACATCCGCGGTGGAGTCGGTGCTGCCGTCGTCCACGTAGACGATTTCGAAATTTACGGGTGCTTCCTTGAGCACGGTGACAAGGCGCTCGTGCGTCTGGCGCAGGCTTTCCTCTTCGTTCATGCACGGTACGACGACGGACAACAGCATGCGGCGCTGGCCCGGAACTGGAGCGAATGGCGCGACTTGAAGGCCCCTTGAACGTTCGAACGTTGACCCGTCCATGCTCACTCCTTCACCGTCTGCGAAGCTCGGCCGGCTGGCGCTACTCCCGATGGATCGGGTTTTCGCCGCACGAATAGCACGCTCACGCCGTCGGAGTAGCGTTGCTCCCAATCCGGCATCGCCCCAAGCGCAGTCGCGAGCGGTTCCTTTCGGTCGAGCAGGCAAGACTGAATGCCGTGTACCCGCAAAACTTGGAACGCACCTGCTTTCAGCCCGGATACCTCCAGATATTCGCCGAAGATGCCAGCGTCTTCGTAGAGGTCGCCCCGCCCATCGATGAAAACTCTCTGCTCGGGCAGCATCCCTACAAGATACCCGCCGTAGCCATACGTGTTGTACATCGGACCCGGCGCTGGATGCTGCCGCAGGTATTCGACCGCGCGCACCGGAAAAGACTGAGCCGCTATTTTTTCAATCCCAGCTTGGGTAGGGAAGTATCGAACCATAGCAATCGCGACAGCCGTCATCAGGATGGCATTCAGCAGGAAGTGATCTTTTTTTCGTTCGTAGGGAGGAAGCCAACGAGCAAGCATCATTGCCAACCCAGGTGCGCAGAACGGTACAAACAGCATCACAAACCGCAAATGGAGGCACGCCATGACGATACCGCCAAACAGAAGCACGACTTCGGAAAGCCGGAGCGCGAATGGCGCGATCATCTGGGCGATGAAGAATCCCAGGACGATCGCCAGAAAGAGCTTGCCGCCGGCGATGTTGAATGGCATAGGCTGCCATTCCAGGATGTTTCCGACATTGAGCGGCAATTTCGATGCAACGGTGAAAGGATATGCAGCCAGACGCGTGCCATACGGCGTGATCGGAATGGCCGCGAGCGAGAGAAGTAGTACGGTCTCGAGTTTCATTCGCTGCGACCGGGTCCATCGCTCGGCTTGGATGCTACCCCATTGAAATTCGAACAGTCCGCTCGCCAGGAATACGAGTATCACGCCCAGCCCGATCACCCACGACCCGTGCGTGTTGATCCACAGCAGGAACAGCGCGGGAAGAAACCAGACTGCGCGTTGCTTACCCTGCCGGAAGCGCTCCAGCGCGATGAGGGTCAAAACCAGAAACAAATAGCCGAGCATCTGAGGCCGCAAATTGAACGAAGCAAAGGCCAGCGAGCAGAGCAGGCCTGACGTCACAAAGCCGGCTTTCGAGTTTCCGGAGCGCAGCGTTGTGTAGGCGTAGAGCGCCAACATCACCGCCGTCGCGCACGCAAAAAGCAGAATATCCAATCCGAGAAGCCCGCCCGCCCTTTCGACTGCTCCGATCAAAACGTCGCCCAGCCATTCGTAAGCGATCCAGGGATTTCCGCCGACGGTGAAGGAATAGGGGTCCACGATGGGCCAGTGATGAGTGGCTAAAATGTCCTGCCCGATGCGAACGTGCCACCACAGATCGGGATCGACCAGGAATGCGCGCGCTTCGTAAAAAACGCGTCCGATCAGGAACACCCCGAGCATCGCCGGGAATGAGAAGGCGCACTGCCACAACCAGGTCGCGGACCACACCGACAGTACAGCGGAGTCGGCTGCCGTCGAGACAGGCGACGGAGTCGTCCGTTGCGCTTCGGCAACAGGTGCAAGCCGACTTAACGTCGCGCCTCGCAATGGGATGTCAGCTTCGCTCATGTTCGAATCGTCGCCGTTGCCACCGCCGAGGGCCGCCCTTAGGCGTACGTCATCAATTGGAGACACCTTAACGTCTCAGCTCGGTTGGCGCTTCCTTAAGAGGCAGGTCTGATTCCAAAAGGTGTCTCAAGGTGCGATCAACCGCTGAAACTCCGGCAGCACGGCAAAGGGCTGCCGCACAGCCACGATGCTTTCCCCAACTTGTTGAATCTTATCGGCTTGCAGATGCCCGAGCATCGTCCCGGCCCGCTCCAAATACGTGACACCTTCGGGCCGCAGCCCCATCACCCGGCAGCACGTGGCGTCCACGGCGACCGGATCGTTGCCGAAAACGAGTACACCGCTGGCTTTTGGCCGCCCCTGGATCGGTCCGTTACCCTCCATACCCACAATTCCGTCCACGATGGCGAAATCCGGCTTCGCCGCGACGTTCAGGTCGAGAATCGCCCGGTCGATCCCGGCCCAGTGCAGTATGTTCTTCGGCCAGCCGTAGCAGCCGCCCGGAACGATCCCAAACATGTTTTTCATGGAGAGCGTGACGCCTGCCCAATGATGCGTCTTGAGCTTTGGCATCGAAACCAGAAGGTCGACGCCCATGCACGTCTTCGGCAGATACAACTCCTTCAGTCGCGACGCTCGAGTAGGCAAAATCACCCGCTGCACGTCGTCGATATTCAGATCTACGAACGTTCCACCTAATGCGCCAAGATGTTCGCGCAGCCGGATCGATTCGACGATCGCCTCGGTGTCGCGGTCCAGCGCCGGGCCGTCTCCAACCAATACGCGCGCCGCCCCCATTCGAAGAAAGCATTCGCGCGCCGCTGCAATGACCACCGGGTGAGTATTGATCAGGCCCTTCGGATCGAGGCTAACGAGATTGGGCTTGAGCAGCACCGACTTGTCTTTCACTTGGAGTTCGAACGGCGCCAAGCTCTCGACCATTACCGACAACAAATCCTGCTCATAGCTACCGACACGCCGTATTACGACCTTCGACGACGGCCGCTGAAACGAGGGAATCAGCTTCTGATCGCGCATCGCCATGGCTAAACGGCTACCTTTTTCAAACCCAACACGCGCGCCAAAAAATCAGAACTCGTAGCCAAGCGGATCCACGCGGCGATCGGAACACTCTGAAGAAAGCCATTCTTTTCGACGAGATCGTTCAATGAGGGCGCGACGCTCGGCCATTCTCGCTCGTAAGCCACAAGGCAGATCTTCGCCAACGCCAGCGAACCGGGGCTTCGAATCCCAACTACAGCACGTTCGAGCCACTCCAGACTGCTAACGTTTTCCCCTCGCGCCGGTTCGCCATGCAAAGCCAGAAGCGCCCACACCGTCGGCCCGGGCAGCGGCTCCCCCGGCACGCCGTAAACCATCGGATTCCCCGCGTTCCACCCGCCGCCAGGACACATTCGATCGTACAGCAGCGAAGTACCCAGCTCGCGCCGGCGTTTCGCTGCTGCGCCCGGCGTTTGCTGTCCAGACTCGGCGCTCTCAAGTGCCAAAAGCGCAAACGACGTCGGCTCGACCCAACTGCTCGTCCCCGGCGTCCAGCTCCAACCTCGGTATGCGTAGTTCACCGGCGCAACGTTGCGATCCGAAGCAAACCGCGCCAGAAACCGCCGCCACGGGCTCGAATCGCTAGGCCAATCGTCGCAAATCCACCGCAGCCCTGACCGAACCATCGTCGAATGGTCACCGCTAGCCAGCAGTGTCCAACAACAAAGCGAAGTCACCCAGGACCCAGTCGTCTCTCCTGCCGTCGCTGGCCACGATCCGTCGGCAAGCTGGCTCGATGCGAGAAACACCCGTCCGCGTTCGAAAATCGCCCGGTCCTCGGTGTATTGTCGCGACGATTCCATCAGCGCAAAAAGCGCCCAGCACGTCGATTCCGCGCGGCTAGCCGCACCGCGATGAAATCCCCAACCACCGTCGGAATTTTGGGCGGTTCGCAGAAAAGGCAGGCAGATGCGGGCGGCAAGAGACTTGTCGGACTCAGGATCCATCAGGTCAAAAACTAATCGAGCAGGGAAGCCAAGTCCAGCGATCTCTACGGGAGGTTTGCTTGCGCTGGAGGGAACAACGGCGAGGACGAAAATTTCGCCCTGAATTGCTACATCACTGGGCCAAGCGGGTAATCCTCGCGACGCTCGAGAGCCGGATCGCCTTCGCCCTCTTGAATGCCTAGCTGATTGATCAAGCGATGCAGATAGCCGCGGGCCACGCCCAGCGTCCGCGCACATTCGGCCTTGCGCCAGCCGCATTCGCGCAGCGCGCGCAGTACCAGCGCACGCTTGAATCGCCGCACTTCGTCTTCGTACGAGCGGCTCAAATTCGGAGCCTCCGCGATCGTACCGCCAGTGCTGATGTTCAGCCGAGCGCCGCGCATCGAGGCAGGCAAGCTACTGGCGTCCACAGTCTGATCTTCCGAAAGGACGACGGCGCGCTGCACCACGTTCTCGAGTTCGCGCACGTTGCCAGGCCAATTGTGGTCTTCCAGCGCGCTCAGCGCCTGCGGCGAGAATCTGCGCACCTTTTTCTTGAATTGCTGCGCCGACTTTAATAGGAACTGCTGCGCCAGCAGTGGAATATCGTCGCGCCGGTCGCGCAGTGGCGGCAGATGCATCTGCACGACGTTCAAGCGGTAGTAGAGATCTTCACGAAATTTTCCCTGCGGCACCATCTCGGCCAGATTCCGATTTGTCGCGCAAATCAGCCGGATATCCACGCTGATCGTTTTGTTTCCGCCCAAGCGTTCGAAATTTCGCTCCTGAAGCACGCGCAATAACTTCGGCTGCAGACCGACGCCGAGATCGCCGATCTCATCCAAAAAAAGCGTCCCGTGATCCGCGGCTTCCACTCGGCCGCGCCGAGCCATAAGCGCGCCAGTGAAAGCGCCCTTTTCATGGCCGAATAGTTCGTCTTCCACCAGATTTTCGGGCAGGTTCGCGCAGGAGAAGGCCACCAACGGGCCCGTGTTGCGGCCACTTAAATGGTGGATCGCGCGTGCCAGTAGCTCTTTACCCGTGCCAGTCTCGCCGGTGATTAGCACGTTCACGTCGCAAGGCGCAATCTTGCGAGCCAGACCAAATAGCTCCTGCATGGGAGCCGACGTCCCGAGCAATTCATGCAAACGGCCGGTCGGTCGTTGCTCGTTCGCCTTGAGCCGCTGAACTTCACGCTCTGCTGCGTGGAACCGGTAGGCCTTCCGAAGGATCAGCCGGACCTCGGTCATGTTGGGAGGGTTGGTAATGCTATCGTCCGCGCCGTGGTTGATCGCGCGGAACAGCACGTCGCGATTTTCTTCTTCGTAGAGAACAACGAGCGGGGGGTGCGACGGCACCTTTCCGACTTCATCCATGAGACGAAGCACCGCTTCATCGTCGCCCTGGGTATTCGCCGTGCGCAAATCCAGAAGAATCACGTCGCAGAGCTCGCAAAGCCCGGCGACCTGGTCAAAGTCGGTCTGACCGATGGTTCGGGTCGAGAAATCTTCGCCCAGGGCGCGCGCGATCGCATCGCCCAGGCCCGAATCCTGCGTCAGGAAGCTTACTCGGATCACTTCTTTGTCCAACGTTCCGATCTCCGGAAGCCACTCAGAGAACCGCAACCTGTCGACTCAGCTCTGAACAAGCTCTTGCTCGGGATCCAAACCGCTTTTCCCAAGCGTGCCACTCGTCGTGCGTGACAAAACTGTAAATCTCGGATGAGAACGTAGGCAGACAAGTGCTGTTCAGGCTGGTGAACGGCGTTGTGCTCTACATAGAAGCACGAGTGCATATGGATGGCCAAGACTTCTCACAAGCCCTTCTGAGGGAAACTCGCCTAAACGATTGGGAATCAGTGGGCTGAACTGTGGATCAAGAACGTCATTCGCGCACGACCACGCACACCCGCGGCAAATATGTGAAAAGTTCTTCTCTTCGGCTACAAGAATTACTTCACATGAGTAGTGGTAGTTCTATAACTACTGAATCTGCTCTGCTCCCTCGGTTGGCACACCTACCAACACGTCCACGGCAACCGCTTTGCCGTCCTTCAAGGCCGGCTTGAACTTCCATCGGCTGAATGCTACCCGTGCCGCGTCGTCCATTTCCGGCACAACGCCCTGATAAACCTTCAGCTCCGAAACCGAGCCCTCATCCGTAATGACACCCTTCAATACGATCGGCTTGCCCTTCTTCTCGAACGGCACCACCACCCTCTTGAAGTCGAATCTGGTAGCCGCGTCCGGCGGCACCACGCCAGTCTCCATGTGCACCACGTTCGAATTCGTATGTTGTGCCGGCGCTAGGCCCGACTGACAATATTGCAGGGTCCATGGCCGCCCCGGCATCGCTAGAAAAATCGTGAAGATCTTTCCGCAGTGCAGCGCTCCATACACCTGCAACCCACCGCCGCCCATCGGCCCCGACGAAACCACCAGCGCGTTCTTTCGCAGCACCATATTCGCCGGCACCGGGTAGACCATCTCTCTGAAAATCGTCGCATCGAGCAATTCCGCGCTTTTGCCGGTGCCCGTTTCTCCGGTAATACTCAAGCTCCCGTTCGAACCCGAATTCCCGCCGCCGCCGCCCGCGAACCCTTTGCCGACGCCCGGCACCAGATCGCCAGCGCCGCCGCTCGCGTGGCTCCCCGCGTTCGGCACGCCATTCTCGCTGCCATTCACCGCGCCCGGCTGTCCCCCCGCGGGCGCAATCGTAAAGTCTCCCCAGCGATTCCCCGGAGGTAGCTTTGTCAGCGCCGCCGCTTCCGCCGGATCGACTCCGACCACCACGATCCCATTCCCTTCGCCAGCCGTCTGGATCGGCTCGCTCCTTGCCGCCTTGCCGTTCCCAGCGACTTCGACGCTCGGCGCCGCCGGAGCCTCCGGCGCAGTCGGCTGCCCCGCGCGATACTGCTCGCCCAGATTCGTAGCCGTCGCCGTACTTGTTTCCGACAGTGCCGGTGCGTTCACCTGCCCGACCTGCACTTGCGCCTGCTTGGGCCGTGACTCGTTGATCGGCACCGCCAGATGCGGTTGCGCCACGGTCGCCGCTGCCAGATTCGTCGGTATCGCCGCGTTCATTTCCGCCAACGTCGGCGCCAGCGCCTTCACCGCGTTGTGTCGCGCTTGCGTCGGCCGCGAATCCTTCGCATTCACGTGAACTTGCGGCTTCGCTATCGCGCTCGACACACCGCCCACCACATTCGGCAGCTTTAGATCCATGTCGATTCTCAGGTCGGGTGGTGTGGCGGGCTGATAGATGGTTTGGCGGTTGTTGTCGGGCCGCACCGGCTTCGAAACAATCACAATTTTCCGCGCCTGCGTTGTGCTGCCAATCTTTTGCAGCAACGCCTGCAACTCGCCCGCGCCCGGCTGCCCGCCTTCACCCGCGGGCGTAATTCGCGGCAGCTTTTCGTTCGGATCCGTCTTCGGGATCTGGTAGTAAATCACCCGCTCAGGTTCAATTTCGCCATCCGCGTACGATGACATCTCCCTCGACGCCACAAACGTAAGCAGCAAGGGCAGCAGCAGAATCAACCCAGCGTGGAGAACCATCGATAGCGACAGCGACCGGCCCGCAAATCGAAAAGGCAACAGCGGCGTCTGCTTGAATAGTCGAACTGGCTCGCGAAGTACCGGGAGGTTCACCCGTTCGAACAGCACGCCCAGCGAACTGAACCAGCTCGACGACGCGCGTTCGCCCGACACCGGAAACTTCGGCATCCGCGCCTCAGGCACCACACGCAGCGCAACACGCTTCGGCACGCCGACAGGGAACGGCGGCCGCGCGCGAAACGTCGTCAGCGTGGTGCTTTCCAGCTGGAAACTCATCCGTGGCGCTTTCCGACCGGGAGGAAGTGCGCTCGGCAAGCTTGCTCGACGCTTCTCGCCGTGATGCGCGGCTCTACGCCTGCATATTTCGCCGCCCAGAAAATCTGATTGATCAGGTCGCGCGCGTGGCAATGCGCCAGAAACTGCCGCATGTCACGCAGGCACTGCACCACATACTCCGGCACGCCTTCATCGCAGGGCACCATGCGGTTCTGGCATTCTCGCCGGAAAATCTCCACGAACTGTTCCCGCGTCGCGTAATCGACGCCGATCTTGTTCGGGATTCTGCGCAAAAACGCTTCGTCCGCAAGCTGCGTCGGATCGAGGTTCGTCGAGAACACGATGAACAGATCGAACGGCACCTCAAACTTTCGCCCGCCCGGCAAAGTGAAAAAATCCACGCGCCGGTCCAGCGGCGTCATCCAGCGGTTCAATAATTCATCCGGCCGCATCCGCTGCCGCCCAAAATCGTCCAGGATCAACACGCCGTTATTCGCCTTCATCTGCAGCGGTGCCGTGTAAAACCGGCTGATCGCATTGAATTGCAAATCCAGCATCTCCGCCGACAACTCGCCGCCCGCCAGCACGCACGGCCTCTGGCACAGCACCCAGCGCCTGTCCGACTCTCCGGCGATATCGACCGAACTCGGAAAATGCACGCCCGGATCGAAAACCGAAACGATCTGGTTGTCCACCACCACCGCGTGGGGAATCCACACGCTGTCGTCATACACCGCGGGAATCGTCGACGCGATCATCGTCTTGCCCGTCCCCGACGGCCCGTGCAAAAACATCGACGTGCCCGACACCAGCGAAGTCCCGATCCGGTTCAGTATGTCCTGATCGAGTACCATCTGATAAAACGCCCGCATTATGTCCGCGGGCTTCAGCGCGATTTTCTGCACGCTCTGCATGCCCACGCGCATCGTGTAGTCCGTCAGCGACACCGGCGCAGGGCCCGTATATTGGCTGATGGACATCAACTCCGCGGCCCGCTGTTTCCCTTGGCCGCTCGCCACAATCACGTGGCTCCCCGCCGCCATCCGCTTCACTTCGCACAGCTGTTCCTTGCGGAAAAACTGAAAAATCTCCTCGATCACTCCCAGGCTCAGGCACGTCCTTTCGCTCATCTCCAGCAGCGACATCTCGCCGTGCAGATACAAAATCTTCAGGGCCAAATCTTCCAGCAGTCCGCGTCGCACGCCGGTGCGCTGCACCTGGTGCGGCACCATCAACGTCGTGATTTCCGCTCTTGCCATCGGGACTGTTGCGTCAGTGCTAGCCATGGTCACCAGAATTCTTCGCTACTGTGTTATCACCATCTGCGATTCGCTGCTCATCGTGAACCCGCCGCCCGGTATCAAAGGAGCGATGAACCGGAAGTTGTAATTCACCGTCACTTGCACGATGCATCCGGGTTTGTTGTTGGCATTGCCGCCCGGACATAAGGGGGTGCCATTAACAGGCGCAATGTAATTTGTGGTCGATGTAATCGCCGCGGAGTTCAGCCCCATGCCCGAAACGTTCGATACGTACCCTTGTACCTGGCCAACACTGGAGCCGTTCATCGATGTATTGCTGCGGACACTGGCCCATCGCGTCGCGTCCCGCGCGATATAGGACACGTAGTGATAGGTGTACAACGCGCGAGACATATCGATTGCGCCAAACATCAACGCCAGCATCACGGGCAAAATGATCGCCTGTTCCACCAGCGCGCTCCCGCGTTGTCGCTGGTTACGCGCACGCGCGGTCGAACGAAGCCCTAGGGTTGGCATTGCTGGGCTCACTGCGACACCCGCATCGTCACCGTGCTCGTCAGCGTTAGATTTGCTGGTAATCCCGGATAGTTAAAAAGCGAATTGAATTGTTCCATCGCCGTCACCTGGATGTATACCAGCGGTGTCGGGCACACCGCCCCGCTTGGGCATCCGCCCAGGCCAGCTGCGCTGCATCCGCACTGCTGTATGGGCGTTATCGTCATCGTGTTAAGCCCGTCCGCATGCGCCGCTGCCCGGATGCCGGCCGCGTCCGCCGCTTGCGCCAGGCCCTGCGCGCCGTACGCCGCACCCGCGCGAGCCGCATTCGCCACCAAAATGTCGTAGTACGCGTAGCGTCCAATCTCGGTCACGCCGATCACCAGCATTAACAGGAACGGCAGCAGCAGCGCCAGCTCGACTACCGTCTGGCCGCTCCGCGTTGACAGGATCTTTTCTCGACGCATCTGCGCGATAACTGGCTGTCTCAATCGCACTCCGCCTCGCGAAACATCCGCGTCCACAGTTCCTTTTCGCAGCCGAGCACTTTTTGCAGGCTCCCCAATACAGAACCCGACCGGCGGGAATGCACCTTCTGGCCATGCGCACGAATTTTCTTCGGGTTCACCAAAGGAGACGCGTCGCCGCCGGTTGGTGTACCCTTTTGCGTACACAACCTGCTCCGCTCGGTTTCTCTCCACTTCTTGGGCGCCGTCCATAACCATCTACTTTCCTGCAAGTTGCAGACGTGCCGCGGGGACGCTGTGCATCGCTGTACCTGCTGGCGCTGGACGCTGTAACGGGGTCTTCTCATCCCTTGCCCGACATAAGTGCAATCGCTGCTCCAGTTTGGCTCAGACTGTGCAAAAGCCCGTTTCTCAGCCTTTTCGGGCCGCCGCAGCTATCCCAGGTTTTCCACCGTGATCCATCCGACCCGCAATCTCCGCGCAATCTCTCATCGACGCCGCAACTTGGCACTTGCGTTGCTCTCACCCCGCTGTGCTAGTCTGTGCAAATCGTACGCGCCTCACCAATATCGTTCCGTCAACCATCCGAGGTGCACGTCCCCGTTTCATCGCCTTCATCGGAGATTTCGCAGTGAGAAACGCCGTCAGAAAATCTCATCCCGAAGCGGGTTACGGCCTCGTCTTCGCCGCCTTCGGCATGATCGTTCTGCTCGGCGCCGCCGGCCTTTCCGTTGACATCGGCTACTTGCGGTATCAACGCCGCCTCATGCAATCCGCTGCCGACTCCGCTGCTCTTGCTGGCGCCGCTCAGCTGGGCGCCGGAGGCAGCTTCCTGCAAGCCCAAGCTGCCGCCACCGAGGATTCCCGGATCAATGGTTTCCCGAACGGCGGCGGCATCACCGTCACTCCCACTCAGATTGCTGTGGGCGGCAACAACAACACCATGCAGGTCACGGTCTCTGAGAACTACCCGACCTTCTTCATGCGTATCCTCGGCGGCTCGTTCAACAACGTCACGGTTTCGACCACCGCGACGGCGCAGTATCTCGGCAGCCGCAATTGCATTTACGCTCTCCAAGGTGGCGGCGGCATCACCGTTTCTGGAGCTGGAAGCGTGAACGTCACGAACTGCGGCATCATCGACAATCAGAGTCTCGCCGGCGGCGGCTCCATCACCGCTGCGTCGGTCGGCGTCCACGGCTCTTCGATCGGCACGACTCCTCCAGCCATCACTGGCATGCTGCAATCCTCCGATCCTCTCTCCTACTTGCCCGCCATGGCGGATCCGGGCGGCGGATGCAACCCAGCCAACACAATCAACTACACATTCAAGCAGAACATGCTCGGCCCGAAGACACTTACTCCGGGAAAATATTGCAGCATCTCTTTCTCAAACAATTATTCGCAGCCGGTCACCTTTACTGCCGGCAATTACTACATCACAGGCGGTCTTTCAATTCAGAGTAGTGGCAACGTGAACGGAACCGGTGGGGTTTTCTTCTATGTGGCTGCGGGCGCTGTTAGCTTTAGCAACAGACAGAGAATCCGCCTCACCGCTCCAACCAACGGCAACTACGCCGGCATTCTCTTTTTCCAACCCACGTCGAACACTGCCGCCGGTACGATCAATGGAAACGGCGGCTCCTGGATGCAAGGTGCGCTTTATTTCCCCAACGCCACGCTCACCATGTCCGGCGCGGGCAGAAACGCTGCCTACATGTTGTTGGTCGCCAAAACTCTGAACATCAACACCAACATCACTTCGACCAGCGACTACGGCTCACTCCCCAACGGTTCGCCCATTCGAACCACCGCCCTCATCCAATAATCGCTCCGCAGCAGTGCCGAGTCGCAGAATAGAGCATTGGACTTGGGTTTCCGCAATGTACCGCCGAGCGTTCGGCCGGATCGGCATTCCCAAACGCCGCCGAAGAAATCCCGCCGACAATCCTCGCAATTTGTGAGACAACTTCTAAAGAGCAGCAAGCTAAACGATTCCAACGATCAGGTCGCATCCGTGACAACGTCGGCTACATTGCCGGTAGCATTTCATCTCGCCACATTCGCCGCTCGACCACTCAACTACGAACTCCTCGTCCTCCTCGCGCTTGCGTGTCTCTCGATCATGATCATCCTCCCGATCGCCGCCGCCCGCAGCCGCCTCCACATCCCCGGCTGGGTCGGCTTCGCCTTCTTCAGCTTCATCCTCTCCTACACCTGCGCGCGCCTCTCCGCAGTCAGCAGTTATGTCGGACGCCCCACCGGCGTCTTGTTCTCCATCCTTTGCTTCCTCTTCCTAGCCGCCGCCCTGGGCTCGGTCATCGCCCTCTTCTTCTACCGCGACCCACCCGGCCTCTAACCGTTCGCCAATGGCCCTCCTGGTTTTGGGAGGGTGCGGGCTTTCGTCGACTTCCAAGTCGCTCTCGCCAATCGAAACGAACTGAACTCTCGTTCTCTATTTCTCCGCGACAACCCCCCCTCGTCCTCCATTCAAATCCGCGCTAAAGTAATCCTTCCAACGTTCACAACCAAAGGGCACAAGCGCAAAAAAAAATGAAATCCCTCCTACTCTCCAAATACAACCACCTGGAAATCACCGACCTCCCCAAACCAACTCCATCCCCCGACGAAGTCCTCATTGAAGTCGCCGCCTGCGGCATCTGCGGCAGCGACGTCCACGGCTACGACGGCTCCTCTGGCCGCCGCATCCCACCGATCGTCATGGGCCACGAAGCCGCCGGCCGCGTCGCCGCCCTGGGCGCAAATGCCAAAGGCCTCGCCGTCGGCGACCGCGTCACCTTCGATTCCACCGTCTTCTGCGGCGAATGCCCCAACTGCCGCCGCGGCGCCATCAATCTCTGCGACAATCGCCAAGTCCTCGGCGTCTCTTGCGCAGACTACCGTCGCGCTGGTGCATTCGCCGAGTTCGTCGTTGTGCCCGCCCGCATCGTCCATCGCCTTCCCGACAATCTCCCGTTCGAAGAAGCCGCGATGCTCGAAGCCACCGCCGTCGCCCTTCACGCCGTAAAAATCACCCCCATCGACCACGGCGACACCGCGCTCGTCATCGGCGCCGGAATGATCGGCCTCCTCATCCTCCAATCGCTCCGCGCCACCGGCTGCGACCGCGTCTTCGTCTCCGACATCGACGACTCCCGCCTAAAAATGGCCAAAGATCTCGGCGCTACCGGGATTCTCAATTCCAAATCCGATCTCCCGGCGCAAGTTCTCAAACTCACCAACGGCGCAGGAGTAGACGTAGTCCTCGAAGCCGTAGGCCGCACCGAAACGATTGCCGCGAGTATCGACTCGGTTCGAAAGGGCGGTGCCGTCACTCTGGTCGGCAACATTTCGCCCGAGGTCAAAATCCATCTACAGAAAGTCGTCAGCCGCCAGATTCGCTTGCAAGGCTCCTGCGCCTCCTCCGGCGAATATCCCGAAGCCATCAAACTCCTCGCCTCCGGCGCGATCCGCGTCAAACCGCTCATCACCAAAGTCGCCCCGCTCGACGACGGCCCCGCCTGGTTTGAACGTCTTCACACCGGCGAAGCAGGCTTGCTGAAAGTAGTCCTTACTCCAGGAAAGAGCGCGTAGTCGGCGGCGAGCGAAAAAATGCCCAATCCCACTCCAAGTGACAATCTTTTCGATCTGAGCGGCCAAGTCGCCATCGTCACCGGCACCAGCCGCGGCCTGGGCCAGCACTTCGCCCGCGCTCTGGCCAAAGCAGGCGCCGATCTAGTCCTAACGAGCCGTCGACTCGACACGCTAGCCGCGTTCGAATCCGAAATGAAATCCCTCGGCCGCCGTACGCTTTCGCTCGAACTCGACGTGCGCGACGAGTCCAGCATCAAGAAAATGGTCGCCGACGCGCAATCGCACTTCGGCCAGATCCACATCCTGGTCAACAACGCCGGCTGCAACGTCCGCAAACCGGCTCTCGATGTCACCTGGGATGATTGGAATTTGATTCTCGACACGAACCTGCGCGGCAGCTTCTTCGTCGCGCAGGGAATTGCCCGCGGCATGACGCAGCACAACTATGGCCGCATCATCAACGTTGGCTCGGTCACCAGCGTCGCCGGTTTCGCCGGCCTGGGACCCTACGGCGCCAGCCGCGGCGGCATCAAGCAACTCACCATGAGCCTCGCCGACGACTGGGGTAAACACGGCATCACCGTGAACTGTCTAGCGCCGGGATGGTTCAAGACCGAACAAAACAAAATTCTCTACCAAGACAAGGACTGGGTCGACTACATCACCGATCGCATCCCCGTAAAACGCCCCGGCGCCGCTCACGACCTCGACTCCGCGGTCGTCTTTCTGGCCGCTGAGTCGAGCCGCTACATCACCGGCCAAACCCTGCTTGTCGACGGCGGCGTCTCCACCAACGCCACCCGTGCGCTGCCGACTCCAAAACCGAAGTCGTAGCTAGCTCGCTAACGCGCCGCGAATGCTTCGAGGTCTTTATTCAACCGCGCCATGTGGCTGATCGGGAGCCCGTGCGCCGCATTTTCATAGACACGCAACTCGCTCCCGCGGATCAGCTCCGACGTCGGCCGCCCGCACTGCTCAAGCGTCGTTGAAGTGTCATGGTCACCCTGAAAGATAATCGCGGGCGCATTGATTCGGCGCAGTTCCGGCCGAAAGTCGACGACGCTAAACATACGTTGAAGCTCGAGCAAGACGCGCAGCGAGCAAGCGCCGAACATGTTGCCGGCCCAGGTTTGCATCTCCGGCGAGACTTTGTTTTGCTCGCCGAAGAAAGATGGGAGGGCCGCTGCAACCACGCCCGGCAGATCGGTCGAGATCGAAATCCGGATTTGTTCGAGCGCAGCGGCATCGCTGCCGCCGGGATTGTCTGCGGTCTTCAGCACAAACGGGGTGTTGGGTGCGATGAAAGCGAGGCGCTGGACCGCATGTCCTTGGTGCCGCGTCATGTACCGTACCGCTTCACCGGCGCCCATCGACTGGCTGACGAGCATCACGTTGGCCAGGCCCAGGTCGTCGATTACGACCCGCAGGTCGTCGCTCAGCGTGTCGAAGTCATAGCCGCCGCGCGGTTCGCTCGAGCGGCCACAACCACGGCGATCAAACGCTACGCAACGCAACCCTTGCGCGGACAAATACGCCATCTGGTATTGCCACCAGTCGGAGTGCAGTCCCCAAGGCGCGAGAAACACAACCGGCTTGCCCGTACCCCGGTCGCGCGTTCCCCAATCACGATAGAACAGACGCACGCCATCGCGCGTTTCGACAAAATCGGCCTCGGCTTTTGTGACCGGCGGCTGCGCTTTTTTTTCGGCGAGCACGTCGGCGTTGCAGCTTACCGAAAGTAAGCCGAACCCACCGACGGCGGTTGCGGCGGATTTCAATGCGTCTCGTCGATTGAACATTGAGTTTGTTCCTCCCGCCCCAGTGATAACGGCAAGACGGAAGGAAAACAATTACGTGCGAGGTAAAGTGAGGGCGTAAAAGTGAGCGACGTTACTGTGCCGCGGACTTCACCATTCGCCGGATGACCTCGGCGGTATTCGCATCGGCTGGGTAAAACAACTCGAGAGAAAGTTCCGAGAGCGTGACGTCCACGGCTGTTCCAAACACCGTAGTGGTGCTGAAGAACGAAACAGTTCCAGCGTCGGTCACCAGCTGGAAGGGAACCACTAATCGTTGTTGATCACAATTGCTTTCGGACGGAGTCGGCTTCGGGCCGACTCCGTCCGGCGGCGCAAAGCGACGTAGTTCATCGAGCAAATCTGCCAACACCGGGTCGCCGCTCACCGCGACCTGTCGGCGCAGTTTAGCGAGTGCGTGTGCCCGCCACTCGTGATAGTTGCCCAGTCGTGGTGCGAGGCCGCCTGGATGGAGCGTGAGCCGCAATACGTTGAGCGGTTCTTCCAGCAGATCCACGTTCACCCCGCGAAGCAACGGCTTCAACGCGCCGTTCGATGCAACCAGTGTCCAATGCCGATCGATCGCCAATGCAGGGAAGGGAAGATGCGCCTTCAAGACGACGTCGACTGCCTCACGCACCCGCACAAGTTGCGGATCGTTCAGTTTCCGCTCCGGAAAGATGGCCGCAAAACCAGCTGCGTTGAGAAGGACGTTCCGGTGCCGCAACGGGATTTCAAGTTGCTCCGCCAGATGCAGCAGCATCTCCCGACTAGGTTGAGAACGACCCGTTTCAAGGAAACTGAGGTGACGGGTCGAAATTTCGGCTTCGAGTGCGAGTTCAAGCTGACTCAGCCGCCGCCGCTGACGCCATTCGCGAAGCAAGTTGCCGATCGGGCGCGTAGCGGCCATAGGAAATCGACGATAGCACGACTCAGCCAGACCCGCAGGCACCCCGTCTACCCGCGAGGTGTGTCGCCGCATGCTGAGCGCATGCGGCGACTCTCGTTGCCCCTCCGACGCCTCCACGGTCTCTGTAAGGACAGCACCGCCTCACGCCAAGCGTGGAAGGTGCGCCCATCTCGGAACTCGAACCGCCTCCGCCTGCTTTGCCGCGTCTTGACACCTGCCACATATTAACATCACAATGTAGTTCTAATTCCACCGCCCGAACTAGGCGTACTTTCTTCGGAAGAGAACGACATGGCGATCGAACTTACCCTCAATGGCGCGAAGCAAACCGTCTCATCCGCTCGGGATACTCCGCTCCTCTTCGTCTTGCGCAATGAACTCAATCTGACCGGCCCGCGCCTCGGCTGCGGCATGGCGCAATGCGGCGCGTGCTCCGTGCTCCTCGACGGAGAAGAAGTTCGTTCCTGCATCACACCGCTGTCGTACGCCGCCGGAAAGCATGTCACCACCATCGAGGGCTTGCCTGCTCTGTGGGCGGAGGAAAAAGGCCTGAACCCTGCCGACGCTGCGAAGACCTTGCACCCCGTCCAGCAAGCCTGGATTGACGAGCAGGTGCCTCAGTGTGGCTACTGCCAGAGCGGCATGATGATCGTCGCCGTCGAGTTGCTCGCAAAAAATCCGCACCCGACCTTGGCGCAAATCAAAGATGCATTCACCAACAAGCCGCCCTCGCCCCATCTGTGCCGCTGCGGTACGTACGCTGCAATCATCGGCGCCGTTCAGCGCGCCGCGAAAACCATGAATCCCTGAGAAAACCGACTGCCATGACGACGAACACACCGACGGTCAGGGACTCAGCCAGCGCCGGCACGATCACCCGGCGCGGCTTCGTCAAAATGGGAGGCGCGCTCTTCGTCTCGTTTGTCGTCCCCGCCGAAGTAGTGCTCGAGGCAGCCGCCGGAACCCGGCCCGCGGTCACCTCAGATCCGATGGACCCGTCTCTCCTTGCCTCTTGGCTGGAGATTCGCAGCGACAACTCGATTGTCATGCGCACCGGCCGCACCGAGACCGGCACTGGCATGAGCGGCTACTATGCTCAAGTCGTCGCCGAAGAACTTCACGTCAATCCGGATTCCATCTCGCTCATCATGGGCGACACGGACAGGACTCCCGATGGCGGCTATTCCGCCGGATTTCTTTATGGCATGGAGAACCTCCGCAAAGTTGCCGCCTACACCTTTCAGGCGCTGCTTCAGTTGGCGGCGACCCAACTCGGCATTCCGGCCGCCAGCTTGGTCGTTGCTGGCGGCGTCGTCTCTGCTTCCGGAAAGAACGTCAGCTACGGCCAAATTGTTCAGGGGCAGCATCTCGACCTGAAAATTCCCGTCACCGGCTCTCGCGCAAGAGTCGACCCGGCTGCGTCCGACGGTAACGGCTTGGCCGGCCTCGACGGCTTCACTGTAACCGGTGATCCTCCGATGAAGCCCGTGACCCAGTACAAGGTCATCGGCACTTCGTATCCCGTTCCCGGCATTCCCGACAAAGTCACGGGCAAGACGCAGTGGACTTGCGACGTTAAGTTGCCGGGTATGCTTCACGCTCGCATGATCCGCCCCGCGACCATGGGCTCTACTCTCATCTCCATCGGCGCACTCGACAAAAAACAATTTCCCACCGCGCAAGTCGCGAACAAGGCCAATCTCGTCGCCGTGGTCTCTCCCAATGAGTGGGAAGCCATTGGCGCCGCTCGTGCCGTCGCATCCACGACGAAATGGACCGAATGGTCCGGTCTTCCCGGCAGCGACAATCTCACGCAAGCGATCCGCAGCCACAAATGGGGCGAGCCCGGACAAAGCAAAGGCAATGCCGCCGAGGTGACCGCGGCGTTGGCAAACGCTTCCCGAAAAATCTCAGCGACCTACGAACTCCCCTACGTCCGCCACGCTCCCATCGGTCTCTTCCTCGCCGTTGCCGACGTCCGCAGCGACGGTAGCGTCACCGTGTGGACCCATTCCGCTCAGTCGCAAGGCTTACGCGCGCAGATCGCCAATACACTCGGCGTCTCCGCCGACAAAGTGATTGTTCGCTGGCTCGATCACTCGGGCCAATACGGTCGCACCACATTTGGCGGCGACGGCGCCGAAGCGGATGCCGTCATCCTCTCGCAACTCACGGGCAAACCCGTTCGCGTGCAGTGGACTTTGCAGGAAGATCTCGCGTGGTCCAGCGTCTCACCCGCTTACGTAATCGACATCGAGGCCGCGTTCGACCAGCGCAACCAACGCATCGTCGCGATGCAAAGCGGTTCGTACACGCCGCATCAGAGTGACGCTCGCCTTCTCGGCGCAATCCTGGCCGGTCTGCCTTGCTCCACGCCAACTCCGGGAAGTTGGATCGCCACCGAATGGCCCTACGACAGGATTCAAACCAAGATCGAACGCGCCTACGGCATGCCGAGCATTGGCACCGACGCGACATCGGCAGGCCTGCGCGGCAACATCATGCGCACCCCGGGGCAACGTCAGCAAAATTTCGCGCTCGAAAGTCTGATCAACGAAGCGGCGGCCTCAATCGGCGCCGATCCCATCCAGTTTCGGCTCGATCACACGACGGACCAGCGCCTGATCGACATCCTCCAAGCCACGGCAAAGGCCGCAGGATGGCAGCGCAGGCCCTCTCCGCACTCCGACGCCCGCAAAACGGGCGGCGAACCGGTGACCGGCCGAGGCGTGAGCATCATGATCCGCTCCAACGCCTACTGGGTTGGCATCGCCGAAATTTCCGTCACGCCCGCAACGGGTGCGATCGCCGTCACTCGGTTCACGATCGGCGCCGATTGCGGAAAGGTCATCAACCCGCGCCAACTCGATCGCTGCATGAAAAGCGGCGTCGCCATGGGCCTCAGCGAAGCCCTCAAGGAAGAAGTCACTTTCGACAAGGAAAAAGTCACCAGCACAAATTGGACCCGCTACCCGATCTTGACGATGGAAGAACTTCCGGAAATCAAAACCGTCCAGGTTTCCCGCGACGACAAGGGGTTCGGCGGCGGCTCGGAAGCCGCCAACGCTGTATGCCTCCCCGCCGTGGCGGCCGCCCTCTTCGACGCCACGCGCGTCCAGCCCCGTCGTCTCCCTCTAAACCCAGCCTACGTAACCAAACTTCTCAAGTCTTAGCCCTTGACCTTTACCGCGGATCAAGGCGGCCCGCCAAATCCATCCGCTCGCCCATATCGCTGTGGAGCCAAACACAGGTTGACTTGAATTTCGAAGGGCAAGGCCCGCCAGCAAAAACTCTGGCTCGTTCATTCTTTGGGTGTTGACAAACGCGTTATCTAACTTAACTAATAATTGTCGAACAATGCGCGAATTTCAAAACGTCGGCCTGCCCCACCCTCGAAGAGTGTTGTCGCCGGCGTTTTTGCTTCTTAAATACCGTGAAATCATATCCTTACGCACCAGCGCGACGACCACACTGAAATCCCATGGTGACGCAAAAAAACCAGGGGGCGGTCAAAGCCACCTAACCCGGCTCCGGGATCGCTTCCATTCGGCCCAACAGGAATAGATACCCTGCGATCCCTATCACCAAAAATCCGGCCGCAACACCGAACGCCCAGGAAAACGAGTGCGTCTCATGCACGATGTATCCGGTAACAATCGGCGCCGCGATACCAGCGATTTGATTCCCGAAATTCAAAATGCCGCCCAGCGTCCCGACGCTCTCCCGCGGCGCAATCAGCGAGGGAATCGACCACCCGACCGGTGAAGCCGCCGACAATCCACCGATCGACACACTAATCCAGAAAACCGCCGCCAGCGGCGACAAATTCTGCGTCGCTCCGAAAATTCCCAACCCGAGCGCCGTTCCGCCGATCAGCACCGCTTGCCGCACGCGAACCGAATTCCACCCGTGTTGAATCAGCGAATCGACCAGCAATCCGCCGATGCACAAGTCGATCATGCCAGCGAACAGCCAAGGCACTCCCGTGTACAGCACCGAATGCAACAGGTCCACATGCAGCGCCGACGAGACATACGAAGGCAGCCACGCCAGCAATAAATAAAAAGTGTAGTTGTACGAAGCGAAGCCGAGCACGAGTCCCCAAACCTTCGGCTGCCGCAGCAAATATCCGAGAGGCGCGCCTTTCGCCGCACGCACCCGGTCCTCGGGCTGAGCTCCGCCGCGGGCGATGAACTCACGTTCGGCGGTCGATAGTTTCGGGTCTTCGCTGGGGTTGCGATAAAAAATGTAGAACAGCGCGAAATAAAACAAGCTGACGACGCCGGTCGCCGCAAAACTCAATCGCCATCCGAAATGAAGGAGAAAAACTCCAATCGCCGGAACTCCGATCCCCGGCGCAAATTTCGCCGCCGAATCGAACATCGCCGTGGCGAGGCTCCGCTCCTGCTGCGGAAACCAGTACCCAACCGCCTTCGCATTTGCCGGAAAAGTCGGCGCCTCGCCAATGCCCAGCAGAAATCGCGCCGCAAACAATCCTTCCATGCGCGTCGCGATCGCCGCCGCAAACGAGGCCAGGCTCCAGATCACCGTGCTGACGCGCCCAACCAGCCGAACGCCAAATCGATCGAGCAGCAACCCGCAAGGAAGTTGCAGCGCGGCGTACGACCAGTTGTAAAAACTCGACAGATACCCGAACGTGACCGCCGAAATCCCAAACGTCTCGGTCAGAGCCGCCTGCGATACCGAAAGATTCACCCGATCGAAATAATTCACGAGCACGCCGAAGCCGAGCAGCAGCGCAATCCCCCACCGCCGCCGCGGCACGCGCCCTGCCGTTTCAGAAATAACCTGGGTCGAGGAGTCCAAGGTTCGGGGGACAAGCCTGCGTCATCCGTCATCGTCGATCAATAGGAAAATCGAGCGGCTCTTCAACGATGTGTGGGAAGGCTTTGGCTCCGAAATCGACTCATGAGCTAAAGGGGCTCTGCCCTTGATCCTAGGGCGTGAGCCGTGCTGCCCAGCCGCCGCCGGGCGCCAAGTGCACGTTCCGCTTGGTCGACTTGTTCACCGTCGTCTTCGTCATCTTGTAGTCGCTGCCCATGCGGTCGGCGTTCACGCCGTCTTCGTACGATTGCATATGGAAATCGCCGTTAGGCAGAAATGAAAAATCGATCTCCAAATCACGCGGCGTCCAATCCGTCATTGCCCCGACGTACCAGTCGTTGCCACTGCGACGGGCTACAACGATGTAATCCGAAATCTTTCCGCTGAGCGGCTTCGTGTCATCCCAAACCGACGGCACCGGTTTGAGGAATTCCATCGCCTCCGGCTCGCGCTCGTAATTCGACGGGCTATCCGAAAGCATTTGCAGCGGCGCATCGTAAATCACGTACAGCGCCAATTGTTGGCATCGAGTGCCCATGCTCATCGGGCGTTGCGTGATTGCACGGAACTCCGCTTTCTGCGCGTTCAGCATTGCGCCGGGCGTGTAGTCCATCGGCCCGAGGAACATCCGCGTGAAGGGAAGCGTGGTGCTGTGTTTCGGATCGGTCTCGGCGCTCCACTTGTCCCACTCCATGCCTCGGACACCTTCGGTGTTGATCAGGTTCGGCCACGTGCGCGTCATCGTGGCCGGTTTCTGATCGCCGTGGAAATCGACGAGGATGTGCCGCTTCGCCGCTTCACGGCAGACGCGATGGTAGTAGTTGATCAGCACCTGATCGCTGCGTTGCATGAAGTCGACTTTGATTCCTTTCACGCCCCATTTCTGAAACTGATCGAGCGCTGGTTCAAGTTTTTCGTCGAGCTCCTTCCAGCCGGCCCAGAGAATCAGCCCGACGTTTTTCTGTTTCGAGTAAGACGCCAGCTCTTCCATGTTGACCGCTGGAACGACCTCAAGAATATCGCCGTGCTTGTACCAGCCTTCGTCGAGAATGATGTACGGAATCTGATATTTCGCGGCGAAGTCGATGAAATATTTGTAGGTGTCGGTGTTGACGCCCGCTTTGAAATCCACGCCGTACAGGTTCAGCGCGTTCCACCAATCCCACGCGACTTTGCCCGGCTTGATCCACGAAGTGTCCGTAACCTGTGAGGGCTTTTCGAGCAGCCACACGATCGAGTTCGTCAGCAGGTCTTTGTCCTGGTCGACGATGCCGAGCACGCGCCATGGATACGTCCGTGTTCCCTTGGTCACCGCAATATAATCCGCGGCCTCGGTCACAGGAACGTTCAACTCGGTGTCTTTGTGATCCTTCAACGGATACGGCGGGAATGTCGCCGCAAGCCCCGGTCCGCCCGTGCCCTTCAGCCACAATCCGGGGTATTCCTCGACGTCGGATTCGGCGACCGCGACGCTCGCGCTTTGGCCGACCTGGACCACAGCAGGCAGAGTCGCAATGAAGTCGGGCAAAATGTCCGACAGGTGCTGCGGAAGATATTTCCGCTCGTTGTGCGACATGAAGCCGTCTTCTTGCGGGTAGTAGGCGACGTCGTTCGCCGCAAAATTCAGATTCATCTCCTCGCCGTAAATCTTGATCTCCGAAACGGGCAGGGAAGTCTCGAAGCGATACGCCACGCCTTCGTTGTATGCGCGGAATGTTACGGCGTAGCCACCTTCGAACTCGATGCGTTGCTCGTTGTAGTTGTCGCGAATCTTCGCGAATTTCTGGCGCACGACAGGTTCGAGCATTTCGTCGTGCGTCGTCGCTTTCGCGCGCACGACCTTCGTGTCGGCCTTTCCGAACGTCTTGTGATCGACGTCGATCGAGAGCGTGCTGTCTTCCAGAATCGCGCGGCCCTTCAGTACGACGTCGTAGTGAATGCCGTTCGCCGTGCGGATGCGCAGTTCGATCCGCTTGTCGGGCGATCTCAAATCGAAGCTCGATTGCGCTGCCGAAGCGCTGCTCGCGCTCAGGGTCGCTGCCAGAATCAACGCCGCGAGACTAGAAAAAGCTACGTTCAAGATTGCTTTCATGGGATCCCCTTATTTGCCCGCATCCGGACCAATAGCGACCACAAAATATTTCGCCTGCGTTTTACCGACATTGGTGACGCCGTGTTCTTCGTTTGAGGCAACGAAGGCGACGCCGCCCGGACCGATATTTTTCTTTTTGCCTTCGACGTTGAACTCGACGGTGCCTTCGCGCACGAGCCACATCTCGGAATGGACGTGATGATGCGGTGGATGTGGCATCGCACCCGGCGGGAGCATCGTCTCGTGGACCTCGAGCAATTCGCCGGTGGCCAGCTTGCCTTTCAGCACCGCGCGAAATTCGTCGCCGTTGGGTGACTTGTCGACTTTGAGTTCATCGAAGGCCCACGCCTTGGAGGGAAGGGAATCGGTTTGCGCCGAGGCGCCTTCCGCGATGGCGAGAGCGGGTAGCAGGACAGTTGACAGCGCAGGGAGGGTCTGCAAAATTTCGCGGCGAGTCATCGACATGGAGGCTCCTTAAACGTTTAACCTTTTCGCTCGAAAAAATCGGCGCGGAGGTTGCGGCACGCCGCAAGAGAGATTCTTCGCGGGAGGAAAATTTGTCAAGAGGGGGATTTGCGACGCGAGGTTGTTATCCAGGAACAGGGTTGAAGCCCCAAAATTGTTGGCGATCGGGAGGTCGCGGCTGGCCGCGACCCACAATACGCGGAAGCGAAGGGAGCGTCGTCGTCGAGATCTTGCCGAGATGGGCGAGTGGTGCTGCGCCCGCACATCCGGAGTTCAGGCGACGGTGGTGGCTGGGGATTTGGAGGCGCGATAGATCGCTTCGATTAGGGCTACGCTTTTGCGGCCTTCGATGCCGTCGCAGATGGGGGTGCCGTCGGTGTCGATGGCACGGAGGAAGTCTTCGAGGATGGCCTGGTGGCCGCGGATGTCGGTGACGGCTGCTGATGACGCGCTGAGGTTTGTATCTTTCGGGGCTTCGTGTTCGGCGACGACGGGTTGATTTCGCAGGTCGGTGGCGATGATGCGGTCGTGTTCTAAAATCACAGTACCTTCGGTGCCGGTGATTTCTACGCGGCGCTGATAGCCGGGGTACGCGGCCGTTGTTGCATGCAGCGTGCCGAGCGCGCCGCTGCCGAACTCAAGGATTGCCGCAGCGGTGTCTTCGGATTCGATCGGATGCAGCGCTGTCGCGGTGCGCGACTGCACGCGCGCGACGTCGCCGAGGACCCACAGCAAGAGATCGACGGTATGCACGCCTTGGTTCATCAGCGCGCCGCCGCCGTCGAGCGCCAGCGTGCCGCGCCATTTCGACTTGCCGTAGTATTCGGGCGGGCGATACCACTTCACGCGCGCATCGACGAACAAAATCTTGCCGAGCGCGCCGCTGTCGACCCAATGTTTCAGTCGGCGAATATCGGGCTTCACGCGATCCTGAAACATCACACCGAGTTTCACGTTCGCCTGGCGGGTTGCCGCGATCAGTTCGTCGGCGCGCGCCACCGTGATGTCGATCGGCTTTTCGGTCAGCACATGAATACCGCGGTGCGCTGCGTCGATGCCTTGCTGCGCGTGTAGGCCGGACGGGCTGCCGATCATCACCAGATCCATTGGACGATGCGCGAGGAACGCGTTGTAGTCGACGAAGGCTTTGCCGCCGTTGTCGCGAGCGAGACGCTCGATGTTCTGCATATTGGTGCCGTAAATCGCCGCAATCGCGACATCGGGAATCGCGAGCGCTGCGCGCGCGTGCGTCTCGGAAATATTTCCGCCACCAATCAAACCAACGTGCCTGGGCATAAATTCAGCAGTCTCCGAAGTGAATATGCGACAAATTCAGGATGAGCAAAAAAGGGTTTCGCGGCAGCTGTCTGGCTGAGCCCGAGTACACAGCTGATTCTTGCTGCCAATCCGCTAGCCACGGCCACTCGGCGGGTCAAGTCGCGAGCCGCCATGTTGCGGATGGGTATGGCCGGTCGGGCCGCCCACGACGACTTCTTGCTTGGCATCGTCGAACGAAACGCGCTGTCCGGTCTGCATTGCCGCGATCGTCATGCACAGCGCCACGGAGTGGTTGTAGCCCGCTTCGATGTCGGCGCTGGGTCGCTTGCGGGCCTGCACGCACTCCATCCAGTCCCGCATGTTGGCGGCGGTGTCTTCATCCGGAGCGGCCGCGGCTTCGGTTAACGCGGGGCTCAAGGTTGTGCCGCTCCCCGATCCGCTCGAGCGCTCCGTAGCCGTCGACCGGCGCTCGCCGGATGCCGCGCGTTCGATCATCGCTTCGGTTTCCGGTGGCGGAAACGAAATCGGCGCGAGCTGATTCGGCTTCATGTCCATTTCTTTCGCGAACTCTTCGGTCAGCCCGCCGGTCGCAGTCACCGTGCCTTTTTCGAGATCCAGCATGCCGCCGTTTGAGAAATAATGCTCGCGCACGCCGCCGGCTGAATTCGTCATGCGCGCGGTGTACAACACCTGAAAGCCCTTGGCAGCGCCGGTCGCGCCTTCGTCGATCGGCCCGTAGTCGAAGACCGCCGTCATCGTGTCCCAGTTCTTGCGGCCGTCGTGCCAATGATAAATGCCCCCGTTCGCTACGACGCTGCGCGGTCGCGAGAGTCCTGAGTACCATTGCACCGTGTCGAGGCGGTGGACCATCCATTGATCCGGAATGCCGGAAGAAAAGGGCCAAAATAGGCGAAATTCCACATATTTTCGCGCATCGAAGGATTCCGGAGGCCGACCTGCGATGAATCGCTTCCAATCGGTATCGGCTTCGCGCAGTTGCGAGACGAGTCTCGGCCGCCGCCATCGCGCCGGCTGATTTACGTTGTATGTCAGTTCGACACTCACGAGGTCCCCGAATACGCCGGACTTTATGTAGTCGTGGATTCGCTGATACGTTGGAGAACTGCGTCGCTGGGTTCCGATCGCGACGACGCGGTCTGTGCCTTTTACAGCGGCGCGAAGGGCACGCGCGTCTTCCATCGTGTTAGCCAAGGGCTTCTCGATGTACGCGTCGCGGCCCGTGCGGACGGCCTCGACGCCTTGGGACGCATGCTGAAAATCAGGGGTCGCGATGATCAACGCCTGCACATCTTTGTTTTCGTAGAGCTCTTCATTGTTGCGCGCCAGAACGATCTGGCGACCGCCGGCGAGCTTGCCGACGAAGGCCGCGCCTTCATCGCGCTTTCGCGACCAGATGTCGGACAGCGCCACGAATTCCATGTTGAATTCGGCGGCCGATTTCGTAAATGCCGGCGCGAGGCTGTTTCGGAAGCGGTCCGAGAATCCGACGATGCCCACGCCGACGCGATCGTTTGCGCCAGCGATTCTCGCGTAGCTCGACGCCGCCGCGCTCAGCGCCGTCCCAGCGACCCCAGCCCCGGCCAGCTTGAGAAAATTGCGCCGGGATGCGCCACTTCTCGCCATGAAACCTCCTGTCGTGAGAAATGATGCCACAAGAAAGGTATTGCGCCTTGGTGAGAATTGGCTTGTGAGGAGCTTGCAGCAACGTGCTACCTCAGGTACCCTCCTGCGTTGAACAGGTAAACCGCTTAACCGACCGTTCAGCTAGGTATAAGGCTTCATGACACGAGTATCGACCATTGAAGAGCGATTTCGGGCGCGCTTTAGCGGCGTCCCTCGTATTTATCGCGCTCCGGGACGTGTCAACCTGATCGGCGAGCACACCGACTACAACGATGGGTTTGCGATGCCGGCGGCGATCGAGTTTTATTGCTGGGTGGCGATCGCGGAGCGAGCCGATCGCAAGCTGGCGATTTATTCGGAAGAATTCTCGGCTGCGGCCGAAGCGGATTTTTCTTCGAACTCGATAGCACCGACGAAATCGTGGAGCGATTATCCGATCGGTGTTGCTCTGGAACTTGAGAAATCGGGAGTGCCGCTGCGCGGCGCGAACGTTTTCATCGAGAGCGAAGTGCCGATCGGAGCGGGGCTGAGTTCTTCGGCGGCGATTGAAGTGGCGACGGCGCTTGCGCTTTCGGAATTGTCGGGGGCGAAACCCGACCGGCTGCAACTGGCGCGGCTTTGCCGGAAGGCGGAGAACGAATTTGTCGGCGCGCGCGTGGGGATCATGGATCAGTTTGTGTCGCTGCACGGGCAGAAGAATCACGCGCTGCTGCTGGATTGTCGCGCGCTGACGTTTGAGCCGCTGGCGATTCCGGATTCCGTCAAGCTGGTGGTGAGCAACACGATGGTGAAGCATGAGCTGGCGTCGAGCGAATACAACCGGCGGCGAGCGGATTGCGAAGAGGCGGTGCGGCGGCTGGCGACGGTGCTGCCGAGGATCAAGGCGCTGCGCGATGTCAGCTTGGAACAACTCGAGAAGCATCGCGGGTTGCTGACGGAAGTGATTTACAAGCGGGCGCTGCACATTGTTACGGAGAATGCGCGCGTGCTCGACAGTGCGGACGCGCTGCGGGCCGGGGACATTGAGCGGTTTGGTCGGAGGATGGCGGAGTCGCACCGGAGTTTGCGTGATCTGTATCAGGTGAGTTGCCGCGAACTGGATTTGATGGTCGATCTCGCATATCAACAGAAGGGTGTTTATGGGGCGCGAATGACCGGCGGGGGATTTGGCGGGGCGACGATCAATTTGGTGGATGCGCGGCACGCGGGGGAGTTTAAAGAGAAGATAGCGAAGGCTTACCAGCACGAGACCGGGTTGATGCCGCAGATCTATATTTGCACTCCGGCCGAGGGTGCTGGGGCGCTGTCCTGATTTGCGGTTTGCCGACACAGCGGGTTCCTTCGGCGCGCGCTGGTTCTTTGCGAGGCGGTTTCCGACTTCGACGTTCACGTTCATGAGCTCACTCGAGAAGAAAGAATCTCCGCATCGACGCTGGAATCCGCTGCTGCGCGAGTGGGTGCTGGTTTCGCCGCACCGCACGCAGCGACCTTGGCAGGGGCAAGTTGCGAAGCCGAATACCGGGCCGCTGCTACAGTACGATCCGGGATGCTATTTGTGTCCGGGAAATCCGCGTGCGGGCGGAGCGCACAATCCGAAATATACGGGGACTTACGTTTTCACGAATGATTATCCGGCGTTGCTACCGGATGCGCCGGATTTTGAGGTCGATCAGTCGGAGCTGATTGTGGCACGCGGGGAGCGCGGAACTTCGCGCGTGATTTGTTTTTCGCCGCGACACGATCTGACGATTCCGCGGATGCAGCCGGACGAAGTGCGCGCGGTGATCGATGTGTGGGCGGAGCAGTATCGCGAGTTGGGGGCTGTGGAGTGGATCAAGCACGTGCAGATTTTTGAGAATCGCGGCGCGCTGATGGGGGCGAGCAATCCGCACCCGCATTGCCAGCTGTGGGCGAACCAGACGGTGCCGAATTATCCGGCGCGGGAACTTGCGGCGCAGAGCGAATACCTGGAGACGAAAAAGCAGTGTTTGCTTTGTTCGTATTTGAAGCTGGAGCAGAACGATCGCGAGCGGATCGTCGCGGAGAACGAGCACTTTGTGGCGCTTGTGCCGTACTGGGCGGTGTGGCCGTTTGAAACGATGATTCTGGGGCGTCGACACATGGCGAGCCTGGTTGAGTTGAATGATGCGGAGCGAAATGCGCTGGCAGCGATCATGCGGAACTTGACGATTCGTTACGACAATTTGTTTACGACGGCGTTTCCTTACACGATGGGATTTCATCAGGCGCCGACCGACGGTGCCGTGCATCCGGAATTTCATTTTCATGCGCACTACTACCCGCCACTGCTTCGATCGGCGACGGTGCAGAAATTTATGGTGGGATACGAGATGCTCGCTTCTCCCCAGCGGGATATTACTGCGGAGACTGCGGCGGCGCATTTGCGCGGAGTTGCGGAAGTTCACTTTCTCGATCGTGCTTGAGCTATTTCGCATCGCCTTCGCAGTGCCTGCTGCAATTTTCACGATTTTTCTATGATCATCGATGCCCATCAGCATTTCTGGAACTACGATCCGGTGCGCGATGCGTGGATCACCGACGCGATGTCGGTGTTGAAGCGGGATTTTTCGCCGAGCAACCTCGTCCCGGAGCTGGATGGGTGCGGGATCGATGCGACGATTGCGGTGCAGGCGGATCAGTCGGGGACCGAGACGCAGTTTCTCTTGGATGTGGCGGAGAAAACGGATCGGGTCGCGGGCGTCGTTGGCTGGCTGGATTTGCGGTCGCCTGCACTTGAAGAGCGGCTACGGCATTTTTCGCGATTCAAGAAGCTGCGCGGGTTGCGGCACATTGCGCAGGCTGAACCGGACGATGGGTTTCTGGCGCGGCCGGAATTCGTGCGTGGCGTTTCGCAGTTGAAGGATTTTGGACTGACGTATGACATTTTAATTTATCCCAAGCAATTGCCTGCGGCGATCGAGCTCGTCAGCAAGCTGCCCGAGCAGAAATTTGTCGTTGATCATTTGGGGAAGCCTGAAATCAAGACCGGGAATATTGCGGGGTGGGCGGCGAACATTCGCGAAATTGCTGCGAGCCGGAACGTCTACTGCAAACTATCGGGGATGGTTACCGAGGCCCGCTGGAGGGAGTGGAGACCCGCCGATTTCGAGCCCTACCTCGACGTTGTCTTCGAATGCCTTCGGCTCGCACCGCCTCATTTTTGGTTCCGACTGGCCCGTTTGCCTTACGGTCGCAACCTACACGCAAGTCAAGGACATCGTCGAATCCTACGTTCACCGCCACGCCCGTGATCACCGCCATGCAATCTTCGGCGACAATGCGACCGCGTTCTACGACTTGAAGCTCTAGCTAAAGTAGCAGCCGGGCCCGGCGGCCCGTCGGGATGTGGCTTCAACTCACCGATGAAATCCGGATGGAATTGATGGAGGGAAGTACGCGTCGTCCAAACGGCGTGCAAGGTCAGGCACCGATCGAAGACATAAAGCGTTCAGCGACAGGCCTATGGCAACTATGCCTTTAGGGCGCGTCGACGGCTGACCATGAGCAAACCGCCAGCGACGACCAAGCCGACAGCCAGTAACCCCAGTGTGCTGGGCTCCGCCACCGACGCCCGGCACCCCGGCGCACTTGAGGGGCACGGATGGGCCGGACCAGACGGGGGCTCATGATGCTTCGCGAATGCCGGTGCTACAGAGGCCAAAGCAAGAAAAAGTATGAGGGACGATTTTATTTTCAACGCTTCTTTCCCCGTGCAGGTAAGTGCAATTTAACTGCCAAATCGCGTTGGAGTTATCCTGCTGAAAAAAAGGCTCTTAATGATTCATTGTGCCGAGAACTATGCAGAACATTGGTGAATGTTTGCAAAACTCTTCCGAACAGCCTCCATGATTCGAAAGCACAGCTCCGATCGATGGACGACCTAAGAACGATTTTCCGCGAGGGGCCTTGTCGAGTGTCTTGCAATCCAGCCATACGGAATCTGGATTCGCACAACGAGCGATATCAATTCGCTATCAGAGACCAAGCATGAAAATGCCATGTGTACAAATTTCCGCGGTTTCGTTCCGAGCGTACTTCACGGTGGCCAGCGTAATCGCCGTAAAGCCTGCTCTCCAGTGCCGCGTTAACAGACTAGGAGCTGGCAGAACGGTCGGCCACGCACGATTTGCTCCGAAGACTTCTTCGGGACACTCGCGAGGGATTCTCTGCTGTCCCGTGCTGAATTCGCATTGCTGCTAATTTGGATCCGAACGAAATAGTCTCATCGAAACCAAACTTCAAAACGCATTTCAGTAAGCCGTCAATTTTTCGACGTAGACTTCAGTCTCCCATGATGCCGACGGCGAGCGGCTGAAGCCGAAACTTGGAAATGCTCGCCATTTGACACGATTTCCCGCGCTTCCTATAGTCTGTAGGAATAAATTTGAGCGTGCGAAAGCGTGTGACGTGCAGAATACGGTCCTCCAACTCGATCCGCGAGACAATGTTTTGGTTGCGCTGAAGCCGTTGCGAAAGGGCGAGTCGGTTTCGTTCTCGGGCGCCGACTATACGCTGCTGTCGGATATTCCCGCCAAACACAAATTTGTCACGCAAGGATTTGAGCGCTGGGGATCGCATCATCATGTACGGCGGGCTCGTCGGCACGATGAACGAAGGATTGCGCCGGGGGGATTTGCTGTCGACGCGCAATTTGCGGCATGCGGCGTCGGATTATCATTCGAGCGATGCGAAGCAGAAGTGGACGGCGCCGGATGTTTCAACGTGGCGCGATCGGACGTTTTTGGGTTATCACCGCGCGGATGGACAAGTTGGCACGCGAAATCATTGGCTCGTGATTCCGCTGGTGTTTTGCGAGAACCGGAATCTGGGAGTTTTGAAGCAGGCATTTGAGGAAGAGTTGGGATTTGCGCTGCCGCAAGTTTATCGGCGGCAAGTCGCGGAGATGGTGAAGCTGTTTCGCGAAGGCAAGGCGGCGGATCTGAAGGATTTTCGTTCCGGGGGGCCGGGGGCGGCGGCTTCGGCGGGGAGCACCGCGCCGAAGGTTTTCAAAAATATCGACGGCATTAAATTTTTGACGCATGAGCAAGGCTGCGGCTCGACGCGCGAAGACACGCGCAATTTGTGCGGGCTGCTTGCGGGGTACATTCATAACCCGAACGTCGCAGGCGCTACGATTTTGAGTCTTGGCTGTCAGCACGCGCAGACGTCGGTGCTGGTCGAAGAAATCAAGCAGCGCGATCCGAATTTCTCGAAGCCACTGCTCGTTTTCGACCAACAGCAGATGGGTGAAGAGTCGACGATGCTGTCAAAGGCAATTCATGACACGTTTCTGGGGTTGGTCGAAGCCGACAAGGTTGAGCGGAAACCGGCGCCGCTCTCGAAACTGGTGATCGGATTGAAGTGTGGCGGGTCGGACGGCTTTTCTGGGATTTCGGCGAATCCGGCGATCGGGCGTACGGCGGATATTCTTGCGGCACTAGGTGGGCGCGGCATTTTGTCGGAGTTTCCGGAGTTGTGTGGCGTCGAACAGCAACTGATCGATCGCAGCGTGAGCAGGGAAGTGGGCGACAAGTACATGAATTTGATGCGCGATTACGCGGCGCGCGCGAAAGCGGTGTTTGCGAGCTTCGAGATGAATCCTTCGCCGGGAAATGTGCGCGACGGGTTGCTGACGGATGCAATGAAGTCGGCGGGCGCCGCGAAGAAGGGCGGGACTTCGCCGGTGACGGCGGCGCTCGACTATCCGGAATATTCTTCGGTGCCGGGACTGAATCTTTTATGCACGCCGGGTAGCGATGTGGAGTGCGTCAGCGCGCAAGTGGGAGCGGGCGCGAATGTCGTGTTGTTTACGACCGGACTCGGGACGCCGACGGGGAATCCGATCACGCCGGTCGTGAAGTTGTCGACGAATTCGGAGCTTGCGAGGCGCATGCCGGACATCATCGACATCGACACGGGATCGATTATTGAGGGCGAGACGACGATCGAGAAGATGGGCGAGCAGATTCTGGAGCAGGTGATTCAGGTTGCCAGCGGGACGGCGCTGGTGAAGGCGGAAAAGCTTTCGCAGAACGATTTCATTCCTTGGAAACGAGGTGTTTCACTGTGATGGAAGCCCGCTGCGGACAAGCTAAGAGCCGGCAGGGAGGCCCTTCGCGGGTCGGGGCAGGCCGGCGCTGCCAAGCGCAAGTTGGATTTGGGGTTCGTGAGGGGTCGCGTTGCCACTGAAAATCAGAGCAAAGCAGGAGTGCCGCTGGGACCTCGTGAGTCTTGGCGAAGTGATGGTGCGTTTCGATCCGGGCGACCGGCGAGTTGCGACCGCGCGCAGCTTCGAGGTTTGCGAGGGCGGCGGCGAATACAATGTCGCGCGTGGGCTGAAGCGCTGCTTCGGGCTCGATACTGCGATCGTCACTGCGTTCGCGGATGATCCGGTTGGCAAGCTCCTGCAGGACTTGGTGTACCAAGGTGGCGTCGATCAGACGTACGTGCGATGGATGCCGCACGATGGCGTCGGCCGATCGGCGCGCAACGGATTGAATTTTACGGAGCGCGGATTCGGCGTACGCGCGGCGGCGGGCTCTTATGATCGCGGACACACCGCGGTTTCGCATCTGAAACCAGGCGATTTCGACTGGGATGAAATTTTCGGAAAATACGGTGCCCGCTGGCTGCACTCCGGCGGGATTTTCTGCGCGCTGTCGGGGACGACGCCGGACGTTGCGCTTGAAGCGATGCAGGCTGCGCGGAAGCACGGCACGATCGTGTCCTATGATCTCAATTATCGCGCGTCGCTCTGGAAATCGCTCGGCGGGAAGAAGCAGGCGCAAGAAGTGAATCGCCGCATCGCGCCATTTGTCGATGTAATGCTCGGCAACGAAGAGGATTTTTCGGCCGCGCTGGGCTTCGAAGTTCCCGGCATGGACGAGCATCACTCCAAGTTCGCGATCGAAGGATTTCAGCAGATGATCGCGACTGTGCTGAAACAATATCCCTTTCAAGTCGTGGCCACGACGCTGCGCAAGGCGAAGACCGCGACGCTGAACGATTGGGGCGCGATTTGTTATTACGACGGTCGATATTTTGAGGCGAAGAACCGCGAGAACCTGGAGATTTTCGATCGTGTTGGCGGAGGGGATTCCTTCGCCTCGGGATTGATTTACGGATTCCTTGCGGGCAAGGATGCGCAATTTGCCGTCGATTGTGGCGCTGCTCATGGCGCGCTCGCGATGACGACACCGGGTGATACGTCGATGGCGACGCTGGACGATGTTTTGCAGGTAATGAAGGGTGTCGGAGCGCGGATTGCGCGTTGAAGATCCGTCTCTTAAATTGATCCGAGCGGCACGCAGCGGCGATTGGATTCTTCGCTGACGAAATTTCTCAGACAAAAGGTTGGATGGCCATGGAGAAGCAGACAGTTCGGGAACGAATTGTGCAGATCGGTATCGTACCAGTCGTGCGCGCCTCGTCTTCCGCCGAAGCGCGCATGGCCGCCGAAGCCGTGTGCAAAGGTGGCATTCCGGTTGTCGAGATCACGATGACGGTTCCTGGCGCGGTCGAGGTCATTGGCGAATTGGCAAAATACGCCTCCTCCGAGTTACTGGTCGGCGCGGGTACGGTGCTCAATCCCGAGCAGGCGCAACGCTGCCTCGACGCCGGCGCGCAGTTTCTCGTGAGCCCCGGCTTCAACCCAAAGACGGTTGCGCTTGCGGTCGCCGAGAGAAAATTGATCATGGCTGGCGCGCTGACGCCGACCGAAGTGATTGCGGCTTGGGAATCTGGCGCCGATTTCGTGAAGATCTTTCCGTGCGGCACGGTTGGCGGCGCGAAATATATCAAGGCGCTGAAAGGACCGCTGCCCGAAATTCCGATGGTGCCGACGGGGGGCGTGAATCTTCAAACAGCGGCCGAATTCCTGGAAGCGGGCGCCGCAGCGCTCGGGATCGGCGGCGAACTGGTGCATCCCGGACATCTCAAGTCGGGGAATACCGAAGCCATCGTGGAGGCCGCACGAAAGTTCGTCGCGATTGTTAAGGAAACTCGCGCCAAGATCGGCGCGCCAGCCTAGCTTCCACGTGAACGTAGAATTACAAGACTATTGCCCGCGAAGCGATTGAGCCAAAGTTTCCAGATTTTGCGCTCGCACATGGATCACGCCGCGTCGGGGGCTGTCGATGTCGGCGATCAGAAATAGCGAAATCGAAAGCACGATTGGCAAAATCAAGAACAAAAAATTGCTTTTCAATCGCACGCCGTAGCCGATGAGCAGATTGCAAAAGAAAGAAATCGTTACGAGCAGGATCCATGCGGCGGCAGGAATGCGATTCCACCACGCCGCTTGCGCATAGGCCTGCGAATTCAGGACGTCGTTCATCCCGGAAATGACAAGAGCGGTGACAGGGCTCGGTTGCGTCTTCGCGGGCGCGATCGTTGCGGCCCAAAGCTGATTTTGCAGATGCATCGTCTCAGCGTTGATCTCGGCAATCGGGCCGCCGGCGCGAGCTGCGTAATATAGGATCCGCTTGTCGAGATAGATCTTGAGTAACGCGCGGATCGTCGATGCGTCGGCCGGCGGCAGAGCATCGACGCGGACATATTCCGTGCCGATCGCGTTGGCTTCCTCCGCTTCGAGATTTTTCCGTTGATCGTACCGGCTCACTGCCATCGAGAAGGTGAAGCCGATGATCAGTCCGAGCAGCGTCAGCGTCGCGCCGACGATGAAGGTGAAGTCCTGGGGATCATCCGAGGGGCCGTGATGCCGGTGGCGGAATGCTAGACCGATTCGTGCCGCGGCCCACAGTGAGCCGAACGTGATGAGAAGCAGAAAGAAGGGCTGTCTTATTTGGGTGAACATGTCTTGGAGGCGCACAAGTCTATAACAGCTTGGATGAGACCGAGGCGGCGTCCTTATTGCTGTTCCTGATGCACACGGCAGTCGATCTTCGGGTAGTCTTGGATTTGGGCGTCCCTAGCATGCGAAAACAGAACTGAGGAAGGCTTCGGCTCGAGAGGAAGTGGCTCCGGGGCATGGACTCGAACCATGATAACCAGCTCCAAAGGCTGGTGTCCTACCAATTAGACGACCCCGGAAACGGTGTGTTATCAATTAACTAAGGATGAAGATGCTGCATTTTGGTGCACAGCTGTCCCCGATTTGTCCCCGTTTTCAAAGTACTCCTCGAGTTGGCGACCAGCTTTCATGACATCATTTTCGCTGACGATATTGTACCTGTCAAACACAGCGCGGGTTTTGTGGCCGCTGATGGCCATCGCGACTTTTTCTGGCACCTGGCTGCGCACGAGAGAGCGCACGCACGAGCGGCGCAGGTCATGCAGCAGGAGTCCGCGGTAAATCAATTTTGGTTTCGGCTTCGCGTACGGCCGATCGCTGCGCACTTCCATTTGCGAATCGCCGACAGGTTCCATTTTCCCGAGGCCGAGTTTTACGCAGCGGGATTGCCAGACCTTCCGGAAATTTCCCACCCGGCGGGCGATACCGCGCCGATCCACGCGGAAGCAGACATAGGCAAAGCCGCGCGGGCACTTGCTGCGCTGTTCGAGCAGTAGAGCGCGCAACGATGCTGCAATTGGAATGGTCCGGCTGTCGTCGTTTTTGGTTTCGCCGGCGCGCAACATGATCGTCCCCGAAATGAAGTCGACTTGGCTCCATTGAAGCCCAAGGATCTCGGCGCGACGCATCCCCGTCCAGAATCCCAAAGCTAAAACCGGACGCAGGTCGTCCGGCAATGCTGCAAGCAACTGTTCGTAGCCAGCGCGTTCCACAAAGCCAGCGCGCGGCGCTGATTCTTTCAAGAAAGGGAAGTAAGGAACGTCGCGCAAGCGCTCTTCTCGCTTCGCTATGTTGAACATGCGGCGCAGTGCGCTCACCGATCTATTAATGCTGCCGTTCGACAGACCTTTGCTTCGCTGTTCCGCCTGGAACTTGCGGATAGAGTCGGCGTCGATCTCGCTTGCCTTGTAGCCGGAAAAGAACGCGTCGAGCCGCACGACGCAATCGACGTAGACGTCGCCGTCAGCATTGCGTCGCAAGGATTTGCGGTTGTTCACCTCAAAATCCGCCATGTACGAGTCGCGAAGCTGCTCATAGCGCACGGTTCCAGTGTCGCCGTGGGTGCCCGTCTCTACCTCGGCAAGCCTCCGCTTCAAAAACTTTCCGGCTTTCTTCTCATCCGCTTCACCGGTTGAAATGCGAACCTGCTGGCCGTGAAGGTAGTACTGCGCCCACCAAACTTGGCCGCGCTGAAACAGCCGACCAGTCCCACGCTCTCGCTTATTTTCCATTTCGGCCTCCAGCTCGCTTCCGCTTGCCGCTACCCTTCGGCTTACGGCCGCGGCCCTTCCGGTAAATTTCAGCCTTCACCGACTTCAGCTTCGCCAGGTCATCTGCATTCCATAGCCGGACCGCTTTCCCCTCGACGAGCCGTACATCCGGGGCTTTAAATTGTCCCGAGGCAATCCAGGCTTGCAAAGTTGCGCGGCTGATGCCGACGGCTTCGGCGGCTTCTTCTGTTGTGTAAGATTTCATTGATCGCTACTATTTCAAACGACTGGACAGCTGTCAAGTATATTTGTTAGGATTTGGGAGAAGGGAAGCCCCGGCGCTGAGAACGCCGGGGAGATTGAAGAACACGCGCGTTTTTGGTCCCGATGCCCAAAAAGAATACCACGCATGGCGAGAAGCGCGAGCGCACCCTCGCAGACATTGCCCGCGAAGCTGTCCGAAATCCTGACTGGCGGCAGCACCTCGTCATTCCGCGGCGAGAGCATTGGTGGATGCTCCCCGAACACATTCCTTGGTTTCAAGAGGTGGAAAAGCAACTCGCGGCCTACGCTAGCGAGCAGCGCCCACCGCAGGAAAACACCGAACCTCAAAAGGAAGAAAACAGAAGAGATTGGTACAACGCTCAGATAGCTGCGATCGGACGGTCCCAAAGCAAAGTCGCCGTCGAGTTGGGCGTAAACGTGAGGACGTTCCAGCGATTCATCGCAGGTACGACTGATGCAATGAGCCCTGCATCGATGTTGAAGTTGGCCAAAATACTTGGCGTTCCCCGAGAAAAGTTGCCCAAATAAACAACAAATTGCCGCAGTTTGCCGTAGTTTGCCGTAACTTGCCGTAGATTTGCCATCTAGACTCTCCTCCCCTATTCGCGTCACTCTGCGACGCGATGAACGACCTGCTCCTCGACAAACGAACCGCGGCGAAGGCGCTTGCTGTGAGCGTCCGGACGATCGAGCGAATGATCGCTGATCGTCAACTCCCAGCCATCCGAGTTCGCGGTCGCGTGCGAGTTCCGAAGAAATCCATTTTGGAATTCGCGAGTGGTAGTCGAGTGAGTCGTTCTGAAGATCGCTGAAAAAGAAAAACGCAGCCCCGTCCCCGGCAAAGTTTCGGGGCTGCGTTTTTGGAGAAAATTTGTGAGACAGATTTCTATTTCAAAAACGAACACGCGTCAAGTTGATTCTCGCCTCGAACTTATCGCGGCTCAATGTCGATTGCTCGCGAGGCGCGCGGAGGAAGGCTTGCCACTTGATCGGCGGTCGCTTCTGAATCTGTTGCGAGTATCCCGCGGACTCACTGGATCGAGGTAGATGTGGAAGAGCGCACACTTTACGACATCGCCGGCGCCGTCAGCTACCTACAGCGAGTCGGTGCAAACGCGGCGACGACGACTTTCGTTCGCAGCTTGATCAATTCAGGCGCGCTTCCACACGTGAAAATTGGCAAGGCGTTTTACGTGAGCAAAACCTCGATCGATTCATGGCTCGCGAGGGCGGAGAAAAGAAATCGTGGCTGATTCAATCGCGCCGGCAACAGAAACGCACTCGACGCTCACGATTTCGAATTGGAGACCCTCGACCGGAAGCTCAGTGCGGGGGTATTTCACAGTAACCCTGGCGTCGGGTTTGGTGATTCACAGCTGCTGCCTGCTCGAAAAAGACGAGCGGCGATGGATTGGATTCCCATTCTACAGGCTCGATGGTGAATACAAGTCGTTCATCAAATTCACATCGCGGAGTGTAGCCGACAATTTTCGCCACCAAGTAATCGACGCTCTCAAAGCCCAGGGACTCGCATGACATTCGAAGAGATCCGCGATCGCTTCGGAGCGAAACGGTCGGGCTCCGGCTTCATGGCGAAGTGCCCAGCTCACGAGGATCGATCGCCGAGTCTCAGCATCGGCCAGGGAAAAGACGGAAACGTCATTCTGAAGTGTCACGCAGGTTGCGAGACGCGCGACGTGTTAGGCGCGATGGGTTTGAGTTTTAACGACCTAATCCTCGAAAACGGCGCGAGCTCGAAAGCTGCCGAGAAAATCATCGATACCTATCCCTATGTCGACGAGAACGGCTCTCTGCTCTCTCAAGTCTGCCGCTACGAGCCAAAGAATTTCCGACAGCGCAGGCCCGACGGCAAAGGCGGTTGGTCCTGGCAGCTGAACGGTGTGCGACGCGTCTTGTTCAATCTGCCGGCAGTGCTTCGCGCCGAGCATGTCGCGGTTGTTGAAGGCGAGAAAGACGTCCTGAAGGCGACGAAATTCGGGCTGACCGCAACATGCAATCCCGGCGGCGCCGGCAAGTGGAAAGATGAATTTTCGGATTTTCTCCGCGGCAAACACGTCACGATCATTCCGGACAGTGATGAACCCGGCCGCCGTCACGCCGATCAAGTCGCGCAATCGCTCTCAGGCAAGGCCGCGTCGGTGGCAATCTGCCATCTCCCCGAGCCAGTGAAGGACCTGTCTGAGTGGCCGCTATCCGTCGACTCGCTACTGGCACTGATCAAGAAAGCACCCGCTTGGACACCTGGTTCCGCGGCTGAAAGCCTCTTCGACGATTTCAGCGAATACGAAAACGCTCCACCCTTGGAATTCGCGATCGAGAGTTTCATGCAGAAACACTCGGTCACAGCGATCGCTGGCTTGTCAGGCAACGCGAAGACCTGGATCGCGCTGTCGATCATCCGCTCTCTGCTCCTTGGACCTGCGAAATTGTGGGGGCTCTTCAACGTGCCCAGCCGAGCGGAGAGAGTGATCTATCTGATTCCCGAATCAGCTATCGGACCGTTCAAGCATCGACTCCAGCTTATGGGATTGTTCGACGAAGTTCGGAGCGGCCGCCTTCTAACACGCACGCTCTCAAAAGGGCCGGCGCCGTCGCTGCAGGATCCTCGCTTGCTCGCCGCGGCCAGGGATGCGGATATCGTCTGCGACACTGGAATTCGCTTCATGGCGAGCATGGAGAGCGAGAACAGCGCTAACGAAGCGGCGAAGGGTCTGAGCGAGGACCTTTTTGCTCTGCAACGCGCGCAAGCCCGCACGATCACCGTGCTATTTCACTCGCCTAAGAGTGTCAGCACTCAGAATGTGATGACGCTGGAAAACATGATCCGCGGGTCGGGCGAATTCGGCGCCGCGCTCGCAACGGCGTGGGGCATCAAGCAAATCGATCGAATCACTAACACCGTCCACGTCGAAAACCTGAAGGCTCGAGATTTCGAGGCTTGCGGCCCTTTCCAAATCATCGGCCGTCCGTACATCGACGAAACCGGAGACTTTGCCCTGCACAAGTCGCCGAACGAATGCGGCAACCTCGCCGACGAACAGCCAGAGATGAATTCCGGTAACGCCAAAAAGCGCGAAGGGCGCGCCGCGAATATCGAGCTCGTCAGGCGTTGGATCGACGAGGACCCTGAGCCATCAACCGCAGAAATGCGAAAGCGATTCGAAAAACTCGGGATCAGCGTCGACGAGACAACGGTTCGCGGCTACAAATCGGCGGCGAGGAAGGCCTGATGATGACTTCGATTCGGAGCGTTTTGACGAGCGTTTTGACGAAAAAATTCGCGCGAGTGTCAAAACGCGTTTTGACCCCAAAACGCAAAAAGGCGGAAGAGAAAGAAAATCCAGCGTTTAGACCAAGCGTTTTGACGTTTCGACCGGTCAAAACAGTCGCACGAAAACAGCGTTTTGACCCCCTAAGAAAGAGAAAGAGTCAAAACGCTCACGGTCCGAGTAGCGGGGACCCCAGACCTTGGGGGTCCACCCCGCTACAAAATCCGGACTCCGATGACTTCGACACTACGACCCAAACCAAGACGCGCCTGCGATCGAGTTCGACGCCAAACCAAGACGCGCCTGCGATCGAGTTCGACGACCGACGATGAGCTTGCCGATCGCGGGGACAGTTCGGGGACAGAGCCCGACAACGGTCGTGTTTCCAGTGGCTTGCGACGGCGATTCAGACTTGAAAACCGATGTTCCCCGGAGACAAATCAGTGATGACGGCAACCGGAAGGCGCAAAAAGCCGCGTGGAACGACACAGAGGGTAGGGTATTGGGCTGCCAAACGCGCGTTGCAGCGATTCGGTACTCACGTGATCGATGGTCGCAGTCGCGTCGCTCACGCGCTCGACGAGTTCCGAGACGAACTTGTGCGCGACCTGGGCGGTCCGACAGCAGTGTCGCAACAGCAGCGCGTGATCGTCGACCTGGCCGTCCGCACGCACTTGATGGTTCAGTCCGTCGACAACTACCTCCTGAGTCTCGGCAGTCTCGTGAATAAGCGGAAACGGTCGCTCTGGCCGGTGGTTCGAGAGCGGACTTCCCTCGCGGACTCACTGGCGAAGTACATGTCGATGCTTGGACTGGAAAAACGAGATCCGCCGGAAAAGAACCTCACCGACTACGCGATCGAACGACACGGAGAAAGCAAATATGCAGAACCGGAACCTGAAACCAACGATGACGATCTTGGAAGCGATGGCGGATCCGAATCTGTTTCAGCCAACCTTTCGGAAGCGACTCCTTCGTAGGGATAGCTGGGTTGCGTGGCGTAGCTTCCTGGCTGGGCTTTTCGCCCTACCGATGGACGCCGAGGCTGAAAAGATTTTTCATCGCCACACGGGGCGCGCTGCTCCATCACAAGCGTTTAACGAAGCGTTTGTCGTCGTCGGCAGACGCGGAGGTAAATCACTCATCGCGGCGACCATCGGCACGTACTTAGCAGCGTTCCGAAACTACGACGATGTTCTGGCTCCAGGAGAAACGGGGACGTTGATGGTTCTCGCCGCCGATCGCCGACAGGCGCGAACGATGTTTGGCTACATCAAAGCTTTCTTTTCGATACCGATGCTCCGTTCGATGGTTGTCGACGAGCTAAAGGAAAGCCTCAGACTCAACAATCGCGTCGTGATTGAGGTTCACACCGCCAGCTTCAAGACTGTACGCGGATTTACATTGATTGGCGTCATCGCTGACGAATTGGCCTTTTGGCGAACCGAAGAGTCAGCGAACCCAGCCGGCGAGGTGCTTGCTGCGCTACGCCCGGGCCTTTCGACGACGAACGGTCTACTCCTGGGCATCAGCTCGCCCTATTCGAAGTCTGGCGCGCTGTACGAGGCCTATCGCGACCACTACGGCAAGCAAGATTCGCCAGTTCTGATTTTCAAAGCAACATCACGCGAGATGAACCCGACACTGAGCGCGATGACGGTCCAAATGGCGCTTTTGCGCGATCGAGCGGCGGCGGCGAGCGAATACCTGGCCGAATTCCGCGACGACATCGGCGGATTTCTTTCGATCGAAGAGATCGAGCGCGTCATCGTCCGCGGGCGCACGTTGCTGCCACGAATCGAAAAGCAGCGCTACAAAGCATTTTGCGACCCGTCGGGCGGCCGGAACGATTCGATGGTCTTGGCGATCGCACACGAGGAGAAGGAACGCGCGGTACTTGATCTCGTGCGTGAGGTTCGGGCGCCGTTCTCGCCACAGGAAGCGGTCCGCGAATTCAGTGAGCTGATGAAGGCCTACGGCGTGTCCGAAGTAACCGGCGACCGCTATTCCGCCGAATGGGTCAAAGAGTCTTTCGAGAAGCGAGGCGTTCGCTACATCGCGTCGGACCGGAATCGTTCGGAAATCTATCTCGAATTTCTGCCGGCGCTGACAAGCGGCCAGGTCGAGCTGCTCGATCACGAGCGCATGAAAAATCAGTTGGCGGCTCTCGAACGGCGAACCGGCACAGCGCGAGACATCGTCGATCATCCGGTTGGCGGCGCCGACGACGTCGCCAACGCTTCCGCCGGCTCGATCGTCTTAGCGTTGCCAACAACTCAGGGCACGCTCGGCGTCATCGAGTACCTGAAGGGTTTGGCCGCGGGAAAGTATGCAATGCCGGCGAAGCCCGACGCTATTGCGCCTGTCTCCGCCGCTCGCGACACCAAACCAGAACCTTCCGGCTGCCCGCGCTGTTCGGCCACTTGCACCATAAAAATCGGCGCCCGAAAACACTGCAACGCGTGCGGTCTAGATTTCGGATCGATGCCAGAAGTTCCGCGAGTGACACGCAAGAATGTGCTCGATTCACTACGGTAAGGGTCGAGATTTGCACGTTCTACTTTCCCCGTGCAGGGTATTTTGTGAGAGACGGCTCGACGATTTTTTTGACGAAAGTTTAGGAGATTAAAAATGCTCTACAAAAGCGATGGTTTCACGCCAGACGATCCCTTCGATTTTTCCGAAGTCGGCCCGACTCCGAGAAATCTCGAAAAGAGCCTAGGCAGCGACGAATTGCCCGACCCGTTCGGTGGAGCTCTGCGGAAATCGTGCGATGCCGACCGCCTGCAGAGAATCTTCGCGGATAATCCTGACCTGAAAGATGCTGTCGAGCGCGGCACGCTGCACGTCTCCATCGATGCGGGAGTCGAGCACTACGAGATCGTGGACGGAAACAATTCTCGCGTTGTGAAACAACTGCGAACCGTTCGGATCGAGGACCACCAGGTCCTACCCCGCGACGGGGCTCCGATGAGCGAGTGCGTAGGTTTCTGAAAATTCTCTGAAAGGACAAAACTCAATGGCAGCAACGGCAGCAACATTTTCGGATCAACAGCTCGAATCTGAACTTCAGAAATTGCAGAAGGAAATTTCGTCTGACGAAGGCAAGCTGCAGGAGACGCGGCGCCGGCTTGACAGTGCGAAGGCCGACCGATCGCGAATCGTCGACGGCGTTGCCGCGGCACGGTCAAAGATGCAGAGGTGTCACGAATCAAGGGCGACATCGACCTGATCGAAACTCGGATCGAGGGCCTGAATGGATTGCTCGCGTCGAATCGGTCAAAAGCATCTGTCATCCAGGACGAATTGAACCGACGTGCAAACGCTGCGCAGGCCGCAGACCGCCAAAAGCAATTCAGCGAACTCGAGGCACGCGGAAAAGCTGCGGCAATGCGGATCGTTGAAAAGTTGGCGCGAGTCATCACAGAAGACATCGCAGAATTCGATTCGATTCGATCGAGCTCGGACGTGAGTTTGGAAAGGCCGGCGGGTTCGATGCGGCGCGCGGCTTGTGAAGATGGTTTATCAGCACCCGGACCGAATGAACGCGTAGGAGTGCCGACTTCATCTTCGAGTCTGCAGGGCCGCGGTTGGGTGCATGCCGAAGCCGCACAGCCGGACCTGGCGAGGATGAAAACGGATGACGGAGTTTTCGAGTACGTCCCCGGCGGAGCGTTACAGCTCACCGTTGTCAGCATGCGGCCGAAAAAATAAAAACGCTTTAGGGAAGTTTTAAGGAGAAACGATGATCGAACTCGGTGGTTCCGACATACCAGCTCACTCCTCACAAGACGTCACGATTGAAGTTCGCTCGATGACGATTGGAGAGGCCGTTGTAGCTCGGCCAGTAGAATCGCTCGACAGCTCTTGGAGTGGTCTCATTTGGAACGCGTGGGCAGTGCTGAGAACCAAATCACAATTCGGTTGGCGAATCCGACTGACTCGACGTGAGGCCGGTGTCAGGAAATTCGTCGCGAATTGAAAGCATGCGCTCGACAGGCACAGTCAGGAATTTCGACCTGCACAAGAGGAAAAATACGAATGGCAACCGAAAAAGAGCGCGTCGCTGAGCTAGTTAAACAAGGCGAAGCGCTCGCCGCGAAAATTCGAAGTTCACTAGTTTCGCTGATTGCAGAAGACATCTATGCGTTCGACCAAGTTCGGATTGAGCTTGGTCGTCAGTTTCGAGAGATCGGTGGAGAGGCAGCCGCTGTGAACCTGCGCGAGCTGATCTTTAAACGAAGCCCAAGTACGGAAGGGCTACGAACGCCCGAACTTCATTTGCGGGATTTGGAAGACCAAGGATGGGCCGCCCGGTACAACCATGGCCTGAATGAGGTTCCTGGTGGAAATCTGCACTTCAGTGTCGTTTCCATGCGGCCAAAACCGAAAGCGTGATTCGATGCGAGTGACTGGCACCGTGAAATGGTTTAGTGATGAGAAACGCTATGGTTTTATCCGCGTAGACGGCCAGGGCGACGTCATCGTGTACGCCGATGATCTGCACGGGCAACGGCTGAAATCCGGCCAACGCGTTTCTTTCGACATCGTTCGAGCTCGTTACGCAGGCGGCCCTCGCGCAATAGCGATCTCGGGCTTGCCATCGCGCGCTTGCAATTCGGGTTGGTGATGCGTTCGAAAGGAGCGGTGAAGTGGTTCGATCTACTGAAGAAATTCGGCTTCATCGACGTCGACGGAGGCGGTCTAGCTTTTGTTCACCAGAACGACCTCACTGAAGTTCCGAGCCAGGTCTTGATGAAAAAGGATCGCGTTAGTTTCGAACTCGCGCGCGACAAAAACGGATTGAGAGCAATAGCCGTACAACTTGAAGGAGCGAAAGAGTGCTAAGCGGAAAATCAGCGGCACAGACCCGGCCGACAGCTCTTGGAACGCTGACGCAAGCTTCTACTTATGGGATGACGATCCCGTCGATCTACGGCTGCGTCAAATCGAACCTGCTCGCAATCTGGGCGCAACACCTTCGCGCCGGCGGCAGCAGCAAAAAGGGAAAGAAAAAAGGCGTCACAACCTACATCGAGAATATCGACTTCCTGATCGGTTCGAATCCGATTCAAGGCTGCCTGCAGGCGTGGCTCAACAACAACCGATACCCGCTGAACTTTGTGAAGCAACGGTCCGCGCTCGCGCGGACGATCACCGTGACCGATCCGAACTTCTACGCCGTCGTCGGTGTCACAGCGGAAGTTGTGCTTAGCGGAACGTTCAACGATTACGGCTCGCAAGGTTCTGACGCATGGGGGCCGACGACCTACGAATACCCGCTGTGGAACAAAGCTCTCGCTGGTCCCGACATCACGAACAGTTCCGGCGCGCGATGGTGGCCGTACACATTCAAATGGGTTCCGGCCGACGGACCGATGCTCACGTTCTTGGATTTGACGACAGTTCCTGCGATCCTGCCCACGAACGGATTCATAAACATCTACTACGCGCAATTCTCGCCCATCTCTCACAATCAGGCGCCGATCGCGTTCAACCGCATGACGTTCGAGAATCAGCTCGGCAACGGTCCTGAGTACGCGAGTTCCGGCTTTACCGCGCAGCAGATCATCTATCCCGAATACGCCGGCCTGGGTTCCGAAGACATCGACCTCGGCGCGGCCGGACTCTTGCCGACGATCCGCGTCGAAGTGCAGGGAAGCCACTGTCTCTATTCCCAAGGCGACGCGGATTTCTTCGACATGATCGAAGACGTGCTCAAGAGCGGCGTCATGCAGGTCGGCTCTGGCCTCGGTCTGATTCACCGCGGCGTGAACCTCAACGATCTACCAGGTCCAGTCCAGAAAGACTTTTTCCAGACCCTCGAGCTGAGTCGGCCGATCGGCACGTTTTACCAGCCGAACGCGGTCGGCTCGCGGCTCATCGCAATTACGAGAACGCGGCCTTTCGCAGGCGTTCCGACCATCGCGGATACCAATGGCGACGTGTGGAATTCGGTTTTTCTGAACACGCAGAAAGGCGTCTGGTACAGCAATCCTTGCGTCGGTGGGCCCGCGAACGGCGGAAACGTGGTCACATGCACGCCGGCAACCGGGACCGGATTCAACGGTGACGCTTACGTGCTCGAGCTGGATCCTTCGCTCGACACGCTGGACAATACAGCAACGAATACCGGAACAGGAACGCCAGCCAAGTGCTCAATAACGACAACCGGAAATCCCAGCTACATCGTCGCCGTCGTCTTCTGCGACGATGGAATTTTGGGGAATGTTACTCCCCCTTCATGGCAAAACCTCTTCCCATCGTCAATTTCAACCTGGGAAATGATTTTTGCGCAGAAGGTTCATGGGCCGGGAACGTACAGCATCAACTTGCCGATCGGCTTCGGATCGAACTGGTGGGTTGTGATGCTGGCCTTCACGCAATCGAAGCCGGCACCCTATGCAAATGCTCTCGGAGACATTCTCGACCAGAAGACGGCCGCAACGGCGCGCCTCGCATGCAGAGCCGGAGGACTCTTCGGAAGCATGTCACTCGATTCGCAGCGAACCGCTGCAGATACTTTGGCGGATCTCTATGCGTGCGCGAACGCTTGGCCTGTATGGTCGGGATTCCGTCTGAAATCGGTCCCGCGAAGCGAAGTGTCAGCGGCCGGTAACGGCGCCGTCTACACAGCGCCGACTGCGAGCGGGCCGGTCATGAACATCAGGGAAGACGATCTGATCGGTGACAAAGATGGCAACCTGATACAGATCGTCGACAAAACCCCGGGCATCGATGAACCAAACATTTTGCAGATCGAATTCCTCGATCGCAGCAGCGATTACAATCCGAGCGTCGCGAGCTGGCCGGAAAACGCTACGGCGGCGATCTATGGACCGAAGAAGGGCGGCGCCTCCGACGACAGCACGACAGGTTCGCCGAAGGTTCTGCATCAGATCATGGACCCGCTGGTTGCGCGCAAGCTGCTCGCGATTCAGGCGCGTCGAAATTCGATCGTCGTTCCCAAGCAGTTCAAGTTCAAGGGCAAGACGCAGCTCCAACTCCTCGAGCCAGGCGACCTCGTTACCATCAATGATTCGTTCCTTGGCATTTCAGGGCTTCCCGTTCGCATCACCAGCGTTTCCGAAGACGACAAGTACGGTCTGGATTTCGAAGCGGAGTTGTTTTGCTACGGCGTGCATGCTCCTGATCCCGCGCTCGTCGTGACGCCGACAAGCGGCTTTCAGCCGAATTTCGGGGTTGTCCCGGCCAGCGTCAACACACCTATTTTCCTCGAGCCGGTTTTGCGGCTCTCAGAAACGACCCAGCCACAACTCGAGATCGTCGTCAGCGATTCCGATCCAAACTACGGCGGCTGCGCGGTCTACATCTCGACCGACGGCGGCACGAGCTACAACCCGGTCGGAACGATCGCGGGAAACGCTATCACTGGGGTCAGCACGGCCGACTGGCCAATTGCCAGCGATCCCGATACAACGCACGACCTCCCCGTCGACCTCACGGAAAGCCTCGGCGCGCTCGCTTCGTTCCAGGTCAGCGACGAAGACAATTTCGTCTATCCCTGCTACATCGCCGGCGGCAACGCGAACATCCCCTACGGACTGATGACCTACGCCGTCGCGACGCTCACCGCGGCAAATAAATACACGCTCAAGGCCACCGGGGGCGGCACGAACCATCTGCGGCGTTGCGTTTTTGGTGCGCCGGCGCTTGTCACCGACGTCGACCACCCAAGCGGATCGCGATTCGCATTTCTCAGTCCGTCAGGACAGGGGATATTCAAGATCGCTCTCGATCCAAAATGGATCGGGCAAACGCTCCACTTCAAGTTTCTGGCGTTCAACACATTTCAGGGCGGACAGCAATCGCTCGCGAGCGCAACGGACTACACCTACGCGCCGACCGGTCTGCCGGCGGCTTCGCAAACCAGCGCGCAAAACACCTACGTACAGACGCCGGCGATCGCGCTTTCCCAGCCGACAGCAACCAGTATCAGCATGGCTCAGGTTTCTGAGCAGTTCCCATCGGGCTCAGCGAACTACAACGCGCGCACCTTCACGATTCCTGATCCTGGCGGAACGCCGAAGACCTACTACATCACGATCGCCGATCCTGCGGGGCTTGGTGATACCGGAACAACAACGAACCTGACGGCGACGTGTCAAACGTCCGACGCGCTCGTCGGAGTTCCGGGCAACACGTACATCGGCTTTATCGTGGCAACGCACGCCGCCGGCGCTTCTGCTCAGCCAGCGCCGGGAGGCTGGCCGCCGCCGCAAGCCTTCATCGTGGATTAGCATGCCGCAGCCTCCATCAATCATCCAACTCACGTCGGGGCCAAACGCGCCGCCTCCCGTCATCCCGTCAGGAGGAGTGCCGGTTTCTTTCGCTGCCGACGGCGCATTTCCGGTCAATCACGTCGCCGCATACCTTCCGGCCGGCGTGAATCCATACCACGTCTGGTGGGCATTCTCAGGGCCGAACTATCCAAGCCTCCAGACCTACTTGCTCGGCGCGTTTCCATTGCCGGTTACTTTTCCCGCGAACTTTGCAGGTTCAACGGGCTCGAATCTTTCAACAGGAAACGCGACCGCATCAAAAACTTTCAACATCCTGAAAATATCGTCGGGCGTCACGACCACCGTGGGCACGATCACATGCAACACATCCGGCGGTTGGGCGTTCGCCAGCACAGGTGGCCTCGCGATTAGCTTCGCTGCAAACGACATGATCGCGATTCAAACGCCGTCGACGGACTCGACACTCGCCGATTTCGCTTTCGTGCTTGCGGGACTTCGGTAAATGGCAAACGCGCAGGTAACGCAACTACTGCTCGAATATCTCGTGGCACAACTCGCCACGGCGCAAGCGACTCAGATTGTCCGCGAAACGATCTCCGCGCAAACGGCAACCGCGCAAGCCACGCAATTCGTCGAGGAAGTCATCGTCCAGATTCCAGTTGTATCGCAGGAGACGCAGTTTATCCGCGAAACCATCGTTATCGGACTGGGCCAGGGCCGTCGTCCGAATCTTTTCGTTTCCACCTAGGAGCACCGTGCATGGCGAATATCTACCGGCAATCGTTCGACTACAACGCTAACGCCGCTCAAATTTTCGACACCGTAACCAACGGTCCCATCACTATTTCGAGCGTTGCCGCGCGTACCGGCGCCAATGGCATGCGGATTACTAACCCCGTCGGCTCGTCGCAATGGGTGCAGAAAAACCTCTCGTCGTTCGCCGAGATTTTTTTAGGATCCGGATTAAGAATCAACTCCACTGCGGCCGCAGCCAACGTCGGCATATTCCAATTCATGGACGGCGCCACGGCTCAAGTCACCATCGCAGTCAGCCCCAGCGGTCAGATCGTAGCAACGAAAGGCGGTATTTCCGGCACCGTGCTAGGTACCTCGGCTAGCTCTGTTTCGTTTAGCTCCTTTCATCAGTTTGAGCTACACCTGAAGATCGACAACACGACGGGCATCGTGCTCGTCAAGATCGACAACACGACCGTTCTCAATCTAACCGCACAAGATACGCAGGTGTCGGCTAACGCCAGCTTTAACGGCTTATTGATTGGCAACACCCAGGCCGCGACAGGCTCGGTGAGCTACGACTTCGACGACGTGATTATGAACGACACGACGGGTTCCGCGAATAACACCTTCACCGGCGTCGCCCAGATTCTCTGCAACGTCCCGAATTCCAATGGAACACTTAACCAGTGGACGCCGGCCTTCGCGACCTTTCTGAACAGTCACGCATACGTCGTCGGCGAAACATTATCGGATGGCACGAATGTCCAGCGATGCACCGTGCTGGGCACGAGCCAAGCGAGCGGCACTCCAACCTGGGCAACCACGGGCGGATTAACGACGACTTCCGGCGGCGCGACATTCGCCGTGGTCGGCACTGGCGCGAATCCTGGAATCCGCAACTGGATGGCGGTCTCGGAAATTCCGCCGGACGAGGCGAGTTCGCAAAACACCGACGCGACGGTTGGCGATACCGATCGCTATAAATTTGCCGCGATTGCTGCCGCGACAGTCCTCGGCGTTTGCCTCACCGCGCGAATCAACATCAACTCGGTAGGCACGCGATCATTCCGGTTGCTCGCCGAGAATGGCGGCACCACCGTCGATAACGGCACGGATCTCCCTCTCACGACGAGCGAAGCTTACTTCGGTGCCTGCTTCGATACCGATCCCAACACCGGCGTTGCGTGGACGGCATCAGGCGTAAATAGCGCGGAACTGGGAATCAAGGTCACCATCTAGGGCAACAGAGCGCGAACCGAGGGATGGGCCATCTCTCCTGTCATTTCTTCCCCGATAATTTGCTTCAGCCTGCCGAACGTTCGGGTGTGGCACGCAGTACACAGGCCGTTTCCCGCGTGAATACGTTCCGTCGTCTTGCAATCCATACATCCGAACCGTTCGAAGAAAACGGTCCACTTCCTGCGCTCTGGCATTGTCTGCAGGCGCTTCAATTCGTACGCAATCTGGCGGCTGCGAAAGAACGGCTCGAACACAAACTCGTCTCGCGCCGCCATGATTTCAGCGACCTGTTGCTGCACGAGACGATTCAGCGTCGCTTGATCAGTGCCGCTACGAAGAATGCTATCGACCGATGGCAACAGTTCCACTTCGGTGGGTTTATCGGTTTTCATCTCGTTCCTCCTGCCAACTGGGATGTGACTTTTCCAAAGCTTCTCGGAGGTGTTTCGCGCTGCAATGCGTATAGATTTGGGTTGTGGCGATCGAGCTGTGTCCGAGCAGTTCCTGAATGGCGCGGAGGTTTGCACCGCCTTCGAGCAAGTGCGTTCCAAAGGTGTGCCGGAACATGTGAGGATGAACTCTGCCGATACCGGTTTTCACGCCCAGCTTGCGAAAAACCAATCTGATTGACCGCTGATCGAGCGGCTTATCGGGATCGAATGCATGACAGATGGTCTCCGGCGATTCTTCGCGAAGTTTGGCAACCATGCGGTGGGCCGCTGCCTCGGCTTCCTCGCGCGTCGCTGCCGCTCCCAGGCCCTTGCAGCGGCGCACGCGTCTAGTCTTTCCCCTTGCGTCCGTTACGGTCTCTCGGTAGAAAACCGACCACCACCGGCCTCGCTGAAGTGAAACGCTGCCTTTCTGCGAAATGTCAGCCCGGAACAACGGGCCGCTGGTCGCCGTCGGACGATGGTCGCTTAGCAGGTATTGTTTCAGGGACTCCAGCGTCTTAACGCCGAGCGGTACGAGTCGCTCTTTGTCGCCCTTGCCGATTACCCTGGCGGTGCGTCCATTCCAGTCGATATTTTCGATGCGCAGACCAATAACTTCTGCGATGCGGCAACCCGTCGACCAGAAAAAGTACACAAGCGCACGGTCACGAGGAGTTTCGGCCGCGGCCAACAGTTTATGCATGTCTTCGATGCTCAGCCATCGGGGCAGCTTGCGCGTCACGTGATGGTTTTGAACCAAACGCGCCGGCGATTCCTTCACGACGCCCGCGACCGTTGCATAGTCGAAAAAAGATCGGAGCGCATAGAGGCGCTGTGAAATGGTTGAACCTTTCGATCCGCGCGTTTTTAGAAAATGGATCCACTCGGTAATCTCTCGGTGCCTGGTCTCGGCGACGCTGAGGCCGAGCGTGAAATCGAGAAAATCTTCGACGCTGTGGCGATACGCGATGATTGTGTGCCGAGAGCGGTTCGCAGCTTCAAGACTTTTGAGGAAATCATCCAGCAGCTCTGCATTCTCATCACGGTGATTGAGTGTGCGTTCTTCACGAAGTTTTCCGGTAGGCATTGGCTCATTCTCCTCGGCGCGCTCGCTTGCGCGCCTTAACAACGAACGGAAGGACCCGTCCGCGCAGCAAACGGTCAACTGCGAACTCGTTAGTCGAGGTGAGGTGACGGTGAGATCGCAACCGATCGAGGATGACGGATGCGCGCTTCTTTGGGGACGAGAGGTTTCGGGGGGATGGACTGCTACAATTGATTTTAGTTGCCATGGAGCTAACTCTCCTTTGGTGATTAGGGGCGTGTTCGGATTGCCGTCCGAACGCGTCCCGCTTCTTACACGAAGCAGCCTGACACTTCCGCTATACAGCTGTCAAGTATTTAAACACTGCCAGGATTGTCAGCCCCATTCGACTGAGTAGAGTTGCCGGCCGGCGAATTCGCCACGGCCAATTTTTTAATGTCTTCGTTAATCCGGTTGGTGAGATACAAATCGCAGAGCGCTTTCATTTTCATAGCGTCATCTAAGAGAATCGGTTGGCTGAGTTGCTGTTGTGCTGCTGCGCCGGCTACGCTGTCGATGAGTTTTCTAAAATGATCTCTAGCGTCAGAATCACTCCAATCGGCCAAAACCTTCTCAATCGCTGCGTTGAGCGTTTCGGACTCACCGTTCCAATCGCCGAACGCCCTGAGACCCTCGCGCAGCGCCGCAAGAAATTCCACGGCGATATTTACCTCAAACTGGCTAAATATGTCATTTTTGCCGATGAGCGCTAAGGCCTGATAGTAGTGCTTGTAGGCTTCCCGGTGTTGAAGTGAGCCCCTGACCATGTGACCGAGGATGACTCCTGCGCGCAAGAGTTCCTGAGGTGCCAATTTTCTTACATCCAGCTGCAAACGTATCGGGGGAATTCGCTCGAAAACGAAACTAGCTTCGTTCTCGATGTCGAATGCTTCTTCGTAGAATCTGGCAGTGAACGACGGGACGTACCACCAAAAGATACCAACGGCGGCAATGCTAAGCGCAATTGCGAACAAGTTACACAGAGTGTAACTAACATCCCAGATAGCCTGGATAGGTACGCTGCTGTTGAGCGTCAGAAAGACGACGAGTTCGCTGCTATCTTTTGTCTTGTAGAGTTGGATCCATTTAGAGACTTTGTTCCATTGCTCTAGATTTTTTTGACGAATGATGTGGGTGGGAGTGTGGAAACGGACCTTAATCCGCCACTTTGGAATGTCATTTGGCCCCGGAGTTCCCTGACTTTTGTTGAGTTCTTTCTGCAGCAGCTCCTGGTTTTTGGCGTTCAGGCTATCAATTTGCTCCTTCAACCAACTGATCCATTGATTCGAGTCGCCTTTTGCTTCGGCCAACTTAGCCATGCTTTCGGAGCTGAGAATGAAACCTCTTAACTGACTGTCTTCGAAGGCAGTCGTGAACCACTCCAACTTGTCTCGTTTCGCTTGGTCCGGTTCTTTGAGCGGTTGCGCTTTCTCCATTTCTACTCTGGAGGTGGTCATCGAGAGGACTCGGTCTAGGTAGGCTTCCGTTATTTCGAATCGAGGAACGGATGCATCCACATAGAGGCTGTCGAGACGCTCTTCATGAAGCCGCTTCGCCATACCTTGTAGCTCGCGGAATTCCTCAACGGAAAGACTGCCCGTCGCCATGCTCGGAGTCCAGAGGGCCCAAAACAGCTTGCGCTCATGGTTGTCCAGTCCTTTGAGCTCGGTCTCGGTTTCTGATTCATCGTCAGCATTTGTTCCATGGGGACCAAGCTGGGTCAGAATCATCGAAGCTTTTCCGATCTCTTCAAGCGCCATTACGGCGAGGTGGAAGGCAATGTGCCTCTGTTCTGGCTTGGACAGCTGTTTTGCAGAGGACAAGAGACGATCAGCGTTGGCGACGCACGCTTCGTAGACTGGGCGAATTTTGTCGAATTCGGACACGCGCGTCGGAGCCTACCATTGTCCCCGTTTTGTCCCCGAACAACTATAAAACACTCGAAAAAAGCGAAACGGAGGCGAATGGAGTAAAACAGTAACGCACTTTGGAATCAAGCGTTTACTGATTTCAGAGGGGTTAGCGAATCCCCGGGTTTGGATCCAAAGGCTGGTGTCCTACCAATTAGACGACCCCGGATTTGTTGAAACGTTGAGACTTACATCATAGAGTGGCGGCAACTGTCGGTCAATCCGCCGGGACAACAGAATCGGGAAATTCCAGGTGCCCGACGCGACGACCGAGGCTGCGCGAGCCTTGCTCACTCGCCAAACTTGGGACGCTCACCGAGGCCAGCTGACCTGGCCTTGGTGAGCCAGCGCGGATGGGTTTTCCACAGCGGCGGCCTCTGCGAGGCGTTAATGTTCGGTAAAATTTGGGAAAATGTTGCATTATTCTGCGATCGGTCTTGCGTTCTCGCGCAGTCCCCGCCGAGTAACGTCGCCGACGGTTCGAATATCATCCGCGCACTGTGGTCTTCATGCGCACCCGTGTTCGCAGTCGGGTTTCGTAGAATTCAGGGCGCCGAGCCTCGCAGGTTTTGTACGCGTGCGCAATCGGCGAAAGCGCGTGCTCACGATGGAATTGATTGGTACGATTTTGGTGTTGGCCGCCGTTGTCGCCACAGGGCTGATGCAGTTGCGCGCGGGCCTCAAACGATCGGCTGGCTCTTCCTCGGCGATCGACTAAAACGCCGCGCGAATTTAACTTGCGGTCGGGAACGAATCCCGCATTTCGATCCTATGAAAACCCTAGTGGATGCTGGACTTGTCGGTCGTAGGGGCATCTGCGGCTGAGTTGGCGTTGGTTGATTTCGATTCGCTCGAGTCGGCTTGGTTCAAGAGGCAGTCAATTTTAACACGGCGGAAAAGCGCGCTCAGGTCTTCGTACTTGGAATAGACGGCGTTAATGCCTGCGTCGCGGGCAGCCAACTCAAGCTCTCGATTACTATGAGCCGTAAGGAGATAGAGCTTAGCGGCGGGAAGCATGAACTTCAGCGCGGTCGCAGTTTCCAGGCCGTTCATGTCGGGCATGGCGAAATCCAGAATGACAAGATCGGGCGTAAATTGTTGCGCCTTCTCGACGGCGTCGACGCCGTTCACGGCCTCGCCGCAAATGAAAAAGTCAGGCAGCGCCTCAAATCGAAGGCGCAGCGTCCGGCGGACAGCCTCGTGGTCGTCGACGATCAGCACAGAGGTTTTCGGCAAGATCGCCCTCCTGTAGCGCGTAGGCTACTGGGTTTTGGATGCGGAGACCAGCAGGAAAGGCTGAGGGAGGTTTCGAGGGGTGAACTCGGTGTCTGGGGCCCCGGGACCATCGCTAAACGGCAAAGCCTCGACTTCACCCGGCAGGCGCGAGGTTCAGCAGTCTCCTCGCCGTGGCGCGGACGAGGATGATTCCCGCGCCGGCGGTCTGTCGACCTCCTTCGATGATTTCCGAAACTCAAAGCCCCGGGCGATGGGGGGCCTCGTTCGACCGGCTTTCGCCAAAGGCAGACTGTAATTGCACATGCCAGGCAGGCAGTTGTAGGGCAAACGTTCGAGCGAGGAGTGCATTCGACAGCACCGAATAGGGAGGTCTCTTGGCCGGGGTTGGATACTCCGCAGTTGAGATAGGGATGATGCGTCGAGCCAGAATTGGACAGCCGTTCGTGGCCGCATCGAACCAAGGAGGACGTGGCAGCAGTTTCGCGGCTTCTTCCAAAATGGCGCAAGCGAATTCGTACCAGTTTGTCGCGCCTGCCGCGGTCATGTGATACGTACCGCTAAATTCGGAAAACGGTGAGCTCCTCCTGCGATTTTGGAAGCCGCGTTCCACAATCGATACGGTTGCCTGTGCGATTTCGCGGCTCCATGTTGGAGCCCCGATTTGATCGTGCACGATTCTCAATTCCTCGTGCTGTGTGGCGATGCGCAAAATCGTAAGTAGAAAGTTTCGACCGCGAGTGGCGTAAACCCAAGCGGTCCGCAAGATCAGATGAGGTAAACCGGCGTCTCGGATCGCTTGCTCGCCTGCTAGCTTGGTTTTACCGTAGACGCTGAGTGGATTTGGCCTGTCAGTTTCCAGATAGGGCGAGTTCTTGGATCCGTCGAACACGTAGTCGGTCGAATAATGCACGACACCCGCGCCAATTTTTTTGGCCTCCTCGGCTATGATCGCCGGCGCTTCGGTATTCATGGCACGCGCAATCCCTTCCTCTTTCTCGGCTTGATCGACGGCAGTATATGCGGCCGCATTGATGATGAGGTGAGGCCGAATCTCTCGGATCACGCGAGAAATTTCGATGGGATTTGAGAGGTTCAGTTCGTGCCGGTCCGGTGCGATGACATAACCAATTCGGGGTAGTAGGGTCGCTAACTCGGCACCGATCTGCCCGGTTTTCCCGGTCAGCAGGATTCGTGGTTTCATCTTTCGCGAAAGTCCGGCAAGAGCTCTGCAGGGACGACTTCGAGATGCGGAAATTTGGCATCTCTTTCGGATAATACAGGTTTATCGATGCCCCAAGATATTTTCAGATCGGGATCATTCCAGGCGATGCCGTGTTCGTCCGCCGGGTCGTAGAAGTCACTGCATTTGTACAGGAACTGAACCACATCCGAAAGAGCCAGAAATCCGTGTGCGAAACCAGCAGGGATGTAGAGTTGATTGTGTGCTTTGTCAGAAAGAACTACGCCAGTCCATTTTCCGAAATGCGGCGAGCCACGCCGAATGTCCACAGCAATATCAAGAGCCTCGCCTTCGACGACTCGACATAGCTTGGCTTGAGGGCGGCGCAGTTGGTAATGCAGTCCACGAAGAGTACCGCGGGTCGAGCGCGAATGATTGTCTTGAACGAACACGTCCGTAATACCCGCTTCAAAAAAGTGCTGGCGATGATAGGTTTCTATAAAAAATCCACGTGCATCGCGGTGAAGGCGGGGACACAATTCATACACGCTTGGCAGGGCTGTTTCTAGTCGCTGCATGTTCAGGCGGAACGTTCCCGTCTGGCCTCGGCGATAGCCTGCAGCGAAGCATCACGGTTTTCGTAATACTTTTGATAATACGTACGATATTCTCCGCCGCGAATTCCGGCCGTCCAGTCTGGGTTCGCACTGTACCAATCGATGGTCTGACGTAGACCCTCATCGAGAGGGATGCGGGGCTTCCAACCGAGCTCGCGCTCTATTTTCGCGCAGTTGAGGGCGTAGCGCCGGTCATGGCCCGGTCGGTCCTTCACGTACGAAAGTAAGGATTCCGGCTTTCCCATGACACGAAGCAGGCGCCGGGCGATCGATAGATTTTCTTCAATGTCCGCGCCACCAAGATTATAGACTTCGCCGATTCGTCCTTTTTCGAGAACAGCGAGAATGCCGCGGCAATGATCTTCGACATGGAGCCAGTCGCGCTGCTGTTTCCCGTCGCCATAGATCGGGAGAGGCTTATCGGCCAGAGCATTCGTAATCATCAGGGGCAGAAACTTCTCCGGAAACTGATAAGGCCCATAATTGTTTGAAGATCGCGTGATCAGAGCCGGAAATCCGTACGTCCGCACGTACGAACGGACGAGCAAGTCGGACGCCGCTTTGGAAGAAGAATAGGGGCTGCTAGGTTGCAGAGGACTATTTTCGTCGGCGAACGAGTCTGGCTGTATATCGCCGTAGACCTCATCGGTCGAAATGTGGACGAAGCGGCGGATTTGCAGTTTTCTTGCCACTTGCAGCAGGATGAACGTTCCCTTAACGTTCGTTTCAATGGCCGCGGCCGGTTCGTAAATGCTGCGATCGACGTGGGACTCTGCGGCAAAATGCACCACTACATCGCAAGCAGCCATGGCCCCTTCGACGGCAATGGGATCGCAGATATTCCCTCTGACGAAATGATAGTCCGGGCTATTCGTTACGGAATCCAAGTTTGCCAGGTTGCCAGCGTAGGTAAGGCTGTCGAAATTGACTATAGTGTAGTGTTCAGAAGTACCTAGAACGCAGCGAATAAAATTGGATCCGATAAAGCCGGCGCCACCCGTCACAAAAAGTTTCATCGAGTCATTTCCTGGCCGGCGCCCCGACGAATGAAGAAGAGGAAAGCGGCAACTTGTTGGCTCCTGTTTCTGCAACGAGATTGTTTGCACGAAGGAGAGACTCAAATTGCCCGGCGTCGGTCCACCAGCCTTCGAGAATTTCATACGTCAACTTTTTTTCCTGGATATAGAAGTTGTTGACGTCGGTGATTTCCAATTCTCCTCTGCCAGACGGTCTTAGTCTGCGAATCTTCTGGAAAACGGTGGAATCGTAAAGGTAAATTCCGACGACCGCATAGTTGGACCTTGGATTCTTCGGCTTCTCTTCGATGCCGACGACGTGATTATCTCGAATTTCTGCAACCCCGAACCGTTGGGCGTCCGCGACTTCTTTCAAAAGGATCTTGGCGCCGTTCCCCTGTTTCTCAAAACGTTGTACTGCTTCACAGATATTGCTCTCTATGATGTTGTCGCCAAGAATAACGCAGATCGATTCGCCGGCCGCAAAATATTCTGCCAACCCAAGCGCCTCAGCAATTCCTCCCTCGCCCTCCTGATACGTGTAGTTGAGATGTTTCAGGCCAAAATCACGTCCGTTGCCGAGCAACCGGAGAAAATCACCAGCATTTTTCCCGCCGGTGACGAGAAGAATCTCCTGAATCCCCGCATTGATCAGCGTCTGAATGGGATAGTAAATCATCGGCCTGTCGTAGATCGGCAGGAGGTGCTTATTGGTGACGCGGGTGAGAGGATTCAGTCGGCTGCCGGTGCCTCCCGCAAGGACTACGCCTTTCATATGGCCTCGTTTCTCCTTAGCACTGGCGTTGGTCCCGGCTCTGTCATGAGCCAAATCCCGCCTTACTAAATTATTACCCGACAGAACCCGGCTCACAAGGAGCTTATTGCTAAACTCATGTCTTGAAGGCACGTTTGGGTTCGCCGTGAGAGGCGCGTCGGGCGAACGGGCTCAGGTAAATATCCTTGCACTCATCGCAAGTGAAAACCTCACTGAATTCCGAGGCATTCTGGATCAACTGCTTGCGCAACTCGGAATCATTGGTTCTCCTCTTTGTTGTAGGCGGCGGTCATTAGCCAATCGTCGCCAACGCGAGATCGTTGCAGTGTTGGGGTGGACGAGGCTGCTCCGCTCCCGGATTCATGGATTGAGCTGGTCATTTTTGCTGATCGTATCTGAATCTGAAAAAATTAGGAACCGCTTAAACGTCCAACAAAGGCAGTAACACCTACCGACCACGGCCGCTCATCGGGAATTCTAGTTAGCATCGGAAGCGCCTGGCTTCCTGGCTAGGCGGCTGTGCGTGTCCTAAGAGAGGTACTCCCGAAGGCCCTCTTGCCAGGGTCTGAAAACGTTGAGGGAGTGTTTCTTGAGCGCCTTGTTTTCGAGCACGGAATACAAAGGACGCGGGACCTTGGCCGGAAATTCATTCGGCCCGGCGATTTCAAGCGTCACCGGCGTATTCGTGAGCCGGAATATTTCGGCGGCGAACGCGTGCCACGAACATTCGCCTTCCGCGGTGGAGTGATAGAGACCGTAGGCGTCGGAGCGGCTCAAAGCCACGATCTGCAGCGCGATATCGGTGGTGCGCGTCGGCGTGACGAATTCATGGTCGACCACCCGGACTTTGCCGCGCTCGCGCGCGAGTTTGAGCATCAACTCAACGAAGTTGAGGCCACCTTTCGCCCGGCATGGGTTTTTGCCGTAAATCGCAGAAACGCGCAGCACGAAGTGCTTGGCGAGACCGCGGACAAAATATTCGCCTGCGAGCTTCGTGTTTCCGTAGACGTTTAGGGGACGAGGAGCATCTTCTTCCACGTAAGGTTGCGCTTTTTCGCCGTCGAAAACGTAGTCGGTGCTCACGTGCACCAGGGCGGCACCGATATCGCGCGAGACCGTGGCGAGATTGCGTGAGCCGAGGCCGTTTACCGCGAAGGCTTTTTGCGGATCAGCCTCGCACTTTTCTACGTGATGCATCGCCGCGGTGTTGACGACCACGCCAGGGCAAAATTCTCGGAGGCCGTTTGCGACCGAGTCGAGATCGGACAGTTCAATATCGGAGTGGGTGAGAGGACGAACTTCATCCCCATTGTGTCTGAACGCATTTACGACGTCGACGCCGAGCTGGCCTTCGGCACCTATGACGGCGATCTTCATCGATCGACGGCGCCGGCGAGAGTGTGTGTTTCAATGGCGGCCTCGAGCTTTTTCAGCGACTCGATGTTGGAGTAGAGCGGATTGTCCCAGTCTGTGAATTTGTCCATGTTGTCGACGAGGCTATAAACGATCGACTTCACGTCGGCGGTGGGGTGGAAGCTGAGAACGTTGCTGGCCTTAGCGGTGCTGACCTTGTAGTTGCGGAAGTCTTGAATATGCTTAATGTTTAGATTGACTTTGAGCCCGAGGCGCTCGCCGACGGCGTCGCGAACGAGATCGGCAACTTCGCCGACGGTGTAGTTACCGGAGGCCACGTTGAAAATGCCGGTGAGTTTGTTGTTGGCCTCGATCGCGCGGGTGTACGCCGTAGCGGCGTCTTCAATGGCGAGAATCGGTCGCCAAATTGAAGGGTTGTTGACGGTGATGGTGCGCTCGCGTACGGCGTTCTTGAACATGGTGTTGATAATCAAATCGAAGCGCATGCGCGGGCTGTAACCGGAGATCGTGCCTTTGCGGAGCGCAATTACGGAAAAGTTCTCGTCAGCGAGTTGCATGGCGGCTTGTTCGCCCTGAAGCTTTGAGATGCCGTAGGGGTAGTTGGAGCTGACCGGGCGCGTCTCGTCGAAGAGTTCGTCTTCGGTGTAGCCGTAGACCGAACAGGAAGAAGCGTAGATGTAGCGCTTGATCTTTGCTTTTTTCGCGGTGTAGGCGAGATAGGCCGGAGCCGCGGCATTGAAGATGAAGTTCTTGCTCGGCGAGAATTCGGCCATGGGATCGTTCGAAAGACCTGCCAGGAAGATCACCTGGTCGTAGGCCTCGAGGTCCTCCACAGTGAGGCGGAAAATGTCTTTGCGAATGATTCCTACCTGCGAAGGGAGGTTGTTGCCAAACCAGAAGAGGTCGACAACGTCGACCTTGTAGCCACGGTCGAGCAACTTCGGGATGAGGACGTTGCCAACGTAACCAGCGCCACCAGCGATGAGGATTTTCATGATCTAGCTCCAGAGGACGAACTTTGAATTTCGATGCGGGCCTACGATTCCTCTCGACCGAATGCTTAGAACTTAAAATTTTCTGAGTTCGTTGAGTCTAGCCACTGTTTCAACGTTTGCGCCTTCTGGTCTTTTTCTGAAAGATGAATTTGCGACTCTGGCAGTGGCCATTCAATGCCAACAGCAGGGTCGTTCCAGAGAATTCCCGATTCGCCCTTGTTGTTGTACAGCCCGGTCGTTTTGTACTGAATTTCAGCAAACTCGGAGAGAACGCAGAAGCCCCTCGCGAATCCGGCCGGTGCCCAGACCTGACGACGATTCTCGGCCGAGGCTTCGACGCCGACCCATTTGCCCAGATGGGGAGATCCCCTGCGGATATCGACGGCCACCAGGAAGGCGCTTCCCAGAGTCACCCGCATCAACTTGCCCATCGGGGGGTCCCACTGAAAGTGTAGCCCGCGGACAACGCCTCGAGCGGACCGGGAATGATTGTCTTGTACAAAATGATAGGGCAGACCATGGTTTCTGAACTGGTCCTCGCGATACGTCTCCATAAAAAAGCCACGCTCGTCCTGGAATACGTCAGGAACAAGCACGACAATGTCTTCGAGATGACGCGACTCGATCTTGATGTCCATGGGAGAGGGGCCTCGGATTAAAGTTGTATTTGGTCCGCGCTGCCGTTACTTTCATTGAAAACCGGAAACGAGTACCGCATCAGTGCTCCAAGATGCGATCAGCGGGCTTGAACACGATCTCTGGCTCTTCGCCTTTTTCGACGAGGCGTTTAAGGTCGATTCGGTAGTTCCACTCGAACAATGCCCGCAAGAGTTCGAGGTTTTTTCTCCGCGACCTCGGATGGCCTGACCATTTGCAGAACGCCAAACCCGATCCTGTGAATCAGACCCGAGACAAGGTTTGCCCGACGGCAGCTTTGAATGCCCCTCATTCCGCAACACGTATGATAATAGAGGTAGCGCGTAACGTCGCACTTATTGTGACAGAACGTCGGATTTCGCTGGGGTTCCGACGAAAATGAGCCGTGGCTTTCGAGTGGTGGTTTTCTTCGACGTTAGATATTTCAACCAGTTGCGATACAGGGAACGGCTGAGTCTCGCCAAAGGTTCTGCAGTGTTTCGGCCACAGGGGCTTCGGGGAAGACTTCAAGCAGCTTTTCCTGGCGATTGGCTTCGGCGGTGGAATTTGGTCAGCAAGTTAGCGGCTTCCCTGTCGAAGTAGCCAGGCGGCATCGGATGCGTCTCGCGTTCGTGCCTGAGACTGTTTGTATTCGAACACGCCGAACTGCTTGTCGCCGAGGGGCTCCTCTCGATGTTGTCGCTGTGCAGGACGCCCGGCCTGAGCGGCAAGGCACGAGAGAATTGTGGATGCGGTGGAGGTTCGGCCCAATCGAAGACCTCGGTGCCGGTGATGATCGGGCTGTCGAAGCTCGCGCTCAAAAGTTCCTGAATGCCCGAATAGTGTGCGCTGATTATGCGCGTGAGCACGCGCGCCGCGAATGACTCGGGGCGCAGCGGACGAAAAAACGTACTCGATGGAATTGATCCCAAAGAAACCAATGTCTCTTCGGTTAGGAATATCTTCATCGATAGATTTCTAGGTGAGCGGGAAAAGGACCTCGTCCAATCCTTGGCATGTTTTCCGCATTGAGGTCGCCAGCGTTGGCGACCTGAGTCCACCGCAACGGTGGCCGTCCATACAGACAAATTCGAGCTCTGCTCCAGCCTCCGCCGCGATCGGGCGATTCGGTCGCAAGAGCTTGTCCGAGCCGAGATGAAACGATACCCAGTCCGAATTCGGATTCGCAGGTGTAAGCACCATTGGTCTGGGCCGGATTCTTGCCTCGGTTTCCAGGCCTGGCAGAGCCGAAATGAAAGGGCGCTTGGCCCTACCCGCATGGGACAAACCGATTTCTTGTGTTAACTCGCTGTGATCGGCACCGACAGCGTTTTCCCGGGGTCCTGTGCTTTCCAGCGAAGGGTGGCGTCTAGCTTCCCGCGCTGCAAGAGTCCTTGAATGCTGTGAATCCGGAAATAGCGCCCAGAATTCATATCCTCTGCGGTGAAATTACGAACGCGATAGGCATCGTAAAGTTCCTGCGCCCCTTTGCGAGCGGTCCATTGTGGCCGGAAGTCGGGTAACAGACGCCCGATCTTGTCGCAGTTCACCCGATAACAACGCTTATCCGGACCACCGCCAGGAAGGTATTCGATATGACACCCCGGGACGGTCTCAGCGACGATGTCCGCAAGTTCGCTGACTCTGTAGTTTTCCGTCGTCTGGCCTACGTTGAAGGTCGCGTTGTGTACGACGTTCACTGGGGCCTCTAACACGGATAACATTGCGCCGATTATGTCCCGTATGTGCACAATCGGGCGCCACGGGGTTCCGTCGCTCTTAATAAGGATCCGACCCGTTGTAAAGGCCGACGCCACGAAGTCATTCAGCACCAAATCCAACCGGAGCCGCGGAGACACACCGTACGCAGTTGCATTTCGCATATAAGTCGGGCTGAACTTCTCATCCGCGAGGGCAGCGACGTCGCGTTCAACCAATACCTTTGACTCACCGTATGGAGTAATGGGGTTGAGCGCCGCTGTTTCTTCGAGGAACTCATCACCGGCCGAGCCATAGGTACTACAGGAGGATGAGAAGACGAAGCGCCTGACCCCCGCTCGTTTCGAAAGTTCGGCTAACCGCACTGAAGCTCTATGATTAATATCGTATGTGAGGCTGGGATCGAGATTGCTAACCGGATCGTTCGATAGTGCCGCCAGGTGCACTACGGCATCGAATCCATCCAAGTCTGCTACTGTTATGTCTCGAATGTCTTTGCGTATCTCGGCTGTTTTTGATTCGGGCTGTTCGAAATCACAGCCGGCGTAGAGGTCGGTGTCGAGACCAACGACTTCGTGTCCCGCCTCGCGAAACAACTGCATTGCAACCGCACCGATATAACCTTTGTGGCCTGTCAGTAGGACTCTCATCGTCTTGCGGCTCCCGTTTCGCTGGATTTTTTACCAAGGATCGCACCGTGAACACAATCGTGATCTCACCCGACTAACCCATGTGTCTGTAAAAAACTCCGCCCGCCTTGGAGAAAAAAGCGTCCGGCAAATTGCGCAGGATGTCGCGGAATCCCCACCACTGCCAAGGCGCTGCTTCTCGTCGTGCTCCCACATTTGTGTAGCGATGGTATGTCAGCAAACGCTTGCTCGTCCCTAGCCGATCCTTAAAGGCAACTAAGCCCTTGTGATCCAGATCCGAACGGCCCAAATCGATCTCTTCCGCACCCAACGATTTGCACTCCTCGATGAGCCGCCAAAACAAGAATGGAATGCCGCCAAGGCTGTGAAATGCTGCGTTGGAGCATCCGTACTTGTAAACGACACGCGAGCGGTGTCGCAGTGTAAGCAGCGCGGCAATTGGAATGCCAGACTTACGGGCCATCCGGATGTCGGCTTTGTCACCCATACATTCAACCAGGTTTGCAAACCAACTTCGCGGCTGCGGGAGCAGATGATGGCGCCTCCTCGTCATCAACAGAAGCTTATAGAACTCGTCCACATGCTCTCGAGAACGGCCCACCTCATATGAAAGGTGTTCTTTTTCGGCTCGGCGGATCTTTCGCTGAAAGGAGTTCTTATGCAGCCGACCGAAAATTCTCTCCACACTGTCGCCCAGGTCTAACTTATGGAGCCAAAAGGAACCGGTTGGCTTTAGACCCGATTCGGCAACCTGAAGATCCGATATCGGGCGAAGCTCGACGTACTGATGGCTATTGCGATCGCACTCGTCTCGCAACCACCTGGCGATCGTCCGTGTCTCCGTGGGATCGTTCAGCAGGGGTTCGCAGTGGTCTGCAAAAGGCAGCGAAACCAAGCGGGTGCCCGTCAACCAGCTCGAGACTCGACACACGACCATGCCGCTCTCTACTGTCGAGCCAGCCGGAGAATTGGTCAAAACCAGTGGCTCGTATCCATAGGTACGCGATAGCGCTTCGAGCCAACCTCGCTGATGGAATACCGATGCGTGTCGGTGGCGGGCAACGAGATCATCCCAACGGCGATCTGAGAGCGGATGTAGGATGTGAACGTGCAATGTTTTCGCGTTTCGAAGGGTTCCCGTTGCGCATTGGGAAGCTAAGGCGGCGCACTCTGTTAGAGTGTACCCTGCGACACTCGTGGGCGTGGGTCACGAATCCTTCAGCATCCACCTGCAAACCCATAACCATTCCTACCGTCGTCTAGTTCCTTCATATTACTTTCTAAAACCCGGGAGTCAACCCGATTGGCGACGCGGGAAATCAGTGCGGGTTGCTTCCAAATCGGTTACCAATCAAGGGATCGCGACGACTCCGTTGCAGGACAACGCCTATCCACCCGCGCGTTTTAGTTGTTTGTCCGCGTCTGTTACGTTATCACACTGAGATAATGACCTATTCCAAAAACGGCGGAATGAGGCAAATTGTTACCAAGGTTTGCGAAAGCGTTTCCTGTCGGCTCCAACCTGATCCCGACGCAAATCATGATCAAGAGGTATTCCCGCTCTCCGAATGAGTCGCTCAGTTCAGAAACGCTTCCAGCACCCTTAAGGCCTTGACTGTTCCGTCGACTCTGCCGCGCCGCGAATTCGCGTGGGCGCAAGATCCAATACCTGGCAGATGACGTCGAGTAGGACCTGCGCGAGCGAGTCAACACCTACGGCCGGGACTTCATCGCACGTGAGTACTCGAACCGTTTCGCGCACATTTCTCTTGCGAGCTACGACATTGAACTCGAAGTCTTCAATCTAGTGCTCTACACTCAAAATAGACTGCCTAAATTCGATATATTTCATGGCCCTCAAACACGAGGCAGCTTGGCCGAGAACCCGCGCGTGGATTATCCCCGGAAGAAGAACGGCAGATCGTACGAGAGGCAATAAAGAACGAAAACGTGTCAGAAACACGCGCAGTATTGCTTATACGCTCTACCGTTTGCAGGATGAAGCGGAATAAGGAACGAAGGAAGCTCGGGAGCAACGATGCTGCGGTCGCGGAAACCGAGAGGGGGCTGGATTTGGCATTGGCGCGCAGCGGGGGCTGGTGCCGTTCGCATCGCTGTCGAACGGAGGACATGTTGGACGCCGTGAAACAGGCGCTTTGAAACGTCTCGCCGCCGGCAAGCAGGAAATCGATTTCGTTCAACTCGAAATGTCTCGATCCACGAAGGAGCATGCCAACCAACGAATCAGCGGCGAAGGGTTGATCCGGTCTCGATGTCTGGAGCTTGGCTGAGAGACGATTTCCGCTCACGCTTGTTGAACGCGCGTTGATAGGCAGCAAGGAGATGGGGCACGGAATATTCCCAAGCAAGCTCGTCCAACACTCGTTTGCGTCCGAATTTTCCCATTCGTTCTCTCTCCTCCGGACGCTCAATCAACCAAAGGATTTTAGCGGCAAAATCAGGCACTTGGTTCTGATTGTCACTGTACACCGCGGCTTCCTGGGCGCTGAAACGACCTTCCTTCAGAGAGAATTGGACGATGGGCTTGCCGAGCGCCATGTATTCCATGATCTTAATCATCGTGGAGATATCGTTCATTTCACAGGGTTTATCCGGATTCACGCAAATGTCGGCCGTGGACAGAATCTCCAAGAGGCGTTCGTTGGGAATCCTGCCCGTGAAGTTAAACATGTCGCCGAGTTGCTTCTCCTGCAACATTTTCTCAAGCCCGGGCAATCCGGGGCCCCCGCCGACGCAAGTGAAATGAATGTCGCGACGCCCCAAGTTTTTGAGGTGGAGCGCCACATCCAATAGAATATCTAAACCTTCCTGAACGCTGATCGTACCGACATACCCGACCAAGTAAGGCTTGTCGAATTTGAGAGCAGGGTTGGCTGGAACAGGTTTAAAGGTCGCGAGATCTGGCCCATTTCGAACCACGAAGACGTCATGAGGATCCATGTTCCCCCTGGATATGGCGAGGTCCCGGTAGCTTCCATTCGTGGCCATTACGACATCGGAGAAACGGTAGGTTAGGCGCTCGAGCCAGACCTGAGCCTTGTAGAGGAAATCCTTTCTTTCGTACTTGGCGAGGTAAAGTTCCGGGTTTGCATCGTGATGATCGAAGATGTATTTCACGCCTAGGAGTTTAAAGGGGAGGGCGACCAGAAAGACATCGTCTGGTGGATTACAGCCTTGAATGACGTGGAATCCGTGCCGAAGAAAAATCCACCATGTATAGAAGAATTCCCAAAATAGTGCACTGCCAAATTCGAGGAGATAACCTAGGGGAGTATTTCCTTCTCTTGGCATCGGGTGCCGATAGACGTGTATCCCATTGAGAAGTTCGTGGCCCGCGTTGTAGCCCTTGCCTTTAGGACACAACACGGTGACCTCATACCCGTTCGCGGACAGGGACAAAGCTTCCTTCCACACGCGTGAGTCAAAGGGAACGGGTAGATTTTCAACGATGATCAGGACTTTATTTTTCATGCAAGCTGTCTTTGAACCGAAGGTTCGGTGCCGAATTCATAACGTTTTGAAAGCACCGAGGCGCCCACTTCACCAATACGCGGAGCCGGCGACTCAGCTCGCAAGGGCAAAGCTGAGCGAGTGCCCGCGATTGCGTCGGGCGAGGAACGGCAAAGCTTTCAATCTTTGTTTGACCATTTCAACTTGAGAATCACTATGACCAAATTCATGATGCCAGCGACGTGGTCACGGCCGAGAAGCACCGCTCTCTGCGGGGTAAATTTCCTTCTCCACAAGCTCCGAAAGAATGTGGCCGATTAGAATATGGCACTCCTGAATACGGGGGGTATCGTTAGACGGAACGCACATGCAGAATTCCGCGCTCTCGGCAAGGGTTCCTCCAGATGACCCAGTCAATCCGACTGTCCTCAAATTCATTTGGCGGGCGGTTTGGATCGCCTTGACGACGTTCGGCGAATTTCCGCTTGTCGAAATACCTACCGCGACGTCTCCACCTTTTGCCAAAGCTTCGATCTGCCGGGAAAAAACTCGTTCAAATCCGTAGTCGTTGCCGATGGCCGTAACGCAAGAACTATTCACAGAGAGAGCCATTGCGGGCAATGCCGGCCGATCGTAGGCAAAGCGTCCGACTAGCTCCGCAGCGATGTGTTGCGCGTCCGCCGCGCTGCCACCGTTGCCGAACAGAACTACTTTGTTCCCGTTCCGCAACGATGCGACCAACATTTCGCTGACCTTGGCGATCGTCGCGACCAGATCAGAACTACTCAGCATGCTCTGCTTTGTGGCAATCGAAGCCTTCATTAGGGCAGTAACGCGATGGCTGAAATCACCCGTTTCTCTCATCCATCCTCCACATTGAACTTGTAAGAGAACCAAACTCGCATGCTTCGAGTATCTGTCGATTGCATTTTCATGGTTGCAAACCGTTCGCCATGATCGCAAGACGAATCTGGATATCGCCCTATGCTGGAATCAGTGCAGCTTTTTATCACCGGAATCGGGAAGTCGCTTCGCGCCAGCTGCATCATAAAGGCGATCAGAAAGCCCCTGCGCCAAGGCATAGTCTTCAGGAGTGCCTATGTCGATAAACACTCCGTGCTGTTCCAACGCATAGACTCCCTGAGACAGGAGCTTTGGGAAGATATCTCGCTCTAGGCTGCAGGGTCCGTCCGGGATGTGTTCCAGAATTTCTCGATTGAAGACATAAACTCCGGCGTTGACCAGCCCATTTGGCTCTGCGTTCGTTTTCTCTGCAAAGCCTTTTACAAGTCCATGGGAATCCACATGCACCGTCCCGTATCGCATTTCATTTCGGGTGCGGAACACGGCGATGCTTGCGATTCCGCCCGATTCTCTATGGAATTGGATCAGACGTTGGAAATCCATTTCCATGAACGAATCGCCGTTCATCACGACAAAGTTGGAAACTTCCCGAAGGAGCGGTGCAGCGAATTTTACGGCGCCGCCCGTGCCGAGGGGCTGGGGTTCGCTGGAATACTCGATCGTTACATCCAGCGAATAACCATCGCCAAGATCACGCTCGATATCTTGAGCGCGATAACCTGTACACATCACCAATCGGCGGATGCCCTGACGGCTTAGTTGCCGAACTAATAGTTCAAGAAAGGGCCGTTCGCCGACCGTGGCCAAAGGTTTCGGAGTGTTCTGCACAACGGAACGCAGCCTTGTTCCCATTCCGCCCACCAGCAGAACGGCCCTCGTATCATTGTCGGACGGAGTCATAAACAGTCTTTACGTACTGGCTCTATCGCAGCTCTCGACAAGCTTCCGGATGAACTCGAGGTCGACACTGTCAGTCGGACTCTAATTTCTCGTCCCAATAGGCCAACATCGATGCCAGTGTTTGCTCAATCGACATCAGCGGTTTCCAGCCCGTGTCTTTTCGGATCTTATCCGTATGACCGAAGATGATCTTCTCATCGGAAGGTCGCATCAAGCGAGGTGCACACTTCACTTCGACCTTTACACCTGACAGCCGGATTGCAGTACGTAAGAGCTCCCCGATTTGAAACGTCTTGCTCGCGCACAAGTTATACGCCTCGCCCCGCTTTCCCTTCAGTGCAGCCAAGTAGAAACCGCGCACCGTATCATGGACATCCAGAAACGCGCGACGAGGGTTCAGATTGCCAACTTCAATCACTGGTAGCTGCGACCCCTTCTTAATTCGAGCTAGCTGCCGGACAAAGTCCGATGGAGCATCGTTGGTTTTGCCTGGACCCGTTGTATTGAAGAGCCTGATGTTGGTGGCCGGTATTTTGTAGTCCAGGAAGTACTCACGGGCTAGAAGATCGAGACAAACTTTGCTGATCCCATAGGGATGCAGAGGCTGTAGCGCCTGGTCTTCTGTGACCGGGATCGCGGAGGGCGGGACGTGCCCATACTCTGCGCTTGAACAGGCCGAAACGATGACCGGTGGCCGCTTCATGTAACGCAGGGCCTCAAACAAATGCAGGGAGCCCATGACGTTTGACTCGAAGGTCCCTACAGGATCTGCCCAAGATACCGTGGGCAAGCTCTGTGCCCCTAGGTGGAAGACGTGAGTCGGGTTGTGCTCATTGAGGACTTGGGAGACCCTTTGACCGTTCCGCAGATCACATTGCACGAAGCCCAGGTTGGGTAGTCTTGGAAACGAATTTGTGCCGTGTGAGCAATATCCGCCGATGACCTTCCACTGTTTGGCCTGGAGAAACTTCACCAAGTGAGAGCCGATGAAGCCTTCGGCGCCAGTCACGAATGCGATCTTGTTGTGCGTTCTTAGTGGCATAGTTTGAAAAATCCCGACGGATTCTAGGAGCGCTCGCTCTGCGCGTAGACCTCGCGACGCTCACGCGTTAGCCCCTCGTCGTACTCGCCCTCTGGCTCATACACAATGACTTGACTCCCTCGATTGGAAAACGCAATCGGCACGCACAGGAGCTTTTTTAGCCGACGTCGCACGTCATCGCGGCGTTCGGGCGGTACGTACAACAGCAAGAAACCACCCCCGCCAGCTCCGAGAAGTTTGCCGCCGAGAGCGCCGGCATCGATCCCAGCCTCATAAATTTCATCGATGTCCGCGTTGGTGATTTTGCGCGTCAACGACCGCTTTATTTTCCATCCTTCGTGCAGCAAGCGTCCGAATTCATCCAGGGAGCGATGCGGGTTTGTCACGATATCCTCCGCCTCGTCCACCATTTGGAACATCGTTTCGAGCTCTTTCGTCTTCTGAGGAGTCACTCGAACTTGCTCTTGGGCGACTTCAGAAGCGATCCTCGAAAAGCCAGTGAAGTAGAGAGCTAGATTTTGCTCAAGCGCCGCAAGCCTCACAGGTGCAGCTAAGACTCGCTTGACTTCGAAGGAGTCATCTCGATTGAAGTTGATGCGATTGAACCCGCCGAACGCGGCGCTCACTTGGTCCTGTGACCCTACGGCTTCGCGAATCAGGTTTTGCTCCACATGGAGAGCATCGATGGCAAGCGCATGCTTGTCGCGCATCTGGTTCTTGAGTGCGTACAAACCGAGCAGGAGTCCTACTGTGAACGCCGAACTAGTTCCTAAACCCGTTCGCGCGGGGAGATCGGCCACGTGATGGATCTCGACCCCTGCGTTGATTTGCAAGAATTGCAAGCACTCGCGCACCGAAGGGTGCTCGATCATTGCGTTCTCGTTCACGTTCTCGATTCGCGAGTACGAGACGCGACTCTGATACTCAAAGAAAGGCGGGAGCCACCTAGATGTAATGTAGCAGCACTTATCGATGGCGGTCGACAACACAGCGCCGCGGTGCTCGCGATACCAGACGGGATAGTCCGTACCGCCCCCAAAAAATGAAATGCGAAGTGGAGTACGGGTAATGATCATGTTTCGATCCTTCGGATTGCGCGTTTAGGCGGAGCTGGCGGTTCGGCCGATTGTGATCAGCGGCTGACCTTCTTTGGAACTGCGGCACACGAGAGTCGCCAACGATAGCAAAAGTAGTAGTGCAGTCAACCATCTCATAGGCGAGGAGGCCCTAGCAACCTTATCTCGAGGCGGACCAAACAAGCTGCGAGAAAGGGTGTAACACAGCGCGTACTGTTCCCCGCTAGCTATCACTGCGCTCCAATCGAGTAGGTGAATCGGGCGAGTCAGCTGCCCTGCGCTTGTACAGGCCGAAGGCCGCCCTGCGCCGGAACCGTGTTCTGCAGGAAGTTGGCAATTTCATTGACGACCCGCTCGCATTGCTCGGCGCTGAGCTGCGGAAACATGGGCAACGATACGATTTCACGTGCAACCTTCTCCGTCACCGGAAAATCCCCGAGCCGATGTCCCATTCCCGCGTAAGCCTTTTGCAAGTGCAGTGGAACTGGGTAGTGAATTCCAGTTGCAATCTTGGCTTCGGCTAGATGCTTCTGCATTCCTTCACGGTCTGGAACGCGAACTACATACAGGTGATAAACGGCTCGCGCCCAGTCTGGGCAGTAAGGTTTCACCACGTCGTCCACATTCGAAAGTAGCCGGTCATAATGTCCGGCGGCTTCGATTCGCTTCCGGGTCCATTTCCCGAGATGTTTGAGTTTAGCGGACAAAATGCCCGCTTGAATCGAATCCAGGCGGCCGTTGTAACCCTCGACATCGTGGTAGTATTTTTTGGACTGTCCATGGTCGCGAAGCATTGACACTTTTTTAGCCACTGACTCGTCATTCGTCGTGACCGCTCCACCTTCGCCGCACGCTCCCAAATTCTTGCCTGGGTAAAAGCTGAATGCGGCGGCCTTACCCATCGACCCCGCGGTGCGCCAGCGGTTTTCCTTCTTTGAAAAATACTGGGCGCCGTGCGCTTGACAGGCGTCTTCAACCAAAATCAGGTTGTACTCCTTCGCGATTTCCAGCAGCGCATCCATGTCCGCGGTCTGTCCGTACAGATGAACGGGAACGATAGTCTTGACCGGCTTTCCGGTCTTGTTGTCGATCACCACTCCCAACTGCTCGTCGACCGTGCACGACTTCTGCAAATATTCACGGACCTTCGCCGGGTCCATGTTGTAAGTCCGTTCGTCGATATCCACGAATCTCGGCTCGGCGCCGACCTGTGAGATCGCTTCCACAGTCGCGATGAAGGTGTTGGGCACGGTAATCGCGATGTCTCCGGCTTTCACTCCCGCGGCCATCAGCGCGAAACGCAGCGCATCGGTTCCATTGCTGGCCCCGACACAGTAGTCGACGCCGCAGAAATCCGCGAAGCTGCGCTCGAATTGTTCGACAAGGGGACCGCCGATGAAGCTGGCCGTGTGCAGGGCGCGCTTGAACATCTCCGTGAGCTCCCGTTCGAGCTCTACGTGCGGGGCGACGAGGTCAAGAAAAGGAATGGCATCGTGTCCGTTCACTTTTGGTCTCCCGAAATGATGGTTGCAGTATCGATGGATCTCTTCACTTTCGCGGGGTTTCCGGCGACGATCGTATTTGCAGGCACATCCTTGGTAACGACGCTTCCGGCGCCCACAATCGCGTTTTCACCGATCGTCACATTCGCCAAGATCGTCACTCCTGAACCAATCGACGCGCCTTTCTTGACGAGCGTTCGCTCAACCTTCCAGTCTCTTTCTGTTTGCAAGCGCCCTTCCGACGTGACGGCGCGAGGGTAGGAATCATTTATGAATGTCACTCCGTGTCCGACGAAGACGTTATCCTCAATCGTCACGCCTTCACAGATGAAGCTGTGGCTTGAGATCTTGCAATTCTTTCCGACGCTCGCATTTTTCTGAATCTCGACGAAGGCACCGATTTTCGTGCCCTCGCCGATCTGGCAACCATATAGGTTGATGAACTTCGACAGGGATACGTCATTACCGAGCTTCACATCCGCTGTAATGCATCTGAAGTCGCTCATAGCCCGAAGATTTTCCCTTTCTGTTGGAGGGATTTGTCAGCGGTCTCCAGCATGCGCACTACTCGCAGACCAGCTTGCCCGTCGTTGAACGGTTGCTTGTTTTCGGTTATGCACTCAATGAAATACGCTGTCTCGGCTTTAAGCGCCTCCACTTGCTCAACTTTGGGCGACCACATGTCGCCAGTTCGATAGCTCACCAGTTGCTCGTAAACGGCCTCGCCGGTCAAGAATTGCACCCCTTTGTCGTAGACCTTGATCTTCTCGTCTGCCTCGATGTCATTCCAAACCAACATCTTCTTCTCGCCGCCGATCAGCGTTGTGCGTACTTTCACCGGCGATAACCAATTGACATTCAGGTGCCCAATGATGTTGTTTGGATAATAAATCGTGATGAAGGCTACGTCCGCCATGCCATTCAGGTGGCCTTCGCCTGTGGCCACCATCGCATCCGGTTTTTCCGCGATCAGGTAATCCATAATGGAGAGATCGTGTGGCGCAAGATCCCAAATGACGTTTACATCATGTTGGAAAAGTCCCAGATTCACACGGGTCGAGTCGTAGTAGTACAGTTGGCCAAGAGTTCCGTCGTCGATCAGCCGGCGGATCTTCCTCACCGCTCCCGTGAACAAGAAGGTGTGGTCGACCATAATCGTCAAGTTCTTCCGTGCCGCCAACTCGATTAGTTCTTCCGCTTGTGCCGTCGACGACGTAAAGGGCTTTTCCACAAAGACGTGCTTTCCGTTCGCCAGTGCCTTCTTCGCCAGCTCGAAATGCGTCCAAACCGGTGTCACTACAGCGATGGCATCGATATCCGTCGCGGTCAGCAATTCGTCAACGTTCGAAGTAACACGCAACTCTGGATTCGACTGTTGGACTCTTCGCAATGCCTTGTCGCTCTTGTCGCACACAGCTACCACGCGCGAACCTTCCACCTGTTGAAAGTTCCGCACGATATTGGGACCCCAATATCCGTAGCCGATTACACCAATTCGAATCATTTGCGCTCTTCCCTCTGCGGAGGAAGGTAATTTTGGGACTTGGCCTTGCGACAGCTGGGGACGCCTTAGCAACAATCTCGAGAAGGTCGGCTCAATTCCAGAATGACGGTGCATGAATTCAGATACGCTACCGCCATTAAAACCTCACCCGCGAACATTCCAGCGAATGGAAGTTCGCAATCGACCTGCCAGAG
>CAVWQK010000006.1:0-89496 GCA_963757145.1 uncultured Acidobacteriota bacterium
TAGATGCTCCGAATGCCGCGATGGCCGTTGCAGGTAACGGAGAGTTCTTCGGCCGCATCGTCGCGAAGACGATTGACTACGGCGGAAATGGAAAATTCATTTCGACAAGAATAGCGCGCTTGGACCCCAGTCCAACGGCGGCTACCAATTGATCAGCATGCGGGAAATATCCTACTAGCGGGCCGAATTGATTTGGCCTAGCTGGCCTTCCAGACCGGCTCAGTCAGCGGGAACAGCCATAGGATGTAATCGTGGGTTCGCTCACAGGTCCTCGTCAGGCCAGTTCTGTATCTCTCGAGGAAAACGGCCGCGATGACCCGGTACCGCGTCAGCGTAGGGTCAGGTGCCGCCTTCCGTCATGCCTCACGTTGGCAGCCGCCCCGATCTTCGCCCTTCCCGCCGCAGAAAGAACGTGCTTCTTCACGCCGACGACGGCCATGGCGCCTGAAGCCGCTCGCGTAGGTGCCTAATCTGACAGACCGACTTTCGATCTTTCGACCAAGGTGCCTGGAGCCACTCCATTATTGACCTGATTCGGCAAGCCAGTTTTCCATCGCTCTGAATTTTCGGTGGATTGATGCGCCGCACCATTGCCACTAAGGCAGCCCGGGTAGACCACCAGCGATCCAAAGACTCAATCAAAATGCGAATCGACACTGGGCTTCGCACGGACGAAACGCGATTCGGGAAGTCAACCTCAGAGGCGGATCGCTTGGGAGCCAGTGAGACCCGGGTATCACTGTCGGAGCAGTCACTTTCAGCTGTAGCAACACTGGTGGAATGGGAGTTATGCAAGGGATGGGCCGGTGGTTTGATTTCGTGGAAATGGAATTTCGCAGCGGCTTCTCCAATCAGGAGCGGGGAAACGTGCTGAATCCGGTTAAGATCGGCGCTGATAAGGGCATGATCGCAGAGAAGGTTAATCACCCGTGGAATCCCGTGCGAATGCAGATGAACCGCTTCTACTGCGTCACGCGAAAAAATTGATTTAGATTTCGCTCCCGCCATTCTCAGCCGATGCCGGATGTAATCTTCAGTCTCCTTCAGCGTGAGGGGCACGGTTTTGCAGCGGACCGTGACGTGCTGGAGGAGTTCGCGCAACTCGATTTGCCTGAGTTTATCTTCAATTTCTGGTTGTCCAGATAGGACTACCTGTAGCAAGTTTCTGTGGACGGGCAGGCTTAACGACGATCGAATTTCTGCGAGCAATCCTATAGTGAGCAGATGGGCCTCATCCACAATTACCACAGCAGTGCCGCCCTGGTCCCTCACGTCGATCAGCATCTCAACCAGCGCGGACAAACGTTGGGGCTTGCTCGTTGCCCCACACGGCACCTCGAAGTCATCCAAGATGGCCTCCAGGAGTTCCTCTCGGGTCAAGGTTGGGTTCACTACGAGCGCTGTTGCAATTTGATTCTTGGTCCTGGAACTCATCCTCAAGAGGTCGAGTGCAGCATATAGAAGGGTTGTCTTACCCGTTCCGACTTCCCCCAACAGAAGAATCAGGCCCTTCCGATCCAGGATCCCGCGTGTCAGCTGCTGCAACGTCTCGTTCGTCGGTCGTGTCAGGTGCAGAAAATGAGGATCGCAGGTCAAGTTGAAAGGATTCTCGCGAAATCCGAAAGAGTTTTCGTACATGTTTGCTCAGTATGGCGTGGGGTGAAGTCAAATAGAAAATGGACGCATGGATTAATAGGGGGGCAGTTCTCTAAGCAAGGACTTTTCTAGAGAGCCTGTCAACTGGCGCTGCGGGTCTTTGTAGGAACACTGGCCTTTAAAAGCGGGCCGGAGGTGCGTCCATTTTTTCTTGGGACAACGCTGTCCCCCAGGCCAGTTGTAACCGACCGCTGGCAGCCGAAGAATCATACAGAGGCCGGGGGGCATACCATGAAAAAAGCCGCCGTTCTTATCGTCGCCGTGTTCCTGGCGTGTCCTATATTCGCAGCGAACGAAACCAGGGAACAGAAGCGGCTCGAGACGTGCGGCCAGGTGTTCAAAGAAATTATGGACATCCCGGACGGGATTCCGAAGGACCTGCTCAGCAAGGCCGAATGCGTCATTGTGATTCCCTCGGTCTTGAAGTTCGCGTTTGGCGTCGGAGGCGATTTTGGTCGCGGTGCGATCACATGCCGCACCGGGCAACATTTTACAGGGCATTGGAGCGCCCCCGCCCTGTTCGCGCTGGAAGGTGCAAACATTGGATTCCAGTTGGGCGGTCAGGCCACGGACTTCGTGCTCCTGGTCATGAACCCCAAAGGTGCGAACTCCCTTATGGGCGAGCTAGAAATGGTCTTGTACCGAGGGATTCGAAAGTGCCGGGAGTGACCCATCCTCCAGGAAATTCCTCCGCTACTTGACTACGGGCGAGATGAAACTGGTGGTAGACGAGACCGAACACATCGTCAAAGGTGTGGTTTCGTTCTTTGAAGTCTACGAAGGCGGCGGCGGGAAAGCGCCAGGCACGGAATTGGTCTGCAGCGAATACCTTGGGAGTCGCCAGGCGTTCTGCTTCTTTATACGGATAGGGATTGAGTAGAGCGCCGTTGATGACGCTGAAGATGGCCGTCGTACGCCCTTCGCCAACTTCGCAAATCGCCACTGTTACGCAATTGTTGTTCACGGACCATGACGTTCACAAATTGTTCCAAGTAGACCCGACTTCTAAAATACGCCATCAGATTACCAATCGTACTCGCGATCGGGCGCGGTACGGAGTGCAGAAATCTGTGCGTCGGCATGTGACGAAATGAAGATCAACACTGCGTCATCTCCTTTGCTAAGGCGAAACACCGACGTTTCCTCTTCAGTCGCACTCGCACCGGGCATGCGCTTTAGAAGTGACAGAGTGCCTCCAGGCCATAGACCGCTGATCCGATGACGGACCCATTTAGTGTCGGGTATTATTCGCGTATCGGCCGTCTGCGAAGCGGATTCCTGTCGGTCCGCGAGTCGATCCAGTAATTTCATCAACGTCGTCGCGAGTGCAGGCCGCGTGTCAGCAATCTCTGCGAGTTTCGGTGGCAGCAGGTTCGAGTCTGCGAGACCGGCTACAATCTGTGCCATGTAACTTGGGTTGGCACCTGCCCGATTCGTGAGAACGACTACCGTCAAGCTGTCGTCGGGATACCTTGATATGTCACACGTGAAGCCTTGCCAAGCTCCTCCGTGCCCGATGCGTTTGTGGTTGTTTTGCTTGTCGAGACTCCATCCGAATCCGTAGCCAGCGCTGTTTGGCTGGCCGTCATTCAGTGGATAAACCGTCCAGATACGATCCAGACTCGATTGTTTGAGGAGGTGTGTGCCGTATAGCGCGTCATCCCATTTGTTGAGATCGACGACATTGAAATAGAGCGTGCCATCTGCCGTGGAATTGAAAGTCGGCGAGACCCATTCCTGATTCTTAAGCTCACTGTTTTCGAGTTCGTAACCTGCAGCGCGATTTGGGATGATGTCGCGGTCACTGATGAGTCGCGTAGAAGTCATTCCTAGCGGTTTGAAAATGCGCTCACTAGAAGTTATCTCATAAACACTTTCAAGCGGCTGAGCGGTTGAAACTTATGACAAACGGCGTAAACCGAGAGCATGGACCTTACCGACGCCCAGTGGGCGGTTCTCGAACCGTTGTTTCGTCCCCAACGACGAGCCGATGGGCGAGGGCGACCGTGGCAAGACACGCGTGCGGTACTGAACGGAGTCTTTTGGGTTCTACGCACGGGTGCTCCTTGGCACGACCTGCCGTCTCGCTATCCGCCCTATCAGACCTGCCATCGGCGCTTCCAACAATGGCAGCGCAGTGGACTGCTGACACGCCTGCTGCAAAACCTGGCCGAGGACTTACGAGACCGAGGGAAGCTCGATCTGAGCGAATCCTTCATCGACGCCAGCTTCAGCGGCGCGAAAAAAGGGGCTCTAGTGTCGGCCCTACAAAGCGCGGCAAAGGCAGCAAAATCATGGCAATCGCAGACGGCCATGGTTTTCCTCTCTCCGTGCACGTGGCCAGCGCTTCGCCTCATGAAACAAAACTCGTCGAACCCACGCTCGACCAACGCTTCCTTGCCCAGGCTCCCAAACGAATGATCGGTGATCGCGCTTACGACAGCGATCCACTGGACCAGCGCATCCACGAACGATACGGCGTGCAACTCATCGCGCCCCACAAATTCGTGCGGGTCGCAGCTGCCACGCAGGACGGCCGCGTTCTGCGTCGCTACCGGCGTCGCTGGAAAGTCGAGCGCTTGTTCGCTTGGCTTCATAACTTTCGCCGTACCGTAATTCGCTGGGAATACTACCCAGAAAATTTCCTCGGGATGGTCCAACTCGCTTGCGCCATCATCCTCCTGAGACATTTATGAGATGGCTTCTAAGAAACTCGTAGTATGGTTTGCCAGTGAGCTTGTGGATCAAGATGCCAAGGAGAACGTAATTCGTATTGCGGTAGTCCCATTTCTCGCCGGGAGCCGCTTCAATCGGTAGCGCCTCGATTTTTGTTAGAAGTTCATCCTCGCTGAAATCAAGCCGCAGATAAAAGGGGCCCTTTGACCCGATGCGCTCTTCGCTTTCATACTCGGAAAGACCCGACGTGTGGGAGAGGAGGTTCGTGATGAGAATGGATTTCCACGCTGCGGGCGCATCAGAAAAATATGTCGTAATGCTCTGGTCGAGCGAGATTTTACCTTCCTCCACCAACATCATGATCGCAGCAGAAACGAATTGTTTGCCAACAGAACCCGATTGGAAGACTGTCTCTGCCTTGACCGCCACGTTGAGTTCCACGTTGGCAAGTCCGTATCCCTTTGTGAGGAGAATCTGCCCCCGACTATAGATGCCAACGGCGACACCTGGAATCTTTTGGCGAGTCATTTGGGTTGTGATGAAAGCGTCGATGGACTTGAGGCATTGCGAGTCAAGCGGAGCGCGAGATACAGATGAACCCTGTGCGAAACAGACAGTTGCATGCACAAGCGCAGCGGAGATCAGCAGGATTTTAGTTTTCACGCGAACACCGAAACAGACGGTCGAGAGTGTACAACGCAGAATCAAGGAATCACGATCAAGAAAACTCGGCCCCCTCGCGTAGCTATTGGTGAGTTTTAGGTTCGACCGACACCACGAAGCTCAAATCGTGTCCTTTATGAGGAAAAATGCAAATATGACCGCAAGCGCATAGCGCGACATCGGATTTCTTCCTGACAGTTTCACACAGCATACTCCCGATTGTTCATCTGTGTCTTTTTTATCCGACTCAAAGAAGAAGGCGGCACGCGAGGGAATCGAAACCACCGCCCTGGTTGCCGGAACTCCTGCCAGAGTCCCTGACCGCAACTTTAGTCCCACCAGCTTCGGAAGTGAGACTCTACCCAACATCCGGCCAGCCCCAATGCCAAGCGCCCTTTTGCCGGAAGCAATCAATTCCAGTTCCTGTTTCGCATGCTTGATAGCAGCAGCCAACACCTACGCTCCAGCCCGCGTTTGTTGCAGCTTGTCGGATGCTAGTTACTGCAACTGGACCTCGCGCGAGCAACTCGGACAAGAAAGTCTTCGCGTGCTCGACGCGATGCGTGGGATCAAGGGCGATACGCATCAGCAAGGGAATTCTGGCAAGCCCAGGACGTGCCGCTTTATTCTAATAATGCGTTTTGACAACTGAATATACCGGTCAGCGTGGTCTCTTTTTATGAGGCCGTGACGGACCCGATCTTCCCACCATTTGATCTCGTCAAGTTCGCGCTTTAGTTCTGCTGTAGCCCGTAGTTGAAATTGTGTGACGATTTCGTTCGTATCGAGTTTGACGCTCATGAAGGTAGCCTGAAGTAAAATTGCGGGGTTGCCGCTCAAGCCCAATTCTACTACCACGAGAGTCGATCATCGAGACGAATCAAACGGGAGCGGGCCCGGGGTCCGTCCCAGCTTGTGTAAACATCGCGTCGATCCGCGTCCGCCCCCTCTTTGTGGCCATTTGCCGGGACGCTCGGTAGAGAAGCAGATCGGTGCGTCCACACTTTAGGTCCGTTTTTCAAGTGACGGAGGACCGGCCTACGTTGGACTACGAGAGTCGGGGGAGGTGAGGCCGGAGAAGTTGGAGAGGTCGAGTTCGTGGCGGAGTTGCTCGTGGTCGCGGCGTAGGTCGCGCATTAGTGCGAGGAATTCGGGATGGCGGTGGATCGGGCGGAGATGGGCGTCGTTTTCAAAGGCGCGGTGGTTGGGGAGACCGATTTCGGCGGCGCGTTTGAGTTCATGGATGGCTTTGTCAGGCTTGCCGCAGAGAGCGTAGACACCTGCGGAAACGTGGATGGAATGATGGAGATGGAGGACGCTGCGTTTTGAAGTGGCGGCAAGGTCGGCGAGTTCCTCGGCGCGTTTGAAACTTCCTTCGAGCGCCAAAATCAAACCTTCACAACCTATCATTTGCGGCTCGTCGGGAATCATCTGCTTTGCGCGGTTCAACACTTCGCGCGCTTTGCCTAAATTGCCCATGTAAATGTGCGGAAGGGGCGCCTGGACGTTGGCGTGAACCAAGCCGGGTTCGCGTGCCAGGGCTTGTTGGTTGTGATGATCGGAAAGTTCGTAGTCGCCGTCGTAAAGCGCGATGAAACCTTTCGAGGCATAAGGCAGAGCGAACGCGGGGGCGACGAGGTTGGCTTCGTCGGCGTCGTCCACTGCGATTTCGTGAAAACCGTAATGCAACAAAATTCCGGAGCGATAAGCGCGAGCGGCGTAGAAGTTTGGATTGATCTTGACGGCGGAATTGAAAGCGCGCAAAGCGGGGCGGACCTGAAAACCGCGGCCCGGCGACCAGGAGATCCAGGCGCGGGAACAGAGGGCGTTGCAATTGATGGGGTCGAGGTCGAGCGTGCGATTGACGGCTTGCTCGGCGCGCGCGAACCATTTCGGATCGGGCTCGAGGTGCATGGCGATCTGGCAGCAGACGATGGAGAGGAGTCCCCATGCTTCGCCAAAATCGGGATCGAGATCGACGGCCCGTTCGAGCATTTCGATGGCGGCCATGAGGTCGAATTTGTTGAAGCACATCGAGCGGTCGACGGCGCGCATGTAGAGCTCGTAGGCGAGGGGATGGCGCGCGGGAGGAACATCGGTGGACGAAGATTTTTCGTGTTTGCGCGGGGTGAGCGCGGTAAAGACGGAGTCGGCGAGATTGTCCTGGAGCGTGAAGAGGTCGCCCATGTCGCCGTCGATTTTGGCGGAGTGTGTGGAGCGGCCTTCGCGAAGTTCCCAGACTTGAACGAGGACGCGCACGCGCGTACCCATTTTCTGGATGGTGCCTTCGGCGACCATGTCGACGTTGAGTTCGCGGGCGATTTGCGACCACTCGGTGTCGCCTTTGGAATATTTAATGACGGAGCTGGTGGGGCGGACGACGAGGCTGGGAGAAGAACCGAGGCGGTTGGCGACAGCGTCGGCGAGAGCGACGGCGAGGAATTGATCGTCAGGCGACGGGATGCGAAATTGGAAAGGAATGACGGCGATGGATTTGCGACCGGCGGCGCGCGGCGTCTGCGTGAAGGCGGCGGGGACGGAGAGATTTTTCAGCGCTTGCACGATTTCGGAGGCGCGGGACGGGCGGCGCGCGGGATCTTTTTCGAGGCATCGGAGGATGAGGTCGTCAACGGTGCGCGAGAGACCTGGATGGACCGTGCTGGGAGGCGCGGGAGTGCCGGTGGCGATGTCGTGCAAGATGGCGAGCGTGCTTGGGCCGGTGAACGGAATTTGGCCGGTGACGGCCTCGTAGAGGACGCACCCGAGAGAGAAGATGTCGGAGCGACGATCGAGAGCGTTGCCGCGGGTTTGTTCGGGCGACATGTAGGAGGCGGTGCCGACGATGACGCCGGTGTTGGTGATTTGTGTTTCGGCGGCGGCTTCGCGGAGGTTGGCGGTGTTCGCGGTGGCCGCAGCGTCGGCAGGTATGGACGCGCGTGTGGCGTTCGCGTTGGAGGCTGCGGTTGCGCCGGCGAGGGAGGGTTGCTCGTCGTGGAGCTTGGCGAGGCCGAAGTCGAGAATTTTGGCGTGGCCGCAGTCGGTGACGAAAATGTTGGCGGGCTTGATGTCGCGATGAATGATGTTTTTGTGATGGGCGGCGTCGAGTGCGTCGGAAATTTCGATAGCGAGAGTGACGAACATTTCGAAGGTCATCGAATGCTGGACGATGTGCTGCTTGAGCGTGGCGCCCTGCAGGAATTCCATCGCAATGAAGGCGTGGCCATTTTCTTCGCCAACGTCATAGATGGTGCAGATATTCGGATGATTGAGGGCGGAGGCGGCTTGTGCTTCGCGTTGGAAGCGAGCGAGCGCGCTCGGGTGGTTGCTGACATTTTCGGACAGGAATTTCAGCGCGACATTGCGGTGGAGGCGATTGTCTTCGGCTTTGTAGACAACGCCCATACCGCCGCTGCCGAGACGTTCGAGAACGCGGTAGTGAGAGAAAGTTTGGCCGAGGAGCTTGTCGGAGGCGGGCATGCCGGGGACATGTTAGATGGCGGTGCAGGCGGAGGTCAATCGAGGCGATCCATTGAAACCTAGCGAACCGGCCCAGCTTGTATGAGCGTCGATCCGCGTCCGCACCCCTCTGTAGGCATTTTCCAGTGCCCCAGCGAGCCTAACGGCTATAATCGACGATGAAACAAGTCTATTGAATCAAACGGGGTTGAATGATTCAGCCGAAGCCAGAGAGCATCGAGCAAATCCGCGAACGCATCCACAAGATGTCCGACGCCGAACTTCGCAAGCACGGTCGTGCCGCCAGAAATTTATCCGATCCGAAGAAAACCTCGGGTCCACCGAATCCGGCCTTCCAAGTTCAGTTAGACGAGGTGAGTGCGGAATGGCGCAGAAGACATCCTTCCGGTCTAGGTCGTCGCCGTCCCAGGATGCCCGACCTGTAGCGAACGTATCGTTTGCCGGACGCGTTCGTTATGGAAGAACGCAAATTCGCAAGCCGCTTCGCCGCGTTTCCATCTGTTTTCCATTTGAGGCGTTGCTTAGAGTAGTAGAAGTGCCGCCAATTCAAGCGTTTACGCGTTTGTACAGAAAGCTTGGGAAGCTTCTATACTGCCATTGTACGACGCCCGCTCAAGCCCCATTGTACCCGCGAATCACCCGTGCGAAAAGCCCTTCCCCCTTCACGCGTTTAGCGATTGCGCAGCACCATGCGCCTCACTTCTTGACGCTTCCTCATCGCTTCGTTAGCGTGAATGATGACGAAGCGTCTCCCCGCTTCGTCCGCCAATCCGTGAATCCGTCAACCAACCAGGATGGGAGCATCCATTGTCGAATCCAATCATCACGCTTACGACCGACTACGGCACCAACGACCACCTCGTCGGCACGCTGAAGGGCGTCATCCTCAAAATTAACCCCGACGTCACAATCGTGGACATCGCGCATCACGTCACGCCGTTCGATCTGCTCGACGGTGCGCTCTCGATCGGCTCGGCCTACTCTTATTTCCCAAGTCGGACGATCCACGTCGTCGTCGTCGATCCTGGCGTGGGTACGTCACGCCGCCCACTGCTGGTCACCTCGGACAATCAATATTTCGTCGCACCTGACAACGGCGTTCTCTCGCTCATCTACGAGCGCGATCCCAACGTCGTCGTCCGCCACGCCAACGTCGAGCACTATTATCTTCAGCCCGTCAGTAAAACATTTCACGGCCGCGACGTTTTCGCGCCGATCGCCGCATGGCTCGCCAAGAGCGGTCAGACCGCGAGCATGGGAGACGTCATCACCGACTACAAGAAGTTCGCCATGCCGCGCCCCAAGCCCGCAGACGGCGCATTGAAAGGCATCGTGATGCGCGTCGACGCGTTCGGCAATCTCATCACTAATTTTCGAGAGGAAGATCTTTCGGAAGACGCCCGTCAGGCCGGCAAGGTCGACTTTCAAGTGGGAACGCACGCAATTTCAAAACTACTTGACACGTTCGCTTCAGGTGCGGCCGGTGAAGCCTTCGCATATGTTGGTTCGGCAGGCTACATCGAAATCGGCGTCAACAAAGGCAGTGCCAGCAAAGCTCTACAACTAGGCCGTGGCGCCATCGTCACTCTTCAAAAATAATTGGGCAGGGCACGCCATGCCCGTCTCTGCCGACCAACGCCACCTCATCGCGTCAAATCCATCACCGCCATCTGCGATCGCGTCCGCGGATCGAGCCAATCGCGCCAAGCGTCTCCCAACAAATTGAACGCAAGCACCGCCAGCATCACTGCCAGCGCCGGAAAAATCACGAGATGCGGCGCATCAAACAAGTGACTCCGCGCATCGTTCAGCATCGCGCCCCAGCTGGGCGTCGGTGCCAATACTCCCAGCCCCAGAAAACTGAGTGTCGATTCCGCCAAAATCGCACCGGCCATCCCGATCGTCGCCTGAATCAAAACCGGCTGCAAAATATTCGGTAAAAGATGCGTCGTCAAAATTCGCAAGTGCGAAGCGCCCAGTGAACGGGCCGCCAGAATAAATTCCAATTCCTTGACCTTCAAAACCTGCGCCCGCGCCAGTCGCGCGTACCCCGCCCAGCCGGTAATCACCAAAGCCATGATGACCTTGCTGATTCCCGGCCCCAAAAACGCCGCAAACGCAATCGCCAGCAAAATACCTGGAAACGATAGAAATGCGTTGATCAGAAGCAAATTCACAAACCGATCGAACCATCCCCCGGCGTAACCTGCCAGCATTCCGATCATTAGCCCAGTAGATCCACACCCAAACACGACGGACACCGCGACCATCAACGAGATTCGCGCACCATAAATCGTTCGCGAAAGCGTATCCCGCCCAAGCTCGTCCGTCCCCATCCAATGCGACCAAGACGGCGGCTGCAATCGCGACGGCAGATCCTGCGATGCCGGATTCGCCGGCGCGATCACCGGCGCCAGCAACGCGACTACAATCAGTAAAACCGTCACCGAAAACCCGACGCGCGCGAGCACACTCTGCCCCAAAAACTGGCGTACCACCGTCATCGAACTCACGACAACCTCACCCGCGGATCGATCACCGAATACAAAACATCCGTAAGCAAATTCACCAGCACATACGATAGCGCAATCACCAGAATGCAGCCCTGCAGCAACGGATAGTCCCGCGACGAAATCGCCTGCACCGTCAACCGGCCGATCCCCGGCCACGAAAAAATCGTCTCCGTCACAATCGTCCCAGCCAGCAAAGTCCCGAACTGCAATCCAAGTATCGTAATAATCGGAATCAGCGCATTGCGAAACGCGTGCCGAAACAAAACCGCGCCAGTAGATAGCCCCTTCGCGCGCGCAGTCCGCACGTAGTCGCTCGACAATTCCTCGAGCATCGACCCGCGGACCATTCGCGTTAATATCGCCGCCAGCGCCGCTCCCAATGTCGCCGCAGGCAAAATGTAATACAAAGGTCCGCCGCGGCCGGACACCGGCAGCAATCCGATCTCAATCGAAAACACCAAAATCAAGACTGGTCCAAGCGCAAAGTTTGGAAACGCCAGTCCAAATAACGTAAACAACCCCACCGCTCGGTCCGCGCCCTGTCCGCGCCGATACGCCGCCAGAATCCCCGCCGGAATCGCAATCGCCGCGCACACCACGAGCGCCAGAAACGCCAAACTCAACGTCGCCGGATACCGATCAAAAATAATCTGCCGCACCGACGCCTGAAACTTGAACGAGACGCCCAAGTCTCCGCGCGCCAGTTCCTTCAAATAATGTCCATATTGCGTAAGCAGCGGCTGATCGAGCCCCAACGCATGCCGCATCTGCACAATTTCCCCTGGCGCCGCGCCTTCGCCCAACATCTGCTCGACAGGATCGCCAGGCACGATGTGAATCATCAGAAACACCAGCGTCAGCACCAGCCACAACGCAGGCAATGTAAGTAGGAATCGTTGCAGGAGGTGGCGTGCCATCAGCGAGTTCGCGCCGCCGAATCGGAATGAGGCCTCACGTCACCGCCCGCCCGCGCATCCGAAGGGGAAGGCGCACCCTGTCCCGCGCTCGCAGTCGAAGACGGAACTGCTTCCGCAGCCGTCTTCGGCGCCTCGTTCACCGGCAAAATCCGGTCGATCTTCACGCGCGCCACGCGCTTCCCATCCATCTCCACCACGGTGAACCGAAACCCGCCATACTCAAAACTCTCGCCGCCTCGCGGAATAAATCCCAGCTGATCCAGCACAAATCCACCCACCGTCGCGTACGCCGGATCATCCGGGAGCGTGATGTTGTACTGCGTATCCAGATCTCGCACATTCAGCGCCGCATCGAAAATCACCGCGCCGTCCGCCAAGGTCTGCGGCCGCTCCACCACATCAAACTCGTCGTGAATCTCGCCAACGACCTGCTCGAGAATATCCTCCAGCGTAACCAGCCCCAGAATGCTCCCAAACTCATCCACCACCAGCGCCATTCCCACGCGATGGTTCCGCAACTCCATCAACAACTCGCTGGCCGGCTTCGTCTCCGGCACGATCAACACCTCACGCAGCACGCGCCGCAAATCAAACGGCGACGCCTCCAGATTTTCTTCCAGCCTCCGCTCGCGATCGAGCAACACCCACAACATATCCTTCACATGCACAAATCCCAGAATCTGATCTTCCGAACCGCGATACACCGGAATACGTGATCGCTGCGTTGTCGCAAACGCCCGCATTACGTCGTCGAGGTTCGCTTCCACCGGCAGCAAGTGCATGTCCGGCCGCGGCACCATAATCTCGCGCACCTGCACCTGCCCCAGCTCAATCGCGCTCACGATAAATTTCTCTTCGCCCGGAGCCAGCAACCCGCGCTCCCGCGCCTGCCGAATCTGAATCTGCAATTCCTCGGTCGAGTGTGCCGAGCCATGCACCGCCGTCTCCGACACTCCCAGCGCCCTCACGACCGCGCTCGAAATTCCCTCCAGCAAATCGATCGCCCACCGAAATGTATTCAGAAACCACGAAAACGGCCGCGCAATCAGCAGTGCCACGCGCTCAGCCCGCGCCAAGCTCACTGTCTTCGGCACCAATTCCCCGATGACCACATGCATCACGCTTAACATCACAAATGCCGCGCCCAACGCCACCCCATGCGCGATCATCATCGCTCGAACTCCGCTCGTCTGCGCAACACTTTCCACGAGCGGCTCAAATATCGCCGCAAGCGTGCTCTCGCCCAGCGCTCCCAACGCCAGGCTCGTCAGCGTAATGCCCAATTGCACGCCCGACACAACGCTGCGCAAATCGCCCAGCAGCAATTCCACCACGCGAGCCCGCGCATTTCCCTTTTGTGTGAGCTGCCGCACTCGCGACAATCGCACCGCGACCAGCGAAAATTCCGCCGCAGCGAAAAATCCGTTCAGCGCGATCAACGCAAGCACGCCAATTAAGCGCACCGCTAACATTTGAGCTAGGTCTGGCCCCCTGCTCGCATTGTACCAGTCCGCCAGCCCCCGCCGAGGCACGGGTGTCTACGCTACACGGCCAATCCGTTCCTCAAAACGCCTAGCCGTTCCACGCAAAACCTCGATGCACATCTCAACGGCTCCGCTTATCATTCCGCCCTCGGTCGGTTGCGCCTCTTCCCCCGCTCCTCTAAACTCGACCTTCGCCATCCTCATCAGGAGTGAGCTTGCGAACCCTGTTCCGTTTGCTTTTTGTCTTATTCTGCGTCCTTGCAATTGCCGCCTCCGTCACGCTCTGGTATTTCATCTATCGCCCACTCCCTCAACTCGATAGCAGTCTCGATCTCCCGGGCCTGCAAAAAGACGTCATCGTCGAACGCGATCACTGGGGCGTCCCCCACATCCGCGCCGGCTCGGTCGAAGATATGGTCGAAGCACAAGGCTACGTCATGGCGCAAGATCGCCTCTGGCAAATGGATCTGCTCCGCCGCGTCGGCCGCGGCCAACTTTCAGAAATCCTCGGCCCCGCCACCATCAATATCGACAAGCAATTTCGCACCCTTGGTTTCTCTCGCGCCGCCGAACGCGACTATGGTCTCGTCGATCCAACCACGCGCGCAGTTTTCGAAGCCTACGCCCGCGGTGTAAATCATTTCATCGAGCAACACAGCGATCAGCTGCCACTCGAATTCACCCTGCTCAAATACAAGCCGACTCCCTGGCTGCCCACGGATTCCCTCGTCATCTCCGGCTACATGTACGAAACGCTCACCGATACATGGGAAGAAGAGATCGATCGCGCGAAAGTCATCGATAAAGTCGGTTTTGATCGCGCCCGCGAACTTTTCTCCCCCGACGCCGGGATGGACCACTACGTCGTCGGCGACCCCAACGTCGCCAACGACGGCTCTCAGCGCTCCCACGTCGATCCCGATGGCGATGACGACGAGGATGATGACGACGACATGGAATCCGACGGCGTCCTCAAAGCCAATAACATCGTCACGCCAAACTCGAACCCATCAAATCCGACCGAAGCCGATCCCGACCTAACCACCGCGCTAGCCAACTCCGTCACCGCCTACATCGAAGATTCCCGCCGCGAGATCCGCCACAGCCTCGGCAGCAACAACTGGGTCGTCTCCGGCGCGCACACCGCAACCGGAAAGCCCATCCTCGCCAACGACACGCACCTCGAACTCTCCATCCCTCCGATCTGGTACGAAATGCATCTCACGGGGCCCGGCTGGAATGTCAAAGGCATCACGCTCCCGGGCGCCCCGCTCGTCGTCATCGGCCACAACGATCACATCGCCTGGGGATTCACTAACAATGGCGCCGACGTGCAAGACCTCTACATAGAGACCTTCAACCCCGCCAATGCCGACGAATATCTCGTCAACAAGAAATGGGTAAAAGCGCAGACCTTCGACGAAATCATCAAAGTAAAAGGCCAGCCTGACCAGCACCTCCCAATCGCAGTGACCCGCCACGGTCCGATCGTCCGCTGCGAAAATGGCAAATCCTACTCTCTCCGCTGGACCGCAACCGAACCCGGCGGCCTCTCCAACGTCTACACCTGGCTCGGCAAAGCACAAAATTGGGAAGAATTCCGCAGCATCATCAAACGCGTCTGGGGCCCCGCGCAAAACGCCGTCTACGCCGACACGCAAGGCAATATCGGCTACGTCATGTCCGCTCGCGTGCCCATCCGCAAAAAAGGTCACGGCGAAATCCCGCAACTCGGCGACACCGACGACTATGAATGGATCGGCTACATTCCCTTCGAGCAACTCCCGCAAGCGCTTAACCCCGACAGCGGCCTGATCGCTACCGCCAACGCGCGCGTGGTCGGCGCGGCTTACAAACCCTATCTCACCGATCGCTGGGAAGAGCCTTATCGCACCGCCCGAATCTATGATCTCTTGCTCGACAAACACGACCTCCGCCCCACCGACATGCTCAAGGTCGAGACCGACACCTACAGCTACCCGCACGTATTCCTCGCCGACCAACTCATCGCCGCCGTAAAAACCGCGACGCCGCAAGACGACCGCACCAAAAAACTAATCGAAGGCCTGAAAGACTGGAACGGTATCGCCGACGCCGACTCTTCCGAAGTTTCCTTCTTGGTCCAGTTACGCCGATCCGCGCTCAGTCTCCTCCTTGAGCCGTACCTCGGCAGCGAAACCAATCTCTACCGGTGGCGTTCCACCACCTTCCTCCAAAAAGTTCTCACCGACCGCCCATCGAAGTGGCTCCCCGCCCCCTACAGAAGTTACGACGCCCTCCTAATCGCTGCCGCAGACCACACCGTCGCCAAACTCGCCAACGATTCAAAAAGCCAGCGCATCGAAGACTGGCAATGGAAAAATTTCAACGCTCTCGAAATGTTCCACCCCATCGGCCGCGAAGGCCTCTTGAAAAAATTCCTAAGCATCACCGGCAAACCCCAATCCGGAACCAACTACAGCGTCCGGGCCGCTACCCCGCATCACGGACCCGCGATGCGATTTATCGCCAACACCGCCAACTGGGACGAATCCATCCTCCTCATTCCCGCGGGCCAGTCCGGTCAACCCGGCAGCAGCCACTACTCCGATCAATTCGAATATTGGTACGAAGGCAAACCCATCTACGCCCCCTTCTCCGACCCTGCCGAACTCCAAGACCGTAAACACACGCTCACTCTAAAAGCTTCTCGATGATTCCAAACGCAACAATTCACCACCCTGCAGCCGCGATCGCTCCCCAGATCGCGGGGTTTAGATTCCACATCAACGCCAACTCAATCCGAGCACCCTACTCGACCCATGCCTGAACTTCCCGAAGTCGAATCCGTAGCCATCTCCCTCCGCCCGCTCGTAGTTCGCCGAAAAATCCGCGCGGTAGAAGTCTTCCACCCAATCGCGACTCTACCCCAGAGACCAACTCACCTCTCCAAACTCCTCACCAACCGCCACATCACCTCCGTCCAACGCAAAGGCAAATACCTCTTCGTCCTCCTGGACAACAAAGCCGCCATAGAAATCCACTTCCGCTTCGACGGTCAACTAATCCGCTTCGCCAACGCCAAAGACCTGGCCGCCCGCGCCAACAAGGAATCCGAAAAATCCGGTGTCCACGTCGACGTCGCTCTCGAACTCGACAAAGGCGTAATCGCCTTCGCCGATGGCCGCCATCTGGGCCGAGTTCACGCCTGGGAATCGCTCGAAGCCTGCCCGCCCTACAACGCCCTGGGCATCGATGCCCTTTCCCTCGAGTTCACCGCGAGAACATTCACGCAATTTCTGTCAAAATCCCGCCGCCCCTTAAAAGAGTTCCTGCTCGACCAATCTCGCATCGCCGGCATCGGAAACATCTACTCCTGCGAAGCCCTCTGGCACGCAAGACTCAGCCCTTTCCGTCTCGCGAACTCGCTCAAACCAAACGAGTCGCGAGGTCTCCACAAAGCAATTGTTTCCGTTCTCCGCCGTGCCTTAGAATGTTGTTTAAATCCGCCGCCGAATTTTAGCGATGCAGGCTGGTGGTTTCAGGGGATCGAAGATATTCTTCGGGTCTACCAGCGCGAAGGTGAACCGTGCCGCCGCGACGGTCATCCGATTCAGCGGACAACCAGAGGAAATCGCTCAACCTATTTCTGCGCACACTGCCAGAAGTAAATCGCGAAGCAAGAAAGTTTCGAGCGACAATCCTGAAATGAGTGCAAAGCGGCTATTGCGATTTATTGCGAAGCAAAAACTGAACCGCATCCAAACATTCTCGTAACCTGTCATCCCGAGCCCGCCGAAGGCGAACAGAGGGATCTGGTGTTATCTTTTGGTTTAGAAGTTTCGACTCAAGCAAACGAGGCATGATTTGAATTCAACGCCGATCAAGAAACCCGAGCCGTCGAAAAAACCCGACTTCGAAAAGTCCCTCGGCCGCCTCGAAGAAGTCGTCCGCCGCCTCGAAAGCCCGCAACTTTCTCTCGACGACGCCATGAAACTCTTCGAAGAAGGTGTCGAGCTCTCCCGCGAGTGCCAGAAGCAGCTCGAAGAAGCCGAAGGCCGCGTCGAAATCCTGCTCAAAAAAGCCGACGGCAAACTCGGCGCCGAGCCCTTCGACCCCGAGCGCGAGTCCGACCAGTGACCGCCGCCAAGAGTCCTGCCGCCACCACCGTGCCGCCACCCTCTGCCAAACTCCCCGAATTTTTCGAAGAAGATCGCGTCGCCGTAGACGCGCATCTCGAAAAACTTCTCCCCTCCGAAGCCACACAACCCGCCTCGATCCACCAGGCAATGCGCTACAGCGTCCTAGCCGGCGGCAAGCGTATCCGCCCGATCCTACTGCTGGAAACCGCGCGCATCTTCGAACCCGACATCACCCCCGCTCTCCATCCCGCTTGCGCGATCGAATTCATCCACACCTACTCGCTCATTCATGACGATCTTCCCGCGCTCGATAACGACGATCTTCGTCGCGGCAAACCCACTAGCCACAAAAAATTCGGCGAAGCCACCGCCATTCTCGCCGGCGACGCTCTCCTCACTCTTGCTTTCGAAGTTGTCGGCGCCGCTCCGGTTGACGCCGAGCGCCGCGTCGCCATGCTCACCGAAATCGCTACCGCCGCCGGTACCATCAACGGCATGGTCGGCGGCCAGGTCGCCGATCTCGAAGCCGAAGGCAAAGCCGTCGGCAAGAAGATGCTCGAGTACATTCATCGTTCGAAAACCGCCGCCCTGATCCGCGCCTCGGTCACCGCCGGTGCCCTCTGCGTCGGCGCGCCCAAATCCGAAGTCACTCGCCTCCGCAAATTTGGCGAAAACATCGGTTGGGCCTTCCAGGTCACCGACGACATCCTCGACGTAGAAGAATCCTCCACCGCCCTGGGCAAGACCGCCGGCAAAGACATCGCCCAACAAAAAGCCACCTACCCCGCCGTCTACGGACTGGAACGTTCCCATGAAATCGCCACCGACCTCGCCACCCGCGCCATCAACGAACTCTCCCCGTTCGGCGAAAAAGCCGACCGCCTCCGCGCCATAGCCGAATTCCTGGTCCTCCGTCGCGCGTAGTCCATCCAACGAAAAACATCAGCATCGCCCTTTAAACCTGTCGTGGATGAATGTTGTTCGCCGAAATCAAAGCGCTGGGGAAACGCTCAGGATGTGGCGAGCTTTTCAGGGATGACGATTGGAACGAGACTTACGAGGAAATTCTAAAGTATGTGGCTCGGCTATTCGTGTCGAACATCCAGCGGCGCCAGCTCTGCGGCAAAATACCGGCTTTGCTCAACCAACCCGCCAGAATGGCGAATCGCACGGCGGTTCCAAAAATAAATACGGCCAAACATGTAAGACAAAGTGCTGTCAACAGAAGGCCCTCAAAAGTGATCGTACAGCCAACATTTGCCCCGCACAACAGTTTGTGTCGCACAAGCAATCGCGGCGTAATTCCAGTGGACGCGCAATCCGGGCCGACCGATCCCCGGGCGAGTGCAGAGGAACGGCATCGCCGTGCCCGTTTGACTTTTGGTTTCTCCCAGCGTTCCCACCAAGATCAATGCCGTCACGCCCACATTTTTGATTCGCCCGAGTGTCTCAGGCCCTCTCCTTGCGCCGTCCGCCTTTGACACTCACTCGCTCGCAATCTATGTTTTATCCGTGCCCCTTAAACCTCGCAAAACCCGCCTCGACCAACTCCTTGTCAACCGAGGCCTGGCCGAATCGATCGACAAGGCGCGAGCGATGATTCTGGCGGGGGAAGTTTTCGTAACCGAAATCCGCATCGACAAGCCGGGCACGACCGTCGCACAGGACGCTCAACTCACCGTCGCATCGCGCGTCCAAAAGTATGCCAGCCGTGCCGGCGCCAAACTCGAAGGCGCTCTCGCCGACTTTTCGATCCGGCCTGCGAATCAAGTCTGCCTCGACATTGGCTCCTCCACCGGCGGCTTCACCGACTGCCTGCTTCAAAATGGCGCCGCCCGCGTTTATGCCGTTGACGTCAACGTCGCGCAGCTCGCCTGGAAGCTTCGGCAAGACTCTCGCGTCATCAAAATCGAGCGCAACGCCCGCGAACTCCAGCCCGCCGAAGTCCCCGAGCCCATCGACCTCACCGTGATCGACGTTTCCTTCATCTCAGCCACAAAAGTCCTAGCGCCTGCGGCCGCCGTAGCAAAACCGAACTCCGATCTCCTCATCCTCGTAAAACCGCAATTCGAACTGCCAAAAGAAGACATCCCCGAAGGTGGCGTAGTCACCGACCAGGCCCTCCATTCCAAAGCCGTAGAAAAAGTCCGCATCGCCGCCACCGTCGCCGAACTCGAAATCCTCGGCGTCTCCCCCAGCCGTGTTCCCGGCGCGGAAGGCAACCTCGAATATTTTCTCCACGCGCGCAAAAACCCGCCGCTGGGATAGAATCGGACCATCCATGCAGACGACCGGCCCCTTCAGAAAAATTGGCATCATTTCGCGCCCACGAGGGTCAAACCTTGCCGTCGTCATCCCGCCGCTGCTCGATTGGCTGAAAGCCCGCAAACTCGAAGTCTTCTACGACACCGAAACTGCTGGCGCTTTGCCCGACACCTCGAAAGGGCTCGAACGCGAAGTCGTCGCCGCCAAATCCGAACTCCTGCTCGTCCTCGGCGGTGATGGCACGCTTCTCGCTGCCGCAAAAGTCGCCGCCCCGCTTGGCATCCCGCTTCTTCCGATCAACATGGGCAGCCTCGGCTTTCTCACCAGCTTCAAAGCCGACGAACTGTATCCAGCCTTGGAAGAAACGCTAGCCGGACGCCTCCCCCTAAGCGAACGCGCCATGCTCGACGTCGAACTCATCCGCGAAGGCAGAGTCATCGAGCGCCGGACGGTCGCCAACGAAGCCGTAATCAACAAGGGCACGCTAGCCCGCATGATCGATCTCGAACTCATCATCGACCACGAATTCGTCGCCCGCTACCGCGTCGACGGCTTAATCGTCGCCACCCCCACCGGTTCCACCGCCTATTCCCTTAGCGCCGGCGGCCCAATCGTTCACCCCAGCGTCGAATCCTGGATCGTGACACCAATCTGCCCGCACACGCTGAGCGACAGACCTGTAGTCATCCGCGACTCCTCGATCATCGACGTCCACCTCTCCGTAGGCACCGAATCCGTCTTCCTCACCCTCGACGGCCAAACCGGCATCCCCATGCAGGAATCCGACAAAGTCCGCATGACCCGCTCCGCCGAACGCCTGAAACTCATCCAGCCAGTAAAAAAATCCTACTTCGAAATCCTCCACAGCAAACTGAAGTGGGGCGAAACCTAGTCGTCCTTCGTGGTCCCGAGCGATCCAGTCGACAGCGACACCCGGCCCACAACGACCACCTCCTGCGCTCGTAAGGGTGCGTCACCGCGCTACCAAACCTTCGAAGGGTCGGCCCAATCTCGACACATCGATCCGCCCGGTCCCCCCGCGTTCGAAAGAATCAGAATCAACTCCACCCCGCGCCGCCCATTGGCCATTCTAGTTGAACGTAACCAACTCGATATACTGCAAAGACCCAGAAAACTGCGTCTCTCCCAAGCCGATCAAATCGGCGTTTTTTCGTTTCCAAAACGCGAAAATTTCTACCGCCGTGACCCAAGCAATCTCAATAACTTCCAGACTCCGAGAGATTCCGGCGTCAACCGCCTTTCGTAACTCCAATGCCCTCAACATCTTCCAGGCTCCGCAAAAAATGGACGGGGTGGCACCCAGGCGCCATATCGGGAAATTCGACCGAGGAGGAACGCCGGACCAAGGAACCAAAATCAGGTGGGAAAACCTATCGCAAGATCTGCCCGCGCAACAAATCGCGAATCCCCTCGCGCTGGCGAATCACCCGAAACTTCTTCCCTTCGACCAAAACCTCAGCCGGCCGAGACCGCCCATTGTAGTTCGACGCCTGGCTCATCGCGTAAGCGCCAGCCACCCAGATCGCCAGCACATCGCCCGGCACAACCCCACCCAGCGGCCAGTCGCGCAAAAAACAGTCGCCCGTCTCGCAAACCGGTCCGACGACATCGACGCGCTGGCGTCCGCCTCGATCCGTGCCACGTTCTCCAGCAACGCGCGTCACCCGCGTGATCGGATGCGTCGCGCCATACAACACCGGCCGCATCAAATCGTTCATCCCGGCGTCGACAATCACAAATGTCTTTCCGCGACTCTCTTTCACATACAACACGCGCGTCAGCAAAACTCCCGCCGGACCGATGATCGTCCGCCCCGGCTCTAGCAAGAGATGCGTATGTAACGAATGCAAATTCTTCGCGACCATCCGCGCGTACGCCAAGCGCGACGGCGGCTTCTCTCGCGTGTACCGCACGCCGAGCCCCCCGCCAAAATCCAGATACTTCAGCAAAATGCCGTGACTCCGCAGCTCGCAAAAATATCCAGCTAGCCGCCGCAAAGCCTGCTCAAACGGATCGAGCGTCACAATCTGCGATCCGATGTGCACGCTGATTCCCTGCCAGCTGATCCAGTGCGAATCCGCATGCGAAAGATACAGTCGCCGACCCTCGGGCCAGCTGAGTCCGAACTTGTGCTCGTGTCGCCCCGTCGAAATGTGTGGATGCCCGCCCGCCTGCACATCCGGATTCACGCGGATCGAAACTCCAGGCACAATGCCGCCGCGGTCCACACTGCGCGAAGCCTCTTCCAGCAATACTTCCAGCTCCGATTCCGACTCCACGTTGAACAAAAGAATCCCGGCGCGATCGCGCTTGCCGCTCCCCACCGGCTTGTACCGCAATGCCTCGCGAATTTCTTCGCGCGTCTTGCCGACGCCCGAAAAAACAATCCGATCGCCGCGAACGCCGATCCGCCGCAGCATATCCAGTTCGCCACCCGAAACAATGTCGAAGCCATTCCCGGCTTTCGCGACATGTTTCAAGATCGCCAGATTTCCATTCGACTTCACCGCAAAACACAGCGTGTGCGGCAGCGAACCAAGCCCGCGATGCAACTCCGCTTGCGCATCGTCTATTGCCGCCCGGCTGTACAAATACGTCGGCGTGCCGATCTTGTCCGCGACATCAACGAGCGAAACACCTTCGCACGCGACGACATCGGTCGCGCCATTTTGCGCGCCCGACCCCTTCGACTTCTTAGGTGGTTTTTTCCAGGAAAAATGTGGCGTGAACGTCGCCGGGTCGACAAAAGCAAGCTTTTCCGCGGGCCGTTTTGCCGGCGCGCTCATCGAACTTTCAGCACAACCAGCGTGCGGTCGTCCGAAAGCGCCGCGCTCTGCGAAAACCAATCGACTTCGCGAAACACGCGATCCGCCAGATCATTGGCGCTCAGTTCGTGCTGGTCCTCGATAATCTTTCGCAGCCGCTCCATCCCGAAGAACTGTCCTTCGCCGTTCGCGGTTTCTGCGATGCCGTCCGAATGGAACACTAGAATATCGCCGGGATCAAGCGTAACGCCCCATTCGTCGTAGGTCACATCTTCGAAAATCCCCAGCGGGAATCCCGTGAGCTCGACTTTCCCGCATCGTCCATCTTTGTAAAGCAACGGCTGCGACTGCCCCGCGTTGGCGACCCGCAATTTATTGCGGCCCTTCTGCCACGTCGCGAAACACGCGGTCATGAATCGCCCTTCAATCCGCCGCTCGCCGATAATCTGGTTCATCTGACGCAGCAATTCGGTCGGTTGCAATTTTTGCGGCGCAAGACTGCGCATGATCCCGATCGCAACCGCGCCATACAGCGCCGCCGCCGTCCCCTTGCCGCTCACGTCGCCGAGCGCAATACCCAGCTGCTGCGGGCCGTAGCGCAAAAAGTCGTACAAATCGCCGCCAACCTCGCGCGCTGACAAATACCGCGCCGCCATGTCCAATCCATAGTCTTCGGTCGGAACCTGGCGCAGCAGCGCGCCCTGAATCCGCTTCGCGGCCGCAAGATCGCGCTCGAGTCGCGCTTCGTCGCGTGCAACCTGCTCATACAGGCGCGCATTTTCGAGCGACACCGCGAAGTTCGACGCCAGAATCGAAAGTGTCTGCACGTGATCGTCGGTGAAATAATTCAGCTGTGGACTTTCGAGATCGAGCACGCCGATCACGCGCCCCTTGTGCATCATCGGAATTGCCAGCTCCGATCGCGTTTCCGGATTCGCCATGACGTAACGCGGATCGGCCGTCACATCGGGCACCAGCACCGGTTCCCGCAGCGTCGCCGCTGCGCCGACAATTCCCTCGGTTGCAGCCGCGCGCAATTTTCCCTGCACTCGCTGCCCGTGCTTCACGTCCACGCGATGACGAAACACCTTCTGCTCTTCGTCATACAGCATGATGCTCAAGATTTGATAATCGATGACACGCTTGGTCTGTTCCGCCGCACGCCGCAAAAGCTCTTCGACGTCCAGAATCGAACTCGTCTCGCGGCCCACTTCGTTGAGGAGCAGTAACGTGTCCGCTTGCGCGCGTACGCGCTCAAATAAACGCGCATTTTCGACGGCGACCGCCAGCCGGCTCGCTAGCAGCGTCAAAATATTTTGCTGTTCGCGCGTGAAGTATTCCGGATGCCGGCTCTGGATATCCAAAACCCCGATGCACTTGCCGCGTAGCATCAAGGGGACCGCAAGTTCGGAGCGCACATCGTCCACCGCGTGGATGTAGCGCGGATCATGATGCGTATCGCCGACGCGCACCGGATGCCCCGTCGCCGCCGCTGTTCCGCTGATTCCCTGCCCCAGCGGCACGCGCAGATTCGCCGCTAGATCGCGCGGATAGCCGATCGAAAAACGATGCCTCAAATACGAGCCGTCACCGTCGAACATCAGCACGCCGAAAATCTCGTAATCGATATGGCGCTTGATCAGCGCCGCCGATTTCGCCAGTACCTCGTCCAGATCGAGCGAAGCGTTAACCTCTTCGCCGATTTCCGCAAGCGTAGTAAGCACTTCGGCGGAGGTTTCCGAAGCCGGAGTTTCCGCCACAGCGCCTGTTTTTGATTCGGGAGAAGTCATCTGAGTCCATCATTATAGCAGGCGAGATGATGCCACAACCCGAGGATTGGACCGATTTGCAAACGAGTCTAATTTTGAGACGCCGCAAATGGAGTTCACTGCGGGCTTGCAGCAGATGGCGGCGGAACTCAGCTCGTTTTTGAGCCCGGACCCAGCGTGAGCACGCCTACATCGGGCATATTCCGGTAGCGTTCCGCATAATCGAGGCCGTAACCGACGACAAATTCATTGGGAATCGTGAAGCCCACATAGTCAGCGTGCACCGGCGCAATGCGTCGCTCGGGTTTGTCGAGCATGACCGCGATGCGAATGCGCTTCGGCTTGCGTTGCTCAAAAACACGAAGCAGATACTGCAGGGTCATTCCGGTGTCGAGAATGTCTTCGACTACGATGACCGTTCTGCCTTCGATGCTGGAATCGAGATCGCGCGTGAGCCGCACCTGACCCGAGGTATGCGTGTCCGAACCGTAGCTCGATACTGCAATAAAATCGAGCGACACGTTGCCCGGAATCTGTTTGGCAAGATCGGTGAGAAAAAAGACCGCGCCCTTTAAGACGCCAACCAGATGCAGCGGCTCGCCGGGGAAATCCTTGCGAATCTCGCGCGCCATCTCAGTGATCCGCTTCTGCAGTCGCACACGCGAAATCAGGATACGAACACTCTCTCCGGTTTTGCTCTTTTGCTGCGTTACCTTCGCCGATTTCGCTTTTTTTGTCGCCATCACTCAGCCTTTTGTGGAACCGAGACTCTAGCTCACGGAGTGAAGTTCGGCAAGGCGCGATATGTCTTAGAATCGCAATCTGCAGTTCGGAGGCACCATCTTGAGTTCACCGTCCGAGGTTACAAAGCCGGAGCCGTGGTTGCGTGGGAAACTGACCGACGTTCCGGCCGTGCCTCGCGCCGTTTTGCATGCGCTGCAGCTCGCGGGCGAAGACATCGGGAAATGGTGCGGTTCGCTGACCGGCGACGAACTCAACGCGCGGCCCTCCAATCTGCCGTCCGTTGCTTTTCAACTTCGGCACGTCGCGCGAAGCCTGGATCGGCTTCTGACTTACGCGGAAGGGCGCTCGCTCTCGAACGATCAACGGAATGCTCTGGGAAGCGAAATGCAGCCGAACGCATCGTCGCCAGCGGTCTTCGCTGAGTTTACGGCGGCGCTCGAGCTCAGCGGTCAGCGGGTTCGAGCGTTGGCAAACGCCGACCTCGAGCAAGCCCGAACCGTTGGCAAGAAAGCTTTGCCAACGACACTTGGCGGCCTACTCGTCCACGTCGCCGATCACACGCAACGCCACGTGGGCCAGGCGATCACGACCGCAAAGATCATCCTCGCTCAGAGATAACGGAGCTCTGTCGGGCACGGTTTTACGGCGACAAATTTCGGATATACTCCCGCAGCCGGAGGCGCTTTGCTCGAAGCTCTCGAAACAATTGCTCTATTTCTCAGCGCGCTATTCCCCATCGTCAATCCGCTGGGCGGCAGCCCGATTTTCCTCACGCTGACACGCGATTATTCTCCGATATCGCGACGACTTCTGGCCAAGCGTATTGCAATCAACAGCTTTATTTTGCTGGTCGTTTCCGGCCTCATCGGCACGCATATCCTCGCCTTCTTCGGGATCTCGCTGCCGATCGTACAGGTTGGCGGCGGCATGGTCGTGGTCGTCACCGGCTGGAACATGCTTCAACAAAAGGACGACGATAATCCGGACAAGAACGTCCATCACGACGTCGATCCGCGAAATATTTTTCGCAGCGCGTTCTATCCGTTCACGTTGCCCCTGACCGTCGGCCCGGGATCGATATCCGTTGCCATAGCGTTGGGCGCAAACGCGGCACGTAGTCCGAGCTCTATCTATCTAGACGTCATCGTGATGATCGTCGGATCGGCGCTTCTCGCGGCCAGCATCTACATTTGCTACGGATTTGCCGACCGGCTCGCCGAACTACTCGGACCGACGGGAATGAGCGTTATTATGCGGCTTTCGTCCTTCTTGCTGGTTTGCATCGGCGTCCAGATTTTCTGGAATGGCGCCAGCGCATTGCTTCGCACGATTGCCGTCGCGCACTGATTCCAAAGCTCTAAACAATCGGAATGATCAATGAAAATCGTGGGAAACGGTTTCAGCCTTGGTGAGGAACAGCGGACGAACGCGATCTACTTTTACCGAGATGACGTTGTCTTGATTCTGCAGCCTGCCTTCGATCAGTAAAAATTGTTGGTGAACGACCACGACGTGATTCTGCTGGAAGATTGGCGGTGTGATGATCGCGTTGGAGATCCCCGTTTCATCTTCGAGGCTCAGGAATACGAAGCCCTTCGCGGTGCCTGGGCGCTGGCGCGCGATCACCGAACCGGCAACGCGGACGGGCGCCCCGTCGCCCAGTCGTTGCAGATCGGCGGCGGTGAGCACGCCTTCCTTGCGCAATTGCTCACGATGGTAACTCAGCGGATGCGGGCCGACGGTCATGCCGGTGTTGTGGAAGTCGGCGACGAGGCGGTTTTCGGCAGTCATTTGCTGTAGCGGCGAATGCGCCGAGCCGTCAGCCGCGCCTTCGTCGATAAGTAGCTCTTGTTGCTCTTCGCAGGATTCGAGCAGCGGCCCGGGGCGGCGCGCGACACGTTCGATCTGCCACAGTGCATCGCGACGGTGAAAACCTTGCTTGCCGCCCACAAGATTTAACGCGCCGATTTCAGCGAGCGCCGTCAAGTCGGACTTTTGGATTCGGGGAACGCGGAGTTTTAGATCGTCGATCGAGCGAAACATCTCGATCTCACGCTGGCGAACAATTTCGCGGCCGATCTCTTCACGCAGGCCTTTTACGTAGCGAAGCCCGATGCGTAAGACCTGCTCCTCGCCGATTTTCTCGAGGGTGCAGATCCAGTCCGATTGCGTCAGATCGATCGGCCGAATGCGCAGGCCATGCCGCTGCGCATCTTTCACCAGCGTCGCCGGATTGTAAAAACCCATCGGCTGATTGTTGAGCATGGCCGCGGTGAACGCCGCAAGATAATGACACTTCAAGTAGGCGCTGGCATACGCGATCAACGCAAAGCTCGCAGCGTGTGATTCGGGGAATCCGTACAGCGCGAACGAAGTGATGGACTGCACGATGGTGTCCTGCGTTTTGCCGGTAATGCCGTTGCGCTCCATGCCGCGGCGAAGTTTCACTTCGACTTCGCTCATTAATTTTTCTGAGCGTTTGAAACCGAATGCGCGGCGCAGCTCTTCTGCTTCGCCGCCTGTGAATCCCGACGCAATCATCGCCATGCGCAGAAGCTGCTCCTGAAATAGCGGCACACCGAGCGTGCGTTCGAGCACCGGCTTCAGCGAATGGTGCAAACATTCGGGCGCTTCGCGTCCTTGACGCCGCTTTAAATAGGGATGCACCATTTTTCCAACGATTGGTCCGGGGCGAATGATCGCCACCTGCACGACGATGTCGTAAAACTCTTTCGGCTTCAGCCGGGGCAGGCACGCCATCTGCGCGCGGCTTTCGATCTGAAACATGCCGACGGTGTCGGCCTTTTGCAGCGTTTTGTAAACTTTGTTGTCGTTTTGCGGCAGATGACCGAGATCGACTTCGTCGCCGTAATGCTTGCTGATGATTTGCAGCGACTCTTCGAGCACCGCCATCATGCCGAGTCCCAGCAGATCAACTTTCACGATGCCCATGTCGGCGCAATCTTCTTTGTCCCATTGCACGACGACGCGATTGGGCATGGTCGCCGGCTCGAGTGGCACGACGGAATCGAGCTGCCCCTGACAGACGACCAAACCGCCGGAATGCTGGCCGAGATGGCGAGGCAAATCTTGCGCCTGGACGCACAGCTCGAAAAATTTGCGGATTTTGGGATGCTTCAGATCGAAGCCGGCGTCGCGAAAATGATTTTCGAGCGTGTCGTTGGAATCTTTGTATTCCCACGCACTGACAAGGCTGGCAAGCCGTGCGAGCGTTTCGGGGTCGAACGAAAGTGCCTTGCCGATTTCGCGGGCAGCCGATTTTCCGCGGTAGGTAATGACGTTCGCGGTCATCGCGGCGCCGAGTTTGCCATAGCGCTCGTAAACGTATTGAATCGCGCGCTCGCGCTGGTCGCCGCTCGGAAGATCGAGATCGATGTCGGGCCATTCGCCGCGCTCTTCGGAGAGAAATCGCTCGAAGAGCAGGCCCATGCCGACCGGATCGACCGCGGTGATACCGAGCGCGTAGCAGACTGCGCTGTTGGCCGCGGAACCGCGCCCCTGTACGAGAATATTTTGCGCGTTGCAGAAGCGCACGATGTCCCAGACGATCAGAAAATAGCCGGGGAGATCGAGCTTGTCGATCAAAGTAAGTTCGCGCTCGATCTGCCGGCGCGCTTTCTCATTGTTCGAGCCATAGCGGTGGATCAACCCATCGTGAGCGCGGGCGCGAAGAAAATCCATCTGCGAGCCGCCGTCGGGAACCGGATATTTCGGGAAGACGTAGCCGAGATCGAGCAATGAAAATTCGAGGCGCGACGAAAGCGTCTGCGTATTGGCGATCGCTTCGGGGAGATCGGCGAAAAGCTGCACCATCTCTTCGGGCGATTTGAGATGGCATTCGGGATTGCGCGTGAGCAGGCGTCCAGCGGTGGCGAGATTGCGGTGATGGCGGATGCAGGTGAAAACGTCGAGCAATTCCCTTTCGTGCGGCAAAGCGTGAGAGACGCCGTTGGTGGCGAGCAGCGGGAGCGATAGTTTGCGCGCGATTTCAATGGCGGCTTGGTTGCGGGCTTCTTCGTCGCGGCAGAAGTGGCGCTGCAGCTCGACGTAAACATTGCGGCGGCCGAAGAGTTCGCAAAGTTGCTGCACGGTTCGCGTGGCTTGCTCGATGCCGCCGGTTTCAAGCGCGTGGGCGAGCGGGCCTTCGGCGCCGCCGGTGAGACACACTAGGCCGGATGTGTAGTCGGCGAGTTCGTGCGCGGCAAGATCGCCCTCGCCTTTTTTGGCGCGGAGTTTCATGCGGGTGATGGCACGGCACAGATTTTGGTAGCCTTCGCGCGATTCGACGAGCAGCGGGTAGCGCCAACCGGCCGGCGACGTGATTTCGGCGCCGATGTGCGCGCGAATGTTTTTCTTTTTTGCGGCGTGATAAAAGCGCGGAGCGCCGTAAACGCCATCGCGATCAAGCACAGCCATCGCGGGCATGTTGCGATCTTTGCAGGTAGCGGCTAGTTCTTCGGGTATGGAAGAGCCTTCGAGAAAGCTGAAAGCGGAGCGCGCGTGGAGTTCGATGTACATGGTTTTGTGCGGGATTATTTAGTCGTAGAAGCCGCGCACGAACCAGCTACGGCGCGGCGAATGATAATAAATGCGATACACACCGTGCCGCGGCCACGGGCTTGGATTTAGGCTTTTTGTGCGTGCGCTTGCCTCTGAATCTGAGTTTGCGCTAAAGCGTCCGTGCTTTTCTTCGCGCGGTGCGGCCTTCGCTCCAAAATCGACCGCGAGATCCCATTCGTCGTGATCCCAGCCGTCTTCTTGCCACCATTCGCCGGAGCTGCGCCACGGGCCGGAAACCGCGATAACATCGCCACGCATTCCGCTGAAGCTCACGCTCACAGGCCGATTTTCGTCGACATCCACGGTGGCGGCGAGCGCCGGGCGAAGAACGCGGAAGCCTGCCGCTGACAATTTTGTTTTGTTCGCGTCGCGAGACTTTTCGGCATCGTGCGCGACCGCGGAGTTCTTGCGGTTTCGGGCTGTTTTTGCCGCTCCAGCTGTCGCGCCGCCCGTCCAACGCGCCATCCGAAAATTTTCCGTGCGATGCGTGTCGATCAGTTCCGCCACGCCGACGTTGGATTCGCCAACCAACTTCGTTAACCGCGCGATGGTGAGCTCAAGTTTTTCGGGATCGGGCCCGCAGGGGACGAACAGTCCACTCTGCGCCACGCGCGGAGGCGCTGCGTCGGCCGTCATGTAAATTTTCTGAATCGGCGATTTCGGGGCATCCGACTGCAACGAAAGTCGCACGAGTTTCAGCAACACTTTCGGATCGCGCATCGCCACCGGCAGCGTCAATACCTTTAAAAATTCTTTCGCCGCGGTTTTCTGCCGTGATTCGTCATTCAGCGCCTGCACGTCTTTCTCGAACGAAGGCTCCAGCTCGAATCGGATATGAATCGTCCGCACCGCGAGCGCTCGCGCCTCTAATCGCGCGCAAAGCTGATCGAGCAAGCGGCCAAGCAAAAACGAAAGCGGCTCGAGTTCTTCGACCGCGTCGTCAAGTTCCATTTCTTCTTCAAACGTGAGGCTCGCTTGCGCCAGTACTTGCGCGCGCACACGTACGCCACGCGCCAGTTCGTGAAGCAATACGCCACGCTGACCGAGCCGCTCGGAAAGTTGCAGCGCTGGCAACGCCGCGAGTGAGCGCAGCGTCTCGATACCCCAGCGCTCAAGCGTTTCGAGCACTTCGATTTCGGTGGAGAGCGTCCCCACCGGCAACGCACCCAGCCGCGCGGATTCTTCACCATCGGGAATGATCGTGATTCCGTGAAATCCGCGCGCGGCAAGTATGGCGGTTTCGATGTTGGAGGCGACGCCGATATTCGGAGTCACTCCGACCCTCGTCACCCGATCGGATAATTCTCGCGCGATATTTTCGTCCGAGCCTAGCAGCGACGCGAGGCCGTCGAGATCGAGCACGATCGTGTCGGGTGCGGCGTCTTCGACGCGCGGAGAAATGCTCCATGCCACGTCGAGCAGCGCAGCGTGCGCGGCTTTTTCTTGTGCTTCGGAGCGGTGGCGAATTTCCACGCCGCAAAATTCCGACACTTGCGCCTTGGTCATTCCCAACTGCACGCCGGCTCGCCGCGCGGCTGCGTTTGACGCGACGACGCTCCACAGCGGCGCCTTTCCGCTGATCAAGGCAATCGCAATCAGAGAGGCGCGATTGGCGCCAACACCGGCATCGCCGCGCAATGAGGGTTCCGCCCGCACGATTGACTGCACCATAAATTCCGGAATGTAGATGCACGCAAACGCCATATATCTTGGTAGCGACAGCACCCTTGCGGGCGATTTTGTCCAGCGATTACGCGGACGAAAAACGCCGGCAAGGATGCCTTCGGGCTCAGGGCAAGCCGGTGCTACCACCTCGAATGATCCGTTTTATCCTCGAAAATCGCTCCACTTTGTCGCTGTTCGGAATATCGCTTCTCGATGCGATGACGATGCACGATTCGTATCGAAACTCTTTTTCCTCGCTGGAGATGGGAGCTCGTTGATGGCTATCGACTCGTTCACGTCCTGCACACGCGTGCGAACCACATCCGCGCCAATTTCAAATCCGCGCAACAATCGCGCAAATGGATGTTTGAGCAAATCGCGATCGCCATGTGATCCGCAATCTGAGCGCGCAGATGCTGCATTGACTCTCGCTTTTCCAATCACAGCGGGACCCAGCCGCATGCGTTCCGCGGAAGCCGTTGCAGTTTCTGTTTCCGTCTTCAGCACAGCCGCCGTTTCTTCCGCCTTCGACATCGCAGCCGCGCTCCACTCCGCTGGCCGCGCCTTCAACCGCAGCACCAGCGATGCGCATGTCTTCGCATTCGCCTCCTGCTCGATCACCATTAGAATCGTCGGTGTATCTTCGACCGCGCGGCGAAACCGAAACCACATATTCAACGGCACATAGCGCACGATTTTCGGCGCGACATCGCTCAGATCGACCGCCACCAATCCGAATCCGCCGCCCTGGATCAGCAAATCCGCCGCGCGCAGCGCCTGATCGGCATTCTGGCAGCGCACCCACAGCAATTTTTCCAGCGCGACACCTGTCGCGCTCGCCAGCGACGGATCAAAACTATCGCGCGCATCCACCAGAGCGCACGCTTCCCCATCGGCGGTGCGCGCGGCCAGCGCCGATAGCAGCAAACTCGTTCGACCCGAGCATGGTGGCCCACAAATTTCCGTCATCGCACCGCGCGGCAATCCGCCCACCGCCGCGTCCAGCGACGGAATTCCCGTAGACACCACCTCAAATACATTGCGATCTCGATAATTAAAAGGAGACAGCACCCGCCCGCGGAGATCGAGCTCGATTTTGGAACGGAGAGCGGCAAGTGAGGAGGCGGCAGCCATGGCGGTGGAAGAGGCGCATATGTATTCGCCTTTTCTTCGCCTATTCTCTTAAACCAACAGTGCCCTGTCAACTGGGAACACTCACCTTTTGGCGCCAGAGAGTGAAATTCATGTGAACAGGCGCATTTGCTCGCGAGCGACTGGAATCGCGGATATAGCTCACCTGGGCACCGCACATCGCACCGATCAGCCGCCCAGCGCACAGCTCCCGCATCTAAATGCAATGCCGAAGGTCACCAAGCCGAAATCGACGCGCGCATCCAAAACTTCTGCCGCGCCGCAACCCTCGCTTCCCCTTGCCACAACTATCGACACTGCGCGCGATCGCGCCGCTCGTTGCAGAGCGTGTGACCTCTACAAAAACGCCACGCAAACTGTCTTCGGCGACGGCGCTCACAAACCCAAAATCATGTTCGTCGGCGAGCAACCGGGCGACCAGGAAGACCAGCAAGGCCGCCCATTCGTTGGTCCAGCAGGAAAATTGCTCAACAGCGCGCTCGAAAAGGCCGGCATCGACCGCGCGAAAACGTATGTCACCAATACCGTTAAACATTTCAAATGGGAACCGCGCGGCAAGCGCCGCATCCACAAAAAACCAAACGGAACAGAAATCGCCGCGTGCCGCCCGTGGCTCGACACCGAAATCGCGCTACTCAAGCCGGAAGTCATCGTCTGCCTCGGCGCCACCGCCGCACAAGCGCTCCTCGGTCGCACGTTTCGCGTCACGCAAAGCCGCGGCGAGTTGATGAAGTCTTCTCTCGCGCCTTTCATCATGGCCACGATTCATCCTTCGTCGATTCTGCGCGCGCCCGAAGAGACACGTCACTCCGAAATGGCGCGCTTTATCGACGACTTAAAAAAACTGACTAAGTTTGCGTGATGAAGAGGCGCACCCAAGTCTCGACCCGCAGCGGATTTCGCATCCGCGAGACTTTGCGCCAAGAGGCGTTCCCACCTACACGGAATATCCTGGTCCCTTTGGCGGCGCGGGATCGGGGCCTGGACTCGGCTCGGGATCAGGATCGAGCGGTGGCAAATTTGGATCGCCGGTTCCGGGGGTTTCGGGTCCTGGCGGCGTTGTCACAGGTTCCTCGGGTTGAGGAATGCGCGGACCGGGATCAACGGGCTGCTCTGGTCCTGGCTGTCTAGCGATAAGGGGTTGGTCGGTAATGGCGTCCTCCGTCGGTGCTCGTAACATTGCGCGATGCGCGCGTGAAGCGATTGTGATCGGCCCACACTTTGCAGCAATCGGGTAAACACCCCACGGAGCAAGACGCGTTGCAGCACAATCGCTAGACCTTGCCTTTAAATGTGGCTACCATCTCCGCACTTGCGATACCCGGTTCGCGCGTGTCCAGCGAAAGGGGCACAAAATGAACTCAAACACTCTCAAAAGTGTCGGAGCTGTCTTCACTGGCGCGTTCGTCGCCATCCTGCTCTCTGTCGGAACCGACGCGCTGATGCACATGATCCATATGTTTCCGCCGATCGGCGAGCCCATCTACGATTCGCGTCCACTAGCGATCGCGTCGGCGTACCGCGGCATTTATGGAATTTTTGGAGCGTATATCACCGCGTGGATGGCGCCTCGGCGGCCCATGCTGCACGCGATGATTCTCGGTTCGCTGGGATTGCTCGCTTCGGTCGCCGGTGTCGTAGCTACGTGGGATAAAGGACCCGAGTACGGGCCACACTGGTATCCAATCTCGTTAGTGGTACTGGCGCTTCCGCAAAGCTGGCTGGGCGCAAGAATTTTCGAAATCACACGCGATAGAAACGCCGGACCAGCTCACTGATTCCGGTTTCCCCGGATCGCTACTTCCTTATATCACTACTGCAGTTTTTTTATTCGTATCTCAGCGCCACGAGAGGATCGACTCGCGAGGCGCGGCGCGCTGGGATCCAGCACGCTACGACGCCGGTTAGCAGCAGTAGCGTCGCAACGCCGCTCATCGTTGCCGGGTCATGCGCCGACACGCCCCACAACATGTTCTTGATTGTGGTAGCCAGCAAGAAGCTCGCGACCAAACCAATAGCGACTCCGAGCCCGACCAAACGCAAGCCCATCGATACAACGAGCTTCAGCACGTCGCTCCCTTCGGCGCCGAGTGCCATGCGAATGCCGATCTCGCGTGTGCGCTGCGCGGCGGTGTAGGCCAGCACGCTGTACACGCCGACGGTCACGAGAATCAAGCCGATACCTCCAAAAATCGACATCAGCAGAAACCCGAAGCGCGGCCCGGCGTACGAAAATGAGTTGATGAAGCTCTCCAGCGACCCGGTCAACGTCAGCGCGACCCCGTGATCGGTCGCCCAGATTTCCTGCTGCACCGTCTTCAGCATCGACATCGGCTCTTGCGTCGTCCGCACCAGAATCCCGCGGCCGCCCGATCCCGTCACCGTATAAGGTACATACAATTCCGGCCCGGTGGGATCTTGCAGCCCATTATTTTTCGCGTCCACGACAACGCCGATCACCTCAAACCACGCATCGTTCACTTTATCCGGATAACTCTCCAACCCCATCACATGCACCCGCTGGCCAATCGGATTGTCGTTGCCCAGAAATTTCTTTACGAACGTCTGGTTCACCACCGCGACTTTGCGTTTGCTATCCGTTTCCGCTTCGTCGAATGTACGGCCCTCCAGGAATTGCATCCTCAGTGTCGAAAAATAGGTCCCGCTGCTCAAATGGAAAGCCGCCTGCCATTTTTCCTGATGACTCTTCCCCGCAACATCGATGTCGCCGTTGTCTCCTCCATACGGCGGGAGCGAACTGGTTTCCGTCACATCCACAACGCCGGGCAGCGCCCCCAATCGTTGCAGCAGCGGCTTGTAAAAACTCATCATCTGATCCGCCGTCTTGTAGCGGCCTAATGGCAGCGGCAACCGGGCAACTAGGATGTGGTCGGGCTGAAAACCAAGGCGCACTTCGCGCAACGCCACGAAGCTTCGCATCAACAATCCCGCTCCAACCATCAGCGTCAGCGAAAGCGCAACCTCAAACACCACGACAGCATTCCGCAACCGGTTGCTCCCGCCGCCGCTCGTTCCCTTCCCGCTGTCACGCAGCGGATCGTTCAGATCGCGTTTCGCCGCCTGCAACGCGGGAATCAGCCCAAACACGAGCGCCGTCAAAACCGCAACGCAAAGCGTGAACGCCAACACAGGCGTGTTCAGCCGGATCACCGCTTCCGCCGGGACGATGCCCTCCGGGATCACAGCGATCAGTGATTTCAAGCCGCCCCATGCAATCAGCGCGCCCAACAACGCTCCACCGAGTGCCAGAATCATGCTCTCCACCAGCAGTTGCCGGATCAACCGCATTCGACCCGCGCCCAACACCGCGCGGATCGCAAACTCCTTTTCCCTCCCCGTAGCGCGCGCCAGCAATAAATTCGCCACGTTTCCGCACCCAATCAACAACAGCAATCCCACGGCGGCCAGCATGATGTACAGCGTCGTGCGAAATTGCCCGACCACCATGTCGGTCAGCGACTGCACTTCCACAGAAAAATGTTTCGGATAGTCTTTCGGATATTTCGTCGAGAGTTGATGCGCGAGCAGATCCAGATCCGACTGCGCCTGTTTCATCGAAACGCCGGCCTTCAGATGCCCCATGAAAAACCAATAGCGCGGAAAGCCCATCATCCCGACGGTGCCCGCCGGCGAAGGCTTTTCCGGCAGCCATACCTCCGCATCGCCCCACCCAAATCGCGGCGGCATAACGCCGATCAATGTCCGCGCAACGCCGTTCAGCACGTATGTCTTGTTCAGGATGCTCGGGTCGGCGCTGAATCGATCGACCCACGTCTTGTACCGCAGCAAAAACACTGGCGGCGCGCCCGGCTCATAGTCGGGGGCCTGCATCGCCCGCCCCAGCAGCGCCGGCATCCCCAAAAACTCAAACGTGCCTGGCGTCACAACTCCACCGCGAAACAGCTCGGTCCCTTCGCCCGACTTGTACAGCACGTCTTCTTCCGTGTTGCCGATCACCCGGTCGAAAACATGATTCTGCGCGACGTAGTCCAGATATTCGGGCCCGCTGTATCCGGCGCGCCCGCCGGGTTGATTGCGTTCTGTGTCATGAATTTGCACCGACATGAACCGCTGCGCATCGTCGTACGGAAACGGCTCCATCAGCACGTTGTCCATCACGCTGAAAATCGCCGTGGACGCACCGATTCCGAGCGCCAGAGTGATCATCGCGACAAACGCAAAGCCGCGCCCCTTCCAGAGCGTGCGCAACGCATACCGAATGTCTTGTCGGAATGTTTCCACGACGCCTCCTCAAGCCACCCGCCCGCCAAAAGACAAATGCGTCGGCGACTTGCAGCGTCCCCCGCGCCGCTCTCCAGCCGTCAACGCCCTCGCATAGCCTGCCAGCGGCGCACTTAAACGGACCGCGCCATGCCAACAGTTACGAGACGCCGTCGGGGAAAGTTCCGATCGCATCATCTTCGTGTGCCACCTTGTCGATGTTCGCCCGGTGCCCCACCCCGGGGATATGAGGTCGGTCTTGTTGTTTCTCCTTGCTCTGCGCTGCGATGCATTGTACGAAACTTGAGTTGGCCGCTTTGACCAAACAACTTCCATCTTCAACGAGAGCCAATGCTCAATAGACGTCCATTCACGTTCGTTTCCGCGTCACGCCTTCAAACGTTCTAATATTTCGCTGCCACAACACGAAATCCCATCAACTTGAGATATATTGTGCGGACGACGACATGCCCGACACAACGCAAACGAAACCCGCTCCCGCTTCCGGTTCATCCGCTGCCAATGCTCTGAAAATATTGGTCGTGGACGTCGGTGGCACTAACGTCAAGATGCGTATGAAAGGCCAGAAGGAAGCGACCAAGGTTCCGTCCGGCCCGACGATGACCGCCGGAAAAGCGGTGGGGATCGTCAAGCAATACACCAAAGGGTGGAGTTACGATCGCATTTCGCTCGGCTATCCCGGACCGATCATCAACGGCCGGCCGTTGCGCGAGCCGCACAACCTCGGTGGGGGCTGGGTCGGTTTCGATTTCAACAAAGCCTTCGGCGTTCCGGTCAAATTGATCAACGATGCCGCTATGCAAGCCGTTGGCAGCTACAAGGGTGGTCGCATGCTGTTTCTCGGGCTCGGCACCGGCCTCGGCTCGGCGATGATCGTCGATGGTGTGCTTGAGCCCATGGAACTGGCGCATCTGCTCTACAAGAATGGGAAGACCTACGAGGACTATCTCGGCTTGCGTGGGCTCGAACGGATGGGTAAGAAGCGATGGCGGAAGCACGTCGCCAAAGTCACTGAAATCTTGAAGGCCTCGCTCGGCGCCGATTACGTCGTGCTGGGTGGCGGCAACGTGAAGAAGCTGAAGGAGGTACCGCCAGGAGCGGTTCTTGGGAGCAACGAGAACGCTTTCATCGGCGGCCTCCTGATTGGGGGCGAGGATCTGCGCGCTCATCCCATCGTCGATGTCGGAACGGCAGCCGGCTCGGGTGTCGGCACAGCGCCGGCAGGTTTGAAGGCCTCGACTCCAGCCAAGGTCAAGGACGATGCAAAGCGTCTCGCGAAACCCGGAAAGTAGCGCCCGGTCTCGAGGCCGAACTTCGACCCTGGGGCATCGCCGGTCGGAATACGCTGACTCAATCCTCGGAAGGTCTTTTCCTGTTTTCGGATACCTGCCTATCGCACAGCCTGAGGAAATCTCAATGTGGGCCCATAAGCGTCGGGCACTCCGCGAGTTGCCCGAGGGGAAAAACGCCCCGGTCTCATCAACCGTTTTTGTGACTACCCAAGAAGAGGTGTGTCCAGCTGCCTTTCGAACGAAATACGCTCGTGCGCTTTTCGTTCCAGTTGAATCGAAGCTCACCGCTAATAGCCCTATTATCAGCGAGATGCTGACAGATGCGCGGTTCCTTGGCGATTTCGAGGCGAATACCTTACGGGCTCCCTTCAGCGAACCAGCCGACATGCTCCAATCGGAGACGTTCCGACTGCGCGACAGGTGACACTTCTGCGGCCGAAACACACCGAAAAACCGACAATACCGGTCGAACTCGGCCAGTTGCCGCCAATTTTGCGCTTTCCGTTTCCCTGTACTTTGGTACGGGTCTTGCTCACTCACCTCTAGAGGGTCGGTATGTCTGCCACCATGTCGAGTACGGCCAGCCTATGCTGGTGCCAAGTGCCAGTTCCGCAAGAACTTGAAACCGAAGTCCTTTGCGTCCAACACTTCCTGACAACGATCGAGCACGATTGCTCCGAGCTGCGCCGCGAAATCGCGGTGGGCAAAACCACGCCTCCTCGACAGGCCGAAATTGCCGACTGGGTGAAGAACACGGCGATGAAGCTCACCAAAGTCGCCATCGGACGGCTGCGCCTGTCGGACGAATACAAGAAGCGGATCCTCACCACTTTCCTGACCTTGATGAATCTGCAGGAAAGCCTCGACCGTTCAGCGAATCGCACCACGACGATCCGCCAACTCCGAGAGCCGCTGCCGGTGTGACCACAACCCTGCAAATCCAGTATTGGCGCAGAACTCCGCCCGAAACGCCCTAGGGATGTGTGCAGGAAGTCATCAGGGTTTCTACTGCATTCACCTGATTGTCCGGAATTCACCCCATCTTTACCCTGAAGTCACGAATCGTTCATGGCGAGACCGACCCTCGCTGACGGGCAGGTGCTCCGTATCCTCACCGAACGCAGCACCTGTCCCCCCTCTTTTCCCTCGCTGTCTTTCCAAAGCCAATTTGTTGCGTTCCCTATCGACGCGTGCTCCTCCTTGATGACCGAAGCTGTGAGCTTCCTTCCGTCCGGCTAGCGCTCAAGAACATGAAGCCATCTTTTCCACAGGGGCCTATACGTAGTAGAATTCCTACGTTCAAGGAAGTACTCGGCAGCCCCTCTTCCGTCTGAACCTGCCGATTTGTGTGGATATGCTGACGAGCTACAGGCGCGTGGAACGCCGTCGATCTGCCCGGGTTACCCTGGCGGTGCCACTCCGTGTGGACGGACAGGCCTCTACCGGCGAGACCTTCATCATGCGAACTCACTCGCATACCGTGAGCCAATTCGGGTGCCTGATGGCTCTCGATGTCGAGATCGCTCCGGAACAGTCCGTCGTCCTCATGAACGAGTACACCGGTCAGTCCGTGTCCTGTAAAGTGGTCACGACACGCCGCAACATCCGCGACGGAAAAAAGTATCTCGGCGTCGAATTTCTTTCCTCCAATTCGAATTTCTGGCGCATGTCGTTCTCGAAACCCGGAGCGCGCTCGCTCAAGCGCCAATACGGCGGGGACCGCGACACCACCACGCAATCTTGGTGAGTTGACAGCAAACAAAGCAAACCGGCATTCCCTGTAACCCCCTTCACGACTCGTCACATCGCAAGAAACACCTGGCGCGTTCCGGTGTACCATCGCAACGGAGCCGCTCGCTTTCCATGTCCCAGACCGCTCAAATCGAGCCTGCGTCGCCCGCTGTAACTGCGCCCCCGGATGCATCGGCACCTCCAGGCAAACCGACGCGTCGACGGTTTTCGCTGCTGTTCATCTTCCTGCTTGCCAGCCTCATCCTCTATCCCTTCGCCGATAATAATGTCGTCGGCTACTACGTGCTCCGCGTGATCGGCAGCGCCGTCATTCTCGTCAGCGTCTACGTTGTCAGCTACCGGCGCACATTTCTCGTATTCGCGATACTGCTCGGCGTGCCCGCCATGGCGGAACGCATCTGGTTGCTCAAGTCCGATCCCAGCGCCTTGTCGATGATCAATATCGTTCTCAGTTTCATTTTCGACGTCTTCGTTGTCTGGGTTATTTTCCGCCGCATCTTCGCGCGGGACCACGCCACTTCCGAGACAATCTTTGGCGCGCTGTGTATCTATCTTCTCGTCGGATTCAGTTTCGCCAGCCTGTATCACTTGGTCGGAGTTTTGCAGCCCTCGGCGTTCTACTTTGATCCTCACGCAAACTTTCACACCGTTCCCGACCGCCTCGATTTCATCTACTACAGCTTCGGAACGCTTACGTCGGTAGGCGCCGCGGGGATCATTCCCGTTTCCGCCCATGCCCGCTCGCTTACCATCGTCGAAGCCATCCTCGGTGTGCTGTTCCTGGCAGTCTTGGTCTCCCGCCTGATGGACGCCTACCACCCCACCAGCGGCCTCTGGCGCCGTTAAGCCCCGAAGGTCAAAAAGCGAAGCCACGACGCAACTCAAGGTAGGTTCGCCGACCTTCCATTCTCTCTGCCGCCCGGTCGCAAAATCGCACTCAACCCCGGCCCAAGCGATAAAGCGCGCCCGGGTAGCGCAAGTTCCCGAGCCCTCAATCTTGTGGGTTTAAGGGAGTTTGACCCAGGCGGCGTTTTGTTTGGACGAAGACAAGACGGCGGCGATGAATTGGACTCCGGCTACGCCGTCGTCGACTGTGGGCACCAGCAACGAGTCTTTCGACGGCGCGCGGTTCGCCAATCGCGCGGAAATCTGCTCGGCGATGTCGGTGTAAATTTGCGCGAAGGCTTCGAGGTAGCCCTCCGGGTGGCCACTCGGAATGCGGCTGGCATGCTTCGCGCTGGCGGTAGCGTCGGCGCCGTTGCGCGTCAGCGTCATCGTCGGTTTTCCGTAGCGACTGAAGTGCAAGTAGTTGGGATTTTCTTGCGACCAGTCGATGCCGCCCTTTTCGCCGTAGACGCGCAGGCGCAGATTATTTTCGTTGCCGACGGCGACCTGACTGGCCCACAACATGCCGCGCACGCCTTCCTGATAGCGGAGTAGGACCTGGACGTTGTCGTCGAGGCGGCGCCCGGGAACCATGATGCTCACATCGGCGGCGACTTGCTCGGCGTGAAGTTGGCCGACGAAGCAGGCGATGTTGTAGGCGTGCGTGCCGATGTCGCCGAGCGATCCGGCTGGGCCGCTTTGCGCTGGGTCGGTGCGCCACGCAGCTTGTTTTTGGCCGGTGTTTTCGAGCGGCGTGGTGAGCCAATCCTGCGCGTACTCGACTTGCACGAGGCGAAGCTTCCCGAGTTCGCCGGCGGCGACCATTTCGCGCGCCTGACGGATGATCGGGTAGCCGGTGTAATTGTGCGTTAGGCCGAAAACGAGTCCGGACTTTTCGACGATCTGCGAGAGTGCCTGCGCGTCTTCCACCGTCGTGGTGAGCGGCTTGTCGCAAATGACGTGGAAGCCCGCGTCGAGAAATGCTTTTGCGGGTGCGAAATGAAGATGATTCGGCGTAACGATCGCGACGACGTCAATGCGGTCGGGACGCTTCGATTCCGCGGCGGCCATCTCGGCGAAGCTGCCGTAGGCGCGATCGGGCGCGATGTGCAGATCGGCAGCGGCCTGGCGGCCACGCTCGGGATTGGACGAGAGCGCGGCGGCGACGAGCTCATATCGATCGTCGATGCGCGCGGCTATGCGATGGACGGCGCCGATGAAGCCGCCGGGGCCGCCGCCTACCATACCGAGACGGAGGCGACGTGCGGATGTCGATGTTGCGGATGCGTCGATAGTCATTTGCGGTCCTCGATGATTTCGCTGCCGGCTGCGATGGCGCCAGATGATGCGTTTTTTGATTTGACTGAGCGCTGAGATCCTTGGCTTCGCTCAGGATAACAATCAAAATTTAGGCCAAGCCAAGCATGCGGCGGTTTGCGGCTCGGTCGGCGCCGGATGCGGCGAAGTCGTCGAACGTCGTGACCGCAGCCTGGATGATGTGGCGCGCGATGAACGGAGCGCCTTCGGCTGCGCCCTGTTCGGCGCTCTTGATGCAACATTCCCATTCGAGCACGGCCCAGCCGGGAAAATCGTGCTGCGTCAGCTTCGAGAAAATTGCGGCGAAGTCGACCTGGCCATCGCCAAGCGAACGGAAGCGCCCCGCGCGATCGATCCAAGGCTGAAAGCCGCCGTAAACGCCCTGACGGCCCGTCGGCCGGAACTCGGCGTCCTTGACGTGAAACATCTTGATGCGCTCGTGGTAGATGTCGATGTATTCGAGATAGTTGAGCTGCTGCAGAACGAAGTGGCTTGGATCGAAAAGAATGTTGCAGCGCGGATGGTTGTTCAGCCGCTTTAGGAACATTTCGAAGCTCACGCCGTCGTGCAAATCTTCGCCGGGGTGAACCTCGAAGCAGAGATCGATGCCGACTTTGTCGAATTCGTCGAGGATGGGGCGCCACCGCGCGGCGAGTTCATCGAACGCCATTTCGACGAGGCCGGCGGGGCGCTGCGGCCACGGATACATGTAGGGCCAGGCAAGCGCGCCTGAGAAAGTGACATGCGCGATCAAGCCAAAGTTGGCAGAGGCCTTCGCTGCGTGATGGAGCTGCTGGACCGCCCACGCCTGGCGCGCTTTGGGATTGTTGCGCACTTCGGGCGGAGCGAATCCGTCGAAGGCGACGTCGTACGCAGGATGTACCGCGACGAGCTGGCCTTGCAAGTGAGTGGAGAGTTCCGTGATCGCGAGGCCGTGCTTTTTCGCGATGCCGGCGATCTCGTCGCAATAGGTTTTGCTTTCGCCGGCCTTTTTGAGATCGAACAGGCGCGCGTCCCACGTCGGAATCTGCACGCCCTTGTAGCCGAGTTTGGCGGCCCACGCACAGATCGAATCGAACGCGTTGAACGGCGCAGTATCACCAGCAAATTGCGCGAGAAAAATTGCGGGTCCCTTGACGGTTTTCATTCCTGGTCAGCTCCAGCCTGCATCGACGGTGTAATCCTGTGCGGTACATTTTGCCGCAGCATCGGACGCCAAGAACAGTGCCATGTTGGCGATGTCTTCGGGAAGGACGCGAGTGGCCAGGCACTGGCCGCGCATCATTTCCTGTTCAAACTCGGGCGTGTACCACAATTTAATCTGGCGCTCGGTCCAGACGGCGCCCGGAGAGATTGCATTCACGCGAATATTCGACGGGCCGTACTCGCGCGCTTGCGTGCGCGTGAGGCCGATTACCGCGGCTTTGCAGGTGATGTACGCGGGAAGGCCGGTGTGCGCGAGGCGCCAAATGATCGAACTCATGTTGATGATGGAGCCGCCGCCGAGACGCTTCATTTGCGGCGCGACCGCGTGGGCGGCGAAAAACATGTGGCGGAGATTGACGGCGATGCGATCGTCCCAGTAGGCAGGAGTTACGGCGTCGAACGCATGGCGGTCGTCGCTGGCGGCGTTGTTGATGAGGATGGCGATATCGCCGAGGACGGCGCGAGCTTTTTCGATGGCGAATCGCAGGGCGTCGATGTCGCGGACGTCGCAGGGGGAAAAATGTGGCGCGGCGCCTCCCGTTTCGACGGCGATTTTCTGCGCGAGGGCCTGGCTTGGTTCGACGGCGATGTCCAGAAATGCGACGCGTGCGTTTTGTCGCGCAAAACCTTCGGTGAAGGCCGCGCCTATCCCGCTGCCGCCACCAGTGATTAAAACTGTTTTACCGTTGAGATCAGGATACGTCGGGCGCGGTGTCTGTTTCTCGGCAGTCATTTTTCCCGGGGCGAGAGGTTACTCTACCGATTCAGCGTTGCAAAGGAAAGGATCGAAGCAGGCGCGGGAGAACGAAATGGAAGAATTGGTCGGAGTCGGAGGTGAGGCAGACGTTTGCGTTGGGCACGCCGGGGGTTTCGCGGGTGTTGCCGTCTTTGTCGACGACGAGGTGGAGTTGCGTCACCGGGCAAAGATTTGGCTGCAAAACGTAGGCGACGGCCATCACGTCGAACAGCGTCGGCGTTTGCTGGCCCCATTGGTAATAGAGGATGGACAGCGCGTTGGTCAGCGGAGTTCCCTGCCTGAAAAGGAGCGCGCGCATTTCTTCGTCGAGCTTCAGCTGCGTCGAATCGAGGGGCATCATGAAAATGGGAACACCGCTGGCGAAGAGTTTTTGCGCGGCGGGGACGTCGCTATAAATGTTGTATTCAGGTTGCGGGCCGCGGTCGGGCGTGTAGCCGAGGTCGCCGTAGCCTTTGCGGACCGAGCCGCCCATCAACACGACGCGATTGAGTTTCTTAAATGTGGCGGGATCGCGACCGATCGCGGCGCCTATGTTGGTGAGTGGACCGATGGCGACAAGGACGATGTTGCCAGGATCTTTGCGGATTTGATCGAGGAGGAAATCAACGGACTGCGGGTGGGATTTCACTGGTCCGCCTTTTGCCCAGGCGGCTTGCGAAAACGGCGTTTTGGTTGGCGTCGGAGTGCCTTCGGCGACTGGGATATTCGCAGTGCCAGTTTCGGCGAGCAAGCGATCGATCATTTGCGCACGAAGTTTCGTGTCGCCCCACGCGCTGGAGATGCCGAGGATTTGGAGTTCGGGACTGACCAGGGCGAGGCCGATCGCGAAGACATCGTCGACGTCGTCGCCGATGTCGGAGTCGATGATGATCTTTACCGGTTGAGCGGACGCGGACTGCGATTGCGCGCGCGAGCCCGGCGCCGACGGATTTTTGGCACGTAGAGACACCGCCGCCGTTGAAAGCGCAAGCGCAACGCAAATTGCGGCGAGAGTTTGAGACGGATTGCGCATTGGCCGCGGCGAGTATCGCGCGGACAACAAAATTTCGCAACCGTCGAAAACGTATGGCGCGAAACGTAGTAGGCTAACACTGTCCGAGCTTGCTGAAATTATGCAGGGTTGCTCGGGCCAATCTGAGCCGAAGGGGAAACTCCCTCGATGCAACCTCTGTCGTCCGCGGAAGTAAAGCGAATCACAACGAAAAATACGTATGGGACTTGGCGCCGCCAGAAAGGCTGGAACCCGGTCCACGTCGTGGACGCCGAGGATTGCCACTTCACAGACTCCGATGGGAAGAAGTACCTCGATTTTTCGGCGCAGCTGATGTGCGTCACGTTGGGCCATAAGAATAAAGCGGTGATCACCGCGATTCAGGATCAAGCGCGCGACCTTGCATATGTAGGGCCGGCGTGGGCCACGACGGTGCGCGCGGAGTTGGCCAAGCGATTGATCGAGGTGCTGCCGAAGGGGCTCGATAAATTCTTTTTTACGACTTCTGGCACCGAGGCGAACGAAGCGGCTTTTAAAATTGCGCGGATGATGACGGGGAAGACGAAAATTATTTCGCGCTATCGCTCGTATCACGGCTCGACGATGGGTTCAATTGCCGCGACAGGCGATCCGCGGCGTTGGGCGATGGAGCCAGCCGGGAAAATCCCTGGCGTGATTTTTGCGCCCGAAGTGAATTGCTACAAATGCCCGATCCTCCACACGTATCCGGGATGCGGAATTGCGTGCGTCGAATACGTCGAGCACATGATCGCAAACGAGAGCGACGTCGCGGCGGTGATACTGGAGCCGGTGGTGGGCACAAACGGCGTTTTGATTCCGCCGATGGAATATCTGCCGCGGCTGCGGCAGATATGCGACAAGCACGGCGTTCTGATGATCGCGGACGAAGTGATGACCGGCTGGTGCCGCACGGGAAAATGGTTCGCGGTCGATAACTGGGGCGTGGTGCCGGATATTTTGACGACGGCAAAAGGGATTACGAACGCGGCGATTCCGCTGGGACTATGCGCGACGACCGAAAAAGTGGCGAGTTATTTTGATGACCACTTTTTTTCGCACGGGCATACGTATGAAGCGCATCCGCTCACCCTGGCGCCAGCGATTGCCTCGATCGATGAGATGAAGCGACTGAATCTGGCCGCGCGCGCGGTAGAACTCGGCGCGTACATCGGGCCGAAGTTGAATGCGCTGAAAGAGAAGCATCCGTCGATTGGCGAAGTGCGTGGGATCGGGATGTTCTGGGGCGTGGAGTTGGTGAAGAATCGAAAGACGAAAGAGCCGTTCAACACCATGAAGGACAAAGTTTCGGGGACGCCGCTGCTCGTCGACAAGGTTACGGGACGGATGATGACGAATGGCGTTTACATGCAGGCTTGGGTGAGCCACTTCGTGATTGCGCCGCCGCTCATCATTCGTGAGAGCGAGATCGATGAGGGCGTCGCCGCGTTTGACGAGGCGTTGAGTATTGCTGATGCCGAGGTCGAAGCTTAGGGCCAAGGCATCGGTAGCCGGCGGGGACCTTGCACGCTACTGGTTGACGCCGCTGGCGAGCGAACCGCCATCGACCGAGAGTACGTGACCGTTGGTGTAGCTTGCGGCGTCGGACGAAAGAAAAATCGCCGCGCCAACTAGTTCTTCGAGCTGACCAAAACGTCCCATTGGATTTCTCATCTGGAATTCCTTGCCGCGCGCCGTCCCATCGAGCAGCCCCGCATTTAAATCGGTACGAAACACGCCCGGCGCAATCGCATTCACGCAGACTCCATACTTCGCCCATTCAATCGCGAGCGATCGCGTCAACATCGCGACGGCCGCCTTGCTCGCCGAGTAGGCCGCTACTTCGAACAATGCCACGAAAGACGACAGCGACGCGATATTGACGATGCGCCCGTACTTGCGCTCGATCATGTGACGGCCAAAAACCTGGCAGGCGCGCAGCGTTCCGGTGAGATTTGTCTCCATGATGTTGCTCCACTCGGCTTCGGGAACGTCGAGCGTCGGCGTGCGTTTGGTGGTTCCGGCGGAATTCACGAGAATGTCGACCGCGCCGAACTCCGCAATCGCCGCCGCGAGCAACGCTTCGAGGCTGGCCCGGTTCGTGACATCCGAAGTGACCGCCAGCGATTTCCCGCCCGCTCTTTTAATGTCGTTGGCCGCCGACTGGACGAGTTCCGAGCGCCGCCCGGTGGGCATGACGTTCGCGCCGGCGGCGGCGAGTCCCTTCGCAATCGTCAGGCCGATGCCAGACGTGCCGCCGATCACGACGGCAGTTTTGGAAGTCAGATCGAGTGGAGCGTATGGCATGCGGTGACCCTCTTCGAATTCAAAATGAACCTTGCGGCGGCGCATGGCGTTAAAGGCGCCCGGCCCATCATACATCGGCGACAAACCGATCAAGGCGACGGCACAATTTCAATGTAATCGACCGCGGCGGTGTCGTCGCGATCCGGCGTGCCCTCGACCGCGACTTGATCGCCGGGCCGAAGATGGACGTCTGCGATCGTGCGGCGGACAGCGGCGTCAGCGCCGATTTTTGTGGCAGGCAGTTGCTCGGCGGCGGTCCACTTCGCAATCGGCAAACCGTTGAGAAGAAAACGAAATTTCGCGTCGCCGTTTTTTTGATCGAAGTAGAGAATCGTGACGCTATAGTTCCCTGCCTGGCCCATGAATTTGTAACCGGCACCGCAACCTTGCGCCTGCTTGCATTCGATCGCCCTGCCCTGCGAAACATTCTCCCACGGAGTGACGGCGATGGACGTGTAGCCACGGAGCTGCATGGACTCCGCCTCGATGCGATTCGGAAAATGTCCAGCGCGGCCCTGCGTATCGGCGATTCCCGATTTTTTCAGGAAATAATTGCAGATCGCATCGCGCCAAACGATCGCATGCCCGGCCTGAAATTCGAGCCGCGACAAAACATCGTTGAAACGCTGTGGATCGACGTGACCCTGCAACGATTTCCATTGGTCGACAAATTCCGCTGCCTCGGCGGCGCCTTCGTAATGTGAATCATAAATGTGCTGGATCACCGTCTTTCCAGAATGCAGCGTATCGCCATACGACACGTGATGAAAAAACAGAATGAGCTCGTCGGGCGTAGTCGCAAGCGATTCGTAAACGCTCGCGACAGGCGGACGATATTGCCCAACGTAGCCGGTTCCGGTCGCAACCGTCCGATCCATGCCAACTCCCTGACTGTCGGCGCGATGCCACTGTCCCCAGCCGTTTTCCTCCGACGACTCGATGTTCGGCCCGAAGTGGCTGCCGGTAATGTCGGTGAGCGTCTGCGTGCCGAGCGGCCCAGTGTAATTTTCATACGTGCGCCACGACGCGAGTTGCAGGCCTACGATCGTCTGCACGACTGCGGGTTCGCTCCCAAAAGTGAGCTGCGTCCACTCCTCTGCGATCGCCGCCGCGCTCAGATCGGGTTTCCACGCCAGCCGCCCGAACGCGTACAAATTCGCCATGGCCATCGGATGAGCCAGCCAGTTTGCATCGAGCCCAACGTTCGCGACGCCGACGAATCCGCCGATCGGCCGGCGAAACACTTTGCCGGCGATCAAATCCTTCACCGGCGTGTTGTCGCGGCCGGCGTGCATGTCGAAATCGAGCACCTGCTTCCACATCGGCGCGAGAAAACACAAGTGCCGCGCTTGGCCCGTATATTCCTGAGTGATTTGCAGTTCGATCGCTTCATTCGTTTTCTCGAGACCACTGAAGAGGGGCGAGACCGGCTCGCGCGCCTGGAAATCGATCGGCCCATACTTGATCTGCACGATGACGTTGTCATCGAACTGCCCATCGAGCGGATGAAAATTGTCGTACGCGGCTTTGGCGCGATCGTTTTTCGAATCGCGCCAGTCGAGATGATGGTTGTAGACGAACGCGCGATAAAAAACGATCCCGCCGTGCGGCTTGAGAGCGTGCGCGATGACATCTGCCGCATCGGCCGGCGTACGGTGATACGTCGACGGCCCGAGCCGCCCTTCCGAATCGGCCTTGACGACGAAGCCGCCGAAATCCGGAATGGCTGCGTAGATTTGATCGACGCGATCGCGCCACCATTTCTCGACGGTTGGATCGAGCGGATCGAACGTGTCGAACCCGCCGATCAATTTCGGGCTGCTGAGATCGACCGCAATTGTCAGCCGAATACCCCAGGCGCGAAAAATGTCGGCAACCTTTACGAGCTGCGGCAGAAATTCAGGGGTGAGCACGCGCGGGTTGGCGTTGACGTTGTTGATCGCGCAGCCGTTGATTCCGATCGAGGCGAGCAATCGCGCGTACTCGCGAACGCGCGTGAGATCGGCGCGGATATTGTTGTTGTCGAAGAAAATCGAGCGGCCCGCGTAGCCGCGCTCGATGCTGCCGTCGAGATTGTCCCAATCGTTGACCCAGCGCACGGGAGCAAAGGGGCGCTGCACTTCGTCGAGGTTGGTAACACTTTCGCCACGCGCGATCTTAGTGAGAAGCGCGAAGACGCCGTACAAAACGCCGCGATCGCTCGCGCCGATGATCATTAGCGAAGGCGAGCCACGAAATGTCGCAGACCTGAGCCAAAATCCGTCCGTCCCGAGTTCGCGCCCGCCTGCCACCTTTCCGGCATGCTCGCCAAGCGACGACAGGGTTCCCAGCACGATCGCCGGGCCGTTGGAATGATTCGATGCACCTGCACTCAGCATGACGCCCAGCATCCCGCGAAGGCCGCGAGTCAATTCTTCGCGCGCCGATGGCAAAACCGCGGACTCGCCGCCGTAAACCACCACCATTTTGGGCAGTGACGCGTAGCGAGGCGCGGCGGCTCGGTCGACCGGCGCATACCGCAGCCAGCCTTCGTGGCCGTCTTCAGCGCGGCAAGTCGCGCCGAAGCACGCGAACGTCAACAGAAAAACAATCGCAACTAACGAACGAATCGGTTTCATAATCCAGCTTTCAATTTCCATTCCACCAACGCGGGCGTGCAATTATTTCCAGCAACCTCGTTCAAACCTGTGGCACTCTGGCCCTGACAATATCGAACGATAAAAAAACCTCGACGAAGGATCCCGCCTGATGAAGATCGTAGACGCAAAAGTCATCGTCTGCTGCCCCGGACGAAATTTTGTCACACTCAAAATTGTGACCGAAGATGGCACCCACGGCCTGGGCGACGCCACGCTTAACGGCCGCGAGCTCGCCGTCGCATCGTATCTCACCGACCACGTCGTGCCCTTGCTCATCGGCCGCGACGCTCGCCGCATTGAGGACATCTGGCAATATCTCTACAAAGGCGCGTACTGGCGCCGGGGCCCAGTCACGATGTCCGCGATTTCCGCGGTCGACACCGCGCTCTGGGACGTCAAGGCGAAATCGTTCAACACGCCGCTGTATCAACTTCTCGGCGGCGCCTCGCGCGGAACCGTGATGGTCTACGGCCACGCGAGCGGCACTGACGTCGAAGACACCGTGCAAGCCGTCGCGAAGTATATTGCGATGGGCTACAAAGCGATTCGCGCGCAGTCCGGTATTCCCGGACTTGCGAGTACGTATGGCGTCGGCCGCGGCTCGTTGTACTACGAGCCCGCCGAAAAAAATGCGCCGCCCGAAAATTCCTGGTCCACCGAACAGTATCTCAACTTCGCCCCGCAGCTTTTTTCACGGCTGCGCAAGGAATTCGGCCCCGAAATCCATCTACTTCACGACGCGCATCATCGCCTGACGCCGATCGAAGCCGCGCGCCTCGGCAAAGAGCTCGAGCCGTTTCACATGTTCTGGCTCGAAGATCCGACGCCCGCCGAATTGCAGGAAAGTTTCCGTCTCATTCGCCGGCATACGACCACGCCACTTGCCGTTGGGGAAGTCTTCAACACCGTCTTCGATTGCCAGCAACTCATCGAAGAGCAGCTCATCGACTACATTCGAACCACAGTCGTTCACGCCGGCGGCATCACGCATCTGAAGAAAATCGCGAGCCTCGCCGAAATCTATCAAGTTCGAACCGGCTCCCACGGCGCCACCGATCTCAGCCCCGTCTGCATGGGCGCCGCTCTGCATTTCGACATCAGCGTCCACAATTTCGGCATCCAGGAGTACATGCGCCACACACCCGAAACCGACAAAGTGTTTCCGCACGCCTACTCATTTAAGGACGGCTTCATGCACCCCGGCGACGCGCCAGGCATCGGCGTTGACATCGACGAGAAACTCGCCGCCCAGTATCCCTATCAGCGCGCTTACCTGCCGGTGAATCGCAAACTCGATGGCACCATGCACAATTGGTAGCAACTTTCGTGCGGCGTCATATCCTTGCCGAAGCCACGCGCGATCAGGGCAGTTCTAGTCCCAAATACTGACGCGCATTCTCAAAACAAATATTCTTCACCGTCGAGCCCAACAAATTCTCTTCGTTGGGCAACTCCCCGCGTTCCATCTCCCCGCCCAACAGATTGCAAAGCACCCGCCGGAAATATTCATGCCGCGGAAACGACATGAACGACCGCGAATCCGTCAGCATCCCAATAAACCGCCCAAACAATCCGTTGTTCGATAACGCGTTCAACTGCCACTCGATCCCTTCCTTCTGATCCAGAAACCACCATCCGCTCCCAAACTGAATCTTCCCCGGCGTCGCGCTGTCCTGAAAGCTGCCGATCGCCGTCGAGAACGCAAAATTGTCGACCGGATTGTTGTTGTAAATAATCGTGCGCGGTAGCGCATTCTCCTGGTCGAGCAAATCCAGATATTTCGACAGAGCTTCCGCCTGCGGCCAGTCGCCAATATTGTCATAGCCGGTATTCGGTCCGAGCGCCTTCGTCGCCCGCGTATTCACATTGCGCAGCGCGCCGAGATGCAACTGCTTCGTCCAGCCCTTCTCCGCATCCAGCCGCCCAAAATAAATCATCAGATAGGAAGCAAACTGCTCTTCTTCCGCCGCCGTCGCCGGCTTGCCCGATCGCGCCCGTGAAAAAATCAGCCCCGCCTGCGTCTCCGTGCAAGGCGTCGCGAAACAATGCGCAAGGCCGTGATCCGAAAGCCGCCCACCAACTGAGTGAAAAAAATCATGACGCTGTTTCAGCGCATCTAGAAACTGGCTGAACGAGAAAATTTCCACGCTGCTCGCGCGTTCGAGTCGAGCAACCCACGCCTCAAACGCCTCCGGCTGCCGCACCAACAACGCGTTGTCAGGACGGAACGTCGGATACATCCGAAATCCGTGGCTGGCGGAATTCACCGCGCGATGATGTGTCAGGTCGTCGCAAGGGTCGTCTGTCGTACACGCCACGCGCACCTGAAATTTCCGCAAAACCCCGTGCGCCGTGAGATCGCCGCCTTGCAACTGCTCGTTCGCACGATCCCACACGGATTTCGCCGTGCCCTCGTCGAGTAACTCGTTGATGCCGAAGTATCGCTTCAGTTCGAGATGCGTCCAGTGATAGAGCGGATTCCGCAGCGTAAACGGAACCGTCCGCGCCCACGCCAGAAATTTCTCATACGGCTCGGCGGCGCCCGTTACGTGCGACTCAGGAATACCATTCGCTCGCATCGCGCGCCACTTGTAATGATCACCCTCAAGCCACGGCTCAAATAAATTCTTGAATCGTCGGTCCGCAGCGATGTCCGCCGGTGGCAAATGCGAGTGGTAGTCGAGGATCGGTTCCGACTTGGCGTAGATGTGATACAGCCTGCGTGCCGCTTCGGACTGCAGCAGGAAATCTTCGTGGATGAAATCCATGAATTTTCTCCGGCATCCGAGGGATTCAGATGCCGGTCCATACTATCGTAAAGTTGCGGACGAAATGTTTCGCGTGGCGCGCGTACCCGGCGAAGCGTGAACGTGTTGACGAGACGCGCGCAGCAGTCCCTACCGCACTCCCGCCAGAATGTCCATCGTCAGCTGATCCAGCCGCTCGTAAGGCAGCCGCTTCTTCAGGATCGAATCTTTGTCAAACGCGTGTGCCAGCAACGCAGCCGCACCCTTCTTCGAATACTTCCCCGGCTTCGGGCTTCCATTCGGATTCGAGCTGACTTCTTTCAAGATCGACTGAATCTCCTTATCCGCATTCCAGCGCGTCGCCTTCTCTTTGAAAATCAAATAATTCCGCATGCACCCGCGCGCAAAATCCTTAACGCCCTCGTAATCCTCAGTCCGATACGCATGCGCATCAAAATGCCGCGACCCCGAATACCCGACGTCCTCCAAAAACTTCACCAAAAAGAACGCCATCTTCACGTTGACCGACCCAAATCGCAAATCCTGATCGAACCGCCCCGGCATCTGATCGTTCAAATCGATGTGAAACAACTTCCCCGCTTCCCAGGCCTGCGCCACGTTATGCAAAAAGTTGAGCCCCGCCATGGTCTCGTGCGCGAATTCCGGATTCACGCCCACCATCTCCGGATGGTCCAGCGTCGGAATAAATCCGAGATAGTGCCCGGTCGTCGCCATATAAATGTCGCCGCGCGGTTCGTTCGGCTTCGCTTCCATCGCCAGCTTGAAGCCATACTTCTTGTCGATGTTGTACTCGCACAAATAATTCACGGCTTCGCGCAAATGCTTCACCGCGTCACTGCCCGGCCGGCAGGAATCGGTCTCGACGCCTTCGCGCCCGCCCCACAAAACGAAAATCCTCGCGCCCAGTTCCGCACCTAGATCCATCGCGCGCATCGTCTTCTGCAAGGCATAGGCGCGCACTTCCGGATCGCTCGCCGTAAACGCGCCGTCACGAAACACCGGATGCGTGAACAGCGACACCGTCGCCATCGGCACCACCAATCCGTGTTCCTTGCACGCCCGCTTGAACGAACGCACGATCACGTCGCGTTCGTCACAGGTCGCATCGATCGGCACGAGATCGTTGTCGTGCAGATTCACGCCCCAAGCGCCAACTTCCGCCAGCATCGCAACAATATCCACCGGCGAAATCACCGGCCGCACGAAATCGCCAAACGGATCGCGTCCCCGATTCCCCACCGTCCACAACCCAAACGTGAATTTATGTTCCGGCTTCGGCTCGTACGAATTCCTCGACATTGGCCCACCCCTCTGGCGCATCTCCTCGACGAAAATGCACGCTCCCCTGCTTCACCGCACACGCGCCACACCCGCGCTAAAACTCGGCAACACCACTACGCACCAAAAATCGTCTTCGTTGCTGGATAGATACGACGGTACGCCACGTAATTCGTTTCCATCACGCGCACATTCCCGGCATCCGGCTTCACCCGATGCATCACGCGCACAACCCCATCGCACGCCGCATCTACCGACTCCCAAACCTTTGCTCCAACTCCCGCCAGAATCGCCGCCCCATATGCCGCGCCCTCTTCCGCCTCAACGATCTCCACCTCGTGCCCGTAAACATCCGCCTGAATCTGCCGCCACAATTCCGACCGCGCCCCGCCACCACCCAGCCGAATGCTCTTCACCGGCAGCTTCATCTCGCCGAAAATCGTGAAGCTATCCTTCAAGCTGTACGCCACGCCTTCCAGAATCGCGCGCACCACATGCGCCCGTTTGTGCGAAGCCGTAAGCCCGATCAGCGCCCCGCGCGCATTGCCGTCCAGATGCGGCGTGCGCTCGCCCATCAAATACGGCGTCCACAAAAGCCCGTCCGATCCCGCAGGCGCGGTCGCCGCCTCCGCCGTCAACTTCTCGTACGCATCCATTCCCGCCGACTTCTCCGAAGCCGCCACAAAGTTGTCGCGAAACCATCGCAGCGACAATCCCGCCGCCTGCGTCACGCCCATCACGTGCCATCGCCCCGGCACCGCGTGACAAAACGTATGCAGCCGCCCCCGCGGATCAAGCGCCGGCCGATCGGTCGCCGCAAACACCACGCCCGAAGTCCCAATCGTCGCGCTCACCGCGCCGGGCGCCACAATTCCCATTCCCGTCGCGCCCGCCGCCTGATCGCCCGCGCCCGCAACCACCGGCGTGCCAACAGCCAAACTGGTCGCCTTTGCGCCCTGCGCCGAAACCGCCCCGCAAACATCCGGCGATTCGAACACGCGCGGCAACAACGTCGGATCAATGTCCGCCGCCCTCAAAACTTCCACCGACCAAACCCGCTTCGCCACATCCAACATCAACGTCCCTGAAGCATCCGCCACGTCGATCGCCCGTTCGCCCGTCAGCCGAAACCGCACATAGTCCTTCGGCAGCATCACCGACCGCACGCGCTTCCAATTCTCCGGCTCGTTCTCCCGCACCCACAAAAACTTTGTCAGCGTAAAATTCGGCAGCGCCGGATTGCACGTCAGCTGAATCAACTTCTCCGCGCCGATCTTCTGATTCAGCCACTCGCACTGTTTCTCGGTTCGAACGTCGCACCAGATCAGCGCCGGCCGCACCACCTCCCCAGCGCCATCCAGCATCACCGCGCCATGCATCTGCCCCGAAAATCCGACGCACGCGATGTCCTCAGCCCTCAGCCCGCTCTGCGCCAGCGCCGCGCGCACCGCAACTCCGCTCGCCCGCCACCAATCCTCGGGACGCTGCTCCGCCCACCCGATCTGCGGCGACGCAAATGGCTCATGCTCCTCCGTCGCCGAAGCAACAATCCGCCCATCGCCGCGCAAAATCAGCGCGCGCGTCCCGCCTGTTCCAATATCGATTCCAAGTACGTGCCCGGGCATAGTTCTGACCTGTCACTCCCAACACGGCTTCCGATTTACGCGGGTTCGGTACCCCGAGGCGATCTCGTTCGCCCGGACGAGATGTGCTGCGGCTAGATCTGCGGTATAGCCCTCCTCGCGAAGCCTGAAAACCGACCGGCCTCGGCAGAGAGCGCAAAAATTGCAAAATTCTCTTACCGTGTACGTTAACGGCCGTGGTATCGTACCACGCAGTTTTTCAATTGCAAGCATAGAAATAATTCATGGAGGGTGTTTTGCGGAATGTTCTCAGATTTTCTGCAGTTTTGTTCGTGGTTTCGCTGATCGCGCTGATACCCGCACTCTCCACTCGCCACGCAAACGCGCAAAGTCCGCCGCAGCAACAGCAGCCACCAACGAACGCGCCTTACCGCGACGCCAAACTCCCCGTCGAACAACGCATCGCCGATCTCCTCTCCCGCATGACGCTCGAAGAAAAAGTCGCCCAGCTCGAAGGCGCTTGGGAGAACAAACAATTCTTCTCCGACCCCAATCAGCTCTTCGTCGACGACAAAGGCGCCTTCCTCCCCGACCACGCCGCCGTCCTCCTCAAAAACGGTCTCGGCGAAATCTCGCGCCCCAGCGAACATCGCGACCCGCGCGCAATGGTCGAGTTCACCAACTCCATCCAAAAGTGGCTCAAAGACAACACGCGCCTGGGCATCCCGGTCCTCTTCCACGACGAATGCCTCCACGGCCACGTGGCGCCCAAAGGCACCTCGTATCCCCAAGCCATCGCGCTAGCCTCCACCTGGGATCCCGACCTCCTGCACGAAATCTTCGCCGCCACCGCCGCCGAAGCCCGTGCCCGCGGCATCCAGCAATGCCTAGCTCCGGTCCTCGACCTCGATCGCGACCCGCGCTGGGGCCGCACCGAAGAAACCTACGGCGAAGATCCCTACCTCGTTACTCGCCTGGGCGTCGCCGCCATCACCGGCTACCAGGGCACCGGCCCCGGCCTCGACAAATCCCACGTCCTGGCCACCGCCAAACATTTCGCCGTCCACGGTCAGCCCGAAAGCGGTACCAACGTCGGCCCCGCGCTCTACTCCGAACGCACCATCCGCGAGTATTGGCTGAAGCCGTTCGAAGCCGCCGTCAAAGAAGCCCATGTCGCTACCGTCATGCCCTCCTACAACGAGATCGACGGAATCCCCAACCACAGCAACAAGCACCTCATGCTCGACATCCTCCGCGGCGAATGGGGCTTCGACGGACTAATCACCTCCGACTACTTCGGCCCCAACGAACTCCGCACCGTCCACCACATCGTCGCCAACAACGAAGACGCCGCCCGAGTAGCCTTCGAAGCCGGCGTAGACGTCGAACTCCCCTTCACTCAGACCTACGGCACTTTGGTCGACCAGGTGAAAGCCGGAAAAATCTCCGAGGACGCGATCGACCGTTCGGTAATTCGCGTCCTCCGCGCCAAATTTCTAGCCGGCATGTTCGAAGATCCCTATTCGAACGCCGACTACGCCGTCAAAATCACCAACAACCCCGAGCATCAGCAGCTAGCCCTTAGAGCCGCCCACGAATCCATCATTCTTCTCAAGAACGACGGCAATCTCCTCCCCCTCGCCAAAGGCAAATACAAACGCATCGCCGTAATCGGCCCCAACGCCGCCGAACTTCACCTAGGCGGCTACAGCAATCAACCCGGCCGCGGCGTTAGCTTCCTCCAAGCCATCAAAACCAAGGTCGGCTCGTCCTCGGAAGTCCTCTACTCCCTCGGCTGCAAAATCACCGAGTCGGATCCCGATTGGGACGCCGACAAAGTAGTCCTGGGCGACTCCGCGCTTAACGCCAAACGCATCGAAGACGCCGCCAAGGTAGCCGCGCTGTCCGACATCGTCCTCCTGGCGCTAGGCGGCAACGAACAAACGTCGCGCGAAGCCTGGGCCGTCAATCACGCCGGCGACCGCACCAGCCTCGACCTGCTAGGCAATCAAGACGATTTGGTGAAAGCAATCCTAGCGACAGGCAAGCCGACGGTCGTATTTCTCCAACACGGCCGCCCCAACTCCATTAATTACATCGCCGAACACGTCCCCGCGATCCTCGACGGTTGGTATCTCGGCCAGGAAGGCGGCATCGCCATCGCCGACGTCATTTTCGGCGACTACAACCCCGGCGCAAAACTCCCGGTCACGGTCGCGCGCTCGGTCGGCCAGCTCCCCGTCTACTACTACCAAAAGCCCTCCGGTAAACGCGAATATGTCGACAGCAGCACCCTCCCGCTTTACCCCTTCGGCTGGGGCCTGAGCTACGCCACCTTCAAATACGCCAACGTCCACGCCACGCCCGACACCATCGGGCCCCAAGGCCGCACCACCGTCTCCGCCGACGTCACCAACTCCAGCTCGGTCCGCGGCGACGAAACAGTCCAGCTCTACATTCGCGACGAAATCAGCTCCGTAACCCGCCCCGTTAAAGAACTCCGCGGTTTCCGGCGCATCACCCTAAATCCCGGCGAAACCAAAACCCTAGAGTTCACCCTGGGCCCCGACGAACTCTCATTCCTAAATCGCGACATGCACCGCGTGGTCGAACCCGGCACCTTCACCCTCATGGTAGGCGGCAACTCGGTCGACGTAACCACCGCCAAACTGGAAGTACTCGCCAAATGATTCAACGAACCGCGCCGCTCATCGATCAAGCACGATCATGTAGGGACGCAGCACCACTGCGCCCCGGCACTGGTCGTCGTCAAAAGGCGCAGAAATCACTGGCCGTCACACGGTCCTGATTTAAACCCGTCATTTCGAGCGGAGCGGGCCGACGCCTTTTCCCCTGCGTTCCGCCAAGAGACACCAAGGGCGGCGATCCAAACCCTCGGACTTCAACTTGCCGCGTTACTCGCTCGACAAATCCCGAAGACAATATCCTCCACATCCCGCAACTTGAGATTAACTAGTTCCATTCTGACCATAGGGAGCGATTCGAACGCCCGTTCCCCTGGGAGCCTTCTGGCGATGGTTCGAGATTTCCGTTTTGCTTTTCGACAGCTCAGGAAAAATCTCAAGTTCAGCCTGATGGTCGTCCTCACGCTCACATTGGGCGTCGGCGCCACCACAGCGATCTTCAGCGTCGTAAGCGGAGTGTTGCTACGATCCTTGCCGTTTCCCCACCCAGAGCGTCTGATTTCCCTCCAAACAAAAGCTTATCCTCAAGACGTCCCAAAGGGGCTAGTCGGCAACACCATGCTCGAAAACGTTTCGATCCCAGACTTCTTCGATTGGCGAGACCAGACCCACACGTTCGAAGCAATCGCATCCTACGCCTACGGCACATCGAGAAAATTCACACCCGAGGGAAATTCGCAGCAGCCCATAATCATCGACGCCGAATTTGTCTCCTCCGACTTCTTCCGCGTCCTGGGCGTCGCACCGCTCCTCGGCCGTTCCTTCGTCTTGGCGGACGAAACCGACGCAACCCGCCCGATCATCCTCAGTCACCAATTTTGGGTGTCCCAGTTTCACAAATCGCCAGCGATCATCGGCAAGCACATCACCTTGAGTGATCGCCCCGCGACCGTCGTCGGCGTCATGCCCGCTGGCTTCGCTTTCCCGGATACGAACCGCCCTCCCGCCTACTGGGCGACATTTCTTCGCGTAGGTCTCTCTGCGCTCCAATCCTTTCCCGGCCCGCAGAAAGAAGCTGTCAGCCCGGCATCCGAACGCAACAGCAGAAACTTTATGGTGGTCGCCCGGCTGAAGTCGAACGTCAGCATGGCGGAAGCCAGCGCGGAAATGAATGTGATCCAGCGCAGTCTCGCAGCCCAGTACGCCGAAGATCGCAACGCGCCCGGCGTCGAAGCGCAATTGTTGCTCAATTCCGTTACTGGAGATGCGCGACAGCCCCTGTATTTGCTCTTCGCAGCGGTCGCTGCGTTGCTTCTGATTGCCTGCACAAATGTCGCTGGGCTTTTGCTGGCCCGCGGCCTCGCCCGGCAATCCGAATTCAGCATACGGTTTGCACTCGGCGCCAAGCCCTCTCAGATCATGCGGCAAGTCTTGATCGAGTCCACTGTGTTGGCCTGTTGCGCCGGCACCTTCGGCATCGGCCTTGCCTCTATTCTCCTCAGGACATTCCTCGCGCTCGCTCCCGAGAACCTGCCGCGACTCGTTGACGTCCGAATCGACTCAACGGTTGCGGCATTTGCGTTCCTCATTTCGCTCGCGACCGGGATATGTTTCGGCGCCATCCCCGCAAGGACCGCTTCTCGTCAACGATCGTTTGGATTGCGCGCTGGTCGCGGCCTCAGCACCACCCGCAACGAGCATCGATTACGTGGAATTCTCGTAGTCGTCGAGACCGCGGTCAGCTTGATCCTGCTGGCTGGCGCGGGCCTGCTCATCCGCAGTTTCACGCAGACAATGCGTGTTCCGACAGGTTTCGATCCTCACCATCTCCTGGCTTTGCGCCTGGGAATGTCGCGCGGGGAGTACCCCGACGAAAAGGTTCCCCTCTTCTTTCGTGAGTTGTTGTCGCGCCTCTCCGCAATTCCCGGCGTCGAATCGGTCAGCACGGCCTATCCCATTCCCTTCCCGTACGACCTTGAGAGCCGCTTCAGCGTTACAGGCAAGCCAGCCGATCCGAATGACCTGCCCTCAGCAATTCTGGTCGCCGTCGGAACGCAATATTTCGAAACGCTACGAATCCCGTTGCTCAAAGGACGGACCTTCGACCAACGTGACGACGAAAATGCCAAACCAGTGGCAATCGTAAATCGAGAGTTCACGCAGACATTTTTTCCAGGCGAAGACCCAATCGGCAAATCGATTCAGCCGGATTTCACGGAGGTCGGCGGCAAACCAACGTGGTTCGAAATCGTGGGAGTCGTTGGGGACATCCGAACCGCCGATCTAACCCAGAATCCCAGACCACAATTCTTCCTGCCTTACGTGCAAGCCATCCATGGGCCGCAATGGGTAATCCTGCGCGTTGCGGGCCAACCAATGACGTACATGAATTCTGTGCGTTCTGAAGTCGCAGCACTCAATCGAAACTTGCCCATTTTCGCCGAAACGTCGTTCGACGACCTGATCGAACATTCGACCACCTCCGATCGCTTCGAAGCCGCTCTGCTGACAGGTTTCGCGGCGTGCGCTCTGTTTCTTGCAGCTGTCGGTTTGTACGCCGCACTCTCAGAAATGGTCGCGCGTCGTACATTCGAACTCGGCTTGAGAGTCGCTCTCGGCGCGCAGCGGGAAGACGTCTTCGTGCTTGTGGTGCGGCGAGGATTGCTGTTGGCAGCGATCGGTCTGATCGCAGGCTTAATCGGATTCTCAATTTTGGGCCGAGTCGTAGCAGGAATGCTTTACTCGGTTCGAGCGTTCGATCTGTTCACGATGATCGCAGCTGGCGCGACGCTCATTTTGGCGTCATTCCTAGCGAGCGCAGTCCCCGCATGGCGTGCGGCCCGACTGGAGCCAACCGAGGCACTGCGCGAACTGTAGCTGTAAACGCTGTTGGGGGCCTCGCTTTCGCGCCCCTAGGCGACTTCAACCTCAAAACCATCTCTTATCCGTCCCCACCTCTCCACTCCCAGGCCACGTTTCCCCCCAAACCCGCGTCCGAGTATAATCAACCCTCTCGGGGTCAGTTTCGGGGTCCATTCAAAATGCTACGCCGCCTGTTCCTGGTTTTCTTCGCCGCTGCGAGCTGCCTCTTCGCCCAATCCACTTCCGCGCCGCCACCCGCTCCCGAGCCCGCCTCCGACGCCCAGAACAAAATCTCGGTCAACTCCGATCTGGTCGTCCTCCCCGTAACCGTCAAAAATCAATTCGGCGAACTCGTCCCCGATCTCGAGCGCTCCGAATTCCGCGTTTTCGACAACAACGTCGAACAATCCATCGACGTGTTCACCCAGGAAGCCTTCCCTCTTTCCCTCGTCATCCTCATCGACGACGACCTCAAATCCAAAGATGCCGCGCAGATGACGCCCACTCTTCGCGCCATCACCGGCGGCATCAGTGCCAACGACGAAGCCATCGTGGCGCGCTTCGACCTCGACTTTTATCCCGCCGAAGGCTTCACCTCCGACCTCGACAAAATCTGGGCCGATCTAAAAAACGCCCAAGACCACAGCGGACCGTCCACCGCTGCCGCACCACCTTATGTCGGATCCCCGTCGGATCACGCCCTCGGCGTTGGCGAACCTCCGCTCAAGGTCAGCGCCAAAGCCGGACCACGTCCCACCAAGGCCCTCGACGACGCCATCCACTCCGCAGCGGCCCTCCTCCACGACCGCGGCCAGGCCCGCCGCAAAATGATTCTCATCGTCTCCGATGGAGTGAACGGCCCCCAATTCAATCGCTTCTCCTACGAAGACTCGCTCGACGCGCTGCTCCACAACAACATCTCGGTCTACAGCCTCGCCGTCGGCAACAGCCTCATTAAAAAGAAATTCCAGCGCCTCACCAGCTACTCCGACGACTCCGGCGGCGACATCTACTACGCATCCACCAGCACCGGCATCGAAAAACTCTATTCGCAAATGACCGAAGAAGCCCGCCACGAATACACGCTGGCTTACGTCCCCCGCGACGTCAGCTCCGCCACTCCGTACCACAAGATCGAAGTCCGCGTGACCCGCCCGGCCGTTACTGTTAAGACCCGGCACGGTTATTACGCTGCTCCGCCGCCAGCCTCCTCTCCCGCCGATTCCGGCCGTTCGCGCTGACAGTAACTCGCTGATTTCTTGGTCCTTCGCCACGAGTCTTCAACGCACTTGTCCCTTCGGGTAATTACTTAGCTGAGCACGATAGTCCGCGAAAGTAATTGCCTCACTCAACACCCAAATCTATTCTCGCAATGCACACCAGCAATCCTGCGGAATCACCTCGTTGCAAATTCCGCGGCCCCCGCATTGCGTTTTCGCGATGCCTGGTTTTGGTGTGCCAAAACCGCCCCACTCGGCGGTCACGTCTTTAGAAATCCGGTGCAGCCGTGCTTGCTGCCCGCTTTAAGGAGCACCAAATATCATGAAGTCTGGCCTGAAATCTCTCCTCGGTGCGCAGCTCCTCGCTGCGTCTCTCGTTCTCGCTGCGTGCAGCGGACTGCCGCAGAGTTCCACCTCCACGGGAGGCACCGGCACTTCAGGGACATTCACCATCGGCGGCACCGTCACCGGCCTCTCCGGCACCGGCCTCGTCCTGAAAGACAATGGCGGCGATAACCTCACCGTTACCGCTTCCGGGCCTTTCACGTTCGCGACCGGCGTCGCCAGCGGCGGCGCTTATGCCGTAACCGTCGCGAGCCAGCCCACGAATCCGCCTCAGAGCTGCTCGGTCTCGGGCGGCTCCGGCAACGCGACGGCCAACGTGACTTCGGTCGCGATCACTTGCACGAACGCTGCTGCCAACGCGACCATCGGCGTCACGGTCTCCGGCCTCACCGGAGCAGGCTTGGTCCTTCAAGACAACGGTGGCGATAGCATGACCGTAACCGCCAACGGCTCCTACACCTTTAAATCGACGGTCAACGGCGCGTACGACGTCACGGTTCTCAGCCAGCCGACCGCACCCACGCAGATCTGCGCCGTTACCAAGGGTTCCGGGATCGCTACCGCCAACGTCACTGGTATCGCCGTCGCCTGCGTCAACAGCTTCACCGTCGGCGGCAACATCAACGGTCTCGTCGGCACTGGCCTCGTTCTTCAGAACAATAAGTCGGACAACTTCACCGCCACCGGAAACGGCGCTTTCAACTTCAAGACCCAGATTGCTACCGGCACCGCGTATTCCGTCACCGTCCTTTCCCAGCCCACGACGCCGCCCCAAACCTGCGTCATTGCCACCGGCACGGGCTCGGGCACCGCGACCGCCAACGTCACCAGCGTCGTCATCAATTGCAAAGCGGTCACGTTCAGTGTCGGCGGCACCGTCGTCGGCCTCGCGGGTCGAACACCAACGCCTCCCAACTCCATCAACCTCCCGTTGAACGACAACAGCTTCCAAATTCAAAACAACTTGGGAAATACACTCATTGTTTCCCAAAACGGACCGTTCCAGTTCGCCACTCCCGAAGCCCTCAACGACCAATATGAAGTCTCGGTTTTCCACGCACCGAGCAGCCAGACCGACGGTTGCACGCTGTGGGGTTACAAAGGCGTCGTCACCGCCAACATCGCGAACATCGTGATCGACTGCGGCCACGATGACTGGACCTGGATCGATGGCGAGAAAACCGCCGGCGTGGTGGGCACGCCTCAGTACGGTCAGTTCCCCACGACCGCACCGACATCCATACCCAATCCTCTCACCAACACGCCAGGTGCGCGTTATGGTGCAACCGGATGGACGGACAAGTTCGGAAACCTCTTCCTCTTTGGTGGCACGGGTTTCGAATTGGCCGGTAACACCACGCCCGACACGCTGAATGCTCCCCTGCAAGACATGTGGGTCTGCGTCGCGTTCCAGAACGGGTGCGAATGGCAGTTGGTCGGCGGATACGATGCGACGCCTGTCGGCGGCGGCACGAATCCTCCGACGGTTGGTTCGCTTATCATCGCCGCTGCGCAGCACGAGGGCCAGGTCGGCGGCTCAATCCCTGCAAGCCGCCTTGGCGCTGCGGGATGGACCGATACAAGCGGGAATTTCTGGCTCTTCGGCGGATCAACGGGCGGTACGACCGGCGCAAACTTCCTGAACGACCTCTGGAAATACAACACCAGTGCATTCAGCAGCGGAAACTACACCACCACCGAGGGCACCTGGTCACAGGTGAGCCCAACGGGAGTGGACCAAGCGGGCGTGTATACCGGCGGCACTTTGAACCCGGGTTCGCGTACCAACGCCGTAACCTGGACAGACGCTTCCGGAAACTTCTGGCTCTTCGGCGGTTCCGGATATGACAGCGTCGGCGCTCTCGGATACCTCAACGATTTGTGGGAGTTCGACGGCACGACATGGACCTTCGTCTCGGGCGGTAACACGAATAAAGTGAACCAGAACGGTATCTACGGCACACAGGGCGTCGCGGCATCCACCAACATGCCCGGCGGCCGTCAGGAAGCTGCGGGCTGGGCCGATGCGAATGGCAATCTATGGATCTTTGGCGGAGAGGGCCAGGACTCGGTCGGCACTCAGGACGGCATCCTGAACGATCTGTGGCTGTACAACATTTCAAGCAACCAGTGGACTTGGGTTGGTGGGTCGAACTTGGCCAACCAGCCAGCCACCTATCCGGCTCAACCGGTCGTCGGTTCCGTCGCCGCAACAACGGCGGCCGGGACGTGCGGATTGGCAATCGGCGATGCCCCACTCTCTTGCTCGCCTATCTCCCTGAATGGCGCCTTTCCCGGTTCACGTTGGGCACCCAGCAGCTGGATCGACGGCGCCGGAAACCTGTGGCTGTTTGGCGGTTGGGGTCTCGACTCCATCGGCACAGATGGCAATGGCGCACTGAATGACCTTTGGGTCTACACGCCCAATTCGACGCCCGGACAGCTCGGCACGTGGGCGTGGGTTAAGGGGTCGAACACCGGCGCGCAGAACGGCTCCTACGATGACAAACTCTACCCCTGGAAGACTCATATCACCGATACTCCGGGTGGCCGCAGCAAGGCCACATCTTGGGTCGATCATAGCCATCAGTTCTGGATGTTCGGCGGCCAAGGCTACGACTCCACCAGCGCCAGCGGCAGCGGCTACCTCAATGACATGTGGCGCTACGTCCCCTATCAATGATCAAGCCCACCGGTCTCGGACCGGCCTGATTCGAACAACAAGCGAAGCCCGAATGCCCCATTTTCGAAATCGAAACATGGGGCATTCGCACCTAGGCACCCTCTGTTTCGAGACCTAGCTTCGTGCGCTCCGCGAATGCGCGGAAATCCCGGTCGCGTGTCACGAGCGAAACTCCAGACAGCTCTGCACAATAAGGGCGTCGCCCACCCGGGCTTTGCCTCGCTTGGCCAGCACTGAGGCGCGGCACATCCCGGCCCGTCGCCATTATCCCACTTCGAGTTCGAGCAGCGGCAACCCGCACAATGCCTCTTCGATCTCTTTGCCAAGCCTCGGATCGCTGAGCAGTTCGGTCAAGACCGCAGGGACCATCACGACCTGCCGGTCCTTTAGCGCCTTGTCAAGCAGCTCTACGTCCGGCCCACGTTCACCCTCTAGAAAAGCGACTCACGTGCTCGTGTCGGCTGCAATCACCGGTCATCCTTCAATTCTTTCCAGCTCCGCGAAAAGCGCATGTTGCCCCGGAGCTGCCGCAGCTTGGCATACGTCCTCGATGCTGCAACGCGTTGCAGTCCAGCACGCACCGTCTGTGTTATGCCCATCCCGCTCGCCTCTTGCGCCTTTTCAAGAAGGCCGGCCGGGACTTCGATCGTGATTTTTCTCGCGGTTGTCATAACAGAAAGAATACATAGGCGATACCAGCATTGAATATGGTATGTAGGATTGCTTCGGAAACACGCCATCGAAGAATGCGTGTTCACACCTCCAAATTCGGTCTCGACCTTCCCTCATTGCTTCTTCTCTCGTTTCAGCTAAACTTTCACCGCAAATGAATCCGCCTTTCGAAGGAGCTTCCATGTCCGACTCCGCCGCCTCCGGCGCCGACTTCAAAAAACAACTTCGCGATGGCCAACCGAAAATCGGCCTCTTCCTGAATGCGCATAGCCCCACCGTTGCCGAGCAACTCGCTTGCTCCGGTTACGATTGGCTGCTTGTCGATACGCAGCACGGTCCGATGGGCTACGAACGTCTCTCCGCGATGCTGGCCGGCATCAGCAACGGCGGCGCTAAGTCGATGGTTCGCGTCGGTGGATACAGCGATCGTCCCGGAATTCAGCAGGCGCTCGATATGGGTGCGGACGGCGTGCTCGTGCCGTACATCAATACGGCCGAAGAGGCGCGCCAGGCGGTGAGCTGCACCAAATATCCGACGGCGGGTACGCGCAGTGTTTACTTTCCGCAGCGCAGTATGAACAAGGCAGGATTGCTCGGTTACGCTGGCGGAGCCAATGACAATTTGATCGTCGCGCTGCAGGTGGAAACCGCCGACTGCATCAAGAACATGACCGAAATCGCTGCCGTCCCCGGCGTGGACATTCTCTTTCTCGGCCAAAACGACCTCTGCATGTCGATGGGCCTCTTCGAGAAATACAAATTCCCCGACATGTACACGTCGCCGGAACTTGGCGCTGCCACCGACAAACTCATCTCCGAGGCGCGCAAAAACAACGTCATTCTCGGTCTTTTCCTCTTCGGCACCGCCCGCGTCGGCGAATTCTTCGACAAAGGCTTCACCTTCATCAGCCTCGGCAACGACCTTCACCACGTCTTGACGCAAACCGGCGCGTACATGAAAGACGTCACGGGCATTGCCAAAGACAAATCAAAAAACTGGAAGCCCCGACCCAGCGCCCTGCTCTAATAGCCGTACCGTCGAGACTCGGCACGCCCTTGCCGAGCACCGTGCCGTTGCCTATCGCCGCGACGCGGATCAAGGCCCCGTTGGGAACCGCATTTCGTTGCCGATCGGTGCGACCATCCCGTACTTCCCTCGCCCGCTCGAAGCCTACGGGACAAGTGAGATGCGCTGGGTTGGGCCTGTATTACAGTAAGTCTCCGTCCGGCCCAAAAAGGCCAGGACCGTATCCCGCTGAATCCCTTTGGTTTACAGGGCCCGTCGGAGCTACCTGCGAACCTAACCCTTTAAAATCACACCCTTGAAACAGACCCCAACCCAACGCACTTGGAATGACGACCTTGGGAAAAAGAGCCGAGGGGGGTGGAGGGGCAGGCGTCTAGTCGGGCAGCGTCCACGCACCAGTAATCGCGAATTGGGTCTGTATGCCTGCCGTCTCGGAACCACCAGAGCGTTTGTCCGGCTGCCCGCCGCCTAGCCAGGCTTGGACTGTTCCGGGTACGACGCGGTGTTTGCCTTCGGGGTCGACGATGCTTAGGTCGCGATGACTCAGCGTGAACGAAACTGTTTTCGTCTCTTTCCGATCCAGGTGGACGCGCTGAAAACCCTTCATCGCGAGCAGCGGTGCGCCCGCAACTCCCGGATGCGTTAGGTACAACTGCACGACTTCGTCTCCGGCCATGGCTCCGGTGTTGGTTACTTCGACGGAAATGTTCACCGAATCCTTCGCTGAAATCTTGGCGTGGTCGACGTGGACATTTTTGTAGGCAAACGACGTGAAGCTCAGTCCGTAGCCGAATGGATACAAAGGTTCGCCATCGAAATAGCGGTACGTTCGTTTCGCCATCGAATAATCCTCGAACGGCGGTAGCTGATCGACGGATTTGTAAAACGTGACCGGCAAACGGCCGGCAGGACTAAAATCTCCGGCAATCGCGCCCGCCACCGCGGTTCCGCCTTCTTCGCCGGGATACCAGGCTTCGAGAATCGCCGGTAAATTCGCGTCGGCCCAATTGATCGACAGCGCGCTGCCGTTCATCAGCACAAGCACAACTGGTTTTCCAGCGGCGTGAATTTTTTCGAGCAATTCTTCCTGCGGCGCTGGCAAATCAATTTTCGTTCTGTCGCCGCCGGCGAAACCGTCGGCATCGACTTTCATTTCTTCGCCTTCGATGCGTGCCGAAAGCCCCATTGCGACGACGACCAGATCAGCATTCTTCGCCGCTTCCACTGCTTCCTTCATCGCCTGATCTGGCGGACTCCAAATGAAGCGGGCTTCAGCGCTACGGACATCCTGGAAATATTCGATCTTCACCGCGTATGCATGACCTTGCTCGAGGTGCATTTTCTTTGTCTCGATGGAAGCGGGATGATGCACGCGCCAATCTTCGACAATTAAATTGTTGTCGATCCAGACGCGATAGCCGTCCTGTCCACTGAAGCCGATGAAGTATTCTCCGGTTGCGGGCGGAACCAGAACGCCGGTCCAGCGCGCGGAATAATTCTTGAGCAGCTGCGCCGACATTCCTGTATCGCCCCAAGCAAAATCGATGGTGGCATCGACGCGCGAAAGAGTCGGTGCCCCTTCCACCTTCATATTGTTGAAATAATCCGCGTGCAGGCCGTGCTCGTTGCACGATTCGTCGGTGCATAACGCTTCGGTCGGGATGGGTTTCTGCACCGGACTCACGAGCCCGGTTCCTTCGACGTAGTTTACCTTCGTGTTTGGGAAGCGCTTCTTGATACCGGCAAGAATCGTGACCGGCTGCGACGGCGTTCCGTTGTAATTCCCTACGAGCGCATCCAGGTCGTCGGCGTTGGGACCAATCACGGCGATGCTCGCGGGATCTTTCTTCAGCGGCAGAAGCCCATCTGTATTCTTCAGGAGCACGATGGCCTCCTGCGCCACGCGCAGAGCCAGCTTGCGATGCGCGTCGGTGTCGTTGTCCGCGGGCGTGATCTTCGAGTAGCTGACATCGGATTTCGGATCGAACATACCTAGGCGGAAACGCGCGTTGAACAAGCGACACAGCGCCTTGTCCAAATCAGCTTCGGGCAGCAAGCCCTGCTTCACGGCGTTGACGATCGCGGTGCGCTCGGTGCTCATCTGATGGCGATAATCGCCACAGATCACGTCCATACCTGCCTGGAAAGAGACAGCGACGCCCTGTTCGGCGGTGGGGGCGAAGTGATGGCCGCCAAAAACGTCGGCAATGGCGCCGCAATCGGAAACGACATAGCCCTGGAAGCCCCAGTCGTGGCGAAGATGCTCTTCGAGCAGGAAGGTGTTCGCGCAGGCAGGCTGACCGTTCAACGCGTTGTACGCACACATCACGGATTCGGCTTTGGCTTCGGTGACGGTGGCGCGAAACGCGGGAAAGTACGTATCTTCCATGTCGTGGCGCGAAGCGGTGACGTCAACGGTGTGGCGCGTCGATTCCGGTCCGCTATGCACGGCGTAGTGTTTCGGGGTCGCGACGGTCTTGAGGTATTTCGGATCGGTGCCCTGCAGCCCGGTGACGAAGGCCACGCCCATACGCGAAGTCAGGAACGGATCCTCGCCGTAGGTTTCCTGGCCACGTCCCCAGCGAGGATCGCGGAATATATTGATGTTGGGCGACCAGACCGTTAGGCCGCGATACCAGTCGGTCGAGCCGTCGGGTTTCACGGTGGCGGAATATTTCGCGCGAAACTCGGTGCTGATCGTGTCGGCGACTTCGTGCATCAATGGCGCGTCGAACGTTGCGGCCAAGCCGATCGCCTGAGGAAACACCGTGGCGGTGCCGGCGCGCGCAACTCCATGTAATCCTTCGTTCCACCAGTTGTATTCGCCGACGCCGAGACGCGGAATCGCCGGAGCCGTATGCCCAACTTGCGCCGCCTTCTCTTCGAGCGTCATGCGCGAGACCAGATCCTGTACTCGCTGCTCGACGGGCAATTTCGGATTCTGGTAGGCAAGCTCATCGCCCTGTTGTGCGAATATCGCCGAGCCAAACATCAGCATGGAGATCGAAAGCAAACTCACACCGACAATTTTGCGATTCATGAGCCTCATCCACAGACGAGAGATTTGCGAGCGATCAAAAATTTAGGTCCTGCATCAGCGGCGATTGTCGTGCGCATCCGTAATTTTGCTTTTCAAAAATGGAACAGGTTCCGTAGAGCGAACATGGAAATGGTCGTCGGCTCGCGAGACACAAGCGGCTCGGGAGATTTCACAACTTACCGTTGGGCAGTAGCGCGTCCCAACCGGAAACCATCGCAAACTCGATGCGATTGCCGTGTAGAATCGTGAACATCCACGGAAAACCCGTGGAAGCGCCGCAGTATAGCACCGTTAACGTACACGGTAGAAGGCTCGTGGACTTCCGGACGCGAGTCGCCGTAGAGTAGTTGGCCGCAGGAGTTGGCCCACATGGGAAAAGAACGTCACGGAATCCATCTGATCGCCGAGATGGCCAATGTGTCGATTGGCACCGTGGATCGAGCCCTACACGGGCGCGGCGGAATTAAAGAGGCAACACGAAAGCGCATCCTGGAAATTGCGCGACAGATCGGGTACACACCGAATCTGGCGGCGCGAGCGCTATCGGTCACCAAGTCGAGCGCGCGGATCGGCGTCTGCATGCCGCGCGAAATCCATTTCTTCTACGATCAACTGTGGAGCGGTGTACTGGAAGAGGGCAAGCGCCTCGCGCAACTGGGAATCCAGTTCGTAAACCGGCCCGTCCAATCGTTGGGGGAGGACGATGCGGCTGCCTTTAAAGACTTGATTCAAAACGGGGTTGACGGAATCATCCTGACGGCGGGAAACCCGAAAGAGCTCACACCGCTGATCAACGATGCGGAAGATAACGGGATCCCGGTCGTATGCGTTTCGACCGACGCGCCGGACAGCCGGAGGTCGTGCATCGTGTGCGTCGAGCCGTACCTGAACGGATGCCTCGCCGGGGAATTGATGGGCAAAATGCTGCCGGCCGGATCGAAGGTCGCGGTCGTCGCCGGTATGTTGATGGCCGAAGACCATCGGAAGAAAACCGCCGGGTTCTCGGAGACGTTTCCCAAGCACTGCGCGGGCGGGAAGATTGCTGCGGTCATCGAGGGCCACGAAGACGAGGACGAAAGCTTTCAGAAGACGTTCGATCTGCTCCGGAAAACACCGACGATCGCGGGTCTTTACGTGAATACCGTGAACTGTCTTCCGGTGTGCCGAGCGCTGGGAGCTCGAGGATTGGCCGGAAAAATCAAACTCATTACGACGGACCTTTTTGGGGAGATGTCATCGTATTTTCAAAAAGGAACCATCACCGCGTCGATCTACCAGCAGCCCCATCGGCAAGGACAAATGGCGGTCCGAATTCTCGCAGATAATCTAACCGCGAAGGTCGGTTTTCCTCCGGCCGTTCACCTGAGCCCAGGCGTCGTAATGTCAACAAATCTGCATGTTTTTCGAGAAATGAGAATGACCGATTTGAAGCTGACAGACGCGGTTGCGAAGGCCCCGAGATAGGCGTAACACACGGTGTAACCGGGCATGGCACAACGTGACCTGCAAAAGAAGCCTCTAAATTTCTTATAAGCCTATAATAATCAGCGGTTTGGCATGCCCCGTACGACCGCTCTCGGATTCCGGTTTCGCGAGCTGTAACAGCGGCGGGTCCCCTTGGGCCCCTGCAAAAGCCGCGTACAAAATCGTTTAACCGCTTCACCCAGCAATCCTCTCACTAGATAGAATCGAAAAAAATGCTTGACAACCAGGGCTTAAACGGAGGAATCTCCGTGTACGTTAACGGCGATACCAAATCGCCGTGGGGTGTAGGAGGCACGTAAATGCATCTATTTTCCTCGTGTGGTCGGAGTGTATTCTCAGCTCTGAAACACGTTCGGTTGCATCATTTAGCAGTTCTCGTTGTGGCGTTCGTTGCGCTTTCCTTCGGTGTGAAAGCACAAGACGCGACCATCGTCGGAACCGTAACGGATCCGTCAGGCGCGTCCGTCCCGAACGTTAAAATCACGGTAACAAATACGGAGACGGGCCTGATTCATTCGGCAGTGACTGGCGATTCAGGACAGTATGTACTTCCCGAATTGAAAATCGGTCACTACGATGCGAAGGCAGAAGCCTCCGGATTCAAGATCGCGGAGCAAAAAGGCCTGGTTCTTCAGGTCGGCGACCGCGCTCGTATCGATTTCCAAATGCAGCTCGGTGGAGCTCAGGAAACCGTAACCGTCGAAGCGAACGAAGTACGCGTTCAGACGGATTCCGGCGAACAGAGCAACGTTATCACCGGGCAGCAGATGTCACAGATCGCCGTGAACGGCCGCAGCATTTATCAGCTCGCAGCCCTCGCCCCGGGTGCCTCGAGCCAGGTCAATGGCTTCGTGAACACACCGGTCGGCGGCGACGCGAGCGTTGAATTCAACGGCTTGCGGCAAAATCACAACATTTACCTTTTGGACGGCGGCGAAAACGATGACCGCGGCGGCGCGGGCGGCATGAGCATTGCCCCCTCGACGGACGCAATCGCGGAGTTCCGCCAACTGACCTCGAACTACAGCGCGGACTACGGTTTGTCCTCTGCCGGCACGATGACGATGGTGCTCAAGTCCGGATCGAGCACGCTGCATGCATCGGCATGGGAATTCAACCGCAACGACGCGTTTGATGCGCGCGGCTTTTTCAACCCGGCTCCTCAGCAGGTTGCGAAATTGCGCTTGAACGTCTTCGGCTTCAACGTCGGCGGCCCGGTTACCCTCGGCAAGCTCTACAACCGGGAACGCAAGAAGACCTTCTTCTTTTACAACATGGAATGGCGCCGTCTCATTCAAGGCAGCGTCACCAATGGACAGCCTGTGCCCGATCCGGCGACCTACGGCGGCAACTTCAGCAGCGATGCCACAGCCATCAAGGTTCCGACAGCGGCGCAGGTCGCACCAGGCGTTCTGTTCCAGAACTGCCCCGGCGGCGTGGCTCCCGCAGGTGTCACCCAAGGTGGAACCTTCCCTGGCAATGTCATTCCCACTTGCATGATCAGCGGGAACGCGACTGCATTGCTCACCGCTGGCATCTTCCCTGCCCCGACGTCGGCCGGCAACATCTTCAACGGCGCGGCTACGGCTCCGACGAACCTGAAGGAAGAGATCGTTCGTATCGATCACAACTTCAGCAGCAAGTTCTCGGTGTTTGGTCACTTCATCGCCGAGCAGGTTTCGCAGGGCTTCCCGATCAGCCAGTGGAGCGGAGCAAACGTTCCGACCGTTGGCGATACGTTCGGCAACCCCTCGTACAGCGCCGTGGTACACACCACGTATGCGATCAGCCCGAACCTGCTGAACGAAGTTGCGTTCAACTACAACGGCAACCGCATCAACATCATCCCGTTCGCAGGCGCCGGATTGGGCAGCCTGGCGATTCCATCTGGATATGACGCGACGAGCAGCCGCTTCTTCTCCGGCCCGAACAATCTGGACCGCATCCCGAACATCGACCTGGGTGGCTCGACCGGCACGAAGTTCGAAATCTCGAGCTGGCCGTGGAACAACAAGGCGGATGACTACCAGATCCGTGATGACATCTCATTGACCAAGGGCGCTCACCAGCTGAAGTTCGGCGCGAGCTGGGCTCTCTATAAGAAGACGCAGGATCTGTTCGGTCAGACCCAGGGCGGCTTCAACTTTGACGGCACCTTCACCGGCAACGACTTCGCCGACTTTTTGCTCGGCGACGCCAAGAGCTATCAAGAGCTTGCCGTTCAAGACTCAGGACAGTGGAACAACGTTTCGTGGGCTGCTTACATTCAGGACAACTGGCGCGTAAACCGCAAGTTGACCTTGAACCTCGGCCTGCGCTGGGACGGCGTACCACACACCTACGAAGCCAACGACCGGATGGGCAACTTCTATCCCTCGCTCTACAACCCTGCCAACGCGGCGACCTTCAACACTGGCGGCACGATCTGCGCCAGCGCGGCGGACCCGGGTTGCACGGGTGTGAGCCCCGGCTTGGGCACCAGCCCGAACTCGATTCTCACGGGCGTTCCTCTCTACCTAAACGGCATCGGCATCCCCGAGCAGAACGGCGTACCGAAGGGCCTCGTGAACAATCACTGGGCGAACTTTGGTCCACGCCTCGGGTTTGCGTATGACCTGACTGGCAACGGCAAGACGGTTGTTCGCGGCGGATTCGGCCTCATGTACGAGCGCATTCAAGGCAACGACATGTACAACGCCGGCCCGAACATCCCGTTCAGCTTCCAGTTGAACACCCCGGTTCCAGTGGAATTCGTGAACCCGCACTTGGCGCTTACCAGTGGTGCAGCTGCGGCACTTCCGATCAACCCGGCCAGCATCACCGGCCTGGCGATCAATGAATACAAACAGCCAGCCAGCTACCAGTGGAGCGTCGGTGTGCAACGTCAACTCGGAGCCCGTTCGGTGTTGGGCGTCGCGTACGTTGGCAACACGAACCGCTTCCAGAACGACTATCGCGAAATCAACCTGCCGAATGAGGGCTTCCTCGGAGCCCTCGTTGGCGGCGCGAATTACAACACGGCGCCCGGTCTGCCGTTCTCGGGCTACCACTCGATCGACCTGTCGACCAACGAAGCGAACTCGCACTACAACAGTCTGCAAGTTGACTTGAGCTCGCAGGTTGGCCGCGACCTCACACTGCGTGCGTTCTACACCTTGTCGCGCACGATCGACCCGACCACTGCCGGCAACGGCGGCGGAGACCTGGGCAACGTGTCGAACCCCTACGCCGGCTGGCTGTATGACGTCGGTCCGGGTGGTTACGATCGTACTCACAACGTGTCGGTCAACTTCGTGTATGACCTGCCGATCTTCCGTCACACGGAGAACCGGTTCGTCAAGACCACCCTCGGCGGATGGGAAGTATCGGGCATCGTGACGATCACGTCGGGCCTCCCGCTCAACCCGCAACTGAGCGGCGGCCAGAACACAAACGGCTTGCAGAACGGAACGAATCGACCGGATCAGGTCGCGTCGGTTTCCTATCCACATACCGTAAACGAGTGGTTCAACACCGCAGCGTTCGCAGCACCGGCAGTCGGTGCGTGGGGCGATGCGGGACACAACTCACTGCGTGGCCCGGGCCGCGACAACTGGAACATCTCACTGTTCAAGAGCTTTGTGATCAGCGAGAGCCGCGGCAGCCGCTTCGAACTGCGCGTCGAGACGTTCAACACCTGGAACCACACGGAGTTCAACCAGGTTAGCAACTCGCTCGGCTCGAGCAACTTCGGCGCGGTCACGTCCGCGTTTGATCCACGCATCTTCCAGCTTGGCGGGAAGATCTACTTCTAGCCCTTACCGCGAAGGGGGCCGGACTTCGGTTCCCTTCGCGGAAGGCGGTTTTGTAGTGTTAAGTCGAGGACGCGGCGGGACAAAATCCCGCCGCGTTTTTTTTTGAGCGACGGGTTGGCGGCGGATTCGAAACGGGTACACTGACCGAGTGGGCTTGTGGTTTGAGTAGCGCGACGAGGCTGGCTTTGCACGGGGCGAGACTTTGGGCTATTCGCAATTGAGATTGGTGATTCCCTACGCTGTGGTGATCAGTGTGTGCGTGCCGGTGTGTGCGCAGACACCTGCACATGGGTCTGGGCCAGGGCCGGCGGCGACCCAGGCCATGGCGGCGGAGCAGCAAGGCAACTTCGCGGAAGCCGAGAAGGACTGGCGCGCGGTGGTGCAGCAAAATCCACAGGATGCGGCGGCGTATGCGAGCCTGGGAGTTGTGCTGGCGCGGCAGGGAAAATATGCGGAGGCGATTCCGGCGTACCGAAAGGCTTCGCAGCTGAATCCGAAGCTGCCAGGGATCCAGCTCAATTGGGGAATCGCGGCGTTCAAGCAGGGGGATTTCGAGGGGGCGATCGCGCCGCTCACGGCGGCCGTGACGAGCGATCCGGAGAGCGGCCAGGCGCGGACGCTGCTGGGGCTTAGCTGCTATGGGGCGAAGCGCTTCGCGGACTCGGTGCGGTACCTGGAGCCGGTTGTGAAGGCCAACCCGACCAGCACGGAGCTGCGCAAGGTGCTGGCGCAGGGGTGCCTGCTGTCGAAGAATTTCACGTGTGCGGAGGAGGAGTTTCGTCAGATTGTCCAGCAGAACCCGGATTCGGCCCAGGCGCACCTATTGATGGGGCAGGCTCTGGACGGGCTTGGGAGGACGCCGGAAGCGATTGGGGAGTTTGAGGCAGCCGTGAAGGCGAACCCGAAGGAGCCGGACGCGAACTTTGGGCTGGGGTACCTGCACTGGAAGTCGAACCATCTGGACGAGGCGAAGGCGGCGTTTCAGGATGAGTTGGCGATCGATTCGAACCATGCGCAGGCGCTGGCTTATCTCGGTGATATCGCGATGAAGGAAGAAAAGCCGCAGGAGGCGCTGGGGTACCTCGAAAAGGCATCGCGGCAGCGGAAGGACCTGAGGATCGCGTATCTCGATCTGGGCGCGGTGCTAATGGAGCTGAAGCGAAATCCTGAGGCCCTGACAGCGCTGCAGCGTGCGGTTGCGCTTGACCCGTCGCAGCCGGATGCACATTTCCGGCTGGGGCGGCTGTACCAGGCGATGGGTCAAAACGAGAAGGCAGCGCAGGAGTTTGCCAAAGTGCAGCAACTCCATCAGAAGGCCGACGAGGATGTGGCGTCGAAGATGCCGAAGCCTTCGGAAGCTCCGCCACAATAGCGGTGCGCGGCCTTCCTGGGCCGCACCGGTTTACGCTGCGGCTACCGACCTATAGGGACTCTCAATTCGATGCCGCGAGGATGCCGCGCACTCGCAGCCAATTCCTCAGCAGGATTCCCCATTCAGACAGGGCCATGTCATCCAGGGCCAGCCCAACGCCGTGCGGGCCTTTTTCGAAGATATGCATTTCAGCGGGGACTCCCGCCTTGCGCAATGCCAGATAGAAGGCGACGGTGTTTTCGGGCGGAACTACGGTATCGGCCGACGTGCTGAACAGGAAGGTTGGCGGCGTGGATGGCCTTACGTGGAGCTCGTTGGAAAGCTCTTTGGCGAGAGCTGGGTCGGGAGGATCGCCTAATACGTTTTGGGCCGAGCCCTTGTGGGAATAGTCAGCGGTCATCGAAATGACCGGGTAGGCGAGAATCACGAAGTCGGGGCGGCAGCTTTCTTGTTCGATCGGGTCTGGGTCGCTAGCAAGGCCGGAATCGAAATGAGTCGCCAGGGTGGAAACCAGGTGCCCCCCGGCGGAGAAACCCATCATGCCGATGGCGGCGGGGTCGACGTTGAACTCCCTGGCGCGCCTGCGAACCAGACGCATGGCGCGTTGAGCGTCGCCGAGTTCGACAGGATGGTGATAGCGCGGTCCGAGGCGGTATTCCAGGACGAAGGCGGTTATGCCCATGGCGTTGAAGAAGTTGGCGATCTGGCGGCCTTCGTGGTTGGCTGCTAGGAAATGGTAGCTGCCGCCAGGAGCCACGATGATCGCGGGGTCGGATTTGTCGTGGTGGCCGATCGGATAGAGCGTGAGCGTGGGGATGTCTTCGGGGTTGTCACCGAGGGCGCCGGGGGCGGCTTTTTCCCAGAGGCGGAAGGTGTGGAGTTCGGCGGAGGGGTCGACGCGAGGCTCGGCGCTCGGAGCGGCCTGCTGTGCGTGCAGAGTGGAAGCCAACGGCGCGAAGGTAGCGAGCACGATGAGTATGAGCGCGAACAGCGGGCGTACGAAACGCGGAAACGAATTTGTCGTTGCCGCTGCGATAGTGGTTGCGAACGGGCGGATGAGTTTCACAGGCTCCCTCTCGATGCGGAATTTTCGGTCCGCGTGCGGGACAGAGTCTGAGCAGGAACGCAGGTTTCGTCAACTGCGCTTCGAACGATGGCGCGAAGGATGACGGCAGCGCCGCCATACTCGCGTTACGAACGGACGCGATTGCGGTCGCGAAAACGGTGGCGACGCGATTACGTTGGGTGCGGCGCAGTCAGCGGTGGTGACGAGGGTGACCCGGATGTTTTCGCCTTCGTAGACGAGAGCAATGGTGAGGCCATCGGCGGGCTCGGCGATGTCCATGGAGTCGTCTTCGCCAGCAATGACCGTCGGGACGGAGAGGATGCACTGGTCTGGTCGGCGAGGCCGGTGATTTTAGCTTTGAAGTTGCCCGCGATCCTTGCAGAGCTCGCCGAGAGCATCGCGCGCTGGCGGGATTAGACACGGCGTCTTCGCCGAGCAAGCGCGAAGCCAGCCCTGATGGCGGTAGCGCGAGGGCAGCGGACGGGACGATGATTCATACGCAGTAGGCTTGGGGGACACTAATTTGATGTCCGAACGAAATCCGAAGTCGGAAAGGGTCAAACTGGTACGACCGAATGGATCCAGAGGCCAATCGGGCGGCTAGTGCGTCCGTGAGGGAGCTTACTCGACTGGTAGCGCCAACGATTGCTCGCCGCCGTGCAGAGGAAATGTCTTTCCGCGCCACACGAGTTCGCCCGGCACTCCATTCGGCAGCTTGATCTGCGCGTTCACTTGCCTCGCGGCGAGTGTAAGTTCCACGTCGATCGCGCCCCGCGGGTGCGGCTGCGACGCCTTCACATGCTGCAGCGATCCGAGCTTCGGCTCGATGACGACCGACGCGAATCCCGGTTTGCCTGGTCGAATGCCGGCCACAATCCGCAACAAATCGTAGTTCGGATGGGCGCTCCACGCGTGCGAGTCCGACCGCGTCGGCTCGGGTTGCTCGGCCCACGTCGTCAGACCCAGCGAAACCATCGTGCGCCAAGGCCCGAGCAAGTCCAAATATCGATCGCCCATGCCGGCGTGCTCGAGCGCTCGAGCCAGATAGAAGCGGAAGTAGTACGTTGCCGCGGTCATGGGCGGGACCGGCTTGTCGGCGTGAAATCCCGCGTCGCTCGACGACAAAATCCGCGTCAGCAATTCCTTCTGCTTCTCGCGCGGCGCGACGTCCAGCCAAGTCGCAAGAATGTTCGCGTGCTGACTAAAGTGTTTCTGCGCAGGCGTGTCCGCGAACAGCGCATACTCCTTGTTCCAGCAAAGTTTTATAACGCCGTCGACCGCGCGCTCGGCCGCCTTGCCGTATAAATCGGCCCGCGCGGAATCGCCGAGCGCCCGCTCCAGTTCCGCTGCATTCCGCAACGCCTCGACAAATTGCAACGCAATACTCGTCGAGCCACCGTCCGCATCCTGCGGCGGAATCCCAAATCCGAAATCGGCACCCCAATCGACAAACGGCCACCAGAAAAGCGCATCCAGCAATCCATCCGCTCGCTGATGCTTCAAGAACCAATCGAGTGTCGTCCGCGTACCCACCAACTGCTCTCGCACAAACTGCGTGTCTTCGCGATACATCCAGAAATCGTGCACCATCCCGATCCATAGCAGCGAAAACGTCGGAATCGCCTGGAACATCGACGTTGGATACCGACTCAGGGTAATTCCGTCGGACACCCGCGAATTGTTGAACGCCGAAATCGCCTGCCGTGCGAGCCGGTCGTCGCCCGCAACCGAATACGAAACCAGCGCCTGAATCCGCGTGTCGCCGATGTACTGCATCTGCTCCCAGTAGGGAGTGTCCATGTAGGTGTCGTGCGCGTCGAGGCGCGCGGTGCGCCAGCCGATGTCCCAGATCGGGCGCAAATCTTGCTCGTCGGATTCGAATTTGCCACGCTCCTCGAACGGATACGCCGAAAACCAGCTCCGCATCCGATCCATCCGCACCGGCTGATCCGCGGTAGTCACATCGATCTGTAGATAACGCCACGTCCGCCACACGAGCGGCTGATAAACGCGATCGTTGCCGTCCGGCAAGAACTCATCGTAGATTCCGACGATGTGTTTTCCGGCGATCTCATCGCGATTTCCCTTTTCGCCTTTGTCGTCGAGCAGCGCTTCGGCATACGTCAGCCGCACGGACGCACCCGCTCCTCCGCTCAACGAAATCTCCGGATACGCCGTCGTCAAATTCCCCTCGTCGAGCAGCACGGTCGCATGCGAGTGTGCGGCAACCTCGAACGCGGGGTTAGGATGACCTCGCACCAGATCCACTCCGGACGAACGCACAATTCGGCCCGGCGACCGCTCCTCCACCGACATCTGCGGCAAGGGATCGGCAACAAGCTGCCAATTATTTTCCTGTAGCGACGCACCGCGCTTCGCACCTGATCCGATCGCGACCGCTTTTTTCCACGCGCCCGACGCGCCGGCCGACCACGTCGCCACGTTCCATCCCCATGCCACGGCCGCACCATCCACGCGCAAGCCCGGCTCTGCAGCGTAGTAATACCCGCCCAGTTCCGCCGGTTTCGGCGACGTGCGTATTCCCCTCTCACGCATCACTTCCCAATCGGTACCCGAATTCACCGCGCTCTCGGGATCGCCCGCGCCCGCCAGCAAAAACGCCGTCCGATCCGACACCTGCGCCAGCGCCGACCGCGCGCCAAAGTTCCACACCACCGCCGCGAAAACATTCGCACCCGATTTCAGCATCGGCGCGATGTCAAAGGTCTCGTACTTCCAGTGACCCAGATCGCTCCGCGCCGGCCCGCCGCCGACGAGATGCCCATTCACATACAGCACGAATCGATTGTCGGCGCTCACCCGCACCACGAAATGTTGCGGCACGCTCGTCATCTCGACCGATTTGCGAAAATACAGCACTGCTTCATCACGCGCCGGAGCTTCGTCCGAAGTAATCCATTTCGCAGGCCAAAGTTGTGCTCTCAAATCCGACGGGAGTTGCGGTTGCCCCGCCGACGCGGCCGCCAACATCAACAACGCACCGCCAACGCATCGCGAAGGCAATATCATCCAAACACCGCGTCCGCGCCGATACATCTGTCGAAGGTTCGCAATCACGGTCATCGCCGACCCGCCCGCTCCTGTTCCGTCTCCAATCGAAATTCCGCGAACGTCTTTCCTTCCTCGGCCAAGCGCTTCAACAACGGTGCCGGTTCCCACGTCTCCCCATGTCGCGCCTGAAATTCCCGAACGCGCTCATACACTTTCTTCAGTCCCACCGTGTCCGCATACCACATCGGCCCGCCGCGATACGCTGGAAACCCATACCCATTCAAATAGATAACGTCGATGTCTACTGCCCGCAGCGCATAACCCTCCTCCAAAATCCGCGCACCTTCATTCACCAGGGCATAGATGCATCGCTCGACGATCTCCTCGCTCGAAATTTCCCGCGGCGCAATTCCCACCTCGAGACTCCACCCGCGCAGCAACTCCACAATCTCGACATCGACGCTCACCCGCCGCTGCTCGTCATACTTGTACCAACCCGCGCGCGTTTTTTGCCCGAATCGTCCCATCTCGCACAATTTATCTTCCGCAAACGGCCGCCGCACGCCCGGCTTGTCCAGGTGCCGGTGCTCCTTCCGGATTCGCCAGCCAATATCGAGCCCCGCCAAATCCGCCACCGACAGCGGCCCCATCGCCATCCCAAAATCATAGAGCGCCTTATCCACCGCCTCGATGCTCGCGCCCTCTTCCACCAGGAATTGCGCCTCGCGCCGGTAGGGATGAAACATCCGATTCCCCACAAATCCGCGGCAATTCCCCACCAGCACGCCGATCTTCCCCAGCCGCTTCGACAGCTGCATGCATGCCGCGATCACCTCGGGCGAAGTCGCCGCCCCGCGCACCACCTCCAGCAATCGCATCACGTTCGCCGGACTGAAAAAATGCGTACCGATCACCGCCTCGGGCCGCGCCGTCGCCGACGCGATCTCATCGATGCTCAGCGTCGACGTATTGCTCGCCAGAATGGAGCCCGGTTTGCACACGCGATCAAGCTCGCCGAAAATCTCCTTCTTCAGCGCCATCCCTTCGAACGCCGCTTCGATCACAATGTCCGCACCGCTGAAATCGTGATAGCTCAAGGTCGGCGTGATCAGCGCCATCCTAGCGTCGGCGATGTCCTGCGTAAATCGCCCGCGCTTCACCGAGTTCGCATAGTTCACACGAATTGTCGCTAGCCCGCGATCCAGTGCCGCTTGCTCCACTTCCTTCAGTAGTACGGGAATCCCCGCATTCGCGAACACCATCGCGATCCCGCCGCCCATCGTCCCCGCGCCGACCACAGCGGCCGACTTCACCGCGCGCACCGACGTCTCTTTCGGAATTCCGGGAATCTTCGCCACTTCGCGCTCACCGAAAAACACATGGATCAGCGCGCTCGATTGCTCCGAAAACAAGGACTCTACAAATAGTTCGCGTTCGCGCACGCATCCTTCCGCGAACGGCAGCTTCGTCGCCGCCTCCACCGCGTTGATCGCCGCCAGCGGAGCCATCATTCCGCGCTGCTTCTTCCCCGCATTCTCGCGCGCCGTTGCAAAAATCGCCGCGTTGGTAGCGGCCTCCCCTAATTTTTCGCCGCGATCGCGCGTCTTCCGCACGGACTCGGGCGCCACACGCCGCGCAAACGCCACCGCGCCCTCGCGCAAATCACCCTCGATTAACTCATCGACAATCCCCAGCTTCAACGCTTCTGCCGCGCGCACCGGCTCACCCGACGCACACATCTCCACCGCCCTCGCCACGCCCGCCAGCCGCGGCAGCCGCTGCGTCCCACCCGCGCCCGGAATAATTCCCAGCCGCACCTCCGGCTGCCCCACCTGCGCATCCTTCGCCGCCACGCGATAGTGCCCCGCCATCGCCAATTCAAGCCCGCCGCCCAGCGCTGTCCCATGAATCGCCATCACCACTGGCTTCGCTGAATCCTCCACGCGCAACAAAAACGGCAGGTGCCCGGGCCCGCACGACTTACTCTCGCGCATCTTCGCAAACGCGTTGATGTCGGCGCCGGCTACAAATGTCTTGCCCGCACCAATCACCACGATCGCGCGCACGTCGGCGTCCCGATTCAACGCCGCGATCACCGTATCGATCCCTTCGGCCACGCTCGCAGCCAGCGCATTCACCGGCGGATTGTCGATCGTCACCACCGCGACACCGTCTACGTTCTCCACCCGCACCAGTTCACTCATCAAAATTGTCCTGTCCGCCCAAAGAAATCCCGCAAAGATTCGGCTACGCAAGTTCCCGCAGAATCCCGCCCACGTCAATCGCTTTTCGTCTGAAATTATTCGCGTGAAATAAAGTCGCGCCGCAGGCCGCAGCGCCATGGAGAACCAACACCCTCATGCTACAATTGAGGATTCACGCCATAGGGGCGTAGCTCAGTGGTAGAGCAGCGGCCTTTTAAGCCGAAGGTCGTGGGTTCGATCCCCACCGCCCCTACCAAATCTATTGCAACAACGGCACTTGCTGCGAAGTCGGCTCCAATATCTCGAGTCGGCTCCAATTGGTCATTGCACTGTGTATTTCTCGATCCTGCCTGCGTGTTTTTCCACCGCTTCCCTTTGCGCGTTACCGACCACATGACCGTAAATGCCCAGAGTGATCCTCGCATCTGAATGACGCATCTGTTTCTGGACAACGGTCGGGGCCGCCCCATTTTCCAACATTTCACTAGTCGCGCCATGTCGCGCGGCGTGAAACCCGCCGCGTGGGATGCCTAAGTTTCTGAGAAGCGGATGGAGCTGCTTTTCGCGTAACTTGTTCGCGGAGAACGGGCGGCCACGCTTGTTCGTGAAGACCAATTCGTTCTCGTTGCGTTCACGAGATAGATGCCGAAGAAGCCTGACCTCAAGCTGCGGCGGCATAGGGACATCCGCGCTACTCGCTTTGGACTTGCACGATTGGATTTTCCGTGTGGCGCTGTCGAGAGACTGCCGCACACGGATCACTTTTCGTTCAAAGTCTAAGTCCGAAACACGCAGTGCGAGAACTTCGCCGATCCTCAGGCCGAGAACAGCGGTCAGCGCCCATATCGTCGCGAATGGTTCAAGCGCCGCTGAGATAATCCTCCCTACGTCCTCAGCCGAGAAAAACCGTTGCTCCTTCTTTACGCCTTCCCGTGGCAGCGTCAGATCCGAATTTGAGTAGACTCCGGTCGCATAGCCCCACGCTTTCGCCACACGCATTAGAGAGGACAAGGTCAGCAAGACGTTTTCAACGGTCTTGCGTGACAATCCTGCGACAGCTAGAGAGGTCACGAAGCCTTGTACTGCCCTCGTGTTTATCTCCGTCAACAGGAATTGCCCTAATCTTGGTTGAATGTGAGATCGCAAATGAGATTCGGCGGCCCGAACTGTACTCGCCTTCAGGTTGACCGCGACCGTAGAGCGCCACTCCAATGCAAAATTCTGGAGTGTCATTCCACGTGTTAAAGGCTTTTGAGTTTCCGAGTTGACCCGGTCAAGGTACGGCTGGAACCTCGCCCAAGCTGCCCTTTCAGATAGCTGGGCTACGAGCCCCAACCTCACAGTGCGACGGATCCGCTTAGTCGTCCCATCAGATAACGGAACGTCCTCGCGGTAGATGCCACACCGTTGAGGATTTCTGACGCCACGAATAACCATTCTGCCTTTCTGAAACCGTCTTCTTGGCACGATGCCTCCGGCCTTCGAAGAAGACGGCGTAGCGGGCAAGACTCTACTGATGCCCAAAACAAAAGGCAAGGATGCGCCTGGGTTGGTTCCCTCAGGCATGGCCCTTTGTCGCACTGTGGGCTAGGCGACGGAGGACAGAAAACCCATCAAGATCTCCAAAAGCAGCAACCGTTGGCCAGCCCTCGAAATATACGAGCAAGGACGCCTTCGTCCCTAAAGTTGCTCGCTTCTCATTTGAGGGGTCCGGGCAAAAATCATGAGCCGTCTCAATCGAATAGCGATTCAGCCACCATTTGGACTTTTGCTTTCGGCTCGAAAATGAAAGGCCTCGCGAGGCCGAGAAAATTCTCGTACGCAGGGGCAGGCGGATCAAAGTATCAGCGATTTTAGATCCAACTAGGTATGACGTTAGGTACGAAGAAACCCGGTGAACATCCACTGATCGAATGTCGACAATCTTTCCTCCGCCGATTGACTGCCACGCTTCGGACAGCCATTTCTGAGTGATTAGGACACTCACCAAAATGTGAAGGTGAGCGAAACCGGATCTCTGAAACTCCAAAACCGCAATGAAAGCGATCGAAGCCCCGAAACGTCTACTGAGGACAACTCGCATTTTCCGCCAGCAAGTTTTTATGTATCGATAGCTCTCCTCGGGACCCTTTAGCTTTTTGGGATCCAGAGTCAGCGTTACGAATTGTGTTAGGCGGTTGCGGTGGGCGAGGTCGGAGATTCTTGTCCGAAGGTCGGTAAGCCTTTTTTTCTGGCAAATATTGCACCTTAGGGACGAACACATCAGCCTCTTGTGTCCACACACTCCCGGTTTGCCGTCGATTGGACCAACGACTGTGAAGGCTCCGCATTGGAATTTGTTTTTCATCTGTTGCAGTTAACCTTTAATTCAGTCAAGTGAATTGGACTTAGGACAAGGACTTGGTATGAGACTGAGGATTGGAAACAAGACTGAGACTTATGAATGAGAATTTGGACTTCCACTCTTTTCTTCCGGTACCCGCATTCAATTTCCCTTGGGCCAGACGTGCGGTACACCGTCGAGGGTTGCCAGAGTGGTCAGGGCAGAGCCCTCCCGTAGATCGCCTGGCCCAGGGAGACCGTCATGCTTAGTTCTTAAGCGTTGCGTATGCGGCGAGAATCCTGTCGAAAACGACCTTCCGTATGTCGCCTTCCAGCTCAACAACAGGAAAATACTTGCCTTCAATGTTTCCGGGTCTACTTGGAGCGCCGACAAAGGGCGGACATCCGTCCTTCTGGACAACTGCGTAACCCTTTTCCACAAGAAAGCCATCGGTGGTTCGGAATTGAACGTCAGCATATGCCTTCAATGCTCCGTGCCGGTTGCTCGGTCGAATTTCAACTGAAATATCAACGATTGCGATTTCCATTACGTCTCCTCCGTAGGGAACTCGATTGGCAATCTTGCGTTGTCGTCGAGCATGTGAATTGCTCTACCAGAAAACCACTCAGCCCCCGTTTTGTGTTCCCCTATGATCGTGTGAAAGCGCTCGTTTCCTGTCATTTGCGATTGCTTCACGTGGTAAGAAACGAAAAGAATCCAAATTGCTTGTCGCTTGGGCAAACACGCTTACACGAAACGAGACTAGATAAACCCAAAGAAAGACTTTCGTTTTTTGTTGGCGTCTTGTTCCTTTCTTAGTTCCCTTTCGAGGGTTTCCTTCCTCTTTTCCAGACCGGGCCTCAACTGAGGCGGGGTCTTCTTGCTTTTCAGGGCTGCGCTTACTCCACGCAACTGTTCGCTTAGAGTCAAAGCTCTTCGTGCCATATGCGTCGTTTCCTCCTCTTCTCTTTTGGTGACGGCCGAAACCGTTGCGGTGGTGTGGAGACTCTGACCAAAAAGTCCACACGAACTACAACGGAAGATCCTGACTCCGGAAGCCGCCGTCGAAAGCGCAAGGCCGCGATTACAGAAGGGACATCCTGCTCTTGCGATTGGCTTAGCGGAAGCTTCGGGACTATCATTCACAGCACGAGTAAAAAGCAGACGGAGGTCCAGTCCCAGTCAGACAGAAGAACCAAGCACTCGCCGGAACTTTATTTTCCTGGCGGTTTCATCGAGTGCCAGATGAATTACCTGGCAACACGACTCCTGAGTGGATGTTTACCTGGCGTTAATTTTTCAGTAGACGAGTTTCGCGGTGGATCAAGGGCAGCAAGCAAGTCGATTTTATACAAAAAAGAGAAGACGTTTATCGTGGCGATATGAAAAATCGAAGAGGCAGACCTACAATTGCTTCCAACTTTCTCCTGGGTATTGCCAACGAGTGGGTCTCGCTTCTGGAAGTCGGTTGGGCTGAAATAGCCTGGGATTTACTGGCGATTAAAGGAAACGCTTCCTCAAAGATCCAAGACGTAACGCACGCGATGAAACCACTGGCGGATCGAAGTGCCATGCTTGCCGGTCCCTTCGTTGAGAGCCATACGCTTCCTTCGACAGCTCAGGCAGTACGCCAGGCGCGGAGCAGAAGAGCGAAACTGTTGGATCTCCTCCAGAAGGCGCAAAGACGTGTGGACATCGAATTCGAAACTTGCCTCGAATCAGGACGACTTCTTGAAGAACTGGGGCATGGAGACGACGGCGAGATTGAGGCTGAGATTATTCGGCGTTTTGCGGACTATGTACATCACTGCCACGAGCTAAGCGCTCTCCACCGAGACATCAATGAATGCGAAAGCGAGCTCAAAAGACGGGAAACTTATGTAAGCCAATTGCAGTTGCTAGATTATTTGCACTCAAAGAGAGGAAGGGTAAGTCCACCAAAACTGGCGAAGGCGCTTGCAGGCCTCCCGTTGATGAACTGGCGGCAGTCTGGCTGGCGCTGCCGGAAATTTGCAGCTCCGGCTCATCGACAATTCAATTTCTTAATTCTGAAGATAGTGCTGGCACTAAGCCGCAGGTCGATTTTGCAATCGGAAATCTTCCGAGTGCAACGCAACACGCGTTCAGACGTTTGCGAAACCAGAATAGTGCCCCGATGCGATTTTTTCGCGAGCACTGGAGGGATTTCCGTTTAGCAGTTCAAGAATTCGCCACTGAGGCCAAGGTCCCCAGGAGCCGGATACCTTATGCTCTTTCTGTGCGCTTTTTGGAACGTGTGAACCGACCCAAGTCTCGCCTCGAATTATTCCTCGATAAGAACGAAGAATTGAAGCCTTCTTAAGAGATTGAACTCAGATTCGTTTGGTACGTCATTCCGACAGAACTGAATTGAAGCCGATGAGGTGTGGGAGGGATACAACTATGCCCCTGCATGAGTTGCTTACAGAAATTGCGATGGGCTGGGGATTTCTATCGCCGCAAAGGCAAAGTCGACAAGAACGATCCTATGTTCAGCCTCGTAACCAGAGACCGCCTGGGAGACTGCAAACTCACATTGCGGAATCCAATCGCGCAGGTAAGCGGGGGCCGAATATCTTGTGCGCCGGTCGTCTATCAAATCTTCCTCAGACCCTAAGCCTCCCCCGAGTCCGCCATCGAGGAGCTGCGTTTCGCGATGCCATTGTTGCCCGGGACCTACCGTGGCTGCAGTTCGCGAAATTCCGATCTACTCACTCAAAATCCTCAAGTCGACGAGTCAAGCCAATCCATCGCGTCTTTCGGTAGTTGAATGCCCAGGCAGAACCGCATGGCCGAAATTAATCGACGGCTTCCTTCGGGAGTACCATCTGCCGCGCGAAGCTGTCGTTGCGTGTAAGCCTCAGCAGTGCGGAAGAGGCCATAAGACTCCGATATTGCTCGCTCCCAGTACGCGACGAAGAATGGTGCGATGACTTCTTTGTCGAGAGACCGCGTCGTTTGAAAAAAGCCTTCCAAATTTCGAGCAGTGAAAGTTGAGAGGTCTACTGGACTGGGAGGCTGGAGCCCTGCACACCGCGCCGACAGCGAGTATCAGTCCCACGAGCATCAGTCGTGCTTTTTGAATGCCTCGACCGTACTCACTTCCACAACGTCCACCAGCTCGATGATATCGAGCTACGTGCTTCCGAGATCTGAGACGGTGAATTTTCCGTTTGAAGATCAAGCACGAGCACTCAGTACAATTCCGGCGAGCGAAGCGAGCAGTACTCACACTCGTTCCACCACGCAACTGGAGGGAAGCTGAGGCGAATCGAAATGGGGAGGGCGATCAGGGATCACGCTAGAGGCTGACTTGGGAGCATCCGGCGTTCTGACTTGATTAGTTCTTTGACGGCAGGGGTTGCTTCATTGGCTCACCGCCCCTTCCAGTGAGTATTCGCTTAGCAAGGATGATGTCGGCGTTGATTGCCGTCGCGATCGCGATAGCTGGCCGCCCCCACAAAGTCGTCTGAAAGCAGCGCAGTTGGCATTGCATGCCAGCTCAAGCGCGAACGCCATCCCACGCTGAGGGAAACTTGTCAGCGTAAGCGATAGCTTTCCAGGTCCATGCGGCCGCCGTGGACACATCCCCAACGCTGTCGGCAAACATGCCGAGACGAATGCACACGAATGCTAACAACTCACTCCGGAACCCGATGTAGGCTTGTTCGTTCGTTCCAAGGAATATTCCCTGTTCAGGCTCTGATTGACCGAGTCGGCGGCTTTCCATTGATCGACAGTGCGCTGAAGTAAGCGATTACACCAAAGACCCTCAACAAATATCCCTTTCCAGCTGTCCGCACCACTCTGAATGGCCGAACAATCGATTTACAGATTCTTCGGAATCCGGTAAAAGCATCTTGCGTTTACCTGCCCTCCATAGGGCCATTCCATGCTCCGCAAGCGCTTCGATGCAAGCAGGCTCAATCAGCTTCCCCTCTTCACAAATCTCCTGACACCCGCGGCGGTGAATTCAGGTGCCTTTCCAGGGTGTCGGCAACCTGAAGTTCTGCCATCGTGATGAGAACATTCCGCCGCCACAAGCTATAATTAAATGCATCGCAGCCAAGGGCGCGCTCCAACCATTCCGATCGCTTCCTTTTTCTGTTAGCGTCGGAAAGCTGACAACCTGTTACTTCCAAGACTCAGGAAGCGAGCATCATCGGTGCCAAAGCGTCGCAGGGCCGCTTGGCTTAGTTCACC
>CAVWQK010000007.1:0-782259 GCA_963757145.1 uncultured Acidobacteriota bacterium
GTAACAATCTGAAACGGGCGCCCTTTTATAATGCGTTAATCGAGACTTGGAAGGTTCTTGCCTCGGAACGCTATATACGCCATCCCCGGAGGGAATACATGGGTCATAGTCCGTTCCGGACGGTCCTCAGGTTCAGCACTGCCATTCTTTGCTTGTTATCGGGAATAGCCCTGTACGCGCAATCTCCGGACAACCGCAATTTGTCAGCACAAGTTGATGAAGTGGTGCGTGCTCAAATTCGGGAACAGAACATTCCGGGAGTTAGCTTGGCGGTGATGCGCGACGGCAAAATCATCAAAGCTGCGGGGTACGGATTTGCCAATCTAGAGTTGAAAGTCCCCGTAGCCCCTGAAATGCTCCTCAAAAGTGGATCCCGCGGTGGAAAGAACAGTTACATTGCGACTTTAGTGGAGCGGCATTCACGCTTTCTCATGCTGATCAAGGTGCGGAGCAAAGAAACGGAAGCGGTGGTTACTGCCTTGAGTCAGCATGTTCGTAAGCTCCCGGCTACGCTGAAACGCTCGCTGACGTGGGACCGCGGACTGGAGATGGCGAAACACAAGGACTTTACGATAGCCACAGATGTGCAGGTCTACTTCTGCGATCCACAGAGTCCGTGGCAGCGTGGCAGCAACGAAAACACCAATCTACTGTTGCGGCAGTACTTCCCGCGAGGAACCGACCTATCCCCCATCTCTCAAGCACAGCTCGACCAAGTCTCGCTGCGCTTGAATCAACGTCCGAGAAAGACCTTAGGCTTTCACACTCCTGCGAGTAAACTTCACGCAAGTGTTGCGTCGACCGTCTGAGCCGGCAGCGTTTATCAGGCGCTGACAACCTCATTCGTGCACGCCGCGCTTCGGCCCTGCCATTGCCCCGCACGTGACACTTTTTCTCTCTTCCAGAAGTTTCGCCACGCGTTCGGCGGTTCGTTCATTCACGTCATTGCAGAGCGCATGGCCCAGTTCATGGCGGATTGCAAGATCTAAAAGGCTTTGTCGGCCAAGATGCCACACTCCCATAAGTTCGGAAACGCGACCAGTTGGTCCGGCCACCAGGGCCTCCTCAAAGAATGTAGTTCTCGTACTTGGAAAGGTTAGCGCTGGAATGCCAGGATCAAGCCCGCGCGCCAGTAAGAGAAGCTTCCAATCTTCGGAACGCACCAATACCCAAGTCCAACCACCCAGATCGGACGCTCGATAATTCGCCAAGCCTTTCCTCAGAACCACCATCTCGTCGTCGCATTCCTTCTGCGTATAGCCTTTGTTACACACGAACTTCTGCAACGGAGTTGATCGATATGGTTCTCCGCCAGTCCGTGACCGCGAGACAAGAGGGGCAACCAAAGACGAGGGAATCTCGTTCTTCGCCGTTAAGCTTGGCGAGTCAGGACCCGATTGCGCTCGACTCGAACTCTGCATGCACATCCATGCCACCATGCAGATGAAAATCGCTTTTTTCACGGCGCTCACCTCGACCGCAATTGCGGCGGCGCCGAGAATGGGTCAGAAGAGAATGCCGTTCAATGGACGGAGCCTGACAACTGTCTGGTATGCCTGTGGCCCAGCAAGTCCCGGTTTTACAGTCGGTTACAATCGAAGGTGACGCGCCTCGGTGCGTAGAATGGTGCTAGACTATCGAAGCTTTTTTTTACTTTAGGTGTAAATGTGTCTCCCCAGAGCGCTTCCGTCTGCCGTTTCGGAGCATTCGAGCTCGACTTACGAGCTGCCGAGCTGCGCAAGAACGGGGTGAAGCTGCGACTTCAGGATCAGCCGTACCAAGTACTTCTCAAGTTGATTGAGCACCACGGCGAAGTCGTAAGCCGGGAAGAACTACGTTCCACACTCTGGCACGAGGACACTTTTGTTGATTTCGAAACCGGACTGAACACTGCCATTAAGCGTCTGCGCGAAACACTCGGCGATTCCGCCGACAATCCTACCTTCATCGAGACTCTTCCCCGACGGGGTTACAAATTCATCGCAACTGTCGAAAGGCCAGTCGGCGAGGACAGTAGAATTCCCGGTCCGAGCAGCCCTCCGGAATCACCCGCAAGAAAAACCCCTTTGAAGCGTACTGGTGTTATCGCCGGTGTTGTAATTCTGGTGCTGATTTGCGTGGCCTTCTGGCGCAGCCAGCCGCAACCGCCAACAGTCACCAATGTCATTCGAATCACCAACGACGGTAAAGCGAAGAACCCGATAAATCCGCCGGTGACCGATGGCGTCCATCTCTACTTCACGGAAGGGATGCCTGATACCACGGGCTCTGGGATCGCTCAAGTGTCGGCTGCGGGCGGAGAGACCACTTGGATTACAACTACACTCCAGGATGTTTGGGCCGTAAGTCCCGTCTCTCCAGATCGCTCGGAGCTATTGGTCTCGAAAGGCGTCAGGGCCGGGTCGGAAATCCAACTCTGGGTGCAGCCACTGCCGGCAGGTGCGCCCCACCCCGTCGGAAACATCAGGGCGATCCTGGCAACTTGGACGCCGGATGGGACACACATCGTGTACGCGGATGCGGGCAACATGGGCAACATAATGATGGCGAACAAAGATGGAAGCGAGCCTCATCAACTTGCAAAGGTTTCCGGCCTCGTGTTTTGCATTCGGTATTCGCCGGATGGCCGGCGGATCCGCTTTGATCTTCATGACCCAACAATCGATTCCAGCTCGATTTGGGAAATGGATGCGAATGGCAAAGGGATTCACCCGCTTTTTCCGGACTGGAAAGAGTCATCCTTCCAGCGCTGCGGAAATTGGTCGCCGGACGGCAATTACTATTATTTTCTGGAGGGGCGCGGGAATGCTCAAGCCATCTGGGTGATGCCGGAGCGTCGTTCCCTTTTTCGCAGACGCGCCAAGGGCCCATCACGTTTGACTTCCGGGCCGCTACGTTTTTATTCTCCCATCCTCAGCTCTGACGGTAAGAGACTGTTTGTCCTGGGCGAGGAGCCTCGCGTGGAGCTACAGCGCTATGACCTGCAAGCCCGGCGCTTCGATTCTTATCTCACGGGTCTCTCCGCCGGCCCAGTTGATTTTTCGCGCGATCGGAAGTGGATAGCCTACGTTTCTTATCCGGACATGACCCTTTGGCGTAGTCGCGTAGATGGAAGCGACAGAATGCAGCTTACCTTTCCACCGGTGCGAGCATATGAACCGCGGTGGTCGCCTGACGGCTCCCAGATTGTGTTCATGGATGTACGGTTCGACAGTTCCTGGAAAATCTACTTGCTCTATCCATCGGGAGGCAGTCCGGAAGTGCTGACGCAGTCCAACACGAACGAAGCGGACGCAACCTGGACGACCGACGGGAAGTCCATCGTTTTCGGAAAAACCGATAACATCAGCAATGCCGCAATTTATCGCCTGGATTTGAAAACCAGGAGAGTCTCCTCAATACCGGGAACCGATGGGCTATACTCACCCAAAGTATCGCCGGACGGACGCTATATCTCCGCCCTTACATTAGGCCAGACGAAACTGATGCTGTTCGATACAAACGCAAATCGTTGGTCCAGTTTGGTGGAGGGGGAGCAGATTGGTTACAACGAGTGGTCGCATGACGGGGAATATGTCTACATGCGGGAAAATCGAGGAGGCGCCGGGGAACTGGTTCGCGTGAGAATAAAGGATCGCGTGCTGGAACACGTTCTAAGCCTCAAAGATTTTCCTCAGCTATCCGACGGTTTCGCATCCTGGATCGGATTGACTCCAGATGATGCCCCGCTGTTGATGCGTGATCGCAGTGTGCAGGAGATTTACGCGCTCGACCTTCGCTTTCACTGAATTCCAAACTCCTCATGGCACCAATATTGGTCGCGAGAGGATTGGAGTCCGACCTTGCAACCATTTGAATGAAAAGACGCGGCACTCTTTTCAGCTCGATGAAGGCAAATTTTCTCTTCAACTCCTTCCATGAGAAGGCCGGTTGATGTCAAGGCACACTTTTTCTTTCTTCTTTCTTTCAGTCTGTTCCCATTCAGCCAAGCCGCCTCTGTCGCCACCCTTCCATTCGCACTCTTCTGTGAGCGATGTTCGCTCGGTGCCAGTTCGGTGTTCTCGATTCAGTAGGCGCTGCCACCTGATTAGCGTCCTCTGCTCCTCTCTTTACGAGGGAAGTTTGGGCCCAGGAGTTGATCGCAGTCGCCTAAACTCGGCGGTCGAGCTCAGCTGTTCGGTTCAAATCTTTCTCTGCCAGGTTTCTCTAGGCCGCCGCATTCATCGTCTTCTGGCTATTGCGCAACGGTTCGTACACTTCTCCACAGACCCACAGCCGGTGCAGTAGTACCGCGCTTGCGCACCACCGCCACCACCGCCCGTTTCTTGGCGGTTTTCCCTCCTCGCGCCGAGAGCTTTCGCCCCCAGCGACGCAAGTCACTGTCTTCCCCAAAAGGTCCCAAAATGTAGTGCGCTCCCTGCACCAGCAGCGTCCGCAAATACTCATCTCCCTCTTTGCTGATGCGCATCTGTGGTTCGCTTTCGCCCGAATTTCTCCGCCCAGGTTGCAACCCAACGAAACATCCCGCGTCACGACTTTTCCGGAAGCGATGCGGGTCCTCGATGGTCAGCACATAGGTCGTGGCGATCAGGTTGCCTACACCCTTTATCTGTTTGAGCAGCGCCGTCTCAGGTAGCAGCACCTACTGAAACGAGAACACCCAACTTGCACCGAGCAAATATCGCTCACAAAACAGTGCGGATGGAAGGATGGCGACAGAGGCAGCGTGGCTGACTGGGAACAGACTCACGGAAAGAAGAAAGAAAAAGTGTGCCTTGACATCAATCGGCCTTCTCATGGAAGGACTTGAGAATTACTTCCGGGTTGCCCGTCATCCCCGCAGAACCGCGGGTGGCGTCGCTGCGCTGGCCGATGCACCAGTAACTCCTTACAAATAATTTACGGTAATCTTCAGTTCCAGACGACTGCCTAAAAAACGAAAAGCAGCTGCGTCGAACTTGGGTGGCCCAAAATGGCCTTTTGCATTATTGGATGCCCCGACGCCTTCGCGGGGAATCCCCATAAAGTTTGTGTCCAATCTGCCGTTGGAATTTTCGTCGTGGAACACTGAGATGGCATAAGTGCCTGCATTGAGGCCGGGAAACTCGCAAGCTGCATGCCTTTCGGAGATCGAGGACCTCGCGTGCGCCACGGCCTTGTCTCCCTCCTTTGGAAATCCGTCGGCCAACGAATAGATCGCACACAATACCTGCCCCTTGTCGTTGCGCAACCCATCGATTTCGACATGGATTAGATTCTTTGGTGATTGTTGCGCTAGGCCGCCATGCCTGAAGGCCAACGTCTCGCCGGAGGGCGTAATGTTGGCCAGCGTGTCGCCAACGTTGAGAGAAACGGTTGCCGAAGCTGATGCTAGAACGAGAATCCTCGTAAACGTCATGTAGCTCCGCGCACAAGCCAGTGTTCCACCCGCCGTGCGATCTCGGCAATCGCTTTGGTCTACCTCCCCACGCTTACGTTTGCTGAGCTTTGCGTGGTACCCAATTCCCTTGATCTGTGCCCTCAGGCCAGTGACAGTTGCCTCCACATTGATGCCTTGGCGAAACACTCCTTTTTCGACCCCCCGCTCAATAATGCTAGACAAATGGTCCGCCAAAAGCCATCGCGCCTATTTTCCATTTTTTGGATAGCTGCGTTCCTTAAGCCCCGAAGCGACAGTCGGTAAGAACGATAAAGGAACGAATCGTCGGCTACTCGGAAGTTATCTTCGGACCATGCGGTCAATTCCCGATAAGTCGGGTGGTTTCAATGGGTCGATGCAACACTCAACTCGAATCCACAAAGCCCTGAAAACAAACGCTAAAATCGCTCGCTAGGGTTAGATCAGGCGGAACGCCACCCTGGCTAGGTTTTGACCGAGTACAGCAAAACGGATCGGTTGCACAGGGAAAGTGTTGTCGGATCAAATGATCCGATGGTGTTGCGTCGACCGTCTGAGCCGACCCGCATAACCGGAGAAGTCAATTCAAATGGACGGTAACGGCGTTTACCAGGAACTGTCTTCGTCCGCTTCAGCGCCGATGTGGAAAGAGATCATGATTTGGACTGTTATTCGTGCCGCAGTGCGACCATCGGATCAACTCGCGTGGCGCGCCGGGCGGGGATGTGGCACGCGAGCAGAGCGACAACGGCCAGAAGCAACCCAACAGAGGCAAACGTAATCGCATCGGTCTCACTGACGCCAAAGAGTTGCGCCTTAAGCAAGCGCGTGAATGCCACAGCGAGCGCCGTGCCCACCACGAGGCCCGCCAGCGTGAGTCGGAGTCCCTGGTCGAGAACGAGACGGTAGATGCCTACCTTCTCCGCGCCGAGCGCCATACGGATGCCGATTTCCCGCGCGCGTTGGCGAGTGCTGTAAGCCACGACGCCATAGATGCCGACGGCGGCGAGCAGCATGGCAAGAAGACCGAACGAGCCGGCAAACGTAGCCGCGACCCGTCCAAAAAGTGTGCCGAGCTGCATGGTGACGGAAAGCGGATTCACATTGAACAGCGGCAACTCCCGATTGAGCTGATGGATGGTCTCTTCCACAGAAGAAGCCATGGCACGCGGATCGCCAGTTGTGCGGAGGTGAATGGTGGTGTCATGTGTCGGGCTATAGGCCTGGTAACTCGGAAAATAGATGACAGGCTCGGTCGGGTAGGTGAGCAAGCGGTATTTGGCATTGCGCGCTACTCCAACGATGGTGAACCGATCACCCCAGTCCGTCACCTGTTTGCCGATAGCGTCTTCACCCGGCCAATAGCGATCGACAAAGGCCTGGTTGACGACGGCAACGAGTTGCGAATCCACCGTATCCGCTTCGGTGAATTCACGGCCCGAAATCACGGACGTGCGCAGAGTGCGAAAGTAATTCGGCCCGACGATCGCTCGGCTGATCTCCATCGATTCGTGCGGTTGCGGCACGTAGCCTTCAAGCTGCAGATAGTCGGTGTGGATGCTGAAGCTCAGCGGTGAAAAATCAGCCAAGGTCACGGATTCGACCCCGGGAAGCGCCGACAGCCTGTCGAGCACATGCCGGTTGAACGCCACACCCGTCGCGCGCGTGTAACCAGCCGGCGAGAGTTCATAAGAGGCAAGCAGCAGATGACTTGCTTCGAATCCCGGATCCGATTGCTGTGCTTTCTGAAGGCTGCGGGTAAAGAGTCCCGCGCAGACCAAGAGAACGAGCGAGAGTGAAATCTGCGCCACCACCAGGCCGCTCAAGAGACGACCCTTGTGCAAAGTAAGCGAGACGCTGGTCGCTTCCTCCTTGAGAACAGATTGCACCGGCAGGCTCGAAGACCGCAGGGCCGGAACAATACCAAAGATGATCGCAGCGAGGATGGAAACCGCAATCGTCACGAAAAGCACGCGTTGATCGACGTGCGCGTCGTTTGTCAGCGGAAGAGAGCTGGGCGGAAAGAAAGCGACGAGGCTGCGCGAGGTACACATCGTAATCACTATGGCGGCAGTACCACCGAGCAGACCAAGCAGCAGGCTCTCGATCAAAAACTGCCGGATGATCTGTTTGCGTGAAGCGCCCATTCCCAGCCGGATGGCAATCTCCCGGCGGCGTCCGACCGAACGCACCAACAGGAGACTGGCAACATTGGCGCAGGCCAGCAGGAGCAGGACCACGGCGAGCCCTAGCAACATGGGAAGAATCTTGTAAAGATAGCCGTTAATACCAAAGGGAGAGCGCCAGAGGGGGTCGAGAGAAATCTCGTTCGGACTATCCCGGTGATCCTCCGGGAACCGCTCGGCGATTTCCCGCATGAGCAGGTTGAGTTCGGCCTGCGCATGATTCTTCGTGACACCCGGGCGAAGCTTTCCGAGCACGTTCAGCCAGAAAATGCCGCGATAATCGGGACGGTTAAAACCCCAAACATCACGATCCATCGAGACAGGAATCCACAGTTCGGTGCGAAGGCCGGGCGCGCAGCCCGTGAAATCCCGCGGGGCTACCCCAATAACGGAGTAGGGATGGCGATTGATCTGAATCGTCTTGCCAACGATTTGCGGATCGCCCGCGAAGTGGTTCTGCCAGACGGCGTAACCGATGACGATCACTGCAGCGCCGGCGCGCGGCGTTCCTTCTTCGGGAAGAAAAGTGCGGCCGAGAATCGCGTGGACGCCGAGAACATCAAAATAATTGGCGGTGGTCAGGGCGCCGTAGATGCGCTCGGGCTTTGCGGCGCCCGTGAGAGACATGTAGTCATCGTGATAGCCGAGAAGCCCGGAAAAAGTTTGAGTGCGCTCGCTGAGGTCATGAAGATCGGGATAAGAAAATGGCGGGGTGGGATGATCGCTGCGATCGCCGCGCATGACGGTGACAAGGTCGCTCGTGTGAGCGACTCCGGGAATCGGGTTCAGCAAGGTAGCGCTGATCCAACTGAGCACAGTGGTATTGGCGGCGATGCCCAACGCCAGGGTAAGAACGACGATGGCGGTAAATCCTGCATTCTTGCGAGACATCCGGAGCGCGAAGCGACAGTCTCGTACCAGCGCGTCGAGCCATGCTCCCGCCCGTGCATCTCTCACCTGTTCCTTCACCTGCTCGACGCCTCCCAACTCGATGCGCGCTTCTCGTTCCGCTTCATTTGGCTTCATGCCTGATCGCAGCTTCTCTTCGATCAACAAATCAAGGTGAGCGCTCACTTCCGCCGCAATGTCCAGTTCGTCTTTCTGCCTGCCGGTAACATTCCGCAAGAAACTGACCGCGCGAGAAAGCCAGCGTAACTTTCGCTTCTTAGTCACGACGCCTCCAGAGTCCGCGAGATTCCAAGCACGATCCGCTCCCACTTCGCGGTTTCCTCCTCCAACTGTTTCACGCCCGCCTTCGTCAGCCGGTAGTACTTTGCCCGGCGGTTGGTTTCGGACTCTCCCCAAGCCGAACTGATCCAGCCTTCTTCCTGCATCCGGCGTAGTGCGGGAAATAACGATCCGGACTTCACCACAAACGTGCCTTGCGATATCTGTTCAATCCTGCGAGAGATTCCGAGGCCATGCATTTCACCCAAGCGCAGGGCTTTGAGGATCACCATGTCCAGCGTGCCTTGCAAAAGATTGGTTTGTTCCGGACTCAAGACGCTCTCCTGTAGAGATTCTACTGAAAGATTAGGCCTTCCCCTGTAGAATGTCAACGGGTCGCAGATCGAATATACGGAAACAGCAAGCGTTCTGCCGTGGACGCTTCAGCAGAGCGTTGACACCGGACTAGTCCGAAACATCAAAAGAAGCAACGGAACCGTTCAGAAGGATTGGACAGTAGTCAAATCGAACAGTCTGCCCGAGAATTTTTGTATTGCTAATGGGGCACCAAGGATGGAGCCATGACCCTGACTCAACTGCGCGATACGCTCTGGTCGTCACCTTCGAAATCTTGGGGCAGGAAATTCCTATCTATGAACGACTCCGAACTGCAGTAATCGAACTCCAATCCCAGCTTCAGGTTGAAACCGAGGCAGAGATAGAGGTCGACGAAATCGAGTAGAAGTTGGTCAAGAAAGAAATGGTAGGCTCCTTGGGACTCGAACCCCGGACCTCCACCGTTTCAAGTAGCGATCTAACCAACTCCGAATCTACATGTAGCGTGCGAACCCAACATTATCGCCGGGGACGAAGAGCATGAAAGACGAAGTTCAACGTTTTGACTTCACGCCCCGCAAAATTCTATGAGTCCTAGCCCTACGCGTTTCCCTAAAGGCGGACTGATTCGTGCTTAGGGGATTTGTCTTGAAGACCGTTTTGCTGTTTAGTTCAAACCTTTAAATCCAGGCGTTCACCAGCCACAGCTATGTACAAGATCCAAGTCAAAGGGATCAAAGAAAAACCCCACCAGCCGGATACACGAACACTCTTGATACCCCATCGCGTATTCGGTTTAGGGTCGGCAGTTATCGATTGTTGCCCAACTTCAAAAGTTTAATCGCATTCTCCTTTAAAATGAGCGGACGTACCGTATCCCGGATCGAAAGGCTTTCGAAGTCGCCTAGCCAACGGTCGGGTGTGATCAAAGGATAGTCCGAGCCGAACAGTACCTTATCCTTCAGAAGAGTGTTCGCATATTGAACGAGCGTGGCCGGGAAGTATTTCGGAGACCAGCCCGAAAGGTCAATGTACACATTCGGCTTATGGAGGCAGATGGAAATTGCCTCGTCCTGCCAAGGAAACGAAGGGTGCGCCATGATGATCGGCAACGTCGGAAAATCCACGGCGACGTCATCAATGGGCAGCGGGTTACCGTATTTGAGCCGTATCCCGCCTCCACCTGGAAGCCCAGTACCGATACCACTGTGGCCTGTGTGGAAGATAACCGGCAAGCGAGCTTCAGCAAATACCTGATATAGAGGATACGCTAACGGGTCGTTGGGGAAGAATTGCTGGATTGGAGGATGAAGCTTCAATCCGAATATGGCGCCTGATGCTACGAGCCTTTTCGCCTCCTGAACTCCTTCCGTCCCCCTGTTTGGATCAATACTCGCGAATGGAATCGCGATGTCCCGATTTTCGGCCGCAAACCGGATGACTTCTTCGTTGGAGACCCGTGGCTTGTTGGTCAGCTTCTCATCGACAGCGAATACGACGAACGCAATCTTCCGAGAACGATAATATTCCGCAAGGCCGTTTGGGTCCCTGGGAGCTCCAGAATCGCCAAAGTACTTTTTCGCGGCGTCGTCTATGGAGTTTTCTTTGGCGGGCTCGAGATGGACGTGAACATCAATGGCTCGAAGCGAATTCACGTCGATGGAAGGTACAGCCATGGCGGATTCTCCTTGGTCCATAGGACCTTATTCCTCGCGACTCGCGAGCACTCCGTCAAAACATTGAGTTTCCAACTCAGCGTCAAGCGAAGCTCATAGATCGCGGGATCCCAGTGCGACCGGCTGCGCCCCACCCCTCATGCCAAAGGTCACGAGGAAAACCAACACCATTCCGGCGGCGGCGAGCCACATGGTGATTCCAAGACCGTAGGTCTGAGCCAGCTTTCCGCCGAGGAATGGAAGCAGAGTGGCGCCGACAATTTCTCCGACGAACACGGCGAGCCCAATCGCCGTGCCCGCGTACTTCGGGCGAACGGCCTCGCTTGGAATGAGCACCATAATAAGTGCGCTAACTCCCTGCCCCGCGTTGGCAACCAACAGGATTGCGCCCAAGAGCCACAAATGGCTGTACAGGAAAGGGACCACGAGGGCGATCGGAACGACCGCCGACAAAGAGGCCATTAGCCTCAGGCCTGCCTTCCGCCCGATTTTGTCGGAGAGGGCCGGAAGAATGAGTCCCGACAGAAAGCTCCCAACGCCGGTTGCCGCAATCAGAAAGCCAGCTGTAGTCGATGTCTTGTGTGCAACCCTCGTGATGTACAGCGGAGCAAAGGAGTGGGTTACGAACAGCCAGCACATGAAGCCTGTAGTGCCGATACAACTGAGCCACACATTTCGATTCCTAACAACCTCTGTGAAGTTCCAGTCTGTTCCAGAGCGTGTGCCGGCATTCCCTGGGCGTGCCGGTTCTCGGGCATACAACAAGACGAGAATTCCTGCCAAAAATGCCGGTGCGCTCGCGGCGAAGAAACCCCACCTCCAACTCAAACGGGATGCGACTTGTGTTGCGAGGAGAGGAGCCGCAGCCAATCCCACAAGTGCGGCTGCACTCACCACAATGCCGATATTACGGCCTCGCGTCGCTACTGGCGAAGAATCCTTAACTATGGCATTCACAATAGGCCAGGCCGGTCCCTCGGCCAGTCCCAGGACTATGCGGAACAACAACAGTTGGCTAAAGTTCTGCGCCAATCCGCACGCCGCACAAAGGGTGGCCGAAGCAAGGAGGCATGGGATCAAAATCATCCTTCGGCCAACTCGATCCGAAAGAGACCCGAAAAAAAGTCCGGAAAAAGCCCAACTGATCGCTAGCGACGAACCCAACATTCCAACCTGAGCTGGAGTCAGATGGAACTCCGGTGCGAGGAACGGGGACAAATACAATCCGGACATTCGCGCCAGAAAAATCGCGCCCCATGCAAGAAAAAGAACAGCCACGAGAACCAGCTCGGAATTCCGTTGCTTTCCGGTGCTAACGGATTTCACGAGCGAACCTCATGGTTGAATTCCCGACGGAAGCTTCTCGGCGACCAACACGCTAACGGGAGCCGGCTCTCGGTAAAGATCCTCCACCTGTGCCGCACGATTCTTCAGAACCGTGCCGTAATTTATCGAGCCCTTGTCGGTAATTTCCTGAGTCTCCAGCGAGAGGGGTACATCGACGAGGACAGCGCGTTCGATCCGCGTTGAATTGGAAGCATGGATTCTGCCGTAGGCATTCAAAAGACTCTCGTATGTTGCCCGAACTTGGACCTGCGAGAGGACATCCGAGGCCTTGGCGCTATCAGGCAAGTTGTCGCAAAGTTTTCGGCAAGCCTCCAGAGAGGGAAAGAGCATTGCGGCGACATAGTCCCGATCGGGCCCAGCCACAACAACGTCTTGCAGAAGATTTCCAAAATGGGCGAGCAATCGCATTCGAAGAGAGCCCACTCTGACCCAAGTTCCGCTCGAAAGTTTAAAGTCTTCATTCAGCCGACCGTCGAAGAGCAGCCCTTTTGGAAGATCGTCGGGGTCGGCGAATTTGACTGCATCACCCATGCAGTAAAACTTTTCTTCGTCGAAAGCTGTGGCAGTTAGGTCCGTTCGCCGCCAGAAGCCTGGAGTAATGGACGGACCGCGCACTCGAGCTTCGGTCCGCTCCCCGCAAGGGACAAGTTTCAACTCAACGCCAGGAACCGGTAGACCAATGTGTCCGGATGCGGAGCCCTCCGCGCCGGTGGAAATGGCAAAAGGTGCCGTCTCTGTTGCACCAAGTCCCGTGACGACCAGAATCTCTTCGCCACAGTGGTCGAACACAACGTTCTGAAATTCGTCCAGAACATGCTGACTCAACCCCGCCGCGGCGAAAAACAGAAGACTCAGCCGACTGAAGAATCTCGAACGGAGGTTACGATCCTGACGAAGGAATCTCAAAAGCATTTCGTAACCTTTAGGAACGTTGAAATAGGCCGTCGGTGCGATCTCCTGTAGATTCCGAACTGTTTCGTCGAATAGTTCCGCGGTGGGTTTTCCACCGTCAATGTAGAGGGTGCCCCCGTTGTACAGGACAATGCCGAAGTTGTGGCTGCCTCCAAATGTGTGGTTCCAAGGGAGCCAGTCGCACAGCACGGGCGGATTCTCACCAAGGCAGGGCATCATTTGTACGAGCATCTGCTGGTTCGAACACAACATGCGATGTGAAGTGATTACGCCCTTCGGCAAGCCGGTTGAACCCGACGTATAAAGGATCTTTGCGATCGAATCGGCATCCACGCGCTGGTGTGCCTCTTCGACTGCCTTCGAAGGCAATTCCTTTTCTAGCTCTTCGAGACTGACGGAGCCCGCTCCAGGGACTTCGCGGCGTGCATGGATGACGGGGATTTTCTCGCGCATCACCTGACTTAAAGCGGGCGCGAAAAGTTTGCCATCGTTGACAAAGACCATCCCCGGTTGAAGGTTTTGCCAAACCTGACTCAATGTCGTGAACTCTTTCACCGCGAGGGAATATGCTGGAGCAATCGGGGCATAGGGAATCCCCACATACATGGCAGCCAGAGCGAGCAGGGCATGCTCGATGCTGTTGGCCGAGAGGATCATCAGAGGCCTCTCAGGGGAGAGGCCGGAACCAAGGAGTCCACCGGCAATCCGCCGCACCCTCTGCCATGTTTCGGCATAGGTGATTTGTCGCCAGTCTCCCGTAGGATTGCGCTGCGCCAGGAAGGTGCGGTCGGGTGCGCGCTCGGCCCATATTTCGAGGCGGTCGGTGACCCGAACGGGGTAAGAGCCAAGCGGGTCGGGCGAGCGTACGAAGGTCACACCGGTTTCACGGTGATCGAAGATTGCTTGAAGATGTGCCACATTGACAGGTCGAACGCGTCGTCTCATCGTTGCAACCATTCGCGTCAAACCTGCCGGCTCTTGTCAAACTCACGAAACGAGCTTTCACTGTCCGCCAATTCACAAAGCAATGGTGCGGCACTCCACCGCGAGCCGAGTTCACGCTCCAGCGCACCCAGTCGTGCCACAACGTGCGGCAAACCCAGGCAGTCTGCGTAGAACATGGGTCCGCCGCGCCAAGCTGGAAAGCCGTATCCGTTGACATAAATAATGTCGATATCCGATGCGCGCAAGGCGACGCCCTCTTTCAGCAGCCGCGCACCCTCGTTGATCATGCCTAGAAACGAGCGTTCGACAATTTCTTCGTCGCTGAATTGGCGTTGAGTAATTTCGGCTTTGCGTGACTCGTTTCGGATCAGTTCAAGGACCTCGGGGTCGGCGACAGGTTTGCGGTCTTCATCGTATCGGTACCAGCCTTTTCCCGTTTTTTGCCCGTAGCGCCCGAGTGCGAAGAGTCTGTCTGCGGCAACCGGTCTTCGGGCACCCGCGTCTTGAAAATGGCCCATTTCTTGGCGCACCCGCCAAGCGACATCTAGTCCTGCCATGTCGTCCACCTCGAACATTCCCATGGCCATGCCAAACCGACGTAGGGCCGTGTCCACCTGTTCGGGTGTGGCACCTTCCTCCACGAGGAATTGTGTTTCATACATGTAGGGAAACATCATGCGGTTGCCCACGAAGCCGGGGCCGTTTCTCACAACAACTCCGATCTTCGATAGGCGTTTCGAGATAGCCAGAGCCGTCGCAACTGTTGCAATGGAGGTTGACCGTCCGCGAACAATTTCCAGCAGCCGCATCACGTTGGCGGGACTAAAGAAATGCAGTCCGATTACGCGTTCTGGATTTCGTGTGACCTGGGCCAATTTGTCGATGTCCAGGGAGGAGGTATTCGACGCCAGAATGCAATCGGGTCTGGTAGCCGAGTCGAGCTCTTGAAATATGGTGCGCTTGAGCTTGAAATCTTCGAAGACAGCCTCAACTGCTACGTCGAGCCTCTCGAAATCTGCGTAGTCCAATTGGAGGTGTATTCGTGCCAGGCGCTGAGCTATCTCTTCCTGTGTGAGCCGGCCCCGCTTGAGAGAGGTCTCGTAATATTTACGAATGGTCGCTAACCCCGACGAGAGGGCTTCTTGCCGGGAATCCTTGAGGAGGACCTCGAGTCCGGCATTCGCGCAGGCCATGGCTATACCGCAACCCATGGTGCCGGCGCCCACGATGCCAACCCTCTCGAATACCTGCGTCGAGGATCCGGCGGGAAGGCCGGGAATCCGCGCTACAGAACGCTCTGCGAAGAAGACATGGATAAGCGCCCGGCACTGATCCGAGTTGACACACTCGTCGAAGAGTTCGCGCTCCCTCGCGCAGCCAAGGTCGAAAGGAAGCGTAGATGCCGCGCGGATCGCCTCAATCGCCTTGTTGGGCGCCGTCAAATTCTTCTTTTGTTTTGCCGCGAGGGATTCACCCTCGGCGAGGGCGTCCTCCAAGGACGAATAGGTTTTCAGTTTCGGTTCCCGCTCTCGTGTCTTGAGGAGCGGCGTGCCCGATGCCGCGGCGTTTCGCGCAAATGCAAACGCATCTGTGCGCAAATCAACGTCGCTCATTGCGTCCAAGATCCCCATCCCCAGCGCTTCGGGAGCCTTGACCAATTTTCCGGTTACGCACATCTGAATGGCATTCTCGATTCCAGCGAGCCGCGGAAGCCTTTGAGTTCCTTCTGCTCCCGGAATGATGCCCAAGTTCACTTCGGGCTGGCCAACGAGAGAATCTCGCGTGGCGATGCGATAGTGGCCGGCCATCGCAATTTCCAGCCCGCCACCGAGTGCTGTGCCGTGAATAGCCATGACTACTGGCTTCGGACAATCTTCAATTCGTTGGAGCAATTCGTGGAGATTCGGTGCTCCGGCGCTTTCTCCCCAAGCTTGTTGTTCCAGCTGACGGATGTCGGCGCCGGCAACAAAAGTGCGGCCCGCGCCAAGGAGCACGATCGCCTGGACTTCGGGGTCCGTACACGCCTCTTCGAGCGCAACTGCGATCGCCTCTGAGACCGCTGTGCTCAGAGCGTTGACAGGTGGATTGTCGATTACGATTGCCGCTACCCCGTCTTGCCACTCAGAACGAACCATCCATACTCCTTTCGGGCTTTGCCTATGCATCACTCCGTGCGATAGAGCAACAGCGCTCAACACGTATCAGCGAACACAGACGCTCAAGCATTTTTGAATGGCAAAATCAATTCCGCGTCAAAGTCTCACGGCAGCGGAATTTGCTGATGGCCTGGATGAAGGCTGAAAGTTTTTTCTTTCCACACCAATTCCCCCGTCACATTCGGGGGCAAAGTGATTTCCGCGTTCACTCCGGACGCGCTGGTTACACAATTCAACTCAACGGTACCCTTGGGAGTTGGTAGGGCGGCGGCAACATTCCGTAACGTGCCCAAGTGGGGCTCGATACGAATCGTGGAGAATCCGGGCGCTTTCGGCTGAATTCCAGCGACGACCGTAAGAAAGTCAAAATTCGGATGAGCACTCCACGCATGCGAGTCTGATCTGGTTGGCTCGGGCTGCTCAGCCCATGTCGTCAGTCCCAAAGCAACCATGTCACGCCACGGCCTAAGCAGATTCAGATACTGATCACCCATGCCTGCGTGCTCGAGCGCGCGGGTTAGATAGAAGCGAAAGTAGTAGGTGGCTTTTGTCATCTCGGGAACAGAGCCGGTTGGCGTAAAACCAGCGTCACTCACCGAGAGGATCTTCGTGAGAACTTTTTTCTGTTGTTCGGCGGGCACCACGTCGAGCCACACGCCGAGAATATTCGCATGCTGGCTGTAGTGTTTCTGAGCCGGAGTATCCGCGATCAGTCCGTAAGTGTCATTCCAGCAGAACTTGCGGATTGCATTGACCGCGCGACTTTCGGCTTCCCGGTATCGTCGGGCGCGAGCGGAGTCTCCGAAGGTTGATTCCAATTCCGCGGCGTAGCGAAGCGCTTCAATGTACTGAAGCGTGATCGGAGACGATCGGCCTTCTTCATCTTCGGGAGGCATGCCGAAGGCGAAATCTTTTCCCCAATCGACAAAAGGCCACCAGGGCAAGTGCCCGATGAATCCGTCTGGTCTCTGCTTTTCGAGAAACCAGTCCAGCACGGTCCTGGTGCCGGGGATTTGCGCTTTGACAAATCTATCGTCGCCGCGATAACGCCAGAAGTCATGCACCATTCCGATCCACAATAGCGAGAACGTTGGAATGATCTGCGTGACCGATGACGGATAGCGGCTGCGAGTGATGCCGTCAGAAATTCGGGAGTCATTAAAGGCTTGAATTGCTTGGCGAGCGAGGCGATCGTCGCCGGCCACGCTGTAGGAGATTAAGGCCTGGATACGGGTGTCGCCGATATACTGCATTCGCTCCCAATATGGCGTATCCATATAGGTGTCATGCGCGTCCAATCGAGCCGTCCGCCAGCCGATTTGCCAAATCTGAGCGAGAGCGGGGTCATCGGATTGGAATCGAGCCCGCTCTTCAAATGGAAAGGCCGTGAACCACGAACGAAGATTTTCGATGCGAAGCGGCTGGTCCACCGTGGTGACGTCGACTTGCAGGTAGCGCCACGTTCGCCATGCTAAGGGAATAAAGGTTCGCTTTTCGGCACCGTCTGGCAAAAACTCATCGAAGATTCCCACGATGTGTTTGTCCGCGATTTCATTACGATTGCCTTTCACTCCTTGGCTATCAACGAGTGCCTCGGCATAGGTAAGCCGAATTGTGCTTTTGCTTCCTCCGCTCACCGTCAGTTCCGGGTACGCGGTCGTCAAATGGGACTGATCCACCAAGAGACTGACATGGGCATGGGCCGGAATTTCAAATCCGGCTGCCGGAAAGCTTGCCGGAAGTTCAATTCCAGAGACGCGCACTATGCGTCCCGCTGGTGTCGGTTCCATCTCCATCGCGGGAAGCGAGTTCGGCATCAATTGCCAGTTGTTGTTCTGCAGTACCGCTCCTCGCTCGGTGGCGTTCCCAATCGCGGCAGCCTTCTCCCATGTGCCACGTGATGAAGCTGAGTCGTTCCAGGACCAATCGAACAACGATCCGTCGATCCGCTCGGCCGGTTCGGCGACGTAGTAGGAACGCTGAATATCTGACGGGGTGGGTAGAACCTGGATACCTTTATCTTCTTCGACTTCCCAACTCGGGTTCGTATCGCCGACGCTTGCTTCCGGCGAATCGCCTCGGAGCACAAAAGCAGTTCGGTCGCTGATTTGGGCTCCGGTGGAAACGCCCAAGCTCCACACAGTCGCGGCTATCTCGTTGCGGCCCGAGCGCAGAAGTGGCGCCAGATCGTAGGTTTCGTATTTCCAGTGCGCCAGATCGCTACGAGCAGGTCCACGCCCGACTTCACGCTGGTTGACGGAAAGAGTGAATTCGCTGTCGGCGCTGACGTGAACGACAAAATGTTCCGGCACATGTGGAACGTCGATCGTCTTCCTGAAATGCAAAACGACAATGTCCCGCTGCGGCGCGCTTGGTGAGGTAATCCATTGTGCCTTCCACAGTCCTGTCCGCGCTTCCGGAGGAAGCTGACCGAGTGTGCCACTCGCAACGGTTAACGCCAGGGCCAAAGTGGTGAATATCAGAAATTTGCTTTTCATAGGGTAATTGGTCGTCGCAAAGCTACTCTTGGCGGACGGTGCTCCGTTTCTGCGGGCTTTAGTGTGATTCTTTAATCGGAAACACGACGGACCGGGAAGCGTTTGATTCCGGTTATTTTCGATCTGAACTGAGACTGTCCCATAGTGCGAGCTCTTGTCCGAAGGGATCTTCTTCAACCTTGCACTGCGAATCGATCATCATCGTGGCGCGCTTTTCCAGAGTGTAGGGCGGCCATGAAGGTTGCCCCTTGGCGCCCGGGTGACCGGTTCGAGCGAACGTGGCCCACATTTCGCTCATATTCAGTGCGGTTTTTTTTCGATCCGGGTCCGTGCCGATAAGCGATGGGCGCGTAGGATCGTCCGGCCCGTTGACATCGACATTGTCAAACTTGTACCAAATCTCAGTTGCGTGAGCGGCGCCAAGGCGATGGTTCGTGCCGGGAACGATTAGATTTGATTCATGCGTGAACATGTACATGTAAACCAACGCAGCTTTCTGTTCGTATTTCTTCTCGGCAATCTCAATGGAGCCGAGCCACATGGCGCGCGCGGTCGTAATCGCAATGTACAGATCCGCGGGCGAAGCGCCGGGCCGACTCTTGCGATAGGTCGACAGAATTTTTCCTGCATCCTCCCCGAACTCTTGGTCCAGGCGAGACTTCAGGCCATCATCCGTCAAGGAAAATATGTCATTCGCTTTGCGTTCCCAGTAGAAGAACGCCATTTCGTCTTTGTTCGTTCCGACCATGAGCGGTTTGTCTTTCGAAACTGCCGGCGCGCTTGGGTCGAAGGGATGACTCGGCAGGTACTTTCCATCCACCACGGGGCCGAATCCACCGGGGTGCGAAACCACCATGCCCTTTCGCCCTCCGCTGAGCGTCAAATTTCCTGGAGCCTTTTTCGCCACCGCGGCTTGAACGTCCACCAGTTTTTCAGCGGGAACGTCTTTGAGCTTGGCAACATCCTTATCTGACAACCCGAGTTCACTCAGAACCATCCTGGCTGTTTCTGTCGCCATGTCGCGAGGCGTCATGTGAACGCCAGGCCCACTCTCAATCGAGGCCTTGTTGAAATAATCATTTGCAGCTGGTAGCGCGTAGATGCAAGAAGTTTTTGCGCCGCCTCCGGACTCCCCAAAGACCATCACGTTGTTCGGGTCACCGCCAAACGCCTCGATATTTTCATTTACCCATTTCAGAGCTGCGGTTATGTCCAAAATTCCTTGATTACCGGAAGTGGCATATTCCTCCCCCGCAAGATCACCCAGAAACAAATATCCCAGGAGTCCCAGTCGGTGATTATTTGCTACGACGACTACGTCGTACTGCCGAGCCAAGTTGCTACCATCCTGGTACCAGGTGCTTCCGGAACCCACGACGAAGCCACCGCCATGGTTGTAAAACATGACGGGTCGCCGACGCTGATCCGCGGCTGGCGTCCAAATATTTAGGGCAAGGCAGTTTTCAGACGGGAACGGTTCTTGGGTTCCGAAGGAAGGCCTGTTCGGCTGAAACGATGGCGGCCCGGGAGTAAGCGCTTCGCGAACACCGGTCCAAGGCTCAAGCGGCGGCGGTGCTTTGAAACGATTCGCTCCGGAGACTGGACCTGCGTAAGGAATGCCTTTGAATGTACTCAGATCTCCTTGGCGCATACCGCGTATGCGTCCACACGCAGTCTTCACGTCGACCGTCTCGACGGTGGGCGACGATGCCCACGCAACCCTATTTGCATCGAGTAGCCAACTGCCGGCGATGGCAGCCGCTGCCACGGAGCCGCCGCTGAGAAATCTTCGTCGATCGAGACGTGCAGAAGTACTGTCAGATAACATTCGAAGGTCCTTCCGAGATGCACTCAGACGAAGCAATCGCCGCTATTTCGCAGGATTTGTTGTTGGCTGCACAAGCTCCGCGTCAATCGTCAAGTTGATTTCATTGCCTACGACGCCCTGATAGCCGGTCATGCCGAAATCAGTCCGGTTGACGACGCCTGTAGCGGACACACCCATGTGCAAATGGCCCTGCCCATCGTTGAAAGGTTTCGACGGTCCGTCCACATCGAGCGTCACAGGCTTCGTAGTGCCACGGATCGTCAGGTCGCCGGTGATCTTCAACTTTGCGGCCCCGGCAGATTCAATCTTTGTAGATCGAAACGTAATGGTGGGATATTTTTGAACATCAAAGAAGTGATCGCTGCGGAGATCGTTGTCGCGCATCTCAACTCGGGAATCCACGGAGGCCGTATCGATTGTCACTTCAACCGAGCTGTTCTTCAGGTCTGCGGCGTCATATCGGGCTGTGCCACTGAGTTTGGTGAAAGTGCCGCGAACGGTCGAGATGCCCATATGCCGAACCGCAAACTGCGCGGATGAGTGAGCGGGGTCCAACTGCCACGGCGTCGATTGGGCCGCAAGGCGTGAATCTGGCGCGAGAACAATCGAAACTAATAACAAGATAAGGATAGATTTCAAGTTGGCTCCTCGTTCGTTAAGAAACCGCAATTAACGACACTCCCGGCAGTCGGCTGGTCGAATCGTCGTTCCGGAAAGCGAATTCAAGATTGCGCCTGGAAATTCTTGAGTGTTCCCGCGCCAGCGCTTCGGCCCGGGCGCCTTCCCGATGCTCAATGGCCTCCACGATCGCGCGATGCTGCTCGGCTGCAACAAAGGCCGTGCTCTGCTCGCGGTCAGCAACGGTGAACACAAGAGCGTCAGGGGCGGCGAAAGGGATTTTGCAAATGTGCTCCAGTTCGCGGAAGAGAGATGGACTCTTGGCCAGGGACCACAATTCCTGATGAAAGATTTTATTTACGTCTAGATACTGCGCAAATCCTTCCAGGGTGACCGGGACCTCCAGGGTGGCTTTCGAAACGAGTTGTTTCACGCGCACGAGTTCTTCGGCCGTTTCGTGCCGTTCCGCAGCGAACCGAACTGCGGTGCCTTCTAAGACGCCACGAATTTCGATCGCATCCCATACCTCAGCGAGACTGAAAGAGTGAACTCGGAAACCGCCGGTAGGAATTACATCAAGCAGTCCTTCGTTTGCCAGGCGTTCGAGCGCAAGTCGGATGGGCGTCCGCGAGACCTGAAGGAGGGAACTAAGCCCGAGTTCGGTAAGACGTTCGCCTGACGGGAACTGGCCTTGCAGAATTCGCTCCCGCAAGGCCAGAACCAATCGTTCCGTTTGGGTGTCCGGAGTTGTTGCCGTCGAGGTCATTGCATGCAATTCTACAACGACAAAGACGAACATTCAATAGCTTACAGTCACATTTTGGCATTTGGCCAGCGATACTGCATGCAATATGGATGCCTTAGAGGTCAATCCACGCGGTTGCCCCCTATCGACTCGAGTTCCCGTTCGCTACACTCTCAACCAAGTCGCCAAGCTGTTTCGCGGTTGCTTGATTCCCTTCAAGATTCGCCACGAGCCGGCCGTCGCGGTCGATTACCGCCGTGCGGAAGGGGTGTGTCAAAAAACCCTCGTCACCCCAAAAATCCATTCCGAACAACCCCGCCACGGCTCGCACTTCATCCAGCGGACCGGTAAGGAAATGCCATTTCTCCGGATCGGCTTTCCACGTCTGAGCGTATCGGTTCAGGGCCGCGCCCTGATCGTTCGCAGGATCAATGACGATTGTGAGCAGCATGAGATCGGTTGCATACCGCGAGGAGAAGCGACGTTGTAGCTGCGCAAGATTATTCGACAGTCGAAAACAATAGTTTGGGTTCGGGCAGCGTGAATACGTGAAGGTCAGCGCAACTACCTTCCCCCGGAATTGGGATAAATGAATTGAACGGTGCTGCTGGTCAGTGAGAGCGAAGTCGGGCACTATCTGCCCCGATTGAACCGCTGTTGCCACCGCCTTGGGATCAAGCACGCGGTGCAGAAACCCCAAGCGCGCCGCCTCCATTGGCTCGGCCTCGCCGTTGACGTTTTTCACGACCTTTATTTGCTCCGCAAAAACTTGTCGACCGTCTTCGACCATCGTGAAATGGACCGTAGCGCCTGCATTCAAGCCGTTCAGGACTGCGGAGTCGTGAACCCTAAAGGACATCTCCATCGCATCCATGTGATCCGGAATCGGCTCGCATGAAATCACGACGGATAAAGCATTCCTATCAATCTGGATAACGATACCTCGAGCCGGATATTGCTTCGGGCCTGCTGCGCATACGCTCGCCCACACGCAAAAACAGATCGTCAATAATCCTGCTTTGCTCACCTCGAGCTTCCTTGGTCGCCCGATCTGCTGGAGCGCGCGACCGGTAGGTCATTCCTTCCGAACTGAATCGGTTGCCGTTTCAACGTGATGAAATCCTGCGCAAACTCGCGTATCTCGATGTATTGATTCTTGGCTACGTTCGTGAACTGCTGACGGCTTTTTGATGCAGGCCAAAACACATCGATGCTTGTGACATGTGCCTCGCGCCCCAAGCCAATATGCTGTTCCATCGGATTGCCGCCAAATGAACTGGTTTGACCTACAACCCGATAAATCGCGCGCGGAGCACTGTTCCCGTCCCGAACTGTAATTTTGACCTGCGCACCAACCCCAGCACGGTTGCTTGTTACACCCACCAGCCGCACGTTCAACCAATCATTACTGTTGCCTGGATTTTTAAACACGCGCATCGCGTGCTTGTCTCCGGGCACCGCGCCTCCGATCTCCGCGAGGATGTCCTCGTGGCCCTGGCGCCCGAGATCCGCGAAGACGATCCCGTGACCTTTATGCAATTCGCCGGTCCCCGAGGACTGGGTGATGTCGACAAAGAATTTGCCCCCATCGTTTCTCAAGAGTGTGTGTGGAAGCAGCGCCGTGTAAGAAGGCGAACCCATACCCAAATAGATGTCAAGGAATCCATCGTCATCGGCATCTCCAAAGTTGGTGCCCATCGGCATGAACACCTTTTCCAGACCAACCTTGGCGGTTACATCCTCAAACGTTCCGTCGTGCTTGTTGCGATAGAGCTTGATCGTCTCCGCGTTGAAAGCTTGTTTCGCGTAAGTCTTGAGGGCTTCATCGATGGAATTCATGTAGCCGGTCACAAACAAGTCCGGCCAGCCATCATTGTCGAAATCGAAAAACCATGTGGAGAAGCTGAACGATGGGGCTTGTACTCCAGCCTGTCGTGCCACTTCCGTGAAAGTCTTGTTCCCGTTGTTATGGTAAAGAAAGTTGACGCCATTGTTGTTGGCCACATAGAAGTCGACGAAGCCATCCTGGTCGTAGTCGGCAGCCGTGACGCCCTTGGTGAACGCGATTCGATCGATGCCAGCCGAGTGCCCAATCTCCTCGAACGTTCCGTCACCTCTGTTGCGGAACAACTGTGCCGGGCTGTTCTCATTGCCGATAAACAAGTCCAGATATCCATCATTATCGATATCGGCCCACGCGGCAGTCTGCGACGACGTGACACTCACTCCCAAACCACTCGCGTCCGTCACGTCCGTAAACGTGCCGTTGCAGTTGTTGTGGAGCAGGGATTTACGTTGCGCAAATTCCCAACCGCCGCGCAAGACGAGAATGTCCATACAGCCGTCATTGTTGTAGTCGGCTTCCACCACATTCAAGCCGCCCAGTTGATCCTGAAGACCGGCTCGCTCCGTCCAGTCACTGAACGTCCCGTCGCCGTTGTTGTGAAAATAGCGCAGCGGATCGCAGACGTCCTGGCTGGAAACCACGACATCCAAAAATCCATTGTTCTCAAAATCGTCTACAATCAGCCCTCCCGCCCCGCGGATCACATTCAGCCCAATAGCGGGCGCCACGTCGACAAAGCGGCCGATATTCTGGGCAGAACGGAAACCACTTGCGGGCATCCTGTACTCGGCAGGCACTCCGTTGGGGTACTGTCCCAACGTCATATAGGTCAAATTCAGTAGCCACCGCACCTCGAGCTCTTTCGGAGTGTTCTTAAGATATTTTTCGTAGTACCGAATGGCTTGCTCAGAGTCTCCCTTTTCTTCAAAACCGGCTTGATCTTTCAGAGGAGGGAAAATATCGAGGTTCGTCGAATCGAGATACACACCGTTGCGCATTTCAGATCGGTGCAGGTACGCTGTACCCAAGCTCTCTTGGAGGTTTGGAAGAAATACGGGTACTTCACGCTCCGCCATTTGATAGGCGACTTTCCATTCCTCAATCGAGTCGTCCATCTCACCACTGTACGCATACAGCTGCGCGAGTGCAGCATGGCCGTTGATCTGGTCGACGGCTGTGTCGTGATCCATCGTTGGTTTTTGTTGAACATCCGATAACGCTCGTCGCAGATCAGATCTTGCTTGTGCCAACGATTGTTTGCGTAGGGTACACACCTCCGGCAAGTCGCGATTCCATCCCACGGGCTTCGGAAATTGCTGGAGTATGGCGTTCGCTTCGACCTGCCCTGCGAGTTGTGCTCCGTAGCGGATGGCACCTGTGGACATCAAAGCTGAGATTCTCTTCGGATTTAGATCTGTCAGAGCGGGAGGCTTCGGAAGAATCTTAAGAACCGCAAATCCTGAAGGCAGTTCAATGATTTTCGTCAGATCGCCAGCCTTACGTCCCTGCAGCGCGTCTCGCAATTCTGTGCGCAGCTGTTCCGGGCGCATCCTCCCCATGTAGCCGCCATCGACTGCCGTTGCATCGACGGACTTCTCCTTGGCAATCACCGAAAAATCCATGCCGGCCCGCAACTCCGTGAGGACTTGCTCCATACCGATTCTGGTAGGCATCACGATGATGCCGAGGTCGAGTGCCTTCGGCTCGTCCGATTCCTGGGCCGCAGCGTGTCTCACTATTCCATCCGCGAGTAGCGAGACAAGAAAAATGTATGTCAAACATGTGTAACAACTGACGCGATGCGATCTCCTCTGTGCGATTACAGCGTGTCGGTACCGGCTTGGATCAACTCGCATAGTTCTCTTAGTGGGCCTCTAACTGTTCATCGCGTCTCTCGGCAGACAACTCCCGTGAGAAGGACGCATTGGGGGACTACTGCGGCGTCTGTTGCATCGTGGCTGTTCATTCCGCGGCTTATTCCGGTGTTTTTGGTGTTTCATCTCGAAAAGGGCACTCACTCCCTGCCCAATGCCTGCATTGGGTCGAGTTTGGAGGCCCGCGTGGCAGGCAGCCACACGGCACCAAACGCAACGACTGAGAGAATGAGAGGCGCAGAAAGGAACGCCGGCAGATCCCAAACCTTGACGCCGAACAGGAAGCTGGCGAGAAGGCGTGTAAGACCAAACGCCGAGATAGCACCAACGACGACACCGACGAGGGCCAGCCTCATGCCATGCCAGACTACGAGTTTGCGCACTGCGGACGGGCCAGCGCCCATGGCCATGCGGATGCCCATCTCCTGAGTGCGTAGTTCGACGGAATAGGTCATCAGGCCGTAGATGCCGACGGCAGCGAGAAGCAAAGCGACGGTGCCAAAGATAGTCATCAACAGCATGTTGAAACTGTCGCGAGCCGTGGAGCGCCCCATGACCTCATCCATGGTGCGAATATGAGCCACCGGGAATCCATCGCTCGCGATGCGCAGCTGTTCGGTGATCGCAGGAAGGGAGGGGCGTGGGTCGCCGCTTGTCCGCACCAGCCAGAAGAGCGGCTGGATATTGGCGTAGGCTGCGTTGTAGTCATCCGAGACCTGGGCAATGGGCGCGATGATCATGGGGCTGGCAGGCTGGGCCAGACCGCTGTCATGGAAGTCGGCGACGATTCCGATAATCGTTTCCATCCGATTTCCGTGCAGGATGTGCTGCCCGATGGCCTCTTGGTTGGGCCAGAATTTCCGGGCGAAGGCCTCGTTGATGAGATTTACAGCGGGCGCTTCGGCTGTGTCGTTTTCAGTGAAGTCGCGTCCCCGTAAAACGGGGATCCTGAATAGGCTTAAGTAGCCCGGTGTGATGCTCATCCACTGGCTTGAGCAGCACCGCTTTTCGACCGGACGACCGACGATCTGGAACCCCGTGCCATCTTCGACATCGATGGGCCGCCAAAAGCCGGCGGCCGCAACTTCCACTCCGGGAAGAGCATTGAGCCGGCGACGGCCATCACGCAAGAGCTGACTCACACCGGCCGTGTTCTGGTAGCGCTGGCCGTTGAGCGACATCTCCATGGCCAGAACCTTGTGCCCATCGAAGCCCGGACGCACTTCGTGGAGGACGATGTAGCTGCGAATGAGAAGCGTCGCACCGATCAGTAGCACCAAGGCCAGCGAGATTTCGCTGACAACGAGCAGCGAGCGGGCCTTTCCTTCGCGGAACCCCGTTCCGGAACGGTTGCCACTTTCTTTGAGCGTGGAGTTCAAGTCGGAGCGCGAAGCGCTGAAGGCGGGGAACAATCCAAAGAGGATACCCGCAAGCAACGAGACACCGAGCGTGAAGCCGAGCACGCGCCAATCGATGCTGATGGCAGAGCCGTCGTCGCCGATGCGAGGCAGGCCGGCGAGACTGACGCCGAGCAGTGCTCGCAATCCTACAAACCCGAGAGTCATTCCGAGAATACCGCCGCCCATCGAGAGCAACACGCTTTCCGTCAGCAACTGGCGTACGATACGCGCGCGGCCCGCTCCCAATGCCGACCGGATAGCGAACTCGCGCTTGCGGACCGTGGCGCGCACCAGCAGAAGATTGGCGACATTGGCGACGGAGATCAGCAGCACCAGTCCTACGGCGCCAAGCATCATCAGCAGCGAATTGCGCGCGTCGCCGATGATGCTGTCGCGCAATGGTCCGATCGTAAAAAAAGGTCGCCAATCCGTGTTCGGGAATTCACGATGGTACTCTGTGCTCGCCGCCCGCAATTGGGCGTTGGCCTGCGCGACAGTGACGCCCGGCTGGAGAAGTCCGGTCACCTCAAAGAAGATGTTCATGTCGTGGCTGACCGGATCAAACTGAAACGGCAGCCACAGGTCGGCCTGCGGATCGGCGACGAAATCCTTCCCGATCACGCCGACGACGGTGTAAGGCTCATTGCCTAACCAAAGGGATTTTCCCACGAGGGTTGGGTCGCCACCGAACCTGCGCTGCCACAGGCCGTAACTTAGTACGACGGATTTGCCGCCGTGGGGCAAGTCCTCCTGCGGTGTGAATGTCCGTCCCACCGCCACGGGCGCGCCATACACGCGGAAGTAACCCTCCGTAACGTGAATCCCGTGGACCTGTTCCGGACGGCCGCCGGTAAGGTTAAATCCGGGGCCCGCATTGTCGTACGCCACGACCTCTTTAAAGAGGTTCATTTGCCGCTGAAAGAGGTGAAACTCCGGGATGGAGTGTAGGTTATTGGCGAGGCCGGACGAGTGCGCCAGAAAGTCGACCATACGATTGGCGTTGGGATAGGTGAGCGGATTGAGTAGAACCGCATTCACTACGGAGAAGATGGCGGTATTGGCTCCGATTCCCAGAGCCAGGACGGCAACAGCGGTGATCGTGAAGCTCGGATTCCTGACGAACAATTGGAGAGAATGCTTGATGTCGTTCCAGAGATTTCCCATTATGGACTCTCTTCTTACACGTTCGGCGATTACTGTGTGTCGGTAACCATCTGATTGAGGACCACTGGGCCGAGCAGACCGGACTCAATAAGAGGAGAGTCTGCTTTGTAAGCGCCGTACACGGTAAATGTGTATTTCTCGTTTACGCCAGGCTGTTGGTCGCCGATGATGCGATTCGGCCACAGATTCGTGACTTCAACTTCAATCTTGTTGACTCCGGCCTTGAGCACTGACGTCACGTCTAGCGCGAAAGGCGGCTTCCAGAGAATGTCAGGCAGCGGCGTGCCGTTCAGTGTGACTTGGGCAAATTCACGGACGCGGCCAAGGTCAAGCACAACCTTCGAACCTTGGCGATCCCATCCAACAGGCAAATTGAACTGATTCGTGTACGTCGCGGTTCCGGAAAAATACTTGACCCCTGAGTCGCTCGCAGCGGTCCACGAAATCAACGAATCGAGATCGATCTGCGATGGAGCGCCCAGGTTAGGCGGAAATGTGAGCTTCCAAGGGCTTGAGATCGTCAACAATTCTCGCGGAGCGCCTGCGTTCGTGGACGGTCTTGGGGTTTGACCACTGCGAAATACCACGAATAAGGATTCTTCAGGCGCGAGATGCAGTGTCAGGGTTGTCTTGTGTCCATCGGTCGAGGAATTGACAGCCTCAATCAAGCCAGAATCGGGATGCCAAAGTTCCGCTGACTTGCCCGAGACGCGGAAATGTACTTTGAGATCCTCGCTCCGCACGCGCTGATTCGCAACGAAGTAGATCTCTTTGTCGTCGACGCGGCGGTGATTCCACACTACCTCGGCGGAGGTCTTTGGCGATGGGTAGTCGTAAGGCACCACATCTGTTGGCGGGTCATAGGCGAAGTCCTGGTCGACATTTCTACCCGCTAAAACGGCATCCAGCGAAGTTCCCCAGTAGATTTTTCCTTTATCCGAGCGGTGCGAGCCGGACGAACTCGTGTCGCTTCCCCACAACGAGTCCGATAGCGCTCGAAAGGTGGCGGAGGCGGCTTTGTCGGACAGACTGGGAGAATTCTTCGCGCGGGGTGCGACCACCGTGGCTCCCGCTTTCACCAACTCGGATATCTTTCGAACGAGCGGAACACTCAGCTGATCGAACTCATCGGGTATGACGAGCACCCGATAACGCATGTCGCTCGACAACACCAAGTCGCCGTTGTCGACAGATGCGTGGTTCATGAGGACGTCAAAGTTGACGTAATCGCGCGAAAAGCCGGAAGGGACGGACGGTGAAAATTCCTTCCAGTACGGCACAGTGACCGGGGCACTTTCGCCGTAGAAGTAGGCGACATCCACCACGGGGTGTCCGACTTGTTCCAGGTAGGAGCAGCGCGCCAGATACGTATTCCATGCGATTGCCTGCTCTGCCCACGTGATGTTGCGGGAGTAGTGTTGCCCGTAATATCCCAGGGTTACGCCGGGCCTGTGCTTTTCGTCCGTAAACGGTTGGTGGTCCGAGGTATGAAAGACAATGCGGTTCACGCCGCGCGCAAAGTTTTGGTCCGCTAGTTGTTTCAAGTAGAAAGGCGTTTGCCCCCATCCGGGGGTTGAAGGATTGGACGTAAAGGACTCGGTGGCGACAATGTTTTTTCCATAGATGTGACCGGCCGAAACCGCCTCGAGGACATCCGCTTCACGCGCGGGAAAGTCCGCAACGCCTGCGATCGGCGTCCAGAACTCCCCCATCGGAATCGTAATCTGGCCCTTGTTGAGAAGACCGTCACCCGTTGTTGGGAGTGAGATACCCATCGCCTCGGCATAAAGACCGATCTTTTGCTTTGCCAGAACGTCCGTCGCGAGCTTGTAGTGATTCTCGGCGAGCATTTCTGCAATCGTGCGGCGGTAGTCCCACAGAAACGCGTCGCTATCTTTCGAACTGTCGACGATACGTCCGGTAAGCGTAAGAAGATAAGGGGTTGCATCGTATCCGCGCCGCCGTTTGAATTCGGCAAGCATGTCTTCGGTCCAATTTTCTTGCCCTGCCTCCCAGCTATCCATGAGGAAATAACGGAAGCTCTTGCCGTAGTTTGGACCGACAGCACCAGACACCAAGTCCGTGTAAGTTTTCAGGTAGTCGCTTACATGAGCGCTACTCAGCTTGTCGACCTCGAAACCCGTGGCCTCGGGCGTGGCTGGGTGGTTCTTTTTTCCAGTGAGTGAATAACCCATGCGAACGACAACCCAGTTTCCTTCTGGGACCATCCAGTCCAGAGAACCGTCCGGCCGCATTTTCTTTGTTAGGTCAATCACTTGGCGTTGAGGGACGGCCTCCGTAGAGGCCACGTTCGGCGTCTCCGAGTCAGCTGTGGAAACGAAAGTCCCGAAACTTGCTTTGTCTTCGAAAAACGAAATCCGCGGAGTGGAGCGCAGAGTAAACTCTGCGATCCGATACGAAGTGGGCAGAATGAGACCGCGAGCGACTTGATCTGCGGTGAGGTGCACCTGTTCTAGAGTCAACCGGAAAAATCGTGCGGCAACCGGCGCCACGCTGAAGGTACGAACGCCAAAAGGCCGAATAAAGGGCGGCGAATCGGGGAGCGAGATCACCTTGGTCCAGTTTCGACCGTCCTGACTATAAGAGATGTCGCCGTTCGGCATCTGCGGGATCTGCCGGCTTGACGGCTGGGGAAACACGATGGTGATCGATCGTGCCGAAAAAACCTGTGGGTATTCGAACTGAACCCATACGCTGTTTTCGCCGTTGAGGAACTTGAGTTCAGAGGAAGTGGAGAAGTCACCGTCCAATAGCGCGCCGGGAGAGAAGGATGGATCACTCGCGGACACCTTCGCGATCGTTGGGGAAACTATCGATTCGTTTGCCGGAATCGGATATGCCAAGACGACTGTGTCGGCATAATAGGTGGGATCGGGCGCCGATTCCCTGTGAGGAGGTCGGGGAATACCGGGAGCACCACCAATCATCGGGGCGGATGGTAGATCCACACCGGCGATGCCTTGAAACGGTCCGTTGACCCGAGGCGGCGCGGCGAGTTTGCCTTTGAACTCTTGTGGGCCGCGAACTTGCGTTTCGCTCCACACAACCTTCTTCATGGCAGCTTCGGGCTTTACCCAGGGTCCCGCTGTCTCACTCCATCCGCCTGATGCAGCCATCGACATTTCCAGACCGAGACGATCCGCTTCAGCTCCGGCGTGACGGAAGGCATCCTTCCATTCGGGAGTCATCCATATGACCGGCTTGTCCACATATCTGGCCACGCCGAGATCACCGTCGAACATCTGCATTCCGCCGATGCCCACCCTATGCATCCATTCAAGATCGGCAGTGATTCCTTCGTTGGTGACGTTGCCACTCATCCAGTGCCACCACACTCGAGGTTTTGCCTCTTCGGGAGGGTTCTGAAAATTGCTCTCCATGGATCGATTTTGCAATTCTTGCGCGGAGACGCAGAATGCCAAGCCCAAAACAATGATCGAAACCGCGCGAAAGATCTGACCGGCCTTCATGAGGAACTCCGCGGCATCTTCGATGCCCGCCCGTGTCTGAGTGATTGAGAAATGTCGCCAGGAACTTCTGTGTTAGTTGACACCTTCCGCGGTGCCTTGCCGAATGATTTGCACCGGGCCGATCAAGCCTGACGGCAACAGCGGCGAATCCGCCTTGTAAAACACCGGTGATGTGAAGGTGTATTGCTTCTGCGCATTTGGCTGGCGGTCACCAATCATCCGGTTGACCCAAAGATTCGTGACCTTGACTTCGAGAGTGTTCGCACCGGGCTTCAGATCTTTTGTGATTTCGATGCGGAATGGAGTTTTCCATAGCACCCCCAAGAGTTTTCCGTTCACCGAGACCTCTGCGATATTTTTGACGTCGCCCAAGTCGAGCCAGAGAGACGACATGGGTTGAAACCAGGTCGAATCCGCCTGCATGGTCTTCGTGTAAATCGCGGTGCCGGAAAAATATTTCACGCCGTCGTCCGAATTCTTGCTCCAGTCTGTTAGCGAGGCGAAGACTGTTTTGGCCGGTGCGCCACGATTTTCCTGAAATGTGACTTCCCACGGACCGTCGATCGTACCTACCGGCCGATTCTGATGTTTTGGAATAGAGTGAGAAGTACCCGCAGCTGGCTTGCGGAAAACGACGAGAATTGTGCCCCAAGGTTCAAGACTGAGCGGCACTGTAGTCCGGTCGTTGGCGATCTGGAAAGACGCCGGCTCGATGACGCCGGTATCGGCGTGCCAAAATTCCGGTTCCTTGCCCTCGATGCGAAACGTCGCTTGCACAACCTGCGGCTGATCACTGCGATTGTCGACGAAATACAGATCGCCATCTTTCAGGATGCGGTGTACGAATTCGAATTTCGTGCCGCTTGCTGACTTCGTGTACTCGAAATCGGGCGAAGCGCTGAGTTTGGCAAGGACATCGGCCAACGACGCACCGTTGCCGTAGACTCTTCCTTTGCCAAAGGAATGTACGCCCGAACCTGATCCCCACAACTCGTCCGCGATCTTGCGGAATTCGGCCTCGTTGTCAGCGAGGCTTGGCGTGCCGACGGGCTTCGCACCGGAGACGACCGCGCCGGCCGCAACCAAATCGCGAATCTTGCGCAGAACCGGCAGCGACATATGCGCACTGTACGGGTCGAGGCCAAGCACGCGATATTTCATGCCGCTACGCGTCGTAAGGCGCGTACCGTCAAAAGTAAGTTCGTGAATGAGCCCGTCGGCGTTGAAGTAGTCGAAATTGTAGCCTTCGGGAATTTCGGGCGCCTTGTGGAGGAACATCGACGTGAGATTGGAATCTTCACCATAGAAATACGCGATGTCTGCGGCGAATCGCCCCTGCTGAAGCATGTAGGAGTTGCGCGCGAGGTATGTGATCCACGCCTTTGCCGGCTCGGCCCAAGTTTCGTTGCGCGTGAACCATTGGCCGAACGGTCCCAAACCGAGCCCGGGACCTTTGTCGGTGAGCGGCTGGTGCACAGAGGTATGGATAACGAAGCGATTCAGCCCCATGGAGAGTTCCTGGTCGGCAGTGGGCTTCAGTGTTTCCGGTGACCATGCCCACGCGTTCGATCCTGCGGTAAGCGACTCGGCGGCAACGAGATTTTGCCCATAGATGTGGGCGACCGATGCGGATTCGCGAATATCGGCGTCGTAGCCGTACTGTTCCTTGTTCACTCCGGGACGCTGCGTCCACATTGCAGACATCGGGACGTCGTTGCTGCGCTTCACTTCCATACCGTCACCGATGAAGGCGCGCCCTTCTTCGTGTGATTCACCGTAGTGACCCATACCGCGCTCTTTGAGGATTTTCGTGATTAGGTCGTAGTGATTTTCCGCAAGAAGATCGGCAAGAGTGCGGCGAAAATCCCAGAGGAAGCGATCGCTGGATGCGGCGTCCTCCACCACGCGGCCCGTGAGGACGGGAATCCATGGCTGCATGTCGTAGCCACGACGCTTTTTGAATTCGGCGAGAAGGTTGTCGGTCCAATTTTGCGTGCCGGCCTCCCAACTATCGCTGATGACATATTGAAGTCCGCGCTTACCCATCAGATCGCCGACCGCGTTCTTGTAGCTGTCGAGATAGGTATTCATATATCCGCGAACGTAGTCGGCGTTGAGCTTGTCGACTTCAAGGCCGGTGCCTTCGGGTGATGCAGGATGGTTGGTGATGCCGGTTAGTGAATAGCCCATCCGAAGAACGACCCAATTGCCCGTCGCCGGGGTCCAGTCGAGCGTGCCGTCGGGTTTCATTTTTGACGTGAGGTCTACGACGTCCTGTTTGTGGATCGCGTCTGCGGCGGCGAATTGCGGAGTGGGAACCGAATAGAGGTCGGGGAAATTGGCGAACGCCGCCTTTTCTTCGAAGCGATTGACGCGCGCGCCGGAGTGAAGGACGAGTTCAGCGATCTTGTATTCCTTTTTCGGCGGGGCGCTCAGATCGATATCGGAATTCGACTTTGGCGGTGGCGGAGGAGTTGTAAACGCTACCCGGAAGAATTTTGCCGTGACCTTTGGAAAAGATATCGTGTTGGAGATCGCGCCGTCGGATGGAATCGTGGCGACTTTCTGGAACGTGGAGCCATCGTCACTCGATTCGAGTTCTGACCCTTTTGATATGAGGTCGTTGGCTTCGGCAAACGGATTGCGCACATCGTTGAGAACGAGCGTCACCCCTTGAATTGGCTGTGGCTTCGGAAATTCGAACTGAACCCACGCTTTTTCGCCGATCGGAGCGGCCGGAAGTAAACTGGACTTCACGTCATCACCATCGGCGAGCATCGAAGGATCGATTGAGCCGCCGCTGGAAGTCACCTTTGGCTGGAGGTCGGGCATGGGGATGTCGGTTGAAGCGACGCGGTACGCGATGACGGCGCTGTCGGCATAAAACTGCGGAGCGGGAGCCGTTTCTCTGCCCATAAAGAGGTCGATGAAGTCGATCATGGGAATGTTCTGGAAGGGACCGCCGACCGAGGACGGTTTCGGAAGTGCGCCGGAGAAGGGCTTGCCGCCGATGACACGAGTTTCGGTCCAGACGACTTTTTTCATAGCCTGATTGGGCTTCACCCAGGGGCCGCCCGATTCGCTCCAGCCGGGCGAGCCCGCGATGGCTTCTTCCAAACCGAGTTGGTCGGCGAGTTTGGTCGTGTAGAGGAAGGCGCCTTTCCATTCCGGTGTCATATAGACGAGGCGCTTGGGGACGACTTGGGGTGTGTTGAGGGCAGCATCGAAATTCTGAAAGCCACCAATGCCAACCCGGTTCATCCATTCAAGGTCGAGCTTGATGCCTTCCTTTGTGATGTTGCCGTTCATCCAGTGCCACCAGACGCGCGGCTTTGCCGAGGATGGCGGGTTTTTGAACCCCTGCTCTAGACTATCGGATGATTCTTGAGGGAAGGCTCGGTGGCCGATGGCCACAAAAACTGCTCCCAGCAGAGTTAAGCGCAAGATCGCTTTCCGTGACGGTTTCATGGAATCCGATTCCCTTCTATTTAGAAACTGCCGACGTGCTGTTAACAATTCCCACTGCGATGACCGATTTGACTTATGTTGCAGCTGCACGCAGGCGCGCGATCCAACCTGAATTACGCATAGGTTGCCGTGTTGTTGCGATTCTTCTCGCTGCGCTCGGCGGTGATGCGCTCCAAATACCCGCTGTTACGGAACGCTTGCAGCGGGTCCTCTGGCAAATTGTGCGATTTTCTCCATTCTTGGATCGCTGGCCGCACGTCCTGCCAAAATGCTCCGCGGAGAGTCTCCTCGGCGTCCACCAGAGAGCAGTCCTGTTGAAGCTTGGCGAGACGAGCGTGGTCTACCAAGGCGGCGCGGGCATACAGTTCCTGGGCAGTGCAGACTGTTTGGATCATCGCTTCGATCTTGCCTTTCAGGTTGTGGCTTTGATCGACCATATATGCGATATCCGGTGTAGTTTGCGTCTCCCACTCGAACATCCTGATTTCGTGAAAGATTCGGAAAATCTGATAGGGATCGATCGAGCCGAGTGTGAGGTCGTCGTCGGCATATCGCCGATCGTTGAAATGAAATCCACCCATCATCTTGTGGTGAAGTAGCCACGCAACAATTTGTTCTATGTTTTGTGCCTGATAGTGATGCCCGGTATCGACCAAAACCAGTGCTTGCGGTCCAGCCCCTTTTGCGAGCAAAAGCGCCATCCCCCAATCGGCGATGTCCGTGTGGTAGAACGCGGGCTCGAATGGTTTGTATTCGAGGAGCAGACGTTGACCGGGTTTCAGGGCCGCGTGGATTTCCCGCAGCCCTTCCTCGAAATACGTAATGCGGTTGCGGATGTTCTGCGTGCCGGGATAATTCGATCCATCCGCAAACCAGGGAGAAATGTCTGGCGCGCCCAAAGCTTCGGAAATTGCAACACAGTCGAGAATGTGGCGAATCGCCATTCGACGAATGCCGGGGTCGGGATTGCCGACTGAGCCATATTTGTATTCCTGATTTTGGAAGATGTTCGGGTTGATCGATCCCGGGCGAATGGAAAACTCTTTGGCCAGTTTCTCCACTTTGGGAACGTCCCTCAAACCGTTTGGCATGTCCCATTGAACATGCAGTGCCAGAGTCGGACACGCCCCCGTGACGGCGTGTACTTGAGCGGCATCGCTGAATTTCTCTTCGATGGAACTCGCGGCGGCGGGCTGAATGAACTTCCCGAAACGTGTGCCGGTATTGGCAAATCCCCAGGAAGGCAACTCAACACTTAGTTTGTCCAAAGCCGACCAAACAAGTTCCACGTGCCTATCCTTCATAGTGAGTCTCCAATCCACGCCGCGACCCACTCGACAAGAATCGAGAGGCGCGGCTCTCGCCAGAATCTGACCGTGCACATGCATCCTCTGAAAAGAGTTCGGCCCATCTGGCCACCGATCTTTCGGTCACACCCGCCGCGGGAGTCCAATCGTTGTCAAAAACAGCTGCCTGAATAGCGAAGTTTCCAATGGTGGTGCTCTCGGTGGCTCCCACAATGACTTCGAGACCTGTCCGTTGGGCGGTGAGCTGATTCAGAAAATGGTTCCGGCTTCCTCCACCCACGATGAACAGACGCTTCAGTTTTTTTCCTGTGGTGTGCTGAATGGAGGCAAGTACTTCGGCATATCGCTCAGCCATACTGTGAAAGATAACGTTGGCGAGAGGAGCCATTGATGAACAATCGGTCGGAAAGGGCCGTTGACCGAGAGCCTGAAGCTGGCGATTGATTTTCTCGATCGTATTTCCGGGAAGCATCAGCAGCGGATCATCGACGTCGATTGTTGCAGCCGGGACAGGCAACGAAGAACATTCTTCAATCAGATCTTCTAACGAGCAGTGAACGTCTCGAGACTGCCACTCGCTCAGACACTGCTGCAGCAGCCACAAGCCGTTCACATTCTTCAAAAAATAGCTCTTCCCGCCGACACCACCCAGGTTCGTGAAGTTCAGGCGGTGCGCATCATTCGTCGTGCAAGGGGAATCGAGCACGGTTCCGACGAGAGACCATGTCCCGGAGCTGATAAAGGCCCAGTCGTTGCCAGCGGCCGGGATTGCCGCAATGGCCGAGGCGGTGTCGTGGCAAGCAGGAACGATGACTCTGGCATCCCGTAGTGCCGGCAGAGCGGATAGATCCCCTGTCAGGGCTCCCAGCAATGAGCCCGTTGGCACAATCTCTGGCGCCGCCGTCAGGTCCAAACCAAGTTCGCGAAATATTTGCTGACACCACGAATGCGTTCCCAGAGCGACGAGACCGGTGTGAGTGGCGTTGGTGAATTCACTCACCCTTATTCCACAAAGCCGATACGCGATGTACTCCGGAAGATTCAACCATGGCAAGCTACAATCCGAACCTGCAATTTGATCCGAATAGAGTTGATACAATGTATTGATACGAAGGATTTGGATGCCGGTCATCGAATACAACCGTGATTCCGGTACAATGGTGTGCACTCGATCTTCGGCAGCCTCGGTCCGGGCATCGCGGTAGCAGAAGGGTAGCTCGGCCGGATTACCCAGTGCGTCGAGTCGCACATAATCCACGGCCCAACCATCCACGCCTATCGACGCGATCCCTTCCCGCGCAATTCCGCAACAGCGCTTCAGTCCAGTCTTTACACCTTCAAATATGGCCTGGATGTCCCAGAACAGCCTTCCCGCGACTGAGACAGGTGAGTTCTCAAACCGATGCACAATCTCTATGGCGGGTTGATTTTGTCTCCAGCGGAGAAGAGAAACACGGCAACTCTGTGCGCCCAGATCGATCGCAACGAGAGCTTTCCCTTTTGCTGCTGGCACCATGTTGTTCGATTGCCCTCGGGCAATGCCGATCCTTCGATCAAATCAACGAAGAGCTATCGTAAAAACGCCTCCGTCAAACCTCCATCCACCGGGATCAAATGGCCGGTCGTGCAACGAGACTGTGGGCCGGCAAGAAACAGGATGGCCGCAGCACAATCCTCCGGTTCGATCGGTTGATGGGTCAACGTACGCTTGGAGTAAAATTCCGCCAGTAGAGTACGGAGCTTCTCGTCTGACCATTCCGGGTCGAAAGGAATTGCATATTTGGTGAGCGAAGCGATGACTCGATCCCTCGGAAACATCGTCGAACCCTTGACGACCGTCGCGGGACTGATTCCGTTGACGCGTATCTTTGGCGCAAGCGAGATGGCCAGTTCGCGAACCAGGTGATTTACTGCCGCCTTGCTCACGTCGTACGCTTCGCTTCCTCGCTTCGCAACCACTGCATTTGCCGAACTAACCAGAACGACGCTGGCGCTCAGAGCCTCGTCCGCAATGACTCTCGAAGCTTCGTCAATCAACCTGTGATTGGCCGTGACGTTAATGTCTAACGCTAAACCCCACTGACTGTCCGTGATCTGACCGTCTGGCGACGAGGGAAAGATCGCAGCAGTATTGATGATGATATCCAGACCACCATACGCGGCCACAACTTCCCGTAATGCTTGGCGAATCGAATCCCGATCGCGAATATCAATCGATACCGCCATCGCCGCCTCTTTACCGCCCAATTTCCGAGCTTCGTCTGCGACCAACTTCGCGCCTTCGAGATCCTTGTCGGCCACAGCAACGTGTGCGCCGCGGCGAATCGCGAGAAGCGCGCTTTCACGACCTACACCGTTAGCGCCACCGACGACGAGGCAAATATGCCGGCTCAGTTCCTTTTCCGGAGGTTGGCGGCGAATCTTAGCCTCCTCCAGCTGCCAGTACTCAATGCGAAAGGCTTCCGAAAGAGGGAGAGCCACGTAATTCGAATGGACGCTGAATGCCTCTGTCTTCGCCGCCGGTCCCGCCTGTGGGAGTATCTTGGGCACCGGACCGGCCCCCAGGGCGCTGGCCCCTTCCATAACATGAATCGCATTCGCGTAGAACTCGCCGGTGATGCGTGCTTCCGATTTATTCTTTCCGAAACTAAACATTCCAATACCGGGAACGAGCACTACCGTGGGACTGGCGCTGCGCATGGCGGGTGAATCTGGGCGCGCATGAGAGGAATAGTAGGCGGCATATTCTTCCCGATAAGTTTTTAATGCGCGATCCAGCGCTTCGCGAAACCCGGACAAACTCGCGTTCGGAATCCACTTCACAAAAAGAGGTCGAATTTTCGTTCGAATAAAATGGTCGGGGCAACTTGTTCCCAAATGGGCCAGCGCATCCGCATCGACCGAATTCACAAATCGAAGGATCTCAGGCTGTGCGCTAAACGCACCAATCAAACGTTGCTCGGCCGACACACGACCCCGGATGACCGGAATGATGTCCTGTGCGAGGGCGAGGTGGTTTTCGAGAGTGGGTGTCTGGTTGCCGCCAAAAAGACTTGCGCCCCGCTCCTCCAGATGCCCCGACACAAACTGTCCCAACTGGTCGATGATTGTGATGGTGTTGACGTAGCAGTCGCGCTGCGTATTACCCCAGGTAAACAGCCCGTGGCCGCCGAGAACAATGCCATCGCAATCAGGACTGGTTTGGGTCACGTCCCGTAACATCATCGCTAGCTCGAAACCGGGACGCTGCCATGGGAGCCAAATCAACCTGTGATCATACTTGTGATTGAACTCCGCCATCTTCTCGCGCCCATTCGCGGCAGCAGCCAAGGCGATACCCCAGTCCGGGTGCAGATGGTCGATGTGATTGAATGGAAGGAAGGCGTGAAGTGGCGTGTCAATTGACGCCGCGACACTGTTGTTTCCAAAAGCGCAAAGCGGGTACATCCCAACCATTTCATCTTCGGTACCGATGCCTCGATACTTTCCGGCGAGGGCAAGCACCTTGTTTAGATACAGAGTTGCAAAACCCGCTCGCTGAATACTGCCAATGTCACCCCCGCTGCCTTTGATCCATAAAACTTCTTTGGGGGAACCGTCGAGTGGATCGGGTTCGATGATTTTTGAGCTCGTGTTGCCGCCACCGAAGTTCGTGATGCGGAGATCGGATCCTAGGAGGTTCGACCTGTAGCGCAACAACTCCGGCGCATCGAGCGAGTTTGCGACCCGGTCATCCCATCGATCTTCCAAAAAACGCAGCTTTTCCTGGATTTCCATCTACGAGCAGCCCCTGAACGATAAGCAGAAAAACTATTAGCAATTGACCAGTGAAGAGGGACAGGAAACGCCAAAACATTACCGAAATCGAGGCTTGACTGCAATAGATTAATTATTTCAATAGCGGAATTAGAACCTACTTGGCGGCTCTCAACCGTTTTGCGGTGGCCCCTTGCGCCACCAACCTGTGCTTTACATAGTTGTACGGTTGCACCATCTGACCGTTCAAAATCGCCAGCCCCAATTGGATGAGTTGAGGACCGTAACTTGTCGCTTCATGCGAGACAGAGGCGATGAAGCAGCTCCCTGGCACTTCCAGCTCGTCTAACGCCTCGGGTATGCAATCTTGTCCCACAATAACTACATCTCGCTCGCGTTTCGCTTCCCGAACCGCCTGTAGCGCGCCAAGAGCGCTGGTATCGGTGGCTGCCGCCACCAGAATTCCTCGATCCTTGGGGTGCTTTCTCAGGAATTCCGCAACGAGACGAAGTCCCTTCCCACGCAAGCCCTCGGCGTCGAGCGACACATATCGATCATCGCGCAGGCTGGGCAGCTTCGCCCGAATGCCGGCGAATGCTCCCGTAATGCGGCTGTGTACCAACGGACCTGCTTCCTTAATGTCCAAACCCAAGGCCCAACTCACCTCGCCGCGCCAGTTGGTTTTGGCGTGCTGGGCCAGATATGCGCCAGCCTCGTATCCCACGCGGTAATTGTCCACACCCAGAAATGTGGCATGCGGATGCGGGATATCCACGGCTATGAGTGGGATTTTGGCGTCGTGAATCATGTCGGCAATCGCGGGCGCGGTCCGTTGGTCGATCTGAAATTCAATGACGAGATCCACGCGCTGACGGACAAACTCTTCCGCGTTGCGCACTGCCGTGGTTGCGTCGTACTTGTTGTCCAAAACCAGCAAATCGACCCCTGCAGAAGCCGCAGCAGCTACCAAACTTTCCCGGACCGCTTCCGAAAAGGGCATCTCGGAGGACTCTGCGCCAAAACCGAAACGCACCTTTCGAGGTCTCGACACCAGCCGATAAAGACCGTTCTCAGACTGAGCGATATACCCTCGGTGGGTAAACGTCTTCAGGATTCGATACACCGTCGTCTTGGAGATATTTGTCCGTTGAAAAATCTCCTCCAGCGATTTTGGTTGATTGTCGGTTTGTAGCAGTTCGAGTATGTCCAGCGCTTTGGACAACACCGGGATCAGGTAGAGCCGGGGCGGACCTGTTCTTGGCTGACCGTTTCTCATATGAAATGAGTATATCTTATGGAGCACGTTGGCTTAACGTTTCAATAGATACATACCTTTTGTATTGACCGCCATTGGCACCGGAATTAAAGTCACTGGTCGCGCCGGGGCTTCCCTTCCGAAGTGCCTGGCCTATTTCTCCATTTATTACACACTCGATCGTGCGAAGGAGTTTGATTGGGACCGAACCCTCTTCTTGGCGTTTTCTTTCATTGGTTAGGCGGACTCGCTTCTGGCAGTTTTTACGTCCCCTTTCGCCGAGTGAAGATGTGGGCATGGGAGACGTATTGGCTTGTCGGAGGAGTCTTCAGCTGGATCCTTGCTCCATGGATCCTCGCGCTGTGCATGACCAACGATCTTCTGCGCGTCCTTCACGAAGCGCCGAGTAACAGTCTTTTCTGGTCGTACTTTTTTGGAGTGCTTTGGGGGCTCGGTGGGCTGACCTTCGGGTTGACCATGCGCTATCTCGGAATGTCATTGGGCATGGCCGTGGCGCTGGGTTACACCGCTGCGTTTGGAACACTTATGCCTCCCATATTTCGGGGACAGTTCGCGACCGAGGTGCTTGGCACAAGCTCCGGGAGAATCATTCTGGCAGGCGTCGGAATTTGTCTTTTCGGAATCGTTTTTGCGGGAATGGCAGGGGCTTCCAAGGAAAAGGAGATGTCCGAACTCCAGAAACGCGCCTCCATCAAGGAGTTCAACCTCAGGAAGGGATTGGTTGTCGCCACATTTTCAGGCGTCATGAGCTCTTGTTTCGCGTACGGGTTAGCTGCAGGCGACGCCATCAAGGAGATTACCGTCCGACACGGAACGCCCGCGCTGTGGCAAGGCCTCCCTGTTCTCGTCGTTGTGCTATTTGGGGGTTTTACGACGAATGTAATTTGGTGCGTGATTTTGAACCTGCGAAATAAAACCGGATATCAATACTTCAGTTCCGAGATTCGGAGCTCGCGCCCCGAGAATCAAGACGGGCGGTTGGAGAATGTGACTGACGCTCCCGCTGAGGAGATGGCTGAACTTGCGTTCGGGGATCGGAAGATTTTTCCTCGAGTCCCCCTTCTGGCCAACTACTTCCTCTCGGCTGTCGCTGGTACTACGTGGTATTTCCAATTCTTCTTCTACACTATGGGTGAAACGCAAATGGGCCGGTACAAATTTTCAAGCTGGACGCTGCACATGGCCAGCATCATGATTTTCAGCACTCTCTGGGGTATTGCTTTGAATGAATGGAAAGGCGCTGGTCTGCGTACCCGATGGCTGGTTGGACTCAGTCTAGCTGTCCTGGTGATGTCGACGATTGTGGTTGGGTACGGAAATTATATGGGCGTTGCAAATTCGTTGGCGAAGTGACGCCGGGAAATGATGCTCTCTCGTAGCCCATTCGTTCGGCCGTTTAATTGGTTATCCCTGACGTGAGCGGCCCCCTCTCCCGCCGGGTGATTAATGTCGGCGATTTGCGCCGCATGGCACAACGTCGCTTGCCTGCCGTCGTTTTTGACTACCTCGACGGAGGCGCCGATGGCGAGATTACGTTACGGGAAAACTGTCGCGCATTTGAAGACATCACCTTCCGACCGCGGCAGGCCGTCTCCCTCGGCCAGTGCGATCTGCAAACTCGCGTTTTGAATTTCAACCTGTCAGTTCCCGCGATCCTGGCTCCGGTTGGCTATAGTCGAATGATGCACCCGGGCGGGGAAGTGGCCGCGGCGCGCGCGGCCGGGGCAGCCGGCACCGCCTATATATTGTCCACGATCTCGGGCCATAAGTTGGAAGATGTACGGGCTGGTTCGACGGGCCCCGTTTGGTATCAGCTGTATCTTGTGGGCGGGCGTCCGGTGGCGGAATTGACCCTGGAACGCGCGCAGAAGTGTGGCTTTTCCGCGCTCGTCGTCACCATTGATACTCCGGTGGCGGGCATGCGGGAACGCGACCTTCGAAATGGGATGAAAGAGCTCTTGGGTAGCGCATTGTTCGCAAAACTTCCGTACTTACCGCAGTTTCTGACGCATCCCGGTTGGCTCGCTGCGTTCTTACTCGATGGCGGCGTACCACTGCTCGAAAACATCGTAATACCCGGAAAGGGTCCGATGCCCCTCGTGGACGTCGGGTCTGCGCTTTCCCAATCTGTAGTCACATGGGAGGACTTTGGCTGGCTGCGGGAACTCTGGCCAGGCCCTATCCTCGTTAAAGGAGTACTCACAGGAGACGACGCAAGACATGCGATCGACGAAGGAGCGGCGGCGATTGTTGTATCCAACCATGGCGGAAGGCAGCTGGACGGCGTTTCCCCATCGATCCGAGCTCTCCCGGAAATTGTTGCGGCCGCAAACAATCAGGTAGAAGTTCTTGTGGATGGCGGAATACGGCGTGGTGGCGATATTGTCAAAGCGCTTTGTCTTGGAGCCAAAGCCGTCCTTGTAGGCAGGGCTTATGCGTACGGTTTGGCCGCACACGGGCATGCCGGAGTGACTCGGGCACTAGAACTTTTGAGAGATGACGTCGAGCGGACTCTTCGATTGCTTGGCTGCCCATCGGTGACGGCATTGGATTCTTCGTACGTCGATATACCCGTCAACTGGTCAACGTCTTGTGGCAAATTGTCTCAAGGGTGAGTTGGATCATCCACCGTCTGCTTCGTCACTTCAGCTTGACCGTAAAGCCGTCTTGAGGCATCGATTTCATTGGCCTTTTCGCGAAGTCGCTGAAACTCGCTGGATGCCTTCTGCTGACCAGGCGTATCGCCCAGAGTACGCTCGACCTGGGCCAGCCGGTACCACGCTACGTCGTTTTCAGGGTCCGCTGCGAGTGCTCTCTCAAGGAGCACTTTCGCCGGTTCGGGCTTGCCCTGAGTCATGAGTATTGACGCCAAACCTATGTTGGCTTGTTCGAAGTCTGGGTAGTATTTCAGTGCCATCCGAAAATATCGTTCTGCCTCGACTATGTCGCCTGACTTGTGAGCGGCTTCGCCCAACTCGTAGGCGGCGCTCGCGTTTGTAGGATCGAGTTCCAACTCGCTTGAAAACTCTTTCAGAGCGGCCTCGGCATCGTCCCGAGATGCACCAGATCGTGCTCGGGCTAGCAGTACGCGGCCGAGGCGATAGTGAATGCCGGGATGATGCGGATCAAGCGATAGCACACGACGATACTCCCCGATCGCAACGTCATTTGAGCCTTGGCTCTCCAGTGCTTCGGCGGATGCCAAGTGTGTCCAAATGGAGCTCGGGGCCACTTCGCCGAGACGCTTCACCGAAAGGTATGCATAGTTTCCGAAGATCCTGCCGGAGTGATACAGAACCTCGGGATCATTCGGATATAGACGATTGAGTCGCAGCGCCACTTCGACGGCCTCCGCGTCGCGCTGGAGGCCAGAGTAAACTCTCTCCAGCTGGAGGCCGCACATACGCCTGGTCGCTACATCGCTGGAACTCGCAAAGCCCTTCTCTAGACCTGCCACGGCCTCCTCGTATTGCCCTGTCTCCGACAGGGACATAGCAAGCAACGTTTGAGTCTTGCTGAGGCTGGGTTTCAGTTGCAGCGCACGACGAAGAACGGGAATGGCTTGCCTGAACTTCCTCTCCTGAAAATAAATGGCGCCGAGGTTGGCGTGAACTTCAGCTACGTCAGGCTCTAACTCGCGCAGTTTCTCGAACGCTTTCTCGGCGTCGGAATATCGCCCTTCCGCCAGAGCCCGTTGTCCCTGTTCGGAGAATTGACCAATTGCGTCCTGGCTGGAGGCCTGGGCCGTAGACGTGAAACTCCAGGTAGCAAATATTGCTGCTAACAAGATCATTCTGCTGTGGAACTTCATTGTCGCGATAATACCCCCAGCAAAAAAGATCCGCCAGTCAACGAGACCTGGCGGATCTAAAGTCACCTATTCAGGGATCAGAACGAGAACTTGGCTCCCAACTGCAATATGCGTCCGGGAGCAGCCGCCGTGATCTGTCCAAAGTTTGTGGCATTGACGTTGTTGACGACGGTAGAGCCGCCTCCCGCGAATGCTGAGGTGGTCGGGTCGGGATAAAATTGGGGATGGTTGAAGGTGTTAAAGGTCTCGAGCCTTAATTGCAACTTCAATCTCTCCGTGAAAACGAAGTTTTTGAAGAAGCCGACATCCCAGTTGTTGATGCCCGGCATCGTGACAGTATTGCGGCCGACGCTTCCAAAGGTGTTGGGTGCTGGCTGCGCGAAGTTCGCGGTGTTGAACCACTCGTTTATCCCCTTGTTAAAACTACCACTGCTTCCCACCTTGTCGGCTCGGTTTTGGCCAAACGAGTCAAGTAATCCGGTCGAGTCGGTACCAATAATTGACATCGGAAAGCCTTGTTGGAAAGTCACAACACCAGTCACTTCCCATCCGCCAATCAAGAGGTCCGCGGCCTTGTTGAGATTGCCCCCGAACTTCTTGCCCTTTCCAACCGGGAGGTCGTAAACAAAGCTGCTGACGAAGCGCTGCCCAACGTTAAAGTCGGAAGGGCCATAGTCACGATTGGGATCATGATTGTCCAAGTAGCCTTGCCATCCGTTGAAGTTCTGCGCACCCACTCCGGCGGCGGCCGATTTGTCGTCAAGGCTCTTGGCCCAAGTGTAGACAGCGGTCAAGGCCATCGACGATGTACGCTTTTCCAATTTCACGTTCATCGCGTTGTAGTTTGAATACCCTTCCCACTCGCTGTTTATGTAGGTCGCAAAATTTGGAAACGGTCTCCGCGCGCTAAGAGGGCAATCACCCAAGGTGGGGTTTGCCGCGCAAAACGCTGGATCTGTCATCTCAAGCGCTTGGTTTATGTTGCTGCGATCCAACAGGTGAGTTCCCTTATTCCCGACGTAATTCACTTCCAATGTCGTGTCTCGGGCGAGTTCCCGCTCGATCGACAATGAATACTGCTGTACGTACGGATTGTGTGGGTGCTCAGAAATAATCACAGCGATGAAACTGTTAGGTCCATTTGGGCCACCTGTAACCGGCGCGATGCTCGAGAAACTCGGAAAAAGCCCATCGGTACTGGCATAGCTTGGTTGCCCTGCGACCTGCTGGAGGTTCAAGCGGCTAACGTAGGGATAAATGTCCGCAGATCCATCGATTTCACGGCCTTCAACACCGTCCCAAAATATGCCGTAACCTGCTCGTATAACGGTCTTATTGTCGAAGGGGCGATAAGCGAACCCGATGCGCGGTCCGAAATCCTTCTTCTCTGAATCAGACGGTGTCGTCCGTCCGCAATACCGATAGAAGCCGTTACCATCAGGGGCAATTCCATCGGTCGTAAGGCTCTTGTCCGCTATGCACATACCTCCCAAAGGATTCGAGGTATCAAGCCAGCCCATGCGGTTGTTCGTTTCGTAGGGTACGGTGCGATAATCCCACCGCAGTCCTAGATTAACTGTGAGTCGCTGGCTGACTTTCCAGTCGTCTTGAGCATACGGGGCAAAATATTTGAAGTTATACTGACGAGGATTTCCCGACTTGCCTGGTACGACAAATGCCCCAGGAACGAACGCCGCAGCTGCCGAGTAATCTCCCAACAGAAAGTCTGCTACTTGGTTTCCTGTCGCGAAACCCGCGAAGGTAAAGTTACCCAGGAAATTATCCGCGACGTCGCGATTCAGTTGCCACCACCGGTAGTCAGCTCCAAACGAAAAGGTGTGTTTCCCTCGGCTGAGCGTTACGGTATCGCCTAACTGCCACATTGGGTTGTTGCTTGCCGTATATGCGTTAACCGCGCCGCCCCCCGTGTTAAGAGCCGCCCCTTGGCCAGCGTTGTTGGCAAAAGCTACGCTGGGATAGATTCTTTGGAGATCGTTCAGACCAGTGAACACACCTGTTAGACCCAAAGCACTTACGTCCGACGGATTCGCGGGGAAGCCCGTCTGATTGGACGTCGCATTCAGTCGACCAAACTGAAATTGGTTAACGATTCGCGAACCCAGGTTTATCGTGTGCGATAATTCCCAGTTTGTTGCGTTTCCGGCGAAGGCATTCTCACCAATTTGTCCAGAAGTTGTCCCGAAACTGGAAATTGTGTTGTAACTGACGTAGGTGCCGCGGCCAAATAGGGTACCAAACTTTCCGAGTTGCTGATCGACTCGGTATGTCTGTTGATCGGTTGTCGACGGAAGGACTCCGGATAGGCGGTAGTTAAAGCCACCACAGGCCGATGGATCGGGACAATTTGGCGCCGGGAAGAATCCAGCAGTGAGGGCGACACTGGCGAGGCGCGAGAATCTTGCTTGCGGAACGCAAGAAACATAGGTAACTCCACCAGCCGAGCAGCCGGCAAATGCCACCCCGGTGGTCGGATCTATAACGGGGGTCGCAAAGTTTCCTGCCAAGTTCGCCGGGTCGGGCACGTTCGAGAACGATTGAACTCCCTGACGAACCCGCCAGCCCTCATAGTTAGCAAACCAAAAGGTCTTGTTGCGGCCATTGTATAGCTTCGGGATTACGACGGGACCACCCAGGACAAAACCGAACTGATTCTGCCTAAGTTCGGCATTTGGGGCACCTGGACCCTGGAAAAAATTCTTCGCGTCCAAGTAATCGTTTCTCAAAAACTCGAAGGCTGTGCCGTGGATGACGTTCGTACCACCCTTGCTTACCACGCTGATCTGATTGGCAGTAAATCCGTATTGAGCCGAATACGTCTCAGACAACACTTTGAACTCTTGTATCGCATCGATCGACAATGTGCCTGCTGGCGTGTTCAACGCTTGATCGGTGTTCAACATTCCATCGAGCAAATAGTTGTTCGATTCTGGGCGGGAACCATTGATGCTGATCGCCGCACCCTGCCCGCTTCGCATCGTTGCTTGTTCGCCCCCGGTTTGCACCGCCCCGGCGCCAAGAAAGAGCAACTGTTGGAAATTCCGACCGTTCAGCGGGATGTCTTCCACTTGTCTCTGACTCACCAATTGAGAAATGGCTGCGTTGTCTGTGTCTAGCGACACTGCGTTCGCACTTACCTCCACAGTCTCGGTGATGGCACCAGGTTTCAGCGTGACATCGACACGGTACTGTTGGTCGACCACCAATGTAATTCCCGCAACCGCCGCCCGATCGAATCCCGCAACTTCAACGGTCACCCGATACACGCCCGGCTTGAGGTACGGTACTGAATAGGTTCCTGCGTCCGTGGTTTCCGTTCGCTCCGTAATATTGGTGCCAACGTTTGTGACTTCAACTCGTGCCTTCGCAACCGCAGCGCCGGAATTGTCGGTCACAGTCCCAAGGATCGTCGCAACCCCGGCCTGTCCAAACGCTACCCCACTCGAAACAAGAAACATCAAGGCGAGCAACAAGGTTCGCTTTCTCATGTCTACCTCTCCTCCTGCATCTTTCACCGGCGATTGTTGAGACTCTTCTTCACGCGTTCAGCACACCCTGCTGGACGCAGCTCTGCTTCCGGGGTAGACGGCACTCATCACACTCGCAACTGCCTCGACGATTCGTTAGGGGGCACCAAGAGGTTTATGGATAAAAAAAACTTGTGGTGAACACCCCTTTTTTTGCTAGACGAATTTTCAAGAATGTATCTGGCTACTTGAAACGCTGTCAAGATAATTTTGAACAAGTTCCCCTATTGAAATAGTGATGATTAAGCGCTTCATCCTTTGATACCGACCATTGCAAGCGTTTCTCCTAGGTTCTCGAAGCGGACGTGCCAGCCAAACAGTTAACACACGATCAGAATCGCGACTACCAGCGCGGGGGGCGCTAGCAGCACACGATATTTCTCGATCGCTATGAGTCAGCTGGCAGGAATGAAAAGAGGCAAACTTAAAGTTCGAGCTAGCGCCCGATCGACGTGAACGATGCCGCCTTGATTGCGTCTTTTGGCGGCAGCCAGCGATGATCTGCTTCATGCTTCAACAAATCTGGACAAAATCCATATTCAGCAACAATGCGAGTTTCTTCAGCTTCGACGCGATATGTCCAACACCCACAGCGCAGTGATGCGCCGGCCCCTCCGAATTCCAAGCCTCCATGAAGCCTCGAGCGCCAATCGGAAAGCGATAACGACTGTTGCTGTTTCCGATCTCGAGAATTGGGCCAGGCACCGATTCGGCGCTAGCAGTCAAAAGCTTCAGTTTGTCGGAAGTCTGTACCACCGATAGGAGCGTGATCGGTCCGTTCTTCACCGACATCTCCACCGACAGGCCCTGTCCGGTCTTGCCGTGGTACACCCCCAGGGGACGCACCTTGATTCGTCCCTCGGCAATCGCGATGTGACCCGGACCATCGTGTCCCATGAGAATGATGTCATCTTCGAAATCCGTGGCGTAATACTCGGTAAAAGACCCTCCGGCCCCGAACAAGTCCATAATCTTCATAGCCTGTGCGTTCTTGACCTCATATTCGCCGGCAACCGGTACGCCCTTCCCTGTAAGAAGACTGGTCCCCAAAATAATGGAACTGATCGCCTCTTCGTTCTCAGGATTGCCTGCGCCCATGTAGTAGTACGCGAGGGAACCCAACTTGTGCTCCGCCACAAGTCGGTCCAATGCCACCGAAGTTCTGGCTGCGCGGTCCAATTCCACCGATGAACAATCGGACTGGACGTCGAAGAAATCACGGAACTCTTTGACTTTATTGGCGACCTCCTCAGGCTTTACCTCGCGTCGAAGCGCGGCAAGTTCATCCACCTCCAGCATCTCAATATGGCCGCCGAAGCAAGCAAGTTGCTGCGTCAAATCCGAATAAACGTCCAACATCCCGCCGTAATAATGCCCCATCAACCCCAGTCGGTTGTGTTCCATCGCATGAGCGACCCTGCCGGCGTCGACCCACTCATCGACTTCGGTCCATGTTCGAGAGTCGCCTTCCAGTGTTCCGGTCACCTGAAAAAACGGTATGTTGCAGCGACGGAATACGTTTGAGATTTCGGGCACCGGACAAGCCTGACAGTACGCCAGCCATTCCGCGGTCATTTTCGTTCGATCCCGCAGGCGGTTGAAACTTTCATAGTCGATTGCTGCAGACGGCGAAAGGTTCAGAAGAATGACAGGAACCTTCGCTCTTCGAACCACAGTAAGAACCGTTGACGACAACGCGTAGGTCGTAACGTAAAGGAAAATCAGGTCGACGTCTTCCTTGCGAAATTGATGACCCGCCGCTTCCGCTTTCTCCGGACAATCGACCAATCCCAGATTGACAATGCGAACTCCAGGCCTTTCGAGTTGACGGGCTACGTCCTGGAGATATCCCGTCAACCGCAACTCTAGTCCCTCGAACTGCGGCCAATACGAATCTAGCCCGATTCCAAAAAGTCCGATCGTGAAGGCGTGTTTTGTCGGTTCGAATGTCATCGCGCCTCGATTTTACAGAAAGCACATTCTTTATCTATTGAAAAGCAGATCTCCCTGGCGTACCTTCCCTCCTCAGAAAGAAAGCGCGCCGCACACCGAGGAGAATTCGATCATGAATGCGGCATCATTCCGTTCCTTGCTGGTTCTACCTTTCGCGATCCTCTACACTTCGACGGCGCTCGCACAGCATTCCCCGGTCAAGATCTCTCCGCGGTGGGACGCCCCCATCGGCACATCCGTCACTACACCAACGCTACAGGTGGTCGTCAATCCACCACTGCGCCCCGGAACCTCGATTCACGACAACGCCTATCAAACTCTTCACGACATTGGCGCGGATTACGTTCGCTACGTCCCATGGCTTCCCTATCCACGCCTCGGCGTTGCAGAACTCGAACCACCACGCGACGGGAAGACTTTCTGGGACTTTTCGCTTATCGATCCCATGACGATCGATTTCCTGCAGGCCACGAACGGTCACTCCATCGTTCTCAACTTCAGTACCATTCCACAATGGATGTACAGAACTGAGCGACCCGTGATCTTCCCGGACGACCCCAATGAAGTCACGTGGAGCTACGAACAAGGAACGGAACTTCGCGACCCTACGGGTAGAGAGGTCGCCGACTATTACGCTCGCCTGCTCTCCTGGTACACCAAAGGTGGTTTCACGGACGAATTCGGCAAACGTCACGATTCCGGCTACCACTACTCGATTCCATACTGGGAGGTTCTGAACGAAGTTGACCTCGAACATCACATCTCACCGCAAAACTACACACGTCTGTACGACGCTATCGTCACCGCCATGAAGAAAGTCCAGCCCGACATTAAGTTCGTAGGCGTTTCTCTCGCCGCTCCCGGGCAACATCCGGATTTCTTCGAATATTTTCTCGATCACAAAAACCACGAAGCCGGCGTGCCGCTTGACTACATTTCCTACCATTTCTACGCAGTCCCAAAGCCGGACGAAACGCTCGATGTTCAGCAGTACACAGTCTTTGCCCAGGCCGATGGATTTCTCAACACAGTCCGATACATCGAGTCGATTCGCAAGAGGCTCTCACCCCAAACGCGCACCATGATCAATGAAATAGGCATCATCTCCGCCGATGATCTCGCGCAAGGTGACCCACATCACGTCGCCGCCCCGATCCCCGACGCGTATTGGAATCTGGCAGGCGCCGAATACACTTACACCTTTGCGGAACTGATGCGTCTCGGTATTGACGTAGCCGGCGAGTCGCAATTAGTTGGATATCCCACACAATTCCCGAGCGTTTCCATGGTGGATTGGACCACCGGAAAACCAAACGCACGTGTGCGGGTGCTACGGCTGCTTCACGACAACTTCGGCCCGGGCGACAGACTCGTCGAGATCCAACCTGTCAGTCCGTCTTCTGCTACGCATCCTTACCTATACGCTTCCGCCATCGTGACGAAGCAAGGCAGGCGCAAGGTGCTGCTTGTGAATCGGAAAAATGAGGATTTCGACGTGTTTGTTCCCGGCGCATCCGGCGGACAGTTGGATTATGTAGACGTGTCGACCGGCCCGCAGGCTCCGGGATCAATCCGGCTGACCTCCGACAATCTGACTGTGCATGGATTATCGGTCGCTGTTCTAGCCCTGCCTTAGCTTCGCCATACGCCTTTGTGAATTTGTCCAAGACGTGTCTTACCCGAAGAAAAGCTCCCGAAGGGCGCGGTCTTAGGAAACGGTTTACAGGTGGACCGCAGCAGCGGTTTCGCCTCGTCGATACTGGCGTTAGCAATTTCCTCGATCCGGAGGACATCTCGGCTTAACTGAGGAGAGCCACGTCAGCACCCCGTCGACCACGATATGTATGAAGTTCATCTATAACTAGAAATCTGAGATCGCGAGCAGAGGCCACTAGGCTTCGTTCGTCCGGTCGGGTAAGCAGGAGTTCGGCCATAACCTAATTTGTTATGAGGATGTCAGGAGGCGTGGCAATGATCGCCTGTCTTTGTTCATGTTTTTCTTGGCCAGTATATTGCGCGAATCGTACCGGGGCTCGGTCCTCCGGGTATCCAAATTGGAGGAACTTCTTAAGCTCACGGAATTGGCTGTTAGCCAACGCATTCATCGGATAGATGATCAGCGCCTGGATTCCCCGACCTGATCCTTGTCGCAATACTCTATCGACGATGGGAATAATGTACGACAGGCTCTTCCCCGATGCTGTGCCTGTCGTAAGAATGTAATTGTGACCTTGCGCCGCGCTACGAATCGCGTCGGCCTGGTGACGATATAGATGCAGTCGCTTTCCCGAATTATTGCTTCCTGGCTCTTTATCCTTTCGAAAGATTCTGCCGCACTCCTCGTGCAGAATCCCTTGTTGGACCAAATCGTCAACCGTCTCACCGGGTTAAAAAGCGGGATTGAGTTGAATGAGCGGATCGGGCCACAACAAGCCAGACGTCAGCGCTTCCTGAACACAGCGGTTAATCTCCAGGTCCCTTATGTGGATAAAGCTGCGAATGTAAGTCGAGTAGTCGTCAACTAACTGTCTTCGGATCTCAAACGCATTCATATTCATTGAGGTGTGCGCCTTCCAAGCAGAGACGGGAGAGTGTACCCCCAAGAGGAATGAATAATCTCCCGGATCACCGTCGGCGATTCCCTGATGACATCAAACGCTATTATTCCTAGAGCTTAGTAGATCGTAAGCAATATCGCTTGAGTGTGCCGCGCAAACGTTACGATGGAGTCCTAATCGCCAGCTTCTGGCAGGGCGTATTCTGAACACATGATCAGATTTCCTGCATATTTCACTTCAACGATAGTATTCGTAAGATCGCGCCTTCCAATATGTTGAAGCGCCACGATGAAAAGCTCGCGCTGATTAGTAGGTACGACATTCGGAACTATAATAATCATTCCTGCGTGCAGCGGTTCTCGTGCGTGAAGCGCAAGGAAATCGGTACGGTTGTTTGTTACAAAGGTGTAGTCCTGTTTGCGGATGGTCGCCATAAGTTCCCAGTCTTTCGAACCACCGAGACCGAGGTAGTTGACATGATGTGCGACATGACCCGCCCCAATAGCAAGTTCAGCTAGCGATGTGTGTAGGCACTCATCTATCAAAAACTTCACCGTCACCCCACCAGAGCACGGCTATGCCGAGTTGCAAGTTTCGGTTTCTGTTTTGCCCACGGGCGGAAAGGGGGACGTCCCCGGCGCGGAAACGCCTGAACATAGAATGGAGCGAGATCCACTTTCTCCCGATCTAGGGCTGGGTATCCCTCTAGGATCTCTTCTGGTTTTGCTCCTTGGCTCAACATATCGGCAATCAGGTCGACAGGAATGCGTGTCCCACGGTACACGGGCGTGCCGTGCATAATTTCAGGGTCGGACACGATCATGTCCTCTACTCGCTCAAGTTTCCTCAGGTCCAAGTCGAGTTCTAGCCGCACCGACTTCACTTGAATCACTAGTGCTGAACCCTCGGTAAGAAGTACGGCGTCAACTTCGGGAGACGATTCAATCTTTTTGGCGATCGCTCGGCGAGCCGCGAGCGGCAAGAGTCGCACACCCTCCGCCTCGAGACGCAAATACAAAACTTGCCCACGACTTAGCATCCGTTGGACAGACCGACCAGTGCGGAGCCGCCGCGGCCGTATGAGGCGACGTTCGATAAGCTTATGAACGGCAGGAAGTGGAAGATTCGCAACCGCCGAAGCCTGCGCCGGAGTGTATTCTGTAGTGGCCATTTGTTTATTCTACCCCAAAGGGGACAGAATTAATAGCAAACTCGCAGCCTCCTTATTTTCCATCAGTCACTCAAACCGCCCGTACGGAAAATTTATTCCTCGCTATAATCAACGACAACGAGCGGGCGTAGTTCAGTGGCAGAATTGGAGCTTCCCAAGCTTCCTCTAGCTAACCCTAACACGCTGAATTGGCGGCACTTACACGCACCTTGTCCTAGAGCTAAGTCCTGGCAAGTCTGTCTTCTCGAACGAACTTCAATGACGGCATTCGATTCCCCGTCGAATGGACCGATTCGATTCAGAACTAAGGCTTGGGCGTGGTGAAACGGTCTTGCCGTTCATTATTTTTGAGTGCACAAGCATGTACAGCGAAGTTGCATCCTTGATAATCGCGATACCGCCATACTTGGCGGCGGTTTGGAAAACCGTCGTCTCTGGAATGACGAGCGGCCGGAGTTTCTATTTCGCGCTGTTATAGTCTTTGTCGCTAACGGGCTCCAACCAGATCGTTTTCCCCTTTTGAGTGGGTGTCACTGCCAAATATGCAAAGCCACTGTTCGGGGTTGCGCCGTGCCAATGCTCGACTCCCGGAGCGCATTTAATTACATCTCCCTTGTGAACGATGCGGGCCGACTTTCCACGTTCCTGATAGTAGCCAACGCCTTCGGTGATCAACAGAACCTGGCCGCCGGGATGAGAATGCCAATCGAGCTTTGCACCGGCACCATAGGTCGCCATAGCGATACTGGGATCGAATGTACTGTCTCCCACGTTCAGCTCGCTGAGCCAAATATCTCCCGTGTGATTCTTCGCAGTGGACAATTCACCTCTCGGAAAACCTGAAGCCGGTGTTTGCGCCTGGGATTGAAAGATAAACAGAGAGCTCACCAGGAAAACGCCCAATAGAAGTTTTGTTCGCATTTTTTATTTTCCTCCTTATTTCCTTTCAATCGATCCTACTGCTGACTCGACATCACAAGCGGATGCGATTTCATAAATCGGCGCGCTTTCCCGATTCCGTTGCTAAATGTGTCACGTCGAGTCGCGCCTTCCAAGGATCCGGGACGGCTCCTGCCGTGCCATCGGGATGGAAATCGAAAATCGAATCCTTATTTGGATCGACGCGCGGCCAATTTGGCAAGCCCGTACCATTGGGATCCCCGGTCTTGGCGAAGTTGACCCAATAGCTTTGTGCGATACGAGAGACCTCCAGATCTTGAGCCGTGGGCGGGACTGGCGGGCCGAAACCTCCGACGCCCAAAGTGCCAAATACAAAGCTGATCTCGCCACCGTGCGGGGCTCCCGCCTTCAAGAACTCTCGCATGCCAGCCTGAATATAAGAGAAACGGTAGAGATAGGCGGGTGAACCGTTTGCTGCGAAGGCGCGGGCCGAGAACCGAGCCGGCTCGGCTTGGCCAAAGTCGTTGTTTGCTTCCGCTGCCAGCGTGGCCACATCTTTCGATCCGTCGGGATCGTACGCCGCTTTTGCTTGCGCGCTCCATTGGCCGAAGCGCGAAAAGAGTTGCTCCTTGGTGGTCCCCTTGATTCGGTTGCCGGCGGTGTCGGCGCTGTTGCTTCCGAGCATGATCGGAACACGCGGCTGATGGTGCGCTTTGTACGCGGTTTCCGCTGTTTCGGTGACAAGCTTGCCATCGAGGATTGGAGTCGTCTCGTACGACGGGGCGGCAGTCTCTGCACCGGCGGGCGCGCCGTGAAGAACCTGCTCGGCACTGAGCGCGCGCAGTTTGGCCAGCGCGGCCTCATCCTTTCCCTCGATCCCCATCGAATGCGCGAACTGGAGTCCGATCGTCTCGGCCGACACGGGATAGTTAGGATCGATGTCGTCTTTGCTCATCGGCCGCGCAGTGAGCACGCTGTCGCGCGAACCGCCCGATTCGACGATGGCTTTTTGAAACAGGCCTCGCCCCATCCGAGAAGCGAGGAGGCTATGCACGGAGACGCCGCCTGCGGAAAAGCCAAAGATAATGATGTTGTTCGGATCGCCTCCAAACACCGCGATGTTCCGTTTGACCCACTGGAGGGCAGCGATCTGATCCATGTACGCATAGTTGCCCTTCAACTCGTCAGGACGCTCGCGGCTCAAAGCCGGGAAGGCGAAGAAACCGAAGCGGCCCACGCGGTAATTCGCGGCGACCAACACTACGCCGTGTTTCGCGAATTGCGTCCCCGAGGTGCCGGGGTATGCGCTTGAGCCGCCGACAAAACCGCCGCCATAGATCCAGAACATTACGGGCAGCTTCGCGCCTGGCGTTGCGTTCGCCGGACTCCAGACGTTAACAAATAAACAGTCTTCCGACGGCTTGGGTCCCGGAGGAGGTGGAGGCGGGGGAGCACCGGATGCCTGTGGTGGACCGAAGCGCCCCTGCATGCAGTCCGCACCAAATTCTGTAGCCTGGCGGACTCCAGTCCACGGTGCGGCGGGTTGAGGCGGACGCCATCGCAACTCGCCTACGGGAGGCGCTGCGAAGGGGATGCCTTTGTAGGTCGCAATGCCGTCGTCGGCGACTCCTTGCAATTCGCCGGTGTCCAGTCGCACTGCGGGGGGCTTCTGAGCGGCAGTTCCAGCAGCCAAGGCTGCGATTCCCGCAAGGAAACAAAACGAGTATTTAAGCGAACGCGAAGCTGTCACGGCGCTGTTCCAATTCTTCACACGCATCTCATCGCTCCTTTTCATTCCTGGTCCTGCCCTTGGCAAGGAATCGAAAGTTCCTTGTTCCATCACCCGGTGAAAAGCTAGCGATTGATCATCTTCTGGAGGTGCGCCGGGTACCTATCGCCCTGGACGTCAATCGCGGAAATCGCATCGTGGATTTCTTTCAAGTCGGCCGCCGTCAGTGACACGTCGGCCGATCCAAGATTCTCTTCGAGGCGGTGCAGCTTTGTGGTACCAGGGATTGGCACGATCCACGGTTTCTGAGCGAGTAACCAGCCCAGTGCGATCTGCGCCTTCGTTGCTTTCTTCAGGTCGGCAATTCGTCCCAGCGCATCGACCAGTGCCTGGTTTGCCTTGCGGGATTCCTCAGAGAAGCGAGGAACAACGTTTCGGAAATCCGATTTGTCGAACTCTGTTTTGTCGGAGATGGCCCCGGTTAGGAAGCCTTTGCCCAACGGGCTGAAGGGAACGAATCCGACACCAAGTTCTTCGAGCGTCGGCAGAATCTCTTTCTCCGGGTCCCGCCACCACAGCGAATATTCGCTTTGGAGCGCCGCGACGGGCTGAACGGCGTGCGCGCGGCGAATGCTTTCCGCACCGGCTTCCGACATCCCGAAGTGCTTCACCTTGCCCTCGCGAATCAAATCCCTAACAGCCCCCGCGACTTCCTCGATCGGCACATTGGGATCAACACGGTGTTGATACAGGAGATCGATTGAGTCGGTCCGCAACCTCTTCAGCGCAGCGTCCGTGTGCTCGCGAATGCGTTCGGGCCAGCTGTCGAGTCCTTTCGCCGGAGTGCCTTCCTTGAAGCCGAACTTGGTGGCGATGACCACATCCTTTCGGAACGGCTCAACGGCTTCACCTACCAATTCCTCGTTTGCGTAAGGACCGTAAGCTTCCGCCGTATCGAAAAACGTCACTCCTCGCTCATGTGCAGCGCGGATCAGCTTGATCGCCTCACTCTTTTCCGTTGCCGGTCCATAGCCAAAGCTCAGCCCCATGCAGCCGAGTCCCAAAGCGGAAACTTCCAGTCCACCGCTTCCCAATTTCCTCTTTTTCATCACGATCTCCTCTTTCCTTCGAACCGAATGGCAACGCTTACTTCAGGAATTTTATTTTTCTCAGCCATACCTCAACTTCGTTGCGCGCTTCCTTTTCTCGCGCATCCCTGATGACTAAGTATTGCCCATCCCTTTCCGAGCCACCTCTTGTGCTGAATCCTTCCAGGATTGTGCTTCGCGGGCACAGCGTGCGTACGGTCGCGAACGTGTTGCCGGGGCCATACCCGCCATTCGTATTGAAAGGGATTACTGTTTTTCCTTTGAGGTTCGATTGGTGAAGGAAACTCTTGATGGGCGGCGGCAGTTGCATGTCCCAGGTCGGAAAGCCAAGAAAGAGAACATCGTATTGCTCCATGGTCTCGATCTTTGTTTTGAGAGGCGGCAAATATCCTGTCTCGTTCTCTTGGACGACTTGCTGCACAGTCGTGTGATAGTCGGCCGGATACGGTGTTTCTAGTTCGAGTGCGACCAGTTTGCCGCCGACAGCGTGTTGAATGATCTCTGCAATGGCCTTGGTGTTGTTCGTTCGTGAGAGGTACACGATCAGAATGTTTTTCTCTGTGGGCCGCGCTTCGCCTTTCGTTGACGATTGCTTCGCCATCGAGAGGCCAGACAGAAGGCAGAGGGTTGCGAGGACAATCAGCGATGAAATCGTGTGCTTCATCGTGACAGAAACCTCGACTTGCGGTTATTTCGGAATTTGCAGTCCATCGGTTGTGTTCCTATGACTTCGGCGGCGCCTCGACGCCCGAAAGGGCGAGCACGCCGTCTGGCAAGCGTTGACCCTGCACGTGAATGTCTGCCACGGCGGCATTCAGCTCTTTGAACTCCTCTGGGGTGAATGCAATGGAACTAGCGGCCGAGGGCACGGAACCAAGCGCCACGGTTGCGCCCGCAAAAACTGCCTTCGTCAGGAAGTCGCGTCGTCCAACCGCGTCCCCCTGTGCTTCGCGAAATTTGTTGTTCGAGTTAGTCATCCTGTTCCTCTGTAGTCTCTCCCGATTCACGGCGATTGGCCTTGCATCAAGCTTCCGACATTTTCAGCACAGCGGCCGGCAGTCGCTGCCCCTCAATCGGAATTTTCGAGACCGCAACATTAATTTCCCTCAAGTCTTCCGCCGTGAGCTGAACGTTGACCGCGCCCAGGTTTTCTTCCAAGCGCTGAAGTTTCGTCGTACCAGGAATCGGAACAATCCAATCCTTCTGTGAGAGCAGCCACGCGAGCGCGATCTGCGCCGGCGTTCCTCCTTTTCTATCCGCGATTTCCTTCAGCAGGTCCACCACAGCCTGGTTCGCTTCGCGTGCTTTAGTAGTGAAGCGCGGCGACATGTTACGGAAGTCGGTGGAATCAAAAGCAGTGTTCGCGTCGATCTTGCCCGTCAGAAAGCCTGCACCGAGGGGACTGAACGGAACGAATCCGATGCCCAGCTGTTCGCATGTCCGTAGAACTTCGTTCTGTTCTACATCCCTGGTCCACAGCGAATATTCGCTCTGAACGGCAGTCACGCGTTGCACACTATGCGCACGGCGAATGGTTTGCGGCCCCGCTTCTGAAAGTCCGAAGTGTTTGATCTTGCCTGCGGCGATAAGTTCCTTCGCCGTGCCCGCAACTTCTTCGATTGGCACCGCAGGATCGACTCGGTGCTGATAGAGAAGGTCGATGGTGTCGGTCTTGAGCCGTTTCAACATCGCCTCGACGACTTCCCGAATATGGTCGGGGCGGCTGTTAAGCCCGCCGCTTCGCTGCCCGGTTTTCGTATCGATGTCGAAGCCGAATTTGGTTGCGATCACCACCTGGTCACGAAACGGTGCGACCGCTTCGCCTACGAGTTCTTCATTCACGCAGGGTCCGTATGCCTCAGCAGTATCGAAGAAATTCACGCCGCGCTCGAAGGCCGCTCGAATGATGCTGAGGCCGGCTTCTCGCGGCTGCGGGCGACCATAGGCGGATGAAAGTCCCATGCATCCGTAGCCAAGGGCCGAAACCTCCAGGCCGTTTTGCCCCAGAGTTCGCTTCTTCATCTGTTTCTCCTTGCTGTGCGTTTGCCTGTCTTGAAAATAGAAGCGCGGCCGCCCCAAGCGGTAGCCCGATTCTGCCTAGTTATTGCCTATTTCTCTTGGAGGACGAAAATTGGCTGGCGTGCGTTCGCCGGGAGGATTATGTTAGGCAGGATACCGAGCAAACTCCTGTCATGAAGAACAGAACTCAAGTGATGATGAGCAAATCAGATTCTGCGTTATCCTTGCGTGCCGAGCTGGCCAGCAAGATTGCCTCTCTCATTGGCAATGAAGAGAATCGGATAACGGAGATTCCTGGAGTCAGCCTGCACCGCCGCAATGCCCCTACCCCTCCGTGCCGGACAACCTACCATCCTGGCATTATCGTAGTCGCGCAAGGCTGCAAACATGTGAACCTCGGCAAGAGCAGCTTCATCTATGACGCGGCGCACTACCTTTTAACAGCGGTTGATTTGCCGATTGTGAGCTGGGTCGCCGAAGCTAGTCAGGAAGTCCCCTGTCTCGTGCTGTCGGTCAAACTGGACATCTCAATGGTTCGAGACCTTCTCAGCCGCGAGGAAATTCATGTCGCCGATGCGCCGTCTGACAGTCCCGCCATGTCGATTGGAGTAACAACACCGGAATTCCTGAGCGCATGCTGCCGTCTGGTGGATTTGCTGAACCGTCCTGAGGACATTCCATTCTTAAGCGGCCTAATTCAGCGCGAGATCATCTACCGCATTCTGCGCGGACCGGAGGGCGCTCGCCTGCGAGCGATTGTAACTCACGGTGATCAGAGTCACCGCACAGCCAAAGCGATTGCGTGGATTGCGGCGAACTATGCGAAAACCCTACGTGTCGAGGAACTCGCTGAGCTTTCTAGCATGGGTGTATCCACGCTGCACCACCATTTCCGGATGCTGACTTCGATGAGCCCGCTTCAGTACCAAAAGCAACTCCGGCTTCAGTCAGCGCGAAACCTGATGCTGAACAATGGCATGGATGCGGCGAGCGCCGCTTTTGAGGTTGGCTACGAAAGTCCGACGCAATTCAACCGTGAATACAGCCGTTTCTTCGGCCAGCCACCTATCAGAGATGTCTGCGCGCTGCGCGAGTCCGGGACAAGGGCATCCGGGCAAATGATCCAACAGATCGCGTAGGTCTTGACGAACGGGGGCCCTGCTCTCTTCCAGTAGCGGCCAAAGTGTTCCAAAGAGGTATCCGGTTTTCTTGCAGATTTGCAGGTGAGCAGACCGACTTAGGTGCACTCTTGGTGCACTGTAGCCTGCAAATGAGGATTTTCAGTGCAAATGAGAACAACCTAAATCGTGGAAAACAAATGAATGGGTGTGAGTACGAACAGGACAGGATGAATTAGCAAACCGCCGCCTTGAATCATTCCTTGGATACTTCAATATAGTTCAAACCTTTCGTTAGGAAGTGCGGTCCAAGTTGCCCGTCTTGGGTGGCCAATTTCGAGCTTTGACGGTGCAGAATCGAGATTCGTCTGGAGATTGACAGCCGAATGCTCTATGCAATTCTAGAAGAAAAGCCTACGAGCAAACCTATCACCAATACACTTCCGCGCAAGGCAGGCACCGCCAGTCCAACCGAAACAAGTAAAAATTTGCGTGGTCGTTTTCCATCATTTTCCAATTACCCGCCGCTTCGAAGTGTATAAGTGCCAGCGAGTTAGGGATTGCTAGAGGAAGCTTGGGAAGCTTCAGTAATGCCTTTCGCGTCTACCGCGGCGTGTACCCGGCGTGTACCTCGGTTGAGCGGATTCGGGGGTTATGGCGTTTTTGCCTTTTAATGCAATCAACAACTTACGAGTTTTCAGCAACGCTTTTAGTTCGATCCCCACCGCCCCTACCAAACAACTAATTGACATGTAACGACTTCCCGTGGGACTTGGCCGCATCCGGACGCAAAATGCCGGCAAGATGGGTAGGCTTTCGCGCGGGTCCTGCCCGCGCCTCTCCCCTTTCCAGGTCGGACAAGATTTTGTTGCAAGCCGTGATTTTGGGCGCGTTGCCGATTGATCTTTCATGCGCTTCTGACGACGATTCAGAATTCCAGTAAATGTGACCTTAGTCCTCGATGGTGGGCAAGGTTTTCAGGACCTCGTTGGCCCTCGGTCTGTTCACCACTAAATCATCCTTACGAATTTTTCCATCGCGGAATACCAGTACGCGCTTTGCGAATTGCGCGATGTCATGCTCATGCGTTACCAGGACGATCGTCAGTCCGTTGTCGTTCAGATTCTGAAGGATTTCCATAATCTCAACTGAAGTGCGGCTATCCAAGTTCCCCGTAGGCTCATCAGCGAGAAGTATGGAGGGACGGTTCACTAACGCGCGCGCAATCGCCACACGCTGCTGCTGTCCTCCGGACATCTGGGAAGGAAAGTGATGCGCGCGATCAGCCAAACCTACCATGGCGAGAGATTGAACCGCCCGGTCTTCGCGTTCGGCTTTCGAGATCTTTGTGTAGAGCGTCGGTAGTTCCGTGTTTTCAAGGGCTGTCGTCCGCGCCAGCAGGTTGAACCCCTGGAAGACAAAACCGAGTTTCTCATTACGTATGTGTGCGAGCGCTTTCTTGTCGTGCTGGCTGACGTCGGTGCCTTCGAGTAAGTATCGGCCAGAACTCGGCTTGTCAAGGCATCCGAGGATGTTCATAAAGGTGGACTTCCCGCTCCCACTGGCACCCATGATGGCCAGAAAATCGCCTCGTTCGACGGCGAGACTTAGGCCGCGGAGAGCATGAACCCGAGTCTCGCCAAGTTCGTAATATTTCTGTAGCTCCTCGACGTGGATCACCGCATGGGCGAACGCGCCTTTTGCCGCAGAGCCCGTAGGGTTGGCGTTCAGGAAGCTCATCGCGAGGAATGCCTTTACCTCACAGTTCCGAGCCCCGAGTTTTTCGGAGCAATCGAACGGATCACGAGTGCATCGTTTTCCTTCAACTCGCCTTTCAGCACCCCGAGGATCTCGGTGAACGCGTGGTCTGTGATTCCCAGCGATACTTGCACCGGAGTCAGCGTGTTGTCGGCTCCCAGTTTCCAGACCACCGCCGTGTCGCTCTTGGGCGTGCGCGGAGGACTTTGCCCATCGGTCTTGGAAATGTCGGAAGCTTCAACCACTCCCGATCCAGCGCTCGCGGATTGCCGGCCGGTCCCATCGATTCCATACCGTTTGTAAACTGCGAGTACTTCTTCCGGGCTCATCGGAGGTTTGTATCGCAACGCCGTGTTCGGGAGTTTTAGCGCGTTCTCGACGGTCGCGACCGGAATCGTCACGTAGGCTGTCATCCCGGGGAACAATTTGTGTTCGGGGTTTGCGAACTCGATGATCGTGTCGTACGTCACGACGCTTTGCACCGTCGTCGCGTTCATGCGCACCTGGCTCACAACGCCATGGAATGTATCCTTCGGGAATGCATCCACCTTGAACGTGACGGGCTTCCTGACCTTGATGTTCCCCACGTCCGACTCGTCCGTCTTCGCGTACACCCACATCTTGCTTAGGTCTTGCGCGATCGTGAAAATTGTTGGCGCTTGCAACGAGGCGGCAACCGTCTGTCCCACGTCCACATTCCGCGCCACAACCGTCCCATCAATCGGCGACCGGATCACCGTGTAGTCAAGGTTCGTCTGCGCAACGTCGACCGCAGCTTTCTTCTGGCTGACCTGCGCATTCGCCTGCGTTACGCTTGCCACTGCGCCGCCGACGCCCGCGACTGCCGAGTCATAATTCGCTTTCGCGAGGTCGAGTTGTTGCTGGCTCACAATGCCCGATTTGAACAGTCCCACCGTGCGATCGTAATCCGCTTTGGCCTGTACCAATGCTGCTTTTGCCTTGTCGAGATTCGCTTTTGCGGCCGTAAGATTCGCCTTGGCGTTTTCGAGGTCAGCCGCCGCCTGCTGCAGAGCCCCTTTAAATAGCGCAGGATCGATCAACGCGACGACATCGCCCTTGTGCACGCGCGAATTGAAATCCGCGTTCAACTTGGCAATGGTTCCGGAAACTTGTGAACCGACCTGTACGGTGATGACCGCGTTGATCGTGCCCGTAGCTTCCACCACATCGTCGATTTCGCCTCGGTCTACCTTCGCTGTGAAGTGCTGAACTCGCGTGTCGCGGCTCAAGCTAAACGCAATGGCCACGCCCATGGCTACCGCCACGCCTACGACAATCAACCACCTGCTCCTCTTCATTCCAGACCCGACCTCTCCGCTTTACTCATACCGCAAAGCCTCGATCGGATCGAGCAGCGAGGCTTTCCGCGCCGGGTAATAGCCGAAAAACATCCCGACCGCGATCGAGAACAACGCCGCTACCAGGATCGATTCCAAAGACATCTCGATCGGCCACTTCAAGGTTTGCCCCACAAGGTACGATCCAAGTATTCCGAACAGCACCCCCGCCGCCCCTCCGACCAGACTCAGCATGATCGACTCGCCGAGGAACTGTAACTGGATAGCCTGTTCCGTCGCTCCCACTGCCACTCTCACTCCGATTTCCCGCGTCCGTTCCGTTACCGAGACCAGCATCACGTTCATGATTCCGATCCCGCCAACGAGTAACGATACGGACGCAATCGCGATCAACAGAATCGTCAGCGTTTTACTGGCATCGAGTTGCGCCTGAATGACGTCTTCCGGGTTGCGGATATTGAAATCGTCCTCTTCATCGGGACGCAAATGGTGGCGATCGCGCAGCAGCGCCGTCGCTTCCTGACCTGCGATTTTCACCGAATCCGCTGACACCGCCGAACACAAAATGTCGTCTAGCCAAGTGATACCTTTTATTTTCTTTTGCGCGGTCGTAAACGGCAGAATTACCGTGTCGTCTTGATCCTGCCCCGACAGCGAAAGACCCTTCGGTTGCAGTGTCGCCACCACTTTGCAGGGAATACTGTTAATCCGCATCACCTTCCCGACCGGATCTTCCGTTCCGAAGACCTGTTCCCGCACGGTGCGGCCAACGACACAAACATCCGCCGCTCGATCCACGTCGTCCTGCGAAAATATCGCGCCTTGATCCACGAACCAGCGTTTGATTTCGAAGTATTCAGGCGAAACGCCGCGGTACGATGTGTGCCAGTTCTGATTGCCGTAGATCACCTGCACTGGGTCGTCCACATTCGGCGAAACGCTCTTGATGATCGAAATTTGATTCTTGACGGCGACCGCGTCTGATACCGTTAGCGTTTTTGTGTCATGCGTTCCCGTGCGCACTCCGTTTACAGCGCGCCCGCCCGCCTCAATCCACACGAAGTTATCGCCCAGGTTGTTCAACTGCTGCTCGACGCGGGCCTGCCCAGCCTTTCCAATCGCAACCACACAAATGACCGCCGCGATCCCGATGGTTATGCCAAGCACCGTCAATATGCTGCGCATCTTGTTCCGCAGCAGCGCGACGAGCGCGGCTCGCATTAGTCCCGTATAGTCCACACCGTTCCTCAGACTCTATATCGCAAGCAGAGGCAGGTATTGTTGGCTTGCGAAGGTAAACGCCAGATAAATTCTCTCGCCAGACCCAGCTGTAAACAAATCGTAAAAAGACGAGGCGAAGAGGAGGTCCTGTATTCCATCTTGACGGCGTCTGATATAGCTATAACATAGCTTTGAAATGGGGGTACGCAATTCTCAATCTGTCAAAGGCGCAGTGCCGCCGCCACCGTGGCTCCTCTTCACGTTCACTCTTCCGAGCAAGCGTGGCAGCCAACGCGTTGAGGTCTGGCGGCTCTTGCGTCGCTACGGTTCCGTGCCTCTCGGAAATTCCGGCTATCTCCTTCCGAACGACGCAACGAATCTAGAGCGATTCGAGTGGCTCGCGGCGGCGGTACGGAAATATACGGGACAAGCATCAGTCGTGTTTGTGCAATCGATTGACAACCTGACATCGCCACAGTTGGAAAGGAAGTTCAATCAAGCTCGCGATGGAGAGTACGGAGAAGTGATTCAGGAACTTGCAAAATATTCCGGCGCCAATAGTCGCAAACTTTCTACCGCACGATTAGGACGCCTCCGGTCTCGAGTCCGCGAGATTTCTGAGATCGACTTTTTTGGCGCGTCTATGAAGAGACGGGCCGAGCAGTTACTGTCCCGCGCTGGGAAGCCGGTGCCGGCTGTCACGGGTCCAGCGAGCGCAAATCCAAAACACTACATAAAACGGGTCTGGGTCACGCGTCCTCGACCCGGAATTGACCGCTCTGCGTCTGCATGGCTGATACGAAAGTTCATCGACAAGAAGGCAAAGTTCGTATTCGCTCCAGACGGCGCTGCGCCAGCACCCGCGGTTCCTTTCGACATGTTTTTCGGAGGATTTGGACACCGCGGTGAGGACTGCACATTTGAGACGCTGCAGAAAGAATTTGGAATTCGTGATCCAAAGGTCAGTGTAATTGCGCAAATGATTCACGATGCCGACATTGTCGACGACAAGTTCGGACGAAAAGAAGCCTTCGGTATTGATGAGGTTTTGAAAGGTTGGGGCCTCAAGGGCTGGACCGATCAGGCACTTATTGAACGCGGAATAGAGATGATCGAAGGGCTATACAACTCTTTATGAGAGCGACCACATGACTTTTCGAGAGATTGCGTTACGTATCCTCTCGATCGTCTTTACCACTCTCGCTTTGAGCGTCGTTGCGAACGCGCAAGGTGGGCCGCCGCTCATAACAAACGACCCGGTGACTCCGGGCAACGGGAACTGGGAAATTAACCTAGGGTTGATGCCGGAGCTTACGAACACGACTCACAACGTCCGAGTGCCTCAAATCGACTTGAACTACGGAATCGGCAAACACATTCAGTTGAACTACGAAGTTCCGTTTGTCTGGCAGAGTGCGAAGGGTGCTCCGAATGCGACCGGCTAGGGAAACGCCGAGCCGGGCGTCAAGTGGCACTTCATCGATCACGGTGAGGACGGCTGGAACGTTTCGACGTTTCCGCAATTCTTGATTGGCGGGTCTCCAAAGTCCATTCGAAATGGAATTGCGGAGCCGGGGACAAAATTCTTATTGCCGTTTGCAGTAAGCAATAGTTTGGCTTTCTCGATGTCGATTTCGAGGCCGGTTATGCGGTCCCTGTTTTCAATGCTCCGAACGCTCGCAACGAGCGAATTCTCGGATTGACCCTCGGCCACAGGTTCAATCCGAGGTTCGAACTCGTCGGCGAAGTCTTTGACAACAAGACGATGGGCGCAGATCGCGACACGATTTTCGATTTGGGTGGCCGCTATGGGTTTCACAAAGGTTTGCTCCTGCTCTTTACCGGCCGGAAGAAGCTTCAGCTGGAAGTCTAGCGGCCAGCCTGAGTTTGTCGCGTACACGGGTATCCAAATTTTGCTTAGTCGCTATGGCACGAAGCTGGAATCAGACGACGGAAACCATTGAGCCATGAAAACCTTGAAAATAGCGGTCGCAGCGTTGGTTGTTGTAGGGGTTATCTCCGGATTTCTCGTCATCCGCCACGGCTTTCGCGCCACTGACGAGCCGACAGCTCCCGAGCGTATCGTCGCAAGAACCGTCCGCAATATTTCTATCCCATCCTCCGCGAAGAATGCGAAGAGCCCCGTTGAGATCACTGGCGCTGCCTTAAGCGAAGCGCGTGAGGATTTCAACGCGCGCTGCTCCACGTGCCATGCAATCGACGGAAGCGGTATCTCGCAGATGGGCCGCAACATGTATCCGAAGCCGCCTGATCTGCGCGCGTCAGATACGCAATCGCTGACCGACGGCGAAATCCAATACGTCATCGAGAATGGTGTGCGGCTCACCGGCATGCCCGCGTGGAATCAGCTTCCGGAAATAGAAAGATGGAAACTGGTCGGATACGTCCGCGCTCTGGCGAAACCTTCCGCAAACGCATTGGCTCAGGAGGAAAAAACGGTCAAGGCCGCGCACTACGTCGGTTCGCAAAATTGCAAGGAATGCCACGAGAAGATCTACGAGCGTTGGCAGAAAACGCCGATGGCCAACATCGTTCGCGATCCCAAAGCACATCCGGATGCGATCATCCCAGATCTGGCAACCAACCATGTGCCAAACGCAAAGTTCGCGAAAGAAGACGTCGCCTTTGTCTACGGCAGCATCTGGAAACAACGCTACTTCAAAAAAATCGGCGACGACTATTTCCCAGAAGGCGCGCAGTGGGACATCACGCACAAAAAATGGCTGCCGTATTTCGTCAAGCCGGGAACCGATTGGTGGGAACCGCTCTACCCGCCGGACAACAACCAGCGCCCAACCGGCCCGACTTGCGACGGATGCCACTCCGTTGACTACAACGTGAAGACGAAACAAGTCGCCGAATGGAACGTCGGCTGCGAAAAATGCCACGGAGCTGGCAGCGAACACGCCGCGCATCCCACGCGTTCAAACATTCTGAATCCATCGCGGATGGATTACGTCACCGCTAGCGACACCTGCATCCAGTGCCACTCGCAAGGGCGGCCTCTGCAAAATCCGATTGAAGGCCGCTATTTCGATTGGCCAGTCGGCTATCACGTGGGACTCAATCTGCGCGACTTCTGGAAACTCGAAGACCACAAGCTGGGCGAGACAACTTTCACCCACTACGCCGACGGCACTGCTCACAAAAACCGCATGCAGGGCAACGATTTCGTCCAGAGCGTCATGTATCGCCGCGGCGTAACCTGCTACGACTGCCACGACACGCACGGCACCGACAACTACGCGCAGCTCCGAAAACCCGCCGAAGCGATTTGCCTCGATTGCCACGGTCCGCTCTCACCCAACGGCCCCCGCACGGCAACCCTCGAAGAGCACACGCATCACAAACAAGGATCGCCCGGCAGCCAATGCGTCGCCTGCCATATGCCCAAAATCGAAACCACCATCGCCGACGTTAAAGTCAGCGCCCACACGTTCAATTTCATCTCCCCCGCCATGACCGACCGCTACAACATCCCCAACCCATGCACCACCTGCCACACCGACAAAACCACCGCTTGGGCTCTCGACCAGTTAAATAGTTGGAAAGAGCGCTCGCCTTGGCGCACTGAAGAGTGAGATTGTCGGGGACCGGTGGTGCCAGCAGACCGCTACGAAGCAATGACCGCTTACCGCTCTTCCCTCATTGGCCAACTCTTTCATCCCGAGCGAACGGACGAAGATCGTTTTAGGCGCGTCAACCTCGCTGAGAACCCAACCAGCGAAGTCTGGACATCCCAACATCGCTTATCCGGTATTCCCATGTGTCCTTCCCTGAAAAGCGCCTCTCAGGTAATCCAAACCTCCATAATCTTTTGAAGTACGTCCACACTGATCTTCGAGGGTAAAAATCCAGTTTTTGCGCCGCGTCGATCGGTCTAAACCACCGTTCACCGCCAGATGCGGATAAAAACAAGGCACGCAGCTTCAATTTGTTGTATCGATGCATTTTTCGGCTCCGTTACCCAGATCTTCGAGAACGCGTAAAACGCGTCGAGAATTTCTTCAATTCTGGTCATTGTCTTCCTTCTAGGCCAAGGGGCGCACAAATTGCTTGTCTATTGAAGGTTGAATACGTACTCGCGTTTATATCATCGCGCGGCTTCGACGGCGGCCAGCGGTATTCTTTTTATGGTGCCTACGCTGCGCTATCGGAACTGGGCATTAAATACGTAACGGTCAATTCTTCGGAACCTCGGGCAGCGGCCCGCCGGCCAGTCCCTTCCTGACGAGGCCCGCGAGGAAATCCGAGAACGGCCCGATATCCTCACCCACGCTCGCCTTCTCCAGCGCATGCATATAGGCCGTGCGCTCGCCGACCGGTATCACCGTCCAGGGATATCCGCCCGAGGCCATCATCGCGTTCATCAGAAATCGTCCCATGCGGCCGTTGCCGTCCATATAAGGATGGATGTAGACGAACACGAAATGTCCGAGGACGGCGCGGACGCCGGCATCGGGTTCTTCGCGCAGCAGATCGAAGAAAGCCGGCATAGCGTCCCTCACCGCGTCGCGGTTCAGCGGCACATGCATCGACTTCCGGATATAGACCTGGCCATTGCGGTAACCGGCGAGATCGGCCGGGCGCAGCAGACCCGAGGTGACGCTCGGGGCAAAGAGCTCCCTGTACCATGTCCGGTGATCTTCATCGGCGACCAGACCCGGATTCTCGCCTTTAAGTATCCTGCCGAGACTGTTCTCGACGGCCTGAAACGCCTGCCAGTAACCGCGCGCCGCCATCGCGTTGCGCTGTTCGCGGTCGCCCTCGTTTTGTTCCGGATTCCAAGTGCCGCTGCGCACGCGCTCGATCAGCTCGGGCGTGACGCGGTAGCCCTCGATCGACAATGAGTGGTAGGCGTCCGTCACGTACGTATCGTTGACGCGCTTCAAGTAGGTCTTGCCGTCCTGCGGCAGACCCGGTGCCTGCGGGAAGCATTCGATGACGGGCTCCCGCATTCTCTGCCACAGCAGCCGTATCCGGTTGACGTAAGGAGATGCGTCCCGGACCGGCAACGCCGGAGAAGGCTTGTCCGCGAACGGATCGTTTTCACGCACGGCATAACTGGCGATGGACATCGTCTTCACGATTTCGTCGGCCATACGGTCGCGGCCGCCGTTGCGGAAGGCGCCGGCCAGCCGGCCGGCAATTGTCGTGTGCCCGCCGTCCAGCAGGCGGCGCAGCAGGCCGGAGGCGTCGCGGATGGTCATCAGCGCGGCGCGGACATCCGTCGGCCTGTTTGAAAAATAAGCCGGTGAGCACTCGATCAGCGCCGATTCGAGCGAGAAAATCCGCAAGGCCTCTTTTTCCTCGCGGTCTACGCCCGCCGGCAGGGCGGCGCGAACATCGAGCAGTGATGTGTGGTGCGGCAGGTCCGTGACCTTGTTGCGCGCTTTGGGCGATCTAACCAGAAGCTGCCGGGGCACCGTCCAGTTGCCGGCATGGATGGACAGCGACTGTTCCGGCGAAAGGCACCAGTCTTTGCCAAAACGGGCCCCGAGATAGACGGCGCAAAAGCGCCAGAACGAGGCGTACCACACGGTGCTCTCGCCCTTCACTTCGTCCGGTCGGCTCGGTTTGTACCAGCCTTTTATGACCTCCTGCAGGAAGCCGTTCTTCAGAAGCCGTTCGCGGTGTGTGCGCGTCAGGTCGCGCGCGCGTATCGCCGCTGCACCGTTGGCCGCCTGGAGCTTGTGCAGAAGTTCCAGAGATTGAGCGAGTTTTTCGGATGGTGTGGCCATTCTCTCGTGTCCTCAGCTTAGCTTATTGCGCTGCACTATATTTAGCTTTTTATGTTGTACCATCATTAGCTTATCCTGTCGAGTGAATTTTAGCCTTCCCTGTCGGGAAGCTCCCTACCTTGTTGCGGGCGTGTCCGGCCGTCGCCGGCCCCGGCCTAGTCGTTGGCCTCCGCAAGAACGACGGCACGGCTCGCCGAGACTTTTCAAATTCCTCCCGTTTGTAACTTCGGAAATTACATGTCTCGCGCCGTCGGAAATACTCGCAGAGAAGTTACGGGCATGCTATCAGCGCAGCAAGGAACGCGACATTCATGATCTGGGAGCCTTCGCCCGTCGCCCGCTCGATCAGCCCTTGATCCGGCGACTTCTTGTCTGAAGCTCTGGCAAGCGGGCGACACTTTCGATCCGGCGCGGCTGATGCAGAAATTCACAGACGGGCGCGAATTCGACTGGGATGATCTGCGCCAGCTTCTCAACCGCGCGGCGGTTATCGAAAAAGAGAAAATATGTGAGGAATGTGTCCGAGGGTTTGGATTTCTGGCGGACCTGACCGACGATGAACGAACGCTCGCCCGGGATAAGTATCAGCGGGAGCAGGCGGCAGCGGAGAAAGTGCGGGCAGCGCTGCGTTAGAAAAACAAGAAGGCACACCAGTTAAAGTCTCAGAAATCCCTTAAGTTCCGCGCGGTCAGCATCCCATACCGGTGGCACGCCTCCGTTGAGCGCCGCTCGACTGAGCAGATTGTTTCCGGCGATACACGTGACCTCCGGCGCCATGATGCAGTTTGAACAATCCGGCGGCAACGAAGAAGAGCGACCTGCTTTGCGCAGATACGCGCATGGAAGCATGACGGAATTCCTGAAGTATTGGGATGAGCGGAAACTACCCTCAGAAGAAGGAATCCCGCTTTACGGCAGAGCAAAAGCATTCGAAATGCGCGTTACAATTTTCGCCCGCCTAACGGGTTTTTTCCTTCCCCATTGCGGGCCCGCGCACGTCATGGTGGGATGCATTCGAGTGGATTGTCCTTAAGTAAGTGAATTTACAAAAGCTTCCGCCGTTCCATATAACGCTCAACCAGTCGGCACTTTGGTCGACTGTTTTATTTTAAGCAACTGGTGAAATTGCCAGATGTCAAACAAACAATGCAACGTGAGACTTCAGAGTGGAAAGGGAGATTTCACTCCGACATTTCGGTGTTCATTGTGCAGTCTCGCGAGGGAGCGGATTTGGGCTGCTCTTTGCGGACTCGTTGTGACGGCTCGATTCGGCCGCAACGTATGGCGTGGGAGCACCGGCGATTCCTAGGAGTAACTATGAATTCGAAACGCAGCAGCGGCGTGGTTCAGCTCGCAGTACTAATTGCATTGATTCTGTTCATGTGTGGGGCGGTCCTGGCGCAGGACGTCACCTACAATTCCGCGCCGGGTATCGACTTCTCCCAGTTCAAGACGTACAAGTGGGTCAAGGTCGAAGGTGCGGAATACCCAGACCAGATCCTGGACACGCAAATCAAACAGTCGATTGACTCGCAACTCGCGGCGAAGGGATTCACCAAAACCGACAGCGACACTGCCAACCTCTTCGTCGCCTACCAAGTCTCCATTTCCCAGGAAAAGCAATGGAACGCCTACGGAGGTGGCGTGGGCTGGCGCATGGGAGGTGGTATGGCCTCGGCCACAAGCTCGACGCTTCAAGTCGGTACGTTAGCGTTTGATGTCTATGACCAAGCCGGTAAGCAGCTCATATGGAAAGGAACTGCCACCAAGACATTGAACCCCCCCAAGGACCCAGACAAGAAACAGAAGAATCTCGACAAGGCGGTAGCCAAGCTCCTCAAGAACTTTCCGCCGCCTAAGAAGTAGTCCGCATATTTATTGACTAGAAGTATGAATCTGAATTTAGGAGGAAGTTATGATCAGACGCTTCTTTGCACTCGGTTGCGCGATTGCATTTCTGGCAGCCGGGCAAGCGATTGCGCAAAACAGTGAGCTGCAGGAAAAAGTTGTAGCTGTAAAACAGTCCGCTGCGGAAAATAAGCAGAAGTTGTTGCAGTATCAATGGACTGAAACAACGCAACTCACCCTAAAGGGAGATCCCAAGCCAGCGTCGACTAACTTGTGCCGCTACGGTCCTGACGGACAGGTTCAGAAAAATCTGGTCAGTCCACCCCCAGAACCACCCAGCGGTGGCAGGATGAAGCAAAAAATCGTTGCCAAGAAAAAAGAAGAGATGAAGGACTACATGGGAGACGTAAAGGCCCTACTCAGCCAGTACGTGCCACCGGACCCGCAGAAAATGCAGCAGGCCTACCAGGCAGGGAAAGTCTCAATAAATCCGGCGGGGGGCGTGGTGAATTTGAACTTCAAGGATTATGCCCAGCCTGGTGATCAAATGACCCTCACGTTCGACACCGCTGCGCATAAGATCATCTCTTTGAGCGTCAACAGCTACCTGGGCGAAGCCAAAGATGCTGTCACCCTGCAGGTACAGATGGCCAGCCTCCCCGATGGCACCAATTACGCGCAACAGACCGTCCTGAACGCGACCGCCAAGCAGCTGGTGGTGACCACGACCAATTCCAACTACCAACATCTGTGATCCGTTGCCGTTTCGCTCCAAGCGCCAGCTTTTGCTTCCGTCCAGTGAGCGTGCCATCGCAAGTCACCTCCTCCGTCCAGTGACACTCACATTTCAGTGAAGTCACGCTCGCATGTTTCTGTGTTGCTCAGCCGACCTGCTGGTAGCCAAAGGGAAGATCAAATGTTCTGCCCCTGCAAAATAGTCAAAACACTTTCACTACTATTCATCCTCGAAGCCTTGTCTTTCTCGTCCCAGGCGTTCGCGCAATCGACTTCGAGCCCTGACACACCGCAAGCAAAGCAAGCCAACCCGAATGAAGGATGGCATGTGGAGATTACGCCTTATCTATGGTTCGCCGGTGTGCATGGCACCACAGGAGCTCTCGAAGCCTCCGTGGATGCCAGCTTCGACAGCTTCAAATACTGCGTCCGTCAACTTGATTTGGCCCCTTTTGATCTTCTCTTTTGGCCCCACCCTTTGGTGATTCATCACTCTGCCCCCGGCCGGAGCGAAGCCCTGCGGCGTTCGGAGGGCGATGTGGTTAGGGCGCAGCGTAGGCCGGGGCAGAGTGAAAGTTTTATTTGCTGCCGCCTTTCTTCTCCAGCGTTCTTCGACACCGATACGATTCATTCTCGGTCTCGATGATGTGCGCCTGATCGGTTAAGCGGTCGAGCATCGCCTTGCACAACCTCGCATTCGGAAACATCGTCATCCATTCCGAGAACGGCAAGTTCGGGGTCACGATCACCGCCGCGCGTTCCGCTCGTCCAGCGATAATCTGAAACATCATTCCGCGGCAGCTTCAGGCATCGCCACATAGGCCATCTCGTCGATCACGATCAGGTCATAGCGTGTCCAGCGGTTCGTCACGCGATTCCGCTCGCGCTGGTTCTCGGCTTCGATTAGTTCGTTCACCAACTGCGCTGCGGTGGTGAAGCGCACTGGAGATGAAACTCTTGGATGACAAGGGGCTTCCCCTGAATGAGTTAGGCTTGCAGTCGATCAAAGTCAAAATGACGGAGACCATGTTGACGCCAAAAATCGGCTATCGCTTCGCCGATGGCAAAAGAGTCAAAGTCGACGCCCTGTTTGGCATCCGCTATTGGCATGTATCGACCGACTTCACCTTGGGGCCTCAGTCGCCAATGGCCTTTTCCCGGTCCGTGAATTGGGTCGACGCAGTCGCTGGCGGAAGAATTCAACTAGCTCTTAGCCCGAAAGCGTTTGTCGCGATCAGGGGTGATGCGGGTGGCGGCTCCGCCCGACACGATTATCAGGCTGCGGGGTTTCTCGGTTACAAGATTCGCCGCAGACGGTTTTGCTCGGTGGTTACCGCTATCTCGGCGTGAATTACAAACCAACTGGCAACGTTCAATTCGTCTACGACGTCGACATGCCCGGCCTGATGTTCGGTGCTACTTTTGACATCAAGTAAACGGAGCTTGCGAAATCGTTCGCTTCTTCACTGGGATTCTTTAGACCGATTTTTCGCTGCCGCAAGTTCCGAACCCGCCGAGTGGCCCAACTTTCGGGCAAACTCGCTACGAATTACCAGCATTCCGCATAGACTTGAGCTGGTTGGTTTCCCAGGATTTTGCGATAGGCTGTGATGGTAGGGAGAAGATGGCATGGGTACATCAAGTCGAAACCTGAAGCAAAGAGCGTATCGGGAGCTGAAGGAATTTCTCGTGATCGCGGTTTACCTTTGGGTTGTCTTTGGCGTCTTAATAGTGCACACGTCGCTCGTTCTGGGCGAGCATCACATCGATTTTAAGTACCATGGTTTAGCACTGATCAATGCGCTGGCACTCGCGAAAGTCATGCTCGTTGCCAAAGACATGCACTTAGGCGAACGATTAAACGAAGCACCGCTCATCTATCCGACTCTCCTGAAGTCCGCACTATTTACCGTTGTGTTGGCTTGTTTCAAGATGCTGGAAGAAGTGGGCATTGGCCTCTATCGTCGGGAGTCCTTCCAACAGAGTATTGCGGATCTCGGCGGTGGCACCTGGAAAGGAATTCTTACTCTCACGGTGCTCCTGTTCGTTGTGCTCACCCCTTTCGTCGCATTCGGCGAGCTGCAAAGAGTTCTTGGCGAGGGTAAATTGGGGCTGATCTTTTTCCACCCGCGCCCCTTCGAAAACCAGCTAAGCAAATCTTGATGCCAAGGCACTGCAAACCAGCATACTCAACTCGGTCACTACCCAGCGGATGCGCTCTGCGCAAAGCCACCCGATTTGCCCCATTTCAAGACTTCGGAGCTAGGGACTCTGCGCCGTGCGTCGCCGCCGAATTGGAGCCGTCACAACCCCACAAAGAAGCAGCCAAGATCTGTTTTCTCGCAAGACTGCATGGACACCGAAAAGTCGGAGTGAAAACGCCCTTTCCGCCCTGAAGTTTCATGTTTCATGGTTGGTTTAATGCCTGTCAATTTTAGCAGTTGCTTAAGATTAGACTGTCGACCAAGGTTATGCCTGGTTGAGATGTGCGTTACTGCGTTACATCGAACGGTGGAAGCTTTTGCAAGTTCACTGACTTAGAAAAACCCCACTCTAATGCAGCTCACCATGATGTTTGCGGGCCCAGGAAGCCGGTCTGGACAGCGCTAGTTCCTATAGCGCATCGCGGTTTCGGCAGACTAAAAGGCATAGCACGAGAGAAAGAGGAAGACAGTCATCAAGGCTGCGCAGGCCTCCCCGGCAACGCGCGCCCCCTCGCGCCTTATAGTCGGCATCATTGTAATGCTCGTGGGAGTGACGGCGTGGAAGATGGTGGCCACGCATTCGTCCAAAGCCAACCCAATTGTTTAAAGTGCCGCTTCCTGCGAGAGAAGAAAATGAGTAAGACTTTCACGAAACAGCTTTTGTCAACGACACTATCGTTGCTGCTAGTCGTTGTGGCAACACCCGATGATGCTGGCGCTCAACAATCGACACAACAGGGAACGACGGGTTATTCGGGCCAAGGAGCGCCGCTATCTGCGGACGAGTTGCAACAATTGCTGGCTCCCATCGCGCTTTACCCGGACTCCCTGGTCGCGCAGATTCTTGGAGCTGCGACCTTTCCAGACCAGATTGCGGCGGCTGACGGCTGGCTTCAGCAGAACAGCTCTCTCAAAGGCACGGCTCTGATGCAGGCCGTTGATGCGCAATCGTGGGATCCCAGTGTGAAGGCACTCACACAATTTCCTTCAGTGCTCGACAACCTTGCGAAGAACCTCAGTTGGACTTCAGCGATGGGAGAGTCGTATCACACGCAAGCCGCCGATGTCATGTCGGCTGTCCAGGTGTTGCGCGCAAAAGCACAAGCTGCCGGCAATTTGAAATCAGGCTCACAGATTCAGGTCGTGCAGGAGTCGCCGCAAGTAATCGTGATTCAGCCAGCGAATCCGCAAGTGGTCTACGTTCCCGTGTACAACCCCACGGTGGTCTATGGTTATCCCTACGTGACTCCCGCATACGTCGCGCCTCCCGTTGCGGCAACCGCGGTGGTTGCATTTGGAGTTGGCATTGCGGTCGGCGCGATGATGAGTAGTAGCTGTTGCGTCTGGGGTTATAGCAGTTGGAACTGTGGCTGGCACGGCACCACCACGGTCGTTTATCACGGCGGGGCGTACTACGGAAACAACGCCTGGCACGGCGGCTACTATGGCTCGAGCGCCTCTGCCTATGGTCCTAACGGCTCCGCGCACGCGAGCTCCGGATATAACCCGTCCACCGGGACCTACGCACGTGGCGGCACAGTCTCGAACGGCTACGGAACTCAAAGTGCCGGTCAAGCCTACAACGCAAAAACCGGGGCCCGCGCCGCTACGGAGCAAGGCTCCAATGCCAATGGAAGTTGGGGAAGCTCAGCGGTTTCGAAAAACGGCAATACTGCATATAGCCAGCATCAAACGACGTCTCAAGGAACCACGGGCTCGATACAAACCTCGAACGGCGGCAAGGCGATTGGAGCGTCGGGTCAGTACAACAGCGCTGCCGTGGCGGAGACCGCCAATGGCAACAAGTATGCGGCAGCGAACGGTAACGCCTACAAAAACACCGGCAGTGGCTGGCAGAACACGAATGGAAGTTCCAATTCTGCCGCTTCTAAGGGCTATGGAGGGCAGGAAAAGAGTAGCGACTCATCAGCGTTCAGCGGGAGCAGTGGCGGAGGCTGGGCATCCAGGTCGGCCAGTGCTCGTGGTTCGGCGAGCAGAGGTGGCGGTCGTCGCAGGTGAACCAGCGATGCAGTCGCAAACGAAGGCAAGTCTGATGAGCATTACGGGTGAGTGTCGGTAGTCACTGAGTTGGAGGGCGGTTATGTTGCTTAACTCCCGCAGAATTGTTGTTAAGAAGTGGGTGCCGCTTTTGCCGCTAATCATCGCCCTGGCCGCTTGCAATAAATCCAATAAGCCCTCGTTTAGAGTGTTTACTTCACCCGAAGAAGCAGGCACGGCGCTATTGGAAGCGGCAAACTCAGGAGACCAGAACGCGGCGCTGGCAATCTTCGGCACAGAATCGAAAGAAATTATTTTCTCTGGCGATGCGGTGCAGGATAAGGCCGCGGTCGACCGATTCAAGGTGGCCTATGGAGTGATGCACCGCTGGCGCAAGATGCCGGATGGAACACAAGTCTTGCTGGTCGGAGCTGACAATTTTCCCTTTCCGATCCCGTTGAAGAAGAGCGCTGGCGGGCCATGGTTCTTCGACACGGCAGCGGGAAAGGAAGAAATTCTAACGCGCCGGATTGGCAGGAATGAATTGGCAGTTATCGAAGTTTGTGGGGCAATGGCCGACGCCCAAGCCGAGTACTTCTCACAGCCTCACGACGGTGGAAACACGAGGCAGTTCGCCCTGAAGTTCATCAGCGACACAGGCAAGCAGAACGGTTTGTACTGGCAGTCGCCGGAAGGTCAACCCAAGAGCCCGCTGGGGCCACTTGTGGCGTTCGCCACCACCGAAGGGTACAGCGCAAAAGCGGACGCGCATACGCCATTCTATGGCTACTTCTTCCACATGCTGACCCGGCAAGGAAGTCACGCGCCAGGCGGCGCGAAGGACTACGTCGTGAATGGAAAGATGGTTGGTGGATTTGCCTTCGTCGCCTATCCGGCGGAATACGGTAATTCAGGAATAATGACATTCATCATCAACCAGGATGGCGTGCTGCTCCAGAAGGACTTGGGGATGACGACAACTGAAACCGCAACAGCAATGAGCGAGTTCGATCCCGATGCCGGTTGGAGCCCGGTACCGCAATGAATCGTTTTCTTTTCGACGGTGTGTTGGGAGTTGGATGCTGAGGTCATCTTGCGACAGCTTGATCAGATTCGCAAAGTCTAGTTGCCATGCAATTAGCATGACCGCTCCTGCTCACAACGTTCACCAATCCGGCAAGCAGCATTTTCAAGGTGGAGGTAACCATGAACGCTTTTCACAAAGCCGTGATCTGGGCCAGCTTGCTGTTCTTGGCCAAGGGGGTCGAAGCTCAAACGCCCGGTAATGTCCCCGTTATACAGTTCACGAAGGAAGGCAGCTCGGTTCGGTTCGCGGTCACGGCTTCCGTCTCCATCGAAGGAACATTCGATAAGTGGGACGCTACTCTCACGTACCCCTCTACGGATGTTGAAGCCGGCGTTCTGGATATCAAGATTCAGGCAGACAGCGTGAATACCGGAAGCGGCATGAAAGATGGCAAATTGAAGAGCAAGGATTTCTTCAACGCGAAAGACGATCCCTACATTACATTTCATTCGACGAAGCTGACCGAGACGGGTCCAACGACAGTCGAGGTTCAGGGAAACTTCACCATACGAGGAGTCTCAAAGCCAGAGACTCTGATCTTCGCAATTACAGGTAAAGGAACAGGTTCGGGCGAGATCAAAGGAACAATGGCATTTGACCGTAAGGAGTTCGGGATGAACAGCGGCATTCCCTTCATAAAAATCGCCGACCGCGTGGAGGTCAGTGTCAATCTACAGGGGAAACGAGTTAGCGGTCCGCCACTGGTCTTTAAACAATAGTGCGGACTGGACGCTCGGGATTGTGTTACCAGCGGGGCAGGGTCACGATGCGCCGCAGTGGGGCAAGCCAACTTCCCGTCAAATCCGCACGCCAGGAACCCAGGTCCGCTATAGCCTCATGGGTCACATATAAAGCCAGCCCGAGAAAACACGCTCCCCCAATCCTTAAACTGAATCTCTCGCTTCGTTCCCGTTTCTCGACATCCGTATCGACCGACATACGCCACAGCAGAGTGGCCCCAGACGTGACTTCGAGAAGGCTGTCGATTCCGAAACCGACAAGTGAAATGCTTCCGGCGAGCACTCCCGCGCCGATGCCGATCAAGGCTTCAACGCCGTTCCAAACGATTGTGAAATGCTCCAGGCGTTTTCCGCCGGTGAGCCGCGGCCTCTCGAGAAATTGTCGAGTCGTTCATAGGTGCAACGTTAAGGAATCTAGGGGATAGAGATCAACAGGCCACCGCTTAAACCGGCCGACCGTTCATGAGTTCTTCCAAAACCGTATTCGAAGCCTGGTTCGAGATACCATCCGAACCGGCGTTTTTTGGAAGGCCAGAACATAAAATCCAGTACCGCCTCGCCAGCGACGGAATTTGTAGTCACACCTCCCTGCCGAATGTGGACCCACTCCGGGCCGATGCCCGCCATGAATTCCACTTTCTTCGAAAGTGTCCAGGGCTTCTTGAACAGAAGGTCAACGTCCCATTCTGTGGAATGGCGGCTAAAAATCGGCGTTACGCCCGCCTCAAGCTCAAGCCACTTCTCGATGGGTGTGACCTCGACGGCCGCCGTGGGTGCGACATTCGATCCGCCCGACGTAATGTTCCAACTGGTTGCGGCCCCGAGTTCAACGACCGCGACTTCTTTAGGCTCTTTATCGGCCGACTGCGCGAGGGCGCTCGTGCAACTCAATAGCAATGCCCCCAACATCGCGTATTTGGTTACGCGGGCACGGCCAGCAATTCTCGGAGCGTTTTCCACCACAATGCTCGACGCAAACACCGCTCGCAGCAAACGCCGACGGCGTTCGCGGTTCTCACGATCCCTTTTTCGACACCGACGACTCACGTTAGCCTCTGATGTTTGAGCATGAGGCCTATAGTGCCTATAGGGTCAAGCGCATGAATTCAATCGAGCGATTCAGTATCGGAGAACTGTCGAAGGCGACGGGCGTAAAGGTTGTGACGATCCGCTATTACGAGCACGTGAAATTAATGCCGGTCCCGCCGCGCACAGAGGGAAATTACCGGATCTATAGGCGGGAACATTTGCATCGTTTGCAGTTTGTCCGGCGGTGCCGCGACCTAGGTTTCACACTCGACCAACTGCGGGATCTTCTGCGTCTCTCAATTCAGTCAGGCAGAAGATGCTCGGGCATCGATCGCATTACGAAAAACCACTTGAGGGAGATCGAAGGCAAGATCGCCGACCTACAGCGGCTTGCGGTGGAACTGCGTCGCATAAAGAATTGCTGTCCTGGAAAAGGTCGCATCGCCGACTGCCGCATTCTCGCCGCGCTCACGCCGCCTGACGGGAAAATAGGCTTGCGGCCATGCGTGAATGCAGAGCTTCCCCAGCGAACTCGGGTTGCGCCAGTCAGTAGGGTTTGAAATTACTGAAACCTGACGCATTGATCTTGCACTTACCTCTTTAGCGTTCGCACAAATTTGCGCGCGACCTGAAATCCTTCAGTCAGGCTCATTTCAAGATGACACTCCTTCGCTAGCGCATCGAACACGGGTTCCCATTCCCGTGGAGGCGCCTCAAGGTCACTCGGCAGCTTGTGGGTTGCGCGTCGTTCAAATGTCGCTTGGATCGCGAGATGAACCTTGTTTTTGTCGAGTTTCTCTTCGCGAATAAGCAATACCATATCGACAAGATCCTTCGTTCGCGTGTTGGTGCGCTCTCCCCCTTGAGAGAGTGTACGCGTGCAGCTTTTCCGCAAATTGCTGTTCCGCAGAAATCACGGGAACCGACGTTGCTTTGACGCCGGCGAAGCCGAGCCAGTCTTCTCCCTTAATAATGTCCAGGGGTTCGAGCACTTCGTCGCCGATACCGACGTCCACATGAAAGCGCGCAAACTCCCGTCCATCCAATCTTGCTTCTACGGGATATCGCCTTCCGCCTTCAGGCGCACCGTCTAGCTCTTCTCGCGCTTCCCCAATCAGAAATTCGAAGTAGTCATCCAAACGGACTGCCGCAGCTTCTTGCAGCCTTGCCCGGACCTGTTCACTTCTCTCTTCAGCTTTCTTGGAAAGACGTGTGCCATCGTACAGGGTCAAGTGGATGTCCTTGGTCGTGCGCGCGAAGCGGATCCGTAGCTTCATCGCATAACCGCCTTTGAGGACCCACGGGTAGGTCGCCTTCGGTCCCTTCGAGAACATACGCGCCAGGAAACGGTCAAACGCCACTTGGCGGCGAAGGCGCTGGAGACTGTGCCCGTTTCTCTAGCGCGTGTCTGCAAACGAGCCTCTAGCGCCGCGCGGAATGCCCCTGCCGTCTTATAGGATTTGGCTGCGTCCATTATGCTGGCTGCTCGGCGAGTTTGCGGAGCGAGCGTCTTAGATCGTCAGGTGACGCAGGATCGATTTCTCGCTTTGCGATAAGGCCACACCGAAGGGCTTCGTTAGCCATATTGCCTGCCGAAAGACATCAACTCGATTGAAGAGCGGCTGCGTTCGCGTTTCGAGTGAAGCCTGAAATTGCGCTTCCTTCTCGTCGCCCTCTAGCTCGCGCACATTGGGGGTCCGCCAAAATGATGAAGCTCGCGTGTTTTTTGCTTCGCGCCTGAGCCGTAAAGCCTTTGAAGAGTGGGTTTCGCGCCTCCTTGAATCAGCACTCGATACCGGACAATTTGGCGGACATTTACACGATTGAAGTCTAGCTATTTTAATGATATGAAAGGACTTGTTTATGGCAATAAATCGGACATTTTGGCGGACATTTCCAATGAAAAAGTGCACGTTCCCGCAATAAGGGATGGCGGTGAACCTACCCTTCTACCAATTCCCCATGTTGATTAATCGAAACATGCGTGACGGGTCTAACCGGAACGCTGAACTTGTAGCGCGCGTGCCTGCGCTCGCCCTCCCTTATGAGTGCGCCTTTTGCTGTGAGCTCTGTGAGATCGCGGGTCGTCGTCGCCGGCGAGGCTCCAAGAGCATCGGGAATTTGAAGAGATCGGAAACCGCATGCGCCGCCATTGGGATGAAGGCGTAGCGCTTTCACTCAGGGCAGCCTGACGCGCGCTTGCCCTTTTCTGTAGTGTGCTCACGGGAATACAGCAGCTTATTGTTCAGCAAGTGTTCAGCAAAAACGAAGCTTCGTCCTTGATAGTTGAGTAGAAGTGCCGCCTGCCACGCCCCCGTCTTTCCGTTCATTCCGCGTTTGACGATTGGATTTCACTCGCTACGGCTAGCGCTTCGGAAAGGACTGCCTCCACATCCGCTGATGTTGTGCGGTGGTTCACGATGCAGGCACGCAGGCAGAACTTCGAATGCAGAACCGCGTTCGAAAGATAAACCCGCCCACGTTCGATCATTCGGCGAAGGATTTCTTTGTTCAGACGGTTGAGTTCGACTTCGGACATCTTGCCGTCGCCCACATAGCGAAAGCAAACGGCGCTGAGCGTCGCTGGAGCCAGTAACTCGAACTCGGGCATCCGCTCAACCAACGTGCCGAGCTGCTGAGCTTGCTGCAAGTCTTTGCGTATGGAACCTCGGAAAGACTGAAATCCGTGGTATCGCAACGAGAACCACAGTTTTAAGGCCCGGAATCGTCGCGAGAGTTCAACCGACTCTTCAAAGAACGCATACCCCTCAATGGAATCTTCGCTGAGCGAACGCACGTACTCACCGCTGTGTGCGAACGCCGTTCGCGCGGCCTGCGCGTCACGATAAAGGAGGCATCCGCAGTCGAGCGGTTGATAAAGCCACTTGTGAGGATCGAGCGAAATCGAGTCCGCGAAGACGAGCCCAGGAAACTGTTCTGGGACCGCGATTGCGGCAAGCGCCCCGTACGAACCATCGACGTGAAACCACGCTCCGTGCTTTGCAGCGATCTCTGCAATTTCCGGTAGTGGATCAATTGCGCCCGTGTTGACGGTGCCTGCCGTTGCGACCACCGCGACAGGAGTGACGCCCAGTGCCCGGTCTCGCTGCATTCGTTTCGCGAGTTCCTCGGGGTTCATCCGAAATGCGTCATCGACCGGAATGAGGCGCAAATTGTCCCGGCCGATCCCCAACAGGGCCACCGCTTTTCCTACAGACATGTGCGCTTCTGTGGAGGCATAGACGGCATGCGCTCCGACGGCGCGTGCTCCGCATTCGTTCGTGGGAAGTTTTGCTTCCCGGGCCATGGCCAAACCCATAAGATTAGCCGACGAACCGCCCCCTGTCAGAACTCCAGCAAAACCCTCGCAACTGATGGCCCGACCGATCCAGCCGATGACTTCTTTTTCGATCGTGACCGCGGCGGGTGAAGAACGCCAGGCCGTCACATTCTGATTGAGAACGCTGCACAGTAAATCGGCAGCGGCCGCGGCGGGCTCGCCGGAACCGAGCACGTACCCAAAGAATCTGCCATTTTGCGCCCGTGAATAAGCGGCCGCGTCTTTCAAGCCTGCGAGGGCTTGGTCAGGCAATCCCATTTCCGGGAATGGCCCGCGCAAAATGTCTTCGACTTCAACGCCGCTTCCTGGCGCCGGTATTGATCGCACTGACAAGCCTTTCAAATACTCACCGGCGATATCCAGAATCTGTTGCGACAGTTTCCGAAACTGCTCCGCCGACATATCGAGGGAATTCATCGCGTACGATTCTACTCTTCCAGCATCGAGGTCACGCACTCGCTTACGTATGGCGAGGAATCTACTCAGGTTTCTACGATCGAACCGCCACCGTTGTGACAGAAGATGCAGCGTTTGTTATTCGTGTGATGGAGCTTCGCGCAAGTACGGAGGCAACGCCTAGAAGCAATAACAAGAATATGTCGGCGGCTACCAAGATGGCCAATTCTTCCGGATTGCCACCATTCGCCCACGAACAAGGAACTGGCGAGCGACCTGCTCAGCGTTGTAATCGGGCAGTCCATCCGGTCATCAGGGTCAACGGCGCTGCATCGCGGGTGAAAATATTGATGTCCGCGTCGGAGACGTTCTCGGGAACACCTAAGATCTCGTAGTAATTCGAGGAAGCGGCGCCCCGACGCGTTCAGCAACCTCGGTGTAGCTCGTTTCCAATGAGGGCACAACGGAACGATGCTTCGTCTTGGGTTCAGCTGCCCGGTACCGACGTAACCGAGAATCACCTTACCCTTACGCTAGCCCGATATCCCAGTGGGTTCACCTTCTACGTGCGGCGGATGAATTTGGGTTCAACTTTATAGGCACGGGTGAGACAATCCAATCTCCCTCCGCGTATACGGTCCAGGAGAGACGTGCCTCATGTCTTATTCGCCCGTACTTGTTGCTCATATCCTTGCCGGTACACTTGGCTTGTTGTCGGGATTTGCGGCACTGGTTTTTCGGAAGGGTTCCCCTCGCCATATCTTGGCCGGAAAAATCTTTGTCGTATCGATGCTAACCATGGCTGTCGGCGCGGTGTACCTGGGAATCGTGAAAAATCAACCAAGCAACATCGGCGGCGGAATCATAACTTTCTACTTGATTGGAACCGGGTGGTTGACCGCGAGGCGTAGAGAGGGCGAAACGAGCCGTATGGACTGGGTTGCGCTGCTGATCCCTTTGGCCGTCGGTATCCTCACATGGGTGAACGGTATCAACGTCTTGCGTAGCGGCGCTACTTCACAAAACGGAGTTCCCGTCGGCATGAGTTTCTTTATGGGGTCGATCTGTCTGCTTGCTGCAGTTGGCGATGTTCGCATGCTCACGGGCGGCGGAGTCTTTGGAGTACAACGCCTCGCCCGGCATCTCTGGCGGATGTGCTTTGGGCTCTTCATCGCCGCAGGATCATTTTTCATGGGACCGTCGAACCGCCCGCTCAGATTGCTATCGGCCGTGGGGATTGGTCAGCATCTGCCTTCGGCGTTATTTAGCACTGGCTTGTACTTGACTCTCAGCACACTTCCGCTGGTTTTGCTGATTTTCTGGCTCATGCGAGTGCGCTTCACGAATGCGTTCAAGGGAAAATCGCTGCCGCCTGGCGACGATGTTTACTCAGTGCAGGTCTAGCCTTCGCAAGTGCGGACCAAAAAATCTCAAATGCCCGGCGTTCATCGATTCAGGTTGTGGGACTTGATGTCTTACATCCACTCCGCCAACTCTGAGGAAGGACCTGCAACGCGCAATTCATCCCGCATCCCCGGAACAGCTCAGCCTTGCGGACCTCGTCGGTGTCACAGCAACCGAGCCCAACACCGGCCACCGCCTTCTGGCCTCCAAATCCGCCGACGCTACTCCCCTGCGGTAGACTCGGCGACCCGAATCGAGGGAGCACCGAGTTCCCGACGGAATAGATGATCGACGTTTCGAATCCGTTAAGGATTTGGTCCTAACGATGCACAAAGTTTTATTCGAAGAAAGGCAGATTGTGATGCAACTCACAGTTCTCTGGAGACGCGATGAAAAATGAACTCTCACGACGCTCGTTTATGACCGGCACGCTCAAAACGGCTGCTGCCGCAACCTTGGCTCTTTCCGGCGCAGAGCAGGCGAACTCCGCCCTAACGCCACAGGATCCTCCCGCCGCCTCCGCCGGAGCAGGTCGGGTTGTCGATATTCATATGCACTATCAGAAAAAGCCTGGCTTCATCGACGACTTTCTCCGGAGCACCGAGCATCTGAATGTCACCGGTTGCATTCTCACGCCGTTCGAAAACCGGAAAGAGGTTGCCGATGCCGCGAAGAAACATCCGACGCGCATCATCCCCATCGGCTCTGTTCTCCTCGACGCGCCCGATGTCTCGCAGCAGGTCGAGGAGCTTCATGACCTCGGCTATCGGGGTCTCGGCGAACTCGAATTCCCAAAGAAAACCTACATTGACCCGTCATATACAAAGGTCTATGAACTCGCGAATCGCTACAAATGGGTCGTTCTCTTCCACACGGGAATCGTCCTTCGCGCTAAGTTCACCGAACCCGAAGACGTCGCGTCCTACCGTATGAGTTCACAGTATCTCGAAGAGATTGCCCGTCGATTCCCACAAATCACAGTCATCGGCGCGCACTGTGGTAATCCCGACTATCAGTGGTCCGCGGAAATTGCCCGGTGGAACCCCAATGTCTTTTTCGATCTGAGCGGCTCGACACTCACAAAACTGAGTGGGCGTCTCGATGAGTTTTCGAAATTCTTCTGGTGGTCAAACACGGGTGAAGGTACGCAAACGCCCGACAACAATCCCAGCGCCTTCACCAAAATCGTCTTTGGCACGGACACGAGTCCCGCAGGTGCAGACCATGTCCTGTCCCAGTACAACGCGATGTTCGACGCATGCGGCGTCCCGGACTCCGCACGCAACCTCGTTTTGGGAGGCACTCTCTCGAAGATTTTCGGACTTCCGGCATGAGATAAAGCACACGCGCCATTGCGTCAACCCTTTGCCGGGTAATAAGTTACGTTAAACGGAAGCTGTTCCAGTACCCACTTGTCCGTCCCATTAGGAAAATTGCAAACCATCTCAACTGGTTCATGGACGTTGTCTCTCTGCTTGACTTGACTGACCCGCACTCAGGCTTTAAAGTTTTTCTCCATGCGAATTCCATTAGTCCTTAAGGCACTGCTAATTAGTCGCCGCTTTCCCGGCGTTGCCGTCTCAAGATCCGAAATGCTTTTCATCTCCAATGAAATAATCTCCTCCCGCATTCCGGGTTGCATTGTCGAGTGCGGCTGTTTTCGTGGCGGAAGCACCTCCATGCTTTCTCTCGCCTGCGAGAGAACTGGAAGGAAGCTCCATGTATTTGATTCTTTCAGTGGACTCCCTGCACCCTCGAACGGGGATTCCGTCCACCATGTTCCCGCCGATTACGAACTTCAAACCTACGAAAAAGGAGCATTCTCGGCGCCGCTAGAGACGGTTAAAGGCAACGTCTCCAAGTTCGGAGCAGTTGACACTTGTACCTTTTGGCCGGGCTATTTCGAGAGCACTCTTCCCTCTTTTCAGGAACGGGTTGCGCTCGTCTTCTGCGATGCGGATCTCGTTGAATCCGTTAAGACCTGCTTGCGGTATCTGTGGCCGTTGATGCCTGATGGCGCCGCCTTCTTCACTCATGAGGCCCACCATTTGGAAATAGCCAAACTGTTTCACGATGACAACTGGTGGACTCAAAACTTAGGGCAATCCTCTCCGGGACTTATCGGAGCCGGGTCTGGTCTGGGCCTCAATCTCAGGAGAAACAAGCATGGGTATCATTCAAGTTGCTTGGGTTTCTCAATAAAAAATGCACCGATTAGCCGCGTCACGGTAGAAAACGCATAAGCGGATCAGTTATGCCCCGCAATGCAAGCATAAGAACTGAAAGTCGCTGCAGCCGCGAGCGTGGCAATCGTGATCTTGAAAGGCGATGCGCTGGAATTCGTAGTCGCTAAACCAGCGTAAATACTTGCTCGCTTCCATTCCGAGGCGCAGGCCGACCCCTCGCTGCTGTAGGGTGAAGCCTTCCACATGGGATGTGAAACCTACCTCAAACAAGCTCTCGCGGATGCTGACGAAAGGAGGTGCTGGAGAACGCGAAGGCGTGGACAGTCTCGATTCCACCTGGCAAAGTCGATGACTATCTCGCGGTGAAGTCTCTTAAAGTACCAGCGGCCAACTCAAATACGTCCTGTACATAGAACTCATAGCATCGACGCGGTTTGATTCACATATGCACAAGATATGAAGCTGTACAAGTCAGGGGATGTACTTTTCAATGACGAAGAAATTGTCCGTCATATAAGAAGCGATCTTGACCGCAAGGTCTCTCCACGAGCAGTTCATCTCGACCGCTTGCCTCATCGTCAGAGTGATGGGATCGCGATGGGCGACAGCATTCCTGGCCGACCTAACTTGGTGGTATTTGTCGATTTCCGTTTGTGAAGCTTCAGTTGAAACGCGCGGATAAGAAGATCGGGTATATGAGCGGCCTTCAAATTCCTTATTTTGCCGATCAGACTTCGCACACCATAGGGGGCCAGCAATTCGGCAGGAAACCGAAACCCTGCATCGTCTAGCTCGCGGGAATATTTCCGATAACGCGGCCGCCATGCCAGCTTATCGCTGTCCTGCAATTTACGCTTTGCTCCCGTCTTTTCGTTGGCCTGACGGGCCAAGAAAGATCTAACCCGGCTTTCGATCCGTGCAAGAAATTCCGCCTCGCCTCCATGAAAAACAAACAATTCCTTGATGAGGTCCTCGACTGCCCTGGTCTCTGATGAGCGCAACTCACAGAAAAAAAGTCGGTTGGGAATAACTTATGCAGAGGGATCCTGATGGTCTTCTTCGTCGCGTGCGAAGAGGCGTGTATTACGTTCCGAAGAAAACCCGATTCGGAGAGAGCAAGCCGGAACTCGATCACGTGATGTCGCATTTGCTCGAGCATCGTGGCATTGCTTATGCTCCAACCGGAACGGCCGCGTATAACGGCCTCGGACTTACCACACAAATCTCCCCCAAGGTCACGTATCGACTGAACAGGCCGACACGTTCTGTGGACCCCGGACGGCGTTACTTCAACATAAGATCCGTGACGATCTCGCCCTCTTATGAAGTCGAAGGACTTGGTTCGTCCGAACTTGCAGCGCTCGATGCGCTGAAGGACCTTCACCGGATTCCAGACGCGACGCCGGCCGAGACGGTCCGGCGGATCATGGAACTCATTCGATCGGGCCGACTGTCGCTTGGTCCTTTGGTGCGGCTCGCGCGTCTCGAATCTCCGCGCGTGCGCGCGCTCGTTGGTGCGATCGGCTCTCACCTCGGCGCACCAAGAAAGGTCGCACGGCTGAAGAAGTCTTTAAACCCGCTGACAAACTTTGCTTTGAATGTTAGCTCGGTTCTTCCGAATGCAGCGGAATGGCAAATTCGGTGACGGAATACGCGAGCGACCTGCCTGATTTCAAAGACTTACTCCGCGCTGTCGCGGGCTCAAAGAGGCAACGCACGGCGATCGTTGAGAAAGACGACTACCTGTGTCGCGCCTTGCACGTGCTAGCAGCAAACCATACGGGTGAGTTCATCCTGAAAGGCGGTACGAGTCTTTCGAAAAGATGGAATCTTCTCGACCGCCTTTCCGAGGATTTGGACATCCTGGTTCGGACGGAAGCCGACTGGGGCAAATCCAAACGCGACACACGGCTGAAAGGGTTGCGGGACGCCATCGCCGAGACCAAAGGTTTCACGCTCGATCGGGAAGACAACCGGACTCGCGCGGAAACCGGGGTGAGCCGGAGTGCAGTCTACCGCTATGAAAGCGTGACAAGTGATGTTGCCGGGCTCGGTAGAAATGTTCTTTTCGAAGTTGGTTATCGAGGCTCGGCTGATGCTTCCGTGAAACGACCGATCCGATCGATGGTCGCTGAATATGCGAAGGACAAAGGACAACAAAATCTAGCTGAGGACTTACGGGATTTCGAGATCGAGCTGCAGGATCTTCGGCGGACGTTTGTCGAGAAGCTGTTCGCCATTCATGCGGCTTACGCGAACGATCTCGCGAACAACCGGATGCGGCACTATTACGATTTGGCCTGATTGTGCGTCCTTCCAGAGATTCAGTGAAGGCACCTTCTTTGCGCTGCGAAACTGCGGCCATCGAAGCGAAGAACCATCTGCCCCTTACAAATCGTACAATATTTTTCGCCGTCGGTCTTACGTCGGTACGGATGCGTATCGAGTGTGCGTCGCCGATGTGAAAAAAATCTGTCGCGAGTCGTTCGCCGATCCGTCAGTGCCGGAAGGCGATTCGTTCAAAGATAGCCCTGCTTCTCACGTGAGCGGAACGTTCGCTGAACTTGAGCGAAACTACAAACGGGAAGCAGAAATCTTTTTTTCTGAGCCGCCTACCCTTAAAGCGATCTTCGAAGAAATTGAGAAGGTCCGGCCTAAGCTTTGATTCGGACGAGTTTTACCCCAACTCGTTACGGAGTGTCCAACCTCGCTCGGCTGTGACAGCGAATCTCGAATCGAGACGAAGAATTCGGCGAACGTATGCGACCAACGTGCGAGAGCGCGTTACGTAACCAGCCGAGGCGCTGGCGTTGCGGATGGTGCGTTGCGGAAGAGATGGAGTGCGCACCGCGAAAGCAAGCGCGAGCAAACACTCGTCCCTTTTTGATTCGCGAGTCTTATTTCCAATCGAGGGCTGCGAGGTCCTTCCGGCCTACGGCCTCCAGGACTCGCGGAACAAAAAGCCAGACCCAAAACCGAAAGTAAACCGAAATACCATGTGCCCGCCGAGCCCCCTTGGAGAAGACCATGGAACCGGACATTTCTACTTTGCGAAAAACCGGACATTTCTACTTTGCGTTGACAGTGTCAACTTCGTGGGTTTACTACGTATCGTGCGCCAAGATAAGATTCGTCTCGCCAAATTCCTGTTTTCACAACGGAGCGCCTTGCACACCTCACCCGATGGCCAACGATTACCCGCTAGCTGGATTCCAATCGGTCTTCTCGTCGCATTGTTCATCTTCAGTTTGCGCGGCCCCGCAACAGCGCAGATACCACCTGCTCGGCCCACAAAGCCACAGCCCGCGGCAACTCCCGCCGCACCCTCATCTCCACCAGACCGAGCAATCTCGCACGAACTGACGCACACCGACCTCGAGGAATTTTTCGATCTCCTGATCAACGACCAACTCGCCCGGGAAAACATCGCGGGTGCCGTCGTCGGCATCGTCAAGGACGGCCAAATCGTCTTCGCGAAGGGCTACGGTTACGCCGACGTCGCAAAGCGCATTCCAGTCACTTCCGACGCCTCGCTCTTCCGCGTCGGTTCCATCTCCAAGCTCATAACCTGGACCGCCACCATGCAGTTCGTCGAGCGAAACAAACTCAGTCTCGACGAGGACATCAACACCTACCTCGATTTCAAAATTCCACCCGCCTTCGGCAAGCCGATCACGCTCCGCAACCTGATGGCGCACACCGCTGGCTTCGAAGATACTTGGCGCGACTTCGGTGTCAACGATCCACAACAGATGATTTCGCTCGAATCCTACGTAAAAACTCACATTCCTAGGCGCATCTACCCGCCCGGCGAAGTCTCCGCCTATTCGAACTATGGCGCAACGCTCGCCGGTTACGTCGTACAGCGCATCTCGGGAAAATCTTTCTCGGACTACGTCAACGAAAACATCTTCCGTCCTCTGGGTATGGCTCACACCACGTTTGCGCAGCCCGTTCCAGCCGATCTGGCGTCCACGGTCTCCAACGGCTACGGTCTCGCCTCCTCACCACCTGGACCATTCGAGAATGTAAACCTATTTCCCGCCGGCAGCGTCTCCGCATCCGCAAACGATATGTGCAAATTCATGCTCGCCCATCTGCAGAACGGTCATCTCAACGGCGCGCAGATACTCAGTCCGGAAACAACCCGCCTGATGCACTCCCGAAACTACACCTTCGATGATCGTCTCAACAGCTGGGCATACGGCTTCTACGAAGAACCGACCAATGGTCTCCGCATCATCGGTCACGGCGGCGACCTGCAACGCTTTCACAGCGACTTGCATTTGATTCCTGAGGCGAACACTGGCTTCTTCGTCTCGTACAACAGCAAAGGTCTCGGCGACCTCGGTCTCGACCGGCAACGCCTGCTCCAGATGTTCATGGATCGCTATTTCCCAGCTTCCGATCAATCGAAGCCCTCAGAGCAGTCGTTCACGCTCGATCCGTCCGTGGCTGGCGTCTATCGCCCGACTCGCCGTTGGGAGAGTTCCGTCCTCAAGATCATCAGCTTATTCCCCGCGCCCAACGGCGAGGTCGAGGTTTCCATTGAACCCGACAAGACCCTTCGCATCGACAGTTTCGAAGACGCCGCCGGGCAGCCTCTCAAGTTCCACCAAATTGGATCGCTTCTCTACGAGGACGCCGAAAGCCACCAACGCGCAGGCTTCCGCCGCGGCCGGGATGGCAAAATGCAAATGCAGGTCGGCGCCCCGGACGACGTTTTCATCCAGGTAGATGCGTGGCTGAAGAAATCCCTCAGCTATTTTGTTCTGATTGCCGGACTGCTCATCGTCATTCTCACGCTGATTCTCTGGCCCGTCGCCGCCGTGGTCCGCAAACACTATGCCCGTCCGCTCAATCTCTCCTCTACGGAACGCAAACTGCGAATCACCGCTTGGTTCGTCAGCGTGTTGTTTTGCCTACTGCTTTTCGGCTGGACCGTCGTTTTCGCCGTCGGCCTCCAGGACTTCGTCCGCATCATGACGGGGCTTGGCCGCTGGATCATTGTGTTCGGCGTTGTCGGGGTCCTGTGCGCGCTTGGAACCATCCTCGTGTGGTGGAATGCGTTGCGCACTTGGAAGGGTCCAGGAGCAGGTGCGTGGATGAAATTCCACGGAACGGCGCTCGCTCTCGCCTGCACCGGCCTGCTCTGGTTCGCACTTCTCTGGAACCTCATGAACTTCGACCTGCGCTACTAGGCCGCGACACCATTCCGCGCCGCGAGGTCAAAGCGATCCAGATTCATTACCTTGCTCCACGCGCCGACGAAGTCCTGCACAAACTTCCCGTGCGCGTCCGAACTACCGTATACCTCCGACAACGCACGCAGCTGCGCATTCGAACCGAAGACAAGATCGGCTCGCGTCGCCGTCCAGCGGACCTCTCCGCTCTTGCGATCGCGCCCCTCAAACGTATCCTCAGCCTTCGACGTCGCCTTCCACGCCGTCCGCATATCCAGCAGATTGATGAAGAAGTCGTTCGTCAACGCCTCGGGCTTCTTGGTGAACACGCCGAACTTCGTTCCGCCGAAGTTGGTATTCAGCACGCGCATGCCACCAACCAACACCGTCAGTTCCGGTGCCGTCAGCGTGAGTAACTGCGCCTTGTCCAGCAGTTCAACCTCCGCCGGCGCTTCGGCATGTCCGTTGGCATACGACCGGAAACCATCCGCCGCCGGTTCAAGCACCGCGAACGACTGCACGTCGGTCTGCTCCTGCGAGGCGTCCATGCGCCCCGGCGTAAATGGAACGGTCACCGAGATACCCGCATTTTTCGCGGCTTTCTCGACACCGGCGCAACCCGCCAGCACAATCAAGTCGGCCAGCGAGATCTTTTTTCCGTCCGTCTGCGCCGCATTGAAATCGCCCTGAATCTTCTCGAGCGCCTTCAACACCTTCTGCAGCTGTTCCGGCTGATTCACTTTCCAATCCCTCTGCGGAGCAAGCCGGATGCGCCCGCCATTCGCGCCGCCACGCTTGTCCGATCCACGATAAGTCGCAGCCGAAGCCCAGGCCGTCGACACGAGCTGCGAGACCGTCAGCCCCGACGCCAGTATTTTCTCCGTCAGCGAAGCCACATCGTTCTCATCCACCAACTTGTGATTCACCGCCGGAATCGGATCCTGCCAAAGCAATTCTTCCTTCGGCACCTCCGGCCCGAGATACCGCTCACGCGGCCCCATATCGCGATGCGTCAGCTTGAACCACGCCCGCGCAAAAGCATCCGCAAACACCGCCGGATTGTCATAAAATCGCCGCGAGATCTTTTCGTAAACCGGATCGAATTTCATCGACAAATCCGTAGTCAGCATCGCTGGCGCATGACGCTTCGATGAATTATGCGCGTCCGGCACCGACGCAGCACCCGCGTCACCCTTCGGCTTCCACTGGTGCGCGCCGCCCGGACTCTTTGTCAGCTCCCACTCGTACTTGAACAGGTGCTCGAAGAAATCATTGCTCCACTTCGTCGGCGTGCTCGTCCACGTGACTTCCAGCCCGCTCGTGATCGCGTCTCCTGCGATGCCCGTAGAGTAAGCGCTCGTCCATCCAAGCCCCTGCTCCTCGATCGGCGAACCTTCCGGCTCCGCTCCCATGTGTTTTTTCGGATCAGCAGCGCCGTGCGTCTTACCAAACGTGTGACCACCCGCGATCAACGCAACTGTCTCTTCATCGTTCATCGCCATGCGCCCAAACGTCTCGCGAATATCCTTCGCCGCCGCGACGGGATCCGGCTTCCCTTCCGGCCCTTCCGGGTTCACGTAAATCAACCCCATTGTAGTCGCGCCGTACGGATTCGCCAGATCGCGCTCGCCCGAATAGCGTTTGTCCGTCCCCATCCACGTCGTTTCCAGTCCCCAATTCACATCCAGGTCCGGCTCCCAAACGTCCGGACGTCCGCCGGCAAATCCAAACGTTTTGAAACCCATCGTTTCCAGCGCCACGTTTCCGGCGAGGATCATCAAATCAGCCCACGAAATTCTCTTCCCGTATTTCTGCTTGATGGGCCAGAGCAAACGCCGCGCTCGATCCAAATTCACATTGTCCGGCCAGCTGTTCAGCGGAGCGAACCGCTGCTGCCCTCTGCCCCCGCCCCCGCGGCCATCGTGCGTGCGGTAGGTTCCCGCGCTGTGCCACGCCATGCGAATAAACAACGGACCGTAGTGCCCGAAATCTGCCGGCCACCAGTCCTGCGAATCCGTCATCAACGCCGCAAGATCTTGCTTGAGCGCCTTGTAGTCGAGCTTCTTGAACTCTTCCGCATAGTCAAAATCTTTGTCCATCGGATCGGACATCGCCGAATGCTGATGCAGCAGGTTCAAGTTCAGGTGGTTCGGCCACCAGTCGCGGTTCGTTGTGCCTGCGCCGCTGCTGTGATGAATGGGACACTTCGCTTCGGTTGCCATTTCGTACTCTCCTCAGTGCTTCGGTTCAACGGTTGAGCTCGTTGAAAAATCCGCGCATCAATCTCTACAAACTTAAAGTAGCATCGTAGTGGGGCATAGTTCCAATACGTAAAACCCATTCTTGGTATAGTCATTCTCTATGGAATTCCACCAGCTGAAATATGTTTGCGCCATCGCCGACACCGGCAACTTCAGCCGCGCCGCCGAGCGCTGTCAGATCACGCAGCCCTCGCTCTCACAGCAGATTTTGAAATTGGAAGAGGATTTGGGGGTAAAACTCTTCGATCGCCTGGGCCGCAGCGTCCGCCTAACCGAAGCCGGCCGTGTTTTTGTTCCTCAGGCCCGCGCGATTCTCGAGCAAATGGACGTCGCGCGCTCCAGCGTAGCCGAAAAAAACGCAGACCTCCGCGGCAGCGTCGCCGTCGGCGTCATTCCCACGGTCGCGCCGTATCTGATGCCGGCTTACACCGCGGCCTTTGCAAAAAAATATCCCGACGCGAAACTTCGCATCATCGAAGAAACCACATCCGTCCTCATCGAAGGCCTTCGCGACCTCTCCATCGACGTCGCGATCCTGGCTCTCCCACTACACCACAAAGATCTCGAGCAATTCCCGATCCGCACCGAGCCGCTATTCGCCGCCCTAAGAAAAAACGACCCGCGCGCCCTGGCCACGTCGCTCGCCCTCAAAGATCTCCGCGGAGAATCCTTCGTCATGCTCCGCGACGGCCACTGCTTCCGCGATCTCAGCATCAGCACCTGCACCCACGCCCGCGTCACTCCCAACATTGCTTTCGAAAGCGGCCAGTTCAGCAGCCTCCTCGGAATGGTCGCAGCCGGCGTCGGCGTCTCCCTAATTCCCGAAATGGCCATCGACCGCAACGCCGGCTGCCGCTACGTCCGCCTCAGCGACCCCAAAGCCACCCGCACTATCGTAGCCGCCACCCTCCGCTCTCGCAGCCTAAACCGAATCCAACGCGCCTTCCTCTCCGAACTAAAACCCGGATCGGTGGAAAGAAACCGCTAGGTCGCGCGATCGAACCGATTCGAAGCCAAGCGGTCTTCAACGCGTAAGAACTGGCGCAATTCGCGAATCCTCAGGTACGTTCCGGCCCAGGCTAGCATCCCGACGATCACTGGAATCGCAACGGTTTGGCGGCTTACGATCTGAACCACGATTGCTCCGCCGAGATATCCTGTCACGAGAAGCGTTCCAACGATCGCGGTGCGACGCCAAAGATAGAGCAGCGCACATAGCAACTCCAACGTGGCGATTGGAAGAATGGCGTTATCTGGGAAACCGGCTTTCGCCAGTCCGCTCACCATTTCCGGTGCGCGCGCGAATTTCGCCAGCGCGCTTCCAATCATCACCAGCATCGCTAACGCTGCGAAAGCTCGACCTATCCACACTCCCGCGTCCGTGCGATTCATCGCGGCGTGCCTCCGTTCGGATTCACTTGGCCGCCGTCGCGCGCGGAGTGATCGTCGCCTCATACTCCGTCGGGCAGCCCGAGCCTGGCATCTTCACTCCCAGGCGATGGAACGCATCCAGCGCTGACAGGCGGCGATAGGCATTAAATGTAATCACGTGCGCGAACATCGCGCCGTACGTAAACGTCTCCGCCGGCTCGCACAGCGCATCGACAAAACTCTCGTCCCACGCGCCACGATCCCGAACGTCACGCAAGATGCGATGAAAATCCGCTTCCGCCTTCTCGAATCGCTCGAGCATCGCCGCCGGAGTGCGTTCCTTCGCAGGCAGTCCATCCAGAGCGGGCATTTCTCCGCCGGTCAGCGCGGCCGCCCACACTTCTTTGGTTTGCACCATGCGCTCCAGTATTTCACGCAGGTTTCGGTCCGGCTTGTCCCAGGGGAAAACCTTTGCGATGCCGTCCAGAGACTGATCGAGCTGGCCGTCGCTGAGTGCGGTGGCTTCTTTCAACAAACGCCGCGTGTACCAGGATTCCGTGCCCGCAAAAAGATCGAAGAGGTCCATGTTTGTGTTCGCTCCTTTCAACTGTGACTCCGTTGGCCGAAAATGGAATGCATTTGGCGCGGGCAAATGAATTCGCGTCACACCCGTCCGCCGATACATGCTCGGCGACAACCCGAACGCCGCGCGGAACGCCCGCGTAAACGCTTCGAGCGAACCGTAGCTCGCGTCCAGCGCGACGTCTGTGACCGAAGCCGAGGTGCGCGCCAACTGCCACGCAGCACGCTCCAGCAGCAATCGCCGCCTCATCGCACCGGGGCTTTCCTCGATCAGCGCCTGGAACAGACGAAAGAATCCGGAGCGGCTCTGATACGCGCGCCGCGCCAGTTCGCCGGCATCTCCAGTCGCGTCCAGCGAGTCGAGCACAACGCCCGCAAGCCGTCCCACCAACTTGTCGTCTTTAGCGCCCATGGCTCAAATCCATTTGCTCGAACGCAAACTAACACGGCAGGCGCGCCTGCGCCTGATGGAGAGTCCCAATTTTAGTGGATTCGACTTTAATTCGTGCAGTACCTGTCGCACTGACCAACTAGGCGACGGCCATTTCTAGGAATGAGTGGAGCACCATACCGAAGGTGCGTGCGGTTTCCGTTCGTGGTCGAGACATGGGAGCTCCCGTTGGGCAGGAAACCGCTGCACCACTCGATCGTACCGCTCGCCCATCAAGAAACGCGCGGCAGAGCCCCCGCCCTACAACGATTTAAGGTATTGAACCAAATCCGCCTTCTGATCCTGACTCAGATTCAACCCAAAGAAGGTGTTGTAGTGATCGACCACGCTACCCAACGTCGCAAACCGCCCATCGTGATAGAAGCCACCTTTGGTGTGTGTCCACAAACCCTTCAGTGGAGAAGTCCGGTAGCGCTTGTCCGGAGCTCGATTGGCCTGAAAATCGTCGACGCCAATTTCCTCCGGCGTATGCATGTTCCATCCGGGCTCGGTGAACAACGGCGCAACGTGGCAACTCGCGCACTTGGCCTGACCTTCAAAAACCTTCTTCCCTCGTTCGGCAGCCTCTTCGTTAAAGCTGCTCTTCGGCGGCTTCGGAGCAACAAGCCCAAGTTGATAGAAATGGAGCGGAGCGAGTTTCGACGTCACCAGGTCGGGATCGTTCTTTACGTCTGCGAAACCGTTTTGCGCCGCGACCGGGAATTGCTCCATATCGTTCAATCGCGAATCGAAAAAGTTTCCTTTGCCATGCATCTCAAGAACCGCGACGAACGCGTTCCAGTATGTAACCGAGCCCCATCCCGTCCACGTATGCAAATTCACACCGGCCAGTCCAAACGCCGGCGGTATCAGGACCGCCGCAGTTTTTCCGTCTGGACGAAATGCTTTGCCATCCATGAACAACTCTGCATCGAAATGTCCAGCGCCCCAGCTGTTGAGCACCTTTCGCACCGTCGTCTGATCAGCCCCCAGCAATTTCGCCGGCAAGGACAGGTCCGGCGCAAGCGCTATGATCGCACCGACATTCAAGTCGCGATTCGCCCAGCCATCCAGCCGTTGCCCGATGCCGGGCGCCAGTGAATCGTTCACTGTGGAATGGCACAACGCACATTGGATGCCCATCGACTTCAGCGTTCCCTGCTCGTTGAAAATTCCGGCAACGCCAACAACCGCATTCAGCTTCAGCAGCGCCAGCGTCGTAGCGGGATCATTGAGATTGACCTGGCCTTTCTTCAGCGCCTGCACAAGAGAAGAAGGAAGCGCGTCGACATCCACTTTCAGCCCCACCGCCAACGCCGTTGCGGGACTGACTCCGGGACCCACACCGCCGAGCTTTGCCCCTTCGATCGCTTGATGCAGATGAATCGTATCGCCCCAAAACGCTTCATCGCCGAACGTATCAAAGCGAAAAATCTCCCGGCCACGATTGGTCAGGCGTTCCGCGTGATCATCGCTATCGTCGTCTCTATCGTGCTCCGGATTTTTTACCTTTTGCAAATCGTCCTGCCCGTCACTTCGGGCCGAAGCCTCCGCGATGGATTGGGATCGCAGGAAGATGTGCGCCGACAGCAACATACCGCTAGCGAGCGCAGTGATAGCCACCAACCGCACCATCTTTTGATTTGAAGACACACCCACCCCCTTTGCCGCTGTGCACTGACCACGGGCACATCGGAAAGCAGCGAAGCTTTAGCGATGTAACTTTCGATTTCTGTCCAATGGCTGAGAACACTCAGCCGCGATGATTTCCACAACGCCGAACCGATGCCCGGGATTTGCAAACTCCAGGAGCTCGATTCCCAACACGACTGGGCTGTGTTGAGACGCTGTTGAAATCTTTTCCTGCCCCTCACATCAGGGGAGTGGGTGATACGCGGTTGGATACGCGAAACCAAGGGTGGTTACAAAAACGTTACAACGACGGGCGTTTGAAGCGTTTCGGGATTTGCATTATTGCATTCGCAGATTCGTCGGTCCGAATTTCTTCGTCGCAACAAACCCGTTCCCAACAACCCCAATGCGGATCCGGGATCGAGTGCGTCTCGGTGACTCTGCGTATGCGGGATGTTAGATCGTCGGCATCACGTTTGCGGCAGCGGTGGAGTCATTCGCGGACGCTGCTTGCGCTTCCATTCGTGGTCGTGCCGAAGGCGGGATTGATGCTTCTTCAATTGCGATTCGAGTTCGGCGAACGCCGCCTTGCAAGCGGCGCGAACGTTTTCGCCAGTGCCGGTGGCGTGCAGCGTCCCGGTTGGTAGAGAAAGGTTCAGCGAAAAGGAGTGCTCTTCTTTGTGGGGGTTTTGCGAAAAAACCCCGTGCAGCTGCACCAGATCAGGTTCATAGAATTTCAGAAGGCGGGACAATTTCTCAACGGCGTGCGCGGTATCGGTTTCGACAGCCTCGTGCGCCTCGACATGCTTGTAGCTGATGGAAAATTTCATGAATGCACCCGTGGGTTGGATTTGCTGCAGGAAAGGCAACGCAGACTTCCGCTGTGCGCCGCATAGTAGCCCCAGCATAGCGCCGCGCCGAGCGCGCGGCAAACCCGTTTTGCCACCTCAATTGCGAAACCGAAACCGTACCCCCGGCCAGCTTCCCATGTTCGAACCTCGCACCATCAAGCAGAGGTTTCAGCCCCGCACGCACTCACGTTGACACACCTGCGTCGCCCCGCCTACTCTGCATCGAGCCTCAAATCGACATGTAAGGGCATCGCTTCAGCGCGCCCTCTTAGCCACCCACGCAAACATGATCGCCCCGAATCCTCGCCCCGAAATCCGCATCGGCCCCGCCGGCTGGTCCTACACGGACTGGGCCGGCTACGTCTACCCGGCGCGCCGCCCGAAGGGCTTCCACGAAGCCACCTACCTCGCGCAATTTTTCGACACGATCGAAATCAACACGTCGTTCTATTCCCCGATGCGCGCCGACCACGCTAAACAATGGCTCGAGCGCGTCGCGGCGAATCCGCAGTTTCTGTTCACCGCAAAGCTGTGGCAGAAATTCACCCACGATCCGATCGCGACGCGCGAGCATGAACGCGCCGTGCGCGAAGGCTTCGACGTCCTGCGGGCCGCGGGCATGCTCGGCGCAGTACTCGCCCAGTTCCCTTTCTCGTTTCATCGCACGGCCGAAACCATGGTGAGCCTGACCGTACTGCTCCAGCGATTCGCCGACTACCCACTCGCCGTCGAATTGCGCCACGCATCGTGGAACGCGCCGGAGGTTTACGCGCTGCTGCGCGAACACCACGCGGCACTCTGCAACATCGATCAGCCCATCATCGGCCGTTCGATCGAACCGCGAGACACGCCGCTCGATCCGTCTTCGTGCTTGCCGCGCGATGCCGAAGCGTCGTCGAAGCGCGCGCCAATCGCGCCCCTCGGCTACATCCGCCTCCACGGGCGCCGCTACGACACCTGGTTCAACGACGATCCCGCAATCCCATCGTTCGAGCGCTACAACTATCTGTACTCCACCGAAGAGCTGACCCCTTGGGCCGACCGCATCCGCGCCGAAGGGGAGCACACGCAAAAAGTCTTCGCGGTCACCAACAACCACTACCTCGGCAAAGGCGTCGTGAATGCCCTGCAACTCCTCAGCATGCTGAAGGGCGCCAAGGTCAATGTCCCCGATCCGCTCCGTGTGAAATATCCCGAATTGGAAAAGATCGCCGCCCAATCCCCAGAACGTCCCACGCTTTTCCCGATGGGAAAGTGACGTCGTTCCAAAATGGGATGAAAGGGGTGCAACCCCGTCGATTCTCCCGTCGTCTGGAAGTGATGGGAATAACGAGAATTACTGAATCCCGCCCAGTGCGAAAACGCAGCGGAGCCTGGAGGTATTTGGATTGATTGGGGTTGCGGAGGTGATTTTCTCGAGAAATTCGCGAACGGGAGAGAAAAACGGAGCGGGATGGTTCGTGAGCTTCATGCGGGAGGGTAGCATAGAAGTGTTTCGTTGTTAGGCGCTGTTTCAGTAATGTTCAATTGTGGGATGCGCCGATGGCGTGGACGTTCGAACCAGTGTTGGTCGGTGAGTACTTCAGGGGCTGAAGCCGCGACCCACAAATTACTCCGTCACCTTGTCAGAGCTAATCGAAGTCGCTTCCCGTCAACGCACGTCGAAGAGATTGGGCTGCTCGGGTTGAGGTGGCGATTCGGGAGACTCGGCGGGAACCGAAGCTGGAGCGGGTGCTGGTTCGGGCAAGGACGGGTGGCCTTTTCGACGCCAAAGGGTGCGGAACTGGTCGATGGTGTGGGGCGAGAAGCCGGAGTAGTGGTTGTTGGCGTAGGCGTAGATGGTGACGCCGCGGTGGCGGATCTTGAAGCAGAAGTCGATCCAGCGCATGAGCTGCGGCGTGCGATCGATGACGGGCTTGTCCCACTTGACGGTGACGCCTTCGATCCATTTGCGGTCGCCGAGCCAGCGGATGTAGGTCCAGTCGGTGGTGACGGGATCGAATTTTCGTTCGAGGTCGTGCGGAGCGGGCATCGTCGATAAATCCTGCAGGACCAAGGCGATCTTGTGGTGCCGCAAGAGATCGGCGAAGTTAGCATCGAGCCAGTTTTTGTTGCGGATTTCAATGGCGAATTTCTTGTCGCCGGGAAGTTTTGAAAGGAACGGCTCGAGAATCTTTAGAAAATCCTGCTGCGTGGGAAATTTCAGGCGATCGAAGAATGGAAACTGGAAAACCACAGGGCCGAGCTTTTCTTTCAGCAGCGATGCGGTTTCGAGGAACTCGTTGAGATCGGCGTGGCAATCTTCGAGGAGCTTGTCGTGGGTGATGATGTTGGGGGCTTTGAGCGAGAAGACAAAATTGGCGGGAGTTTTGTCGAACCAGTTCTGGACGGTTTTTACGCTGGGGCAGCCGTAGAAGGTGGAATCGATTTCAACGGTGTCGAAGCGGGTGGCGTAGAAGGAAAGGCGGTCGGCGGATTTTAAGTTTTTGGGATAGAAGGGACCCGACCAGCCATCGGCGGTGAAGGAAGAGGAGCCTAGATGGAGAGCAGGTTCGGGCATCTGGGCGGAGTATAGCATCGGGGAATTTATGCTGGTGAAGTTGGCGGCATACGTTAGGGGTTGAAGCCCCTTCTTGGCAGGTTTTATGTCGTGTCTGAAGCCGCGACCCACAAACATCGCCTTCGGACTGATTTTTGCCGCTTGCTGCAAAACCAACCAAGAGCTGGTGGGGTTGCGCGTTGGGCTGGGGGCTGTCATTATTTCGGCGACGAAATGGAATTGGGCGGGCAGCTGCGTGTCGGCGCGGCCCCGGTTTGCGTTTGTCGTCGAACCCCACATAGAAAACTCACAAAGGATTGACCGTATGGCTTCCCGGCAAAAAGTTGTCTCCCTATTTTCTGCGGTTGTGTTGGCTGCGTTTGTGATCGTGACGCAGAACGGCGGCGCGTTCGCGTCTTCGTCGGGCGGACGGCGAGCGGCGACCGGTGGCACAGCGCACGAGCAGGAGCCGACGGCGGGGAATACGAAGACGCCGGGGGGCGAGAAGCCGAAGGTCATTACCGACGCGGTAATTCCGGACGAAGACGCGGACGAGGGTGAATTGGAGCCGGCGGCCGTGACGATGGACGTCTCGCAGACGACGCCGCTGATCCAGGAGCTGTATCAGGCGACGCGGCTGACGAAAGAGAAAGAAATTCTGGAGCATTTGACGAACGCGCAGAAATTGATCGACAGCGGAACGGACATCAAAAGCACGGACGCGCAGGGGCGCACGGCGCTGCACTGGACGGTGTTTGGATCGAGCTACAGCACGAAACCTTCGACGCTGATCAAGTACGAGGAGATCGCGGACGCGCTCGTTGCCAAGGGCGTGGACATCAACAAGGAAGATATGTATCAGGATACCGCGCTGGACTATTCGCTGTACGCGCCAACGTTTGAGATTCAAACGCTCTTGATCGAAAACGGGGCGAGCAGCGGATTCCTGGCGGCATTTTATCAATTTTTCAGCGATCGAGGGCAGGAAGGATTGCCCAAGACGCCCGATCTGGCGATTCAAGCATCGCGGAAAGCGGATCTGGTTCCCGGGAACACGATGAGCATCCGGCTGGACACGCCGGTGTACAGCGACCGATCGCGAACCGGCGACCCGATCCTGGGCACCGTGACGTATCCGCTGTGCAAAGGGGGAGAATACATCGCATGCCCGGACGGCCAACCGGTGGTGCCGCCGGGAACGAAGGTGAACGGCACGATCCTGTTTGCGACAAAGGCGCCGGACAAATATTCGCGGCCGAGGCTGGTGCTGGATTTCTCGAATATTTTGCACAAGGACGGGACGAAGTCGCCGCTCTACGCGCGCGTGATCGACGTGGACAACGCGAGGGAGACGGTGCGGAACAACGAAATATTGGGGATTGTTCAGCCGCATGCTTCGAAGAAGGCGGGGTTGGCGATGGCGGCGTTCAGCGCGGCGAATCCGATCGCGGGATACACGATCAAGGGCGTTTCGACGGTCTACGGACTGTCGATCCGGCGCGAAATCATGTTTCCGGCGGGAACGGACGTGCAGGTGCAGATCGTTCGCCCGTCGATGATGAAAGAAAAGGTGGGCTGGCAGGGATGGAAGCTGATACCGGTCGACGCCGAGTTGATGAAGCTGGCGACCACGGCCCCGATGCGGACGGCAACGCCCGGAAACGTGCCGTCGGATCCGACGAACTTGATGTTTCTCGGAAGCCAGAAGCAAGTAATCGCGGCGTTTGGAGAAGCGGGATGGTTTGAGGCGGACAATTTAAACGCGAAGTCGGCGCTGAAAGTGGCGCAGGCGACGCTGCGGCAGACGGGATATGGAAGCGCGCCGATGTCGACGCTGACCCTGCAGGGGCGGCCGCCCGATCTAATGTTCCAGAAATCGCTGGACACGTTTGCGAAACGGCATCACGTGCGCGTGTGGATGCTGCCGAAGACGTATCAAGGGCAGCAGGTGTGGGTGGCGGCAGCGACGCATGACATCGCGACGCAGAACAGCGCGTCGGGAACGAAATGGACACACCGGATCGATCCGCACGTGGACCGGGAGCGGGAGTGGGTGCAGACCGATTTGTTGTTTGTGGGAACGGGTGTGGCGTACGCGTATGTGGACCGGCCGACGGCACCGAAGAAGCTGGGGAACGCGACAGGGGACACCATCGTGACGGACGGGAAGATTGCGGTGGTGCAAATGGTGAAAGTGAAGAGCGAAACGGCGGATGCCGGTGGTAAGCCGGGCGGAGCGGAGTCGGCGCGGCGGTGAGTTGAGAGACACTTCACGGCGGCGAAAACTGCGCGGGCGGCCGAGAATGCCTTAGCCACGGTTGGGCGAACGCGGCGCGGGGCGACGTATTGCGGTGTTGACCCCTCAAAGGCGGCGCGGGAGCGCCGCACTCCATATGGAATGGCGAGGTTGGAGTTGGTGGCCGACAGGTGTGAGTGGGCATGACGAACAAAGACGACCGGTTTTCGTCCGGTGGGGATATTGCGGGGACTTTGGTGTTTGCGATCGAGGGCGCGGTCGCGGCAGTGCATGGGAATCTGGACTTGATGGGGTTGATGGTGCTGGCGTTTGCCACCGCGCTGGGCGGTGGAATTATTCGCGATCTGCTGATCGGAGATGTGCCTCCAGCTTCGCTCCGCGATTGGAGATATGGAGCGACGGCATTCGCCGGGGCAGCGATCGTTTTCTTCTTACATCGACCCGTCGAGCGGCACGACCGGCGAAATTGTGATCCTGGATGCGGCGGGTTTGTCGCTGTTCGCGATGGTGAGGACCCAGAAGGCGCTTGCGTTTCGAATGCATCCGCTGGTGGCAGTGCTCCTGGGAACGTTTACGGGAGTGGGCGGGGGAACGGTGCGCGATGTCTTGTTGGCGCAGGTTCCCACGGTGTTGAGGTCGGATGTGTATGCGACGGCGGCACTGGCGGGGGCGATCCTGATGACGGTGGCGTATCGCGCTGGACTGCCGCAAATGTGGGCGGCGACAGTTGGCGGTCTGCTTTGTTTTAGTTTGCGAGTGGTGAGCGTGTGGCAGCATTGGAGTCTGCCGCGCGTGCTTGGGGAGTGAGAGCAACGAAAAATCCGGAGGGCGCGCCGCGGACTGCCTCCCTCGCTACACGGTCATCCAGTCGTTTGCGCTTTGGAAAAATAAAATCCGGAAGATGTCAAAAGTGAAGCTGTGTTTCCTCGCGAAAGCGTTGACTTGCGAGACATTCCTTTTACTTACGGCCGACAACTTGAGATGGGTGGCGGGCCATGCTCGCTCTCAAGACGGAAGCCTGCCTCGACCCGCTCAGGGTGAGGCTTCGGTTGGCCGGCTTAGCCGGCAGCGACGAGATTCTCGTCAATCTCAGCGCCAAAACTCAGGAGAGGAAGTTCTCAAAAATGAAACGAGCTATTTCAACGGCGGTGTTGGGGTGTGCCTTGGCAGGGATGTTCGCGGTGGGAACGATGGCGGATGAACTGTCATTCTTCGCGCCGGTTGTGGGATCGAATCCGGGTCTGACGATTGCAGGCGTTGCGAGCGGCGGTGCCGCGTGGGTTGTGCGTGAAGGTCGCGCGGTAATCACCGATGATGGGCGAGTACGAGTCGAGGTGCATGGATTGGTGCTGCCCAGCACCGGGGGTACGACCGGGCCCGTATCGGCGGTGTCGGCGAGCGTCGTGTGTGCGAACACGGTGGTGGCGACGAGCGGAGCGGTGAGCCTTTCGCCGACCGGCGATGCCGAGATTCGCGCAAAGCTGACGGTGCCGTCGCCGTGCGTGGGAGCGGTGGTGCTGGTGCGCGCTGCGGTGGTGAATGGAACGGCGTTGCCCGCCGGGCCGTTTATCGCGGCCACGGGCATCGCGAAGGGCGCGCAGGACAACGATGCGAACGACAACGACCAGAACGACGGTCACGGGCACGACAACCGGTAGTTTGAGGTTGTAGCGGTTGGATCGGATTTTTCCCTGACGGCTCGGGCCAGTTCCTTTTTTTTGAGGGGCTGGCCTGAGTTTTTGTGGCTTGGCGATTCGGAAGGTAATTTTTGGGTGTGGCCTGCGGCGTAAAGGCCGGGCGAGGTGCCGCACTCCTATGGCGTGGGCGGCGACGTTATTTCTTGCGGCGAGATTTCGGCGTTCTTGAAGAGCGGGGTTTCTCCGGCGGGCGGCCGCGTTGCGCGGGCCACGCGGCGCGCTTGGCGGCACGACGCCTTTCCTGGGCGACAGACTTGGGGTCGATGAGCCACTGGCCATTGCCGGGCCGGCCGGGCTGCTTCTGCTTTGTGCCGGCGAGGCGCCCGAGGGCGAGGAGGCGACAGACTTCGGCGCTGGTGGTGTTCATTACAACGGCGGCTTGCTGCGCGGTGAGCCAGTGGTGTCGACTAGGAGGCATAGGGGAGTCCTTCGGGTCGAACGGAGACAACAGAGTCACTGTAGCGTCAGTTATTGAGTGTAGCAATAGGGGAAATACGGGTGGTGTGGATTTTACAGAGCGCGGGATGAGAATGCAGGTGGATACGGGAAATGCCGGTTTTAGGGTGGCGAAGGATTGCGGGGAGGATGGGAGTCTACGAACACGACTTGTTGGTGCGGCTCCCCGGGGCGCGCGGAAGCAACGCCCTACAACCACGCCCCACTCTACGTCCTTTCAGCGACGGTCATCGCTACTTCTTGAATAGGTCTTCGAAGGCCTGCCGGGCGTCGTTGTGGCGCGGCGGAGCGCTGGGCATGGTGGTGGATGGAGACTTTTGCGCATAAGAGGTTGGGGCGGTGTCTTTTTCGACGGTGGTACGGAACTCATAGAACTTGCAGTTGTTGCGTGCATCCTTGGGAGTGATGCGCTCGGGAATGGACTGTGTGCATTCGAATTGAGCGGCGGAGTCGAAGAAGCGGCACTGCTTGCAGCAGTGGAGTTCGAGACCACACTTGGGACATTTTCCGTTGGGATCGAAGCCGGAGTTTAGAACGGTGCCGCAGTTGGAGCAGCGGGCGCGGGTAACGGTGCCGACCATGCGCGGGGTGCGCGGGCCGAACTGATCCGCCTGGCGAGGGCCGCCGGATGGCGGCTTACGATCGTGATTGTGTCCGCCGTGGGATTTGTCTTTTTTTTCGTTGCGCTCCGCGTCGCGATAGCCGCGGTGGCTGTATTTTCGATCCACAACTGCCTCCGTCCGTCGTATGAGGCGGACTGCTTATAAAAACGATTTTGCGTTGCGCGGTGCGACCTGGCACCGGCGCACGGGGATTGTTCTCGTTTGCGGCCACCCCGACCTGGGATAGACGCGGCGGTGCCATGCCCTTACGGCCTGTCGTTATACACGGCCGTACACGGCGATCCTGACGCGACGGCCTGTGGCACCTGCTAAGCCCAAGTCATCGCACTGCGAGGGCAGGATGATCCGCACCGCAACCTGATTTATCCAATCGGAATACAACGACCGGATCGCTACGTCGACCGAGAACGCCAAGCCAGCCAAAAAGCACCGGGATCGGCAAAATCGACCGAATTGCTACACTCGACCGCCCTGCGCTATCTTCCCCAGAGGTTCGTAAAGGATTACCGACGTTCGAGCAGGAGATGGGACAACTATGTTTTTAGTCCTCTGGGAGTTCGAAGTCAAGCCCGGTTGCGAAGAACGGTTTGAAAGAGTCTACGGTCCGGGTGGTGACTGGGAATCCCTGTTTCGTCGCGATTCGAACCATGCGGGAACGTATTTGTTCCGAGACTTGGCGAAACCGCGTGTGTACCTCACTGGCGACTACTGGGTGACGCAGACTGCGTACGAAACTTTTTTGCGGCGCGAGGAAGGCGAATACAAACGCATCGACGCTGCGGCGGAAGATCTGACGGTCGTCGAACGCCACGTGGGATCGTACGAGACGATCGAAAAAAATAGCCCTGGTGATTGGACGCTAGAGCGGGCGATTCCGTTTCCCCGCCCAGAGTGAAACCAACCCATTCGCGCCAAGATCGGGCTGCAGAAATTTTTTTGCCGTGCCATCGACTCGCGTAACCGCTTCGGCCGCAAGATAACCGCTGCGAACAGCTCCTTCCATGGTCGCGGGCCAGCCGGTCGCCGTCCAATCTCCCGCCAGAAAAAGTTTGTCGACGCCGGTTTCCTGATTCGGGCGCCAACGGTCAACACCAGGTTGCGGCGAAAAAGTGGCGGCTGCTTCTTTGATGACGGTGGCCTTCAGGAGGTTTGCTTCGCGTGCGGCGGGGAGCGCCTGACGGATTTCTTTGAGGCAGAGGTCGATGATTTCCTGACGCGGCTTCTGCAACAAGTCATAGGACGCGCTGATGACGAGCTGGAGGTACTGCTTGGCGGAATCTTTCGCAGTCTGGGGCTCGCCGTTGAGGGAGGCAGTTTCGGAACCGTAGAGAGCGGTCTTGTTGAAAACCCATTGGACCGTCGTGTCGAGCAGCGTGATGAAAGGCTCTGGGGTGACCTCACGATCGAACCAGAAATGCACGCCGGTGATGGGGGCATCCTGGATCTTGTCGAGGTTGCGGAAAGCCGCGTCTTTCGCGGCGACTTCGGAAGGGAGAAGCTTCGCGAAGGTATCGTGCGGTACAGCGAAGACGTAGGCGTCGGCGGATTCGTTGCGATTGTTGTCGAAACCTACTGCGACGATCAAGTTGTTTTCGAACTTGAGAGAACGAACCGGTGAGCGGAGTTGGACTTCCCCTCCCCGTTTTTCGATGAAGGCGCGGCAGCCGTCGTAGAGTTCGGCGAGCGGAACGACTGGTACCCCCATGCGGTAGCCGCGGCTGTTGGAGAGGAATGCTTTCCAGAAAACGTCGATGCCGAAGCGGGCGTCGGTTTTGTCGAGCTCTTCGTCGAGCGCGCTCACCAGAACGACGCGCCAGAAGCGGTCGATCGCGCGTTGCGTTTGATGCTGGCTCTGGAGCCAATCGAGCATGGAGATGCCGGCTGGGGTGTCGACGCCTGACGGATGGCCGCTGGTGCGGAGAATCGTGAGCATCGCGCGAGCGACGGAAATTTTGTCGGCGAGCGAAAGTGGCGCGAATTTGGCGAACGAGCCGGTCATGTGGAACGGAGCGGGGAGGACGCCGGCTTCCATTTCGCCGCGACGGCCTTGCGGATCGAGGAAGAGCAGACGGTCGAAAAATTTCACTTTGTTCGTGGAACCGACGCGGCGGTAAAAGTCGTCGAGATTGGTGCAGCAGCCGAGCGTGACATGCTGGCAATTGTCGACGTGTTCGCCGTCGGGCAAGACATAGGATGTTGCGCGGCCACCGAGGAAAGGACGCTGTTCGAACAAACGAACACGCCAACCCGCTTCAGCTAGCGCGACGCCGGCCGCCAGCCCCGCCAGGCCGCCGCCGATCACGATCACACTTTTCAATGATGTTCTCTTCCGTCACGCGCCCGAAACGGGCCTGGGCGATGAATAGCATTTTTTCAGCGCGCGAAAGACGTACGCGCTCTCCGAACACCGCGAAGTCGAGGGATTCGATGCGCGCGAGGAGCGCGCTGTAGGTCTGGGTGAGGAGCCAAAGCGTGCCTCGGCTTTCGGGGTCGATGAGGCCGAGAAGTTCCGCGCCTTCCTGATAATTTTGCCAGGCGCGGTCGGCTTCGAAGCGAAGAAGTTCGCGAACGCCGAGAGTGGCTTCGCTTCGGCCGAAGTCTTCGGGAGCGACGTTATAGCGCTGCAGGTCTTCCTCGGGTATATAGACGCGGCCGAGGGCGTAGTCGTCGTGGACGTCGCGAATGATGTTGGTGAGCTGGAAGGCGAGGCCGAGTTTCTCGGCGAGGTCGAGCGCGCGTGGATCGGTGAAGCCGAAGACGTGGGTGCAGGTGAGACCGACGGTGCCGGCGACGCGATAGCAATATTCGCGGAGGCGATCGAAGGTCTGGTAGTCGCGGACGGTGAGATCCATTTCGGCGCCGGAGATGAGGTCGTGGAGATAGCGCGCGGGCATGTTGTAGCGGCGCATGGTGTCGACGAGCGCGGGAAGAACTTCGGCGGCACCTGCGGGCGAGGAATCGGAGTCGACCGGAGAGCCGGTAACGGCGGCGTCGAGGGCAGCGCGCCATTTGGCCAGGCCGCGCTGTTTGATCGTGAGGTCTTCGCCTTCGTCGGCGACATCGTCAATGAGGCGCATGAAGGCGTAGAGGGCGACGATGCCGTCACGGCGGGATTTCGGGAGGAGGAAGAAGGCGTAGTAGAAATTGCTGTGGGCGGCTTTGGCGATGCGGAAGCAGGCGTCGTAGGAGTCGGCGAGGGTGGTCGAGGGTGAAGTCGCGGCAGTGCTCGGGGCGCCTGCAATAGCATGCCTGGGCGACTCGGGCACGGCGTGCCGTGCCCCTACAGATTGGTCGGCGGATTTGCGACTCAGTTTGGCGGCCAGGTGAACCGCTACCGAGCGGCCAAGGAGGCGGGCTTGCTTGGACTTGCTGATTGAGGGGCGGTGCTGAAGTGTGTTGTAACCGCTGGATTTGATCGCATCGAGAACGGCGATGCCGCCACGGCCGAACATTTCTAGATCGACACTGAGGCGCGCGTCGACCATTTTTACCAGCGGCAGTCCTTCACCGAAGAGATGGCGCGTGCGGGCGACAAGTTCCTTCATCAGCCGTACGTAGTTGTCGCTGAAGCGGCGGGTGACAATGTCGGCTTCCGAGACTTCATGAGAGGCGGCGATGTCGAGCGGGATGTAAATGCGTCCCTTTTCGAGGTCGCGCGAGACGTCTTGCCAGAAATTCGCGAGTTGCAGCGCGGTGCAGGTTGCGTCGGCGAGTTGCTGGCGCTCCGGGTCGCGGTAGCCGCAGAGGTAGAGGACAAGGTGGCCGACCGGATTCGCGGAGTAAACGCAATAGTCGAGGACGGCGTCCCAATTGGGATAGCGCTTGACGGTCTGATCCTGGCGAAAAGCTTTGAGGAGATCGGCGAACGGTTGTTTCGGGATGTCTTTGGCGAGGGTGGTTTCGCGGAGGGCGACAAAAATTGCGTGCGAAGGATGGCCTTCGTAGCAGGCATTGAGTTCGCGCTCCCACCAATCGAGGAGTTCGAGGGCGCGATTTGGGTCGGGGATTTCGTCGCCGAGATCGTCGGCCCAGCGGCAGTAGGCGTAGACGTTGTAGAAATGCTGGTGGAGTTCTTTGGGGAGAAGCCAGGATACGACATTGAAATTTTCGTAGTGATGCGTGGCGAGCCAGCGGGTGAACTGCTGCGCTGCGGCTGGGGAGCAGCCGGGAGGCGGGGCTTTGGCGGCGATTTCGAGTTCGTTGGGACGAAGCATTTTGTCTCGAAAGTCGAAACACTTACCTCAGGGGCTAAAGCCGTTTCTAGAACTTGCGTTCCTGTCGCGGCTAAAGCCGCGACCCACAAACCCAGACCAACGACTGGAATCAATTGACGGCGAAACGGAATGTCACGGGCGAACGGCTAGCTTGATTTCGCCGCTGCGGGACTTCATGCGCTCGAAGGCTTGCGGGAGCTCGTCGAGGCGAATCTCTTCGGTGACAAAGTCGTGGGCGAGGATGTCGCCGCGGCGGATGGCTTCGAGCGCTTCGCGAATAAAGCGCGGCGTGTGATGGAACGGCGAGATGATCTTGATTTCGGAGTAGTGAATTTCGGCGGGTTCGATCTCGACAAACTGGCCGGCGGGTAAGCCGCTGAAGAAATTCACGACGCCGCCACGGCGCACCATCGCGAGAGCCTGCTTCCATGTAGCGGGATTGCCGGCGGCTTCCACGACTGCGTCAGGGCCGCGGCGATCTTCGGTGAGAGTCTTGACCGCTTCCACCAAGTCGCCGACTTCGGTGACATTGATCGTGGCGCTTGCGCCCAAACGACGCGCGAGTTCGAGTGGAGCAGCGCGGCGGGCCAGCGCGATCACGCGCAGCCCGCGACGAGAGAGCATACGGACGTATTTCAGGCCGATCGGGCCGCAACCGATGACCACCGCGGTGTCGCCGGTGCGGACTTCCATCTCATGAATGCCGCGCAGCACGCAGGCCAGCGGCTCGACGAGCGCGGCGCTGCCGTCATCGACCGAGTGCGGCACTTCGAGCATGTTTTCCATCACGATGCGGCCGGGGATGCGCAGATATTCGGCGTAGGCGCCGTTGTTGAAGAGCAGGTCTTCGCAGAGATTTTCCTGGCCACGACGGCAATGGAAGCAGCGCAGGCAAGGCGCGGAGTTGGCGGCGATTACGCGCTGCCCGACACGCCAGCGTGAATCGACGCGCTTGCCGAGGGCGGCGATTTCGCCGACGACTTCGTGGCCGAAAACGGCGGGCGGCTGGATCATGCGCGCGTGGTATCCACGCTGCCAAACTTTAAGGTCGGTGCCGTCGGTAAGAGCAAGCCGCACGCGCAACAGCACTTCGTCGGCGCCAAGCGATGGAACGTCGATCTTCTCGATGCGCAGGTCTTCGCTGCCGTACAGAACTGCGGCCGTCATCTTCTGCGGAAAAAGCGCGCGTACTACCGCCGCGGCTTCTTCGCCGAGATATTCAATCTTCTTTGTCGTGGTTGATCTCATTCGTGAGTGATCAGAATCTTGAGCGAGTCTGCCGAGGGATGCGCCGCAAGGTCCAGCGCTTCCTGAATTCTATCGAGCGGAAACCGGTGGGTGACGATTTGCATCACCGGCAGTTTCCGCAAGAGCACTAGCTCCGCCGCTGCATCTTGGATGTCTACAGCAGCGCTATAGCTACCCAAGATTTCTTTCTCGTCGATCCCAACCGCTGCCGCCGGGAACTCGATTCTGGTTACTGGGTCGTTCGCAGCAAATAATAGGATGCGTCCCCCGGGTCGCGCCGCTGCCAGCGCATCTGTGACGATACTCGGATGGGCAACCGCGACTAAAACCGCGTCTGCCCCTCTTGCCCCGGTTCGGGACTTTACCGCTTCTATAAGCTTACCACCGCTCGGGTCGAAAGATTCAATTGCACCGAGCTCGAGGCTTTTGGCGCGGCGCTGCGCGACGGGGTCGCTGGTGTAAATCCGGGCGCCTTCGAGTTTGGCGACCATCAGGAGCTGGAGGCCGATGGGGCCGCAGCCAATCACCAGGACGTGCTCGCCTTGTTTGATGCGGGCTTTCTGGACGGCCTTGACGATGGTGTTGATCGGCTCGATGAAGGTGGCCTCTTCGAAGCTGACATTGTCGGGCAGCGGCACGATGCCGCGTTCGGCGACCCAGGGCATGGCTTTGACGTACTCACCAAAGCCGCCGCCGTTGGGAGTGAAGCCAGCGGTGAGGCCGGTCGTCTTGTATTGCTTGCATTGCGAGAAGAGGCGATTTTCGCAGTAGAAGCAGGTGCCACACGGCGTGTGGTGGAAGCTCATCACGCGATCGCCGGGCTTGAATTTTTCCACGCCAGAGCCAACGGCGACGACGGTGCCGGCCAGTTCGTGGCCGAGAATTTGGGGCGGTTCGACGTAGCGCTGGAAGATTTTCTTGATGTCGGTGCCGCAGATCCCGCACGCGGCGACTTTGATGAGAACTTCGCCTGGACCGACGTCGGGTACGGGCACTTCTTCGACGCGGACGATGCCCTTTTCGCGGAAGACACCGGCGCGCATCGTTTTCGGAATCGGGTTCAGCGTCGCTGACGCGCTCGTCGTGGGTTGTGAGCTCATGTCGTTGCCGTTCGCGCTTCGCAGCGGATCAGTTCGGGCGTCAGCGCGCGCAAAAAAACGTCCAGAAAATGGACGAGGTTCTTCGCCGCTTCCCTACTCTGCTTCGCAAACCGGACTAAATCAGGAATGGCAGTCGGCTGTAACACTAGTTCTTTGATGAGCGGCCCGACTTTCAGTTGCCCGGTGTTGGTGACGACTTTCGAGAAGTCGAGGGGTAGGTCTTCGTTGGCGGCATCACTGATGGCACGGATGACGGTGACGGGAGCAGCTTCGAGGGAAAATTCGTGGACGATATGGAAGGATTCCATGTCGACCGCGTCGGCAAACTGGGCCAGGCGCGCCTTTTCTTCCTGTGAATCGATGATGCGATCGGCCGTGAGCAAACTTTCGATGATGGTTGCGCCTTGGCGTTCGGCTAGATCGGCGAGAGAGGCGGCCGTGGACAGGCCGGCGGTGTCGCTAAGCGTGCCAACGCGTTTCGGCACAACGATCTGGCCTACGCGATATGGCCCCTTGAGCGCACCCGAAAGTCCGGAAGAAATGACGGCGTCGAGACCGGCGCTGCGAAGGCACAGCGCGGACTTGAAATCGAAACTCTTGATACCCATACCCGTCAGAATGACCCAGACACAGCAATCGCCGACTTGGGTTTCGTAAACATCGGCGCCACCCGACCAATGTTTTTCATTGAGCTTTACTTTGCGGAAGCGGCGGATTTCGCGCCAAGGCGCAAATTCGGCGTCGACCGCAAAGGTGACCAGCACGAACATCGGCTTGCCGGTTGAAATTGTGGTTGTGGATGCTGCCACGTTACGCCGCCGTGCGAGCGATTCGCTTGGCGCGCCGCTTGCTCACGTACCCATTGGATTCGTACCAACGCACGGCGCGTTGCAGGGCTGCCGAGACGGGGCCTGCCTTAAAGTCTAGCTCGCGTTGCGAGCGGCCGCAATCGACGAACATCTTGTGCTGCGCGATCTTGACGCCTTCCACCGGAATGCCGGGCTCTTTGCCAACGAGGCGCGAAAAAAATGTGCTGGCGTAGGCAGCGCCCAGCGCGACGCCGTGCGAAATTTTGAGGCGCGGCGCGGGCAGCTTCGTGATATTCGCCAGCATGTCGAGTACTTGCTTCAGCGTCAGGTTTTCGCCGCCGAGCAGATAGCGCTCGCCAACTTTTCCTTTTTCCGCGACGAGCAAATGTCCGGCGGCGCATTCTTCGACGCCCACGAAATTAAGCCCGGTGTCGACGTAACCGGGCATTTTGCCGTTCAGAAAATCGAGGATGATTTTACCAGTGGGCGTGGGCTTCCAGTCCCACGGGCCGACCGGCGTGGTGGGCATCGCAATGATGACCGGCAAGCCTTCCTTGGCCGCGCTAACAGCTTCGCGTTCGGCCATCCACTTCGAGCGCTTGTAGTGGCCGATCATTTCGTCGAGCTTCGCGTCAGTTTTCTCGTTGGGCGGAGCGGGTCGATCGACCGCGATTGTTGCGACCGTGCTCGTATAGATGAATTGCTTGACCCCAGCACGTTTCGCCGCACCGAGAATATTTTTTGTGCCGCCCACGTTGGAGTCGTAGATGTCCTTCGAGTCTTTGGCCCAGAGGCGATAGTCGGCGGCGACATGGAAGACGCGGTCAACGCCTTTCAGCGCGCGATCGAGGGATTCGGTGTCGCGCAAGTCGCCGGTAACGTATTCGAGGGGCAAGTCTGCAATCGCGCGGTTTTGGCTTGAGGGACGCAGCAGCACGCGAACGCTTTCGCCGCGCGCGACCAACTGGCGCGCAACGTGACTGCCGAGAAATCCGGCGGCGCCTGTGACCAGCGTCGGCATCAGGCTTGTGCTCCTTCTTCTAAATCGCCGGCCGAGGAAGCTTCTTGCATTCCGTGCGAGACCTCGACGGGGTGCGGCGCGCGCGCCATGGACCCAGGCAACGCGACCTCGTCAAACAATTGCGACAATCCCGACCAGCGGCCATCGAGCAGGCGGCTGCGCAGCCTAGCCAGTGCGCGATCGACCCCAGGATTTGAAGCGGCTGGCAGGATCAAGCTCCCATCGAGATCGAGCTTGCGTATCTCGGCGTGGAGCTTGATCAACGCGTCCGTATCTTCGGGCGCGCGCAGGAGCATGAATCCAATCGTGAGAAATCCCGAAAGCTTCGCGATGCGAATCGCTTCGATGGCATCCGCATGGAGGCCCGCGTCTGTCTCGTCAAATCGGAACGCCAACCGAAAAAACGACGACGGCTGGAATTCGTGCACCCGCCGACGCAGGAATTTGCCGTCGGTTTGAAGAAAGACTTCGCGGCCCGCATTGGCCAATGCGTTGGTGTAGCGTGGAATGTCGGGATACTCCAGAGGCTCGGCCCCGCCAACCCACACAACGCGGGTCGCCGATTCAATCGACGGCAAGCAACTCGCATTCGTCGCCGAGTAAGGAGACAGCTTCACGACCAAAGGCTGGCGGCCGCGTGTGCGCAGGATGCGAGCGGCGACTCCGAGTTGGAAGTCTGAGGTGAACCTTACGGGAAACCGCATCGCGGCTCTAGAATCCGCTGCGCAGCCTGAATTCGGCCGGCTTAAAAGTCATGGCGCAGAATTGTGTGATGTCTTGCGACTGGTTGCGGAAACGCGCCAGCGCGTACAACGGGAAAGAATTGCGATAGAGGTGATATTTCAGGTAGAAGACGCACGGGAAGCCGGTGCCGGTGAATTCGTCCTCGCTCCACGAACCATCGGCGTTCTGTTCGTCGACGAGATACGAAACGGCGTGTTGAATCGCGGGATCGGTGGTTTCAGCGCCGGCAAGCAATCCGATCAGTCCCCAGGCTGTCTGTGAAGCGGTGCTATTGCCTTCGCCCTTCGTGTGCGGCTCGTGATAGCTGCGCAGCGACTCGCCGAAGCTACCGTCGGCCTTCTGTACCGAACGCAGCCAATTCACAGCGCGTTGGCAAAACTCTTTCGCGGTGAGTGAAACCGTCTCGAGTGAACGAAGCACTCCGCTCGTGCCGTAGACGTAGTTGACGCCCCAACGGCCAAACCATGATCCGTCCTCGCACTGATCCTTCAGCAAGAACTGTAGAGCCCGCTCTATTGCTGGGTGATTCGAGCTCCATCCGAACCGGCCGAGACACTCAAGCACACGCGCTGTCACGTCGGCGGTCGATGGATCAAGCATCGCGTTGTGATCGGCGAACGGAATGTTACAGAGGAATTCTTTGTTGTTGTCGCGGTCGAATGCGGCCCATCCACCGTCGCGATTCTGCATGCTGAGCAGCCATTGGATACCACGGCGAACCGCCGCTTCCATGCGTTTTGGATCGGGGGATTTGACGCGCTGCAGCGCCATCAGGACGAACGCGGTGTCATCGACGTCGGGATAGAAGTCGTTGCGGAACTCAAAGACCCAGCCGCCAGGAGCCGCATCTTTGTTCTTCACTTGCCAGTCGCCAGGACCGAGCACCTGCTTCGACAGAATCCAGTCGGCGGCCTTCACCAATGCCGGATGATCGGCAGGCACGCCCGCTTCTTCGAGAGCAACCATCGCAATGCAGGTGTCCCACACGGGCGAGACGCACGGCTGCAGGCGAATCGTGTCTTTGTCTTCAATCTCAAAGCGCGCAAACTCGCGAATCTCGCGCGAAGTCAGCGGATCATCGGGACCATGCCCTAACGCCATCAGCGCGAAAATCGAATTCATCATCGCGGGGTAGATCGCGGCAAGACCGTCGGTGCGCTCGATATGCTCCAATACCCAAGCCTTCGCTTCGCGCAGCGCGCGCTGGCGCAGCGGCTTCCACGGCAGCTTTTCATAGAGCTTCATCGCGCGATCGGCAGCCAGAAAGAAATTCCGCCAGGAAATGAGCTGATCGCTCCAATCGAACGCCGCCGCTTTGCGCGATGGATCGCAGAACAATTCATCGACGCGAGCGTGCGCGGGCAAACGCCAGTCGGGCCTCAATGCCGACAAAATCGCCATGGGAATTACGATACCGCGCGTCCACGACGACATCTCGTAGATGTTCAGGTAGAACCAGCTCGGCAGCAGCATCATCTCCGGCAAAATCGCCGGGACCAGTTCCCAGCCGAGCGCTCCGGCCACCGCCAGATAAAATCGCACGTAGGAGTTCGATTTCTCCAGCCCGCCAAGACGAAGTGCCGTCGCACGCGCCTGCACCATGTGTGGCGACTTCGGGTTATCTCCAACAAGTTTCAGTGCGAAATACGCTTTGCAGGTCGCGTTCAGCTCGGAGGGCCCGCCGGGATAGATGCTCCATCCGCCGTCGGCCAACTGTTTGCGGCGAACGTAATTCGCGAGCTTTGCGATGCGCGCTGGCTCAGCCTTCCCGAGCACATAGAGATAATAGATGTAGTCGGATTCGAGGGTGCTGTCGGCCTCAAGTTCGCCGAGCCAGTAGCCGGGCTTGGCTTGTAGAGACAGCAAGTGATCCGCGCCCCGGTCGATGGCTTGCTCCAGACGGGAAATCCAGTCGTGTCGCGCTCCGAAAGACGAAGCGGCGTTGGATGTGGCAGCCTCAAATCCTATACGGGTACCAGCGGACAACGAACCCCTCCGATTTCCCAAATGGTTTGCCGCGCGAGATCGTAAGTCACGCAGCGTCAGGTACTTCCAGAACCACTCGGCGCCCCCGGGAGCATCGAGTTACACGAGTACTACTGAATTATCCCTGTCCCAAGACAACCGGTCAACCCTTAAGATGCCGGGGCGTTTACATCTTGATGCTTTGAACCCCGGAGATGTTACGAAGTTGTGTGCGGACAAGTTCGATGAGGCCAGAAGGTAAGGGCTCGCCTTCGCGTTGAAGAAATTGGGGCTTGTCCGTGGGAAATCGACCTTTCCGATTCAGCCAGTCGGCGCCCGCGATCTGGCTTGCACGCCCGGTGCGCAGAGGCTCGCGCAGTACGAACGCCGAAACTCGATCCATTCGAAGCTGAGCTGACTCCTTGAAGTCAGCCTTCGCAGGATGGACAACCATTAGGTACAACGACGGCTTTAGGAATTGCAGAAGCGAGTTGCTTTCCAGAATTACGTGTGGAATGTCGCCGTCGCCACGAACTGCAGCCGACGATTCTCGAATCGCCTTCCGCAACAGCGGCATTCCTTCGGCGAGGAATCCTTGCTTCGTCCTCAGCCAGAACGAACGCTTCGCACCGGCGGCAAGAAATCGAGCGCTATCCGTGCCGGAGGTCGCGCTCTTCTCCCAATCGATCGCGCAGATATGTTCGTCGGGAGCGCAATCACAATCCCGGCCATTCTGCGCGCAGACTCCGTGGCCGTACTGCGTGATTTTTCCGGCGATCCAGTTCGCTTCCGGAATCGCCGAGATCAGATCGCAGGCCAGCTGCGTCTTTCCGATACTCCGCGTGTGGCCGCCGACGACAATCACGCGCCAGTTGTTGGCCTTCTCATCCATGAAATTGCGTCGCCCTCTGCACGTACGATCTTCAATCTTTGTCTGCTGCTTCGACTTTCGCCTCTAATTCTTTGATGCGCCCCGCAAGCTCGGGTAGCCGCGCGTACCACGCATACGTCTCCTTGAACTTGCCTATCTCCCGCGCCGGCGTCCCCCAAACCGTCTGGCCCTTGCGAATCGTTTTCCCTGTCGGAATTCCGGCCTGGGCTCCCGCAATCGATCCATCCTCCAGCGTGCAGTGATCCGCGATTCCAACTTGTCCGCCGACCACAACGTGATGCCCCAGCGAACTTGACCCCGAGATTCCCGTTTGGGCCGCGATGACCGTATGCGCGCCGATCTGTACGTTGTGTCCCACGTGCACCAGGTTGTCGAGCTTCACTCCCTCCGCGATGCGCGTGGCGTCTAGCGAACCTCGATCGATCGTCGCGTTTGCGCCGATCTCGACGTCGTCGTCAATCTCGACAAGGCCAGCCTGCGGAAATTTCCAGTAACGCCCTTCGCCAAACGCATACCCGAATCCATCGGCCCCGATCACGGCTCCCGCGTGAATCTCGACGCGATTTCCGACGCGCACCTTGCCGTAGAACGTCACGCGTGGATGAATTCGGCAGTCCGTGCCGATCCGGCAGCCGGCGCCGACCACGCAATGCGCTCCGATTTCGGTAGCATCGCCAACGTGCGCGTCGTCCTCGATCACAACGTAAGCTCCAATCCGTACGCCAGCCGCAATTCGGGCCGATGGTGAAATCACCGCGGTCGGATGAATCCCCGGCGAAGCGATCGGCACCCGATCGATTAACACGGCCGCAGCCTTTGCAAATGCCACCTTCGGCTGAGCGTGCCGCAACACCGTCTTGCCCGGCAACTCCACTCCGTCCGGCGCGACCACGCAAACCGCTCGCGAAGCTCCACCGCGCGCCGCATGCTTCGCCGCGTCAACATAGATCAAGTCGTGCTGCCCGGCGGCTTCGGGCGCCGCCACCGCGCATAGTTCGATCGATCCGTCCCCTTCCAGCCGTGCGCCAATCTGATCCGCCAACTCTTGCGCTGTCTTTTTCATGGAGATCCACCCGCGATCTAGATCGCTCTTTATTTCTGCTAGCTTAAGAATTTGTACAAACTCGGCTCGCCCTGCGGTCGTGTCTTCCAGCGCGCATGCACCCACACCCACTGATCCGGATATTTTCGAATGATTTCTTCGATCACTTCGGCGAATTTCTGCGTATTTGCGACGACGTCTCGCTCCGCATCGCCCGTTCGAATCAATTCGACTGGCGGTTCGAATCGCAATCGATATTTACCGATGCTCGAATCCCAATACGCATAGCCCGGAACCACGGCAGCCTCGGAATGCAGTGCAAGCCGCGCTAACCCCGTCGTCGTACACGCCGGCATGCCGAAGAAAGCGACGAACGCGCCCTCCTCCGGCATCGTGTTTTGATCCGCCAGGATTCCGACCGTGCCTGCATCCCGCAGAACTCTCAACAGAGTACGCGCCGACTCATTCTTGAACACCGGCCGATTGCCGGAAAGCGATCGATACCGGTTCACCAGCGCGTCGATGCGACCGTTGTCGAGCGGCCGCGCCACGAAGTGCAGCGGGAAACCATAGAGCGCATGCGCGAACGACGAAAGCTCCCACGCGCCGATATGCCCGGTCAAATACAAAACACCTTTGCCGCGTCTTTGCCCTTCGAGAAAGTTCTCGTGCCCGTCCAGAACCACGACTCGATCGATATTTTCCTTCGTGTACCGCGGCAGCCGGGCGAACTCTGCCGCCATCCATCCTAAATTTCGAACCATCCCGCGAATCGCGGCGTCCCGCTGCGCGTCCGCCCAATCCGGAAACGCCACCTTCAGATTGAACTCCGCCGTTTTTCGCAGCTTGGGCAGCAGCGCAAACAAGATACGCGCAATCAGAGCGGCCAGGCCGCGCGCAGCCCAGCGCGGCAAAGCACCGAACAACTTGAGAATCGTCCACACCGCCGCATATTCCAGCCGCTCGACCATCGTCTCCCGTTTCGCCGCAGAAATTCCCGCTCACGCCAGTACGCTGGTAGCATCGGTTACCCTGAGCCCCGAAGAGCATCCTTTGCCAGCGCTTTGCGTTTGCCAGCTCTTTGCCCGAAGCCGCCCTTCTCTCAACCGCGCGACAGTATGCATTCTCTCAGTTCAACGCCGCCACTTGGAAGTTCGCGCAGACACGCTCGACTGACAACCGTCGTGCTAGACTCGCGGCGTGCCAACAGAAGCGCCGACCGAAACGCCCGCGCCGCCGCCAATGCCGACACAGTCTCTCTTCACGCGCGCCGTCTGGCTCGCGTTCATTCTCGTCACGCTGTATGTCTGCTTCTTCACCCAACTCGGCGTGATCGGTCTGATCGGCCCCGACGAACCCCGCTACGCATGGATCGCCCGCGACATGGCCGAAACCGGCGATTTCATCACGCCGCGCCTCTACGGCCAGCCCTGGTTCGAAAAGCCGCCGCTCTACTACTGGGGCGCCGCCATCAGCTTCAAACTCTTCGGCGTCAGCGAATTCGCGGCGCGTTTGCCTAGCGCGATCGCCGCCGCCATGGGCACACTCGCGTTGGCTTGGCTCGCTTGGCGGGTCTACGGTTCGGCGACCGCGCGATGGTTGCTGCTCCTCTTGCCCACAACCGTCGGCATGATCGGTTTTTCCCATTCCGCCGCCACCGACATGCCCTTTGCCGGCACGCTCACGTGCGCGATGGTCGCGGCAGGAATGTTGATCGGTGCAGCGCCTTTCGCGCCGACCCCAGGCTCGCCCGCGACATCGCCGTCGCCAGATCATTCAACGCCGCTTTTCTCCTTCCGCGATCGCACGACGCTTTTGACGGCCGCGCTTTTCGGTTTTTTCATCGGGCGCGCCACTCTTGCAAAGGGCCCGGCCGCACTCATCCTCTGCGGCGGCGCTGCGTTTTTCTGGGCATTGTTGACCAAGCGATGGCGCGACACGCTGCGATTACTTCACCCCGCGGGACTGATCATCTTTTGTTCGAGCGCACTTCCCTGGTATGTGCTCTGCGCTTACCGAAATCCCGATTTTTTTCGGGTCTTCATCGTCGAACACAATTTCAAACGCTTCCTGACCCCCGAATTCCAGCACATCCAGCCATTCTGGTTCTACGGCCAAATCCTTCTTCTCGCATTCTTGCCCTGGACCGCGGCGTTGATCTGGGCGTTGTTTGTCGGCGTGCGCCGCTTGTTTCAAAAACCGTCCCTCGGCCCATTCACAACCTTCCTCCTCTCCTGGGCCGGATTTTGCCTCGTATTCTTCACGATCTCCCGCTCGAAACTGCCCGGCTACATCCTCCCCGCAGTCCCAGCGATGGCACTTCTTCTCGTTCGCTCGATCACGTCGCTCGGCCCCGCGAGAAAATGGTCGTTCATCGCCTCCTCGCTGCTCGCTTCCGTCTTCTTCGCCACGGGTTTCTTCGAAATCCTCCGCCGCGACGATCAAATCCTCAAAAAAGCCGCCGCCTACGCTGCCGTCATCGAACCCCTCCTCGCCGCCCTCGCCGTCGCAAATTTTCTCCTCGCCCTCGGCTTCTTCTTCCGCCGCCGCAACATCGCCATCCTCGCCGCCGTCGTTCCGCTCCTGGCGATGTTCGCTCTCCTCAATGACGCGCTACTTTTCACGCCCGTCTCTGCGCAATCCTCGCGCTACCTGGCCGATCAACTTCGAGCCGACAAAATCCCGCCGAGCGCCTTGCGCGTCTCCGGCATAAAACGTGACACGCTCTACGGCCTAGATTTTTATTTGCACGCCGAATTGCAAGAGTGGAACAGCGTCGCCAACCGCGAAGTCTGGCTCCTCACGACCAGCCACACGTCGTGCGCTAACATCCCCGCCACTTTAAATTGTGAAAACGTGTGGGAACGGCCTGCCGGCTCCGACAGCCCTCAACTTCTACACCTGACTCCAATTCACTAGTGGGAAGCCGCGCTACCACCGGTCGGCGGCAGGCGTAACAGGAAGAAACTCACCACGCGATTCTCATACGCGCGCTTATCTTCATCGCCCATATTCGCGAAATTTCCATGCGCGATGGCTGCCTGATCCTTCGGCTCCGGCGCCTTCAAATACAGCTGCCGCGTCACATCTCCAAGTTCAGGATCATCCGCCGCTTCAATAAACAATTTCTGCACGCCCGCGAGCGACGCCATCCTCTTCGTATTCGACAGCGGCAACTCCCCGCGATACTGGTGATTCAGCCACTGGAAGCTGAACTCCGCAGATTTGATCATCAGCGGAAATCCGCCGAGCCCTTGCCGCTCGACTCCGACCCTAACCATCTGCTCCGGCAAGTCGTACACCGAGTCCAGCACCAGCGCTTTGACCCGCTTGTCGCCTTCCGCTTCGCGCAGCGCCGCGTACGCACCAAGGTTGTAGCCCCACAAACCAAAACTGTTCGGATCGACGTCGTTCCGCGTCGCCACCGCATCAATCGCTGACCGCACTTCATCCGCCTCGTGATACCCGAACGACGTAATCCCATCGTTCGCGCCGTGCGCCGCGAAATCGAATACAAACACGTTGTATTGGTGATCTTGCAGCGCTGAAACCAGCGTCAGCAGCTCGCCTTTGCTGGACCCATACCCATGGCAAAGAATAATCGTCGACGCGCCGCGAAATCCCGGAAAGAACCATCCTTCCCTCGAACTCGGATTACCCGAAACCGAAAACTGAATCGCATCGGGCCGCCCTGGAAAACTCTGCATGTTGATTTCGGTGCTTGTCCGCTGCGGCTTGACGATCCGATAGACCAAGAATCCCGCGATCGCCAGCGTCGCCAGCACCGCGAAAAACACCAGCGCCAGCACCGCCGACAGCAGTTTGATGTACCACCGCATCGGACGTGCCTGGCCTTGTATTTGAGCGAAAGTAGCCATGAAATTTGCGCGTCGCAGGGCCAAAAAACCCTATCTTCCGAATATCAACGCGACAATTTGCATGCTAGCACACAGGGATATCGGTCAATTCCGCAACTCCCGCCAGTGTGCCCCATGCGTACCGTGCAGTTTGCGCGAACCGCCAGTTTTTTCGACGAACTCCGGAGCGTCGTTAAACACTCCCGTCGCCGCACAATAGCTCAAAGACGCTCTCGTTTTCCCGGCTCGCCCCTTCCCGGCCCGCTTCATTTACTTCACGTTGCCAGCTATGATGGACACTTCGGCCAACCGGTGCGCCGTTTCCTGTCCATGAATATCGTTGATCTCCGTCAAACCACGGTGCGCCAGTTGGAGCCCCTCCTCGAAGAAGAAGCGTCGCATTGGCGCGATGAGCTTCACTGGGACTATCGCGGCGCGCTCGACCTGATCAAGCGTTTCCTCGAAGCCCACGCCCTGTGCGGCTCGGTCGCCTTCGAAAATGGCGCCGCCGCCGGATATTGCTTCTACGTCCTCGAAGAGCAAAAAGGGTTGATCGGCGGCCTTTACGTCTCGTCAAAATACCAGCAGGCCACCATCGGCCGCCGCCTGCTCGAAGAAATGCTCTACACCATGCGAGCCGTCCCGCAACTCTCGCGCATCGAAGCGCAGCTCATGCCCTTTGGCGGACCCGTCGACGCGCCGCTGCTCGAGCAAGGCTTCCATCTCTACACGCGCCAATTCATGCTGCTCGATCTTCGCACGTCCGTCGAACCGAAACCCGCTCCGACCAACGGCATGCGCCTGGATCGCTGGAACGATCGCTTCTTCGAACCCTGCGCCAAGCTGATTTATCTTTGTTACGCGGACCACATCGACGGAGAGATCAACGATCAATATCGCAGCCGCAACGGCGCGCTCAAATTCCTGAAGAACATCATTCTTCTTCCAGGCTGTGGCCAGTTTATTCCCAGCGCGTCGTTCGTCCTGCGCCAACCTGGCGATGACGATTTGATCGCCGTGGTTCTTACGAGTGAAGTTTCACCCGGCGTCGGCCACACAACTCAGATCTGTGTCCTGCCCGGATATCAGGGAAATGGCCTCGGCCGCGCGCTGATGCAGACGTCCGCCGAAGCTCTCCGCAACACGCGCTTCCGCGAACTCACCCTCACCGTGACCAGCGAAAATCGCTCCGCCGTCCAGCTCTACGAAAGCCTCGGCTTCAGCACCATCCGCACCTTCACCGCCGGCGTCTGGCCCCGCTAGCGTCACTCATATCGCAGCGCCCGCATGGGATCCAACCGGCTCGCCCGCATCGCCGGAATATACCCCGCCGCCAGCGCCACTAACGCGAGCGCCCCCGCAGCTAGCACCAGCGTCGTCGGATCATGCCCGCTCAATCCATACAGCTGACTCCGCACCACGCTCGTCAGCGCCAACGCCGCAGGCACGCCGACTCCAATCCCCACGCCCACCAGTAGCAGCACGTCGCGCATCACCATCCACACCACATCCCGCTGCGCCGCGCCCAGCGCCATGCGGATCCCGATCTCGCGCGTCCGCTGCACCACGTTGTACGCCATCAACCCATACAATCCCACCGCCGCCAGAATCGTCGCCAGCAATCCAAACACTGTCGACAAACTCGCAATCATCCGCTCCGCCGCCAGCGAATTTGCAATCTGCTCGTCCGTCGTTCGCATGTCATAGATCGGCAGGTTTGCATCGAGATCACGCACCTTGGATCGAATCGAATTCATCAGCACTGTCGGATCGGCCGCGGTCCGCACATAAACCGTCACCCCACCCAAAGACCGCGCCGGCATGTAAGGGATGTACGCCTGCGGCGGAATTTCATCCCGCAGATTCGTGTACTTCATGTCCCGCACTACGCCGATCACTTCCATATCCGTCTTTGTCCCGGGATCGCTTCCAAATCCCACGTGCATCCCGATCGGATTCCGTCCGGCAAAAAACTTCTTCGCGAACGTTTCGTTGATCATGATGACCGTAGGAACAAAATCGTCTTCGTCAGTTCCATGCTTCACTTCACGGTTGTCGGCCATGGTGAAATCGCGTCCCACCACGATCGGCACGCCCAGCGTCGCGAAGTAATTCGGCCCGATCTGATTCATGTAGGGTTCCGCGCGATCGTCCGGCTTGTCCGGGTTATAGCTCTCGACCGTCAGACTGCTGTCCCACTCGTCGTTTTCCAGAATCCGCATGCTCGCCACGCCAACCGACTGCACTCCGGGAATCGAGCTCAAGCTGTCCGTTAGTTGGCGATAGAAAAGCTTCGTCCGCTCCGCCGCATATCCGCTCAAACTCGGATCGATATTGAAGCCGATCAGTCGTTCCGCGTTGAATCCCGGTCCCAGCTTGCTCAAATTACCAAGGCTCCGCAAAAATAATCCAGCCCCGATCAACAACAACAGAGACAGCGCTACCTGCACCACCACGAGCGATTTCCGCAATCCGCGGTTCCCGCTTCCGACCACCGCGCTCGCTTCATCCTTCAGTACCGTGCCCACGTTTGGCTTGGTCGTCTGCAGCGCCGGCACCAACCCGAACAACAGTGCGGTCAGCGTCGAAATTCCAAAGGTAAACGCCAGCACCTTCAAATCCGGCGAGGTCGAAATATTCAATCGAGCTGAGTCGCTCGGCAGATACACCGACATCAGCGCCTTGTCCGCCCAGAACGCCAGCACCAATCCCAGGGCTCCGCCAGCAAGCGACAACACCAGCATCTCGATCAGCAATTGCGACACAATCCGCCCTCGCGTCGCCCCAATCGCCAGCCGGATCGCCATCTCCTTCTGCCGTCGCGTCGCACGCGCCAGCAACAGATTCGCGATGTTCGCGCACGCGATCAGCAACACCATTCCCGTCGTCGCCATCAGTACCCACAGCGGCGTCGACAACTCACTTTGCACCAATTGCCGCCCTCGCTCTCCGTGCAGCACCTCGATCCAGCACTTCAAAAATTGTTCGCGGTCATACGGCGAAGCGTTCCGAAACGCTTCTTCCGTCACTTCCATCTCCAGCATCGAGTGCATGAACGGCTGCATCGACGCCTGCGCCTGCTTCATGCTCATGTCCGGCTTCAATCGTCCGAACACGTTGACCCAACGGTTTCGCCGGTTGGTCAGCATGTCCTTGTTTCCGCGCATCATCTCGAATTGCATCATCAGCGGCACAAAAATCGATGGCGGATCGGAAAGCTCCACGCCGTCAAATCCCGCCTGCGCCACCCCGATGATCGTCATCCGCTGGTCGTTCACCAGCATCGTCGAGCCGATCACATCCGCCTTGCCGCCAAACCTCCGCTGCCAGTAGTTGTAGCTCAGCATCACGAGTGGTTCCCCGTGCGGCGTGCGGTCATCTTCCGGAGTGAACGTTCGCCCGATCGCCGTGCCCACTCCCAGAACATCGAAATACGTTCCCGACACCAGCTCCGCCTTCACTCGCTCCGACTGCTGCCCGATTGTTACGCTCGAATAGATCGGAAAGCGCGCCATCATTCCCGAGAAAACTTCGTTGTGCGTCTGAAAATCCTTATACATCGGGTAGGAAATCGCGTTCGAGCCCCAGTTGCTGCCGTAATGTTTCCCCCGCATGGTCAGCAATACGAGGCTGTGCGGATCTTTCACCGGCAGCAGCCGCAGCAAAACCTGGTTGAGCAGCGTGAAGATCGCGGTGTTCGCGCCAATCCCCAGCGCCAGCGTCAGCACCGCCACCAACGTGAATCCCGGCGTCCGTCGCAACGTGCGCATCGCATAGTTCAGATCGCGTATTGCGGTCCGCCCCATCCCCACAATCCCCATGACGCCTCCTACTCCAACACACCGAAATACACATCGAAATGGCGGCGACCCGGGTGTAGGTCCGGATCGCCGCACAAACCACCACAACTCAAAGACGATACATCCGTCAAATCGTCTTGAACCTCACATAGCCCAACTCCGAGATTTACGCACTCCGCTCGCACAATGTTCGCCGCTAAATCCCGGGTGCCCCAAGGTTCGGTGTGTGAACCTGAGTCTGCGATCAATCCGCCATCGCGATCCGTCCCCACCGTCCGCCCCCGCAACAACCCCATCCCACTTCCGAACACTCACTCCCTCAACGCGTGCGCATCCCGCGGAACAAACTCCGCCATACCAACGGATTACCCATCGAACCCGTGGCGAGGCACGTGCTCCCGTCACTCCGTCGGGTCCTCCAACTCTTGCCGCGAAACACGGAAAAGGTGCGCCGTTGATCACTTTCTTTCAAGACGTCCGCTACGCCGTCCGCATCCTGCTAAAAAATCCCGGCTTCACCGCCATCGCCGTCCTCTCGCTGGCCCTCGGCATCGGCGCCAACTGCGCCATCTTCAGCCTCGCCGATGCTGTGCTCCTCCGCCCGCTCCCCATCCTCACCCCCAGCGATGTCGTGAACATCGACAACACCACCCCCGACAACCCCTTCTCCGGCAACTCCTACCCCAATTTCCGCGACCTCCGCGCCCAGTCCAAGTCCTTCACAGACGTCACCGCTTTCCAGCTCTCCACCATGAGTGCCTCCACCCGTCCCGATGCCCTGCCGCAGATTTATTCTGGCGTCATCGCCAGCGACAATTTCTTCACCGCCCTCGGCATTCAACCCATCCTCGGCCGCACCTTCCTCCCTTCCGAAGGCGAAGTCCCCGGCCGCGACGCCGTAACCGTCATCAGCTACGACTTCTGGCAATCCCAGCTTTCCGGCGATCCCCACGTAGTCGGTAAACTCGTCCGCATTCGCGGCATCGACTTCACCGTCGTCGGCGTCGCTCCCAAATCCTTCTCCGGGATCGACCGCTACTTCCACCCCGCCGTCTACGTCCCCGCGATGATGAATCAGCGCCTCGACGCTGCCTCTATGGATCCCCTGCAGGACCGCGGCAATCGTTCCTTCAGCATCAAGGCGCGTCTCAAACCCGGCGTGTCCGTTCAGTCCGCCAAGGCTGAGGCCACATCGATCTGGAGCAATCTCAAAACGCAATATCCCGAAAAGAACCAGAACTTCGCCATCTCCGTCCAAACCGAACTCGAGATGCGCGTCCTCAGTTCCCCGCCCGACGCCGCGATCACCGCTTTGCTCATGGCCCTGGTTGGTGTCGTTCTCCTGATCGCGTGTGCCAACGTCGCCAGCCTGCTCTTGGGCCGGGCCCGTGCTCGCAATCGCGAAATCGCACTCCGTATTTCACTCGGGGCCAGCCGCGCCCGCCTCCTCAGCCAGCTCCTCACCGAAAGCATGATCCTCTCCCTCTCGGCTGCTGTTATGGGCCTCGGCGTCGCCTACGGTGGAATCGCCTTCCTCGGTAACATTCGCGTCCCCTCCGACCCGCCGGTGTCGATCAGCCCTCGCCTTGATGAACGTGTCCTGATCTTCAGCCTGGCAGCTGCAGTTATCAGCGCGATTGTCTTCGGCCTCGCTCCCGCCTTGCGCAGCCTGAAAACCGATCTCGTCCCATCGCTAAAAGCCTCCACCTCCAGTACCGCCATGGGCGGCCGCACCATCGGCCGTAACATCCTCGTCGTCGGCCAGATCGCGCTCTCCATGGTCTTGCTCGTTGCCGCCGGCATGCTCCTCGACGGCCTTCACAAGATGTTGAGTGCCGCCCCCGCATTCGCCACCGATCACCGCCTCATGCTGGAAATGGACACTTCCCTTCTCCACTACAAAACCCCGCAGACCCGCGACTTCTACCGCAAGCTGATCGATCAGACCCGTCAGATCCCCGGCGTCCGTTCCGCTTCTCTCTCCCGCTCGATTCCCTTCACGCCCTCGCAGTTCGGCCCCGCGATCATTCCCGAGGGCTATCAACTTCCCAAAGGCCAGATCTCCGACTCTGTGCTCGCCAACATCATCGACGAGCACTACTTCCCCACCATGAACATGTCCGTCGAAGGTGGCCGCGCCTTCACCGCCGACGACAAAGACGGCACCCGTCGCGTCGCCATCGTGAACGAAGAATTGGCCAAAACCTATTGGCCCGGCCAGGATCCGCTCGGCAAGCGTTTTCGTCTCAATGACGCGAACAGCCCCTGGGTTGAAGTTGTCGGCCTGACCAGCACCGGCAAGTACACCTTCCCTGGTGAAAAGCCAACGAAGTTCCTCTACTTGCCCTTCGCTCAAAGCGAAAGCAGCGACATGCTCCTCGTCGTTCAGACCGAAGGCGATCCCTCCGCGGCGCTGCCCGATATCCGCGATGTCATCCACGGCCTCGACGCCAACGAGCCCATCTTCAACGTCCACACCCTCGCCAGCTTCTACGAGCAGCGCGCCGTCGCGATCCCGACGTTAATCGCTCAGCTCATCACCACCATGGGACTCCTCGGCCTAACCCTGGCCGTCGTCGGCCTCTACGGCCTGATAGCCTATTCCGTCAGCCGCCGCACTCAGGAAATCGGCATCCGCATGGCCATCGGCGCCAACAAAGACGACGTCCTCCGCATGATCCTCCGCCAGGGATTCACGCTCTCCGGAATCGGCATCGCAGTCGGCGCCCTGGCTACACTGGCCGTCGCCCGTCTGATGCTTTCCGCCCTCTCCGGCTTCGCCGCGATGAACCCCATCACCTTCGTGGTAGTCCCCCTCCTCCTGGTAGCCGTAACCCTCACCGCCTGCTACATCCCGGCAAGGCGCGCCTCAATGGTTGACCCCATGCGCGCCCTCCGCTACGAATAACCCATGGTTCTTCGAACCACAACGAACCACGAACGAAGCGGCAAACTGGTTGCTGAAAACAAACTTACTCCTTCTTTCTAAGGAATAACCCCCACGCTCGCGACTCCTCGCTGCGGTGTTCGACCCATGTACGGGCGCAGCACCGCTTTACCCCTGAGACGCGAAGGGTGCGCCTTAGCTTGCCCGGACCGCACCGTTCGCGATTATTTCATCCCCGCTCCCCAAAATCCCCATTTTGGCAACCGATTTGGCTTTGACAGTTCTTACAAATATGTAACGATACCAATAGTCAAACCTGCCCTCCCCATTTCCGCCGTGTGCTCCACACACCGCCTTTAAATTCCGCACTTACCGATGTGTATCAAAACAAACACGTTCAACCCAATCCGATTCCGCAGAGACACAAAAACTGGGCGGGGAGGCTGACTATGGTCAACTAAAGATCCGTGATATAGATTGCTGGAACTAACAGGAGAGTCGTTCGTGACCAAATATGTCATCACCAGCAAGCGCGGCGCTCCGCCGCAAGGCGCCTACTCTCAAGGTTGGCGAGCCGGAGACTTTCTCTTCGTCACCGGCACCGGCCCCACCGACCCAGCCACCGGCCAACTCGCCGGCGACACCATTGAGCAGCAAACGGAATTGACGATCCGGAATATGGAGTCGATTCTCGATGCTGACGGCGCGACTCTCGCTGACGTCGTGAAAGTAACCGCGCATCTCAGCGACATCACGCTGTTTTCGCGTTACAACTCCACTTACGCCGGCATTTTCTCGAAGCCATATCCTGTCCGCACCACCGTGCAGAGCGGCTTTGCGGATCCCAAAATGTTGATCGAGCTCGACTGTGTCGCCTACGCCCCAAAGTCGCAAAAGAAAAAGCCGGCCGGTGCCGCATCCGGCTCAAAAAACAAAACCTCAAAACGTAAACGCTGACGTCCTGTAGGGCGACTTTAGGTCGTCACTTCTAGACTCCATGTCGCCACTCTGCCCCTAGCGGCGCCTTCACGTCGCCGCTCTCCGCTCCCACGCCATCCTGGTGCGATGCGGCGCTTCTATCCAAAACGTCGATCCACGCCTTTATCGCCCGACGGTCTGGCTCAACTTAGGGCTCGCTCCCTGAGCCAGCACGGGCGCCTCGCGCCCACGCGCCGACACCCGCTCAACCGACTCGATCTTGCCGCCGCGCACGATGACCGCATGCTCGAAATTATTCACAGTCGGGCAAATGTGCCGCGGCAGCAGATACAACGCTTCGCCCACTTCCGGCGCCGCATCAACGTCCCTCACCGTGATCGGCAAATGCTCCTCGCTGGGTGCGATCGGTGTCAACTCTGGATGTCCGACGACAACGCACGTCGGCACACCTGCGTCGGCTGTAACCGCCTTATGCCCCGCATCGCAAGTCACGATGCCCGGCCGCGGATGGCTCACAACGCGCGCCGCGACCAACACCGCCGGCCGGTATCCATACGCGTTCGGCAATTGCGCCAGCGTCGTAGCATCGGAGTAGACAATCGTGCCCGGCGAAACGCGGTGCACAAAATTGGCGTTGCGAAATGCCGGATAGGCCAGCGCCGCCGGAAATGTCGGCGTTCCCGCCGTAATCACTTCGGGCACCCGCACCCCCGCGCTGTCGAGCACGCTGATTACCGCCATCAGACGATCGTAGCCAAAGTGCGCGGACGTCAGCCGCTGCGGCTCCGGTGATCCGCCATGCTGCCCGTCGTAATAATGCAGCCCGCGAAATTCCAGTCCGGCATCTTTGATCGTAACGACAAGCGCGGCGATGTCCGCGCCGCGGTTCTCTTCGATTCCGGTGCGATTCATCCCGGAATTGATGTCGATAAAAATCCCCAGCCGGCTGCCTTCCCATTGCCGGATCTGCTGCTCGTTTTCCGCCAACACAGAGATGCGCACGTCGGGAAATTGCTCCGCGATTTCGCGCACGCGCCGCGCGTTCGCGCCAACGGTCGGATACGCCAACAAAATATCGGCCGCACCGCACTCGCACGCAGTGAGCAGTTCCAGCGTCGTCGCGCACTTGAAGTTGCGCACTCCGCGTTCGAGCAACATCTTCAAGGTGAAGGCGAGCTTCGCCGTCTTGATATGTACGCGCCAGCGATCCGCGTTCCCGTCGAGCAAATGCAGCGTCCGCTCGATATTGGAATCGATCAAATCGGGATAGACGAGCAACGCCGGCGTGAGCACGTCGTCAAAACTTGCGACCACATAGGCCCGATCCCAGGCGAATTCTTCAATCATCATTTTTGGTGCACCCATATTGCGAATCATACCCATAAAGCAGGCCTCACCTCGATAAATTCTCGCCAAATGGACCTGTTTCACAGAGCGTTCGATATCAAAAGAGCTTGACGTCTCAAAGCGCCGTCAAATCTGTTCGTTGGATTAAGTTGGCGCGGCGCCGCGATTTGACCCCCACTCGCACCCGATAGTAGGCTCGCTGCCTCCATGACCTCTCCGAACTCCGGCACACCCGGCGCGACGCAGCCATCGCACCTCGTCCGCGGCCTCACGCTTCGCTCGGCCGCCGCCATCGTTATTGGCGACACGATCGGCACTGGAGTCTTCCTCGTCAGCAGCGACATGGCCCGCACCGTAGGCTCGGTACGCTTGGTTTTCGCCGCTTGGATCGTTGCGGGCCTCGTGGTGCTCTTCGGCGCATTCTGCTACGCCGAACTCGGCGCCGCCTTCCCGAAAGCCGGCGGCAGCTATGTTTACCTCAACCAAGGCCTCGGCCCGCTCTGGGGATTTCTCTTCGGCTGGATGAGTTCGTTTCTCGAACGCCCCGTTGGTATCGCCACCCTCGCCGCAGGATTTCTGCGCTTCGCCGGATTTATCTTTCCCGCGGTAGCTACGCCGCTTTTCACCACGCACATCGGCAGCTACGAATTTGTTTTTACTCTCGCGCAACCACTCGCCGCGCTCGTCGTCGTCGCCGTCACCGCGGTCAACTATTTAAGCGTGCGCTTCGGCGGCGGCGTTCAGATTCTGCTCACGTCCCTGAAAGTGGCTGCGATCGTCTTGATCATTCTCGGCGGATTTTATCTCGGCAAGCACCCGATCGAACAAGCCGCCGCAGTCGCCACACCTTTCGGCTTCGGCACGATCGTCGCGATTCTCACCGCCATGGTTCCCGCAATGTGGGCGCTCAACGGCTTCAACGATCTCGGCGATCTTGGCGAAGAAATCACCGAACCCGGGAAAAACATTCCTCGCGCCATCATTCTCGGATTGCTTTCGGTGGGCACCCTGTACTTGCTCGCAAACGTGGTCTATTTCCGAGTGCTCTCGTTTGCCGACGTAGCGCGCTCGCAACACGTCGCGTCCGACGTCGTTCAAGCACTCGCAGGACCTCACGGCGCCGCGTGGCTCACGGTAGCAATGGCCATCTCCGCGTTCGGCGCACTCCACGTCGTGATCCTTACCGGCGCGCGCATCCCCTTCGCCATGGCCCGCGACGGCGTCTTCTTCCGCTTCGCCGGACACGTCGATCCAAAATTCCGCACACCCAGCGGCTCTCTGATTTTTCTTGGTGCTGTCGGCGCCGTACTCGCCCTGACCGGGACCTACGAAGAGCTCTATTCCCTCTTCGTCTTCGCCGTCTGGATCTTCTTCGCTCTCAACGCCATCGCCATGCTCCGCCTGCGCGTCAAACAACCAAGCCTGAATCGCCCCTACCACGCCTGGGGCTACCCTGCGACGCCAATCATCTTCCTGGCCGCCGCAATCGCGCTCACGTTCAATCTCTGGATGGTCCGCCCCGTCCGCTCAACTCTAGGCTTAGTCGTAATCCTGGCCGGCATCCCCTTCTTCTACCACTGGCGCAAGTCAACTATGGCGTCCACGTGAGGATTCAACCCTCGGGTAAGATTCGCGCGAGTTGCGCGTTGCCGAGTATTCAGGCATCACTTCGAGCGCGACTCTCGCGACGCGAAAGTGCTGCGGTTGGGCAAATTCCAACTCCGCGCTCTTGGACCGCCTTCGTCGGTCGACAACATTATGAAATCGTAGTGCAGTTCGAATTCGACCGGGCCATTTGGCAGCGGTTCAAATTTCCACTTCGCGACATTGCTCGTGGCTTCTGTTGCTAGAAGGTCGTGCAATCCGGATCGTTGTGCGTCCGCTGGGATTTCGGCTACGCCAATCACCGATCCCGCTGCGTCGACCTTGACGTGAACCGCGACAGTCCCCGAGAATCGCGTCTGCCGCGCGCGTGGCGGATATTTCACCGGCTCGGCATACGCAGACTCGCAAGCCCGGCAGCGTGCTGAACAAGTTCGGGCCGACTGTCGCGGCTGCCGCGGCTTTCTTTCGTGCGGTCTCGAATTCGTCGCCGGGTTGCCAGCCTTGCAGGCTGGGCGCATTGGCCGCTTTTTGGCCCAGCACGTAGCCGAATTGGGTCATGCGCGCGAGGCCTGAAAAATCCCATTCGGGCTCAAACTCATCGCTCGGCTGATGATAATGATGATCGACGTAATCTTTGGCCTGCGCTTCGCCCCAGGCTTCGTCGTGGCCCTTGAATTTCAATCCCTCATCGACTGAAAATGAAGGCACGCCGACGCGCGCGAAGCTGAAATGATCCGAGCGATAGTAGTGCCCGGCTTCGGGATGCGCATCCGGCCGAATCGCGAGACCGAATGCTTTCGCGGTGGCTTCGACCTCGGGATAAAACGTAGTTCTCTCCGCGCCGGTCACTTCCACTTCTTCGGGAATGCCGATCGGCGCGAGCGCGTCGTAATTCACGTTGAGGGCGAGTCTTGCGGCAGGAATCGGGGAATGCTTGCCTAGATATTCGGAGCCCAGCAGCCCCTGCTCCTCGGCCGTCACCGCGGCAAACACAATCGATCGCGGCGGTGCCGGCTTCGTCAGCGACCACACACGAGCAAGCTCGATCAAAATACCGCAGCCGGTCGCGTTGTCCACCGCGCCGTTATAGATGTTGTCGCCCGCTTCGCCCGCGGCGATGCCGAGGTGATCGTAGTGCGCCGAGTACAGAACCGCCTGTTCGCGGCGCGCCGGGTCGCTGCCAAATTGCATCGCGACGACATTTTTTCCGACGAACGGATGCAATTCGCTCACAACGTGAGCCTTCAGGCTCAGCGGCAATTCAATCGGCTTGAATTCCCGCGTCTGCGCCTGCGCGTACAGCTTATCGAGGTCGAGACCCGCCATCGCAACGATCGTCTTGGCAACATCCAGCTGAATCCACGAAGCCGCCTTCAGTTTCGGCGTGCCATCGAGCCGCAAGTACGACTTCTCGGTTCCCATCGAGTTGCGCACAACTTGCCAACCGTAACTCGCGAGGTCGGTGCGGTGAATGATCAGCGTCCCGATCGCGCCGTGACGCGCGGTCTCTTCAAACTTGTAAACCCAGCGCCCGTAATACGTGAGCGCCTTGCCCTTGAAAAATTTTGGATCGTCCGACGACGGCTCATTCACGAAAAGCAAAGCCACTTTGCCTTTCAGATCGACGCCCTTGTAATCGTCCCAGTTGTATTCGGGCGCCGTGATGCCGAATCCGACGAAAACGATCGGTGCATTGAAGTCCGCGACTTCGGTCTGCGTCTCGTTGTTGGTCGTGAAGTCGTCAAGATTCTTCAAGCTGACGGCTTCGCCGCCCTTCGGAACCAAACTGAACGAGGTTTCCGGCAGCGTGTGAACCTTCATCATCGGCACGTTCTGAAAAAATGTGCCGTTGTCGCCTGCCGGCTTCAACCCGTACGACTCGAATTGCGCCGCAATATATTCCGCGGCGAGATCGCTGCCCCGCTGCCCTGGCCCGCGCCCTTCGAGTAGATCGCTGGCAAGAAATTTCACATGCGCGCGAATCATCTGTGGATCGGGTGCCAGAGCGGTAGGGGCCGCGGCCATCACTCGGCCCTGCAGCCTCGCGAAGGTCCTCTTATGCCCAGTGATTTGGAAAACGACTGCAAGGAAGCCGAGGACCAGCAACACACCCATTTTGAATTTGTGCATGGAATCTTTCCTTGGACCTGCAACCAGACCCGTCCGGTTTTGTCTTTACCGCTGCATCTTTACTTCGTTCTTCGCTTACTTCTTTGCCCGATCCTTCAGCAAATTCTTCAGCTCTGACATAAATTCCTGCACATCCTTGAAATCCATATACACCGACGCGAATCGCACATACGCGACTTTGTCGAGCTTCTTCAACCGGTTCATGATCATCTCGCCGATTTCCGTCGTCGTCAGCTCGCGCTCAGACGCATCGTGTACCACGCCTTCAATGTCATCGACGATCGCTTCCAGTTTAGGCGTCGGCACCGGCCGCTTCTCGCATGCCTTCAGCAGCCCTTGCAAAATCTTCTGCCGCTCAAAGCGCTCGCGGCGTCCGTCCTTCTTGATCACCATGTACGGAATTTCGTCGATACGCTCGTAGGTGGTGAAGCGCCGCCCGCATTTCAGGCACTCGCGTCGCCGGCGAATCGTGTCGCCAGTACGGCCTTCGCGGGAATCAATCACCTTGTCATCGACGTTGGCACAGAAAGGACACTTCACTCGGCTGGTTCTCCTCGCCGCATTTAAGCGTTGCCGCTCTCGAGTTGCTGGGCTTCTCGCTGTTTCTCGTCCTTGGCCATGCGCCGCAATTCGCCGATCGACATTCCTTCATGAATCAGCAGCGGCACGCCCGCCAGGCTGACTCCTGCAAACGTGATGAGCCACACCAGGATCGCAGCCGCGGCCGCGGGCTCTTTTTCTACTCCAAATACCGCCGTGTAAGCAAGGAAGCACGCGACCTGCGAGCCGCCGCCGACGCCCGGCAACTGGATCGCCGATCCAACCAACGTGAACGCCAGGATCAGCAGCGCATCACCAAATCCGATCGCTGAAAGCCGACCGCCAAGGCTGTGCGAGATCCAAACGTAGATGAATGTCACGCCGGCCCAGTGCAGCACCGAATAGAGCACCGCCAGCACCAACTCGCGCCAAGTGCGAATCGCTTGTACGCCGCGCGCAAATCCCATCAGGATGCCGCCGACTTTCTCGCGCCAGCCGCCAGCGTGTCGCCAGGCATGCGTGCGCCGCTCCAGCATCGACGTGCCGTGCAGCCGCAAATACACAAGAAAGATCACTGCGACGACCACGCCTGCGAATAAAACGGAACCCGTCGTGCGGGCCGCAGCCTCGAGCCGGCTTGTCGACCCGCCTGCATCCGCGCCTGCGACGGCGGCGCGGGAGCGCGACTCAAATAAAATTAGCCCGAGTCCGGCGATCACCGCGGCAGACGCCGTATCAAATAAGCGCTCCAGCACAAACAGTCCAAACATGTCCGCTATGGGCAGACGCTCTTTGCGCGCTAGCAGCAGAGGTCGGATCGGTTCCCCCGCACGCCCGAGCAGAAAAATCGCTGCGAATCCGGCCAACGTCATCCGGTAAATCGTCCAGAAATTCGATGGTCCTAGATTCGATTGCAACACCTGCCATCGCGCCGCCCGCAGGCCGTAACAAACGTAAATGCTGAGCAGGGAGAGAGCGAGGTAGTACGGATTCGCGTCGCGCGCCGCAGCCAACAACTTGGCGCCGCTGAATCCCGCCAAATTGATGAATCCACTCGACCTGTAAATGATGAATCCGAGAACGGCGACGACGATGATGGCGAGAAGAATCTTCCTGGAGGACGCGCGCATGCGTTTTATCAGCGTACTGACCGTATCGCGCATCGTCAAGCCGAGCGGAAATCGGCGTTGCCGCAAACTCCAATTGTTTACGCAGGTTCGGCGTCCGAATCCGGTTCGACTGGGAGCCATAACGCAAACCGAATGGAACGTGAAGCATCCTCCATTGAAGCCGCCGCATCGACGGGAGTGAACTTATGCGGTTAGTGGCTCCGGAGATGTTGAAGCAAGGAGACCGCCTGCAATGTCGTTCAAACTTCTCTCTATCCGAAACAGTTTGAGATTCACTTCGATCGCGTTGCTTTGTGCCGCGACCGTGTGTGCCACCGCTCCGCGCGGCTGGTATCTGTCGGGATCGAACGCGAAGAGCTACGCATCAGGCGTCGACGCGCAAACGCTTTACGACGGCCATCGCAGCGTCTATCTCAAAGCGACCGCACCGTCGATCGACGGCTTCGGCACGCTGATGCAGGATTTTCGCGCCGACCAATATTCTGGAAAACGCATTCGTCTCAGCGCCGCGCTGAAGACGGACGGCGTCGACGAATGGGCCGGCCTCTGGATGCGCGTGGACAAGGGTACCGGCGCAAATCCGAAAATAGTCGCGTTCGACAACATGCAGGACCGCGCCGTGCACGGCACGCACGACTGGCAGAGTTACCAGGTTGTTCTCGACGTACCGGCGGATGCCACCGGAGTTTTCTTCGGCGTCTTGCTCAACGGGCCGGGCAGCGTCTGGATGAGTGATGTGAAACTCGACGCGGTCGGGCTCGACGTACCGACCACCGGGGCCCCTTTCGGATCGAACGAGCCGCGTCCCAACGCGCCGGTGAATCTGAATTTCGCGCAGTAGATCCCAAACGATTGCGCGCGACGAATTTGTAGGAGCGCAGCACTGTTTTACCTTGACTTGCCGGGGAGTGCGCCCACCTCGGCAAAGATCCAGCCGGTCAAGATTTTCCGTTTCAAAAATCTGAATCCAGTCGCACTATATCGACCTATGCCAGTCATCCTCTGCATGCTGCGCGGCGTAAATCTTGGCGGACACAACCGCGTCAAGATGGACGACCTGAAAGCGCTCTGCAAATCGCTGAAGCTCCGCGAGCCGCAGACCTACGTGCAAAGCGGCAACGTCATCTTCAAGACCGACGAACGCGAGCTCGCCAAGCTCACCAAAAAGCTCGAAGCCGCCATCCACAAGAAGTTCGGCTTTCAAAGCGACGTGATCCTTCGCTCGACGAAAGAGCTGCGTGACGTAATCACGCGAAACCCCTTCGCCAAGCGCCGCGACATCCATCCGGGGAAACTGCTCGTCACATTTTTCTCAGGCGATCCCGGCGAAGAAGCGCGCCAGCAAGTCCGCGCCATCAAATGCGACCCCGAAGAACTCTTCATCGAAGGCCGCGAAGCCTACATCTACTTCCCCAACGGCGCCGGCCGCTCCAAGCTAAACTGGGCCGTCATCCCCAAAACCCTAAAGGTCCAAGGCACCGCCCGCAACTGGAACAGCGTCACCAAAATGTTAGAGATAGCCGAAAAGATGGAGTCTTAAGAACCGGCTGAGCAGATTTGTTTCGGCTGCAGGAGGTCCCACTTGTTTCCGTATAGGTCCTCGAAGACGGCGACGGTGCCGTAGTTCTCTTCTCGCGGTTCTTCGTGAAACTTCACCCCGTTCGCGAGCATCGCGCGATAGTCGCGCCAGAAATCGTCGGTGTGGAGAAACAGAAAGACTCGTCCGCCACCTTGGTCACCGACGCTCGCACTCTGTTCCGGTTCGGCCTTTGCGAGCAAAATGCTCGCACCGCTCGAGCCGCGCGGCCCGACCAGGACCCATCGCTTTCCGCCACCGAGCGGCGTGTCTTCGATCAGCTGAAATCCCATCGCGCCCGTGAAAAACTTGATCGCCTCGTCGTAGTCGCGAGCAACCAGCGTCACATGCGCGATTTTCTGTCCCATAGAAAGCTAGTCTATCAAGCCGCGCCGACCATTGGGCTAGCCGACCGAACTGTCTGCTGGTTCGCTGTCAACGCAAAGTAGAAATGTCCGGTTCCATGGTCTTCTCCAAGGGTGCTCGGTAGGCACATGGCGTTTCGGTTTGCTTTCGGTTTTGGGCTGGGTTTTTTAGATGGAACCATCTGAAGTGGCGCTAAATGGATTTTAAAAGAAATCGCGAAACAACACGTGATACGTTGGGTTTGACTAATGCCAAAAGCGGTAACCGCCCAAACCGCCTCTAATCTGCTGTCATCGATGGTTCAAATCTATCTCGGAGGGAAGAAAATGCGAACACTTGTAAAGTTATTCGCTGTCCTGGTACTCGTTGGCCTCTCACAGTTCTCTGCGGCGGCTCAAGTGTTGCCGGGCAAGCACCCCGGTTACATTCACGCCCTATCTGATCTGCGCTCAGCTCGATGGTTCTTGAGCCATCAATCTGGCGATTCCAAGGTTTACGCGGGTGAGGATGTCGCTATCACTGAGATCGATGCCGCGATTGCAGAGATCAAGAAGGCCTCAATTGATGACGGCAAAGACTTAAATGATCACCCTTCCGTTGACGTGAAAGAGCATGGCAGTAGGCTGCTGCGGGCTATGGAAATTATCCAGAGAGCGCACGATGACATCAACAACGAGGAAGATAACCCTGAAGCAAGCCAGCTGAGGCACCGCGCCTTGGATCACATTCAGAAAGCCCATGATGCCGCCAATCGAGCGCACGCGGAGTGGCTCAAGGATATGGGCAAGAAGTGAGTTCACGCAGGGTGAGGCCGTCTCATTCAGCCTGAGAACCGGACGCTTGGTCTTGCAGAAGCATCCGGTTCTGCGATTTTGCAAGCCCCTGGTTCCGACCGATTCGTTGCTGGTTCGATTCACCATCGCCCAGGTTGCCAGCTCGGTCTTACCGGCTGAATAAGCGACCGATTCGATTTCGGCGTCTCTGACGAGGCGGGTTTCGGGGTTCTGTTCGTTGAACGATTTAAGAGTCTCGCCATGTGGAAGCAGGTATTCCATTAGACGGCGGGCAACTTCGGCCGGGTCTTCTATATGATGGCCTAAAATGAGATTACATCGAGAGCGGCGCAGCGCGCGTTTTCGACCGGACTTACGTCGACGTCGCCAGGACGCAGAACGAGTTTGTTCCGGCGTCGCGGCCGTCGAATCTCGCGAGATGCGACCACAAGACGAGAACGCTTAGGGTTCGTCATCCTGCGTTTCAGCTCAACTGAAGTAGAACTGGACGTGGTTTAAGCACTTGGCGGTTTACGGGATTCACCATGACTCAGCTCATCCTGGGGATTCTCGCGCAGATGTTTCATTGTTCCGATGTCCAAAATCGTAAGTGCACAAAACCCGCCAGGGGTTATTTCGCCCCCGCAAACCGGGCTATACAAATTACGAGACTAATCAAGACAGCAAATTGGCCTAACAGTCCGTTTAGACATACCTGTACTGAAGAGAGGGGTGGCGTCATCACCGGGGGTACCGGCCGAAGACTGTCCCGCCGTGCAGTTGTCCGCATCTACGCGAGTTCGTAGGCTTGCTCCAGTTCGCCCTGGAGTCCCAGATGAAAGCTAGTCCCGGTTGGTTAGGACCGATTTTGTTGATATGCCCGCTGTTGGCCGGGGGTTGTGCCGGCCACACGAGCATTCCGGCGACCCCCAATTCGATTCTGGCGGCTCCCAATTCGGTTTCGGCGACGATGGGAAACACTGAAGTTGCGCTGCGATGGATCCCGGTATCAGGTGCCACGAGCTACCACGTGAAGCGCTCGACCACGGCGGATGGTCCGTACACTCAGATTGCCACCCCTACGTTTGCAGGGTATACGGACGTAAGCTGCCAGAACGGCACCATGTACTATTACGTCGTCTCGGCGGCGAACAGCTTGGGCGAAAGTCCGAACTCGGCCCAAGTCAGTGCCAAGCCTCAAGCCATCGTCACCCCCACAGGACCGGCACCGGTGCCAACGATCACGTCCGTAACGATCACCCCGGCGATCGCCTCCTCGATTACCTCAGGCACCTTGCCGTTTACGGCGAGCGTGCAAGGCACGTCGACCAACAAGGCCGTCACGTGGAAGGCTGCTCTTGGAACAATCACTTCGTCCGGCCTGTATACGGCGCCGTCGAAGGCGGGAACCGATACCGTGACCGCGATCAGCAACGCCGATCCGACCAAGTCGGATTCCACGGTGGTGAAGGTCACGGCTGCTTCCACCGCGCCGCCGTCTGACCCACCACCACCACCTCCTGCTCCGAGTGGCGCTGGGCTTGCGGACGCGTTCTTCAGCCTGAGCTACACCCAGATCGAAGCCTCTCACTACCCGTCCGTCCCATTTGGCGGCGTGCGGCTGTGGGACACCAACACCACGTGGGCTCAGATTGAAACCAGCCGCGGTTCGTACAATTGGACCGATCTAGATATCTGGCTCCGCAACATCGCAAGCCACGGCCAGGATGCGATGTACACGTTTGGACGGGTTCCTCACTGGGCTTCGTCGCAACCAAGCCAATCGTGCGCCTATGCCGTATCCGATCCGGGTTGCGCCGCTCCGACTGCGGACCTCAACTCCGGTGACAACATTTGGAAAGAATTCGTGACCGCGGTCGTGAAGCATTCGCTGTCTTCACCAGAACTTCACATTCCCTACTACGAGATGTGGAATGAACCGGACTTGACGCGCAACTGGACGGGAACACCGGCCCAATTGGCGACGATGGTGAAGGATGCGTACAGCATCATTCATACCCTGGATCCGAAGGCCAAAGTGGTTGGACCGACTCCTTCCACAGCGAACCAGTATGGTGTGCACTTCCTGCCGGACTACTACGCAGCAGGCGCAGCGAACGCACAGGACATCGTCGGCCTCCATGCCTATGTCTACAATGGAAGCAGTTTCGCGACGAACCCATCCGGAATCACGACCAGTATTTCGCAACTGCAGAAGCTCATGTCGACGTATGGCATCTCCAGCAAGCCGATCTGGTTCACGGAAGGAAGCTGGAGCGGAAGCAACAGCAGTTCTTTGAGCGATTCGCAGAAAGCGGCGTATCTGGCTCAGGAATACATGCTGATGTGGTCGACCGGTGCGGTATCGCGCTACTATTGGTATGCGTGGGACTCGGATCTCGGAACTCTCTGGACTCCATCGGGCGGCATGACGCAAGCCGGACACAGTTATAGCTACCTCGCGGAGTGGCTGATCGGCTCGACACACGCGTCCAGTCCATGCAAGGAAGATTCCAGCGCGACCTGGACCTGCTCTTTGACCCTGTCCACGGGGTATCCAGGGGAAATCATCTGGAACGCCAATACGTCGAAGACCATTACGGTCGACGCCTCCTTCCTCACCAGCAGGACGCTGACGAACAGCACCGTGCACTCCATCTCGAACCATCAGGTTTCGATTGGACCACTGCCGGTGCTCATCATCAAGGGCCAGCTCGCGCAGTAAGGCTCACTGACAAACCACAGCGGAAACGTCGCCTTCGGTGTCAAAACCGAAGGCCCGCGGGGATGCGAGCCCGTATGCGTATTCGGCACAAAGTTAAAGACTTTTCGGAATGAAGCGAGGGTACAACGCTCCCATGCCAAAGCGCGTTGAGGCACTCTTACGGAGAAGCACGTTCTTTGTGCAGCCAACGATTCGAACGAAGTTGTCCTGCTATTTGATAAAAACCGGGCATCTATTTCCTCAACAGCGGAAGATCATTTTTTCACATAGAGACGGGGCGTCGCTATCACGGGCGAGAGGTGGTTTTCGTATACTTCGTACGCTCTGGCGCTGGCCGCCACATCGCAATGCTATCGGTGTGGACAGCGAACACAACAGCCTGAAGTCCGATGACGGTCCAATAAGCCCTCGGCTGATCATCTCGCGTTCTCGCAACTCCGAAGGATTCGCCCGCGAACATGAAATGCAAGTATGGCGAGCAAGAACGTCCCAAACGCGAGATGTGCGCGTGGAAGCTTGTGCGCCGCTTGATATGCGTCCGCCCGCATTGACGAGACACGAGCCTATTTTGAAGCGCAGTGCCGCCCGGAGCCCCCCGAGGCGGACCATCGGGGCGTACTGCCCGCCCCGGCGAATGCGGCAAGTGTGCCGCTCAGCGCATTGACAGCCAGCTAGGCCTCAGACCGTGGACGTAAGCGGATTCGTAGCCATCGTCGTTCAGTGATACCACTCCTGCAGTCGATGAGGAAGCACCCAGAGCGGGGGACGTGCTGTTTACATTCGCCGTGCCGCATCCGGTCAAAGGGAACGCCACTAGAAAAAGGGCAACAAAGTTCATTGGTCTAAGTTTCTCCATGGTAAATGGTTGAGCCGAGCGAATCACGACTACACCGTTAAATTCTCGCGCTGCCCAAATCCCTCTATTTGTGCAGCCGTACAGAAATTGCCCTCCGTGTTGCGGAATTTGGCTTTTGGGCACAGAGCGGGCCTCATTTGGCAACACTTTTTTTCTGATGAAGTGTATGGCATTCTGTTGGGGCTTCTCCAGTCCCCGAGCATCCCCATTGTCGATCTAATTTAAGAGGCAACTACATGCGTTGCTCCACCGGTCGTATATTCAGCAATCGCTTATTGTTAACCAGCGTGCTTTTGGTGGCCTCGGGGGCATTTCTGTTTGCGCCGCCGACCTGGCCCCAGGCGAATGTTCAGGGGCAGTGGCAGACTTTGCCATACACGATGCCGATCAACCCGGTTCATGCCGCCTTGATGCCGTCCGGCAAGATCCTGATCGTATCGGGTTCCGGCAATATACCCGCCAATACGAATCTTCAAGCGGCCGTGTGGGATCCAAATGCCGGCACTGTGACGACTCAGCCCCTGACGTGGGACATGTTTTGCAACGGGATGATCCATCTTCCGGACGGGCGTGTTTTTATTCTCGGCGGGACTTTGCAATACGACCCGTTTTTTGGACAACCACGCACGGCAATGTATGACCCCACGACAGGTGGTTTTACCGACCAACAGAGTATGGCCGACGGGCGCTGGTATCCCACCGCAACGGAACTTGGCGACGGAAGAGTGTTGGTTTTCGGAGGAACGAGCGAAACGGGAAGCACAAATACGACGACTGAAATTTACTCGGTCGGGGCGGGCTGGGGTGCAGCGCATGCTGCGCCGTGGACGCCGCCGCTTTACCCTCGCATGCATGTTCTGCCGAACGGAAACGTTTTTTATTCTGGTTCAACCACTGTTTCGAGCATTTTCAATCCGACCAGCTCCACCTGGACGACCAATGTAGCAACTACGAATTATGGCGGCACGCGCACCTACGGTTCCTCGGTTCTCCTGCCACTGACGCCGGCAAATGCCTACAAGCCAAGAGTTATGATTTTCGGCGGCGGCAATCCCGCTACGGCAACAACGGAGATCATCGACCTGTCGGCCAGCACACCTAAGTGGGTTTCGGGGCCGAGCATGTCGGCGCCGCGAATTGAGATGAACGCAACGCTCCTGCCAACAGGTAAGGTGCTTACCCTCGGCGGATCACTGAATGATGAGGATCTCGCCACCGCTGCAACGAACGCCGACTTGTACGATCCGGCCTCCAACACATTTGGTCCGGCGGGCACCGAGGCGTTTGCTCGTCTGTACCATTCCGTCAGTCTGCTGATGCCAGATGGAACCGTGTGGGTTGCGGGCGGCAACCCGATGCGGGGGACGTATGAGAATCACATGGAGATTTATTCCCCAGCGTATTTGTTCAATCCCGACGGGAGTTTGGCGACGCGGCCCACGATCACGAGCGTATCTTCCTTGGCGGTCGGCTATACCGACCCGTTCACAATCCAAACGCCGGACGCCGCCAATATTTCGAGCGTGGTGCTGATGCGAAATGGCGCAGTGACACACGCATTCGACATGGACCAGCGTTCCGTGGGGCTCTCGTTCACAGTAGGTTCCGGAATATTGAATGTAACGGGGCCTCCGAGCGGAAATATTGCGCCGCCGGGCTATTACATGTTGTTCCTGGTGAATAGCGCGGGTGTCCCCTCCGTTGCGAGCATGGTTCAGGTTTCCGCGGCTCCGGGCGACACACCTCCAAAGGGTGCGATCACGAGTCCGGCGACCAACGTTTCAGTCCCGGTGGGACAGTCGGTTAATTACGCCGGCAGCGGTTCGGATGCCGGTGGCAGCATCAGTTCTTATTTTTGGAACTTCGAGGGCGGCGCGCCCAGGACAAGCAACCTTGCCAATCCTGGAAACGTAACGTATTCGACCGCGGGAATCTACGTCACCACACTTACGGTGACGGACAACCAGGGAGTTACGGATCCACATCCGCCCACCCGCACCATCACCGTAACTGGTCCACCAGATTTCACTTTGGGTGTTTCGCCGTCCCTGCAGTCGGTCGCGCAAGGCGGCACGATTCCTTATACGACCGCGGTGGCTGGGACGAACAATTTCACGGGTACCGTAGCTCTCAAGGTCAGTGGTCTCCCCGCTGGCGCTACGGCCTCGTTCAGTCCGACGACGCTGACAGGTTCGGGTTCCTCGATCATGACTGTTGCAACCGGGAGCACCACACCCGCAGGTGTGTACACGCTCGCGATCACCGCGACGTCCGGGACCTTGACGCATACCGATACCGCCGCGCTGATCATCACGCAGAGTGGTGGGACAACCGCAGTCAACTTTGGCGCGGGCTTCTCTGGAGCGGGCCTTCGATTCAATGGTCACACCGCGTTGAACGAGACGGCTCTGCAACTCACGGACACGACCAATGTCAACGAAGCTTCCAGTGCATTCTGGACGACACCGGTAAGCGTGCAGAACTTCTCGAATGTTTTTACGTTCCAGTTGCTCAATCCCAACGCGGACGGATTTACGTTTACGATTCAGAATGCAGGTCCGACGGCCCTTGGTTCATACGGCGCGGGGTTGGGTTACGGCAAGTACCTGGCACTAACTGCGGCGATCCCGAAGAGTGTCGCCGTCAAATTCGACCTCTACAACAATAGCGGAGAAGGATCGAACTCCACGGGGTTGTACGTCAATGGTGCTTCCCCCACGCTGCCAGCGACGAACCTGACCGGCGGCATAAACCTCCACAGCGGCGACGTCTTTCTGGTGCAGATGAGCTATGAAGGCACAACGCTGACCATGACGATCACTGACACCGCGACGCCGGCGAATACATTTACGACATCGTGGCCTATAAACATCCCTGCGACTGTGGGAGGAAACACTGCGTTTGTCGGCTTCACCGCCGGAACGGGTGGACAGACTGCCACCCAGGATATTCTTGCCTGGACGTACGGCACCAATCCTGATTTTACACTGGGTGTCTCCCCATCATCGCAGGTGGTTGCGCAGGGCGGCAGCACTCCCTACACGACGACAGTAAGTGCAATCAATGGTTTCAACGGCGCTACAAAACTCAGCGTCAGCGGATTGCCGACAGGTGCTACGGCTTCCTTCGCCCCGCCCTCGATCACTGGACCGGGTTCTTCCACGATGACAGTTTCAGCGGGCGCTTCCACGCCTCCAGGTTCGTACCCACTAACCCTGAGCGGAACGAGCGGCGCCGTTACGCATACCGCGACCTCGACGCTGATCGTCACGCAAAGCACAGGACCTGCGACTGTTAATTTTGGTTCTGGATTCACAACGTCTGGTCTGCAGTTCAATGGGCATACCAAACTCGACGGAACAAGGCTGCTGCTCACCGATACGACGTCGACAAATCAGGCTGCCAGCGCTTTCTGGACAGCTCCGGTAAATGTGCAGAGCTTCACCAATACATTCACCTTCCAACTGACCAATCCGAACGCGGACGGGTTTACTTTCACGATTCAAAATTCCAACGTGACTGCACTCGGTTCCTACGGAGCAGGCTTGGGCTACGGAAAGTTTTCGACGCTGACGGCGTTCATTCCCATGAGCGTAGCGATCAAGTTCGACCTTTACAACAACAGCGGGGAAGGAACGAATTCGACCGGCTTGTACATAAATGGGGCATCGCCGACGGTTCCCGCAACCACGTTGGGCGGCGGAGTAAACCTGCACAGCGGAGATGTCTTCCAGGTGCAAATGAATTACGACGGCACCACGTTGACGTTAACCATCACCGACGCCAACTCGCCAGCCAACACATTCACCACTTCCTTCCCGATCAATATTCCTGCGACGGTGGGAGGTAACACGGCATTTGTGGGCTTTACGGCTGGCACAGGTGGGCAGACAGCGAAACAGGAAATTCTGAATTGGACCTACAACGCGTCGACAGGCGCGACGCCTAACTTTTCCGTGGGACTCACACCTTCCTCGCGTTCCGTGATTCAGGGAAGCGGCAGCACGTACACGGCGACGGTTACCGCGACGAATGGATTTACAGGCGCGGTGGCTCTCAGTGCTAGCGGACTTCCGTCGGGTGTAACAGCATCATTTAGTCCGACATCGGTCACCAGCTCCGGCACTTCAACGATGACAGTTACGACCAGCGCGGCGACTGCGCCAGGTACCTACACGCTGACGGTAACGGGTGTGAGCGGATCTGTAAGTCATACCGCGACCGCGTCGCTGGCGGTTGCCCAAAACGGCGGTGGCGGAATCAACTTTGGTTCAGGATTCGCCGCCGGAGGGTTGCAATTCAACGGACACACGCAACTAAACGGAACGAGATTGCAATTGACGGACACGACTTCCACCGATCAAGCGGCCAGCGTGTTTTGGACAACTCCGGTGAATGTGCAGAGCTTCACCAATACATTCACCTTCCAACTGACCAATCCGAACGCGGACGGGTTTACCTTCACGATTCAAAATTCCAACGTGACTGCACTCGGTTCCTACGGAGCAGGCTTGGGCTACGGAAAGTTTTCGACGCTGACGGCGTTCATTCCCATGAGCGTAGCGATCAAGTTCGACCTTTACAACAACAGCGGGGAAGGAACGAATTCGACCGGCTTGTACATAAATGGGGCATCGCCGACAGTGCCTGCGACTACCTTTACCGGTGGCATCAATCTTCACAGCGGAGATATTTTCCAGGTCCAGATGCGCTATAGCGCTTCGACGTTGACCATGACCATTACAGATCTCACAGTTCCGGCGAACACGTTCACGACGTCCTTTCCTATCAATATTCCCGCCACGGTGGGAGGAAATGTCGCTTTCGTCGGTTTTACAGGGGGGACCGGTGGCCAAACGGCGACCCAAGAGATCTTGAATTGGACCTATTCCACTCCCTAAGCCGTTAAGAACGTACACAAGATTGTCTGGACTCACGTCCCAGCCTCGATCAGGCCTTCCCGGCCCTGAGCAGAATGTTCAGGGTCCGATAACAGCCAGATTTTTGTATGCTTTCTGCCCACTTAGACCTCACGACGTGTCCATATTCTGTACCCGAGGGCAGTTGCTTCCCTACTAGGCCTCCTATAACCTTGCGCCACTAGCAGTTCCCCTGCAGCAAACGGTCGGAGGTCGGGAATGAAATTGCAGTTCCGTATTATGAAAAGCTGGTTGTGCGTGCTGATGGCCTTGTCGTCTGCACAGTTGATGGTCGGTGCGGCGGCTACCTGGGGAGCCAGGCCTGAACCACCGGCAGCCAGCGTTCCAGCGGCGCCGGGGGGCATCGTGCTGACGGCTGGGAACGGGAAGATCGTCCTCACATGGAAGGCCGCGAGCGGTGCAACCGGCTATCACGTCAAGCGCTCGACCAAGAGTGGCGGCCCGTACACGCAGATTGCAACGACGACCTTTGAAGGCTACACGAACGTCGGACTGTCGAACGGAACCCGGTATTACTATGTAATTTCCTCCGTGAACTCGGCTGGGCAAAGCGCGAATTCCGGACAGTTCAGCGGCATTCCATCGAATGCGGCTAAGGCCCCATCCACGCCGGGTGGATTGCACGCGGCGCCTGGGGACGGCAAGGTTGGACTGACTTGGGCCGCGCCAAGTTCTGCAACCAGCTACAAAATCAAGCGGGCAAGCAGCAGCGGTGGTCCTTTCACGCAAATCGCGACGTCTACGTTTGCAGGCTATACCAATGTCGGCTTGAAGAATGGAACGACCTACTATTTCGCGGTTTCTGCTGTGAACAGCGGCGGCGAGAGCGCCAATTCAGCAGCGGTAGGCGCGAAACCGGTGGCACCCTCGTCGGCTGTAACATCGGTTTCGGTCTCGCCCGCAACGGCTTCCTCGATTACATCGGGCACACTTCCGTTCAAGGCAACGGTGCAGGGCACGACTACAAATAAGAGTGTGACGTGGAAGGTTGTGTTGGGCCATATCAACGCCTCGGGCTTGTACACGGCGCCGTCGAAGGCGGGAACCGATACCGTGACCGCGGTCAGCAACGCCGATCCGACCAAGTCGGATTCCACGGTGGTGAAGGTCACGGCTGCTTCCACCGCGCCGCCGCCTGACCCACCACCACCACCTCCTGCTCCGAGTGGCGCTGGGCTTGCGGACGCGTTCTTCAGCCTGAGCTACACCCAGATCGAAGCCTCTCACTACCCGTCCGTCCCATTTGGCGGCGTGCGGCTGTGGGACACCAACACCACGTGGGCTCAGATTGAAACCAGCCGCGGTTCGTACAATTGGACCGATCTAGATATCTGGCTCCGCAACATCGCAAGCCACGGCCAGGATGCGATGTACACGTTTGGACGGGTTCCTCACTGGGCTTCGTCGCAACCAAGCCAATCGTGCGCCTATGCCGTATCCGATCCGGGTTGCGCCGCTCCGACTGCGGACCTCAACTCCGGTGACAACATTTGGAAAGAATTCGTGACCGCGGTCGTGAAGCATTCGCTGTCTTCACCAGAACTTCACATTCCCTACTACGAGATGTGGAATGAACCGGACTTGACGCGCAACTGGACGGGAACACCGGCCCAATTGGCGACGATGGTGAAGGATGCGTACAGCATCATTCATACCCTGGATCCGAAGGCCAAAGTGGTTGGACCGACTCCTTCCACAGCGAACCAGTATGGTGTGCACTTCCTGCCGGACTACTACGCAGCAGGCGCAGCGAACGCACAGGACATCGTCGGCCTCCATGCCTATGTCTACAATGGAAGCAGTTTCGCGACGAACCCATCCGGAATCACGACCAGTATTTCGCAACTGCAGAAGCTCATGTCGACGTATGGCATCTCCAGCAAGCCGATCTGGTTCACGGAAGGAAGCTGGAGCGGAAGCAACAGCAGTTCTTTGAGCGATTCGCAGAAAGCGGCGTATCTGGCTCAGGAATACATGCTGATGTGGTCGACCGGTGCGGTATCGCGCTACTATTGGTATGCGTGGGACTCGGATCTCGGAACTCTCTGGACTCCATCGGGCGGCATGACGCAAGCCGGACACAGTTATAGCTACCTCGCGGAGTGGCTGATCGGCTCGACACACGCGTCCAGTCCATGCAAGGAAGATTCCAGCGCGACCTGGACCTGCTCTTTGACCCTGTCCACGGGGTATCCAGGGGAAATCATCTGGAACGCCAACACGTCGAAGACCATTACGGTCGACGCCTCCTTCCTCACCAGCAGGACGCTGACGAACAGCACCGTGCACTCCATCTCGAACCATCAGGTTTCGATTGGACCACTGCCGGTGCTCATCGTCAAAGGCCAAGCGCAATAATTGACGGAAACAGAAAGAGGCGGGCGCGATCTGCATTCGAGGGTCGCGCCTTAGCTTTTTGCAGAGGCAGAAAGACGCAGCGCGGTATAGAGGCGAGCGCCGTGGGCAAACGACGGGTAGTCTACTCGTTGATCCACGACAAACTCACGATAGAGGCACGGGAGAATGCCCTGCCGACGATTCCGGAAGTCGGACTTTGGCGAAGCACCAGTCAACACCCGAACGCCCAGATCCAAAATCGGTGAGTTTGCCGGCGTGACGATCACAAAGCTGCCTCCGGGTTCGAGGACGCGCTTCACTTCGCAACAAACTTTCGCGAGATCGTCGATAAATTCCAGGACGCTGACGGCTACGACCGTCTGAAAGAAACCATCCGCAAACGGCAATTCTGTCGCGGTCCGCTGCACGAGATTTGCCTTCACGCCATGCTGGGCAAGAAGATGCGTCACTTCCACCGCGAAAGCGTGCGGATCGACGCCGTAGAGCTGGTCCGCATGTTTTGCCAATTCAGGGAAAAAGACTCCGCTGCCGTAACCAATTTCGAGCAGCCGGGTTGCATGCGTGTCGCGCAAAATCGACCGGACGAGCTCAAAACGCAGCCTTTGGATGCGACCGAGGACCGGCCGATAGTTCCATTCGGCGTGATCTACTCCACTTGTGGCAAGAAGGGCTTGTTCCGGCAGCAGGCTCAATGAACCCGATGTATCTTGAATCCCGGCGTGATCAATTTTTGCTCGGCCCGCGCCTAACATGACAAACGACAGCCCCAAGGAATCGGCTAAATAGCTAACCACCTCAGACTGAACATGCAGGATGAGATTGTCAAGGCGGCATGGCCATATTCATTGAGAAAAAATGTGGAAAAGCGGGCGGGGATGCGCTCCGAAGCCCTACGGACTCGGACGGAGGAATAGGGGACGATTCGGGGAGTGCCCTCGTGCCAGGGGCGGGGCTAATCGGCTGGCAGGCGGCTACATGGCCATCCTTCCGGTCGGAGGAAGTAAATCTATCACTCTCCAAAACTCTCGCATTTCGTCGGGAGTTCCGAGCGAGACCCGGATGTACTTATTCAAGGGCGCCATGACGGGCGCGACCAAAATATGGTGAACCTTTAGGTGTTCTAGGACCATTTCTGACGGTCGGAGCGGATCGAGCATCACGAAATTCGCGTGCGAATTGATCGCACGAAGCATTCGAATGTTGGTCTGGTTCATGAATTCCTGCCGATCGTCGGCGTTGCGCGCAATTGCCGCGCGAACATAATCCGCGTCTTCCAATGCCGCAAGGGCTGTTTTCGCCGCCAGAGTTGCAATGCCGTAACGCAGTTGACTCGCCGCCAGAGTTTGGAGAACGTCCGGATGCCCGACGGCATATCCTATGCGCATTCCCGCTAGTCCGTAGACCTTGGAAAATGTCCGGCAGACGATGATTCTTGGATCATGCAGCGGTTTGTCCAGGAACGATGCGTATGCGATGTGAGGGCTGACAAAATGACTGTACGCTTCATCGATCAGAACGATAAAGCTGCGGGGGAGTTTGTGAACGAACGTCTCCATGTCGGCGCGTTCGGTTAGCGTGCCGGTGGGATTGTTTGGATTGCAGATATAGAGAAGACCGGATGCGTGTTCCTTGCTGGCGTACTTGAGCATCGCGTCCAGATCGTGTTCGAAATTTTTTTTAAGAGGTACATCGATTACGTTTGCGCCGATGCTTCGTGCGAGCTTCCCGAGAGAAGGATAAGTAGGTAGTGCCTGTATCAGGCATTTCCGTGTCAGCGAATCAGCAACCAGCCTTGTGGCTGCCATGCGCAGGATTTCGGAGGATCCACAGCCAAGCAGGACCTGTTTTTCGTCAACGGCGTGCAAGGTAGCCAGCTGGCTTCGTAGAGCATCATACTGGTTGCGTGGATAGCGGTTACCTTTTGTTTCCGAAGACGATGCCAAAACGGCACGGACCCGCTCCGAGGGGCCGTAGGCATTCTCATTGTGATCCAGAAGGATGGGCGAGTCCAGGGAGGGTAATTCGAGCCTCCGGAGCGAGGTAGATGCAAAGCGGTCCATCCAGGTTTTGCGAATCGCAGCGCCCGGGATGGCGGCCGCAAGAGAACTCTGGACGAAATCTCTTCGAGAAAAGGGCATCGAGCCTCCGGTCAAAAATGGGCCTCGAGGATGTAGGTATCAAGAGACGAGGCCCTGGGCGGGCCATAGCGTAACTGAGGCTAAGCCTATCGGCGATAGGAGATTTTCCGCTCTCTGCCCAGGGGTTGTGGAAATAGCCTAGCTTCCCCGTATGTCGTTACAAACACGCCGGCTATTCGTACTTCACGGATTAGACTTGCTAGTACTTTCGGTACCGGACATTGCTGCGTATCAGGAAATATATGTATTGATTTTGCCCCCAAACGGAGTGTACAGTTCTAGTCCCCCCCTCCGAATATCACAAGAAACGAAGAGAAGTGTCGAAACGATTAATGCGATCCAAAATTGAGTTCCTGGATTAAAGGGAATTCAACTAGTATTTGCCCATAGCGTGACTAGGACCAGCACTAGGACATGGTTTTGGTACTAGAACATGGTTGTGGTACTAGAACATGGTTGTGGTACTAGAACATGGTTGTGGTACTAGGACATGGTTTTGGTATTGGCAAGGCTGGGGCTGTGGGGGAATATTTCCGCCTGATAAATTCCCCAGTAGCGCATCGCGTGTTGTTTCTGATAGTTGTTTTTTGAGAGCTCCAGTTTCTGAACTGCATCAAACATAGGGGGCAAGGTCGTCGAAATATGGTTCTCAATTTTTTCAAGCTAGCGGAGCAGCCATTTGGGGTCAGTCCGGACCCTCGCTACCTGTTTTTTAGCTCGGCGCACCGTGAGGCGATGGCGTCGGCCCTGTATGGGGTTTCGACCGGTCGTGGTTTTACGGCGATCATTGCCCATCCTGGAATGGGCAAGACCACTTTGTTGTTTGATTTCTTGTCAAAGATCAAGGACTACACCAAGACTGTTTTTCTGTTTCAGCCGCAGAGCGATGCTCGCGACTTGATGAGATGTCTGCTGGCCGACATCGGGATCGATGACGACGGCACAGACATCGTTCGAATGCACCGAAAGTTAAACGAGTTCTTGCTGACCCAGGCGCAGCGCGGCAGAAGGCTCGTCGTGGTATTGGATGAAGCGCAGAATTTGGACAACAACGTTCTTGAAGCGGTGAGGATGCTGTCGAATTATGAAACGCCGCGCCAGAAGTTGATTCACTTGGTTCTGGCAGGCCAGCCGCAACTCGCGGACAAGCTTGCCAGTCCCGAACTCGTCCAGTTACGACAGCGTATTTCGATGATTTCGCAGCTCAATCCTTTCACTGTCGAGGAAACGCAACAATATATCGATCACAGACTGCGCGTGGCTGGTTATAAATTTGCGGTCCCGCTGTTTTCGTCCGCGGCGGTTCGATTGATCAGGAAATATACACAAGGAATTCCCAGAAATATAAACAACGTCTGCTTCAATGCCATGTCGATTGGATTTGTCGCAAAGCAGAGAACGATCGACGAGCGGATTATTTTGGAAGTCATCGACGATCTGGATTTGAAAATTCGACCGCATGCAGGTGTTGGAGTTCCCGCGGAAATGAGGTACCCGGTAGCGCAGGAAATCCCCGATTTGCCCGGGGTGCAAGCGTCGCCGAAGGTGCAGACTTCACAAGCTCAATCTTCGCCGACTCCGGTTGAACAGCATGCGGCTGCGACAGGTTCCGACGAATGGATCGTGGAGATTAGTCCTTCGACCATGGAGGGTTCAAAACAAACAGGCGAGAAGCCGACAGCACCGATTCCGCCCCAGACGCCGAAGGTGGATAAACCTGCTACGCCTGCGCCGCAGAAAACCGTCCCGCCGCAGAGTTCAGCGGCTACTGCGGGTGCGGGTGAATCGATCTCCTCTCCTAGAGGGATCTGGGGCCGCAAGCACTCACCGCGAAAGACTTCGAACTGGCGTTCTCTGGGACCCCGGATCGTTTTAGCCATCGTGTTATTCGTGACGCTTAGCTGGCTCGCGACGCAGGCGAAGCGTCGGGCGGAAGCTCACCGGGCGCCCAACACTTCGACGGGCGTCTTCAGGATGCAACCGGCAGCCGGAACAAATGCCGCTGTTCTGGGTTACGTGAAGCCGAATTTGTCTGTCGTAGAACTTGTCGTTGCATCTCCTGACGCGCTGGGTTTGGGGGCGGTATCGTGAGTAAGAATTTCGAATTGATGCAAAGTGTCGGAACGAGTTTCGAACTACCGACTTTCGAGGACCCGCGCATTGAGGGTTCGCTCAGTCAAAAGGGCAGCGGCGAACGGACTGGTTCGTTTTTTAATATTAAAGACAAACTCATTCGGCAAGAGACGCTCAAGTTGGCCCAAAGCATTTTCCTGCAAGGCAACGTTGAGAGCCCTCGTGTTGTGACTTTTGCGGGAGTCGATGCGGGCAGCGGGTGCAGTTGGCTCTGCGCGCACATCGCCGACATTCTGGCGAGTCAGGGGCTGGGCCGCGTTTGCGTTGTCGATGCAAATTTGCGAAAGCCGGCCATGACCAATCTTTTTGGAACCAGCAATCATCACGGGTTGTCCGATGCGCTCTCTCAGGACGGCCCTGTTCGAGATTTCGCGAAACCCGTCATGGGCGAAAATCTCTGGTTGCTCTCTAGCGGATCGCTTGCCGCCGATCAAATTGAGTCCGCGAGTCTTCTGAATTCCGAAACCATGAAAGTCAGGATTTCGGAATTACGAAACGAATTCGACTATGTGCTCATCGACTCCGCCCCGCTGAGCGCACATGTCGATGGGGTGATGTTGGGACAGTTGGCCGACGGTTTGGTGCTGGTGCTCGAAGCCAACTCGACTCGACGTGAAGCAGCGGTCAGGGTTGCCGACACGCTGCGAGCGTCGAACGTCAGGATTGTCGGAGCGGTTTTGAATAAGCGAACCTTTCCGATTCCCGAGTCCGTTTACGGTTTGCTGTAGAGGTAACGTGGTGGGCGGACCAGATCGGTCCCTCTAAAAACTCAAAGTTACTGGGACTGAGAATGGCGGAGCCGTGTCTGTGAGCGCTACGACGAACATTGGATTGTTGGCCGGCAACCCCGAGCTGTTTGACGGGTTGTCCTGGTATGCGGTCCGAACGCGCCCGCGTTTCGAAAAGAAGGTTGTGGGGGAACTTGCGCAAAAGGAAGTGGAGACCTTTCTGCCGTTGCATTCGACGATGCGCCAGTGGAGTGACCGGCGGAGCCTCGTGCAGCTCCCAATTTTTCCTGGATACGTCTTCGTACGCATCGCCACTTCGATTGCCAATCGCGTATCTGTGTTGCGCACAAATGGAGTGCTGAATTTCGTGGGCCCGCGAAACATGGGAATTCCCATCGGGGATGAAGAAATCGATTCGGTGCGGTCGATTGTCGACCAAGGGGTGGCATTTGAGCCCAATCCATACCTGACAATTGGCGAAAAGGTTTGTATTCGCGGTGGACCGCTGGATGGCGTCAGCGGTGTACTGAAGGCTGTCAATGGGGACAAGAGTCTGGTAATTTCGGTCAACCTGATCCAGCGGTCGATCGCGATGAGGATAGAGGGGTTTTGGGTCGAAGCGATCTGACAGGTGTTCGTTCTGAAAGGCTTGGGCCACGATTGAATCATGTAGTGCAAAGCATTTAGATGTGGAGGATACATGCGTCGATATAGGCCAGTACTATGGTTGGCGATTGCGCTCTGGGGAGCCGGGACCGCGACCTTGGGCCAGGAGAAGAAGACGGCAACTACAACGCCGGTCAAGGCGGATCAACCGCCTCCCGAAGTTGTACAGCAAGATTCGGGCGCAGGGAGTGCGGATCATCCATTGCTGCAACATCGGAATCCGAGATACCGGGTGAACCGAGATGATGTGCTGCAGATTTCGTTTCCGCTTTCGCCGGAATTGGATCAAAAGGTCACAATTCATCCCGACGGTTACATCACGCTTCAGAACATTGGCAGCGTATACATCGCGGGTATGACGGTGCCCGAAGTTGTGGCCGCCCTCAAGAAGGCTTCTGCAAACATTTTGCACGACCCGATCATCGACGTAGATCTGGTGGATTTCCAGAGAGCTTATTTCACAGTTACGGGACAAGTCGGCAAGCCCGGCCAGTATGACCTTCGCCATGACACGAATGTCGCCGAAGCGATTGCGCTGGCAGGGGGTTTTCTGCCGACGGCGAAAACTCAGGTGTTTGTCTATCACCGCATCTCCCCAAGTTGGATGGAAGTGAAGAAGCTCAATTTAAAAGATATTCTGAACGGGAAGAACGTCAACGAAGACATAGATATGCAGCCAGGAGATATGGTTTTCGTGCCCGAAAAGTTCATTGCGAATTTCAAGAAGTACGTGCCCTACACGACGGGTATTTACGCGAACCCAGCATCCCTGTTTTAGTTCGAATTGATCTCATAGGGGACGCCAAAAGCCAGGGGAGTTACGATGAATCAATTTAGTCGTCAAAACGGACAGGCGAGCGAATTCGGCGATATTACGTTGCGAGATTTGGTAGCGCCGCTGTTCCGACAGAAGCGTGCATTGATCGGGTCTTTCGTAGCCTTTGCCATCCTGGCGTCGCTGGCTGCTTACTTGATGTCGAGTACCTATAAATGCAAGATGGAAATTCTGGTGAACCGCGAACGCGTCGATCCTTCGGTGACATCGCAGACGACGACGCAAGCTCCGGCCAATCAGCTGCCGCTGACTGAGGAAGAGATCAATTCAGAAGCCGAAATACTCGTGAGTCCCGACCTCTTGAAGCAAGTCGTGCTCGCGAACAATCTTCAGGATCTCGAGAGGAAGTCCATCGTCGCCTGGATCTTGAATCCGAAAAATGAGGATTGGTTTGTTTCGCGGGCAGTCGATCACCTTGGGAAGGGTCTGAATATCGAGGTCGTTAAAAAGACCAACATGATCCAAGTGACTTACAAGTCGAGCGATCCCAAGCTTGCGTATGGAGTTATGGACAAGTTGTCGAACCTGTACATGGAGAAGCACCTTACCGTTCACCGCCCGACAGGGTCGTTTGAATTTTTTTCGAAAGAGACCGAGCGATACAAGACCGCACTGGCAAAGTCTGAAGGGGAACTCTCCGAATTCGGCAGCACAGAAGGGATCGTAGTTCCGGACGTTCAGCGCACAAATCTTGCCCAAGTGGCGATGAACACGCTGGCTTCCTACCACACTGCCCAACAGGCAATCGCCGCGGCAAAAGAGCGGATCGCGACCGACGAAAGGCAGATGAACGCAACGCCGGCGAGGTCCACGACCCAGCAAGTTTCGACGTCTGCCGACATTTTGCTGCAACAGCTTCAGACCAATTTGCTGGCGGCGCAGGTCAAACGCACGCAGCTTGCGATGAAGTATGATCCGACCTATCCGCTGGTGCAGGAAGCGGAGAAGGAAATCGCCCAAACCGAAGCCGCCATCGCGGACGCCAAAAAATTTCAGTATGTGAACGAGACGACAGATCGTGATCCTACTTTCGAATTTTTAAGGGAAGATATCGCGAGAGCCAAGACAGAGCTGGCCTCACAGAAAGCGACTGCGGCAGCTTTGAAGCAGAGTTTAGACAGCGTGCAAGGGGAAATGGTCAAGGTCGACAAACAGGCTCTGAAACAGCAGGATCTGCTTCGTGAAGTGAAGGCTGACGAAGCAAACTACCTGCTTTACCTTTCCAAGAGAGAGCAAGAGCGGACGTCGGATGCTCTCGATCAGAAGAGGATTGGTAACGTATCTATCGCCGTTCCACCGGTCCTGCCGATTTTACCGGCTTACAGCCCATTTCTGGTTTTGGCCGTCGGGCTTTTTGTAGCCGTCTTCATGAGCATCGGGCTAGTCTTCTTCAGGGACTATCTCGACTCCTCCTTCCGCACACCCGCAGAGGTACTTGAGACATTGCGGGTCCCGGTTCTCGCATCCGTGCCGAAGCAGAGCACATAAGTTGTGAACTGCGCCACGTCGCGCGCGTGACCAAGATCGACAGAGTTCCCACCCAGCGAACTCTGTTCAGAATCATCAACAACCTAGCGCTAGCCGGTTTGCAACTCTATCCGGCGAGGTCTAGGTAGAGACTTTCTCCTGGAGCCCCATTGTGAATACAGCAAAACGCAACTTTGCACTGGGCTTGCTAAAGATGTTTTACCCGGCACTGATGGTGGTGTGTTTCGGGCTGGCTACGGCTTTGTTGATCGCCCGCATGCCCGGAAGTACGAGCAGTCTTGGGTCATTTTTGTCGATGCGCGTCAAGATCGAGAATCTCCTGGTTGTCGCTTCGATTTTGCTTCTATGGCATCTCGTGTTTTCGATTTTTGGGTTCTACGAGTCCAAGCGAATGACCAGCCCGGTCATGTTGGCCTTTGACGCCGCCAAGGCGACCACGCTGTCGGCCATTGTTCTGGCGTTTATGGGCAAGCTGTTCGAAATCAAAATGCTCACGCCGATTTTCGAACTGACATTCTGGCTGGTGAGCTCCGCGGTCATTTTATTGGCCCGCATCGGTGTGCGCTACGTGTTGCGGGAGATCCGAACACGCGGTCATAACCTGCGGCACGTCCTGATTCTGGGCACGAATCCAAGGGCGATCGAATTCGCCCGAAAAATCGAGAGCAAACCAGAATTGGGGTATCGCGTTCTGGGTTTTGCGGATGACACCTGGGATGGTTCCAAGGAATTCCAGGAGAGCGGATACCGGCGGAGTTGCGAACTGAGTGAATTGTCGGAATTTCTGCGACACAACGTCGTAGACGAGGTCGCGATTTATCTGCCGCTACGGTCTTACTACGAGCAAGCTTCGCAAAGCGCAGCTCTTTGCGAACAGCATGGAATCTTGGTCAGATTCCCGTCGGACATCTTCAACTTGAAGATCGCGCGCCCGCGGGCGACGGATCTGGATGGAATTGTGCACATCACCGCGCATTCCGGGTTCAGTGATACTTGGGCTTTGCTGGCAAAGCGCGCACTCGATGTGATCGTCTCATCGATCCTGCTCTTCCTGCTGGCGCCGGCCATTGCCGTCGTTGCTCTTCTAATTAAATTGGATTCCCAAGGCCCAGTTCTATTCCGGCAGGAACGGATCGGGCTGAACAAACGAAGATTCCGCATCTTTAAGTTTCGCACTATGGTTATGAACGCGGAAAAATTGATGGTTGAACTGGAAGCCATGAACGAAGCAAGCGGCCCAGTTTTCAAAATCAAAAACGATCCTCGACGCACACGCGTAGGCGGATTTTTGCGGCGCACCAGCATCGACGAATTGCCGCAGTTGCTCAACGTTGTCATGGGTGACATGAGTCTCGTGGGGCCGCGACCGTTGCCGGTTCGCGACTACGAAGGCTTCAGCGTGGACTGGCAGCGTCGGCGTTTCAGCATTCGTCCCGGTATCACCTGCTTGTGGCAAGTTCACGGCCGCAGCGACATTTCGTTTGATAAATGGATGGAGCTCGATCTTCAGTACATGGACGAATGGTCTTTGTGGTTGGACCTCAAGATTCTCGCTCGCACCGTTCCCGCGGTCTTGAAAGGTTCGGGAGCAGCTTAGTCAAGTTAGTGAACATTTTATTTTATCCACTTCGGGGGAATAAACATCATGCGAATCGCAGTTATCGGCTCGGGATATGTCGGACTGGTGTCTGCCGCGTGTTTCGCGGAAATTGGCCACGACGTGGTTTCCGTGGACAGCGACGCAGCAAAAATTGCAGCCCTTGAGCGCGGTGAGACGCCGATACACGAAGAGTATCTTCCCGAACTCCTTGTTCGCCATCGGGGCAGGCGACTGAGATTTTCGACCTCGGTATCAGATGCTGTCGAAGAGTCGGAAGTGATTTTCATTACGGTAGGAACGCCACAGTCTGAGACCGGTGAAGCTGACCTATCCTATGTGGAAGCGGTAGCGCGCGAGATGGGGCCGGCGATTCGAGAATCGAAAGTCATCGTAGAAAAGAGCACGGTTCCGGTAAAAACGGCTGAATCGCTGCGGCGAACGCTTCTTCTCAGCGGCGCGAAACCCGGAACGTTCTCCGTCGTCTCGAATCCGGAGTTCCTGCGCGAAGGGACAGCGGTTACGGACTTCCTCTACCCGGACCGCATTGTGGTCGGAGCGGATGATGAGGTGAGCGCGGAAATGATGGCGTTCATCTATCGCCCTTTGACCAAGGGGACCTACTACGAACAAGAGCACCGCGTTCCATTCGAACGATATTCGCACTCGCAGGCACCGATCATCATGACCGACACCAAGAGTGCGGAATTGATCAAGCATGCCTCCAACGCATTTCTGGCGATGAAAATCTCCTTCATCAACGCGGTAGCGAATATCGCAGAAGGCGTGGGAGCCGACATCGAAGAGATTTGCAAAGGCATCGGTTCAGATTCAAGGATTGGTTCCAAGTTCCTGAATGCGGGGATCGGTTACGGAGGTTCGTGCTTCCCGAAAGACGTGCAGGCTTTCCATGTCGTCGCCAAGCAGGTGAACTACGAATTTGGTTTGTTGACCGAAGTGATGCGAATCAACGCAGACCAGCGACAGCGATTCCTGAAGAAAATAAAAAGCGCGTTGTGGACTCTGCGAGGCAAGAGAGTCGGCATCTTGGGATTGGCGTTCAAGGGAGACACGGACGATGTCCGCGAATCCCCCGCGCTGAGCATTGTGGAGGCGCTGCTCGCAGAGGGCGCGCGAGTCCAGGTCTATGACCCGGCAGCAATGGAAAAAGCAAAAACGATCCTGACCGACTCTGAAGTCGATTACGCAAAAGACGCGTACGAAGCGGCGAAAGGTTGTGACGCGCTTCTCATTCTGACCGAATGGCGTGAATTTGCTGAGCTCGACTTGGCGAAAGTGCGAGCGGCACTGAAGCATCCCATTGTGATCGACGGCCGGAATCTGTACTCCGCGCAACAAATGGCGGATGCGGGATTCATCTATCACAGCGTGGGTCGCGCAGTTGGCGTCCCCGAGCATCTGTCGGCCGCAACCAGTGGGGAACTGAGGCTGCGTCCCGTCGCCGTTGGCGATGCGCTTTCGGCCACAGTAGGAGCCTAGCGCTCAAGGAAGTTTCCGTTAGGTTTTTGCTCACTCCGATCTCGGAAAACGAAGGTTGCGATAGCAAACGGAACTCATGGCCACCGAAAAAATAAAAATACTTCCGAAATACGGCACTGGTCGAAAGACAGATCGCGAATGCGTTTTAACGCTTTTCGGAACCAGGCCTGAAATCATCAAGTTGGCTCCCGTAATACAGCAACTGGAGCAACGGCGAGACGTGATTCGAACCATCAACGTCGCGTCGGGTCAGCACACGGACCTGCTGTATCCGTTCATCGAAATGTTCGGGATCAGGGTTGATGAAAATTTGCGGCTGATGACCCCGAACCAGGATCCAAGCGAGCTTTGCGATCGCATCTTTGCCGCGGTGGATGCGATTGCTCAACGCGAGTTACCGGACTTGATCATCGTGCAGGGAGATACAACCACCGCCCTGGCAGGCGCTCTCGTCGGCCGGCATCGCGGAATTCCCGTAGCCCACGTCGAGGCCGGTCTCCGATCGGGTAACTTGCTGAGTCCTTATCCGGAGGAGCTAAATCGGCAATTCATCACGCAACTGGCTACGTTCCACTTTGCCGCAACGCCAAAAAATCGCGAAACATTGCTCTCCGAAGGCATAAGCGACGGCTCCATTTTTGTCACGGGAAACCCGGTTGTCGATGCTCTTCAAATGGTGCGCGACGGCGACGAGGGGCGATCGGCAGCGAAGTTGCTGAAGAAGGTCGCAGGCCGCAAGTGCATCGTGCTTACGACGCACCGACGCGAATCGTTCGGAGAGGTCCTTCAGGAAAATCTGAAGGTCTTGACCCGATTTGTGGAAGAGCACGAAGACGTCGTTCTTGTGTTTCCGATCCATCCAAATCCGAACGTGCAGGGCCCAGCAAGAAAAATCTGTGGCGGTCACCCGAGGATTTTTATCACCGCACCGCTCGATTATCGCAACTTCATTCAAGTGCTCTCCAAGAGCTGGTTGATCGTATCGGATTCAGGCGGCGTGCAGGAAGAAGTTCCAAGCCTCGGCAAACCTTTGCTGATTCTGCGTGAAAACACCGAACGTTCTGAATGTATCGATGCCGGAATGGCAAAGCTTGTTGGTGGCCGCCCGGAAGCGTTGATGCCCATGCTCGAAGAGGCTTATCAGAAGGGCAGCTGGGTTGATTGCGTACCGAACGTTACCAACCCGTTCGGACGTGGGGACAGCGGCGAGCGCATTGTGCAATACATCAGCGCATTGCTCACCGAAGTACCCGCGGCGAAGTACAAGAAGGTGGGAAGGTGACAAAGTTCGTCAGGCAATCTGAACGGAAGAAGACTCCTGCCAAGCACGGGACCGTCTCGCCAGGCTTTGTGTATGAATCGGCTGGCACACAACTTTTAACCGAAAAGACCGGTATTACCATCGTGGTGCCTTGTTTCAATGAGGAATTGGCGCTGCGAAGCCTTCGCGATCGTCTGGAGACGGTGAAGGGGTCTTTAGGCCAGACCTATAACGTCAGTATCGTCCTTGTGGATGATGGCAGCACGGATAAGACGGGGAAGTTGATGCATGAGTTGTTTGGAAGTGATCCGGATTGCGTCCTGCTTCGGCAACCGAGGAATTTGGGTCTAGCCGCAGCGATACTGCGAGGTATTCGACAAGCTAAGACCGAGATTGTCTGCTCCATCGACAGTGACTGCACCTACGACCCGCAAGAGCTTCACAAACTCGTGCCCATGCTGACCGACGGCGTCGACCTCGTGACCGGTTCGCCCTACCATCCTCTCGGTGAGGTTCGCGAAGTGCCGCCATGGCGATTGGCGCTATCGAAGATCGCATCTTCGCTGTATCGCCAGGTACTAAAACATAAGCTATATACGTACACGAGCTGCTTCCGCGTTTATCGTCGCAGTGCAATCTTGGGTTTGGATCTGAAGCAGAATGGATTTCTGGGAACTGCAGAGTTGCTCGGAAAACTAGAGATGCAAGGTTCAAAGATTGTGGAATGCCCCACAACCCTGGGCGTGCGTGTCCAAGGTGTGTCGAAGATGCGTACTGCGCGTGTTCTGGTCGGACACCTTTGTTTGCTCGTTCAGCTGCTTGCCACCAGAGGCCATCAAAAATTGTTTCGGTAATTCCAACTTTCCGCACCATCCAGCCTAATCCAAAAGGGAGCCAGAGAGCTTGAGTACATTATTGACGAATATCGGAATGCAGTTACCTTCGGATCAGGAAGCTTCCGGGCGCACCTTGGGCCACGAGGAATTGAATTATCTGGCAGAAGTAATTGCCAGCGGCACTCTCACAAGCACCAAAGGAAAGTTTGTGAAGACGTTTGAAGAGGAGTTTGCCAAGAAACTCGGTGTCAAATTCGCCTACGCGTGCGCATCGGGAACGGCTGCAATTCACACCGCCATTGCGGCGCTGGATCCGGAACCGGGCGACGAGATCGTAACGAGCCCCATCACGGACATGGGGGCGATCACCCCCATTCTTTACCAAGCTGCGATTCCTGTCTTCGCCGAAGTTGATCCCGCGACGTGGAACGTGACCGCCAAGACGATTGAGCCCATGTTGAGCCCACGTACGAAGGCGATCATCGTTACTCACCTCTTTGGCAATCCGTGCGAAATGGACACGATCAATCGGTTGGCAGAGTCAAGAGACATACCCGTCATCGAGGATTGCGCTCAAGCTTTCCTCGCCAAAAGCCAAGAGCAGAACGTCGGTACTTTGGGGAAAGTCTCATGTTTCAGCCTGCAGCAGGGAAAGCACATCACCACGGGAGAAGGCGGCCTGGTCGTTACCGATGACCCGGAACTTGCTCGCCGGCTGTATCTTTTTATCAATAAGGCGTGGGGCTACGGAGATCCCAATCCCGACCACTATTTCTTGGCGATGAATTACCGCATGAGCGAGCTACAAGGTGCGGTCGCGCTAGGGCAGTTGCCGAAGTTGGAACAGGTAGCACAACGCCGGTCCGCAATGGCAGAGTCCTTGAACAAGAAACTTGCAGGAGTGAAGGGCGTGCAGACCCCTTACGTTCGGCCGGGGGATGTGCATACCTACTGGAAGTATTGCCTGAGAGTGGACAGCAAGGTTATCCCCGGTGGTTCGGTGGCCCTAGGGAAAGAGCTGAAGGCGCGCCAGATTTCCAGTGTGCCCCGATACATTCAAAAGCCGGCTTTCGCGTGCAAGATTTTTAAGGATCAGAAAACTTTTGGGAACAGCCGTTTTCCCTTCACTCTCGCTCGGCCCGAGGTTTTGCGATACGACGAGGCTCGCTTTCCGTTAACAATGCAATCGCTGCAGGAAATTCTGGTTCTACCTTGGAACGAAAACTACCTCGAAGCTCACGTAAATTTCATCTCGGATGCCATTCATGACGCAGCTCACCAACTCAGTAACTAAGTCTGGCAGCAAGAAAATTCGTTTCGGCCTCGTTGGTGCTGGGGCGATTGCCCAGTCCTACGTGCAAGCATTCGAAAATTGCGACGAGGCGACGCTTGTAGCTGTCGCCGACAGCCGCAAGGGAGCCGCCCAAGCTGTTGCGGAGAGAATCGGATGCGCCAGTTTCGACAGCGTTGAACGCATGGTTGCGGCCACAGATCTGGATGCCGCCATTGTGTGCACGCCGCCGGCGAGCCATCCCGAAATCTGCATTCATCTCGCTGACAGCGGTATCAACGTTTTGTGTGAGAAACCCTTCAGCATCGACGAGGAGTCCGCTCGACGTACGTTGGAAGCCGCACGCAGGGCGGGCGTAAAGCTGACAATGGGTTCCAAATTCCGCTACGTGGAAGATGTGACTAGGGCCAAAAGCATGGTTGCTTCAGGGATTTTGGGCGACCTTGTTCTCTTTGAAAATGTTTTTGCATCACGCGTCGACATGAAGTCCCGTTGGAATTCGAATCCTGAAATCAGCGGCGGGGGCGTTTTGATCGACAATGGAACCCATTCTGTCGATCTGATGCGATATTTTCTCGGACCGCTGGCAGAAGTCCACGCGCTCGAAGGTCGCCGCAGTCAAGGCCTGATGGTAGAAGAAACGGCGACGGTATTCGTTCGAAGTGTTAGCGGCGTCATCTGCAGCATCGACCTGTCGTGGAGCATTTCCAAGCACAGAGACAGCTTCCTGGATATCTATGGTTCGCTGGGAGCCATTTCCATCGGTTGGAAAAGTTCCTCCTATCTCGATTTTGCTTTGGGCAAGTGGGTTGCATTCGGAAACGGTTACAACAAGGTCCAAGCATTCCGAAGCCAGATTGAGAATTTCTCGAAGGCCATCCGTGGTGAAGAGCCGCTTTTAATCACGGGAGAGGATGCCATGGCTTCGGTGAATATCATCGCGTCCGCGTACCGAGCGCTTCGTCAGAACAAGTGGGTTCCGGTATCACGCTCCTTGGAGAGCCAGTTCGAAGTCGACGGGATCTTAAGCGAACTCGCAGATCAACATCATCCGAAGGAGCAACCGGCGTAGCAATCCGGAAACAAACCCATGACAGCGAGCACTTCAACCATACCTTCCTCAGTACGCGTTCATTCCACAGCGATTGTAGAGAGCGATGTACAGATTGGCGAAGGCACTTCGGTCTGGGACAACGTTCACATCCGTCACTCCGCACGGATTGGTGAACAATGCATCGTTGGAGAAAAGAGTTACATCGCGCCGGATGTAGTAATTGGAAATCGGGTAAAGATCAATGCGTTCGTGTACATCTGCAGCGCCGTTACGGTCGAAGACGGTGTGATGCTGAGTGCCGGCGTCATTTTCACAAATGATCGCCATCCACGGGCGACCACTCCGGATCTTCTTCAGCTGCGGGGATCGGAACCGGATGAGCATACCCTGCCAACGCTGGTACGCGAAGGTGCAACGATCGGCGCTGGTTGCCGGATTGGCTGCGATCTGGCGATCGGCCGGTTTGCAATGGTCGGAATGGGCTCCGTTGTCACGAAATCGGTTCCCGATTTCACCCTGGTCATCGGGGCGCCAGCACGACCTGTCGGTTACGTATGCCGCTGTGGTGCGCCGTTGCGCCATGCTGACGGTGGAACGCCCACGAGTGACGGAAAATTCCAGTGTTCTGACTGCACCCGGTCTTACGTCGTAAAAGGCGGACTCGTTTCGGAGAACTGATACCGGAACAGTTCCCCTTCTCCTTTCTCCACCATGGTTTCTGCCAATACGAAAGCAAACTGGGCGATTGTCGGCGGCGGCTTTCTCGGCATGACGCTCGCTTTGCGGCTCGCCAAGCAGGGCAAAAGGGTGACCCTATTCGAAGCCGCTCCGTCTCTGGGCGGGTTGGCCAGCGCCTGGCAGCTCGGTGACGTAATTTGGGACCAGCACTACCACGTAACTTTGTTCTCCGACAGTTTCGTACGATCTCTGTTGCGTGAATTGGGCTTGGAAGAGCAGATGCGCTGGGCAAAGACTCGAACCGCCTTCTACGCAGACGCGAAACTGCATTCCATGTCGAATCTTTTGGAGTTCATGCGCTTTCCGGTGCTGAATCTGACGGACAAGATCCGGCTGGGCGCCACCATCCTTCGTGCATCCCGGATCAAGAATTCGCGGTCTCTGGAAGGAATTCGCGTCAAAGAATGGCTTGAAAAATGGTCGGGTCACCGAACTACAGAAAAGATTTGGTTGCCCCTCTTGCGGGCCAAACTCGGCGACAGCCACGAAGAAACGTCGGCAGCTTTTATCTGGGCAAGCATTGCCAGAATGCACGCAGCGCGGCGGACGCGCTCGAAGACGGAGCTCTTCGGATATATCCCGGGCGGCTATGCCCGAATTATTGAGCGTTTCGCAGAAGTTCTTAGGACCGAGCAAGTCAATTGCGAACTTGGACGCCCGGTCACAGAGATCATTGGCACGGTGGATGGAAAGATTGAGGTCCGAGTCCAGGGCGAGTACGCACAGACGTTCGATGAGGTGATCGTAACTGCGGCGGCTCCGGTTGTGATACGAGCGTGTCCGCAGCTGACTGATGCAGAGAAGCATCAGTGGCAACAGATTCGATATCAAGGAATCATTTGTGCGTCGCTGCTTTTAAAAAATTCTTTGGCGGATTTTTACATAACCAATATTACCGATAGCGATTTGCCGTACACGGCGGTCATTGAGATGTCTGCCCTTGTCGACAAAGACCAGTTTCGCGGTAGAGCGCTCGTCTACCTGCCGAAGTATGTGAGTGCAGACTCGCCGGATTTCGGCTTGTCCGACGCCCAGATCCGAGAGAAATTCCTGGCCGGACTGGAGAAAATGTATCCCGCGTTCCGCAGGGAGGATGTTCTTTGTTTCCAAGTCTCAAGGGTCAAATACCTTTTGCCGATTCCCACTTTGAATTATTCAGACCGATTGCCCGCGACCACAACCTCTATACCGGGGCTCCATATTGTGAACTCGGCCCACATTGTAAACGGAACGTTGAACGTCAATGAGACTGTTCAACTTGCCGAAACAACGGCAAAGCGTTTCGCAACCAGAGCCACAATCTCGGCGCAAAAAAACACGATCATCGAACATGAATTCGCCAAAGCCCACAGCTAGCCTCTCGCTGGACCTCGACAATCAGTGGTCCTACCTCAAAACCCACGGAGACGGGGGTTGGGAGAATTTTCCGTCTTATCTGGACACTTTGATCCCTCGTGTTCTTGAGTTTCTTGAGAAGCGCGCACTGAAGATTACGTTTTTCGCCGTAGGCCAGGACGCGGCGCTCGAGAAGAACCATGGCGCGCTCCGAGCGATCGCTTCGAAAGGTCATGAAATCGGGAATCACTCTTTCTCTCATGAGCCGTGGATGCATCTCTATGATGAGCAGAAAGTCGAGCAAGAGATACGACTCGCCGAAGAGCAGATTGAGAAGGTAACCGGCCAGAGAACAGTGGGCTTTCGAGGTCCCGGTTTCTGCTTTACGGATGCCACACTTCGTGCGTTGGAGCAGCGAAATTACCTGTATGACGCTTCAACCTTCCCGACCTATATCGGGCCTCTCGCGCGTACCTATTATTTCTTTCATTCGAACCTGACAGGGGGCGACAGGAAGCAACGTCAAGCCCTGTTCGGGTCGTTCAGCAACGGGTTCCGCCCCTTGAAACCTTACCGTTGGAACGGCAAGGAAGGGCTGCTGGAAATTCCGGTCACGACGATGCCGATTTTCCGATTCCCGATGCACCTGAGTTACATCCTCTATCTGTCGGGATTTTCTGCAGGTTTGGCGACTCTTTATTTTCGGACCTGTCTGGGGTTGTGCAGGACGATGGGGGTCTCGCCTTCTCTGCTGTTGCATCCACTGGATTTTCTTGGCCGCGACGACAAGGTGGGGCTCGATTTTTTTCCGGGAATGAATCTTCCGGCCGATCAAAAGATCGATGTGGTGAGCCTGGTACTTGGAATCTACTGCAATGAGTTCGAAGTTGTACGCATGAAGGAACACGCCCTGAGTGTTTCTGGGTCGGTCCTCCCGATCGATAGCGCAAGCTTTGCTCAGCCGGACCCGCGAAGACGGGAAATGAGCTTCAACGACTGATGCCTACCGTGACTTCCGCTCGCCCGATGGATCAGTATGAGCCTGCCGCTTTCCAGGTAGGCGCGAACTCTCGTGTCAAGGTCGGTCGCTTGGGGCAAGCATGGCTCTGGCTGGCGGTGCCGGTAATATCCGTTCTCGCGATTACCCACCAAAGCCTTTGGATGGATGAAGGCTTCACGGTCTGGTTCGCTGCGCACAGGAGCTTGGGATCTTTTTACACCGCGTTGATTGGTTCACCGGGCTCCAAAGGTGACCCTCAAATGCTTTTCTATTTGTTTTACATGTGGGGCTGGACGAAAGTTTTTGGATATAGCGAACTGGCCTTGCGGGCCGCGAACATCCCTTTTTTATTGATCTTGCTCGCGGCTGTCCGTTGGGCGACATGGCGCCTGGTCTTCGTTCCGAATCTTTGGATACTTCTGTGTCTGTCGCCGTTTCTTTGGTTCTATTTGAACGACGCGAGGCCGTACGTTGCGCTCATGGCGTTTGCAGCGGTGGCGATCGTCAGTCTTTTGGCGTATCTGGTCGAGCCGGCCCAATATCAAAGGCGGGCGCCGTGGGTTTGTCTTGTTTCCTTGCTGCTTGCTTTGGGTACGCACATCCTGGCTGCGTTCCTCGTTCCGTCGCTCGTCGTTTTGATTTTAGCGGCTGTGCTTGAAACACCGGCCCTGAAACGCGACTTGATCCGCAATTGGCTTCGGCCCGCTGTGTTTTGCTCGCCATTCTTTCTCACACTCGGAGCCTTTTACAGTTGGGCTTCTGCACACGGGGTAAGCAAGGAAATCGGGGAGCCAGGGCTGCGAAATTTGGCATTTATCCTCTACGAGTTCCTGGGATTCGACGGATTGGGACCACCGAGACTCGAGCTCCGTGAAAATCCGTTTGTGCAAACGTTCGCGCCCTATTCAGCGTTACTGATTCTCGGCATGGTGCCGATGCTCGCAACTTGTTTTTTCTTTCTGCGGGCCCGTCCGCCGAAACTCGTTTTGCCGTTGCTGAGCAGTCTAGGTGTCGGTGTGGCAATCGCACTCGGGGTTTCAAAAATCGAGCACTTCCAGGTTTTGGGCAGGCACATGGCAGTTTTTTTTCCACTGCTTTTGCTAACGATTCTTTTCGGTGCAGGTCCATTCTTCTCATTGCCAAGTGGCCGGTTCGCGGCGAGCAGTGCCCTTTGTGGAGTTGCTGTCGTGTGGGCCATATCCGACGCAAGGCTGGTGTTGTTGCATAAGTATTCAAAGGATAATTTTCGCCAAGCAGCAACAATTGCAGAGACAGCGGTTAACAAAGACGGAGCGAGAATTGTCTGGGTTGCAGACACGCACGCCGCCGAATACTACGGGATTTCGGCGAACCGGAGCGACCAGCCGACGAAGAATGTCATGGAAACCGAAATGGGGCGCCGCATCAGCGTTCAGGCGGTCGACGGACAGAACTGGAGCCTCGACGTCGCCGGACGATATGTCGATAGCTCGGTAACTCCGGCGGTCCTGGTTCTTAGCAGACCCGATCTCTTCGACAAGCAGCGTGCATGGCGCTCGCTTGTCGAGCAGCGGAAAGCGCAAGAGATTGCGCGCATTCCTGCATTCTCGATCTACAAGATCGAATCGTTCAAAGGTGAAGCGTTCGATAACCGGCTAGCCGGAGATCAACTGGAAGTAAGTAGTAATTTGCAGCCTCGTCATATTAGACGCATGCACGATGGCCCGAATCATCGGTAACACAGACTGGTTTTAGAATTTCATTCCAATCCGGAGGGCGTCCGTTGAGCGTCGCGATTATTACAGGTTCGGCAGGGCTCGTAGGTTCTGAAGCGGTCGCCTACTTTGCCGCATTGGGGATGGACGTTGTGGGCATCGACAACGGAATGCGCGCTGAGTTTTTTGGCCCCGACGCCTCGACAAAATGGGTGCGGGACAACTTGAAACGGGAGATTCCCGAATATGACCACAACGAGGTGGACATCCGGGATCCGGAAGCCGTCGGGAAGGTATTTGAACGCTACGCGAAAGATATCGCATTGATCGTTCACACCGCCGCCCAGCCGTCACATGATTGGGCCGCCAGCAATCCGACGATGGATTTCACCGTAAACGCCAACGGCACCTCGGTTCTGCTGGAAGCGACGCGCAAGTTCGCGAAGAACGCCGTTTTCATATTTACGTCGACGAACAAGGTCTACGGCGATACCCCGAATCGGCTTCCTCTCATCGAGCAGGAAACGCGATGGGAGATCGAAGCGACCCACCCGTATGCGAAGAATGGCATACCCGAAACGATGTCGATCGACAATACGACCCATAGCCTTTTTGGCGCGTCCAAGGTCGCTGCCGATGTGCTGGTCCAGGAATATGGACGTTATTTCGGCATGAATACAGCGTGTTTTCGTGGTGGATGCCTGACAGGACCACGTCATTCCGGGACCCAATTGCACGGTTTTCTCGCGTACCTGATGAAGTGCGCGGTAACGGGCACGCCCTACTCCGTGTTCGGATACAAGAGCAAGCAAGTACGCGACAACATCCACAGTGCCGACCTGATTCGCGCTTTTCACGAATTTTTCAAAAAACCGCGGCAAGGCGAGGTTTATAACATCGGTGGCGGAAGACGCAGCAATTGCTCGATGTTGGAAGCCATTCAGATTTGCGAAGGGATTACGGGGAAGCCGCTCAATTCGCAATACGTCGACCAAAACCGGCACGGAGACCATATCTGGTGGATTAGTGATCTCTCTCATTTTCAAGTGCACTATCCTGAATGGAAACTTCAGTACGACGTTCCACAGATCTTGCGTGAAATCTTTGAATTCAACAACGAACGCTGGAGCCAATCATGCGCGACGCAAGCAAGCGTAATATCCTCGGTGTCCTGATCGATGCGGTAGACTACCAAGGGGCGACGGACTTCGTCTTCCTCGCCGCGTGTGAGAAGCGAAGCGCCGCTATCTCGGCTTTGGCCGTTCATGGATTGATGACGGGTGTGTTCAATCGGGAGCAGAAATTCCGACTGAACCACTTTGATCTATTGTTACCGGATGGTCAGCCCGTGCGGTGGGCTTTGAATCTGCTCTATAAAGCAAAACTCAAAGACCGCGTATACGGGCCGAATCTCACGCGGAAGATCTGCGAACGAGCCGCAGCCGAAGGTGTTCCCGTGTATTTTTACGGAAGCACACCGGAGATACTTTCTTTGTTGAAGCAAGAGATTAAGAAAACGTGGCCGAACTTGCAGGTAGCGGGAATGGAGCCTTCCAAATTTCGCCGCCTTACGGTCAATGAGAGGCAGGAGTTGGTCCAAAGAATTCGCAACTCCGGAGCTTCGATCTTGTTCGTCGGTCTGGGCTGCCCAAGGCAAGAGATTTTTGCTTTCGAATTCCGGGGAATGTTGGGCATGCCGACGCTGGCTGTTGGCGCGGCGTTTCCATTTCTGGCAGGCGCCATCAATCAGGCCCCGGTCTGGATGCAAAACGCTGGCCTCGAATGGCTTTTCCGACTTGTTTCCGAACCCAACCGGCTCTGGCGGCGGTACGTGTACTTGAATCCGGCATATTTGTTTCTGATCGCACTGCAGGCGCTTCGTTTGTCGCGTTTCGCTCCGGACGGCAAAAGCCCAGCCGAAGAGCTACTCTATGGCTAGGTTATAGGATGAGGCGATTTTCGTTAACATGGTGGCAAACCGCGTGGTTGCTGCTCTTTCTGAGTGGTTTGGTTTTTCGGGCACGTACTGCAGCCGAGATCAACAATTCGGCAATCGACGCGTGGGCTTTGTATCGAATCGGGTGCGTCTTTTTAGTCGGAGCCATCTTGTTCGTTCGGCTTACGCTGAAGAGAACTCGATGGGTGCCGTACCTGTTCTCGGGTTACGTCGGCTTGTTCGTCCTGTTTCCCCTGGTCTCTCTCGTTTCGACCGCTTGGTCCGTCCTTCCCCCTTGGACGCTCTATAAGTCGGTCGAGTTCCTGGTCGACGTGTGTACCCTCGCAGCAATCCTCGCAACCATCCGGTCGGTTGAAGACTATAAGAAATTGATCGATTGGTCCTGGATGCTGCTGGGACTGTTGGTTTGTTCTGCTTGGGTCGGCGCGGTGATCGATCCATCCGAAGCGCTCTTTTCCGATCCGAACCTCCGGGTCATTCCGCTTCCCATGCGTCTGGTCGGTCTCTTCCCGGTTGTCTCCTGTAATGACCTTAGTGAAATTTGTGCGACCTTGGGATTGGTGGCGCTGTGCCGAATGTGGATCGATCCAGAGAGGCAACATTCGAAGTTCTGGTATCGGCTTCTTTTTGCGGCGTCCATGGTCTCGCTCGTCATTACCCAGACTCGAGGGTCGTTCGTTGCTTTCTTGGTTGGGTTCGTGGTTCTTTTGATCCTCACACGTCGCTACGCGCTGGCCGCAGCAGGCGGGTTCATGACAGTAATGGTGGGCGGTGCGCTCCTTCTTTTTACGAACTTTGGTTCCGCCGCGCAGAACTTTTTCAATCGAGGTCAAAATGCGCAGCAGGTCGGAGGGTTTTCTGGGCGCCTGCAAACTTGGACGAATTCCTACTACGCGATTATGGAACATCCGATACTGGGATATGGCGGGTTCGCGGGCTCGCGGTTCGTTGTGCTCGACAAGAACAGTTCAGACTCCAGTAGCTTGAACAGCTTCATCGACTGCGCTCTGGATATCGGTATCGTGGGCGCCATTATTATTCTGATGGTCGTGGTTCTAGTTGGGTGGACGCTCTTCCGGAATTCGAGGAACTCGCGACCCTGGACCATCGAGTCTGCCATGGCAGTTGAAATGTTCGTCGCGTTTATCGTACTCCTGATCCGCTCCGTTGAGTCCAGCAACCTCATCACGCATCCAATGCTTTCCTTCCTGACCATCATCGGTGCGGCCGAAGTCTTGCGATACAAGAGAAACACCGTTCTCGCTCGGAGTCCGCAACAAAGTCTCTCCTGGCAGTCTGATTCCGCACTAGGAGCTTCGGCGCAGCCAACTTTTGGCAGAATCGAATGAAGATTCTTTCCGTTCACAACACACACCAGCACCGTGGCGGCGAGGACGTTGTCTTCGACCAAGAAAAACGGATGCTGGAACGAGCCGGCCATTTGGTGGTTGTCTACCATCGCACCAATGATGAAATCGGCAAGCTCAATATATTGGGCCAACTCGACTTGGCGCGGCGCACAATCTGGGCAAGCGATTCTCGAGCGGAGTTCGATGCCCTTCTAGGGTCCGAACGACCGGACGTCGTTCACATCCATAACACCTTCATTGTGATCTCGCCTTCGATCTACAGTGCGTGTAGAAGTCGCGGCATTCCCGTAGTCCAGACCCTGCACAACTTTCGATTCCTTTGCCCGCCTTCAAATTTGTTTCGAGACGGAAAAGTGTGTGAGGAATGCATCGACCACAGCTTGCTGCGTGCTATTCAGCATCGTTGTTATCGGGGCTCGACAGCGGCGAGCGCCGTAGTTGTGTCCATGCTGGGTTTTCATCGCCTGATCAAAACACTGGACCGATCGGTCGATCGTTACATCGCTTTGACCAGGTTTTCACGAGAGAAATTCATTTCCGCAGGATTCCCAGCGGACAGAATCTCAGTGAAACCCAACTTTCTTGAATCCGATCCCGGTGCTCGCCAAAGACCCGGCCATTATGCCCTTTTTATTGGACGTTTCTCGCCCGACAAAGGCCTATCGACACTGCTCGAGGCTTGGTCGCAGGTCCCAAAGGAATTTCAGCTTCAGATTGTGGGCGATGGCTCAGAACGCGAACAGTTGGAGGCAGAGGCGCGTCAGCGGGGACTCGACAACATCAAATTCCGCGGTTTCCTGTCCCGCGAAGAGACGCTCGCGGCTCTAAAAAATGCGCGCCTCCTGGTAATGCCAAGTTTGTGGTACGAAACCTTCGGAATGGTTATTGTCGAGGCTTTTGCCTGCGGGGTGCCGGTAATTTGTTCGCGGCTGGGAGCTATGGCGGAACTTGTCCAAGACCGTGTCAGTGGGCTCCATTTCGCGCCAGGAGATTCCGCTGACCTAGCGCGGACCCTGATTTGCGCTTGGAATAATCCAAGTGCGCTTGAGTCCATGGGACGGGATGCGCGTCGCGAATTCGAAAGCCACTACACCGCGGACAAGAATTACGGGATGCTGATGCAGGTTTATGAACAGGCCATGCAGTCGCGCGGACGTTCTAGATCGCTTCCAGCAACGCAGGAATCGATACAATTGGCTGAGACCTCCGACGTGGTCTGAGAACGACTCGGACTTTACACCTGAGGTTGGAATTGATCCTGTCTCATGCTAGCCGAACAGGGGCCTTGTATAAACGCGTTCGATGTCCGTCATCTTAAACAGACGGGAGACTCGGGAAAAGCGACTGCAATCTGTGCTTCGCAGATCAATTATTTGACGTCTAGCTTTCATGCCCATATCTATGCAGCGTTACTTAAAGAGCGCGCTAGGCCGAAACACACTTTGGATGGTTTCCGGCCAGGGCTTGCGCCTGGTGATTCAGGCCGCCTACTTTGCTGTTATCGCTCGTTCTCTTGGCGCAAACAACTACGGTGCCTTTATCGGCGTGGTAGCACTGGTCGGCATCGCTTATCCATTCGGAACGCTGGGCAGCGGCAACCTCCTTGTCAAGAACGTATCGCGTGATAAGTCGGTCTTCGCCAAATACTGGGGACAAGCGCTTCTGATCACGCTCATAAGCACTTCGGTTCTCTTTACGGCAATTGTCCTCTTGTCTCAGATTTTGTTGCCGGCCTCGATTCCAGTTGCTCTCGTCATCCTGGTGAGCGGCGCGGACCTTTTTGGATTCAGTCTCATTACGTTGTCTGCCTTTGCCTTTCAAGCACTGGAGCAGCTCAAATGGACCGCGACCATCAACGTTTTGATGAGCGCCAGTCGTCTCATCGGTGCGCTTGTTCTCGTTTCGATGCATCGGCATCCCACTGCTTTACAGTGGGGGTATGTTTATTGCATTGCGACGGCCGCAGTTGTGGTCACATCTCTTACATTGGTTACGGTCAAGCTCGGTCGGCCCCATTTTAACCTCCATCGTTCGGCCCACGAGCTTCGCGAAGGCTTCTATTTCTCCTCGAGTATCAGCGCGCAAACCATTTACAACGACATCGACAAAATGATGCTGGCCCGCATCGGAACCTTGGACGCCACCGGTATTTACGGAGCCGCCTATCGTTTGGTCGACGTTAGTGTTGTGCCCATTTCTTCATTGCTGGCGGCCGCCTATCCGAGTTTCTTTAGAAAAGGTGCCGACGGCATTTCGGCCACCCTGCACTACGCGAAACGCCTGATGAAGAGAGGCATGATCTACGCCGTGCTGGTAACCGCTGGAATCCTCTTATGCGCCGGGTTGCTGCCCTATGTTCTCGGCCCGGAATACGAGCGCAGCGTGGAAGCTCTTCGATGGCTTGCTTTTATTCCTGTATTGAGGGCCTCGCATTATTTCTTCTCGGATGCGTTGACCGGAGCCGGCCACCAGGGGATTCGAAGTGGCATCCAAGCCAGCGTGGCAATCTTTAATGTGTTGATCAATCTTTGGCTGATTCCCCAGTATTCTTGGCGGGGCGCCGCGTGGGCCAGCCTGGCTTCGGATGGGTTGTTGGCCTGCGGAATTGGCCTAGCCGTGTTCATTCTTAATCGTCAGTCACGAAACGTCATTGTCGATGTTCCAGTGACCGCGACGTCAGACTAGTCAGTCGCCTTACTCCCAGCCCAGTTGCTGTCGAGCGGCTTGATCTGCAGTAAGCAAACTGCCCGCAAACGTCGAATAGGAGACCACCAACAATGAACGTGATCGAAATTGTGGCACGACGCGTCAAGCGATCTCTCAAGCTAGCCGATGATTCGCGATTTGTCTGCGCGATTCGTCCTGCATATAGCTCCATGCTCGAACGTTTTTACGGGCGAAAAGGGCTCTCGCGTACGATTCATGGAGAGCAACCGATTCGATTGCTGCCGAGCGCTCGGCAGATTCCAGAGGAATACGAACCTCAAGTACTCGATCTCTTGAAGCAAACAATCACTCCGGGAGCAGTCGTGTTGGATGTCGGCGCCAACGTTGGCGTTTCTGCGATGATGATGGCGCGGTGGTGCGGGCCAGAGGGCCACATTTATGCCTTCGAGCCAAGCCCAAACCCCAAACAGTTGTTGACCGAGCACCTTCGTATGAACGGTCTGTCGGATCGAGTTACCGTCTGCCCTACCGCTCTGAGTGATGCGGAAGGCACGACGACGTTCTTTGCCTCAGGCATTTCCGGAAAGAGCGCCTTGTCTGGCGTCAACATAGGACAGAGTTCGGAACAGGTTCAGGTTCCCGTTACGACCATCGATGCCTATTGCCAGTCCAAAAACATCAAACCTTCGCTGATTAAGATCGACGTTGAGGGATTCGAATTCAATGTTCTCAACGGCGCCAGAAATACTCTCAAGAAATTTCGTCCCTCGATTCTTGTAGAGTTGCACCCCATGAATTGGCCTGCGCTTGGTATTGATGTCGGTTGGGCGGCAGAGCAGTTGCGAGGGTTGAACTACATAGCTACTGCGGTAGAGAAACAAGCCGACGTGATGTCAGAACACGGGCACATCATGCTTCACCCGATCGAAGGAGTTTTTTGACGTGCGCCTGCTGTTGCGTGCCTTTACCTACGCAGTCGTCTATTCTCCTTTGCCGGTTTGGTTCGCTATGTTCTTGGTCCTGAACATGCCCGCGGCGTGGAAGCTTTGCGTTGCCTCGCGCTGCTCCCCATGTGGAAGGCTTTGCACTACTTTTTCTCGGATGCGCTCACCGGCGGCGGCCACCAAAGCCTTCGCGCAAGCATCCAGGCAGGTGTGGCCATCTTTAACGTACCGGTCGGTCTCTGGCTCATCTCCCCTTACTCTTGGCGCGGAGCTGCGTGGGCGAGCATCGCCTCGGACGTTCTCCTTGCCTCCGCAATTGGCACAGCTGGGTTTTTACTCTCACGGCGTGCGCGGAACGACTCTTCTGAGCGCAACGGCAGAAGCTGGTCTGGAATAAGGAGTATCGACCTACCGTTATGAGCAGCATCCACAACTTTCTCATCGACGCTCGAGGCCTTGTGCGGAGGCACAAATCCAATTGCGCGTAGCCATCTGCATACCCACGTTCAAGCGAACCAAGCTCTTGCCAGAGCTATTCAGTAGCGTCTGCAAACTTACGTTCCAAAAAGTTCCAGCGCCGGAGATTCAGCTGATCGTGGCTGATAACGACGCATGTGGCACGGCCGCCGATGTTTGTGGGTCGATTCCCAACCGGTGGCCTGTAAAGTACGTCATTGAGCCTCGGCGTGGAATCTCCCACACTCGGAACCGAGCGATTGGCGAGGCCACGGAGGTGGATTTCATAGCGTTCATTGACGATGATGAGATTCCTGAACCGGCGTGGCTGGATGAACTCTTGTGGACGCAGGGGCAAACTGGGGCAGACGTGGTAGCCGGACCGGTGGTTCCGTCGTTCACTGCGGATGTCCCCGAATGGATTAAGATTGGGAAGGTCTTTGATAGACCCGGCCATGCATCTGGTCATGCTCTGGACTTTTGCGCAACAAATAATGTGCTCATTCGGCGCGCCGTGTTTGATCGCATACCTGCTTTTGATGAACGATTCGGACTAACGGGCGGAGAAGATACGCACTTCTTTCTTCGGGTCCATCGAGCTGGATTCAAGATCGTATGGTCCGTTGACGCGGTCGTACACGAGACAGTCTCCCGGAATCGCGCCAACCTCGGGTGGCTTTTACGCCGAGCCTATCGGAGCGGTAACGCGTGGGTTTTAGTGGAGTCCTCTCTCGACAAACGCGTGTCTACCCGGTTCGTCAGGGTGGTCAAGGCGCTTGGACGGATCCTTCAGGGCGGTCTCAGAGCCCCGGTATCGTTATTCCTGGGAAAGGCGGCTGTAACCGGGGCGCTGCGGAGCATTTGCCTCGGAGCGGGCATGCTTACAGGCCTTGCGGATTGGGGCTACCAGGAATACAAATCAGCGGGTTCTGACCCATCGGAATAGCTGGAGATTGGGACTAGGGGGTTGTGGCCTGTTATGACAGGCTGACCGTCGCCGTTTCCACGAGCGATCGGACTTCCCCACCGAGACTGGCCGAACATGAGCAAAAACAACCCCCGTCTAAGAGTCGGGCTTTTGGCGAACATCATCGCCCCTGCGAAGGTGCCTGTTTATTCCGGTTTGGCCGCCCATTTCGACATGCTTTTGTTGCACGGCGGCATGGAAAGCAATCGCGACTCCTGGTCTGCTTCGGAAAGGAAAGTCTCCGGTGCTCAAATCAAACAAGTTTGGACCTGGCAATTCGAGCTCCGAAAGATGTCCGGCAAAATCCGAGATCGCCGCCACCTACACATCACTCCTGGATTCATTCTGCATCTGTTTCGTTTTCGCCCGGATGTGGTCGTCACCAACGAGATGGGTTTCCGGACTCTTCAAGCCTTGATTTACGGAACGCTCGCACGAAAACCGGTTTGGGTGTGGTGGGGAGGTTCTCCTCATACGGAATGCTCGATCGGGGGTCTGCGTCGTGCGATGCGCTTTATGGTGTCGCGGTGGGCCGAGAGGTGGTTCAGTTACGGGCAGACTTCAACCGAATACTTGTTGAGCCTGGGAATTCCTCAAGATCGAATTGTGCAAATTCAAAATTCGGTTGATGAGACCCAGTACACCGCCGGCGTTGCGCCAAAATTCAATATCGAACCACACCCTGTGCTGTTGCACATCGGGCAATTCGTTCGGTTGAAAGGCATCGATCTTTTGCTCCGCGCGGCTGCGGTGCTTCAGCAAGAAGGCCACAGGTTTTCCGTACTCTTGGTTGGCAGTGGCCCGGACAAGCAGAAACTGGAACAGTTGGCAAAAGACCTCAACCTGCACGATGTTCATTTTCACTCCTCGCTGAAACCAGAAGAAATGCCGGCGGTTTATCGCAGCGGAGACTGCCTTATCTTTCCGACATTGGGCGATGTGTGGGGAACCGTGGCCAACGAAGCTGTACTGTCGCGGCTTCCGGTTCTGTGTTCACGATACGCAGGATGCGCGCCGGAATTTTTCACCGAAGAAAGCATTTTCGATCCAGAGAGTCCGGACGAGTTCGTCGCCAAGCTCCGCGAGGCGATTGCCGGCACACTTCCGAAACCCGATGTCTCTAGAATACGTACCACTTCCGAGATCGTAAATCGAATGATCTCGGCGATTGAAGCGTCAGCGATCCCAGCGAGCCGATGCAACCCACAAGGTGCAAGGAAGAAAGCCACATGAAAAAGTTAGGTTTCGCAGTTGTCCTTGTGTTGATTCTTTTCAATCTTTGTCTCTCCCGCGCCGCGGTTCAACTGACGCCTCCTGCTCAGCCGATTCCGGCAACGTACTTCGGTATGCATTTCGTCGCGGGGAATAATCCTTGGCCGAGCGTGCCGGTCGGAGCGTGGCGATTGTGGGACACTTCGACGCGATGGCCTGACATCGAACCCAGCCAAGGGCACTGGCAGTTCACTGGGCTCGACAAGGACCTTGGTCTCGCTCAGCAGCACAACACCGACGTTCTTCTGACCCTTGGAGTCACTCCGCAATGGGCGTCGGCGCATCCGGATATGAAATCCGGATGGCAGCAGCCCGGACTAACCTCGGAACCACGGAGCATGGATGATTGGCAAACCCTTGTTCGACAGGTGGCCACCCGATACAAAGGACGTATTCACGCATACGAAATTTGGAACGAACCCAACCTGAAACAGTATTGGATGGGGAACACGGATCAACTGATCGCTTTGGTGCGGTCGGCGCACGACGTCATCAAGTCGATTGATCCGGATGCCTTGATTGTTTCGCCAGCCGCTACTACAAGCGCGGGCGTCGGCTGGCTCGACGAGTTTCTTTCCAAAGGCGGTGGTCAATACGTCGATGTAATCGGCTATCACTTCTATGTTTTTCCCCAGCCGCCGGAAGCAATGACGGACCTGATCCAAAGGGTCAAGCAGACGATGTCGAAGAACGGCGCTGGAAACAAGCCTCTCTGGTGCACTGAATTAGGTTGGTCCGACCCCAAGCCGTTCCCCTCCGACGATCTGGCTGCAGCCTACGTGGCAAGGTCGTACATACTTAGCTGGGCCGCTGGGGTTTCGCGCTTGTATTGGTATGCGTGGGATAACCACAAGTGGGCGAGTCTCCAGATGACCGAGGCCGACAATCAGACCTTGAAACCAGCGGGACAAGCGGATGGGAAAATTCAGCAATGGTTAGCGGATTCTCGCATGGACTACTGCAACAAAAGTGATGACAACACCTGGAGTTGCCAACTGGAACGCAACGGCACGAAACGATGGATCGTGTGGAATGCCGGTGGCGGAAAGGACTTCTCTATCCCGTCGTCCTGGCGCGTGACTAGCGCGTCTAGTCTCCTCGGACAGTCACGAGCGATTGGCGGGTCCAAGATTCGAATCGATGTTTCTCCGATGCTCCTAAGTGGTCAGTGATCTGGTTCAGTTTGGACCGCAGACCGCGCCGAGTTTTCGGCCCCTGAAGGTTTCAAACTATTCGGTTATTCTTCGCCCTTCCAGACTTGTGGCGTTTCGGGCAAAAGCCAACCTCCGAGGTGTCTGAGCGGCGACATCCTTAAGGTCCGATAACGCTGTTTTGCGGCCTACTTCCTGGACCGCCACCCGCTGCAATCCTTCTAGTACCTGCCTACAGAAATCCCCCTAGAGTTCGGAGTCTGTCCGACTTTCTGCACCTTCGAAACTACTTCCCCCGTCCACCTGCTTCCTCCTTCGTCCGTATTTACTTTCTTATCAAAAATATCTTACTGGTAAGCGTCGTCCGAAGGCCGTGTTGACGAAGAGATGGGTCTTAGGCAGCGTGGGTAGTTGTTCAGCTAGATTCCACGGAAGCAGTTGGTCGATGCGGTTAATCGCGTGCTCTGCGATGCGCGACAAGACGTTTCGCAGATAACGTTCAGGATCGATGCCATTCAACTTCGCAGTTCCGATCAGGCTGTAGATCGCCGCGGCACTGTCGCCACCGCGGTCCGATCCGGCGAACAGGTAATTCTTCCTGCCCAAAGCCACAGCGCGCAGTGCTCGTTCTGCGGCGTTGTTGTCGATCTCCAGTCGCCCATCGTCGCAGTAACGCATCATTGCTTCCCATCGTCCCAGTGCGTAACGAACCGCCATCGCCGTATCCGATTTCTTCGAAAGCTTAACCAGCGTTTCTTCAACCATTGCTTCAGTGATTCCAGTAACGGCCGGCTCCGCGTGTTGCGCATCTCCCGACGTTGCTCCGGCGAACGCCCATGGATCTCTTTCTCGATCGCATACAACGCTCCGATGCGCTCGAGCGCTTCTGCCGCGACCAGCGATTTGTGAGCGACCTGAATATCGTAAAACTTCCGGCGCACATGCGCCCAACACGCCGCTTCCCGAATGCGGCCGCCTTCGTAAATCTGCTCGAACCCTGCGTCCGCATCGGCCTGCAGCGTCCCCGTGAACGGCCTCAAGTGTTCTTTCGGATGCTCTCCTTTGCGATCCGGCGTGTAGCCGAACCACACCGCTGGTGGCGTCGGATCTCCGGCGGGCCGATCGTCTCGTACATACGTCCACAGTCGTCCGGTTTTCGTCTTTCCTAGACCCGGTGCCAACACCGGTACCGGCGTGTCGTCCGCATGGAGCTTCTGTGCGCTCATCACGTGACGTCGCAACGCTTCTACCAGCGGCTGCAAGGGCCGGCTCGCTCCACCTACCCAATCCGCCAAGGTCGAGCGATCCAGCTCCACTCCTTCTCGACCGTAAATCTCGGCCTGGCGACACAACGGAAGATGGTCACCATACCTCGAGACCAGCACATGCGCGAGTAGTCCGGGCCCAGCCATACAACGCTCCAGCGGGCGGCTGGATGCCGCCGCTTGCACGATGCGCTCACACCTCGTGCAAGCCAGCTTCGTACGAACGTGCCGGATCACCATGAAGCGCTCGGGTAGGCGCTCCAACATTTCGGAGACATCCTCTCCCAACTTACGCAACTCTCTACCGCAGTCGGGGCAGGCTTCCTGCTTCGGTAAATGGGTGCGCACTTCTCTGGGTAGGTGCGCTGGCAATGCCTGCCGTATCGATCGAGACCGGGACTCCACGCGGGTGCTGGGTGCGGGCAGCGCCGCAACCGTCTCGGCATCGTTCACTTGTAGCGCTTCCAGGCGCAACTCCAATTGTTCGATCTGCCGATTCAATTTCTCCGAGGAACGCCCAAACTGCATGCGCCGCAGCTTGGCGATCAACAGCTTCAACTGCTCGATTGGCTGCGAGGCGATCAGGGCTTTCAGTTCATCCGCGTTCAGCTTGCTGAGATCGGGAAGCGTTGCGCGAGAAGCAACCATGCGCGAAGTATGCCCAGGCCCACTTTTCTTAGCAAATCAATGCTTGCTAAATTCGTTTCACACAGCCACTTCTGGATGGTAGCTGCGCACCGGTCGACGCCAATCGATCCCTTCCAGCAACATCGATAACTGTGCTGGTGTCAGTGAAACCGTTCCGCTGGTCGCTTGCGGCCCGAAGAATCTTCCGCGCACCAATCTTTTCGCAAATAGGCACAGACCATCGCCCGACCACCACGACAACTTGATCAAATCCCCTCTCCGTCCACGAAATACGAAAACGTGACCAGAGAATGGATTTTCCTGAAGGGCGTTTTGCACCATCCCACTCAGCCCTGTGAATCCGCGCCGCAGATCGGTCACTCCAGCGGCGATCCAGATCCGCGTTCCTGCCGGCAGTCCGATCATCCGACCAGACTCTCGATCACTGCACGCAGCGTCAGCACATCTACGCTTCCAAAGATTCGCAACGTCCCTTTGCGGAGCTGGATCTCCATAGTTCCCGAGCCTGGAAGGAGATCGCTTTCTTTCCTGGCTTCCCGAGTCGGCTCATTCGCGATCTTCACCGGCAGGAAGTTGCTCGTCGTGCCCAGTTGCCCTGCGCTATAGAGCTTCCGCCAGCGCAACACTTGGTTGGCATTCACGTCGTGTCGCCGTGCCACTCTCGAGACCGAGGCTTCCGGCACAAGCGTCTCTTCCACAATCGCTCGCCGTTCCGCTTTCGTCCGCCAAACGTTCTTCCTTCCCGGCACCCTCCCGTGCAACGGCTGTTCGCCTGTGTCCACAATTCCTCTTTGTGGACACAAACAAAAGTGCCCGCAAAGACCATCACCTTCAATCACTCACTCTTAGTACACACGGTCACCACCGGACGCTTACTCTTACTGCGCCTACCTGTCCCCTTAGACTCACCTGCTACTGCAGGCAGGTGTCGCCAAACCTGGCGTACCGGGTCGAAGTCTGTCCTGGCGTCCAGTTGTTCGCGTGGACGCGAGTTCGTACGCTTACTCCAGTTCGCCACTCTCTGTGTGGGCTGCTCAGGAGTCCAAATGAAAATTAGTTTCAGTTGGAAGTTAGGATCGACTTTGTTGATATGCCTGATGTTGGCCGTGGGTGGTTCCGGCCAAGCGAGCATTCCGGCGAGTCCCAATTCGGTTTCGGCGACGGCAGGAAACACTGAAGTTGCGCTGCGATGGATCCCGGTATCAGGTGCCACGAGCTACCACGTGAAGCGCTCGACCACGGCGGGTGGTCCGTACACTCAGATTGCCGCCCCCACGTTTGCAGGGTATACGGACGTAAGTCGCCAGAACGGAACTACGTACTATTACGTCGTCTCGGCGGCGAACAGCTTGGGCGAAAGTCCGAACTCGGCCCAAGTCAGTGCCAAGCCAGCGGCCACAGTTAGCCTGCCGACGGCACCGGTAAACCTCACGGCTGCGGCGGGCAACGCCCTGGTTGGTCTGCGCTGGGCACCTACGACGTCCGCGACCGTCTACCACTTGAAGCGCTCGACGATCAACGGTGGGCCCTATATCGAAGTCGCCTCTCCGACGTGGTACGGCTACACGGACGTCGGTGTTAAGAATGGAACCACCTATTTCTACGTTGTTTCTGCGGTTACGAACGCCGGCGAAAGCGTGAACTCGGCCCAGGCCATCGTCACCCCCACAGGACCGGCACCGGTGCCAACGATCACGTCCGTAACGATCACCCCGGCGACCGCCTCCTCGATTACCTCAGGCACCTTGCCGTTTACGGCGAGCGTGCAAGGCACGTCGACCAACAAGGCCGTCACGTGGAAGGCTGCTCTTGGAACAATCACTTCGTCCGGCCTGTATACGGCGCCGTCGAAGGCGGGAACCGATACCGTGACCGCGACCAGCAACGCCGATCCGACCAAGTCGGATTCCACGGTGGTGACGGTCACGGCTGCTTCCACCGCGCCGCCGCCTGACCCACCACCACCTCCTGCTCCGAGTGGCGCTGGGCTTGCGGACGCGTTCTTCAGCCTGAGCTACACCCAGATCGAAGCCTCTCACTACCCGTCCGTCCCATTTGGCGGCGTGCGGCTGTGGGACACCAACACCACGTGGGCTCAGATTGAAACCAGCCGCGGTTCGTACAATTGGACCGATCTAGATATCTGGCTCCGCAACATCGCAAGCCACGGCCAGGATGCGATGTACACGTTTGGACGGGTTCCTCACTGGGCTTCGTCGCAACCAAGCCAATCGTGCGCCTATGCCGTATCCGATCCGGGTTGCGCCGCTCCGACTGCGGACCTCAACTCCGGTGACAACATTTGGAAAGAATTCGTGACCGCGGTCGTGAAGCATTCGCTGTCTTCACCAGAACTTCACATTCCCTACTACGAGATGTGGAATGAACCGGACTTGACGCGCAACTGGACGGGAACACCGGCCCAATTGGCGACGATGGTGAAGGATGCGTACAGCATCATTCATACTCTGGATCCGAAGGCCAAAGTGGTTGGACCGACTCCTTCCACAGCGAACCAGTATGGTGTGCACTTCCTGCCGGACTACTACGCAGCAGGCGCAGCGAACGCACAGGACATCGTCGGCCTCCATGCCTATCTCTACAATGGAAGCAGTTTCGCGACGAACCCATCCGGAATCACGACCAGTATTTCGCAACTGCAGAAGCTCATGTCGACGTATGGCATCTCCAGCAAGCCGATCTGGTTCACGGAAGGAAGCTGGAGCGGAAGCGACAGCAGTTCTTTGAGCGATTCGCAGAAAGCGGCGTATCTGGCTCAGGAATACATGCTGATGTGGTCGACCGGTGCGGTATCGCGCTACTATTGGTATGCGTGGGACTCGGATCTCGGAACTCTCTGGACTCCATCGGGCGGCATGACGCAAGCCGGCATTACGTACAACCAGCTTGCCGATTGGTTGATCGGTTCGACACACGCATCGAACCCCTGCTCGGAAGATTCCAGCGGGACGTGGACCTGCTCTTTGACCCTGTCCACGGGGTATCCAGGGGAAATCATCTGGAACGCCAACACGTCGAAGACCATTACGGTCGACGCCTCCTTCCTCACCAGCAGGACGCTGGCGAACAGCACCGTGCACTCCATCTCGAACCATCAGGTTTCGATTGGACCACTGCCAGTGCTCATCATCAAGGGCCAGCTCGCGCAGTAAGGCTCACTGACACACCACAGCGGAAACGTCGCCTTCGGTGTCAAAACCGAAGGCCGGCGGCGATGCGAGCCCGTCTGCGCGGATTGCCCATCGCCAGCAGGTAAGCGTTCTAATGTTGGCAGCGAAGAAACGCTCGCTGGAAGCATAGCGCTTGATGAACGTCGAATGGCTCAAAGTGTTTCGCTCCGTCCCCATGGGACCCGCAGCCCTCCATGAAAGCGGACATTTCTACTTTGCACAAACCGGACATTCTCATTTTGCGCCGACACTGTCTGCTGGTTCGCTTGTGTTTCGCTCCTGCGGTGGTAAGATGCCCCCATTCGTGCCGGCCATGGGTCATCACATCGCGCAAGTTATGGGCAAGCAAGCATTTGCAGGGTTGTGCCCCCTAGGGGAACTTTTGGGCGGCAATTTGCGTTCCATCGTGTGCAGGCCGAGACGTACCAGGATTCGAGGCTGATGAGAGTTGGAGCAGGATGCCCAACTGGTCCAGCAATGCCTCCAGGGAGACGCTTCAGCCTGGGAGGAGCTTGTACGCCGTCACACGCGCCGCATCTTCAATATTTGTTACCGGTTCACGGGCAATGGCAGCGAAGCCGAGGACCTGTCGCAGGATGTTTTCCTGCGCGTGTACCGGACGCTGGCCAGCTACCGCTCGGCGCACGGAGGATTTGCGACGTGGGTAACCAGCGTGACGCGCAACCTCTTGATCGATCATTACCGGCGCACCAAGCGCGACCGCATGACCGACTCACTCGACGATGCGATGCCGGTGGTCGAGAACAAGGAGTCGGCCGGACGCCGTCCCGACCAGCAGCTGCTGCTCAGCGAACTCAGCTCGCAGGTGCAGGCGGCGCTGACCAAGCTTTCGCCGGAACTGCGCGAGGCGGTGATTTTGCGCGACTTGCAGCAGCTGGAATACATCGAGATACAACGAGTTTTATCCGTGCCCGAAGGGACGGTAAAATCGAGGATCAACCGGGGACGCATCGAGCTGGCGAGGATTTTGCAGCAGATGGGCGTCAGGCCATCCTGACGAACGAAATAGACGTAAAGAAGTAAAGAATAGACGTAAAGAAGTAAAGAGCAGCGAAGAAAGAGACGAGAGTAGCACCGAACGAAAATGATCTGGACTTGCGAACAAACCGAAGCGCGACTGAGCGATTATCTCGACCGCGCCATGGCCGGCACCGAGCTGACGGCCTTCGAGGCGCACATCGCCGAATGCGATCGCTGCGCGCCGCTGGTCGCTCACGTTTCGCAACTGCTCACGGGCGTGCACGCGATGGAACAGGTCGAAGCTCCGCCGCGGCTGATCTACTCGATTTTGGACAAGACGCTGGGCAAGCGCGAGACCGTCACGGGCTGGCGCGCGGTGTTTGGCTGGTTCCAGGGCATCAGCACGATGCGCCTCGCGTACGGAGCGCTTTCCGTCGTAGGCACATTCGCCATTTTGCTCAGCGCCGCGGGTTTCTCGTTCACCAAACCAAAGCTCGCGGATCTGCGGCCGGCAACCATCTATCGCAAAGCCGATAGCCAGGCTCACTTGATGTATGCGAAAGGCACGAAGTTCCTAAACGATCTGCGCGTCGTGTCCGAAATTCAGTCGCGCCTTCGGCAGGACAACGACATGCCGACGAGCAATGAAGGCGTCGTGCCTTCGCGCGAAAAGCAGCCGGGCCAAACCGATGGCACCAAGCCCGCTACGCCGCGCCAGCAAAATCGCGCGAACGATATTTCGCGACACATCGAAATTCTTGCCGACGAACTGCCAGTTTGGGCCGGCCACCTGAGCGTCCCGATGTTTGTTAACAGCATCGGCGCGAGGAGATTGCCATGAAGTGTGCGGTCCATACGGAGGCGGACGCTACCGGCTTTTGTCGAAACTGCGGCAAGGCGATGTGTCCGGTGTGTGTGCGGCCGGTGCGCGACGTGCTCTACTGCGAAGATTGCCTCGCCGGCGTGATGGGACTTCCGCCGAACGCGCCGCCGGCGCAACAGGCTGCGCCACAATCGAACGCTTATTTTTCGGATCCAGGCGCCCCAGGCGCGCTCCCGCCGGGGATGGTTCCGCCCGTCGCGCAGGTTGGCACGGGACCAAATCCCGCGCTCGCTTTCTTTCTCGGATTTTTGCCCGGCCTCGGGGCGTTTTACAACGAGCAGTACGGCAAGGGCGTTATTCACCTCGCAATTTTTCTCTTCCTGTTTATTCTCGGCGTGGATGGCGCGCTGAATGGCGGAGCGGAAGCGGCTTTGTGGATTTGCGTCGCGGCGCTGTGGGTCTACATGCCGATCGATGCATATCGCACCGCGAAGGCAAAGCAGGCCGGACAGATATTGAACGATCCGCTCGAATCCTTCAGCAAGGGCAAACCGGTTGGACCATTCCTGATCATCTTCATCGGTGTGATGTTGCTGCTGCACAATTTCGATTGGTTTCCGTGGTGGCGCATCCAGCAGTTCTGGCCTCTGATTCTGATTGCCGTCGGAATTTTTATGTTCCGCAACCGGCTGGGAGGCCGTCAGTAGTCGAGCAACGCAACAAAAGTGGCGTTCGTTGCGTAAGAGGATGATTAGGATGGAATTGGTCCTCGAAGTTTTGACTTTCCTAGTGGAAGAGGGTTTTTGGTCCGCTTGTTCGGGCGCGACCAAGAGCCAAGATGCGGCGGCACTAGCCGCGGAAGTGAGATTTTCGTCACTGCGAAGCAGTGAGGAGTACAGATGAGCGATCAAATCCGATGCCGTTGCCCGCGATGCACGATCCGCGCCCTGGTCGGACCGGCACTGATCGTCACCGTCGGCGTTCTGTTTCTCCTCCAGCAAATGCGCGGCGGCTACTTTGATTTCGGCAACACCTATCCGGTCATCCTGGTCGTCCTGGGTGCGATCCTGCTAGCGTCTTCACTTGCGCCGATGGACGGCCACATCAACACCAACGGGCCTCAAGTTCCACCAACTCCCCCGGCTGCATCGGGCGGCACTGGCGTCGCGCCGCAAACCACGTATCAAGATCCGTATCGCGGGCAAGGACAGTAAACGCACATGGCCTACGGTCGCCCTCGCGGCAGCAGCGTTTTCAGCGGCCTGATTCTCATCATCATTGGCGTGCTGCTGCTGCTCCATAACTATCGCGGCTTTGAGCTCGGCGAGTTATTCGTACATTGGTGGCCGCTGCTGCTCATTATTTGGGGCGCGCTGAAATTGTACGAACGCACGGTAGCGCGTGCGGCGAGCGGCGATGCCAGCAGTTCGCGCATCACGCCGGGCGAAGTATTTCTCGTGCTTGGATTGCTCGCGCTGGTCGGAATCGTGGTCGGCGTCGAGGGCGTGAAGGAGCACTTCCCCGACTGGGTGAGCGGCGATACGACCGCGGTCGATCTCGATGTTGCGCCAAAGGCGGTGCCAGCGAATGCCCGCGTGACAATACGCGGGATGCGCGGCGACATCAGCGTGCGCTCCAGTAACGAAGCGGAGATTCGCGTCAACGGCAAGAAGAATGTGCGCACGTGGAATCAGCGCGACGCCGAGCGCGTCGCCAATCAAAATGATGTCGAAATCGTGCAGAACGGCGACGGCTGGGAAGTTCAGCCCTCCAATCGCGATACGCGGATGAGCGTGGACATGGATGTGGTTGTGCCGACCAAGTCGGCGGTCACGGTGCGCAACGACAAAGGCGACATTTCCGTTACGGACATGGGCACACCGGTCACAATCAACTCCGGCAGCGGGGACATCGACGTTCGCAATACGAATGGCGACGTGAACCTCGATATGAAACGTGGCGACGCCAAGATCACCGGCACCAAGGGCGACGTGAAGATTTCGGGGACGGGCGACAGTGTCGACGTGGTCGATTCGACAGGAAATTTTACGATTAACGGCGAATTTGTCGGCCCGATTCGCGCCGAAAAAATCGCCAAGGGCGTGCGATTTGTTTCGCGACGGACCGATCTGACTTTGACTCAGCTGACCGGGCACATGGAAGCTGGCTCGGGGAATTTGGAAGTTGTCGATGCGCCGGGAAACATGATTCTGCGGACGCATGACGAAGAAATCACGGTTGAGAATGCCGGTGGCAAAGTGAAGATCGACAATCGCAACGGCAACGTTGAGCTGCGCTTCTCTGCTCCCCCGAAAGACGACATCGACATTACGAATGCTTCGGCGGGGATTTCGCTGTCGCTGCCGGAAGGCTCGAATTTCCAGATCGTCGCCGATTGTCATTCGGGCGACATCGACTCGGAGTTCGATTCCGATTCGCTAAAGAAAACGACGACCGAGGGCGGCGATTCGCACCTTGAAGGCAAATACGGCAATGGCCGCGGCCCGAAGATCACCCTGCACACCAGCTACGGCTCCATCTCGATCCACAAGAATTAACCATCAAACGGGTCGAGCCAACACAGAGCCGGTAGGATGCCGACGCTCCGATCCGTGGTCTGCGCTGTGGCGACTCGGGTAGCGCCGGCCATCCTGCCGACTCTTCGCCTTGCGAGCGCGCAACAATCGCCGCGCCCGACCTTTATCTTCCGAATCGGCGGACACTGTATGCGATTGGCAGGCCTACGACGACCATATGGACGCCCAAGCCCAAGAGGATGTCGTGAAGGTCGTATGGCCCTCTGGCCTGCAAAGCCGAGAGTGGCAGAACGATATAGCTCATTACGATCTCGACAGCCATTCCGAAGAGGAGACCACAGACCAACGGGTGCTCAACCATGAAGGTGAGTTTCCTGCTTGCACCGTAATAGATCGCTGTCGCTGAGCAGGCGATGAAGTAGTGTAGGACGACACCGAGGATGAAGGTGCCGGCTCCCCCCGTTTTGAGAACCGATGGGCCGAGAAGCCCTGCCGCGATGACGAGCGGAATCTTCCAGCCAAAGAGAATGCTCGCCTGGAGAAGATCCAGTGTTCCGGCCAGCAGGCCGCCGACACCGATGGTCAAGGGCGCGCTTCCCTTCCGGAACGCGTGCGCCGCCCGCGAATTCGTATCCGACCACTCGACTGTAGAATCTAGACTCATGCCCTGCCTCACTTTCCGCCCCTGTGTGTGTTTGCTGGGGCGGTGCAGGCGAACCATATCCACAGGAAGCGCGGGAAGTCCCTACGGCGGCCTGAATACTTCTGAATCGTTCTGAATTCTTGTAGGCTGGGGTGCCAGACGCTTTGGTTTCCACGAGCCACGGGTATAATCGGCGGCGCCGGCCGCCCGTCCAACGACTTTAGGTCACCGGCAACGAACGATATGGATCGCACCACCACCAACAAGCTTCAGATCGGGGATTGGCTCGTCAATCCCGCTTCGGGCGAGATCACGAGGAACGGCGAAACCGCGCGATTGGAAGCACGGTCGATGCGATTGCTGGTGTGTCTGGCCGAACACGCCGGCGAGGTTGTGAGCATCGATGAACTGCTGAATCAAGCCTGGGCTGGCGTGATCGTGAGTTCGGACTCGGTCTATCAGGCGGTGACCTCGCTGCGGCGGCAGCTTGGCGACGATGCCAAGCAACCAACCTACATCGAGACTGTGCCGCGTCTCGGGTATCGGATGGTGGCGAAGGTTCGACCGTGGGTAGAACCCGCGGAGTCGACGAACCTGCAGGTCGAGTCTTCGCGGGCTCCAGACCGGGGTCGCACAGGTTTCTCTGCGAGAACGCCGAGCGGTGGTCGGATTCGAGCGGGACTCGCCGTCGCGGGTTCGGTGGCGTTGTGCATCGCGCTCGTCGCGATGTCGATGCTGCAGGGCAACGTCTCGGGCAGCAACGCGTCAGCCTCAGCCGCGGCTGCGTCGCAGCCGGAGAAATCGATCGCCGTGGTGCCCTTTCTCGATTTGACCGAAGGTATGGTGGAAGAAACCTTCGCGGACGGGATGACCGAGGAACTGATCGACAAGCTAGGCAAAATTCCGGAGTTGATGGTGCCGTCCGCCACGGCATCGTTCTACTACAAGAACAAGAAAATTCCGGTCGCCGAACTCGCGCGGAAACTGCACGTCATTTATTTGTTGGATGGAAGCGTCCGCAAGGCAGGAGCAAGGGTGCGTGTCGCCGCGCGATTGATTCGCGCCGACAATGGCTACGTGATCTGGACGGAAACGTACGATCGGCCGTTCGACGATATTTTGATGGTGCAGGACGACATCGCGGGGAAAGTAACCGCGGCGCTGCGCAAGTCAATTCGCTGATTGTCGGTGAAGCGGTGAGCTTAAAGTCATTTTCACTTTGAGCGAAAACGCGTGTCAGCGTTCAGCGACGCGTTCCAGATCTTCATAAAAAGTGGGATAGGAAACGCCGGCGCAATCGGCGTCGAGGATTATCGTCGCGCCGTCGGCATCCAACGCCGAGACCGCGAAGGCCATCGCGATGCGATGATCTCCGTGCGGATCGATCTCCGCGCCTTTGAGGCGGCCGGCTTTTCGTCCTTCCACTTTCAAACCGTCTTTGCGTTCTTCGACGGTGGCGCCCATACGGCGCAGATTTGCGGCGAGCGCGGCGATGCGATCGCTTTCTTTCACGCGCAATTCGGCGGCATCGCGAATCTCGATTCCCTCTTCGGTGTGCGGGCCGAGCGCGGCGAGCATCGGCAATTCGTCGATCACCAACGGAATCTGCTCCTTTTCGATGATGCCGCCTTTGAGTGAAGTTCCCTTCACCGACAGGTCGCCGACGACTTCGCCGTGCGCTCTTTTGAGTGACATCACCTGCAACGTAGCGCCCATCTGCGCGAAGACATCGAGAATGCCGGTACGAGTCGGGTTGAGGCCGATATTGTGAATCATCAGGTTGGAGTCGGGAAACATCGACGCCGCGGCGATGAAAAATACAGCGGAAGAAATATCGCCGGGCACGTCGATCGACCGCGCCTGCAATTTGGGAGCGCCGTTGGCTCCGGCACCTTGGATTGTGATGGTGGTGCCATCTTTTTCGACGTCGATGCCGAATTCCTCGAGGGCGAGTTCGGTATGATCGCGCGTCAGAACCGGTTCGGTCACGGAAGTCGTGCCGTCGGCGAACAGTCCCGCGAGGAGCACTGCCGATTTTACCTGGGCGCTGGCCATCGGCATTTTGTAGTGAATGCCGCGCAGCATCGTGCCGCGAATTTCGAGCGGCGCGAAATTATCTTCGCGGGCGCGAATGTCGGCGCCCATCTGGCGCAGGGGCGAAACGACGCGGCCCATCGGGCGCTTTTGGATGGAGGAATCGCCGCTCAATTTGGAAGTGAATTTCTGGCCAGCGAGAATTCCGGTGAGCAGGCGGATTGTGGTGCCGGAATTTCCGGCGTCGAGCGCGCGCCAGCTCCCTTTCAAACCTTCGGCGCCGCGGCCGGTGACCTTTACCAGATCGTTGTCGATTTTTACCGAGGCACCGAGCGCGCTCATGCAGTCGAGCGTGCTGTGGCAGTCGGCGGCGGCGGCGAAGTGGCGAAGTTCGGTGGTTCCTTCGGCGAGCGCGGAAAGCATCGCGTAGCGGTGAGAGATCGATTTATCTCCCGGAGGAGCGACGCCGCCGGTCAGATATTTGGCCGGGTGGATGGTCTGCTTTTTCACCACGGGATTTTATCACGAGGCGACTTGGTGCTCCCATCGCGGGATGGATTGAGGACGTGTTGGCGTTGAGGTCCTTCGCGCGTCCTCATCGGATGCGCTCAGGATGACAACGCTTGCGGCGCGTTGCCACGCACGCCGTCAGTGAAATGTTTCGATTTTGGCACTGTACCGAGGGACAGTTTGGTCGGCGAACAACACCGGAAATCGCTGAAACATGGAGCCGCTGGCGTTCGTAATAATGGAGGTAGGTAGAACGCGCAAATCGCCGCTGAATGCCCCGGCTTTGAGCTGCTGGGCGGAGCGGGATGTGCGACGTTTGCCAACGCGTTTGCCGAAAGAGGAAGGCGGAAGCGCGCCTCTACATAACCAGATCGTGAGTTCGTTTGACCGGGTTCGCCGGGCTCGCGTAAACCAAGGGGAAGTTTTCATGTCACGGCGCAGTGCATTGGTAAAGATTGCGACGAAGGCGGGGATGCTGTTCGGCGCGTTGTTTGTTGTTACGGTCTTGCTGGCGGCGATTCCGGCTCATCAACAGAAGGCACTCGAGATTTCGGTCGCACAAGATCCTGCACAATCTCAAAGTTTCGACGCGCAAGGCGCGTCGCAGACGGAAGATCACGCGTCGATGCCCGGCATGAATATGGCCGACGAAAAGGCCAGTGAACGCGCGGCTGTCAACGACATGACGCCCGGCCATGCGGATGCGCACAGCCAGCATATGTACATGACGTCGATGCGTGAGCGGACGCCGGAAGATGTGGCGCGCGCGGGAGACATCGTCACGAAATTGCGTGCGGGCATTGAGAAATACAAGGACTATCACGTTGCGGTGAACGACGGGTTCCGGATTTTCTTGCCGAACGTGCCGCAGAACGAATATCACTTTACGAGCTATCGCAACGGATTCATGGATGCGTTCACGTTTGATCCGGCGCGGCCGACGTCATTGCTGTACAAGAAGACGGCGACGGGATACGAGTTGGTCGGCGCGATGTACACGATGCCGAAACGCGCGACCGAGGATCAATTGAACGCACGCGTGCCGCTGAGCGTGGCGATGTGGCATCTGCACACGAATCTGTGCATGCCCCCGCGAGCCGAGTTGCACACCGCGGACTGGAACAAGTTTGGGCTGGACGGCACGATCGCAAGCAAGGATGCTTGCGATGCGGCCGGCGGACGATTTTCTCCGGTGATCTTTGGGTGGATGGTGCACGTGTATCCTTACGAGGATACCTTGGAGAAGATGTTCGCGATGCACATGCACAAAGACTGACGCGGTGTTCCGCGAGCTTTCCGCTCCCTTCACCAAATGAAAACGAAGTCCCAAAGCGCCGCAAGGCGCTCTCTTATTTGCAGTTTATCGAGGACATTTTCCGGAAATGTCAGAGGTTGCGGAGGAGTTCGGGGCGGCGGCCTACGTAGCGGCGGCTCCAGCGGAGTTCGGTTTTGTCGTGGAGGAGGACTTTGTACTCGCCGTGAAACCACGGGAGCATCTCGCGGATGGCGTCGAGCCGGACGACGCTGCCGCGGTTGATGCGGGCGAAGAGATGTGGGTCGAGGGCGGACTCGACGGAATCGAGCGTGGCGCGCATGGTGTGAGATTTCGCGCCGCAATGGATGATCAAGTAGTTGCGATCGGATTCGATCCAGGAAATGTCGCGGACATGGACAAAGTAGGCGCGGGTTTCTTCGCGGATGAGCAGGCGTTCGGAGAATCCGCGATCGCGCAAGACTTGATCGATCAGGCCCCGGAGGCGCTTTTCGGCGGCGTCGCCGTTGCCGACGTGCTGTTCGAATGCGCGGCGGACGACTTCGCGGAAACGATCTTCGGCCACGGGCTTGAGCAGATAATCGAAGGCATGGACTTCGAAGGCACGAACGGCGTAGCGATCGTGGGCGGTTACGAAGACGAAGCGTGGCGGCGCGTTTTTTGCCGCGACAGGAATGGCTCGTACCACGTCGAAGCCGTCGGCGCCGGGCATTTGGACGTCGAGGAAAACGAGGTCGGGTTCGTGCTGGCCGATGGCGGCGATGGCGGATTCGGCGTTTCCGGCTTCGCCGACGATTTCGATGTTGGACTCGGAGCGAAGGAGACGAAGGAGCTTTCGCCGGGCGGGGGCTTCGTCGTCGACGACCAGAACGCGGAGAGAAGGAGTGGCAGGGAGCATACGACTGGCTAGCGGGGGTGCAGTGGTGCTGCCGTGTCCCTACCGGCCGGCGATGCCTCGTCACCGGAGAAGGAGGATTCGCTCATTTCGCCGCCGAATCGGGATTGGGGAGCGGTGCGATATGGGACGCGCATCGTGACCTCGGCACCACCAGCGGCGGCATTGGCGACGCGGAATTCCTGGGCATCGCCGTAGAGCTGGAGGAGGCGGTCGCGAATGTTGGAAAGGCCGACGCCGCGGCCGAATACGACGCTGGGATCGGAAGACCCGAGCCCCGTGCCGGTGTCTGAGACTTGCAGGATCAGGCTGCCGTTATCGCGATGCGCGGCGATGCGGATATCCATCGCTTCCCCGCTCGGCTTCATGCCATGGCGCAGAGAATTTTCGAGCAGCGGCTGCAGGATCAACTGCGGAACGAGCGAATCATTCAGCGCTGCATCGATTGCGTAGTTCACTCGTAACTTTTCTTCGAAGCGCTTTTGCATCAGGTCGAGATACAGGCGCGTAATTTGCAGTTCCTCCGCGAGCGGGATCTCGTGCGCTCGCGACGCACGCAGCGTCAGGCGAAGCAAATCGCTGAGCTGCGTGATCATGACATCGGCCGCTTTTACATCTTCGTACATCACCGATGAAATCGTGTTCAGCGTGTTGAAGAGAAAGTGCGGCTGGAGTTGCAGGCGCAGATTTTCGAGCTGCGCTTCAGCAAGTTTTGCTTTCAGCTGCGCGGCGGCGAGTTGCTGGGCCTGCGCGAGACGGAATTTTTTGAAGTAGTAGTAGAGGCCGACGATGCTCGTGTATCCGACGAGGTCGTTCGAGAACTCCATCGGATAGCGATAGAACATGATGCCGTAGTCGTAGGAACCGAGGCCGACCAGCGGTGAAATGAGCTGGCGGCTGACGGCCATGAGCCACGTGTGCGCAAGGGAGAACACGATGCCCGCCATGAGGTGCCAGAACGCGATGGGGATCCAACCGCCGCGCTCTTGGCGGAAGAGGTACCAATCGGCGGCACGAAAAACCAAAGGAAGAAGAACGAACGCGGTGTAGACGCCAGTGACTTCTTCCAGAGTGCGAATTCCAAATGTTCCAGAGCGATTGCGCGAAAGGTCGTCGAGATAACGATAGGTGGTGAGCAGGACAGCAATGCCGGTGTAAATGAGGAAGAGAACGGTCCAGGTTAAGGCGGGCGGAAGCGGCGGCGGCGTGGTGTCGGTGATCCGCGGCATGGCAACGGGTTTGGGTGAAGTGGACGGCATGGTTGCGTCGGGACGCAGAGATTATGCGCTTAGCGAGGAAGCGGCGCCATAACGGAGCGTTCATAGAAAATTCACGGTTCTTAGTTGAAACTGACTTGCAACTGATGCCGGACGAGCGAGTCTGCGTTCCGCTCCGACTACGTTGGTCTGCTATCCAGCAAACGATGGCGCGGCGCAGGGAGTATGACGCGGCAAATGGCGCGGGCGCGTTTATGAAACTGGCGATTCCGAATCCGCCCGACCGCGTGACGAACTTTGACGCGTATTTGCCGGCGTCGCCGAATCATCCGAATGCGACGGAGAGCTTTCGGCATGCGGCGGTCGCGGGCAGTCCGCAGTTTGCCGATCTGGGTTTGTGGAATGTGTACCGGAATCGGGATCTTCCGAATCCGCAGGTGAATATCGCATCGGTGATTTGCGCGAAGATACAAAATTGCACAGTGGATCAAGGGATGCCGACGACGACCGCGCGATTCAGGACGCCGATGTTGCGGGATGAGGAAGACTCGCAACCGTATTTTCACACTGGGAGCGAGGCGAAGTTCAACGACGTCGTGGAGTTCAGCATCAAGCCGGCGACGCGTAGACTCGGACCTAGATCGAACCGTAGCGACTACGTCTTGCAGATACACGAAAAGGGCGCAGCCTGCTGCGCCCCTTCGTTTTTCATGGCTCGGTCTTCTTGGCTCAGTTTCAGTCGAGTTAGTTCGGATCGACTGTGCCTTTGTGGCGGTTGTTGGTGCGGACTGGCGGCCATTTGGAGTTGTTTGTCGCGGGTACGGCTTGGTCGAGCGACGAGCTAAAGTCGGCAGTTGGGCAGAGCGTTGCGGGCGCGCCAGCGATTTGCCACGAGAACATCAGGAAGGACGCGGCGGTGAGGTCAATGGCTGGCTCGACGGTGCTGTAAGACTGCTCGTCGTCTTTGTAGACTGCGCCGTTGCCATTGAACTTCTTGAAGACGTTGACGCCGTCGGCCGGGCACACCACCATGCCGTCGAGGAACCCGCGCGCGGCAAACGTGTTTGGTCCTTCGACCAGAGCACCGGCGAGGATTGGCGGTGCTCCATCGGTTGAGCCGACGATGTTGGCGACCTGATGCTGCATGCAATCCGGGAAGACTTCGCCGTCGCCGACGATGAAGCTGCTGCCCCACGCGTTAGCGCCGAGGATGTTCGCGGCCCACTTATGCGATTGATCGTCGTACTTGGCGGAGTCGGTAAGCAGCGCGTATTCCTTGGCCATGACGGAGAGACCTGCGCCGTGAGTCGCGGTGTCGAACGAGGCCCACGGAAAGCCGAAACCGAACGGATCGCTGGCGGCGGTGGTCTGCGCGTTCTGCAACTCCTTCTTCAGATCCTTGACGAGATCTTTCTGCGAGACTTCGAGACCGCTTGGTTTGCCGGCATCGGAAATCGCGCGGAAGAGTTCGAAATGCGCGAGGCCGCTCACGTCGTAGAGGTTGAGGGTGTCGCCGGCATCACCGGGGCCGGTGATGTAGGCGTTGGCCCAGTGAGCGGCGGCTTTCAGATAGAAATTGGGATTGGTTTGCTTGACGGCGGCGGGAAGCGGGCCGTCGGCACTTGCGAGCGCGAAGTACAGTTCGGTGGCGCCGAGCTCCAGGTCGTCGCGCCACTCGGTTTCACCGTAGAAATCGAACGGAGCCGTCGTGAGCAGGTTGCCAGTGGGATTGGTGTTTTCCAGAGCGAAGACGTGTTCGGCGGAAAGGAGGCACTGATTCGCAAACGCCGGATTCGTTTTGTGGAAGACCTGGAAGCACGCCGCGAAATCGGCGGTGAGGCGGCCGGCTAGATTCGGGCTGATGGGCGAATTTGCTGGTCCGGCCTGGAAGACAGGGCGATTGCGAATGAATTGCAGCGTCGGATCGGTGCCGCCGAGCGTGTCGTCGACCTGCGGCAAGCGCCAAACGTCGTGATCGCTGAGAATATCGGGATTGTTGATCAAGTCGGTGCCGATCCCGACCTGGTAGTAGAGCGTTTGGCTGTGGTCGTCCCACATTTTTTGAGAGCCACTGCACGCCGAATTTTGCTTCGGCGGTGAAGTTGGTGTTCCCTGCCGTGCCCATTTCATTCGGAAAGTCGCGGATGCCGATCAACATCAGCGCGACCGTGTAAGAGTGCGTCTGAACAAATTTGAGATAGTCGCCGGCGTCCCACCAGCCGCCGGAAGCGTCGATGGGAGCGCCGACCGGTTGGAGATTGCCGAGAATGTTGTCGTCAGCATCGAATTGCGGCGAGGCGTAGGGCGTGGCGGAGACATCGTTGAGGTGGCCGGGCGCGGTGCGGAGCGGCGAGGGAATGAAGTTCTGGCCGTCGCGTTCGTTTTGATAGAAGCTGAGAGTATTGGAGAGCGCTTGCGCATAGAGTTGCTTGGCGGTGCCGACTGGAAATGCGGCAGACGCGGCGGGCATCGGGCCGCTTACTTCGATTGTGAAGTTGCCAGCAGCGGTGGGAGTGAAGTCGATCGCGAAGACGTTGAATTTTCCCCAGATGCCGAGGCGCCGATCGGAGCCGTGAAGAGCGCAACGCCCTTGACATTGAGGATCTGGAACGTCGCGCCCGACTCGGTGCCTTTCGACATGAGGTACGCGTGGGCTGGCGAGCCAGTGAGGTAGCCGAGTTGGTTGACGCGGATGAACGCGTTGTCGGCGGCGGGGGTCGTGGCCGCGAACGAGAGAAGTGCGAACAAGGCGAATGCGATTGCGGTTGCAAAACGACACGCGCCGCGGGGGGCCTTCGCGGACGTTGCGATGGTTGCGCTGGTCATGGGCCACTTCGTATTAAAACGATTGAATGCTGCTCTTTGTGGGGTTTCGGTGTCAAGCGCGAAAGTTTTTGAGGAACGGGGCGGATCCGATTGCGTTGAGATCGTGGCAAGAAGTGGGCGCAGTGAGCGACGCCCCTAGACAGTCGCCTACGCACGTGATTCTGCGAGGACAGTTGTACGTGGGCCGAGGCAACAGAGTTGTCACGAAATGAATCGCGGTTGACAAACAGGGCGGCGTCTCCAAAGATTGCGGGGCGATTTTTTGGCGCGATTTGCTCCGAGGCGGGCGGACTTTACCATGTTCATTCATATGTTTGCGTTTCAGTTCAAGGGCGGCGTGATGGCTGAGCAGAAGAAACACATCGTCGATGAGATTCGGAAGCTGAAGGACGGCATCCCGGAACTGCAGGAAGTGTATGTCGGGCTGAATGTTTCGCCGCGCGGGCAGGGTTATGAACTGGGCGGGTCGATGAAGTTCGCGGACGCGGCGGCGTTCGAGCGATACAACCGCCATCCGGTGCATCAGAAATTGCTTTCGTGGCTCGTGCCGCTGGTTGAGCCGATCGAAGTGGATTTCCCTGTTTAAGAAAAATGAACTGACAAAATGATTGGGCGAACCATCTCGCACTATCGCATCGTCGAGGCGCTGGGGCGCGGCGGAATGGGCGTGGTGTACAAGGCCGAGGACACAACGCTTGGGAGGTTTGTCGCGCTGAAATTTTTGCCGGCGGAATTTGCCGGAAACCCGCAGGCGCTCGAGCGATTTCAGCGGGAGGCGCGGGCGGCGTCTTCGCTGAATCATCCGAATATTTGCACGATTCATGAGATTGGTCGCGACGGCGACGATGCTTTCATTGTCATGGAGCTGCTTGAGGGAAAGACGCTGAAGGATCTCATCGCGGGGCGGCCGATGAGCGGAGATCGTGTCAGCAACTTGGCGCTGGAGATCGCGGACGGCCTCGACGCCGCTCATCGGAGAGGGATCGTTCACCGGGACATCAAGCCGGCGAATATTTTTGTTACCGATCGCGGGCACACCAAGATTCTGGATTTCGGTTTGGCGAAGCTGACCGATTCACATTTCACGACGAGGGGTCCGGCAGGTTCGGAGCCGACGGTCGTCGAGGAAGCCGCGGCGTTAACCCATCCGGGATCGGTGATGGGGACGGTCGCGTACATGTCGCCCGAGCAGGTGCGTGGCGAGGGACTGGATCCGCGGTCGGATCTGTTTTCGTTCGGCGCAGTTTTGTACGAGATGGCGACAGGACAACAGGCGTTTCCCGGCGCGACGGTCGGAGTCGTCTCACACGCGATCTTGGAGGTGACGCCTGCGCCGATCGCCAGCAGGAATACGAGCGCGCCAATGGAGCTGGAACGCATCGTCGGCAAGGCACTGGAGAAAGATCGCAAGCTTCGGTATCAGAGCGCTTCCAATCTCAGCGCGGATCTGCATCGATGGAAGCGGGATTCGAACGGAGCCTCTCGCCCTGTGGACGGAGGCGGCGGGCCCGGCCTCCCGGTGGTTACCACCGCAGAATCGTCCGCGACACCATCGCGTTGGAAGGTTTTGGTCGCCGTCATCGCGATCGCGTTGGTGGTAAGCACCGCGATTGCGTTATGGATGGCGAGGTCGAAACCCGGTAACGCGGGGATCAATTCGGTGGCGGTACTTCCCTTCGTGGACGCCGACGGCGATCCGAACCTGGAATATCTGAGCGATGGAATCACGGAGAGCCTGATCGACAATTTGTCGCAGGTGCCGAACCTGCGCGTCGCGGCGCGCAGCGCGGTGTTTCGCTTCAAGAGTAGCGACTCCAGGAGCAAGGACATCGATCCACAGAAAATCGGCCGCGACTTGCACGTCGGCGCCGTCGTGTCAGGAAGGCTGACGCGACGCGGCGACACGCTGAGCGTTCATGCCGAGTTGACCAACGTCGACAACGGCACACAGATTTGGGGCGATCAGTTCAATCGAACGAACACCGACGTTTTCAGTCTGCAGGAAGATCTGGCGCGCGCAATTTCGGAAAAGCTGCGCTTGCAGCTCACCGGCGAAGAACGGCAGCGGCTCGAGAAACGCTACACCACCGACGCCGCGGCGTATCAACTTTATTTGAAGGGCCGCTATTACTGGAATAAGCGAACGGGCGAGGGCTTTCTTCAAGCGCGTGATTATTTTCAGCAATCGATCGACAAGGATCCGTCGTATGCGCTGGCCTATGCGGGGCTGGCCGATGCTTACGCGCAGCTGGCGTTTTTCAACGTGTCACCGCCGCGGGACGTCATGCCGAAAGCGAAAGCGGCGGCGATGAAGGCGCTCGAGATCGATCCACAACTGGGCGAGGCGTACCTGCCCCTCGGATACGTCGCGTTCACCTACGAATTCGATTGGGGTGCGGCCACAACCGATTTCGATCGTGCTCTGGCCTTGAACCCGACGTATGCGCGCGCGCACACTTTTTATCCCCTCTATCTCAGCTCGCTCGGGCGATCGACGGAAGCGATTCACGTAGCAAAAAACGCGCTCGATTCCGATCCCAGCTCGCCCGCTTTCAGTCACAACGTGGCGGTGCAGATGTATCTCGGGCGGAAATTCGACGATGCGATTACGCAAAGCCGAGAGACGCTCGAGATCGTTCCGAATTTCGTGCAGGCGTATGCGGTGATGGCGCAAGCGTATGCCGCGAAGTCGATGTTTCGTGAAGCGCTCGAAGCGAACGCTCATCACATTGAGCTTTCGCACAATTCGCCGTTTGCGCTGGCGCTCGACGGGAATATTCGCGCGCGAATGGGAGATCAAAACAGCGCGCAACGTGCTGTCAACGCGCTTACGGAAGAATCGAAGACATCGTACGTTCCAGCGATGACGGTCGCAGTGGTGTACACAGGGCTCGGCGACAAAAAACACGCTTTGGTTGGCTAAACAAGGCTTATGACGAGCGATTTACGCGGATGGCGTATGTGCGACAGGAAGCGTTTTGGGATCCGCTGCGAACCGATCCAGGGTATGCCGAACTAATTCGGAAGATGGGCTTCCCGCAATGAATACGCCGCGGCTAGTTCCCTGCTTTGGCACCCGGGGCGCCGGGGCTTTCGATGAACTTTGGCGGCGTTGAATCGTCGGCGAAGGCGTAACCGCTCAGGTATGCGAGGCGCAGAATTTTCGCCATCTTCACGTAGTTGATTTTCTCGGCGGTGTCGGTGGTGTGGTGATAGTCGGGATGGAATCCGGTGAACCACCAGAACGCTGGGATATTGTGGAGCACGAAGGGAAACTGGTCGCTGCGAAAGAAGACGTTGAGCGCCGCTTCGTAATCGAAACGGTCGTCGAGATCGAGTCCGACATATTTGTTTTCGCCAACTACGGTACGGTTGTAGTCGGGGCTGTAGAGCGCGCCGATAAGGTTTAAACGGTTTGTGGCGTCGGCGGGGATTTCGATCAGACCTTTGGTTTGGTCGCTTTCGGTTTCGTTGCGGCCGATCATGTCGAAGTTGATCATGGCGCGCGTGGTGGCGAGCGGACGTAGCGGATGCATGGCCATGTAGAAAGCGCCGAGCAGGCCGCGTTCTTCGGAAGCAAAAACAACGAACAGAATGGAGCGTTTCGGCTTCGCGCCGTTGTTGGCGCGAGCGTTGGCGGCAAACGCGTGTGCGAGAGCGACGACTCCGACTGTGCCGGAGCCGTTGTCGTCGGCGCCGTGCCAGATTTCGGCGCCGCTCATGCCGTCGTGGTCGTGATGCGCGGTGATCAGGATCGTTTCGGCGGCGAGCGTTGGGTCGCTGCCCTCGAGCAGGCCGGTAACGTTGTAGCTGGCGGCTTCGCTCGTGGAGCTGTTGCGGAAATGCATGGTGACTTGCGCGTCGGGCAGCGGGCGCGATTGCGGCTTCAGATCGCGATCGATGTTGGACTGCAGTGTGGAGGGCGTCGCGCCGGCGCCTGCAAACAATTCCGTGGCGATCGCGTCGGAAATAATCGCCGACGGCGTGTGAAGCTCATCCTCGGCAATCGCTTGAGCCGGAATCGGCGCCGCGCGAGTGACCGAACCACCGATGCGCGCCATGCGTTCCTGGTTCGACGGATGCTTGCGATTGGGCTCGCCCACGATCAACACGCCGACCGCGCCGTGCGCCTGTGCGTTCAAGACTTTCACGCGCGTCGTGGCGTAACGCGTGTTGCCGGTTCCGTTGAAGATGGAGTTCGGATCGGTTTCCTGCGGCTCGTGATCGAAGAGCAGAACGATTTTTCCGTGCACATCGATGCCGCGGTAGTCGTCGTAGTGGAGTTCGGGCGCGGTGATGCCGTATCCGGCGAAGACGACCGGAGCGGTAGTGTCGATGTCGGCGCGATAGGTGCCGGTGGCATCGGGAAACTTCCATTGCTTCTCGGGACCGCTTCCGCGCTTCAGCGCGATGTAGGTTCGCGCGCGATCGCCGCGATATTCGACCAGCGGCACGGCCTGCAGATAGCTGTCGCCGTTGGCGGGCTTGAGGCCGGCTTTCGCGAATTCGCTGGCGATCCATTGAATGGCGACTTCGTCGCCGGTTTGCAGCGACATTCGGCCTTGCAGCGCGTCAGACGCTAAGAAGGTGAGGTCGGCACGCAGCGTGCCTTCTTTTATGGTATCGAAGCCGATGGAGAATTGTGACGGGATGGACTGCTGTTGCTGCGACGACGCGGCAACGGCAACCGCTATGAGCAACACGAAGGCGGCCGCGAATCGCGCCGCCACAAGAGTGGGGCGCTGTGCGACACGCTCGCTCCATGTCTCGCTCGGAATTGTTTTCATCGCAGAAAGATACCACGGCCAAACAACCCGGCGAGCAAGGTCAGCCATCCTGTGAGTGTGGGCATTGCAAGGCGTTCTGAGTTTTACGCACGAAACGGTTTGAGAAATTCGGTTCTAGGACTGCTAGACTTCGCGGGCTACTTTTCCGCTTCCGGGCGTTCAATTGCGTCCCCGTACCTTGCCAAGTATCATGAACGCTTCATGCCCCCTCTTCGGTTGATCGCACACGCGGTTCCGGTTTTTATTCGAGAGATGGCGGTTCGTCTGGCATTCGTTGGGGCAGCAATCGTCGCGGGTTTTGCGCTAACTCCAACGCTTTCAGCTCAATCCGACCAAATCCTGCCGTTGAGCCAGGTGCGCCCGGGAATGCAGGGCTACGCCTACACGATCTTCGCGGGCGATCAGATCGAGAAGTTCAACCTAGAAGTGATCGGCGTGATGCCGAATTTCCTCGGGCCGCAGCAGTCCATCATATTGGTCGAGTTGAAGGGCGAGAAAGTCGAGCACACCGGCGTGGTCGCCGGGATGAGCGGCAGCCCGGTGTATCTGGACGGCAAGCTGGCCGGGGCGCTGTCGCTGAAGCTGGGCGTGTTCACGAAAGAAGCGATCGGCGGCGTGACGCCGATTGAAGATATTTTGCATCCAGCCGGGCCGAACAACGCGCCGCCGGTTTCGGCGCAGCAACTGGAATTGCCGAACTCGGCGACGGCTCGCACGGGGCTGCCGTCGGGTTCGTCGCTGGAGCCGATCGCGACACCGCTCGTGTTTTCGGGATTTCAGTCGGCGACTCTGCAACAATTCGCGCCGCAAATTCAGAACTATGGTTTTGTCGCAGCGCAAGGGGGCACAGCGCCGTCGCAACCCGACGACAAGAAACTCGTGGCGGGCGACATGGCGGGCATGGTGCTCGTGTCGGGCGATGCTTCGATCAATTCGGCGTGCACGGTAACGGCGGTGCAGGCTGATCGCGTTTATCTGTGCGGGCATCCGTTCCTGAGCCTGGGCGATGTTGCGCTGCCGATGGCACGCAGCCGGGTCGTGACGACGTTGTCGTCATCGCTCGCGTCTACCAAAATTGTGAACGTCGGCGGGCCAATCGGAACGATCACCGGCGATCACCTGACCGCAGTGACTGGAAAACTCGGCGAGCCGCCGACGATGATTCCGCTCGATCTGTCGGTGGCCTCGCCGCTGGGAAGCAAGAAGCTGCACTTTGAAGTTGTCGATCATCCGAAGCTGACGCCCCTGCTGGTCGCGCTCACGACGTTCAATGGACTCACGCAAAATTCGATTGCGGGCGAAGGTATGACGCTGCATCTGTCGGGCGAGATTCGATTGAAAGGTCACGCGCCGGTGCAGATCGAAAACACATACGCACCCGGCGATTTCCTTGGCGGCGATGGTTTGCCGATCGCACTGAGCGTGCAGAGCATTTTCAACCGGTTGTTCACGAACACCTACGAAATACCTTCCATCGAGAGCATCGCACTGAAAGTGGAAAGCGTTCCCGGCCGTCAATCGTTCACGATCGAGAGCGCGTGGCTCGAAAAGGGCGAGGCTGCGCCGGGCGAGACTCTTCGCGTGCGCGTGCTGCTGCATCCGTATCGCGGTGAGGCGCACATCGAAGAGACAAGCGTTCGCGTACCGGATCAGATCGCGCGGGGAACGATGCTGCGCGTGCTGGTGACCGATGGCGATCTGTTAAATCGCGCGTCGCGAGGATTTCAATTTTCGGGCGGCGGCAGCGGCGGACCCTCGGGGCTCGACCAGCTGATCACGCTTCTGAATCGCGAGCGGCGCAACGATCGCCTGTACGTGGGATTGTTCATGCCGTCGCCGACGATTTTGTGGGACGACAAGGAATTGCCCAACGCGCCGCTGTCGCAGATCAACGTGATTGACGGGCGGCCCGCGCCCGGAACGGTACAGGTTTTGCGCGAATCACTCGCCAGCGAATCTTCGGTGCAGCTGAGCGGCCCGGTTTCGGGCGTCATATCTCTCAACCTCCAAATCCGGTGACCATCTCGATGCCCAGTCCACAGTCACGAAATGACCTGAGCCGTGCGAACGCAAGTTTTGCGAATCGTTGGCGACGCGGCGCCGTCGGCCTCTTCGCGCTGGCTCTTTGCGTCGCTGTTTCATCGGCAGTCGTTCATGCGGAACACACTCGCAGTTGGCGGCAATCGACCTACGACGAATTTCTGAAAGGCACATCGAACGGCGTGGCGGTTCGCAGCGATGGGCGCCTGGAGCTTTCTCCGAAATTCACGCTGCTGGCGGATGCGGACGCTTCCTTTTTGTGGACGCTGCGGACCGATCCGAAAGGCGTACTGTACGCGGGCGGTGGCTCGCCGGCGAAGGTGTTTCGCTTCGACGCGAGCGGCAAGCCGTCGACCGCATTTGAATCGACTGACCTTGCGGTGCAGGCGATCGCGTTCGACGCGAAAGGCACTTTGTACGTCGCGACTTCCCCCGATGGAAAGGTTTATCGCGTTTCAGCGTCGGGGGAAAAGTCGGTCTTCTTCGATCCCAAGACGAAATATATCTGGGATCTGGCGTTCGGCGCCGATGGAACGTTGTACGTTGCAACCGGCGACAAAGGTCAGATTTTCGCAGTGGCGCCGGACGGCAAGAGCGAATTGTTCTACGCCAGCGACGAAGCGCACATCCGCGTGATGGCGTTCGACACGAAGGGAAATTTGATGGTCGGCACTGAGCCGAGCGGACGCGTGCTGCGAATCACGCGGACGGCGAATTCAAGTGGTCGAAAAGATAGAGACAAGGAGCCGGCGGCCGAAGGCTTCGTGCTGTATGAAACATCGAAGCGCGAAGTGACGGCGCTGGCGGTCGCGCCCGACGGCAACATCTACGCCGCAGCCATCGGCGAAAAACAGCGCCCAGGCTCGCAGGCAACCGCGATCATTACCAATTCGCAAGGCACGACCACAATTACCGGCGGTGGTGTGATCACTGGCAGTGCGCAAAATGCGACGCCGTTTGTTCCCTTCCCGCCGCTGCTTTCCGGAAGCATCTACAAAATCGCACCCGACGGCGCACCGGAAGAACTTTGGACTTCGCGCGACGACGTCGTGTATTCGCTGGCGCTGAACGCCGACGGGCGCTTGCTGGCGGGCACCGGGAACAATGGCGCGCTTCTGGCCATCGACGGACGCGGCGTGTTCGCGCAGCTCGCGAAATCCGGATCGGCGCAGATCACCGGGATTTCGCGTGGACCAAACGGCAAGATTTTCTTGTGCACCGCGAATCCTGGCAAGGTTTTCTCAGTAGGCCCGGAGTATCAGCCCGAAGGCACATACGAATCGCGTTCGTTTGACGCGCAGCTTTTCTCGAAATGGGGGCGCTTGGATTGGTGGAGCCCGCCACCCGCTACTTCGGCCGCGAAATCGACGGCAACGTCGAGCGAGCCGCGGCTAGAATTTTTCGTTCGCTCGGGCAACACGGAAGACCCCGGCAAAGAGTGGTCGCGGTGGTTTGGTCCATACACAAAACCCGGCCCTGTCGAGGCGCCGCCCGCGCGTTTCGCGCAATGGAAGGCAGTGATACACGACGGCCGCTCGGGTGATGGCATCGAGTGGGTGAGCCTTGCGTATCTGCCGCGCAACGTCGCGCCGGTGCTCGATGGAATCGCCCTCCAGGATCCCGGTGTGCGAGTGCAAGGCGTAACCGTGATTCAGTCGGGGCAACAGGCTTCGGTCGCGTTGAAAAACCCCCCGGCGCCGAATCCGACAGGTGTGATCATTTCGCAGAGCAGCTCGTCGCCGAAATTCGAGCAACCGCCGCAAGGCTTCGCGCAAAGAGGATCGCAGTCTGTGCTCTGGACCGCCCATGACGACAACGAAGACGAATTGCGTTACTCCGTCTTCTATCGCGGCGAGAACGAAAAAGAGTGGAAGCTGCTGAAAGACAAGCTCGACCAGAAGTTTTATTCGTGGGACGCCACTTCCCTGCCCGACGGCGCCTATTACCTACGAATCGTGGCGACAGACGCGCCGTCGAACCCGACCGCGGACACGCTCACGACGACGCGCGACAGCGAACGATTTGTAATCGACAACACGCCGCCTACGGTCGAGCGGCTTGAGGCGTCGGTCGTTGCGGCGCCGCGCAAAGAAGGCGCGGCTTCGCAGCATACGGCCGCGGTGAAATTCTCGGCGCGCGACACGACCAGCAGCATCGACCGCGCGCAGTACAGCATCGATGGCGGCGATTGGGTTCTGATCTCGCCAATCGGCGGCGTCAGCGACTCGCTCGAAGAACGGTACGAGTTTACGCTGCCTGAGGCACTCTCGCCGGGTGAGCATTCGATTGGGGTGCGCGCCTTCGATCGCTTTGAGAATGTCGGGAGCGCGAAGACGATCGTGAATGTGCCGGGCGCCAAGCCGTAGCCGCAACCGGTGCATTCGACAAGCAAACGAGCGCGCTGATCCAACTGACGTTGGCGACGGCGAACCCCGACATCGCATCCCGTAGTTCCGTCTAGTTCATTCCGGGATTGTGCATTTCCGGTGTGTGGAAGCGCTCGATCTCTACGCCGAATCCGATGCGGCCGTCGCCGTACGGTTGATTCTTCACGTGCACGACGCGCGCCGTACAGTTCGTCTCTTGCGCGCGGTCGCCCGTAACCTCGGCAGGTAGGCGCAGCGTCGCTTCGATCGGCGTGCCGATCTGCAGCGGCGCCGACGATGCAAAATAAAACCCGCCTCGCGAAACGTTGATCGCTTCGGTGAAATGATCGCTCTTGTCCGCCGTCAAATTGACCGCACGAAAACGCAGCGGCGTGCGAATGTTGAAGCGGGTCAGCAGGCGTCGTTCGGATCCGTCCATATCGAAATGGCCTCCTCCGCGCTAGAAAATTCGTCGGCGGTCCTCAGAATTGGAGAAGGGGGAAACCAAGGCTACCAAAGATCGGTGCGTGGTCAAGTGAGAATTCGTTCATGGCGCGCTAGAATTTGGGCACTGAGACCACCATAGCAGAAAATCGCGTTGTTTCACTCTGCGACCCGGCGCGTGCCGAATTGACATCCCGGACCCAATACAGACGACGGATATCACCAGCGCACGCCATAATGGCTGTTCCCCCGCCACCAGCGATTGCGTTAGATAGAATGCCATGAGCCCCACAATGGAAACCAAGCCCGCTCCCGCAGCAGTGAATTGGCAGGCCATCCAAGCCGCGCATGCGCGCATCGCTCCGCGCATCCACCGCGCGCCGGTTCTGACATCGGCATCGCTCGACGCCATGATCGGCGCCCGCGTTTTCTTCAAATGCGAAAATTTGCAAAAGACCGGCTCGTTCAAAATTCGCGGCGCGTCGAACGCGATTTTCTCGCTGAGCCAGGAAGAGGTTTCTCACGGCATCGTGACGCAATCGAGCGGCAATCATGGCGCTGCCGTCGCCTGCGCCGCCGCATGGCGAGGCGTGCCCGCCTGGGTTGTGATGCCCAAGAACGCATCGGCCGTGAAGCGGCAGGCGATCGAAAGCTACGGCGCCACGGTGATCCCGTGCGAGCCCACAATGACGTCGCGCAATGAGTCGTGCCATCGCATCCTCGCCGAAACACAGGCCGTCCTCGTGCATCCTTACGACGACGATCGCGTCATCGCCGGACAAGCCACCTCCGCCAAAGAACTCATGGAGGACGTGCGCGATCTCGACGGACTCTTCGCGCCAGTCAGCGGCGGCGGATTGCTGAGCGGCACTTGTCTGAGCGCAGCAGCGATCCGCGCCGAGACTCGCGTCTTCGGCTGTGAACCCGCCAACGCCGACGACGCCTATCGCTCAATCACGAGCGGATCGCTGCAATCGATTGACTCCGCCGACACGATCGCCGACGGCCTGCGCGCATCGCTTTCAGCGCGCACGTTCGCGATCCTTCGCGATCAGCTCGCGGGCGTTTTACGCGTCAGCGAGGAAGAGCTCATCGCCGCCATGCGCCTTGTCTGGGAGCGTATGAAAATCATCATCGAGCCGTCATCCGCTGTGGCAATCGCGCCACTGCTGAAACCCGGCTGCGTCGCCGGACTGTGCTTACCCGCGCGAGCCGACGGCGGCGCGCCAAAGCTCGGTGTCATTTTCTCCGGCGGCAATGTCGACCTCTTGCATCTGCCCTTCTGACGTAAAAGCCGCGGGGATGCCCTTCGATTCCCCAGGGTGAACCGGCGCCAGTTGGTTCAGTCCCAAAATCTACTCGACCTCCGAACGAGGAAAAGCCCCGCTCGCCTTTTCGGCTAGCAGGGCTTTCCAGGGGAGGTTCCCAGAAGCAATCCGCGTTGGGTCGGTGGTGGTGGGTTGCGGCCCGCCTCTGGGGTGAAGGATCGTTCGGGGCTTACTTGCCGTTCACCGCAACCTGAACCTGCTCGCTGCTAGCTGGTCCCTGTGCGATTACGTTCTCGGCAAACTTGGGTGCGCGGTAGCGAAGGTCCATGCCCAGATCAGCCAAATACAAGTCGCTGATGTAGCGCGAATCGCCGCGGCGTTCGATCGTCAGGCTGCTGTTTTCGCCGACTGCCTTGGTGGAAACTGCGGAAGTCAACACGAACATGTAGCCGTTCGGACCATGCAACAGAATCTTCGCCGGGACTGCGGTTGAACTCAGAGTGAAGCTGTATTCGCCGGCCGGAAGCTCGGTGCCGTTCCAGCGAACGTCGTTCGTCAACGTGAAGTGGCCCTTGAATCGATCTTGTGCGTTGACGCTGTTCGGGGAGGCGCAGAGGGCGATCAGGCCGATCGCGAGGACGGCGAGGGTGTGTGTAAGGTTCTTTTTCATGGTAGGTCTCCTTTCAATCTTTGCTGCTGTTCCGCTACTTGCTGAACGCCCTTTGAAATAGCATTCGAGAGGCCACGCTGGCGGTAATTCATCGAAGGTAGACACTTCATGAAACGAAAGGGCTTACAGAATCGAGTGCCGCAGAAACCGGACGAGCTGCGCGGCATGCCTATCCAATCGGATAGTCGGCCTATCCAGTGGGATAGGAGTGGGCTTCAACAGAGTTCAACGCCGCTCTCCAGTGGAATACGCTTTGATCTCGCTGCAGTTTCGGTTCGGAAGAGTGAGGGACTCGGTCCTAAATCTCAGCCCTGATTGCGTTTCTTCAACGTGAGCCGCAAGTCCAAGTTGCGGATCAATCGATGCAAATAATTCGAGTGGACGCCCAGCAGCCGCGCCGCCTCGGTGATTTTTCCTTCCGACTGGTCCATCGCGGTCAGGATCAACTGCCGCTTCAACTGGCGCACCGCTTCGTGATACGTGGATGAACGCATCGAATTCGCCGGCGTCTCGTGGAGCGTCTCAGGCAAATCTTCCGGCAGAATCATCCCGGATGACCCGAGAACCACAGCGCGCTCGATTGCGTTCTCGAGTTCGCGGATGTTGCCCGGCCAGTCATATTGCTTCAACAGCGTGCCCGCATCCGGCGAAACTCCCATGATTCGCCGATTGCACTTCTCGGCACACTTCGCGGCAAAATAATTCGCCAGCAAAGGAATATCTTCTTTGTGATCGCGCAACGCCGGCATCGTGATCGCCACCACGTTCAGCCGGTAATAGAGGTCCTCGCGAAACGTTCCGTCTTTCGTGGCCTTCAGCAAATTCTTGTTCGTGGCGGCGATCACGCGGATGTTGAGCGGCAGCGATCGCGTACCGCCGACGCGCATAAAGTCGCGCTCCTGCAGTACGCGCAACAGTTTCGCTTGCAGTGCCGGACTGATCTCGCCCATCTCGTCCAGGAAAATCGTGCCGGCATTCGCCATCTCGAGCTGGCCGCGCTTTTGCGTGACGGCGCCGGTAAACGCGCCGCGTTCGTGGCCAAACAGTTCGCTCTCCAGCAAAGTCTCGGTTAAAGCCGCGCAGTTGATGGCGACAAACGGCTGATCGCGCCGCGCGCTGTTGCGATGGATGGCCCGCGCAGCAAGCTCTTTGCCGGTGCCGCTTTCGCCATAGATCAATACCGTCGTATCCGTCGCGGCCACGCGCTCGATCAGCTGGTACACCTCACGCATCGGCTCGCTCTCGCCGACCATATCGTGATCGAGGTCCACTTCCGCTCGCAGCCTCATATTTTCGCTGCCGAGCCACTCCACTTGGCGGGCGCTCTCCATCGCCATCGAGGCGATGCCTGCGATCGCCGTGACCAGCTGCAAATCTTCATTCGTGAATCGTGCCGCTGGATTCGCGGTGTCGAGATAGATCAGCCCAATCGTCTTACTCAGGCTGAGCAACGGCACGCATATCAATGAGTGCACCGGCGGCGTTTTAGGTGTCTCAGCCGCATCGTTACTCAGAATCGCGACGCCTTCCTCCAGAACCTGCCGCGCGAGTTCGCGGTCAACCTGCACCGAGTGCTGCGGCCCCGCGACGCGGTCCCAGGCCACGACCGACGAAAATTCTTCCGGATCGGTGCCCGCGAGAATCGCTCCGCGCTCCGCGGGAACGACGTCGAAGATCATCCCGAGCAACTGCCATTGCAGCGACTCTACATTGCGGATCGAGCCGATCGCGGTGCTGATTTTCAGCAGCGTTTGCAGGTCGCGCGCGGTCCGTTCGCCACTCGGCAGCGCCGCCAGCGCGTCAGGTTGCAGATAGCGGACATCTTCGCCGCGCAGACGCGTCTTGGCAGCGTCGCCTGCCCCACCGGCAGCATCACTCAGCTCGACGGTGCCTGGTGTCGAGTCCGTCCCCTCTTCCGCGTGAAACACAAACACCGAGCCGCCGACGACGATCTGATCCCCTGACGCCAGCGTCCGCTCGCTGACCGGCAGCCCATTCACAAACGTGCCCGAAGCGCTCCCGAGGTCGCGGACTACACACATTCCGTTCGCATCGCAGGAAAGCTTGCAGTGCTGCAGAGACACCAGGCTGTCATCGATAATGAGTTGATTCGAGAACTCGCGGCCAATCGACAGCGACCCGTCTTGCAACGGAAAGACGGAGTCGCGTAGGGGACCGCTGATTGCGGCAAGTCGAGGGTTCACAGGTATTAGCGGCCCAGAGTTCCTAGCCGTCTCCAAGTTACCGAGCGGGTTGGCGGGATAGTTTACATCGACTCCCAGAGACGCGCCACAGCCTCGTGCGACGCCAAAGTTCGGCGAAATATCCTCTCGATTTCCCTGATTTTCGTACGGTCCGTAAATTTTCACTTGCGAGCCGTAGATACGGTGGTACGCTTCACAATTAGGTTCTGTCCAAAAGTCCTCGGAGGACGTAAGTGAGCGCTGCAGCAAGATTCTCGGGAATTGAATCGCGTCGTAGTACCCGCATCGATCGAACCGTACCGCTCGTCGTGGTCGGCCAAACCAAATTGGGATTGTCGTTTCAAGAGCGCACTTCGGCGGTCAGCTTGAACCTCCACGGCTGCCGCTATCCGTCGCGCCACGACTACGCAGTTGGTTCGTGGATCGGACTGCAAGTGCTTGAGCCCAATGGCGAAAACGCCGCTCCCGTGATGCGCGCACAGGTCCGCTCGATCCATCCGCCGATGAGCCCGCGCGAGCTGTACCAAATCGGCGTTGAGCTGGAAGCGCCCGCGAACGTATGGGGCGTGCCGGCACCGCCAGAAGATTGGCTGAAGCTGCTCGGCGTGGACGCGTCGAAGACGCACGATGCAGCGGTCGCAACCGCGGCAGCCCCGGAATCGACGCAATCGGAAGCCAGTGCAATGCCTGCCAAGACGGCGCCCGCAGGTCCCGAATATCGCAGCACCGGCGTAGCCGCGTTCCCGTCCCAACCCCCTGCCGCGCAAAAGCCCGAGCGCGTGGTCATCACGTCGGATCAGCTCGTCGCCGCGGTTCAGGGCAAATTGCAGGCCGCCGCCGAAAAGGCCATCCACACCGCCATTAATTCGCAGCTGAGCGATGCGGTAAAACAGGCGCTGAGCAAAGTCGATGAAGTCTGCAAAACCAGCATCGGCCAGATCGAGCAACATTCCGAACAGCGCCTCGAAACGATGATGCGCACGGCTCGCGAAGAAATGATGAGCCGCATGGAATCGCGCCTAGCCGAAGACCGCACCCGCTGGGAACAGACGCATGAGGAATTTCGCGGACGTACGGCAGAACTTTCAGTACGGCTTGAGCGTCTAGCCGGCGAAACTCAACGCAGCCTCACCGAAGCGCAAGGTGTATTGTCGCGCGTCGGCACAGACGTCGAACCGCGCATGGTGGATCGCCTGAATCAATCCATCGCGCGCGCAGCCGATGACTTTGAAGCGGCGGCCACTCGGGTTTCCGATCGTCAGTTGGTCCGCCTGATGGAAGACAAGCAGATGGTCACGCGGGAAGCCGCAGCGCAGTTGCAGGCTCACAGCGCCGAGATTCGCGCGCAGTTGCAGACCTCGGCCAGCTCGACAATGGAAGAGTTCAAGCGCCAGACCGAAGTTCACGTCGACTTAATCATTTCCGAAGCGACACAACGCGTGATGTCGCAATTGGCGGCGCTGGAAGCGGAAAATCGCGCCGCTATCGAAACACGCCGCCGTTCCATCGAAACCGACATCGCGCACGCCACCGAGCAATCGACCGAACAGTTCCGCACCGGCATGAAGGCCTTCTTGTATTCCTGCCTGGTTGCCGCGGTTGGAGCTGTCGATGAGCACGCCAAGACCACTCTGGACGGATTGAAGGATCCCGCCAAGGCTCTACGCGAAGGCACTGCGATCAACGAAATCGCGGCCGCCGACGCCCCAATGCCGACCAACGGCGATTCCAACAATCAATCTTCGTAACGAAAGAGCGCAACTCACGAAACTGTATTCTTGAGCCAGAATGGAAACGGCGCCTCGCGGCGCCGTTTTCGTTTTTCCTGGCGTCATAACTGCTTGCTCTAGCGCTGCTGAGCCCAAGCCAATCCATCAGGATTCTTACCCGTCGGGATCTCGCCGATCACTTTCAATTCCTTTAGATCTACGACTGCCACTTTGTTCTTCGCGCTTACGGCAACGTACGCCTTCGACCCGTCGGGCACGATCAGAATTCCCGCTGAACCGCCACCGAGATTGAGCGACTTCACCTCGCGCCGCGTCGCGGCATCTACGAACTCGACGTTGCCAGGGCCAGTGCTCTCGTTCGATGGTCCGCCGGGAGCACCGCCTAGACCCGTGATCAGAACTAGTTTGCCATCGGGTGTAAATTTCAGCCGGTTTGCATGGTTGACGGTAATTGGAAAAGTTTGCTCGGCCTTCTTGCTCGCCACATCGATGATCGTGACCGTGCCGTCCTGCGCGTTCGCCGACCAGATCGTCTTTCCATCGGGCGAAACATCAAAGCCCTCGCATCCCCGTCCGGAGGGAACGCTCGCAACCTCCCAGGTTTTGCGATTCCCTCCTGGAGGCGGGCCTCCTTGAGCTCCAGGAGGTCCCGGCGGCATCGGCGAAGCAACCTGCTCGATGATGCTGATCGTTCCGGAATTCACGTTCGATGTGACGATGTGCTGCAAATCGTCAGACACGTGAATCATATGCGTCCGATCCTGCCCGGTTCCAAGCATCCAATCGATGCTTTTCGCCGCGGGATCGTACCGGCCGAACGCCTTGTTCGTCTCGACCGTAAAATAAAGTTTGTCGCCCGCAAAAAATAATCCGTGCGCCGAGTGCAACGCGCCGAGATCGATCGCAGTCAGCGCCTTGTGCGCCAGCAAATCCACGACGGAGATGGTGTGCTGATCGCTGTCCAGGCCGCCGTAATTGGAAATGTAAGCGAGTCGCCCATCCGTTGAAGCGACGATCTCGTGCGGATCGGGTCCCGATGGAACGCGCGCGATCACCTTCATGCTCGCGGGGTCCACGATGGCCATTGCGGAATCGCTTTTTTCCAACACGAGCAGCGCGGGCGACGGCGTCTGTGCCGCCGCCCAGTGCGCTGCGAGCAACAAGCTCGCCGCCATTCCGATTCCGACAAGCAACACCCGCCACCGATTCGTCGTTTTCATTTCTCAATTCCTTTCGCGGCCAACCGCGAGAGCATTCGGGCTGGCCGCAGCGCCGGTTCACTCTCTTTGACTCATCCCGGCACCCGAAGACTGACGCAACGCCACACCAAGCCGGACGCCAACCATCGACCTCAGCCGCCGGCCGCCTGGCTCGACTCCTTCAGCTTCAACTTCCCCTGCGACTTGTTTTCCTCAAGGAACTCCCTTAGCTCTTTCGCGGTATCAAGCAGCCGTATCCACTGCTCATAATAGAGCGTGACGGGAAAGCGTCCCAAGCCATACACGCTGACGCCCCCTTTTTCCCCAACGCGAAAATCGAGTGCTCCCGTGCGCCGGCCCGGCGACTGCTTTTCCAGTTCCGCGAGTCGCGCCTTGAGTTCTTCGTAGGATGGTTCTGCCATGTGTCCTCCTCGGTTGGTCTCGTCAAAGATGGTCATTATAATACTCAAATTCGCGCCAAACCCGTCGCTCGCCTCTCCACCCCGGCAACTTCGTTCGATTTCTCTCCGTTATCGGCGTCATGCCAGTCATAATAAATGTCGCGAAACTATTCGGCGGTGGCCGGGTTCTACCAACGCCGTCGTTCAGGCGCTCGCACCGTTGTCTACAGGTACCAGCGACAACACGGCGTTGAGAGACTACGATGCTTGTCTTGGCTCCTTCGCGAAGCTTTCGGTTCGCCGGTTCTAAAGGACGTCGGGAACCAAGTTCGCCTCGCTGCGGAAGAGCAGGAATACGAGGTCAAGCCTCGCCGTAACCCGCTTTGCGCGATTTCCGGTTGAACTGCCGGACGATGTGACACGCGGCCGCGCCGAGTTGCCGTGGTTTCTTCGCGTCCGAGATAGCAACGTTACAACGTTCGCAACATCGTGCCGAAGGCAAGCAACCATTCACCAGTAGAATCGATCCTTTATGTCAGGCTTCTTCCACGCGAAAAAATTCGCGGGACACGCAGTGCGAGAGAGATACGAAACCAAAACATGGGCGAGTTCATGAAGAATATCGGGTCCAACCTGGGTCGAGGCGTAATTTTCGGCGCATTTCTATTGGCGTTTTCGCTGCTGCGCGCGTCCGCGCAAACGGCCGACCCGTCATCCGACGCACAGTCCGAAGCGGCCACGCGATCGGCGCAAGCGCCACGCATTCCCGTTCGCGTCACGCAAACGGTCGATGACAGCAATCGCTTCACGCTCAAGGGCAATGTGCATCCGATGGCGCGCACGCAATTCGATCGCGGCGCCGTCGTCGATTCGCAGCCTGCCTCACATATGGCGCTCGCGCTCAAGCGCAGCGACGAGCAGGAAGCCGCACTCCGACAACTGCTCGATCAGCAGCAAGATAAAACCTCGCCTAACTATCACAAGTGGCTAACGCCCGATCAATTCGGCAAGCAGTTCGGTCCCGCCGACACCGACATCCAAGCCGTCACGGATTGGCTCACCTCGCGCGGTTTCACCAATGTCAAAGTCAGCCCCGGCCGCACTCGCGTCGAGTTCTCGGGAAATATCGGCCAGGTACAAAACGCGTTTCAAACGCAGATTCACCACTACATGGTCAACGGCGCGATGCACATGGCCAACGTATCCGATCCGCAGATTCCAGCGGCGCTGGCTCCGGTCGTTCGTGGTGTCGCGCATTTGAACGACTTTCGTCCGCGTTCGCAAGCGCATCGGCTCGGCACGTTCCGCCGCAGCAAAGATACTGGAGAGGTCAAGCCGCTGTTCACCTTCAACGGCTGCGGCTCCGGCACAACGCCGCAACCGTGCTACGCCGTCGGCCCTGGCGACTTCGCGAAAATTTACGGCGCTCCTGCGACGATCAATTCTGCGCTCCCCGGCACTGGCGTCACCATCGCCATCGTGCAAGACTCCAACATCAACGTCGCCGACGTCACGCAATTCCGCAGCCTCTTCGGTCTGCCCGCGACTTTCACCACCGCCAACATCATTCTCAACGGCCCCGATCCCGGCATTCAGGGCCCCGACTCCGCCACCGACGACGAAATCGAAGCGGACCTCGACGTCCAGTGGGCCGGCGCCGTCGCTCCTGGCGCAACCGTTGATCTCGTCGTATCCCAGGATTCCGAAAGCGTCGGAATGTTTGGCACTGATCTTTCCGCGATCTACATCGTCGATAACAACTTTGCGCCGATCCTGAGCGAAAGCTTCGGCGCCTGCGAAGCCAGCATCGGAGCAAGCGCGGAAGCCATATACGTAGACCTGTGGCAGCAAGCCGCCGCGCAAGGCATCACCGCCATCCTGTCGTCGGGCGACAGCGGCTCGGCCGGCTGCGATCCCACCTCTACTGCGGCCAATCCCGACGTCGCCACGCAAGGCATCGCCGTCAGTGGTCTCGCTTCGACGGCGTACAACGTCGCGCTCGGCGGTACCGACTTTCAGAACAACCTTCAAGCCGACGGCACGTCGCAATTCTGGAACGCCACGAACGGCTCGAATGGATCGCTGACCCAGACTTCCGCGAAGGGCTACATTCCCGAAGCCACATGGAACGATTCGTGCGCTTCCTCGGCGACCTCCAGCAACTTGACGACTTGCACAACCGCCATCATCAACGCCGACAGCGGCGCGAACTCGCCGAATCTCGGAATCGACCTCGTGGCCGGTGGCGGTGGACCCAGCAACCTCAACGCCAAGCCCTCGTTTCAGTCCGGCATCACCGGCATGCCCTCGGCGAATTTCCGCCAAGTGCCCGACATTTCGCTTTTTTCCGGCAACGGTATTAACGGCAGCTTCTACGTGATCTGCCAGCAGGACGCCAACTCCGCGCAGGGCGGCAACAACAGCTCCTGCAATCTAACCAACGACAATTTTCTCGACTTCCAGGGCGTCGGCGGAACGTCGGCCGCGGCGCCCGTCTTCGCGGGCATCATGGCGATGGTGATTCAGAAAAATAGTCGTCAGGGCAATGCGAACTATGTTCTCTACCAGCTTTACAAAAATAATGCCGCAGGCACGATCTGCGCGTCTGCCGCGAGTCCGGCAGCGAGCTGCATCTTCTACGACACGGTTGCCGGCAACAACTCGGTCGCCTGCGCCGGCGGCTCGACGAATTGCAGCAACACCAGTACCGCCGCGAATCAGTACGGCGTGCTCATCGATCCGACCCACGCGAACACGCCGGCCTTCACCACTACGACCGGATATGACAACGCCACTGGCCTCGGCTCGGTCAACATCAACAATCTCGTGACCGCCTGGTCCAGCGTCGGCTTCATGACCGATACCGTAACGCTTACAGGCCCGTCGGGGTCAGTCCCACATGGCACTGACCAGACATTCCACATCAGCGTCAATCCCACCATGGCCACTGGGTCTGTCGCTCTTGTCGCCACTCCGCCCTCTGGGACGCCTGTTGGCATTGGCTCGTTCTCGGAGAACATGGCGATCACGTTGAGCAGCGGACTCGCCACGATCACGACAAACCAACTGCCAGGTGGGGTCGGCGTCAAGGTTGTCGCTAGTTACTCTGGCGACGGCATATACCAATCCAAAACTTCCGCTCCCGTGACCCTCACGGTCACACCGGAAGGGAGTTTCACGGCGGTCGGCTTTGTGACCTTCCCCGGTGGCAATCCGTCGGTAAGCAACACCGCCGCATCCGTGCAGTATGGCTCGTCCTATATTTTGCAGATCGCTGTTTCTGACAGTGCCCACAACCAATGCGCCAGTGTCATCTCCGCATGCCCGACAGGTACGGTCACGCTGACCGACAACGGGCAACCGTTGAACGATTTCTCTGGTACAAACTCGAGCAAGCTCAATAGCCAAGGCATCGCCGAAGACCAACCCGTTCAGCTCGCAACAGGCACGCACAGCCTGGTCGCCGCCTACTCTGGTGACAACAGCTTCACTGCCAGCACGTCGCCTGCGCAAGCGGTGACCATCACCGCCGCCACAACTACGATCGGCGTGACCGCGGCGCCCGCGTCCAACATCAACACCACGACGCCGGTCACGCTCACCGCCAAAGTCAACACGATGAGCAGCGGCGCGGGCCCAACCGGTACCATCATCTTCAAAGCAAACGGAACGCAGATCGGCAACGCCGTACAGGTCGTCCCAACCGCTGCGGCGAACCTGAATTCGTCGTCGCCGTTGATTCCTGCGTTCGCGACGGCCACGATCACCCACACTTTCGACACGACGGGGGCGGTCACGATCACCGCCGCCTACACCGGGGATACAAACTACGCGTCCGGCTCGGGCTCAGGGTCAATTACGGTCGTTTCCACCGGCACCGTTGCGACGACGACGGCACTCACGACCAGCGCCACGACGGTGAATTCGGGCAGCAACGTCACTTTGACCGCAAAGGTCAGCAGTTCCACGAACAACGGTCCCGGTGTCACCGGCACGGTCCAATTCATGAGTGGCACAACGGCGCTTGGTTCACCCGTCGCCTGCACAGCTACGGCAGGCACGTCGACGGCGCCAGCGACCTGTTCTGCGATGCTGATGACAGCGCTTTCCAGCGCGCCCCCGTCGGTTGGCAGCCCGTCCAATCGCAGACCTGAGGTGCCGGTCGCTCCTTTGACGTTCGTCAGCAGCGTCCTCGCGATGCTGCTGATCCTGAGCTTCAGCCGCACCGGAGTTCCGGCGCGCAGGCGCCTCGTGTATGCGTTCGCATGCGTTTTGGCGATGGCAGGAATCGCCGCGGGCATCGCAGGCTGCGGCGGCAGTACGAGCAGCAACAGCGGTGGCGGATCGCCTACGACCCATGTCGACAGCATCACCGCTGTCTACGGTGGCGACTCAACCTACATCGGATCCACTTCTGCCGCGACCGGCGTCACCGTTAGCACGCCGTAGCAATTCTTCGCGAACTATCGCAACAAGCTTGCGCAAAATAAAAAACGGCCGTGAAGTTCGCGGCCGTTTTCAGTCTTCAATTCGTTTTTGAGGCAGTCGAAAACTCGTTGTTCTTTCCCGCCAAAATCTAGTTCACGCTCGGCGGGAAAAACACGTTCCAGAAAATCGGAGACGGCGTTGAAAATTCCACCGGCACGAGCGATCCCTCGCCCGTCGTCTGTGGCGCGCGGGCGACCTTCGCTTCCACCTTGTTCTGCGTCTTCGAGTTCTCGATCGTGACTTTCGTTCCTTCCGGCAGAGCCTCGGGAAGAATAATCATCGCACCGCTGGCGCTCACGGTATGTGTGTGTCCCTGAATCGGCGTCTTGCCTGCAACCTGCACGGTCACAGCAATCCTCAGCAGGACGCGCTGCGCGCGGCGGCGTTCTTCCGCTGTCGGGGGCCGGTTCAAAGCGGGTCGCGCCGACGGGGGTGGCATCGTCTTGGTATTCGTCAAAGGCTTCATAGTTCCAGACCCCAAAAGTCCATCTCCGGCGCGACGAGCTCGACACCGTATTCCCAGCCGCCCTCGGGCCGCTGCGTTCCCTTCCACACGATCACTGCCGAATTGCTGGTTTCGGTCGCCAGGTTCGTGAGGGCCAGCCGGTGCTCGAGCTTCAAATCGTGTTCGAGAACGACCATGCAGCCGTATGGATTCACCACGCGGGTGTGCGCATCCACGCTGCACCGCCGTCCCTTGGCGTCATCCCACTCCAAGCGAATCGGTACCCGTGAATTCATGCGCCGGCCACGACGGCTGTCGCTGTGGCGGGGCGCAACTTGCCTTAATTCGCGCGTCCTTGCGGGCATTTTTCCCTCTGTAAGGCCATGCTAAAGTTGATGATGGAGGCGGTCAATGGTACGTCCGCGGCACCGCGTACCAATGTGTAGCTGGCCGACCGTACAGGCGACGCGTTTTTGGACTCTGTTTTAGCTAGCCCATGAAGAATCTCATCGTAAATGCCGACGACCTGGGGTGGACCGCGGGTGTAAACCGCGGCATCCTGGAAGCCCATCGCAACGGGATCGTGACCAGCGCTTCCCTGCTGGCAAACGGCGCCTCGTTTGCCGACGGTATCGATGCAGCGAAGTCCACGCCGGGGCTGGGCGTCGGTGTTCACCTGAATCTCAGCGACGGCGCGCCGGTCGCACCGTGCGAACTCGTAACGAGCCTGCTGAACAACGACGGCGAATTCAACGGCGGCCCCGAAAATTTGCTGATGCGCATCGCCCGCGGCGCACTCGAGACGAACGAGGTCGAGCAGGAGTGGGAAGCGCAAATCGAAAAAGTGCGCGAAGCCGGAATACAGCCGACACACCTCGACGGCCACAAACACGTCCACATGCTGCCCGGCTTATTTGAGATTGCGATCCGGCTGGCGAAGCGGAACAACATCGGCGCGATCCGCATTGCTCACGAGGCTTCCAGTTTGCGCGCCGCGCTATCCGCCGACGACGAGCGGCACACGGCCACCGTTCTGAAACAAGGTGTACAAGCACGAGGATTGAAACTGCTTGCGCGTGACGCTCGTCAGCAGGCGCGGCACGCAGGCATCTCCACATCGGATTATTTCTGCGGCATCGCGCAGACCGGCGAGATGACCAAAGACGGCGTTGCGCAACTTTTGCGCAGCCTGCCCGAAGGCACGACCGAGCTTATGTGCCACCCCGGCTACGTCGACCAAGCGTTGCAGCATTCGCCGACGCGCCTGCAGAATTCCCGCGCCACGGAGCTGGCAATTTTGACAGATAGCGAGATTCGGAATCTTGTCGCATCGCAAGGGATTCGCCTGATAGACTATGGTCTCGTGGCCAGCGAAGTATGAGAAACGACTCCACAATTCGATACTCGGTTGTGGTCCCCTTCTTCAACGAGCAGGAAAACATCCCTCCGCTCTATATGAAGATCACCGAGGTCATGGACTCCATCGGCGAGCCCTACGAATTGGTGTTTATTGACGACGGCAGCCGCGATAATTCGTTCAAGGTGTTGTCGGATATCTACGAGCACGATCATCGCGTCAACATTGTGCGGCTCCGCCGGAACTTTGGGCAGACGCCAGCCCTGAAGGCGGGATTTGATTTCGCGCGCGGCGAAGTCATTATCTCGATGGACGGCGATTTACAGCACGATCCCGAAGAGATTCCGCGATTCCTCGAAAAAATCGAAGAGGGTTTTGATCTGGTAAGCGGCTGGCGCTACGCGCGCCGCGATCACTGGCTGATGCGTCAGTTTCCGAGCCGCGTCGCCAATTGGATGATGGCGAAGCTTTCGGGAATCGATTTGCACGATTTCGGTACGACGTTTAAAGCCTACCGCCGCGAAATCATTCAGGAAATTCAGTTGTATGGCGAGCTGCACCGGTTTATTCCGGCGTTGGCGGGTTCACTAGGCGCGCGGATCACCGAAGTGCCCATCACCGACCTCGACCGCAAAAACGGTAAGAGCAACTACGGCATCGGGCGAACGCTGCGTGTATTTCTCGATCTGATCATCGTCAAATTTTTGCAGGACTATTCCACACGACCGTTGCAGTTTTTTGGCGTGCTCGGCATGGGCGGCGTGTTGCTCGGTGCGATAGACGCAGCGTACCTGCTGTACGAAAAATTCGCGCACAACGTCACAATCATGACGCAGCACGGCCCGCTAATGCTCGCCGGCATCGCGCTTTTTGTCAGCGGCGTGCAATTCATATCGATGGGCCTGCTCGGCGAAATCATCGCCCGCACCTACTACGAGTCACAAAACAAGCCGATCTATGCCCTCCGCGAAGTAAAGAGTCACCGCAAAGAACTCGGCGACTCCACCGAGCAAACCCGCCCCAGCGGTCCTACGGAACGTTAGAAGCGGTGACTGGTGAATTGTGACTGGTGACCGATAACTCCAATTGGCCTTGCCGTTTCTTCTTCTACGAACTCTGTGGTGAACTCCCGCTGAGAATTTTTCCACTCGCGGCCGAACTGCGCTCAAAATAATCTGACAGCCGGGTGCACGAGGAGATTGCGGATGAATCGACAACAGTTTTATGCGCAGATGGGCGGCGAAGGCACGCTCGACTACGAACTCTACCTGAACACAAAGACTCTGCTGACGTGCCAATCGAAGTTCGAAGATCTCTGCAACGCCGACGAATTGCAGTTTCAGGTCGTTCACCAGGTCGAAGAACTGTGGATGAAGTTGATCGCGTACACGCTTTTAGATATCGATGACTACTTGCAGCAGCAGAATACGAATCGCATCCTGACCCTGTTTCGCCGTGTACACACGGCGCAGCGGTTGATGATTTCACAGATTGCGCTGCTCGAAGTCATGTCGCCAAAGGAGTACCAGGAGATTCGCAAGCGCCTCGGCAACGGCAGTGGGCAGGAATCGCCGGGGTTTCGCGTTTTGCTGAAGATGCACCAGCCGCTCTGGGCGTCATTTAAAGAGAACTATCTCGACAAGCATGGACTGACGATCGAGAAAATCTACGACTCGGAATACACGCACGGCGACGCCTACGTGGTTGCCGAGGCGATGGCGGAGTTCGACGAGTTATTTCAGAAATTCCGGTACGAGCACATGCAGCTGATCCATCGCACGATCGGCTTCGGCTCAAAATCGCTGAAGGGCCGTCCGGTGGAAATTCTCGAGGACGGCATGCGGCACAAATTCTTCCCGGAACTCTGGGAAATCCGTGGCGAGATGACCGATCGCTGGGGCACGCAGTACGGCACAAAGCGCGACCCGCTCGGCGGCCACCACTGACAAAGACCGAAAATCGTTCTTTGAACCTGCTGATCGCAAAATTGTCCTAGGTGCACGGCACGGCCGTGCCCGCCGCCGATGGAAGGAATAATTCCCTGCGGTCTGGGGGCAATGAGTTTCGATCTTCGCTAGGGAGCGACGCGGCGGTAAGCGCCGCGAAAATAGACGAGCGGGTCGCCGTCGAAGATTTCCGTGCTTTCGACCTGACCAACGAAAATCGTGTGATCACCCGCTACGTGGGCCGCCGTGACTTTGCACGCGATGTGGACAAGCGAATCTTCCAGCAGTGGTATGCCGGACTCCGTCCAGCGATAACGAATTCCAAGCTTGGCTTCGGTCTCTTCGTTTTCTTCGGTCTGAGCAAAATATCGCGAGACGGACTGCTGTTCTTGCTTCAGCACATTCACGCCGAACTGCCGCTTCTGCTGCAGTAGCGGAAGCAAATGTGCCCGCTGGTCCACGCAAACGAGAAGAAGCAGCGGGCTCAACGAGACCGAAGTGACCGAATTCGCGGTCATGCCATGAACTTTGCCGGGCACGCGTTCCGCCGTGACGACTGTAACGCCGGTCGCAAATTGCCCGCAGGCAAGACGAAATTCGGCTGGAGTGGGAGGCTTCGACGGCATGTCAGAATTTTCGAAGATATCATACCGGACGCCGCGACACACTTCTGCGCGAACTCGCGTGTGCAGTACGCGTTGATACTCGGGCGGTCTACTCGTCAAAAGTGACGCGGAGGCGCCGCACTCCGTATGAGGCTCGTTGTCTTGCGAACTCGCGTTCGGAGGACGCGGCGGCTCGGCGGGGCACGTATAATGGCGGCTTAGATTCGAGTTTGAGAGGAGCGACGATGGCGCGCACGATTGCGATTTTGGGCGGCACTGGGCCCGAGGGAACGGGATTGGCGAATCGGTTCGCACGGGCTGGCGAGCACGTGGTGATTGGTTCGCGCGATCCGCAGCGGGCGCAGGCTGCGGCGACGAAATTGCGCGCGGAGGTCGGCGCTTCGGCTGTAGTCGACGGCGCGGACAATGCATCCGCGGCGTCGCAGTGTGATCTTGCGTTGCTGACGATTCCCTTCTCGGGAATGGCGGCGTTGTTGAAGGAATTGAAGACGATCTGGAAACCGGGGACCGTGGTGATCGATACGACGGTGCCGCTAGCGGCTTCCGTGGGTGGCTCGCCGTCGAAAATATTGGGCGTGTGGCAAGGGTCAGCGGCGGAGGCGGCGCGGGAATTGTTGCCACAATCTGTCAGCGTAGCGGCGGCGTTTCATAATCTTGGGGCGGCGTTGCTTGCGGGCAGCGCGGCGGTTGAGTGCGATGTGTTGGTCTGCAGCGATGACGAGAACGCGAAGCAGGTGGCGATCGAATTGGCGCGCAAGATCCCGGGCGTGCGCGCAGTGAACGGCGGGAAGTTGGAGAATGCACGGATCGTGGAGTCGATGACGGCGCTGCTGATTGGATTGAATATTCGCTACAAAGTGCATAGCGCTGGGATTCGATTTACGGGGTTGGCGCTGTAAGCCTGCAACGTTCGGAATAATCGAAGACGGGCACAGCGCTGCTGTGTCCCTACAACTTCTGTAGGGCGCTCGCTAGTTTGCGTTTGTCGGCGCGGGTGGTCATTACCGTTGAAATGACCTCTGCTTTCATGTCCAGCGCTTCGATTGCTGGTTTTTGCGATTCGTCTGCGGGATCAATTACAAAAGTGGCGGTGAAGTCGGCGTAGAGTTTTGCGACCCCGAACGCGGAGGAGTCGTGGCCGAGTTGCGCGAGCATCTTGTCGCTGGGGCCTTTTAGGGATTTGCCGGCGACTATGGGGCAGACGGCGATTACGTTTTGACGGCGGGCGCGGAGGGCTTCGCGGATTCCGGGGACGGCCAGGATTGGGCCAATGCTGATCAGCGGATTGCTGGGGCAGATAAGGATGCGTTCGGCGTTGTGGATTGCTTCGAGTACGCCGGGGGCGGGTTTCGCGTTTTCCACGCCGTCGAAGCGGATTTTTTGGACGACGGGCTCGGCGCCGCGCTTTACCAAATATTCCTGAAAATGCAGCGGGCCCTCGTTGGAATCGATGATCGTGGGGACGGGCTCGTTGCACATTGGCAGGATGCGGGACTTTACGCCTAGCGCGGTGCGGATGGACTCGGCGGCGGCGGTTAGAGTTTTTCCTTCGCTCAAGAGTGCGGTGCGGTGGATGTGGGTGGCTAGATCGCGGTCGCCTAGGTTGAACCAGTTGACGCGGCCGTAGACGGCCAGGCGTTTGAGGAGATGGAAGGTTTCGCCGCGGAAGCCCCAGCCTTTTTTCGGGTCAATGATGCCGGCTAGGGTGTAGGTGACGATGTCGAGGTCGGGGGAGATTTTCAGGCCGTGGAGGGTTATGTCGTCGCCGGTGTTGACGATGGCGGTGAGGGCGGCGGGGTCGGCAGTTTCGTAGAGGCCGAGGAGAAGTTTGGAGGCGCCTACGCCGCCTGCCAGTGCGGTGATGGGTGGGCTTGGATTCATTTTGGGATTCTATCGGAGCTTGGGTTTGGGGGTATACCCCGTCCATTTTTGCGGAGAATTGATACGAGTTATTGGGGCGATTTTGGGGGTTAATTTCGGACTTCAGGGGCTGAAGCCGCGACCTACAAACATATCGGATGGTTTGCGTAATTCGCCGAGGAGCAGACTTAACCGATTATTACTATAGTTATATATATAGGGGTTTTTTGAAGTCGCGGCCTGCGTAGCCCAGGGTTGCGGTTTGTTTGCCGATTCGCGGTTCGCGCCCGCAACGATGGCGCTACCGACAAAGAAATTTACGACACAGTCTTGATCGCCGCTGCCTTCTGTATGCGTTCAGTCGGTACCGAGGCGGTTCACAGCTTGGCGGACTTGGGGAGAGAGGAAGTTTTGGCGGGGGATGAACTCGGGGTAGAGGGCTAGGCGTTCGCGGAGGACGTAGCCGCGGGCTTGAGTTTCGGATTCTAGTTTGGCGATTTGGGGCCAGGCGGCTTCGGGGTTGATGTGATCTTTGGTTACGGGGGAGATGCCGCCCCAGTCGTTGATGCCCGCGTCGAGGAGGCGGGGGAAGTCGGCGTAGCTGAGGTTGGGCGGGGCCTGGATGTTCATTTGGGGGCCGAGGATCAGGCGGGCTATGGCGATCGTGCGGAGCATGTCGTCCATGGTGGGCTCGGGGTGGTGGGACATGGGGATGTCGGGCTTGGCACGGAAGTTTTGGATGATGACTTCCTGGATGTGTCCGAAATTTTCGTGCATGCCGCGGATGGCCAGGAGCGAGTCGATGCGCTCATCGACGGTTTCGCCGATGCCGATGAGGATGCCGGTGGTGAAGGCGATGTTGAGTTTGCCGGCTTCTTCCATGGTGCGGAGTCGGAGGGCGGGGACTTTGTCGGGGGCTTTCGCGTGGGGGAGATCGCCGCGCATTAGGCGAGTGCTGACGGTTTCTAGCATTAGACCAACGCTGGCGTTGGAATTTTTTAGGCGGGCTAAAGCGGCGTGATCCATTACGCCAGGGTTGGAGTGAGGGAGGAGGCCGGAGCGGTCTAGGACTAGCTCGCACATGGCGGCCAGGTAGTCGAGCGTGCGGGTGAAGCCTTGGTGGCGGAGGAAGTCACGGGCTTCGGGGAAGATGCGTTCTGGTTGATCGCCTAGGCTGAAGAGGGCTTCTTTACAACCGGCGCGGCGGCCTTGTTCGGCGACAGCTAGGACTTCGTCTGGGGTCATGAAGTGGGCGCCGGGTTGCCCGGGGTCTTTGCGGAAGGTGCAGTAGGAGCAGTAGTCGCGGCAGAGGGTGGTTAGGGGGATGAAGACTTTTTTGGAGTAGGTGATGGTGGTGGATTTGCCGCGAGCGCGGAGGGCCGTAGCGGCTTGGAGGAGATCGGGGAGTGGCGCGTCGTTGAACAAGCGGATTGAGTTGGCGCGGTCCGGTCGATCACCGGCCAGGATTTCGAGGAGGGACGTGACTGCGATGGACGATTGCGTGGAGTGCATGTGCGCGCCAATTCCAGTTGATTGCGTTTTCTAGAATTGCATTTATGGAGAGGGTGTTCAACTGAGTTGCGTGTCCGAGCGGGATGGCACGCACTTGTTTTCTGCAATGGCTACCGATGTGAGAGCCACATCATGAAGACCGCTCACAGGATCACGCCTGCGATCACGGCGACTTCCCTCGTGGGAGTGCTCCGCTCGGAATGACGGGCGGTGGGTGACCGGCGGCGTAGGAAGAAAGTGATAGGCAACACGGGTTGTTTGTCTTTCAGCGGAAGAGGTCTTCGGCGGCTGGGCGGATTATTTTGGCGGCAGGGGTAGAGGGGGCATTTGCCGGCAAGTACGCATAGTTGCGGATGATTACTGCGGGGATGGCTGAGGATTTTTGCATGGCTAGGCCGGCGGCGGCGGCTAGTTCGTCCGCAACGGCTACGATGGTCGCGTGGAGGGGTTTGTTGTTCGCGTCGCGGGTGTTGCGGAGGTCGATCAGGGACGGGATGCCATGGGCGCCGATGGCTACGTTGGTTAGGCCCAGGCGCCAGGGGCGGCCGAAGGTGTCGCTGATGATTACGGCAATTTTTTTGTGGGTTAGGTGGCGAAGGGATTGGGCGATTTTTTTGGCGGTGGCGTCAGGGTTTTTGGGGAGGAGGGAGACTACGTCTTGCCCGGGGATGTTGGATTGGTCTACGCCGGCGTTGGCGCAGACCAGACCGTGATGGGTTTCTACGATTAGGACGGGATGTTCGCGGACTACGCGGCGGGATTCTCGGAGGATTACTTCGATCAGGCGGGGATCTTTTTTCGAGCGGGCGGCTAGCTCAGTGGCTTTCGCGGAGGGGCGGATCTTAGATAGATGGATTAGGCGGTTTTCGGATTTGGAGATTATCTTTTGGGCCAGGACTAGGATGTCGTTTGGTTGGAAGGTGATTTTGGATTTTCTTGCGGCGGCTAAGAGGAGTTTGAGGAGGTTGTCGTCGGGGTGGATTTCGGGCATGTGGCGGATGGCCAAGAGTTCAATGGCGCACGGCTTGGGGAGTTTCGGCATGGCTACGACGAAGTTTATTTGAAGTTGCGACGGATTGCGATTTCGATCGTGCGACTATTAGCTGTTCAATGAAAAACGCGGCACGCCATCTCTGCGTGCCGCGTTTGTTTTCGGTCTGCCGCGACTAACGGTTGTTTTTGTTTTGCTTGTTGTTGTCTTTGTTGTTGTTCTGAGACGGAGGCGGCTTGTTAGCGCCTTTGTCGTTGACTTGTTTTTCCTGGAGTTTTTGGGCCTGCGTGTCGTGTTTGTGCTCCAGATTTTCTAGCTGTTGGTTTTGTTTCTGGTTGAGTTGCTGCTGTTTTTGGGCGTTGGCTTGCGCTTGGACTTTTTGTTGCTGCTGGATTTGTTGTTGCTCGAGTCTTTGGCGCTCGGCGTCTTGCTGGGTGCGCAGTTTTTCGAGTTGTTGCTGGTGCTGCTGGTCAACTTGCGGGTTATTTGCTGGAACATTCACCGAGGGTGCTGCGGGCGGGCGATTGTTGTAGTTGCGAGCGTTGGACCCGTTGGCCGCGTTGGCGTTGTTGGGCGGCGCGTTGACGGGTTGGCCCGGGTGCGCGGCGTTGTTGGGCGCGTTGACGGGCTGGCCTGGGCGCGCGGCGTTGTTGCTGTTCACGTTGTTGCTGTTCAGGGGAGGCTGACCGGGACGGGCGGCCCCGTTGTTGGACTTCGGCTGAACCGGCGTGACTGTGCGCGCGACTGGCGCGATGCGGACGTTGTTGTGCGCGGCGGTCTGAGTGGCCGGTGGCGCTAGCTGATGATATTGGGTGGCGGCTAACGGGCGGCCACCGTTGGCGCGGATCGCGGCTTGCTGGCGATCGAAAGAAACTGGCAGCGGTGGCGGCGGCGCTTTCGCGACGACGCTGCGCGTGGCAATGGCGGCCGGCGGACGAACGGCGGCCGGGCGACCCGCGCCGATGTAGGTCTGGCGCGTTGGAGCGATTGCGGGAGCGCCTGCTACGACGCGCGTGCTGACGATTTCACGCTGATCGACACGGACGACGTTGCGTGAAACGGATTGACCCGAGACGAACGTGGCGCCGGAAGTGGCGGTGACGGCGCCGTTGACGCGCTGGTTGACGTAGGTGACGTTGGTGACGTTGACCTGTTTGTTGACGACGACGGTGGTGTAGTAATTGTTGACGACGGTGGTTTCGACGCGCGTGTTGGTGACGTTGATGTTGGTGACGTAACGGCGGCTGACCGGATACGCCGGGACGTAAACTTCACGCGGACCGAGTGGGAACCATCCTACATTGGCGCCGACCGCGCCACCGAAATGCGGGCCGCCAACCCAGGCGACGAGCGCGGGTGCGTACACCGGACGAACGTAGGCTACGCCGACAACTGGTGCGGGCGAGGGGACCCAACCCCAGACGCCGCCGACTACGACCCAGCGGCCGTAGTGGAATGGCGCGAAGCCCCACGGTTCGTCTTCGACCCAGGTGTAACCCCAAGGAACGATGTAGACCCAGTGGCCGTAGCGATACGGAGCCCAACCGACGACCGTAGTGTGTGGGAACCAGACGGTTCCGTATTCGGGCTCCTCGCGCCAGCCGCCGTAATCGTCGAGATCTTCGGTGCCGATAACATCGGGAGAAACGTAACGCGCGGAGGTGGAGTGATCTTCGCGGGCGTCGCGCTGGGCGCACCACTGGTCGAAGTCGTCTTCCCCGCCGATGGGTTGAACGTCGGCGTCGAGTTGGTCGGTGCCCACGAATGTGGCGACTTCATTGGCGTGGACGGAATAGGCTTGTCCGCCGCCGGTGACTTCACCTTCGCCGCCGAGGACGGAGACGACAGTGGTGTCGCCGGCTTCGTTTACGTTGATGCGATAGGTCCCGGGACGGAGGACGGAGAAGGCGAGATTGGGCGTATCGATTTCGAAGGTTTCGTTTTGCTCGAGGCGCTTGACGCGGACGCGGACGGTGCCTTCGGTGATCTGGATCTGGGCGACGCTGTCGTCGAGATTGAGGAAGGAGAAACCCGTGGTGCTGCCGAGACGGACAGAGGCAGAGCCGATGTGGAGTTCGGCACGGGCGCCGGTGTCGGCCCACATCTTGTCGCCGGTGGTCATCGGCCGATTGATGACGGCGCTGACCCAGTCGTCGGTGCCGGCTGGATTGAACGAGACGGCGCCGTCGGTGTGACTGATGCGGGCGACGCGAGTTGGCGGATCATCGCCCTCTTGTTGTGGCGGTGGTTGATCTTGGTCTTGCGCCAGCGTGCGCGCTGGAGCGAGAAAGACTGCGGCAAGAAACAGGGCGAGCAACGTCGTAAGCGTGGGCGCGAGTTTCCTCATGCTCATTGGTGGTTCTCTCCTGAAGCTGCGCGCGACGGGGTGTTGGGGAACGCCGCGGATTTCTGTTTGGCCGAGATCGAACTGCTACCGGAGTGCCGTGATACCAGAGTATCACCGGGCTACGGCGGGCCGTCGTATCCCGCGTATTCGGTATGTCGAAACAGGAAATGCGGGAGTGACCCTCATTTACGTTTAACACGCGAGTAGGAAAAGAGTCGTGAGCTGGGGGTCCTGCAGTTGGTGGTTAGAGCGTGAGGTGGGCTGCAGCCGAGATCCATCGGGCATCCGTACCCTTCGCAACAGCGCTCCTTGGTGAATATTCGACCGACCGCGGCTTAGTGGTGGCCGCCGTGGGGGCCGCCGCCACCGTGGGAGGCTCCGCCGCCTCCGCCGCCCCCGCCGCCGTGAGAAGCTCCACCGCCACCACCGCCGTGAGAAGCGCCACCGCCGGAGCCGTGGCTTGTGGCGGACGGGGTGTGGGAGGGCGCAGTGGTTGGTGCTGAGTAGGAACGGGACGATGGGTAGCTCGAGCGCGGAGATGAGTAAGAGCGCGATGGAGGTTCATAGGAGCGGTTAGGTCCGCCGTAGGCTTCGCTGCTGCGGCCACCATATTCATTGGAACGGCCAACGTAGGACGAGTTCGAACGGCCTTCGTAGCTGGAACTGCCCACCGAAGAATTACCGCGAGTTGCGGCGCCGTTCTGGCCGCTGCCGGCCCAGGGTGGACGATCGGAGCGGGCGCGCGCGTTTGACGATGCGCCGTTGCTCACCGCACCGTTGTTGGCGCGGTTGGAGCCGAATCCTTGCGGGGCGTTGCCACGATCGGTGGAGTTGCCTTGCGCTTCCCACGAGCGACCGTTGGCTGCGGCGCGATTGTTTGTGTTTGTGCCGTTGGTCACGCTCATCGCCGCGCGATTGTTGGTCGCGCCGGTGTTCGGGGATTGCGGGCGGCTTTGCGAGAGTTGATTTTGGCGCGCGGCGTTTGTGTTAGCCGCGCCGCCGCGATTGGCGAAGGTGGTGTTGTTCGTGCGCCCTGTCGAGAGGCCAGCCGTGTTCATGCGCTGGACTGGCTGCCGAGAAGCTGCAGCGGCCGGAGCGGTGCGCGCCATTACGGCGCGATTCTGGACAGCGGCTGACGGCGTGGAGCGCGCGGTCATGTTGGCGGCGCCGAACGAGCTGGCGCGCGTCGGAGTGAAAGATGTGCGATTGCTGACTTCTCCGCCGCGGAGCGAGGCAGCGGTGATGTGATTTGCGCCGCGGTTGATGGATTGTCCGCCGACGAAGGACGTTCGCGAAGTCGCGGTGACGGCGCGGGTGTTGTGCGCGTAGGCGTAGTTGAAATTGCGCGACGCGTTCAGCGTGTTGACGTTGCGAATTACCGTGTTGTGGACGTTGATGTTGGTGATGTAGGTGCGGCTGGCGTGGAAGCCGGGATAGTAGGGCTCGTGGAAGCCGAGCGGGAACCACCCGACGCCGAAGCCTGCGCCGAATCCGAAGCCGACACCGAAGTGAGCGCCGCCGATGAAGCCGACGAACGCGGGGCCGTAGAACGGACGCGCGTAGTAGGGTCCGGGGCACCAGCCCCAACGGCTGCCGATGAATGCCCACCGGCCGTAGTGATACGGCGCGAAGCCCCAAGGTTCGTAGCCGACCCACGTCCAGCCCCAAGGGCCGACGTAATTCCAGGCGCCGTAACTGTAGGGAGCCCAATCGGGCGAAACCTGCGCGGGATACCAGACCGGGCCGTAGTCGGGTTCTTCGTTCCACTCGCCGTTGTCGTCGAGGTCGGCACGGCCGGGGACTTCGGGTGAAACATATTTTGAGGTGGTGGAGTTGTCTTCGCGAAGGTCGCGCTCGGCGGCCCAGCGATCGAGGCCGTCAGGTGCGGGCGCGGCGGTGGCGTGATATTGCGGATTGTCGGTGCCTTCAAATTCGCCTTGCTCGCCGGCGTGGACGGTGTAGGTCTTGCCGCCCGTGGTGACGTCGCCTTCACCGCGGATGGCGACGATGCTGGTGGCGTCGCCGTTCTCGGAAACGTTGACGCGGAAGGCGCCGGCTTGCTTCACGGTGAATGCGAGATTGGGAGTGTCGATTTCGTAGACGTCGCCTTCGCGGAGTTCGCGGACGCGGAAGTTGATGGCGCCTTCGGGAATGCGGACTTGCATGATGGCCGCGTCAAGATTGAGGAACGAGAGGGCGGTCATGCTGCCCATATGAATCGAAGCTTCGCCGGCCTGGAGTTCGGCGCGCGAGGCTTTGTCGGTCCAGAGCTTGTCGCCGATGGTGACGGGGCGATTACGAGCGGCACTTCCCCACTCACCCTGACCGCCGGGTTGGAAGGAAACGGTGCCATCAAGAAAACTCACGCGCGCTACGCGCGATGGAGGATCGGGTTGATTCTGGTCGACGGACTGAGGATCGTTGGCACTCGGGTCGCCGGCGCCGGGAGCGTTCGGATCGATGGACTGGCCGGGGTCACCCGTGGAAGGAGCGCGTTGCGCTCTGAGACTGGGGGACAGAAGTGCGAAACACAGAAGACCGCAAAGCCACAGCAGCGAACTGCCTTTCGCGCTCGAGCCAAAGTTGGTCTTCATATGGGTTCCTCTGTTTACTGCCAAAGCGCATCCTATTATTGGATGCGTAGTGCGGGGAGCACGACATTATACTGAAGGCCCGTGATGCGAGGCGCCTGGACTCCGTCGTTGCTCCTTGACCATAAAACACGGCAATGGAAAAGAAGTTGCATGGGGTCGGTCAACTGCAAGCGGTGGGGAGTTGCTGAAAACAAGGTAGTTGCGGTTCCTCAGGAGTTCTGTAGCGTGGTTGGAAATGCGGGCGATTCGGCGCAAGGGCCAAATTCACCTATAGCGAACTACTGACCTTGGGGATAGCTTGGACGGGTCTGTTACTGACCCTCCCCAAATCTGGACTACAGAGCAGGCCACTTTTTGAGGCGCGATCTCTAGACTATTGCTTGTGGGCGCCTCTGCGCTCTGGGAGAATCCAATTCATGGTTATGAAGGCGAAGTGGTTCGGAGCAATGACAATCGCGCTGGCAGCGGCTTCGGCCACTCCCGCGCAAACATGGCGACAAGTCGGCCCTCCGGGCGGAACGGTGATTTCGCTGGAAGCCGATCCCCACGATGTGAACAAACTCTACCTTGGAACGTCAGACGGGCACGTATTCAGTTCGGTCGATGAAGGTGGACATTGGTCGCTGCTGAGCCGCATCGGCACCGGTCAAGACGACGTTGTTACTCACCTGCTGGTTGATCCTCGAGATTCGAATCGAATTTACGCCACGACCTGGGCATTGTATTCGGGCGGCGGCGGCGTGTATCGCAGCGATGACGCGGGCCGCACGTGGAAAGTGATCGGACTGGCGCATGAAACGGTGCGTGCGATCGCCCAGGCTCCGACCAAGCCGAACGTATTCGTGGTAGGAACGCTCACCGGCGTGTATCGGTCGGTGGATGACGGCGCGACGTGGGACCGGATCACTCCGGCTCATCACGACGATCTGAAAAATTTTGACTCGGTTGCGTTTGATCCGCGCGATGAGAATGTGATTTACGCCGGGACGTATCACCTGCCGTGGAAAACGACGGACGGCGGCAAGACGTGGTTCCCGATCGGTAAGGGCATGATCGACGACTCGGACGTTATGAGCGTCGTCGTTGATCCTTCGAATCCGGACAACGTTCACGCGACGGCGTGCTCGGGTATTTATCACTCGACGAACGGCGCGCAGCAGTGGACGCGCTACAACGGGATTCCCTTCGTATTTCGCCGCACGCAGCTGATCAAGCAGGATCCGAGCAAGCCGGATACTTTGTACGCTGGCACGACTAGCGGCTTGTGGAAGACCACGAACGAAGGAACGGAATGGAAGCGCCTGACGCCGGGCGACTGGGTCATCAACGCGATCCTGATCGATCCGAAGAATCCGCAGCGCGTGATTCTGGGAACGGAACGCGAAGGCGTTCAGATCAGCGAAAACGGCGGACAGACTTACACGTCGGCGAACGTTGGTTTCCACCACCAGCACATTCTGGATGTCGCGATGGATCGCGAGCGGCCGGAGCGTGCGTTGGTTGTGCTGACGTTTGACACGAACGCGTTTCTCGCGACAAAGGACGGCGGAACGACGTGGGCTCCGCTCGGACCGGGTCTGAAGCGCACTGACCTCAAGCATGTTTATGCGTCGCCGAACGGATGGTGGGCTTCGCTAAACAATGGTGGCTGGATGAAGTATGAAGAAACCAGCGCCAAGTGGGTCAAGGCCGGACTGCTCGCACAAGATGCGCCGGAAGCGCCGGCACCCGTGAAGGTGACGAAGATCGTCAACGGGAAGAAGACAACGGTGCTGGTGAAAAAGCCGGCGCCGAAAGCGAAGGCTCCTCAGTTGTTGGCGTTCCAAGTCAACGACATGACGTTTACGAACGAGACGTGGATTGCGGCGACGACCGGCGGCGTGGTGATCTCGAAGGATCATGGCACCACATGGAAGTCGGCTTCGAAGGATGAGTTGGTGAAGCAGCCGACGACGTCGCTCGAAGCTTCGAATAACGGCCAGCAGATCTGGGCGATCGCGCAGAAAAACCTGCTTTACTCCGCGGACGGCGGGGCGAACTGGGATGCGCGCGAACTTCCCTTCGCGTCGGCCGGCAATTTGCGGCTGCACCGGCTGGATGACAACAACCTGTTCATTACTTCAAATATGGGCCTGTATTCTTCGAAGGACGCGGGCCGCAATTGGAATCGCTCGGACGTGCGGGACCTGCAATTCCAGGACGTCGCGGGATCGGGCATGGCGCTCGTCGTTGCACTGCAGAAGCATGGCTTGATCGTGTCTTCGGACTCGGGCAAGACGTGGCAGCATATCAACGGCGCGTTCGCGGAAGGCTATGTGCCAGTGGTTCGAGCGCGAGGCAACGGCGTCGTGGCAGCATCGGCAACGGAAGGGTTACTCTCGTACGAACCGGACAAGAACGGCAGCTCGTCAGCGGACGGCAGCGTTGGCGTTTCGTCGCTGGTGACGCCTGGTTCGGTTTCGGCAAAGCCGAAGCAGTAACGCGACAGAACAATCTGAATTGGGAAGGGCGCTCCGAGTTCCGGGGTGCCCTTTTTGTTTTTGGCGGGTGCCCAGCGTTTGCGGAAAGGTCGCGGGGATTCGCCCTGCGCTACAGGGCTTGCATCCGGAAGGAATTGACATATATAGAGGGGGTGGAGCGGAAGGTGATGCGATGAAAAAATTGTTGGCTACTTCGAATGACGGCGTTTTGACGCTGACGCGGTTGGTGCTGGGAATTGTTTTCTTTCTGCACGGGGCGCAGAAGGTGTTCGGGTGGTTCGGCGGATTTGGTTTTTCAGGAACGATGAATGCGTTCACGGGAACGATGCATATACCGGCGCCGTTTGCGTTTCTGGCGATCATGGCGGAGTTTCTGGGCGGGCTTGGGCTAATTGTCGGGTTGCTGGCGCGAGTGGCGGCGTTTGGGATCGCGGTGAATATGTGTGTCGCGGTGGCGATGGTGCATTTTCCGAATGGGCCGTTCATGAATTGGTATGGGAATCAGAAGGGTGAGGGATACGAATATCATTTGCTGGCGCTGGCGATTGCGATTCCAATCGTGATTCGCGGGGCTGGAGCGTTTTCTGTGGATGGGGCGATTGCGACCAAGAGCGATTGAGAGTGGTATTCGAATCTTGGGCGAGGTGAATGACGATGAGCACGGCTGGTTTGGGAGTTGGGAGCGGGCGCGGGATTGAACGCGTGGCGAGTTCGCGCGGATTCGATGAGGCAGTGGACCACTTCGAGCAATTGCTTGCGGCTAAGAACATGATTTTGTTTGCGAAGATTGATTTTACGGGGGATGCGAAGCGAGCTGAGTTGACGATGCCCCGGGTGATGCAATTCGTGTTTGGGAACCCGAAGGTTGGGACGCCGGTGATGGTGGCAGCGCCTTCGTCGGCGCTGGATTTGCCGCTGAGAGTGGTGATTTCCGAAGACGGGGATGGAAAGGTTTGGATGAGTTTTAATTCGCCGGAGTATTTGGCGATGCGCCATGGGATACCGCAAGAGTTGGTTGGGAATATCGCGGGAATTCGCGGGTTGGTGGGGGCCGCGGCACAGTAAGAGAAAAGAACGAAGGCGCGCTAAAGCGCGCCTCTACACGGGAATTACAAAGCACTACGACGGGACGGTGACGGCGCCGGACGAGGCCGCGGCGCTGCGCGCGGCTGGAGCGGCGCCGCCGATCTGGTAGCCGGCGCCGCGGACGGTTCGAATCAGGGCGCGACCGGTTCCCACAAGACTTTAGCGATTTCCTCCGCAAAACTTTCCGCACTCGAGATCAACTCTAAGAACCGCCTCACCATCCGGCCTACATTCCTCGCATTTCTTTCTCTGTGCCTTGTGCCTTCGTGGCTATCTTCTTCCCATCTCCCAATTGACTTCAACTCTAATCCGAGTATCGTTAAACGTACATTCCCAAACCTGCTCGCCCTCACACTGGAGGAAGTGAATGAATCTTCGTCGCAACGCGTCCCCCTATTTGCCGCTGGCCGGCTTGGCATTCGCCCTGGTATTTCTTGGCTGCAACAAATCATCGAATCAGCCGGCCACGTCAACCACTCCGCCGAGCTCCGATGCCGCCGCATCCGCGGGCGCTCCCGCCGCAGGTGCCGACGCCTCCAGTTCCGCAGCGATGAAGCAAGCCGCGCCCACTGCCGCTACACCCGCGCCTCCTCCGCCTCCGCCAAAGCCTTTGATCGTCCCTGCTGAGACCGTAATCGCCGTCAATCTCGATCAAGGCGTCGGCTCGAAAATCAGCACACCCGGCCAGGCCTTCTCCGCCACTGTTTCCGCTCCCGTCTCGGTCGACGGGCGCCTCGCCATCCCCAAAGGCGCTCGCGCAGCCGGCATCGTCAAAGACGCAAAACCCGCAGGACGCTTCAAGGGCGGCGCCGTTCTCTCGCTCACCCTCACCAGCGTCACCGTAAGAAATGAAACCTACGATATACAGACCAGCACTCCGTCCCAAACCAGCACCGGCAAAGGCAAGCGCACCGCCGGACTCGTCGGCGGCGGCGCAGGCGGCGGCGCTCTGATCGGTGGACTCGCCGGTGGCGGCAAAGGCGCGCTGATCGGCGGACTCGTCGGCGCCGCAGCGGGCACCGGCGGCGCAGCCCTGACGGGCAACCGTGAAATCACATTGCCGGCCGAAACCTTGCTCAACTTCAAGCTAGCTCAGTCGCTAGAAATCCGAAATCGCTAGCCCAATCGAAATCAAAAAAGGCACGTCACCAAACAGTGCCGCGCCCTCAATTTTCCTTCGCTCGAAATCCACTCCGCAGTGACCCGCCTCATGTACGGCGCAGCACGGCCGCGCCCTAAACGCCCAGGCGTCAAGGATCCACCTCACTGGGCCTTCCCTATTCCCAAGCCCAAATGTCGAAAAATTGATTCTCTGCGCAGAAATCCCACAGGAAGGAACTGCAACCAGCACCAGCAGCGACGCCCCTACCCCTTGCTATCCGCCCGCACCAACCGCGAAGTCACCGTCTTCGTAAACACCCGACAAAACTCATTGTCCTCGTCCGACCCTTTGCCCTTCGGCATCTCCGTCATCGTCACGCTCTTCGTCTTAAAATCAATCGTCAGCCTTCCCATCACGCAATCCCGCGCCGATGTCTGGGCCACCAATCCCGCCGCATCCCACTTCGTAATCGTGTAATGCACCGGATTCACATCGAGCCGCGTGAACAAATTTCCGTACGCTCCGCCAGGAATCTTCCCTTCCACCACAGCGCACAGCGAAATCTTCTTGTCGCACTCAATCTCCACCTGCGACGACGCATCACCCGGCTTCACCATCGCCGAGTCGCTCTTCCATCGGCCCGAAGCCGCCACATAATTGTGATTGGTAATCTTGATCTGCTGTCCGCGCGCACTCGCAGCGACACCAAGCAGCAATGCGATTAAGGTGAGCGTTCGCTTCATAGATCCGGCTCCCTCATTGCCTTCTACTCTAGAGAGCCCAAGCTCCAACGTAAACTGTACGAAAGGCTAATTGTGCCGTAGACCCAAAGGGCGGGTCTCCAAGCATTACTCCGCAAATCTCCGCAGCCGTCGCGCCAACTCTGCCATCCCAATCATCCAAGCGCGCGTTCAACCAAACGCACCGTGTTTCTATTCTTCGTCATTACATCCCGACTTCTTTACCTCTTAATCCTCACCGCCGAAGTATGCTCAAACGAGCCCACCGTCCTCCACCCAACATCTGTCTTCTCTAATCTCTGCGAAACCTCATACCCGCACCCGCGCACCGGGCAAACCCAAAACCGCACCTTCCGCCCCGTCACAAAATCCCCAATATAGAGTTGATGAAAATCCGCTTTCTCGCACAAGCAAATCGCTTCCAGCGCGTAAAGCTCTTCCCGCTTCGTCGCGTTCCCGTCTTCGGAAACGCGGTAATACCCCTTCTCGAGCGAATACGCGATCGGACATCCCGGCCAGTTGCACCGGTACACATTCGTGCCCGAACGAAACGTCATCCGCAAATGATCCACCGGACAATGAATCGTCGACGGCGCATAGAATAAGCTCTTGTGCGGCAACATGGACAACCCCGCCCCAATTATAGTTCCTCAAAATCCCACAACCATCGCCGTGCAAACCCATCTGCCCATCAAGTCAACTCCACATCCGCCACCAGCCCAGGACCCCAACTCTCCCACCGCTCAACCTTCGAACGTTCAAACCCGATACCTGCAACTACGTCCGTTAACTTCATCAACTCCCGACCGCCGCTTGATACCGCACCCCCTGCTCCATCAACTCCTCAATCTCCGCCACGGTCCGAATCCCACCCCGCGCCCCCACCGCCATACAATTCAACGCCGCCGCCGCGCATGCAAAATCCAACTGCCGCTGCATCTCCCACCCCTGCATCAACCCATAAATAAGTCCCGCGTGAAAAATATCCCCCGCTCCGATCGAGTCCACCACATTCACCCGGTAAGCCGCCGCATACCAGAACCTCTCCCCATCCCAGGCCAACACGCCCTCTTCCCCCAAAGTCGCCGCCGCCAAGGTAAACCCGTACTTGTTCCGAACTTCCGGCAACGCTTTCCGCAAATCCTTCTGCCCCGTTAACCTTCCCGGGATATCCCGGCTCGCCACAAAATAATCCAGCCGCTGCAGCAACTCCTCCACTCCCGGATACAAATCATCCAGATCGGCCACCACCGGCACGCCCGCGTCCTTCGCCCAGCCCGCCGCCGTCGCCGCAGCCGCCGTGTCGTGCCCATCGACATGCAGTACGCGCGCGTCGGTCACCCACTCCCGCCGCAATTCTTCCGGCCGCAACGCCAGCCGCTCATCCCTTTTCCATAGAACCGTCCGCTCGCCCTTGTCATCCACCAAAATAAACGCTTGCTGACTCGGGGTTTCCTCCGCTTTCAAAAGATGCGCCTCGACACCCAATCGTTCAAATTCCCCGCGATGCAAATCCCCAGCCGCATCCACTCCCACCTTCCCCACATACCGCGTACGCAATCCCCACATCGCGCAAGCCGCCACCGCCGACGCGACCTGCCCCCCAGGCAAAACATTCGCCGACCGAAACGTCACCTTCGACCCGCGCTCCGGATACTCCGGCACCGGAATGATCGTGTCCGTCGCATTCAACCCCACCCCAACCAGATCCACTCCCGCAGTAGTCTTCATCCCACCTCAACAATCGTCGTCACTAGAACCAGTCAGACCGTTAAACCCGATCACAATCTCCCAAACGGAACCTTCGTCATCCCGAGCAAGCGAGCGATCTGCTTTCTTCAACCCCACCATTTCGCAAACGAAAATGCCGCTTTTTTCTCTATGCCGTTACACCATTGCTCTTTTACTGAAACCCAGTAGTCCTCCAAATCACCACCCCGCAAACCGCAAGCATCCCCAAACTCACGACACTCAAAATCCCCGCCGCACTCCAATTCACCGCCATCGATGGCACCCGCGCCATCGCCCCAAAATAAACAAACACGCCCGTAGCGCAAGCAATCAAAAGCCAATCCCAAACAGTCCGCCGCGCCGCCACTTCGCCGACTGCCTTTCGCCCATCCATTCGCGCCTCAACAAATTCCTCCGCTAATCCGTACCGATCGCACTCGCGACGCGCCGCATCCTTCCACCTGCCGCGCTCCGCGCCCGTCGCCGAAGAAAACGCGATCGCTCCCACTCCCACCATCATCAGCAGCGACCCTCCAACCACCTGCTCATAAATCGACGCCCCGCGCCCCCGCAACTCCCCAAACACAAACACACCCCACAACAATCCCCAAATCTGATTCGAATTCGATAGCGGAATTCCCCGGCTGATCCCCACATACTTCGCTGCGTACTGCTGAAACAAATCCCCGATCACCCAAACAAATCCGCCCAGCATCAGCCAGAACAAGACCTCGCGCGCATCGATCAGCTGCCGCCACAATCCCGCCGTCCCGGTAAACGCAATCGCCAGCGTCCCCATCATCCCCACTTCGCCGAACGTAAAAAACGTCACGAACGAAAGCGGATTCATCCCCGTCAAATACGCCTTGCGATACGGGATGTACATCGTCCCCCACAAAATCCCCGCGCCCAGCGCCGCCGCAACTCCGCGCGATGCGTGCGCCGCCGGCCCCGCCGCGGCTGACGACGAAGCCACCGCCAGCATCCACGCCCCAAAACACATCACCAGGACTCCGCCGAGCACCCCCGCCCATCGCTTCCAACCCGCCTGCCGCAACTCATTGAAAAAAACGAATCCCCACAAAATCCCCAGCAAGCTGTTGGAATTCCACAACGGAAACGCAATGCTCAGTCCCACATCGCGAATCGCGAAAATCGTCAGCGTATTCGCCACCGCCCAGATGCATCCCGCCAGCACCGCCCAAATCAGCAAATGCGGTGTCCGCAGCACATCCGCCCGAATCGAAGAAGTCCCCAAAATCAGCGCTGGCACACTCCACCGTGCCAGAAAAACCCCCAGCACCATAATCAGCGAAATCACCACCGGCGAAATCCCAACCGCCACTAACTTGGTCGGCGCCTCCGCCGCCCCCAACCAAGCGCCCGCCGTAAACCCCGACAACAACCCCACAATCTGCAACGCCCGAGCGCGCGAACCGCCAGGGTCTTGGGCCCCTCCTGTCACCGAATCATCCCCAGCAAAACCAGCCCGGCCACCAACACCACCACCGGCACCCAAAACTGCACATCGGTCAACACACAAGCCAACATCCCTCGTTTGTCCGCCACGCTCACCTCACGAAATTCGCCGGGCTGGAGGATACCACCGTCCCCCGCCCATCCCGCACCCACCACAACCCTAACTCATCGAACAATCGACATCCCGAAACTAAGGTAAGCTACCCGTAGAATTACAATGTCGAAGTCACCACTCACACTGCCAAACCGATCAACCCGCGCTCGCCGCGCGGCCCGGCCGTTCTTCATCCTTATATTCTTATCCCTCCTACCCACTCTCTCCTTCGCGCAGGACACCGTCCTCCCCGCCAAGCCCACCGGCTACGTTACCGACCTGGCCAACGTTCTCTCCCCGCAAACCCGCGACCAGATAGCCGCACTCTGCACCGAAGTGGATCAGAAAGCCCACGCGCAAATCGCCGTCGTCACCGTCCCCACCACCAACGGCCAGCCCATCGTCGACTACACGTTCAATCTCGCCACCAAATGGGGCATCGGCCCCAAGCAATCCAATCGCGGCATCCTGATTCTCTACGCCGTCAACGACCACAAATATTGGACCCAAGTCGGCTACGGCCTCGAGCCCATCCTCCCCGACGGCAAAGTCGGCGGCTTCGGCCGCGAAGCCGTGCCCATCCTCCGCCAGGGCAACTACAACGCCGCCGTACTATTAATGACCCGCCGCATCGCCGACGTCATCGCGCAGGATGCCGGCGTCACCCTGCGCGGCGTCCCACCCGAACAACGCCGCGTCACCCAACAAGAGGATCGGCCCTTGGGAGCCTTTGGCACCGTCATCCTTCTCCTCGTCATCTTCGGAATCATCGCACTCATCATGCGCGGCTCATCGGGACGTGGCGGCCCCGGCGGCGGAAGTGGCAGTGCTTGGTGGATCGCCCCCCTCATCGGCAGCACCTTGGGGCGCCGCGGCTGGGGAGGCGGCGGCTTCGGCGGCGGTGGTGGTGGAGGCGGAGGTGGCTTCGGCGGATTCGGTGGCGGCAGCTTCGGCGGTGGCGGCGCCGGCGGCGACTGGTGACCCAAACCCTCCCTTTCTAGGGCACGCTTCAACCGGCAATCCGAACCGCAAATCGTTTCCCGCTTGGTAGCACCAGCCGGCTCTTCGACTCTCACCCGACGTCCTATCGAAAAATCGAGCCGACGACAAAAAACCTGTCATCCGCGAATCCCCCGACCACCAATCGAATCAGCCCGCCACGCAAACACCCTCACCGCCCCGCCTAGCGCGATTCGAACAACACTTCCTCAGCTCCCTCCTCCCAAACCCTTAATCCCACCGATCCTTCGATTGTTAACCATTCCATACTAGTATTTACAAGATATCAAATCCATGCGATCATCGTCAATGCTCGCCCGCTCCCCAAAAACCGATCACATCCCCTAACGATCCCTCAAAACATCACCCCCGCAGCCCTCATCCCGACAACAACTTTCAGACTCCCCCTCCCTTCTGCCGCCCGCCAGACCCCGATCTCCCACAGAATCAACATCTTCCAGAGCTCCGCAAAAATTGACGGGGTTACCCCTTCCTTCGGTTCCAAACTGAACCGGTCGTCCCTCCAACCCGGCCATTCCGAACACATTGAAGGTAAACTGGACGCCGGACTTCTTTTGGACGCAACCGATGATTCGACGACAAATCTTCATGGCCATCGCCGTTAGCGCCTTTGCTGCGGTGGCACTCGGCGCAAACGCGAGCGTTTCGGCCAGTCCAATACGCGAAACGCACATAGCCACTCCCGCCGGCGACAAGCTCGTGTGGAAGCCAGTGGAGTTTGCGATTGTGCGCTACAACAACGACGCGCCCGCGTCCTGGAACATGTATCACGGCGAAAAAAAAGGATTGCTGTTGATCCGTTTGTGGCGCCGCTATCTATTTCTCAATGTGCAGGACCAAGAGGTGTTTGAGCTCGATCCGGCCAAAGTGAAAGTGCAGGCGGACAACAGCATTGAATGGTCGCCATCCGATTTGCCTTCGGACCCGATCGAGACCTCGGAGTGGAAGACGCGCGACATCGGCCCGATGCGGCGAGTGGTATTTCGATTCGGCAAAACTGGAAACTTCCTCGACATCCAGTTGCCGCTGCTGATCAACGGCAAGCCCGCTTATTGAAGCGCCCAAGTGACGCGCTAGCGGCGATAGGTGCCGTAATACCAGGGAATGCCCAATGCTCCCGGTTCGACGGCGACTTCCACGTTGTCGCCATCTTTGAAGCGATCGAAGTCGTCCATGTCCACGGCCAGGCGCTCGAAGTGCTGGCCGGGCCGCCACGAGCGAACCAGAAGGCGACGGCTGCCATGCACGATTCCCTTCATGTTGAAGCGGCCTTCCACCGCTGTCGGGTAGTAGGTGATGTTTTTCGCGTTGTCGAGCCGTCCGTTTACGAAAAGAGTCGCAGCCAAAATCCACGGTAACGGAATGAAGCCTGCATAGATTCGCTTGAGGACTTCAATATCCTTACGATTTCGGGCGTGCCGCTCCAGCGTGACCGCGAGGAACAGCGCCGTAAAGAAAATCACACCGAAAAAGATCAGCATCAGATCGATATCGAGCGGCGGAAAAATCTGGCTGACATACGGGAAGCCCAGCGATCCAAGAAGAAATATGGCCGTGCGATAGACCAGGTGGCGGCGGAACATCACTTCGGCGGCGGCGGAAGTCAGGCCGCACGATGGGCATTGATCGGTGGTTCGTTCGGAGCCGCAATCCAGGCAGCGTGTCATCGTTAAGAGTTAGATGTGGAACGGCCAAAATAGCTGGCAAGAGGGATGAGGGTCAACGGCTAAGTGTGGGCATGGCGGCGTCCGCTCGCGATAGCGGAAGACCACAGCCTGCCCCGCACGGTTCGCCCGCTTAAGCAAAGGGAATAATACAGAGACGGGCTTAGGGAGTGCCCCTGGAAACCTTGGAAAGGAGCTCCTGATAAATTTGGCGCTGCTCTTCGGGGACGGTGACGCTGACGCCCATGCCGAGGCCCGGCTCGACACGTTTGACGAAGCAATCAACCTTTACACGGCGTTCGTTTCCGAGGTGGGCGGTGAAGCCTGCGCCGACCCAGAGTGGGTCGGTGGATTCGATGAACATGCCGTTGGAGCTGATGTCGCGCGTACGCGCACGAAGCAGCGCGGAACCCCACTCAATTTCGAGGTCGGTGCGGAAAGAATAGCGTGGCGCCCAGCGGCGCTCAAGCCTTCGAGGCTGGTCCCCGTTGCTCATGGTCAGGTCCGACCCTCCTGCCAAAGAAATCAAACGGATACGCCGGAGCTTGCTCGGCGGTTGTTATGGCGAAGGATACGCCAAACGCTTAGACGGAAGGAATGAGCGTTTCGTGATGGTTTTCTTTCCGACCACGAGTAGTTCACGCGTTACGTGGCGTCAAGCGAACTGCGATATCGCGGCTGTCGGCTAGCTAAGTCGTGGGTTCGGAGTTGTCCCCATCTTCGGTGCGGCGTCGGATTTCAGCTTCGAGATATTTGCGCAGGGACTCGCGGACCACGCCGGGTGCGGAGAGATCGCGTAGATCGGAAACGGTGATTTCGGGAAGGTAGGTGAGGATCGAGGCGAGAGTTGTGCCTGGAGCGCGGATCAACGCCAGGCGAACGTTGTAGACGCTGCACCAGCGGCGGTGTTGCCCGATGGCGTGGGTGACGTTGACGGAAATAGTTTCGCGTGAAAGCGCCTTGAGGATTTGCGCTTCGGTGAGCCAGGCGTTATCGAGGACGACGGTGAGAATTTGCGGGTGCCCTTCGGCGAGAAGAGCGCCTGCGACGCGAGCCGGGCCACGGCGAGCGAGCGCGATTTTTTGTCCCAACGGAAGCTGCGAAAGACGAGCGAGAAGTTGGTCTTCCGCGATGCGCTTTATTTCCGGCTGCGCCCCTACGGCAAGAGCGAGTTGCGCCAAGTCCATGAGATAAAGATCGCGGATGAGGCGAACTCCGATGAGGCGCGGCGTGCGCGGATGGAACGCGAGCGCGCGCTTGACGCGATAGTTTCGTAGCAGGGGTTTTCGTTGGCCGACCTCTTCGAGGACTTCGACCGGGACATCTTTGCGATCGAGCAGCTGACAGAGTTGCGTTTCATCAAGAGTGGGATTGTCGAGTACGGCGAGCAGGACGTCGGTGTCGTGATGATGCAGGACCACGGCGAGTTCATCGCCAGTGGCTGTTCGCGCATGCTCGCGGGCTGGATCTGCGGCGGTCATCTGAATTCCCTGCTGATTATGATGCGGAGCGCGTTGCGTTGAGTTCGAGCGCGACGCAGGCGGCAGCTTCGGCGGGAGCAACGGGCAGAGGGCCGACGTTTGCGAGTGGCGCAAGTTGCTTGAGTTGAGCGTCGAGTTCGGTGTCGAAGAATTTCGAGACACCGATCAAGCCGCCGGTTTTGCCGAGAAAGAATGCGGTGTCGCGCAGATGCAGGCGTTCGACGAGCGAGTCTGCGAGGATAGCGATCTCGTGTGCGGCATTGTGCAGGAGGGACTGCGCCGAGTTGTCGCCTGCATCTGCGGCTGCGGCTACGACTGGGAAGACGCGTGGGAAGACTTCGTCGGCGGCGGTGCGGGCGCGATCGCGCAGTTCGGTCCAGCTGGAAAATTTCAAGTGCTGCAGGATGTTTGTGCCCATCGGAGTTTCGAGGCCGGTGCGATCGCGCGAACGAACTGCGGCAGCAACGGCCTGGCGGCCGACGTCGTAGGCGCTGCCTTGATCGCTGAGGAGAGGGCCGTGTCCGCCGGCGCGCGCGGTGTGGCCGTCGGCGTCGCGGCCCATCGCGGCGGAGCCGGTGCCGGCCACCAGAACAATCGCGGGGCGCTGGCCGGTGGCTTCGAGTGAGAGTTCAAGATCGGTGATGAGGCGGACGGCAGCTTTGGGAAACATTCCGGTTAGCAGGCGTTCCATTTCTTCGTGGGAGTTATGGCTGCCGACTCCCGCTAGGCCGGCGCAGACGGCGTTGATTTGGGATGGTTCGATGTTGGCTTCGCGCGTGGCGAATTGGGCCGCTTGTGCGATCGCGGAGGATGCGGCGTCGAAGCCTACGCGGAGGGGATTTGATGGGCCGGAGCGGGTGGTGGCGCGGATCTGGCGCGCGGAGTCCATCAGGATACATTCAGTTTTGGTGCCGCCGCCGTCGAAGCCCAGGACATAGCGCATAGAGAGAGGATATGCGATTGCGCGAGTTTATGCGGCTGGAGTGAGAGAGTGGTTGCGAGAAATGTGAGCGTCGGTGATCGGCGGACTCAGGGGCGAAAGCCCCTCACGCTGCTGGGGTGTAGTGTCGGCGGAAGCCGCGACCCGCAAAATACGCGGACGAAGCGTCTGAGTACGTGCGGAACTGGGGTGAGGACCGTATAATCGCGCGGCTATGCGAATTCATCTGGTTGATTTGGGGATTGTGGTTGCGTATTTGTTGGCGGTGACGGCGCTGGGGGTTTGGTTTCGGCGCGGGTCGCAAGATGCCAAGGATTATTTTTTGGGTGGGCGGACAGCGCCTTGGTGGGCGCTGGCATTTTCGATCGTGGCGACGGAAACCTCGACGCTGACGATCATCGGCACGCCGGCGATTGCGTACGTCGGCAACATGACGTTTTTACAGCTCGTGTTCGGATATTTGATCGGGCGGGTGCTGATCGTGGTGTTGCTGCTGCCGGGTTATTTTCGCGGCGAGTTTTTTACAGCGTACGCGCTGATCGAAAAAAGATTTGGCGCGCGGACGCGGGCAGTCGCGGCGACAACGTTTCTGGTGACCCGAGCGATCGCAGAAGGCGTGCGCGTCGCGGCGATCGCACTGGTGGTCAGCGTGGTATTGGGGACGTCAGAGCGGTTAGCGGTAATGGTGGTAATCGCGCTGACGATTGTGTACACGCTCGAAGGCGGAATGAAGGCCGTTATCTGGACCGACGTGGCGCAATTTCTTTTGTATCTGCTGGGAAGCGCGGTGACGCTGTGGACTTTGCTGCACCGCATTCCAGGCGGGTGGACGGAAGTAACTCAGGTGGCGGCGGCCGCGGGCCACAAGTTGCAGGTATTTGATTTTTCGTTTCATTGGGCGACGAAATATACGTTTTGGTCGGGCGTGATCGGCGGCGCATTCTTGACGATGGCGAGCCATGGAACCGATCAGACGATCGTGCAGCGATTGCTGGCGGCGCGGAATCAGCGCGATGCAGGTCGGGCGCTGGTTACAAGCGGTGTGATCGTGATCGTGCAGTTCACGGTGTTTTTGCTGATCGGAGTTTTGCTGTTTGTGTTTGCGCAGCATGTCCCGCTATTGGCGCCGGGAGAGCGGCTGGATCGCATTTTGCCGACGTATCTGGTGCGCGAGATGCCGGTCGGGCTGGCGGGACTGCTGCTGGCTTCGATCATTGCGGTGGCGATGTCGAATGCGAGCGGGTCGCTCAATTCGCTGGCAGCTTCGAGCATTTTGGATTTTTCGCGGTTGCGCGGGCGGGCGGCGGATACGGCTAGCTTCGTCAAGATTTCGCGGCTGATGACGCTGGCTTGGGGATTGGTGTTGATGGGATTTGGGCTGGTGAAGTGGGGGCCGCTGCTGGAAGCGGGGTTGACGGTGGTGGCGTTGCCGCTGGCGAGTTTGCTGGGATTATTCTTGCTTGGGACGATTGATCGGCGGGCGAATGCTACGGGGGCGTCGGTGGGGATGTTCGTGGGACTGGGGGTGATTTTGTGGGTCTTTAAATTCACGACGGTGGCGTTTAGCTGGTACGTGATGATTGGGTCGTTGGTGACGTTTTTTGTAGGGGCGGCGGTGAGTCGCGTAGTGGGCGAACGCGTTGTTGCGGACGCAAAGGTGAATTGATTGGCCACGATCGTAACGGAAAAGCGGGTCGAGTTAGTGCGCGGGCTGGGGGCTTGGGCCTCGGCGGCGATTGTTGTTGGGACAATGATCGGGACCGGGATTTTTTTGAAGCCGGCCGAGATGGCGCGCGAGGGCCGTTTTGTTTCGGTGGTGTTTGCGGCCTGGATTGTTGGAGCGGTGTTGTCGCTTTTCGGAGCGCTGTCGTTTGCGGAATTGGGGGCGATGATTCCGGAGGCCGGGGGCGAGTACGCCTATTTGCGCCGCGGATTCGGGCCAGTGTGGGGATTTTTGTTTGGGTGGATGCATTCGATTGTGGGGAGGCCGTCGTCGTTGTCGTCGATCGGCGCGGGGCTCGTGCGGTTTCTTGGGTTTTTGCTGCCGGTTATCGGCGGACGGATTTTTACTTTGCACATTGCGGTGCCGGGATTGACGCGATGGATCGCGCCTTACGACTTTGTATTTACGTGGGCGCAGCCGCTGGCGGTGTGCTGGATTGTGGCGATGACCGGAGTGAATTATCTGGGCGTGCGATTGGGCGGCGCCGTGCAAGTGTTTTTGACGGCGATCAAGATTACTTCGGTGGCGATCGTGATTGGCGTGGCGTTTTTCGCGCCGGCGGCGCCGGGGCAAGCGCCTGATCCGATCTGGCCTGCGGGATTGAGTGGAGGAGTGTTCAGCGCGTTCCTGGCGGCGCTGGCGGCGGCGTTGTGGGCATATGACGGGTGGGAGGATTTGAATCTGGTGGGGTCGGAAGTGAAAGATCCTTCGCGGAATTTTCCGCGGGCGCTGGTGGGTGGCGTTGCGGTTGTGGCGCTGATTTATTTCTTGTTCAGCGCGGCGTGTTTGAAGGTGCTCCCGTTTGCGAGCGTAGCGGCGTCGCAGCATATTGCGTCGGATGTGGTGGAGCATGTGGCGGGGCGCGGCGCGGCGGCGTGGATCACGGTGGCGATGGTGATTTCGGCGCTGGGGTCGATGAACTCGTCTGTGCTCAGCGGAGCGCGGCCGACGTACGCCATGGCGCGGGACGGATTATTTTTCAAGATTGCGGATGGGGTGCATCCGAAATACAGAACGCCGGGACGCGCGCTGATTTTTCAGTGCGTACTGGCGAGTTTGATGGCGTTGACGGGAACGTTTGAGGAATTAACGAGCCTGTTTATTTTTGCGGGATGGATATTTTATGGGCTAGCGGTGGTCGCGTTGTTTCGCATGCGGCGGACCGAACCGGATTTGCCGCGGCCATACCGGTGCTGGGGCTATCCGTGGGTGCCGGGATTGTTTGTCGCGGGAGCACTGGCGTTGACGGTAAATATCTGGCTGGAGCGGCCTGGGAGATCGTCGATCGGGTTGTTGCTGATTTTGGCGGGACTTCCCTTTTACCGTTGGTGGCGAAAAGACCGAGGCGTGAATGCAGGAGCAGACATCGCCGGTTGAAAGTCCGGCCGCAACCGAACCCCTCGAACGACAAACGCCTGGCCTTGGGAAAAGCCGCTCGCGGTGGCCCTGCGGGTTTTGTCTTCCCGGGCTTTGGACAAGTCGTAAATCGTCTACTTTTTGCATTTGGCAACGGACTTCAAAGCACTCAAGAACGTCAGTAACTCCTTTTGTCCGACACTCTGTGAAGGAGAGCGAGTCGTTCTCGATCTGAACGCATTTACGACGAATCCACCGAAGCGCGGAGACGCCATCTCATTTGACTTCCAAGGAAAGCACGGACCCGTTTACATCAAACGGATCGCTGGAATCGAAGGTGACGTCATATCGGAAAGCAATGGGGAAGTGCTTGTGGTGATAACTCTGCGAACAGCTATGACAGCCGAATTCAGGGCTTTGGGTTCGTGATACGCGATCAAATCGTGGGGAGACTCGTGTACATCTATTGGTCGCTGGAAAGATCCCGGATCGGATGCGCGATTGAGTGACAAACGCGCATCCAACGGGAGTCCATCAAATCTGAGAGTATGGAGCCGGAGTCAGAATGAGATTGGTGATGTTGGAGACGATTTCGTCGAAGGCGTAGCGCGGGTTGGCCTGCATGGCTTTCCACTCGGGCGAGGTGGCGAACGCGGACCAGTGTTGGTCGCGCGTGGCCAGACTTTCAAAACTCAACAGGTAGGTGAGATTGGGGATGCGCGGGCCGATCAGCGTGTCGCCGTAAAAGACCTGCGTGAAGCCGGCCTTGTCGAAAATCTGTTCTTCGCCGGATTGCATCATTTCGACTTTGCGTTTGTGGTCGAGATCGCTCGGGCTTTCGTAGGTGCGGAGTTCAAAGACGCGGGCGGCGCTGGTGGCTGTGGCGGCGGGTAGCGTGATGCCGGGAATTTTTTCGAAGGCGATCATGAGCTGGCTCTCAATGCGCTGGTAGGCAGGAGCGGCCGCCGGAGCGCTGAGGAACGGCGTGCCGGCGGACATATATTGTGCGTCGCCGGCGAGATGGGCTTCGAGATTGACGAGCGCGTCGAGCGAAGCGCTGGGGAGAAGAACATATATCACCGGAGTTTCGGGACCGATCGTCAGATTGAAAACGCCAACAGGAGTGATGCCCGCGCGATTGGCGGCGGGGATGAGTGCGTTTTGGAAAAAGGCGTCGCAGATTTTTTTCTGTGGGCCGCTGGTCAGCTGGTAGCGACGAAGTTCGTAGTAGAGGCGTTTGCCGGCGGTCGCGGAGGATCCGGATTGTGAGTCGGCGTTCGCGGCCGGGTTCGCTTTGGCTGTGGTGTAAAGTCGGCGCGTGGATTTCGCGATGGATTCGGAGCCGGAAGCGGCGCTGAGAGCGGCTGCGGCGAGCGAGCTGGTGAGAAACGTTCGGCGTTGCATGTGAGTTTTTACCCTCCGTTGTTCAGCAGGAATTCTAAATTTTATCGTTGGCGCTAGATCGAAGCTGCGCGTGCGGTCGTTGAGGCCGCCTTGACTGGCAAAATCGCCTGCTCCGCTTCCGCGCTGACAGTGAGAAATGGGTGTAACGCTTTGGCGAGAATTTCGATGCCAGTGGTAAGGCGCGGGCCCGGGCGCGAGAAATATCCGTTGGCTTCGAGCGCGTAGACGCGATTGTTGCGGACAGCGGGCGTTGCGTTCCACTGATCGGGAAGCGACATGTTTTGAATTTCGGTGCGCGCTTGCTCGGCACTGTAGCCGCAGGGCGAGATAAGGATCACGTCGGGGATAGATTCGACGATGTCTTGAAGCGTGACGCGAAAGGTGGGCTTGCGGGGGCTGCCGAAGAGATCGATGCCGCCGGCGCGCTCGATCATTTGGGGGACCCAATGGCCACCGACGTAGAACGGATCGAGCCATTCGAGGAAAGCGACGCGCGGATGATGCTCGATTTTCGCGACAGTACGCTCGGTGGATTCGAGTTCGGCACCGATTTTTTCGAGAAGAAGTTCGGCGTCTTCGACGCGGCCGGTTTCTTCGCCGACCCAGAGGATGTCTCGCCAGACGTCGCCGAGATCGAGCGGATTGAGCGTGAGGATTTCGGGAGCGTGCGCGAAACGCGAGAGCGCGGTAGCCAGATCGTCGGGAGTGGCGGCGCAGACGTGGCAGAGATCTTGCGTGACGATCAGGTCGGGTTTGAGTGCCTCGAGGGCTTGAGCGTCGACTGCGTAGAGGCTTTCGCCGCGCGAGAGATATTCGCGGACCTGGGTGTCAATCTCGGCGGGCGTCGCGCCTTTCGCGATGCGCGATTGGATGACCACTTGTTTCGTGCGCGCGGCGGGCGGGAAATCGCATTCGTGGCTGACGCCGACGATTTCGTCGCCTAGGCCGAGGGCGAAAAGAATTTCGGTGGCGGATGGGAGAAGCGAGACGATGCGCATGACGGAAGAACTTTAGCACAGGGTGGAGACCGAGGAGTTTGCGATCGGGGAATAAAAGCTATTTGTAGATGAAATATTTGCGGCGGGTGGCGTCGAAGCCCGTGAGGCTTGGGGTCCAGCTGTTGACGATTTCGTCGGGCGGGGCGGCTTTTTCTAGCATGGAGATGGTTTCTTCGTTGCCGACCAGGACCATCAGCTTAGATGGATCGAAATCGCTGGGGTAGCGTCTTTTGAGGATGGTGGCGATTTCAATACCCATTCGAATGCTGCGGACAGCTTGCTTGTCGGTGACGCGGATGCCGACTCCGCCGCAGCGCCGGCCACCGTACAGGCCGGAGACGGGGATGAATGGCTGATCGCTGAAGCGCAGTCCGGGGAGGCGGAGGGCGTTGAGATCATTGGCGACGTCTTCGCCGACAATCCACGGGGCGCCGAATTCTTCGAATGGGGCTTCGGTGCCGCGGCCGACCGAGACTCCCGCGTTCTGAAGGATTTCGAGGCCGGGATAGATGATCGAGCCTTTGAGCGTTTTCAGATTGGGCGACGGAGGAGTCCAGCGGATCCCGGTGCTTTCGAAGAAATAATTGCGATGCCAGTTTTTCATGGCGATGACGTGGAGATCGCAATTGATGCGGTGCTCGTTGTTGAAATATTGCGCGAGCTCGCCGATGGTGAGGCCGTAGCGGATCGGGATCGTGGTGTAGGCAGTGAAAGCAGTTTTGTCGGCGTCGAGGGATGGGCCTTCGATGATTTCGCCGCCGAGTGGATTCGGGCGATCGAGCACGTAGAAGGCGATGTTGTGCTTGGCGGCTTCCTCCATACAGTAGGCCATCGTGGTGGTGTAGGTGTAGAAGCGGACGCCGGCGTCTTGCACGTCGAAGACGAGGGCGTCGATATTTTTGAGCATGTCATCGGTGGGGCGGCGCGTCTCACCGTAGAGGCTGAAGATGGGGAGGCCGGTGGCGGAGTCTTTGCCAGAGGCGACGTTGTCGTCGTTGCGGCCGGCGAGGCCGTGCTCGGGGCTGAAGAGGGCCACGAGTTGAACGCCAGGGGCGCGAGAGAGTTGGTCGATGGTGCTGCGGCCCAGGGCGTCCTGGCCGGTGTGATTGGTGATGAGGCCGATATGCTTGCCGCGGAGCGGAGCGAATTTTTCGGATTCGAGGATGTCGATGCCGAGTTGGACGCGGCCGGGGCGGGTGGAGTGTTTTGCGGCGGCGCGCCGCGAGGCACTCCGAGTTGCGCGAGAAGTCGAGGCCCCGTGCGCGAGCGCCGGCGCCAGCGCCAGCGCGAGGCAGGCGACCACACATTTTGCGCCATTTGGAAACCGGAACCAGCTGGGCATCGAACCTTCCTGGGCGCGTCGAAGCGGCAACGCAAACAACAATAGTATTGTGGAACCCCGCGGCGCGACGCGCGTTGTTCACGCTGTGTGCGTATGCTATATACAAACTCTGTGTTCAGGTGTCGCTTGGGGGCTCTTTAATTGATGAAAGGACGCAGATTGAGCGTTCTGTTTCTGCTTCCCGCCGTACTAATCCCATTTATGGCCCACACTTCGGCAAAAATCGCAGAAGCAACGCAAGGTGGCGCCGCGGCGGCTAACTCCGCGGCGGCGAAGAAGTCTGCCCGCGAGGCCAGCAAGTGGGCGGCGGCGACGATGCAGAAAATGAGCGTCGACGAGAAGATCGGGCAGCTTCTCTTCACGACGTATCACGGCATTCTCACGCCGACCGACTCCGAAACCTACGCGAAGATCGTGCATGACGTGGTCGATCTGCATTGCGGCGGATTCATCAATATTACGCATATCTCGCCGATGGGAATTGAGAAGAGTCAGACGTATGCGACGGCCGTACTGAACAATCAGCTGCAGGCCAAGGCCAAGCTGCCGCTGCTGATCGGCGCCGATTTCGAACGTGGGGCTGGCATGCGGCTGGATGAAGGAACTTCGTTTCCGACGGCGATGGCGCTCGCGGCGGGAGGAAAAACGGAAGACGCGTACACGATGGGGAAAATTACCGCGCTTGAGGCGCGGGCTGTTGGTATTCAGTGGATCTACGCGCCGGTCTCGGACGTGAACAATAACCCGGGGAATCCGATCATTAACACGCGATCGTTTGGGGAAAATCCGGAACGCGTGGCACAGTTTGTGGGCGCGTTTGTGCGCGGAGTCGAAGAGAACGGCGGGCTGGCAACGGCGAAACATTTCCCGGGACACGGCGATACGGCGGCGGATTCGCACATTGATTTGCCGGTGATTACTGCGGATCGCGAGCGGCTCGAGAAATTGGAACTGGTTCCCTTTCGGGCGGCGATTGAAGCAGGCACAGGCAGCATCATGACGGGGCACCTGGCGGTGCCGGCGATGGAGCCGGATACGAATGTTCCGGCGACGCTTTCTCCGCGTATTTTGACCGATGTGCTGCGGCACGAACTGAATTTTCAGGGATTGGTCGTTACGGACGCGATGGACATGGGTGGGATTACCGTGCGTTACGCTCCGGGCGAAGCGGCGGTGCGCGCGGTTCTGGCGGGAGCTGATGCATTGCTGATGCCGCCAGTGCCTGACGCCGCGTTTGAGGGATTGCAAGAGGCGGTGCGGTCGGGGCGCATTTCGATCGAACGGCTTGACGCTTCGGTGCGGCGGATTTTGGAGGCGAAGGCGCGGCTGGGGCTCGACAAGAATCGGATCGTCGACATCAACGCGATCAATCAGAAAGTTGGCAGCGTCGCCTGGCAGGATGACGCGCAGGAAATTTCCGATCGCGGTATCACGCTGCTGCGCGACACGCAGCATTTGCTTCCTCTCGATGGCACGAAGCCTAGCCGAGCGCTGCTGCTGGCGTTTTACGCCGATCCGGAGCCGTACCCTGGCGAAGATCTCGAACGCGAGTTGAAATCGCGGTTTGACAGCGTCACGACGCTGCGCGCCGATACGCGCTTCACGAGCGCCGATTCGCTGAAGCTGCCATCGCCTGACAGTTATGACGTGGCGATTCTCGCGCTGTTTGTACGTGTCAGCGACCGCAAGGGCAACGTGGACGTGCCTGCCGAGCAGCAGGCGTTTGCGGACCGCGTCTACAAAGCCGGCAAGCCGGTGATTACGCTTGGCTTCGGCAGCCCGTACTTGATCGAGCGCTTTCCGCAATCGCAGACGTGGCTGGCGGCTTTCGGAATCAGCGACGTAGCTCAGATTTCGATGGCGCGCGCAATCTTTGGGCAGATTCCCGTCAAGGGGCATTTGCCGGTGACAATTCCGGGCGTCGACATGGCGGCTGGCTTCGGCCTGGAAGTGCCCGCGAATCCTATGGCGCTGCAGCCGACCGACGTTCGCGGCGAAGCTTTGCTGCGGCCTGCGTATAACGCGATCGAAAGCGCGATTGCCGACAAGGCTTTCCCGGGTGCGACGCTCGCTGTCGGATACAAGGGCAAAGTGGCGATTCATGCGTTCGGCAATCTCAGTTACGACGCCAACGCGCCTGCCGTTGAACCGCGAACAATGTATGACATTGCGTCGCTGACGAAAGTCGTTGCTACGACGACGCTCGTCGCGAAATTGGCCGAAGGCGACTTTCCCGTTCCGCTCGATCTCGACGCGAAGGTTGAACGGTACTTGCCGGAATGGGCCGCGGACTTGAACGCTAAGGATATGGAATGGCGCCACCGCGTGACGGTTCGCCATCTGTTGACGCACACTTCGGGCCTGCCTCCGTTCAAGGAATATTGGCGGACATCGACCAGCAAGCAGGAAACGCTGAAGCGCATTTTCGCGGAGCCGCTGGACTACGAGCCGGGATCGAAGGAAGTTTATTCGGACCTCGGAATTATTTTGATGGCGGAGATCGTCGAGCGGCTGACTGGCCGTCCGCTGGACGAACTGGTGAAGACATATATTTCTTCGCCGCTGGGAATGAAGGACACGATGTTCCGGCCGCCGAAGAATCTCTGGCAATGGATCGCGCCGACGGAATTCGATAAGAATTTGCGCCACAGATTGGTGCAGGGCGAAGTTCACGACGAAAACGCGTTCACGATGGGTGGCGTTTCCGGCCACGCGGGGTTGTTCAGCACGGCGCCAGACCTAGCGGCGTTTTGCCAGATGCTGTTAAACGGCGGGATCTATGCGCATCATCGCATTCTGAAGCGCGCGACGATCGCTCAGTTCACGACGCCGCAAAAGCTGTCGAGCGGCACGCGCACGCTGGGCTGGGCTGTGCCAACTGAAGGCGGTTCGAGTGGACACTATTTCTCGACGCAGAGCTTTGGCCACACGGGATTTACCGGCACGTCGATCTGGATCGATCAGGAACGCCAGGTCTTCGTGGTGCTACTGACCAACCGCGTGAACCCGACACGCGAGAACATGAAAATCGCGCAGGTAAGGCCGGCGGTGGCCGATGCGGTTATGCAGGGACTCGGTCTCGCCAACGCACCCGCTGTTCCAAATCGTTAACCGTTAACGTTCTCGCGCCACTACCTGTGCTGTTTACGCGGCGCGATCCGATTCCCTTCTCCGCGAACGATATAATTCTCGCATGGCCCGTCTACCCCAGGAACGCCGGCGAACTGAGCTCCGCAATCCGGCCTCCCGCGGACTGGATCGGATGTCCACCGAGGCGGTGCTTCGCGTGATCAATCGCGAAGACCAGAAGGTCGCGATTGCGGTCGGTCGGGAAATTCCGTCGATTGCGAAAGCCGTCGATGCGATCGTCGCCGGGATTCGAAAAGGCGGCCGGCTGATCTACGTCGGGGCGGGAACCAGCGGACGGCTGGCGATCTTGGACGCTTCGGAATGTCCACCGACGTACGGCGTTTCGCGCCAACTCGTACAGGGATTGATCGCGGGCGGAAGAAAAGCGGTCACCGGCGCCGTCGAAGGCGCGGAGGATTCGGCCGCGAACGGCGTCCGCGACTTGAAGGCGAAGAAAATCTTGCGTGAAGACATTGTCGTTGGAATTGCCGCGAGTGGGACTACGCCTTATGTTCTGAGCGCGCTCGAATTTGCACGGAAGCGCGGGGCGACGACGGTAGCAGTTACGGCCAACCGGAAGTCGCCGCTCGCGAAACACGCGTGCATCGTGATCGCAGTGGAAGTCGGGCCGGAAGTCGTGACGGGGTCGACGCGAATGAAGGCCGGCACGTCGCAGAAACTGGTACTCAACATGCTCTCCACGGCCTCGATGGTGAGGCTTGGACACGTCTACGACAACCTGATGATCGACCTGACTTTGACCAACGAAAAGCTTTTGCAACGGGGCGTGCGGGTCTTGATGGAAGCGAGCGGAGCGGAATCGTCGGCGGCCGCACACGCTTTGCGTCAGTCCGGACACGATGTGCGTGTGGCGTTGACGATGTTGAAGACCGGCACGAATGCAAAAGCAGCGCGAACGCGCCTGCGTTTGGCGAATGGAAATCTGCGACAGGCTTTGGGAGAGTAAGAACGCATGGACAAGTTCCTGATCAAAGGCGGCAAACCGTTGCATGGCACGGTGACCATCAGCGGCGCGAAAAATTCCGCGCTTCCGGTGATGACTGCGTCTCTGTTGACGGCTGAAAAAGTCACGCTGCACAACATCCCGAAGGTCCGCGACCTGATCACTATGAGCAAGCTGCTCGCGTTCATGTCGGCCAAGGTTTCGGTGACGGACATCCCGGCCAGCGACTACGTGATCGAAGCGGTTACCCTGAATGACGCTGTAGCTCCTTACGAACTCGTAAAGACGATGCGCGCGTCGATCCTGACGCTTGGTCCGGCGATTGCACGTGCGGGTGTGGCGCATGTTTCGCTGCCGGGCGGATGTTCGATCGGGGCGCGACCTGTGGACCTGCACCTGTCGGCACTGGAAAAAATGGGTGCCACAATCGTGATGTCCGAGGGCTACATTCAGGCGAAGACGCCAGGCAACGGACGGCTCAAAGGCGCGCACATCGTCTTCGAAAAAATTACGGTAACCGGGACCGAAAACATCTTGATGGCCGCGACGCTTGCGGACGGCGAAACCGTTCTTGAAAATGCGGCGCGCGAACCCGAAATCACCGACCTGGTGATCATGCTGCGTAAGATGGGCGCGAAAATTTCGGGCGATGAAACTTCGACACTGCGCATTCAGGGCGTCGAGAAGCTGCATGGTTGCGATCACTCCGTGATTCCGGACCGCATTGAGGCGGGTACTTTTCTCGTCGCCGGTGCGATCACCGGTGGTGACCTGTCGATCGAGAATTGCGCGCCGGAGCACCTCGGGGCGGTTATCGCGAAGATGCAGCAGAACGGAGTGCGCATCGATACCGTCGATAAAACTACGTTGCGCGTGCGGCCAGCCGAAAAGCTTGTCGGCGCCGACATGACCACCGAGGAATATCCCGGCTTCGCAACCGACATGCAGGCCCAGTACATGGCGCTTGCTACGCAGGCCGAGGGCGCGTCGGTCGTCACCGAAACCATTTTCGAAAATCGCTACCTGCATGCCAGCGAAATGGTCCGCATGGGTGCGAACATTTCGATCGACGGGCGCCGCGCCGTGGTGCGCGGTCCGGCGAAGCTCTCGGGCACGACCGTACAGGCTTCCGATTTGCGCGCCAGCGCCGGGCTCGTGCTCGCCGGGCTCGTTGCTAGCGGCGAAACGATCATCGACCGCGTCTATCATATCGACCGCGGCTACGAGCGCATCGTCGAAAAGCTGAGTGCTGTGGGTGCGCAGATCGAACGCGTCCAGGAAAAAGAGTAGCGCCCCCACAGTCCATTCGACCCCTGTACCCCGCAAGGACAGTCTGTCCCGGCGGCCAGCCTCCTGCCGGGTACCCTCGTACCAGCAATTGCCGGTAAATTTTGTTACAATCCCCGCCTCGGAAGAAATTGGCGGCTGCGCCCGATTTTGGCGTTCCGCCGTGGAGGCGAGCTATGGCCAACACACATTTGCTGTCACGCTTGGACGCGGCGATTGCCGAGAAAAATTTGTTGAAGCACCCGTTCTATCAGGATTGGCAGGCGGGAAAACTGAGTCGCGAAGCCTTGCAACTATACGCTTCGCAGTATTACCGGCATGTCGAAGCATTTCCCAAGCATTTGCGTGTTCTTGCTGCGCGGACAGAGGGTCCGCTGCGCGAGACGGTAATGGAGAATCTCTCGGAAGAAGAGAATCCGGAGGGGCCGCATCCGAAGCTCTGGCGCGACTTTGCGTCGGCTGTGGGAGTCGCGGAAGAAGACATTGGCTGCTGCCCTGCCCTCCCGGGAACCCAAGCCGTCGTTTCGACGTTCCGTGAAATTTGCGGCGATCGGCCGGTGGCCGAAGCTGTCGCGGCACTTTACGCTTATGAGTCGCAGGTGCCGGAAATTTCGGCGACAAAGATCGATGGGCTGAAGAAGTTTTATGGAGTCGACCGGCCCGAGGCTCTGGCTTATTTCGCGGTTCACGAAGAGGCTGACAAGGCGCACCGCGCGGCGTGGCGGGGCTGGCTCGCAGATCACACCGCCGATACGAACGAAGACGAGATTGTGGCGACGGCCGAAGATGCGCTCAAAGCGCTTTGGGGAGCGCTGGACGCCGTGTATTGCAAGAAAAAGGCCTGCGTGAACTGACTGCGAAAGTCGGTCGGTTCAGCGGAATGAGATCGAGCAACGCCCTCCCTGCGAGGACGTCTTGTCTGGGGCGGGAGCTTCGAAGCCAACCTTTAATCCGGAGCCAAAACGGTCCCGGTCAATATGTGCCCGCACGGCACAAAGCCAGCCTTTTGTAGGGTCCGGCGCGACGCGAGATTTGTTGGGCTGCAGCGTGCGCCCGGAAGGTAGTCTCCTTCGTAACAGACCCGCTTCAGTTCCTGGACAAGGAACGAACCGAATCCTCTCTTGCGAAACAGTTCCGCGACTTCCATATAAATATCGCCGTACGGCGGGTTGTAGTGAAACAGTATTCCGCCCGTCGCGGCGACTTTTCCTTCGCATTCGATGACTCCATGCCAACGCAACCGGTCAGCGGATACGTCCGGCATATCCTCTGCGGCCGCTTCGCGGAAGACGGCGCTCGGCGGCGCATGCTCCGTGGTGATCTGATCCTCAAAAAGGATCGACTCGCTGCGTACGTCTCGCGCAAACGTGAGCAGCATCATGGTCGCGAGAGAATCGTTACTCTGTACTTCGATTTTCGTCGCACCGCTTGCCTTCAGCAACGCCTCGAAGAGTTCAAAAATGTAAGTGCGATACTCCGGAATGATATAAAACTCGTATATGCTCGGCTTCTCAGCCCAGGGCCCGGCGATCGCAACCGATCCGTATCCGACCGCAACTTCATTGCAGTGCAGCGAATATTCCTGAGTCCATCCGGGCCGCGAGTGGATGGAATCGTGAATGATCTGGCAATCCATCTCGAGCCGGTACATGTCGCGCCATGCCCGGATCGATTCGAGATCACACGCGTGCGCCGTGATATTCATCGAACGGATTCTAGATCGCGGCATAGACTGCGAACAAGCTTGTGCAAAAAAGAAAAAGGCTCGGATCGCTCCGAGCCTTCGTCCTTCACGATACGAACTGTGACGTTTATTCGGTCGTGGTCGCCGCAGCGCCACCGCCGGCCGCTTCTTTTTTGGCCTGTTTTTCGCGCGCTTCCTTGATCAGCGCTTTGCGTGACAGGCGAACCTTGTTGCCTTCGATCGAGAGCACCTTGACCAGCACCTGGTCACCGAGCTTCAGTTCGTCGCGAACGTCGCGGATGCGATGCTCGGAGATTTCGCTGATGTGGAGCAAGCCGTCAGTGCCGGGGAAAAGCTCGACGAACGCGCCGAACTCGGCCAAGCGTACGACTTTGCCGAGATACGTCTTGCCGATTTCGGCTGAAGCCGTGACATCACGCACCATCTGCAGTGCCTGGTCGCCGCCCGAGCCGCTGGTCGAAAAGATATGAACCGTGCCGTCTTCCATCACGTCGATCTTCACGCCCGTGGCTTCGATGATCGACTTGATCTTCTTGCCGCCCGGACCGATCAGGTCGCGGATCTTGTCCGTCGGGATGTGCAACTTGTAGAGGCGCGGAGCATACGCGGAAATCTGTATGTTGTGCGTGCTGAGGGTCTGGTCCATCGTGTCGAGGATTTCGAGACGCGCCTTCTTCGCCTGGGCGAGAGCTTCGCGCATCATCGCAATCGTGACGTTCAACACCTTGATGTCCATCTGCAACGCGGTGATGCCGGCGCGTGTGCCGGCAACTTTGAAGTCCATGTCGCCGTAGTGATCTTCGGCGCCCGCGATGTCGGTCAGGATTGAGTACTTGTTGTGATCACCGACGACCAACCCCATCGCGATACCCGCGCAGGGCGACTTGATCGGTACGCCGGCATCCATCAACGCCAGAGAGCCGCCGCAAACTGTGGCCATCGACGACGACCCGTTCGATTCGAGAATGTCCGAAACCAGACGCATCGCGTACGGGAATTCCGTCTCGGGTGGCAGGAGGTTCATCAAAGCGCGTTCGGCAAGCGCGCCGTGACCGATTTCGCGGCGGCCGGGTCCACGCAGGAACTTCACTTCGCCAACGCTGAATGGCGGGAAGTTATAGTGGAGCAAGAAGCGCTTGAACTGATCCTGCTCGAAGAGTAGGTCGAGCCGCTGCATGTCTTCCTTGGTGCCGAGCGTCAATGTCGCCAGCGCCTGCGTTTCGCCGCGGGTAAACAGCGCCGATCCGTGTACGCGTGGCAGCAATCCAACTTCGCAGGTGATCTTGCGAATCTTGTCGAATTCGCGCCCGTCCGGGCGACGCCGTGCGTTCAGGATCTCGTCTCGGAAGATATTCTCGCGCATCCGTTCAAAGGCGCGCTTGGTCAGCACCTTCTTCTCTTCCTCTTCTTCCGGGATCGCCTTGAGGATCTCGTCCTTCAGTTCGTCGACGAGGTGATAGCTCTCTTTTTTCGGATGCTTCTCGGTGTTCAGCGCATCCTTCAGTTTCGCGCCGTATTTCTTGTCGAGGTCGTTATAGAGCGCCTGGTCGAACGCCAGCGGCGCAACCACGACCTTCTTCGGCTTGATCTGCGCGTGCAGTTCGCGAATCGCCGCGATGATCCTCTTCACCACCGCATGCCCGAATTCCAGCGCATCCACAACCGCGTCTTCCGACACCTCAAGGGCGCCGGACTCCACCATCACGATGCCCTCTTCCGACCCGGCAATCACGATGTTGAGCAGGCTCGACTTCTGCTCCGCCACCGTCGGATTCACGACGAGCGTTCCGTTGACCAATCCAACGCGCACCGCCGCGATCGGCGTCTCGAACGGCAAATCCGAGCAGAACGCCGCAGCCGATGCCGACGTTACTGCGATTACGTCCGGATCGTTCGCGCTGTCCGCCGACAGCACCAGGCTCACGATCTGTGTTTCATTCCGCCACGCTTCCGGAAACAGCGGCCGCATCGGCCGATCGATCAGCCGTGAAGTCAAAACTTCCTTTTCCGACGGCCGGCCCTCGCGCTTGAAGAATCCTCCGGGAATCTTGCCCGCGGAGTACGTATTCTCTCGATAGTCCACAGTGAGCGGCAAAAAGTCGCGATCGTTCGCGGTCGACGCCATGCAGGCAGTGGTCAGCACCACGGTGTCGCCATAACGCGCAGTAATTGCGCCGTTGGCTTGCTTGGCGATTTTGCCGGTCTCCAGTGTTAACGGCCGGCCCCCCACTTCGACAGTCACCGAGTACGGCGCTGGCGTGCTTGTGTTTTCAGACATAGATACATTCCTTTGGCTCCGCGTTCGCGCAGAGTCATAACATTCGTGCAGTCGATTAATTCCGACTTGAACTGGAAGATTCGAGGTGAGGTCTTGCGAGGCTGATTACAACGCCCTGACACATCCCTGGGTCCCCTCAACTAGGAGCGGTTGCGCAACTCGTCCACGGACAGCGACACCGCTGCCTTCGGGCTGATTTTAGTTTTTGGCTTCGTGGATTCGCGGTAGGTACGCCCCGAACGAGCGGAGCCCCTACTTGCGCAGACTAAGGCGTTCGACAATCTCGCGGTACCGATCCGGGTCCCGGCGGTTTAGATAGTCCAGCAGACGACGGCGCTTGTTGACCATCATGATCAACCCCCGTCGCGATGCGTGGTCTTTCACGTGGGACTTGAGGTGCGTCGTCAGGTAGCTGATCCGTTCACTCAAGAGTGCAATCTGCACCTCGGGTGAACCTGTATCTTTGATATGGGCCCGGAACTGTTCGATCAACACCGATTTTGCTTCGCTCAAGTGCCCCTCTCCGTCGTCCCCTAAATTTTCCTCTTATCTTCGACTAATTCAGGCTAACACAATCCCGAACGCAGTGTAAAGAAATCGCAACAATCGAAAACCGTTGCCCCCGATTCGATTTGTGGGTCCTACCTTTCGGCACGACATGAGACCCAGCGAAAGGGGCTTTCCGCCCTGAAGTAACCGCGAGCGACCTGTCATTTCTTTCTCCCCCATCTTGGCAACCAGCCCTCCGCATGGCAAACTCGCACCGCGATAGACGCGACGCTTCTGGAGCGCCATCTCAACGTGGAGATCCCCATGTTCAAACAGTTGTGTTGTCTTCTGACTTGTCTCGCCTTGATTTCCGTTTCAGCTTGCGCTCAAGACAAAGCTAGCCGCCCCAGTCCTCCCGCCAAGGCCGAATGCAAGCTTGCCGGCGGAAAAACTCTCACTATCGACTACTCCAGCCCCCGTGCGAAAGGCCGCAAAATTTACGGCGATCTCGTCCCCTACGGCAAAGTCTGGCGTGCCGGCGCGAATGAAGCGACCACCTTTGTCACCGACACCGATCTCAACGTCGGCGGCACCTCCATTCCCGCAGGCAGCTATACCCTCTTCACCGTTCCGAATGCCGACAAATGGCAACTCGTCATCAGCAAGAAAACCGGCGAGTGGGGCACCGCCTATCCCGGCCCGAGCGAAGACCTCGTGCGCATCGACATGAAAGTCTCCAAGCTCCCGTCGCCGTTGGAGAATTTCACCATCTCCCTCGATCACGCCGGCTCCGGCTGCACCCTCAACATCGATTGGGAAACCACCCGCGCCTCCGTGTCCGTAGCCTCTAAGTAGCCAAGCAGGACGGTTCCCAGTTCGAGTTCGATGCAAGCGGGCGCCTATGGAATGCGGCGCCCCGCTCCGTTTTTGCGCGACATAAAACCCCCTACCACCCATCGCGCAAGCCATGCCTTAGTCGCATCACCGCGTTCACCCCAACCCCGCAACCACCCTCGCCAATTTCCGCACCTCGGCCTCAAACGCCCCATCCCCATTTCGCCCGCGGCCCACCGAACTCAGCCCTGCATGAAACTCCTGCGCCCCCGTCACGTCCGCAATATCCGCCACATTCACCGCCGTAATCCCGCTCCCCGGCATCACCACAATCCGCCCCCGAGCCCGCTTCACCAACTCCGAAACCCGCAGCAATCCCTCCGCCGCCGTCCCCGCTCCACCCGACGTCAACAATCTAGACGCTCCGGTCGCGACAACATCCTCCAGCGCCGCCAGCAAGTCCGAACTCACATCAAACGCGCGATGGAACGTCACCGCCATCGGCCGTGCCCGCTCCACCAACATCACTGTCCGCGTAACATCCACGCGCCCATTCATCGCCAATATCCCAAGCACCACGCCATCCATCCCCGCGCTCGCCGCCACATCCACCGCGCGCTCCATCTCCGCAAACTCCGCGTCGGAATAAACAAAATCCCCACCCCGCGGCCGCACCATCGCAAATATTGGCACGTGTACTCGCTCGCGCGCTTTCAGCATCAATCCAACTCCCGGCGTCAGTCCTCCAACCCGCAGATCGCCGCACAGTTCAATCCGCGACGCCCCGGCGCGTTCCGCCGCAACAGCCCTCTCCGCGTTCTCCACCGATATTTCCAAAACTCGCGCGCTTTTCTCCACACGGCTCCCCTTCTCCAACTCCTCATCCAGCCACATTCATTGAATCGAATCAACACGCTCCTTTTCCATCTGCGCAGATCCACCAAATACACCAACACGACCGCTCCACCGCGCCCCGCTTGTGATAGTCTTGCCCACCAGAAAACCTCTCGAGGTTTTCGAATTCCCAGCCGTCGATTTTGTCATCCAGGGCCGGACATGCGTAAAGGAGAACGTCGTATGAAACACCTTCGTAAGTGGACTGCGTTTTTGCTCGTCGCCTCGAGCGCAGGCCTGGTCGCATGCGAGGAGTCTTACCACGCTAAGGATGAGCAGTACTACTTTATCTCCGCCAACATCAACATTCCCTACTGGCAGGAAGCCCAGGCTGGTCTTACGGACGCCGCCAAATCCATGGGCGTAAAAGCGGAAATGGACGGCCCCACCACCCTCTCTCCTAAAGACGAACTCGACTCCTTTCAGAAAGCCGTCGCTCTCCATCCCGCTGGCATTCTCGTTTCGGTCTCTAACGCCGACCTGTTCAAGAGCGCGATCGACGCCGCGGTTCAAACCGGCATCCCCGTGATCTGCATCGACGCCGACGCCCCCGATTCCAAGCGCATCACCTTCATCGGTACCGACAACTTCAAAGCCGGTCAGGAAAGCGCCAAGCGCATCGCCGATATCCTGAAGGGCCAGGGCCAAATCGCCATCGTCACCATTCCCGGCCAGCCCAACCTCGACGAACGCGTCCGCGGCGTCAACGAAGCGCTGAAAAAATATCCCGGCATTAAGGTTTTGCAGACAATCGACGACAAGGGCGACCCCCGTCAGGCCTACGACGGTGTCTCCGCCATCATCGCAAAGAAAACGAAGCTCGACGGTGTGATTTGCCTCGAAGCGTCCGGCGGCGCAGGTGTGGCCGATGCTCTACATCGCGTCGACATGACCGGAAAAATCGCGATCGTTTCCTTCGATAAGGATCCCGAGACGTTCTCCTGGATCGACCGCGGCGGCATCAACGCCACCGTCACGCAAAAGCCTTACGTCATGGCCTTCTACGGCCTGAAATTCCTCGACGATCTCCACCACAACGCCGTCCACGAATTCAAAGACTGGCGTACCGCGCCTGCCCCATCGATGCCGTCCTGGGTCGACACCGGCACCGCCGTCGTCGACAAATCCAACTTGGCCGCCTTCCGCGAAGCTTTGGCGGCTCACCCGAAACCGCTCTAACGACCACCTAGTGGAGGGAGTCGGAGTTTTTCTGGTGCCGGCCTCGATTACCTCTTCATTCTTGCCATCGTCGCCGCACGATCCCGCGAGAGCAGAAGCATATCCGCTTCCGCATCTTTTTCGTCTTCGATCGCCTCGAATCCGAATGACCGCAGATCGCCCGCGATCTTCTTCGCTTGATCAGCGCCTGCTGCCTTCACGACGAGCGTATCCGCGCCCCATCCCATAATTTCGATACTCGAGTCCTTACAGAACGCGCGCACTTGCGCCAGCCAATCGGGTTGCTTTGCCATGCGAGGAGTGTAGTTCCGGCGCACCAGGAACGAATGCGCGGTTCGATTCAAAGCCGCCAGACAGTAAACGCGGATCCTTCCGTTACGCCAACCCAAACGAAGCAAACGCCGTGATCGCCCCGCACCCGAGCGCCACTCCCAGCACCGCCCCCGCCAGCACGTCGCTCAAAAAGTGCATCCCCAGCACAACCCGCGACACCGCAATGCTAATCGCCAGAAAAAACAGCGGCGCCTCCAGCCCCGGATAAAAATAACTCACCACCAGCGCCACCGAAAACGCCGTCATCGTATGCCCAGACGGAAACGAAAACTTATCCGGCGGCAGCACCTTTGACCAGCAGTGCGGCTCCAACTGGCACGGTCGCGGCCGCGCGCTCAATCTCTTTATGATTTTGAATACGAAGACGCCGCCAATCCCGGCGGCGCCCGCAGCTTCCACCGCAACATACCGCTGCGGCCCGCCGTAAATTAGTAGCATGATGCCCAGGCCGTACCACAACCACCCGTCGCCCGCACGCGTGGCTGCGATCATCCAATAGCGAATCCACCGTGGCGCGCGCCAGCGGTTCATCCGGCGCATCACCCGGTGATCGCGCCGCTCGATAAATCCCCAGAGGTTGCGTGAAACCGCCATCGCTGCACCTCCGATCAACAACGAAACCCGCCCCACTAAATCCGATGCGCCTTACGCGCCTAGGGTCAGTCCGCCAAATTGGCCCGCGGCGCCGCTGGTCTCCAACTTCCACAACATCCGCGGACATTTCTCTTCTCTCTCCAACAACCCAGTCCACTTTCGGCAAAACCGCACTTCATTGATCCAATGCCCCGCCGTAATCGCAGGCACCAGAATCGTGAGCGGCAAGATCGGCAAAGCCCACGGCTTCTCTCTAAAGAATTCTCCCGCAATCCGATAAACGTCCGCCGTCAGTTTCGCGAAGCTTCCGTGAACTCCGTGAACCGTTCCGCGCCCCGCTCGCAACCCGCCGATAAACTCGTCCACCGTCCGCGCCGCCGATACTTCCGTGTATGTCAGGCCCACTCCGGCGACGGTGTGCGCATCGCTTCCACCAAGCCCAACCTTCCCCAGCTTCCGCGCCATCCGCGTCGCGCTCGCGTTCGCCTCCGACCACATTTGCCCATTCCGGGTCTCAAACGCCGGCGCATACGATGCGAACCAGCTGAAGTCCTCTTCTTCGCGTCGTCCCGTCAATCCCGAAAACACGTGGTTCACACTGAAAAACAGTTTCCGCTCGGTCAGGTACATCACCAGCGCCACGAAATCCTTCCGCCGTTTCTGGATTTCGACATGGTCGCGCTCGGTGATGCCGTAGGCGCCGAGGTGCATCTCGGTCCCGCTCGGCAACCGCACCGTCACTTCTTCGCTCAAAAAGAAGTCCGGGTATCGCCGCAGCGATGCGCCCGCTTCGATCGAGTCGTGGTCCGTAATCGTGACCACCGACATCCCCAGTCGCTTCGCCCGGTCGTACACTTCTTGCGGGTCGCTGTACGATTCTCGGCACACCCGTCCGAGCCCTGGCGTGCTGCACATTCCCGACGCTGTCGTGTGAACGTGAAGGTCGCATCGCATGCCCCTATTTTGACGGGTTGATATGAACAATCGGTGAAGAGCAGGCAAAACTTGCATGAACGTGCTCATGGAACTCATTGAGCACAAACCACTTCGATCTGTTATTCACATGGCATGTAGCATGCCTTGTTCGGAACTGCAAAACAGGTGTAACAATTCGCACATGAAAAACGTTCACATCCTTTTTCATGACGCCGGTGGCGGTCACCGCAACGCCGCAGTCGCCCTTCAAACAATCCTCGCGCAGCAGCAACGCCCCTGGCAGGTCGAACTCATCCAGTTCCAGGAGCTTACCGACAAGCTCGACCTCTTACGCCGCCTCACCGGGATCCGCATCCAGGAGCAGTACAACACGCTCCTCCAGAATGGCTGGACCCTGGGCGCCACCGCCCTCCTCCGCATCCTCCAAGCCACCATTCGAACCTTTCACGGTCCGTTGGTCCGTCTCCTCCAAGATGCCTGGCGCAGAAATCCCGCCGACGTGCTCATCTCGGTCATCCCCCACTTCAATCGCGAGATCTACGAAAGCTGGAACGCCGTCTGCCCCGGCCGCCCCTTCGTCACACTCATCACCGACTTAGCCGACTTCCCCCCACGCTTCTGGATCGAGCCCATCCAGGACCAATACGTCATCGCCGGTACCCAGCGCGCCGTCGATCAGGCTCGCGCACTGGGTCACGATGACGCCCACATCTTCCCCACCTCAGGCATGATTCTCCGCCCCGACTTCTACGTCCCCGACAATTCCGATCCCATCGCGCTCCGCGCCGAACTCGGCCTGAAGCCAGACCTCACCACCGCCATCGTCCTGTTCGGTGGCCACGGCTCCAAAGTCATGTTCGAAATCACAGAGCGTCTCGACGCCGCCGGTCTCCCCGTGCAACTCATCTTGATCTGCGGCCGCAATGAACAGCTCGCCGCCAAACTCAAAGCCCGCCAATGGCGCATGCCCGTCGCCGTCCTCGGCTTCACCAAAGAAGTCCACAAATGGATGCACGCCGCCGATTTCTTAATCGGCAAGCCAGGCCCGGGTAGCATCGCCGAAGCCATGGTCCGCAAACTCCCGGTCCTGATCGAGTGCAACTCCTGGACGCTTCCGCAGGAGCGCTACAACGCCGAATGGGTAAAAGCACAGCAGGTAGGCATCGTGCTGAACAACTTTAAAGAGGTAGCCGCCGGCGTAACCCAAATCCTGGATCCGCCCACACTTGCCAAATTCCGCCGCAACGTCTCCGCCCAAAACAACCGGGCCATCTTCGAAATCCCCGAAATCCTAGCCCGACTCCTAAACGACCCGGTAAAATCCACCCCTTCCGTCGCCGAAGCCCGTCCTCTAACTCTCGCCTAGTCACAACCTCATAAAGTGCGGGTAGCGCCGGCATCCCTGCCGGCTCTTCGGGTCGTCTTGCGCCAACCAAAAGCGGTGCTGCTGCGCCACACCCCCACACATTGTCATTCTAAGGCTGCCCGACAACGGCAGCCGAAGAACCTCAACCGCTCGTCATTACAGGCGTCAGCCGCCGCCCTCGGTTTTTCTTCAATCGCTGGATTGTTCAAACAAGGAAGACTTACCGAGGCGCGATCAACTCCGCATGTTCCGCTCGATCCCGATGCGGTAGCCGCGGCCCTGCCTTTGAATTGTCATGCGTCGTACTGCGCTTCGGCCGCGCACAAGAAGTCGCCCACCACCGCGAAGCATACTTCGGCATCTCGCACATCTTGGCGCACCCACTCCGCGCCTTCGACACAGCACAGTGGCAATAGCAAGCGCTGTCCTGATGCCCCACCACCGCCCGGGTGTCCGCCAACAATGAATAGGAAGTAATGAGAAGAACACCGCCAAGAAGAACGCCTCGCCGCAGGTAGCGAAGCTTTCGCGCGCCAGCCAGAGAGAAGCTCATCGCCAAAGTCTGCGCCGACCCCGAAAAAAAACCGATAGAGCTTCGCCAAACCCAAAGCTGTTACGAAGGTAATAGAACTACTTTGGAGTGCGGCGCCCCCGCACCCGCTTTACGGTGTAAGCCACCAACCCAAACAGTCCACCGCCGAGCCTGGTAACGCCGGCGTCCCATTGGCTCTCAGCTTTGCTTTCGGGTGCCCCAGGTTCGCCTCTTGAACCTGAATTTTGCAGTTTTCCATACCTTCCTGGTCACATAACTCGAAGTAGAACCACGTCGTAAAGCCCTGGGTTGGTCCTCACTCCGATTTCGCTCCCACGCGACTCCTACGGCCGCACCGCAAGAGGTATCGTCCATCAAATCCCCACCAAAATCCGCACCAAGCCCAATTCCAACAAAAAAAGCCGTAACCCACCATAAATCAATGACTTCCAGGCCCCGCACAGCTTTCAATTCTCCTAGTCCGCAACCCCCTACATCCCTACGTTTACAAACTGCGAAAAATTGACGGGCAGTAGCCTCCCGACCTCTCAATCGGAGCCCACAAATTGCCACCGGAGACCCATCATGAAAAGGAACTTGCGATAGGAGGGGTTGCAGCGGCGAATTTTCGCCGCCAGCGTTCTGCAGCGTCACAGCAGATCAAAGCACTTGGCCGGTCGCAGGGACCGGCCTGGGCGAACGCCGTTTCAATTCACTTTGCGAGTAACGGGAATCCGAGCGTGACGCAGGACGTGCGCCACTTCCGTCTCCTTGAGCCGCGATGCATCGTATTCAAACGACAAGTGCTTCTTGTCGTCGTCCACGCGAAACTTCCGCAAGCCGTAGGTATTCGCGAACGCGCCCAAGTTGTGGAGTTGCTCCATGCTCAGCGGCGCCTGCAATTCATAGGTAATCTCAACGAGTGTCATAGCCCGTGCATTATACCAGCGACTTCAAGCCCGCCAGCCAACTCTAAGCATTGCCGGTTCGAGCGACCAGCTGGCGGGTAAAGCGGCCCGGAAGCCGGCCATTTCGTGAACTTGACAGACTATAGCCCCCAGGGGTATATGTAGGGTCAGGGGGTATACGATGCCGACCAACACCCAAACTCACTCCGCCGCGAGCCACGCGACCAAGCACAACGCCTCCGCCGACTGCGCCTGCGCGATTGGTGCCGGACCGCGCAAAGCCGTCGGCGTCGATCCGCAACTCAAAGACGCGAATCTAAAACGCCTCCGCCGCATCGAAGGCCAGGTCCGCGGCCTGCAAAAAATGGTCGAAGACGATCGCTACTGCGCCGACATCGTCACCCAGGTCGCCAGCGTCCAGGAAGCGCTCCGCGGCGTCGCCCGCAACTTGATGCGCAATCACCTGCATCACTGCGCCGCCAAAGCCCTGCGGGGCGGAAAGAAAGCCGAGTCCGAAGCGATGTACGACGAATTGCTAGAAATGATCTACGCGCACCTCCGCTGATTCCTTTTTGCCGCCTCGCCGGTGTAGCACCGGCGAGCCCCGAACTTCGAAAGACCTCCCTGCCGACGTCTTTGATTTCCGAGGCTTCTGCAAGGTGATTCGCCCGCAAGACAAAGAAAGAAGGCCCAAAGTGCCAGAACCATTGGCGACAAAAGATCCAGTCTGCGGAATGACCGTCGCCCCGAACAAAGCCCCCACGGTCGACTACGCCGGCCAGCCTTATTATTTCTGCTCCAAAGGCTGCGCCGCCCGCTTTCAGCAAGACCCACGACACTTTCTAGCAGCGCCCGGCACCACCCGTATGGCAACGCCCGCTCACGCGAACCCCGATCATACCGTCACGCAAATTGCAGCCGCTCCGACGAATCAGACCGCCGCACCTCGACCCAAAAATTCCGCAACGACCGTGCGCTACACCTGCCCGATGCATCCGCAAATCATCCGGTCAGGCCCAGGTTCCTGCCCCATCTGCGGCATGGCGCTCGAACCGATGGATCCATTTGCCGAAGTTGAAGCCGATCCCGAATACGATTCGATGCGCAAGCGATTCTGGATCAGCGCGGCACTTTCACTGCCGGTCCTTCTCCTCTCGATGATCGGCGACATGATCGGACTGCCGATCGCGCCTGCGACCCGCCACTGGATCGAGTTCGCCCTCGCCACCCCCGTCGTGCTCGGGGGCGGTTGGCCATTCTTCGAGCGCTTCTGGGCTTCGCTCGCAAATCGCAGCCCCAACATGTTCACACTGATCGGCCTCGGCACCGGCGCCGCGTATCTTGACAGCGTCATTGCCACGATTTTTCCGGAGGTCTTTCCAGCCACGATGCGCGGCATGGACGGTTCCGCTCCCGTGTACTTCGAAGCCGCCGCCGTCATCACCACACTGGTGCTGCTTGGGCAAGTGCTCGAACTTCGCGCGCGGCAGCACACCTCTGGCGCGATTCGTGCCCTGCTCGATCTCGCTCCGCAACAAGCACACCGCATCGACTCCAACGGCAACGAGCAAGACGTCACGCTCGACCAACTACAGCGCGGCGATTTGCTGCGCGTCCGTCCGGGCGAACGCGTACCCGTCGATGGCGGAATTCGCGAAGGCAGCAGCGCCATCGACGAATCGATGGTCACCGGCGAGCCAATGCCCGTCGAAAAATCCACCGGAGACAAAGTCACCGGCGGCACGCTCAACACCAGCGGCGCCTTCATCCTGCGAGCCGAACGCGTTGGCAACGAAACCACGCTCGCGCAAATCGTGAAGCTCGTCAGCGAAGCGCAACGCAGCCGCGCACCGATGCAGCGTCTTGCGGATCGCGTCGCCGCCTATTTCGTTCCTGCTGTCGTCATCGCCGCAGCGATCACGTTTCTCGCCTGGGCCTCGCTCGGTCCGGTGCCCCGTTTTCCGCACGCGATTGTCGCCGCTGTCGCAGTCTTGATCATCGCGTGCCCCTGCGCGCTGGGACTCGCAACGCCGATGTCCGTGATGGTTGCAGTCGGCCGAGGTGCACACGCCGGCATCCTGGTCCGCAACGCCGAAGCCCTCGAAACGCTCGCCAAGGTCGATACCCTCGTCATCGACAAAACCGGAACTCTCACGGAAGGGAAGCCGACCGTCGAAAGCGTGGCAGCATTTGGTATGAGTGGAATTTCGGAATCCGAGTTCATCCGTCTGGCCGCGAGCGTCGAAGCTGCCAGCGAACACCCGCTCGCCCGCGCGATCGTACGCGCCGCTCAGGAAAACAAAATCGCGTTGTCGCCGGTTTCCGATTTTCGCGCGACCGCAGGAGGCGGCGCCGAAGGCCGCATCGAAAATCAACTCGTTCGCGTCGGCACGCTGAATTTTCTCAAAGCCCAGGGAGCGGATATTTCCGCGGCCAAGCAACCGGCATCGTCCGCTGAAACCGAAGCAGCAACCACGGCTTACGTCTCTGTCGGGCAAAACCTCGTGGGAAGAATTTCGCTGAGCGATCCGATCAAATCTTCCGCCGAGGCTGCGATCCGCGAATTGCGCGCCGACGGAATCCACGTCGTCGTCGCGACCGGTGACCTCCACGACGTTGCGTCGCGCGTTGCGCGTGAACTCGGCATCGACCAGGTCGAAGCCGAAGTGCAGCCGCAGCAAAAAGCCGAGCTCGTCAAAAAACTGCGCGCACAGGGTCACGTCGTGGCGATGGCCGGCGACGGGATTAACGATTCGCCGGCGCTCGCCGCCGCCGATGTTGGCATGGCGATGGGCACCGGCACTGACGTCGCCATCGAAAACGCGGGAATCACTTTGCTGAAAGGCGATCTGCACGGAATTCTCCGCGCCCGCCGGCTCAGCCGCGCTACCATCGGCAACATCAAGCAGAACCTAGCTTTCGCGTTTCTCTACAACACGCTCGGCATTCCGATTGCTGCCGGAGCGCTCTATCCGTTCTTTGGCTGGCTGCTATCGCCTATGATCGCCAGTGCGGCGATGAGTCTCAGCTCGGTGTCGGTGATCGGCAATGCGCTGCGCCTGCGCAGAACAAACCTGTAGTCGTTGGCGCTTTGGACTTCATTACTCGGTCGGAGAGAACTTGTGAGAGTCATTTTATTCGGTGCGACGGGGATGGTTGGGCAGGGCGCACTGCGGGAGTGTTTGCTCGATCCCGGTGTGACGGAGGTGCTCGTCATCGGGCGCAGTGCGACCCGACAGCAACACCCGAAATTGCGCGAGGTCATTCACGGCGATTTGTTCGACCTGTCCAGCATCGCGACGCGACTCGCTGGCTACGACGCCTGCTTCTTCTGTCTCGGCGTCACCTCGGCGGGAATGAGCGAGGCCGACTACACGCGAGTCACGCACGATCTCACGTTGTCGGTCGCGCGCATGCTCGCACAGCTGAATCCAAGCATGACGTTTCTGTACATTTCCGGAGCGGGCACCGACAGCTCCGAACACGGCCGCAGCATGTGGGCTCGCGTCAAAGGCCGCACGGAAAATGATCTGCTACGCGAACGCTTCAAAGCGGCGTATATGTTGCGCCCCGGTTACATTCAGCCGATGCACGGAATCAAATCGAAAACACCGTTGTACCGTGCAATTTACCCGATTGTCGCGCCGCTCTATCCGGTCCTGAAGGTGCTGGCGCCCAAGTTCGTGACGACAACCGAAGACCTCGGCCGCGCGATGGTCACGATCGCGAAAAGCGGCGCGCCGAAAAGCGTTCTCGAAGTGCCTGACATCAACGCACTCGTGCTCTAGGTTCCTGCTTCTACTTCCCTTCTCCTATGTTCTTCGTCTAAACCGACGAAAGATGGGTGTACCATCTTTCCGTTTCCGTCCGAAGAAGCGGTCATCGATTTCCGGATGCGGGAGATTCGCGTGGTCCACGTACTGACTCGACGAGCGTTTGCGAAACAGCTTGGCACGATCGGAGCGGGCGCGGCGCTTGGCGCCGGTGCCACTCTCGCAACCGCTGCGTTCGGTGACGGCTTCCCGTTCGCTGGCGCGCCGGCTGACGCGGCGCCGCACGTGAATTTTCCGATGGCCCCGCGGGACCGACTGGCGGTGGCGGCATGGCCGTTTCGCGCATACATCGAATCGCCGACGAACAGCGACCGCGATCTCACGAAGCCGGGCATGGACTTGAAAGATTTCGGCGCTTACGTCGTCAAAACATTTAACGTCCGCGGCATCGAACCCTACAATTTGCACTTCTCTTCGACAAAACGTGAATATCTCGCAAGTTTTCGTAATGCGATTGCGAAAGCCGGTGCGCACCCGGTCAACATCGCCGTCGACCAGGAGAAGAGTTTCTACGATGCGGACCGCGCGACACGCGAAGCTGCTGTGGAGTATGCGAAACAGTGGGTCGATATTGCGATGGCAATCGGATCGCCAAGCATTCGGACGAACCTGGCGCCCGCAAAGAACACTCCGCCGAATCTTGAGAACGCTGTTGAGAGCATGAAGGAAGTGGCCCGCTACGGTGCGTCGAAAAACGTCGTCATCCACATGGAGAACGACAACCTCGTCAGCGAAGAGGCATTTTTCATCGTGAAGGTGATCGAGGGTGTCGGCAATCCGTATTTGCATGCGTTGCCGGACTTCGCGAATTCGATGATGAGCGGCGATGCCGAGTTTGCGTATCGCGCGATCACGGCGATGTTTGAACATGCTTACGGAATTTGCCATGTGAAAGACGGCGATTTCGAGCAGCAAGGAAAAGATTATCCGATCGATCTCGCCAAGACATTCGGCATTTTGAAATCGAGCGGCTATCGCGGCTACTGCTCGATCGAATACAGCGGAGGAGGTGATCCGCACGAACCGACGAATAAGTTGATTGCGGAGAGCGTGCGGTATTTAAGCTGAGCGAGAGTTTGCGAGCGTGATGTAAGTAGTCGCTTGGATCCTTCGCCCAGGATGACAGCTCGTCAGGGGCGGCATTCGTCGTTGAAGTGGTGCCGAGACGGGGGCGCGGTGCTGCGCCCCTCCATTGATATCGCGAATATCGCGCTGGAACAGGGAGGGCAAAAAGAGCATATGGCCGGGCAAAGTATTGAGCGGCGGGAGATGTTGCGGATTCTAGCGACCGCGGCGTTTGCCGCGGGGTTTTCGGGGTTTAGCAAGTGGTCATTTGCCTGCGAGCATGTCAGCGCGGACTCGATGCAGATCAAGCGCGCGGCGTATTCGCCGCAATTTTTTACCGCCGATGAATACGTCATGATCGAGCGGCTCACTGAAATGATCATCCCGAGCGATGGCGGAGCGGGGTCGCGCGAAGCGGGCGTTGCCGAGTTCGTCGATTTCATGGTCTACAGCGACGACGGCCTACCGTACGACTTTCGATTGGGATTGAGCTGGCTGAACGCTCACTCAGAGCGGTTGCACGGGAAGAAATTCATGGATCTCGCGCCCCCGGAGCAGAACGACATCCTGCGGCACCTCGCGTACAAAACAGAATATCGAGACGGCGAAGAAGATGGCCGCGCGTTTTTCAAGCTGATCCGCGAATACACCTTGATGGGCTTTTACACTTCGCGTGTCGGGCTTGAAGAACTGGATTATCCCGGCTTGAAGTTTTATACCGAGTCGCCGAGCTGTCCGCACGTGAACGATCGCGAACACCTGCATCTGCCACCACCGAAGTATTGAAACGCACCGCGAGGAATCCGCGCATGCCAAAACAAATTTACGATGTGATCGTGATCGGAACAGGCGCCGGCGGCGGGATGGCGATCAAGACGCTGTGCGAGGCCGGGCTGAAGGTGTGCGCGCTGAACGCGGGCCGCGTGCTGAATCCCGGCAAAGACTTTCGAAATCACCGGATGCCGTACGACATGAAGTACCGCGGCTTCAACGATCCGCGAAAACGCGCGCAGTCTTACGGCTACATGGACAGCGAGTACACCGCCGGAATCTGGGAGCACGAAATTACTTACACGACGTCGCCAGGAACGCAGTGGATGTGGCCGCGCTGTTTTGCCGTTGGAGGCAAGACGAATTTCTGGGGCCGCAGCGCGGCGCGTATGGGCGACATCGATTTTCAGGCCGCAAGTATCGACGGATTTGGCGTGAACTGGCCGGTCAAATATGAAGAGATCGCGCCGTATTACTCGCGGGTCGAACGACTGATCGGAGTTGCGAGCACGGTACAGAACCGGCCGAGTAATCCGGACGGCGAATATATTCCGGCGATGAATTTTCGTTGCTTCGACTGGATTCTGAAATCGGGGGCGGACAAAGTCGGCGTGCCTTATTTGCCGGATCGCGAAGCGCAGCTGACCCAGAACCACAACGGACATCCCGCCTGCCACTATTGCGGAAATTGCACGGAAGGATGCGACGTCGGGGCTTTTTTTTCGTCGCCGCGCTATTTACTGCCCGCGGCGGAGGCGACGAAGAATCTGGAGCTGCGCACGAACGCGCTGGCCAAGAATATTCTAGTCGATGACAAGGGGCACGCGGCCGGCGTCGCGTATGTCGACCGGCAGACGAAGCAGGAAGTCGAGGTTTATGGTCGCGCTGTGGTCGTTGCGGCTTCGACTGTCGAGAGCGCGCGCATCATTCTGAATTCAAAGTCGCGCTTCTGGCCCAACGGGATTGCGAATTCAAGCGGACAGGCCGGGCGCAATCTTTGCGATCACATCTATGGCAGCACGGCTTATGGCTATCTGCCGCAACTGCTGGGGCAACCGAGTTTTCCGGACAACGTTTCGACCGCGGAGATTGCGTGGCTGCCGCGCTGGCAGAATTTGAAGAGCCCGCACCAGGAGGCATTTATTCGCGGATATTCGATGTATCCGGGCGGTGGGTGCGGAGAATTTCCCGACACGGAGAGGATCGAGGGCTTCGGTTCGGAATTCAAGCGCGCGATCAAGCGCCGGTATCCGGCGCCGGTGAATCTGGGGATACAGGCGCCGTCATTGCCGAGCGAGACGAATTTCGTGGAGATCGATCCGGAAGTGAAAGACGCGTTTGGAATTCCGGTGGCGCGGATTCATTTCAAGTGGGGCGAGAATGAGTTGAAGATGTGGGAACACGGCAAGCAGGTCAGTCGCGAGATTTTCCACGCCGCTGGCGCGGCGTATGAAGGATGCAGCGATCATCCGGAGATTCCCGGTTACAGCTTGCACGAGACTGGGACCTTGCGGATGGGGGACGATCCGAAGCATTTTGTTACCAACAAATTTGGGCAAACACACGATGTGCCGAATCTTTTTGCTACGGATGCGAGTGCGTTTTTGAATTGCACGGATAAGACGACCACGCTTTCGATTTTGGCGTTTTCGATGAGGGCGAGCGAGTACATCGCGGATCAGTTTAAGCACGGCGCGTTGAGCGCGTAAGCTCAGGAGCAACAATCGCGTTAACGCGGGTGTCTTCAGCCTCCGTGGGCTTCTTTGTGGCTGCTGACGGCGTTGCCATCGTCGCGCTTTAGCTTGCGGAATACTATGGTGGAGATTGCCGTCATCGCGCCGAGGACATAGAAGGCGTGGTGGATGCCACGAATGAAGACGGGTGGATTCGAGCGAGCGACTTCGGGCAGGAAAAACGCGGTGACCAGCGATGCGGTCGCGACGCCGAAGCTGATAGACATCTGCTGCATGGTGCTCGCGATGGAACTGGCGGCGCTCGCTTCTTCTTCGTCGATTTCGGCATAGACCAGCGTGTTCATGCTGGTGTATTGCAGCGACGTAAAAAATCCGTAGGAGAAAAGCTGGATGACGATCAGCCATACGGGCGTGCCGACGCCGATCGTCGAGAATCCCCAGATCATCGCGCCGATGATGAGCGTGTTGGAAACGAGCACGGCGCGGTAGCCGAAACGCGCGAGGATTTTCGGCATCGTTATCTTGAGGCTCATCGCCGCGAACGCCTGCGGCATCATCAGCAAGCCCGATTGAATCGGCGTGTAGCCAAGTCCAACCTGATACAGCAATGGAAACAGAAACGGGATGCCGCCGATGCCGAGGCGCGTGACGAAGCTGCCGACAACGGCGGCGCGAAACGTGCGGATGCGGAACAGCATCAGACGCAGCAACGGGTGGGCCGATTTTGATGCATGCAGGCCGTAGGCCGCGAGCAACGCCATCGATACCACGAGCAAGCCGACGACTGCGCGGGTGCCGATCGTGTGCTCACCGAAGACCTCAAGAACGTAAGACAGCAGCGCGACTCCGGAGCCAAAGAGGATGAGGCCAACGACGTCGAGCGGGTCGGTGCGCTCTTCGCGATAGTCGGGCAAGTGGCGATAGACGAGATAGAGGCCGACGAGGCCGATCGGAACGTTGACGAAGAAAATGAATCGCCAGTGAAGATAGCCAACGATGAGGCCGCCAGCGATCGGGCCGAGCATCGGACCGATGAGTCCGGGGATGGCGACGAAGCTCATCGCGCGGATGAGTTCGGACTTGGGGAACGTGCGCACCATCGTCAGGCGGCCGACGGGAACCATCATGGCGCCGCCGCAGCCTTGGAGGATGCGGAAGGCGACGAGGACGTGGATGTTGGTGGAGAGGCCGCAGAGCAACGACCCGAGTGCAAAGATGCCGATGGCGGAGGAGAAGACGCGGCGGGTGCCGAAGCGGTCGGCCATCCATCCGCTGATGGGGATGAAGACGGCGAGGCTCAGCGTGTAACTGGCGAGCACCGATTTCATGGCGAGGGGCGCGACGTGGAGGGCCGCAGCGATGGTCGGAACCCCAGTGTTCAAAATTGTGGTATCGAGCGACTCCATGAAAAAGGCTACGGCAATGAGCCAGGGTAGGAGGCGTCGGCTGGCTTCGGCGACGGTGGCCTGACCGCTGGGCGAGGCGGGGGCTTCGATGGGGTCGAGCGCGCCGACATTGGTCGCTGGCTTCGGTGAGTTCGGAGGGATTGAGGTTGAGTTTGTGTTTGTGGGGGCTGGCGGCATTGGAAAGAAGTGGTTTGATGCGGCCAGAGCGCGTTTTGGCCCCAGCGGTTTGATGGAGTGCGAGCTCCTGCCCATTCGCGCCGAACCATGTTGGTTCAGTTCGTTCGTCGTTTACGAAACAAAGCGATGCTTCAACGCAACGGCGAGCGTTCAATCAACAGGACCCGCCGGTGGGACTGTAACATTTTCGGTTGTTAACGCCGGGGGATTTACACCTGTTCCGGTAGGGAACGGAACGGCAACGTTGCCGCTCGCTCTCGGAACCGCTGGTATCTATCAGATTTGTGCGATTTACAGTGGAGATGCTGGGCACAAGGCCTCGCAGTCGGCTCCAGTGATACTGGACGTTACTGGCTACGTCACTGTTGTGATTACAGGGACGACCGGTCCGTTGATGAACCGGTTGATATTTCCTCTGAGCATCCAATAGTCGTAATAATTAAGTACCGCGTTACCCGCGTGGTCGATTGCTCGTGACGTCGGACTTCTCCACTACGATTGCGAGAGCAGGGCGTCGAAGTAGGCGAGCATTTCGGGCGAGTCCCACTTTTGATAGCCGATAATTTTGCGGGCGATTTTGCCGTGACGGTCGATGACGTACGTTTCGGGGACCATGACGGTGCCGTAGGACTCGGCGATCGCGGAGCGATTTTCTTTCGTGGCGGGATCGCGGTAGGTAGGGTAGCCGATGGTGTGGTCGAGCAGGAATTTTTTGTAGGCGGCGTCGTCTTCGTCGGCGGCGACTCCGAGGACGATCGCGTTGTGCGACGCGATGTGCTGTTGAAGACGGTTGAGACCGGGCGCTTCCTCAACGCAGGGCTGGCACCAGGAACCCCAGAAATTGAGGACGACGACTTTGCCGCGGAGATCAGACAAGCGGGTAGGCTTGCCGTCGATCGTCAGCGGAAAATCCCGTGCGGTGCTGCCGGCGATTGATGCTTCGCCCTGGCGGTAGCTGGGCAAGGCAAAAATCAGGAGTACGGCGAGCGCAGCGCCGATCGCGACCCAATTCGCTATTTTCCGGCCTATTCCCATCGAGTGTTATACTAGCGTATCCCCATTTGATTCGGAACGTCTGGTTCCGGACGGCTCCGCCAACCTCAACCATGCCCAGCACAACGCCCAATTCGAAAACGACGGTCGAAGAATCGATGTTTGGGCAGAACGCCGAGAGCGAGTCGTGCGTCAGCGCTATTGTTCCGGCGAGGAACGAAGAGGCGGTGATCGCCACGTGCGTGAAGGGGCTGGCACAGCAAGCTGAGATCGCTGAAATCGCTGTGGTGAACGATCAATCTACGGATGGGACGGCAGAGGCGGTGCGTCGGTTGATGGCGGAAACGCATATGTTGCGGCTCTTTGAAACCAGTGACGTCCCCGCGGGATGGACCGGGAAAAACAACGCGGTGTGGCGGGGCGCGGCCGAAGCCGCGCATCGGTGGCTGCTTTTTACCGACGCAGATGCGGAACTTTTGCCCGGTGCGACGGCGCGGGCCCTACAAATCGCGCGGGATTCGGACGCGGCTCTGGTGTCGTTTTCGCCGGAGCAGGTTACGCAGAGTTGGTACGAGAAGTCGCTGATGCCTTTTGTGTATTGCCGATTGGCACGCCATTTTTCATTCAAAGATGTGAACGACCCGCAGAAGCGGGCGGCGGCGGCGAATGGTCAATTTTTGATGATCCGGCGCGATGCGTACGATGCGATCGGCGGTCACGCCGCGATTGCGGGCGAAGTGCTCGAAGATGTGGCGCTGGCGCGGAATGCGAAAGGCGCCGGGTATCGCATCTGGTTTGGCGCGGGCACGGGCTTGGTGCGCACACGGATGTACCGGTCGTTTGCGGCGATGTGGGAAGGCTGGAAAAAGAATCTGTATCTGCTGGTGGCCGGATCGCCGGGAGCGACCTACCGGGAGTTCTTTTCGGCGGTTCCATGGATCCCGTTCTTGCTGATTCTAGTAGGGTTATGGATGCCGTTCGCGCTTATGGCTGGGATGTTTCTTTTGCTGGTACGGCAGGCCGGCTATGGGCTGGATCTGCGCAGTAACCAATACCCAGGGTCGTTCATCCTCTACTATGTGCCCGCTGTGGTGATGTATGGCGGTGTGCTATTTGCATCTTACCGCGCGCATTCGAGCGGCAAAGTGGAGTGGAAGGGCCGTGAGGTTTCGGTCGGCGCGAGCGGACCGGCTCGATAGCTCGATTTCGGTTGGGACGTGACAAAATATTAACCATGGTTCTGCTAACGCGCAAAATCGAGTTCTCGGCTTCGCACCGCTACAACAATCCGGCATTTTCGCCGGAGGAGAATCAGCGGGTCTTTGGGAAGTGCAACAATCCGCACGGACACGGGCACAACTACACGCTGGAAGTTACCGTGGCAGGCGAGCCCGATCCGACGACGGGCATGGTCGTGGATCTGAGCGATTTGAAGAAGATTCTGGAGCAGGAAGTGATGCGGCGGATGGATCACCGGCATTTGAATTTCGAAGTGCCGGAACTCGCGGGGCAGATTCCGACCTGCGAAAACGTGGCGCGCGTGATCTGGAATCTGCTCGAGCCTAAGATTACACAGGGGCGGCTGCACCGGGTGAGATTGTACGAATCGCCTGATCTGTTCGCGGATTGTTATCGCAATGGCGCAGGGCGAAACGCGTCATGAGCAATCCGGATGTTGCGGGAAACATCAAAGTGGAACTGGGCCGGCGGTACCGCTTCGCGGCGGCGCATCGATTGCACAGTTCGCATCTGAGCGACGAAGAGAACGCGCGCACCTACGGTAAATGCAATAACCCGTGCGGGCACGGGCACAACTATGTGGTGGAGATCAGCGTGTCCGGCGAAGTCGATCCGGCGACGGGAATGATCGCGAATCTAGCCGATCTGGACGGTTTCGCGCAGCGAGAAGTGCTCGATCCGTTTGACCATCGGTCGCTCAATGAAGAAGTCGAGGCGTTTCGCACTGAAGTGCCGACGACGGAAAATCTGTGCATCGAGATTTTCCGGCGTATGCGAGCGTTTCCGAAGGCCAAGCTGGAGCGCGTGCGCGTCGAAGAGACTGCGAATAACAGTTTTGAGTACACAGGGGAAGATGCCGCCAGCGACTCGGAGGCAGCGCCGCGGGGGCGCTGAAAGGACCAGGGATGAACAAGCCGACGGAAGAAATTCTGCTCGACGACAATAAGACGCGCGATGCGAAGTCGATCGCGTATCACATCCGGGAGATCATCAAGCTGATCGGCGAAGATCCGGAACGCGAAGGACTGCGCAAGACGCCGGAACGCTACGAGAAGGCTCTGAAATTCTTGACGAACGGGTATCACCAGAACGTCGATCACCTGTTGAACGGTGCGACGTTCAGCGTGGCGTATGACGAGATGGTCGTGGTGAAAGACATCGAGTTTTTCAGCCTCTGCGAACACCACTTGCTTCCCTTTTTTGGCAAAGCGCACATCGCCTATCTGCCGACGAAGAGGGTGATCGGTCTGAGTAAGGTGGCGCGGCTGGTGAACATGTTTGCGAGGCGGTTGCAGATCCAGGAACGGATGACCAGCGAGATTGCGGAAGCGATCCAGGAGAAGATCGCGCCGCAGGGCGTCGGCGTGATCATCGAAGCGCGCCATTTGTGCATGCAGATGCGCGGCGTGGAAAAGCAGCATGGGCAGGCGGTTACCAGCGCGATGCTTGGGGAGTTCCGGAGTAATAAGCAGACGCGCGATGAATTTTTGTCCCTGGTGCGCAACAGGCGCGCCTAAAGGCTGTAATCGGCCTGAGCCCGGCGAGAAAAGCAGGTCCCTCGCTGCGCTCGGGAGGATAGTTCTATAGTTTGGCTTACCTCGGCACAGGCCGGTGTGCCTGTGCTACCTCGCTGCGAAATCACGAATAGTAGTTGGCGGAAATTCACCGCGCCCTGGCAGTTGCCTGTAATCTAATGCTGTGTTCAACTCGGACGCACGGCGTGTGTCATGATCGGTCGAGCGATTTCGCATTACTCCATCACGGACAAACTGGGCGAGGGCGGGATGGGCGTCGTGTACCGGGCGCGGGATTTGACGCTGGATCGCGACGTCGCGCTGAAATTCCTGACGATGCAAAGCCTCGAGCAAGATCCACAAGCGCGTGAAAAAGTACTGCGCGAAGCGCGAACGATCTCGTCGCTCAACCATCCCAACATTTGTACGATTTATGAGGTTGGCGAAGAGGACGGCCAGCCTTATCTGGCCATGGAATATGTCGAGGGCCATTCGCTGACGCAGGAAATTCTTACCGGATCCCTTCCCTCGGACATGGTCGTGCGATACGGAACGCAGCTTGCGGATGCGCTGGCACACGCGCACGAGCGAGGGATCGTTCATCGCGATCTGAAGTCGGGCAATGTGTGGGTGACGCCGTCAGGCCGATTGAAACTGCTCGATTTTGGACTGTCGCAGCGGCTCGTGGAACAAAACGCTAGCGAGGATACGACCAAGTTCGACGGAGGCTGGGACGACCAGCATTCGGTGACGGGAACGCTACCGTACATGGCGCCGGAGCTGCTGCGAGGGCAAGAAGCCGATCAGCGCAGCGATGTGTGGGCGCTGGGCGTGGTGCTGTACGAAATGGCGACGGGGAAACGGCCGTTTCGCGGCGGAACGGCATACGAGTTGAGCGCGGCGATTCTGCGCGAGCCTGCGCCGCCGATCGTGCCGCCAGTGCCGCCCGTGCTGCAGGCGGTGATCGAGAAGTGCCTGGACAAAGATCCATCGCAGAGATACAGGTCGGGTGGCGAAGTGCGCGCGGCCCTGGAAGCGGCGGCGACGGCTTCGCGGTCGGAGCGGATCCCCTTCGCAGCGTTGGCGCTGCAGGAAACCGAGGAGCGTTTCAACCGTTCGCGAAAGCGGCTCTGGTATGGCGCGGCGATTTTCGTGGCGGTCGTTGCCGTCGTTGGCGGCACAGTTTGGATGATTGGAAAACGAGGACAACGCCAGACCGCGGTTCCGGGCGCGATTCAGTCGCTTGCGGTACTGCCGCTGCAAAATCTGTCAGGCGATCCCGCGCAGGATTATTTTTCGGATGGGATGACGGACGCGCTGATCACGGAGCTGTCGCACATTCGAAAGTTGCGTGTGATCTCGCGCACGTCGGTGATGCAGTACAAGAAAACACAGAAATCGCTCGAGGATATCGCTCGCGATCTGAATGTGGATGCGATCGTCGAGGGCTCGGTGCTTCGGTCGGACGGACGGGTGCGTATTTCGGCGAAGCTGATCCAGACATCGGAGGAACGCAGCTTGTGGGCCGACAGCTACGAGCGCGACTTCAGCGATGTGCTGGCGTTGCAGAGCGACGTGGCCACGGCAATCGCGCGAGGGATACAGGTTGAACTCTCGGAGCCGGAGGCTTCACAACTTGCGAGCCGGCGGCCAATTGTGCCGCAAGCCTATGAAGCGTATTTGAAGGGGCGGTATGAGATCGACAAGCGGACGCCGGAAGGGATTAACGCTGCGGTGCGGTTTTATCATGAAGCGATCGCGCAGGATCCGACCTATGCCGCGGCTTGGGCGGGACTTGCCGACGCTCTGCTCAATGTAGACACGTATCAAATCCGCCCGCCGGCGGAAGTGATTCCCGAGGCGAAAGCGGCGGCGATGAAGGCGCTCGAGCTCGACGAACACCTGGCGGAAGCGCACGCGGCGCTCGCGGCGATCCGGTTCTATCACCTGGAATGGGACGGCGTAGAAAGCGAATTTCAGCGCGCGATCGCATTGAATCCCGGCTATGCCACGGCGATTCACTGGTACGCGCTGACGCTCGCGGCGACCGGACGCAAGCAGGAGTCGATCACAGAGATCAAACTCGCCCGCGACATCGATCCGCGATCGCTGATCATCAATGCGAATGTCGGATGGTGCTACTACCTGGCGGGCGATCCGGATCGCGCGATTGAGGCGGAGAAGACAACGCTGCGGCTCGATCCGGGATTTGTCGTGGCGCACGGTTACCTGGGGCAGGCATACCTGCAGAAAAAAATGTATTACCAGGCGATCGCCGAGTTTCGGAACACGGTATCACTATCGCCCAGCGACATGGGTCGCAAGGCCGAATTGGCCAACGCTTACGCGCAGGCCGGGAAGACCGAACAGGCGCGGGAAATCTTGCAGGAGTTTTTGCTCGCTCCAAGCGGAACGTACATTTCTCCTTACGCATGGGCAACTCTGTATGCTGGCATGGAACGCAAACAGGATACGCTGGAGTGGCTGGAAAAAGGTTTTGCGGAACAGAACGCGCGCATGGTGAACCTGGCGGTCCATCCGGTGTTTGCATTTCTTCGCGGAGACAGCGGATTCGAAAAGTTGCTCGCGCGGATGAACGTGCCAGAGCATTTGAGACATCCCGTCATGACACAGTCGGTGGCAAATTCAGACGGAGCACGAGCCAAGCCGTAACGATCCAAGCCTCGCGCGTTCGATGGCGCAGCATTTCAATATTTTCATGACTGTGTTTCTTGACGCGACATGACGAGTCCGTTAGACTCGCCGTTCTCGATCGCGAAACCTCGTAATCGAAGAACGTTACCCACTGCCCGGATCGACATTCCGGAATCCCCGAACGGAGGCTGACATGGCAAAGAAGAAACTGGTGGTTTCCCTCAAGCCCATCAAGGTACAGATCCAAAAGGCGGAAAAGAGCCTGCGCAAAATCAAGCCCAAGGTATCCGTGGCCGACCGTAAGCAGATCGACCTCGACATCAAGAATCTCAACACCGCATTGGCGACATTGAAGGACATCTGCCACGGCATTATGACCCACGGATTCTCACCGGCGGGCGACGACGAATAGCCGACACGCGGCCGCTTACTCGTGAGCCGCCGGAAACAGACGCGCGCACCAAAGGCACTGAGTTCAAAGTCGCGATCTTCCCCTACGTCCCAACGAATTCGCTCACCGCGCTACGTGCGATCTCCGTTCGTGATCGCTTACTGGCGCGGCGGGCACCTGGTCTTCGAAAACTACCTGACGCGGCGTCAGGTAATGGCGCACCCGCTGACCGCTTCCCTGCTGCATTTTTTCGATCGCTGGAAATCATTTGCGGCTTTGTGCGCGGCGATGACGGAGTACGCGCCTTCGTCGCTCAAGCGCGCGGTGGCCGAACTTGTACGGCATTCGCTTCTGCAGCGCGAAGATCAGGCGCTGCCCACGGGGCACGCGGAGTTGGCAGCGTGGAGCGAATGGAATCCGGCGGCGGGATTTTTTCACTTTTCGACCAAGGATTTGGCGTTCGAGGCTGACCCGGCGAAGCTATTTCGAGCGCTTGTACGGTTGGCGAAATCGAAGCCGATTCCCCTCCCGATCAAGCGTTACGCCAAAGCGAAGCAGATTCCGCTTCCGACTCCGACGACCGACAATGAATTCGCACGGGTACTGATTCAGCGGCGCACGTGGCGCAAATTCTCTGTCGAGGCCGTGCCGTTCGCGTCGTTGGGACATTTGCTCGGCCTGACCTGGGGCATCCGCCATTGGGTTGCACTGCCGAAAATCGGATCGGTAGCGGTCAAGACTTCTCCGTCGGGCGGAGCGATGCATCCCGTCGAAGCTTACCTGCTGGCGCGAAATGTCGCGGGTTTAGGCGCCGGCTTCTACCATTACAATGCAGCGGACCATCATCTGGAACTTCTCCGGCGCGGAGGCACTTCGCGCGACATCGCGAAACTTCTGGCGAATCAGGAATGGTACGGTTCGGCAGCCTTCGTCGTGTTCCTCACGGCTGTTTTTGCCCGCACGCGATGGAAATACGATTACGCGCGTGCGTATCGCGCCGTTCTCATCGAGGCGGGGCACCTGTGCCAGACGTTCTGCCTGACGGCGACTTCGCTGGGTCTCGCACCGTTTTGTACGATGGCATTTGCGGACTCAAGGATTGAAAGAGCGCTTGGAATCGACGGGATTTCGGAGTCGGCGTTGTACGTTGCGGGAGCGGGGATGCGACCGGAAAACAGCGGGAGGCTTGCGAATATTCTGGGCGGCGCGATAATTGAGTAAACGCAACAACAGAAGAGCGCATCGCAAAACAATGAGGGGCGCGACATTGGCGCGCCCCTCCCTGGGGTTTTGAAGTTGGTTATGCCTTTTGTGCGCGGCGGAGGAACGTCGGCACATCGAGGTCGTCCATTGCTGGAACGTCGCGGCTGACTTCGCGAACGTTTTCCTGCACCTGATGCACGACGTTTGGCACCTGAGGTGGCGGCGGAGCCGGTTCGGCTTCGGCAATTTCGGGCTCGACCTTCCAGGTTTTTGGCATGAAGGACGGCTTTTCCTTGACCAGTTTCTTGTTGGCGTCCTTGAAGCCGGCGGCGATCACCGTGATCTTCACGGTGTCTTTCATCTGGTCGTCCTGCACGGCCCCGAAGATGATGTTGGCGTTTTCGTGCGCGGCCTTCTGGATGACCGACGATGCTTCGTGGACTTCCTGCAGCGTGAGGCTCGAACTGCCAGAGATGTTGATGAGGATACCCTGCGCGCCCTGGATCGAATTGTCCTCGAGCAGTGGGCTGGCGATCGCGCGATTGGCGGCATCGACGGCGCGGCTCGTGCCGGTGCCGACAGCGGTGCCCATCACCGCGTAGCCCTGGCCGTGCATAATCGCCTTCACATCGGCAAAGTCGCGATTGATGATGCCGGGCACGGTGATGATGTCGGAAATGCCCTGCACCGCCTGGCGAAGGATATCGTCGGCGATGCGGAACGCGTCGAAGAAGCTCGTGCCGCGTTCGACGGTTTCCATCAAGCGCTCGTTCGGGATGACGATGACGGTGTCGACTGCGCCGATCAATTCCTGCAGTGCCTGCTCGGCCTGCAACATGCGGCGCTTGCCTTCGAAGGCGAAGGGTTTAGTGACGACCGCGACGCTGAGCGCGCCAAGTTCACTCGCGAGCGAAGCGACGACCGGCGCTGCACCGCTGCCAGTTCCACCGCCGAGACCAGCGGTGATGAAAATCATGTCCGAGCCTTCGAGCGACTCGATAATCTTTTCGGTGTCCTCAAGCGCGGCTTTGCGCCCGGTCTCGGGGTTGGCGCCCGCGCCGAGCCCTTTGGTGAGCTTCGCGCCAAGCTGAATCTTCAGCGGCGCCTGCGAAAGCTTCAGCGCCTGAAGATCGGTATTGGCCGTGATGAATTCGACGCCTTCGACTTTGGCGCGAATCATGCGGTTCACGGCGTTGCACCCACCGCCGCCTACACCAATGACTTTGATCTTCGCCGGCGACAGCTCTTCGCTGAAGCTCATGCGAATCCCCATATCTTTTGCTGTCATGCTTCCCTCAGCCTTCCCCATATTCGCCGGCAGCGTCGCTTCGCGGCGCGTTTTGGCGCGCCGACAGGGCGGTTTACGATGCGCCTGCGAACATGGACTTTAATTTGGATACTAGATTTCCCCCGCGTTGCGGCGACGCGCGCCGGGCTTTCGCGCCGTACATCACAAGACCGACAACCGTTGCGTATTCGGGCTGGGCGACCTGCTCGGGCATGTCGGCGAGGCCTTTCGGCTCGGCGATGCGCACCGGAAGGTGAAACGTCGTTTCCGCCAAGTCGAGCAATCCATGGAGCTTGGCGCCGCCGCCCGCGAGCACGAAGCCAGCAGGAATCTGCTTGTCGAGGCCGGCGCGCTGCAAGTCATCCCGGATCAAAGCGAGCAATTCGTGGGCCCTTGGCTCGATGATATCGATAAGCATCCGCGCAAAAATCATGCGCGGCGGGCGATCGCCGACACTGGCAATCTCGATGGCGTTGTCTTCGGCGAGCAGTGCGGCCGAGGCGCAGCCGTGATGGCGCTTGATCCGTTCCGCTTCGGGAATCGGGGTGCGCAGGCCGACGGCGAGATCGTTGGTGAAGTGGTCGCCGCCGATGGCGACGACGCTGGTGTGGCGGACGACTCCGCCGCCGTAGACGATCAGTTCGGTGGTGCCGCCGCCGATGTCGAGCAGGCAGCAGCCGAGATCGCGCTCGTCCTGGGTGAGGCATGATTCGGCGGAGGCGAGCGGCTCGAGAACGGTGTCGGAGATCAGGATGCCGGCGCGATTCGCGGCCGTAACAAGATTTTGCGTAGCGCTGATCGAAGACGTGACGACGTGTACGTTGGCTTCCAGGCGCTGGCCAATCATGCCGACGGGATCGCGAATGCCTTCTTGCGCGTCGACCAGAAATTCGTGAGGGAGCACGTGCAGCACTTCGCGGTCTTCGGGAAGCGTGATATTGCGGGCAGCGTCGACCGCGCGGCGAACGTCATCGCGCTCGATGTCGCGCGAACGATGGCCAAGCGTCACGCCGCCGCGGCTGTTTACGCCGCGCACAAAGCTTCCGGCCACGCCAACCAGCGCGGATTCCACCGGAACGTTCGCGACGCCTTCGGCTTCTTCGACCGCGCGACGGATGGAACTGACAGTGGAGTCGAGGTTTACGATCAGGCCCTTGCGCAAGCCCTTTGATTCGGCTGCGCCTAGAGCGAGAAATTTCAACTGCTCGTCGTCGATTTCCGCGATCAGCACGCACGTTTTCGTGCTGCCGATGTCCAGCCCTACCAGAAATTTGTCCTTCTTCGCCAAAACTACTCCCGAACATCTATCTCGATTTCGCCACCGTCGTGCTGCCGCTCGAATCGGTGTTCAAAATCACTTGCTTCGAATATTGAAGGTCGATGTTGCGAACATGGCCGTTGCTCGCCTGCCACTGCGAGAAATTGTCCACGACGAGACGATATTTGCCGCCGAAATCGGCAGCGCCGAATTGGATGGCGACGGCTTGCTGATCGTTAGCCGACGAAATGCCGGTCATCACTGCGCGAAGATCTTTTGGATTGCTGAGATCGATCTCGCTGACGCGATCGGAGGAACCTGAGCGCACCATGTCGATGTCTTTCAGGAATTCCTGGTAAGTCTGCATGCGTCGGCCACGCTCTTCGCGCGAAGTGCTGTCGCTGAGACCGGTTACGATCGGAAACTGAAAATCCTCTCCCCGCGGGCGATCGAGAATCACGCCGTGCGCATCGATCAAACCAAGCTCGGTACCATTTCGCAGAAACGCGATGGGAGTTCGCTCGGTGATTTCGACGCGAATGCGATTTGGGAGAATGCGCTGTACTGTCGCCGTCTCAACCCATGAGAGCTCTTCGAGCGCGCTGCGTCGCGCGTCGAGCGGGATGCTAAGCACGCTGTGTCCGCGATCGCGGACGAATTGCTGCAGGACGGCGTCGCGACTGACGACACGATTGCCGGTCAGCTCGATTTGCTCGGGTTTCAGCAACGCAACTTGCGGCGAATGGTACAGAAAATCGCTGGCCAGCGCCGCGGCTGTAATCACTCCGGTGGCGATCACGCCAAACACGAAAGCGCGGCGATAAAACGAAGCGCTCTTGCCGCCAAACTTTTTGCGGCGAATCTCGACCGGCTTCTGGCGGCGCAGGTAACGCGGCTCGTCCTCATGCAGCGCATCACCACGATACGAATCGCTATCGGCGGTGGCAGCGTGGCGAGGCATGGCCTTTACGCGTTCCACAGGACTACCTCATGTTCAAGTTCCACGTCGAAGGCTTGGCGCACACGCTCGCGAACATCGCCGATCAACGTCAGCATGTCTTTTGCGGAGGCCGTGCCGGCGTTCACGAAGAAATTCGCGTGACGATCGCTGATGCGCGCATCGCCAACGTTCAGTCCTTTGAGGCCAAGTTCATCAATCATGCGGCCCGCGGATGCGCCCGGCGGATTTTTAAAGATGCAGCCCGCGCTTTTTTGGCCAAGCGGCTGACTCGAACGGCGTTTTTCGTTGCAGATACGAATCCCTTGAAGTATTTCTTTGAACGGTTTGGAGGGAAGTTCCAGCTTCACTGCGAGCATCATATCATCGGCCGCAAAAGAAGTATGCCGGTATTCAAAAGAAATTTGATTGTGGCTGAGGATTTCTATTTTTCGAGCGGCCGCACGGTAAAGTTTTACTTCACGTACGTAGCTGCCGATCTGCATGCCGTACGCGCCGGCGTTCATTCGAAGTGCGCCGCCAACCGTCCCGGGCACGCCGATCAAGCCCTCCATTCCGCCGAGGTCGTTCTTAGCGCAGAAGGTGACCGTGCGACCGAGATCGGCTGCCGCGTCAACCTGGGCGAAGGTGCCTTCAATCACGACGTCGGGCTCCGGACGGACAAGATTCAGCACAACCCACGGCAGTTCGCCGTCGCCAACCAGCAGGTTCGACCCGCCGCCCAGGAATTTGTGTGGTATCCCCAGCTCGTCGAGCAGATTCAGCAAATCCGGAATGCCTTCGTGCTTTTTGATGCGGAGCAGGTCGGTGGTGCCGCCAATCCCGAGCGAAGTCAGGCCGGACATCGCAGCGCCCGTCCGCAATTCGACGCCAAGCTCCGGCAACGCCGCGATGACCTTCGGGTTATCAATGCGCATGGTGAGTGGGATGCTCCGTTCCGAGCAAGACCATCAGCTCGTTGCTGGCGCGGCTGATGTTGCCCGCACCGATCGTAAGGATCGCGTCGCCCGGCCGGGCCTCGCGCAGAAGATGCTCGATGCCGTCGTGCATCGACCGGTAGTAAAAGACGTTCTTGTGGCCGGCCTCGCGAATGGAATTCGCGAGCGCCTCGCTGGTCACGCCTGGGATCGGCGCTTCGCTGGCGGGATAAATATCGGTCAGGACCAAGATGTCGGCTTGATTGAAAGCCCGGCTGAAGTCGTCCCAAAGATGCTGGGTGCGCGAATAACGGTGTGGCTGAAATAAGACCAACGAACGATTGAACTTGGAAGCCCGCGCAGCTTCGAGGGTGGCACGGATTTCGACCGGGTGATGGCCGTAGTCATCGACGACGGTAATGTCGTTGACGACTCCCTTTACATCGAAGCGGCGACCAACACCCGCAAATTTGGCCATCCCTTCCTGAATAAGCTCGGCGGGAACGTTGAGATAGAGCGCCACAGCAGCGGCTGCGGCGGCGTTTCGAACGTTGTGAATGCCCGGCGGATGGGGCAACTGAAAGATTCCGAGATCGTCGCCCTTGTAGGTGAAACGGAACTCGCTGCCCAAACCTTGCACCTGGATGTCGCTGATGACGAGATCGGCCTGACTGCTCGTTCCGTAGGTGATGATCGGGCGTTTCACACTCGGAATGATCGCTTGGACGTTCGATTCGTCGAGGCACAGGATCACGGCGCCATAAAACGGTACGCGGTTCACGAATTCAATGAATGCGCCTTGTATGTCTTCGAGCGAGGCATATTGATCGAGGTGTTCGCGATCGATCGTGGTGACGACAGCCACAACCGGCGCAAGCAGGAGGAAGCTGCGGTCACTCTCGTCGGCTTCGACAACGAAGAAGTCTCCTTTGCCCAACCGCGCTGTCGTGCCGGCCTGATTGACGCGTCCGCCGATGACAAAGGTGGGATCGAGATGCGCTGCCGCGAGTACCGAGGCAACAATCGAGGTGGTGGTGGTCTTGCCGTGTGCACCGGCGACCGCGATGCCGTACTTCAACCGCATCAACTCGGCGAGCATTTCCGCACGGGGAATAACCGGGATCTTGTGTTTGTGCGCTTCGACGACTTCAGGATTGTCGGACTTGATCGCTGACGATGTAACAACGACATGCGCGTCGATCACATTTCCCAGCTTATGCCCTTCGAATATCGTCGCGCCCAGGTTCTGCAAGCGCTCGGTAATCGGCGAAAGCTTGGTGTCAGAACCCGAGACGGAGTAACCCAGCGTCAGCAATACTTCGGCGATACCGCTCATACCGATGCCGCCGATACCCACCAGGTGAATGCGCTGAAAATTGCGAAACGAAACCATCATCTGTCCTCAAGTCCCCAAGTCCGGTGACCCTGTCCGGGTCGTTCTGGTCTCCGCCTGGGTCGCAGGCGACACTTCTTCGATCAGGTTGACGATGTCGCGTGCAGCGTTGGGAGTAGCTAGCCTGCGAGCGGCCGTCATCACCTTTTCAATCTCCCGGGGCTGGTCGAGGAGGGAGAAAATTTCACTGCAAAGTCGATCGGCGTTGAGTTGCGGCTCCGGAATGACGCGCCCGGCACCGGCGCCGGCCATCGCCTGCGCGTTGCGCAGCTGGTGACTGTCCGTCGCGGCGCCGAAGGGGATGAAGATGGCGGCGCGCCCGGCGGCGGCGATTTCCGAGGCGGTAATCGCTCCGGCGCGGCAGACAATGACGTCGGCCCACGCGAAACGCTCCGCCATATTCGTCAAAAACGGTACGACCTCGGCGGCGTACTCCCGACGCGCGTACGCCGTTCTAACCGCATTATAGTCGCGTTCGCCAGTCTGATGAACGATCGCCAGTTCCTCTTTGCGCACAGCGAGGCGGTCCATGGCGTCGACGAAGGCCCGGTTGATGACGAGCGCCCCTTGGCTGCCACCGGTGACGAGGAGGCGGAACGGTCTTTGCAGCTCACGGGGCTTGATGGCGAAGAATTCTTCGCGTACAGGACATCCGGTGACGATCGCTTTTGGTCCGAGAGCTTTTGCAGAACGCTCGTAGCCCGCGGCAATGCGCTTCGAGACTTTTGCGAGCATACGATTGGTGAAACCAGGCTCGGCGTTTGGTTCGAAGATGACGTTGGGGACGCCACGCATCCACGTCGCGAGCATCATCGGGCCGGCGGCGTAGCCACCTACGCCAAACGCAGCAACCGGTTTGTGTTTGTTCAGGATGCGCATCGCGTCGAGCAGCCCAGGACCGAGAATCGCGAGGTTTCTCGCCAGCATCGCGCCGCCCTTGCCTTTAAGTCCGGCCGCACGCAGCGTCTCCAACGGGAGTCCAGCTTGCGGCACCAGCTTCATCTCCATCCCGCGTTGCGTTCCTACCAGCACGACTTCCCTTTCCTTGCCTCTCGACAACCATTCGCGGGCGATCGCAATCGCAGGAAAGACGTGTCCGCCCGTGCCGCCGCCTGCGATCAGAAGCTTCACGCCGCTACGCTTCCGCCTGCTGGCTGATATTGAGGAGCACGCCTGTGGCCAGCAGCATCACCAACACGTTCGAACCACCATAGCTCACGAACGGGAGCGGAATCCCTTTCGTCGGCACCATTCCAAGCACGACGACAAAATTGATGAGCGCCTGACAGAGGACCATCGCGGTTATACCCAGCGCGAGCAGCCGACCGAATCCGTCCGGCGCGGAGTATGCGGCGCGGAGCCCGCGCCACGCGTAGACCCCGAAGAGCGCGATGACAAGGATCGCCCCAATGAAGCCGAGTTCTTCGCAGATGACGGCGTAGATAAAGTCCGTATGCGCTTCGGGAAGGTAGAACAGTTTCTGCTTGCTCTCCATCAAGCCGACGCCGGTGAAGCCGCCCGAACCAACAGCAATCAGCGACTGCAGCAACTGGAAACCGGCGCCGAGCGGGTCGGCGTCGGGATTCAGAAAAGCCATCAGACGCGCTTGGCGATACGAAACGTGTGAGATCAGCAGGTACAACGCCGGTAGAGCAGCGGCGCCGCCAACGAGTAGCCACTTCCACGACAGTCCCGCGACAAACAGGATCGCCGTCGCGATCAAGACGATATCCACCGATGTCCCGAGATCGGGTTGCGCGACGATCAGCATCACGAAAATAAGAATCGGCCCGATCGCAGGCAAGATCGTTTGCAGGAAGTCGTCCTTGCAGAATTCCATGGCCGACGCACTGCGCCGCTTAAAGTCGAGGAACCACGCGAGATACAGGATGACGGCAAGCTTCGCCAGTTCAGACGGCTGGATGCCGACGGGTCCGAATTTGATCCAGCGGTGCGTGGCGTGCGATTTGTCGAGGAAAAACGTTCCGACCAGCATCAGGAGAACAACGCAGACCGCGGTGCATACAACAGATGGCTCTCGGAGGCGACGGTAATCGGTGCGCATCAGCGCGAACATGCCGACGATACCCAACACAAGCCACGCCGACTGTCGGAGCACGAAGATGTATGGCCGTCCATATTGATGATCGGCGGTGACGGCGGAGGCGCTGAAGATCATCACAGCGCCCAGCAGGCAGAGGGCAAGTGTTACGCCGAACAGCCAGCGGTCATTTTCCATTTGTCTCGGCAAGGTGCGTCACCTCCAATACCTGTCGCGGAGATCCTTGTTGCCTAAAAACTCTACCGCCTGTTCGAACTCGAAGCTGCGGGAGATGTCTTGGTTACCGGCGCACCCGTGGCATTCGCTTGCAGTTGGTGCACCAAGCTCTTGAAAACACGGCCGCGATGCTCGTAATTTTCAAACTGGTCGAAGCTCGCGCACGCCGGAGCCAGTAGCACGACGTCGCCGGCATGTGCCGCGTGCGACGCGACCTCGATCGCGCGTTCCAATGTCCCGGCGCGTTCGATCGCCACGCTGCCGGCGACCTGCGTCTTGATTTTTTCGGCAGCCGCGCCGATCAAAAGCGCCAAAATCGCCTTCTCGCGCAGTGGCTGCTGCAACACGGTGTAATCGCTGTCTTTGTCTTTCCCGCCGAGGATGACGAGAACCCGGCCGGGAAATGCTTCCAGCGCCTTCAACGTGGCGTCGACGTTGGTCGCTTTCGAATCGTTGTAGTAGCGCACGCCGCCGACTTCGGCGACGAATTCGAGGCGATGCTCGACCCCAGCAAAGCTTCGAATGCCTTGGGCAATCACCGGGACAGCCACACCGGCCAGCTGAGTTGCGACGGTGGCGGCTAGAACATTTTCGAGGTTGTGCGCACCCGCAAGAGGGATCTCCCCGCGCCGCAGCACGACATGATCTGTGCCGTCGATGCGCAATACGACCTCTTCGCCACGCAAATAAGCGCCCTGTGCTACCCGCTGCTTCCGGCTGAACCAGTATCGTTTCGGCTTCGACGGCGCATAAGCGGCGGTCGCCGCATCGTCCGCGTTCAGAATCGCGGCTTCGTCCGCCGTCTGGTTCTCAAAAATCCGCGCCTTCGCATCGCCATAACCCTGTAGCGTGTGGTGGCGATCGAGATGATCCGGCGTCAAATTGAGGAACAAGCTGATGTTCGGCCGAAACGTCTCAATCAGCTCAAGCTGAAAGCTGCTGAGCTCGACCACGGTGATCGTGTTCTTCGTCGACTGATCCACGCACGAAATCAACGGCGTGCCGATGTTCCCGGCGAGAATCGTCGGAAAATCCGCGCCCCGCAAAATGTGTTCGATCAGCGCCGTCGTCGTGGTCTTCCCGTTCGAACCAGTTATCCCGATGAGCGTCCCCTGCAAATACCGGTAAGCCAGCTCGATCTCACTCCAAATCGTGACGCCACCCGCTCGCGCCGCAACCAACTGCGGAAAATCCGCCGGCACTCCTGGACTCGGCACAATCAGATCCTGCTCCAGGAATGTCCTATCGTTGTGCCCACCAAGTTCGAGCGACACTCCTGCAGCCCGCAACCTCGCGACGCTCTCGCCAATTGCCGCTTCGGTCCGCGATTCCGTTGCGGCCACGATCGCGCCGCGCGTCGCGCAGAACAACGCCGTCGCCACGCCCGTTCGCGCCAGGCCAACCACCAGAACGCGTTTGTTTTTCAGCTCCATCGACCAACCACTACCTCAACTTCAGCGTCGTCAACGCAAACAGCGCAAAAATCAACGCCAGAATCCAGAATCGCACAATCACTTTCGATTCGCTCCAACCGGCGAGTTCAAAATGATGATGCAGCGGCGCCATGCGAAAAATCCTTTTGCCGCGCAGCTTGAACGACCCCACTTGCAGAATCACCGAGAGCGCCTCGATAACAAAAACTCCGCCGACGAAGAACAGCAAGATCTCCTGCTTGATCACGACGGCGATGACGCCAAGCGTGCCGCCTAGTGCCAGCGATCCCACATCGCCCATGAATACTTCGGCCGGGTGCGCGTTGTACCAGAGGAATCCGAGCGATGCGCCGACCAGCGCTCCGCAAAACACCGTCAACTCCGCGACGCGCGGGATATACCCAATGTCGAGATACGTCGCCCAGCGATAATTGCTGCTCACGTAGGTCAGCACCGTCAGTGCGCCCGCCGCAATTACGGTGCACCCGATCGCTAACCCATCAAGCCCATCGGTGAGATTCACCGCGTTCGAAGCGCCGGTAATCACGATAGAAACGAAAAGCAAAAATGGCACAAACGCCAGAAACCAAAGGTGCTTCGACGCCAGAAAGGAATGCACAACCAGATCGGGGTGCAGCCTTTTCGCAAACGGAATGACCAATTGCGTCGAATACGCCGCGCGTGTCGCCAATCCCAGCAAACCAATGCCCACGATAGAACTGACCAGAATCTGCAGCGAGAATTTTTTCTTGCTGGTTAATCCGAGATTCTGCTGTTTCGAAACCTTTGCGTAGTCGTCAATAAAGCCTATCGTTGCAAACGCTAGCAGTGAGAAGATCGCCAGCAGCACGAATCCATTGGTCAGGTCGGCCCACAATAGCGTTGGCACCAACGTCGAAAGCACGATCAGCACGCCACCCATCGTGGGCGTGCCCTTTTTCTTCTGATGCGCCTGAGGCCCTTCTTCGCGGATGTACTGCCCGATCTGCATCTCGCGCAGCTTTCGAATCAGCCACGGCCCAAACACAAACGCGAGAAACATCGCGGTCAAACTCGCATACACAGTACGCACCGTGATGTAGCGAAAGACGTTGAGCGGACTGAAGTAACGCTGCAGCCACTGATAGAGGATGTAGTAGAGCATTTAGTGGCGCACCTTTTCACTGACCGGCGCACCACTCACGGGTCCGCTTGCAGCCCCATACCGCTCGACCACTGCCTCGACCGCGCTCTCCATCTTCACGCCGCGCGATCCCTTGACGAGCAATAAGTCGCCGAGCTCAACAAAATCCCGCAAAAATCCCGCAGCCTCATCCGACGATGCAAAGAATCGCGTCTGTGCACGAGGAACGCCCGCGGCAATCGCACCCTCGACAATCTGCGCCCCGTCGCCCGCCACCCCAATCACCCAATTCACTTTCCCCGTCTTCGCCGCAAACGCACCGGCCTCCCGATGCAACTCCGCCGACGTCGCTCCCAACTCGCGCATCTCTCCGGCCGCCAAAATCCGCCGCCGATAGCCCGGAGTAGCCGCCAGCACCGCGATCATCGCGTGCAGCGCCGCCGGGCTCGAGTTATAACTGTCGTTGATCAGCGCCGCCCCATTCGAAAGCTTCAAAAGCTCGCCGCGCATCGCCGGCGCCCGCAAATTCCGCAATACGTCCCGCGACTCTTCGGCGCTGATCCCCCAGACGCTCGCCGCGGCCAGCGCCGCCAATGCATTCGCGATCACGTGTCGCCCCGCAAGCGACAATTCCAGTCGAATTTGCTTGTCCCACTGCGTCAAAACAAAAGTCGATCCCAGCGCGCCCCGGTCCTCAATCGACTCCGCGCGAAAATCCGCCACATGCTCAGTCCCATACGTCAGCACCCGCCCCGGCGCGTGAAACGCAAAAGCCGCCACCAGCGGATCGTCCGCGTTCAACACCGCCACCGACTCTTTTCCGTTCAACCCTTCGATCAACTCGCGCTTTGCCAATGCAATCTCTTCCACCGACGCGAAAAACTCCAGATGCGCCGGCGCCACCCGCGTCACGACACCGACATCCGGCCGCGCAATCGCCGCCAATCGCGAAAGCTCGCCGCGCCGCGACATCCCCATCTCGAGCACGGCCGCCTGATGCGTCTGGTCCAGATGAAACAGCGTCAGCGGCAGCCCGTACTCGTTGTTGAAATTGCCTTCTGACTTCAGGATGCGAAACCGCGTGCTAAGCAGTGCCGCCAGGATCTCTTTGGTAGTGGTCTTCCCGACGCTGCCGGTGACCCCGGCGATCTTCCCGCCCCACGCTTCGCGTACGGCTCGCGCGAACTGCTTGAGCGCGACGAAGGTGTCGGCCACGACGAGGCATTTCGCCCGAATCGCGTCCGCGTATCGCCCAATTTCCAATTCGGCCACCATTGCGCCAATGGCTCCGCGTTCCAACGCCCCCGCCACGTGATCGTGTCCGTTATGACTCGGTCCGTGGATGGCGATGAACAGTTCCCCTGCTCGTACCGTTCGAGAATCAATCGAGACGCCGGCCAACCGGGCCACGGTGTCGAGTCCTGCTCCCGCCCGAGCACCCACCGCGTCAGCCACTTGTGTAATCGTCCAGCGCATAAACGCCTCAAAGGACTCCGCTTACGCAAATACCACACGGAACGGTCTGTTTTCACAGTTTTGAGGGCTCCTCCTGACAGATGGTAACGATGCTCCAAGTCATGGCACCGAGCGCCTCAGGACCGATGTTTCTACAGCGAGCTAGGTGCCAAACTGTTTTCCGCCGCCGGCAGACAGCGGCGCTTCGTACCCGCGCTCTCGTAGCGCTTGCCGCGCCTCCTCGCGATCGTCAAATCTCACTGTACGGTCGGCGAGAATCTGGTAATCCTCGTGCCCTTTGCCGGCCAGCAAAACGATGTCGCCCGGCCGCGCTTGATCCATCGCCAAAGCGATCGCTTTGTGCCGATCGGGTTCAATCAGATATTTGCCGTTCGCCTTTTGCAGGCCGACGACGATGTCGCTGATGATCTTCAGCGGATCTTCGGTCTTCGGATTGTCATTCGCCAGAATGGTAAGGTCGCTCAACCGTGCGGAAGCTTCGCCCATTACGGGACGCTTGGTCCGGTCCTTCCAGCCGCCGCAGCCGAACAGCGTGATGATGCGGCCCTTCGGATTTAGCTCGCGCGCGGTTCGAATCAAGTTTTCCAGCGCATCGTCGGTGTGGGCGTAATCGACCACCACAAAAAACGGCTGCCCGAGATCGATCCGCTGAAATCGGCCGGAAACGCTCTCCAGATTCTGAATGCCCACGGAGATCGTCTCGTTCGAAATGCCGAGCGCCTGCGCCGCACCAATCGCTGCGAGCAGGTTGTACACGTTGATGCGCCCAACGAGCCGCGACGATACTTGCACTTTGCCTTGTGACGTCTGCGCCACAAACGACAGACCCGAAAATGTCAGCTGAAACTTTTTGGTCGTGATCTGCGCCGAAGCATCCAGTCCGTACGTGACCACATTCCTTGTCGAGGCGGCAAGCCGCTTTCCGTATTCGTCATCGATGTTAAGGATCGACACGTCGGGAGTTCCCGCGCCCGTTCCATCGAACAACCTTCGCTTCGCCGCAAAGTAATCATCGAAATTCTTGTGATAGTCCATGTGCTCGCGCGTCAGGTTGGTGAACACGGCCGCGGCAAAGTGACAACCCCACAGACGATCCATCGACAGCGCATGCGAACTCGCTTCGAGCACTCCGTAACGCCCGCCCGCATCCCGAATCTCCGCTAAGAATCCCTGCAGATCGACTGATTCGGGCGTTGTGTTCGGTGCCAGATAATCTCCCGCCGGCGTGTGATACGCGATTGTCCCAAACAACCCGGTCTTCTCCCCCGACGCTTTGATGATCGAGTCAATAATCGAAGTCGTCGTGGTCTTGCCGTTGGTTCCGGTTACCGCCACCAACCGCAACGAATCGGCCGGACGATGGAAAAAATTCGCGCCCGCTACCGCCAGTGACTTACGTGCCTCGCGCACCCGAATCCACGCGACATCCGGCGGCAAATCGATCGGAGGTCTCTCTTCGCTGACGATCGCTTTGGCGCCACGTGCAACTGCATCCATCGCGTACGCGTTTCCATCGGTTTTCGCGCCGTGCAGCGCAAAAAACAACGAGTCTGCCGTCACTTTTCGCGAGTCGCACCCAATCTGACGAATCTCGAGCCTGTCCGCGCCCGCCGGCGCATCCGCCTCTACATTTCGCAACAGTTCAGTTAGCTTCATCGGTCCATCCGCATCGTAAGCCGACGGCGCAACGTCGCGCAGCCTGGTCGTTATGTTCGCAGCAAACTTGAGAACCGTTTCCTGAGTAAGGCTCAAATTTTGCTTCCGGCAATTTCGCCGGTCCTCCTGTTCAATTCGTCGAATCTACCGCTTCGAAATCTTGTGCGCCTTCGCCGTGTTCGTCGTTTTCACAGGCTTCGCCGGCGGCGTGCCAAACTGCACCGTGACGCGCGTCCCGCGTTTCACTGGGGTGCCTTCGGCCGGCATCTGTTCCGTTGCAAGATTGCTGCCAAGGAGCACTGGGTCGAGTCCAAGGCGCAGGCACAAGCCAGTCACTTCGCGCATCGTTTTACCGGTGAAGTCAGGCACCGTGACGTCACCGCCCTCGTCCACCGCCATCACGACTTCCGTAGGCCGCTTCACCGGCGCAGGCGCGCTCGTCGTAACTTCGTTCGCTGGCGCTTCCTCGGGCTGCGCCGAAAAATCATTCGGCGTGAAATCCTCGAGCGTGCTTTCATCCACCGCTTCCTGCTTCTTGTAAGCCGCCTGAACCAGCCGCGGATTCAACGGTACGTCACGCGAAACATCCAGGTAAGGCAGCACTTGCTCGGCGATTCGCTTGAACACCGGTGCCGCCACTTGTCCGCCTTCGTGCAGTCCCACCGGCGAATCGAGCGACACCAGGACCACAATTACCGGATTGTTCACCGGCGCAAAACCTGTAAACGACGCAATTAAGTTTGTCGGCGAATAACGCCCCGTGCTCGGATCGATTTTCTGCGCGGAACCCGTCTTGCCGGCCGCGGTCCAGCCATCGAGTCGCGCCAATGGCCCGGTCCCGCCGGCCAAGATGACTCCTTCCATCAATCGCCGTAGCGTCGCAGCAGTCTCTGGTCGAATCACGCGCCGCGGTTCAAGCGGAGACAACGCGCCAAAACCGGGCATCAATTTCCCGCCTCGTCGCACTTCCGAAATCACGTGCGGCCGATACCACGTCCCGCCGTTCGCAATCGCCGAGACCGCCGAGATCAACTGAATCGGTGTAACCGCAACCTCTTGTCCCATCGAGATCGAAGCGATCGAAGTCGCTCCCCAGTTATCCACCTTCGCCAACATGCCGCGACTCTCGCCCGGCATATCCACGCCGGTCTGTGCCCCGAAACCAAACCCCCGAATGTAGTCATAAAATTCGCGTGGCCCAACCTTCAGCGCAATCTTGATCGCGCCGACGTCGCTCGATTTCGCCAGAATTTCGCCTACATTGAGCAACCCGAACGGCTTGTGATCGTGGATCCGTCGCCCGTTGTAGTAGATCGACCCGTGTTCGCAATCGAAAATGTCGTCCGGAGTGATCGCGTTCTGGTCGAGAGCGGCCGACAACGTGATCAACTTGAAGGTCGATCCTGGCTCGTATGCCACGCTCACCGAGCGATTCAGTCGCGCTTCGGGTGGCGCGGTGGTCGCCACATTCGGATTGAAGTCCGGCGCATTCACCAGCGCCAAAATCTCGCCGTTGTTCGGATTCATCACGATCACACTGCCGGCTTGCGCCCGCGTGGTCGCCATCGCTGTTGCCAATTCCCGTTGCGCGATGTACTGAATTTTTTCGTCAAGCGTGAGCGTAACGTTAGCCCCGCGCTCGCGTTGCGCTTCGCTGCCGTCGAACCAGCGCTGCCGCGCGTCGGCCATCACCACGATCTTTTCGCTCTTTCCGCGAATCAGGCTGTCGTATTCCGACTCGATCCCGCCTAGTCCGTGCTCGTCGGGATCGACAAATCCCAGAACGTGCGACGCCATTTCGCGCTTCGGGTAAAACCTCTGATTTTCATCCTGGAAATAGATTCCCTTCAGATTGAGCGCGGTGACCGCCTCCACTTTGTCCGGGGGCAACTTCCGCGAGACCCACGCAAACGACCGCGACGACTGGAAGCGTTGCAGCAGCACATCGTCGGGCACGTTCACAATTCCAGAAAGCAGATGAGCGGCGAACGCCTGGTCCCCGATCTCCGCCGGCACTGCAAACGCCGACTTCACCAGCACGCTCATCGCCAGCGCGTGCATATGCCGGTCGTAAATCACGCCACGCTGAGGCGTAATCTCAATCGTTCGTTGCTGTTGTTTTTGAGCGCGGGCCAAATACTCACCGTGACGCACGAGTTGCAGGTAGCCCAAACGCCCGATCACCGCCAGCGCCCAAAGCAGCGCGATCCCAGCCACAACCAACATACGGTCTACCGCAGCGCGGTCATTCACGGCGACGTGGGATCGGTTCCTGGGCATGGATTTCAGGTCGGCAGGCGCTCCGGTTGAAGGTTTACGAAAACCGCGGGTGAAGTTGTGCGAAAGAGGGGGAATTTCCGATTCGCCGTTGAGACCCCGTCACCGACGGGGTCCACGGAGAGCCATGCGGGGACGTGCGAAACTCTAGTCGTGGTTCGCTCGAGCATACCCGGCTGCCGCCACTTCCGCGCCGGCGGGCGCGTCATATTCCTGCACTTGCGTCGGCATCGGTTGCGTCAAGCCCAGCTGGCGTCGCGCGATTACGTCAATCCGGCGCGGGTCGCGCAGCCCTTCAATCTCCAGCTTCAATTCCGAATTCAGCTGCGTCGAAAGCGATTCCTTCGCCTTCAGATCCTCGAGCTGAAAACTCAGGTCGATGCATCGGAAATGCTGGTAGATGTACATCATCAGAAACGCGGCGATCAGCGCGCCAAGTCCCGCCGTGCGATAGAAACTCTGCAAACGCACGGGCTGAACGTTTCGCACCAACCTCGAATTGTCGATTCTTTTTACCGTGTGAAACTGTGTTGCGACCAGACTGCTCTTCTTCCTCGACTTCATTCACTCACTCTTTCCGCGCACCGCAGTTTCGCACTTCGCGATCGTGGGTTCGCCGAAATCTCTCCCTCTTTCGGCTGGATCACGTGTCTGGTCAGCACCTTCAGCGTCCCCTGACGCTCGCCCTCTTGAAAGGCTCGTTTAACGAGTCGGTCTTCGCCCGAGTGGTAGCTCAGTACAACCAGGCGTCCTCCAGAATTTAATGTGGCGGGGGTCCGAGAAAGAAACTGCCCGAGTGCCTCCATCTCTCGATTCACCGCTATCCGCAGCGCCAGAAACGTTTTTGTTGCGGGATGCAGTCTCTGCCTTCCCCATTGCGTTCGGGCCCCTGCCACAACCGTTGCCAGGTGCGCGGTATCCCGTATGGGTCGCGCTTTCACGATCGCCCTGGCGATCCTTCGCGAATCGTGCTCTTCGGCTTCCCGATAGAGCGTGTCGGCTATCTCTTTTTCCGACCATCGATTCACAATCTCGTCTGCCGTCAGTTCGTTCCCCGCCGCCATCCTCATATCGAGGGGACCGGCCTCGCGGAACGAAAATCCCCGCGCGGCCTGATCAAGCTGCATGCTCGAAACTCCCAAGTCGGCCAAGACCCCGTCCACCCCTGGAATCTCCAACCCGTGCACGACCTCCGCAATCCTCGAGAACGACGACTCCACCAACTTCACTGTCGTTCCAAAACTCTTCAGCCGCTCCACTGCCAGCGCGAGTGCCTGTTCGTCCTGGTCCAGGCTGATCAACGTTCCGGATGTCAACCTTGACGCTATGGCTGCGGAGTGGCCCCCGGCTCCCAGTGTTGCGTCGATGTACGTTCCATCCGGTTTTACGCCCAGCCATTCCAGCACCTCGTCCAGCATTACCGGCGTGTGTGGTTCTGCCCCGCTTCCCACCAGCGCCTCACTCAATCTCGAACCCGCCCAGACACACTTCATCGGCGGCGCCAAATGCCCGGCTTGCGCCTCTACTGCACTCAATTTGTCTTACTTGGCCCCGACCTTATTCCCGACTACACACCCAACGACTCGAAATCCTCATTCGTAAACGGCTCATTCTTCAGCGTATCCACGACTCGCGTGTGGTTCATGACCTCGAGATAATTCAAGCTCCCGAACACGTCCACTTCGCCCTTCACCTGAGCCGAGTCCCGAAGCACCCCGGGTAGGAGCAACCTGCCCTGCCCGTCCAAGTCTACCGTTTGCCCGAAATAGCTGGTCCGCAGCAAAAATTTTCGCTTCCCCTGATGCTGCGACGGCAATGCCGCGAGCCGGTCTTCGATCTCCGACCAGACGCGCAAAGGATAAATACGCGCATCCTCTCCGGTAATGCTCGTGATATAAAATTGCGTGCCGTACTCCTTCAAGGCCTCGAGAAACTGCGAAGGGATTTTCAGTCGCCCCTTCTCGTCCACCTTCGCCGGACAGTTTCCGCGCAGCTTCATAAACCCCGTTTACTTCGACCCGTCGGCTAAAACAGCGCACAAACACCGATTTTGGGTCTCCATTGAAGAAGAAGTGGTATCGAATGCCCCGTTGCACCACAGCCCTCTAATTCGCTCTATCTTGATCTACTTTGCTCTACTGCCGACCACTTTATTCCACTTGAGGCCACATGATATGCGGCCCTAAAATCTTGTCAAGTGAAATCCTTATCTTTTTCGAAAAAAGTTACAAATTATTTTGCGGGTGGGATGATTCAATAACTACGCTACGAATTGTGCTTGCTCGTCCGTACAGATTCTACGAATTGTGGTCGCGTTCGCAACCGGATTTTTCCACCGTTTAACCAATCGTGACCCATGCCTTCTGCGTTACCAATGCGACACCAGCTCAATTCCCTTTCGTTTGATCTTCGCTAGTTCGCGTCGCAGCGCTCCGAATTTTTCTCTCTCTTCTTTTCCCTGTGCGTCCTTTGCAGTGATTCCCCTTGGCGAGTCGCATCGGATCGTACGTCACCCCAGTCACCCTGTACCGAATCTTCCCTATCGATTTGACCGCGAGCCGTGATATTCTTTCCTTGTCTTACCAAGCTTCAAAGGAGCCAACCATGGAATGGACCGCGCCGCAGCACGAAGAGATCGATCTCAACTGCGAAATTAGCTCGTACGCCAACGCCGAGCTTTAATCGAAGTCTCACTTCCTTCGGCTCCCGCTTTCAGTGAGCAAGCCGGCAGCGGCCGCTTCCTGGAGCGGGTGCTTTTGTGTTTGGCTGCTGTAAATCGGTAACCCGCTTGGTTGTATCCCTCACTTCTCGGCAGGTTCGGCATGCGCATCAAAATTCTGGGTTCGGCGGCAGGAGGCGGATTCCCACAATGGAACTGCTCCTGCGACAACTGCAAGCGCGCTCGAACCGCTAAATTTCGCGCTACTTCCCGTACGCAAACTCAAATCGCGTTCTCGCACGACGGAAGGATCTGGTTCCTGGTCGGCGCCTCCCCGGATCTCCGCACGCAGATCATCGCGACCCCGGAGTTCAGTCCCAACGAACAAAGCCCTTCCAACTCTCCGATCGGCGGTGTGTTCCTGCCCTCAGCCGACGTCGATGAGGTGATGGGCCTCCTCCACCTCCGCGAGTTCCAGCCGTTCTTTATCTTCGGTACTGCCTCGCTCCAACGCATCCTGAAAAAGGAAAACAAGATCTTCAACGTGCTCGATCGCTCCGATCCCCCGATCCGATGGCGCCTGCTCACGAGCAAAGGCCGCCTCGGCTGCCATTTGTCGGAAAATCCCGGCGATGCACCATCTTTCGTTGTCACCACGATCTCGCTCGGAGGCTCGTATCCCGACTACGTCAGCGAAGAATCGCGCCGGACGCTCTCTCCCGACGAAGCCAACCTCGGTTTTATTTTCGAACGCGAAGGAAAAAGCATTCTCGTCGCGCCATCCATCTCCGGCCGCAATCAGGAATGGGCGAAAGCCGCAGCAACAAGTAGCATCGCGTTTCTGGACGGCACCTTCTGGAGCGATGACGAGCTAATCAAAACCGGCCGCAGCAAAAAGAAAGCCCGCGACATGGGGCATCTTCCGCTCTCTGGTCCCGATGGCCTGCTCGAACTATTCCCCCGCGATTCGAGTTGCCGCCGTGTGCTGATTCACATCAACAACACCAACCCGATTCTCGACGACCGCAGCCCCGAACACGTCGCCGTCCTGGAAGCCGGTTTCGAAATCGCCTACGATGGCATGGAGTTCGAACTGTGAGCGCGCGTTGAAACAACTCTAGTTCCCGGTTGAATTTTTTCGTCAGTTGGGTCGGACCTTTAGGTCCGACATCAGGAAGGTCAGGGTACTGGGGCTTTAGCCCCTGAGGAAATTGGTTTTCAGGGATTTTATGGCCACCGAAACGGTCTTGGAAAAATCTCCGCTCTCCGAAGCCGAGTTCATCGCCGGCTTCCACGCCATCGGCGAAGAACGATACCACCACAAGCACCCATTCCACCTGCTGATGCACGAAGGCAAGCTCACCCGCGCCCAACTCCAAGCCTGGGCTCTGAATCGCTACTACTACCAGAGCCGCATCCCCATCAAAGACGCCACAATCCTCGCGCGCAGCGAAGACGCCGCCTTCCGCGTAGCCTGGCGCAAACGCATCATCGATCACGATGGTGACGACACAAAACCCGGCGGCATCGAAAAATGGCTGCGGTTAGTCGAAGCCACGGGCCTCTCACGCGAACAAGCTCTCAATGGCGACGGCATCCTCCCCGCCACCCGCTACGCCGTCCAAGCCTACGTAGATTTTGTCTCGACAAAATCACACACCGAAGCCGTAGCCTCTTCGCTCACGGAAATGTTCTCGAAAAAATTGATCACCCTGCGCGTAGACCGCCTCCGCCAACACTACCCATGGCTCTCCGGCGGCCTCGACTATTTCTCCGGCCGCATGACGCAAGCCCCCGAGGACGCCGACTTCGCCCTGGCCTGGGTCATCAAACACGCCCACACGCGCGCCGAACAAGACGCCGCCCACAACGCCCTCCGCGCAAAATGCGATATTCTCTGGGCTCAACTCGACGCCTTGCATCACGCGTACGTAAATCCCGGCTGGCCCCCACCCGGCGCCTTCATCCCCAGCGAGAAAAACTCATGAGCATCGAGCCGCAATCCCATCCGCGCCTTGCTCCCGGTGTGCGCCTCGGCCAAAACAATAATCAGCAAGTTCTCTTGATGCCCGAGCGTGCCCTCCGCCTCAACGGACCAAGCCTCGAAATCGTCCAGCGCTGCGACGGCAAACGCACCGTCGCCGAAATCGTCACCGAACTCCAGCAAATCTATTCCAAGGCCGAACCCGCCAAGGTCGAATCCGACATCCTAGGCTACCTGCAACTGCTCAAAGACCAACGCGCCCTAGACTTCGAATAGAAGTTCCACGCGAAACCCCGTAGGCACATGGCACCCCCGTACCCGTCCATCCAGACTCCATCCGCAAGCCGGGTTAAACTTAAAGCTGATATGTCGACGCAATCGAACCCCCTCGCGCTCATTGCCGAGCTGACCCACCGCTGCCCACTCCACTGCGTCTACTGCTCGAACCCACTCGAATTGACTGCCCGCATCACTGAACTTCCCACGGACGCCTGGGTTCGCGTCTTCCAGCAAGCCGCCCAACTCGGCGTCCTGCAAGCCGACTTCACCGGAGGCGAGCCCCTCGCGCGCACCGACCTCCTCGATCTCGTCCGGGCCGCCCGCGACGCCGGCCTCTACGTCAACCTGATCACCTCCGGAATGCCGCTCGACGAAGCAAAATTGACCGCCCTCGTCGAAGCCGGCCTCGACCACCTCCAACTCAGCTTCCAAGGCGCAAACCAAGACACAGCCGAAGAAATCTCCGGCACAAAATCCCACACACAAAAACTCCGTGTCCTCGAATGGCTGAAACATGTGCGCGTCGCGGTCACGCTCAACTTTGTAATTCACCGCCGCAACATCGATCAAATCGACGAAATGCTGAAGATCGCCGAGTCGTCGAGCGCAACCCGCATCGAATTTGCCAACGTGCAGTACTACGGCTGGGGCTTCGCGAATCGCGACAGCCTGCTACCCACGCGAGCGCAACTGGACCGTTCGCTCGCAACCATCAAAGCCGCCGAAGAACGCCTCCGCGGCAAAATCCGCATCGAGTCCGTCGTACCCGACTACTACGCGAAATATCCGAAACCCTGCATGGGTGGCTGGGGCCGCAAATTGATGCTGATCACGCCAAGCGGTGAAGCGCTCCCCTGCCACGCCGCAAGAATCATCCCAGGCTTGCAGTTCGCAAACGTAAAAGACCAAAACCTCACCGAAATCTGGCGCTCGAACGAAGCCTTCCAAAAATTCCGCGGCGAGTCCTGGATGCAAGATCCGTGCAAAACCTGCGACCGCCGCGAAATCGACTTCGGCGGCTGCCGCTGCCAAGCGCTGCTCCTAACCGCCGATGCCGCAGCCACTGATCCCGTCTGCACCCTCTCCCCCAACCGCCCAAAAATCGACGCCGTCCTCACCACAATCAACTCCGAAGTTGTAGGGGCGGGGCTCGCTCCGCCCTCGATCCGACGCGGCACCCAACCATCCGTCGCGGCCGATATCCGTCCCGCATGGCTCTACCGCCCCAACCCAAGCTAGGACCAATCGTTCTCCGCTGAGGGACTATCGACGAACTGAAAATGGGAACGGATTCGTTGCCTACGGAAGGAATCTCAATTCCTCGCCGCAGCCGCAGGCACCGCCGGCCGCAACCGCAAGACCACCCGAAACACAAACACCAGGCTGGCAATCAGCACGATCACCCCAAACGCCGCCAGCGTCCGCGGCGCCCCAAAATGCTTCGCCACGCCGCCCGCAATCAGCGAGCCGATCGGTTGCACGCCCATAAACATCGTCGCGTACACCGCCATCACCCGGCTTCTCAATTCATCGGGCACGCGATTCTGCACCGTAGTGTTCGTCGCCGCCATCATCGAAGTCGCCGCAAATCCCACCACAAACAAGACCGAAGCCGACAACCAGAACACCTGCGACTCCGAAAAAATAATCAGGCAAATGGAGCAGATCACCGCCATCATCGCGATCCACTTCGCCATGCCCTTGAAACTCGTCCGTGCCGCAAACTGCAGCGCCCCCAGCGCCGCACCAACGCCTGCGTAACTGAGCAGCAACGAGAATCCCACCGCGCCGCGATGCAAAACGTCGCGCGCAAACACCGGCAGAAACACCGAGTACTGCAACCCGAACAAGCTCAGCACGCTGAGCAGCAGCAACGCCGAGCGCGTGGGAAAATCTTGCATCGCATACCGAAAGCCTTGCACAAGGTTGCCCATCGGCGACCCAGGATGCACTTTGCGTTCAAACTTCGGCAGCCGCATCGCCAGCAGCGCCGCGATCACCGCCAGAAAACTCACGCCATTTAAAAAGAAACACCATCCTTCGTGAACGTAAGCAATCACGAAACCCGCAATTGGCGGCCCGACAACGCGCGCGCTGTTAAACATCGATGAGTTGAGCGCGATCGCATTGGGCAAGTCGTCCTTACCGACCATCTGCACCAGAAATGCCTGCCGAATCGGCACATCAAACGCGTTCACGATCCCGACCAGAAACGCAATCAGGATCAGGTGCCATACCTTGAGCAAATGAGAAAACGTCAGCGCCGCCAGGGTGAACGCCAAAATCATCGATACAGTCTGCGTCCAGATCACACCGAGATGCCGGTTGTAGCGGTCGCCAAGGTAGCCGCCGAAGGAAGCGAGCAGCAGAATCGCGATCTGATTTGCGAAACCAAACACGCCGAGCAGCGCCGCCGAATTCGTCAGCTTGTAAACAAGCCACAGCTGCGCCGTCGATTGCATCCACGTGCCGATCAACGAAACCATCTGCCCGGCAATGAAAAGTTGGAAATTGCGGTGCTGCAATGCGCCAAAGCGCGTGGCCACGAGGCGAAGACCCTTTCGATTCCGCGATCAGGATCGATCCGTGCGAGCGATTACGATGACGTGAGAACGCCGATGTGTCAACGAAGCGCGCGAAAGCGCAATCGTCCAAATTGTATTGTCAGTTGAAACGGCGGCGGCGTTCACCGCCAACGCGGATGAACTACTCGCCTGGAACTTCCGGCGCACCACCCACGTGCAAGTGGCTCAAATCACGCAGGGTCGACCGGTCTTCGTCACTCATCCCGCGCGTGAAGTTCGGATCATTCAACCGCTGGTTGCGAGCCGACTCCGGCATGTTCTGCAACACCCGCAGCCGTTGCCGAATCGCCTGCTTGCGATCAGGAGGCATCTGCCGCCAGCGCGGTAACACATCCGTGCGGACATGCTCGCGCTGCTCCGGCGTCATGCGATTCCACACCTGCGCGCGATCGCGCAGCACTTCCTGCTGCGCCGGCGTCATGCGCTTCAGCCGCTCTTCGTTCTGCAGCGCGCGTTGCCGGTCCTGCGGCGACATATTCCGCCAACGCTCCTGCACGTTCGGCGGCGGCGTCGCCACCCGCGCTCCATTCGAATTTCCGCTCGGGGGCGCAAAATTATTCGGATGTGCATTGTTCGCCGGCGCGGCGCCACGGCCATTACCGGCGTTCGGCGGACGATCCGGATGATTCTGCGGCGCCGCCGCATGATTCGGTGCCGGACGCGGAGGTGGCGCAGCATTCGGCGGACGGTGTTGCCCTCGATTCGCCGCCAAGGCCGCCGGCGCAATGGCGCACACCGACGCCAGCATCACGCTGAGCCCCATCGTACACATCCAGCCACCGAGTTGGGTCCGTAGCCTCATCGCGCCTACATCTCTGTGTTCGTATCTTGCTGCTGCTGTGGCGGCTGGTTCGACTCGTCGTTCACCGGCTGCGGCAAATCGCTCAGCGCGTCGAAGTTCGACAACACATCCAGATTCTCGAGCACCGGCAGGTCGCTCACTACCTGAGCTTCCTGTTCGACGCTGCCGGAATTCGACGGAGCCACTGTATCGCTCGGCATCGATCCGAGCCACACCGTAGCCAGAAGCAACATTGACGCCGCAAATGCAACCCGCGGCGACGGCGCAAACACCGACCACCAGCTCTGCTTCACCGGCTCCGCCGCGACACGCGCGCGCACGCGAGCGTCAAACGCGCCCGAAGGCACGATCTGCGGCAACTCATCCAACAAGCCCGACACCGCGCGAAATTCGCTCACGCGCATCTCGCAAGCCCCGCACGTCTTCAGGTGCGCCTCAACTTCCTTCATTTCACTCGCCTTCAACCGCCCATCCACATAAGGCAGGATCCGGCTTTCCATTCGATTACAGCTCATAACTCACGTCCTTGCTTCAGATCTAAACCTAAACTCAAATTCTCGACATCTCTACTTCGTCACTTCTCGACTCGCACCCGTTACTTCACACCGGCTACCAACGGCGCCAGCTCCACTCGCAACGTCTCATACGCCCGGAACAACAATGACTTCAACGCGCTCTCCGAACATTCCAGAATCTTCGCGATCTCGTTGTAGTCCAGCTCCTGATACTTGTGCAGCAGCACCGCCGCCCGCTGCTTCTCCGGCAATTTGTCGATCGCGTGCCGAATCATCTTCTTGCGCGCCTCTTCGACAAGATGCTGTTCGATGTCCGGATGTTTGTCCGCGACATCCAGCGTTCGCTCATCCCCGTCCTCCGCGTCCGTTGAAACTGGCGCATCCAGCGAAAGCTCCATCCGCTGGTGCCGCGTATCGCGAACCGAATTGAGTGCCAGATTGGTCGCGATGCGAAACAGCCAAGTCGTGAACTTGGCACTCGGGACGTACTCCTCCCGAGCCCGATACACGCGAATGAACACTTCCTGCGCGAGGTCTTCTGCCTGCTCCCGGTTACGCACCATCCGGTAAAGGAAGTTGACCAGCGGACTCCGATAGCGATGCAGGAGAAGTGCGAACGACTGTTCGTCGCCCGCCTTCACGTCCAGCATCAGCTGTACGTCCGACCTGGCCATAGTCGCCACACTGTATCAAACACATGTGGAGTCAGGAAGTTGCAATTGGCTACCGTGCTTACTTGGCGAAATAAAAGCGAAGAGCTAGACGTGGAACAACGCCTGCATTATCAACAGACTGACTACCCCAACGAAGACCAGCAGCGCCATCCGCCAGTTCGGCTCCCGGTTGACCTCCGGCAAAAGGTCCGACGCCGCCACATATAAGGTCACCCCGCCAGAAACCGGCAAGGCGTACTTCAATTGACCCTGCAGCGCGCTCGTCAGCACGACGCCCAGCAGCGTTGCTATCCCCAATAACCCGGCAGCCAGGATTGCGTTGCGCTTTCCCATTCCGCTGGCCAGCACCAGCGACGCCACCGTAAACCCCTCCGGCAACTTGTGCAGAAACACCGCCAAAAAGATCACCACACCAAGCCACGTCGACACCAAAAATCCCGCCGCGATCGCCACGCCGTCAAAAAATGTATGGATCGCCAACCCCAGCAACACCGTCGTCCGAGCGTGCCCGTGGCTCACCTCTTCACAATGCGTCTCCTCCCCAAAATGAAAATGAGGCGCAATCGTGTGTTCGAAAAGATGTACGAGGAAAAATCCAATCAGGACATACAGCAGAGCCCGCTCACCCGAAAGTCGCACCGACTCCGGGATAATCTCGACAAACGCAACCGCCAGCATGTAGCCGGCTCCCAGCGCCAAAAAATACTGCAAATACTTTCGCGACCAATCCCGCCGCACAACAAAATACCCGCCAATCAAATTCCCCGCCGCCGCAATCAACCCCAGCAGCGCCGCCAACCCCGTCCGAAATGCCAAATCATGATTCATCAAAGTGTAGGGGCGCAGCATGCTGCGCCCCTTCTCGGCAAAACGCAAACTGTCAAAGTTCTTCTGGCGGCGTGTCTCACCCGCTGTGCCGGAACAAAATCACGTCGCCTTCCTGCACAATATATTCCTTCCCCTCCAACCTGACCTGCGCCTTCTCCCGCGCCGCCGCCAAACTCCCCGCCGCCAGCAAATCGCTCCACTTCACAACTTCCGCGCGAATGAACCCCTTCTCAATATCGCTATGAATCGCCCCCGCCGCCTTCACCGCGTTCGCGCCCTTGCGAATCGTCCAAGCCCGCACCTCAGGCTCGCCCGCCGTGAAAAACGAAGTCAGACCCATCAACTCATACGTCGCGCGAATCAACCGGTTCAGTCCCGGCTCCTTCAATCCATACGACGCCAACAATTCCGTCGCTTCCTTCTCTTCCATCTCCGCCAATTCCGCTTCCAGTCGCCCGCAAATTGCCACGATCGCCGAGTTCGGCTTCCCCGCCAGCGCGCCCAACTTGTGCCGCTCCACCGCCGAATCCAGCTTGTCCGCCTCGTCGTCGCCGACGTTCAGCACGTACAGCACCGGCCGCGCCGACAAAAACAAAAATCCCCCAACCGGACGCTTCTCCTCCGCCGTCAATTCCAATTCGCGCAGCGGCTTCTCCGCTTCCAGGTGCGCCTTGCACTTCTCCAGCACGTTCTTCTCGAGCTGCAGCAGCGTATCCGCTTTCTTCTTCAAATCTTTATCGACGCGCTCCAACCGCCGCGTAATCTGATCGTGATCGGAAAGGATCAGCTCCAACTCCAGATTCGTCGCATCCCGCAGCGGATCGATCGACCCCGCCGAGTGCGGCACCGACGGATCGTCAAACACGCGAATCACGTGCGCGATTGTATCGACTTCGCGCAGCGACGCCAGCGCATCGCGATTTCGCTCCCCCTGCATCCCGCCCAGATCGACGTACTGCACCGTCGCGTAAGTTATCTTCTTCGGGTTGTACAACTTGGCAAGCTCGGCCAGCCGCGGCTCCGGCACCTTCGCCACGCCGACGTGCGTCCCCGACGCCCCCGACTTCCCCTCCAAGCTAGCCTTGGTGAGAATCCGGAACAGCGTCGTCTTTCCAACCTGTGGTAGTCCAATAATTCCTGTCTGCATAAACTCGAAAGTTTACCACACACGACGAATCGCCCCGGCGAACACCTCCACCCCACCTAACAACCCCATTTACCAACCGTCATTTCCAGCGAAGCAGAGAGAAATCCTTCCTCGATCCCGACGACGGGAGCTACTTTTTCTTCCCACTCGTCACGCCACAGCATTTTCCCGATCACCCAATCTAATGTATCGTTGTCCCACAAAAATAAACTCTCACCGGGACCCAAGATGCTAGGAAACAGCGTCCATGCCGTCGAACTCGTCTTTCTCCTCTTGCTTCTCTTCGTCGTAGTCTTCGCCGCGCTAGCCCGCAAAATTCAGGTCCCCTATCCCATAGTCCTCGTTGTCGCCGGACTCATCCTGAGCTTCATCCCCGGCATCCCCCACATCTCGCTGAGCCCCGACGTCATCTTCTTGATCGTGCTTCCGCCTTTGCTCTACGCCGGCGCGTGGTTCACGAGTTGGCGCGACTTCTCCTACAACTTCGTCAGCATTCTCTTCCTGGCATTTGGCCTCGTCGGCTTCACGGTCTGGGGAGTCGCCGAAGCGGCGCGCTACTCTTTCGCTTCGTTCGACCTTCGCCTCGGAGTGGTCCTCGGCGCCGTCGTCGCCACCACCGACGCCATCGCCGCCACGGCCATCGCCAAAAATCTCGGCCTGCCGCAGCGCATCGTCGACATCCTCGAAGGTGAAAGCCTCGTCAACGATGCCACCGGCCTACTCGCTCTCGAATTCGGCGTCGCCATGGTCGTTCGCGGCGAAACTCCCACCGTCACCGAGGGCATTATTCGCCTCGCCTGGCTCGTCGGCGCCGGACTCGGCATTGGCCTGCTCATCGCTCTGTTCATCGAGCGCGTCGAGCGCTATCTCGACGACGGCCCCATCGAAATCACGCTAAGCATCATGATCCCTTACGCCGCCTATCTCGCCGCCGAATACGCCCACGCATCCGGCGTCCTCGCCGTCGTCGCTTGCGGACTCTACCTAGGCCGCCGCGAGACGCAACTCTTCTCGCCCAGCGTACGTATCCAAGCCCACGGCTTCTGGAACTCCTTCACCTTCGCGATCAACGGCCTCGTATTCGTCCTCATCGGCTTGCAGCTTCCCTTCGTTCTCGCCGGCATTCACGACTACTCGATGAAGACTCTCATCCTCTACGGCGGCCTCTTCAGCGCCCTCGTCATCCTTCTTCGCATTGCGTGGCTATTTCCAGGCGCGTTCGTCGCCAACATCGTCCGGCGAAAAATCTTTCACCAGAACGAGCCCAGGCCTCCTGTAAAAGGAATTTTCATCGTAGGGTGGACCGGAATGCGCGGCGTCGTCGCCCTCGCCGCAGCTCTCGCGCTGCCCGAAACGCTGTCCAACGGCAGCCCTTTCCCGCAGCGCAACCTGATTATCTTTCTGACCTTCAGCGTGATCCTCGTCACACTCGTCGTTCAGGGACTTTCACTGCCACCACTGATTCGCTGGCTAGGCCTCGCCGGTCAAAACACCATCGCCGCCGAAGAACATGAAGCCCGCCGCATCATGGTCGAAACTGCACTGCAGAAAATCAAAAGCCTGCGCGCCGAAAACGATTCCCACCACCTCACCATCGCCTACGACGATGCCGTTTCAAAATACAAACGGCGCCTCTCCGCGCTCACCGGCCAAAGTTATGCCGACCACGGCATCGACGCCGAAGATCACGCCCACGTCATTTCGCTCTCGCTCGACCTTCTCCGTGTCGAACGCCAAACCGCCGTCCGCCTCCGCAACGAAGGCCAAATCAACGACGAAGTCCTCCGCAACCTGGAACGCGAACTCGACCTAACCGAAACCCGCCTGGCCCACCCCGCCAGCGGGTAGTGAACGAGAGTGTTTGTGGGTCGCAGCTTAGCTGCGACATTCCCAGGCCACAAACCGGCTTAGCCGCTGAACGGCTGCCTAGGCATGCGCCGGCGCCACGCTCTTCCCCGCCGGCTCCTTCTTCACAAAAATCTTAAACAATGTCGCATTCGCCAAAATCGTTACCAACGACGCCACCAACGTCGCATTGTAAACCGCTGTCGAAATCAATCCCGCCCGTAGCGACACCTGCGCCAAAATAAACGAAAACTCCCCAATCTGCGTCAACCCGATCGCGACCCGCGCCGCCGTCGACAACGAATAACCAAATAACTTCACCACGCCAAACCAAACTCCAAATTTTCCGACCACGATCAACCCGACCAAAATCAGGATCACCTGCCACGCAGCCCGCCAGGTGCTCGGATCAATCAGCATTCCCACCGACACAAAAAAGATCGCGACGAACGCATCGCGCAGCGGCAGCGTCTGGTGCTCCAGCTTCTTCACAAAGTCCGAGCTGCCAAGCAGCATGCCACCCAGAAAAGCTCCCAACGCCAGAGACAATCCCACCGCTTCGGTGATGGCCGCCACCGCCAAACAGGTAGTGAGCGCAAGGAGCAGGGAAATTTCGTCGTTGCAGGTTTTTTCGACGCGCGCCAGCAGTCGCGGCATCAGTTTCCAAGCCGCCACAGCGATGGGAATCATCAGCAGAAACGCCTTGCTGATTCTCCAAGCGACCTGACCGTAGTCCGCACCGCCTTCGGTCGCAAGACCAGGCAACAAGACGGTGAAGATCACGACGACGAGATCTTCGACCAACGTCAGCGTGATCATGATGCGGCCCGATTCGGTGCTGAGTTCTCCGCGATCCATCAACAAACGCATCAGCACCATCGTGCTGGCTACCGACACGATGCATCCCACCGCCAATCCTTGCAGAAACGGCCAGCCCATCAGCGCGCCGACGCCGATGCCCATCAAAAGCGACAGCAGCACACCAATCGGCGCGCCAATCAACGCGACCCATTTCACGCGCAACAGATCCGGGATCGAAAACTCAATCCCGACCGAAAACATCAGCAGCACAACTCCGATCTCGGCCATCAGATCAAAAACGTGGACGTCGTGGACGCGAACGCCCGGCGTCAAGGGACTCAAAATCAGACCCGCAACAACGTAGCCCAGCAGGATTGGCTGCTTGATGCGCCAAGCCACCAACCCACACACCAGCGCCGCGGCAAAAACCATCGCAATATCGCGAAAAATAACTGTGTGCTCAGGCAAAATTCCAACTCCGCAAGAAATTCCTGCCAATCCAAAATCCGCGCCGAGTATATCACCGCGCCGTGAAACGAATTGCTAGCGCCTTCCGGCGTATCTGTAGGGGCGGCGCTTCAGCGCGTCCGGGCCATGCGATAAACTTCATCTCCCAAACCCGAGCAACTCGAAACGTCACCAAACTCGATCCGCCAACTCATCTTCTTTCGTGCCAGCCGCTACCAAGTTGGCAAACCCTGAGCTAAAGTTTCCTCTCCATGTCCTTTCCAGCTCCAACGCTCACTTTCGATCTCGCCGCCGCAATGTCCCACCTCTCAGCGAAAGACGAAAAACTCGCCGAACTCATCCTAGCCACCGCCAAATTCCAAACCGACCTCGACGCCGCCCAATCCCCTTATGAAGCCTTGATGGAATCTATCGCGTATCAATCCATCTCCGGCAAGGCCGCCGCCACAATCTTCGGCCGCGTCAAAGCCCTCGGCTCGAACGGCCGCGCGCCCACTCCTGAGCAAATGCTGAAACTCCGCAAGCCGCAACTCCGCAAAGCCGGCCTTTCCGGCGCAAAAATTCTCGCAATGAAAGATCTCGCCGCCAAAACCATCGCCGGCGTCGTCCCCACCCGTGAAGAAGCACACAAACTCTCTGATGACGAACTCGTCGAGCGCCTCGTCTCTGTTCGCGGCATCGGCGCGTGGACCGTCGAAATGTTCCTGATCTTCAATCTCGGCCGCCCGGATGTGCTCCCGATCCACGATCTCGGCGTAAAAAAAGGCTGGTCGGTCACTTACGGCAAAAAGCACATGCCCAAGCCGAAAGAACTCCTCGCCTTCGGCGAACGCTGGCGCCCCTATCGCACCATTGCCAGCTGGTACATGTGGCGCTCCTTCGAACGCGCCGGCTACAAAGTCACCAATAAAATTCGCCCCCCCAAAGTCCGCAAGCGCATCAAGAAAATCATCACCGTCCGCAAAAATAAATCGCGATAGCCATGCCGGAGCCGCAGCCAGAACTGCTCGCGCATTCCCAAACGTGCAGCCGCACGCACAAGCAGCGCTTTTCCGTCGCGGTCACCTTCGCCGCATTCCCCGACCCACAACTGAACCGGGCCCCCCGACGCTTCCGGCTTGGGGCATCGGTGGGCCTCCCACTGCGGCCTTGACTAAAAATCTTGCCCCGGGGTCTTGACAAAATCCCAGTTTCTGGTATTCTGAAAATTGAGACGAAAGCGCCCCGTCGCCGGATTAAGTCCGGCGTTTTTCATTTCTGGCCCCGAAATTTTCGACGAAATGAACCCTTCCTATCATCAACGTCCAGACCCCGAACCGGAACCGCAGCCGAGCCAAATCGCAAGTAACATAAAATCAATAAGATACAGACTTCGCAAAAATTGACGGGGGGCATGCCTCTGATGGCCTGATCCGAAATCGAAGGGAGTAATCGAGGGCGGCGCTCCCGCGCCGCCTTGAGGTGTCAAAACGAGCACCCAACGTGGCCTCGACAAATCTACCGTAACTCTCGCACCATCCAGAACATAGCCAAAACCCCAGCCAGCAACACGCCACTCTCGAGCGACACCGAATACCGATGCAACCGGCTGAATTCCGCCAGCAACGGACTGTCCCCAGACGTCGCCTGAATCGACCCCATCTGCACCCGCAACGCCGCCATCCGCGGACTAACCGCGTGCTGCGACACCACCGTCAACCCAATCATCACCAAAACACAAAAGGCAGCAGGCCCAAAGAAGGCCCCTAGCGACCGAGTTCGCAACGCCCGGCTAACCAAAAACACAATGCCGCAAATCACCCCGATCATGTGCATCCACCAGAGTGCATACCCAACCACCGCTCCAGCCTGATCGCGGCCAGCCAAAACCCGAAACGCCCCCGGCGCCACCACAAAACTAAGAAACACATCGCTCCCCAACCAAAGACTCAAAGACAAAAACTCGACGGTACGAAAAAATGTCGCCATACAGGTTCCAGTGTCGCCTCCGCTCGCTAGGAGTCTAGTATTTTTTCGATGCGCGCCGCTGGGAAATCCGACACAATGTCCCGCCATGAAACCAAAAATTCTGTGCGGAATTCTCGCAGTTGCCTTCGCATTGCTGCTGACAGGAGTTAAGACTTCGGCGCAGGACCTGCCCGCCGCGATCACGACCGATCCGGCGCGCGACAAGAATTTTCCGGCCACGATGGAAGCGCCGGACATCATCAGCCACGGCACTCGCCTGAACGCCTTGTTCTATCTGGCGTCCGGGGCAGGACCTCATCCAGTCGTTCTGCTGCTGCACGGGTTCCCCGGCAACGAGCAGAACATGGACCTCGCTTACGCCATCCGGCGCGCCGGATGGAACGTCCTCGTGCCGCACTATCGCGGATCGTGGGGCAGCGCCGGCTCGTTTTCCTTCAGCAACGCGATCGAAGACACGCAAGCCGTGATCGCGTTTATTCGAGAGCCCGACAACGCCAAAAAATATCGCGCCGACGCGACAAAAATCGCCATCGTCGGCCATAGCATGGGTGGATTCCTGGGTTTGTACGCCACGGCTCACGATCCCGCAATTCTAGGCATGGCCGCGATTTCCGCGTGGAATCTGGGCCCATCGGCAGCGCGCCCCAACAGCCCGGCACGCACAAAAAGCTTTCACGACGCGTCACCGCGACTCGCCGGCACGACGCCCGAAGGCATGCTGAACGAAGCGAAACAGAACACCGCCAAATGGAACTACCTCGACTGGGCCAACGATCTAAAGCCCCGCCCGGTCTTTGTGATCGAATCGTCCGACGGCAACGTGCCCGACAATCACGCGCTCGCCGAAGCGCTGCGCAAAGCCGGCGACACCCGCGTGACTGAAGTCCACATGGAAACCGATCACGTCTACTCCGATCACCGCATCGCGCTGCAAGCCGCGGTGCTCCACTGGCTGCAAGGCTTGGGACAAACGCCCTGAACGGCCGCCGTCGCGGCAACCTGCAACGGGAAACCATGTCCGTGACACCAGATCGCGCCGACGTGCGTCCATTTCACAAGTTGTTCGGGTATTGACCGAAAGAGGAGCAATTGCGCACGCACAAAATCGCTGCATGGGTCTCCGGCGGCTTGGTGATCGCTTACTGCTACGCGTTCATCAACGCCATCGCCACCGCCAGCGAGAACGCGTATCAGTGCAAAGCGATCGAAGCCGCCGCCGTCGCCGGCCACGAGATTCCGATGTCGGTCTCCGAGCCCGGCACTCCGGCCGCATTCTGCGAACTCGGCGTCCATCCGCCGCTTCTACGCACCTACTTCACTGTCTTCATCTACGGCGTCCTCGATCGCACCAAGCAAGCCGCGATCCTCGACTCCCTCCGGCAAGCGTCACGCGGCTCGCATCCGCAAGAAATGGTCGTGAAGTTCTACGAAAGGGAAAACTGGAAGCCCTGGTCCGACCCGTCCTCGGGCCGAAGTGGCGGCTCGCGCGGCCCCGAAACCCCCATCCTCACCCGATGGATCCCGTAGTTGCCAGTGGCGCCGACCGCTACTCCCATATTTCAAGATTTCAAGCAAATAGCGATTTCAGCACAGCAAAACAACGAAGTCTGCTGCCCCGACACGCAAAGAGTGGAAAATGAATGGGCCAACCGAAGGCTGTTGGGGGGCGATGGTGGGCGACAAAGGACTTGAACCTTTGACCTCTCCCGTGTGAGGGGAGCGCTCTAACCAACTGAGCTAGTCGCCCGTATCTTCACGGCACTACGCGAATTGGGGAACTCGCGTGCCTGCCGAGGCGTCGAATCAGTTGTAGCAGGAAGGGCCCGGGTTTTCAACCATGACAGCAGTCACATCCCAAATCGTAACGCAGTTGCAGCGATCGATCGCGCGCGCCATCTATGGCAAGGAAGAGGCGATCCAGCTGTCATTGATTACGTTGCTCGCGCGAGGCCACTTGCTGATCGAAGACGTGCCCGGCGTTGGGAAAACGACCCTCGCGCAGGCGTTGGCCAAGTCATTCCATTGCAGCTTTGCGCGCGTTCAGTTTACTTCGGACCTTTTGCCCAGTGACGTGCTCGGCGTGAGCGTCTACAACCCCGAGACGCGTGATTTTGAATATCGCCCCGGCCCGATTTTCGCCAACGTTGTGTTGGCCGACGAAATCAATCGCACCACGCCGCGCACGCAGTCGGCACTGCTCGAAGCGATGAACGAAGCGCAGGTGACCGTCGATGGCAAAACACTGGCGCTGCCGCAACCGTTTCTCGTGATCGCGACGCAGAACCCGATCGAGCACCACGGCACGTATCCGCTGCCGGAATCGCAGCTCGACCGCTTTCTGATGCGCATTCGCATGGGCTATCCGTCGCACGAAACCGAGCGCGAAATCCTGCGGAAGCGAACTGGCGACGATCCCATCCAGTCTCTGGAACCGGTAGCGGACGTAAGCGACGTCCTGGCAATGCAGCACGAAGTTGCGCAAGTGAAAGTCGATGCCAGCCTACACGACTACGCGCTGGAAATTGTTCATCGCACGCGGCACAGCGAACAGTTGTCACTGGGAGTTTCGCCGCGAGGCACGGTCATGTTGCAGCGAGCCGCGCAGGCCCGCGCATTTCTCGACGGCCGCGACTACTGCCTGCCCGACGATTTCAAAACGCTCGCCGTCGCCGTCTTTTCGCATCGAGTCGTGGCCAGTTCGCGCCACGCATCGCTGCAGAAAAAATCAGAGACGACCGAGGCGGTGCTGCGCGACATCGTCGATTCCGTCCGCGTCCCGCTGTAAGCGCAGTAAGGCGGAGCCGGCACCCTGTTGTCATCAACGCAAGATGCCGCCTCCCAATTTAGCAACGTAACAGCAGTTCGCGCGTGTTCCGCGTCGTAGCGTCGATCGACTGTGCAAATGCAATCCGCCATCTCGGAAGTTTGGGCTCGCGCCGACCGGCCAGGCGTCCGCGCGTTCTTCCTGTCGATCGCCGCACTGGGCATCGCCCTCATGCTCGCGTTGTATTCCGGCGCGGCAGCCGAAGTCGGCCACATCGGCCTGTCGATCGCAGCTGCGCTCATCGCCCTTCTGGTAGCAACGTGGGTCGCCGTCACGCTGGTACCCATACTCGCCAAGCGCACCCCGCTGCGCTGGATCAGCTACAAAATGGAGTACCGCATCACCCGCGAAGGTTGGCTGTACATTGGCGGCATCATCGTCGTAGCGCTGGCGGCGCTCAACACCGGCAACAATCTCCTCTTCCTGATTCTCGCAAGCCTGATCGCCATCATTCTGATGTCCGGAATTCTGTCGTCGATCACCTTGAGCGGCGTCGATCTGCGTTTGGAGTTGCCGGAGCACATCTTCGCCGGACAGACGGTGCGCGCCCGCGTCGAACTCGAGAACGAAAAAATGACACTGCCGTCGTTTTCGCTGCGCGTCGAGGCCGCAACAAAAAAGAAAATGCTCGCCCCGGCGCTCCTCGAAACGCCGATTTATTTTCCGTATCTGCAAAAGCACGAGCGCGTTCAGCAAAACGTGCCAATTACATTCACGCGCCGGGGCGCGTATCGCCAGGACACGTTTCGGATCGTGACGCGATTTCCATTTGGATTTTTACAGAAGGCGCGCCGCGTAGAACTCGGCGCCGAAGCGCTGGTCTATCCGTCGGTCGAGCCGACGCGTGATTTCTTCGAGATTTTGCCAGCGCTGCAAGGCGCGCTCGAGAGTCTCAGCAAAGGTGGTGGTCACGATTTATACGCGCTGCGCAGCTACGTTCCGACCGACAGCGCGCGGCACGTGCACTGGAAGGCGTCGGCGCGCTCCGGTTCGCTGATGGTGCGCGAATTCACCCGCGAAGACGATTGCCGCGTTCTGCTGGTGCTCGATCCGCACGTCGCGGAGACGCTGAGCGCTTCGCCATCGACGACCGCGGTGGTAGCGGCGGAACGTTTCGAGCGGGCCGTGACGTTGTGCGCGAGCATCGCCTGGCATTTTTACGAGCGGAACGCACAACTGCAATTTCGCAGCGCGGCGATGGAAACGTCGCTCGCAGCCGCCGATGAGAATATCTTCGCGATTCTGAAGCATCTTGCGCTGGCGGCGCCGTTGCCCGCCGACCCGCAGCACGAACTGCTCAGCAATCTGGCAGCTTCGCCCGGATTGTTCAAAGTGATCGTAACGAGCCAACCGCGTGGCACGATTCCAGCCATACTCTGGCATTCGTCCTACGTCGTATTCCTGGACGATCTGGATCCATGAAGCGCCGCGGGCGCCTGAAATTCAGTGCGCACTCGCTGGTCGCATCGCGAGTTCACTCGACAATCTGAAGATTGTGCGAGAATAGCGGCTCGCGATGCCTGAATCCCGGAATATCCCCTCCATACGAAGCTACCTGCTCGAGTGGTTTCGCAAATATCAGCGCGACTTGCCTTGGCGTCGAAATAAAGATCCGTATCGCATCTGGCTGTCGGAAATCATGCTGCAACAGACGCGCGTTGCCGCTGTCATTCCCTACTACGAACGATTCCTCGAGCATTTGCCGAATATCCGCGCGCTCGCAGCTGCGCCCGAAGCGGAAGTGTTGCGATTATGGGCGGGACTTGGGTATTACAGCCGGGCTCGAAATTTGCAGCGAGCCGCGCAAGAAATTGTCGAGAAACATGGCGGCGAATTTCCGCGAACCGCGGACTATGCGCTGGCGCTTCCGGGAATTGGGACTTACACGTCGGCCGCGATCTTGAGCATCGCGTTCGGAGCGCGGCACGCGGTGCTCGACGGAAATGTTGCACGCGTGCTTGCGCGGCTCGAAGCAATTCACGGAGATTTGCGCCAGGGTGACCGCTGGCAATCGCTGCAGGCGAACGCTGATGAACTGCTCGATCCGGAATCACCGAGCGATTGGAACCAGGCGATGATGGAACTCGGCGCGATGGTCTGCACGCCGAAGTCGCCGCAGTGCTCGCTGTGCCCGGTGGCCGAATTTTGCCGCGCGAGACAGCAAGGGTTGACCGACATCATTCCGGAAAAACGGAAGAAGCGCGCGACCGAGGAAATCGTCCTGGCCGCGGCGGTGCTGCTCGATTCCCAAGGCCGAACGTTGCTGTTGTCGCCTCCGGAAGCAGCGTGCGAGCACGTCACGGGCAAAAACGTAATCCCGCTCGTTTCAAAAATGTGGCATTTCCCGATGGTCGCGGTACAGAAAGACGCCGCGCGCGAACTCCGCGAATTCCTGAAAGAGCTTAACGCATTGCCTGCGAACGGATCGAAGGCGAAATGGGAAGAACTGAAGGCCGCGCGGCACGCCGTCACATACCGCGCGATCACGCTGCGCCCGTTCCGGCTGCCGGTGGCGAAATTGCCTCGGGTGCGCGGAGCCAAAGTGGTTTTGCTGACAGACCTGGTTTCGCGATCGAAGTTGGCCGTTTCGAACCTGACGCGCAAGATCGGCCAAGCCGCAGCCACCGACGCGCCGAAGCGCAAAAGTAGCTAAAGCGGCGTTGACACTTGGGGCAGCGCCTCCCCGGCCGCCTGCGGTGCGCAGCCAGCGGATGGTAAAGTTGGTAGTCCAGCCGCCATGGCCTCCGCATCCACATCTTCTCTACGCGTTTCGCCGCTGCCCGCCGAGCGATTCTTCCAGGGTTCGCTGCTGCTGCTGATCGGGAGTTCGATCGCAACACTGATCGCGACCGGCAAGGTTGACCCCGTCGCCTGCGCACTGGGCGCGCTCGCGATGATCTACAAAGGGGTGCGCTGGTGGCGATACCAGCCGCCGGAGCTGTCGCACCGGATGGCGACGCTACTCGTGGTTTCGTACCTCGCCGTTTTTCCGCTCGACGTTTTTCTTTTCTCGCGCGCCTATGTCGCGAATTCTGCAAATCCCGCGCTGTACGCCGCATTGCTGGGTGCGGTTCACTTTCTGCTTTTCGTCATGCTGGTGAGGTTGTACAGCGCGACGACCGATCGCGACGCATTTTTCCTTTCGATCCTCGCATTTTCAGCGATCCTCGCGGCAGCGATCCTCACCATCGATACGTTTTTCCTCGTGATGTTTTTCGTCTTTCTGCTGTTCGGCGTCGCTACATTCGTTGGCTTGGAAATGCGTCGAGGCGGGCGCGGCGCAGCGACGCAAGCGATCATTCAACCGTTGCAGGAGCGGCGCCTCGCTCGCGCGCTGACCTGGGCCGCGCTGAGCGTCGCGCTCGGCGCGATTCTGATCGGCGGCGCGCTCTTTTTCTTCTTCCCGCGATTCAGCGCGGGCTACCTGGGCCGCACGGGCATGCAACCGTCGCTGATGAGCGGCTTTAGCGACGACGTTGAACTCGGCCAGATCGGCGAGATCAAGAAAAGCCCGGCCGTAGTGATGCGCGTAAAGACGGGCGCGCCGGTGGGATACGCAAAGCTGCGCTGGCGCGGAATTGCGCTGACGACGTTCGATGGCAAGCGATGGTCGACGCCAAGCCATCACCAGCCGTATGCACTGACGCCAAATTTGACGGGATGGATCAACGTCGCTGACCCCGAACAAAATTTGAGCGGGCCGGCCATCGAACTGCACTACGAGGCGCTGGTGCAGCCGATGGCGACGGACGCGATTTTCGTTCCATCCAATGCGGTTTCGGTACTGGGTGGATTCAGCGGCGAAAATCCAAATCCTGGAATCAATACGCGCCGAACGTTCGTTTTCCGTGATTTCACGGGATCGCTGTTCAATCCGTTTCGCAGCTACGCGCCGGTGCGCTATTACGGCGTGTCGCGGCTCCCGGAAATCCAGGTGGGAAAATTGCGCGCCGCGCCGGCCGTTTATCCCGACGAAATACGAGAAATGTATCTGCAGCTTCCCACGCTCGATAAACGCATCCCGACGCTGGCGCAGAGCGTCACGGCGAAGGCACCGAATCCATACGACAAAGCCAACGCGATCGAAAATTACCTTCGCACGCGTTACACCTACACGCTGGAACTGAGCGGAAAGCCCGGCCAGGATCCGCTGGCGCATTTCCTGTTCGAGACGCGCGCAGGTCACTGCGAATATTTCGCGTCGGCGATGACGATCATGCTGCGCACCATCGGCATTCCGTCGCGCGAAGTGAACGGATTCCTTCCCGGCGAGTTTAACGATCTGGCCGGCGATTACATTGTGCGCGCGAGCGACGCGCACAGCTGGGTCGAGGCATATTTCCCAGGCACGGGATGGATGACGTTCGATCCAACGCCGGCGTCGAACGAACAGTACGGATTTTTGTCGCGCCTCGGGCAATATGTCGATTGGATGGAATTGTCGTGGAATGAATGGGTGATTAACTACGATTTTGCGCACCAGGTGCAGATCGCGCAGCTCATGCAGCGCAGCACCCGCAACTGGAGCGAGTCGATACGTGGCTGGTTTTCGTCGCAGGAGATGCGCGGCAAGCAGAAATTGAAGTCGTGGCTCGACCGGCGAGGCGATATTACGTTCGCGCTGCCGGTGGCGCTCGCGTTATTGCTGGTGCTGTTGCGCTATGATCTGCTGCGCATTCTGATTCGGCGCGTGCGATTTTACTTGCAGGTTCGCGCGCCCGTCGCGGCGGCTGCGAATCCGCAACTGGCATCGAAGTTGTACGCGGAGTTGCTGCGGGCGCTGGCGAAGCGAGGATTCGCGCGAAAACAGTCCCAGACGCCGTTGGAGTTTGCGGGCGCGGTAGCCGAGCCGACCTTGGCGCCGGCAGTGCGCGAATTTACGGAGATTTATGCCAGGGCGCGTTTTGGCGGAGTGGCGTGTGACACCTCGCGGCTGCGCGGGCTACTGGAGCAGGTTCGGGCTGTACGGCCGCAGAGGAGTTAGCTCGGTTTCGTTCTTTCGGTTTGTTCTTCCCCTCCGAAGACGCAGTTTGACCGCTCCAGCCTGCAGCTCGGTAAGCCAATCGGCGCTTCGGCGCCGCGTGTTATACTTGAAAGTTGCGGAATGGCGCGGATTTACTGCATATGACCAAAGTCGGGTTTATAAGCCTCGGATGCCCCAAGAACCTCGTCGATAGCGAGGTGATGATGGGCATTCTTGCGCGCGGAGGCTATGAATTGACGCCGCGCGCCGACGAAGCCGAAGTGCTCGTGGTCAACACGTGCAGCTTCATCGAACCGGCGCAAAAAGAATCGGTGGACGCGATACTGGAGATGGCCGAGCACAAAAAATTTGGGGCCGCGAAGAAATTGATTGTGGCGGGCTGCCTGGTAGAGCGTTATCGCGACCAGATTCTGGAGCAGGTGCCCGAGGTCGATGCGGTTGTCGGCACCGGCGAGGTCGAGCGAATTCTGGAAGCGGTCGAAGGCGATTTGCGGATTCTTCCCGCCGAGCCGCCGGCGTTTTTGTATCACGACCTGACACCGCGTGTAGTGACGACGCCGCGACACGCCGCCTACATCAAGATCGCCGAAGGCTGCGATCACCCCTGCACGTTCTGCATCATCCCGCAGCTGCGCGGAAAATTCAGGAGCCGGCGATTCGAGTCGGTGGTACGCGAAGCCGAAAATCTCGGAGCGGGCGGCGCGCGCGAAATCACGCTGATCGGTCAGGACACGACTTCGTATGGCGAAGATCTCGGCTTGCGCGATGGGCTGGCGCGGTTGCTGGCGCGACTGGCGGAAGTCGACGAATTGATGTGGGTGCGGTTTCTGTATGCGTACCCGAACCGCGTGACGCAGAAATTGCTCGATACGATCGCCGCGCATCCGCGACTCGTGAAATACATGGATATGCCGCTGCAGCATGCGAGCCGCAACGTGCTGGCGCGCATGAAACGCGGTTCGCATGGCGACGCGTTCTTGAAGCTGCTCGAGCGCATTCGCGCGACGATACCGGGCGTTACGCTGCGGACATCGTTCATCGCAGGCTTTCCCGGCGAAACCGAAGCGGACTTCGACGAGCTTTGCAATTTTGTGAAGGCGGCGAATCTCGACTGGATGGGCGTGTTCGAGTATTCCGACGTGGACAACGCCGGAAGCTTCGGCCTGGACGCGAAAGTCCATCCGGAACTTATCGCCGCGCGGCGCGAGAAATTGATGGCGATCCAAAAAAAGATTTCACGCGAGAAATTGCGCGGGTTCAAAGGCCGGAACGCCACCGCGTTAGTCGAGGGCCCGTCGAAAGACAATCCGCTCGTCTGGGAAGCGCGCCTCGAAGGCATGGCGCCCGACATCGACGGCAAGATCTATCTGACCGACGTCGAACTACCCACCGGCGAGACCGCCACCGTCGGCGACGCCGCACGCGTCGAAATCACCAAGACCGACGCTTACGATTTGATCGGCCGCGTGGTCGAAATCCTTTCGCGTCCGGCCGTGCGCCCCCTCCCCGCGGCCCACTCGATTCCTCCAGCCGAGACGCTGACTCGCATTTCCACAGGAGCAGCGCTGCGCGTCTTGGGGTAGTATTGGACTTCATGCAACGCCGGTGCCCGATTTGCAAGAAGCTTTCCGATTCGGCCACCAATGCCGATTTTCCCTTCTGCAGCGAACGGTGCCGCCTGCAGGATCTCGGCAATTGGTCGGCTGAGAAGTATGTCGTGTCGGAGCCGCTCTTCGATGAAAGCGACGACGAGCTGAACGAATCGCTCAATCCCGATGACCTCACCCACTGAAACGAAATCTCCGCCGGGCAAAGGGCCAAAGCCCAAGCTGGCGTACGCGATTGCAACCGCGTTCGGCGTTGGTTATTCGCCGCAGGCGCCGGGAACGCTGGGCTCGCTGGTCGGCATCGCGACGATCGTATTGTGCGCTGTGTTTTTCCTGCGGCCGACGTCACTCGCAGGATTGTCGCCGTTTCACGTTTTGTCCGATGCGCGCTTCATGGACAAACACTTTCTGGTGCCGGGCAGCGACATCCACAACACGATTCTGATTTTGCCGATTTTCTGCGCTTTCGCGCTGCTGGTGGTTTTGGGCGCGATTGGCGTGTGGAGTTCGTCGCGTGCCGCCGAATATTCCGGGATCAAGGATCCGCAATTCGTGGTGATCGATGAAGTTGCCGGCCAGCATCTGACGCTGGTGCTGCCGCTCATTCCGATCGCGCTGCCCAATCTGCACTCCCATATGGATTTGTCGACGTTCGCCATTTTCACGGCGCTGAGCCTGGTGAACTGGAAATATCTGTTGTTCGGATTTTTATTTTTCCGGATCTTCGATATCTGGAAACCGTTTCCGCTCCGGCGATTGGAAATGCTGCCCGCCGGTTGGGGAATCATGGCGGACGACTGGGGAGCAGGCGTCTACGCTGCCATTTTGCTGCGCTTCGCGTTACATTTTAAATTGATCGACCTGCTATGAACCTGGGATTCGGCTCTTCCACAGAAAAAAACGGCGTACCCCGCATCGATCGCGTCACGCCAGCGGCGGCGATTCCGGGCGGTGAACTCGTCATCCACGGAAGCGGATTTGCGACGCGCACCGGAGCGCGCCCAACGGTATATTTCGGCGAGGCCGACGCGGGCCTGATGCTCGTGACCGAGAACCGCATGATCGTGCGCGTACCTGACAATGCAGGTGACGGTACCGTGCGAATCACCAATGGCCATGGCGAGAGCCGGCCGCATCCCGTTTCGATCGGATTGCAGATCGCCGACAACCTCCACCCGGTCGGAAATCCTGCAGTGGACATCGACGGAAATATCTACGTGACGTTCAGCGGGCCGCGCGGCCAACCGGTTCCTGTTTCGCTCTACAAAGTCAGCGCCAATTACAGCATCAAGCCGTTCGTCACCTCGCTCGTCAATCCTTCGGGGCTCGCACTCGATCGCTGGAGCAACTTGTTTGTGTCCTGCCGCCACGATGGAACGATCCATCGCGTCACGCCCGATGGCCGCGCGGAGCAGTGGATCGAAGGCATGGGCATCGCGACGGGAATCGCCTTCGACGGCGACGGAAATCTGTACGTCGGCGACCGCAGCGGCACAATTTTCAAGATCAGCCCGAGCCGCGAAATTTTTGTGTTCGCGACATTGGAGCCCTCGGTCGCGGCGTATCATCTCGCGTTCCATCCCAGCGGCGATCTGTACGTGACCGGGCCGACCACCTCGAGCTACGACCGCGTCTATCGCATCACGCAGGGCGGCGACGTTTCGACGTTCTATCGCGGGCTCGGCCGGCCGCAAGGGCTGGCGTTCGATCGCGAAGGAAATCTGTATGTCGCGGCGTCGTTCGCCGGCCGCCGTGGAATCGTGCGTGTAACGCAAGACGGCAAAGCCGAAGTAACTTTGAGTGGATCGGGATTGGTCGGCCTCGCGCTGCAACCGTCGGGCCGCGCCATCCTCACGACCAGCGGCGCGCTCTTCACGCTCGATTGGGACGTCCGCGGTCTGCCACTTCTCGGATAATCATACGAATGAAAGCTGAAATCATCGCCGTCGGTTCGGAGCTGCTTACACCGGACCGGCTTGATACCAACTCGCTTTTCCTCACCGAAGAGCTGAACAGCATTGGTATCGAAGTCGTCCGCAAGACGATCGTCGGCGATCATGAATCGCTGCTGCGCGAGGCGTTTCGCGAAGCGCTCGGCCGCGTCGAGCTGGTGATTTCGTCGGGCGGGCTGGGCCCGACGCAGGACGACCTCACGCGCGAGACCGTCGCCGACTTGCTCGGCCGCCGTTTGCAGCGCAACGACAAGATCCTGCAATACATTCAAGGCCGCTTCCGCAACCTCGGCCGCGACATGCCCGAGTTAAACGCGCGCCAGGCGATGGTGCCGGAGGGCGCGGAAGTCCTTGAGAATCCGCGCGGAACGGCGCCGGGGCTATGGATCGAAGATGCCGGCCACCTCATCGCTTTGCTTCCCGGGCCGCCGCGCGAACTGAAGCCGCTATTTCGCGAACAGGTGATGCCACGCCTTGAACGCCGCGCGTCGGGCGTTCGATTGCACCAGCGCCAGCTTCGCGTCACAGGCCTCGGCGAATCGCACGTCGAACAGCGCATTCTGCCGATTTACAACCGCTATCCCGACGTGACTACAACAATCCTCGCTGCCCCGGGCGAGATCCAGATTCATCTGCGCCTCTGGACCGACGATGCCGCGCACGCAAAGAAAACGCTCGACGAAATCGTTCAAGGTTTCGAGATCGCGCTGACCGATCGCATTTACAGCGAGGACGGCCGGTCGCTCGAAGAAGTCGTCGCGCAGGAATTGACCCTGAACGGCGCGACGATCTCCGCCGCGGAAAGCTGCACCGGCGGACTGCTGGCGCAGCGGCTCACCAGCATCGCGGGCAGCTCGTCGTATTTTCTGGGCGGCGTCGTCTGTTACAGCAATGAATTGAAGTCGGCGTGGGCCGACGTTCCCCCGGAAATGATTTTGAGCAAAGGCGCGGTGAGCGCCGAAGTCGCGCTCGCGCTCGCCGAAGGAATCCGGCGCCGAGTGGGCAGCACGATTGGCGTGGGAATCACGGGCATCGCGGGGCCAGGAGGCGGCACCGAAGAAAAACCAGTCGGCACCGTCCACGTCGCGATCTCGTATCCGGGGGGCGTGAAGGAGCGCGGGCTACGCTTTCCGGGCGAGCGCGAAAACATTCGCTGGCAAGCGTCACAGACGGCGCTCGACATGGTGCGCATCCACTTTCTGTACAACGGCGCGAACGGTGCCAAGTCGGCGACAAAGAAGGCTTAGGCCGTGCGCCTTTTCCTCGCGCTGCAAATTCCTAAAGAAATCCGGGAGCGGTTTGCAGCGCTGATCGCCGAACTTCGCCGCCTGGATTCGAAATCAGCCGCCAAGAAACCGCGCTGGGTCACGCCAGAGAATCTCCACGTCACGTTGAAGTTTATCGGGCAGACTGACGCCAGCCGGCTTGACTCGGTTCGCGCGGCTCTCGCCGGCCTCCGGTCCGCACATCCCGTCCATCTCCATTTCCGCTCGATCGGCTTCTTCCCCAGCGCAAAACGTCCGCGCGTGATTTGGGCTGGCGTGAACGCCTCGGACAACCTCGCTCCGTTGGCGGCCGAGATCGAGCGGAGACTCGCCGCCGCGGGCTTTCCTGACCAAACGCACGAATACAAGCCGCACCTGACGCTGGCTCGCCTGGACCCACCGGTCATGTCGCCCGAACTTCGTGACGCGATCGAACGCAATGCTTCGCGCGATTTTGGCGAGTTACTTACCGGCGAATTCCACCTCATGGAGAGCAAACTGAAATCCACGGGCGCAGAGTACACTACGCTTCAGTCGTTCTTGTTCGTGCCAAAGGACTGACCAGGTCATGCGCGACGTTTCTCTCAGCCTGCTGTGGCTACCGCTCGCGGGCTATCTCCTCGGGTCGATTCCCTTCGGGATATTGCTGACGCGCCTCTTCGGCGCCGGCGATATTCGCGCCGCCGGCAGCGGCAACATCGGCGCGACCAACGTCTCGCGCGTCGCCGGTCCGCTCGCCGGAATACTCACGCTGCTGTTCGACGGATTGAAAGGTGCCGCCGCGGTATGGTTGGCCGCGCGATTCGCCGGCGGCAGCGCTACATGGATGACCGTGGCGGGGCTCGCGGCGCTGGTCGGGCACTGCTTCCCCGTGTGGCTCCGATTTCGCGGAGGCAAAGGCGTCGCAACGGCGGCGGGGATGTTTTTGGCGTTGTGCTGGCCGGCGGCGCTGGGGGCGATCGGTCTGTTTATTCTCGTCGTGTTGTTCTCCCGCTTCGTGTCGCTCGGATCGATTGCGGCTGCGGCTGCGATGCCGCTGCTGATTCATTTGTTGTGGGCGCCCCACCATGCGCCGCCTCCCGCGGTGACCTTCGGTGCCTTCGCGGCCGCGATGTTGGTGGTCTACAAGCACGACGCCAACATCCAGCGCCTCGTCGAAGGGCGCGAGCCGCGATTCGCCTTTGGCAAAGCTCCAAAAGACGGGCGCCCCGAGTGACGCGCATCGCGATTCTTGGCGCGGGGAGCTGGGGAACCGCACTCGCTGTCGTCTTGTCGCGCAGTCCGCGACCGCATGAGATCTCACTTTGGGCTCGTGACGCGCAGCTTGCGCAAGAGATCGCGAGCAAGCGCGAAAATCCGAAGTACCTCGCGGGCGTCGGGTTACCGCGCGAGATTCAAGTCACGCACAAATTGCAAGACGCGACACGCGGCGCTTCGATCGTAGTCGGCGCAATGCCATCGGCTCACGCTCGCAATATCTACGCTGCAGCAGCGCAAGGAATCACGAGGGACGCGGCCGTCGTTAGCGCCACGAAAGGCTTGGAGCCCAGCACTCACGCGCGCATGAGCCAGATCATCGTCAGGGCCGTCCCGAACGCGAACCCACGTATCGCAGTGCTCTCAGGCCCATCCTTCGCGCTCGAAGTCGCCAAAGGCGCCCCCACCGCAGCCGTAGTGGCGTCGAATGATGCCGCACTTGCCGCCGAGTTACAGGAAGAATTCGCAGCTCCCAACTTTCGTCTCTACAGCAACGATGACGTACTCGGCGTCGAACTTGCCGGCGCCATGAAAAACGTGATCGCGATTGCGGCCGGAACTTGCCAAGGTCTGGGCCTTGGCGCCAACACGCTCGCCGCCCTGATCACCCGCGGATTGGCGGAGATGTCCCGTCTTGCCGCGGCTCTCGGCGCGCGACCCGAAACCTTGAGCGGCCTTGCCGGACTGGGCGACCTCGTTCTGACCTGCAACGGCTCCCTCAGCCGCAACCGCCACGTCGGCGTGGAGCTAGCGAAAGGTCGCTCACTTCATGAAATCGTCGCCGGAATGCCCGGTGTCGCCGAGGGAGTCGGCACCGCCGCGGCGCTGCTCGCGCTTGCCGCCGAAAACTCCGTCGAGCTACCCATCATCGCCCAGGTCGAAGCGATCCTGCACGCCGGAAAGTCTCCGCGCGACGCTATTCGCGAGATCATGGACCGCCCGCAACGCCGCGAATAGCGGCAATCGCGCGAAACGCGCCAAATCCAACCCGTTTGTTATTAAAGATTTAGTCCACCAACCCGCCAGTAAAATACTGTCCGTGGTACGGACGGTCCAGTTGCATATGCGCGTCGCCTGTACCTCTGTACGGGCGATACCTGCAGAGCATTTCCCTAAAATTAAAGCTGGAAAATGTCTGCCCCGATTCCATCCAAGTGGGACCGCCTCCGCACCGGCCGCGTGCGCATCCTTTGGCTTGTGCTGGGAGCCATGCTGCTGGTCAGCGCAGTGCCAATCGGACTTTACCACCGCCAGGTGCTCGAGCTGAGCCAGGAAAAGCTGATCAATACAGAGCTCGTTCAGCAAGCCGACCTGACTCGCTCACTCGCGCGCGAAATCGAATTGTTTCAAGCCAATCTGAACCAGCAATTGATCAGCGAGCGGCAGATCATGGCACTCATGGGATTGAGCGACAACGTCGAAGATCCCGTCGCCGAACCCAAAGTCACGCGCCTGCTTGAAAATTTCGCCGACAGCAACCGCGACACGTTTCTGTACCTGACCGCCGTCGGCAAGACCGGCAAAGGCACGGTCGCCTCGCAAGGTAATTTTCGGGCCGACCAGGATCCGTTCGTCGCCAAAGCGTTGCAACGCGCCTTCGCGGCGTCGATGCAGTCTCTTCCGTTTCGCAGCGATCCGCTGGCGCTGGCGCCTGACAATCGGCCCGCGTTCGTCATCGCGGTGCCGCTGAAAGATTTGAGCGATCACTTTACGGGCATGCTCGCGGCCGTGGTTTCGCTCGAGCCGATCCTCAGTGTTTTGCAGGAAGACAGCGTGCGCGGCCGATCGGTCTTCGTGATCGATCACATGGGCCATATCGTGGCGCACCACGATACGAAGAACTACGTGCCTGGCGCCGACGTCACTGGCGGCGACTCGTCGCGCATCGTCGAACAGGTTGTCGGTCTGCCGCGCGATCTGCGCACCACGGCAACAATTCGCTATATGCGTACGGAGAAAAACGGCAGCGTCGAAATGATCGGTACGTACAGCACATTTCCTGAGGTGAATTGGGCGGTCATCGCGGAACGCAGCATGAAGCAGGCGCGCGCCGACGCGGGTGTGAACGAATTGAACCGCCAGGCACTGGCGTTCGTAACCGTCGTGACCTTTGCCGCCCTTCTGCTCGGCTATTTCTTTGCGGTTGGGATCAGTACGCCGATTCGCGGATTGGCCGCCTCCACGCGCGCCATCAGCCGCGGGGAATTTCATCAGCGGTCAGCGGTGCGCGGCGCTTCCGAAATCAGCGAACTCGCCGAAAACTTCAACAAGATGGCCGGCGACATCGAAGAGTACATCGAGCGCCTGAAGGAAGCTGCCGAAGAAAATCGCGAACTGTTTATCGGTTCAATCCGCATGCTCGCGGCCGCGATCGACGAAAAGGATCCGTATACGCGTGGTCACTCCGGCCGCGTCGCGAAATATTCGACACTTATCGCGCGCGAGCTTGGCCTGTCCGATCCAGAACTCGACACGCTGCGCATCTCAGCACTGCTGCATGACGTCGGGAAAATCGGCGTCGAAGATCGCGTCCTGAAAAAGCCGGGAGCGCTGACGCCGGAAGAATTTGCCTTGATGAAGCAGCACACCGTGAAGGGCGCCAACATCATGCGTCCGGTCTCGCAGCTGAAAGACATGCTGCCGGGCATCGAGCTTCACCACGAACACATGGATGGCCGCGGCTATCCGTACGGCCTGACCGGCCCGCAGATTCCCATGATGGCGCGCATCATCGGCGTCGCGGACACGTTGGACGCAATGACCACCAACCGCCCCTATCAATCCGCCATGGATTTGGACTACGCGCTCGGCAAGATCAAAGCGCTCGCAGGATCGAAATTCGACACAGTCGTCGTGAATGCGCTCGACGCCGCCGTGACCAACGGGCGCCTCCGTCTAAGCGCCGTCGAAGTGCAAGTCTAGCGAGTCTTCTCGGGTGCCGCACCTTCCGGGTTTAGAGAGGTGCGGGTTTTGACTTTCCTCAAGTGTTCTTGCCCACTCCGGTAATCCGGGTGCCGTCGAACTTCGTGAACGAAAATCCCTCGAACGGCTCGTTCCAGCACTGCGCCATGTCGCGCAACATCGAAATCGCGACCGCCTCTCCCAGCGGCAACGAGTCCACGTAGTCGTGGCGCCAGTGCACCGCTGCATGATTGCGCCCGGTTCCAATGTTAGCCGCCAGCTTGTTCATTTCGCCGCCGACGGTAAGCTGGTCGCGGTCCGAGCCGCTGTAAGGCACCAACGAAAATCCGTCCTCGCTCGACTGGGAGATCGCAATCCCCGGAATCGCAGTCAGCGGAGTCTGATCGTTAAACCACGCCTTCACGATCGTCGCGCACGCTCCGGCCACCGTCGAATGCCCCTGTCCATACGACGGATGCTGCGGGCACCCTTCCGGAAATCCGTGCGGCAGGAAATAGGTGTTGTGCTTGGCAAAAACCCTCGCGACGGCATCCGAATTCAAGACATCCGAGTGCAACGGATAGTTCGCCTGCTTTGTCTTCGTCATATGCACAAGCCCGCCGTATTCCTCAGGTCGCAAATGTCGATGCACGAACCACTTCTGATACCACACCGCTTTCAGCGCCCGTTGCGAAACCTCCGCGACCAGCGTTTTCAGGTGCGGCGATCCAAACGTTCCAAATCCCGTCTGATTCCGTGAACTGGCATATGGATTATTAGGATCGAGCGGCGCATTCTGATCGACAAGCACCAGACACGCGTTGAAATACGCCTCGAACAAAACGTCCACGTGAACGTACGCGCCGATCCCACGCCCGTTGCGCATGTGCTGTGGATTCGGATCGATCTGATTCGCTCCAAACGGCCCCTGCCCGTTCTGCACCGCAAGCCACGATGCCTGGTCCGTCATGTAGTCGACGCTCGGAACGTACGTCGTCAGCAATTGCGTTATCGGCACCGCGCCATAGTCGAATGGCATCAGCAGAAATTGCGAAACATAAGGACCGAGAATGTCGCCTGCCGTGAATCCACGAAACAATGTTTGCGGGGTGACCGGCTTCGGCCCGTGAAACGCCGGCAGCGAGTTCAACTCCGCGATCGCCGCCTGCGTGAGCGGCTCGTTCCCGTACTGCGTGAAATTCACGTCGCGGCACAACGCCATCCAATAGTTTTCGATCGCCGTGTCGGCCATCTCCCGGCTCGCGACGGATGGCGGCGTCCCTATCGCCAGTTGATGCGAATCCATGCCCTCAAGATCAAACGCCAGCCCGGCCTGGGGATCGACCAGTGGCGTGTTGCCACCCATCTGAATCTGATCGAACAACGCGGCCTGCCCCGAATTCACCGCGCGCAAAAAACTCGCGTACGACGACGGCAGCACTTCGCCGACACCGTTGTGCGCCAAACCTTTCGAGTAGTTCCCGATGCGGTTTGAAAAGCGCTGCTCGTCGCCGTTGGTGATTTCGTTGGGTGTACGCGTGTTCAGGTCGGCCTGCGCCGCGCGGATACGATTGGCGTATGCCTGCAACGCGCGAGTACGCCCGCCGTCTCCGAATTCCGCAGCCGCCGATTCCTGCGACTGTGAAGCACCTTGCGCCGGCGGCGCGCCCGCAATCACTGCGCCCGCGGCAATCGTCGCCGCCGCTCCACTCACCTGCGACAAAAACGCACGCCGCGTCGATCCTTTCCGCTGCGTCGGCTCGGGCTTGTCTCTCACCTCTTCCTTTGCGTTCGCAGAGCCATTCGTTTCCGGCATGGAGGTGTCTCCGTTATGAGGGTTTGGGTCGAGCGCCAACGATCAAAATCGCGTGACAACAGGGTGCGCTCGATGGGCGCAATTACGTCCGCGTTGGGATTGACGCTCTTCCTGCTGCAATTGGGCCTGGACGTTGCCGACGAACCTACGCCGGTGCGGGAGAACAACGTACTGTCCCTCGGGACAGATTTGGTGCTACTGGCAAGCCCCTAGGGTGGGGTGCGCCAACGATCCGAGATCGATATCGCCAAGAAAACCGCGCGCCGTTTACGCAACATCGACCGCCGATGCAATGCCCCACGCCGCGTTCTGCTACAATTTTGTGTTACTCAAACAGCGCAATAGGCGTCTCATGATTTCACTTTTCGGCAAAAACGAGCCGGAACCCACACTTCTCGAAAAGCTCAAAGCTTCGGTCAGCAAGACCAAAGCCGCACTTTCCGAGACCGTCGATACGATCTTTCTCGGTGAGCGCAAGATCGACCCCGCGCTCCTCAAGCAGCTCGAGAACGCCTTGCTGTCCGCCGACCTCGGCGTCCGCACTACCAAAGAAATCCTCGACTCCGTCCGCGAAAAACTCGACCGCAACGCACTCGCCGACGCGAGCCAGCTCAAGCGCGAAATCAAATCCCACATCGTTCGGATTCTCGCCGCCTCAGCCGCCAGTGTCGGCGGCCCAGCCGCAGCAGGCCCGCTCGCGGGACCCGCGGGCGCCTCGCCCAACGGCACTGGCCCGCGCGTCATCTTCGTCGTCGGCGTGAACGGCGCCGGCAAAACCACCAGCATCGGCAAGCTCGCCAACCGCCTCCGCAAGGACAATTTCAGCGTGATCCTCTGCGCCGCCGACACCTTCCGTGCCGCCGCCGTCGAGCAACTCGAAATCTGGGCCACGCGTAACGGCATCGATGTCATCAAGCAAAAATCCGGCGCCGATCCCGCCGCCGTCGTCTACGACGCCGTGGCCGCCGCCAAAGCGCGCTCCACCGACGCGCTCATCGTAGACACCGCCGGCCGCCTCCATACAAAATCAAACTTGATGGCCGAGCTCGAGAAAATGAAGCGCACCGCCGCGAAAGTTATCCCCGGCGCCCCGCATGACGTGCTCCTCGTTCTCGACGCCACCACCGGCCAGAACGGCCTCGCCCAAGCCCGCGAATTCACCTCCACCGTGCGCGTCACCGGCATCATCCTCACCAAGCTCGACGGCACCGCCAAGGGCGGCATCGTCGTCGCCATCGCGCGCGAACTCGGCCTCCCCATTCGTTTCGTCGGCACCGGCGAACAGATCAACGATCTGGTTCCGTTCGACGCCGAAACCTACGTCAACTCTCTCTTCGACTAATCCGTGAACCCACACGACATTCGCTTCATGGACCACGCGCTCGACTTGGCGCGCAAAGGCGTCGGCCTCGCCAGCCCGAATCCCACAGTCGGCTGCGTCATCGTCCGCGAAGGCGAAATTGTCGGCCAGGGCTTTCATCAATATCAATATCGCGATCACGCAGAAATCATCGCGCTGAAAGCCGCAGGTCAGCGCGCGCAGGGTTCGACGCTCTACGTCACGCTCGAACCTTGCAATCACACCGGACGCACCGGCCCCTGCACCGAAGCCATCCTCGCCGCGGGCGTCCAGCGCGTCGTCGCCGCCATGCAAGATCCAAACGCCGCTACATCCGGCCGCGGCTTGGATCGCCTGGAATCCGCCGGAATCGAAATCGTCCGCGGCGTCCAGGAAGAACCCGCGCGCCAACTCAACGAAGCCTTCGCCCGCTGGATCCGCACTAAAAAGCCATTCGTCACGCTAAAATCCGCCTTAACGCTCGACGGCCAGCTCGCCCTGGCAAAATCAAAAAAGCGCGGCACCCACGACTGGATCACCTCCGAAGAATCCCGCGCCGAAGTCCACCGCATGCGCCACGCCTCCGACGCGCTCGTCACCGGCGTCGGCACCATCATCTCCGACAATCCGTTCCTCACCGACCGCAGCGGCCTCGAACGCCGCAAGCGCCTCCTCCGCGTCGTGCTCGATTCCAAACTCCGCATTCCGCTCACCAGCCGCCTCGTCAAAACCGCCGACGAAGACCTGCTCATCTTCACGCACGCCAAAATCGACTCGCCCAAAGCCAAAAAACTCCAACGCGCCGGCATCGAAGTCGTTCGCGCCAGCACTTGGCGCGGCAAAATCGACATCGCCGCAGTCCTCACCGAGCTTGGCCGCCGCGAAATCCTCAGCGTGCTCCTGGAATCGGGCCCCACCATGAACGGCAACGCCCTGTCCGGAAAGCTCGTCGACAAACTCGTCCTGTTCTTCGCTCCCAAAATTTCTGGCGACGTCAAAGCGCCCTTCGCCCTCTTCTCCGCCGCCCCGCCCCACATGGAAAAAACGCAAATCCGCCAATTCGGCCCCGACTTCTGCATCGAAGGCTATCTGCGCGACCCCTACCGGTAGCAAGCAACGGTTACCGATCGCGTCGATGCTGAACGCATAGATACTCATGGTCGAAATTTTGCGGCAAGTCAAAGCGAGATTACGCCGGTTGAAGGGGGGAAAATCGGGAGCCGACGCTTCTCTTCACGGTCCGGCCCACGCGATAGAACGAAAACAGCGACCGGCTCACGCGGCACTGCGCCTCGATCCCGGAATCTCCAGTGAGCGTGAATCGCTTCAGCTTCATCGCATCCAGCGATCCCGGCTCGATCGGCAGCCTGTTGCGTCCAGGATTGACGCTAAGTCCAAATTTCATCCCCGCGCTCTTCGCGGCTTCGAGAATTTCGTCCGACATATCTCCGTTCGGATACGCGATAAAATCCGGCGCTTTGCCGACGATCGATACGATCGTCTCCTGCGCGCTCTGAATCTGCGCCATCATTTCCGTCGCGGTGTAATTCGTCAGGATGTCGTGATTGCTCGTGTGATTCCCGAGCGAAACCAGTGGGTGCTTCGCGATCTCGCGCAGTTCCGCCAGCGTGAACGGACGATCCAGATCGCCAACCGGCTGCAACGCGCGCGCGCCAAATTGCGCCACCACGCTGGCTTCCGCATCCGCGGTGCGCAATCGCTTGAGCTTGTCGAGAGTCTGTCGCGTTTGTTTGCTCGTCAGCTGCCGACGCAGCGACTCTCGTTCGACCACGTCCCACCAGAACGCTTTACCCTGAATCACATGATCGGTCGAAACAAACAACGCCGCAGGAATTCCGTACCGTTCGAGAATTGGCAACGCCTTCGTGTTGCTGAAATATCCGTCGTCAAACGTCACCAGCACGTATTTGCCGCTCGAATCCAGTCCGCGCGAAATCTCGCTGGGGGAAACGAAGGTGTAGCCATGCTGTTGAAAATATTCGACGAACCGCCGGAACATCTCGACGGTAATTCGCTGCTGTGGCTCCATCACGCCCGAATGCGCATCCTCGAAATGTTCGAACAATCCGTGAAACAAAAACGAGAGCAGCACACCTTCCGAACCGCCAAACGCGAGGGAAGAATACGCGATCATGCGATCGAGTTTCAGCAGCATGGCGCGGATGCGGGCGTACATAGTCATCGCGTAAGATGCTATCGCACGTCGCTCGGTTTCTCCGGAGTTTTCCGAACTACGCGACCAGGGTTTGCCAACACAACGTAACTTGCGCAAAATAGCCACGTGTCGCCCCGAACCCCGCCACGCATTGTCATCCCGAACGAATGTGAGGGATATGCTCTCTCTTCGCGCGCTGCCAAATTCCGTGGCGCGTCCATCAAGGAAGGTTGACGTCGACATGTTCACCGGAATCATTGAGAACAGAGGCACCATCGAAGCGCTCACGCTTCACGCCAACGGCGGCCGCGTCACGATCTACGCCCCCACAATCGCGCCCCATCTCGCCATCTCCAACAGCATCGCCGTCAACGGATGCTGCCTAACGGTCGTCACCCTCGACAAAGAACGCTTCTCCGCCGATCTCTCCGGCGAAACCATCCGCCAGACGTCATTCGGCGCCGAGGAGCACGCACCAAAAGTCGGCACCCGCGTAAATCTCGAGCAACCCCTAACCGCAGGCAAGGAATTCGGCGGCCACTTCGTCCTCGGCCACGTAGACGGCGTAGGCCGCGTAACCAGCCTCCAAGCCGAAGGCGAAAACTGGTGGTACGGCGTCCAGGTCCCCGAAGAATTCAGACAATACGTCGTCTCCAAAGGCTCAATCACCATCGACGGCGTCAGCCTCACCGTGGCGCGCTGGTACGCTTTTCCAAAATTCACCATCCAGATTGCCGTGATCCCCTACACGTACGAACACACCAACATCCGCGACCGCAATCCCGGCGACCCCGTCAATCTCGAAGGCGACATCCTCGGCAAATACATCGACCGCCACCTAACCGCGCGAGCCGCCGCCGCCGGCGAGCCCGAGTCAACCCTCACACTCGCAAGCCTCACCGACCAAGGCTTCTAAGGTTTTCCCAACTCAAGCGGAGCGGCACTACCCGTCCTTCCGAGCGGAGCACTCCGACGCCCTTTCTTTCGCGTGCACTTCCTGCTCGCCCTGAAGACCGCGCCCGAATCTCTTCGACAAAAATAAATCAGTCTGGCGAGCTTCGGTCTCAGCGAACCTGTCGAATTGGGCAAAACCGTGTCCCGCAACCTCTTTATTAGCAACACTTACGCAAGTATTGCATCCACAGATCTCGATCTTGAACAGAATCAACACGTGAAAATGATGGGGCAGGTCGTCTGGTGAAAACGGACTTCCCAAATTTGGTAGAGCCGGCGTCCTTGCCGGCTCTTTAGCGCAATACCGATGGAGGCCGCAGCGGTTCGGCGCTCTCAAGTTGCGCTTCTTCAATCCTCTTCGCGCGGGCGCCGCGCCAATACAAAATCAATCCGATCAAAATCGCCACAACCGTCGCAACGACCAACTTCACCTCAAATATAAACTTGTTCGTCGAATCGCCCGGCGGCACCGCCGAAATCAGCATCGACGCCAGCACAATCAAAAATCCGACGCCGGCCGTGACCCATACGCCGATTTTTCCGCCTGGAATCAGGACGGCATGAGAATTCGCCAGCCGGTCCGGACGATTCCGCAGCTTGATCACCGCGGCAAACATATACAGAAACGGGATGAAATAAATAATGATGGTGATGCTGACCAACCCATCGTAAGCGCCGCGCACCGACTCGCTGATCTGGCTGATCAACAACACCGCGCCCGAAATCGCAGCCTGAACCAGAATCGAAACCCACGGCGTCCGCCATTTCGGATGAATCTTTCCGAAAGCTGCCGGCAAGTAACGATCGATGCCAACGATAAAAGGAACACGCGCAATTCCGGCGACCGTGCTTCCCACGCCGCCCGCATTCCCGACGGTTACCAGCAGCGCCGCCACAATTCCGAGGAATGCAACTCCGAGCACGGTCGAACCAAGCGTCACCGCATGGAACACACCGCTGGTCGGAGACACATCTCGCGCCGGAACAAGCACCAGCACCGCGATCGTCGCCACGATGTACATCCCCGCGATCAGAATGCTCGAGCCGAACAGCGCGCGCGGCAGCGTCCGCTGCGGATCGCGAATTTCCTCGCTCATTGCAGACACGAGCTCAAGCCCGGTGTACGCAAACGCAATCTGCGACCAGAAATTCACGGTATCCCAATCCCAGCGCGGCCAAACCGTCGCCCAGGTGAACTGCGTGACCGATCCGTGATGCCAAAACACCAACAAAGCGACTCCCACCAGCATCAGCAACGGCAAAAAAGTCGAAACACCGCCCACGTTCTGCAGCCATTTCCCGATGTTCAGTCCGATGATGTTTAGCCCGACCGCGACCGCAAGCAGCGCAAACGAAACGAGCAGCAAAAACGTCCTGTTTTGCGCCAATTCGCCGCCGCCCGATCCGATGATGTACGCGCTCATCGAAGCGCTGGCGAGCAGCAGGCCCGGAAAATAAAAGCACGTGTAAATCCAGTAGTTCCACCCGGCGACGAAGCCATGAAAATCGCCGAACGCTTCCTTGGCCCACACGTACAACCCGCCTTCGACAGGAAACCGCGACGAAAGCTCGTTGATCACAAGCCCATAAGGAACGAAAAATAGCGCCGCGGCCAGAATCCACAGACTGATCGACGAAGTGCCGTTGTGCGCCGCAGCCGCAACCCAGCGCGGGCCCAGCACCGTCGCGATATTGAAAAGTAGGACGTCCCAAAATCCCATTTCGCGTCGAAGCTGCTTCTTTGCGTCCAGACCTTCGGAAGCGGGTTGGCTCACAGAGTTACATCCAGGGCGGGAATCAACTCGTCCTGCATGATGAAATTGTGGAAGAAGGGGTCTTTCGAATTCTCAAACGCCGCCCAGGAATCGAACACTGTCGATTTTCCATCCTGGAGGAAAACGATTTTGTCGGCGAGTTTTTTCGCGAGATGCGTGTCGTGCGTCACCACGATCGAAGTCTTGTGGAATGCCTCCTTCAAACGCGAGATCAGATCGCCCATGTGCGCGGCCATGATCGGATCGACCATCGTGGTCGGCTCGTCGTACAAAATCGCTTCGGGATTCTGCGCCAGAGCCCGCGCGATCGCGACGGCGCGTCGCATCCCAGTGGACAATTCGCCCGGCAATTTATCGAGCACGCCGTCAACCTCGAGCATCCGCGACAGTTTCCCTACATACGCATCGACGTCTTCGGGCGTAAGTCCCGGCTGGTCTTCCAGCGGAAACGCGATGTTGTCCGCGACGGTCAGCGAATCAAAGAGCGCGCCCGACTGAAACACCATCGTCACCTTTTCGCGGACTTCCTCAAATTGGCGCTCGGTGAAATTCGTGACGTCTTCGCCGTCCACGAAAATCTGTCCGGAATCGGCCTTCAAAAATCCCATGATGTGTTTGAGCGAAACTGATTTTCCGACGCCGCTGCGCCCCATGATCACGCAGGTCTCGCCCTTCTTGACCCTAAAGCTCACGTCATTCAGCACAACGTGATCATCGAATGCTTTACAAACGTTGCGAAATTCGAAAAAGTTGGTCGCCGGAGGTGCGGGAGCGGAAGCGCGCATTCCGGAGTCTTCACCCGGGAGCGGCAGAAGGCCATCGTCATCGCGAAGATCGCTCACGTACGCTCCGACTCCAAAATGCGCTTCGCCTCGTCGTAATCCGCGGGAGTGTTCATGTTCCAGAAGAGCCGTCCAGCGCTATCAAATCGTTTCCAGTCGGCAACGTCAAGAACTTCCATCGAGGGCTGTTTCATGGCATCGGTCACGCGCCGAACGCCGCCCTCAAACGATCGAGCAAGGCTCGCAACCGCGCTGGTCCGCCAGCATGCACACAGCGGCTCCAGCCCATGTTCCGACCGCGGCACCACAACTTCTGCGTTACTAGCCATCGCGCGCTGCGCCAGATAAGCAAGCCACTCGCGGGTGAGAAACGGCATGTCGCATCCAATGATCAAATTCCATGCGTTGACGCCGCTCGGCCCGCGGTCGCCGTCTGGTAGCGCCGGTTTCCCCTGACCGCCGGGGGGCATCCCTGCCGACTCTTCGATTCGCCCACGGTCCGCGCCGCCCATCAATGCCGTAATGATTCCGCCAAGCGGCCCTTCGCCCGGCCAGCGATCAGCGATACAAGTGACACCAAATTGCGAGTACGTCTCGGACGCGCCGATGATCTCGACGCTCGAGGTTGCACTACGGAGTACTTTGCACAAACGCGAAATCAGCGCCTCGCCAGCAATTTCCGCTAGCGCCTTGTTGCGCCCAAAGCGCCGGCTCGCTCCGCCCGCAAGCACAAACCCGGTAATGCGCCCCGTACCACGCTCAGCACTCACCGTTCACCATGCCCCGCCACAATCCACTTGTCAGACGCAGTATTCGCCCGCTCGCTACGACTCGGTCTCTTCCACCGGCTCGCGGCCTGGCCGCCGAATTCCAAGCTCGCGCAACTTCTCCTGCAAGCTCTGCCGGTGCAAACCGATCGTCGCCGCCGTCTTCGAGACATTCCAGCGATGGCTTGTCAATTGCTTCGTCAAATACGCGACCTCAAATTTATGCTTCGCTTCGCGAAAATCTTTTTCGCCAAGTCCGACGTCCGCGTCATTCTCGTTCGCTCGGCCGACCAGCGCTTCGCCGGCAGCGACTTCCTCCGGCAAGTCCGTGAGGCCAATTTCGTCGCCATGGCAGAGAACAAGACTTCGCTCCAGCGCATTCTTGAGCTCGCGCGCGTTGCCCGGCCAATCGTAGCGTTCAATCGCCGCCAGCGCCTCGCGACTCAGCCGAGCCGTTCGCCCCAGGCGCGATTCGTGCATTTGCAAGAAACTGTCTGCCAACACCGAGATGTCTTCCTTGTGTTCGCGCAACGCCGGGAGCTCGATCGTGACGACGCGCAATCGATAGTACAAATCCTCGCGAAATTTACCGGCGCGAATTTCCACTGGCAAATTGCGATGCGTCGCGCTGATCACGCGCACATCCACCGGGATCGACTGCGTTCCGCCAAGCCGTTCGATCACGCGATTCTCCAGCGCCCGCAACACTTTCGCCTGCGTCACCGGATTCATGTCACCGATTTCGTCAAGAAATAAAGTTCCGCCATTCGCCAACTCGAACTTCCCTTTCTTCTGCTGCGCCGCGCCGGTGAACGCACCGCGTTCGTAGCCGAAAAGCTCCGACTCGATCAAGGTTTCGGGAAGCGCGGCACAATTTACTGCGACGAACGCCTTCGCCGTTCGCGGCGACCGCGCGTGAATCTCTTGCGCCATTAAATCCTTACCCGTTCCGCTTTCGCCCAAAATCAGCACGGTGGAATCGGTTGGCGCGACGCGATCCGCCATCTCGAACGCGCGCCGCATGTCCGCAGCGCGGCCAATCATCTGGCCGAATTGCCCTTCCGTTGTGAGGCGCCGACGCAACGTATCGTTTTCCTTTTCCAGCGTCGCCAGCTTCAACAAATTCGCGACGCGCTGGCGCAATTCTTCCAGCTCAAATCCCTTCACCAAATAATCCGCTGCTCCGAGCTGCAACGCCTCGACTGCCGTCTTCGCATTGTCGAGCGCGGAAACCATCAGCACCGGCACATCGCTTCCCTGCTCGCGCATCCTCTGCAAAAAGGCAATCCCGCTCTGACCTGGCATCACGACGTCGAGCAGCAGCAGGTCCGGCTGCTCCCGAGTCAGGGCTTCGCGCGCCGTCTCCGCCGAGTCCGCTTCAGCAATCCGATATTTCGATTCGAGTGCGCGCCGTAGTCCGTATCGCGCCGCCGGTTCGTCGTCCACAATCAAGATTGTCTTCATGCTTTCCTCTTCCAACTCTCAGCAACACAGAACGTTTCAACTGTCCATTGTGCCGAGCAGCGCAAAAATTTCAGTGACCAGGCTCCTTCGTTTGCAACGGAATCGAAACTCGAAACTCACTGCCTTTTCCATCCTTCACGGGACTTTTCCAGTCGAGCTGTCCGTGAAATTCGGCGACGCGACGCGCAACGATCGCGAGGCCCAATCCGGTTCCCTGCGTCTTGGTCGTGAAAAATGGCTGCAAGATTTTTTCTTTCGTGGCCGGCGCGATTCCGGAGCCATCGTCTTCCACGGCAAGCACGCACTTTCCATCGACGGCGTTTGCGCTCACCGCGATCTGCCCACCACGCGAAACCGCTTCCAGCGCGTTCACAAGTAAATTCGAGACGACGTCGCTGACCGCATCGCCTGCGGCCGCAACCACTAATTCCTGCTGCGGCAACTGTGCTTGCAGCGAAATTCCCCGGCGCTCGGCCTCGCGCGCCAATACTCCCATCACTTCTTCGATGACCGTTCGCAGTTCGCATGTCACCCGCACGCTTCCGCCGCGGACCGTCGGCCGGCTGAATTGCAACAGCTGGTTCAACTTCGCCGAGAGCCTGCCGACTTCGTCGAGCACCATCCTGGTTTCGTCGCGCATCGATGCGGGCAATTCGGGGCTTTCCATCTGCACTTGCAAAATCGTCTTGATCGAGCCAAGCGGGTTTTTCAGGTTGTGCGAGATGCTCGCGGCCATCTGTCCCAATACGGCGAGACGTTCGCGCTCTGCCAGTTCCCGCTCAAGCCGCAATTTTTCTTCGATCGAGCGGCAGAGTTCGATCGACGCGGGAAGTTGCTCGCACAAGAATTCCAGCGCCGCGTGCGCATCACCCGACAGCATCGCTCCATGCGGCCATACCGTCAGCGCCGCGTTCCATCGCCCCGGCGAAGCAATCGGAAACAATTCGCCGCCGCTGGGCAGAGAGTTCGCCGTAAACTCCGGACCGAGATTGGGCTCAACCACGACGAGCTTTGCGTCCCGCAGATCGAACTGCTCCTTCACGCGCCGCTCGATCGCGCGCAGCAGACTCAATACGTCGCCTTGGCGCGCTATCGTCTGTAATTCGGTGGCAATCCGGCGCGACTCTTCCAATCCCTTCTCCGCGGTTTTCTGAAGAGTGCGTCCCAGCGCGCGCTGCAACGGCTCGATGAATGGAACGAGCACGAACAACAAGATCGACGCCGACGCTTCCGGCGGCAACACCGGCTCAAGCCAAAGGCCGACGCGCCGCACGAGGCTCAAGTACAACAACGCAAGAAACGTCGCCGAAACCGCGTATACGAGATTTTTCTGCCGCCCAATCTGCAAAAAATTGTGGCGCCAGACCAGATAAATCATCACCGCGAGCGGCACGACTGGCAGCACCGCCAGCACCGCGCCAAGCCATTGCCGGGTCGCCACCGGAAAATTTATCGGAAAGTCGTACAGCCCGATGATCCAGACCGCAGCCACCGCAAACAGCAACGTCAAAAATCCGTAGAACTGGCGCTCCGGCCCCTTGCGCGTGTTTCGCCAGAAACGAAATTCCCATGTGCCGCACCAGATCAGGCTGTAGGTGAAAATGTGAGAGTAGCCGTTGGGCAAGGAATCGCCCGGCAGCACGAAATCAAACGCGGCGGTACCGATCAGCGGAAATTGGTTTGTCGCGGCGTGGAACCCAGCGGCATAGAAGAAGAGCAGCACTGCCCATTTCCATCGCTTATCGTGAAGCAGTCCTCGCGTTTCCGCGTATTCGACGTGCAGGTGCATCAGCAGCGCGGGAAATGCACACAAGCCCAAGCTGATCATTCCGACGACGAACTCACGCAGTCCGACCGGTGGCTCGCGGTAGTGAATCTGCGCATTCACGGCGAGCAGTGAGCCGCTGTAGAACAAAAACAGCGAGGTGCAGAGGAAGAACAAGACGCGCTCGAAGTTGCGCTGGCGGCGATAACCGAGGATGACCACCATCCAGAAAAGGGGCAGCAGGGTCCCGGCAGTCAGCCCGATCAGTCGCAAATAAATGATTGAATCCATTCGTTTGATAGGACCCGAATCTTATGCCGCAAAAGAAGGGCACGGCAATAGCCAAGTGTCGGATTTTCCTGACACCATTCAACTAACGGATAACAATGCAGTTAGATGGAAACCAGTCTTCTCCAATGAACCCGAGAAATCTAGGGAGCTGTCGGTACTTTCCTTGACATGTCAGGGGATTCTGCTATATTAGCACTCGACTGCGGTGAGTGCTAAACCCCCTTTAGCGCAGCCGACGTCGCGTTAGGTCGATCGCAACTCACCTTTTGGAGGATTTTTCAAAATGGCAGTGAATCTCACCCCGCTCCACGACCGCGTGGTCGTAAAGCGAATTGAAGAAAAAGAAAGCATCAAGGGCGGCATCATCATTCCGGACTCCGCCAAAGAAAAGCAGCAGGAAGGCGAAGTCATCGCCGTCGGCGGCGGCAAGCGCGAAAAGGGCGAACTGATTCCCCTGGACGTGAAAGTCGGCGACCGTGTCCTGTTCGGCAAATACAGCGGCACAGAAATCAAGATTGACGACGAAGACCTGTTGATCCTGCGCGAGGAAGAAATCCTAGCCAAGCTCGGCGGCCACGCGAAGGCCGCAGGCAAGAAGTAACGTTCGGCGGGGCTGAGAGCGACTACGTCAGGGGCTAAGCCCCTTATGCACCAGTCGTGAATGTCGGATCTAAAGCTCCGACCACAAATCGGCTCCCTGCAAACGGCTTGCTACAAACGGCTCCACGGAAGATAGCTGGAGCCAATCGGTTCGACCGTCGAAGCGAAACCAGCAGTAGTTGCAGCAACCGCAGTGCGCAGTACAAGAAATCTCAGGAGGAAATACCAGTATGGCGAAGCAGATTGTTACAGGTGAGAATTCCCGCCAAGCGATTCTTCGCGGCGTGAATGCCCTCGCCGACGCAGTAAAGATCACCCTCGGCCCCAAGGGCCGCAATGCGGTCATCGAAAAGAAGTTCGGCGCGCCGATCATCACCAAGGACGGCGTGACCGTAGCCAAGGAAATCGAACTTCGCGATCCGCTCGAGAACATGGGCGCGCAGATGGTTCGTGAAGTTGCCTCCAAGACCTCGGACGTGGCCGGTGACGGTACCACGACAGCGACCGTGTTGGCCCAGGCGATCTTCCGCGAAGGCGTGAAGACCGTTGCCGCCGGCTCCAGCCCGACCGCTCTCAAGCGCGGCATCGAGCGGGCCGTCGAAGTTGCCGTTGCCGAGATCAAGAAGCTCTCGCGCGACGTCAAGGGCGACATGATCGCTCAGGTCGGCACGATTTCGGCCAACAACGACAAGCAGATCGGCGGCATCATCGCCGAAGCGATGAAAAAGGTCGGCAAGGATGGCGTCATCACCGTCGAGGAATCCAAGACGATGGAGACGACCCTGGAAGTCGTGGAAGGCATGCAGTTCGACCGCGGCTACCTCTCGCCCTACTTCATCACCGATCCGGAGCGCATGGAGTGCATCCTCGAGGACGTTCGCATCCTCATCCACGAAAAGAAAATCAGCTCGATGAAGGATTTGCTGCCTTTGCTGGAGCAGACCGCAAAGATGGGCAAGCCCCTCTTGATCATCGCTGAAGACGTGGAAGGCGAAGCGCTCGCGACCCTCGTCGTGAACAAACTCCGTGGCACGCTGCAGTGCGCCGCCGTCAAGGCCCCCGGCTTTGGCGATCGCCGCAAAGCGATGCTCGAAGATATCGCCACCCTCACCGGGGGCAAGGCCATCACCGAAGACCTCGGCATCAAGCTCGAGAACGTGAAGATCGAGGATCTCGGCCGCGCCAAGAAAATCACCATCGACAAGGACAACTCCACGATCATCGAGGGCGCAGGCAAGTCTGGCGACATCGAAGGACGCGTGAAGCAGATCCGTGCCCAGGTTGAGAACACCACGAGCGACTACGACAAGGAAAAGCTACAGGAGCGCCTTGCGAAGTTGGTTGGCGGCGTTGCGGTCATCAAGGTGGGCGCGGCAACCGAAACCGAGCTGAAGGAAAAGAAGGCTCGCGTTGAGGACGCCATGCACGCCACGCGGGCAGCGGTTGAAGAAGGCATCGTGGCGGGCGGCGGTACGGCCCTGCTGCGCTGCATCAGCGCCGTTGACAAGCTCAAGCTGCAGGACGACGAAGCTGTCGGCGTCGGCATCGTGCGCCGCGCGCTCGAAGAGCCGGCCCGTCAGATCGCGCTCAACGCAGGTCACGAAGGTGCGGTTGTGATCGGCAAGATCCGCGACTCGAAGGACGACAACTTCGGCTTCAATGCGGACTCCGGCGAGTATGGCGACATGGTTAAGGCCGGGGTCATCGATCCTGCGAAGGTTACCCGCTTGGCGCTGCAGAACGCGGCGTCGATCGCGGGCCTGATGCTCACCACCGAAGCCCTCATCGCGGAAGTGAAGGAAGATGAGAAAAAGGGCGCAGCCGCAGGCGGCGGTCCTGGTGGCCCGGGCGGCATGGGCGGCATGTACTAAACAACCGTCGCGAGTTGCCTTACGGCAGCCAAGCGATCCAAAAGGGCGGTCCGGTATCCGGGCCGCTCTTTTTTTCTTGAGCGTGACTGTTTCGCCCAGCTCAGGGGCCTGTCCGGAAGGTCATTCGAGAAAAGGCGACAATCCCGGAGCTCGGACTACATCTTTACGATTGTGTGCGCGCGGCAATATCGTTCAGAAGTGAGCGAAAAGCTCGTGTTTGAAGGAAGCTATGAATTGCGCCTTACATTCAGCGAGACATTGATTTCGCTCCGAACAATGAGCCCACGCTTTGTCGCCGTGGGTTGTTAGCAGCCTATTGCTGGCTTGGGTATGGTTCTTATCATTGCAGTCTGCGCGAGAGTTTTACGCGTCCTACTGGGATCCATGATCCTTGTCGAGTTGACGATCCACGTTCGGCATCTACGAAACCTTTTCCTGTTTCGCGGCTTAAGCGATCCGACCTGCGTTCGGGGCCGCATAGAATATTCGCGTCCTTTTATTCTGAAAAAACTCGTCGATGTAGCGTTGTTCGCCTTTACATAGAGCTGGTTCGTGCTCGGCGGTGCCGCATCATGCTTTTCGACTGCAATCAAGCATCGTCGGTTGGCACGAGCGGCGAGTTCCAAGGTCGCGCCCTCGATTCAAATGCAAAGCACGACATCGCTTTAAACGAGGTAAGCTCTCGCCTTGCCTCTGCTGGCTCTCTCCGCTAAACTCGCCGTGCCTCAACGACTCTTCAGGGAGAGTCATCGACATGCCGGGATTGATCCAGCGCTTTTTGCCGCGCGAAGAGGGCTTTTTCGACCTTTTCGACGAGCAGGCCGACAATATCGTTGTCGGCGCCAAGGCTTTGCTCCAAATGCTTTCGCGCTACACGGGTGTTCCCGAACAAGTGCAAGAGATCAAGGCCATCGAGCACCGGGGCGACGAGATTACCCATTCCGTGCTCACGAAGCTGAATCAAACGTTTATCACGCCGTTCGATCGCGAAGATATTCACGAGTTGTGCAGTCGGCTGGACGACGTGATCGACCTGATCGATGCTGCGGCCAGCCGCTTCGTGCTTTATCGCGTCAATACGATTCGCGAGGGCACCGTCGAGCTGGTGAAAGTGTTGGTCAGCGCCACGGAAGAAGTGGCGCAGTGCGTCCATGCGCTGAACACGCCCGAAAAGGCACTGAAGATCACCATCGAGATCAATCGCTGTGAAAACGAGAGCGACCGCTTGTGCCGCACGCTGATTGCACAACTTTTCGACGAAGAGCGCGATCCCGTCCAGATCATCAAGTGGAAGGAAATTTTCGAGGTCATCGAAACCGCAGTAGACAAGTGTGAGGACGTAGCCAACGTCATCGAAGGCGTGATTTTGAAGAGTGCCTGACCCCTTCCATGTACAGTTTCCCTCTTTTGATCGGCGTTGTGTTCCTCACGCTCGCGTTTGAATTCTCGAACGGCTGGCACGACGCCGCGAATTCGATCGCGACCGTGGTTTCGACGCGGGTGCTGACGCCGTTTCGGGCGGTGGCGTGGGCGGCATTCTGGAATTTCATCGCGGCGTTTGTGTTTGGCACGGCGGTGGCGGGGACGATCGGCAAGGGGCTGATTCACCTGGAGATGGTGACGCAGCAGGTGCTGCTCGCCGGCTTGTTGGGCGCGATCATCTGGAATCTGATCACGCTGATCCTGGGATTGCCGACGAGTTCATCGCACGCGCTGATGGGCGGCTACGGCGGAGCGGCGGTGGCGCACGCCGGGTATCCGGCGCTCATCCTCAGCGGGTGGGTCAAGCCGGTGCTGTTTATTTTTCTTTCGCCGATCGTGGGTGGAGTGCTGGCGATTCTTTTGACCATCGCCGCGAGCTGGATTGTGCGGCGCCAGCGGCCGCGGAGGGTGGACAAGACGTTCCGGCGGCTGCAACTGCTGTCGGCGGCGCTGTTCAGTCTGGGCCACGGCACGAATGACTCGCAAAAGGGTATGGGCATCATCACGGCGGCGCTGGTGGCCGGCGGGCTGCTCACGACGTTCCACGTGCCCTACTGGGTGATCATCTGCTGTCATCTGGCGATGGGCGGCGGCACGATGGCGGGCGGCTGGCGCATCATCAAAACAATGGGGCAGCGCATTACAAAGCTGACGCCGTTTGGGGGCTTTTCGGCGGAGACAGCGGGCGGGCTCACACTGGTCATGAACGCCGTGTTTGGCATCCCCGTGAGCACCACGCACACGATCACTGGGGCCATTGTGGGGGTTGGCGCCGCCCATCGGCTTACGGCGGTGCGGTGGGGCGTGACCCGGCGAATCGTGTGGGCTTGGGTGCTGACGATTCCGGGAGCGGCTATGATAGGTGCTGGTATCTATCAGGTTCTTAAGTTCTTGGTGTAGTCCACGCGGGCCCTGGCTCGGCGCCAGCGTCAAGGCTTTCTGTTTCGCCCCCTCAGATGACCTTCGGGCAAGCCTATTTCACGCGGCCGCTTCCCGTTCTGGGAATTCGCGCCTACTTACCTATAGCTGTTCGGTCACCTATGGCCTGAGCGTGTCCGCCGTCCACTATACTGAAGCTTCATGGACCCTTCGGCAAAACAGGCGCAGCAGATCTACGAGAGCATCCGCGCCACCAGCGGCGACCGGCCCTCGTCGGGCAACAGCGTGGCTGAGTTGACGCGGGACCTAAACGATTGGCGGGCCAAGAGCCAGCCATTGACTGCGTTGAGCCGGTCGGGACCTGACGTTCAGCTGGCATTTCTGTGGCAGTCGTACGAGTGGCTGCGCAGTGAGGCGCGGGTCGAGAAAAACTTTCGCATCCTTGAGACGCTCTCGGACGCGATTCAATTGAGCATGCAATGCGTGCCTAAGCCATTTCCCAGCTCATTCGTCGAAAATTTGGTGACCGAAATTCGCCGCGATTCGTCGCCGGCGCGATTTTATTTTCCGATTGAGCGATTTCTTTCGTTTCTCTCGGCAGAGCAAATCACCGAGCGAACGCGCGAGGAGCTTCGCAAAATTCATGTGCAGCTTGCGCCCGCTCCTCGCGGAAGAATCGACAAACACCACCAGCGCTTGCGCGGGTTGATCGCGCCGCTCATTTATGTCGAAGGCGAGAAGCAGATCGAGTCGGGCCGCGGCCCGTGGTCGCAAATCGTTTTCGACGAAATCGCCGGGATGGATTCGATCACGCGATCGGGCTGGATTGGATTGCTCGAACATTGCCACGCGCTGGAGCAGGCGGCGCCCGGGCCGAAGTGGAGCAAGAGGTCGCGCGAGTTGCTGGCAGCGCTGGGAGAAACAAAATCGTTTACGACCATGATGCGATGGCTGGCGCTGGGGCCGACGCCGGGGCAACCGTCGGACGCGCGATCTCCGGCGGAGGATTCGGCGTATCAAAAAGGCGTCGTGCTTTGCGTTGGGCTGATCGACACACGGGAATCGGCGATGGCGATTGGTGAGTTTGGGCTCGCGTGTTTGCGCAAAGTTCCGAATCTTGGCGCGGTGTCGCAGAAAGTCGGATTCGCGTGCGTGCAGGCGCTGGGCATGATGGAAAACAAGGAAGCGATCTCGCAGCTTACGCGGATGCGATCGAAGGTGAAATATTCGGTCGCGCGACGACTGATTGAGAAGTCGCTGCATCTGGTGGCCGAGCGGGCCGGGATGACGGTGGATGAGTTGGAGGATGTGTCGATTCCGCAGTATCCGTTGGACATGAATGGGGCGCTCGAGGTTACCGTGACCGACTGCAAGGCGACGGTGCGGCTTGTGGAAGATGGGCGCGTCGTGGTGCTTTGGCAGAACGCCGAGGGCAAGCGGGTGAAGGCGGCGCCCGCGCATGCCCGAAAAGTTGCGCCGAAGAAGATTCGCGCGATTGCGGCGCTCACGCGGGATCTGGAAGGGTCGTATTCGGTGCAGCGATCGCGGCTCGAGACTTCGTTCCTGGGGACGCGGCGATTTCCGCTGACACATTGGCGGCGGTACTACGTGGATCATCCTCTGCTGGGATTCTTGGGGCGAAAATTAATTTGGGTGTTCAGCAACAGCCAGGGCTGGGAGCGCTCGGGGCTTTGGTCGGACGGCGAAATTCGGGATTCGTCAAATAAATTAGTCGATCTAGCGCGCGCGGAAAAAGTGCGGCTGTGGCATCCGCTGTCGTACAGCGCGGCCGAAGTGCAGCGGTGGCGGACTCGGATTTTTACGGCGGGATTGAGGCAGCCGTTTCGGCAGGCGTTTCGCGAGTTTTATCAGGTTACGGATGACGAGCGAAAGACGCGGCTCTACTCGAATCGATTCGCTGGGATCCTGCTGCGGCAACATCAATTTGCAAATTTGGCACGCGCGCGCGGCTGGAGTTATCAGCTGATGGGCCTTGGCGTTGATGGCGTCAACGTACCGAGCAAGAAGCTCGAGCACTGGAACATGAGTGTGGAGTTTTACGTTGATCTGCCGCCGGATCGCGATCACTCGGTGCGAAGGTCTTCGCTGGCGGAGCAGTCGGGCGCGGGGATCAATGTGTTTATTGGGTCGGACCAGGTGCGATTTTATCGGGATCTGCGCGAGATTCCGGTCGATGATGTCCCGGCGATCGTGTATTCCGAGGTGATGCGCGACGTCGATCTGTTCACGACGGTCGCGGCTGTGGGCGACGATGCGACGTGGTCCGATCAGGGCGATCGCGGCACGGGCGTCTTTAGCGAGCGATTCGACATCAACGATTTTTCGGCGACGACTGCGTTGCGCGCCGAAATGCTTTCGCGCGTGCTGCCTCGGACGCCCATCGCGGACCGCTGCACGATCGACAAAGCGTGGCTCGAGGTGAAGGGGCAACTCGGCACGTATCGCATTCAATTGGGATGGGGCGGCGCGATGTTTCATACCGAGAGCATTTCGCGCTGGCTGAAGATTCCCCAGAGCGTGCTGAACGCGGTGCCGCTCGATCTCAGTACGATTCCGATCGATCTCGATCCACGTACGGAGATGATTTTGAGAAAGGCGTTTATTTTGGCAGACGACTGGCGGATTGACGCGCCGGAGTTGGTGCGGCAGCTGATGCCGGAATAGGAATTCGCAATGTTCGTAGTGGAAAGCGAGGAGTGTTTTGCTCCTCGCTTTTCTGTTTCGATAAGCCGCGACGGGTTTTATCCGACTTCTTAGTGGCCGCTGGCGCCCTTCACACTGCCGGGTGTTTTCGACGCCAGGATTTCCGGCTTGGCAATCTGCGGGTCCTTCGCGAACAAATCTTTCGCTTTGGCGAACAGCGCCTTGGCAATCTCGCCGTTGAGGTGCGCGTTTCGTCCGGCTTCGTCAACGAACGTATCGAAAATACCGTACTGCGACGGACCGATCTTCAATGCGTACCACGACGTCGTTCCGGCTTCCCGCTCGGCTAAAGGCTGCGCTGATTTCAGAAATTCCTCGACTTCCCTTTCTTTTCCCGGTTTTGCTTCGAGCATCGCCCAAATCGCTAGTCTGTCCATGGTGAATCCTCCACTAAGGTACGATGCACGACTTGTTCCGAGGGTTCACCGCAGACGAATTATTGACATTACAGATCTCTCACGCGGACCGTGCGCAGCAAATTTCTTTACCTCAGTTTTTCTTCCAACTCGGCCCAACGCGTATACAACTCGTCGATTCGTTTCTGAGCCGCCTCCAACTCCAACGAAATTGCGTGCAGCCGGGTACCGTCGCTCATGACCGCGGGGTCAAGCAATAAGTCGTGTTTTGCTTTCATTTCCTCCTCGGCACCCGCTACGCGCTGTTCGATGGTCTCAAGCTCGCGACCCTCTTTGTACGACAATTTCCTTCTTGCGGTCGCTGCCCGGACGGCGATATCAGTATTCCCAGCCGTGCTGGCGCCACCTCCGTTTGCGCTGGAATTCTTTGTCGCGGATTCTTGTTTTCGAGTCGCGGTCTTTCTTTCTTTCGTCCACTGCTCCCACTGCGAATAGTCGGCAAATCGCTCGGCTCCGCCCGCTCCGTCGAGTCCAAGCACGACCGTCGAAGCGCGATCGAGCATGAAGCGGTCGTGCGTCACGAGCACCAGAGCCCCTCGATACTCGAGCAAACTCTCTTCCAAGATTTCCAGCGTCGGAATATCCAGATCATTCGTAGGCTCGTCGAGCAGCAGCACATCTGCCGGCTGCAGCATCAATTGCGCAAGTAGCACCCGCGCCCGCTCGCCGCCCGATAATCTCCCGACCTTCTGGTTCAGCTGCTCAGCTGTGAACAAAAATCGCGCCGCCCATCCGCCGACGTGGATCACGCGATCCTGATAAATCACTGAGTCACTGTCGGGCGCCAACGCGCGTCGCAGCGTAACTTCGGGGTCAAGTTGGCGATTCTGATCGAAATAAACTATGCGCAAGGCGTCCGCTTGCTTCATCGTTCCGGCGGAAGGCTTGATGTCGCCGCGCAGTAGTCGCAGCAGCGTCGTTTTGCCGCTTCCATTCGGCCCGACGAGCCCGACGCGCATACCCGAGGTCACGATGAAATGCATGCCCTCGAACAGCGTGCGATCGCCAATGGAAAAGGAAACGCCGTCTAGCGTGATCAACTGTTTCGTCTTTCGTTCCGACGCCGAAAAATCGATCGCCGCATCCGTCGTCTTCGTGCGCGTTCGCATCTCGGCCAACTCGCCGATCATCTCGTGCGCTTTGTCGATGCGCGCTTTCGATTTCGTGGTGCGAGCCTTCGGGCCGCGGCGCAGCCATTCGATCTCGGTGTGTACGCGATTTTCGAGCGCTTCCTGCCGGTTGCGCTGCGCATGCAAATACTCCTCTTTTTTCTCGAGAAACATGCTGTAGTTGCCCGACACGCGAAACGCCCCATCCTCATATGCTGGATTCAGCTCGACGATTTCGTTCGCCACATTCTCAAGAAAATACCGGTCGTGGCTGACGACCACGCAGGCAAACGCGCCATTCTGCAATGCGCCTTCGAGCCACTGGATGCCAGCGAGATCGAGATGGTTCGTCGGCTCGTCGAGCAGCAAAATATCCGGCGCCTGCACCAGCGCCTCGACGATTGCGAGCCGCTTTCGCCATCCGCCGGAAAGCCGCGCCGCTTCGGCGTCGAGATCGTTAAACCCGGCGCGACCCAAAATCTCGGCTGTCCGGCCGGCGCGATCGCTCTCGGCCACGTCCGCCCGATCGAAGGCGCGCGTCACCACCGAACGAACCGTCCCGCCCTCCGCAAACTCCGAAGTCTGCAACACGCTGCCGAGCCGAATCCCTTTGCGAATCGCGACGTCTCCGCTATCGGGAGTCACGCTCCCATGCAAAATCGCCAGCAGCGTCGATTTCCCCGATCCATTCGGGCCAATGACTCCAATCCGCTCGCCTTCCGACACCGTAAACGAAATGCTGCGAAACAGGGGCGCCACTCCAAACCGCTTCGCCAATCCTCGCGCGCTAATCATCGGTGCCAATGCTTCTCCGTAGGGGCATCCCGTGCCCGTCTCTGTTTTGTCGTCAACCAGAATATCAGCCCGAGGAATCAAACACGAAAGCACCGGTTCACTCTTTTGCGATTCGTGCCCGCTTCGAACTTTTGCCTGTGAACTCGCGACTTCTGATATATCCTCGCGCTCTTGGCAACGATCTCCCCACCGCGCCGGCTCAACACGTTCGACGCCACCATGATCGTCATGGGCGGCATCGTCGGCTCCGGCATCTTCATCAATCCGTACGTCGTCGCGCTCCACGTGCACACGCCGTTTCTGATTCTCGGTGTCTGGGTTCTCGGCGGCGTACTCGCGCTGCTCGGCGCTTTCATCTGGGCTGAACTTGCGACGCGCCTGCCCCGAGCCGGCGGTCAGTATCTTTATCTTCGCGAGGCGTATCATCCCTCCGTCGCATTTCTATATGGATGGGTTCTCCTGCTCGTGACGCAAACGGGAGGTATGGCTGCAGTCGCCGTGACCTTCGCAAAGTATTTTCGCGAAATCAGCGGCTTCCGCACCGGCGACGGCGCGATCGCAGCGATCGTTCTGCTTGCGCTCACCGCGATCAATTGCCTCGGTGCGCGTGCCGGCAGCAATGTGCAGAGCCTGCTCATGCTGCTGAAATCGGCCGCGATCGTCGCGATGGTGGTACTCGGCCTCGCGCTCGGCGGCGGCCACCTCCATGCGCGACCGCTGCTCGATCGGCCGCTTTCGCCGAGCCTCATCGCCGCCATCGGCGCCGCGATGATTCCGATCGCCTTCGCATACGGTGGCTGGCAGACCGCGACGTTTGTCGCCGGCGAAATGCGCGACCCGCGGCGTGAACTGTCGCGCGGCCTGATCGCCGGCGTTCTCGGTGTCGTCGCGCTCTATCTCTCCGTGAATTTCGTTTGCCTCCGCGTACTCGGAGCCGGCGGGCTTGCTGTCACGCACACTCCTGCCAGCGCCGTCATGCGGGCAGCACTCGGCGAACGTGGCGCATTCTGGATCGCGGTTGGCATCGCCATCTCTACGCTAGGCTTTCTCAGCCAGGGAATTCTCACCGCGCCCCGGGTTTACTATGCGATGGCTCGCGATGGATTGTTCTTCAAAAGCGTCGGCTGGCTTTCGCCCAAAACCGGCGCGCCCGTCCTCGCCATCATCCTGCAAGGCATCGCCGCGACGGTTATTGCGCTGTCAGGCCGCTACGAACAAATCCTCAACTACGTCGTGTCGATCGACTTTATCTCGTTCGCGTTGACCGCCGCTTCCCTTTTTGTCTTTCGCCATCGCGACAAATCGCCTGCGGCCGACAAATCGAGCCCGGGCGATTTAACCTACCGCGTCCCGGGACACCCCTACACAACCGCGCTCTTCGTCCTGTCCTGCGCAGGAATCGTCTTGAGCACGATCATCACGTATCCCACGAACAGCGTCTTCGGCTTCGTGATTCTGCTCGCCGGAATTCCCGTATATTTGTATTGGAGCCGAAAATCGCCGAGGCCTGCGGGAATTCCGCCGGCGCCGACGAGCTAACGATGCATCGCCATTCCGAATACATGCAATGGGCCAAGCTCCACAGCAAAGCCCGCTACAACCTGGCCACAAGCGGCGTCGGCGCGTATCCGCTCGCGGAGTTGCCTTTCACCCGCGACCAGCTCGAAATCAACGGTGATAATTCCTACGGCTACGCTCCGCTACAGCAAGCGATCGCGAAACAGAACGACGTCGAACCCGCTTGCGTCATCGAAGCCGCCGGCACTTCGATGGCGAATTACCTGGCCATGGCAACGTTGATCGACCCTGGCGACGAAGTCTTGATCGAACAGCCGACCTACGAATTGATCGTCTCGGCGGCGCAATACCTGCAAGCGAAAATCGCCCGCTTCCCGCGCTGCGAGGAAAATGATTTCGCGCCCGATCCGAACGAAGTGCGAAGAGCGATCACGCCAAAAACGAAGCTGATCGTTCTGACCAATCTCCATAATCCCAGCGGCGTTCTCACGCCCGAATCCACGCTCCGCGAAATCGGCGACATCGCGCGCAGCGTCAACGCGCGCGTACTCGTCGACGAGGTCTACCTCGACGCAGTGTACGACAATACGCCGCGCTCTTCGTTTCACCTCGGCGACAATTTCATCGTCACGAATAGCCTGACCAAGGTCTACGGCCTCAGCGGTCTTCGCTGCGGCTGGATTCTCGCCCAACCCGATCTGGCACGTGCGATGCATCAGCTCAATGACCTCTTCGCCGCGACGCCCGTTTACCCGACCGAACTCCTCAGCGTGATCGCGTTTCAGCATCTCGACAAAATCCGCAATCGCGCGCGCCACATCGTGGAAGCCGACCGCGCTCTCCTGGCGCAATTCCTCGACGCCAACAAATCTCATCTCGCCAGCGTCCGCAGCCCCTATGGCACGACCACATTTCCAAAGCTGCTGCGCGGCAACGTCCCGGATTTACTCGCCAACCTGCGCAATCAATACGAAACCACCGTCGTCCCCGGCCAATTCTTCGAAATGCCCGATCACTTCCGCATCGGTATGGGCGTTAACAGCGAGATGTTCGCTGCAGGCTTGCACCGCCTAACCCGCGCCCTGCAGTAGATCTTGCCAACTGGCATTCCAAAACAGCGTTTTCGTTTGCAAACCGTCTTAAGAATTAAGGCGAATCGTGAGTCGCGTTGCCGCATCCAATGCCGAAGCGATGAAAATCGTCTCCCTAAACATCGGCCTGCCACGCGAAGTCTCGTGGCACGGGCAAGGCGTGACCACCGGCATCTATAAGGCGCCGACGAGCGCTCGCATTCGTCTGCGCAAACTCAATCTCGACGGCGATCGCCAGGCGGATCTGACAGTCCACGGCGGCGAACACAAAGCCGTCTACTGCTACCCCGTCGAGCACTATGCGTATTGGAAAAAGAAATTGCCTGACCGCGATCTTCCGTTCGGCGCGTTCGGCGAAAACTTCACGACCGAAGGACTGCTCGAGGATGACGTCCACCTTGGCGATCGTTTTGCGATCAACGACGCCGAAGTAATCGTCACGCAACCGCGGCTGCCCTGCTACAAACTCGGCATCCGCTTTCAAGCGGACGACATGGTGAAAAAGTTTCTCGCAAGCCGCCGCACCGGTTTCTATGTTGCTGTCACTCGCGAAGGCGAAGTTGCTGCAGGCGATGAAATCGTAGCAGCAGCGCGCAACACCAGCGGCGTATCGATCGCAGAGTTCCTGCGCCTATTTCTCGCCAAACAATTCACCCCGGCCGACGCAGCGGCAATCCATCAACTCTTCGAGCTTCCTTCGGTGCCCGATGATTGGAAGTCGTACTTCCACGACCGCCTGCAATCCGCCGACACCTAAGTTTTTGGGAGCGCTCGCTTTGTGGGTTGTGGTTTTAACCGCACATTTGCCCTGCAATTGAAGGCAGGGCTTAGCACCTGAAGTTCATTCATCTCTAAGGTAGGCTATTGCGCCGGTACAACCGGCAGGTCGACAAAACTGGCAGCTCCCGCCGCGTGATACACGCGCTGCGTCGCCTTCACGTAATCCGCCGGCTTCGCAAAGAAAATATTCGGCACAAATGTCTGCGGATTCCGGTCGTACAGCGGGAACCAGCTCGATTGCACCTGCACCATGATGCGATGCCCCGGTAGAAAAACGTGGTCGACCGTCGGCAAAATAAATTTGTAGGTAAGTGGCACGTTCGGAGTGATCGCTTTTGCCGTCTCGAAGCTTTCGCGATACCGGCCGCGGAAAATATCCATCGCGATGTTGAGCTCGTAGCCGCCCATTTCGGGCCGGCTCGCCACGGTCTCGGGATACACGTCGATCAGCTTCACGACCCAATCGCTGTCGGTGCCGCTCGTGGACGCGACAAGATTCACAACTGGCGCTCCGCCGACGCGAACCGGATCCTTCAGCACCGGCGATTCGTACGTCAAGATGTCGGTTCGGCCGTCGACGAAACGCTGATCGATGAGCAGCCAGCGCCGCCAGGTGTCGCCGTCGGATTCCACGACGGGTCGCGGAACATAAGGCACGGGGCGCGCCGGATCGGAAATATATTCGTCGCCTCCTGCCGCCGATTTCGGATCGCGCGCAGTCGGCGCATCAAACGACAGGCCGAAGTCCGATGTCAGATACAGCGGCTTCGACTTCACCGCGCAGTTCGGGCACGCTAGGGGCCAGGACTTGAGACGATCCCAGTGGTTTTCGCCGGTGTTGTAGATGAACACAGGAGGGGTATCCGCTTTGAGTGAGCCGTCGCGTAGGTATTGATCGAAGAACGGTCGAAGCACATCGCGGCGGAATTGGAGCGCGGTGTCACCTTCCAATCGCAGCGGGCCAAGCGTCGAGCCTTCATAGTTCACGCCGCTATGCCGCCACGGACCCATCACCAAATAGTTCTTGTCGTTGTTCGTGTCTTTCGGCTCGACCGCGAGGTAGCAATGAATCGCGCCCCACATATCTTCCTGATCCCACAATCCTTGAATCCACATCGTAGGCACTGTCAGCGGTTGCTCGGCCATCACTTTGTCGAGCGCCTGCCCTTGCCAGAATGCGTCGTACGCTGGGTGCTCCGAGATTTTTTTCCAGAATGGCAACTGGTCCATGCCCGCCGCTTTCGCGAAGTCACCGAGGGAACCGGCGTGCAAATAATTGTCGTAATCGTCGAGCCCTTGCCGCGTGATTTTTCCGCCTTCGCCGCGCGCTTCCGTCTGGCCCGCAATGTAGTCGAGGTTGTTCTGCCGAAACGCACCGAAGTGAAACCAGTCGTCACCCATCCAGCCATCGACCATTGGGCTCATCGGCGCCGCAACTTTCAGCGCCGGATGCGGGTGCACCAGCGCCATCACCACCGTGAATCCTTCATACGAACTCCCAAGCATGCCGACTTTGCCGTTCGACTCCGGCACATTCTTCACGAGCCAGTCGATCGTGTCGTACGCGTCGGTCGAGTGATCGACTTCACTCGAATTCAGCGGACCGCGCAAGGGCCTCGTCATCACGTATTCTCCCTCGGAGTGATACTTCCCACGCACATCCTGAAACACGCGAATGTAGCCTTCCGTCACGAAGACTTCGTCGCCCTGCGGAAGCTCATTCAGCATCGAGAACGAGTCAGAGCGCTTCGCGCGATGCTCCGCGTCGTACGGAGTCCGCGTCAGGATGATCGGCGCATTCTTTGCGCCATTGGGGATCACGATGACGGTGTACAGCTTCACGCCGTCGCGCATCGGAATCATCACTTCGCGCTTCGTGTTGTCGTACCCCGCCGTCGGCTGCACAAACTTTGGCGGCACGTCAGGAGTCAAGGGTGGCGTCTGCGCCGATAGGCTCGAAACGCTCGCGGCGAGCGCGAACAATAACAATGTCGGACGGTGGCGATAGTGATTCAATGTGCGATCCCCCAATGAAATTTCCCGCACGAGCATAAGCGAAGTCAGCCGCTCAACGCGAACGGATTTGTCTTTGAGGCCGCTTTTTGCAGTAGAGCAAGGCGTTCGCTTGGAATCGCCATTTCAGCGATTTCGCTATGGGAATCGCCTGGCTACGTAGTGCCGGGCTCGTCACCATAAATAGCACGATCGAAGAGACCGTCGACGAAGTCACATCGCGCTTCTCGATCCAGCCGATCGCACCGCGAATTGCAGCTCAAGCCAGCTAGTTTGCTCGGACGACCAGAAGGCCGCGGGCGACCGCATCATCGGCGCAACGGCGTTGACCGAAGGCTTGACGCTACTCCCGAGCGACCCAGCGCCGCGCCGAAGCCGCCATATTCGCACTCTCTGGTAATCCGGCTGCATTTGAGGATTTGGCTGGGAGGCTTGGACTCGGCACGCTTCCTTGCACCAGGCGCAGAGCCGGCCTTTGCTCGTGCTGTTATCGGGATATTACACTCGCGTCAGGATTCTGCCGCTAGAGTCTGGCAAACGCAGGGACCGCACGGATCGCTGGTCATCATTTTAATCTTTGCCGATCGGCGAATTCAAACTCGGATCGATCCGCTGCGCTTCGGCGAACTCCGCTTGAGCTGTTTTCGTTTCGTTCAACCGCAACAGTGACATTCCCAGATTGTAGTGAGCATTAGCCAGGTCGGGCTTCAGGCGCACGGCCTCCCGATAGCTCGCCACCGCTTCCTCGTAATTGCCCTTATTGAACAGGGCTGTACCAAGATTGAACCGGATATTCGGATCGTTCGGCCGCACGAACATAGCCTTCTGGTAATTCGCAGTCGCCTCCGCATTCCGGTTCAAAGCTAGTTGACTTCCCGCTAGTCCTGTAAGGGCGTCCACATCATCCGGCTTCAGAGCCAGCGCTTTTTCATAATTCGCCGCGGCTTTCCTATCGTTCTTCTCTTGCGAATAAACGCTCCCCAAGTAGACGAGCGTGTGAAAATCATTCGGCTTCAGTGCCAGGCTTTGTTCCAGCGGCCCACTCGCTTCTTTCCATTTTCCCTGGTTGATTTCAGCGAAGCCCAGGGCCTGCAATACTTCGGCTTGATCGTGTTTCAGCGCCAAGCTCTTCTGATAACTCTCGGCCGCCTCCGCATACCGCTGCTCGGAGGACAGTAAATAACCAAGATGCGCCCATGCAGCCGCGTGATCGGGTTGTTTGGCCACCACTTTCTGGTATGCGGAAATCGCCTCGCCTGTATGGCCGTTCCCGCTCAGGGCGGCGGCGTAATTTTCCATGACATCCGTAGCATCCGGCTTGAGCTTGTGTGCCTTCTTTAGATGAACCAAGGCTTCTTCCGGCTTGTTTTCTTCGAGCAGCGCCGTTCCGAGATTATTCAGCGCGTCCACGTTCTTGGGATTGATCTGGATTGCTTTGCGAAATTCGCCGACGGCCTCGTCTGTCTTTCCCAAATGGAGCAAGGTTGCGCCTAAGCCGTTATGTGCCTCCGTGAATTGATCGTGTATCTCCACCGCTTTTCTGTAAGAGGCGACGGCCTCCTCAAACTTCCCCTCGTGTGATAATGCAAGTCCCTTGTTGCTATGAATCACCGCATTTTCAGGAGCCAGTTTCAGAGCTTGGTCGAAGTCGCCGATGGCTTCGTCATCCTTACCGAGCGCATCCAGCGCTTTACCCAAATTGTCCAGCGCGTCCGCATAGTCCGGTTTGATCTTCAGAGCCTGGCGGAAAAGTTCAACGGACGCGTCGTATTCTCTTTTGGTGAGGCGTTCCAGCCCGCGGTGATTGAGCTTCTTTGCCTCGTCAGGGACCTCGGTCGACGTGGACCCGCGCCTCGGCGGGCCTGGAGTATTTCGGCAAGGCGACCATGCGGCCGGGCTAGCCAGACACGCCGGCGCCAGAATTAGTGTCAAGATTAGAGGCCGGCATTTCATCGGCTGAACTCTCCAATCACCAGAGCCCCGGACCGCGTGGGTGGCGAAGTCACTGACCATCGTCCAGGACAACAGTCCAAGATTTATCCGGGTTGAAGATTTCCATCTTCATGAATAGGTCGAGAGTTTGAGCGCCGAAGTCTTTTTCGTAAACCACGCCATCATCGCTGACGATGAACGTCTTGAGACCGGTGACGCCGTACTCAGCAGGAGCAGCTACCAGTGCAAAGCCTCCGATCATTACGTCTTTTACGACGAAGTCCATCTTGCCGAGCGGTGCGTCCGGGCCTTGGCCCTTAAGGACCTTGAAGAAATAGCCGTGATAAGGCTCGGAGATGCTGTAGCCCTGGTCGATCGCCTGGGCAATTTTTTCGCCGATCGGGCCTCCCCAGGTTCCATCAGCATTTTGCCAAGCCAAACCGTCCTGTTTGCCCGGGTTGCTGATGATCCGCTGCGCGTACTGGTTCACGTCGAAGCCTTCACGTGGTTGCATGGCGTATTCGTACTGCGCTTCCACGTAGCCGTGGCAGATCTGAATGGCATCGAGCTCATTGGCGCCAATGCGCCGGTAGAGGAGCTCCTGAAGCCCAGCTTTGCCGTCAAAGAACCATTTGTTTCCTTTCTTGACGATCGGCACAGGAAATGGCCAGTCCTCACCGCCTACCAGCAGGAATGCACGGTTCCCGCCTTTCGGATCGACCGAGACGCTTTCCTTCTCACGGGCCTTTGCTGCGAAATCGACTGCATGCTTCCGGTCCTGAGCGAATTCGCCACTGAATACGACGCCCTCCCCACCCGGACCAAACAGGTTGGTGAGTTCAACGACATCGAACTTGTCGGCCGCGGCGATCAGCGCGTCGGCGGCTTCTTGTGGAGTATCAAAGCTGGTGATGCTCGCAGCCGGTACCACGGCAGGGGCCGGAGCTTTTTCCGCTGGAGACTGCCCCGCGACCGATAGAACGGACATGCACAGAAGTACTCCCAGCAACTTGCCGAAAATCGGGAAAAGTCTGGAGAGATTTGCATTGGAAGATGTCGATGTCATATTCACCCTCTCTGTGTTTCCTCTCGCTTCCGCCATTTACCGTCGGCGTCCGCCACCGCCGCCACCCCCGCGAGATCCAAAACTCGAGGCGCCGCGGCTGCTGCTGCTGCGAGCGCTCGATCCGCTATATCCCCGGGATCCGCCGCCGAACGCATCGCGGTTGCCGCCCCCACTGCGCGAAAGGTCGCGACTTCCGATTCGATCGGCTCCGCCTCCGCTTCCCCGATTGCCGGCGCCGGCTCCGCCTGCACTTGTCCGATTGCTGATGCCGGCTCCGCCCCGATTGCTCACTCCAGCCCCTCCGCGGGTACTCGCAAGGTTGCCGCCCTGCCTGCCAACTTGTTGCCGGGCACTAGCCTGGCGCTGGGAGAGAGAGTCGCCCCGCGCCGTTCCGCCAAAACGGTCCGCGGTCGCTCGGTCTTTGTAGGGAGCCCCTCCGCGATGCTGGGGATTGTGTTGCCACCGGTTGTCTCCCCCACTCGGCAAGGTGGACGCGCGATTTCCCCCACCAACGCCGCCAGCACCACCAACTCCGCCAACTCCGCCGACTCCACCAGCACCACCAACCCCACCGGCCCCCCCAACCCCACCGGCACCACCGATTCCACCGGCGCCGCCAACTCCACCGACGCCACCAAGGTTGCCGCGATTCCCACTGCCAGCGATTGGATTTGAAGGGCGGTTTCCGATATTGGTGTTGCGATTGAAGTTGTTGTTGCGGTTGATGGTAATGTCGTTATTTCCGCCCCACCCGCAGCCCCATCCCCAACCGCCGCTCCAGAACGCGCCCATCATCACACCCACGCCGAAGGACATCGCCATTCCAGTGGCGTAGTAGCCCCATCCCGGATAGTAGAGAGGGTAGTAGGGATAGACGGGAGGACCGTACACCACCACAGGATTGTAGGAAGGCACATAGACCACCTGTGGGTTCGCTTGCTCGATTACGATTACGGACTTGCTCTCGATGACTCTGGTCTCGATTTTCTGCTGTTCGGTTGTCTTCAAGTTCCCCTTGTCCTGGGCTTTCTTGCGCATGCGCTGCACGGCATCCATTAGATCGCTTTGCTGCGAGAGGAAGGCATTGCCTATATCCGTGGTCCACTTAATATCGTTTGCCAGTCTGTTGACTACATCCGGCAAAGCGGCCATGGCCTGGATGCTTGCGTCCCACGACTCTTTTGCGACCGCGTCGGCGAGCGCTTTGTCCTTGAGATCCTTGTGACTTGCCAGCCACTGTTGAAGCTGGATGATTTCGAGCGGGTAGGTTGATGCCGCCAGAACTTGCGCCAGCAACGGGTCTGGATAGAGGGCGATAGGCGCAACGAGAGAATCCAACTGGTCAGGCGGAATTTTGGCGGACGCGGTCTGTGACGTGGAGGTTGGCGTCGCCGCTTGTTGCGCAGGCGGCAGGTACGCCAACGTCTCTCCGGGCAGAATAGCGACGACGCAGATGATCACCAGCAGAGGCTGGAAGGCCGGACCCCGTGGTTTCGGATGCATGGCACTTCTCCTTCCCCGTTTTTCTCTGTAGCGCGAAAGTACTCGCTATAGAGTTTGGCATCCGCTAGTAAAAGATACAGGTGGGCGGCCGAGGTTCCGCACGACTTGAACAGGAAGATGGAGTTCGTTCCTGGGCGGCTCTAAGCCAATGGATATCAAAAGGGACCGGAATTGGGGAGGCCTGGACTCAATCTTCGGGCAAAATCGCCGATGCCTTAGGAGGTCTTAGGATGAGAGCCGCATGGGAATCGAACGACGTCCGAAGCTTGGGAAGCTAGGCAGAACACCAAATGGTTCGATTTGGCGGCATTTTGACGTTTTTCGGCTTTCCCAAATGGGATTCAAATGGGAGCAGCGATAGACCTGAGTTTGGTCGTGTCTGACGCCTAGAGAGTTGCCTGCCTTCCGTGCGATATCAAGGAATCTCTTCTGTCAGCAACGAGCACTACAACAATGCGTTGCCCACGATTAGTGCTGGAGCAGCGCCACATCCACCAACATCTCTTTCGGCGCCTATTTTCCTGCGAGAGAGGAGATCGCCCTTTTTTCCTTCTGTTCACCGATTAATGATTACGCGCTTACGGTACCGGACATGGTTCCGCCTTCCATATGTCGCTCGCGTACTCCTTGATCGTCCGGTCGCTCGAAAACTTGCCCGAGCCCGCAACATTTAAGATGGCTGTGCGAGCCCAACCATCCGGATTGGCATACAACCTGCACAAACGTTGATCCGTTTCGAGATACGACCGGAGGTCCGCCAGGTGCATGTAGTGGTCTCCGCCCGTTAGCAGTGTTTCGCGCAGCGGTTCGAAGACACCGGGCTCATTGCGGCTGAAGTGGTCGGAGAAAATCAGATCGAGGGCCGCGCGCGTTTCCGGTTCATTTTCGTAGTGCCAGCGTGGATTGTACCAACCGCGGCTATCGGCCACTTGCGCTGCGGTTAGGCCGAATAAGAAGAAATTCTCCTCGCCGCATTCCTCCGCCATTTCGATGGTCGCTCCGTCTCTCGTGCCGATTGTCAGCGTGCCATTCATCATAAACTTCATGTTGCTCGTGCCGCTGGCTTCATAGCCGGCAGTCGAAATTTGATTGGACACGTCGGTGGCGGGAATCAGCCGCTCTGCGAGGGATACGCAGTAATCTGGCAGAAACAGCACCTTGAGACGGCCGCGCACCGTCGGGTCGCCGTCAATCGTGCCAGCAAGATTGTTGATGAACTTGATGATCAACTTGGCGAGCCGATAGGCAGGTGCCGCCTTGCCGGCGAACAGGAAAGTACGAGAGGGCATCTCCAGGTTCGGGTCTTCCCTCAGCCGGTTGTAAAGCACGACGACTCGCAAGGCGTTGAGAAGCTGCCGCTTATACTCGTGGATGCGCTTGACCTGGCAATCAATGATTGTGTCCGGGTCCACAGCCTGGCGCGTCGCTAGCTTGAGCCAATCGGCAAACTGTACTTTGGCTTTGCGTTTTGCTTGACGGAACGCGTCGCGAAAACCCGGATCGTCCGCAAGCCGCTTGAGTTTGCTCAATTGCGTGAGATCGTTGATCCAACCATCGCCAATGACTTCGGTGATCGTAGCAGCGAGCGAAGGATTAGCGAGAAGTAGCCAGCGCCGCGGCGTCACACCGTTCGTTTTATTGTTGAACCGCTCAGGAAACATCTCGGCTAGGTCCTTGACGGTTGTCGCGCGCAGCAGTCCGGAATGAATCGCGGCGACGCCGTTGGTGCTGTGCGAGCCGATGATCGCCAGATTGGCCATACGAATGTTGCGTTGCGGGCCTTCTTCTATCAGACTCATGCGCGCGACGCGTCCTTCGTCGCCGGGATAACGGCCGCGGACTGAATCAAGGAAGCGACGATTAATCTCGTAAATGATTTCCAGGTGACGCGGCAGCATGGTCTCGAACCATGCGACAGGCCACTTCTCAAGAGCCTCAGGGAGTAGTGTGTGGTTCGTGTAAGCGAACGTCCGCTGCGAGAGATCCCATGCCTGGGCCCATTCAAGGTGTGCTTCATCCAATAGGATGCGCATCAGTTCCGGGATCGCCATGGTCGGGTGGGTATCATTCAGTTGGATTGCGACTTTTTCAGGCAAGGCGCTCCAATCCGAGTTGCTGCGGCGGAAACGCCGCACGAGGTCTGCGAGCGAACATGCCACGAGGAGATACTGCTGGACTAGACGCAAGGCACGGCCCATGCTCGTGCTGTCATCGGGATAGAGCACCCGCGTTAGACTGTCCGCGGCGAGAGTCTCGGTAAGAGCAGCAACAAAGTCACCACTGCTAAACTGCTGGAAATCAAAATAATCTGGGCTGGCCGCGGCCCATAGTCGGAGCGTATTGACGGTCCTACCGGCATAGCCGACCACAGGACGATCGAAAGGAACACCGTACAACATGGACGGCTTGCCGGGAACCGCGCGTAAAGTCCCCCCATGCACCTCGAAGGAACAGTTCAGCTTGATTCCCACCTTCTCCTGTGAACGAACGACCTCCCACGGATCCGGCTGCTGCAGCCAGTTATCCGGCTGCTCGTATTGCCAGCCGCCCCGGATAAGCTGCTTAAAAATGCCATATTCGTATCGCAGGCCGTAGCCCATGGCTGGAAGCTGAATCGTAGCCATGGAATCAAGAAAGCATGCTGCCAGCCGTCCCAGTCCTCCGTTTCCCAACCCAGCGTCGGGTTCTTGCTCCAGCAAGGCGAGCAAATCAACGTCCTGCTGTCTCGCTGTTTGCGTTACGAGTGGATCAAGCAGAAGGTTGGTGACGTTATTGGCCAACGAGCGGCCGAGGAGAAACTCCATGGAAAGGTAGTAGACGCGCTTAGGATTGTTTTGTTCATAAGTCTTATCGGTGAGCGCCCATCGCTGCGAAAGGACATCTCGGATGGATCGCGCAACTGCTTCAAAGCGTTCTCGCGGGCCAATCAACTTTTCGTCGATGACATTGTCGAAGTGAAGATGCCGTTCGTACAGCCCGTCGTTTCCCATAAACTGAATGGGGCCGCACCCATATTGTTTGAGAAGTTTGGATGGATCTTCTTGCGCTGCTTTTGCTCCGCTTGCCGCGATACCCTTTGTACTCATCGGAGTCTTCCTCTCTGAAGTTGTGCTGCCATCTACACTGGATTCCTTTGAGGCGCGATCCTCACGGACTGGCGTGCGTCGCTACTGCGGTCTCATCCACGTGGCGAGTGTCGTTCCAGAAACGGATCACCGGTCGGGAGAGATCGTTTTCGTAGCCCAAGGCACTGATGCTCGCCGTGCTCAACATAAAATATCTGCTGTTGACCGTCGGCTCGAGCCCGAGCCAGCGCGACGTCATTACCCGCATGAAATGCCCGCTCGTGAAAGCAAGTACATTCCCCGGAATGGCACGCAATCGGCTAACGATGCGGTCCGCACGGGCGCTGACTTGCAGAGGTGTCTCGCCTCCGGGGCAGCCGTCGCGGAACAAGTTCCAGTCCGGTCGCTCCGCGCGGATTTCTGCACCACGGCGGCCTTCATATTTGCCATAGTCCCACTCGACGAGGTCAGCGTCGATCTCGGCCACGGGGCCAAACCCCGCCAGTTCGCAAGTCTGGCGCGCGCGCTGCAGTGGACTGGTGAACACCTTTGCGAAAGTCAACCCTTGGAGACGTTCACCGAGTCGCCGAGCGGTGCGCTCGCCATGTTCCGTTAGTGGGAGGTCAGTAAGCCCGGTATGCTGGCCCGACAAGGACCATGCGGTTTCACCATGTCTCGCCAGATAGACGATGGGAAGATCGTCGTTCAATGCGTCATCTCCCCCACGCCGGATTTCTCGGCGGCTGCCACTCGGTGTTCCCCAGGCTCGCCCAAAATGCATCGGACAGTATCGCGTGCGATCAGGAGTTCCTCGTCGGTCGGAATTACGAATGCATGCAAGCTCGAATCATCGCTACTGAACTGGCCTTCTAATCCGACCATCTGCTTATTCTTGTCGTGGTCCAGCCTCAATCCTGTCCATTCGAGGCCTTCGCAAATGCGAGCACGGATGTCGGGCGAGTTCTCTCCTATCCCCCCGGTAAAAACAAGCGCCTCCGCCCCGCCCATGCAGGCAAGAAATGAGCCAACATATTTTCTTGCGCGATAGCAAAACATCTCAATGGCAAGGCGAACCCGATGGTCATCTTGATTGCTTTGTTCCTTCAACAACACACGCATATCGTTCGTCAGCCCGGAAATGCCCAGCAATCCGGACTGGGTGTTAAGCAGAGCATCCACTTCGTGTGTGGACAGACCTTCTTTCTCGGCGATGAGGTTCACCATTGCTGGATCGATATCGCCAGAGCGGGTCCCCATAACCAGACCCTCCAGCGGCGTCATGCCCATCGAAGTGTCCACGGAGCGGCCGCCGCGAATGGCCGTAACAGAGCAGCCATTGCCCAGATGGAGGGTGATCACATGAGTCTGCTCTCCGGTTAAAGAACGCAAGGCCCTGTATCGGTCAGCCACATATCTGTGTGACGTGCCATGAAATCCGTAACGACGAATGTGGTGGCGTCTATACAAGTGGTAGGGCACGGCGTAGAGGTAAGCATGCTCAGGCATGGAATGATGGAACGACGTGTCAAAAACTGCGACCTGAGGCAATTGGGGGCCAAATACGTGCCGCGAAGCCAAAATGCCCTTGATGTTGTTGGGGTTGTGCAGGGGAGCCAAATCGATGCATTCCTCGATTCCCTTTAATACCTCGTCAGTGATCACCGTGGATTCTGTGAACAATTCGCCCCCGTGAACCACGCGGTGTCCGACGGCATGAATATCGGATGGAGATCGAACTTCTGTTATTCCTGATTCTTCTGACCCGATCCACCGCACCAGGTAATCCAACGACTCCGAAATATCGGCAAGGGAAGCTGCAAACTTCTGCCTGAGGCCGTTGTGCGTTTGGACCGTGATGATCGCTTCTCCTCCGATCCGCTCGATTTGTCCGCGGCACAAGCGCTCATCCTTGTTCTGGGCAATCCGACCAAGATCAGTGCCGATCAGCTGGAACTTTAGAGTAGAGCTTCCCGAGTTGAGTACGAGGACCTTCATCGGGTCTTTACCGACCGGGTGCTCCCGGAGCACTATGAATTTCGGCCTCGGTTCGGCGCGACCATGAGATCCGGGTAGCTACTGCGGCCATTTCCAGCCCGCAGCGTCTGGCTTATCAGTGCCGTGCTCGTAGGCATAGTTCCGGCACGCAATTTGCTCATTACGGAGTTTTTCCATGGCGTGGGCACCGATTCGCTGCAGTCTCGGGACACGCTTGATGACGTCCATCGCGAGGCTGAAACGATCGATTTCGTTCTCGATTGCCAACTCCAGAGGTGTGTTGATGTTCCCTTGCTCTTTGTATCCGCGGACGTGCATGTTTTTGTGGTTTGTCCGACGGTATGCCAATCGATGGATGAGCCATGGATATCCGTGGAAATTGAAAATAATAGGCTTATCGACTGTGAAGAGCGCATCAAAGTCTCCGTCCGACAAACCGTGAGGATGCTCAGTGCTCGGCTGCAATTTGAATAAATCCACCACATTGATGTAGCGAATCTTGAGATCTGCGAACTCCGTCCTCAACAGCACAATGGCCGCCAGTGTTTCCTGTGTCGGGATATCTCCGGCAGATGCCATCACCACATCTGGTTCGCTTCCTTCGTCGTTGCAGGCCCGATTCCACATGCCAATTCCTTTGGTGCAGTGCGCGATTGCCGCGTCCATGTCCATATATTGAAGGTGCGACTGTTTGTCGCAGACGATCACGTTGACGTAGTTTTCGCTCTTTAGACAATGATTCGCCACGGACAAGAGAGAATTGACGTCGGGGGGAAGGTAGATGCGTGTGACTGCAGAGCTCTTGTTGACCACTACATCCAGAAAACCGGGATCCTGGTGCGTAAATCCATTATGGTCCTGCCGCCAGACCGTCGAGGTGACTAAGATGTTGAGCGAGGCGATCTTCTCACGCCATGAGAGGTGATTACAGATGGAGAGCCACTTGGCATGCTGATTGAACATCGAGTCTATTACATGGATAAACGCCTCATACGATGAAATAAAGCCATGGCGTCCCGTGAGCAGATAACCTTCGAGCATCCCCTCGACGGTATGCTCACTGAGCATCTCCATCACTCGGCCGTCAGGTGCCAGCTCTCCACCATCGGAGTCCTCCGGGAAATAGTCAGCAATCCAGAACTTCTTGCTGACTGAATAGATGTCATTTAGTTTGTTGGAAGTGTTTTCGTCGGGACCGAAGACGCGAAAGTTTTTCATGTTTAATTTCATTACATCGCGCAGGAACGCGCCCAGCGGTCGAGTGTTTTCTGCCTGAACGGCCCCAGGTTTATCGATCTTCAAGGCGTACTGCTGAAAGTCCGGAAGGCGCAAAGCTTTCTTCAGGCGGCCTCCGTTGGCGTGAGGATTGGCGCCCATGCGCCGCGCGCCAGTCGGTGAGAGTTCTTTCAGTTCTGGGATCAGCTTCCCGCTTTGATCGAAGAGTTCTTCCGGTTTGTAATCGCGCATCCAGCTCTCGAGCTGATGAAGGCGTTCTGGATTCTTTTTGACGTCCGCCATCGGGACCTGATGCGCCCGCCAGAAGCCTTCCATCTTGTGGCCATCAACCTCTTTTGGCGCAGTCCACCCCTTCGGTGTCCGCAACACGATCATGGGCCACCGAACTCGCGCGGCGACACCTGTCTTGCGAGCTTCCTGCTGATGCTTCCTGATCTCTGAGACGCAGTGCTCCGTCGTGGCCGCCATTGCCTCGTGCATGCTTTCCGGATCAGAACCCTCCACAAAGTAAGGCGTCCATCCGTAGCCCCGGAACATGCTATCTAGCTCCTCGTGACTAACGCGCGCTAACAGTGTGGGATTATTGATTTTGTAGCCGTTGAGGTGAAGAATCGGCAAGACCGCGCCGTCCCGCACGGGACTAAGGAATTTGTTGATGTGCCAGGAAGTCGCTAAAGGTCCTGTCTCCGCTTCGCCGTCTCCGACTACCGCTGCAACTATCAACTCCGGATTGTCGAATGCGGCTCCGCAGGCGTGCGAGAGCACATATCCGAGCTCTCCCCCTTCGTGGATGGAACCGGGCGTTTCCGGTGTACAGTGACTCCCGATACCCCCTGGAAAGGAAAACTGTTTAAAAAACTCCCGCAGGCCTTCTTCGTCTTCGCTCTTGTCCGTATAAATTTCCGAATAGGCCCCTTCTAGATACACAGGCGCCAGAACTCCGGGGGCGCCATGGCCCGGTCCCGCCAAGAAGATCATATCTAGGTCGTATTTTTTGATGAGCCGATTCAAATGGATGTAAGTAAATGCCAAGCCAGGACTTGTCCCCCAGTGCCCTAGTAGCCGATTCTTGATGTGCTCGGCCTTCAGAGGCTCCCTCAGTAGAGGGTTGTCCTGCAGGTAAATCATCCCAAGCATCAAGTAGTTGCAGGCCCGCCAGTAAGCATGGGTCTTACGCAATTCTTCAGCGTTGAGAGGTGTTCCCGCAACGGTTGTTCTCGCTGTGCCGTACGCGCTAATCGAAGGCGTTGCCCTCTCGGCGGCTGTTACAGGTGTCATGTCACGCTCCTTCGCCAAAGTCACAGATGCGTAAGTCTGGATCGGCCTGGCACCTTGGTCGTCTGGTAGAACTGACAGTCCCGTTGCACAATGAATTTGAAGGTACTTACCAACAGTGGATTGCCGACTTGAGTTTGGTCTGCAACCTGCTGGGAGGTTCCACTAGAAGTAATATATCCTTGATCATTACTTACTCGTTAAGTGGAGCTTGTTTTTGGCAAAGGATATTCGTGAGCTGACCTGCTGCTGCGCGGTAAACATCTTTCGCCGGTCCACCAGGATTGCGAATGCTCTCATCAGCGATTTTAGTTCTGTAGGACGAATTTCTAAGATAGCCAGCTCTAATCACTCAGATTTGCACACACTGCAGGAGGCCAAGGGAGCTCCTTGTTCTGCATGTCGTCACGGATCCAGCGAGGTTCGCACCGAGAGCATCCCTATGGCCGGACTCAGTGTATGAGAGTCCGTGATTCGAGGGCGTATCGAATCAAGTCGGCCTGCGTCTTAATGTTCAGTGCTTTCATGACCCGGTACTTGTGAAACGCCACGGTCCGCGGAGTCAAATTCAGGACACGAGCCACTTCCTTCATGGATTTTCCCTCGGCAAACAGTTGCACAACTTCCCGCTGCCGCGCGGTCAGGATCTTATCGCCAGCTTTCGCTCCGGGGTCGGGATGATTGATGAATTGCGTGTGCATTAGTTGCGCGATCTTCGGTGTAACGTACGATTTTCCTTTGACTGCCAATTGGATAGCCCCAATCAATTCTGAAAGTGCGGAAGTCTTCAATAGATAGCCGGAGGCCCCGCTGCGTAGGGCTTCCACCGCTAATTCGGGATCCTCGTTCACCGTTAGAAAGATCAGCTTCATTGTGGGCATGAGTTCCTTCAATCGCGCGCCAGCTTCCAGACCGTTCAAGAGCGGCATACCAATGTCCGCGACGATCACGTCGGGCTTGAGTTTTGGCGCGGTTTCCAACAAGGCGAGGCCATCCGCTACGGTGCTTACAATTTCACAATGAGGTTCCAATATCTTGCGGAATGCCTCGAGAAGAATCGTGTGATCATCGGCCAACATCACTCGCGGCAGTGCCATGATGCCCCACTCAGCTGAGGATACTTGAGGAGAGAGACTTGCTACGTAACTGTCACTTTTGACAGTCCAATTCCTGGTAAGTTTGAATGTATAGATCGAAGGAGGAGCGCTTGGTGTAAAAAAACTGAACTCAGCGGACGCTGCTCGCTGCTCCGACTTTGCCGCGAAACGGTGGTGCGCTTGGGGAAAAGCGAGAGTGCTCTGGTGCGCTCCGTGTAGTGCGACTCGCTTCTGATGGAACGTTTGGAACGGTGGATGACCATTCCTGCCGCAGGCCGATCACGGCGTTGACCTGGGCGTGGAAGTAGGGGATGTGCAGCGGTTCTCGTCGATCAAGAAAGCCGTCAGCTACTGCGGGTTGTGCGGAGCGGAGAAAAGTTCCTGCAACACAACGCAACGCACGCCGCTGTCTAAACAGCGCGACAAGCATTTACAGACCACGTTGATCGAGGCGGCGAAGATGGCCCCACGCAATAGTCCGGAGCTGGCCATGCTCTACGGCAAGGAAAGCAGAAGGGCCATGCGAATCGCGCAACGCTGGCAGTGGCAAGAAAGCGGGTGGCCTACCTCGTGGCGGTCGATCGTGGGCAGCGGAATTTTCAAATAGCAGAGACGAGTAGCAGCATCGCAGCGTAGGACGTGACAGTGAACCAGGAGGATTTCTTCGGCGCGTGGCCTGCCAGGTCTTGCCATTAACGCGACTGAGCGAAGGAGCGCAAACTCCCGATGCCCCTTCTGCGTGCCGGGCGACGTGAACTCGTTTTCAAGTCGGTGAGTCGTGAGCGCAAAGGAAAGACCCGAAAGGGAATGTTCTCGGCACCGGATGGATCACTGTGAACGCCAGTCCGCAGTAGACGCTAAATGTGGACTGGACATCCAAGCAACTAGGGAAATTCCTAATGGCCTAGTGAGTTTGAATGTAAATGCATACGTCGAGGGAGGAGCATTGCCGACCTCCTTTTTCCGGGTGCCTCGAGCACGTCGACACATCGGTAGCCTATCGCATCCCGCCCGAGGCCGGCGTTCTCGAAGGAGGGTCGCTCGATGAAAAAACTCAGTGAATTTGTCTTAAGGCGACTGGTGGCGGGGGCGCTTGTGGTGGCGCCGACTTATCTGGCGGTGTTGCTGGTGCTGAAGGGCATCAAGTCGTTGGCCGGGATCATGAAGCCGTTCGCGCAATTGCTGCCGAAGTGGCTTCCGGCGGATCAGGTGCTGTCGTTGCTGGTGGTGCTGGTGGGTTGCTTTCTAATTGGGGTAGCGTTGCGCACCCAGATCGGCTACCGGCTGTGGAATCGTGTGGAGAAATCGTTCTTTGACCGGATGCCCGGGTATGCGTTGATTCGCAGCCTTACGCAGCGGCTGGCCGGAGAGGATCGGGAGGCGGCGTGGAAACCGGCGCTTGCGGAAGTCGAGGAGGCGCTGGTGCCAGCGTTCATTATTGAAGAACTGGGAGACGGGCGGTTCACGGTGTTCGTTCCGTCGATTCCGACGCCGCTGGCGGGAGCGGTGTACATCTTGAGTGCGGAGCGGGTGCATCCGCTGAATGTGCCGTTCACGCAGGCGATCCAAACGATCTCGCGCTGGGGATCGGGATCGAAGGATTTGGTAGCGGCGCTGGAGGGGGGAGGAAAGTTGGCCACAGCGAATAAGGGTAGTTCCTGAAGCACAGCGAAATCCTGGCATTGCCAGCCTGGCTGCAGCAAGATACACCCACAAGCTGCTTACTCGGAGTGATGGCGTAACATCGAGTTCCGGGGCCGATCAGTGCCATTGGGTCGGCGATGAGCTATTTTCTTTGCGTGAGCTTTGAACAACGGCCTGTCCTCATTCTAGACACACTTGTTCTAGGGGAGTTATCGTTGCCCCGCAGCGCGCGATCCTCGCAAGGGTACGAGAGTCTGAAAACTGTTTGCTTCTGCCCACGCGTTCACGCATCGAAGGTGTAGCGTTATCTTCATTTCACCCATCCCAGTCCTTGCCAAAAATGTTCGCCCATTCAGGGAAATTACGAGGTCATAGGCATCTCGGCACTGATGGCAGACAGATTGGGGAAGGTCGTTCGCGTTTGAGAATGGCGAGCGCGTTGAGTGCTTTGACGATTGCGCTTCGCTCTGCCTCATCCAGCGCGAGCGTTATCACACGTTGACCGATGGCGTTTTGCGCGACTTCGATGCGACTGGGCAGGCGTTCGGAGTTTATTTCGAGCACAGCGGCTTCATAGAACTTCATTCACGCGTAATTTGCGCTCATTGGCGTTTCCCTTTCCGGGGCTGATCGCCCGTAAAACGTGGCGAGGGGCGCTGACATTTTTGACAGTACACATCCCTGGCCCGCCGTTGCAGATTGTCCGGTAAGTCGTGGGTACTTCGGACTTCTCACCGGACAGTTCCATGAAGTTCGTCAAGACTAGCCTTCGGAATGCGTTTTATGATCTAACGCTCGGCGCGGCCATTGGCCTCGCAGGCTGCGGCAACACGTGCTTTTTCGGCTTCGTCAACACTGGCGCGGGCGTTGTCGTCGTAGGGACCACTTCGCCACCGCCCTGTTCGCTCACACAAGGGAAGGCGACTATGAATGCGGTTGCGGTCAAGTCGGCAGTCTGCGAAATCTGTTCGGCGGACGCTCGTGTGGAACATGCGTTTGTTACGGTGCAAAGGATTCAACTTCATCGTGTCGTGCCAGATGATCCGGTTAAAGATTGGCTCGAAATTGCGCCAGAGTTGGCTAGCAAGCCCCGGCAGGTTGATTTGGTAGGTGATTCTCCTCCGGAGATATTGGTGGACAACGCGAATATCCCGGCGGACACCTATGACGAACTCCGCCTACAATTCTGCTTGGATTCCAGTTCGAACCAGGACTGTCACGCCGAGACTACATGCGGTGGAGAGCTACAGAATTGCATCAAGATGGCCGATGGACGCATCGAGCCAATCCACTGGCCCTCCGATACGCCGGAGTTGGTTATTCCCATTCGAACTCTCGAGGCTGATTCATTGGCGGTTCTGCCAGACAGCATCGTAGACCTCCAGCTCAAAATGGGAGTACGGCAGGGATTTACCCTTTCCAGCATCCAGCGATCGACACTGCAAAACGCGGTCGTCGGGCGCGCCATCGCTACGCGGCGATGATCAATGGGAGATGTATGGCCTGCCAGCTTAGCGGCTGCCTGTCTCAACATGCTGTTTGGACTTCTTAAGCTTCAGTACCATTTCCGCCAACAAGACGTTGCAGTATCCTCTTAACTGTCTCAAGAGTGGCGGCGACCTCAGCCGTCCAGCAACCGAGCAACAGAGGCCACGGTGCTCCCTCGAAAGAGGATACGGCCACAGGGGCAAAAACCACCTGAACGTCTCCCAAACTAAACTTTCGCAGGCATCTTTCTCCTGGAGGATCGATATATTCGCATGATTCGTTTTCAGTCTCCGGTAGTTCGGTAGTTCGCCCGCGAAAAAGAAAACTAAATGGGATTTCCGCGTCGAATTTCACGGCGCAATCATTTTGCTGGTACCGCTGACCAGGTCTGGCTTGGGCAATAAAAACATTGGCGCTGATACTGGTTACCAACCTACTGGCCAACGGTCATTCTGGAAGTGCGCTACGTCGAGGCTGTGCTCGCGGGCATCGCCAAGCTAGGACTCGTGACGCGATGAGCACCGAACGAAGGTCCTCGTCGTTTTTCGCGTGCCTGACTTCGTCGACACTGACGGGATCGAGTACGGCGACACCGAAGTGATCGTAGAGATGGACGGCGACATTCGCGACACCGTGCAGCTTGTTAAAACGCTCGAACGCCCATTGACGAAGCGCAAATGAGTAAAGCCGCGAAACGAAAAGCGTCTCGCCGTCGAGCGAAGCGAGCACTGACGCCCGCAGAATTGGAACTTAAGAGCACGCTCGCCGCGATCCAGGAAGAGCAAGAAAAGTCTGAGGTTGTGGTAATTCCGATGCTTTCGACTGCGTGCTGCGCTATATGCTGGCGAACAAAATCCCATTAACAAAGGTGATCGGATCGGTCTGAACAATTTTGTCCTGAATGAAACGTGATGTACGGTGGTCCTTGGCATCGAAGAAGTCCTTGCCCTTAGGTTTGTCGTCCTTCACGCCGCTTCCGGTATTTACGCTTCCAGCTTGAATCTTCGTGTCGAAGAGGCCAGTCGTGACGTCGGTGGATGGAAACGTAAGAGTGGCGTCCCACTTGTCGAATTTAGCGGCGGTGGCTACCGACGCCTTCAGCGAAAAATCGACCACGCTCCCTTCTTGTGTACTTACGAAAACCGGAACTTCTTCCGGAGCAAATGACGGAGTGAATGGCGGTACCAGAGTTGATGCTATTGCGTAGTGGTGCGTACACCTCGCGACTCTCCGGTAAAGCGCCTTCAACAAGATAAGCGAGAGATACAGCTAAGGCGGAATCGCTACCAGCCGCCGAAACCTTTACGCACTGCCCTTTTGCCTTCGCTGAATGCATCTGCTGCAGGAGCTGGCGCGTCGGCTTGAAACAATCTACACGCGCCGTTGTGAGGCCGGCGTCACAATGACATCAATCGGAAAAGTGGAGCCCTGGCACGACCTCGGGGGAGTTCACCCCGCCTTATTCCGAGTCCCTGTTAGTTTTGACAGCGGCCTACTAGTTTTCTGGCTTCACAATAACGGGGATTTGTTCGGTTGCCCCTCAACCGCACCTAACCGTGATTGGAGGTTTTGGTTACATGCAAGCACTTAGAAGCAATGGACCCACAATTCGAAACCAATTGAAGACCAAACGAGATCTACTGCTCAAAGAATTCCAAGAGAATCCTTCCAAAACTGGAATTGCGATTGAAATCAAACTGATCGACGAAACGATTGCACAGCTAACCAGGGCTTTCGAAGCAAAGAATCGAAACGGTGGGAGCTTCTGGCAAGCCTGCGACAGGAGGATTGCATGAAGCGGATTAGACGAAAGAACGGTCGGCCATCCCGGGAACTAATTGCCAAATCCTGATTGATGTCTTAACGCTGCCGGCCTCGCGTTCTCTCCAAGGTTCATGGCCATCGAGGGAATTACGATGCTGGGAACTTAACGAGTTGCTCGTCGACTGAAATTCGGTGACTTCCGATTTGAAAAGTCTGAGCGGGCAAGAACCAAAGGAGGAGGATATGTTGAATCGACACCGAGAGCTAACGGGAAGGGCCTTGCTGACCATTGCCGTTCTGGGTCTAAGTATTCCAAGCATTGCGATTGCGGCGGATGAAAAGAATGAGCAAGAGCGAGTAAAGGAATCGGGCAATGTAATGAAGGAGCTTCTTTCTTCATCCAGCGGTGTTCCCATCAGTGTGCTGAATAAGGCGGAGTGCGTTATCGTTCTCCCGTCCGTAAAGAAGGCTGGATTCATTATTGCGGGACAATATGGTAAAGGTGTGATGACGTGTCGGGGAGGAGAAAATTTTGATGGGCCGTGGAGTGCCCCTACGATGATGCAATCGTCGGGCGGAAGTTTCGGTCTTCAGGCTGGCGGCCAAGCTACCGACTTCGTCGTTCTGGTAATGAATGACAAGGGAGCGCGCGCCCTGATGAACGGGAAAGCTAAACTCGGTGCTGATGCCAGTGTCGCCGCCGGTCCAGTCGGGAGGGAAGCGGAAGCCTCCACAAATGCGGCGATGAGTGCACAGATGCTCTCTTATTCCAGAGCGCAGGGTGTGTTTGCCGGCGTTTCTCTGGAGGGATCGTCGCTCGGGCCTGATGACGATGCAAATAAGGATCTGTATGGCAAGAAAGTGACTGCCACAGAGATCGTTAGCGGCAAAGGCGGACCACCTCCCGCTTCGGCGAAGGAACTACTTGCGCTACTCACTGCGAAGTCGCCCAAGAACGAGTCAAAGGGAAAGGAATAGGCGTTTGTACGCTTGCAGATTTGCACCGCCGCATCCTTGCGTCGCGTCCTGAATGTTGAACTCCCCAACTGGTTGGGGAGCAAGCCCGCAGCGGTTACCAGGATGTGGGTATTTCTGGAAGGAAGTTGTCCGGCCCGAATCTCAGACGCGCTTCATCTCGGCTGCTACACTTCAAACAAGCATCGTAGTCGGCACGGTGATGGTTGGCGCGTGTCTTCAAACGGAGGAGCCTAGTTCCCTCCAGTCCAGTTGATGTTGGGACGACGCCACCGTGGTAGGCCGAAGTTTGGCTGGGAGGCCTGGACTTTCACCGCTGAGGTTCTGAAATTTCCCAACGGAAATGTAAAAAATTAACCCTCGTGTTGTCAATATTCCCAGTACTCCCAATTTCATTTTTCCAATGTTATTGGACATTCTGCTCCGCCCAAAATTCCGCGGATCCTTACAATCCTTAGAATTACCTGCCGGGGTTGAGAAACAATAAAGCCGCCCGCTCAAGTGTAGTCTGTACCCAAAGCTCGCGGTTCTGCCCTTCTGTCGACTCCAAGACATACCCTTTCGGCAAGCTCGACAATGGGTTCGCTTGGGTCATCTGCGAAAACTCCCCTAAACAGAGCTCCGGCACTCTTCGAACGTTGACACCGTACCACTTTCGCCGGTATGGCTCGAACTAATCAAAAATCATGTACCGTAGGTCGAACTGCTACTTCATCAATCTCGACGTCGCCAGGCTGTTCGATTGCGTAAGCGATAGCTTTTGAGACCGCATCGCCGGGAACTGCGATCCTGTAGAACTCTCTCAACATCGGCGCATTTCCGCGCCAGCCTCGTGCTTGCGGCGCGTTCCGACATTCGCAATTCGTCGCGCTTCGCTGAATCTAAATAGGAACAGAGTCCTAAATTACCGCAACCTAATTCTGCAGCTCCGATAGTAGTCAAGATTTGACTTGACAGAGTACGTGAGACGGCAGGAATATGCGCGCATCGTTTCCTCAGTGCGTCCCGGAATCATGAAACCTCAGGCACCCAACAGGTCGATCGTGAACGCAGGAAATGGCCCCTACCCAGAAGCCATCCCGCATTTTTCCTGTCAGGCCGGTGAGACGCGTTTTGGAGCGATTCGCAAACGCGAATAAAAAAACGCGCGACTTGCATGCGACAGGCAACACTCGCGCGATTAGGTTTGCTGTCGCTTTCTCTCAACTGAACACCGATACATCTGACTCTTACCTTGTTTCTCATTTTTGAAAGATCCGCTTCCGACCGTTCTTATATGGAAGAAGACACGGAGAGGTCCCATGGCTAACGACACACCGTTGGGCGGCGTCAAGATCGTCATTCCAGTCACCGCGGTAGACACGCTGATACAACCCGGCACCGGCACCACCCCGGCGCGCGCCGCCGGGCAAATTTTCCAGCCCATCGCCATTGAGTGGGCTCCGGCATGGTTTTACAGCGCGCTGGCATGGCTGGGGCAATCGTATACCGACGCTTCGAATACGCAACGGAGCTTCAACAGCTACCTTGCCGGCGCGAATGTCGATCCCTATCAGCAATTGGGTTCGACGCGCCTGTTCGTGATCCAGTTCATGCGCAACGAATTCTTTCTTTCGATCGCGCCCGACGTCGATTCGGATGCCTCGCCGACTGTCGACGGCACGCAGTACTACCAAAACACGGATGCCGGCATCCTCCAGATGTATAAGGATCTCTCCGCCAGCAACATCTTCGCCTCCGTGACGCATTGCTATGTGCCGGGCAAGGTCGATCTCGCGCCGACTCTCGAAAAACAACTCGAGGAAAATACGTCCGGTTATGACCCAGCCTGCGGATTGCGGCGCATCTTGCTGGGGTCGGCGATTGCGCAAGTGGTGCCGATCGGTGATTTTGCGGCGGTTCAGAACGAGCAGATTTATAACCCGACGCCGCAAATCGTTCCGTTGGCTACGTCGCTGGTCTATGACGTCACGACCAACAACTCCATTGGCGCCAAAACATTTGTGCTCCCCATTGTGTACGTCGTCGATCAGGCGATGCCGGGTCAATTTGCCGTCAACCGTTTCGGCGCGACGCAGGCCCCTGCCCAAGGCGCGACAGGTCCCGGCTTCGACTACGGCGAGACCGCCGTCTTCGCGGGCGGTCCCGGGTTCGACGCTACCAAGGCGACACAGCTGACGGCCAACGGCAGCCCGATCCAGACCATCATGGGCGGTAATACGTTCATCACCGCTCGTTACCAGAATTCGACCACTTACGGCGGCGTCGCGTCCGGAAGCTCCGTAGTGACCGGCGTCACAGCGCTCACTTGCACGGCGCTTTTTCCTTTGGCCACATTCGCCAACCAGAACATTCTCGGCTTCTATCGCGACAATAGCTGGGGAACGAGCCTGGGCTTCCCACTCTTCGACTACAAGGATGGCAATTCGTCGTTTGCGATCGCGAACACCGCCGCGGCAATCAACCCTCAGCTTGTCTACGATCCCTCTTCCCCGTTCCTGAACGGCGGAAACCTTCCCAACGTACTGGCCAAATTCGCCGCCGCAACCTACATCCTGTCGCCCGACGCATTGCGAATCATGATCGCCGACGCCGGTAGTTACACCGCTGCGGGCGCCGCTGCCGGCCTGAGCGTGATGAGCGCCACGCTGAAATTTGATATGACCTCCAAACCGTCGGCGGGAGTTACCGATCAGCTTACGGTGCCCGTGACGGCGACGGTGACGACCACGCCCGCAACCATCGCGGGGCTCGTCACCACGGCACCTACCGGAGGGACCGCGAGCGGCAATCAGACACCACCGGCACCGGGTGGGCTCGTCGCAGCGCAAAGCGCGGTACCGGCTTCGCTCGCCGGCAAGATTCCGATCAGTGTCATTACGCGATGGCCAGTCGGGCCCGTCCAGCTGCCCGTGGGACAAGGTGGCAATACTTCGACGGCTCCGCCTCCTTCCCCGTCCTCTGTCCAGGTAGAGATCGACGCTTTCATTCCGATTGAGGCGCTGGTTGGCACCGGCGTTACGAGTATTCCGATCGGCACAGACTTCTTCACCCAACCGCTGGGCGACGGCAAAACCTTCCAGGCCAACACGTCGGGAACGATGGTCAACCTGAGCGACGCTCACCGCGACACCTACGCGTTGCCGCCGATTGACGTGGCAATTTCCGATACCGGCTTGACCCTTACCGCCGGCCTTCAATATGTCTTCAGCCTTCAGGGAACAGCGCTTGCGGTGCGGGGTTCGGACAACTCGACGCTAAGCGCGACTCTGAAGCTGGCCACTCCCGACGCGCAACACAACTACGTCGGCTCGATTATTTTTGAGGCAGGGCTGACGAGCGTCCGTCTCTACCCAATCCTCTCTCTCACTCTGCCCGCGCCCGCCGTCGGCAGCAACGGGATCACGCAAGCTGAGTCTTATTCGGTCAGCTTTATCTATGGTGCCAATCAGTCGACCATCGACATTCTCGACTCCGACCAGGTCGCCGTCGCAACCGGCCTCGTCGTCGCCAACCCGAAGCCAACCGACAACTCGAATCCGCAGGTGGGCGACCTGTATTTTGGCAGTTTCGTTGGCGGCGCCGCGACGATGACGGTATGGGCCGTGCCCGTGTTCCTGCCGGTCACGCCGCAAGCTTTGACCGACGCATCCTTTGACGGAACGATGACGCTCGGCGCGGTCAGCAGCGGCCTTCCGGCCTACGCGCTCAATATCACCGACAGTTCCCTGTTCGTCTTCACAAACATCAACGTCGATACGGGTGTGGCGGGTTCCGCCAGTTCCGCCAATGTCTATGCCGCGGGCATCGCCATCAATTCGGCGCCAGACGATCTATCTTCGAAAGCCTTCGCCCCGACGCAATTTATCCTCGGCGTCGTACGTCAGGCGCAAGTGGGACCGGCCAATAAATTCGTGTTCGTGCCGGAAACCGACAGCGTCGTCATCGGCGGGAAGCGCTACATGCTGAGTATCATCGAGCTCGACGCGCTCACCGACGACCCGACCCAACGCCCTTATCCTCCCAACTTCTGGCCGGATTCCCGTTATTGGCAGTTTGCTAATCGTCACAATCCCTACGTCGATATCCGCTATGAAGGCAGAGCGGAGAGTGATCGCATCGCACAGGCTCAGACCGATACTCAGGCGATCGCACAGCAGATGCACCAAGCGCAGGAACCGCTTCAGATGTTCCTCGATACACAAGGAATGACCGTCTGGCCGATTCTCGGCTTCCCTTTTGACGCGCCCAGCCAATCCATCGACCGCAATCAGTTGGGCAGCCTTGTGAACGGAGTCATCACGCTACTGGGCTCGCAAATCCCACTCCCTCCCGCAGCGGGGCAAGGAGTGTCCGCGAGTGAGCAGGTGGTGTTGCCCGGCGCGGTGAGCCAACAAAATCCGTATACATACGGCGTCGACTTCACGTCGACGAATCCAGCTACAGTGTCCGCATCCGCTGCCGTCTCGGCGGCGGTTGCCACTGAAATAAGCGCCATCAATGGCGTCGTCGTCCAGAACTTCACCTCCGCGGTCGGCACCAACACTTCATCGAGCCTGGATCAATCTCTTCGGGTCGCAAGTCTGCAGACGCAGCAAACGGCGGCCAACCTCGCACAGGTGAAGCTGAACGGCCCTCAGATCGAAATCATGCCGCAGACGGCGATCAGCCAAGTCAACCTTGGGAATCTTATACCCGCGCTGAGAAGACCCCAGATTGTCTACGGCTTTTCCGTCTACAACCCAGCCACTGGCGAATGCTACCTGATCGAGTTGGTTCCGACCGATCTCACCATTCCCGATCAACTGCCCGATCCGACGCAAAACGTGACCTATGACCCTTACTACGTTCGCGTGGTGTTTCTGCAGCGGCTCAAGGCCTACAACATGTCGATCATCGTGCCCTCGATCGCCTACGACCAGTATGGGCACCTGGCGACGCCGGATCAGGAGACGCCTTACACCAATCTGGTGGCGAAGACCGACGATTTCTCAATCGGCTACATGTGGTCGCTATACGACTCGAACAACCGGTTCGACAGTTTGAATTTTGAGTTCATCTCTTCCGATGACAATGCCTCGATCGGCGAGGCGCAGACCTTCGTCTGCACGAACTTGCCGTACTATTCGCTCATCGAGCAGTTCCGGATTTCGCTTGTGTTCCTGCGGCCGCCGATTACGTTCGCGTGCCGCCGCCAAAACTGGAATGCCACCTGCACTTTGATGGTGGCAACCATCCCCGAAAACACCCATGTCTACCTGGCGTTTGGCGGAGGCGATCTGGTTCCGATGCGTCTCGATCAGGGCTTTACGGTCGACAGGCGCATTCCCTCGCACATGTACAACCTGACGAACACTTTCACCAGCCGGCAATACCTGACGGCTCAGACCATCAGCGTTGCCAACATTCCCTTCGTCATAGGCGCGGGATCCCAAACTTCCAACAGCCAGACCGTCCCGGTTTTTACCAGCTTCGCCATCAACGCCACCGCGGGCACCACCCAACCGCAGATAAGCAATGACCAGCCTCTGTCCTTTCCATCGGAGATCTACGTAGTTGGCCAGGCAAGCACCACTCTCGCCAACGTAAGGTACGATCAACGCCGCGCTCACCGACACCAATGGCTTCTACACGCCCATCGGTTCCGATGGCTACGTTTCCTACTCCGCAGTTCAAGGCGATCCCCTACAACAATCTGATCTATTTAGTGCGCGCGGTATCGAATTGCGCGGCACTGGGGGGAGTCGGCGGACTCGGCTGCGTCTCCGGCCTGCTCATCGATACCTATGTGGCGGCCTCATCCGGCAATCTTGCGCTGGCGCAAGGCGCGCGTTACAAGCGCAGCGGACTGCAGTTCTTCGGCGACAGTTACACCCCCAGGTACCATGGTCGATTCTCTCGACACACTCGATTTCACCAGCATCGGGCGGCCAAACCTTTATTGCTCCCACTATTTTTGTGCCCTATCCCCGAACTTGATTCCACGAAAGGGCTTCGTCGCCGACATCGCCAACTTTCTCAGCCAGCAATTCTGGACATTGATTTATCCCGAAGTGGTTGCCCAGCCAGGCGAGACGGTGAACGGCATCAACTATGCGCAGGGATTCAACCTGGATGTCGAAGGTAAGCCGATCTTGTCGTTGCAGAAGCTGCATTTCGTCTACGATCCGCTGGCCGTCCTCTTCACACCTAATGACCTGACTCACAAATATTCTCTTCAACCGAAGCAACAGGTGCTGGCGCTGACCAACGGGCAGATTCAGGAAGGTATTTGTTGGCGGACGGACCACCTGCAAGCCGGCCGCACGGCCCCGCAAAATATTTCCGCGCAACAAGAAGTGCCCGATGGCCGGTATATGGACCGGCCCAACATTATCTATTCGTCGCACAATCGCGCCGTCCAGGTTTCGAGCGGGACAACCGATCAAGGGGCTTTCGATCAACAGCTTTGTCTCCCTTTCCGGGGCGGTCTACAACATTGAGGAATCGGGGCTTTCCACTTCGCTGTCCACCGACCAAAGCCGGCGGCGAACTGATTTCGACGGTGTCATCGGTGGCGAACATGCTCGTCGCCGTGCTTATTCGACTATGACAACAACGACCTGGGCAATCTGGCCAGCCCTCGACCCCACGCTCACCAACAAAGGAGTGGTGTTCATCAACGGGTATCTCGGCGCGACCGGCTACAGCTTCTCCAGTCCGGATCATTTCGATGTCAATGACGTTTTGCCCAGCCAATTACCGCTGCTCGACCAGGTGGCCAACCTTTACGGCTATGAAGTCGCTTTCTACAACACCGACCTTAGTCTGCCCCGGCAATATTGGAGCTCTACGTATGACGGCCTGACTGGACCCGGGCTGCCCAACTACATCACCAATGTTCCGCCTTCCATCACCGATCCTACTTTCAGCAATCGAACCCGCTCGCTGCTGCTTAATTTGCAGAACCAGGTGCACCCGGAACTCATCGGCGTCATGGATACATTCAGCTCGGTGGTTTCGGTCAATCTGCATCTGCAAAATGGCGTGACCGGATCGGTCTTCGTCAACAAAAAAGCCGATCGCGACGTCGCGTCGCTGGGCAGCAATCCGACCGGCGCGGACACGGCCACACCGATGGGCTCCCGCTGAAATATGATTTCTTTTTATTTTCGCGCGACCACTACTACACCCTCGATAACGCCTGGGTCGAGTTGATCGACCAGGGTTATGCGATGTGCCTGATTGACGATGGCACCGGCACGGGCAACAAAGTCGCCAAGTATTATCTGGATGCCGATGGAAACTACAACGAGCTCTACACCTACGTGCTGTATTCGGAGAATGGCGGCGTCCGGAAACCAACAGTTTCCCGCTGAAGGTGACCCTCGCCGCGCCCGCCAATCCTTCGGCCACACCCGCGATCGGTGAGACACCCAATAATGTGAACCCGCAGGATCTAGTCGCCCAGATTAACAAGGTCTCCAACCTTATCTACGCGGTGTTCGGGCCGGCCTCGCCAGGTCAGCCGCCGGCGTACATTCCGATTCAAGCGGTCGGCGAAGGCGTTCAGCCACCTGCCATTTCGATCCAGCCCTCCGGCGGCCCTCAGCAGCCGGTGCAAGCATCGCCAATTTCGGGAGCGCCCGGCTTCAATGGCTACAGCTTGAACGTGCTCGGCGGGGCCAAGCAGCCGGTACTGATTTCCCAGATCTACTCCGCCAACGTCACTTACCCCATCGCCGGCTCTACCACCATCCAACCGTTTGATCCGAAAAAGAACAAGCTGGTGCCGTTCTACGGGTCGCTGTCGCACGGACTCGACAAGCAAGTTCCTGTCACTCTGCTGCAATCCGGCGTCAACAGCATCAAGAATGGAATTTTCGGCAGCAACGGTCAGGGCGCGCTGATCAGCACCCAATTCAGTTGGGCGTTCCAGGGATCGGCTGCGATTCCGGCGCAGGCCACAGGCCCGGCTGCCGTCGGCAGCACAATGAAGGCCGACAATACCGTCTTCTACACATTCAACTCGGTCACCAACAGCATCATGGATTCGACGGGCAAGTCAGGTAGCGCGGGCGGGGGACAATACTTCGTCGATACCACGGATCCAAGCAATCCCATCTGGATTCTCGGTGTCGACGCCCAAGTTCACTTTGAACGGCATGAAATGCGTTGTGAACCTCAGCGCCACACTCCCCGACGGCGTAACCCCGCAATATACGCTGGTGGTGGGCGACAAGAGCTACCCGTTTGAACCCGGCAACACGCAGGTCCAGGTAGACCGCACGTTGTTCACCTTCAACGGGATAACAGGCGGCATCTACACGGTGACTTACGCATCGGTCGATGCGCCCACAGTCAACGACTCACCCTCGCCGATTACCCTTTCTCAATTCTCCATGGTGGGAGGCGGCCTGCCGGCGGGCGGCCAAGTCACTACCGTCGACGTGTTTAACACGCCGGGCAATCTCAACGGCATCGTTCTCGGCGTGACCGGACGGACATACAACTACGATCCCGTGCACGGCACCGTCACAATCACGCAAGGCGGCTCGTCCATTACCGTCCCCGTCCAAACTGGCGTCGTCTTCTCTTCCATGTCGGCCTACGCTTACGTGATCGCCTTCACGGACAACAGTTACACCGTGAACGGCAGTCCTATGTTCCCGTACAATGCATCGACCACCGGCAGCCCGGCGAGCTACCCGCTCGTGACCGCGCCGCAGATGTTCACCTTCGGCAACAATTTCTACACCTTTGATGTCGCAGCCAGCGGCGCCTACGTGAGCGTCACCGGCAACGGACAAATCTTTCCGATAAATCCGTATCAATTCTCGCTCAACGGCGAGGTCTACATCATCGACACGAATATCCAGCCGAATACCGTGATCGGCGGCGGCAATTCGGTCCCGATGACCGCGAACAACAGCCAGTTCATTTTGGACGGAGTGCAGTACACGATCACCTTGAAATCGGGTTCGCTGGCGGGCGCCACGCTTGCCGGACAGTTCAACATTAATCCTGGCAACGCCATCGCCATCGAGAACTACATTTACCTGCTCGATACGATGAACGGCCAGATCGTCGGCAACGGCAATACGTATCCGCTGACCACGTCGGGCTATACCTACACGATCACCACCGCGAATAACAGTTTCACCGTCACAACCGAAGCGAACGCCGACACCGTCACGATCGGAAACATCGTTTACCGCATCGACGATTCCAGCGTCGTGGGCGACGGAATTATTTACCCCATCCTGCAATACCGCACTTTTGTGGATCAGAGCGCTGCGGTCGCCACCACGTACGTCATCGGCAACAACGGCGTGGTGAGTCTGCCGCAGCCGATAAATGTTGCCGCTTTCCAGTTCAGCGATGGCGGCCAAACTTATACGGTGAAGCAAAACGCCGCCTTTGACGGCGCCGGCTACCATCCCATCACCAGCACCGCTGCCAACGCCGCTTCGCAGTTCACCGTCGGCACGTTGACCTATCAACTTCGCACCGATTCGGGTGCAATCACGATTGGCGCGGGCAAAAATCTTCTGGTAAATACCGGTGTTCTCGCGCCGAACCAGGTTCCCTTCGGATCGCGGACGCTGTTCTTCGGGCGCGCGATCGACAACGCCGCCTTCGACGGGACGCATTACTTCCCCATCACCAACAATCAGTTCACCGACACCAACGTCACCCCCAACAAGCTTTACACGCTGAGCGCAAACACAGCGGTGTGCGACGGAAACAGCTATGAGATCTTCAGCAACCTCGGCCAAGGCGGTTATTTCGAGGTGCCCGGCGGCCCTACCTATTACGTGAATGTTGCCGTAGCCGATTTCGGCGCCGCGCAGGGAGACATTTACAGCGTCTTCCCGGTTACAAGCGGTTCCTTCACCATTCCGCTGCTCTACACGATTGCGGTTGCCGGCACGAGCGTCACCGTGAATTCGACGACCTTTGGCGCCGCCACCGCAATCACCACGCTGACCGCCGCGGGGGGATCGCTGACTGGCGGGTCCTTCACAGATCCTGTCACCGGCATCGTCTACACCTGCGTCCCCCAGGGGGCGCAGGTGACTTTCGTCGATTCCAACAACACTGAATATTCTCTGCCCCTGGCCGGCGGCAGCTTCACGGCATTGGTTCCGGTTTCAACAGGGCTGACGGTGGCGCTCGACAATCAGGCACCGGCGAACGCCTATCTGGTACAGAACAACACCTTCATCGCCGGAACGACGACCTACACCCTGAACGTCCTCGTCGCGTATCAGAATGCCGCCGGACCATTCTGGCAGATGGTTGCCGGACGCTTCATCGTGCCTCAGGCCGCGCCGCTTTCCAGCCTCGCGTACCAAATTAATGTAGACAAAACGGGCAAAGGCACCGCCACCAAGGGCTACGTCGTTTCCGGAGACGACCAATTTTCGCCGGACGGCAATGCGGTGTATACCGTCAACGACGTCAACGTCGTCAAGGCCACCAATCAAGCGCAGTTGACAGGTACCGCGCCGAACCAGACTGTATCGCTGCAGTATGGGGCCCAGACTCTCACGTACGCGTTGACCGCAACGACCGCGACCATTCAGCCCAGCGGCCTCGCTTACAACAATGCAACCAAGCAATTCTCCGTCGTCTATCCCGTTGGCACGGTGACTTACACGGTCGGAGGCGCCGGCGTTACCGACAATCGCGCCACGGTCTCAACCTTCGCGCCAACCATAAACGGCAACCAGTTGACCTTCATCGATACAATCTCCGGCGCAACCTTCAGCTTCGACACCAGCGGCAACAATCCGATTTCCGTCAGCTTCCCTTATCAGAGCCAGTTCTTTACCGACGCATTGACCGGGATCATCTATTACGTCGATACCGCCGACACTCGCGTCGAGGCCCTGCTCTTCCTTCCGGAAACGACGCAATATTCCTTTACGCCGGCGGACGGCAACACCTATCTGATCCATTACAACGATGTGCAGGTGGTCTTCCCGGTGATCTCGGGGGCCAACGTCAATGCCGGCGTGGCTACGGTCGGCTCCGATATTTTTACCGTCGAAATCGACAAGGTCGTTCCGGTGGCCAGTGGCGCGCCATCAGTTCCGATCAACCTCAACAGCTTTGAAATTAACGGCGAACTCTACACCATCACTCCCGGGCAGAACGGGAATGACTACAGCGCTTGCAAAGTTGTCGGCGCGGGCAAACCGCCTTTTGCATTCACCGGCCCCAACACGTTCAAATTGAGTGATCCAGGCATCACCTACACGCTTCATCTGGACGCAAATGGCCTCCCGCAGACCATCACCGCCAGTTTCCCGATTTTGCCCAGTCAGGATCTGATCTCGGTTGCCGACGACATTTTTATAATCACGTACGCCACAACCACGACTGGTTCGCTCAGGGGTCAGGGGCAGGCCGCCATTCCCATCAGCAAATCTGCCTTTACCCTCACCAATCCGTTCGACACCACCACCGCCAAGTTCATCTTTGCGGATGCCAATATCTACGACGCGGGTTCCGTCGTGGGACAGTTCACAGTCAATCAAGTTCCCACATTCGTGATCGGCAGCACCACTTTCACGCTCGACACCACGAATCTGGTGGTGACCGACAACGACGGGCGCCCCTGGCCGCTCATCGCCAATCCGATGATGTTCAGCATCAACGGCTTCAACTATCTGATCGACACCAATCAATTGCCCCACGCCATCGTCGGCAATAACAACCGCTCACCGCTCGCCACCGATGTCACCGTGCAAGCCGGCCAGCCGATCGCGAATTCCACGTTCACGCTGAACGGTCAAATCTATGCATACGTAGAGGACAGCCAGCACAATCTGCTGACGATCACCGGAACCAAGAGCTACATGATTGCGCAGCCGGAGCTGACCTTTAAGCTCGATTCCAGCCTCTTGTTCACGCTGAAAATTGCAGCGGTCGCGGCCGGCAACTATCCAGGCACGACAGTTCCCATCGGCACGGTTTCAGCGGGTACCACCGTGCTGAACGTCTATGCGGGAACTTCGGAATCCGGATCGGCCGACTTTTTCACCTATAAAAACGTGCTTTACACCTTTGTCAAATCCGAAGGTGTCTACGTCGCGGTGCAAAAATCCTACACCGTGTATGTCTCGCAGCCTGCCCCCGACCAGCAGCAACTCGCCGTCTTCGACATGGGCGGCACAACCTATCTCGTGACGGATGGCAACACCCAGGGCGCGGGAGCTGCGGCTGGGATTAATCCCGGTTCGATGTGGGCGGCAACTTCTGTGACAACTGTGGAGACCCAATTCGGCCTCGCCTATGGCCTCGCCGCGCAGCCGGTCAACGTAGTCCAGAGCGCGTCGTCCGGAGCTTTCCAATTCCCCGCCACCGACCCATTTGGAAATTCGACGCTGTTCGACATCGTGTACGCTTCGGGCTCGACCGCCAATCAGATCATTACCGACGTACCGAAATTGCTGCCCAGCTTCACCCAGTCCGCCAGCTTCACGTTCCTGCCAGCCTACGCGCCGCTCACCTTTGAGACAGGCGGCTACAACGCCTTCACCACTGCGGTGGATGAAACCGCCAGCCCGGTGGAAAGTTTCTCGGCGGCGTGGAATACACCGATTGGCTCGAGCGACGCTGCGATCGCCAACCTCATCACTCCGCAAGGTGATTTCAGTCTCGAATTCTGGCATTCCATGCCGGTGACGCCGGCCGACGACCTCTCGGTATTCACCTACATTGGCAATAACCCGCTGACTCATCACGCGAACATCGAATTCCCAAACACCTCGACGATCAATGTCACCGTAAACGACACGGTGGTGCAGGCGAACACCACGCCATCGGCGCTGACTGCGGGTTGGCGCCACATCGCCCTCTCTTACACGCAGCCTTACGTGATGGTGTGCACCGGCGCGCCGTTCGTAGTTGCCGACGGTAGCGCTTTCAATTTCGAGCGCGACTTCACGATTGCCATGACCATTGCTTTCAGCAGCATCCCGAATCAGCCGCAGGGCTTGCTCTACAAAGGGACCGGCTCGGACGTTCCGGCCGCACAAATGCTGACGTCGTTCCGGGTCACGCTCACCGCTGACAACAGAGTGATGATGGAGGTGCTCCAAGGCGACGGCAAGAACTGGGGCAGTTGGACAGGTCCTGTGCTGGAGCCGGACAATTACTATCAGGTGTTGATTACCAAGCACACGAAAACACCCATGGGTGCCGACGGAAATGACAGCGATCCGTATACCCCGTCGTTCAATCCCGCCACAATGCAGGCGCCCCAGCCCCCTGGCTCAGCCGCTATCAATAACGGGGCTGTTGACATCCCACCGAACACTCCCTCCACCAATGCGACGGACTTCGAAAACTTCGCGGCCACTCTAACCGCGCCCCCCACTAGCGGCTACATTATTTCGATCGCTGTGCGTCAGATGCAGTCGAATGGCACCTGGGGCAGTTGGGCGTCCTTGGCTAGCGACTTGATTTCGGCCGCCGATGCCGGACTATTCGTCAACTCTACTGGCGCGTCGAATCTCGTCATTGGCGGTGCTTACGACGATGGCGGCACTGCGATCCCATTCGGAGCCCCTGGCCTTGGCGGCGCCCCTGGTCTGCCCGGCAACATCCGCGACGTCTATTTGTTCGGAACCGCCTTCCGCAGCCAGGGCATCCGTACAGGTCAGGGGTTTGTGGCCATCGAGCAGGCAAGCTTTACCGACCTGCAGAAAGCGGGAATGGTCGGTTACTGGAAGGCGGCGTACGACCCCAATGGCTTGGTCTACAACCAGGTGGACGGCTCCTACGCCGCGCCGAGCAGCGGCACGCAGTCGGTGCTCGCGCCGTTGTCAGGTCGCGAAGTCGAAGGCATAACGCTCTACGTCAACGGAACCGCGGTCACAACAACATTGCTGACCACCACCGCTCCGAGCCCGTCCGGAACGAACTATCTTAACTTCGACGCCGGCAACACGTACCGCATTCAGGAGATCAGCTTCTGGAGCATGGCCCGCCAGGCATACCAAGTCCTGAGCGACATGTTCGGCCAATTGATTCCCAGCAATGAGCCGTTCCTCACGCTCTACATGCCTGGTTCCTTCTCGGTCGATGCGCCTGGTGTCGGCGAACCAATCCTTCCGATGGCGAAATATATTGAAAACGTTGACGTGGAAAATATGGCGGCGGCCTTCACCATTGATCTCGGCTCCGCCTCGCTCGACCTTCAGGGTTGCCCGGCAATCGGCAGGTGCGGACCGCTGGTTTCGCCAAATCTGTACACGCCTCCCGGAATAGCGTTAACCATCTGCGATACGCCGCCCAGCCTCACCACGTACTCCGTGACCGTCAATTCGGTCACCGGCACGCTCGCCGGCGTGCTCGACGAAGTCTATGTCTTCGTCCGAAATAATGTTTTGACGGTTTACGCAGGCAAGAAAGTCGGCGATCTGGCTCTAGTGTGGGTGTCGCAGGAACAGGGCGACGTCCAGATCATCGGCTACATCGAAGGTGCACCGCCTGCACCGATGGCCAATTTAACGAATAAGGCATCTTATGCAGGCGCCACCAGCGTCAGCTTCAATGCCCCGATATCTCTCTCTTACAAATATCAGACCAGCGACGACGGTGTGACCACAAACAAGGGCAGCGGTGGCGCCAGCGTGGACGGAAGATTTGAGTCGAAGCAGCCGTCTTCGCCGACCACCATCAGCGTCAACCAGGTCGATGCCATATCGGGCGGCTCGGGCGGCGCTACGGTCGTCACGGTCAATCAGGGTGAAAACACTACTACCCTGACCCAGAGTGACAGCGGAAGCACCACGGTCACTAACGGATCGGCGCCTGCGGCCGGAGGCGCCAACATGCGCTTCCGTTTTGGGATCGGTCCCGTTTTGGCCGCGATGGGCTTCGGAATCAAGGCCGAAAAACTGACCGTCGATATCGACCTCTCTGCTGGCGTGACCGCCAGCTATGGCAGCGGGAGCGGTTCCACTACGCAGCAGACGGCCAGCGAAAAGCTAGATGAAAGCCACAAATATACCGTGCGGCTGGACGGTACCATCGCACCTTATACAGGCGACACCTTCATGGCGAATCTGAACTCACTCACCGTCGCCAGCAGCACGGTGGGAACGCCGGCCTCGAAAACGCCGATTCTGCCCAACCCCAGTCTCGGCGGCTTTACTACTTCCAACCCGCCAGGAGCGCTGCCCAAGACCCCGGTGACGGAGGAACGTTTTGGACAGCGGATGTTCTTGCCTTCGCCCTACGGGCAAGCCTTCGTCACCTCACGGACGCTCGATGTCTATCAGCAAATATTGCTGCAGACAAACACCACATTCGGCTTCATCCGCGTTCCGGATCCGCAGATACCGCGTGATGTCAACATTCTCTCCTTCCGAATGAGCAGCAAATATATCCGGCCTGGCGTCCTCGACGGCGTGATCGGCTACCAGTACAACGCCGCCAGTCTTACGTCAGGCGCAAAAACGTGGCTCACTTCGACCGGACAGATGTCGCCGGTTTACGACAACAATTTTGCCCAGGGAGAGGTCGGCCACAACGCCAGCTACATGCGGCTGGTTGAGGCCTACCAGATTAAGAAGCAGATCGACCAGGACGCATTCAACGCCATGGCACTCTATGCCTCGACCTACGACAAAGGCAAAAACCCGGGTAGTTTGCCAAACAACGACCTGACTCCCGGGCTGGACTTCTACAACGAATATGTCTGGACCGCGCGTGGCGGCTCGCAAGAAGTGAAGCACACTTACACGACCAATTATGAAGAGGTGCTGGTAACCACAAAGAGCACGAGCTGGGATGTAAAACTGGATTTCAATGCCAAGTTCAGCGCCGGGGGAGCACAAGTACTCGGCCTGCAGGCTGGCTACGAGTGGGTGAAGAACCACACGAACAAATTCTCAGTCACCTATGCCGGCAACGTCCAGTTCGACATCACCGCATCCTTCGACGGCATAGAGAACGACACGCAGATGCACTACGCCGCCAACAACGACCCCGCATTTCGTCATGAATTACAATTCCACCTTCAACCCCGCCAACCAGAGCGGGCTGAACCTCGTCATCGGGTCAGACGGATTGGTCTACAACATCGTACCATCGGTCACATCGGGTGCCATCTCCCCGACTTCCGACAATATCGATTCTACATTTTCCTACCAGCAACCGCCGCCATCCTACGCGACCGGCAACGCCAGCGGACTGACCGGCAACCTGGAGCCTTACGACCGCCCCGGCAAAACGAAACAGTTCCGCAGTTATGCCTTTTACCTGCAACCCAAGGAACAGAACGCAGTTGACCTCTGGGAATCCGTGGTCGACTTAAACTGGCTCAACAGCGATGATCCGGATGCAAGGGCACTGAAACCCGCCATGACTGCCAACAAATCGGTTCCCTGGCGATTGCTCTATCGCGTCACCTATTCCGAGCCCCTCCTCCCGCCGATCGCCAATGCCTCAACCGTCGTGCCCCAGATCACACCCTTCTTCGCGGTGCCGGTGCTCAACCCGGCCAGCGATTTCCTTTTCCAGCCGCTGCTGAGCACCACCTCTCTCGCTCAATCCCCGCAATGATGTCGAGGAAAATATCGTTCTGGTCATTCCTACAGCTTCGGGCATGAGATTCGGCGCGGTGCCGACAACTGGCAGCAGCCAGGGTTTGCCCGTGCTGCCCAACAACATCATTCCCTTCGACATCGCCAAGAACGCCGCGTCGCTAGTTAATTGGGCAGACTCCAACAACGCCAAGCTGCTCACAGCCCTGATGCAATCGATCACGCCCAGAACACCGTTCCAATGACGCCATTCGTCACGCCCGGCTGCACCAAGGTAACGGACATCATGGAACCCAATGGCACAATCGTCTACACCGTCTTCGTCGACCCCAACGGCCTGACCATCAACGTGCCCGTCAATCCCGCAACCGTCGTATACAAAGACGTGAACGGCAACCCGATCCAGTACTACGACGGCAAAACCTATAACACGCTCCAGGCCGACTATATCCCCAGCAAGGACGGGACGATCACTTATTACATCCGCCGCCCTCAAACTATGATCAGACCGCCTTCAGCCTCACCGGTGACGACGACCTCTACGGCAGCCCGGGAGACATGTGGCGATATTCCTGGTCTCCGGCGTCTCTTCAGACCTGACCGCCAGCGAATCGATCAAAGGCTCCGGCTCGTCCCTCAACTCCGGAGGTTTCACCGGCTTCACCATCGCGGAGGCGATGCACGATCCGAAAACCGGCAAGCCGCACGTCGAAGGCTATGTGCTGGTGAAAGGAGTCATGCAGTATCCCAATTTGAACTTGATGGCCGAAACCTTCGCCGATGTGCTCGTCTACAAGGCGCTGACGTGCTGGATACCTTCCCGATCGGCGATCCGGATATATTAATCGCCTGCCTCAAAGCGCAATTACCCCATAGCCTCCTTCGTCGCTAACCAGTTGCGTCTGGATAACTCCGGACAATGCCGAGATCGAGCTGGTATTCGCCAAGAATATCACAACTTTCTTTAATTCGATGCAACAGGCGCTCTTGCCGGAATAAGCGCGCGATTGGGCGGGCGCGAGCGACTCGGACGACGGAGGCGCGGCGCCTTGCCAAATCGATCGCCGCCCCTCATTTCTGGTGGGCCTGCCTCAGGCGCGGCGAGTTTCGGAGAGCCGCCCATTCGTTTTCGCGGAGCTGTTTGACTTGCACCTACACGATTGGGGATTTTAGGGGTTCCAGCTGAGCTGAATCCGGAGGAAGAACCGGAGGGACTCTTCGGGACACCGAAAGAGAAACGCTCGCGGAACGCCATTTTAGCGCAGGATGTGTGGTCAACCTTACAGACGGCATGGAAGCTCAAAGGCGATCTTCAGGACACCGACGCAAAACGGTTTTGCCGTGAGCTTTTCCGTTATGCGATAGCGATCTGTCACTCACCGCAATACGAAGTTGATCACAAGGATTTCCTGGCTCAGGATTGGCCGCACATTCCAATTTCGAAGGACAAGAAACAATTTGAAGAGGCTGCGAAGTTGGGGAATCAAATTGCGCGCCTGCTCAATCCGTTCGGGGATGCATCTCAAGTCTTGCAGGAACGATTGGGTAAAGAAGGGAACACCCTCGGCGTGGCGGAACGACGAGGAAGGGGAAACATCAGCGAGTCGGAGCTGATAGTAGAATTCAGCTATTACGGATCGGCGCGGGGACGATGGACACCACGAGCGCCAAAGGGCAATGAAACGATGCATGGGGTCTGGGGTGATGCGACCGGCGATCTGTTCCTGAACGATCAAATTTTCTTAAGTCATGTCCCTAACAGAATCTGGCAATACGAACTCGGCGGATACCCTGTGCTGAAAAAGTGGTTGGGGTACCGCCAGAAGGACCGGAGAACAAATGCAGCTCTGTCCTTTCGTGAGTTGGACTATTTTCGAGAGATGATTCTTCGGATAGCAGCAATTCTTTTGGTTCGTCTGAAACTGGACGAGAACTACGAGCGGGCGAGTGGTAACGCCTGGTCCCATGATGAGTTGTTCGGACGAACGGAACAACTCCACTAGTAGTGTTTTGGCGACAGCTAGCGGAGCTATACAAGTTCTGTTCGCCGGATTGCCTTCGGATCTTTCGATCCGGATTCGCCCAAAATCCCTGAAAAATCGCCTCTGGACATCAATCCTTGTTTTCATTTAATCAGCTGGCTGTGAATGAGTACTTCGCCGGGTGATGTGACGCTTTCTCAAGCTTCTTTCAAACCTGCGACTGCCTGACTTGTAGCGGTCAATCATCTTTTAACTGTAAGATCGGAGCAGGAGTCTTCAAGGGTGATGCTTGACTCTGATCATGGTGGCGGAGATGGTGGCGGAGATGCCGGCGCTAGTAACGCCGAAGCGTCTGTAGCAATACCCGCCGACAGCGCTTGCGCCTCTCACACTCACGTCGAAATCACCGACCAAGCGACTGGCCTCAAGACAGTATTCGAACGATCCTTTGAGCAGGGCCCAGACGGCGAACTGCGGCCGATTATTAAGAAGAAAATCGTTCAGACCACCGAAGAACCTGACCTGTCAGCCTGACACGGTGAACAAGCGTTGTTCAATCACGTTTGGAGTTCGTTTCTCTTTCGCGGGGTCAAGATAGGGATTTGCGTTCAGGTCGATGAGCGAGAATTCGAATTCATACTTGTGCAATACCGCGCGTTTCGCTCGCCAGCGTGTCCAGAACTTCATGGGATTTATTGAGGATGTGAAAATATAACCACACGCGATCACCGCAACGAACGCGTCGAAAGCGTAGAACAGGACGATGAGGAGCTTTTGACCCTGGTCACCTCAACGACTCACTTGAACTCGACAACAGGCTTACAATCCCCTGAAGCGGAATTCCGACCCAGGTCGGTCGGTTGTTTAGTTCGTAGCCGAGTTCGTAGACGGCCTTTTCGAATAGATGAACGTTCAACAAGCTGTGCACTTCTTCGCGGCTTTTCGGAAGATAGGACGCCCCTGGCGCGACATCGAAATAACTCTCGAGGAATCGAGCCGCGACTAATGCGTTCCATCTTTCCGCCCAAGGACTCAGTCGTTCAACTTCTTCCGTCGGCCGCGGTTCCCCGCCGAGCAACGGCGCGTACGCCGCATAATGAAAAGACCGCAGCATCCCCGCCACGTCTCCTAGGGGTGATCGCTTGACACGCCGTTCCGCCAGCGATCGCGCCGGCTCACCTTCGAAATCGATGATCACAAAATCGGACCCAGTATAGAGAACCTGGCCGAGGTGATAGTCGCCATGGATCCTCGTACGCATCGCATGGATGGGCCATCTCAACACGGATTGAAACTTGCTGGCGATTTCTTGCTCTCGGAGACCCAGCCCCTCAGCCACGTTTCGCCACTCCGTACTTAGGCTCGGTCTTTTTTCCCGCAGTAATGCGAAGACCCGTGTCATGAGATCGAGTATCGATTTTTCGAGTGTTTCTTGAAACTCCATCGTAAACGGCTCCGGCGCAAACGCTGTGTCCTGTGGGTCGGATCCCAAAGCTTGATGCATCTCGGCGGTCCTTTGGCCGAGAATTCCTATCACCTGCAGATACGCCCTGGCTGAATCACGGACGAACTCTGATAGAACCCGCTCACTCCGCACCGCGCTTTCAGCGCCGGACGTCATAGACGCACTCTGCAATGTTTGTTTTGACGCAGCTTCATAGAACGAAACAAGATGCTTCATCGTATAGCCCCACCCATCACCCTGATTGGGCACATACGCCTGGAGAATTCCCTGCACCATACTCTTTCCGTCGCGAGTCTGGTACTGCAACGACCCAGCGAGCGGCGCGATTTGGGGGAAATGCGCCTTTTCGGTTAGAAAGTTCAGGACCTCCAGATCTGGATTAATCCCCTCTTGCACACGCCGAAAAAACTTCAGGATCATACGGTCGCCATAGATTATCGAGTTGTTGCTCTGTTCGGCGCCGACCAGTCTCGGATGCAGACTAGCGGAAGACGAGGAATAGAGTGGTGCAAACACCGTCGTTTGCGCGCCGCGCAGTTCACCGTCTTCACCGGTTAGCGTCGTCTTATTCCGAATCACTTCAAGAAGAGTCTCGGGAAACTCCGGGCTTCGCAATGCATCAGTGAGGATCCAGGTCCCACCCCATTGCGGTATTTCCACCTTGAGTGACGAACTGTATGTTGCCGGCGATGGAGACTGCTCTTCTGACGCTAGTACTGGAATCGCGTAGGTTTCATTTGGCCCGTTGGCATAATTGACTGCAACCAACAGGAGCAATATTTCCGGCAAGGTGCTGCGCACCGGAATTACATCCACGACCTCCGCCGCCACGATCTGGCGAGCCTTCCCTCCAAACCATCGCTGCCTCAACAGAAATCGTGGCAATTGGCCGGGCAGGACTCGCCGAAGGGCGGCATAGATTTCTTTTCTTGCCACAAGACCTGCACTGGGCTCAACCGGTCTGATGATGAGATGCCTTTCGATTCCCTCGGGCGTTTCACTCCACTCGCCGTCCCATGCAATCTCAATATGTAACGCATTAGAACGACCGCCTCTGGCTTCCGCCACCAATTCCATTCGCACACGCTCTCCGGCTGCGATCACGCCTTGGAAGTCTGCGGGCCATTTGGGCAGGGAGATGTCGAGGGCGAAACGCAGTTCATTCTTAATGAGATGACCCAGATTGCAGGCTTCGCTGGCCGAAGGTGCTATATCCTTGGACCACGGTTCATTCTCCTTAAAGGACCATCTAAGCTCGAATGGCGTTGAAAGAGCTTCGTCTGAAAAAGCGCCATAGGCGTTGGCCTTGTTAATGCGAGTCACCTTTACGCGAACGTCGTCGGCTACGACCCTACGGCGGTTTTCGACCACGAGATGATAGAAATAAGTACGAGAGCCCCCTTGGCCCCAACTGGTCAGTTCTGGCTGGAGGTCCAGCGACAAAACGAACGGAGAAGTTTCGACATCCGTACGCTCGTCGCGCTCGTTCGAAGCTTCAGTCCCCAACGCCTTTGAAACCTGCGCACAACGCAGACCGAAGTCGCGAGGGCGGTGATCGACAGGCACCCCTACTAGGCGGAGGTAAGTCTTGATCTGATCTTTATTATTCTTGAAGGAGCCACCTCTCAAAACGCACGTTGAGGGCGAATCTGGGCCAACCACTCCAACAAACTCCCACACGTTGCCGGACATATCGGCACAGCCGCAAACGCTTTTCCGCTGGGAAATCTACCGACAGCACTTGTAGTGGCTATGCCGCTCTCAGAGGAGTTACAGCGATCAGGGAGAAATTCTGATCCCCAAGGGTATGGAGACCCTTCCGAAGATCTCGCGGAAAACTCCCACATGTCTTCCGAAGGCAAGCACCATCGCCATTCGGATGTCGGATGTCGGAGTTGCAACCATCTAACGAATGCCTTGGCCTCGACGTAGCTGATTCCAGTAACAGGGTGCTCGTCTTTTTCAGTTGGATACGAAAAGCTAGACTCCCACGTGGCCGGGCCCTGCGTCGTACGATCTTTGGTAAGGAAACGTCCTCCTGAAGCTCCTTCCCAGAAGTCAGGGTTCGAATACCCACTCTCGTTGACAAACTGATGGAAGAGTTTATTTGTTACCGGAAATAGTGCCATGCGGAACTCTGCGGGTAAGTTCAACCGGTGCGTTCCTCTGGTCACCACGAATTCTCCGTGCTTTTCAGTCGGGTCATCTCGATAAACCACATCTCGATAAATATTGATCGATTCCGTCATCGCCAGACTCTGGTCTATGACGGGAGGAACTGTTTTATTCGGCGTCTTCGCACTCGGAAGCACGCCCAGCAGCGATCGTCCCAACTGAGCAAATGGTTGTGCCCATCGCGGAATCGCGAGATTGCCCAATGGGTCATCGAGGAGTGCCCTAAAATCGACGGGTTTTCCCCAATAACGCTCGATGTGCTTTGCTAACAAGCTAGCTATCTCAGAAGCGTCAGACTCGCGTAGGCCCTGTTCGAGAAGCTTTGCCGCTTCAGGATGAAATCGATACTCCACCCAATCCCGTGGCACCTTTCGATCTGCGGGCGTGGCTCGCTCGACCAAGCCACTCAGCAGAATTTCCGCCAGTTGCGTCTGGGACGCAGCCGCGCCGAGCTTGGCTGATTGCACGAGTCGTGCCACCGGCAGGGTGAAGCTTCCTCGTGACAAATACGTCGCGAGCATCCAGGTCTCGGGCATGCAGCTTCGCCTAAAGGCATTCACCATGCTCTTCCAGGGACCCGTAGGTATCGACCGTGCGGCGCGCTTGCCGACTGCGATTCCCGGCACACGTTGGCCGCCACCCATTTGCATTCGGGCCCACTTCTCCATCCATAGAGGATCGAGAGGAAGAATAGGAATTGCACCCGCCAGGTGCCCGAGAAGATTCCCTTTCTCGTCTCGCAGATCCTCATCCCACCAACCCGGTGTCACATGGAGCTGTGAGGCGGGGGCGCCGGGAGACAGTGTCGTGAGCAGAAGACTCGGTTCGCCCGTACGAACGCGCTGCCAGAGGTGTTGGGGCAGCATTTGCAACATGACGACGGAGCACTGCTTATTCCATACCGAAAGAAGGGCGGCCATGCGGCCATCTGTCCAATGCGCAGCGCTTCCGTTGGTCGCGACGAAGATGAGGCGTCGCACATTGGTCTGCGCGAGCGCGACTGCAGGAACTGGAACTCCGTTCGAGTTCAAGAGAATAGCGTTGCGCTCGGTGGGTTCCGCGACTGCCGATTTCCAGACAAGCTGATATTGGCGCACATCGCGAAATACGCCGGCTGTGCGCGTGACTTCCGCAAACTCGAGCACTGTTTCAAACCACACGTCCATGGATGGGACGGAGTCTGTTACGAGGACTATCTCGTACCAGCGCTCTAAACGCGGCTTAAATATCGGCATCCAGATGCCGCCCGATTCCGCGGTGGCCTCAGCGGTCTTGTCTTCGTCTAGATCAAGCGCCTGCGCGTTCTTATACGAAGCGCGGAGAGGCCTGAGTGAACGCGTGAGGGGCAATTTGTTGGCGAGTGCGGCACCCGCCGGAATACGCAAAGGTGACGCGGGGCGCGTCTCTCCCTCGGTAGCACCGGCGGCAAACACACCGCGCTCCCTACTGCGCGATGGGTCGTTTCCGGCGTTCGGTGAAGCTGAAATGCTGTTTGATTTGCCTGTTGAAGAACCCTCTCCCTGAGGCGGAGAAGTTTCGTTCTCACTCTCCTCCGGTCTGCCCTCCGTTGGCAGTTTCACTGTCTCTTTCGAACTCCGAACTTCCAGTCGGAAGCCCGGCTGCAGAGCGAGCCAAAATGCGTCCAGTAGGCCCGCAACACTGATATCGAGACCTGAATGCTGCAAGCCGACCAACAAATCCTTCAAATGAACAAGGTCCGGACTTGATTTGTTCACGCGAGTCCTTCGAGCAACATTGTCCGCAACTCCTCGATCTCCTTCGGCTCGAACGTCCGGTCTGCTCCGTGAGCCATCCCGATCGTGAGAAAAACCGCATTTAGGAGCTGATCGGTGGCCAGTTCTTTGCTCTTGGCCTCGGTCAAGAACGTACCAATCAATGTGTTCAGATCAGTCTTGCGTCCGGCTAGGTACTGCTGCAGGTGCGAATTTACAATCTCTTCCAAGCGCTCTGCACTTTCCGCTGGTTTGAGTGTTAGGCGGATGCACCGGCGCAAGAACGGCGGCGGAAATTCCCGCTCCGCGTTTGATGTCATCACGACGAACGGAAACTGCTGGCACTCAAGGTGGCCTGCCGTTATCGCTGCGCTTCGGCCAAAACCATCAACGATCGTGACCTTACCCTTGCCAAGGCGCCGTAATTCGGGAATGTCGAACGAACCCTCCTCAATCACGTTCAAGAGGTCGTTCGCGAGATCCAGATCACCTTTGTCGATTTCGTCGATCAAAAGCGCCCTCGGCCAGTTCGTTCCAAGCATCGCTGTCCCTAGAGGCCCGAGCGTCAGATACTCCTCAATCGGAGGTTCCTGCCCTCCAGAGCGACCCTTTTGTAACCGGCCGATCGCGTCATACTCATAGATTCCGGAACGCACCGTGCTTCGCGACGTGATATCCCAGCGCAATACCGGTCCCAACATGAGTTCGTGCGCAACTTTGGAGATGAGAGTGGACTTTCCTGTCCCAGGCTTTCCTGTTAACAAAAGAGGACGACGAAGATAAAGAGCGGCATTGACGGCCCATACCATCGGTTGATCCACGATGAATGGTTCGGCTTTTTGCGAGTCTCGATCGAGGAGATTTCTCGGAAAGTCTTCCGGGTCAGAAATCGGATTGGATCGGCGCCAGGGCGGCAAGGCGAGACCAGCGAGCCCTCGGTGAGGAGTGCCGTTACCTGTGAAGATTTTCCAGTCCTTTGCAACCTGATTGTTGCTCATAGTTGAGTTGGTTCCTCTCCGATGAGGTGCGAAAGCTTGGCGGTGTCATCGTCGTCCCAGAAAAGGACCGTCTGGCGGGCCCATGATTCCGATTTGCGTGCATCACGGAAAAATGTCAGCGTCTCATCAAGCGACTTGCAATCGTGAAAGAGCTTCTTCAGACCGTCGGCAAATTCCGGTCCGGCCTTCTGCTTGATGCCTGGAATGGGGATCAACCAACTGGCGAGCGGAACACCTCTTCGAAGCGCTGCGTTGAGAAGCTTGTAAAGTCCCGCAGTGGCATCCGACGGCGCGTCCAATGGGTCGCTGAGAAGTAACAATCCATTTACTTTCGCGAGCACGTCGTTCACTTCTTCGCGGGTTTCGTCACTCCATTTCGGTGCAGGTTCGAAACCGATGTCGCAACACCTGACTTGGCGAAGAGCCGTCGCCTTCTGCTTCCAGCCTGCGAGATCATATTTGGCTGCTCGGTCAAGGCGCGCTCGAGAACGCAAAACGAAAGGATGCAGCTGACCAAATGCCGCACAGTCAATCAGATCGTCGGGGTCGAGCAGGAGTGCGTGCCACGGGACGCCCATCAAGGGCGGATTCGCGAATACCTGAACCCGTAGATCGATATCCTTCTGCCGTCGAGCTTGGGCATCGGCCGCAATAAGAATCAGTCGCGCTTGCTCTTCAAGAGTCGCTCGATCTGCGAGATTCGGAAAATCCCAACTCAAAACGACGCTCGAAAAATTCGCGTCCGAGAGATCGGCATGAATTGACACTGGAAATCCGTGTTGATCTTCCTTGGACTCTTTCACCAGGATCGTCAGTACTAAGTTAGACGATTCTTTGTCTAGTTTTTGCTTCACATCAGCACTCACGCCAGGAGGAATCGCATCGAGCCACTTCGCGATCGGCGACGCATTCACTTGGAATTCGCGTCGGACTCGTTCGAAAAATTCAATCAAGGCCAGTGAGTGGCCTCCGAACTCCTCGCGCTTTAATTCGAGCAGCTCGCGAACCATATCTGTCAAACTCGATGCTGCGAGAACCTGGGGATCCGAAGTACACCCGCCCATTGTTCGCATATACGCAGGCTGGTAACCCTCGAACGGAATCTTGCATTTCCACATCATTTCCAAGAGCGCTTTGCACTCATTGGCGTGGTTGCCGAGTTCGATTCCGCCTTCGTATCCCGGGGACCGAACTATAACTCTCGTAAACTTATTCTTGTCACCGGTCTCGGAGTAGATCGCTTCATCGAGCGCCTTCTGAAGATCGGAAGGATGGTCCGGCCAACCCGACTTTTTCAGCTCGGCGAACAGCACGCGGCTGAAAAGGCTACCGCCCTGCTCGGCTTGAGCCACCTTACCGACAGCAACCGCGTCGAACTCGACCTGCTCAGGAGTTTCTGTTACAGGCCAAGTCACAGGATTTCGCCACTTTTCCATGTTGAGTTGCTCGGGCGTCAGATACTCCGCGCACGCGTCGACAACGATGCGCTGCTGGCTGAAACGCTTATACGTCAGGCTCCGCAACGACTCACGAAATTCCGACAGAAAAATAAACGATGGGTCCCCATTCTCATCAAGGTCAGAACACAACACCACTTGGCGATCATATGGAAAGGTCAAGCCGTGACCGCACCAGTAGAGCCATACAGTTCCGCCCGCTTCCGGACCGGCTAGCATGTTCTTGCGCCAGGCCCTCATGATCCTCGAATAGGTAGGCTCGCCTAGGACGGTAATGCCCGCTTTTTCTACACGGTTAGCCACCTGCTCATACTCAATGGCGTCCGCATCGCTCCACGCCGTTTTGTTTAGGATCAAGGAGATATTCTGTGGCGGTAGATTCTGGCTCTCGCGAAGCCACAACGCGAAGCGGAGCGCGTTCAAGCCCGGACCCATCAGCGACCGAGCCGCCGAGGTTTGGAATTCTTCGACACCAACTACGAGCGCGTAATCCGGCATGGAATCACTTCATAAAATCCGAAATTGCCTTCCACGTTTCATCGAGCTTCCAGTAGGCCGAGTGCGCCTCCAAAGGTGGAAGCATGGAATCCACTTGCTTGTCCACGTCGACATCGAATAGCCGGTCAGCCCGATAACTAAGCAGATCGTTCTCGTCATATAGATTGATCCACTTGGGGAAATCGGCTGGCAGTGGCGATCCCTTTCTCAGTGTCTGAAGGGCATTAAATTCATAAAGCAATGGCGCTTGCGAACCCGCCGTAATCAGTCCCTTAACTTGGTTCAGTCTGTCGTCGACGCCGTCGCGCCGAGCCTCCACCATCAACTCGAAACAAGCCATTCCCCCGAGACTGTGGGCAAGAATGAATACATCAGACTCAATGGACTTGAGTTTCTCGCGAATCAATTGCCGAATGTCGCGTCCGACCGCCTGATAGTGAAGAATATCGCCGATTGCCGGTGCGATCGCCCTACTGGCGCCCGCACGCAGCGGTCGCACGATCGTTCGGGTAGCGGAGCCAAAGAACTTGAGAAACAAATCTTTCAATCCCAGCCCAGCCTGCTTCCAGTCAAAAAGAAGAACGGTGACGATCTTTTTACCTATCCGTGGAGAAATGGGCATCGGCACCTCGGCCGCAGCCGCGTCGTGCATCATCTGCGCGACCACTGCCTCAGCGAATACGCGGGATATCGCAGCGCTATCATTGCCGGCGGCCGTAAACGCCTGTTTTGGAAGGCCAGTTGTAACGACCCGACTCCACGCAGGCAGGAAGTATTCTTCGATCTGATTAGTCTGAAGCAAAGCAATTAGCGCGACTTTCTTCTCATATTGGGTCGTGTATTTGGAAACCGCGTCATCCCAGAGAGCCAATGCTGCGCCCTTAGCGCCTAGGATCTTTGGTGGCGGCTCGGCTGCCGGTGTACACCAGAGACGCAGGTCAAACAAAGGGTCCACTTCAAGATATTCCCAGCGAAATGCTTGAGCCTTCTCCTCTTCGTTTCGCTCGGGTGGCCTTGGCAGCGACAGCCCGTCAAAATCGATTCCGTACACATCTCCCCACTCACAAGAGTCCACATTGCACGACAATTGACAATCAGCAACTTTCAATCGTATGCCCTCGAGAGTTAAGGCATAGCTTTCGCTTCGGACTCCCGTGCCATGAACAAAAAGTAACGTCGAGTGGGTCATAAAGATGTTGAGTATACGAAACGTAATACACTTTGTGTCAAGTCTTTAGAGGCAATAAGACGCGGATGCAAGAAAATCTTCGATCATCTCGCGCGGCGATCGGCTTTTGCAGTCGAGCCACGCGACAAAATCCTTCAGCTTCACTTCGTAGTCGGCCTTGGGTTCGTAGACGAGGGCTTTGATCGACCGGAATCCGTCAGTCGCGATCTGACCGGCCCTTTTAACGCTCGAAGGCATTTCAGCCCTTCGGCGCGCTGGACTTCCATGCCGATTTTCCCTTCGAAGAAGAAATTCTAAATTTAAGGTTTGGCAAAAAATTTTAAAGAGTCGATGATAGTGGAAGGAATGTCAATGGAACTCCAGCATCTGTCCCACTGACCTGTCTGTCGGTACTATTGACGTACTTAAATGTCCGCTAGATGCTGCGCCAATCAATAAGTAAAAGAATTACTTAAACGGATACAAATATACACTGCTAGTTAGTAGGCGCGGGGTACGATCAGCTGCACGGCTCGTCGCACCCGTGTGTCTTGAAACAGCGCGATAGAGGACCTTCGAACGAAGAAGATCCATGGCCGGAGGCGGGCGCGTCAAGCGGAAGCTAAGGCTCGGGAGGATTCACCGCAAGCCTGAGCCGGTCGCCGCGCTCCATGACAATCGGACGCTTGAGGTAGTGTTTAAAGAATGTCAGCACGAAATCCATCTGGGTGTCGATGTACTTGTGCGCATACCCCTTCGAGAGCAGGTCGTTGCGGAATGCAATCACGTCGTCGCGACCGTACTCATCCGCGTAGTGCTTCGTCGCAAGGTCGGCGAAGGCGTTCAGGAAGTTTCTGTTCATTCGCACGCTCTTAGCCGGTCGCTTCGCCGCGACGAGACCCTCGAGGTACCGCTCGATTTCCTCACGGATGAGCTTACGACCGTTACTCACCCGATGGACCGAACTCTCGCGCTGCTGTGGATTCTGCCTGAGGCGTTGGAACTCGCGCTGCGCGTTCATTGCCATTAGCTCGCGCTGCGCGTCGAAGGCATTATCACCGAACGCGATCCACTGATTGTCGCTGAGCGTGAAGTATGCCCCCTCGACGTGCTTCTCTTCGACGCCGTCATCGAGGACGATGTTGGACTTAACCTTCGCGTTGCTGTGGAACGCGGCTTTGCAGTAGCGCCATCCGCGCTCGGTCTTCACTGATTTGTAGAGGCTGAGTTTCTTCGGCATGTTTCCCTCGCAGTTTATTACTGGTTTTTGAGAGAAACTCGCGAACATCATTAGAAAGGACGTTAGAAAGGCAGGTAACCCATTGATTCTAAAAGATTGGCTGGGAGGCCTGGACTCGAACCAGGATAGCCAGAGTCAGAGTCTGGAGTCCTACCAATTGGACGACCTCCCAGCGGGGAGGAACAAAAAGGAATCGCGGCACCTCCGGCTGTCCCGGCAGCCACGACTCAACCGTTCTAATTTAATAGGGAACGCGGAAAGCGTCAACCGACGTGGGGCAAATTCATTCGCGATGCGCGTTGGCGTATCGTGGGCAGGCTGGGCAGCGGTGCTGCGCCCTACAGGAGTGCATTGAGATCAGCGATGGCCCCTCACTTCGGTCGGGGCTCCGATACTGTCGTCGCTGGGGACATTTTTTGGTCCTGCATGGTGTATTGTTCGCCGCCCCATTGGATTTTTTTCGAGGCGAAGCTGGCGATCCATACGAAGAAATAAATGGCGTCACGGAATGGAACCAGCCAGAGTTTGCGGCGGAGGATTTCGTCGCCGACGCCCCACACGCCGACCATCCAGGCCATCGCAAGGCGCAGAACGAGATAGGCGATCAAGTAGGCGGCGGCGATTTGCACTGTGGGCGCAGTGATGGCGGCGAGGATCGCCCATGCAACGCCGTGGGTGAAGATCAGTCCGAGGTAGGAGATGGGACGGCTCAAGCGCACGGTGCGCGCCCATCGAAGTTGGTGATTCCAGAAGCCGCTGAGCGATTGCGCGGGATACATAGTCCAGACAGCTTCGCGGGAAAGCTGCACTTCCCCGCCGGCTTTGGCGATCCGACAGCCGAGTTCGTAATCGTCGGAGTGCATGTCGGCGATTGCGGCGAAACCGCCGATTTTTTCGAGCCAATGCTTGGTGGTGACGATCGACGCGCCTAGGGCAAACTTCATGCCTTCCATCCACTCGGCGACTAGCACGCCGGCGAAAAAGTCGCTTGATGCGCCGACCGCTTCGAGTTCTGCGGCGAGGCTTCCTTGGACGATGCCACGATAGAACGACGTGACTGCACCGAATTTTGGATCGGCGAACGGAGCGACGACTTCGCGCAGATAATTTGGTGCGACGCGGACGTCACCGTCGGTGAGAACTAGGACTTCGTGGCGGGCGGCGCGGGCTAGCTCGATCAGGTTGTTCACTTTTTTGTTGGCGCCGACTTGGGGCGCGCCGGAGATCAGCTGAATGTGGCGTTCGGGGAATTTTGCGGCGAATTCGCGGATGAGCGGAACGGAGGGATCCGATTCGTCGTTGACGGCGAAAAGGATTTCGTACTCGGGATAGTTTTGATGGCAGAAGCTGGCGAAATTCTCGACGGAACCGAAATCCATGCCGTATACCGGCTTGAGCAAGCTGACGGGCGGCGTGAAGTCTGGAACTTTGCGTCGTTCGCGGCGAAAGAACCGGAGCGACGCGAGGATCGCAGTAACGTAGTACGCGAGCGGCGCCAGCGCGATCAGCAGCACTGCATCCTTCCAGACGGAGTGCATGGACTGTATCGACTGCCAGGCTGACTGCATTCGGCTCCAGGCTATTTCGGCGTTTGGCTCTGTGGCTGCTGCGGCTGATTTTCGCGCAACACGATGCGGCCGTCCGAAGTCAGATCATACGGGACGTTGCGCCAAACGGCGCGCTTGCCGAGATAGCTTGCGACCCAGACGAAGAATCCGAGCAGATCGCGCAGCGGGTAGAGCCAGAACGAGCGGGCGGCCGGATCGCGAGTGATTCCCCACCCGATCACCCAACTGTTGATGACGCGATTTGCAATTGCGGCGGCGAACAGGCCGACTCCGAGCCAGATGTGGCCCAAGAACACCGCTGCGATCAATCCGAGGATACCGAATGGCATCGCGTAGATCAGGCCAGAGCCCAGATGGCCCCACGGGCGCGACCAGCGCGTCGATTTCGCCCAGCGCACTTCGTGTTCCCACACGCGACTAAAGGTGAGCGGCGAAACGACGTGGTCGATGATGTGGCGCGAGAGCACCACGCGATAACCGTTTTTCTCGATCAGGTTGCCGATCACGAAATCGTTGGCGAAATAGTCGCCCAAGACAGCGTACCCGCCGATTTTCTCGAGCGCGTCGCGCCGCACGACGATGGTTGGGCCGAGGCCGAATTTCATTCCTTCGAGTAAGTTTGCGGTGACGACGCCGGCGGTCATTTCCACGGACATGCCGATGGCGTGGACTGCCGACCAGAACCCGCCGGTGTTTTTTCCGCGATAAACGCAGGTGAGCATCCCGGTTTTTGGGTCGAGCATCGGCGGAACGATTTCGCGCAAGTATGAGGGTGCGACGTAGACGTCGCTGTCGCTGGTGACGAGGATATTGTTTTCAGCGTGCTCGGCCATGCGGAAGAATGCGTACGCCGGAGGATTCGGCCAGGGTGGACGGCCGGTGACGACGATATGCGTCGGAATGTGCGGATATCTTGCGCAGACTTCGCGGACGACGGTGAGGGCGGCGTTGTCTTCGAAATCGGCGGCGAAAAGAATTTCGTAGTCGGGATAGTCGATATGGAAAAAGCTCTCGATGTTTTCGCGCAGGTGCGACTCCATGCCGTGGACCGGCTTCAGCAAGGAGACTGTCGGGAGTGAGCCTGCGGGAATCGCTTCAGCTGCGCGGCGCTGGACTTTGGCGTCGCGGTTAAATTTCATTGCGGCGAGAATCGACAGAACCAGATAGACGCCGGAAGAGAGCGTGCCAGCGAGCGCGATGCTCAGCAAAATGTAGGCGACGGACACTCGGGTCAGACCTCGGGATGCAAGCGTCGACGTGTTCGCTGCCGCATCCGTGGTTGCGTCGGAGCGGAAACGACTTCGTGATGTTTCGTTTGAGGAGCGACCAACTCGATGCCTCGCATCTTTAATAAAATGATAGTCGATGCGGGGATGCTGGTCGAGTGCGGCAAGGGTTGCGGCTGCATGCGAGTCACCGTCTGTCAGCGTGAGCGCGATCTGGATTGATCACGCGCGGTGAGACGGTGACGCGGGCGATCGCGTTTGAGCGATGGCGAATTATGGTGATCCGCTTACGCCTCAAAAACGGTGCGGGATGCCGCACTCCCTATGGGCTTGCTGGACAGTACGGCGTCGGTTTTCTTGGATCATCGATGCCAATTTTTGGTGAGCGATGGGCCGTGCAGAAAGTAAAAATCAATTTACAATATTGGGATGCAACGCGAGCACAGGCTGCGCCTGAAAACATTTCTGATGATTCTGATTATGGTGGCGTGTGCCAATGCCGGTGACCTGATGCTGAAGCGCGGGATGACGCAGATCGGCAAGGTGGAGTTGAGTGCGGCCGGGCTGCAGCATGCGTTTCTTGGCACGATCACGAGTGGGACGATTTGGCTCGCGATACTTTTTCTCATTGGGTTTACGACTAGCTACATGTTGCTGATGAGTTGGGCGGATTACAGTTACGTCATGCCGGCAGGTGCGTTTGGGTATGCGCTGCTGACGCTGCTGGCCGTCGTGTTTTTGCATGAATCGGTGTCGCCGCGGCGGTGGGTTGGCGTGGCGCTGATCTGCTTCGGCGTGCTGCTGGTTGGGCTAACGAAGCCGCGGACCACTGACGTGATCGAGCAAGAAAAGGTGGCCGCGTGATTCGCAGCATTCTCATGTTTGCGCTGTTTATTTTTTGCAGCACGGGCGGCGAGATCATCATTACGCATGCCATGAAGATCACCGGGGAGCCTACGCGGTTCCGGCCTCGGGAGATTCTTCAGTTTCTTGGGCGCGCGCTTCGTAACCCCTGGTTCTGGACCGGGATTCCGCTGCTGGCGGCTAGCTTTTATAGTTTGTTGCTGCTGCTGTCCTGGGAGCCGATTAGTTTGGTGATTCCGGCTTCGGCTTTGAATCCGTATGTGTTTGGGACTTTGGCGGCCAAATATTTTCTGGGGGAGAAAATCAGCGCGGGGCGGTGGGCTGGGGTGACGCTGGTTTGTGTTGGAGTGGCGTTGGTGGCGATTGGTTGAGTTCCATTTGGGACGGTTGGGGGTATATCCCCCGGCAATTTTTGTGGAGTCTGGAACGCGCTGATTCTAAATGGCTCTCACTTTGCCCGGAAGGCAAGTTCGAAGAGCCGGCAGGGATGCCAGCGCTAGAGGCGGGATGAGTCGCAGTGGTGTTGACCCCGGGCGGAACGAGCCCGCACCTACAAAATTAGAATCACGACCCAAGCGAGTTGGCGCTAAATCTTGCCTGGGTGCCGAGATGGGGCGCAGCGGTGCTGCGCCCGTACATGAGGTGCGAATTAGTGTGGAGATGGGGAGCGGTTGGTTAGGACAGATTTGCCGCCGGAGTGGGCTAGCTCGAACGTCGGGCCTATTTTTTCCATTATAGCGCGGCGTTTGTCGTCGCCGGTTACGAAGTACACCTTGGTGGGGCCGGTCCAGCGGGCGGCTAATTGGGCGTCGTCGATGAAGATTTTGGGGGCGTCGGGAAAGAGGGAGCCGAACCAGAGGCCGTTGATCCGGCCGTTGAAGATGAGCATTTGGCGTTTTGTGTAGAAGTTGACGGACGAGGCGTTCGAATATTCGCCATCGCAGATGACTTCGTCGGACGGTTGCAGGTCTCGGTTGATGGCCATGGCTAGCGGTTTCGATCCGAGCACCGGGGCGAAGACGCCGAGCGCTACGTGGGCGCACTCGATGAAGAGGCACATCATCAGGGCCAAGGCGATATTTGCGGCGGGGATCTTGCCGCGGCGGCGCAGAAGCCAGTTTAGGCCGCTGCCGAAGAAGAAGGCGACAGCGGTGCCGATCAGGGGCCAGCGGAAGAGACTCATGGCGGCGCCGGTGAGATCGAGGAAATGTCCCAGGGAGAGGACGTAGGCGTCGGGGTTCTTGTTGAGGAGGTCGGCGAGTTCCATATTGGGATCAGGAGCGTGGGAGATGATGGCGAGAGTTAGCGTGACGGCGGAGGTGAGCAGGCCGATTACGAGAAAGACGATGGAGGAGATGCGGCCGGATCGGGCAATGTCGGCACCGTAGGGGGATTCGGATTCGCGGCCGAGCCAGCTTCCCAAAAGGAGCGCGAGGCCGGGGAGCGCGGGCGCCAAATAGTATTCCTGGCGCGTGGAGAAGCTGAAGAAGAGCAGGATCACGATCGCCCAGACGAAGAAGAGCAGGAGCGCGGCTTCCTGCGACGTGCGCATGCCGGCGGTGCGGAGCAGGCGCAAGCGTACCTGACCGATCGCTTGCGGCAGGAACGCGCTCCACGGTAACAGCCAGACCAAGATCATTCCCCAAAATAAAAGTAGCGGGAACGTGCCGTAGTCGGCGGGGTAGCGCTTGCCGATGTAGCGGAGGAAGTGTTCGTTGACGAAGTAGAACCAGAGAAAGCCTTTGGCTTGTCCGGCTGGTGGATTGCGAAGGGCGGCTAGTACGTGCCAAGGAGCGGCTACGAATAGAAAGATGGCGGCACTGGAGACGAGTCGCATTTTCAGGAGATGGCGAAAATCACCAACGAGGAGCAGAAAGAACAAGATGATCCCGCAGGGGAAGACCAGGCCGATGAGGCCTTTGGTGAGGACGTTGAGCGCGACCGTTATCGCTAAAGCCCAGCACGAGGCGAGCGACGGATTGCCGGATTGCCAGCCTTCGAGGAAGAAATAGAGGCCGAGACCGATCCAGAGGCCGACGAGCAAATCGGGGATGAGAATACGCGTGAAGAGATAGGGGCCAAACGACGTGATGCAGACGACGCCGGCCCATAGTCCCGCTTGGGCGGTCAGGAAACGGCGACCCATTTTTACCAGGAGTAACGCGAGAAGGAAAACGCCGAGGCCTTGCGCGAATCGCGCGGTCCATTCGGTGATGCCGAAGAGAGAGAAGCTGACGGCCATCGCCCAGTATGGGAGCGGGGCTTTTTCTAGATAGCGGATGCCGTTTTCGTGGAGCGTGACCCAATCGTGGAGGGTGAGCATTTCGCGGCCGGCTTCGGCGTGAGAGCCGTCAGCGTCGTCGAAGAGGGATGGATGCGATAGGCCGGGGACAAAAATCGCGAGCCAGAGGATGAAAATGGCTGCAAGAGTGGGCCAGATGCTGCGACCGGTGAAGAGGCTCATGCTGGATGCGTGCTCAACGTTGAGCGGGTCGGATCGTGGATCGAATCGCGGAACATGTTTTTTGGAAGTTTAGCATGTGGCGAACTGGATTTCAGGGCGCGGAACGTGGAGAGGAGAAAAAGGATTCACCACAGGGGGCATCGAGGACGGAGGTAGAGAACGAAGAGAGGAGATCGAACGGTTCGAGACTGCCGAGATTGTATGGTTGGAAGAAAAGGCCGATAACAGGTCGACCTTGCCGAGACGGGGCGCAGCGTGCTGCCTCCACATGAAGAACGGGCGCCCTACAGAAACTGTGGGCGCCCTTACGTGCTGCTGAGTCTTGGTGAGTGATCAGTCGTTGCCGGAAGCGGAACCGGGAACGGCTACCATCGTTTTCTCGGCGTCGCCGCCTTCGCGGACCCACTTCCAGCGCTCGGAGCGGAGTTTCAGGAACGAGGTGGCTTCGTGGTACAGGCGCTTGCGCTCGTGTGAATCCCAGAGGGCTTCCTTGACGATGCGCCACACGACCTTGGGGCGGAAATAGTATTCGTCGTAGAACCGATTGACGCCGCCCATCATCTCGGCCTTGCTGAGGTGTGGATATTCGATGTGCGGAAGCTGGTGGCCACCCATGTCGGCGAGCGCTTCGACGCGGAGGAATCCTTCCTTCGACATGCTGTCGTGAAGCTCGGTGCCGGGCATGGCGTGCGCTAGCGAGACTTGAATCGTTTCGCAGTCGAGTTCCTTGGCGAAGTCGATCGTCTTGTTGATGGTCTCTTTCGTTTCGCCGGGGAGACCGATGATGAAGTCGCCGTGAACCTTGATGCCGACCTTGCGGCAATTCTTCATGAAGGTACGCGCCATTTCAACCGTGGCGCCCTTCTTGATGTTCTTGAGAATTTGAGCGTCGCCGGATTCAAAGCCGACGATGAAGAGACGCGCGCCGCCATCGGCCATCGCTTTGAGCGTTTCATAGTCGCTGTGAACGCGAGCGGTGGAGGACCAGCGGAACTTGTACTTCTTGAAGCGAGCCGAGAGGTCGAGGACGCGGTCTTTGCGGATGTTGAAAGTGTCGTCGTCGAAGAAAATTTCCTTCATCTGGGGAAAATATTCAAGGGCCTGCGCGATTTCGCGCTCGACGTTGGCGGTGGAACGGGTGCGCCAAGCGTGGCCCGAGATCGTTTGCGGCCACATGCAGAAGGTGCACAGAGCCGGGCAGCCGCGCGTCGTGTAGAACGAAACGTACGGCTGCAGAAGAAATGGGACGTTGTAATTCTCGATCTTCAGGTCGCGCTTATAGATCTCGGTCGCGAACGGGAGCGCGTCGAGTTCTTCGGTGTGGAGCTGCGGGCGCGATGCGTTGTGGACGATCTTGCCGTCCTTGCGGAAGCTGACGCCGGCGATTTCTTCGAGCGGCTTGCCATGGGCGTACTCGACGACGGAATGATCGAACTCACCGCGAGTGACGAATTCGATGTCTTCGCTGGTATTGAGCGTTTCGTCGGGCTTGATGTGGCCGTGCGGGCCGACGAAGGCGATTTTGAGGCTCGGGTTAGATTCCTTAATTTTGCGGATGAGCTTGACGTCGGAATCGAAGCCGACGGTGGAGGTGAAAAGAATCAGGAATTCGTAGTCTTTGCAGATTTCGATGGTCTGGCGCCAGTCGATCTTGTGGGGCGATGCGTCGATGAGACGGCTGCCGGGAATCATGCCGGCGGGATAGGTGAGCCAGACGGGGTACCAGTAGGACTCGATTTCGCGGGTGGCTGGCCAACGCGAACTTGCGCCGCCGTCGAAATTCTCGAAGCTCGGCGGGTTCAACAGCAACGTCTTTAGTACATCCGGCATTATGCTCCCTCAGGGTCCGCGTGCGTGGCTGGCGGACGGTAGTGCAAAATTTTTCCGATTTCTGTCGCGCGCTTGCAGCGGTTTGGCTGCAGGTCTCCCCGGCGCGGAAGTGGGTCCCTAGGTCTAGAGTATATTTTAGCGGAGTTGGTTGCATGGTGGAAAGGGTTTCTGCGAATGGTGTGTATAGAGGGTTGAGTGGGTAAATGGCGCATTGAGTGGGAGTTGCGGGGGATTCGGTTTGTCAGAGCGAGGTCAAAATGGAGTGGATTTCGTCGGCCCAGGCGGCGTGCTCGGGTTTCATGAGGACGCTGCGTAAGGTGGTGATTGTGGGACGGTCGCGTTGGACGGTGCGTGGCAGGGTCTTTTCGAAGAAGGCGAGTGGGAGTTCGGCCAGGGCCAGGTGGAGGTTTTTTTTGGCGGCGACTTCGAAGATTTGGCGGCTGCGGGTGGAGATTTCAGAGATTGACGTCGGTGCAAACGGGGATTGCGATTTCGGATTTGGTTTTGGTGCGAAGAGGATGATGTCCAGTTCGGGTTCGAACGCGACTAGAAACGTGTCGTCTGTGCGGAGGTTTTTGTAGAGGGCTTGGGCGGCTTCCCTTCCCTGTTCTAAACCTTTTGCGAATTCGCCGCCTTTCTTGAGCGGCAATAATTTTTGAGTGGCCCACAACGCGGCTGCGGCGGCGCCGGGGCGCGAGCATTCCAAGCTAATCTCGCCGAGGTGAAGTTCGCCGGAGCTGAAGTAGGTGTAGGGGGAATCGTGTTTGTAGAGGCGGCCGACCGACGGATCGCGGAAAAGGACGCAGCCGCAGCCGTAGGGTTGGAGGCCGTGTTTGTGAGGGTCGATGACGATGGAGTCGGCTCCGGTGATTTTTGCGAAGGCGGCGGCGGTGTGGGGCGCTAGATTTTGCGCGATGGTGAAGTAGCCGCCGTAGGCGGCGTCAGCGTGGATGCGGAAATTGTAGCGATCGCGGAGTTTCAGGATTTCAGGCAGTGGGTCGACGGAGCCGGTGGCGGTGGTGCCCATCGTGACGACTACCGTGCCGACGTCGTTTTTGGCGGCGAGGCGTTTTTCTAGCGCGTTGAGATCGATGCGGGCGTGATTGTCGACGGGGATTGATTCGAATTCGAGTTGGAGAACGCTGCTGATGCGGTAATGGGTGTAGTGCGCTTGCTCGCTGGCGAGAACCTTTTTGCCGGGTGCGAGTTGGCCGGCGATCCAGAGGGCTTCGAGGTTGGCCATCGTGCCGCCGCCGGTGAGATGGCCGAGGAAATTTTTCCAGCCAAACATCGCGGCGATTTCGGCGACGGCTTCTTTTTCTAGGGCGCTGGTGGCGCGGCCCCCGTCGAGCGCGTGATTGTTGGGATTGATGAACATTGCCAGCGCGTAGGCTAGGCGCGCGACCGGATGTGGGGGCTTTAGCATTTGGCCGGCGTAAAGCGGGTGGAAGTAGGGGTAGTTGTCTTGGAGGCGCGTGGCGGTTTCGTTGAGGATTTCGGTTAATCGGGCTGCGCCCGGTATTTGCGCGTCGAATGGCGGGAGATTGGCGAAGCCGGCGTCGAGGGTTTTTGCGGCATCGATAAGCGCGGCTAAGGATTTGTGATCGATCTGCATGAGCGCCGTGCTATTGCCAGACCTTGTCGAGTTGGCCGGCAGTTTGTAAGAGGTCAAGCTGGGCATGCTGGCGCTGGAAGTTGGCGTCGAGATATTGCATCCACTTTTCGTTTTCGGCGACGCGGGCGCGTTCGACTTCGCGGAGATTCACTTTGCCTTCATCGAGTTGTGATTGGAGGACGGCAACGTCTTGTTGCGCTAGCTGGAGTTCGAGACGAGCGACTTCTTTGGCGGCGTCGCGTTCGCGGAGGTGGCGCGTTTTTTGGCGCACGGCGGCGGTGACCTCCTGCTTTTTGCCGGCGAGATTGGCTTCGGCGATGCGGAGATTCACTTCAGCGAGGGCGATGTTGGCCTTGGTCTGCGCGCTGAAGATCGGCACCTGCACCTGAATGCCGGCGTTGTAGTTGTTGCGTTCGAAAGTTTTGAAGAATTGGTCGTAGTTGTTGAACTTGGCAAGGAGGCTGTAGGTGGAAACGAGTTCGAGCGTCGGGAAGTAGCCGCGCTTTTCGCCGGTGAGGCGGAATTGCTTCGCGCGAACGTCGGAGGCGTCGGCTTTGATCGACGGATTGTTTTCCAATGCGAGCGCGACCAGATTTGCGCCTTCCTGTTCGGCTTCGCCGGGGAGATCTTCGGCGGTAACTTCGAGCGGTGTGTCTTGCTGGAGGCCGCACTGATTGCGGAGGAAGACTTCGAGTTCGTCTTGGCGGCCTTCGAGTTGGAGAATGCGCTGGGTGACGAGGGCTTTGGTGAGTTGCGAGCGCGTGACTTCGACCGGGAGCTCGAGATTTTCTTTTTCGCGCTGCTGCGTGACTTCGAGAATTCTGTCGGCGCTGTCGCGCTCTTGATGGAGCAGGTCGAGCGAGTGGCGGACCATAACGAGTTCGAGATAGGCCGCGGCGGTGCGGGAGATGGCGCTACTGCGCGCGTCTTCGAGGAGGATGCGCTGCGACTTGGCTTGCTCCTGCAATTCTTTTGATTGGCCGCGGAGGGGTTCGTTGATGGCCTGCTCGGTGTAGGTGAGGCTGAACAAGGCGGGGGCGCGGCCGCCGGGAGTTTCGGGGATGCCGAAGGTATAGCCTGCGCCGGAGCCAGCGTAAACGTTGGGGAGGAATTGAGATTTTGTGATGGAGGCGGAGCGGTCGGCAAGCGTGGCTTGGAGTTTGGCGACTTGGATGTCTTTGCTGTTTTGCAGGGCTAGTTCGATGGCGTGTTTTAGGGTCAGGGTGACGGGAGTGGGAGTGGCGGAGAAGGACTGTTGTTGCGGCGTGGTGGTTTGCGCGCGGGTGGCGGCTGTTGCGAGGACGAAAATCGATGCGACCGCGAGGATGGTTGCTGTCGCGATGGCTCGGCGCTGCAAAGAGCCGGCAAGGATGCTCTTCGCTTCGTGTCGCGCCGCTCTGAGTAAACCGGCGCTACCAGTGCGAGTGGAATGTTTTGTGGTCATGCTCACCTCGATTTTGTTCGGCGGAGTCGATGGGTTGTTCATCGTGCGTTATTCGTAGCGCAGGGATTCGATTGGTTGCAGCCGGGCGGCTTGGTTCGCTGGGAGGTAGCCGAAGAGCAGGCCGGTCGAGCAAGAAACGATGAAGGCGGCGAGAACGCTCCACGAGGAAACGGGCACTCGCAAGTTTCCTGGGAGCAGCGGCTGAACTGCGGCGGGGATCGCGAGACCAATGAGAATGCCGATGACGGCGCCGCCACCGCTGATGAGAAATGCTTCGAATAGAAATTGATACATGATTTCGCGATGCGCGGCGCCGATAGCTTTGCGGATACCGATCTCGCGCGTGCGCTCTTTCACTGTGACCAGCATGATGTTCATGATGCCGATGCCGCTGATGAGGAGCGCGATGAATGCGATTAAGAGGAGGACGATCGTGAGTGCGAGCGAGATATTTTTCGCGGCGCTGAGGATGGCCGTGAGAGTCTGCACGTCGTATTCGGCGCCGACTGGGTGGCGGCTGTGCAGCACTTGGGCGATGCCGCGCACTACGGGTTCGACCTGGTCGGAGCGTTCGGCTTGCGCGTAGAGCACGCGGAGGACTTCGACGCCGGTGTAATACTTCATCAGCGTGAGCGGGATGATCACGGATTCGTCTTTGATTTCGGAGAGGCCGAAGGTGGAGACGCGCTCGCGGAAAACGCCGATGACCGTAAAGCTGAGTTCGCCCATGCGAATCGTGCCGCCGATGGGATTGTCGAGCCCGAAGACGCGGTCGGCGACTTTTTTGGTGATGAGGCAGACTTTGCTGCGCTGCTCCATGTCGGAAGAATCGAAGTAGCGGCCCCGCATGATGACGAGTCGACGGATGGCTTGGTAGCCGAAAGTGACGCCGATGAGATTGACGGGGCGCTCTTTGCCGGCGACGACGACGGTCATCGGGAGTTCGCGCGTGCCCGCGACTTCGGTGACGCCGGGGACGTTGGCTTTGACGGCGTCCATATCGTCGAGCGTGATTTCGTAGTTGAGCGGCGTGCTTTTGCTACCGGCGTTGACGAGCTCGACGTAGACCATGTTTGAGCCGATGGCTTCGATCTGGCTGATTACGTATTTCTGGCTGGTGAGAGCGACGGTGACGACGAGAACGATCGAGGCGCTGCCGATGATGACTCCGAGCGAGGTGAGGATGGCGCGGAGTTTGTTGGCCCGCAGAGCGTCGATGGCTACGGAGAGAGTTTCGCGCATGTCCATCATGGCGCGAGGCTCCTGATGCGTTCGCCGTGGGCGCGGTCGCGATGCTTGGTGGGTTTGTGCGGGTGATCGCGTTCGTGTTCGTGGAGGCTCATCACATTTTCTTCAGGCGCTTGAGCTCTTCGGTGGCGTTGCGGCTTTTGGGATCGAGCTTGAGCGCGGCTTCATATTCGGTGATGGCGGCTTGGGTCTTGCCTTGATTTTCGTAGTATAGGCCAAGCCATTCGCGGGTTTCGTGAGGGCGAGGATAGCCGGAGCGAACCGGGGCGGTTTTCAGATATTCGCGCAACAGCGTTTCGGGCTGAGGACTGTTGACGTTTTTCAGGATGAAGGCGACGGCGCGATAGAACTTGCCGCGCGGATCGGAAGGCGCGATTTTTTCGCCTGCGTCGGCGACGGCGACCAAGCGATCGGGCTGGCTATGCTTCATCGCGTAGTCGCCGATGTCGTAGATCAAGTTGGCGGATTTCGGGTGGCTGTCGAGCGATTTGGTGAATTCGGCTTCGGCGGCGGCGAAATCTTTTTTCTGACGCCGGCAATTGCCGGCGGCGTAGTGGCCTTCGGCGGGGTCGAGTTCGGCGAGCCTGGCGATCTGCGGGATCGCTTTGTCTTCGCCGCCGCCGGCGATTCCGGGGGCGCTGCAGTCATATTCGATGAGCGCCTGACGCGCGGAGAAATTTTTCTCGTCGAGACGCACTGCGGTCTCGAATTCCTTGCGCGTTTTTTTGGCGAGCGAGAGGCCGGAAAACGGTCCTGCGTGCTCGGCCTTTTCGCCATAGGCGCGACCGAGCCATTCGTGGTAGACGGAATTTTGCGGCTCCAGCGAAACGGCTTTTTCGGCGCTGGCGATTGCCTGGTCGTGCTGCTGCATCTCGCTGTAGGTCTTTGCGAGGAGCAGGTAGATTTCGCTGTTTTGCGGATCTTTCGCGACGGCTTCCTGGAGGACTTGGACGGCCTTTGGATAGTCGCTGGATTCGTAGGCTTGGCGGCCCGTTTCGATGGCGTCGTCGGTGCGAACGGCGGCGGAGACGCAGAGGACGGCACAGAGGGACAGAATTGCCGGGGCCGCAACGCAGCGGACGCGGTAATGCCGCGCTGCTACGGATTGCTCTCGGCAAACGGTTCCGGGGCACATCAATTTTCATCCTGGCGAGCTTTTACATTGCTGGAGTCGGTGCTCATGACTCGGACAGCCATGCCATCTTTCAGCTCGACGTCGCCGGGTAGCGCGACCATCTCGCCGGGTTGTAGGCCGCTGATGATTTCGTAGTTGGTCGAATCGGCGATGCCCACTTGAATTTCGCGTCGCTCGAGCTTGCTCTTTCCCAGGTCGCCGTGTTTCACGACGTACACGTAACGCTTGCTACCCTCGCCTTCCACAGCGCCGCGGGGAACGGCTAGCACGTTATCGGTTTCTTTAGAATTGATGCGCACATTGACGTTAATGTTGGGCAGGAGCTCGAGTTTGTCGTTGTCGACCGTGCAAAGGAGTTCGCCGACACTCCGCGAACCGCGGGCAACGACTTGCTTCGGCACGGTTTCGGTCTTACCGACCCAGACGCGGTTCGGCAGAGCTTCCCAGGTGATTCGGACCGGCTGGTTGGGTGCCAGCGCGCCGATTTCGGGTTCGTCGATGAATGCGCGAACCCGGACCTGGCGCAGATTCGCCATTTCGGCAAGCAGGTCGCCGAGGTGCACGTAGTCGCCGGTTTTTACGGGGAGCGAATAGAGCGTACCGTCGGACGGCGCGGTGATGTGGCCATCGCGCACTTTTCCTTCGAGCGCTGCGACTTCGCTCTGCGCCTGCTGGACCGCTAGCGGCGCACTAGTGGAATCGAGCGTGACGCTGCGGTCGAACTGTTGCTTCATGGCGGCGAGACGTGTGACCTCGGCTTGGGCTTTCGCGAGCTCGAGGTCGTTGGCGGCGAGTTCGTCTTTGGTAGCGGCGTGCTGATCGATCAGGCGGAGCAGCGCGTCGTGCGTTCGCTGGAGACGATCGCGCTGAGCGACGGCGGTGGCGAGCGCGCCCGAGGCCTGCGCAGCGTCGGCAGGTTGGCCACCGCCTTTCGCAACGCGAAGATTTTCCTGAGCGCGGAGCAATTTTGCGCGTGCCTGCGCCAGCTGCGCTTCAGCGTCTCTTACGTTCAGCTCGAGTAGCGGCTGGCCTTTCTTTACGTTCTGGCCTTCGACGACGTGGATTTTTTCGACGAAGGTGTCGAGCTGCGCGCGCATGACGAAGGGAGAAATGGGCTCGACCTTGCCATTGCTGGAAATCGACGCGACCACATTTTGGCGAACTGGCACCACCGCGGAAATCTTGGCCACCGGCTGCCGGCCGCTGACCTTGATCAGGATGAGAGCGAGCACAAGGGCAACCGCCAGAAAAATCAATATTCGATTTCGGAGGTGGCGTTCCATTTTTTCCGTTCGGCGCTTGTATGTCCGGTGCTCTGCCCTGTTGCAAGCTGGACGCACACGCGCACTCAGAGCTCAGATCACACGTTTCCGATGAGTGGCTTGCCGGTCCACCGTCCGGTGGACCTCAAAGAGAATGATTGTAGCAATAGGGCCGCGTGTTTCTCTAGCGATGCGTGCATGATTTGCGATTGGGGGCCGTTCCGTCCAACGCTTGCCCGACCGCTGATGCTGGTTTCAGGCCGGAGGTATTCGGGCGATGGAACCTGCGGCAGGGTTTCGCGTCGCTTGGCGGTGCCGTTTCCAGTAACATTTTGTTGTGGCCGCGCCGCCATCCGCAGCGCCAAGCCTCTCTGACCCCAAGTTTGCACGCGGGCCAATCGATGATTGAAGTTCGAAATCTGTCCAAGCATTTCCGGGACAAGAAGCGCGGCGAAATCCGCGCGGTGGACGGTATCAGCTTTCGCTGCATGCCCGGACAGATTTATGGACTGTTGGGCGCCAACGGTGCGGGGAAGACGACGACGTTGCGGATGCTGGCGACGATTTTCGAGCCGACAGGCGGAACGGCGGTTGTCTGCGGGCACGACGTCGTGGATCATCCGGACAAGGTGAGGGCGAATGTCGGATTCTTGTCGACTGCGACGGCGCTGTATCCGCGACTGACCGCGCGAGAGCTTGTTCAATATTTCGGACGCCTTAACGGATTGCCCGATTCAATGCTGAAGCAGCGAGTGGAGAAGATTTTCGACCGGCTGGACATGAACGGCTTCCGCGACCGGCGGTGCGACAAGCTTTCGACCGGCATGAAGCAAAAAACTTCAATCGCGCGCACGCTGGTACACGACCCGGCGGTGATGATTTTCGACGAGCCCACGCTTGGCCTTGACATCATGACGGCGCGAACGATTACGGCGTTCATCCGTGAATGCCGCGATCTGGGCAAGACTGTGATTTTCTCGACGCACATCATGAGCGAAGTCGAAAAGCTCTGCGACGTCATTGGGATCATCCAGAACGGAAAACTGCTGGCCGAAGGATCGATCGAGCAATTGCGAGCGACTTACGGCGAACGAGACCTGGAAGAAATATTCGTAAAGGTCGTCGCTCCACACTACGTTCCGGCGGAGGATCACTAGGATGTCGCTGCGCAATATCGGAATCGTGTATCGGAAAGAGCTGACGGAAGCGCTGCGGGACCGCCGGACGATGATTTCGTCGATTCTCATTCCTTTGTTTCTGTTTCCGGTGCTGACGGTTGGAATTGGATACGCGTTCGTCGAGGTGGCCGATCAGGCGAGCCGTGAGCCTTCGAAGATCATTATCTTGGGTGGCGCGGATTCCCCCGATGTGGTGCAACGACTGAAACAGGCTAAGAATCTCCGCGTATTGCCCGCCTCGCCTGGATACGTAGATCTGATTTCGAATAAGCGCATCCGATCTGCGGTGGAGCTGCCGCCGGGATTCCAAGCGGACGTCGAGAGCGGCGCGCATCCGGAAGTGAAAATCTATATTTTCTCAGGGGATTTGAAATCGACCCTCAGCGCGTCGCGGATCGAGAAACTTTTGATCGAATATCGCGACGCGACAGTGCGCGAGCGGCTGTCGGCGCACAATATTCCGGAGAGCTTGATGCGGCCGTTCGCCGTTTCACAGCAAAACGTGGTGTCGGCCGATCGCGTTGCGGGCGAGTCGTATGGCGGACTGATCACCTATTTGGTCATTTTGATGTGCATGACGGGAGCGATGTATCCCGCGATGGACCTGACGGCGGGCGAAAAAGAGCGCGGGACAATGGAGACGATCCTGTCAAGCCCGATCGAGCGGACACATCTTGTCTTCGGTAAATTTTTCGTTGTGCTGACGGCATCGCTCGCGACGGCGACGCTTTCGGTCTTGTCGATGGCGGGTTCGTTCGCGGTGCTTTCTCGATTCGGTCGAGGTCAGGGTATTGGCGAGGATTTTCCGATTCTAACGATGCACGCGCAGACGGCACTGGCTGTATTTGTGATGGCGCTTCCCGTGGCGGTATTGTTTTCGGCGGTGCTGATGACGATTTCGCTTTTCGCGAAGACGTTCAAGGAAGCGCAGAGCTATTTGACACCGATGACGTTTTTGGTGATCGTGCCGGCGATTGCGGCGGTGCTGCCAGGAATTGAGTTGACGACGAAGCTGGCGCTCGTGCCGATCCTCAACGTTAGCCTATTGTGCAAGGAGTTGGTCACAGGCACGTATCACTGGAATTTTATCATGCTGATTTTTGCGTGCACGTGCGTTTACGCGGGGTTTGCGCTGTTCCTTGCGGTGAAAATGTTCCAACGGGAATCGGTGCTTTTTTCGACGTAAGGTTGACCCACGGACGACCACAAGGCTCGACGGCCGGACCACTTCCTGGAACAAACGGGCGCGATTTTGCGTATCTTACGTGAGTGCGTGAAATGCGCCGCCCGGCCCGATTCCTGCTCAAGCTCCTTCTCATTTCACCGATCATCGCCGCAATGGTTGGTTTGTGGCGCCGTGGTTCCTTCACCCCATGCGCCGAACATTATCGCCAGACCTCGTTCATCAAGCAGATGTTGCATTTACCCAACTACATGCGAAACGCGAGGAGTTCGATGTGCGAGCTTCGGACGGCTCGCTGCTTCGCGGTTGGCGGGTTCGTGCTCCAGAACCGAACGGGAACTGGGTCCTGTTGTTTCATGGTGTCGGTGACAATCGGATCGGCGTTCTGGAACATGCGCTCGTGCTGTTGCATGCCGGATACGGCGTCGTGATGATGGACGCTCGCGCTCACGGCGAAAGTGAAGGCGCGATGGCGACGTATGGCTGGCTGGAGCGCAACGATACACGCGCAATCGTCGATGCGCTGGAAGTTTCGGAGCATCCGCGACACCTGTTTGCGCTGGGAGAGTCGATGGGCGCGGGCCTCGCGCTGCAATCCGCTGCTGTCGAGCCGAGGATCGAAGGAGTTGTCGCAGAGGCGGCTTTTGCGAATCTGCGAGAAGCGTCGTACGACTATGCGGGTCTGAGGCGATCCCCACTGCTTGGCAAGACACTGTTCGCGCCGGGAACATGGACGATGCTCTACCACGCGGAGAAGCTTGCGACCCTTCCGGCTGCCGAAGTGTCGCCCGAGAAAGCAGTCGCTTCGCGTACGTTTCCCGTTTTGCTGATTTGCGACGGCGGTGATGTTGCGCTTCCCTGCCGGCACACCAAGAAGATCTATGACGCGGCGATTGGACGAAAAGAAATGTGGATCGTTCCTGACGCATATCACACCGCGGCGTTGGGATATCAACCTGTGGAATTTCGCCGCCGGGTACTGGCGTTTTTCGAATCGCAGCGATGATCCAGGTTCGTTCCTGCTTTGGTTTGAGAATTGCCTTGCGAGCTAGTGTGCGGAGCGGCTGATCATCACGCGGATACCGTGGCTTACGTCGAGGAGAACGACGCCGCCCTTCAGCCACTCGATGACGTTGTGGAGTTGCGCTTCGGTTCAACCGTTCTGCGAATCGGATTCGGGCACCGCGACGCGTTCCAATGCGACGGCGGCAAGAGCGTCGCCGGGAACACCGGTCAGGGCGATCGCGCGCAGGCGAACCTTTGCGCCACTCTGGAGTTGCACCTCCGATGGTTCGTCGTCCAGTCCGCTTTCGAGCGGCGCGCCAGTGTTCGCACGCTGGAGCCAGGCTTCGAGCCGCGGTTGGTCGATCAGCCGAAACAGGTCCGCAAATTTTTTCTGGACGGCGGAAGCCGATTCATCGAACGGATGTGATTCCGCGGCGGTTCGCCAAGAGTTGCTGCCCACCGTGGCTTCGAGCGCCGATTTGCCCGCCGCGTTCAACGATGGTCTTTCCATCGTTCAGGGGGTCTGGAACAGTAACCGATATGGCGCCAATTCGCTCGCTTGTGCCTCGCGAGATGTTTAGGCTCTAAATGTTCACGGTTGGGGCAAAAGTGGGGGCTTTGCGGACCTTCGTCGCCTGTTCGAACGAGTACGCCACGCGGAGCAGGACAGGCTCGCTCCATGCGCGGCCAAAGAAGCTGATTCCGACCGGCAGGCCGTGGATAAATCCAGCCGGTACCGTAATGTTGGGATATCCCGCGACGGCCGCGGTGCTTGAGCTGCCGCCGCCGAACGAATCGCCGTTGATATGATCGGTGAGCCACGCGGGCCCGCCTGTTGGACCGATAAGCGCGTCGAGATTGTTCTTGTCCATCGTGGCGTCAATGCCTTGCTTGCGCGCAAGGTCGCGAGCTTTGGTTACGGCGTCGAGATATTCCTGCGCGCTCAGCGGGCCCTTTTCCTCCGACTTTAAAAATGTGTCTTGCCCGAAGTAGGGCATCTCTTTTTCGCTGTTGCGTTCATTGAAATCGATGATGTCTTTGAGCGTCTTCACCGGAGCGTTCGGGCCGAGCTTGGCGAGATACGTGTTGAGATCGGCTTTTAGCTCGTACAGAAAAATCGTAAATTCCGACTCGCCGAACTTCCCGGCGGATTCAATCGGCGCGGGATCGACGAGAATTGCGCCCTGCTTCTTCATCACTTCGAGCGCAGCTTCCATGATCTTGTCGACTTCTTCGTTGAAGCCAAAAGTTCGGCGAACGACCCCGATGCGCGCGCCGCGCAGGCCGTCTTCTTTCAGAAATTGCGTGTAGTCGGTGTAGGAGTGCTCGCGGCTTTCGGTGGTGGCGGGGTCGGCTTCGTCCATGCCGGTGAGCGCGCCGAGAACGATGGCGGTGTCGCGGAGCGTACGGCACATCGGGCCGGCAGTGTCCTGCGAATGCGAAATAGGAATAATGCCTGTGCGGCTGACGAGGCCGACCGTTGGCTTGATGCCCGCGATCCCGCACGTTGACGATGGGCAAACGATGGAGCCGTCGGTTTCGGTGCCGATCGCCGCAGCGGCGAGGTTCGCCGAAACCGCAGCGCCGGAACCCGAGCTTGAGCCGCACGGGTTACGGTCGAGCGCGTAAGGATTTTTTGTCTGGCCGCCACGACCACTCCAGCCACTTGTCGAGTGATTCGAACGAATGTTGGCCCACTCGCTGAGGTTCGTTTTGCCGAGGATCACGACGCCCGCATCGCGAAGCCGCTGCGCGACGGTGGAGTCTTTGGGCGCCCGGGAATTGAGCAGCGCCAATGATCCCGCCGTGGTCATCATTTTGTCGGCGGTGTCGATGTTGTCTTTGACCAGCATCGGGATACCGTGGAGCGGCCCGCGCGCTCCTTTGGCGGTGCGCTCTTTATCGAGCGCATCGGCGATCGACAAGGCGTCGGGGTTCAACTCGATGATGGCGTTGATCGCCGGCCCTTGCTTGTCGAGCTGATCGATGCGCGCGAGATACTTTTCGGTGATCGATCGCGACGTCAACTTTCCCGACTTCATCGCGTCTTGGAGTTCTGAGATCGTTGTTTCGTCGAGTTCGAATGCCGGAACATCGCCCGCCCATGCCGAAGCCACGGCTTTTTGTTCGGTTCCGCGTGCGACGAGTGGCGTCGCAGTCGTAGCCGTGACAATGGCCGTGGCACCCAGAAGACTCGTACGAAGAAACTCGCGACGGGCAGGCACTGTCGCGGCTTTGCCGGGGTTATCGGTATTGAGTTTGTTTTCACACGACTTCGAAGATGTCTGGCCTTCCCGTTCGGGACGTCGCTTCATTTGGGTTCCGTTCGATCCGCTTTCTGGAGATTGTGCCGTCGAGATAGTAAGCCAAGTCCGCCTGAAAGTCAGGATTTTGGGGCCAGGAATCGAGGCCCCGCCCTGATGTCATGCAATCGTCATACGCCACACCAACGATCACATAGGTTTGAATTGAAAGGGGTCTAAAAAGCCGAACGGTTCGGATCAAACCAGGTAGGCGTGGGAATGGGCCAAGCTCGGGGCTTCGACGTGCTGCGATTCCATTTCCTTTTGCAACAAGCGCGCAGCCTTCTCTTTCAAACAGATATTCAGAGTGCCGTGGCACACCAGGTGACAGTGTCCGCCGGGGCAACGAAAGGCCTGGAACAAGACATTTCGCTCGGGTTGCGATTTTTTCGCCGCCTTCGACCGCCACAGACCCTTGAGAGCGTTGAGGGCGGTTTTCAGTTCGGGCGCGGTCAGGTGAACGGACAGAAACGGCAGGACCAGATGAAAGCAGTTTGCGTCGCACCGCAGAAGAATGAAGTCGTTTTCGTCGCGGAGGGGAGTGAGCTTTGGTTCACAAGGGTCGGGCACTTGCCGTCTCCTTCGAGTAGGTGCGCGGCAAAGCAAAGCGAAACACACCGCAACGCCGAGCGCGTTGTTGCAAATGTCTTGCAACAACGTATGTGAGACTAGTTTAGTCCTATTAGCCTGTCAAGCCGGATTTCGCCCCGAAGCCGGACAAGCGGAGACTTCAAACGCAGCCATCGCTCGCTCGCCAAGCGCTCCCAAAAAGTCGGGTACAATCGGTGGGTAAGGTTGTCAGGGCGGTTTTAGGGGCGGTCGAGTGATTCATCGCAACGTTTTTCACAATGACAGTCTGGAGCCGATCGAAAAGGTTCGCCTCTCCCCGGGGCAGTCCGGGTTGATCTGTGGCTGGGGCATCTTCACTACCATGCGGATCTCGCGCGGTGAGGCTTTTGCCTATGAGCGTCATTGGCGGCGCCTCGAGAAAGACGCCTCGATCATTCATCTGCCGATGCCCTATTCCGGGCCGAAGGTCCGCGTGCATCTCCACGAAGTGATCCGTGCGAACAAGGTGGAGAACGGCGCCGCTCGCATCTACTTGATCAACAACAACGTCGGCTTCTGGCAAAGTGACGAGCCACGGCCCGAGACCGACTTGATCATCTATACTGCACCGCTGCCGGAATATCGCGAGCCGATTCGGCTCGAAGTGCGTGAACACGGCCGCCATGCTGGCTCGCCACTGGCAGGCGTGAAGAGCACATCGTGGTTGCCCAACGTATGGGCCGTCGGCGAAGCGCAGCGCGCCGGACTTGATGAAGTTGTCTTACTGAACGAGCGCGGCGAAGTCGCCGAGTGCACGGCGGCAAACATCTTCGTGGTCAAAAATGGAAAGGTGTACACGCCGCCATTGAACTCGGGATGCCTCGAAGGCGTAACGCGCGCGATCTTGTTCGAGATCGCACCGGAAGCCGGAATTCCCGTGATTCAACAGTCGCTAAAGCCCGAGGATTTGTATTCAGCGGATGAAGTCTTCATTTCCTCGACGAATCGAAACCTCCTCGGCGTCGGAGAAATCGCGGGCCGCGCAATCGCGAACGCTCCCGGCCCCGTTACGCGCCAACTCGACGAATTGTTTGACGCCCACGTTGCTGACTACGTCACGCGGCGCCTCGCTGCTGGCGCGCGTTAAACCTAGGCTCAAACCTCAGACTTTCAATTGTGGAATTCGAAAGAGCGATTGCGTTAGTTTGTGCCGCCGCCCGGCAATTCGGCCGAACCTGCGTTCGGATGGCCCGCAATCTCTTCGTGATTGTCGTCAAACGCCGCCGCCAGCAACTTCCAGTCACGGCGCACTTCCGCTCCGGAAGTCTTCGGTGCGCGCCCGTTGCGCAGTTGCTCGCGCATACGCGCAACCAGCAAGTCCTGCATCACTTGCCGCGGCGCCGCACTATTCAACACATGGTCGCGCGTGATGCCAACTTCCACCAACTCATCTCCAGAATGCACCACAAGCACCGGCCGTCCATTGGCATCCACACGCAACTGCGATCCGTCGAGCAAACGATGCCACGATATTTCTTCCCGCCGCGGGTCGGTCTCTGCGTTTGCGCGCGTCAGTTCCTCTAACCCTTTTTGATACGAACGCCGGTCTTGGGCATTGAGCGGCGCCTGCAGATCGCCGTCGGGCGAAAGAATCAACGCGTTCTTACCCGGGTTGAACGGCCCGCCGCCAAACAAGTACGCCGCGGCAAACGCTCCTCCCACCACCGGGTGCAAGGCCAGAAGCGTAACTTCATATTTCTTTGCCTTAAACACGGATTCAACGGCGCCGCGCACCGGCCGGCTTCGGCGAATCGTGCCCGGCACCTGAGGAATGACGAACGCGGTCAATTGCAATTCGGGATGCTTTTTTCCGTACTGCACCATCGTTTTGGCGGCATGCTTCGGGGTCGAAATGTCGAGCTCAGAAATGATTCCCCGGCGAACGGCCTTCGGATAGTAGAAGTTGACGGCATCTTTAACAAAGTCGGCGCAATTTCGTGTCACAAGCTTGTAAGACTCGCGGTTCGGCCGCGAGTTGTACTTCGCGATGAACGCTGCGTCCTGCTCGGCGGTCGTCGGCAGCTGGAAGCCATATAAGGTGCGATCAAAGGCCGAACCTACCAGTTCGTACCAATCGCCACTCGGCGTTTCGCCGGACGGCCCGTCCGGAATGAGTCCCTCGAGATACTTGCGGCGGTATTGGTCCCGCAGGGCGGCTTCGAGCTTCCCATCCGCGAACAATGGAATGTTTTCTGGCTTATCGACCCCGTACAAATAAGGGTACAAAGGCACGGCGATCCAGTCGTAACCCGCGACGTGGTGATAGCGGCTAATCACAACTCCCGGTTCGCCCGGCAGACATCTCCGCAAGGAGGTCGGAGAGTCCGCGCAGATGTTCGAAAGATAAACTGCCGCGTGCCCCGTGCCCGCGAAAGCTCCGTCGTAGCTGTAGGGCTCCTCAAGCAGAACGGCAACGTCCGCACGAGTGCCGACGGCACCTAGGGACAGGAGCACCAGTGATATCGCAACTCGACAGGCAAGCCTCATAGGGTAACGTTAAGCACCCGTGCTGGGCGCTGCAACTTAGAACCCTGCACCAAGCCGCGAAGTTGCAACCTGTCCTTAAGTACAAGAAAATAAAAGGAAAAGTACGGGTTTCAAGGGAGAAAAAAGGCCGATAAAGGGTCAGTTTTGGGGCTCGAACTAGAGTCGATTTGGGTCTAAAGAAGTGGTCGTAAGGTCGTCCCGGTACCGATCCGGGAAGCGCTCCCGAGATCGATGTCCCGAGCCAATGGATGCAACCCGAAGATAGTAATGGTACCCTCGTACATTGTTTTACTGCTATTTTACGCCAACTTTGCTATTGCATATACACTGGCTCATTGGCATAAATTACTCGTAAGCGTTGCTTTGCGGGCGGCAACGGGTCTCAAGCCTAGGTCTCGCACTACGACGTTAGGAGTGTGTGATTGCGATTTGCCCTTAGGAGCCAGACCGAATTTCACGAGTGCCCTCAATGCAGAAGCCGCTCCGTTTGGAAGGCTGACCCCTACGGCAGCCTCGAGAGTATCCTGCATCGCTACCTGAAGCTGTCCCCGTATCGCTGCGCACGCTGCGATTGCCGCTTTTTGGACTCAAAAATACCTTCGCCGGACGTACCGAAACCCCTGGTGACCCGCTGCTTTGAGCGTATGCGCGGCTGGGTATACCGCGAACCCTTTCATGCCGGCGGCGGACTGAAGCTCAGCACGTTCACGCCTTCCCGTCTACCGAGGGAATCCAGCCGGGGATTCACGCAGAGCCTCATCGATCATTCGCTCACCGCGGCGTCCGGACCGTCTCCGGCCAATATGAGAGAGAAACCTGCTTTGCGCCCACAGGGCGACGGCGCCGCTTTGAACTAGCGCAAAACGCCAAACCGCGTGTCATCACGTTCTACGTACTCGGAATCCGGCCCAATTTGCGCCTGCGTGTTACAATCCCGCTGAAATAATTCATGCCCGATACAGTTCCAAACCTGGCCGAAACCGTCCTCGAGGTTGTTTCCCCCGATGGTGCCCGGCGTTACGTTCGCGTAACACAAATGCCGTTCCTCATCGGTCGTGGTGCCGAGACAGGAAATCACCTGCAGCTTGCCGACCGTCGCATTTCTCGTAACTGCGCCGCCATCGTCACCGAGGCCAACAAGTACTACATCGAGGATCGAGGTCAACGACGCGGCCTCTTCGTCAATGGCGAAAAAACCGAGAGCCGCGAACTCCAGGACGGCGATTCGATCACCTTCGGCCTCGACGACTCTTACGAAATCATTTACCGCTCGGCCACAAACGCCAGCACGGATTCCCTTCCGCATCTTTTGACGCGAATCGAGCACATCACCAGTTCCGAATCGAGCGGCGGTGGTCTGCGCAAGCTGAACCTGCTCTTGGAAGCGACCACTCTTCTCCATTCGCAACTCCCGCTCGATACCGTTCTGGGTCACATGCTCGACCACGCCGTCTCGGTCACCGATGCGGACCGCGGGCTGCTGCTCGAGTCTGACGACAAAGAAACTCTGAAGGTGCGATTGGCGCGACGCGCCGGTGGCCTCCGTCTGCCGCCCGAAAGCCTGACGCCCAGCCAGACCGCGATCCAGCTCGCGTTGCGTCGTCAATCCGCCGTAATCACCGAAGATCTGGCGCAAGCTGATATGGACCTGCAAGCGGCGCAAAGTATCGTGGCGCAACGTCTGCGTGCTGTGGTTGTCATCCCGCTGTATGCGATGTCTCGCGCCAACACGGATCAATCGATGATCAACATCAAGCGCGGCGATTTTCTCGGCGTGCTGTATCTCGATTCCCGCCGCCCGGCTGCGTTCTCGAAGCTCGACCGCCAGATTCTCGACGCTCTCGCCGCCGACGCCGCCAGCATTCTCGACAACGCGCGCCTCGTCGAGCGCGAACGCGAACGCCAGCGCCTCGAACAGGAAATCGGCATCGCTCGCGATATTCAACAGGCGCTGTTGCCGAAAAACTTCCGTGACTATCCGCATCTTTCCGTGAGTGGCATCAATTTCCCGTGTCTCGCGGTCGGCGGCGATTACTTCGACGTTTTCTCGCTCGGCGACAATCGCACCGCATTCCTTCTCGCCGACGTATCGGGCAAAGGGCTCGGTGCTGCACTGTGCACGAACCTGCTGCAAGGTGCGCTCTCCGGCATGACGCTCGGCACCGATCCGGCGCGCGTCTTCAATCACGTGAATCGCTTCCTTTGCGATCACGCCGAGATCGGCCGTTACGCCACGATGTTTTTCGGCATCCTCGACGAGCAAGGCCATCTCGAATACATCAACGCCGGCCACCCTTCGCCATTTCTGATTCGCAACGGGGTTGCCGAAGACGTCTTCACCGAAGGCTCATATCCGGTAGGTCTTGTGCCCGAAGCGGAATACACGACCGTGTGCCTCAAGCTTGAGCCTGGCGACACGCTTGTCCTCTTCAGCGACGGCGTCACCGAAGCGATGGATCCCGCCGAGCAACTCTTCGGCGTTCCGCGACTCAAGGAAGTTTTGATGGGGCAGATGCAAACGCCGCTCGACGAGCTGCAACGCCTCGTCCTCGATGCAGTCGAGAATTTCGCGCACGGCGCCAGCCAGGCCGACGACCTGACGCTGCTCCTCGTGCGCTACCGTGCCACCATTCCTGTGAGCGACACCGACGTGCCTCCTATCCAGGCGTCGTCGGCCAGCGCCGCATGAATTCCTTCTTCGCTCCCCTCCACAATCAGAAATGAATCCGCTTGCTCTAAAGGAATGCCTGCTCTATAAGTTGGTCTCTTAACTCGGTCGGTAGTACCGGCGGCCGCTGCTTCCCGCCGGTTCCGGCGGCCGTGTTCGAATGGAAGCTGCAACACAGGTGAAAACTCCGGAGATTTCTGCTTACTCGATCGCTGCGTAAACCAAGCCATTTGGTGCTGGATGGAACCGACGAACGACAACGCTCGCTTGCCAACTGAATCGACGCCACCGATTTACAGTTCGCTCGAAAAACCCGTCGGCACCTCCTGGATCGAATCCTCTTTGCAGGATCTCAAGGTGGCGACTCGTTCGCTTCGGAAAAGCCCCGGCTTCACCTTAACCGTCGTCCTCACTCTCGCCCTCGGTATCGGCGTGAACGCCGCCATCTTTCAATTGATGGACGCCGTTCGCCTCCGCAGCCTGCCGGTAGCGAATCCCGCTCAACTCGTCAATATTCAAGTCAAAGGCGGCATCAAAAACTTTATCTCGGTCCACGAAACCGATCTTTCCTATTCGCTTTGGGAACAGATTCGCGATCATCAGGAAAGTTTTTCGAGTGTGTTCGCGTGGCGCACCAATCACGTGCGGCTCAGCCAGGGCGTAGACAAACGCACTGCCGCCGCGCTGTGGATCGCCGGCCCCGGTTTCGAAACTCTTGGCGTTTATCCGGCTAAAGGGCGCTTCTTCGCTCCCGAAGAAAACAAACCCGGCTGCGGCACTCCCGGCGTCGTAATCAGCTACGCTTTCTGGCAGAGCCAGTTTGGCGGGGAGGATTCAGCGATCGGTTCGAACATCCTCATCGAGCATCGTCCAACGCGAATTCTCGGTGTTACGCCTCCGCGCTTTTTCGGGCTCGAAGTTGGCCGCACGTTCGACTTCGCGCTGCCCCTGTGCTCATCGCTCTCTTACCACGACGACGACCCGTACTTTGGGCGCCCCGATTATTTTTTCCTGGCGGTCATTGGCCGCTTGAAATATGACTGGACACTCGCTCGCGCTTCCGCGCAGCTGCAATCGATAAGCCCCGCCGTGATCGATGCGACGATTCCCACGGGCTATGACAACGCGGCGCTTGCCAACTACCGCAAATATCAACTCGCCGCTTATCCGGGCGGCCACGGAGTGAGTTCGCTCCGCCAAACCTACGACTCGTCGCTCTGGCTGCTCTTTGCGATCACGACGCTCGTCTTGCTGATCGCGTGCGCCAATCTAGCCAATCTGATGCTCGTTCGCGGCAACTCCCGGCAGCGAGAAATGGCCGTCCGCCTTGCTCTTGGCGCATCGCGATGGCGGCTCGTCCGGCAGTCGCTCGCCGAAGGATTGATTCTCGCCATGTCTGGCGCCGTTCTCGGCATGGTCCTCGCCTCCACATTCAGTCGCGGGATCGTGTGGTTCATCAGCACTCAGCGGGACGCGTTGCTGCTCGATCTCGGCCTCGACTGGCGTGTGCTCGTATTCACAGGCGTGCTCGCACTGGTCACCTTCGCTGTTTTCGATCTCCTACCTGCGATCCGTTCCTCGCGCACGAACCCGGGCCTTGCTCTCAAGAGCGGCACCCGCGGCACAACGCAAGGCCGCGAGCGACTTTCGTTTCAACGTACGCTGGTTGTCTCGCAGATCGCCGTCTCCATGGTTTTGCTGGTCGGCGCGTTGCTCTTTTTGCGTAGTTTTCGAAATCTCCTCTCCTACGATCCAGGATTTCGCGAGGATGGCGTCGTCATTTCCTACGCCGACTTGAACCATCGCAAGGTGGGCAGCCTCGAGTCCTTCGATCGTGCTATGCGCGAGTTCCTCGATTTCGTCAAAACCATTCCCGGCGTCGAATCTGCAGCGACTTCCACGCATATTCCGCTCGATCACAGCACCTGGTCGCTCAGCGTGCGCGCAGCCGATAACGAGAAGCCTTCGAAGTTCACTTGGGTCAGCCCATCGTATTTTCAGACGATGGGTATCCCACTGATCGCGGGCAGACCTTTTTCGGAGGAACTCGACACACGCACGTCGCCGCACGTTCTCATCGTCAACGAAACGTTCGTTCGCACATTTTTCGCCAGCGAAAATCCCGTCGGTAGAACCGTTCGCACGATCGCTGAGCCCGGATATCCCGGCATCGAGTGCCAGATCGTCGGCGTAGTGAAAGACGCCAAGTACGGCAGTGTGCGCGACCCGATTCCGCCCGAGAGTTACGGCCCTGGCACGCAATTTCCGCCCGGACAAAGCGCCTCCTATCTCTTCGTTCACACGTCGATTCGGCCCGAACGGATGGTTCGGATGCTGCGAACCACCATCCTGCAACACGACCCCGAAATGGATAGCCAATTCGAGCTCTATCACGACACGATTGAGAACACCCTCGGCCAGGAACGCATGATGGCACTGCTCTCCGGCTCGTTCGGAGCGCTTGCAGCGTTACTCACAATGGTCGGACTTTACGGGGTGATCTCTTACATCACCAACATGCGCAGCAATGAAATCGGCATTCGCATGGCGCTCGGCGCAAATCGCGCGCATGTGCTCAGCGTGATTTTCCGCCAGACGCTGCAAATGCTGGGGGTCGGAGTCGTGCTAGGCGTGCTCCTCTCGCTCGCCGCAGCGCGCGGTGCTAGCTCCCTCCTCTTCGGCCTTCATCCCAACGATCCCGTCTCGCTTGCTGACGCCACCGCTTTGCTGGTCACCGTGGCGCTTCTCGCCGGCTTCATCCCCGCGCGTCGCGCCTCAAAGATCGACCCGGCCGTCGCCCTCCGCCACGAGTAGCCTGCGGCTGTCCGTCGTAGCGCGGACGAGAGGACTTTTTCCGCTGTGGCATCCCGCGAAGCCCGTAGGGACTGCGGCGCCCCTGCTCCGCGCGTAAAGCTTTAACTTAACCGACCCAACATCAACGCCGCCGCCCCCATGTCTCACTGCATCCCACTTCGTGTAGACTTCGCCGTGGTTCTGCAGTTCGAACATCTCGATGCCATCCGACGAAATTCAAAACCCCGCACCGACGCCCGAATCGCAACCCGCAACTCCCACCGTCGGCGCCGTTCTCTTAAATCCTGCTCACATCAATCCCTGGATCATCGCCATCGCCGTGATGCTCTCCACTTTCATGGAAGTCCTCGACACCACCGTCGTCAACGTCTCCCTCCCGCACATCGCCGGCAGCCTCTCGGCAACCGTCGATGAAGCCACATGGACGCTCACTTCCTACCTCGTCGCCAACGCCATCATCCTTCCGCTCACCGGCTGGCTCTCCAATTTTTTCGGCCGCAAACGCATGCTCATGATATCCGTAACCGGCTTCACGATCGCCTCGTTCATGTGCGGGCTTGCGCCGACCCTCCCGTTTCTCATCGTTTGCCGTGTTATTCAAGGCGCGTGCGGCGGCGGCCTCCAACCAATCTCCCAGGCCGTCCTGCTCGAATCTTTTCCACCTCAGGACCGCGGCAAGGCCATGGGCTTCTGGGGACTCGGTATCGTGGTCGCCCCGCTCCTCGGTCCCGTTCTCGGCGGTTGGCTCACCGATAGCTACAGTTGGCGCTGGGTCTTCTACATCAATGTCCCCATCGGCCTCGCCTCGATCATCATGACGCGGCTGTACGTTTTCGATCCGCACTACATCAAGCGCGCCTCATCCCGCATCGACTACTGGGGCATCGGCATGCTCGCGGTAGGCATCGGCCTGCTCCAAGTCGTCCTCGACAAAGGCCAGGAAAAAGACTGGTTCTCCACGATGTGGATCACCGTGGTCGCAGTCGCCGCTGTCGTCGCCCTCGTCGCGTTCCTGTTCCGCGAACTCATGATCGACCATCCCGTCGTCCAGCTCCGCGTCTTCAAGGACCGCACCTATTCGACGGGTGTATTCCTCATGTCCATGCTGGGTGTCGGGCTCTACGGCACGACGGTTCTCATCCCGCTCATCCTACAGACTCTTCTCGGCTATCCGGCGTTGCGCGCCGGCATCGCGATGGCTCCGCGCGGCCTCGGCTCATTCATCGCCATGCCCGTCGTCGGTCTGATCATGACGAAATTCGATCCGCGCAAGCTCCTCGCTCTCGGTCTCTTCATTTGCGCGCTGACCCTCTTCCAATTTTCCAGCCTGAATCTTAGCGCCGGTTACTGGGACTTTTTCTGGCCGCAGCTCGAAATGGGCCTCTCGCTCGGCCTGGTCTTCGTTCCTCTCACGACGATCACCATGTCTCTCATCCCCAAAGAAACCATGGGCAACGCCACGAGTCTGTTCAATCTCGTCCGCAATCTCGGTGGCAGCATCGGCATTTCCGCGGTCAACACCATGGAGCTCCGTCTCCAGCAGACAAATACCAACGTGCTCGGCGTTCACGTCAATCCTTTCAGCGCGAGCGCGCGCGCGATGATGAACATGATGAAGCAAGCGATGGTCAGTCGAGGCGGAGACCCGGTCGCGGCCGCCCATCAAGCACGAGCAATGATCTTCGGCCTCGTCGAGCGCGAGGCCAGCATGATTTCCTACAACACCATCTTCAAAACGCTCGGCGTCATGTTTATGGCCTTGCTTCCGTTCATTCTCTTGATGCGACGCCCCTCAGCCAAAGCCCCCGCCGCCGCAATGCACTGAGTCTCTTAGGAAATTCACACTCGAACCAGCAATCGCGCGGTCATCTCCCCTTCGCATCCACTCCGCGCAACACCAAACACGTCGAGCTAGCCTTCGCAATCGCCCGCCCATTCTCGTCTGAAATCTCACACTCCACATACCCAACCGTCTTCCCCCGCCGCACGACTTTCCCCTCCGCGCGCAACTGCGCCTTCCACACCGGCCGAAAAAAATTAATCTTCAGCTCCACCGTCGTAAACGACTCGCTCATCGCTAGCGTGGAGGTAAACGCAATCCCCATCGCCGTATCCGCGATGTCGCACAAGATTCCGCCATGCAACGTGCCCATCGGGTTCGTATGCTGCGACCCAGCCTCGAGCGTCACCACCGCCCGCCCGTCCCCCGCCTCCGCCAATTCAAATCCAATCAATTTCGCGACCGGCATCGAACTCCGCCCGATCGCAATCATCGGATGCTCACTGCCCGCCGCCCTCTTCGCCCCATCCTTCGCCACGCTCATCTCCCGACGCAGCCCCTCTCACCCGAGCCGCACCAAAAATGGAAATCAGCGTACCATCACTCGTCGCGAAAAATTCCTCCCGCCTTTCCCAGGTCTTGCTCCGCGAAGATCAGGGCCCACTGCGAAAACCCGCTCGCAGCAGCCGAACTCCCGCGCCGCCACCCCGCGCATTGCGCCAATCGATTCCGAAATAGGTATAATCCCGCCGCATCCTTATTCTGAACGACGCTTCGCAGGAGCCGCGAGTTGACAGGATCGCCCCAACCCACCACCCCCGCCTTCCACGTGCGCTGTTATCGCACCGAACAATCCGTCGTCGTCGAGTGCCACGGTAAGCTTACGTTCGAACACGCGCCCCACCTTCGCACCAAGGTCCACGCACTCCTCCCCGAAGAGAAGCGCATCACCCTCGACCTCAAGGAAGTCCCCTTCATGGACAGCTCTGGCCTCGGCGCCCTCGCTACCCTTTACGTCGCCGCCCGCACCCGCGGCTGCAAACTCGAACTCATCAACGTCAGCCAGGCCATGCGCACCCTCCTCAGCATGACCAATCTCCTATCCCTCTTCGAAGACGCCGGCCGCTATGGCGGCAAAATCCCCTAGTCCACTCACAACGATCTGGGTGGCCCAGGTTCGTTTTATGAACCTGGATCTCTCGTTTTCTCCGCGTTTTTCTTCCCCGTCTTTCCTTTTCCCGTCTTTTTTTCCCACGCCCTTTCTTTCCTCGTGCGTTCCTCTTCTCCCGGGTGCCGCACCGTCCTGGTTTTAGGAGGGTGCGAGTTTTCCGCACGTGTTAGCTCCTCCTCCGTAATCTCCAAACTCACCCATAGACCTCATATACCCCACCCGCTACCATCCTTCTCACATGAAAAAATCACCATCCAAGCCCACGTCCGTCCGCTCCTACTTCGCCGCCCTCTCCAAACCCTCGAAATCCACCCTACAAAAAGTCCGCACCGCCATCCTCTCCGCGTGCCCCCAGGGCACCACCGAAACCATCAGCTACGGCATCCCCATGTTCAAACACAACGGCGGCATCGTCGCCATCGCCGCCTTCAAAAATCACTGCAGCCTCTTCCCCATGAGCTACGCCGTGATCGAAAAATTCCGCCCCCAACTCGCCCGCTTCGAAATCTCCAAAGGCACAGTCCGCTTCCCCATCGACAACCCCCTGCCCGCCGCTCTCCTTAAGAAGATCGTCAAAGCCCGCCTGGCCCAGATAGCCGAAAAAGCAAAATCCAAAACCCGCCGCTAGCCCAGCGCTACTTCGACACTACCCAAAAATCAACATGAATCCCCCGCCATTTTCCCGGGAACAAAATCCCATTCTCCGGCGTCATCTACGACATATATCCGTCTGCGCGCATCTGAGCCGAACGAGGAGGCGCCATGTCCTTCACGCATGATCTCCGCTACGCCCTTCGCCTCCTCGCGCGCTCCCGCCTTTCCACAGCCCTCGCCATCCTCTCCCTGGCCCTCGGCATCGGCGCAACCACCGCCATCTTCAGCGTCGTCTACGCCGTCCTCATCGACCCCTTCCCCTACACCGCCGCCGACCGCATCGGCGGCTTCCACCTCTTGGACACAAAGAACGAAAACCATTACGTCGGCTACACCCTGTCCGAATACCTCGAGATCAAATCTGCCGCGAAAACCATCGAGTCCGCTATCGTGACCGGCCGTCGCAGCGTCACCTTGACCGGGCAGGAACTCCCGGAATCCGTAGTCCAGGAAACTTTTTCACCCAATGGCTTTGAATTCTTCGGCGTCCCTCCCCTCTTCGGCCGCACCTTCTCAGCAAAGGACACCGGCGACGAATCGAAGGTCGAACCTGTAGCAGTTCTCAGCTACCTTTTCTGGCAACGCCATTTTCTCGGCCGACGAGACATCCTTGGCCAATCCATCCGCCTCAACGACAACTTCTACACCATCATCGGTGTCCTACCCGTCCGCTTCACCTGGGAAGACGCCGACGTCTATACACCTCTCGCCATTCACCCCGCCAAGGACGACCGCTACAGCGTGGTCTACAGGGTCCAACTCGGTATTCCCAAACAGCAGATCAATTCCGAATTCCAGGCCTTCCACGAAAAGTTCGCCAAAGGTGCGCCGAGCTTCGATTATCCCGATCCGCCATTCCGCACGGAATTCAAGTCGGTCAACGAAAACATCCTTGGAAAATTTGCCAATACGCTTATGGCGTTGATGGCCTCTGTCGGGTTCCTTCTCCTCATCGCCTGCGCCAATGTCGCCAACCTTCTTCTCGCCCGTGCCAGCGCGCGCCGCGGAGAGATCGCCGTCCGCGCCGCCATGGGCGCTGGTACCAAACGCATCGTCCAGCAGCTACTCACCGAAAGCGTGATTCTCTCCCTCTCCGGCGGAGTACTCGGCATACTCTTTGCTTACGGAGGCGTCAAAGCCGTTGTCGCTCTCCTGCCTCAGTACTCGATTCCTGATGAAGCCGTCATCTCCCTCAATCTCTACGTCCTCGCGTTTGCCGTCACGGTTTCAATCCTCACCGGCATTCTCTTCGGTATGGCCCCGGCTTTTCAGCTTGCCCGTCAGAACCAATCCGCATTTCTCAAAGACGCTGGCCGTAACTCGGGCGCCGGTTCCCCGTCCAATCGTTTGCGCAACGTCCTCATCGTCGCCGAGGTCGCGTTGTCTCTCGTATTGCTCACGGGCGCGGCGCTCGCCGGCTCCGGATTGATTTCTCTCTCTCACCAGAAACTCGGCTACGACCCCAATGGCGTCCTCACTGTTTTCGTCCCCGCTCCCGCCGAACACTACCCGCAGTGGAGCCAGCGTCGCGCCTTCTTCAGCGACCTCAACGATCACCTATTGAAAGTCCCCACAGTGCAAGCGGTTACCGCAGCGGTTACCGGCGTTCCTCCCTACACGGGAGCCGATCTGAAATTCAATATGTCCGGTCTCAAAGAACCCACCCGTGTCCGCGTCGACCTGGTCAGCGACAACTATCTCGCCACCATGCGAATCCCTCTGCAAAAAGGACGCTTCTTCGATAACGATGACGTCATTCGCCCGAATCCGGTCGCTGTCGTTTCCGACGAATTCGCCAAGACCTACTTCCCGAACAACGAAGACCCGATCGGAAGACACCTCACCATTGATGTACCCTTCGAAAGCCTACCCCCCGGCTTCGTGAAACCTCCGCAACCCCCGAATTCCTACGAAATCGTCGGGATTTGCAGCTCCGCTCGCAATGTTGGCCTGCATGACAAACCTCAACCCGCGATATATCTGCCGTTTACGAACATACTGCCCCCCGGAATGATGTACGCCATCCGCACCACCAACCCAAATCCAGCCGCCATTACAAACGATGTGCGCAAGGCCGTCAGTTCCGTGGATCCCACCCAAGCCCTCGCGTTTGTCTACCCGCTGGACTATTTCCTGGGCCGAGAAAAGGCCTATCCCCGCTTTGCCACCTTCCTGTTCGGCGTTTTCGGCGTCATCGGTCTTGCTCTTGCCAGCATCGGCATCTTCGGCGTCGTCTCGTACAGCGTCTCGCGCCGCACCCGCGAATTCGGCATCCGCATGGCCTTAGGCGCAACTCCCGCCAACGTCCTCCGCCTGGTCATCTCCGCTATGTCTCGCGTCCTGGTCGTGGGCTTCCTCCTCGGCACCATCCTCAGCATAGCGTCCAGCCGCCTCTTAGCCGGCAAACTCCAAGGCATCGACGCCGCCAACCCCGCCGTCATCGCCATCGTCATCGTCGTCCTAGCCGCCGCCGCCCTAACCGCCTGCACCCTCCCCGCCCACACCGCCACCCAAATCCACCCAGTAGAAGCCCTCCGCCACGAATAACTCCATGCCCCGTCCTTTGACCTCACCATCCGAGAAGAGGATTCGACGATTCCTCCTCTCTGTTTTCCTAACGTCCCTGCTTCTGTCCGCAGCACCCCTCTGGTCTCGACTAATGCCACCTCCCTCCACGGCCGACGTCCGCGCCCTCGCCGATCAGGCCCCTCACGTCTTCCGCGGCCAGGTTATGACCGTCACTCCCTCCTCCACGAGCACCGATCGCCACATCTCGATTCCTTCCGTCGCAACCATTCGGGTTGACCGCTGGTATCGTGGCGCAGACGCTCCCATCGTTTCCTTGTCCTTCACCACTCCTAGCGCCTTCGGCACCAACGGCCACAATTGCATCGACTTTCATCCCGACGATCATTGGATCGTGTTTGCAGTAAAGAAAGGCTAACACCTCGAAATGATCGACGACTGCATCGGTGCGTTGGCAATCTCGCCGCTTCTCGGTCCAAATCTCAAAAGTGCCGACTGGACAGTGCAGATGGAAGCCGATTTCATGGCAGGTCCTGCAGACCAGAACTCCGGTGTTCGCCTGCTCAGCATCCAGCGCCTCGGTGGCTTGAAGTTGCCGTCTTCCCGCGACGCTCTTCATCGAGTGATCGCCGACAGCGACGAACTAGAGTCAAAGTGGGCTGTCTACGCTGCGCTTCGTACCGGCGACATAACGGTTCTGCCCGAGACAAGGCGCCTCTTGGCCACCGCAGAAAAATCCGTGCCCGAAAACGAAATCGCTCTGGAAGTGCGAAATGTCTCCAACCCGGACGCGGCTGAGGAACTGGTCGCCATCCTCAACAGCGCCCCCGGCGAAATCACCCGGCAGTCCGCGCTGAACGCGTTGAGCGAGAATTTGAGGGATCCAAAAACGGCCCCCGTCATGGCCGAGCTTCTTTCGGATGAAAGCGCCTATATCCGCTACGACGCAATGTACGGGCTGGGCAACATTACGCACGAAGATGCCTGCGCCCTGCCTTCCGGCTGGTCCGAACAAGACATCGAGCCCCAGCTGGAGCGTTGCCGTACCTGGTGGCAGCAGGCCGGCCGCCTCAAAGACTGGCGCTAATTCCGCACCTATAGCGCAGGGCGCAGCCCTGCGGCTGTAAACCAAACCCGCCCATCCCGATCGACCCCATGCCGACAGCGCAGGGGGTGGGCTCAGTGACCCACCAAATTCCCAATTTGGAACGCCGCTCCTTGCCAAATTTCATCTCCTGCGGCAAGCTACGGCCGCTTCCCGGAGAATTCCATGCGATCGATAAGCGTTCTGATGTTCTCGCTCTGCGCCTCATGGCTGCTCGCCATAACGCCTCATCCCACGCGCGCGCAAACTACCGCCGTGCCGGCCGTCACCGTAATCCGCGCCGGCTCCCTCATCGACGGCACCAGCAACTCCCCGCGCAAAAACCAGCTCATCTTCGTCCGCGGCGATCACATCGAAAAGGTCTCCGACGCCTCCGCGCAAATCCCCGCAGGCGCCAACGTGATCGACCTCTCCAACGCCACCGTTCTCCCCGGTCTCATCGACTCGCATACTCACATCTTCCTCTGGGGTGAAGACCCCGCCAAAGGCGGCTACGACGCGAATATCCTGAAAGCAGGCATCGCCCTGCGCGCCGCTCGCGCCACCTTCGCCTGCCGCCGCGCTCTCGACCAAGGTTTCACCACGCTCCGCGACCTCGAAACCGAAGGCGCTGGCTACGGGGATGTCGAAATCAAGCAAGCCATCGCCGAAGGCACAATTCCCGGCCCGCGCCTGTTCTGCGCCACCCGAGCGATCTCCTCCACCGGCGGATACAACCTCGAAGGCTACGCACCCGAACTCGACATGCCGAAAGGCGCGCAGATCATCGACGGCCCGGTCGAAGCGCGCAAAGCTGCCCGCCAGCAACTCGACCACGGCGCCGACTGGATCAAGGTCTACATGACGCACCGCTCGTGGGTCGACAAGCAAGGCCATCTCGTCTCGCAGCCAACGTTGACGGTCGAAGAGCTAAAAGCAATCGTGGAGGAAGCTCACGGGTGGGGAAAGAAAGTCGCTTGTCACGCCTACAACGGCATCGGCTTGCAGCGCGCGCTCGACGGCGGCTGCGACTCCATCGAGCATGGCCTCGACATGACCGATGCGCAGATCAAACAAATGGCAGCGCAGGGCACGTGGTATTGCCCGACGCTACAGATTTACTACGAAGATTGGGAGCCCGAAGATACGCCGGCAGGCAAGCGCGATCGCGCACGCGCCGCCGCACACGAAACCTCCTATAAGAAAGCTCTTCAAGCCCACTTGAAAATTATCTTCGGCACCGACATCGGTGGAATGCCCTGGACCGAGTCGATCGCGCGCGAATTCCCGCGCATGGTGGATTTCGGAATGTCCCCGATGGACGCAATTCAGGCGGCAACCTCGCGCCCCGCCGAAATGCTCGATTTGAAAGGCGAAATTGGAGTTGTAGCCGCAGGAGCCTACGCCGACATCATCGCCGTCCCCGGCGACCCCTTAAAGGACATCAGCGAACTGGAGCACGTCCGCTTCGTAATGCACAACGGCTCCATCTATAAAAGCGACTCGCCAAAATGAATGCTTCGCAACCAACAGGAGCGGGGTTCCCTTCAAGCGTCGACGTGTACGCCCTTCCAGAACGCCACGTAATCCTTGATCTCCGCCGCAGCTTCCTTTGGCGCCGGGTAATACCAGGCCGCATCATCGTTCCGCATCCCGTTCACTTCCAGGCTGTAATAATGCGCCGTACCCTTCCAAGGGCACTCCGACGTATGCGAACTCGGCTTCAAAAATTCCTTCTTCACTGCGCTGGCCGGGAAATACTGGTTCCCTTCCACTTCCTTGCACGCGTTGCTTTCTGCGATTACCTTGCCACCCCAGGTCGCCTTAGCCATTCCATTTCTCCGTTTTCTTCCGAAGTTCCACATTTGCCTGTACCGGTTCGTCTTCCGCCCTCGCCAAGCCGTCGTCATGCTACTGTTGCGTCCCGCGGGTCTTCTTGCTGGCTTAGATGCCTCGATGCGCGATTTGATGCACACCGGATCAGCGCAAAAATGAATCTGCCGTCGGTAAATTTGGACTCTTCAACGCTCAATTTGTTGCTATCCGACACCGTCTCAGCCTGATCCATTGGAGGATCCTCGTGGCCGAACAGAACGCTTCAAATCATGCCAAATTCTTCCCGCCATTTCACTTTTTTGCCGCTCCGATTCTCTTGGCCAACTTCATCTGGTCGTTCTTCCGGCTGAAACCGCAGGGCTACTCGGCTTATTCCATTTTCTCGGTCTTCGTCGCCGCGGCTCTTGTCGTCACCCTGCTAGTTGCCCGTCTGATGGCGCTGAAAGTACAAGATCGCGTCATCCGCCTCGAAGAGCGGCTACGCTACCAACGCCTGCTTCCCTCCGATCTACAAGCTCGCACCGACGACTTCACGGTAAACCAGATCGTTTCGCTCCGCTTCGCCAGCGACGCTGAACTGCCCGCGTTGGCGCGCAAAGTTCTCGATGAAAAGCTGCAGGATCGCAAAGCAATCAAACAGCTCATCCGAGTATGGAAGCCCGACTACCTCCGCGCATAAACCCTGCGCGCTAGCGTCCCAAGCAGAATTGCCAGCGCGCTGCGAAACCGCGGACGCTGAGATTTCATCATAGAAGCCTGGAGGAAGGATGCAGACCCGCAAACTTGGAAATTCCGATTTGATGATCACGCCTGTAGGCTTCGGCGCCTGGGCCATCGGCGGCGCCGGATGGGCCTTCGCCTGGGGCGCACAGGAAGAAAGCGACTCGATCGCCGCGATTCATCGCGCACTGGAACTCGGCGTGAACTGGATCGACACCGCCGCGGTGTATGGTCTTGGGCATTCAGAACTGATGGTCGCGAAGGCCCTCAAAGATTGGAAGGGACAACGCCCCTATATCTTCACGAAATGCGCGATGCGGTGGGACGACCAAGGCAAGGTCAGCAAGGTTCACAGCGCCGCTTCGATTAAACAGGAATGCGAAGAAAGCCTTAAACGCCTCCAGACCGACGTCCTCGATCTCTACCAGATCCACTGGCCGCCGGAAGACAACGGCGCTGCCCTCGAAGAATCGTGGCAGGCGATGGTGGACCTCCAGAAATCGGGCCAAGTTCGCTGGATCGGCGTATCGAACTATAGTGCCGAACAGATGGAGCGCTGCGCCAAAATTGCGCCGGTCACGAGCGATCAGCCGCCCTACTCAATGCTGCGCCGCAAGATCGAAGCCAGCATCGTGCCGTACGTCAAAGATCACAATGTCGGATTGATCGTGTACTCGCCGATGCTTTCCGGCATGTTGACCGGCGGCATGACGAAAGAACGCGCCGAGAATTTTCCCGCCGACGACTGGCGGCGAAACAATCCGGAATTTCGCGAGCCGAAGCTCTCGCAGAACCTCGAACTCGTCGAGCGGCTCCGCGCGATCGGCGAACGATACGGCCGAACTCCCGGCGAAATCGCAATCGCCTGGACGCTGCACAATCCCGCCGTCACCGGCGCAATCGTGGGCTCGCGCAGCGCCAAACAAGCCGAAGGCGTCATGAAAGCCGGCGAACTCAAACTCACGGACCAGGATCTCGCCCAAATCGAAGGCAAAGCCGCCGCAATGGCCGTCCGCTAGTTCGCGGTGAAAGCGGCGTCGAGCGACGTTGTTTCGCCGTCAGAATTGGTGAGCATCAAACGCTGCGGACCTGCGGTCAGCGCGGGCAACGCGATGGAAATCGCAGCCGCATCTTTGAAAGTCACTGCGGCCTTCTCGCCGCCAACCGTCGCAGTGATCCCGGAAGCGAAGCCGCTGCCGCGAATCGTGATCGTTTCGCCACCGCTCGCAGGCACGTTTTGCGCTGAGCGTTCCGATCGCGAGGGTTGGCCAACTGCATCACGGTGACTCCAGACGCCGTGATCGCAAGATCCGCTTTCTGGTTTCGTCGAGTGTCACGAAGTGCGCGCGCGTCGGTGTCTCAGCAAGCGGTTCCGGTAGCGCGACGCGAAGACGAAGTTGCCCCCTGTGCGCGTCGAAGACATCGATGCCACCGTGCAGCGGCGTGCTCGGCGGACCCTTCGGCGTTTCCGGCGGAGCCGGCCCGTCGAGGTATGGCTGAAACGTCAGCGCACCGCTCGGATACATCGCGATTCCAGGAACGATGGTGCCGCTCGCGAATTGCCAAGTGCAGTGGCCCTCGCCGGACTGACCGGTGTTGGAATGGGATCGGAGGGGAAGGGTAAGGTTGAAATTGTGGACTTGCCGGCGCGGGTTCTGGTTCGGTGGTACGGGCGATCGAGGCTGAGTGACGCGTTCGGTGTGGCGCAGAAAGAAAACACGGCGCGGGGTTAGCCGCGCCGTCGACGCTCGGAGGAAAGTGAATGTTGAAGCTGCGAAGCTCTAGTTAGATCGTTTTGCCAGCGGTGGCCGGCGAATTGTCCTTCTTGGAGAAGGCGCTGTGAGAATCTTTGTCGGCGGTCTTGTCGATCTCGATGGAGCCTTTAAAGTAGGCGCCGTCTTCGATCATGATGCGCGACGTAGTAAGATCGCCGTTCACCGAGCCGTCTTTCTTGATCTCAATCCGGTCTTTCGCGCGCAGATTACCCTTCACGGTGCCGTAAACGACGACTTCGCGGGCAATGATGTCGGCGGTGACCTTGGCGGTCGCACCGACGGTGAGCTTGCGCTCGTCGAGCTGGATTAGTCCTTCCACCGAACCGTCGATCAATAAATCTTCGCTGCCGGAAATCTCGCCCTTCACATGCAGGCTCGATCCAAGCCGCGCGCTGGCGCGGTCCGACGTTGCACCACTCAAAGGACGCATCGAATCTGTACTCATCGCGGGTTTTTCCTCCCAAGACGCCGGAGCAGGCTTCGGCGACTGATTATTTGTTGGATTGACTGCCACTGGCGTCGGCTGCGGCTGCGCAGCTTGAGGCTGCTGAGGCTGCGGCGTATCCGGCTTCTTATTTCCCCACATCGAAACTCCCCCAAAGACTCACACCAACCTTATATATCGGTCGGGGCACTGGAAACTGTAGACCTTGTGGGAACGCTAGGCAAATGGAGCGTGGGGGAGGGAGTCCAGACGGTTACTTGGACGGAGGTACAGGTCTTCGCTTTTTGTTTGATATATCGCGGTTAGTTGGCGACAGAGTAATTATTAAGATCTTGGGAGACGTTCAGGCGGTGGGCTTGTCGGGGACGGGTTGAACGGCGAGAAAATCGCGCTGAAAGCGGGCGGCGTAGGAATCGAGGAGTTGCTGGACGCGTTCGCGGCGATCGGATTTCACGACAAAGCCGGCGTGGTGGTATTTGTGGACGCGGTAGACGATTTCGGGGTCGTTGTAGGCGCTGGTGTCGGGATGTTCCTGGCGCGCCAGGCAGAGGATGATGCCGGCGCTGTCGTTGCGAACGGGCGGAAGAGTGTAGCGCTCCTTCCCTGCTCCGATTTCGAGGTATGCCCATTCGCGCCATAGGTTGATGCCGCTGGCAGCTTCGACGACGTCGGCGATGTAGGCGCCGCCGACACGGGCGGCGATTTCCAGGAAATAAAACTTGCCGTCAGCGTTGGAGCGGAGGAATTCGCCGTGGGTGACGCCGCGAACCCCGCCGAGTCCTTCGATGACCTGGCGGTTCGCGTCGAGGAGCGTTTGCGTGTCGGCGGCCTCGCGCGGGAGCGTGCTGGTGGTGAAGACGCCGCCTTTGTGGGAGACGTCGAGCGGGGGCGAGCCGTAGGCGTGCGGTTCGGCAAATACGACTTCCCGTTCGGAGACGACGCTGTCGACGTGATAGACGGTGCCGGGAATGAATTGCTCGAGGAGATAGAAGGATTGCTTGTCACCGAGCTGGTCGAGCCAGGGCCAGAGTTCGTGCTCGGCGTGGATTTTTTTCATGCCGATGCCAGAGGCTTGCGAGCGGGGCTTTAAAAGCCAGGGAGCGGGGACGCGCGACATGAATTCGCGGAGATCGTCGTAGTTGAGCACGCGACTGAATTCGGGGGCGAGAATGCCGACTTCTTTGGCGCGGGCGCGCATCGCAAGTTTGTCGCGGAAATAGCGGACCGTGGTGAGGCCCATGCCGGGGATGCGCATGTGCTCGCGTAGGGCGGAGACGTTTTCCATGTCGAATTCGTCGAGCGCGACAATACGATCGATGTGCTGCGCGCGGGCCATGTAGCTGACGGTGTAGATCAGGTGCTCGAGGAGGATGTCTTCGGGCATGTGGAAAGATTCGTCGATGGCGTCGCGGGGCCAATCTCCATCGCGGAGTTTTTCGACGGTGAGGAGGAGCACGCGCCAGCCGAGTTTTTTGCAGGTGCGGAAGAATTCCGCGCCTTTTTCGTAGGAGCTGACGCAGAGGATGGTTTGTTGGCGGGAGGTGGGCATTGGAGGGGACACCATGCCGCAGGGAAACGGCGAGGTCAAGCAAGCTTTTGGGTCCGGGAGATCGCTATGCCCCGCGTACCTGTAGCCTTTCACCTTCGATTGGGCAAGCGTGGAGTGCAACGAATGCGGCCACTACAATGGGAGAGGCTTCCTCCTCAATTCGTTGACTGATTCCCATTTCGCTCGAACTCTCTGGTCAGCATACCAATCGAATCTCGCGTTCACGTCAATCACGCCAAGAGATGCGCCGGATATAGAAATTCGAGGACGCGGCCGATGCGCTGGGACCACGCCCATTCGTTGTGTTCGCCGCCTTCAATGCGTTCGTAGTGGAGGTCTTGGCCGAGGCTCCAGCCTTTTTGGATCAGGACGTCGCGGAATTGTTCGACGTCGGGGACGATGCGGGGGCCCTCTTTTGTGCCGATGTCGAGCCAGATCGATGGGTGTGGATCCACGCGGGCGGTGGCGGCGAAGCGAAGGATGACGCGCTGATTCCACCAGACGGACGGCGAGAGTGCGGCGATTTTGCCGAAGGAGTGCGGGAGTTTTAGCCCGAGGTAGAGGGAGACCAGCCCGCCTAGGGAGGAGCCGCCGATGCCGGTGAGGCGCGGGTTGGGGTCGGCGCGATATTCGTTCTGGATGAACGGCATGACTTCCTGCAACAGAAATTTTGCGTAGCGGTCGGCGCGCCCACCGCCGAGTTTGGGCGCTTTCGTTGGCGTGTATTCGTGGATGCGCGATTTGCCGGTGTTGTAGATGCCCACGATGATGAGCGGCGCGACGCTGCCGGCGTTGATGAGATCGTCGGCGGCGCCTTGGACGTTCCAGTCTTGTCCGGCGAAGGACGTGGCGCGATCGAAAAGATTCTGGCCGTCGTGAAGATAGAGCACCGGGAAGCGACGATCGGGTTGTTCATCGTATCCGGGCGGGAGATAGATGATGAGGTCGCGCTGGTTGCGGAGGTAGCGCGAGCGGAATTTATCGTGTTTGCGGAGATGACCGGAGCTCACGTTTGAGCCTCACGGCTTGATCGACACGAGCAGGTCTTTGGCTTCGACGTGCTGGCCGTGGGTGACCAGGAGTTGCGCGATGCGGCCCGAGATCGTGGCGTAGATGTTGGATTGCATCTTCATCGCTTCGAGCGTGAGGATCTTTGCGCCGCGCTCGACTTTCTGATTTGCTTGAACGGCGATGCCGGAAACCACGCCCGCAGTGGGCGCGCCGATCTGGCCGGCGTCGGCAGGGTCAGCCTTGGGATGTGTGCGTTTTTCGACGCGGAGGGCTCGATCGCGGACGTTGACTTCCCGCGGCTGGCCGTTGAGTTCGAAGAATAATGTGCGCGTGCCGTCGGGATGCGGGTCGCTGCTGGTGAGGAACTTGATGATGAGCGTTTTGCCGGCTTCGATGTCGACGGTGATTTCTTCGCCGGATTTCAGGCCGTAGAAAAATGGCGGCGTAGGCAGAACGCTGACATCGGAATAGGTTTGGCGGAACTGATCGTATTTCAGGAAAACTTCAGGATAGAGCAAATAGCTCAGAAGATCGTCGAAGCTGACTTTGTGGCCGACTTTTTTCTCGAGCGCGGCGTTTTCTTTTTCGAATTCGGCGGCGGGCATGCTTGCACTGGAGCGGCCCTTGAGCGGTTCGCCGCCGCGGAGGATGATTTTCTGCAATTTTTTCGGCCAACCGCCGGGTGGGACGCCAAGAACGCCGGTGAACATTTCGACGACCGAATTGGGGAGCGAGAGGTCGTGCTTCTCGTCGAGTTTTAAGACGTCATCGGGTCGCATGTCTTTGGCCATGAGGAAAAGCGTCATGTCGCCAACGACTTTACTGGACGGAGTGACTTTGACGATGTCGCCGAAGAGTTGGTTGACTTCGGCATAGGTGGTTTCGACTTCGCGCCAGCGGTGGCCGAGGCCCATCGCGACGGCTTGCTCGCGGAGATTGGTGTACTGGCCGCCGGGAATTTCGTGCTGGTAAAGGCGCGCGGAGCCGGCCTTCGGGCCGGAGTCGAACGGCGTGTAGTAGGTGCGGACGACTTCCCAATAGTCGGAGCACTCGTTGAGCGTGCCGATGTCAAGCTGCGTGTCGCGCGGCGTGTGACGGAGGGCTTCGACGATGGAGTTTAGATTGGGCTGGCTGGTGCCGCCGCTCATGGAGGCCATCGCGGCATCGGCGATGTCGACGCCGGCGTCGGACGCTTTCAGAACACTGGCGGCGTTGATGCCGCTGGTGTCGTGCGTGTGGAAATGGATCGGGATGTCGATTTCTTTGCGGAGCGCTTTGACCAGTTCGTAAGCGGCGTAGGGTTTGCAGAGGCCGGCCATGTCTTTGATGGCGAGGAAATGGGTGCCGAGCCTTTCGAGCTGTTTCGCCATCGTGACGTAGTACTTCAGCGAATATTTCGGGCGCGTGTCGTCGAGGCTGTCGCCGGTGTAGCAGATCGCCGCTTCGCAAACGCCGCCGGACTCGAGCGCGGCGTCGATCGAGACGCGCATGTTGTCGATGGAATTGAGCGAATCGAAAATGCGGAAGATGTCGATGCCCTGCTTGAAGGATTCGCGGACGAATTCCCTGATGACGTTGTCGGGATAGGAGGCGTAGCCGACGGCGTTGGCGCCGCGGAGGAGCATCTGGAAGCAAATGTTGGGAACGCGCTGGCGGATTTCGCGGAGGCGCTCCCACGGGTCTTCGCGGAGAAAGCGAAGCGAAGTGTCGAAGGTGGCGCCGCCCCACATTTCCAGGCTGAAGAGATTTGGGAGGCATTGCGCGACGGCGGAGGCGGTCGCGAGAATGTCGTAGGTGCGGACGCGCGTGGCCATCAGCGATTGGTGCGCATCGCGGAAGGTGGTGTCGGTGATGAGCAGGCGCTTTTCTTTGCGCGCCCATGCGGCGAACTTTTTTGGGCCGAGCATTTGCAGCATCTGGCGCGTGCCGGGAGGCGGACCGACGCCGGGCGTCTTGGGGAGCACGGCGGTTTCGAGATTTTCGGGGATTTTCTTCCCTTTTACTTCGGGATTGCCATTGAGGATTACGTCGCCGAGATACGAAAGGAGCTTTGTGGCGCGGTCGCCGCGGCTCGGGAAACGGAAAAGCTCCGGGGAATCGTCGAGGAACGACGTGGTGATTTCGCCGGCGCGGAATTTCGGATGATTGACGACGTTTTCGACGAAGGGAATGTTGGTGGTAACGCCGCGGATTCGGAATTCGCGCAAGGCGCGGTCCATGCGGCGACAGGCTTCGGGGAGATTTTTGCCCCATGCGGTGACTTTGACTAAGAGCGAGTCGTAGTAGGCCGCGAGTACGGCACCTGCGTACGCAGTGCCGCCGTCGAGACGAATGCCGAATCCGGCGGGCGAGCGGTACGTGGAAATCTTTCCGTAGTCGGGCGCGAAATTATTTTGGGGATCTTCGGTGGTGACGCGGCATTGAAGAGCGGAGCCGTAGAGCGGGACGTTTTCCTGGCGCGGCAGTGACATCGGCGCGTCGTGGAGGAAGTGTCCCTGCGCGACTAGGATTTGCGATTGGACGAGGTCGATCCCGGTAACCATTTCGGTGACGGTGTGTTCGACCTGGATGCGCGGGTTGACCTCGATGAAGTACACCTTCTGCGCGTCAACGTCGTAGAGGAATTCGACGGTGCCTGCGTTACGGTAGTTCGCTTTGCGAGCGAGGCGAACGGCGGCTTCGCAGAGTTGGTCGCGAATGCCAGGAGGAAGATTCGCGGCGGGCGCGACCTCGACCACTTTTTGATGGCGGCGCTGGACGGAGCAGTCACGTTCGTGGAGATGGAGCAGATTGCCATGCGTGTCGCCGAGGATCTGGACTTCAAGATGACGTGCGCGTGATAAATATTTTTCGAGGAAGCAGCTCGCGTCGCCGAATGCGGATTTTGCCTCCCCCTGGGCCTCTTCTAGCGATGCAGCGAGCTGAGCTTCGTCGCGGACCACGCGCATGCCACGGCCGCCGCCGCCCATCGCTGCTTTCACGATGACGGGATAGCCGATCTCTTTTGCTATTCGTTGCGCTTCTTCGGGCGATCGGACTGGCTCTTCCGTGCCCGGCAAAACCGGGACGCCAGCTGACGCCGCGAGTTTTCGCGCGGCAGTCTTGTCGCCAAGCAGCTCGAGCAGATTTGGCGTCGGCCCTACGAACGTGATGCCCTCTTTTTCGCAGGCGCGCGCGAAGGCTGGATTTTCGGAGAGAAAGCCGTAACCGGGATGGATCGCGTCGACCTCGTGCTCTTTCGCGATCGCAATGATCCCGGGAATATCGAGATAGGCTTGGACCGGGCCTTTGCCGACGCCGACCTGGTAGGCTTCGTCGGCCTTGAAACGATGTAAGCTGAGGCGATCTTCCTGCGAATAGATCGCGACGGTGCGCAGGCCGAGCTCCGTGGCCGCGCGGAAGATACGGATGGCGATCTCGCTGCGGTTGGCGGCGAGCAGTTTCTTGATCGGTTTGCTTTTCTTCATTCCAGAGCGTTCTGAGTGCGACGCGAAACCGTAGATTGTTTCATGAGTGCGGCGCTGACGCAGCACAGTGTATTCGATTCAGTGGAAAAACAAAATTCATGGGGCGATACGGGCGCGATCGAGCTCGTAGAAAGGTAGCCGATCAGAATGCCGGCAGGGTCTGCGCGGTGGACGGAGCCGCGGGTGCGGCCTTCAACTGTTGCAACGCGACCTGAAGCTTGACCCATTCCTTCGGCTTTCGCTTCGTTGCGTATGGCGCGTTCGGATCGGAATAGAACTGGGTCAGCTCCGCGCGCAATTCGGGTGACATCCCGGAGAAATTTGTCTTCGAGAGCGCTTCGACAAGTTCGGCATGCACATCATCGTTCATGAAGTAGGTGCCCGGAGGATCGGGTTTGCCCGTATCGAAATTGTCGTTGGGAACCTCAGGTTGCTTACCTTCGCGACGATCGCGCAGCGCAAGTTTGTAGCGATCGAGCGCGGCATTGAAGCTGGCTTCGAATTTGCGCTCGGTCTCGGGGGTGGGTGTGCGCAGCTGCAACACCTTCAGCGGGCCGAATTTCGGCAGAATGCGATAGAGAAACGCCATGAATCGCTCGAAGAATGAGGGCTTCTGATAGTCCTTGCCCCAGTTCTTTTCATAGCTCCCGCGTGAAAGGTTGTAGAGAAACTTCCGCTTCGTAACGCTGGGCTCGTCCTTCTGAATCTCGTTTTTTTTTAATGTCCACGCGATTCGAGTGGCCTGCGGAATCAGCTTGCTGACAGCACGGCGGTAGGAACCGAGCGCTTTTTCCTCATTCGGCAGAACGACTTTCAGATCGAGGCCGTACGTCTCACGGAAGGCTTGTTCCAGCAGCTGCGCATCGACTTCAAAACCGATGAAATCGTGATAGCTGTCCGGCGCGTAGCGCCCCCTGGCTACTTCGAGCACGTCGAATCCGAATTCGGTCTTCACGTGCGCGAGAGGATTTTGCTCGTAGGTCACCACATCGCCATATTTTTTCTGTAATTTCGGGTAGAGGATCGGGACCGACGGATTTGTTCCGATGGCGTGGCCGTCGTTATCGGCGGCGTAGTGAGAGAGGGCGCCGAGAGCGAATGCGTAACCGTTCAAGTCTTTTGAGTCGCGCAACAGTGCCAGGATGAAATCGCCGCTCCGGCAATAGTGCGTAAGGTCGCTGAAGAAATGGCTGCCGTGTGGGTAGTAACCGAGATCTTGAATAATCGCGCCGCCGTAGGCGTAGGCGTGAGCTTGCTTTAGCTGTTCGGGGTTGGCGTCGGGAAACCGTTGAAGCAGCAAGGTGGTTAGGCCGACTTTCCAGGAAGCATCGATGATCGCTTCGTGGGCTAGAATCGAGTACGCCGAGATCTGTGAAGGCCAAGTGAAAAGCAGAGCCACTACCGCCAACACAGCGCAACCCTGCCGCAACCATCGCCTCCCGACCTTGTGCGTCATCCGCCGCAAATCTCCGTTGGTACTAGTCTATCAGCACCTAAGATAGACTCGCGTTCGGTCAAGTTGGTTGCGGTGGAGTGCGAGGCCACGTACCGTGCCGGGCATGCCAAGTAGTGAAAGAACCGAGGTGACCGGTTAGACCGCCCGCCATAAGAGCGTCGACCTGTGGAGTTTGCCGTGCTCGGATCAATATTTTCGCAGGACGCCAATCACGCGGCCCTGAATCTTCACATCGTTTGCCGGTACGATGATCGGGGACATTTCAGAATTCGCAGGCTGCAACCGGATTTTCCCGGCTCCCTCGCGGTAGAAACGCTTCAAGGTCGCTTCATCGCCTGACACCAACGCCACCACGATGTCTCCGGGATTCGCCACCTGAGTCTGCTCGCACACGACGTAGTCGCCGTCCATAATGTGGTCGTCGATCATCGAGCTTCCCTTCACCTTGAGGGCAAACGAATTGCCGCCATGGGTGAAATCGCCGAGCGAAAGAGTCTCTCGCTCCTCCACCGCTTCCAAAGGCCGGCCTGCAGCGATGCGTCCAACCAGCGGCAGCTCCTGCACCTTGCGGTCGATCACCTGTTCCTTGGGCGGCTTCGGCAACTGCAAAATCTCGATCGAACGGCTCTGGTTGTATCCACGGCGGATGAAGCCCTTCTTTTCAAGCGTCGTGATGTGCTTGTGCACCGTGGCCAGCGACGTCAGCTTCAGTCCCTTGCCGATTTCTTCAAAACTGGGCGCGTATCCGTGTTTGGTCTCGAACGACACCAGGTAGTCGAGCACTTCTTTCTGTCGCTTGGTCAGGGCCATAGGGGGACCTCGCTTTTCGAATCGAGCTCGGCGGCATCGCGGCGCTGCGGTGCGGACCGTCCGTGGCACAACGTTAGGCGAAAAGAAAGCGAACGTCAAGCGAAAGTTAAGCGCATTGTTGTCATTTCGTATCGCTTGTCGAACGAGAGGGGCCCCAAATTGTTTGCTGCTGCACAGCTATAGGACTGCAAATCCTCGGGTTGATAAGCGGCGGCGGCGCAGCTACCGTTGCCTTCCTCGACGAAAGCACTCTTAGGCTGACGATCCCGGCGGCGAAGTCCGGCCCGCAGGACATCGTGCTCACCCGCACCGGCGCCAACGGCGAATCGTACACGCTCGAGAACGGCGTCGCTTCCGTATAGCGCCGTCGTTGTGCAACCTGTCTTGTGTAACCCAGCGCGATTTCCGCGCGTCATTCCCAATACAACACAATTGCTGCGCGGCGGACTCTCTCCCCGCCGCGCTCGGGCCGGTATGGTATCCTTTTTGCGTCGGCTCACGGCGGTTGGCTGTTCCAGTACGCCAGTCTGCTACCGCGCGGTCTGCATCCTTGAAGATCAGGCATGACGATTGAGCCGCGCTCCTCTTTGCTCCTGTGGGGGGCATTTGCGAGGAGCTTATCTAAGCGCACTCCGGCGTACCTACGGAGTGATGGGGTCAGGAGTCCATGTCGACAGCATTTGAAACGCCGGTTTCTCGCATCAAACCCGAAAAAATCGATCAAGCGGTAATCCGCTTCGCCGGAGACTCCGGCGACGGCATGCAGATCACCGGGAGCCAGTTCACCAACACGGTCGCGCTCTACGGCAACGATATCGCGACGTTCCCCGACTTCCCTGCCGAAATTCGAGCTCCTGCAGGCACGCTGCCCGGCGTGAGTGGCTACCAGCTCCATTTCGCGTCGAACGACGTCTTTACTCCCGGTGACTCCGTCGATGTTTTGATCGCGATGAATCCGGCCGCGCTCAAGGTCAATATTGCCGACCTCAAGGCGAACGGCATCCTCATCGTCAATTCCGATAGCTTCAAGGAAAACGACCTGCGCAAGGCGCAAGTCACGGTCAACCCGCTGGAAGACGGGTCGCTCGACAAGTACCGCTTGTTCTCGGTGGAACTGGAGCGGCTGACTCGCGCAGCGCTCGAGCATCTCGGTCTGGACGCCAAGTCCATGGACCGCTGCAAAAACTTCTTCGCGCTGGGAATGTGCTACTGGCTTTACAACCGCTCGATGGATTCGACCCAGCGGTGGATTGAAGAAAAGTTCAAGAACAAGCCCCTGCTCGTCGAAGCCAACAAGCTCTCGATGAAGGCCGGCTACTCGTATTGCGAAGCCACGGAAGCATTTCAGATCAGCTACGAGATTCCGCCGGCAAAGCTTGCTCCCGGCGTCTATCGTAACCTGAGCGGGAATCAGGCGCTGGCGCTGGGATTTGTTACGGCGTCTCAAAAATCCGGGCTGCGGCTCTTCCAGGGTAGCTACCCGATCACGCCTGCGTCTGACATTCTGCATGAGCTTTCACAGTACAAGGATTTTGGCGTTACGACGTTTCAGGCGGAAGACGAAATTGCCGCGGTGACTTCGGCGATCGGTGCGGCTTACGGCGGCGCACTTGCGATTACCACGACTTCCGGTCCGGGCATGGCTTTAAAGACCGAAGCGATCGGGCTCGCGATCGCAGTCGAAATTCCGCTGGTGATCTGCGACGTGCAGCGCGGCGGCCCTTCGACGGGCCTGCCAACGAAGACCGAACAAGCAGACTTGCTGCAAGCTTTGTACGGGCGAAACTCCGAAGCCCCGATTCCTATCGTCGCTCCGGCGACGCCGAGCGACTGCTTCTGGGCCGCCGTAGAAGCCTGCCGCATTGCCGTCAAATACATGATCCCCGTGATCATCTTGTCCGACGGATATCTCGCCAACGGCGCTGAGCCTTGGAAGATTCCGAACGTCGAGGACATTCCCGAATTCAAGGTGCAGTTTGCGACAGAGAAAAATTCGCCGAATGTGTATCTGCCGTACAAACGCAATCCCGACACGCTGGCGCGCCCATGGGCGGTGCCCGGCACGCCCGGACTTGAGCATCGCGTCGGCGGCCTTGAGAAGCAAGACGTTACCGGCAACATCAACTACGAGCCGCTGAACCACGAGCACATGGTTCGTATTCGTGCCGCGAAAGTTGCGGGCATCGTGCAAGACATTCCAGACATCGTTCCCGCAGGCGACGATCATGGCGATTTGTTGATCGTGGCGTGGGGCTCGACGCACGGCGCCATCACCGCCGCGATGAACGCGCAGCGCGCCGCTGGCCGCAAAATCGGACACGTTCACCTGCGCCACCTGAACCCGCTACCCGCGAATCTCGGCGACGTCATCAAGCGCTACAAACAAGTTCTCGTGCCCGAGCTCAACATGGGCCAACTGCTCTGGATTCTTCGCGCGAAATATCTCGTCGACGCCATCGGCCTCAACAAAATCCAGGGCCGCCCATTCAAGCAAGTCGAGCTCGAACAAAAAATCGAAGAAGTGTTGGGAGTCTAAGCAATGTCCACGGCCACGCTTCCGCCTATCACGCCGCTCACGAAGAAGGATTTTCAGACCGACCAGGAAGTCCGCTGGTGCCCGGGCTGCGGTGACTACGCCATTCTGTCCGCCGTTCAATCGGTATTCCCGGAACTCGGAATCAAGCGCGAAAATTTCGTCGTCATCTCCGGAATTGGCTGCTCCAGCCGTTTTCCGTATTACATGAATACGTTCGGCTTCCACACGATTCATGGCCGGGCGCCCGCAGTTGCGACTGGATTGAAAGCGGTTCGGCCTGAGCTGGAAGTCTGGGTTGCAACTGGCGACGGCGACGCGCTTTCGATCGGCGGCAATCACACGATTCACATGCTTCGCCGCAATGTCGGCCTCAAGGTGCTGCTCTTCAACAATCGCATCTACGGTTTGACCAAGGGCCAGTATTCGCCGACATCCGAAGTGAACAAGAAGACGAAATCGACCCCGTTCGGCTCGCTGGACCGCCCGTTCAATCCGGTGTCGCTCGCGATCGGCGCCGAAGCGACATTCGTCGCGCGGTCTGTCGATGTCTTCCAGGCTCATCTGAAAGACACGCTCAAAGCCGCCGCGGCTCACAAGGGTTCAGCCTTCGTTGAGATCCTGCAGAACTGCAACATTTTCAACGATGGTGCATGGTTCTCGCTCACCGAACGCGAAGCTCGTAGCGAGCACGTGATTCAACTCGAACATGGCAAGCCGCTCGTCTTCGGCAAGAATCGGGACAAGGGTATTCGCCAGAAGTCCGATGGCGACATCGAAGTGGTGCAGCTCGGCAATGGCATCACCGAGGCCGATCTCATCGTCCACAACGTGCACCATCCGCGGCCCTTTTACGCTTTCATGCTTTCGCACATGGAGCTGCGACCCGGCTTTCCGACTCCCATCGGTGTCTTTCGCTCGTGGGCCGATTTCCCGCGCTACGAAGACGTCATGAACCAGCAGATCAAAGACGTCATCGCCAAGCGCGGTCCCGGCGACCTGCACAAACTGCTGCACGCCGGCGACACCTGGGAAGTTCGCTAGTCTAATTGGTCGAGCTGCAGAACTTGGTTCTTCTTGATTAGCGTGGATTGATCGCGGTCTTGTCCACCACCACAGCGCCATCTTTCATGACCCATTTCACGTTGTGAATGGCCACGTCGATATTGGCTAGCGGATCGCCATCGACGGCGATGAGGTCCGCCAGATACCCCGGCGCGACGGCGCCATAGTCGTTTTCTTTGCCCAGTAGAGCCGCGGCATTTCGCGTAGCCGTTTGCAGCGCCTGTTCCGGCGTCATGCCGGCCTTCACAAACCATCCGAGCTCGCGAGTATTCTCGCCAAACATCGAATAAATCGCGTCGGAACCCATAGCGATTTTCACGCCTGCGGTAAAAGCCCGACGCGTTGTTTCGACGTTGCGCGGGATAAACTCCTGCAATCGCTCTTTGTAGCCGGGCGCGTAGCCGATCTTGTCGCCGTTGTCGATGTAATAGCGATTGTGGTCGATGGTCGGGACGTAATAGGTACCGCGTTTTGCCATCTCGCGAATCGTGGCGTCGTCCAGGTCGGTGGCGTGCTCGAGCGAGTCCGTGCCGGCGCGAACAGCGTCGCGCGCTCCGTCGGGCCCATACGAATGGATCGCGATTTTCTTACCGAACTGGTGTGCTGTGTCGACCGCCGCCTTGATCTCGTCGAAGCTAAACGTTTCGAAACCGGTCACGTCGTCGTCGGTCCCGGTCGATCCGTACAACTTGATCCAATCGACGCCCGCTGCAATTTGCTGACGCACCACGCGCAAGACTTCGGGAACGCCGTCCGCGATTCCCCCGGCGGGCGGGTTCATACCGGGTTTGTAAGGCGTGTTCGTGATGTAGAGGCCGTAGCCTACGACGAACATGCGCGGGCCGGTCATTTCTCCTCGATTGATCAGGTTGCGCATGACGATGTCCATGTATTGGTCCGCGCCCAGATCACGCACCGTCGTGACACCCGCTTCGAGCGTGCGCATCGCGCCCTTTCGGGCTATGAACACCTCGAACGCCGGGGGATTGTTGGTGATCTGCTTCAGCATCGGCTCGCCGGGCGTTTCATCGGTGTACATCGTCATATGCGTGTGGACGTCGATCAAGCCGGGCAAGCCGGTGTAGTGCGACAGGTCGACGACTTTGGCCCCGGCGGGTATGGCGGCTGCGTCCGTCGTGACCGCGCGAATCCTCCCCGCGTCGACGATCACGATGGGGTTGGTCCAGACTTTGCCTTTTCCGTCCCACAGTTTGCCCAGCCGCACGGCTTTTGCAGCGTCTGGCGGCGACGTCTGGGCCGCCGTGCGCGGCGCGGAAATTACGGCGAAGAGCATGAGCCAAACGATCGCGCCGGACCGCTTGAAGCGAAAATTCGGCAGCCGGACGCCCGGCTGGGCTCTTCGATTCATAGCGACTCGGTTCTCGGCAGGGCTATTCATGGCGGGGTCCTCGGCGACTCGATGTGGTTTGACGCGTTTCGGGCCGCGATTATATCCGCGCCGCAGCGCAGCGGAAGCAGGAACTCCGAAATCCGCGGCCGCGATGATTGCGGCCTGTGGATTTCGGAGGCTGGCGCGCGCGTATTCAGCGCCACATCGCGAACGCCGTATCTGCCTCATTCCGGACTTCTTATAGCAGAATTTTGTTCGTGGCAGCGCGACTTTCCACAGTCCAGAGCCATCCAATTCTCCGTCTGTGCGCTACAATAGAAAGGGACAAAGATGGGCTACCGTACTATCCTTACGCTGGCAACTTTGCTCCTGGCGTCTTTCGGCGCCGCCGGTCGGTCGGGCAATCCAGTCACCCAACCACTGAGTAGACCTTCACACCGCGCGACGCAAACGGGATTGGTGTCCGGCAAACTTTCCGCCGTCGGACCATCGTCCTTCTCGGTCGACCGGCATTCGGGCTAGCAGCCGATCGAATCCGATTCGATCAAATTTTAAATCGATCAAAGACGTAGCGGGCCGAGACCAAGGAGTGATAATTTCTCGTCCCACGATGCATTGTTGGTGTTTTGGAATGTCCCACAAGGGTAAGTTTCGATGCGCACGACTCTGAAAATTGTATTGCCGTTGATCGTCAGCGTCGTCGTGGTGTCTCTGCTGTTCGCCGTCTACCAGGTACGCACCGAAAAGCGCATGCTGCGCAACGATCTTTCGCGCCGCGCCGAAATCCTCGCCGAAAGCCTGCAGGAAAACGTCGAGCCGCTGTTCGATCGCGCACTGCCCGACAAGAGTCTACAGCGCATCGTCGATCGCTTCGGCCAGCGCGAACACCTCAAGGGCATCGCCGTGTACAACGCGAACGGCGCCGTTCTCGCTCTGACGCCCGGTCTGCCGAAATCGTTTCAGTCGCGTCCAGCAACAGCCACTCGCGCGGCATTGCGCGACGCGGGCCTCGGCGAGTTCCTGCCGATCGACGATGCGCCGATGCAGCTCTACGCCATGCCTCTTCACCGCAATGGCCAAGCCGTCGGCACTCTCGTCCTCGCCCATGACGCCAGCTACATCGACACTCAGGTTTCGCACACGCTTCGCAGTTCCCTGCTCACCGCGCTCGTCCAGACGCTCTTCATCTCCGGCCTGGCGTTGATTCTCGTGCGCTGGACTCTGACCGGCCCACTCACCCGCACGGCCACATGGCTCCGCGGATTGCGCACGGGGCAAAACGGCCAGCTCGGTCCACCCCCGGCGCTGCCTGAGGGCGAACTGTTCGATCAGATTCACCGCGAAGTCACACATCTGGCGCGCGACCTCAACGCCGCCCGCGCGACCGCCGAAGTGGAAGCACGCCTCCGCGAATCCAACGTCTCGCTGTGGACCGCCGAGCGGCTCCGCGTGAGCCTCTCCAGCAAATTGCAAAACAAGCCGCTCTTCGTCGTCTCAAACCGTGAACCTTACATGCACCAACGCAACAACGGCAACGGCCAGATCCAGGTCATCGTTCCCGCGAGCGGTCTGGTCACGGCGCTGGAGCCCGTGCTGCTCGCGTCGAATGGAACGTGGGTCGCCAACGGATCGGGTAACGCCGACCGCGAAGTCGTCGACGGGAGCGATCGTATCCGCGTGCCGCCCGACAATCCTGCGTACACGCTGCGGCGCGTCTGGCTCAGCGCCGAAGAAGAAAAAGGCTACTACGAAGGATTCGCCAATGAAGGCTTGTGGCCGCTCTGCCACATCGCGCATACGCGTCCGATTTTCCGGCCCGAAGACTGGATGTCGTATCAGGAAGTGAACCGCCGCTTCGCGGACGCCGTGCTGGAAGAAATGCAAGGCGTGGAATCGCCCATCGTTCTCGCGCAGGATTATCACTTCGCGTTGCTGCCCCGCATGATCAAGGAAGCGCGGCCCGATGCGCGGGTTGCGATTTTCTGGCACATTCCATGGCCAAATCCGGAAGTCTTCGGGATTTGCCCGTGGGCGCGCGAACTGGTTGACGGGCTTCTCGGCGCCGATTTGATCGGCTTCCACATTCAATCGCACTGTAACAATTTTTTGTCGTCAGTCGATCGCTCCGTCGAAGCGCTCACCGCGTGGGATCGATTCGAGGTCAATCGCCAGGGTCATCTGACGCGGGTGCGGCCATATCCCATCAGCGTGTCGCTACCTGAAAATGGCCACAGCGACGAGTCCAACAAGAGTGTCGGCGAACTCGTCTCGCAAATTTGCAGCGACCTGAATATTCACGCGAGCGTGCTCGGTGTTGGCGTCGATCGCGTCGATTACACCAAGGGCATCCTGGAACGCTTCCGCGGAATCGAGAAGTTCCTGGAGACGAACCCCTCGTATCAGCGCCGTTTCAGCTTCATTCAGATCGCTGCGCCAAGCCGCACGGCGATCGATCGCTACCAGAAGTTACTCGATGAAGTGACCGAAGAAGCCGCGCGCATCAACGCGCGATTCCAGGCCGGCCGCTGGATGCCGATCGTCCTGTTGAAGCAGCATCATTCGCACCAGCAGATCTCGCGCTTCTACCGCGCCGCATCGGTCTGCCTAGTCACGGCGCTGCACGACGGCATGAACCTCGTCGCCAAGGAATTTGTCGCGTCGCGCGACGACGAACGCGGCGTGTTGATTCTCAGCACTTTCGCGGGCGCGGCACTCGAACTCGGCGATGCGCTCCTCGTGAATCCGTACGACGTTCAGCAGGTCGCCGGCGCCATCCACAAAGCGCTCGAGATGCCGAGCGAAGAGCAGGCAACACGCATGCAGCACATGCGCACCAACGTGCGCGAGTACAACATCTACCGCTGGGCCGCCAACTTGCTCTCCGACCTCACCGAGATCCGTATCGACACTCCGGAGCGTATCGAAGTGCAATGAAACCTTCCGCTCCTCGCGCCCGCGAAACCTCACGAAAATCAGTCGCGGAGAATTCCAGGAGAATTCCCGACTTATTTAGAGACTGGGACGCGGTGGTGGCGCAACTGCGCAAGCATCACAAAGTCACTGTGTTTCTGGATTTCGACGGCACTCTCGTCAACATCGCGCCGCGCCCCGAACTCGTAAAACTGCCGTCTGCGGCGAAGAAAATCTTGCAACGGCTCGCCCGTCATCCCCACGTAACGCTGGTTGTCGTGAGCGGGCGCCGGCGCGCCGAACTGCTCGAACACATCGGCGTCCGCGGAATTCACTATTTCGGACTGTACGGATGGGAGAGCGACGCCAAATCCGGTCTTCCGGAAGCGGCCCTGGCGGCACTTCGACAAGCCCAGCAACATCTCAAACCCCTGCTGGGAAAATATCCGGCAGTTTGGATCGAAGACAAGCACAGCAGCTTGTCGGTGCATTTGCTCGACGTGCCGAAAGCGTCGCAGCGCCGCGTACGCCGCGAACTCTTCCGTTTGTTGACGCCGTTTCGCAAGAGCCTGCACGCCGTCGAGAATATCCGCGATGTCGAAATCCTGCCGCGTTCGATCCCCGGCAAAGGCATCGCCGTGAGTCGCTTCCTTCGCCGCCCAGGTTACAAACACAGCTTCCCTTTTTATTTCGGAGACGATTACTCGGATGAGTCGGGCTTCGTCGCCGCGCGGCGCGGCGCACCGGTGCAGGTCGGGAACCCGCGTCCGACGCGCGCCAAATATCACCTGCGCGGTCCATCGGACGTATTGGCAGCGTTGGCTAAACTGGAAAAAGCTCTGTCGGAACAAATCGCCAGGAATAGAAAGTAGCTTGCTCGTACAGCCTGTCGAGCGTTCGATGGACCTCGACTACGCCGAGCGCGCCAGCGTCGGGAAGAACGTCCCGCCATCCAGCACATTTCGTACTGCATCGATCAAGTCGTGGCCGGCACGCGATTTCGCAACGTAACCCTGCGCGCCTACATTGACCACTTCACGTACCGTCTGCGGAGACTCATGCACGGAGAAGAACAAAATCTTCGCCGATGGATTCTCTTTGCGAATCTGCTGCGCCGCGTCGATTCCCGTCAGCCCGGGCATATTGATATCCATGATGATCAAATCGGGTCGCAGTTCGCGCGATTTCGTCACCGCTTCCCTGCCTTCGAACGCTTCGCCGCACACCGCCCACTCGTCGTGGCTCTCGAGAAGCCCGCGAACGCCGCGCCGCATGACTTCGTGATCGTCGGCGATGAGGATGCGACGCCGCTGATCTGAATTTCCGGCGTGTACGCCGTTGTCCGAGCGCATCTCGGCCTTGCTTGCGGCCACCGCGTCGTCGCGAAAGAGCGCCTCGGCAATCTTCGTCTTCTTGAACGGAACAACCGCCGTAACTCGCGTACCGTCTCGCCCAAAATCGACATCGAGCTGCCCGCCCAACTGCCGCAACCGTTCGCGCATGCCGGGAATGCCCACGCCCAGCGAGGCGATTCCTTCTACCTTCACTCTCGAAGTGCCTGCTTCGATGCCCTTGCCACGGTCAACGACTTCCAGGCGAATGGAATTTGGCTCCGACAAGATACTAATGTCCGCGTCCGGACTGCCCGAATAGCGATGAACGTTCGTCAGGCTTTCTTGAACGACGCGAAACAGCGCCATCTCGACTTCGGTGGTAAGTCTGCCTAGATCCGCGGGGATGTTGACGTTGAGCTGAATCCCGCTTCGCTTCTGGAATCCTTCGGCATACCAGCGGACCGCCGAAGTAAGCCCCGATTCATCGAGTAGGGGCGGGTGGAGCAGATAAGACAGCGTGCGAATCTCTTCGCCGATCATTTTTACGATCTCGCGCCCTTCGTCGAGCGCTTCCTTGCGTTCGGGCTTGTGCGAATCGAGCAGACGGGCAACGCGGTCCAGCGACATCGAAAGCGCCGCGATTTTTTGCCCGGTCGTATCGTGCAGATCACGCGCGATGCGGCGGCGCTCTTCATCCTGAAGCTGCAATAAGCGGCCCGACAATTGTCGCAGCGAAGATTCCGTAACGCGCAGAGCTTCGTTGGTTTCCACGAGTTCGGTCAATTCGGTAGCAACGGCGCAAATCGCCTCCATGCCAACCTGCGAACTTCGCGTGAGGGTCAGGCGAATCGTTCGGGAGCGGCCGTCTGTGGCGCGCAAACGGATCTCGCCTCGCGAGCTGCCGCTGACCGCATTCCTGATCAGCGTCTGCAAACTTGTCACATACTCGCCCGAAACGTAATGCTCGATCTGTGAGCCGATAAATCGTTCGAGCTGCGCGCCGAAGATGTTCGCAAAACTGCGATTGGAATACAGAATGGTACCGTCGTTGGACAACGTGGCCGCGCCTTCATCGATGGTTTCGACCAGTAGCCGGTACGGGTGCTCGGCGCCCTGCAGCGTGAAGACCTGGTCACCTTGAGGCGCGCTTACGACCACCGCGTCCACCTCGCCAGAGCGAATGGCGCGAAGCGTCTCTTCGAGTTCGGTGACGCGCTCCCGCAAATACCCTCGATGCTTCCCGTTGGGGCGCTTCGGGTAACGCGCCTTCCCGATCGGTTTTCTTTTCTTCTTCATAACGGACTCCTAGGCCGTTTTCAAATCTAGGCCCAGCACAACTCGATTTTGATCGGAAAAGTCGCCGACCAGCCGGCGCAAAGGCAGAGGCATCGCCTTGATCAGCGTAGGCGCGGCAATGATCTGCCCCTCCGCCGCTAGCGCGGGCTGCTGGTAAATGTCGATGACCTGCAGTTCAAAGCGCCCGCGCAAATGCTTTTCGCACAGACGTTGCAGATTTTCGATCGATCGAAGGGAGCGCGTCGTCTGGCCGGTCACGTATAGTCGCAAGATGTAGTGCTGATCGCCCTTCGTCTTCGCGGACTTTTTCTTACGTTTCGTATTCAACCGCCCTGACTTGCCCAAAGCCTTCAATTCGGACGCCCAGTCTGCCGCAGGTCCAGGCCTACGAGCACTCTTTCGAGATCGGACAGATCGCCAATAATTTTACGAATCGGCACCGGCAAATTCCTGACCAGCGTGGGTATGGCGAGGATCTGATCACCCCGTGCCAACTGGGGGGTCTTCACCAGGTCGATGACGTGCAATTTGTAGCGCCCGGCCAAATGCTCATTGCAGATTTTTTTCAGGTTGGAAAGCGCGGCGAGTGATTTTGGCGTCTGCCCCGCAACATAGAGCCTCAGTTCGACCAAGGCGACCTCGCCGTTTTTGACGCTCTTGCTTTCTGCCTCGGTGCTGCCAGCTTTCTTGCCCTCCCCGGCATTCAATTTTCCGGCAGCTTTACGTTTCATGTGCCCCCCCGCGCACTCACGTTTTGTCTGTTGTTTCGCGATTCTCCGCTCCGCAACCGGACCATTGCCGCAGCGTCTTGCTCACGCCGCGATTCCCACTGCACTTCTTCGCTCATTTGCAAAGACGACTCCGCTTCATCCGCCGCTAGATCGGCACGCAGCGCCGCAATCTGCGCCTCCACGGCCTTGCGCTTTCGCTCCCGGGCCCGACCTTTCTCCTGGGAAGCTTGCTCGCGCCGCAGCGCTTCCGATCTTTCCAGCGCTTCCTGATTCAGCCTAGCGGATCCTGTCAGCACGACTCCCTCGCCTACGTAAACCGGAAGCAATCGAATTCCTTCGCTGGACATCACGAATTCGCGCACTTGATTGGAGTGCGCCATTCCTCGCGATTTTAGTACATAAATGCGACGGTTCCGCTCACCATTTAGTTCCAGATCGCGAACCAGAATCCACGAATCGATGAGCGATGAAATTCCGACATCGGTTTGCTCGATGTCTTTTTGCGCCCCCGGCGTCAGCGAGGTGAAGAACCCTGTGATTTGCCGCGTCTTCAAAAAGTCAATCAGACGCATCAGCATCGAATTCACTTCGTGGACGTTTCCTATCATGAGATTGGAAATTGGATCGACGATCACAATATCTGGTTTGATCTCCTCGACGAGCTTGTGGATGCGGAGGAGATGCATCTCGAGGCCGTTCTGCGTAGGACGCCACGCTTGAAATTGCAACAGTCCTTTTTTGATATGCCTTTCGAGATGAATTCCGATCGACCGCATGTTGCGCATGACCTGGGCGGCCGATTCTTCAAACGCAACATAGAGAACCTTGCGGCCGTCCAGGCAAGACCGGTCCGCCAGGCAGGCTCCGAGGCTCGATTTACCCGAGCCCGCCGTGCCGCTGACGAGGATCGTCGTGCCCTTGAAAAATCCCTTGCCCTCGAGCATGTCGTCGAGATCTCTCACCCCGCTGGGGATGCGCTCGTTGGAGACGGCGTGGGTTAGCTTCATGCCGCTGCTGGGCAGCACCGAAAAACCCTTTTCATCAATGAGGAATGGATATTCGTCGGCGCCATGCGAAGTGCCGCGATATTTGATAACGCGCATCCTTCGTGTGGAAACCTGTTCGGTGACGCGGTGATCCAGAAAGATCACACAATCGGAGACGTATTCTTCGAGGCCATAGCGTGTGAGCGTACCGTCGCCCCGCTCGGCAGTTACAACCGTGGTTAGCTTGCGATCTTTGAGCCACCGGAAGAGCCGGCGAATCTCGGCCCGCAGCATTCCGGTGTTTGAAAACCCTGAAAAGATCGCTTCCAGCGTGTCCAGAACAACTCGTTTCGCGCCGGTCGATTCCACAGCGTATTGAAGGCGAACGAAAAGGCCTTCCAGGTCATATTCACCCGTCTCTTCCATTTCTGCGGGTTCGACCTTCACATAGTCCAATGTCAATTTCTTGCAAGCAACGAGTCCATCGAGATCGAAGCCAAGCGAAGCGACGTTTTTCGTCATCTCCTCGCCCGTTTCTTCGAAAGTCATCAAGACACCCGGCTCATTGAACTCGACCGCACCGCGAACCAGAAATTCCATCGCGAACATGGTCTTGCCACACCCAGGGCCGCCGCAAACAATAGTCGGGCGTCCCTTTGGAACACCACCAAAAGTGATTTCGTCAAAACCGGCTATGCCGGTCTTGGCCTTCTCGAGCTTGGGTGGATGACTCTGGTTTCCGTTCTTCCCACGCGTTTTCAGCGTCGTCAATGCGTAGTTCCTCCAAGATTTGGGAATTTCCGGACTTGGTTCCCATGGCTGGGACGCCAGGCAATTCGCGCCGTATTATCCACTGAATTCCCCATTCCTCCATGTTCAGACGATGTCAAAAACCACGGACTGCGGGAAATTTGCGCGATACGGGTACAGGAAAGACCGTATGGACGGTGCGGCGGCGTATGTAGATTCGTTCGTAAATACCCGCATTTTCTCGGCGAATTCCCCGTGGACCAACGGCGATTTTTTCGGCGCCATCGAAGTTTTGGTGTCTGGAAGACCCGCCGGGCCCCTGGGAACCGCGGTGAACTCCTCTCCATGGACCATTAGCAAGGACAACGGATCATGAAGCGTTTTCGCGCTTTGCTTTTCTTGGCGGGTGGTCTTGTGCCTCTCGCCTCCGCGCAAGGCGAAGAACACGTGCAGATGGGAGTCTTCGCGGACGATCTCCGGCTCGATCAAACCAGTTCAAACTTCGGCGGCGTCGGCGCACGGGCCGGTTTCCAGCTCTACAAAGAGTTGAAGATCGAAGGCGAAATGAGTTACGACTTCCATCAGACTTTCACGGAAGGCTTCACCGACCCAAGCACGGGATCAATCACGTTCGTGCGCACGAATGTGCGAACGCTGCACGGTGAATTTGGTCCGAGGCTGAACATCGGGCATCTTGATTCAACCGTTCGTTTCCGTGAAGGGCGGATTCATCAATTTCAGGATCGACAGAGCGCCGGCAACCGTTGGTACCTTCATCAGCAACGTCGGCAATTTGCGCTCAAGCGATGTGAGCCCGGTCTTGTATCCCGGTGGAGGCTTGCAGGCTCATCGGGGGCCGATCGGGTTGCAGCCCGACGTTGGCGACGAGATTTATTTCAACAATGGGTCGCACCATAACTTGCGGGTCGCGTTTGGGCCGGTGTTCCGGTTCTAAAAACCAAGAAGAGCGGTTCAGCTTCGCGCGGCCTCTCCGCGTGAACTTTTTGAATATCTAGATCGAGGTTGAACCAAGTTAGAGGTTGAACAAGGATTTTGAGCTTTCGTACAGTGTTTCCCGAATAGACTTGCCGATTATCGTTTGGCAAGCTCGCGCCTGAGCGGGAATTGAGCCCGGTCATAGAGGGAAAAGGGGAAGTCGCTTCGCGTGCGCCATGCCAACGAGGGCTAGCGTTGGACGACGTTCCCCTTTTCCTTCGTCCAAATCTCCCCGGTTTTTCATACCTCACCGGTTTTTCATACTTCAAACGAGATGATGTGTGTGCAGCTACCTACGGCTTTGGCCGCGGCTGAACTTGAGGTGCCGATGTGGCATCGCTCGAGACCGATGGCAGTTCCGCCGCAGGATCCCCAGATGCGCTTGTCTGCGCTTGCGACGCGCTCACGCGAACGACAGCACCCTTTTTTGGAAGCACAGCCTGAAATTTCGTCTTGGCCGCAACGACTACGGGCTTCCCTTTCTTGAATTCCCACGAAGGCCCCGGCGCACCCATCAAACTGCTCATCGGATTTTCCGCCGCCTCTTTCGAAAAGAAATTCGCCGGCACATGGTCGCCGTTCGCCGCAGTGACGTACTCCATCGTCCATGCGATTTCACCAGGGGGCCGGTTCATGAATCCGGGCTGCTTATAGGCCGATACGCGCGCATGCGCTTCCGCGCCTTCGCGAAAAACGACGGTGCCGTCGATGACAACGTCGTGCGCGACGGTTAAAAGCACGACGCGGCCCTCCGTCGCATCATCCGATGAAACGACGTAACTGAGCTCAAGGTCCACGGACGTGCCACCGGGTACCGTCACGTTCACAAATTCAGGCGCCTTCGGCGCGGGCGGAGGAGCGGATGCGGACGGAGCCACGACCATCGCCAGGATGACTTTGTCGGGGACGCCGGCCAGCTTCAGTTTTTGCAGTGCCGCAGGGGTGGTGTCGAATTCGCATGGCGAAGACTGAATCTTCGCCACAATCACGTCGGCGCTCAGCCGCTGCGTGCGCATTTTGACGATGGCGGCATTGTTGAGCGCTGGCACGGCCGGGGATTGCTGCGTCGCGGTGGTATCGGTCATGCCGAAATTCTTGCTGGGTGTTCCGCCGGGAGAACTGGAAAGACCCGACCAGTCCACCCAACCGACGCGTCCGTCCGCGGCGCGAACCTGGACATAATCAAAGTAGCGGCTCAAGACTTCTACCTTCTCGCCGCAACGCAACTTGCCCAATTCCTCGAGGTTGTCGTTGGATCGGTACAGCAAGACGTACGAGCCATAGGTGCCGCAGTAAGCGTACCCCGGCGGATTCCCTGCGCGCGCGGATCTGGCGCCCAGAGCCGAAGTCAGAATTGCGATTGCCAGAATTCCGAGTCGAACTTTCATTTCAAGTCCCTGTAGCCTGACGTAGCGCGAATGAACGCTGTCGGCTCCTTGAAATACCTGCGCCCCATGTTCGCCCGAGGAAGCGAAAACGCCGATAGTACTGTGACGGATCGGTTACGAATGCTTTAGACGCTTAAAGTCAGAATCCAGGATGGGTCAGCGCAAGTTCGTCAGTGGGAGGCGGCGACTTTGACGGAAATCCTCGAAGTGGTGGCGCCGGCGTCACTCCACGGAATGCCGTTGCTATGCAAAACCGCGATTGCATATCGAATCGGAACGGCCGCGCCCACCGAGCTTGCTCCTTGTTGCATTCCAGCGACCAGGCCAGCGGCAGGCCGTAGCCACTGCCCCTCGATGAAGCCCACCACTCCGCCCGAGCCCGTTGCCAGAACTGGCGCGCCGCTCTGGCCCAGAATCACTTCGTGATTGAAGAGCACGAGGTCGGTATCGCCCATTCCCTTTTCGAGTTGGCTCGTTTGAAAGTCGACGACTTGTGCTGCAGATCGATCCTGAAGCTCGGTTTCGTAACTCCGCGGCTGGCGACGTTTTGGGCGCAACGCCGCAACGACGATCGCTTCTCCGCGCGTTACCGACACGGCATCCGGCGCGAGCACGCTTACACGATAGCTTTTGCCAAACGGACTCGGCGTAGCGCGCAGGACAGCAACATCGTGCTCGCGATCCTCAGCAACGAGTTCCACCTTGAGCATCTGCGGAGGAGCATCGGCGCGCTGCACCAAGATATGAGGCTCGCCCCCATTTCGAAACGAGTGCAAGACATGTGCCGCCGTGAGCAAGTACCCTTCGCGATTGATGAAAAACGCGTTCCCGTAAAACGCATATTGATAGCCGTGAGTCGATGGAGTTTCATCGACCGGGTACACGATGGGACAAATCGCCAGAGCGGCATCAGAATCCTGCGAACCAGATTTCGCCGCGATGGCAGCCCCTCGCTGACCGGACGACGGCGGTGCCACCGACTGCGCGAACGCGCCCGATGTGAAAACCCCGGTGAGTGCGACACCGAGAGCACCGACACGCAAGGTCACGGATAGGCGCGCGGATTCATTCTGGAGTTGAAAAATTCGCATGGAACGGCCGAGCTTCGTCGCAAATTTCCCGCACTTTATTTAAGCAAAATCGCCACGGCGCAACAATTGTACTTAGGGTCAGTTTTAACCCCTGTTGTCGCACGCATACACGAAACCGATTAGCCAGCCTTACCGCACCAAACCGGTTCCCCGCCGCAACTTATCTTCATGGCTTCGTGTTGTTCCAGGTGTAGAATTTGGCTCCCCCGCGGTGCACTGGACCTAGTACCGGACGCAACAAAACGGCCTCTTCCGTGCATCTAATATAGGCGCAATAATACGTTTCGGACTCAGCCTGGCAGCATCGATCTATGTCGGTTCCGGCCCCCCTCGGCCGCACCGGAATCGAAATTTATTGAGGAGACGAAATGTCCACGTCGACCGAATATATGGCTGGCATGAACGCGCCCGTCGAGCGGCGCTTTTATCCGCGCGTCACGCCGCCGACACCGATCTACGTCGCGTTTGGTTCCAGCAATCTAGGCGTCCTTCATAACGTTAGCGAAAACGGATTTCAGGTCACAACACCCGAGGGCCTCTCAGTCAATTCCGTGTTCAAAGTCTTTCTTACCCTTCCCGGCGCGAGCAAAGCGATTAACGTCAGCGTTCGCACCATTTGGACCGAAGAAACCCAAAAACGCTCTGGAATCCAGCTTCTCGATCTCGCCGAGCAGGATCGGCAGCAGATTCGCGATTGGGTCGCACTCGAAGTGTCTCGAAATGAGAATGCGGGGCCCAGCGGCTGGTTTCCGCCGCAGCACCCTACCGAAGAGCAGCCGGTCGGCGGCGAGGTTTCGCAGCAATCGGTTTCGCAGCAGTTTTTTCCGCAACTATCCGCAGCGCCACGCCCGCGTGCGAACGAACGTGCCCAAGCTCCTCCGCCACCGTCACCTGTCAGGCCAAGTCAGCCTGGGGCCGCCACCCGTGCTGGCGCTGGGGAATCGGATCAATACGCGAACCTTTTCGCCGCCGCAACAAACCCGGAAGAATTTCCGCCGGTCCCTTTGCCGATTCATCACGATTTTGTGTACGAACCGCCCGCCGAGTCGACCCAAGGCCGCTCGCGTCGTGGCCGCTCCGCGCGATGGCGGAAAACGCCGCTGGTCATGTGGGCAGCGGTGCTTGCGATCGTATGCTTCGGCGCCAATGCCTTGGTGAAGCATAAGATCGCCCTAACGTCACAGCGTTATGCGGCAGAATCGCAGACAAACGGCGCTACACCGCCACCGCAGAACTCCGAAGCAATCGCTCCGGTTGCCTCTGCGGACAATTCAGCCGCACCATCGACGGCAACAGATTCCACTGCCGACTCAAATTCCGGCAACGCGAGTCCGACTGCTTTGAACAACAGCGCCTCAGCGGATGCAACATCGAGCCAGCCCGCAGACACGCGAGATCATGCGCGTTCGGCGCCCGCAACCGACTCCGCGCTAACCGCGAAAACAAATACGGCTCCAAAATCCGCAAACCCGCGATCGCAAGCTTCAACGCTCGATTCCGAATCCGCGCAACCCGCGCGAACCAGCGTTTCCGATTCGGCTGCTCAAACCTCTTCCGCAGCCGTGTCCAAGCCAACGAATTACCGCGATCGCTTGCGCGAATATCTCGCCGCAACTGCTCCTCCGCCCGCATCGGATGCCGCAAACTCTAGGCCATCGACCGCACCGACGCAGACTCCGGCTGCAACCCAGGCAAGCTCAGCGCCAAGCAACGCAACTCCGTCTGCGTCCACCGCGACCGTTTCCGCAGCTAACACCGCGACAGCGCCATCTCCATCGGCGAGCGCGCCGGCGCCGGTCCGAACGCAAGCGCCTCCCCCCGTCGTGAACTCCCAACCGGCGCCCCAAGTTTCAAATTCAACCGCGAACAATACCGTGGCCACGAACCAGCCATCGAACAACGCCCCGTCAACTCGAGCCGCGACGAATCCTCCAAACTCAAACGCTTCAAACTCAAATCCCTCGGCGATCTATAACGCCAACGGCAACGCGGCGACACAGAAATCCGCCATCCTCGGCTCAATTAATTCCGTACGACCCAGCGGCATCTTCGCCACTGCCAATTCTCCGACTGCGCCTCCGCCGGTTTCTCCCGACACCTCGCCCTCCCCAGTCCCGTCGCGTACCAACTCTGCAAACTCCGCTAATTCCTACGTCGCAACGCGCACCGCTCCCGTGAACTCCGGCACCGTCCAGATGGACACGCAGCAAGCCGGCGACCTCCAAATCCCGGCGCCCAAGGGATTCAACGCGTCCTACGTTGAAATTCCCGGCGAGCGCATACTCAACTCGCCGTCGGCGACGATCCACATCCAGCGATTGGTTCGCGTTCCCGGTGAACGCGTCCCGGGCCAGCGCTGGCTCTGGCGCGGACACATGAACGTATCGCTCGGCGACTTGATGACGCGCGTTGACCCGGCGGTCGCACAATCCGCCGCCACGTCGGGCTCGCTGACCGTGGAAGCCACAATCGACAAAGACGGCTACGTCACCGACCTCAAACCTCTGTACGGAAATTTCGGAATGCTTCCCGCGGTTTCGCGAGCCGTGCGTTCGTGGCGCTACCAACCCACCTATCTCGACAACAAGCGCGCCGAAACCCAAGCCAAAATTGAATTCGACCTTCACCCACCCTCCGCAGCCAATCGTCCGCCCCGTCAATAGCCAGCGCCGGCGCCCAAAGCGCTAAGGGCCGCAGAATCAAGCTCGTAACCGAGCTTTTTCGCCAAAAAAACAGCGGCGAAATCCCTGTTCGCCCGTCCAATTTGGTTTGGTGTAATTTGCGGTTCGAAAGTTACCGGGCCGCGGTTCCAACATCCAATCGACATAGGTTCGGGATCCACACGTATACTCTTGCTATGGACGACTCGTCCAATTTGGCTCCATTTCCTCTGGCCGGAGACGCTGATCCTCTCCCCGCGCCCTCGATCTTGGCGTCGCCAGAACAGGCCAGCACGCTCGCGTTACTCTACGACGTCAGCCGCGAGCTCACTTCCATCCTCGATCGCGAAGAATTATTGCGTCGTGTCGCGCAACGTGTGAAAAAAATCGTCAACTATCACGTTTTCAGCGTGATGTTGTGGAACGAAAGCGCGCAGATGCTCGAAAGCGTTTTCGGATTGCGCTATGGTGACTCGATTCCGACGCGTCTTCGTTTGCCGCTGCATCAGGGGATCACCGGAACATCCGCCGGCGAGCGCCGCACGATTCGCGTTGCGGACACGCGGACCGACCCGCGCTACGTGCAGTGCGAGAATGACGTCTGTGTGCGGTCCGAACTCGTCGTGCCGCTGCTGCTCCAGGATCGCCTGATCGGGGTGCTGGACCTCGAAAGCACCGATCCCAACGCCTTCACCGCCGAGCACGAGCAAATGCTCGCCACACTCGGCTCCTACATTGCGATTGCACTTGAAAACGCGCGCTTGTATGAGCAAGCGCGCGAAACCGAACGCCGCCTGCAAGGTGACCTCGCGACCGCGCGCGAAATTCAGCGCAGCCTGCTGCCAACCGGCGCGCGCGAAGTCCCCGGCCTCGATCTCGCCGCCGCGTATGTTCCGGCGCGCGAACTCGGCGGCGACTTTTACGATTTTCTCCCCTACGGCCAAGGCCGCCTCGGCATGGTACTGGGCGACGTGTCGGGCAAAGGCACTGCCGCGGCGCTGTTCGCGTCACTCGCCATCGGTATCATTCGCGAGCACATCGTCGATCATCCATGCCCGCCCGCCGAAATGCTCACGATGCTGAATACGCGCCTGCACGCCGCACGCCTCGAAAGCCGCTTTATCGCCACGGTGTTTTCAATTTACGACGCAGGCACGCGACGTCTCACCGTCGCAAATGCCGGCGGCCCGTATCCGCTGCTGGTTCGCGATGGAGCAGTTCAATCGGTGCGGGTTTCCGGCATACCGCTCGGACTCTTTCCCGACACGCAATATGAGGAGGCCATCCTCGATCTTGTGCCCGGCGATCTCTTGTTGTTTGCGTCCGATGGAATCCTGGAGTCGGCAAACGCCGACCAGGAGGAGTTTGGCTTTGACCGGCTCAGTTCGGTGCTAAATGCTCTTTCGCCTCGTCAGACTTCGGCAGAAATTGCCGCTTCCATCCTCGCCGCCACCGACGACTACAGCGGCTCGGATACCGCACCGTTCGATGACCGCACGCTCCTCGTGCTGCGACTGACCGATCACGATTCGACCGACTTCTCGAAGCTCCCGATCATCTACTAAGGGGTGAGATCAGAGAGGGTCGGGCTAGCGCGACGTTGGAGTCGCTGCGGACGGTACCGACTGCGAAGACGAAACCTGCGGCGCCGCGTTGCCCGGATTGAGGCTACCGCCTTGCAATACGGGCAACCACTGTTGGCGGACCAGCACAAATTCCGGCCACGCTCTTCGATCGATGGGGTCCGAAGGCGGTAGGCCCAACTTTTCAAAGTTCTTATATTGCCCGCGCTGCAAAATACGGAAATCCAGATGGGGCCCGGTCGATAGCCCCGTGCTCCCGACCAGTCCGATCGTCTTGCCGATCTCGACGCGTTCGCCCTGATGCACGAACATCCGCGACAAATGCAAATACATCGTTTCGTACCCGTCGGAGTGCGCGATTTCAATCATGTTGCCTTCGCCACCCTTCCGCCCGGCGAACTCCACGCGCCCGCTACCAATCGTCTGCACCGGCGTGCCGACCGGCGCCCCGTAATCCGTGCCCATGTGCGGACGGAACAATTTTAGGATCGGATGGTACCGCGACTTGCTGAAATGCGAAGTCACCGTCGCCGAAAACTTGAGCGGCGAATGCAGGAAGCTTCGCTGCAAGGACTTACCATCAGCTGAGTAATAGCCAGGATGTCCAGCTTCGTCGTGAAACAACAACGCCTGATACTTTTTGTTCCCGTTGTCGTATTCGACGGCGAGAATTTTTCCGTATCCGGCGGTCTTCCCATCCGCATATTTCTTTTTCTCAAGCACCATGCGAAAGGTGTCGCCTTTTCGCGTGTCGGTGTAAAAGTCGAGGTCATACGCAAAAATCTGCGCAAGTCGCATCGCAAGTTCAGGAGATTCGCCGGTTTGAGCGACCGCTTTGAACAACGAGTCGTTGATTTGTCCGGTGACCGCGATGACTTCGGTCTTCGACGGGATCGGCTTTATCTCCGCTGAGAACTTGCTCTCGGGCGCCGGTACCACCTTCAACATGCGATCGGAATCGATGCGATAATCGACCTCGCGAAGCTCCCCATCGGCGCCACGATTGATCGTGAGCGCATTACCCGCGCGCACCTGCCGCAGATTGAAGGCGCGCTGCGCCGCGGCGGTCACTCCAGCGGCATCGTCCGAACTGAGCCCCGCGTGTTGCAGCGCTGACGTAAAATTCTCGCTTTTCCCGACTTTCGATTCGACCGCAGGAGGATCAGCCGGCTGCACCTGCTGCTGTTCGCGTACTTCTTCGGCTTGCAACGCGACTTCTTCGCGCTGCACGGCGGCATCCGCCGAGCGCCTGTGAGAAATGTAAGCGGCAGTTCCTGCTGCCACGACGACGATCAACGCAACGAGAACGACCAGACCTTTTCGACTCACCAAATCTCCCAAGACCAAGCCCGCAGGACACTTAAACACAAGAACGCCACAAAACGTCTTTCGGACGCACCTCGCGGCAAAGCATAGATTCTACCTCAGCCGATTTGGAACCCAGCCACGGCCAGACACGGATTTTGTATTTTCCTTCTGCCGCGGTCGAGTGCCGGAACGCATCGAGCAAGCAGCCTCACAGCCGGTGGAAGTCCATTCCTCGGCTCGGCTCACTTTTTGCCTTTGACATAGCCTACCTATGGGAGTAGACATAGACTGTCTATGCTGACAAGGGGAAGGTGGCGATTTGCATGAATCGAGACGAACTTTTGCCGGGAACACTAGCGCTATTGATTCTAAAAACATTGGCGCGCGGCCACGAAATGCACGGTTTCGAGATCGCGCGCTCGATCCTGCAGATCTCGCAGGACGTGCTGCAGGTCGAAGAAGGATCGCTCTACCCCGCACTGCAACGCATGCTCGTGAAGGGCTGGGTCAAGGCTGAATGGGGCGTCACCGATGAAAATCGCCGCGCCCGCTATTACCGCCTAACCCCCGCGGGCAAAAAGCAGCTCGAATTGGAAACGCAACAATTCGAGCGGGTGATGGGAGCAATCGTCCGCGTGATTCAGACCGCTTGAACCTTACTCAGAATCATTCGGTCCGCGAAATCGCGACGTGAGAATCAAACAGAAGCGAACGAGAGGTCGTGACATGAGAATCATGGGTGAACTGTGGCGGCGCATCAAAATGTTGGCCCATCGCGACGAATTCGCAAGCGACATGAATGAAGAAATGCGCTTCCACCGCGAACTCAAAGAAGGCCAGATCATGGCGACCGGGATCGACCGCGAGGAAGCGCGCTTCGCCGCCAATCGCGCGTTTGGGAATGCGACATCACTGAGCGAGCGCGGCCGCGAGGCCTGGGGCTGGCGCTGGCTCGAGGATTTCGCGCACGATCTCCGTTTCGGAGCGCGCATGCTGCGCAAAAGCCCTGGATTCGCCGCGACCGCGATCCTGACCCTCGCGCTCGGAATCGGCGCGAACACCGCCATCTTCAGCGTTGTCAACGCCGTCCTCCTGCAGCCGCTTCCCTACCGCGATCCGGACCGCCTGGTCTGGATCGATGAATTTAGTCCTCGGATGAATGATTCCGTCATACCAAATCCTGAGTACACCAACCTTGCGTTGAACAATCACACATTTGAAGCGATGGGCGCGATCGGCGGTGCGGGACCCATGAACCTCACGAAAGCGGGCGAGCCTGAGCAGATCGACACCGCCAACATCACTCCGAATATTCTCACCATTCTCGGAGCCCGCCCCGCGATCGGCCGCAACTTCACCGACGAAGAAGGCTTGCCCGGCGCCAATCAGGTCATCCTTTTGACCGACGGTATATGGCGGCGAAAATTCGGCGCCGACCCAAACATCGTCGGCAAAGGAATCATCCTGAATCAGGAGAGCTTTACAGTGGTCGGAGTCATGCCGCCCGACTTCCGATACCCACTGCGTGGTTTCAAGCCGGAATTGCTGGGTGCGTTTCAGCTGCCGCCGAAGGTGGATTGGGCGGTGCGGCAGATGCAGATGACCCAGGTCATCGGCCGCCTCAAGCCAGGAGTCGCCATCGAGCAAGCAAACACCGATCTCTCCGCGTTGAGCAAGCGGACCACTCCCGACACGCCGGTGATGTTCGCGCACATGCGCGAGAGCCTTCAGGTCCAGACGGTGACGCTGCACGACAAATTGGTTGGCGACGTGCGCCCGACGCTTCTTATCCTGCTTGCAGCGGTTGGTGTTGTTTTGTTGATCGCGTGCGTCAACATCGCGAACTTGCAGATGGCCCGCACCGCGAATCGACAGAAGGAACTCGCCGTCCGCGCGGCAATCGGCGCCAGCCGCACACGGCTTCTACGCCAGCTGCTGACCGAAGGCGCCCTGATCGCCTTCCTCGGAGGGGCGTTGGGACTCGCTGGAGCGGCCGCAGGAGTGCCGCTACTGCGCTCGTACGCTCCTGAAAATTTCCTGCAAGCACAACACATCGCCCTCGATCGCTGGGCGCTGCTCTTCACGCTCGGAATCACCTGCGCCGCGGTGGTGCTATTTGGAGCGATTCCGTCTTTGCGCGCATCCAAACCGGACGTCGATGCCCGATTGAAAGACAACCGCGACCCTGCAAGCAATCGAATCAGCCAGCGCGGCTTGCGCAATGCGCTGGCGACCTGCGAACTCGCGTTGGCGGTCGTGCTCGTCGCCGCATCGGGATTGTTACTGCGCAGTTTTGTTCTCCTATCCAACGTCAATCCGGGCTTCGACCCGAGCCGCGTCCTCACCGTGTCTGTCATGTTGCCGATGTCGAAGTATGGAGAAGCCACGCCGCGAAACGCGTTCTTCGACGAGGTCCTCAGAAAAGTTGACGCGTTGCCGGGAGTGCGATCCGCGGGCCTCACCACTTCCCTGCCCTTGACCGGCATGATCCTGATGCGGACCTTCCGGCTCGAAGGACAGAACGACAAACCCATCGATCAGTCGCCGCCAGTGTTCGTCGAGAATATCAGCCCCGGATATCTCGAAACGCTTCGGGTGCCCTTGCTGGCGGGGCGCACGATTGAAGAGCTGGACTCGAAATCAGAAACGGACAAGATCGTCGTGAACCTCGCGTTCGCTCAGAAATACATGGGTGTCGACGCGCAAAACGCTCTGGGCAAGAGATTGCGATTCGGCGGCGGCCCCGGCGCGCAGGATCCGTGGCAGACCATCGTCGGCGTAGTGGGCAGCGTGCGGCGGACGAAACTCGATCAACCGGCAGACCCGGAACTCTATATCGCTCGCGGAAACGGCGGCTTGCCGGAAACCTTCGCGGGCCTCGTGGTACGAACCGATGTCGATCCGCGCGGTCTCGCCGTTCCGATTCGTGAAGTCATCCAGAAAATCGACCCGGAGCAGCCGGTATTCGACATTAAAACGATGGACGAACGTGTCGCCGATGCGGCCTCGGGAACGCGCTTCAACGCAACGCTGTTAGGATTTTTCGGATTTGCAGCGCTGGCGTTGGCTGCCGTTGGCGTATATGGCGTGAACGCCTACTCCGTCGCCGAACGCACCCAGGAAATCGGAATCCGCGTGGCGCTCGGCGCAAGCCGCGGCGACGTGGCGGGCATGGTGATGTCGCAAGGAGTCGCGATAACGACCGTGGGATTGTTGTTCGGGCTGGCAGGAGCGTGGCTTGTAACGCGCTATCTGACGAGCTTGTTGTACGGAATTGCGCCCCGCGATCCGGCGACGTTCGGTGTGACCGCGGGAATGCTGGCTACCGTTGCACTGGCGGCGTGTTATCTGCCGGCGCGTCGGGCCATGGCCGTGGATCCGATGGTTGCACTAAGACACGAATGAATCAGAAGACCGAGCGACCGAAGCCCGCACGAGCAGGCCGTTGCGTGGTTGAGTTTTTGCAGGCTGAGCAAACCCGCCCTGCAGCGGAAGGGTGTGAGCCATGAGTTGGTTCGGTGAGTTGTGGCGGCGCGTGGTGATGTTCGTGCGCCGTGATCGATATGCGAGCGAGTTGAATGAGGAGATGCGGTTACATCACGAAGCGCGCGAGCGGGAGTTCCTCGCAGATGCCGCGCGAGCACGCGGAGCGCAGTCCCTCAGCAAGACCGAGGAGCAAGAGGCGCGGTATGCGGCCCGGCGCGCGTTCGGGAATGTTACGGCGATGGGCGAGCTTGGGCGCCAGGCTTGGGGTTGGCGCTGGCTTGAAGATCTGGTGCATGACGCCGCGTTTGGACTGCGCGCGCTGCGGAAGAGTCCAGGGTATGCGGCGACGGCGGTGATTACGCTCGTGCTTGGCATCGGCGCGACGACATCGATTTTCAGCGTAGTGAACACGGTCTTGTTGCGGCCCCTGCCGTATGCGAATCCCGGGCGACTGGTTCAAATCCAGGAAAATCATGTCGAAGGTAGCGGATTCCCCGGCACTTTTTTCGCCGTGAACTTTTCGTACGCAAACTGGCTGGATCTGAACGAATCGAAACCGAAGTCGCTGGAAATGACGGGAGCCTACCGGCCATGGACGTTTAACGTCAGCCGCGGAGCTGCGAACAACGGCCCCGAGCCGGTGCAAGCGGAAGGCGCGATGATCACGTCCGATCTGCTCGGTGTGTTGGGCGCGTCGCCGGAACTGGGACGCGGATTTACCGCGGACGAGCAGCGCCCGGGCGCCGCGAACGTGGCCATCTTGAGTTACCGCCTATGGCAGTCGCAGTTTGGCGGTGATCCCAATGCGCTGGGGAAAACTCTGAACGTGAGCGATCAGCCGCACGTGATCGTGGGAGTGATGCCAGCAGGTTTCGATTTTCCGGGCGACGCACGGATCTGGACGCCGTTGGTAACAGACGAATTTCGCACGAACCGGAAGTCGCATCTTCTCGGCGTGATTGGGCGGCTTGCGCCGGACGCGTCGCGGGAACAGGCCGAGAGCGAACTCCGCGCATTTGCAGATGGGGTGCAGGAGCAGAATCCGAGAGTCGATCCGGGGTTCCAGGTGGCGGTGCGAAACTTGCGGGAGCGGATCACGGCACCTGTGCGTCCTGCGTTGCTGGTGCTGCTTGGGGCCGTCGGGTTGTTGTTGCTTGCAGCGTGCGCGAATGTTGCCAACCTTGTGCTGATGCGGAACACAACGCGCGCGCGGGAGTTTGCAGTGCGCGCGGCACTGGGCGCGGGGCACGGGCGACTGCTGCGGCAATGCCTCGTAGAAAGCGCGTTGCTGGGAGTGGCTGGCGCAGTGGGTGGCGTGCTGCTGACGATATGGTGCCTTAAACTCGTCGTCGCGTTTGGGCCAAAGGACGTGCCGCGACTGATCGACGTACGCGCGGATGGAGCAGTGCTGGCATTCGCGGTGGCGCTTTCGCTGTTGACCGCGATGATTTTCGGCGCCGTGCCGGCGCTGGCCGCTTCGCGAACCGATCCGAACAGAGCTCTGAAAGAAGGCACGAAGGGGACGACGAGCGTGCGCGGCGCGAAACTGCGCGGCGCGCTGGTGGTAGCGGAGATCGCGCTGGCGCTGATGCTGCTGTCGGGCGGTGGACTGCTGATGAACAGCTTCTTGCGGCTGTCGCAGGTTTGGCCCGGATTCGACGCGAAGAATTTGCTGACGGCGAACCTATTCCTGCCGCCAACCCATTACACACCGCTGCAGGTTGCCCCGTTCTTCGACCGCGTGCTCGCGCGCGTGCGGGCGATTCCGGGAGTGGAGGGGGCGACGGCGGTGAATACGCTACCGTTGAGCGGCGGAGCAATGACGGATTTTGTCGTGGAAGGAAAGCCTAAGCCGAAGGCGGGCGACGAACCGAACGCCGACATTCGCGTCGTGGCCGGCGATTACTTCACCACAATGCGGATTCCACTACTGCGCGGACGATGGTTCGACGCACACGACACAGAAACCAGCGTGAAGGTAATGGTCATTAACCAGACGATGGCGGAGAAATTTTGGCCCGGCGAAAATCCGCTCGGCAACCGTGTGACGATGTGGAACTGGGGGCCCCCTCTGACCGGCGAAGTTGTGGGCGTGGCGGGAAACGTGAAGAGTGATGCGCTGGACGCAGCTCCCGGCTTCATGATCTATTGGCCCGAACCGCAATTCCCTTCCATCTTCAACAACCTCGTGGTGAGAACCAGCGGCGATCCGATACGCGTCGCAACGTCGCTGAAGGCTGCGGTCTGGTCGGTTGAGCGGGACTTGCCCCTGGCGGATATCTCGACGATGGAGGACCGGCTGAAGAATTCGGTCGGATCGCAACGAGTACAGACGTTTGTGTTGTGTGGGTTTGCTTTGCTGGCGCTGCTGATGGCGACGATTGGGATTTACGGAGCGATGGCGTACTCGGTCAGTGGACGGCTGCGCGAGATTGGAATTCGCGTGGCGCTTGGGGCGGACGCAGCAGCCGTGCGAGGACTTGTGCTCGGCGAGGGATTGCGATGGGCCGGCCTCGGCATCGCGTTCGGGCTTGCGGGAGCGCTCACTCTTAGCGGATTGCTGTCGAGTTTGCTGTACGGAGTTGCGGCGCGGGATCCTGCGACTCTAGGTGTCGCGAGTGTGATGTTGCTGGGCGTTGCAGTGGCAGCTTGTTACTTTCCGGTGCGGCGGGCAACGCGGGTGGATGCGATGCAGATTCTAAGGGCAGAGTGAGATCATCCGTCGCAAACAGGCAGGGCGCAGCACTGCTGCGCCTGTGAAGAGCTTGCTAGTTGCCGGAGTCGCTGTTGACGATCGTGATCGGCTTCACGGTGTCGTTCGACGCGGTTGCGGTGGCGAAGTAATTTTGTTCGCGCAACCGGCGGTAGATGCGGCCGGCAACCTGAGCTGCCGTGGGCCCTTCAACCTGGCGCGAGCTGCCGCGGAGGAGAACTGCGAGCGCGATTTTCGGATGCGCCTGGTCGGCGTAGGTCACGAACCAGCCAACCTTCGATGTCGGATCGTTGCAGGTGCCCGTCTTGCCGAGCGGAGTTTCGTCGCCGCCGCTGTCAAAGCTACGCTTCGCCGTGCCATACAGAACTGCGGCGAGCAGGCCTTCGCGAACTTCCGGCAGCACCGAGGCGATGTTAAGGTCGCGCTTCACACGCGGGGCAAAGTTCTGAATATCATCCTGGGTCCGGGGATACTGCAAATAGTAGAGCGTGCCACCGTTGGCGAACGCGGACGCGAGCGAAACCAGCTGCAGCGGCGTGATCTGAATTCCTTCGCCAAAGCTCGACATGCGAGCCACGCCACCATGTGCCGGCGGCGCCATCGGGAACGAACCCGGATGCTCTTCCGGCAGATTGTAGCCGGCAAGCTCGCCGAGGCCGAGGAGTCGGGCGTATTTGGAAACCGTATCAAAACCCATGCGAACGCCGAGCTGCTCGAAAAAGTCGTTATTGGAGTGTGCGAGCGCTTCGGTCAGGTTCATGTAGCGGGCGCGGCGGTCGTGAACGCGGAGCATGGTGTCGCGCGTGATGACATTTTCTTCCAGCGCGGCAACCGCGATCGTCGGCTTGATCGTGGAGCAAGGAATGTAGCCGTCACCGAACGCAATCTTCTGATTTACGACGGTGAGGATGCGGCCCGTATTCGGATTCACCGCGACGACCGCGCCGTTGTAGCGGCCGAGACCCTCAACTGCGGCCTCGCGCACGACTGGATCGTCGAACGTCCCTATGTCAGCGAGCGTGGAATTGGCGAAGGTCGGCACTCCGCGGAAACGCGTCGTCGAATGATGGACGGGCACTTTCCCCGCAGCGGCACCCGCGGGAGCAGCCGGGATCGGCGCTGCCACGGTTACGGCGGTCACTGCGGCCAAGAGAACTTTTGCGAATTGCTTCAACGTCGGCACCTCAATGCTGGATGTACCCGATTGCCGATCACTTCGGAGGTGTTTGTTTCTAACCTAAGAGATTTCCTAGGTCAACCTCTTTCCATGTCGCTTTTCTTCGTTTGCTGCTTCCCTCGAAGGTCAGGCCTGCACTCTTACTTTGCATGCGCCCGGTCAACGCGAAGAAAGCTGATTCCAAACAGTTTAGCAAAAGCGAGGCATCCGCTGGTGCTCCTGAATGAAACATTCACACGTTGCTGGTGAAACAAATTGTAGGGATTCGCCAGAGTGCAAGCAATAGTCTAGTAGGTCTGGTACGAAATATGTGCTGTGTTTTGAACGGCTGATCGATTGGGCAGCACGCGAAGTACAGGTGGACAGTAGTTTTCTAGCAAATGGAACCGTGATTACGGCGCTGTTTTGCCCGCGGCACAGGCGATTTGAGGCAATGTTTCAAGCCGGAACGGATGGATCGTCCGTGTAACGAATTGAATTCCTGGGCGTCTTGATAGGTCATCGGAACGCTTGTGTTTACAAGGCACGTCGAATGAATCCGCGGGCGAGACTCGCGTTATTGCTGACGGCGGGTATTTTCGTGTCGGCCGCGACGGCACGTGGCGGTTCGGCCGAGGGCCGAAGCCGGCTTGGCGCGAGCGCGGCTCAGCAAAACGCCTCGGCAGTCCCGCGACTGGATGGAAGCAAAATTTCGGCTGACGAAATTGATGCCGCGGTGGCGAAGGCGGTCGCGACACGCAAGGTGACCGGCGTGGGCATCGCTGTGCTTGTGAAAGGCAAGATCGAGTTTGTGAAGGGCTATGGATTTCGCGACGCTGAGAAGAAACTACCGATGACGCCAAATTCGGTGGGGACCGCAGCGTCGCTGACAAAGGCGGCGTTTGCGTATCTCGTGATGCAGCTGGTACAGGACGGCACGATCGATCTCGATAAGCCGGTGTACCAATATTTGGCGAAGCCGCTGCCAGAGTTTCCGCGCTATCAGGATCTCGCAGGCGATGACCGATACAAAAAGATCACGGCGCGCATGCTGCTGGCGCATACGAGCGGATTACCGAACTGGCGCGTCTTGAGCGACGACAAAAAGTTGCACATCTATTTCGATCCGGGCTCGCGATTTGCGTATTCGGGCGAGGGGATCGATCTGCTGCAGCTCGTCGTCGAGGCCGTGACGAAGCACGGGATGAAAGAATTGATGGTCGAGCGCGTGTTTCGACCGCTCGGGATGACGCGCACGAGCATGACGTGGGAGCGGTGGTTCGAGGACGATTTCTCCAACGGCTACGACGAAGCCGGCAAATCGCTGGGACGCCAACGACGCGACCGCGCGGACGCTGCCGGCTCGATGCAGACGACCGTAGCGGACTACGCGAAGTTTCTGCAGGCGGTGATGAATGGAACCGGACTGCATCCGGAGACGCGCGAAATGATGCTGAGTCCGCAAGTGCGTATCAAGACGCTGCATGAGTTTCCAACTTTGTCTGCCGAGACGACGAATCAGAACGATGCGATTCGGCTGAGCTATGGCTTGGCCTGGGGATTGTATTGGACGCCGTACGGCAAAGTTTTTTTCAAAGAGGGTCACGACTACGGCTGGCAAAACTACGCGGTCGTTTTCGACCAGAAGAAGATGGGAATGCTGATCATGACGAACAGTGACAACGGCGAAAGCATGTACGACGATTTATTGCGGACGATTCAGGGGAACACGTTCACGCCGGTGGAATGGGAGCAGTTCGGGAAGTCGAATTAGCTCCCGCAAATTTAATTTTCCACCGGTTACTCGCTTCCACGGCGATCTAGAAATCACAAGGGGCGCATCATCTGCGCCCCGTTTCTGTTGATTGAATGGTGCGCGACGGTTTATCGGCTGGGTCGCTTGCCTGCATCCGACGAAGATGCGGCTGCGGCAGCAACCTTGACCGGCGGCTTATCTGGCGCTGCGGGTGCGGCGGCGTGGCCGTTAGCGCCGTTTGTCGGGGGAGCACCGGTGGTGCCGGCTCCCGCAGTGGCGCTGGTGTTGGCCGAAGGGATGCCGAGCTTTTTGCGCAGGGTGTTTTCGACCTTTTCGCGAATGTCCTTATTTTCCTTCAGAAAAACGCGGGCGTTTTCGCGGCCTTGGCCTATCCGCTCTCCGCCAAAGCTGATCCACGTTCCAGACTTCTCGAGGACGCCCGAATCGACGCCGAGGTCGATCAGGTCGCCTTCGCGTGAGATGCCTTCACCGTAGATGATGTCGAATTCGGCTTCGCGGAACGGCGCGGCCACCTTGTTCTTCACGACCTTGCCGCGGGTGCGCGAGCCGACGACGCGATCGCCGTCTTTGATCGCCTGAATGCGGCGAATGTCGACGCGAACCGACGAATAGAATTTCAGCGCGCGGCCGCCCGTGGTGGTTTCGGGATTGCCGAACATCACGCCGATCTTTTCGCGGATCTGGTTGATGAAGATGAGGCAGGTGCGCGACTTGGCGACGATGCCGGTGAGTTTGCGCAATGCCTGAGACATGAGGCGCGCCTGGAGACCCATGGACGGGTCGCCCATGTCGCCTTCGAGTTCGGCCTTGGGCACGAGGGCGGCGACCGAGTCGACGACCACGACGTCCACGCTATTGGAGCGGATCAGCGTCTGCGCGATTTCGAGGGCCTGTTCACCGTTGTCGGGCTGCGAGACGAGGAGATTGTCGACGTCCACGCCGAGCTTGCGGGCGTAGATGGGATCGAGCGCGTGTTCGGCGTCGATGAAGGCGGCGATGCCGCCGAGTTTCTGGGCTTCGGCTACGACTTGCAGAGTCAGGGTGGTCTTACCGCCGGATTCCGGGCCGTAGACTTCGACAACGCGGCCGCGCGGGAAACCGCCGACGCCGAGCGCGAGGTCGAGCGACATGCAGCCGGTGGGAATCACGCTGACGGGAACCAACACGTCGCGGTTGCCCAGGCGCATGATCGAGCCCTTGCCGTAGTCCTTTTCGATCTGGGATATCGCTGCTTCAATCAGTTTTGCTTTTTCGTCCGCCATTTCACACCTCAGTAGAGAATTTGGGTCGCTGCTGTTTGACCCGCGCCCGGGAGAGCGCGATTGCAAAGATTTATTTGAGTCACTGTTCCGTAACGAGTGGTGGAGTTTACCATTCGGTTTACTATGACGCCATCTTTATGTGCGGCTTGCCTTATACGGCCGCTCGCCTGGCTGCGTGCTTGCCACGTCTTAAGCTGCGATCCTTTGCGTATCCTCATTGATACGCTCAGGATGACAGGTTTTGGCGTGGCGGCAAGTGGCCGGGACCGCCTCCTGTTGAAAAGCGCCGAAGGCCAAGGTAGCATGTGGCGAACAAAAAGCAAATCTTTATTTTCGCTTTGTGTTCGCCATAGCACCGACGCCCTACCCTAATCGTGAAAACCATGTCCTTTCGCGCTCTACCACCGGAAGTTCCGTCCCAGGTATCGCTCGATTGAGTGCGTCCAGGATGATCGGCTTCTCGGACGCACTTAGAAACCCTCCTACATAAGGAAGCACGAAGCCCCACGCCAAGAGCGCGAAGGGAACCACAAGCAAGAGCCAACGGTTATTTTCTGTGAGGAACTGGCCACGCACGGATTGGCGCATGGCGTCCGTTATCAATGGGACCGAAATCAGAGCGACCAAGACCAACCAGATGAGCAGACAAATGCGTGCACTGCGCAGGAACCCCCAATATGCCTGAATCTGTGCGCCGCCGCCAACTGGAACGATCTTGCCGTATAGGACCGGACCGAAACTGTTGCGCCAATACCGCCGCTTGTGCAGGCGAAATTCCGTGCCCACGATCCGGCCGATCAGCGGCTTAACACCTCGATACCCGGAAAACGAGAACAACGAGAATTCATCTTTGTCGCAGATGGCGGCGAGGTTCTCGATACAAGCCTGGGTATCGAGATGGCTGTCGCGAATCAGATCAAATGTCTTCATTTCCGAGGATAGGGATAAAAGCCCCGGCCGGATTTGCGGCCTAGGTAGCCGGCGGCTACGTATTTTTTGAGCAGGGGGCAGGCGCGGTATTTGGGGTCGCCTAGGCCTTCGTGGAGGACGTGCATGATGTCGACGCAGACGTCGAGGCCGATGAAGTCGGCTAGTTCGAGCGGGCCCATGGGATGGTTCATGCCGAGTTTCATTACGGTGTCGACGGCGTCGGGCGTGGCGACGCCTTCCAGGACGGTGTAGGCGGCTTCGTTGATCAGCGGCATGAGGACGCGGTTGGAGACGAAGCCGGGCGCGTCGTTTACGGCGACCGGAGTCTTGCCGAGTTTTTTCGAGAGGTCCATTGTGGTGGCGAAAGTGGCGTCGCTAGTTTGCAGCGCGCGGATGACTTCGACGAGTGCCATCACGGGGACGGGATTCATGAAGTGCATGCCGACGAAGCGGTCGGGGCGCTTGGTGAGCGCGGCGAGAGTCGTCATGGCAATCGAGCTGGTGTTGCTGGCAATGATGACATCGTCGCGCAGCAGGTGATCGGCTTCGGTCAGGACGCTACGCTTGATTTCCAGTTTTTCGGGGACGGCTTCGACGAGAAAGTCGGCGTTGGAGACGGCGGACATGTCGGTGACGGGAACGACGCGCGCCAAGACAGTTCCCTTCTCCGATTCGGCGAGCTTGCCTTTTTTGATTTCGCGATCGAGATTCTTGGCGATGGTGTCGATGCCGAGATCGAGAAAGCGCCGTTCGACATCGCGCAGAATCACTTTGTAGCCGACACGCGCGAAAACGTGGGCGATGCCGTTGCCCATCGTGCCCGAACCGAGCACTGCGACAGTCCTGATGTGATCGATCGACACTATGGCTCCCTTTTTACAGCGGCGGTATACCTTCAATAATTTCATGGACGATTTTTCGTGCTCGAGCTTCGTCCTCAGGCAAAACAAACACTTTGCGGGCTCCGTCGCGCAATTCCAAGCGGGAGTGGATGAGGTTTTCTTTCAATGCCATTTGAATGCCGTTGGAAAGGTCATCGCCGTTTTGCGTCCAGACTTCTATGGTCGCGTCTTCCGGATACCACGGTTTGAGATACGCTTCATTTCGAATTTCGGCATCGGGCGGCAAATCGTCTGGTGGGAACGAATATTCATCGTCGCCAACTTCTTCGTGATGATCGTCGTCGGGATTGTATCGCTCGTCGAGTAAATCGCCGTCGATGCCCAATAACTTCTTCGCGCGGTCGTAGTCGCTGCTCAGAACCCCAATTTCAAACTCAAATTTAACACGCATACGAGAGTCGCGCGACGCGGCGTTTTGCGCAACCTTGTAGGGAATGTCTTCTTTTAGGAGCTCGCCGCAGCGCGCCACGCAAGCCGCCTGATCGTTCCCTTTCCAAATTGTCCGAAGGTCGGAGTCGTGGGCATCGATGAATCCAGTGCCCTGATTTGTGGAATCGTCACGCAGGTTCGCTGCTGGTTCGTGGACCAAGTCTGCGTCGCAGTCCGAACAGCGCGTGAATCCTTGGCGGAATTCCGCTTTGCAATGGGGGCAAAACATGGCGGCGCCGAGTTTACTACAAGGGACTACGTCCGTTGCTACACGCCGAATTGCCGCTACTTGGGCTCGTTTATTTCGGTGGGGCGGCGTCTACGATTTCGCGGACGATTTCGCGTGCGCGGGGCTCGTGGGCGGCGGAGACGTAGATGTGGGTCTGGCCGTCGGGGGTTTCGATGTGCATGGGGATTTCGTTTTCCTGGAGCGCGGCGGTCAGGAATTCGGAGACTTTGTCGTCGCCGCCGTTCCAGACTACTACGTCGGGATGCGTTTCGGTGGCTTGCGTGAGCGGCGGTTCGGCGTTTGCTATATCGAGCGGTTGGGCGGGGATTTCCATGTCCTGCGGCTCTTCGCCTAGCAACTTTTCCAGGATTTGCTTGGCGGCGGTCATGTCGTGCGACGGGACGGCGACCTCGAAGCCGAAGCGGGGCTTCCAGTCGATCGGGAGCGGATCGGCGTCGGGTGCGATGGAGTCGCTGCCGATGGACATGTTCTGGCAGGGGACGCCGGCGGCGCCGAGCGCGTCGGTGAGCATCCCGTAGAACGCTGGATCTTCCCCAGCCCACAGCAGGATCAATGATGAGCGCGCAGGACTTGCAGACATGGTTTTTCCCCTTCGATAAGGACGATTGGCGCGGAAATCGATTTCGATTGCGCGCCGGTGCTTGATATCGCGGCAGAGTCTACTACGGAGCGGACTTTTCTAGATATCCAAGGATGACCTGAGAAGGAACCGGTGTTTTTACCGAGTTCCTGGGTCGCGGCCGGGATTGGACCGGGAATTTGCGCCGCTGAGGAGGAACGGAATGGCGCAAGCGATTCGACTTGGCCCTGCTTTGCATCCGTGTTGTTGCGAATGAGGATAAACGCCTGTTTTCAAGCACCCCGCATAAGTGGTGCATCTAAAGGCTTTAGACGGAAGCTGGTCAGAACGTTGGAGCGTAACTCTCTGTGTGCAAACAAAGGATAGCAGATTGTTACTCGTTTGTCACGTATCACTGTTGTTCGAGAAAGGCAGGGGAAACAGGGCGGGAGTGGGGGTGCGTCGCTGTGCGTCTTTTTGGCCGGCCGGTCGTATACCTATTAGAATGAGCGCTACCTTTATACAAGCGACGGGTATACCGACGGCGGCGGCCGGGTCGGGCGGAAGGCTGGCGTCAGGCGTGTCAGCGGTCGTCGGGTCGATCGGGGTTCTGGCATCGGGTCTGTCGGGTGCGTTTGGGTCTGCGGCGGCGGTTGGTAATCCGGCGGTTCGTTTCTCCACATTGATGAGCGACGAGAAGAAGACGATCGTGGAGGGATTGCGGCGCCGCGATCCCGAGTTGCTCGATCGGCTGATCGAGGAGTATCAGCATCGGCTGTACCGCTATTTGGTGTACATCTGCGGAGACGCGGCGCGGGCGGAAGATTTTTTCCAGGAGACGTGGATTCGCGTTCTGGAGCGCGGACATCAATACGACGGAAAATTTAAATTTGAGGCGTGGCTGTTTACGATCGCGCGGAACCTGGTGATCGACTGGCAGCGGCAGAAAAAGGCCGTGAGCCTCGACTCGATGACCGACCCCGAAGAGGGAAAGACGTTTGAGCTGGTCGATGAAAAAGCGGAAACGCCACTGCATCTTTATTTGCAGGGCGAGAGCGAGCTGCAGGTGCAGGCTTCACTGGAGCAATTGCCGGCGCATTATCGCGAAGTGTTGCTGCTGCGATTTCAGGAAGAGCTGCAACTGGATGAGATCGCGCGGATACAGGCGACGCCGATTTCAACGGTGAAGTCCCGGTTGTATCGCGGGCTGGAAGCGTTGAAGGTTTTGCTGGCAGGCGGTGCGGCATGAACATCAGACAAAATTTCAGCGATTCGCACGCTCGCGCTCAGGCACTGATAGCGAAAGAGCGCGTCGAAGGGCTGGCGGGCAGCGAGCAGGAATGGCTGGCGGATCATCTGCGGGAATGCACTCAGTGCGGCGTGGATGCGATGGCGACGCAGCAGGCGCTGCGTTCGCTGCGAACGGTGCGCGTGCCAGTGCCGCGCGATATGGCGGCGCGAACCCAGTTTCGCGTGCGGCTGCGCGCACAGCAACTGTTTGCACGCGAACCGCGCTGGCGGCTGATCTACATGATGTGCGGCGCTTCGTGGGTGGCGGGGGCAGCGACGGCACCTTATATCTGGCGCGGGCTGGAATGGTTTGGGCATCGCGCGGGGCTGCCGGATTTTGTGTGGAAGATGGGATTCGGCGTCTGGTGGGCACTGCCGGCGATTGTGGCGGCGGCGATTTTGTTGATGGAGAACGCGGGGGAGCGGAGTGCGGACGATTTGAAGGACGCGGCGTGAACGTTCGCGGCGTCGCGGTACATGGGCGGCAGGAAAAATTTGCGAGCGAGTGGCAGAAGGCGAGCGAGGAAAAGTAGATGACGGACTATCCACAACAACTGAGCGATTCGTGGAGCGAGCGGATGCGGCTAATCCGCTTCCGGCGAAAGCGCGAAAAGGGGCTGCGCTTCTGGCAGGAATTCAAGCTGGTGCCGGCATGGCTGAGATACCTGGTGCCGGTGCTGTGGGCCATCGCGGTGGCGCTTGCGGTGGCGATAAATCTGAACCCGGAGATGAACGATGGGGTGGTGTTTCCGCCGGAGTTGAGAGGTCATCCGGTGGTGCAATCGTTTGCGTTGTCGGGAATTGTGACGCTCATCTCATTCTTTCTTGGTTGCTACCTCTTCATGATCGCGTATGTGAATCGCGATGCGAAACGTCGCGGCATGAATTCGGGCTTGTGGACGTTCCTAGTGCTCGTGCTGACTCCGGCGTATTTTGCGATCGGCTTCATCGTGTACTTTTTGATGCGGCAGCCGTTGCCGTACAACTGTCCGCAATGCGGCACGACCGTCGGCGCGCGATTTAACTTCTGCCCAAACTGCAAGTGCAACCTGCATCCGTCGTGCCCGCAGTGCAAGATGGAAGTTGTGGAGGGCGACAAGTTTTGTCCTTACTGCGCATATGATTTGCAGGTTGTGGCGACGCCTCAGGTCGGTGCCGGTGTGGCGCGGTCGACGTCGGCTCCAGACCCCGACACGCCTGCAAACGGACCTAACGAACTCGGCGGATAGCATCGTCAATGGCTCCGCCGCAGCCGGTCACAAAACTCTGCGAACCGCTTTTACTCGAATCGACGTTGGTCTATCGTAAGGAGTAGGAGACCCGTCGATGATGAACCGAATCCTGGGCACGGTCTGTGCCGCGATCGTACTCTCGCTGACAATTTCCCCGGCCCCGCTGCGAGCGGCCCAAGCCAACCAAGACGCATCCGCACAACAAGCGACACCACCGCCCGACGACCAGGATCCAAAAGACATCAAGGCGTATGTTCTGACCGAGGACAAATTTCGGCAAATCACCGCCGGATTCGCCGACATCGCGGCGTGCCGCAAGCAAAATCGTCCAGCCTGGGAGCAACTGACGAGCGACCCGGCATACGCGGACGCCACGCTGACGGCGAAAGCGAAAATGATGGATGCGAAAGTGCCGCAATGCACCGGGCTGCTGAAGAAGCACGGCATGGAGACTCACGAATACCTGGTGGCGATCGAATCGCTCGGCCAGGCGGAGTCTGCCGTGATCATGAAGAAGCGGAACATGACGGTTCCGGCGGCGAAAGCGGCCGCGAGTGTGAATCCGGCAACGCTGGCGTTTGTGGAGGGGCATACGCAGGAGATTGATAAGTGGCGGCAGTCGATACGGGCTCAGGCGCAGCAGACGCCGCAACCAGCGCCACAGTAGCAGAGGGCTTTCGCGCGGGTGACGCCAGGATCAGGCGGGGGGAGTTGCTTCGAGGACTTCGCGGATGATTTCGCGCGATGGCGTTTGGTCTGCGGGCATGATCAGAAGGCGCACTTGATCGGGCGGGCGCTCTTCGCGGCGAACGCCGATTCTGTTTTCACGCAGGCACGCTTCCAACAAATCCGCCAGCGCGCCATCTTCGCCGCTCCACAGCTCCAGATTGGCAGCTGCGGCGTTCCATTCGTGAATTGATCTGGGTGCGGGGGGGTGCTCTGGCTGCACGGCGTGTGCCGGTTCTGGGTCACTCGGTTCGTCCAGGGCGAAGGGTGCGCTCTCGCGGATGTCGGCGAGCAGTTCTTTCGCTTTCGGCAAGTCGGATGCGAAAACACGTACGGCGTATTTCGGGCGCGGCATGCCGAGTTCGAAGACGAGATGCTCGTTCGTCGGCTGGACGTGATGGCGGATGCCGGCGTCGCGCAGGACGTGGATGACTTCGCTGACCGCGGTTGGGTCACCACCACGCCAGGCAAGCACGATTTTTTCTTTGCGCTGCCGCTCATCGAGGGGACGCCCGTGCAACGCCTCGGGCACAAGCTCGATACCGCACACGCTGCACATTGTGTGGCTGTCGGAGTATTCTGCGTCGCAGACGGGGCAATATTTCATAGCCATCCACCTAGCCAAACCCGCGCACTAGTACTGAAGCCCATAGACGAAAGAAAGCGAGGGTTCGAGAGCGTACTTGGAATAACAGTCCCGGCAAAGCCATTGATTTCCCGACTCTGATAACCGCTAGCGGCACCGCCGACTCCCATTTTTTCGCTGCATCGCTTGCAATGCTCGATCCCATCCGCCTTTCCGGACTTGCACTTCTGTTGCTCGTTCGGGCAGTCCACGAGTCTGTAGGGCAGGCTGTCGCACCGTATATCCGGGTGTCTTTGAGTCGCGAAATTCAAGCGCATCTTCTAGTTGAAAATCGATACGCTCGAAATCAGAGATCGACAATATCGCCAATCATCGACCCGGTGCGCGATATGTACAACCAAGCCCACCCCGCTCGGACACCCTTCCGATGATCAAACGTGCCCATGATTCGCAGCGAGCCGTCCGAACTCTCTCTGACTTCCAAATCTGCAAAGTGCGGGAGGTCGTCGAGCGTGACGCATTCCATGTCTATTGTGTCCGTTCGACGGCGAGGGCGACTGCGTTTCCGCCGCCCAGGCACAATGCGGCGATGCCGCGCTTGAGGTTGCGGCGCTGCAACTCGTAGAGCAGCGTTACGAGGATGCGGGCTCCGCTGGCGCCGATGGGGTGGCCGATGGCGACGGCGCCGCCGTTCACGTTCACTTTTTCGGGATTGAGTTTGAGCTGGCGCGTGACGGCAATGGCGGCGACCGAGAAGGCTTCGTTTAATTCGACGAGATCGACGTCTTTGTCGCGGTCCCAGCCGGTTTTCGCGAGCAATTTTTCGACGGCTTCGACGGGCGCCATCATTACCCACTTGGGTTCGACGCCGCTGACCGCTTGCGCGACGATGCGGGCGATCGGCTGTTTGCCGAGGCGGGCGGCGTTTCGTTCACTGGTGACGACCAGCGCGGCGGCGCCGTCGTTCGTGCCGGGGGCGTTGCCGGCGGTTACGGTGCCGTCTTTCTTGAATGCCGGCTTGAGCTTGGCCAACGCTTCCATCGACGTGTCTTCACGCGGCGATTCGTCGTACTTGATCACGAGCGGATGGCCTTTTTTTTGCGGGACTTCGATCGGGAGGATCTGCGCTTCGAAAAAGCACGACTTGCGCGCGCAGATTGCTTTCTGGTGGCTTTCGAACGCGAAACGGTCTTGCTCTTCGCGGGTGATGCCGTATTTTTCGGCGACGAGTTCGCCGGTCATACCCATGTGGAAGTTTTCGTACGAGTCCCACAGGCCGTCGTGGATCATCGAGTCGATCAGTTTGCCGTCGCCGATGCGGTAGCCGCTCCGCGCCTGCGGCAAAAGGTAGGGGGCGTTGGTCATCGACTCCATGCCGCCGGCTACGACGATTTCCGATTCACCGAGCTGGACGGCTTGCGCGGCGAGGCCGACGGCTTTTAGGCCAGAGCCGCAGACTTTGTTGATGGTTAACGCGGCCACGCGCGGATCGCAGCCGCCTTTGAGCGCGGCTTGGCGAGCGGGATTTTGACCGAGACCGGCCTGGATGACGTTGCCGAGGATGGCTTCGTCGATTTGCTTCGGTTCGAGGCCGGCGCGGCGCGCGGCCTCGGCGATCACTTTGGCGCCTAACTCGGGCGCGGTGAAGGAAGCGAGGCCGCCCTGAAATTTTCCAACGGGCGTGCGAACTGCGGACAGGATGACGGGTGTCTCCATGGCGGGAGCCTCCGAGACACCATTATACGAGATCGCCGATTACTGCGCAGGTGGACAGCGATCGGACCCGGCGTTCGAGCGGTAGGCAACCATTCCCTACCCCTATGCAACCTGACGAGGCAAGTTAGGAGAGGGTTGCGGATCGTTGGGGTTTGGGTTGCATTTCGTCTAAACCCGCACCCTCCTGAAGCCAGGAGGGTGCGGCACCCGGAGAGTCTCGGGCAGGCGGATCAGCGACCGTTCGCTGTTTTAGCCGTTGGCGGCGCCGGCGAACTCTTTCTCGTCGCCGCTCGGTCCGTACAAGCCCGGTACCGGAATGTCGAGCATCCGGAAATAGACGGTGAGCTGGCCGCGGTGATGGATCAGGTGATTCATTACCATTCCGCGAAGCACAGCCACGCGCGGCATGGTGAAGATGTTTTGGCCGCCCATCAGGAGGCTCCAGTTGGCCATCATGTCAGCGTCGCTAACGGTTGCGAGGGCCGCTCGGGCTTCGGCGACGTCTTTGTCGAACTGCGCCAGGGCCTGTTGGCGATTTTCGGGCTTGGGTTGCGCGGGGGGCGCACCGTTCTTGGGGGCAACGTCTAGTTCCTGGACCTTGATCGTCATCGTGGTCCAGCCGGGCAGGTTTGAGATGTGCCAGGTGTACCAGCCAACGGTCCCGGACTTTTCGTGGGGTTTCCAGTCCCACTTATCGTCGGGAACGCGCTCGAGTACCTTTCTCGTGCTCTGCATCTCTTGATCAAATTCGGGAAGCATTGATTGGCCGATTGTCACGGATTTCCTCCTCACGTTGCGAAGCATAGACAAATGCGGTGAGATCATAGGCGAATAAAAAGCGAACTGTCAAGGACATTTTCGCCGATCGCCTGGGCCGCATCTGTCTGTACGCGGTTGACCTGCAATTCGTTTCATGTTTCCTGTCCATCCGGTCGTTGCAGTTGGCTTCGCGGCATTGCAAAATGCGTTCATGCCACATCAATTTTCGACGTCTTATGTACAGGATTCTCTTACTCTTCTTCGCCAATACAAAAAACTGGCCGAGCGGGCGATGGAGCAGTGCCCTGACGAGTGCCTATTCGTCGCGATCGATCCCGAATCGAACTCGATCGCGATCATCGTCAAGCACATGGTCGGGAACATGCGCTCACGGTGGCGGAATTTTTTGACGACCGACGGGGAGAAGTCAGACCGCAACCGCGACACGGAATTTGAAGATGCGCCGAAATCGCGCGACGAACTGATGGCCATGTGGGGTGGCGGATGGAAATATGTGTTTGACGCGCTCGAACCGCTGACCGATGAAGATCTGGCACGGACGGTGTTGATTCGCACCGAACCCCATTCCGTGATGCAGGCGATCAATCGCCAGGTGGCGCACTATTCGATGCATATCGGGCAGATCGTGTTTTTGGCGAAGCATCTTACGACATCGAAGACGGGCAAGTGGCAGTCGTTGAGCATACCGAAGGGGCAGTCGGCGCAATTCGCGGCTGACGTTGCTGCCGGCAAAAAGTCGCAGCGATAGCGCCGCCAGCTCGCAACTCATGTACAGGCGAGCCACCGAGGTACCTTTTCCGCGCCTTCCTACAGGATTCAGCCGATTTCACTCGCCCGCATCCCGCACCAAACTGCCGCAGAACTCGACCCTGAGAGGCCCCATGAGCGAACTCCCTGTAATGAGCGAAGTGGTATTCGACGTAACGAAAGAAAACGGCGGCGGCTACGACGCCGAATCCACCACCGAAAATCTCTCCGCACAGGGAGATACGTGGGAAGACCTGTGCGCCAATGTGAGGAAAATTGTCGAGCACTATTTTCAGGACGGCCCGAAGCCCCAGACGGTCCGCCTGCATCACGTACGGGAAGAAGTTCTATCGCTGATTGAATAGCGGACCGAAGAATCGTCGTGGATGGGAAACAACGGTCGATGCGTCGGCACCCGTTCCCGTTGAATTCGCGGCCTTCGTTTCCTCTGCGCCCCGAAATGTTTTAACCTGATGATGTGAATCCCACCCTTTTCGATCTTTCTCCGCTCGAAGCTTCCGCTCTCAAGCTCAACGACGCGCAGCGCCGCGCCATCACGCATGGCGACGGGCCGTTGCTGGTCATCGCCGGCGCGGGCACCGGCAAGACGCGCGTGATCACCGAGCGGATTCGGCATCTCCTCGATTCCGACGCCGCGCTTGGCGGAGAGAATATTCTCGGGCTCACGTACACGAAGAAGGCCGCGGGCGAGATGAAATCGCGCATTGTTAAAACGTGCGGCGAACGCGGGCGTGCAGTCCGCATCTTCACGTTCCACGCCTTTTGCGAAGAAATCCTGCGCGAAAACGGCGCCAAATACGCGATTCTCGAAGACGTTGACCATTGGATTCTACTGCGCCGCAACATGGCCCGGCTCAAGCTTGAAAAATTCCGCCGGCTTGCCGAACCCGGCCAGTTTCTCGGCGACTTCCTCAAATTTTTCTCGCGCTGCCAGGACGAACTCGTCTCCAGCGATGACTTCCAGGCTTTCGCCGATGAGCTCGAAAGCGATCTGCAGCTCGACCGTAAGCTCGTAGACGACGACACATTTGCAGAGCGCCTGGAAAATGTTGCGCTTCAGAAGGAAATCGCGCGCTCCTACAAAGCCAGTGAAGAACTCCTTCGCGAGAAAAACTTCTTCTCGTTCGGCTCGCTGATTACACGATGCATCGACTTGGTGCGCGACGACGCTGCGCTCCACGAGAAGCTTCAGCAAAGGTACAAACACATCCTCGTCGACGAATTCCAAGATACCAATATCGCGCAACTCGAACTACTTCATCTGCTCGCCGCCGAGCCTCGCAACATCGTCGCCGTCGGCGACAACGATCAGGCTATTTACCGTTTCCGGGGCGCGTCGTTTGGCAGCTTCAAACTTTTCCTCGAGCGGTTCGCCGGCTGGAAGACTGGACGCGACTCGTCGCCTTATCGCGTCACGCTCACAGAAAACTATCGCTCTACGCCGAACATTCTGCGCGTCGCGACGCAAGTTATCGCGCAGAACGAAGTCAGCTCCGACTTCCCGAACAAGGTTTTGTCGGCCACGCATCCGGAAGGCGAGCGCATCCGCATCGCAGAACTCGCGAATGAAGACGAAGAGGCGATCTGGGTCGCGAGTGAGCTCGAACGCCTGCACCGCGGCGGTACTCCGTGGCGCGATTTCGCCATCCTCTATCGCCAGCACAATCATCGCGATCGCCTCGTCAAAGAACTCGCCGAGCGAAAGATTCCTTTCGTCATCACGCGACTTTCCATTCTTGAGCATCCGCTTGTTCGAGACGTTCTCTCGTATCTCCGACTCATCCATAAGCCGTTCGACGACATTGCCTGCGCGCGCGTGCTAGCGACGCCGGCCTGGCACCTCGAACCTGTGGATCTCGTCCGCCTGGCCGAGCGCACGCGCAAGAAGCGAACGTCGATTTACGACACGTTGCAGTCGCCGCAATCCGACTTGCCGTTTGATCCGTCTCCCAAGGCGCTCGTCGAACTCCTCGAATTCGTCGCCTCCCAGAGAAAAACTCTAAAGCGCCGCACCGCCGCCGAAGTTCTCCGCGGCCTGACGGACTGGCTCGAAATTCCGCATCTCGCCAGCCCGCGCGATCAGCGCTACGTCCGCCAACTCGCCGAATTTCTCAAAACGTGGGAACCCAAAAGCGAAACGCGCTCGCTGCCTGAATTTCTTGAGTATCTCGACTATTTCGAACAGTCGAGCCTTGGCACGATTTGCCTCGACGACGAAGCTCCCGGCAACTCCGTGCAGCTCATGACCGTCCACGGCGCCAAAGGGCTCGAGTTTCCTCACGTTTTTCTGCTGCGCGTGAATTACGGGTGTTTCCCGGCGCGCGAGCGGTCTCCGCTCTTCGAATTTCCCGCCAAGCTCATGAAGGAAGACCTGCCAGCCGGCAACTTCCACATCCAGGAGGAGCGGCGCCTTTTCTATGTCGCGCTCACTCGTGCCGAGCGCAAGCTCACGATCACCACGCTCACCGAGAAAAAAGGCAAAGTTCCCACGTTCATCGAAGACATCCTTATGGACCCAACCGTCCGCAAGCGAGACGTCCTTCAGATCTCGCCAAAGGTGAAGCTGCCCGACAAGTCCGCCAGCGACGACGCCGACAAAAACGCGAAGCTACTCTTCCCTTCTTTGTCCGAGCGCCCGCGCATCGGTTCCCAGATCGCCAAATGGGCTGAAACCTATCACCCGCCCACGCCCGAGCCGCTCAAGCTCAGTGCGTCCGCCGTCGATGCCTATCGGAAGTGCCCGCAACTGTTCCTGTTCAGCAGGCTCTGGTCGCTCAAGGAAGGCCCGGCGGCCACGCTCAGCTTCGGCGCCGTGATGCACACGACGGTCCGACGCTTCATCGACCAGTATCGCAAAGGCGTCAAGCTGCCCTTCGACGAAGTCGCTCGCGTGTTCGAAACCGAATGGACCTCAGCCGGCTACGAAGACGAATACCAGGAATCGGAGTACAAAAAGGACGGCATCGAACAGCTCCGCGTCTTTCACGAAGCCTTCCTAGCCAATCCGCCTGAAGTCATCGAGCAGGAGAAGGCGTTCGAACTCCCGCTCGAAAACAACGTCATCATCCATGGGCGCATCGACCAGATCAATTCGCTGGGCAAAAAAGACGTTGAGATCATCGACTACAAGACCGGCAAGTCTCGCAAGGAGGCCGACGCCCGCCGCGATCTTCAGCTGAGCATCTACGCCATCGCCGCTAAAGAAATCCTCGAGCTGAAACCGGTTCGGCTGGCGTTTTACTATCTGCAAAACAACCAGGTGCAGGCGACGACCCGCACCGACAAGCAGCTCGACGAGGCCCAAAAGGTCGTGCAGGAAGCCGCCGCCGACATCCGCGCCGGCGAATTCTCGCCCAAGCGCGGCTTCGCTTGCCGCGGCTGCGCCTACAAGCCCGTGTGTCCCGCGTACGAAGAGGCGCTCGGCACCTAGGCTCGCCGGTATCGGCTGCGGCGCGCTACCGCCTTCTTCCAGAATTTTTCCAATTTTCTCTTTACACCCCATCGATTCAACTTGACTCTCGCACACGACGCCCGTATACCGATGAACGAAGAGGCGTTTGCAACAATGCGCCGCTCAAAACAGTCCGCAGGAGCTCGCCATGAAAAAGAAGCCCAAGAAAGACGCAAAGCCCCCGAAAAAGGGCAAGTAGCCGTTCCAAATCCAAACAAAAAGGGCGCCGTGACCTTCGCAGCGCCCTTTTCGTTTTCTTGTCTCGAAACTGGTTGTGTTGAGCGTTCGCGCTACGGGTTCTGAGCCGCCGGAATCTGCCCCGAGTAGTACCCATCGCGCGTCTTGATGTCCAAGCCCTCGCGCTTCACGCGCACTTCGATCGTGTGATAGTCCGCCCCGCGATCCGTCCCGTGCGGCGCATACGCCAGGGTGTACTGGTTCCGCGCCTCCTCGGTCAGCCGCGAATAAAACTCCTCGAAGCTATGCTCCTTCGTCGCGTGATAAACCTCGCCGCCCGAATGATCCGCATAGCGAATCAGCGGCGAGCGCTCGCGATCGATCGGCGAGATCTTCCGCTCGAGATACGCCGTCGGCACCGCGATACTGTAGACCGAAATATTCTCCGCCAGCAGCGCCTTCATCACGTCGTCGTAGCTCACTTTGTTGAATTTCTTCCCGCCGTCTACTCCGTCCGAGATCAGCACGATGACGCGCCGCCGGCTTCTTGGACGATCATGCAGCAGCTGCGCCGCCGCAAACACCGCATCATCCAACGCCTTGGTCGGCTGACCCTTGATCGCGCGCGCACCCTTGTCGATCGCCGAATCATCCACCGCCGAGTGGTTATTGATCGTCGCCCCCCCAAACGACGGACTCGGAGGCGCCACATCGGCCTCGGTATCGAGGCTCGTACGCTTCAATTCCTTCACCAACTTGTCCTGATCGCTGGTAAATCCTTTGCCAGGATGAAAAAACTGGTCGAAGCGACAGACGTATGCCTCATCCTCGACGCTCATCCCGCCGATAATCGCTTCCAGGCTAGCCTGCACCTTCTCGGCGTCCTTATCCTTCAAGTCGTTGTCGATCAGGATCACCATCGACAGCGGAAACGCCTCCGCCGTAAAGACATCGATCTTCTGCTCGACGTTATCTTCAAAGACGCGAAACTCATCGCGCCTCAAGTCAGGCACGAGCTCGCCGCTCTTGTCCTTCACCGTTACCGGGAGCACCACCAAGTTCGAATTCACTGTGATGCGCGCCTGCGCATCGCTCATCGAGGGAGCTGTACCAGTCGCGTGCGCCGCTGGAGCCGCCGCCTGCGGAGCCTGAGCCGCCACCCCGTACCCGACGTACGCCGTCGGCACCAATACCGCCCCCGCAGCCGCCGCCATAACGATTTTTCGTAGACTTTTCATGGTCCCCAAGCCAAACTTCCGTGGTCTTAGCTAGCTCTGGCGGGTGCTACGCATCCCCCGCGCCCTTTCGTGGCATCCTACGAAGCGAACCATCCCAGCTGCGAGCGACTTCGTGCCGGGCATCTCAGCTCAAGGAAAGTATACATGCGTTCAGTAAAGAAGCTGCTCGTGGCAACCTTCACGGCAGGATTAGCCTCGACCGTCGCCGCCGCCGTAGTCCTCGCATCCGCCATCCCCGAAGCCGCACCCAAGGCGAAGCCCGCTCATCAACCCGCGACGGCCACCCAACAACAGGATGCGCAACAAGGTCCGGTGATTCGGAGCCAGGTCAACTTGGTCAACCTCTTCGTCACGGTCCGCGACAAAAACAAGCGCATCGTCACCGACCTGAAGCAAACCGACTTCAAGATTCAGGAAGACGGCCAGGATCAACAGATCGCCTTCTTCTCTAAGGAAGTGACGCTCCCCATCACGCTCGCGTTGCTTCTCGATACGTCGGGCAGCGAACAATTCATGCTCGGCGCGATTCAGGACATGGGCGGTCGCTTCCTCGACCGCGTGTTGCGCAAGGGCGACGAAGCTCTTGTGATGTCGTTCGACACCGACGTCGACCTGCTCGCCGATTTCACCGACGATCGCGGCCTGCTCGACCGCGCGATTCGCAAGACCCGCATCAACGCGCCGATGGGGGGCGGCATGATCAATCCCGGCCCGGTGGGGGGCAATACGGTTGGCACGGCGTTCTACGACGCGGTTTTCCTCGCCTGCAACGAAAAACTCAATTCCGAAGCCGGACGTAAGGCGATCGTCGTCGTCACCGACGCGCAAGACGAAGGCAGCAAAATCCGCAAGGAAGAGGCGATCGAAGCCGCGCAGCGCACCGACACCGTGATTCACATCTTGCTGGTCGCCGATTCCCGCTTCGGCGGCAACTCCGGCGTCGCCAAACAGATCACCGAGGAGACCGGTGGCCGCATGATCGTCGCTAACAGCGAAAAGCATCTAGCCGAAGCCTTTGATCAAATCTCCGAAGAGCTCCGCAGCCAGTACACCCTCGGCTACTACCCGACCAACACCGCGCGCGACGGCAAATTCCGCAAGATCAAAGTCGACATGGGCAATCACGACCTCCACGTCCTAGCCCGCAAAGGGTACTACGCGCCCAAGGGCTGAGCCTCTACAACTTGTACGGGCGCAGCACCGCTGCCCATCTCGGCAAGATGTAATCGGTCACTTCACCGCATATCGTTCCGCCAACGGGAAAATATCGTAAGGGCTCTGCAACTGCATCACAAACGCTTCCGCGCGCTTGAACCCCGCCTCCATCCCCCGAAATCGCGCCACATCATCCTGCAGCGCATAGTACCGATCCGGCGTCTGGCTCGCGTGCGCATAGCATGCCGCCTTCTTCATCGGCTCGGTCTCGCTGATGTCCACATACCGATTTGGCGAGAACTGCAGCGTATCCTCGCCATCCGACACCTCGTAGTAGTACAGCGCAAATTTCTGCCCCAGCGTATGCCACGCGTTGTACGCCAGCATCGTGATCGCGCGATGATCCGCGTGATTGTCGATCGGCCACTGCGTGATCACCGCATCCGGCTTCTCGGCCTCAATCCGCTTCGCAAACTCTTCGTAGTGCGCGTTGTCCACGACAGCGTGCCCATTCTCCTGCCCCGCATACACCGGACGCGCCTTCAACACCTCGCACGCCTTCTTCGCCTCCGCGATCCGCGTTGCCGACGAAGTCGGCGGCCACCCGCCGTCATTCAAGTAGAACAGCACGACTTCGTGCCCCAGTTGCGTCAGCCGCGCAATCGTCCCGCCGCACCCATACTCCGGATCGCCGGGATGCCCGCCGCAAACGGTCACCTTGATTTTCCCCGCCTGCGCCCCGCCGCTCAGCGCCGCGATGCTCGCCCTCGACGACGTCAACGCTCCGCCAGCTACCGTCGCCCCACCCGAAACCAAAAATCCCCGTCTGGTCGTCTTCATTTATTTGTCTGCCCTCACAACCCCCCTCTTATCTGCCGTGCGTCGGACTTGTACCGAAATAGAGTAAGAACCCAACCATCGACATCGCGATTCCGCACACTAACGCAACCCACATCAGGTACACGGGCCACGCCGCCCAGCCGTGCTCCGCACGGATTTTGTGGTAGCGACTGGTTGAATGCCCCACCCTGCAGCACCGTCCCCTTTTGGCCGATGCGGTACATTCGAAACCGAAACGGTAAATCAAGAACTCCACCCGCAGCGAGAAGCAGTCCACCCAAGATGACGAAGATTACTGGCCGTGCTCCAAGATTTTCATCCAACGACACTCCCATGTACTCCGCCCCGACTTCGTACTACGATTACATCGATATGGCCGTCCCTGCTGTGATTCGCTCGAACGACCAATTCCCCAATTCGAGGTAGCATAATGTCTCACTGTCAGCACTCCCGCCGTCAATTTCTAAAAACCGGACTCGCCGCCGGCACCGTCGCCGTCGCAGCGACGCTCCCGCTGAAAGCCGCGCTGCCCACCGCACCGCAAACCGCCACCGACTGGGTCACGCTCGGTAAGTCCAACACCAGAGTCACTCGCCTCGCATTCGGTACCGGCAGCTTCAGCGGCAAGGTCCAGCGCGACATCGGCCAGGAAAATTTCACCAAGCTCGTCCGTTACGCCTACGACCGCGGCATCCGCTTCTTCGAAACCGCTGAGTCCTACGGCGACATGCACCGCATGCTCGGCGTCGCCCTTCAGGGAATTCCGCGCGACACGTATCGCCTCATGTCGAAAGTCACCACCCATCCCGACGTCGACCCGCAGCAAAAATTCGACGAACTCCGCAAGCTCGCCAACACCGACTACTTCGACATCATGCTGCTCCACTGGCAGCACACCGGCACATGGACGTCCGATACCAAGCGCTGGCAGGACGGCATCGTCGAAGCGCAGCACCGTCAAGCCATCGTCACCCGCGGCGCATCCGTCCACGGACTCCCCGCCCTCCGCCAGGTCCTCGAATTCCACTGGCTCGATGTCGCCATGATTCGCATGAACCACAAAGGCACCAGCATGGACGCCGAAGACTACGCCACCACAGGCCTCGGCAATGTCCCCGAAGTTGTCACCCACGTCAAGCAGGCCCGCAAAGATGGAATGGGCGTGATTAGTATGAAGCTGGTGGGAGAAGGCACGTTCAATCGCGAAGACCGCCAAGCCGCGATGAAGTTCGCTTTCAGAAATGCCGGAGTCGACGCCGTGACCGTCGGCTACAAAAACACCGCCGAGATCGACGAAGCGATCGAAAATCTGAATCGCGCGTTAGCCTAGACGCGGCTCTCGGCGCGAATTGCGCTCCGCAACGCATATCACACGGGCGCGTGGACGTTGGCTTGTCCAACTGGATCGCCCAGCGCTCCGCCGATCGGGTCGAGTGCCAGTTCTTGCTTCAGAATCAATCCCTCGCTCTTCGAAATCCAGATCTTCGTGTCGGCCGTCGTATCCTCGGTCTCTGCGTGTTCGGTATACACTTCCGCCGCCCTCACCGTTCACCGAGTCATCGGCCACATGCCTGCACGCGATCACCTTCGCGGGTCTTCTTGTTCTCTTCTTCCTGCGCCTTTGCATCCGCTAACGTCCGCGGGCTCTTGCTCCACTTCCCGCCGACCATCGCATACCGCGCGCCGTCAATCGAAATCGTCTCGCTGACGCTGGTCTTGCCTCCCGAAGCCGTGCGCGTCATGTACGAGTGATTCGGCACAGTCAGCAATTTGTCGCTCGCGTCGAAAACGGGTTTGCACGCTGGGTCGATCGCTGGAGTTGGCGTGGGCATTGAAATAGGCATCGATGCGAATGCGGCTCGCGCTCCGGACACCCGGCCAACGTTGCTTGCCAATGCAACGTGAGCTCCGACAAATCCACTCACCCACATGATTGCTCCGCAAATCCCACTCATCCGTCGCGCCGTGGGCCATGTCTGAAGCGTCCCGACCATGTATTCTCCTTATCGTCCCAACTTCTCCACGAAAAATTTGGACATCAGATCGAGTGTTTCCTTCGTTTCCGGCAGCTCGTAGTGATACCAGAACGCATGTGGCAGCGCTTCGAACACCACGAGTTCGGCGCTGTTCCCTGCGCTCAGCAACGCACGGTGGAAGATCGTTGTGTCGCTCAACAGCAGATCTCTCGTGCTCGTCACAAGCAGGCTCGGCGGCCACCCTTTTAGGTCGGCGTAGAGCGGCGACAGTACGGGATCCTTTCGATCGGTCTTGGCGGCATAGGGATTATCCGGCACCTGGTTCGGATCGCTCGGCTGCAATCGTCCCGGAAAACCATCGAGCGCAAACAATTCATGCGAATCGGATGGACGCGACATGTCGGCCATCGTCGAGAACATTCCTAGCGCCCCAGGCAGCGGCAGTCCCGATTTTTTGAGCTGCGATGTCACTTCGCCAGTCAGGATTGCGCCCGCGGACGTTCCGAAAATCCCGATCTTCTTCGGCTTGTACGTCTTCAGCAATTCCTTGTAGACCGCGACAACATCTTCAACCGCCGCTGGAAATGGATTCTCCGGCGCAAGTCGATAATAAACCGACACCACTTCGATCTTCGCCAGATTCGAAATCGGCACGCCCTCGATCAGCGACCCCGAATCCGAATTAAATCCGCCGCCATGCAAATTAATCAGCACGCGATCGCGGTTCGTCGCCGGCATAGCAAGCGGCGTAATAATGTCGGTGCGCACGCCAGCCGTCGTCGTCTCCTCAACCTTCACGGGAAAGAGGCGCTTGGCCTCGGCCGACTGCTTCGCCCGCCAAGCGTCCGTCCCCGCGCGGCGCTGCTCCAACGTCTGCGGCGCACTGCTCTTCTTCGTCAAATTCTCCAGATATTTCTGCGCCTCCGGCGAAACCGTAGAGGGCATCGGCACCACGCGGGTGATGTGCGCTGTCCCATCCGCATCAAACGTAGCCGAATCCACCGCAGCAGCAACGGGCGCCTGCGCCTCAGGCGGCCGCACCTGCCGGCATCCACCTAAACTCGTGCCTCCCATCGCCACCAAACTCAACCCCACCACCCGCATCGCTCGCACAATCCCTCCCTGACCTTAAATCTGAGACTCTTGAAGAAATCCGAGACTCTTAGGTGCCGCAGCCTGCGCTTTTCGGGCTGCAGGCTTGGATGTTGCGGAACCCAGCCGAACCCCACGCATCGCGAAATCTCTTGCTCTTCCTTTCGACCGCTCATTGTCGACCGACACCTCTGTTCTCAATGAAACGATGTCGCCCACCCCGGGTTCCGATGGTGCCCGAACATATGCCGAATCTGCTCCGGCGTCACGCGGGAAAGGGAAAGCGGCGGCAACTCATCCTCCCCAAAAAATCCACCCTCGTCTCCACGCTCTCCGCAGCGCCCCCTCTCAACTCACACAAAGAGAAAAATTTCATAGACGTGATGCTGAACTTTCGGATGGTCGTGCTTGTCGCGGTCATACACGGCCGCCAACTTCTTCGCGGCCACGTCGTACCCGCATTCCTCTCTCACCTCGCGGACCGCCGCAAAGCTTGGTGAATCCCCGATGTCTGCCCAACCCCCAGGTAGCGTCCACAATCCGTCCGACCGTTCCTTGACCAACAAAACTCGGTCGCCATCAAACACCGCCGACCGAATATCAATCTTCGGCGTTTGCGTACCCCTCCTCCATCTGGAATGCGGCAACCAGGGGCACCGCTTCGATTCCGGCAGCGGCAGCCATCATCTCCGCGGCGCGCAGGTCGCTATACCGTTGCTCGTCAAAGGGATCCGTGCAGTACGTGAGTCCGTTCTGCCCCACCGCCGCCACCCCTCCGAGCCCAAACCAGCCATTGCGTATTTTGCATAACCCATTTCTTTAGGCTGAGTCTGCTCGAAGGGCGTCCCGGCCAGCCCTTCGCCCGGCGCGGCCGTCCTCCCGATTGCTCTTGACAGGTCCGTAAACTTATGATAAGATTACCCTTAAGATCAAGCAGACCCCGATGGGCGCTCTTCGACAAAATTTTTCCGCCTGCAAAGCGAGTCACTCCAATAACATCCAGACTCCGGCCCCATTCCCGATCCGGCAGAACCCCCAACCTACGCAGAATCAGCAGCTTCCAAACTCCTCAAAAATTGATGGGGGTACGGCCCAGAAAAGCGAATCCCAAGCGAAAGTCGCCGAAAGCGCTTCCCCTGAACTCGTCGCAGCCGCCATCCCGAGCGCCATCGGCCGCCGTCAATTTCTAGCCGACGCCTCCCGCCTCGCGGCCGCCACCACCGTAGGCCTGGCCACCACACGGCTTTGGAGCCCCCGCCCCTCCGCCGCCGAAACACCTCAAATCCTCCAGGAATTCCGCTACTCCGACATCGCCGTCACCAGCGAGATTCACAGCTGCCAGCGCGAACAATCCCTCGCCGTGCTGATGGACTTGAGCGACGACAGCTTGCTCAAACCGCTTCGCGCCATGAGCGGGCAAGATGCCCCCGGCGAAGAACTCGGTGGCTGGTATCTCTACGATCCGAATTTCGACGGCAAAGCCCCCAGCGGTTCGGGCTTCGCGCCCGCATGCACGTTCGGCCAGTGGGTTTCCGCGCTTGCGCGGAATTACGCGATCACGCACGACGAAAAAATTCGCGAACGCGTCCTTCGGCTCAATCAGCTCTACGCGAAAACGATCACGCCCGAATTTTACGACGTCAATCGCTTCCCCACCTATTGCTACGACAAATTCGCCTGCAGCCTGATGGATTCGCATCGGCTCGCGAACGATGCCGACGCCTATCGCATTCTCGATGCCACCACCGACGTCGCGGCGCCGATTTTGCCCGGTCGCGCAATCGAACACGGCCGCAACTGGCGCCCCGGAAAAAACGACGACTGGAGCCAGGACGAGTCGTACACGATCCCGGAGAATTTATTTCTCGCGTACCAGCGCGGCGCTGGCGATCGCTACAAAACACTTGCCACGCAATATCTCGACGAAGAATATTTCGGTCCGCTCTCGGAAGGCCGTAGCGATTTTGCCGGACGTCACGCCTACAGCCACGTCAACGCGCTTTCGTCCGCGATGCAGGCGTACCTAACTCTCGGCAGCGAAAAGCATTTGCGCGCCGCGAAAACCGGGTTCGATTTACTCGTAGCGCAGAGTTACGCGACCGGCGGCTGGGGACCTGACGAAACACTGCGCGCGCCAAACAGCGACGATGTCTTTGCCAGCCTCACCAACACGCACAGCAGCTTCGAGACGCCGTGCGGCGCCTACGCGCATTTCAAGTTGACGCGCTACTTGCTACGTGTGACACGCGACCCACGCTACGGCGACAGCATGGAGCGCGTCATGTACAACACCGTGCTCGGCGCGAAGCCTCTCCTCCGCGACGGCAGCACTTTCTACTATTCCGACTACAACACGCGCGGCTCAAAAGTGTATTCCAAGCACGCCTGGGCATGCTGCTCCGGCACTCTGCCGCAAATTTCGACCGACTACGGAATCTCCTCTTATTTCCGCGACAAAGACAGCGTGTTCGTGAATCTGTATATTCCATCGACGCTGCATTGGACGCAGGATGGCACTGCGATTTCACTAAAGCAATCCGGCGACTATCCGTACGACGGCGCGATTCGCTTCGACATCAAGACGCCAAAGCCGCGCATCTTCGCGCTGCAATTTCGCATTCCAGCATGGTCTCAAAACGCTTCGCTCTCGCTCAACGGCAAACGCGTCGCCGACGCCGTGCTCACCCCTGGCACGTTCACCGCATTTCGTCGCGAGTGGAGAAACAACGATCGAGTGGAGTTGGAACTACCGATGAGGACGCGTTTCGAACCCATCGATCGCCGCCATCCAAATACGGGCGCGCTGATGGACGGACCAATCGTGCTCTTCGCAATGGACGACGCATCCGTGCCGATCAGCCGAAAGCAACTGCTCGCGGCCGCGAAAATCAGCAAACGCGAATGGGCGGTACAAACCGAATCCGCCAGCCTGAAAATGTTGCCGTTCACGGAAATATCCGACGAGCCGTACTCGACGTATCTAAACGTCACGCCGTGACGCGCAACGGCTGACGCCGAATTAATCCGATTCATCGCTCGCTCCGCACAACGATGATGACGATTACAAAATGGATGATCAGCAACGATTGACCGCGATGGCGGTAGCGTCTAGCATTGAGTAAATCCCATGGAAATCACTGACGGACAACAGATCGCTCATTACCGGATTGCGCGCAAGCTCGGCGGCGGCGGGATGGGTGTCGTGTACGAGGCCGAGGATACGAAACTTGGGCGGCGAGTAGCGCTGAAGTTTTTGCCTCCGGAAACGGATCGCGACATTACGGCGTTGGAGCGGTTTCTGCGCGAGGCGCGGGCAGCGTCGGCGCTGAATCATCCGGGAATTTGCACGATCCACGCGATCGAAGAATTCGAGGGACGCACATTTATCGCGATGGAGTTGCTCGAAGGCGAGGGACTCGATCGGACACTCGCATCCGGGTCAGTTCCGGTTGCGCGCACGATAGAAATCGGAATCCAGCTAGCCGACGCATTGGACGCGGCGCACAAAAAAGGGATCGTTCATCGCGACATCAAGCCAGCAAATATTTTTGTCACCGAACGCGGCTCCGTAAAGATTCTGGATTTCGGACTGGCGAAATTACTGAAGGATGTGGACGAAGCCGGTGGCGAAACCATCGGCGACATGACGAATCTGCTGACGAGCCCTGGAATGGCCGTCGGAACAATCGCATACATGTCACCAGAACAAGCACGCGGCGAAGAGTTGGATGGCCGAAGCGATTTGTTCTCGCTGGGCGCGGTGCAGTACCAGATGCTGACGGGAAAGCAGCCGTTTCCCGGCTCGACGAGCGCGGTCGTTTTCGACAATATTTTGCACAACGCTCCGGTTGCTCCGGTAACGCTGAATCCTTCGGTGCCGGCCGAGTTTGAACGGATTTTGAACAAGGCGCTGGAGAAGGATCGCGATTTTCGCTACCAGGTTGCGGCGGAACTACGATCGGACCTGAAACGGTTGAAGCGCGAGAGCGATTCCGGCCGAACGCCCGCGGTAAGCGGGCCGGGCTCAGCGCAGCAGGCCGCGGCGGGCACGGCCGGCGGAACAAACGCGAGCACGACGCCTTCGTCTTCACGAAGCGCGGCGACGGACCCAGCGACAGCCACGCCGACCACGAAATCGAGCAGTTCTGTTTTGGTCGAGGCGGCACGCAGCAACAAGTTTGGATTCAGCATGGGCTTGCTGCTGGCGCTAATCATCGTGGCCGCAGCAGGATTTGGGATTTATTCGTTTTTGAATACGCATCACCATGTGCCGTTCGAGCATTTCTCGATCGAGAATCTGACGAACAACGGGCACGTGGCATTGGCGACGATTTCTCCCGACGGAAGGTATCTGCTGAACGTGCACGACGAGAATGGAATGCAATCGCTGTGGCTGCGGCACATTCAGACCGGAAGCAATACCCAAGTGATCCAGCCGGCAGCGACGCGATACTCATCGCTGATGATTTCGCCCGACGCGAACTACATCTACTTCGTGCGGCGCGACGAAGCGGAACACACCATTTCAATTTTGTATTCGGCGCCAATGCTGGGAGGCACTCCACGCGAGCTGATCAAGGATGTCGATAGCCCGATCGCGTTTTCTCCGGACGGTAAAAAGTTTGTTTATCTGCGAGAGCATCACGACACACCAAATTTCGATTTGTTGATGGCGAACGCAGATGGAACCCCGGACCGCGCGATATTCAGCGACACCATGCTATTAACGGACAGCGCCGTGCCCGTGTGGTTGCCGGATGGCAAGACCATCATCATCCCGATCGCTCAGCCGACACCGGACACGCTGAGTGGATTTGTGGCGGTGGACGTCGCGACGGGCAATCGCACCAACGTTGCGCTGACGCCCGATCGAATCTACTACGAACCGGCGTGGCTCGCCGCTGCGAACGGCTTCATCCTTTCGGCCGCCTCTCGGGAAATGGGCCTGCAGCAACGGCAACTTGGTTTCGTGAGCTACCCGAAGGGCGAATTTCGGGGACTGACAACCGATACGAACAACTATTTGCACCCCAGCATCTCTGCGGACGAAAAGCTGATCGCGGCGACCGAAAGTCAATTTATTTTCGATCTGAGCGTGGCGCCTGCCACGAAACCCGACGACCTGCACACCGTGCCGCTCATGTCGCACCAGAACATCTGGCAATGGAACTGGATGCCCGGTGGAAAGCTGGTCATTCCGCAGGGCGGAGACATCCGGCTTGTGACTGTCGGTGGCGGCGGGGAAAGCGTCTTGCTGTCGGACAAGCAAGGGGCGCCAAACCAAAGCGCGCCTTGCGGGGCAAAATATCTGGTATACCGAAAATTTGGACGCCTCGGCGAGGCGTCGTTGAACTTGTGGAGGGCGGACGCATCGGGCGCAAATCCGATGCAGCTGACGACCGGGAGAAACGATCAGTACCCGACGTGTTCACCGGATGGCAAATGGGTTTATTACATTTCGATTCCGGAAAATCTGGCGTTGAAGAAGGTTTCAATTGATGGCGGCACTCCCGAGACGGTGAAAAGCGATCCTTCCGCGGGCTACGTGCTTTCGCCGGACGGAAAATTTGTGGCGCAGCTGGATGTGCGCGAGTTGGATCACAAGCTGGTATTGAACGTCTTCGACATCGCAAACAGGAAGATGGCATATCACAACATCGATGGGCGCGCGTCCGATCCCATTGCGTTTTCGCCGGACGGCAAATCGATCGTCTACACCGTTCGCGAAACCGGAGTCGATAATTTATGGGAGCAGCCGCTGGCCGGATCGACGTTCCGGCAGTTGACGCACTTTACGTCGGAGCGGATCTCGCGGTTTACGTATTCGCTGGACGGAGCGCAGATTGCGATCGAGCGCGCGCACACGGAGTCGGATGCGGTGCTGCTGAGAGATACCGGAAAATAAAAAAACGAAGTAACGAAGTACTGAAGTAAAGAACTAGCGAAGAAATTCTCAGACTGCGCGGCGCTTGCGGTTACTGACCGGTGGGCGAGTCGTTGGGGTTGTGGCCGGGGGTGGAGTTGGCTTTGGCGTAGTAGCCGCGGCGGGCGCGGACCTGGTAGCCCTTGTGATCGGGAGCCTCGATGCGGATGCGGTGATATTTGCCATCCAAAATCGAGTTGGTCGGAATGTACGCGATTGAATATTGATTGCGGAGTTCGTCGCCGATGTCCTGAAAGGATTGGTCGAGATCGTCGACGTGGTACGGGAAGAACGCGCGGCCACCGGTTTCTTCCGCGAGATCGGCGAGAATTTTGTCGCCTTCGGTCAGGTGCGTTTTGCGGTCGGCGAGTTTGTCGGGGTTGGTCTGCGATAACTGAATCCACTGCGTGCTGGTGCTGATCGTATAAATCACAACGCTGTAACGCTGCGCCATTTCGATGGCTTCGGCGCGTGTGTGCGTGGACAGATTATCGTCGCCATCGCTGATGACGATCATGACGCGGCGCACGACGTCGGGCTGATCGCCGGGCGGTCGCGGCGGATGGCTCAGTTCTTTCTCGCAGGCGTAAAAAATCGCGTCGTAAACCGCGGTGCCGCCACCAGCGCGGGTCTTTACGATTTCGTCGCGAAGACGGCCGGCGTCGTCGGTGAAGCCCTGGAGGACGGTGGGTTCATCGTCGAAGGTCATGACGAAGGATTGATCTTTGCTGTGGCGGAGGACGGAAAAAAGAAATGAGGTGGCGGCGTCCTGCTCGAATTTCAGGCGGTCCCGGATGCTGTTGGAAGTGTCGAGCAAAAGACCGATACGGAGAGGGAGATCGGTCTGCTTGCTGAAATAACGAATGGCCTGTGGGACTTTGTCGTCGGAAATTTTGAAATCGTTTTTCTCGAGATCAGGGACGAGTTTGTTGCGGCGATTGAGAACGGTGAACAGAACATCGACCAAGTTGACGGTCTGCGTGATGCGCGGCTGCTGCTGCGACGAATTGTCGGATTGCTGCGGCGGAGCGGGCTCTTGCGCTCGAGCCGTGGCGGCGGAGAAGACGAGAATCAACGCCAGGAGAACTGGGACCAGGGAGAGTCGCATGGATGTTGATTATAGGTAGTTGGCCAGCGCAGCGTCAATTCGTTGTCGCGGGTCGGAGTCGCCGGTAGCCGCGGAGAGATCGAGCAGAAAAGTGCGAAGGACCGGCGGGAGCGGAGAGCGGAGATCGATCCATTCGCCGGTGCGCGGTTGCGCGAAGCCGAGGCGGGCGGCGTGGAGGAAATTGCGTTCGAGCGGCGGGAGAGCGCGCTTGTTGACTTCGAGTTGCGCGGCGGCGCCGTAGAGCGTGTCGCCAACCACAGGATGATGGAGCGCGGAAAAGTGGACGCGGATCTGGTGGGTGCGGCCGGTGTGGAGTTGGACCTCGAGGAACGTTGTTGGGCCGATGCGGTCGATCACGCGCCAGTCTGTGCGGGCTTCGCGAGCGCCGTCGATGATGATGCTGCGGCGCGTGGTCATGCGGACGCGACGATTGGGGTCGCGTGCGATGGCGAGCTCGATGCGGCCTCTTGGTTCGTCGATGACGCCTTCGACGAGCGCGAGGTACGTCTTTTTCACGAGGCGATTGCGGAAGGCTTCGCCGAGTTTGCCGTGGGCGGAGTCGTTTTTGGCGACGAGGATAATGCCGGAGGTTTCTTTGTCGAGGCGGTGGACGATGCCGGGGCGGAGTATGTCGCCGCCTTGGGAGAGAGATTGGCCGCGGCCCAAGAGTGCGTTGACCATAGTGCCGGTATGGTTGCCGGCTCCCGCGTGGACGACCATGCCTGCGGGCTTGTTGATGGCGAGGACGTCGTCGTCTTCATAGAGGAGGTCGAGCGGGATGGATTCGGCCTTGGCCTCGATCGGGGGGCGAGGTTGGACTTCGACGGTGATACGTTCGCCGCCGTGCAGGCGGTGCGAGGCTTTGGATGGTTTGCCGTCGAGGAGGATGTTGGATTCATCGATGAGTTCCTGAATGCGGGTGCGGCTGAGGTCGCGGCAATGCGTAGTGACGACGCGGTCGAGGCGTTGACCGGAGTCGTCGGGCGGGACGATGAAGTCGTGAGTCATAAGAGGAGTGATAGTAACGCGGGATGGCGAGATTTGGGGATTGGCGGTGCACCGGCGAAGCAGAGGGATTGATCGCGCAAACAACGCGCGATGGCGCAGAGCTCCTCACTGCGCGAGCGGGCGCGTTCGCAGGAAGCGAACGCGAAAGCAAAAGCCGCCCCGCTTCATTCGGAATGACGGGTGATGCTTGAAGTTGAATCTAAACCCCGTGATCTGAGAGGGGATCGCGGCCACAGGGGGGGATTTCTCGGTTAGCCGGCCTCGGGTTTGGGGACTTCCGGGGCGTGGTGTTTGGAGCTGCGGAGGACGTCTAGGATGATGAGGGCGGCGCCGATCGCTATGGCGGAGTCGGCTACGTTGAAGGCGGGGTAGTGATAGGTGCCGAAGCGGACTTCGAAGAAGTCGGTTACGGCGCCATGGAAGATGCGGTCGGTTACATTGCCTGCGGCACCGCCTAGGAGGAGCGCCAGTCCTGCGGCGGTCATAGTGCCGCCAGCGTGGCCGGCGGCAAAGAGCCAGGCCAGGGCGGCGATGACGATGATCGAGCCGCCGATCAAGAAGACGCGGGTCCACGGAGAGACCGAATCGGCAAGGACGCCGAAAGCGATGCCGGGGTTGCGACTATGGACGAGGTAGATGAAGTCGCGGATTAGCTCGCGGTGCCAGCCTTCGTAGGTTTGGGTTTCGAACCAGGCTTTGCTGCCGCGGTCGATGAGGACGACGGCGAGGGTTAGCCAGAGCCAGCGTATTCGTCCGGGGATGATCAACGTCTCGTTCTCCTGGTGCTGGCTTAAGGGGCTAAAGCCCCTTTTTGGACCGCTTCTTCGGTACGGCTAAAGCCGTGCCCTACACACTGCCATCGACCTCATGTGTTCGACGGCGCCGCGCTTCGAGTGTTTCGCCGAAGACAGATTTTTCTCACTGGACCGTTACACCTGCTGCGCCTGCTCCAGAATCCTGGTTCTGTTCGATTTCGGCCAAGGCTTCGGTACAGCGTTCGCAGATTGTTGGGCAACGCTTGTTTTCGCCGACGTGAATGCTGTAGTTCCAGCAGCGCTCGCACTTTCGGCCTTCGGCTTTTTGCACGGTGACTTCAAGGCCGGGGATGGCGTCGGAGCGGTAGTCGCCGGTGCCGGCGTTGAGAAAGTCGACCTGGGAGACGATGAACAGGCCGGGGAGTTGCGGGAGATATTGCTTGAGCTTGGCTTTGAGCTCGAGTTCGGCATTGAGCAAGACCTTGGCTTCCAGGCCGGAGTTGATCTTCTTTTCGTTGCGGGCGGTCTCGAGAGCTTTGAGGACCTCGCCGCGGACTTTTGCTAGCAGTTCCCAGTTGGCGATTTGCTTCGGAGCCGTTTGCGTGCGGAGTTCGGCTTCTTCGCTGAAGACCGTCATGTGAACGCTCTCGGGTTCTTCGGCGGATTTCGGGAGATATTTCCAGATTTCCTCGGCGGTGAAGACGAGGATCGGCGCGGCTATGCGAACTAGAGCGCCGCTGATTTTCCAGACCGCGGTTTGCGCGGAGCGGCGCGATTTGTTTTTCGCGGCTTTGGTGTAGAGGCGATCTTTCAGCACGTCGTAGTAGAAGGAGCTGAGATCGACTACGCAGAAATCGTGGATGGCGTGATAGACGCGATGGAATTCGTAGTTGGAATACCAGTCGCGGCATTTTTTGATGAGATCCGCGGTGCGCTCTAGCATCCAGCGATCCATTTCGTCGAGCTGATCGTTGGGGAGAGCGTCGCGCGAAGGATCGAAATCGGCGAGATTGCCCAGGCCGTAGCGGAACGTATTGCGGATTTTGCGATAGGCGTCGGAGAGCTGCGTCATGACGCGCTCGCTCATTTTGACGTCGGCCTGGTATTCGACGCTGGCAACCCAGAGACGGAGCAGGTCGGCGCCCCACCGCTCGCAGATCTCCGCGGGATAGAGCGTGTTGCCGAGCGACTTCGACATCGGCTGGCCTTTTTCGTCGAGGGTCCAGCCGTGGGTGACCACGCCTTTGTAGGGCGGATTGTTATGAATGCCGATGCCGATCAGCAGCGAGCTGTGGAACCAGCCGCGGTATTGGTCGGGACCTTCGAGATAAACGTCGGCAGGCCACTCAGGACCTTTTAGGACGGCGAGGTGCGAGGAGCCGGAATCAAACCAGACGTCGAGGATGTCGTTTTCCTTGCGCCACTTCGTTGAGCCGCAAGAGCACTTTGTACCGGCGGGGAGAAGCTCTTCGGGCGTGTGCTTGTACCAGGCGTCGGCGCCTTCCTTTTCGAACCACTTCACGACGTTGCGAAGCGCCGAATAGTCTTCAAGGCGCGTGTTGCAGGAGTCGCAATAGAAAACGATGATCGGGACGCCCCAGAAACGCTGACGCGAGACGCACCAGTCGGGGCGTTCGGCGATCATTTCGTACATGCGGTCTTCGCCCCAGGAAGGGATCCATTTGACGCCGCGGATTTTCGCGAGCGTTTCTTGGCGGAGGCTTTGCGTGGCGCCATGAGCGGCGGCGTCCATGCGGATGAACCACTGTTCCGTGGCCCGGAAGATGACGGGGTTGTGGCAGCGCCAGCAGTGCGGGTAGCTGTGTTTGTAGTTGTGATGGCCTAGGAGCGCGCCACGTTCGCCGAGAATTTTTACGACGATCGGATTCGCCGTGAAGACGTCTTTGCCTTTGTATTCGCGCAGACCTTCGGTGAAGACACCGTAATCGTTGAGGGGCGCGGCGACTTCGAGATTGTATTTTTGGCCGGTGTTGAAGTCGTCGACGCCGTGGCCGGGAGCGGTGTGGACGATGCCGCTGCCCTGATCGAGTGTGACGTAGGTGGCGAGCACGCCGGGAACCTGCATCGGCAGGAACGGGTGCTGGAATTTCATGCCTTCGAAATTGCGACCTTTGAAGCGGGCGATCTCGACGGCGTCCTTGATGTCGCATTCGGCTTGCAGCGCGGCGACGCGATCGGCGGCGAGGAGCAGCTTGCCACGGGGAGTGTCGACGACCACGTATTCGAAATCCGGATGGAAGGCGAGCGCGCGGTTATGCGGGAGCGTCCAAGGAGTCGTGGTCCAGATGACCGCGCTGACGTCGGGCGTGATCTTTGCGGCTTCACCGTTGCCGCCGCTGACGATCTGGAATTTAACCCAGATCGATGGGCTGTGATGATCTTCGTACTCGACTTCGGCTTCGGCGAGCGCGGTAGCGTCGTGAATGCACCAATAGACGGGTTTGCGGCCACGATAGACGTAACCCTTTTCCATGAAGTCGAGGAACGCGCCAGCGATGACGGCTTCGTAGCCGAAATTCATGGTGAGGTAGGGATCGTTCCAGCGGCCGAAAATGCCCAGGCGTTTGAAATCTTTCTTGTGCTGCTCGACGTAGCGGGTGGCGAATTCGCGGCAGAGCGCCCGGAATTCAGCAGGGGCAACTTTGTCCTTGCCGCCGAGCTCTTTTTCGACTTTGGTCTCGATGGGGAGGCCGTGGCAATCCCATCCGGGCACGTACGGGGCGTAATGGCCCGCCATGCTTTTCGTTTTGACGACGAGGTCTTTGAGGATTTTGTTGAGGCCGGTGCCGAGGTGGATTTCGCCCGTCGGGTATGGAGGCCCGTCGTGGAGCACGAAAAGCGGCTTGCCCTGACGTGCTTCCAGAATGCGCTCATAGAGGTTAGAGTCCTGCCAGGCGACGAGCTGTTTGGGCTCGTTTTGCGGAAGGCTCGCCTTCATCGGAAAGTCGGTTTTCGGCAGGTTGAGAGTTTTCTTCAGTTCGAGTGGCTCAGCCATGGAGCGAGAGATCAGTTCCCTTCTATCCCGTCATTCGTTCGAATGCCCTCACGTGTCTGGAGGGGGAAACATCGGAAATCCGCGTAATCACGTATGTTACAATAAAGCAGACCAGGCCGTAAGCCGATACGGAGTGCAACCAATCGGGTTGTACTCGAATCGTACCAGCGACAGCCGCCGAAACAGGGATATGTGCGTCTATTGAGGTAGGGGTGAGTTAGGGGAACACGTGCCGAGCAATTTTATAAGCCTTTTACCACCAGGTATGACCAAACCGGACGTGGCCAATCCCGAGGCGCACGAAGCGAGACCGGTGCCCTCCTCCGCGGTACCTAAATTCCGTACCCCTCAACGGGTCGTTACCGACGGATTCTGGTCGAACCTCAAACAATTTCTGACCGAGAAACCGGTCAAGGTAAATCCGAACGTGCATTCGACGCTGATGCCGGAAGAATATGGCGGCGGGTTCAGCGAAAACCTGAAGGACTTTTTCAAGTCCAAGCCCGTGCCGAAGGGGCCGATGAACAGCCGGCTCGCGGTGAACTGGGGAACGAATTTTGGCGGATTTGGATATCGAATCAAAGAGTTTTTCTCACCGACGAAACAGCCGCCACTGCCGCCGGGAATTCAACCGGTAAACGTGAAGGATATCTGGACGAAGGATGAGAATTTTGGCTGGACGCAGGTGATTGCGTTCAGCGCGCACATCGTGATCATCGCGCTGCTGGTTCTGCCACTGATCTGGTGGAAACAACAGCCGGCGGCGGCGAAGAACAAGATGGATGTGACGCCGCTGGATATTTCGCCTTACATGGCGAAGCTGCCTGCGGGTGCGACGAAGGCTGGCGGCGGTGGTGGCGCCAATGATCACACGCTGACTCCGCCGAACAAAGGGCGGCCACCGAAGTTCAAGTGGACGCAGTTTACTCCGCCGCAGATCAAGATTATGAATCCGCAGCCGAAACTGGCGATGGATCCTTCGCTGCTGGGGCCACCGGATTTGAAGGTGAATGGGCCGAACGGACTGGGCGATCCACTGGCGAATGCGTTGTCGGATTCGCTGGGGCATGGGAATGGAACGGGTATTGGCAGCGGCTCGGGCGGCGGTCTGGGTCCGGGTGAAGGCGGCGGCACCGGCGGCGGCGCGTTTCGCGCGGGCGTGAACGGCGTTGGCGTTCCGGTGTGCTTGTATTGCCCGATTCCGCAGTATTCCGACGAGGCGCGCAAGGCGAAGTATCAAGGCACCGTGGTGTTGCAGGTGACGATCACCACGGATGGGCGCGCGGTGAATATTTCGGTGGTGAAGGGCCCGGGTCTCGGCTTGGAAGAGAAGGCGATCGAGGCTGTGAAGGGCTGGAAGTTCAAGGCGGCCGTTGGACCGAGCGGGAAACCGGTTGCGACGATTGTGCCGATCGAAGTTACCTTCCGTCTATATTAGGACCGGCTGTACTGAGTTCCCTTTTCACTTACAAGTTATGTAGTCGTTCGGCGGATGGCCTCGCGATTCCGACGGGCGTTGTCTTGTGCCTGCTTGAATTTGCGGCGGGCAACCTATCCTTACGTCTGCACTTCTGAGTCTGCAATCGCCGCCGCAGGTTTCTGTCGAGGGACTTGCGGCTTTCAGGCGCGATCTGCAGCGGCGTTCTGGGGGTGCATCCGTGGGCGATCCCTTCCTGCGTCATCGTCCGAATTCGGAGTCGTGGTTCACTCGCGTTCGTGAGAATTTTCGGCAGGTGTTTGCGCCGACCAGGCTGACGCCTTCGGCGTCGAACGGCGCGCCGATTCATCTGTTGAAACTGGATCCGACACGCAAGGCGGGGAGGGCGCAGACTGCTTCGCTGCTTACGCACGCCGCGATTGTTGTGGCGTTTGTGTTGTTTGCGTTTCAGACGCATGTTACGAAGCGGTTGGTGTCGCCGACGATTAATATCGGGGAGGGGCATCTGCTGTTTGCGCCGCCCGTCGACGTAGCGTCGGAGCATCCTTCGCTTGGACACAACGCCGGCGGAGGAGACAACGATCCGGTTGCGGCGACGCACGGATTTCTTGCGCCGCGATCCTCGGTGCAGTTGGCTCCGCCTCGATTGCCGGACCATGCTACGCATATTCTTGCGGTGCCGGCGACGACGCTGGATGAGAACGCGCCGCCAATTGTTCCGCCCGTCGCGGATCTTGGGCTTCCGTGGATGGCGAAGGACACGAATTCGGCGGGGCCTGGGAAAGATGGAGGATTGGGGTCGGGCGATAAGGCCGGGATGGGCGACAAGTCCGGGAGCGACGCCGGAGAAGGAGAGAGCGGTGCGCCTTATTCGCGGGGGATGACGATGCCGGTGTGCGTTACGTGCCCGTATCCGGCGTACACCGATGAAGCGCGGCACGTGAAGATGCAGGGGACCGTGACGCTTCGCGTGTTGGTGGGAACCGATGGACGCGCGGCACAGATTCGCGTGGGGCGCGGAGTGGGGTACGGGCTCGATGAGCGCGCGGTGGAGACGGTGCGCGGATGGAAGTTCACTCCTGCAAGGGATGCGGCGCGGCAGGCCGTGACGGTGTGGATCACGATCGAGGTGGTGTTTCGGTTGTTTTGATGCGTGCACAGCTCTCATAGCGCTGGGCATTGAATGCGGAGAGGCTGGAAATTCTATCGAAGCGGCGCGTTCGAGGTAGTGGCAATCTGCTACGATGAGGCCATGAGAAAAACGTTGCTGATGTTTCTGGCACTGGCCGCGTTTTCGTTGACGGACGGAATCGCGGCGCGCGCACAGGGAGTGAGCGGAGCACTCGACGTTGTGGCACGAATCACGCCTACGGCGGCGCGGCCTGAACCTGTGCGGCAATTTACGTTTTATGTACTGACGAAGAGCTACGAAGACATTGTGAAGGATGTCGAGGCTAGTGATGCGCCGCCGGACCGCGACAAATTCATCAGCGATTTGAAGGTGTCGGACGAGCTGAAAGAGTGGCTGAGGAAACACGATGAACTCGACCTGACCTCGCCGAATCTCGACAAGACGCTTACGCCGGACGACATTTTGCATGTGCCGGAATTTTTGCTGGCGTACCAGCGGGCGAACAGCGGCGGCGTCACGTACGGAATACCGAAGCCGAAATATGCGGATGCGGATAAGACCGAACACCCTGACCGGTATAACAAACAGCATGACGAGTATTTTGTGGCGCTAAAGAAATTTATCCAGACCCATCCGGAGTCGATGAGCGGGGTGGAATTGGAGTTGTCGGGGGTGAATCCCCAGGCGAAATGGGCGCTGTTGCAGACGGAGCGCAAGAAGCGCGTGCTGCGAGTGGCGCCGGAACTGGCGCAGACGAAGTATCTGGCGGCGCAAACCGATACCGATCTTGATGGCCATGCGACGGTGGCGAACTTACCGGCGGGAAATTACTGGATCAGCACACTGAACCTAGACGCGGGAGCGGGCGACGCGCGATTACGCTGGGATGTGCCGGTCACGATCCAAAGCGGGCGCAGCACACGCGTCGAATTGACCAACCTCAATGCGATTGACGCGCGCGAAGCATCCAGCGCGATTGCTCACAGTCCCAAACCCTAGTCGCATCACGCGACGCCACTAGACGCCACCATGGGGACTCCACTTCTCTGGATTGGGTTTAACGCATTTGTGCTGATTGCCGTAGCGCTCGATTTGGGTGTGTTCAGCCGACGACTGCACAAGGTGGAATTGCGTGAGGCGTTGTGGTCGACAACGCTGTGGATCGCGATATCGGTGCTGTTTGGGCTTGGCGTCTGGCATTTTTCGGGATACCAGCGCGCCATCGAATATTTCACCGGCTATTTGATTGAGAAAGCTCTCAGCGTCGATAACCTGTTTCTCTTTCTGGTGATCTTCCGCACCTTTTCAGTCGATGAGCGTTTCCAGCACCGGATGCTGGAATGGGGAATCCTGGGCGCGCTGGTGATGCGCGGCATCATGATTCTTGCGGGAGCGGAACTGATCGAGAGATTTTCCTGGGTGATGTATATCTTCGGGGCGTTCCTGGTGTATGCGGGAATCCACATGCTGTTTGTGAAGAAAAACGATGTGCGGCCGGCAGAGAGCGCATTCTTTCGATTCGCAAGTAAGCATTTGCGACTGACACGGGACTATCACGGGGAACGCTTTTTCGTGCGTAAGGACAGGAAGATTTTCGCGACGCCATTGTTTCTGGTACTGCTCGTGGTGGAAGTGACGGACATAACGCTGGCGATCGATTCGATTCCGGCCATATTTGGGATTACGCGGGACCCGTTTATCGTTTATACGTCGAACGTGTTCGCGATTCTTGGATTGCGGGCGATGTATTTCCTGCTGGCGGGATTTTTGAACCGACTGCGATTTTTGACGATGGGGCTGGCGTTTGTGCTGGCGTTTATCGGCGGGAAGATGCTCGTAGAGCCGTGGTTACATATCGCGGCGCACATCTCGCTGTTGATCGTGGGTGGAATTTTGCTGGCGGCGGTTGCGGGGTCACTGCTGTTTCCCGAGCGCGTGAAGAAGTGAAACTCGCGCTTGCCGAGTGAGGCGATGTTTGCCGCGCGCCGGCTTCCGTTTCGAAGCTTTACTCCGGCTCGAACATCAGTTGGTCGAGGTAGCACCAGAACCAATCTTCGCCGGGCTCGATGGATTGGACGATGGGGTGCTTCGTCGCGCGGAAATGCTTGGTGGCGTGCTTGTTCTTGGAACTATCGCAACATCCGACGTGGCCGCAGAAGCGGCAGAGGCGCAGGTGAACCCACGTGTCGCCCATCTTCAGGCATTCCTCGCAGCCATTTGTTTTGGGTTTGACATCGCGAATCTCGTCAGTGTGAGTGCAGGTTTCAGCCATTGCGCCTCCAACGCGCTTAAAGCGCGGGTTTGATTGGAATTCTAATTTCGAAACGCGTGTCACCGGGATGCGATTTTACGGTGATCAACCCTTTGATTTTTCGAATGATGCGATAGGCGATGTCGAGGCCCAAGCCGGTGCCCTCGCCAACGCCTTTGGTGGTGAAAAACGGCTCGAAGATTTTCGACTGAATTTCTTCGGGGATGCCAGGGCCGTTGTCGGAAATTTCCACGAGCACGTAATCGTTGTCGCGCGCGGCGCGGACGCCGAGCTTGCCGCCGTCTTTCATGACATCGGCGGCGTTGTCGATCAAATTGGTCCACACCTGATTGAGTTCGCTGCCGTAGGCGAGGACTTTGGGAAGGTCCGGATCATAATCGCGCGTGACGGTGATGCTGCGCTTTAGCTTGTGATGCATGATCGTGAGCGTCGTGTCGAGGCTTTTGGCGATATCGACCTCCTGCATGGAAGCCTGATCCATGTAGGAATATTCCTTGATGGCTTTGACGAGATCGGAAATGCGAGCGGTGCTGTTGTCGAGCTCGTCGGCGATGCGATCCATTTCCAGCAGGGTGGCGAAGCGAGTGAGCTCCGGACCGAGCGAGGCGCCGGCGGCTTTGGCGAACGTCTCGAGGTCGGCGTCGGTGAGATTGGCCTCGGCCAAGAGCGGGCCGAGTTGCCAGGCGTTTTGGACGTCGCGCATTTCGAGCCAGGTCTGAATGGCTTCTTCACGCTCGACGCGCGCAAATTCATCCGCGTATCGCGGAGGTTTGAGTGAAACGCGAATCTTTTCTTCGCGTTCGGCGAGGAGGGCGCAGTCGTCGGGGCCAATCGACGACGAACGAACGGCTTCGCGCAGGCGGGCGAGGCATTCCCGCAAGATGCCGGCGGAACGTCGCGCAGCGGCGGACGGATTGTTCAACTCGTGCGCAAGGCCTGCGGAAAGTTTCCCGAGCGCGGCGAGCTTCTGGCTCTGCTGCTCGACTTCGGTGTAGCTGCGAACGCGATCGGTAAGCATGCCGACGAGGCGTTGCGAGAGCTCTGGCAGATGCTGAAGCACATCGCCGAATTTCGTGTGCGAATAGGCGAGACCCCAGACTGGCAGGGTCGCACGAATGGTCAGTCCGTAATTCTTCAGCCGTGAAAACGGCAGCAGTCCCGTGACCGTTGGCGCTTCGATCGTGATTACAGGCGCGTCGCCGCCATTCTCTTTGCGACCGCGAATTTCTCCTTCGAGTAGCACGAACATCAATTTGGCTGGAGTTCCTTCGCGCATCATGATTTCGCCCGGTTCGAAGCGAAATTCGTGCGTGCGCTCGATGAACCATTCGAGGTCGGACTCCGGAAGGTCGTTAAAGGCGGCGACCTTGCGAAGGGCGGCGATCTGAGTCGGCTTGTCGGACGGATGCGCAGGGAGTTTTAACGTGCCGTAGAGTTCATCGTAGTTATCCGGCATATCGGTCATTCGCTTTCCACCTTCACGACGGCGCTGTTGCCGCTCGACCGCTGCACGCGACTCACTGAACCTTGGCGAGATACTGATGGATGAATTGAACCACAACCGCGCCTTCGCCGACCCCGGACGCGACTCGCTTGACCGAACCGTGCCGCACATCGCCAACGGCAAAAATTCCGGGGATGTTGCTTTCGAGCAGACCGGGGTCGCGATCGAGTGTCCAGGTTTCCGGACGCTTCCCGTCGCGCATGAGATCCGGACCCGTCAAGACGAAGCCGCGTTCATCACGCTCGATCAAGTCGCCGAGCCACGTGGTGCGGGGTTGAGCCCCGATGAAGATGAACAGGCTGCTCGCGGGAATTTTTTGCAGTTCACCGGAAGAGCCACGCTTGACCGTGATCGAGTCCAGCCGCTGCTCGCCGTGAACCTCGGTAACGCTGGACTGGGTCCATACTTCGATGTTCGCGGTCTTTTCGATCTGTTCGATGAGATAGTGAGACATCGTGGCCGCCAGGGACTCACCGCGCACCAGCATGATGACTTTGTTGGCGAACTTGGAAAAGTGCATGGCCGCCTGGCCGGCAGAATTTGCGCCGCCGATAATGTATACGGTCTCACCTTTGCAGGACAACGCTTCGGAAGTGCCACCGCCATAGTAAACGCCGGCTCCTTGCAGGCGATCGATGCCAGGAATGTCGAGCGTGCGCCACTGCACGCCCATGGCGAGCAAAAGCGCGTGACACGAAATCTCGACGCCGTCGCCGAGCTTGAGATAGCGATAGGGGCCTTCGACGCGAATGCTCATCGCCTCTTGGGGAGCCAGAATCTCGACGTCGAAACGTCGCGCTTGTGCGACCGCGCGGCGCGCGAGGTCGGCGCCGCTGAGGCCGGACGGGAATCCCAGGTAATTTTCAATGCGCGAGCTCAGGCCGGCCTGACCGCCGGGCGCTTCGCGCTCGATCATGACGGTGCGCAGGCCTTCGGAGGCGCCGTAGACGGCAGCGGCGAGGCCAGCGGGTCCTCCGCCAACGATTGCGAGATCGTAAAAGTTGGTTTGCGCGTGCGTGCGCAGGCCGAGTTTGTCGGCGACGACTTGTTGCGTTGGCTCGGCAATGCGCTGGCCATCGGGGAACAGGATCAGCGGGAGGTTTTCGGCTTCGGGGCCGAGCGACTGGCACAGCCTTCGGACTTCCGGATCGGAGGCCGCAATCTCGATGTCGATCCACTGATACGGAACCTGGTTGCGTGCTAGGAACTCTCGGAGTTCGTAGGAGCGCGAGGACCAGCGCGTTCCGAGGACGCGGATGCCTTCATATGGCGGGCGAAATTGTGATGACCAATCGTGGAGAAGATCGTCGATGGCGGGGAAAAGTTTTTCCTCCGGCGGATCCCATGGCTTCATCAGGTAGTAGTGAATGCGGGCTTCGTTGATCGCGTCGATGGCTGCGTTGGTGTCGGCGTAGGCGGTCAGAAGAGCGCGTTTCGCCTGAGGATGGATGTCCATCGCTTCGGCGAGGAATCCGACGCCATCCATGTGCGGCATGCGCTGGTCAGCAAGGACCAGGGCCACGGGATTGTTGCGCGTTTTCAGCTCGCGCAGGGTGGCGAGACCGGCGTCTCCCGACTCGGCGCGCATAACTCGATATTTTTGAGCGTAGTGCCCACGGAGGTCACGCTCGATCGCTCGCAGCACTTCGGGATCGTCATCGACGGTCAACAAGACAGGCTTCGGCATAGTCCTTGGGATGAAACGCGCGGCGCCTCGGTTACTTCTTTCTGGCTGCGCTTCTTTTTGGCTTCAACCTCACGCTACAATTCCCGCGACAATATGTCCAGCGCCCTTCCTGCAGCGATCGCGATGCTAAGTTCGTCGGACACGTCCGAACGCGCGGCCGGCGCGAGGGATATTTACCGAGTGGGTCGGGAGTTGGCCGAAGAAGCGACGCGAGGATGGCGGCGGAACGCCGAGTTTGCCGGCCTGGTGGGGGATGATTCAGACGTGTACGTTAACGTCGGACTTGCGGTGAGGCCGGAGACGTTTGCGGCGATTCGCGAGGCGAATGGCGCTCCACGGCTCGCTGCCGTACCGCCGGAGCAGGATGCGCGAGAGTTCGAATTGCATTTCGAGGGCGGCGTCGCGCTCGACATTTTGACGACACGTGAGCCGGATGGAACGGGAGCGATCGCGCGTTATCTTTCGAAATTCGACGAGGGAATTCAGCAGATCGAGTATCGTTGTAGCAATGTGGATCGTGCGACCGCGATTTTGAAGAGGAATTTTGGGGTGGAGGCAGTGTATCCAGAAACACGGCCGGGCGCCGATGGAACGCGAGTGAATTTCTTCCTAGCGCGTCTCTCAGATGGCAACAAAGTTCTGATTGAACTCTACGAAGCTGCCGCACATCGAGAGTAACGCGCGCGATTTACTACCCTTGATGATTCTGGATCTCGCGCGATACGCGCAAGACTTCGCCGACAGTCCACGCCTGGGCGATCGCGCCGTGTGGCACGAAGGGCGAGTCTCCCTCGAAAATTTCGCCCAACGTTCCGAGACCATACATGTGGACGGAAATGCCGAGCGGCTCTAGGAACCGCATCGCTTCCGAAGGATCTCCGTAAACGCGCAAGTGCGCGAGCACAAAGGGACCGAGCAGCCATCCCCAGACGGTGCCCTGGTGATAGGCCGTGTCGCGATCGCGAGGACCACCGGAGTAGTGTCCTTTGTATCCGGGCTCACCCGGGGCGAGGCTGCGCAAGCCATAAGACGTCAGAAGATGTTTCGCGCACACGTCGACGACAGCTTTTTGCTGGTCTTCGGTCAGCGGCGACACCGGAAGCGAAACCGCGAAAAGTTGGTTCGGCCGAAGCGAGCCGTCATTGTCCTGGCCAGGCGCGTCGATCACATCGAAGCAACAGCCGCGCTCTTCATTCCAGAATTTCTGGAAATTTTTCTTGGCCTTGGCGGAAAGCTTCTCGTAGCCTTCGCCGGGCCGCGCGAGCAGGCGCGCAAACTCGGCCATCGTCTCGAGGGCGTTGATCCACAGGGCGTTCACTTCAACGGCCTTGCCGATGCGCGGCGTCACCACCCAGTCGCCAACTTTGGCGTCCATCCATGTCAACTGCACGCCTGGGGCGCCGCCATATAAAAGGCCGTCGGCGGCATCGACGCGGATGTTATAGCGCGTCCCTTTGACGTGCGCGTCGATCATCTCGCCCAAAATTGGGAAAAGCTGCAGCAACGTGCGGCCATCCTTGGTCGCGGCAAAATATTGCCGCACTGCTTCGAAAAACCACAACGCCGCGTCGATCGAGTTGTATTGCGGGGCACCACCGGCGTCGGGGAAATTATTTGGAAGCATTCCGCCGTCGACGAGTTCGGCGAAGGCGAGCAGGATCTGTCGCGCCACATCGGCGCGTCCCGTCGCGAGGGTCACGCCAGGGAGCGCGATCATCGTGTCGCGGCCCCAATCGCCGAACCAATGGTAGCCGGCGACGATGCTGCGCCCATCGGGATGCTCAGGAAGGCTGCGTTTCACGACGAACTGGTCGGCAGCGAGGATCAGTTGCGGCAACCACGCGGGATAGTCCGTTGCGTTCTTCGCGTTGTCGGTACGCCATGATTCGAACAATTTGCGCTCGCGCTCGACGCTCTCCGCGCTGTTGGTGGCGGAGTCGAGTTCGGCAGTTGCTTCGGTGGTCGCGACGAACGTCAGGCTCGCGCCAACGCTCAAGGTGGATTGAAACAGCGCGGCGAACAGCTGATCTTCATGATCGTCCAGTCCGCGCTCTCTCTCGACCGGCAAGAAACAGTCGCGATACCACTCATGACGCGGCTCGCACGTAGCGCCCGCGCACTTCAGAAAAAATGGCTTCGCGCCGTCGAACGCCACGATTTGCACACCGCTGTCGACCGGATTGATTTTCATGCGCCAATCACCGGCGTGAGTGGCCGAATGAAAGTCACGATAATTGACGAGCGCTTTCAGTTGTACTTCGGCTGCGCTGGTTCCCCGCACGAGCGTGTACTGCACGAACGTCGTATTCTCGCCATACTTCATCCACACGCGCTTCTCGATCAGCGCATCGGCGAGCGCGTAGCTCCAAACCGGGGTCATGCCTTCCAGACGAAAACTTTCGATGTATAGAAACCCTTTCGGGTCGACCGCGCCACTCGTCCATTGATGCGTCGCCAGCGAATATTCGACCCCTGCGTAGTGAATGACTTCGTCGAGACCGGCGGCCAATTGCATCCGTCCAACCGGAGGTTGCAGCGCCGCGATGAGCAAGCCGTGATACCGGCGCGTTGGATTTCCCGCGATTGTTCCCGACGCGTAGCCGCCGATGCCGTTCGTGACGATCCATTCGCGGCCTTCGGCGGTCTCGAGGTTTCCGCAGACTTCGCGTCCAAATTTGATCTTGGCGTTTTCAGGTATGGCCGGCGCGGCGGCTGCCTTCGCATTCTTCCGTGGAGTACGCGACTTTGCCGGACCCTTGCTGGGCGCTGAACCGCCCCGCGCCGAAGCTGAGCTTTGCGCGGCCGATGCGTCCGGCTTATTTTGCGTTTTTTCTGATCGATTGGGAGCCATCTCCTCCAACTTTCCGTTTGCCGTAATGCGTGCCGCATCGATGCGCGTCTTTCTCCGTTGGCCCCTTTATGGTTTCGGCTGATCGAACCACTTGGTCATCAGATATCGCCCGTTTTCGGTGTATCCGGTTCGCCGGTAAAGTTCAATCGCCGGATCGTTGCCGCGAGAAACTTCCAGGTGCATCGCATTCACACCCAGATCTCGCGCAGCCCGCTCGACGAACTCCATGGCGCTCCGCCCGATTCCCCGTCCTCGCCAGTCTTCTGCAATATACAACTCATCGATAAAGGCGTCGTAGCCACGATATTCGAAACTGAACGAAACAGTCAGTACCACGTAGCCAATGTTTTCCTCACCGCAAACCATCAGCCAAGCGCGGCCGTAGGTGCTGTCTCGAACAAATGCGTCGAAGATGACGCGACGACGGGCTTCGTCGAATGGAGTGTCGCCGGGGTCGGCCGCTTCGAGCGCCCGCATCATCGAAAGAAAGATATCAGCGTGTTCCGGCTGCGCAGGTTCGAACCGGATAGTGCCGTGGCGCTGCGGATTATTCACCACTTTGCTGGATCATTTTGGCTACGAGCCCAGTCCACCCGGTTTGATGACTTGCGCCGATGCCGGCGCCGTTGTCACCGTGAAAGTATTCGTAGAACAGGATCAGATCCTTCCAATGAGGATCGGTCTGGAATACCTCGGCACCACCAGCGACCGCGCGGCGCCCGTCTTCGCCGCGTTCAAAGATCTTGATCAGTCGCCGCGAAAGTTCCGCAGCCACCTGCCACAAATTGCACTCCTTCTGCGAACCCGACGGAAACTGAACTTTGAAGTCTTCACCAAAATAATGATGGAACTTCTGGAGCGATTCGATGAGCAAGTAGTTGACGGGAAACCAGATCGGCCCGCGCCAGTTAGAATTGCCTCCGAATAGCCCCGTGGTGGATTCGGCGGGCTCGTATTTCACGCGATTCACCTGGCCGTTCACATGCACTTCGAACGGATGGTCGAGGTGGTATCGCGAGAGCGCGCGGATGCCAAACTCAGAAAGGAATTCCGACTCATCGAGCATGTGACCCAGAACTCGTTTCAATTGATCGCGGCTGGTGAGTGAAAGCAATCGTCTGACACCTCGCGCGGACTTCTCGGTCGACTCGATGTGCGCGGGTACGTCGGGATGATTGTCCATGAACCACTGCATGCGCCGCTTGAATCCGGGTAGACGATCGATGATCTCCGGTTCGAGCGTCTCGACGGCGAACAACGGGATGAGCCCCACCATCGAGCGAATCTTGACGAAGTGCTCTTCGCCGTTGGGCAATTGCAGGACGTCGTAGTAAAAGCCGTCCTCGTTATCCCAGAGCGACCGGTTGTCGGAACCCATGTCGTTCATGGCATGGGCGATATTCACGAAATGTTCGAAGAACTTGCTCGCGACGTCTTCGTAGGCCGGATCTTCCTTCGCCAGTTCCAGCGCGATGGCCATCATGTTGAGGCAATACATTCCCATCCAGCTGGTTCCGTCGGATTGTTCGAGGTGCCCACCGGTGGGCAAGGGGGCTGATCGATCGAATACTCCAATGTTGTCGAGACCGAGGAACCCACCTTGGAAAATATTCATGCCGTCTGGATCTTTGCGGTTCACCCACCAGGTAAAGTTCAGCAGCAGCTTGTGAAACACCTTTTCGAGAAATCCGCGGTCGGCAACGCCACGGACTCGACGCTCAATCTTGTAAACGCGCCACGCGGACCACGCATGCACCGGCGGATTGACGTCGCCGAATGCCCATTCGTACGCGGGGAGTTGCCCGTTCGGGTGCATATACCATTCGCGGAGCAACAGAATTAGTTGCTCTTTCGCGAAATCCGGGTCGATCAGCGAAATCGGAACGCAATGAAAGGCGAGATCCCACGCCGCGTACCAGGGATACTCCCACTTGTCGGGCATCGAGATGATGTCGTCGTTATAGAGGTGCGTCCAATCCTTGTTTCGTCCTTGCAGGCGCTCTTGGGGCGGAGGCGGGCCCGCGGGATCGCCGTCGAGCCAATGCCGTACGTCGCAGTGATAGAACTGCTTGCACCACAGCATGCCGGCGAAGGATTGCCGCATGATGAGCTTCCCATCGTCCGACAAACCTTCCGGATAGCGCGAAGCGTAGAAGTCGTCGGCCTCTTTCCGGCGCAACGCGAACAGCGCTTCGAAGCCGGCGCCGAAATCATTTAGAGGCGGCACTGCGGGAGCGGGCGGAGCCGGTTGTTTCGAGTTCGGTGTTGCCACCGTTAGAGAGGCCGCAGCGACCGACGGGTCCTTATCCGTCAGGCGCAGTTTCAGCGTGATGCTCTCTCCGGACTTCAATTTCACCGGATACAGCGCGGCCATCTTCGTTCCCGTCAACCTAGGGTTGATCGCTGTTTTGTCGCTACGGATCAGGTATTCGTGAAATGCGTCTTTGACGTACGAGCGGTTTGGTTCGTCGAACAATCGCTGGCGATTGGTTTCGTTTTCCGTGAAGAGAAGTTGCGGAGTTCCATCGCATATCAGCCAGCGTTTTCCATATTGCCAGTGGTCGATTTCGAGAGTGACGCAGTCTGCCGCCCCGGAGATCACTTTGATGTTCGGCTTCCGGTCGTCGCGGCCCCACGACCATGTGTTTCGAAACCACAAAGACGGGAGGATCTGCAGGTCGGCTTCTTCTGGTCCACGATTTACCGCGGTAACTTTGATCAGAATGTCTTCGACGTCTGCTTTCGCATACTCCATGAACATGTCAAAGTAGCGGCTCTCAGCAAAAACTCCAGTGTCGATCAATTCGTATTCGGGTAGTTCCCTTCCGCGTCGGCGGTTCTCTTCGACCAAATCACCGTAAGGGAATTTGGCCTGCGGGTATTTGTAGAGCATCCGCATATAGCTATGGGTGGGAGTCGCATCGAGATAGAAATAGTATTCCTTGACGTCTTCGCCGTGATTTCCTTCGTGGCCGTTGAGTCCGAAAAGGCGCTCCTTCAGAATCGCATCGCGCCCGTTCCAGAGCGCCAGGGCAAAGCAAATCATCTGGTGCCGGTCGCAAACGCCGCCGATCCCGTCTTCGCCCCAGCGATAGGTCCGCGAACGCGCATGATCGTGCGGGAAATATTCCCAGGCCGTGCCCCCAGGGCTGTAGTCCTCGCGGACCGTACCCCACTGTCGTTCCGAGAGATACGAGCCCCATCGCTTCCAATATTTTGTGCGTGCTCGCGATTCGTCGAGCCGCCTATCCTCAACCGTTAACAGTCGCGCCATACGCCGTTGGTTCCTCTGTCGTTCAAGTCGCCCCGATTTATCCGCATCGATCTTCGCATTATTCCGGCGTATTGGGCGCGGTCCGCGTCGCCCGTGCCCCCAGTCGCAACGAATCCCGATTCCCTTCAATGGATTCACGAGTCGAGGCTTCGTTACGACCAACTTCGTAGGGCCAAGGCCAGATTTAGGTGCCGTGAACCATACCCAAAAAAAAATGACCCATTCGTTAAAATTTTGCTTGACAAGCTATACTGTGTATCATACAGTGTGTTTCGTACAGTAGCTGGTACACAGTATATGACCCTTGAACTCTCCATCTTCGAGAACCTTCGCTCCGAGCTTCGGCGGGGATCTTTGATTCTTGCCGTCCTTGGGCAGCTTCGAACCGAACAGTATGGCTACACCTTGCGAAAGGCGCTGGCCGAACATGGGATGGAGATCGACGAAGGCACCCTCTACCCCCTCCTCCGCCGCCTCGAAACGCAGGGCCTGTTGAAGAGCGAATGGCGCGAGGAGGACAAGCGCAACAAGCGGTTCTATATGTTGTCGGAAGACGGGAAGCAGATCCTCGAGCAGCTCATAGCGGAATGGAAGACCCTGGATTCGTCGCTTTCAGAAATCGTGCGAGGCAAAGAACATGCAACTTATTGATAACACAATCTATATCGCGCAACCTCGGAGGTCGCAGCCGCGATTTGTAGCACCCCTGGCGACCCGCCTCAAGAACGCGACGGCTTCCCAGCGCCTGTCGATCCTTGTCATCGGCGGCTTGGTCGGCGTTGTCAGCCCGGCGTTGGTGAGCACCGTCGCCAATGTCGCTTCCCTGTCCCTCACCGTACTCGTCGAATTCAGCCGTATCGGCCTCGTCGCATTTCAACTGTTTGGCAGATAAGGAGCCGCCATGCCCGCGTCTATCGTTGATCAATATTTGAAATCGGTTGGACGCTGCCTGCCAGAAGCACAGCGGGAAGACATCGTCCAGGAACTGTCAGACAACATCCAGTCGCAGATCGAAGATAAAGAGGGTGAACTTGGACGTTCCCTGCAAGAGACAGAGATAGAGGCGATTCTGCGACAGCACGGCCAACCAATGGTCGTCGCCAGCCGCTACCGTCAGGATCAGCACAGCTTCGCGTTCGGGCCCGAAATCATCGGGCCGGTGATCTTCCCTTTCTATCTCCGCGTCCTCAAGTTCAATCTTGGTATCTCCGGTCTCGTCATGCTCATCGTCTGCGTTGCTCTGGCTTTCGGCGGGCACGCCATGACGGTCGGAAGCCTCGTTCCGGCGATTCTGTATCAGGTGGTCCTCCAGTTCGGCATCGTGACCGCGATCTTCGCGGTTGTAGAACGTCATCGGAAGCAACACCCTGAGCGCTGGGACGTTCGCGGCCTGAAACAGCCATGGCATCCGGCCTTTGCGCTCGACGGTAAGTTCAAATCGGGAAAGAAAGGGGAATCAGGGCGTGTTTCACGGATCGATTCCGTAGCCCAAATTGTGGCACTCTGCGTCGCGCTCGTCTGGCTGCGGATTGTTGCGGGCGCACCATTCCTAATCTTCGGGCCTGCAGCTGCGTTCCTTCGGCCCGCGCCAGTCTGGCAGCACTTCTATTGGCCGGTAGTCGCGCTCGCGTGGCTCGGGATCTTGCAGGCCCTGATCAATCTCGTGCGCCCGGATTGGCTGCGCCTGATGGTCGTCTACCGAGCTCTTACCGCGGCCGCTTGGTTGGTGATTCTTTACTTTGTATTGCAGGCGGGACAATGGATTGTTCTTGTTCCGGATGCCGCGAAGGCGGAAGGATTCCGAAAGACCGCCGAGATTCTGAACCAGATTGCCCTCTATGGCGCGGTCGCCTTCGCTGCGTCGGCGATGTACAACTTCGTGCGCCACTTACGGCGGCTCTGGCGCCTGTCGAGCAGCCCTAAGACGAGCCCGAAGCAGCAAACCGCGTAAACGCGGCATCGCGTTTCCGCTGGTGATAATCTAATTCTCGCCGCCGCCCCAGCCGCCCGCTGTCGTCGGCCGAGGAGAAATCGCCGATGCCCGCCCCGCAGTTTATCCGGTCCGAAATTTTCATCCGCTTTCGAATCGCCGTTGCCATCGCGAGCCTCACCCTCGCCACGATTGCAGCATTCGCTCCCCCGGCTCGCGCGCAGAATCGGCCCGATGACAATACCCTTCGGAAGCTCAACGAATCCGTTGATGCGTTGATCCGCAAGGTGTCGCCAAGCGTCGTGCAGATTTTGGTCACGGGCTATGGCCCGCTCGAAGAAAGCCAGCGCGGAAACACGGGAGTTGTGATCGGGAAGCAGCGGGCGATTGGGTCGGGGTTCGTAGTCGATCCGGACGGCTACGTGATTACAAACGCGCATGTTGTGTCGGGGGCTCAGGTCGTTCAGATTGTGTTGCCATCGGGGAATCCAGACGGCACGTTGCGGTCGATTCTGTCTTCGAAGACGAACATTTTGCCAGCGCGTATTGTGGGCGTCAGCCGCGAAATCGATCTGGCACTGCTCAAAATCGACAACCTGAAAGATAAGCTCGATGCGCTCCCCATCGCGTCGTATCGAAATCTGCGACAGGGAGAAGTCGTTCTGGCGTTCGGGAGCCCCGAGGGACTGCGCAACACCGTGACGCTCGGTGTGATTTCTTCGGTGGCGAGGCAGACCGATCCCGACTCGCCGATGGTTTACATTCAGACCGACGCGCCGATCAATCCGGGAAATTCCGGTGGACCGCTGGTGAACGTCGATGGCGCGGTGGTTGGCGTGAACACGTTTATTTTGTCGCAGTCCGGTGGAAACGAAGGACTTGGATTTGCGATTCCGAGCAGCGTTGTGAGCGTGGCTTACCAACAGCTTCGCAAATTCGGTCACCTACACCGGGTTGAGGTCGGAATCGGAGTCCAGACGATTACCCCGGTGCTTGCGGCGGCAATGAACTTGCCGCGTAGCTACGGTGTGATCATTTCCGACGTTCAGCCGGATGGGCCCGCGATGGCCGCTGGCATTCACGTAGGAGACGTGTTGCTTTCCATCGATGGGCGAATGGCGGAAAGCATTCCGTACGTGTCGTTCCGGCTGATGTCGGTAAATTCGGGCGATAAGGTTCACCTCGAAGTTCAACGGGGACCGAATCGACTGTCATTCGACGTTCCAGTGATCGAGCGCACGGACAACATGGATCAAATTACGGCGCTGGCCGATCCGGAAAAGAATCTGGTGCGGCCGTTGGGCATTCTTGGGATCGAGATCGATAAGAAAATCGCCGCGATGGCGTCGGATCTTCGTGATCCATTTGGAATTATCGTTGCTGCGCGATCCAGCGACGCTTCCAGCGAGGTTCCGCTACAAACCGGAGATGTGATTCGAACGCTGAATGGGCAGCCGATGACAACGCTCGATCGGTTGCGCCAGGCGTTGGCTGATCTGAAGCCCGGGTCGCCCGTTGTGCTTCAGATTCAACGAGATGAGCGACTGCTCTACGTTTCCTTTACACTCGAACAACCGCTATGATGCGACGGCGCTCAGGGGCGCGGAAACAAAAGTTCCACACTGAAAATCCGGCGAATCTGACCATTCACGAGAAACTCGTGGGTGTTTGGCTCGCGAGCCGAGGAACCAGTCAAGGAGAACACTATTCAGCCGCTGCGATTCAATCCGATCTTGAACACCGACAGCTACAAGCTGAGCCACTGGTGGCAGTATCCTCCGAACACACGACATATCTATTCGTACGTTTGCTCACGCGGCGGATTTTTCGATCATTCGGAGATGGCCGGGCTGCAATACATCGTCAAATCGAACTTCGCCGGTAAGGTATTTACTCCACAGGACGTCGAAGACGCGGCAAAATTTGCGAACGAGCATTTTTCGGGGAATCCGAAGTGCTTCAACTATGAAGGCTGGAAGAGTTTGTACGCGAAACACGGCGGGATTTTGCCGCTGCGCATCAAGGCGGTGAAAGAGGGTTCGGTTGTCGGCGCGCAGAACGCAATTGTCACGATCGAAAACACCGATCCGGAGTTTTATTGGCTGACGAACTGGGCCGAAACGATCTTGCTGCAGATCTGGTATCCAGTGACCGTGGCTACCCTCAGCCGCGCGATCAAGCAGATCGTCGGGGAAGCCCTGCAGCGGACAGGCGATCCATCGGGCCTAGCGTTCAAACTGCACGATTTTGGGTTCCGTGGAGTGAGCAGTCGCGAGTCGGCGGCAATCGGCGGGGCGGCTCATCTGTTTAATTTTCTGGGTACCGACAACCTGCCGGCGATCGAGCTGCTGCAGCAATACTACGGGTCGGATATGGCGGGCGTGAGCATCCCGGCTTCGGAGCATTCGACGATTACGTCGTGGGGCCGCGAGCATGAGGTCGATGCGTACGAGAACATTCTGAACAACGTCCCCAAAGGAATCGTCGCCTGCGTCAGCGACTCTTATGACATTTTCAACGCGGTGCGTACTTTGTGGGGCGGCAGGCTGCACGACAAAGTGATGCAGCGGAATGGCACGCTCGTCATCCGGCCCGATAGCGGCGATGCAGTCACCGTTCTGGAGCAGATTTTCAATATCGCCGCCGATCGATTTGGGTTTGAAGTGAACCGGAAGGGCTGGAAAGTGATCGCGCCGCAAGTTCGGTTCATTCAGGGCGACGGCGTGAACTATCACACGATTCAGAACATGATTTCGCAGCTCACGCGGCGCGGCTGGTCAATGGACAATTGGAGTTTCGGCATGGGCGGCGCGCTACTGCAGCAACTCAACCGCGACACACTGCGATTTGCACTGAAATGCTCGGCGATTGATATCAACGGACAGTGGCACGACGTCTACAAGCAACCAGTGACGGACCCCGGAAAGGACTCTCGCGCCGGCCGATTCACTTTGCAGAAGGACGGCGCAGAGTTCGTAACGATCGCAAATTCGGGCCGAGAGGACGCGCACACTGATCAACTCGAGACGGTTCTCGAAGATGGAGTGCTTCGCCGGGAACAAACACTCGACGAAATTCGCGCGATCGCGGCCAGCTACGACAACTTCTCCAAGAAGCCAACATAGTCAGGGCTCGCGGAATCCTCATTTCGCGACCTGACTCAAATTCCATCCCGCAACGAACCGAAAAAAATCATTCGAGCAACTTCCGCTGCTTCGTTCCGATCCTTCGTCGGCGACTGGTAGTGCCGCGGAAGTTTCGTAACTGAGTTTGTCCGGCAGTTCATCCGGTTTTCGCGCCGCTGTAACACGAAGTGCTTACAAACATTGCGCGCGCGAATCGGTCCCCTCCCGCCTGCTTGCGCGACACGTCCCTCGATGGAGGTTGTCTAGATGGAATCGCGCTTGTCTCACTGGCGAAAATACTTGCCCACCACGAAGCAGGTACTCGCCGCAGTCGTCGCAAGTCAATTGCTTATTGCAGCTCCAGTCCGCGCCAACGACGGTAACAGCAAGGACGGGAAGACCACATCGCCGATCAAGCACGTGATCATCATCATCGGTGAAAACCGCAGCTTTGATCATGTGTTCGCCACCTACGTGCCCAAGAAGGGGCAAACGGTCGACAACCTGCTTTCCAAGGGAATCGTTAAAGCCGACGGGACAGCGGGTCCGAATTACGCGTTGTCGGCACAGTCCAGCGCCGTCAATTCGGGCGGTCCATTCTCGATCGCGCCTGGTTCGAAGGCTGTTTACGACCCGATCCCGGCACCTCTCACTGACGGCACGCCAGAATTCGCAAAAGCCGACGCCGCTCCCTTTCTTTCGCTCGCGGTTGCGACGACAGCGGAAACGGGTCTGTTTCCGACTTACAATTTCGATCTTCTGACCGGTGCGAGTGGCCTGCCGAACGGCGCTCCCGACAACCGCATCGACAACATCGCGAACCTTGGGCCGGGCGCGTTCCAACTCACTCCGGGCGTTCGATATGATGACTACTCGGCAAGCCCGGTGCATCGTTTCTATCAGATGTGGCAGCAGCTGGATTGCGACGCGACCAAGGCGACGAAGACCAATTCCAGCGGGTGCCAAGCAGACCTCTTCCCATGGGTCGAAACGTCGATCGGCGCAGGGAACAACGGCAATCCTCTCCCGGCGAATTTCGACGCGACTACAACCGGCGAAGGTTCGACGGCAATGGCGTTCTACAACGTGCAGAACGGCGACGCGCCCTATTTCAAACACCTTGCAGACACCTACGCGCTGAGCGACAACTTTCACCAGTCGGTGATGGGCGGAACCGGCGCCAACCACATCATGTTTGGCTTTGCCGATGCGATCTGGTACAGCGACGGCAAGGGTGGCGCATTGACGCCTCCGACGAACGAAATCGAAAATCCCGATCCGCAAGCAGGAACGAACAACTACTACGATCAGGATGGATACGGCGGCGGCAGCTACAGCGCGTGCGCCGATCTGAGCCAGCCGGGTGTGCCGGCGGTTGTGAACTACCTGCAGGCTCTGCCGCGTCCGGTGAATCCGAACTGCGAAGCGGACCACTACTACCTGTTGAACAACTACAATCCGGGCTATCTCGGCAACGGTGTGCCGCTGCCGCTGACGGCTTCTCCTTTCACGATACCGCCGACGTCCGTGCGTCACATCGGCGACGTGTTGATGGAGCACAACGTCTCGTTCGCATATTACGGCGAACACTGGAACCGCTATGTCGCCGATTCGATCGCGGCTGAAGCGAATCCCAAGGCGACACCAAACCCGTTCGACGTGTACTGCAACATTTGCAATCCGTTTCAGTACGCCACGGACATCATGACAAGCGACAAGCTTCGCACGGAACACGTGAAGGACACAGACGACCTGTACGCAGCGATCAAAGCCGGAACGATTCCCGCGGTTTCGATCGTGAAGCCGAGCGGAATCACCGACGGTCACCCGGCATCCTCGAAGCTCGACCTGTTCGAAGGCTTCACCGAGAAGATCATCGCTGCGGTGCAAGCGAATCCCGGATTGTGGAAGGACACGGCGATCTTCATCACATTCGATGAAGGCGGCGGTTACTACGACTCGGGGTACGTGCAACCGGTGGACTTCTTCGGCGACGGAACCCGCATTCCGCTGCTGGTGGTTTCGCCATACGCCCACGAAGGAAAAATCGGCCACGTGTACTACGACCACGTTTCGCTGATCAAGTTCATCGAGCGGAACTGGAGCTTGCCGACGATCACGAGCCGCAGCCGCGACAATCTGCCGGAACCCCGGTCGAGCGCTGCAAGCCCGTACGTTCCAGTGAACAGCCCGGCGCTTGGAGATTTGTTCGGATTGTTTGACTTCGCAAATCCAAACTTCAGCCCCGAGTGAATGACGACGGGCTGCGCACCTGACCCGTTAAAGCAAGAACGCTAAACCCAGTTGCCGGCTTGAGGCGGAAGCCTCGGCCGGCTACTGGCTTTTGTGTGACAGGGGGATGGACTTGAAGATTGACCGAAGAGAGTTGTTACGGATGGGGTTGATGGGTGGCGCGGGGATTCTGTCGGGGGCGGATTCGAGTGGGGGCGCGTGGCCTCTGGACAATTCTCAGCATGTTATGGGGCAACAGGCCGCGAGTAGTAGTGGCGCCGGGAATAGCCAAAGCAAAGATGCGGGACATAGACCCAAGCAGCTGACGCCGTATGTTGATGCCTTGCCCACCCTTACAGTGATTCGCCCATCCCAACATCCAGGAAGCGTTGTGCAAGTTCCTATGCGCGAGATTCGACAGAAGGTGCACCGCGATTTACCGCCGACGCGGATGTGGGGATACAACGGAACCTGGCCAGGTCCGACGTTCGAGGTGCGAACCGGTCAGGCGATCTCCGTGAAATGGATCAACGAGTTACCGACGAAACACTTTTTGGCGATCGATCCATCGATACACGGAGCCGAAGAAGGCACGCCGGAGGTTCGAACGGTTGTGCACGTTCATGGGGCAAAAGTTTTACCGGAACACGACGGGTATCCGGAAGCATGGATCACTTCGGACGGCAAGACCGGGCCGACCTACGACGCGAGACCAAACGTGTATCCGAACGATCAGGCGGCGTGCACGCTCTGGTATCACGATCACGCGCTGGGGATTACGCGGCTGAATGTCGTGGCAGGGTTGGCTGGCGTCTACGTGATTCGAGACGACGAAGAAGACGCGCTGAATCTTCCGAGCGGCGACTACGAGATGCCGCTGCTGATTCAGGATCGATCGTTTCTGGCGGACGGAACGTTGTGGTATCCACCGGCGCAGAATGGGACACACCCGATGTGGATGCAGGAATTTTTTGGTGAAACGATTTGCGTGAATGGGAAAGCCACGCCGTATCTTGAGGTAGAACCGCGCAAGTATCGATTTCGAATGCTGAACGGTTCGAACTCCAGGTTCTATCACTTGACGTTGTCGCCGGCGGATAAGAGCGGCAAGCCAAATGGGCGACCGGCGGATGCGCCAGCATTTCGGCAAATTGGCACGGATGCGGGATTGCTTCCGGCGCCGTTGAGCCTGCACTACTTGATTCTGTCGCCCGGCGAGCGATTCGACATCGTGATCGATTTCGGCGAATACGCCGGCAGCTTTCTTGCGATGAATAACGATGCGCCTGCGCCTTACGCGCGCGGCGGTGAAGTTGTGCCGTCGGAAGTGATGTTGTTCAAGGTGACGAAAGCGCTTGCGGGAAGAGATACCAGCGCACTCCCCGATGTCTTGTCGCCGATGGCGCCACTAAATCCAGCGCTTGCCGTACGCGAACGGTTTCTGTCACTGACGGAAATGGATCGGCCATCAGATGGCTACACGATGATCGGCCTACTCGGCGGAAAGCATTGGGACGATCCGATCACCGAAGACCCAAAAGCAGGCTCGATGGAGATTTGGTCGTTTGCGAACGCCACAGGCGATGTGCATCCCATGCATTTGCATCTTGTCCGATTTCAGGTGCTGAACCGGCAGCCGTTTGACGCGAAGCAATATCAACAGTCGGGGAAGATTGTCTTTACAGGGATCCCGATGCCGCCCGAGTCAAACGAGCGGCCAGCTTGGAAAGACACGATCAAGACGTATGCGGGATATATCACGCGGGTGATCGCGAAATTCGATCTGCCGACCGGAACGCCAGTGACGCCGGGACAGAAGTTTCGTTACGTGTGGCACTGCCACGTGTTAGAACACGAAGACAACGAGATGATGCGACCATACGTAGTCCTTGGATGAGGCTGATCAACAGATGATCGGAATCAGCGAAGCCAGACTTTTGGCTCAACCGACATACCCAATCGAAGAAGGTGGTTGGGGTCCTCGCCTTGATTCAAGCGAATTCGAACGGGAAGGCGCTGAACTACCTTCACGAAGTTACCCGTAGCGTTCTCGGGCGGGAGGAGGCTTGCGACAGCGCCCGTCGCACCCGGCATATTTTCAACGTAGCCGTGAAAGGTGCGGCCGTAAGCATCGACGTGAATGTCGACGTGCTCGCCGGGATGCATTTTTCGAAGCTGCGTCTCCTTGAAATTTGCAGTGATCCAGATGTCGTCGAGCTGACTGATGGTGAAGAGTTCTTCGCCGGGCTGAATGCGCTGGGCGACCTCGACAGCCTTTTCGCTGATGACGCCGGCAACGGGCGCGAAAATCTTTGTATAAGAAAGATTGAGTTGCGCCTGTCCCATCTGCGCCTTCGCCGCGAGGACGGCCGCTTCACGTCCGGCAAGTTGGGCACGACGGACGGCAACCGAGCGTGGCGCGTTCTTGTTGGCCTCGTCCTGTTTGCTCTGTGCTTGCAGCAACTGCTCCCGAGCCTCGTCGATCGCCTTCTGCGAAGCACGAGCCGCCGATTGCGAAGCATCGACCGTGGCAGCCTGTGTTTTTGCGGTAGCTACTACCGTGTCGAACTGCTCTTTCGAAATCTCCTCGCGAACAACAAGGCCACGATAGCGTTCAACGTCGGTCTGCGCCTTGTTGTTGTTGGCTTCGGCCTGCCGTACCGAGGCACGCTTGGCCTGGTAGTCCTGCTGCGCGGCGATGACCGCTGCCACGATGATGCAGAACACCAGAAAGTTGCGGCGCCCGAAGCGAAGCGAAAACCAGCCGCTGGCCGGCAGCACCACGGCGTTCGCAACGAGATAACTTGTTAGAACCCAAGTTGCTTCGTCGGTTGTGGCGGAGAGGCTCCCGGCGATATGCGGCAGCGTGACCGTGGCAATCGCGGTGTCGAGCACCTCCATGAACGTCGGTATCATCACCGCAGCCGCAATTAGGTAAGGGCTGCAGTCGGGACACCAACCCTGTAATTCATTTGCGTCGGTTTCATTCTCGGCCAAACGAAAATCCCTCGCGGCAATGTGGCGGATCAATGCGCACAGCAATGCTCATGCGCCGGCGGTATGGTAGGTATCAGTTCGATGCCGTGAAGGGGCCTGCGGACACATCGCTCCGATTACGATTTTCTCGGATAAATGGTGAAAGGCGGTAAGCAAACGTGGTGATCGGAGAGCGCACGACGAGCGAACTTTTAGACCGTTGTGTACGGTTTGCGGCGGAGAAATTCGCCGCTGCCGGGGCGGCCTACAAATTGGCTGTTCTGGATGATCGTGCGACCGCGGGAGAGAACTGTTTTGGGCAGACCCTGAATCTGGATTCCTTCGAACATGGAATAGTCGACGCGCATGTGATGTGTCTTGGCACTGATGATCTGGCGCTCGTTGGGATCGAAGATGACGAGGTCGGCGTCGGACCCGACGGCGATCGTGCCTTTGCGCGGGAATAGACCGAAGAGTTTCGCAGGCGCAGTGGAGACGACCTCCACAAAGCGGTTGGGCGAAAAGCGCTTGCCGTGGACGCCGCCGGTGTAGATCAGGCTGAGGCGGTGCTCGATGCCGGGGCCTCCGTTGGGAATTTTTGTGAAGTCGTCAATGCCAAGTTGTTTTTGGTCTTTGAAACAGAACGGACAGTGGTCCGTGGAAACGACTTGCAGCGTGTCGTGGGTGAGCCCATGCCACAGCTTTTCCTGGTGCCACTTTTCACGGAGTGGCGGTGTGAAGACGTACTTTGCTCCTTCGAATCCCGGTGCGTTCATATTTTCGAGTGATAGATAGAGGTATTGGGGACAGGTTTCCGCATAGGCCGGGACGCCCCGATCGCGAGCCTCGCGTACTTTTTCAAGAGCGTCGTTGCAGGAGAGATGAACGATGTAGACCGGGCAGCCGGCCATTTCGGCGAGTGCGATGGCCCGCGAAGTAGCTTCAGCTTCGGCGGTTGTCGGACGGGTAAGCGCATGGTATTTGGGTGCACGCTTTCCTTCTGCGAGTGCCTGCTGGACGATGACATCAATCGCGCCGCCGTTTTCGGCGTGCATGCAAATCAGGCCGGAATGATTGGCGGCCTGGCGCATCGCCCGGAAAATCGTGGCGTCGTCGAGCATGAAGACGCCGGGATACGCCATGAATAGTTTGAAGCTGGTGACGCCCTCGCGGATAAGTTGGCCCATTTCTTCGAGTTGGGCGCTGCCGAGGTCGGTGATGATGCAGTGGAAGGCGTAGTCAATCGCGGCCTTGTTGTGCGCCTTTTGCATCCAGGTATCGAAGGCGTGGCGAAGAGTTTGACCTTTATATTGGATCGCGAAATCGATGAGCGTTGTCGTGCCGCCAAAAGCGGCGGCGATGGTGCCGGTCTGGAAGTCGTCGGCAGACGTAGTGCCGCCGAAAGGCATGTCGAGGTGGGTGTGGACGTCGATGCCGCCCGGTAGAAGGAGATGATTCGAAGCGTCGATTGTGGCGGTCGCGTTTTCAGACGAGAGTTCCACGGCGATTGCGGAGATTTTGCCACCGGAGATGCCGACGTCAGCGATCGTTGAGTCTGACGCGGTGACGATAGTGCCGTTTTTTATGATCGTCTCAAATCGCATCCCGACCTCGAGCTACTCCTGCGTAGAACCACGGCTCAGTAACACCGCTGACGGCGACTTACGCGTGCGCCTTTCCGTGATGCGGCAAAACTTCTTTGCCGTAGATCTCCAGTGTTTTCTCTTCCTCGCCGCACATGAGATAGATGTTGAATTGCGTCACGCCGACGCTCCGCAGCGCTTCGAGTTTCTTGCGGTGCTCCTCGATTGGACCAACAACGCAGAATCGGTCGATGACCTCATCGCTTACAAAGTCGGCGTTGTCGCTGCCGACCTCACAATGATGATGGTAATCGTATGAGCCGCGGCCTTTGACGAAGGATGTCAATGACGCCGGCAGTTCCTCCGGTTTGTATTTCGAAATCAGATCCATCACGTGGTTCGAAACCAGAGCCGGGAACCAGCGGACACGGTCACGTGCGACACTCATATCGCTGGAAGCCCACACGGGAGCGGCGGCCATCACTTCGATCTTGCCGAAATCGCGGCCGGCTTCTTTGGCGCCCTCACGGACAAAGCCTAGACACCAAGAAATGAGATCTGGATCGGCGAATTGAAGGATTACACCGTCGCCGATGCGTCCTGCGGTGCGCAATGCTTTGGGACCGTAGCCAGCGACCCAGACGGGTGGCACTTTTTTGTTCGACCAGGGAAAGGTGGTGCTAACGCCTTCGAGATCAATCGTTTTCCCGGCGTTCAAGTCGCGGAACGTCTTGACGAATTGCTCCAAGTGTTCGAGCGTGGTCGGCTTTTTACCCAGTACGCGCCGGGAACTGTCTCCGCGACCGATCCCCATCTGCATGCGGCCACTCGAAATGACGTTGAGGGTGGCAAAAAGGCTTGAAGCGACCGTCACTTCGCGCACCGCAGGGTTGGTCACGCAAGGACCGAGGCGCATGCGTTTCGTGTTCGCTGCCATTAGAGTCATCAGCGGGAACGGTTCCATCCATATGACGTGCGAATCGAAAATCCAGCCGTGGTCAAAGCCCACGGATTCGGCTTGGCGCGTGAGACTCACAATACGGTCGACGGTGAGATCCGGTTTGATCGTGATGCCGAATTCCATGGCGATAGCTCCGATTCCGCTAGTCGGCGGGCTGGGTGATAGGTTGCGCGCTTTGCATTAAGATCAAGTAAGCGAAGAAACTCACGAAGAAGCCCACGAACCAGGCGTAATTGTACAAGACACGAACCTGTGGGACGACCAGACCGATGAACGCAACACCTGCGCCCGCGACGAGCGCAATGACGGCCCACCAATTAAACCCGCGACTATATTCATACACGCCGCCGCGTCGGTACAAGTCCTGCTCCAGGAGCAGTTTCTTTCGAACGATGAAGTAGTCGCAGATCATGACGCCCGCGATCGGGCCAAGAAATCCCGAATAGCCGACAAGCCACCCGAAAATATAGCTGCCGTAGTTGGACATCAGCTTCCATGGCTGCATGGCGATGCCAACGAAGCAGGTGATCAAGCCGCCGAGGCGAAAACTGATGTGCCGCGGCGAAAGGTTCGAAAAATCGTTGGCAGGGGAGACGACGTTCGCCGCGACATTGACGTTGAGCGTCGCCATCAGCAGGGCGAGCATCGCGAGAATCACAGCGAATGGATTCCCTAATCGGGATAACACTGAAACCGGATCCCACAACGCCTGACCAAATATGATCAACGTCGCAGACGTCACGGCAATTCCAATGAACGAATAAAAGGTCATCGTGGCTGGTAAGCCGATGGCTTGGCCTAAAACTTGATCGCGCTGGCTGTGCGCGTATCGAGTGAAATCGGGAATGTTAAGGGAAACGGTTGCCCAGAATCCGACCACTCCGGTGAGCGATGGCACGAAGAAGCGGAAGAAGTCGGCAAAGCTTTCGAACTTCGATGGCGTGGCCAGCATGGGGCCAAAACCCCCGGCCTTCGATCCCGCCCAAAGAAGCAAGGCCAGCCCCATGACGAGAAGCAAAGGAGCCGAGACTCCCTGCAAGAATCGGATGGTGTCGATGCCTCGCAGGATGACCAACACGTTTAGAAGCCAGAAAAACAAAAAGCAAACCGCCGAACCCCAACTGAAATGCGCCCAAGACGGAGCAAGAGCCACGATCATCGCGTTGATCGCTTCTCCACCGATCCATGTCTGGATGCCGAACCATCCGCACGCGACCAGAGCACGCAGTACCGCGGGAACATTCGCGCCAAGAACGCCGAACGAAGCTCGCGCAAAAACCGGAAATGGGATTCCGTATTGCGCGCCGGCATGCGCGTTCAAGAGCATTGGGATCAGCACAAGCACGTTACCGAGAAACACCGTGAACAACGCTTGCTTCCAGTCCATGCCGCCGGCGATCATGCCGCTGGCGAGCATATATGTGGGAATATTCACGCTCATGGAAATCCAGAGGGCGGCGTAGTTGTAGGTGGTCCAGGTGCGGCGCTCGGGAGAGATCGGCGCCAGATCTTTGTTGAACAGAGAGCTATCTCGGACGATTTCACTGGATAGCGTGTTGGTAGTGTCCATCATTCGAAGGGGTGACCAGGGGTCGCAGCAGACGCGCCAGTCTAACCTGCGCGACTCCGATCAACAAGGAGCACGGAGGCACTGACCCTTTCTCGAACGGCGGTACCGCTATGCCTTTGTCTTCGAAAAGCGCGTGCGCTATTCGGCCATTCCTGCCAGTGAATAGAACGCCTCCGCAGAGCAACAAGGTCGCGTGCTATACATTGACAAAACGAAGTAGGTTCTCTACTTTTTCAGTGCCCGTAAACGATTACCGCCCCGCTGGGACCGCGAGCCGCCGTGTGCTTTCGGTCGGGGAAAAGGACGCGTATTGATGCCTTCCATTCCACTGTTGGCGTACGTCTCGACGAAGCTTGTGCAGCTGTCCGCAGTGGATGTGGTGATCATCGTCTTCTATTTCGCTCTGGTGTTGGGGATCGGCTTCTATCTCCGCGGCCGCGCCAACACGAGCGAAGACTTTTTTATGGCCGGCCGCGAGATGACGGCGTGGGTCGCCGGCCTCAGCTTTCTTTCCGCGAATCTAGGTGCGTTGGAATTAATGGGCTGGGCAGGCTCCGCCTATCAATACGGCATCCTCGCAACGCACTGGTATTGGATCGGCGCCATTCCCGCGATGCTTTTCCTCGCGCTCGTAATGATGCCCTTCTACTACATCTCCAAAACGCACTCGGTTCCCGGTTATCTAAAATTGCGATTCGGAGAATCGAGCCGCGCTCTTTCCGCGGTCTCCTTCGCGTTCATGACCGTGCTGATGAGCGGCGTGAATATGTTCGCCATGGCAAAGGTCATGCAAATCGTCCTGGGGTGGGACATCAACTTCAGCATCTGGGTGTCATCGCTGACGGTCGGTGTATACGTCGCGCTCGGTGGCTTACGTTCGGCGATCTTTAACGAAGTGCTGCAGTTCTTTTTGATTTGGGCTGGCGCGCTGCTCATTCCAATCCTCGGTCTGTACGAGGCCGGCGGTTGGGCAAATCTGAAGATGCAGATCGCGGCGCGCGCTTCCGATCAATACGTTCACCTCTGGTCGACGCTGGGCACGTTTGCCGGCAACCCCATGGGAATCAACTGGGTCGGGATCGTCTTCGGTCTCGGCGCGGTGATTTCAATGGGCTACTGGACGACGGATTTCCTGGTCGTGCAGCGCATTCTTTCGGCGAAAGATATTCGCAGCGCGGAAATGGCTCCGATCATCGGCGCCGGATTCAAGATGCTCGTGCCGATCATCGTGATTCTCCCCGGCTTGCTCGGGCTCGCGGTTCTGCCGATGAAACTGACTGGCGAATCAACAGCCGCGGCGATGGGGTTGCACAGCTACAACGACGTTCTGCCTTTGATGCTGGCCCGCTATTGCGGACCCGGCTTGCTCGGACTCGGCATCACGGCACTCATCGCCGGCTTCATGTCGGGTATGGCCGGCAACGTCAGCGCTTTCACGACGGTCTGGACATACGACATCTATCGTCCGCTAATCAACAGCAAGGGCAGCGACAAGCATTATTTGAGCATGGGCCGCTGGACGACAGTGATCGGAGTGTTGATCAGCATCGGCACCGCATACCTCGTGATGCAGTTCGCCAGCATCATGGACTACGTGCAGGCGCTGTTCAGCTTCTTTATCGCACCGCTGTTCGGCACGGTAGTTCTCGGCATGCTTTGGAAGCGCGCCACGGGACCTGCCGGGTTCTGGGGACTACTCCTTGGCACACTTTCGTCCATCAGCATGTGGGCATGGGTAAAGGTCGATCCCACGGCGTTGCGCTATGTTGCGCTTTCGCCCAACGCGAAGGCCCTGGCGCAAGATATGTATCAGGCGCTATGGTCTTTTTTGGTCTGCGTAACCGTAACCGTTGTCGTTAGTTACATGACCAAGCCAAAACCTGAAGCCGAACTCGAGGGTCTGGTCAGAGGGCTGACACCGATGCCCTCCGTCGGCGATCTGCCGTTCTACGACAGGCCCACCTTCTGGGCCGTTGTGGTTGCAATTATTTTCGTGATTTTGAACATCATTTTCTGGTAGAAAGACGGCCTCCCATACGGGGCTCTCCAGGGCAGTCGTCCTGCACGTTTAGGGACACCAGGGTGATTGCGTTTGTGGGCCCAAACGGCACAGCGCCGCACTTTCACGGTAGAAATGCATCGAATCTGATGAAAAACAGGCGGTGATGACAATGCATGACGACGGCGGCGTTTCCATCTGGTTTTTTATCGGGATTTCCCTGCTGGTAAACGGGATCCTGATTTGCGGGGCGGGAGTTTGGGAAGTGATGCACCCGCCTGCCAACCCGGTGGTTTTATTTCATTTGCACGCTAACGTTTGGTGGGGTGGAATTCTGCTTGTCGTTGGCCTGATCTACTGTCTGCAATTCTCTCCGAGCAAGAAATAGGTTCTCACGCAAAAACAAAGACCTCGCGCCGACGTTGGGGTCCCTCGGATTCTGAGCGATTCCTGGCGACCGCGTCCGGCCCCACACGCGACTTTTGCGCCGAGAAAAACGTGTACCTGATTGCGGCGAAGGAGGCGCCCCTACCCGACCACCCTCCTTCCGATCAACCGTGGCACCCCTAGGACCCCTAGTCGAGCCCTTCACTTGGCTTGAACCTGACTTCGGACAAGGGGTCCGCACTCTTCGCCACGTCTACCGAAGAAGCCGCCACGAAAGGCAACGCCGCAGCCACCTCGGTCCAGCACCTCACATGGCCCAAGGTCGCTGCTCTGTATGCCGACCGCATTTGCTCGTGTGCCAACGCCCGTCGGCTGATGCTAGACCTGAAGGCAGCCAAAGCATAGATGTCACAGAGTTGTCACATCCGCAGGACCCGTCGACGCCCGGCCGGGTATCCTGATATTCTTGCCTAGTATGAGCGGCCAACCGATGTTCGCTTCGGTCGAGGAAGCCGTCGAAGAGATTCGACAGGGGCGCATGATTGTCCTCGTGGACGACGAGGACCGCGAAAACGAAGGCGACTTGACGATGGCCGCCGAGAAGATCACGCCGGACGCGATCAACTTCATGGCTAAGTACGCGCGCGGCCTCATTTGCATGCCCCTCACCGAAGACCGCTGCGACGAGCTGCATTTGCCGCTGATGTCCCCGATCAACACCTCGGTTCACGGAACGGCTTTCACCGAAGCGATCGACGGCCGCCTGGGCGTCACCACCGGCATAAGCGCGTCAGACCGTGCAATCACTATTTTGACCGCCATCGATTCGAAAACCCGCCCGCAAGACCTGGCGCGCCCTGGCCACATTTTTCCGCTGCGCGCCCGGAATGGCGGCGTCCTGGTCCGGGCCGGGCAGACCGAAGCCAGTGTCGATCTGTCGCGCATCGCGGGGCTGAATCCTTCCGCAGTGATCTGCGAAATCATGAACGAAGACGGGACTATGTCTCGGGTCCCGCAGCTTCACGAATTTTGCCGCCAGCACAATCTGAAGATGCTGACGGTCGCGGACCTCATTCGCTACCGCATGCAACACGAACGCTATGTGCGACGCGTCGCCGAAGCCGTTTTGCCGACACGCTATGGCGATTTCCGCATGATCGCCTACGCCAGCGACATGGACCACGATCAGCATGTCGCTCTGGTCCGCGGCGATCTCGAAGGGACTACGCCACCCCTTGTCCGCGTCCATTCGCATTGTCTAACGGGCGATGTGTTCGGCTCAGCCAGCTGCGATTGCTCTGAACTAGTCTCGCGGTCGCTCAGCGCGATAGCCCAGGAAGACCGCGGCGTATTCCTGTATCTCCACCATACTGGCCGCGGCTTCGGCATCGAGACAGCCGAGGAACCCGGCTCCATGCCGCAGATCCATTTCCACAAGCGAGGCCAGCTCGATCGCGAACCGGCCCGCCAGCGCATGGTCCAGCACGAATCCGGCGTGGGCGCCCAGGTGCTGATTGACCTGGGTCTTAAAGATATCCGCGTACTGACCAACCATCCTAAAAAGGTCGTAGCCCTCGAAGGGTATGGCATTCGCATCGCCGACCAGGTACCGCTCCGAGTCGAAGCACCACCAAGGCTAACGCACCAGACGTTTTAGCCCTCAAACTCCTGCCAAGAGATTCTACCTAGCGATTCACCTGCGGCAGTGTCGATCCTATTTCGATGCTGACCCGTCCGCAGGCTCGGGTGTGCTTTGCGTCTGACACCGGTGCTTGGTGTTGACGTGAACTGGTGTCGCAAATGCGGTCGCGTGAACTAATACGCACGCGACCACAAACAAAGCGCTGCTTCGGAGCAAGCGTTGAGCCATCGCAACGTGGATAGTCGATATGTTATGTTATTCATGCAACATCATAGAGTAGGCTCGGCATGCGTCCGAGCCTCAGACCCGGATTTACTCGAGCGTCTCACTATTGGCGTCATATACGGTCAGGTCCCCGAACAATTTTGCTTGGTCTTCGATCTGAGCGCGATCACCGACGACCACGATCTGCATATTGGCACTATCGAAATATTTCCTCGCCGTAGCCATCAAGTCAGCCGGCGTGAGCGCACGAACCCTGTCGCGATAGGTGTTGAGGTAGTCGTCGGGAAGATCATTCAGGGCGACGGTCGCGAGTTGCGACAGCAAGCCGTCCTGAGTCGCCAAACCCATCGAAAAAATGCCCGTCAAATAATTACGCGCATCAGCGAGTTCAGGTTCCGGAACGGGAACCGAACGAAGCTTGTCGAGCTCATAGAACATTTCCGTCAGCGACGCGGCGACGACATCGTTACGCACCGCCGCAGAAATTGAAAAATATCCATGCTGGCGCAAGGCCTGCACACCGCTGCGCGGGCTGTAGGTGTAACCCTTGTCCTCGCGGATGTTCATCACCAGGCGCGAGTTAAATGCGCCACCGTAAAGACTGTTGGTCAGTCCTAGCTTGATCCAATCCGCGTCGCGTCGCGTGATCGCGTGGCAGCCACAGAGTATTTGCGTTTGGACTGCGCCCGGAACGTGAACCAGATAAACGTGCCGGCCATGAGGTTGCGCCTTGCCCGCCGCCGCCGGCAGGGTCGGTTTCTTCCCTTTCCATTGGCCGAATGTTTTTTCGACCGACTGGAGCATCTTGGCCGTGTCGAAATCACCTACCATCAGCAAAAGAGCGTTCTCCGGCGTGTAAAACTCCTGATAAATCCGCGTGAGATCAGCGAGCTTGTAGGCAGCGACCTGTGTTTCACTGGGCGAAACTGTTGCGTAGGGATGACCGCCGAATAAAACCTTTCGCAGGCGTTCGCTCGCAAGAAAACCGGGTTGCGTGCGGTCGAGTTTCACTTCCTCGAGCTTTTGGCGGCGCTCCCGTTCGAACTCGGATTCTGGAAAAGCCGCGTCGCGGGCGAGTTCGTTCACCAAACCGAGAAGCGGTTCTGAAAGCTCCGAAAGCCCCGCAAAACCAATTGCGCTGGTATCGGAGCCGGCGCTGGAAGAAAGATCGGCGCCGAGGCTGCGAAGATCTTCTTCGATCCGGCGGCTAACCCGAAGCTTGGTTCCGGTTCGAACCACCGTGGCCGTCATTTCCGCGAGCCCAGGTCCGCGATCGACAACTGCGGCGTTCCCAGATCGGAACGAAAGCTGTCCGTGGAACTTCGGTATCGAATGCGATTCGGCGAGAATCACCTCAAGTCCGTTGGCGAGGCGGGTCTTCGTCGGTTTAGGAAAGTTAACCGGGCGCTCGGGAGACAGCGGCGGAGCCATCGTGATCGTCTGTGCAGTTTGCGTCGCCACTTATGCGGCCTCCTTCGCGCTGGATTTTGACGGCGCGCGAAAGACGATAGCTCGATTCTCAGGTCGAAGATATTTTCTCGCAACCGACTGAATTTCCTCAGGCTGAACGGCAAGGAAACCGTCGAGGATCGAATTCACGAGCTGCGGCTGGTTGTCGAACAGCGTGAAGCAAGCCAAAAGGTGCATCAACCCATAGCGAGGCATACCGCCGCGGCCGCCTTCCAGCGTTGAGTAGTAATCCGACCGCCACTTCACTTTAATCTGTTCGAGCTCTTCCTCAGTGACGCCATGCTCTTGGATTTCGCGAATGACAGCGTCAAATGCAGCGAGCGTTTTCTCCCCGGAATATTCCGGCTTGTGCAGGATGCGGGTGACCATCTGCGTCGGGCCGTTATAGCCGAAGATGTCGTCGATACCACCGTCGGTTTCGACGGCAATCTGCTTTTCGAGAACGAGATCGCGGTACATGCGCCCCGCGCGACCTCCATGCAAAGCTTGATCGAGCAACGCCATCGCGCACCAATCGGCGGTGCGGCGCTCGGGAACTGTGTAGCCGATGGCCATGGCCGGTAGCGTTCCGAATTTTTCTTCGACCTCGCCGCGTCGCTCTTCCTTCTGAGGCGGCTCCTTCGAATCGGCAAAAGGCGGCGGCGCGCCGGCAGGGATGTCACCAAAATACTTCTGCGCGAGCGAAAGTCCCTCGGAAGCTTTCGCATCGCCCAAGATCAGAAGAACGGCGTTGTTCGGCACGTAGTAGGTCTTGAAAAAGGCTTGTACGTCGGCGAGGTCGGCGGCGTCGAGATCGGCGAAATCGCCGTAAAAATTGTGAGCATTCGCCCAGTTGCGGAACGCCACCGGCGGCAGATCAAGCCACGGGAAGCCGCCATAAGGCTGATTCATGACGTTGACGCGCACTTCTTCCTTCACAACATCCCGCTGATTGCGCAAATTTTCATCATCAACCTTCAGCGCGCGCATTCGATCGGCCTCCAGCCACAATACGCGCTCCAGCGCGTTGCTCGGCATCGCCTCGTAGTAGTTGGTGACGTCGTAGTGCGTCGAGCCATTCAACAACCCGCCACTCGAATTGATGAGCTTGATGTGTTGCATCTTGGGCGCGTTGGCCGAGCCCTGAAACATCATGTGTTCGAACAGGTGCGCGAAACCGCTGCGCCCCTGCGGCTCCAAACGGAAGCCAATTTTGTAGTAGACGCCGACGGTCACGACCGGTGCGCTTGAGTCGGGAGCGGCGACCACTTTCAATCCGTTCGAAAGTGTCGTGTGCTCCATTGCGATTTGAAGTCGATTCACCCTTTGCCCCCTATCAAATGTACCTTTGCAATCTTAAGCGACTCGGTCTGCAAAACCGGCTGCGAATCCTCATCGTTTTCTTTCGCCAGTATTTTTGCTCCAAGGCGATTGAGCGCCTCATACGCTTTGGCGTATTCCGGCGAATGCTTCTGCAACACATTCAAATGCTTGGCTACAACCTCGAAGTCGCCTCGCGCAAGCGGCCCGGTCCATGCGGCGCGAGCCCCGAGGCGCTCATAATTTTGCAGTACCTGCCGGGTCATGGGTAAGAGCGCACGCATCGCTTCGGCGCGCTTGATGCCGATCGACATGAGCAATTGAATCGCGGACTCCAGCACAACGAGCGTGTGGCCCGCGGCTAGAGCGCCAGCTGCGTGATAAAGCGGCTTCTTCTGAGCCTCGATTGGCTTTGGCGCAGCGCCGACCCCGCGTGCAATCTTCCTTGCGGTTCGAACGGCGAGCGGGTCGCCCTCGATCGCAAAAACCTTGCCTTCAAGCGGCGGCACGGTGACTCCGCTAAACGTTTGCAAGGGATGCATCGAGCCGACCGCCGCACCGCAGGCTCGAACCACTTTTAGTACGCTCGAATCAAGCGCACCGCTGGTATGAAGAACAACGTGCCCGCGCAGCTCTTCGCCACCGATGCGCGCGAGTTCCTTCGCGACATCTTCAATCGCTGCGTCCGGTGTAGAGATCAAGATACAACTCGACGAGAGGATGCGCCGCGACATGGCGGCGAGAGGTGTGCCAGCGCCGATGAAGCGAACCGCGTGCCGCGCGCTCGACTCGTTTCGCGTGACAACGGCCCCAATCTTCCAACCCAACTCGCGCATCCGGCGGCCTAATGCGCGTCCTACCCGGCCTGCACCAACAATCGAAAGCGTTCCGTGCATCTGCTGCTAGGATACCCTGAGGCGGCGTTTGATACTAACGGCGTTCTGCGACCGCCTTCGACCTCAGCCTGAGACTAGCAGGGAGAATCTGTTTGCACGTTTTTTGGGTTGCCCTTTTTGGACTCATCGCCTCGTTTTGGGTGTTCCATGGCCTCCAGTCAGTGGTCGGGCTATTTCGACTGCCATGGCTCAAGAATTTTTCGCTCCTTGCGGCCGATGGATGCCCTCGCGTCTCGCTGATTTTCGCAGCGCGGGACGAAGAAGATAAATTACCGCGCGCGCTTGAGACGCTCGCGAAAATTGACTATCCAAACCTCGAAATCATCGCTGTGGACGACCGTTCGCGAGACACAACAGGCCGGATTTTGGATGATTTTGCCCGAGCCCACGATCGACTTCATGTCGTCCACGTCACGGAGTTGCCTCCCTGCTGGCTCGGAAAGCCTCACGCTTTGCAGAAGGCGTACGAAGTGTCAAACGGAGAATGGCTGTTATTCACCGATGCCGACGTTCGCTTCGCGCCAGATGCTCTAAGCCGGGCCATGGCGCTCGCGCGCGACCGCAAACTCGATCACCTGACATTGTTCGGCGATGTGGACATGGTCGGATTCTGGGAGACCGTACTCATGACATTCTTCGGCCTGGCCATGCACATCGCTGGCGACTCCCATCGAGTTTCGAATCCGAACTCGCGAGCCTACCTGGGAATTGGCGCATTCCAACTGGTACGACGGACGGCCTACGAAGCCTGTGGCACGCATCGGCGGCTGGCGATGGAAGTAGTCGACGACATGAAGTTGGGCAAAATCCTAAAGCTCGGCGGATACCGCAGTTGCGTCGGCGTCGCTGCGGAATACGTCGCCGTACGTTGGCAAACCGGTGTCGGAAACCTCATTCGAGGCGTGACGAAAAACTTCTTCGCAGCTCTCGGCTACAACCTGCCGTTTGTCACCGCGGCAATCTGCGGAATGTTTCTGACAAACGTCGCGCCATTTCTGGGGGTCATCTTCGGACAGGGTTGGGTGCGGATACTCGCGGGAATTTCCGTAGCAATCGCATTATTTTTCCACGCGATCGTCGACCTCGGCGCCAAAGTCTCGCCGGTCTATGCCCTGACCCATCCCATTGGAGCCCTGATCTTCTGCTGGATGCTGCTACGTTCAACCATCGTCACGTTGTGGCGCGGCGGCGTGGAATGGCGTGGCACATTCTACAAGCTCGACGACCTGCGCAAAGGCGTAGTTTGAAATGGCAGCTAAGGTCGATAGATCCACGCCTGCGGAGTAGCCTTGTCATTGTTGGCGTAACCGCCCGCAAACAACACGCTTCCGTCCTTCAGCCGCGTCTCCGACATGAAGTGCCAGCTTCCGCTCAATTCTCCGGATGCCACAGCGAACGTTCCCGTCTGCCCGTCGTAGATTTCCGCGTGCTTGCTTCCGCCTGCGATCAATAGTTTTCCAGAAGCGAGCCGCGGCGCCTCGTAGGGAAGCTTAAATCGACTGTCGGCCATCGGCGAGGTTGCCGTGAATTTGCCGGTTCGCGGATCGTAAATTTCAGCTGTGTTCATCGTACCGTTCCAATCGCGATCATCCGATCCGCCCGCGATCAAAACCCGGCCATCAGGCAGCAACCCCGCAGTGTGCTTATACCGCGCACTGAGCAAGCTCCCGGTTTCCACGAACTTCCTCGTCTTCGGATCGTAAAGCTCTGAGGTACCAACCACGCCATCGCCTCGCCCACCCGCGACAAGCACGCGCCCATCATTGAGCAAGGTAGCGGTGTGCGAAATCCGCCCATAGTGCATGGAGCCGACGGCTTCGAACGTCTGCGACGCGGAATGGAAAACTTCAGCGAGCGCAATTCCTCCGGGAGCGTCGTGATCTGCGCCGCCCGCGATGAGAACATCGTCATTCCCGAGCAGGGTCGCCGTCGGCTGCCCGCGCCTCGCTGTCAAGTTACCGATCACCGTAAATTTTCGCGTCCCTGGGTCGTAAAGTTCCGCCGAATCGGTGCATTCGTGACCAATCCAGCCTCCCACAACGAGCACTTTTCCTGACGAGAGCAGAACGGCCGCGTGACCCACGCGAGCTAAGGCCATCTCGCCGGCACGTTCGAACTTGCTGGTGACAGGATCGAAGAGTTCGGCCGAGCGATAGAAATCCTGGTTCCGGCGCATGCCGCCGACGATCAGAACCTTGCCATTCGAAAGCAGTGTCGCGCTATGGCCGGACCGTGGATCCAGCATCGGATTGGTTGGCTTCACAGCGCCAGCGGTGGGAGTTGACGGCACGGCCAGAGACCCTGCGCCAAAGGAAACGAGTGCGACGGCGATGCTCGCAGCGCTAGCAATGAGAACGAGGCGGGGTGGGCTCATCGGGGCCTCCTTCGAGTTCAGACGTGGCCAAAACAGCGACGCGAGCAGCAGGATAGACCGATTCTGCTGCGCCGGGAATCTGGAAGAAACGACTACGCAGTAGCGGTGTCGGTCGCAGAGTTCGAAGCCTCTGCGCTATCGGGCGTGACCGAAGGCGCTTCCTTCGAATATAAGCCAGCGATATCTCGCTGCTTTAGAGTCCGAATCCGGTCGCGAAGTTGCGCCGCCTTTTCGAATTCGAATTTCTTCGCCGCTTCCCGCATTTGAGCCTCGAGTGTCTGCAACAATTGCGCCAACTGCGCCTCGTTCTTGACGTTCGCCGCCGCGGCGTCCAGCATCGAATCATCGACTGGGATGCTGACGTAGTCCGCTTCAACGATCCGCGCGAGTTCCATGTCGACCGACTTCACGATCGATTCCGGCGTGATGTTGTTTTCCTTGTTGTAAGCCAGTTGTTTATCGCGCCGCCGATACGTTTCGCTGATCGCCTGCTCCATCGACCCCGTCCGCCGGTCGGCGTAAAGAATCGCGCGCCCCGAAATGTGCCGCGCACACCGCCCGATCGTCTGAATCAATGACGTCGCGCTACGAAGATATCCTTCTTTGTCCGCATCAAGAATCGCAACCAGCGAAACCTCCGGTAGGTCGAGCCCTTCGCGCAATAAGTTGATGCCAATCAACACATCGAATTCGCCGCGTCTCAAATCGCGCAGAATCTTGATCCGGTCCAACGTTTCGACTTCTGCGTGCAAATATCGGGCGCGCACTCCAATCTCCGCAAAATACTCCGAGAGATCCTCAGCCATCCTCTTCGTGAGCGTTGTAACCAACACCCGCTCATTCCGCGCCCCACGCACGCGAATCTCCTCGAGCAGATCGTCCACCTGCCCCTTCACCGGCCGAACCTCAATCTCCGGATCGATCAACCCCGTCGGTCGAATCACCTGCTCGACATACGACCCACCCGACCTCGTCAGCTCATACGGACCCGGTGTCGCTGAAACATAGAGCACCTGATCCATCCGGTGTTCAAACTCTTCAAACGTCAGCGGCCGATTGTCGAGCGCCGACGGCATTCGAAATCCGTAGTCGACAAGCACCTGTTTTCGCGACCGGTCCCCACCGTGCATCCCCCGCGTCTGTGGCACGGTCTGATGCGACTCGTCGATAAACAGCAAATAGTCTTGCGGGAAATAGTCGAGCAACGTCGGCGGCGCCTCTCCGGGCAGCCGCCCGCTGAGATGGCGCGAATAATTTTCCACGCCGTGGCAGTAGCCCACAGTCCGCATCATCTCGATGTCGAACATCGTTCGCTGCATCACGCGCTGCGCCTCGACAAACTTCCCCTGCCGCTCCAACTCCTTCTTCCACCAATCCAACTCCGCGTAAATCCCCTGGATCGCGCGCTCGCGCTGCTCCGCCGGCATCACGTAGTGCGTCTTCGGATAAATCGACACCCGCGTCAAGTCTTCCTGCCCGGTTCGAACCTCGCCTGTGAGCGGATCAATCTGGCGAAGTTTGTCGACCGTATTCCCCCACATCTCAACTCGATATGCGTTGTCCTCGTATGGCGGATAAATCTCAATGATGTCCCCGCGCACACGAAACGTTCCGCGCCGCAGATCCTCCGACCTCTCATACTGCACATCGACAAACCGATGCAGCAGCTTCTCGCGCGAAGTCTCCATGCCCTTCTCAATCAGCACGAGCATCCCGTAATACGCCTCCGGGGAACCAAGTCCGTAGATGCACGAAACGCTCGAGACAATCACCACATCGCGCCGTTCGAACAAAGCGCGAGTCGCGCTCATCCGTAACTTGTCGAGTTCATCGTTGATCGTCGATTCCTTATCAATATAAAGGTCCGCCGACGGCACATAAGCTTCCGGCTGGTAGTAGTCGTAATAACTCACAAAATATTCGACCGCGTTTTCCGGGAAGAACGACTTGAACTCGTGATAAAGCTGCGCCGCAAGCGTCTTGTTATGCGCGAGCACCAGCGCCGGGCGATCGAGCGCTTCGATCACCTTCGCCATCGTAAACGTCTTGCCCGAGCCAGTGACCCCAAGCAACACCTGATGCTTGTCGCCCGCCTGGACGCCGCGCACAAGTTGATCGATCGCGGTCGGCTGGTCACCGCGAGGCTGATAGTTGCTATGGAGCTTGAATTTCATGGCGTAGCTCTCCTGGCGGGCCGCTGGGCACAGACGAAACCCTCATTATACTCCCAGTGGCAAGTCAGGGTACGTGCGGCAAGCAGGGACCCAACTGACCTTCAAAAAACACCTACTTTTCTGCTGCCAGCGGAGAATTCGCGATTCGAAAGATCTGCGTGTCGCTCCTGGCACGAATGTTGTATTGCACGCGATTCGAATTGTCGGTTTTGGCGATCGTAACCGACATGGCCTGGTCCGCCTGATCCGAGGAGCGAACCAGCAGCCCCGTCTGCGTAGAAATATATAGAAGCGTCTTATTATTGCCGCTTGCGGTTCCGGAGGTCAGTAGCTGATGAAGCTTGTAGTCTTCCGGCGTCGCATCCTTCTGCGAAGACCTTTGCTTCAGCGCCGCATCCGTTTCAATAACGGCGCAAGTCTCGGGGACCTGCTGAGGGTTCCTTGCTTCAACGTCTCCTTCGGCGGTCAGCTGGGACACGTGGCAGGGCTCGTCGCGCAAGTAATTAGACTCACGAATCCAGGTGAGCTTCGCAATCGGAGCCGGTGCACTCTCCGGCTCTTCGGTTTTCCACTTCTGAGCGAGCCGAACGCCACCTTTCGGGAAAGCGGCAGCCCCCGCGAATCGCGCAATCCATTGGTGCCAGGCTTGTTGCTGCTCCGGGTTCAGCGCGTCCAGCCCGTGCACCTGATCGATGCGTCCATCGCGATTGAGCGTAAATTCAATCGCGTGGCCCTTGGACTCTGGCTTTTGAACTTGATCGGCAGGCGCCGACATCTTGTCGGGAGCCTGAAAGTGCGTCGTCGCATTGAGAACTTGGAAGTACGTGCGGGCGCGCACAGTGTCGCGCGTTCCTTGTTTTTCGACACCCAAAACTTCCAGCCGCACCAGCGCGCGCAGATCAACCTTCGTACCGGACGGCGCTTCAGGTCGCGTCGTCGCCACGTTGCTTTTCGTCGTCGCCGTTTTGTCGGCATGAAACACCATCTGGTAGGTAAGAACCTGCCCCGCTGCGAGTTTGGGGAAGAGGTTCAGTCGATCGTTCGAATGGTTAGCTCGACCGGGCGCCGCCGTTGCGTGCAAAACACCAATCCCCACACCCGCCAATACGCCCAACCCCGACAGCATGGCGATCGCGGTACAGACGAGTTTGAGCTGGCGCGCCATGCTCACTCGGTTAGTTGGGGCTTTGCGACGACTGGGTTGCCTCGCCTCGAGGGGGCCGGTTCTTCAGGTAGCGATCGAAGAAGTCGGCTTCCGCCTGATAACCGGCCAGCCAGTGCCGATGCAACAGAAAGTCATGAATTTCATCAGGGAAAATTAGCTGTTCGATTGTTACGCCTCGCGTGCGAAGTCTCGCGACAAGATCAACCGTCTGTGTAAAGAACACGTTCCGGTCATCATCCCCATGGATGAAAAGCACAGGCGACTTCCAGCTATCCACAGCACTCACGGGCGAAGACTCGTGCGCCAACTTCGTCAGCTCGGGCGCAATATTCTTCCCGTCCCAATTGTCCGTCGGCCAGTCGTGAACGCCGTGGAAATCGACGCCCGCCGCGAAAATGTCCGAGTTGTGCGCCAGCCCCATCGCGGTGAGAAACCCGCCGTAACTCCCGCCCCACAGTCCGACGCGAGACGCGTCGACATCCGGCCGAGCCTGCAAAAACTTTCCAGCCGCAACGACGTCGCGATATTCCGTCGCTCCACGCCCCGCGCGGCCCGGAGCTTCGCGAAAAGCCCGCCCATAACCGATGCCGCTGCGATAGTTCACGCTAAGAACCACGTACCCGCGGCTCGCCAGATATTGGTTCATAGCGTAGGAATTCGAGTAGTAAAACATGTAGTGCCAACCCAGCAGCATCTGGCGCATCGATCCGCCGTGCATGAACACCAGTCCTGGACGTTTTTCGCCGGGTTTCCCACCACGTGGAACAAACAGCTGTCCATGAATCTCAACGCCATCTACGGAGCGAAAGATCACCTGCTGTGGCGTAACGAGTTGGTCGGCCGGAAATTCGGCAGGAGTTGCCGTCAACGATGCCGTTATCCCATCCGCGGAAAATGAAGTCCGGAACACCCTCGAAGCATGTTGCGCGTCCGAACCCAAATAGAAGAAATCGTTGTTATTCGCGAGGACGACCGGATTCCACTCGACCCCCTGTGTCCGAGTCAGCTGTCCCGCCGCGCCTCCGACCACCGCGATAGTCCACAGATGACGCCGATCAATGTCGCCGCAATTCGAATTGAAAAAGACCGTCTTCCGGTCTGCAGAGAGCGACCATTGCTCGACTTCACATTCGCCCGGCGTCAGAGGCTTCGCCGGGCCGCCATCCGCCAACAGCGAATACAGATGCTGCCAGCCATCTTCTTCGCTGGCGATCACCAGCCGATTGTCGGCCGCCCAGTTGAGCACGCCACCACCGGTATCGTCCGCCATGTAAGGAAAGGATCCTTGCGGTTGCATCGAGCTGCGCCAGATTTCCCGCGCAGTGTTCGAATCAACGTCCGCCACCCAAACCGCCCACGGATGCGGCCGATCAGGCTCGATGAAATATCCCTCTGGCGTATCTCGCGGCTCCGCCGGCCGCCGCACAAAAGCAACGCGTTTCCCATCTAAGGACCAGGCCGGATCGTTGTCGGTATCAACACTCGGTGCCAAATACCGGATCGACTTCGACGCAACATCATAGACACCGATGAAACCGTGATCTCCACGCGACGACACAAACGCAAGCTTCGAACCATCCGGCGACCACCGCTGCGAGTGATTCTGCCCGCGCACAACCAACTGAACCGGCTTATCACCACCGCCAAGCGAAGCGAGATAGAGTTCCCCATCGCGAAGATACGCAACGAGCCCCTGCGACGAAATCCTAGCGTAGTGCCCGGCATCAATTTTTCGCGGGTCGCCGCCACCAAAGCCTAGGGTCCAAATGGTCTGAGTAGCCCCAGCTGGATTACTCGTCGGATTCGGCGACTGGCCTGCCGAATTCTTTCCTCCGCCTCGCGTATAGACGATTGTGTTTCCGTCATCAGAGAAACTCAGTTCAGACAGTTCCTGCCCGTCGTCTTCGATGTACGACGTAAGGCGACGCGCTTGGAACGTCGGTCCATCGGCAACCCAAATACTCCGCTTCCCTTCTTCGTCGAGCGTCCAGGCAACGCGATTTGCTTTCTTGGCGGCGACGAGATTCTCAGCGAACGGCGCGCTCAGAACTTGCTCGAGGGTAAAGGGTTTGGGCGAAGGCGTTTGCGCAACGGCCACCTGAATGAGCAGCACAAATCCCAAGACTAGCAACCCACGTTTCGTCATCAACGATCCTCCGATTCGGACAAGCTACGCCCAGAACTCACCGACCAAAGCACCAACGCGCTTCTAGCGAAATGACCGTATGTCTTGGCGATTGAATATATTAGTCCGCAGGCTGCCGCGCGACCGCATTTTCAACAGAAACGCGGGGCACATCGAGCGGTCCCGAAATCTTGAGAATGTGCCCAGACTCGACGCGGCTTTCTCGCCGTCCGTCCAAAGAAGTCTGGATTGTGAGATCGGCGTCGCGGCCAAAAGTGACCGTGCCTCTAACGAACGTGAATTCACGACCCGACTCCAGCCGAAGGCCCGCCAAAATCACTCCACGATCGCGCAACGTGAAAGCACCTTCACCCAGCGCCCATCGCGACTCACCCGTTCGTGGTTCTCCTTCGGCAACACTCGCGCTGACATCCCAGCCGCGAAACTCCACGTTCCGCATTCGAACGTCGCCTCGCCCTGCCAGCCGCTGAACGAGCTCTTCTCGTCCAACTCCTTGCGTCGTGAAGTGCAGAGTGCCGCTCGCGCTGCCTCCGAATCGCTCTGCAGCCCTCGCCGGAGCCGGGAGCTGCGCGAGATCGACGTGATCCAGTTCCGCGGTCACGTCATACACTGGACGCGGTAAAAAGTTCGCGCCTACCTTTGCGTGAACCTTCCCTCCGGCCCACTGGGCCTCCGCTGCCCGCACATCAAGATGCAAGTCCTGCAACGAGCCGACAGCACGAACCTGCTGAAATTTCAGCTTCTCCATCGTGAACTCGTCGACTTGCAATTCCCCGTCAGCGTCCACGCGCCGCACGAGCTCGCTCGCGTGCGCGTTAGGCTGCTCGGTCGAGCCGCCGAGCAAAGACGGCAAAACGCGTTGAAGCCAGCCGGGTCGCGCTCGCGGCCCGATCCACCGATCCAGCTCGGCGGCATTAAGATGATCGGCGTGCAATTGGAATTTCCACTTGGGCACCACGCCGCTGTCCACAGTGTCCAGCTCAGCGCCCACATCCTGTGCAATCGAGCCCGACCAGTTGGCGCCAAAACCATCCACGTCGGCGATCGATGCCGTCCGTACGCCGTCCTTCCAGATCAAGCTCGTCTTGTTCATCCCCACGGGCTGATTCAGCCCCGCGACCTGTAGTTCCGCGTTCGAAACATCAACTCGACCGTTCCAACGTCGCGGCGTCGTTCCGTTCCACTCCCACTGCAGCGCCGCCCCGGCCGACCCTGAAAGTTCCCAACCGTGATTCAGCGGACGCCCGAAGGCCTCTGCAACCCGTAGCGCGTCCTCTATCCTCTCAACGTGGCCGTCGATACTGATGTGTCCTACGTGCGATCCAAAATCGTGTGCGAACCCGACATTCACCGATCCTCGGCCTTCATTCAGGGCGCGCCCGGCCGTCGCCCCGCTCGCAGCCGCCAGCGTCGTCGCTTCCGCACGAGCTGTCAACGCACCATAAGAAATTCTCACAGGCTCGATCGTTAGCATGTCGCGCTGCCGCCCACCTTCGATGGCGCCGATTCGCAGCGGCGCAGATATCCCCGGAACGCGCGCCTCGCCCCCTTCGCTCGAAAACGCCGCATTCTTAATTTGCAGCGGCCATCCTCGCAACGTCATCGCTCCCGTGAAGTACTGCTTCACGACGATCGCGTCGTCCACCCCCGGACGAAACGCGCGGTACCAGCTCAAGAGATCAGTCGCCTGCACTCCCGCCGAGTCGAGATGCACTTCCCACAAGGGATTTGTACTGATGGTGTAAGACGCTGTCCCGCGGAAGTTCGAGTTCGCCGTTTCCACGACAATTCGATCCGCAATCGCTTTCCCCGTCGCGATATTCAGCAGGCCGACCAGATTGACGTTGACCCGTGGATTGTCGGGGCGCTCGGTCAAATCCCATCGATGCACCTGCCGCGCCCGAGCTTGTAATTCATAGGACCAATCGCCATATGGCGCGCGCGAAGACGCAGTGGTGTCCGTTCCGCTTTTCACCGTCGCATCCAACGCGAAGACCCCTCGAATCCCGTAATCTCTCCCCCGAAACAGCCTCAGCAAGTCCGCCAGCGAGGCATCCGTCCAGTGCAGCCGAAACTCCGCAGGCTGCAGTCGTGCGGACGTCCCGGCAACATCGCCGCGCAGGAACACCGTCCCCGCCGTTTGCAACGCCGCGCCGCTTCGCCACGGCTCGGCCTCCAGTCGCAACTGCCATCGCCCGGGCGAAACCTGCTCCACCACACCAGCCACACCAGTAAACGCAAATGGCAGCTTGTCGTTAACGACTTTGAAATTTACTCGCCCATCGTCGATATCGATGCGCGTCAGATGATTCGCCGGAGTGCTGATCGCTCGCGCCAACCCGTAAACCGCAGGAAGTCCGCCTGGCACGTTGATCTTGGCGGGCGGCAGCCAGCGCTCCAGATTCCAGCGGCCTTCCTCGTTTCGAACCAATATCAAACTCGGCCGGCTGATCGACAACGTGCCGAATTCAAAATGCCCCGTAAGCAGCCCGCTCCACCGCAGCCTCGCCGTCAAACGAGCCGCGCGCAAAAAGTATTCGTTCCCGAACGCCGGGTCTTCCCCAACTGTAATCTGGTCCGCATCAAGCCGTGGCCCAAGCAGCATCAAGTTGAAATGCGCCACCTGGACGGGGCGTCCGAAGGCGCGCTCAAGATGGCGCGTCAGATAGGAGTGAACCCGGTGGGTCCGCACCAGTAGCGATACGCCGATTTGAGAAACCACAACCAGCGCAGCCACTGCCACCGCAGGACGCCACCATTTGCGAAGCCGACTCATAGCGAGGGGCACATATTGCTGCCTGGAATTTTCGCAGACCGGATGCGAAATGGAAAGAATAGCGCCGTCAAACTCCAGCCGGACGCCCGCAATCCGCGAAGCGACTCAGTGAACAGTATGGAGCATCCGGCTCCAACGCGTGCGCGTCGGCAAATGCGCGAGTGTTTCGAAAATCCCCTTCAATCGCTGGAAAAATGTACTGGGGACGTAGTCCGCGCTGCTCGCCTCCACCGACCAATAAATCAAAAACGGCCGCCCCATGATCGCGTCGCGATCAACAAACCCCCAATATCGACTATCTGCGCTGTGATCGCGATTATCGCCCATCGCAAAATACTTCCCCGGCGGCACGACGATCTCATCGCCATGCACATAGTTCTTCATCTCGCGCGCCCATTCCGGAATCACCGGCGACGAATACAACTGAATCCCCTGCGGCGGAAAATTGTAGTTCAGCGGATCGTACCCAACTGCCGGGTCGTGCGTAACGTAAGGCTCGTTGAGCAATTTCCCATTCACAAACACGCGCTGATCGACAATCTTCAAATGATCGCCCGGCAACCCGATCACCCGCTTCACATAGTGCGTATGGTCCTGATACGGATACTTGAAAACAATAATGTCCCCACGCTCGAGCGGACGGTACGGCAGCAATTTCTCGTACCAGGCCCCGTGCCCGCCAAAAATAAACTTGTTCACCAGCAAATGATCGCCGACCAACAACGTGGTCTCCATCGACGGTGAGGGAATCTTGAACGCCTGCAAAATAAACGTAGTCGCAAACAGTGCGAGCAGCACCGTAACCAGCAGCGACTCGAGGTATTCGGAAAGCGTAGTGTCGTCGTTGTAGTGCTGTGCCTGCTCAGCAGCAGGCGCGATCGCGTCCACAGCGGGCTGCCCAGACTCACTCGCAAACATGTCCGGCGTAGTCGCGGTTTCAGCCATCGCGCTCAGTCCTTCGCCGCGGCCTCAAGCCGCTCCAGCGCCGTACGCGCCGCCCGCTGCTCCGCTTCCTTCTTCGTACTGCCTTCTCCACTCGCCATGCAGGCGCCGCTCACCCATACTTCAATCTGAAATTTCTTCTGGTGATCCGGACCGCTCTCCCCAGCCACACGATACTCCGCCGGTGCCTGCCCGCGCCCCTGCAAAAATTCCTGCAGCGCCGACTTGCGATCCGACTCCGCGATGCGCGCCCCGCGTTCTTCCAGCGCAAATTCGAATAACACCCGCCGCAATACCTCTCGCGCCGGATCCAATCCGCGATCCAGATAAATCGCCGCGATCACCGCTTCGAACGCATCCGCCAGCAGCGTGGGCTTCTCTCGCCCGCCGGTTTTCTCTTCCCCGCGCCCCAGCCGCAAAAACTCGCCAAGCTCCAGTCTTCGCGCCGCTAACTCCAAGGCCCGCGCGTTCACAATTCGGGCCCGGCTCTTCGAAAGCTGCCCTTCGCTCCAGTCCGGAAACGCGACCAGCAAATACTCGCTTGCGAGCATATCCAGCACCGCGTCGCCCAGAAATTCGAGCTGCTCATTGTCTTGTGGAATCGAAGAAACTGGCGCGTCGGCCGGATGACTTGCCCGCAATTCTGGAATCGCAGAGCTGTGCGTCAGCGCACGCTCCAACAATTCCGCATTGGCAAAGCGGTAGCGGAGGCGTTCCTCCAGCTGCTCCTTTTTGCCCGTCATCTCGGGAACGATTCCGGCCGGCGCACCCATGCTCACTTAGGAGCGCTAAGTTGCGTCGAGTTCGCCTTTTTGGCGGTCTCGATGCCACTCTTGCAGTTTGCCTGCAGCGTGCTTTGAATCGCAGCGCACTTGGTAAACGCCGTCACCGCCGCATCAAAGTGCGACGCCTTCTCGTTCGCCAATCCCAGCAAATACAAATTGACCGGATCGGGCTCGGGATGCGTATCCGTCTTCAGCGACTGTTCGAGTGTCGGAATCGCCTGGTCGTACTGACCTTTTTGCAAGTACACGAGCCCTAGCCCGCTGTACGCCATTTCCAGCGCATTGTTCTTCGCATTCGTGAACTGTTCATCGCTCAGTTCCGCAGGCTTGGTCAGAGTCGGCGTCACTTCAATTGCGCGCTTTGAATACAACTCCGCCTTGTTCAACTGCGCCAGTGCATCCGGTGCCTTCGGATTCAGCGTACGCGCCAGTGTCTGCCCCATCAACCCAAGAATCGGTGTGTCGTTTGGATTCAGCGCGATCGCTTTCTCCCCCGCGTCGATCATCTTCGGTACTTCCTGTTTCGCCAAATAACCCGAAACCAGCGTCTGATACATCGCTGGCCGGTACTTGCTCTGTGGATATTTCTGCAGGAACGATTCCGCAAGCGGGATTCTCTTATCAACATCGTTCTGCGGCACCGCTGCGAACGCCTTAAAGTCCGCCTCTTCTTGCGGAGTCGCAGGCGCCACCGGCGCGGCTGCCGGAGCCGTTCCCTGTGGCGTATCCATCTGCAACGGCGCGGGCTGCTTGCTCGCGTCTCCAGATTGAGCCGGTTGCTGTTGCTGCGCTGGTGCGGGCTGCGACTGCGCTTGTCCTGCCGCGGATATTGCTGGCGCGAAAGCGTAGCCACTCAACAGCCCCGCGAACGCGGCCGCGGTCGTCCATCGATTCAGATTTCGTATCATCGTCTCTCCTCACAAGAAAATTTCCGCCGCCAAAGCCGCGAGCCCCATTGTTTGCGCCCCGTTCCTCCAGCGCAATCACTTCTGGCCGTCGGCGGATACGTCCTGTCCTAGCTGAGATCGTTAAGGCCGCTCGACTGGCTTCCCGCCGCCCGCTTCCGCCAACGCTCTCTGAGCGGCTTGCTTGGCTTGTTCGGGTCCCCCGGTCACTGCCAGTGCAGCCTGGTATTCCGTCTTGGCCTGTTCGGCCAGCCCCTCATCATCATAGATGCGCGCCAGGTAGATATGGGACCATGCCATCACCATCGGATCCTGCGTCGCTGCATGCTCTCCGGTCGTCAGCCGTCCAAAAACCTCTTTCGCGCGCACCGCATCGTGATCGAGCAACGCGACCAATCCAATCCCGTACCACGCCCGCGGCTGATCCGGATATTTCGCCAGCACTCGCTGAAACGACGTTTCCGCCGCCCGCGGATTTTTCTCCGCGATCCGTCGCTCGCCTTCTGTCAACTCATTGATCGCATCGGTATCGTTCGGAACGGTGGTCGGATGCACCCGGTGCTGCCGCACCACCTGCTCCTGCGCCGTTTCGCTTGCCGCCCGTTCGCCGTTGGGCGGGGCAAACTTCACAAGCGCGACGCGCTTCTGCTCGGCGCTCACGTCAATGGTCCGCACCATGTCCGGAAAATACAGCCGCATCGCCGGCTCAGCGCCTTCAAAATTCGCCAGCGCCTTGAACAGCGGCCGCACCATTATGTAGCCGTCCGTATCATCCGTATCCAGCGCAGCATCGCGCTCGCTCGGCGACATCCGCCGCAGTTTCAGTTCCACCGCCCGCACCAGGCACTCCGCAAAATACGACGGGTAGTCATCGCGAAGATCAGCTGTCAAACGCGGTGCCCGTATCGCCATGTCGTACAACGGTTTCTTCACCGCGATCACATGCGGATATTGCAGCGGTAGCGGATCGAGCAAAAAGTGCAGATAAGCGTGCCGAACCGTATCCACTGGAACATCCGCCGACCCGCTCAAGACGATCGCGTAATGATCCTGAAAATTGCGCACATTCGTGATCCGCCCCACCAGCGGTTCCACAATAATCGTGAACGTCCGCGGATCGCCCGGATTCGGAATCTGCCTCAAATAGTTCGTTGCCACAAACACGATCTGCGAAATCGAATCGTGAATCTCGTCGATCTCGTGGTTGTACACCGGTTGCACCTGCACCCAGATGCGCCCGATGTGCTGCTCCACGTAGAACGCCGACAAAATCTCGCTAAATCCCTCCAGCGTAATCACTTCCGGCGGCAACTCGTCGCGCCGTAGAGTTGGAGTAAATTTTGGTGCCGGCCCGGACACCAGTCCGAACCAGATGTACTGCGACAACATCGCGCCCGGATCGTTCAACTCATGTTTCTTGTAGAACTCGCGAAGCGCATCCACCGCCGGCCCCTGCGCATGTTCCATTCGCTCCCGAAGTTGCGCGCGGAACGGCGTCCACGCCTCCGAACTCGTCTGCGCTTCAAACCCTGCCGCGAGCAGTGCACACATCGTCGTGAACATTGCCTCGCTGCCATCCACGGTCACGTTCGTCGCCGGCGCTTCGCGCAACCCTTGCCGTGCCGTTGCAGTCGTCGGCGGAGCCGCCTTCGCCGGAGCCTGTGCCGAGCCTTGCTGGCCACCCGCCGGAGCCGGTGCGGGCCCAGCCTGCTGGCGCGCCGCCGTAATAGGTCCGGCAGTCGCGAGCATCACGCACAAGATAACGGCAGCCCAGCGGAAGAGCCGTCTTCTGGAATTCACTTGGATGGAATTCGCTGCTGCTTTTCTTTCGGCCAAAATCTCAGGAATTGTCGCACCCTGCCTTCGGAATGTTCATTTTCTTGCTTCAGCGCAGCGCCGTTTCAACATACAAGGCGCCTCCCAATCCGTCAAGGAAACGGCTCCACAGTACTGGCCCGCCTGAGCCCACGTTCGGCCAACGCTTGCGTCATCAAGATGCATCTGCTAACACTGGGAGAGAAGTTCTGCCCATCAAGCCCGTTACGAACCCTTTGAGAAAGAAGACCCGCCCCATGAGCAAAAATTGGATGAATAGGGCCCTACTTTGGGTTGCGTGCCTTGCCCTTCCCGCCGCTGCGGCAAACGCCCAACTCCTCCGGAGCGACAGCGCTCCCCAAGGGCAAGCGACCCCCACCACCAGCCAGTCCGCCGCTCCCGCTACAACTCCACCCGTCGGCAAGCGTCGCCTCTCGCAGGATGTTCAACTCACCGGCGACCAAATCTGGGTCGACACTGGAATCACCGTTCAGCCCGGCGAGCACGTCGTCGCGACCGTCACCGGGAAAGTCCATTACTCCGACTCCCAGGACGACGCCACCGCCGCGGGCCTAACCCGCGGCTTCAAAGACCTCATCCGCATCCTCCCCTACAACGGCGCCGGCCGTGGCGCCGTCATCGGTCGCGTCGGTGACGCCTCCTTCGCGCAACCGTTTCTGATCGGCACGAAGTGCAACGTGATCTCGTACCTTGGCGGCGCCCTCTCCGTCGGCATCAACCAGATGAGCATCGATACCGGGGATGGCAGCTATTCCGTCCACATCGAAATCTATCCCGCCGACTCCGGCTTCCTCGCTGTCAAGCAGGTCGACACCATGCCCGGCATCGACCCCGCGCTCTTCTCGAAAATCCCCCGCCGCATCGCTGACAAGGCCGGCGATCCCGGCGATATGGTCAACTTCCTCGTCATCGGTGGCGAAGACGCCATGAAAAATGTCTTTACTACCGCAGGCTGGGTCCACGTCGACGCCGACGTGAAAGCCACCTTCCTTCACGGCTTCATGGAAAGCATGTCCAAGGAATCGTACTTGACGATGCCGATGAGCATCCTCTATCTCTTCGGCCGCCCGCAGGACTACGGTTGGGCCCACGCCGAACCAATCCAGGTCGTCGCTTCGCGAAACCATCTCCGCATCTGGAAAGCCCCATTCGAAGCGAACGGCCAGATGCTCTGGGTGGGCGCGGCCACCCACGACATCGGATTCGAACGCGACCAGCGCAACAACGGCCTAACCCACAAAATCGACCCCGATATCGACCTCGAACGCAACTTCGTCGAAAAAACCCTAACCTCCACGGGTCTCGTCTCCCAGGTCGAACACTACCTCCCCGACAACCCGCTCAAGACCGCAAAGACCGCGACCGGCGGTGAGTTCCACTCCGACGGCCACGTCCTGATCCTAAAACTCAGCGACCAAGCCAAAAATCTGACGGCGAAGTCGTCCGCCCACTGAACAGCTCCTAGAGACAGTCTATAAGCGCGACAATCCCAGGACTCAAACTCGTTTACAGAAATCATCTTGGGCGCTCCGCCGTATGAAACCCCTGTAACTTCAATCTATAATCCGCCCGGCCAGTGCCAACCGAGGGAGCGCGCCCGATCGCAATCTCGGGTCCATGTCCAGGCGACTTTGCTGTTTTGCTTCCTCGCTCTTGATCGTTCAACCCTTCGCCATACGCTAAAAGAACTATCGATTGCACCGCGTCCTGGGCTGGCTGTCGAATGTCCTCATTCCCTTCGTGCTGATCTCCTCTGTCGCAATGTTGTACGAAGGAATATCACGAGCATTTAACCGCTGGAGCGGCGATGGCTCGCAACGCCGAGTTTCTTTTCGCCGCCCAGCTTTTGCTTTTCGGCGCGTTGTACGACGTAGCAATCGCGTCGTTTCGGCGAGGCGATGTAGCAACGCATATGCGGTGCATGATTTGTATTGCGCTGGTGCTGCTACCGGCAGGCCTTGCCAGATCCCTCGGATATTGGTTCTACATTCGGCAGTCTTCGTCCCAAACAGTTTGTTTTGTTGCAATCGACGTCATGCTGATCGCTTTAGTGTTGTTTGACAACATCGCCGCTTGGCACGCACTTACGTGGCGGTGCTCCGCCTACGTTGTCATCGAAACTGTCTGGACAAGCCTCGGGCGGCCTGTCTAAGACGGAACTCAACGAAGAGGCGGCTAATACGATGGCCAGATTCCCGGCGTGGCCAGCTCCACCAAGTGGTGATCGAGATCACGGAAATACAGACTGTCTCCGCCGCGATCCCAGTGGACGCGGCTCTCGATCGTGATGCCTTCCTCGCCTAGACGCTTTTCCCAGCCGCCGAAATCCTGGGCGCGGATCGCAAATGCAAGATGAAGATCGCCGCTGCCGCCATGCGGAGGGATTACCCCTCCCGCCGTGGGGAGCGGCTCACGAGTGCCGCCCTCACGGAAAAGCAGGAACACGCTTCCACCGCCTGCGTCGAACACACAAAAACGCTCATTGGAATCCATTCGGGGAAAACCGAAGAGTGCTTCGTAGAAACGTGCGCTCCGCTCGATGTCTTTTACGTGCAGGCAGGTTTCGAGAACACGGCTCACCTTTGGCATCTGTACTCTCTGACTCGCAACCCCTATGAATAGCGTGCCAAGAGTCAAAGCGCTGGTCAACCGATCGCCGGCGATGCCAAGTGTTACGCGGTGTGGGGCTGACTCCTTAATAAAACGCATTTTTCGGACAAGCAACGTACTAGGGATGCGCCAGGAGCCGCAGGGCGCACGGCAGTGGCAAGGCGATTTGCTCCGGGCGTCGAGTTCGTTCCGGGGTTCCTCCCATTGGATGTCCGATTATCAATAGCCGGGACTGCAAGAACCGTTCGGCCTAAACCAGCACAGCCTCTTTAGCCAATCTCACGCTGCCATCTTTGTAGTTCTTCTCGCAAGAATCACAGCACAGCGCTTTGTATGTGGAACCATCTTTCGCGGTGGCGTTCTGCAGGGGATTCCAACCCTTGTCCTTCGTCAGCTTGTGACTCTGCGTCAATCCCTGAAACAAATGCACGCAGATGTATTCCATTCCATCCGCTTGGGATCGATTCGCGTCGTTGAGCCTGTGGAGCCAGATCGTTTGCGCCATGTGATTCCTCCAGTACAACCACCACTGTGGCACGCGCGCTCCCGCGGAAACACCTGACCCGACGAGCAGCTGTGTTTCGCTCGACACCTGAACTTGAGAAGAATTCCTAGTGTTTCTCTTATCCGACCAAGAGTTGCGGAATCAACCGGTTGAATCACAGCCTGATGGTAATATTGGTTCTCACTCACGGCGGTGCTCGACGGATTCAAAACCACGGCCGTGAATGGCGTCGAAGTCACGGAAGGCACGGCAGCACGCGTGAACATCCGGCTGGAGCTTGGCAACTGGGGCGGCTGCTGCGAATACGCCGCGGCACCGATGAGAGCACCGGCCGACTACGCTTTTAAGACGACGCCCTTCATTTACAGTGTGGGCGAGTCCGATGACCGCGGCACGCTCAAAGGAATCGCAACGTTGGTCTATGGCGATCAAAAGAGGTGGATACAGATCTACGAAGCCAATCGGGGTAAGGTGATCAATCCCAACGCGCTCTCCTACGGAATGGCGCTCACCATTCCGGGGTCGCGCCAATCGGAACCGAAGCTGGAAACCAAGGTCCTCCCGACCTATCCCCCGGAAGCCACCCGCCAGCACATTCACGGCGAGGTAGCGATGGATGTCACGCTCAACGACGACGGTACGGTTCGAACATTGAAAGTCATCGAGGGTAACCCGTTGCTCGACAGTGCAGCGGCCGACGCCGTAAAACAATGGAAATACCGACCACCGACAGCGCACGACAAGCGTGTGGACAAATTTGTCGTCGTGCTCACGTTCGAGAGAAACGGAAAGGTGCGCTAGGTCCGACCGCTGACAGACGCGGTCAGCAGGTTAGTCCCTCGCAATGTACGGTTCTCGTGGCAAATTGGAACCAGTGACGCGGTCACCCTCGCTGTAGCATTCGCAAGGATTCGCTCAAACTCAGGCGCTGGACGCAAATTTCAAGCGATGTACAGCGACAGCGAAGGAGATGCTCGAGAAGAGACTTCAGGCGACAGGAACGATCGATCGTTTCTTGCACTTCGGATAACTTTTGTCGCGCAAGTTTTTTCCAGCGAGGTCCAACGGGAGCGTCCTCTCTTATTCCACTCAGAAATAGTTTGATTTCGGATAGCGTGAAGCCCATTTCAGACGCAAATCGTATCAGCGAAACGCGATTCAGGGCTTCGGCGGAGTAGCGGCGCTGGTTACCTTGGCGCTGCGCAATCGGAAGCAATCCAATTCTTTCGTAGTAGCGAATAGCCGAGGAGTTCAGCCTGGCGCGAACCGCCAATTCTCCTATTTTCATGACACCCTCCCGGGTTGGTCACGCAACAAAAGCCTGTACTTAAAGTCAGGTTTAAGTTCTAGCATCCGGAGTGTGATTGCCGCAAACCTGAATCGGGAGGATTTCATGATAAACATCGGTGTATCAACCTTGTTGTTGATGATTTTTGTGTTTGGAACATGCGACCTGCAAGCGCAGCAACCTGCGATCTCGCAAAATAAATTCTATTGCAACGTCAAAGCCCTGGCAGTCGCGGAACGGACGCATCACAAAGAGCTTACGGCCAAGCTCATGGCGGAACGCAAGGAAAGCGTCGAGACGCCCACGGGCTATGAGTTTCAGTTCAATCCCAAGACCGTGGCGTTGGCCGAGTTGGCGGATTGGGTCGCGGCGGAGAGCCGGTGCTGCTCCTTCCTGGATTTTCACATCGACGTCGAGGCGGAAGGAAATTTACTCTGTTTGAGACTGACGGGCGCGGAAGGCGTGAAAGCCTTCATTCAGTCTGAGTTTGCAGTGAAGACCAACCGTTAGGATTGCCATTTCACGCCGTAACTCCGACTGAAACCTTGAACGCAAGCCGTGGGTAATGCTGGTGCATCCGGGAAGGTAGGTCGTCTCGGGGAGATCGGCTCGGTATATACTCCGCGGTGTTCGAAGAAATGCCGCGACGTAACCAGTCGCATACTCCGATCGGCTAGAGCATTTCGGCGTCTCGCCAAATTGAAGGCTCAAGATGAACGATCAACAGAACCACGAGCGGTCTTCTGGAGCGCGAGATCAACAGATTCGCGCGGCACTTGATCAGCATTGGGCGGCGTCCGATGCCAACGATTTTGAAAGCGAGCACCTCATCTATCACGAGAACGCGTTCCTGGATTACCCGCAGTCCGGCGAGAGAACCCGCGGTCGACGCAACATACAGAATCAACGCGCCAGTCAGCCGAACAAGAAGCGCTTTACGGTCCGAAGAATCATTGGCAGCGGTGATCTTTGGGTCACCGAATTCGTGCTGACATATGACGGCAAGCCGTCCTACACCGTCAGCATCATGGAGTTCTGGGGAGACAAGGTTGCGCGCGAGACACAATACTTTGCGGATCCGTTCGTGGCACCAGCGTCACGCGCCCAATGGGTCGAACGGATGGACACTTAATCTCGAGGCCGAAACCGATGGAGGGATACGAAGGAGCTGTTCATCCGGGCCGAGGGTTAGCCGTACGTGAAATCCGGTTTGCTCTGTCCGACCTCGATAATATAACCGTCAGGATCGCGCATGTAGCAGAACGTCTCGCCGTACTTCTCCCGCGGCTCCGTGATGAACTCGGCTCCGCGACTTCTCCATAATTCATAGCTCGCTTGAATATCCGCAACGCGGATATTCATAAAGCTGCTCATCTTGTCCGGGTCGGGAACGCTTAGTGTTACGGACGGCTTCTCCGGAGTTGGCCCGCCCCCGACGTTGACAATCAGCCACGCATTCGCCATCTGAATGTACCCAGGCGCGCCGTTACTGTCGCCTCTGCTCAATATCCGGCCGCCAAACACCGTTTCGTAGAAGCGAGCCGATCGGTCGACGTCGGCGACCGTGAGAAAATATGCGACGCTGAACCCGTCCCGCGGAGGCATCTCATAGCTCTTCTGTTCGATTTGCACGCTGTTCACTGACAACTCCAATTCCGATAGAAAGAGTGCGCCCCACTCAAACGGTGTCCAGGGCACAATGTCTTTTGCGGCCGAGCGGTCTTTTATCATTCGCGCCAATGCCGCTGGGCTGGCGCGCAACCGGATATGCGTAAGCGTTTAAATTCGCATTTCATGCGGGCCGAGTGTCAACCGTACGTAACGCCCGGCTTGCTCTGTCCAACCTCGATAATATAGCCGTCAGGATCGCGAATGTAGCAACGCGTCTCGCCGTACTTCTCGATCGGCTCGGTGATGAACTCCGCCCCTCGACTTGTCCACAACTCATAGCACGCTTGAATATCCGCAACGCGGAAATTCATAAAGCTGTTGATGTGATTCGGATCGGGGACGCTGAGCGTTACTGTCGGCTTGTCGGGGGTCGGCCCGCCTCCGACGTTGATGATCAGCCAAATATTCGCAAGTTGAAGATACCCAGGCGCGCCCTTGCTGTCACCCCGGCTCAAAACGCGAGCGCCGAAGACCTTCTCGTAGTAGCGAGCCGACCGCTCGATATCGGCGACGGTGAGGAAATGCGCGATGCTGATACCCTCCCGCGGGGGCATCTCATAGCTCTTCTGTTCGACTTCCACGCTGCTCATTGACAGCTCCAATTCCGATACGGTGCCCCCGGGTCAAATCCGGTTAAATATGGTGTCCGGGGAGTTCAACACTCAGATGCACAAGCAAGCGATTGTATGCAGCAATTCTTCGGCGGGGCATTTGGGACTCATTTCTCACGGTATTGGAGGTACGTTCGTGAAACTTGGAGTGGTCACTCCAGTTATCGAAAGGCGTATAATCTACTGGATTGTTCCGATGACGCGGCTCTAACCAGTCAAATCTAGTATCAAACGCGATCGATGAAACTAGGACTGCATCGGAAACATTTAACACGCTCGATTGTTTCCAAGCCGGTGACGAATGAACTCACTCCGTCTTTCGCTCCTTCTCTTCGTAGCGACAGCGCTTCTGCCCTTTGTATGCGACGCCGCTGGACAAGGCCTGCCAGGAAATGGTCAATACGCAGGCGGCATGAGTGTCGGCCCGGAGAATATGCTCGTCCATGCTTCCGTCGAGGTCGAAGTGCGCGGAATCGACAGTCAGGCTGATGCAGGCTCCACGTATGTTTCTCTGATCAAGAGCGATGGCAAAGTCTTTGCGACCGTCAAGGCAATTTCTGGCAAGGCCCACTTTGCCGATGTGCCCAAGAGCGAGCTCACCGCTAAAGTCATAGCTTCCGGCTACGACACCGCCACCAAGAAATTTGAAGTCCTGGACCAGAACGAAGTGAAGGTGAAGATCGATCTGCGTCCGATGGCCGACAAAGAGGCCGCCCTGGCCGACCGAGGCATATCGGCCCTGAATCCCAAAGCTCAAAAAAGTGTAGGCAAGGCTTTGGAAAGCTTGCGTGCAAACCGGCCGGCGAACGCTCGGGCAGACCTTGAAGCCGCGCAACGTCAGGCTCCCAACAGCGCCGAGGTTGAGTACCTGTTTGGCGTGTGCGCGTCACAAATGAACGACATGCCTCAGGCGCGTACCCATTGGACGCGCGCCATTGAACTCAATCCAAGTCATTTGAGTGCGCTCCTCGCACTCAGCCAAAACCTGCTGCACGAACACAAGGCGGATGAGGCCGAAACCTACCTCCACCGCGCGTTGGACATCGAACCCTCCTCCTGGCGCGCACACATGCTGCTCGCTCAAACATACTTGCTGAATAAAAAAAACGCCGATGCCGCGAGCGAAGCCCAGCGCGCACTGGACTTGGGCCACGACGCCGCAGTCTCAGCGCAACCACTTCTAGCCCACGCCTTGTTTGAAATCGGAGAGAAAGACCGCGCTATACAAACTTTGCAGGCCTACACCACGACGCACCCGGCTGACGCGAACGCGGCGCACCTGCTGGAGCGTTTGAAGACGCCTCCATCCGCGACGCGTCCCTCAATTGGAAACTCAACTTCCGTCGCCGACATAACGGAAGTCGCCGATTCGAAACTGTCTCTACCTCCACACTGGCTGCCGCCAGATATAGATGAGAAGGTTCCACCCGTCGAGCCAGATGCGGGGTGTGTTGTAGATGATGTCGTTAAGAAAGCGGGAGCCCAGCTCGCAGTTCTTATACACGACGTGGATCGCTTCACTGCAACAGAGACTCTGGTACATGAGTCCATCGATAAGTTCGGAATCGCAGCGCTGCCCGAAAAGCGAAAGTTCAACTATCTCGTCACGATTCAGGATTCGAGCTCCAGAATGTTGAATGTCAGCGAATATCGAAACGGCGGCGGCGCTCAGTCGGAATTCCCTGACGGTATCGTAACCACTGGCTTACCCGCACTCGTTTTGATTTTCCATCCTTATTATTCACCGAGCTACGACATGGTTTGCGAAGGGTTAGCGCGCACCAACCGCGGTTTGGCCTGGCAGGTTCATTTTCGACAAGGCCCCGACAAGCCCAATGGTATTAAGTCTTATCGGCTTGGAATGAATGGTCCCAACTATCAGGTAAGGCTCAAAGGGCGCGCATGGATATCCGCCGACAGCTACGAGATCATTCGGATGGAATCGGACCTCGTTGCACCCATCCCGCAAATACGTCTGCTCGCCGATCACACCGACATCGAGTACGGCCCCGTCACCTTTCGTCAAGGAAACACAACGCTATGGCTACCACAAAGCGCCGAGGTTCATTTCGCGTGGCTTGGCCGCCGCGTCCGCCGTCGCCACGAATTCAGCAGCTACTTGCTCTTCGGCGTCGACGATCAGCAACACATAGACGCTCCGAAAGAGACCGCCGGGTCTAGGGTTCCCGCTCTGGAAAAGCCTTGAGATCGCGCAGCTCAGACGGACTGACATGAGACATCGCTCGCTCGCGGGTCTCGCAGCGCTGGTCGCAGCCGGGTTGGACCTTTTGCCCTACTTTAATGGAGCTCATGATATCCAGGGCCGCCTGGTATAGATGCTTGGCTATCCAGGCATACTCGCGAACGGGAATTTCTCCCGACTGAATGAGCCGCTCTTCGTCGCGGGCAACGCGACGTTCTAGTTCTTGGTTTTCGAAGGCCTGGCTGCGTTGAAGCGAAAACTTCGGACGGAAGCACTCTTCCCGCAGGAAGCACCAAGTAGTTTGTAGGGTGTGGTCTCTCGTTCCCCCAACCTGGGGAAAATCGCTAGTCGCTAAATCTCTAAAATACGCCCTTGCTCGAGATGAGCACGGAGTCTTCGAACATGAAGCCCAATGAACCCAGCCGCACAGCCCTGATGATCGCCCGACAAAGAGCTGCTCACCAGCTGCTCGACCATGGCTCAATTCTCAACGACCCGTTTGCAGTGAAAATTCTGCGTGAAGACGAACAGGCCGCGCTTCAACTCGCGAACGAACACCCCTTGGCCAGCATCGGACGTCTGTTCACCGCCGCGCGGAGCCGCCTTGCCGAAGATGCTTTGTCAAAAGCCGTCAAGAGAGGGCTTCGGCAGATCGTCATCCTTGGCGCCGGACTCGACACTTTCGCTCTCCGGAATCCACATCCCGCTCGACAGATCCGTATCTATGAGATGGACCACCCCGCGACGCAGGCATCGAAAGTCCAACGCTTGGCTGAAGCTCAAATCGCACTTCCGCCATGGCTTGTTCTCGTGCCAGTCGATTTTGAGCGCGACCATGTGGGAGAGAAGCTCGTCGACGCAGGCTTTCAGCAGAACTCGCCTGCATTTTTCACTTGGCTCGGGGTTGTGCCATATCTGACACAGGACGCCATCGCCCGCACTCTGGACTACCTCTCGTCGATCCAGAACTCGGAGGTGGTGTTCGACTACTTGGAACCTCCCGAAGCATTCTCAGAAGAGCTAAGACAAATAGAAAGGGAGCGAACCGAACAGCTTAAGAAAATCGATGAACGTTCAGTCAGCCGCTTCAATCCACCTGGCATTGCAGCGATTCTTCGCGCACACGGATTTTCTATCATCGAAGACATCGATTACCAGGAGATCGCGTCCAGGTTCGGCCATGCCGTTCAAGGACTCGCCCCCGGACACGCCGGCCTTCATGTTGTCCACGCTAAGCACTAATTGAACGTGGTGATTGTATTGGGCCTCGACTCCCGAATACGCCAGTCGGATCGTGTTTCCTCGCAGTCCAGTCGTTTCACCACCCAGTCGGCAATTACGACCGGATGGGCTAAGGGATGACTGCGCAGCGGCCGACCATGCCGCCTGCGCTGTGGAAGGAAATGAGGCAGTGGAAGAGCCAGATGCCGACGTCGTCGGGCACCATGTCTGCCGTGACCATCTGCATTGGTGCCAGCGAGGTGACGTCGGTGCGCATCTGATTGATGACGACGGTGTTGCCGTGCCAGTGAGGCGAGTGGGCGTCGAAATCGTTGGTCCGCCCGATTTCCCACCTTTTAGTTCGGGTCAAGGGTAGCGGAACATCCGGTTGCTCAAGAACGTCATCAATTGCCTGCTCCCTTTCGTCGACCGGACTCCGCCATGCCTGGTTCCGCGCGAGGTGTCTACTCGCTCCGCTAGCGTGAGCGCCAGCCGCGGCCGGTGATGAACGGCGGGAGAAGTCCCACAGCGAGGCAACAACAAACACTGAATCGAGCTGGGGCTTGTCAAAAGCGCGCCCGATATCATGCAACGACTCCCCGCCTTCCAGCGATTCCAGATCTCACCCTTTTCGATCGCAGAAAGCCCGAACCGTTTCCCTGGCCCATATCACACCACCTTAGAGAGCAGACTCACATCCGATGGTGTTGCATCGACCCCTTTGAATGCACTCGACTTACTGGGAGTGGACGCTGAATCTGCGCTGTTCGATGCCCTTACCGGGCAAAGACTGTATGTTCCGAGCTGAAAACTCGTCACGAAAATTTTGGCTGTCATTTCTGACAGTACCGGCCAATTTTGTCCCCGCTTAAATTGCAACCTCCGCGCTCCCCCGTTTTGGTCTTCAATATCAAGCGCCGAGGAGATTGATAATGCGTACCCGGGACACGCTGCTCACTTCCAAAGGGTTTGGTCTAACCTTGTCTTTACTGGTATTCCTAGTAACCTTCGTTCTGCCCGAAACTGCAAAGGGACAGGGTCTGGAGCTGAATGGTGGGTGGGCTCACCTAACCGGAGACTTTGGGACAGACGGCTTCAACGTTGGAGCCGCGTGGTGGTTCACCAAGCGAGTGACCATTGCTGTGGATTATGAAAACAGCTGGGATACCACCTCACTCAGCACGTTCGCGTTCACTCAGACCGGGCCGTTTGCTGTGAAGAGCCATCTGCAAAGCGCTGTCATCGGGCCCCGAGTCTTCTTTTCCACTCAGTGGACCGACAAGCATAAGGTGAATCCGTTTGGCGAAGGCCAATTCGGGATGTCCCACCTGTCTCAAGACTTGACGCAAACATCTGGATCCACTTCTGCATCGGACACCGCCTTTGCCTGGTTATTGGGTGGGGGTGCCGAATATCTGTTCTCACCTCACTGGTCGGCCCGCGCAAATCTCGACTTCATGAGGACCCATTTGTCGAATGAAGGGCAGAGCCGTTTGAGGCTGCTCGTCGGGATTGTCTATACGTTCGGAAGCCGCGAGACGAAGTTGGCCGCTCCAGAATCGACGACTTACCGAGTTTCGGCGTCGGCCACGAGTCCAGTCAGGGTCCATATCACCTCAACACCTACTGGTGGCGAAATCTACGTTGACGGCAAACTCTATGGCAGCACGCCCTCGGAAATCGTGCTTAATACCGGCGACCATCTCATAAGGGTCGTGGCCAACGGTAAGGAATGGTCGCGTACTGTCCACATTACCGCCGGTGACATTCACATTGAGGCCGATCTTTCGCAGCCGTAATCGCGTTCATTGCGAAAACAGGGACATTGCGGATGCGTCAGAAAGGCGCTTTCCCTGCTAGGAGCACACATGAAAAAATTTCTAGCAGTCTTCGCTGCCCTGATTCTGGCTGCGGTGCTCGCTTCTGCCGGTCCCAAACCCCAGTCCGGCACCATTCTTTCTCAAACCTCTGTCGCGTGTGGGACAAAGAAATCTAAAAAGCAAGATATCGAACTCCTATGCCATCAATACGTCGTTCGTTCGGGCATCACGGACTACACCATTCGGCAGCAGAAGCCCGAAGAGCAGCACATTATTCCGCTGAACACTCCGATCGAGTTCACGCTCGACAAAAATATGATGAAGTTCAAGGCTGACGGAACATCATTCAAATTCATTGTTATCTCCCAGGCCGCGGCATCTGCTGCCGCCGCTACCCCCCCGGTTCCCTTCCTAACCAGTAGTTTGATTTCCATCCGATTATTTGGCGCGTAGTCAAGGAATACGCGGCAAGTTCGGGACCTCGAGTCTTTTGCCAAACAGTCTTCGACGGTCATGCGCTCGTCTCCGCCACAACGCGGGCGGAGAACGAGAACAGATTCAATTCTTGCTAGATGTGTACCGTGCAAACTTCCGAGAAGTATCTCGGCTGCAAACAGCGCCTACATCCGGCGTTGAACGACCACATTGGCATCGAGCCCGGTCCCTAGCCTTCGGTCAATCAGTAGTGTTTGAGGCGCAAGGCTGCAACTTGACCGGTTATTCGAGTAATTGAGACTTAGCCACAAGTTTGCAGCGTGGTTGACTGGCCGACGTTAGGGGGCGGAGACGTTAGCCGAGGCTTGGTCTAGAATTTCGAGTCTGGCCAGTTCTTCACGCAAGCGCGCCGCTTTCTCTCGAGAATTCTCGGCGTCCAGACGGGGCTTTTCGCCAACGACCGTTCCGAGCGCATCCATAGCCTTGGTGATAGGATCGTTCTCCTTGCCCTTGCCGTTCTTGCCCATATTTGCGAGCTCATCGGCGGAATTCTCTTGAGCCACGGCGTCGGTCTCCAGTCCTGTAATTTGGGCGCGGAGATCCCGAATCCGCACGCGTCGCTGGACCAAATCGATCGCCGCATCGTTAACGGAGGTGTTTCCCGATCGGCAGAACGCGTCGCCGTTTTCCTCTAGTTCCTCGCAGAAAGCGTGAAGATCGTTCCTGCCGCTCACGCTGCCTTGCTCGGCAGCAAGGCGGTACCACGCCAGGGCCCTGGCGTTATCTTGCGTTACGCCTTGCCCGTACTGATACATCCAGCCGAGTTGGTTCTCTGCGGTGCCGTTTCCGAGCGCGGCAGCTTTAAAAAGCCAAGACCAAGCTTTGGCATAGTCGACCGCAACACCGACGCCATGCTGAAAGTTATAGCCGATATCTTCCATGGCCTCGTCGTTGCCATGTTCCGCGGCTTTGTAATACCAGGAAAAAGCTTCGTCGTAACTCTGCGGCTGACCCCATCCTTTCTCCGCAAAGAAGCCGAGATTGGTTTCGCCGTTAGAGCTCCCGTGGCTGGCGGCGCGGCGATACCAGTCTAGCGCCTGAGCATAGTCGCGCTTAACTCCCCATCCGCACTGGTAAAAGTAGCCCACTTCATTCTCGGCATCCGCGAAATTCTGGTCCGCCGCTTTGCGATACCATTGGTAGGCTTGCTTATAATCACGCTTGACCCAGGTCCCGCTCTGATACATGACCCCCAGGTTGTATTCCGCCACCGAGTAACCTTGCTTCGCGGCCAAACGGTAGTAATTTAGGGCGCGCTTGTAATCCCGCGGCAAGCCCCACTTATGTTGATGCATGTTGCCCAACTGATTCAGCGCGGGAGCATAATTTTGGGCGGCGGACTTGCGATACCAGATCAGAGCCTGGGCGTAGTCTTGGGCGACGCCGAGGCCGCTGAAATAGTGGTTCCCCAGCTTGAATTGCGCCTGCGCGTCTCCCGCGGCGGCAGGCTCGCGAAGAGAATAGAACTCCTGATCCGGAGGCAGCGCCATCGCCTGCGTCGGCGTTTGTACCTCTGCCTGCCCGGGCCTCTGTCCAAGAGCTTGGGCTCGGACAGCGATGACTGGACCAAACGCCAACAAAGCTGCTGCCGTGGCCCTGGTCCAAAAGTTCGTCCAAAAACTCATGGAGGCCCCCATTCGAAGCACCTCGGAGAAATGACCGGTAAGAATGTGACTGCAACAGGGCTGGCTTACCGATGTAGCTCCTGCCCTTTCCCAGGGCAAGCATCCCACCGCACACCGCGACCTTCCTGCAGGCTGGCAGGCGGAACCTCCTATCACAATAGACTGCTCGTACTGAAGGGATGGAAATGTGCTCAATGGTTATATTCGGCGATGGCCCAGCCAGTATGAAAGAATCGGGGTCTTTCGCATGGAGATTTGACCCCAACTTTCATAACGGAGAGAGGTGCGATGGGCCAAAAATGGAGTTAAGTCCGGATTAACGGACAAGCGGGTTGTGGGATCATTAACCGCTGCGTGTTTACCTCAGCGCAGAACCTGAATTTCCAGTTCCGCCACACGCCCATCCCTGATCGAAAATGCCCGGATGGGCGCAGTCGCGTACGGCCGAGGTGTGACGATGAAATGGATCGCAACAGAACAGTGCGCCAGCGCGACGTCCTTGAGTGAAGGCTCGTTCGTGTCCATCCAATGCGGATGCGAGTGGTAGATGCCGAGGAATTCCAGCCGCCGCCTGCGGAGTTCCCCCCTCACGCGCCCAATCTCCTTGGGCGCAATTTCGTAATTCCTGATTGGGTCAGCCGCTACATTCTTCGCCGGGAACGCCTGGGTGATCAGTCCGTCCTGCCCCGCCAGAATTCCGCAGCATTCCCGATGCGGCTGGCGGCGGGCATGCCCCAGCAGTTGTCCGTAGACTTTGCGGCGACTTCGAACGGCTTGCATCATTCCGAAATTATATAACATGGCGAATTCGTGAATCGACTGACGGACGAAGTAAGACTACCTGGTCCGATAGTCCGACTCTCCAGGAATTTGGCTCATAACCCCTGTCGAATCAACAAACCAGTCTCGCCAAGTTTCTGGCACTATGGCAATCAGCCCCAATTCGGGCGTACCACTTTCCCCGTTTGCACAATCCACCAATCCAGCGTTTGACCTTCCCTTTCGGCGCACGTATCGTGGTCCGCGTTCACATCGCTCGTTTAAAGGACTCGCGAATGCCTGGTTTCTTGCGTGGATCGCTCGTCGAACCCTGCGTTTTGCTCCTCGTCGTGTTCCTCGGCTTCCCACCCGCCCCTCAAGCCGCCAACCGCGAACAGAGCGAAGCCACCACCGCCGCCGAAATCCGCGAGCACTACACCAAGCACGAATACCGCATCCCCATGCGCGACGGCGTCAAACTCTTCACCGCTGTCTATGTTCCCAAAGACACTTCGCAGTCCTACCCCTTCCTCATCGATCGCACACCCTACGGCGTCGCTCCCTACGACGCCGATCACTATCCCAAGCGCATCGGCCCTTCACCCGTCTTCGTCCACGACGGTTTCATCTTCGTGGCGCAGGACGTCCGCGGCCGCTTCTTGTCCGAAGGCACGTTCGTGGAAGTCACGCCCCACAAAAACACGAAGAAATCCTCCACCGACGTCGATGAAAGCACCGACACCTACGACACCATCGAGTGGCTCCTCCACAACGTCCCCAACAACAACGGTAGAGCCGGCCTATGGGGTATCTCCTATCCCGGCTTCTACGCCGCCGCCGGAATCATCGACTCGCACCCCGCGCTCAAAGCCGCGTCGCCCCAAGCTCCCGTCGCCAACCTATATATGGGCGACGATGCCTACCACAACGGCGCCTTCATGCTCGCCGCCAACTTCGGCTTCTACACCCTCTTCCCACCACGCACCGCGATCGCCCCGCCGCCCTCCAGGGAACCGCGCTACGACTACGGCACCACCGACGGCTACGACTTCTTTCTGCAAATGGGCCCGCTTTCGAACGCCCGCAAACTCCTCAAGCAAAAAGACAGCTACTGGGACGATCAAGTCAACCATTCCACCGACGATGACTTCTGGAAGGCGCGAGACATTTCCACTCACATCAAGAATGTCCATTGCGCCGTAATGAACGTAGGCGGATGGTTTGACGCCGAAGACCTGGTCGGCCCCCGCCGCGTCTTCAACGCGATCTCAGCGATGAATCCGGGCACGCCCGATAAGCTCGTCATCGGCCCCTGGGTTCACGGCGGCTGGGCCGGTACCGACGGCGATAAACTCGGCGACGTCGATTTCGCCGCGAAAACTTCCGACTTCTACAACAGCCACATCCTTCTCCCTTTCTTCCGCCAATATCTCAAAGACGCGCCCGATCCCAATCTCCCCACCGCCTACATCTTTGAGACCGGCACCAACGTCTGGCGCAAATACGATTCTTGGCCCCCGAAAAACACCGAAACCCGCACCCTCTACCTTCACGAAGGCGGCAAACTCTCCTTCGATGCCCCCGACCCTTCCAAAGACGATTCGAACTCCCCCTACGACGAATACATCAGCGATCCGAACCATCCGGTCCCGTTTATCAACTCGATCTCCACCAACGTTCCACGCGAATACATGGACGCCGACCAGCGCTTCCTCACCCGCCGAGGCGACGTCCTCGTCTACCAGTCCGAACCGCTCAAGGAAGACCTCACCGTAGCCGGCCCTGTCTCCCCGCACCTCTGGGTCTCCACGTCCGGCACCGACTCCGATTTCGATGTAAAGGTGATCGACGTCTATCCGATGGACTATCCCAACCCCGAACCCAATCCCAAAGACGTAGAAATGGGCGGCTACCAGCAACTCGTCCGCGGCGAACCCTTCCGCGGAAAATTCCGCAACTCATTCGAAAAACCCGAACCCTTCATGCCGAACCAACCCACTGCCCTCAACTTCGCCCTCCCCGACATAAACCACACCTTCCGCCACGGCCACCGCATCATGATCCAAATCCACAGCAGCTGGTTCCCGCTAGTCGACCGCAACCCCCAAAAATTCATCACCATCCTGGAAGCCACGCCCACTGATTTCCAGAAAGCGACAGAGCGCATCTACCACTCGAAACAAAACCCATCCACAATCGCGCTTCCGGTCCTGAAATAGAATCGCCAAACGCACCGAAAGCGAACGATTGCAACCGGTTATTCCGCATGGGCGAGCCGTCAATTGCTCGATGCCTGTTCGGCCTCGACCCTCGATCAGATCGATTGCAGATCAACTCCTGTTCGGCAGTACTGAGGCTTATGAGAAGCGCCATCTATCTCAACAACAGCATCGAGGGTCACGAAAAATTGCACGAGAACGAAGAGGCTGCAAAGCTGGTCGTCGGCAATACGATTGAGCGCGAAGGCGAATACTGGAAAATTACAAAGGTCGATGTGCAGATCGCGGTGTGCGCGTTGCGACCGCTCGATATGCTTCGGGTTTACCTCAAAGCGGCCCAGAATTGAACAGTCGGTTCCCCTGGTTTCATCCAAACGGCTCACTATTTCTATCACTTGACCATATCAGTTCCCACGTAAGTTCAAATGGCCAGATCGCCAAGACATTCACCACAAACAGAGTTCCGCAAATCAAACCGCGAGTCTTTCGAATTCTTCGCCATGGCAACTCGACGTATGGGTTGGGTAAATCTATCGGCCGAGAACGATGTGCGTGGCGCGCTCGGTCGCCTGATGTTCGGTGACGCGGTAGCCGAACGCCGGCAGGTCGATCCCGGTGAACATCGCTTCGCCTTGCCCGAGCACAACCGGCGACAGGGCGAAATGCAGCTCGTCGACCACGCCGACGCGAAGATATTGGCGCACCGTCTCGACGCCGCCGCCGATCTTCACATCGCGACCGTTGGCGGCGCGTTTCGCCTGATCCAGCGCCGCCTCAATACCCTCGGTCACGAAGATGAAGGTGGTGCCGCCTTCCATCTCGATCGGATCGCGCGGATGGTGCGTGAGCACGAAAGTCGGCGCGTGATAGGGTGGATTGTCGCCCCACCAACCCTTCCAGCTTTCGTCCGGCCAAGGACCGCGGATCGGGCCGAACATGTTGCGGCCGAGAATGAATGCGCCGAACCCATCCATCGAACGGTAGGCGTAGGCGTGATCAACTCCGTCCGAGCCGCCGCCCTTACCGATCATTGCCCGGAACATGCGGGTGTCGAACATCCACTTGTGCAACTCTAGCCCGCCCTTGCCGAGCGGATTTTCAAGGCTTTGCTCTGGCCCTGCTCCGAAACCATCAAGCGAAATCGAAAAGCCTGCAACGCGAACTTTCGTCATAACGCACTCCCTTTCGTATCCGTCGCCTATCCGATTGCGATCTGCAACCAGCTGCAATGTATCGTCTTCCAGTAGCTCTTCCTCCGGCTCTTCGGTATCTCTGGCGTATCGAACCAAATGCATCGCGGTGCTCCCTTTACCGACTACAGACAGTTTTTCTATCGGTCCGCAACAGTCGGCCCTTCGGTTACTGTACCCGCTGGGTCAAGCTTCACGCGAACTCCGATGATCCCGGCATCTGAGCCGCAGCCTAAACGGAGCGCATCCCGAGGTTTCGAGTGTTCCCGTCACCTCATTGTTTGAGGTGAACAAACGAATCTTCGAGGCAGGATCGCCATCGGAATGGCGGATGATCCGAACTTCAGTAAACTTCCTGCTCGCGACCGTGAGCTTCATCGTTGGGCAGAACCATCGCAAGGCGATACACCAAACCTCGATGTCCTTGAGATGTTGCTGGATTGTCCTTCGGCAGATGGCGTCACCAAAGATCAAACTCATCCACTCGGAGATAGACCGCTGGTCGATGTCACGGCGGGAAATCCTCTGCCTGGACCTCCAGCTATGTTGGAGAAGTGGAGTGTGAAGTGCGAAGAACTTCAGACCAAACTTCTGTCGCTATCGAAAAACAGCAAGCGGATCGTCGCACAGGAAAGCTCATTTCATTATCATCGACAGACCGGACGTGATCGCGGTAGCCGTTCAAAAAGTCGTGCCGGCAGTTCGAACCCACAGCAGTTGCGGCGTTTCAATTCCCGACTAACGCGGGAAACTTAATAATATTTCCTCGCTGGGAGCCTCTATGAAATACCTTGCATCGTTGATCGTTTTGTCGGTCGTATTCATTCTTCCTTCGGCGTCGGCGCAGTCCCAGAAAGTGATCGGGATTCCGCAAATCGATTGCCCGGTCATTGTTGAGCAGCAAGAGAATGCGCGTGACGGCTCACTCAAGTCGGCGGATTTCAAGAACTTCAGCGGAAGACGGTTGATTCGATCCGACTTGGGTGGATCGTGAACTCTACCGCCGCATCGAGACCTAGCGAACCAGCGCTGGGGAGCACCACTCTGCATCCCGGCCGATTTCAAGAGGGCAAGTTACGCTAGGACCCAAAGAGATGGGCATACACCCTGCGACGACGGGCGGCTGAAATTTTACGTAACGAGCGGGCAGTTCAGCGACGGATCGAGATTTGTGCAGTACCAAGTCGATTCAAAAGCGCACCGCAACAGAGGATCACATCGTTGCAATTCGTGATCGCTGAGAAACCAGACATGGCAGTTTGAAGAGCCTTGGACGGGAGCGGCCGTCTAGTGCGTCCCCAGCTTGTGAGCGATCGCGTCTATCAGCCCGCTCCTTCTTCGTAGCCACTTGGTGTGACGCCGGACGGAATTAAGTGGTTTGCCTAGCTGATCCGCGTTGGGTCACATAACCCAGAATCATGCCGACGATGCTGCCGGGTGTCAGAATCTGCAAATAGTGAGCATGCTGGAGTTGAGCGACGACAAAGGCAAGCGCGAAGCCCACGACCAGCCCAAACAACACGCCTCCGAGTATGGAATGGACTCTAAGTGCAAACCCACCGATGATTGCGCCAGCGAGAATGCCTTTCACCGCGCCGCCGATAATGATGCTCACAATCGCGGGCCGCACTTCCGGAGTGAACCAAGCGGTCGCGCCGTCGATAGCTCCCAAAGCACCGCCGAGCAAAACCCCAAGAAGAATTTTGTTCATGGCATGCCCTCTCGGGCGCGAATTCTAGCTGGCGACTGCAGTGTTTGCAACACTGCGGTCCGAAATCCACCAATACGACTTCACACACTTCGTGGACGATCCGCCCTCGATCGATCCGGGCAGTAAGGGATCGGTGACGGGATGCCCCGAAGTGCCGCAAAAGGTTCGGCACGGTGCCGCAATTCCTGGATCACGTAGCAGCTTGGGTTGTCTCTGCTTGAAGGTCGTCCATCAGTGAGATGGTTTTGGGTTCGGTTTCGCCAAGAAGTCAATGGCGCAGTCTTTTGGGAACCCCTCTTTGCGGGAACTTACGCAGCCCAAGTCCTGAAGCAAGTTGTGACCCTGCCGAGAGGGCTGGTCGCTGCTGGGGGCGAACGAAACTACCTAGGGGTAGATCAAGCCGGCGGACTATCCCAAGCTTCCAAAGAAGCCGCCTCTTCCGATTCAAAATCCGGTTCGCTCTGCAGCAACCGCACGCACCGGTTCCATCGCAAAATCGAATCGTCATTCCCTGCCGGACGAATCTTCTCCGCTTCGGCAAAACAAGTCAGCGCCCGCTCGAGCAGCGGCAACAAAGTATGCGGCGCGCGCCCAGCGCGAAGCTGCGCCTTCACCCGCCGCTCGCAAAGCAGCCCAGTGTAATATTGCCGCTCGTAAGCATCTTTGAGCCCATCAAAAATTTTCTCGACCTCCGCATACCGGTCCGACGCCTTGCCTTCAAACTGGTCGGTTATGCTCAATCCCAGCATCCGCAATCCCAGCATATTCTGTGGATCCGCAGTCAAAATGTCGCGGCAGATCGACTCAGCTTCTTCCGGTTCGTTGAGGTAGCGATACAGCTCGGCCTTAGCAACCGCCTCTCCGATCCCCGATTTCGAGATGGTCTTCAGCTTCAAATCCATGAAGCCTCCTCCGTCGAGCACAACGTGGGCTCAACCCAGGACAAAAACCACGACTTGCGAGAACTGGTAGCGTCGACATCCGTGCCGGCTCTTCGACGCTACGCAAACGCGCTACGACCCGCCGATCTTCCGCGCGATCCACACCAGCGGATCGTAATATCGATCCACGACGCGTTCCTTCAACGGAATAATCGCGTTATCCGTAATGTGAATCTCTTCCGGGCAAACTTCCGTGCAACATTTCGTAATGTTGCAATATCCGAGTCCCATTTCTTTCTTCAACAACGGCACGCGATCGCCATCGTCAAGTGGATGCATCTCCAACCCCGCCACACGCACAAAAAATCTCGGCCCGGCAAACTCTGCTTTCTTATCGTGGTCGCGCAAAACGTGACAAACGTTCTGGCACAAAAAACACTCAATGCATTTCCGGAATTCCTGCACCCGGTCCGCATCTTCCTGGTAAAACTTCCAGTCCGTCCCCTTCTTCGGCTGGAACGGTGGAATTTTCTTGTTGACCTGGTAGTTCCACGACACGTCCGTGACCAGATCCTTGATCACCGGAAACGTTTTGATCGGCCGCACGGTAATCGGCTCGTGCGTCGGCAGAGTGTCCATGCGCGTCTTGCACGTCAGTCGCGGTTTCCCATTCACTTCAGCCGAACACGAACCGCACTTCCCTGCCTTGCAGTTCCACCGCACCGCAAGATCCGGTGAAAGATGTCCCTGGATATAGTGCAGCGCGTCGAGCACGACCATGCCGGGAGCGATCGGCACCTTATAGTCGACAGTCTCGCCGCTGTCCTTGTTTCCGCGAAATACGTTGAGCACCGCATCGGCCATGAATTGCTCCTTGCCCTAAGCACCCATTTTTATTCGAGCGATGGCGTCGTTCCACTTCGGCGGAATGTCCGAACCCAACAGCTTCCACCGAGCAAATTCCGTTTCGCCCATGTGCGGCGCGATCATTTTCATCGCTTCGCCATGCGGCACCTTGATCACAAAATCCATCCGCGCCTGGTCACTATCCCACACCGAAAGCGTCCAGAACTGCCGGGCAAAAATCTGCGCACGTAGCGCATACCCGACCGCTCCCGGCGTGTCGCGAAGCTGCCCCTGAATACGCGCCGTGTAGCGAAAAAACAGCGGAATCTCGCGGTAGCGCTTCAGCGGCAGATAGGTCAACATCGCAACGTATTCGCGGCCTTTGTCTGGCGTAACGAATGCTTTCCATGAACTGTTCATAACGCTGAATATCCGCGCGACGCCGCAACATCGTTAAGCGTTGTGCGCGGCTTCATTTGCCGCCGTCTTCGGCGAGAACTTGTTTCAAATCGTCCGGCAGTTCCGACTTCTTGTCCTGTCGCAAGTTCATCTCGCCACTCGAGTCGCGGGTGATGATGTTGTTTTTCGTTCCCAACTCGGCGCTGGTTTCTGGGAAATCGATGCGACTGTGCGCTCCGCGGCTTTCTTCGCGGACGAGCGCGCTCTTCGCCACCGCTTCTGAGATCGTTAGCATCGATTTCAGATCGAGTGCAAGATGCCAGCCCGGATTGAACATGCGCGAACCTTCCACGCTGCATCGCGTCCACCGATCGTTGAGCTTGCCAAGTTCGCCCAGCGCTTGCGACACATCTTCCCTCGTACGGAAAATCCCCACCAGACTTTGCATCGTCTTCTGCAGATCGCGATGCACCGCGTACGGACTTTCCCCGCTCGGGCGCTGAAACGGTTCCAGCGCATATTTCTCCGCCGCATCGATCTGCGCCGGATCAATATTCACCGCTGCGGTTTCCTTCGCGTGCTTCGCCGCCGCCAAACCTGCGCGGCGCCCGAACACGAGCAAGTCCGACAGCGAATTCCCGCCCAGCCGGTTCGCGCCATGCAAACCCGCCGCGCACTCGCCCGCCGCGAACAATCCCGGCAGCGTCGTCTGCGCGGTGTCGGCTTCCACGCGAATCCCGCCCATCACGTAGTGACACGTCGGCCCGACTTCCATCGGTCCCTTCGTAATATCAACGTCAGCCAGTTCCTTGAACTGGTGATACATACTCGGCAGCTTCTTCTTCACGTACTCCGCAGGCTTGTGCGAAATATCCAGATACGCTCCACCGTGCTCCGTGCCGCGCCCTTCCTTCACTTCCGTATAAATCGAACGCGCCACAACATCGCGCGTCGAAAGCTCCATGCGCTTCGGATCGTACTTCTCCATGAAGCGCTCGCCTTTGCTGTTGCGCAGGATTCCGCCCTCGCCACGCACCGCTTCGGTCACCAGAATTCCCTGCACACCCGGCGGCCACACCATCCCCGTCGGATGGAACTGCACAAACTCCAAATCCATCAATTCCGCGCCAGCTTCATACGCAAGCGCCATGCCATCGCCGGTATATTCCCACGAATTGGAAGTGATCGGCCAAGCCTTGCCGATGCCGCCGGTGGCCATCACCACCGACTTCGCTTTGAAAACTACGAAGCGTCCTTGCTCGCGCCAGTAGCCGATCGCTCCGATGCAGCGGCCGCCATCGGTCAGCAAGCGAACGATCGTGCACTCCATGTATACGTCGAAGCCCTGCTGCACGCCGCGATCCTGCAACGTGCGAATCATTTCGAGCCCGGTGCGATCGCCGACGTGGCACAAACGTTTGTACGTGTGCCCGCCGAACGCGCGCTGCAAAATATTTCCGTCTGCCGTCCGATCGAAAATTGCGCCCCAGTGCTCGAGTTCGCGGACGCGATCGGGCGCTTCCTGCGCATGGAGCTGCGCCATGCGCCAGTTGTTCAGCATCTTTCCGCCGCGCATGGTGTCGCGGAAATGTGGTTTCCATCCGTCGGCCGAATCCACGTTGGCCATCGCTGCGGCGATGCCGCCTTCGGCCATCACGGTGTGCGCTTTGCCGAGCAGGGATTTGCTGACCACGCCGACAGAAACGCCCTGGGCCAACGCCTCAATCGCTGCGCGCAGTCCGGCACCGCCCGCGCCGATCACCAATACATCGTGCTCGTGCGTTTCAAAACGATCGGATTGTTGGGATGCGGCGCTCAAAAGATCCTCACATCGTGAATTGCGCCGCTGGAAACCATGCGGATATAGAAATCAGCAAAGCCCACGGAGATCAAGCTCATCCACGCGAACAACATATGTCGCTCGTTCAAAGAGGAGAGGAAACTCCACGCCCCATGCCTCGGCTTGCCGAATGTAGCGCACGAAAAGCAATCGAGCTTTCCGCCTGCAAGATGTCGCAACGAATGGCACGACAGCGTGTAGATCGAGAGCAAGCAGATATTGACGAGCAGCACGAGCGTTCCGACACCCATGCCGAATTTCCCATCCCACCAGAACGCGTCGTACGCATCTTTCCAGAGGAAAGCGAGGAAAATGATGGCGAGATACAGCGCGTAGCGGTGCAGATTTTGCAGGAGGAACGGGAATCTCGTCTCACCGCTGTAGGAGCGCTTCGGTTCACCAACCGCGCACGACGGTGGATCGAGAAAAAACGCGCGGTAGTACGCCTTACGGTAGTAGTAGCAGGTGGCGCGAAAACTCAGCGGCCCCCCTAAAATCAAAATCGCCGGTGAAAACTTCCACCAGCGATGGTTCGCGTCAATTAGCGGTGAGTAAAACGGGGACAGGTATGGCCCCCACTCATAAAATTTCCCTTCAAAGGCCCTGAGCGTGGCATAAAGCCCGAACCCCCCGAGCACGAGTATCACAGGTAAAACTTCGACCCACCACGCGTCGCGGCGCAGCGTGCTGCCCAAGCCACTCTTGGCCGCAGGAGCTCCAGTTACCGCCATCAGTCACCTCAGCGACGCCTAGCCTATGCCAGATATTCCCGATTTGGAAATAGTTTTCCTCATGCCCGGCAAAACTTTTTCAAATCGAGTCCGCACGCCATGTTTGTGCGAAGATGTAGGGTCGCAGACGCGGTTTCAGCCTTGGGAAGGCGGCCGCGCCGGGACAAATCTTTCGTGACGAGGAGACGTACTTCGTGGCTGCGAAAAACAATATTGGAATCCTGACAGGTGGAGGCGACGTGCCCGGGTTGAACCCGGTGATCAAGTCCGTCGTCTATCGCGCGAAAGAAATGGGCCGTCAGGTCATCGGCATTCGCAAGGGGTGGGAAGGACTGACCCACATGGCCGACTCCAACGAGGATCCCATTTACATCCGGCCGCTGACGCGGGACAACACGCGCACGATCGACCGGACGGGCGGCACCGTACTGCACACGTCGCGCACGAATCCGCGCAAAATGCTGGAAGGCAAGCTTCCAAAACACATCAGTCCCGATCGCATCCAGAAGCTGCCGTTTGACGGCAAGCATTACGATTTCACGCCGATCGTGCTGGAAAATCTCGAACGGCTCGGCATCGGATGCCTGGTAACGATCGGCGGCGACGACACGCTGAGCTTTTCGGCGGCGCTCTCGGCGGCGGGCATGCCCGTGATCGCGATTCCGAAGACGATGGACAACGACGTCCAGGGGACGGAATACTGCATCGGCTTTTCGACGGCGATCACGCGTGCAAAAGAGTTGATCACGCGGCAACGCACGACTTTGGGCTCGCATGAACGCATCGGCGTATTCCGCATCTTCGGGCGCGACGCAGGATTCACCGCGCTCTACACCGCGTATGTAACATCCACGCGATGCCTGATTCCCGAATATCCATTCGATCTCGATCACGTGGCGGAGATTTTGTCGCACGACAAGAGCGAGAATTTGAGCCACTACGCCGTCGTGATCGTTTCCGAAGGCGCGACCTGGAAAGAAGGCACGGTCGCCGAGTATGGCGAAGCCGATGCTTACGGCCATCGCAAGAAGATGGACATCGGCCAGGCGCTGGGCGACGAAATCCGCCGGCGCACGGGCGACGAAATCATGATCAGCGATTTGACTTACGATCTGCGCAGCGGCGAACCCGACGCGATCGATCAGTTGGTGGCGATCACGTTCGCGAATATCGCGGTCGAGATGTTGTCGGATGGCGTGACCGGGCGCATGGTCGCGGTGCAGAACGGGTGCTACGCGCACGCGCCGCTGCCGGCATCATCGCTGGGCGCGCGCCGCGTGGACATCAATACGCTGTACAACACGGAGCGCTACCGACCGAACTACGCATCAAAATTGGGCGCGCCGCTCCTGTTCAACCATATTTGAAGGTCGGCGACTGCCGGGCCGCCGAAGAGACAGCGAACGGCAGAGCCATCCCCGCATCGTGCGGGGATTCGGGATAACACACGGTCGCGCGGTTTGGCTTTCGGGATGGCAGGTGGTTGGGATTTGGTGCCGGATGTCCTGCGGTGCGAGCGCTACCTAACTTGAGTAATAAATACGCTAAATGGGCAATCGATGAGAAAGGGAGCACAGGAAGGAATCCCTGTCCTACTTGCGTCGCAGACGCACTACGTATCGACCGATCAAACGCCGATTGATTGAGTTACGAGAGCATGGCCGAAGAGTTCTGCGATGCTCCTTTTTCTTGCGATATGCGATGGCATTGAGCATGCAGGTTAACTACGGAGTGGAGGGATGCACTCTCTCGAACTTGGCGTCGCTGTGCAGAGGTGCCAAGTCGGGCTGCGGCGCGACCGGGTGACATTTTTTTGACGCGTGCTTTCCAGGCGACCTGCATCTAAGGGGCCAAGGGAAGATCGCGCTCCCAAAACACCAAGTGATAGCAATTCGCGTCATGCAAGGTCAGGATATGAGTCGATATCACTCAATCGTTGGGCTTGACAGGTGACGAATGTCGTGTAACCCTCCCGACAAAGCTACGGGCAAACGGGGCATGCCAGAATGTGAAAGAGTTCTGGACTCTTCATTACGGGTATGCCGATGTCCATGATTCGTGTGATGGTTGTAGACGATTCCGAGCCGTGGCGAGAGTTCGTCCTTTCATCGCTCCGACCAGCAAAAACTTTGCGGGTTGTCTACGAAGCCTCCGACGGTCTGGAAGCGGTTCTGAAGGCAGAAGAACTCAAACCGGACTTGATTCTGTTGGATATTGGACTTCCAAGTCTGAATGGAATCGAAGCGGCTCGACGGATCCTCCTCCGTGCCTCGCAATCCAAGATACTTTTTATGAGCCAGGAATCCGATCCCGAAGTGGTGCAAGCGGCTTTGAGCGCAGGCGGCCGGGGTTACATCGTAAAGTCGCATGCCGGCTCAGAGATGCTAGCCGCTATTGAAGCCGTCGTTCGGGGCGAACAGTACTTGAGTCAGGGATTGGCCGAGGCCAGCGAAATTCGGGATACACAACCTCCCGGGACCACCGTATCCCTGATGGAAGAGGGCAACGACTAACGGAGTCCGTGGGACGTCACTGCGAGACTAAATGTGACGTTGCGGGCAATGGTCGCGGGTTTTCAAAACAAAACGGCAGTGGCGGAATGGCCCCTGAGGATCCATCGTGCTTCCCTTTTGGGCTCCGATCTAGAAAAAACGAGCGTCATTGGGCGGCAACATCGCGCTGTTGCTTTCGCCAAAACCGAAGTTGAGGCCTGATACTGCCGGATCCGCTCGCACCGCGCTTTGCTCCCTCCAGTGCAACTTGTCCCGGTAACCCCGTTGAGCGGGTAGCGGTCCCTATTTCCCGTGCGTCATCGCTGGTTCGTGTCAATCGCTGGTTCGTTGACTTGGGTCGCGTGCGCGGCCTAAGATGCGTCTGATCCTCGGTGTGACTGATCCCACATTTTTTCCCTTCGGCGGGAGGCTCTTGTGAGCGACTGGAGATTTGCGCAAAAAACCCAATCAGAGGAGCTGGCCCTGCTACATCTGTTTTCGTTCAAGAAGTGCGTCAGCGGAGTGGAAGTGGATTTCACGATCACGGTGAAGGAATTTGCGGCGCCGCCGCCGGGACAATATTTCAAGTATTTTGCGCAGGCCGACAAGGCGATAAACCAGAAGATCGCGCCGTTTTTGCCGTCGGGTTGGGGCAATTCCGTTTTGGAGGCGCTGACCGGGTGCACGCGCGCGATTCGGGAATTTCCCTGCGAGTCGGAAGACACAGCGACCAGCGAAAGCGTCAAGGGCACGTAGGCGCGACCTGCGGGTTCACCGGGATTCGACATCGCTTTTTTGATTTAGCCGGTTTCTCAGTTGTGCAAGCTGCCTTGCGCGTGCAAGTGCCTGGTGGAGGCATTACGTGGACGTGATCCGAAAAGAGGTTGTGCCCGGCATCTTCGTGCTGGAATGTAGAGGATCGCTGCTGATTGGCGTTGGATGCACGCGCTTGCAGTTGGCCGTGGAGGATCTGCTCAGCGAAAAGCAGACGCGCGTGGTGCTGGACCTGACGGCGGTGTCGAGGGTCGATAGCGGCGGGCTGGGCAAAATCGTCAACTGCCTTTCGCGGCTGCGGATGGCGGGCGGAACGATGCACATCGCCGGAGCCAACGACTCGGTAGTCGGGCTGCTGAAGCTGACGAAAGTGGATCGCATCGTCAAGGTGTACCCGACGGCGCGCGAAGCTGTTCAGAGTTTGGATCAACCCTCAACCCCTGGCTGATCTCTCTACCGTTATTTCGTTTCCGTTCGTTCCCTTCTGGTGTTTTCAAGGCTTCGTCTCCGCGTCTCTTTGTACATAATTGTGTCAAATACAGAATTGGAGGTATACTTCTCCAGTAATGGAGTCTGGGTGGAGGAGATAACTTTTGGCGACCCTAAATCCACTCGGCGCAGGGATCGACTGGGAGCGCCCGGCCGATCTCTCGGACAAATACGTCCAGAAGCGCCTGGGACCAGCGGCGGTGCACGCGTTTCTTAGGATTCAGGAGCTGTGGAAATTGCGCGACGAAGACGCGCGCCACCTTTTGGGCGGCATCTCAAATGGCGCATTTTACGAACTGAAGCGGAAAGTGCGCGGTACGCCGGACCAGGACCGGTTGACGAGGATTTCCATCCTGACCGGTATCTTTAAAGCGCTCAATATTCTGTACGGCAGGAAGCTTGCGGACCGATGGGTGCAGTTGCCGAACCAGAATCCGATCTTTGGCGGCGAAACGCCGCTGGCCTACATGATCAAAGGCGGGCAGCCCGCGATGCTGCGCGTGCGGCAACTTCTGGATTCACGGCGAGGAGGGCGATAAGCCTATGGCGCCGCGGATTTCCAAAGTGTTGCAGGACGACACGCACCGGCTTATTCCTTCGAAATATATCGATCATGACGAGAGCGTGTTGACGCGGCTGACGGATGACGCGTCGGATTTAAAGGCGCTGTTTGAGCTGGAGGGCGCGACGAACGACAGGCTGTTGGGTGAAGCGGGTGCGCTGCCGGGGATCGGCGTTCGCGAGCTCGTGTTTGGCGTCCCCAACTTTCACGTCGTCAATGCAGCCTTCACGCATGCGAATCCTTTGGGAGGGCGATTCAACCGGTCGGATCGCGGGGCGTGGTATGCGGGATTCCGTCGTGAGACTTCTGAAATTGAGGTCGCGTATCATCGCGGAAAAGAGCTTCAGGAAATCAATTGGCAAGAGAAAGAGACGTTTTCTTACGTCGATTTTCTCGCCGACTTTCGAGGCGAGTTTCACGACATTCGCAACGATGCGCGCTTCCGCGCTTGCCTGAATCCCGACAGTTATAAGGTGTCGCAGCGTTTAGGAAAACAGCTTCTGGAGGATGGTTCGGCTGGTGTCGTCTATCCCAGCGTCCGCCATAAGACGGGAACGTGTCTTGTGAGCTTCCGGCCGGCACTGGTCAGCAACGTTCGCAAAGGAGCTTCGGTCAGCATCCTGTTCGACAATGCTTTTGCGACTCCAGAAATTCGGAGAATGAGGTAGCCCGCAGCTTCAGTGATTCGCGGATGCTCCGGCGGGCGATTTGAAACGTTTGATCAGGAAGACCAGCGGAACGCCCGCCAGAACGACCCAACCTAAAGTTGTGAAGCAGTCGAGGAACGCGAGCATCGAAGCCTGGCGCTGAAGCAGATCGAAAACGTGCGCCTGCGCGTGGACGAGCGCGTCGGGGTGCGTGAATCCGTGCGCCGAAAAATACCCTGCGAGATTTTCTATGAACTGATTGTAGCGCGCGGCGGACGTGGCGTGCGCGACCAGCACCGATTGGTGGAATTGCGTGCGGCGGGCCAGCATCGTTGTGACGAACGCGATTCCGAAGCTGCCACCCTGGTTGCGAAACAGATTGGTAAGACTGGACGCTTTGTTATTTTTGTCTTTGGGCAGATTGGAATAGGCGAGCTGGCTGACGGGTACAAACAATGTGGCGATCCCGAGGCCTTGCAACGCGCGCGCCAGCGCTTCGTGCCGGTAGTCGGTGGCCAGAGTAAAGCTGGCGAAACGCCACATGGCCAGCGCGAAAACGAAGTAGCCGAAGCCCAGCAGGGGCTTGATTCCAACTTTCGGAAGTATCCGCACAACCACAGGCGCCAACATGACGATCACGAATGCGCCAGGACCCAGCACGAGGCCGGCATCGGTCGCGGTGTAACCGAATAGGCGCTGCAACATCTGCGGAATCAGCACCGTCGAGCCATAGAGAGAAAATCCGAACAGAAAATAAAATATGTTGGCGAGTGCGAAGTTTCTGTCGGCGAGCAAGCGGATTTCGACGACGGGGTCGGGATGGCGCCATTCCCAGATGATCGCGAAGACCAATGCAATCATCGCAACTGCGAAGAAGAAGACGATGAAATTGCTCTCGAACCAGTCTTCGATCTGGCCACGGTCGAGAACGACTTCGAGACACGCGAAGGCCATGGCGACTGAGAAAATCCCCCAGCCGTCGATTTTGAGTTTGCCGTTGCGGCGCGCGGCTTCGACTTCGCGGGTGAATTCGGGCGGATCGGACAGCAGATTGCTCGTCAGAACCAGCGAGATGATGCCGATCGGAATGTTGATGAAGAACACCCAGCGCCAGCTCCAGTGATCGGTGATCCATCCGCCTAACGGCGGGCCGATCGCCGGCGCGGTGACGATCGCCATGCTGTAGAGCGCGAACGCGGCGGCGCGCTTGGCAGCGGGAAATGTGTCGACGAGAATCGCCTGCTCGACCGGCGCGAGCCCTCCGCCGCCGATGCCCTGCAGAACACGGAAGAAAATCAGCATGCCGAGACTCGGCGCGAAGCCGCAGAGCAGCGAACTCACCGTGAATAGCGTTACGCAAATCATGTAGTAGCGCTTGCGTCCGAAAAGGCGACTGAGCCATGCGGACAACGGCAGCACGACCGCGTTGGAAACGAGATAGCTGGTGAGCACCCAGGTGCTTTCGTCGGCGCTGACGGCGAGTCCGCCGGCGATGTGAGGGAGTGCGACGTTGGCGATAGCGGTGTCGAGGAGTTCCATGAAAGTGGCGAGGGTGACGGTGATGGCGATGAACCAGGGATTGATCGCGGGCTTTTCGACGGTGAGGCGGAAGGGGATGCCGGCGGTGAGTGTCTGGCTCATATGTTTCTGGATGTTTTGGATGCGCTAAGAGACCATTCGGTCTCATTTTATGTTATGCTATAGCGCTGGAAGAGACCAGATGGTCTCTTCTTTCTGAAAGGAAGGCGCTTACGATGACCAAGGGAGCAGATACGCGGCGTGAAATCATCGAAAAGGCCGCTCCCCTGTTCAACCAGAAGGGGTTTGAGGGGACGTCGCTGTCGGACTTGATGCGGGTAACTGGATTGCAGAAGGGCGGGCTGTATCGGCATTTTTCGAGCAAGGAAGAGTTGGCCGGCGAAGCGTTCGACTACGCATGGCAGCGGGCTGTCATCGTTCGCCTGCATGGAATCGACGAGGCGGCCGACAGCGTCGAGCGGCTGAGGAAGATGATCGACAACTTTGTCGATCTGCGCGAGGGATTGGTGCCGGGCGGATGCCCGCTGATGAACACTGCCGTGGAAGCTGACGACGGGAACTCAATGCTGCGGAATCGAGCGAAGGGCGCATTAAACGAATGGATGGCGAAGCTTTCCAAAACCGCGGCGCGCGGTATCGCTGAGAAAGAGATCGACCCTCGCGTCGATCCGAAAATTCTTGCGCAGGTGATCATCTCGAGCCTCGAAGGCGCTCTACTTGTCAGCCGCCTGGAAAATGATCGCTCTCCGCTGAATCACGTTCGCCGGCATCTGCTTCAATATATAGATGAGGCTGTCCGCGTGAGGCGAGCCGGCCATCGCCGGGGGCGAGTTCGCGGCCGTAGCGGCGGCCGCCACGCAACCGCTTGAGCAATATGGGTTGCTGTTTGCTGCCTGCGCCATATCCACTTCGATCTGCTCGCCAATCACGTTTTCCAGCGACCCCGTCGTTTCGCGCCCTATCTGGTTCAGGTTCATGTTTTCCGGCTCGAGGATTTGCCGGCGCGCATATCGACCCGTAAAAACTCCCGATAGCAGCGCGAAACAACATAGTTCTGTACTACAGGAATCCATTTAGTTCCGCTTGCGGAATCTCTGGAGCGCATCTCACAAGTTCGTCATTTCAAACGCGCAATCAAAATTTGAACCACGAAGGCAACGGAAGTGCCCGTTTCCATCCCATGCAGCAAAGCGGCACCGGAAAGGAACCATGCCTTCAGCATCGTTTGATATTTTGCGGCGCCACCAGGACGGCAGCCTTATCTGGCTGGAATCGGCGTTGGAACTCGACCACGCCAAGATCCGCTTGCAGCAACTCAGCGCTGGCGTGCCGGGCGAATATCTTGTTTTCGACCAGAGAAGCCAGCAGATCGTTGCGAAAGTCTCTTCCGGCAGCGCGCCGAATGCATAGGACGGACGATTTGTGCCGCCCGCGTTCGTATTGACGGCGCAGCAAACCCTACACGAAGAAGCGATTCCGCGTACCCCGTTTACCTGATGGCTACAGTAGATAGCCGGCGCTATCGTGCCGCATTGGTTCAGGCCGCTCGCGCCTGGGCGCCGCTAGGGCAAAGAATTTCGCAGTTGGAGTTAAGGAGAACGTCATGATCCGTAACCGAAACAAGTGGCCGCAAGTTGCTTCCGCGTTCGCTATCGGCTTGGGAGCCGGCGCCGCGCTCGGCTTGTTATTCGCGCCGCAATCGGGCGACGACACACGCGACCAGATTCGCAGCACAGCGCAGGATGGCGTCGACGAATTGACCGATCGCGGCAAGACCGTCATCCGTCGTGTCCGCAAAAATATGGCTGACGCCAAGGATTTCGTGAACGAGGTTGCTGACGCGGGCGAGAACGCGTTTCGCGACGCGCGAAGCGCAACCACATAGTCAGAATCACGCCGATCCAGCCGGCACGGTTTCAACAACGGTGTCGCGCGGCATCAGCACGACCACGATTGGGCCGGACGCGAATGAACTTAAGGAGCAAAGGAGCACTCCATGGACTTACTTTGGACGATCGCCGTCATTCTCATCATTCTCTGGCTGCTTGGGCTCGTCACTTCGTACACGCTGGGCGGATTCGTCCACATTCTCCTCGTGATCGCCATTATCGTCATTCTGATTCGCGTCATCCAGGGTCGTCGACCCGTCTAGATTTCAGGCCGCGAGCCACAACAGCTCGCGAATGTCTCACCGATTTTCAAGCAAGACCGCGGTTCTCTTAACGAATCGACGGATAAAGGAGCCCAGCGTGACCACGCATTCCAGCAAATCGAAAGACCAAGACCTGCTCGTCACCGTGGCCGAATCGATCGGTTCCACTCTTGGAGCGATCGCGGCCAAAGCCGACGCGGCGCAGAAAGCGATCGCCGGTAGCACGAGCTCTGTTACGAAAGAAGTAAAGCGCGGGGCGACGAGGCTCGTCCGCAAAACCAAGACTGCCGCGCGCCAAGCGAGCAGGTCGAAGCCAGCGCGTTCGGCGCGCAATTCCAGGCGCAAAGCGAAGCGTCGCGTGACCGGTGCGGCGCGCGCGGCAACCCGTTCCGCCCGAACCGCTGTTCGAAAAGTAAAACGCGGTTCGAACCGTCGTTCTCGCTCTCGGAAGTAGCTCGCCGTCGCGAACTTTAGATTTCGCGTACATCGCGCCAGGAGGAATGTGAAATGGCTTCCGATGCCCGGCCTCTTTACGCTTCTCATTTAGGCAGTCTGACGATCAGCCGCCCGAGGGCTCTCGGCTTCGCGTGGATTGTTTACGGAATACTTCGGTTCGCCGTCACGTTGTGGCTCATCGCGTTCACAACGACAGCAACGCTGATGTTCGGTGCGCTACTCACGCGCGTTCCAAATCCGTTTGCGCTCATGAGCGACTTTCACATTCTCTACACGGCAATCGTCGTTTGGTCGGCTGTCTCGTGCGTGTTGGGACTGATCGCGGGCATCGCCCTTTTATTGAATCAGCGTTCGGCTCGAATCTTGGCCATCGCCGCTGCCCTTGTCTCGCTTGCCGAGTTGCCATTTGGGATCATGCTCGGCGTATACACGATGGCTCACACCGTGCCGGCCCGCGACGCGACACGCTAAACGTTCATCTCATTTCGAAAAATATCCGGTTCGCGACCGCACACTGAGCCCCGGCCGCTTCACGCGCACTACCACTTTCCGAAATGTGTCGTCCTTGGCCGCATTGTTCGGGTAATACCCTAACTCGTACGAAGTCCGCAGCTCTTCCGCAATTTGCCGAAAATAGGTGTGCGGATCGACGGCCTCGGCGTCGATGTGCATCCCGCCTGTCTCTCGCGCAATTCGATCCATCACGCGCATCCCGTACTGATTCCGCGCCGTCAGCTTTCCGTGCTCCTTCTGCGTGTATCGGATCGCGAAAAGCTGCACATTTGCGCTCTGCGCCGCCTCAACCGTCGTCATCATGTCGTGCGAACTCGAATTGTCTTCGCCATCGCTGAAAATTAACAGCGCCCGCCGGCCGTTCTCCCGGCTCATCTTTTCATCGATGGAGTAGAAAATCGAATCGTAAAATGCGGTCCCCAGGTCGCGCGACTCCATCGGCCCCAGCTCCGGGAATCGCTTGGTATTCTTCTCGTAGCCTTTCCAGGCCTGCATCATCTCCACGCCTGACCTCGAAAAACCGCTGACCAGCCGGATGTGATTCCCGAAACCAACCAGAAACGCGCGATCCTTCGGCCCGAGAACTTCTCTCAGAAACGTATCGAGATCCTTCTCATGTTGCTTCTCGAAGCGATCCTGGCTGTCGCTGGCGTCCACGATCAATCCCAGCGTCAGCGGCACATCCACGCTTTTTGCGAAAAAAGCGATCTTCTGGGGCGCCGAATCCTCCGTCACCTCAAAATCTTCTTCTTTCAGGTTATCGATCAGCTTACCGTTCGCATCTCGCACCGAAAACGCCACACTTACGAGGTTCACATCGATTCGAATCGACTCCTGGGCCTGTATGATTGCCACGCAAGTCCAGCCAGCCACCAGTAAAACCAGTGCGGTGCTCGCAGCCCACCCAGTCCACGACGTCGTTCGTCGACGCATTCTTCACCCGCGCGCAGCCCATTGGCCGCGCATTGAGAAACGCAACTATCCACGGTTTTGTTTCGCGAAATTACCCTAACTTGCCGCGTCCTGGTACACCTTTCCCCCGATAGGCCACTGAACCCAAAGCCCTTAAGGTCGGAACAGTTAGGAGATCACCCATGACCTGGTACAAAAAGCTTGGCCTCGAATCTCTGGTGTTGGGAGCCTGCCTGCTTCTCGGCACGACCCTTCCCGCGAAGATCAATCACGCATCGGACACCCAACAACCTGCTGCCGACAATACAACGAATAACAAGGGCGATCAGAATTCCGGTGCCACGACTGCCGACCAGCAAAAAATGAATCCCGCCGACCGCGATCTGACAAAGAAGATTCGCATGGCCCTTCACAGCGACAAGTCACTCTCCACCTACGCTCACAACGTCAAGATCGTCAGTCAGGACGGCAAAGTCACGCTGAAGGGCCCCGTTCGCAGCGACGACGAGAAAGCCAGCATAGAAGCGAAAGCAACGCAGATCGCAGGCCAGGGCAACGTGACAAACCAGCTCACTGTAGCTCCGCCGAAATCGTAAGTTTTCATCCGCGAAATTTTCGAGAACTAAGATGGAACAGCAACGTTAAAAGGAGAACAGAATGGCTGACAAGAAGACGGCAGTATTCGGTATCTACTCCACGCGAAACGGCGCCGAACAAGCGGCCGATGCGTTGGTGAATGCAGGCTTTTCGGCCGGAGACATTTCCGTCCTCCTCCCGGAAAATCTCGGCACTCGCGAGATCGGCACAGAAAAAGCGACCAAGGCGCCCGAGGGTGCTACCGCCGGTGCGGGCACGGGAATCGTGCTGGGCGGCGCGCTCGGCTTGCTCGCGGGCATCGGCGCGCTCGCTATTCCGGGAGTCGGGCCATTCATCGCCGCAGGCCCAATCATGGCGACGTTGGCAGGCATGGGAGTCGGAGGCACCGTCGGGGGCCTAGCCGGAGCACTGGTTGGCCTTGGCATCCCAGAGTTCGAAGCCAAGCGCTACGAAGGAATCATCCAGAAGGGCGGGATCCTTCTCTCGGTGCACTGCTCGACCTCAGACGAAGTCACGCGCTCGAAGCAAATCCTCAAGGGTACCGGCGGCGAAGATGTCTCCTCGACGGGCGAAGCCTCGGTCGATAAGGCCGACCGCGCTCACGGCACAACGGCATAGTCGGTCCGAATTGCTGGGCACATTCGAACGACCCCCAAAAACAGAGAGGCCGCGACGTCTGTCGCGGCCTCTCATCTTTGTTCGTCGAATCTTTCGACCGAACGTAACACCGACTCCAGCGTCCCACCCGGACGCTAGCTCTTGTTCTTCGAGTCGTAGCTCTCGCCGTAAATCGCCGGCACCTTACCGCCCGCCGGCCGCAGGTATGTCGACAATTGCCCGCGATGATGCACCGAATGCCGCAGCCCTAAATCCACAAACGCCACCGCAGGCATCTGAACCAGCCCTCGAAAATCGATCACCCTCGCCAGTTGCTCACCAGAAAGACCCGCAATCCGGTCGTGATCCTTCGAAAGCAATTCGTCGTAGTAGTTCGCCAGGTCCGCTGAATTCTTCAGATTCTCCGGCTGCGGCTGCGGCGTAAAGTCGAAGGTCCCGTCCGCGACCGCTGCAAAAAAACGATGCTCCGACGCCACTATGTGCCACGCCAACTCCAGCGCCGTCTTGGCTACTGGCTCCGGCTTGTAGCCCCCGCCATTCGGCGGGATCGCCGCAATCACGCTTCGCGTGGTTCCATGCTCCTTTTTCACCGACATAAGGGATACCTGCGACACGACCTTCGCCTGCTCCGCCGACAAACTCGCCATATCCGAGTCACCTCGGCCTGCAGTATACCGATTTCACTTCCACCGCGCAGCCCGCGACCTTTACTTCTTGTTTGTACGCGAAGCCTTGGCGCGGTCGTTCAGAGACCGCCGCCACGCCGGTCTTCTCCGCCGCTCCCCATATTCCGCAACACCCAGACCGCCAGCGCCGTATCGCTCGACGCACCAGTCTTCCGCCGCAAATCTCCCATCAACCGGTACCGCGACTCTCGCGACAACCTCATCTGCACTGCCATTTCCTTCGCCGTGTTCCCCGACGCCAAGCCTCGCAGCAAAATCGTCTCTTCCGCCGTAAACCGCGGCGCCACTGTCGCCGCTTTCACTTCCATTCCCCTGGCAGGCATCACCCCATGCCCAGCGAGGCGACCACCGCATTCGAATCCGCCTGCGTCGCCTCCCGCTAATACGGGCTTGGATTCCACTGACTTCATTGGTCCCGTGTCGCCATGACCTCTTCAGTCCGTTACCAAGCTGGCCTCGGCCCCCGGAACCAAGCTTCAGCATTCCGCCCTCCACGAATCCGGCGGGTAATGCCGATCCATCAATCGGCCATCCTCGGAACTTCATGAATCCACGACGCGTTGAACGGCCCTGACTCCGACTACCCGCCTCCGGACTCTCATGAACAAATTCCAATTCGAATCCAATTCCAAAATGAAACGTCGCGCACAATCTACAGCGTTCGGACGCACCCCTCCCCCTCTCTAAGTTTCCACGCACCAAATTTTCATTTCGGGAATCCCGCAGCCAAGACCTGCCTACTGCCCTTCCACCCTTCCCTGCAGCACAATTTCCGCCACCCAAGTTTCCAAAATCAGGCGTTGCGGGTCCGCCAGTTCCGTAAACGCCAGCCCCATCCCAAAACTCGGATCGCTGTAGACAACCTTTGCCTTCGCCTCAAACGCTCCCTGATCCCGCACGATCTTGATGGTCACCGCCGTTCCCACCGCGAACGAATTCAGCGCATCCACATAGCACCCACCCACGCCGATCTCTGAGGTTCTCGCCGATAGCTTGGTCCCGGTACTTACCTCCACGACCTCCGCCGACGCCACGAATGGACACCTCTTCACTCTTCGTTCTTTGGCGTACTTGCGGACGCGTCGTCCGCCGCTCAAGCTTGTTTTCTTGCCGGTCGTCAGCATCTCGAACCGCCCGCTAACTGCAACAGATATAATTAGATAGACCGTCGCACAGCACCTTCAAACATCCCTATTTTTAACCCCTATTTCGCTCGCGGCAACTGACCGCCCGGACAGCCATGCCTTAAGGGAAACCGTCCGTACCAAATTCTCTTTGCCCCTTTTGCGACTCTGCTATCCTTCCCCTAGGCCAAAATCAGCATCAGACCACCCGAAGGGCATCGGTCGGCTCCCTGCCCACTCCGCCTTCAGGGTTAGGTCGCTTTAATCGACTTATGAAGATCACGGAACACGTCACCAAGCTATTTGTTTGCCTGCTCCTCTGCGCCGCGCCTGCCGCCGCACAAAGCCCCAAGATTTCCGCTACTGGCCCGGCAATGGACCTCAGCTTTGGCTACACCTACTTCGACCTCGCCCTTACGCCGCAGCGCGCCAACCTCCAGGGCGTCGACACCACTTTTACCTTCGATTTCCGCCCGCGCCTCGGCGTCCAAGTCGATCTCAGCTACTCGCGCGCTGCCGATGTCAACGGCACAACACATCACGCTGACGCGCTGACCTACATGGCCGGTCCGGTTTTTTATGTGACGCGCGGAAGGGCGCTCAGTACCTATGTTCACGCGCTCGGCGGCGGTGCCAGAATCAGCGGCGTTCTCATAAGCCCTGAAGGCATTACACGCGGCTACATCAACGAACCGGCCGTTGCTTTGGGCGGCGGTGTCGAATATCAGATCTCACGTTCTCTCGCTGTCCGAGGCGGCATCGACTATGTCCGCGCCTCGTTCCTGACTTCGCCCACCACCTACGGCGGCCTCAACAATTTTCGCGCCACCGCAAGCATCGTCTACCAATTCGGCTCTAACCGCCGGTAGATTCGAACGTTCCGACCTTCAAGCTAGCGTTGCCAACGCTTGCTCTAAATCCGCAATCAAATCCGCAGTCTCCTCGAGTCCAATATTCAGCCGCACAATCCGGTGATCGAAGTCCGGCTCTCCCGGCACTTCAGTGAAATCGTAAGCCATCACCAGGCTCGTCACTCCGGCCCAGCTATACCCCACCTTAAAAAGCTTCAGCCCATCAACGAACGCAAACACCTGTTCCTTCGTCGGCCCCTCGTTCAACAAGATCGAAAATAATCCCGAAGACCCCAGAAAATCGCGCTTCCACAATTCGTGCCCTGCGCATGACTGCAGTGCCGGATGCATCACCCGGTCGACCTCGGGCCGATCCGCCAGCCATCGCGCTACCTCGAGTGCCGACTTCTCCACCGCCGCCAGCCGCACGGCCAGCGTCTGCAACCCGCGCAGCGCCAGGCTGCAATCGTCTGGCGAAACATTTCCGCCGATCGCCTGCTGCGCCGCCCCCAACCGCTCGTATAGCGCCGCGTCGCGCACTGTGATCGACCCCAGCAACAAATCGCTATGCCCGCCCACATATTTGGTCAGCGCCTGCATCGTCACGTCGACGCCATGTTCGAACGCATCAAACAGCACGCCCGCCGACCACGTGTTGTCGAGCACCACCTTCACGCCCCGCGCGTGCGCTGCCGCAACAATCGCGGGCACATCCTGTACTTCCATCGTGATCGACTGTGGGTTCTCCGTCCAAACCAGCCTTGTGTTCTCGCAAATCAGCTCCGAAATCCGGGCGCCTATCCCTGGCGGGTAAAATGTCGCCGTGACTCCAAATCGCGCAATTAGCGTCGTCGTCAATTTTCGATTCGGGTAGTAAATATTCTCCGGAATCAAAATGTGATCGCCGGCCTGCAGCAGCGCCAGATCAATCAGCGAAATCGCCGCCTGCCCACCCGGCGCCAAAATCGTGTGTGTTCCTCCTTCGAGCTCGCAAATCCGCGCCGCCAATTCCAATGTCGTCGGCGTGCCATACAGCCCGTACGTATACCCAATCTTGTGCTGATCCCAGTGGTCGCTGGCCACCGCCACCGAGGGAAACACCGTCGTCGACCCGCGCCTCACCGCCGGCACCAGCGACCGGTACCCCCCCCGGTACCCGCGCATCCGTATGAATCAACCGCGTCCGCCAACTCTTCGCCATCCCTCACCTCGCCAACGACAGTGCCTTCAATTCCTGTATCCACTCGTAGAAGGACAACACCTTCCGGTACAAGTTCACCCCGTCGTTTCGTCAGACAACGACGGCCGCAACAATATAAGAGTGTTGCCTCACCTCAAAGCAACCATCATGGACTGGGATTTGTACCGCGAAGACGCGATTGAATCGCGTTGGAACGAAGTACTTCGTCACGCAAATATTTTGACGCGAGCTACGCCTTCAAACCGTTCGGCACCATCGGCAACGCGCGCAATCGTACGCCGCAAGCGTCAAAAATCGCATTCCCGATCGCCGGCGCGAACCCCACGATCGGCGTCTCGCCCGCGCCCGCCGACGGAATATCCTTCCGATCGAGCAGCACGGCCTCAATCTCCGGTACATCGCGAAATCTCGGTACGCGATACTTCGCAAAGTGCGGGTTCGAAATCCGCCCGTTCTCAAACGCTATGGCCTCAAACAGCGCGCCGCCCAGCCCCATAATATTCGCGCCAATCACCTGATTCCGCAGCCCATTCGGATTCACAATCGCGCCGCATTCGAACGCGGTTACAACCCGCACCACGCGTACGCTTCCCGATTCCCGATCCACTGCAACCTCCGCGCACGTCGCGACATAACCGTTCTTCTCGATCCCGCCGCCCATTCCAAATCCCTGCCCCACTGCCGATTTCTTCCCGGGCCATCCAAACTTCTTCGCGGCAGCCACAAACACATCCCTCAGCCGCGGATCTGAAATATTCTTCAGCCGGAACTCCAGCGAATCCATTCCCGCCGCGTGCGCCAACTCGTCCATCGCGCACTCGCGCGCAAAATGATTCGCCGTCGCCGCAAGTCCGCGATACGACCCTTGCCGCAGTGGCGACTTGGTCTCATGAAATTGCACCTTCTGGTTCGCCACCACGTACGGAATCCCAATCCCCGCTCCGCCCGAATTGTAGTTGTGAAATTCCCACGCGGTCAGCGCGCCATCCGTTGCGACGCCGCCGCGCACATCGATCACGCCCGCCGGCCGAAAATACGCCCAGGTAAACTCCTCTTCGCGCGTCCACACTAGCTTCACTGGTCGACCAGCAGTGCGCGCCAATCGCGCCGCCTCGATCGCGGCGTCGCCCGTATGCTTCCCACCATAAGCCGAACCCGTGTCCGGCACTATCACATGTGCTTTCTCTTTCGGCAGGTGAAACGCTTCGGCCAATTCATCCCTCACTCCGAATGGCCGCTGTGTTCCGGTCCAAACCGTCACGCCGCCGTCCTTCCATTCCGCGACAGCCGCGCGCGGCTCCAGCGGAGCGTGCGCGATGTACGCCACGGTGTAGCTCTGTTCCACCCGGTGCGCCGCCCGCGCCATTCCGTCGTCCACCGAGCCTGCAACGTGCCCTCCGCGCGAGTCCTCACTGAGTTCCAGGTTGCTCTTCAAATACGAAAACAATTCGCGGCTTGACGGTTGCGGCGTTTCACTCCATTTAGGCTTCATCGCCAAAATCGCTTGCACCGCCACCCGTTCGCTCGGCGCCGTCACTCCGACGAAGTCTCCGTCGCGTACGATCTTCACTCCGCGGATCGACGCGGCTCCGCTCGCATCCAGCGAAACCAATTTCGCCCCAAACGACGGCGGTCTCAGCACCTTCCCGTACACCATTCCATCCGGCCGCAAATCCGTCGTGTATTGATGCCGCCCGGTCACAAACGCCCGGGCATCGACCTTCGGCATCGCCTTGCCTGCCACGGTCCAATCGGGCGGCGGCGTGATCGGATCCGCTTCGGGCAGATCCTGCGCGAGCAATTTTCCGCTCGCCAATTTCGCGTACGTGATCGACCGTCCCGACGCCGGATCGGTCACCATCGCGTCGCGCGCGACAAGGCCGTCCTTCGAGACGCTCCACTCCTTCGCCGCCTCCCCGATCAACAATTCTCGCGCCGCGTTCGCCGCTTGCCGCAAGTGTGGCGTCATCGTCGGCGTCGTCCGGCTCCCAAACGTTCCCATGTCATACGGCGTCAGCGCCGTATCTCCCATCACCATGCGCACGCTCTCGAAAGGCACGTGCAGCTCGTCGGCCACAGATTGCGCCAACGACGTTCGAATGTTCTGTCCAATCTCGACTTTGCCAGTAAATGCCGTCACCACACCGTCTTCGCCGATGTGCAGCCACGACGTAATCTCTCTTGGTTCCTCATCGTCCGCCGCGCGGCGCGCTCCGCGTCCGGATTCCTGCGCCCCGGCCGATCGGGCCGCCACGCAAAAAATCGCCACGCCCGCGCCGAGCACCTTAAAAAACTCGCGCCGCGCCAGGTCAAACCGATGCATCGGTGCGGCTCGCAGTTCATACCGCTCCGCCTCCATCACAACTTGCGCGCGCCCGCTCACAGCGCACCGCCGCATGCGGAATCGGTCTCACCACGCGCTGGTAGCGCCGGCTTCCACCCAGCTTCCGCGCGCAGTTCAGGTTCCGACGCAGCCGCAGCCGCCGAACTCTTCCCTCGCATCGCCTTCGCCGCCAACTGCATCGCTTCCACAATCCGCGGATGCGCCCCGCACCGGCAAACATTCCCTTGCAGTCCCGCCACAATTTCCGCCGCGCTCGGACTCGAATTTTTCTGCAAAAGCGCCACGCCGCTCATAATCATTCCCGACGTGCAGTACGCGCACTGAAACGCTTCCGCCTCCACAAACGCCGCCTGCACCGGATGCAACTCCCCGTCCTTCGCCAGTCCCTCAATCGTTGTGATCGACTTTCCCGCCGCCTCGCTCACAGGCATCAAGCACGAACGCCGCGCCACTCCGCCCACCAGCACGGTGCAAGCCCCGCACTGCCCCTCGCCACATCCATACTTGCTTCCCGTCAATCCAATCTCGTCGCGCAGCACGAACAACAATGGCGTCTCAGCTTCCACCATCACCGAATATTTCTTTCCATTCACTGACAGCCCAAACGCGCTTTCACTCATGGCAACTCCCATTTTTTCGGCTGGATTTGTCCAGTTTACACCCGCACCACAATCGTCTTGTCAATCCTCAAATCACGCGAAACGAATACGACGGAAAATGCGAGCTGGGACAAGTGACGACACCGACTGGCCCAGCCAACAGAAAAGTTGTGCCCATTTTCTCTCTGCGGTTAGGGCTGGAGTGAAGCCAGCTTACTCCTGACGCAGCGCGGCTATCGGATCAATCTTCGTCGCACGCTTCGCCGGAATGTAGCAGGCCACCAAAGCCGAAACCAAAAGCACAATCGCGACTCCAGTCAGCGCGCGCACATCCAGGGCTCCAACGTTGTACAAAATCTTCGTCAGTACTTTCCCAACGAAGTAGACGCCCGGCAGCCCCACGGCCATTCCGATTAGGGCTGCACCCATTCCCTCGCTGACCACCAACTTCAGAACCTGCGCGCTTCCCGCACCGAGAGCCATGCGAATTCCCATCTCCTGATTCCTTTGAGCCACCGAAAAGGTCATCACGCCATAAATGCCGATGGCCGCGAGGAGCAACGCCAAACCGGCAAAGCTGCCGAACACGATCATGGTGAAGCGATCACTTACCAACGACTGGCTCACGACTTGATCCATCGTTCGCACGTGCGTCATCGGGTAGTCGGGATTTACCGACCGAATCGCGGCAGCAATGCTGTTTGTAACCGCAGCCGGGTCGCCAAACGTTCGTATGCCGATCGTCGTATTTGGCCAAGGGCTCTGGTCAAACGGCACATCCACCTCAGCGGAGCCAGCTGTCGGATGACTTTCATACTGTACGTCGTGAAACACGCCGACAATCTGCCACTCAACCGGCTTGCCGAGTGGCGGCATGCGATCCGGCAGGATTTCTGGGATTTTCACACGTTGCGTCAACGGATCGACTCCCGGCAAATACTGGCGCACGAAACTTTCGCTGACCATGGCCACGCGGGGCGCCCCGGCGAGATCTTGCGGACCAAGATAACGCCCCTGCGTTAGTCGGATTCCGTACGTTTTGTAATACCCGGGTGACACGGGCATGAAGATCGTCTGCGGCTGTTTGCTCATATCCTCTTCGGCCGGCCGGCCGACAATGCTGAATCCCAGCCGCGGCGCCTGTTCCGCCGGCAAACCAATCGCGAGTGCCACACTCGAAACACCAGGGACCGCGCCAATCCTCTGCAGCAACTCGTTGTATACGGCGCGAATCTGCTCGCTCTTCGCCGTGCGATCATGCTGGACAGGCACCGTGAATGTGAGCACGTGGTCCCTACGAATCCCCAGATCCACCTGCGTGACGTTCCAGAAACTTCGCAGCATCAAACCCGCTCCGCCGACCAAAATCAGGGCTAGCGCGAACTCCGCGACCACCAGCACTCGACGTACACGATGATGCCCGCCGCCCGACGACGACCGTCCTCCCTCCTTCAACAGATCGCCGACATTTTGCCGCGCCGCGTTCCACGCCGGGGCGCATCCGAAAAACACGCCGCAAATCAGCGTCGCGGCGATACTGAAGAGCAGCACCGGGATGTTCACCTGCGGATTCGCCTCGTACGGGATCCCCAGTTCGTTCCGCGGCAGCAAGCTCATCAGGCCCCGCAGAATTCCTTCCGCCAGCAAAACGCCCAGCGCCCCGCCCATCACGGCCAGCGAAAGGCTCTCGATCAGAAATTGCCGGAAGATCCGCCCACGCGTTGCCCCTTGAGACGCACGAACCGCAATTTCCTTCTGCCGCGCGGTGCCCCACGCGAGCAACAAATTCGCGATATTGACGCACGCGATCAACAGCACAAACCCGACGGCGCCCATCATCAGCCAAAGTCCAACTCGGGTTGGAGGCGGAAGAAAGTCGTTCTTCAGCGGTTCGACGCTTACAGTCACGTCCTGATTCGTCTTCGGATAGGTCTGGGCAAGCTGCTGCGCGATCACCGCCATTTCGGCATTGGCCGCTTCCTGAGTCACACCGTGTTTGAGCCGCCCCATCACCAGGAAAGAGCGGTTCTCGCGAATGTTCTCCCCTGGCGTAAACGCTAGCGGCACATTCATCTTCGAATCGCCGTTGTCCGACGGACTCGGAGCCGCAACGCCAAGCACCGTATAAAGCTCGCCGCCCATCCGCAGCTTTTTGCCAACAATGTTCGGGTCGCTGCCAAACCTTTCCTTCCAGAACTGATTGTTGAGAATCACCACATGATCGTTCCCGGGTTGCATGTCTTCCGCGACGAAATGCCTCCCGAGAGCCACGTTTTCCCCGAACAGATCATCGAAGAACCCCGGCGTCACCCGGCTGGCCTGAACTTGTTCGGTCCAATCCGGCGTCGAGATGGTGAAACCCGTCGGGATCCATGCGTTCAATGTTTCGAACGACTTGGTTTGTTTTTGCCAATCCAGGTAATCGCTCGGTGAAGAGCCGTTGCGCCGACCTTGGTGGTGCGTCCACACCATCATGATTCGGTCGCCCTCGACATACGGAAGCGGCGCCAGCAGCACCGAGTAGAGCAAACTAAAAATCGCCGTCGTGGCCCCAATTCCCAAAGCCAGCGCCAGCAAGGACACCGACGTGAATCCCGCGCTCTTCCAAAGCAAACGAAGGCCGTAGCGAATGTCGCGCAATAGTTCGCTCATTGACGTCACCCCTTCCCGCTTATACTCCCGTTGCCCGAGGAAAGTTACCTGTTTTTCTTGGCGCCCCCAATACGTGGCGAGTCGATTACGGATTAGAGTTACCCCCTGGATGGCCGGTTGCCCGCCGATCGGACATGGACGTTCGAAGGGCCGGTAACCTACCGTTTCCTCCGTCAAACGAATGTCCTTGCGATATGATTGGCGCTCATTAAGACTGCTTTCGAAAATCCGAGGAAAATCTCTATGGAAATCAATACTCGACGCGGTTTCTTTGGCAAGATTGCGGCAATTGCAGCTCTGGTGGCGGCGCCGAAACTCTCCGCCCAGCAGCCCTCTTCAACCGCTGCGCCCGCGCCGAACAGCCCAGTGCCTGGCGTGCCTGGAGTGGATGCGCCTCGCCGAAGCAGCCACGTACAGAACGGTATCTATTATTTCTCCGGCACCGGTTCCAACGACGGCTATCCTAAAGACGACCACGTCCTCGTAACCGACCCATTTGAAAAGCACGTCACGCGAACCATGGACGCACTCAAAAAATCCGTCGAACGCGCTGGCTCAAACATGGATAGCCTCATCCATCTTGACGTCTTTCTCTGCTTGCCCCTCGCCGACAGCGCGACGACGCCGAGCGGCAAAGCGCGGTTCGACGCTCACAAAGCGCAGTACGACGCGCTGAACAAGATTTACGGCACGTATTTTTCTCCGGGTAAAGCCCCCTCACGCGCCTGCATGGCCGTCGAATGGATTCCCGGCGACTCGTTGATCGAAATCGTCGGCAGCGCGCTGGTCGTCGCTCCGCCCGCACCGTCTGTCGAAAAATAGTTCAAGAAATCAAGAAGTGTATCGGGAGAGGACACTATAAATGGGTTCGAAGTTTGCTTGGAGTCGCCGCACCTTTCTTACCGCACTTGGCGCCATTACCGGAGGCCTGGTCGCTCCGACTGAATCTCGTGCGGCTGCAGCAGCTTTTGGCAAAAAGCACAAAATGTCTTCGCACACCGACGGCCATCCTATCGTGCCCATCACATCCGGCCTCGGTTCTACCGGCGATATCTACGCCGAACTTGGAGTCACGCCTCTCGTCAACATCAACGGCACGGTCACCGTCATTGGCGGCTCGGTGATGAAGCCCGAGGTCATGGAGCTGATCCGTCGCGGCAACGAGCATTTCGTTCTGATCGACGAACTCGAAGTCGCTGCCGGTAAGTTTATCGCCAAGCTCTGTAAATCCCCCACGGGCTACACCGGCCTCGTGACCGGCGGGGCCGCCGCGGCCATGGTTGTCGGCTACGCCGGCATGATGACCGAGGATCTCGAACCCCGCATGGTCGCCATTCCCGACGTCAGCACTTTCCCCCGGACCGAAGTCATCATCCAGAAAAGCCATCGCTACGCGTTCGATCACCAGATCCGTCAGACCGGCGCCAAGCTCATCGAAGTTGAAACTCGCGAAGAAATGATCGCCGCCATCAATCCCAAGACACTGGCGATCCATTTCACCAACATCCTCTCCGACAAAGGCAAAGTCAGCGGCGCGGAAACCGTCGAAATCGCAAAGGCCCACAATCTCTACACCTTCAACGACGCCGCCGCCGATGTCCCGCCCAAAGAGCGCCTCTGGGAATATGCGGCGATGGGTTTCGACATGGTCGCCTTCAGCGGCGGCAAAGACATTCGCGGCCCGCAAGCGGCCGGCGTCCTGATCGGGAAGGAAGAGCTGATCCACTATGCCCTCCTGAACATGAGCCCGCAGGAAGATCGCATTGGCCGCTGCTGCAAAGTCGGCAAAGAGACCATCTTCGGATTGCTAAAAGCACTCGAACTCTTCGTCAACGAAGACTTGAATACGATGCTGAAGATCTACGACGAGCGTGCACAGGTCATCACCGATGCGGTGAAAAAATTCGGAGTCACGGCGCTGCCTCGCGAGTTCAACCCTCAAGCTCTAGGCAACGTCACGCCGCGATATAGTTGGAAGATCGATCCGTCCAAACTCAAAATCACCGGCCAGGAAGTCATGCAACAGCTCGCCGACACCCGACCGATCGGAATCGGCAGCATGGGCGCTGGCGCGAGCGGAATGCGCGGGCGCGATCCGAACGCTCCCGCCGGTGGCGATCACAGAGAACATCATTCCCAGCGCGATCCAAACACCTTTGGCTTTGCCGTTTGGCAGATCAAAGAAGGCGAAGACAAAATGATCGCGAATCGCCTGGTCGAAATCTTCAGCCAGGCGCCAAAGGCCTAACCTCAACGAAAGCCTCCACATTCGACGTCGGTAAGAACTCGGCAAGATAAGTTTCCGAAGCAGCGATGTTCACGCTCGATCAAGATGTTCCCTGCGGCCGCTCGTTCGATGAATATCACATGTTTGCGCTCACGGACGCGGACCTACACCTGAAAATCCTGGGTTGCGCCGATGGCCCCGGGAGCTTCAACACCGAAACCATACGTGACCATCAGAAAGTGCGCGGTCGCCTTCGATCCGCCCCAAGGCGTGAGCCCCCACGTTGCCGGGAGTCGCCCGGTGATCCGGGATCGCAACCGTCCTCATAAGCTTGAGATACTCGTCCCTCGTGCCGCCGTCGTCCTGCCATGCCAAATGCGGCCAATCATCAGTTGGGCACCTACAAGCGTACAAGTTGGAAGCCCGAGCCTAACTCTTTGCCGGCGCCTTGCTCCTTCAACATCCAGAGGCGCAACTCATTCGGCCCGATGAGCTCCACTCGGAACCGAGCGTTCGGCCCCAACTCTTCGCACGTGTGGCATTTGTGATGCGGTGTTTCGAATGTGAGAATTTTCCCGTCCACATGGGGCGTAAGAATTGGACCGGAAGTTTTGCTTGATACGCGCCACGGCTCATCAGGATTGCTACGCTCCTGAAAATAGAACGTCAGCGTTGCGCTTGCCTTCGTCTTGGAATTCTCGATCTTAAGCTCGATCGCGGGAAGGTCGTTGTGCTGTGCTTGCCACGTTCCATCAAGAGAAGCCGTCGATTGTTCCGATGGTCAGGCTTGTACTCGAAGATGCGATGGCTGGCCAACAACCGTGCCCGCCAACGTCAAGGTCAACGTCACAATGAGCGCTCGCTTGGAAGAATTTCGAACGTAACCGCCGCGAATTGACCTCTACACTCATCTCTATTGCTCGTGCCTTTAAAACAGCTTACGCGCAATCTGCCACTCGCGGTGCGATTTTGGAAGTGGGACCATTCTTCAAGAACTTCTGCTGCGGTTCGAGATCGGCTGCGGCGGCGGCCCATAAAACGAATCGACAATCGCAACTTGCGTGTTCGACTGGAGGCCCGCGCGTTTTTCGATCTCCCACACGATCCATCGCGCTTCCTGTCGGCTCTCAATATCATTGACGAGCGTATACGTTTGTCCCGATTTGCTTCGCAAGCGCAGCGAATACAGGGTGCTGCCAGATGAACTGGCCTGCTGAATACTGGTAGCGGGTAAAATCGACTCGACATTCGAGATCTGCAACTGATGCGCGCGTCCCATCCCGAGAATCGAGCGCCGCCAAAAAATCATGCCATCTCCCACGACGATGCGCGTTGACAGAAGTACTGTCTGCGTCGCCGCCACAATCAAGACGAGATCCATAATGCCTACCATGATCAGGAAGAACTTTGGCGGCTGGCGCTGGGCGTGCAACATCGCATTGAAGAGCGCGGTGATGGCCACAGCGAGACTCACCACCAGCACACTACGGCCGACGTTACGCCCGGCGCGAAAGCGAAATTCCAATCCATTGGGCGAATCATTCCGGATGACCCGATGTCGAGCCGGTTCAGAAACCTCTTCAGCCATTCCATCGTCCGCATTGCTCTCCGGAGGGCTCTTGGTCTGCATCCCATCCGCGAACGCGCTCGCGCCCGCCATCGATAGCGACGAGGCGTTGCGAAAAACCGGCAATTCGAACTCGTCCGAATAATCGACGCCTGGCACATCCGCTTTCGCTTTCAGCAACCAGAAGACTTGATCGCTGGAATTGTTGTGATCGGTCTGGAAGGCATCGATGGGCAGGTGAAACTCGACAGGGACAATCGTATCGAGCGGCCCGCGTGCCAACGACGAGGCAGAAACATTTTTCGAGTCTTCCCACAACGGAACCTGCTGGTTCGAGCGACTGTTCCCCGAACCCGTCACCAGCCGGCGAAAGCAAGTGAGCTCCAAATCAACACCATGAGCCGCATCGGGATGGAGTCGAACGTGAATCGAACCGGCCATGCGGCTTCCGGGAGAAAAGGGCAAAGAATTCATCTCGAAATAGGTTTTTCCAAAACGCTTCAAACGCACGGTTGCGCGGATCGCGCCCAACAACACGATCAACCCAAGCACTCCAAAGCCACACGGGATCAAAAGTTTGGGATCCCCCGTTTCCAGCATCTGGGAGAAGGCGCCAAGGGCGATTGGTAAGGTGAGCATGTTCAATAACACCGCACCCGCCCACCAGCCGATGATACTTGTCTTGTTCTTACCCTCGGCCCGGCCCGCCGCCCAATCCGGCCGCCAAAGCCACGGCGAGTCCGGCTGCGCAAGCTCGACATCCGCCTGTTTCTTCTGCCGGGAATAGCCGTAGAAGGATCCGAAGATCAGCCCCGCGCCAATAATGGCAAAAACGGAAGCAAAAACAGTTGCTCCAATCCTCGTTGGTAACGGCTGATTGGGGGCACGCAGAAAGGAAAACGCGGCAAACAGCCCCATGCCAAGAAAAGGAAGGCCGAAAACGGACAACACAACCAGCCCCGACTTGGATGGCTTGGCCACAAGCTATTTTCGCACGGTCATCGGAGAGCCCACCGCTTCCACCCTGAATACTACTCTCAAAGGTAAACTCAAAACTGTCCGCACAGCCCAACCAACAAACTCTATTACCTATGCGCCTGCTGTTGCGTTGACACGTATCATGTAGTAGCTTAGCCGTAGAATGTAGTAGACAAGAGGTGCGCATGAAAGTTCCCACGCGGCATGGCTACGCGTTCATCACCCAGGAGATCCTAAGTCGATTGCGAAAGGGCGTCATTTTTTTCGTAGCGTTGTTCGCCGCGCTGGCTTGGACGGCAAACTTGCGCGCCCAATCCGCCGCTCCGGTCACCCTCGTCAAAGCCAGTCGACTCCTCGATCCTCGCAGCGGAAACGTGCTTTCGCCTGCCGCCGTTCTGATCGAAGGCAACAAGATCAAGCAGGCTGGATCGTTGCCGCAAATGAACGTCCCCTCCGGCGTGAAAATCGTCGATCTGGGCAACGCGACCTTGCTGCCAGGGCTGATAGACAGCCACACGCACCTTCTTCTCGACGTGGTCGTGCCGCCCAAAGCGGAGTCTCAGCGTCATTTGAACGGAGAGTTTGCACCAGGACTGTTGCTGGCAATAGTCGAGTCGCCGGTGAAGCGCGCTTTCATGGGCGCCCAGTTGGCCGGCCAAGATCTGCAGAGCGGCATTACCACCGTTCGCAATCTCGGTCACTCCGGAATTGACGGCGACACGGAACTCCGTGACGCGATTAATGCAAACCGTATCTCCGGCCCCAGAATCTTGGCCTCTGGACGAAAGCTGATCACGCAAGGTGAATACCTTCAAAATCTGAATCCTGCTCTCGCCACCACGATCCTGCAGCAGGAATTCTTGCTGATCGATGGAGTAGACCGCGCCCGCCAGGCAGTCCGGCAGAACGAATTCCAAAACGTCGACGTGATCAAGGTATCGGCCGACGAGAACCTGACCGTCCCTGAGCTTCAGGCGATCGTTGACGAAGCTCACCGTCAACACCTCAGGGTTGCCGTTCATGCCGCCGACACCACCAGCATCCAGACCGCGATCGACGCCGGCGCCGATTCGATCGAGCACGGCAACCAGGTAACCGACGAACAGCTCAAGCAGATGCGCGACAAGAACGTCTTTCTCGACCTGACACCCACCTTTTACGACGGCTTCTTTCTGAAAATCACCGAGCCCAGCATCGTCATGTCCTCTGACGCCCAGGCTGCCGAGGTCGCTTCTGCCGCACGCGGCAAGCAGCGGTACGACGCCTTGGTCGAGCGGGTACGGAAATCAGGCGTGAAATTCGCAGCTGGATCCGACATGTGCTGGTTCTACCCTGGAAAAACCCGCGGCGAAGCGAGCGTTGCGACCTTTGTCAACCTGCATCAGGCCGGTGTCCCAGCCCTCGACACAATTCGCGCCGTGACCATCAACGCGGCCGAAATGCTGGGCTGGTCCGACCGCATCGGCACCATCGAGTCAGGCAAGTTCGCCGACCTCGTTGCGGTCGCAGGCGACCCAATCGCAGATATCACGGAGCTGGAACGCGTAAAATTCGTGATGAAAGACGGCCAAATCGTTCGAAACCAACTGACATCGCACTGAGACCCAACATGGGGACACACGGGCCACGTGAGTCTCCTGTTGACGGCCAAAAGGAATATGGTACACTTCCCTTCTCCTGTTGAGCGTCTAAAGGAGCCCGTAATGACAACGCCGCCGCTAAGGACCAGTTAGCCCATGCGCGAATTTTTCCGCGCGCTCAGCCACCGCCTCGCGGCACTCTTCCGCCGGCGCCGCCACATGGAAGATGACCTCGACGCAGAACTCCGCTCGCACCTCGAGATGGCCGTAGAAACAAATCTACGCAAAGGCATGAACCCCAAAGACGCCCGCCACGAAGCCGCTCGCAATTTCGGCGGCATCGAGCAAGCCAAGGAGCTCTATCGCGACCAGCACGGCCTCCCTCTGCTCGACACCACCTTTCAAGACCTGCGCTTCGGCCTCCGCATCCTGCGCCGCAGCCCCGGTTTTTCGACCCTAGCCATCCTCTGCCTGACGCTAGCCATCGGCGCCAACGCCGCCGTCTTCAGCTGGATCGAAGGCCTGCTCTTCCGCCCCTACCCCGCGGTCGTCCATCAAGAGCGCCTGATGGCGTTCGGTGGAACCACGCGTAGCGACCACGACGCCACTCCGCTCTCCTGGCCCGACTTTCTCGATCTCAAAAACAATTCCGCGCTCTTCGACGCCTTCTTCGTCTCCAAAATCACCGGCACGACGCTCAGCATCGGCGACCGCGCCGAGCGCGCCACCGGCAGCATTGTCTCGGCGAATTATTTCGACGCGATCGGCGTCCATCCCATCCTCGGCCGCGGATTCGAGCCTGGCGAAGACGTCGGCCGTAGCGCGCATCCCGTAGTCGTCATCAGCTATCAGCTTTGGCAAGGCCGCTTCAAAGCCGATCCCGCGATCATCGGAAAAACGCAACGCCTCAACGGCGTCGTTCATACCATCATCGGCGTCGCGCCCAAAAATTTTCGCGGCACGTTCGTAGGCTGGGCGATGCAGTTCTGGGTTCCCGCTTCGATGGAAGACATCTTCGAAGCCGGCGGATACAAACTCGAAGACCGCGGCGCGCGTTGGATCGAAGCCTACGCCCGGTTGAAACCCGGCGTGAGCCTTCGCCAGGCGCAACAAGAAGTTTCCGCGATCGCCAGCCGCCTCGAAGCCGACTACCCGCTCACCAACCGCGGCCGCGGCGCGCAACTCTGGCCGCTGTGGCAGACGCCGTTCAACAACGCGCACACCTTGCTCCCCACGCTCGAGATTATGCTGGTAGTAGTTCTCTTCGTACTTCTGATCGCCTGCGCCAACGTCGGTAATTTACTACTAGTCCGCTCCTTCGCGCGTCGCCACGAAATGACCGTTCGCCTGGCCATCGGCGCCGGCCGCGTCCGCTTGCTGAAGCAACTCCTCACAGAAGGCTTGCTCTTGTCCGCATTCGGCGCCGCTGGCGGACTTCTTATGGCCCATTGGTGCCGCCACGCACTCGCACTGCTCTTCCCCCCGCGCGGTGGCGTATCGATGTATCTGCCCGGCGAACTCGATTGGCGCGTTCTCGCACTCAGTGCAGGAGTTTGCCTCACTGCTACGCTCATCCTCGGCCTCGTCCCCGCGTTTCAAAGCCGTAACCTCGATCTCGCCGGCGCGTTAAAAGCCGATTCTGCCGGCGTAGTCGGCGGACGCGGAAAAGCCTGGGTGCGCTCCGGCCTGATCCTCGTCCAGGTCTCGCTCAGTTTCGTTTTACTGGTTGCCGCAGGTTTGCTGCTGCAAAGCCTGCAGAAAATTCGCAATGCGAGCCCCGGCTTTTCGACACACGAGGTTAAGTTCACCGCCGTAGATTTGGTGTCAGCCGGATACGACGCTCAGCGCGCGCAAAATTTCCAGGACGACTTGATCGATCGCGTAAGAGCGCTCCCCGGCATCGAGTCCGCATCCATCGCGCGCGCAACCCCGCTAAGCTACGGAAGCTTTTCCTCCACACCAATCGCCGTCGACGGCTACCAACCCCCGCCCGAGGAACAACCCACAGTCGAGTACAACGAAGTCGGCCCCGATTATTTCGTCACCATGGGCATCCCTCTAGTGTCCGGGCGCGAATTCACCCGCGCCGACAACGAGAATTCCGCGCCAGTCGCGGTCGTAAACGAAACGATGGCCACACGCTATTGGCGTGACAAAAATCCGATCGGCGAGCGAGTCCAAGTCAATGGCACGTGGATGCAAATAGTCGGCGTAGCAAAGGATTCCAGATACTCCAGCATCCGGGAAACACCCAAGCCCTTCTTCTACGTCTCGCGCCGCCAGAATTTCTCCGTCGCCGGATCCCTATACATCCGAACGCCGCTAACCCCAGAAAATGTAGCCAGAGCCCTGGCTCGCGAAGTCCACGCCCTAGACCCCAACATCGCGCTTTACGAATTGATCACGCTACAGGAACAAGTCGACCGCTCAACATCGCCACAACTTGTAGCCGTAACCTTAGTCGGCGTCCTAGGCGCCTTGGCGCTTCTACTCGCCGCCATCGGCCTATACGGCGTAATGTCCTACGCAGTCTCACAAAGCAAACGCGAAATGGCCCTACGCATGGCCCTGGGCGCAACCTCATCCAATGTCTTGCGCCTGGTCGTGACGCGCAGCTTGACGTTAGTGGCGGCCGGCACCGTCCTAGGCGCCGCGCTCGCCGCAGCATTCACGCACCTGCTCGCCAACCTCCTCTACAACGTAAGCCCTCGCGACCCGCGCACATTCGCCGCAGCGCTAGCCGTAATGACCATCGCCGGGTTTGCAGCGTCCTTCCTCCCAGCGCTCCGCGCCACCCAAACCGACCCATCCCAAGCCCTTCGCGACTAATCCATCCCAGGTTGCTAACGCGGCTTGCCCCGTCCCCGACGACGTCCTCAGTCTCGGCGTCAGCGGCCTCTCCCCCAACGACCCGCGCTTAACACCTCCAATACGTAGCCGACCGCCGCCTCGAAAAGCCTTAAGCGTCCCCCCAATCTTCCACTCCAAAAACCCCTTCGGCTTCATGGATCTCCAAGACGTCCAGGCCTACCAACTTCTTCGAACGCCTCCGCCTGCCGTTCGCATGTCTTGACGTTTGACAATACGTGTTGTAGATAACCATAGTATGACAAAACCTAGCGATCTCGTTCAGGGCACTCTCGACCTTCTCATTCTCAAAACGCTCTCCCTCGAGCCCAAGCACGGCTGGGCCATCGCCAAGCGCATCCAGCAGATCTCCCGCGACGTCCTGCAGGTTCAACAAGGCTCCCTCTATCCTGCTTTGCATCGCCTCGAGCTTCGCGGCTGGATCAAGTCCAAATCGGGCGAGACCGAAACCGGCCGCCGCGCTCGTTTTTACTCACTTACTTCCGCCGGCCGCGCTCAGCTCGAAAAAGAAACCACCAATTGGGATCGCTTGTCTGCCGCCATCGATTTGGTGGTGCGCACGCAAACCATTTAAGGGGTACCCGCAATGCCTTGGCTCACTTCCTTCTGGCTCCGGCTGCAATCCCTCTTTCATCGCTCTCGAATCTCCGATCGCCTCAACGAGGAATTTCACTTTCACCTTGAGCAGCAAATCGCCGAGAACATCGCGTCAGGCATGGACCCAGATGAGGCCCGCCACGCCGCCAAGCGAAGGTTCGGCAACCAGACCGATCTCAAAGAGCAAACTCTCGAAAAGTGGCATTGGCTGTGGCTGGAAACTTTCGCGCTCAATTTGCGGCACGCCGGGCGTGGATTGGCTCGCACCCCGGGCTTTGCCGGGGTCGCCATCCTTGTCATTGCGTTGGGTATCGGATCCACCACTGCACTGTTCACCGTCGTGCGTTCTGTTCTGCTCGAACCGCTGCCGTTCAAGGACGCTCGCCGCCTTGTGCGTCTGTACGAGCAAAGCGCCGATGGCAAATTCCCATACAACAACGTGGCGCCTGGAGTTTTCGTCGAATGGAAAAAGCGAAGTGCCGCCTTTTCCGGCCTATCAATTTTTAACATTGACTTCGCGTACGGGCTCTCCGGAACGGGTGGCCAGCTTCCCGAAAAAGTTCGAGCCTCCGAATGTTCCTGGGACCTGTTTGAGACTCTTGGAGTGCAGCCCGCTCTTGGTCGCAGTTTCACCGACTCCGATGATCAGCCCTCCGCGAATGCAACGGTCATTCTGAGCTGGGGCTTGTGGAAGCGTCGATTTGGTGGTGATCCCGCTGTCCTCAACCAAGCCATTCATCTCGACACTAAACCTTACACCGTGGTCGGCGTGATGCCTGCGTGGTTCGCCTATCCAGAATCCAGCGTACAACTATGGACTCCCGTTCATCATGAGGAGCGGCCTGACCGTTGGCAGGTGTTTGACAATCATATGTTCAAAGCCATCGGCCGGCTGAAGCCCGGAGTCTCCCAGGCGGCCGCCACACAAGAGCTCTCTCTCATTACTCGTCGTATCCACGACGCCCGTCTCGATAATCCCTTCATCGGCATCGCCGCGAAGAGTCGTCCTTTGCTCGACTCCATTGTCGGCGATGTGAAAACTCCTCTTTATGTCCTTCTGGCCGCCACTGGCTGTCTGCTTTTGATTGCCTGTCTGAACGTTGCCAGCCTTCTTGTCGCCCGGAGTGCTGCCCGCCGAAAAGAGCTGGCTGTTCGTACCGCGTTAGGCGGCAGCCGCTGGCGTCTGCTCGGCGAGCATCTCACGGAGACATCTCTTCTCTCGGTTTTCGGCGGGGCTGCCGGTCTCGCGTTTGCAGGCGTCGCAATTCGGTGGTTCGTCGCCTTTCGGCAGGACATTAGCCGTGTCGAAGCCATTCACATGGATGCCGCCGTCATAGGTTTTTCAGTTGGGCTCGTATTTCTGTGCGCTGTCTTTGCAGGCGCCATCTCTTCGTTTTCCCTCAAGGGCTCCGAGGTCCTTTCCTCTCTTCAGCAATCCTCGCGTTCGCACAGTGCCGACCGTTCGCAAGCGAAAGTGCGTCAGAGTTTGCTGGCCGCGGAGGTCGGCCTCACCGTGGTTTTGCTCATCGGAGCTGGCCTCATGCTGAAGAGCTACGAACGCCTGCGTTCCTCCGATCTCGGCTGTGTCACCAACAACGTGCTGACGCTGCACTTGGATCTCCCAGAAGTGAAATACCGCCAGCCCTCACAGCGCGTCAGCTTTTTGGAAACTCTCCTCGCTCGCGTCCGCGCTCTGCCTGGCGTTCAGTTCGCGGCGTTTTCCACCGCTGTTCCCGGCGAGGGTTACGACGGCGACCGCGGTTTCCTCATCGAAGGGCGTCCACCGCTTCCCCAGGGCCTGAGTCAGTACGCCATGACTCGATTTGTCGATCCCGGTTATTTCGAAGCTCTCGGAATACCTCTGTTGCGCGGTCAAACCTTCGATCAGAACCAGCGCCTGGACTACGCGAACGAAGTCATCATCAGCTCTTCTTTTGCCCGTCAATATTTCGGCGACGAGGATCCCCTCGGCAAGCAGGTGCTGACCATGGGTCAGCGCTCTTTCAAGATTGTCGGCATCGTCGGTGACACTCGTTTTGAGATCGCCGAACCTCCGCAACCCATCTTTTACTTTCCCTTGTTCAGTGGTGCCCGAGAACAAGAAACGCTTGCCGTTCGGTCCACGCACGATGTCACTTCACTGGCCGTGCCGATCCAGGGGGTCGTGCAGCAACTCGACGCCGAACTGCCTGTTTCCGACATCCTCACCATGAACCAGCTCATCGGACAATCCACGCTCGACGCTGGCTTCAATGCCACGCTGCTTCTTGCTTTCGCGGCCTTCTCGTTGATTCTCGCCGCCGTCGGTCTCTTCGGCGTTTTGTCTTACGTCGTCGGGCGGCGCACTTCCGAGATCGGCATTCGCATCGCCGTCGGGGCGCAGCCCAGCGAAGTCCTGCGCCTGATGCTTGTGGACGGCTTGCGGCCCGCAGGAATCGGTTTGCTGCTCGGGTTGGCTGGCGGACTAGCTGCTTCCGATCTCATCCGTGCGTTGCTTTATGACATGCAGCCGCTCGACGTCAGCGTCTTTGCCCTGGTCGCACTTCTCTTGCTGGCAGTGGCTAGTCTCGCCTGCCTCCTACCGGCCTGGCGCGCCTCCCGACTCGACCCGGTAAGAGCTCTCCGCAGTGAGTGAAAGAGCGCCGTCCATTGCCCGGATACCGGGCAACGAGCCGAGTTCGTGAAACGAGCGACGGGCGCGACGAGACGACTTGAGGTAAGCCCCGATACGGAAAGTTTTTTGCTTTCGCATAACTCGAACGGTAAATTTAAGTTATCTATTAACAAGCTAGCTAACACTGTGATGGATATCCCGCGCGTCGGCGAACCCCCACCGGCCCACCCCTGAACTCCAGCTCAAATTCCCCCGCCAGCACCCCAAGTCACGCAGAATCATATCCTTACGCAATTTCGCGACATCTGCGCCGACTAACTCCCCTAGAATCAAATCTTTACGCAAAACCCTGGAGGTGGGCTCTTTCCCCCTTCCAACCGCCCCTCGGCCAAGCCGCCCAACCCAGTCCCAAATCCTTCGGCCCATTGCAGTACCAGTCACACGCTGGCAGAATGACCATCTCGGCGGAAACAGTTCCGCCCCTCCCGGTGTCTAAGCCATTAGAACCGATACCGGGCCCAAAGGCATTCAGGCATGCCCGATCCGTTCTACAGACCGTCTTCACGGTCTCGATTTTTGGGTCACGATGGGTTGGGTCGCGATGGCTCGGGCTTTAGCGACGAGCCGGAAAGGCCGGCAATGTCTGATTGGGCCAGTGCTCTTTCATGGAGCGGTGACGAAACCCGGCTGGTAACCGAACTACAGGCTGGATCCGAAACAGCCTTTGACTGGCTTGTTACCCACTATCACGGCCCCGTCTATAACCTTATATTGAGCATGCTCGGCGATGTCGCCGATGCAGCCGATGGCACCCAAGAAGTCTTCCTCAAGGCGTTCCGTGGCATTCGCAGTTTCCGTCAAGGCAGCTCGCTCAAAACTTGGCTCTATCGCATCGCCATCCGCGAAGCCCTGAACCACAAGCGATGGTTCAAGCGCCATCTTCAGAAAAACATCTCCATCGATGCCGAACCCGAAGAAGGCCACGTCGCCATCGAGATTGAAGATCTCGCGCAAACGCCGTTCGATCAATTCGCGGCGCACGAAATTCAGGCAGCCGTGCAAAACGCGCTTCAGGAAATCCCGCAAGTCTTTCGCAGCGCCGTAATCCTTCGCGATCTCGAAGGATTGAGCTACGAAGAAATCGCCGAAGTCCTGGAGTGCAGCGTCGGCACCATAAAATCGCGAATCCTTCGGGGTCGCCGCGCTCTCAAAGACTTGCTCGAACCGCTTCTGGCGGAGCGTCCGAGCGCGCAGGAACCCGAACGCCACGGCGTCATCGCGTTTCCTGAGGGTAGAGAAATGCACGGCGCCCATCCGGCGCCCCGGCCCGCATTGGCTCCCAGCTTCCAGCGCCGCACGGTCGATTTCGGCGCGGGCTACGATTTTCTAAGAAAGAGTTCCACCAGCGAGGAACTCTCATGAACTGCTTCTCGGTACGCGCAAAACTCGCAGGCTACATGGACGGCACCATCGTCGGTGGTGCGCAGGTGCAGGATCGCGTTCACCTTCGCAAACATCTCGATGAATGCTCCGGATGCCGCGCCGAACTCGAGCGCTTCCGCAAGCTGAGTACGCTGCTGTCTCGCGTGCCGCGCAGCGTCCCTCCCGCCGATCTCGCTACTCGCATTCGAGTCGCCGCCGCGCAATCGACCGCCGCGCCCGATGCCCCGAGCCGTTGGCAGCGCATTCGCAATCGCGCCGAGATCCTGCTCGATAACGTTTTCCGCCCGATCACGCTTCCCGCGACCGGCGGATTTTTCTCCGCCATCGTGGTCTTCGCCGTCGTGCTGCAACTGATCGTGCCCGGCATCACCGTCCGAGCCGTGCAAAACGATGTGCCGCTCAATATTTTGCGCCCCGCCGAACTCATCACGCTGTCGGACTACCCGCAAGCCTGGGCGCCCGAGCAGCATGACGCCGAGCTCGCACTTCCCCACGGTCTCTTGCTCGACGTAACCGTCGACTCACACGGCCAGATGGTCGGCTACGAGATTTTGTCCGGTCCGCGCAGCCTCGACCTGCGCCACCAGCTCGACCAGATGCTCCTGTTCTCCCGTTTCCGCCCGATGCTCAGCTTCGGCCGCCCCACCTCCGGCGGCCACGTAATCCTGAGCTTCAGCGCCGTCCACGTCCGCGGCTGAACACAACGCGCGCCTCGAACGTATTCGGCGAAACAGCGCGCAGGAGCGCGGCGACAATACGCAACTCAAAAAATCAAGAAAAGTAAAAACGCGATTCGCCGCCAAAACATTGGCGATTTGCGACCAACTGTCATCCCTCATGATCTTGAGCGATCTGCTGTTTCCGATGACGGTTGTCTTTCTTTCCGCTGATGTTACAAACCTTTCGATAGACATAAAGTAACCGTCCGTTCGACTTTTCCTCCCTGTTCCTCAGACCAGCTTTCTTTCTCTCCATGACTGTACTTCGCGGAACCTCTGCTCACTCTTCTTAACAGGTCTAATCAGACCAGGAGCTTTCCATGCCGTTCCGAGCGCCGAACTTACAGGACTTGGGATCTTGCTGGCTGAAGGTTCGCGCCATCCTCGATGAACTTCGTCCGCACGAACCGCGTGAACTGCACGCAACGCGACCATCGCGCCGACTGCGCGAACCGCAACGGCTCCACGCAACGCAGACATTGTTTGAGCCGCGCGAACCGCGTGAGCCGCACGAACCGCGTGAGCCGCACGAACCGTTACAGCTCCTTGAATCCTACAAACCGCAACGCTTGCATGAATCTCAGGAAGTGCAGAATTCGCGCGAACAGCGACAAACACACGAACCGCAACAGCCGAACGAATTGTGGACACCGCGATTCACACTTCCCACTTCCTCCAGCGAACTCGACGCTGCTGCTGTGCGGCTTTTCACCATCTGCTTCCTGATCGCGGTGTTGTTCTCATCGCCGAATGCGATCGTGCGCGCGATTCCGCAAACGAGTTCCGCAGAGCGTGAGCTCTTCGAGTCGGCAAATCGCGAACGCGTCGCGCAAGGATTGCAACCCTTCCGCTGGGACGCTGCGCTGGCAATCGCCGCGCGCGACCACGCCGTGCAAATGGCGCAGCGAAACCAATTGTCGCATCAGTTTTCCGGAGAGCCCCCACTGCAGGATCGCGCGCGTCTTGCCGGAGCGCGCTTCACCGAGATTGCGGAGAATGTCGCGGAAGGTCCGAGTGCCGAAGGAATTCACCAAAGCTGGATGCATTCGCCGCCGCATCGCGCCAATCTTCTCGACGGCGAGTTGACTGCGATCGGAATCGCGGTTGTCACCACATCTTCGCGCAACGGATACGGCGGAAGCGGCGGAACGCTTTTCGCGGTGCAGGACTTCTCGCAGGTCGTCGAGAGCCTGAGTTTCACCGAGCAGGAACATCAAGTCGCTGCAGCACTTGCTGCGCGCGGATTGCAAGTCACAAATCTCAGCAATGGAGCGATCGCGAATCGCGTGCCGTCGAATACAGCCATCGTGAACAACGGGACGCCTGTGAGCGCTTCCGGTTCAAACGGCCCGTTTGGCATCGGTGGAATTGAAGACGCGCGAAGAACCTGCGGAATGGAACGAGGTTGGTCGGGACCACGTCCTTCGCTCGTCGCGCGCTATGAGAGCGGGGACTTGAGCCGCTTGCCGCCCAACGTGGAGAAGAAGATCGATGGTATGCGTTTCCGTGCCGCCTCGGTCGGAGCTTGCGAAGCATCCAGCGGCTCAAATGGGTTCGTCGTCTTCCGCATCGCAGTTCTCTTCTATTAGATATTCCTCAGCAGGATCGGTGCAGTCGTACACACATCCAGCAGCTCGGTAAAGAAACCCAAGAGACCTCAGGGCTGAAGCCCTTCTTCCTTGCGGTCCCTAATGTCGCGGTTGAAACCGGCCACAAACATCGATCCACACGGTCGCACTTCGATCCACTAATTCACGTGAGAGCTTGGCTAGGGTATCGTCGAGCCAGTCGAAGACGCGTTGGTGATAAAGACTGCGCGCCAGGGATTCGCAGTGGCCGCCGCTGCCTTCGGAATTGGTGAAATGGATCAGCGTCTTGGGACATGTAATGCGTTGGAATGTCCCCGTCGTAGCCGTGGGTTTGAAGGATGGTGGGGCGGGGCTTGTTGTCATTCGAAGCGCGGAGAAAGTAGCCGGGGAGGGTGCGACCTTCGAATGGGATTTCGACGGGCTCGCTCGCGGGATCGCTCAACGCGGCGGCGCGTTGGAATGCGTCGACTTCGGATTCGAACGATTTCGTCAGGAGCGGATCGACGGGAAAACCGTACAACGGGAAATAGGAGACGTGGTAGTAAGTCGAGGCACCGAACCAGGCTTCGCGGGCGCTGACCGTGCGGCCTTCTGCTTCGCTTTCTGTGGCAAGTTTGGCGAGGCGGTCGGAGGTCGAAGAAGCACAGGACGAGCAGAGAAAAGTTCGGAGAAAGCGATTAGTTGGCGAGCGGCTTGGAAGCTTCGTCGGATGCGTGACGTCGTGGGTCAAAAGCGGCGCGGGGGCGCCGCACTCCAACTGGTGCCCCGGCGGAGTTGGTTGTGATGATTGCGCGACGAACTGGGCTGACTGTCGTTGAGCGAAGCGGTCAGGATTTGGCGGCTTGTTCCAGGTCGGCGATTACGAGTTTTTTCATTTTCATCATGGCTTCCATGGCTTTGGGGTGTCTTAGAAGTTCGGTGATCCGGGCGGGGACGATCTGCCAACAGAGGCCAAATTTGTCTTTCAGCCAGCCGCATTGGATCTCGGTGCCGCCGCCGGCGAGGAGCTTGGACCAGTAATAATCGATCTCTCCTTGCGAATCACAGTTGACGAAGAACGAGACCGACTCGTTGAATTTGAAGTTCGGGCCGCCGTTGAGGGCGATGAATTTCTGGCCGTCGAGTTCGAAGGAAACGGTGAGGGCTTTGCCTTTTGGCACGGTCGTGTCGATGGAGGATTCGAGTTTATCGGTGCGGCGGGAGTTTTTAAAGATGGAGAGGTAGAAATCGACAGCTTCCTCGGCGTTGGAGTCGAACCAGAGGAACGGAGTGATGCGCGAAGCTTGCGTCGCGGTTTGTGGTGCGGTCATGCAAGGCTCCTTTAAAGGTTTATATATATCGTCTTGGGCTGGGCGGACTTGCGGCTAAATTCCGTGGTCTAAGAAACGACCGCGGGTACAGGGTGACGGCGAATCGGTGGGCGAACGACGTCACGAAGGTAGTAGGCAATACTTGCTTTTGATTTGCAAGTTAGTTCTTGGAGAGAAGGCGGAACGGATGCCGGACGGACGGGCGTGCCCTGCCCTACGGTGTGGCGCCTTGTTGGAGAAAATACTTGCGCGGAGGGACGGGTCCGCATACACTTCGGGCGTGAAAAAGAACGCCTACTCGTATTGGTTTAGCTTTTGGAACCCACACACAATTGGGCGAGGGGCGAATTTGTAAGTAAAGAGACAAAGCGGAAAGATTCGACCCACTCGCAAGTTTGAGTGGGTTTTTCCTTTTTAGGAGCAGAAGCAAAGAAGTACTGAAGTGACGAGGTAAAGAAAAAGCATCGCGAGGGAGTAGGTCATGGATTACGGGAAAGGGTGGCGATGATTATTTCGATGAAGATGCATGCGAGCCGGGAAGAGATTGATGAGGTGCGGGCGCAGGTGGCGCACTTTGGATACAAGGTGCACTCGATCGAGGGAGAGGAGCGCGTCGTGATCGGAGTCGTAGGAGTGGGCGATGTGACTGCATGTCTGGAGTCGGTGGAGGCGATGCCGCAAGTGGAGAAGGTGGTGCGGATTTCGGCGCCGTATAAATTTGTGAGCAAGCAGTTCAAGCCGGGGCGCACGCGGATCAACGTGAACGGCGTGGAGATCGGCGGCGATGAGTTTGTGGTGATGGCGGGGCCGTGTTCGGTGGAGTCGGAGAAGCAGATCATGCAGGCGGCGGAAGGCGTGGCGCGGTCGGGCGCGAAAATGTTGCGCGGCGGCGCGTTCAAGCCGCGGACGTCGCCGTACGATTTCCAGGGCATGGAAGAGGATGGGCTGAAGCTGCTGCGGAAGGCGCGCGAGGCGACCGGACTTGGGATCGTCACCGAAGTGATGGGGGACCGCGACGTCGATCTGATCGCGCAGTACGCGGACGTGATGCAAGTCGGCGCAAGGAATATGCAGAACTTCATGCTGCTGAAGGCGCTCGGTAAATGCGGGCGGCCGGTGCTGCTGAAGCGCGGGCTGAGCGGGACGATCAAAGAGCTGTTGATGTCGGCGGAATATATTGTGGCGCATGGGAATCCGAACGTGATTTTGTGCGAGCGCGGGATTCGGACGTTCGAAACCGAGACGCGGAACACGTGCGACATCGCGGCGATTCCAGCGTTGAACGAGCTGACGCATTTGCCGGTGGTGCTCGATCCGAGTCACGCGACGGGCAAGCGGAGTTTGGTGCCGGCGGTGTCGCGCGCGGCGGTGGCAATCGGGGCGGATGGATTGATTGTGGAGGTGCATCCGTCGCCGGAGAAGGCGGTTAGCGATGGGGCGCAGTCGTTAGATTTGGCTGGATTCGAGAAGATGATGCGCGAGTTGAAGCCGTATATTGCGTTGTGGGAGGCTTCGCGGAAGGGGGATGCGGTGGCGGCGACAGCGTGATGCGGCGCTGCTTGGGGCTGAAGATTTGAAACTTTGGAGTCGGAAGAAAAACGGAAGGTGAGCGCCTTGACACATCGTACCGGATACGCAGGCAACACTTCCTCCCTTATCGGGAGGGAGTGATGCCTTGAAAGGACTGTTCGGAAATGGACAAAGAATGCGGTTCGTATCCGTTCGCCCAAAAGTGTTACCCATGTCTTAGGTACGTTGTGTAACCCATGTCCCCGGGCCGTACCCGGGAGTTTTGGTGGAGCCGATGGGATTCGAACCCACGACCTCCTCGATGCCATCGAGGCGCGCTCCCAACTGCGCCACGGCCCCACCGGTGAAACGGACAGTTCTAATGCTAGCATCCGTGCGCGAGGTTCGTCTATAACTGGGGGCACTGCGGCGTGCGTCGAGTGAACGTTGCCGCGGAATTGTGTTGCGACACCCTTGGCGAACGGAATAGCAATCGGTTTGAAAGGAACGGTCCCCATGCCCTTTTGCGGTCGTGCGTTGAAAGTCTCTGCGTTCGTTTTGCCTCCCACATTCACATTTTTGGCGATCGTGCTTTGCGCGATTGGCGCGGCGTTTGGGCAGGCGACGTCGGCGAGGTTTAGCGGCGTGAAATTTGCTGTGGAAGTGCCGCTGCTCGAGTGCGACGGAACGCCGTGCGTCGATGTGCGAATCGGCGAAGGCGGCCCGTTGAAATTTGGGATCGACACGGGCAACGTCGATTCGGTGGTGGATGCGAAGGAAGCGAAAGTGGCCGGGCTGAAGCCGCTGCATCCGCCGAAGCCGGGAGCACCGTTGGAAATGTATCCGACGGTGATGCCCGAGGTACACATTGGGTCGCTGACGCTGACGCACGTGATAGCCATGGGCATGGACCTGACCGACATGATCAATCAAAGGCAAATGCCGAAGGTCGCAGGGACGCTGGCGTATCCGGCGTTCAAGGATCGGATCGTGCAATTGGATTTTGCGGCGCACACAATGCGCGTGTCAGATGTGCTGACTTCGACTATTGCCTGCACGGGCGCGTGCGACACGATTTCGTTCATCACATTTGGCAAGGAAGGGCCGCCGATCGTGGTGGCCGACGGGTTCGAGATCAACGGCGAGAAAGTTTCGGCGCAGATCGACACGATGTTTACGGGGTCGATGCTGGTGTATACGGCGTCAGTCGAAAAGCTGAGTTTGAGCGGCGCGGCGAATACGAGCGACGTGCGATTGTTTCCGCTGACCGATGGCGGCGTGAATATGAAGTATGGCGACGCGCAGGAAGAAAGTTTTGGCGGGATTACGCTGGCGAAAGAGGGGGCGAAAGTTTATTTCCCTACTGAGACAGTACATGAACCGGACGGATTGTTTGACGCTACGGTTGGCTTGGAATTGTTTCGCGACGCGGTGGTAACGCTGGATTTCCACGATATGACGATCGCGATGAGTAAGAATTTTAAGAAGTAGGAGCAATCGTTTTCGATTGGATTCTCGAGCGACGAAAGCCGCAGGGCTTCGCGGACTGTGCATTGGGTTACAGGTTGGCGACAGGTTTTCGAGTCAATTCGGTACAATTGCTCTATGCCAAAACTTACCTTTCTGGGCGCCGCGGGTACTGTCACTGGATCCAAATATCTTGTAGAAGCTGGCGGCAAAAAATTGCTGCTGGATTGCGGCATTTTTCAGGGCTCGCCGGAGTTGGCCGATCGAAACTATGAGCCGCTGGCGGTCGATCCTAAAACAATCGACTACGTCGTTCTCACTCACGCGCACCTGGATCATACCGGGTGGCTGCCGCGTCTGGTGAAAACCGGGTTTCGTGGGCCGATCTTTGCGAATCCGGCGACGCTGGAGCTGACGTCGCTGTTGCTGAAAGATTCCGCGCACTTGCAGGAAGAAGACACGCTCCACGCGCGGAAGCATGGTTACGCGCGCCATTCCGATCCGCAGCCGCTCTACACAACGGAAGATGTCGATCCCGTATTCAAGCTGGTGAAAAAGGCAGCACGGACCGGAGCGTTTGAGGTTAGCCCGGAATTTCATTTTGTGGCGTATGACGCGGGACACATTCTTGGGTCGACCAGCCTGGAACTCACGGTCACGGAAAACGGAAAGAAGAGTGTCGTCGTGTTTTCGGGCGATGTCGGACGCTACGATCAACCGATTTTGAAGGATCCGACTACGCCGCCGTCGAATGCCGATTTGTTGTTGTGCGAATCGACGTATGGCGACCGCGAACATGCGCCGGGCGATCCGGCGCAGACGCTGGCCGACGTGATTAACCGCGTGGTGCAACGCGGCGGGTCGATCATTATTCCGGCGTTCGCGATTGGGCGCACGCAGACGTTTATGTATTACCTGCGGGAGATTATCGCCGAGAACAAGATTCCGGCAATTCCTGTCTACATCGATAGTCCGATGGCGCTTTCGGCGACGGATATGTATGTGAAGTATCGCGAGGACCACGACAAGGAATACGAGCGAATCGAAGCCTTGGAAAACGGCAAAGGCGACCCGCTGAGTGTGAATGAATTTCATTTGGCGCGGACGGCCGACCAGTCCAAGGCGATTAATAAGGTGAAGACGCCGTGCATTATCGTGTCGGCGAGCGGCATGGTGTCGGGCGGGCGAGTTTTGCATCATCTGGAGCTACGCCTGCCAGATGCGCGGAATGCGGTGATCCTGGCCGGTTACCAGGCGCAAGGGACGCGCGGGCGGGCGCTGCAGGAAGGCGCGAAGTCGATCCGCTTCTACGGAGAGGACGTACCGGTGAACGCGGAGATCCTTTCGATGGGGCAGCTTTCGGGTCATGCGGGGAAGGGTGAATTGCTGCGGTGGCTTTCGGGCTTGCCTGGCGCGCCGAAGCAGACGTATCTGACGCACGGAGAGCCTGCGGCGGCGCAAGCTTTGCAGGCGGCGATCCAGCAGAAATTTGGTTGGAGGGTAGCGGTGGCGCGATATCTGGATACGGTGGAGATTGGGTTGTAGCGGGGTTAAAGACGCGAATATCGATAAATACGCGCGAAACGCGGCGAATATTGACCGGTTTGTCTGCTAATTGAGCCTTTACCATGGGCGTGGCCGGACTGCTACACATCGAAAAGAATCTTCAAAAAGCCGGGAAACTTTTTTTAAAGTGACATCGTCTATACAGGCAAGACCACTCGCGGGGTAGGGGGCTAACCACCACAGGGCAACCGACCGTCAGCACCCTACCCCATAAAATTTGATGAACGGCACCGGCGCGAATTTCTTGGATCACGGCGTCGCTGTACACTGCGGCGACGTAAACTCGCCTCTACAGACCCGTCTGAAATAGCTAACTTTTAATATTTATTCTGGATATCTACATATTGCCTGAGCGGGGAGAGAGATGATTTCTCTCAGGCGCTGGGAATATCAGTGGGTTGCGGCTAGAAATCTTGAGATTTCGACATTTAGGAATTTCGCATCGACGGGATTCGGGGCGGCGCCGGCTGTGTGTCCCCAGAGCGATGGGATCGGGTGCAGGGTTACGCCGGGAATGAAGGCGGCCTCGTAGCGGGCGTCGGTCACGGGAAAGTATAAGTCGGTTTCCGATGGCATATAGAGGATAGGCGTTTTGATCGAGCGAAGGGCGCGCTCGAGGTCGCCGTTGAAGCCGGGCGTGGTGCCGACGTCGTGGCGCTCCCAGGTGCGCATTTGCAGGATCAGGTCGTTGGCGTCGGCGCCGGGGATGAAGTTGGTTTTGTAGTCGTTGAGTGTGCTCTCGAAAGTGGCGCCGGGTTTCGCGCCTTCACGCCAGAGTTCCTTGCGCCACCATTCCTGGGAATAGAGCCAGGCGGTCCAGACCAGAGCGAAGGCTTCGACGCCCTTAGTGGGCTGCTTGGTGTAATTGCCGCCATCGAAGACTGGGTCGGTGGCGATCGCATTGATTTCGCTTTCGAGGCGGACGAAGCCGTGCGGGTAGCACTTCGCGGTGCCGGAGGTGGCGACGATGCGGTCGGCGAAGGTGGGATAGCTGACCGCCCACTGGAAGGCCTGCTCGGCGCCCATCGAGAAACCGATTATGGCTCTCAGGTGCGTGACGTGGAGTTCTTCGGTCAGCAGGCGGTGGACGGCTTCGACGTTGTCGCGAATCGTGGTGACCGGGAACCGCGGGCCGTGGAATGGCTCGGACGTATTGCTGGGCGAGGAAGAGTGGCCGCTGCCGAATAGTTCGGTGGTGACGAGCAACAGCTTCGCGGGATCGAGCGCGAGCTTTTCGCCGATCAGCCATTCGTAGCCGTGATAGTCGGCCATGTAGTGCGAGGGCATGAGAATGACGTTGTCCTTCGCGGCGTTGAGATGGCCATAAGTGCCGTAGACGATTTTGGCTTGCGGGAGCGTGGCGCCGGATTCGGTTTTGAAATTGGCGATGACGAATTCGTGACGCTCGGATGGCGGCGATTTGGGATCTGGCGGAGCGTCTTGTGCGCGAACCCCGTGGAATGGCGATAGTAAGACGAGGGCAAGAAGGAGCTTTTTCATTTGCGAGCGGACTCCGATATGAGGGTGCTTGATTCGCTTTTAATTTTCTGGCGGCGCGTATCTTAGCACCGGTTTTCAACGGAGTTGTCGAAGCGGAAAAAGAATCAACATAGAGAGCCCCAAGAGCGGAACACAGAGGGCACGGAGGCGCCGCTGATTCGGATGCGGCTTCGGGCGAGGGACGATTTATAATCTCCGGCCATGGGTGGCTTGCCTTCTAACGCGCGGAAAGCCGATCCGCATTTGCGGATGCACTGCGTCAATGTCTATGTGCGCAACCAGGATCGCAGCCTGAAGTTTTATCTGCAGCAGCTTGGCTTTCACCTGGCGTTCGATACTCGGTTGCAGGGCGGCGAGCGCTGGGTGGCCGTCGCTCCGCCCGACGGATCGACGCTGCTGGCGCTTGTCACGCCGAGCGCGACGTCGCCTCTGTACAAACTGATCGGGCGCAGCACGAATGTCGTCTTCATCACTGAGGACGTGGCCGCGAAATATTTCGAGTGGTCGAAGCGCGGCGTGGTGTTTTCGCATACGCCGAGGTTGCGGCGGATTCAGTACCGGCGCGAAGAGAGTGCGACGGCGAAATCCCGGGGCACAGCGCACGATGCGCCGATGCTCGGCGAACGCGAAAATATCTGGGGCGGCGTCTACACGCGATTTCGCGATATTGATGGCAATTCGTTTTCGCTCGTCAGTTTTGACGAGATCAGCCACGCGCTCGAGGCGCAAAGGCGCGCGGCTGCGGAAAAGCTTGAAAGCGAGCGGCGCGTTGCGCGCGAACTGCAGATTGCTACGGAGGTGCAGGCGCGGCTTTTTCCGCAGAAGCGTCCGGCCGTAGAATCGCTGGAGTATGCGGGTGTTTGCATTCAGGCACGCCAGGTGGGCGGAGATTATTATGACTTTCTCGATCTTGGTCCCGGGCGGCTGGGGATGGTCGTCGGAGATGTTGTCGGCAAAGGGATCGCGGCGGCGTTGCTGATGGCGAATTTGCAGGCGATTTTGCGCAGCCAGTGCGCGATCGCGCTCGACCGGCCGCAGGACGTGCTGCGCGCGGTGAACCGGTTATTTTGCGAGAGCACGCTGGAAGGCGGATTCGCGACGCTATTTTTTGCCGAATACGATGAATCGACGCGACGGCTGCGCTATGTGAATTGCGGGCATCTGTGCGCGTTGTTGCTGCGCGCCAGCGATGAAGTTGAGCGGCTCGATGCAACTGGGACGGTGCTCGGCTTGTTTGAGAAGTGGGATTGCGAAATGGGCGAGCGGACGATTGAGAGTGGCGACATTTTCGCGTTGTATACGGACGGAATCACGGAGTCCTTCGACGCCTACGATGAAGAATTTGGCGAGGAGCGACTGCTCGTGACGCTGCGCAAGCATCGCGGTTTGTGCGCGCGCGAAGCGATCGAGGCGGTCGTCGCCGAAGTGGGAAAGTTCAGCCCTTCGGAACAGCGCGATGACATCACGATGATTGTTGCGAAGTGCCGCTAGCTGTCATCTCAAATTACCGCCTCCCCTTTGTCAGCGACCGCTCAAGCCTCGCCAACAACTCCCGGTTGCGAGCCTTCATCGCCGGCGTGCCGTTGCGCCTCGCCTCGCGCAATTTTTCAATGACGCCTGCTCGCATTTCGCGATCCTGTAACGCTAGATCGGTAAGTCCCTGCAACGCTGATGCTTTTACGATGGAGCTGCGGTCCTCGAGAAAGGTCTGGAGTGCGTGTGCGGCTCTTTGACAGTCGCCAGAGTGAGTTCTAGCCGCGGAATCATGGCTGCAGATGCCAGTGAAGTTCCGCTTGCCGGTCCATCAGCAGGCGAGCGATTCCCTCTTGTGGGGACGCAGCAATTGAGGTTGTTCGCGAGTGACTTTTTCCGCGGCGGCGGCGCGCATTCGGACGATGTGATCGTCGGACCAGAGACCAGAAACTAGTTCAGGGAATAGTCGAGGATCTTTCGCAATGAGCGCCGCAACTTCGTTCGCGCGGCCGATCGAACGCCGGTCGCCACCTCTAAGCAGATACGCCAGCTTCGTTTTCATCTAACACATCACACCATTGGCTGAGCTCGGAATTCTTTGCCTAGCTTGCTCGCAAATTGGCCAAGCGGGCTTCGGCGGCGGCCAGGGTTTGTTCTTTTTTGCAGAAGGTGAAGCGGACTTGGGTGGCGCCGTCTTGTGGATTGTTGTAGAAGCTCGAACCCGGGACCGTCGCTACGCCGATTTCTTCGACTAGATATTTTGCGAATCTTACGTCGCGGGTGGGGGCGGCGAAGCGTTTTGGGTCGGGGTCGGGGAACGCTGAGATGTCGGTCATGATGTAGTAGGCGCCGCGGGGTTTGTAGATGGTGAAGCCGGCGGTGGTGAGAATTTTCAGGAGGCGGGCGCGTTTTTCGGCGTAGGCGACGGCGAGTTTGTCGTAGTAGGCCTGGGGGGATTTGAGGGCGGCGGCGCCGGCTTGTTGCAGCGGGGCGGCGGCTCCTACGGTGAGGAAGTCGTGGACTTTGCGGATGGCGGCGGTGGTTTCGGGCGGGGCGATGGCCCAGCCGACGCGCCAACCGGTGACGCTGTAGGTTTTGGACATGCCGTTGATGACGATGGTGCGTTCGCGCATCCCGTCGATGCCGGCCATGGTGATGTGTTCAGTGCCGTCGTAGAGGATGTGCTCGTAGATTTCGTCGGTGACGCAGTAAGCGTTCCAGCGGACGCAGAGGTCGCGGATGAATTCGAGTTCTCCGCGCGTGAAGACCTTTCCGGTGGGGTTGTTGGGCGTGTTGAGAATGATCGCTTTTGTTTTCGGGCCGAAGGCGGCGGCTAGTTCGTTTTCGTCGTAACTCCAGACATCATTTTCGGTTTTGGGCGGCTTCATTTTTACGAAGCGCGGCGTTGCTCCGCTCAAGATTGCGTCGGGGCCGTAGTTTTCGTAGTAGGGCTCAAAGACCACGATTTCGTCGCCAGGATTGATGATGGCCATCATCGCGGACATCATGGCCTCGGTGGAACCACAGCAGATGGTGATTTCGCGTTCGGGGTCGACGCGGATTCGCTGGGTACGCTCGAATTTTTCGACGATGGCGTCGCGCAAAGCTTTCGCGCCCCAGGTGATGGCGTATTGATTGATGTCGTCAGAGATGGCCTGGCGGGCGGCCTCTTTGATTTCGGCGGGGGCGGCGAAGTCGGGGAATCCTTGCGAGAGGTTGACGGCGTTGTGCTTGAGCGCGAGGCGGGTCATTTCGCGGATGACGGACTCGGTGAAGCGTTCGGCTTTGGCCGAGAGCATGCGGCGGGCGATGTCGGTTTGAGTTGTGGTCATGGTGGTAGGAAAAAAGTCTATCGTTGAATCGAGGAAAAACAAATACCGAAGGGATCGAAAAGACAGCTTGAACGTTTGAACGTCGGATGGTCGAGCGACTCGGCACCTCTCCGCTAGTTTTGTTGTAAGTGTTCATTGTGTGGGGTTTGAAGGTGTTTGTTTCACATACCTGTGCAAGTATTGCGTTTGAAGGGTTTACGGACGATGCGAAAAAGGCGTCGGAAAACGAAAAAAAGTACCTTGACTCTGCCAGCGATGAGCGGGTCAGCGGAAGTTTTTTACTAGCATTATGCTGGATCTTGCCCATTCGGTTTGAACGTAGAGGATTGATCGGCCGTCGGGAGATAGGGACAGGCCTAGCGATGGTTTTGTCGATAGGGGCGAGCAAGGTTTCTTTTTGGGAAGCAAAGTCGAAGAAGGCTACGCCGGACTTTTTGTCTTTGCGCCAGGTGAAGAAGTAAATGCCGTTGTGGGTAACGGCCCAATTCCACCAATTGTCACCTGTGGGCTGATCCAAGATGCGGACTTCGTCGCCGCCGGCTGTTGGTCTTTTCCATAGGCCGGGTGATTCGAACTTCGAATAGTAGAGGAACTGGCCGTCGTCGGATTCCTGGACGAAGACGCCGCCGTTGGTGGTTACCTGGACTGGGGTTCCGCTTTCGACTTGAGCGATCTGTGCGACTTCGGGGATTTGGGTCTTCCAGATTTGAAATGAGCCGCCGCCGCGGTCGGAGTAGAAATAGATCGATTTTCCGTCGCGCGACCAACTTGGGCCGCCGTTGTCGGCTCCGGGTAATGTGGGCAGCAATTGCGGCACGCCGGTGCGCGTATCGAGCAAATATATTTCGCTGTGGCCTTTGGGGCGATATTCGAAAGCGATGTAGCGACCGTCGGGGGACCAACGCGCGGCGCCGGTGGTACCTCGCAGCGAGGTTAGTTGAGCGCAGTTCAAACCGTCGCTGTCGCAGGCCCAAATCTCGTCGTATCCCGAGTGATTGGATTCGAACACGATTTTCTTGCCGTTGGGCGAAAACTGGGGGCGCGAGTTGCCGTAGTTCTGCGAGCGTTGACGCGCCAGGGGATGGCGGAAATTGGGCGGCCGTCGGACGGCCAGGAGAATAAGCGGTGCTCGGTGCCGCCTGTGGCGGGGATTATGTAAATGTCAGCGCCCGCGTCGCCCATGCGGGAGAAGGCGATCTGGCGTCCGTCGGGTGACCACCTTGGACAGCAATCGCCGGAATTTTGTGTGAGCTGAAGCGACTTTTCGCCGCGAACCATGGTGGTGAAGATGCCCGAGGCATTTTTCGAATGAAGGACGAACGCTACGTGATTGCCATCGAGCGAAAATGCCGGATGGGTCTCGATGCCGGATAGGCCGGCTAGTGGGAGGACTTCGATCGCTGGTGGGGGGCTCGATTTCGGAAAAATTTTGGAATGGTGAATGCGGAGAGCAAAACAAGGAATGCAATGCCGATGGCGATCAAAGTTCGTTGCGTTGCGAATTTGCTGACGCGCGATTGTTGAGTGATTGCGGGGAAAGACGACGAATTGGGTTTGGTCCTTCCACAGCGGCGATGAAGCGATAGCCGCGGCGGGGGAGGGTTTCGACGAATCTGGGGTTGTCGGCGTCATCTCCGAGAGCGGCTCGGATCTTGGTGATGGAGGTGTTGAGTGCCTGGTCGAAATCGACGAAGGTGTCTTCAGGCCACACCTTTTGACGCAGTTCTTCTCGACTGACCAACTCGCCCGCACGAGACAACAGGATGGCGCAGACCTGGAAGGGCTGCCCCTGCAAAGAGGCACTTTTACGCCGTGCTTGTGCAACTCCCCGGTCTGTAAATCGGCCTGGAAGACCCCAAAACGAAGAACGCGCGCGGAACCGTTGGCCTGGTCCATGTGGAAAACCTGGTTCTTGGCTCGGGCTGTAACACCGTTGGTCGGCGGTTCCAACTCGAACGTCTACAAATTGAGTACCTAGACGTGCTGCGGGCAATGTTCGGACGATAGAGAAGAAATCAACGAGCAAACCATTGGGCGTCCATTGAGCTACCTACCGCTGTAATTCACGGTCGGCGTCACCCGAACTTCGGAGGTGACGCCATGAAACGACAGGGTTTCTCAGGATTCCTGCTTGTAATGCTTTCGTTGTCGCAGGTCAACCCTGTTCGAGGCCAAACGTTGGCTACCACGGGTGACCTTGAGGTCCAAGAAGCGCAATCACGGTCTAGGCGCGCGGCTCGGTTTCCTATTCGCGTGTACTGGGGCTATCTGGTGGTTGTCGAGGGGTCCATTGGGAATTTACGTCGGCTGAATTTCGAAGTCGATACGGGTGCGTACCCGACGATCATCGACCAGAAAATCGCGCGCGATCTTGGGCTAGCTGAGGTGCCCGGAAGAGTGAATCTGTCGAACAAGAGGGTAGAGGCACGACGTGTCGTGTTGCCGTCGCTGGAACTCGGGCCGATCCGCGTTGAGTCGCTTCCGGTCCTGGCGCAGGACCTCTCCTTTTTTCAGAAGATTCTCGGGCACAAGGTGGATGGGATTGTGGGGCTGGATGTCCTCAGGAAGAGTAATTTCACGATCAACTTCAGAAGCAAGGAAATGATTTTCGGTGGGACAGAGAAACTGAAATTCTCGGCGCGGTTCGACACCGATACGCCCGTCGTGACCATTCGCACACGATTTCAAGAACGGCGGCTGCGGTTGGTGGTCGGTACGGGCAGTCCAGATTTGATGCTCTTTCAAAGCCGGGTGCCGGACACTGCCGGATTTCAGTTGTTGGGAATGGAAGATGTGTCGGACGTGAGCGGAACATTTCAGCGAAGGAAGGTGCGCATTCCGGATGTGTACTTTGGCGAAGAAGCGGTCGGAGCGCAGGTGACGTTCGTGGTGGATGATCGGAAAGATCGAGGGGATGATTTTGACGGGGTTTGGGGGATTCGAGGACCTCAACTCTGGAAGATAGGATTTGATTTTGAACAGCGGACGTTTCGGTGGGAGCGATAGTTTCGCGTGTTCAATCACGTTGAGAATGGCGCGTCTCACGCGTTTCTCCGCTTAGCTTGACCGCCGTGATGCCGGGTGTTACAAGCGAGGCACAGAAAGCGCGGGTTCGGCCGCACAATTCAATTTATACGGCAGGATGCCGTCGGCTAGGCGCGCGTCCAATTTCCCAATCCTTGCAGTAGATCCTCGGAAGAGTCATGGCGAAATCAAGGAGAGAGCAAAGTGATGACAAAACGAGTGTTTTTTTGCGCACTACTGATGTTGATGTCGTGTTTCACGGCAGCGGCGCAACAGGCGCAACAGCCGCTGACGTTCTGGTACGAATATCACGTGAACCCGGGGAAGGAGGAGGAATTTCTCAATCTGGTGAAGACGGTGGGGCAGCCGGTGCGAGAGAAGCTGATGGCGGACGGCGTGATACTGGCGTGGGGCGTGGAAGCACCGCTGCTGCGCGTTCCGGGCGATGCTACGCATATGATCTGGTACTCGGTGGCGGATTATGCCGGCGTGGAGAAAGTTGATGCGGCAATGCGGGAACAGATCGCGAAGTTGACCGAGGAATCCACGAAAGGGGCGGCAGGAAAGAAGGGCGCGACCGCGGGAGGAGGACCGATGGATCGCATTATGGCAATTACCGACTTTTCCAAAACGCACGACTACCTGACGCGGGACCTGGTATCGGGATTTGCTACGTCGATGCCGGCGGCGGGGACTTTGCCGTATACGCGGTACGCTTTCGTGAAAGTGAAACCGGGAAAGGGACCGGAATACCGGAAAACGTGGGAGAAATACAACAAGCCGATCTTCGACAAGCTGGCCGCCGACGGTACGATTCTGGCATTTGGCCTTGCGGTGGAAGATGTGAGGACCGACGGTGACTTTACGCACTACACGTGGATCGCGACCAAGGATCTGGCGTCGATGGACAAGGTGCGGGCCGCGGCTCTGGGAGACCGTGACAAGCGCTCGGCGGAAGAGCAGGAGGCGATCACGCATCTGTTTGCGGAGCTGACCGATCCGGACGCGGCACGAACGGAGCTGACGCGGTCGTTGATTTTTCATTTGCCGGGACCGAAATAGCTGATACGAACGAAGAGCCGGCGGGGATGCCGGCGCTACCAATTTATGCTCCGTTGTTGCGGCCTCCGGCTGCGGTCGGAGGCCGCTTTTTTCGCACGTTGGTCTACTCACCTCTCAGGTATTTTCCGAGCCTTCAAGCATCGGGTCATGAGGACGTAACGAACATGTGGCCTGGTGATTCTGTGTATAGACGCGCTTACCGGTAAGGTTGGGACCAGTACCCAAATTATCGGTTCTCCGACTTCCATGACAGGTCTCCGTAAGAGGGCGAAAGCTCTCCTGAGGCGCTCTGGAGGAGCGCGGGTGTAATTCTTCTCTCCTCCTTGGTCTTTCGGAATCAGCGCGTCCGCTGAGTTCCGCTTTCCTACACCAAACGCTCCTCCTTCGACCGATTCATTCAAACTAACGAGGAGTTGACGTTTATCACCACAGGGGCCTCCCGTGCCGCCTCACTCCAGAGTGAGCGCCTCTCGCGGGTAATCCAGCGTTACGCGGTAATGCCGCAGAAAGTCGTAGCCCACTATGCCCTGCAACTTGCTTCCCAACTCCGCGTTGAGCTCCGTCAAAAAATCTGAAGCCGCCGCCGCCAAATTCTCCTGCCGCGCGGCGCCTATCGCCAATGAGCTCAGTTGCACCCGCGACACAGTCCCATTCCCCCCGCCAGCCGTCAGCTGCGACATTTTCTCCGTAGCGAGTCCGAACTCTACCGCCAGTTCGAGCGAGATCACCGTGCTGGACGCACCTGTGTCCAGCGCAAAATCGTATGGCCCCTTCTCGTTCACAAAAATCGGCACGACCACAAGTGGATCCTCCGCGTTTGCGGACCGGAAGGCGATTTCGTGCTCGTCCAGTGCCCGCTTCGTGTCGCCAACGGGCCGCCTCAGGGTCAGCGCGTTCGTGGCATAGTCCAGCGTCATAGCAAAATGCCTCAGAAAGCTGTGCCCTAAGGCTCCATCCACTTGCGCGCCCATAGCCCGGCCAAGGAAACTCAAATCCGTGACGGACACGGGAAGACTGTCGAGCGTCTCTTGGCCCACGGTCAGGGACGGCAACCGGCTCCCCACCAGGGTCATTTTCCCTGCTGCTCCCCGGCCGTCTTGCTTTTCCCCTCGCGGCAGCGCCAAGGCATCGGCCAATTCATTGGAGACCACTGTCGATGTCGCCCCGGTATCCATTACAAACGAATACGGGCCTCGTCCATCAACAAAGGCCGGCACCAAAATCAGGGCCTGCTTGCTACCCGCGAGTCGAAACGTCACCCATGTCTCATGGCTTGTCTGCATTCCGCGCTCTCCTCCGCTTTCCGTCCCTCCTACTTTTCCGCGCGCCGGCACGCGCGGCGTTTCTCCGCCAGCAGTGACAAAACCACTGGGCGTCGGCGCTGTCAAGCAGTCAAGCGTGTCGCGGGTCCAGCCCGGCGAAACGTCAATGCCTCATGAACGCGCTTACCTCTAATGTTGGGACCAGTATCAACGTTACCGGTCATCCGGCTTTTCAGGATTCAAGCAGAGAAGTTCGCTAAACCCGGCTGCGATTCGATTTTCTTGTGACAGCTCATGAATAATGCAAGAAAATGATGCTGGATCGCTCCGACTCGTGGCAGGACACTATCCCGCTTGAAGATAGGAGGGTTCGTTGTCGACGCTTATTTCTTCTATCCTGGACTGCATTCTCATGTTCATAAACCAGGACGGTGGAGCTGTTGGGCGTCGGGAAGCGGTTAGTGACTCCAACACCAAATCCATTCAATCCGCAGTTGGCTGTGTTGAGAGGCCTGATGGCAAACCCTTGCCGCCGCCAGGACCGGCGTGGGAGCAGGAATTATTTGCCAGGCACGGTCGGCCTTTTATGTTCCCGGTACGCGGAGGAGTCGCATTCGGAGTGTCCTCCGCCCCTGACAATTCCTCCTCACTCTATCTCTGGGCAGACAATCAGACTGGCGAGGCCGTGACCTTATATTTTTGCTGTATTTCAACGCTTTTCGACCACATTGAGATATTTGACTCCGAAGGGCATCGAGTGCTGGGTAAATCAGACCAAGTGGCGCAGAAGGCCCTTTCGGAGCCTCGCGACCTCGTACAAGTGTGCTCGTGCAGCGGTTTCTCATCCGTACCAGCGCACACAATCCAATTGTTCGTTCCCGCTGATATGTCTGAGGGGTACTCGCTTCAACGGGGTCGCTACATCGTCTCTGAACGGAACCCACCGGCGACGCACAACTGACATCAGACGAGAACGAATCCATGCCTCATCCCCCGCCTGGATTAGCTATTTCGATACCGTAGACGGCGACAGTTTCTCAATTCGGGCATCGTGCTGCATCTCAACGGGCTAGTTGCCAATGACATCTTGCAAATCAAATGACGGAGCATGGGCCAAATGTTGTGGATTCTGAGTCGGCGTAAGCTCGTCGAACGGCGAGAAGTGAGCGAACACTATCGCAAGAGCACAGAGATTGGAAGGGGTTTGCGCTTTTCCCGCACGACTCATCGGGAGTTAGAACTCTGGGACTGGGCGATTAAGGGCGGCATCTCTCGCCAGCCCGTGTCCCGGACGGGCAAACCACCTAGTGGAGGTGATTGACAGTATGTTTATGGTGGCTGCGAAGTTCGACTTCACATTTCGAACGTCAATTCGAAGGGTGTTTGAGCCTCCCATTCGATGTCATATCCTAGTCCCATGCGTAGTCGCTCCAGGTCAATACTCCTCGTCTCGGGACTCGCCGCGATTTTTTTGGGCGCCTCAGTCTTGATTGCACACTTTGCTTTCGATGCTGATCGTTATCGACCGAAGTTGATTTCCTACCTGCAAGAGAGAACTGGCAAACCGGTCGAGATCAGCCATATCTCGCTCACTCTCTCTCCAATGTCCCTTCGCATCGAGAACTTCGGGATGAAGAACTCGCCTCCGTTCCCGCCTGGGTACACTGCAAAGGCGGCCAGTATCGACGTCGGAATCGATGCTCGGCAGCTCCTCTTTCACCGGCGGTTTGTCGTCAAGTCCCTTGTGCTCGACCAACCCGACATAAACCTGATCTCGGACCCAAGCGGACCGTGGAACTTCGACAATCCACATCTCGATTCGCACGAGTCCTTTGATTTGGGAGAACTTGGAAACGTAGAAATCCACCACGGTCAATTAGTCGCGTCCAACCATCTGCCATCGAACGCGCCGGGTCCGGTTTTCCTTGAAGTCCATGATTTGAACGGGACCTTTGAACACGTGGACCTAAGCGCCATCGTGAACCCCTCATCCCGTTCGATGGGTGGCCAGGGAATGGTCCGTGCTGACCGCCTGAGTTTCGGCGCTATCGATGCAGGGAACCTGAGCTTTAAACTCCAGCTTTGGGCTCAGCAGGTTTTTCTAGCCGAAGTGAAGGCAGACGTCTCTGACGGCCATGCAACGGGGGCGATCTTCTTCGACCTGACAGGCAATCGTCCCGCATTCAGAACCAGTGCTCGTTTCGTGGGAATTGATGTGGCAAAACTTCTCGACCCGTTCGAAAACGGCCGAGGAAAGATGACCGGGAAAATGGAGGGCGACCTTGCCCTGGCGGGTGAAATCCAGCATTCCGTCCGACCTCTTGCAGGAATACGCGGCAATGGTCATGTCATTTTTCATAGGGGCGAGGTACCGAACTTGGAACTGACTGCAAACCTCGAAAAGCTGGTACGTTTCAACAACCACGGTCCTTCCACAGCAAAGCCATCCTCTTTCGAGCGAATCTCCACCGACTTCCAGCTTGAGAAACTTCGCATTCGAAGCGAGACGATCGACATTGACGGCTATGGCGTAGACGTGGATGGGGCGGGCAGTTTCAATGTGGATGGTTCGAACGAACTCAGCTACGACGGCATCGCAAAAATCACAACTCGACAAGGATTTTTTACGAATACCTTCGCCAGGTTTGCGGGCGCCAACTTTGAGAACGGTCTGCTCTCGTTTCCGTTCCATGTCGGCGGCACCATTGAAACGCCGGTATTCTCTAAGCACGCTGTCCACCGATCGGCCTCGTAGAAAAACCCAAGGAGATTCCTCTCTGCTGCAGGTCTCGGTAGAATCTTTCTACGTCTCCATCGCTGTGGTTCAGTCCCTGTTCACCACACTCACCGGTCTCTTCAATCTTCGGCTCCTTCTCCCGAGCCTTTGGTCGTAAGCAACCAAAGTTTTCTCGGGCCGAGGAGCCGACATTGTTATGCAAATCATATTGATCTAGTTCGAAGGGACTTTCTTAGGTAGCAGCCCGTCTGTCTCCATCTGTTTGGGGAGTTCTTTGACAAGGCCGTCGGCGACCTTCTTCGCTGACTTTGGATTGAACGACTTGCTGACGCCATTCCACATCAAGTCACCTTCTGGCCGGCTTGTGGCGTAAACGTTGGTCTCGACGCTGACCGTCGTATCTTCCCGCGTGTACCCCGGATCGTAAATCAGGGGATACACGGCGTTTAGGTAACCATAAACAGAATAGTAGTAAGGGTAGGGCGCGACGTAGGTCGAGCTCGGGACGTGCGTCACTTCCTTGTCGACTTTCAGCAGGCGGGTGACAACAACAGCGTCAATGTGATTGTCGTGAACCTGCCCACGAAGGTATTCAAGATCAGGTTTTTCGTTAGGGTCCGGGCGCAATAGAATGTGGTTGCCTGGAATGGTCTCGATGCCCGGACGAGCGATCTGGGCCGACAGTTCATCCTCGAAGTCGGCGCGCACCTCCAGGTTTTGAGCGACGCCGATGACCAGAATCTTGTGGAACGTCTGTCCTTTGTAAATTGGATTGAACCAACTGGTGATCATCTTGACCGACTTGCCGCTACTGGCAGCGAGAATGGCCAGCAAAGAGAAGATCAGAAGCACTGAGCGAAAGATCAGACGAGGAGCGGAATCCAGTCGTGTCCTGGACTCATCTTGTTGAATTAAAATGCGCTTACCAACTGAGTCTGCGCGGCGCGCCATGTCCCTTCCTTAACACCATTCTGTGCGGTGGAAATGTGAATTGCTGTACTTTGCTACAGCGCATGTCTGCCCTTGTGTCCAAACCGTGCGGGCCGTGGCGAGAATAAGGACCACAATCGGGTCGCCGCGAATCTTTGAGCTGACTTCTCCTTGCGACCAGGAGATTAGCGATCCTCATATTCTTTTCATCGACTCGTCCTCGGGAACTGGCATTAATGCCAGTAAGGCTGCCAAGGCAGTACCTGGTGATTTCCCCGCGAGATTGCCTATTCCTGATAAACGCGGGTAACGCGACTTGTTGATTGCATAACGTCGTCGGCTCCCCTCGACCGAGTAGACTTGGCGAAGCTGATTCGACCAAGGCTCGGAGGAAAGGAGCCGAGTAATGTTCATTATAGGTTGTGATTTTCATTCACGCTTCCAGCAAATAGCCATGCTGAGTCCCACAAACGGCGAGGTTATCGAGCGCCGTTTGGAACATGAGAACGGGGAAGCCCAGAAGTTTTATGCCACGCTTCCGAGTCCGGCGCGAGTCGGGATGGAAGCTACCTGCGATGCTCAGTGGTTCGCGAAAGTGCTGCGAGAACACCATCACGAACTCCGGATCGGAGACGCGGCGGAGATCCGTGCCGCCATGGTGCGGAAGCAGAAGACGGACTCCCGCGATGCCTTACATATTCTCGACTTGCTGCTCACCAACCGGTTTCCTCGGATCTGGGTACCATCGCCGGAGGAGCGGGATCTGCGGCAAATGCTGCGGCATCGGCACAAGCTGGTTCGGTTTCGTACCTCGGTGATGAACCAGCTGCACGCGTTGGCCATGGGACAAGGCCTTTGCCGGAGGAAAAAACTGTGGGCCAAGGTGGGCCGAAGGGAACTGCAAGGCCTCCCTCTTGATCCTTGGGCTAGCTTGCGACGGGAAGAGCTACTGCAGTTGCTCGATCAGCTGGATCCGTGGATCGACAAGTTGGATAAAGCGGTGATCCAGACAGCCGAAAGCCGTCCGCAAGCGGTCTGTTTGATGCAGCAGGCTGGCGTGGGACCGGTGACGGCACTGGCGTTTGTGCTAACCATGGGGCCGGTGAGCCGCTTTGCCAACAGCAAAAAGGTGGTGAGTTATCTGGGGCTGAATCCGAGCGAAGCAAGTTCTGGGGGCCGGCAACGACTCGGTGCCATCAGCAAACAAGGCCACCCGATGATGCGCTGCTTGCTAGTCGAAGCCGCTCAGACAGCCTCTCGGTTAGATCCGGAATTGCGGCGGGACTATCAACGATTGAAGTTTCGCCGTGGCAGCGGGATGGCCAAAGTAGCCATCGCACGAAAATTGGCGGTGCGGCTGTATTGGAAGCTGCGGGAAGCAGCGCAGCCCGTGCCGTCAGCTCGCATGCAGGGTAGCCCGGCAACTCCTGTGGTAGGCGAAAGCCTATCGACTTATTGATTGAGCGCCCTGCCTCCCTTGGTAGCGAACCAGGGAGTTCGGATAAGATCATGGTCAGCGGTTGAAGATCGAATACATGGTTGGTGGAGATAGCTCCATCGTAGGGATTCAAAAGGATCGAGCCTTGGTCGAGACCCTTGCAAGAATCCTGAGTAAGACGAAGCTCGCGCCTCGTCCGTTAACAACGATAGAGGCCCGCCTAGAGCTTTGTCTCGAACTGCATCAAAAGCCCATTGACAACGCCGACGACGTTATACACGGGAGTTGGCCCCCTCTTCAGTCTTAGTTCCGCTAAGCTCCAGCTACCGCATCAGGTCTGATCGATGCTATCGCGTGGTCTCGGTCGCGACTTTTTCGTACAAGATTCGGCGGACTGGACCTGCGGTGAGGAATGTTGCGCGAAGCGGCTCGTCCGGCTCGAACGAATTAGCAATCTGAAGGAGGCAAGATTCAGCACGATTGCGGTACGTTTCGGCAGTTTTGAGTTTTTGAGCGTGTTGGTAAACCTGCGATGCAGTCGCAAACGTTTGCCAAGCCCCGGCCTGGATTTCTGAGCTCTCCGCAATTGCCAAGGCTCGCTGAATCGATTCGAGCGCACCCGGCAAATCGCTTTCGGCCATCGCCACTCTCGCCTGCAGATCCCATGCGAGCGCATGTAGATACGGATCGCTGGTGGCCAGCGCAGACTTTAGAAGACCGTTTGCCAGAGTGCGCGCGTTCGCGACGTTTCCGGACAGGAGCCAGGTGTTGCTCGATTCCAGATCTGCCATCATTCTCCATTCCCAATGCATAAAGAATTTTGCGTGCACATCAAGATTCTGTACGTGACTGAAATGTTCAAGTGCCTCCGCGTATCTCCGTTGTTGCAGAGCGATATTTCCGGCGGCTATCTGGTCAATTGAGTAGTACTGTGCGTCCGGAAATTCGCCTTCCCTGACGTTACGGGCTGCTTGACTGATCTGCCTTGCGCCCTCGAAGTCGAAGGCGATTGTGCGAAGCATGGCTTCGCGGAGCGTAAGTAACCAATACAACGACAAATTCGCATCAGGAGACGTTCTGCCAACCCTAACAATCTGCAAGACTTGTCCCAGCTGTCCCGTACGAAGAAGTATGACTATTTTTGCGCTCAGTGCGCCAAAGTGCGCCAGAAAGTTCACTACTTGGCCCACCCCGGACGATCTGGCTTCGGATACGCTGCCTTCGCACAGCTCTAATGCTTCCGCGTACTTACCTTTAAGCATCAAAACATGTGCGTATTCGATTCGCTGATAAGGATCCAACTGCGAAGGACACAGACGGAGCAGCGTTTCGTACGCGGACGTACATAGTTCGGCATGTGCTTCGCTCCAAGAGTGAAACACCAGGCGGAATCCAGCGGCTGCCATTTGTGTAAGCGCCAAACGCGGAGGGTCGTCAACGGTCATGCTGATTTTCAGGGCCTGTTCCAGGGCCGCTACACCTTCTTCGGGACCGATGAAGCCCAGTGGGTACATTGAGCAGACTAACGCGTGAGTTTGAGCCGCTTTGAGGCCAGCTTCCTCCGCACGGGCCGCAGCGGCAGCATACATCTGGGCGGAATCTACAAGAGCACCCAGCGCGAAGTGAGCGTGGCCCATAAACTCAAGAATGCGAACTTCCATTTCGGCTCGAAGTCTGAGGCTTACCTTGAGCACCAATTCGTGCGCGTGGTGCAATATCTCTATGCAATCGCGATAGGCGAATCGCCCCACCGCATTGTCCGCCGCAACGAGCAAATAATTGACAGCCTGTTCGTAATCGCGGCCCCCTTCGAAATGCAAGGCAAGCTCCGTCGCTAATTCCTGCTCGCAGGGATCGCAGAAGGACTTCAGTCTTTGTGCCAACAGCAAGTGAAGCTTCGAACGAGTGCCTTCGGATAAGCGCCCGTAGAGAACTTCGCGATACAGTGAATGTCGGAAATCATAGTGTGAGGATATTTCGCCGTGGGCTTGTTCTTTGATTCCGGAACATTTGATGAACTGCAGTTTTGCTACGAGCCCCTCACAAACATCTTCAATCTCGCCGGAATCGATTTCCGCCGCAGTGCTAACGGCTCGCGCAGAAAACCGCTCTCCGGCAACACTGGCGGTCCTTAAAACGCGCTGCTCAACCGGACTGAGCTGCTGGAACTGCGCGTCGATTAATTGATCCAGGGTCTCTGGAACGCTCTGGGCGACAGTTTCGATCGGCGCTGCAAGCATCCATTTACCGTCAACCTGCGCAATCAATCGCTTCTTCACGATGTCCTGGAGGATCGTCACCATGAAGAGTGCGTTGCCGCCCGAACGGCGGTAGATCAGACTCGTGAATCCTTCTGGGAAATCTCCATCAACAAAGTTGCCGCAAATGTATTTGGCAACATCGACCTCCTCAAGACGCTCAAGACTCACTTCGTGACTCAGATTGTGAATTACCAGGTCCTGTTTGAGTGCTTTCAAAGGACCCCGCGCAATGATGACATCCGCTGGGCGGTAGGTTCCGAGCAGTAGCAACTTTGCTGGCCCACGGCGTCGCGCCAGCGCAGAAATAAAATCCAAGGTGGATGGGTCCACCCAGTGAAGGTCTTCCAGCAGCAAGATCAGCGGCGTTTGCGCCGCAATTGTTTCCAAAGTTTCGCAAATCTCCCGCACCATGCGCTCGCGGGTCGTCCCAAGGGTTTCCCTCTCCAGCGCTTGTCTCTGCTCAGCGCTGACTAAAGAGGGGAATTGAACCAGCCATGTCGGCGCTCTCGTGCCAAGCTCCTGCACGATGCGATTGTCATCCGCCTCCCGACAAAGCTGCCCCAAGGCGTCCAGTATTGGGTAGTACGCTTCCTTGCCCCCGAAACCTTCTATGCATTGCCCTCGGGCGACACGAGCGTTCAAACCGGCGGCGCCCTGAAGAAATACATCGACCAATGTCGTCTTGCCGATTCCCGCTTCCCCGGTAATGAAGACAATTTGTCGTTGCCCTTGGAGCGCCCTGCCAAGCGCGTCCGCCAGTGTGCTCAGGGCGTTTTCTCGGCCAACAATCTTTTTGGTGGCGCTGGTGGCAGGATCAACGGCGGCCGATGATACTTCCTCATGAACCAGCGCAATGAATTGATATCCGCGCCGAGGAAAAGTAGCGATAAAGGCAGGCTTGCTACTTTGGTCGCCCAGAGCCCTTCGTATTTCCAGCACGTATTTCTTGACCACCTCGGGATTTACGTAGGTCCCCGGCCACAATTTCTCCAGAATCTCATCCTGAGTGACCAGCCGATCCGCGTGCTCCACCAAATAACGCAGGACGTCGAACGCCTTTGGCGCCAGCGACACACGTTCCTCTCCGCGCCACAGACAGTGGTTCACCGTGTCGAGTCGAAATGATCGGAATGACTTCATTTTTGGGGAGCCGCTCCTCTCCCCAATTTAGGCAAGGGCCTGATACGAAGTGCTGCCGACGAGTCTACGATAGCGACCCGCCTTTTCGTCAACCCGCAGGCCGGCGGCAGAGCTTCGGATCCAAGGTCGGGTCGGCGTTCTCACTCTGATTGCCAGTTCTGCCGTGACCAAACAGAACCGAAGGGGCACCGGCACGTCCCCCGCTGAGGTGCCCTCGCCCCTTACCTTGCCGACATAGCCGCCTGGCCTGCGGGCCAAGCCGTGTTCAATCTAAAGGATGGAAAGAAAATGAAGAGAGCATTGGCTGTACTACTTCCCTTGGCCTGGTGTGCCACCTCGGCAGTTGCCTGAGTCGAAAGCGCTACTTTCGTACGCTGGAACAGCACGGTCGGCGTGATTGCGGCTTCGGGCGTTGACAATCCAGTTGCAGGCATCCACGCCGGTGCAAGCCCCCGGGTCGATTCGCAAATGGGCATCCAGCGTGAACCTAGGCATTACGACGCGACCACTCTTCCGAACGTGGAGGGTAAGCCGTAGGCTCGCAGGTCAGATTGCCGATGAGCCGCTGCGAGGGAGGATCAATCACCAGCGATGAAGTGAGATGCGTGGTTTAAGTGAAGGAAGTCGGACTGCTTCCAGCGTAGCTCGACAGGTGGTCTCGGAGACTCCGGAGCTGGAATCCAAACTCTCGCGCAAAGCGGCTGCCGTCGCAGATCGGCCCGCCATGACTTCCTTGTGGGCCAAGTTCAACGCGAATGCCCCTGAGCTCCTCCACTGTTTCCTTTAGGCGTCTTCCTTCCCATATTTCTACAGGGGAGTTGTAGACAGAACTGCTCATTCCAGAGGTTTCCGATAGAGTGAACAGCATTCGGGCAACGTCCTCAACGTGCACCAGAGAAAGGATTGCCTCCGGCGCGAATGGAACGCAGACCAACTCCTGTAGCGGCTCCCCTGTGAAAATCTGAGAACGCCAGGGTGAAGAAGTCTTCTTCATACCTGGCCCGAGAATCCTGGCAAGACGTAACGCAACAAATTCAAATATCTTCTGTCTACCCAGCGCGTGTCCGATTAGTTCAACGGTTAGCTTCGAAGCACCGTACAGATCATCGGGAGTTGCCAGATCTTTCTCGGTCACTGGCTGACGTGTGCAAGACGATCCATAGACGCTCATCGAGCTGGCAAAAATGAAACGCCTAACGTGCGAGGCCGCTGCCTGCCGCATTAGCTCACAGGAACCTCCGAGATTGATGTCGGCTCCCGTTAGAGGGTCGGCGTTAAAAGCACTGGGCAGAACACCGGCGAGGTGGATCACCACTCGAATCGGATGGACTTGGAACAGTCGCAATACATCACTTTGTGATCTGAGATCGCAGGCTAGGACACCTCGCGCCTTGTTGGGCTCCAGATCAACCGGTAGAAGCCGGCACTCAGCATTTCTCAGGATGCGACACAGTTCCTGCCCAACATGTCCGCACGCACCGGTAACGAGGATAGCTCCCGCGTCACTAGCTGAATCCATGTCAATTATTCTCCGATATCCCGGAAGCAGTCCTCAAGTCCTGGCAAACGCAGTAACCGGATCATACGCGTGCTCGGCGGCCCGCAAAAAATCAATCAGCTTTTCCGATTCTCGGGTGCGTTTCGCTTGAGTTTCTGCCAGTCCGCCCGTTCGATTCATTTGTCACCACTCCCTTGCTGCTGTTATTCTGTCTCTGGAACCCCGCATTTGGAGGCGCCATGACTCCGCTCGGAAGCCTCGACCCGCTGCTCACCACCATCGTACTTGCAACACTGGCCATCGGTCTGCCCATCCTCGTGGTGTTGTCGATTCGGTTTCTGTGGGACCGCAACCTAAACCTTGGCCGCTCAAAAGAGCTCGAGAAGCTCATCTGGCAGTTGCACCGCATCGCCAGCGCGCTGGAACACCAAATGGACTTGTCGTTTCCTGCCGTTCAGCCGGGCACCGAAGAGCCTCGCGACCTCGCTTTTCTTCAACAGCGTGCGGCGCCCACCGCCGAGCAGCCCGCCGTCCCTTCACCTGGTCCCCAACAGCCGTCGGCTGCCGAGGTCCAACGTCACGGCGTCAACTCGATGTTCGGCCTCTAAGCTCATGTTCGGATCAGGAATTCAATCAGTTCAGGTTGATGTTGCTTTGGATGGATTTCCCTCGTCAATGCTTGATTAAACGAGCTAACCGAATCATGTTCGGTAACCGCATTCATCGTCGGAAAAACTCCGCCTGTACAAAGGGTGGCTAGTTGTTCTGCGGAGGCGGCATATCCGTTGGCGTTACATCCGGATGGTCCCGCAAATACTGCTGCCAGGGCGCGTCGCGATACACAATGCGGAACCCGCGATGGGTGTTGATGTAAGTGGTTTTCTGCAGATCCAGTTCGTCAAATGGAATTACGTGCTCGATGGGCTTCGTTGGATCGTCCTCGATCATTGTGAAATGCGCCTGGCCATTCACGAACCAGTAGTCGGTCACGCGATAGACGCTGCCGTTTTTTAGATAGAGCCAGACCAGATCGTGTTCTTCTCTGCCATACGAGTAGACGGGAGTTTCGTACGCTTGCGGAGTGAGGTAATTTTCAAAGCCGTAGGTGTAGAAGGGCAAAGGGTAGCAGTTGAATCCCCAACCCCACGAAGCACCGCAGGTCGGCCACCAAGCGGGATTGAATCCCAAGCCGAGCCCAGATCTGAAAAACGGCGCGCCAAAGAACACCCGGCGACGAAGAACATTACGAGGAGCGATTACATGCGGCGGGGCGATGCGTCCGCTTGGGTGGCCGCCTCCGCCAACGTGGCCGGGGCGTTGTGCGAAGGCAGCGGGAATTTGAAATGAGGAGCAGGCCAGCGCGCAGGTGACAACAAGTAAAATGCTCCTTAGAAGCGAACGGTGAAGGGCGAAGCTCGCCATCTGATTAGCCTCCCTGCAGCCCCAAAGGTTGAAGCTGCGAGGATCGCTCGATCCCTTTCCAGACAAGTGTAATCCCTCAATTCGTTCAGGACTAGCCGAAACACAATTGATTACATAACAGTTTCGGCTCCCTCGAACTGAGTACACTTTGGTTGACGACCAGAGACTCGGGAGGTAGGAGCCGAACTTGTTGATAGGCGTAGATTATCGCCCGAGCGTTCAGCAGATTACTAGCCGCCACCGCGAATCGGTGAGGAGTAATTGCCGACAGATTTCGGAGCAGGAACGCCGCATCTAAGGAATGGTTACGCTGTCAGACTTTGCGCCTACGAGATGTTGTACGTAGTCGATGACCACTGCTCGCAGGCGATACGTTCCGGATCGCAGCTTGAACGCGAACGTGGCCTCCAAACCGAGTTTGAGTACATCGGGCAGTTGTGCGTCAAGTGAGTCAATGCTGATATGGCGCTGTTGCGCCTCAATAAGTTTGTCCTTTGGATCGAAGACCGCTACGACGAACGTGATCGTATTCAGGTTATGGTCGGCCTCTCGACGAAACTGAAGAGCTTGCGTATCCAGGTGAGTAGAGACGGACAGGACACGCGTCTGATCCGGCTGCTGAGCGAGGTTATTGGTTAAGTCGACAGGCAACTGCGAGACATCAACTTTCGAAAGGACTTGCTGCTGAATCCGCTCGTGTTGAGCCTGCTCTGCGGCATCGTTACCACTCTCGGCGGAAGTATCTACGGGCGCGTCGCCTTTCGGCGCAAAATATCCGCGGCGTGCTTGAATGGTGAAATCCTTGCGGCCACCGGCCAGCGTAACCTTAAGCGGGTGAAAGGCACCATCAGGCTTGAGGTCCGTTGGAGCGAAAGCCAGGATGTAGCACGCGGGTGAGCGTTCCAACGCGGCAAAACCGGCTTTCAGGTCGTTGTTGTTATGCATGTATTTGCCGCCAGTGCCTTGCGCCACTTCCGCCAAAACGCTGGTCACGGCATTTTCTCGATTCGAGTCCACTACGCGGCTGGCCCGCGCGGCGTCGCCGTGAGTAGGGTTGTAGCCAAGCGAGGCATTCGCGCTGCGCATCAACCCCGCGAGCCCCTTCGGATCGAGCGAGTTGATGACCACTTGTGAGCGGAGCGCACGATCGACGATGCGATCCAGCTGGAATTGCTCTGTCTGCGTAAGGAAACCCGGCGAAACGAGAATCATGCTGCGCTGATCCGACATTTGAGAGAGACGCTGGACGACGCGATCGATTTGTTGCAGGTTGGAGCGCACCAGGATCTGGTTCTGCAAAACGACACTGCGAGCGAGATTGAGAATCTGCGCAACGTCGGGATCGCGGTCGAAACCTTCGTTGGCAAGGTGCCCCGAACTGCCTTTCCCGCCTGATTTGCCGGTGCGACCCGTGCTGTTTTCCGTTGCCTGGGCGGAATCGGACGACGGGACGCTGCACTGGACCATTTCATCCCTTGCGAGAATCCAGGCATCGGCGTGTGGCTCTTCTGCAAATTCGGTGATTTGAAGCGCCTGATAGTCGGATAGGTGAGGGCAATCTAAGGCGCTCGCCCGGGCGCGGACGCTGACGTGAAGATTTCCCAGAGCCTCCAATAGCTGGCGTGGGTCATCTGTAAAGTCCGCTAGGAGCTGTTCGGAGGTGAAAATAGCCACGCGATCATTCGGCTTTAGAGAAGACGAGAGATAGCGTTCGGCAGCATTGCGCGCGGCGGCGAGGTCCGTATCGGTTGTGCTCAAGTTGTCGAAGTAGAGCGCAAGGAAATTCTTCGGAAGAATGGGTGACGCGCGCGGCCCGGATATTTCAGAGGAAAGCGGGATCGAAGTTTGTTCCGGCGAATGAACGGCCACCGCGCTTTTATCAGGTGGGAAAGAAGACTCTTCAAAATGAACTATCGATTGCTCATTTCCACGGTCGAAAATCTTAAAGTCGCCTTCGTGCAGCCCGAGGACGGAGTGGCCACTTCTATCGCTCACAACGACGCGGACGACGACTAGATTACTTGTTACCTTCAACCGCGGTGGCGGGCTCGCCGGTTCTTGCGCTTGAGCCGAGCGGAACAGAAGCCCCAACCCGAGTGTCAGCACGACTATCGTCGGTAAATGACGCAGGCGTCGAATCCCGGCTTTCCGGCTAACCGTGCATCTCATATCAAGGACGGTAACAGTTTTTGTAGAAACGGACACAAGAACCCAACTAACACGCTCACGGGACAAGTCGGTACTCAAACCAAGTTGTCCGGTAATCCGGCAGAACTTATCGGGCAGGTTGGGCATCTCGGAATTGATACTCGAAAGAGTCTTTGCCTGCCTAGGCGGTGCCGGTGCCGGTAACAATTTGCAAGGAAACTTTAACAGCTGTGTCTCGTAATAGGTCCAATGAAACTTCTGTTCCGTGACGCCGGTTAGGATCGAATCGGGAGGACGAATGCGCACCCTTCTGTCTGAAATCCGCTATGCGATACGCACCCTTCGACGAAGCCCGCTCTTCGCGCTAATCACACGCTAGCACTTGGCATTGGAGCGAATACGGCCATATTCAGTTTGTTAAACTCGCTCATCCGCCCTTTGAACGTGCCGGAACCCAATCGGCTAGTTTGAGTTTTTTCCGGCCCAGGGGGCGGCTTCTACGAAATCTCGCATCCCAACTTTGGGGATCTGCGCGGATTTGCCCGATGGTTTGTCGCTTGCCATTGGGAAAGGAGCATAGCATCGCGTTCGCTCGCGCTTAAGAGTCTCGGCGCCGCTTTAAGGCCCTAAGGCAAAGCGAAGACCCAGGTTCAAACTGCGAACCGGGCACCCGGCATAGCATCGCGTTCGCTTAAGAGTCGGAGCGCCGTTCCGACGAAACTCACGGGCGGCGGATCCAGAGGACCCATGTGTGCCAAATGCCGAAGCCCCAACGATCGATGGCGGGGCCGAGGATGGCCAACGATCAGCATGGGGAGGGCGAGGATTACGGCGAGAGTGACGTTGCACCGCGATCGGCTACGCGATGATCGCAGCCGCAATTTTCACGATCCTACCGGTCTCAAAACTTCCAGGTTGCGAAGATGGCGCCGTGGATGTGGACGAGAGCGTTGGGCAGCTTGGCGCGAATCATGCCTGCGAGAAAGTAACTCTGGCCGAATCCGGTAACGACGATAACGAGGATGAGGACCGCCATCGCGGAGAAGAAGATGTCGTCGGGGCGAAGCGTTCGACTTGGCGCTGCGACGGTGGTGCTCATGATTTGATCAGATGGTTGCGGCTTGTAGCAGGACTTCGCGGAGGCGGCGGGCTACGATTTCGTCTTCGCCAGGTTCGAGCATCCAGACGCCTACTACGATTTTGTCGGCGTCTTTAGGGATGCCGGCGCTGGCTTGGCTGGAGCCGGTGGCGGGATTCAGTTCGATGCTGGGTGTCCCAGCGCGGAGTTGTTTTGAGACGGCCTTGGGGGCGATCTTGACGCGCTGCTGGTCGTAACGGATGACCAAGTGCGGGATGTTGTTGGCAATTGGCGGGATGAAGATTTCGGCTTTGACGGTGGGAATGTCTTTGAGGGCGGCGGCGATGCGGTCGGCACGGCGGCGGAATTCGGCTTCGAATTCGGCGTCGGACTGGCTGAGGAACCAATCGACAGCGGCGACCATGCCAACGATTTGTTCCTTGGCGACTTTCATGCCCCGGCCTACGACGTCGTCGTTGGGGGAATTATTTTTTGTGGCGGCGTCGATCAGATTCGATTTGCCCAGGAGGAGGCCGGCATTTTGCGGGCCACGCATGCCTTTGCCGCCGGAGAAGGCGACTAGATCGAAACCCATTTGCGTGTAACTCCAGAGATTGGATATGGGCGGGACGTCGGCAGCAGCATCGTTGAGGCAGGGGACGTTGTGGGCGTGAGCGACGCGGATCCAGTCTTCGCGGCTGATTTGTCCGGCATCGGCGGCGTTGTAGAAGAAGCACATCATGGTGTTGGGAGTGAAGGCGGCCTGATATTGCTCTAAGGTCTCGACGTCGATGAAACGAATGCCGCAGTTACGCATGGCGTGGTCGTAATCGTAACGATGGGCCTTTTGGACGATGACTTCATTTTTCAGGCCGGACATTTCGGTGGGGATCGAGTGGCTGGCGGTGGGGCCGTTGGCGACGCTCATGCAGGCGGCGGTTCCGAGAGTTACGGCAGAAGCTGCGCCGGCTGTGACCATGGCGGATTCGCAGCGGAGTTTTTGCGCGATGTATTTACCGGCGGCTTGCTGGAGCTCTTCGAGGAAGACGGGGTGCTTGGCGGCCTGGGCGACAGCAGCTTGCACTGAGGGCGGCATGATGCATCCGGTGAGATAGGTGTAAGTGCCGGCGGCGTTGATGCGCTTTGTGACGCCGAGTTTGTCGTAGTAGTCGACCGATTCAGCGGAAGGGGCAGGCGCTTGGGCTGCGCTGGCCGTTTGAACGGGGAGAGCGCGCGCGAACATAAATCCGGTGATGGCAAGATTCATTCGCTGGAAAAAACTGCGTCTTGTGCCAAGTTCGCTCACGAAATGCTCCTTGTATTGCGACGAAAAATACCCTCTACATCACAACGGCTTTCCGATGCGGGGATTGTGCCACGGATCATGTTCGCGTGAAACCTTTGTGAAGGATCAGATTCCCGAACCTATCTGGTTCTTCCGCGATTGTCTATTCCCCTCGCTTTCCGGGGTCTGTCTGGCGAAGCGTGCCGTCCGATATCCTTTTTGCGAGAAAGGCACGAATGAGATCTGCAATCTCGTCGACTTTTTCATCGAGGGCGAAGTGGCCCGCGTCGAGGATATGCACCTCCGCATCGGGTACATCTCGCTTGTACGCAGTTGCACCACCGACCGCGAACGAAGGGTCGTACTTGCCCCAAACCACGAGCATGGGCGGCTTGTGTTCACGCATCCATGCCTGCCACGCCGGATAGGAAGCGACGTTCGTCCGGTAGTCATAGAAGAGGTCCGCCTGAATCTTGTTTTGGCCAGGAAGTGAGAGATGGGCGAATTCGTCCGTCCATGTGTCGGGATCGTATCGATCGATGTTGGCACTTGAGCCGACATGGCGCAACTTTGTGTTCCTGTAAGAAAGAAAGTTGGGCATGACTTTGTCTTCGTTCGCGACGCGATCCTTCCAATAGGTTCTTCGTTCGTCCCATGCCGGTCCCAGCCCGTCCTCGCTAGCGACCGCGTTCTGGACGATCATCGCTTTCACCCGTTCCGGATGCGCAACGGCAAGACGAAAGCCGACCGGGCCACCGTAATCCTGCATGTACAACACAAAGCTCTTTAGTCCCAGCGTCTCCACCAGTTGCTCCATCGTGTTCGCGATATGGTCGAACGTGTACGCGTATTGATCCGGTGGTGGCGCGTCGCTTTGGCCAAAACTTGGATAGTCGGGCGCAACGATGTGATAGCGATCGGCAAGCAGGGGGATGAGTGTGTCGAACATCCGCGATGAGGATGGAAATCCGTGAAGGAGGAGGAGCGTTGGCGCGTCTTTCGGACCAGCTTCGCGGTAGAAGATATTCACGCCACCAAGATTGACGGTGTGAAACGTGGTCGTAGCGGAAGTCGATGGGCCCGGGCGGGCATGCGCGACGCCGTTAAGGCAAATGAGGGCAGCAGTGAGCGCGAAGAATTTTATTTGGTTCATTTTGAATTCCTTTGTAGGGTAAGCCGTCAGGAAAATCAGAGAGTGCTGGGCGAGGCGTCCAGTCCGCGTGTCCAAAGACATTATTTCATTTTTTCCCAGACGATCGTCCAGTGGTCGACAGCTTGATCTTCGTTTGGTGGTTGCTTGCCTGAAAAGATCAGCCGGTTGCCTTCGAAGCGATAGGGGCGTCGTTGTTTTGTGCCAGCGAAGCCTGGGTTCCAGGCTATTTCGGGAAAATGCCACATCACGTGGTGCGCTTCGTTGATTTCGAACGTGCCGCAATAGGAGGCCAGGCCATCGATTGCGGCGAGCTTTTGTGCGTCGGTTGGTGGGTTTGACCATTTGGGGCGATCGGGGTTCGTCATCACGGCGCACATGTGACCATCGGGTGTGTACATCAAGTAGCCCTGGCCGTTCGGCCCCATATCTTTGTAAGGGCGCGAGCTGCCATCTTTCAGTTTTTCTTCGGTGGACACCAGCTTCCAACTGCCGAGAAATTTCTGGCGCTCGCTTTGGGATTGGCGAGTTTGTGCGGCAGCTACGCGCCACGCGATGACGGATGCAACGAGAATTGCGGAAGCTGCGATGAACGGAAGGCGGCGATTATTCATTTTGTTCTCCAGTGAGACGGCGGAGTGGTTTTCTAAGGACCCAAGTGGTCATGCAGCGTTGGTCTTTGACGATGGTGGTTTTGAGGGGATCGACGAGGGTGGCGTTCATTGCGGCGGTTAGGGCGAGGAGTTTTTGTTCGTCCACGAGGAACCAACTTTGGCCGTCGGGCATTGCGAATAAACCGTTGCTTAGAGGGACGAAATCCATGCCGATGCGGGAACCCAAGCGGCAGAACAGCAGGCCGCCGGGGCGGAGGACGCGCCAAAGTTCGGCGAGCATGGCGTGGAAGTGGGTTTCATCTCGAGCGAAGTGAAGGACCGAGCTACAGAGGACCACGTCGGCGAAGTCGCCGGGAAACTTCATTTTTTCTACGAGGCTGACCTGGAAGTTCTCGTCGTGCAGGGCGGTGTTCAGCGATTTGGATAGGCGGCGGATATGTTCGACGGCGCCGGGGTTCTGATCGATCGCGAAAATTTCCGTACCTTCGCGTAAGAGGTATACGAGATTTCGGCCGTAGCCGCAGCCGGCGTCGAGAATGCGCATTCCGGGAGCGATGTTGCCACGGAGGATTTGATCAAAAACGTAGATGTCGATCTGTCCGAACAATTCCTGGACGTTTGCTGTCATTCGGCCATTGTCTCCGTTTCCTGAGTCAAGAGACACTTAGCACAAACGCTCGACAGGTTCGGTATAGTGAAGCTCTCCTGCATCATGTCTTCGCATTTGTGATTGTGGAATCTTGCCATCGAACAGGACGAATACTCGTGAAATATCTCTCGGCGAGCCTTGCGCTCGTCGCCATTTTGCTGGTCGCTGCGGCACAGATCGCTCTATAGGCAAGCGCGCAGACGCAAGATGCGCCACTGGCCTGGAATTACCCCGTGGCGGCGCCGGATTTCGAAACGCCGGCGGACGATGGGAGTTTGCGGCACGTGCCACAAAACACGTTCTCGCAAATGCCGTCTTGATGATGATCGTTCTCTGCGGGACTTTATTCTCGCTGCCCCCAAGCGTGCGTTTTCCAGAACGGATGGCCGGATAGGCCCGCCGCGGCGAGGAAGAAGAGTAAGGCGAGGATGATCACTCCGGGTACGACGGCCCACCTGTGTTCGAAACAATCGATGGCGGCGTCCAATATTTGAATGATTGCGGTGAGCAGGATCAGACCGTTCAGAGTGGCTCTTGCCCGCAGAGCCAGGGACGCGAGGAGCGCGATTCCGAGCGCAAAATTGCGCGCAGCAAAGTATCCGGCATAGATGCGGGCGGCGTTGTTGATGTCGTCGTGGGGGGAGACCAGCATGATTGGGCGGAACACGGCGATGAGCGAACCTATGATCAGAAGAATGGCGCCGACTACGACGACCGAGCGCGCCCTCCAGGAGAACGCGGAGAGCTTGGCGGGCGAGGAGTCAACGTTTGAGATGTGGGCTTCGGGCACGGAAGGACCTCCGGCGCCGCAGCCGAGAAACGCCCAGCGCGCCGGTTAGCTGTATTACGCATGAGACCGCAAAGAATATCTGGAGATTTCAGCCTCGTGCTAAGCCCCCCTCTTTGCTGAGCAAATGTCGCGATTGAAGCCGCGACACACAAAACACGTTTTCACAAATCACCGTTCGGAGATGACGCGAGATTCCGCATCCTTATTTAAGGCTGGCGTTCGCGTTCTCAGGAAGGCCGGGTAGGTGAATGCTAGGCCAGAGCGAGCTAGCGGTTTGGGTCGGAGGTGGCGTCGGCAGTGGTGGGTGGAGCGGGTTGGGCGGTCGGAACTAGCGTGGAATCGGGAGGAGCCAGGGTCACGGGAGCGGCGACGAATGTTGGTGCGGCGGCGGTTGTGGTGGCGGTGCTGGCTGGAGTTGCGCCTTCGCCGTAGATCAGGCGGTAGACTTCGGCGTTGCGCATTACGATCTGGACGTAATCGCGGGTCTCGGTGAAGGGGATGGATTCGACTAGCTCGGGGATTTCTTCGTAGTTGCGTTCGGCGCGCCAAGCGGCGATGCGGTCTTCGCCGGCGTTGAAGGCGGCGAGAGCGTATTCGGGAGCGCCGGTCGCGCGGAGAAGGCTTGCGATATAGAGCATGCCGAGCTCGATGTTGTATTCGGGCTCGTAAAGTTTCGTTTTTACGTAGCGGACTTTGAGCTGCCTTGCGAGGAGTTTGCCGGTTTTGGGCAGGACTTGCATCAGGCCGATGGCGTTGGCGTGCGAGACGATATCGGCCTGGAATGTGGATTCCTGACGAATGAGTCCGGCGGCGAGCATGGGATCGAATTCGTTGCGCGAGGCTTCGCGGCGGAGCGAGGCTTCGTATGGAAGTGGGTAGAGCGTCTTCCAAACGTTGACCGGCACGTCGGAAATTTTTCGCGAATCGAAATTGGGCACGATGAGGCGGCCGTAGGACATGCCCGTCGCGAAGTGGCCTTGATCGAAGGCGCACTGGGCGGCTTCGAGAAGCAGGCGCGGAGAGCCGGTGGCGAAGAAGGCAGATTTGAGTTCGAGTTCGGCTGACGCGTCAAAGGCGATAACGCGCAAGGCTTGCGCGCGAACCCAGCGGTCTTTCGCGGCGTCGGGAACGGGCTCGTCGGTCGCGCGAAGAGCGGGCGCAGGCGGGATCGCGGTGAGGAAATCCGGGATGTCTTCGGTGCTGGGAGCCATCTTGTCGAGACGGGCGGCGGCGGCGCGGCCGAAATAGGTTTGCGGGAAGCGGTCGGCGTCGAAGTGGAAGTAGGCGCGCGCGTGGCCGGGATTTCCGCTGCGCTCGGCATTGCGGCCGAGCCAGTAGAGCGCGTCGGGGGCGTCGGCTGACGTCGGATATTTGCGCAGGAATGCGGTGAGCTTGTCGTCGGCGTACGGTTGGCGATCGAGATAGGCGATCCACGCGGTGCGCCATTCGCAGAAGAGTGTGTATTTGCCGGACGGAAAGCCATCGACGACGCGCTGGTAGTAGCTGATGGCTTTGTGACGATCGAGTTCGACCCAGTAATAATTGCCGACCATCATCAGCGCTTCTTCGGACCATTTGCTCGCGGGATATTTTCCGACGACGGCCTCGGTAGCGCTGAGCATTTCGGATTCTTTTTTGGCGGAGCGCTCGACTTGCGCGAAGGCGTACATGCGTTCGGCGTCGACTTCGGGATCGCTTGTGGAGACCAAGGAAATCACAGATGGCGAAGCTTTCAGCTGAACTTTCGCCTGCGCGGCGCGCAATAGGGCGTGCTGGCGATTGGCGCTGGCGGGATCTTTGATTGCGGCGGCTAGCTTTTCGAATTCCACCCGCGCGTCACGCCATTTATGTTGATTGTAGAAAATCTGGGCGCGGCCTTCCTGCAAGTCCCAACTGGGCTCGGGATATTCGTTGCGGAGTTCGGATTTCATTTGCTGCAATCCGGCGGCGGCGGCTTTGCCTTCGTCGGAGAGCGGATTCTTGTAATACAGGAGCTGGTAGTCTTTCGCGGCGCGAACGAATTGGCGTGCTGCCTTATAGGCTTGCGCGCGCAGCAGGAGCAACGCGGGCTTTGCGGTCGTTGCGGGATAGGCCTCGAGAGCTTCCACGGCGGCCTGCGGCTTACCTGCCTCGATCGCGGCCGGAGCGTAGGCTTCGAGGAATTGCTCCTTGATGCCGGTGTTCGGGTAGTCGCGCTGGACGACCTGGAGTTCGGCGAACGCTGGGGCGTTTTGCTTCAGTACGCGCTGCGTCTGCGCTGTCCAATACAAAACATAGTCGGCGAGGAGCGTGTCGCTTTTCGCTTTCGCGAGCCAGAGGAGCGCTTGCTGCGAATGATTTTTGTTGTAGTCGTCGTAACCGAGCGCGAGTGCTGCGCGCGCGCCCCAGACGTTGCCTTTGTTTTTGCCGGCGAAGGCGGCGAGCTTATCGTAGGCGCCAGGGGTGGCGTTGTGCAGCGAACGAGCGAGCGACGAGAGTTCGCGCTGCGCGGCTTCATCTTCCGGAGTCGCGGCGGTGATTTCGGGAGCGGAGGTGTTCGGCGTGCAGCCGGTGCGGCAAGGCACTGGTGCGGGTTTATTGGATTTTTTCTTCTTCTTATGAGCGTTCTGCGCGGGCAGGTCGAGAGGAACCGCCGCGAGCAGCGCAAAAGACACAAGAATCGCGACAGCGCGGGAAAGATAAATCGCGCGAGCACCCCGCGCTTCCGGAACAACCGTCGCCCGTGTGTTAGCGATTCTGCGCGGTTGTGGCGTAAGGATATTCGCCGAGAGCGTTCGGATCGCCCTCCGCGAGAATCTCCACCATCCAGCGATAAAAATAGTCGACCGGATGATCCATGATGGGTTTGAACCGCCGATCGTATTCTCGGTGAGCTTTCTCAATGTCATCCCGCAACCGGACGCAGATATCTTTGTGCTGGCGGCCGAGGCGAACCTGCTCCGGTCGTAACATCTTAATATCTTGCATCGAAACTTTGGCGACTCGATTGGCGCGGCGGTGAAGTTCTTGTTCCTCGCCGGACAATCGATTGACGTCGAATGCGCTGGCGCCTTCGGGTTCACCTGCGGCGGGCGGCACGGAATCCAACTCGGGAGGTTCGGGCGGCGCGGGCGCGTGGGCTTCGACGCGCACTTCGGGAACCGGCGGCGATTGCGGCACGACTGGCTTTGAGGGCGCGGGTGGGGCGGCCTTGGGCTCGGCAGCTACTGGCGCGAGTTGCGCGGGTGCGGTTTCGGCAGGCTGAACGGCGGCGGCGATCCTCGAAATCTCAGCTTCGAAGGCGGTCTTGGGGCCGGGTTGCAACGAAACGGCAACAAATCTCGACAAGACATCCAAAACCGCGGACAACGATGCGGCGGAAGTTTGCGCGCGCAGCATCGGCGGCAGCGCGTTCGCGGGCTTACTGCTGGCGCAAGCGGCAACTACGTCGGCGATGGCCTGGTGCAGCTCATCGGACGTGCGCTGGAGGCGCTCGAGGTTATCGCGGAGAGCCCGTGACACCGCTTGTTCGATAGCGCTGGGTGTATTGGAGTCTGGTGACATAGGTATCGAGGCTTTGAAAGGCGAATCCGCCCGAAAAAGCCCGTTTTGTGATTCTGGAAGCTGGGCTGGCTGGCGTCAACCGCCTAACGGTACTTGTGTTCCTACAAGTACCCAGTGGGCGGGTGAGGTCGGACCGGCGAAGAGGAAGTCGAGATGAGTTTTACGGCTGGGCAAGCCGGGGCACACCCTTAGAAAGCTCAGGGTAAAGCGGAGCCGCGCCCGTACATGAGTTGAGGTTGCGCGAGACGCCTTGCGTTGTACGAAAACTTGCTTCGAAGTGCAGGTCTTAAATACGAGCTTTACCTGATGGTCGGAGGTTCGCGGGCTGGCTATCTTCAAGTGGCGAGGTTCAGCGCATCCTCTCGCGGCGGAGATACCTCCATTCACAAACCCATCCGGATTTTGATTGCCGACGATCATGCCGTTGTCCGTTACGGACTCAAGACGATTCTTGGGGCGCATGAAGGTTGGGAAGTGTGCGGCGAGGCTAAGTCGGGCGCAGAAGCGCTCGCGTTGGCACTGCAGTTGCGGCCGCACATTGTGATTTTGGATTTGAGTATGCCGGGGATGTCGGGGATCGATGCTTTGCGAGCGATTCGGGAACGGTTGCCGGAGACACAAGTCGTTGTGCTAACTTTGCATTTTTCAGAGCATTTGGTACGGGAGATTGTCAAAGCGGGCGCGCGGGGATATGTGATGAAGTCGGACGCGGACCGCGACTTGGTGGACGCGATTTCAGCGGTGGCGGTGGGGAGGTCGTATTTTACGCAGGCGGTGCAGTTGGCTTGGCCGGGAGTGGCGACACGGAGTGCGGCTGAGGCGGGTGGGCTGGGGAATTTGTCATTGCGTGAGCGCGAAGCGGTGCGGAATATTGCTCAGACTATGAGGAAGTTGTTGTAGTGGCGTAATCAAGTGGTCTGCTTGCGGGACCTTGCAAAGTCCTAATTGCTGAGATCTTGCCGAGATGGGCGCAGCAGTGCTGCACCCTACATAATTTCCCTGACATTTGAACTTAGCGGCGTTGCGCCCTCGCGGCTACTCCGGCTGGCGGCGGGTGTCCCCTGAGGCCGCTATTGCAGACGGGCTCTTCTGCGGCAGCGAGACGGGTGCGGCTGCGTCGGCCCGAAATGCACCGTTTCTTATGGAGTCGATCGGGTCACAGCCCGGCTGGGTGGTCTCGAACTCGATGTCGGGGAGCTGTTCGACGGCGCGGCGCAAGGATTGTTCCCAGCTCGCGTGGATGGAGTTGAGATCGGCATCGCCTGCGCAGACGCGGCGGTAGCGGTCAATCACTAAACTATCCTTCTTATAGAGCAACAGATCGAAGGGCGGGCCGACGGTCACATTGGAGCGCATGGTGGCATCCATCGAGAGCAGGGCGTACTTGGCGGCGACTTCGAGCGAGGTGGAGGACTGAATGCCACGGTCGAGGATAGGACGACCGTATTTACACTCTCCGAGTTGCAAATAGAGCGAGTCTTCGGTCGCTGCCAACGGATTTCCTTGAGGGTAAACGAGGTAGAGACCGGGATCCTTGCCGCGAACCTGGCCACCAATGAGCAAGTGCACGTTGAAATTGTAGGAGTCGCGCTCGAGCGACGCGCGGTCGATGTCGGAAACGCGGCGCACGCAGTCGCCGACGATTCGCGCGGCGTCGTAGAGAGATTTGGCGCGGGCTAGGCCCTGGCCTGATTCGAAATCGTCGCGGAGCAAACTGATCACGGACTGGCTGATCGAAAGGCTGCCGCTGGTCATGATGACGAAAACGCGTTCGCCAGGCTGCACGAACTGAAACATCTTGCGACAGGTGTTGACCTGATCGAAGCCGGCGTTCGTTCGGGAGTCGGACGCGAGAACGAGGCCTTCGTTTGTCGTGATTCCCAGACAGTAGGTCACATTTACCTCGCCAGTGTTTACTTCGCTCCAAAAAGTTGAGTGTATGCTAACAGCGATAAGCGCGTCGACCGCAGATTTGTAATGGGACGTAGAAAAAAAGAGAATGCGGCCCGCGAAGCCACATTGGCTAGAGTGGCATCTAAGATGGCACGGATTGTTCGCGTCCCCCACGGAGAAAGGTCGGCTTGGCCGATGATCATTCGAATCGGCTATGACATCCAATTCGGCGTTTGCGCCGAAGTGCCAATCGTAGCGCTGCTGAATGTGCATCCTTCGCGCGAGAAGGATTTGATCGAGCCGGATATCGTGTGCGTCGAGCCGGAGACTCCGAGCGAGTCGTTTGTGGATTCGTTCGGGAATCGTAGTGTGCGGGTGCTGGCGAAGGCTGGCCCGATCCGATTTCACAGTTCCACTTTGATTCGCGATTCGGGGCAGCCGGATGAGCAGGGACTCGGTGCGCAGGAAATTTCGGTGCGGGATTTGCCGCACGACGTACTTCCCTTCTTGATGAGCAGCCGCTACTGCGAAGTGGATTTGCTGCTGAATACGGCGACGGAATTGTTTGGGTCGACGCCGCGCGGATGGGAGCGCGTTGGGGCGATTGTCGGGTGGGTGCACAACAACGTGACGTTCGGCTACAAGTTCGCGAGCCGCACGCGGACTGCTCTGGGCGTGTACACGGAGCGAATCGGCGTGTGTCGCGATTTTCAGCATCTGGCGATCACGTTTTGCCGCGCGATGAATATTCCGGCGCGTTATGTGATGGGATATCTGGGCGACATTGGTGTGCCGCCAGATGTTAACCCGATGGATTTCAGCGCATGGTTTGAGGTGTATCTGGGCGGGCGGTGGTGGACGGCGGATGCGCGGCATCATTTGCCACGAATTGGCCGAGTGTTGATGGCAACGGGGCGCGACGCAACGGACTGCGCGATTACCACGTCGTTCGGGCAGACGACGCTGAAGAAATTCGCGGTGATTACGGATGAAGTGAAGGCCGAAGCCGCGCGAGAAGCGTGAATTGAGGGGACCGCGGCTTCGCTGCCCCGCCCGACTTGGTCAACAGTGGTAAAATAGGAAGGTCAATGGGGGCGACACGGTTTCGACGGAAGCTGTCGCGGCTCGGAGGCATGCCGGGACCCACCTGCCCGTAACTTGGTGGAAACTAGAAATGCCAATAACAATCTGGCACTTGCAGCTTAATTAATTAAGCGCACGCTTCCCCGGGCTTTGCTCATGGGCCCGGTCAGAGGCGTCAAACAGTGAGCTGGCCTGAGCCTTTCGGTCCGTAAGGCTCGGACGAGAACCATCGGACTAGCCGGCTGCGTTTCTTGCTCATTCTGAGCGCGGCGGGCGAACAAAACGGAATTGAGCTAAGCATGTAGGCTCCGTGTCGCAGCGCTTTTCGGACGGGGGTTCGACTCCCCCCGCCTCCACCATTCTTTTTCCCAATGAATTGTGACTTTCTACGCAGGCTCGGCGACTAGCAGTTTGTTGAATAATCTGGTTTTTTTAGTCTTCCGGTATCGGAATTCTGGGTTTCTTACTGCGGCTTGGGCGCTTCAGGTCGCTCGAGATACTCTGCGAGACCGAAAGGAATATCCCCCATCATGTTCTGGCCATCAGGTTTCGCAATCGACACAGGTTGTAAGCAGCTCCGGTGAAGGTAAACAGCCACCCGACCTTCTCGATCCCTCGCAACTTCACTTTCTTTAGCATCCCGATCATCTTCATCCACCCGAACGATTGCTCCACTCGTTTCCGCTTCCGCTGACTCACCGCGTACCCCGCATGTCGCACGGTTCGCTCGTCCACCGCGCTCCTACGCTTGGTGGTGTTCTGCGCCACATGTGGGGTGATGTTCATCCCCCGCAGTTCTCGAACGAATTCCTGGGTGTCGTAGTTCTTGTCGCCTCCCAAGGTCACGCGCTTTCCGGCTGGGAGCGCTTCCGCCATCAGCAGCGCAGCATCCCGCTCCGCTCTTCCACTCGCCTCGCTCAGAAAGGTCTGCAGCAATAGCCCGTTTCGATTCTCCATCAATACATGTCCCAGGTAGCTCAGCTTCGCCTCGCTTCCTCGGGACTTGGTGAATAACCGGGCATCCGGATCGGTGGTTGATTCATGTGTCTGGTTCTTGCGCTTCTCTCCGCGAAAGTCCACATCGCCTCCCACGTCGGGAGGTTTTCCAGATCCGTCCTTGGGCCGGAAACTCTTATGACTGGCCCAAGCTTCGATCAACGTTCCGTCCACCGTGAAATGCTCATCCGACACGTACGGCTTGGCACGTTCCAGCACCCGCTGGAAAAACGATTCCGCAATCTCTTCGTTCAGCAAACGCTCCCGATTCTTGCTGTATACCGCGTGGTTCCACACCGTCTGGTCCATCTCCATCCCTACGAACCACCGGAACAATAGGTTGTACTGTAGCTGTTCGATCAGCATTCGCTCGCTGCGTACCGAATAAAAGATCTGCAACAGCAGCGATCTCAACAGTCGCTCTGGCGCAATCGAGGGGCGCCCCACTTTGGAGTCAGCTTCTGAAACTTCGGCGACATCTCTTTTAGAATCTCGTCCACTATCTTGCGCAGCGGTCGCAGCGGATGATCTGCGGGTACGCGCTTCTCTGGAGAAATGTAGCTGAACATTCCTTCTTGCTGGTCATCGTCGCCGCGCATTCCCTCGCCTCCTCGGCCTTCCTTCTCTCAGACGAGTTTCTTCAAATTAAAGTTGCAGCGGAACGGTATTTTTCAACAAACTGTTAGATCAGCCGGAAAGTTACCCTGGCTAGGTTTGACTGGGTACAGCCAAACAGATCGGTGCCCCAGGGGGAAGTAGTGTCGGATCAACTGAGTAGATGGTGTTGCATCGACCGGTTGAGCCGACAGCGTTAATCAGGAGCCACGGGAAACACCAAAGACAGTCCGCCTGGTTTCGCCAGTTGTCTCGCTGCGAAGCCTGGATTGAAGTGAACTGGTTCCGTTAGCTACGGTTCCCACCATCGCGATCGAGATGCGGAACGTCCCCCACTGTGGAGGGGTGTAGATCGTGATCGGCTTCATGTCCTTCGTCGAGTTTGGTGGGCCCGATCATTCACTCCGCTGCCGCCGATCCACAAGCTCTGCCCGAACCCACTCAGCCGGGAAAATGAGCCAGACCGGAACTACGGGGTCCGAGACCAGCACTCAATCGTGAGCTTTGATCGGCCCCTCGATAATCTCTGGTTTCTGAGTGAGAAGTTTAGACAGATTCTTTTGTACGTAGTCCGCAGCTAGGTGCACCGACTCATCAGCACCGGCTTTGTCGTTAAAGACGCCGACGGACGCGCCCTCGCCCTTACCAGTATCGAGCCAATAGTAGCGCACAAACCCCTTCGCCTTCTTGACGATGGGCACGAAGTCCTCGCGTATCCGGCGGTCGATCTCTGCACTATCCTTCGGACTAAAGTGGTAGTGGCGAATGACAGCGAACATGATATTTCTCCTTAGCCGGAATCTCCATTTTGACTTCCCGGCCCGGCCTATAAGGTCTACACCCAAACCCCGTCAGTTTGCAATGCTCCCGCCTGGAATCGACCTTCAACGAAGCATTGAACGAGAGCTGAAAGGGCTGATTTTGTTTCTCACCCACGGGGTGTGCACCTCCAAGGCATCCTCACCGCATTAAAAACTTGCATAAAACACAGATGACGGCGCACGCCCCATAGGTTCGTTGATGGAGATCAAATTGGAAATGTGGGTTAAAGACGGACGATCTGAGGACTTTTTTGTCGCTTCCCGACCGACGCCCTCGATTGGCGATAAATCGCCATTACACTCAGTGAGCAGGTTTTGTTTTGCCTGGTAAGTGGTCGGCAACTCGGAACTTATCGTCGGACCATGCGGTTAAGTCCCGATTTGTCGGGTAATCGTACAAGTCGTTTTTGGCAGATTTCCACATCTCCGGTAACCGCTGCCGGCTCAGACGGTCGACGCAACACCATCGGATCAGTTGATCCGACAACACTTTCCCTGTGCAACCGATCCGTTTTGCTGTACTCGGTCAAAACCTGGCCAGGGTGGCGTTCCGACTGATCTAACCCTAGCGAGCGATTTTAGCGTTTGTTTTCAGGGCTTTGTGGATTCGAGTTCAGTGTTGCATCGACCTATTGAAACCACCGCGTTTATCGGGACTTTGGCGACCAACTCCAATTGCCGAGCACGTGGTAGCCGACCACCGGCCCTCGGTCGTGAGCAATCGGAGTTTATTGCAGCAATTGCCGACTGGCTGCTAGAGAGATAGGATTAGCGCGAAACATGAAAACAACGATCGCCGCTGTATTCATCATCGCGCTGTTCGCCACGACCGCCATCGCAGACAAGGCAAAGACTGTCGACGAGGTCGTGCAGGTCCTCAAAACCAAGTGGTTGCAAGCGAAAGATCGTGACTGGATTCTCCGTAACACTAAGGACGAGGTGCGGAGTAGGTTGTACATGGGGTTCGGCACCGGCATGCGCAACCAGTTTGGACTCTGGGGAGACAATCAGCCGCTTCATGACTCGTGCGGTACGGAAGAGCCGGAGAGCTGTTCTGTTGTGATTCTTGATCGGCTCTGGGAATCAGTCCGCAAGGATGCAGATCCTACCCTCGTGCGCCAGCTTGACTGCCAATTTCAACTTGCTCGAGCGATCCACGTGAGTCTCAAAGGATTTCACCAGTTGACGAATCGGGCGATGATCCGACAACTCCAAAAACAGATCGACTCGCAATTGGCGGTCCTTAGCGACAGCGGCTCGGTGGGTTAAGTAAACAAGGCAATCCGCTGTTGCGGTTTCTCTGGGGTGAGGCGGGAGCGCACGCCGCACGCAAGGATCCAGCGTTGCAGCGTTTTTACCGCCGCAAATTAGTGCAGAAGGGTCTGCGGAAGGCGAGTGTGGCGGCGGCTCGCAAACTCGGGATCCGACTGTGGATCATGTTGCGGGATCAGATTGAGTACGGGACGGCGCTTTAGCGGAAATTCTCGACGAGCATAATGTCGCTTCTCATTTCACCTGATTGGGAATACAGCATGTAACGCCCATCCGGCGAGACCGAGGACACCATGCCGGGACTTTGCGGAAGGTCAAACAGCTGCCGAACGTGTTTAGTTGCGAAATCGAAAAAGCTCACGCTCCGGACGGCGTTAGCTGGACAGAAATAGATGCCATTTCGAACCAGAGTCCAACTTTCAAAGAAGATTGGAGGCATGCCCTCGACGGGGCCCTCCGTACCCGTCGGATGTAGGGAAGCCTTTTCGATCAAAACGTTGTGGGTGGCCATTGGGGAAGTTGTGAAATAAACGCTCTCGCCATCGAAGGATTCTACGGGACCATAGCCGCGGAGCGCGGATAAAGGAGTGGCGTCACCACCCACAGAGGGAGCACGGTAGATTCTCTCTTCGGTAGATCCACCGCCTATGAAGTAAATCCATTTGCCGTCGCGCGACCAACTGGGTACGGAGGCGTCGGCGAGATTTGTAATTAGTTTGCGCGGTATACGCTCGTAAATGTCCACCACATAGACGCCGGCGCGACCACCCAGGCGCGAGTCGAACACCACCTTCTGGCTATCGGGCGACCAATTAGGAGTTCCGCTGCCAAAACCGCTTTTGAGATTCGTTAGTTGCAGGGGGTTCTTGCCGTCGCTGTCGGTCATCCATATTTCGGACTCACCGCCGCGGTCCGAGTCAAAAACAATATGTTTCCCATCGGGAGAGTAGAGCGGTTGGGCTTGAGCGCGCGAAGAAGTGATCAGTTGGACTGGACGACTCTGAATATTCCGCAGGTCTTGTCGGAAAATCACGGGATCGCCACCTGACAGGTTGTCGAAGGCGATTTTGTCACCCTGGGCGGAAAAAGTTGGCCATTCTATCTCTTGGCCAAACGAAAATTGCCGAACCGTAGCGCCGGTTAGCGTAAGCTCCGACAAAGAATTGTAATGAGTGTCTCCCAGTTGATACTTGCAAAGGATAAGTCTCTGACTGTTAGCGGTCCATGTGAGTCCCCATGGCCATCCTGGAAACTTCCTCAGCAGCTTCGGCGTCCCGCCGAACGAATCGGCGAGGGAAATCGCGTACTCGCCGGAGCTCAGGAAGCATATGTAGGCTAAACGTTTGCCGTCCGGCGAGAAAGCGGGGACCGATTCGTCCTGGCATTCGTCGTGGTGCTGGATCTGCGTGCTTTGCAGAGTGTCCAACTGAAGAAGATGCAGTCTCATATGACCGCCCGTATCCGGCGAATCCGCAAAGGCGATCAACTTGCCATCGGGAGACCAACTAATCCGCGAAGCGCCCGCAAGCGAAACATGCGTTACACGCAGCTTCCGCTCGAGCCCGCCCTCCGCAGGAACCAGATAGAGGCCAGTATCCTCTTTGGAAACGCGTTGGAAAGCGATCTGGCTGCCGTCGGGCGACCATGCGGAGCTGATCCACTGCGAAGGCTGGTTCGTCAAGCGCCGCAGATTTTCACTGTCTATGGATTTGACGTACAGATCGAAATCATTTCTTCCCGACTTGGACCACGCAAACACGATGTGAGCGCCATCGGGTGAAAAACTAGGAGCGACCTCGAGGCCTGGTAGCGCCGTGAATGGGACAGATCGGAGCAACACGATTGCCGCATGATGAGGCGACCGAAAATGGGCATACATTGCCGCGAGCACACACACCAGCACGAATGCGCTTCCAATTGCCACCCTCGCCCGTAACGCCTTCCCTTTGACTTCGTCGAATGCTGCGGCTTGGTTCGTGGCTATCGGGTGCGGAGTTGAAAGCTGGCCGATGAAGCGGTAACCGCGGCGGGGCAGAGTCTCCACCAGGCGGGGTTCATCGGCGGAGTCGCCCAAGACCTCCCGCAAGCGGTTAACTGCGGCATTCAGGCTGTGGTCAAAGTCCACAAAGGTGTCGGACGGCCACAGAACTTGCCGCAGCTCCTCCCGGGTGATCAGGCTCCCGGGTCGCTCCAACAGCATTTTAAGAATTTGGAAGGATTGCCTTGGCAGCCGAAGCCGGACTCCGTGCTTGCGGAGCTCCTGCGTCTGCAGATCCGCATCGAACGGGCCGAAGCGGATCACAGCGGAAACGCTTTGGCTATTTTCAGACATGCCGCGGAACAAACTTGGCGCGAGCATACCACAAAGCGCAGCTCGATGTGATTGTCTCTCCTACGCAGAGCGAGTGTAATCCTCCTGTTCTCACTGGCTTAGCATGTGACCTGGATGTGACCAGTATCTGCGTTGCATTGCATTGCGGTAGATCGGTAGACCGCTGAGTTTCGGGGCGCCACAGGAGGCGTTCCATGAAACTCAAGACTTGCTTCGGATCCATAGCGATCCCAGTTCTACTGGTTGCCATCGCGCCACCCCGGATCGCAAACGCCAGCCCCCGCGAAGATCACCTGGCACATCAGCATTTCTTTTGCAACACCGGCTATACGCTGGATGCCTGCCGCGAGCAAATCGCCACGTTGAAGACCATAGTGGCGAAGTACCCAACGGAAGCCCTCGGCGAATGGACCTGGGTGCTGGTACGCTCGCAGGATTGGAAAGCGCAATCACGAATGCTGGGGCTCAATCCCGATAGCCCCGCGTTTACCTGCTTGGAAACGAGAACGACCTTCATCGAAGAAGCTTTGGTGGCCAAGGTGCCGGGAAGAGCGAGTGAACTCATAGCCCGTTGGCATATGGGCATGACGGACCTGCTGAACACCGCTGTGGAACACGAAATGGGCCACGCTCTTTGCCACAGTCTGAACGAAGACAATGCCAATCATGTCGCTCAAATCTTGGAGCAAAAGCGATCCCTCAGCTGCCAAACCGGACTGTGACGCAATCTAGAAGTCCGGTTGTAGGAAGTTTCTCCGGATACGTACCGGGAAACGCGCTTGTGTTGATCGATTGAATTTCACGTGCCGCTTCTTAGCGGCGTCTTCGGCCCACTGCTAGTGAGTGGCCGCGTGTATGATGCCGAGCTCACCCAGCCCATACACCATCAGTTGGACAGCAACTGCGGTAAGCAGGATCCCGAACACGATCTCGGAGATGCCCAGGGCGACGGGGTTCATGCGCTTGGACAGCTTGTCGATGTTGGCAAAGATCAGGTAATCGACCGCGCCGGTCAGCAGGACGAGTCCCAGGACCAAGGCGGCGCTCGCGAACGAGACGATCTCGCCGGATGCAATGATGAGGATCGTGACGCCGACCGGGTTCAGCAGATAGGGCACCGCGAGCGGGTAGACCGCGATCTGCATCGGATCCTCTGGGATCTCGACCACCGCCTCGACCTTCTTGGTCGGCTCGATGGCCATGTTCACGGCGAGGATTACAAGCACGATCGCGCCGCCGACCGCAACGGCGCCGCCGCTGATATGGAGCAGGCGCAGGAGAAGCCAACCAGTGGCGAACAGCACGATGGCCGTGACCGCGGCTGTCAGGACCATCCGTTGGCCGACAGCCCGCTGCGTCTCCGCATCGAGGTGCTTGGTCTTCTCGAGGAACGGCACCAAGGCGACCTTGGGACCCATGCCGATCAGCAGGAGCAGAAGCAGCTTGACCACCAGTTCAGCATCGATAACCGCGAAATTCATTGCGAAACTCGCTTTTGGGTAAAATATTGATACCGGGCATCCGCAATTGCATCCCTTCAAAAGCGCGAGATTGGGTTGTCGTTATCGCTGCGAAAATCGGGGCACACCCGACAATGACTTTCGTCAGCGTAGAGTTTGTCGAGGTCGTTTGGAAACTGACCGTGAGCAACCGGAGCGTGGAGAGAGACCATTCCTTGAATCAACAGAAAAGTAAGCGGCCAGTTTTTCTCGCCGGTGCCTTCCTCATGGCGTTTTCCTCAGATCGCTCTCTTTGCCACTATACGTTTGCTTTGCTCAACGCCCGAGTCGCGTTAATCGGGCACTGACAGCCACAAATCGCTGCTATTGCGGCCGAGTATCCGCCCCGCCCCGGATACTTCCAAATGGGCGCCTTCCCCGGAACTGTCAAGGGTGACAGTACAGCCGCAGGTCCCGAAAAGTCGGGTAACCGGAAACTGGCCGCGCCAAGATTCCATTTGGACGGTAATCGCGTTAACCAGATGGGATGAGAAGGCCGGTCTCCAGCGGGATGCGATACGCTCCCAATGAATGACGCGCTCAAGGCGCAATGAAAGGAGACCGGCTATGAAAAAGATTAGCACTATGCAGGTATTTAGAAACGAAATTTTCAAGGAGCAAAAGCTAACGATCGGTGTGGATCTAGGAGATCGCTGGTCGTTCTATTGTGTCTTGGATGAAGCAGGGAAAATCCTTCTGGAACAAAAAGTAGCGACGACACCCGAAGCGATGAAGCAGACGTTTGGAAAGATACCGCGAAGCCTCATCGCCATGGAGACTGGAACACATTCGCCATGGGTGAGCCGGCTGTTAGCGGAGCTGGGACACAAACGGATCGTGGCGCACGCGCAAAAAGTGGAATTGATCACCAAGAGCAATCGAAAAGATGATCGACACGATGCGCGGACACTGGCACGGCTGGCGCGAATCGATCCCGAACTGTTGGGGCCGGTGCGCCATCGCAGTGCCAAGGCGCAAATCCATCTGACGGTGATCCGGGCGCGAGCCGAACTGGTGAGTGCTCGAACGGCGTTGGTGAATGCAGTACGCGGGTTGGTGAAATCGTATGGCCAACGGCTGCCCAAGTGTGGCACGCAGCAGGTGAACCGGGAGCTGGCCGCGGAATTGAACGCGGAGTTGCGTGAGGTTCTGGAGCCGCTGCTCAAAGAAATCGAATCGCTGAACGAACGCGTCAAGGAATACGACGAACGGATGGAGAAAATCGCCAAGGAAGTGTATCCGCAAGTGTCCTTGCTCAAGCAGGTGAAGGGTGTAGGAACGCAGATCGCGCTGACCTATCCTGACGATCGAGGACCCCCACCGGTTTCTGAAGAGTCGCGAGGTAGGTTGTTTTCTAGGATTGAGACCTGGCCGGAGGAACTCCGGGGAGAGCGAACCCCAGAAGGGTATCAGCAAAGAAGGAGACCGATATCTGCGAACGATGATGGTGCAAGGAGCACACTACATTCTGGGGCCTTTTGGAGAAGATAGTGATCTACGGAGATGGGGACTAAAGCTTGCGGAGCGAGGTGGAAAAAATGCCAAGAAACGAGCGGTGGTTGCCGTGGCTCGAAAGTTGGCGGTACTGCTGCATCGGTTGTGGGTAAGCGGAGAGGTGTACGAACCATTGCGCAATAGCCAGAAAGCGATGCGGGCAGTGGCTTAGAGAGTTTCGATCCGGACAGCCGAGCTCGACCGCCGAGTCCAGGTGACTGCGACTAAGTCCTGGGGCCCGACTCTCACCGAAACGGTGGGAAGAGAGGTCGATTATCAGGTAGCAGCACCTACTGAAACGAGAACACCCAACTTGCACCGAGCAAATATCGCTCACAAAACAGTGCGGATGGAAGGATGGCGACAGAGGCGGCTTGGCTGACTGGAAACAGACTCACGGAAAGAAGAAAGAAAAAGTGTGCCTTGACATCAATCGGCCTTCTCATGGAAGGACTTAGGGTATTGCTGTCGGGCGTCGGCCTTAGTTTCTTATCCCTTCATTTGGATCGTTTGCAAATTGGTATCCGACCAAATCCACCCACCCCCGGTGAGGCTTCGCGAGTATTGAAAGAATCGGGAAAACCTGAGAAACCCGCGGACAACGACACGTTATCCATTTTTCGCATCGTGTGTTCACATATCACCGTCGAATTTCCAACTCCTGATAAGTCGGGTAACCGTCCACTTGAACCAAAACTTAACATCTCCGCGAACGGCGTTTATCGGGCGTCGCCGGGGTGGACCTGGACGACCTTGAGGGTCTTCCGTGGCCAAGGAACGATTGCTAATGCATCGATATCAGTAGCGATGGTTTTCCAATCGCTGCCGTCAGGTCGTTGTAACGGTGCCTTCACTAGGCGCTTGCCTCGCCAGTGCTCAACAATACGAAACTCTCCGGACAACAACCCTGAAACCGCTTCGACGTACCTTTCGACCTGCTCCGGGTTTGAGCATGGAAACCAAAACCATTGATACAGGGAAGCCGACACGACCAAGTGAAGTTCATTTTGGTTTTGAAGTTTTAGATGCACTTTGAAGGAGAGGCCCGGCTGGACAGGGACATACATCGCAACGTCCATATTTGAAGGGTGGGGGTCGAGATTCATCGAGAGGGCTGGAAATCTATTTCTAAGCCTTTCAAAAGTGGAGAGGGCAATCTCGAATTCTTTCGTTCCCATCGGCCGTGCGCATCCTCGAAACTGAATTTCCAAGACCTTTATATCACCCAAGGACGGATAACTCCCGATAAGTCGGGTAACCGGAGAAGTCAATTCAAATGGACGGTAACGGCGTTAATCGGGACCTACAGACGGCGAGACGATTCTTGCTACGTAATGAGAACGATAAAGCCAAAACAACCGACTACGTTGCTGCGACAATCGGGGTTGTCTCATTTTCCGTTGCAATGCATTGGTTAGTCGACGCAACGGGCCGTTTAGCGATCCACATTGTCCAGCACCCACACGCTCCCGGACACCTGTTCACCCGTCATTGCTAGACGGCCGCTCGCTATGGAAAAATCAACGGATGGAACATGCTGTGGAATCATAAACGCTGGTGTACTGAACTTCGTCACCGCAAACGGTTCGCCGACTGGTTTTCCCCGTTGAGGATCGAAACGAATTCCCCAAATGTTGAAGAATCCGCTTCGTCCAGACACGAAGTAGATGCACTTTCCATCCAGCGACCATCTAGGCTTGTCATCCCAATGAGAGCCGTCCGTGATTCTGGTCCACGTTCCACCCGACGCTGGAATCACCCACAGCACTGAATCAAGGTGATCCGGTAAATCCCGGACAGCTTCAAACACGATCCATCGCCCATCGGGTGACATCTGCGGCTGCCATAAATCGCTGCTAGCTTCGGCTGCGATCTTTCGCGCTCCCGCTTCTGCGTGCGGCGCCGCACTCGTTTCCCATAGCTGAATTTCCGGACGGTTGGTCTCCGCGTTCACGTCCCACACTAGCAGGGATTTCCCGTCCGGTGACCAATCGGTCGCGCCCGCAAGTCCCGGCCTTGCGATTTGAATTTCATTGTGACGATCCTCGGACCAGACAACTATCGTTACTTTTCTTTGCTCCAGATCCACTCGGTTGTAAACCAACTGCTTGCCGTCCGGGGACCACTTTGGATCGTCGCGTAGATATTTGTCCGCGGCGATGGGCAGTGCGCTTCCGTCAATCAACGACTTCTTCCACAATTCGAATTTACCGGCATGGTTGGAGGAGAACGCCATCTTTGTTCCGTCTCGCGACACATTGTGGCGCCAGGTCGCCATACCTGCTGGGCTCACCGCCTGCCCGGTACCGGTGACTTCGCCTCGGATCTCGTCAAAGGGGTACAGCCAAGTCCGAATCTTTTGAGTCTCTGCCGTAAACGCCAGTTTTTTTCCATCCGGAGACAGGGCCAACTCTCCGTCGGGCCCCGCACCTGTCGTCAGCCGCTCCATCGCCGTTATTTTCAACGTCGCAGGATCAACGGCCAGCTTCCAGATGTTCAAAACGCCTCGAATAGCTGCCTGCAAGTAAATCGCCCGGCCACTTGGATCCCACGCAAACGTGTCGTCCGGAGTTTCAACCACAATCGGTGCATATCCCAATTCCTCCAGCTGTTTTGCTACCGAAGGAGCAATTTCCGATCTCACCCCCGCGCCTTGCTCCAGCGGACCAGTCCACAAGTGAAGCCCCTGGCCCAGGCCACTGAGCCATGCTGAAACACGTTTTCCGTCCGGATGCCACACTGGCGCATTCGCCGACACTCCCACCTGTCCGTGATATCGAAATTGCGTCAGCACTTCTCGCGGCCCCCCGCCGTCAAGGCTCACGACGTAAAACCGATTTATCTCGTCGAATTGTGTCGTCCGGAACAGTATCTGCGAGCTGTCCGGCGACCAGCGCGGGTAGTACCCGAATGAGGCAATCTTTCTTTCCCGTCCTGCTCCGCCGAGCGCTGGCACGATATAGAGCCCTCCATCTTCCTCGGATCGATAGGCAATGTATCGGCCATCCGGGGACCATTCTGGTTGCCAATGCTGGCCAGGCCCTTTCGTTATCTGTAAGGGATCTCCGCCGCTTAGTTGTTGCACCCAAATGTCAAATTTTCCTCCACGGTCCGAACTGTAAGCGATGTACCTGCTATCCGGCGACCACGTCGCTCCGATTTGCAAACCATCATCCAATGTCAGCCGCGTCAAAGTGTGCGGAAGGGGCGGCGCAGGCACCGGCCGCCGGTTGTACACCAACCATCCGGCGCCAGCCAAAACGGTACACGCGGCAACTGCAACGGCCGTCCGAGCTACCCGGCTGCTCTTTCGCGCCTCCGCACCATCTCCCGAGATGGGAGCGTTCTGTACCGAGGAACTTGCGCCTTCCACCGGCCCGATGAATCGATAACCCCGTCGCGGCACAGTCTCCACAAATCGGGGATTTTCCGCGGAATCGCCAAGAACCTCCCTAATTTTGTTGATCGCGGCGTTCAGGCTGCCGTCTACGTCCACAAATGTGCCGGGCCAAAGCCTTTTCTGCAGTTCTTCACGGGTGAGCACATCACCCGGTTTTTCCAGCAAGGCCAATAGCAATTGAAATGGTTGTTCACTCAGCCTGAGCTTAACGCCCGCCTTGCGAATCTCTCCTGCGCGAGGATGCACCTCATACGTGGCGAATCGAATGATTTCGGACCTGGCGTTTGCTACGTCCATTTGAGGGAAAGCTCAATTACCGCTAGTCTAACACTCGCTTCCAAACGAACCGCGATTTATGTCGTTCACACGAGCTTCCAACCTATCGTCTTTACATTGAGTTAGCCGTTCATGCGAATTTACGGCCGTGTTCACATATTTTTACTCGGCTATCCATTGAGGTAGCAGGTTCCGTCCGCGACTGTCGCTCCCGCGCAACGTGCGGCGGGAGACGACATGAATCCTCCAGTGGCATCTCAACGGCTCAAATTAGAAGCAGCCTTCGTTCTGGCGCTGCTCGCGGTGATCTTGGTTGCTCCTAACGGCCTCGCTGCACGCGACGCACACCAACCGTCGGATGGCATCAATATCCTTGTATATAACTACGCAAGGGTTCCGGTGGCGGTTCTGACCGCCGCTGAACGGGAAGCCGGCAAAATCCTTGGCGTCACGAGTATCGAATTGGCGTGGCTGGACTGCGCACCTGCCGCCACAACCGACCAAAGGTGTCTTCGCGGTTGGACGAAACAAACCCCGGGACTGAGGCTCATCACCGGGTTCAACAAGTACCAAGCCAGAGAACTTGGTCACGCCGATATCCCCGTACTTGCAACGATCTATTACGAAAAAGTCGTGCGCCGCGTGTATGCAGAAAACGCGGAGTCAGACTTAGGGACAGTCCTTGGAGCTTTGATGGCACATGAACTCGGCCATCTTCTTCTGACAGATCCGAAGCATTCGACGGTCGGCGTTATGGAGCCCTACTGGGGATGCGCTCAAATCAGGTCAGCCCGTGCAGGCAAGCTGCTTTTCACAGCTCAGCAAGCAGCGATGCTCAAGCGGCGCCTCGAAGTACGCGACGCAGATCAGGATTCAGGCAGCGCAACCCTGAATATTGAAATAGACTCTGGTTACCTCGTGATCGTCCGAGGGCGGATACAGAACTTCAACGAGTTGAAATTTATTGTCGACACTGGAGTCACGAATACCGTCATCGATCGGAAGTTAGCCGACAAGCTTCGGCTTCGGCGATCTACAGGAACGGTCCTCAGCTTCGCCGAATTCAAACCCGTGCAACAAGCAACGATTGAGGAACTTCAAGTGGGCCCGCTCCGGGCTACCGATCTCCAAGTGTATGTTGCAGACCTCCTCAGGTTTTCCTCACTCGCCAGAAACGTAGACGGAATTGTCGGAATGGACATTTTGGCGTCCGCGAAGAGATTCAGGATCGACTACGAGCGCCGGACATTGTTGATAGATCCGGCGGATCACATTGAGCAACCTCAACCCGTCTTAAAATACTTCGCGGTCCCAGCGAATATTCAGGGCCTTTCGACACGACTACTCGTCGATACAGGATTCCCAGGTATCCTCCTTTACCGTGACCGCTTGCTCAGACGACTCCCCGAGATGCGCATGGGCCTCTCGACCAAAATCGAATTGGGGCGTCTTCATCTCGAGCAGGTTGAACTGCCGCGTGTTCAAATTGGCAGCACAGCACAGACCGCCAAAGTGTTCTTGATGGACGGACCGGATTTGAACATTTTGCCCGACGTGGACGGTTATCTTGGTCCGTCATTCCTTTGCAAGAAGTGGGTCGAGTTCAATGTGGAGCTTCGCAGCCTGCGTTGGCAGTGAGTTCCTAGGCGACGGACTGATTGGCCGAGCGCTCACCCAGTCGGAAAGCCTACATAGTCTCAACTCCCGATAAGTCGGGCGGTCTCAATGGGTCGACGCAACACTTTGTTGCAGTTTACTCGCAGGAGTCTGAAAACCTAAAGTTTGTCGTGGGCGTTGATTTAAGCGCAGCGCTACTTTGTTAAGGTCCGACTGGGAATAGTCGGTTAGATCTGCGCTCTTCGGGAAGTATTGTCGTAAGAGCCCGTTGGTGTTTTCGTTCGAGCCACGTTGCCAGGGACTCTGCGGATCGCAGAAGTAGACTTTCACGTCCGTGGCTACAGTGAACTCTTTGTGTTTCGCCATCTCCAAGCCCCGGTCCCAGGTCAGCGAGCGTCGCAGGGTAGCGGGAAGTTTCCGAACGTGTTTACTCAATGCCCCCACAACCTCCGCCGTATCTCGGCTGCGTACCTTGATCAGCAGGACAAAGCGCGAATGGCGTTCCACCAAGGTCGCGATGTGACTGTTCCCTGAGCCGCGCAGGAGATCGCCCTCCCAGTGACCCGGAATGGCACGGTCCGCCACTTCCGCGGGCCTTTCGCGGATCGAGATGGCCTCCGGGATTTGACCGCGCCCATCTTTAAAGATACGAGAGTGTTGCGACCGGCGTATGCGGCGCTTCGATCGCAAGTGGTCCAGGAGCTCCTTTTTCAGCGCTCCACGGGCTTGAATGAACAGGCTTCGGTAAATGGTCTCGTGGGACACGCGCATGCTCTCATCATCGGGATACCAGGTTTTCAGCCAGCCGGAAATCTGCTTCGGCGACCAGTCCAGAATCAGTTTACGCGCAACGATGTTCCGCAACTTCAGGTTGATGGAAAGAAGGCAGCGCTTGGGCCGCAAGGCCGACTGCCAGGCTTCGCCGTCCGCTTGACTGGCTCGATACCCAGGACGGCCACCATGGCGCGCGATCTCCCGGCTCACCGTCGATACCGCTCGCTCTAAACATTTGGCAATTTCACGGATCGACGAACCGGAAGCCAACCCACGAGAGATTTCCTCGCGCTCACGCAGCGTGAGCGCGAGGAGCGCACGCCGCCGAACGGCCGGAGCAATCCCACCGTGACGCGACACCAGACAACGAATGGAGGAATGTTCTTTGCCAAAGGCGCGCCCGATCTCATGCAGCGTCTGCCCGGCTTTCCAACGACGCCACACGTCGAGTTTCTGCTCCGCCGAAAACCCAAACCGTCTCCCTTGCTTCATAAACACCACCTCGAAAAACAGCTTTATACCAGATGATGTTGCATCGACCGTTTGAACTGACACGGGTTACCGGACATATGGATTTGGCCGGATTTCCACTTTCCGGTAACCGCGTTTATCGGGAATTTGAGGGTTCTTTCTATTTGGTTCGACATTGTGGGGCAACAGACTTCTCCATGTTCTTCCGGTCATAAACACCGTCAGTAAAGTGATAATCGAAGAACTCCACGGGCGCACTCCAGTACAAATGCACTCCGACCCAATACGCCATGTCTCCGCTGTGCGGCTCTTTCGTCCGCCAAACAGCCACGGCGTACCAAGGAAATTGAGGCTTGCTCTTGGGATGTCGCACATCAAAAGTAGCGACACGATTGAGTTCCGGGCTTGGTAAATCGGAGCGTGAGGTCTTATAAATCACAAACGAGTCGTGGTCACGAGGTATCGAGTCTGGTGTGCCGGTAAGAGCTACTGTGCAAATCTGCTCTTCCAGGATGGCGCGATTTTGGATTCGACTCAGATGCGCAAGTTTTTGTCCCGAACGGATGCTCTCAAACAGCGTTGCCACCTCGTCCTCTTTGGTATCGTCGCGTTCACCCATTGCGCGCGGCGCGGCGACCGGTTCTTGCCGCGCCCACAAACAAAGTGGCAGCAGGAGAAAAAAGAGAAGACAGCCCAGTGTTTTGTCGCGTCTCATATCGCAGTCTATGTGAATTGTAAGCAACCTCGATGCCAACGTAGCACGACATACGTGACCAAGCATCGTCTTGAAAACAAAGAGGAAGCAAAACTAACCTAACTGCTACCGAACTGAACAGTTGGTGGTTTCCCTCCAGAGTGTCAGCCAGACCTGACGGGGAAATTAACCTAAGTGCCTGGTTAGTCGGGTGGTTTCAATGGGTCGATGCAACACTCAACTCGAATCCACAAAGCCCTGAAAACAAACGCTAAAATCGCTCGCTAGGGTTAGATCAGTCGGAACGCCACCCTGGCCAGGTTTTGACCGAGTACAGCAAAACGGATCGGTTGCACAGGGAAAGTGTTGTCGGATCAACTGATCCGATGGTGTTGCGTCGACCGTCTGAGCCGGCACGACATATCGGGAGTTGGCATCACGCTGAGCGCGGATATTTGAGTGTTGCGGTCACAACTTCAGCGGCGATGTCGTGATTCTCGCGACCCCTTCGGTTGCGGACCTTTTTCGCCATTTTGGCGATAACGGTGGTGGACGCCGATACATCCGCTCCTATCGATGCAATAGGCCGATTATCAAAAGCGCGAGCAAAACAAGGGCTGCCCGGATAAGGAGTTTCTTTTGCTTCTGGGTAAATGCCACGAACTAAGGGTACAAATCGATGTTTCTGTGTCAAGCATAAACACCGTTATGGCGTTGATCGCTTCCAAGTGGAAGGTGTGCTCCGGCTGCGCCGTTTATTAAGCACTTACGAACCTACTCAGGCTGAAGCCCACACGCAAGACTGGCCTGTTGTTGATAATCGGGACGGGGATGTTTTTTCGGCTCTGAGCAAGAATTCGTAGAGACCCGCATTTTAGGCTGCCTTCTGAAGAACGATGAATTCGGTTTTGGTGAAGGCCATGCGTTGGGCCTTGAGCAACAGATAGCCGAGATTCTGGTAGCCGCGGCCCCTTCTAAGTAGGGTTTTGATGTTGCCGTTGATGGCTTCCACCACTCCGAAAGGTACTTTGGTGCGGCAGTAGTTGAGGATGCCGTCCAGGTGATCCAACAGCATGTAGGCGAGTTTTTGAAAGGGTTCCAACCGTTGCCAGCGCAGTTGATCGATCCAATTTTGCAGATAGCGCAGCATGGCCCCTTCATAGCGGTAGGTCCACAACCGCTCCAAGCTTTCCTTCAGAAGGTAGGCTTTCATCACCCGCCGGTTGAGGGCGAACAAATTGTTTAGCTGCTGCCGTTTCTGGCTGTCCAGATTCGTCCAGCGCGTCAACAGCAGCCAGCGCTTGCCCTTCACTACACCGCGCATGCGCCCGCCTTTACGGAAAAACTCCGCCCGGCGCACTTCATCGATGGCTTTGTTGGCGTGCTGCAAAACGTGAAACTTGTCGTAGACGATGCGGCAGTTCCGCGCCCATTGTTCAATGCTGTTGGTGAAGGGCCGCCACATATCCACGCAAGCCGCCTCCACTCGTTTCCGTTGGGTAGCGCTTCGTTGTGTCCGGAAAAATTCCTGTTTGCGGTCCTGCCCAAACCACAAGGGTTCGCCGGTATCCAAGTTACTGACCACGGTGATGAACTTCATCTGCTTGCCGAAGTAAATCTCATCCACACCCATTTGAACGAGCGGGTCTTTGCGACGCACGGCACTCCAGCGCTGCAGATACCGCAGGTCGATCGCTCGCACGGTGCTGGCTGCCAGTCGGAACTGTCGAGCCACTTGGCGAACCGACGCGCTTTCGCACGCCAACCCTACGGCTTCCTCGAAGCGCTTACTAAAAGGCGCTTTACTCGGTAGTTGCGGCACCTTCTCAACCCTTACCCCGCATTGCGGACAGCACACCCGATACACTTCGATGATCACCGTCGTCCGATACTCGCCCCACGGCAAATCGCGCACCTCGCGCTCGTTGCAATCCTGCGCATCGCTAAACTTTCGTCCGCATCCCGAACAGATCAGTTTCCGGTTCCCCCGCTTGCGCCGCACCCATAAACGCAGGGTTTTGGCGGCTTCATTGAGTTCGTGCCGGTAGACTCGGTAGCCCGGCCATCCCAGGATTTTCGTGAAGTCGTTGTCGCGCATTCCGCCGAGTCTAGCCGAACCGCACCCACGACGGAAACCCACTCATCTATTGTGGTTTTACGAATTCCTGCTCAGAGCCGTTTTTTCTAGGCTCCTGATAAACGCGGTTCGCGGAGATGTGAAGTTTTGGTTCAAGTGGACGGTTATGCGACTTATCGGGAGTTGAGACGTACCTCACAGGACATTGAACTTAGCGGCTGCACGAGCGTACGCCAGTTGCTCATCGGACAAAGTGGGATGCTCTGCAATAAATCGACTTACCAATTCAGGCGTGCCGGGATGATGAAGGTGACCAAGCCCGTGAAGGGCAGCCCCCTGACAAATCCAGGAATTAAGGTCGAGAACCTTGGTCAGCGTGTGAAAATAGATGTCCTGCAATTCCAAATCTTCGCCTCCGTTCACTCTACTTCGGTTCCCGCAGTGCCAGGCGTAGCACAGTGAGTCCCACCACATGTGAACAGACGTGTCGAGAGGCTCATTGAGAAAAAGGCGCTCGAATAGGACAGCCATCGACTCGATGCATTCTTTGCGACTCGCTAGGGTGGCGTCTGAATACTCAATCAGGTGTCCAGCGGACCATTCGTGCGTGTAACCCATTATTGCCCAGAACCCGGCTTCTAACTGTTCCTTCGTAAATTGAGACAACAGAAATTCAGGTTGCCTAAATAATCGCACGTAGTAGGCGCATAGCCTTTCGTCGTCAACTTCATCGGACATTAGAACAATTTCTTCTGGCTTGACGGGTTCGTCTCGCTGAAAAATGAGAGAAATAAATTCGCTGAACGAGATGTTTCGTAAGTCGCGGAACTCTGGCTGTTCCATTGAAAAAGTGTAGACGCAACTCGTTCCGACTGGTAGTGCCTGATAAACGCCGTTACCGTCCAAGTGAATTCAAGCTTCCGATTACCCGACTTATCGGGAGTTGACGGCGAAAAGAAATGAGTGGGACATCCAGGGAGTTGCAGCGGTCGCTCATGCAATTATCGGCTTGGACCATCGGGCGGAAAACCGAGGTCGCAAACTACTTCGCCGGAGTTGCAGTCGGCAGACCCTGCAGCCGCTCCTTGTTGATCTTTAGCACGACTCCTGCGTTGCGGTCGGCAACCTCGCTTACTTTGTACTCCGCTGACGTACCCATCACCTCCGCCACCTCAGGGGGAGTCAGCGCATATTTGTCGGTCAGCCAGTTCGCCATATTCGTGGTCGCATCGCGAAAGGCATCATCGATCGACCCATCCAGCCCCACCGTCATCAGATGCGTCGCCGATTCGACACGGGGTCCCGGCACGCCTTTACCCGAAATCACGTCAACCGTGAACTCCACGTCCATTGACGTCTCAAGTGCGTTCCCGTTCAACTCCCCATCGCCCTGCGCCGCATGGCCGTCCCCCAAATACAGCACCGCTCCCGGAGCCCTCACCGGCAAATAGACCGTCGCGCCCTCGATCACTTCATTAAAGTCCATGTTCCCGCCATAGCCACCGGAATCTCCCGTCCCCGGAGCAGCCGCGGCCGGCGGGGGAGCCGTCGCCACGCATCCGAGCATGGGGCGCAACGGCACAGAATAATTTTTCAAATGCTCCGTCGGCTTTTCCACCGTGGCCACGCCGCGCGCCGTATCTAGGTGCCATCGCACACTTTTCCCAGCATCCTTCATTTTCACGGCCCACTCGGTGTCCACTCCGCGCGGAACGATATCGTCATCACTCCCCGCCCAATCGCGGTTCAAGCGCAGCCGCGTCAGATGCACCACGAGCGTGTCTCCCGGCTCCGCTCCTTCCACAAAAAACGGGCCGGTTTCCGGATTTCCTCCCAGCACCCGCGTCACTCCTTTTTCATCCGTTCCGCCCGCATCCACCGTAGTTGTATGGATCGTGTCTCCCGGCGCAACGCGCAGCACTGGCTCGTTCAACGCTGAAAATTGCCGGTAGAACTTCGTCGGGGTGAACTCATACCGTTGCGGCGCACCTGCTCTCCGCGCCGGCGCCATGTTCGCAGTAAACGAATGAGTGTCTGGATGCTCGGGGTCTTCCTCACCCTTGTGAACAATTGTTCCGGAAATCACGTCATCTTTGATCGTCGCCGTGCATTCCTCCGTTCCGTGTTCGTCCTTCGCAACAAAATGCACCGCGTTTGCAGTGACGGTCCCCTCCAGCTTGTCCCCCCAAAACTTCCCTGTGAGCTTTCCGCCTTCGTCCTTGAGCTCCAACTGAAAATAGAGCGGCGTCCCATAGAAGTCCGCCTTCACTGTCCACCTGCCGGTCAGCCCGCCGGTCGCACCAGCAGCAGTTTGTTGCGCGGCTACACTCAACCCCGCCAATGACACGATCCCCACAACAAAGAGCAACGCGACCAATAGTCTGCGCATTTTGCACACCTCGAATCCGAAATCTACTGGATCACTGAGGAGAAGACGAGTGATTTGTTTGGCACCTATTCTCTGGCATCCAGAGCCGAACGGGTGGGTTGCGTCGGCTGTCATGGTAGCTGCTGGACTCGAAGTATTTTTGTATTTGCGATACTGGTGGAAGTGCCAGAAGACCTACTTTATTCCCGACTAGTGACGATTATGAACAAAGACCTTCAAGCGCAAGATGTCCGATCCCAACTCCTGATAAACGCGGTAATCTTCCAAGTGGAATCTTGGCGCGGCCAGTTTCCGGTTACCCGACAAACCAGGAGTTGGAGATTGCCAGGCGCCTAGGAGGCGGCAAACGCTCGTATTCCTAGAAGTAAGGTTGGTACTGCAAGAGTTCTTTGCGTTTGTTAGGGAAGAGCCACCAGAAGAGCTGATGTCCACCGAGACGAACGTTCCGGCCTCCAATCTCTAGTTGTATTTGGGCGCAGAGGACGCGACGCTTAGAAGAGTAGACGACAGATTCAGAAAACCGAGATGTGAAAATTGCTTCGCAAATCTGAAAAAAGCGGTCCTCGCCGCCCACACTTAGCTCTACACTCGTTGCTCGACCGACTGTAAATGTGATCCCACCTTGAGTCGATGCCTCACCTTCGATTGCTGCCGACTTTTGATTGGTGGGTAAGATTTCAAAGGCTATGAAATCAGTTTGAGAGTTCATTTGCAGAGTTACGACATCGGAAGGAACAGCCCGGATGAATTTCTCGAGCCGAACAGAAAAACTCCTCTCGAATCTTGGCGGATCAGTCACGCCAATCATCTTACTGCCGAATACTTGATCAAAAGCGCTCGACAACTCCTGGAAGTGCTTGATAAACGCCGTTTACCGTCCATTTGAATTGACTTCTCCGGTTACCCGACTTACCAGGAGTTGGTACAGCACCGTGCGAGTCAATCGGTCGAACCTTTCCGCACCGCTGAGATTATGCACCTCACAGTTATTCCCCAAATACAAAGACAGACGACACATACGATGATGGCTCCAATCAGTGCTGAACGAGAGCGGCCGCCCGGATTGTGAAGGTCCTCTAGCACCGGGAGAGCGATTTCCAGCGTGGCAAACAACGCGACTGCTCCTGAGGCAAATGCAGCAATCCACGATGCTCGTCTCCGAGCCTGTTCGGGCCTTGTTTTGGAAGATTGAGCGTAGGCCAACGCCAACGCACTGACTAACACGAGCACAATGCCGACGAATATGACTAGGGGCGCTTGGTCCTCGAACACTTTCACGTGCATCACCCTTCCAACGGTAGCCTTTAGATTCTTATACAAGAGCATGGCAGTGAACAGGCGAACGAATCGAACATGCGCCGAGAACGGTAGGGTGTAGTGGCTGCGAACACCAAATCCCGATAAACGCGGTTACCGTCCATTTGAATTGACTTCTCCGGTTATCCGACAAATCAGGAGTTAGCAGTTTGTTGAATAATCTGGTTTTTTTAGTCTTTCGGTATCGGAATTCTGGGTTTCTTACTGCGGCTTGGGCGCTTCAGGTCGCTCGAGATACTCTGCGAGACCGAAAGGAATATCCCCCATCATGTTCTGGCCATCAGGTTTCGCAATCGACACAGGTTGTAAGCAGCTCCGGTGAAGGTAAACAGCCACCCGACCTTCTCGATCCCTCGCAACTTCACTTTCTTTAGCATCCCGATCATCTTCATCCACCCGAACGATTGCTCCACTCGTTTCCGCTTCCGCTGACTCACCGCGTACCCCGCATGTCGCACGGTTCGCTCGTCCACCGCGCTCCTACGCTTGGTGGTGTTCTGCGCCACATGTGGGGTGATGTTCATCCCCCGCAGTTCTCGAACGAATTCCTGGGTGTCGTAGTTCTTGTCGCCTCCCAAGGTCACGCGCTTTCCGGCTGGGAGCGCTTCCGCCATCAGCAGCGCAGCATCCCGCTCCGCTCTTCCACTCGCCTCGCTCAGAAAGGTCTGCAGCAATAGCCCGTTTCGATTCTCCATCAATACATGTCCCAGGTAGCTCAGCTTCGCCTCGCTTCCTCGGGACTTGGTGAATAACCGGGCATCCGGATCGGTGGTTGATTCATGTGTCTGGTTCTTGCGCTTCTCTCCGCGAAAGTCCACATCGCCTCCCACGTCGGGAGGTTTTCCAGATCCGTCCTTGGGCCGGAAACTCTTATGACTGGCCCAAGCTTCGATCAACGTTCCGTCCACCGTGAAATGCTCATCCGACATGTACGGCTTGGCACGTTCCAGCACCCGCTGGAAAAACGATTCCGCAATCTCTTCGTTCAGCAAACGCTCCCGATTCTTGCTGTATACCGCGTGGTTCCACACCGTCTGGTCCATCTCCATCCCTACGAACCACCGGAACAATAGGTTGTACTGTAGCTGTTCGATCAGCATTCGCTCGCTGCGTACCGAATAAAAGATCTGCAACAGCAGCGATCTCAACAGTCGCTCTGGCGCAATCGAGGGGCGCCCCACTTTGGAGTACAGCTTCTGAAACTTCGGCGACATCTCTTTTAGAATCTCGTCCACTATCTTGCGCAGCGGTCGCAGCGGATGATCTGCGGGTACGCGCTTCTCTGGGGAAATGTAGCTGAACATTCCTTCTTGCTGGTCATCGTCGCCGCGCATTCCCTCGCCTCCTCGGCCTTCCTTCTCTCAGACGAGTTTCTTCAAATTAAAGTTGCAGCGGAACGGTATTTTTCAACAAACTGCTAGTGGGTCCAAATGGGCCCACGCGTTTTTGACCGCGGCTTCTAAGGACTCCTGTCGCCCTCGCACCCAGTGCGAGTAACTTTTCTCCGTTACCTTCGTGGAGGAATGTCCCAACAGGGCCGCAACGGTCTCAATCGACGTACCTGCCGTGAGTAATTCTGTCGCGTGCGAAGGCGGATTTCCCCGCAGTCGCGCCACTGGTCCGTACACGAAGACGAACTTGGAGGGTGTTGGCATCGTCTACTCGGCTGTTGCAGTAAAGAGCGCGGCGAAATGCGAATCCAAGGCTGCCTCACTGTCGGACTCGCCCAAGCACTCGCAGGCCGTCTTTGGAGAGCGTTCTTTTTCTGTTTACAAAACCGGCGAAGGCGGAATGTCACAGTACATCGAGGGCAACCTTTACGCCATTTATTTGGGACGTATTTGCTATCTTTTCGAAACGGATGTAGCAACGGTCTCGCCAGACGCACTTGACGACATTCCAGCGCTGACGGTGGCGCAGTATCGCGCGATCGATGAACACCTTTTGGAGATAATGAAATCAGTTCGGATTTCACCTACGGCACATGTCCGGTAAGTGCGGTGGTTTCAATAGGTCGATGCAACACTCAACTCGAATCCACAAAGCCCCGAAAACAAACGCTAAAATCGCTCGCTAGGGTTAGATCAGTCGGAACGCCATCCTGGCTAGGTTTTACCGAGTACAGCCAAACGGATCGGTTGCACAGGGAAAGTGTTGTCGGATCAACTGATCCGATGGTGTTGCATCGACCGTTTGAACTGGCAGCGTTAACCAGGCATCTGAGAGTCGCTTGGGTTTGCCAAGCCTGCACGGCTGCCTTGAGTTCCCCCGTAACATGAATCTCCTGCCAGATGAAGTTAAGTCTTCTCCTCTTGACATCCGGTAGGAGAGGCGTATCCTCCTCCTGTCGGCCAGGAGGAAGCGGAGGAACCGTCGGAATGCCGGAAAAGACAAGCGATCTGATCCAGGGCACGCTCGACATGCTCATTCTCAAAACGCTCGCCCTGGAACCCATGCACGGCTATGGCATCTCCGTCCGCATCGAGCAGATCAGCAATGGCGTTTTTAAACCCAATGCCGGCTCGCTCTTTCTCGCCATTCAGCGCCTTGAACGCGACGCCTCGATCGACGCCGAATGGCAACCCACCGAAAACAACCGCCGCGCGAAGTATTACTCGCTTACTCAAAAAGGGCGAAAGAGACTCAACGACGAAACCCGCGAATGGAGCCGGCAAGTAGCGGCCGTCGCCAGAATCCTCGAGTCATCGTAAGGAACGCAAATGGCGTCGATCCGAAAAATAGCGCGTGGGCTCCGGTCGCTCTTCCGAAAGCAACAGGTCGAACAGGAGCTGTCCGAGGAAATCGGCGTCTTTGCCGAGATGGCCGCTCAGGGAAAAATGAAGCACGGTCTCAGCCGCGAAGAAGCGCTACGCGCGGTTCGGCTGGAGTCAGGCACCGTCGAAATAGCGCGCGAAGAAGTTCGCTCCGCTACATGGGAGTCCTTCGTCGAAGATCTCTGGCGCGACATTCGCTTCTCCGTCCGCTCACTGCGCAAATCTCCCGGCTTTACCGCCGTCGTCATCCTGACGCTGGCGCTTAGCATCGCCGCCAATACCACCGTGCTCAGTTGGATGAGCGCTACCTTGCTGAACCCGATTCCCGGAGTCGCTCACACGAGCGACCTTGTTACCGTCGACCGTGGCGATCGCAGCGGTTATGCCACCCCGCCATTTTCTTATCCCGACCTTCGCGACCTCAGCGAGCGCACTAAAACTCTTTCCGGGGTTCTCGGCTGGCACGACGACTACATGTCTCTCACCGGCGTTGCGAAGCCGGAGCGCATTTACGGGGCTCTGACCACCGCCAGTTACTTTGACGTTCTCGGCGTCCACCCGATTCTCGGCCGCACTTTTCTTCCGGAGGAAGGAATGCCGCGCGCGGGGGCTGCAGTGGTCGTTATCGGTTACGCCGTCTGGCAAAACCATTTCGCTGGAGATCCGCAAATCGTTGGCAAAACGATTCAGATCAATCGCCATCCCTACACCGTTATTGGGGTAGCCCCGCGGGATTTCACCGGCTGCAAAACGGGGCTCCGCACCGACTTGTGGATTCCTCTCTCGGTGGATCGCGACGTTTGGGGTTCGAACCGTCCCGATTATCGCGGCGCTGTCTGGCTGAACGCGCTTGGAAAGCTTCGCGCGGGTGTCACGAAGAATCAGGCAGAGGCAGAGCTCAACCTGCTAATGCAGGGAATCGTCGAGCGGTTCCCGGAGGATCATCGGGATCGTCCGAACGAGATTTCTCTCGACCCCCTCTGGCGCTCTCCCTTTGGTATTAACGGCTATCTTTACAAGATTCTTCCGATGTTGCTGGGGCTCGCCGGGGTCCTACTCCTGCTGGCCTGCGCCAACGTTGCCAGTCTCCTGTTGGTGCGTTCGGTCGGACGCCGCCGCGAGATTGCCATCCGGCTGGGAATGGGCGCTTCACGCAAACAGATCATCCGCCAGTTTTTGATCGAGAGCTTGCTGCTTGGTCTGCTCGGCGGTACTGCCGCCATAGTGATTACGGTGTGGACTTCTCGCAGCCTCGTCGCTTTCTTTCCGCCCAGCTCTCTTCCGCTGACAAACGACGCGCACATCGATCAACGCGTGCTTTTCGTGACGATTGCGGTTTCCATCCTCGCTGCGATCATCTTTGGTATTCTTCCGGCCCTGCGGTCTTCGAGCCTGCCGGTGCAATCTGTTCTCAAGGAGGAAGCGACTAGCGTCTCGCTTACTTTGCACAAGGGTCGTCTCTTGAGTGGCCTGGTGGTGGCGCAGATTTCACTCTCGCTCGTTCTCTTGGTTTGCGCGGGACTCTTTACCCGCAGCCTTCAGAAAGCACAGCAGTCGGATCCGGGATTCGAAGCAAGTCATCTGCTGCTTGCCTCTTATGAGCTCTCGCCAGCTGGTTACACGCGCGCGACGGGTGTGGCGTTCAACCGGCAGGTGCTCGACAGGCTCTCGGCGCTCCCCGGGGTCGAATCCGTGACCTTGGCTGATTTTTCGCCACTGAGCTTCAGCATCCACTCCGACTATCTGCAGATCGAAGGCTACGTGCCACAACCGCACGAATGGATGGAGATCAGCCGAGCGATCGTCGGGCCGAATTACTTTCGCACTCTCCGCACCTCGGTAATTTCAGGCCGTGAATTCACCGAAGCGGATACGGTGGATTCGCAACTCGTTGCCGTCGTCAACCAAGCCTTTGTCGATCGCTATTGGCCGGGTGAAAGCGCTATCGGCAAGCAGGTGACGGACCTCGGTGATCGCTTCACCATTGTTGGGGTGGCACGCAGCGCCAAATACCGCTTACTCACCTCCCCGACCGAGCCTGTCATCTATCTACCAATTTACCAGGCATTTCGCCCGACACAGGACACCACCATTCACCTCCGCACAACTGGCGATCCGCGCACCATCGCTTCTTCTGTGGAAGAGACCATCCATCAGCTCAATCGGGAGTTGCCGCTGTTCAATGTGAATCCGCTTTCCGTCACCATGCAGCTCGGCACACTTTTTGGACGTGTCGCGGCTACGTTTGCCGGCTCGTTCGGTCTTCTTGCCATGCTGCTCGCCGCCGTCGGCATCTATGGCGTCGTGGCTTACACCACTCGCCAACGCGCGCGGGAAATCGGCATCCGCATGGCGCTCGGCGCGGAGCAGGGAGGCATCTACAGTCTCGTTCTTGGCCAGGGATTCAGGCTCACACTGGCGGGCCTTGTCGTGGGCACGGCGCTCGCTGTGGCATTCACACGCTTGCTTAAGGCGCAGCTCTTTGGCGTCAGTGAGACCGATGCGATTACGTTTACCTCTGTTGGGCTGCTTTTGGCCGTTGTCGCTCTGGTCGCGTGCCACATCCCCGCCCGCCGCGCCACGCGAGTTGATCCGATGGTCGCACTGCGGCACGAGTAGCTGAGTTTGTGCGGACTCTGGAGGCGTCGTGAGTAAGAAGCGAAAGTTACCCTGGCTGTCTCGCGCGGTCAGTTTCTTTCGTAATGTTACACCGACTTTGGGAAATTAATGAACGGAGCTTATTCGACCGACCTATCGAATCCTTGGCAAGTTTTTATCAACGGTAGATGGGTTTTGTTTTTCGGCGTGTCTCTTCCAGCCGTAGCGATTACCTCGCTGTTAGTTGGTTTGCTCGCCAAATCCTATTCGCGAACGGCAAGGTTGGTGGCAATCTTGCCGATGTGCGTTGTTGCTTCCGGATTTTAATGGGAAGCGGCTTGGATAAGCTTGGTGCTCGTACTCATCGGAGTCTTCCTGGCATCCCTATTCGAGCGATTCCTTCGAGTTCGGTTCGCAATACCCTAGCCACCTAAGAACGGAAGCTGGTCGGGTGCTGTGTGCTTCCCTACGGCGATGCTACCTCCCGGTAAGTCGGGTAATCGTACAAGTCGTGAGCAGACTTCAACTGTGTAAAGCAGAAATCCGGTCGTGCCACGCCAGTCCGATTGGGAAGTTCGGCTGCTGCAAACTCTAGATGAATCACTCGTCGAGGTTATTTGCTTCCGCGGCTGCAGCTGGCCCCTGTTGGTTCATGCCGGGACTCAATTCTTTCCTCACCGCGTCGGCGCTCATTGTTCTGTATCGAGCGGCGTAGTCTGCGACTTCGTGCGGCACTTTCTTCGCTGTCGGCGCCTTCTCGTTGAGGTTACACGCTACTGGATCATCTCTTAGAATCGCAATGAAATTCCTCCAACCGCGCCGCCAAAAATTGAGCGGACTGCGCATCTGTGATCGCAGCCACGGCTCGGCTGTTGAACTTGCCGGGGAACGTGACCATCAGAATGTTCAGCTTGAAACGGCGCCGTAGGAGCGCGAGGAAAGCACTCTTGTTCCGCGGCGACTCCTTGCCAGCGTTCTTCCCAAACCGCGAGAATTGGCTTCGTTTCAACTCCAAAATTCTCGTTAGCGATGGTCCTCCAGTATACCTTTTGAGGCTACAGGCGACGACTGCTGGCGGCGAACCCTACTTGCAGTGTCAAGTACGAGTGCTGTATACCTTTCCTCCATGGCAGATGCAGCACAATCGGCGACGCCCGACACTCAGCTCTTCCGTGACATTTTCAACGCGAGTCCCATTGGGATTGTCGTGGAAAACCTAGAGGGGCAGCCTCTCTTCGTAAATCCTGCCTTTTGCTCATTCCTAGGTGTTAGCGAAGAGGAACTGCGCAACAAACACTGCGTCGATTTTTCTCCGCCTGAAGACGCACAGAAGGATTGGGCGCTTTTTCAGCAATTGCGAGCAGGTTTAATAGAGCATTACCAACTGGAAAAGCGCTATTTTCGGCGAGGTGGTTCCTTGGTCTGGGGGAGCTTAAGCATTTCTTTATTGAAGAGTAGTCCGTCTCCGCTCGTACTTGCGATGGTGGAGGACATCACGGACAAAAAGAAGGCAGAGGAAGCGCGGTACAGGCATGCCGCAGTTATCGAATCGTCTGACGATGCGATTGCTTCGGGGACTTTGGATGGAATTATCGTAAGTTGGAACACAGGTGCGCAGAAGATTTACGGATACACGGAGGCTGAGGCCGTAGGTAAGCCGATTAGTATGCTTGTCCCGCCTGAGCTACCGGATGAGGAGAACAAGATTCTTGAAACGTTGAAATCGGGAGATCGCATCGAGAATTTTGAAACGGTTCGTGTTACCAAAACAGGGAAAAGAATTAACGTATCCCTAACTATTTCGCCAATCAAGGATTCAACTGGCGGAACTGTGGGCATTTCTGGAATAGCCCGTGACATCACAGAGCGAAAGCTGGCAGAAGAGGCACTACGCGCCAGCGAGGAGCGGCTGCGATTAGCACAGCAAGCGGCTCGCATAGGAACTTTTGACTGGAATATTCGGACTGGAGTGAATACTTGGACGCCGGAACTGGAGGCAATGTACGGTTTGCCGCTGGGCGGTTTCGGCGGGACACAGACTGCATTCGAGAATCTCGTTCACCCCGATGACCGCGCCGGAGTCATCAAGTTGGTTGACGCCGCGATGAAAAGCGGACAACCAACTACAGGTGAATGGCGGGTGGTCTGGGCTGACGGGAGCGTTCATTGGATCGCAGGGCGCTGGCAAGTTTTCACGGATGCATCTGGCGAGCCTTCAAAGATGATCGGCGTCAACATAGATGTCACGGAGCGAAAACTTGCTGAAGCTGCGCTCTCGAACGTAACCCGCAAGTTGATCGACGCACAAGAGCAGGAACGTACCCGAATCGGCAGAGAGCTTCATGACGACATGGGTCAACGTCTCTCGATGGTGGCCATCGAATTACAGCAAGTCCATGAAGACCCTCTCGTTTTGCCAGAAGTCCGCAATCGTACTGGCGAACTCCAGAAGCAGATTTCGGAGATAGCCACCGATATTCAGTCCTTATCACACGAGCTGCAATCGGCAAAGTTGCAATATCTGGGTATTGCCGGGGCAACGAGAAGCTTCTGCCAAGAGTTCGGCAAGCAGCAAAAAGTGGAGATTGACTTCCAAAGCCACGATTTGCCCGGCCCTTTGTCGGCGGACATTTCTCTATGTCTCTTCCGAGTCTTACAAGAAGCCCTCCATAATTCGGCAAAACACAGTGGTGTACGGCAGTTCGAAGTGCGCTTGTGGGGAACGTCGGATGAGATTCATCTCACGGTTAAGGATTCCGGCGCAGGCTTTGACCGCGAAGCAGCAAAGGCGAGCCGTGGTTTTGGTCTCATCAGCATGCAGGAGCGCCTGCGGTTAGTGGGTGGAGTGCTTTCAATCAACTCGCAAACGAAGGGTGGTACTACGATCCACGCTCGCGTTCCTTTCGATTCAAGCAGCGATTCTGCACGGGCGGCAGGTTAGGAACGGCGGGGTTCCAACCGAGATCACCAAGACTCTGACCCCGAATAAACAGCTGAATGCTCTGCACAGATTCGATGGAAAATGTGGGTCTCCATTCCGCCCCGAACGCTACCCAGAGAATACCAGCATAGATATCACTTTGCAGGTCCTATGCTCCCGCGTGCGAAGTTCCGACGAAATCATGACCAGAAAACCTCCGACCGACAAACCGCTCACCCCTAAGAACGACGTCTATCGCCTGAAGTAGCTCGTGTCTGGCATCAGTCTTGACGACGTAGCCACGCCCACCAAGACCGAGAGATTCCTGCACCACTTCGGCAGAGGATTCTTGGCTCACGAATAGTATTTTGGATTCGGGAGAGATTTTACGTATTCGCCGAGCGGCTTCAATTCCATTCAGCTTTGGAAGACCGATGTCCAGCAGGATCAAATCTGGTTGCAGTTCTTCGGCCTTCTGAACCGCCTCCAACCCATCCGATGCTTCCCAATAAACGTATAGACTAGATGTGCTTTGCAGGCTTGAGGAAAGAAATTGCCGGAAGGGTTCGTAATCATCTACCACGAGAACCCGAATTGAAGATGTTGCCAAAGCAGCCCTCGCCTAATCTATTGAACCCCGAACTCACCGACGAGTTGCTGAATCCAAAATCTGAACCACCCGTTCCGAGAAGTGTGACGGTGTCAATTTAACCCCTCTAATGCTGGGTGCGAATGGCTCGGTCGGGCTATTCGCAGAACTGATGGGCGGACAGTCTCGAATTACGGCGGTTGCTGGCTGACTACACGCATGGAATCGCTTCCCAAACTGAGAGGAACGCGAGCGCAGATCGTCGTACCACGTTTGGGTTGCGAGTCGATGGAAAGGGTTCCCTTCACCAGCTTCAGCCGCTCCTGAATGCGGTTGAGACCAAGCCCTCCTAGTTCCCTTCCCGTTCCGGGGTTAAAGCCCACGCCAAAATCGCTGACCGTCAATTGAATCTGATCCGACGTCCCCCATAATCGAGCATCGACCTGCCGCACACCGCTATGTTGCACCGCATTGTGCAGGGCTTCCTGTAGCACGCGGAACAGGCAAAGTGAAATCTCTCGTGGTATGGCGCTGGGTAAGCCGTCGCTCCTGAAGTCAATCTCTACTCTTTTCCGCTCGCCAAACTCTTTGCAGAAACTGCTCATGACCGCTGCGATGGCAAGATATTCCAGCCTTGGAGAGTACAACTCGTGTGCCAAGGCTTTGACATCGGTCAATATCTCCAAGGTTTGCTTCCATACTGCGTCCATGCGACCGGGCAGGTCGACCGAAGGATCGAGGGTATCTGTCTTAAGTCGTTCAATGCCTAGCGCCAACAAAGTCAGCCGTTGACCAATGTCTTCGTGAAGGTCTGCTGCGATCCGGCGACGCTCCTGTTCTTCTGCTTTGATCACCCTGTAGCTCACACTGGAAAGCGCCTCTTCCGCCTGCTTGCGCACTCTGGTCACTAAGCGCGTGATGGTCAGGGAGATTGTCAAAAAAACAATCATTCCCAGGTAACCCTGAAGATCGTTCATCCCTAAGGCGAAAAGCGGAACAGTGAAGAAATAATCCAAGCACCCAACTGCGAGCACGGAGACCACGGTCGATGAAACGAAGCTGCCCTTGAGGGACACCAGAACAACGACCATCAGGTAGAGCAAGGCGGCCGTAGCAAGACCGATTTGAAGCAGGAAGCAGACAAGAGTTACGAGCGCCAGTCCAATTGCGCCTAGCAAACCGGGCGCGGCTGAGCGCCAGACCTTTTGGATAGCCGTCGTCGTCATTGTCATCTTCTCTCTTGCCGACGTCTTCCCTTCGTTTTCTTCCTCGTCTGGCTCCCGTCGAAAGGGGACACGATCATAGGGTGCGCTAACGTTCGTCGAGTTCGCCATCTGACTCGCAGTCCCTTAGTGGTGCTGGCGGCCGCAACATCGTCCTTACTCTAAGGAAGAGGAGCTCACGGAGTTTTTGAAGAATTTGGAAAGAAGGCCTAGCAGCGACAAACGCAGACGAGATCACGCAACTCCGACGTGGTCAAATGTTGAGTAGCACTCGGAGACATCGACAAAAGGAATGGGACAACTACGAGAATCGGGGATCGCGGGAGGGCGAGACTGACGATCGTTTGCGCCTGGGCAGTGTGATTCAGTCTCAGAACGCCGTCAACGTCGTCAGTCGGATACGGGCTGATCAGAACGAAGGTAATCGAGAAAATAGCAACCACAACTAGGGCAACTCTCGCACCTCGAATCATGGCTAAAGCTGATAGCACCAGGTTTTGTTCCTGTCAACGAAGACAACGACACGAAGACAACGAGACCCTGACTGGGCAAAGCTCTCAAATCTGATAAACGCTGCCGGACAAGTGAAGTCCTAGGACGGCATTCGTCCAGTAATGCGGGCACTTGAAATGCGATCTCCAAGCTCGAGCGCTTCGCTTCGCTCACTCGCGATCTGATCGTCTCCAACAACTACGAGTGCGCCCGCGGCTTGCTCAAGGCCTGAGCTCAACCTGGCCCCTCGTCAGAAACGGCGTAGGGCCTTTTTCTGTGTCTGAAAAATTCGACCGGTTTTTCGACCGGTTTCCAGCCGAAGTCTCGGTTTTTTCGGTTCTGTAGGTTCTTATTTCCTATGAATATCAATGATTTACGGGCTTCCGCGCAGTGATGGTGTCTCGACTCCCCCGCCTCCACCATTTTCCATGTAGATAAACGCCGGCAGTTTTTTTATTTTCCGTGACTTACGATGGGCTGCAGAAGCGACCAGTTATTGCACAAGGAGACTGAGTTTTGCGTTGTGCGACAAGCTTGTAGAACCTGAGTTGAAAGCTCCCGACACGGTCAGCACATAAGTTCCGGGCGGGGTTCCTAGGTTCTTCGTTCCGCTACCGCCGCCACCGCAGGCAGCCATCATGATCGCCAGCGAGAACAGCAGCAACGTAAACACTGCGGCCAAAGAATGCGTCCTTTTCGGACGCGATCCAACCAAGGCAGTCACCATGCCGAGGATCAACAGAAGCACAAATACGAGCACCAAGCGAAAGTTCGTTTTGTCCGGTGGACTCATCCAAGGAACCCGAACAACGAATGACGAAGAAGTGGTTGAGACGGTGACCGTTACGGTGGCGGCCTTGGCCCCGTTCAAGGTGACCGAACTTGGTGAAACGACGCATGTAGAAAATTCTGGAGCTCCGGTGCAACCAAAAGAAACGGTCTGGCTAAAGCCACCGTCGGGCAAGAGGGATAGAGAATATGTTGCCGACTGACCAGCGGTCACGGTAGCGGTCGGGGCCACAGGCGCCATAGAAAAGTCTTGTCCTGTACCACTTAGCGCAACCGTTTGTGGACTGCCTGGGGCATTGTCATTAATCGTGAGTGTCCCGGTTCTAGGGCCACTTGTAGTAGGCTCGAAGAAAACACCGATGGCACAACTTGACCCAGGTGCTAGAGTGTTGCCGCAGGCGCTCAGTGTTCCGAAATCGTCGGGGCTGGCCGTCACACTTCCGATATCGAGCGCAGCGCTGCCGTGATTCATTACAGTCACACTCTTCGGCAGCCCGGACGTTCCGACATATTGGCTAGCAAAAGTGGCACTCTGCGGAGTCACCGACACCGAAGGCGCCGGCGCGGTTGTGCCGCTTAACAAAATTGATTCCGGGCTGTCCGCAGCATTATCGATAATGCTCACAGTCGCGTTGCGAGTTCCTGAACCAGTCGGTGTGAAAGTAATTTGAATCGTGCAAGTACTGTTCACACCGAGCGACGCTCCGTTCGTGCAAGACGAACCGTTTCCGATTGCGAAGTCGCCACCGTTCGGGCCTGCAAGAGCAACCGCTTGGATGCTCAAGTTGGCGGACCCAGCATTTTGCAAGATCACGGTTTGCGTGGCGCTCGTAGTGCCGAGGGGTTGATCGCCAAAGACAACGCTGGTGGCCGACAGGCTCACCACGGGCGCATGAACGATCTGATAAAGTTCGGCACTGGCAAGAGAGATACCACTGACTTGCTCGCCGCCGGCAATCAGAACTGTTCCATCATTGAGTACCGTTGCTGTCTGCTGCCAACGAGCCGTATTCAGGCTTCCGGTAAGGCTGAAAGTTCCAGTGGCGGGCCCGTACAGCTGGGCACTGCTAACATCGTTGGTGCCGTCGTAGCCGCCCGCAACCAAAACCGTTCCATCGCTGAGGAGAGTCGCTGAATGTAGCCAGCGAGCCATGAGGGGCCCCGTAACAGCAAAGCTTCCGGTGTTGGGATTGAACAGTTCAGCCACCGTGGGGAAATCAATGCCGCCAGTAATCAAAACAGTCCCGTCGTTGAGGAGCGTCGCCGCCTGGTACCTCTCGGCTGAATTGAGGCTACCAGTGGTTGTAAAGGTCCCAGTGGTTGGGTCATACAATTCGGCGCTAGCGAGGTCACCTTGGCCGGCGTTGCCGCCGACAAGCAGAGCTTTTCCATCTTTGAGCAGGGTTGCAGTGGAATACTCGCGACCCACATTGAGGCTTCCAGTAGGGCTGAAGGTTCCGGTCGTTGGGTCATACAACTCGGCACTAGCAACGTAACAACAGCCGCCGGCAATCAGAACCATTCCGTTGTTCAGTAGTGTGGCTGTGTGAAACGAACGGGGCGTGTTGAGGTCCCCTGTAGGGCTAAAAGTTCCGGTACTGGGGTCGTACAGCTCGGCATCCGTAAGGGTGCCATTCTTGTTCTCGCCGCCGGCAATTAGAACTTTTCCATCGTTGAGCCGCGTCGCCGTGTGAGCCCAACGCGCCGTGTCAAGGTTCCCTGTAGGGCTGAACGATCGGGTAGTGGGGTCATACAACTCAGCACTAGCAAGAAAAACGGTGGCAGCGTCTTGCTCGCCGCCGGCAATCAAAACTTTTCCATTATTGAGCAGGGTCGCTGTGTGAACGCCACGGGCCGTGGCCATACTTCCGGTTGGCACGAACTTGCCTTGCTGCGCAAAGGTGACACTTGACGGAACACCGAAAAGGAATGAGAGCAATGCTAGAGCCATCGCAGCTAAATGAGAGCATCGAACTGTTGACATACTAGATTGCTAGATTGCTTTCCTTGGGTTAGCAGTTCGCGCCATGTTTCTCAACGCCTAATGCATTCAAGGCTAGCATTCTAGACCTCGACAAAAAACTGGTCGATGGTTCAGCTCGGTTTAGAAGGCTAGTTAATCGGAACGTAGATATTTTGTCAAAGCATTCCGCAGAATCTCGTGAACGAGCCATTCGCGGACCGTAAGATCGACGAAGAGCTTACTCAACCTAATACTTCGCGGACAAGCCGTGCGATGTGATGCGTTTTCCTGAGGAATTTCAACCCGCCTGGTTGCTTCGCGTTACCGGGCATGTGGTTTTCGCCGTGCTTCGGCTTAGCAAAGTGAGTTGGACCGGTTCTCTAGGGATGACGATCCGCCCGAAATTTTAAGAGCGCGCTACTAAAGCCCCGACGGGTCCCGTGACATCGAAAGAAATCGGCTAGTCTCCGAACGTCACGACTGAACCTTGTCAAGGTTCTATTCAAAATCTGAAAACGCTTGAGCTGGCGGCACTTAGCGATTTCAGGGCGCTCCTCAAATCGAAAATGAAAAGCCTAAACGGGTTTCGGGCATACTTGACGCTTCAAGCGCCCATTTAATGGGCGCGCACCGTGGCACCACGCTTTGGCAAACCTTGGTCGCTACCGAAGTTTGAATGAGTTGACTGAACGGGGGCGTACGTTTTACCACCGCTTGCCAGCGGAATATGAGGCATGCCCTGACATGCCCCGCGGGGTTCTGACTTACGGTTAGAAATAGAGGGTGTCACCGCCCCCGGCCGGCAATATACAATGAAAATCTCTCGCCCGGATTCCCCGCTTGACCATCCGGCATCCTGGCGGCCCTGTTGGGAGCCTTAAGTGCTCCAACGAGCTCATTGTCCCGATACTGCCTTGCCAATAACGTTCGGGTCTATTTTGCTCCGGTTTTTCTACATGCTCAGTATTCTGGGATTGCCGTGGAGGCAAATCAAATTGGAAGAGTCGATCCAAGAAGCCTGGAAGTTGAGCTGACGGTTTTAAGAGTAACAGTACCCATCGCGGTTCGTTCCCCAATGTAAAATCCCTCTGGAATCAGGTCCGGCCCGTATTCCGCCCTTTTCCCACACTTCGTATTCTTCGAAGGTATGAGCACGAAACGATGGGTTTTGAGATGTAAAGAGTGCCGAGCGGAGTGCATCTATGCCGCGATCGCCAGCGAGGGAATCGCGAGCTATTTCATGCCAAAGAAGCCCGAGGTACCGCCGAACTTCACACTTACCTGTCCAATTTGCGGTCACCAAGATTCGTACCGCCGCCCGGATCTCGTGTATGAGGATGATGAGACTGCTCCGAGTCGCGCCACCGCCAAGTGTGCCGACCGGGCTGCGCCGAAGCCAAAAGCGAAAGGCAAGGGCGCCTAGCACAACGATTCTGCTTCTCGAGCGATTCAGCCCTTCTCCAACCAGGCCACAATGTGATCGATAAATCTTGAGTGCGCCAAATAGGGATAGGTGAGTTGCCAGCTCGCGGTCAGGACTACTCGCCAGATTGTGGCGCGGTGAAGAGACCGGCGCGTCCATAGATCGTAGGCGACGACAAGAAAGATGAACGAATCAAGGACGATGAAAAATGCGACCGTGCTCCCATAAAGTGAAAAGGCCAACGAGAGATCGCAGGAGCTAGGATGATGCAGATCGCGAGCACCATTAGCCGCTTATGTGTAGCCGGGTCACTTCGAGCGACATATGCCCAGAATACCAGCCCGGCTGCATAGTGTGAATGTATCCCCGACTAAGACGATTCGTAGAGAAACAGGGGGAAGAGAGTGTCTCCGCACCCCGGCGATGAGGGTGGCGAAACCAACTACGACCATCCGGCGCGAGGAACATGCCAACTGTTCCGAGCTGCATGTGCCATCGAATCCGTCCACTTGAGACAAGCGCAACTTGAGTCGCCAAAAGCACGATCTATGTCGTGAACAGTGCGCCACGCACGTGAACCACGAGGCTCGGGAGTTTCGCCCCAAAGACACCCGCTAAAAAGTAAGTCTTCGTAATTCGACGAATACCGCGGCTACTGCGAGCAGAGTTAGAGTGCAGAAGAAGAAATCACTATCTGACCGGATAGATGAAGTTACCGATTTGCTAGAGTTGCGATCCCTCGAAAAACCATTTGCCCCGCTAGACTGAAGCCCAAGCGGGGCTATTTGCTTTTGTGGGCCATACGATCTTTCCAAGGCGAAAGGTAATCAACGCAAACTTGGTGTTGTCTGGGTGAGGATCGGTGGCGTGGATCGGTGGCGTGGACTCTGGCTCGTGGCGGGCATATATTTCGCCGAACTTCTCATGGCAGCCACAAAACAGTTCCTCTTGGCTCGTGCTGATCCTCGGCCGGCGGTTGATTTGAGTGCTCTATCTCATCCGAGGATCGAACCGGAATTCGTCACCGTCGTAAACAAGAAACGAAAATTCGTCGAGGTTTCGCCGGCCTTCTGCAAACTCCTCGGGTACGGCGAGGCGCAACTGATTGGCAGGCCCTACGACGACTTCACTGTGCCTCGAACCAATGATATTCCGACGATTCTGGAGCTGTTCCTGAAGACGAAGTACATGCACGGGATCCGGATCCTTGGGCATCAGCGTGGCACCAAGATTTTCGTTCGCTACGAAGCTTTCGTCCGGCGCGACGGACTGTATCAAACTCATATGGAACTTCTCGGCGCTGGGGCGTAAACCCGCAAAACAATCTTCGCTGCGGGCTTCGTTGCGCCCTTCCTCTTTTTCCAGCTCGCGATCCCTTCGCTCGGACATCTGCCGTTTAAGATGTCCGCGACAACGTCGCCGATCTCGCAAGCCCAAGAATCTCCCGAATTTTCTTTCGAGCGGTTACGTCTTTCGGCGTGTTCCCCTGACGTTCCAGCCACTGCGTGAAGTCCTTCAGCTTCACTTCATGATCCACGGGAACGTCGGTGACCCGCACCTTCACAGCGTTGAAGCCATCGAACATTCCGTGGACCCACTGATTGCCGCGAATCGAAGCCAGGCCAAGCGCAACGGCTTCATACAGACTCGAAGCGGTGACTTCAACGGTGTGAGCAACGCCTTCCAGATCGGTAATGGTGACTTTGCAGGAGCGAACCGTCATAGCAGCCTCGACGGAGCGAAGATAGCATATTCGCTTTTTATTCGCCATACTCACGTGCGTGTTTTTTCAAGAATTCTACGAACCGACGGCTCGCCGCCAGGAACTGCCCCCAACTGTAACCATATCGTATTGCGATACGTCTCACTGATGCGGATGATCGCGGCTTGTTGTTCCCGAACCGAGCGCTCTCCAGACGTCCTTTCCACCCTGGCAGGCCGCGTGCCGCTTTTCGATGTGAGGCCCTTCCCTCCCCGAGGCTATCCCGATGCAAGGAGTTGTTTCATGCGAAAAGATGCGTGCGATCCGGTACGATGGAATTTCGTTCTTGTTAACCCGAATGCCGAACGGCGATTCCGCCGGACCAACCAGATCTGGATCTGCCTTCTGGCAATGCTGGTGTTCGGCTTTTTTGTCGCCGTTGTGTTGCCCCAGCTTGGCTAACTGGTCTGAAATCTGCCGGTAAGGGTTCGCGCCCGACCACTCGGAATAGCTCCCCGAATTTTCTGCAACCTTTCTCTACTCACCGCATCATTTAGATAGTTGTCTAAATATCGGAACCCCAACCGGGGTGGAGAGAGCGTCATGGGAAAGCTAACGGATCAGGTTGCAGTGGTAACGGGTGCATCAAAAGGGATTGGCGCGGCAATTGCCGAGGCGCTAGCTGCGGAGGGCGCATCGGTTGTTGTGAATTACGCGTCAAGCAAGGAAGGCGCGGACCGCGTCGTGAAGAAGATCACGGCGAAGGGCGGCAATGCGATCGCGGTGCAAGGCGACGTCTCGAAGCAGGCCGACATCACCAAGCTTTTCGCGGAAACGAAGAAGGCATACGGCAAGGTCAACATCCTGGTGAACAATGCGGGAGTCTACGAGTTCGCCCCGCTCGAAGCCATCACGGAAGAACTCTTTCACAAACAGTTTAATCTCAACGTGCTCGGACTGCTGCTGACCACGAAGGAAGCGGTAAAGCTGATCGGAACCGAGGGCGGCAGCATCATCAATGTCGGTTCTGGCGTAAGCTCGATCTATCCGCCGAATTCGGCGACCTATACCGCCACGAAAGCCTCCGTCGATGCCATCACCGGCGTGCTCGCGAAAGAACTCGGCCCGCGCAAGATTCGCGTGAACTCGATTAATCCTGGAATGATTGAAACCGAAGGCGTCCATACCGCAGGTTTCGCGGAAGGCGACTTCCGCAAGTGGATCGAGACGACTGCATCGCTCGGCCGCATCGGCCAACCCGACGACATCGCGCCGACGGCGGTGTATCTCGCGTCGTCCGACTCGAAATATCTGACCGGCGAAATCGTTCGCGTCACCGGCGGTATTCTGTAAGCGCCACAGCGTAAGTCAGCGCGAGGCCTCCTGACTCAACTCAACCGCATGAACAAAGCGCGGAGCGTTGTGGTCTCGACCGCAGCGTCTCCGCGCTGTCGTTTTTTCATGTCGGGCCGCGCGCTCGTGCCCTCGTGCTATCCTGCCCGTCGGTTTTCTACGGATCCGTAATGGCAAAAAAACAAGCTCCTCTGAAATCGAAGCGTAAGTCCGGCTCACCTTCCCCGCGGAACATTACTCCCGAACCAAAGCGCAACGAAACGGTCAAGAACGATCCTGCGCGCGCCGCGCCCCCGCCTTCTCCACATGTAACAACGAAGAACATCCCGCCTCCGCCAAAATCTACGCACCCTGCCCTCTCATCCGCCTCGCGTGCAACCCTACCCGCCGAAGCCGCTCTCAGTTTTCTGCGCGACACGAAGGGCTCGCTAAGTTGGTCGCTCCGCGATCTCTTGCAAACACTTCACATCTCGCGCGACGAAGCCGAGCGCGCCGTAGCGTTACTTCAGGCACAGGGTTACGTTCAATCCCACAAATCCGGCGAATGGATCACCACTCAGTCCGGTGAAACCGTTTCCGGCGCGAAATCACCCAGGTTCGATCGTGAAACCGTCGAAGCCGCGCTTACGTCATTAAAAGAGCGGATCCAAAATACGAACAAAGATCGCGCAGCGAAATTTGAAATTACACGCGCCGTCGCATTTGGCGATTTCCTGATCAGGGATCGCACCCGCGTCCAGGCCGTCGAAGTCGGAATCGAACTCGTTCGGCCAGACAGCGAGACCTCCGGCGACAGCGGTGGCGTGCATTCTGCGGTCCAAGCGCGCGCAGTGGAACTCTTCCTCCGCCAACTCCGCGGTCGCAGCGCACTCCTATATCTAAAGCCTTATTCAGAATGGATGGATATCCGTACTCATCAAAAATTGCTCTGATTCTCCTGTAAATTCAACGAAATCTGCAACAATCCACAGACGTGACGGGAACCTCTCAACGACGCAATAACACTCTAAACTCAATTGCTGTGTCGATGATGTCATCACGAAATATTATTTCTGAGAGTGCTCTCTGCAAAAAATATGTCTCGTACTCACCTCATCATCGCTCACGTTCAAAAATTCATATAACTCGTATATTTCCGTAGCGGAATCCACGTCCGAGTTATAAATCAACGGTATTTACATTCACTAACCGCTACATTCTGAACATATTACGCAAACATACTTTCCACTCCTGCGCTGGCACTCGCCTTGCATTGTCGTCAGACATCAGGTGACGAGTGAAGAGCTCTGCCCAGGGGGGGACAGTGCTGATAGTTGCAGTTGGTTCGCACGCCTTACTTTGGGAGGAATTGTCGCAATGTATAAGACCGCGGTACGAGTAGTGGTAGCAGCGCTGTTTAGTTTGTTGTTGGTGGTCGCTCCATCTTTTGCAGATCTCACCGGAGACTTATCTGGAACCATCACCGATTCGACGGGTGCAACGGTCGCCGCCGCTAAAATCGCCATCAAGAACTTAAACACCGGTCAGACTCGTCAAATCACATCCAACGATGCGGGTGAATTCTCCGCACCTCAACTCGAAATCGGCACTTATCGCGTGACCGTCGAAAAAGACGGATTCAAGTCGTTCACGCAGGACGCCGTCGTGCGCAGCGGCGAGAAGACACGCATCGACGCACAGATGCAACTTGGCAATGTGAGCGAAAGCGTTGTCGTCGAATCCGGCGCCATTCCAACGCTGGATGTCGCGACCGCGCAGGTGAGCAATTCCATCAATTCAGACGAAGCTATGGCGCTGCCGAACCAGGCGCGCGATCCAGTGATTTACGCCACGCTCTCGCCAGGTACGGCTCCGGTTTCGATCAACAATCCATTTCTCGGCGCCGGCAGCTTCAACTCCAATGGTTCCCGCGGCCGCGCGAACAACATCACGCTCGATGGCGTGACCGCTACTGACATTTCCACGACCGGTGAATCCGGCGCTGCGTTCGTTCAGGACGCGGTCGCCGAAGTGAAAGTGATCACCAACAATTTCGACGCGGAGTTCGGACGCAATTCCGGTTCGCAGGTGCAAATCCTAACCAGGAGTGGCACGAATGACTTTCACGGTTCTCTCTACGATTATTTCCAGAACAGCGGCTTGGGTAACGCCCGCGGGTATTTCACTCCCGAAGGCGGAGCGGTTCCGAAGATCGTTCAGAACCAGGGCGGCGCAACGATTGGCGGACCAATCATCAAGAATCACACGTTTTTCTTTGCCAGTGGGGAAGTGGATCGCACGCGCGGAGCAGGCCAGACCGTCATCGCCAGCGTGTTGACGCCGGCGCAGGCGGCAGCGATCACCGACCCGACCGACGCTGCGCTCTTTGCAGCCAACGGCTCGCCAACATCACCGACGGGCAGCCTGCCTGGATCTTCTGCGAACACGACCGACGGTGACATCTGGACGGTGCGCGTCGATCAGGTGCTTCGCGGGGGCAAAGATGGTTTGTTCGTGAAATATGGGCAAGCGCCAGCGAATACGATCAGCCCAGGCCTCACGTTTATCGATACAAATCTGCCTGGGTTCGGGGCTTCAACGACCGCGACGCCACGCGATCTGACGGTCAGTTACACGGCCGCAATCTCCAACAATTTGATCAACAACTTTCGCTTCGGCTTCGGCCGCGTGAACCCATCGTTCAATGTGAACTCGCCGTTCCCCGAAGGCCCCGAGATCGAATTCGGAGACGGCACTTCAAACTTCGGTATCAACAGCATTATTCCCCAAGGCCGCACGCAGAATACTTTCCAATACGCCGACACCGTATCCTGGACCCGCGGCCGTCACACGCTGAAATGGGGCGTTGACATCAATCGCTATCAGGCGCCGAGCTTTTTCGACGCAGAAGCACAGGGTGTCATCGCATTCAACACCATCTCCGACTTCCAAGCCGGCACGCCGAGCGAATTCCAGCAATTCATCGGCAATACTCATCTTCACAATTTTGCGCTCGATGCGTTCGGATTCGTGCAGGACGATTTCCGCATTACGCGCACTTTGACTCTGAATCTAGGCTTCCGCCTCGAATCTTCCGGCGGCGTTTCCGAAGGCTCGGGCCAGTTGTCGAATCTTGATCCCAACAACACGACTCCGTTGGGCGTGTTGGGCACAGGACCGCTCGGGGGCGTCGATCTCGGCGGCACCGCGTTCAATCGCAACTGGAATCCGGCACCTCGTCTCGGCTTCGCATGGAATCCGCGCAACGGCAAGCTCGTCGTCCGCGGCGGCTACGGCATCGCGTACGACTTCATTTACCAGAACCCGATTACGAACCTGCGCTTCTCTCCGCCATTCGTGAACATCGTCGACATCAAGTCCTTCACGGGTGGAAACACGTTGGCGAATCTCGTTGCAGGCACATCGCCAGCACAGGCAAACGCAATCGCAACGGTTGGCCAGTTCAACCAGGCTCAGACCAACTTCGGCGGCTTCTCTCCGGTGGATCAGAATCTCCAGAACCCTCGGAACCAACAATGGGACGCCGGCGTGGAATATCAGCTCGCGTCTGACCTTGTAATGAAGGTCACCTATGTAGGCGCGCGCAGTGACCATCTGCAGGTCAGCCAGCCTATCAACCTTGTAAGTCCGGCCAACATTCCGGCGGCGCCGACCAGCCTCGCGGATCAAACAGCCCGTCTCGCCGAGTTCCAGTCCGCGTTCCTGGCGGAGTCGGGCGGCGCGTTCGGCCCGCTCAACGACCTCATCGACCCGCGCTTCAACCAGGTCACCCAGGTTCAGAGCACTGGCACATCGAGTTACAACTCGCTGCAGGTCGAAGGCATTCGCCGCTTCAAAAACGGATTGACCTTTGATGCAAACTACACTTGGGCCCATAGCCTCGACGACATTTCCGATGCGCTCGGTGTCCTCGTCAACGACAGTGCCGTGCCAATCAACGCAGCGGCGCCTATCTCGGCCAACCGCTCCAATTCGCAGTTCGACCTGCGCAATCGCTTCGTGCTCAGTTACAACTACGACCTGCCGTTCGGAAACCACTTCTCCGGCTGGAAGAAATATCTCTTTGGCGGCTGGAGCCAGAGCGGGATTTTCACCAGTCAGTCCGGTTTCCCTGTGTCCGTCGTGGCGGCACCGATCGGCGGTATCAGCGATCTGCTGCTCAACGGCACGAACAATGGCAACTCCACAGTCAATGTACCCGTGAACGGCGACGCGACCCAACTGCATCCGCTTCCGTTCTTCTCGAGCTATGTTGTGCCCACCGCTCTTCCGGTGAGCGAACCTCTGCTCGAGCAAGTCGGCACGAGCGGCCGCAACCATCTCCGTCTCGACGGATTGACCGACTTCGACGCGGCGGTCAGCAAGCACATCCGTTTCACCGAACACAAAGCGCTTGAGCTCCGCTGGGAATCCTTCAACGTTCTCAACCATCCGAACTTTTCTGGATATCAGAATCAGTTCGGCAGCGCGCAGTTCAACACTTACACCAGCACCGCAACCAACGCTCGTCAAATGCAGCTCAGCGCACGCTTTACGTTCTAACGCACGGCAGAAGAGCGCGCGAGGAACCTCGCACGCAAAAGGAAAAGAGGAGGGCTAACGGCCCTCCTCTTTTTTTGCTCCAAGCCAGTTTGGATGAATTGCCGTCAGTCGGTTAGGTCTTGTCGCGCGTGCGGCCTCGCCTACTTAGCCGCTTTCTGAATCTGTGGCGCTTGTTTTTCCCCGTTTTCATCTTTCCGCGAATCCGATTTCTCTTCACCCACAAGGGCGGCAGTTTGCGATTCGGCGCCACTCGATTTCCTCTCCGCGTCTTTGCCCTTCTTGACGCCATCCTGCTCTTTGTCCTTTGCCTTTTCATCCGCAGCAGGTTCGGCACTTTGACCCTTATCAAGTTTTACTTCGCCGGACTCCTCATCGGGCTTCTTCGCGCCGAGCTCCGCCGTAGCAAGTTCTTTACCCAGTTCTTTCGACTCGGCTTTCTTCCCCGGCTCTTTCCCGTCTCCCGCTTTCGCCCCGCCATTCTCCGACTTTTTTTCTTTTGTCTGAGCTTGCGATCCCTTCGACTTCTCGTCCTTCCCTTGTTCGGTCGTCGATTTCGGCGCCGGCGCTAGCAAATACTCCATTCGAACGCGCGCGGCTCGCCATTTCACGTTGCTCGCGGCTGCGGCGCGATCGAGATACCACGCTAATTTCTCGTCCGTCACGCCTCCCTGCTCTCTTAAATATTCGAGAACCGCGACATTACGCGTCTCGAGATCTTCAAGCAGCGTGAACATTTCGTCGAAGATTTCCTTGAGCGCCGTCGCAGTGTCCGCCATCTCTATCCTCTCGAATGGGGCTTTGGGCGAGGCAATCCGCCTTCTGTTTAGATGCGGAGCGGGAATAAAGGACGGTCTGCGGAAGTGGGTTAGCTTACTTGCTTGAGTACAGCGCACATAGCAGAATGGCGTCTCATTTCGACACGGAGAATACAGTGACTGCACATCAAGAGGACCTGGCGAAGATAGCCGATCAAGAGCGTGAGCTACAGTTCATGAAATTCGACGAGGATGCCGCCTGGAGTCTTGGCTCGCGGCTTCGTTCGATGGCCGTCGCGCGCAAAGCGGTTGCCGTCATCGACGTGCGGCGATTTGGGCAGCCGCTCTTTTACACGGCGATCGCCGGAACGTCGCCCGACAACGCCGAATGGGTGCGGCGCAAGAGCAATACGGTCGCGCGCTTCCACCGGAGTTCATACGGCGTGGGGCTCGAATTGGGCGCAAGCCTATTCGAAAAATACGCGCTGCCGCCGGCGGACTATGCTGGGCACGGAGGCTCGTTTCCGATTCGCGTGCAAGGTGCTGGCGCGATCGGATCGATCACTGTTTCAGGATTGCCTCAGCGAAGCGATCACGAACTCGTTGTCGAAGCACTGTGCGCTGAGTTGGGGAAGGACTACAGTAAGCTCGCTCTGGCGACTCAGGCTAAGTGACCCGGGGCCGTCGCGCTCACCGTTAAAATTCCAAGTGCAATCGCAGCGCCGGCGCCACAACCGGGCCACGGTCTTGGTTGTACCCCGGGTGATCGACGTATTGAAATCCGAACGCCGGATAAATCCCGCGCCACACGTGCAGCGTATAGAACGTCTCCACAATATCTTCTCGCGCGTAATTCAGTCGCCCGTCGCCCAGCAGAAATCCCAACCCCCCCAGCGCTAAATACTCCTGGTGATCACGCGAAATTCCGTTCGAAACGTACGCCAGCCCCACGCGATCGTACTTCCTCCCCCAACGCTTCCCTTTCGCGAACGCCCCGATTTCGACGGTGCTGTCGACTTCCGTATACGCATAAGACTCGTGGCGGCCCTCGTTCCATCCCCAGCGGCCAAACACGCCGAACCAATTGCGTAGCGGCTGTTCGAAATTTGCGCTGAACCCATACTTGATGCTCGTAGTCAACGGGTGCGCCGTAATCTCTGGCGTCGGTGTGAGCCCAGCCACAAAATTATCAACCGCGGTGCGATAGTCGCCCATGTTCGCGTGATTCACGAAGGTCAGGAACCGCAGCACACCTTCCTGCTGGCGCGGCAGCGAGCCGTGTAGTTCCAGCTCGATATTTTCCGCGCGCGCCCGCCCCAGATCGGCGTCAAGATGAATACCATTCGCGACTTTCGGCATCAGTGCTTCAGCGAATCGCACGACGATGTGTTTGTTGTGGTGATATTCGGCCAGCGCCCCAAACGTGAATCCACGCGTATCGGCCGCATAGTCAAACGCACCGTTGTTGTCTACCGTCCAGTTCATGAACTGGAGATTGCTGTCGGTGCCGTAGGTATTCAGATCGAAAAAATCCGCCAGACTCATTTTGCCGAAGCGAATTTCGATCCGTCGCTCCGGCACTTCCCTGAACAAGGAGTAAGGTCCGCGCGCATCGTTCGCGATCCGCGCATGCCCGATCGGAATAATCTGGTGCCACATCAATCGCGCGACATACGGCGCTTTGCCGAGCGACGGATTTCGCACCACGTCGAGGTTCAGAAATCCGGCAAGTCCCAGCGCTTCGCCGACGCCGTGTCCCGCGGTTTCCTGCACATCGCAGAGCAATTCGGAAGTCGAATTAACGCGCAAACCGGTGAACAGAGTCAGCACGCGCGACGTCGCGTCCTGTGCTTCTGCGGACAAACTGTTCTTCCCTGAATAGGGCGAGTGAAAGGCCGGATGCCACTGCGAAATGAAATTCGCCTGACCTGACAGCCAGATTCGATCGGTATCGAAGTGCGGAAACATCGTCGGAATACCGCCGTCGTTCTCGTCCGCTGTTGTTTGCTCTTCTCCCGGCTGTGTCTGAGGATTCTGATCGGTTCCCGCATCGAGGGCGCTCGCGGCATCCTGCGGCCGAATCAGCGGAATCTGGTCTGCCGAAGAAGTGCCTCCGCCAGCGATCTGTTGCGCCGAGGTGCCGACCGTGCCCAAGAGTAGCGCTGCGTACAGTGCGAACGTAAGCTTCGCCCGCCGCCAAACTCGTATCTTCACGCCGCTCCTTCTCTAAAACATTCATCAGTGCCGACGCAACCGACACACCATCTCTCCAGCCTAAAAGGCCGTCGATTACAACTCGATGAACGCCGTTCAGCGGATTTTTCGCGTGGCCCAACCAGCGAAGTTTCCCTAATGTCCCTTGAATCAACCTACCGTCGCAACCAAAATCGGCACGTCTCAGAAAAAAATCGTGTGCGCGGATCGGTCGGGCCCTTCTTTTCCAACTACGTTCCCAAACTTCGCGATCGTTCCAAGGTAAGGTATTGTAGTCACTTCAAAAAACGTCGCCTTCTGTGCATGATCGTCACCGAGGAGATTTTCGAGTGAAACCGGCCTTCGCATTGGCCTTTCTGGCGTTCCTGTTTGTTGTTGCTCCCCAATCCGCACGCGCACAAGCCGGCCCTGCACCCGACGACGGACGCGAACTTCAGATCTGGACCGGGGGCGGCCACGGCCTCAATGGCAGCAACGCCAGCACCGGTGTCTGGAATGTCGGCTTGCGTTACGGCTGGATTCTTACGGATCCAGCAGGACCAGGTCCGCTCAAAGGACGTTTCGAATACGCCGTCGACGTTGTCCCCGTCTTTCTCGTCGTTCAGCGCACCGGCACTGCATACGGATTTGGCTTGAATCCCTTCGCGCTGAAATGGAATTTCGTCCCGCGCCACAACGTGATGCCGTATATCGACATCGGCGGCGGCACGCTGTTCACCAATGACAAGACCCCCCCTGGCACGTCCCATGTCAATTTCACGACGAGTGGCGCGATCGGCGTCCATTTCCTCCGCAGCAAATACAATTGGAGCGCCGAACTCCGTTTCATGCACATCTCCAACGCTGGATTGGTCACGCCGAATCCTGGCATCAACACGCTCCAGGTCCGCATAGGCTTTGGCCGCTTCACGCAGCCGAAGTAACATACCGAGCACGCGTTCCGTTCAGGTCACAGGCGTCGAGTCCATAGACGGGGTGAAACCCTGGCATTTCGGTGTACATCTCACTACCATGCATCACGGCATCACGCCAATAATTCAGGCGTCGCATTCGCCTGCTAGGAAACGAGGTGGTCAATGAAGTACGTGTGGATCGCAGTCGTCGTCGTCGCCCTTTTTGGAGTTTTTGTCGGAGTCAGATCCTTGCGCGCGGGAGATAAAGCTCCCGCCGTCGGAACCCAGGCTCCCGACTTCACGTTGAATTCCCAAGAAGGCAAAGCCGTAAGCCTGCACGATTTCAAAGGCAAGTGGGTCGTGCTCTATTTCTATCCGAAAGATTTCACCAGCGGCTGCACAGTGGAAGCGCACAACTTCCAGCGTGACCTCGCGCAATACGAAGCCAAAAACGCCGCGATCGTCGGCATCAGCATGCAGGACGAAAACTCGCACCAGCAGTTCTGCACCAAGGAAGGCCTGAGCTTTAAGCTCCTCGCCGACACCAAGAGCGACGTCTCGACGCAGTACGATTCCGTGATGAACATGGGCGTCGCCAAACTCTCCGCGCGCCACACATTCCTCATCGACCCGCAAGGCAAAGTCGAAAAAGTCTGGTTGGACGTGAAACCCGCCAACCACAGCGAAGAAGTCCTGGCCGCGCTGACGCAACTCCAGAGCGGCTCCGGCAACTAAAGATAGCCAGCTTTCGGCATAAGAGACGCCGAGACCTTCGCAGTGCGAGAATCAGCGAACGCTCGGCGTTTTTCTTTTCTCGCTAATCTTACTGGCTCCGACCTGAGGCCCAGTCGCTCATTCGCTCGCCATTACCTTCCAACTCCGTAACGGTTCGAGCAATTGCCGGTCGGACGTCCATGGTCAATGACTATGGTCAACTCTATTGCAAACGATGCACTCACGCTCGCTTCACCCGTGCACAAACCTCTTCTGTTATGATCCACCCGGAATGTCCGAAGAACTCGACTCCCAGTTCCCCGTTTCCGACACCGGCGGAGTCTCCTCGATCCTGCTTCGCCCGCCGGATACGCGCTGGCTGATGGTGCTGGGGCACGGCGCAGGCGCTGGCATGCGTCATCCCTTCATGACCGCTCTATCGCGCGAACTTGCTGCCGAAAAAATCGCCACCTTCCGCTACCAATTTCCTTACATGGAGAATCGGCGCAAGGCTCCTGATCGGCCGCCGATTCTGACCGCGACCGTCGCCGCCGCGACGCGGGCGGCTCACGCAGCGGCGCCCGACCTCCCGCTTCTCGCCGGAGGCAAATCGATGAGCGGCCGCATGACTTCCACCGCCGCCTCGGAAGGCTTGATCCCCGAAGTCCGCGGCCTGGTTTTCTTTGGCTTTCCTCTTCATCCGCCGAAACAACCCGCCACCAAACGGGGCGACCATCTCGTCAAAGTCACCCAGCCGATGCTCTTCCTGCAAGGCACGCGCGACGATCTCGCCGATCTCACGCTGCTCAAACCGATCTGCGCCAAACTCGGCCCGCGCGCCACGCTCCACATCATCGAATCCGCCGACCATTCCTTCCACGTCCTAAAAACCTCCGGCAAATCCGACGCCGAGGTTCTGCGCGAACTCGCACACACCACGGCTGAATGGGCCTCCACTCTCAAATAATTTTCGAAAAGGAAATCGTGCAACCGATTGAGAGTCGCCAAAAATTACGAACTAGGGCAAAACCTCAACATCAATGACATGAAACACAGTCGAACCCACATTGCTAATCCGATGCACATAAGGCTTCGAAGTCCCAGGCGTTAATCCCACCGACCCCGCCTTCGCCGGCGACGACCCCCAATCCTCTCCCGCAAACTGCCGCTTCATCGTCGCATCCGTCAAAATAATCGCAAGGTTGTCGATCGAATGTTTATGAAACAGCGTCGTCTCCCCCGGCTTCACCACCACATCCAGCACACGCACATATTGATTCTCGAAAATCACGCGATGCAGCGGCTCCTGCTCCACCGGCACGGGATCCTCCGCCGTCCCCTTCGCGCTCGATTTTCCCCAATCCTTTTTCACTTCCGTGCCCGGCCCCTTATCCTTCTTGAACTCGATCTCGATATTCTCCATTCGGTCGTTCGAAACGTTCTCGACCTGATGCGTCACGGGTTCGCTCCAAAAAATCTCCTGCGCCCCCTTCTTCGATGGCGCCGATTTGCCATCCGGCGAAGAAATCATCAGATCGTTCTTCGTCAACGTCACGCCAAACCGATAAGGATGGCTGTGCAAGGGCGTCTTCTGGTGCGGCGCCAAAAAACCGCGAATAATCTTGATTTGGTCGTTTTCGAACTCGATTTTGTTCGGCGTGGGTTTATCCGCGTCGCTATTCTGCGCACGGACAACGAACGCGTCTCGTATCACGGCAAAACCGGCCACCGCAACAAGACTCGCAACAACCGCAACCGCCACAAGACTCGCAACAACCGCAACCGCCACCAGCCGTCCACTCTTTCGCGCGATCCGCATCCCTCACCCCACCAGCATCTTGAATTGCGCCGGCGTCAGCGGCACCACCGACAACCGCCCCTGCCGCACAATCGGCGAATCCGCAAACACCTTGCTCCCCTTCATCTCCGCCAGCGTGACCGGCTTCGCCACAGCTTTCCCCGCCTTGATCTTCACCACCGGACTCTTCGGATTCGAATCGTCCACCGACACCACAGTCGCCGTCCCCACCGCGCTCTTCTCGTCGCCGGTGTGATAAATGATCAGCCCGTCGCCTGCCTTCATCCCGCGCAGGTTCCGCAGCGCCACAGGATTCGAAACGCCATCCCACTCCGTAACCCTGTCCTTCTGCAAATCCGCAAACGAGTACGTCGAAGGTTCCGTCTTCAACAAGTAGTCAGCCACGGCCTCAACCTCGCTTCCCAACTTTCGGTTTTAATCGACTGGAACGCGCTGCCGATTCTCCCAAAATCGACCTCGCAGCGACACTTATTTCTCAACCTCAAGGCTGTCATAAACTCAAGCCGTCCGTCGTTATATGAATGTGACCGCACCCAGCGAAGCCATCCTCGAAGCCGCGACCTCGGCCGCCGCACCCTTCGACATTGAATCCCTCTTCCGCGCCCGCTTCGATCGCGTAGCACGCGTCGTCGCCCGAGTCGTCCGCGATCCCGCCCGCGCCGAAGAACTCGCCGTCGAAGCCTTCGTCCGCCTCTGGCGCACCCCGCAAGCCCACACGCCGCAAGCCGAAGCGTGGCTCTACCGCACCGCCGTCCGCCTTGGCCTCGACGAACTCCGCCGCCAAACCCGCCGCCAGCGCTACGAAAGCCTCCTCGCAGTCGTTCGCCGCAATCCCACGCCCGAACAACTCCATGCCGCCACCGAAGAGCAAGACCGCGTCCGCGTGGTCCTCGCCACGCTCCCCGCGCGGCAAGCCGAACTCCTGCTCCTCCGCAGCCACGACCTCAGCTACAGCGAACTCGCCGCCGCCCTCAACATTCACCCCGCATCTCTCGGCACGTTTCTCGCTCGCGCCCAAAAATCTTTCCGCAAGGAGTACACGAATCGCTATGGACAAAAATAATTACGCCTCCACCGCACGCGATCTCCCTCAAGAATTCACAAACGGCCTCAACCCGTGGGTCGACGGTCGTCTCGCTGCGCTCCAGTCGGACCAATTATGGCAGCCCAACATCGGCCGCGCCCAATCGCTGCTGCGCCAACAAATCAGCAGGACGCACGTACGCAGCTCGCGCTACTGGAGCTGGGCCGCCGTCATCGCAACCGCTGCAGCACTAATCGCTTTCGCCTTGGCGGCCGCCCCCGCGCCGCGAGTCCTCGCACAACGTTGCGTCGATTGCTCCATCGCTCTCTGGCAAAGCATCTCACCCGCTGCCCCCGCGCAGCAAAACCTCATCGCCGTCAGCAACCGCGTCGCCGCCCCCGACTTCACGCTAACCGACGCCGACGGCAAATCCATCCGCCTCTCCGACGCAAAGGGAAAAGTTGTCTTGGTGAATTTCTGGGCAACATGGTGCGGTGGCTGCCAGGTCGAAATCCCGTGGTTCCGCGAACTCTACACCACCTACAAAAACGCCGGCCTAGACGCCATCGGCATCTCGATGGACGACGACGGCTGGACCTCCGTGCGCCCCTACTTGAAAGAAAAACCGATTCCCTACACCATCGTCATCGGCACCGAAGCCACCGCCAAACAATTCAACGTGTCCGCCATGCCGGTAACCATACTCGTCGACCGCCAAGGCAATATCGCCGCTACCCACACCGGCATAGTCGCCAAATCCACCTACCAATCCGAAATCGAGTCCTTACTCAAATAATCCGCCGTCACGGCCGAGTGCCGTGCTCGATCTGATGCACGACAAAACTTAGGTTCCAAACTCCACCGGCTCTAATTGCATCGATGGCAGGTTCAACATCTCCGTACCGCGTCCGCTGATCCACGAACAAGTAAGCCCGTCGCTCCGACCCGCCACCCACCTTCTCGCGAACTTGGCCCGCTATATCCACCGCTCGACTTTCTGGGTGACCGAAATGGATCGCGCCATCCCTCGTAACAAGAATCCTCGTAGCATCTTCACGCGTGGCGCCCGGCAACGAAACCGCATGAGCGGTCGCCGTCACATCGACCGGAAATCCGCCGTGTGGCCGCGTGCCCCCGATGAGCATCATCACAATCAGCAGCGTCATCACCACGCCCTCCATCGCCATCTCCAACGCGACGCCAACAACCATCAGCGGTCGACTCTCTCTCCGCCCCAGCACACGCCGCCGCAACCGTTCAGCGCACCTCATCGAGACCTCCAGGGGGACGAATCATTGGACACCGTCGCCCGCTGGCGCAGTCAGGCCAGAACCTTTTTGCCTCCACATGAGTCAAAGCTGCCAGCATTCGTTGTGGCCAGCTAGATAAGAAGGAAACACCGAGAGGCAACCAACTTGAGAACAATCCTGCTAATCATCCTGATCCTGCTGCTCCTGGGTGCCCTGCCGACCTGGCCGTACAGCGCCGGCTGGGGCTACTACCCCAGCGGCGGCCTGGGTCTGGTCCTCCTCATTATCGTGATCCTGGTCGTAGCTAAACGAATCTAGTCGGCCCCTCGCACGGATGCGTCGCGAAGCAGCTCATGGGTGCCGCACTCTTGGCGGATTTTGCGAAGGGTGCGGGTTCTTGTCCACGCGAAAACCTAGCTACAGTACCGAAGTTGCACTCAAGTCCTATAGCGTCGCGACGTACTGAGTTCGACTTTTACACTCTATCTGTCACCTCTGTCACCGCCGCTGGAATTTGCACTGAACCAGGATTTCCCCAACGTCGGCGACGGCAGTCCAATTCACTTCAATCGCGACACCAATCTCGTCTACACCGACCGCGGACGTTATCGATCCATCCAGCGGAGCCAATCTGACCAGCTTCGCGAATGCCGGCGATGTCATGGCTGCAGATTCCGACTTGAATATGGCCTTCTTCGCCAGCTCAACCGGCGGCGTCGGGACGGTTCAATCGTTCAATCTGACCACGCGCAGCCCTCATCGACACAATTACTGTTCCCAACGTTACGGGAAATCCCACGCACATCATTCGATGGGACACAACGGATTGGCCTTCACCACAGACGACGGAAGGTTCTATCGACTCGGCGGCAACTTCGTCCATTCGTTGAACTTTGTGGGTAGCAGCGTTCGGATGTTTGGTCGCAGCTATAGCTGCGACATTACCGGTGGCAGAAAAGGGAGCTTTGCCTCTGCGGTAAGCACGTTCTTACCGTTATGCCAGCCCACTGCTCCGCGCCAACTTCAAGGCCTCAATCGCCGCGCCCCTCGCTCCCGCAGTATCCCCATTCGGCATCACATAGATCGGAATGTCCGCCTGCTCTTCTCTCTGCGTCGGCATCCCGATGCGCACCTGTTTGATGAACCATTTCTGAAATGCCTCACTTGCCTCTAGCGCCCCGCCGCCAATAATCAACGCGTCCGGATCGAAGGTATTCACCATTTCATCCAGAAATAATCCAATCCCGTGCGCTTGCACGCGGAAAATTTCGCGACACAGCGCGTCGCCGCGGTCCGCCATTCCGCGCACCATCTTCGCCGCCTTGCTTCGATCCACGCGCGCCAGTTCGTGCCCTGGATACTTCGGCAAAAAGTACGGCAGAAACGTTTTCTCAATCGCCGTCAGCGAACATACCGACTCGAGATCGCCCAGCCGCCCGCAATTGCACTGCGGTCTCATCCCCTCGATCCCCGGAATACTCTGAAACGGAATCAGCACGTGCCCCAGCTCGCCGCCAAACCCCTTCCGACCTTTCACCACGTTTCCGTCAATGATCACGCCACCGCCCAGGCCCGTACCAATCACGATCGATATCGAAGTCTCCTTACTGTTCGCGCCAAAAATCGTGAAGTGTCCCCAAAGCGCTCCGGCATTCCCATCGTTTAAATACGAAACCGGCTTCCCCAGCTTCCGCGCCAGCCCCTCGCGAATATCAAACCCCGCCCAGTCGGCATGCACAAAATTCGTCGAGCCCTTCGCGCTCAGCTGTCCCGCCGCACTCGCCGGCCCCGGTGTATCGAGCCCAATCGCTACGATGTCGGTCAGCGGAATTTGTGCCAGGTCCGCGGCGATCTTCAAACCATCTTCAATCTGTTGCAGGCATATTTCCGGCCCTTGCTTGGATAGCGCCGGGTGCTCGCACAACCCCTCGATCAAAAACTTCTCGTCCCGCGTGATCAACGTGTAGTTGATCGCCGTCCCACCCAGATCCACCCCCGCCACAACTTCCACGTGAGTCTCCTTGTAATCCCAAAGCTAAACCCGACGTTCGGACGAAACCCTGCAAAAACGCCCACCCGCAGCTTCTTTGTTCGCCGCTATTTCACGCACAGTCTTAACACAGGAATGGAACGCGCGGCCAGCATCGCAGGTGTCAGCAAGGCCGGCACGGATCTGAGCCGCCCCTCAATCATGGAGAGGCGTAGCACCGCTGCGCCCACCTTGCGCAGACGTTAACATCTCCTCGTTTCCTCGTTTTTCAGCCCAACAGGCACCCATCCCCCCCGATTTTTCTCCCAGCCCCGAACGCGGTAAAATGATCTAGGGTGCGGAGTGCCTGCCACGCTGCAGCACAACCGGATGGTGACCAGCTTGCTCTCTTACCTTGGTGATGCCGCCGGCCCGGCCCATTTTGAATCTAACTGTACGTAACAGGAGCCCACGTGCCCGAAGTCCCCACAATCAAGTTACAGCAGCCGCGCCTTCAGGATCGCAGAGCGCTGCTGGTCGCCGGTTTCCAGGAGCATTACACGCCCGAGACCATGAATACGATTCCCGCCCTCTGGAAGCGCCTTCCTTTCGGCAGGATTCCCGGCCAGCTCGGCCACATGGCCTACGGCATCGTCTACAACGTGGACCCGCAATCGAAGGGGTTCGACTACTTCTGCGGCGTCGAGGTTGCCGCGATTTCGCCGGCGCACGCTAACTTCAAGAGCAATAAGGTGCCAACCCAGAAATACGCGATCTTCTGCCATCGCGAACACGTTTCGAAACTCCGCAACACGATTGACGCCATCTTCAGCACTTGGCTGCCGACGTCAGGCCAGACCCACGCGCGCCCGACGCCCACCTCTCCCGACCTGGTTGAATACTACGGCGAAAACTTCGACCCCGAATCCGGCACCGGCGACATGGAAGTCTGGCTCCCCATCAAGTCGTAAGCGCCAGGACTCCCGGCAGTTCTGCCTTCGCCGATGGGAGTCCCGAACCTATGGGAGACGGCGCCCGCGCAGCTTTCGAGGAGTAAGGCGCCTGAAAACTCTCTCATTTAAAGTTGCTACTTGATAATATATAAAGCTCGTATATAGTATCTGCGGTCGGAAACACGTCAACGCGCCGACCAATCAAGCGCTTTTTATTTCTCAAGAAAGTGCCCCGCAACCCCTATATCCTCAGGAACTACAGACAACCACGCGAAATCGACCCTGACTCCGTAACCCCAACAACTCCAAACTCGGCAAAAATTGACAGGCGTATAGCCTAAAAGCGAACCCCAAGCGAAACCACTAACGCCGAGCCCTCGCCCGACCGCATAATCGACCCGAAACGACTCACATGCCAGCCCCCCGACGCTCCACGTGCGCCCTCCTGACCCTAGCCTCGGCCGCCTTTCTGATCCAAGCCGCCAGACTCAACAGCCAAACCGCAAAACCAAGCGCCAAAGCCAACGCGAAAACCGAAGTCTCGGAAACAACCGAAGACCGCATCGAGTCGCCCCCGTGGTGGCCGACCAAAAACCTGGTCACCTCGGCAGGATTAATCGGCACAGCCGAGTGCGCCAAGTGCCACTCCGACAGAGCCGCCACGCAAGCGATCACGCCAATGGCCCACGCCGGAGCCACAGCCGCCAACGCCGAAATCCTCCGCGCCCACAACCGCCTCGCCGGCGAACTACCGTCATACCGCTACGAGATCCGCCGCGACCCGACAGGCAGCACCTACTCCGCAACCGACGGCAGCAACACGCTTTCCACAGAACTCGAATGGGCCTTCGGCATCGCGCACAAAGGCCAGACCTACATCTACCGCCGCAACGGCGCCTACTACGAGTCCCGCGTCAGTTTCTACAAAACCCTCAACGCCCTCGACCTCACCACTGGTCACTCCGCAAGCTCGCCAAGTTCGGTCGACGTGGCCCTCGGCCGCCGCATGGACATCGGCGAAACACAACATTGCTTCGGCTGCCACACGAGCGGCTCGCTGATCGCCGGCCACTTCGACCCCTCGCACGCAACGCCAGGTGTCACTTGCGAGCAATGCCACGGCCCCGGCTCAAAACATGTGGCCGCAATGAAAGCGGGGAAAATTGAACAAGGCCGCCGCGCAATTCTAAATCCGCGCAAGTTGAGCCCGGTCGCGTCGGTGGATTTTTGCGGCGCGTGCCATCGCACCTGGGCCGACGTGATTCAGTCCGAAGTCACCGGCGTCGCCAACGTGCGCTTCCAACCGTATCGGTTAGAAAGCAGCAAATGCTGGCGCCAAGGCGACGCCCGCCTCGCGTGCATTGCCTGCCACGACCCGCACCAAAACCTGGTTCAAGACACCGCCAGCTACGACTCAAAATGCCTCTCGTGCCACGTAACAAAACAAGGTGAAAAAATCGCCAACCACCCCGGCGCCGCCTGCCTCGTCGCTACAACCAACTGCGCCAGCTGCCACATGCCCCAAGTCGAAGTCCCCAGCATGCACGCACCCTTCACCGATCACCGCATCCGCATCGTCCGCGCTGGCATGCCGTATCCAAACTAAGCGCCCAAAATCCGCGCCACTACTTGGCGGCGGCTAGGGCGTATAGGAATTCGACGTGGGATAGGGCGGCGCCGTCCATCCCTTGGACTTTGGGATTGGCGGATTCGATCAGGTAATACTCGTCGGGGGCGTGGGCGCCGTTGCCGTGGCCGAGGCCGAAGTGGGCGGCGGGCAGGCGGAGCGGGTCACCGGTGAAGACGTAGCCGGGCCAGGAGCCAGCGAGACGCGGCAGAATGACGGGATCGATACCATTTTTGCGGTAGGTTTCTTCGGCGACTCGGATGATTGCGGCGTCGGCGGGTGTTGTAGTTGGGTCGTAGCCTCCGCTCATGTGGACATCGATGTCGGCGAAACCTTTTTTCACGAGGTGCGCTTTCAGCGCCTCGAGCGCTTCGGCGGCCGTCATGTCGGGTACGAGGCGCATATCGATTTTCGCGAGTGCTTTGCCGGGCAAAATTGTTTTGCCGCCTGGTCCCGTGTAGCCCGCGACCAGACCTTCGATGTTGATCGTCGGCTTCGACATCAGCATGCGCATCGATTCTTCCCAGCGGACGTCGTTAATCCAGCGATCGACACCTTGCATTTTCTTCGCGTCGGCTTCGCTCAAACGTTTTGCGGCGACCTCGATCATCTTTTTGTCGGCGTCGGAAAGCGGGCGCGCTTTCGCAGCGAATCCTTCGACGACGGGAGTGTTGCCGTCGGGCGAGACGAGCGACGCAAGGGCTTCCACGAGGTGCCACGCGGGACTATCGACGCGTGCTTTGTTGCTGGAGTGCAGATCTCTCTTCGGGCCGCGGCCCCAACGCTCGCCGCTCGAAGTCATTTCGAGTTCGACGACGCCTTTTGCGCCGAGATACATCGTCACCATGCCGTCGAGTTGCTGCGACGCGTACGGCATGTAGACTCCGGTACATTTTTTCAGAGCGGCGGCGACGTCGGACTTGTGAACGACTTGCGGAAAGTGCGGCGAGCCGATTTCCTCTTCGCCCTCTGCAACGAAAACCAGATTTACGGGCAGCTTCTTCCCTGCTGCCTTGATTGCGTTGAATGCAGCGAGCAGCGTCATTTCGGGGCCCTTTTGATTCACTGCGCCTCGACCGACGACGACTTTTCCAATGTCTGTTTTGTCGACGATGCGCGCTTCGAATGGCGGCGAACTCCACTCGGCCGGATCGGCCTGCTTGACGTCGTACATGAAATAGAGCGCGACGGTCTGCGGCGCGCCCGCGTCGAGCGTCGCAAAAATTCCGGGCTGGCCGTCGGTGGGGACTTTGGTGACTTGCTCGAAGCCCGCTTCATGGAGGAAGCGCATGGTCATGTCGCAGCCTTCGTTCATGCCGCGATTTTCCGCAGCGATGGACGGCTGCTTGATCCATTCCTGGAGTTGGCGGACGGATTGGTCGTGGCGCGTTTCGATTTGCTTGCGGATGGCGTCAAGGTCGTCAGCGGCGAGGACCGAGCGCGTTAGATTTGGGAGCGAGAGCGCGGCGGCGCCAACCAAGCTTGTGGCTGCGGCGCCCTGGAGGAAGGTGCGGCGATCAAACGAGGAGGAAAATTCGGATTCGTTCGTGAGGGCGCGAGGATCCTTGGCCGCAGAAAATTTTCGGTTCGACATGGTTCTCCCGGGGCCCGCGATGAGAATTTGCCACGCATTCCACCTGCGGCACGCGGAACGGCGAGAGGGTACAACGGAGCAAAGGCCTCGGCAACAGTGGAATCGTGGAAATGAATCAGGACTTATGCGCAGCGGCATTCACGACGGGCCAGAAGGCGGGACTTGTTCTCGATAAACCCGATATACCAGGACTTGTCCGACCCTGAATCCGAGGGCGAAGCAAACGAACACCCCAGACGCCCAGAAAGCCACCGAGCCAACGGTGGGACGCCGAAGCGCACTACCTATGGCCGTCGCTGACATAATGCACGTCCAAATAAACAGCGACTGTAAAGGGTCTCCCCACCCATTGAGAGGATTTCTGTCCCATGAAGGACGGGCGACCTTGTCGCGCTTCCAACGTCGGACGGAGTAGCCGACCCAAACAGCGGCATCACGACGAGAACAGTCACGCAGGCAATCACGTCGGGATTGGTGTGACGGAGCCTCTCAGGTTCCAACGAAACGTAGCCGCTCCGTCAATCCAAGTGCCACCAAGCCGACCTTCACCATGTACCAAATCTGTTTCTTATCCTTTTATCGAATGTCGCGAGTCTCCGTTCACGCTGTTTCTCTCATTTTAGAGCATTCCAAAGCGGAGAGAGTTGGTGCCGAGTTTTCGGTTCTCCAAGAGCTTCTCGATCCCGTTATCAAGAGTTCTGCGATTTGTTACAAGGTGCTACTGGAGGCATTGGGTTTGGACGGCGGATTGGAGGTCGGCGTCGAGTAGGGCGCCATGCCATTTGGCGGAGCAGAGTTGGGTGGCGTTGAGGCCACCGGCGCCGCGTAGGTCTGCACCGGAGAGGATGGCGTTGTGCAGGTCGGCGTCGCGCAGGACAGCGCCGCTCAGATACGCGCCTTGCAAGTCGGCGGAAGTAAGATCGGCGTCGAGCAAGATTGTGCCTTTGAGTTGAGCGCCGCCAAGCTTGGTGTATGCCATCTTCGCAGACGAGAGATCGGCCTGCTGAAGATTCGCGAATGAGAGCACAGCTTGCTCAAGCTTCGTGTCGCGCAAATCGGCGCCAGTCAGATCGCTACGCGTAAGCTGCGCGCTGCGCAAGTTGACGGCGTAGAGAGACGCGCCGGCGAGCTTGGCGTTGGAGAGGCGCACGTTTTCCAGATTGCAGTAGGACAGATCGGCCGCGCGCAGATCGGCGCCGATCAGATTTGCGTTGCGGATGTCGGAAGAAACCAGCAGCGCGCGCGAAATGCGGGCGCGATCGAGAATGGCGTCGCGCAGAACGGCTTCGCGCATATTGGCACCACGAAGATCGGCTTCGGAGAAATATGCGCCTTCCAGATTCGCGCGCCAGAGCTTGGCATTCGCGAGGTAGGCGCGATAGGCGCGAGCAAAACGAAGATTGATCAGGTTGAGGTGCGCGCCTTCGACGTCGGCAACACCCTGGTCGCTCCAATTTCCATCGGCCGGCGGAGTGGAGAGTGTCGCTTCGGCAAGGTCAGCGTACGGGCGGTAGCCGACGCCCTGAAGAATATCAGCGGCCCAGCGGCGGATGCTGGCGCCCGAATGCTGCGGCGCGATGTCACGATCGGAAGGCAAACCGCGGTTGATGCCGAGCGAGAAAAGCAGGATCACGGCACCAGTAGCGAGAGCGGCGCGCGTCGTGAGAAATGCCAGGCGCAGAATGTTTTTTGTTTTCTGACGGCGGAGTTCACCGGGGCGCATGAAACGCGAAACGATCGAAGGGAGGCAAGTCGCGGCGCCCACGGAAAGAGTGAGCAGAACGGAGTGCAGCAACGTGCCGCGAAAATCCTGGCGCACGAGATAGCGGAGCCAAAACAAGAACAGGGTAGACGGCACAACCCAATACGCGAGGAACGTGGATAGCATCGTTTCCAGCATCGCGAAAGGCGAGCGCGTATCACGATTCCATTTGAAATGACGGCGAACAACGCCCATCAAGTACCATGGGCCGTCTTTTTCGAGGGTTTGACCATCGACGAAGACCGCGGGAAGTTCGGCCATGCTGCCCCACAAACGAAGCAGCAAGAAGTGAAATCGCACATAGGCGATGAAGAGGAGCAGCGGTCCGCCGAGATAGAAACCAGTCATCGGCAGGAAATTGCCGAGGTGCGGAATCGCGGATGAATTCAAGATCAAACGATTGTCGGAAGTCGTGGCGATCAGCAGACAGCAAATGCCGCTGAGAGTCAGCATCAGGAAATAGAACCAGCGAGCGATCTTAGTGGACTCTTCGATGGCCTTGGAACTGTCGAATGCGGCGACGGTTTCGGGAAGGATCGCATCGAAAAGGTTTGCGCCGCCGAGGCGGCCGACCCAAACGCCTTCTGCGCCGTACAAATTGGCGCCCATCAGATTTGCGCCGCGGAGTTCGGCGCCGAGAAGATTGGTGTCGCGGAGGTCGGCCTGAATGAGGCTCGCGCCGCGCAGATTGGCCATCGACAAATCAGCGCCCGCCAAGTTCGCGCGCTGAAGCTGCGCCCCCTGCAAATTCACGCCGGTAAGATCGGCTTTCGCGAGATTGACGCCGCAGAGGTCGGCTTTGCTGCCGGACTCGCCGGCGGATTCAACCCAGATGCGATGCTGGTCGAGAATCTCGGCCAATTCGAGAACCGAGATGGTGGTGAAGGAATGCTCGGCGGTGATTTCGGTCACGGGGACGTCGTGATCCTGAAGATTCTGAGGCTCGGGTTCGTGCTCCGATCGCGACTCCGATCGCAAGGACGCAGCAATCGCATCGAGTTCGTCGCTTGAGGTTACGGTAGCGTCGGGGTCGGAGTTTGTGTTCGCGGCGAGCTTGGCGTCCACAGTCGGCGCCGTTTGAATTTCCAATCCCATTCCTTGGACTCCTCTAATTTGCAGCTCGGGCACAGCGAGCTTCCATACGCGCTCCGCGGCAAATATGCCGCCAGCGCGCTCATTTCTATTGCTTAGTTCTGTGTTGTATCGGTCTGGGCACCGATCATCCTCTCGTATTCGCCGGGGGGAAGTCTCCTGCTCCGAAGTACAGGGCGCGTAGAGGTAACGCCAACGCTGATAAAGAAGGGGTTCGGTGCCCGCATCAGGGCCTGCGCGAGGTATCGTAGTTTTCAGACACGATCGCACGTATACAAAGGACAGCCCGTGGCCGAAGATGCAGGCCACTGGATTGGACGATGAGGTGAGACGTGAGCACAGTCGTTACGCTGGACGGTGAAAACGAAGCGATCAAAACGACACCGAATCCGCCCGTGGCGGGAGTCCTGCACACGTGCGCGCTCGTGGCGATTCTATTGGGCGGGTCGGGCTTGATGTATTTCACTTCGGGACAATTACGAGTGGTCGATCATCCGAATCGGATTGCACTGTACCTGACGACGATGATCTGGGAATGGATTCTGACGGCATATGTGCTGGTCGGAGTGCGGCGGTACGGGACTTCCCTCGAAGAGGTGACCGGGGCCAAGTGGAAGAGCGTTCTGGAATTCGCACGCGATGTTGGGATTGCGGTGGCGTTCTGGTTCGCGGCGCTGATGGTGCTGGGCGCGACGGCGATTGCGCTGCATTTCAAAGGATCGAAGGGGAGCGTTGGTTTTCTTGCACCGGAAGGTTTGGCGCAGATCTCGCTTTGGATTCTGGTTTGTGTGACAGCGGGATTTTGCGAGGAGACGATTTTTCGCGGGTATCTGCAGAAACAGTTTATTTCGTGGACTGGGAATGCGGCTTGTGGCGTGGTGCTTTCGGCGGCGGTGTTTGGGGCTTGCCACGTGTATCAGGGGGTTAAGGCGGCGGTGGTGATTTCAGTGTATGGGCTTTTGTTTGGGATTTTGGCGCAGTGGAGGAAGAGTTTGCGGCCGGGGATGATGACACATGCGCTGCACGATACGGTGAGCGGGATTGCTGTGAGATTTTTGCCGAAGTGAAAGAGAAACCGGCGAAAGAAGAACGTCGAAGAGCCAGGTTCACAAACCCTGGGGCACCCCAAGTCAAAAACGAAGCAGAAAAAAAGGAGCCGGAGCGCTCCGCTGAGGGGCCGAGGCACTCCGGCTAATCTTGCCCGCCTCCGCAGTGAGCGAGCAAGAAACTCGTTTAATTTTTTGAACTGCCCGCTCCGCAGTGAGCGAACAGATCTCGTTACATCCAAACCGGCACGAAACTGCGGTTACTGCTTCCGGTCGTCGTCGCCACGCAAGAACTCGTAGCGTTCGATCGCGGCGACGACGCCAACGGCGCCCTCGTCGCGAGCTTCGGTCCGTTGGACGCGGCCCAAACAGCGAACGCGAACTGGACCTGCAAGCGTGATCTCGTTTGGCAAGGTCAAGAGGATCTCGATAGCGGAACCCTGTTTGACATCCTTCGAGAGGAAGAAATAAACACCGCGAGAGCTAACGTCGCGGGATTCCGTGCTGGTCTCGCCGACCGCCGCACCCGTCGTCCATCGGACGGTGAGCGGCAGCCGCATTTGAAAGCGCTGGGTGTTGCGGCGTTCGGAGCCAGTCAAGACAGAACCTCCTGATTGAAGGGACAGTGTAGCCGGGGCATGGAAAAGGGACAATAGGACTGGGGATTCAAAAAGCGAAGAGCGGAAAAAAGTACGGATGTACCATGACCGGACCGGGTGGCGGAGAGTACCCGGTTACAGAGCGAGTCACCGTAAGCTGCTGTAAATGTTAGAGTTAGAGGAGCTACTGAATCAGAGGCCTCGGGACGTCTGCGACGATCGCTGCGATTTTGTCGATTTTTCGTTGGTGCATGGCAACAGGACTACATCGATTTAACGCGTGCGGCGGAGGATTTTTGCCGAGCACCACTTTATGTAAGGCTGCAAGAGGGCGAGACCGCAGATCAGAGGCGAGGAATTTCGGCGAGCACCGTTGCGTCTTCGTGGTTTTGCGATTCGGGAAATGCGGTAGCCGGGCTGGTTTGTTTCGGCGCGCAAGCTCCGAATGAGGCGGGGCGTGCTGGAGTCGCCGGTTGCCGGTCTTGGAGGCGGCTTTCGAAGAATAGGCCGAGTGCGACGGTGATTATGCAGAGCGTCCATGGAAGAGCGGGCGAAAACCAGAAAACGTGGGGTGTGAAACGAAGGGCGGCGAGCCACGCGAGCGTTGAGAGCAGGCCGAAGGTGATTCCGGCGAGACGCTTGCGATTTAGTGGCGGCAATTCGAAGGCGAATAGCGCTTCGATGAAAAGCGCGAACGGAACCGCGACGACGAGGTCGATGAAATAGTGCTCACCGGTGCCGACGGTGGCGAGTCCTACAAAAATTACGTAGAACATCGCGACCGCGCGCTCCCATGCGGAGAGCTTGCGCGAATACCACCAAGCGAGAAGAACCCATGCCATGTGGAGGGACGGGATTGCGTTGCGCGGACCGGGGATCGGGACCGGCTGAAGCAGCAAACGGGTGATCTGATCGAGCGACAATGGATTCCACGGGAAATTTTTACCGAAGAGGTGCGCTGGTCCGAGCGCGGGAACGAAATTGTAGAAGAGGATGCCGACGGGGCCGATGATAACAAATGCCGCGAAGCATTTAAGAGCTTTGGCGCCGACGCGGCGGACTTGTCCGGCATAGACGAAAGCAATAGGGATCGACAGGCCGATGTAGGCGATGAGTGCTGTATTGCGGAGCACGGCGTTTTTGGCGAATTGCTGCCCGAGGACGAACGGGATCTGGATGTGGAGGCTGGCGTCGAACGAGTAGAGGTAGAGGTCGTAGACCTTGTCGTGGATGGTCGCGGCCCACGTGAGCATGTTGTCGGCGAAATATTCGGAGATGACGAACAGGACGGAGGGGATGAAGGCGAGAAGGTGTCGGTTGCGCGATTCGCCTTGGGCCCAGATGGATTCGACGCCCATGATGGCGAGGCTGGCGAGGCCCGCAAAAGAAAGCCAGCCGGCGATGGCGGGAGCGAAATGCAAGATGCGGAAATCGATGGCGACGAATGCAAACGCGCCGGCGACGACGAGCAAGGCGTCGCGCCATGTCGGGCTGATGCGAAGATGGATGATCGTTGCTCCGAGGAGGGTGAGCGCGAAGTACGCCGAGATGAGGGCTTCGGTGTAGAAGCGGGAACTGGCGCCGAGGTAGGCGGCGGTCAGAAGCACAAGGGCGGAGAGCGCGATTTTTGTGGTTTTGCTGGTCATGAATGCCGAGTGGCGAAATTTGTGCCGATAAATCGCTTCGTTTTTAGCCGACACTTACATCATCGCGCAGAGTTAGGCGATTGGGGGCGAAGGGATCTGGAAACTGTGTCTAAAGGGGGAATGAAAAGGCGACTTCACGCGCGGACACAGAGGCGCGAGAATAATAGTGAGTAAGGAGAGTCCTACTACGTCTGGTCGATCAGACGGTGATGGATGGCATAGAGCGCGAGTTCCAGGCGATCGGAAACGCCGAGCTTGTCGAAAATATTGTGAAGGTGATTCTTTACAGTTTGTTCACTAATGAAGAGCTTTTCGCCGATTTCCTTGTTGCGGAATCCCTGGGCGACGAGCTGAACGATTTCTTTTTCGCGGTCGCTGAGCAGCGGCTTTTCGCGACGCGGGCCGGACTCGGAGGATTTCGAGAACGCCTTCATGACTTCGGAGGTCATGCGGTTGTCGAGCCAGATTTCGCCGGCGAAAACGCGGTGAATGCTCTTCACGAGCAAATCGGTTGCAGACTGTTTCAGAACGACGCCGCGCGCGCCGAGGCGCATCGCACGAACCACATCGCGATCGTCTTCGGCGGCTGTGAGTACTACAACGCGCGTGGGAATCGTGTCGAAATTTACTTCTTCGAGAACGGCGAGGCCGTCTTTGTCGGGCATGCGCAAGTCGAGTAACAGAATGTCGGGCTTGAGCTTAGCGAGCATCTTGATGCACTCGGCGCCATTCTGCGCTTCGCCGACGATAACGATATCTTCATCGGAGCCGAGGAGTTTGCGCAAGCCGTCGCGGAAAATCGCATGGTCATCCGCGAGGAGGACACGAATTTGTTGTTTTGTTTTGGCCATTAGCCGAGCGGAATCTCGATAGTCAGGCGAGCACCGTGTCCTGGATTGGACTCCACGGTCAACACGCCCCCCACGGTACGCGTACGCTCCTTGATGGAGATAGGACCCAACCGCAATCGGTCTAATTCATCACCCGTGAATCGCCCGGCGAAGCTAAATCCTTCACCGTTATCATCAACCACTATAACGAGGCGGCTGTCGTCCTGCGACAGTTTTACCACGACATGGGAAGCCTTAGCATGCTTTTTTATGTTGTTGAGTGCTTCACGGTAAATCTGGAAGAGTTCGCGGCAGACGCGGTCGGGAGCCTGAACCTCAACAGAATCAATCAGAAGGTCGAGGGCGAGGGTGGACTCGTTTCGGAAGCGCTCGGCAAAACCGATCATGAGGTCGACCAGGTCGGCGCTCTGAACGCGGACGGGGCGCATGTCGGTAACCATGCGACGGAGCTCGGCAGATTCGCCTTTTACAGTTTGCTGTAAGTTGGCCAGGCTGTCGGCGGCCTGTTCCGGTGTGGCGGTGACTTGGCGGCGGAGGACGTCGAGCTGAATCTCGAAACTCAAAAGAGTCTGCAGGATACCGTCGTGGAGGTCGCGGGAGATGCGGCTGCGCTCGGCTTCGATGGCGCGGGCACGCAGATGGCGCAGGAGGAAGACGTTTTCGAGGGCGGGGCCGATGTGGCGGGCGACGCGTTCGAACCAGGCTAAGTCTTCTCGACTGTAGCGATTACGGCCGTTCAGGAGGAAGACGCGGCCTGCGGCTTTGCCGGTCTGGTCGAAGGTAACCGTCATCATGGACTTGAGCGCTAGCAGCTGTTGGGTCGGGCCCGGGAGGCGCGGCAGGCTTTTTAGAGTGCGGCCGTCGCGCCGGTCCCAGCCGAAGCCAGATCCAGCGCCTGCGAGACTGTTCCAGCATATTGTGGCGTCGGCGTCGTCGAGAAGGAGGCCATCGGCACGGGTAAGCGGAAGATTGTCGGGCATGAGGCGCTCGGTTTCGCCGGCTTTGTGACGCCAGAGGAAGATGCGCTCGAGGTCGGTGTCGCGGTAGACGAGCAAGGCTTCCTGGGAAGCGAACGCACGCGTGAGTTCCTCGAGAAAGAGGCGCAGGCACTCGGCGAGGCCCTGATCGACCTCCATGGTGGCTGTGATGCGGGAGAAGAACTCCTGCTGGACCGCGAAAAGGCGGTTGCGGTCACCGAGGAAGGCGATGCCGGCTCCGGCGGCGAACGTTGCGCCGGCTAGGCCCAGCCAGGAAACGATGCGGAGGAAGTGGATCTCGCCTTTGACGACGGTAAGCAGAATGAGTTCCAGGGAAAGCAGTCCTGCCAGCGGAAAGGCGGAACTCAGGCCCCAACGGATGCCCGCGACAAAGCAGACGAAAAGATATGGAAACCACGCGGGGACCATTGTGGGACTGATGATCATGAAATAGCCGAGTGCGGCGAGATCGAAAATGAGGGGGAGATGCCAGCTGCGGCTGGGGAGGATTTTTTCGAGCAGGATGACGCAGCATGAGAGAACGAAGTAGCCGATGAGAAATGAAATCGTGCGACGGGCGTGAAGGGACGACTGCTGCTGGAGCAGGGCGATCAGCGCCAATAAGACGATGATCGGGCGCGCGTAAGCGATCTGCCGTTCGAAATGACGGCGGTCGGTCTCGTGTGGATTCATGCGCGGGGACGCATACCTGTTCGGTTGTAAGTTTAGCAAGGGACGAGGGTTCGGGACGGCGAGGGTTCCTGCGCGGAACCAGTCACTGAAAGGACACCAAAGGATCCACGGGAAGTGAATTGTTTGAACGTCAGGATGTTCGAACGCGAAGAGCTGAGGCTGAATCAGTGGGCGAGTCGAACCGAGGTCAGCCCAAAAGGATTGGGAGGAGGATGCCCAAGCCGAGAGCGAAGAGCCAAAGGGCGGGAGCGGGAGTGCCCACCGGACGGACTCTGCGCGCCACGCGGGCCGCGACGCGAGGGTCGAGCAGGAGCCAACGGGCGTAGCGCAGCTCGAGAATCATGAAAACAAGGGCGGTGATGGCGCCATAAATGAGGTGGCCCATGAGCGACGGCAGGAGGAAGGACACCGCGTCGGTGCTCCAATCGCACTGACCCGTAAGAAGAAGCGGTTGAATCGTGATGGGTCCGGCGTACCACCAGATCAAGCCAAAGAGCCAACCCCAGGCGATACCCATGCCGATGTTGGAGGATTCGTTGCGGAACAGGATGCCGTAGAACATGCCAAGCACGATGCTGACAAGTACATGCGCGAGAAGGACTTTGAGAGTCGAGGAAGCGTCCGAGGAGTTAGAGAGACGCGGGAGCACGCCGGTGGCGAAGAAAATCGGGGAGGCAACGATGCCGCCGATGAATCCGGCGATTGCGCCCCAGGAGAGAGAACGCAGAGTCTGGATACCGGGTCCCTCGAACTGGCGATTGAGCGGATCGGACTCGACGAAGAGGCGCAGCCAAAGTTTATCGAATGTGGCATAGGCGATGCCGAGAATCAGGCCGTACAAGATATGGCCAACGAGCGAGCCGAACACGATGGCGGCGTGGTCGGCGGACCAATCGAATTTATGTCCGGCCAGCCAAGGGAGCAGCGTGAGGTGGTCGAAGAACCACCAGAAAATAGCGTAGCCGAGTCCCCAACCCATGCAGGAGCCATAGCCGCGAACGTCGCGCTGGAAGAGAAACCCAAAGCTGATGCCGATGAGCACGGCGACGCCGAAATGCAAAAGCACCATGGTGGAGTGCGGGAGAAGAATCGTGCCGTATCCGGCTAGCAGCGGAAAGTAATCGCCGGAAGCGACCCACGAACTGAAAATTGCGCCGGCGACGATACCTGCGAAACCGCCAGCGACAATCGCGCGGCCGACGTGAAATTTTGGTTGCGGTATTACCGGGCAAAGGCCGCCCCAGATGCCAAAGGTGAGGCCGACGGGAGCGCCGAGGCAAAGAATGTAGGCGACGAGATGCGGGAAGCGGTCGCGCGCGTCGGCGAACATCGTCGTGGTGGCGTGATGAAAAATCAGGCGCACGGCGCCATTGGGAAAAACAATCCATGCCAGAAAAGCGAATCCGAGTCCCCAGATTAGCCCCGCGCCGGCGCTTGTGGCGCGGCGAGAGAAGAAAGCGCCAAAGACGATCCCGAAGAGCGCGCCATAGGTCAAAGACTCGGCGAAGGAGGAGTGGAGAGCGGCGCCCTTGAGGACCCCACCGGCCGCACCGATGCAGAGACCGATCAGGGCCAGAAGTAACAGCGACCGCGGATGCGCGGCGGAGGGCGTGACGGGTGATAGGTGACTGGTGACCGGTGACGGCGCGGCGGTGTTGCTCATGGCGGGTTGCGCCTGAGGCGACGTTGCGTCGGTGCCGTTTGTCGCGGAGTTGGGTGCGTCAGAAGGCATTTTGTGGAGCTCTCGAGTTTGCTCGGTTCTACCGTTCGGAGTTCAGTTCAATGGTCTGGACGATGTCGGGCGGGAAGAACAGCTCGACGGTCCAATCCATGAGCACGCGAATCTTTTGTTCGATTCCGGGAAGTTTCGCGAGATAAATGCCGCGCCACATAGCCCATGCGAGCAGCCCGGAAAATTGCATCGCTTTGTCGCGAGCGAAAGGAACCGTGAGTTCGGCGCAGGCAGTTTGATGGCCGACGACGCAAAGCGAACCGAGTGAATTGAAATGGAATGGCTTGAGCGGGCGACCCTCGACCTGAGCACGAATATTTTTTGCGAGGACTTCCGCTTCGCGGAGAGCGAACTGCGCGGTCGGCGGGCAGGCCTTGGTGGTCTTCGCGTCAAAGACGGCGGCGCAATCGCCGATTGCCCAAAGTCCGGCGTGGCCGGGCACCGCTAGAGTTGCGTCAACGGTGACCGCGCCATGCTTGGTTTTCGGGAGTGGGAGCGACTTCACGAGCGGATTCGGAGCGGTGCCCGCAGTCCATACCAAAGTTTCGGCGCGAATTTCGCCGTCGCGGAGAACGACGAGCCCGGGGTGCGCGTCGGTGAGGCGGGTGTTGAGGCGGAATATGACGCCGCGTTCGGCCATGCGTTTCTGCGCATAGCCGGCGAGCGACGCGCTAAGTTCGGGCAGGATGCGATCGTGCGAGTGCACCACGATGACGGAGAGATCGGCGGCCGGAAGGCGTGGGTAATCGGCGAGGATGCCGTGGGCGAAATCATTGAGCGCGCCGGCGAGTTCGACGCCTGCGAAGCCGCCGCCGGCGATGACAAATGTGAGCATAGCGCGGCGACGAGCGGCGTCGATTTCGCGATCGGCTTTTTCAAACATGTCGATCACATGATTGCGGATGCGAATCGCGTCGATCAGGCTTTTGAAATTGAAGGAATATTTTTCGAGATCGACCACGCCGACGTAGTTCGAGACGGCGCCAAGAGCGAAGACGAGGTGGTCGTAGGGAATCTCGCACGTTTCGCGAGAGGCGATGGCGGCGGAGCTGGGACCGGTGTCGGCTAAATCAGTCGCGAGGATGACGCGGCGCCGGTCGAGATCGATATTGACAACGCGCGCGCGGGTAAATTCGGTGCGATGGAGGCTGCTGCGTAGGGGCGTGCTGATGTGACTGGGTTCGAGGTTGGAGCCGGCGACCTCGGCGAGCATTGGGGTGAAAAGCAGCGCGTTGGTGTCGCTGACGAGCGAGAAACTCACTCCGGGATTCGTAAGGAATTCCTGTTCGAGGCAAGACGCGGTACGCATGCCGGCGAAGCCACCGCCCAGAATGACGACGCGGGTCTTTGGCAGCGTCGAAGGATCGATGGGAACTGGCTCGGGACCGAGGGCCTCGTGAAGAAGATCGGTAAAGACCTGCACAAGCAAGCCCATCGCCGAGCCAAACACTACCCAGCCGACGAGGGCGGGAACCTGGGCACGCATCTGGTCCGCGTCCCACTGGGGCGTGCGGCTCGCAGAAAGCGGCAGTGCGATTATGTTGATGAGCCCCCACCAGGGAACGCCCAGCGCGCCCCCGGCCATGATGTTGTCGACGTAAGCGCCACGACTTGGGCCAAACGAGAGCGCGTAAGCGATGCCGATGGCGATGCCGAGCGCAATGCTGAGCACAGCGTGCCCGAGCGTAATCACAAGAGCGGCTGAGGCGAACGCGCCAGCGGCCGAGCCAGCGAGAGTTCGGCGGAGAGTTCGATTCATACGTTGGTTGCTCAGTGCGCGGACCTGCTAATGTGCGCCCAAAACTCGTCGCTGAAACGAAATACGTGCAAACGACGCTGGTTGGATTCAGACGAAGGGTACTATGATTCAGACTTTCTCGTTGCCGAGCGAGTGCGACCAGCGTAGACGGCCGAAGGCTGGAGGAGTTGAGCCGGGGTGCGGGCGTCGGAGTGTTGCGAAGTTTTCGCGGTATTGACGCTGGTCATGGCGCGGCGGATTGCCGCTAAAGGCGCATCGTCGTTGAGATGAATGGTCTTGCCATCGCTTTCGACGCCGAGCTTCTTCCAAAGGTCGGCGAGGTCGACGGGCATCGGATTGTCTTTCATCTTCATGTAGAGATCGGTGAGCACGGTGCCGCCGACGGCTTTGTCGCCGATTTTGAAGGCGTCTTCGAGGTCCCAGTCCTCGCGAATGTCACCGCCGGCATTGAGGATCCCTCTCAGAGCGTCCTGAAGCCCAACCTTGTTATTCGATTGTTCACGGATCTTAACATCGGCCACGAAACAGAATAGCGCACCGCCCCAATAGGTGCTGGCCCAGGTGTGAGTATTGTCCAGACCTTTGTCGTCGGGCTTAGGCACGCCCTTGCGCATGTCGCGGGCGAGGTCGGTCCACATCTGGATGGCGGGCATCTGGCCGGCTTGAATGCGCGCGATTGGTTCGACGTAGGTGGCGAGGCCTTCTTCCATCCAGTGGTGGTCGTCGGCGACGGAAGGAAACGAGAGGTGCACCATTTCGTGGGTCAGCATCCATTCGTCGTTGAGATCGGCGGCGGGAGTTTGCGTGCCGAGGCCGATTTTTATCAAGCCGCCGCCATCGCGGCCCCACGTCATGCCGTGTCGGACGCCGCTGCCGTCGAAAGGATTGATTTGAATCGTGACGTGGGGAACGGGATATTTTCCGTAGTAGGTGGCGACCGCTTCACCGGCGAGCTTGACCCAGTGGAGGATGGCATCTTGCGAGATTTTCCAGTCGCCGGATTCGATGGTGACGTCGATGCGGGAGCCATCGATGATCAGAGTTGAGGTCATGTCGTCTGCCGCAGATTTAGCCCGAACGTGCGCGGTTGTCCAGAGCAGGCAAGCGGCGAGAACGGCTGCAACAACGTACCACGGTGATGCGGTGCGAAGCGGACGAGGCATGGAGAAACCCACGAGATGATTTCGATCAAAATCAAAATACCGACTGAGACTTTTCTCTCAACGTGAATCGGGCGCCGGTGGAGCGCCGAGCCATCGATCGATCAAAGTGTCGACGGCGACCTTGCCGGGGCCAAAGAGCAAGATGATGATCGAGGCGATCAGGAATGTATAAGGCGCCGCGGCGTAGAACTTGTCGGGATCGGAAAAAATCGAGAACAAGGCTTCGCGATCGGCGGTGATGTAAGCAACGATCATGTTGATCGTCAAAGCGAGTGAGGTGAGCCGGGAGAGCAGTCCGATCGCGAGAAAAATGCCGCCGAAGAATTCGAGGCAAGAGATCGCAAGCGCGGTTTGCGCGGGCATCGGCAGACCGAGGCTGGTGAAAAACTCGGTGACGTTGGAAAGGTGGTGCAGCTTGCCCCATCCGCTTTGAATCAACTGCCATCCCCAATAGAGACGTACGAAGAGCAAGAAAGGTGACTGGAGATAGGAAACGAGATCGAAGGAACGGTCGTATAAGAGCTTTAAGCGCGTCAGAGTGTTATTCATTGTCGGCTGCGCTCGTAGGCGAAGTAACGATTTCAGGCACCCGCGGCATTTTGACGCGGCCTGCAAAACCACCCCAGCGTGGCCCAATTCTGAAACCATTGCTGCACGGCACCAGCGCGTTGCTCGACGGGCATGGCACTGTTTCGAAAAGCGGCGTCGAGAGCTTTGCCGAGTTTTTTACCCTGGCGAAGCGCGGCCAGCATAGCGAACTCCTCCGGCTCGATGCGGCGAAAGTACACGGAGTTTTCGATTCTGTGAACGACGAGGAAGATGGCCTGGGGCTTGAGCTTGGCGACGGCGCGAACGTGTTTCTTCTTGCGGCGTTCAGAGAAGGCGTTGCTGGCGAAGTCGGTGTCTTCTTCCTTGCGGACGGCGAGGAGCAAGTCGTCGACGGGATATTTTAAATCGAGGAGGCGGACGTAGGGTTGGAGCTCGAGCGTAAGATGGGCGGCGTCGGCACCGGCGAGGTCTTCGGTGCGGAGGGGCGGCTTGGCTTCGTTGTCGAAAGCTTCGACGTCAGCCCATTCGAGACGAGCGATGTCGAGCGCGAGGGTTTGTTTTTTGGCGGCAAATTTGGGGTGCGCGCGGAGCCAAGACTCGAGTTTCGAACCGAGATTGCGCAGCGTGAATGACGTCGAGGGGCAATCGATCAAATAGGCCTTGCACATCGCATCGAACTGTTTTTCGCCGAGGACACTGCGCAGGCCGGGAAAATCTTCGGCCATCGCGGAAAAAAGGCGGAACCAATATTGGCGATTGTAGATTTCGAGGCGTTCGAACGAGGTGAGGCGATCGTTGGGCTTGATAAAGCGTCCGGCGTAGGCGCGCATTTTCCCGCCGCCGGGAGCTTTCTGCTGCATGTGCTCGGACGGCGTGAGTGGCTGCATAACCGCGCGAGCCATGGTGCGTTGTAAGGCGAGCAGCTTCATGAGGCGGTCGCGAGCACGCTGGAAGCGAGAAACTTGTTGGCTTTTAGGGCTTCGTCGTGGACTTCTTTGAAGGTGGGGATGCTGTCGTCCCACTCGAGAAGCGTGGCGGTGTGGCCGACGCGGTGAATGGCGCGATCGTAGAGTTTCCAAACAGGATCGATGACCGGGTGATCGTGCGTGTCCAGAATGTATTTGCGATATTTCGAATGGCCTGCGATGTGGATCTGCGCGACGCGCTCGGCGGGGACGCTGTTGACGTATGCCATTGGATCGAAACTGTGATTTTGCGACGAGACGTAAATGTTGTTTACGTCGAGCAAGATGCCGCAGTCGGCGCGCTCGACGACTTCGTTGAGGAATTCCCACTCGGTCATTTCGGAAACGTGAAATTCGGCGTAGCTGCTGACGTTTTCGACGGCGACAGGAACTTCGAGGTAGTCGCGGACTTCGCGCACTTTTTGCGCGGTGAGCTTCGCCGCTTCGAATGTGTAAGGCATCGGAAGGAGATCGTGAGTGTAGCGGCCGTCGACGCTGCCCCAGCAGAGGTGGTCCGAGACCCAGGGTGTCTTGGTGCGCTTAACTAAATCTTTGAGACGGCGGAGATGCTCACGGTTTGGTTTTTCCGCAGAGCCGAAATACATCGAGACGCCGTGCTGGACCACTTTGTACTGTTCGAGGATCTGATCGAGGATTTGCAGCGGGCGTCCGCCATCGATCATGAAATTTTCAGAGATGATTTCAAACCAGTCGCATACGGGCTTGCGGGACAAAATGTGGTCGTAGTGCGTGGCACGCAGACCGATCCCGATGCCGTATTCGGTGAATCCATTGAACTTATTCGCAGGCATTACCAATCTCCGGGGAAATTAGAAGGTACGAGGGCCAGTGAGTGTTTCACCAGCCCTCGCACAAGCGACGGACGTTGAAGGTCTGCCGCTAACCCTGATCCGGGTGTTACTCGGGCATCTTGCTGCCGTCGGTCGCGCAGCCGCCCTTGCCCTTGCAGGAGTTCTTGGCCTTGCAACCGTTGTCGCTCGACTTGCAGCCGCCCTTACCCTTGCAGGAGTTTTGGCCCTTACAGGCGTGCTTTTCTTTTACTTTCTTGTCAGCCTTGGTGTCGTCCTGCGCGGTCGCCGAAGCGTTCGCGCCAGGGACGAGGTTCGAGGCCTTGATCACAGTGCTGGTGCCCGCGAGCATACCCGCGATCGCCGCACCGGTGAGTAGAAACCGATTTGACTTTGTCATTTTCCCCAACGTCCTCCTGAATAAATTTTACTGCACACTTCGGGCAAAGTTGCTGCCTGAAGACCGTTTGACCTCGTCCAGAGCGCCGTTGGCCTGCGAGGCAAAATAGCGAGCGGCCTTGCTGGCCGTGGACCCGAAGGCTCCGACGGTTTCGACGGCGTTCCCAACCTTACGCCGATGGGATAGCGCCTTCCAGCAAAAGTTCCGAGGCCTCTGCAAAAACTTTGTAACGTGCGCTACGGTCAAGGACCAGTACCTCATGGTCAAAATCCAGTGCGCACACCTCTCAGAGCGTCCTAATTTCGCGTGGGGGCTGATGCAACGGCCGTCTTGTTGTCTTGGACGCCCAAAACTTTATTTACCTTCGCCGAAACGTCTTCGGCTTTGAAAATCGGGGCCGAGCAGGTGCGCTCGGTGCAAATATACGCGGCGGCGCGGGCGACCGACGGGTATTGAACGTCGGGATTCGGCAACTTCCCTTCCCGGGTGTCCCACCATTCGACGCGCTTGTAGAGGGATGGGTATTCGAGAGCGGCGCGAAACAGGGATTGGGCCGCTGCTTCGCTCTTTGGGCCGACTACGGTCAGGTGAAGCGGGGGCCGGGTGAGCTCGAAATCGGTGAGGAGCACGCTGGCGACGGGGAGGCGCGTGGCAATTTGCTCGGCGGCAAGATAACGCATCGCGTTTTCGGAGATGGCGCGATATCTTGCGTCGCCGGTGTAATGGAGGAGCTGATTCGCGACGCGGGCTACAGCTACGTTTTCGTCGCGCTGGGGATGGGGGCGATAGGCTTTGTCGGTGGGCGCGACGGCGGAGATGAAGCCGGCGCCGGACGGAGCTCGGAAGCTGCGGTCGATGTAGGTGAATGTTGCGATGGATTGGGCGAGCCACTTGCGGTCGGCGGTGACGCGGTAGAGCGCGATGTAGGCGCGAGCCATGGCGATGGAATCGCCCAGGAATGGGCCGCCGACGTCTTTGGCGCCGTGGCGGAAGCCGCCTCTTGGCAGTGCGCGATGCTGGGTGATCCAGTCCCCGGCGCGGGTGGCGGTGGCTAGCGTTTTTGCGTCCCCGGTCACTTCGTAAAGTTGCGCGAGAGCGGCGATGGCCCAACCGTTTTCGCGGGCATAGACGTGGGTGTCGACGCGCGGGACGCCTCGCTTCCGCCGGGCCTTGTCGTCGAGGGAGAAGTATTCGGCGCTGTGCTTGCCTTCGACGACGTCGGCGTCCTGGCTGGTGTAGAACGCGCCGTCGAGGCTGGTGAGGAACGTGGCGAGGAATTGTTGCACGGATTGAGCGGCGTGCAGATAGTGCGGATCTTTGAACTGCGCATACGCTTCGGAATAGATGCGTAGATTCTCGGCCTGGACGGACATAATTTTTTCGAAGTGGGGCTTGGTCCATACGCCGTCGGTGGAATATTGGTAGAAGCCCCCCCAGGCGGGATCGAGGAGATGTAGTTGCGCGTCGAGAGTTTTTGCCGCCATAGCGGAGGCGTTGGCGTCGCCGTGCGAGGCGCGGTCCAGTGCCAGTTCTACAGAATCCCAGTCGAGATATTTTTGGTCGGTGCCCCAGCTTCCCTGTTTCGCATCGAAGCCGGCGAGATAGTCTTTTTCGAGCTGCGATTTTAGGGTGGCAGGGAGAGAGGCGTTTGTCGGAAAGGAAATTTCTTTTTCGGGCTGGACTGACGGGCCGGGGCTTGGATCGTCGATGATAGCTTGAAGCATCGAGGCCATTTCTTGAGGAGTGAGATAGCCCTGCCGTTTTACGATTTCGTGGCCGACGGCGTCGAAGACGACTGTTGCGGGCCAGCCGTAGTCTTCGTAGCGATTCGAAAGATCGGGGCGCGAGTCCTGGTCGACGCGGACGGTGAGATATTTGTTGTGAAGGAGGGCGAGAACTTTGGCATCGCGATAGGTGGTCACGTTCATGACATGACACCAGTGGCACCAGACTGCTTCCAGATCGAGGAGGACGAAACGCCGCTCGCGCTGAGCCTGGGTGAATACTTCGTTGGACCAAGGTTGCCAGTTGAGCTTCGCCGCTGCAGAGTCGGCGGCTGGTTGCGGCTGCTGCGCGGCTGCGCGTTGCGACAGGGACGTGGTGGCCAACAACACCGCCAGTAAAAATGCGTTTCGCTTCAACTGTGCACCCTCGGTATCGATATACGTGAGCGGGTGAAATTTGGATTTAATCAGACAGCTATCATTAGAGGGAGGGGCGTTACGGCCTACTATGCACCGGACGCAGCGATTTCGACAACGGAAATCTCTCGTTGAAGCGATGCGGCTAGCGGTCAACTTGGTCGCGGCGCACACTACGACGAGCTCGTGAATTCGAAGGGTTAGACTCGCTGTTTTGGAATGCGTGAGCGGGGTTTTGGAATTTTTCGATGGATGAGGAAATCTCGATTGGCATACGAAGGATAGGGACGGACATGCAACTTGAGTTCCGGCCGGTCGCGCCTGGGGTCACGTTAATTCTGCTTGCGGAGCGAGCCTCGCGACCTTGTTGCAGGAATCGCGATTCGAACGATAGAGCGGGGTACATTTGATGGCGAACGGGTTGGCGCTGAAGCGGATTGGGGATACTGAGGAAAAAGACACCCAGGTTCACAAACGGAACCGGGGCACCCGACCTATTGCGAACCAAGATTCGGTTTGAATGCGAGCTAAAATCCAGTCGTGGCGTGGAACGTTTTCTTGCCGTTTTCGAGCGAGATGCGCTCGACCTTTACTTGTTTCGCGAACACTGTGCTTTTCAAGCGGTCGGGCAGGACTTTTACGACGTCGCCCGCTTCGGGAAGCTCAGTGTGATTTCCGAGCAGGCGCATGGGTTCGGCTTGATTGCCGTTTACGCTGACGCTCAATTTAATGACAGGCTTTTTGCTCTTGGCGACGACCTTTTTCATGACGACTAGACTATGGCAGAAGGCGGCTGGGGTCCATCGCAGAAGAAAATAAATTGAGGGTTAGAGGCACTGTTGGGCGTCTGGTAGAAACGGCGATTCCGCGGCGAGGGCGTAGCTCGACTGGACGGGGTTCTGATAAGATGGGTTGAGGCGCGGGTAAACACCGCGGGTTCACTGAGGTGGGAGTAGCTCAGCTGGTAGAGCGTCGGTCTGTGGCACCGAATGTCGCGGGTTCAAATCCCGTCTCCCACCCCAACTTGATTCTTTTCCACTTCCCTTTCGAATCTCATGCTGTCGTAGTCTTCCGGTCCATCCGTATCTGCCCCACCTTCAACAAAATGCAGCCACAGCCTGTCAAACAGCAAAATGTTTTGGCGGTTCAAAAAAGGGTCAATCCCATCTGGCTCAAAATACAGATGCTGGCCGAAAAGACTGCGCTGAAGGTCTAGCTTCGTTTCTAGGCTGCCGCGTTCCCACGTTCCGGCAAGATCAATCGCTTCCGTCTTCACCTGTTCGTTCAGTTCATCCAGCGTGACGCGCTGCTTCTGTAGCTCAGAGAATTGCACTTCAATCTGTTCAAGTTCACGGTTGTTGGCTTCCACGTACGTTTGATATGCCTTCTCCGTGATGACGGCACGCAGCATTTTGTCTAAGGCCGCGTTGTTCTGCGTGTTGATGTCATGCTGCCTCTGGGTCAGTCGGCGCATGGTGGAAGCCAAAGACTCGCACATCGCAGCCCACCGGCCAGCGGCCATCTCTGGCAGGCCCTTCAGCAAAGCTTCTTGAGTCGGCTGGTGGCGTTCCAACAGATTCTTGAAGACAAGGTGCAGGTCTTCAGCCCTGATGCTGATTGCCCGGCACGTTGGCGTGTAGCAGAAGTAGAACGGGTACTGCTTTGATCGGCCACGGTTGTATCCAGCCGTCAGGCCACGGCCACACTTGGCGCAACTCACGAACTGGCGCAACGGAAAGTCTTCACGTGATTTTTGGTAGGGCTTCTTATCTGGCTTTCCCTTGATGACATCTTGAACGGCGTCGAACACTTGCTGCGATACCAACGGTTCGTGCAAGCCTTTCACGCGCATGTCACCGCTGACAACCCAACCGGCATACAGTTCGTTGCGGAGCATGTTGTGGAAGCTCTGACTCGGTATGTCGCGGCCCGAAGCGCTGCGAAAGCCCAGAGCGTTCATCTGCTTTCGAACGTCTTCGATGGAACGCAGACCGGCAGCAACCGCGTTGAACGCCTGAGCGACCAAAGGCGCTTGGTCTGGGTCAGGAACGATGTTCACGCCTGATGGTGGCCGTTCGTCCCTTCCCTTCACCAAGTTCTTGTAACCGACCGGCGCTTTGTGAGGAAACAAACCTTGGCTCAGTCGGTGCCGCAGCACGCCTTGCATCTTTTCGCTCAGCAGATCGGAGAAGTGCTGCGCGGTCGCTGCGTGGATGTTGGCGACATAGCGGCCAGACGCGCTCTGGTCAACGCGCTCAAGCACGGAATGAAACTCAATTCCCAGATCGTCTAGAGTTTCAATCGTTGTAGACCAACCTGCGACTGAGCGTGCCCAGCGCGAAACGTCATAGCAGACCACTGCACGCAACTTCTGTTTGTTCTGACGGCAGAAGGCAAGCAACGACTTGAAAGCCTCACGGTTGACATTGCGGCCAGTCTTGCCACCGTCAACGAAGACCTGAAGAACTTGCAGAGACTTTTGCTTCGCGTATTCGCGGCAATGCTTTTCCTGAGCGTCAAGGTTCTGTTCGTCGGCTTGCTCGGCGGAACTGACGCGGAGATAGATTGCACACGCTGTTTTCTGGTTTGGTTTCGACGTTATGGTCATCGCTTCACCTTGTTCTTGCCCGACGATGTTTGGTCTTGGAATATCTCTCCATTAGCGCGGTACAAATCCTGAACATGCCGATGAAGCGTGAGACGAACGTAGTCAGAAAGCGTTCGCATTTCGTGCTTGGCAAGTTTTTCTAGGGCTTTGCGAAGCTCACGGTCAAGTCGGATGGAAAGAGGCTGTTCTTTCATGCTCTACAATGTAGCGCAGCGCACTACATTCGTCAACTCAAAGAGCGTGTTAGGAAGGCGCGTATTTATATTGTTCTGGCGACCTTGGCATGAATGTCCTGTTGCCGGGCGACATCCGGCATCCACATTGATCGAATAGACGGGACGTTCTTCGAAAACCTTGGCAAGCATATAAGTGCCGGGTCGCTGTCCCCATCGTCACGCGATTTATTTCTTCAACCTTCTTTTCGGTAATCAAGAACCCACCGCTGCCTTGCTGCCGTCTCAGTTTCAGGCAGGCGTTCTTATTCAGCGGAAAATACACTTCGACACCCGGCCAACCAAAGCCCATTCCAACAGTGGCTTCTCCGGTGCCTTCTGGCATCAGTGTGTAGACCGGCGAATCAGACGTGCAGAAATTGCATCCTCGCGGAGCGTACAGAACACGATAGTCAAACTCTTTCAGCATTTCGATGATAGCGTTCGCTGAAGTCATCATGCCGCCAAGATTGAATCCCACAGATTGTTGAGACAGTTCGTAGTCACCACGCAGAATGTGTTGCCGTAGGGCTTCGTAAGGCCCCATCTTTTTGCCTGTGTGCTTTTCGACTTCCATACAAAGCTTTTCAAATTTTGCTTTGTCTGATGCTGTTTTGACTTGGTGGTGACGGGCTATACCAACAGCCATTTTGTCGAGATATTCTCTCCATGCGGGAACTCTTGCAAACATGAAAGCGACGAAAATCAGAACGTATTCAGCGTTATCTTCCGTCAGGACATACTGAGGATTGGCAAGCTTTCTGATGATCGGTGCGGCCAGAGATTCGACCCTTTTTAGTATGTCTTCAACCTGTTCGTTCCGTTCTCCGGTTTCGGAGTGGGTGTAGTAGTCGGGCCTATGCGCTTCGTCCTGTGGTCTGGATGCTCTTGGTGGCTTGCCATTCTCGAATACCCACAACTTCTTTTGGAAGGTGAAACCCTTCAGATAGAACTGGGGTATGTAGTGCTGCGCTTTCGCTTGCTGGGTACTCATGCCTCACCGATTAGCACCATGATACCGCTGCCTGCGGCGGAAGTTCAAAACCGCTTGACACACACAAAATGTTGTTGTCAAGTATATATTTATTCTCTAGTACACTGGTTTACCGAAATTGAGTCTGCTTGGCTATTCTGCCGTGCACTTCCATGCCTCAACCTTGCTTCGTTGGAAGATCAAGCCCGGTAGGGCACAAGGAGATGAACCCAGCCATGAAAACCTTAAATCTTTATGCAGTCACGTTTGATATGAAAGGTTGCGCGGGTGCCACAATCAATGTGGCAGCCACAACACCCGCGAAAGCGAAGAAACAGACCGACGAATACTTTCTTGGGTTGGTGAAAGTAATCAAGGCGAAGCGGCTGGGCAACATCAACGTGCCGGTGGTCTAGGTGCTCAGATCGGCCCGGCTGCTGATTGTGGTGGCCGGGCTGCCTTCATTCGTGACAGATGGGCAGCGTTCGGCGCGAAGCACTTCGATGCCGCGTCGGGTGCTCTCAATGGCCCGGTATTCCAGAGAGTTCTTGTCGATGGGGCTGAGCAGCCGCTGTTCGACTGCCGCGATTGCTTCTAGGAGATGGTGCGGCATCTTGGCGTCATCTGTCTCTTCAATTGCCTGAAGATAGGGTTGCTGCCAAGCGTAGATTGGTAGTGCCATAGCCGTGCTCCAAACTGGAATATTCCGATTTTTACCGCAACCGGTTTCTTGCTGTCAAGAGGGTGCTACTACCGTTGTGACCGTCTCAAGATCGGCCCGGTTGCCCCTCTGGATGGCCGGGTTTTCGCACGGAAACGGGGGCTGCGCGTGATAAAGCCAAGGCGTTGGACTGCCGGTAGCACCCAGCCCGTTTCGAGGACCTTAAATCGAAAAGTGGGGTGCACACTGTGCGCGACACTTCCTATAAAATATTCTGTAGGAAGTATCGTCTAAGCGGTGCTGTAAAAATTTCATAGACAAACCCAAGCACCGATAGGATACGTAATTAAGTAGTTGACAAATTTCAAGAAGTGCGCTATACTAGTTGTGTTGAAGTCGAAATGCCACTTCTGGTAGGGACAACAGGCTCAACGAAGTACCCTGCCGCCAAACCGCTGCCATTCACGTACTGGTAGGCCGTCCTTCCTAAGTAGGACACCCAAAACAAATCTCTAAGTGTGCACATGCGCACCGCGCAGTGCGGAAGGGTGTCTTCAAATGCAATCAAGCAGCAGTCTGTTCAGCCGCGATCAGTGGCGTGAGCGTGGACGCATCGTCTGCGTTCCAAACTCAGAGGCAAAGTCCGTTCACCTTTACTTCGAAGGTGCCGCGCTCGGCCTTTATCGGGGTGCGTGGCATGTGTTCAGCGAAGAGCAAACCTTGCCGGTCGATCAGATCGGGCAGCAAGAGGTGGCGGCATGACCAAGCCGACCTTTGTGTTGCCGTGGTATTACCGGCAGGTTCCGCGTGATTTCATGAGTTCGCCGGATGTTGAAATCATGACGTGCGAAGAGGTCGGAAGCTATTTCTTGCTGCTTCAGAAAGCTTGGTTGGGTGGTGAGAATTGCACGCTACCAAATGACCCGGCGCGTCTCGCGAAACTTGCGAGAGTTGAGAAAGTGTCGGAATTGGTGCTTTCCAAGTTTGACTTGGACTCGGACGGCAGATATTTCAACCCACGTTTGAAAGATGAATGGGATGCTGCCGTAAAGCGTTCAAAAGACGCAAGTAAGGCCGCAAAGAAGAGCCATGCCGATGGTCTGCGGTCGCAGAGCGGTCGCAGTGCGACGGCATTGCCCACGCACAGCGACAGCACTGCTACAAACTACCCAATACAAACTACCCAACACCCAAAACCCAAGACCCAAAAGGCTTCTTCTTCGCAAGCGCAAGTAGTAGCTACTTCTTCCGCTTCTGGTGAAGCTTCTTCTCCTGCCTTACCTTCTAAACCCGTTCCCGGCGAAGCCGCTTTCAGAGTGGCCGCGAAGTTGGCCGAACTTTTGCGGCGCGAAAATCTGAAACCCACAACGCAGAAGGCGTGGGCTGAATTGGCCGACCGAATCTTGACGAAGCACGGCGAACAGGTTGTGCTCGCGGTCATGCAGTGGGCGTTGGTGGATTCAGAGAATCAGTTTTGGCGTGGCCGTGTGTATTCCATGAAACATTTCACCGGCTTCTTCAACACAATCCGGCAACAGTACGAAATAAGGGGAGCAGGAAACCGCAAGGCGGCAGACCCACTGGCGCAGCGTGCCGCGTCGATTGCGACCGGCCATGACTTCAGCGCAATTTCGAAAGGAGAACTGTAGATCATGCTTGCACCCTGCACTGAAACAGGTGTGTCGATTGCACGCCAACTAAAAATTCTCGAAGCTGTCAAAGCCAATCCGCTGGGTTCCTACGTCTTCAGCGGTCCACCAGGTGTCGGCAAAACCACGATCATGCGCGAAGTGGAACGTTTGGCGCGTGAAGCCCGTAACTACACGAATCACGGCGTCTACTCGAAAACTGCCATGCAATACCAACGCGATGCGACAGCAAAGGCACGCGGTGACAGCACCGTGCGCGTCTTCGATGTGTCATGGCTCGACTCTGGGTGGCAAGACATTCAGTGGTCAGTCTTTCTAGATGACGTGGACAAACTCACCGGCTCTGAGTTCATCAGGCTTCAACTCTTCGGACTGATTGACGCGATGATTCAGCCGAGAACGCCAACACCACAGTTAGTGATGACCACAAACATGCGAAAAGATGAGTTCAAGAAATATTTTGACGATGCCGTCGCATGGCGTGTCTTCAAGCATTGCCTGTGGGTTCCGATGGAGCGTGAGCCTTGAGACGAAGACACAACCCACTTGAAATCGGTCAGCGGTTCGGCAAACTGACGGTCATTGGTCAAGTGATCGGTAAGCTTGGCCCGATGGGTTTGCTGTGGATATGTCAGTGCAGTTGCTCAACGCAACCGCACTCACGTATCGAAGTGTGGACAGAACCCTTGGCCAGCGGCACCGTGCGCGACTGCGAGTGCCGGAAGAAAACCGCGAAGCGGCAGGCCGATTTCCGTCGAAGACAAAAGCATCAGGTGAGAACACTGTGCGCGGTCGTCATGTGGCTGGCGTTACAGCGGCGTTACGGAAAACCGCGCCAAGTCGTTCATAATAGGATACTTACGGGTCAGACTGCGTTCGATCAGGCGATGGGGCTGCCAGCGTGAAAAGTTTTAACTGTTGTATTATCAATGAGTTGCGGAAAATGACCGGCCTAATAGCTTGACACTTTCATGTACCGTGGTATAATAGTTTCATAATCGAAATAGGGGCTGAGCCTTCACCGGTTCGGCCCTTTTTCATTTTCCAGACGCTTTTGTTGCCTTTCCGGGCTTCAAGAGGCTTGGTTGGCGCACGTCGCTCTGGCTGCGCACGGAAACTACCAAAACATTTTCGAAGTAAAAACTTGAGACAGCCTCCCGGTTGCGGCGGGGCAAGGCGCGGAAACGCTCACGTCTCGGCGGCGGTGTGTTCAGTGGTCAACCAACCACGCGCACCGCTGCGTCATTTCCTTCGTGCGTTACTGTCAGTTTCACGCGGGGGGCTTTGCCCGGAATTCGCTTCGTGCTGATCGACTTCCGGGCTTCAACTTTTTGATTTTCGGCACGGTCCGTCACCCGTAAGGGCCGGTAAGCGACGTTCATCGCTTTTCTACCCGTTGCTGAACTACGGGCCATCCCCTTGGTGGTGAGATAACTCCGTTTCGAAGACGCTTCGGCTTCTAGTCGGTGCGTCTTCGGAATGTCCGTTCTATTTTTCAAATGATTTTTTGCTTTGTGCGTGTCTCTAGGACATCGCCTTGAGTGGCAGCACATAGCAATGCAGCAGAAAGAAAAGAAACAGCATCACCGTTGACCGTTTGTTGCGGCTATGGGCCGCTTGCTTGGATGCGAGACGAACGCGAGACAAAAATTCAAAGTGGCACAGCCACACAAGGAAAACAGAAAGTGAAAGTAGCAGAACTGCGCGAAAAGCGTGCTCTATTGGCCGCTCAGGCGCTCGAAGTCGCATCCACGGATGCAGAGAAGTTTGAAAAGATCATGACAGAAGTCAATTCGCTCAAGACGGCGATTGATCGTCAGGAACGCGCTGAAGCACTCGACGCTGAACTGCGACAGACCACGCGGCCACCGCTTGACAACGTGGGCAGCGACAATCGCGGCGGTAGCAAAAATGAAGACCTGCACCGCAAGGCGTTTCGGAATTATCTGCGCAAGGGCGATGCGACTGAACTTCGTACCTACTCCCCGATGTCCGATGCCGTTGAAGGCGCTTTCATCGTGCCGCAGGGATTCCAGAACGAACTGATTGAAGCTCTGAAGGCATTCGGTGGTGTGCGCGAAGTTGCTTCTTCGATCACCACTTCCACCGGTAACCCGATTAAGTGGCCTTCGGTGAACGACACCGCGACGGTTGGTGAACTGCTTGGTGAGAACACAACCGTTGCGCAAGCGAATCCAACGTTCGCAAGCGTCACGCTGAATGCATTCACCTACAGTTCGAAAATGGTGAACGTGAGCAACGAACTTCTTCAAGACAGCGCGTTTGACGTTGAAGGATTCTTGCGCAAGGCGTTGACCACGCGCATCGGTCGCATCACGAACTCGCACTTCACGATTGGCACCGGTACGACTCAGCCGAACGGTATCAACCATTCAGCGACAGCCGGGCCGACCAGCGGAACCACGCTGCTTGTTTCGTACGATGACTTGGTGGAACTTGAGCATTCCGTTGACCCGGCCTACCGGAAGACGGCGAAGTTCATGTTCTCGGATGCCGTGCTGAAGCAGATCAAGAAGCTGAAAGACACGCAGGGTCATCCGTTGTGGGTTCCCGGTATGGCAACGAAGTCGCCTGACACTGTTTTGGGTTATCCGTACACGATCAACCAAGACATGCCAGCCGTTTCGTCTGGTGTGAACCTTGCGCTGTTCGGTGCGATGGACAACTACATCATTCGCGAAGTTGCGAACAGCTTCAGCGTCAAGCGTCTTGACGAACGCTATGCTGAGCAGAATCAAACTGCCTTCATCGGCTTCGCACGCTTCGACGGCCCAACTCCTTGATGCGGGAACCCACCCGGTCAAGGCTCTGGTCAGCGCGTAATCGAAGTCACACAAAAACAATTCAACAGGGGCTGGCTGACGCTGGCCCCTTTTTCATTTTCAGATCACAAAAGGAAAGAACATGGAAACGAATTTTGCTTATACCAGCGGTGACAAGAAACTATTCCCGCTTTGCTACACGGAAAAAGACGGCAGCGTGAATCGCGCCAAGACTGTTGCGCTTGTGACGTTTGCTGTCGATACGTTCTCTGACGTTGCAGCCGCGCATATTCCTGCAGGCGAGCGCGACAATGTGCGCCATCAGATCGAAGGCGCTGCACAGTCTTTAGGAATTGTGCTGTGACAAAGAAACAGATCAGCGAACTGAAGCAGCGAATCCTTGGCTTGAACTGGGACAGCAACGTCAAGCGTGCCAAAGCGGTGAATCTCAGTAGAAAGCTGATGGCCGAAGCGCACGGTTGTGGTGCGCAGTTCACCAAAGCCGACTATCGGCGCTTCTTCGCATCGCGGCGCATCAAGCAGTCATGGGTTTAGCAGCACTCAAGCCGTGTAATAGACCCGGTTGCACGGCGTTAGTGAAAGGCAGCAAGTACTGTGCCCGGCATGATGAGCAAGCAAAGCAACGGGAATACGAAACCAAACGTAGTGATGAAGTCTGGATGCTCTACCAGAGTCCAAGATGGAAGAAGTTCCGTCTGTGGTTTTGGCGTTTGAACCCACAATGCCAGCGCATCAACGATGGTGTTCGATGTGAACAAGTCGCAACGACTATCCACCACCGCATCAGCCCACGCCAAAGACCAGACCTGTTCACTGACGCTGACAACGTGAAGGCTGTCTGCACCAAGCACCACAGCAACAGTGAAGGTGATCGTGGTGACGAAGTGTATGCGGAGTCGAACACTGCGCTGAGCTTAGAACGTTAGGAAGTCTGTGCTAATGATTGAAGGCATTGCAGAACTTTGGATGTGGATGTCCGAAGAAAGACAACGCGACTTCCTTACGCAGTTCACAGCAAGCACTCTCGCTGGTGCACCGTTCATCTTTGCGATGACTGACGCGGAACGCGAAACGCTTGTGAGGCTGAAAGCCTTTCGGCTTGCGTCTGGTCACCGTTTGGCATTGACGTAGGGGGCCTCCAATTATCTGGAAAGCTGCCCTTCGAAAACCGGCGCTCCCAAAAATTTATACGCAGACCATAAAGATTGATTTCTTACAAACTTTCCGCCGTGTTTTGTCACGTTTTCAGCCGATTCTGACCGATTCAATGCAGGTTTCGTCCGGTTCAGAGTTGGCGTTTGAAGGGATATTTTCGATGAATTTTCGCAGTAAAGGCCATTCAGCACGCAGACGGCACCGCGACAAGCGGCCACTAGGCGTGATGCAGTCGGAACCCACGCGGCACGGCGAACCATCTTACTTCCGTGCGCTTGTCTCAGTGGGCTTAATCGACTCCAAAACCACATTCGATCACGCGTGGTTCGTGTGGACATCCGTTTGTCTCGACCCAGAAGTCATCCGACTCGGTATGAAGTTGGCCGCGAAGGCTGAACCGAGGTACTTGCCAAGTGTCGCAGCACCATTCGGGAACCTAACGCGACTGCTGGCTTCGATGAGCAAGACACAACTTTCCGAACTTAAAGACCGAACAGGTTTTGGAAAGGAGGAAAAATGCAAATAGCAGTTGCAGAAATGCGCACCACAATCGATTTACAGAACGGTGAGAAGCGACGTGAACCACTACCGGCGTCTGCACCAGACTGGGTTGTGCGCAGCATCTATGAGCGACGAAGCGGTTTGGAACTGACACCGGTTCCACCGGAAACAATTCGTGAAGCAGAACAGCACGCAGCGACTTGGCGTGAAGCACGCGCCAAAGCAGTGATTGATGATTGCAGCAAAGTTCGCGCAATTGATACGAAGATCGAAGAAGCTGACCGTGAACTTGCTCGCGTTCGTCTTGCAGTTGCCCGATTGCAGTAACCCGTAACACCGTCCCAAAAATCTAAGCAGTTTGAAGTTTCTCCTGAGAGAGAAAGAGGAAGAGGAATAGTTGTGTCTAACAAAGCAAAACGTGCCGCTCTGATTGAGCAGGCCAACGCTCTGGTCAACAAACCGGGGCAGTACACGAAGGAAGATGACGCGAAGGTTCGAAGCCTGATTACTCTGGCTGATGCGCTGAACTTCGATACGGAAACGATCACCGACGAACAGCGAAAGACCGAACAGCGTGAAGCATTCCGGCATTTTCTGAAGACCGGTGAAAACAGAACCTACACGCCGATGTCTGACGCGGTTCAGGGTGCGTTCATCGTTCCTGACCAGTTTTACAACACGTTGCTAACCGGCATCGCTCAGTACACCGAGTTGATGGATGTGGCCAACGTAAATTTAATCACTTCGGAAAAAGGTGGAACGATGAAGCTGCCTCAGATCGACCTGAGCAGCATCAGTTCCAGCATCGTGGCAGAAAACACCGATACGCCACCGGTTGCGAATCCGGTGGTTAGTTCGCTGTCGCTGAAGGGCTTCACGTACCGCACGAATCCCATCGCGGCGACGTTGGTTTTGGAGCAAGACTCTTTTGAATCCGTGATGGATATTCTGGGTCAGGCGTTTGCGGTCGGTCTTGCGCGTGGCATCGGCAGCGACCTTGTGAATGGCGCGGGAAGTGGAAGCGCACCGCAAGGGATTCTTACGGCAGCGGCAGACTCCAGCGTCACCAGTGCTGGCAGCACGTTCACGAAGGCAGAGTTGCAGTCAATCTACTTCAGCGTGAACCGCGCTTACCGCGTCAGTCCAAAGGCCGCATGGTTGATGAACGATGACACGTACAACGCAATTCTCGCGTTGAAGGATTCGACCACGAACAGGCCGCTGGTCAACATCACTGAAGACGGTGAGAAACTTTTCGACAAGCGAATCCTCATTTCTCCTGACATGCCGACCGCTGCTGGTAGCAAAGCAGTGTTGTTCGGTGACCTTGGTCAGTACCAAGTTCGTGTCATTCGAAACGGCGCTACCATCCGGCGCAACTTCCAAGCACCGGGATATGCAGAGAAGGCGGTTGCACTCTACACTGGCTTCCTTCGCGTTGACGCGGCATTGAATGCGCCAAACGGCGCAAAGCCCGCTGTGTACGGCACCTTGCACGCTTAATTCAACACTCAACAAAGCCGGATGCTGCTTCGTGCCGCATCCGGCTATTCATTTTCAGAGAGAGATGAAGGTAAAAAGTTTTGGCTATTACATTGGGAAGTATCGTTGTCGATTTAATCGCAAACACTGGCGGGTTCACCGCTGGATTGACGAAGGCTTCACAAGAAGCGCGACGGCAGACAAAAGAAATTCAATCGTCTTTTCAAGACATGGGCGACAAGATCGGTTCGTCCCTATCTTCGGCATTCTCTTCGCTTGGCGAATTCGGCTCAGTCATTTCAGAGTTGTCTAAAACTGTGTCCGAATCTCTGGAAGGTATCGGAGAAAGTTCGAATGGAGTCGCTGCGGCTGTCACGGCGCTCGGTGCTCTGGGCGGTGCTGCAATTGCCGCTGCCGCTGGTATGGCCGTTCTCGCAAAAGAAGGCGCTGAAGTCACAGAGCATCTTTCGCAGGTGTCGCAGAAGACCGGAATTTCTATCAGCCAGCTTCAGGTGTTGGAAGCGGCTGGTGCGAGCGTTGGTCTTTCGTTGGATGACATGGTGGCAGGTTTCCGCAAGTTCGATCAGGCCATTACCGGCAACGGCAAGAACGCAGGCGCTGCACAGCAAGTGCTCAAGAATCTCGGCATCACAGCGCGAGACAACAGAGAAGCTTTGCTTCAGGCCGCTGATGCATTCAAAGGAATGGAAGACGGCCCACAGAAGGCTGCCGATGCCGTTGCGCTCTTCGGTAAGCAGGGGCTGAATCTCATCCCGTTCTTGAACAAAGGCCGCGACGGTATCTTGGAGTTTCAGGATGCAGTGAGCACGTTCGGCCCAGTAATCACGAACGAAGGCATCAAGAACACCGAAGACTGGAAAGTCTCGGTCGAAAAGCTGTCACTCGCATGGCAGAACTTGGAAGTGACCATCTCAGATCACGTGCTGCCTGCGTTGACGAAAGCAACGACCGGCATTGCTGGATTGGTTCGCGGTGCGTCTGTGCTCACCGGCGCTGCTATGGAAAGTGCCAAAGCATTTCTTTCCGGCGAAAATGTGAGCGGTGCGTTGGCCGGGTACTTGGCTCTTCGCACGGCTGAGACAGCGGGAAACGCAGAGAGTGAACAGGCGCTGCAACGCAAGAACGAAGCGATTGAAGCTTACAAGGAGCACTACAAAGAAATCTTCGAATTGGAAAAGTCAGGCGGTGAGGCTGCGCTTGCATTGTCGCAGGCACAGGAAAAGATCACAGCCGCGATTCAGCAAGAGGATTTTAAGACAGCCGCACGGTTGGAAGCCACGCTTCCCAGCTTGCAGGCAGCCGCTGACACTGAAGCAAAGCGTTTGGCGACTGCAAAGCAATTGGCTGCGACCTACGCCGCGATTGAAGCTGGTTTTGCAAAGGGTTCACCAAGACCGTTGCAGACGTTCAAAACGCCAAAGCCCAACACTTCACTCTGGAACACCGGTGAAGCGAATCCGTTGGAAGGTGCACCTGACCTTGGCAGCAAGCAGTTCGCTGACCTGTCACACGCTTTCGATGGGTTGGTGAAAGACACCACGGCTGGCAAGCAGGCACTGGAAGACTTCTATTCGAAGTGGAACGCCAGTTCACGCGGCACGGCTGACAGCATCATCAACGACTACGCTCAGCAGTTGTCTTCGTTCATGGCTCTGTTGGACCGACAACAGATTTCTGAGCAGCAGTACGATGAAGTTCGCAAGAAGCTGGAAACGAACCTTCAATTGGCTCTGAAACAACTCCGTCAGGACAACGGTGCTTCGACGTGGGGCGATGCGTGGCAGGACATGTTCGCAAGGCTTGAAGCCAGCGGGAAAGACTTCGCACGATCATTCACCGAAGACATCGGCAACGCCATTCAAGACCTGAATCAGCAGATGGCAAAATTGGTTGCGACCGGGCAGGGCTTGAACCTGAAGCAGATCGGTCAGAACCTTCTCGGCAACATCACCGAAAGCGTTCTGAAGAAAGGCGAATCATCGCTTTTCAGTTCGCTTGGTGGATTGTTCGGCCTTGGGAACAAGCCAGACGGCAGCACCGCACAGAACGCATTGTGGGTGCAGTTTGCTGGCAGTTCGTTGGCCGGTGCAGGCGCTGGCATCGGTTCGCTGCCACTCGGTTCATGGAACCCGGTAAATCTTGCCGGTCCAAGTTCGAACGCTGTGTCGGCGCTGAGCGACATCGGCAGCGGCATCGGCAACGCGTTCAAGTCAGTCGGGTCTTTGTTCGGTGGGTTCTTGGCCGGTGGTGGTGACACTCAGCCGGGCAAGGCGTACATCGTCGGTGAGAAGCGTCCCGAACTGTTCGTACCGGGGCAGGCAGGCCGCGTTATCCCAGCAGTGCCGACTATCGGCGGCGGTCCAACGCAGCACATCACCGTGCAGCAGAACATCTCAACGCCTGACGCTGATTCATTCCGCAGATCGGGCACACAGATCGCATCCGGCATGACCAGCGCACTATCACGCGGTGCGTCACGCTTGGGCAGGTGAGTACTAAAGTAATTGAACCTTGACACGTTTCTAAGTGGCTAATTATAATGCCTTTAGAAAGCTTCGTTTCGGGTGGCGGTGACTCTTTAGGTAGTCGAAACCGATGGGTTTGATAGGCTGAGCCACCTAAAGAGTCACCGCCACCCGAATGAAGGAAGTATTGACATGTGCGACTCCACAGTGTAGTTTTTCGCGTTCCCGGTTCCCATATTGAGAAGAAACGTCTCAACATTGAACAAACAGCGGAACGGATAAAGACATAAGCCCTTTATTTTCAGCGAAACGATTATGGAGTTTGAACTGCGGGATAACTGCGTGTGTCGTAGTGTCCCTGATGAACGTCTAATGCTTCGAGGGAGCCATTATGTCGCATAACTTTGCCATTGAATTCGAGCAGGAAACGGACGGGCGCTGGATTGCGGAAATTCCGTCTCTGCCGGGTGTGATGGTGTATGGCAATTCGAAACCTGAAGCCATGCGCTCCGTTCAGGCTCTAGCTCTTCGTGTTCTAGCAGATCGAGTGAGTCTCGACACTGCTGCCGCGCCAGAGGACGAACTTGTTCTCTGCTTCGCCTGCGCCCAGTGAGCTATTGGCCCAGCGTAAAGGCCAGAGTCGTTTACCGCGCCTTGCTCGCAATCGGATGGAAACCAAAAGCTGAGAAAGGCTCATCTCACGTTCAGCTACAACGCGAGGGATTTGCCGACTACACGTGGGCCTTTCAGGATTCAGACGAAATTGGGCCCAAGATGGTGTCACGAATAGCCAAACACACAGGACTGAAGAGAGAGGACCTTTAACGCTCGAAGCGAAAGGGGCAAAAATGAAAATCACTCATTCCGACATCAATATCATCGAAGGCGAACTAACCATCGACGGTCTGACCGTCAAAGGGCTTTTCGAAAAGGTGAAACAGGAACCTGCGGTTCAACAGCAGATCGGAATTTCTGCCGCACTGCCGGTCGAAGACCTGACACCGGGGCACGTTTTTCCTGCTGTCGTTTTGACAAGTCTACATGCTTCCTGATAGTTGCTTAACCTTCATTTCCAAACCACCTGAGTCAGAGCAGAAGTATTTCGCTAACGCCCTTGCCTTCGTGTAATTGTCGATTCTGACGTAGAGTTCCCAGATGTCTCTCCACAGGGCGCTGTTGCGGTCGATGCGTTCAATGGTAAGACCCATTGTTGCCGCTTCTTCCGGCGTGATTCTGCGACCGTGAGACTCCTCATCACCAGCTTTCAAGAAGTCGTTTGCGACCTTCTCGACTTCCGCGTCGCTCTTGCCCTTTAACATTCCGTTCTTCAAAACGCGCTGCGCAAGCTTGACGGTTGCATTTCGCGCCCGATGGCACTCTAGAATCCACGAAGGGTCTTGTTTCGTGAGCAGGTGAAGGTGTGCCGCAACCGGCTGACCTTGCCCAGCAAGACCGTTCGCCTCAGTCACCAGCGAACTGAAAGCAAGAATGAAGGACTGAGCGGCTCGCATGAACGCGCCTTCCTTCGTCTGGTAGACCATCTGCGGGTCAATCGGTCCTAGCTTCGAAGTGTCGCTCATCGCTATGGCGTCTGAACCCATAGCGAGCAGTGTAGCCGCACTCATCGCCATGTTCGGAACGATCACCCGAAAGGAATTGGAGTAGGTTCGACACACCCGAATGATGTCCCCAGCGGCCTCTGGCAGACCACCCGGCGAATGAATCATCAATTCCAAACCATCGAACTTTGACATGTCGCACGAACGCAGAATGCCTTCAATCGACTCTGCGTCTTCGTTCATGATAATTCCAGCAGGATGAACGAAGAGTGCGCAGTACGTTAGAAGCTTTCGGTTCGTTATCGCTTGAATTCGTTTGATGAGCCTGAAATGCACGAAAGATGCGTTAGACATCTCATCGTACAGATCGAACAGGAAGCCTCTGCTGTCTTTCGCATCTTCCTTTGGTGGGACTTGTTCTGCGTCTTGTTTTGACGCGGCTGGGCTTGGTTCAGGTGACGTTTGTTCGGGAGAAGCTGGGTTGGGGGTAGCTTCGTCTGGCACGCGAGAGTCTCCTTCAAACTTGATGAGCAGCCTGATAGTACCATTTCGCCACTCATCCGGTTGCAAACCGCACTGCTTCAGCCAGTCACCCTCAGCAAAAATCGTTTGAAGGCCAGAGCACGATCAATCAGGCTGGGTTCAAACCCCATCAAGCCTGT
>CAVWQK010000008.1:0-79283 GCA_963757145.1 uncultured Acidobacteriota bacterium
AACATCGGCGCCCTTTTCTTGCCCGGCCCTCTTATCTCATTGCCTCCTTGGCAAATCGTTTTTCAGCCCATCACCAAATCTTGCAAACATCCTCCCGCACCATCGGATCCCCCTTCTTGCATCCAAACGCTTTCTGAAACGCCTCCATGTTCGAAAAAGGTCCGTTCACCCGAAACTCCGGCAACGGATGCGGATCGGTATTCGCCAGTAACCGCGCAAACTCCGGCCGCAAAATTGCCGCCGATGCCGCCGCGTATCCCAGAAAAAACTGCTGCTCCGGCGTAAATCCATTCGCGTCTTTCTCGCGCGGCTTGCCCCCCATCGATTTTTCGAACGCCGCATACGAAATCGTCAGCCCGCCCAGATCCGCGATGCTCTCGCCTTCCACCAACTTCCCGTTTTCGTGCAGACCCTTCTCCACTTCGAATCCATCAAACTGCTTCGCGACGCATTCGCCGCGCCCTTGAAAGTTTTTCAAGTCCTGCTCGGTCCACCAGTTTTTCAAGTTCCCCTTGGGATCAAACTGCGCTCCCTGATCGTCAAACCCATGCGTAATCTCATGCCCGATGATCGATCCGATCGCGCCGTAGTTATACGAATCGTCGCGGTCGGGATCGAAGATCACGCCTTGCAAAATCCCCGCCGGAAACACGATCTCGTTCAGCTGCGGATTGTAATAAGCGTTGATCGTCGGTGGCGACATCCCCCACTCGGTGTGATCGACGGGCTTGCCGATCTTCGCCAGATCGCGCGCGTTTTCGAACTCTGTCGCGCGAAATGCATTCCCCGCATACGACTCGCGATCGATCTTCAGCTTCGAATAATCTCGCCACCTGTCCGGATACCCGATCTTCAACGCGAACGCCTGCAGCTTTTCCGCCGCCGCCTTCCGCGTTTCCGGACTCATCCACTCCAGCGTGTTCAAATCCTCGTTCAGCGCCGCCAACAAATTGCGGACCATCGCCAGCACGCGTGCTTTCGCCGCCGGTGGAAAATATTTCTCCACGTATACCTGCCCCAGCGCCTCGCCCAGCCCGTCATCTACCGTTGCCGAGCAGCGCCGCCACCGTACGCGCATCTCCGTCGTCCCTTCCAGCACGCGTCCGGTGAAATTGAAATTCTCCTGCACGAACGGGTCCGACAGCAGCCGCGCCGACCGGTGAATCAGTTGCCACCGGTAGTACGTCTTCCAATCTTCCAGCGGAACGCTCGCCAGCAACCCATCCATCGCCTTGAAAAATTCCGGCTGCGAGACATTCATGTCGCTCAGCTTCGCGCTCCCGATCGCCGCAAAATATGCGTCCCAGTTCCAGTGCGGTGTCAATTTCTGCGCATCCGCCACGCTCATCTTGTGATAATTTTTCTGCGGATCGCGCAGATCGACGTTGTTCAGCGAAGCCTTCGCCAGCGACGTCTCGATGCCCAGCACCGTCTGCGCTTCAGCCGCCGCTTTCTGTTTCGCGTCGCCCATCAACACAAACATCTTCGTCATGTGCTCGACGTACTGTTTCCGCAGATCCTTCGACTTCTCATCGTCGCGCGTGTAGTAGTCGCGATCCGGCAAGCCGAGTCCGCCCTGCCGCACCTCGCCGATCACCTGCGTGCTGTCGGCAAAATCCTGATCCGACCCGTACCCAAACAACACGCCAGTCCCCTGCGCCTGCAATCGCGCCCCGGTTTCCAGCAGCGAAGCGTTATCGTGGATCGCGTTAATCCTCCCTAAATCCCCGTTGAGCGGCTTCAGTCCTTTCTCCTCGATCGCCTTCATATCCATGCACGTCGCGTAGTAATCGCCGATCTTCTGCTCGTTCGAACCCGCCGCCACCGACCGGTTCGCAGCCGCCGCCTCCAGAATCTCGTGCAGCCGCTGCTCGGTCCGTTCAAACATGATCAGAGCCGGCCCCCACTCCGGATACTGCGGCGGAATCGTGTTCTTCTTCATCCACCCGCCGTTCGCGTATTTGTAAAAATCGTCGCAAGCTTTGCAGGTGCGATCCATATTCGCGACGTCAAATCCGCCGCTGGCTTTGTCGTCGGCCCCCCTCGAGCCGTTGTTCTGCCCGCCGGCAAACGCCATCGCAGCGCCAGCCAGAATCGCCACGCCCAGTCCCGCCATCGCACACAATCGTCGCAGCATCATCGTCTCTCTCCGTAAAAATCATCCCCGACCGCAGCCATCCAATTTGTACAGCGGGGCTTGCTCCGCCCGGCGTCCCTACCGTCGCGATTGCCGCATTCCTGTTCGGGCACGGCACCTCTTTACCCTGAGCTTTCGGAGAGTGCTCCCCATCTCGGGCACCCAACGATCAGAAGCACCAAGGGACAGATTTTGATTCGAGCCACACAGAACCGTGCCCGTGTTAGACGCCACCCACCCCAAAACGAAAGGAACCGCTTCTCCGCCGCACCCTCACCAAATCTTACAAACATTCTCCCGCACCATCGGATCCCCTTTCTTGCACCCAAACGCCTTCGCAAACTCCGCCATATTCGACAGCGGGCCATTCCCCCTAAACCTCGGCAACGGATGCGGATTCGTATTCGCCAGCAGCCGCGCATACTCCAGCCGCTCGTTCGAACCCCAAATCTGCGCCCACCCCAAAAAGAACCGCTGTTCCGCGGTAAATCCAGCCTTCTCTGGCGGCCGCGGCTTGCCTTCCAGCGATTTCTCATACGCCGCATACGCAATCGTCAACCCACCCAGGTCCGCGATACTCTCGCCCAGCACCAGCTTCCCGTTTTCGTGCAAATCGCCGTCGACCACGTACCCATCAAACTGATCCGACACGCAAGTCGCCCGCCCCTTGAAATTTTTCAAATCGTCCGCTGTCCACCAATCCTTCAGATTTCCCTTCGCGTCAAATTTGCTCCCCTGATCGTCAAATCCGTGCGTGATCTCGTGCCCGATCACCGCGCCCATCCCACCGTAGTTCACCGCATCGTCCGCCTTCGGATTGTAAAATGGCGGCTGCAAAATTCCTGCCGGAAACACGATTTCATTCATGCTGCTTCGGTTGTACGCGTTCACCGTCGGCGGCGTCATCCCCCATTCCGTCCGGTCCACCGGCTTCCCGATCTTGTTCAGCTGCCGCGCAAATTCAAACTCCGCCGCGTGCAGCTCGTTCTGCATGTACGCCGTCCGCTCGATCTTTAGCGCCGAATAATCCCGCCACTTGTCCGGATATCCGATCTTCACGCCAAACGCCTGCAATTTCGCCATCGCCTGCGCCCGTGTCTCCGGACTCATCCACGCCAGCGTCTGCAAATCGTCATGCAGCGCCGCCACGAGGTTGTGCACCATCTCCAGCGCGTGCGCCTTCGCCTCCGGCGGAAAATATTTCTCCACGTAAAGCTGCCCCAGCGCCTCGCCCAGCCCGCGGTCGGTCGCCACCACACACCGCTTCCACCGCGGCTGAATCTCCTTTGTCCCGCGCAACTCTTTCCCGTTGAACGCAAAATCCTCCCCCACAAACGCCTCCGACAATCCCGGCGCCGTCGTATCCACGAGCGTCCATCGTAGATACGTCTTCCAATCCTCCAGCGGCGTCGCCGTCAATTGCCCGTTCAACGCCTTGAAAAAATCCGGCTGCCCCACATTCAATTCCCGCAGCGTCGGATACCCGACCTCGCCGAAGTACGCCTTCCACGAAAAATCCGGCGTCAGGGTCTGAAAGTCCGCCACCGTCATCTTGTGATACGTCTTGTTTGGGTCGCGCACGTCGACGTTCGACATCGACGCTTTCGCCAGCGCCGTCTCAATCGTAATAACCGTCGCCGCCTCAGCGCTCGCTTTCGACTCCGCATCGCCGAGCAGTGCGAACAATTTTCCGACGTGCTTCACATACGCATCGCGCAGCTTTTTCGACTTCTCGTCGTCGCGCACGTAATAGTCGCGGTCCGGCAATCCCAATCCGCCCTGGCTCGCCGACGCGATCACCTGCGTACTGTCCTTCGCATCCTGCCGCGACCCGAACCGAAACATCGCGCCAATCCCTTGCTCCTGCAGCCGCGCCGTCTCCGCCTGCAGCGATGCCTGATCCTTGATTGCGGTAATCCGACCCAGCTCCCCCTCGATCGGCTTCACCCCGGCCGCATCGATCGCTGCCGTGTCCATGCAGCTGGCATAAAAATCCCCAATCTTCTGCTCGTTCGAACCGCCGGGCGCCTTAGCGTTCTCGCTAGCCTCCAGAATCTGCCGCAAGTTCTGCTGGTTCTTGTCCAGCAGCACCGTAAACGATCCCCAGGTCGAATACTCCGGCGGAATCGGATTCGCCTTCATCCACCCGCCCATCGCAAACTCAAAAAAGTCATCGCAAGGCTTGCACTCTCGATCCAGATTCGAGGTATCAAACCCCCAATACCCAGGCGTATCCGCAGCGTTTCCACGCGGCCCCGCCAGCGCAATCACGCTCCCCGCCAGAATCAAAACCGTCAGCCCCGCAAACGCCACCAGTCGTCGTGCAATCACAATCACCCTCCCAACCCTGCATACCGCGATCCTCTCTGAGGCCGCGAAATTTAGACGCAAACGAACCGCGCCGCGACACACTCTCAAAAAATCCTCGCCCCATAAATTCCCGACGCAAACCCAGGCGCCGCCGTTCGCGCTGCTCCTACAAGCGTTTTCGCGTCATACGCCCGCGCGGCCGAAAGCACTCCGTCGTGCCGCGCAATCGCCGTCCGCATCCGCAGCCGATGAAAAAACAGCGATCCAAAAGGTGCGAGAAGCCACGGTTGAAAATCGAAGTGCAGAAACGCCAGCGTTTCCGGCCGTTCGTGTTGTTTCAGGAATTCGGGCAGCGCTTCGCCGCGAAAGTGATGCACCACTCCGGTCGACAAAAATATATGACTCGCATGCTCGCGAGAAAACGCGTCGCCATGGATAAACCGGCAGGGCAATCGTTCCGCCGATGCCAGCCGGTTGGCTTCGGAAATCAGCGTCGAGTTCAGATCGATCGCGATCAGTTCGATATTCTGCTCGGCCACTGGGATTCTCGCCGCTAGCCATCGCGTCGTGTACCCGATCCCGCATCCCACATCGACGATCCGCAGCGTTTCGCGAAATCCTGTGCTTCGAACCGAAGCGATCAGCGGACTGAGCACTCCCCACACCCGGTGTCCGTGATAAAACTCCTCCGCCAGCCGCTGCATCTCCCAATGCACCGTAACCAGGACCGCGTCGACCCCGCGATCATCCAACCAGCCGTCCTTCCCCGGCAGCGCGCGCACCGCGCGCACCGCTTTGTGATTCCCGAAACGGGAAAAAACGTCGATCACGCTTGCTGTGCTGACGGGCAAGCGTTTCAGCGTCTCCGGATCGTGCTGCACGATCAAATCCGTAATCGCAGGTTGTGCCGGATTCCACGAAGGAAACATGCCGCCGATGAGGGTATCTCACTTGTGAAGTCCCCGAAACGTTGAAAGACTCGCATTTTCGGTCTTGATAGCCGCTATAAAACCAGAGAGCGGCCATCGACATCTGCCCTGGGTGCGGGTTTTGACTCTGCCTTAGCCTTCTGGTTTTGACTTTGGTTTTGACTCCGCTTTTGGCTTTCTCTTCCGAAAGACCAGTTCAATCCCTGCCGCCCAAAACCATCAATGCAATGCAGTCCCATAAAAATCATTCTTACCACCGCGCAAATCGCGCCCATAAATAAGAACCACGGTAAAGCTCCCCAGCACCCGAATCTTGCACTGCGCTCCCGTATCCCAAAGCCACTTCTGCGATCCAAACAGCCCTGACGAATCGGCAATCGCCCCGTTATCGACAAACGGCCCCAGCTTCACCGTGACAAATCCATTCTGATAAACGTTCTTATCGACTTCCCAGTTCGCCAGAAAATATCGACGCCCCAGCGGCGCCGCGCCCTTTCGACCGTCGTCGGTACCCGCATGACCGCGCAGCCATAAATCGTTATCGCGTTCGATCCCCAGCTGGTACAGCTCGTCGAACGGAATATCGCCAAACACTTCGCCGACGCGCACGCGAGCCAGCATCTCGTAGTCGTCGCCCTTGGTCTGCGGCAGCCAGTGCGCCGTCAGCGATCCGTGCGCAGCGCCAAACGTGCCGAGTCCATTCGCGAACTCGCGCCCCACGCCCCCTTCCGCCGTTCCATCGACGGTAAATCGATGCTCCGGCAATCGCAGCAACGAACGATCGAAGCGCACCCAATACGAAATCGAATGGCCATCCGTGAAAAATGTTTTGCCCGCAGTCGACGCCACAACCTCAGGCGTCAGATTTCGAAACGATCGATTCGCGATCTCGATCCCAGTGCTCCAGCTCCATCGCCCGCTCATCACCGATCGCATCTCCGCGCCGCCCGCGCCGCGCCGCACATTCAAATCGCGCAGCGCCGGCCCGTCGCCAAAAAAAGTATTCGTCAGGTTCCAGTTTTCGTTTCGCCCGTCGAAGTAAACACGGAATCGATATTTCGATTGGTGCAGAAGGGGCATCGACGCATCCACAAACGCCCGCCGCTTCTCCGAATCCCATCGCAGCAGCGACGTCACATTCACCGCTCCGTGCCCAATGTCGTAAACCTGCGGATACACCGTCGCGTACGGCAGTCCGCTCAGCCACGAAAGCGCGCCCTCCCACCACGTATCGCCCCAAAGGTTGCGCTCCGCCATCTGCAGCGAAGCGTCATAGTTCCCATCGCCCACGGGAGCGAGTCCCACGCGCCGGTGCGGATAGATTTCCAGATTGTCGAGCCGCGCCTCGGCGCCAAGCAGCGCATCGCGCGTCAAAATCTGCGGCGCATTGAAACCGATCGCGGTTCGCAGCAGCGCCGGATCGAGTTTCGGTGGCGGCGCAACCGAAATCTTTCGCAACTGCGGCTTCTCGATCGCATTCCAGTATTTCAACGCCGCTTCGAGATTTCCGTCGATGAAATACAGTGTCCCGAGAAATTCCAGCGTATAACGATCCTTCGGATCAATCTTTAGTGCCGCCCGCAATTCACGCTTGGCCGAACGCGCATCCTTCAATTTGTAATCGACGCCAGCCATTTCCACCAGAAAGCGCGCCTGCTGCGGCATCTTCCGGTGCCCGGCTGCAAAGGCCGCGCGCGCCTCTTGCCAGCGCTGCAATTTGGCGAGCGAAAGCCCGGACACAAAATCCAGATCGGCCGGCTGATTCTCCGGTCCGCGCGCCAGCCGCGCAGCATCCGCAAAATGCCCGGCATCGAACGCCTTCTGCGCGTCGGCAAGTCCCGTGGATTCGGAAGACGTAGTTTCAGAAGGAGAAGAGTGTTGAGCGAAAGTCACTCCGCCCACGACGTGAAAGGAAAGAACAAGAACAACGACAAAAATTATTCCGCGGGAGCGGAGGCGGGCACTGCCAGCAGCAAATAATTCTTCGTAGCCAGCCATTCTTTCTCGAATTCGGCTCTCTCGATCCTCAGCAATTTGCCGCGCGCCGGATCATTTACAAACACGGCTTCGTGCTCCCAGTCGATTCCCGCCGCGACGACATAGTGTAGCGGAGCGTGCAAACCTCCGGGTTCGATGCTCAGAATCAACGGCCGGCCTTTCGACAAATGATCGCGCAGGTCGCTCCATTCGCCGCGCAGCGGGAACACGCGAAATCCCGTCTCGCGCAAATAGCGCTCCAGATCGGAAGCGAAAATTCCATGCCCCTTGCGCGAATAAAGCTGTTTCTGAATCGCGCCTGGATCTTCGCGCTCCGCCGCAATCGCCGTCCCGTGCGCGGACCAATACTGCAACAGCATCGCAACTGAGGCCGACCCGCAACCTTCAACCGTTTGTTTGATGAACGGAACGTCGAGCCAGATCCCGGCTTTGCCGGCAGACTCGTCCGGGGCTTTGTTCGCGTCCTGCGCGAACAAACACGCGGCCGCCACCAGGCCAAGCACCACCGAGACAAGAAAGCGCCGCATCGCACCAGTCTAACCGCAGGTGGGATGCGGCGCCGTGTCAGCCGCTGAAAAGAAAGCCTTACCGCAATACGACGATCAAAATGATCACAATCAACGCGATGATCAAGATCACCAGCAAATCATGATCCGACAAATTTCCCGCGGCGAAATCCCGGTCCAGCTCCCGCGCGCGATTCGAGATCTTCGACACATCTTCGTCGCTCATCGCGCTGACGGCGTGGTCAATCCGGTCGTAGTCGACATTCGCCGACTTCAGCGCCTTTTGTCCCGCTTCGCTGGCGAACAGATGACGGATTTCAGCTTCATTCGCGCGCCGCGTCTCCGCTGGCGCCGCCGCATCCTTGCCCAGTTCGTTCAACGACACGACATGCTGGTCCGTTTGCGACTGCGCCAGCATCGGACCTGCGCTCACGGCCATCGCGAGAACCATCGCCGCGATCCGTGTCAACCTTTTCGTCTGCATCAAAAAAGCCTCCGGAGAGTTCGTTCGCTGGTTGAGTCACAGTGTACGAACCCCTCAGAAGGCCAGAATCTTTTTCTCTTGTGAGTGTGCCCGTTCTGAAAATGGCACCGTAAAACGTGTTCCGATAAACGTTCTTCAGAACACCAAGGCCAGCACAATGATCAAAATCACGATCAACACGATCACGATAATCAGCGTGGCCGTTAAACCGCCCGCAGCAAAATCCCTATCGGCCTGGCGCGATTTCTCGGCGACCTTGGCCAAGTCCTCGTCACTCAGCTGCCCGATCGCCTTGTCGACGCGCGCGTAATCGACCTTCGCCGATTTCAGCGCCTCCTGCCCGGCCTCCGACTGCAGCAGATGTCGCACCTCCGCCTCGTTCGCATCGCGCGTCTGAGCCGGTTTCGCCGCGTCCTGATTCAATTCATCGAGCGACACCACGTGATCGCCATGATTCTTGTCCTGCGCCGCAACCCGTGAAGGTGCAGCAGCCAGCCCAAGCGTCAGCGCGATCCCCAAGCTCCACATCCAAATTTGCCCACGGATTCTCATCGGTTCGCTCCAATCCGCCTGCGCGGCGCTCCCGCCCAGGTTTAAAATGTGGTATTAGACTCCGCAACGCCACGAAAGGTTGACATGTTTAGACACAGATCGGGGGCAGATATTTCCGTGGACAGTGAAAAACATGAGGGAGAAAGACAAAAAGGAGCAAAAACGGAAACCGAAACAGAGAAACCAAAAACGCGATGGCCCGTCGGCGGGGAGCGGGACGTGATTGCCTGATGTGACGATTGTCTTGAGCTACCTTGCCGATGTTACCGGCGTCTGATACTTCGTCATATCCACTCCGCGCCATTCGCCTTTCTCGATCCCTTCGCGAATCTGCGCCGGCGTCTTGCCCTTGCGCGTCTGTTCGTACGAATACAACGCTTCACGAATACAAACGCCGCAGTCCGCCGCATGCTTCCCGGTGTAGCAATCGAGCAAACTCCCGTGCCCTTGGCTGCGGTCGCAGTGGCAATAACATGGCTGTTGATACAGAACTTTCTTCACTCTCGCCGCCAATGCATACGCGTTCTGCACAACTGCGTCAGTGAACGTTTCCGGAGCCAAAGTCGCCGGCATCGGCCCGGCCGGAACCTCGCTGTGAAAAGCCGGAACCGGCTCGTTGGCGCCGGTATTCTGCCCAGCCATGCTCGACGCCGCGCGCTGCGGAATCAGCATCAACGTGAGCGCCAGCAGTGGCAACAACGCAATCCCAACAAAGATTTTCTTTCGCGTCTTCTTATCGGTCGTCATGGACAAACCCTCACCGCGCCCCAATCGCGAAATTGAACCGGACCAAAGCCGTCCCACGGAAAGATCTAAACCAATACCGGCCGCGGCGTCACATAGGCCGGTCGTGCTCCGGCCGCGCGCGTCGAAATGTGCCGCTCGCGCAGATTGTGCTGCACGCGTCGTCCCCACGTCCGCACAAACGAAAAATTCAGCGCCCCGCCAATCGCGGAGCTGGCCAGCGGAATCAGCCGACCCACCCACTTCTCCGCCGCCTCGGCGCCCAGCCGCGAAGCCAGTTGCTGCGCAATCTTCGGCCCTAGCTTCTCAAACATCTGCTTCTCCGCCAGGTCCTTGCCGTAGTCGATACCGGTGGCCGTCGCGGCCGCCATCCACATCTCCATCCGATCGTCCGCGCTGCGCGCTTCAAACCCATACAACAGGCACAGCCGCTGGATCAGCCGCAGTGTGATTGCCGTCAGCAACCCCGTATCCGGGATCACCGTCATCATCCCGCCGAGCCCAAATCCGGCGCCTTCCGCCAGCGCCAGCCGCTCGGCGTCGCGAATGAGCCGCCGCGCGATCGCGTCCAGCCGCTCCAGTGGAACGTCATGCATTCGCGCAAAATTGGGCACCCAAAGCCCGTGCTTATTCGCCAGCTGCTGTCGGAACGCTTCCGGGTTGACCTCCACCGTACGAAGCCCACGCAGGACGCCAAACTTCATCACCCGCCCAAAGCCTCGACCTGCCAATGATCGCTTTGCCATGTTTTTGAAACCTTGTACCACCTACCAGCATCCTAAGCCGATTAGAATCGGTCGGCAACCCCGGCGTTGCATCCAGGTTCCGAGCCGATTCGCCGTCGCCACAGGTCAATTCCCAAATCGGGACAGGCGGAAACGCTCCGGTGACCAAGCCAAATCCCGGTACCAGCATTACCCGGCTCGCCACAACCGGCCGCCCGTACCTCTTGACGCGGAGACGCTTTTCGGTAAACTGCATTTTTCTTATGGCCTCAATTGCCCAAATCGTTCCGACCGAAGTCAGCACAGACTTCGCGTTTCCTCAGCGGGAAGCGGCCTTTTTCTACGGTCTCTTTCTGCGCGGCCATTCGCCCGAACAGCTCCGGCGCGATATTGAGGTCCCTCAGGCCGTCCTGCTGAAGTGGCACCGCGACGCCGAACGCGACCCCGAATTGCGCGACATCTTCTATCGCATGGTCGAATACCGCCGGCACGTCTTGGCCATTTTCGACTCACTGGTCGGCTGGGACGCCCAGAAGCAGCGCGTCCAGTAGTCGCAACCCTCGCCCGCCGCCGCTCGGTCCTTCAGAACTTCAGACGCCGAAGCCCACCGAAGGGTTCCCAATGCCAATGAGGGTCGCAAAAAAACCAGACCTTCGTTCAGCTCACTTCGGAGAATTCCCCGTACCCTCGAGCAGGCCAAATTTTGTCAGGCAACCTCTCCATTTTGTTCGCATCCTACTGGCAGTCGGGGGACAAGTGTCACAAAACGCAGGACATTCGCTGATTGACGCGGTTGACGCCAACAGAGTAGAATTCCTGGGTTCAGGAAGTTGAGGTGGTGTATATGTCTCGGGTCGTCCGTACCCTGTTTGCTTCGCTATTCTGTGTTTCCCTTTGTGTAACTCCGTCCATGCAAGCGCAACAGGCTCAGGCCCCGCCCGATCCCACCGCTGCGCCCGCACCACAGAAACTCGACAAAGAGCAGAAGAAAAAACTCAAAAAGACGCTGAAGGAACTCGACACTCCTTACAAGCAGTGGCTGAACGAAGACGTCGTCTACATTATTTCGCCGGAAGAGCGCCAATCCTTCCTGCAGCTCGCCACCAACGAAGAGCGCGAGCAGTTCATCGAGCAATTCTGGCTGCGCCGCAGCGCGACCCCCGACCTGCCCGACAACGACTTTAAAGAAGAGCACTATCGCCGCATCGCGTATGCGAACGAGCATTTCGCTTCGGGTATTCCAGGATGGAAGACCGACCGCGGCCGCATGTACATCATGTGGGGGCCGCCGGACGAAATCGAAGCGCACCCGACGGGCGGCACCTACGACCGGCCGATGGATGAAGGTGGCGGTTCCACTACGACGTACCCGTGGGAAACCTGGCGTTACCGCTACATGGAAGGCATCGGCGAAAACGTGATTTGGGAGTTCGTCGATCCATCAAGCTCGGGCGAATATCACCTGACGATGGATCCGGGCGAAAAGGACGCGCTGTTGCACGTCCCTGGCGCCGGGTTGAGCCTGCTTGAAGAAATGGGCATGGCTTCCAAGACCGATCGCTTCACGCGCGCCGACGGCATGACGACGCCGACGTCGCTGGGCGGTACGCCATCCAGCATGGACGAATTCAACCGCCTCGAGCAGTACTCGAAGGCGTTCAAACCGCCCGAAGTGAAATACAAAGATTTGGAAGCGATCGTCACCGCGCGCATCGTGCGCGACCAGATGCATTTCACCTGGGGCACCGACTACGTCAAAGTCACCAACGACACGGTCCTCGTGCCGATCACAATTCAGGTTCCGAACAATCAGCTCCAGTACAACTCGAAGGAAGGCGTCTACTCGGCCACGCTCAACGTTTTTGGGCGTGTCAGCTCGCTGACCGGCCGCGTCGTACAGACATTTGAAGATCCCGTCAGCCGCGACTTCCCAGAGAGCCTGTACCAGCAATCGCTGAAGCTGCAATCGATTTATCAGAAGGCCGTGCCGCTGCGTCCCGGACTGTACCGGCTCGACATCGTCATCAAGGATGTAAAGAGCGGCAACGTGGGCGTGGTCAACACGCGTCTGCAGGTTCCGCGTTTCGAGGACGACAAGCTCGAAGCCAGCTCCTTGATCGTGGCCGACGGCGCCAAACTGGAACACGTGCCATCGAAGCAGATCGGCACCGGCCAGTTCGTGCTTGGTTCCACCAAAGTCGTGCCGCGGCTCGACGCCGAATTCCAGAATTCCGAAAAGCTCGGCATCTACATGCAGGTTTACAACCTGAAGCCCGACGACAAGACGCACAAGTCCGCCGCCACTTTCCTTTACACCGTGAAAAAGGGCGACCAGCAGATCATGCAGTTCAAGGAAACATCGGAAGAAATGAAGCAGACCGGCGAGCAGGTCACCATCGAGCGTCTGTTGCCGCTGGCGACCCTGACCCCCGGCAAGTATTCGCTGGAAATCGTCGCGACCGACACCAACACCAGCAAAACCGTTTCCAAGACCGCGGACTTTTCCATCAAGCCCCCAATCGATACCAAGACGGCGGCCAATACCGGCAAGCCTGCTCCTGGGAGGTAAAGCGAAGTGAAGCAGACACGATTCTCCATTCTCGGCGTTTTGGTCCTCGCCGGGACGTGTCTGTCGATCTGCGTTTCCGGGGCTTCCGCGCAACAATTCAAAACCGCGTCCGGCAAAGTCGCCGGCGTCGTCAACGACACCTCCGGCGTTCCTCAGATGGGCGCCACCGTTCAGTTGATCGCGGAAGGCGGACTCTCGGCCGTCGATTTCCTCACCAACACACAAGGCGTCTTCCGCAGCGACAAAGTGCTGCCGGGTATGTACACCGTGCGCGTCACGCTCGCCGGATTTCTTCCGACGATCGAACAGCACGTGCGCATCAATCCGCATGTGACGACCGTCGTCCGCGTCGAGCTCGAGTCGATGTTCGCGTCACTCGATGCCTTGCGGCGCGCGCCTTCAGTGACACCCGTGGAGTCTGACGATTGGAAGTGGGTGCTGCGTTCGGCTTCCGCGACGCGTCCGGTGCTGCAATGGGTCGATGACGACGACGCAAACGCGCAAGCGGCCTCGAATAGACCGATCGACACGCACATGGCGCATCCGCGCGCGCGGCTCGACTTTACCGATGGCGCCCGGCGTCCTGGTTCTCCATCCGGCGTGCCATCCGCTCCCGCTACGGCGTTCGCCTACGATCAGAAGCTCGGCAATTCGGCGCGGCTACTGATGGCCGGCCAAATGAATTATATGGATGACGCTCCGGGTGGCGGCGTCGCGACGATCTGGCTTCCAACGGGTTCGCTTTCCGGGCCGCAATCGACGCTGGTGCTGCGCGAAGCCAAACTGGGTCCCGACGGCCAGACATTCCGCGGTGTGCGCCTGCAGCAGGCCGGTTCGGTTGGCCTGGGCGATCACATGAAGATGTTGTACAGCGGCGAGTATGTGATGGTCGGGTTAGACAAGGCGGCGATGTCGCTTCGTCCGCGTCTGGAACTCGACGCCAAGATTTCGGATGCCTGGCGCGCCGCTCTGATTTTTGCCGAGGAGCCGGGAGGCATGGCGCCGCTCGATCCCGAGGATCGCGACTCGAGCGCCGATTTGGCCGCTGCGGTCAGCGAACTGGATTCCTTTCCGACGCTGCTTTGGCGGAACGGCAGTCCGGTTCTCGAAGGCGGATGGCACGAAGAAATCCAGGCCACGCGGAAGCTCGGACCGCATAGCGACGTTCAGGTTGCGGCGTATCACGACGACGACCGCAATGTGGCGGTCTATGGCCGCGGAGGCGATCTTCCCGCTAACGACTACCTCCAGGATTATTTCTCGAACGCGTTCGCGTACGATGGCGGCTCGATGAACAGTTGGGGTACGCGCGTTGCCATGCGCGAGAAGCTAACCGACGACGTCGAAGTGACTGCGGTGTACGCCTTCGCCGGAGCGCTCAGCCCGGCCGAAATGACCGAGGGTGCGCTGCGCGATATGCTCAAGACCGCGATGCACCATTCGGTGGGCGGTTCGGTCACGGCCAAGGTTCCGCGCTCGGGCACGAAGGTCGTCGGTGGCTACAACTGGATCAGTGGAACCGCGATTTCTCGCGTCGACAGCTACGGAGAGTCGCTGTATCAGATGGATCCCTACCTTCATATTGGGATTCGCCAGACTTTGCCTCGCTTTGGGTTTGGCCGGTGGCAGGCGATCGCGGATTGCGACAACATCCTGGCGCAAGGGTATGTGACCCTGAACAGCCAGGATGGGCGAGCCACTTTGGTTCCCGCTTTTCGGACCTTCCGGGGTGGACTGAGCGTCCAGTTTTAGGTACAGATTTTGCGTTGTAAAAGCTGTATGGCTCCTTCCATAAAGTGTATGTCCCAGGGTCGGTGCCGCGACGAGTTTCCTAAGTACCTTAGCTAAAGCAGGTTAGCGGCGGGTCAATCTACAGAAGATTGGAAGTCGATTTGCACCTAGCTTTTATGTACGTGTGTGTTCTGGCCAGGTTTGTGGAATGAAACAGAACCTTAGGGTGAGTCTGGGCGCGGTCGTCTTGGCACTAGCCACGTTGACGGCGGTGATCTATGCCTGGATCAACTTCCGCCAGCGCGAGATCTACGACATCCCCGACGACGGCGTGGCCTGGTTCGACACCACGGCGGGCGCAAAGGCGTGGAAGGTAACTCCGAATTCGCCTGCCGCGCGGGCCGGTATTCGGGTCGACGATATCCTGATCGCGATCAACGACTCCGAGGTCCATACCCAGGTGCAGGTCACCAGGCGGCTGTGGCGCGCCGGGCTTTGGTCGCAGGTCCGCTACAAGCTGACGCGCGATGGCCGCGAGTTTGAAACGCCACTGATCACGGTTCCTGCCGAAAAACCTGCCTCGATCGAAAATTACGAGCGCGTCGTCGGTCTGCTTTATCTATTTATTGGGCTATTCATCTTCGTGCGGAGGTGGAACGCCCCGCGCGCGATCCATTTCTTCGTCTTCTGCCTCGTGTCGTTTGTGCTGTTCACGTTTCACTACAGCGGCAAGCTGGACGCGTTCGACTATGAGGTTTATTGGACGAAAATTGCGTCGCTCATGCTGGCGCCGGCACTTTTGTTTCATTTCGCGCTTGTTTTCCCCGAACGCGCCGAAGGGGCCGCGCGCTCTTTTTCGAAGCTGGCGCTCGTCTACGGACCGCCTTCGCTGCTGCTGTTGTTCCATGTCAGCATCGCGCTGAACGCACTGGGTTTTGTGCCCTGGCTCGGGTCGCGCATCCTGCTCGACAAAATGGAATACAGCTACCTCGGCATCTACTTCATTGCCGCGGCGCTGGTTTTCTATAAGAGTTTTCGGGAAGCGCCGTCGGGCGTCTTGCGCCAGCAATTGAAGTGGCTGACCTTCGGCACGCTGGCGGGCACATTGCCGTTCGCGTTGTTGTACGTCATTCCGTTCGTTCTCGACGCGGTTCCGCCGGTATGGACGAAATTCTCGGCGCTGAGCCTCGTGCTCATCCCGCTTTGCTTCGGCTACGCCATCATTCGCTACCGCTTGATGGACGTCGACATCATCTTCAAGCGCGGTTTGGCCTACACCGCCGCGACGGCTGCCGTCGCCTGCATTTACTTCGCATTGATCGCGTTGATCGCAGAAATCTCTCATGCGCAGACGACCGGGCCTGTCGGCGGCATGATCGCCATCGTAATCGCCGCGTTTCTGTTTCAGCCGTTCCGCGAATGGATTCAGGCGCGCCTCGATCGCTTCTTTTATCGCGATCGTCTCGACTATCGCCGCACACTGATCGAATTCGGCCGCACGCTTACGAACGAGGTGCGCTTCGACCCGATGCTCGGCTCGGTGATGGACCGCATTTCGCAGACTCTGCTCGTCGATCGCCTCGCGATTTTCATGGAAGACCCGATTCAACCCGGCCAATTGCGCCTCGCGCGTTCAATGGGCGTCCGGCTTTCGGAACCAATGGACCTTAGCTTCCTCGAGCCGGCCCGGCCCGAGTTCGCCCGTGGGGCACTCTTTTTTGAGTCGCCCCGCGCGGCGAGAGAAGTCACGGACTCCGTGCGTCAGACGCTGGAGCAGCTTGACCTCAACTATTTCGTTCCGTGCCGCATTCGCGAGCGAACGGTCGCCGTTCTTGGCCTCGGTAAAACGGTGGATGGCGATTTTCTATCCAGCGACGACGTCGAACTGGTGCAAACAATCGCTGGATACGTCGCGGTCGCGCTCGACAACGCGCAGCTTTACAACTCACTCGAGCAAAAAGCGCTCGAGATCGCGCGGCTCAAAGACTTTAGCGAAAACATCGTCGAATCGTTGAACGTCGGTGTGCTTGCGGTCGATCTCGGCGGCATCGTCGAGTCGTGGAATACGCGGATGGAACAGCTTTTCAACGTGCCGCGCCACGAAGCCGTCGGCCATCAGCTGCGCGCACTCTTGCCTGAAGAACTTGCCGGCGAAATCGCGGCTCGTCGTGACGAAGAGCAGATCACCGGCATCTATAAGCAACGGCTGCACCATCAGGGAAAAATTCTGACGATGAACGTTTCCATCACGCCGCTCGTCAGCAAGTCGGGCGAGCGCATCGGCCGCCTGCTGCTCTTCGACGACGTGACGCAGCGCGAGCGCATGGAAGAGCAGATGTCGCAGACCGAAAAGCTCACGTCGCTCGGCCTGCTCGCGGCTGGTGTCGCGCATGAAGTGAACACGCCGCTCGCCGTCATCTCGAATTACATCCAGATGCTCGCGAAGCAGATGCCCGAAGGCGATCCGCGCCAGGGCATCATCGATAAAATCGTCAAGCAGACCTTCCGCGCCAGCGAAATCGTCAATAATCTTCTAAATTTTTCGCGCACGAGCGCAACCGAAGTGGCCGATCTGGACGTCAATCGAGTGGTGGAGGAAACGCTCTCTTTGGTCGCGCACCCGCTCAAGACATCGCAGATTCAGGTCGTCAAGCAGTTGGGTTCGACGCTGCCCGCTGTCCGCGGATCCGCGAACAAGCTGCAGCAAGTATTCCTGAACCTGTTCCTCAATGCGCGCGACGCCATGCCCAGCGGCGGAATGCTCGAAGTCCGCACGGCCGCGCACAACGGCAGCGTCGAAGTCGAAGTCGTCGACACCGGCGCGGGAATTCCGCGCGAACACATTCACCGCATCTTCGATCCATTTTTCACCACCAAAGCCAGCGGCCGCGGCACGGGCCTCGGTCTCTCGGTCAGCTACGGCATCATCAAAGAGCACGCTGGAAAAATTGACGTCCGCTCCACCCCCGGCAAGGGCACGTCTTTCCACGTCGAATTCCCCGCGGTCAGGAAAGCGGTTCATGTCTAAGGGCTCGATCCTCGTAGTTGATGACGAATCAGAAATCCGGGAAGGGCTCGAGCTACTGCTCGCCAGCGAAGGCTACGGCGTTTCCAGCGCGGGTACCGGCGCGAGCGGGCTCGCGAAACTCGAAGAACATCCTTTCGATCTGCTGCTTCTCGACGTAAGTCTTCCCGATCGCAACGGCCTCGAACTCCTGCGCGAAATTCGGCTGCGCGATCCGCAGCTGTCTGTTGTGTTGATCACCGCCTACGGCTCCATCGATATGGCGCGCGCCGCGTTCAAGAGTGGCGCTATGGACTACATCACCAAGCCGTGGTCCAACGACGAGTTGCTCGCTCAAGTTGCGCAAGCCGTCGAATCGCGTCGGCTGCGCGACGAAAACGTACAGCTCAAGCGCGCACTGAAGCAGCGCTTCAACTTCCCAAACATCATCGGCAAGAGCGACAAGATGCTGGCGTTGTTCGACCTGATCACGCAGGTGGCGCCATCGCGTTCCACGGTTTTGATCAGCGGCGAAAGCGGCACCGGTAAAGAACTCATCGCCAAGGCGATTCACTCCGCCTCGACGCGCGCCGATAAAGCGTTCGTCCCGGTAAATACCGGCTCGATTCCGGTCGATCTTCTCGAATCGCAGCTCTTTGGCCACGTCAAAGGCGCGTTCACCAGCGCGATTGCCTCGAAAAAGGGACTATTCGAGGTCGCGGATCAAGGTACGATTTTCTTCGACGAAATCGCCACCATCAGCCACGAGACGCAAGCCAAACTCCTGCGCGTGATTCAGGAGCGCGAGTTCATGCGTCTTGGCGGCACCGAGCAGATCAAAGTCGACGTCCGCATCGTCGCTGCCTCCAATATCGAACTGCTCACTCTCGTGCGCGAAGGCCGCTTCCGCGAAGATCTGTTCCACCGCCTCAATGTCATCCACCTCAAACTGCCGCCGCTTCGCGACCGCCGCGAAGACGTTCCGGCGCTGCTGGCGCATTTCCTCGAACGCTACTGCAAGGAAAACGCGAAGACTCCGCGCGTGTTCACGCAGGGCGCGCTGAAACTCTTGATGGACTACGACTGGCCCGGCAACGTCCGCGAACTCGAAAACGTCGTCGAGCGCGCCGTCGTGCTTTCGACGCAAGAGCGCGTCGACATCGATCTTCTGCCGGACAGCATTCGCAGCAAGGAAATCGTTCGCGGCGTTCGCCTGCAGCTCTCCGAATTTCTGCCGCCGCTGCCTGGCGAACCCGGCTCGCGCACCGCGGCGGACCGGCCGCAGCCATCGCTCTTCCAGATCATGGACGAGATCGAGCGCCGCATCATCATCGACATGCTGGAGCGCACCACGTGGAATCAGACTGAAGCCGCTGAACGCTTCATGATCCCGCTTTCGACACTCAATCAGAAAATCAAGCGGCTCGGCATCGATGTTCGCCGTCGTGGACGCGGTGACGAGAGCTTCACCGCTGCAAACGGCAGCTAGCGCTAGTCGCCGCACGAGCGCCGCGCAAGACCGTGCACCACCTCCCCAACCCTCAAATGCTCGTTGCCGCTCCAATCCCGAGTTAACTCCTCCCTGAATCCCCGGCCCATAATCACTGTTTCGTAATTTCGGCTTGCATCCGCGCTGCACACTTAGGCAGAGTACCGAGGAATGGTCTTGCGCCTGTCCAGCTCGATCGCGCGCGCTACACTTGTCTTCGTCGCCGCTGTTCTCGCCGTCGCGCTCGTTTATTCGAGCAGTCGCAACGCGCTCGCCGCCCACTACGCTGGAATCGAAACGCGCCAGGGCCACGAGCGTTCCGTACAGCTCGAGCCGGGTAATCCCGAAACGTGGTTTCTCCTCGGCCGCTACTGGGAATACAATCTCGTCGAGCCCGACGAGCAGCGCGCCATTCGCGCCTATCGCACGTCGCTCTCGCTTGACCCGCGCTCCTCAAGCACCTGGCTCGATCTCGCGAGCGCCTACGAATCCGAGGGCGACGCACCCGCCGCGCGCGATGCGTATCAGCAAGCCAAGCGCGTCTATCCGCTCTCCGCCGAAGTCGCGTGGCGCTACGGAAATTTTCTTCTGCGCCAAAATGAATTCCCCGTCGCGTTCGCTGAAATTCGCCACTCCGTGGCCGTCGATCCCAAGCGCGCCGCCGAAGCTGTCTCGCGGTGCTGGCGCCTCGATCCCGACATCAACTCGATCATCGAAAATGTTCTGCCACCCTCGGCGTCCGTTTATCTCGACGCAATTCGCGAGCTCGACGCCGACGCCGCCATGGATCCTGCTTTGACCGTGTGGGACAAACTCCGCGCGCTCCAGCCGCCGCCGCTAATCGCCCTCGCGCAAGTCATCCCGTTCACCGATTCGCTTATCCAGGCACATCGCATCGACGATGCGCATCGCGTCTGGACGCAAGCCGTCGCGCTCTCGAGCTTCCCCGATCCGCCCAACGATGCCGCCAACTCGCTCCTCTGGGACGGCGGCTTCGAGACCGGCGTCAATGGCGGCGGCTTCTCGTGGATTTACGGCGCGCCCACGCTCGGCGTGCAAACTTCGCTCGACACGAAAGAAAAACACTCCGGGCAGCGGTCGCTCCGCCTGATTTTCGACGGCCGCCGCAACGTCAATTTCACCGACGTCTGCCATATCGCGTTTGTCGAGCCCGGCGGGTCGTATCGCTTCTCCGCTTGGGTTCATACGCAGGCGCTCACCACCGAGCAAGGCGTGCGCTTCCGGCTCGAATGGACCGAAAACGCCCACGGCGCCGCAGTCGAGACCTCCGATGTTCACGGCACGCAGCCCTGGACCGAGGTCAGCATCCCTTGGACCGCCAGCGGCGACGACGCCCGCCGCGTCCGCGTCTGTGTCAGCCGCAAGCCCGGCGACGATTTCGGCAGCCGCATCCACGGGACAGCCTGGATCGACGATGTCGCGCTCGTCCCGGCAAGCCCGGCCGCGCCCTCGAACTTACAACCGGCGGCGCCCCCGGCATCAAAGTCAGCGCCAGCATCGCCAACCCCGACAACGAGCCCCGCCCAACCGCCGCCGGCAGCCGCAACTCCATCCTCCTCGGCCCAGCCCAAAGCCGCTGTGGCTCCCAAACCCCCAGCCAAGTCCCCAGGCTCGCCCCAGTGAAGTTCATCCGCTTCTCCATCTGCTTCCTCGTCGTCTTCGCTGTCCTCGCCCACGGCGCCGTCGAGGACTGGGCGCGCGCCGTCCTCGAATCGGGCGCCGGCCTTCTCTTCCTGTTCTGGGCCGCCGCCTTCTATTTCGACAAGAGCGACGACGAAAAGCGCGTCTTCATCTCCCCGCTCCTTCCTCCACTCGTCCTGCTCGCCGCCATCGCCCTCGGCCAGCTCTTCCTGCGCGCCACCGCCTCCTCCTACGACACGCGCATGGACCTCAATCTACTCGTCGCCTACATCCTCATCCTCTTCCTCGCCACCCAGGCCTTCCGCCATTCCGACGACTGGCGCGGCTTCCTCTGGTTCATCATGATTTTCGGCTTCCTCGTCGCCACCTTCGGCATCCTTCAGCAGCTCACCTTCAACGGCAAGCTCTATTGGTTCCGCGAAATGCGCTACGGTGGCATTCCGTTCGGCCCCTACGTCAATCGCAACCATTTCGCCGGTTTCGTCGAGCTGGTCATCCCCATTTCGCTCGTGCCGCTTATCCTCGGCAAAGTCCGCCGCGAACGCTGGCCCGTTGTCACGCTCTGCGCACTGCTGCCGATCGGCGCGCTGTTTCTTTCCGCCTCGCGCGGTGGCGTTGTCAGCTTCGGCGTCGAACTCGCCCTCCTGATTCTCATCATGCTTCTCCGCCGCACCGGCGGCCGCCACGTGCTCGCTGCCGGCGTCATTCTGGTCCTCGCCTTCCTCTTCGTCTCGTGGCTCGGCGTGCAGCAGGTCCTCGATCGCTTCTCTTCGCTTCAGAGTCTCGAAGTCACTACCGGTAAGCGAGCCTCGATGCGCCAAGACACCTGGCGCATTTTTCTCGACCATCGCTACGCCGGCACTGGCCTCGGCACCCTACAAACCGTTTTCCCCGCCTACGAGTCGCAGTACGACGGAAAAATCGTCAACCACTCGCACAACGACTATCTCGAGATGCTCGCCGAAACCGGAATCGCCGGCGGCGTCTGCTGTGCCTTGTTTATGGGCGCGCTTTTCTTCATTTCTCTCCGCCAATTACTGCAAATCGACAAATCTTTCGCCGCCGCTCTCCACCTCTCCGGGCTCCTGGCGTGTAGTGGCTTTCTGGTACACAGTCTGGTCGATTTCAACCTCCATATTCCGGCCAATGCGCTACTCTTCCTGTTGATGGCCCATCTCGCCACAACTGCGGTTATCCCCTCTCCGCCTAGCGATTTGCCACCGCGACCAAATCGACACCAACGCTGAAATCTTGGTTGACTTTGGCCTTTTAACTGTGTAATCAACAGTAGGGGGTCTCTAACTATGCAGCCAACAGGCCTGCGCGCCTTGGCTCTGTCTCTCACCATCTTCAGCCTTCTGTCGTTGCATGCGGCCCCTTCCCTCCGCGCGCAGAGTGTCGAGACATCCGATAAAACCAACGAGCGCCTTCGCGCCATTGCTGCTTCTTCGCACACGACTGCGCCCACCGACTACGTGATCGGTCCCGGCGATATGGTGAACGTTCAGGTTTTCGATGTGCCCGAAATGTCTCGCGAATTGCGCGTCAGCCAGACCGGCACGATCGGCATCCCTCTCGTGCCCGTGCGTCTCCACATCGCGGGCCTCACCGAAATTCAGACCGAGCGCAAAATTCAGGAAGTGCTCGAGGCCAACGGTCTCATCTCGCATCCCGAAGTCAGCGTCACCGTGAAAGAAAAGAAGAGCCGCCCGATCACCATCGTCGGCGCCGTCGCTCATCCGATGGTCTACGAGGCCGATCGCCAGGTCACATTGATCGACGTTCTCGCTCAGGCCGGAGGCATCACCCCCGACGCCGGCGATCATGTCATCGTCACACGCCCCGAGCGCGACAATTTGCCCGACGTATCTCAGGTGCCGCCGATCGTCGCCGATGCCGCGCAAACCGATTCGTCACAAGAGCCGCCCGCCCTCTCAGCGGGCAATGCAGCCGACACCGCCCAGTCGGCGGCTGGAACAGCGGCCGCGCCGCAGGAAAAAGCTCCCGATCCATCCCGGGTCCCGCCGCTCTTGGGCAATACCATCACCGTCAATCTCAACCAGATTCTCGAAACCGGCGACTTGGCCAGCAACATCGTCATTCAACCCGGCGACGTCGTCACCGTTCCTCACGCAGGCATCGTTTACGTCCTCGGCGCCGTCTCCAAACCCGGCGGCTATACCGTTTCGAACGACCGCGCCCAGCTGTCCGCTCTCAAGGTTCTCTCCCTGGCCGGTGGTCTCAACCGCACCGCCAAATCCGACCATGCCGTCATCGTTCGAAAAGACGGCACCGGCCAGCAGCATGAAGTCGAGGTCGATCTGAAAAAAGTCATGAAGTTTGAAGCCGAAGACGTGCAACTCCGCCCTTCGGACATTCTTTACGTGCCCACGAGCGCATCGAAGCAGACGGCGATTCGCATTGCGGAACTCGCCACTGCCGTCGGCACTGCAGTTTTGATCTACCGGTTGGTTCCCTGATCTATGGCCGACGAATTCAAGGTAATCTCTCGCGACGTTCCCGCAAGCGCGGCGACGGTCGACATCATTCCCCAGACGTTTTCGCCAACTTCAACTCGGCCCGCCTGGGATCTCTCGCCGCGCGAGCCGCACCTCTACGACTACTTGCTCGTCCTCCGCAAGCACCAGTGGCTCATACTTTCGTTCATGCTCGCGGTCGTCACCATCGTCTCCATCGCCACATTCCGTATGCGGCCCGTCTACGTCGCCACCACCCGCATCGAGCTTGGCCGCGAGAACGCCAACATCCTGCCGTTCCAGGGCACCGATTCCTACGATTACATGCTCGATCTCGAAAATTACATCGAGACCCAATCCAAAATTCTGACCAGCGAAACGCTGGCGTTGCAGACCATCCGCACCGGCGTTCTTTCCGGCATTTCCGGCTCCGATTCCCAATCCGAAGCCATCGCCACCGGCAATCTCGCCAATCAAAAGCGCCCGCCCGAGCTTGGTGCGTTCCTGGGCAGCCTCAGCGTCAAGCGCGTGCCCAACAGCCGCTTGATGGACATCAGCTACGAAGCCAACAGCCCCGAATTGGCCGCGCAGATCGTCAACGCCCATATTCGCAATTTCATCGATCAAAATCGCCGCAGCCATTACGACGCCACCACCGCTGCAACCACTTGGCTCACCGATCAGCTCGACGAACTCAAGATCAAAGTCAAAAATTCCGAAGACGCACGCCTTGACTACGAGCGCAAAAACCAGATTTGGGAAGTCGACGACAAGCAGAACATCACCACTCAGCGCTTGTCCGAGCTCAATCGCCAGTTAATCGACGCGCAAAGCGATCGCATGAAGAAACAGTCTATGTACGACTTCGCGAAACAAGGCGACGCCGACATCGTTCCTCAGATTCGCGAGAGTGCCAGCGTACAGGATCTTCTGAAGCGTCGCTCCGATATGAATGGGCAATACACCGAAGCCATCAACCAATACGGCCCGAACTTTCCGAAGGTGCAGCGCCTTCAATCGCAGCTCAAGGAAATCGATCAGAATCTCGAGCGCGAAAAGAAAGCCGTCGTCGCGCGCCTCGGCAGCGAATATCATGAAGCGCAGCAGCGCGAAGAATTGCTCACCCGCACGCTCGATCAGCAGAAAACCGAAGCCAACCTCATGTCCGAGCGCATGGTGCAATACAACATCCTCAAGCGCGACGCCGAAGCAGATAAAGCTCTCTACGACGGCCTGCTCACCAAGTTGAAGGAAGCCGGCATCTCCTCCGCGCTCCAGTCTTCCAATATCCGGATCGTCGATCCCGCAATGGTGCCGTCCCTGCCTTCCCGCCCGGCGAAGAGCCGCAATATCTCATTGGCGTTCCTCGTTGGCGTCGTGGGCGGCATCGGTCTCGCGCTTTTGCGCGAGTACATGGACAACACGGTCAAAACCCCCGATGACATTGAGACGCTCGCCCGGTTGCCGTCGCTCGCCGTCGTTCCTGCGTTCCACGATACCGACGGCGACGTGCCTAAGCGCCGAACTCTCGCCGATGCGTTGGGCAACGGTCCTTCGCGCCGCGTCGAACTCGTCGCTCAGCATCTGCCCAAATCGCAAATGTCCGAAGCGTTTCGCGCGCTCCGCACCGCCTTGTTGCTTTCGCAGGCGGGGCATCCGCCCCAGGTGATTCTCGTTACCAGCTCGCTGCCGCGCGAAGGCAAGACCACCTCGGCCGCCAATCTCGCCGTCACTCTCGCTCAGCTTGGCGATCGCACGCTGCTGATCGATGCGGACCTTCGCAAGCCGGGCGTCGGGCGCCTCCTGAATCTCAACGGCGGCAAATACGCCGGACTCAGCTCGTATCTTGCTGGCGTCTCGAGCCTCGATCTCGTCACTGTTCAGCATCCGGCGATTCCCAACCTCTCGGCGATCCCGACGGGCCCGCTGCCACCGAATCCCGCCGACCTGCTTTCGTCGCATCGTCTGGTCGACGCCATCACCGAGCTGCGCTCGAAGTTCAAATTCATCGTCATCGACACGCCGCCGGTCATGGCTGCCACCGACGCCGTCATCCTGAGCGTGCAGGCCGACGGTGTTTTGCTCGTCGTTCGTAGCGGCGAGACTCCCAAGGAAGCCTTCACGCGCACGCGCGACCTCCTCGTCAGCGTGAAATGCCGCTTGCTCGGCGTCGTCCTCAACGCCGTCGATTCCAGCGCGCCCGACTATTACTATTCCTATCGCTACTATCCGTATTCCTACGGCTATGGCGGGAAGGAGTCTGCCGAGTCCGATGCGCTTCCGGAAGACGAAGGCGAGCCCGAGCACGCGTTCGCCGCCACGGCTTCGCACGGCGCGCATCGTCGTCACAGAGACCATCGCGATCGCGACGACGATATTCAACAGTTGTAGAAAACGGCCACGCAGAAAACGGCATCTTAGAAACGACGGCTTTATGCGCACTCATTCGGGGAGGATTTTTGCGATTCCTTATTACTGGCGGCGCCGGCTTCATTGGCTCTCATCTTGCGGAACGCCTGCTTGACCGCGGCGATCGTGTCGTCCTGCTCGACAATCTTTCCACCGGCAGCATGGACAATATCCGCCACCTAAAATCCTTCGAGCGGATGCAATATCACCTCGACAATATCGAAAATCGCCAACTCGTCGCGGAGTTGGTCGACGATGCCGACGCCGTGATCCATCTCGCGGCGGCTGTTGGTGTGAAGCTCATCGTCGAGAGCCCCGTGCGTACCATCGAAACGAACGTCAACGGCACGCAGATGATTCTCGAAGCCGCCAACAAGAAAAAGAAGCTCGTACTCACCGCTTCCACGTCCGAGGTCTACGGCAAAAACACCAACGTGCCGTTTCACGAAGACGCCGATCTCGTTCTCGGACCCACGACCAAAGGCCGCTGGAGCTACGCCGCCTCGAAAGCCCTTGATGAATTTCTCGCGCTCTCGTACTGGAAGGAAAAGCATCTGCCGGTAATCGTTGTTCGCTTCTTCAACACCGTTGGCCCGCGCCAGACCGGTCGCTACGGCATGGTGCTGCCCAATTTCGTGAAGTCCGCTCTCGACAACGCGCCCATTCAGGTTTACGGCGACGGAAAACAGTCGCGCTGCTTCTGCGACGTGCGCGACACCGTCGAATCCCTGTTGCGCCTGATCGACACGCCGAAATCCATCGGCGAAGTCGTGAACATCGGCAACACCGAAGAGGTCACGATCGAAGGCCTCGCGCAGTTGGTGAAGCAGCGCACGAACAGCCGCTCCGCAATCGAATTCATTCCCTACGACAAAGCCTACGAACCCGGCTTCGAAGACATGATGCGCCGCGTCCCCTGCGTCGATAAGCTCGAAGGGCTAACCGGCTTCCGCCCGCGCACCACCCTGAACGAAATCATCGACCGCGTCTCCACCTTCTTCCAGCAAAAGTCCGAACCCAGCGTCGCCCCACGCGCCGCAGCCAACTCCCCCGTTTAACCAAACGCGCAAACCCCGCAGTCCCATCCGCTCCTCGGATCGTGGGGTAGATCTGACTTCAAGCACAACTCGCCATTCCGAAGGGAGCAGGCCGACACTGTTTCTTCGCGTTCGCTTCCTGCGACCGCGTCGGCCTGCGCAGTGAGGAACTCTGCGCCATCGCGCGTTTTTGGCGCGATGAATCCCTCTTCGATCCCTCCGTTGTACCCCGTCGTCGCCTCCTAAACCCGTCAAACCGTTGAAGACAGCGCACCCAACGCCTCCGACAGGAGAACCTCGCCTTCCCACTCACTCCTCCCGATGCCTTGCGCGGAGTCGATCGCGCAACAAGCGAAAAATCTTCGACGCTTCAGAAATCGCTGATCGTCGTGCAGGTCGCGATGTCGATCGTACTGCTGGTCGGCGCGGCGCTGCTCACCACGAGCTTGCGCAATCTCGAGCGCCAGCAATTCGGATTCGTCACCGATGGGCGCCTCATCGTGAGTCTCATCAATCCCGAGGCCGCAGGCTATACGGACGAAAAGCTTCCCGCGCTGTATCAGGGGTTGGAGACGGCTCTGCCTCAAATTCCCGGTGTGCTGAGCGCAAGTTTTTCGACGTACAGTCCGCTGGCGGGCAACAATTGGAACGATTGGGTATACATCGAAGGAAAGCCCCCGGACTACACAGGCAAGGCTCCTTCGTGGCTTCGTGTCGGCCCTCACTATTTCGAGACGGTCGGCACGCGATTGCTGCAAGGTCGTGTGATCGACGAACGGGATCAGGCCGGCGCGTCACGCGTAGCCGTTGTGAATGAGACGTTCGCGAGCAGGTATTTCTCGAATGGAAATGCGATCGGCGAGCATTTCGGCACCAGCGACGTGAGTCACAGCGGAGATTTCGAAATCGTTGGCATCGTCGAGGATGCAAAATATCAGGACACGCGCGGCCCCGCGTACGCCACGTTCTTTTGGCCACTGCTTCAGGTGCCGCCGAAAGATACGCTTCGCGGTTGGGTGAGCGCGATCGAGTTACACGTGGCCGGCAAGCCGGAAAACATCGAACCCGCCGTGCGCCAGGCAATTGCCGGCGTGGACCCGCGTATCACGGTACTCAAGGTTTAGAGTTTCGACGAGCAGGTGGCGCTCAACTTCAATCAGGAACGCCTAGTGGCGCGCCTCACCGAATTGTTCGGCGTCTTGGCGCTGATTCTAGCGTGCCTAGGACTATACGGCCTCACAGCGTACACGGTTGCTCGGCGAACCAACGAAATCGGCATTCGTATGGCCGTAGGCGCCGACCGCGGAAACGTCCTCGGTTTGGTGCTGCGTTCCGCACTGGTGCAGGTCGGCGTGGGACTGGCAATCGGCATACCCGCAGCGCTTGCCGGAGGCCATTTGCTCGCAAGCCAACTCTACCGCGTAAAGAGCTACGATCCGGCAATCCTCGGCGCGGCCGCGCTGATTCTCGCCGCGTCCGCCATCCTAGCCGCGTCGGTTCCGGCCAGCCGCGCCTCCCGCGTCGATCCCATCATCGCCCTGCGCCATGAGTAGCAGCGTCGTGTCAATACCGCGACGCGTATCGCACCGCGAAGGGCGAACGATCGCCGCAGCACTTGTAGGGTCGTCGCTTCAGCGCGCCCGTGTACGATCTCCGCCTCTTGAGAATTTCACGCATGCCCATATTCCGTGACGGAACATCCTAGCCCCAATCTCGCAGTGCGTTGATCGCCCTGCGACTAAACCGTCCGGGTTGCGCCTTACAACGCGCAAACTCCATCCAGATATACTCAAGCTACAACCTAGTACTGTACGATGTAACCTACGATGCCCCCCGCGCATTCCGCCGCATCGGTGCCGCGCTTCGCTACCGCTGTCGAAGTGTCTCCAGCCGAATCCCTCGACGCCGAAGTCCTCCGGCCCTGCCCGGGCCCGGACACAAAGTCGGTATCTGCCGACTCCCGCAAGGCATACCTCTGGCTTCTCGGCTTGTTCGCGCTGTCGCTCGTGCTGGCGAATCCGTGGGTGCGTGGCGACGGAGTCGGCTACTACGCCTTTGCGCGCGCCCTGCTGATTCAGCACAACCTCGATTTCACTCCGGACTACAACGCGGCAAATGCGAGCTTTCGCGACGCGCGCCTCGATGAAAACGGCAACCCGAAACCTGTGTTCGTCACTGCGACGAATCATCTCGAAAACCATTTTACCGTTGGGCCTGCGATTCTCTGGTCGCCATTTCTGATCGTCGCCCACGCGAGCGTTCTCGCGGCTCGCGCGCTTGGATCGAGCGTCCCCGCCGATGGATTCTCGACGCCATATCGGTTTGCGATGGCGCTCGGAACCGCGGTGTATGGATTCCTCGGTTTGCTGCTGGCGATGCGACTCGTGGCGAAATATGTCGGCGAGCGCTGGGCGTTCCTCGCGACGGTCGCGATCTGGTGGGCGAGTTCGCTGCCCGTGTACATGTACTTCAATCCGTCGTGGTCGCATGCGCATTCGGCATTTGCGGTCGCGCTGTTTCTCTGGTATTGGCACGAAACGCGGGAGGTTCGCAGTACGATGCAATGGATTGTGCTCGCGGCCATCGCGGGCTTGGTGCTCAACGTCTATTATCCGAACGCGATGGTGCTGGCAGTGCTCATCGTCGAAGCGGTACCGCAATATTTCGCCGCGCTGCGCCACAAACAATCGTCCGAAAACGAACCAATCGAGCACAACGCGGGGCCGAGTGTTCTCCGACTCGCGATGAATCACGCGCTGTTCGCCGTGATGATGATTACTTGCCTGCTTCCAACGCTTGTATCGCGTTACATCATCTATGGAAGTCCATTTGAGTCGGGCTATGTTTCATTGAAAGATTGGGCATGGCGTTCGCCGTATTTCCTTGTGGTGCTTTTTTCTTCCGAACATGGATTGCTCGTGTGGACGCCGGTGATTGCCCTGGCGTGCATGGGCGTTGTGTTCTTCGCATTGCGCGAGCCACGCGTCGGAGGTGCGATTTTTGCGGCGATGCTCGCGTTTTATTTCTTCATCGCGTGCTATCCGGATTGGGCCGGAATTTCGTCATTCGGCAATCGCTTCTTCGTTTCGCTGACTCCGATTTTCATCATTGGTCTGAGTGTCTTTTTCGATCGCGCCGCGCGATTCTTCGCGTCACAGCGAACGGCGATGGCAACCCTTGGTGCCGTGACTGCGCTTCTCATCGTGTGGAACATGGCGTTTATTTTTCAGTGGGGAACGCACCTTGTCCCGGCGCGCGGACCGATCGCTTGGAGCGAGATGATTCACAACCAGTTCGCGGTTGTGCCGCGAGAGATTGCCTCCAAGGCGCAAAGTTATCTGCTTCACCGTTCAAACCTGATGCAGCAGATTGAGGAGCGCGACATCGAGCAAATGCATGCGAAATAACTTTCTGCAAAGTGAATCGGGAATAGTACTTGGTAGCGCATTCCACGAAACAATTGCGCTCGCCAGCAATTGCATTTCGCGGGGGTCTGATAGCCTGTTTCGAGAGTTCCCAGCTCAGTTGAATTTTGTGCAAGCAACGAGGTGCGTCTGACATTTTGATGGCGACGATTACTACACCACCGTCTTCGGCCGATGGCGCTCTCGCCGCTGCGAAAGCGGCTGCGGAGGCGATGCCGTTGGCGGCGCATGCGCCGGCGATCGTGCACATCGCGCCGCCGCGCGGGCTGCTGGAGTTGCGACTGCGCGAGCTCTGGGAGTATCGCGAGCTGCTGTATTTCCTCGTCTGGCGTGACCTGAAGGTTCGATACAAGCAGACGGTGATCGGCGTGGCTTGGGTCATATTGCAGCCGCTGATGACGATGGGCGTCTTCACGATTTTTTTCGGCCGCTTGGCGAAGTTGCCTTCCGAGGGACTACCGTATCCGGTTTTCTATTTTGCGGCGCTCGTGCCGTGGACATACTTCGCACAGGCGCTGCAAAACTGCACGACGATCGTCGTCGCGAATCAGCATGTCATCACCAAGGTGTATTTCCCGCGACTGTTGTTGCCGTTGGCTGCGGTGTGCTCAGGGCTGCTTGATTTTGTGATCGGTTTCGTGGTGATGATCATTTTGACGCTGAGTTGTGGGATTCATCCGCCGGCGACGGTCGTGCTGCTGCCTGTATTTTTGCTGCTCGCGGTTGCAGCCGCGCTCGGCGTTGGGCTTTGGACTTCGGCGCTGAACGCGCTGTATCGCGACGTCGCGTCGATCATCCCGTTTGTGGTGCAGTTCTGGATGCTGGCGTCGCCGGTGGCGTATCCGAGTTCGCTGGTGCCGGAGCGGTGGCGCTGGCTATATGGACTGAATCCGATGGCGGGCCTCATTGACGGATTCCGGTGGGCGCTGACGGGAATGGGAAAGCCTCCGGGAGCGCAGATGGCGGTTTCGGCGAGTGCGGTTTTGCTGCTCGTGGTAGCGGGATTGATCTTCTTCCAGCGGGTGGAAGGAACGGTCGCGGACAGAGTTTGAGGCGCGACGCAACACAGCAGTGAAGTGATTGAGGTAATGAGAACAGAATGGTGACAGCAGTGATTGCGGCTGAGGGGTTGGGGAAGCGGTATACGCGCGGGGCGGTGGAATCGCGCGGGATGCTGCGTGACTCGATCATGCGGTTTGCGCGGAATCCATTGGCGGCGCTGCGGCGTTCGAAACAGGAGACGTTCTGGGCGCTGAAGGATGTGTCGCTGGAGGTGAAGGAAGGCGAAGTCCTGGGACTGATCGGGCGGAACGGCGCGGGGAAGACAACGCTGCTGAAGATATTATCGCGGATTACGCGGCCGACGACGGGTCACGCAGAGATTCGCGGGCACGTACGGAGTTTGCTGGAAGTCGGGACGGGATTTCACGGCGAGCTGTCCGGGCGAGAGAACACCTATTTCAGCGGGTCGCTGCTGGGTATGAAGAAGCGCGAGATCGATCGCAAGCTCGACGAAATTATCGTGTTTGCGGAGATCGAAAAGTTTATCGACACGCCAGTGAAACATTATTCGAGCGGGATGTACGTGCGGTTGGCGTTCGCCGTGGCGGCGCACCTGGAGCCGGAGATTTTGCTGGTGGATGAAGTGCTGGCCGTCGGCGACATCAATTTTCAGAAGAAGTGCCTGGGGAAAATGGGAGATGTGGCGCGAGCGGGGCGGACGGTGGTGTTGGTGTCGCATCAGATGAACCAGATGCGGAGGTTGTGCGACCGGGTGGTTTGGGTGGATGGTGGCGTGATTCGAATGGTTGGGCCTGCGTATGAAGTGGTGAGCGCATATGAGTCGGCGATGGCGCGGGGCGATCGGCCGGCCGGCGCCGTCAATCCGCAGAGTGAAACGGCGGCTCAATTCAAAGGATGGGAAATCGCAGGCGCTGAGCCTGACAGCCGCCACAAATTGGAGTCGTTTGGGCCAGTTACGATCAAGTTTGCGCTACAGGTCAATACGCCTATCCGGCACGGACATCACGGCGTGGCGCTGTATAACCATAATCGAGAAATCGTGTGGGGCCGGGCAATCGATGGACTGAAGCTGGAGGTTGGCCAACACGAACTTCGACACGCGTTTCCGATGCTCCCGCTCCGACCCGGAGTTTATAGCTGGACTGTCAGTTTTTGGGAACAGTCCGACTTAACGGATATGTGCGAATGCGTGCCGGAATTGTACGTAGTTACGGACAGCCACCAGCATCCGGACGATCGATGGAATGGAATCTTGAATTTTCCCGTGCCGTTTGCCGCCGACCTGAGAGTTGACGAGTGAAGCGAGAAAAGATTCGCGGGTTATGAGAAATCCCCCGCAGCGCGCATCTGAATCGATGACCGGACGAGTTAAATGAAGGTCGAGGCCCGGAATTGGCGAGATCGGCGTTCTGTTTCGCGCTACTTCCTGAGATTCAGAGAGCTGATGCGCAGAACAAAAACCGAGCCACTGGAAACGCTATCCGATGCGCCGGACTTATTTCGAGTCTATCGAGAGTTACTGCAACAGCCGTCCGTGAAGCGAAAGCCCGGAGGGTGGGAATACAAAGGCAAGTTTTATCCGGACTATTTGACGGTGGGCGGCGCGTGCCACGCGATTTTTCGGGAAGCGCTGAAGTATTGCAAAGGAAGCGGGATCGACATTGGTGCGGGACTGTGGCCTTTGCCTGGAGCGGTTCCGGTCGATATCTGGAGAGGTCCGGGAGCGGTGCAGAATATCGAGGAAATTCCGACAGGGAGCCAGGATTTTGTGTTCAGCTCGCATTGTCTCGAGCACAACTTCGACTGGGATGACAAATTGCACGAGTGGATCTCGAAGGTGAGGCACGCGGGAATCGTTTTCTTGTATTTGCCCCATCCCGAATGCGGGATTTGGGAAGTTGGCTCGCCGTTTGTGGGAGGCGATCACAAGTGGGCACCAACGCCGGCGATCATTCGGGCGGCGCTTGAACAGAATCACTGCAAGGTGATCGCGGGAGACGACGGCCCCGACGCGATGTACAGCTTCTGGATGTGTGCACGGAAGGAAGCGAATTGAAGGCAGCAGAACCAGCGCACGAAGGGCAGGAGATCAGCGAATTTTGTGTGCGCTATTCGCCGGATCTTGCTCACTGTCTCAAAGCTCTTGAACAATCTCGACTGCTCTCCCTTCTCGACCCTCGCCGCATTTTAGCGGCTCTGGAACTCGTCAAGCTGGCCGCATCGAAATGTGACGGTGAAGTGATCGAGATGGGGGTGTATCGCGGGGGCAGCGCGGCGGCGATCGGTTGGATGTTAAGACGTGCCGGACTCGAACGCACCGTGCATCTCTTCGACACGTTTGGAGGGATGCCTCCGACGATGGAGCTGGATACGCATGAAGAGTTCGATTTTGCGGACACGAGCGTCACGACGGTCGCGGAGAGTCTGAATCGCGTTGTGCCAGGATTTCCATTTCGATTCCATCCCGGATTATTTTCCGAAACTCTGCGGGAAGTGAGTAAACAGCGTTTTTGTTTTGCCCACATCGATGCCGATCTGTATCATAGCGTGAAAAAAGCATGCGAGTTCGCCTACCCTCGAATGGACGCAGGCGGAATTATGCTGTTTGACGATTATGCAGCGCCGTCGTGCCCCGGCGCGCTGAAAGCGATCGACGAATTCTTTCGAGACAAGATCGAGAAGCCGACGCTGGTGTCGGACTGTGCGTTTGCGATCCGCAAGGAAACCGAGCGGGTAGATTTTCCGGCGCTGATTTCGAAGAGTAGCTTTGCTTCGTCGATTGCGAGTGCTGCTTACAGGGCGCCGGTACGGCTTGCTCGCCGAATGGTCGCGAGTGCCACCAGAGCGCTCATATCGCCGCGAATGATCCAGATTTATTCGAAGCCTTTGTTTTATGACGACACCAGCAGTCGAAATCACAATCGCAACGCCGAAGACTTGGTGCGGGGTGCGAAGAATATTCTCGTCATTCGGCAGGACAGCATCGGCGACCTTGTTTTGACCAGTGCATTTCTACGCGAATTGCGCAGATCGAACGCGGGAGCGCAGATCACGTTGGTTGTCGACCCGAATCTGATCAATCTTGTCGAACTGTGCCCCCATGTGAATCATGTTCTGGGAGCGGAGCTGTCTTTTTGCGGCGCCACTGTAAACCTGGGGCGAGTGCTGGAGGCGATGCGCGTTTCGCAGGGCCCTCTGCGAGCAAGTCGATTTGATCTAGCTTTGATTCCACGTTGGGACGCGGATCTGTATCACTCTGCTTATCTTTCCAATTTTAGCGGCGCCAGAGAGCGCGTTGCCTACTCGGAGGATGTTTCCGCTTGGAAGAGCGCAGTCAATCGAGGATTTGATTTGTTGTTGACGCGCGCGATTCACGATCGAGCGCCGAAACACGAACTGGAGCGCAATCTGGATTTGCTGCGGTTTGCCGGGGGGACGATCCGCGAAAAGCATCTCGAACTCTGGTTGTCGGCCGATGATCGCGAGACGACTCGATGCATGCTTGAGTTGGGCGGGGTGTCTGCGAGTGACCTGATCGTTGCATTGGGCGTGGGAGCCGCGCATCGCCGGCGAAGGTGGCCGCTCGCCCGATTTATCGAGGTGGGGCGATTTCTCGAAGCGAAATACGGCGCGAAGATCGCCGTGGTTGGGGGGCCGGAAGATTATCAGTTCGGCCATCGCGTGAAGGTTGCGATTCCAGGGGCCGTCAATTCTTGCGGGAGGTTGAGCCTTCGCCAGACTGCGGCGCTTTTGGAGCGGGCGCAGTTGACGATTGCGAACGACTCGGGGCCGATGCATTTGGCGGCAGCGGCGGGCAGTACGGTGCTGGAGATTTCATGCCATCCGAAAAGTTGCGACGCAAATCACGAAAATTCTCCGGTGAGATTCGGGCCGTGGACGGACGAGCATCTTGTGCTTCAACCGGAATCCACGACTGAGCCTTGCAAACTGGGCTGCGAGCAAAATCATGCGCACTGCATCCTTCGCGTGAGCGCGGAAGAGGCTAAAGCGGGGGCAGAGTCTCTGCTAGCTTCGAGAATGGGTGGAGAGCGAACGGACCGAAGTGCGAACTACGCTGTTTCACCTGCGATTTCCAAATAGGACTTGATGCTGGCGCTCGACAAACCGGAGGGCCAGCGGCGATACGCCGTTCTGGATGCGTTGCGGCTTGTGTTGGCGCTGTGGGTGACGATTGGTCACTTCGAAACGTTCCCCTTGTTTGCGGGCGTGAATGAAGCGAGGCCCGTCGGGCGCTTTTTAGTGCATGCGTGGCAGTCGATTGTGTTTGGAACGCCAGCGGTCATTGTGTTTTTTGTGATTTCGGGATTTTGCATTCATTTGCCGTATCGCGGTGATCGAAAGATGGAGGTGGGCCGCTATTATTTGCGGCGGTATACGCGGATTTTGATCCCAGTCGCGGCGGCGGTCGGCGTGTATCGGTTTGTGGGCCAGCGATTTGTGTTTTGGGGCGAGCATTCGATTTTGTGGCAGTCGCCGCTGTGGAGTTTGTTGTGCGAGGAGATTTACTACGCGGTGTATCCGTTGTTGCGGCGGGTGCGGCGCGTCGTGACGTGGCAGCGGATTGTGATTGCGGCTTTTGCTGCGAGCGTAGCGGTTGCGGCGACTCACGTGCATGCTTTGAGTTGGCACGATTTTGGGCCGCTGGGCGCCGCTACCATTTTGCTTCCGGTGTGGTTGCTCGGATGTTTGCTGGCGGAAGAGGTCGACGCGCTGCCGGCGCTGAATGCCGATGCATGGTGGCGAATCTGGATGTGGAGATTTGCAGTGTGGTTCGCGTCCTGGGTTGCGGAGATGCTGCATTTCAAGGCGCACCTGCCATTGACGCAGACGATGGCGTGGTTTGGGTTGGTCGCGTACTTTTGGGTGAAGAATGAGATTGCGTGGAGCAAGACGCAAGAGCCATCGCGTGTGCTGGCTTGGGCGGGATTGTGGAGCTATTCGTTGTATCTGGTGCATGCGCAGGCGGCGGACATTTGGTACTGGCTGCACGTGCCAAATATAGGGCCGCGGTTGACGTGGTGCGGGGTGATTGTGAGCAGCTTGATGGGAGCGTATGCGTTTTATTTGGTGATTGAGAAGCCGTCGCATCGATTGGCGCGGTGGATCGGGACGGTGCGGGGGGCTGCGGCTTCAGGTGGAGTGGTTGCGTCGAGCGCCGCCGCGGTGCGAGTAGTCGCACTGGAGGCGGCTTCGTCGGATGCCGATGCTAACGCTGTTAATGTTACGACAAATTAAGGTTGTCGTTAATGGTGATTTTGGACGCGATTTGGAGGCAACAGCTTGGCGGGCTTGGAGCGCGAAGATATTCTGCATTGGTGAGCGAGTGGGCGCAGTGAAAGTTGTTACGAAACTATGTTGACGTTTTTTACTACAGCGAAGCCGTTTGACGGACACATCGGAATGATCCAGCGCAATGCGATTCGGAGCTGGCAGAAGTTGCATCCGGACGTCGAGATTATCTTGATGGGGGATGATGCCGGGGCGGCGGAAGTCTGCGCGGAGATGGGTTTGCGGCATATTCCTACAGTGCGGCGGAACAAATACGGGACGAAATATCTGGCGGATATTTACGAGCGGGCGCAGGGAGCGGCGCGGCACGGGATTGTGTGTCATGTGAACTGCGACATTATTTTGAAGGCAGATTTTTTGCGCGCGGTGGAGAGGGTGGCGGCGCGCGACCGGCGATTTTTGATGGCGGGGCGGAGGTGGGACGTCGATGTGACGGCGGCGATCGATTTTGGCGCCGGCGATTGGGAGGCGCGCGTGGAGCGGCTGGCGGTGGAGACGAATCGGCAGCGGCCACCGCAGTGGATCGATTATTTTGTGTTTTCGCGCGGGCTGTATGCGGGCGAGGTACCTGCGTTTGTGATCGGGCGGCCGGGGTGGGACAACTGGCTGCTGTGGTATCCGTTGTCGATCGGCGTGCCGGTGGTGGATGCGTCGAGCGTCGTGCGGGCGGTGCATCAGAATCACGATTACCGATATCACCCGAACGGCGAGAAGGGCGTGTGGGAAGGCGAAGAGGCGCAGGAAAATTATCGGCTGCACTATAGGAAGTTTGCGACGTTGTCGAATGCGACGTATGTGCTGACGGCGAGCGGAGTGCGGCGGAATTATAAGGCGAAGTGGATCGAGGCAGGGCGGAGCGCGCTTCGCGGGTTGTACTCGGCGTGGTTTGGCGTGCTGAATTTGACGCGGCCGGCACGGCACCGGCTGGGAATACGCAAGGGAGTTGCGGAGCGGTGACGGTGGGCGCGTATGGGCTCATTCGGCGACGGCGCTAGCCTCCCTACTTTGTTCGCTCCAAGACCATCCCAACGGTAATTTTTCTCTCCGTGCCGAAAATTACAAGACGCGTTTGCGCGATCCGCGCAGGAATTTCCGCTTTGACGCGCCACTGACCCGACATAAGATGTCTGAACCCGGACCGCAACATCAACACACGAGTGCGAACTTTGCGCCGTCATATTTCGATAGCGAGGAAATGCCTGCTTGAGTCAAACGATAAACTCGCGCGACGCCGAACACGTTTTGACATTGGAAGAAATCCGAAATCTCGCTAAAGACAGCGGCAAGCCCGCAGAAACTCTCAACAATGTGGTAGCACTCATCGCGGGGCGTTTTAAAAGCGACGTGTGCTCGATCTATTTGCTCGAGCCTGACCGCGCGAACCTCGTGCTGGCCGCGACGCTTGGGCTGCGGTCGAAATGCGTCGGCACTCTGCGAATGGCGTTGAGCGAAGGACTCACCGGGCTCGTTGCCGAGCAAGTGCGTCCTCTCGCCGTCGAAACCGCCAGGAAACATCCGCGATTCAAGTATTTCCGCGAGTCCGGAGAAGACGCGTATCAAGGATTTCTCGGAGTGCCCCTGATCGATCGCGGGGTGTTGCAAGGTGTGCTGATCGTGCAAACCGCCGAAGCACGTTCGTTTCGCGAGAGCGAAGTGCGCATGTTGTCGCAAGCGGCCGCGCAGGTCGCTCCAGTGGTGAGCGAGGCGCGCAGTCTCGATCGGTTTATCGCTCCGGTTCAGGAGCGGCTGTGGTCGATGGCGAGAAACTTGTGGTGGAGTTGGGATCACGATTCGACGGCGCTCTTTCGCGATCTCGATCCGGTGCCTTGGAGACAGCGCAATCACAATCCAATTTCGATGCTGTCGAATCTTCCACTCGCCGCGATTGAGCAGCGTGCCGCGGAGTTGGTGTTGCACAGCCGCATCAACTACGCGTACCGACGCCAGCGCGAATATCTGAATGCGGACCGAACGTGGGGAGCGAGACACGCCGGCGTGCTGCGGCCGCGGCCCGTCGCTTATTTTTCTGCGGAGTTCGGCTTACACGAATCGATACCCATTTATTCCGGCGGCCTCGGAATTCTAGCCGGCGATCACATCAAGAGCGCGTCGGATCTCGACATCCCATTGGTTGGCATCGGTCTATTTTACGGACAAGGATATTTTCGCCAGAGACTCGATGTGGAAGGTTGGCAGCAGGAAGAGTATATCGCCACCGATGTGAGCCAGCAGCCGATGGAAGCCGCGATCGGCGCGAACGGCGAGCCCGTGAAAGTGCAGATCGAAACGCGCACAGGCTGCATCCGCGCGCAAGTGTGGCGCGTTCGAGTCGGGCGATGCGATTTGCTGCTGCTCGATTCGAATGTGGAAGGCAATGCCCCCGAAGATCGCGAGCTTACTTCGCGGCTTTACGGCGGCGATCGGCGTATCCGAATTCGTCAGGAGTTGCTGCTCGGCGTCGGGGGATTCCGCGCTCTGAAGGCGATGGGAGTAACGCCCGGGGTGCTGCATCTGAACGAAGGCCACAGCGGGTTCGTCGTCCTTGAAGCGATTCGCAGCCGCATGCAGGAAGAGGGTGTGAACTTCGAGACCGCGCTGCCCGATGTTTCGCGCGAAGTGATTTTCACAACGCACACCCCGGTGCCCGCCGGACACGATCGATTCAACATAGAGTTGATCGAAGAACATCTCGGGCCGTTGCGCGAGGGGCTCGGCTTGTCGCTCGACCGGCTGATGGAATTGGGTCGCGAGAATCCCGGGAACGGCGACGAAGATTTTTGCATGACGGTTCTGGGTTTGCGCATTGCGCGCCGCGCGAACGCGGTCTCCGCGCTGCATGGAGAAGTTTCGCGCGCGATGTGGAAAGGGCTAAACCCCGGCAAAACGGAAGATAGCGTGCCCATCGGGCACATCACGAACGGCGTGCACGTTCCGTCGTGGCTCGCGCCGCAGATGTCGCGCGTCTACGATCGGCATCTCGGGGCCGGCTGGCAGGAGCACGGCGCCGAAGCAAAAATCTGGGAAGGCATCGAGAACGTCGACGACGGCGAATTATGGGAGACGCATCTCAGCCTAAAATCGCGACTACTTGAGTTTGTGCGGCGGCGCGCGATGAAGCAGGCCGAGCGCCGGGGCGAGATGCCGGAAGAGCGCATTCGTCTTGGCAGCGTTCTCAGTCCTGATGCGCTTACGATCGGATTCGCGCGGCGATTTGCGACCTACAAGCGCGCCAATCTGATTCTCGCCGACATCGAACGGCTTGCGTCGATGGTGAACGATCCCAAACGTCCTGTTCAATTCGTTTTCGCGGGCAAGGCGCACCCGCTGGATGAGCCCGGCAAGCGCGTGCTGCAGCAGATCGCGCAGATGATGCGCAACTCGCAGTTTGGGGATAAATTCGTCTTCGTCGAAGACTACGACATCAACGTCGGCCGCCATTTCGTGCAGGGTGTCGATGTGTGGCTCAACAATCCGCGCCGCCCCCTCGAGGCCAGCGGCACCAGCGGACAAAAAGTCGTGCTGAATGGCGGGCTGAATCTTTCAATTCTCGACGGCTGGTGGGCCGAGGCCTACGATGGACAAAACGGTTTCGCGATCGGCACGGGCCGCACGCATTCGAACATGAATGTGCACGACACGCGCGATGGCGAGGACTTGTACCGCGTCCTGCACGATGAAGTGATTCCGCTTTACTACACGCGTGACGCCGACGGCTTGCCGCGCGGCTGGATCAAGCGCATGAAGCGCACGATTCGTACGCTCGGATGGCGCTTCAACGCCGACCGCATGGTGAAGGACTACACGCTCAAGTGTTACGTGCCCGCTGCCGGCGGCACATCAAGCGACATGAGCGCCTGCTACTAGGCGACGCGAAGCGGCCGGTGGATACACCCGACGCTTTCGCCTCAATAAATAATCTTGAGCGAAAACTGAATCTGCCGCGATGGCCCAGCCGTCTTACTGATCGTGCCGAATCCGGTACCGAGCACGGTATTCGCCGGCAAACTAAAATTCACGATGTTGAAGATATTAAAAAATTCCGCGCGAAACTCGACGATGCCGAGTTCGCCGCTGCCGCGGCGACCGAATGGCGTGTCTTTGATCAGCGCCATGTCGAGCTGCTTGAATCCCGGTCCGCGAAATGTGTTGCGTCCCAGAGCCCCAAAGGTTCCATCGTTCGGGCCGCTGCCACCTGCTACCTTGATTGGAATCGAGAAAAAAGAATCGTTATTGGCACCGAGGCCGAAATAGTCTTCGCGAATCGGACGGCTTGTCGAAAAGTGCGGCATCGAAACGAGATCCGGCCGATCGGTACCGCCCGCTCCAGCGCCTGTTTGCTGAATTCCCGAATACACGGTGAAGGGCGGCCCGCTTGTGATGCTCGTGATGTTCAGAAACTGCCAGCCGCGCGTAACCTTCTTGCTCACCGGCTCCAAGAATCCGATGCGATCGAAGGGCAGTCCTTGAATCACACTGAGTGAGAACACGTGGCGCACATCAAAGGTCGACGGTCCTTTGTCGACCTCCGGATTTTGCGGATCCTGCGGCAAAGTCTGCAAGATCGTTCCGGCATTCGCTGGCAAGCCGCCAAGCACCGCACTCGTGTCGTCGATCGATTTGGAAAATGTATAGCTCGCCTGCAGGCTCAAGCCCACGCGTGAATAATTTTCCGTCACGCTGGTTTGCAACGAGTGATAGCTCGAGTGCGATCCGTTGCTCATGATCGATTCGGGCCCAAAACCTCCAATGGCGTGGCCCGCGGCATTGAATTGCGTGAATGGCGCGAACTCCGGGTCGGCGCCGGCGTAGCCATTCGGCGAGAAAACGCTCGCCAGATGCACTCCAGTGGTGCCAACATACGCCGTGCTCAACTTCACCCCGTGAAGATCCTGGTCGATCCCGGCTGTCCAGGTACCGATATAGCCGTTCACAAAGTCTCGCGAGATGACACCGGTCGAAAAAAGCTGCACTTCGTGGCCAGGGGTAATCGCAGCCAAGTCATTTTGGAAGCGGGGTAGGTCCACGACAGTATTGGCCGGCACTTTCGAGCTGTCGCCACCCGGAAACAGCGGCTGGCCTTGGATGTTATAGACGGTAGGAAGCGTAACCGGCGTCGCGACGTTCGAAAACGCCACGGGCACGTCGGGTAGCGCCGTGATCACCGGCGAAAACACGAGAGGGAATGCACCGGTCACAAAATTGTCCTGCCACAGATTCGGCAGAATCGTGGTAACCGCACCGCCCGCATGCAGCGTCGTGTGCGGTGTCACCGCATAATCCACCGACAGGCGCGGTCCAAATCCTTTTTTGTCGAGCGGATAGATCGGTTGCGGGTTAAAGATGTAAATCTGCGTCGCGCCAGGGGTTAAAAACGAGGTCGGATTGCCATTCGCATCGAGTGGTTGCGCCACCGAAGTGCGATTCTGCGACTCCTTGATGCGGCTGTTGAGCTCGTAGCGTAAACCATAAGTCACACTGAGCTTCGGCGTCGCCTTCCACACATCGAGAAAATATAAATTGAAGGCTTCGCGCCGCACGGAAGCTTCGTCAAACCGATTGCCGCCCGGCGTCAATCCTTCCAGCGCGCTGACCGTGTAGGAATACGGCGTCGCCGTAAGCAATCCTGTCAGCGCATCGGGTAGAGGTTGACCCGGCAAAATATTGTGCAGACCGCTCGCCGATGGAATGAGCACCTGCGAGTACGCTGTGCCGCCGCCAAATACATACGCGCCGTTCGGATTCACGCCGAAAATCGTCGCATCCTTGTTCAAGCGAATTTCGCCGCCAAACTTGAAAGCGTGCGATCCACGCGTGTATGTCAGATCCTCTTTAATTTGATAAACGTTGCCGAAAGAACCGTAGATCGACCCATCGGCGGTGTTAAATCCTTCGTAGAGGCCATCGCCGTAGCTGATCGAGGGGTCGGTTTGATTCGTTGTCGGGAACGTGGGTGTGCTGCGGATGTATCCGAAGGAAGTCGCCGAAGTCATACGGGGTGTAATGATTCGCGTGTAGCGCACCGCTGCGTTGCGCTGGTGATCGAAAAACTTGACGCCAAAATCCGGATCGATCGCGGTCTGATCGGGATTCGTTGTCGGCCCATTCACCTGATTCAAGCTGAAGCGCGTAAAGAGGTTGGCTTTGTCGGAGATCTTGTGATCCACACGAATCGAGAATTGATCTGTGTCGGTAACGACTTTGGACGATGTCGCATACGTTCGATCGCCGTACGGGCCCGATGGCTCGTTGGGTAACGGATAGCGTGCCAGGATCGGGGCGATCTCCGCGCTTACAGGAACGAACAAGGTGTCGCCCGGCACCGTTGTCGTGTCGACCCCTTGGCGTTCGGCGACGGTGGGCACCGCGAATACTTGAGTCGTGCCGAGCACCTGCCGGAACCCCTGATATTCGACGAAATAAAATGTTTTCCCGCGGCCGTCATAAATCTTCGGCAGCACAATCGGTCCGCCATTCGTGACGCCGAACTCGTTGCGCGAGAAGGGCGGAATGCGCCGGGGGTCGATCGCACTGCTGTGATCGAAAAAATTGCGCGCATCGAATGCCGCGTTGCGTACGAATTCGAACGCGCTGCCGTGCACGAAGTCGTTCCCGGATTTAGTGACTACGTTGGTGAATCCGGCCGCGCCGTGACCGATGTCCGCCGGCATTACGCCAGAACTCGACTGTACTTCCTGGATGGCATCGACGTTGAAATTCGAAAACGTTGCGCCGCCAAGTTCAGGGTCGGTCGTATCGACACCGTCGGTCGCGAAAACGGATGCAACGCCACGTTGCCCGTTAACTGCAAACTGCTGCGTAAAATTGGCCGCACCGTTCGTGTCGGTCATCGTTCCCGCGGCGAGCAGCAGCAACTTGCTGAAATCACGCTCATTCAGCGGCAGACTCGACACTTCACCGCTTGAAAGATGCTCGCCGCCGCTGCTCGCAGTTTGTTTGCCGGAGCCGTTGCCACCGCTAGTGATCACGCGCACGTTGGCATCCTGTGCCGAGAGCTCCAGCGCGCCGGAAATCGCGGCGCCATCCTTCACGGCAACTGAATCAGCGGCGTCCCAGCTCTTTGCCGCTACGGTTACGCGCAGCGAATAGGTGCCCTCGGGGATCTCCGCAAAAGTGAAGTCTCCGGTCGCGGTACTCGTGGCCGAATATTCCCGAGTGCCGCCTGTGGCATGGAGCGTGATGGTCGCGCCGGCAACGGCGTTCCCGTTGGCGTCGCGTAAAACGCCACGCCATGATGCCGGCGCGGCTTGCGCCGGTCCCGCAACGATGAAGTTCCAAAGAAGAAAAAAAGCAAAACCGAGACGACGAGGTCCGTCGAACATGGACAGAATTATAGTCTGGATCGAATGCGATGCCTGCTGGAATCGCAGGTTCGTACGCGATACTCGTATTCACTCTGTCGCTTACGTTCCGATCAATTCGCGTATCGTGTCTGGTTCGGCTCAGAGGCAGTCCGCAACGCAAAGTGCCGTTGTTACGTCTTATCGAGGACGGTGTACCACTCGCCCGAGTGGCAGGTTCTGTAAAGTGCCTAACGGAGAAAAAATGAGACGTGCGTATCGGTTCTTTGTTTGCGCTTTGTCGTCCATCTTCGTGTGGGCGGTAGCAGCGCTCTTTTTGCCGGACGGTCTCTTTCGATCTGAAAGTTCCGCGGCGCAGTCGGTGCCGGCATCTGCATCGCAGACTCCGACCAATGAAGCTCTCAGCGCGCAGCTAAATTCGCTGCGCGATTCCTTCGTCGCGGAGATCAAAGCGGCTGGGTTCAAGCCCAGCATCGAACCCCCGCAGATCGTGATCGATACCCCGCCGGCTTTTGGGAAGTACGACAGCGGGGCGAATCTTCTTCACATCGCGTCGTGGAATACGCTGGAGCCTGCGGGTGAAGCGCGGTTCACAAGATTAAAAACGATCCTAAACGACCCCCGCTCGCCCGAGGAAATCTTTGAAGACAGCATCCACCGTTGGGTTTTCGTGCACGAATTGAGTCACTGGTGGCAGGCCTGCCAGCATAAAGACGATGGCGAGCGGTACGCCGTCGAATACGGCGCAAATCTCGGATCGCGGCCGCGTATTGGTGGTTGAAAGATCCTGCGTATATGCAGAGTCGCACGGAACATTTTCGTGCGATCTACAATTTGATTCCGAATCCGCTGCCGGGAGGTCAATCGAAAGAGAAATACTTCAACGCGAATTTCGCAACGATCGCCGGAACACCAGCCTACAGTTGGTTTCAAGCCGGAATGGTCGTTGACGTTTCGGCTGAAAATCCGTTGCCGACGTTCAAGCAGGCGCTACAGTAATAGGGGGCCGCGAAAAGCAGGAATCGATAGGTAGTTTTCGCGAATGCTCAGGTTTCCCCGGCAATCGATTTCGCGAAGTTTCCCAAAATTTCCGCGACCGCGCGATAATGGGCGGCGCTGCCCTGGAGATACGAATGACCGTGACCGATAAAGCTGCATCGACCGACGCGAGCGAGCAACGAATCGGCGCTGGCGCCAAAGTGAACGAACCCGATGCGAATTTCCAACCGACACAGCCGGCTGAGATTTCACGCCGTTCGTTCATCGCGAAAGCTGCGGTGACCGCGGCCGCGGCTACGATCGTTCCGCGCCACGTTCTTGGGCGCGGGTACACGCCGCCCAGCGATATGCTGAACGTTGCCGGCGTCGGCGTTGGCGGCATGGGCCGGACCAACCTGATCAATTTGTCGGACCAGAATATCGTCGCGCTCTGCGATGTCGATTGGGGCTACTGCGACAAGGGATTTGAGCGCCTCGATACCGAAATCACCACGCTGCAAAAGCGCATCGCCGAGCCGCCTCCGCCGCCAACACCAGAACAGCTCGCCATGGGAATGCAGGTCTTCAATCCCGAGCGAGCCAAGATCCGCGTGGAGCGCATGCAGCGCCTGAAGGATGTGCATCTGCCGAAATTGAAACGCTATGGCGACTACCGCGAAATGTTCGACAAGCAGAAAGATATTGATGCGGTTTTTGTCGCGACGCCGGATCACATGCACGCGACGATTGCGCTGGCGGCGATGGATCTGAAGAAATCGGTGTACGTGCAGAAGCCGCTGACGTGGTCGGTGGCGGAAGCGCGACAGCTCGCGAAACGCGCGAAAGAAACGAAAGTTGCCACGCAGATGGGGAACCAGGGCCACTCGACCGATGATGCGCGCCTGGTGGTTGAATACGTGCAATCGGGTGCGATCGGCGAAGTACGCGAACTTCACATCTGGACGAATCGACCGCTCGGATTTTGGCCGCAAGGCGTGCCGCGTCCCGAGGCCTTGAAACCGGACGCGCCGCAACCGGGCTGGAGCGGCCACGACGTTAACGTTCGTCAAGCGGCTTCGCTCGCAGCGGAAGCGACGCCGATGCCGGAAGGGCTCAACTGGAATTTGTTTTTGGGCGTCGCGCCGGAAGTTGCGTATCACCCGATCTATCATCCATTTAATTGGCGCGGCTGGGTGGACTGGGGAATGGGCGCGATTGGGGACATGGGCGCGCATTTGATCGATCATTCGATGTGGGCCTTGGATCTTGGATATCCGACGACGATTGAGACGATTTCGACTCCGTTCAATGGGGCGTCGTATCCCTTGGCGACGCAGACGTACTATGAATTTCCGGCGCGCGAGGCGACGACGGCGCGGGCAGCGATGCCGCCGGTGAAGTTGACGTGGTACGACGGCGGGTTGTTGCCGCCGAAGCCGGTCGAACTGCCGGACAACGAGCAGTTGAACAAGGGCGGCGGGGCGCTGCTGGTTGGGACCAAGGGCAAGCTGCTGCACGATACGTATGGTTTGCGGCCGCGGCTGCTGCCGACTTCGCTGCATGCGTCGGTCGGAAAGCCGCCGCAGAAATTGGCCCGGATTCCGGGCGAAGACCATGAAATGAACTGGGTTGGGGCGGCGAAGGCGACGACCCAGGCGTCGTCGCCGTTTGAGTATGCGGCGAAGCTGACCGAGGTGATGCTGCTCGGAGTAGTGGCGCTGCGGGCGGGGCGCAAGATCGAGTACGACGGGGCGGCTATGCGGGTTACGAACGTGGCGGCGGCGAATGACTTCCTGCAGCGGGCGCCGCGGACGGGTTGGTAACGGCGGCGGCGTTTTTGAAGTTGGGAAGGTTCGAAGCTTGGGCTGAGTCGGCTGGCCGACTTGGCCCAGTTCCATTTTGGGACGGGTTGGGTATGCCCTCGTTCGTTTTTTGTGGGGTCTGGTTGTTGTTGGAAAGATGAACGTTGGGTTTGGGGATTTTGCTCGGTCATCGTGTGGTCGTACCTCAGGGACTGACCCAGGAAAAACAAAACTGCAAGAACGCTTCCGGCGGTGGTTTAATGTCGGATTTCTCTGTGTTTCTGAGCTAGAAACATCCGATCCCAAAAGGAAAATTATGAAGGCGATTGTCTATCGAGAGTATGGAGGACCGGAGGTTTTGCGGGTGGAGGAGGTGGAGACCCTTCGGCCGGGGGCTGGCGAGGTGTTGGTGCGGGTTCGGGCGGCGGCGCTTAATCCTTATGACTGGCATTTCATGCGGGGGCTGCCTTATCCCCTGCGGTTGATGTCAGGAATCGGGATGCCGAAGGTCACGCGGCTGGGATTTGATGTGGCTGGGGTGGTGGAGGCGGTTGGAGCGGGCGTGACGAAGTTTGCGGCAGGGGATGCGGTGTTTGGAGGTTGCAGCGGGAAACACGCCGGGTCGTTGGCGGAGTTTGCTTGCACGGGTGAAAAGGACCTGGTCCCGAAGCCGGAGAGCGTGACGTTCGAACAAGCAGCGGCGACGCCCTTGGCGGCATTGACCGCTCTTCAAGGATTGCGAAAAGGGCGGATTGCGGCGGGTCATGCGGTGCTGGTGAACGGAGCGGCGGGAGGAGTGGGGTCGTTCGCCGTTCAGATTGCAAAGGCGATGGGCGCGACGGTAACAGGCGCGTGCAGCACCAAGAATGTCGAGGTGGTGCGGTCGATCGGGGCTGACCGGGTGATCGATTACAGGCGGGAGGATTTTGCGGCGGGCGCGGCACGCTACGACCAGATTTACGATGCGGTCGGGAACCGGTCGTTGGCGGAATGCCGGCGGATGTTGAAGCCGAATGGAGTCTTGGTGATGGCTGGGGGAGAGGCCGGGAACTGGATGGCAGGCGCGATTGCGCGGTCGTTCGGGGCGATGGCACTGTCCTGGTTTGGCGGGCGGAAGATGGTGGGGATGCTGGCACGGGGGAGTGCGGAGGATTTGAGCTTTGTGGCGGGGTTGATGAAGGCGGGGAAAGTGGCGCCGCTCATCGATCGGACATATGCGTTGGGTGAGGCGGGGGAGGCCATTCGGTATTTGGAGGGGCGGCATGCTCGGGGAAAGGTTGTGATTGCCGTCGGTTGACAGGGCGAAGAGTTTCCTCAGGGGCTAAGCCCTTTCTCGGTGACGGGTTGATGTCGTACCTAAAGGTATGGTCCGCAAGCTTTCGGAAGGCCCTTCGTTCCTCGGGCGGGCGCTTCATACCTCGGACCGGAAAAAGTCTAGCGCCACAAAATCACGTATCATCTCACGCAATGCCGCTCGCGATCAGTGAGACAGTTTCGACGCGAATCAACTTGGTTACCGTTGGGGCTGTTGGGGTGTTTGCGTTTGGACTTGAGGCGGTTGTGCATGAAGTGGTGGGGCATGCGGTGGTTTGTTCGGCTACGGGTGGGAAGGTGGTGTTGATATCTTCGACGGCTATGCAGACTGCGTCGGCTTCGCGGGTGGTGCCTGCAGCGGGGCCGGTGGCTAATATTTTGTTTGGGGTTGTGGCGTTGGTGGTGCTGTTGCGGGTTTATGGCCGTGGGACTGGCGATCGTGGGGCGAGGTTGACGGTGGGGGCGTTGTTTCTTTGGTTTTTTTGTTTTGCCAATTTGTTTCTGGCTAGCGGGTATATTTTTTATTCGGGGTTGATCAATTTTGGCGACTTTGCGGTCGTCATCGACGGGTTGCGGCCCGCTTGGCTTTATCGCATTGCGCTTGTCGTTGTCGGTGGCTTTGGTTATCGTTACTGCATTCGGCTTGCGGCTAGTTCGTTTGCTGCGATCGGGCCTGTTTCCATCTCCGATGCGCGGCGCATTGTTTACGCTGGGTGTGCTGCGGGCGGCGGGCTCTTTCTGCTTGCTTCCGTTTTCAATCCGATCAGCCCTAACTTGATTCTCTATGATGGGCTCTCGGGTGCGATCGGGCTGACTCTGGGGTTTTTTCTTGTGCTGACCGATCTGCGTCAATCGGCGGCATTGGTTTCCACCGACTCACCCATTGTTGCGGCAACCGGCGCCGCGTTCGAAACATCGGGCTCGATTCCATTCTCCATGCCGCTGACAATCTCTTCGGCGATCTTCGTCGTCGGGTTCATCGCGTTGATGGGCCGAGGCATCCGCATTCCGTAAATCGCGCTCGGTCAAATATGAAACCCTTTGAACGCATTGGCAAAGCGCTGTCTCCGGACGGAACTGTGCTGCAGCTTGTGCGTCGTGACGACGAGTACGTGATCCTCGCGGGCGGGCAGCACCTGATGTCGAGCCGAATGCATGGGTCCGAAGAATCGCTAGCGGCATTGGGATGCCGGCGGGCGGGCGCTTTGCGGCAGCCTGCGGTGCTGATCGGCGGGCTGGGCATGGGCTTTACGCTGCGCGCTGCGCTCAAACTTCTGCCGGCGGCGGCGACGGTGGTTGTAGCCGAACTTGTGGCTGATGTCGTGGAATGGAATCGTGGCGCGCTCGGGCCGTTGGCGGGGCATCCACTGGACGATCCGCGCGTTCGCGTGGAGTTCGGAGATGTGGCGGCAACGTTGCGTTCGGGTTCCAGTTCCGGTGAAGGGCGATTCGATGCGGTGCTGCTCGATGTCGATAACGGGCCCGGCGCGTTCACCGATTCCGGCAACGCGGCTCTCTACGGCGAAACGGGAATCGCCGCGGCGCTGGCGTCGCTAAGACCGGACGGAGTGCTGGCAGTGTGGTCCGCGAGAGAAGACCGGAAGTTCGAGCAGCGTTTGCGAAACGCTGGATTTTTGGTGCAGGTCGAACACGTTCGAGGTCATGTGGGCAAAAGTGCGCGTCACACCATCTACTTGGCTCAAAAATCGCAATCCCAATCGTAAGAGGCATCCTTACCTTGTCTCTAACCGCTTGATTACTCCACAAAGCGTGCGTGTAAGCTGTTTTTTGTTGAATCGATTGCGAGATTTTCGCCGATCAAATCGACAAAAGGCAATTCGTGACTGGCTTGAGCGGTGGGCCGAATCGACGAAAGTGAAACGGTTGTCCTCGTTTGACCGCAACCTTCTTCGAACCCTTACGGCCTAGCTTGAAGCAATAGGTGTTATCATCCACCGCTTACCATCGGTGAGACATGCCCTTCAGCCAACGACTAGCCGAGATTCGGGATGGGTTTGAGCGGCCGTTTTGGGTCGCCAATATCTCCGAGATATTTGAGCGGTTGTCTTACTACGGGGCGTTTTCTTCTCTCGCGGTATACCTCCAGGAGAAACTTAATTTTTCTACTGAGCAGACCGGGACGTTGACCGGGATTTTTGGCGGGATGGTGTGGTTTCTGGCGATATTTGGCGGGGCGATTGCCGACCGGATGGGGTTTCGGCGGGCGTTGTCGATGGCGTATTTGATTTTGGCGGGGGCTTATTTTTTGATTGGGTCGGTGGGGGCGTCGTGGCTCGCGCCGCTGCGGAGTGCGGTGCCCCTGGGATTGTTTGTGGGAGTGCTCTTGATTTTGCCGGCGCTGGGGATTTCGCTGGTGAAGCCGTGCGTGGTGGGGACGACGGCGCGGGCGTCGAAGGAGAACGTGAGGTCGATCGGGTATTCGATTTACTACACGATGGTGAATATCGGCGGGGCGGCGGGACCGTATGTGGCGGATTGGGCGCACCGGAATCTGGGGCTGGAGAAGGTGTTTCGCGTTTCGGCGCTGAGCGTGTTGGCGATGTTTTTTCTGGTGCTGCTGTTTTTTCGCGAGCCGAAACGCGCGGAAGGCGAACCGGCGCCGAGCATCGCGACGACAATGCGGAATTTCATGGTGGTCGCGGGGAATCCGCGGTTCATGTTGTTTCTGCTGATTTTCACGGGCTACTGGGTGGTGTACTGGCAGCAGTACATTACGCTGCCGGGATATGTGCATGCGTACATCGATCCGAATGCGAGCGTGGAACGGATTCTGATTACCGATGCGGCGGCGGTGATCTGCCTGACGCTGGTGGTCAATTATCTGACGCGGTGGATACCGGCGTTTCGCGCGATTATTTTGGGGACGCTGATCAGCGCGGTGTCGTGGCTAATTATTGCGGGGCATCCGACGGTGATGGCGTGTTACGTGTCGATTTTTGTGCTGGCGATCGGGGAGATCGTGCACCAGCCTAGGTATTACGAATATATTTCGCGGCTGGCGCCGCCGGGGCAGCAGGGGACGTACATGGGATTTGCGTTTTTGCCGCTGGGGATTGGGTCGCTGTTGGGGGGATGGTTTGGTGGGCGGGTGATGCATCACTTTGGGGAGGTGATGCATAAGCCGGAGAGGGCTTGGTGGGTGATTACTGGGGTGGGGGTAGGGACGGCGGTGTTATTGATGGGTTATGACTTGGTGGTTCGGCCGGGGAGGGAAGGGGAGTAAGAATTGGGTATTGAGGTGAAGCAAAGATGTTTCCTCACCTGAAGGTCCGAACCCCTAAAGAAAAGTCAACGCCTGCACCACTTTTGAAGCCATAAGGGTGCGACACCTAGGAAAAGGAAAAGGAAGGAAACAGCAGGTTCCTCGCTTCGCTCGGAATGACCAGTTGTGGTGGTGGGTGGTTCCGGAGTCGGATGTCGGACCTACAGGTCCGGCGCCGGCGCCCTCAAAAAAACCAAAGACTGGGTTAGTTGACCAGGCGGCGGAGAGAGTCCAGGGCTTCGCGGGCCAGGGCGTAGCGGGGTTCGATGGCCAGGGCTTGCTGGAAGCAGTCGATGGCTTTGGCGTACATCTCTTTGCCGAGGTAGGCGCGGCCGAGATTGTAGTGCGGGAAATGGCGTGGCTCGTAGCGAGCGGCTTCTACGGCGCGTTCGAGCCACGGGATGGCGTCGTCGAAACGGTTTTTCTCGATGAGGTAGGCGCCGATGTCGTTGTAGGGATTGCCGAATTCGGGATCGATTTCGATGGCACGCTTGCACTCGGCGATGGCGTCGTCGAGGCGGCCCTGGAAATGGTAGGTCCAGCCAAGGAACGTGTGGGCTTCGGCGGTGGGGTAAAGGTCGAGAGAAGACTGATAGAGTTCGACGGCGCGGTCGTAATCGCCTTCCATTTGCGCTTGATACGCGTCCTGAAGCACTTCCCAAGCGCGTGAGAGGGTTTCCTGGCTCATGATAAAGCATTGTAAGCATGGAGATTTGGGTGCGTCATCAGTACGATGGTGTAAAGGGTGCGGGAGAGGAACCTGTACTTTGTGCCGGGAGTTTGGGGCGGAGGGGCGCCAGGTGAGCGGCGGAGTGGAAATTCGCAGCGGGAACGTGGAAAATGGAAGCTATTGTACGTGCCCATTCCGATGGGGATGCTCAAGCTAACTTCAGGGGGAATTGTGAATCGCAATTTTATAGTGGCTGGGATCGCGGTGTTGGCGGTGGCGGGGGCGGTGTTTGCGCAGGATCCGGACGCGAAGCCGGTGCAGGCGCCGGCGAAGAAGGCGGGCGGCGCGGGCGCGTCGGCGGCAGCTGCGGCGCGGGGAAAGGAAGTATTCGACAAGAAATGCGGCGTGTGCCACTACGCGGATAGCGACGCGAAAAAGATTGGGCCGGGGCTGAAGGGGATCGGGAAGCGCGGGACGTTTACGGTCAACAATAGCAAGGTGACGGACGAGTCGTTGAAGACTTGGATCGAGAATGGCGATACGTTGATGCCGCCGTTTAAGGAAGTGTTGGAACCGGCACAGATTAAGGATGTTGTGGCGTACGTGAAGACGCTTTAGTTCGGGCGGGCTCGCGGGGCGGGGTGTTTTTTGAGGGGCGCAGGTTGCTGCGCCCTTGTTTTTTGTATGGCGCTTCCGAACCGAAACTGAAAATCAAAAGCCCTCCGGCGCGTGAGGTTCACTTTGCCGGAGGGCAAACTTGATCGTTACAGCTACCCCAACTGGTGCCCGAGTTTACTGGCGCGGCGAAACGGCAACTGCGGATGGTGATGGACCGCCGAGTGCGCGCGCTGTTGCAGGGCCCATCCTCGCTGACCGAGGAATGAAGCTACTTGAGAACGGCATCCTTGAGCGCTTTCGACGGGCGCAGGCGGACGACGGTCTTCGCCTTGATCTTGATCGCTTCACCGGTTTGCGGATTGCGGCCCATGCGAGCCTTGCGGTGCGCCTTGACGACGCGGCCGAGTCCCGGAATGACGAATTTACCAGCGCCACCCTTGGCTTCTTTCACGGCGAGCTTGAAAAGCTCTTCGAAGAAGAGAGCTGCGGTTTTCTTGGGTGTGCCTGCTTTTTCGGCGAGGTGCGAAACGACCTTGGTCTTGCTCAAAGGCTTGGCTGCCATCTAGTATTCTTATCCTCCTGATTTTTTCAATCCGCTTCGAAAAAGATTTTCGAAACCAGCCGCGAGATTCTCCCCCTGTAGTTCACGAAAAACTCGGGCCGCATTGGACTATAAGCCAAGATTTGCGAGGAACGCAAGCAACAAACCTCGAAAAAGCGCGAAAACACTGAGACTTTCTGCGTTGAAGCGTGAAAACGCTGATTATCAGCGGCTTTTTCCACAGAATGCGGGGCGAGCGGGGAGTTTTCGGCGTGGCGGATGGCTTGTGCTATGCTCGCGAACCGTTGGATTTCGGAGGATATGGAATGAGTTCAGGGTCGAATTGGAGCGCACTGGAGCAGCGAATTGGAGCCGCAGTGAAGGTGATGCGGCGGCCGGTGGCAGTGACGTTTTTGGATTCGGCGCCAGCAAACGTCGAGAAATTTTCGGGGACGGAGCCGTCGGGCTGCAGCTTCTGGCGATTGGCCGCGGGCGGGCGGACGTTTTACACGGTGCCGGAGAATCATTTCAACTGCGCGGTGGGCGCGTACACGCACAACATTACGTTGTCACCGGAGCGGGAGAAAGAGACCGAGCAGACGTTGAAGATGATGTTCGATCTTGGGTATGTGAAGCCGGAAGAGGTGCCGCAGATTCCGCGATTGGCGAAGGCGCCAGTGGCCATATTGTATGCGCCGCTGGGAGAGACCCCGGTCGAGCCGGATGTGATTTTGTTTGCGTGCAAGCCGTCAGCGGCGATGTTGTTGAATGAGGCGGCGGGGCGAGCGGGAGTGGGAAGCGGAATCCCGGCCTTGGGTCGGCCGACGTGCATGGCGCTGCCGGCGACGATGGCGCATGGATCAATTTTGAGTTTGGGATGCATGGGGAACCGTGTCTACACGGGGCTGGGTGAGGATGAGATGTATCTCGTGTTGCGCGGGAAGGATTTGGCGGCGGTGGCCGATGCGCTCCGAGTGATTACGAGCGCGAATGCGGCGCTGAATGAATATGCGAAGGGACGGCGGGCGGATCTGGCGACGATTTGAGGGAAGCAATAGAAGACAGATTTGTCACAGAGGCATCGAGGCACAGAAAAAGAGAGAGGGGACGAGGTTGTCTTCTGGAGTCGTTGCTTTTTTGCTGATTTGGGACGAGCGCGACTTTTTGAAGTTCGGGCAAGCTGGGGCGCACCCCTCGAAGGCTCGGGGTAAAGCACTGCTGCGCCCGTACGAGAGGTGACGATCGGTCGCTTGTTAGAGATTGGCCAGGTCGGCGTAGAAGTGGGCGATTGATTTTATGCCGCCGAAATAATTTTCCAGGGCGAGGTGCTCGTCGGGGGCGTGGGCGTTTTCGTCGGGCAGGCCGAAGCCGATCAGGACGCATGGAACTTTGAAGGTGTCGTGCATCTGAGTGACGAAGGGGATAGAACCGCCTTCGCGGATGAATACGGCCCTTTTGCCAAAGCCTTTTTCGAGCGCACCTTGCGCTGTCATGAAAATTTTGGCTGTAAACGGGGCTGCCCACGGCTTGCCGGTGCTAAGGATGTCAAACTTACATTTCACGGTTTTCGGTAAGAGCGTGCGGATTTGTTTTTCGACAAGCTTAGCGATTTTTTGTGGGTTCTGATTGGGTACGAGGCGCGTCGAGAATTTTGCGTAAGCTCTTGACGGGATTACGGTTTTTGCACCTTCGCCTTGGTAGCCGCCCCAGATCCCGTTGAGTTCGAACGTCGGGCGAATCCACAATTGCTCGACGGTTGTGAATCCTTTTTCGCCGACGTATCCAGGCGCGCCGACGGCTTTTTCGAAATCTTTCATTTTCCAGGGGAGTGCATTGAGTGCTTTGCGTTCGGCGGCAGAGACTTTGGCGACGTCATCGTAGAACCCGGGGACGAGCACACGGAAATCCTTGTCGTGCAGCTTCCCGAAGAGTTCGGTGAGGATAGTGAGCGGATTTGGAACGGCGCCGCCGTACACGCCCGAATGGAGATCGCGCTCGGGGCCGGTGAGTTCGATCTGGTAGTAGTTGAGGCCGCGCAGACCGTAAGTGATTGATGGAACGCCCTTGGCGAGCATCGACGTGTCGGAGACGATGAGCGCATCTGCTTTCAATTTTGTTTTATTTTTCTGAACGTAGTCCCAGAGGCTGACGCTTCCGACTTCTTCTTCGCCCTCGATCAAAACTTTTACATTGATGGGAAGCTTTCCGTTCACTTTGTGGAGCGACTCAAGAGCTTTGATGTGGATGTGAACCTGGCCTTTGTCGTCGGCGGTGCCGCGGCCAAAAATGTTTCCGTTGCGGACGGTGGGTTCGAAGGCGGGCGAGGTCCAGAGGTCTAGAGGTTCCGCGGGCTGAACGTCGTAGTGGCCGTAAAAGAGGATCGTGGGCTTGCCGGGAGCTTCAAGGGACTCAGCATAGACGAGAGGATGGAGGGCCGTCGGAACGATTTGAACGGTTTTAAATCCGGCTTCTGTGAGCCTTGCGGCAACCCATTTTGCCGCGCGCTCGATGTCGGGCTTGTGCTCAGTCTTGGCGCTGACGCTGGGGATGCGCAGGAATTCACAGAGTTCGTTGAGGTGCTCTTCGCGGCGACCCTCGATAAATTCAGCAAAGTTCATAGTCGTGCCGTGGAGGCGCAAATCCTTTCGTTGTAAATACGCTCGGATGAATCGAATGTTGCAGTCCCGGCGAGAGCGAGAAAAGGACTGCGAATGAAAATGGTGAATGCTCAATACCTATATTAGGGTGGGTTGGGGTATCGGCACAAGCAAAGGTGGCGCGTTTTTAGATAGAAAAGGCAATCATTTGATATCAATGATCACCGTCGTCGGAAAGCGGTTTCACGGCGGTGGACTCTCTATTTGGAGCTGTTGCGTCTATCTTTCTATGTGGATCGTTTGCGGCGACGAACAGTCGCCGGGAGGCTGACATGAAACGGCGAGACTTTTTGCGGCTGGGAAGCGGGGGAGCAGCGGCGACCTGGATTGGTGCAACGGGGTTGGCGACGCGAGCAGCGGCGCGGGGAAGCGCGATGCCAAGCGCCGGTGCGTTCGAGGCGCGAATGGCGGCGTTGCCCAAACTGGACAGGAAGATGGAGGCGACGGATACCGTCACGCTCGGACGGACCGGGATTCGAACAAGCCGGCTGGCGATGGGGACTGGTACCGTTGGTGTGGGTCATCATTCCCACCAGACCGATCTTGGAGTTGCCGGGCTCTCGGCGCTGCTGCAGAACGGATACGACAACGGGTTGCGATTTTTTGACGTTGCCGATTCGTACGGCAGCCACCCGCATGCGGCGGACGCGCTAAAGCATGTGCCACGGGACAAGGTTACGGTGATGACGAAATCGTGGTCGCGGGACCCGGCCGGGATGAAGGCAGATATTGATCGCTTCCGGAAGGAATTGGGGACGGAGTACCTGGATATCGTGCTGATGCACTGCCTGACGGAGGCGGACTGGACTCAGCAATACAAAGGCGTGATGGATGTGCTTTCGGAGGCGAAGGAGAAAGGTGTGATTCGAGCGCACGGTTGCTCATGCCACAGCATCGAGGCTCTGCGGGCCGCGGCAAAATCCCCGTGGGTGGAAGTTGACCTGGTGAGGATGAACCCGATTCAATCGCATATGGATGCGGACCCTGAGACCGTGGGAGCGGTGATCCAAGAGATGCGAGTGGCGGGCAAGGGGATCGTGGGGATGAAGATCCTGGGGCAGGGCGATATGCGGAACCGGCAGGATGACGCGCTGAAATACGCGCTGTCGATGGGGTTGCTGGACGCGTTCACAATTGGAGCGGAAGACAAGGCAGAACAGCAGGATTTGATCGTAAGGATTGCGCGGGCGGCTTAGACGCGACAAAGAGCGTTAAGCTCCAGGATGAGTGAAGGTGTTGCGGCGGAACACCTGTACTGTCGGGCAATTGACCGGCGTTGCGCATGCATTTGAAGATTGAAGCATGACGAATGCTACTTTTGCCGCGCCACGACGCAGCGGGCGCGTGTTTCATAAGATGCGCGTCCAAGCGGCCGGCCGCGGCCACGACGGACGAAAGTTTCGTGAAGTGTGCCTCACGCTGGTGGTCAATTCGCACGGCGGACTGCTGTTGCTGAAACACGAAATCGATCAGGGCGAGATGATCGTGCTGACGAATCCCGACACCGACGACGAGCAGGAATGCCGCGTGGTGTTTCTGGGCGAACCCGGCGACAACGGGCAGCGCGTCGGAGTTGAGTTCCTGACGCCGGCGCCACGGTTTTGGGGGCTGGAGTTTGCGGATGAGCAGCCGGGTAGCGACGCGTAGAATTGGGTCGAGCCTGGTTTTTGGTATTAATCGAAGCAGAGCTTGTTTCGCGTGGAACCATTGACGCTTGAAGTTCGGATTCGAATGGTTCTGTCGTCGTTTTTCCTGCCTGCAGCAAATCCAACGCTCAAAACTCAGTCGGACTGCGCTTGAATCAACGTCCTAGACAGGCTTTAGGTTTTCAGACTCCGGCGAGTAAACTTCACTGCAAGTGTTGCATCGACCGTATGAGCTGGCAGCGTTTAGCAGGGCTTGAAGACTGCTTCCGGTGTACCCGTCATCCGGTCGCAGTCGCAGCAAGCTACTATAGTCCTGAACCGAACACTTCGTAGGTTTTCATGGACGTTGCTCGGGACGGCTCCAGATCAGTAACGAGAAAGCCTTCGGATTCGCCGATACTGTCCGGTTGGTCAAAACTTACACTGTGACGACCTCAGCGGAAGAGGTCGGAGGCGGATCGGCCGGAATTCCATTCGCGGAATGAGACGGAGCCATGCCAGCCTTCGTCCATGCCCTTCTCAAGAGCCTGGAAGTTTTCGGAAGTGTATTGGGATTTGTGGCATTCAAAGGCGCGTTTGAAGTTCTCGAAATCCTTCGGCGTGTAGGAAATGGTCACGGTCAGATACGCGGGATCGATGGTGTGGAACGGGAGGGAGGCAGGCCAGACGGCATTGAGCGGCTTGGCTTGCGCCGGAGTCAGGCCGGGATAGTAGAGTTTGATGCCGGAATTTCCCGATTGCACAACTTGAGTAACGGCATCAGAGACGAGGCGATGATCGGGATGGCCGTAGCCGCCGTCTGGGCCCCAAGTGATGATGACCTGAGGATGAAGACGGTCAATGAGATTCCGCGTGTTGTCGACGACGGCGTGGATATTCTTCGCGAGGGGATCGGTGATGGCGCCAAGTTCGCCGTCGTTGAGGTTGAAAAAGATCGGGGCCTCGATACCGAGTTGCTGGCAAGCGCAGGTGGCTTCGGCGCGACGGGCGGCGGCGAGCAGTTCGCCGGCAGGAATCTTGGCGAAGTCGGTTGCTCCTTTTTCCCCTTTGGTGGCGATCGCCAGGTAGACGCGGACGCCTTCGCGTCTGTAGCGCGTGAGAGTGGGCCCGGCGAAGACTTCATCGTCGGGATGCGCGAAGACAGCGAGAAGTACGCGGGGCTGGGAAGGCGGAGATTGTTGTGCGAAGTGAAAGGCGACGACTGACAGCGCAGCTAGTAAGGCGGAGAGTCTCATCGAGAGTCCTTGGCTATACCGACGCAGTACTCATGCGAACGATAGCAGTTTACCAGGTGCAAAGGCTCGATCCGGTTATCGCATCACTCAGACCTGGACGACGGAGTAGATCATTTTCGCAATCGATAGACCCTCGTGCAGTTGCGCGCTAACGCAAGGGCTTTGTCTCTAGGAGATTGTCGATGCCCCAAGTGATTCGCGCACCGAAGGTCTATGACGTCTGCATTGTCGGTTTAGGTGCTGCGGACGGAGCGGCGGCTAAGCGTCTTGATCCTTGAAGCTGGCCCTTGCTAAACCCAGCGACGCCCCACCCGCGCGCCTCTAAAATCCCCACGCGGCGCATCGGAATGCCCGACGGCACGCCGTCACCGTTCTATGTACATCCGGGGCGATGCGACGCACGATCGGTCTAATCCCAGTTTCGGGCTGCCTCATCCTGAAATCTAAGTTTCCCAGCATCATCTCTCCACGCCCCAACATCCAACCCGCGAATCCGCCGTCGGGCGGATTGCGTCACGCTTCGCCCGACTGGCTTGAACCAGCAAACCGGAGGACATTCCATGGCGATGGTCACCACTAAAGACGGCACCGAGATTTATTACAAGGATTGGGGTACGGGACAGGCGCTCTTGTTCCACCACGGCTGGCCGCTTTCGGCAGACGACTGGGACACGCAGATGATGTTCTTTCTAGCCCAGGGGTACCGCGTCATTGCGCACGACCGCCGCGGGCACGGACGGTCCACACAGACCGCGACCGGCAATGATATGGACACCTACGCCGCCGACGTTGCAGAAGTCGTGAAAGCGTTGGATCTCAAGGACGCCATTCACATCGGTCACTCTACTGGAGGCGGCGAAGTGATTCGCTACGTCGCGAAGTACGGCAAAGGTATCGTGTCAAAGGCCGTGATCATCAGCGCGATTCCTCCGATGCTGCTGAAGTCCGACAAGAACCCCGATGGCCTCCCGATGGAGGTGTTCGACCAGCTTCGCGACGGCACCGGCTTCCATCGCTCCCAGTTCTATCAAGACATCACCATGCCGTTCTACGGCTACAACCGTCCCGGCGCGAAAATCTCGCAAGGCATCCGCGACAACTGGTGGCGGCAGGGGATGATGGGCGGCATCAAGGCGCAGTACGATTGCGTGAAGGCGTTGTCGGAATCGGAATTCTTCGACGATCTCAAGAGCATCGACATCCCGGTGCTCGTGATGCACGGCGAGGACGACCAGATCTGCCCGTTTGAAGCCAGCGGAGCAAAGTCCGTGAAGCTTTTGAAACACGGGACGCTCAAAACGTATCCCGGCTTCCCCCATGGCATGCCGACTACACACGCGGATCGTATCAACGCTGACTTGCTCGCGTTCTTCAAAGGCGCAGCAGCGGCTTCGGCCTAGGGTTTCGCGACCAAATTCGGTCGTTTAGCTAACCTCACGATTGCAACTTCGGGTATTCGGCCTTGGCTTGCTTCAGGATGGCGACGTCGGGGTCGGCGTCTTTCCAAAGGGTGAAGAAGTCCTGGTAGGCGGTCCGGCCTTGGCGTTGTCGCCGGATAGGGCGCAAGCACGGCCAGGGATAAGGGTACGGGGCGTTGCGAAAGCGATACAGACTCAAACAGAGTGGGTTCTGAGCCTCTGCGCTTCGAACCTCTTTGCTTCAGGGCTCTTCGGAGTCCAATCTTCAGGTGGAAAGGCGATATGCCAGAACCGAGGCGATGGCGACTCGAACTCGACGCTGATTTCTGTCGCACCGGTTTCGGCGTTGCGTCCGTGCACCTCGACGACTCGACACGCTGCGCCTTCACGGCTCAGATGCTGAAGCCCGCGAACTTCGGAGGGTGCCTTCCCGAGAACGTCTTGACGCTTGTGATTCGTCGAAGATCACTATCTCACGTACGCGGGTCTTGAGAAACGGTTCGCCTGCGAATTTCGAAAACGCTTCGAGTTCGAGATCTTGTTCGCTCATTACTTGGATGACTCAAATGCCGGGTCAAGAATTTTCCGCCAGATCATGTCCGCCTGCTCTTTGCCGCGTGCCGGATGCTGTCCGACGTCGAGCCACACCTGGAGAATGTCACTGACCGGGAGGCCGCTCTTTTCGACGACTCTGCGGAATACACTTTCGCGATTCCCCGGAACGCGTACGTAAAGTTCTGCGCTTCGCTCTTCGGCGTCGGCCGAAAGACCCAGCTCTTTGAGAACGCCCCCCGTTCAAACGCTCTACATATTAGGTTGAGGACCCTCCGACGACCCGCACGCAATCGACGTTCGGGTCGCTGTCGACCGCGCCTTGCTAATGGTAAAATCGCGCGCATTCATGCCACTTGCCTTCGGCACAAGACTCGGGCCCTATGAAGTCCTCGATCTCATAGGTTTAGGCGGAATGGGAGAGGTGTATCGTGCGCGGGATGTCCGACTGGGGCGCGAAGTCGCCATCAAAACCCTGCCCTCAAGTTTTGCTGTGGACCCAGGTCGACTTCAACGTTTCGAGCGCGAAGCACGCGCCATCTCGGTCCTAAGTCACCCCAATCTATGTACACTTTTTGACGTCGGCTCCCAGGGCGACACCCACTTCATCGTCATGGAATATCTCGTCGGTCAGACCCTGAGAGAAGCTCTCAGCTCCTGCCCTCTGGCATTCTCTTCCGTACTTAGGTGGGGAATGCAGATTTCTTCGGCGCTGGAAGCCGCTCACACAAGTGGCATTATCCATCGCGACATCAAACCGGCGAACATCTTCATTACGCGTCACGGCATCGCCAAACTCCTCGACTTCGGTCTGGCTAGGTTTCAGAGGTCCGGCGCAACAGCAGACACAGTTGGTGACCAGACTGTGACCACGACTGAACTAACCATGCATGGTGTTCCAGTCGGTACCGTCGCTTACATGTCTCCCGAGCAAGCGCAAGGCCTGCCCGCCGGCGTGCAAAGCGATCTTTTTTCCCTCGGCGCGCTTCTTTATGAAATGGCCACGGCCTGCCGCGCGTTTCCCGGCGATTCCACCGCCGAGATCTTTGCCGCAATCCTGCACGCAGCACCGATTCCTCCCAGCCGCCTGAATCCGGCGATTCCTCGTGAATTTGACCGCATTCTCGCACGTCTCCTGGAAAAGTCGGCCGAAGCGCGCTACTCCACCGCGGGGGAAATCATTTCTGCTTTGCAGGTTTTATCTGACCTTCCCACTCCTAACCAGGGAACTTTTCTTTCACCTTCTTCGAGTCAGCCGCCGGTCTTCCCTGAACGACTGCAATCACTCGCCGTATTGCCGCTCGTGAACCTCTCTCCCGACTCCAGCCAGGATTATTTTGTGGACGGTCTGACCGAAGGTCTCATCACCGCGGTTGCCCGCCTCGGCGGCGTTCGCGTCATCTGCCGGACATCCTCGATGCGCTACAAGAACACCGGCAAGAGCGTTTCGATGATCGCCCAGGAACTCAACGTCGACGCCATCCTGGAGGGTTCCGTCCTGCGTTCCGGGGACCGTGTTCGCATCACCTGTCAGTTGGTCAATCCGCGCAGCGAAGACCAGATGTGGAATGAGTCGTTGGATCGCAACGTGCGCGACGTGCTCACTCTCCACGACGATCTGACCCAGGCCATCGCCTCCCGCCTCCACACGCGGATTCTGGAGCACTCGCATGCCTCCGTCGGATTACCGCGCAAGATCCATCCAGAGGCTTACGACGCCTATCTCCGCGGGCGCTACTTTTGGAACAAACGCACCGAGCCTAGTCTCAAGAAAGCGATAGAGCACTTTCAGCAAGCCCTCGATCTCGATCCTCTCTACGCCCCCGCCTACTCGGGTATCTCCGATTCGTATTTTTACCTCGGGTATTCCTTCGGTCGCATGGACCCCAACGACGCCATGCCACGCGCCAAGGCCGCCGCGCTTCGCGCTCTCGAACTCGATCCTTATCTCGCTGACGCCCATTGCTCCCTCGGCCTGGTGAAGAGCCTCTACGATTGGGATTGGACTGTCGCCGAATCCAGTTTCCAGCACGCCCTCGCTCTCAATCCAAATCTTGGCACCGCTCTGCACTTCGGTTCGCTCCTCAGCGCCGCGTTCCGCCGCACCGACGAGTCTCTCGCTCGTATCCACCGCGCCCTGGAGAGTGACCCGCTCTCCCTGCCCATCAACAATTTTGTGGGAATAATGCACTTCGCCGCCCGGCAGTATGATCAGGCTATAGCCGCTCTCCGAAAGACCATCGAGATGGACCGAGAGTTCGGTCTCGCTCACACTGTCCTCGGCGCGTCGCTTGAAGCCAAAGGCCTAGAGGAAGAGGCGGCCCACGAATATCTCACAGCGTTAGTGGTTGGCCATCACAGCCCGGAGGAGTGCAACATCATCCGAACAGCCTTTGAACAGGGGGGTCTATCCGGCTTGCATGCAGAAGACCTGAACCAATGCCTTCGCAGGTGGGATGGTTGGCATGGCCTTACGTTTGATATCGGCGCCCTTCACGCAGGGATAGGTCATGTTGCCGAGTCTCTCGATTGGCTCGAACGTGCCTGCGACGCGCGTTCCGGCCGCATGGTCTGGCTTAATTCCGGGACTCCTTCTGCTCGCATCGCGCAATATTTTGACAACCTTCGTTCCGAGCCCCGATTCCTCCGAATCCTCGATCGCGTCCACTTACCCGTCTAAGCGCGGCGCGAGCGGCGGGGTGCTACTGTTCAACCTCGACGACCAGTTCTATTTCCACGCACGATCCGAAAGGAATCTGAGCGACGCCGAAGGAACTGCGAACGTGCTTCCCTCTGTCTCCAAATACCTCTGCGAAAAGTTCCGAAGCGCCATTGGCCACTAGGTGCTGTTCGGTGAATCCGGGAGTGCTGTTGACGAGCACCAGCAGTTTCACGATGCGCTTGATCTTATTTAGGTCACCCACGGCGGCATGGAGCGTGCCCATCAGATCGATGGCCACGGCACGGGCGGCTGCTTTGCCTTGCGCGGTCGTGAGATGGGCGCCCAACTGGCCGACCCATGGTTTGCCGTCGCTCTTGGCGATATGGCCTGCCGAAAAAAGCAAGCTACCGCAGCGGAGAAAGGGTACGAAGGCCGCCACTGGCTGCGTTAGATCTGGAAGCATGATGTGGAGCGCGTCGAGCCTTTCGTATACCGACACAGGCTAGTTCTATAGATAGTTAGCTAACTGACGAACTATACTGACATAGATGTGTTCGGTTGTAAAGCGCGAAGGGCAGTGCCTCCGCACGGGCGAGGAGGCGTGCAAACACTAGAGGCGTCTGCCTTTTGAATGCAGACGCGAAGCCTCTCGTTCGTATATTGACAGTTAGCTATTTAACGAAGTAAAGTGGCATAGATGGTTGCACCGTGTGACGCTTCCTCGGTAGGCGCGACTGTTGTAATTCCGCGAAAGGTGTAATGGCAGACCATGGGACACTCGCGATCGTATCGGTATCTGGTAGTGGATGTTTTTACCAACCAGCCTCTCGAGGGAAATTCCCTCGCGGTTTTCCCTAATGCCTCTGGCCTCGATGATGGCGCGATGCAGAGAATCGCCAGAGAGCTCAACCTGTCGGAGACCGCTTTTGTGTTCCCGCCAACGCGAACGGACTGTGTGGCATCTGTCAGAATTTTTACTCCGTCCAAAGAGTTGGTCTTTGCCGGGCATCCGACGATAGGCACAAGCTTCGTGCTGCTGGAAGAAAGAATGGTCTCGGACCGCATGGCCGATTTTGTCCTGGAGGAGAGAATCGGTCCTGTTCCCATTCAAGTGGAACCGGGCCCTCCGCCTCTTATTTGGCTGCGTACTCCACCCATCGAATACGGGAAAAAGTACGACCCGGCAGCTTGTGCAGAGATGCTGAGTCTCAGCGTCAGCGATCTCCTCTCTGTGACTCCTCAGTGGGTGAGTGCTGGCAATCCAACCGTTTTTGTGGCAGTGAAGAGCAAGGAGATCGTCGACCGTGCGCTTCTCGATGTTCGTCGATTGAACGCGCTCATCGGGGCGGATTCCGAGCCCCTGTGCGTGTTCGTTTTTGCTCCAACCTCGGAAGGACCATATTCGCGAATGTTTGCTCCCCTATACGGAATACCCGAAGATCCGGCAACGGGAAGCTCCACAGGGCCGCTGGCCTCCTTCATGATGAGAAATGGCCTTACCTCGGGCACGGCGGGGAGGCGCTTCATCAGCGAGCAAGGCACCAAGATGGGCCGGCGCAGTCTCCTGCATGTCCGCGTCCATGGTGACAACGGGCTAAACGGCATTGATGTCGGAGGATATGTGACACCGTTGACGAAAGCCACGATGCAGTTGTGAGCGGCTTCGCATCCAGGACCGCCTTGCGTGGCCCCCTGTGGCGGCCATCGCGATCGAAGTCCATCGGCAGATCGCTCTATCGTGGGGACCTACTTACGACGGAGGCATTAGACCAGCGCGAATCTTCACTTGCAGTGCTATTCTACTTAGGGAGTTTCCTAATCGTGTCCATGATATCGACGATCGCTATTCGCGCTCTCGCGAACGAGCGCAGGTTGCAGATTCTGGAGTGGCTCAAAAACCCGACAAAGCATTTCCCTCCACAAATCGACGGTGATTTGGTGAAGGATGGAGTTTGCGGCTGCCTGATTGCACGCAAACTTCACGTAAGTCAACCGACAACGAGCGAGCACATGAGGATACTGTGCCAGGCTGGACTGACCCGCCCCAAGCGAATCAAGAAGTGGACCTTCTACAGACGCGACGAAGTACGAATTAAGCAAATCAAGAAGGCCATTTTAGCGAAAGTGTAGAAGTGGAATTGGGAAAAATAGCGTCGGGACGCATCTGCAGGGAAAATGCTCCCCACTATATTGGGGGGGACGACTGTGAAGAGGGGCATTTACTTCAGGAGTCGGATTTGAGCGTGATTGAGGAGCTCATGCCACCCGGAACCTCCGACGTGCGCCACTTCCACAAAAATGCCCAACAGTTTTTCTTTCTTTTGTCAGGCCGAGCCACGATGGAAGCCAATGGTGAGCCGATCCTTTTCTTGGCGGGACAGGGCGTCGCCATTCCGCCAGGTACCCGCCACCTTTTGCAATCACTCCACAGAGCCCGTCCGCTTCGTGGTGATCTCACCGCCGCCAAGTCACAGTGACCGGATCACAGGCTAGCAAACGGAAGAATCGCCCTGTCCCTCACCAAAATTCCGTGCGGCACGGCAGTTTATCGAATCGCGCGAATGGAAGCCTGAGATTAACGAAAGAGAAGGAAAGCGATTTCGGCGGGCTATCGGCGCCTACCGCCGGACGGGGAAATTTCCTTCTGTTTGCTCATTGCAAAACGGGCCTGTTTCGCCTGCCGGAATCGAGCTCAGCTACGCCGGCCTTAGAAAAAATGACGAAGATTCGATGCGAGTTTGCGCGAAGAATAAATGCCCAGAACGTTCATACTTCCCGAAGCGCGGCAATTGGGTCCACCTTCGTAGCTCGCCAGGCGGGAATATAGCTAGCCAGTAGAGCAACTATGAGCAAGAGAAAAGATGCCACCAGAAATACAGCCGGATCATGCGGGCGAACGCCGAAGAGCAAACTTGCCATCATCGAGGCGGTAGAAGCGGAAAATATCACGCCGGCCACAATTCCGAGGCCCGCCAGGACTACACCTTTGCCCATGACAAGTCGCAAGACATCCGCTCGCTGGGCACCCAACGCCAACCGCAGACCAATCTCGCGTGATCTTTGGCCAACCATATAGGCCAGCAATCCATATATCCCGACCGAAGCCAGCAAAAGCGCCACCCCCGCAAATCCCGCCACCAAATTCGCCGAAAATCTGCGCGATGCCAGCGATGCATCCAGGACATCATCCATCGAGGTGACGCTGAACACCGGCAGCCCCGGATCCACGCTCTGAATCGCGCCGCGAATCTGCGCCTCGAGCGTGCTCGAGGGCAACGAAGTTCGCAGCGCCAAGCTCAGCACCCGTCCGAGAGATTGATTCACCGGAACATAGACGTGCGGCACTCCATCCACATCGAGCCCGTCGTGCTTGATATTTTTCACCACGCCCACCACTGTGTTCCATGGAAGAGCCGGATTCTGCCCGATGCGCAGCCGCCGCCCCACCGGATCCTGATCCGGCCAGTAGCGCCTTGCCGTTGCCTCATCGATGATTGCCACGGGCAGTTTGCCGTTCTCGTCGCTTTCGGTGAAAAAGCGCCCTTCCACCAGCGGCGTTTGCATCACGCGAAAATAATCCGGGCTGATGCGGATAATTTCGGCGCGCAAATCTCCCGAGGATTCCGTGGGCTGGTCTTCGATGGCCAGCGAATTGCTGTTCGTTGTTGTGCCGGTCGCCGGCAAACGGGACGTAATCGCCGCCAACTTCACGCCGGGAATCGCGTTCATGCGCCGCAGAAGCTCGCGATTAAACGGGATCTGATGCGCGAAGGTGAGATATGGATCGAGCTGCGGATTATTCGGGACCGGCAGCCAGATATTCGCCGTCACCACTTGCGATGGATTGAAGCCCGGGTTCTGCCGCAACAAATCGCGTAGCGTTTCCAACAGGAGCCCCGCGCCAACCATCAGCACTACCGCAACAGCCAGCTGCGACACGATCAGTGCGTCGCGCATGCGCCCGGCCTTCGCACCGTAGCCCGAGCCGCGCGAGCCTTCGCGCATCGTGCTCGCAAGTCCCGCCTTCGAGGAATGAATCGCGGGAGCCAGCCCAAACAGCAGCCCAGTCGCGAGCGAAATCAGTAATGCGAATCCCAGCACCCGCCAATCAATGTTTACTTCGCCCAGCCGCGGAAGATTCGCCGGCACAAATCGTAAGACCGCTTTCAGCGTAATCACCGCCGTCGCAAGCCCCGCGATTCCCCCGATGAAAGCCAGCAACAGCGATTCAGTGAGCATCTGCCGGATCATTCGGCCCCGGCTCGCTCCCATCGCCGCGCGCACTGCTATCTCTTGCTGTCGTCCAGAGGCGCGCGCCAGAAGCAGACTGCCAATGTTCAGAGACACGATGGAAACAATCAGGATTACGGCAGCCAGCAGCACGAGCAGCATCGGTCGAATCTTACCCACCAACGATTGCTGCAACGGCACTATCTCAATCGTCCATTTGGCTTGCGGAGGGTAATCATTCGCAAATTCGCGACGCAGATTAGCAGCCATGGCATCAAGCCGCGCCTGAGCTTGCGCTAGGGTGAGGCCCGGCTTGAGACGACCGATTGCCCCTGGTAATACGCGCGTGCCACGCGCTGGCTTTGGGAACGGATCGCCACTGAATCCGCAGGTAACCCACACCTCCACGGCCCGAGAAATCGTCGGTCCGGGGTGCCGAAATCCAGGAGGGAGAACACCCACAATCGCATAGAGATCGTTATCGAGGCGGACGCTGCGGCCGAGAACGCCAGGATCAGCCCCGTAGGATCGGCGCCACAAGGCATCGCTGATTACAACTGCGGGAGCAAAACCGAGCGCGAAGTCCTGGTGACCGAACAACCGTCCTAGTTCGGGAGTGGCGCCCAGCATGGAAAAGTAGTTGGGGGTGGTGCCGAGGAGCTCCAACCGCTCTGGTTGTTTGGCACCGGTCAAGTTCGTGCTGGCCGGAAAAACGACACTCACATCTTCGAACACATCTGTCTGCGTTGTAAGATCGTCGAATTCCGGCATAGAAAACCTGATGTCCCGCAAACCCACACCTGGATTGTTAAAGTAGATTCTTACAAGGCGGTCGGGGTCGCGGAACGGAAGAGAACGGAGCAACACGGCGTTCACGATGCTGAAGATCGCCGTGTTGGCCCCGACTCCCAAAGCTAGTGTCAGAATCGCCACGGCTGTGAAAGTGGGCTTCTTAAGTAGCATGCGTAAACCGTAACGGACATCCTGAAACAGGGTCTCCATGTTGTCAGCCTCCCCTTTGTTAGCCTACTGAAACTCAGACGGCTCGAAGCCCAATCGCAAGAGCTGGACAGGATCCGGACAAAATACGGCATACGTACAGACCGTCCGTAAAATAGACACTTAGCAATTCGTCGAAGTATTATTCCGTTGACAGAGCATCGGCGTCAAGTCCGAATGTGGCGGAGGCTAAATTGAAACGCAGAGCATTTCCCAAAAAGAAAGAGTCCAATTTGTACTTCCGACCTGTCTTATTCTTTTTATTCCAGGGCAATGGCGTCGATCTCCACCAGGCTGTCTTTGGGTAGACGTGCCGCCTCGATCGTCGTTCGCGCCGGGAGATGAGGCCGAAGATCTTTCCGTACACAGCATTCATCGCTGCGAAGTCATCCATATTTTCAGAAACACGCCGCGACGCACAACCTTGTCCAGGTTGGATCCAGTTGCCTTGAGAACTGCCGCAACATTCTGAAGGGCGCGTCTGTAGGCGGACATGGTCTTCGCTCGAAGTAGGATTATCCTAGCGCCGGTCAAACGTGTGATTTGCGAATCGGGCATCCGAAATCATGCACCGACCCAGAAGGGGTCGCATCGAATCGCGGTAGGAGGAAATGATATGCAAGCCGCGGTCGTTCCCGCTGTGAGCAGTTCGCGGGCAGGTCAAAAGACGTTCCGCAAACTCAGCTCGGACCGAATCAAGCGCTACACGCCTATCCTTTTGGGAAATGCGTATCGATCAACTCCAATATCTTTGCCAGGTGATGGTCATCGTGCTCCGCAACGAAATACAAGTGATCCACGAGCCGCATGGGCTGCTTGAGACGCGGATGCAGACTCGTTCGTGCAAAAACGTCAGGTTCAAATGTCCCCAGATTCTCCACTAAGCGAAGCCGTGCTGTGCGGAATCCAGCCAGAATCTCCGCCAATTCTTGGGCATTATGGTTGGCTTCATGGGTCTTTCGATTACCCAGGTCTGCGACGGCAAGTGTGTCTCGATCGGTAAGGAAGTCATCGATACGCGCCATCCATAGAGGTTCGAGATCGAGCAAGTGGCCTGCATGCTCTTGGGCTGACCACTTCTCCTGCGGTTTGCCGACCAACACATCGGTCGTCACTTTGCGCAGCATCTCTTCCAGGCGTGCGTGCGTGCCCCACAGGCGGACACAAACGTTGGGGTACTGCTCCGCCGGAAAGCTGAAGTCGAACTTCCGCCCGAACCACGCCGGGACTTTGCTGGATAGCGGGCGTCGCAAATTATGCTCCCTCATGGTCCCACCTGGAATAGCGATACTCACATAGCTAATTGTCAACTCGCAAGAGCCGGCCGAGATCACTCGCACGCTCGGGGACTCATCTACGCCCGATTCACGCAATCTTTCAGACACCCGCGTGACCCGTCGCCCGGTCCGAATGCTGCCACTTGAACCTCTACAACCGCGCGACTCTATCATTTACTTCGTCAGATAGCTAAGTGTCAAGAAATGTTATGGCTATCGATACCAACGCACGCGATCCGCCTTTCCGTCGTTATGGGCCGGTCGACTCCCCGGGAGCTCATGCCTACGCGGATAGTTAGCGTAAAATCAGCCGAATATTACCAAACGGGGGGGCCGCAGGGGACCGACTGCGACGGGTGGGACTTTGTCCAGACGCCAGACCTCAGCAGCATCGAAGAATTCATGGCCCCCGGGCACAAGTGAAAGCCGCCATGCACACCACCATGCACGCCAGTTCTTCTACGTGTTGGAAGGCGAATTGACCCTCGAAGTCGAACATCACCACTTCGTTCTTCATGTCCGTGAAGGAATCGAGATTTCGCCGGGCCAGCAACATCAAGCACGGAACCGAGGTGTGCACCGGGTGCGGATGATCGTCACCAGTCAGCTTCCAAGCCACGGTGACCGGGTCGCTGCGTAGCCCGGCGGTGCCGAACTTGGGGCGCGGCGCGAGCATTCGGGTCGCTCGGGAATCTCTCCATGTCGAGTGATGCCCCTGCTGCCATTCAGCATGCGCTTGGCCTTCCATTATATATAGACTATTCGCTAAGTAACGATGTATAGTCGTTTGCGTTTTCTGTTTTGTCTGCGGGGTGTTGTATGGGCTCAGAACTAAGTTCTACGCTGGAACGTGAGACGACAGCCGCAAGCGGCCCGTCGATTCCAGTTACTTCGCGTTATATCCGCCTGGGGCCGTTCCAGGTTGACCGGCATCGCCAGGAAGTTACAAAGAACGGCGTCCGGCTAAAGCTTCGAGGAAACGTCTACCAGGTTTTGCTCGTCTTGATCGAAAAACAAGGCGACGTCGTAACCCGCGAACAGCTTCGGGCGCGCTTGTGGCCTGCCGACACGCTCCTCAATTACGATGCGAACGTCAACACGACCGTGAACAACCTGCGGCAGGCGCTCGGCGACTCGTCCGAACGGCCGCTGTACATAAAAACGATTTCCCGCAAGGGGTATTGCTTGGTGATTTCGGCGGAGTTTGCGGATTCGCCGCTGCCGCCGGCAGTGACGAATGACGGCTGGCTCAGCGGCAGAGTGAATGGCGCGAAGACGCTTGCTGCGGCAATGAAGTCACAGTTGTGGATCACCTTTGGCGTGGTCGCGCTGATCTTGACGGGCATGCTGCTTTGCGCCGTGATCACCAAGCTTTGGATCCTGCACTTGAGAATTGGGAATCCTAAGTGATTTCAGTGTCTCTGTTCTCGCGTTGGAAGGATTTATGAACAACGCCGAAGTAATCATCGCCGCGTTGGAGCGTGCCCCGGCTCTCGTCATTCCCCTTGTCCGTGAGGTGCCCCAATCCGTCCTGAAGCGCCGGCCGAAACCGCATAAGTGGTCGGCGCACGAGCATGCCTGCCACCTAGCGACGGTCCACCCAATCCTATCGGCGCGACTCGATCTGATGCTCACGGCGCCTGAGCCGCAGATCAGTCCTTATTTTCCTGGCTCGGGAGGCGAGGATGGTGCGCTGTTAAGGGGCGGATTTGAACGAGGCGATGGACCGGTTTTCATCGGACCGTCAGCGTCTTGTCGAACGTCTCAAGACACTGCCCGATGACGATTGGCAACGGACGGCGGAACACGGGGAATACAATCATTACTCCATCTTTATCATGTTTCGCCATCTTGCAATGCACGACATGCTTCATGCCTATCGGATTGAGGAATTGCTCCTCAAAAACGACTGGGAACCGCAGCGGTGAGTGCCGGCCCGTGCAAGCCCTGATAACGACCCTCGGAATGTGGCTCGGACCCAAAAGCGCGTTTGGGCCAGTTAGCGATAATCCCGTTCATCCATTTCGTAAGGCGAAAATTGGTCAGGCAACAACCGATACAAGACTACCGAAGAAGATTGTTTGGACTTCAGGACTCTGCACTCGGTTTCGCGCCGGTTGTGGTGATCAGTGATGGCCTTTGGCGCCGGGCTTATGGCGCGGATCGAAATGTCATCGACCGCACGGTCCGGCTCGACGGCGATTCGTGCACAATCGTCGGCGTTCCTCCCCCGAATTTCGCCATCCTGGACCGACAGTTTCCGGGAACGTGGAATGTTTCAGACAGCCGGATTCAGCGCCGATCCTGCTCCCCCGCCTGCGCGTAGCACGCAGTTTATGCCCAGGTCTATTGGACGTCTCAAGCCAAGGATTACGGTAGACCAAGCTCAGGCATGGCTTACGGCCATGGCCACGCAGATATGCCACGACTATCCGACGGACTATCCCGTCACACCGTCGGAGACCATTCCTTCCTTCCGCAGGACGAAGCTTGTATCTATCGTCGGGTGTCCGGCGAGACCAACTCTTTGGACGGGTAAAGATTCTGACATCCGCAACCCAGTCCGCTCGCGTCGCTAAGGTCACCAGCTATTGCACCTATCATTTGAATCATCCTCCGAGGCGGTCGCGCAACGTTAAGGAGTTTTAGAGTACTTGCGCGCTTGCGCATTATCCTCGAACGGATCTCGTACCACCATCCCCTTAAGGCGTACTTAGGGAGGGTGAGTGAAACCGGCGGCCTTGAATAATTAAATCGTCGGTTCGCTATCCGCGAAAAAATTCGACTAAATCCCCTTGCCAGCTGCGAGATAGTGCGATTTCTATTTTCTGGATTTACTTTGTTTTTGTTCGTTTTGCCCGAATTTTGGCCACAACTCTGCTACATTTCCACCACCGAAACGCCTTGCACAAGCGGTGTGACACACTCAACCAGGTTTCAAATATAATTCCGCGCCCGAACTCATCACGCGCTCAATTGTGCCCTTCAACCGCGCTGCGGGCCGGCTTCGGCTTTTGCCAAAGAATTTCGAAATCCGCTGCTTGGTTTGGATACACCCGTACGGACTCGGCGTTGGCGGGCATGAGGACGATATCAACGCGGCGATTGTAAGCGAGCCAGGTTGCTTGGGAATCGCGCGCTCGTTTTTCAGCAGCTTGGTTTGGATTCTGACTTTCTAGGTCGCTAAGCGTAGCTTTGTCCAGTGGTTTCTGGTCACCAAAAGCTGCGGTGTCAATGTTCTCCGCTGCAATTCCCTGCGAAACCAGGAAATCCTTGACGCGCTGTACCCGCAGCTCGGACAGAGACTGGTTGTAATCATTCCCGCCCCGCTCGTCCGTGTATCCGCCAAGCGAGAGCTTCGCATCCGGGTCATATTCGAGATACTGCTTGAACCCGGCCGCAAGGCGTGTCAGCACTTCCTGCTGACTTGGAACAAGTCCCAGTGTCGGATCCTCCTTGGTAGGATAGGCCGTCGGAAAGAAAACGCTGCGGAGAAGCACGGTCGGAATGGGTTCGACGGATCCTTTCAGGTGCACCGCTACCGTCTTGGTTTCCTCGCCGCCGCATGCATTTGTCGACTTCAGAGTGTATTTGAACTCTTCGTCCAACGGGCCGGTGCCGCTTTGCGTTGGGCTGAGGGTGATTGATTTCGTGCCGCTGCCTTCAACGGGGCCGCCTGGATCTAGCGAAGCCGCGTCAGAGTTGTACGACGACCAAGTCAGAGTCGTGGTCCCTTGCTCGATGACCTTGTCGCCAATGCGGCGGTACTGAACTTCCATCGGCGAAGCGCTCAGCGACAATTGCACCACTGGGTTGACTTCGACGGTCGTGCTCGGCGTTGTCACGCCACCTGGCCCTGAAGCTGTGAGCTGATATACGGTGGTTTGCCGAGGCGAAATGGTCTTCTCGCCTGACGTCGGGACGGGGCTCATTCCGCTCATCTCGGCTTCGACCGTTTCTTTCGAAACCCAGGCTAGCTGCGTATTTTGGTTACAATCGATTTTCGGCGGATTGGCAGAGACCGACCCGCTGACGGGCGCTACAACGACTGTGGCGCTTGCGGTACCGGCCGCAAAGCGTGGTGCCAACCAAGGCAACTCAACAGTCGGGTCGCAATCTGCTTTGCATGACCGGCCGCGTACCCAAGTCTTGGTCTTTTCTTTTCCATTCGAGATATTAACAATCACGCGCTGCTCTGCCGCGACCGTGATCGGGCCGGACCACAGTTCCTTGCCATCCCGAGTGACCGTCAGTTGGTGCGTTCCTGGCGGCACAATCAATTCCTGGCGAAAACCAAAAAAATCGTTATTGAACTCGTCCACGTGGCCTACGAAGTATAGGGGCTTCTTACCGTTCAGAAGAACGGCGGCGGTATTCGCCCCGTGGACCCCTCCTGTTTCAACCTGGATGCGACCACGCGGCGGTGGCACAGTCGGGCCCACGGGCTCCAGCTTTATTTCCACAGGAACTGTCTTATCGGAATCGATCGAGACCTCTTTCTCGGCAAAGTTGTACCCATAGTTGGCAACAATGACATGGTGTGTACCGGCGTCGAGCTTGATCGTCCGATTGCCAGGACCAATGGCTTTGCCGTCAACAAACGTGTAGGCCTGTTTCGGGCTCACCAACATCTTCAGTTTCCCGGGCTTCTGGTTTTGCGCAAAAGCAATCGGGCAGGCTAAAACCGTGGCGCCTACCATTAGGCCTAGAGTCTTGATACTGTGAGCGCTCATCGAATTACCTCCTGCAAACTCTTCGCGCCGTCAGACAAATTGCTCTGACCGCGTGACAGCTTGTTCGACCGGTAGTAGCCGCGCAACTGTTGATTCTGACGGTAGCAGAGCAGTTATCCCCTCGGTTTTGGTCACGCAGTCCCTGTTTGCGGCGACGACAAAATCCTCGTCAGTGTTAATCGACGACGCACCTCCCCCTGTAATTGATCTGTGAAAAGGGCAACGAGAACCGGTATAAGAAGAACTAGTAGTCTTAGTACCATGCCAAAATTCAGGGACTGGTTTCTCTATCCTATCGCCGGGCTCTTGGCCTTAGCCATGGCTACACCTCTGTTGGCCCGAGGGCAGTTTTGGGATTTCTTGGGCTACATCAACGTAGACGGCACTCAAGATCATGGCAGGATCCAAATAGCACGTCGTAATAGCCCTTTTCACACGATTCAGTTGCGGGTCAGGGGTGATGCGATTTTCTTTGACCGCCTGATCGTTCATTTCGCTAATGGCGCTTCTGAGGAGTTCGTGGTTAGTGACAGGATTTCACCGGAAGGAAAAAACTACGTTATCGACCTGCACGGCGAACGCCGCGTCTTAGAAAGCGTCGAGCTTTGGTACTACAAAGAGGTTTGGGGCCACCATCCGCGAGTGAGCCTGTATGGTGTCCGTTCGCCAGAGAGCGACAGTCAAAATGTCGCGCAAAAAACAGTAGCGGATACAACCCACAGCGACTGATCGTTGACATCAAGGTTGGACAGCTTACCTGCCAATGTTTCCATAAGTCCTTTTTGAACGAAAAATCAGCCCCGCTTTGTACTGTTCTCGCTGGTTAAGGGATGAACAGATGCTTGTGAAGTTGACAGCCTTCTTTGGAAGCGAACGTCAGGTCAGGAAAATCTATCCGGCCGACATCGAAGGTTTCAAGCTTCACCGGAGAAAGGAAGTTTCCGGTGGGACGGGTAACCGGGAAGCGCCCTCCTCAAGCATATGTTGAACTTAGCCCTCGATTGGGACCTCTACCTGGGATCGAATCCCTTAGAAAAGTGAAGTTCTTCCAGGAAATGAATCTTGGTTTTCGTACCTTAAGCTTGGAGGAGGAAAAAAAACTTCTCGCAAACGCAACTCCCTATATTCACGACGTGGTGGATTTTGCCGTGAATACGGGCTTGCGAATCGGGGAGATCTTAATCCTTACCTGGGATCGAGTGGATTTGGAAAACAACTTGTTGAATGTGTTTGCCAATAAGACTCTTGCTGGTTAGTTGTGAGGACGAGAAACGCTGGAGGGAACTCCTCCACGAAGTCCTCCAGTTAGTGTCGAAGTTGTCGTTACGAGGACCAACGGGCCTCGCATCTAGGTAGTCCACTCACCGCGCGCTACTGCCAACGGCATTAACGAAGCTCCAGAAGATTGTCTTTCTTCACCGACTAGATTTTTTTCGCTTGGGCTTGCTGATGGCGAGATGCTCCTTGAAAAGCGGCACAAGCTGCAGCTGCTCATCGATCTTGCGGCGTCCGAGATCGTCGATCGGCAATCCTTCCTTGTGTTGCGACCACGCTTGCGCGAATCCCCGCACGGTTTCGTGCGCGACGTCCCTCACAAGCCCGCGAGGAACACCCGCTTGCATCGACGCCTTTTCCAGGAGTTCGTCGTCCAGAAGGGACATGTCTTTCGTCCGGGCGAGCGGCAGGCCCAGGCCTCGGTCCGGCAGATACCGCATCGTCGAAACATAGTCGTACCCGGGAGCAAGCGTCGGAGTTCTACCGTCACGGTAGAGCAGCGACCAATTCTTCAAATGCATGTCGGCATTCCCGATGGCTGCATTGAAGACAATTCGCCGAATGAATTCCGCTAAGCCTTTCTCCCCGAGCAGCGCCCAGATATCTTTCGCCATGCCCGTGTATCCGTGCTCCTCGTATTTCTTTTCCGGATATTGTCCGTAAATCTGATTGAAATCTTCGGCGTGAATCCGCTCTCCGTTCGGTCCGCGGTCAAATCGCCGGATGAAATAAGCGTTCGTCTCGTCTTCCGCGAATTCAGCGGGAAGATTCCCGATCGAGGCGACCGGGATGAGTCCGAATTCCGGCACATCGATTCCAACTTCCGTGGCCAGCGTCATCATCGCGAATTCGTTTTCCGGCACCTTGGGAAATCTTGGTGACGGCAGCTTTACAATCCACTGGCCGTCGCGTCCCTGCACTGGAACGCGAAGTTGTTTACCGCCTCGGCCTATGGCGGAGAACTTGAGTTGAACGCCCGCGAGCGAAAAACGGAACACCTCTTCCTTGTTGGCTTCGCGCCTTGCTGATTTCTCTTCGGGCGGCGGCAGCGGTTGTCCTTCACTGTCTTCGGCAATCACGGCGCCCGGTAGGTCGGCACCGACAAGCCACAATAACGGGAATTCTCTCTCCGGGCTGATCCCCGCGCGCTGCGCCAGGTAGTCGCGCAAAACTCCGTCACGTTCCGGCAGCAGGTTCGAGAAAAATGGAGGCAGACGCCGTTGAACCTCGCGCGGCCTGGTGATGAGTTTCCGCTCGATATCGTAGTAGCTCAGGCTCAGCACCGGGCGCTGCTCGTCTTCGACATATCCCGGATCAAACACGAAGATATTCTTGTCCGTCACGACGTTCGTAATGGTGCCGACGAGCTGGTTTCCGAGTTTGATTCTCAGTGTGGACATCTTGAATTCCTTCTACCCTTCCGTTTCGGTGAGGCTTCCCACGAGCGGCAGCGGCTCCTCTTCGCCTTTGCCCTCGCGTCCCTTCATGAGGCTTTCCACGACGGGAACCAGTCCGGTAGGGACAAGGAGGGGGGAGAGACCCACGGCGTTAGCAATCTGCTCAAGCGTCGTCCATTGAGAATCCGTTTCCCCGCGCTCGATTTTTGAAATATGCGATTGCGGCAGGCTTACCAGCGCCCCGAGTTCCGCCTGGGTCAGACCCCGGGAGATTCGTGCTTGCTGCAGGCTCTTTCCCATCTGCTTAAGCATGTTAGCCTCCTTATTCAGCTATTATAGCATATCGTTTTCCATTTGTAACATATGTTATTACATCTATCTGGTAAACATATATGCCATAGCATCTACTTGGCAGTTAATGCCGGCCAACTCCTAGTGACACCCTGTGTGAGGCACGCCGCGCTCCCAAAGAAGCTCGTCGCCGAATTCCTTCTCCACCTCGAAATCCGAAAAAACTAAATAAGTAAGACGTCCGCGAGCACACGGCCGCGCCACTCGCCGACTCGCGTCACGCCGGCTGCCTGCTGCCGCGTCCTTTCGATTTATTCCCTTCCGTTCTCCTCGATTCGCGGTTCTTTGGTTCCCCGGCTCCGGGTAAGGAAACCAAATCCCCGCACAGGAGAACGGAAATGAAATCAGAACAAATCAAAGCCATAACCGAAAAAGCGACCGAGCAGCTCGTCGCGGCTCTCGACGCCGGTCACAGCGAAACGCTCAACGCCTATCTCAAAGCCATCGGCCGCTTTCATCGCTACAGCCTGCACAACGTGATGCTCATCGCTTCGCAGAAACCGAACGCCAGTCATGTCGCCGGATTCCACACCTGGAACCAGCTGGGTCGCTTCGTCAAGAAGGGAGACAAGGGAATCGTGATTCTCGCTCCCGTGCTTCGCCGGAAAGAAAAAGAGAACGAAGAACTGGCGGAGACCACGTCCGCCGTCGCGGGCTTCCGCTCAGCCTACGTGTTCGACATCACCCAGACCGACGGCAAAGAACTTCCGGCGCTGGGAACCGTTCAGGGCGAGCCCAAGGACTCGACCGATCGCCTCCAGGCATTTGCGAGAACGCAGGGAATTTTCGCTCGAATACTCGGACCAGATCGCGCCCGCCCGTGGCGTCTCCTGTGGCGGGAGAGTCGTACTTTTGCCCGGCCAGACCCCGGCCGAGGAGTTTTCCACCTTGACCCACGAACTGGCGCACAAACTCCTGCATCGCGGTGAACGCTGCAGCGCCACCTCGAAGCGCATCCGCGAGACCGAAGCGGAAGCCACGGCCTTTGTGGTTGCAAGCGCGATCGGTCTCGACACGGGCTCCGCGAGCAGCGACTTCATCCAGCTGTGGAATGGAGACGCCGCCGTACTCACCGAGAGTCCTTCCTTCATCCGGCAGGCCGCTTCGCTCCTTCTCGGAGCGCTCACCGACGAGTGAGCGGTGTTTTCCACGCTTGCAATCTACATGATATCTAGATAATATCTAGATATGCTCCGGTTCGAATGGGATGAGAAGAAAAATAGGGGCAATCGGACCAAGCATGGAGTGTGGTTTGAAGAGGCTCAGAGCGTCTTCCGCGATCCAAATGCGCGCCTGTTCCATGATCCAGAACACTCAGAGCAAGAGGATCGGTTTATCCTCATCGGAGTGAGTGCAACAGCAAGACCTTTGGTCGTCGTCCACTGCTATAGGGAATCCGATTCAGTGATTCGGATCATTTCCGCGCGGAAAGCAACCAAGAAAGAGGTTAGATTTTATGAAGAAGGAATATGATTTTTCCAAGATGAAAGAACTCAAGAACCCGTACACTGGCAAGAAACAAGCCGTTGGCATCAATTTAAGTCCTGAAGTTGTGGACTATTTTAAGGGGCTGGCGGATGAGACAGGACTTCCTTATCAGAAGTTAATCGACCTTTATCTTCTCGATTGTGCGAAAAAGCGCAAGAAACTAACGATGAAGTGGGTAGCGTAAAGTCTGTAAATTGGTCGCTGCCTCGCAGAGTACGTTACAATCGAAAACGGAGGAGTGGGTGAGTGGTTGAAACCGGCGGTCTTGAAAACCGTTAGACCTGAAAGGGTCTCGGGGGTTCGAATCCCTCCTCCTC
>CAVWQK010000009.1:0-86619 GCA_963757145.1 uncultured Acidobacteriota bacterium
CCGCCATAGACAAAATACCCAATGTCTATGCGAGTTCTAAAGCCTTGCTACTACTTTTCCGGTGTTTACTCTACTTTAATATAACAGTATTTATTAGATGACGTCGGTCTTATGGCCGACCAACGGACCTCGCTCCATTCTCAGGTTCGGGTGGCGGTTTGTAAAACCGTCGCCACTCGTCCATGCTCCGACCTAAGTTCGTCGTTGGCTTCTAGCTGCGAATTTGAACGCGAAGCTTTCCGTTGGTGCACTACTGGATTTTGCCGCTTACCTACTGACACGAACCGTCGTCCACAACTTGATTCGACGTTGCCGTCGACGCTAGCGATTGCCAGCACGTCAACAGCTTCTGCTCCAGCAGATCACTATTCAATGCGTCGGGCGCCAGATAGTTTCTACTTGCGGCGATGTTCAAATATTTATCCGTCAAAGCATCCATCGTATTGAACTCATTGGTCAGCAGCGGAAGGGCCCTTTGGTCCATGTCGGTGCTGGCCGCTGCTTCCGCCTGCTTCAGGTTAGATTGAATTTGCCGCCTGAAGTGGCCGAACCATACATCCGATAACGGATATCCCCGCTCGATGCCATTCTTCAACGCAGCGTGCCATTCAAGAATTTCCCTCATCGTTTCGATCCCCGCGCTAAGGAAGGGCCTAGAGAGGGCGGCCGCGGGTGGGGACTGGTCCGCGTGAGGTGTTACGTTGGCGCCGCTGGGCAAAGTCAAAACGATTTGATTGCCCGCGAAGCGCAGCGATCCTCCTGTGATTCGTGATAGCGCTTCGACTTCTACATAGTTCTTGCCTTGCACCTGAATGACTCGTGCCTGTCCTTGTTGGCCTTCGATTAACAGTGCACTCGTCTCTTGCGCAACGAGAACCAGCAGAGGTAGCAGCAGGATTGTCAGCAGCACTACCGATGTTCGAATCGTCTTCCGCATGTTTTCTCTCCCAATGCGAACTGCAGTCACCTAGAGAAAGGCACGCGCCTTGCCAACCGAAATAACGAAAGGGTCCGCGCAATCTGCGTGGTTTCAGAGCTCTAGCTACACACATCTCCAAAGCCTTTCTCACGCCGGAGAAGACTGCCCGCATTCGGTCATCGTGCCCAGCGGCTTGGCAACTGTGTGCGGCACACAAGATCACTGCAAACTGACCTAGGGCGGCCTCCTAGACGCCGATTGTGACAGGGCCTCGATATGGAAGAACAGTTCTAGTGGTGCTAGTCTGATGCGCATGCCGGAAGAAAATGGAGGCTCCGCCCATAGCCGATATCGAGCCTTGCTCGATGTGTCCGCCGCGATTGGCGAGCAACCGACGGTAAAAGCCGTGCTCCACAGCCTGCGCGACGTTTTGTCCAGCAGCGTTCGCCTCCATGGCACTGACCTATACCTCCTGGACAGTGGTCAACAGACTTTACATCTTCTTGAGTTTGATCGAGCAGTGGACGCGCCCGCCATTAGAATTGGCACCAAAATTTCACGGATTGGCGCGGCAGCGCAAGCGCTGGAGCAACAAGAACCTGTTTTCCTGCCTGACATATCGCAGGAAATGTTGAAACACCCTGAGTTGGCTCCGTTTGCAGCCCAATCTGTTGGCAGAATCGCTTACATTTTCCCTGTGTTAACCTCCCAGCAAAAATACGGACTTTTGGTTGCGACTAAGGAGCGGGGTCAGGAGTTTGTGCGGGAAGATGTCGAACTACTCCGCTCTCTGACGTCGCACGTTGCGATTGCGCTAGAATGCGCGCTGGCTAGGGATTGTGCAGAACAGTATCAGCGGGAACTCGCTACCGAGCGCGACCGCCTTCGGCTACTCCTCGAAATCAACAATCACGTCGTTTCAAAACTGAATATGGAAGAGCTTTTTCGGTCGGCTTCAACTTCGATTCGTTCGTATTTCGCCAATCATCTGACGGGATTCTGGCTTCTCGAAAAGGACTCACATCGCCTTCAAAGTGTGGTGCTGGACTTTCCTGACGGCAAAGGGTTACTGGCGGAGATGGGCTCAACGAATCTGACTGAAACGGAGTGTGAGAAACTTCGCGCCCGCAGGTCCGACATATTGTCAGTCGACGATATCGAGAGACTTCCGACGACCATTGCCGACAACTTGCGAGCGGAATCCATAACCTCGGTTGCCGTTGCTCCGCTTGCGACCGGGAGCGGACCACTTGGTCTGTTGGCGATCGGCAGCCGGAAACCAGACGCTTTCGGGCAAGAAGACTTGAATTTGCTAACGCAGATTAGTATTCAGATCTCCCTCGCGCTGGATAATGCGCTTGCGTACGGGCGTCTGAACGCATCGGCAGCTCGTCTGGAAGAGGAACGCCTTTACCTCGAATCGGAGATTCGCGCGGAACATAATTTCGAGGACATCGTCGGCAAGAGTGCCGCGCTGCGGCGAGTGCTAGATCAAATTGCGATTGTCGCGCCAACAAGCTCGACTGTGCTATTGCATGGCGAAACCGGGACCGGGAAGGAACTGCTTGCGCGGGCCATTCACAACCGCAGTCCGCGTCGCGAGCGCACGTTCGTTCGATTGAATTGCGCCGCTATTCCCTCCGGGCTGGTCGAAAGCGAATTGTTTGGGCACGAAAAGGGCGCATTCACTGGCGCACTCATGCAGAAACGAGGCCGGTTCGAGTTGGCCGATCGCGGCTCACTTTTCCTGGATGAAATCGGGGATATCAGTCTGGAGCTGCAACCGAAGCTCTTACGCGCTCTGCAGGAACAGGAATTTGAACGTTTGGGAAGCGCGAAAACTATCCGAGTTGATGTTCGTTTGATTGCTGCAACCCACCGCGATCTGCAAGGCATGATACGCAACAACCAATTTCGCGAAGACCTTTTTTACAGATTGAATGTCTGCCCGATTGAGATCCCTCCGCTTCGCGAGAGGCGCGAGGACATTCCTCTCCTAGTTCACTATTTTGTTTTGCGGTTGTCCCGCCAAATGCAAAGGCGCATTAAGTCTGTCCCGAAAGACGCAATGGAGGCGTTGGTGAATCATGACTGGCCTGGCAACATTCGGGAGCTTGAGAACTTTATCGAGCGCTGCGTGATTTTCACGCAAGGGGAGGAGTTAAAAGTCCCTCACGACCAGCTAAGGAGGACGGCTAGCCGCAGCGTTGGATCGGCATCATCAACATTCGAGCAAGCGGAGCGGCAGGTAATCGTCGACGCGTTGAAGGCCGCGTCCGGAAGGATATCGGGCAAAGCCGGGGCGTCAGAACGCCTCGGACTGAAACGAACGACGCTCCAAAACAAGATGCGCAAGTTAAATATTGGTCGCGCTGAATATTCCAACACTTAAGGATTGTGGGTTCGCGCTAGTCGGTCAGATCTGGCCGGTTATCTCTTTGGCGGCTTGACCCTATTAGAACGAGACTGATCGGCATTAGTGCGGGGTTCCCCCAACGCGCTCAGATGCGCGCCGCCATTCTGGGCCACCCGCAAGTTCAGACGCTCGCACACATCGAGCACGTAAGAATTGGGGGCGACAAACTCTGCTCCGAAGTGGCCGAGTAAAGACAGCACTTCTTCTCCTACCGCGTCGATGAATACCACTTCCGTCAGATCGACGAGAAACTTTCCCCCTGCTGCGAAGCGCGCTGCCAGTGTGCGAGTGCGTTCTGCATCATCATCGGTGAATCGGCCTTCCAGCTTTAAGATCAAAGTCTCAGGCGAATCGCATATTTCCACGCGGAGCATCCCGCCTCCTTAGTATCTGAGTAGCCGGAAAAATCACCGGCCATGCCCGTTTCAACGGGCGTTCCCCTACGAACTATCATTCACTGAAATAGCAGGTCTCGTGCCACTAGGCGGCCGGGGCAAGTTATTCGAATCAATAGAGATTACAGAATGCATTTGAATAAAAGGCGCCCCAATGCGGGCAAAGCCGCGATGTGGGCACGGTATGTCCTTTTCCAAAAAGCAAGAAGGCCAAGCTGCTAACTGTACTTTCGAGGCGGCACGGAGGGCAATCTAGCCAGTCAACAGTTCCACCTTCCGCAGCCAATCAGCCTTGCGACGGTTGTGTGGCGGTTCTGAACAGAATCGGATGAGTTCTCGCGATTGCTGCCTGCGATCATCGCTCACGCGGCAGCATTGCCCGCATTCGGGCACGCCGAACCTCGCTGGGATGTGTCGGCCCCTATTAGATCCAACAACTTGCGAGCTGTGCAGGTTGGCATGGTCGCTGCATTACTCACAGCGGGGAACGCAAAATGAATCCACTGACCTCAAGAAACAAAAGCACACAGGACCCGACAGAACGTCGAACCCTAAAAACATTGTTATCCCGCGTGGCTCTGATTCTGTGCCTCCAGCTCACCCTCCTTTCGGTTGGTTGGGCACAGACGCCGGAACCCGCTACCACTACCGCGCCGCTGTTGACCTTGGACGAAGCAGTCCGGATTGCAAGCGGCACTAACCGAGACATTCACATCAGCAAAATTGAAATCATCAAGGCGCAAGAGACAGTCGCGCAGGTCAAAACAAATTACCTCCCGAAGCTGGATGCGAACGTTCTTGCAGGAGCGCCGCTGCAGCCACTGAATTTTAGAGTTCCCGCTGGCAGCTTCGGCACGTACGCAGCCACTGGTCCTATCCCAGCGACCGATTCCAACATTCACTCACCAGTGCGGTTCGGCGCGTTCGTGAATGCCTCCGCGGCACAACCGCTCACACAACTTTTCAAAATCAATCTTGCAATCAAGCAGGCCCGACTCGGAATCGACCTCGCGAAGGAAGGCGTGCGTGCGCAGAGTCAAGACACAGTTCGTCAGGTGAAGGAAGCCTACTATCAAGTGGCGGAGCTACAGGCGCAAGTCACGAGTGCAAGAGCCGCTATTCGGTCGTTGGGCGAGCTGTCCACGTTAACGGAACAGCGGCTCGGACAGGAAACCGTGCTGCTCTCCGAATCGCTCACCGTGAAGGCCAAGCTAAAACAACAGCGTTACCAGTTGCTCCTTGCCGAAGACTCCTTTGAGTTGCAGAAGCAGAACCTGAATCATCTTCTGGGACGCGAGCTGCGCACCCCTTTCTCGGTGGAAATGCTCCCGTTCGGCGAGCTTGTTGAATGGGATCTGGATACCGCCCGAAAGCAGGCACTCGAACAGCGGCCCGAACTGCGTGGTGCCCGGATACAGACGAAGATTGCCGAACTGGACGTGCGTCGCGAGCACGCGAAATACATTCCTGATGTGAGTTTTCAGGTCAGCTATCTTGGATTCCAAAACGTCAATTTCCTCCCGCAGAGCGCCGGCACTGTCGGATTCCAGTTGCAATGGCAGCCGTTCGATTGGGGATACAAAAAGCACCGGATCGCAGAACTGAAGGCCACGACAGAGCAGAAGGCAACAACGGAACGCAACCTCGAACAGCGCGTTCTGCTGGACGTTGAAGAAAAGTTTCGCAAGCTGGGGGAAGCACGCATTCTGCTGGACGCGTTAACGGATCAGCGTGAGGCGGAACAGACGAGGCTTGGCGAAGTGACAAACCGCTACAACCAAAAAGCAGCACTTCTGTCCGATCTGTCGCAGCAACAAGCCGCGATATCGCAGGCAGAGGCGCAGTACCAACAAGCACTCGCAGGATTTTGGACGGCACGGGCCAACTTTGAAAAAGCGATAGGAGTGGAGTAAACGCATGAAAAACAAATCAAGCATAGGACTATTGAAAGCAGCCGCCGCACTATTGGCGCTAATCACAGGGGCAAGCGGATGTCAGCAACCGACGCAGGTGGCGGCGAAATCTCCAACGCCTGTTCGCGTAGTGGATGTTGCGCTCAGCTCTTCTTCAGAAAGCCTACGCTACTCGGCTTCAGTGTTGCCGCTGGCGCAGGCGGCGTTGTCCTTCAAGTCCTCGGGATACGTAACCGAGATCAAACAGGTCATGGGCGCAGATGGAAGACACTGTGAGATTGGACCCGGCGACTATGTAGGTCGCGGCGCATTGCTGGCACAGATTCGCCACCAGGATTTAAAAAACCAGCTTGACCAGGCCGCAGCGGCCGTAACGCAAGCCGAGGCGCAACATCTCCAAGCTTCTCAGGATTACGAACGCGCTAAGGCGCTTTACTCCACGCACAGCCTGACGAAGCCCGAGTATGACCAAAGCCAAGCGCGATTCGATTCAAGCCGAGGTGCTGTGGACCAGGCAAAGGCCAGCTTACGACAGTCGCAATTGGCTTTGGCCGACGCGGATTTGGGCGCGCCCTTTTCCGGCTTCATCCTGGCTCGCAATATCGAACTCGGAAATCTGGCGTCGCCCGGAACTGTCGCGTTCACGATCGCTGACACCAGCGCGGTCAAAGTGAGTTTCGGTGTTCCAGAGTACGCAGTTAAGCAACTCCGCTTGGGCCAGGAATTCAACATTCACTTACAGGACGACCCAAGACAGTACAAAGGCCAGGTGACAAGTATTGCCGCGGGCGCTGACGAGAACAATCGTGTTTTCGCAGTCGAAGTGACCGTGCCCAATCCCAAGAGTTATCTGAAGCCGGGAATGATTGCTTCGCTCACTCTCTCCGGCGTTGAAAAGGCTCCGGCACCTTCCGTGCCTTTGGCAGCTGTTGTCGCTGACCCGTCCGCATCTGGGCGCTATGGCGTCTTCGTCGCCAGCGAAGTGAACGGCAAATGGACCGCACATTTGCGAGCGGTGACGTTAGGTGAGACCCACGGGAGTGGCGTAGCGGTGGAAGGCGTGAAACCGGGTGAAAAGATCGTCGTCGTTGGAATCGCCGATTTGAAGGATGGCGATTTGGTTCAAGTTCTCCAATAAAGGCATAAGGAAAAAATGGCACACGAAAAAAATCAAGACATCAGCAATCGTCGCAGTATAACCCGGTTCTTTGTTGAGCATCCGCACATTTCCTGGATGATGCTCGTTGGGGTGCTCGTTTGGGGCTGGTTCGGTTACACATCCATGCCGCAGCGAAAAGACCCGGAAATCCCCGTGCGCGTCGCCGTTGCGGCTTGTCCTTGGCCCGGAGCGACAGCAGAGCAGGTCGAGCAGTTCGTTACCCGGCGCATGGAAGACGTTGCCGCAGAGAACAAAACGATTCATCCCGGAACGGACGCAGACTATGGCGTCAAATCCATCTCTTTCCCCGGCTATTCGTTTGTGTACCTGCAGCTGGATGAGAGTGAGAAGGATACGAAGCGCCAATTCAACGACATCAATCTCAAGCTGAGTGCGCTCAATGCTCAATTACCGCAAGGCGCGGGCCCCATCGTTTTCCAAAGTGATTTCGGAGACACCGCCGCACTGATGCTGACGGTTGCAAGCCCCAAAGCGGACGACATTGAAATAGGAGCCCGCGCCAATTCCGTTGAAACGGCGATTCGCAAAGCCCGCGACTCAAAACAGCAGAACCGGGTAGGCCAGCATGTCACGATCGTGGATTCGTTTCCACAATCCATTTCGGCGCGGGAAGTTCTAGACGCCGGATATTTGTTTCAGGAGGAAGCACAAAACTCCGGAATCGTTCGAGATTCGGAAATCATTCAGGGGAGCGGATTCATCGGTTTGGATGGAATTTCCGAAGCCGATGACAGTGCGATTAGGGCCTTCATCCAACGTTTTTTGTCAGACCGACTGAAACGATCCGAGCTGCATCCGGATGCATGGGAACTGGCGATCGTCCGCGACCCCAGCGAAACAAGAGGGAAACTGGCCAGTGTTGCCGGCGACAAATACAGTTACGCGGATCTCGATAACTTTTCCGACTTGATCGGCCGCACGCTTCAGGGCGCTACCGAGGTCTCGAAAGTCGAGACGCGGGGTGTTTTGCCGCAAGCCGTCTATCTAGACTATTCGCAGGATCGGCTTGCAGCCTATGGATTGCGCCCCGCCGATCTATCCAAAATCCTATCCGCCCGGAACATTATTGCGCCAGGTGGAAATATGGAAACGGCCGACCGCAAAGTCGCGCTTATCCCTTCGGGGAAATTCGATACGACGAAGAGCATCGGCGATCTCGCGGTATCGACGATGTCAGCAGGCACACCGGTGTATCTGCGAGATCTCGTCCGGATTAGCAGCGGGTATCAAGCCCCTGCGCAGTATTTGAATTATTACACCTGGCAGGACAAGAGTGGACGTTGGCAGCGCAGCCGCGCCGTTACGTTAGCCGTCTACATGCGCGACAAAAAGCAAATCGCGAGTTTCGGTGAGTCGGTAAACGAAAAGCTTTCACAGCTTCATCACATTCTTCCTGCAGACCTCATTTTGGCGCACACGTCGGATCAACCCCTTCAGGTTAAAGAGAACATCCATCTTTTTATCCGGGCACTCCTGGAAGCCATAGGCCTCGTCGTGATTATTGCGCTGCTCGGCTTCTGGGAATGGCGTCTCGCTCTGATCATGGCACTAGCCATACCAATTACGCTGGCGATGACATTCGGAATCGTTTATGTGCTGGGAATTGATCTTCAGCAGGTTTCGATTGCAACACTCATCATCGCTTTGGGGCTTCTCGTGGACGTGCCGGTCGTGGCGGGAGACGGCATCAAGCGCGAGCTGGCGGAAGGCTCGCCCCGCAAGATTGCTTCCTGGCTCGGTCCAACCAAGCTTGCGACTGCGATTTTCTATGCGACCATTACGAACATCATTGCGTACCTGCCGTTCCTGATGCTGACCGGAAATACCGGCGAGTTCTTGAAGAGTCTGCCGATCGTCATGACGGCCTCGCTACTGTCTGCGCTTTTCGTTGCAATGACGTTCGTCCCATTCTTGGGCTATTACATTCAACGCGCTCCGGCAAAGCCAGAACCTACCATCGAGGAAAGACGCGAGCGAGGCTTCTACGGTTTCTACAACCGCCTTGTTCAAAGAGCCATAAAACATCGTTGGGCCGTTCTTGCCGGATCTCTTGTTTTTCTCATCGGTGGAGGACTTTTCGGTTCTCGCTTGAAGACTCAATTCTTCCCTGAGGATGTTCAGTATTGGTTTTATCTGGACGTTTGGCTGCCCAATGACGCGCCTTTGAGTGCAACCAGCGATGCCGCAGTCAAGGCTGAAGAAGTGGTTCGGAAAGTGATCGAAACTTCACCAGAGCTTGGATCGAAGGACGAGCGTGGCCATCTTCTCAAGTCGCTGACAACCTTTACGGGCGGCGGCGGACCGCGTTTCTGGTTTTCCGTCTCACCGGAAATGCCGCAAACGAACTACGCGCAAATCATTGTTGAAGTAACGGACAAGGAAGCCACTCCGAAGCTGAAACGCCCGATACAGGACGCTCTTGCAAAGCAGATCCCAGGCGCATGGATCACTGTGCGCCAGCTGCAAACAAACCCGGTCGAGAATCCCGTAGAGCTGATGATTTCCGGCCAGGCGGACGTGGACGCGAAAAACGAAACTGAGGATATCCGCACGTTGCGGACGATCGCTCGCCAGGCCGAGGACATCGTTGCCCAGGCCCCGGGTATTTCCGTCCTCCGGGATGACTGGTTTCCGGACAATCTTCAGCTACAGGTTCAAATCGACCCTGACCGCGCGAACGTCGTGGGCATCACCAACGCCGATGTCGCAAGCGCGTCAACCGCAGCAATCAGTGGGACCCAAGTAGGCGTGTTCAAGGAGGGGAACAAGAACATACCTGTTGTGGCCCGGCTTCGCATGCAGGAACGCGCTCAGCTTGCCGACATCAAGAACCTTTATGTATACAGCTCACAGACGAACAACCGCGTGCCGCTGCGGTCAGTCGCAAACCTGGAGCACCTCCTGCAAACCGGTCGCATCGTGCGGCGAGAGCACTTTCGCACCATTTCCATCTTGTGTTATCCGCAGCCTGGAGTTCTCGCATCGGAAGTGATCGATCCGATTATTCCGAAATTGCGGGAATTCCAGAAAAGTCTTCCGCCCGGGTATCAGCTGCGAATTGGGGGCGAAAGGGCCAAGCAATTAGACGGCTTCGCAAATCTCAAAATCGTTTTGATAGTGTCTCTCGTCGGCATTTATCTGGCACTGCTCGTTCAATTCAATAACGCCGTCAAACCTCTTTTGGTATTCGCCGCTGCTCCGTACGGTGTGATCGGCTCTCTGATCGCCCTCGCGATTACGCATACGCCGTTCGGGTTCATGGCTTTTCTCGGCATCGCAAGCCTGATCGGCGTGATTGTCAGCCACGTCATCGTGCTGTTCGACTTTATCGAGGAAATGCACGCAAAGGGCGAGCCACTGGTCCAAGCGCTGGCCGATGCGGGCATCCAGCGAATTCGCCCTGTAATGATCACAGTGGGAGCAACGATCCTGGCTCTTTTCCCGCTTGCTCTCGAAGGCGGTCCCCTGTGGCAGCCTCTTTGTTACGCGCAGATCGGTGGACTTGGCGTCGCTACCTTTATCACTCTGCTCTTGGTGCCGGTCCTTTACAGCATCTTTGTGCTCGACCTGAAGATCATTCGCTGGGAAGCGAAGGACTCGGCCAACCATGACGAAGTTCTTGAAGCGGCCAAAACCGTTCCGCAAACAACCTGAAAGTAATGAAAATGACACTCATACCTCAGGCCTCTGCCGCCGTTGTTCTGTTAGTCCTCACACTCTGTTTGCAGTGTGCTGGGGTTGCGGCGCTCGTTGAGTGGCTGCAGGGCGTTACGGCCAAGGGCGGCCAAGGATTTGGTCCGGTTCGCTCGGCCATCCTTGTCGTGAAATCGACGATCGCAATCATTATTCTCCATGGGCTCGTGATCCTTCTGTGGGCGAGTTTTTACCGATTGCAATGCTTTCCTTCGTGGGAACTCGCTTTTTACTTCTCCTCGAGCAGTTATGCCACCGTGGGTTACGGCGATGTGACGCTTCCCAGTACGTGGAGACTCTTAGGGCCGCTTGAGAGCATGGCCGGGGTGCTGATGTGTGGAGTATCGGTCTGTCTTCTGTTCGCCACGATCACACGGTTGATGGACCACGACCCACGCCTATCCCGAAAACTGGGCCACGCAAACGACCCGGTAGCCCTGAAGGGGAATCGCTATCCTAGTGAGCAAAACTATGCCTAATACCACCACCGAAACTCCAGATTGGCTTCGCGAGATGGAGACGATCCTCGAAGAGCTCAATGAAGGCGTAGTCATCGTTGATGATCAGCTTCGAGTGATCTTTGCAAACGAAGCGCTTACACGCATGGGACACTTCGAGCCTGGCGAGCTTCAGGGCCGCACGCCCGATGCGATCTTCCCCAGCGAAGACCTTCCCTATATCAAACGGCAACACGAATCGGGGCGCCGTTACGGCCGGCATCGCAGCGAGTTCTACTTCCCCCGTAAAGATGGCGGCAAGATCCCTGCGATTTTCAGTGGACGGGTCATTCAGGGCCCCGACAAGCAGGATTACGTCCTACTTACCGTGACCGACATCAGCGCGCAAAAGGGTATGGAGGAGCAGCTTCGCGAATCGAATTCACTGCTTCAAAAGCGGCAAGATGAAATGGATGCCGAACTCGCCCTCGCCGCACATGTGCAGCAATCCCTTGCACCGCATAGTCTAATTTGGAAAAACCTCGCCGTGGAGGCGTATTACAGCCCAGCCCGCACCATTGGCGGCGACTTTGGCGTAGTTCACCCGCAAAGCGATGATTCACTCAGCATTGTCCTATCCGACGTCTCCGGACATGGCGTCGGTTCGGCGTTAATGGCCAACCGCATCTACTCTGAAACACTACATGCACTGGGACGCAAACTCGAGCCAGAGACCTTGCTGCAGGAGCTTCATCATTTCGTGCATACTCGGATCCCGGTCGGCGGGTTTTTCTTCACGATGGCCGCAGCCCGCTTCAGCCACGATGGACGCCGACTAAGCTTTTCTGCCGCCAGCCAGCCGCCGGCAATACTCGTCTCAAATGGCAATCTCCGCCGCCTTGAGTCGCGAAACGGTATCCTCGGTTGCCTCTCCGAAACTACACCGTCCGAGCCATCGATTGAAGTTGAACTGTCACCGGGTGATCGCCTCGTTTTGTACACCGATGGTCTCGTTGAGGTTTTCAACGGTCTCGACGATATGCTTGGCGTCGAAGGCCTGGAAGATTTAGTCCTGCAATCGGCTACGCTAACACTCGCGGATATGCAGAAGACGATCCTCGACGGCGTGGCTGCGTGGCGCCATGGTCCCCTCGCCGACGACGTGTCCCTCGTTATCGTAGAAGTTCGGTAACTACGGGCTCAATCTCCTGGTCGCTTTGGAAAACCGGCCCCTACGCACCAAATGCCTTGATCATTGTAACTTCCTGGAATCTAGAATCCGACTTCTGACCCGGAATAAATTTCGGTTGCAGGTAAACACAGGAGGAACAGATCACCGCCCACAAGCCGACTTCTCGGGACCAATCCGCAGCGTGGAACCCGTATACCTATCGGGTTGCCGGCAATCCATCCACAATTCCGCTTGCTCAACTGATTTGCGAGTCGCTATCCTACGGCGGTTTAACAGAGATATCTAACGCCGTTACTTTCTTCGAGCAGTCGCTTCTGAGGTGATGACCCGATTCCCGCCAACCCTGCACGCATTCCGGTCGTCGTCGAGGAGTGTTCTGCTTCGCTTGGCCCGAACTTCGCCTTAATGCAGAAGCGCAGAACTCGGGTCTGCCACAACCGCCGTCAGGTCCATTTGCTCACTCTAGTGAACGCGCAACCGATCCCGAATGATCCTCGATTGGGCTGGAATGAACGACGTAGCTCCTTCGGCGACCTTTCGTAGTTCTTCATAATTCCAATGCGCGCACATGATTCCACCCGCGGAATGAGAAGTCGATCCCAGCAACAAATGCCCAATTTCGTGCGCCATCACATCGGCTAGGAGTGCATGTCCAAGCCTTCGCCGTTGGGCAAGTTCTTGAACGCGGTCATAAAAGACATATGCAAAATACCCGGCTCCCTTCTCATCCGGATAAGCGGCACCGAGCACATCAATGCGATTACGAAATTGCGCATTCACCGCATGAGGAAGGATCTTAAGCGTCAGATGGGTCGTGTCCGCGAAATAACAGCTCTTAGGTTCGAGTTTCTCAAGTTTGGGAGAACAGTTTAGCCAAACCGTCTCCACTCCCGCGCGCCGGAAGATTTCCCTGGCTTGGTCCTCCGCTGCAGCCAACAGTACGGTGGGAACATCTGCGTAATCATGGACAGAAATGGTCACTTCGGGGCTCAAGGACGTTGTCGACGGGTTTTGAGCAAGGGCAAGAGCAGGCACAGCCAGGAACCTCAGTACGGCGCAAGTTACGAATATTCCGTTCACAGCGTCACCTCCATGGCGACGCTGACTCTGCTTTCCGCGGGCGCGTACCTCAATGCTCCCGCTGTTCCGGGCTAGACCTATGTAGGTGACCAGATAAAGTTCTTCGCACCTACTCATTTACGCCGGAGAGTGACGAGAATTCCTGGCCGGTGTAGACTCCCTCTGCCCCGAGGCCTGATGCCTCCACAGTCCCAGCTTCCGCGAGTTCTGCGGTTCGGAACCTTCGAGGTTGCCGTTCCGGCAGGCGAGTTGCGCCAGAATGGACTCAAGCTGAAGCTTCAGGAGCAACCGTTCCAAGTCCTGTGCACGCTGCTCGAGCATCCCGGCGAGGTGGTTACACGAGAAGAACTTCGCGGCAAACTCTGGCCAGAGGACACCTTCGGCGATTTCGATCACGGCCTTAACGCCGCCGTTAAAAGGCTGCGCGATGCGCTGGGAGATGATCCCGACAACCCCCGCTTTGTTGAGACCGTTCCCCGACGCGGGTATCGGTTCATTGCCCGCGTCAACGGCGCGGAATCTCGACGCGCTCTGCACTTCTCAAAACAAGGGCCTTGGGTCGCTCTCGCAGCTGTCGGCGCGTTCGCCATCATCGCCACGAACTTCGCCGTTAGGCAGCCCGCCTCGGTCCCACCGATGCGGACGGTCCCTTTGACAACTTCGGCGGGTGCCGAGGACCAGCCTGCCTTCTCCAAAGAGGGAGAACAGGTGGCCTTCACGTGGGACGGCGATACCAGCAGGGGAACGGACATCTACGTGAAACGCGTCGGTACCGAAAACCTGCTGCGGCTTACCCAAAGCGGCGGCTTCGTGTGTTGTCCGTCCTGGACCTCGGACAATCATCATCTCGCATACATGCGTTGTTCCGGCGAAAACCAGGGCATATTCCTGGTGCCTTCGCTAGGTGGACCATCCAGAATGATTAAGAAGGTGCCCTGCGCCGGAGTTGCTGCGTCACCCACGAAACAGATGCTGGCTTACGGCGACAAGAGTTCACCAGACTCTCCGTTCGCGCTGTTCACCATCTCCCTGGACGACGTGCAACCGCAGCAACTCACATTCCCGACGGATAAAGTGGTTGGGGATCAGGATCCGGTGTTCTCACCCGACGGAGAGTCCGTGGCCTTCATCAGAATCGTCGGAGAAGCGACCGCTGACATCTTCGTCGTTCCCCTCGCGGGCGGCGCACCTCGTCAACTTACTTTCGATCGGACATTCGTGAACGGCGTCACCTGGACCGCCGATGGTAGAAGAATTGTCTTCTCCTCTCACCGAGGTGGGGGCCAATCGCTGTGGGTCGTTCCGGTTGCTGGCGGCGAACCGGCAAGGTTGCCGCTAGGCGGGGCCACAGCCTCTCACCCAGCCATCTCGCTTCGCGGCGGTCGCTTGGCCTACCGCCAAGGCGATATCCACCCCAATATGTGGGTGATCGAGTTGTCTGACCACCTACGCAACTTATCTAGACCAGCTCAGCAATTCCTTTCCTCCGCGACATACAACAACAGTCCCCAGTTCTCACCTGACGGCAAACGGCTGGCCTTCGCTTCACATCGCTCGGGCGAAATGGAGATTTGGACTTGCGACGCCGCGAACTGCTCCGACGCACAGCAACTGACCTTTCTTAAATCCGTGAGTGGTTCGGCCCACTGGTCTCCCGACGGCAAGCGCATCGCCTTCGATTCCAGGCCGACAGGACATAGCCAGGTTTTCGTGGTCAGCGCCGAAGGCGGAAGACCTGTTGCTCTGACGGACGGCACGGCCGAGGACAAAGTACCGAGTTGGTCGGCCGATGGCGGATCTGTTTATTTCACATCCAATCGCAGCGGTGCCGCGCAGATTTGGAGAGTTTCGTCGCGGGGAGGACTGCCTGCGCAAGTCACTCAACATAGCGGGTATGTGGTTCTCGAATCGCCGGACGACAAGTTCTTATACTACGTGAAAGAGGATCAGCCTGGTGTCTGGCGAATGCCATCTGGCGGTGGCGATGAGGTCCGAATCCTTCCGCTGCCTTCACCCGAGCACTGGGGTGATTGGGCCCTGTTGAAACGCGGAATCTATTATGTTGATGAATCCGGCCCACGGCCAGCCATCGACTTTTTCGCTTTCGGAACCCACAAGGTGACGAAGGTCCTCGAAGTAGACAGTCTGCCACCCGCAGGGGACCCGGGCTTCACCGTTTCGCCGGATGAGAAGCGGATCATCTTCTCGCGGGTCGATCGGTCGGCAGTCGACCTCATACTGGTGGAGAATTTCCGTTGAGTGGGCTGTGGACAGCTCTGGCTCGAAAGCTCGACTGGCCACCACGTGCGGGTGGTGGTGAACTGGCCGTTTGACGGACAACTCGGAAGTTATCGGTTCGTCCGCCGGAATAGTACCGACAAACGCGCATCTCGTCAGTGTTTGATTTCCTGACGAGAAGCCGACTTTCGGGTACTGATCCGCACGGTGCCCACCTTGGATTACTTCCGTATAGTCGACCATTCGCCCGGAATCAGTGTGTGCCTACAGGTCGAACACAAACAATTCATTGGAAATGGAAACTCATCGGCTCATCACTTAGGTGAACGATACTTCTTCGGCTTGATCTGCAATCGGACGGGTCACCGCATTTTATAAGAGTGCAACAGGAAAGACCGATGTATCATTCGGCATCTAGCCCGCGCACGCCACGTTCAGCGTACGAAGAATTATCGGTACCGAGGCGTGGAACTTCCGAGATTGAGTCATCCGCAAGTACACGAAATCCAATGGCAGATTGGCAAATACGAGAAAAGCGGCCGCTCCGAGGACCTCGGCCGGAGCCAGCGGGGCCGACGCTCAAGAACTACATCACGCCCGCCGGATTGCAGCGATTGAAAGACGAGCATCGGTTCTTACTGAGTCGCGAGCGGCCCGCGGTGGTGGAGGTCGTAGCGTGGGCTGCCAGTAATGGGGACCGCAGCGAAAACGCCGACTACCTCTACGGCAAGCGACGGTTAGGCCAGATTGATTCGCGGATTCGCTTTCTCACGAAACGAATCGACGCTGCCGTGGTCACCGATCCCGCTGCTCCGCGGCAGGGGACAGCTGCTACGCGCGTCTTCTTCGGCGCAACCGTGACCTACAAGGACGCCGCCGGCCTCGAACACGTCGTCTCGATCGTCGGCATCGACGAGGTGGACCTCGACCGCGGCTACATCAGCTGGCGTTCGCCTCTCGCCAATGCGCTGATGAAGGCGAGCCCCGGCGACCGCGTGGACCTGCGCGCGCCAGCGAAGACGGAGCATCTCGAGATCATCGAGGTCGAGTACGCGCCGATTCCGATGGATCCCTTCCGCGAACCGCTAGGAGCTCAGTCGACGCCCAAGGTCGAACGCTCCTAGACCAAGCCCCCGACTCTGAGCGTTCTCCCGATCTTTGTCGTTTTTGTACATTGTGCCGTCCGGAGCTGGACAGCGAAACGTTTACAATGACTGCTCGGCGATTCCTACAGTCAAATTAGCTTATGTCCGGCGATTCTGAGCGAATCACGGACTACTCGGAAGTTGCGGTAACTTCGTCGGATCAGCACCGACAAACGCGCTACTGGTTAGGAGATCGGGGACAGGATCACGCTTTTCGCCGCGGCAGCGGAGGCCGCTTCCAATGGCGAAGAGCAAACGCAAACGAGTTCCGAAAACGATCCTCAAATTGCCCGATCTAGAACGATCGAAATCTGCGGTCTTGAACAGCCTGACGTCGACGAGTTCAAAGCGCTCGTACGATCATGCCATTCGTGAATTCATCGACTGGTACTGTTCGGAGCCCAGGCTAGCCTTCAACAGGAGCGTGGTCACACGCTACCGAATCGCACTCGAACAGCACCCGTACGCTCCGTCGACGATTAACCTGAGATTGGCGGCGATACGCCGGCTGGCGTATGAGGCGTCGGATTGCGGACTACTCAGCCCGGATCTTGCGGCAGGCATTCGGCGTGTGAAGGGCGTCCGTCGGCTGGGAGTGCGTGTCGGGAATTGGCTGACGGCCGAGGAGGGCAAGAAGCTACTCGGCGCTGAAACAGCTGACACCCTTCGCAGTCGACGAAATCGTGCTTTGCTCTCGCTTCTCATTGGCTGCGGCCTCCGGAGAGCTGAGGTTACAAACTTACGGTTGGAAGATCTTCAGCTTCGAGAAGGCCATTGGGTCATCGCTGACCTGAGAGGAAAAGGTGGCCACATCCGGACGGTCCCCGTTCCGGAGTGGGTAAAGGAGGCGATCGACAGTTGGGCCGTTGGTGCTGGCATCAACGCAGGTCCGTTGCTGCGGTCTATGTCTTCAAGCTGTCGAGCCTGTTTGCTTTGGATTCTTTCGCGGGTGGCTTTGTGGTGCAAAGTTTTGCCGCGTACTGGTTTTATCTGCGGTTCGGAGTCCAGCCCGTAAAGCTCGGCGTGATTTTCTTCTGGGCCAATGTACTCGCGGGAATTTCTGCACTGTTCGCCTCGCGGCTCGCCTCTCGCATTGGATTGGTGAAGACGATGGTAGTGACGCACTTGCCGTCGAACGTGCTCCTCATCCTTGTGCCGTTGATGCCCAACCTGACGCTCGCCGTGGTGGTGCTGCTCATTCGGTTCATCATCAGCCAGATGGACGTTCCGACCCGACAGTCCTAGACCATGGCGGTGGTTCGCCCGGAGGAACGTTCTGCTGCGGGCGGCATCACTGGAGTGGCGCGGACGGCAGGTGCCGCAATTAGCCCTATTTTTGCCGGCTTTCTCTTCTCGCGTCCTGCTCTGATTGACGTCCCGTTTTTCATCGCCGGAATTCTTAAGATCGGGTACGACTTTGCGCTCTACCGAGGGTTCGCGGCAGTCCGGCCCCTGGAAGACGCCGATTAATGGCAGGTTAAGCTTCGCCGGTCGAGAATTCGGAGCTGAGAATATGGCATTCATGGGGAGCAACACGCATCGCGGGCGGACGGTTCTTGAAGTCACCATCCGTATCGTCGTGTTCTGTTTGGTTGGCGCCTCGTCGTCATTTTGTGTGCGTGGTCAAACGCTGAGGCAGATTGCGAAATTCGATCTGCCTGGTCCGGAAGGAAAGCGCTTCGACTATCTCACCGTGGATGACGAGGATCATTTTTTGCTCTCGGCTCACTTGGGCCCTGGCATTTTGTATGTGATCGACCTGCGGTCGAACAAGGTCGTGAAAGCGGTTCCGGGGTTGCCCGGCATCACTGGTCTCGAATACGTGCCGGGAACACATAAGGTGTACACATCCGATTGGGGCGAAGAGAAAATCGGTATCGTCGATCTGCAATCCATGACCGTAATCAAGCGCCTGCCGACCGCCGCCAAACCCAACGGGAGCACGTATGCCGCTCCTTTTCACAAGCTGTATGTCTCAGATACTTTGGGAAAAGCCGTTGCGGTCGTCGACGTCACAAAAGACGAGATAGTGAAAACGATAGAATTCGCCAGTGAAACGGGCATGCCGCAATATGATTCATCGTCGCGCAAGGTCTACGTAAATCTAAGAAACACGAATGAAGTTGCGGAGATCGATCCAGCCACAGACACGCTATTGGGGAAATACCCGGTAGACGGCTGCCAGTTCAATCATGGCATGGCGATCGACTCGGAACATCAACGCGCCTTCCTTCTGTGCGCTGGAAATCGAACTCTCACAGTTTTTGCTCTAAACACTCACAAGGCGATTGCGCACCTTCCCATGCCAGCGGGTGCCGACGTTGTGAAGTTCGACCCTGGCCTCCGCCGAATCTACGTAGCTTGCTCAAGCGGTTTCATTTCCGTGTTTGAAATGAAGGACTCAGACCACTATCAAAAACTCGAGGATTTCTCAGTCGAGAAAACGGTGCACAGCCTTGCGGTGGATCTTGCCACGCATCGCATTTATGCGCCCGAGCAGGAGGAGCAGGGACGGCCCGTATCGCGAATGGTAGTGTACGAGGCTGTCATCTCAGATCGGAGCAAGCCGTGAGCATTGGTCGAAATATCTGCCTAAATGCGTTGTTTCTGCTGTCAGCGACGGTTGCAATGGGACAGGGAGCGGTTCCGTTAAAGCTTGAAAAGACGATCGAATTGCCGGGTGTGAAGGGACGCATCGATCACATGTCCCTCGATGTTGTGGGGCAACGGCTGTTTGTTTCGGCTCTCGGCAACAACACGATCGAAGTCATCGATCTCAAAGCTGGCAAACGTGCGAACACGATCTCCGGACTGAAGGAGCCGCAGGGAGCGTTGTACGTCGCGGACAAGAATCGACTGTTTGTTGCGAGCAGCAAGGACGGCACGGTCAAGATATTCGACGGAACCTCGTTTCAACTCCTCAAGACCGTCGAGTACGGCGATGACGCCGACAACCTGCGGTACGATGCGGCACGCGAGCGGGTGTATGTCGGGTTCGGCGGCGGAGCGCTCGGAGAACTGGATATCGAAGGGCAAAAGACCGCGGAAACGAAGTTGGACGCGCACCCGGAATCATTCCAATTGGAAAAAGGCAGCTCTCGCATTTACGTGAATTTGCCGGGGTCGCGGAAGGTCGCCGTGATGGACCGTGAGGCACATTCGGTCGTGACGAGCTGGGGCATGGGATTGACCCTGGGAAACTACGCGATGGCCCTCGATGAAGCCGATCACCGGCTGTTCGTTGTCTCGCGCGTTCCCGCGCGACTGGTTGTGATGGACACAGCAACCGGCAAGGTCGTTCAAAAGCTCGCGGCGGTCGGCGATTGCGACGACATCTTTTGGGACGCTTCTCGCAAGCGGATCTACGCTACGGGCGGTGACGGAGCCATTTCGGTTTTCGAGCAGCGGGACGCGGATCACTACAACGAGAAACGTCGCATGCCAACGGTCAAGGGAGCGCGCACCAGCTTTTTTTCTCCCGACTTAGGACGGCTGTACGTCGCCGTGAGGCGGCAGGGTTCGACGCCCGCGGGGCTCCAGGTGTTTTCGGTCGTTCCGTAGCTTTAGTGTCACTCGAGCTAGCACGGTAGACGAGCAGGACTTTTTCGACCGGTGCTCGAAGTCTAAGTTGAGATTCGCCGTTGAAGCCAATGTGTAGACCAAAGAGGCCTCAGGGGACGTGACGAACGGAACGTTGATATGGGCGCGCGCTTTCGGGACACTTCTGTCCCTGATGGTGTGCTCTTCAGTTCGGACCAGCGCGTTCTCCGAACGTGGCGAACAAGCTCCCCAAACCGAAACGGCAGCGCCTAATCCGGCGGTGGCTGTTCGCGTCGACCAAGGTCCGAAGATGGACGGAACGCTCGACGATCCACTGTGGCAGTCAGCGAAAACGATTTCGGACTTTCGCCAGCAAGAACCGTATGAAGGCCAGCCCGCAACCGAACGGACGGAAGTGCGGATTCTGTACTCAAGACATGCGGTCTATTTTGGGATTCACTGTTTCGATTCTGACCGGTCGCGAATCATCGCCAGCGAACTGCGTCGCGATGTGAGCCAGGACCTCGACGACCATTTTGAAATCCTCATCGATTCCAATCACGACCTCCGCGGAGCCTACGTGTTTCAAGTCAATCCGCTCGGGACCCAAATGGACGGGCTCATCGTCGAAGAGCAAAGGGGCGACTCCAGCGTGGATTTCGACTCCGGCTGGGACGGCGTCTGGGCATCCGAAGCGCGGATCGGCGCAGATGGCTGGACCGCAACGATCGAAATTCCGTTCACCACGCTCAACTTCACGCATTCCACGGATGTTTTGTGGGGGGTGAATTTCAAACGGTTCATTCGCAGAAAAAACGAGTCGGATTTGTGGAGAGCCTACCGGAGGACATTCGGAATCACAAAAGTGTCGGAAGCGGGAAACCTCGAAGGCATCAAGGATATTGGAAGCGGTCGGTTGTTCATCGTGAAGTCGTACGGTCTAACGCGTTACGACAAGCAAACCGGACAGGACCCGAAGTTTCCACTTACGGGCGGAGTGGACGTGAAATACGGCCTCACGTCGAATCTCGTTTTGAATCTCACGGGAAACACCGACTTCGCCGACACAGAAGTCGATTTGGAGCCGTTCAATATCACGCCCTTCAAGGTTTTCATTCCCGAGAAGCGGCAGTTTTTTCTCGAAAATGCGGGCGTGTTCAATTTCAGTTTGGGCGACCAGGACCAATTGTTTTTTAGCCGGCAGATCGGCATCGACCCGGTCACCGGCAATCAGGTCCCCATCAACGGCGGAGCGAAGCTGACAGGGCGGATCGGCAGATTGGAATTGGGTGTGATGGACGTGGACACGCGCTCCAGCGGTCCCAATCCGTATTCAAATTTCGCAGTCGTTCGTCTGAAGGAATCCCTTTGGGCCGGTTCTTACATTGGGGTGATGGGAATCGACAAGAGATCTGGCGACGTCCTCGACAGCTTCAACCAGACAGGCGGTGTAGATACGAGGCTTGTGTTTTTCAAGGACTGGTTCGTGGACGCGCACATGGCGGGAACACAATCCCCCGGGAGCTCGAGCGGGAACAGCGATGTTGGCGCCTCGCTGACCTACCGGTCGAACTGGGTTGAAGGAATCGTCGAGCGGAGGAAGACCGGGCCGAACTTCAACCCAGAGGTCGGTTTCGTCGAGCGGCCCGATTCCAACGAAACGTACGGAGATCTGACTTTCAAGGTACGGCCGAGCATTCCGAGCGTCCGGGAGCTGCAATTCGAAGGGTTCCTGCTGCACGCGCCGGACACGACTGGCCAGGTTTCGACCCAAGAGTGGCAGAACACCTTCCGGGCTGAATTCCACAACGGTGCGTACACCGACGACGACATCGTCGATGTGTTTACGCAGCGAATCACCACGCCCTTTCACATCTATAAGAATGTTTTTATTCCGAACGGTTTGTATCACTTCACGCGGCATCAATTGACCTACGGGTCGGGGCAAGACCGGAAATTCACGTACAACTTCTTCGAGCGCTTTGGTGGGTATTACGGCGGCACGCTTAACGAGTTTCGCATCAGAGCCAACTACCGACCGACCGCGAAGTTCTCCATTGCCGCCTCGGAGACATGGGACCGTTTTCGCCTGCCCTTGGCAAATGGCAATTTTTCCGTCGTCCTAGCAAGCCTGCAAGGAAACTACTCGTTCAACCGGTTTCTGACGTTCACGAGCCTCGTGCAAATGGACACGTCAAACGCCCAGGCGGTGAGCGCGAACCTTCGCCTTCGCTACAACTACCGGCCGGACAGCGACCTATATGTCATCTACAACGTCGGAACGCAGTTCGCCAGCATCGCGCCGTCAAATCCGCCACAAGTGCGGGAAACACGCTTCGCGATCAAATGGACATACTCTTGGCAGCCATGAAAAAGAGGCGGAGCAATGGAAGAAGCGCGACGACATTTTCTAAGAACGATTTCCGGCGTGGCAGCGCTGCCCGCGATTGGGTCCGTGCTGATCACCGAGCCCCACACAGGGCTCGGTGCGGCGAGTTCAAGGGACGCGCGTGCACAGTTTGTGGCAGCCAATTCCATGCGCGATGTCAATGACGAGATTTCCGCCGCACTACCGCAAACAATGAGCCAATTAGCCCGAGGTGCTTGATCAACACAAGGATTGCCAGTCCCGAAACGACTGCTGCCGACAGCGTCGCATGCAGCAAAACGTGGCGCAAGATTGTCACGTGCGCGGCGATGAGCGCGACTGTTCCAAAAAAAACCATCCAAGGGCGCCAAAGCGGGCGGCTGTGTACTTTCATGTCTGCGATCCCTCGTTCGCAATGTAGGCGATCAACCGCAGCATGGGGCCGACGCAAGGACAAAATGCAGGTCGCCGATTCCCACTGGACCGTTGTTTACAGTTTTTAGGCCTGCTTCACTCAGCAGCGCAACGAGGTCGTCGGCATTGACATAGCCGTGGTGGTGAAAGTGGTCAAGGAGGCCCTTCTTTCCCCCTGGGGGCCTTGCGAAGTCCACGGCCAATACTCGTCCGCCGGGTTTCAGAACCCTTCGCACTTCGTGCGCACACTGCTGGCGCGCCTTGCGGCCCAGATGATGGAGCATGACCGTGGACAATACCGCATCAAATTGACTGTCGGGAAAGGGCAGTGCCTCGACGATACCATTCTGGAAGACCACTTCCGCGCCAGCCCTGCGCGCCTTCCTGCCCGCCCTCGCCAACATCTCTGGTGAGGCATCAACCCCATGGACTCTGCCTGCAGCGCCGACGCGTTGCTTAGCCGCAATAGCGAGGGTGCCGGTGCCGCAGCCTATATCCAAAACCGACTCGCCCGGTCTTAGGCTTGCCAGATCGAGCGTTTTTTTGCAGTAAACGCGCTCTCTACCCAGAGATGCCAGCCGGACGAAAAGGTCATAAAGAAAAGGCCGGTGGAGAACGATCCCGCTCGTACTTGAAACTGCGCTGCGTTCACTCATGTTTGTCATGTGTTGTCATCTCCCACACGGCTATCCATAAATGGACATCTGTTCGCCAACGAGAGTACGATGCGGGAAGTACTCGTGGAAGAACAGCGGAACGCGAACTGTTCATTTCTGAACAAAGTGGAGCGATTTGTTCGATGAAGGCGTTGGGAGAGGCCTTGTGACAGGAGAAATAAGGGATCGCCGCGTACAGCGAACCCGAAAACTGCTGCACAGAGCATTGATGTCGCTGATTCTTGAGAAGAAATATGAGTCCATTACGGTTCAGGAGATTCTGGATCGCGCGGATGTGGGCAGATCGACATTCTACTTGCACTTCCTGGGTAAAGACGAGCTGCTCCTCAGCGGCTTTCAATACTTAAAGAGTTTTCTGGAATCCATGCAGGCCACCTCAGCAACAGCACCTGGCAAATCGTACGAAAGAATTATCGGATTCAGTCTGCCCATGTTCGAGCATGCCCAGGAGTATCGACGGGTCAACCGTGCATTACTCGGTTCAGATGCAGAAGCCGTTGTGCGCAGGCAAATTCATTCCGTTTTGGCCGGAATTGTTTCGCGGGAACTGAGCTTGCAACTACGAAACCGAAAGACCAGTAACGCACCCGTGTCACCTGAACTCTTAGCCCACTTTCTGGTATCTACCTACATCTCTGTGCTGACTTGGTGGCTAAGCTCCAGGAATCCCATCTCTCCAAAAGAGATACATGTTGCGTATCGCCATCTTGTTTTGCCCTGCCTCACCTCGATTTTTGGCTAGCTTTTCTTGCTGGCATATCTCAAAACTCGAAATCCAGAGAGAACTGGATTTGGCGAGCGCCGGTTCCCGCAATGGGTTGCGCAAATCCGGGTATCGGAGTCAAACCTGAGCCGGACACCGGATTGATCTGGGAAACGTTCGCACTGTTGAACAGGTTGAAGAATTCCGCGACCACGTCGAGACGTTTCACAACCGCCGAATGGAAAGTACTTCAGGACGTCCAATCTCTCCTCCTCCGCCACAGGTCACAAAGGTGTAAGACCGCGGCTATTTGCGCGCTGCTGCTTTTTGTAAGGGCTATGTCAGTTGGAGCTATCGCAGATTCGGATGGCTCAGTTAGATCGCCATATGCAGAGCCACTATGGATTATTGCGAATGTGACGCGACGTTTTCGTTTTGCTGTCCGGCATTTCATCCCCAGTGCGCGGCGGTGTTCCGCCGCGCCGTTTCATGAGCTTGTCAAACGCCTTGAAATCCGCGCGTGCTTTGCGGTCAGCAAAAAACTCTGCTGTTTGCAAAGCCGAAAGCTTTTCAGCCACTGCCGTGGCGACGAACTGGTTTATGCTCGTTCCATCTTCCTCGCTCTGCCGCTCCACGGCCTTCTTTAGCGAACGTGGCAACCGCAGAGAGTAAGTCATTGTCTCAGTCATCTTCTCATCCTCGCTATCGCTTCACGCGGGATCATCAATTCGATCCCGAATCGCGCAGGTACGGTACCAAAGTCCCGGACGTTGAATATAACCAACGCGTCGGCTTGCCCATTGACCGCCGTTTCCAGCACCATCTCATCGCCCGGATCTCGCAATTGCGGCCTCCACAGAAAGTGTGTTTTCACCGGCTCCGCCATCGCCATATTTCGGCGGCGGCTTGGAAAACCGCCGCCTGTTCACCGTTTCCAGGAACCGTCATTAATTAGGTAGAGGTCTTGAGTTGAATCTTCATGCGAGGCTTTTTGGGTTACAACGGTCTAGGGAACCGTTGTCTTCCGCAGAGCAACGGTGTTTGAAACCCTCGTTGCTTTGCCGAGCCGTTATGACGACGCGGACTCGACTTGATCGAAGGTTGGCGCGCGCGAGTTGCCAGCCTTCGCATGGAACCGAGGGCAGTTACTCCCTCGACCGTGCGCGCCCTTAACGAATTCGCGGCAGAAAAGCTTCCCACGCTGCTCCCGGGACCTCCCGTCTTGAGATATGCGCTACTACTTGAGGACCTCCGTGCTGGTAAGGTCCAGTCGCTCGTCAGAGCCAGCCTGCCGCGGGTGCGGGTGTACAGGCGGTTTTTGCGTCGAGCGTTTTCATAAGATCCAGGATCATGTGAGCGACGCACTGATCACCGGTCGTCGTATTGATCATGGCGTGGTAAGCGGTGCGGTCGGGCCAGTCGACGCCGAAATATTTTTGAATGAATTCGACGCGGTCGTGATCGACGGTATCGACGCGCTCTTGCGCATCTTTCTCGGTTTTGCCGCGTGCTATGAGGCGGCGAACTTTATCTTCCCTGGGAGCGTAAAGAAAGACGCGGAGGGTGTCCGGACGATTCCTGAGAAAGTGCTGTGAGCCCCGTCCCACGATCACGCAGTTACCGGCTTTCGCAGCGTGTTGAACAACACGTTCGGTAATCTTCAAAATGCTTTCGCTGTCGACGACGTTGAGTTTGTGCGCATTGAGGCTTCCTTCGTAACTCCCGCGCAAAAAGGACTTGAAGAGCCGGTAGTAGAGCGGATCGGTGCGTTCCTCGCGAACCTGGACGATGTCCTTGGGACAATTTGCCAGCCTGGCGATCTCCTCCGTCAGGTCCTGATCCCACAGCTTCCAGCCCAGTTGCTTAGCAAGCAGTTGGGCAATTTCGCCGCCGCCGCTTCCATATTCCCGTTCAACCGTAAGTATTCTAATCATCTGGGTCCCTTGAGCCCGTTTACATCCAAATATAATCCTACTGCAAACGAGTTCATTTCGCTTACTCGGCCAAAACCCTGCCACCGCCGGGATCGTTCTTCTTCAGTGCAAAAGCCAGGAAAAACATGATCCCCGAGACCACACAAAGAACCATGAAGATGTCGATGTAGGCCAAAGTAGTGGCCTGCGCTTGCACTCCTTGGTAAATCGTGGCGACGGCCCGCGCGTAAGCCTCACGCGCTCCAATACCCGAGTGCGCCAAATGCTGGGCAAGACCGTTTGCCTGATTTTGAAAATTGGGATTGTCGGGCCGCGCGTATTCCACCAGCCGGGCCTGATGGAGTTGCGCGCGGCGCGCAACCAGCGTTGTAACCATCGAGGTTCCCACGCTGCTCCCTATATTGCGCATGAAGTTGGCGATCCCGGCGACGGCGTTGTTTTTTTCCGGCGCAATACCGACGTAGGCGACCAGCGTAATCGGAGTGAATAGGAAACCCAAACCAATGACCTGGGTGATGCGCAACAAGGTGGCGGCTTTGAAGCCGATCTGAAGGTCGATGCGCTGCGTGGAATAGTACATAGCGACAGACAAGGCCAGCCAGCCGAACGCAATCAGGTAGCGTGCCGGGATCTTCGTCGTCAGTTGGCCCACGATGGGCGTTTCAAAGAGCAATACGAGTCCTCCGGCGGAAAGCGCAAAGCCCGCGAGTTGCGAGGTGTAACCAACGAGGGTTTGCAGGAATTGCGGCATCAGGACCAGGCTGCTGAATAACAGGATGCCCAGCATGAACAACATCAGGCTGGCGCTGGCGAAGTTGAAACTCTTGAACATGCGGACGTCGATGATCGCCGCTTTTTGAAACCACTCCCAAATCACCAGGGAGATGAGGCAGACGGTGGCGACGACGATGAGCGTCGTGATGAAGTGCGAGCCGAACCAATCGTCTTCTTGGCCCTTGTCGAGTAAAATTTGTAGCGCGCCAATCCCCAAAGTGAGAAGGGCGATGCCGATGTAGTCCAACTTAACGCCCGCCGCCTTGAGCCGGGCCATATAGGGCGGGTCTTCAACGACGCGGCGTACCAGAAACCAGGTTATTAGCCCAACCGGAATGTTAATGAAAAAAATCCAGCGCCAGGAATAGTTGAATGTGATCCAGCCGCCGAGGGTCGGACCGATCGTGGGGGCGGTGATGGCCGTAATGCCGTACAGTGCAAATGCCAAGCCGCGCTGATGAGGCGGAAAAGTGTCGGCGAGGATGGCTTGAGCCATGGGCTGAAGCCCGCCGCCGCCCGCGCCTTGCAGCACACGGAAGAGAAGCAGAAACCCGAGACTCGGCGCGAAGCCGCAAAGCAGGGAACTGACCGTAAAGATAGCTAAACAGGCCATGAAAAAGCGCTTTCGTCCGAAGGTGTTGGCGAACCAACCACTGATCGGGAGAATGATGGCGTTTGATACGAGATAAGACGTGAGGACCCACGTGCTCTGGTCGTTGCTCGCCGCCAGATTTCCGGCCATGTAGGGCAAGGCTACGTTGGCGATGCTCGTGTCCAGAACTTCCATGAACGCGGCCAGCGCCACGACAACGGCAATCAGCCAGGGATTGTATTTGGGGTGCCAGACGTCCTGGTCCATGGTGATAGCGGCGGTGCTCATTGGAGATAAACATCGGGCACAACGTTCATGCCGGGCCGAAGTTGGCGGTCGCGATTCTCCCCGGGTTCGAGAACAATTTTTACGGGAATTCTCTGCACAATTTTTACATAGTTGCCGGTGGCATTTTCCGGCGGCAGCAGACTGAAGAGCGGGCCGGTGGCGCCGGCGATGCTATCGACATGCCCTTTGAGCCTTTTTCCACTGGAATCGACGTGGATTTCGGCGCGCTGTCCGATGCGCATGTGCCGAAGCTGGGTTTCTTTGAAATTGGCAGTGACCCAGACTTGATCGAGAGGGACAACAGTGAGGAGTTGCTGACCCTCCGCTACGTTCAGCCCAACGACGACAGTCTTGTTCACCTCGCCGTCGACAGGAGCGATGATTTTTGTGTATTGGAGATTGAGTTGGGCTTGTTCCAGAAGAGCGCGCTTTTCCTCCACATCGCCGATGGCGGCGATGGCGCGAGATTTTGAGGACGAAATCTGCTGTGGCGCGGTTTCGGCGGATTGGTGGTTCGCCTCGGCCTGCACGAGGCGGCTCTCGGCCTGCTCGACGAATTGCTGGGCGGCAGACTCGTTGGCGCGGGCGGCTTCAACGGAGGCGGTGCTAGACCTTGCAGTGGCGAGGGCTTGATCGTAGACCTGCACAGCGACTTCGCGTTTGTCGACGAGCAGTTTGTAGCGTTGAAGATCGTCCTGGGCTTTGATGTCGTTGGCTTCCGCGGCTTGCGTCTGGGCATGAGCGGCGGCGAGCTGGCGTTTGGCGGCGATGATTCCCGCCTGAGCGTTCACGATATCTGACGAGGTGGATTTGAGTTGGCTGCTGGTAGTGGTTGAAGTGATCGGCACGGTGATGTTCAGGGATTTTGCGGTGGCTTCGGCGCTGGCGAGGTTGGCCTGCGCCTGAGCGACGGCCACTTCATAGTCTTTGGGATCGATTTCAACCAAGACAGCTCCGGCTTTCACCCACTGGTTGTCGTCGACGTTGACCCTGATAACGTAGCCGGAAACACGGGAGCTGACGGGGTAGAGGTGAACGTCGGCCTGAGCATCATCGGTGGATTCGTAACTGCTGAGATAACGCCATAAAAGAAAGCCGGCGACCAGGACGACGAGAACGGTGGCGACAATGAGGATTTTGCGGCGGCGCTTCTGCGTATCGGTCCGGCGCAGAGCGCCAGCGCTGCGCAGAGGCGAGAGATCCATGGAAACGTCCTGGCCCGGGTCGGGCGACGAACTGGGAGATTTCGCTTCCGCCATCATGGGTGTCCCTTGAAATATTGCTTTACGGCCGATTCGGCGATGCCGAGAGCACGGGCCAGAGAGATTTTTGCAAAGTTGTAGCTGTAGAGGCTGGAAATGTATTGCTCGTGGGCGCTGGCGACGAGTTCCTGCGATTGCACGACTTCGACGGTGTCAGTGACACCAGCGGTGAAGCGATCCCGCGATTGCAGGAGCGTTTCCTCGGCCAGATCAATATTGCTGCGGGCAACTTTCACCTGTTCGGTAGAGGACTCCAAGTTGAAAATTGCAGCGCGCACATCGGCGTCGATTTGTGCGCGGAGATTGTCGAGGCGCTCGCGGGATTGTTCGAGTCTCGCGTCGGCTTCGAGAGTTTCGCCGTGAACGCGTCCGCCCAAAAAGATAGGAATGGAGAGCGTGCCTTTGACGTCATAGACGGGCGTAGAAGTGGAGGGATGGGCGCCGCCGGTGCCGTAATCGGCGGTGAACGAGAGCGTGGGCAAATAGTCGGCGATAGCGGCTTTGCGAGCGAATTGTGCGGCGAGAACGTCGGTCATGGCGGCCAGATAATCGGAGCGCGAAGCGTAGGCGCGTTTAAGTGCATCATCTACGGCCACGCTCTCGAAGGGTTGATAGGGCGACTTATCGGTGAGGTCGAATTCCTGTCCGGGAGCAAGACCGATGACGCGGGCGACGGTGAGTTTTTGAATCGCAAAATTGTTTTTGGCTTGGATGAGTTGCTGCTGGCGGGTCTGGAGTTCGACTTTGGCGCGGAGGCCGTCGATTTCGGGCGAAGTGCCTGCGGTGACTTGATCCGAGGCTTGTTTGTAGAGGGCTCCGGCGGTCTCGACTTGGGCTTCGGCGGTGGTGATTCGGGCTTCATCGGCGATGGCTTGCAGGTAGGTGTACCCGACGGCGAGGACGACGAGGTCGCGCGCGTCTTTCAAGGTGTATTCGGCGGACTTGAGATTTTGCGTGGCGGCGCGGGTGGCGTTGATGGATTTCCAATCGAAAAGCGACTGGCTGACGGCGGCGCGGGCGTCGAAATAGGAGAAAGGACCGATCGATGGAGGGATGTTGAGGCCACTGATATTCGTGAAGCCGAGCTGGCCGAGATTGATTTTGGAGTCTGCGACATAGGGCGCGGCGGTTACTTGCGGTAGAAGAGCGCTTAATTGTTGCCATCGCTGGCCGCGAGCGGAGTGAATGTCGGCGTTGGAGAGGAGCGCGCCGAGATTTTGCTTCAGACCCAGGTCGATGGCGGCTTGGAGGGAAAGCGGCATGACACCGGGAACAAGTTTTTGCGAAACGCTACCGGCGAAGGGGCTGACACCCGTAGTGCCGGGGATGGGCTGGCCGGGAATACTTGGACCAGTGGACGCTTCGGATTGCGCGTGGATTGGCGGCGCGGCGCAAAGGACAAGTTCAGCGATGAGGAAAGGGAGAACGGCTCGGAATATTGGCGCCAAGGGACCTCCACTCTGTAGTTGCGCGCAAAAAACGCGGAAGAGGAAAACATCCTAGCCCCACCTTGAGTTCCGGGCAAGATTGTTGAGTTGGCGCGGGCGATGACAGCAGGTGCGAATCCTTCCTGCTCCGTCACACAAAGCTGTTGCGAATCAACTGTACAGTTCGTACAATCCAACTAGTGAGTTCATCCAATGCCGAAGATGAAAACGAATGAAGGGATCGTTGTGTCCGCCCTCCTGGCGCGCAACAATTTTGGCAAACTCCTGCGACGAGTCGAGGACGAGCGTCGTTCGCTAGTGATCGAAAAGCGTGGGACACCCCGTGCGGTTCTGCTGAGTATTCGGGATTATGTGCGGCTCGCAGCACCAGAGCCCAAGGTTCTGGCGATTATCGGCGAGGAATCCAAGGCGAAGGGAACGGACACTTTCAATTCGCAGCAAATTGCCGGTGCAATCAGGGCTGTACGTGACAAGAAAAAAAAGCGCAGATGATTTCGCTTCGACTCGTCGTCGACACGAACATTGTCGTGTCTGCGGCGCTTAAGCTCGACGGACTGCAACGCACTGTCCTCCTGCTCGCGATCACCAAACCGGCGCGACTATATATCTCGAAAGCGATCCTCACGGAATATAGTGAAGTATTGGCGCGGCCGGAATTACAGATTCGAAAGGGCCTCCAGCGCCAGCTGTTAGACTTGCTCAGAAAACGAGCCCATTTTGTTGCCCCGGAATGGACACTACAGGTGACTAGCGACCCAGATGACAATATGTTTCTGGAATGCGCAGATGCTGCCCGTGTTGATTATCTCGTGACGGAAAACGTCCGCCATTTTCCGAGGTTTTGGAAGAAAACCAAAGTCATCACATCCCGCGAATTCCTGGGCCTTGTAGCACCGCATCTTGTCGGGTAACTCATCGACCTGGTACAGAGTAGTCGAGAATGGTGTTTATCTACTTTCCGTTATCGACTGACGGAGAGAGTAGACGCGACTAGAACAGCTGAAACGCCAGCAGGCCCTCGGTCTTGATACACCCTGCTACAGAAAACGCCCGAATCAGGGACTACGAAAAGCGAGTGTTCATGAGGGAAAACATAAGTCCTGTAGTTTCGGCGTTCCGACTGTAGCAAACCAACGCGTACCAACGAGTGCCGCCCTCATAATCCCTAAGTTTGAATCTCTCCTCCTCCGCCACAGCTCAAAAATGGAGTAAAAATGAGGCTATTTGCGCTCTGTCAGTCATTTTGTTGATATCCCACTTGTTTGAGACTGGCGGTTGCGACGAACGTGGACTAACCATTGGCTCTGCCGCAAAGCGACTTGTTGTGGGAAAGGCGAAACAATTCTTCTTTCGGTCCATCTTGACGCCGGTCACTGCCATGATCGCACTCAAGGAAGCACAGGGCTCGTTCGCCGACGCTGTGATCGCAGCACTTGGTGCCAGAATGGGCTGTCCCCGCACCCTGACGTTCGACCAGAAGGCGCTCCCGCTCCCTGGTTTCAAGCGTCCATAGGTATGGCAGGTATGGCTCGTCGTGGGCGCGCCAACCCGTCATGCTACATTTGCCACAAAAAGGGCCTCCAATTAGCAGGGGAGGAAAGCCTGTGTCTATGCGGCAGAACGTAAATTCTTTATTTTCAATCTCTCGACCGTAGCGAACCAACTTATGCCAACAGGTGCCGCCTTCATACGGCACAGTCTCCGCCAGTTAGTCCTGGTTTGCTCGTCACGTAAAAGCGGTGAGTGTTTGCTGGTTACGGACGACGCTCCTGTTCCCCGTTTCAGCCCATTTATCCGCACTTCGGTTCCCCCTTGTTCTAGGGCCCGGTCGTTGTGCCAGACGGTTTAGTCTAGACAAGCGAAATGAAAAGATATAAAGAGAAATAGTTCGAAAGCGGTCGCGTTGGGCATAAAAGCTGACGGGATTTCCACAAGAAGGGCACACTCCGAACTCGGCGTAAAACCATGACAAAGACGTTCTTTACGGTAGTCATCCTTGCGGTGTCGCTCGTAGGCGGGCAGGTGGCAGCGCGTCCTGATAAGGCCGCGTCGCGCGCCACTCGCGTTCCTGCTCCGGTTGGATTGCCCAGCATCCAGAGTTCGGACCTTCGCATCGAGTTCGATAACAATATGCGCAGTCGTGTGGTGGCGCGATTCGAGGGCAAGGAAATTCCGTTAGGGGCATTCTCGGCGTCGGAGACTGTCAAAGGAAGCGAGCGCTCCTGGGACGACTTTGCGTTGGCTTCGCAATCACACGAACGCGTCGCAGATAATTTTGGCGGTGGTGAAAAGCTCACCCTCACCGGCACCTCGGGTGTACTGCGGAAGACTCTTTCCATCACTATTTATGACGACTTCTCCAACCTTGCAGTCTTCGATGTCACCTATACGAATACGGGGAATGCGCGGCTGGCGATTCTCGAGTGGAACAACAATGCGTACACGATCGATGCGCAACGAGGTGGCGCGCAGATCCCTTTTTGGTCGTTTGAGAGCGGCTCCTATGAGAAGCGGCCGAACTGGGTAGTTCCACTGCACGCCGGCTTCTCTCAACAGAATTATCTCGGCATGAATGACAGCGACTACGGTGGCGGCACGCCCATCGTCGACGTGTGGCGCAAGGATGTGGGAATCGGTGTGGGCTTGGTAGAACCACAGCCGCGCCTGATTTCGCTGCCAGTTTCGATGCCCACCGCGAATGAGGCTAGTGTCAGCGTGCAATATAAACGCGACCAAGAGCTATTGCCCGGTGAAAGCATGCACACGTTTCGGTCGTTCGTTGCGGTTCACGACGGCGATTATTTCCGGACGCTTCTTACGTTTCGCCGCTTTATGTCGAAGCAGGGATTCCAGATGGCTACCGCTCCGGAGAGCGCCTTTGGAGCGATCTGGTGCGCGTGGGGATACGGGCGCAATTTCAAGCCGAACCAGGTTTACGACACGTTGCCGACGGTCAAGAAAATGGGCTTCACCTGGGTCACGCTGGATGATGGATGGCAGAACAATTATGGGGACTGGCAACTCGATCGGAAGAAATTTCCCCGTGGGGATGCCGACATCAAGGCGATGGTGGACCGGATCCATCAGGAAGGATTCAAAGCGCAACTGTGGTGGTCGCCGCTCAGCGCGGTTCCCGATTCCAACTTGCTTACAAATGAACCTGAGCTGGCTTTGGAAAACCGGGACGGTTCACGGCGCAAGATTTCGTGGTGGGATTCCTATTACCTTTGCCCCGCTAATTCGCGAGTCGTCGAATATCACAAAGCGTTGGTGCGGAAGATCCTCGTCGACTGGGGATTTGATGGCCTGAAACTCGACGGCCAGCACATGAACGGCGTGCCCCCTTGTTACAACCCCGCACATCACCACAAACGTCCTGAGGATTCGGTTGAAGCTTTGCCGGATTTTTTCCGCGAAATTTATGATGCGGCACAGAGTGCTAAGCCCGGATCGCTGGTGGAGTTCTGCCCCTGCGGCACAGCCTTTTCGTTCTACACCATGCCGCATTTCAATATGTCGGTTGCTTCCGATCCGACGAGTTCTTTCCAAGTGCGCTCTAAAGGCAAAACGATCAAAGGCCTGATGGGCGACGACGTGCCTTACTTCGGCGATCACGTCGAACTGAGCGACAATCACGATGATTTTGCTTCCACGCTGGGTATTGGAGGAGTTGTTGGCACGCAGTTCGTGTTGCCTTCGCTGGTCGAGAAGCACGGAAGGTCGGACCTCACGCCTGACCGCGAGAAGAGCTTCACGAAGTGGCTTGAGCTTTATCGGGAAAAGGGACTTGCGCGCGGCCAATATCTGGGCACGCTTTACGATATTGGTTTTGATTTGCCCGAAGCGCACGTCATACGGAAGGACAAGAAGATGTATTACGCATTCTATGCAGCGGACTGGAAGGGTGGGCTGGAGTTGCGCGGTTTGGATGATCGTGCATATCACGTCGTCGACTACGTGGATGGGAAGGATTTCGGAGTCGTTCGGGGGCCGGTCGCGCATGTGTCTGCGGATTTTTCGAAGCATCTTTTGCTGGAGGCAACTCCTCAGTAAGACTCACTGAGGGCTAGAACGCAAGCGATCAGAGACAAGTGTTTGTGCCGAAGAGACCCGCAAAGGAGAATGCATGAAACGCCGTTCCTTTTTGAAGACGACGGGATTGGCAGTTGGCGTTACGCCGATGTGGGGCGCTCGGTATGCGGAAAGTCCTCAGGATTCACATGCCGGTGCGGCGGGCGGAAAGAATGAGTCCAAAGAAGCGTCGCCCGAGACGATATTGCTGAAGGATTACCATCCGAAATCGTTATACAAGATTCCGGTTACAGAAGTTCCAAGGGCGAAATTTCCAATCATCGATATGCACTCCCACGCCTATGCCAAGACGCCGGAGGAAATCAGCGATTGGGTGAAGAATATGGACGAGGTCGGAATCGAGAAGACGATCGTCCTTACGGATTCGATAGGGCAAGCATTTGCCGATACCCGTCGAAAGTTCGCTGCCTATCCCGATCGTTTCGAATTGTGGTGCGGTTTCGATTACACGGGTTATGACCGAGGCGGATTCGGTCCGCAAGCAGTACGCGAGCTGGAAAAATGTCATAGCGCGGGCGCGCAAGGTATCGGCGAACTTCACGACAAAGGGAAAGGGCTTTCCTCAAGCACCATCAACGCAGTTGGCATGCATCCCGACGATAGCCGCATGGACTCTCTCTTTGATCGATGTGGTCAATTGGGGATGCCCGTGAGCATTCACGTTGCGGATCCGATCTGGATGTACGAAGCAATGGACAACACCAACGACGGACTGATGAATGCCTTCGAGTGGCGGTTGGATAATCAGCCCGGGATTGTTGGGCATTCGGGGATGATCGACATTCTCGAGCGCACGGTACAGAAGCACTCCGGTACGACCTTTATTGCCTGCCATCTCGCCAATCTCGACTACGACCTGACGCGACTGGGCCAAGTATTGGAACGACACCCCAATTTGTACACCGATATTTCCGCGCGATATGCGGAGACAGCACCGATCCCCCGCTTCGCATCGCAGTTTTATGTGAAGTACGCCGACCGGTTGGTATACGGCACGGACATGGGATTCGACAAACCGATGTACCGGGTCACCTTCCGAATTCTCGAAACATTGGACGAGCACTTCTACGAAACCGATATGTTCAGCTACCACTGGAGCCTGAATGGTTTCGGACTTCCGGACGAAATATTGCAGAAGGTTTATCAAACGAATGCGAAGAAAATCCTGAGTTCTCGGGGAACGCCGGCACACTCATAAGTGCACACCGCATTTTCTGCCAACGACGTGTCTTGCATAGGGGATGAACGTGAAATTCTTAACTCTTTTTGCGCTATTTGTGTGTGTCTCCGGAGCATCTGGCCAGTCCAACGCTTCCTTCTACGTCTCGACAGCCGGAGATGATTCGAATTCGGGCACCCAAGCCGCACCTTGGCGCACGCTTCAACACGCGATAGACAAGGCTCGTGCGGGCAGTACCGTCAATGTGCGCGGAGGAATTTACGAAGAATTGGTGAGCATCACAGCCTCTGGCAACTCGAGCGATGGATTCATAACTTTAAGAAGCTATCCAGGAGAAACGGCGATCCTGGACGCGACGCGTTTCGTCCCAAGAGGCAGAGACGGCATTCTGACGATTCACAATCAGAGTTACGTCAGAATCGAAGGCTTTGAAATTCGGAACTTTCATACCGCCGAACATCGACTCACTCCGTTGGGGATAAGCGTTACCGGAGCGGGCTCGCACATCGAACTCCTGAAGAACAACGTCCATCACATCGAGCAGACATTTAACGGCCGCGACGCTCCGGGAAGAGGCGGCAACGGGTTTGGTATCGCTGTGTACGGTACTGACGCCAAGACTCCGATCACCGACTTGATCATCGACGGAAATGAGGTGCATCACCTCAAGACCGGATCAAGCGAGTCGCTCGTGGTGAATGGGAACGTCACCAATTTCCGCATCACGCGCAACGTCGTCCACGACAACAACAACATCGGAATCGACGTCATTGGGTTTGAGCGCACGGCGCCCGACCCTGCCGTCGACCAGGCTCGCGACGGCGTTGTAAGCGAGAACTTGGTTTACAACATTACGTCGCGTGGCAACCCAGCATACGGCGATGACCAATCCTCGGACGGGATTTACGTTGACGGTGGCACGCGAGTGTTGATCGAGCGGAATGTTATTCACGACGTGGATTTTGGAATCGAACTGGCGAGCGAACATAGAGACCGCGCTACCAGTTACATCACCGCGCGGAACAACCTGATCTACCACTGCAATACCGCGGGTATTTCGATAGGCGGCTATGCCCCTGAGCGAGGGCATACCGACCATTGCACGGTCGTTAACAACACACTCTACGACAACGATACGGCGGGAACGGGCTCAGGCGAGTTCCAGATGCAGTGGAACATGGCGGACGATATTTTTGAGAACAACACTATGTACGCCGGTTCACGTTGTCTGGTCGCCGTGAACAAATCGAAAGTCGATAGGAAAAATCCGCCTGCAATCATCGATCACAATCTCTACTACTGCGATTCAGGAGCGAATGACAGTAGGTGGGTTGAGTCCGGCGACAGCTTGACCGGATTCGACAAGTACGTTCAGTCAACGGGGAACGATGTTCACTCCGTGTTCCTAGATCCGCGTTTTGTCGATCCAACCAGGAAAGATTTTCATTCGAGTTCGGATTCTCCTGCGATTGGCGCTGGTGCCGCCACAGGATTGCCCGTTGGGGAACTCGACCTTGACGGCTCGCCGCGAGTGCGAGCCGGGAAAATAGATATCGGCTGCTACCAAATGATGAGGTAAATCCAGGTGGCTCAGGCGCTTGCCCGACTCAACGTTTTCTCCTTCGGGAGAACGCGCACTGCGTAAATCAAGCCGGCGCCTAGCACACCCGCGGCGGCCATAATTTTCCATGCCAATTCGTAGCTGTGGCGCGCATCGAAAATCGCTCCTGCAATCCATGGTGCGAACCACTGTCCCAGCGAGTAGCCCATGATGATCAGCGCGAGTAGTTTGCCGAGAGAATTTGCGCCGAAGCATTCCGCTACGACCAGTGGAATGAGCATATAGTCCGCGCCCATCGAAAAACCGAAGATCACGGCGAAGGTCCAGATCGCGATCGGGTGGTGAGTCACTCCGACTATCAGAGTCGAGCCACCGATCAGCAGGTAGAAAAGTGCCATCAGATTTTTCTTTCGGAAGCGGTCGGCGAGGTAACCCACCAACACGCGTCCGCCGAGACTCGAGGCCAGCAAAGCGGTGGAGAAATGCGAAGCTGCGGTCGCCGAATAACCCTGATCTTTGAGAAACAAAATAAGATGCTGGATGACCGCGCCAATGGCCCCGATGACCAACGTTGCGCCTATAAGAATGAGCCAGAAATTGGCGGTTCGAATTGCGGTGGCAATTCCTTGGGAGGTCGGCACAGAATTCTCGGCAACCCTGGCCGCAGTTTCAGGTGTGCTGAGGCCATCGGGCAAGAGACTCAGATCGGCAGGGCTTGAACGCGTAATCCAGATCCCAACTGGCAGAAGCATAGCGAGGATCAGGCCGCCGATAGTTTCGAGCGCATGGCGCCAACCGATTGTGCCTATCAGGAAATTTACAAGGAGCGGGGAGACTACGCCGCCGAGACCTAGTCCGAGGTAGGCGTAGCCCATCGCGCGACCCCGCCGTAAGTGGAACCATCGGGTGATTAGAACTTGGTTCGAAATCGGGCCCGCCAGCACGTATCCAAGGACTTCCATAACGCAAAGCAGTTCGTAGTGCCAAAGTTTGGTAATCGAACCCATGAGCAGCAGGCTGGCGCCAGTCAGAGCCACGCCGCAAAGTATCACCCAACGCACGCCGATCCGGTCGATCACCGCTCCGGCCAGTAAGCCAAACGGCAGTCCGGCGAAAAGAAATCCGAACAGAAAACCCTGCGTGACTTGGGCGCGAGTGAATCCCAAAGATTCCACGAACGCCGGATAGAAGACTGGGAATCCGTAGAAGATGACGCCGACGGCGAAGAAAAGATTCAAAAATGCTGCCGCGACGATCCACCAACCGTAGAAGATGCGCTGTTGTTGAGTGGCTCCGCTCATCCGAACTCCGGCCCTAGAATCGCGCAAAGTCGTTCTGTGCATCCTGGAAAGGCGTTTTCCCCTCGATACATTCGCGTCAGCGGGCGCATGAAGCTAAATCCTAAAGAGCGTAATAATTGTCCCGCGATGTTGTTCGACTTCAAATAATCGACGATTAAAACGTCGCGGTTCGATCGAGAGAGAAATTGTTCCGACAACTTGCGAGCGGTGGAGGCGTCATTGGCCATCCACGGGCCGAGATGATCCGCGAACGAGCCTCTCCGTCCGAAGGCATATCCTTGCAGCTTTCCCTCTGCAGAGATTCCCGAGGTGAACTCAGGCGCTTCTCGATGGACAGACTGCAGGAGCGCACTGCGATCCGCCCCAAATATTTCTCGATCTGCTTCAACGATTTCTTCCACGAGACTGGGAGATAGATCAGTAGGCCAACCAGCGTGAAATTGCTCGTTCATCGGAACAGGATCTCTTCGCAGGGTCCATCGCTCAATTTCGTATTCCGGCAAGAATCCCAGTTTCTCGTAGATCGGCTTTCCTTCCGGAGTCGCGTCGAGCTTGATACACGGAACATGCATCGCGTCCAGGTATTCGATGGTTTGCTTTAAAAGCCTCGTACCTATCCCACGGCCGCGGTACGCCGGGTCCACTAATACCATGCCGACCCACGCGAATCGATTCTCAAAAGAAATGGTCGCAGCGGTGCCGCGTACTTCACCGTCCGACTCCGCGACAAAGCAACCCGCCGCGCTCGTTTCCAGGAAGCGCTCCCAATCGCTTTTGGTCTGATTCCAACCCGCAATCTCTTTCAGGCGCTGTGCGGCAGAAATATCCGCCTTGGTCATGGCGCGCAGCTGCATCAACGGCGGCTCCCATAAAAATTCGCAAATCGACCCGCTAGACGCTATCACGCCAACCTCGCAGCGTCACGTTGATCTGCGTTACGACGGATCAGAGATCGGCCGGTGCTGACGATACTTGAGGTGCTCAAGTACAATCAGGCGCGTTCATTTTGATCGGAACTATGCGCGGTACTGAGGGAAACCCGACTACATGGCGACAGAAAGCCAAAAAGCATCGATTCGCGATGTCGAGGAGCTGGACGAACTCCTAAGTGAACCCACCGAAGCAACTGTGCGTGCATTAACGGCCGTGAAAGGCGACATAGTGATCCTGGGTGTGGGCGGAAAAATGGGGCCGACACTCGCACGTATGGCCAAGCGTGCGTCGGAGGACGCAGGGATTCGGCGCAAGGTCATCGGGGTTTCGCGATTCTCGTCAGACCATTGCGAACGCCAGTTGCACGCATGGAGTGTGGAAACCGTTCGATGCGACCTGCTCGATCGAGCATCCATTTCGAAACTCCCGGAAGCACCGAACGTCGTGTACATGGCGGGCATGAAGTTCGGATCCACCGGACAAGAATCGATGACTTGGGCTATGAACAGTTTTTTGCCGGGACTCATCGGCGAGAGATACCGTCACAGCAGAATCGCGGCGTTTTCCACCGGCAACGTTTATGGACTTTGCCCAGTCTCCGCGCGTGGATCGCGCGAGACTGATCCGGTCAATCCCGTGGGCGAATATGCGATGAGCTGCCTCGGGCGCGAAAGAATCTTCGAACACTTCAGTCGCGTGGGTATGACGAACCTATCGGTCCTTCGGCTCAACTACGCGTGCGAGATGCGCTACGGCGTCCTCGTGGACATTGCAAAGTGCGTCCACGCGGGACGGCCGGTTCCGATTTCCATGGGCTACACCAACGCAATATGGCAAGGAGACGCGAGCGCAATCAGTCTGCAAGCGCTCGCCCTCGCATCGACCCCTCCTTTTGTGATCAACATCGCAGGCCCGGAATTGCTCAGCGTTCGTCGCGTGGCTGAGCAATTCGGAACAATCTTCCAGAAACCGGTGCGCTTCGAAGGTGCGGAGTCGGATGATGCCCTGCTGAGTGATGCGAGCAAGGCCTTCACATTGTTCGGCCTTCCACGTGTCAGCGCCACGCAATTGATGATGTGGATCGCCGATTGGATTGCGCGGGGCGAAGCAACCTCGACCAAGCCCACGCATTTTGAAAATCGCGCCGGGCGTTTCTAATCGCAAAGCGGTGAGGCTTTTCGAAATAAATGACAAAACAGCTCGATTCCAAAGTACATAAGGTCCTGCGACGAGGCACGGCCATTCCCGCCCATCCCCTTGCACTGAACGCAAACCGGCATCTCGACGAACGGCGTCAAAGAGCCCTTACTCGCTACTACATCGCTGCTGGCGCCGGCGGCCTGGCGGTGGGAGTGCACACAACGCAATTCGAAATCCGTGACCCAAGACACGGGCTTTTCGAACCCGTATTGAAACTCGCCGCCGAAGAAATGGATCGCGCCGACCAGCGCCGGACGGAACCCCTGATTCGAATCGGCGGCATATGTGGAGCGACTCCGCAGGCCATTCGAGAAGCTGAGTTGCTTGCGGAACTGCGCTACAGCGCTGGGCTATTGAGTTTGGCCGCACTGAAGCAATCCGATGACAATGCGCTCTTAACTCACTGCCGCCGCGTCGCCGAAATTCTCCCCGTGATTGGCTTCTACTTGCAGCCTGCCGTCGGCGGCCGCGTGTTGTCGTATCGTTTTTGGCGGGAGTTCGCCACAATCGAGAATGTGATGGCGATCAAGATTGCTCCGTTCAATCGCTACCAGACGCTCGATGTCGTCCGGGCCGTGGCCGAGTCAGGACGCGACATCGCGCTTTACACCGGCAACGACGACAACATTGTGATGGATCTCGTCACGCCTCACGTTTTCCGAGTCGCCGGCAGAACCGAACGCCGCCGCATCGTCGGAGGTCTCCTGGGTCACTGGGCCGTCTGGACACGACGTGCGTCGGAATTATTGCAGGAGTGTCAGGCCAACGCTTGCGATAACAAAAGCGTTTCGAAAAGCCTCATCGAGAAAGGCGCCCAAGTCACGGATTGCAACGCAGCTTTCTTCGACGTCGCCAACAACTTCGCAGGATGCATCGCCGGCCTGCACGAAGTCTTGCGACGCCAAGGTTTGCTGGAAGGCACCTGGTGTCTGAATCCCAAGGAATCTCTCAGTCCGGGGCAACGAGAGGAAATCGATCGGATTTATAATGCTTATCCTCATCTGAACGATGATGATTTTGTTACGGAAAACCGCGACGCGTGGCTGCGGCCTTAAATACCAGCGAATCACGCAGCTGCTAACATTAAACCAGGCTCAACCGGCGGCCACTGAACGTCAAGATTGCTCCGAATAAAGTCACAGCATCGGTGCTGTCGATCACGGTGTTGAGCCGGCGCCGGGAGCGACGGCTTACCCTTCGACGCCTGTGTTTTGGTGGCTGATGGCGTAGAGGACCAGTTCGAGACGGCTTCCGACGCCCAACTTGTCGAAGATGCGATACAGGTAGTTGCTCACCGTATGCTCCGCCAAGCCCAGATGGTTGGCGATCTCCCGATTCTTCATTCCTTCGCCCACTAACGTCACGACCTGCTACTCGCTGGGAGTCAGCTGCGCCATGCCGCCGTTCGAACTGATTTGAACCGGCTTAAGCCGGGTTAGGCCGTCGAGAATGTAGTCGAGTTCCTGGGTGCTAGCCCACGAATCCCGCACAATCGAATGCAACATCATAATGCCTGCAGTCTCGGGATGCGAAGCGCGAAGGGTCTGCAGGACCTTGAATCCGGTCTGAGAGCCGTCCGCGAGTTCGGGGCTGACGAGGGCTACATGCGGCTTGTGGATTTCCAAGTTCTCGATTGCAGCCTCGGAATTGGTGGCAACAACGACCACATCGAACTGGTTGCGGCAGCCCTTCAGGGCGCTGGCCATCAATTGACCGGCCATATGGTCTCGGTCGGCGATCAAAACGTCGATCCGCGAGCTAACGACTTCTGTCAAAAAGCACCTCCCAAGTTCCTTTTGGGAGCCGGGTACTGGTAATCCTAAGGGGAAAAGATCGAAATGGAGCGCGAAAACTGTCAGCATCGATTTTCGGCTACCAATGAGAGGTTGCTAATTCTCACCGAACGTGGCGTTCTAGAAGGGAAGTTTTTGCAACGCCAGAATTCGATTCTCGGGCTTTGATTTATCGAAACAGGGCTCAGATTTGCCAGCATCGCCTGCCGTGCGAAACGCCGCTAACGATTAGATACATATAGGGATATTCAAAACTGGCGCGAACTACGTAAAAACAATCGCAACGCACTGCAAGGGCCGAATCCACACCTACGAAATCTGGAACGAGCCCAACTACAAAGTGTTTTGGTCCGGCTCGGCGGATGAACTCATCACACTGACGAAGAAGCCGCAACGATCATCAAGGGCATTGATCCACAGGCGACGATCGTGTCGCCCGCCGCCACGAACAACGCGTCAGGAGTTCCGTGGGTCAACGAGTTCCTCAGCAAAGGCGGCGGGCAATACGTTGACGTGATTGGCTACCATTTTTACGTGAACGCGCAGCCGCCCGAGAAAATGGTGGCGTCCATTCAGCAGGTCAAACAGGCGAGCTGACAATCGCGTCAGCGGCAAGTCTCTCCGGAATACGGAAACCGGTTGGCTCAAGCCATCGACGTTCGACACCGACGAAATCGCCGCATCCTACGTCGCCCGCGCCTATCTCCTCGCGTGGTCGGGGGGAGTGCAACGCTTTTATTGGTACGCTTGGGATCAAGGTCCCCCGCTTCAAATGATTGACGCTGCGACTCAAGCGCTGACGCCCGCGGGTAAAGCCTACGGAGTCATTCGGAACTGGATGGTCGGCGCCAAGATGAATCAATGTAAGCAGGACGCCGACGGCTTCTGGATCTGCGAGCTAGTTGGCGATCGCCCGCACCGATTTGTTGCCTGGAATCCCGACGGTCCCAGGCAATTCACGGTTCCCGGTCAATGGCATTCCAGAACGGTGACGCCTCTGCTTGGCGCGCCGGCGGTCTGAAAGGAAACAAGATCGAAGTTGGTCAGTCCCCGATGCTTTTCGATCCAACCACGTCGCACTGAGTCGCCTTAATTTTAATCTTGTCAACAGTTACTGTTATCTGACTAAATAAAAGCATGGCTTCGGCCGCAAACACCACAATCGTCGTGACGGGCGCAGGCGGGTTCATCGGTGGTGCCCTGGTCGCCGACCTTCGCAGGCGCGGCGTTACCTCGATTCGCGCCGTGGACATCAAGCCCGTCGATCACTGGTATCAACGCTTCGACGACGTCGAAAATCTATCACTGGATCTAAACGCCGCAGAGAATTGCGAGACAGCCGCCCATGGCGCGACCGAAGTGTACAATCTGGCGGCAAACATGGGTGGTATGGGTTTTATCGAGCACAACAAAGCCTTGTGCATGCTCTCCGTCCTCATCAACACGCAAATGCTGCAAGCTTCTCTGAAACGTGGCGTTCAGCGATTCTTCTATTCTTCTTCGGCTTGCGTATATAACTGTGACAAGCAGAGAGAGTTCGGCGCGGTCTCGCTCAAAGAAGAAGACGCCTACCCCGCTCTTGCAGAAGATGGTTACGGCTGGGAAAAATTATTCTCGGAACGAATGTGCCGCCATTTTCGAGAAGATTTCGGACTCGTAACCCGGGTAGCCCGCTTCCACAACGTATACGGCCCGTGGGGGACCTGGTACGGCGGCCGCGAAAAAGCCCCCGCTGCAATTTGCCGCAAAGTTGTTGAAGCAAAACTCAAAGGCAAGCACGAAATCGAGATTTGGGGTACCGGCGAGCAGACCCGCAGCTTCATGTTTATCGACGATTGCATCAAAGGCATCGACCTGATCTTTCGCTCGCAAATTCTCGAACCCATCAACCTCGGATCGAGCGAAGCGATCTCTATCAACGGCCTCGTCGACATTGTCGAAGACATCGCCGGTATCCGGCTCGACCGCAAATACGATCTCAGCGCTCCAAAAGGCGTAAACGGACGCAATAGCGACAACACCTTGATCCAGCACTATCTTCATTGGGAACCCGACACGACGCTCCGTGAAGGACTCGAAAAAACCTACGCATGGATTCACGATCAATTCGTTGCCCGCGAGCGTGGTGACGCCGGCGTATTGCACGAAGCAGCCACTTCGACGCATTAAACGCCTGATAAAGTGCGCATCTTCAACACCTACGGCCCGCGCACTGGTTCTGGACCGCTAGCGGATTCGTGCCGAAGACCTGGCCCTGCTGCTTGCGTTTGAACGGGATCTGCCAACCCCAGGCTTTGATGACACTCGCATTGGGCCACCATAGATACGAAAATAGCTGATCGTCGCCTCAAAGTCGCCGTTCTAGTTAATACGCTTGCGCCTTCGCGCATTCCCGTTTATGCCGCGCTTGCTGTTCAATTCCAGTTGCTCATTCTCCACGGCGGAAAAGAAAGCAATCGCGACGCGTGGACCAATCTCGAAAAAGCGCTTATCAGCAAGGCCAAACGCCTGCTAGGCTGGACGCCCAAAGTCGACCTAGCCGAAGGGCTGAAAATCACAATGGAGCATTTCCAGCAACAATTCGCCGCCAACACCCTGGTCAGCGTCCCATAACGCGCCGCAGCGCGAAGATTGTACGGGCGCAGCATCAATGCGCCCCATCCCGGCAATATCTCTACACTTTTTCAGTTCGTTTTTCCGCCAAGCACTCGGCACTCGCCGCTCGCCACTCTCCTCCCCTCGCGCGCCTCCTCGCAGCACCCCTCTCTTTATCCTTAAGCCAATCCGCACCCAACCCGCCCGCCGCCCGCCTCCATTCCCGCCTAAAATATTCTTAAGCAAAGACATGTCTTCCTCTCGGCCCATCTTTACATTTTTGGCCCTGTGGCTCATTACGATAGCCACGTACGCCTCTATGTCCCTTGTGTTTCCCCAGGGCAGCCAACAACTCTCAACCTTTGGCAATCTCGTCCAGTGCATCGTCCCTCTAATCGCCAACGGCTTCCTGCTGCTCAACGCAGGTACGCCTCACTGGCGTCGCAACATTTTCTGGATGTTCCTCGCCTTGAGCTGCACGCTCTGGATGCTCGGCGAATTCGACTGGACCTACGTCGAGGTCTACAAGCACGAGCACGCCCCCGTCATGTACGGCGGTGACATCGTCTTCTTCCTTCGCGGCATCCCGATGATGGCCGCCCTGGCCCTCCAGCCGCATCGCCGCCGTGAAGAGCTCCAGCTTCGCCTCGGCTATCTCGATTTCGTCTCGCTCCTCACCTGGTGGACCTTTCTTTACATCTTCGTCGTCTTTCCGTGGATGTACGCGCTCCCATCCGAAGCCCAATACAATTTCAACTACGACCTCATCAGCAATATCCAGAATATGGTGATCGTCGGCGGCCTGGCCTATCTCTGGCTGCGTTCCAAAGGTGCATGGCGCCTGGTCTACGCGAATCTCTTTGGCGCCGCCACGCTGTACATGCTTTCGTCGGTGATGATCAACGTCGCGATCTCCACCCATCGCTATTCCACCGGCAGCCCCTACGATTTACCCCTGGTTTCTTCATTCCTGTGGCTCGCTCTCACCGGTTTCATCGCCTACCGCAATCGCGCCGCTCTCGAAACCTCGGGCGATGAAGAGCCTGCCGCGCCCCCCGACAATTTTCTCGGCGACCGCACTTGGGCGTCCCGCCTCGCCATGGCCGCCGCCATCTCGCTTCCGCTCTTTGCCATCTATTCCGTCCACTATTCTCACGAGGCTCACGAAATCCGCGATTACCGCACCCTAACCACGCTGATCGCATCGATCCCCTTGATGCTGATCATCTTCGCGCGCACCTACATTGCCGACAAAGATCGCGCGCGCCTGCTCTCCCGCTCCCAGCAATCCGTAGAAAATCTCCAGCGTCTTCAGGCGCAGCTCGTTCAGACCGAAAAACTCGTCTCCCTCGGCCAGCTCGCCGCCGGCGCAGCCCATGAAATCAACAATCCGCTTGCGGCCATCCTCGGATATTCCGATCTTCTCGCCGACGATCCCACTCTCACCGAAAAAGCGCGCGCCACCTCCGCCAAAATTCGCGATCAGGCCCGTCGCACCAAAACTCTTGTCGGCAATCTCCTGAGCTTCGCCCGCCAGGTGCCGCCCGAGCGCACTCTGCTCGACATCAACACCGTCGTCACTAACGCCATGCAGCTTCGTTCCCTCGACCTCCGCTCCGCCAAAACGCGAGTCGAGTTGCAGCTCGAATCCGTTCTTCCCGGCGTACGCGGCGACGGCAATCAACTCATGCAGGTTTTCTTCAACATCATCAACAACGCCGTCGACGCCATGGAATCCCACGATGGCGGCGTCCTCACCATCAAAACTGTCCGCGACCGCGGCAACGTCATCATCCTTTTCTCCGACACGGGCCCCGGCATCAAGGAGCCCCATCGCGTTTTCGACCCCTTCTACACGACCAAGCCCGTCGGCAAAGGCACCGGCCTCGGCCTGAGCATCTGTTTCGGCATCATCCAGGAACACACCGGCAAAATCATGTGCTACAACGGTCAGAACGGCGGCGCCACCTTCCGCGTCGAGCTCCCCGCCGTCCTAGCCGCCCTCCCCACCCGCGACCCCCACCTGGTCGGCGCCACTCCGCTGCCCCTCCCCCCCAAACGCTAGTCCCGCCCTTCCCTTTTCCGACAGTTTTTCACCGGATGCCGCATTTGTCTGGCTTTGGGAGGGTACGGGTTTTGAATTCGCCTTCCCGCACTAAAGCCAAGCACGATCTCGACTGGCTCCGTAGTCCTGCCTTGTAGGGGCGGGGCTCGCTCCGCCCGACCGCAGCGTCTTCTCTCCGCCTATCAACACTTGCGCAAAAACCAGGGGGGTGGGTCTCCATTCCCATTTTGGCACTCGAAACCTCGTGCTAAAGTCACGCTCATCTCTATAATCACGGAGCCTGTTCGCACCGCGAATCCCGCATGACCGAACCCGCCATCGTCACCGAAAAACTCACCCGCACCTTTGGCCCTCTCATCGCAGTCGATGGCATGGACCTCACCGTCGCCGCAGGCCAGTTCTTCGGATTCCTCGGTCCCAACGGCGCCGGCAAGTCCACCACGATCAAGATGTTGACGGGCTTGCTCGCTCCCACGTCGGGCCGCGTCCAACTCCTCGGTATCGACTTCGCCAAAAACTCGATCGAAGTGAAACGCCAGATCGGTGTCGTCCCCGAAGGCATGGGTCTGTTCGAGCGCTTGACCGGCTCCGAGTATCTGAATTTCGTCGGCCGCATGTACGGTCTCGATCGCGAAACAACACGCCGCCGTTCCGAAGAGTTGCTCAACTTCATGCAGCTCGCCGACCGACCAAAATCCGTCATTGCCGATTACTCCCACGGCATGCAGAAAAAGCTCGCGCTCGCGGCAGCCGTCATCCACGGCCCGCGCATCCTGTTCCTCGACGAACCCTTCGAGGGTGTCGACGCCCTAGCCGCCGGAGCGCTCAAAGCTCTTCTCGGCCGCATGACCGAGCGCGGCGTCACCATCTTTCTCACCTCGCACGTCCTCGAAATCGTCGAGCGCCTTTGTAGCCACGTCGCCATCATTCATAAGGGCCGCCTCGTTGCTCAAGGCTCGCTCGATGAACTCCGCGCCGGCGTCGCAGGCGAGCAAGGTTCCCAGACCACGCTCGAACAAATATTCCTCTCGATCGTCGGCCAGGGCGGCGCGACTCGATCGCAGCTTGAAGAGCTCTCGTGGCTGACATAATTACAAGCCTCGGCGTCTTCGACCAGATCCGACTTGTCGCGGAGCTTCGCTGGCGCATCCTACGCAATCTGGTTCGCAAGAAAAATTCTCGCCTCGACCTGATCGGCCTGGTCTTCGCGGCAATTTTCTCCAGCGTCGTCGTGATCGGATTGTGTTTCGCATTCTGGTGGGGCGCTTACTTTTCTATCTCAACGGGCCACTATGGATGGCTGCTCCTTCTCTTCTGGGGCATTTTCTTTTTCTGGCAGGCATTTCCGCTTTTCGTCGCCGGATTCGGCGCGCCCTTTGAATTTCGCACGCTTCTCCGTTTTCCGCTGAGTCTTAGCGCCTTCTACATCATCGGCTTGGCGTACGGCTTGGCCGACTTCGCAGCCGTCTCCGGAGTCTGCTGGCTTTTATCTCTGGTCGCCGGCGCTGCAACCGCGAAGCTATCTCTGCTAGCCCCGGTTCTGCTGGTAGTGCTGCTCTTCATCTGGATGAATATCACATTCGAGCGCCTTCTCGGTTCGTGGCTTGAGCGTTTGCTCGCCCGCCGTCGCACACGCGAATTGCTCTTCGGCCTTTTCATTCTTGCCATGGTGTCGCTCCAATTCCTTCGGCCGGCGCTCCAGCACTACGCTCAGCGCTCGCATTCTCCCGCATCTTTACTGCATATCGCGGCGTACCTCGCGCCGCTCCCGCCGTCGTTGGCAGGGTCGGCGATCGCTTCGGCGGGACAAGGCAACGTGCTCCAGTTTTTCGGGGGCGTCACCGGCATCCTCGTTTTCATCGCGCTCCTGAGCGCGTTGCTGTGGCGCCGCTTCGCCAGCCAGTATCGCGGCGAAGAGCTCAGCGAAGCTGCCCCGGCAGCCCAGCGAACCGCTCCAGCAGCGGCAAGATCCGAACCTGGCCGAGATTCATTGACCCTGTTTTCGCCTCAAGTCGCAGCGATCTTGCGCAAGGAATTCCGTTATCTCTCGCGCAACGGATTCGTCCTCGTCTCGCTGCTGATGCCGCCCGTGCTCGTACTCCTGTTCACATCTCAATTCGGCGGCACGCATCCGACCTTGACCCATATGCGCATCACCTCCGACATGTTTTTTCCGCCGATGATGGGCTATCTCCTCCTGATGCTGATGACGCCCGCCTACAATTGCTTCGCCTACGAAGGGAAAGGGATCCAGACCTACTACACGGCGCCGGTAAGATTTCGCGACGTGTTGCTCGCCAAGAATATTCTGTACGCCGCGGTATTGCTTTTCGAGATCGTGCTGTCGACTGTTCTCCTCGTGCTCCGCATCGGCTTGCCGACGACTCCCGTCCTCGTCGCCACGATCTTAGCCGTCGTCTTCGCGGTCGCCGGCCAATTCGCCATTGCCGACTGGATCTCTCTAAGTTTCCCGCGCAAACTCGAATACGGCTCAATGCGCGGTCAGCGCTCCTCGGGCGTTTCCATCTGGGCCGCCTTCGGAGTCCAGTTTCTCCTGAGCGTGGTCTGCGGCGGGCTCCTGTTTTCGGGTCGCTGGACAGGCAATCCCTGGTTGCCCGCCGAAGCGTTCGCCGTGCTGGCAGCCGCGTCACTGGCCGGATATTTTGCCGCGCTGGACGCCCTCAGCGACGTCGCGGAAAAAAAGAAAGAAGTCCTGATCGAAACTCTTTCGCGCTGACCATTGGCAGACGAGTAGTTTTCAAGCAGCTTGTCGGCGACGCGTGAATGGCACTGCAGGGGCAAGTTCATCCCGCCGTGTTCTATTCACATGGTTTCGTTCACCACCAGCTTTGCAGTTGAGATGTTTTGTTGCATACGGCCGCAAGCAGCGCCCTCTACGTATTTGTGTTCAATTCCTCAACATAGCGCCGCGCGATCGCGCTCCATGCAAAATATTTCTCATACGCAACCTTGCTGCGCTCGCTCAAAATTCTGCGAAAACTCTCGTCGGTAGCGATGCGATACAACGCGTCGCCAAGTTCCCCCGTGTTCCCGCGCGACACGAGCACGACGCCGGCCTCCGTGATCGGCGGCGCAGTCTCCGCCCCGCGGTACGCAATCACCGGCCGACCGCACGCGATTCCCGCGAGCGCGCTTCCTCGCCGCGTTGAAACTCCGCCCCGCACAAACAGCGTGGCAGCCGCTACGCGCAACGCAGCGGCAACGCCTTCCGCCGAAAGCAAACCGCTGAAATGCAATTCAGCCGAGACGTTCTTCAATTTGTCGCGCAATTCCGTTTCACGTTCGGCCGCCCCGCGCCCAAACGCATGCAGCGCCAACCGCGCGCCTCGCTTCGACGCGCTCCGCAGCGCTTCGGCGATTTCGGAGCACTCCTCGGAACCGGCACCGCCGCCCGTGATTCCGTATACCGCGATGCGAATCGCACCGGCCGTCGGATTCCATGCGTCCATGGTTTCGGTCCCGCTGGCCTTTTCAATGGGTACAGCCGGCAGATTTGCGCCGACTGGAATGAATACAGCCCCGCGCGCGGAGTCGCCGAGCCAGGAAACCACCTCCAGAGAGATAGGAAAAAACGCGAGATCGGCGACGCGCAGCGTTCGCCGCATTACGCTCAACTGCACGCGTCGGCGCAACACATCAATGACTCTGCTTCCAGCGAAAGGTTCGACGTCGTGAAACACAACGCCAACACGTGCTTCAGCTTGCCGCAACACGCCCAGCACCTTCAGAAACTGCCGAGGAAATCCGCGCGCCGACCACGCCAGCGCCGTGTATTGCACCAACACCCACCGCCCGCGCCAGCTTTGCGATGCGTGATGAAGTTCTTGCAATGCGCCCGGCCAGCCGCGCTCGCTCCAATCCGCGCGAACCAACTGTGTTTCAACGGAATGCGCGCGAAGCGCGCCACTGAGGTAACCGCAATATTCTTCAATCGCGTCGGTCGGCTCATCGCGCCGGCCCAACAGCATAATCATGTTCGCGCTCATTGCGGCAAAGCCAAAATATGGAGCTCGTCGCAATCCGTGCAGCGATAATGCAGCCGTGCAAATTCCTCCAGCAGAAAACTTCGGTTCGCCGCGGTGTGAATCTCGATCAATATCCCCGGCCGTTTTTTCTCGAGTAGTTTCCGCGCTCCCTGAAACACTTCCGTTTCCGCGCCTTCCACGTCGCACTTGATAAAATCCGGCGCCGGATATTTCTCAACGCAGTCGTCCAGCGCAACCGCATCGAGGCTGACGGCTGTTTCCGTGGGCGAATCCACAACGTGTCCCACGCCGCGATCGGGCGAAACCGCTGGATCGACGCGCTCGAACAAGATCTTTCCCGATTCGCACCACGCAGCCTTTTGTTCCACGTTCACCCATGAGAACCCGTTCCGGTTTGCATGTTCCTGCAAGCGCTCCGCGATTTCCGGATCGGCCTCGAATGACACCACGCGCCCGCGCGGTCCCACAACACGAGCCGCCATCATCGAAAAAATTCCGATGTTCGCGCCCACGTCGTAGAAGGTCATGCCGTCGCGCAGGTGTTCATTGACCACTTCGAGTTCCACGCGTTCGCCAGTTCCGTTGATCGTCCCCGCAGCTGTGCGCGGATTTAAATGCAGCCAGATTCCCTCCGCCGGCCCGGTCCGCACTTGCGTCCACACCAAAGAATCCCGCGGCACCGCACGGCCGGCGGCCCAGCTGAACCACGGACCCACGACCGGCAGCCGTCCCAGCTGCTTCAGCGACGAATAATGCCGCAGAAACAGCCGACCGAGATTTCCTTCAGTTCCGCTCAACGGTTTCTCCACGAATCGCAAAGACCGTTTTCTCGCTTCGTGAGTTTCGCGATCACTCCCTTCAATCTATTTCTCCACGAGAAAATCGCCAATCACCAGCACGTCCATTCCCGAGCTGAAAAAAGTTCGTATCGCATCGGTGGGAGTATTCACAATCGCTTCGCCGCGCAGATTGAAGGACGTGTTCAACACCACGGGCACACCCGTTCGCTTGCCAAATTCGTCGATCAGCCGCCAATATACCGGACTCGCTTCGCGCTCTACGGTTTGCGGCCGCGCGCTCCCGTCGACGTGGGTGACCGCGGGAATCACGCTCTGCTTTTCCTTGCGCACCTGCGCCGTCAAAATCATGAACGGCGAATCCGTCGCGCTCTCCACGTATTCGCCGGCCACTTCGTGTTTCATCGACGGCGCGAACGGCCGCCACCATTCGCGGAATTTCACCGCGTTGTTCACTTTTGCTGTCATGTCGGGGTCGCGCGGATCAGCCAGAATCGACCGGCCACCCAGCGCGCGCGGCCCAAATTCCATCCGCCCCTGAAACCAGCCGAGAATGTTACCTACGGCGAGCAGCTCCGCGGCCGTCGCCGAGGGATCGCCCACTTTGGTGTAGCGCAGCTTGTAGGTCTTCAGTGCGGTCTCGATCGCATCGTCGTCGAAAGAAGAGCCGAAATATGCGTGCCGCATCGCGCGACTTGGCAATTTGCCGCCGCGATCCAGATACGGCGCCAGCGCCGCACCCAGACTCACTCCGTCGTCGGAAGCCGCGGGCTGCACGAAAATCCTATCAACAATTCCCGACGCGAGGATTCTTCCATTCGCTTTGGAATTCAGCGCGACACCGCCTGCGAGGCAAAGATTTCTGCTCTTCGTTATGGCAAGCGCGGCGCGCACAACACTCATCATCGCGCGCTCGCAATATCCCTGCACTGCGAACGCTACGTTTTTGTGACGGCCGTCGATTTCGCTTTCGGCGACGCGAGGAGCGCCCAACGCCGCCGCAATTCCGCCCGCAATGCCCGTGCGCCCGCCGTTCAGCCGTTTCGTGTGCACTTGGTATGGCGTTCCGTTCGCGCCTTCCGTGTCGATGAATTGATCCAGCTTGATTCCCGGCTCGCCATACGGCGCCAGGCCCATTACTTTCCACTCATCGCTGTTCGGCACAAAGCCGAGATATTCCGTGAACGCACTGTAGAATCCGCCGATCGAATTCGGAAAAGGAATCGTCTGAACGTGTTCGATCGTTCCGTTTCTTCCGTGCCAGATCGACGTCGCTTCCCACGCGCCGCGTCCATCCATGACTACGATTGCCGCCTCGTCGAATCCCGAATACCCGTAAGTACTGATCGCGTGCGCTAGATGGTGATCCACAAACCGCATGCGTGGCTTCGCAGTGCCGAACGTGCGCTCGAACACACAGGCGCCCGATTCCTGGTGCCACATGCTCATGAAATGTCGCGTGGAGTTCAGCAGATTCAGGTAGGTGGCCGGCCACTGGCCCAAGCCATACATTTTTAGATCGTGGCGAAAAACGGGACCAGCAGTCTGCCAACCGAAACACACTTCATCCACTTGATCGGCTCGGACCTTGGCGAAATCGAGGCATGCGGAAATCGCGTGCCGCGGAAATCGCGCGTCGTGCTTCAGGCGACTGATGCGTTCTTCCGCCACGGCAAACAGCAGTTCGCCATCGCGCACGATGCATGCAGACGAATCGTGCATCTGTGAATAATTGACACCGATTGTCAGCATTGCGACATGATTCTCGTTTCAGGTACCAGCAGCTTTCGTACGAAACTCAGTAGACTTTGTAAATCCGATAGCCGTTGTTTCGGAACAGTGCTTTCGCTCCGCTCGATTCAAGTGCGTTTCCCAGTGGCGTCCGGCTCCAGTCTGGATCGATCAGGATGTTCGAGTGAATATCCGTCATGAATTTAATGCACTGTGCGGGGGTTTGATTCGGGCTCAGCGCGCCGACGGTTCGAGCGGTAAAGAGCGCCAGCGTCCTTGGCTTAGGAAAGGCGAGCGTGGCGTTCGGAGATGTGTGCGCTCGAACGAATGCGAACATTTCTTGTGCGCCCGTGTCCGTCACATCGGGTTCCGCCGCAACGGTTGCTTCCTGTCTGAATTGACCGGCATAGCTGAGCGAGGCCACAGCGGCCATCGCAGCGATGGCGCCAATCCGAACCGCCGGCCGTGCGTTCACAAAGATTCTGCCGACCTCTTGGAATCCGTACAGAAAATATAGCGGAAGAACCGGCAGCAAGCCGCGCAAACCGATCTGCGCGTTCCAAGCGGTAAGCACTGCAACGTAACCGAGCAGATAGAATTCTTTCGCGCCGCGTTCTTTCCACAAGCTGCGCCCAAAATTCAGCGTTGCCAGCGCTGTGAACAGCAATGCGAAGACGATCTGAACTTGCTTGCTGTATCCGTTCTGCCAGACGTACGAAAGCGTTTTGCTGTAGTAGATCGCGTTCAAGGCGAGCGTGTGAAACGAAAAATGGAAAATGCGGATGTAGCTTCCCGGGGAAGTCATCAGCAGCGATTGCGAGACGATGAAAAATGCGGTCAGTGCGAGTACAGCGATTAGAAACCGCCGCGGTCGCCTGAATCTTGCCAGGTCGGCGGCGATCAAGGCAAATACCAGCGCAATTCCTATCGTTCGCGTTCCGTACGCGCAGTAGAGCAGCGCGGAAGTAAGCAAAACGGAGCCGACTCTGACCCTGTGCGGATCAAGGGCCTCGTACGTTTTGTTTATTGCCAGCAGCGCGGCAAACGAAAACATCACATAGGGAAATTCCGAGAGGATGATATTCCGCTGATCCCAGAAGATGGGGTTAAAGGCGAGAACGAACAAGACAACTGCGGTAGGGAAAAAACCGAGTTCCGATCGGGCGAATTCGGAAAACAATGCCAGGAATACCACGAAGCAAAGCGCGGTCACGAACTTGAACGCTCTTAGATTCAATCCGAAGAGTCGATACACGGGCGCCAAAATGATCGGATAAACGGGTGGATAACCGCTTGTGGGAGACAGCCACATCGCATCCGGGTTCGGAATGTATCGAATATCGGTGTATAGATGCCCCTCAACGAGGTTTTTCGCGTGCATGAGGTACGCTGCAAAATCGTCGTTCACAAACACGTGGCCCGGCGAAAGGAACGCCAAGTAGCAAATGGCAATCGCCGCGACCATTGCGCCGAGCAGCAATCGTTCCCGAATTGCATGTTTCACATCGACGGCAGACGCGACGCATTCAGCGTTGAATGAGGGATTGCGCTCCACTGGAGCCGTTCTGGTCGCACTCGCCGCCGGGATCATGAGCGTTTCGTTCCTGCCGAGCGCAACACGCGCCGGAATAAATCCTGCAATTGCACCGCCGCGTTTTCCCACGTGTATCGCTTCATCGATTCTTGCGCTGCGCGACCGAGTCGCTGCCGCGTTTCTTCCGATTCCGCCAGCTCAAGGATCGCTTTCTCGATCGCTGTTGCATCCGCGGGGGGAATCAGCAGACCGTTGAAATTGTTTTCAACCCTGTCGGGCATGCCGCACGTCTCGGCCGTGATCACAGGCATGCCGCTCGCCATCGCCTCCAGCAAAACGGAAGGCAGCCCTTCCATCAACGACGGAAAAACCAAAATATCGTGCTCGGCGTAGAGTTCCTGCATACTGCCCGCAGCGATCACGGATTTGACCACGATGTTCGCGGCCAACTCGGGACCGAAGAACCGCATGATTTCCTCCGCGGGCGCGCCCGGGCCTGCGATGGTCAGTGTCAGCCCGGGAATTCTCGGCGCCAACCGAAGCAGGGCATCGCGAACATAAAAAATTCCTCGCTGATCGAGCCACGTCCCTGCGTACAACAGCTTCAGTTGCTCCCCGCGAGCGTACCGACGCGAAGAAGAAAAAAATCGCGGTTCGACGCCGTTGGGAATGTAGGCGACGCGATCAGGCGTGAGCCCGTACTTCAACTGCAACAGATTCCAGACGTCGCGGCTGTATGCATGGGCCCCGTCGGCTGTTCGAATCGCCCACCGAAATCTTGGAAAGTGGTATAGACGGTGCCAAACGCGATTCTTCCATCCGAAATTCCAGGCTCGCCCCTTTTTCGCTTCGCGCGTCATCACGTCGACTCGCCGTTCTTCCAATCCGTGCAGGGTCATCACATATGCCGGGCCATTGCTCCGACCCAGGAATTTCCTCTTCAATCCGTAGACGAGGCCGGCCGGTGCGTGCAGGTTCACCAGGGAAAAGTTCTGCGCGCTCCGCTCGATGTAGCGCGCCAACCGCGCCGAAAAAACCAGTTCACTGAATCGTGGTGATACCGATCCTGGAGCGACCAAGTCGTCGAGAAACACGTAGGTGACGCGATGCCCGAGGCGTTCCATTTCGCGACCGAGGTTGTAGACGATCGTGGCCACCCCGCCTTCGCGGCGCTTTGGCACGCCCGCGGCCATCAGAATATTCAGGCTTTGTTCTGTCGAAGCCCCCCGCGTTGCCGTCAAGATCCGGGCCTCCGGTACCGATCGACATGCCCGGGCTGGAGGTAGGGCAGCCACTTCTCTCGCGACCTGCGATATAGACTGTTCGCCGCAAATCGCCGCATCAGCGAGTAATAGACGCGCGGGGGCAGGGCGAATGCAGGCAGCAGCGTTGCGCATTTTAGAATCCAGTGGGCGACCGAAGCGTCCTCGTGCGCCACGCGATAGGTGTTCAACTCTGTTTGAACGGTCTTCCATGGCATGCCGCCATCCGCCAAAAGCAACGCCCGATCGGCTTCGTTCTGCACCCAGCCGGCGACAATTTCAGCGATATCTTCTTGCGCGCCGCGCTGCCGGAACTCTTCACGCAGTGCCTTGGCCAGCGCCGCGAGCACACATCCCTTGCGGCGAATCGCCTCGACGTTGCCGTCGCCGATCTGAAACAGGTTCGCGCCGTGCAGGCGATAGAATGTGAACGGTTCACGCAGAATCATGACGTCCGCATACAGTCCAGCCAGCGTGAACAGATATTCGTCGGCCTGAAAACACAGCGCCTCCGGAACGCGACCGATCTTGCGCAAAATTCCGGCGCGCAAGGTCATGCGGCTCGTGCCGAGAAAACTTTTGCGCAGCCGAAACGCTTTTGCGCCTTCGGGCGACGTGATGCGAAATCGCCGCGCCTCGCGCAGCAGCTCCGTGTGCCGCTGGCCATCGGCAAAAACCTCGGTGATGCCGTGGCCGACGAGGCCGATCTCGCCGTCCGATGCGAGCGCGTCGCCCACCGCTTGTAACTTGCCCGGCGCCCACCAGTCGTCGCCGTCCAGGAACGCGACGATCTCGCCCGCGCATTCCGGAATGCCGGCGTTGAACGCCGACGCTTGCCCACCGTTTACCTTGCGAATCAGCCGGACCCGCGGCTCAAATTTCCGGACGATGTCCGGCGTCCGGTCGGTCGAGCCGTCGTCGACAACAATCACTTCGCGCTCCACCCCCGCGACATCCTGCTCCAGCACGCTGACGAGCGCCTCCTCGATGAAGTGCTCATGGTTAAACGTGTCGACGAGTACGCTGAAGAATGGTTTCGGCATGAAATGTCGCGCGCCCCGGCGAAATTTCCTCGCAAAGCCGCCGCTTTGAGAGCTAATGATTCCAGTCTACGACAACCGCGCGTATAGCTTCCTCCTCTGAACGGCTCAAAACGCTAATATACAAATTGGTGGCCTCGACCAAGCGCCGGTCCTTCGACGTACTTCCAAGAGGTGGCCGCCACGATCCACGTTACGACTGCGGCCAATAGCGTGACGCTCAGACCGCGCAGATCGTAAAGCTGGGGCTCGGAATGGAGCAGCAGATGGTGCGCCCACTGATTGATGGTCAAGTGCACGAGATAAACGCAATACGAAATGCCCCCCAGATAGCGTAGCCAATGAGCTCGTAAGATTTTGGCGACGAACCCGTCCGCCTGAGTGATCGCATGAAGAAGCAAGCAGGTGTAGAACATGGCCAGAGCGCTGTATCCGATCGCATAGGTTACAACCCCGGTCGGCCTTACAAACCATGGTGCTAACGCGGCTACAGGTACGAATAGCAATGCCAGGCACAGCGATAATACTGCTGGCTGCGAACTCAAATAGTTCTTGAAGCGGTCTTGCCGCCACGCGGCCGCCGCCAAAATTCCCAAGGACAGAGCATCGGCGCGGCAAGGCATCGCGAAGCCGGCCAAATATGAAAACCTCGGCAAATACATATACACGCTGAGTCGAAGCAAGGGCGCTACGCAGATGACCACTCCCAACAGCCAGAACAGACGCCGCACGGACACATGGCGAATGACAATCGGAGCCAGCAAGTAAAATTGCTCCTCGACCGCGAGCGACCAAGTCACGACGAACCATTTCCACTGAAACGGCGACGGTGCGTAGATCAAATTTTGGAGAAACAGCAGATACACCGGCACTGCATTCACATCCCGGCGTTCGACAGGCAACCTGGCGAAACCGCCGTAAAGACCGGCCACCACAATCAGGGCATAAATCAGAATCCAAAGATAATAGATCGGCAAAATTCGAAATATGCGTCTCGCATAAAACGTCTTGAAATATCGCGGCGATTCCCGAACGTCCAATAAAATTCCGCCGATGAGAAATCCCGATAGGACGAAGAACATGTCAACGCCGCTCCACCCTACAGTGAGCGCGCTCAAAAAGTGATGAGGCCAGAATCCAAGACGGGCGTGATCGGCGTTCGCGACATAGTGGCAAAGCACAACGAGCAAGATGGCAAGCCCTCGCAAGCCGTCGAGTTCGGGGAAATGTGTAGTTCGTTTGCTTTGCGAAGATGCAGGCGCAGTGCCGGCTTTCGTGGATTCTGCCAAGGACATTTAGGTGCCATCATCTTACCCTCATTGCAATTCCGGGTGTTTGCGAATGGCGTGGCTGATTGCGGTGCGCCATTTGTCTAGTTTGTGGATGTTTTTGTAGCCGACGAGTAGCGAGCCGGCTCATGTCATGCATATATTGAGGATGTGGAGAGCGGGTACGGACAGGAGTGTTGTGCTACCGGGACACACGAGGTTAGCCGGCGCCCGCGGCTGCGCGTTGCGCCGACGCGGTCATCTCTTCCAGCGTCGCGCCGATTCCTCGCGTGATGCCCCACTTTGGATAGTGTTGTTTCAGTTTCGCAAGATTCGAGATGTAGCAGATATGATCGCCCTTGCGCGCTTGGTCGACGTAGTGCCAGTCGATCTTGCGCCCGGTCAGCGCTTCGATCTTGGCGATAGCTTCGATCATCGAGATGCTGTTGCCGCGCCCGCCGCCGAGGTTGTAGACCTCGCCCGGCCGTGGCGCCGCCGCAAATTCTTCGATCGCGCGGACGACGTCGTAGCTGTGAATGTTGTCGCGAACCTGCTTGCCCTTGTAACCGACGACCGAATATTTACCGCCGGTTACGCCAATCTTCACCACGTACGACATGCAGTTCGACGCCGGAGTGCGACGGACCGGTCAGGCATCCGCCGCGAAACACGCCGACTTTCATGCCGAAATAGCGGCCATATTCCTGCGCGACGAGGTCGGCGTCCGCTTTGGACGCGCCGAACAGCGAATGCAGCGTGCGGTCGATACGGCACGTTTCGTCGACGCCGTCGTAGTCCTCGGGCCCCGCGTATTCCCAACGCGTTTCGAGTTCTTTCATCGGGATTTCATTTGGCGCGTCGCCGTAAACCTTGTTCGTGCTGAACAGAACGAAAACCGCATCGGGACAGTGCTGTCGCGTTGACTCGAGCAAATTGATTGTGCCGAGCGCATTCACCTCGAAGTCGAGCAGCGGAATGTCGCGCGCCTTGTCGTGCGAGGGCTGCGCGGCGCAATGAACGATCAGGTCAAATTTGTGCGTGGTGAAGAGTTCCTCGATCCCGGCGCGGTCGCGGATGTCAAGTTGCGCATGCTCGAAACGCTTGGTCGATGCCTTCAGGCGTTCCAGATTCCAGAGCGTGTCGCCCGCGGGGCCAAAAAATACGCGGCGCATGTTGTTGTCCACGCCGACGACTTCGTGGCCCTGGGCGTCGAAGTGCGTCACCGCCTCCCGAACCGACCAGCCACTGCTTCCTGTCACCAAAACCTTCACGCGCGAACGTCTCCACTAAAAGCATGCCACGCCGCTTCCCGTCATCTCCCAGAAATGATTTGGACGGCACTCCGGATCGAACGTGGCCCGCTGCTTCGTGCGGCGCCCCCGTTACTTTCGTGGACAATTCGTGAAGGGTCTCGATGGACCGCTCCCGTTCAACGGAGTGAGCTTCCGGCCGGCGTGCCCCTCCCCCGGATGCAATTGCCTGCAAGCCCCTGTGCCAGTGACGTTTCGGAGGCGCCAGATCGAACCCGCATTCGCGCTATAAATCTTGTCTTCCTGCGCGAACTTTCGGCAAAGTTCGCTAGAATGCCCACGCCGCAGGAGGAACCGTGAAACTCATCCTGGCCATCGTTGCTCTGTTTCTTCCGTTCGCCGCTTCGGCGCAGAAGCCGCCGCTGTTGCCGGGAAAAGATGTCGCTGCGCTGGCGCAGGAACTTTCGGGCGAGATCGCCAAGCGCAATCTCGAAGGCATCACCCGATTTCACCGGCAGCGCGGGTCGCAGGGATATCACTCTGCTGCGGAAATTGTCGCCGAGCGCGCTCGTGCGTATGGGTTGAGTGACGTCGCGATCCTGCAGTTTCCGGCGGACGGAAAAATTTATTACGGCACGCAGCGTTCGCGCCCGCCTTGGGACGCGGAGTTCGCGGAATTGTGGGAAATAAAGAACGGCGTGGCTGCCGTGAAAATCGCGAACTACGAGGCCGAGCCGGTCAATCTAGCCGAAGACAGTGAGAGCGGCGACGTCACCGCGGATTTGGTCGATGTTGGCGACGGAACGAAACAGAGCGACTACGCCGGCAAAGACGTAAAGGGGAAGATCGTGCTCGCCGCGGCGCAGCCGGGGGCGGTGCAGGACATCGCCGTTGGCAAATTTGGCGCGGCGGGGATTGTCAGCTACGCGCAGAATCAGAAAACGGCGTGGTCGGGCGAAGATGAGAATTTGATTCGCTGGGGACACCTCGAAACATTTTCGCCGAACAAGACGTTTGCATTCATGGTGTCGCTGAAGACGGCGCGCGCGTTGCGCGACCGGATTGCCAATAGCGAAGCAATTAAGTTGCACGCTGTCGTAAAGGCGGGACAGCATCCCGGGTTCACTGAGCTCGTCACGGCGACAATTCCCGGGGCTGATCCGAAACTTCGGGATGAAGAGATCGCATTCAGTTGTCACCTCGATCACCAACGGCCTGGGGCGAACGATAACGCGAGCGGTTGCGTGACGATTCTGGAAGTCGCGCGCACGCTGCAAAAATTGATCCGTGAAGGAAAACTTGAGCGGCCGGCGCGGACGCTGCGCTTCATCTGGCCTCCGGAAGTCGAAGGGACGCTGACGCTGTTGAATGCGAAGCCGGAGTTTGCGACGCGCATCAAGGCTGTCGTACACATGGACATGGTCGGTGGCGGGCCGGTGACGAAATCCGTGTTTCACGTGACGCGCGGGCCGATGAGCTTGCCGTCGTTCGTTCACGATGTCGCGTGGGCGTTCGGAGAATTCGTGAACGAGCAGTCGTACAATTTCGCGGCGGGGCTACCGGCTGCCTATCCACTCGTCGCGCCGGAAGGCGGCAAGGAGCCGCTGATGGCGCTTGACGCGCCGTATTCGATGGGCAGCGATCACGACGTGTATCAGGACAGCTCGTTTAAGATACCCGCGATTTATTTGAACGATTGGCCCGACCGGTATATCCACACGAACTTCGACACGGCGGCGAACATCGATCCCACAAAACTAAAGCGCGCTGCGTTCATCGGAGCGGCGTCTGGCTACTATCTCGCAATGCTGGCTGGTCACGGTGGGGTTGAGTTGTATTCCGTCATGAACGCGAGCCGCAGCGCGCGTATGACTGCCGCTCTGTTCCGCTCGAATCAGTTGTCGGGCGACGAAAAAACTACTTTCATGCGCAACCAGACGAGCTATGACGGCGATCTTCAGCGCGCACTGCATCTATTCCTTGGGCCTCCCGAGGTGGGATTTGAGGTTCCGAACGACCACCGAGTGGCGTATGCCGACGAGCCGAAAGCGACGGGCGATGGTTTGCTGATTTTTTCGCGCCAGTCGCAACCGAAAGGGCCGCTGGCCGTTTTTGGTTCCAACTATTTTATGGATCGTGCGAAGACTGCGGGAATTGCCGCGCCGAAGCTGCTCGAATACGAAGGACTATGGGGCAGTGGCGAGGAATATGCGTACGAGGCGCTTAATTGTGCCGACGGAAAACGCAACGCGCTGGAAATCCGCAACGTCATTTCTGCCGAGTACGGTCCGGTGCCGACCGGGGTAGTTGTGGAATATTTGCAGGCGCTAGAGAAAATCGGCATCGTCGAGCGCGCGAAGTGATTCCAGGATCCCGACGCATGGCTTGTGATTGTGAGGCAGGGCAGACTCCGAACGTTCCCAGCTCCAGACCTTTTAACGTGCGAACTCTCTCGAAAAATGACTGACGTCAATTCCATCGCGTCCATCGCTGCGCGGATCGAACGGCTGCCATTTGGGCGGTTTCACCGGCGGTTTATTACCCTGGTATCGCTCGGGAATTTTTTCGATCTATACGACATTTTCGTAGTGGCTTACATCGGGGCAGCGTTGCAGCAATCGCATTTTATTACGCTGCAGCAATTTACGGCGTTCATCGCCTCGGGCTTCTTCGGCATGTTTGTCGGCACGATCGCCTTCGGCATCGGCAGCGATCGTTTCGGACGCCGCATCGTCTTCATGACGTTGCTGCTTCTCTACTCGATCTTCACGCTCGCGTGCGCGTTCGCGCCGTCTGCCACCTGGCTGATCGTGCTGCGATTTTTCGCAGGCGCCGGGATTGGCGCCGAGATCGTCATCATTGACACGTACGTCAGCGAGATAGTTCCGAGTTACGCGCGCGGCCGCTACGTCGCCATCACGCAGGTTGTCGGTTTTTCCGCCGTGCCCCTTGCCGCCTTGTTCGCCCGCCTGCTCGTGCCGACGCACTTTCTTGTGGCTGGATGGCGCTGGGTCGTTTTGATCGGCAGTGGCGGCGCGTTGCTGACGTGGTGGTTCCGCCGGCACCTGCCCGAATCGCCGCGCTGGCTCGCCAGCCGCGGGCGCACGGCTGAAGCCGAGTCGGTGTTAGCGGCGCTCGAATCGGAATCGTTCGCCAACCTCGCCGATTCGCTTGCGTCACGCACGGCGCACGACACGGGTCTCGGCGCCGGTGATGACGCGGGCGGCGGCGCCGCGGTCGCACCCGACGCAGAGCGCATCTCCTTCGCCGAACTTTTCCGCGCGCCCTACCTCGGGCGGACACTGATGATGATTTTCTTTCAGGCGCTGCAGACTGTGGGCTTCTACGGATTTGCGAATTGGGCGCCGACGTTCTTGCTCAAGCGCGGATTTTCGCTACTGCATTCGCTGGAGTACACGATGCTGATCGCGGTGGTTTCGCCGGTCGGGCCGCTGATCGCGGCAGCGACCGCGGATTGGGTCGAGCGAAAGTGGACGATCGTTGTTTTGGCGATACTCGTTGCGTTGTTTGGGTTGGGATTCGGATCGGCGAACGTTCCGTTTACGGTGGTGGCGTTTGGCGCGCTGCTCACGCTTTCCAATTATTGGTTTTCGGCGGCGTTCCACGCGTACCAGGCGGAATTGTTTCCCACGCGCATTCGAGCGACCGCGGTTGGATTTACGTACAGCTGGAGCCGGTTGAGTGCGGCGTTTTCTTCGGTGCTGATCGCTGCAGTGCTGGTGCGTAGCGGAGTCAGCGCGGTTTTCACACTGTTGGCGGCGGCGATGTGCGGAGTCGCGCTAATTATTGCTTTGTTCGGTCCGCGGACGAACCGGATCGCACTCGAACAATTAGCGAGATAAACGATATTCTTTGCGCACCTTCCACAGGCGCGTCTTCACGAAATTGTTAGGCAGTTCAAGTATAGTTTCCTGATGGATACAAAACTCGACCCGTTGGGTGCAGATCGGGCTTTTTTCAATGCGCTTCTTTCCGCTAACCTGGACTCCCTGGATTCCTTGCTAACCGATGATTTCGTCATGATCGATATTCTGGCGGGCGCTGAAATATCGAAGCCGATGCTTCTTGCCGCGGTCGGGTCGAGTCAAGTCAAGTTCGAGGCTATAGACCAAGTCGAGAGTAAAGTACGCGTTTATGCAACGGACACGGCGATCGTCGTCGGCCGGACGGAGATACGGTTTCGCGTGGGCGAGTCATCATTTACCGCCAGCAGCCGGTACTGTCACGTGTTTGTTCTGCAGGATGGCGCGTGGCAGCTTGCTTCGGCGCAGGGGACGCCGATTCGGTAATTCTCGCGCAGTTGCGGAGTTTGTCGACGTCGCCTCGATCTATAACGGCTTCTGTTCTTCCGGTGGTTCGCGTAGAACAAGGCACAGGCGCGCGGCGACGCGCGTCCGTGCCTTGTTTTTGTTTCGGTAGTCGGACCCGGTTGCAACCATTGCGTTATGCGTTGGCTGCGGTGCCTTGGACCACGATGGGGCGTACTTCGATCGAGCCAACTTTTGCCGAGGGAACGCGGCTGGCAATTTCGATGGCTTCGTCGAGGTCTTTTGCCTCGATCATGTAGAAGCCGCCCAATTGTTCCTTGGTTTCGGCGAAGGGGCCGTCGGTGGTCAGGCGCTTGCCGTTGCGGACGCGCACCGTGGTGGCCGTGGCGATCGGCTGGAGCTGGTGGCCGGCCAAGTGGTTTCCTTTGGATTTGATGTCGTTCGTGAACTCCATATATTCCTGGTACATCTTGCCTAGTTCGGCTTGGCTCATTTTGAGCAAGTCGGATTCGGCGTCATAGATCAACAGTAGATAGTGCATGGTGTTTCCTCCTGCCATGACGTCGCTCATCGGGGCCGAAATCGACAAATCGTAGCGAAAAAAGACTGCGGGAGCTATCAGGAACCTATTCCTGATCCAAGACGGACGTCAAAAGTCCGTACTCGATTCCCGCGTATAGCGGTGTGGATTCGTGCGGGGCAATGGATTAGAGTCTAGGCCGTGGCGAGACGAGGTTAGTGCATGCCGCCGCCCCGAAATTCGCGGATGCCACTCAAGTCTAGAACACGAATTGTGACCTGGCTGCTGGCCGTCCTGCTGGCGCTGTATCTCATGGAAAACCTGTGGGTTGACGGGTGGGTACGAGGGAGATTCGCCGGGATGCCGGCGCTGACACCAGAGCCGCTGAGTTCGTTCTGGTTCGTAGCGTTTGGACTGTGCGGCATCGTTTGCGTGTTGCTCATCGTGGGGGTTCTGGTCCGGCACAAGAATATTTCCGGCAGGACAAGGGTTGTGACCGGCATCGCATTCCTCTGCGCGTGCGGTCTTTTCGGAACAGGGTACAGCGCGCCGGGACAGCCGTCGGCGGGAGCGGCCCGGGTGACCGCAACGCTGAGCGGCGGCCATCAGGTAACGCTGAAGTGGAATGCGAGTACCACGCCCGGCGTGCGCTACAACGTGTATCGCAGCGAGACGGCGGGGCAGTATACGAACTCAGCGATCAATTCGGGCTTATTGTCGCAGACAATGTATGTGGACGTGAACGTAGCAAGCGGACATACGTATTTCTATGTTGCGCGAGCGCAAGATGGGCAGGGGCATGAGAGCGCAAATTCGAATGAAGCGAAGGCGGTCATTCCGTAAAGTTCGAGCGTCTGCGATCAAGTGCGGGTTGGCACGAAAACCGGAAGATGAGCGCTGCATTGGATCGCGTCACTTGAGCGGGATTCACTCGACGCGGAGGGCGTTCATGGGGTGGATGCTGGCGGCGCGGTTGGCTGGGATTATGGCGGCGAAGAAGGAGCAGACGGCTAGTGCTCCCGCGGAGATGCCCAGCGCGGCGGGGTCCCAGGAGGAGACACCGTAGAGTTGGGCGGAGATCAGGCGGCCAGCGCCCACTGCCAACGGAAGGCCGAGGAGCAAGCCGATGGCTACGCGCTGGAAGGCGGCGCGGAGGACCAGCTTCAGGACTTTGCCGCGGTCGGCGCCGAGGACCATGCGAATGCCGATTTCGTTGGTGCGCTGGGCGACGGAATATGCGGTGACGCCGTAGAGGCCGATGGCGGCGAGAATCAAAGCGACGACGCCGAACAATCCGGCAAGACTGGCTACCGCCCTCTCCTGATCGAAGGAGAAATCGATCTGTTCTTGCATGGTGCGGATGCGTGTGAGGCTGAGATTCGGATCGACGTCGGCGAGAGCCTGCGTAACAAGCGGCTCGAGTTTTCCGACGGGGACTTTCGTGACGAGCAACGCTCCGCCGGCGTTGTGCGAGCGCTTTTCGAGATTCGCCATTAGCTCGTTGTCATATTTCACGTATTGCGCCACAGGGACATAAAACATTGGGCGCGCCGGCTCACTGAGCGCGAAGCCGGCGAACTTTGCGTCGGCGACGACGCCGACAATACGAAACGTTCCGGCGAGTTCTGGGATGTCGAGTCCGAAGTGCTGATCGATGGGATTTTCGTCGCTCTTGAAGAATCGTTTGACAAACGCCTGGTTGACGAGGGCGACCGGCGCGGTGGTTTCGTTGTCGGCTTCGGTGAAGTAGCGGCCGCGAAGCACCGGCACGCCGAGATGTTGCAGGTAGTCGGCACCGACCCGATCCCACGACGCGCCGGATTCCTCACTGAGTTTCCCCGCCGGGCGCCCGGCAATCATGATCAGCTCGCCCCAATTGTCGGTGAGCGGGTTATACATGGCGATATCGGCGGTTTCGACGCCGGGAATGCGGCGGAGATTTTCTTCCAGCCGGCGGTTTGAGGCGACCGCGGCGGGGAGCGCTCTATCGAAACCTGGATTGAGAATTTCGACTTCAACACGATTGGCAACCTGGAAGCCGAAGTCCTGATGCTCGAGTTTGTTGAGGCTGCGGCCGAGCATGGTGGCGCCGGCGACGAGAACGACCGAGAGCGTTGCCTGCGTGACGAGGAGCGCTTTGCGAGCGAAGGATGAGCGGTCGGTGTTGCCGCGGCCGGTGCCGCGGAGGGCGTCGGCGGGATCGGTGCGCGTGGCGAACCACGCCGGGGCGGCGCCGAAGATCATGCCGGTGAGGAGCGCGAGTCCGAAGGCGAATGCGAGGACGATGAATGAAGGCGTGGTGCTGATCGGGAGGAAGTGCGCGCTGTGGAAGGCGAGTCTGAGCAGGAGTTGAGCAGCTCCGACGGCGACGACGAGGCCGGCGATGCCACCCGCGATAGCGAGCAGCACGCTCTCGGTCAGGGCCTGCATGATGATTTCGCGCGGCGTTGCGCCGATCGCGAGACGCACGGCGGTCTGGCTGCGGCGAGCGACGGCGCGAGCGAGAAGAAGATTGGCGACGTTGGCGCACGCGATCAGGAGGACAGTGCCACAGACGGCGAGAAGAATCTGAAGGCTGCGGCCATATTCTTCTTTCATTACGGCGACGCCTGCGCCCGCGGGGATTACGTTGATGAATTGTTTGGGAAGCATGCGGATGACTTCGTCCATCCAGTTGGAGGGATAGCCGGAATCGTTTTGCAACCACTGACGAAGAACACCGGTGAGACGCGGGGACATCGCGTCGGTGGTGGCGCCGGGTTTGAGGCGGCCGATGATGCGAAGCCATGCGGAGATGGACTGGCGAACCAGAGATGTGCTTCCGCTGGTGTTCACTTCCTGTTGGAGCGGAATCCAGATGTCCGGGGGATCACTGTTGAGCGTTTCGCCGAAGAATCCGGGTGGCGCGATGCCGATGACGCTGAAGGGATGGCCCTGGACGTCAAAGGTGGCGCCGATGATCTTGGTGTCGCCGGCGTAGATGGTCTCCCAGGCGCGATGGCTGAGGACGATGACCGGGGGCGAAGCGGGCGTGTCGTCTTGCGGGGCGAAGACGCGACCGGCAAACGCGCCGACGCCGAGAGTGGCGAAATAATTTCCGGTGACGTATTCGGAGCGGAGCGAGCGGGCGGCTTGCTCGCCTTCGCGACGGACGCTGGCGTGCCAGCTGCCGGCCTGGAACGCGGTGACTTCTTCAAATTCGGGCATTTGCGATTTCAGGCGCTCGAAGAGGGGGTAGGAATACATGCCCCATTTGTCTTGAGGGCCGCCTTCGACGCAGCACTCGTCGCCTTCGCCGACGCGATAGAGGGCCGCGGGGTCGGCGACGGGCAGAGAGCGGAGCATGACCGCATGGATGAGCGTGAAGATGGCGGTGGTGCCGCCGATGCCGAGAGCCATGGTGAGGATGGCCGTGGCCGTGAAAATGGGGGCTTGGCGGAACTGGCGGGCGGCATAACGGAGGTTGTTTAGAAGAGTGTTCATGGAGCCTCTGGATGGTTAACGAGAGTTGGGGATTGGAAGTTCCTTTGAATGACGATCGGGAGGGGGCGGGGGTTAGGTCTCGGGGCGCGCTCCGGAGCGAATACGCAAAAGGGGTACTTGGGGGGAACGCAAGGGCAGGCTCGAGCGGATGGGGGCGATTTTGGGTGTGCTACGATTGAGGTCCGCACGGTTTATGGCAACGATCGGGTTCGATCCGGAGAGTTTGCTTCCGATATGACGAGCACAATGAAAGCTTTGCGCAAGATGTCGGCGGCGCGAGGACTTTCGATGGATAAAGTGCCGGTGCCGGCGATCGGGCCGACCGATGTATTGGTGCGGGTTCGGACGGCGTCGATTTGCGGGACGGACTTACATATATATGGATGGGACCGGTGGTCGCAGGGGCGGATCAAGCCGCCGGTGACGCTGGGTCATGAGTTTTGCGGCGTGGTGGAGAAGGTCGGAGAGGAAGTGACCGCGGTTCGCGGCGGGGATTTTGTGAGCGCCGAGATGCACGTGAATTGCGGGCATTGCCGGCAGTGCCGGATCGGCGAAGCGCACGTCTGCCAGTTTTTGAAGATTATCGGGATCGATCAAGATGGGGCGTTCGCGGAATTCGTGAAGATTCCAGCTTCGAACATTATCAAGCTGGATCCGGCGATTCCAGAGCGCTATGGGGCGATTTTGGATCCGTTGGGGAACGCGGTGCATACGGTGTTGGCTGGGCCGATTGCGGGGATGACGGCGCTGGTGGCCGGGTGCGGGCCGATCGGGTTGATGTCGATCGCGGTGGCCAAGGCTTGCGGGAGCTCGACGGTGTTTGCCACCGAGACGAACGCCGAGCGGCGCGCGATGGCGAAGAAGATGGGCGCGGACGTGGTGATCAATCCGGCGGAGGAAGATGCGGTTCGACGAATTCTGGCCGACACCGATGGGACCGGAGTGGATGTGTTGCTGGAGATGTCGGGTAATCCGACGGCGATTCAGCAGGGGTTTCAGGCGTTGCGAGCGGGAGGAAGGGCGTCGTTGCTGGGGATTCCTACTGAGGCGGTGTCTTTGGATTTGGTGAATGATGTGATTTTCAAGGGCGCTACGGTGCAGGGGATTTATGGGCGGCGGATGTATGGGACTTGGGTGCAGATGACGGCGTTGTTGAAGGCGGGGCGGTTGAATCTCGATCCATTGTTTGGCGAGCGCGCCGCGCTTGAAGGATTCGAGGGCGCCTTCGCAAAATTGCAGAGCGGCTTGCCGGGCAAGATTCTGCTGTATCCCGATGGAATCAAGTAAGAAGCGAAGCCGAAGAATCCGCGCAAGGGAAAAATTATGAGCGATACAGGTACGCAAACGACGAAACAGAATCCGTTGCAGTTTGTTAGCGATGCGCTGAACGACTTGCGCGCGAAGGGGGTGGCGCCGAAGTTGCGCGTCCTGCAGGGGGAGCAGAAAACGCACGCGGATTTTGACGGAAAAGAGGTCATCAACCTGGCGTCGAACAACTATCTCGGCCTGACGACGCACAAAGCATTGAAGAAGGCGGCGATTGAGGCGGTGCGGAAATACGGAGCGGGCGCGGGCGCGGTGCGCACGATCGCGGGCACGATGAAGTTGCACATGGATCTGGAAGAGCAGATCGCGCGGTTTAAGAATGTGGAGGCGTGCGTTGTGTTTCAGTCGGGGTTTACGGCGAATGCGGGGACGGTGTCGGCGATTTTGGGCAAGGAAGATTTGATTATTTCGGATGAGCTGAATCATGCGTCGATCATTGATGGGGCGCGGCTGTCAAGAGCGACGATCAAGGTTTTCAAGCACAAGGATGTGGCGGACTGCGAGCGGATTTTGCGAGAGATGGCGGACTTCTCGGGACACAAGCTGATTATTACGGACGGCGTGTTTTCAATGGACGGCGACATCGCGCCCCTGCCGGCGTTGTGTGACCTGGCGGAGAAATACAGCTGCATCATGATGGTGGATGACGCGCACTCGTCGGGAGTGCTGGGGCGCGGCGGGCGCGGGACCATCGATCATTTCAATGTGCATGGGCGCGTTCATATTCAGGTGGGAACGCTGAGCAAAGCGATCGGTGTGATGGGCGGATATGTGTGCGGGTCGCGCGATTTGATCGAATTTTTATATTTGCGGGCGCGGCCGTTTTTGTTTTCGACTTCGCACCCGCCGGCTTCGGCGGCGGCTTGCGCGGCGGCGTTTGCGCTGCTGGATTCGCCCGAGGGCGAGAGGCTGGTGAAGAAGCTTTGGGCGAATACGAAGTTTTTCAAGCGTGAGCTGAAGAAGCGCGGGTTTCAGTTCAAAACGAGCGAGACGCCGATCGTGCCGATCCATGTGGGGGAAGCGGCGAAGGCGTTTGAGTTTTCGAAAAAATTGTTTGAGGCGGGAGTTTTTGCGCCGGCGGTCGGGTTTCCTACCGTGGCGGAAGGGAAGGCGCGGCTGCGGGCGATGATCAGCGCGGCGCATAAGCGGGACGAGTTGCTGAAGGCGGCAGAGATTTTGGCGGAAGTGGGGAAACCCCTGGGGATTGTGTAGGACGGGATCGTCATGCGGTTCTAGTACGTTACAGCGTATTTTTGAAGTACCGTGACGACATTTTGAACCAGAATGGAAGCGGGTGGCAGCCTGTATCATTAAGAAAACAAGTTAGTTGCGATTGGGCGGGTGCTTGCAGTAGGAGTTCTTTGCGGGTTTGGTGTCGAAAGTCGCGGTTCCCCAGCCTTGGCAGTTCCCGCCGAAGGGAGGACGCGTCATGTGGAAGATCTCCGCAACAGTGGTTCTCGCTGGCGCGCTCTTGGGGTTGGCGACTAACGTAAGCGCACAGACTCCTCCAGACATTCAAAAAGATACGAAATCGATTGCCACGGGCACGGGTACGCCCGCGCCGGTGATTGCGCCGTTGGGCGTCGGGACGGCGTTTAACGCGTCGCTGGATGACACGCTCGATACGCGGCACACGAAGGCGGGAGATTCGTTCGTTGCCGAAGCGGCGGAGGACGTGTCCTATCAGAACAGCATGATTTTCCCGAAGGGGACGAAGATCACCGGGCACGTGGTTAAGGTCACTTCGGGCGGGCGCGGGCGCACGGGATCGGCGATTTTTGTGCAGTTTGACAAAGCAGTGATGAAGGACGGGCAGGAAGTGATCCTGAATGCCGGAATTCAGGCCCTGGCGGCAGTGGCGTCGATGCCGGCGGAGAGTTCGAAACGAGCGACGCCGGCGGAAGCTGCGCCGAGCAACGAAAGCGCCGACTCGAGCGATGCGCTGGTGGTTTCCACGGATTATCAGGCGCCGCAGAGCTCGATGACGACGCCGGTGGCAGCCGCGGATGCCCCACGCGGCGAGTTTAATTCGGCGGGGATTTTCTCGGCGGACAGCAAGGGCGCGTTTGGGCGACCGGATTTGAAGGTTTATACGCCGACTTCGGAAGGTTCACGCGGGACCGTGATTCTGTCTTCAAAGAAGAATATGCACCTGGATGCGGGGACGCACCTGCTGCTCGTGGTGCAGCCTCCGGCGACCGGAGATGGCGCCGAATCGAGTGGCGCGGCTGCGACCGATCCGGATACGCAACAATAAGGCAGTAAATCTGCATCTTAATTCGAACAAGTCGTATGATGCCGGCACGGTTTGCCGGCATCTTTTTTGCGCGCCTGATTTCAGGCTGAGTCTTTGCGGTGGGCCCGATTGGCGACTCATTTCTTGCAGGAGATTCCGATCATGAAATTCAAATCGAGTAGGCTTGCGATATGGATAGCGGCAGGCGTGAGCATCTTTGTGTGCGGATCGGGGAGCGCGGGAGCGGCGCAGGAACCGTCCGCGCCGATGGCCCGCAGCGAGCAGACGCAGGTGGCGCTGGCGTCGGGAACGGTGATTCTGGGCGAGATGAATTCGGGGTTGGACTCGAAGAAGGCGAAGGTTGGGGATAAGTTTACGGCGCACACGACGCAGGCGCTCAAGTCGAACGATGGGCGGACGATTATGCCGCGCGGGACGAAAATGGAAGGGCATGTCACGCAGGCGGAGGCGAGGAACAAGGGAGGGACGGCGTCGACGCTGGGCCTGCAGTTTGACAAGGCGATTTTGAAGGATGGGACGGAGATTCCGATGAACGTCGTAGTTCAGGCGATGGCACCGCGTACCGGCGGGCCAATTGATCCGGGGTCGCAGGGGCCGGACGCGCAGATGCCGAAGACTTCGCAGACTTCGCCTATGTCGGGCGGGCACACACAGCCGGCGACGACTGCGCCGGTAGGTGCGGCAGAGGATGCTCCGGGAGGTGGAGTTGGCGCAGCGGGGCCGAGCCTTGATGCGCGCAGCCGGGGGGCGGTGGGGATGAAGGGGATCACCCTCGATGCGGCGCAGGCGGAGAATCGCGCGTTGACGGTGGTGAGTTCGAACGGGAAGAGCGTGAAGTTGGATGATGGGCTGGGGATCGTGCTGGTGGCGCAGTGAGGCGAGCCCAGATGTTGTGCGGCGAACGGCGATTCTAGAGCGTTTGTTATACTGCGGGGATGGCTGCAGGTAAGAAATTATTTTTAGTGGATGCTATGGCGCATGTGTACCGGGCTTTTTTTGCGCCGATGGCAAGGATGAATGCGCCTTCGGGAATGCCCACGAAGGTTCCGTTCCTCTTCAACAATATATTGAGGCGGCTGGTGAAGGATTATCAGCCGGACTACATCGGCGTGGTGTTTGACACGTCGAAGCCCACCTTCCGCGACAAACTTTTCGAACAATACAAAGCGCACCGGACGCCGATGCCGGATGAATTGTCGCAGCAGCTTCCGTATGTGAAGCGGTTGTGCGAGGCGCTGCGGCTGCCGGTGATTCAGTACGAAGGGTTTGAGGCGGACGACGTGCTTGGCGCGCTGTCGGTGCAGGCGGCGAAGCAGAAGCTGGATGTGCTGCTGGTTACGAATGATAAGGACATGATGCAGCTGGTTGGAGATGGAGTGCGGGTGTTGCGGCCGGGCACGGGCGGGATGAAGAACGACGTGATCGTCGATGCCCCAAAGGTGAAAGAAATTCTGGGAGTGACCCCGGGGCAAGTGGTCGATTACATGGCGCTGTTTGGCGACAGTATCGACAACATTCCGGGAGCGAAGGGGATTGGGGAGAAGGGCGCCGCGGAGTTGATTCAGAAATATGGGACGGTGGAGAACGCGCTGGATCACGCGGACGAGGTGCCGAACAAGCGGTATCGTGAAGCACTGCAGCAGCAACGCGAGCAAGTCATGATGTCGAAGCAGCTGGCGAGGATTGCGGTGGATGTGCCGGTCACGTTGGATCTCGAGAAGATGCGGCGGCAAGAGCCGGATGCATCGCTGCTGACGACATTGTATCGCGAGCTGGGATTCAACTCGATGTTGAAGGAGTTGGGCGCGGAAGCGGCGGCTGCGGCGGTGGCGAGCGAACAAGGCGCGGTGAAGACGGACTATGCGCAGCTGGCGAATGTCGATGAGTTTCGGGCGTATCTGGCGAAATTGCCGGCCAAGGCGCCGATCGCGGTGTGGTTCAACGTGGAGCCGGGCGAGCGCGAGGCGGAGGGGTTTGGGACGCGCGTGGCGTCGATCGAGGTTTCGCCGAAGGCGGGCGAAGGGCGATCGATCTGGATGGATGAGAAGGGCGCGGCGCTCGCGGCGCTGGTGCCGTTGCTGGAAGATGCGAAGCGGCCGAAGATCGTGCACGATCCGAAACTTTTTCAGATATTGGGCGGGCACGCGAAAAATATTCAGCACGCCACGCAGATTTATTCGTATTTGCTGCGGCCGACTACGGGGAATCACGCTTTCGCGGATGTGGTGCTGCGGCAATTCAACGTGATGCTGGGTGGCGGGGCAGGCGAGCGGGCAGATTATTTGCAGCGCCTGGCGCCGTTGCTAAGAGAGAGCGTGGAAGCGCACGAATTGACAGAGGCGTACGAGAAGATCGATCTGCCGCTGGCGGGCGTGCTGGCGGACGTGGAGCGCGAGGGGATTCGCGTCGATCCGAAGGCCCTGGATGCGATGTCGGTGACGATGGAAAAAGAAGTGCGCCGGCTGGAGAAGGAGATCTGGGACATGGCGGGGGTGGAGTTCAACGTGAACTCGCCGACGCAGCTGGCGGAGGTTTTGTTCGACAAGCTGAATTTGCAGGCGCCGTTTCGGCGTGGCAAAGGACGGGTGCGGTCGACCGCGGCGGATGTGCTGGAGGATTTGTCGGCGCAGCATCCGATGCCGGCGAAGATTGTTGAGTTTCGCGAGATGTCCAAGCTCAAGGGAACGTACGTCGATTCGCTGCCGAAGCTGATTTCGGGCGCGACTGGGCGCGTGCATACGAGCTTGTCGCAGACGAGCACAGCGACGGGGCGACTGAGTTCGTGGGATCCAAATCTGCAGAATATTCCGATACGGACAGAATTGGGGCGGCAGATTCGCGCGGCGTTCGTGGCGGGGCCGGGGAATGTTTTGATCGCGGCGGACTATTCGCAGATCGAATTGCGGGTGATGGCGCATCTGTCGCGCGATCCGGTCTTGCTGGCGGCGTTTCGCAACGCGGAAGATATTCACGCACGCACGGCGCAGGAGGTGTTTGGCGTCGGGCCGATGATGCAGACGGGAGAACACCGTCGAGCAGCGAAAGTGATCAATTTTGGGATTATTTATGGATTGTCGGCGTTTGGGCTGGCGCAGAGATTGTCGATCCCGCAGAAAGAGGCCGCGCAATTTATCGCGGCGTATTTCGAGCGCTATCGCGGCGTGAAAGAGTATCTGGACAATTCGCTGACGGAAACGCGGAAGACGGAGATGGCGAAGACGTTGTTTGGGCGGATTCGGCCGATACCGGAGATCAATTCGCCCCAGGTGCAGCTGCGGAATTTTGCGGAGCGAACGGCACTGAATTCGCCGCTGCAGGGAACGGCGGCGGATCTGATCAAGCTGGCGATGGTCGCGATTGATACGCGGATGGCGAAGGAGAAGTTTGAGGCGAAGATGATTTTGCAGGTACACGACGAGCTCTTGTTTGAGGCGCCGAAGCGGGAGGCGGAGAAATTGACAGCACTGGTGCGCGAGGAGATGGAGGGCGTGCACGAGTTGGCGGTGCCGCTGGTAGTGGAGATGGGGGTGGGCATCAATTGGAGGGATTTGGAGGATGTGGAGGGGAGTGACGAGTGACTCGTGGGTGTGACCGGTGCTTGCTGCAGCGCAACGCGGACGGTGCGGGTTCGTGCGATCGATGGTCGGTAGGTCTTAGCGCTAAGGTCTTCGGCTACTCTCGTCCTTCATGGAAGGCGCTCAGGTCAAGTCGGGTGCCCTCAGGATGACAAGTGGTGTGTACGGTTGGATTTAGAGCGGTCGTAGTGGGTGTTCGCGGTGATGTCTGTGGTGGGTGTTCCGGGTGGTGTCTGGTAAAATGGGGTATCCCCCCGCGGTACTTCTCTTAAGACAGGACTACTAGGTCACCTTCATGAAACCTGCGCTGTCGATGACGAGTGCCGGCTTGTTTGCACGAGACGCTGCCTTCGGAATATGCGCGTTAACTGGGCGGCGGTGGGTGGCGATGTTGCTGGCCGTGGCGTTGGTTGTGCTGGGCGGGTGTAAGAGTGGGACGGCGGGAAAAGTGGTCACGGTGTCCGTGGACCCGACCGGCGTGAACGTCGTGATTGGGAAGACGCTGCAGTTCAACGCGACGGTGACTGGCACATTCAACGCCGCGGTGACGTGGACCGTGGCGGGCGGCAACGGCAATGGCTCGATTTCGAGCACGGGGTTGTACACAGCGCCGGCATCCGTGCCGAATCCGTCGCTCGTGACGATCCTAGCGACATCGCAGAAAGACACGACGAAAACCGGGACAGCGCAGGTGACGATTACGTCGTCATCGCAGCCGACAAACGTCACCGTACAGGTCTCGCCTCCGGCGGCGAGCATCGCGAATTACAGCACGCAGCAATTCGTAGCGACAGTCAGAGGAACGACGAATACCAATGTGGCGTGGCAGGTGAACGGCTCGAACGGCGGTAGCCGGACGCTGGGATTTATTTCGGCTTCGGGATTTTATGTGGCGCCGGGAAATGTGCCGACGGCATCGGACGGCAAAGGCGGCAATGTCACGACGACGCTAACGATAACGGCAGTGTCGCAAGCCGATACTGCGGCGACAGGGTCGTCGACGGTAACGGTGGTGCCGGGAAATCAGAACACGCAGAGCGCGCCGGTCGAACTGGGGACATCGGGGGGCAACGGGACCGATTCAATTTCGAATCCGGCCGATCACACGATCACGTGCTGTGGCGGAACGCTGGGCTCGCTGGTCACGCGCGGCGGCACACAATACATCTTGAGCAACAACCACGTGCTGGCGAAGAGCGACACGGCCACGGTCGGCGATCCGGTCGTGCAGCCGGGATTGATCGACGCGGGGCTCACGCCGAACACCAAATGCGACAAGACGCAGGCGACGACGGTGGCGAACCTTTCGCAGTTCGTGAATCTGGAGTCGCAGAGTTCGGCATCGTCTTCGAATATCGATGCGGCGATCGCGCAGGTTGTTACGGGCGAAGTCGATCCACTTGGAAATATTTTGTTTCTTGGCGCGATGGCGGATGCCAACGGCGTGCCCGTGCCAGGTGCGCTGAATGCAGGCGTGGGCTTGCCGGCGACGCTGAATATGGCGGTGGCCAAGAGCGGGCGGTCGACGGGACTGACGTGCTCGACGGTACTCTCGGTGAACATCAACACCAGCGTCGAGTACAACAAGAGTTGCGACGGAACCGGTTCGACGTTCACGGTGGATTACGACAACCAAGTGGATGTGGCGGGTGGGCAGTTCGGCGCGGAGGGCGATTCGGGATCGCTGATCGTGACGCAGGATACGACGGACCCGGTAGCGCTGCTGTATGGAGGATCGGATACGGATACCGTGGGGAATCCGGTGTCGGCGGTGCTGAACTTTTTTGGGAGCGGCGGAAATCCGATGACGTTTGTCGGCGCGGGACCGCATGCGGTGGTCGGTTGCACGTTGCCGAGTGGCGCGCAAGCGGCCCAGGCTGCGGCGTTGACGGTGCAGACTCGCAGCGTGGAACAGGAAGTGATGCAGCGCGCGGTGAACGCGCGAGACGCGCAGGCTTCGGCGCTGCTGGCGCATCCCGAGGTGCAGGCGGTGGGTGTGGGAGCGAGCCTGGATAATCCGGGCGAGGCGGTAATCGAGTTTTTTGTGACGCGCGGTGCGCAGCGCACGGGCATTCCGGCGCAAGTCAACGGGATACGGACGCGGATTGTGGAAGGAGATTTGTTTCCGCGGCGCGGTGCAGCGATTTCAACGGCCGAGAGTGCGATGAATGAACGATCGGCGGCGGCGCCGCGGCTGGTGTATTCGATTTCGGCGGCGGAAATAGCGCGGGCGAATTTGGTGCATGCCGCTCATGCGAACGAATTGATGAAGCTTGTCGGCGTGCAAGGAGTCGGCGTGACGTCGAGTGTTGATTCGCCGGGTGAAGCTGCGCTGATGATGTTTGTGATTCGCGGCGTGACGCGCGCGCCGATTCCGGCGGTAATCGATGGTTTGCGGACCCGCGTGCGGGAGTCCAGCAGGTTTCGCGCGGGGTTCCGCGGAGTGGAGACCCAGCGGGCGGCTTGCCGCGTGCCGGCGATAAAGGCGGCAGCAAAGCGGTGATGGATTTGTTTTGGCCATTTGCCCGCGGGATTTGTTCGGTGGCTGTGGTTTCTTCCTGAGTTGTTGTTTCTTTCCGTTTGGTATTGAGAGAAAGTTCGTTGTGAGTGCGTCTTATTTCATCGGGTGGATGCTTTCGATCGCGGGTCAAAGGCGGCGCTGTAGCGCCGCATTGCATACTTTGCTGTGCTACGCTTTTTATTGCTGAGATCACTTCGATCGGGAGGCGCAGATGGCGCATTCGCCGCAGTTTTTGAAATTGGTGCAGGACGCGAAGAAGCACGTGAAAGAGACCAATGTCGCCGACGTGAAGCGGCGGCGCGACGCGGGCGAGAAGTTTTTGCTTGTGGATGTACGCGAGGACAACGAGTGGGCCGACGGGCATCTGCCGGATGCAGTTCACCTGAGCAAGGGAATTATCGAGCGAGACATCGAGCAGCGCGTGCCCGATACGGGAGCGAAAGTGATTTTGTATTGCGGCGGTGGATTTCGCTCGGCGCTCGCGGCGGACAATTTGCAGAAGATGGGCTACACGAACGTGGAGTCGATGGACGGTGGATGGAAGGGCTGGGTCGGGGCGGGACTACCGACAGAACGGTAGCGAGGGGAAGCCGTATAGCCTACGGCTAAAAGTCGAAAGCGAACTCAATCTGCCGCCGGTGCACTAACGGCCCCCAGGTCAGTTTGAAGGTGCGTAGAAGTAGTAGTCGGCGGAGTAGGCGGATTTCGTTTCGGCGTTGCGATGGGAATCATCGCAGCCGGATTGCGGCGGTTGGCCGCCTTTTGTGTGCAGGCGCTGAATCGACGTGACGTTTGCGAAAAGGCCGCTGCCGGCGTGACTTGCGGCGGCGAGCAAGAGCCAGGGAATCGCGTTTGCGTCGGGTGTATCGAGCCGGGCCGCTACTTTTCCGACGACTTCACTTCCATCGTTGTGCCTCCAGGTTGGTCCCGCGTAGTGCTTCGCGATCACGCTATTCTGGGCGTCAAAAAGCTGGGCGTCGGGCGCTTTGAGGATCCAGGCAAGCTTTTGGCCGGGGTCGGGGCCAGGTTGGCAGACATAAATCTGGTCGCCCGTGGCGTGCGCTTGCAGAATCAGCTCTTCGTTCGCGGGTGGCGAGAGTTTCTTGGAAACATCGGGGCGCGTAAGTTGTTGTGCCGCTGTGGACGTAACAGAAAGCAGAGCGAGCAGGGAGAAGACCGAGAGTTTGCGCATAGCGCGACGAGTTTACCATCGGGTTCGCCCCGCGAAGATGAAGGCCTGTGAATGAAAAGACAGGGGAGCCGGAATTTCCTGCTCCCCTTTGTTTGAAACGTTGAGTTCTTAGCGGCGGCTGAAGTCGCCGTTGAAATCGCGGCCCGCGATACTAATGGACTCGATTTCGTTGCGATCATGGTTGAGGAAGATTTCGGCGCGACCTCGGGCCCGGCCCTGGTTTGAGTCCGTAATCCGCATCGTGATGTGGCGGTCGTCGACGCGAGTGATATCGCCGAAGAAGGTGACTTTGAAATCGTGCGAGCCCGACAGCGCGACCGCAGGACGCCCCTCTCTTGTATTGAACCAGCCGCGAGTTACGTTGTTGGAGCCGTAATTCGCTCCGGCGAATGTGCCGTGTCCCGAGCTGTCAGCCTTCACACGAGGATAGTCGGTGAGCGGCGGGCCGAAGCCCGGGCCGCGATCATGATCCGGACCGCCATCGTCGTATCCGCCGCCGGTTGCGAAAATCGCGCGACAACCATGATCGACCCAGAGTCCGCGGTTATCGACGCCCCACGAGCGCCCTTGCTCGCAGGGTGAACCGCTGATTTGTTGCTGGATGGATATAGGCGCCCGGGGATCGACTTGTCCGCAATATTTGCGCCCACCTTCGTTCGATTCGCATTTGATCGCGTCGCCGGGTCTTCCGCCGTTGCCACCGTTTCCGTTGTAGTAGCCGCCCCCGCCGATAAGAAACTCGGCACGGCAGCCGTGATCGACCCACAAGCCGCGATCATCGACGCCCCAACTGCGATCCTGAATGCATTCTGAGCCGCTGATCTGGCGCTGCAGAGTGACCTGGCCGGAATTCGGGGGACCGCAGTGCTTGCGACCGCCGTCGTTGGATTCGCAGGTGATGGTTTGCTGCGCCGGCGTTGCGATGGGCACCAGCAACGCGACAAAGACAAAACAGAAGAACAGAATGGACCTGGTACGCATTTCAGTTCTCTCCTTAAAATAGAGTGGGTAAGACAGGGCATCTGGGCAGGCCCTGCACGTGAGCGAGGTTTCCTTGGGGCGATGGTATCACGACGGTGGGTGGTGCCGCTGAAACATTGGGCAAACACCAAGGGAGCTGTTGCTGTGACAGGTGGAAAGCAGAACCGGGCGTATCGCCCCGCTTTTTTTATTCTTTCTTGTGCCTCGATATCGTGTCAGAGCCGGCGGAAGGAATTGGCTGGGGCGGAAGGATTCGAACCTTCACCGTCCTCATTAACAGTGAGGTGTCCTACCAGTTGGACCACGCCCCAACTCTAGGCCATATTACCATACGATGTAAGGACTTACTGGATGTGGGCCAATCCGACTTGGGCCTGCTCGTTTGCGACGGTGCTAGTTCTGGTGTCAGTTGGAGCCACAGGATTACGCTCGCTGAGCCGTTCAACGGCTGCTAGTGTGTGAGCTGGGGAGAGGTGTGAATACCTCACGGTCATGGCGATGCTTTTGTGGCCCAGAAGCTCTTGGACCGTGCGCAAGTCAACTCCTGCCATGACAAGACGGCTGGCAAAGGTGTGCCTAAGGCAATGCCAAGAGAAATCTCGAATCCTGGCCATGCGAACGGCGGTCTCGAACCAATGACGCGGATCTGACAAGGGCAAGCCTTTGGCGTTACGGATCACTTGTTCGGCGCCATCTCCCCGCTTGCGCAGTTCCCGGAGCGCGCAAAGTGCAGCGCTGTTGATTGGCACATGCCGCATTTCGCCATTCTTTGACCGCGGCACGGTTAGGACTCGCTGGGACAGATTCACGTTCTCCCAGGTTAGGCCATACATTTCGCTGAGTCGTAGACCGGTATTTAAGGCGATCTCCAATTCAGGCATGTGCTCAGGGTGCCGAGCCTCGATTGCGATGCGCAAACGGACTTCCTCCTCGGGGGAGAGCCAGCGCGTGCGGGCGTTGTTTACGAGTCGGTGCTTCACCAGCCGTGCGGGATTTTCCTTCACTTTGCCATTTTCGATCCCGAGTCGAAAGATTAGCGAGATCAGAGCGCGATAGCGATTCACAGATGCCGGTGCCCAGTTTCTTTCCTCTGCCATCTGGGACAGGTGGTGCTCAAGGTCTTGCGGAGTAATTGCATCAGCGGCGCGTTCGCGGAAATCGACCAAGAGCCACGGCATTCGTAGTACGTCATCCTCATAGGTGCGCTTGTGTATCTTGGAGTAGATGAGCGCATCATGCGCGAGTTCCGCAAAGCTCACCGCCGGTGTGCGAAGGCTCTCAGGAAGTTTTTTGCCTTGTAGGGCTTCCGTCTTGCGCTTGCGGTAGAGCGTGAGCGCTGAGGACTTTGTGCCAGCCTTTTCGCGCCGAATGCGTCCCATCGTGTCCGCATAGCGAATCCACCAGACGCCAGAGCGCGGAACCTTCTCGTAGACTCCTCGTGGATTGCGCCGAGCCTTGCTCGGGACCTTCGGGCCCTTATCCATCAGAGTCTCAGTTTGCATGGCGCTTCCCTTTCTTGCTCCGAGGGCGTCCACCCAGCTTCCCCCAGGCCTGCATCCTTTTACGGAAACCTTCCTCTCCCCACTTCAGTCGACGAGCCGCAACACTCCGCCTAGCCAGGTCTCGCGCTGCGTCGCTTGCTTTAGTCATGATATTACGATAACCTATCGCTAGGTTAATTGCAAGTGAGATTCGGAGTACTCGTGTACCCAGATGAGTGACAACAAGCCGGACATCGACACCGACGTCCACATGGCATTCCGCAACTTTTGCACTCTCTATGGTGACCATCACCGCGAAGTGTTCTTGGAACAAATTCTCGACTCCTTCATACGCGGCGCTGGCAGGCTTGAACTTGCGGCGATTCGGAAGGCTATTCGGCACCGAAAAGCAAACCTGAAAGCCCGAAGACCGAGGAAAGGACGCCCTAGAGGTTCACAGGATCAAGGTTGGCTTCTGAAAGCGTTTGGAATTGCGTGGCGCCGGGTGGTGTTGCGGATGAAGTGGTCCGATATTGCGAAGGCGGAAGGCTTAGTTCCTAGCAAGACAACCCTTAGGACTCTCTCGCGACGGCTGGACCAATATGCGGCCTTGATTTGGAGGATTCTCCCTGCGCACGCGATGGGAACGGACCTATCGGGAGCTCTAAAAGACAAGGCAATACAATCGCAGCTTCGTCGGGAAGCGGGGATGCCCTTCAATATTCGGCCTGAGGAGTGCCAAAAGCTGGTTCTCGAGCTTGCTCGACGCGGTCAGCGGGTCGACGGAAATGAACTTGCGCGCTGGGCGAAGCGCAAGGCCCAGCAGAAGTAATCTGCATCATGCGTCAATAAATGCACCATGTTTCTTCTTTTATGCGGGGTAGCGAGCTGCGCGTTTTTGCTCTAACTTGCGCCCATGTTCGCTCACACGACACAAAAATTGGCAGTTAGTACTCGCGACGCAGCGCAAATGCTGGGCGTCTCACCCAGGACGATCCAAAATTACATCAGCGCCAAAATCCTTCCGGCCCGAAAAATTGGCCGCCGAACCGTCATCCCCGTGAGGGCGCTCGAGGCCTTTCTCCGCACTGACCACGCCTCGCCCTTGCCGCGAACAGACAATGCTCAAGCCTCTTAGAGATTCGGAAACGGGCGCGATTGCATACAACATCGTGGCTCTGCGTCGCGAACTGGTCCAGGCGGAGCGCCAGCTTCGAGAAAGGGCCGAACGTGAGGCTGTCCGGCTGGCCAATGCGGAGCGAGGTGAGTGGCGAATCGCTCGCGAGGATTGCCTTCAGCTTGAACGAATTCGGCGGGATGCAACCGAAAGACTGATCGCTATCGGTTCAGGCGGAAAGACACGATTCCGGGACGAGGCTGCGCTGGCGGAACTAGCACTCCGCGATGTAGAGACGTGGGAACTCCACGACAGCGCCGTTTACACAATCATCAGCTTTGCGAACAGACGTGACAGGCTTCGCTTCTTAGTGGGCGGGGCGGACCGTGAAGCTGTTATGCGCGAGGCACTAGCACAGGGTGGCGTCTACACGGAACGAGGATACTTTCAGGAGATTTTGAAGTGACGCACGAACAGCGAGACCCATTTGCAGAAATTGAAGCACGGCGCGTCGGAGAGTGGAGAAACTTTCTCGTCACAGAGCCAGAACTGCTTGGACGTGCGGCTGCTCCGACTGAGCCCCCAAGCCCACCGTATGCTCCGATTTCGACCGAGCGCCAATGGCCAAAATCTCTTGCCGAGCAGGCATTTCACGGAGTAGCAGGAGAGATCGTGCGGACAATCGAGCCGCACACGGAAGCTGACCCGTCGGCTCTCTTGTTTCAGTTCCTGACTGGCTTCGGGAATCTCGTCGGACGCGGCCCTTACACAATTGCTGACGGCGCTCGACATGGATGCAATCTTTTCGCAGCAATAGTTGGCGTTAGTTCGAAGGGGCGGAAAGGAACGGCGTGGAACCATATCCGGCGTGTGCTCGAAGCAATTGATTCTGAATGGACGGGGAAACGAATCCAGGGCGGACTTTCGAGCGGCGAAGGGCTGATATGGGGTGTGCGCGACCCTATTGAGAAGCAGGAAGCAGTTCGAGAGAAAAAGCGGATCGTGGACTATCAGACCGTTGTAGAAGACCACGGAGTTTCCGACAAGCGGCTCTTAATCGTCGAGCCTGAGTTGGCGGCTACGCTCCGAGTGATGGGCCGCGAGGGCTCCACGCTCAGTACCACGATTCGCCAAGCGTGGGATACGGGCGACTTACGGGTGTTGACGAAAAATAGCCCGGCACAATCGACGGGAGCGCACATCTCGATTATCGGACACGTTACGCGTGACGAGTTGCTTCGTTTTTTGACTTCAACCGACACCGCCAATGGTTTCGCGAATAGGTTTCTTTGGATTTGCTCCAGACGCAGCAAGTCGCTTCCGGAGGGTGGGAATCTCCAAAGGGTAGACTTTGCACCTCTCATCCGGAAACTTGCCGCAGCGACAGCCGCCACGCGTAACGCCGGAGAATTGCGACGCGACGACGGCGCCAAGAGCATTTGGCGCGAAGTGTATGGACCTCTCTCGGAAAGTAAACCCGGCCTGTTGGGCAGCGTGACGGCCAGGTCGGAACCTCAAGTCTTGAGGTTATCGCTGGTGTATGCCTTGCTAGATGGCGCGACGATTATATCCGCACCGCACATGCTTGCTGCACTGGCGGCTTGGGACTACTGCGAAGCCTCCGCACAATTCATTTTCGGGGACTCGCTGGGATATCCCGAGGCCGACCGAATTCTGGCCGCGCTTCGCACTGCCACGCAAGGACTGACTCGCACCGAGATTCGAGACCTGTTCGGACGGAACCAGCGAGAGGCTGTGATCCAAGGTGCTCTCACGGCACTGGAAGAGCATGGGCTGGCCCGCCGAGACACGCTACAAACCGGAGGGCGGCCAACGGAATGGTGGTTGGCAGGCACACCAGCTACGACAAAAACGACATAACTAGCCCTTTTGTCGTTTTGGTCGTTTATGTCGTAACCGGAGACCCAGGAATGCGTAGCTACCTACAAATCGCACTGCAAGTCGCATGTCCTGCTCAGCCAATTCCGTCGGACCCTGAACCCCACGCTCGTGCGTCAACGAAGCACGTGCCGAGTCAACTTCGCCCGTCTCCGATTAAGGCTGCTGACAAACGAAAGGCTCAGTCCAACGGCTTGGCTCCGTGCGGATCGTCAGATTGTGCGGGGTGCTATGACGTGGGCGATGCCAGGAAAATCCATCCACCCAAGATCGGGGAAGGCTACCGCGAGTGGCTGGAACGCTGGAAGCCTAATGGGAAGGTGCAATGAGCGGAAATCGGCGTAATTTGGGCGGAGCTGACAACGGGGTTAGTCTCAGCCGTCACCGTCCCAGTTGCACAGTGTGTGCTAGTCCGCGATGTGAAGAGATCGAGGCAGATTTCGTGGCCTGGAAGAGTCCGGCCCTGATTGCGGAGGAATATGCCCTCGCAGATCGGACGAGCGTTTATCGGCACGCTCACGCCCTAAACCTTTTCGAAAAGCGAAAGCATAATGTGCGGGCAGCACTGGAGCGCATCATCGAGAAATCGGGGGAAGTAGAGGTCACTGCCTCAGCCGTAGTAGCAGCAATCCAAGCGTACGCGAAGATCAACGCGCAAGGTCAGTGGATCGAACGCTGCGAGCACGTCAACCTAAATGAACTGTTCGAGCGGATGAGCAGAGAGGAGCTGGAAACCTACGCGCGAAATGGCAATTTGCCCGATTGGTTCACACAAATAGTAGGCGCAACAGCGGTTGACGGTCGGGATGTTGTAAGTGATTGATAATTCAAGAAAGAAGGCGTTCTTGCCCGCAACAGATTCAGGCCCGCATCCAGGCGATTTTCCGCTCGGCTCGACGGAATCGAGGGCTGCGGCAAGAACCTTGGCGGACCGCTTGGCCGCATCGGGAGAAGTCCTACGGGTGATCGTCAAGCACATTGGCAACCCGGAACGCAACCGGGAGATGGTCATCCCTCTGAAACCCCGATGAGAGACGGAAATCAACCACGGCCGGGAGCAAGGCCACGATTGAACGGAGCAGGCGCGATGCTCTGGTCGCTCGCATTGGCCGCAATCCTGTCCAGACGCAAAGGGTTTGTCAATGTAACGCCCGATTAGTCGTGCCGGACATGTGGATTTGGCCGGATTTCTACTTCCGTAAACCGCGTTAATCAGTCAGAAACCGTCAACAAGCAGCCCATCCAAGTGCAGCCCCGCGTCTGACAGACTATCTTCATGAAAAGCGACGATCTCCTGTCGATGCCCGAAAGTGACCGTGCCTTACGTTCTTCCGCTGCGATGAAAAGACTTGGTCGCTTGGCGTGGATTGTTGTCGTGAATCTCTCGTCGTTTGGGCGATGTTTGTCAGACTGCGGAGCGTCGGATTCCCGGCGACGCTAGATTTCCAACTGTGCTTCGAATTTGTATTTGAGCTGTTTTTTCCGACCGTCGGGATCGTCTTCGAAATTCTCAATTGGAGAATCGCTAGGTGGGTAAACGTCGGCTCCTTCGCCATCGCGGGTTGCTATTGGCTTGTAGCCGCGATCTGGGACCATTCTGATCCCTTCTTCGGTGTCCTGCTTATCATAGCGATTGCCCTGTTTGTGGTTGCTGGGTTAAACGAACTCGCTTACAGAATGACGAGAAGCGATCCTTACGACGCCAACTCCCGATTATTCGGGTAACCGGAAACTCGAAATCCACATGGATGGTAACGGCGT
>CAVWQK010000010.1:0-191051 GCA_963757145.1 uncultured Acidobacteriota bacterium
GGCGACGACCTACGTTCCCACACAGTTGCCCGTGCAGTATCATCGGCCCTGCGAGGCTTAACTTCCGTGTTCGGGATGGGAACGGGTGTGACCCTCGCGGTTTGATCACCGGAAACTTTTAGCTCGCGCGTTTTTGAGGATCCATTACATTCTTATCTAGTTGAATGGATTGACTCATCGCGCGCGAGCGCGACAACAGAGATTGGCTGGCATTACAAGTTCGACATCGAGTCGAACCCAACTGTGCAAACAGATGACGTAGAAACAAAGGTCATTACTTGTTTGCTCTTCCTCAAAGACGGTTTGAGAAAGTTTTATGATTAAGCCGAACGGGCGATTAGTACTGGTCAGCTTCACGCATTACTGCGCTTCTACCTCCAGCCTATCAAAGTCGTAGTCTTCGACTGCCCTTCTTAGGTCTTAAACCTTGGGAGAACTTATCTTAGGGCGAGCTTCATGCTTAGATGCATTCAGCATTTATCTCTTCCAGACTTCGCTACCGAGCGGTGCCCCTGGCGGGACAGCTCGTACACAAGAGGTCTGTTCATCCCGGTCCTCTCGTACTAGGGACAACTCCCTTCAATTCTCCTGCGCCCACACCAGATAGGGACCGAACTGTCTCGCGACGTTCTGAACCCAGCTCACGTACCGCTTTAATAGGCGAACAGCCTAACCCTTGGGACCTTCTACAGCCCCAGGATGCGATGAGCCGACATCGAGGTGCCAAACCTAAGCGTCGATGTGAACTCTTGGCTTAGATCAGCCTGTTATCCCCGGCGTACCTTTTATCCGTTGAGCGATGGCCCTTCCACGCGGGACCACCGGATCACTAGATCCAACTTTCGTTCCTGCTCGACTTGTAAGTCTCACAGTCAAACCGGCTTATGCTCTTGCACTCCACAGCGGGTTTCCAATCCGCTTGAGCCGATCTTTGAGCGCCTCCGTTACAATTTAGGAGGCGACCGCCCCAGTCAAACTACCCGTCTGGCCGTGTCTCCCCACCCGTCTCGGGTGGTAGGTTAGAACGACAGATTGGTCAGGGTAGTATTTCACTGTTGCCTCCCTCTCAGCCGAAACCAAGAGTTCATAGGCTCCTACCTATTCTACGCAGATCAATCCGTTATTCATGGCCAGAGTGCAGTTAAGGTGCACGGGGTCTTTCCGTCTAGATGCGGGCATCCGGCGTCTTCACCGGAACCACAAATTCGCCGAGCCGTTCGCCAAGACAGTCGATCTATCATTCCACCATTCGTGCAGGTCGGAACTTACCCGACAAGGAATTTCGCTACCTTAGGACCGTTATAGTTACGGCCGCCGTTCACCGGGGCTTCAGTTCAAGCCTTCGCCCTTGCGGGCTGAGCCCTTGCTTTAACCTTCCGGCACCGGGCAGGTGTCACCCCCTATACGTCGTATTCGACTTTGCAGAGAGCTGTGTTTTTGTTAAACAGTTGCAGATCGCGATTCACTGCGACCACTTCGGGCTATAAACCCTACCGTGGCGCCCCTTCTCCCGAAGTTACGGGGCTAATGTGCCTAGTTCCTGAGCGAGCGTTCTCTCGAGCGCCTGTGGATATTCACCTTGTCTACCTGTGTCGGTTTGGGGTACGGGCACCTGGTTGACTCCTTAGAGGTTTTTCCTGACAGCGTGAAATTAGAGACTTGTCGGCCATACGGCCACGTCGCCAGTCTCACCGTTGAATGACCCCACGGATTTTCCTATGGGATCCGGCTTACACTGGTAAACCACCACATCCATCGGGTGGATCTCCTATCCTTCTGTGTCACCCCATCGTCAAACGTCACCAGGCGGGGCCGGAATATTAACCGGCTGTCCATCAGTTACGCCTTTCGGCCTCACCTTAGGACCCGCCTAACCCTGAGCGGATTAACCTTCCTCAGGAAACCTTAGACTTTCGGCGACGCGAGTTCTCATCGCGTTTATCGCTACTTATGCCGGCAGGGTCTCTTGTGTAGTGTTCAGTAGTCCTCTCGGTCTACCTTCAGACTCCACGCAATGCTCCCCTACCAAAGATCATCTCCGAAGAAATGACCATTTCGCAGCTTCGGTCATGTGCTTGAGCCCCGTTGGATTGTTGGTGCATATCCGCTTGACCAGTGAGCTGTTACGCTTTCTTTAAAGGATGGCTGCTTCTAAGCCAACCTCCTGGCTGTCCGAGCGAATACACTTCCTTTCCCACTTAGCACATAGTTAGGGACCTTAGCTGGCGATCTGGGCTGTTTCCCTTTTGACCACGGAGCTTATCCCCCGTAGTCTCACTCCCGCGCATTTATCCACGGCATTCGTAGTTTGATTGGATTTGATAGCCTGAGTTGGCCTCTAGTCCATTCAGAGCTCTACCACCGTGGTAATTCACGCAAGGCTGTCCCTAAAGACATTTCGGGGAGAACGAGCTATCACGGAATTTGATTAGCCTTTCACCCCTACCCTCAGCTCATCAGAGCGATTTTCAACTCACACCTGTTCGGTCCTCCAGCCGCGGTTAAGCGGCCTTCAACCTGGCCAAGGGTAGATCATCCCGCTTCGCGTCTATTCCAACGTACTTGTCGCCCTATTCGGACTCGGTTTCCCTACGGCTCGCTTGCGCTTAACCTTGCACGTTAGAATAACTAGCCGGCTCATTAAGCAAGAGGCACGCCGTCAGGCTTTCACGGACCGAAGTCCGTGCATGGCCCTCCGACTGCTTGTAAGCATACGGTTTCAGGTTCTATTTCACTCCCCTCGCAGGGGTGCTTTTCGCCTTTCCCTCACGGTACTGGTTCACTATCGGTCGCCAGAGAGTATTTAGCCTTGGAGAGTGGTCTCCCCAGTTTCCCACCAGATTACACGTGTCCGGTGGTACTCAGGATACCGCTTCGAGTCCGATCGGCTGTCGACTACGGGGTTCTCACCCTCTATGACTCCGCTTTCCAGCAGATTCGTCTAGCCGTCGAATTGATAACTCTACTTATGCGGTCCTACAACCCCCAAAGTGCAAGCACTTGGGTTTGGGCTGTTCCGATTTCGCTCGCCGCTACTTTCGGAATCTCTGTGATTTATTTTCCTCCAGGTACTGAGATGGTTCACTTCCCTGGGTTAGCTCATACCGACCTATGTATTCAGTCGGCTGTAACGGGAGTTCATCCCGCCGGGTTTCCCCATTCGGAGATCCTCGGATCAAAGCCTGCTTGCGGCTCCCCGAGGCTTATCGCAGCTTGCCACGTCCTTCATCGCCTTCTGGCGCCAAGGCATCCACCGTACGCTCTTAGTAGCTTAATCATAAAACTCACTCAATCCGTCTTCACTGTCTTGCCTGGCGAGGGGTTGGGCTTGCGCCTGTGCCATTCGCCACTCAATTCAATTTGTACGTCCTGACTGTCTATGGCTCCATATACCTTGTGTTTCGGATTGTCTGAAACTGGGTAGGTCTCAGCGGCACCGGACATTGGCTTTCGTTTCCACATTTCATCAGGCAATTGTTTGAGCTGCCTTTGTTTGTTACGTCCACAGTTTTGCTCTACTCGAGCAAACTTGTAATAAATCCACACCATGACGTCCCGGCAGACCGTAATCTGTCCGGAATTATCGGCGTGGACTTGCCAGCCTTTCTGTTGTCAAAGAACGTTTGCCCTGATCCCGTCAGAGCGCTCCAGCATTCCGCCGAAGCATCGCCTGGCATCGCTGCCAGACAATAAAAAACCCGGCGTCGAGCGCCGGGCTAGGCCACCAAGTTGGTGGCTCTGCGCGAAGCTCGACTCATTTCTATCCAGTGCTCGTAAAGAACCTCACTATAGGGTGTACTTCAGGCCTTCGCTCTAACGCTGGGAAGACGCTTCTTCTACCCGACTGTGATGCCCTGCCGGCTCAACAACCCCCGAGCCATTTGCGAGTATACAAGAATTCCGGATTTCGTCAAGTGCTCTCCAAACTTTTTTTGTAGGCCACTGTGAAAATCGGTGGATTACTGCAATCCCCAATGAAATCGCGGCCTTTTGTACAGCTAAGCCGAGTGATATCAGCATGGATTTCTGCCAGCCGTCGGGTCTCTCAGCCTTACAATCTCCCCCGTTTCACAATACCCATTCGAGTAGACTCTCGGATATGAGCCCAGCCACCCTCTCAAAAATACTGTATCTCTCCACCTTTTTAGTGCCTCTGGTTGCACCTAACCCCGTTTCCGCACAGTCTTCACCCGCCAATCGGGACTGGGCGATCAATGGCGGCGAACCGAACAATACGCACCATTCGCCTTTAACGCAGATCAATCGAGACAACGTGGCGCAGCTGGAGGCGGTTTGGTCTTATGACACGCATGAGACGGGGGGGTTGCAGACGAGCCCGATCATCGTTGACGGCGTGCTTTACGGGATTTCGCCAACGCAGAAGGTTTTTGCGGTCGATGCGGCTACCGGGAAGCGGATCTGGAATTTTGATTCGGGGGTGAAGGGGACGCAGCCGGATCGCGGGCTGGCGTTCTGGTCGAGCGGCGACGGGCCGGACAAGCGGATCATCGTGGGCGTGATGCATTTTGTTTACGCGCTCGACGCTGCGACGGGCAAGCCGATTCCGACGTTTGGCACGCAGGGGCGTGTCGATTTGCGCGAAAATTTGAGCCGCAATGATCCCGATCCGTTTGTCTCGCTGACGAGCCCGGCGGTAATCTACAAGGATTTGTTTATCGTGAGCGGGCGGAATTCGGAGACGCTGCCGGCGGCGCCGGGCGACATTCGCGCGTTCGACGTACGCACCGGCAATATGCGCTGGACGTTTCGCACGATTCCGCAGCCCGGCGATTTCGGCTACAACACGTGGCCGCCGGACGCCTACAAAACGATCGGCGCAGCAAACAACTGGGCCGGGATGACCGTCGACGTGCAGCGCGGAATCGTGTTTGTGCCGACGGGGTCGGCGGCGTTTGATTTTTATGGCGGGAATCGCGTGGGCGACGACTTATTTGCGAATTGCCTGCTGGCACTCGATGCGAACACCGGCAAGCGGCTGTGGCATTTTCAGGGCGTGCATCACGACATCTGGGATCGCGATTTTCCGTCGCATCCGGTGCTGGTGACGATTGACCGAGACGGACAGAAGATCGAAGCAGTCGCGCAGACAAGCAAGCAAGGTTTTGTATATCTTTTCGATCGCGCCACTGGCACGCCACTTTTTCCGCTCGAGACGAAAAAATATCGCGCGAGCACGATTCCCGGCGAAGTCGCGGCCACGGAGCAATCGCTGCCCACAAAGCCCGCTCCCTACGCGCGGCAACTGCTGACCGAAAATATGCTCAGCGACCGCACGCCCGAAATTCACAAATGGGCGCTCGCGCAGTTTCACGACGCGCGCAGCGAAGGGCCATTCGTGCCGTTCAGCGTAGGCCAGGAAACCGTGATCTTCCCCGGCTTTGACGGCGGCGCCGAATGGGGCGGGCCCGCGCTCGACCCGGCCACAAATATTCTTTATGTGAACTCGAATGAAATGGCGTGGATGGCGTCACTGGGCGAAAACAAACCCGGCAACACGGCGAAATCAATCTACCTGACGCAATGCGCGATTTGCCACGGAGACAAACTCACGGGCTCGCCGCCAGCATTTCCATCGCTCATAGGCATTGGCGACCGCTTCACGCCCGCGCAAATCGCGAGCACGATTGGCACCGGCAAAGGCCGCATGAACGGATTTCCCGGCCTTACTAAGGATCAAGTGCAGGAACTTGTCGATTTCCTGACTGGAGCGCCACAGAAAGAGGCCACGGGCACGCAGCCGCCGCCCACCGACATGAAATATCGCTTTACCGGCTACCGCCGATTTCTCGATCCGGACGGGTATCCGGCGATCGCGCCGCCATGGGGAACGCTGAACGCGATCAACCTCAACACTGGCGAGTACGCTTGGAAAATTAATCTCGGTGAATATCCGGCGCTGGCCGCGCAAGGCATGACCAACACCGGCAGCGAAAATTACGGCGGGCCGATTGTGACTGCCGGCGGGATCGTGTTTATCGGGGCGACCAACTACGACAAGAAGTTTCGTGCGTTCGACAAGGCGACGGGAAAACTTCTGTGGCAGACGACGCTGCCATTTTCGGGGAACGCGACGCCAGCGACGTATATGGTCGATGGGCGGCAGTTTGTGGTGATCGCGGCCGGCGGCGGCAAAGATCCCAAAAATCCCAGCGGCGGAGTTTACGTCGCCTTCGCGCTGCCGAAGAAAAGCCAGCCGTAGCCCTTCGCTATTTGCGCTTCAGCGTCTCGAGCTCATCGAGCGTGCGCGGCCAATCCGAACCGAGCAATCGCGACAAGCTGCGATCGGCCAGGAGTTTTCCACCGGTCTGGCAACGGACGCAGTAGTTTGTTTCCTTGTCGGCGTAGCGGATGCGCTGAATCTTCTCGCCGCAGCGCGGGCAAGGCTTGCCGTATTTTCCGTGCGCCGCCATTTCAGGGCGAAACGCAGTGACCTTTTCTGGAAAAACTTCCGTTGCTTCGCTGCTCAATCGGTCGATCCACAGCTTTAACGTTTCGCGCGTCGTTGCGTACAGGCGATTCCACTGCTCGTCGCTCATTGTTTGTGTTTGGAGGATGGGCGACAGCTGCGCTGCGTGGAGAATTTCGTCGGAGTAGGCGTTACCGATGCCACTGAGAAAGCGCGGATCTGTAAGCGCGCGCTTGATCGTGTGATTTTCCGCGGTCAGCGCCGCGCGGAATTCCGCCACGTTGCTCGCGAAAATGTCGATGCCGCCTGCGTCGAAGGCGGGGAGATTAGCGACGCCGCTTACCACATGGAGCGACGCGCGATGCTTCGCACTGGCTTCCGTGAGGACGAGCGAGTCATCGGCGAAATCGAACGCAGCGAGCATGTTTTTGCCCGCGAGCTTCGCACCAGCCGCGCGCCAGTGGAGACGGCCCGCGATCATCAAGTGCAGCACGAGCCACAGATCGCCGTCGAGGCCGATAGCGATGCGCTTGCCGATACGGCGCAATGCGCGAACCCTCCGGCCCTCGGCATCGGTGAGCGGCGGATTTGCCGTGCGCAGCAGGAACGGCGTGCCGAGACGCACGCGTTCGAGGCGCTTGCCGACAATGCGCGGCTCGAGCGCGACGATATACGCGGTGATGTCGGGTAATTCGGGCATTGGTCGCGCTTAGTCTTTGCGGAGCGTTGCTTCGATGGAGCCGTGCGGCTCTTCGATGGGGAGAAAAACGGCGGCAGGATTGTCCATTCCGAGCGGGTCGAGATCGATGAGATTGAAATGTTTGTTCGGCAGCGAGAGATGGATTTCGCCCACATTATCGAAATTATTCAGCACGGCTTCACCCATCGCGTACAGTGTGTGCTGCAACGACAAACTTTTATGCTCGGCGAACGTTTCCAGCAGCATCTGCCGAATTCCATGCCACATTGGACCGAACTCGATTTCCTCGCCAGGATAAAGCCAATCGGCTTCAATCGAGGTGGAGAGGATCGGATTGTCGTCTTCTTTCAGCGTGGTGAAGGGATCGCGCATAAAATTCTCGAAAGCCGCATTCGTCGTTTTGAGTACGACTAAGTCGCGAATGCCCGCGCGAACCGTGGTTCCCTGTTTCGTGCCAACCAAAACGGCGGTTCGCTTTTCGCCGCCGGCTCTGGTGAACGCGCTGGCATGAGGCTTGCCGCCGTGCGGCATGCGAGCCCACAAGCTTTCATCGATCGCGATGTGAACGCGCGAAACCTGGGCGTTGTACGTAACGAAATGCTCCATCAAGTGGAGGCCGAATTCTTCGACGGGTTCGACGGAATGTTGACGCGCCAGCGCGTGGATCGTGTTCTTTATGGTGTCAGCCGGCAGAATTTTTGCATTGTCGCCTTTGGTGTGCGCCGTCTCGAAATCGCCTTCAAATCGGACGGATATCGTCAGCTCGCGAATGTCATGCCGACCTTCTTGCCGCGCGACGCGCAGCAAACGCACGCGCGAATTGCCGTAACTATTTTCGCCAAGACGAATCGCCATGCGTCAGCTCCCGCGGAACGTGGAATATCCGAACGGACTCAGCAACAGCGGAACATGATAATGATCGGCAGAATCGTAGACGCTGAAGATGACGCTGATTTCGGGATAAAACGAACGGACACTGCGATCAGTGAAGTACGCGCGCGTGTCGAACGTGATCCGGTACGTGCCTTCAACGAGCGCGCCGGCGGCGAGGAGATCGCCGACGCGGCCGCCGGAATCGGTTACGCTGCGCGCCAGTTGCTTCCATCCTGTCCCGACCTCTTCGACCTCGAGCAACACCAGCACGCCGCCGGCGGGCTTACCGATCGAAATATCGAGCACGTGCGTAGTAATCGGGCTGGTCGATTCCGGGCTCATGATGAGAATACTTTCTCCATCGCAACCCCATGGTGCACGTGTGCGATGGGTCGATCTTAACGCAGCCGCGATGGATTGGGGAGTGAAGTGGGCCTGGGGCGATGTGCAGCGTCAATTCGCGAAGAGCCGGCGGCGGTGGCGGCGCTATCAACGACCACACAGGAGCTACAGACGGTCGGGAGTGAGTTCGGCAGTCAGGCGCAGAACGCGCGCGTAGTAGTCGTGGTGGCGGAGCTGGGCGCCGGCTTGCTGATCGACGATGAAAGTCACGTCGGGATGATGTTGGAGGGCCGAGGCGGTGACGCCCGCGGTCACGGGGCCTTCGATGGCTTGTGCGATCGACGTGGCCTTGGACGATCCGCTGGCGAGCAGCAGGACGCGTTTGGCTTCGAGGATTGTGCCGATGCCCATCGTGATCGCGCACTCGGGAACCTTTTCTCCGGGCGCGAAGGATTTGCGATTGTCGTCGATGGTTTCTTTCGTCAGAACTTTCAGGCGCGTACGGGAGCCGAGGCTCGAGGTCGGCTCGTTGAAACCGATGTGGCCATTGCGGCCGATCCCGAGGATCTGGAGGTCGATACCGCCGGCGTCGCGGATCGCTTGCTCGTAGGAACAGCAATAGGTGTCGTAATTTCCGGTGATGGTGCCGTCGGGAATGTGGATGTTTTCGGGCTTCATGTTGACGTGACGAAACAAGTGTTCGTGCATGAAGTAGTGAAAGCTCTCGCTGTGATTCGCCGGGAGGCCGAGATATTCGTCGAGATTGAAGGTGACGAGGCCGGAAAAATCGAGTGCTTCGTCGCGATGCATACGAACGAGCTCTTTGTAGAGCGTTAGCGTGGTGCTGCCGGTGGCGAGACCGAGGCGCAGCGACGGATTTCTCCGGACAGCGTGGGCGACGATTCGCGCGGCTTCGTGGCCGAGCTGTTCCTTATCCGGTTTTAGAATGAGCAGCATATTCGGATTTTGCGAGCGTATAGATTAAACCGGTTTAAACGTACAATTCCAGTGGCATCAATCGTTCTCAAATCTCCGGCTACATTTCTCGGCCCGGCTGGGATCACGGTCGCGGCGTACCCGCTCCGATCGAAATTCTTCGGAATTTGACCGAAGATTTGTGGCCACGCAACACACTATTGGGTCTAAACTTCCGGGTCAACGTTGTTCTTGGGGTGACACCTAGAGATGGCTCTCAACTCGACCGACTGGATTGTAATCGCCGCGTACCTGCTGCTGAATTTGGCAATCAGCTTGTACTACCGGCGGCGCTCCTCGGGCAGCACCGAGGAGTTTTTCGTTTCGGGGCGAAATGTTTCGTGGTGGCTGGCGGGAACTTCCATGGTGGCCACGACATTCGCGGCCGACACGCCGCTCTTTGTCACCGGCGTTGTGGCGCGAAACGGAATTTCGGGTAACTGGATTTGGTGGTCGCAGTGCCTGTCGGGAATGATGACGGTTTTCTTTTTCGCGCGGTATTGGAGACGCGCAGGGATTCTCACCGACGTTGAGTTCGTCGAGCTTCGCTACGAAGGCAAGGCCGCTGCGTTTTTGCGCGGATTTCGCGCGATCTATCTCGGCGGATTGATGAATTGCCTGATCCTCGGCTGGGTGATCAAGGCGATGATCAGCATCACGACGGTGCTGCTCGGCGACGCCATCGCACAGGGCCGGGTGCTGTCGATCGGAATCGGCGGCCACACATTTTTCACGTACACGCTGGGGACTCCGGCGCACACGGGATTGCTGATCTGTGTGCTGCTGCTGGTACCCTTCACGGGAATTTACACATTCATCGGCGGGCTGTGGGGAGTGCTGGTCACCGATCTATTCCAGTTCATCCTCAAGATGACGATGATCATCGTGCTCGCGTGGGTCGCGGTGTCGAAGATCGGCGGCATGACACTGCTGAAGCTGCAGCTTTCGCGCGTCGACGAAGCCACTCGCCAGGCTGGACAGACGACAAGTTCTGTCACCGCGTTTTTCCCCAACTTCCATCTGGGCTGGACTTCCGACGCGATCTGGACGCTGCCGGTGATCACGTTTGTGCTCTATCTTGGGGTGCAATGGTGGGCGAGCTGGTATCCGGGAGCCGAGCCAGGCGGCGGCGGCTACGTGGCGCAGCGCATGTTCAGCGCAAAAGACGAGAAAAATTCGCTCGGCGCGACACTGTGGTTCAACATCGCAAACTACGCGATGCGCTCGTGGCCGTGGATCGTCACCGGCCTCGTCGCCGTCGCTGTTTACTCGGCGAATGGTGGATTACATCCGAGCGCCGAATTCGCGGCCGAACCCGAAAAAGGTTACGTGATGGTGCTGCGCGATTTTCTTCCGCCTGCTTTGCGCGGATTGATGATCGCGGCGTTTCTCGCGGCGTTCATGTCTACAGTGGGCACGCAGCTGAACTGGGGCACATCGTATTTCATCAACGACTTTTATCGCCGCTTCGTCGTGCGCAAAGGCACCGAAAAGCACTACGTCACGATGAGCAAGCTGTTCATTGTCCTGCTCGTAATTTTGAGCGGCTACACCGCGGCGCACATCACGTCGATTCAGTCGGCGTGGCAACTGCTTCTTGGCATGGGCGCCGGCACGGGCGGGGTGTTGATGCTGCGCTGGTACTGGTGGCGCGTGAACGCGTGGAGCGAAATTTCGGCGATGATCGCGGCGTTTGTCGTATCGGTGTCGCTGCAGCAGATCGCCTTCACGGGGAGCAACGCGGTTGTGTTCGCGAAATCCGCACTGATCACCACCGCGGTGACGACCATCGTCTGGCTGATCACCACGATGTTGACTCCACCGGAAACGGATGAGCGCTTGCTCAAATTCTATCGGCGCGTTCACCCGACGATTCACGGATGGAAACGCATCGCGCAGCTCGCGCCAGAAATCAAGCCAGTGCGCGACTTCAGCGCCAACGCATTCGATTGGGTGATGGGCTGCACGCTAGTCTACTGCTGCATGTTTGGTATCGGCGAGTTGGTGCTGCAGGAATGGCTCACCGGCATCGTCCTTCTGATCGTCGCGGCGGTTTCGGGATATTTCATCTACTGGAGCTTGTCGCGCCGCGGATGGGAAACACTATCTGGCGCGTCCGACGATGCACCGGCGCCGGCTTCGGCGGGACTGCAAGAGGGCGATTAAGGTCTGTTCGGTCCGGCTGCAACTCCGTTCAAACGAACGACCAACTTCTCGCCAAATCGGCATAGGAGGAGCGGTCGCCCGCTCTCCCCTGCAACACCACCGTACATCTCTAACAATGCCGACCTTGTCAAATCTTTTTTGAGCGCACTTATCCGTTCGCTCCGAAGAGTGGTCTTGGTTGTTTTGTTTCGACCTCTGTGCATTCAACGACCACGGCTCGTTCGTAATCTTTCGATCGGCTGCAGTCCGACCTAGACATCTCTTCGATCAAAACTTCGACCATGATTACTTCTTCAAACTCCCTTTGCAGGGAGCGGGATGCCCCATCATGTGGACGGCGCTCTACTGCACGCCATGTACGGTACCGAGCTGTCCCGCGTACGAACCGAACTCTACTGACGGCGAATACTCACAACCATTCCGCCACATCCAGTACAACCGAACCGCCAGCCTGCGCCCCATCGCTACCTTGGCAATGCTCTGGTGCCGACGCATCGCCAGGTGAATGTACCGACGTCGCCAGTCGGGATGGATACGCGCCGCCGCTTGGGCCGCCTCCACCAACAAGAAGCGCAACAAGGAGTTACCCTGCTTGCTGATGTGCCCCAGTCGCTGCTTGCCAGCACTGGAGTCCTCACTCGGAATCATCCCCACGTAGTTGCCCATCTGCTTGCCGCGTGGAAAACGTTGCCAAGTTCCAATGATCAGCACGAAGGCCAGCGCCGTAAGTGGGCCCACGCCAGGATGGGTCATCAGTCGCAACACCTCGGGTCGCTTCCTGGCTTCCCGCTCTACGGCTGCGGTTAACTCTTCGATGGTCGGCGTCGGGCATCTTCGCGGTCGGTCTTCTGCTTCTTGACTCGCTTGGTCTTGATCTCCGCGGGATCCCCGATCCATACCTCGAACCCCAACTCTGCCAGCAGTCGCTCGAACCAACGTGAATATCCGGTAGCCTCCATGCCTACCCGCACGCAGATTCCTCGCTGCTTCAGGTCTCGATAAAATTTCTCTGCTTGTCCATCACCGTGGTTCAGTTCCTGTTCGCCACACTCACCAGTCTCTTCTATTAAAAATGCAATTGTCTGAAAGCTCGGGTGGTAATCTACGCCTATCAACATCATGTCCGACTCCTTCCTCCGAGCCCTTGGTCGTTATGCAACCAAAGTTTACTCGAGTCGAGGGAGTCGGCATTGTTATGCAATCATGCGGGTCCGCATACGGCGGTTCAGTGAGTTGAGCCCTTGCGGGCCGTGAGGTTCGAGTCGTCGTTCGCCACAAGGGCTTCGCCGCTCTGCAGGTTCCGTTTCGGCTTCACCGTCTTCTGAACCTGCAAAACTCAGCCGAAGCGGATTGGCTGGCGCAGTGCCACCGTGAGTTCGACGTTCGACTGCTCGCTATCACTGTTTGGGCCTTCCTCACTTCCCTGAGTACTACGCCCGCTGCTGACTTCTGCTGCAGGATCAGAGTGAATTACTTCACCCTCAGTCACGAATCCGAGACATGCCACAGATCTCCCGCGATAAGCTCGACCGCTTTCGATTCGCGACCGCCGGATTTACCACCAGCATCTTTGATGGATACGGACTGCTCCACGCTTCCTTCAGACCCCACCTCGCGGTGACGCCCTTGCGCTTCGCTACCCTTCACCTCCATCAGGTTGGGACGGGACTTTCACCCGCCAGCTGCCGAACATGCGCGGCGTACAAATAAAAGGGCGGAGATTTCTCTCCGCCCTTTCGCATTCACGCTGATTTAGAAACGTTCGCTTACGGCTTGCGATGCGGTGAAACTCTTTCGAGCCGCGCTAGCAACTTGTGTGCCGAGTCCGGAGCATGCAAGCGCGATTCGGCGATGATGTCTTCCGACGAGACTTCGTGGCCATAGACGCGCTTGTTCGCATCATTGTCGGGGCGAACCGTCGAGCCTTCAAGCGAGACGCCTGCGAACACGCCGCGAGCGCGCGAGTAGCTCAGCATTTCGGCGCGCATGGTGACGTCGGTCTCAGCCGAAGCATCGCGCCCCTTCGGGCCGGCCGCGATCGATGCATCGCCGCCCAACTTCACTTTGCTGTGCAGCACGCTGTCTGCGCCGCGGTTGTTCATCACGAGAATGACGAAGTCGGTCGCTTGGCCGCCGATCTGGAGACCGAAACTGCCGCCTTCAAGCGCCATCATCGTTGGTGCGCCCCACGCGCCGGTGTAATCTTTGTGCGTGCGGCAGGTCATCACGCCGCGGCCGTAGCTGCCGCCAACGATAAACGCCGCCTTCACCACAGACGGGAAGATGATCACGCAGCGCGCCTTGTCGAGGAGGTCTTGCGGAATGTCGTCCGGGATGTCGACGATTTCGCTGAAGACCGTCCCCGCGTTTTCGATACGGTCGTTATCTTTGGTGTCGTCATCCTTGGCCTTCGCCTTGGACGCAGGTGCGAGCGCCAGACCAGCCACGACGAAAGCGCCCGCGAGAAACATCGTGAAAAACTTCTTGTTCCACTCCCTCATTCAATTTCTCCTTTTTCGTTTGTGCGTTGTTGTTTGTCCAAAATTTAATAACAGGAATTCCTTCGAGCGGTCAGCCCTTGCGGTCTGACACCAGTATCACGACGCCGCCAATCAAAGCAAGCGCGCCCAAAATTGGAGGCAAGGGCACGTTGTGATGCTCTTCCTTCGTCGCTTGAATCGGGCCCACGTCCAACACTTTCTTCTGGGTTGTGTATGTAAACCCCCCGTAGATCAGGGCCACGACTCCCAAGACGATCAAGATGAGTCCGAGCGGCTTCATGTTTCCTCCTCGACATCGACAACCTTAGCGGGGCCCTGTGTGTTCACGGTGAAGGATGCGCGAACTCTGCATTACGTACGGCGAAGCAGATGTCCGACCAGGGCGACCAAAAACAGAATCAAGAAAATGTAGAACAGGATCTTCGCGATTCCCGCCGCAGCCACAGCCACGCCCGTGAAACCCAGCAGCGCCGCTACCAGCGCCACGATGAAAAATGCCAACGCCCACCGCAACATACGACCTCCTGTTCGAGCTATTGAATTTGACAATCTTTCGAAGGGCCCGAACCGGGCTGAGTGATTCACTGCCTGACTTGGGCCACGATTCCCTGAATTTGTACTAAACGCGTGCCTGGTGCTCCATACGGTATGGACCTTAGTCAAATTAGTACCATCGTGTAGCGCGAAAATCCGTCGGAGCGATGTTGAATGCGCGCGTCGCTCTGTAGTTTTCTTTGACCTTGTTGGGTGCCCAGCGCAGTCCCGTGACGGTGCATTTGATACAGGGGCGGGCACCCGCGAATGTACGTGGAATCGTGTAAAAAATTCGACCCGTGTCGCGGCATGTATTTTTCGTACTAGGACCGCAGCGCGTGCTAAGTCTCATCCCTGCTGCCATCTGCTCCCTGAAGAATTCGGTGCACCGAGTGGTTTGCCAGATGCATCCCACTAGGAGTGAAACATACGCGCTAGGTCTGCAACCACTGTGGGCTCCCTGGCCGTCATACGTGTCAGGGGCCGGTAGAGACGAACGACGCTCGAGCTGCACGCTGCACGCATCCAAAGTCCGCCGGGATCAGTCAGGGAGGTACATCGAATGGAACCCATACGATTACTCGTCGCAGACGACCATGAGATTGTCCGGAAGGGAATACGCTCGCTGCTCGAAGCGCAGCCGGGCTGGCAGGTAACGGCAGAGGCCAGCGACGGGCGCGAAGCGGTCGAAAAGGCCCGTGAAATGAAGCCGGATGTAACCGTTCTCGATATCAGCATGCCCTCGTTGAACGGCCTGGAGGCGGCGCGCCAGATGATCAAGAACGACGCCCGTGCGAAAATCCTGATTCTGACGCAGCACGAGTCGGACCCTCTGATCCGCGAGGTGCTTGACGCCGGAGCTCGCGGGTATGTCCTGAAATCGGATGCCAGCCGCGACCTGATTACGGCGATAAATGCGGTGCGGAGCAATAAGACGTTTTTCACGGCGAAGGTCGCTCAGATCGTTCTCGACGGCTATTTGGACAAGAAAGCGAAGAAAGTGACCGATGATCGCAAAGTCGACGCGCGCAGCCGTCTGACGCCGCGGCAGCGCGAGATCGTGCAGCTGCTTGCGGAAGGCAAGAGCAGCAAGGAAGTGGCGGTCGCGCTGGGGTTGAGCGTGAAGACTGCGGAAACCCATCGGGCGAACATTATGAGACGCTTGGATTGCCATTCGATCAGCGAACTCGTTCGCTACGCAGTGCGGAACAACATCATCGAGGCCTAGGAGCCTCGCTTGCAAAGCTGACGCCTGAAGAAGGGCGTCCATCGACAAGATCGCAGGGGCGCACTTCGGTGCGCCCCCTTTTTCTTTCCGAAGCCCGTTTTGCACAGCCGTGCGAAGAAAATCCGCCAGTACTAAGCACACCTACAACAACTGTCGCTCGCTGCCTAGACGATCCAATGTATTTGCGCGGCTGGTGCGTGGTGGTCTCCTGAGATTGCAACACGAACTGAAGTCTCTAGGAGGTTCAATGAACTGGGATCAAGTCGAAGGAAAATGGAAACAAGCCTCAGGCAAAGTAAAAGAAAAATGGGGCAAGTTGACGGACGACGATCTCCAGAGAGCCAGTGGAAAACGCGACCAACTTGTCGGACGCATTCAGGAGCGCTATGGCGTCGCAAAAGAAGAAGCCGAGCGTCAGGTAGACGAGTTTTCGCGGACTTACGGGACGGATGACACCGTCACTCGCGAGAAGGCTCGCGGCGTGGGCGGACACTAGAGTTTGTTCGTAAGCCACGCTTGACGAGATCCAGCGTAGAGGAAAGAGGGCGAGCTTAAGTTGAGCTCGCCCTTTCTATGTCTTTGAGATTCCTGAGCGATGGGCCTTGTGAAATCAATGGCTGCGAATTGGAGTTTTCAGTTCGAGCCCATTTCAAATGGTCGGTCGTACCCTGTCATTTCAAGATAGCCGACACCCCGAAACGCAACGCTCGAGCGCGATCCTTCAAACGTGACGGCACCTTCCCAGTACGATGGCGTCAATTTTGAACCGCCACCAGTGAGTTCCTGCGAAGGTAGGGATGTTTTCGCTACCAGTTCGATCCCCAATTTGGGCACCGCGATTTTCCACTCAATCGGATAGTTCGCCTTCGTCGCGGAGCTTGTCCATGTCGCGCCAGCCGGTTGCAGCGAAAAATCGTACGCTCGCAAATGCGCGCTCGCGCCGTGCGCATCGACATATGTCCCCGCTGAATATGGATCGACCGCGCCATCTTTCCTGCGGATCCGAAACAGCATCAGCTCCGTGTTGTCGACCAATTGAATGCTGAACCAGTCCCAGCCAACCTGATCGCTCTCGAGTTGGTGCGTGAAAAATTCGTGGTCCATCCAGGCAAGGCCGCTGACCTCGAACCTTTTTCCTTCGAGCACAATTTGACCGTTCGACGTGAGCCGCGTCAGCGAAATGTAATGCGATGCCTTGCCGGGGCCTTGCGCTTTCTGACTGACACCGTTTTCTCCGTTTATGACAGGAGCTTTTTCGGAATGCAGCGCGAGCTTCAGCTCGAATCGCGCATCGACGGCCTGTACATCTTGCGCGTCGCGATTCCAGGCGACCTGCCAATTCCCGTTCCAAATGCGCTCCTCCTTCGCGCTTATGCCAGCGATGCCCGGACCCGCGCGATTCGTACGCTCGGCGTGATAGAACTGCTTCGCGTCCAGGTCGCTCAACGCTAGATGCGCAAGATATAGATCGCGCACATCCCACGATGCGGTTTTGGCCGCGTCGCGATTCACTCCCTGCCGAAAAAATGTGAGCTCGAATCCGAATCGGTGTCCATCCGCAGCTTTTACATTCCCCGTGTAATACCACCACTCGGTCTGAAAGTCGGGATGATCGAAATGATCCCGCGGAAATTCATAGCGATATCCCGGCAGAGCGACTCTATACGGTTCGCCCGTGGTCTGCGCGCGCGCTGGCCCGAAGGCGCACGACTGCCATACGAGCAGCGCGACGATGAGGCACGCTGCTCTACTCCTCATGCACAACCTCGATCGGATTCAGGCGCACCGCAACATTCGCCGGATACAATCCCGCAAGCACCGTCGCGATGTAAACGACACTGAGTGCGCCGACCAGCACCGCGACCGGCCAGTGAAATCGGATTGTCCATCCAAACGATTGCTTGTTGATCACGAAAATCAAAATCAGCGACAACGTGAGCCCTTGCACCACGCCCGCAAACGTCGCGAGCAAACCGAGCAGCCCTGCCTCCACCACGATCAGCTTGCGAACCTGACTTGCAGCCGCCCCGAGGAATCGCAGGAGCCCCAGCTCGCGCCGGCGATCGATCACCACGGCAAGCAACGCGCCGGCAACACCGATCACGGCCACGATCACCGCCACAGCCTCAAGCGCATACGTGATCGCAAACGTGCGATCGAAAATCACCAGCGCCTGGGTCCGCAAATCGCGATTCGAGAAAATCAAGATGCGATGTTCGCCCGCGGCATCCACAATTTCCTGACGCACCTCCGTAAGCGAAGCGCCGGGCGAAAGATAAACGGCGAGACTCGATGGCGCCGGATCCGGAAGATACTTCAGCGCCGTCGCTCGATCCATCACCACCGTGCCGCGCTCGCTCGAGTAGTCGTAGTAAACGTCGACGATGCGAAACGCCGCCTTGCCGCCGCTCAACGACAACGTGATCGAGTCACCGCGCCGCACGTTGTGTTTGTTTGCGAACGGCTCGCTGACGACTACGGTATTCGCGTCGCGCAATTCCGACAGAACATCTCCGGTCGCACGTCCGGAGAGAAAATTCGCTTTGTGATATGTGCGCCGCGTGTCGAGTTCGACCGACGCGAGACCGGCGGGCATGCCTTCGTAGCTGATTTCGTAATCGCGCAGCCGGTCGATTGCAGCAACACCGGGCAGGCGCTGGATTTTGTCGGCCAGTGCGGACGTCAGACTCGGATGTCGGTCCGCGGCGGGCACGCCTGCAGCACGCACGTATAAATCGGCGGGAACCTGATCGTTCATCCAAAGCTGAACTGTCTCGCGAAAACTGCCAACCATGACGCCAACGGCGGTCATCATCGCGATCGCGGTGGAAAGCGCGCCGACCAAAACAGATGTGCGGCGAAGCGACGCCGACAAGCTTTGGGATGCGAGCGATGCTTCGACACCCAAAACTACGCCGAGAGCGCGCGTGAGGAACCGCGTAGTCAGATCGACCACCGCAGGAATCGCCAGCGCCGACGCAGCAATCACCAGCAGCGCCGCGAGATAGCCGAACAACGGTTTGCCGCCGATAGACGGCACGCGCGATGCCGCCAGCGCACACACCGCAAGGGCAATCGCGATCACAAGATCGCGCATCTTGTGAACTCGCGCGACATACTCGCGCCGTCCGCACGCCATCGCTTCGACGGGCGCAACCAGCGACGCTTCTCGCGCTGGGGCATACGCTGACGCAACCGCGACTCCAACTCCTACGAGGAGAGCCAGCGCGATCGAATCGGCTCCCAGCGCGATGGTCGCTGGCCGACTGCTGACGTAGAGCGCTTCGACCGTCGCCGACATCAATTTGACCGCGCCGGTCGCCATTACGCGCCCGAGCGGCAAACCGATAAGGGCGCCGAGCAAGCCGAGACTCGCAGCCTCTCCGAGAAACGCCGTTAGCACCGTCGCGCGGCTCGCGCCCAACGCCCGCACGATTCCAATTTCCGCGCGCCTGCGCGCGACCGAAACTGAAATCGTGTTGTAGATCAGAAACGCACCGACGACGAGCGCGATATAGCTCAGCAGCTTCAGGTTCCATCGAAATGCTGCGAGCATTTTGCGATTTTCATCGGTGCCTGTTCCCGCCGCGCGCACCTCCACTCCGGCAGATAAACCTTGTACCGGATGCGAATCGGAAGGATCGCCGCTGTGCGTAGCCGGTGCTCCGTACAACCGTCGCTCCCACTCATCGATCGATGCTGCGTTCGCACTTTTGCTCGCCTCAGACATCTTCACCAAAATCCGATCGACCCTCCCGGCGCGTGCCACCACACGCTGAGCCTCCGCCAAATCCATCACAATCGCCGCAGCATTTCCACCTGAGTCCGGAAACGTTCCGCGGACGATGTAGTCGCGCATCCGATCGTTGATTAGGAGCGCAATTCGATCGCCAGCCTTTCGGCCAAGGCTCGCGCCGACCCAAACACTCTCGTCATCGTCTAAATATTTCAGTGCGTCTTCGGGATGCTCGACCGGAAAACTCGACGCCAACGCCTCGTGCCCTTCGCCTTCCGCAATCAGATCGAGGCCGATCAGCGGAAACGTCCGCTTTCCATCGACTTCCGCGTAATCCTCGATGCGCGCCGAAATTCTCAGCGTATACGGAAGCCGCGCCAACATTCCCACGACGCTTTCCGGCACGCCTCCGGGCGACACAAGTTCAAAATCGTTGTCACCTGCTAGCGTTTCCATCGACGAGCGAAACGATCCCGCCGCAGCAAATCCCGCAAGATCGATCGCCAGCACGACCGCAACACCAAGCGCGATCGCGAGCACGGTCAGCGCCGTCCGCACCGGCTCGGTCAGCAGCGGTCGCACCATCAATCGATAAAAAAGGAGAACTTGCACCAATCCATCACCGTCACAGTCCATGTCGACGTCACCGACGAACGACGTCTTGAACCTTCCCGTCGCGCAGTCGTACGACGACATCTGCAAGCGCCGCCGCCTCCGCACTGTGCGTGGCCATCACCGTCGCCGTGTTTCGTTTGCGCGCCAGCCGCTGCAGCAATTCGAGAATCAGACTTCCGGTGGTCGTATCGAGATTTCCCGTCGGCTCGTCGGCCAACAATAATTTCGGCGCATGAATCAGCGCGCGAGCGATTCCGACGCGCTGCATCTGCCCACCGGAAAGCTGATGCGGATAGCGGTCGCCCAATCCCTCCAACTCGACCCACGCCAACCGCTCGCCTGCCGCTTCCCTCGCATTCGGCTTCCCTGCCAGCATCAGCGGCAGTTCGACATTTCCAAAAACGGTCAGCGTGTTCAGCAACTGAAACGACTGAAAAATAAATCCCACTTTCTCGCGCCGCAGCTTTGTCAGCTCCGCATCTTTCAACGATGAAGTCGCTACTCCGTCCAGCAATACGCTCCCCGAAGTCGGAAAGTCCATCGCGCCCGCCAGATTCAGCAGCGTCGACTTCCCGCATCCGCTGCGCCCAACCAAGGCGACAAACTCGCCGGCGGCAACATCCAGAGACACTCCGTCCAAGGCCCGCACGGGCGCCGCATCAATCGAATAATCTTTGGTTACGTTTTGAAGGGAGAGAATCGGCATGAAGTAAGGACTGAGGGAATCGTTGGGGCGCGGTGCGCTGCGCCCCAACCCGAACCACGCATTCATCTACGATCTACGATCTCGCTGCACGATCGGATGCGTTGCGGCGTTACTTCGCCGCGAGCGCCTTTTCAATCGCCTCCGTCACTTCCGGCGCGTCCGGCGTCACTTTGGGTTCGAACCGCGCCACGATCTGGCCGTCGCGACCCACCAGGAATTTCGTGAAGTTCCACTGAATGTCGCCGCCGGTCGAAGGATTCGCCGACTTGTCCGTCAAATATTGATACAACGGTGTCTTATCGTCGCCCTTCACCGAAACTTTCGCCATCATCGGAAACGTGACGTTGTATTTCGACGAGCAGAACGTCTTGATTTCCGCGTTGGTTCCCGGTTCCTGAGCGCCGAAATTATTGGCGGGAATTCCGACGATCACGAATCCCTTGTCCTTGAATTTTTCATAAGTGGATTCGAGCGCGGTGTATTGCGGCGTGAACCCGCAGCGGCTCGCGACGTTCACCAACATCACGACTTTGCCTTTGTACGACGACAGCGGCGTCGGTTGCCCATCGATTGAATTCAACGTAAAGTCGTAAACCGACTTGTCCCCCGCCATCAAAGCCGCGGCGCAGAACAGCAGGCTGAACACCAGTGGTGCAATCATCTTCCTCATCTTTCCTCCCAGTCAATTTGCTCCGTTGAATCTTCGGGCGGCGACTAAGATCGGAGCTGGACCCCTGCGCGCCCGCAAGTACCATTCGCCGGGACGCCGCTGCGTGGCCACCATTCTACGCTATCCGGCAGCGCGCGCCCATTGAGCCTTCCCGAGTGCTGGTATAGACTGCGCCGCGCACCACAAACGCATCGAGTCGTCAACATTGGACGCGCGGGAAGCAGTTTCGCGCGAACGAACATCCAAGGAGGCGTTGCGCGGCGCGTTTCGCGGCGTGACGCTGTGGCGCGGTAGCCCGAAACGCCAGCCAAATCGAGGGAGGCCGGATGCTCTTTGCATCGGGAGTCGCACTTACGCACCGCACGCTGGCGCCCGTCGACCTTGTGATTATCGCGATCTATTTCATCGTCGTCTTCGGCATCGGCTTTTACTTTTCGCGCAAAGAGCGCACCTCCGAAGACTACTTTCTCGCCGGCCGCAATATCGGATGGTTCGCGATCGGCGCATCGCTTTTCGTTTCGAACATCTCCACCGAACATTTCATCGGCCTCGCGGGTTCCGGCGCCACTTCGGGCCTTGCCGCCGGAAATTTCGAGTGGGAAGCGTCGGTCATCTTGTTGCTGCTCGGTTGGGTCTTCGTTCCTTTTTATCTACGCTCCAACGTTTTCACCATGCCGGAGTTTCTCGAACGCCGCTTCAATCGCAATTGCGCCACGTATCTGGCGGCGATTTCGATCATCGCGTACATCTTCACCAAAATTTCCGTGCACTTGTACGCGGCCGCTATCGTGCTCGAACGCGTCGTCGGCTGGAATCAATGGACGGCCGCGATCATCCTGGTCGTCGCCACTGGCATTTACACGATTGCAGGCGGCCTCGCCGCCGTCATCTACACCGACATGGTGCAGACGCTCATCTTGCTTGCGGGCGCGATCGCTCTCACCTTCATCGGTTTGGATAAAGTCGGCGGCTTCAGCGCATTGCGCGCCGCCGTTCCCGCCAGTTACTTCCACATGGTAAAGCCGATCACCGATCCCGATTTTCCATGGACCGGCATTTTCTTCGGCGCACCGATTCTCGGCATCTGGTATTGGTGTACCGATCAGGTCATCGTGCAGCGCGTCCTCTCCGCAAAAGACGAAGGCCACGCCAAGGCCGGCACGATCTTCGCCGGCTTTCTGAAAATCCTGCCGGTTTTCCTGTTGGTGATTCCGGGCATCATTGCCTTCGCGCTGTACCCGCAGCTCTTCAATATTCAAAACGGCTCGGTCGCGAACGGCGACATCGCGTTCCCCACCGCCGTCGTCAATCTGTTGCCGACGGGTTTCGTCGGATTGATGGTCGCCGCTCTGTTGGCGGCGCTGATGGGCGCAATGAGTTCCGTCTTCAATTCCGCTTCGACGATGGTCACTCTCGACTTCTACAAAAAGTTCCGGCCAGCCGCGACGGAAAAACAGCTCGTCACCTTCGGCCGCATCGCTACCGGCGGCATGGTATTGCTTGGCCTGCTCTGGGTGCCGTTCATCCACGTGCTCAGCGCGCAGCTCTGGGTTTACTTGCAGAGCGTGCAGGCGTACATCAGTCCGCCCATCGCGGTCTGCTTTATTTTCGGAATCCTGTGGCCGCGCCTTAATGGACACGGTGCAATCTCCTGCCTGCTCGTCGGCTTCGTGCTGGGCGCAGGACGTTTCATCCTCGAAGTGCTCGACAAATCCGCCCACTACCAGTCAGGCGCGATCCGCGGCCTCATCGACATGAACTTCCTCCACTACAGCCTAGTGATGTTCGTCGCCTGCGCCCTCGTTCTGATCGCTGTCAGCATCGTCACGCCCGCGCCGGAACGCAGCAAGCTCGCCGGCTTAACCTTCGCCACCGTCGACGACAAAATCGACACAATCGACGTGAGGACCGCGCACCTCGAAAGGGAAACGCGCACCGAGCATCGCGTAAACTTGGCATTGACCTACGTCCTGCTGGCAACAGTCCTGGCGTTATGGATTTATTTCCGATGATGGATTTGGAGATTTAGAGATGAACGCTCTCATTCAAAGTTTGAAGCCCCATGTCTCGCAGACCGAAGCTCTACGAAGATTCTCTGTCTTTGGGCTGGGTTCGATTTACCGCCGTCTTCGCACGAGCCCAATTCAACGCATTGCCGAAGTCTACGTCCCTTTCCATCTCTATCGCGTCGAGTACGATCTCGGCCGAGAACATCAATCGCGACTATTCGCCATCGATGCCGTGAACGGTTCCCTCGACCTTTTCGAGTTCCCGTCGATTCCCGCTCACGTTGACCTTCAGAAAATCGAAACCAGAAATTCCCTGCCCATCAGCCTCAGTGAGGAACAAGCACAGGAACTATTGAGGGAGAAAGTTCTGCGCGTGATTTTCCAGCAAGGCTTCTTCAAACTCCGCAAGGCAAACCTCACCTGCTCGCGCGAATCGCTCGCTCTGTATTTTCCCTATTGGCTGGCTTTTTACGGCGACAAGTTCGTGCACTGCCGCGTCCTCGACGCAACCCGCCGCCGCATCGAGGGCGCAAAAGCCTCAGCCCTGTTCGAGACATGGCTCGCCGCCTGATCTAAGCTGCTGTTCGAGGCTCTAATTCAGAACGAAAATCGCAATTGACTCCGCGGGTACGCTTACCACAAGTTCCTTCCCATTGACGGTCGCACGGCTGTCGCCAAACAATTTCTCGGTCGCAACGGCTCCTGATGCCGGCGTTTCGCTCACCATAACCCGCAGTTCGCGTTCGCTCTTCGACCGGTTGAACGCCACTAACACCTTCTCGTCATTCGATTCACGAAGAAAAGCAAACGCCGACTCGTCCGAGAACAAATTCCACAATCGCCCTTCGGTCAGCGCTGGATGTTCCCGGCGCAAACGCAGCAAATTTCGAACGAACGAAAATAGTTCCTGCTGTTGCGACGTGCGGCCATTCTCAGAGAACGCGTTATGCGCATCTTCGCGCCAGCCGCCCGGGAAATCATGACGGTTGTCCGGATCTGCTCCGCCCGTCATTCCGATTTCGTCGCCGTAGTAAAACTGCGGAATGCCGCGCAGCGTCAGGTTCAGCCCAAACGCCAATTTCGATTCCGCTACCGGAATAGAGCCCGCATTCGTTCCCGCAAGTCGAGGCACATCATGATTTCCGAAAAACGTGACCAGCGTATCGGGTCGCGTATACAGAGAGTCGTGCCGCAATACATCTGCCAGCTTGGCAGCAGGCGCCTTCCCCGAAAGAACATCGCGCAGCGCAAAATACATCGGATAGTCAAACACGGTCGTCACGCCCGAATCGACGCCATCGAACCGCTTCTGTCCGCCTACAAAAAACGATGTCACGTAGGGATCGGGATGAAAGACTTCGCCGATCGTGGTCAAGCGCGGATAAATCCGCTTCATCGTCGACTGCCAGCGCGACCAGAAAATTCGCGGCACATACGGAAACGTATCGATCCGGTATCCGTCGAGCCCCGAAGATTCCGCCCACCAGATCGCGTTCTGCTGCAAATACTGAGCGACGACCGGATTCTCAGTATTTAAATCCGGCAGCACACCGAAAAACCAGCCGTCGGTCAGATCCCGCCACAAGCTCGGCGGCGCGTGCGGATCGGTCAGCGCTTCGAGCGGATCGTGCCCGGCGGCTTGCTCTTTCGTTTCGCCGTAAAATTCCGCGACCGGCGACATCGACGAACCCGCAGGCGTAGCGGAAGTCAAATGGTGCGCGACAGTTCCGTGAAACCAGTCGGGCATCGGCGGATTCGCGGCCCACGGATGACGCGGGCCGACGTGATTCGGCACGATGTCGAACAAAACTTTCATCTTCTGAACATGAGCGGCCGCGACAAGTTCTTGGTAGTCGCGCAGCGTGCCCAAATGTGGATCGATCTCGTACAAATCGACGGCGCCGTAGCCGTGATAATCCTCGGTCGCGCCGTTTTTCACTACGGGCGTCAGCCACAACGTCGTGACGCCGAGGTCCTTTAGATAATCGAGATGTTCACGGATACCGTGCAGATCGCCGCCGTGATAGGCGCGCGGCTTTGCGCGGTCGTGAGAACCCGGCGCGCTTGCCGGTTCGTCATTCGTCGGATCGCCGTTCGCAAAACGATCCGGCATGATCAGATACACGATGTCTTCGGGCGTGATGCCCTGAAATCGATGGATCGTTTCCGTGCGTGCGGAAATCGGCAGCTCGAACGAGCCGATTCCGCCGTCCGAATTCGTGATGCGGCAGACGATCGTTCCGGATTTCATGTCGGCGCCAAATTTGAGCCACACAAACAGGTAAGCGCCGCCCGCCGTTGATTGCGTTCGCTCGACGAGCACGCTGGAGAGATTGCACTCGACTTTGTTGGCATCGAGCCCGCGCCCGGAAACCAGAACCATGACCTCCTGCGTGAGGCCAAGCCACCAGTTCGGCGGCTCTACTTTGGTTACGACGAGAGACTTATCGGGAGGCGAAGATATCTGCGCGGCTTGGGCGGGAGCCAAAGCCGCACCGAGAAGACCGGCAAGAACAACGGACGTTAGGAGAAGCGATTTTCCGCGAAACAATTCCACCACCGATCAACTAGCTCCGGGTGTGACGAATTTGAGTCGGCCAAAAACTTCCGGGACGTGAAAACTCGGCTGCGGAGTCTTCGTCGGCTGCCATGACGAATAGAACCTCGGTTCGGTTGCGCCTTCGCACCGGAAGAAATTCAGCCGCCACACCGCAGACGGATCGAATTTCGCGGTCAGGCTCTTCATGGGGAGGGCCAGCACGGCGCGCCATGTTTTCGTGGCTTCATTCACGCTGACGCGGCGCTTGAGCCCACTCGTCAAATCGCGTTTCCCGTGGGCGCCGCCGTCAAGATTGATCGCCAGATCGATCCAATATCCGTTGGGCGCGACTTCAAACTCGCTGTATTTGCGAGGCTGCGACGGATCGCTCTGCAAGAACACTTCGCAAACGTCGCGTTCCCACAATTTATCGCGCCAGCCTCGCGAATCTGCATCGTCGTAAACCGTGATGGCTTTGTACCTCGCGCGAAATTCCACGTAGAGCGTTTCCGGAGTCCAGATCAGGCGCACTTGCGTCTCGCGCGTGGGGTCCGCGTTCTGGCCCTGCCAGTCGGTGTCGAATTGCACGGCGGGCACGGTTTCCCAAGCCGCGTCGGGCGGAAAACCTTCAGCATCCATCGAGCCAGTCCAGCGCATGGCTGTGACGGTATCGGGTTTCGGCGGCATGCCTGCATCCCCACCCATCATCGGAAAATCTCCCAGTCGCAAATAGATCGCGAAAACATCCGCACCGATCTTGCCACGAATCTTCGTTCGAGGGCCAAATCGATGATTCCATAGCCTCAGCGACTCTTTGCACACGCCCGCTCGAGTCGCGCGAAAAGCCGCCGAATCCGCGTGCTAGCATCGATTTCGGCCCAAACTCTACCGTCGGCTGGCGTCTGTGCTGCATCGCCGGCAAACTGCGGTAATCCCGGAGGCCCTATGGTCCAACGCGCCAGCACCGCCAGCACGGCTGTCTTCACCGCAAGCGCGCAAGTCTCGCGCCGCGATCCCTCGCAATTTGAATACCTAAAGATGCGTCTCGAGAAAAACGTCGCGCGTCTCACCCTGAGCCGCCCCGAACACAATCTCCTGAACGAAGCGATGCTGCGCGAGATCAGCGACGGAATTTTGTATGCCGGCGAGACGGAAGGCGCGAAGCTCATCTTGCTCGACTCGGCTTGCAAAGTTTTCTCCGGCGGCATCGACATCGGCGAATACACGTCGCAGCGCGTGTTTCAGATGCTCGACGCATTTCACGGTGCGTTTGCCGCCATGCTCGAGGTCGGTAAGCCAGTCGTCTGCGTCGTCAATGGACCAGCGATCGGCGGTGGCGCGGAGCTGGCGCTCTTTGGCGATCTCGTTGTCGCGACTCCGAAAGCGCGGTTCGCTCAGCCTGAAATCACCATCGGAGTTTTCCCGCCACTGGCTTCCACGATTCTGCCTTACTTGGTCGGGCCAAAAGTGGCACTCGAAATCGTGCTTACCGGCGAACCGATCACCGCCGAGCGTGCATTGGAACTCGGCCTCGTGAATCGGCTGGTGCCGGAAGCGCAGCTCGAAAAAACGGTGGAAGATCTCATTGCGCGCATCGCAAATCACTCCGGGCCTGTTCTCAGCATGGCAAAAAAAGCGATTCTGGGCGGCATGGGGCTCTCGCTGCGCGAAGGGCTTGCGCAGTCGATGGATATTTTCCTGAATCAGCTTTATAAGCTGGAGGACTCACAGGAAGGGCTGCGGGCGCTGGTCGAAAAACGCAAGCCGAACTGGAAAAATCGCTGATGTACGCGGGCAGCGGCTTTGTAAACCGTTTGTCGCTCGCGTTGACACTCCAAGCAGCCGAACCATACACTCGTATTTCTTTCTGCCCTTGGCAGAAACGCGCCGCCAGTTTCCAGTCGCACCGTTCATGCTTATTTGAATGAACGCAGCCTCGCATCAGGTGACACTTGTGCAGCGAAGTTTTGCCTCCGCCCAGAATCTGCGCGCAGTTGTGCATGCCGTCGCTGCCCTGCTGCTGCTCGCGCCTGCTGGATTTCTTGCGAACGCTCAGGAAACGGTGGCACCCCCAACACCTTCAACTTCATCTTCGCAATCCGGCGCAAATTCCCAAACGGCAGCGTCGACCGCTGTTCCGATGCGCGACGTCACCGACGAAGCCGGGCGCACGATCCGAATTCCGCAGACGTTGCACCGCGTGATTTCGCTGGCTCCAAGCATCACTGAAACTCTCTACGCGCTCGGCCAGCAAGACCAGCTCGTGGCGGATACGGATTATTGCGACTACCCGCCCGAAGCGAAGCTGAAACCCAAGGTGGGCGGCGCGATCACGCCGAGCATCGAAGCGATCGCCGCGCTACATCCGGACGTCGTCTTCGTGACGAAAGGTTTTAACCGCTTGGACACCGTTGATTCGCTCGCCTTGCTGGGAATTCCATCGTACGCTGTCGATCCGCAATCGGTCGAGGGGATCATCACGACCGCACGGCATATCGCCGAGCTATTGGGTGCGCCGGAAGCGGGTTCGGCACTGGCCGAAGATCTGCATCACCGTCTTGCGGAAACAAAAGCACGCGTTGCGCCGTTTCCGCCGCGCCGCGTCCTATTTATTGTGTGGACGCAACCCGTGATCTCGGTCGGCAAAGACACGTTCATTGCCGATGCGCTGCAATACTCCGGCGCGACTTCGATCGTTGAGGCGCCGCAATCTTGGCCGCAGATCAGCCTCGAAGAAGTGGTGCGGATCCAGCCTGACTTTCTGGTGTTCGCGACGTCGCATACGGAATCGACGCCGATCAATATCGACGCGCTTGCGGAATCGCCGGGCTGGCGCATTCTCGACGCGGTGCGCAATCGACGCTACGCGATCACGACGGAAGCGATCGAACGCACGTCGCCGCGCATCGTTTCGGCGATCACGGATCTCGCACGCCAATTCCACCCCGAAGCGTTTGGAAAGTTGGACGAAACCAAGGACGCGAAACCAGCCGGAAACAAAACCGACAAACACTCCCGAGCAATAGAGACGGACCAGGACGGGGGGAACCCGCCAATACCTAACGAAGACGCGCCGCCTCCTACAGAAGTGACCCCGGCATCGAAACCGCCGCGGGCGCAACTCGATTCCATCGGCGTCGCGGAGTGTGTATGCGCCCGCTAACGTTTACGCGGCTTCTGCTGCACTGTTTTTACCTCGCGGTGATTTTATTTTTTGTGATGGTCCTGGCGTTGAAACTAGGCGCTGTTCCGGTTTCGCTATACGGGTTGGCGGCCGATCTATTGCAGGTTCTGTTTCATCGCACGAGCGCGTTGTCGAGCAATTACGACATGATCGTGATCGACATTCGCTTGCCGCGAATTTTACTGGGGATCATCGTGGGCGCATCGCTCGCGGTCGCGGGCACCGCATTTCAGGCACTGCTGCGGAATCCGCTGGCTGATCCGTACGTGCTCGGGGCTTCGAGCGGCGCATCGTTGGGCGCGATTCTGACGCTGATCGCCCAGCCGTATCTGGCGCTGCCGCTGGCGATTTCGATACTGATCACGCCGGTGGGCGCGTTTGTCGGCGCGGCGGCGACAATTGCCGCGGTTTATTTTCTAGGCCGGCGCGAGGGGCAGCTCGACAGCAGCACGCTGCTGCTTTCGGGAATCGTTTCGGGATCGTTTCTTTCGGCGATCATCATGTTTTTGATTTCTACGTTGGCGGGGCGGGGCGATCTGCATGGCATGTTGTTCTGGCTGATGGGTGATTTATCGGGATCGCTGCAGCCCTCGCTGCGATGGGTATTGGGCACCGGATTTCTCACCGCGAGCGGCGTGATCTATGCGACGTCTTCGGATCTCAACCTGATGCTCAATGGCGAGAAGGAAGCGATGCACTTGGGCGTCGACGTGCCGAGGGTGCGATTTGTGGTTTATATCGCGGCGTCGATTCTCACCGGGCTGGCGGTTTCGGTGAGCGGCGCGATTGGCTACGTCGGGCTGCTGGTGCCGCACGTGATGCGGCTGATTTTTGGCTCGGATCATCGCGTGCTGATCCCGACGGCGGCGTTTGGCGGTGCGATCGCGGTCGTGCTTGCGGATACGCTTGCACGGACCGTCGTGGCTCCGAGCGAGCTTCCGGTCGGCGCGATGACCGCGCTTGCCGGCGCGCCACTTTTTATCTACCTATTGCGGCGTAAATTCGCGTGAGGCGTCGGTAAATCGCGATGCCCGGCTCACCTACATTTGGCACATCTGGCGCTTCCGGCAGCGGTTCACGCTCGAACGAAGTTCGGCTTAGCGTCGAACAGGTCAGCTACGCTTATTCGGTGAATCCGTCGCAGGCGCCGCTGTTTACGCTGGAAGCCAGCAGCTTCCATGCGCGGCCCGGCGAGATTGTGGCGATTCTCGGACCCAATGCGAGCGGGAAATCGACGTTGCTGAAATTGATTGCGGGCACGCAACCGCCGCTTTCGGGGCGTGTTTTGCTCAACGGATTCGTAACGCATTCGCTGACGCCGAAAGTGCGCGCGCAACGGATTGCGATGGTGCAGCAGGAGAGTCCCCTGCTATTTCCGACACGCGCTTGGGAATTTGTGCTGCAAGGGCGGCACGCGTACGGGCGCTCACTGCGATTCGAGTCGCAAGACGATGTGACAATCGCGCGCAACGCGCTGGCGCAGACCAACGCAACGCACCTCGCGGACCGCTGGATGGATCAGATTTCGGGCGGCGAGAAGCAGCGCGTAATTTTGGCGCGAGCGCTGGCGCAGCAGCCTTTGCTGCTGTTGCTCGATGAGCCGACGCTGCATCTCGACATTGGTTCGCAGGTTGGGCTGCTGGACACGTTGCGGCGGTTGGCGAGCGAGAACCGGTACACCGTGGTGATCGTGACGCACGAGCTGAACCTGGCAGCGGAGTACGCGGATCAGGTCGTGTTGTTGCAGAAGGGCAAGAGTTTGCGTGTTGGGCCGCCGGCGGCGGTGTATCAGCGCGAATTGCTCGAGCAAGTGTTTCAGACGCCGCTGGCGATCGAGACGAGCGCGTCGGGCCGCCCGCGCGTTACAATTCTTCCTACGACTTAGCGGAAGCAGTTCCCTTTCGATACATACCAACCCAACCTTTTCGTATTTTCCCAAATTGCAATTTTCAGCCAACAGCAGCATACCCCCCGTCAATGTTTTTCGCTGCCTGCAAATCGCTCGATTGATTGGAGTTACGGGCTATCGTTTGTCGAACCTGGGCGGAGGTTACGCAATTCGTATGTGAATTTGCCCACAACGAATATGGCACATGCGTATGTTAACGACGAATGGATGGCAAAGAGCGGTTTGTCTTTGTCCAACTGGAGTGTTCATCGCGTGAATCGCGGGCCTCGGGAGGTGTGAATGGCGGAATTGTGCGTTCAAATGAATTTGCGTGGTCGCCGATTAATCGGAGGAGGCGGCGGTTAGGGTTTCGGCGGCGTGGCCTTTTACTCTCACGGCGTCCCAGATTTGTTCGATCTTGCCGTTTTTGCCAACTAGAAATGTGCTGCGGACGATTCCTTTGAAGCTGCGACCCATGAATTTCTTCATGCGCCATACGCCGTAGGATTCGATCGTCTTGTGGTCGGGATCGCTGAGAAGCGGGAAGTTTAATTTTTTGTTGGCTTTAAATTTGGCCAGGGCTTTTTCGGGATCGGCGCTGACACCCAGGATGATGACGCCGGCCTTTTGGAATTTGGGGCGGAGGTCGCGGAAGTCGCAGGCTTCGATGGTGCAGCCGGGGGTGTTGGCTTTTGGGTAGAAGTAGAGGACGACTTGTTTGCCTTTGAAGTCGGAGAGGGAGACGGGTTTGCCTTCGTCGGAGTTCAGGGTGAAGTCGGGGGCTTTGTCGCCAACGTTCAGCATTTCAGTTCGACTCCGTTAAGAGTTTGCGGACGATGTCGTTGACCGCTTGAGGATTGGCTTGGCCTTTGGTGGCGCGCATTACCTGGCCTACGAAAAATTTGAAGACGCCTTCGTTGCCGCCGCGGAATTTGGCTACGTTGTCGGGATTTTTGGCAATGACATCGCGGGCGGCGGCTTCGATGGGGGCGGTGTCGCTGATTTGGGCGAGGCCTTCGGCGGCTACGATTTCGCTGGCGGAGCGGGCGGAGTCGAACATTGTCGCGAAAACTTTCTTGCCGATGGAGCCGCTGATCTGGCCGGACTCGACTAGTTTCAGGAGTTCGGCCAGAGCGGGGGGCGTGACGGGGCTGTCTTCGATTTCTTTGCCGCTGTCATTTAGGCGGCGGAGTAATTCGGTCTGCATCCAATTGGCGGCGTTTTTTCCGCTGGCGCCGGCTTTGGTCATTGCTTCGAAATAGTCGGCGCGCGATTGCGTGGTGGTGAGCACTTCCGCGTCGTAGGGCGTGATGCCGAATGCGGAGATGAATCGAGCGCGCTTGGCTTCGGGGAGTTCAGGAATCGAGCGGCGAATTTCTTCGCGCCACGCGGAGCTGACGTGGACCGGGAGCAGATCTGGCTCGGGGAAATAGCGATAGTCGTGCGCTTTCTCTTTGGAGCGCATCGAGACGGTGTGGCCTTCGTGCTGATTCCAGAGGCGCGTCTCTTGCGGGATGCGGCCACCACTCTCGAGCACGCCGATGTGGCGCTCGATTTCGTATTCGAGCGCTTTTTGCAGGAAGCGGAAGGAGTTCAGGTTTTTCACTTCGACCTTCGTGCCGAATTGGGCGGCGCCACGCAGGCGGACGCTGACGTTGGCATCGCAGCGGAGCGAGCCTTCTTCCATGTTGCAGTCGCTGACGCCGGCGTAAAGGAGAATCTGGCGGAGAGTGGTGAGGTAGGCGTAGGCCTCTTCGGGCGTCCGCATGTCGGGCTCGGAGACGATTTCGGCGAGCGGGGAGCCGCAGCGGTTGTAGTCGATGTAGGCCTTGGTGGCGGACTGCGAGAAGCCTTCGTGGAGATTTTTGGCGGCGTCTTCTTCGACGTGGAGGCGCGTGATGCCGATGCGTTTTTTTGCCCCGGCGATTTCGATGTCGATGTGGCCGCCGGTGGCGAGCGGGAGTTCGAACTGGGAGATCTGGTAGCCCTTGGGGAGGTCGGGGTAGAAATAATTTTTGCGGGCGAAGCGGGAGTGTTCGTGGACGGTGCAGTTGATGGCTAGCGAGGCGCGGGAGCCCATTTCGATTACGCGCTTGTTGAGAACCGGAAGAGTGCCGGGGAGGCCTAGGCACACGGGGCAGGTGTTGGCGTTGGGGGCGTCTCCGAAGCGGGTGGAGCAGGCGCAGAAGATTTTCGTTTTGGTGAGGAGTTGGGCGTGGACTTCGAGCCCGATGACGGGCTCGTATTTCGCGATGATTTCGGGGGTGAGTGGCGTGTCTGTGGCGGATTTGACCATTTTTCGTGAACCGGAATTATAGCATTCGACGGGCTACAGACGGACCCGGGACGTCGTTGGGATTTGCGTGAGGTCGACTCTAGACCCGCACCCCCAAAAGCGCAGGATGCGCACCCAGGAGCAATCAGAGGTGGAAGGTTAGGTCATCTGAGTTGGCCGCAGAGGGTTCGAGGTACAGGTTGTCAATTAAGCGGGTTTTGCCTAGGAAGGCGGCTAGGAGGATGTAGGCGGGGCGGGAGATGCGAGGGATTGGTTCGAAGGTGTCGGCGTCTACGATTTCGGCGTAGTCGAGGGCTGCGAGTGGCTCGGCCGTCAGGATTTTTTGGAGCGTGGTTTGGAGTTGGAGCGCGTCCCGAGTGCCGGCGGCTAATTCGTCGCGGGCGGCGGTTAGGGCGCGATTGAGCACGACGGCGGCTTTGCGTTCGTCTGGGTTGAGATAGACGTTGCGGGAGGAGAGGGCTAGTCCGTCGGGTTCGCGGACGATGGGGCAGACTACGATTTCTACGTCGAGATTCAGGTCCCGGGCCATTTGGGTGATGACGCGAACTTGTTGGGCGTCCTTGCGGCCGAAGTAGGCGAAGTTGGGTTGGACGATTTCGAACAACTTTAGGACTACGGTGGCTACACCGCGGAAATGGCCGGGGCGTGAGCGGCCTTCGAAGCAGTCGCTTAGACCTTCGACCTTGACGTAGGTGCGAAAGTTGGGCGGGTAGACGTCGGCGGGCTGCGGCGCGAAGATGGCGTCGACGCCGGCTGTGGAAAGTTTTTGTGAATCGGCTTCGAAGGTACGCGGATATTTCGAGAGATCTTCTTTGGGGCCAAACTGCGTGGGATTCAGAAAGATCGAAGGGATTACCCGCGAACATTCGCGCTTCGCGCGTTCGACGAGCCCCATGTGACCCGCGTGAAGAGCGCCCATTGTCGGGACCAGGCCGACAATTTTATTTTCGGCGCGCGCTAGGCGGGCGCTTTCTTTCATCCAGGCTACGGTTCGAATGATTTCCACGGGGAAAGAGTGTATCGGAATCTTCGCCTGGGTCAGGCACTCGCGGCGACCGCGCGTTCGCGATAGAAATGCATGAGGTCGGTGAGCAGCGGCTTGGCGTCGAGTTGGCGCAGCATCGTGGTGACCTGGCCGCGATGATAGGTGCCGTGATTGACGACGTGTTGGAGCGATTGCCACATGGGATTGGAATAGACGCCGAAGTTCATGGTTTTGTATTCAATGACGCGATCGAGGTCTTGCTGCGTGAGGCCGCTGACGAAGTTCAGGAGATCGGCGGCGGCGGGTTCCCAATGGGCTTGAAGAGCGGCAATATCGGCGAACCGAGAATTGTCGGGCATGGCCGACGGCGACGAGCCCTTGAAGCGCTGGAGCCAGACCCATTCGCCGCCGCAGATGTGGGCGAGCGTGTCGCGAACGGAGGGGAAGCTGTTGCCGAGCGGCTTGGTGAATTGCTCAGGAGTTAGGGCGGAGGCGGCTTGCATGGCGCGTTTGTTGGCCCAGTCGTTGAAGATGTAGAGGAGTTGCATTTCGTTGGGAGTCATGGGTCACCTTCGAGGATTTGAGATGGAGATCGATCGGTGAAAAGCCTTTCGAGATCGTACAACTCGCTGCCATGGGCGCTAGCAGGCGATGTGGACTGGGTTGCGGCGCTTGATGGATTCGCCGGAGTGGTAGGACTCGGCGTCGGAGGGGAAGGTGCCGGCGCGGACATCGTCGCAGTAGGCGCGGACGGCGCTGGAGACGAGTTCGCCGACATTGGCGTATTGGCGCACGAATTTTGGCGGCGCGTTGAAGGTCAGGCCGAGCATATCGTGGACGACGAGGATTTGGCCGTCGCAGTCGGGGCCGGCGCCGATGCCGATGGTGGGGATGCGAAGTTCACGGGTGATTTGAGCGGCGAGTTCGCGGGGGACGGCTTCGAGGACGACGGCGAAAGCGCCGGCGGCTTCGACGGCGTGGGCGTCGCGGAGGAGCTGTTCGGCGGCGTCGGCGGTCTTGCCCTGGACGCGATAGCCTCCGAGGGCGTTGACGGATTGCGGAGTTAGGCCAACGTGTCCCATTACGGGAATTTCGGCTTCGGTGAGGCGCGCGATCAACTCGAGGCGGCGCTCGCCGCCTTCGACCTTGACAGCTTCGGCGCCGGCTTCCTTGACCATACGGACGGCATTGCGAAGAGCCTCGGCGTTGTCGGCGTGATAGGTGCCGAAGGGCATGTCGGCAACCACGAGGGCGTGTTTCGTGCCGCGGCGGACGGTGCGTGTGTGATGGATCATTTCGTCGAGCGTGACGGGGAGCGTGCTGTCGTAGCCGAGGACGACCATGCCGAGAGAGTCGCCAACAAGGAGAACGTCAACGCCGGCTTGGTCGGCCAGACGCGAAGTCGGGTAATCGTAGGCAGTGAGGCAGACGATTTTTTGTGATGCGGGATCGGACTTGCGATGCAGGAGAGCGGGCACGGTGATTTTGCCGTCGCCCTGGGTGGGTACAACGCTCATGGTAGCCTCCGGTGCCATTCCCTTTTACAGCGGGATATAGCCCTGTACCAGCAAACCTAGTATACCACGGATGGGCAATTTGGATGGGTACGGGCGCAGCCGGCGATCGCGGTGAAGAGTCAGCGTTGCAGGGCGGTTTTGTGTTTGGGTTGGTACAGGCCGATTTCGGCGCCGCTGGGGAGGCGGAGTTTGGTGATGCTGCCCCAGCGGGCTTCTTCGACGACGGAGAAGGTGGCGCCTTTTTGGGTGAGGGCGGCCATTTCGGATTTTAGGTCGTCGCATAGCAGGTAGAGTTCATGGCGGTTGGTTTCGGTGGCGGCGCGATGGATGGCCGCTTCGGCGGGTGGGAGAGCGAAGATGAGCCAGCCGTGACCGGCGTCTACGTGGCGGAAGCCCAGAGTGTCGCGGAGGAAGGCGCGGTCAGCATCGGCGTTGGCGCTGTAGAGCACGATGTGCGTGCCGGAAATCATTCGGACCTCCTTTGAGTGGGTGGGCGGGGTTGCGCGGGATTGTACCAAGGCGTGACGTTACGCGGGCGGCGATTTGGCGGGCGAGTCTGCGGCTGGGTGCGGGCTGCGTCGGGGCTAGGACGCGCTGAAGCACGCTTCTACATATGGAACTAGAACCGGTAAGCGCCGTGGCCACCTGGGTTGGACGACTTGGGGGCCTGGGAGCGGCCTTTCCAATGGGCCCCGCGGTTGGTCCAGTAGCGCAAGGCGGAGAGTATGGTGGCGACCGCGTAGAAGAGGGCAGCTAACGGGAGCGCGACGGACCAGTGGGTGGACATGCGGTAGTAGCGGACGGTCGGTAGGAATAAGAGCGACATGATTAACCAGGTTAGGAGCGCTGTTAGGCGCGTGGCGGTGTCGTGTGCGAAGAGAAGGGCGATGGGGGCGAGGTAGGTTAGGGCCAGGCCTGCGAGCGTGCCGAGCAGGAGAAGGGCGGAATAGCGGAGTTGGGTGAAGGCGGTGCGGGCGATCATGTCGCGGATTTCGGCGAAGGTGGAGTAGGCCCGGAGGCTGCGGTTTTTGCGGGTTACGCCCATCCAGATTTTTGGGTGGGGGGTGGCGTTGGGAGTGCCGTCGGGAGTGGCGCTGCGTTTGACGGCGCGGGCGAGGGCGCAGTCGTCGATGACCTCGCTGCGGATTGCGGCTAGGCCGCCGATGCGGTCCAGTGCGGTGCGGCGGAGGAGGATGCAGCCGCCGGCGGCTCCGGCGGCGCGGGAATTTGGATTGGCGATCTGTGAGGGTGGGTAGAGTTTCAGGAAGAAGAAGAGGAATGGCGGGATCAGGAAACGTTCGGGGAGCGTTTGCGCGCGGAGGAGGACCATGAGCGACGTGAGGTCGAGGTCATTTTGTTCGGCGCGGGAGACCAGACGCCGGAGCGTGTCGGGTGCGTGGACAACGTCGGCGTCGGTGAACCAGAAGTAGGTCGGCGGCTCGTGAGTTGACGTTTGCGGTACGGCGGACGAGCGGCAGATCCCTCGCTGCGCTCGGGATGACACATTTTCGTCGGGCGCGCCATTTAAGGTGAAGTTGATGCCCGCGTTTAGGGCGGAGAGCTTGCCGGTCCAACCGGGTTGGAGTGGCGGCGCGGAAAGGATTGTTACTTCGTGGGTGAGGTTGTTAGTGCGATTTGCTTGCGTGGAAGTTTGTACGAACTCCAATGCGAGTTGTGCGGTCGCGTCTTCGCTGTGATCGTCGACGACTACAATTGAAAATTTCCCCGAATAGTCTTGTCGTGAGAGCGAGGCGATCGTTTGGGCGATGGTTTCGGCTTCGTTGCGGGCTGGAATGATCGCGGCTACCGATGGCCACCTCGTCGGTGCTGCGTGGTTTGTGTTGTCATCGTCAAACGGCTGCAGATTCCAGAACGTTCCGCGTGCGGCGAAAAGATAGAGCCAGATTACCAGCGAGATTGCAGCGACGAGGAGTGGGGCTGAGGGCACGAGGTATTTTGCAATAGCGGGTGGGATTTGGGCGAGCCAGGCGTTGCAGGCTATTCGGCGTGGGGGTTGGTGCTAGAGTATGCGGTCAATGCGGGGAGCGAAATCGACGGAGATACGATGGCGAAGATGAGAATGGCGATTCGGGCGACGGCGATTGCTTGGGTGGCGCTCTATTTTGTTTCCGGAATGGCGACGCGCGTCGCGGCACAAGAGGCGAACGTGGGTGAAGCCGAGCAGGCCGGCCCTTATGGGTTGCTGCTGATTCGCGACGTCACTGTGATCGACGGATCGGGTGCGCCGGCGTTTGGGCCAGCGGATGTGTTTGTGAAGGGCAATCGCATTGTGCGGGTGGTGCCGTCGGACGCAATTTCGCGGGAAGAAGCGAAGGCGGAGTCGGCGCACGAGCCGAAGCAGGTGGCGCCGGACCGCGTGATCGACGGAAAAGGAATGTACCTGACGCCGGGGCTGATTGATGCGCACGCACACATCAATGAGAGCAAGGATGTGCCGGCCGAATATATTTACAAACTTTATCTGGGGCACGGCGTCACGACCGTGCGGACGTTTAACGTGGGGAACGATTCGCCGAAGGAAATGGTGGAAGTGAAAAAGCGGATTGCAGCGAACCAGATTGTGGCACCACGAATGTATGTGTATCCGTTCTGGCGCGAATCGGATCCGCGATCGAGCACGGTTGAGGGCGCAAATCAGATCGTGGATGAGTGGCACAACTTGGGAGTGGATGGGATCAAGATTTTGGGGAAGCCGGGATTGTGGCCGGACATTTTTCAGACGATCACGGCGCGCGCGAAGAAATGGAACATGGGCGTGGCGGTGCACATCGGGCAGGACGGCGTGTATCCGATGAACGCGGTGCGCGTGGCGGCGGACGGGGCGTCGACGATCGAACATCACTACGGGTATGCGGAATCGTCGTTTGAATCGCACAACGTGCAGATTTTGCCACCTGACTACAACTATTCGAACGAGCCGGATCGCTTTCTGGAGACCGGGCGTGTGTGGCTGCAGGCGGATGTGGCCAAGCTGCACGGCGAAGTGATCGATTCCCTGCTGGATTCGATGCACAAAAACGGATTCATCATGGTGCCGACGTTCGGGATTTATGAGGCGAATCGGGACGTGGAGCGCGCGATGACGCTGCCGTGGCACGCAATGTATACGCTCCCGGTGGTAATGGATTCTTTTATGCCAAATCCGGCGCATCACGCGTCGTATTTTTATCAGTGGACGTCGAACAAGGAAGCGGATTGGGCGCAGGCTTATCGAAGGTGGATGGAGTTTGTGAACGATTATAAGAATCGCGGCGGAGTGGTGGCGGTGGGATCGGACACGGGATTTTTGTTCGAGATCTGGGGATTCGGAACGATTCGCGAACTCGAGTTGCTGGAAGAGGCAGGCTTTACGCCGCTGGAAACGATTCATGCGGCGACGGAGAACGGCGCGAAAGTGGTACAGAATCCGGAGCTAGGATTAATTCGGCCGGGCTACCTGGCGGATATGGTTTTGCTGACGGAGAATCCGCTGGCGGATGTGAAGGTGTTTTACGGGATTGGTGTGACGCGAGCGGGAGCGGATCGCCGAGAAGTTCACCAAGAGTGCGTGAAGTATACAATTCGCGATGGCGTGATTTTCGATTCGCAGGCCCTGCTGCGGGATGTGCGCGAGATGGTGGAGAAGGCGAAAAGCAGCAATAAATAGTTGCGAGGCTCAATCCTCACGCTCCGAAGGAGGGTGCGGCATCCAGGAAGGCTCTGCGATGAGCGGTTATGCCAGGTCTTCGGGTTTGATGGGAAGCCGGCGAATGCGCTTGCCCGTCGCGGCGAAGATGGCGTTGCAGACGGCCGGGGCGATCACCGGCAGCCCCGGTTCGCCGATGCCGGTCGGCTCTTCCGTGCTTTGGACGATGTGGACTTCAATTTTCGGCGTCTCGTTCATGCGCGGCATCTGGTAGTCGTTGAAGTTGGATTGCTCGACGCGGCCTTTGTTAATGGTGATCGCGTCCTTCATGAACGCCGAGACCCCATAGATGGCCGCGCCTTCGACCTGCGCGACAATGCCGTTGGGATTTACCGGGCGGCCGCAATCCACCGCATAGACGATGCGCTGGACGCGAAGCTTGCCGTCTTTCAGGGAGATCTCCGCGACGCCCGCGGTGTAAGACTCGAAGGAAAAATATCCGGCGATGCCACGATAAACGCCCGGCGGAAGTGGCTTGTGCCACTCGGCTTTCTCGGCGGCAAGCTTCAGGACAGCCTTTTGGCGCGCGGTGTCGAGCGGCTTCCCTTCCTTCGGATCGTTGAAGTCTGGAATCTTGCGGTCTTCGCCTATCGCGCGCAGGCGGAATTCGAGCGGGTCGGCGCCCGCGGCGGCCGCGAGTTCATCGATGAAGCTTTCCACGACGAAGCCGCTGCTGGAGTGTTCGACGGAACGCCACCACGCGCGAGGTACGCCCGAGTTTCCGAGCGTGTATTCGATGCGATAGTTTTTTGTGGCGTAAGGAATAAAGGCGGCTGTAGCGAACTCGCTGGCTTCCGGCTTTTCGGCGCCGTTTTTCTCCCACATCGCCGCGATCGACGTCGAAGTCTGGAAATGCTTCCAGGCCGTGAGATTTCCCTGCGCGTCGACGGCGCCCTGCATATGGTGATACGAAGCGGGACGATAGAAATCGTGCTGCATGTCGTCTTCGCGCGTCCAGAGCACCATGACGGGCTGGTCGCCGATCACCTTGGCGACTTGCGCGGCCTCCATGACGAAGTCACCTTGGTAGCGGCGGCCAAATCCGCCGCCCATCAGCGTCGTGTGGACGACAACTTTTTCTTTTGGCAGCTTCGAGACGCCGACGATGATGTCCTGCGCCCATTGCGGCGCCTGAGTTGGCACCCACGCCTCCGCGCTATCGGGGCCGATGCGGACAGTGCAGTTCATTGGTTCCATGCAAGCGTGCGCGGCAAACGGAAGTTCGTAAACGATGTCGACTTTCTTGCCGGCCGGTACTGAGCCGATCGCGGCATCGGCGTCGCCATCGTTGCGAACGACTTTGCCGGGCTTGGACGCGTTGTCGATAAATTGCTGACGCAGCGATTGCGACGATTCGCTCGCGTGGGGTCCTTCGTCCCAGTTGATGTCGAGCGCGCGGCGTCCCTGCATTGCGGCCCAGGAATTGTCGGCGAGGACGACAACACCGCCTGCGCTGAAAGCGCCTTGAGGGACGGCATCGATCGAGATTACTTCGCGAACACCGGGGATTGCTTTGGCTTTTGCAGGGTCGAATTTCGAAGGCTTGCCGCCAAAGACGGGACAACGCGCGATAACAGCATAGATGAGATTGTCGGGACGCGAATCGATGCCAAATTTCGCCGTGCCCGTGGATTTTGCACGCGCTTCGAAGCGATTGCGGTCGTGGCCGACGATAGTGAAGTCGTTGGAATTTTTCAGCGGAACAGTGTTGAGGTTGGGCACCGGAAGGGTTGCTGCCACCGACACCAGTTCACCGTAAGTCAGATATTGTTTGCGCGCACCGTGAACAATGCCACCGTCCTTCGGCTTGCACGTGTTGCGATTGACGTTCCAGTGTTGCGCCGCAGCAGTAATCAGCATTTCGCGCGCAGCCGCGCCCGCTTGGCGCAGCGGAAGCCAAGAGGCAGCGACGCTGCCACTGCCGCCTGTGCCGTGATCGTAGATTGCGGGATCGGTCGGAGCCTGTTCAATCTTGACCTTCTCCCACTCCAGGTAAAGCTCCTCGGCGAGAATCATCGGCAGCGCGGTCATGATGCCCTGCCCCATTTCGGATTTCCCGAGAATCAACGTGACCTGATTGTCGGGTGTGATGCGCACCCAAGCGTTGAACGGATTGACGGTTTTCTTTTCCTGATCGACGGCGCTCGCGGCCGCGGACGAAGGGCCGAGATGGAAGCCAATGACGAGTCCAGCTCCGGCCCAAGCGGTCGTTTTCAGGAAGTCGCGGCGATTGACTAAGTTTGCTGTGGCCATGACGTTACCTCAAATTCGAATGGAATAGGGGCGGTGAGTGTGAATATGAAGGTCAGCAAACGCTGGCGCTACCAACCTCTTCAGGCGTTGGTGGATTTGCCGGCTTGCAGATCAGCAGCGCGGTGGATCGCTTTGCGAATGCGCTGATAGGTGCCGCAGCGGCAGATATTGCCGCTCATGAAGTCGTCGATATCGGCGTCGGTCGGATTGGATTTCTTTGTGAGCAGCGCGACGGCCGACATGATTTGTCCCGACTGGCAGTAGCCGCACTGCGGAACGTCTTCGGCGATCCAGGCTTGCTGGACCGGATGCAGGCCTTCGGCAGAAATTCCTTCGATCGTGGTGACTTTCTTCCCGGTGACGCTACCGACCTGCGTGACGCAGGAGCGCGTCGCTTCGCCATTGATGTGCACGGTGCAGGCGCCGCAGAGTGCCATGCCGCAGCCGAATTTCGTGCCGGTCATGTTGAGCGTGTCGCGAAGAACCCAAAGCAGCGGCATTTCGGGGCTGACGTCGACCGTTTGGGCCTTTCCGTTGAGCGTGAAGGTTATGGCCATGGAGCCCTCCTTGGCGAGAACGCTATCGTACAACAGGTCTCGGGTAGGTGAAAATCGCCGAAAATTCGAAATGGCGAACCCCCACCACCGAATCTGACGGACGCTTCCCGGATTCGTGAGCTCTAAAGCGTGGCTCAGGCGGTGGCGACGACCTTTGGATGATCGGTTTCGACACCACGCCAGCCGACTGGGCGCCCGCTGATGGCTTCTTTCACCGAGCGGAAGAGAACGACGTACATGAGTTGGCGATAGTAGAAGCGCTGGAGCAGGACGGGGATTAGAAGCGTCCAGTCTTCGTGAGGCTCGAACAGGAACGCCAGCGCGCAGGTCAGGATGTCGATGATGAGGAAGCCGAGGAAGAAGAGGACGGAGCGTTCGACGTCGGCGGTCGTCCAGATTTGAGGTAAGTGCGCGACTTTTTGGCCGAGGGCCCAAAGCAAGAGCGAGCCGAAGAACATCAAGTCGATCACGGGCGAGATCAGCGGCAGCGCGAGTTGGAAGACGAAAATATTGGGGAGCGCGATCCAGCCGAGCGTGCCGAACTTCGGGCGGAACAGCGTGTCGCTGTGTTTCCAGAATGCTTGCAGCGTGCCGAAGGTCCAACGGAAACGCTGGCGGATGAGCTGGCTCGCGGTTTCCGGAGCTTCGGTCCAGGCGATGGATTCTTCGTCGTAGCCGATGCGCCAGCCGAGGCGGCGGATTGCAATGGTGAGGTCGGCGTCTTCGGCGACGGTGTCGGCGGTGATACCGCCGGCGGCTGCAATGGCTTCTTTGCGCCAGGCGCCGAGAGCGCCGGGCACTACCGTAATGCAATTGAGAAGATCGAAGGCGCGCTTCTCCATATTTTGACTGGTGATGTATTCGAGCGCCTGCCATCGGGTGAGCCAGCGCGAGCGGTTGCCGACTTTTACGTTGCCGGCCATCGCGCCGAGTGTCGGGTCGGAAAAGTGGCGCACGAGTTTGCTGATCGCGTCGGGCTCGATTTCGGTATCGGCATCGATGGTGACGACGATTTCGGTGTGGGCTTCGGCCATCGCGTGACTGAGCGCGGCGGATTTGCCGCGGTTGACTTGATGAATGATGCGGACGCGAGGCTCGGTGCCGAAGTGCGTGTTGAGCAGGTCGCCGGTGCGATCGGTGGAACCGTCATCGACGACGATGACGTGAAGATCTTGGAGGTCGGAAGCGAGGACCGAAGTGACGGTCTGTACGATCACGGATTCTTCGTTGTGCGCGGGTACGAGCACGGTGACGCCGGGGGGCGGAGCGGGCATCACCGCATGGTCGGGGCGAAGTTTTTCGATCAGCGCGAGGATGCCGATGATGATCGCGCGGCCGCTGACGAGCACGATGCCGAGAATGAAGATGGTGGCGATTCCGGTGCGCAGCCAGCGATAGATGCCGAAGATAAAGCCGTCGGCGCGAGCTTGCAATCGCTCCATCGACGTGAGCGGGATCATGACTTCGGCACGCGTTTTGTTGATGAGGTCGGAGACGGAGACGAACTCATAGCCCTGAATGCGCAACGCGTCAATGATCTTGGGCAACGCCTGCACGGTGTGATTGCGTTCGCCGCCACCGTCATGGAACAGCATGATGTTGCCGTCTTCGGCCTGGCGCATGATGTTGTCGATGATTTCCTGCTCGGGAATCTGGCCGCCGCCGGGAACCTGTTGCCAATCGTGCGCGTCAATTTTTTGGCCGACGATCAGGTAGCCCATATCTTGCGCGATGGGCAGTTGCGCGACTTCTTCGGCGTATTCAGGCTGATGGTCGATGCCGTAAGGCGGGCGAAACAGAATCGATTTGACGCCGATGGTGCTTTCAATCAGGCGCTGCGTCAGGTTCAGCTCCCACCGGATTTGCGTCTTGGTGATTTCGTCAAAGTTGGGATGCGTGTAGGTGTGATTGCCGATTTCGTGGCCTTCGGCGTATTCGCGCTTCAGGATGTCGGGATTTTCGCTGGCCTGCACGCCGATGACGAAAAATGCGGCCGGGACCTTTTTCTGCTGGAGGATGTTCAGGATTTGCGGCGTCCAGCGCGGGTCGGGGCCATCGTCGAAGGTGATTGCCAGCTTCTTTTTGGCGGCGCCGATCTGGTCGATGTCGTAGGAAAGCGGGATCGCTTCGTAATTTTCGTCGGTAAAGAGATCGGTGGCGGCGTCGTAGGTGAACGTGCGCTTGCCGCGCTTAGGCGTGTCGACGAAGCGCCAGACGTCGCCGTCGCCTTCGAGGATGAGGTCCGGACCAGGCGCGATGTCGGTCAGTAGCTGGCGCGTGGCATCGTCGGGGCGAGTCGCGTCCCAGATGCGCCAGATCGAAGTGTCCGAGTGGCCGAGGCGAAACATCATCGTGCCCTGCACGCCGAGGCGTTCGCTGGCGCGCAACTGGTTGTAGCCGGTGACGGCGTCGAGCATCCAGACCTGATGCTCGTGATTGTTTTCGTCGACGTAGGAGTAACGCGGGTTTAGGGAATTGTCGTCGAAGTCGATATCGGTTTCGGATTCAAAGGCGTGGAGCAGCGCTTCCTGCACGCTGAACTCGGTGGCAGACGCCCACTTCTTGTCATCTTTGCGCGGCCAGTCGTAGGCGAAGTTCGCAACGCCAACGACGATTTTTTCCTTCGGCACAAGTTGCAGGACTTGTTTCAGATTTTCGACAAACCAATCTTGAGCGGCGATCGGGCCCGGCGGCGAAGAGACCCAGTGCTGGTCGAAATTCAGCAGCACGATCGCATCGCATTCCTTTCCGAAAAACTTGTAATCGTAAGCATCATCGCGAGCGGGCACTTCGACCATCAACTTCAGGCCTACCGCATGCAGCGCCGATCCGAGTTCGGAAACGAATTCGCGAAAGTTGGTTTGCGATTTGTCGGGTATCGATTCGAAATCGACGACAATTCCGGCTTCATGCGATTCAACGGCGTACTCTACGACTTCGCGGACAAGGTTGTGGCGCGAGTCCTGATTCTCCAGCAACTCCACCATTTCGGTGACACGCCAGACCTGGCCGTCGTAGTTGTTCAGCAAGCCCATGATCGAGAGATCGACGTTGGCCGACTTCATCCAGCGGTGAAGCTTGTCGTCTTTGAGGAGCGAAATCGCTTCCTGCGGGCTGGCCTTCACGGTTTGATAACGCTCGTAATCGACGATCGTGAGCGCGCCGTCGGAAGTCACGGCGTGAAGTTGCTCTGGAATCAATACGTCGAGATCTTTGTAGTGGCGCTTGAGGGACGCGAGGCTATTGGAGTCCCAGCTGACATAATACGCGGCGCGCAACGGATCGTACGTTTTGGGAACGCTCCCAAGGCTTTCGACGCGGCGGTGACGACCTTCTCGACCCGGCGGGGCTTTGGTTCCGGGTTTGAGCTTGAGCGCGCGATAAATTGGGCGCGTGTCGGGAAGCAGTCCGGCCGGAAGTTCGACGCTGGCCGCGATGTTCACAAAAAAATACGCGAGCAACAGGGTGAGCAACACACCGGAAATTTCCATGGCGCGGCGCGTGCGTCGCCAACGGACGCGCTCTGCGTCATAAAAAATTGGACCGCGTTCCTTCATGAAGCCTTTCCGTATGCGTTGTGGCTGGGTTCCTGAACGTCGGGCAGGTGCGAGTACGTCTGCCTGAATGCGTCTGCACTATTGTAAGATGCGACTCGTTCATGAAGCGAATTTTATCGAGTACAAGTGTCGCGCTCGTAGCGGGATTGTGCCTGCGGTCGTTCTTTGTCTTGAAGATTCCCGCGAACGCGAGCGATACGATTTTGTACGAGCAGATGGCTACGAATTGGCTGTGGCACCACGTATATGCGATGGACGTGGGCGGGCAGATCACGCCTGTCGATCTGCGCATGCCGGGGTATCCGGTTTTTCTGGCGATCGTTTACGCAATCACGGGGAAGGTTGGGCAGGACGCGCATATCTGGGTGATGATTGCGCAAGCTTTCGTGGATTTGGCGTCCTGCATTTTGATCGGCGTGCTGGCTGCGCTCCTGGCGTTGATGGTCAGCGAACGTGCGCCTGGACAGCGGATTTTCGTTGCGGGCGTGTGGCTCGCGGCGCTTTGCCCGTTTACGGCCAACTATGTGGCTGCGCCGCTGACGGAGGTCTTTGCGATTTTTTTCACGGTGGCGGCGATGCTGCCGCTTTGCCTTCTTGTGGGCCGCACTCGAAACAACGGATGGTTGTTCATCAAGCGCGAGTGGAGTTTCGCAAATAATTACCGATATTTAGCGGCGGCTGGGGCATTTTTGGTCGGACTCTGCACATTGTTTCGGCCGGAGTCGCCGCTACTGTTGATTTCTGCGTGGATCGTGCTTGCAGTCATTCTCGTTTCGCAGCACGAAGCGAAGCGCTCGCTGCGGACCGTTGTCGCAATGGGCGTGGTTTGCGCGATCCCGTTGATGCCGTGGGCGATTCGAAATGCGGTGACGTTGCACGAGTTTCAGCTGCTGGCGCCGAAGAATTCGAATCTGCCGGGCGAGCTCGTTCCTTACGGATTCATGAGCTGGGAGAAGACGTGGCTGTACCGGTTTCGCGACGTGTATCTGGTTCCGTGGAAGTTGAACGATGAGGCGATTCGAATCGAGGATATACCGGCGAGCGCATTCGATACGCCGGAGGAAAGAGAACGAGTTGCGGGAATTCTCGAGCCCTATAACAATGATCTGACGCTGACGTCGGACGAGGACGCCGCGTTCGCGCGGCTCGCACGGGAGCGGACGGCGCGGCATCCGTTGCGAACGTATGTGTGGTTGCCGCTCGCGCGCGCGGTGGTAATGTGGTTTACGCCTCGCATTGAGCTGATTCCGGTTTCGGGCACGGTTTTTCCGCTGGTGCAGTCGTGGCAAGACGACAAGGTCGATCAGTCGGTGACGGTGGGGTTTTTCCTCTTGAACATTGCGTATGTGACGTTGGCCATCTTCGGCACGATTCGCGTTTGGAGGATGAGCAACGCTGTCCGGCCCGCGCTAGGACTACTGATTCTCTTCGTTCTGCTACGCACAGCTTTCCTAACCACGCTGGAAACGCCTGAGCCGCGCTACGTGCTCGTTTGCTTTCCGGCAATACTCGCATTAGCCGCGCTATCGTTTTTGCCACGAAACGCGAGCATTGCGTCGCCCAGTTCGAACTAGCCCGATTCACGATATATCCGTCATCAGCCAGATTCTCCGGCGCTTCGCTATTGTGGACTTTAGCCTTCGGGGGGTTCGGGGTGGATGGTGACGCGGTGAACCTGTGTGAAACGCTCTTTTACGCGGTCTTCGAGGGCTGCGGTGACGTCGTGGACCTGGGTGATCGGCAAGTCACCCTTCATCGTGCAATGGCAAGACGCCAGAATGCGGTGCGCGACCTGACGGACGTGGACGTCGTGGCAATTCACCAGCTCATCGTATTCGGCGGTGAGCGCATTTAGGAATTCTTCAATCGAGCGGGAGAGCTGTTTCATCTCGCCGCCGCCGGTGTCGGGCGTGGCGATGTGGCGGCCTAGAGGCTCGATGTGGATGTTGACGTCGATCGGGCCGTCGCGGAGTTCGCGGATGCCGTCTTCGAGTTCGGAAGCCTGGCGGTGCGCGTCCCGCAGGCTGAGATTTTCGTCGACCTCGAGATGGAGTTCGACGAAAAGCTGGTTTTGCTGCTGGAGCGCGCTGAGGTCGTGAATCGCGAGGCCCATGCGTTGCGCGACGGCACGGATGGCTTCGAACAGATGCTCGCCTTGAGGGGCGCGCGGTTCGGCGTGGACCATGACGTCGGATGGAACGATTTCGCCGATGCGCTTTTCGATGGCGTCGCTGAGCACGTGGACTTGTTCGAGGCTCGCGGTGCGCGGCACGCTGACCGTTGCGTCGACGAAATGGCGATTCCCTGCCCGGCGGACGCGGACGCGATCCACGTCGAGGACACCATCCATGCGGGCCACGGCGCGGGCGATTTCCTGTTGTAAACCGGTCGGCGCGACGTCGAGCAATGCATCGACGGTGCGCTTACCCAACTGCGAGCCGACCCAAAGGATCACGCCGGCGACTCCGAGACCGGCGAGCGCGTCGGCGTAAACCAGCCACGGCACATTCCACGTTTCGCCGGCCCAGACAAGGCCTATACCCGCGATAACGACCAGCGTGCTCCAGACATCGGTGGAGAAATGGAGCGCGTCGGCTTCGAGTGCGTCGCTCGGGTGTTTTTTGACGACGTGGGAAAGCGCGCGGGCGCGGGTAATGTCGATCGTCAACGCAACCAGGAGTACGAGGACCGCGGTGATGCTGGGCGCGATGTGAACGCTGCGGAAGAAAAGGCGTTCGAATGCTTCGAAGATAATGTAGATCGCGGTGAGTCCCAGTAGTGCGGTTTCGACGAAGGCCGAGAAATTTTCAAATTTGCCGTGACCATAGGGATGGCGTTCATCGGCGGGTTGATCGGAGACGCGAACGGATAGAAATGTGATCACCGCGGCTACGAGGTCAAGCCCGGAGTGCAGCGCTTCCGACAAAACGCCCAAGCTGCCGGTGCGCAGGACAAGGAACGCCTTGAGTGACACGAGTATGACTGCCGAGCCCACGCTAAGCAGCGCGGCGCGCTTCTTTTCGCGCACTTCGATCGCGAGGGCCTCGACCATGAGCAGCCTAGACTACCTCAAGTGCAGCGGTTGTGCCTTGCGGCGCATCGGGGGGACCGACGATAGGCAGCGATCCAGCCTCGGGCCGCGATTACGGGGTGGAGGTCTTGCTGGAACTGCGCGGAATGAAACGTAGCGCGGCGGAATTCATGCAGTAGCGCAGGCCGGTCGGCTCCGGTCCATCCGTGAATACGTGGCCGAGATGGGCGTCGCACAGCTTGCATTTCACCTCGCGGCGCACCATGCCCAGCGAAATGTCCTTATGCTCGTAGACATTTTCATCGGCGATCGGCTGCCAGAAACTGGGCCAGCCGGTGCCCGAATCGAATTTCGCACCTGAATCGAATAGCGCGTTGTCACAGTCGATGCAGCGATAGAGTCCCGGCGAATGCTGTTTGTCGAGCTCGCCGCTGAAGGCCCACTCGGTGCCAGCGCGACGTGTCACGTCGTAGCTCAACGGCGAGAGTTGTTTCTTCCACTCCTCTTTGTTTTTTCGGATTCGTGGCTGCGAGGCCGGTCCGAGTCGCTCGCCGGAGTCGGAAAATTCGATGACCGTGACGGGTGAAGGATCGTTGGGGATCGGCGTCGGCTCGTCGTCCGCGAACGCAGAACTCAGGGCGCGTTGTACACCGAACAACAGTCCCAGCCCACCGAGCGTTGCTCCGCCGAAAATCAGGCCGCGACGGGTTATGTCTCTCATATACGCGATTAGATGGGAGGGCGGCAAATTCGATCCACAATTCGCGCCGCCTTCCAATAGGAATACGTCGAATCGGGGTCGCTGGACGACCGGTCGTTCGAAAGCCCAAGCAACCCTTACTTCGCCGCGGTCAGTGGCGGAGCCGGCAGCAACGGCAGCCGCTTGGGCTCGCCTCGCGCGCCGCGGACTTCGAGCTCTTCGAACAGCAGCGAAGGCGCCACCATCGAAGCCGGAAGCCCACCGTTGGCCGCACCAAACGCGCCGAGCGCCGTTCCCGAAAAGCCCGCGATCTGGCTCTGCATGTAGTTGTAAACGTAGTTGTCGTTGCCGATGCCCGACAGATTGCGCAACACGCGCGTGTTTACGCCAATTACCCGCGCGCCACGAATCACTTCTTCGCGCCCGTCTTCAGGATAGATCTTATAGACGAGCAGTGGCAATCGATCGCCGGTACCCGCGCCTCCACCGTAGCTCGCCAGGAGCTCGGAAAAGTCTTCCTGGTGCAGCAGGCTCAACGACGGATTATCCATTTCCTTCACGATGATGCAATAGGCCAGTTTTTCGGACTTGCACTCGTCCAGGAATTTTTTCTTCAGCTCGGCGGGTGAAACTGCATCCGTCGAACTGAAGATTAGGTTGCTCATCGTCGGCTTAGCATCCGACAGCAAGGCTGACCGTCCGTGTCCGTTCGATTGATTCGAATCGTTGCCCGGACGCCGCGACATCAGCAACTCTTTCAGCGTACCGTTGGCGACGACTTCCACCTTCTGCGCCTTCACGCCTTCGTCGTCAACGGAGTACGAGCCGATGAGCGGCGTGCCATGGAAGTCTTTGGCACCGGGATCGTCAACCAAGCTGACCGAAGCCGGGAGCACACGAGCACCGATTCGCCCCGTCCAGTCGCTCTTGCCACCGAGATTGCCGAGCATCTGCTCGACGATCGGCTGAAACGCGATCGCCGGCCGCGCGCCATTCATCGCCGGACCCAAAATCTGAGCCAACAACGGAGCCGCCGCCCTCGCTTCGAAGAGCACCGGCCCGGTGTAATCCTGCGCCGTGGCCGACGTACGCAACTGCATCAGCTCGGTGCCCGCCACGTTCAACCCTTTGCGGATCGCATCGACGTTTGGCAGGTCGCCCGGCTTCGGCGCATACGTGGAATAGAGATGATTCAGCGGCATGCCGTCCTTTGCGAGCGTGTTCATGCCCGCCTCGACCGCGGCGAAGGTACGATTGGTTCGAATTTCGGTCCCTTCGCTGGTCATCAAATATTCGGTCGCGTAAACTAGGTAGTAGGTGACGCGCGATTCGTAAATTTCCGGAAACGCACGCAGCGTCGCCGAAGACTGCCGCGCTTCTTCGTCCCAATTGCGCCCGGTCCAGTCCGGCGTCACAAGCGGCTCGACAACCTTTACCGGTTCGGCTTTCGAAAAGTCGTCGATGTCCGACTGACGCGCCAAGCTGCTGAGATACGCGTGCTTGCGCGAATACGTCTCGATGGCTTCCTTGAACGCCTGATCGGTGGCAATCCACAAATCCTGCCGCAGCGAATCGTAGTCGCGATCGATTCCCACCGATCCCGTCGATCCAATAAATCCGCGGAATCCTTCGTCGCCGATAAAGTTCGAACTGTCGAGTTTGTAGTTTCCAACGCGAGCCTCGACGTCCATGAAGCGCTGCCGCTGATGCGTGCTGCTGAGCAGCGTGCCGAATTGCGCAACGATCTCCTTCACGTCGAGATCCAGCAACCGGTATTCGACGTAGTACGGCTTCACCGGCTCGTTCGTGCCGGGAATGTTGATTTCCAGCCGCGTTTTCGAACGCACCATCTCGTCACGCATTGCGCGTAGCGTCTGGTCTTTGTCCTGCTGAGCCTGAGCGGCTTTCGCGCCGGCAGCGAACGTTCGAACCGGCGCAAACCAGACCATCGTCGCCACAACGACAGCAACTCCCACCATCATTCGAACGTAGCTCACTGTGCACCTTCCGACTTCGCCGCATCTTGCGCAGGCGAGGGCAGGATCGGCGGGCGATCCGTCGAGCTTTCTTTCTTCTGCACTTCGAGCTCGGTCGTCAGAATCGCAGGCGCCGCCGCCGAAACCGGAACGGAACCCGACTCCGCGCCGCAGTATCCGTTGAAGACTTCCTGCGTCTCGCCGGTCGCCACGATCTTGGTCAACGAAGCCAGTGGAGTTCCAACAATGTCCACCCCGCGCACCAACTCATCCGGGCGCCCGTCGGCAAACACCTTGTAAACGACCAGCGGCTGCACCTGGAAGGCCTGCGGCTGCCCGCGGCCCGTAAACGTGAAGCCGCCTGCGATGTCGTCGATCAGCAACCCATACGGTTTGTGCTGTTCCTTGACGAGCTCGATCAGCTTCGCGCGCAGTTGTGCATTCGTCATCGTCTTGGTGCTTTCAACGATCAGGTTGCCCTGCCGCGAAACCGGCGAAGCACCCAATTGCCGCCGTCCGTGTCCGTTCGAATGCGGAAATCCAACCAGCGGTGAGCGCGACATCTCAAAATTCTTCAGCACACCGTGGTCGACCATCATCACGCGGTGCGCCTTCACGCCTTCGTCGTCATATTCATAGAAGCCGAGCAAATCATCCTTGCCCAACCGCGGCATCGTCGGATCGTCGATGATCGTCAGGAAGTCCGGCAGAATCGGCTCGTCCACCTTTTTCGCGAACGTCTGCCCTTCGGCAACGTCCTTCTGACGGTGCCCCTCTGCGCGATGGCCGAAAACTTCGTGGAAGAAAACTGCCGCCGCGCGCCCAGTCAGCAAGGCAGGAGTAACCGAAGGCTCGTTCAGCGGCGCTGCGACCAGCCCTTCCAACTCCTTGCGCAATGTAGTGCCCGCGGCGAGCACTGCCTTGTCGTCTGGAGCATCCGACGGCTTCACCCAATCGAAATTGTAGTAGCGCTCGAGATCCATGCCGTCCGGCGCCTTGCCCTGAATGAAAAGTTCCAGCCGGTAGCGAATCTGCCCGTACTGCAGCTGCGTACCTTCGCTCGTGATCTGGTACGCGTTTTGCGCCTGCGCGGTAAATGTAACGATCGAATTGATCACGGCAGGCGATGATCGAAATTCTTTCGTGTAGGCGCGGACTTTTTCTTCCCACGGCTTGCGATCCACCTTGATCGAGACTTCGGGGCCGATGTCGGTGTGCGGCTGTTCGTGCGTGAAATCCGGCGCTGCGCCCTCCGCCGTCTCAACTTTCACCTCTTTGCCGGTCTTGATCTTGATCAGCGCTTCGGCCGCTGACCTGTATTGCTTGTCGGTTTCGAGCCAGATCGCGCGCCGCAGAACTTCGGTGTCGTCATCGATCGGCGCGGCCGTGCCCGGACCACCGCGCTGTTCCTGCCGCGTGCCGACTTTGTGCGTGTTGTCGAGGTCATAGCTGCCGGTGCGCACCGAAACTTCCAGCCATCGATTGCGATTTTCGTCGCTCGAAAGCAGCGCACCGTTCGAACCCGACACATTCACCCGTTGCGAGTCAGTGATCGTGTATCCGATGTAGTAGGCGGGTGGATCCTGCGCGCCCAAAACTTTCACCGAGCGGTCGAGCTCGATCTGCATCGCTGCGAGCAACGGCGATCGCTTCGCCTGCGGCGTATCCGGCGGTGTCGGAGGAGGCGCCGCGTGCGCCAGTCGCGCCGTCGCCGGCACCAAGACAGCAGCCAGGCCGAACGCAGCCAGGATTGAAAACGCTTTATTCCGATTCAATTTACCCAAAGGAAGCCTCACTTACTCTTAGACGGGTCTGCGAATCATTCAGTGTACGACAGCGGCTTACAGGCGCACAAATCGCGCAATCATTGGCAACGACGCGCAGGCAACATACGTTCGACGCACCACGCAGCGATATCGTTGCTCGCCACCAGCGGACACTTCTCATCATTCCGCTCTGTTGACCGCATACATTGCGGCTGGTAGTCCCTTTCCCGACGCGTCACCAGATACAGCCCGATGGCTCCGTCCAGCAATTCGAAATCGTCCAGGAAATCTCCGCCGACCGCAGTCACCGGCTGAAATTCATGCGATATTTCAATCGACCCGGCGTGCAGCGCCTCGGTCGGAAGAATTGGGGTTTGTATCGAACGAGCCTCTTCCAATCCCTCTCCGTGCAACCTCTCCAGGACCCTGAACTCGACTTGCGTCGCACCAATATCCACTCACTATCCGTATGTCGTATGTATTGATCACACCGGGAAGGGGGTACGGCGTCAGGTTCATTCCATCAGTGCCGACCGGATCGAAAGCACCCCATTGTTTCCTTCTGCACACCTGATCAACGCCTCCGTTGCGTCGCGTTCCGCCGCACAACACAATTTCTCTATGCGCGTGTTGGCTCTCTTGCTGGTTTTCGCCGGACTTGCCTTCGGCATCTACGAATATTCGCTGAAGAGAATGCCGACGACCGACCCGGGCACCGCCCCGACGCAGGCCATCAGCCTCACTGGCGTGCGCGGAGACCTTCTGCAAATCGCGCAAGCCGAGCGCAGCTTCCTTGCCCTCAACGATCACTGCGCCAGCATGGACGAACTCATCTCTTCGAAATCATTGACGATGGAGCGGCCCGAGCGCGACGGCTATATCTACACGGTCGAGTGCGGCTCGGCCGGCGATTTCAGCGCTACCGCCCGTCACCCTGCTGCACCCCAAAACTCCTCAATCCGCTACCCAACCCTTGGCGTCGACCAAACCATGCTAGTCCGCGAACTCCAATAGCTAGGGACCAGCGACTCCCCAAAACCTCGTCTCAAGATATTCCATCCCGTTCCACGGAACTTTTCGCCCCGCCGCGCGTACCTCAATCTGACAAACGGCACTCGACCCCAAGGTCGCCCAACGCCACTCAAAAGGAGCCCTCAAATGACTGGAGAATTTATCGGCCTCGTAGCGGTCGTCCTGACCCTCGGCATTCCCCTCGCCGCCATGTACACGTATTTTCGCGTCCGCAAACTTCGCACGGAAGAGCGCCTCGCCGCCATCGCCCGCGGCGTCGAAATCCCCATGATCGCCGAGCTTTCCGAATCGGCCCGGTCGCGCCGCGCCGCTATTTTGCTCGTCACCGGTGCGCTCGGCTACATCTTTACGTTCGCTCTCATCGCGCAAATCGAACGCGAACCCGACACCTGGGTCGCCGCAGCTTTCGGCATCATCCCGCTCGCCATTGGCATCGGTTATTTCGTTGATTCGACGCTGATCCGCCGCGACGCCAACGCCGCGTAGGAACAGTACGCAGCATCGAAGTCAGCGCGCTCGCCAGATCTCGAAGGGATGAGCGCGATTCGTCGGGCATCCAAACGTGCGAAATTTGAAATCGCCACGGCAGTATCCGAGCGGAACGATCTATTTCGCTTCGAGTGGAGTAAAACTATCGCCGCGCTTCACGGCAAGACGTATCGGTCGAGGCAAACCGCGCGCCGGCACGGTCACCTCCGCCCACAGTTCACCGTTCCGTGCCGCAACCAACGGGTCGAGCCCGTGCTCGGGGAAAAAGAAAAGCACCGCCTGCTGCAACGCATACTCCGAATTGCGATTCGATCTCGTCACCCAGACGCCGTCTGTAGCACCGGCCCCTTTGCCTTCCGCAACGAGTTGTCCATTGCGCACGGAGAGGTTAGCCGCGAAAAAAGCGCCCGATCCACGAGAATCTGTCTCAGGCGGATGTGGCACCTGGACAGTCAGACGCACAGCGAGATATCTGCCGCGAATCGGTAAGTACGGATCGACTGCCGCCGTTTTCACCCACACGCGCGGAAGTCGCGAGCGGTCGAGTTCGAGCTTCGCTCCAAGACTCGCGACCAGCAACACTTGCACCGCCGCAAGCAACAATCCTTTGCGCGAAAAATTCATCCCGCACTCTCCGCAACCCGCGCCACGAGCCGCCGCCGCGTTCGCTCCATGGCCCAGCCTCCCGCAATCAGCAGCAAGCCCAGCCCAATCAGGCTCGCGGATCGCCCCAGCTTGTCCATCACGCTCGAAAAATAGAAAGCAATCACAGTGATCGCAAATGCCAAAACTCCCACGTTAATCCGTCCCTTGCGCCGCTCCAGTAGTCCCCATCCGATAAGCCCGAAGGCCCCGACGGCCAACCACAGAAACACGCCGATCGACTTATACGCGTCTCCATAGCGGCTCAACTCGCCAAGAGCCACAATCCAGACCGCCGCAACACCATTTCGCCAGAACATTCGCCCGCGCAGAAAAAACGCCAATGCCAGCGGCGCAACCAACGCAACGATCCATCCCATCAACTTCAACCCAACGGGCAAGGTAACGAGGTTATTTCGATACGAATGGTAGGCGTCGCCGACCGTCACTAACATCCCGGTGAACGGCAGAATGGCCATGGCGCCAATCCATACCAGCCCTGTTCGCACCGGCGACTCTCGCTCGTCGAGCCCAGCCGTGAAATAACTGACCGCGAGCAGCACCAGCCCTTCGACCACGATTCGATCCGACCCCCAGTAATGCTCCGTTCGAACCAGCCATTCGCTCGCAAGCCACGCCGGCGCCAGCACTGCGAGGATCGTCGCTTGGGGCCAATCGCGCAGCAAAAGCCAACCCGCCAGCGCCGCGACCGCCCACAACAAAATACCGTTCGGCCAGTGTTCTTCGAGATTGAAGATTTGCGCGGCCATGAAAATCCCAGCGCCGGTGCAAACGGTGCCAATGGCGTAGAGCGTGGTCGCGAGTGCCGGAAATCGCGCTGACGCGAAGGCGCCACTAGTCGGGAACAGCGCATTGAGCGTCAGCACCAGCGTGAATCGTTCGCCCGGCGAGAGTTGATCCCAGTGCGCCGCGACAAATAGCAACACTCCGGCGCAAATCACCACCCCGCCCAGGCCCAGCGCCAGCAACACGGGCCAGCGCAGCCGTTCCATCGATCCCTGCTGGATTTCGAACGCACGGATGCGCCCCGCAGTCTCGGAATCGATGATTCCCGCCTCCTGCCATTTCGAAATCGATTTTTCCAGGGACTCGTTCATTCGAAACTCCGCCCATCGCATGTGTCGAGATTGGACGCGATGCTAAAGGAACCTGCCCGGACGGACAAGCTCGAATCGCGGCCTCCCGCAAGCCTATGTGCTACCATAGGCCTTCATGCACCCGGCAATTCCTCGCCTTTTGGACCTCCAGACCATCGATCAGAAGATCGCCGGCCTGCGCGCGCAACTCGAAGCGTTTCCGAAGCGCATTCTCGACCTCGACGCCAAGCTGACCGGGGCGCGCGCTGCCGTCACTTCGGCGAAAGAGGCTCAGGTCAACGCGCTGAAAGAACGAAAGAAATTCGAGCTCGACGTCGAGCAGTGGAAAGAACGCGCCCGCAAGTATCGCGACCAGAGCGGCTCGGTCAAGACAAACGAAGCTTACAAGGCTCTCCAGCACGAAATTTCCAACGCCGAAGCCGAAGTCGCGAAAGCCGAGGATCGCCAACTCGAGATCATGATGGCGAGCGAGGAAGTCGAGGGTCGCGTTCGCCACGCGGACGCCGACTTGAAGGAAGCGGAGAAATCCGTCGGGCGCGACCGGAAAGACATCGAAACGCAGTACTCGGCGAAGAAGAAAGATCTCAACGCCGCGACCGCCGAGCGCGAAAAAATTGCTGCACCCATCCCGGAAGACTTACGCAACCTCTACGACCGCATCGCCAAGCGCCACAATGGCACCGCGCTCGCTTTGGTTCGCGACGGCCAGTGCAAAGGCTGCGGACTGCGCGTCCTCCCGCATACGATGCAGCTTCTCGTGCAGGATCATGACGACGACGAAATTTTCCGCTGCGAAAGCTGCGGCCTAATTCTCTATTCGCTCGAACCGTTGACTGCCGTTAATCCGGACGCCGCCGGCGGAAGCGACGCCGCTTCGGCCACCACGTCCTGATGCCAAAACGACCATCGCCTCCCGATGGCGCTCGCCTCTTCAGCGACGCCGCGCCCGAAGCCAAGCCAGCCGCGTCCGCCGCCCATCGCGCCAATATCGACGGCGGGTCGCGCGGTAATCCCGGACCGGCGGCCTACGGCGTCGTCGTCCGCGACGGCAGCGGCGAAATCGTCGCGCGCCTGAAGAAATACATCGGTCGCATGACCAACAACGTCGCCGAATATTACGGCCTGATCGCCGCGCTCGATTACGTTCAATCCCAGGGCATCCGCGCGTTGCGCATCGAAAGCGACTCCGAATTACTCGTCAAACAGATGAAGGGCCTCTACAAAGTTCGCAGTACGGAACTCCAGCCGCTGTTCGAACGCGCCAAGAAAATGTCGGCCGCGCTGGATTCTTTCCGCATCGACCACGTTTACCGGGAGCAAAATCGCGAAGCCGACGCGCTCGCCAATGAAGCGATGGATGAAGTCGAAGGTCCCGACGCGAAGCCACGAGGCACAAAAGGTGTGGCGCCCGCGAAGCCTGCAGCGCGAAACGCTAGTGACGGGCCAGGTGCGACGGCGGCTGCATCCCCGGCTGCTGCGGCGGTTTCCAGCGCGGCAGCGAAAACACTACCGAGCGATGTCCGCAAGATCCGCGCCCGCTTCCGCGGCGGCGTCCTCTACTTGCTCGAAGACGTCGAACTCCCTGACGGTATCGAAGTCGACGTACTCCTCCGCCTCCCCCGCAAATCCTGAATTTTTCTTTGCTAGCGAAACGGGCTGACGTGAGCCCGCATCTGATTTGAAGTCGGCGCAGGTTGCCGCGTCACGTCGAATGCGCACCCTTGTTCTTTGCACTCATCGCAGATTTCATTCGTTTCTATTGTTCGGTCTTGTCGGCTTCGTTGCTCCATTCGTGGCGGCCGACACGCTCTACTATCGCCACGTCTTTTTCGACAACAGCCTCGAGCACGACGCGTATTTCTACAGTTCGGCAACGGTTTCGGCTCCAAGCTCCCTGGTGGTGGTCAACGGCAAGATCCCCGTCGAAAGCAAATTCTTTTACACGCCTCCGAACGCCCTGCGCCTCGAATGGATGTCCGCATCCAACGGCGCCTGGGACGCGCGCATCGACGTGATGCGCTTCCGCAATCGGGAAATCAGTTTTGTCGGCGGAAATCTCTTTTTCTGGTGTTATTCGCCGGAAGGCATTCCAGGCCGCGCGCTCCCCGAAATCCGAATTATCGACACCAACTCACAATTCTCACACGCCCTGAAACTTCGCGAATTCATCGGCGATCTCCCCGCGAATCGCTGGACCCAAATCAAAATCCCGCTCGCCGAATTCCCCACCGCCTCAATTCACGACCTCGACCCCAATTTGCTCGAGAGTATTGTCTTCTCCCAAGACGAGCCAGATAAGACTCCCCACACGCTCCTCATCGACGAAATCAAAGTCGACACCGACTCCGCCACCGCGTCGTCTACCGCTTCCGCAGCTGGCACGACATCATCGACCAGCACGCCGTCGCATTCACAAAATTTGCCGTCGCCGCCAAATCTAAAAGCCACCGCCTACGAACGCCACATCGACCTCCAGTGGAGCCCAGTCCCCAACGATCAGGTCGAGCGCTACGTTATCTATCGCGCGCTTGACAACGAGCGCACCTATCAACCCATCGGTATGCAAGTCCGCGGCGTCACACGCTTCACCGATTATCTCGGCGCGCCGCCGAGCACTGCGCACTACAAAATAGCCACATCCGACACCTCCTACGAACAATCCCAACTTTCCGCCTCCGGCTCAGCAACGACGCGCGCTTTCACCGACGACGAGCTCCTCACCATGCTCCAGGAAGAATGCTTTCGCTACTACTACGAAGGCGCGCATCCCGACTCCGGCACCACGCTTGAAAATATTCCCGGCGATGATCGCATCGTCGCCACCGGCGCCAGCGGTTTTGGCATTATGGCGCTCGTTGTCGGTGTGGATCGCGGCTTCATCACGCGGGACGAAGGCCTCGCCCGCCTCACGAAAACCGTCGATTTCCTCGAAAAGGCTCCGCGCTACCACGGCGTCTGGTCGCACTTCATGGACGGCCACACCGGGGCGAGCCTTCCCGTCTTCAGCATGTTCGACAACGCCGGCGATCTCGTCGAAACCGCGTTCCTCGTCGAAGGTCTGTTAGCCGCGCGTCAATATTTCCATCGCGACACACCACAAGAGCGCGAACTCTACCAACGCATCACTCGACTCTGGACCTCGGTGGAATGGGATTGGTACCGCCGCTCGCCCGACGGCGACGCGCTGTTCTGGCACTGGTCGCCCGAGTTCGCTTGGCACATAAACCACCGCATCACCGGCTATAACGAGGCGGTGATCATTTATCTGCTGGCGATCGCCTCGCCCACACACGGCGTTCCCGCCGATCTTTACGACACCGGTTGGGCAGGTCAGTCCGTAGCCGCCGTGAACTATCGCCGTGGCTGGAGTCCAGATACGAACGCGAGCGCGAAATCCGCCGCGACCGCCGGCGACGAATATCTCAACGGTCGCAGCTACTTCGGCATCAAGCTCGACGTAGGCGTCGGCAGCGGCGGCCCGCTCTTCTTCGCTCACTATTCCTACATGGGTTTCGATCCGCGCGGGCTCCGCGATCGCTTCACTGACTACTTCACGAACAATCGCAACATGGCGCTCATCAATCGCGCGTGGGTCACAGCAAATCCGAAACACTTCAAAGGCTACCGCTCCGACAACTGGGGACTCACCGCCAGCGACGGCCCGAAGGGCTATCTTGCCCACGCCCCCGACGCGCAAAACGACGACGGCACGATGACACCAACCGGCGCGCTTTCCAGCTTTCCCTACACACCCGAAGCCTCAATGGCCGCGCTCAAACATTTCTACCGCGACAAAGGCGCCGACATCTGGGGCATCTACGGCCCGCGCGACGCCTTCAACGAATCCGCAAACTGGATTTCGCCCATCTACATGGGCCTGAACCAAGCCCCGATCGTAGTCATGATCGAAAACTACCGCACGGGCCTAATCTGGAAACTCTTCATGTCCAATCCCGAGATCAAGTCGATGCTAGACAAAGTCGGCTTCCGCCGCGAAAAACGCGCTTCGCAGTAATTCCGCAATCTCTGCAATTTACAATTTAATAATGAGATGTCACTCCGAACGAGGTGAGGAATCCGCTTCCTCCACGCCGCCGCCTCACAAATTCCGAATCGCCACCACCGGATCCACCTTCCCCGCCCGCCGCGCCGGCACAAAACAAGCCACCATCGCCACGCCCGTCAACAAGACCGACACCGCCAAAAACGTGATCGCATCCGTCGAACTCACTCCATACAACAACCCCGCGACCACCCGCGACACCGCATAAGCCCCAGCGAGTCCCAGCACAATCCCAATCCCCGTAATCACCATTCCTTGCCGCAACACCATCCGCCACACGTCGCCCGCCCGCGCGCCCAACGCCATTCGAATCCCGATCTCCTGCGTCCGTTGCCCCACCGAATACGCCATCACGCCATAAATCCCGATCGTCGCCAAAATCATTGCCACCACGGCGAAGCACCCGACCGCCACCGCGCCCGCATGCAGCGGAAACAACGCAAAGCCCATGTGCTCGCTGAGCGTCTTCACGTTGTACACCGGCAGCGTCGCATCCATCTTCTCTACTTCCCCGCGCACGCTAGCAATCGCTGCCTTCGCATCCATCTGAGTCCGCACGGCCATCGCCGCCTGTGGCGAATACATTTGCGCCATCGGATAATAAATCGTCATCGTGCGATCTTCTCCGATGCTCTGATATTTCCCATTCTTCGCCACGCCGACAACTTCCGCTGAAGCCGTATCGCCGGTATTCCCCGTCTTCACCCGCTTCCCCAGCGCGTCCTGCCCTGGCCAAAAATTCTCTGCCAGCGCCTGATTCACAATCACAACCGCCGGCGACTTTTTTCCGTCCGTCTCCGCAAAGTCCCGCCCCGCCACCAACGGAATCCCCATCGCCGCAAAGTATCCCGGCGTGGTGCTGTTGTAGATCACACTCGACATCTCCGCTTGCTTCGGCGTGGCGCGATCCGCAGGATACACATCCGTGGAATTTCCTCCCAGCTCCAGCGGCAACACAGTGATCCATCCCACATCGTCGACGACCGGTAGCGCCCGGACGCGCTCGGAAAGCTGCCGATAAAAATTTTCACCCTTCGTCGAATCGTATCCCTGCAAACCCAAATCCACCGCCATCGTCAGCGCGTGATCTACTACAAAGCCCGGCCCCGCCTTTGTCGTCTGCTGCAAACTTCGCACCGTCAGCCCTGCCGTAATCAGCAGCACCAGCGACAGTGCCACCTGCAGCACCACGAGCCCGCTGCGCAGCCACAATCGTCCGCGCCCGCCACCCATGTCCTCCTTCAAGCTCGTCACCACATCGCTCTTGGTCGCCTGCAGCGCCGGAATCAACCCAAATCCCACGCCCGTCAAAATCCCGAGCGTCGCAACAAATCCCACCACGCGCCAATCCATCCGCAAATCCACCTTCAACGCAAAATCCGTCGCCGGCACGGCCGCTTCCGCTGCGTGCATCAATACCACGCCCAGCAACAATCCCAGCCCCGCGCCAATCACCGATAGCAGCAAACTCTCGGTCAACAATTGCCGCGCCAGCCGCCCACGAGTCGCGCCGATCGCCATGCGCACCGCGACTTCCTTCCGCCGCGTCGTCGCTCGCGCCAACAGCAAACTCGCCAGATTCGTGCACGCAATTAGCAACACCAGCGCCACCGTCAGCATCAGCGCGCCGCCAAACGCAATCACCGCATTCCGCAAACTTGGCATAATCAATCCCGGCGGCGTCAGCATCACCGACATCCCGCCATCCTCATTCGGATATTGCTGGCTCAATCCTTCCGCGATCGTTTTCAGCTCCACTTCCGCCTCGTTCGCGCTCATCCCCGCTTTCAGCCGTCCGATCGCAAACCAACTCCCGTTCCCGCGGTACTCTCTTCCGTCCGACGTTTCGATCCATCCCTGCATGGAACTCGGCGTCCAAAACTCCGGCGAGAAAACTGTCTCCGTCCCAAAAAATTCCCGCGGCGCCACGCCCACCACCGAAAAGCTGTGCCCGTTGATCAAAAGCGTCCGCCCCACCAATCCTTCGTCTCCGCCAAATCGCCGCTTCCAGCACCCATAACTCAGCACCACCACCGGATTCGCCAGCGGCTTCCGATCCTCTTCCACGCTGAACATCCGCCCCAACGCCGGCCGCACGCCCAGCAACTCAAAATAATTCCCCGACACCAGATATCCCCACACCCGTTCGTTGTTTCCGTTGTGACTCAAACTCATCGGCGCGAATCGATACACACCCATCCCAGCCAACGAGTGATTGCGATCCCGCATATCCAAATAATTCAGATACGACATCGGCTGCACATACAGCGAATTGTTCTGCTTCGTCTGCGCGATCGCCACCACTTCGCCCGGACGCTCCACCGGCAGCGGCCGCAGCAAAATCGTGCTGATCAAACTGAAAATCACTGCGTTCGCGCCAATCCCCAGAACCAGCGAAAGCAGCGCCACCGCCGTAAACCCCGGTGCCTTGCGCAACTGCCGCAATCCGAATCGCACATCCTGCCACAACGTCTCCAGCCCGCCGCCCCCGCGCTGGTCCCAACTCAAATCCTTGATGTGCGCGCTGTTCCCAAAATGCCGCTCCGCCTCCGCCCGCGCGGCCTCCGGCGTCAACCCGCGCCGCACATTCTCTGCCGCGCGCATCTCCACGTGAAACGCCCACTCCTCCGCAATCTCCCGATGCACATCCTCCCCACGAAACAACCCACGCACCCGCATCCGCAAATTCGCCATCCAGCGCATACCCACCTCCGCTTCACGCCGTCCGCAAAACCTTCCCAATCGCCACCGACAACCTCGACCACGCCTTCTCCTCTACGCCCAACTGCTTCTTCCCCGCCCGCGTCAATCGATAAAACCTCGCCCGCCGATTGTTCTCCGACACGCCCCACGAACTGGCAATCCACCCGCGCCGCTCAATCCGATACAAGGCCGGATACAGCGTTCCCTCCTCCACCTTCAACATCTCCTCCGAAAATTGCCCAATCCGCTGCCCCACCCCATACCCATGCATCGGTCCCAGCGACAACGCCTTCAGCACCAGCAAATCCAAAGTCCCCTGCGGTATCTCCGGCTTCTGCTTTGCCATCAACCAGCTCCCTCTTTGCTTCTAATAGAAACGCAATACATTACTCCAATGTTCCCTAGGAACCCTAATTTTTGTCGGTGTGTTTTCTTGGGTGCCGCACCGTCCTCGTTTTAGGAGGGTGCGGGTTGAGACGATCCGCAATCTAAAATCGATCCGCGAGCATCGTCACCTACAAAAGAAAAAGGGCCTCAGCAAAGAAGCCCCTCTTACCACTCTAACATTCCAACTCCCCGTCGAGCTATTTCAGCGCATACGACCGGTACAACGTATCCCGCTGCGCCGGAATAAACCCCGCATCCGAAATAATCCGCCGCAACTCCCCTTCATTCGTCCGATTCCGCACGCCCGCGGCATACACCACATTCTCTTCGATCAAAATACTCCCCACATCGTCCGCCCCAAACTGCAGCCCCACCTGGCAAACCTTGATCCCCGGCGTCAGCCAGCTCGACTGAATATGATCCACGTTATCCAAATACAGTCGGCTAACCGCCAGCGTCTTCAGATAATCCACGGCGGTCGTCTCCTGCACTTTCTTCCCCAGCGCCGTATTGTCCGCCGCAAAAATCCAGGGAATAAAAGCCGTAAACCCGCCGGTGTCTTCCTGAATCCTTCGAATCCGATCCAGATGATTCACACGATGCTTCAATTCCTCGCCGCACCCAAACATCATCGTCGCCGTAGTCCGCAGGCCCAGCGAATGCGCCACGCGATGCACTTCTTCCCAGTCATCGCTGGTGCACTTCAGCCGCGCGATCTTCGACCGAATCTCATCGTCCAGTAATTCCGCCCCGCCACCCGGAATCGACTGCAGCCCCGCATCCATCAACCGCTGAATCACTTCGCGAACGTTCATCTCCGAGACATCCGCGATACACAAAATCTCCGGCGCCGAAAAACAATGCAGCCACACCTGCGGAAACCGCGCCCTCAGCGACCTCAACAAATTCTCGTAGTACCCAATCTGCAAATCCGGATGCAACCCGCCCTGCAGCAACACCCCAGTCCCGCCCAACTCCAACATCTCCTCGACCTTCGCGTAAATCGTCTCCAGCGGCAGGATGTACCCCTCTTTATCCCCCAGCGGCCGGTAAAACGCGCAAAACGAACAATACTCCGTGCAAAAATTTGTATAGTTGATGTTCCGATCGATCTGGTAGGTAGCCACACGCGGATCATTCTTCTTCATCCGCAAAGCATTGGCCTCCATCCCAACGCCAATCAGATCGTCCGACTCCAACATCTCCAAAGCCTGCTGCTTCGTCAGCCCCACAGTGATTCCTTGGACTCCACTCCTATTCTAACTGCATTGGAAAGCAAGCGCGAAAGCCGTAGCGATTTCCCCCGCCCCTGTTTCTGCACAAGGACTGAATCTAAAGGGTTTATGCGGAGCAAATTGCGCAAGGATGAGAAAACAAAGGAGTAAGGTGGGAATTTGGCTGGGAACCTGCGAGGAGGCGGGGGGTGGAGCTGAATCGAGACCACTCGCGGGAGATTATCACAGATATATCTATAATGTGAGGTAAACATCGTAATTTAAATGGTTTCCATGCTTTGTTAAATGATTCTATTTGTGGTGCTGTCCTTGTGTTACTCAGAAGCCAGCCTCGAATCGCTCAAAAAATCCCGCATGAACCCCTGTGTTTTCTGGACCTTGCGGACTCCGATGCGCAACCGAGCCTTGCCAATTTTCCATCTTCAATGAAATCAGCACTTCCAGACCTCGAGAAAATGGACGGGGTATACCCCCATTCGGGAAAAATCGAACCGGGAAAGCGCACAGGGCAGGAGCTGTGGGGGAACGCAGCTACCGCGGCTTGGCGAACGCGGCGGCGTCAGCTTCGAGGAACCGGGCCAGCGGGCCGGGCGCCACGGTGACCGGCTTGGCGGCGGGAATCAGCTTCAGCGCGGCGGCTTCGGCGAAGTACGCTGCCAGCCCCGCGCGGTTCTCTTGGTCCAGTGTGAAGTCGATGTTGTCCATGAGGTACGTCCGCAGCGCTTGGGCTGGAAGCTTCAACTCGGTTGCGGATTCGGCGCACAGTTCGTCGAGATGTTGCAACCCGAACGCGCGCGAGGTGTGAAAGTCGGCGACCACGTCCGGCGTCGCCACCGCCGGTCGCGCAGCCCACACCGCAAGCACCGCAGCCAGACCTGTCAGCGCGCGCCACTGCCCCACGATGTCGTAGACGTGCAGCGTGCCTCCACCTGCCACGCCCAGCGTCGCCGCATCGCAAGTCTCCGCGCCGCCCGCTGCGATGTCGCCGTCGCGAATTTCGCCGTGTCTCGCCGAATCGCCGCGCTCGGCGGATCGGTAGGGGCGAGCCTCGCTTCGCGCTGCTGCCGCGCCGACGTTCGCGGCCGCGTGCGGCTTCGTCGCCAGGCTGACACGCAGCGCTGGATCGCCGATCAGCAGCGCCGCGTCGGCCTTGCGCAGCATGGCGTCCAAATCCGGCGGCATCTCGAAAAATTCCGGCGCGATCTTCCAATGCCGCGCACACAGAATCTTCGTCAACGCCTGCGTGCTCCGCGAACTCCGATCGAGCGCAATCGACCGCGCCTTCGAAATGGGTGCCTTGGAAATCAGCAGCAAACTCCGCACGCGCCGCTTCGACGCGATCGCAAGATCCGGCAGGATCACAAGGTCATCGATGCGTTGATACTCGATCGCCGGAATGATGGCGATGTCCACAGCCCCGGTGCGCAACGCTTCGGCACATTGCGACGGCACCGTAAACGACAAATCGTACTTGCCCTTCAGCGGCCCGTGCGTAAAGCCCCAGACCAGCGGCGCGGTATTGAGATATTGAACGACGGAGATGCGAGGTTTTGGCAAGGTCAGCGTTTTTCTCGGCGCGCGCGTTCAGACGTTTCGTCGCTCGAGGCTCACAGTTACATTATAGCAGAGGGCTCGCCGCGAATTTCGTCGCGGCAGCTGCGGCGTTTGATGTACAACGTTTCCTCCAATTGCAAAACTTCAAATCCGGAGGCGTTGAACATGTCGAAACTTTCAGCCGCGCTGTCGCTGGCCGCCGTTCTCGTCGCGTCGCAGCCCGCCACCGCGCGAACGACTCCGCCGCAACGCACATCAATGCGCGCCGCAGACAAGGCGGCGCGCGATTCGCAATTCTCAGCGAGCAACTCAAACGCGGCGACGCTTCGCTCGAACGAATTGCGCGGCTCGAACGCAGCCTCAGACTCCAAGGACGCTGCGGCGACCGGGACAATCGCGGTGAAGACGGCGGGCGCGCAAAAGCTGACTGGCTACTTCAATCTCTACTGGGACGCGAAAACCGGCAAGTTGTGGCTGGAGGTCGACAAATGGGGCGCGGAGTTTTTGTATCAGAGTTCCCTGCCCGCCGGCATCGGCTCGAACGACATCGGGCTCGACCGCGGTCAGATGGGCTCGACGCGCATCGTGCGCTTCGAGCGCATCGGCCCGAAGGTCCTACTCCTCCAGTCGAACCTCGACTATCGCGCCGTCAGCAACGATGCCGACGAACGCGCCGCCGTGCGCGATTCCTTCGCGGAATCGGCGCTCTGGGGATTCAAGGCCGAAGCGGAAGACGGCGATCGCGCACTCGTCGATGCGACCGATTTTTTTCTGCGCGACGCGCATCACGTTCCCGAAGTTCTGGCACGCACAAAGCAAGGCTCCTACAAACTCGATGACAGACGCTGCGCGCTTTATCTGCCGCGCACGAAAAATTTTCCGCTGAACACAGAAGTCGAAGCGACGCTCACCTTCGCCGGAGACAATCCCGGCCAGTGGGTGAAAGACGTAACGCCGTCGCCCGAATCAATCACGGTACGCGAGCATCATTCGTTCGTGCAGCTTCCGCCGCCGGGATACAAGCCGCGCATTTTCGATCCGCGCTCCAGTTTTTTCGGCATCTCGTACATGGATTACGCGACGCCGATCAGCGAACCGATCATAAAGAGATTCACCGCGCGCCATCGCCTGCAGAAAAAAGATCCCAGCGCGGCGATGAGCGAAGCGGTGCAGCCGATCGTGTACTACCTCGATCGCGGAGCGCCGGAACCGATCCGTTCCGCCCTGCTGGAGGGCGCGAACTGGTGGCAGCAGGCGTTTGAAGCGGCGGGATATAAGAACGCGTTTCGCGTTGAGCTGATGCCCGAAGGCGCGGACCCGATGGATCTGCGCTACAACGTGATCCAGTGGATTCATCGCGCCACACGCGGCTGGTCATATGGCGAAGGAATTATTGATCCGCGCACGGGAGAGATCATCAAGGGGCAAGTGTCGCTGGGGTCGCTGCGCGTGCGGCAGGATTATTTAATTGCGGAAGGGTTGCTAGCGCCTTACGAAAAAGGAGAACCGGTTTCTCCAAGAATGCAGGAAATGGCGCTCGCGCGGTTGCGGCAACTTGCGGCACACGAAGTCGGGCATACGCTCGGGCTCGAGCATAACTATTCCGCGAGCACGGTGAATCGCTCGTCGGTGATGGACTATCCGCCGCCGGTGGTCACGCTCGGCGCGGATGGCGTTCCCGATCTTTCGCAGGCTTACGCGACCGGAATCGGTGAGTGGGACAAAGTTTCGATCACATGGGGCTATTCGGATTTTGCACCCGGCGTGGACGAACATGCGGCACTGAGCAAAATTCTCGAAAATGCATTTCTGCAAAAACATCTGCGTTACTTGACTGACCAGGATGCACGCCCGGCGGGATCGTCGAGCAGTGTGGCGCATTTGTGGGATTCGGGGTCGAACGCAATTGACGAACTCGAGCGACTGATGAAAGTGCGAGAAGCGGCGCTCAAGCACTTCGGCGAAAACAATATTCGCGAGGGCGCACCGCTGGCGACGATCGAAGATGCGCTGGTGCCGATCTACATGCTGCACCGGTATCAAGCGGAAGCGGCCAGCAAACTGATTGGGGGGATGGACTACACATTTGCGGTGCGGGGCGACGGCGAGATTCCAACGCAAATCGTCGATCCCGCCGAGCAGCGTCGCGCGCTCAAAGCCGTCCTCGCGACGGTCGACCCGCGCGCGCTCACGCTACCCGAATCGCTCTTAAAAATTATTCCGCCGCGTCCAGTCCTGTATCCGCGCGGACGCGAAGATTTCAAGATCCGCACCAGCCCTGCATTCGATGCAGTTGCGCCCGCCGAGGCCGCGGCGCAGCTGGTCATGCAGTTTCTTCTCAATCCGCAACGCGCCGCGCGGCTCGTCGAATTTCACGCACGCGATAAAGCGAATCCTGGACTCGATGAAGTGATCGACCAAATCCTGGCCACCACACACGCGGGAGCAAACGCGCCGGGATACTGGGGAGAGGTCGGCCGTGTCGTCGACAACGCCGCACTCTACGATTTGATGGCGCTCGCGAACGATGCGAACACCTTGCCGGAGGTTCGCGCGGTGGCAACCGCCGAGCTCCATCTTTACAAGGTGAAGAATGCCACGTTCACGCTGCGTTCAGCGGACGATCCAGCCGGAGTGTATTTTTATTTCGTGACGCAGCAGATCGAACAGTTCGAGAAGGATCCAAAGAAGATTATCGTGACCGTACCGTCGGAACCGCCCGACGGTCCGCCGATCGGCGACGATGAGGATTTTTAAAGCGGCGCGGATCGCCCGGTATATTCGTGTCACGCGACACTGATGTCCGCGCAATTCGGTACGTTCGCACTGACTGTTCGATTTTTCGAAAGCCGGCAGGGATGCCGGCGTTACCAGTTCGCGGGGCAGAATTAGCGGGCGTAGTCGGGATTTTTCGCCGAGCCGCGGAGCGGTAGCTCGCGTTCTAATTTCTCCAGCCACTTCAGTTCCGTTTTGAACTGCTCGATCATCAACGTGACCATCCACACTGCCTCGTGATACGGGTGGCGGACCTCAGCAACGATTGAGTCGAGCGTTTCTTTTTCTCGCGTGATCTCACGTTCTAAAAACTCTGCGCGCCGCGCAATCTGTTTTTTGAAAACGCCAGGCCGCGCCTGCCAAGAAAGAGCAACCCAGGTCAGGAATGCCGGGCGGTCGCGCTGCGTGGTCCAGTCTGCGCGGTCGAGCGCGTCGCTCAGCGCGTGGCGACCTTTCGCAGTCGTCTCAAAGACGCGGCGATCGGGGCCCGCGGCGGGATCCTCGGATTCGCCGTCACGTATCAAGCCAGCGGCCGACAGCTTTTCCAGCGAGTAGTAAACCTGGGGGCGCGAAATCGCGGCCCACTCGCGGATGCAGCGGCGTTCGAGTTCGAGATTGACCTGGTAGCCGTGCATGGCGCGCTCGGCGAGCAAGCTGAGGATCACGAGATCGGGAGTGGTGATTGCCGGGCGGCGTTTTTTGGGTTTCATCCATGCACCTTATCTTTCCTGCGATCAAAGATTCCGATCCAAGGGTACTTGACATCCCGCCTCGGCTGAATTATGGTTAGCTAGTCTAATTAGGACTAGCTGTGGAGTCAAAGACAGGATTCAATCGCAAAGGAGCTTCTCCTATGAACGTAAAGCGAATTACACCAGTGCTGTTTGTGAAGGAAATTGAGCCGATGCTGGCGTTTTGGGTAGAGGCGCTTGGATTTACGAAGACGATTGAAGTGCCGCACGGAGACAAGCTGGGGTTCGTGGCGTTGCAGAAGGATGGGACGGAGATTATGTACCAGACGCATGCGAGCCTCGGAGACGACATGCCGTTAGTCCTAGAAGCGGCCAAGAAGGGGCCGACGTTTTTGTACATTGAAGTCGATAGCCTGGGTGCTGTTTTAGCGGCGTTGAAGAAATACAAGATCGAACAGCCGGAGCGGACGGCGTTTTATGGGATGCGGGAAGTGGGGTATCAGGATCCGGGCGGGCATTTTGTTACGTTTGCGCAGAGGGTTTGAGTGGCGGGTGATTCGACGGAGTGCCACAATCGAGGGATTGCGGAGGTCGTCGAATTCACATGAAGAACCGATCGGTGCCTGTGGATACTGTTTTGCCGCATCTTTACTATCGTGATTTGGCCGCGGCGATTGAGTGGTTGAAGAATACATTTGGATTCGTCGAGCACTACCGCTATGGAGATCCGGCGAAGGGTCTGGTCGATGGGGCGCAGTTGCGGATGGGGAATGCGTACGTCATGGTCTCTGGTTTCAGAGGGAATCGATCGAGTCCGGCAGAAGCTGGGATTGAAACGCAGAGCTTGACTATTTTTCTGGATGACGTCGATGCGCATTACCGGAAGGTGAAGGCGACCGGGGCGCGATTGACGGAGCAATTGCACGAGACGGTTTATGGGGAGTTGCAGTATGGAGTGCTGGATGTGGAGGGGCATGCTTGGTTGTTTTCGCAGCATGCGAAGGACTTGAGCCCGACGGAGTGGGGGGCGACGATCGCGAAGCCCGGGTTCTAGTTGCGGCGCTACTTCTTCTCGGGTGCCGGGCGGCGGCGGAGGGGTTGGGTGGGGATGGCGATGGAGCGGGCGCCGTTTTTGCCTACCGCGCGGACGGCGAAGTAGTGGTTGTCGGTGGAGATTTGTTTGAGGATGGTTTCGCCGGGGGATTCGGCGAAGGTGAGAAAGCTCCAGCGAGGCTCAGTGGTTTCGCGCCAGAGGATTTCGAATCCGGCGCGCTGTGGGTCGTCTGCGCCGGTCCAGGAAACTTTGGCGTCTGGGGTGACCGCGCCGGCAAGGCGCACTTCCGCGGGCGGCGCGGGGGCCTGCGCTAGTTGACGAAGGGCTTCGGCATTGTCGCGCGCGACGTTGCCCAATAATGCGGCGTTCAAATATTTCGCGTAGTCGCCGTACTCGACACCCTGTTCCGTTCGCGGCGTTTGATGCTCGTGGTTGTAATCTTCCAGCGGCTCCGTAAATCGCACCGCTGGCATTCCCGCTTCGTAAAACGGATAGTGATCGCCGCCCCGGCCGTAGCGATCGACGCGGAAAATCATGCGGATTGCCGCTCGTCCGTCGATCTCTTCGACGGCGCGGGCTAGCTCTCGCGACAAAGAATCGCAATCGTCAATTTCGCCGTTGCCTGAGAAAAGACGGACGCGATGCGGCGCGCCTGGCGACAAATCGTCGCCGACGATGTCGTCATCGAGCATTCCGCCTACCGTGTAACCCTGCTGCTTCACCCACTCCAACATATGTGTCGAACCGAGCAGGCCTTGCTCCTCGCCGGAAACGGCGGCGAAGATCAGTGTCGCGCGGAAACCTTTGCCGTTCGCCACAATTTTGCTCAAGAGACGGGCGGATTCGACGCTGACTGATACACCGGAAGCGTCATCGTCGGCGCCGGGAGCTTCGAGGCTGGCGTCGGTGATGCTCGAAACGGAAGGAATCGAATCGAAGTGACCTGAGACCAGGAAGATTGTCTTGGAGAGCTTTTCGTCGGTGCCGGGGAGGATTGCGTAGACGTTTTCCATCGGCGCGGACTTGTCGAATGTGCGGGGCGACTTGGCGTCGAATTTGTCGACGACAATCTGCAGCTTGTTGCCCGTTACTTTATTGATTTCGTTGAAGTGGGCGACGATTTTGTCGCGGCCACAGCCTGGGCCGCGTTTGGGGTCGTCCCATGCGCCGATCGAAATGCGCGTGCCGCAGGAGACGAGATTGTCGATCAGGCCGCGCATGGACTTTTCGTCGATGGAGGAGCGGGGGATAGCGCCGGAGGGACGAGGGATTGGTTTGGATTTGGGTAGGGATTGTGGGGGCTCGGCTGGATCACGGGTTGGTGGAGTTTGCGCGAGGGCTGCGGTTTGTGCGGCAAACACAAGAAGCATGGCGATGCCGTAAAGGAGAAGTTTGATTGGTGATTTGACCTTGCTGCCGCGCATTGATGGACTCCTAGAGATTTTTTGTGGCGGCGACATTCTAACGCAGCTTGGAGTTGTTAAGTGGGCAAGGAAGGCATAGTGGTGCTGAGCCCCTATTTAGTGTTGAAGCGGCAGAGTTTTCGGCAAATCGCTTTAGAGGCGGCGTCGATGATGTGGGCACAGACCCTTCCTACCTCAGGGTGAACACGAGTGTCTGTGCTACTGCTTTTCTAGGTCGGGGCGATTCCATTTGGCTAGGGTGGCGGCGGCTTCGTAGGTGGATTGGCAGAAATCCAGAAGCGCGGATGGGGGTGAGGCGGATTTTCTTACGGCTTCGTAGGGTAGGAGGAATTCGCCGAGATCTTTACGATAGCTCGCGGCTTGGGGGCGCGCGCGGTATTCCTTGAAACCTTCGGGTTCGGGGCTGGCGTAGGAATAGTAGGCGGGTTCTGTTACGTCGCCGCTGCCGGGCCAGAATCCTACGCTGCTAACTTCGTGCGAGTAGGCTTCTTTTGTGATCGGGTCGGCGCCGGGACGGTCGGGTGCGCGACGGCCGGAGAAACGCGTGACGGCGAGATCGAAGCTGCCCCAGAAAAAATGGACTGGGCTGCTTTTTCCGATGAACGCGGCGCGGAAATCCTGGAAGACGGAATTGCTGGAGGCGAGGATGCGCCAGAATTTGTTGACGGCTTCGCGATCGTAGGATGCGTGGGTTTCATCCTTGTCGAAGGTGATCGGGTTGGGAATTTCCACGGGCATTTGCCAGATTTTTACCTCGATGCCCTGAGAGTGGAGCATGTTGGTGAATTCTTTGTAGAAGGCGGCGACGCTTTTGGGGGCGAGTGCGATTTTTGCGACTGCGCCGTCGCTCTTTCTCAGGACGAGCTGGTGATCGATGAAATCGAATTCGAGTTCGATGACTAGTTTTTCGTAGGGCATCGAGGAGGTGGTGAGGCCGCGCGCGCTGACGTAGAGCGGGACGTTCCACCAGTGGTTTACGAGCGGGGTGAGGGCGAGGCGGACTTTGCCGACGATTTGGGTCCACATGTGGAGCGTGGCGCGGGTGTCTTCCCACAATTCGAGAGGGAGCGCTGGCCAGCAGTCGGGGGAATCGGGAGCGGGGTGGGAGTGGGATTGGATGGGTGCGGTCATTTTGCGCCTCTCGGGGAGATTGCGGCTGGAACTTCTATATATACGCCTGTCGTCAAGGGGCGTCGATGTTTGTACTTTTCGTTCCGTGCAAATTTTCGGCTGGCCAATAGATATGCTAACGTTTCGTGTTTATGAAAAAACGGATTGGCGTGCTGTTGAGCGGACGGGGGTCGAATTTTGTCGCGCTCGCGGAGAATATCGAGGCGGGGCGGATTCCGGGCGCGGAAATTGCGATCGTGGTGAGTAATCGCGAAGGGGCGCCGGGAATCGCGAAAGCGATGGAGCGCGGGATCGCGACTCGGGTGATTCCCTCGAAGGGATTGGAGCGGGAGGCTTACGACCGGCAGGTTGTGAGTGTATTAAATTCAGAGAAGGTTGATCTGATTTGCCTGGCGGGATATATGCGACTGCTCTCGCCCTTTTTTGTGACGGCCTTCCCACAGCGGATTTTGAATATTCATCCGTCGCTGCTGCCATCGTTTCCGGGACTGGAATCGCAGCGCCAGGCGCTGGAGTATGGCGTGAAATTCGCGGGATGCACGGTGCATTTCGTGGATGAGAATTTGGATGCGGGGCCGATCGTGTTGCAGGCGGTGGTGCCGGTGAACGACGGGGATACGGATGCGACGCTGTCGGAGCGGATTTTGGCTGAGGAGCACCGGATTTATTCCGAAGCGGTGAAGATCGTGCTGGAAGGACACTTCAAGATCGCTGGGCGACGGGTGTTGCGAGGTTGAGTCGTCGCGGATTTCTAAGAGGACAATGAGCGCAACTGCATTCAAGCCGGTGGAAGAGCAGCTCGCATACCTGAAAAAAGGGACGGCGGAAATTATTCGCGAGGACGAACTGAAGGCCAAGCTCGCGGAATCGGTCAAGGACGGGAAACCGCTGCGCGTTTATCTGGGCGTCGATCCGACGGCGCCGGATCTGCACCTGGGGCACACGGTGGTGCTGCGGAAGCTGAAACATTTTCAGGATATGGGGCACACGGCGGTGTTTTTGATCGGCGATTTTTCGGCGATGATCGGCGATCCGACGGGAGTTTCGGAGACGCGGCCTCCGTTGACGCGTGTGCAGGTGGATGGGAACGCGAAAACGTATCTGGAGCAGGTTTTTAAGATTTTGGATCGGGAGAAGACGGAGGTTCGGTACAACAGCGAGTGGCTTGGGAAATTGACGGCGGTGGATGTGGTGCGGCTGTGCTCGCACTACCGGCTGGCGCGGATGCTGGAGCGGGAGGATTTTCGTTCGCGGCTCGATGAAGGGCATCCGATTTCGGTACATGAGCTGTTGTATCCGCTGCTGACGGCTTTCGATGCGGTTTCGTTGAAGTCGGATGTGGAGCTGGGGGCGACGGAGCAAAAATTTAACCTGCTGGTGCATCGCGAGATTCAGCGGGAGTACGGGCTGCCGGGGCAGGCGGTGCTGACGATGCCGATTTTGGTGGGGCTCGACGGCGCGCGGAAAATGTCGAAGAGTTTGGGGAATTACATTGGGATTACGGAAGCGCCAGGCGAGATGTTTGGGAAGATCATGTCGATTCCGGATGACCTCATGTGGTCGTACTACGAATTGGTGACGGACCGGACGCCAGCGGAGATTGCGGCGCTGAAGGGCGAGGTTGCGAGCGGGCACCTGCATCCGATGGATGCGAAGATGCGGCTGGCGAAAGAAGTGATTACGGATTTTCATGGAGCGGCTGCGGGGGAGAAGGCGGCGGATAATTTTCAGCGGGTGTTTCGGGATCGGCTGGCGCCGGCGGAGATGCCGGTGCGGAAATTGCTTGTGGGCGAGGTACGAAAGCTCGCGGCGCTTTTGGTGGAATTGAAAGTGGTGGAGTCGAAGAGCGAAGCGGAGCGGTTGATCAAGCAGGGGGGGGTGGAAGTGGACGGTGTGCGCGTGGATGATCCGCGGAAGGAAATGCCGACGAATAAGCGTGGCGAATTTTCGCTGCGCGCGGGGAAGAAGAAATTTTTGAAAGTTGTGATTGAGTGATGTCGTTGCTGGAATTCTCGGACTAGTCGATCCACGCCAAGGTGTCGCCGGAGTTTACGGCTTGACCTTCTTTCGCCGATAGCTTTTCTACTTTGCCCGTTTTCGGCGAGCGGACTTCGTTTTGCATCTTCATGGCTTCGACCACCAGGAGGCCTTGGCCTGCCTCGACTTGGTCGCCGACTTTCACGAGTACACGGATCACTTTGCCGGGCATGGGCGCTACGATTTGCTGGCGGCCTTCGACTTCGGCGGCGCCGTGACGGCGGCCGCGCCAGGCACGGGGATCGATCATCTGCGCTTGCCATTCGTGTCGGCCGTCTTGCAGCGTCAGCGTGCCGTCGGGGGCCGCGGCGATGCGGACCTCGTGGGATTCGCCGTTGAGCAAGATTGAGAAGACGCCCGGGGCGATCTCGACGGCGTCGACGTTGGTTGGCGCGCCGTCGAGCGAGATTTGCCAGTCTGCGGCGGCACGGCTGAGTTCGACCGAGCGTGATTTTCCCCCGATTTGAATTTCGTATTTCACGGCGTGCGATCCAGTTGCGCGCGGCGGCCTTCCATTTTCCAGCGCGACTTTGTGTCGGATTCGTTTTGTTCGGAGGGCGACGAGGACTTCGTGGATTCTCCGGCTCGCCAGAGTGCGGCGGCGATGCAGGCTGCGTCGGAATTTGCTTCGGCGGTAGCGGGTTCAGGAGTTTTCGCGGAAGCGGACTTCGCTGTGCTTTTTTGCGCTAGCAATTCGTCGAGCCACTTGGTGTGGACGTCGCCGCGGAGAAAATCGGGCTCGGTGAGTAGGCGGCGGAAGAGGTCGACGTTGGTCTTGATGCCGGTGATGGTGGATTCCTCGAGCGCGCGGCGGAGGCGGGCGATGGTTTCTTCGCGGCTGTTGCCCCAGGCGATCAGCTTGGCTAGGAGCGGGTCGTAATCGTTGGGGACGGTCCAGCCTTCGTAGACGCCGTCATCGAGGCGAATGCCGGGACCGCTGGGGACCTGTCGCGAAATAATTTTTCCGGGCGAGGGGAAGAAATTGTTGTCGGGATCTTCGGCGTAGAGGCGAACTTCCATCGCGTTGCCGCGCGGCGTGATGGTCTCCCACGCGAATGGAAGGCGATGTCCGGCGGCGATGGCGATTTGGAGTTTGACGAGGTCGAGGCCGGTGACCTGTTCGGTGACGGGATGCTCGACCTGGAGGCGCGTGTTGACCTCGAGGAAATAAAAGTCGAGATTTGCGTCGACGAGAAATTCGACAGTGCCTGCATTGGTGTATCCGCCGGCGCGCGCGAGGCGAACCGCGGCGTCGCCCATTTTTTTTCGGAGGTCGGGCGTCATGATCGGAGACGGAGCTTCCTCGATCACTTTCTGGTGGCGGCGCTGGACAGAGCATTCGCGTTCGCCGAGAGAAACGACGCGGCCGTGTTGGTCGGCGAGAATCTGGATTTCGATGTGGTGTGGGCGCTCCAGATATTTTTCGAGATAGAGACGCGGGTCACCGAAGGCGTTGAAGGCTTCGGAGGAGGCGTCGCGATAGCCGGACGCGAATTCGGCGTTGTCGCGGACCAGGCGCATGCCTTTGCCGCCGCCGCCGGCTACAGCTTTCAGCAAGATGGGAAAACCCATCGATTGCGCGAGGGCCTGGGCTTGGTCGGGCTTTTCGATGGGATCGTTGGTGCCGGGGACCGTGGGAACGTCGGAGCGGCGTGCGAGTTGGCGGCCGGCGGTTTTTGATCCTAGCGCTTCCATCGCCTGCGCTGTGGGGCCGATGAAGGTGATGCCGGCGGCCGTGCAAGCGCGAGGGAGCGCGGCATTTTCCGCGAGAAAACCATAACCGGGATGAATGGCGTCGCAGCCGGCCTTGCCGGCGGCGGCGATAATTTTGTCGATGGCGAGATAGCTTTCGCGGGCGGACGCGGAGCCGATGGGGTAGGCTTCGTCGGCGAGGCGAACGTGGAGCGATTTGCGATCGACGTCGCTGAAAACCGCGGCGGAACGAATACCTAGTTCGCGGCAGGCCCGAAGGATGCGAACTGCGATTTCTCCACGGTTGGCGATCAGGATTTTTTTGAACATGCTGGGTTTGGCGGCGTGGCGACGCGGCGCAACGCCCGAAAATCTTAGCATGTAGCACCGGCCGGGCTGGGGGTGGCGGCGGGTTGCGTGTCCAATCGTTTGCGGTGTAAGAAGGAGCGGCAAATCTGTTGCAGAGTAAGGATGGGACATGAGAGCTCGATTGAGAATCGCGGTGGCTTTGGCGCTGTTGTGCGTGCTGGCCGTGGACGCGAAGGGGCAGAACGGCGCGGTTGCGATTGGCGAGAATTTGATTGTGGATGGCGTGCCGGCGATTCCAGCTTCATTGGCGGAGACCGCCGGGCGATACGGCTCGTTTCGAGCAGCCCTGATGGCGGACTGGGGTCCTGTGGCGCGCGAGATGCTGATCGCGACGCGATTTGGGGATGTGCCGCAACTTCACGTGGTGAAGGCGCCGGGTGGAGCGCGCCAGCAGGTTACTTTTTTTGTGGATGCGCTCCGCACCGGGAGATTTCATCCGAATGGCGGCGACTACATCCTGTTCATGAAGGACAGCGGCGGCGGGGAGTGGTTTCAGTTGTATCGCTACGACGTGAAGACGGGCGATGTGACACTGCTGACGGATGGGAAATCGCGGAATTTACAGGGCCCTTGGGCTTCGGACGGCGACCGTGTCGCGTACATGTCCACACGACGGACCGGCAAGGATACGGACCTATGGACGATGAACCCTTCGGACCCGAAGAGCGATCACCTGTTGACACAACTCGTGGGCGGCGGTTGGGAGCCGCAGGATTGGTCGCCCGACGACAGGAGGATTTTGTTGAACGAGGAGCTGTCGATCAATGAATCGTATTTGTGGCTTGTGGAAACGAGCACGGGCGAGAAGACGGCGCTGACAGCACGCGATGCGAAGGACAAAGTGTTTTATGGCGACGCGCAATTCAGCAAGGATGGAAATGGGATTTACGTTGTTACGGATCGGGATTCGGAATTTCAGCGGTTAGCGTATATCGATTTCGCGACAAAGCAGCCGAAATATCTGACGACGAAGATTCCCTGGGACGTTGAGAGATTCGACCTGACGCACGATGGTAAGCGGCTCGCGTTTGTGACCAACGAAGACGGTGTCAGCGTGGTTCACGTTATGGACACGGCGACGGAGAAAGAAGTTCGGATACCGAAGCTGCCGACGGGCGTCATCGTGGCGATAAGATGGCATCGGAATGGACAGGATTTGGGATTTTCGCTGACGAATTCGCGCAGCCCCAGCGACTGCTATTCGGTGAACGTGGCAAGCGGGATAGTGGAGCGATGGACGGTCAGCGAGACCGCGGTGAAAACAGACGATTTTCCGGAAGCAGAACTTGTCCACTGGAAGAGTTTCGACGGAAAAATGATTTCGGGATTTCTGTACAAGCCCGCGTCCAAGTTTACTGGCAAGCGTCCCGTGCTCGTGGATATTCACGGCGGGCCGGAGGGTCAGTCGACACCGGATTTTCTGGGTCGCATGAATTACTACCTGAACGAGATGGGAATCGCGATCATCGAGCCGAATGTGCGCGGGTCGACGGGCTACGGCAAAACGTTCACGCTGCTGGACAACGGATTCAAGCGTGAAGATAGCTATAAGGATATCGATGCGTTGTTCGATTGGGTTGGTACGCGGCCCGATCTGGATGGCGATCGCATCGCAGTAACCGGAGGAAGTTATGGCGGGCACATGACGCTGGCGGTTTCGACGTTCTACAGCGATCGAATCCGCTGCTCGGTGGACATCGTTGGGATGTCGAACCTCGTGACATTTCTCGAGCACACCGAGGCTTACCGGCGAGATTTGCGGCGCGTGGAGTATGGAGATGAGCGCGATCCGAAGATGCGCGAATTTCTCGAGAAGATCGCGCCGATGAACAATATTGAGAAGATCAAGAAGCCGATGTTCGTGATCGCCGGGAAGAACGATCCGCGCGTGCCAGTGAGCGAATCGCAGCAGATCGCCGACGCGCTGAAGAAGCAAGGGACGCCCGTTTGGCTGTTGATCGCCAAAGATGAAGGGCATGGGTATCGCAAGAAACCGAACCAGGATTTCGAGTTCTACGCGACTGTCGAGTTTTTGAAGGAATATTTACTGAAGTGAATCGAACTTGGTTGATTCTGAGTGGGAAAGAGCGAAAAGCAGATCCATCGCTACGCTCGAGATGACAGCGATTTTGTAGCTTACAACGGGATGTTGCCGTGCTTTTTCTTGGGGTTGGCGTCTTTCTTCCCTTCCAGCGAACGTAGAGCGGTGATGATTTTTGAGCGGGTTTCGGCAGGCTCGATTACTGCATCGATGTAACCGCGCTCGGCGGCCACGAATGGGTTCGCAAATCGGTCGCGGAATTCAGCGATTTTTTCCTGTCGTAGAGTTTCGCGTTCGGCTTCCGGGGCTTTCTCGAGTTCGCGTTTGTAAACGATGTTGACGGCACTCTCCGGTCCCATGACGGCAATTTCCGCGCTCGGCCAGGCAAAGTTGGCGTCGGTGCGAATGTGCTTTGACGCCATGACACAGTATGCGCCGCCGTAAGCCTTGCGCGTGATAACTGTGATTTTCGGAACGGTGGCTTCGGCGAAAGCGAAGAGTAGCTTTGCGCCGTGCTTGATGATGCCGCCAAATTCCTGCTGCGTGCCCGGCAAGAAGCCGGGGACATCTTCGAATGTGATCAGTGGGATGCTGAACGCGTCGCAGAACCGCACGAAGCGGGCGCCTTTGATGCTCGCGTTGATGTCGAGCACGCCCGCAAGAAACGCAGGCTGATTCGCCACAATGCCGACAGGACGTCCATCGAGTCGCGCGAATCCGACGACGAGGTTTTTCGCGAAATGCTCGTGGACTTCGAAGAAATAGCCGTCGTCGATGATCGACTGAATGGCGTCTTTGATGTCGTAGGGCTTTTGCGCGTCCTCTGGAACCAAAGCATTGAGAGCTTCGTCGCGCCGATCCGCAGGATCGCTGGCAGCCCGCCGAGGCGGATCCTCGAGATTGTTCGAAGGCAGAAAACCCATCAACTCACGAATCATCGCGAGGCAATCCGCGTCATCCGCTGAAACGAAGTGAGCCACGCCGCTCGTGGTGTTGTGCGTCATGGCGCCACCGAGTTCCTGCTTGGTGACTTCCTCATGGGTGACGGTCTTGATTACGTCCGGTCCTGTCACGAACATGTAGGACGTTTCCCGAGTCATGAAAATAAAGTCGGTTATGGCGGGAGAATAGACGGCGCCGCCGGCGCATGGCCCCATGATGGCGCTAATCTGCGGAATGACGCCGCTAGCAAGCGTGTTGCGAAGGAAAATTTCGGCGTATCCCGCCAGCGACGCAACGCCTTCCTGAATTCGCGCCCCACCGGAATCGTTCAGACCAATCAGAGGCGCACCGGCGCGCATCGCGAGATCCATGATCTTGCAAATCTTCAGCGCGTTTGTCTCCGAGAGTGAACCGCCAAAAACCGTAAAATCCTGCGCAAAAACGTAGACCAGCCGGCCATCGATCTTGCCAAAACCAGTGACGAAACCGTCGCCCGCGGGTCGCTGATCCTGCATACCAAAATCCACACAGCGGTGCCGTACGAATTTGTCAAGCTCTTCGAACGTGCCTTCATCGAGCAGGAGTTCGATCCGCTCGCGGGCCGTCAGCTTGCCGGCTTTGTGCTCGCGCTCGCGCCGTTCGGCGCCGCCCCCAGCTTCGGCTTCCGCACTTAGGCGGCGAAGATCCTCCATGCGGTCGTGGTGTTTCGCACTGGTGCTTGCACCGGGCTTGGCTCCTGACGAAGAATTTTCAGGCAAGGGTTTCTCCGGAGGTACTTGCATCTTCCTTATGGAAGATACGCACGGCGAGATGGGTGGCGAGCCAAGTCGTACCCAGAAGCAGCCCTACGCCAAGCACAAGTTCAGCGCCCACGGCAAGCGCGCGTTGCGCGGGAGACGGAATGGAGGTGACGTAAACCGTAGCGCTGACCAGCGTAAACATCGCGGCGAGAGTCATCGCAATGATGAGCGCAGTGGTAAAGATCGAAGCGAGGATCATTTTCATTGGCGCGAACTCACTGGCAGCAGAACGTCAAAACAGATTTGAAACTGTCGATGCTGCCCGACAAAGCATAGCGCAGCCGACGCCAAATCAGAATGGCGAGCGCCGGCAGGCACGCGAGTTCAATCAGCGGAGGCCGGACCAATCGTCGGCAACAATAATGGAATCAGTAGGATTCGCGGGGTCGTACTTGATGCTCGCAGGCTGCCCGGTGACAAGCCGTTCGAAACGGATTTGCCCTTCAAGACCGGTAATATCCTGCGCGGTGTGATACGTGACTCCGGAAATCGCGTAGCTGTAGGAAACCAGATGACGCGGCCGTAGGTCAGGTACGGCACGCGCGCGCGACCCAAACAATCGCTTCGGTGCGGCCGGCTCTTCCGGCGGATGTTCGACCAACTCCACAACTTGCCCTTCGGCAATACGTCCAATCTGGTTCAACTGGAGGCGGCGCTTCCGCTCGGTATTTTCGGGCGGTTCGGCAGGACGAAAAAAGGCGTAGGCGACCATGGCGATCGCGGCGACGGCTGCCGCCCCCATGCCGAGCCCAACTTTCCAATCGGCAACCAAGATGATCAACGAACCAGCTCCATGGACTGCGATGAATCGAGTGCAACGCGACAACGCGCGCCCGCAAGAGACTCGCCTTGCGGCAGATCTCTTAGGAGTATTTTACCGAATCGCAAGCGTGGTGACCGCTAGGCTTGAGCGGCATGCACCGGATTACGCAACACGCCGATACCGGTGACGGATACCTCGACGGTGTCATTGGGGGTAAGTGGGCCGACGCCCGAAGGCGTGCCGGTTGAGATGACGTCTCCGGGCAGCAGGGTCATCATCCGCGAAATCCAACGCACTAGAAACGCGCAAGGATAGATCACCAGAGCCGTGCTGCCAGACTGACACAGACGACCGTTGACGCGTGCTTCGACAACCACGTTGGCAGGATCAAGTTCCGTCTCGATATGCGGCCCAATCGGACAAAATGTGTCGAAGCCTTTCGCGCGAGTAAACTGCACGTCCGCTTTCTGCAGGTCGCGCGCGGTGACGTCATTCGCGCAGGTGTAGCCCAGCACATAGCTTAGTGAATCGTCGGAATCGCCGAGGTGCGAGCACTGACGGCCGATGACGATCGCGAGTTCCGCTTCGTGCTCGACGCGCTGCGAATATCTCGGAAGAACGATGGCTTCGTCGGGTCCGACAATCGACGAAGGTGGTTTGAGGAAGATCATCGGCTCCTTGGGAACTTCGTTGCCAAGTTCGGCTGCGTGCGCCGCGTAGTTGCGCCCGACGCAGACAATTTTGCTCGGCTCGACGGGGGCGACCAAGCGCACGTGCGCAACCGGCCATCGGCGAGTCGTCAGCGCCCATTTCTCCCAGGGTGCTGCGGAAAGTTCGGTGACGTGATCGTCCTGAATCGCACCGAACAGGGGAGTTGCTGTCCCCGAGGCAGACGATGCGCCATCGAGCGAGAGGAACCGGCAGAATTTCATACGTGGTGGTTTAAGTGCGACACGCGGTGCTGGTGAGCCATATGGGTTTCACGGGTTTTCCAGATCACCGTCACGATCCAGGAAAGCGTCGCCAGTATCATACACACGACGGTTCCCAACGTAAGAAGGCGCATCGCGCTGTAGCGCTCGCTCAGCGCGGTGAACGGAACGCAAAGTCCTCGATAGCAGAGTGAGAAGATGCTCCAGGTGATGAGGCTGGAAATCAGCAGCCGCCCGGGATGCCACATAAACCGCACGACTGGAATCAAAAACAGGACCGCAAGAATAGCCGCAGCGACCGCATTGCGCTGCATGGCAACACGATCTAACACCGTCACGCGATTGGCGACGAAAAGCCACGCGACAAAGACAAGCACCATTCCGAGTCCCGCGTACACACCCGTTCGAACTCCCGAACTATGAATCACGAGAGCCAACTCATCTGGTCGTGTGCGTTCGCGACGATGCATGCTGGATGGCTTCCAAGGCCCAAAGCGCGCTGCCGAGATAGAACCCAGAGTTACGGATTATGTTGCGCGACGTCGGCGGCTACCTGCGGGGTGGGCGCGCTCTCGTTGGACGAGCGATCGACGGCAGTCACGCTGTACCAATATCGATGGCCGGACTGCACAGAAGTATCACGATAAGCGGGTGAGAGCAACAAATCTTGAGTGAGGAGTTCGCCTTTTTCGTTTTCTCTTTTGCTACGGTAGATGCGATAGCCCGCCAGGTCGGATTCCGTGCTGATGGACCACGAGAGATCCACTTCGACCACGGGGGGCGTGCCTGAGTTCTCGAGCATCGTTGCGACGAGCTCGGTCGGAGTCGCCGGCGGAAACGTGTCGACCGTTTTGACCACGAGCGGATCGGAGTCGTTCGACTCCAGCGGGCTGCCGGCTACCGTCGTGACGCTTCTTACCAGATAGAGATAGAGCTTGCCGAATTCGAACAGCGTATCGTGATACACAGGACCGTCGGAGCGATTCAGCAAAGCGAGAGGGGCCAGAAATTTTTCGTGAGGGATGTCGGCCGTGCTCGTGGCGGGATCGTAGCTGCGCGAATCGAGTTCACCGCGATAGATGTGATACTCGTTCACTGTGATGGGCTCGCCGCCGGAGGTTTGCGTGACGGGTGGCCAGCTCAAGTCGATCGAATTTTCTGTCACCTTGGCGGCCAGTTGGCGAACGCCAGCGGGTGCCGGGTAGACATGCACCATTGCGACATTCGAATCGGTCGATGAACGCTTTCTCGACGCGCGCGTTCGAATCGCGTAAACGAACGTGTTGCCCGAGCTTTCTCGATTGTCTGACGGCGCGACCGGCGTGATGATCTGGACACGATCGTCGGTCTGATATTTTGCGGCTAGTTCCCCGGGAACCGTTTCGACAACCTGCAGTGATTTCAAATTCGGCGAACCGTCAGGCTTCGGAGCGCCACGCAGCACCTCGATCGCCGGAGCTTCTGTCAGACGCTCGCCGCGAACCGTCTTCGTTGGCATGGAGAATGTGAGTTGGACACCGTCGCCAGCCTGGCGCGCGGATAAATCGTTGACGGGGGTAGGCACCGGCGGAGCGGGTGGCGTCGGGTCGCCCGGCGCGCCGCAACCCACGAGAATTATGCTTAGAACAAAAAGTAATCCCCGCGAGTCCAGACCGCGGAAGCGATTTTGGATTGGTGCTGGAACAAATGATGATGAACGGCGAGCAGGCTCGAAAGGCATTCGCGCGGGGCTAGCCCACGAATTTCGATTTTCCATTTTCGAGTTTCGAAACTTACAGAATGTACCGGCTCAAATCCTGGTTCTTCACGATTTCGGCGAGCTGCTTGTTCACGTATGCGGCATCAATCTTCACATTTTTCTTCTTGAGATCGGATGCCTCGAACGAAAGCTCGTCCAGGACCTTTTCGAGAATCGTGTGCAGCCGGCGCGCGCCGATGTTTTCGGTCTGTTCGTTGACGCTGGTCGCGAATTTCGCGATCGTCTCGACCGCATCGTCGGTGATGTTCAGCTTCAAGCCTTCGGTTTCGAGCAGCGCGATGTATTGCTTGATGAGGGCGTTTTTCGGCTCGGTGAGGATGCGGACGAAATCCTCTTCTTTCAGCGACTGTAGTTCGACGCGAATTGGCAAGCGGCCCTGCAATTCGGGGATCAAATCCGACGGCTTGGTGACATGGAATGCTCCGGCCGCCACAAACAAAATGTGATCGGTACGAATCATCCCGTAGCGTGTATTGACGGTGGTGCCTTCGATGATCGGCAAAATATCGCGTTGCACGCCTTCGCGCGACACGTCGGGGCCATGCCCGGATTCGCGGCCCGCAACCTTATCGATCTCGTCGATGAAGATAATTCCCATCTGCTCGGCGCGTTCGACGGCAACGCGGGTGACCTGATCCATATCGAGCAGTTTGTTCTCTTCTTCCTGGATCAAATATTCAAACGCGTCGGCAACCGTCATCTTGCGCTTTTTCTTCTGCTGCCCAAACATCCCTGAAAGCATGTCTTTCAGGTTGACGTCCATCTCTTCAACGCCCTGGTTGGAGATGATTTCAAACGACGGCATCGCGCGTTCGCGTACTTCAATGTCGACCATGCGCTGATCGAGCTTCCCTTCGCGCAATTGTGCCCGCAATTTCTCGCGAGTGCGCAGCGTCTGCTCACGTTGTTGCGCGACGTCGGCTTCAGTCGCGTTCGGCGCCAGAGAGGGCGAAGGTGGCAACAACAGGTCGAGGACGCGCTCTTCGGCGGTCTGCTCAGCGCGGTCGGCAACCTCATCTAGTTTTTCTTCGCGCACCATATCGATGGAGGTTTCCACCAAATCTCGCACCATCGACTCGACGTCACGGCCGACGTAGCCGACTTCCGTGTACTTGGAGGCTTCTACTTTCACGAAGGGGCAGCCCGCCAAACGGGCGAGGCGGCGTGCAATCTCGGTCTTGCCGACACCGGTTGGACCAATCATCAAAATATTCTTGGGAAGGACATCTTCGGCGATTTCCGGTGGAAGTTTCTGCCGCCGCACACGATTACGCAGTGCGACAGCGATTGCTCGCTTCGCCGCATTCTGGCCGACAATGTATTTATCGAGCTCCGCCACAATCTCGCGCGGCGTCATGTCGTCCAGCGCCGGGAGAAGTTCCTGCTCGGCGGCCGGTCCGCTCCCGTTGTTACCGGGCATATACACGATGTCTTTGTCAGACTTGCTTGTCATAAGACCTTCTGTCTGCGTGCCGTAATTCGCGCCGCTGCGAAATCCCTATGTGGGATGCTGAAATTGGGCGGATCGGACTCCCTACAATTCCTCGACCGTGAAGTTCGCATTAGTATAGATGCAAATCTCGCTAGCGATGCGCATCGCCTCCATCGCCAACTCTTTGGCGCTCAGCTTGGAATGCTTCGTCAACGCTCGCGCCGCAGAAAGTGCATAGCTGCCGCCGGAACCAATCGCGCAAATTCCGTCATCGGGCTCGATGACGTCACCATTTCCTGAAAGAAGAAACGTTGCCTTAGTGTCGGCTACGATCAGCAAGGCTTCAAGGTGGCGTAGCGCGCGGTCTTTGCGCCACTCCTTCGCAAGCTCGACTGCCGCCTTCTGTAAATTTCCCGAATGTTCCTGGAGCTTGCCTTCAAATCGTTCGAAAAGCGAAATCGCATCGGCGGTTGAACCCGCGAAGCCCACGATGACTTTGTCGTTGTAAAGGCGGCGCGTCTTGCGCGCGTTGTGTTTCATCACATGATCGCCCATGGTCACCTGACCGTCGGCAATCAAAACCACTTTGTTGTCTTTGCGCACGCACAGCACCGTTGTGCCATGCATCTGTGCGCTCTCTGCCCTGTTATGCATCCCACCATTATACAACTGCGCTGGCCTGCGCCCAAAGTTGCGCCGCTCGGTATGTAGGAGCCGAATAGCTTGATGCGATGAACCTCGTCAATTCGGTGAGGGAGCAGGCGGGGCCTCGGCGGCTGGCGGCGTTGTCGCAGGCGACTGCTCTGTGGGAGCAGGGGTTGCGGGCTCGGGAGGTGCCGATTGCTGCCCTGACGATTTCTCCACTTCCTGCAAGTGTTCCTGCAGCTTCCACAACTTTTCGCGCGCGTGGTTCAGGTCCGTTGTGCGCTGCGCAAGCTCCATCTGATCTCTGAGTCTCAGATTTGGCGGGGCTTCGCTGACCGCGCGCCGAGCTTGCGAAACAGCGTCCTCACTGTCGCTGACTTCTTGCAACGTTTTGTCGATTTCTTTTTGTGTCTCGTCCGCGCTGCCCTGGGTGTTTGTGGGCACAAAGCACGACATCATATCGTTGAACGCTGCGCTCTCCATCGCGGCCGCCTGTGCTTCCTTTTCAAAAATGTAGACGTCCATCGGAGTACGTGTAGCGACCAGATCGTCGTTGGTCCAAACTTTTGTTTTGTGATTGCCTCGCGGGGTTCCGGTTTCGATTTGCGGCCGAGGTTCCGTCTGAGCTGGGTCCTGCGCGCTTTTCATGTAGCGCGTCGCCGCCGGCACCGGCGAGGCAATCGCCAAAGCGACGCACACCATCGCGACACCACAAAAAATGGCCAACGTTCGCATGGCTCGTTATATCACTGTTGCGAAATCTCTCGAAACGAGAGCGGCCTATAAGTAATCGCGGGCTGCGCGTTCGCGACGACGCAACTGTCGTACTGAAGATTCGGATTGCCGGTCCCAGCGAGCCAACTCAACGTCGGTGTTCCCGGGGTGGCCAGCGGTGCGTGCGTCGTCGGATCAACCGTCTGCGCGAGGACAAGCGAACCGTAGAAATGTGTCAGCCGCGAAGCCGACTGATGAAACGCTCCTGTCCCGATCGCCAGAATCAGCCCGTCGTACGGATGATCGACATAGTTCACGTCACCTTGCACCAATAAGATTCCCGAGCCCGGCGGCGCGGGATTCCCGCTCAAATTGCAGGCCCCAGTAACCACCACGACCGTCGGCGTACCAGCCGATCCGAGATTGGTCGTATTGCTGCAATCCGACATCGTGTAGTCCGCCGCCGACTGAATTTCGCTGACCAGTTGATTCAACCCTGCGATCGAAGTGAGATCGAGTGTTTGCCCCGGATGCAGCGGATCGGGAAAACTCTGCATTCCGGCCGCATTGCTTCCCACCGACGCAGTTGCCGGCGGCCCCGTGCTCGCGCCTGTGCCTGGATAGTTCGCCGCCGGCGTCAACTTTGAACTTAAATTCGCAACCGACGTCGTGCTCGTTCCGGCCACGGCATATTGCGAGCCGCCTGGATTACAGAAGTCGCTGCCGCTGATCCCGAATCCCGCGCTTTGATTGCCGAAGTTGGTCGCGCCTGTGTAACTCCCTACCGCCGTCACCGCAGCCGGAAAATTCATGCTCAATTGCATTGGGGCCACGACATATTGCAGCGTCTTCTGCGTTCCATCTGGCAGCACCGCCAGCGAAGTCACCTCCAGCGCCTGCTGCCCCGTTGAATTTAGATTAAGGTGCTGTCCATCGAAGAATAGCGGAGTTGCGGCATCCTGAACGTGGTCGCCGTTCACATCCTGATTGATCGATTTCTCCGTGATCGGATTGATTCGCACCCATTTGTAAAGAGCGCCGCTGATTCCCGCAACCGGCGAAATCGAAGCGACCGTCTTCACCGTCGCGCCCCCCAGGGAACCCAGTCCGAACTCCGTGTCGTACTCCGTATCCGGATAACTCGTCAGCACATTTTCTCCACCCAGCGGGTTTGTCACGTATCGAACCTGCCCGAGCGTAAGCATCGCCGGAATAAATGCGGGCGATGCGGTGTTGAAATAATCCGGATTTCGCGGCAGAAGCCGTCCGCGTCCTTCTTCGAGTCCCGCTCTCGCCGCGTAGTATGCGCTGGTTGACGACCGGTAATTCCCCGACAACGATGTTTCCATTCCAGAAGCCATGATCAGCGAAACCGCAACAACACTGATCAAAAGCAACATCGAAATCGCGATTAGCAACGCAACTCCAGCCTGCCGCCCACGCGTTCGTCGCTGGTTTCGTCGATGCCGAGGATGCGTTGTGTCGTGCATTTCTAGTCGTTCACTGATTCGGATTCAGCCGATGCCCTCTCCCGTGAAGCTCCACCAGCCGCGGCAACCCCGTCTGCGCGTCTACCGCGGCCGCCTGCACAATCAGGGTAATCTCGACGTCGAGTATGTTCGCCGGCGTGTTGAACGCTCCCGCCAGCGGGCAACTCTGCGCCGTGCCGTCCGCCAACTGACAGGTGTACGAAAAAATCGGAACCGGAGCGCCCGCGGGAAACATCGTTGGATAAGCGGCTCGAATCGCGGCGATCTGCGCACCCGAAGTGTTGTTCATCACGTTTACGACATACGGACTCATGGCCGCCGCCGTCGTCGAAACGGGATCTCCGTTCGTTTTCGTCACCGCGCCGCGCAGCAACGTCGTCGACCCTGCCGGCAGTTGATACCGAACCCATTCGACCCCATTGTTGTTTTGCGGATCGATGTCCGTCTCCACGATGAGATCGAAATCGCCTGGGCTTGCGCATGTCCCAAGGACACATGCGGCATTAGGGCTCCCTGCAAACGGCGCCGCTGCATAGGACGCAATGTTCGGCAAAACCGAAAACTGATTCCTTGGCGGATATCCTGCGTCGTCAACATCGCGCACAATCTGATCCAGCCCCAACCGCGCTTCCTGGAAACTCGACAATATCCGCGAATCCGTTTGATAACGCTTTTGCGCCGCACCAAGCAGGCCAAACGCCGCTCCCGCGATAACTACAAACATCGTCGCCGCAACCACGAGCTCCAGCAGCGAGAACCCCCGTTCTCGATAACCGGCACAACGACCCACTCGTTTCGGCCGCTTCATTTCTGCACCGTCGCATCCAGCGTCAATGGCACAAAAAATCCCTGCCCGCCGATTTGGCGTGCGCCAATCAGAAATCGCCGACCCGTGATGTGCGCTCCATTCACGTAAGTAACCACCGCCCACCGCACGTCGTAGCTCGCCCCATACGGATCTTCCGGATCGATCATCGTCTGCGAATACCCAGGCAGCTGCGCCGCCGAAAAATCGATCGCCGGGCTGTTGTTCACTGTCACGACCGAACTTCCCACCACGGTCTTCGGTGCCGTCGCGTCACCCAGATTCCAGACGTTCGCTACAGCGTCTGGACAAGCCGGAGCCGTGCATGTGGCTACGGTCAGCGGCTCATCCAGCATTTGTTCCAGCATCCGCTGCTCGATCACCATCGCTGTCGATCCCGTTCGATTCCCGCTGTTGATCGTCAGCGAGATCGGCACAAGCTGCGCCACGGCGACCATCCCGACCAGCATCACCGCCGACGCAACCAACACCTCGAGCAACGTGAAGCCTCGTTGTGCTCCGCCCACCGGCTTTCGAAACGTTCGTAATGTCTTTCGAACGCGCATCGCTTCCCTTCATCAAGGGTGCTATCGACGACTTAGAATCGGCCTAGCTGAGCTCCTGCCAGCCGTTTCCGGCCCCACCGGCATACGTCCACACCTGCACAGCGCCCGAAGGCAGCACGACCACCGCCCGAAAACCGCCCATCTCCGAGGTATTCCCGATGTAATAGACATACACCGCCGAGGGGTTAGCGACGACCGCTCCTCGCTGATCGAACTTAATCGAGTCGCTTGCAGGATCGATCGGCTGAAGCGTCGCGCCCAACGCGCTCGACAGCCCGCTCACATTCGGCGCCGCCTCCGCCGAAATCAACGTGGCACTGACACCCAACAGAATCTGCTTCTCCAGCGAACCTTCGTTCCCATCGCCATCGCTGTCCGACCACAAACTCGCCTGCCCCAGCGCCGTCGCTTGGGAATTGATGCATCGGACCGGCTTGTTTTCCCGGATCGCTTCGAATCGAGTGAACTTGACGATGCCCGCAACCTGAGTCGCTGCATCGTTCAATTGATAAGCTCGCATCGTTCTGGAAATAACCGGAATCGCCATCCCCGCGATGGTCAACGCAACCGCGACAGAAACGACCAGTTCGAGAAGGGTGACACCCCTCGCGCCAGCGGAGATAGGTGCAGAAAGTTTGCGAGATACGGCTCGAAAACGCATTGTTCCCATTTCCGGAACACGTAATGTGTAGAAACGTTACAACCGCCACCGGCGTGGCACAACACCTTGTGTCCAGATGTGCAGGAACAGGTAGCTGGGGGGTAAAACCGCTAATCAACACGAAACAGTTCCAAAATGGAACGCGAACGGACAACCCGCGGCACTAGTTGTCGGCCTTTTCTTCCTCTTTCTCTTTCTTCTTTTCTTCCTTCGACTTCCGGCTGCCGACTTCCTTGAAGCGTTTGTCGAGAGAATCTTTGGAAAAGAGGTCCGGCGCCAGATTCGAATTGTATTTGCAGGTCGTAAAAAACACTTGGCTCGACCGCTTGCCGTTGCGATCGGTCGTAATCTGCAATGCGGTGCGCACGCCGTCCATCAACTGAAAATTGGTGTAAATGTTTGTCTCAACGTCGCGACTATCCATAGTCTTGTCCGCTGTGCTCACCACCGACCGCACCAGCAGACGCGTCGATTTATCCACCGCCAACCGAAAATTCCGCTGTTCGGAATCGGTAATGTCCACCCAATCTACGGAGCGAAGATCAACCACGTCGGCCCCGCCGTAGCGGAGCAACATCCCCGGTTCGTTGAGCCGCCGGCGTAGCAAATTGTTGATGTCGCGTTTCGTCTGATCCTGAAAATCTTCTACCGAGGCTGCACTCAAGACCGACACGCCGCCCTTGTCGAGCGTCCAGCCCTGGTCGCCCACGTACAAATTAATGATCACGCCTTTTTTCGAATACTCGGTGCGATTCGCGTCGGGATACCGCCAGTAATCCTTAAAATTCGTGTAGCCGGTCATTTCACCGTTATGCCCAAACCGCGCCAGCCGCCCTTCGCAATCCGAATCTTTAATATCGAGATAGGTCGGCCCGCCAAGACCATCGATCAGCGTTCGCAGAATCTGCTTCGCTTTTGCGGTGCTCGCATCCGGCATCAGCGTGTCGGGATTCTGCGCCCGCGTCGCGCCAATGGCCAACGCCGCAAACGCCACCACAACCAGGACTCGACGAGCCCATCGCCTCGAACCCGCACCGTGCCGCAACTGGACAAACTTCAGCCGCACAAGACCGATCCCCCGTTTACATTGATGATCTCGCCTGTGAGGAAGTTGGCCAGGTCCGACGCCAGGAATAGTATCGGCCCGGCGATCTCTTCCGCCGTTGCCGGCCGCCCCAGCGGAATGGCCGCCGCGGCCATCTTCTGCCCTTTTTTCGTACTCAGCACCGGATTCGACATGTCCGTCGCCACCCAGCCCGGCGCAATCGAATTCACTAAAATATTGTGCCGCGCAAGTTCCGTCGAAAGCCCTTTCACCAGGCTGACTACCGCGCCCTTCGACGCTCCGTAGTGCGTGTGGAACGATTCTCCACGCTGCGCTGCCGTCGAAGTCACCGGAATGATCTTCCCCGACTTCTGCTTGATCATGTGCGGCACGGAAAAGTGAATGATCGAGTAGACGCTCTTCAAATTCACGCGAATCATCTCGTCCCACTGCTTCTCAGTCATGTTCTCGATCGGCAAATCCTCCAGGTTCCACACGCCGGCATTTGCCACGATAATATCCAGCCGTCCAAGCCGCGCGACCGCATGGTCCACCAACTTCTTGTTATCCGCATGGCGACTAACATCGGCCTTGAACGCCTCCACGCGCGTCCCATGCTTCGCTGCCTCCTGTTCGATCACCCCCGCGGCATCTTTCGCCTTGTTATACGTAAAGATGACGTCCGCGCCCGCCTGCGCGAACATCTTGACGGCCGCCGCTCCAATCCCGCGCGAGCCTCCGGTGATGACTGCCGCCTTGCCTGCCAGTGAAATCATGAATCCCCCAGAAAGTTTGAACCGCTAAGACGAAGATCGGAACCAAAAGCGGAAGCTGAACTGGAAACTGGAGCCCGAAAGTTAGACCTTGTGTACGAGCGAATCGCGGGCGCTGCGGGCGCGATCTGCGGCTGCGACAAACTCGGCGAACAATTTCTGCGCGAGCGCATCATCCGGCATGCGCTCGGGATGCCACTGAACCCCGACGACCCAGTTCGGCTCGCCGGTCCACTCGATCGCCTCGATCGTGCCATCCGGCGCGTGTGCGGTAACCGCCAGCTCCCGGCCCGGCTTGTCGATCGCCTGGTGATGGCTGCTGTTGATCGCCCCCGCCGTCCCGCCGTTCAGTCGCGCGAGCAAGCTCCCCGAAACAAACTCCACCGGATGCTGGATGTCGCCCTTCTTCGATCCCGGCGGCAGATCGGTATCCCCGTGCGCCAGCGATTCCGGCCGCTCCGACTTCAAATCCTGAATCAGGCCGCCTTTCTGATAGACGTTCAGCATCTGGCAACCGAAGCAAATTGCCAGAACCGGCTTCTCAGCGTCAAAGGCGTGTTCCAAAATGGAACTGTCCGTCGCTTCCCGATTCGTATCGATCTGGTTGGTTTTAGGGTGCTTGGGCGACGAATAGCGATCCGGGTCCACGTCGGCAGGACTGCCCGGCAGAACAAACCCATCCAAATCAGCAAGTTGCGCGCGAAGCGCCTCGATCGACTGGTCCAACTCCACGTCAACCGGTTCCGCTCCCGCCTGCCGCACCGACGCAAAGTAGTAGTCCAGCTTCTTGCGCTCCCCCTGCTTCTGCTCCGCAGTGGTGCGCCAGGGAATGCCAATTCGCAGGGGTTGAGCGGCGTTTCCAGATGTCGAGGCGGGGGCCATGCGAGCAGCATCCTAGCATCCGGCAATGTAGGGCGGCAACTCGCCCGAAAAGCACTGTTGCGCAACCAACTGTGGTTGATCACGAACGTGTGGGCGGTCTCCCGATACACCATGGTCTCGTACATCCTTCGACCGTAGAGACAGGTGTCGACCGACGTGGCAAGCTGGTTGATGTAAGAGTGCAACCCTTCGGGCAGGAGCGCCCGCCAAGCGGCCGTGCGCGTCTTCCGTGTAACCGTCCAGTGAAACGAACATCGAGCAGATCAGCTTGGCCATGCGTCTAACCTTCCATGAATATCAACTCAAATAAAGCCAAGAACCACGATTTGCCTATCATGTGCGAAGCTGCACCTGTTCTCAAACCAACGAGCGCATGGCGGGCATAAACATGAAATTAATGCAACGTGGATACTTGCTGCTGGTGGTCGCGACCGCGGCACTCTTTATCAACGAAGTTCAGGCCCTCCCGAATTCGCAGTCCCCGGCCAACGCATCCACCGCCACGCAGGCAGACGGGTCTCACGATTTCGATTTTCTCGTCGGTGATTGGAAAGCCCACGTTCGTCGCCTCCCCGAACGATTGAAGGGTTCGAATGTCTGGGTCGAATACAATGGCATCTCGAATCATAAAAAGCTTCTCGACAGCAACGCGAATTTCGAGGAGTTCGACGTATCCACTCCCGACCACAAACTCCGCATAAAAGCGCAGACGCTTCGGCTCTATAACCCCGAATCGCACCACTGGAGTATTTATCTGGTGGATCTCGACAAAGGCACTCTCGACCTTCCGCCTGTCGTGGGGCAGTTCAACGGAAAGCGCGGCGAATTTTACAACCTGCAAACGTGGGAGGGCCGCGCAGTCCTTGTGCGCTACGTCTGGCTCGACATTTCACCTAAATCATCGCGAATGGAACAGTCTTTTTCGGCGGACGGCGGAAAGACATGGGAAGTGAACTGGATCTGCGAGCTCTCGCGGTAAATACACCACCGCATTGTTCGATTGCGACGCGTCAAGTCCTCGGCCAGGAACGTCAGCGCTCCGTCGGCTTGCCGATGACATCGTCGGTCCGCACGGAGTACAGCAGAAAATTTGTGAAGGTGTGATTGACGATCGTTCGGTGGTCGCCAAAATCGCCATAGGCATCGACAGCCTGTGGCAGCCAGACTCTCACATTTTGCGTGCGAAACTGGACCGGAGCGTAGTCAATCGAAAGGTACATACGTCGTACGTTCGCAGCAGGGATCGGTTCCATCAAACTCGTTTCCACGTGGATGACTTCGCCAGAATCGCGACCCGAGTCTTGCACAATCCACGCCCGGCCTTTGATTTTGGCGGGATACGCGACGTCTTTGGCCTTAAATAAAACGGTGTGACTCGTTCGATCGTTGCGTTGTTGGAAATGCACGACCCAGGTCCGTTGCCCCTTCCATTCCACCAAGCCGTCGCATTTCATCTCATATTCGTTTTGAAAATCTGAAAGAAAGATCAAGGCCAGCATAGGCAAGCCAACGTCCTGGCTGCTGGCGGGAAATGCTTGGCTGCCTCGTTCGGGGCCCCGGCCTTCTTGCACCGAGAGCCCTCCGGCCCCTTGCTGAAAAACCACCGTGTAATCAAATATTCCCGCGCCACTTTCCAAGAGAGCGGTCGCACCGCGGAATGACCGATACTCGATTTTTTCTTGAGCCGTGAAGTTTTGAAGGTTGGTGACCAACTCTTCAGCGCGCGCCGCCGATTGTACGAGTGCATCCGAGAGCGCGCACGCAGACGGCGATTTATCCGACCGGAGAGGCGCGTCAACATCGAGCGGATACCAGAAGTCGCTCTTACTTTTCGCTTTCTCTGTGTCTTTTCGCCGTAGATCGGCAACAGGCGGCGGACTAACCGTGGCTGTCGGCGCCGCCGATGGTTGTGTTGGCGGGACGACTGGCGTCGGCTGCGAAACCGGCGCTTTAGATCGAGCGTCCAATCGATCCGTTTTCGGCGCAAAATAACCACGCCGCGCCTCCAACTTCAGTCCGCTGCGGTCCACTTTGACCTTCAAGCGATGATAGCCGCCATCCGCCGACACATTGTCGAGCGAAATTTCAAGGAGATACAGGCACTCGGGCACTTGCGTGAGGTTCTTGAAACCCCCTTCGAGATCATTGCTGTTGTGAAAAAAAGTACCGCCGGTTCCGTTTGCGAACTCCGCCATGACATCTTCGCTCAGATTCATGGACTCGCTGTGATATTGCGATTGTTGACCTGTCATCAGGTCCAGCGTCGAACTCCCTCCCCGGTCGCTGGCGTCTACGTTCGTCGTATACAATCCGCGAGCATCGAGCGAACTAATTGTTACGTTCGACCGCGCCGCCAGGTCCAGAACGCCGGACTTCTCCCTCATGGCGTCCTGCGTGACGGTGAGGAAGCCCGGCGAGATCAATATCAGCGTATGTTGACCGGGCAGTTTCCCCAGTCTCTGAACTAGCTCTTTGACAGTCGAAAGCGTTACAGCAACATCGCGGTCGCCGATCTCCAGTACCTGCGCAGCAGCAGCTCTCACCATCCTCTCACCAGCTCCGGCCCCCACCGCAATCCCGCTTTGGCCGCCGTTAGTCCCGCCCGAGTTATTCTCGCCTCCGACATGAGCGCAAGCGGCGTAGTCTGCTTCGGCAATTTGCAGAGCGCGATCGTTGTGTTTATTTACGATCAAGTCTGCCTGGTATACGTCGATGTTGGGACAGACATGACTGTCGTGCTGGTACATCGGATGAACGCTGACCTTCATCACTGCGGATTGCAGTACTGCTTGATCGCGTGTCAGGCCGCTGTTGACGCCAGAGGTGGTCACGACGGCGGCCATATCCGAGTCGTTCAGCGACTCGGCCAACATTTTTGTGGCTACCTTCTTGATTCGCAAAAGATCGCCAGGGTCGAGGTGCAAATCGTCAAAGAGGAAAACGATGAAGCGTTCGGGAAGGCGTGTCGGAGAAGCTGGGGCAGTGCTCGGAGTTATGGAAGAAATGCCTCCTTCCACGGCCGGCCCGCGGTTTTCGATCCCCATACGCCTTTGAATCGTAAAACCCGAAATGGCTTGTGGTTTGTCTTGATCGAACAGCTGGAAGTCTTCCCGCCTGAGATCGACCACGGAGCGGCCCTCCGCGTCGCGAACCACTACAGGCACGAGCACGGAGTTAACTTTGACTTCGATCTTGAACGGATTCGCCTGAGGTGGCGTCGCGTTGCCCTGTTGTGCTTGCATGCGTGCGGAGAGGCACAGAGCTAGGCCTAAGAGAAATACCCCCGCATAGCGTGTCTCACCTGCGGTCATATCGTTTGCGGATCGAGCCGTTTGAGCCTGGGGCTTTGAGTTTACATCACAACTTCGGGCACAACCCGATAGGCCAAGGTGTCAGGATGCCTGAAGGTGGGTCCGATGGCAGCGATGCTGCGTCTGAACCACTCGCTATCCGCTGATGTTGTCGAGAAAAGTCGATGACGGCGCAAAAAACAAACCGCCGGTAACCGGATGGCTGAAATCGAGCAGCCGATCGTAATTCCCTGGAGGCTTGCCCACGAACATGTTTTCCAGCATCGTCTCTGTAATGCGCCGCGTGCGGCAATATCCGATGAAGTATGTGCCAAATTCACTGTAACCCGGCCGGCCGAAAGGCATGTTGTCTCTGAGGATCTTGAGCTCTTTTCCGTTTTCTTCGATCGACGTCAGCTCATTGTGCGCGTACGGCGGTTTCTCGGCATCCTTCAGTTCGATGTCGGAAAGTTTCCTGCGGCCAATGATGCGCTCTTGTGCCTCGACCGGGACCGCGTTCCATGCCTTTAGATCGTGCAGATACTTCTGCACCAGGACGTAGCTGCCGCCTGTAAAGGCTGGGTCTTCATCGCCCACAATCGCAGACGCGCGCGCCGCGTGCCCTCGTGGATTTTCTGTTCCATCGACGAACCCCATGACGTCGCGGTCATCAAAGTAACGAAAGGCCTGAACCTCGTCGGCAACCGAAGCCGCATCGCCGAGGCTGTCCATGATCTGCGCCGCCAATTCGAAACACAGGTCGTGGCGTTTCGCTCGAATGTGAAAAAGAATGTCGCCTGGAGTAGAGACGGCGTGGCGTGCCCCCGCTCGAATCTCTCGAAACGGGTGCAGTTCGGCGGGACGAGGCGCGCCAAAAATCTTGTCCCACGCCTCAGACCCGAATCCAACAACGCACGTAAGCCCCGCCTCTACGTCGCGAAACTCAACCGCGCGAATCAGGCCGGCGAGACCCGCACAGAACGCCCGCAACGTGGCACGGTAGTCCTGCTCAGCCCGAATGCTGACAACCAGAAAAATGGCCGCCCGCGTGAGCGGCCCAACCACAGTCTGCGGCAGAACAATCTCGTTTAGTTCCTTCGGTGCGTCCATGATCCCGCCCTCAATCCCTCCGTATTCTCATATCACGCCGGTTTTTCTGCCCTCTCAAATCTTCTCTTGAGTGAACTACTGCGCCGTCAACTGCGCGCGGCGGCTCTGAAGCAAAAACATAGCGAAGTCCGTGGACAGCGGTTGAGCCGCAAGCTGCCGCATCATTAACGAGACTTGGCCCCGATGGTAGGTGGAATGGTTCGCCGCATGTTGCATGAGGTGCGCCAGACTGATTTGTGTGTCGCGAACAGGCAGCATCCGTTGCAAGGATTCGTTTGTGATGGAATCCACAAACTCGGCTTGTTCTCTCGCGACTTCCGCCCACTTTGACTGCACCGCAACCAAGTCAGGAAACGCATTCGGCTCAAACATGGTGTTGAGCGGCATCCACAAATTGGTCAGGAAGTCGGAGCTGGGCGATGTTTCCTTCCAATAAGCGAGCCAACCCCACTCGCCGGACATGATATGTACGAGCGTATCCCGCACGGAGTGGAAGCTGCCGCCCAGATCGCGCGTGAACTGCTCAGCGCTGAGAGCGGAGGCCGCCTGCATAACCCTGTTGTTCGCCCATCGGGCGTATTCGAAGAGCAGCTGAATGTCATCTTTGGTCATGAGAATCGTCGGACTCAAGCGCGAAGCGAGACGCGCTGCGATAGTGCAGCGTCAAGGCAATATTCCGGTCGATGAAAAAAACTGGAGAGCTCCGACAACCGCGAAGCAAGTTGCTCCGAAGACGAAGCACGGAGCGTTACGTGGCCCAATTTGCGCCCCGCACGCGGCGACTTGCCATAAAGATGCAAGTGCGCGTCGCGCACCGCAAGCACCTCGGCCGGATCAGGCACCTCACCGATCAAATTGAGCATCGCCGAGGACCCGATCGCCAGCGTCGAGCCCAGCGGAAGCCCCGCCACAGCCCTCAGATGATTCTCGAATTGGCTCGTCAGGGCGCCTTCGATCGTCCAGTGCCCCGAGTTGTGAACCCGCGGCGCCATTTCGTTCGCGAGCAACTCGCTATCCCGTTCGAAAAACTCGATCGCCAACACTCCAACGTACCGCAGCTTTTCGAACACGCCGCGAGCCGCTCTCTCCGCCGCGCGCTGAATCTCAGGACTGAGTTGCGGCGCAGGCGCGAGCGACAGACGCAGAATCCCCCCGCGATGATGATTTTCGACCAGAGGATAAACGGCGGTCTCACCCGTGCGGCCACGGACCGCGATCACGCTGAGCTCGCGAGTGAAACTCACAAAGCGCTCGAGGATAAATGGCGCCTCGCTAGGCTCCGACCCAACCTTCGCGTTCGCGCGCATCTCCTGTTTCGCCCGCGCGACATCTTCCTGCGATTTCAGCAGCCACTGTCCCTTGCCGTCGTATCCCATCCGGCAGGTTTTCAGAATCGCAGGCAGTCCCAGCTTTTTCACCGCACCGTCAAGCGCACCGCCATCTGCCACGGCGACAAAATCCGTCGTAGGAATGCCCAGGGATCGGAACAATTCCTTCTCGCGCAAGCGATCCTGCGCCACTTCCAGCGCCGCGGGCGATGGCACCACTGGAACGCGCTCCGCAAGGAAGCGCACCGCCGCGACGGGCACATTTTCGAATTCGTAGGTAACCAGCTCAAGCCCGTTCGCGAATTTCTCCAGCGCCGCTTCGTCGCCGAATTCGGCCGTTACGCGTGACGCGATACGCCCGACAGGCGCTTCCGGCGACGGATCGAAAAATCGGAAGTGCAGCCCCAGCGGATAGCCCGCAAGCGCGAGCATGTAGCCCAACTGTCCCCCGCCGAGGATGCCGATCGTCACGCGGGCTTCCTTTTTGCGACGGAGCGTGTCGAACCCTCATCAGTCGGAGCCGAACTTTCAGGAGAACTAAGACGAAACGCCGCAGCCTGCCCGGCAGCAGGGTCGGGATTCGCAAGCACGCGCTCAGTCTGTTCTTCGCGAAATTTCCGCAACGCTTCGCGAATCGCTGGATGCTTCGCGCCCAGAATCGCCGCAGCCAGCAGCGCCGAATTGATCGCCCCGGCTTTTCCGATCGCAAGCGTCCCTACCGGAATGCCACCCGGCATCTGCGCAATCGAAAGCAGAGAGTCGAGCCCCTTCAGCGCCTTCGATTCAACAGGCACACCCAGAACCGGCAAAACCGTTTTCGCAGCGGTCATGCCCGGCAGATGTGCAGCTCCGCCCGCTCCGGCAATCAGAACTTCAATCCCGCGTTTTTCGGCAGACGCGGCGTATTCGAACAATAAGTCCGGAGTCCGGTGCGCCGAAACCACTCTTGTTTCATGTGGAACACCCAAGTCGGTGAGCGTCTTTGCTACGTGCTCCATCGTCTCCCAATCCGAAGACGAGCCCATGATCACGCCCACCAGTGGTTGCGAATTCGCAGGCCTCGCTTGCGTATTCTCAACTCTTCCAACGTCAGATGCGGGAGATGCAGCGGAAATAGACGGGACGGAAACGGGCGTGGCGGACACTCTGCCCGCGTTCGACGACGCGTCGCTGCGATGGCTCCCGGCTTTAGACCGCTTCTTTGTCATTGCGATTGGGCCAACGATTCGAACCACGGATTGCGAGCGAACATTCTACGGTGTTTCTCACCCTTTTTCAGCCGATGTCGCTACCGCCGCCCGCTGCTTCCAGTAATGCCGCAGCTGCCCCACCAGATACAGCGACCCCGTCACAAAAATCACGTCTCCCGGCCCAGCCTTAGAAAGCGCATAGTCAAACGCCTGCTCCGCGTCCGCAATCACCGTGCTCTGATTCGCATTGTGCGCCGCAATCTCTTCCAGTTGCGCCGCCGAAATCGCTCGCGGCGTCGCCGGCGCGGTCAGCACAACCTCGCTCGCCAGCGGAAACAGCAACCCAGCCACCTCATCCACAGCCTTGTCCCGCAGTGCCCCGTAAATCAAAATAATCTTCCGCCCCTTCAAATTCTCTTCGACAAAACTCGCCAACTCCCGCGCCGCCGACGGATTGTGCGCCCCATCGACATAAATGTCCGGCCTCGACTGCAGCTTCTCGATCCTCCCCGGCCAGACCGTCGTCGACACGCCCTGCGTAATCGCCTCATCCGCGATTCGAAACCCGCGTTGCTGCAAAACCCGCACCGCCGCCACTGCATTCAGCGCATTCTGCAACTGAAACCGCCCTGGCAAACTCGGCGCAATCTCAATCGTCCACCCCGAAGCCACTTCCGTCACGCGCGCCTCGACCCGCCCATCCTCTGCACACTCCAGTTCCATTCGAAACGCTTCCCCAGTCTCAACAACCGGTGCCAGCAATTCCAACGCACGTGCTCGAATCACCTCCCGCGCCTCAGCCCGCTGCTCCGCCACAACCACAGGCACAGCCGCCTTGACGATCCCCGCCTTCTCCCCAGCAATCTCCTTCAGCGAATGCCCCAAAAAATTCTCATGATCGAAATCCACCCGCGTAATCACGGAAACGACCGGCCGCAAAATATTCGTCGAATCCAGCCGCCCTCCGAGCCCAACCTCAAACACCCCAAACTCCACCCGCTGCCGCGCAAAATATTCGAACGCCATCGCCGTCACGCATTCGAAATACGTCGGATGCGCCCGCAACTTCCCCGCTGCCAGCAACTCCTCGGTAACCGCCTGCACGCGCGACAGCACATTCGCGAAATCCTCATCGCTGATCTGTTCCCCACCAATTCGAATCCGTTCGTTGATGCGCTCCAGGTGCGGCGAAGTATTCAGCCCCGTTCGAAATCCAGCCTTCCGCAAGATCGACTCGAGGAACGCCGCCGTCGACCCCTTCCCATTCGTCCCCGCAATATGCACCGAAGGATAAGCGCGATCCGGCCGCCCCAGCCGCTCCGCCAGCACCGTAATATTTTCGAGATCAAACTTCGCCGCCGACGCCTGCGTCGGCGCAGCCAGTTCCCGGCCAAGAGAGAGAAGATACCGGACGGCAGACTCGTAGCTCATAACGAAGACTCGTTAACTCAGGAGGAGATCGAGCGAGGTGGCAATAAATGCTTTCAGTTCTTTACGAGGCACAACCGCATCCAGAAATCCATGCTCCAGTAAAAATTCCGACCGCTGAAATCCGTCGGGCAGCGTCTGCCGAATCGTCTGTTCAATCACGCGTGGACCAGCAAATCCAATCAGCGCACCGGGCTCCCCAATATTCAAATCGCCAAGCATCGCAAAACTCGCCGTTACGCCGCCCGTCGTCGGATCGGTCAGTACTGAAATATACGGCACCTTCGCATCGTCTAGCCGCGCCAGCGCCGCCGACACCTTCGCCAGTTGCATCAAGCTGATCGTCCCTTCCATCATTCGCGCGCCGCCCGAGCACGACACCACAATCAGCGGCTGCCGCGTCTCCATCGCCAATTCAATCCCGCGCGTCACCTTCTCGCCCACCACCGCACCCATCGACCCGCCGATAAAATTAAATTCCATCGCGCAGCAAACCACCGGCCGCCCGGCCAGCTGTCCCTCCGCGGTGATCACCGCGTCGTTCACCCCCAATTTCTTCCGCGCATCCTTCAACCGTTGCGCGTACGGTTTCGTATCTACAAAATGCAGCGGATCGGTCGACGTCATCCCCGCATCGTGCTCCGTCCAACGCCCGTCCAGCAGCATTTCCAGCCGCTGTTTCGAATTCATCTTGAAATGAAATCCGCACTTCGGACACACCAGCAGATTCGCTTCGAGGTCTTTCCGGAACACAATCGTCCGGCACGATTCGCACTTGACCCATAATCCCTCCGTGCGCACCTTGCGCTCTTCCGGCGGCGTGGACTGCTCAATCGATTTTTTGTCGCGCTTGAACCAGGCCATAGTTGGAGCGAATCACTCGCTCAAAAAACTGCAAAATCCGCTATGCAGCGCACAGAAAAACGGCCGCACTCGTACAAGGCGGCCGCAGAACCAGAACTAATAGTCTATACCACGCTGGGCCAGAATGCCTTTTGTGTAGGGATGCTTGATCTCGCGCATTTCGGTCACCAGATCAGCCAGGTCCGTCAGCTTCGGATGCGCATTCCGCCCCGTGCAAATCACGTGCACCCCCTCCGGCCGCCCGCGCAACCCCTCCACGATCTCGTCTGGATCAAGCATCTTGTAGCTGATCACATAATTAATTTCGTCCAGCACGACCAGCTCGTACCTCCCGCTGTAAATCGCGTCGCGCCCCGCCATCCAGCAATCGTGCGCCATCTTTATATCTTCGGGATCGGTCTCCGCTCCACCCACTTTCACGAACCCGCGCCCCATCGGATGAATCTCAAATTTGTCGTCGCCCAGCATCTTCGCCGAATCCAGCTCGCCGTAATGCCAAGATCCCTTGATGAATTGCACCATCATCACCCGCAGCCCCTGGCCGACAGCGCGAAATGCGGTCCCCAGCGCGCAAGTCGTCTTCCCCTTGCCCGGCCCGGTATAAACGATCAGCAGTCCTTTATTTTCCGGCATGAATATTTCCGACTCACCTAGTCCAACTGCAGCCGCTTAACCAACTCCCGGGCAATCGCCCCGATGCGTTCCTTCGTAGCCTGCGGCAAACTCGCTCGCTGATTCGCCTGCGTATCCCGCAGCACAATCCAAAGCCCCGGCCGATAAACCTCGTCGTCCCCCGGACAAATCGCCCCGGTCAGTTGCTCCAGCTGCAGCAAATGGTCGTTCGAATGCGACAAATCCAATTCGCAATCGCGTGCGGCCGCATGCGGCTCATGCGCCAGCAAATCGGTCAAAATCCCGCGCGCATCATCCACCAAATCGCGAAATCCCTGTGACACGAGCACGCCGTCCACATCCCGCGGCGTCGGCTGATCAATCTGATCGAGATCGTAGTCAGGCATCGGCCGGTCCAAAGCGATTTCGATCGCCGCCGAAGGCTTGCCTTCATCTGGAATAATTCGAGGAGCCATAGTGTGTACGTTTGTACAACATTTCGATTGCGAAGCCTAATGAGCCCCGGCCTTAGCCACCGGTCTTGTGGGTCGCGGCTTTAGCCGCGACATAAAAGCCATCCGAGAGGAGGCTCCAGCCCCTGAAGTGAAGTGTTCGCACCTGAAACAGTCCCCACCCATTTATTTTGGATAAGGTCCCCCCGACAAAATCGCAAACGCCCGATAAATCTGCTCCGCCAACATTACCCGAGCCAACTCATGCGAATACGTCATCGCGCTCAAAGAAAATTTCTGCCGCACCCGCTCGCGAACCACACCCGGAAACCCATCCGCACCCCCGCAAACAAAAACAACTTCGCGCACCCCGCGATCCCGCTGCTCCCCAATCCAAGCCGCAAACGCTTCCGACGAAAACGCCTTCCCGCCCGCGTCCAGCAGCATCACCGTCGCGGCCCGGTCTGCGTCCAACTTCTTTACCGCAGCCTCGCCGTCCCGCACGTCCGTAATCTCAATTGCCGACTGATGCCCAATCCGCTTGACGTATTCTTCCAACATCGCCCGCATCTCCGCCCGCCGCGTCTTCCCCAGCATCAGCAATCGAATCTTCACGTCAGCACCGCGCCACTCACTTCAGCTGATACTTCTTCCGTTTCTCCAACAGCGTTTTCCGGCTGATCCCCAAAATCTCCGACGCACGCCCAATCTTGAAATGCGTCGCCTCCAGCGTCGCCGCAATCGCTTCTTTCTCAATATCCTCCAGCGACCGCAAATGCAGCGACGATCCGCCAAATCCCGGCGCCACCGCCCGCACGTTCTCCGGAAAATCCTTCGGCTCCAGCAATTCCGTCCGCGTGAACACCACCGCCCGCTCCAGCGCGTTGCGAACTTCGCGCACGTTCCCCGGCCAATTGTAAGCAACCAGCATCTTGCGCGACATCTCGCTCAGTTCCGCCGGTCGGCCATGCACTCCCCGCACGGACGCAAGTAAATGATCCGCCAGAGGCAAGATATCCGCCCGCCGCTCACGCAACGGCGGAACATGCAGCGTCAGCACGTTCAACCGAAAAAACAAATCCTCCCGAAACCGTCCCGCCGCCACCGCCGCCGTCAGATCGACGTTCGTCAGTGCAATCAACCGCGCTTCGATCCGCAGCGTCTCCGTCCCGCCCAGCCGCTCGAACGCCCGCTCCTGCAGCACGCGCAACATCTTGCTCTGAGCCACCGGCGACAGCGCCGCCACCTCATCCAGCACGATCGTCCCCGCCCCGCCCAGTTCAAATCGCCCCAGCTTCCGCTCCACTGCCCCCGTGAACGCGCCCTTCTCGTGCCCAAACAATTCGCTCTCGACCAGCTGCGGAGGCAAACTCGCGCAATCAATCTTCAAATACGGCGCGTCGCGCCGCGGCCCCATCTCATGGATGGCGCGGGCAAGATGATCCTTGCCGGTGCCGCTTTCTCCTGTGATTAACAGCGTGGTGGGTGCGCCTGCAACTTTCTGCGCAAGTTCAAACAAACGCGACGTCGCCGGATCAGCCGAGATCCATGGCAGCCGCTCTGCCGTCATTTCGAAACCGCTTCGGATCTTTCCCCGTCATTCCGAGCCAAGCAAGCCGACGCCTTTTCCTCGGCTTGCGCAGAGAGGGATCCCTCTTCGATCTCAGCGACGATCATTTCGAAACCGCTTCTCCATGCGGTGGGGTTCCGCCAAAGGGCGCCTTCATCATCACGGTTTTCGCCGACGCGCCAACGCCATCAGGCTCATCCGCAATCTCCAGCTTCGGCGCCGATCGCCACAATCGTTCGAGATCGTAATACCGTCGCGCCTGCTCGCCAAATACGTGCACCACAAATCCGCCAAAATCCAGCAGTGCCCATTCCGCCGACCCGCGCCCTTCGCGATGCTCCGGCGACCGCCCAAATTTCTTATACAGCTGCTCCTCGATCTCCGAACAAATCGCCTGCACCTGCGGCGTGCTGAACGCCGTGCAGATCACGAAATACGACGTGAACGCCCCGACTTCCCGCAAATCGATGATCGTCAGCGCCGAAGCTTTTTTATCCTGCGCGGCCTCGATCGCAGTTTGAACTGTTTCTGGCAACGAGCTTAAATTCACCGGTATAAGTCCTGTTTGAGAATGTATTCCTCGACGCGAGCCGAGACAAGTCCATGAATATTTTGTTCGCGGTGCCTCTTGCGCCGGATGTCGGTCGCCGACACATCGCTCGAAACATTGTCGAGCAGATACACCGAAGTCCGGTTCAGATGCGCCACCACGTTCGATTCGTGCACTTCTTCCGCATCTTTGCGCACGCCGCCCCGCGCCATCAGCTCCGGTGGGATCACCAGCCGCAACGCCTCGACGCGAATTCCCGGCCGGTTCGCCACGATGAAATCGCACAGCCCCAGCAGCGTCTCGTATTCCTTCCACATCGGAATATCCAGAAACGCGTCCGCGCCGATGATGAAATAAATCCGGTCGCCCGCGCCGTGATACGCATGCCGGAAATATCGCACCGTATCCACCGAATAATGCAGTTGCGCGCCGCTGAAATTTTCTCCCGCCTCCGCCACCGACGGCACAAAGTGCGGATGCTCTCCGCAAGCCAGTGCGACCATCGCAAATCGATGCGGAAACGGCGCAAGATGCTGTTTCAATTTATGCGGAGGACGGCTCGCCGGAATAAAATGAATCTGATCGAAATTAAATTTTCGGTCCGCTGCACGGGCCACGGCAAGATGCCCGTTGTGAATCGGGTCAAACGATCCGCCAAACAGCGCGATACGGCGTGGATGATGTTTTGCTGCGGTGCGCTGCGCCTGCGCGGTCGTCAATACGCCTCCCAAGGAAACCCTGCTAAGCTCTACCGTTACCCCATTTTCTCACACTTCCAGCCGCTAAGCGGATTTCGCTCCCGTCCCGACACCACAGCCCAAACTCACTCCCCCGCCACAGCGCCGCTATGAAACTCCCCGCCCCGAGCATTCTCATCCACGATCGCCTCAACATCATGCTTCGGAATCGTATCCAGCGCATCCGCGATCGACCTTACCAATTCCTTCACACCCTCGCCCGTAGCCGCCGAAATCGCATGAAACTCAAGCCCGCGCCCACTGCAAAATCCCCGCAACTCCTCAAGCTTCGTCCGATCCGTAGTCGCGTCAATCTTCGTCGCCACCACGATCATCGGCTTCTCTGTCAAAGTCTCGCTGAACGCCGCCAGCTCCCCCTCAATCACGTCGAACGAATCAATCGGACCTTCGACGTTGGCGTCGCTGGTATCGATCAAATGAACGAGCAGCCGCGTCCGCTCCACATGTTTCAAAAATCGAATGCCGAGCCCAGCACCAGAGTGGGCCCCTTCAATCAGTCCCGGTAGGTCCGCAACCACAAACGTTCGGCCGAGTTCGCGTCCCTCTTTGCCCGTGCCGCCGTCCGCACTAACTACGCCAAGATTCGGCTCCAGCGTCGTAAACGGATAATTCGCAATCTTCGGCCGCGCCGCCGAAATCACCGAGATCAAAGTCGACTTGCCCGCGTTCGGAAATCCGACCAGTCCCACATCGGCGAGCAATCGCAGCTCAAGCCGGAGGTGCCGCTGTTCACCTTCGTGACCATCTTCGTGTTCGCGAGGCGCCTGATGCCACGGTTTGGCAAAATGTTGATTACCCCGCCCGCCTCTTCCTCCGTGTGCAATCAACACACGCTGGCCGGGGTGCGACAAGTCCGCAATCGTGTCGCCCGATTGATCATCGAACGCGATCGTCCCGACCGGCACCTGCAGAATCATGTCGACGCCCGAATGCCCGCTGCAGTTCGAACCTTCGCCATGGCGCCCGCGATCCGCCTTGAATTCGCGGTTATACCGGTAACGCAGTAGCGTGTTGTCATTCGGATTCGCTTCGAGATAAATGCTTCCGCCGTTGCCGCCGTCGCCGCCCGACGGACCGCCGCGGGGCACATATTTTTCACGCCGAAACGCGACGCAGCCGTTTCCGCCATTCCCCGCCTTCACCAATATTTTCGCTTCATCAACGAACACGGCAACTGTTCTCCCAACTACTTCCTAAACGCAATTGGATGCGTAGTGTTACACGGCCGGCGCGAAACGTTGATCACCCGACGCCCATCGATGCGCCGGCATCCCTCTACTTGGGGCCATCCAGAAACACAAAGGCGGTCCGGCACACGCCGAACCGCCTCAGTGAAAATCGCAGTTAGTTCGCGGCGGCAGCCGGCGCAGCCTTCTCGGCTGGCTGCACGCTGATAAATCGTCCGTGCCGGCCCTTGTCCTCAAACTTGACGATTCCAGTCACCAAGGCAAACAACGTGTCGTCTTTGCCTTGGCCAACGTTCACGCCCGCCTGATGCTTGGTTCCTCGCTGGCGCACCAGAATCGTTCCGGCGTTCACCAACTGTCCGCCGAATCGCTTTACGCCTAGCCTCTGCCCGTGTGAATCGCGGCCGTTTGTTGAGGAGCCGCCGCCCTTCTTATGTGCCATGACAATTCCTTCAATAAAATTTCCGGGGTTTTAAGACCGGTACAATCTTCCATCGCCGGGCGGGTACCCGCCATCTCCAGCTTTACAACGCGTACTGCTTTACAACTTGATGTCGCTGACCTGCACGGACGTGTAGTTCTGTCGGTGCCCGCGCTGAATCTTGTACTGGTTGGTTTTCTTGAACTTCAAAACCGTGACCTTCTTGTTTCGCCCGTGCGCCACGATCTTCCCGGTCACGGTCGCCTTCGATGCGTCGCTGCCAGACAGTAGCTTCTTATCGTCGTTGTGAACTGCCAAAACCGAGCCGAAGGTTACCTTCTCCCCCACGTCTCCCTTAACTCGTTCAATCCGAATGGTGTCGCCGGGCGCGACGCGATACTGCTTTCCCCCGGTCTTAATGACGGCAAACATCGATCCTCCAAGCGCTAAGACAAACCCCGATTATAGAGGCCCTCTGCCCAAATCGTCAACGAAAACCGCAACTTGGGAGCGCACTCCAACATCTTACCCTTTGAACGTTTACACTTTGCGATCGCGAGGTTGGCCGAAAATCGACCACCTGTAGCCGCGGGTCGCTCCCCAGACCGCAGGGTTTCGATGTCGTACTGCCAAAAACCAAAGCCCACGTCTCCCTGCCCTATTCGGCACGTGTACGGCCGCAGCATTGCGCCCGGCCTTGCCAGGATGTCAGCCCTCATTGCTCCGGCCCGACCAGAGCGCCTCCGCCACTCACAAACCCCGCATCTTCTATCACATACACCCCGCAACTTTTGTTCCATTTTGGAGTTTAATGATGTGAGGCAGGGAGCTAAGATAGCCCCAGCCCCGCAAGTTGTTGACGGAAGTAAGGACTCGAAAGGGGGTCCTACCATGCGATACCTCAGAATTGCTGGTGTGGCGGCTTTGCTCTTGACGGTTTGCCTGCTCGGCTCAGGAAATGCGAACGCGCAGGTTGCGGTAGGAGTTGGAATCGGCGGTCCGGCTTACGCTGGTTACGGCTACGGTTATGGGGCAGCCCCCGTTTGCGCCTACGGTTACTACGGCTATTACCCGTACGCCTGCGCTCCATATGGCTTTTATGGTCCGAACTGGTTTGTCGGCGGCGTATTCCTCGGCGCGGGCCCATGGTTCCACGGCTACTACGGTCATGGCTACTACGGACACGGCTACTACGGCCATGGCTACTACGGACACGGCTACTATGGGCACGGTTACAACGGTAGGGGCTACTACGGCGGTCGCGGCTATTACGGTGGACGCGTCGGAGCCTATGGTCGTGGCACGGTCGGTTCCCGCGGTTCCGTCGGCGGTTCAGCTGGCATGCGTGGTGGAACAGTAGGCGGCATGCGTGGCGGAGCCGGCGGCGGCTTCCACGGGGGCGGAGGCGGCGGCGCCCATGGCGGCGGACACCGCTAAACCTTTACGTACCGATAACGGAAAACAGAGACGGCCGGCAGATCAACCTGCCGGCCGTTTTTATTTGGTTCGAAGGTGAACGAGACTCCGTTACGCGCTGCTCAAGGCGCGGATGTCGAATCGAGCGCAAAGATCGATCACTCGAAACTCTCCAGAATCTACAGAGGTAGCTGCAATCCGGAGTGACAATCCCTGCTTTCGACGGGCTCAACGCCAATAACGTTGCTGCGTACTACAGTTTTCACTACATGGACTCTCTCATCGCTTCCAATACGGCTCTTTCAGCTACAGCAACCTCGTCAATTTCTTCTGACTTTTACAAGCCGGACAGCTGCCGTCAGCCATACAATCGCTCGTGAACCCCGCGATTCCACAGACCACAATTTTCCCGTCGGACAAAAAACAACTTTGGCCCTCGCGTCGGCGTTGCGTGGGATCCATGGGGTGACGCGTTTTACTTTTTGAATCGGTTTGTCGTATGGATCAGATCTTGCGTCAGGCGTGCGGATGAGCCTTGTCGTAAATGTCCATCAGTTGCCGGATCGAAGCATGCGTATATTTCTGCGTCGTCGATAGCGACTGATGCCCCAGCAATTCCTGAATCGCCCGCAAGTCCGCTCCGTCCGCGAGCAGATGGGTAGCGAACGCGTGCCGCAACGAGTGCGGATGCAAGTCCCAATCGATGTTTGCCAGCCGCACGTATTTCTTCACGAGCCGCCCAACCGAACGTTGGGTCAGCCGTCGTCCGGCGTAATTTAGAAATACCGCTTGTGCGTGAGGAGGTCCTTGCTTTTTCCCGCGCGCGGCCGATTTTTGCAAAAGCAATTCATCGCGCAAATTCCAGTAATTTTCAAGCGCTTCTTGCGCCTTCGATCCGTACGGAACGATGCGCTCTTTGTTGCCCTTCCCGCGCACGCGCAGCACGCGCTCTTTCTGATCGATGTCAACCAGATTCAATCCAGTCAGTTCGCTCACGCGCAAACCAGCCGCGTAAAGCAGCTCGAGCAAAGCCCGATCTCGCCGCAAATAAACGCGATCGCTCTTTCCGCCACCGCGCGCAGTCGGCGCAGTTTCCGAACCCACTGAAAATCCACCAACCGATTTCGCCTTGATTGGCGCTGCAGAATCCGCATTGCCAGTGGTTGCCAAACCCATGTTGGCAAGCCCGTTCAGGAAACCGTTCATCTCTTCGGCTGAGAGCACCGACGGAATTCGCTTCGGCAATTTCGGCGTCGGCACGAGCCGCGCTGGATTTTCGGCCAGCAATCCTTCGCGTACGCAATACTTGAAAAATGATCGCAGCGCCGCAAGCTTCCGCGCGATCGAGCTTTTCTCGAGCCCTTGATCGTGCAGATGCGCGACGAACTCGCGAATGATGTTGTGCGTGATTTCGTTCAGCGCGGGAGGTGGCGCACCCGGCGGTGAAAGGAACTCGAGAAACTGGCTCAGATCCTTGCCGTAATTCAAGATCGTGTGCGGCGAAGAATTCTTCACCGACCTGAGATAGTGCAGATATTTTTCAGCGGCCTGCTTCATGGGGACGTCCCCGAGCCCGATCAAAAGTGCTCCTCGAACTTCGATGACAGCGTCATTTCAACTTACTATAGCGTCCGCATTATCACCCCGACTGTTTCCCTCCGTTTTGTTCGGTATACCAACCGTCGCGAAACGCACCCGGTCCGGGGCAGCCTGCTGATGGCTATTACTTACGTATTCCCAACTGATTTGAAGTTAGGGTTTCAGCCGAGGGTTTAAGGTTTCGCGCCAACGGGCGTTGGTTCTTCCACTGGCGCAGGAACGGAGGGGGATTGCGGTTCGGGGGCGAGCTGCTCCCAGTCGCAGCCTTCTTTGAGGCAGGTGTGGACGACGCCGATCTTGGATTTCTTCTCGACAATGAACGGAGCGCCGCATTTCGGGCATGGTTCCGGCATGGGCATGTACGGCGTCGTGAAATCGCAATCCGGGTAGCGCGAGCAGCCATAGAAAACGCGTGGGCGTCCGCGCCCACCTTTGCCCATGCTGCCACGCTTCACAAATTCGCCGTCGCTGCACTTCGGGCACTTGATGCCCATGGTGATCGGCCGGGTGTACCTGCACTTCGGATAGCCCGAGCAGCCGATGAATGTTCCAAATCGCCCGTGCTTCTTGATCAGGTGATTCCCGCAAAGTGTGCACTTTTCTTCCAGCGGTTCGTCGGGTTGCAGTGCGATCCGTGTGCCTTCCACGAGCCGCCGCGTCGTCTTGCAGTCCGGGTACCCGCTGCACGCCAGAAACGCTCCGAACCGGCCGCGCTTCATCAGCATTTCTTTACCGCAGTTTTCGCAATATTCGGTTTTGCTCTCGGCGTCTTCGGCAAGCTCCGGTGCCATGTCCTGAATGAAATCGCAATCGGGATAACGCGAGCACCCCAGGAAAAATCCGTGCCGGCTGATGCGCTCGAGCAATTCGCCTTCGCCGCACTTCTCGCACTTTTTTCCGGTCGGAATGCCAGCTTTGTACGAAATCATTTCGTCATCGGCTTTCGCCAGATCGACGACAAACTTCTCCCAGAATTCACGAACCGCGTCGCGCCAAGGCAACTTGCCTTCTTCGATTTCGTCGAGTTCTTCCTCGAGGCGCGCGGTGAATGTGACGTCGAACACGTCGTCGAAACTCTTCACCAGCAGCGCGCTGACGCGTTCGCCCAGCATCGTCGGGGTGAAACGCCCCTGATCCTTGCGAACGTATTCGCGTTCCACGATCGTCGAAATAATCGACGCATACGTGGACGGACGCCCAATGCCCTTTTCTTCCAGCTCTTTCACCAGCGTCGCTTCCGTATAGCGCGGAGGCGGCTCGGTGAAATGCTGATCGGGCCGGATCTGATCCAGCCGCAAAACCTGGCCTTCTTCGACTCGTGGGAGATTCTTGCCCTCGCCGTCGTCGTCTTTTTCGTCGTCGTCGCGATCCGCAACGGCCGCTGGCGTCTGGTAAACCCGCAGATACCCGTCAAATTTCTGCACCGAACCAGTCGCGCGGAACGTGTAGTCGCCCGCCGAAATGTCGATCGTGGTCTGATCGAAAACGGCCGGCATCATCTGCGACGCCACAAACCGCTGCCAGATTAGCTGGTACAGCTTGAACAAATCGTCGTCCAAATACTTGCGAACATCTTCCGGCGCACGCGAAACGTCTGTCGGGCGCACGGCTTCGTGCGCTTCTTGCGCATCCTTCTTGGATTTGTAGTAGTTCGGCTTTTCCGGTAGATAGCTGGAACCAAAGCGCTCGGGAATCAGATCCCGCACCTGCACCAGCGCGTCGTTCGAAACGTTCACTGAATCGGTACGCATATAGGTGATCAGCGCGACCGATCCCTCTTCGCCCATGTCGACGCCTTCATACAATCGCTGCGCAATTCCCATCGTGCGCTTTGCCGTGTACCGCAACCGGTTGTAAGCAGCCTGTTGCAATTTTGAGGTTGTGAACGGGGGCGGCGGATTGCGCTTCTTCTCGCGCTGGTTCACCGACGCGACTTTCCACTGCGCCTTACTCACCGCGGCGACGACTCTGTCCGCCGCTTCCTGATTCGAAATCTCGATGTCTTCGCCCTTATATTTGTTGAGCTTTGCCTCGAAGATCGGCGGCTGCCCGGAATCGAGCATCGCGTGGATCGACCAGTATTCGACCGGAACGAACGCGCGGATCTCCTGCTCGCGCTCGACGATCAATCGCACGGCAACGGTCTGCACGCGTCCAGCGGAAAGTCCGCGACGCACTTTGTCCCAAAGCAGCGGCGAAACCTTATAGCCGACAATGCGGTCTAGTACCCGGCGCGCCTGCTGTGCGTCGACGAGGTTGGTATCCACCTGGCGCGGCTTTTCGAACGCGGCCCGAATCGCCTTCGGCGTAATTTCGTTGAACGTGACCCGAAAGATCTTCTTCGGGTCGATCGCCGGAACTTCGATCTCGTCCTTGTCCTTATTCTTGTCGGCCTTGCCCTTCTTGCCTTTGGCGCCCTTGCCCTTGGCTTCTTCGGCCGCGGTTTCCGCTTCGGGCTTTTCTTCTTTGCCGTTTCCGTTTTTCCCGTTCTTGCCAAAACGGCCAAAGCCCGATGGCTCGGCCTCTTCATACTTGCTTGGCTTGGACAAAACCGCCCGCAGGTGAGCGGAGATCGCCTCTCCTTCGCGGTCGGGGTCGCCCGCCAGGTAGACGGCATCGGCGGTCGCGGCCGATTTCCTCAAATCGTTGATGACTTTGCCTTTGCCCGCGATGATCTGGAGCGTAGGCTCGAAGATCTTGGCATCGTCCAGGAAGATCGGTTTTTGCGGTTTCACTTCCGCTTTGCTCTTCCGCTTACCTTTGCCCTTTTTCTTCTTCTTGGGCTCGTCGGGCAGACGGATGCCGATCGTCTTCTTCGGCAGGTCCATGACGTGGCCGATCGACGCCTTGACGGTATAATCCCGTCCTAAATATTTGTTGATCGTTTTCGCCTTGGCAGGCGATTCGACGATGACCAGGGAACGTCCCATTTCTTCTTTGTAACTCCGAATCTTCCGTAGAAAGGCTCAGCGGCGGAGCTTGTGTCCTTCTCGCTAACTTAACAAGATGCGGCAAATGCGCACGTGGATTCATCGGCTTTCCGTGCCGCCGCACAACTTCAATCTTTACAATAGTTTCCGGGGGCCTTACAGCAGAACCTTCGCAAACTGCTTTCCCGGCAGTTGCCTTACGATCCCTTTCCTCTCCAGATCGAAAAGGGTAGCCAGAACCTCAGTGGAGTTCAAGCTGGATCGTGCCACGATGTCATCAATATGCACTGGCTGGTCGATGGTGAGCATTTCGTAGAGTTTCTTTCCGATGAATTTAGCGAAGCGGCGGCCAGCAGAGTTCGCTGCTCGGCCTCTGGGCCTCGGCTCGTACCAAGCGGCGCGGATCGGCGTCGGTAGGTCGTCGATTGTGTCTTCACCGTTGGTTACGAGCTTCGCGCCTTGGCGAATCAGTTGGTTCGGAGCGAAGCGGACGGGCTGGGTGACGTTCCCGGCACGCCAAAGACGTCGCGGCCAAATTCCAGGGCCAGCCGGGCGGTGATCGGAGAGCCGCTGTATTCGGGCGCCCTCGACCACAACTACACCGTGGGGCCTGCCCGCGACGATAGGTGAGGCAGGGGGAGCACGGAAGACGTCTTCGGGGGAGCCGAATTCCTCGAATAGGCGCGCGGAGAGACGCGAAGCGAGGCCCGGCGTGATCGTCAGGGCGAGCCAAGACAAGAATGCGTCCAGCTCCGTGGAAGAGCGCTGCTACTTGTGGTGAAGATCGCTAGGAGTGCGCCGCCATTCCAGCCTCTTTCTTCGCCGGAGGTACGCGAGCGGCGTCTTCGCAAAGGACCAAATCGAGTGTATCGACGAACAGATCCGCGTCAGCCTTCGAGAAGATCAAGGGAGGCCGCAGCTTGATGACGTTGTGGCCGGGACCATCGGTGCCTGCCAGAATGCCACGCTCGCGCAATCGATTGACGACGTAGTCGGCTTCCGCGGTGGCGGGCACACGCGTGTCCCGATCGCGAACAAGATCGACGCCTAGGAATAGTCCCAAGCCGCGCACGTCGCCAATGACCGCGTGCTTTTCCTGAAGCGCGCGGAGGCGCTTGCCTAAATGTTCGCCAACGCGCAACGCGTTTTCGGGAAGTTTGTCTTCGCGCAAGACATCCAGGACAGCCAGGCCGGCGGCGCAGGAGACGGGGTTCCCGCCGAACGTGCTGAAAAATTCCATGCCGTTGGCGAAGGACGCGGCAATCTCCGCGGACGTGATGACAGCGGCCAGCGGGAACGCATTTCCGATCGGCTTACCGAGCACGACGATGTCGGGCACGACGTTTTGCGTTTCGAATCCCCAGAAATGCGTGCCGAGACGGCCGAATCCGACCTGCACTTCATCGGCAATGCAAACGCCTCCGGCGGCACGGACGCGATGATAGGCGCCATCGAGATAACCCGGCGGAAAAACAATTTGCCCGGCGACGCTGGGCAGCGTTTCGGCAAGAAACGCGGCGATTTCGCGGCCTGCGCTTTGGGCTTTTGTAATTACGTCGCCGACGCGGTCGGCATATTTCGTGCCGATTCCCGCTTCGCCGCGTTGGTACGGCCCGCGGTAATCATCGGCGATCGGCGCGACGTGAACCCAAGGCCTACGTCCGCCACCGCCCGGGCCGTCGAATTTGTACGGGCTGACGTTGATCAACGATGACGTGTGCCCGTGATAGGCGTGTTCGAGGACGATGACGTCTTCGCGCCGAGTGTGGGCGCGCGCAAGGCGCAGCGCCAGTTCGTTTGCTTCGCTGCCGGAATTCACGAAGTAGCAGACGCGCAGCGGGTGGGGCATCAATTCGGTGAGGCGCTCGGCGTAGCGTATTACGTTGTCATGCAGATAGCGCGTGTTCGTGTTAAGCAGTGCGAGTTGCTCTGCGGCCGCGTGCGCGACGCGCGGATGGCTGTGACCGACGAGCGGAACGTTATTGTAGACGTCGAGATACGCGCGGCCGGTATCGTCGTAAAGATATTGCTTCCAGCCGCGGACAATCTTTAACGGGCGCTTGTAGGAGATGCTCACGTTGGGGCCGAGAACACGCTCGCGATCGGCGAAAGTTTCGGCGGCGTCTTTTTCTTCGGCGACGACTTTCTCGCCACCGATGCGGAGAAGCAAGTTGGGACTCGGCGAAAGATCGGCCCAAACACCGCGTTCGGTGGCCAGCGCGACGCCGGGAAAATCGGTACCGCGATCGAGCAGATCGGTGACGACCTGAAAATGCACGTGCGGTGGCCAGCCGCCATTTTCGGCCATGGCGCCGACGCGGCCGATGCGTTCGCCGCGCGCGATGGGCTGGCCGACGCGGAGTTTGCCGATCGATTCGCGCGTCAGGTGCCCATACAGCGTGAAGAATTCCTCACCCGCGCCTGGACCGTGGCGCAGTATCACGACCGGACCGTAATCGAGCGGCTCAGGATTATTCGCAAACGCGTGTACGGCGCCAGAGATCGGCGCGTAAACGGCGCTGCCGGACGCGACGAACAGATCGACGCCAAAATGCACGGTGCGGCGTTCGTCGGTGGGATTGTCGCTCGCGCCGAAAAGCGACGAACTGTAAAGCAGGCGTGGCTCGTTGTAGCGGCCGACGCCAACGCTGACGCGCGCCTTGCGCAGTTCGCCGACGATCTTTTCGTTCAGCCGCTCCGCTTCGCTCGACGCGGGATCAGCGCCGAGGAACAGGCTGCCGACGCCGAGGTCGAAGACAACCGGAGAAGTAGTGCGCAAATCGACGTCGAGAATCGGCGCAGCGGAAACCGCGTGCGCCGCAAGCCACTTGCGGACGGCGCTCGTCTTCGGCACGGGTTGCAAGCCGCAGACTTCGCGAAACGTGTAATGCGCGAAGCGCGGATGCACCTGCGCCAAACGAGACAGGGCTTCCCACGCCGGCGCTTCGGTGATGGTGACATAGGCATCGTCGGGCTTGACGTCCGCTTGGAGGGCGGAGTTCACGACGCTGACGGCCAGGCGCATGCCGATGAGGGCGTAGAGAACTGAGATTTCGACGTCGGTGAGTAGGAATTTCGATTGATACCCGGCGAGGACGGCAGTGGCGGCGCGCAACGGCTCTTTTTTTCCGAGGATCGAATACGCAGCGGCGACCGCGACCTCGGAGACAGTGAAGCTCTCGTGCATGTCGCCAAAATCGATGACGCTGACGGCGCGGCGCGGAACCACTGAGGTCGCGCTGACGAGCACGTTGTAATCGTTGGCGTCGCCGTAGACGACGCTGCGGCGCAGGCGACTCATGACGGGGACGACTTCGGCGTCGTAGAGCGTGATGAATTTTTCTAGCAGCGCGCGGCGGTCGGGATCGGCGATGCGATCGAGGTGTTCGCGAATCCAGCCGGCGCGGGCGAAATCCCATTTCAATTCGCGCTGGGCCGCGGGATGCGAAAAGTGCGCCAAGCCTGCGCTGACTTCGCCGAGCATTTCGCCGAGGCTGCGGAGCATTTCGGCGGAGTGCGGATTGGCGTGGGCCATTACGGTGCCGGGGACATAGGTGAGGAGCCAGACCAAGCGGGGCGAGCCGTCTGCGGCGGTGATGGTCGTAAAAGGTTCACCAGTTTTCGTGAGACAAACGCGCGGAAGATGGAGCTGCGGAGCGCGTTCGGCGAGGTGCTGGAGAGCGCGGCACTGGAGGTCGATCAGCGCGGATTCGCGCGCCGGATGCATGACTTTGAGTACGAAATCGGTACCGAGCGGTGGCTGCCAGGCTGCTTCTGCGGGGGCTGTTGCGTACGTGGCGGAGTCGTTGCCATTGCTTCCGTTTGCGGGGAGCGGGAGTTGGATCGACGAAACATCGCCGATCGGATCCTGCGCGACGAGTACGGCGGAGACGTCTGCCGCTGCGGCGACGAGCTCGGCTTTGAGCAGAGTTGCATCCGCGGGCTTAATTGTCAGATGGAAATTGTCGTCGTATTCGCCGGGCAGCGCTTTTGCCGTTGCGTGAAGCCCGAACAATTCGAGCGCGTATCGTTCGGCCTCGACTTCCGTGGTTGGCTGGCCAACCCGCTCTTCGAGCAGCATTCGAAAATCTTACTTCCGAACGTAAAGATTCTGAAACTGATTTAATTTCGCTGGAGGCTGGACGAGCGTCTGCGGCAAGAGCCGACAGGGATCCCTTTCCTGCGTCAGGGGAATCGGCGCTAACCAGGCGTGCGGCCGAGAAATGGCGGCTACAGCGAGCTGACCGTCACCGGGCCGTTTTCGGTCGAGAGGTGGATCACCGGAGTTCCGCTGCCGTATTCGATGCGCCGGTGGTCGTCGTCCCAGGTTTTTCGCGCTTCGTCGCAGATGCTTGCGTGGCAGCTCATGGGCGAGTGACCTTTCGACTCAAGGACAAAACTGGACCGAAATCCAGACGCGACGCTGAGTGATAGCGGGCCGTTCACGGCATCGGCTTGGAGGCTGCCGTTGCTCCAGTCGGAATCCTGCAGCGCGATACTGATCGGACCGTTTTGCGTATGGAAACGGAGTTTGCCGGCCTTGCCGGAAAACGAGACGGGACCGTTTTCGGCGGAGATATCGGCCTCGCCCGAGCAATCGGCCATGGAGATCGGGCCGTTGGTGCCGCGCGCGGTAATTTTTCCATCGACTTCATAGAAGGAGAGCGGGCCATTATGGGATTTCACGTCGATCGTAGCGCCGCGGGGCGTGCGTATCAGGAGGTAGACGGTCCATTCGTGTTCGTGACCCGGGCCCCTGACGGAAATGTGGCCACCGGTGGTCGAGAGCTTTATCTGCGAAAGAAGATCCTTTGCGTTTTGGCGATCGGGGTCGGCGAATTTGCAGGCGGTGACGGAGTAAGTGTCTTTGTCCCAGCCGCGCATCTGGATGCCGCCGTTTTCGAGTTCGTCGACGTGGAGGGTGGCGGCTTCGGACTTTGTGAGGGTGCGCTGTTCAGAGTCCATGATGCCTTGCTCGCCTTCGAACTGGATGTTGAGGTCGGGGCAGTCGGCGGCGGGGCCGTTGTGGTGGGTGCGGTGCTGGTGGGCGGCAGCGTCGGATTCGCTTTCGAGGTAGATGACGGTAGAGGAGAGGAGTTCGGCGGAGGGCTCGGCCGAGGCGGGGGGCGCCTCGGGTGCTTCAGGAGCTTGGGGCGCCTCGGGGGCAGCTTGAGGTGGAAGCGTAGGACGCGCCGGGACCGGGTGGAAACGGGAGGCCGGAGCGGGGCGCACGAGCGGAGCGGGCACGGTTGGCGGGGTGGCAGGAATGGCTGGCGCTGCGCGGAACGCTGGAACCGGCGGAGCGATCATCATCGGCGTGCTTGACATCGCGGCAATCGCGGGCGGAGCGGGCAGGGCTGGCGGGGTCGGATCGGCTTGGGCTTTGACGGGCGCTGGTGGCAGCAGCAGCAGTCCGCATGCTGCGAGGATTACGGCGGCGAAAAATTGTGTTGGAGCTTTGGGTCGCATTGGGATACCCCCTTTATCATTTTCATAGACGAGTGTAGAGGGGCATCGGTCTGGTCGCGGCTGGAAATTATTTCAACGGTGCGGGGATGGCAAGGTGAGCGGGCAGAGCGATCGGAGAGGCTGGAGGTTTGGAAAGACGAAGACGCGGCGGGCCAGAGGTGATTGAAGGGTTTCAGGCCGATAGTATTTCGCAAGGATGCCGTCGCGCCAGGTTAGCAGGTCGGGGTTGTGGGCGGCGAACTCGTCCCAGGTTTGGAATGTGCCGGCACGGGCGAGGCGCTCGCGGATAAGAAGCAGGTAGGCCCAGGTGATCGTCTCGTGGTACAGGCCGGGCTTGCCGTGGGCGGCGGCGAACCGTTTTAGGGCTTCGGAGAAGCGCGCGATGGCTTCGAGTGGTTCGTATGTTTGCAGATACAGGAATGCCATCCGCACGTGCTGGGCATGATGGAAGCGATCGATGGGGAGAGAGGTGTCGTCGAAGGCGGAGAGGAGGTCGGCGTCGGAGAACGTCGGGGTTGTCGAGCTCATCGGGTAAACCTTCTGCGACGCATTTTTTGTGTGGCGTTAGGAGGCGTGGAGTTTGCCGACTCGATCAGGCGATGGCTTGCGCGAGAGTCGAGATCGAGACCGTAGAACTCCTTTAGGTCTTGGATGCGGCGCAAGCTATCGCCTTTGAACGGACACTTGCCGTCGAATGCGTGGAGCACGATTCCTTCCAGCAGGTCGCCCAGAGTCAGATCGTGATATTCGGCTAGCGCCTTTAACACCTTGAGAAGACGTTTTTCCATGCGGACGCCGGTTTGCACTCGCTCGACAGTGAATTTGCGATGTTCGGTCATGTTGGTACGAATGTACCACAGTAACATCCATCGCGAAAGAAATACGCCAAATTCATGCTTTTCTATGGAAAATGAACCCCTGGACAGCCTCAGAGAGCTGGAAGGTGGGCGATGGAATGAAAGAAACGTGAGAGTTGGAGAAAATTTGCGAGCACGAGAAGTTAGCGCGAGGCCATTACGTTGGCGCCGAGGAGGGTGTTGAGGTCGGCGACAATTCCGGCGGCTGTGTCTTTCACGGCTTTTTCGGTGGTGGATTTGCCGATTTCAAATCGGGCGACTGGAGCGTAGGAGCTGACGGTGATGATCGCGCCGGCTCGGTTGGCGCCGCTCGGATCGGCAGCGGCGTAGATCGACTGATCGGGGCGCGCGAGATTGGCGATGCCGACGAAGAGCAACATTTTGCCATCGGGCGTGAACGTGCCCATGACGGCGCGACGAAGGCGATTCTGTTCGTCGGGCTCGGCGAAAATTCCGCTGATGCGAATGCCGTCGGTGGGGCGCGTGTCACCGGGTTTGAGGCGGTGCGCGCTGTAGCCGGCTTTCTCGAGTTCCGTCACCAGCGTGATGGACATGAAGTCGATGAGGCGGCCGGCTTGTTCGGCGGTTTCTTCTTCTTTGGGGACTTCAGCCGGGGCCGGATTTACAACCGAGACGGCGGGGACGCTCTTCTCGAACCTTCCCTGCGCGTTGACGGCATCGAGCTCGAAATCGCTAACGTAGACGATTTTGGATTTGTCGATGTTGGATTCGTCGATGACGGGCGGCGTTGAAATCGCAGCGATGGCTGCTTCTTCCATTGGCGGGGGAGGCGGTGCGGGTTGCGGCGCGATTTGCAGTGGCGCGGATTGCTGCGCTGGTTGCGCCTGCTGCGGTTGTTGCGCGTTTGCGAAAACGGCGCCTTCGGAAATCAAGCCGATCCATAGAAGAGACAAGCCGAATCGCTTCATGACGCAACCTCTAAGCCGGTGTGGCTCGTGCGCTCCATGTTAGTTAGATGCCCCGGCGCGTAGTGAAGTCATGTTATAGATTCGTGTCCCAGTTGAAACCTGTACGAAGGTACGGTTTTTTCTATAGGGATAGGGCGAGATGGCGGCACAGCAACGGCGGTGGCAGCAGGTTCAAAGCCCGCACCCTGTAAAAAACCGAAGGGTGCGGCACTCGGGAGAGGAATCGAGGGCTGCGTTGTGCGAACGAGGCTAGAGGTGGAGCGAGCCGGTGTAGGTGACGCGGGCTTTGCCGGATTCGCCGCGTTCGATGCGGCCGATGCGGAAGAATTTTTCGCGGCGGCGTTTTAGATCAGCCTCGACGGACTGGACGCGCGCTTGGGGCACCACGAGAACCATGCCGACGCCCATGTTGAAGGATTGCAGCAGTTCGTCGGTGTCGATTTTGCCGAGCTTGGCGAGATATTTGAAGATCGGCGGCACGGGCCACGCGCCGAGATCGACCTGCGCCTGCACGCCCGACGGAAGGACGCGCGGAAGATTGCCGGGAATCCCGCCGCCGGTGATGTGCGCGAGAGCGGAAACCCAATCGCGCGCGAGAATATTCTTCAGCGCGGGGGCGTAGCAGAGATGCGGCTTCAGGAGTTCGGCACCGATCTTGTTACCGACTTCGGCGACATACGTGTCGGGCTTAAGCTTCGCGACGTCGAAAACGAGTTTACGCGCGAGCGAGTAGCCGTTGGTATGGAGACCGGCCGACGGAAGCGCGAGGAGTGCGTCGCCGGGCTTGACGTTTTTTCCAGTGAGAATACTTTTTCGTTCGACGGCGCCAACGATAAATCCCGCGAGATCGTATTCGCCTTCGGGATAGAAACCGGGCATCTCAGCGGTCTCGCCGCCAATCAGCGCGCAGCCGGCCTTGCGGCAAGCGCGGCTCATGCCCTCGACAAGTTGCTCGACGACATTGGGATCGAGCTTGCCCATCGCAAGATAGTCGAGAAAAAAGAGCGGCTCGGCGCCCTGCACCAGGATGTCGTTGACGCAGTGGTTGACCAGGTCGCCGCCGACCGTCGAATGAACTCCAGTCGCCATCGCAACTTTCAGCTTCGTTCCCACACCATCGGCGCTCGAGACGAGCACCGGCTCGGACCATTTACTTTTGTCGAGAGCGAAGAGCGCGCCAAACCCCCCGATGCCGCCGAGGACTCCCTTGGTGAACGTGCGGCTGGCGTGGTGGCGGATGCGTTGTTTCGCGGCATCAGCGAGGGCGATGTCGACTCCTGCGTCGGCGTATTTCATGGATGAGGTGAAGTCCGTTTCCCGGTCCGGACAGGTTCACGCCGGCCGTTTTCTGCTGGACTGCTCTGCTCGCCAGCTGGGTGCGGCGTTTACTGTAAATCTTATTATACAAGTAAGCACTAAAACGTGTGAAACAATCGCTTCCAGCGCACGACGCCCGGATGCAGAATCGCGTTGGCGTAGGCGAAGAAGCGCTCGCGAACTTCGCCCGGCTCCCAGGCGTCCGACGGGCCGTCGAGCGACATGTAAATCATCACGGGCGTGCCGATGATGTTGGCGCGCGGGACGCAGCCCCAGAAGCGGCTGTCGTAAGAATTCGTGCGATTGTCGCCCATCGCAAGATAACAATTATCGGGAACTTTATAGGGAAAGCGAATTTCGGAGTAGCCCGCGGGCGCGTTGCCGGCGGGGATCCCTTCGGTCGGGCCCACGGCATAGGGCTCCATGAGTTTTTTGCCGTTCACAAAGACCGAACCCTCATGCAGGTCAACGGTGTCACCGGGAATGCCGATGGCGCGCTTGATCAAGTCGGTTGAATCGGGCGCGTAGGGCGGACGAAAGATGATGACTTCTTGCCGGTGCGGATTGCGCCACAAGGGCACATGCCAATTCGTAAAGGGCACGCCGGCATCGTACCCGATGCGACTCATAATCAAGTGATCGCCGATCAGCAGCGTGTTTTCCATCGAGCCCGACGGAATTACGCGCGCCTGGCCGATCGTGCCGTTAATCAGCATGAACGCCAGCGCGACCCAAAACCACGCGACGATTTCGCGGCTGACGCGCTTGCTCATCGGTATGTTCACGTCGGGCAGCGACTGATTCTTAGTTGTTACGTTGTTGTTTGATTCCGTATCCACGTTCACCACCACTTGCTAAATCTCAATTTGAACTACGCGTCGATCGATTTGCCTGGATTTTAAAACGTGCGAAACAAGCGTCTCCAGCGAACTTCGCCGGGATGGAGGAGCGCGCTTGCATATGCGAAAAATCTTTCGCGGATTTGTCCCGGCTCCCAGGCGTCGGGAGGAACGTCGAGCGACATGTAGATCATCACCGGAGTGCCGATAATGTCCTTTCGAGGCACGCAACCCCAGAAGCGGCTGTCATAGGAATTGGTGCGGTTGTCGCCCATCGCGAAATAACAATTGTCGGGAACTTTGTACGGAAATTTGATGTCAGTGTAGCCGGGAGGGGCGCTTCCGGGCGGCGCGGGCTCGCTTGGGCCGATCGTATAGTTCTCTTGCAATTTCTGCCCGTTGACGTAAACCGAACCACCGCGCAGATCAATCGTGTCGCCGGGCAAGCCGATCGTGCGTTTCACGTAGTCGGGCGTGTCTGGCGCAAAGGGCGGCTTGAAAATGATGACTTGCTGGCGCTGCGGATTGCGCCACAGCGGCACGTGCCAATTCGTAAAGGGGACGCCGGCGTCGTAGCCGATGCGGCTCATGATCAGGTGATCGCCGATCAGCAACGTATTTTCCATCGACCCCGAAGGAATCACGCGTGCCTGGCCGATCGTGCCGTTGATCAACATGAACGCCAGCGCGACCCAGAACCACGCGATGATTTCGCGCTCGACGCGCTGGCCCATCGGGACCTTTGCGTCTTTTTTTTCTTCCTTGTTCGAGTCGTCTTTCACAATCAACTTTCCCGTTCAACCACGACGGGCCGCTCCGCTGCCGCGTCTTCAATCCGGCTTCCGTTCGTCGAATCCTTGAAGATTTCCGTCGAGTGCGCTTTGCCTACTTCGAGCTGGACCAGATCGGTAGGATAGACTCCAGTGTAGCAAGACGTGCAGAACTCGCCCTTTGTGTCGTGCACCGCTTGTTTCAAGTTTGCCAGCGAGACGTAGCCGAGCGAATTGGCACCGAGAAATTTGCAGATCTCTTCGGGAGTGTTCGACGAAGCGATCAGCTCCTCGCGGGTTGGCGTATCGACACCGTAGTAACACGGCGAAATCGTCGGCGGGCAGCTGATGCGGACGTGGACCTCTTTGGCGCCGGCTTCCTGCACCATGCGGACGATCTTGCGGCTGGTGGTGCCGCGCACGAGCGAGTCGTCGACAAGAATGACGCGCTTGCCTTCGATCAATCCCCGAATCGGATTGAGTTTCAGCTTCACGCCGAAATTGCGGATCGCCTGCGACGGCTCGATGAACGTGCGCCCGATGTAGTGATTGCGAATCAAGCCCATGCGGAATGGAATGCCGGACTCGAGGGAATAGCCTACTGCCGCAGGCACGCCGGAGTCGGGAACCGGCACAACGATGTCGGCGTCAACCGGATGCTCTTGCGCGAGCAAACGGCCGAGCGATTCGCGGCTGGCGTTTACGGAGCGGCCGAAAATAATGCTGTCGGGCCGCGAGAAATAGACATGCTCGAAGACGCATTGCTGGAGCGGCTTGGGCGGCGCGAAGCGAATCGACTCGATGCCCGATCGTGAGATGCGCACCATTTCTCCCGGTTCGATTTCGCGAACGTATTGCGCGTTGAGCAAATCGAACGCGCAGGTTTCGGAAGCAACGACCCAGCTATCGCCGAGCTTGCCCAAATTCAACGGACGGAAGCCGCGCGGATCGCGCACGGCGTAGAGTTCGTCGGGAGTCAAAACCAGCAGCGAATACGCGCCCTCGACCTGATTCAGCGCATCGCCCAACGCACCCGAAAGGTTGCGCGCCTGCGAGCGGGCGAGGAGATGCACGATTACTTCGGTGTCGCTGTTGGTTTGGAAGATCGAACCGCGATGCTCGAGTTTGCGGCGCCACTCGGCGGCATTGGTCAGGTTGCCGTTATGGCCGAGCGCGACTTTGCCTTTGTTACAGTCGATCAAGATCGGCTGCGCATTCAGCAACGCTTTGTCGCCGGCGGTGGAGTAGCGCGTGTGCCCGATCGCTGAACTGCCGGGGAGATTGTTCAGTACGTTCGGCTGAAAAATTTCTTCGACCTCGCCCATCGCGCGATGCAAGTGCAGCTCCGATCCATCGCTCGAAACGATGCCCGCGGATTCTTGCCCGCGATGCTGCAATGCGTAGAGGCCGAGATAGGCGAGCTTGGCGGCTTCGTCGTGTCCGAAGACGCCGAACACACCACACTCGTCGTGAAAGCGATCGTCAGCGAAAGCGAGTTTTTGTGTCATTCGAGTTTGTGACTTCACGAGACTGCACGAACGATCAGACTTTTACCGCGCGTTCCAGGGAAGTGTCCCAGGCATCACGAAGCGACGCGACTGGACTGTCGATGGCCGCGTGTCCCTTATATTCGATGCGGAGAACGTTGTCACGGGTGACCTGGCCGATCTGCTCCGCCGCTACATTATATTGTCGCGCAGTCTCGAGAATGCGGGCAAGTAAAGCCGGTTTGCCAGAGACGATGGCGCGGGCGCCGCGTTCGTTGAAGAGAGCGTGCTCCGGAGCTGCGTCGGCTTCGAGCTTCACTTTTGCACCGAGGCCCCCAGGTCCGCCGGTTTCCGAGGTTGCGGCGAAACAGGATTCCGCGAGTGCCGTTGCGATGCCGCCATCACTGCTATCGTGCGCTGACTGAACGCTTCCCGCAGCGGCCAGTGCAACAAGCAACTCCTGCAAGCGCTTCTCCGCGCCAAGATCGATCGTCGGCGGTTCGCCTGCTACAACCCCGGCGATTGCTTTGGAATACTCCGAAGACGAAAATTCCTGTGCCGGATCTGCGCCCGGCAAAGCGACTCGCGCTTCCGACGTTTCGCCGTCCAGCAGCACGATCGCGTCGCCAGCTTCACGGAACCCGATCTTCAACACGCGCGAAGCATCGTCGAGGATGCCGAGAATGCCGATGACCGGAGTCGGATAAATCGATTTACCGAGCGTCTCGTTATAGAAGCTGACGTTGCCGCCCGTAATCGGTGTGCCGAGTTCGTTGCATGCCACCGTGAGGCCGTCGATCGCTTCGCTGAATTGCCACATTACTTCGGGTTTCTCGGGACTGCCAAAATTGAGGCAATTCGTTGCGGCGATCGGACGCGCTCCGCTGGCGGCGACGTTTCGCGCGGCTTCGGCGACGGCGTGCATTGCGCCAGCGCGCGGATTCAGCTGACACCAGCGACCGTTGCCGTCGGTCGAAAGCGCGAGCGCACGTTTCACTTCGCCGGTTTGCGGATCCTTCAAGCGAATTACCGCCGCATCGCTCGCGCCAGGCCCGGCCAGCGTGTTGGTGCGCACCATCGTGTCGTACTGCTCGGTGATCCAGCGTTTTGAGGCAACCGCGGGTGACGCGAGTAATTTTTTGAAGTTATCGGTGAGGTCCGCGTCGGCAGCAGCGGTGAATTTAAACCAATCGGCGGCGGTTTCTTTGCGCAATGTCGGCTGGCCGATCGGGCGATGATAGATCGGCCCTTCTTCCGCGAGCGGATGTGCCGGAATTTCCGCGGCGACCTGTCCGTGATGCAAGACTTTCGCGATGCCGCCGTCGGTCACCGTGCCGACGACGACCGCGTCGAGCCCCCACTTCTTGAAAACGTCGAGCACTTCGCGCTCGCGCCCTTTTTCGGCGACGAGCAACATGCGCTCTTGAGATTCGCTGAGCATGATTTCGTACGGCGTCATACCCGATTCGCGCTGCGGAACTTTTGCGAGATCGATTTCAATGCCCGTTCCGCCGCGCGACGCCATTTCCATCGTCGAGCAAGTCAGTCCAGCGGCGCCCATATCCTGGATCGCGACGACCGCGCCCGTCTGCATCGCTTCGATACACGCTTCGAGCAGCAATTTTTCCATGAACGGATCGCCGACCTGCACGTTGGGCCGTTTCTGCTTCGACTCTTCAGTGAACTCCGCCGACGCCAGCAACGATGCGCCGTGAATTCCGTCACGCCCCGTTTTTGCGCCGACGTAGATCACCGGATTACCGATGCCCTTTGCTTTCGCGAGGAAAATTTCTTCTTTGCGTGCGATTCCAATCGCGAGCGCGTTCACTAGCGGATTCTGCGCATAGCATGGCTCGAAGCCGACTTCGCCGCCGATCGTCGGCACGCCGAAACAGTTGCCGTAATGCGCGACTCCGCGAATGACGCCGTCGAGAATGCGGCGATTTCTCGTGGCATCATCGCCCGAGGTGCCTTTGCCCGGCGCGAGTTCGCCGAAACGCAACGAATCGAGAACCGCGACCGGGCGCGCGCCCATCGTAAAAATGTCGCGCAGAATTCCGCCGACGCCGGTGGTCGCACCCTGGAATGGCTCGACGAAACTTGGATGATTGTGCGATTCGATTTTGAATGCGGCGACGAGGCCATCGCCGATGTCCACGACTCCTGCGTTTTCACCCGGTCCTTGCACAACGAGTTTGCCGCGCGTCGGCAGCCGCCTCAGATGCACCTTGCTCGACTTATAGGAACAGTGCTCGCTCCACATCACGCTGAAAATTCCGAGCTCGGTGATGTTGGGATCGCGTCCCAGGATTTTCTTGACGCGTGCGTATTCCTCGGCGGTCAGGCCGTGTTCGGCCGCGATTTCAGGAGTGACTTTGATTTCGGTCGGTGCGGTGGCCATCGATTCACGCCGTCGCTTTCGCGGCGCCGACAAGCGCCTCGATCATCGACTGAAAGATCACCAACCCGTCCGCCGAGCCGAGCGCCGCTTCGACGGCACGCTCGGGATGCGGCATCAGTCCGGCGACGTTGCGCTCGCGATTGCAAACGCCTCCGATGTTGGCCATCGAGCCGTTGGGATTTCCCGCGGCATCGTCGGAACCACCGGCGTTCGTATAGCGGAAAATTACCTGCCGATGTTTCTCGAGTTCGGCCAGCGTGGCGTCGTCAACATTGTAGTTGCCGTCGTTGTGCGCGATCGGGATGCGCAAAATTTCACCCTTCTTGGCGGCGTTGGTAAACGGCGTGTCGGTCTGCTCGATGCGAATGTTGACGTAGCGGCAGATATAGCGGAGCCCGGAGTTGCGCATTACCGCGCCCGGCAGCAGCCCGGCTTCGAGCAAAATCTGAAAGCCGTTGCAGATGCCGAACACCATGCCGCCGCTCTTGGCGAATTTCTCGACCGATTTCATCACCGGCGAAAACCGCGCAATCGCACCCGTGCGCAAGTAATCGCCGTACGCAAATCCGCCCGGCAAAATAATGGCGTCACTTCCGGCCAAGTCTTGCGACTGGTGCCAGATGAACTCAACCGGTTTGCGCAGCACATTGGAAAGGGCGTAGTACGCGTCGTGATCGCAATTCGATCCCGGAAAGACAACGACTCCAAATTTCATTCGGTAAATGCTCCGTCAGGCATTTGGGGAATTGCCATTTTAGCACAGCAGCGGCTCAATGCGCCCGACGCACAATTGCGAGGTTGGCTAGAGAAGATCGATCAAAGCGAGCGGGCGGAAACCCCTGAAGGCGGCGCCGCCGGCGCATCCGGTTTAACCGTCGCTGCGGCAATTCCGTCCAAGCCCAACACATTCACCAGGCTGGCGTTAGACGGCACGATGTACTTGGTGTTGTGCGCGAGAGTATGGTTCAACACCTCGAGCTTCCGCATCGTCTCCGCGCGTTCTTTGAAATAGGTTTCCGCCGCATTCGACACCAGCTTGATCGCTTCAGCTTCGGCGTTCGCTCGGGTGATGCGCGCCTGCGCGTCGCCTTCCGCGCGAAGTATCTCGGACTGTTTCGTGCCTTCCGCCTGCAAAATCTGGCTCTGCTTGATGCCTTCCGCTTCCAGCACCGCGGCGCGCTTCTCGCGCTCCGCTTTCATCTGGCGCGACATCGCGTCGGTAATGTCGCGCGGCGGTTCGATCTTCTGGACTTCTACGCGCGTGACCTTCACGCCCCAACCGTTCGTCGCCTCATCGAGCACCTGGCGCAGATTCGTGTTGATCATGTCGCGAGCAACCAGCGTTTCGTCGAGGGTGCGGTCGCCGATCAGGTTGCGCAGATTTGTTTGCGCAAGCGTGGTGCATGCATAGCCAAAATCCTGCACTTCATATTGCGACTTCACCGGATCGATCACTTTGTAATAGACGACTGCATCGACTTCGACGGTGACGTTGTCCTTTGTGATCAATTTTTGCGGCGGCACAGTGATGACCTGCTCGCGCATGTCGACGCGCACGATGTCATCTACAAACGGAATGATAAATGTCAGGCCCGACGGCGCCATCCCGTGGAATTTACCGAGGCGCGTAATCAACCCCTTTTCGTATTGCCGCACTGTGCGAGCGCCTTTGGCGAGCGTCACAAGGCCAAAAACTGCGAATACAAAAAGAAACGCGATTAACAAAACGCCGGTGTCCATCGCCTCTCACCTCACCTTGAGCGTTACGCCCTCAACCGATTCCACTCTCACGGTCGCGCCCGAATCACGCGCTACTTCGTCGGAACCCGCCAATTCAGCGCGCCAGATCTCACTGCCAACCTTAACCATTCCAGCTTCGTGAAGCGCGATTCGCTGCGTGACTACGCCGGTTTTCCCAACGATCGCGTCGACGTTGCTGGGATGGTGTTTGACGGTGAGCGCGGTCTTCAGCATTCCTCGAAAAATCGCAAGGTACACAAGCGCCAAGCCGCCCGCGGCGAACAGCCCAATTTTTTCCGACCCTGCCAGGAATCCGACGGCACCGCCAATCGCAAGCGAGCCGCCAATCAGGGCCAGGTCAAATCCAGTCATCGCGCCGAGCGCGAGTTCAGCGATCACGCAGACTATGCCGCCGATGACGAGAAGCCAGTTGACCCACATCCCCACGGAGCCGCTCCTTTACCTACAAGTAGGGCGGACGATAGCATTGTGGTCGATTCTCGACAATGGCGAAACAGGCAGGCGAGACTAGCGGCGGCGCGATTTTTTTTTGGTCTTGCCGCGCGGGGCTTTTCGGGTGCGCTTTCGCGCCGACTTCTTGGAGTCTGCGCCGGCTGCGAGCTCGCGACGTTTCTTGCTAGCCCAGCCGGACTTGTTCGTCTGGCGGCCGCGTGCGATGCCGAGCGCTTCGGCGGGAATGTTTTCCGTAATCGTCGATCCAGCCGCGACGTACGCACCGTCGCCGACACGCACCGGCGCCACCAGCGATGAATCGCTGCCGATGAATACGCGATTGCCGATCGTCGTCGGATACTTGTGAAATCCGTCGTAGTTGCAGGTGATCGTGCCAGCACCGATGTTGGTCTTGGAACCGATCTTCGCATCGCCCAGGTAGGAAAGGTGACCCGCCTTGGTGCCTTCGCCCATCGTCGTCTTTTTCAGTTCGACGAAATTTCCGATGTGTGCTCCGGCTTTTAAATGATTATCGGGTCGCAACCGCGCGAAGGGTCCGACCGTGACGCGTTCGTCGAGCCGGCTGTTCACGATCACGCAATGTGGCTCGACGATCACATCGTCGCCGAGCACGGCATCCTTCAGCACGCTGCCCGTGCGAATGATGCACCGCGCGCCAATCTTCGTTTTCCCTAACAACTGCACGTTCGCCTCGATCAGCGTGTCTTCGCCTGCGACGACATCGGAATCCACGACGACAGTCTGTGGTAACTGAATCGAAACGCCGGCTGCCATCAGCTCGTTCCGCTTCCACTCGCGGAAAATTCCATCGACTTCGGCGAGATCGGCGCGCGTATTGCATCCCAGCACCTCGCGCGGGTCAGGAGCGATCTGAGCCAGTACCGTTTCGCCCTTGGCGGCGAGCACCGCGATCGCATCGGTCAGATAGATCTCTTTGTGCTTGTTGTTCGGCTTGACCTGCGCCAGTGCCGGCCAAAGTTTATCGAGCGTGAAGCAGTAAATGCTCGAATTGATCTCGTTAATGTCGCGCTGTGCTTCGGTCAGCTGCGACTCTTCAGCAATAGCGCCGACTTGCGTCTCGGACTTGCGCACCACGCGCCCGTAGCCCGATGGATCGCTCACAACTGCGGAAAGTATGGTCGCTGCTGCGTTGCCCGCTCGATGAGCGGCGACCAGTGCTCGCAGCGTCTCGGTACGCACCAGCGGCGCATCGCCCGGCATCACCACCACAAGTCTAGCGCCGCCGACTCCGCGCCGGGCCACCTGCATCGCGTGCCCAGTGCCATGCTGCGGAAACTGCAGCACCGTGCTGGCCCCGGTGGGCTCAACCACAGCCGCCACCTGCTCCGCCTGGTGGCCGATTACGACGACCATCTTTTTCGCCCCGAGCGGCGCGCACGAGCGCAAAACCTGCTCGACCAGCGTTCGCCCGCCGGCCTGATGCAGCACCTTGGCGAGATTCGACTTCAACCGCGTGCCTTTGCCGGCGGCCAGGATAACAATTGCCAGATCTTTAGGTGGCATAACAGAATCAATTCTGGAGGAGTAACCACGATTCGCAAAGCGCCGATTTGTAAACGCGAGGCGAAAGGCTTAATCAGACGCTGGGACAGGCATCGGCGTGGGGGGAGCATCCGACATCACGGCATCGGAGTCTACCGGTCGGCCATGAGAACTGAATGACATCGAAGCGTCGCCCGAATCCGTGGCGATCGTCCACAGCGACGGGTCCGCCAGAAGGCGGCTAACCAGCGCTGTATGAAGGGAATGGCCCGCTTTGTGGGCTTCGACTCGCGCGAGCAAAGGCAACCCCGCGAGCGCCAGGTCGCCGATTAGGTCGAGCGCCTTGTGCCGGCCAAATTCGTCGGGGTAACGCAGCGGTCCATTCATCACGCCGTCGTTGGTCAATACGATGGCGTTTTCCAGCGACCCACCCCGGATCAAGCCCATCGAGCGCAAAGGCTCGATGTCCCGTTCAAAGCAAAACGTTCGCGCCCGGGCCAGCACTTGCCGGAACGTGTCGGGCCCAACCACGGCTTCGACCTCTTGCCGGCCCACCAACGGATGCGGGAAATCCACATAGCATCGCACGCGAAATTCGTCGGCGGGATAAATTCCGATCCGGCGGTCGCCTTCGATCACTTCCAGCGGCCGCAACACCTTCATATGGCGTCGCCGCCGGCGCAGTTTCCGCACGCCGGAAATTTCAAGCATCTGCATGAATGGCTCGGCCGAACCATCCAGAATGGGAATCTCGATCGAATCAATATCGATATAAACGTTGTCGATCCCACAGGAATAAATCGCGGCGAGCAGGTGCTCGGTGGTCGATAACAGCACGCCCTGCTTCATTAGACTGGTGGCGTAGCTCACGCGCGCTACGTTGTCGCCACGCGCCTCAATCGGAAAATTATCGAGATCGATTCTGCGGAATACGATGCCTGTATCGGCGGGTGCCGGCAGCAAGCGGATGTGGCCGTAGACCCCGGTGTGGAGCCCAACACCTTCCGCTGAGGAGGGGCGTTGAATGGTGGTCTGAAACATCAATAGGTAGGATAGCATTTTGCAACGGGGGGTTTGCCGGATTTCTTCCATACAATCAACAACTTATGGGTACTCGTTGTCCATTGCGACAATCCGGCGTGGTAAAAGTGCAACAAATGTGACGTTTCTCGTGTCTTTCAGGCGCCTCGCATCTCTGGATCCCAAACCTTTGCCCCGATTTGACACCTCAGGCTTCCATTCGCACTCCTGTCGCGTCCCAATATCTTGGCAGTGGTATACTGACGTTGGACTTCTGTCTTCAGGTGAGCTCATGAACCGAAAAGCACGCTACGCCATCATTGGTTTGTCGGTGGCTATCTTTTGTTACGCCGGTATCGGCCACGTTCTTGGCCGCACGCCCGACGATAAGGCGTACAAGTCGCTCACCGTCTACGGCGAGGTGCTGCAGAAGATTCAGGCCGACTACGTCGACGAGCCGAACATGCACCTGGTGACCGCTGGCTCGCTGCATGGTCTACTCGAATCGCTCGACGCCGAATCGAGCTACCTGACTCCGCGCGAATTCACCGAGTACAAACAGAAGCAGCAGAGCGCCGGCACGGGTGAAACGGGCCTGACTCTCAGCAAGCGCTTCGGCTACGTGATCGTGATCTCGGTGCTACCCGACAGCCCGGCCGAAAAGGCCGGCATTCATAGCGGCGATATCTTCGAATCGATCGCCGGATTTACCACCCGCGACATGTCTGTCGGCCAGGCGCTCAATTTGCTGAACGGCCAAGCCGGCAGCGGCGTGAAGGTCGGCGTGATTCGCCGCGGCAAGGCCGACCCCGATTCCGTGGAGATCGTGCGCCAAAAACTCGCCACGTCGAAAATGATCGTGCAAAAGGCCGACCCCGACATTCTGGCGCTACGCCTGACTTCGCTGGATGCCGGCCGCGCCGATGAACTTCGCAACAAACTCATCGAAGCCGAAAAACAGGGCGTTCACAAAGTTATTCTGGATTTGCGTGAGTGTGGCCGCGGCTCGGCGACCGAAGCTGTTGCTGTTGCGCGACTATTCGTTCCGTCCGGAACCATCGCGACGCTTCGCGGACAAACCGTTTCCGCGCAGACGATGTCGGCCGAGGCCAGCAAGGTCGTGTGGAAAGGTCCGGTCTCGGTGCTGATCGACGGCACGACGTCCGGAGCCGCTGAAGTCCTCGCATCCGCTATCGTTGCGAACCATCGCGGCGACGTCGTCGGCGAGCGCACGTTCGGTGTGGCCTCCGAGCAGAAATTGATCACGCTGGATGACGGTTCGGCGCTCTTCCTTACTGTCGCGAACTACTACAACGCCGCAGGCAAACCGATTCTCGAAGACGGCGTCGAGCCCACCGAAGTCGTCCGCGCAACCGCCGAAGACGATTCCGACGGCGACGATGACTCGGCTTCCACGTCCGCAACCACGCCGTCGAAAACGCCCAATGCAGGCCCGCGTCCACTGTCGCCCGAAGATCCAATCTATCGCAAGGCGCTCGACCTCTTGAAAAACCCCGGCGCCGCGAAAAAGGCCGCTTAGCCTCAGGTGATTGGGCGAGCGACTTTAGTTCCAATCACGCATAACCGTCCACTTCGAAACACAACCAACTCTCCACGGTCGAGTCGCGATGGCGCATGCGCGCCGTTTGCGTTTCTATTGATACTGGCATGCACGCTCGCTACATTTTTTGTCGGCTGTCAGAAATCGCAGCCACGGCTCAACGCCGCCGAAATCCACGCCATCACACATGAGTTCGTCACGGCGGTCAACGCGGTCGGTGCATCCACCCGCGCTGAATTTCGCACCTCCGATCAGAATCTAGACATCACCGACCACATCGACGCTACCGTTCGCCCGTCTTCGGCAGATGCCGAAGCGCGCAACGGGGTCGCGAACCTTGTACAAGCGTTGGATGACGTCGCGGCGAAACATGACTTGACGCGAGACTCCCCCTCGGAAACACGCGTAGGCGTCGCGTTCCAATACCGACGCGGCGATTTCCCAACGCACACCATTCACATTCACGTCGCCGCCGCTTCGACCCAGGCTGTTCCGGAAGGAGCTCCCGGCGCCGATCGTCCGCGCCTCGCGATCATTCTCGACGACCTCGGTCAGGACCTCGGCGCCGCCGACGCGATCTACGCCCTGCCCTATCCGCTGACGATTTCCGTGCTACCGAACAATCCGCATTCCGTCGAGATTGCGCAGGAAGCGCGGCGCCGCGGATACGAAGTCATGCTGCACCTGCCGATGGAGTCGGTGAGCCAGCGCCGCGCCGAATCGGCCGAGCTACGCCCTGGCATGTCGAAGCAGCAAGTCAACGCGCTGGTGAACGGGTTTATCGAAGCTGTGCCAGGCGTCGCCGGCGTCAACAATCACCAGGGCTCGGAATCGACGGCGAACGTCGCGCTCATGAACGAGCTGATGCCAGTCCTACGCGATCACAAACTGTATTACATCGACAGCCGCACGACCGCGGCGACCGTGGCATTCAACGCGGCGCGGCGCGCAGGAGTTCCCACGGCCTATCGCAACGTTCCGTTTCTCGATGATGTCGAACAAGTTTCCGAGATCAGCAAACAGCTGCGGCTAGCCCTGCGCAAAGCCCGTGAAAAAGATGAAGCCATCGCGATCGGCCATCCGCATCCAGCCACACTCAAAGCACTTCAGGAAGTTCTCCCCGAAGCCAAAGCCGAGGGAATTCGGCTGGTCTACGCTTCCGATCTGGTTCGTTAGTTTTCGCTTGCCGTTCGCCAGCGGCCGATCATCCGTCCGAGTCCGATCATTGGGTTGAGGAATCGAGAGTGTTTCGCGGCGCGTCCGCGCTTGGAGGGGAAAGGCTCGTGCCGGATGCCCGCGGCACGCTGGCGTCATTCGTCGGTTCCGGTTTCGCCGGATACATCCGGTGCACTGCGTAGAAGAATATTCCAAGCATCAGAAAATCCAGAATGCTGCCTTCGGGCCCCGCGGTGCCGCCGACCAGCCACGCCGACCCACCATGAACAACCGCGCTGGAAAGATGTCCGGGAAAAACGGCGCCGCTGTCGGGCACCGAAAACACAAACGTTTCGCCAAAATCGAACGCCGCGTGCATTCCCAGCGCGAACCACAGCGTCCCTGTGCGCCGAACGGTGAAGCACCAGAAAATTCCCACCAGTACGACACCCGCGATGCCCGGCCAACTTTCGCCAGGATTGAAAGTGTGCACCACGCCAAAAAATAGCGACGTCGTTAGCGCCGCCGGCCAAAATCCAAATCCACGCGTCAGCGTAAACTGCCCATACCCCCGAAACGCGTACTCTTCAAAAAATGCAACCGCCAAAAACGTTGCTGCCCAGTAAATCAGCCACTTCAGCAATTCCCCGCCATGAATCTCGATGGATCCGAAACTGTAATAACCCAGCGCCCCAAGTACTCCGATAACGCAGCTGATCTCCACGATCCCGAAAACTGCCCCCTGCGCGAACCGCTTCCCTTCGCCTGCGCGCCATGGCAATCCGTATTCCCCGAGCCTGCGGCCCTCCAGCCGCGACATGACCCATGCTGCGAGGAGCGTCCCCGCACCTCGGGCGCATTCTGAAATCAGCAAGCCCGGCGCGGACCCGATCGAAGGTTCGATGAGCTTGACCCACTCGGCGAGTGAGATGAATCCACTGCCGAACAGCACCGCCAACACCACAAATAATAGAAAGCGGAGAATAACCGGCCCGGGCGAGTGATTAGCGAAGAACCCTGGCCCGGGTAGCTCGGGAGGCAAACTCAGCAGCGGCTCGGTTGTAGCTATTGGTTCCGTCTCAACACCTGACCGCCTCCATCGGAGACGTCGCAGCGAACGCGCGAAGATAACACAACTGGCGAAGAATCAGCCTCTTTCGACGGCGAAACCCAAACTCGACGTTGGAGGGAATGTCGCAATGCCGAGGAAGTCACAGAAATCGCTGTTCGTCTCGATAACCCATATGGTAGCTTTAACCGGTTATTGCAATTTTGAAGGCTCCCAGCATTCCTTTCTGCCCTAGGGGAGGCTCGATCATGTCCCAAATGGCCGAAATCGTCGTCCTGGTCGGTGGACGCCTAGCCATCGACTTCGCAAACGCCCCGTCTTACCCCAGCGCCCCTTCTCACGACTTCTCTTGGGAGGAATTTGTTGGCTTTCTCGAAGCCGCGAAGATCGTGTCCGCTGAACGTAGCGACCAGCTTCTGACCCTTCCCGAGACCGACCCCCGCGCCGCGCACGCCCTCCTCACTCGAGCCGTTCGCCTGCGCGACGCCCTTCGCGAGATCTTCACGTCACTTGTCAGGAACGAACCCGTTGCGCCTGAATGGGCCAAGCCCATCAACGACGTCCTGCGCATCACCGAAGGGCACGACGAGCTGCTCCAAACCGAGGGACGCTGGCGTCTCCAGTTCATCGGGCGAGAACAAGGCCTAGACTGGCTGCTCGCCGCCGTGGCGCGCTCCGCTGCCGAAATCGTCCTCGAAGGCAACCGTGCAAATGTCCGCGTCTGCGCCAATCCCGCTTGCGGGCTCTTCTTCTGCGACAAATCCCGAACCCACAAACGCCGTTGGTGCTCCATGGCAATCTGCGGGAACCGCAACAAGGTGGCTAGTTTCGCCCGTCGCCGCGCTTCGTAACGACGACGCATCACTGGCCCGCTGGTGGAAGCGGCGGCGCCTTCACGTATTTCGGCGCCTCGCCCTTCGACCACGGATCGTAGCTGTGCGCAAATACGAGCCGCTCCGCGAGTGGCGGGTGCGAATATAGCCAGAACGTAATGAGCGGCGGCGGATTCGGATCGGCCAACCCGATCTCGCCCAAAATCTGAAACGAGTGAGCCGCCACTTCCGCTGAGTTCGGGACGATTCCGTGAACAACCTCCAGGCCGTACACGTCGGAATTGTGTTCCTGCATGCGGCTGAATCCGTTTTCGATCGGCAGCGAAATGAACACAATCACTTCGAGGATCAGCAGCATCACCGCAAACGACGCCCAGTCCTCGGGACCCTCGATTCCCCAGCTTCTTCCCCATCGACGTAACGCCCAATTCAAGGCGCGGTAACCGACAAAGAGCGCCGCGAGCAGTCCGACTGCGAAAAATGTGAAGCCGTTCCGAACGTGATTGAGCACGTAGTGCCCGGCCTCATGCCCAAAAATAAATAGTGTTTCGTCGGTGGTCAGTTTCTGCACCGTGGTGTCCCACACCACAATCCGTTTCGAGGCTCCAAAGCCCGTCACGTATGCGTTCACGTCGTTGGTTTTCTTGCTCGCATCCATCAAGAACATTCGATCCTGCGGAATGTCCAAGCCGGTGCGCTGTACGACTTTCTCGATATTCGCCGCCAGTTCAGGATATTTGCTGGCGAGCGGATGAAATGTGTTGAACAGCGGATCAACGAACCACGGGCTGATAAAGAAAATGAACAGCAGAATCGGCAACGCGGCCATCCAGAAAAACAGCCACCATCGCCGCGGGCTCCAGCGCATCACGCGGAAAAGCAGCAACACCAGCACGATCGCTGCGCCGATTCCGAGCAGTTCGCTCTTCGCCCAATCCCAGAGCCACGGAGCCCATCCCTCGACCGATTGCTCGAATCGCAGCGACAACGAATGCCCGTACAAATGAATCGGCAGATCGCACAGATCGAGAACGCCCATCAGCAACGGAATGAAAATCAGTCCTTGCAGCCAATGATTGGCGGTTTTTCGTTCTGCAAAAGCGCGTAGTCTCGCGGCGATGCCGAACTTCAGGATCACCAGCAGAACAAAAAAACCCAGCAAATACGAGACGAAATACAAAACGTATTCGGCGCGCGAATAGGCGATCGCCTTTTCGTAGCGCTCTTGCGACAGCGTGTATTGCTCGGTTTTTGGCGGTTGCGGCGGAGTTTTCTGCGCCGGAGGCGAGCCGGGCATCGCGGACTGCGACGGCGTCGGCCGCTCGGGATACGCTTGAACTTCGGAGCCTTGAGGTTTGGATGCCGCGGCGGCGACCGTGGGCGTCGTCGCAGGGTCCGCCGAACCGCGCGCGCCACTCGGCAGCACCAGGGCGGCTGCAATCGCGACGAAAAAACTCGGCGCCAGAGCCGCGCGGATTGTCCCCTCCCAACCTGTTGTCCTTCGCAAACGCCTCACGCGCATCCCTGTGCTTCTCGGGCTTTCCGCAACCACTCGTCATTATGCGGGAGTATGAAGCGCCTCGCGCGGGACTGCAAGCGGGCTGGATATTACATTACCGCGCGGCGAGCGAAGGGAAGAGACCGAACGCCGCGTTCGCGGGCGCTGCGGTGGCAGGATGAGCCGTCTTCAAACAATAATTTCGCACGGCGCCGGTTGTGGCGAGGCCGATGTGAATGATCGACGTCCACCGCTCGAGCGAGTGATGGCCATAGTGGTGGAACAAATACGACACGCCGATGGATGTGGCTGTCCCCGCGGCTTCGATCACAGCGAACGCCGCGTGATTATCGACGACGTCGTTGGTCAGCAAGATTTCCTGGCGGCCGCGGCGACGCATGTTCAGCGTCGAGAAATAATCGAGCGTTCGCGACGCGCCGACGCCGGCGAAGAGCAGATCGTTGGTCGTATCCCAGAATCGATGCACGATCACCGGCTCGATGAGGATGTCTCCGCCTGACTGTCGCTGATTCGTTGTTGTTCCTAAGTTGCGACCGCCGGCTGACGAGGACGGCGGCGCTTGCGTCTTTGGTTCCGGCGCAGACGGACGATCCTGCGCGCGAACTGCGCTAACGCCGATCGCAAGCGCGATCGTCAACACGAGAGGCGTCACGAGTTTTCGCCAGATCCTCATATATCTTGTCTCTTTTTGCCTTCCGTATTTTGCCCTATCGCGGAGCCTGCTTGCACTGCAACCTTTCGGCGCTCGGCCACGGGCCGAATCGGAGTCCTGTCTGTGACGTCATGCTCGGCGGTGCCTCATTCGCACGGCTGCCCCTCGACCCAATTGCCCGCCTCGATGGGTGAGCGTATCCTGACGCCTGGCGCACCTTTTGCCGTTCCGCTGTAGTGAGGGAATTAGCACCATGCCGCAACACACCAAAATTCGCTCCGCGCTACCGCTGGTCGCCCTCGGCGCTCTATTCGCCGCGTGTTGCGTACCCGCAGCAGCGCAGGATTCGCAGGCGCAACAAGACCAGTCCGTGGTCGATGCCGCGCGTCAGGCGCGCGCTGCGAAGAAGAACGCGAAATCGACCAAGGTCATCAGCGACGACGATCTGGACAAGAACGGCTACAAGCCGGGTGCTGAAGGACTAAACGTGGGCTCCGCACCGACGTCGGATTCTCCAGCTCCCAACGCTACCGCCGTGAACGCGGACCTCAAGGCCGATCAGGCCGCGGTCGGTGCCGAAACGACCCCCGTCGTGAAGCCCGGGGAAGATCCCGCGATTTCGCGTGCGAAGCAAGAACTTGCCGCGGCTGCTACAAAGCTCGATATTCTGAAACGCGCGAATGCACTCGACCAGGACACCTACTATTCCAAGCCGGGTTATAGCGACGATCACGCGGGCAAGTCGAAGCTCGACGCCGAACAGGCCGAGATCAACGATCAGCAACAAGTCGTCGACGACCTGAAAGCGAAGTTGGCGGAATTAAAAGCCGAACACGCCGCCAAAACCGGCGAGGCCGAGGCTGAGCCCGAGCAGACTAAAAAGCCAAAGAAGCCTCAGAATGCCGGCATGTCACTTCCCGACAAACCAGCGCCCGATCCGTCTTCCTCAGATCAGGAGCCAGCGCCGCAGCCGTAATCGTAATCAAGCACGCACGGCGCGCCTTTGCCGCCTCATATCTCTCCACATTTGACTAAACTTTTTTCATCGCTCGTCCGTATCCTCCTGTAGTAAATCGTTGTCAGAATTCAGTCTCCTCATCGGTCGCGGTTTTCGGCACGAATATCGTACGTGTGAGGGAGTAGTCTGTTCGCAAGCCGCGCTGCGCTTTCGCACAGTAAGCTGTGCCCGTGAGAAATCCCCGAAGATCCCGCGAAGAATAGGAACAGATGCAACTCACCATTGACGCCCTGACAAAACGTTACGCCGGCGGTGTGCAGGCGCTCACCAACGTTTCCATCACGCTCGGTCCAGGCGTGCTGGGGTTGCTTGGCCCGAACGGCGCGGGGAAATCGACGCTGATGCGGATTCTCGCGACGATCACCCAGCCGACCTCCGGGAAAATTCTGTGGGGCAACGGCGAGGTTGCGCGCAGTCCCGACGCACTGCGGAACGTGCTTGGATATTTGCCGCAGGATTTTGGCGTCTATCCGAATCTGAGCGCGCTCGAATTTCTGGAATATCTCGCCGCTGTCAAAGGCATCGCCGCCAGCGCGGCTCGCAAACGCATCGGCGAGTTGCTGGAACTCGTAAATCTCACTGAAGTTGCTAAGCGCCCGCTCGGCGGTTACTCCGGCGGGATGCGGCAGCGCGTCGGGATCGCCCAGGCTTTACTCAACGATCCGCACCTCTTGATCGTCGATGAGCCTACCGCGGGGCTCGATCCGGAAGAACGCGTGCGCTTCCGGAATTTGCTCTCGGAACTTTCCGGTGAGCGCATCGTGATTTTGTCGACGCACATCGTGTCGGATGTGGAAGCGGTCGCGACCAACATCGCGATCCTGGCCCACGGGCGACTGCTGGCCCACGGTTTGCCGGAATCGATTCTCGCGAGTGTAACCGGGCAGGTCTGGGAGCTGGTGGTACCGAGCGCCGATCTTCCGGCGCTGAAGCAAAAATATCCGATCAGCAGCACGGCGAATCGCAGCGACGGCGTACACGTGCGCATCGTGTCCCCTATGCCTCCGACGTTGCCCGGCGCGCGAGAAGCGCGAATGCTCGAACCGTCGCTGGAGGATGCGTATCTTGCGGTGCTCGGCAGCCAGCGAAACAATGGGGCCGCCGCAGGCGCGCCTCGCTCGGTCGGAGTCGTTGCTTGAGCCAGGTTCGGGCCATCGCGGCGATTGCACGCGCGGATTTTCTCGAGCGCGTGCGTCGCTACAGTTTTTTCCTAACTCTGCTGTTCGCTTCCTTCCTCGGTTACTCCGCCGCGACCGGCCACGTCACGATTCAACTCGGCGAGCATCGCGGCGTCTACACGTCGGCATGGATCGGCGCGCTCGTCGCGCTGGTCACGACCTGTTGGGTTTCGCTCGTCGGGTTTTACATCGTGAAGGGCGCGATCGATCGCGACGTACGGACCGGCGTCGGCCAGATTCTTGCGGCGACGCCATTGTCCAAGCCGTCCTACGCGCTGGGAAAATTCCTGAGCAATTTCGCGGTGCTCTCGTCGATGGTTCTGGTTCTTGCCGTTTGCGCGATTCTGATGCAGATCTTTGCCCGCGAGGATCCGCATTTTGACCTTATCGCGCTGCTCAGCCCGTTCGTGATCATTGCCTTACCCGCGATGCTGCTGACTTCGGCGACCGCGGTTTTGTTCGAGACACTACCGGTGCTCCGCGGTGGAGCCGGCAACGTCGCCTGGTTTTTCGTCTGGGCGTTCCTTGGCATCGCCTTATCGGCGACGAGCGGCCAAGCTTGGCTCGATCCCTTGGGCAACATGACCATGGCGAACAGTTTGATCGAAGGCGCGTACGCCCACATTCCCGGGTACAAGGGCGGTTTTGCTTTCACGATTTCCGACAAGAGAATTCAGGTCGTGCAGTCGTTCCGATGGGAGGGCGTGCATTGGACGGTGTCGCAGATCCTGCTACGGCTGGCGTGGTGCGGCGTCGCGATTATGCTCGTTTTTCTGGCGGCGATGATTTTCGACAGGTTCGATTCGTCGCGTTCGCTGGCGCGATTCCGGCGCAAGGCAGCGCAGGCGGTCGTGCCTCAAGGGATCGCGAACGGAGCGACGGCGGAGTCCGTTGCGGCGACTTCCGAAGCGATCGCAGTAGCGAGAGCCGCTTCGGCGCAGACTCGCGCTGCGGGCTCAACGGCGCGTTTGACGCCGCTCGCGGCGACCGATCGCACCAGCACGTTCATGCGAATTTTCTTCGCCGAGATGAAGCTCGCCGTCAAAGGGCTGCGTTGGTGGTGGTACGCCGTTGCGGCGGGATTTTTCATTGCGCAAATTTCATCACCGTTGCCGTCGGCGCGACAGCAGATTCTCGGCACCTCATGGTTGTGGCTAGTCCTGGTGTGGTCGGGCACGGGCGCACGCGAAACGCGGTTCGGAACGGATACGCTCTTGTTTTCCTCGGCCCGCATTTTTCCGCGTCAGCTTCTGGCGAGTTGGCTCGCCGGATTTGCGCTTGCGGTAGCTTTTGGGTCAGCGGCCGCGTTTCGGATCGCGGTCGCCGACGGCCCTCAGGCGTTGTTGCCATGGCTCACCGGCGCAGCGTTTCTGCCGTCGCTCGCGCTGGCGCTTGGCGTGTGGAGCGGGACGTCGAAACCGTTTGAGGCCATTCTTACCGCGATGTGGTACATCGGTCCCATCAATCGCGTTTCGGGCATCGACTACACCGGCGCATCCAACGGCCCTGACACGACGCACTACGCGATGCTCTATCTCGCCGCTACCGCGGCCTTGCTCGTCTTCGCGGCAGCAATTCGCTCACGGCAAATCCGTTCCAACTGAGTTCTTCCAGCACATCGCCACACTCCTGCGCGCTTCCGTAGCGAACTACTATGCGACCGGAGTGGGTGCTGGCGCAGGTGTGCGACGAACGTGATGGCGGATCGCGCGGTCGGGAAAGTAAAGAACGGTGAGCCAGAAAGCGAGAGGCAGGCCGTATCGGAGTGCGAGAGCGAGGAGCATGGCCACAGTGGAGACGATGGCTCCGACGCCTTCGATCAGTGCGTTGCGCAGCTGGAGAGATTTGCCATCGAGCCCGGCGTTGAACGGCGCACGATAGTCTTCGAGAAGCATGAGTGAGATGTGCGACTTCGCGATCGTGGACTGGAGATTCTCCTGCTCACGCTCGCGTTCGGACACGGCGGAAGCAGCCTGTCCGATTTCTTTTTCGAGAGTCAGCGCGTCGATCAATTTGGCGGAATGATCCTTTTGCAATCGCTGTAGACGCGCCACATTGGTTTGCGCTTCGGCGACTTGCCGCGCCTGATTGGCGAGGCGGACGTTGGCATCTTCGCCGGCTTCGGAAATGGCGACGAGGCGGCCGATCGACTTGAGTTCGGTGACGGCACCATCGAATTCCGGTGCAGGCACAGCAAGAGCGACGGAAAGCAAGCGGCCTCGGCCCGTTTGCGTCTGTGTGCGAAGATCTTCGAAATAACCGTGGTGCGACGCGACAATCTTGTGCAGCGACGCGATATCGTTGTCAAAGTTGGACGTGGATTCGCGGAGATGCGCTGCACGAGCGATGCCGTTGTTTCTCCCGTCGAACACCTCGCTGCGCGGGGGCACTGGGCTCGACAGCCACATACTCCTCGGATCCCAGGTCGTGGCGGAGAGCCCGGTAGCACGCGCATCGTCGATGGAAGCGAAGTATTGCTGCACAGATATGCGGGACACGAAATAACTGAAAACGATGACGATCGATCCAACGATGAGGACGGAAGTTTTCGACATCAGGTGTCGGTTGGGTGCGTCGGACATGGGAACCTCGATGAGCAGGGCTGAAAAATAGAGGCCGGCGTGCGAGAAAAGTTCCCGACGGCAGCGGTTCAGATTCGATTTTCCGGGGATTGAAATGCCCGGGTTGCGGAGACGGGCGCGTCATTGCCGTGCCCCGACGGGGCCGCTGGCTTGAGAATCGCGGCAACTCGCTCGCCGTTATGCGTCTTCGGCGAGTTATTTCGGTTCGAGCACCAGGGGCAAGCCGTTTTTGGGGTTGCCGACGATCACTACTTTTGCGTTTGTGCTGGTTGCTAGTTTTTCGGTGGCTTCGATGCCTTTCCACTCGAGGAGCTGCGAGCTGATGCCTTGGGCCACGATTTTCTGGAAATCGGAGATGCCTTGGGCTTCGATCCGCTTGCGTTCGGCTTCCTGCTTTTCCTTTTGTAAGACGAAGCTCATGCGCAGCGCGTCCTGTTCGGCCTGCTGCTTGGCTTCGATCGAGCCTTTTAGCATCGCGGGGAGCTGCACGTCGCGCAGGAGCACGTTTTCGACGATTACCCCGCGCGGGGCGAGTTGCGCGGTCAGTTCGTCCTGAATCTGCTGCTGCACGAGTTCGCGTGCGTTGGTGTAGAGCGAGTTGGCGGTGTGCGACGAGGTCGATGCGCGTACGGCTGAGCGCAGCGTCGGCTCGACGATTTTCTCGGCGTAGTTGTCGCCGATGGTCTGGTAGACGAAGGCGGCTTTGTTTTTGTCGAGATGAAAAAGCAACGAGGTATCGAGCGCGAGGATGAGGCCTTCGTTGGACGGGACGTTGGCGCTTTCTTTCACGGATTGCGTCTGGACCGAAAGCTTCTGAACGGCTTTCAACGGATTGATGAGATGGATGCCTTCGCTGAGCGTTTCGCCGGTGACGCGGCCGAATAATGTCAGTACACCGACGTTGCCGGTGGGAATCGAAGTTACGCTCCATACAAGCAGGAGCAATACAACAGCAACGACCGCGATGCGCATGAAGCGCGCCCCCGCTCCCCGAAAATCGGGCATGCCCGGCATCAAGCCGCCGAAAGGACTTCCGCCTCGTGAACTGTCCGCCATTTTCCCCTCCCGTCGCGCGCGTCGATATGGATCGCGGCTTCCGACGAGCCGCAGTTAGGTCGAAACTTCTCCAGTGAACTCAGGCGACGCGCTGTTCGTTCTATCTTCCACGAGGAACTGGGGGAACTGCGCGGTCTTGCGAGGCGCATGCGCGTATTCGCCAATTCCTTTTCGGAACGGTTGTGCACACGTTCACACAGGTTTTCCACCGGTCCGCAACGCCACCCCAATATCTGGTGGGGTTTGTGCTTGACACCACAGGTGGCTCCGCGCAGAATTCGCGCAAGGTTTTTTGTCTGGTCGAGCTTCTTGGCGTTGTCCGGTGGCTCCCGCTATCGCGCTTCGCTACTGGGGGAAATATCGATGCAGTACATGCCTGGTTTCACGGTTCAGTGCATCAACGCCATGTGTGACCTGCGAGGTCACTGGCTGCGCGCTGACGCAACCGGCCCCATCAGCGATGACGGCCGGTGTCCCTGCTGTGGCGACATGCTGAGAGCGGTACCGCCGCCACTTGGCCCCCGATTTCGGATGCGACCTCGTCCCCTCACCGCCCGCCCGCCGCTGCGGCCGCGGCCCCGCTAGCGGTTTCTTCGTCCCCGACTCGACTCGGCAGCAAGTGTTCCCGTTCTGGGACGGAATGGAATACACCCCCTTCAAAAAATGCGTTGGCTGTAATGTATTGGGTTTATTCGGGTTACGGGATCTCGTGAGCCCAAGAAGGACGCGTTTGTCTGCAGGCGACTCATTCTAATGGGGTTGCAGCGCGCAGCCGGCAGCGAGCCGGCGCTACCAATCAGAACTGGTGTGGCACGCGGCGGTGGATTGCCGGGGTGTGCCGAAGGCGGCGCACTGCGTGCGCTGCCCCGGTTAACTGTCGGTTAGGCCTTTTTGGGTCAGTTGTTCGGCGGTGAACCAGAGGTCGGGGATGTTGGCGGATCCAAGACGAAGGATGTCTTCGAGGGCGCCGCGGACTTCGTGGAGGCGGAAGTCGACCCCGAGGCGTTCGAGGAGATCGATCAGCAGCGTGGCGCCCTCGGCGAGCATGGGGTTCGTCGGCAGGCCAATTTCCGCGCCGCTGCGATCAAGAGGGTGATAGGTGACGACGTACATCGTGCCGGCACCTGAGCCGTGACGCACGATGTGGAGAAAACCCCGGGTCTTCGGCTTCTCGGGTGGAAGCCCGACATCCATCGCCGGACGGGATGAAGTCGTGCTCATCTCGTGGGATCCATGTGGCCCGTATCGTATGTGATGGGCGAGCGCCTCAGCTGCAACCCGAAGTGCTGCCGCAATTTTCGCACTTGTAGCAAGCGCCGTTGGGCACCATGAGCATGCCGCATTCGGAGCAGGCTGGCGCGCCTTCGTGAGCATTGGTCTGCTTCATTGAGGCCGCTTGAGCCTGGGCCCTGGAAGACAAGGCCGTGAGCATCGACTCGACCATCGCCGAGTTGGACGAGGTCGGAGCCGCGGCAGCCGCAATCTGCTCGCCGGTCAATTTCAGATAATCGGACGAGATGAAGCGTCCACCGAGCCATCGCGCGATGTAATCGAGCACCGACGATACGAAGCGGATGTTCGCATTCGCGGTGATACCCGACGGTTCGAATCGCGTGTTGACGAGCTTGTCGACGAAAACCTTGAGCGGCACGCCGTACTGCAAACCGAGCGAGATGGTGAGCGCGAGACCATCCATGACGCCGGAAAGCGTTGAGCCTTCCTTGGACATCTTGATGAAGATTTCGCCGGGGCGGCCGTCTTCATACATGCCCACGGTGATGTAGCCTTCGTGGCCGCCGACCGCGAACTTGTGAGTGACGGAGGCGCGCTCGGTGGGCATCTTTTCGCGCTGACGTCGGCCGAAGAGTTCCTGCTGGACGGGAACAGCGGCGCCCGGTTCGGCGGCCGGGGTGGCCTTGCCCGCGTCGGCTTTCTTATCGTCTTTCTTGCCGGCGGCGGAGAGCGGCTGCGAACGCTTCGAATTGTCGCGGTAGATGGCTACGGCCTTGAGGCCGAGCTTCCACGACTCGATGTACGCGTCCATGATGTCCTCGACGGTTGATTCCTCGGGCATGTTAATCGTCTTGGAGATCGCACCCGAGAGGAACGGCTGCGCGGCAGCCATCATTTTCACGTGGCCAGTCCAGGCGATCGAGCGGCCGCCACCCATCGGAGCGAGCGAGCAATCGAAGACCGGAATCTGCTCGGCCTTGATGTAGGGAGCGCCGTCAATTTTTCCATTGGTGTCGATATGGGAGACGATTTCGCTGGTCTGTTCCGGCGTGAAGCCCATCTTCATCAAGGCTTGCGGCACGGTGTTGTTGACGATCTTGATGACGCCGCCGCCGACAAGTCGCTTGTGCTTGACGAGAGCGAGGTCGGGCTCGATGCCGGTAGTGTCGCAATCCATCATGAAGCCGATGGTGCCGGTGGGAGCGAGCACGGTGACCTGAGAATTTTTGAAACCGAAGTTTTCACCGAGATTGAGCGCGTCGTCCCACGAATCCTGGGCGGCGGCGAACAGTTCGGGCTGAACGTTTTCGGATTTGATGCCGCGAATGGCGTCGCGATGCATGCGGATGACGTCGAGCATGGGCTCGCGGTTGACGGCGTAACCCGGGAACGGACCCATGCGTTCGGCGATACGCGACGACTGCGCGTAAGCCTCGCCGCACATGAGAGCGGTGACCACGCCCGCGACGTCGCGGCCTTCGTCGGAGTCGTAGGGCAGCGCCATGGACATCAAAAGAGCGCCGAGGTTCGCGTAGCCAAGGCCGAGCGGACGGAAAGCGTGGGAGTTGTCGGCGATTTTCGGCGTCGGGTAGCTGGCATTGTCGACGAGAATTTCCTGCGCCGTGATGGTCACGTCGACTGCGTGCCGGAACGCGTCAACATCGAACTGGCCGTTGGGCCCGAGATACTTCATCAGGTTGAGCGAGGCGAGGTTGCAGGCCGTGTCATCGAGGAACATGTACTCAGAGCACGGGTTGGACGCGTTGATGCGCGCCGTGTTCTTGGAGGTGTGCCAGCGATTGATCGTGGTGTCGTACTGCATGCCGGGATCGCCGCACTGCCAAGTGGATTCGGCGATCTTGAGCAGCAGATCGCGCGCGCGGAGCTTTTCGTTGGGCTGGCCGTCGGTGATGTTGCGGGTCCACCAATCGCGATCTTCTTCGGCGGCGGACATGAAATCGTCGGTGACGCGAACGGAGTGGTTGGCGTTCTGGAAGAAAATGGAGCTGTAAGCGTCGCCGTCGATCGCGGAATCGTAGCCCTGTTCGATGAGAACGTGGGCCTTGCGCTCTTCCTTCATCTTGCATTCGATGAATTCGACGATATCGGGATGGTCGATGTTGAGGATGACCATCTTGGCGGCGCGACGCGTCTTGCCGCCGCTCTTGATGACGCCGGCGAAGGCGTCGAAACCCTTCATGAAGCTCACGGGACCGGAGGCGATGCCGCCGCCGGAAAGCGTTTCGCGGCTGCCGCGCAGCGTGGAGAAGTTGGTACCGGTGCCGGAGCCCCACTTGAAAAGCATGCCTTCGGTGCGGGTGAGGCCCATGATGGATTCCATGGTGTCGGAAACGGAATTAATGAAGCAGGCCGAGCACTGGGGCTTGGACTGCACGCCGACGTTGAACCAGACCGGGGAGTTGAAAGACATTTTCTGTTCGACGAGCAGGTGGGTCAGTTCGTCGCGGAAGGCCTCACGCGAATCCTTGTCGGCGAAATAGCCGCCATCCTGCCCCCAATGAACGATCGTGTTGACGACGCGCCCGATGAGCTGGCGCACGGAGTTTTCGCGCTCGTGCGTGTTGGGCTTGCCGTGAAAATATTTGCTAACGACGATATTGGTGGCGGTCTGCGACCAATTCTTGGGAGCCTCGACGCCTTCCTGGCGGAAGATGGTCACGCCCTTTTCGTTGCCGATGGCGGCAGTGCGCTTTTCCCATTCGACGGCGTCGAAGGGAGAGACTTTTCCGTCCGTAAAGAAGCGTTCAAATACGAGACCGGTCTGGGCACCAGTCGTATTCTCGGGGCTCACCCCCACGTGCAGTGCTTTTCCATTCAGTGCCGGCTTCACCGTAGCCATCCCGATCCTCCATGCTTCGGGCCCTCCCAAAGCGGAGGATACCCATATAGTTTACTCCTCTGCGAGGCAGAGGGTTGCCCAGTGCTCACTAGGTTTTGCTTCCCGATCCGACCGGTGCGTGAGGCTACAAAGCAAAAAATTCGACCGCGACTGTGCGGTCGAAGGAGTCGAAGACCGATGCGAAGGCAACGCCCTGCCGTTGGCCGGTGAAATCACGCAGCCATCACAGCAGCGCTTCACACTTCGCATGCGGGCGCGGAGTTGGGCTCGCGCTCGATTTTTTTGCGTTAATAACCCGGACTGGTTCCGTGGCCCGTGCGGACTCGTGCTGTACATCCTCGACCCGGTCCGCCCTGGCGCTTCCACGTCCCCCGAATCTGGAACCGCAGTATGAGACCGTGCCGAAAAATCTGTCAAGAGAAAAACGCAAAATAGGGTGGGAAATTTTTAGAATTGCGCTATCTGTAGTGGTGTCGTTACAAACACACAAGTTATTTTGCTTTTGAGTTTGGCAATCAAACGCAAGAAGTGGCGACGCGGCGATGCCGAGCACGCTAAACTCACTTTGCATTCTTGCTCCAAAAAATTTTTCGCGCAAATCGTGATGAACAGTTTTTCCACCGACTGGAACGTGCGGCGCCGCGCGCGATGGACCGCGTTTGCGGTTGCGATTCTGTTTTTGCGACCGCGGGATTTGTCGCACTATGCATTTACAGCGCGCACACAAAGACAAAGTCGCGGCGAAGTTTGCGCGCAGAGTGCCGAAGCTGGCGGAGCGATTGACGATTGCAGGCGTCGGAAACGCAGGCAGAGTGAGCGATTCGCTATATCGCGGCGCCCAGCCGCGCGGGCAAGGCTACGAAGAACTCAAGCGACCGGGAATTATGATCGTGGTTGATTTGCGGAATTCGAAGCCGTTAACTCGCGAGACTTCCGAAACACGCGAGCAGCTGAAGGTCGAAGCCACCGGGATGCGCTACGTGGAAATTCCGACGAGCGCATTTCTTGGACCGACCGATTTCCAGGTGGCGACGTTTCTGCGGCTGCTGCCTGCTCATCCGAACGACAAAATTTTCGTGCACTGCTATTTCGGAGACGATCGCACTGGCGTGATGATCGCGACGTATAGAATGGCGGACGAGCACTGGACTTCGGAGCAAGCCTACAACGAAATGCGCGCGTTTTCACTTTCACAAGCACCTACTACCGATGGGGCACCATGTGAAGATCTTTCCGGCGGACTACGCCCTCAACCCTGTATTCAGCTCGCTGCGGGAGGACAGCGCAAACGGCCCGAATTCGGGGTCGTAGAGGCCTCAAAACCATCAAAAACCGAAGAATTGGGCGCTTCGAATCGAGTACTTTCGTACTGCTTTTGGTAGGACGGGTGCGCCATTTGTGCGTGCGGCCGATATCGCTACTGTATGGATCATAGGACGGAGATTGTCCTGAGGGAAGGTCGTTGTCCGTGCAAGTAGGCCGCTATCAAATTGTAGACACCATCGGTACGGGTGCAACCAGCCGAGTTGCGCGCGCGTTCGATCCGATGATTGGGCGACACGTCGCCATCAAGCTTTTCTCCCCACAATTGGCTGAAGGTGAAGGGCGCGAACGCTTTATCAAAGAAGCGCGCGTCGTCGGGCAGATTTCGCATCCGTCGATCGTGGCACTGCACGACATGGGGATTGATGAAGCGACATCGACGCCATATCTGGTGATGGAGTATGTCGAAGGGCACCCGCTAGAGCGAGTGCTCGAAAAAGGCAGCGTGCCGTTTCCCCGGGCGTGCGCGTGGATCGCGGACATCGCGATGGCGCTAAATCTGGCGCACCGCAAGGGCATCATTCACGGCGACGTGAAGCCAGCAAATATTTTGGTGACCGACGAAGGGCGCGTGAAGCTGACGGACTTTGGCATGGCGCGGTTGGCCAGCCGCGATGCGAAAGACACGCCGCTGCTGGGAACGCCGGCTTACTGGTGCCCGGAGCAGATCCTGGGCAAGCCGCAGGATGCCCGGTCGGACATCTTTTCGCTGGGCGTGGTGCTGTACGAAATGGTGACGGGAAAGCGGCCGTTTGACGCGGATTCACTCCAAGGTGTGTGCCAGAAGGTGATGTCTGCGACGCCGCTGCCGCCGTCGCAAATCAATTCGTCATTGCCCGCGGGATTGAATGAGCTGGTGGCGTCGTGCCTGGAGAAAGATCCGGGGCGGCGGCGGAATTCGGCGGAGGATCTGGCGCTGGATTTGTATCCGTTTGCGCGGCGGAAGGTGGAAGCGCAGGCGCATTCGGCGGCACAGCCGGCGTCAGCCTCGTTGCGGAATCGGGCGGCGCGGTTGTTGCGGTCGGCGTGAGTTGATGACGGGTGGTTCCTGCCTGAAGTTTTCTTCGGATAATTTGGATCGCGTGCAGGTGCGCCGCATGAATTTTTGGGCTTGCGCTGCGTGGTGAAGGCGGCGCGGGAGCGCCGCACTCTACATGCGGATGTTCCATTTTGAACACGTGGCGTGCGTTTCCAGGGATATCTAGGTGAATTACTGTAGTACGTCTGTTTGGGCACGCCTGTACTTTCGGGCCATTCCCCTAGCAGTTTCTAGCCGCGAATATTGGGCAAGCAGGACGTGCCTGATTTGAGCCTGAGGATTGTCGCGATTGGCGGCCTATCCCAAGGAAAATTTCGCGCCAAGCATCGCGCGACAAGGATGTCGTAGTCCCCGACGATGTCAAAGAGCCGCTACGAAGTCATCGGAAATCTAGGCTGTGGCGCGACGAGCCGAGTCGATAAGGCGCGCGACACGGTGCTTGGGCGCACGGTTGCGCTGAAGACGCTGGTGCACTCATTCGGAGCGCCGACCGAACAGAAGCAGTTTTTGCGGGAAGCGCAGATCGTCAGCCAGCTTTCTCACCCTGCCATCATAAATTTGTACGATGTAGGAATCGAGGACGGAAACGTCGCGTATCTCGTGATGGAGTACGTCGCGGGGAAGACGCTGCAGCAGGTTTTGTCGGAATCGACGGCGCCATTACCGCTGCCGCGCGCCTGCGCGTGGGCTTCGGATCTGGCGGGAGCGCTGAGCCGGGCGCACCGCGCGGGAGTGATTCACGGCGATCTAAAACCGGCAAATATTCTGGTGACCGACGACGGCAAGGTGAAGCTGGGCGATTTTGGCATCGCGCGATTCGCGACGCAGGTTTCGGGTTCGGGCCGAATGATGGGGACGCCGGCCTATCTCTCTCCAGAACAGATTTTGGGCGAGCCGCAGAACACGCGATCGGATTTATTTTCGCTGGGCATCGTCCTGTACCAGATGGTGACGGGAGCGGCGCCGTTTGAAGGAAGCTCGGTGAGCGCGGTGTGCGCGCAGATCTTGTCGGCGGAGCCGACGCCACCGTCGCGGCGGAATCCCGCACTGCCGCCGGAAATCGATCGGATCATTTTGCGGTGCCTGGCGAAGACCTCGGCGGACCGGTATCCGTCGGCGGAAGCGTTTGCGGCGTCGCTGGATTCGTTCGCGCGGCAGAGCACCCATGAGGCCGGCGCGGCGCCGGTGGCGACGGTGGCTAGCGGCGCGGGTTCGAGTTTGAGCTGGGTTGCGGCGAGTTCGGCAGAGAATGCCGGCGCGGGCGATGTTCGCAGGCGGAAGGCTTCGTGGCTGTCACGGCCACTGCAGGCGAGCGACGCGTGGGCTGCGGCAGGATTTGCGGTGGTGGCGTTGTGCTCGATGCCGGTCACGCGGGCGGTGCGAGTGCGGCTTCGAGTGCCGCCGGCCCCGGTGGCTGCCAGCGTCGCGCCGCATGCGCCTGCGGATTTGACGGGAGAGACGCAGGATACATCAGTGCCGCTGGAGGATGTGGTTGCCGATAAAGATTGGTCGGCGCCGCAGCAGGTGGCGAAGTCGCCGACGAAGGCGGCGATCGCGAGAAACGCCGGAGCGCGGGGAGTTGTGCCGTCGATGCGAAACGCGAGCGCGGCGTCGATGGTTTCAGCGCCGGAGATGCCTGCGCTGGTTGTGGCAGTGCCAATCTCGCGGCCTGCCGAGCGAGCGACCCTGAAGATCGAGATCGATTCCACGGTGGGCGATGGAGCGCTGGCGATCTTTGCGGATCAGACGCTGCTGTATACGACGGACCTGAAAGTGAACTCGCCTGCGCAGCCGATCAAGCTGGAACAGTCGCTGCCACCGGGACCGCATCAGTTGCGTGTGGCGCTGTATCGGGCGGACAAGAGTTTGCAGATGGCGAAGGAAGGCTTGGGCGAGATGCACACGGATTCGCCGAACACGCTGCGGATTCATGTTGCCAAGAAAGCGAAGATGCTGGTGAAGCATGAGAATTCGCTGGATGTGGCATGGCCGAGCGCGATGGGACCGGCGCCGGTGAGCGCGGCGAATTTTGCGGCGGACCGAAAATAGGAAAGCGAAGTAAAGACGCCAGGAAGTAATGAAGTAAAGAAACCGCCAAGACGATTCCCTTTACATTTTTGAGCTTGGGCAACGCTCAGAGCGTTCTGGCGGGCTTTGCCACGTTTTCGCGATTGGTGTGCTGGCGCCGGTTATGACGCCGCGGGAAAGGACCGGCAGAAGGTCTGGAGTTATTCCTTCGAAAGAAGGAGTAAGCCGTTTGTTTTCAGCAACCAGTTTGCCGCTTCGTTCATGGTTCGTTGTGGTTCGAAGAACCGTGATTTATTCGTAGCGAAGCGCTTCGACGGGGTCGAGTTTGGCGGCTTTCATGGCGGGCCAGACGCCGAAAATCAGGCCAATGCTGACGCTGACGATGATTCCGGCGGCGGCAGCCCAGAGCGGGACGGCGCCTTTCCATTGGAGCGTCAGGCGAATTAACAGTACGAGGCCGTTGACGAGGACCAGCGCGATGATTCCGCCGGCGCCGGTCAGGGTCATGGCTTCAAGCAAGAATTGCCAGGTGATGTCGCTGCTGCGAGCGCCGATCGCTTTGCGGACGCCGATTTCACGGGTGCGCTCGGTGACGCTGACTAGCATGATGTTCATCACACCGACGCCGCCGATGAGCAAGCCGATCGAGCTGAGAACGACGGTGGCGACGGCGACCATCGCCACGATGTTATGGAACTCCTGGACCTGCATTTCGGCGGTCTGAATCGAAAAATTATTTTTGGCGTTGTAAGGGACGTTGCGGCGGCGGCGCAGGACCTCGGTGACTTGGTCGACGGCCTGGTCGAGCTGATTGGGATAAGCCTGCACGCGCATCTGATTTTCGTACGCGCCCGGATAAACTTTGCGGAACGTATTGTAGGGGATCAGGACGCGACGATCTTCGTCGCCGGTGCCGAAGAGACCTTTGGGTTTTTCGACGACACCAATCACCTGAAAATTCTGGCCGTCGATCATGACGTCTTTGCCGACGGCAGGCGTGTCGGGAAAAAGGACGGGCGCGACATTTTCGCCCAGCATGACCACGTTTTCACGGTGAAGGTCGTCTCCCTCGCTGATGAATCGGCCAGAAAGCGTAGAGGCGTTGGCGTAGACTTCGCCAAAGTTGGGTTGCACACCGCGGAAATCGATGGCGGTGACTTCACCGGCTTTCGTGCGGATAATGTGCGGCTTCTCCCACCAGTCGATGTAGGTAGTGACGTTGCGAACCGCGGGACAGGAGTCTTTGATCGCCTCCGCGTCTTCCAATGTGAGGGGTTTGCGGAGGCGCTCTTCGAGCGGGCGCTGTTCATTGTGCGGGCCTTGATCCCAACGAGAGATGAACGCGGTGTCGGCGCCGAACTGCTTGATATTTTCCTGAATCTCCTGATCGAAGCCGGTGATGAGGGCAGCGACGAGCATGATCACGCTGACACCGAGAACGACGCCGAACACGGTGAGGGAACTGCGCAGTTTGTGCGCGCGGAGCGTGTCCATCGCCTGCTTGAGATTTTCGCCGTGTGACTGGGCCATGGTTCGTTGTCCTCAGTCGGACCGGAGCGCTTCAATCGGGTCGAGCTTCGCGGCGCGCATGGCCGGATAGATACCGAAGAAAAGGCCGACGCCGGTGGATACGGTGAGCGACAAGATGACGGCGCTCATCGGAGTCTGCATCGGGATCGATGTTGCGGCGCGCCCGAGCGCGACGATGCCATAGGCCAAAACGATGCCGATTATTCCACCGACGGCGGCCAGCACAGCGGATTCGGTCATAAATTGCAGCAAGATGTGATTTTTGCGAGCGCCCAGCGAGCGGCGGATGCCGATCTCACGCGTACGCTCGGTGACGCTGGCCAGCATGATGTTCATGATCACGATGCCGCCAACAACGAGGAACACCGCCGTGAGCGCAACGGCAACGGCGAACAGGTTGCCGGTGAGCTGCTTCCACAGCGCCATGATCGAGTCAGAGCCGAGAATCGCGAACGAGTCTTTCTCGTTGTAACCGAGGTGACGGTGCGCGCGCAGCAGCATGCGAGCTTCGTCTTCCGAAGCCGGAATCATTTCGGCGTTGGGCGCCTGGATGAAGATGGCGAGCCAGTCGGCCTGGGTGTGCCACTCCTTATAGTAGGTGATTAAGGGGATGAGGATGAAGTTGTCTTGCGACTGGCCAAAAGCGCTTCCGATCGCTTCGGCGACGCCAACGACTTCGTAAGAGTGCGAGCCGGCACGAATGGTCTTGCCAATCGGGTCGACGGTCGGGAAAAACTTTTTGACAACGTCGGCGCCAATGAAGCAGATCGGCGAGTGATGAAGATCGTCGGCTTCGGTGATGTAGCGGCCGGAATGCAGGCCAATATTGCGGAGCTCGGCGTAATCCGAGGTCGCGCCCATCACGTTGGTATTTTCGAGAAGCAGATTGCCATAGCGAAGATCCTTGGTGACCCACCCGGTGGCCGCAACGCGCGTAGCCAATTTGATGTTGTCGTGCAGATACTCAAACTCGTCGAGCGTGACCAAGGGGCGGCGCTGTGCTTTCACCCATTGGTCCTGGCTGGTGATGATGCCGAAGCGATCGAGCACGAAGGTGTTGGCGCCCAGGTTGGCGACGCGGTCGGCAACGTAGAAGTTGAGTCCCGAAACGACACTCATGACCGCGACGAGGGTCAGCACCGCTAGAATCACACCGAGTAAAGTGAGGAAACTGCGGAGCTTATGGGCACGCAGGGCGTCGAGCGCGAGTTTGAAGGTCTCGGAAAGCGCCACAAGGTTGCTGCGGTAGCCACCTTTAGCGACGCTTCGCAAACCGGTGCGGGCGGATGCCGGCGCATCGGCGTTCCTTAAATTGTCGAATGCAGCTACACCCAAGGCCAGCCTCCGATGAACGGTGGACACATTGGAATACGAAGCAACAGGTCAATTCGTTTCGCTAATCGAGGGTACCTTTCATTTAGACGCGTCGGGTCGCTTTTGTTTTGCCCGGGTCGGGTGTAGCCTTGGCCCGGGAAGCGGAGATTGTATCGGATTCCAGGGCCACTCAATTCTAACAGGAGCGGCGTAAATGAGGAATAAGAGTGTTATTTTTGTTGCGGTTGCAACGGTTTGGTTGTACATGGCCGGGCCGGCGTTGTCCCAAAATGGGCCTGCCGCGGGATCGGCTTCGGCTCCCACCGCTGGGCCGCGAGCGGAGTTCTTGAGCGAGATGTCCTACTACGGGCAGCGATTTACACAGCTGGCGGAAGCGGTGCCCGCTGACAAGTACAATTGGCGACCCGCCGCGGGAGTTCGGTCGATCGGCGAGGTATATGCCCATATCGAGGCCGCAAACTATGGAATCGCGCGCGCGCTGGGGACTCAGCCGCCGGCCGGAGTCGATTTCAAGGCGATTACGGCATCGGCAGGCGAGAAAGCCAAAGATGTGCAGGGGCTAAAGGACTCTTTCGCGCATCTGAAACAGGCGATCCTGGCTTTGAGCGATGCGGATTCGGACAAAGCGCTGAAGATGTTCGGGCACGACACGACGCAGCGGGGAGCATTCATCCTGATTTCGGGTCACACCGGCGAGCACTTAGGCCAATCAATCGCGTATGCGCGGATGAACGGCGTGGTGCCACCGTGGACCGCCGAAGCGGAAGCGAAGGCGGCGGAGAAACCGAAGCAGTAGTTTCTCGATCGGGGATCGACCGGTCGAGGGTTGCTGACGGTTGGAATTTCGAATCGTGATGCGGATATCGCTGCTCCGGAAAATCCGATTCGCACGTGTACATTTCGCCCGGCCGATGCCAGACCATATGCAACAATCCGCGCGGGCGTCGAATCTAATTGCACTACTGGCGCGGAGAACTATCTCTGGCGCATTCACCATGCAGGCATCGAGCTTCTTTCCCTTTTTGGTTCTGCTTTTGGTTGCAACGGTGCATCCGGTGCCAACCGCTTCGCAAACACCGCAAGACGAGCCCGCATCACAACCACCGCAACCAAACCCCTCAAATTGGACCGACTCCGAAAAGCTCGCGATGCTGGATCGCGTGATCGCGAATCAGAAAAAGAATGATGAGGGCGAAAGCATTTACGAGCGGGTCGAACGGAAAGAGATCCGCCGAGGAGCGACCGGCACAGCACCGGAAATCAAAGTAACCAGGAATGTGCCGGCCGGGACCGGCGTCGATCACGTGACGCTCGGACCAGATGGAAAGCCTGGTGATGCCGCGGCATACCGCGCCGACTTAGAAAAACTGGAGCGCTCACTGGTGTGGGCAACGGAAGACGGGAGAGCCCAACGCGAGGCCTACGAAAAGAGCGAGAAACGCAAAAAAGATCGCAGTGAACTAATCGACGCGACGCGAAACGCGTTCCTATTCACGTTTCTGAGCCAAGAAATGCGCGGCGACCGCATGCTTTCAAAATTTCGCATGGAGCCGAATCCGGCTTACAAACCGTCATCTCGGATGACCTCTATATTTTCGCGGGTTCGCGGCGTGGTGTGGATCGACGACGCGGCAAGCGAGCTAGCGCGGGTCGAGGTCGAAGTGACGGACGATATCTCGATCGGCGGATTTCTGGCCAAGATATACAAAGGAAGCCACTTCATGCAGGAGCGATATGAGATGGCTCCCGGGTTGTGGTTCGCGTCCTACGCCCAATATGACTTCGATGGCCGCCGCCTGTTCATGAGTTTTTCCATCCACGAACGCACCTTTTATACGCAATACCGGCGGGTCGGCCCCCCAAAAGAAGCATTGGCTGAGATACGTGCTGAATTGCACAAACCTGCCCCTGTGACCGGTGACCCCTGAGTTGGCGTCTTCCTATAATTCAAGAAGAGACTAGCCGCTTTTCAAACGCACATGTCTGTGCGCTCTAAGGGAGCCTTTATGGTCCGCACGCTCGCTGCTTCGGTGACGCTGTTCGTCACGCCGACATTGGTTTGGGCTCATTCGCGAAGCCAGAATCCGGCTGCGGCGTCTGCCCCGCCGTCATCGTCGCCGGCAACACCGGCGGCAAAACCGAAAAAAGTCTGGACCAACGAGAATCTTGGCGATGTGTCGGGGACGATCTCGGTAGTCGGGGATCCGCGACGCGCTTCCGCATCGTCAGGGCAAGCCGCCAGACCGGGTCAGAACAAGTCGGCGGCCACGAAAACGTCGGATGACAGCGTCGACCCAAAGACGGTAGCGCAGGTGCGGGAACAAGTGCAGAAGCTTCAGGCCGGCATCGACAGTATCGACAAGCAACTTGCGCAGCTAACGGGACTCAGCAAGGGCGATTCGAAGAACACGGGTGGGCTGAAGTCCGATACCTTTTCGTACAGCACCGCGAGCGTGGAAGACCAAATCAAACAGTTGCAGGCCAAGCGAAACCAGCTTCAAACCGCGATGGATGGTTTGCTCGACGCGGCGCGAGCGAGCGGCATCGAACCGGGACAGCTCCGCTGAGCAACGGCTTTGGCTGCGCGCCGCGATTTATACGCAGGCTTGGCTGTGGAATAGACAAGCATTCTGGAGCGCGGTACCATTTTTGATGCCCGAGCGGTGCGGGCGCGCATGGGCCGTGGGCTTTATACCATTCCGATTGTCCTCCGAATCCTGCTCGTATTCAGTATTTTAACCCTCGCGTTTCTGCAACACACCCGCGGCGTGAGCGGGGGACAGGCTCGGCCTGCATCTCAAGGCAGCGGGGTCGATCTCGCTGGCGCTACGGTCGATCCGCTCAAAGCAGCTGCGGGCAAGGTCGTCGTTCTGATTTTCGTTCGAATCGATTGCCCGATCTCGAATCGCTATGCGCCGACAATTCAACGATTAAGCGCGGAGCACCCGGGCCAGGTCGCGTTCTGGCTCGTCTACCCCGATCGGTCGGAGTCGGCGGAACAAATTCAAAAGCATCAGCGTGATTTCGGATACGCGTTGCCAGCACTGCGAGACGTCCAGCGAGGTTTGGTGACGGAGAGCCGGGTACAGACGACGCCGGAAGCGGCCGTCTTCGATGCGAATCGGCGGCTCGTGTATCACGGCCGAATCGATAATTTATTTGCGGATTTCGGACGCGCGCGGCCTGCGGCAACCACGCATGAACTTGGAGATGCGATTCAGGCGGCACTGGACGGGAAAGCAGTGGCGGCCGATTCGGTGCCGGCCGTCGGCTGCTACATTTCGGATTTGAAATGAAGATGCGGGCGAAGTGCGCGGCGATCGGGATCAGCGTGGCGGTGCTGGCAGTGGTTTTTGAGGTCGGCGCGACGAGCGGATCGTCGGCTTCTTCCAACCGGAAATCTGTTTCGTCTTTCACCCTTCGCGAAAATTATTCTTCGGACAATTCTCAGCCGACCTACACACGTGACATCGCTCCCATGTTGTTTCACTCGTGCGCGCCGTGTCATCGCCCGGGCGAGGCGGCGCCGTTTTCGCTCCTTACTTATGCCGATGCGAAATCACACGCGCGCCTGATTGTGGACGTCACGCAACGGCACATCATGCCGCCGTGGCTTCCTTCGCCTGACGATCCGAAATTCGCCGACGATCTGCGGTTGTCGGGCGCCGAAATCAAGCGTTTACAGGATTGGGTGGACCAAGGCGCAATAGAAGGAAATCCCGCCGATCTGCCGCCAGAGCCGCAGTGGGTCGAAGGATGGCAACTGGGCAAGCCCGACGTGATCGTCAAAGCGACAAAGCCTTATGCGCTCGCTGCGGGCGGGACGGACACGTATTGGAACTTTGTCTTTCGCTCGCCGGTGGACAGGCCCCGCTGGCTGAAAACAATTGAGATTCGCCCCGGCGACAAGCGGCTCGTGCATCACGCGAATGTATTGGTCGATCGCGGGCAAACAGCGCGGCTCCAGGAGAAAACGCCGGGCGCCGGATTCGGCGGCATGGAGTTGACGATCGAGTCCGAGCTGTTTGATCCCGATAGTCATTTTCTCTTCTGGAAGCCAGGATCGGCGCCGTACGTCGAGCCGGACGGGATGGCCATTCGACTGGATAAGAGCGCGGATCTCGTGCTGAATACGCATCTTCAGCCGTCGGGCAAACCCGAAACGCTTCAACCAACGCTGGGCCTTTATTTCACGGACAAGCCTGCGACGCTGCACCCGATTCTGTTGCAGATGGAGAATGACCGACAACTCGACATTCCTGCCGGGGCGAAAGACTTCGTCGTGACGGACGACTTTACATTGCCCGTCCATGTAACGCTGCTGGCGATCTATCCGCACGCGCATTATCTCGGCCGGGATCTCGAGGCGACCGCGACGTTGCCCGATGGAAAATCCGAGACGCTGATTCATATTCCGCGATGGGATCTGAATTGGCAGGCCGTCTATCGCTACACCGACGCCATGCCGCTGCCCGCGGGCACGCGGATCACGATGCGGTTTACGTATGACAATTCTGCGGGCAACGTGCGCAATCCAAATCATCCGCCGCAACGCGTGGTGGCCGGCAACCGTGCGAGCGATGAAATGGCTCACCTATGGCTACAAGTTTTGCCTAAGGACGCTGGGAACGGAATCGATCCTCGCGCGCAAATCCAGGAAGCGATGGCGCGGCACCATCTCGATAAAAACCCCGACGACTTCGAGGCGCGCTACAATCTGGCGGCATTGTTGCAAGCGCGTGGCGATGTGGCGGGATCGACCGCGCAGTTCGCGCAGGCGGTGAGGATTCGTCCGACCGACGCGGCGGCGAACAATGCTCTGGGAGCGGCACTGCTCGCTTCGGGACGGACGGCGCAAGCGATCCCATATCTGGCCAAGGCGCTGAAGACGCGGCCCGATTATTTCGACGCGCATTACAATCTCGGCAACGCACTCGCCACGCAGGGCGACTTCGCGCGCGCGCTGGAGCAATTCCGCGAGGCGGTACGGTTGCATCCACAGGACGCCGATGCCGAAGCCAATTTGGGTAGCGCGTTAGCGGAAACAGGAAACTTGAAGGGGGCGCGAGCGCACTTCGAACGAGCTCTCAAGCTCAATCCCAATCATCAGCTTGCGCGCGAAAACCTCCAACAGCTCGACCAAAGCAACTCCAACGATCATTCCAATTGAGAAAGTCACCCGGAATTCGTCCCAGTTGTGGAACGAGTGTGTCGAAATCGCGCGCTCTTATTAGGGAATTCAGATTTGCTTTAGGTCGTGCAACAAAGTTTATTTACAGAACTGTGAACGAATATCTCCACGTAACCGTTACATCCCGTCTCGTCGGCTAATTTCTGCAACTTTGGCGCGTCTACCGTCGTAGCTGAGTTCAACGAGCACGTTCAGCAGCGGCCAAATTTCATTGGATTTGCCGTCAGCCATAACGGCTCGCACTCTGTACTCCTGGCACCGAGCCTTGGTGCGCGAATTGCAATCGATTCGACGAAAATTTGCAATCGCGGACCTGGCCTTTGCGGGACGCGCCGTTTTCTAGCGCAGTGACGTTGGAAAGTTGGGGTTAAACGGATCGGGTCGCTTCCTGGTTTGGCCGCCGGAGCGACGTCGATTCTTGGAGAGGCGTGTCCCTCGCGGGCGCGCGTGTCTTTATTTAACCCCGCTTCATTCTAGAGGGCGCGGATTTCGAAATTCAACCGTGAGCGCAGGCCAACGGGACGCTCATTGAGGATATCCCGCCATGAGATCCGTAACGAAACGACATCTCTTCCCCGCGATAGCATTTGGCAGCTGTATAGGTTGTGCGATTTTATCGTTCGCGACAGGAGTGCGCGCTCAAGGCGGCGAAGCGAAAATGCCCGGCGTCGCGATGCGGGCTCACGGGTTGACCTTGGCAGACCCGCTCGCGCACTCTGAGCCGCTACCTGACGCTCATCCGCCGGCAGAGCCAGTAGCCCCGGTGATTTCGGTTCGCGAGCTTCAACTTCCGGCCGCAGCGATGAAGGAGTTTCGTCGCTCAGAGAAGTCCATCAGCTCGAGAGATTTCCTTTCCGCGGCGGATCACCTGAAAAAGGCGCTCCGGATCGAGCCGGACTTTGTCCAAGCGCACAACAATCTGGGAGCTACCTACATGGAGCTGGAGAAATTTGAGGACGCTATATCGGAATTCAAGAAGACGATCGAACTGGATCCCAAAATGGAGGCGCCTTACCGCAACATGAGCTTGAGTCTGTTTGAGCTTGGACGGTATTCGGAAGCCGAGGTGGCGGCGCGGCAGGCCGTCGCGCTCAATCCGCTACACGGTGCGGCGCGATACACCCTGGGAAGGGCGCTCGCCGCGCAAGGCAGCACATCAGCGGAGACTGAAGAACTCTTGCGTGGAACGCTGGCGGAATTTCCAGAGGCTCGGCTGCCGCTGGCGGAGCTACTCTTGAATCGCTGCGCCAGCGACGAAGCGGCGGCGGAACTGCGAAGTTACCTGGCGTCACCGGGGACAATCGAGCCTGAAAAGCGCCGGTCGGTGCAAATCTGGCTGGGTCGCGCGGAGCGAGGGCAGGTGGGTAAAGGCTGCAGCGGAGCGAAACCCTCGGCCTAGGAGTTGGCGGGCGCCGCCAGTCTGGTTTTACGGGCCGGTAGGCTCGTTCGTCTCCATAGAAGTCGGTACCTTGGACCAATTCGGCTGCGCTCGTAAATTCGCGTGTCAGCGACCAAAATTCTCCGGTCATGAGCAACGTAATCTGTTTATTTACAATATTTTATAGGAATATCCTCCTTTCCTCATAAATCCTCAGGGGCGCGTCCCTGTCCGACTGGACAGCAGGCACCCAGACGATTAGGATTGGTTATCGAACTTCAATTCAAAGAGGCAGAGCGATGAAACGGCTAGTTCCGATTCCACACGAATGGGCTGCAAACCTGAAGCGTCAGAAAGAAACGGGCTTTGGATATCACGTCGTGTCCGTGACGCTGAAGAGCGGCAAGTGTTTCGATCAGGTGGTCGCGAGCGAAGGCTGCGTCATTCACGTGCGCGGGCACAAAGATGTGCCGTTTGCACCGGAAGACATGGCGCGCGTTGACCTCAATCACAAGAGCTGGAATTTCCGCGTAGAGATGCGATAGCGCGCTATCGTTCCCCAAAATCGGTCGAGCGCTCCGAAGCGAGGTCAGCATAACGTCGCCCGGTCGCCGTGTACGTTAACGCCAGTCGCGCAAGCAGCCCAGTGCGACCTTCGTATTCCTGTGTTCACAAACCGCTGACGCTTCGTTCATCGACGTGGGCGCACGCTACGTCGGGCCGAGGCACCTTGGCCGAGCATTCAGAATGAGGAGGAACTATGTCGAAGGAAGCAGCCGAACATCATCACAAGGCAGCCGAACACCACGAACTCGCGGCGCAACACCACCGCGAAGCGGCGTCGCACCATGAAGAGGGCAACCACGAAGTGGCGGCTCACCACGCGCACACCGCGCAGGGCCACATGCACCACGCAACTCACCACGCAGCGGAAGCAGCAAAGCATCACGTAGCGCATCACGGGCAAAAGGCGAAGGCTGCGGGCGGCTAAACCGGCGGAAGTCGGGCCAGTCAAACGGCGCCATCGCGATGGGTTGGGGGACAACGCATTTCGAGCCAGCGCCGGGATCCGTTCGGAAGCACAAGAGCCGGAACGAAACCCCTGCGTGAAGCAATGCGCGGCAATCGTTCCGGCTCGTCCATTTTTCACTTTGCGGCCCTGCACCAAGCGCCACCGCCCTTTACTTCCACGCCACAGACGTCGTGGCTCCTCGAACGCTCCGGTAGTATCAATCAGCCGTCGAGGAGAGAAATCCCGTCGTGAAAATTCTATTGAGGTTATTCGTGTGTGTCGCGGCTCTTTCCTTCGTTGCAAGCCTGCGCGCAAGAGGAAGAACGGAAAGATGCCGAAGGCTGCAAAGACTCCCCGCTGATCACCCGCTTCCCGGGCAGCATCATCAATTCCTGCGACAACAAAGAGTACGACCAGGCGGACTTGCCATGGAAAGATGGAGGCACCAAGCACGTCGAGGGCGAATATCACTATTGGGACATCGCCACGCGGCCCGGCATCAGCGAGATTCAGGTTTTTCGCAATTTCCAGACGGCCATCAAGAATGCGGGCTTTACGATCGATTACACGATGTCGCCCGATCAAATCGTGGCGCACAAAGGCTCGACTTGGATCTTCATCGACGGTCGCGGCGACTACTACTATCAGACAATCGTCACCGAGAAGGAGATGAAGCAGGAAGCGACGGCTGACGCGTCATCACTGTCCGATGTGATCAACAAGAGCGGGCACGTTGCGGTTTATGGCATCCGCTTCGAAACCGGTAAGGCGGCGATCTGCCCGACTCGGAATCGGTGTTGGGTGAAATCGTGAAGTTGCTCCAGCAAAATCCCGATCTAAAGTTGCGCGTTGAAGGTCACACCGACAATCAGGGCAACGCTGCGGCGAACCAGTCGCTATCGGAGAAACGCGCGCAAGCCGTCGTGGCATGGCTCAGGGCTCATGGCGTCGAGGCCGGACGGCTCACGGCAAAAGGTTGGGTCAGACCAAGCCAGTCGAAGACAACTCCACGGAAGATGGGCGTGCGAAGAACAGGCGCGTCGAACTCGTAAAACAGTAGCGGACAACGATCGCGGCAAAAAATAATGGCGGAGAAATCCGCAGTCGCCGGTGAAGTTATTTCTGTGCGAGTTGCCCGAGAGCAGGAAACGATTCCGGCGTTGTATAGGTTCGTTCGGGCGGCCTGACTTGCGTCATAAGGGCCTGATGCATGATGGCCATGGCGCGACCCGCGGTAGCCGGGATTACCACCGTCGCAGCCAGCATGCCTGTTCGCACCCACGTCTGTCCGGTCTTTGGGACTCCATCGCAACCGACAAAAGGCAAGCGCATCCATCGATCCCGGTCGGTCAAATTATCCATCGAAGAAAATGCTTTCCGGGCGCCCATTGCCATCGCATCATTTTGCGCCCCGACGGCGCTGATCGAAATCTTCTGCGAAGTGTTCAGGCGCAACCATGACTCAACGCTGCGCTGTGCGCTCTCCTCGGTCCACTGTCCCCGCAACGTCGTGACCGGGATGGCGGACGGCAGGGTTGCCTGCAAGCCTGTTGTGCGATCCTTCGCTGCGATATTTTCCGACGGACCTTGAATGTGCAGAACTCCGCCGCCATTTCGCACCAGCGCCGCAAGTTGCTGCCCCTGGATTCGACCAATTTCCTTTTGATCCGCGCCGATTGAGAAAATCGCTAGCTTAGGCAACGTTCGTCGCAGTTCAACCATATAGTCGGCTTCGCGGTTGAGCAGCGCCCACGGAATACCCGCTTGCGCGGCTGCGCGCGCGACCTGAGGTAGGCATGGGCCGCCGACAGGCTCGCAGATGATCGCGTCCGGACGGGTGTCCGGATTCGACTGAATCGTTTTGAGCAACTGCGTGCCCTGGGTGATGGCATCGTTGTCGGCAAAAATAATCTGGGCATCGACGCCGAGGCTTGTGGCCGCCTGCTGTGCCGACGCCGCTTGCTCAAGCTGGTAATCGTTTTCACGCGTCATCAACGAGACGAGCAGACGTAGCCGTTTCATCACACGACCCTTCGACGTAGAAATGTCGGCCTATTGGGTTGACGATAGCGCCCCCGCGCGAAGGCCGCGCCAAAACATTTATTCGATGTGTCATGTCTGGAAACGACGGCGAGTTAACGTTTACCGACACGCCAATCGCAACCACCGCTTGAATCGTTTCCCCAAGATTGGCCGCTTCTAGGCACGCGTCAGTCCAGCATGACCCTCCGATCAGTCTTAGTAGACGCTCTACCCCTCTTGTAGTAGGCTGTCTACCCATGTCACCAAAATCAAAAGCCGCCGACCGGCTCGAAATCATGCAGGGCACGCTCGACCTGATCATCTTGCGCACTCTGCGCTGGGGGCCGATGCACGGCCACGGCATCGCGAAGTTCATTCAACGCACGTCGGGCGACACTTTTCGCATCGAACACGGTTCGCTCTACCCGGCGCTCCAGCGATTACTCCAGGAAGGTTGGGTTGCCGCCGACTGGGGAACGTCGACCAACAACCGGCGCGCGCGCTTTTACCGGCTGACGGCCGCAGGACGCAAACAGCTTTCCACCGAACATTCAAAGTGGGAGCGCTTCAGCGAAGCGATCGCGCGCATTCTGAGTCCGACTTCGACTGAGGACGCGGACGCTTGAGAGGGATGGACGAGCGGCGAAACGGAGCAGCGTGAGCCTCACAAAACAGATCGCGAAACTCGGCGCCATCTTTCGCTCGAAAACAATCGCGCGCGACCTTGACGACGAGATTCGCACGCATCTCGATATGGAGACCGACGAAAATCTGGAGGGCGGCATGAAACCCGAAGAAGCCCGGCAGGCGGCGCATCGAAGTTTCGGAAACGTTGCGCTCGCACAGGAAGACAGCCGCGGCGCGTGGATTTATCGCTGGGCGCACGATTTCGTCAGCGATGTCCGCTTCGCCACGCGAATGTTGTTGAAAAATCGCGGATTCAGCGCCGTCGCCGTAATTTCTCTGGCGCTCGGCTTTGGACTCAACACCACCATCTTCACGGTCGTGAATGCAATTCTTCTCAACCCGCTGCCCGTGCACGATGTCTCGCGCCTCGTCCAGCTCGACACGATTGACACGAAGACTCACGTCACCACCGCCAACTTTCAGAAGATGGGCCTCTCGTTTCCAAACTACGAAGACTATCGCCGCCAGAATGAAGTCTTCACCGGCCTCGTCGCGTGGCAAAACCTTCTGCTCACGTGGAGCGGCGGCGCGGAACCAAAGCAAGTGCAATCATTCCTGGTCTCAGCGAATTATTTTGACGTCCTCGGCCTTATGCCCGCCGCCGGCCGATTTTTTCTCCCCGACGAAGACACCAAACCAAACAGCAACACCGTCGTGGTGATCAGTAACGCGCTATGGGCGAATAAGTTCGGCTCCGATCCGAGTATTATCGGCCGCCCGATGATTCTCAACGCCGTGCCGTACACGATCATCGGCGTTGCGCCGCGCGGCTTCAAAGGTACGATCTCGCTCGCAAGCGCCGAACAAGTCTGGCTCCCGACCAGCATGTACGGCCAGGTGCTTGCTGGATTTTTCGCCGACAATTTTCACGATCGCCGCTTTCTGTCGATGACCGTGTTTGGCAGGCTCAAACCGGGCATCGAGATGCCGCAAGCCGAGGCTTCGCTAAAGACGGTTGCAGCGCGACTCGAATCGGAATATCCGAAAGACAATGCCGGACGCAGCGTCACGCTTTCTTCGCTTGCCGAAGCCGCCGTCGGCGTGAATCAGCACGATCAATTCACCCTTGCGGGCGCGACGATGATGATTGCCGTCGGCCTCGTGTTGCTCATCGCATGCGCCAACCTCGCCAACCTTCTGCTGGCGCAAGCGGCAACCCGCGACAAAGAGATGACTGTGCGCGCTGCGCTAGGCGCGGGACGCGGCCGCCTGCTGCGCCAATTGCTCACCGAGAGCACGCTTCTTTCGCTAGCCGGCGCCGCTGTCGGAATGGTGATTGCCTACTGGGGTCGCGGCGTTCTCTGGTCGTATCGCCCCGCGTTTATCGATCGCAACGATGTCGACCTCGCGCTCGATTCGCACGTCCTGCTCTTCACTCTCGGCATCGCGCTCGTGACCGGCGCGCTCTTTGGCGCCGCGCCCGCTCTGAAAGCGTCAAAGCCCGATCTCGCCGAAACCTTGAAAGCCGGCGGACGTGGCAATTCCGTTGGCTGGCGCAACAATCCGATTCGCAGCCTTCTCGTCGTCGTCGAAACGGCGCTCGCGCTCGTTGCATTGATCGGCGCAGGCCTCTTCGTCCGCAGCCAGCAAAACGCCGCCCGAATCAACCCCGGATTCGAGTCCGAGAAATTATTCATGATGGCGTTTGATCTCGGCGCATTACATTACAAAGAAGGATCAGGACAGCAGTTCTATCGAAGCGCCGTCGAACGCGCAGCCTCGGCCCCCGGAGTCGCGGCCGCGACGATCGCATCCAATTTCCCCGTCGGCGGCGGATTCTCGCGCACGGTTTTCCCAGAAGGTCAGGACGAAGCTTCCGGTTATCGCGGCACGTTGACTACGACCAACGCTGTGACGCCCACATTTTTCGACACGCTGCGCATCCCGCGGCTCTCCGGTCGCGGGTTCACCGACGGGGACCGGGAAACGACCCACCCCGTCGCTGTGATCAACGAAGCAATGGCGAAACATTTCTGGCCGAACGACTCGCCGCTCGGCAAGCGTTTCCATTTTTTTGGCGATAAAGAACTGCGCGAAGTCGTCGGCATCGTCGGCAACGTTGTCGTGAACCAGGTTGGCGAAGATTCGCAGCCGATGGCGTACCTTCCCATGACGCAGGACTACTCGCCCTTCGCGACGCTACAGGTGCGAACAACGGGAAATCCCGAAGCTTCGATCGGCACGGTCCGAGGCGTCGTGCAGTCTCTCGACACCAACATCGCTATCACCAACGTGCAAACGATTCACGAAATCATGAGCCAGGCGCTCTGGGCGCCTCGCATGGGTGCGGCGCTGCTGACTCTGTTTGGCGGGCTCGCTCTGATTCTCGCGGCGGTCGGAGTCTACGGTGTCCTGTCGTACTCGGTGAATCAACAGCGACACGAAATCGGCATTCGCCGCGCGCTCGGCGCTCAGGAAAGCGATGTGTTGAGACTCGTCGCCGGACAAGGCATGCGTCTAGCCGTCGTCGGCCTTGTCGTAGGATTGGCGCTCGCCGCGATGTTCGCGCGCTTGCTCGCCAGCTTGCTCTTCGGCGTCAGTTCCATCGATCCGTGGACGTTTTTTGGTGTGACGGTGGTGCTTCTCGTTGTCGCGCTCGTGGCCTGTTACATTCCCGCGCGTCGCGCCGTGCGTGTCGACCCACTTGTTGCGCTTCGCTACGACTGACAACTCAATCGGCGGTTCGCGCGACAGATGCGGCCGACCATTCGGCGCGCCGCAAACAACTATTCAGCGATGTGCAGCTTCCCATCCTGTCCGCGCGTCTCCCACTCGATCCGTAACACCCAGTCGTAGTGCATCCCCTCGGCTTTCAGAAACTCTTCCAGCGCTTCACGCGACGCCGCGCTGAATTCAACCAGCATCTTCCCCTCCAGCATGTTCACGAGGATTTTCCCTGCGCGGACGGGTTCGCAGCTCTGTAATTTCTGCGCGAGACTTTCCGCGCCCTGTCGCGTCAGGCACGACAGCGTATGCTGCGTCAAATAGCGAGGCATTTCGGCTCCAGGAGATCCGTCCGACGATATTATTCCACAGCGTGACCCGCGGCGCTTCGTCTCCGCAACCCCCTGAGGGTCTTGTGCGGACAGTCTTTGTCAAACCTCGAGCCACTCGCTCTACTTCCGCTTTGAAAGCGCGTTGGCAAGGGCACCCAAAATCCACTCCCAGCCATCCTTGTGCTGCCGGCCCAGCGCGTCATCGGGTACACCGGCATGCCTTAGCGTCACCTTCGTGTCGCCACCTTGTTTCTCCAGCGTAAACGTTACAGTCGATTCGGCGCCCTTGGTCGCTTCCGACATCCACGTGTATTCCACGAGTTTCGGCCGCTCGAGTTTCACAAAGCGTCCGTAGTGTGGCCACACCCGACCCTCATGGTTCACGGCGAAATAAAACAGCCCATCCACGACAGGATTGACGATCAGCCGTGCCGCTCCATGCCACGGACCTCCCGGACTTTTAGGATCAACCCAGACGTCATACACCTCTTCGGGCGTTGCGGGAATCATGCGAGTGACGGTGATTTCGATAAGTTCCATTTCATTACCCCTGTGTTTTTGTACCGGCGCGCCGTTTGGCGAAAAATTGCTCCAGGCGATCGAGCCGCGCCGTCCAGACTTCGCGATACTGCAGGACCCATTCCGCGACGTCGCGCAAGGGTTCGGGCGACAGGCGCAGCGTGTTTTCGCGTCCGCGCCGCTTGCGGCGAACTAGACCTGCGCGCTCCAGAATCCGGACGTGCTTGCAGAAACCGGTAAGCGTCATCGGGAAATCCGCGGCCACATCCGAAATGCGCGCCGGCCCGCGCGCCAAGCGGTCCACAATCGCGCGCCGCGTCGGGTCCGCGATGGCCGCCAGCGCTCGATCCGTGTTTCGTGCGCTTACATGATAGTGAACCATTTGGTTCACTATAAATCGAAGCCTCGCACGTGTCAATCGCGTAGCCCGGGCTCAGCGCAGCGAAACTCAGCCAGCCGACCTCAATTGGGGAATGCTATGACCTGATAGGCCTTCGTGACATTGGGAATCATGTCGTGCGGAAAAGCCGAATCGAACTTCGAGGAATATTTCGCGATCAATATCTTCGACACTTGCGCTTGCGCTTGTTCCAGCGTCGCGCCGTTCGCATACGCTTTGCCAGTTTCGGCCATCAGGTCGGTGAAATATTGCTTCCACAGCTCGAATCGTTCTTTGCCGTGCATGATATCGCCGTGCCCGCCGAGCACCTGGTCGAAATCGAGCTTCTCCGCCTTGTCGAGCGTGGTGATCCAGTCGTACGGATAGCTGTCGCCCATGAATGGCGTCCAACCATGCATCGCGTCGCCCGTGATCAGAATTTTTTCCTTCGGCAAATAGACAAACACGTCACCATTCGTGTGCGCGTTCCCCAGCCAGAACATCTCCACCGTCCGCGACCGCCGATGCAGGATCAGGCTGTGATCGAACGTCAGCGTTGGCAGCGTCACCTGCATTGTCTTCAACTCCGAAAAATAATCCTGCGCCTGCGCCAGATCGCTGCTCACTTTTTCCTTCTGCTTCGGATCCGTTGCCGCCGCCAAATCCGCCTTCAGCTTCTCGATGTCAGCCGGCATCGTCGCGATTTCATGCTTCACCCGCGGAATTCCGCGCTGTTCGATGTTCAGCCGCGTCGCCTCTGACGAAATAATCTCGACGCCCCCAGGCCACGAACTCGGATACGCCTGATTCCCCTGATAGTGATCCCAGTGAAAGTGCGTGTTGACGACATACCGCACCGGCTTGTCAGTGATCCTCTTAACCTGCTCGATCAAAGCCCGCGCCGCCGAAGGCTTCGAGTGCGTATCCACCACTAGAACACTGTCGTCGAACAAAATAATGGCCGCGTTGCAATTCACTTTGTATGCAGGCTTCGAGATCGCCGCGTAGACGCCATCCGCCATCGGCTTGATCTCAAACAAATCATCGGCGGCGCTAGTGGAAATTGCGATGACAAACAAGAGCAGAGCAACGCTGAACGTGCGCTTCATGGCGGCACCTGGGTGGAACGCTGAGGTCTTAATGCGCGCGAAGGATAATACAGACGCTCCTGCTCGTAAAGTGCGGCACTCCCCCAGACCCGCGGTGTCCAACGAGTAGGTAGCAAGCTTGTATCAACGGGATGCCACACGCCGCGGACGGACAACGCAACCGTGATACCTTGCATCTCGATTATCAACATTGTACTTGTCCCGAGAGTGCTCGTTACGGGGGTGGGCGATGAAGCGGGTTCTACTACTGCTAGGTGTGTGTCTCCTCGTTTGCAATTTCAGCTTCCCACAAGATCAGCCAAAACCAGCGCCTCGGCCTGCTGTGCCATCGCAATCGGCTTCGGCGGCGGGCGTCGCCGGCGAAACGCGCGCTGATGCTTCGGAGGCTTCGTCCGCCGGGAAGCTGCCGGTGCGCCGCGTCGTACTCTACAAAAACGGCGTTGGCTATTTCGAGCATCTGGGCCACGTTCGCGGAAGCCAGGATGTGCACATCGACTTCACGTCGGCACAACTTAACGACGTGTTGAAATCACTCACCGTGCTCGACTTGAGCGGCGGCCGCATTACAGGTGTCGACTACAACTCCGAAGCGCCCTTGGCGCGCCGCCTCGGTACATTGCGGCTCGCACTGAGTGAACGACCCAGCGTCTCCGAATTTCTCGGAGCGTTGCGCGGCGCACGTCTGGAAGTGCGCGCATCGACCGGTCCCCCGGTAACTGGAAAGCTCCTCAGCGTCGAACGAGAAACCCGCAACTCCGCGAACTGGACCTCCGAGACCGACGAAATCTCGCTCATCAGTGACATCGGCGAAGTCCGCACCGTCGACCTCAATCCTGCGACCAGCGTGCGCATCGTCGATCGCGACCTGCAAATCGAAGTCGGCAAATATCTCGGCCTGATTGCCTCCGCGCGCGAACAGGACATCCGCCGCATGACCGTATCGACTGCCGGCGCCGGCGAACGCAACCTGTACGTTAGTTACATCAGCGAAGTACCCATCTGGAAAACGACCTATCGCATCGTTTTGCCCTCGAAGCCAGAAAAAAAGCCGTTGCTGCAAGGTTGGGCGATTGTCGACAACACCGTCGGCGAAGATTGGAACGATGTGGAGTTGTCGCTCGTCGCCGGCGCGCCGCACTCGTTTATTCAGCAACTCTCCGAACCCTACTACGGTCGCCGTCCCGTCGTGCCCCTGCCCGAAAGCGTCGAGCTTTCCCCGCAAACACACGGCGCGGCCATGACCGGCGGCAATGGAACCCTTGTTGGAACCGTGACCGACCCAACCGGTGCAGTTGTTTCGGGTGCGACCGTGCGCCTCCTAAACGAAAACAATACGCCCGTGGCCCAAAACGTGAGCGACAGCGCTGGGCATTACATTTTTTCCGGCCTGCCTGTGGAACAAAATTACCGTCTCGAAATCGAGAGCCCGGGCTTCAATAAAACTGTGATGAGCGCCGTCAACATTGGACCCGGCGAGAACTCCTTGAACTCGACGCTACGCCTCGGATCCACTGCCGAAACTGTCGAGGTTTCCGCGGCAACTGCAACGCTGAACACCGACACGTCGGAGACAGCTACTGCAGGGTCGGCGGGAAAGATGGCCGTCGCGCGCCGCTCACACGTGGGTGTCGGCCCAGGCGTAGGCAGTGGAGTTGGTGGAGGTATCGCCGTCAACGGCCGCAATTTCTCGACACTCGCTTCTCTCTCTCGAGGTGTCATCAACGACTCCCTTTCCGCAATGAACGCAGCCGCCAGCGGACAAGGCCTCGGAGACTTGTTCGAGTACAAGCTCAAAGACAAAGTCACGCTGAAGAAAAATCAATCGGCCCTCGTTCCTATCGCACAGGCCGAAATCGAAGCCGAGAAAGTTTCGCTCTGGAGCGGAATGAATGGCTCGGGACGCCCGTTGCGCGGCCTCTGGCTGAAAAACACCAGCTCGCTGACTCTCGACGGAGGAAGTTTCAGTGTCCTCGAACACGAAGTGTTCGCTGGCGAAGGTTTGACCGACCCGATCAAACCAGGCGAGCGCCGCATCGTTTCGTACGCGACGGACCTCGGCTTGTTGGTCGAAGTCGCCGGCAACAGTGAAGCGCAGCGCTTTCAACGCGTGAAAATTTCCAAAGGTGTGATGACCCAAACCAGCGAGCTGCGCGAGCGCACCGTCTACACCGTCAAAAATCAGGACGACACTGCGCGAACGCTCATCGTCGAGCATCCCGCACGGTCAGAGTGGAAACTTCTTCCTGGCACGCGCGAACCCGAAGAACGCGCGCCCGGCATTTACCGGTTCCGCATCGACGCGCCCGCAGAAGCCACCGCTTCATTACCGGTCGAAGAAAGCCGCACGCTCGAAACCGTTTACCAGCTCTCCAACCTGGACGACGGCCAGGTCGCCTTGTTCCTGAGGCAGCGCACGATTACTTCCGACGTAGCGCAGGCCCTCCAGAAGATCACCGCGCAAAAGGCCATCGTGTCAAAACTCGAGGATGAAATGGAAAACCGCCAGAAGGATATCGACCGCATCGTGGACGACCAGGGCAGGCTGCGCGAAAACATGAAGGCGTTGCGAGGCAGCGCCGAAGAGAAAGCTTTGCTCCAGCGCTACACCAAGCAACTCGACGAACAGGAAACGCAACTCGAAGGCCTGCGCAAGAAAATTGAGGACACCGAAGCGCGCCGGGACAAGGCCAACGAAGAATTGCAGGAAATGATTAGCGGCTTGCAGATCGAAGCGACGCTGTAGAAACTCGCGTCTTTGCTACAAGAATCCCGTTCATCCAGCCGCGTAGCTCACCTTACCGCTCGTTCCGGAGGTGGCTCGTCGCGGCGCTTCGCGGAATAGACGATCCAGATTCCGCCGAACACCAGCAACGCGCCGAAGATTCCCGGCGCGAAACTGATTCTGCCTTCCACGGTCTGCGTCACATTTCGCGCAGGTGTACTTGCATCTTGTCGCGGGCTCATGCTGATCACGCCCTGCACGAGAATCAACAAGAAACCCAATACCAACAACGCTATTCCGTGAACTTTTCCAAATTGCATAGCGCTCTCCCGAGAGCGAAAATTCGCGATCTCCGGCGCACTACCGCCAGGTCGTGTGGCTTGGCTCCATATAAAAGGATGCTTCGGAGATGAGTGTGGTTTGCAGTCCGAGGCCCAGCGCGGACGGCCGTGACGAGAAATGGCTCAAGCGTGACAGGGCAATCGCCCTTTAGGGGGCGAAGGAACACGAGTTATCGTGTTTTTCTGCCTACAGGAGATTCTTGCCGCGATACAACGCGAACCCCGCCGCCGTCAGCTTCGCCAGTTCGCGAAACAACGACGGGTCGGGCCCCGTGAAGTTGAAGCACGACTTACCCTGCATGCGCTTCTTCAACTCCGCCGACAACCTCTTGGTCAGCGACTCATCCCAATACAACGGCATGAGATGAAAGCTGACGTAGGCCCTGCCGGAAATTACCGCGCCAAAAAACAGCGGCTTCCCTTTGTAGCTGGGTGCCTTCGTTTCTAGGTAGAGGCGAGTGCGCGTGTCCGCATTGACATTCAAATGCTTCGCGTACGGCGCAAAAATCCGCTTCAGACCAAAAAATGCTGCCGCGAAACTGTCTGCGCGATCCATGACCTGGGGCGCCGCAGTGCGCGACGACTTTTTCTGTTTCAAGACTTCTCTCCTTCGGGCACGGCTGGGCCTGCACCCGTGCTTGGGCACAAAAGCTGTTGTCAGGAAGTATATCGGCAGAGTCGTAGGTCTGGAAGAACCATGTGCTGCGCGCGGTTTGCGACCGTTGTCTCCGCCGCACCAGGAAAAACTTGCCGAGGCGATTCCGCTCGGATTCGAGCGAATAAAACGCAACTAAACAATCTAAATGGGGGAGTGGTTTCCCCAAGCCGAAACATTGTTGGCCCAAATGGGAACTACCCTTTGAGCAAGGCGCGATTGACCGCTTTCGCGACAATCCGTCCCAAAAGCGGTCGGTTTCTTTCCACCCACGACCCGCCCGGAAAGCGACTAACTGCCGCGTTTACAGCGAGATAACGTACCCCGAATCGTGGCGCTCCGCCTGCCACTTAGGGTATCGCCATGAGCGCTGCACCGGTCACCCTCTCTTCGGAACTGAGCCTACTCGGGAGTCGTCCGCGACCCACGCTGATGTCCCGGGCTCGCTGCGGCGACACGGAAGCGTTCGCCGAGATGGTGTCGCCCTACGTGCCCAAGATGCTCCAGCGCGCTCGTCGCGTCACCGGCAACGTTCACGACGCCGAAGACGTCCGCCAGGAAGCTCTCCTGAAAGCGTGGTCCCGCCTCGAACAATTCACCGGCAACCGCGACGAAATCTCGCGCGACGAAAATACCGACGACTTCCGCGCTTGGCTCGCCCGCATCGCCGGCAACACTTCGATCGACGTGCTTCGCCAGCGCCGTGACGGTCGCCAGCTTTCGCTCGAAGAGCCACGCGGCAATTCCGAAGAGACGCTCGCCAGTTTCCTCGCGACGCCGACCGACAATCCCGAAGAACAGTGTGCGCGCCGCGAAATGGGCCGCATGCTCGCCGAAGCCGTCCTTCAGCTCCCAGCCGATTTGCGCCAGGCATGCCTACTGCGCGACGTCATGCACTACTCCACGCAGGAAGTCGCCGACCGCCTCTCGATATCCGTCGTCGCCGTCCGCCTCCGCCTTTTCCGGGCTCGCCGGCGACTGCGTGAAAACATGGAGAAGTTGCTCCAGCCAAAAGCGCGTCCTTTCACCGACGCCTTGACTCGCCACCGCCGCGCCATCGCCGCCAACCGGGATCGCAAGCCGCTACTCGCGTTTAACGCCGCGGTCCGATACGCTTCCGGCGACTAACAGCTCCCCGTCACCTCATTCCTAAAGTCGGAATATCACTTTTGTTCACTATCATTTGCCGTTGACACTCGTTATCCCAAGTGCTACAAAACTCGCAACTGCCCTCTGGTGGTAAGTCTCTACCACGCGGTGAATTACGCGAGTGACTTAGCATGCCTGCCTGGCAGGGCAGGCTGCGGGCCGCCGAGGGTTTTGCTGGTACCACCCCATCACCCCGGGAGGCGACGACTTCGGTTTTCGCCTCCTTTTGATTTCTGCCTCTAAATCGCTGCTGCAGTCACCGGCCCGGTCGGCCCGAATCTCCAGTTTTCGTAACCTCACTACTTCGTCGCTTCAATACCTCGATCCTCGGCATCTCGGCCTGCCTCGGTACAGATCCCCGTCTAGGCTAAACTGTCCGTCGTTCCCTGAAATCGGAGGCTCACTACGAAATGCCCGCGGAATCGGCCCGGCCCGCGCTGCTCGCTCTGAACCGCGTCACCGTCATGCGCGGCGAACGCGCCGCCCTGCACGAACTCACGCTCCAGATCGGCGCCGGCGAACACGTCTGCATCCTCGGCCCCAACGGCTGCGGCAAATCCACGCTGATCAAAACCATCACGCGCGAATGTTATCCACTGGCGAACGAAGGCTCCTCGATCGCCATCCTCGGCAAAGAGCGCTGGAATATTTTCGAGCTGCGGTCGCTGCTCGGTATCGTCTCGCCCGACCTGCTCGCGTCCTGCACCACCGACGCAACCGGCCGCGACGTCGTACTCTCCGGCTTCTTCAGCAGTACACGAATCTTTCCGCACCACGAGCCCCACCCCGAACTCCTCGCCCGCAGTAACGCCGCGCTGCAACGCCTAGGAATCTCGCATCTCGCCAACCGCAGCGTTGTTCATATGTCGTCTGGAGAAGCCAAGCGCACGCTGATAGCCCGTGCGCTCGCTCACGATCCGCAAACGCTGCTCTTCGACGAACCCAGCAACGCGCTCGACATCGGCGCACAGATGCAGCTCCGCCAAACCATGCGCGAGCTCGCCCAATCCGGCCTCGGAATTTTGCTCGTGACGCATCACGTCTCGGAAATCATCCCCGAGATCGAACGCGTGGTTCTTTTGCGCGATGGAAAGATCGTAGCCGACGGTAGCAAAGACGAAATGCTCACCGCCGCCCGCCTCAGCGACCTCTTCAGCGCCCAAGTCCAAATCGGCCGCCAAAACGGCTACTTCCACATCTATTGAACGTTGCTTGCATCGAATACTGGTTGTATCGATCTCCGACCGTAGGGGCACGGCGCCGCCGTGCCTGCCTTCAATCTCACAGACACTCCTGTCTGTGCCCCCACGAACCGCAGCGTCGTCATGTCCCGCCTGGCGCGGCCAGGCCGCAAAAAAACGCACACCAACACAACAAAGCTCCCCGAAGCCGCCGGAGGGCTTTCAAATTGATTTGTCGTCAGGATTGCTCCCGACCGCAGGACCCCTTTACTTGTTGACGATCTTTTCCGGCACCGCAACCTTGTCAGCCCGATGATTGTTCGAGGCCGTGCGCGCTTCCGGATGCCGCGGCGTCCAGTCTTCGGGAGGAAACGCTACACGCCAGAACGTCGGATGTGGCGTCGTAAATTCCAGGCCGATTTCCGCTTTACCTGAACGCACCGGTCCGAGAAACGCCACGTGGCACTCGTGTTCTTCTTGTGTCTTCTTGTGTTGTAGAAGGACTTTGGAACCGCTGATCAGCCTTGCGGCCAACAAGACCAGCGCCCCGTGTGCGTTGATCGCAAGTGTTTCCGCCTCTTCTTCGATCTTGCTGCCCTGTGTGTCTGTGCCCCGGATCCGCACCGCCACCTGCATCAACACCCGCTGACTGCGGCGTCGCGCCCCCGTATTTGGCGTCGTATTCGTTGGTTGAGCCATTCCAACCTCTCTGGCTCCACTATACCGCGCGGTATGTATCTGTCGAGCGCAGCCGTCCAGCGCGTATCCCAACATGCCAATGCCCCCAATTCAAAAGGGTACTAAGCCGTCGAGACCCACGCGGCGCCCGAAAATCTGCACAATTGATATGAAGTGCGGCGCCCCTCGCACCGCTTTTGAGGTGAAAACCCAGCCCAAGTTTCAGCCCAACAAGCGCCAGCCGATCGGTATCAAATCCACCGCCGCAATCCGACCTATCGCTGCTCGATCGGCGCATAGTGCCGCGTATCATGCCCAAGGTAAATCTGCCGCGGCCGCGCAATCTTCTGCTCCGGATCAAGCAGCATCTCCTCCCACTGCGCGATCCATCCGGAAGTCCGCGGAATGGCGAACAACACCGGGAACATCGTCGACGGAAAACCCATCGACTGGTAAATCAGCCCCGTATAAAAATCCACGTTCGGATAAAGCTTCCGCTTCACGAAATAATCGTCTTCGAGTGCGATCCGCTCGCATTCCAGAGCGATCTCCAGTAGCGGATTCTTCCCCATCAAATCGAATACTTCGTACGCTACCTTCTTGATGATCCGCGCGCGCGGATCGTAATTCTTGTACACGCGATGACCAAAGCCCATCAGCTTGGTCTCGCCCGCTTTAACCCGCTTGATGAAGTCCGGCACCTTCTGCACCGAACCGATTTCCATCAGCATGCGCACAACCTCTTCGTTTGCGCCGCCGTGCAGCGGCCCATACAACGCCGCAATCGCCGCCGCCGTCGCCGAATACGGATCGACGTGCGAGCTGCCGACGCCGCGAATCGTGTTCGCCGAACAGTTCTGCTCGTGATCGGCGTGCAGAATAAACAGCACGTCCAGCGCATGCTCCAGCGTCGGGTTCGCGCGATACCGGGTCTCGGTCGTCCGGAACAACATGTTCAGGAAATTCCCCGGATAGCTCAGCTCGTTGTCCGGATAAACAAACGGCATGCCCAGCGAATGCCGGTACGAAAACGCCGCAATCGTCGGCATCTTGCCGATCAGCCGGTATGTCTGCTTCTGGCGCGACTCCTTGCTGAAAATGTCCTTTGAGTCGTGGTAGTACGTCGAAAGCGCCGCAATCGTCGAAATCAGCATGCCCATCGGGTGGGCGTCGTAGTGAAAGCCATCGAGAAATTTCTTGATGCTTTCATGAATGAACGTGTGATGCGTGATGTGATAGGTCCAGTCCTTCAACTGGTCCGCGTTCGGAAGCTCGCCGTGCAAAAGCAGGTAAGCCGTTTCGAGATAGGTGCTTTTTTCCGCGAGATCTTCGATGGGATAGCCGCGATAGCGCAGGATGCCCGCGTCGCCGTCAATGTACGTCACCTTGCTGATGCACGACGCCGTGTTATTGAAGGCCGGATCGTAGCTCATCATGCCGAAATCGGCTTCGTTGACCTTGATTTTGCGCAGGTCCATGGCCCGGATCGTGCCGTTCGTGATGGGCACATCGTATGTCTTGCCGGTTCGATTGTCGGTGATCGTGAGCGTGTCGCGCGACTTGGCCGATGCCTCAGCCTTCCGCGGTTCTGTTGCCGATGTTGAGGAGTCCATAGCGGTCCTTGAGAGGCAGTCGAGGCGGGAGCCTTGCTGCTTAGCTACTGTACACCAAAGCCCTACCGCCGTGAATGCCCCCACGGCCAGTACCGACTCCATCGCGATCAGCGGCACGTAACGCCACGAATGCGAACAATTTAGTGCCGGCTTCACCTCTTCTCGCGACGCTCGTGCAGTGCAGTCGAATGCCGCGCTAATTGGCAATGAATTTCACCCCTATAATTCCCGGCAGGATCAGACCCAGGCTAGCCAGCCTGCTCAAATTCACAGCAAGCGGTCAACCATCCGCGAGCGCGCCGTTCACCGCGGCAAGAAAGAATTCACACGACTGCTGGATATACCGCCGCACGCAACGGCGGCACGATGCAAATTGCCGCCGCCTTCGATGCGCAGCTTTTGGTCGGCCGCCGTGTACGCCGGAAGTTCCGATGGAGCCTTCGGTATAAACGTCACCTCATCATTCACCGCCTCCGTGTTCGAGGCACGCTGCGCCGCTTCCACGGCGCCGTTGTCGAGCGCATCGGCAATCACAATCTCCACGCCGTACCCTGGTAGCCTCTTCGCTCCAGCCTCGGAGTGCGTCCTCCCTGTCACCGTGTGTCCCGCGCGAACCAGCTCAGCAATCAACGGCTGACCGATCGCTCCACTCGCTCCCGCAAAAAAACCCTCAGCGCTCTCTCCTTTTCATCTCTGTACCTCGGAGCCTACTTCGCTGGTACCAAGGCCGGAGCGTTTTTTTCCTTGATCAGGAACACAAGGAACTTCGCCGGTTTCGAACTGCTGGCATTGCGGCTGACGACGTGAATGTCGTCGGGGTTTTCGTAAAAACTGTCACCTGGTTTCAGCGTGACTTCTTTCCCACCTCTTACCTGCATCACGACGGAGCCTTCCAGTACGTATACGGACACCTGCGCATTGTGACGATGGATAGGGCTCGCAAAGCCCGCCGGAAAATCCACCGTGTACATTTGCACTTCCTTGCCGGGAACGTCAGCGAGGTCGTGCGACATGATCGGATTGACTTTCTCCTGCGCCATCAACGGACGGATCGCGATGAGGGTGAGAAATGCCACCACCAACATCCGTACAAAGCCGATTGCCCCGACTTTCATGATTTTCACTTGCCCTCCTTTGTGATCCAAGAATTTCGAAACTTGTTTCTTTCACTTCTTTCCGGGCTGATACTCACCTGGCACAGCGCGAAACACGATCGAAAGTCGGTTCCACCCATTGATAGCGACGATCGCCAGCGTCAAGCTCACCAACTCTTCATCGGAAAAACTCTTCTTGGCCCGTTCGTACACCGCGTCGGGAACATGGCCTTCGCTGATCAAAGTGACCGCATCGGTCATCGCCAGCGCCGCGCGCTCGCGGTCCGTAAAGAACGGCGTCTCCTCCCATGCCGAGAGTGCATAGAGCCGCTGCTCGGTCTCTCCCTCCGCGCGAGCATCCTTCGAGTGCATGTCGATGCAGTAAGCGCATCCGTTGATCTGCGACGCGCGCATCTTTACCAGTTCAAGCAAGGAGGGTTCGAGCTTGGAATGTTTGCGAACGAACATCTCCAGCCCCAACATCGCTTGATAAGCTGCCGGTGATACCTTTTGTGCTTCCATTCTTGATTGCATTGGGTCAATCTCCTTGAACCCGACATTAAGCTGCATGTGGTTCAGAGAAAAGGTCCATAATGCAAATATGGACTGGTCCACTTTCACACGAGTTTGAGGCTGGCAGGAACCAGCGATGCCGAAAGAAGAGGCATTCCAGGATCTTTCGCTCAACTCGCCCGCTGGCAAGCAGGATCTTTGGCGCTGGCTTTACACAGAACTGCGCGGCGCCATCCTCGACGGACGTTTGAAGCCTGGCGCCCGCATGCCCTCCACACGCAGCCTCGGTATGCAGTATTCGCTCTCGCGCGGAACCGTCGTCGCAGCTTTCGAGCAGCTGCAAGCCGAGGGATACACGCGCACGGAAGTTGGATCGGGAACCTACGTCGCGTCCGGAGTTCCAGATGAATCTCTCTCCGCAGCGCGCAAACCGGCGCCCTTCGCTCTTCCCACATCGAAGGCGGTGGTCTCCAAACACCTGCATCGATTTCTGAAAGATGTGGAAGTTCTGCCCGCGTCTCGCTCCATCGGCAAAGCTTTCCGCTCCCACGAGCCGGCCATCGATCTCTTCCCCGTCGAACTTTGGGCGCGCGTTGCTTCGCGCGTCTTACGCCGCGCTCCGCGATCGCTCTACGGTCACGGCAACGCTGCGGGTTATCAACCGCTCCGTCGCGCCATCGCGGAATACGTTGGCGCCTCACGCGGGGTGCGTTGCTCTGCCGAACAGATCATCGTCACCTCGGGTGCGCAGCATGCCCTTGATCTCATCGGTCGCTTCCTTCTCGCGCCCGGCGACCAGGTCTGGATGGAAGATCCCGGTTACTCGGGTGCGCTTCAAACACTCCGCACGACAGGTGCGCGCATTGTTCCGGTGCCCGTCGACGAAGATGGCCTCATCGTGCAGAGAGGTCGCAAGCTTGCGCCCAAAGCGCAGCTCGCCTACGTCACGCCGGCCAATCAATTTCCTATGGGAGTCGTCATGTCCGCCGACCGCCGCATGGAACTCCTTCGCTGGGCGGCCGCCGCAAACGCGTGGATCGTCGAAGACGAGTACGACGCCGAATACCGCTACTTCGGTCGCCCCGTGGCCGCTCTGCACGCACTCGACAGTTCGAGTTGCGTCATCTACGTTGGCACCTTCACGAAGATGCTGTTCAACGCTCTGCGTCTCGGCTTCATGGTCCTGCCGGAGCGCCTCGTAGCTGCGTTCTCGTCAGCCCGCAGCCTTGTCGACCGCCATCCACCTACGCTCGATCAAGCCATCCTCTCGGAGTTCATCATCGAAGGACATTTCGGACATCACATTCGGAGAATGCGCCAGGCCTATGCCGACCGCATCGACGTTCTCAAAACAGCTGCGGACGAACATCTCAAGGGAGTGCTCGACGTCGTCCACGCAGGAGCAGGCATGCGCACGCTCGGCTGGCTCATGACATGGAAGTCCGACCACGAAGCCGCGCAGCAAGCGGAAAGGCTCGGACTCGAAGTAACTCCGCTGTCGAGCTTCACGGCGAAATACTACCAACCCCCTGCCCTCATGCTCGGCTTCGCGAGCTGCAACCCAGCTGAGCTACGCCGCGGTATCTCGGTCCTCGCAAGCGCCTTGCGTTCGCGCTCGTCCCGAATCGCGGCTCAAAGTAACTGTTAAACCACGCTCCTTCAGCGACTTAGCTGAAGTTTAATATACCTCTTGACAATAGTCGTTATAACGAGTATTATGGTTTTGTTGAAAGATGACGATCGGCTTGAGACCGGTCCTTGGAGGGTTAGACATGATTACGATTCGCAAGAGCGGCGAACGCGGACGCGCCAACCACGGTTGGCTGGATACGCATTTCACATTTTCGTTCGCCGATTATTTTGATCCGGAGCACGTGCAATTTCGCACTCTGCGCGTGATGAATGATGACCGCGTTGCCGGCGGCGGCGGATTTCCAGCGCATCCGCACCGCGACATGGAGATCGTGACGTACGTGCTCGAAGGCGCGCTGCAGCATCAAGACAGTATGGGCAACGGCTCAGTGATCAAGCCGGGCGACATTCAGTACATGAGCGCCGGCAGCGGCGTGACGCACAGCGAATTCAACGCGTCGAAGACCGAGCCTGTGCACCTGTATCAGATCTGGATGATGCCGGATAAGCGCGGATACAAGCCGGCATATGACCAGAAAAACTTCAGCGAGGCCGAAAAGCGCGGCCAGCTGCGGTTGCTGGCTTCCCCCGATGGTCGCGACGGCTCGGTGAAAATTCGTCAGAACAACGAGTTGTACGCGACGGTTCTCGGCGCCGGCGAACAGGTAAAACACGCTCTAAAACCGGAACGCCACGCCTACGTGCAAGTCGCCCGCGGCAGCGTCAAGCTCAACGGCAAACCGCTAGGAACCGGTGACGGCGCCGCAATCTCCGCGGAGAAATCCGTCGAACTGACCGGAATCGACAACGCCGAAGTCCTTCTATTCGACCTGGCGTAATCGTCACAACGAAAGCAACACGACAGGAATGTAGAAAAGGGGCGTCACAAAAACATGCGATGCCCCTTTCCATTTGAGGCTTCGATTTACGATCTCGCGGCGAGCTCTCGTCACGCGTTCGGCGCGCCGAGTTGTTGAAACACCACTTTGAACTTGGGCTTGCGCGCAGCGTAGAGCGCATAGCCTGCGCCGACAAGCGCGAAAATAATCGAGGCCACATTCGAGCCCTGGGTCTCGAACGCCCCGATTCGGAGAATCACAGCCTTCAAGAGCTCCCACGAAAATGGCACTCCGCGATACTTCATGATCCGCAACGTCACGAACGTGGCGTCGCCAAAAATAACACTCGCTGCGGTCAGGATCGGAATGACGATCTGGCCGAAGCGGGTGACCTTTCCCGTTCCCTTCAGCACAGCGCCCGCGACGAAGTAGCCGATCAGAATCGCGCCGTACAAGAAAATCATGTTGATCCCATACGCAATCACGCCCCACGCGATTCCTCCTGCAAGCGCTGCGCCGATTCCGAGAACCACTCCATTCGGATGGTTCGGCACGATCGCCTCGTAATCTACGGAAGCCTGATCGACGTTGCGTCGCATTCGATCCTGACATCCCGAACAAATGTAGGCGGGCAGGCCGTTTACGAGAGTCATCGAAGACATGGTCGTGGATGCACACTCTTGGCATCGCCCGTCGAATCCGGGCGCCAGCGGTTTGATCGCCTCACGCAAGGCATCCGACAGTTTCGTGACGTCTTCTGGCTTTGGCTTGATGAGCGAGTACTGCCATTCCAAGCGCAGGAAGTCCGCGCCGACTTCCACGATGCGCCCCTTCCCCTGGGGCAGCGATGCGCCCTTTAGCGCGGCTTTCAATGAATCGACTTGCGGCTGCTTCTTGAAACGCACAATGATCGCCACGAGATAGCCTTGGCGGTTGTGATTGAATCCGATCACCGTTATGTATCCGTCGCGCGTTCCCACGACACTGCCCGACTTGCGGCCCCACGGCCCTTGCTGCGGGTGATGTTGAAACTGGGTGAGAGTTGCCACTTGCTGGAGATAGTCGTTTTCGTTCATGGCTTTGCCTCCGCCGCGCCCGCACAGGAGCGCACTGGGTTTCCTGGATAGTTTGGAAACGATAGTTTGGAAACGACCCTGAGAACGACGATGTCGTTATCATCTCGCGCGAAGCGTAGCGGCGGGAAAGAAAAAGGGACAGTGTGACGAACGCTCACCTGTCCCTTTTGACAGCTGCCTACATCTCCAAAGCCAAGCCTGTGGCCCGGGAATCGAGTTTTGTCATCGCAAATTAGCCGTTGGTGCGTTGGAATTCGCGCATAAAGCTGGTCAAGGCTTGCAGCGCCTCGGGTGTAACCGCGTTGTAGAGCGAGATGCGCATGCCGCCCACCGAGCGGTGGCCAGGTGTGCCGACCAGACCTGCGGCTTCGGCTTCTTTCGAAAATTTCTTTTCTTTGGCTTCGTCGCCGCCGGCTACCCGGAAGACTACGTTCATCTTTGAGCGCGAAGATTTTTCCACGGGGCAGGCGTAGTAGCCGCTGCTTCCATCGATCGTGTCGTAGAGCAGCTTCGCTTTGGCGTCGTTGCGCTTTTCGATCGCGGTGATTCCGCCTTCGGCGGTGATCCACTCCATCATCAATCCGATCATGTAGATCGCGAACGTCGGCGGCGTGTGATACAGCGACTTCTCTTTGATCTGTGAGCGGTATTGCAGCAGCGTCGGCAGATTCTTATCGGCGCGCTCGGCGAGGTCCTTGCGAACGATCACGACAGTAGCTCCGCTGGGCCCAAGATTTTTCTGGGCGCCGGCGAAAATCAAACCAAACTTCTTCACGTCGATCACGCGCGATGCGATGTCAGACGACATGTCGGCGACCAGCGGCGCGTGCCCCGGGTTCGGCAGCGCGTGCCATTGCGTCCCTTCGATGGTGTTATTGGTGCAGATGTGCAGGTAGGAAGCATCGGCCGAAAGCTTGATTTCGTCCTGCGTCGGGACGCGCGTGAATTTTTCCGCTTCGGTAGAAGCCGCGACGTTGTGAAGAATTCCCTTTTTCAATTCGCCGAGGGCTTTCGCGGTCCACGTTCCGGTATGGATCAAATCGACCGGTTTGTTCGGAAGGCACAGGTTCATCGGCACCATCGTGAACTGCAGGCTGCCGCCGCCCTGGAGGAAAATAACGGAGTAGTCGTCGGGCACCGACAAATGCTTGCGGATGCCGGCCTCGGCCGCGGCGTTGATGCCCTCAAATTCGGGCGAGCGGTGGCTCATTTCCATAACGGACATGCCGGAGCCGCGCCAGTCGAGCAGCTCTTCGCGGACGCGTTCGAGTACGGACAGCGGAAGGGCGGAAGGTCCTGCGTTGAAGTTAAAGACGCGCTTCACGGCGCGTTCTGGGGCAGTGGTCGTGCTCACGATGGGTCGTTCTCCTTTGAAATGGTGCGGCGAGCGTGGAGCCGCGCCGTTGTTTGCGAGTTGACAGTCCAGAATACCAGAACGGGCAGCGGAGCCGAACCTACTCCCGCCGATTCCGTCCGTCCCTCTGTTGTTTAGAAACTCGGAAATCGGTTGTGACTTCTAGGTATCATTAGTGCCTATTTATAGTCAGTTACAATTGCATCCGCAACTCCGGCAAAAACGCAAATCTTTTGTCGCCGCAAGCCCAACACTTTCAACAAGATACAGACTCCAACGCATTCCTAAGCACGCCCAATCGCTAACCCACGTCTCCTCCATAAACTTAGCTTGGCGCGAACTCACCGGAACGTCGGGTTCCAGACTCCACAAAAATGGACGGGGTATACCCCACACCGTCCCATTTTGGAACTCGCCACGACAACGGAATACGGGGCGGCGGTGCAGCGAACCCTTCGCACCGTCGAATTCGCTTCCACGCCCTTCACCGTCACCTCCAACTCAGCCCTGTCGACACCTGTCATCTTGGAGGCTACCCGAAGGGGTAGCCGATGGATCTCAGCAGCCCAGCCACACACGCAACCGACCCATGCCCCGGCTACAGCAGGGCGAATTCGACGCGGCGGCGGATGGGGTCGAGGCGTTCCGCTCGGACTTTGACGCGGTCACCATGCTGCCAGAGTAGCGGACGGGTGTGGACGCCGCGCTGGCTGCCGCGGCCCTTGCCCGCGCGGCGGTTGTCGCTACTTGGCATGGCGACGATGGCGTGGTCTTTTTCGCGGTAAATGCAGCGCGCACCGGCGAATTCTTCGATCGCGGTGATGGGCAACAAGCCTTCGACGAAGACTTCGAAGAGTTCGACGAAGCAGCCGTATTTCTGGACGGAGATGATCAAGCCTTTGTATTCCTCGCCGAGGTGCTGCTCCATGAATTGAGCGGTCTTCCAATCGATCAGTTCGCGCTCGGCGCCGGCGGCGCGGCGTTCGGCTTCGGAAGATTCGGCCGCAATCTCTTCGAGTTGCGCGTGAGAATAAAGGACGGCTTCGGCTTTGGGCGCGGGCTTGGGTTGCGACGGAGGCGCTTCGTTGGGGTGAGCGAGCGCCCACTTCAGCGTGCGGTGGACGATCAAGTCGGGGTAGCGGCGAATCGGCGAGGTGAAATGCGTGTACTCGTCGAAGCCGAGCGCGAAATGGCCGAGTGGGTCGGCGGCGTAGCGGGCTTGCTTCAGGGAGCGAAGCATGAGGTAGGAGACGATGCGCTCTTCGGGCTTGCCGGAGAGTTTTCGCACGAGACGTTGATAGTGTTGCGGAGTGATGCGCAGATCGGCGGCGGCTACCGGGAGTGCCACGCGCATGCCGCGCTCGCGGCCGTGACCGTAGGAATCGGGGCGGCCGGCTTTTGCGGGAGCGGGCGTGCGTCCGTGGCGAACCGCTATCTCCTGCTGATGCAATCCTTCGACGCCTAGCGAGTAGCCGAACGCGCGGGCCAATTCCTCAAACTCCAAGACTTTCTTGGCGTCGGGCTTTTCGTGGACGCGATGCAGGCTGCCGATGGCGCGCTTCAGCAGGTAGCCGTCGACGGCGCGATTGGCGGCGAGCATGAACTCTTCGATCAGGCGGTGAGCGATGTTGCGTTCGCTGCGACCGATGTTGATCATGCGATTTTGCGCGTCGAGCTCGATGACACGCTCTGGCAGGTCGAAATCGATGGAGCCGTGCTCGTTGCGGCGCGCATTGAGGAGGAGAGCGAGTTCCTTCATGTTGCGGAAATGCGGCGCGAGCGACGTGTAGCGTGCGGTTGCTTCGGGGTCGTTTTCGAGGACCTTGTTGACGTTGGTGTAGGTCATGCGCTCGGCGGACTTGATGACGCCGGAGGTCATCCGGGAGCCCGTCATGTTGCCGCGCGCGTCGAATTCCATGAGCGCGCTCATAACGAGGCGATCTTCGCGCGGTTTGAGCGAGCACATGCCGTTCGAAAGGGCTTCGGGGAGCATCGGGACGGCGCGATCTGGGAAATAAACGCTGGTACCGCGGAGGCGTGCTTCGTTGTCGAGCGGTGTCGTGGTGCGGACGTAGTGGGCGACGTCGGCGATGTGAACCTGCAGACGCCAGGTGCCCTCAGGACGATGTTCGACGTAGACGGCATCGTCGAAATCACGGGCGGTTTCGCCGTCGATGGTGACGATGGGAAGGTGACGGAAATCTTCGCGGTCTTGCGTGTCGGATTCCTGCACCGGTTCGGCGAGACGCTCGGCTTCGCTGATAACCTCGGGCGGAAAAACGTAGGGCAGGTGATGTTTCCGGATGATGATTTCGATGTCGACACCGAGATCGCCGGGGCGGCCGAGAATTTCGATGACGCGGCCGGTGGGAGAAGAGCCGCCTCGGGGAAAGCGGAGGATCTCGACGTTGACTACGGCGCCGTCGAGTTCTTCAAGACGCGGAATGCGACGCGACGCGCGCGACGGAGCGTTGCGATCACCGCCAGCGGAAGCGCTCGGAACGGGGAGGCCGTGTTGTTTCGCGAGTTCGGGCGTGAATTCGTCGCCGGGAGGAATTTCGACGGCGTGCTGCATGCGCGCGTCGTAGGGCAAGACGGAGTTGAAGCGCGGACCGTAACGGAAAAGACCGACGACGGTCGGATGCGCCCGACCCAGAACGCGGAGGATGCGCCCTTCGGCGCGCTGAGGGCCGTGCCCGATTCCGGTGCGGAGAATCTTGGCGAGGACGCGATCGCCGTGCATGGCGTCTTCCACCGCATCGCGGGGGATAAAGATATCGCCGGCGTACTGAGGGGTGGGAATGTCTGGCACGACGAAGCCGTAGCCGTCGTGATGGAGGACGAGGCGGCCGGTGAGTTCGTCGCGGCGGGGGGTAGATTGAGGCTGAGCCTGTAAGGAGGGTCGCTGGGAGGGAGTGATATCGGTGTCGCGTTCTTGCTTTGACGCCGAAAGGTGATAGCGCCCGCCCGGAAATTCGCGGATGGCACCCCGCTTTTTGAGTTTTCCGATCATTTTGAACAGGTGGGGGCGGTCGGATTTCTTGAGGCGGAGGCCGCGCGAGATATCGTCTGGGGACGCAGGATCCGTCCTAACTTGTAGAAAACGAAGAATATTATCGGGGCTCAGGTGAGAGGGTCGTGCCATAAAGTTGGGGCCCGCGGGCGAACCTTTGCGGGCGAGCCGGATTTTACTCACTTTTTTTTGGGGAACGCGAAACTTTTTTCGGGGGAATGGGGTTACATAGGCAGGCCAACACACGACCGGCTAGCCGCCCTCCGTCAGGCTGGCCGGACATTCCCCGAAAGGGGAACACGAGAGGCGGGACGACCTGGCCCGCCTCTCAC
>CAVWQK010000011.1:0-621729 GCA_963757145.1 uncultured Acidobacteriota bacterium
CGGGATTACATTAGAAAGGCCGCTACGAGCAATCGCAGCGGCCTTTTCCTTTTTCCGGCGCAGCTCGTTCCGACGCGGCTTTTGTTTCGGTTTCTAGCTTTTTTGAATTGGTGACGTTCGCGCTCAGGCGTCGGTAGTTGATTTTCGGTTACGAAACTTCGTTTGCAATTAAAACTCCATGCGTAGGGAGAGTTGCAGGTTTCGTTCGCCCTGGCCGGAGCTGCCGCTGCCTTTGGAGAGAACTTTTCCGAAGGTGGCGGTATTCGTGGGGTTCAGGCCGATGTTGGTGGTGCCGCTGCATCCGCTGTTGCCGCACCAGTTTGGATGGTTCCAGACGTTGTATGCTTCGGCGCGGAATTGAAATCGCAGGTGCTCGTTCACGGGGAACGCCTTGAACAAGCCCATATTCCAGTTCTGAAATCCCGGCTGGTAGATTAAATTGCGAACTCGCTGCGTGTTGAATGTCCCGGGCGTCGGCGCCGTGAAGATCGGGCTGCCGTCCGGATTCGTCGTCGCGAACCACTGACCGCTCGGCCCAAACGTCCCGATGATTCTCGGGTCGCCGTTCACGACCCAGAATTGACCGTTGCCGCCGCAACCCCAGTTCGCGTCTTGTCCCACTCCCGCATAGTCCACGTTGGGCGCGATGACGCTGCACGGCACACCGGTCTGGAATTGCGTGATGCCGCTGATCTGCCAGCCGCCAAGAAGTTTTCCGGCAAGTCCGCGTTGTCCGCGGAAGATTGGAAACTGGTAGAGGTAGTTGATGGTGACGGAGTGACGCGAATCGAATTCCGACGGGCCCCACAGGTTCGTCGTGTCGTACGTGTCGGGCACGACATCGCGCTGGTTCGACCCGTTGTCCATACTCTTCGAGAGCGTGTAGGAAACGCCGAACTGGAACGTATTGCTGAAGCGCCGATTCCATGACACTTGCAATGAGTTGTACATCGAGCTCGCGACGTTGTCGGTTTCGCGGATGGAACCAAACCCTTTGAACGGGCGCAGCGCGTTGATGTTGACCCCAGGATTGTCCGCTACTTCCGTTGTGGTCGGCTGGTTTATATCCGCTTCTCGCTGCAAGTGCAGGCCGCGGCGTCCGACGTAACCAATCGTCAGCTGGGAGTTCCAGAAAATTTCCCGCTCGACGGTGGTATTCCAAGTCCAAGCTTCGGGATTTTTGAAGTCTTTGCTCTGCGTCGTAACAACCAACGGTACGGCGGCGGTGCCAGTGCCACCGGGGTTGTCCACATTTCCGAACGAGACGCTCGCATTCGGTTGAAACGGCGGATTGCCGCCGAGGAAGATCGAGTCGCTTACGCCGAGTCGCGTATAGAAGCTGCCGGCGCCCCCTCTTACGACGGTCTTCTTCGTCAGCTGGTACGCAATTCCGACCCGTGGTTGGATATCTCCCCACTGTATGTCGGAGTAGCGATTGGGAAGGCCGCGGAACAAACCGTTGTAGAGCCCGGAAGTTGCTTCCGGCACACGACCCGTGGCAGAGCCAGGGAAGGAGCTGCCGGGAATCACCATGCCGTTGTAAAGCTGAGCGATCGTCGGAGTTCCTTCGATGAGTCCGTTCGCCGGATTGATCGCCACGGCGTTGGCCGGGTCGTACAGGGCGGGATCGAACACGGCCATGTTGGCCCAGACTGCGTGATAAGGCACGATCACGGTGTAGCGCGCGCCGTACGTCAGCGTGAAGTTTGGCCGCACCTTCCACGTGTCTTGTGCGAAGGTTTCCCACATCGTGCCACGGAACAACGTGTAGGCACGGTGACCGATTTCCGAATAGGAATCGAAGAGTCCAAGAGCAGCGTTTGCAGCCGCGGCTCCCGAGGAAGCGACCGCGAAGCCGGGACGGACAAAGTCTCCGCCGTTATCGCTGAAAAGAAACTGACCGTTCTGGTTGTTCGTGCAGGTCGGGCAAGCTTGCACGTTGATTTCGTCGTTGTCGTTCTCGCCCTGGTATTCCCAAAGTCCCCCGAACTTGAGCGTATGGTTACCTTTCACCCAGGAGAAGCTATCCGACAGATCGAAGATCGGTCCCGCCGAATGCGACGGATACGGTCCGCCACTCAGTTGCGAGAAAGCAGACATGTTCACGGTCGGGATGCGCGTTGGAATTTCCTTTCCGTCCGGAAAGATGTAGGGATAGTTCAAGCCGACGGTCGTGCGATCGAGAAAGTTTGCCTGGTCGACGGGGATGTGGACGTTGTCCAGGCTGAACGTAAAAAGTACCTCGTTCACTTTTGTGGGGCTGATCGTCCAAACGTAGTCGAGAGAGTTGGTTTGATTGGGCCGGTCGAAGAATTTCGGCGTCTCGTTGGTGCCGCCGTCGAGCGGTTGATACTCGAAGAAGGTGAAATAGACACGGCGGAACCGGAGATGCTGTGATTCCGTGAGATTCAAGTCGATTGCGACCGTATCTTTTCGCTGATATTGCGGGTGCTGTGCCGAGAAGAACCAATTCTGGTTGCCGTTGATCGGGGTCGTAAGGTTTGGCATCGGATAGGCATTCAATATCCCGAGGCCGTTCGGGCTCAATGAGGTGGCTGGAATGATATTTCCAGCGAACGGCAAACCGGTCTTTGGATCAACGAGCTGTACCGTCTTGTGATAGAAAATGTTGTTTGGATCAAGAAGCTCGCTGAAGTTCCCCGTCCGCATCGCCGCTGTCGGCACCGTCAAGGCGTTCGTGTCGGTGAAGATATACCGCACCCACTCCTCGCCCCAGTACCAGAAGACCTTTGTCTTGCTCTCGTTGAAGTGGCCGGGGATGTAGAAAGGACCACTGAGGTTGTAGCCGAACTGGTTGTAGTGAATCGGCGCGGTAATTTTCGTCGTTGCCGGGACGGCGTTACGTTGCCAAGGATTCGCGTCGAAGATTGTGTTTCGCACGTATTCGTACGCGGCGCCGTGGAATTGTTGTCCGCCGCTCTTGGACGTGATGCGAATCTGGCCGCCCGACGATCGTCCGTATTCGGGCGCGTAGTCCGCTGTAAGAATTTGAATCTCTTGCGTGGAGTCGACGTCCGCGGCTCCGATGCTGGTGCCGTTGGAGCGCGTGCGGACCGCCGGAGCACCGTCGAACGTGATCAGACTTTCGGGCGTACGCGCGCCGTTGATATTGGAGGGGCCCTGCGAAAAGTTAAAATTCAAATTCGCCAGCGTGCCGCCATGCGTGCCGGGCACGAGATTTGCCATGGAAATTGGATTGCGGCCATTCAGTTCCAACGAGTCGATCTGTTGGCGGGTGACCAGTTGCTGCACCGACGCGGATTCGGTCTGCAGCACGACAGCAGATGCAGAAACTTCGACGGTCTGGTTCGTAGCGCCGACGACGAGATTCGCATCGATCGCCATGTGCGCGGCCGGGTCGATTTTGTTGTCCCTCGACTCAAATTTTTGAAAACCTTGCGCCTCGGCGCTCATCGTGTAGAGGCCGGGGGGAACGTTGGTGAATACGTAGTAGCCCGACTCGTTCGTCGTAGCGATACGGTCAGTTCCTGCCGCACCGTGAATGGTGATTTTGACGCCGGCGACAGCGGCGCCGGACGGGTCACGAACAAATCCTGAAATTGTTGCGAGATCCGATTGCGCGGGTAACAAACCTGAAGTTGCAACGAGCAGACACAATACGGCGATGACTCGGTAAGACGGCCTGAACATGGGGACCCCCATCCGCCACGCGGACTCCGCGGTTCGACTTGGAAGAGCGAGATAAACGAAAAGGCCGGGAAAGGAAAGACGGCAAATCCACGCCGTCGATCTCTTCGCGAAGGTGATTCGCGAGGACCTGGCAGCTCCGAATGAGCGGGGTTTTAGCACAAGTGTGGAGGTCATTCGCAATCAGGTAATTGCTGTACGAGTTACCTTACTCAGGCCGGTTTTGTGCGACTCGTGTTTTTTGACGGGCGAACGTCGATCAAAAATTGTTCATCTGTTGCCTGAGATGGGGAGACGTACTATCAACTCTGCAAATTACTCGGGGCTCTGCAAAATTTATTTTGAGCCATGTCTGAATGAGGCTGAGTGGAACGTCATGGTAATGAAGCAAGACTCCAGTTGTCTATAAGGTAGGGATGCCAAGTCATTGGGAGGAAAGGAAATGAAATACGTCCTGCTGGATTATGTAGGCGAAGCTGGTTGGCCCCGGTTGACGCGTGAGGAGCAAAAACATTGGCTTGGCGCCTATAAGGCATACATGGAAGCCATGACGAAGGCCGGCGTGTTGAAAAATTCCGTGGGATTGCAGCCGACCGCTACCGCTACTACGGTCCGCGTCGCGAGCGACAAGCCGAAAGTGCTGGATGGGCCGTATACAGATTCCAAGGAACAGCTTGGTGGGTTCCACTTGATCGAAGTCGAAAATCTGGACGAGGCGCTCGCTTGGGCCGCTCGTTCGCCGACGGCGCTGCATGGCGTTGTTGAGGTGCGGCCGATTTTTGAAGGCACGTGGCTTACGCGCGACATCAACGACTTCATTAAACCCGAGTGAATGCTTCGTACGCGGGGGCGCAGTCCGGTCGGCAGTTTGGAAATTTGAGATGCGCAGAGGAGATCCGAGATGCGGAAGATAGTCGTGTTCAATAATGTGACTCTCGATGGATACTACACCGGCACTGACGGGGACATGAACTGGGCGCATAAGTTCGATCCGGAGTGGCTGCAATTCACGAATGAAAACGCGAAGGGCGGTGCGGTGCTCGCATTTGGGCGGAAGACGTACGACATGATGGCAGGATACTGGCCGACGCCGATGGCGATGCAGAATATGCCGGTTGTAGCAGAGGCGATGAACAAGCAGCCGAAGCTGGTGTTTTCACGCAGCATGAACGAAGCGAAGTGGAACAATACCCGGCTCATCAAGGGCGAATTGGTTTCGGAGGTTACGAAGCTGAAAAACGAACCTGGCGACGACATCGTGATCCTGGGCAGTGGCAACCTGATTTCTCGCCTGGCGGAAGCGAACTTGATCGACGAATATCAGATCGCGCTGACGCCGGTGGTGATCGGTAAAGGGAAGTCGATGTTCGACGGCGTGCACAAGACGAACCTGAAGCTGACCAAAACGCGGCCGTTTGCGAATGGAACGGTGCTGTTGTGGTATCGACCAGAGTAACGAGTAGGCCGGTCAGATTTACTCGAGATACGAATGCCAGATGTGAATCCATCCGGGATGTTGAGTCGTGGCGCGACGCCGAACGCGGGCGACGCGCGAGTGATCGCCGAATTAGTGGCGCGGCGAAGCTACGGAAAGCTGGTGGCGTTTCTCGCGGCGCGGACACGCGACGTTGCGGCGGCGGAGGACGCATTGTCGGAAGCGTTCGCTTCCGCTTTGGTGGATTGGCCGCGGAATGGATGCCCGGACAATCCGGAAGCGTGGCTGCTGACAGTGGCACGGCGAAAAACGATCGATGCGGCGCGGCGCGGAGAGACGCGTGATGCGGCCGGCGCGGATCTGAAATTGATGGCTGATGGTTTAGAAGCGGCTGCAGCCGAAGCCTCGGCGATTCCCGACCGGCGGCTGGCGTTGATGTTTGCGTGCGCGCATCCGGCAATTGATGCGGCGGTGCGATCGCCGCTGATTTTGCAGGTAGTTCTGGGCCTCGACGCGAAAAGGATTGCGTCGGCGTTTTTGATGTCGCCGGCGGCGATGGGACAAAGACTCGTGCGCGCAAAAGAAAAAATACGACACGCCGGGATTCCGTTTCGCATTCCGGAGAGTGAGGAACTTGCGGGGCGGCTCGAGACCGTGCTGGAGGCCATCTATGCTGCGTTTGCGGAAGGGTGGAGCGAGCCGGGAGGCGCTGACGTTGCGCGGCGCGATCTGAGCGAGGAAGCACTTTTTCTCGCGCGGATCGTGGTGGAGATGCTTCCGGATGAGCCGGAAAGTTTGGGACTACTCGCATTGATGTTGCATGCCGAGGCACGGCGGAAAGCGCGGCGCAACGCGGACGGCGAATATGTGCCGTTGGCCGAGCAGGATACTTCGGCCTGGGATCGCGAAACGATCGGGGGGGCGGAAGAGTTGCTTCTGCGCGCGAGCCGGTCCGGCGTTCCCGGGCGATACCAACTGGAGGCGGCACTGCAATCGGCGCACGTTCATCGTTGCCTGACGGGAATCTCGAATTGGGTCGAGGTCGTAAAACTTTACGATGTGCTCTTTGCGTTGACTGGTTCCCCGGTGGTTGCGGTCAATCGAGTGCTCGCGATTGCGGAGACCGAGGGGGCGCAAATCGCGTTGGTCGAGTTGGACAAGATTGCCGCGGATTCGCGGCTCGCGGAGTACCAGCCGTATTGGGCGGTTCGCGCGGAGTTGCTCACGAAAATGAAAAGGGGAAGTGAAGCGCACGAAGCTTACCAAATTGCGATCGGATTGGAACGCGATCCGGCTGTTCGACAATTCCTGCAGCGGCGGCAAGCATTCACGCCCACAGAATGACCGCGCTCAGTCGCGCGAGTTGCTGTTGAAATGGGCACTAAAAACACCCGACACTTCTTCCTTTTACTCGGCAGGAATTCGTTCATCCGGGATATAGATTGAGCACACAGCAAATACGAAAGAGTGATATCAGGCGTCCAGAAAGTATAGAGGAAATGTTCCGTTGAATGAGTCTGCGGAGCATTTCTCGATTCACCAAATACGGTCCTGTTGCTTTGCCTCGGGCTTATGTTCGCCGCGAGCGGATGTGGCGGAGGTTCGGGGGTTCAACGGGAACTCAGGCAGGCACCTACTCACTCACAATATCTGGAACTTTCAACTCGCCAAACGAATTTAACCCACACGACCAATCTAACTTTGGTCGTTCACGAAACAACGACGGCCGGTCGAAGCTACGGCTGCGGCGATTGTTCGTACACTTCGTTTTGTCGACATTGCTTCTCCGCTGTACGAATTGTCGTTGCCTGCGTTACCCCTGAAAAGAGCACGATCCTTACTGCCATCAGGTGGTGAAGGAGTGATGGAGTTGGGTCACTGCGCGGTGGGCGGAGAGGGCGGCGCCTTCTTGCCAGCCGACCAAGTGGGTGACGTGGTCGCCGGCCATGTAGATGGGGCCGTCGGGTTCGGTTAGGCGGGCGTAACCGGGCAGGCCTTCGTCTTTTTGGCCGAAGTGTTTGATCCAAGAGCCCAGGTTGTAGGGGATGCGGCCCCAGGAAATGTAGACGGGGTTGGTGAGTTCTTTCGAACAGCCGGGATGCAGAAGTTCGATCGCGCTGCGTGAGGCTGCGAGTTTTCCCTGGTAATCGAGTTTGCCGATGGGCATGTCGTTTTCAACGCCGTAGCCGGCGACGACGATGCCTTTCTCGGAAAAGAGATTTGCGCTCGGGTACCAGACGACGCCGACGGTTTGTTTCGGGAAGGAAATGCCGCCATAGATCGAATAGTCTTGCTCCCAGAAGCGGCGCGATTCCCAGGCGATTTTGTACGCGGAATCGTACGTGGCGCCTTCGATGGCCGCTTTGAAATCGGGAGAAAAATCGGCGTCGATGGTTTTGAGGATAGACAACGGCATAGCGGAGATGCATCGATCGGCTTCGATGGAGCCGGCGGTGCCTGTTTTGCGATTGCGGTAGCCGATGCGGACGCCGTTTGAAGTTTTGCGGATTTGCTCGACGCAGGTTTCGAAGCGGATTGTGTTGCCCAGCCGTGTTTCGAACGCTTTTGCGATCTGGTCCATGCCGCCGACGGGTTGAAACATGGTGGCCTGCATGTCGTACATCTCTTCGAACAGCAGGGCTTCCCAAAGGCTGGCGTTGAGAAGCGTGTGCATGTCGAGCGGATCGCGCGGCGTGCCGATTTTATCGGCAGCGCCGGGATCGGTTTTGTATCCCGAGCGCGAAGAACCCTTATAAAAATTGTCGGGCGAGAGATCGCCGTACTTGCGAAGGAATTCGAGCATGCGCTCTTTGTCTTCCTTCGAGAGGTCTTCGTCGAGGGCTTGCTTGTTGATGGATTTCGCCAGGAGCTCGGCGACGTGACCGCGGGTGTCGTTCATGACCTGGCGTTGCTCGACAGGCTTGCCATTGTTGAGCGAGTCGCATTGCAGCAGAGCGCTACGCGAGCTGTTCACTTCGACTTCGAGAGGAACACCCAATTCGCGACAATAGCCGAGGATCGTGTGATGCGCGGACGGCAGGCGCGCGGGGCCGGCGTTGAAATAGTGGCCTTCGGCGAAGTTGCAGGTTGTGGCGGTGTCGTCGGTCATTTCGATGCGGGTGCCGTTGCGGATGGTCCAGTTGCGGCCGCCGGCGCGATTGCGGGCTTCGAGGATAGTGCAGGTGTAGCCGGCTTTTTGGAATTCCCAGGCGGCGACCAGGCCCGCAATTCCTGCGCCTAAGATGACTACGGATTTGCCTTTGCCGGAATTTTGGGGGAGTGCGATGGTGCTTGCTTTTGTGGCGGGGATGGCAAGTAGGCCGAGCGACTGCATCATAGCGTAGGCTGCGCCGTAGCCGCCGGCTTGGGCGATCTTCATCAGGAAGGTGCGGCGCGTGGTCATTGGGAGACTCCTGACTGCGGTTACTTTAGGAGTAAATGCCTTTTTGTTGCGGGATTTTACGTCGTGTCTAAAGCCACGACTCACTAAGACTGCAAAATCAGATCCCTCGCCGTGCTCGGGATGACAAAAGTTTTAGTTTATGCAGTGAAATGAGTATAGAGCGGTTGCCAAAAGACTCTCGCGGAACGCGCGATGCAGAGGTCCGTCCGCATCGCGCATTCGCGAAAGGTTGGGGTGAGAAGTCTAACTGCGCTTAAAAGATGATCTTCAGCGCCAGCTGCATGTTGAAGGCTTCACCCGGGCCGATACCCGGCGCGCCGTTGTAGTCGCCGATGGTGTCGGCGGTGATGCCGAGGCCGCTGCCGTTGGTGCCGCTCGGCGGCGCCAGGTTGATGCGGTTGAAGAGGTTGAACATCTCGACGCGGAACTGCGAACCGATCCGCTCGGTGATTTTCGTATTCTTCACGACGCTGAAGTCGACCGAAGCGTAGCCCGGTCCGTAGAAAGCGTTGCGTCCGCCATTGCCTAGTGTTCCTGGCGCAGGGTCCGCGAACGCAGCGGGGTTGATCCACTGGACGCCGCTCTTGCTGAATTTGTGCGAGACGCCGGCATACGGATCGCCGATGAGGTTGGCACGTTGCTCGCCTTCTTCCGTGCCGCTGGTGTCGTTGGACGAGAAGACGGTAAACGGCTGGCCAGTGTGGAGCGAGACCAAGCTGCTGAGTTCCCACCCGTTGAGCAGTGGACGCAGGTGGTTGGCATTGGGCAGATCGTAGTTCAACACGGCGGTGAAATTGTGGCGTGTGTCGAAGTCCATGCTGCCGTAGTCGCCTTTCAGGTTGAAGCTGTCCTGAGGAAGGGTGCCGCGGTACTGCGTCATGTCGTCGAGGCCGTGCGCCCAGGTGTACGTGAACTGGCTGGTGAAGCGATGCCACTCCCGCACTTTGAGGACGGTCTGGAGCGAGTTGTAGTTGGAATTTCCGTTGGTCTCGATCTGGTTGATGATGCCGAAGTCTGGGAACGTGGCGAAGAACGGCCGCGCGGCTTGTACCGCAGCGTCGTCCGCGTAGATGCCTGGAGGCGGCTGATTGATGTCAGCGGTGGTCATCAAGCGATGAGCGGCGCTGCCAACGTAACCGACCTGCCAGAGGAGCGAGCGACCGAGCGACTTCTCGATCTGTAGGGTGTAGTTGTAGTTGTACGGAGTGCGGAAGTTCTGGCTGACCGAGAAAATGTTGAATACCTGACCGCAACCGTTGCCCGTGGGGCAGGGAGTCGCCGACGGGATAAACAGAGGCACGCCCGACGCGATCGTGAAGCCGTTGTTGGGGATCGTCTGAACCGGCGACGGGCCGGCGGGATTGCCTTCGAGACCGTTGGGAGCGCCGTTGTTCGGGCGATTGTCGAGGAACGGGTTCAAGTTCGGCGTGTCGAAGTAAACGCCGAAGCTGCCGCGCACGACGAGATCGCCTCTCTGGCCGACCTTGTAGGCGAAACCGACTCGCGGCGAGAAATTCTTGAAGTCCTTCGGGTAGACGCTGCTGATGCCCGCGCCTTGGAATACGAGGCCGCCTTTGGCTGGATCGAACACCGACAAATCGTGTTTGTCGTTGCCGATCGGGCCTTCGTAGTCCCAACGCAAGCCATAGTTGACGCTGAGCTTCTGGCTGACCTGCCAGGCGTCCTGCGCGAAGAGTGCAAAAGTTTTGACATAGACGAGTCGAACTGGATCGCCGATAGCGATGCTAGAGCGGCTGACGTCGCCCGCGAGGAAATCGGAGAGCGCGAGCACGTTGCTGTCGGCAGTCGGGTCGCCGGCCCATGGACCTTGCGAGCCGTCGAAGAGGATGTTGCCGAGCGCGTGACGATGATAGAACTCGGTGAGTTGCGCTCGGCGGAATTCACCACCGAAGCGGAACTGATGCTTGCCGGTCGTGTACGAAACGACGTCGGTCAGGTGGCCGGTGATGTCTTCGCGGCCTTCCGGAGGCGTCAGGCCAATTTCGTCAAAGCCGGTGATCTGGATGTTGGGGGCGCCGGGGAGATTGAAGCCGTCGTAGAGATTGAGGCCGGCGCTAGCGAGATCGAAGTTGGTGTTGAAATCGCTGAAGGTCTGATGGAAGTAGTTTACGCCAGCGAGTAACTGGTTGGAGAGTTTCGGCGACCACGTCGAGTTCCACGACGCGGCGTAGTTGGAAACGTGAATCGGCGCAACCTCGTAGTAATACTTCAGTTCGGAGGCGGCTTCGGAGAGCGCGGTGCCGCCGACGGGCGCGACCTGGTTTCCCTGGCCGGCGAAGTAGTGGAACGATACCGTATTCTTGTCGTTGATTTTATAGTCGATCTTGCCCAGACCGTTGTAGCTGTAGCCGTATTCAGGGTCAGGACTCGAATAGTTGTCGGGAGTGGCTGGACCTGTGAGCGCATACGATGGCCACAACTCGGTAAGGAGGTCGGTCATCACCGGGTTCGGCGTTACGCCAAACTTCGCCATCTCCCCGATTGCCGCGGTCTGATAGTCGGCGGAGGGTTCAGTACCGAGACCTGGCAGACCGATCGTGAATCGTTGCTTCTCGAATGAGAGGAAGAAGAACAGCCGATCTTTGAGGATCGGGCCGCCAACCGAGAAGCCGTACTGCTGGTTGCGATTCTCCTTTTTCGAGTCGACGAACGGCGAGGCGGCTGCGAATGCTTCGTTGCGGATGTAGAAGTAGGCCGAGCCGTGGAAGTTGTTGCCACCGGATTTCAGCGCGAGATCGACCGTGCCGCCAGGATTGCGGCCCGATTCCGGCGAGGCTTGCGTCTGCACCGAGAATTGGTCGATCGAATCGATCGGCAGCACGATGCCCGCGATGTCGGACACGCCGCCCTGATTGACGGCGGGAATGTTGTGCCAGAGGTCGTTGTTGTCGACGCCGTCGATCTGCCAGTTGATCTGGTTGGCGCGGGTGCCGTTGAGTGAGCCGTAGCCGCCGGCGGAGTATCCCGCGAACCCGGGAGCGACACCGACGAGCTGCGTGAAGTCGCGTCCGTTGAGCGGCATGCTCTGCAAATCGGCGCCGCCGACAAGCGTGGTTTGTGTCTCCGACGTCGTGTCGAGCGAGAGCGCCGCCGCCGAGACCTCAACCGAGGTGGCGGCCTGTGAAATTTTCAGCGCGGCGGGCAAGGTGTAAACCGCGCCTTGCTCTACCAGAATTCCTTCCACCGTCAGCACCGGAAAACCCGCAGCCGTGACCGTCACGGAGTAGGCGCCGACCGGTAAATCCTGAAACGCGAATTGTCCATCACTTGTCGAAACCGTGGCGTGATCGATTCCCGTGGCTTTGTTGGTTGCCTTGACCGCCGCACCGGGCACTACGGCGCCGGACGGATCGGTCACGGTGCCGTTGATGGCGCCGCGATACGTCTGCGCCATGGCAGGTAAGCCGACGGAAAATACAAATAGAAGCACTACGAAGAGTCTTTTCATCCCCGTCCCTCACAATCTAGTTTTTGAAAATGGGCCGACCGTGCCGCCCCTGGGCAGCAGGTTTAAAAGGAATGGGAAGTGCGCTGTTGCCGGTGAAGGCAACCTCAATTTCCAAGTTTTATGGAACCGAAGCTCGAGGAACGAGCAGCCCACACACCCGAACTCACCCTGGGTTGAACGTCCTCATCGGGGAGGAAGTGGAACAGGAAGTCCGGCGACCGTGCCGAAGTTTTGCGAATCCTGAAGGGTTTGCAGGTGTAAGTCAAAGTTAAACAACGCATCGCGCGGATTGGGAAATTCAATGTGAGGTGAGGTTAAAGTGCGAAGGTGCGGAGAACGAACGGCGCAATTGGCGCCAATGCTGAGGATTTTTCGCTATTGTGACGGATCGGAGCCAGGCTTCAGGTCGGCTTCGGAAGGCGGCGCGGAGATTTTCTGCTGTTCGTCGATGGAGAATAAACGGTAATCGTCGAAGTGATGGCGTCGATGAATGCGGCGTCCGCCGAAGTCGAAGAAGAGTTCCGCGTTTTGGGGAAGCCACAATTCTTCGTAGCCGTTGCGGAATTTCACTGGAGCGTAGTCGATCGAGGTGTGCTCGGCGGCGAGGCGAATCTGGGGAATCGGCGCGACGAGATCGGTTTCGAGGCTGACGACCTGGTAGGTGTCGGCAGCGATCCATGCGCGTCCCCGCAGCCCCACCGGAAATACTTGTTTGCCGATGCTGTATTCGCGCAGGCGCGACGGCTTATCTTTTTTCTGGCGAAAATGCAGCTGCCACACCAACTTGTTGTGCCAGTGGCTCAGGCCCTCGCAGGTAACATCATATTCATCGCGATAGACCGGGTGAAAAATCATCACAAGTGAGCCAAGCCCGAGCGAGGCGAGGCGCTCCGGAAAAACATCGAGTCCCATAGTGCCGTCGCGATATTCCTCGACGCGATACATGCCGGGCTTTACTTCGTAGAGCGATTCGACGTAGCCAAACTTGCGGGTTTCGTGTTTCGCGATCAGGCCGTAGCGGTCGATCACTTCATGATCGAGCATTTCGGTGGCGCTGATTCGATTGACGCCATCCACGAAGGCGCTGACGCGCTTCGCGGTTTCATCGGTAATTTTTTGCAGCGGGCACGCAACGGTGGCGTCCACAGCCGGCATGCTTTCGTCGACGTCTGGGGGCATCCATTTTGCCGGCGGCAAAAGGTCGGCGCGCGCGAGCAACGGGCCGCTGGCGACGGCTGTCGACGGCGAGGCTCGCTTGACGGTGTCGCCAAGGCCCGTCGAAGCCGATTTCCCTGCGTCTGAAGTATTGCCACTCGTCGCCGCAGCTATGGACGAGCTTGGCTGCTTCAACGATTCCAGCATCCTCGATGCTTCTTGCGCGTCGCTCGGGTCTGGGTTCTCCGCGAGAAATTTCGCGAGAGCCTCTTGCGCTGGCTGTACCCGTTTCTGGCAGACGAGCGCCTTCGCCAACGTGAATTGCGCCGACACCGCGCGATCTTTGCCCAGTTCGACGCCCCGTTGCGCGTGAGTTGCCGCCTCGGCGCAGTCTCCGTGCAGCAGGTACGCCTCCGCGAGCTGTCCTTCATAGCGCCACGAAGAAGGCGACGCATCGACCGCGCGCTTCAAATAGTTGATCGCGTCGGGCTGGTTGTTCTTTTGAACCTGAAGCTCGCCCAGCGCCGACAGCGAAAACGTATGAGCTGGATAAATCTGAATTGCTTTCTTCCAATACTCTTCCGCGTGCGCGTAGTCCTTGTTCTGCACGTAGTACATGCCCAGCAAATAGTTCACGTCGGGATTCGACGGCGCGCTGCGCACCGCTTTGTCGAGGTGCTTTTTCGCTTCTTCGGGCTTGTCCGATCGCAAGGCTTCCATCGCCTTGTTCAATTCTTTCTGTGTGCCGGGCGCGAGGATTGGAGGTCCCGAGGACATCTGCGTCGGTGTCCCGCCGCCGAGGGGTTTCAAAGTCACATACACCCACTGTTCATCGCCCGTTGCGGAGAGTTCGATGTTTTGCGTCCAGTTTTCAAAGCCCGGCGCGAGCACCTCCACGATGTAAGTTGCTTTTGGCAGGCCCTGGAAGTTCGCCTGACCGCGATCCACGCTGGTCGCCGTTGCGATCGGAGCGCCGGAAAACGCCCTCAGATTTACGATTGCCTGATCGTATGGTGCGTTGTCGGGACCTTGTACACGGACCACGATCCCACCAGCCGTGCCCTGCCCCACGCCGGGCCTGGGTTGACCGAGGGCGCCCGGGGAGCATGCGAAGCTTAGCGCCAGCAAAAAAATCGCGCCGAAACAGGCTCTACATGTCGGTGGTAAGCAGGGAATACCGGAAGCGATGCGAACAGACCCGAAGCTCACATTGGCGTACAACTGCTTGAGACCTGGAAATAGTGCCGTTCTATACACGTACTGGTATCGATCCTGTGGACACAATTGTACGCCTTTAGTTTCGACGCAGGAGTTCCAATTTCGTCTCAAAACGTCACCCGGGATCCGCCCCCCCAACCCTTTGAATTCAGGAAAAGTACTATTGACCCGGTACGGAGGTCGCAGTACTTTTGACTTTCCCGTCCCGGCCCGGCCTGTAGTTCTCTGCGAACAACGCAAGCACGAGGTCCCTATGCCCATCATGACGCACCCCAACTCCGCCGTATCCGCTCTGCAAGAGCGTTGGGCACGTCTGCGCAGCCACAAACGCATCTTTTCGAAGGTGAAGCTCCTCGTCGAGTGGGATGAAGATTCGGCGCAGCAAAGCGCCAATGCCGTCACCGTCGACGTCAGTCACTCCGGTTGTATGGCCGTCGTGGGAGCGCCACTACCGCTGCACCGCCGCGTCCGGTTGGTCCATCCCGAAAGTGGTCGCAAGGCCGAAGCGGAAGTCGTTTGGCGCGACCACGAAGCGTGGGACGTTGGCCTGGAACTTGTGAAACCCGACGCGTCGTTTTGGGGCGTCAAGCTCTAGGTTTCAGCAGCTTTCGAATCTGTCCTCGCCGGCGAGATGGCCTGTTCGATTGTCGGTGCCAGAGTGTCGCAAACCTTCGCGATCCAAAGCGCCGCCAACGCCCCTGTGAACACGTCCATCGTGTAGTGTGCTCGCAGCACCAACACCACGGTAACCTCGAACAGCACGACGGCCACTGCGAGTGTCGTCAACCACGGCTTCCGGTAGCGGGCTAATTCTGTCGCTCCAAAGACCGCGATGCCTGTATGACCCGAGAAAAAGTAGTCGTACGAAACGTGGTACGTCACCAACAATGACGGTACCCCCGGGTAATGCCAGATCATGTTTGGTGGCGGCGGCAACGCGCACAATGCCTGCATCCATTGTCGCAGCCCGAGCAGCAATACTAGGCCGAGAAATGGCCGAACACTCGCTGCAAACACCCAGCGCGCCAACAAAAACACGGCAATCGCATCGAGGAACGCCGAACTCGCGATCAATAGTGCGTTCGCTGTTACGGGAGACTGCTGTAGATAGAGATTTATTCCAGAGGTGAGATCGTGGATCACATCGCCGATGACTGGCGCCGGCGCCCGGGCGCCGATCAGAGCCTGTGTCCAGAACCACGCCACGATTGCGATGGCCGTCGCGATCACCCGCAACATCAGGCCGTTTTTTTCGATCCAGGCGGTCATCGGCTCAAGCTATCGCAACTCGTATGCGAAAATACGCGTCACGGTCACGGATTCGTCGCTTGAAACGACAAACTGTTCTCTCGCAACGCCTCCCATTTCTTCGCCCACACTTCGTGCTTCGGGCTCTCCGCATAGTCCGCGGCGGCCTCGGGGCTGGTAAATTCGATCGCGAATACGCCATCGAAATCTCGAATCTGGTTGCGCCCGGTTTTGAGCCAGATATTCTTGACGCCGGGAATCTGCGCCGCGAGCGTCCTGATTCCCTTTAACGCTTGTTCTTTGTCGTCTTCGGAAGCGAAATTCTTCCATTTGTACACGACCATGTGAATTACCGTCTTCGGCTGTCCAAATTTGTTCTGCGCTTCGACCGTTCGCGCATGCCAGTTTCCCGCGGCGACTCCCGCCGCAAACAGAGTCACGCCTGCCACTACTTTAAGAATCCAATGATTTGCCACCGCAGTCATCCTCTCCTCCAGGCTTCCATCGTCGCACCGCGCGGCACGGAATTTCGAATCTTGTTGTGTCGTCATACTGTTACAGTTTGACGCGCCTGCCACCCCAACGTTACGCTCAAATCGCCTACGTTTCCGCCCAATGAATTCCGCCGACACAGAACAACCGGAATATCCGCGACCGCAGGCTGCCCCTGCGATGCCGATGCTTTGGATCGGCTACGCCTTGGGCCTGGCAACGATCATCGCCGAATTCATCGCCGTCGACCTGCAACCTGAACTCCTAAAAGCGCGCGTCATTCCGCCTCTGTATCTTTTTCTCATCAGTTTCGTTGGTGGAGTTTACTGGTTCGTCTGCATTTATCGCTACCATGTGATTCTCGCTGCCGTTCCAGGCTGGAAACATCCGATCTCACCGGCACGCGCGGTCGGCTTCCACTTTATTCCTATTTACAATTTGTACTGGGTCTTCAAATGGCCCAAAGAAATCGCGCGCTTCGTCAATGTCCGCCTTCACGCTGCGGTCATGAAACCGCTGCCGGTCGGCATCGCGATTCTGGGCGCCCTCGTTCTCCGTGTCCTCGACCCCGGCTTCGGCCTGATCCTGCTCTTTTTTCCAATGTCCTACATTTCCGAATGTCTCCGCCGCGCCCTCGCCGCATCGAACGCGCCCGAGCAAAAACTGGAGCCAGGTAGATGACGAAATTGGAAAAGACCCCTGGAGCAAGTGCTCTGACCTACTCAATCTCTTGAGACGTCTCGGGTTCTAAGGGAGCCATCACAATTCTCTATGCCGGGCGTGGAAGAAATCCTTTACTTGCAGCCCTTGGGCCCGAAGTGTAAGCCATATCAGGTGAAGCAAGTTCGGCATGTTATACTCGAATATCGACTTGCGGAGCGCTTCGATGCCTAAGTACGAGGTAATTCTTTATTGGAGTGAATCCCATCACGCTGTCAACCCAAAGGTCGCCTCGTTTTCGCTTCGTTCTCGATGAAAATCGCCGCCGCGTTCACTAGTTTAATTTTTCTGTCGTTTTCAGTTGCCGCTCAATCGCAGTCTCCAAATCCCGTCGCTCACGAAATCTTCAAGCAACTCATCGAAATCAACACGACTGACTCTGTCGGCAACGTAACTACCGCCGCCGAAGCCATGGCCGGGCGTCTTCGCGACGCGGGATTCACCGGCAGCGACGTGATCGTCGCCGGACCTACCGATCGCAAGAAAAATCTTGTCGCTCGCATTCATGGCACCGGCAAGCGCAAGCCGATCCTATTTATCGGTCACCTCGACGTCGTTGAGGCTCGCCGCGAAGACTGGACGACCGATCCTTTTCAGTTCGTCGAAAAAGACGGCTACTTTTATGGCCGTGGCACCGACGACATGAAAGAGGGCGACGCGCTTCTGGTCACCAATTTCATTCGCATGAAAAAAGAAAACTTCGCGCCGGACCGCGATCTGATCCTCGCGCTCACGGCTGACGAAGAAGGCGGAAACTACAACGGTGTCGATTGGCTGGTGAAAGAGCATCGCGACTGGATCGACGCGGAATATTGCATCAATCTCGACGGCGGGGAATTCGAAAAGCAGGGAAACGACCGCGTGCTGACTGCGATTCAGGCGAGCGAAAAGGTCTACGCTGACTTCCAGCTCGAGTCATTAAACGCCGGCGGCCACAGTTCGATCCCCTCGAGCGACAACGCGATCTACCACCTGGCAAATGCGCTGGCGAAAATTCAGACGTATTCGTTTCCGGTCGAGATCAACGAAATCACACGCAATTATTTTCTGAAGACCGCGGAATTGAGCAAAGGCTCGGTCTCCGCCGATTTGAAAGCTGCCGCGAAGCAGCCTCCAAACGCCGGCGCGGTCGCGCGTCTCTCGGCGATTCCTTATTACAACGCGCTGCTGCGCACGACTTGCGTCGCGACGATGCTTACCGGCGGCCACGCGGCCAATGCGTTGCCGCAAATGGCGCGCGCCAATGTCAACTGCCGCATTTTTCCAGGAGAGAATCCAGACGACATTCGAAAGACGCTTGAGCGCGTGGTCGACGATCCCAAAGTCGCCGTCACCGACGTTGCGCTGAACGCCGCAGACGGTTCGGTAGTCCGCCTCGTCACCGTTCCGCCGTCTCCGCTGCTGCCCGAACTGACGCAAGCGATGGAAAAAACGGTTCACGAGATGTGGGGCAATGTACCCGTCATCGCCACGATGTCCACCGGCGCCACCGACGGCCGCATTACTCGCACCGCCGGCATTCCTACGTACGGCATCTCCTGTATGTTTTTTCAGATGAACGACAACCGCGCCCACGGCAAAGACGAACGCGTAGGCGTCCAGGATTTCTACGACGGCGTCGTCTTCAGTTGGAACCTGATCCACCAGCTTTCGTCGCCCAATTAGCTACGCGGGTGCCGCACCGGCCTGGCGTTGGGAGAGTGCGGGTATTCGTCGGCACGGCCCACACCGACACGACGAGCGAGTTCAAACGTTGTGGGTCGCGGCTTCCGCGACATTTCACTTTTGCCCGGAAGGGGCTTTCGCCCCGAAGTCCGCAGGTGTCCGACCGACCCTCACTGGACCCGCACATACTCCAGCGCCGCCATTTCCTTCCATGCATCCCCGACCTTCTCATCCAACACCCACTGATACTTATCATTCGTCTTTCGAACGACGTTCACCTGCATATCCGCCAATTTCCCATGGAAGTCCGTCGTCCGAAACGCAAACTTCGTCGTCTCGCCGTCAATCGAAATCGGTCCCTGAATGATCGCGTTCGCGTAATCCATGTACCACATGGCCAGACCTGATTTGTCCGGATCGAAGAAGAAATTCCCGTCGTACGTCTTCGCGGTCCCCTTGTCTGAAACAAAATGCGTCGTGAACCGGATAAACGCGTTGTTGTCCGACCATACGTACCGCGTCTCGATCCGCTTCATCCCGTCGCCCATCTTGCTGGCGTCTGCGGTCCACACTCCGCCGATAAGCCATTCCAATCCCGAAATCGGTTTGACCTTCTTGTCAGCTGTTTGAACCTGCGAAGTCGCACCGGTAATCGTCGCTGATGCCTTCGCTGCCGTCATCGGCACTCCGACTACAATCAACCCGCCGCACAACGCCGCCAACACAAACGCTTGCTTCATCTCCGTCACCCCGTCTAGGAATTTCACTCCGACCCCTCAACCTTGGCCCCACCGCTGGTCGCTCCGCTTTGCGCCATCATCAATCGAAAATACTCACGCAAATGCTCCACCGACGCATCGAACGGCCCCACCTCGCGATGCGCCCGCGCCTGCATCACACCGCCCTCCATCACCGTCAGCACAAATTTCGAAAGCGTCGTCAGGTTGGTCCCCTTGGGGAACCGTTCCCGCGCATCCCCGAGACACTTCTCGATTGCCGCCGTCCACCCATCGAAGTTGTCCGCCAGCCGCTTGTGAACGCGAAACTGCTCTTCGGGAATCTCCAGCGCCAGCCTTCCGATGGGGCAGCCATACGTGCACCCAGTCGCCAATAGGTTCTTCCGGTAAAACTCCAAAATTCCGAACACTCGTTCGACGGGATCGGCAATCCCTCCCAACACTGGCTGCACCACCACCGGCTCCAGCGATTGGATGTACAGCTCCAGCACCGCCAGCAACAGCTCCTCTTTGGTCTTGAAAAAGTGATAGAAGCTACCCGCGTTAGCCTCCGCGCGGGCCAAAATCTCGGCCATGCCGGTAGCCGCATACCCCTGCAACCAAAAGAGATACAGCCCAGCGTCGACGATCCGTTCCCGCGTCGATTTGCGCGTAATCTTCATTGAGTTGAATACTCAACTAAGAGGCAAGTGAGTGTCAACCAAAATCTCGCGCCACCGGACCCCCCATGACCATGAACGTAAAATGGCCCGGCGACAGAATCGCCGAGCCATCGGTCGAGATTTTGTTGGGCGCTGTGGATCGTGGCTTGGAGCTCGGCCACGACATTCACGGCCGAGAGCAGGGTTCAGCCTCTGAAGTTACGGCTTCGCAGGCGCATCCGGCGAAGCATTTGCCGAAGCCTCCGGCGCTTTGCCGTCGGTCGAGCTTGCATTCACCGGCTTGGTCGCATCCGCCACGGTATATCGCGTCAGATACGGCATGAACGGCGTCACCTCAAATGGCATCTTTTCGCGTTCCGCCACCAATCCCACGGGTTTGCTCTTTAGCAACGCCAGGTTATCGACCCACGGATCGAGCTTCACGCGTCCGCCGATCGGCAAGGCCGCGATCAATTGTGGATTTGCCTTCGTGTCCGGCGCCGTGCCCGACTTCAGGTCCCCGACGTTCGGAACGCGATTGCCGAGGTGCGCGCTGATCAGATTCGGCACTTCCTTCTGCCGCGCATCCAGCGCCGTCAGGAACAACGTCACGTTGCCCAGTTGCGTCTTGTAGGGTGAATTCTTCAGAAACTGAATCGCCTTGTCGCTCGCCGCCTTTTCTTCTTCCGGCGTGCGCGCAAATCCAAAGTGACGGAAGGAATCCTTGTCGTCAATCAACAGCTGATCGAAGAACGCGAAGTTCGAATCCATCCGGTGACCCAGCACGACGTGTCCCATCTCATGCGCGATGATCATCGCCAGGCTCGCTTCGTCCGGAACGACGTCGATCAATCCGCGGCTCAGCACGATGGTGTGTCCCAGCGTGTACGATTCCAGTGTCGTCGTCATCATCACGCGGCACTGTATTTCCGGCTGGATATCCAGGTTGTTTGTCACTTCCAAATTGTTGACGATGATCTCCAGCGCCTTATCGACTTCGCCCTTCGGCGCCATCAACCCAAGCCGCTGCAATCGGTCCGAAACGTTGTCCTCGGCTTCGCGATCCCATGACCGCTGCGCCTGGATCGGCGTCAGGTCGTTTGCCGTTTTCGTATCGTCATTCACCGGCGTCTCGACCAGAATCTTGCTCAATTCCTGCTCCTGCGCGGCCCGGCCAATGTTGTAACCCCACAGCCGCGTCTGCGCGCGGAAATCGAGTTTCTTGGTCATGGCGTAGTGCAATTCTTTCTCTTCGCTGTACACAAACGACGGCAGCCAAATCCCCGGCTGCAGGTTCGTCCGCCAGCTATCAAAGTGGAAATAATACGTGGTCTTGCCCGCGCCGCCGTATCCGCCGTTGAACCGCACGATGTGATAATCCTGATCCTCAACCCAAATGCGGCCCAGGAACCGGCCCTTGCCCGCCTTTGGCAACGGCGTCACGTCGAACACCAAGCAGCGCACTTCGCCCAAAAACTCGCGCTTCACGTAGTCGAACTTGTAGTGCTGCTTGTCGAATCCGTTGGTGTCGATGAAAATCATCTGCAGGAAGCCATCGGGCAGATACTGCATCGCGAACGAAAAGAAATTCCCGACGCCCGAGAATACTTTCTTGCCCTTGCTGTCGGTGTCCGACAGCGACACGAGATTCACGCCTTTCGCGAAATCCGCTTTGCCCAGAAAATATTTGTCACCCGCCGGCACAAAGCCCAGCTCCGTATCCGGCTTCAGGTTCTGGATGTACGTCTCCACCAGCGGCGAATACTTGCGGATATCCGAATTCATCTGGTTCTCGGTCTTGACGACGCGGTCCGTAACCTCGTCCATCGACCGCGCCTGGTCGGCTGCTGCGGCAGCCGCCGGAACTGGAGTTGCTTCGGGAGGCGCCGCTGCGGCGGCTACCATCCCGATCCCGCCCGCAAGCGCGAGCGCGAAGATCCCTTTAAACACGAACGTACGCATTGTTGCTCTCCTCAGTAAATCGTGGCTCAGTAAGCCAACCGGAACTGAATTCGAATTCGAGCCGGAAAATCTACCGCCTCGCCGTCGCGCTTCGCCGGCTTGAACTTGATCTGCTGCGCCGCGTGAACCGCTGATTCATCCAGCCCGTGACCCAAACCGCTCACAACCTTGGTTACCTGTACGGTTCCATTCGCCATGAAGACGACATCTATCGCGACGTCGCCTTCCAATTTCAGGCTGCGGCCTTCTTCCGTATAAACTGGCTTCGGCTTCTCCAATATGTCTACGGTTGTCATTCCCGAATCCGCCGCCACCTTTTTCTTCGGTGCATCATCCGCCACGACCTGATTCGCGAAGCCGCTGGTCGATACCGAACGCTTCGCTCCGTTCGAATCCTGCACCGCGGTGCCGTTGCCAAATCCCGAGCTCTGCACCACGCCGCGGGCGCCCTTGTCACCACCCGTGCCGTTCCCGTATCCCGGTCCGCCCGGAAGCGCTGGCAATCCCGCGCGATTCACGTTCGTCGTTTTGTTCGGGTCGCCCTTGCCCGGCAATCCGTTCGGATCGCCAAACCCGCCCGTCTGAACGTCTTTCGCCGCCAACTTCACCGTGGGCGTCGCCGCGCTGCCCGTATCCATCGCCATCTTCACTTCGTCGCGTGGCCGCTTCGGCTGGTTCGTGTTGTCGACAAACTTCGATTCGATCACCGGAGCCGGCGCCAGTTCGGGCGCCTTCACTTCCACCTTCTTGATCTCCGGCTTCAGAACTTTCTGTTGCACGAAAATGTGTGGCTGCTTCGGATTCAGCTTTGCTTCCACAATCGGCTCTGGCTTGGGCGGCTCAACCTTCGCCTTCACGGGCGGCGGAGGCGGCGGCGCAACCGGCACTTCCGTGACAGGCATTGCCAGCGGGACAACTTGCTGGTTGAGCACTGCCTTCAGCCGTTCCGGGAAGAAAATCGGCATCGCCACGAAAAACGTCAAAATCAAAATCTGCGCGATCGCGCTGACTCCCAATCGTCCCAGCCGCGATTCGCCCTCGGGCAGCATCTCCAGCCGAGCTGGCACGCCCCTGGTTCCGATCGAGCGTTTCCACGCTTCGCCCGCGCCATACTGCCCTCGGTTCGCCTCGAACCCCACGCCGAGACGCGTCTGCTTCGCCGGCGTTTCTTCTGTGACCGTGTTCATCTTTCCGCCTAAATTGAGATTCCGACCAATGTTCGAGCAAGCGTCCGGGATACGAAGGGTGTTCTAGTGTTCGCTAGGCCGGACAGGCCTTGGGCTATGGCCACGCCAGAGTACAGATGAGGCTGGGGACCGCCTAATAGGACTTAGGTACTAGCGTCGCGAAGTCGCTAATGCTAGTAGCGAACCATCTTCACCGACTCACCCGGTGAAGGCGTATCGTTGCGGGTAGGGACGCAACGTGCGTCTAGAATACCGCAAACCTGCTGCAGGGGACAGTCTAGCCCGCGGAGGTTACCCCGGATCGCCCGGGGTATGTCCTGTGATGCCGGCTCTGCGGAATAGGGTGCCGCGAAATGTGCGCGCAATCAAGTAGCAATACCCCCGGTATGGACGACGCCGCTCCCGGCGCTTCCAAACCCGTGCGCCTCCTCGCGCCGCATCGGGATTTGGTCGATCTTCTTTTCGCCGAAGTCTCCGCGTCTCCATGGTCGGTCACCCGCGATCGTTTCGAATCCGCTCTCGAACGCAGCGCCGCGAGGCGCTTCGGCACTGCGCGCACGGTCCCGCGCGCACAGCTCGAAGAATATTTAGGTGCGCTCCATCTTCAGGACCTCAGCCTCGCCGCCGCCTGCGCCAGCGGTCACACCGCCGCCTGGGAATTTTTCGTCATCACCTATCGCGGATATCTCCGCGCAGCTTCCGCGGCAATCCTGCGCTGCTCCGCCGCTTCGCCCGCGGCGCAGGATCTCGCCGACTCGCTCTTCACCGATCTCTATGGCATCTCCCCGGCCGAAAAATCCGAAGACCGTTCGCTGTTCCGCTATTTCCATGGTCGCAGTTCGCTCAAGACATGGCTCCGCGCCGTCCTCGCCCAGCGCCACATCGACTCTATTCGCGCCTCGCGCCGTTTTATCGACCTCGACGAATCCGACAGCGACGGCGCCGAGTCCCAGCGCGTCACCCGCATCGACTCCATCTCCACCGCTTCGAATCCCGCGCGCGACTCTTCGCCTGATCCTCACCGCTCGCGTTATCTCGCCCTCTTCGCCGCCGCCCTCGATCACGCTCTCCACACCCTCGACCGCCAGGACAAACTGCGCCTCCGCCTCTATTACGTCGATCAGCAAACCCTGGCCCAGATCGGCCGCGACTTCGGCGAGCACGAATCCAGCGTCTCCCGCCATCTCGACCGCATCCGCCGCGAACTCCGGGCCGTCGTCGAAGACGCGTTGCGTTCCGGCCAGCTCGGTTCGCAAAATGGAACTCAGCCTCCGTCCGCTCTGAGTGACGCCCAGATTTCCCTCTGCTTCGAATACGCCGCCGAAGACGCCCCCATCAATTTCGACAAGCTCTTCCCCGGCTCAGGCGCAATCCCAGGCCAATCCGAAAGGCTCGACCCATGAACCGTCGGAATTCCAACGCCGTTCCGTCCGTTCCGATCCGCTCATCGCGTTCAGCGCGCGGCCGGGGCCGGCTCTGCAAGCCTCACTCGTCCTCGCGTTCTACAATAGGAGCCCGCCATGCCGCGTGACGACCGCGAGCAAAACTTTGAAAAAGCCCTAGCGCGCAACCTGCAATCCTCGTTCGCGGCTTCGGACCCGTCCGCGCCCAGCGCCGACTGCCTCGACGCCGAAGTACTCGCCGCCTTTCACGGCCGCCTCCTCGATCCCGAAGAGATGGCCTCGCGCAAACAGCACATCGCCGGCTGCCCGCGCTGCCAGGAAATCCTCGTTCAGCTCGAAGGCACGGACGAAATTCCCGTCGAAGCGGATCGCGATCTTCTTCTCGACGCCGGCGCGATAACCGTGGGCACTCTCGAGCCGACGTCCGAGGAACGTCACGTCCCGGCGACGTCCGCAGCTGCTTCCGCAGGGGCCGGCGTCGCGTCCCTACCCCTCGCCGAGCCGGACGCCGCCAAAAAAGCCCCGATCACCATCACCACGCTGAAGCCCCTTCCATCCCTCGAGCGTCCCAAAATGGTCCGCTGGGTCGCCCTCGTCGGAGCCCTGGCCGCTGGTCTGCTTTTCTGGATCGCCTTCCGCGAACGCGCTCCGAAGTCCTTCGAACTCGCCAAGAATCAGCAGCAGCGCTCGGTCCCCGACGCGCAGCCCCAGCCGCCCTCGACGGCATCGGCTCCGGCCGCGGCACCTTCAACCGCTGACTCGCTCTCGCAACCATCGCAGCAATCACAACGGGCGCAACTGTTGCAAAAATCCGAGTCCGGTCGCGCCGAGGCGTTAAACTCTCCTACGCCGCTTCCGAAATCGAACGCCACTGAAATCAGCGGTGCTGTCGCTGGCAGATCCGGCGCTCCAGCCTTACAGAAAAAAGAAACGGCGCCCGAGGAGTTGCTCAAGCAACTCCAAGCACCCGCTCTGGTCACCAGCCAGAAGCCTGCTTCCGTTGTCGAGGATTCCGCCATCGCCATGGCGGCGAAGCGTCCGCCCGAAGGATTGGCCGCCGATCTCAAGCGCCAACTCGATCTCCGCTCGGCCACGCCGAAACCCGTCAACGGCAACGCTCCTCCGTCCAATCCAGGTGAAGTCCTTCCCGCGACTCCGCCGCCGGCCCGCGCGAAAGTCGTCCCTGACTACACCCGGGATTCCGCCGCCGCCGAACCGCTGGGAGCCCTCACCGAAGTGGCCAATGTGTCTGCGCCGCCCACGGCCGCCCAATTGTCCGTCTCCGGTCGCGCGCTCTCTTCACTCGCTCCGCTCAGTGTTCCCGCTCCCGGCGGCACAACCCTCTGGCGCATTGGCCAGGCCGGCATGATCCAGCGTTCCTCCGACTCGGGCGCCACTTGGTCCATCCAACCCAGCGGTGTCGTCGCCGACCTCATCGCCGGCTCCGCCTACAATGATCAAGTCTGCTGGCTCGTCGGCCGCGCCGGCACGATCCTCCGCACCACCGACGGCGGCGCCACCTGGCAAAAAATCACCGCGCCCACCAGCGTCGATCTCGTCTCGGTCTTCGCCATCAACGCCCAATCCGCCACCATCACCGACGACGCCGCCCATAGCTACCAAACCTCCTCTGCCGGCGCCCGCTGGTCCCGCACTCTCCTATCCCCGCATCAATAGTCCGAGCGAAATTTCCCCTGGGTGCCGCACCCTCCGGTGTTAGAAGATGCGGGTTTTCCCCAACCCTACCCAGACTTAAAATCCGCACTCCGAACTCACAATTCCGTGTACCCTCAACCTCACCTGCAAGAAACCACTGCCTCGTCGTTCGAACTAAGGAACGCAAATTCGAATCGAGGACAAACACATGCTCACTCCCCATCCAAAATCGCACAAAATCCGCACTCGCTCCACGTTTGCCGGCTCGGCTCTTCTGACAGCTTCACTCGCTGCCGCCATCGCCACTCACTCCACTCCGCGCAACCACGGCGCACAAGAAAATTCGCGTCAAAGCGCGGCTGGTCAATCCGCCACCACGCTCAACGACCAAACCGACCTCAACGTGACCGTCTACAACTCCAACATCGCTCTGGTCCGCGATGTTCGCAATCTCACTCTCCCCTCGGGCGCGTTCCGCCTAAAATTCGAAGACATCGCCGCCACCGTCAATCCCGCAACGGTACACTTCCGCTCGCTCACCGATGCTGCAAAACTCTCCGTCATCGAACAAAACTACGAATACGATCTACTCGATCCCGCCAAACTCCTCCACAAATACGTCGGCAAAGAAGTCACGCTAGTCCACACCTACAACGACAACGGCACTTTGAAGCGCGAAGAGATCAAAGCCACGCTCCTCTCCGACAACAACGGCCAGGTCTGGAAAATCGGCAACGACATCATCACCGGCGGCTACGCCGAGAGCTATCGTTTCCCCGAAGTCCCCGCGAATCTATACGACCATCCGACGCTACTGATGTCTCTCGAAAACTCCGGGGCGCAGAAACAGCAGATCGAAGCTTCGTATCTCGCCAACTCGCTATCGTGGAATTCCGACTACGTCCTCACCGTCAATCGCGACGACAAAGCCGCCGATCTCGACGGCTGGGTCACGCTCAGCAACAACAGTGGCACCGCCTTTCACAACGCGCGCCTCCAACTCGTCGCGGGCGATCTGAATCGCGTGCCCCCGGCTACCCCCGGCATGGTGATGAAGTCAGAAGTGTTCGCCAGGAACGCTGCCCCGGCTCCGCAATTCCAGCAGGAAAATTTCTCCGAGTATCACCTCTACACCCTCGGCCGCCGCACCTCGATTGAAAATCAGGAAACCAAGCAGATCAGCTTGCTGCAGGGAAGTGCCGTACCGGTCGAGAAAATCTTCGTCGTCAACGGGCAGAATTTCTACTACCACAACTACCAGAATCCGGGCGCGCCGCTGAAAGACCCTGTGATGGTCTATTACAAGTTCAGGAATGAAGAAAAAGCAGGACTCGGCATGCCGCTGCCTGCGGGCAACGTCCGGGTCTATCAGAAGGATTCAAAAGGCGGCATCCTCTTCGTCGGCGAAGATCGCATCGACCACACTCCTAAGGACGAAGACGTCACCATCCACATCGGCAACGCTTTCGACGTCGTCGCCGAACGCAAACAGACCGACTACAAAAAAATCGCCAGCAACGTCTACGAAATGGAATTCGAAATCACCCTGCGCAACCACAAAGACATCCCCATCCCTGTCCAGGTCAACGAACCCATCGGCGGCAGTTGGGAAATGCTCTCCTCCAGCTACAAATTCACCAAAACCGCCGCCTTCGCCGCCCAGTTCCAGGTTCCAGTCGACAAATCCGGCACCTCAGTCCTCAAATACCGAGTCCGCGTAACCTACTAGCGCTTTTGGGGGATTAGATTCAACAAATCCCAACTCAATCCGCCAAGCGCCTCGGGTGCCTCACAGAGGTTTTTGAGCCACCGCTCATTCGAAGGGAATTTATTTGTGCAAAAGCTCGTTCGAACCAACTTTACGTCTAGATACTAGGTACCAATATGTTATAATCGCCCGGATATCAAAAAAAGCGCCGGATCGGTCCGGCCCCAAATCAATACCTTCCAGACCCCGACACGAAACCGCGCTCCGCCTTCCTCATAACCCGCGTCGCGTCAATCACTTCCAGGCTCCGCAAAAATTGATGGCCCCCATCTCGAACCAAAATGAAATCCCTACCCCTCCACCACCGCCTCAGCCTCAATTTCCACCAGCATCTCCGGCGAAATCAGCTTGCTGATCTCGATCATGCTAGTCGCCGGACGGATCCCCGCAAAAAACTCCCCGTGCGCCCGCCCAACCTTCTCCCACTCCGCAATGTTCGTAACGAAAATCCGCGTCCGCACCACGTCCTTCAATCCCACGCCCGCCTTCAGCAGTGCTGCCTCGATATTCCGGATCGTCTGCACCGTCTGCGCATACACATCGCCGACGCCCACGATCTTCCCGTCCGGCCCAGTAGCCGTCGTCCCCGAAACCGTCACCATGTTCCCGATCCTCACCGCCCGCGAATACCCCACAATCGGCTCCCACTGCGTTCCGCTAGAAATGTTCTGCCGTGGCACACGCATCTCCTTCGCCGCCCTTGCGTCCCGCAAGCGCATGCTAAACTGGAGGAAGTATCGCACACGCCCGTCCGCCGCACAGGACAGTGTAGAGCCGGGCTTCAGCCCGGCTGGCTCGGACGCAGCACGAATCGCACAACCATCAAGAGAGCGCAAACGGACGCTGGATCCACACGATGAAATGTAACAACATCCTCGAAGCCATCGGACGCACCCCGCTGGTCCGCCTCAACCGGATCAACCAGGGGCTAAGGCCCCAGATTTTCGTCAAGGCCGACTACATCAACCCCGGCGGCTCCGTAAAAGATCGTATCGGCATCACCATGATCGACGAAGCCGAACGCAAGGGTCTCCTCAAACCCGGCGGCACGATCATCGAAGGCACGAGCGGCAACACCGGCATGGGACTTGCTCTCGTCGCAGCCGTCCGCGGCTACAAGATGGTCTTCACCATCACCGACAAACAGTCGAAAGAGAAAGTCGATCTCTTGAAGGCGCTCGGCGCCGAAGTCATCGTTTGCCCCACCGCTGTCGAGCCCGAGGATCCGCGCAGTTACTATTCGGTCGCACAAAAGCTCGCCAAGGAAATGCCGAATTCCTATTACCCGAATCAGTACGACAATCCCATGAACCCGGAAGCGCACTACCAGACGACCGGCCCGGAAATCTGGGAGGACTCCGAAGGGAAAATCACGCACTTCGTCTGCGGCATGGGCACCGGTGGCACCGTCAGCGGCGTGGGCAAATATCTGAAGGAAAAAAATCCCAAGGTTCAGATCATCGGCGTCGATCCGATCGGTTCGCTATACTACGATTTCGTCAAGCGTGGCGAAACCGTCAAGGCGAAAACCTACGTCGTCGAAGGCATCGGCGAAGACTTCTTCCCAACGACGATGAACCTGAAAATTCTCGATGATGTGATTCAGGTCAACGACGATGAATGTTTCGTCGTCGCCCGGCGCCTCGTAAAAATGGAAGGTCTCTTTACCGGCGGCTCCGGTGGCGGCTGCATCTCGGCAGCATTGCGCCTCGCCAAAGACCTGGGTACCGAAGGGTTCGTCGTCGCATTCCTGCCCGACACAGGCATGCGCTATCTCAGCAAGGTGTACAACGACGAATGGATGCGCGAACGCGGCTACGTCGACGCAGCCGTAAAAATCACCGCGGGCGAAGTCGTAAGCGCCAAGCATAGTTCCGGAAAAGTTCGCGAGATGGTCATCGCGCGTCCGTACCACACCGTGTACCACGCACTGAAAACCATGCAGCAACAAGATATTTCGCAGATTCCTGTTTTTGAGGAAAAGACTCCGATCGGTACGATCTACGAAGATCAGATCCTGAATCTGGCGCTGCAAGGGAAGGATCTGCACAAGCTCGTTGTTCGCGAAGTCATGAGCAAGCCGCTGCCCCAGATTCCGCGCACTGCTCCAGTCGAGCGCATCACGCACATTTTGAGTCACGAGAATCCGGCCGTCTTCGTCGAAATGGGCGACGCGCGCTTTGAGATTCTCACCAAATACGACCTCATGAGCACGGTCGCCAGCCTCATGGAAAACAAACGCTGAGCGAACGTCCCTCGCGAAAATCAGCAGACAGGATGAACGGGTTTGAAGATCCAGGATTTCAATGAACGTCTGAAAAATTCGATTCTGATCGCCGATGGGGCGATGGGCTCCTATCTCTACGAATCGGTCGGAGTGCATCGCTGCTTCGATGAACTGAACGCGATCGAACCGGAAGCCGTCTTCCGCGCGCACCAGGCGTACATCGAAGCAGGCGCGCAAATCATCGAGACCAATACATTCGGCGCGAATCGCTTCAAACTCGCGCCGCTCGGCCTCGGCGACGACGTGCAAAAACTGAATAGTCGCGGCGTAAAAATCGCACGCGAAGCGCGCGAGTCCGCATCCCGCGAAGTGCTGATCGCTGGTTCCATTGGTCCGCTCGGCATCGGCGTGCAGGCACGCCATCCCGAGCCCGACGAAATCCTGACAATTTTTCACGAGCAAGCGCTTGCTCTTGAAGAACGCGGCGTTGATCTCTACATTCTCGAAACGTTCACTTACATTGAAGAGCTCACACTGGCGATCGATGCGATCCGTTCGTTCTCAGGCCTGCCGATCATCGCGCAGCTTACGTATTCCGAAGAGGGGACCGCTTACGGCGACCTGAGTCCGACTGCGGCCGCCGAGCAGCTCAAAGCGAAAAACGTCCAGGTCATCGGCGCGAATTGCACGCTCGGTCCGCAATCGCTGTTGCCGATCCTCGGGCAACTCGCGAGCGTGGAAGATGTTCGCGTCAGCGGTATGCCCAACGCCGGAATCCCGAAGCGCGAAGGCGACCGCATCGTTTATCCGAAGTCTTCGCCGGAATATTTCGCGTTGTTCGCTCGCGAAGCCGCCGCTCTGGGCGTTCGCATTCTCGGCGGATGTTGCGGCACCACCCCCGCCCACATTCGCGCGATGGCCGACGCCGTGAAGTTGCTGCACCCGATGAAGCCGGTCTCCGCTGCTGTCGATGCAGCGACGCTCGCGAAACCCGTTGCTGTCGTCGAGCGCGACCCGGAAAGCAAATTCTGGAGAAAACTACAGAAAAAACAATTTTCAATCAGCGTCGAAATCGATCCGCCAAAAGGCTTGTCGCTCGATCGTATCTTTGAGCAGGTCGACAAAATCATGGCGTCGGGCAAAGTCGATGCCATCGACATCAACAGCGGCGCGATGGCGCGCGTCGGCATGGACGCGCTGATGACGGCGGGAGCACTCGAAGCGCGCGGCATCGAAACTGTGCCGCATCTCACTACGCGCGACTACAACATCATCGGCCTGCAGGCGATGCTGCTTGGCGCTTGGACTGTCGGCGGCGTGCGCAACGTTCTCGCGATCACTGGCGATCCGCCGTCGGTCGGCGATTATCCCGAAGCGAGCGGAGTTTATGAAGTCGATTCGGTCGGCCTCGTAAAAATTCTCCATCGCCTGAACCAAGGCACCGACTGGGCCGGAAAAACTTTAGGCGGAGCGACGAACTTCGCGATCGGTGTTGCCGTAAATCCCGTAGCCGACGATCTCGATGCTGAGATCGAACGCTTCCACGCGAAAGTTGAAGCGGGCGCCCACTACGCGATGACGCAGCCAATCTTCGATCCCGAACATTGGTACTCGTTCGTGAAAAAGCTAGGCGAGAAGCCGGAGATTCCCGTGTTGATCGGCATTTGGCCGCTCAACAGCTACAAGCAAGCACTGCGGCTCAACAACGAAGTCCCCGGCATCGTAATTCCGGAAGCGGTTCTGAAATCGATGGAAGCCGCCGGCGCCAACGCCCGCGAGCGCGGCTTCGAAGTCGCCCGCGAAATGCTGCAATGGTCACGCACCGAACTCGCCGGCGCGTACCTGATCCCTCCATTCAAACGCTACGAGGAAATTCTCGACATCCTCTGAGCAGGCGAGTCAAAAGTCGACAGTTGAAAGTCGAAAGAAAAAGAGAAGGAGCAGATTCCCGCGGCGTCATGAGCGAGCTTCAGTTTTCTTGGGAAACCACGGGACGAAGGAGCTAGTCGTTCGTTGATACTCGCGATATTCGTCGCCGCGGCTGCGCAGGGCTTGCGCCTCGGTGGCGGGAATTCCGGTTGTGCCGAGTAGGAAATACAAAATCAGCGCCGGCGAAATCAATCCGATCCAGCCCCACGGCGAACCGAGCGCGAAAACGGCGTAGCCGACCCAGATCATCCAGTCGAAGAAATAATTGGGATGCCGCGAGTAACGCCACAATCCGGAGCGGCACGTCTTTCCGGCATTCGCGGGATTTTTCTTGAAACTGTGGAGTTGCTGATCCGCAATCGCTTCGCCCAACATACTGACGAGCCAAATTCCCGCGCCGATTTTCTCGAGCAGGCCGAGCGGCGCCTTGATGTCGAGGCAAGCGATCAGGAACGGCGCCGAAAGCACGACGTCGAGCAAGGCCTGAAACTCAAAAAAGAAAAGAAAGCGCAGCGCGAGATGGCGCTTCCACTCTTTGCGAAGTTGCACGTAGCGGCCTTCCTCGGGATGACCGAGCACGCGCGCAAATAGGAGATAGGTTGCGAGACGAAATCCCCAGAAGCCGGCCATCACGGCGATCGCATATTTGCGCGCGAGATAGCCTGGGCCCGCCGCCGCGTAGTAGATCGCGAGCGTCGCAAGGCCAGCGGCCCAGCCGACATCCACCATCGCGGCGTTGCGAATCAGAAGATGGATGAGCCACAGCGCGAACATCATGAGGATCATGATGGCGGCGCCTCTCGATCCGAGATGTACGGCCTGCTGAGCGATCATCCGGCCTCGACTACAGGAACGATTTTGCGGCGCGCGACCCGGCGCAACGCTGGAATCAAAATCAGGTACACAACGGATACGCCCAATGGCGCGAAAAAACACCATACGACGATGGCATGCCACGTCGTAGTCCACAAGGCGCGCACCGCGCCCGACGTGCTGACGCGAATCATCGCATAAATCTGAGGGACCGAGAGCGGCAGATGATCGGTGCGAAATAGCTTTTCGCCCAGGCGATAGAAGGGAATCAGCAGGGCAATCTGCAGCGGGTAGACGAAATAATTCACGATTTGAATCGCGGGAAGATTCAGACGCAACGCTACCGCGGCAAGCGCGCAAAGCAGCGTCGTCGATCCAATCACGGGGAAAACGCCTAACGCGATTCCGAGAGCAATGCTGAGCGCAATTTTCTCCGCGCTCACGCCTTGCCGCAAGAGTTCGACAACCGGTCGAACGAAGCGGCGCTGGAAAAATCCTTCCCTCATTTGGTGGCTTTCGAATTGGTACTCGGTGGCGGCGCTTTCTTCCGGACGCTCATGCTGGTTTCTCACGAAACAACGCTGAGGCAGACTCGGCGTCGTGCAGGCCAAAGAGCTGCGGCAGGGCGCCTAGCGACAACGCGATGTTGCCAGCGGCTATCATCAGCGCGAAGCATAGAAGTTGGATGGACGATCCGAGCCTAGCGACGGCGGCTACTTCGCAGGCGTTTCGGCGCTGGTGTGGTCGTGGATGATGAGCCAGCCTTCAGGGAAGCGCTGCCAGACCAGTGAGAAGTTGCCGCCCATGTCGCCCTTCTCGCGAGTCAGGTGCCAGTGGCCAAGAACCACCACGCCGTCGTTGCCGACGAAGTGAAATTCGATGCCGGAGAAGTCGAGATGGCCCATCGCCGCATGGTCCGGGTACGTCTTCTTATATCGTTCGCGGACAGCGTCCCAACCTCGCTGGACGCCGCCGGCACCCGAGAAGGTGAGATCGGGCGACTTCCAGTAGCCGTCCATGAAGGCATCCGTATCCCCTTTATTCCAGTTAAGTACCTGATTTGTAAGGACTTGAAGTATTGCGGCACGGTCTTTTTCGTGTTCGTCGGGGACGGCGCGCAGGGGCGTTACAGCGGCGGACACCGAAGCAATTGCTAAAGCTATTATAATCAATTGGATACGGTTGTATTGGCGGGCGAATAGGGCGCTCATTGGGCGGCTCCTCGACTGGGTAACGAGGGCGGCAGAATACGGTGCGCTTGGTGCCAGTGCAAGGTGTAAGTTATTGGTCGGAATCGCCTTCCCGGCGTGGCCTCTACGGACGCCGCTTGCTTGCCCGACATTTCGCTTCAAAAGTGGCGCGAGGAGGCCGCACTCCGTACAAATCGCGCCTGGATCGGGGTTATCTGTCGAAAACCTATGGAAAAGCGCTATGGACCGTACGCGGTCAGTTCCAGTTCGGTGGTACGGGGGGACTATTGGTGTGATAGAGATGCGCGGGGAAAATGAAGCTAGAAAGAGGGGATGATGTTCGCCGCCATGCTACTTGCGATCTCGATTGTGGCGCTCTCTCAATTCGCGCTGTACTACTGGCGCGCCGTGCTGGCTGCTGTCGCGGGACAGACGGTATCCGAGGGTGTGCTGGCGGCCGCCCGTGTCGATAACCGCAATGTGACGGGCGAGGACTTCCCGACATTTGCCACCTTGCACGATCTGACGCCGACGCTCGATCCCCGAGCCGGAGGGTTGGGCTTCGTGCGGCTCTACTACCGGATCGTGGACCACGCGTCCGCGATGGCTGCCAAGCGTCTGCCCGGGCTCGCTGCGTGGTGCGATCAAGAGCGTGCGATTTGCGCGCGTTACGCCGCGGTGCAGATCGATGTTCGCCTGCAGATGAACTACGAACTGGCGGCGTCGCTTCGTTCTTGCTAATCGATTGAGCTTTCCCTCTCTTCGAGTTCTTCCTTCTTACTCGCTGCAAGGGTTCACGGCTTTCACCAGCGTGAACTTTTGCGCGAGGCAGACCGTTCCTGCTAACTTTTAGTGGTTGTTCCCAACGAGACGTTCTGGAGAACTCATGCCGACTTTTCCCTTGATCGAGTATGGCGATGCGAGCGCGGAAGTGCGCGCGATTTACGATGACATCATGGCGACGCGCAAGACCGACTGGATCAACAACTTCTGGAAGGCCATGGCGCACGATCCAGCAACGCTGAAGCGGACGTGGGAAGGTATCAAGCAGATCATGGCTCCCGGCGCGCTCGATCCGCTGACGAAAGAGCTGCTGTACGTGGCCGTGAGCGTGACGAACAATTGCCACTACTGCATCGCGTCGCACACGGCGTCGGCGCGAAACAAAGGGATGACCGACGCGATGTTTCACGAACTGCAGGCGGTGATCGGGATGGCGAACGAGACGAACAAGCTGGTCACCGGGTATCAGGTGGAGATCGACGAAAGGTTTCAGCAGCCTCTGGCGCCGCTGGCAAAGTAGCAGTCCGGTCGAAGCGAGTTTCAACGACAAAATTTGAATCTGTCTTCATAGTGCCGCGAAAGATACGCGCCAGTCCGCGCTGCCGTGCTGATTATTCGCGGTTACAAAGCGCGAACACCTGTACGGAAGGCCAGTATATTTCGTCGCTTGCAGGCTCGTAGGATGACTCAGTCCTCAAGCGGACCTCTCTCGCCCCGATTGTGTCTTTCAGTCCCGCTTGCGCGACAAATTTTCAGCTTTAAGTGAGCACACTGATGTCGCCAACTGCCAAAGATCTCGAAGTGAGCAACGCTGGATCGAATTCGGCCGGAATGCGTCCCACGCCAGGAGCGGACGACGCCAACAAGCCGCAGCCCGTGCCACTGGAAGTACCGGTGACGGTGAACGGCGCGCGAACGGTGGAGGGCAGCGACAAGCGCGAACCATTTTCGGAGTCGACGCAGACGGTTTTGGTGTTCGCCAACGGCGCGGTGATTCGGCTGAGTTCAGCGGTCGCCGCGGGACAGCTGCTTTTTCTGACCAACGACAAAACGAAGAAGGAAGTCGTTTGCCAGGTTGTGAAATCGAAGAATTACAGGAATGTCAGTGGATACGTAGAGTTGGAGTTTACAGAACCGGTCGCGGGATTTTGGGGAATGCGATTTCCGGGCGAGCGAGCGGCTGCGCCTGCGGGGGCCCCGGTTGCAGCGCGTCCGGCGACATCGATCGTCGTGCCCGTCGCGCCAGCAGCTCGCAAGGTGGAAGCGCCTGCGGCAACGAGTGTTCCTCAGCCGCAGCGCGTCGAACCGAAGCCTGCGCCGCGGCCCACTGCGCCAGTCGCACAACAGCCTGCGGCTGCTGCGCCGACGCTGCCTCTCTCTCAGGTACGACCCGAAACGTTGACCGCGAGTTCGTTGCACGTCGCGACGAAACCAGTTGCGCCAGCGCTGAACTCGGCGCCGCAAATCGTTACGTCTCTGCCGAAAGCCCCGGGATTGACCGATGGATGGGAAAGCGGCATGACTTCATCGGCGCCGCCAGCGACTACATCGAAGATTCCGACGGCGACACCTCAGGCACCGGTCGCGCCGAAGGCGCCTGCGCCGAGCGTTGTTGCTCCGAGTTCGCAGGTGGCTCCTCCGGCGTCGCAGGTTTCCGTCAAGTCGCAGGCGGCGACTCCCGATGCGCTGCGCCGCGAAACCGACAAGCTGCATGAGCAGCTTGCGTCCATGTTGCTGGGAACGGAGGCACCGAAAACCATTCCAGCCTCGCCTGCACCGGTTGCGCACAAGCCGTTGGTTCAGGAACTGAGTTCGAAGGTGGTCGAAATTGCGAAGCCGCAATCGCACGCGCAGAAATTCAACACGCCGGCGAAGAGCGCTTCGGAGAGTTCGCTGGATCAGGACGAAGTGAAGATTCCCTCGTGGCTCGAGCCACTGGCGCGCAATGCGGCATCACATCCACAAAATGAACTCATTGCAAAGGAAGATGCGGCACACAACGATCGCGTGATCGAGTTTGAAGTGCAGGATTTGTCGGTGCCGACGACCGCGACCAAAGATGAGGCAGCCGAAGCGGATCCAGTGTTCGAAACCCATTTCGATGGGCAGAGTGATCTGGCCGCGGCCGACGCGCCGAAGAAAAGCAACAAGGGCATTTTAATTGGCGCGATTGCGGCGGGCCTGGTGCTCGCGGTTGCAGGCGGGACGTGGTATTCGCGGCGTTCGTCGGCTGAGCCGGCGCAGGTCGCGGCAGCGACCTCGTCGCCGGAAACGGCGCCTGCCGCGGCAGCGCCAGCAGCGCCTGCTCCGAGTGCGAATGCGACTCAGCCTCCTGCGCGCTCGACGGACAAGGCGACGCCCAATCGATCGAACATCAATTCGGAACCGGTGCCCGTGCTGCAGACGCAGGCCGCACTGCAACAAAACTCGCTTCCGTCGACGCCTTCGACGCAGCTCGTGAAGGGCGTGGACAAGAATGTTTCGGCGGAACTTTCGGCGTACAAGAGATTGGCGGAGCCGGCGAATGAGACGGTGAAGAAGCCGAGCCTCGGCGAAGTACACCTCGCGGCGCCGAAGGCGACTCGCGCGACGGGCGCCGTCGTCGGCGAAGCGGAAGCGCTATCGTTGAACTCGAGCGAAGCTACGCCGGGTGGTGATGCGATGAATCCAGGACTCGGCGGCGGGAAGCAGCCGGTCGCTCCCGCGGTACCGTTGCCGGTGGGCGGCGATGTGACGCCTGCTCATTTGATCGCTTCGACCGCTCCGGTTTATCCGGCCTTGGCGAAGGCGCAACATATTGAAGGCGCGGTGCGCGTCGATGCGTTGATCGAGGCCAACGGCAAAATTTCCGCGATGAAGATTGTGTCGGGTCCAGTGCTGTTACATCAGGCAGCAATGGAAGCACTGCGCCAGTGGAAGTATCAGCCGGCGACGCTCGACGGCAAAGCCGTGTCGATGCACCTTACCGTAACCATTCAGTTCCGATTGCAATAGCTCGCGAATATCGGCTTTTGTGATGCGCGGGCTAGCTTGAGGCTGCCGCTGCGACTCGTTTGCGCGCCAACAATTCGGCGCTCTGCTGCGCAGTTTCGTTCACCAAAAATCCCATCTTTGGATGCGAAGGCTCGAGGTCGACGGCGACGCCGTGACTTCGCAATTCCTCCGATGTCATCGGGCCGATCGAGCACACAAGAATTTTTGAGAAGGCGCGGACGACTTCCTGCTGCAGGTTCATTTCGGCAGCGATTTTCAACAAGTGAATGATCTGGATGGACGTCGTGAAGAGCGCGACGTCGATTTCCGCGCTTGCCAGTGCCGTGACTGCATCGCGAAGCGGCTGCACGTCTTCGGGTAGCGCCCATTCATAGACAGGAACTTGCGTCACTCTTGCGCCGCGTTGGGCGAGACCCGCGACCAGTTCGATATTGGGTGCGCCGTATTCCTGGACGGCGACTCGCCTTTCTTGCAGCGGTAGCGCGCTGCGGTTTTCATCGAGCGCGGTGAGCAACTCGCGCCAGGTATTCGGTTCGGGTGCCGTGACCACCGGCGTGACGCCGAGTTCTTTGAGTGCAGCGACGGGTTTCGGACCTCGGGCGACGACGGGAATCTTTTTCAGTGCGGCGATGAATTCGTCACGCGGGCAGACCGTTTCGGCGACACGCGTGAGCGTGCGGGTGCCGACCCCGGTCAGAAAGATCGCTGCGTCGAAATCTCCGCTCACCAGCTTGCGCGTAAAGTCTTGTGCGTCGGTATTTGTTTCGAGAGGGACTTCGCGCATCGAGGGCGCGACCGTCGGGCTGCCGCCATACGTTTCGATGAGTTTTGCCATCTCGGTGGCGCGGCGGCTTTCCAGCGAGAGAACGCGGAGCCCTGCAAATCCGCTCGGTTTGGTGCGGGTTTCCATGTCGACGTATTTTTGCACGATTCGAGCCAAGCACGCACGCGACGTGCATGGTGGCGATGCCCGCCGCCCTCAGCGCACCGCCCGTGTGTGGAGTCTGTCGTTCACATCGGGTTGAGGCTCGCAGCCGGCGCCGTTGCGAACGCCGACGGTGAATCGGTCGCGAGCGAAGCGACCGCGGTTGCGATTTCAGTGCGCTTCGCTGACGTCGGATAAGTTGCGTAAAGTGCCGCGCCGGTGAAGAAAGCTCCGGCGACGATGTTGCCAAGGGTGACCGGCAGCAGATTCCAGAACAGGAACTGTGCGATCGAAATTTGCGCGCCCAAGATCATGCCTGACGGAATGACGAACATATTCACAATGGAGTGCTCAAAGCCGAGCGCGAAGAACGTCATGATCGGCAACCACATGGAGGCAATTTTGCCGAGCGTCGAGCGCGAAGCGAGAGCCAGCATGGCACCGATCGTAACCATCCAGTTGCAGAGGACCGCTTTGACGAAGGCGGTGCCCCAGCCGCTGCCGCCGAGTGCCGCGTAGGCGACGGTCTTCTTGAGCGCGGCCTGCTTGAGCAGATCGGCAACGGGACCACCATTGCCGGTGTGCCAATTCGTGATTGCGAGATAGAACAGCGCGACATAGAGCAGGCTGCCAACCAGGTTGCCGAAATAAACCCACATCCAGTTGCGGAGAAGACGCGAGAGTTTGACATTGCCGGCGAGCAAACCCGCTGGGAGCAGCGCAAAATTTCCGGTGGCCAGCTCCAGACCGAGCAACACGAGAATTACGAAGCCGACAGGGAACAGGATCGCTCCCACGATCGGTGGGAGTCCTTGCGAGTAGACCATGAACACGAGCGAAGTTGCGAAGCCGAGGAACGCGCCGGCCATCGCGCTGCGGATCAGCATGTCCTTGATCGAGAGATCAGCTTTCCTCGCGGCGAGATCGACAGCTTCGCGAACGAGGTCTTTCGGATTGACGTAGTCGGTCATGCGGTCTCCTTCGATTGAGCAGTTACGGGCCGAAGTCGTGGCTGCGAACTCAGTCCCCGCCGTCGCTGTTGGAACTCACGCTACTGTCGGGGATCAGCGTCCGAATGGGCACCCAACTCGCGACGGCCGGCAGTGCGTTGCTGGGTGTCCAGTTGTCGACATGTTCGCTCGGAAAACGACGTGCTTGAATGAGTCCGGCGACGATGTCGGGCAAGTTGTCGTCGCACGGAACGGTATCGAAGATTTCACGGCCTGCGACGGCGTTCTCTTGCAAGCGCTGAAAGAAAAACTCGGCGCGTCGAAGAGTTCGTTATGCGTGAGGCCGGCGAGCGCGCAGCCGTTGATGTTGCGAATGTTGTCGATGCCGGTTTGCAGCGAACGAAGATCGACGCCGCGGAGCTTCTCCCAGATTTCGGGGACGCTGTCGAGCGTGAAGCCGCGGAGTTCGATCTGCTGGCGCGTGGTGATGTCGAGCACATTGTTGCCGAAGCGGCGCGCAAGATCGGCAACGGCGCGAAGCTGCGCGCCGCTGGCGAATCCGTTGGGCATGCGGACGCGCATCATGAATTTTCCTGGCGTCGGCCGACGGAAAAAGACACCGACCCATTTGAGCAATTCCTTCTCGGTGGGCGTCAGAGCGGAGACGCCGCGGGCGATGATTCCAGGCAAGTCATCGAGTACGCGCAAGCCGTTGCCGTCTTTGGAGGTTTTGTAGCCCTCGATGGCGTTGAGGCTTGGTCGGGCGCGGGTATCGGGGAGCGGCTGCGAGGGATTCGTGAAGCTGGAGTCACTGAGTCCCGTCGTTTCCAAGCCGGCCTCCATAACGCGGCGCGTTAGACGCCTGCGAGTGAGATTGGGCTCGTCCTGGAGCGATGCGCCGATTCGGCGGGAGCGACGGGCTCCGCGAACGGCGTGTTGCTGAAACCTGTGGCGGCGCTCGTTTCGACCGGGAAAGAGGCCGTTTCGGAAGGCCGAGGGCGACGCGCCGAGGCCTATATTGACGATGCACGGTGACAGCTTGCGTGGGGGCGCGCCAACGCAAATTTTCGTTTGCGGCAAACGAAAATTCGACGTGAGGATCAGTATCCAGACCGTTGCATTCTAGCGACCTGAAACTTCCAACTTCGGGCGTCCGACGTTATACTGGCGACCCGGCCAAGTGAGGTCGCGCGGGAAGGGTAGCCCGCCGAATCTGACCTTTCTTGGCTCCTAAAATGCTGCCTGCGCGCGATTTGCAGGCGGACCGAGCGACGGCAGTACCCGTCAGAGGAGACGTTTGCATGGCGCACGCCCCAGCACCGGAGGAAATGAATGTCTACCAAAACGCCGAGGCGCGTTTTGAAGTGGCGGCCCAGAAATTGGGGCTCGAGCAGGGCGTGTATCGCTATCTGAAGTATCCCAGCAAAGAAATCACGCTGTACATTCCGATCGGAATGGACAACGGGCAGCTGGAAGTTTTCACCGGGTATCGCGTGCTGCACTCGACGGTGCGCGGACCTGGCAAGGGCGGAATTCGATTTGCGCCTGATGTTTCGCTGAACGAGGTGCGGGCGCTGGCGACGTGGATGACGTGGAAATGCGCGGTCGTAAACATTCCGTTTGGCGGCGCGAAGGGCGGCGTAATTTGCGATCCTCGAAAGATGACGCGCGGCGAACTGGAGCGGCTAACGCGCCGGTACACAGCGGAGCTCGCGAACTGGCTCGGGCCCGAGCGCGATATTCCTGCGCCCGATGTGGGCACGGGCGAGCAGACGATGGCGTGGGTCATGGACACATACGCGATGCACGTCGGGCAGGCCACCACGGCGGTCGTCACCGGCAAGCCGATCGAACTCGGCGGATCGGCCGGACGACGCGAAGCCACCGGGCGCGGCGTGATGATGTGCTGCGACAAAGCGCTCACAAAGCTCGGCATCAAGCACGAGGGTTGCCGTGTCGTCATTCAGGGATTCGGCAACGTTGGTTCGCTGGCCGCGCTACTCATGCAGCAGAAGGGCTACAAAATCGTGGGTCTCGCGGACATCGGCGGCGGCCTCTACAACGACAAGGGCTTTGACGTCGCCAAAGTGATCGACTGGGTTTACACGCAGAAGAGGCCATTGCAGGATTTCCCCGGTGGCGGCCAGAAGATGAGCGCGCGCGACGTGCTGTTTCAGCCGTGCGACATCGCGATTCCCGCGGCGATCGAAAACCAGATTACCGAGAAAAACGCCGATCAGGTGCAGGCGCGCATTTTGTGCGAAGGCGCGAACGGCCCAACGACGTGGCAGGCCGACGCGATCATCGATCGTAAAGGCATTTTCACCGTGCCCGACATTCTGGGCAACGCGGGCGGTGTGACAGTCAGCTATTTCGAGTGGGTGCAGGATCGCCAGGGCTTTTTCTGGCGCGAAAACGAAGTTAACGAGCGATTGCTCTATGTTATGGATAATGCCTTCGATCAGGTGGTACGCTACGCGGAGTTGCACAGAGTGAACAACCGCATCGCGGCCTATATGCTGGCAATCGACCGCGTCGCGAGCGCGCTGAAACTGCGCGGAATCTACGCCTAGCCCCCGGGCGCAGGTGACAAAAAGTCTTCCGAAGTGAAGCACGCGCCCCCGCCGCGCGAGCCGTAATTAAAGCTTGTGTCTCCATATGGTTCCGAAGATAATTCGGCGCCAGTAAGGAGTCGTGTCGTGGCAACGGAACACCTCTCTCCCGGGTCTGCGAAAACGGAACAGCAGCATCGCGCCGATATATGCATCGCGGGGCGCTGGATGTACGAGCGCGGCTACATCGTGGCATGCGAAGGCAATCTCTCGGTGCGTCTTGACGACGAACGCGTGCTGACGACCCCGACGTGCATGAACAAAGGGTCGCTGGCGCCCGAAGATCTGGTGATCATCGATCTCGAAGGACGCCAAGTAGCCGGTGAGCGCAAGGCTTCATCGGAACTGGCGATGCATCTTTTGTTTTATCGCATGCGGCCGGATGTGCATGCGATTTGCCACGCGCATCCGCCGACGGCGACGGGATTTGCGGTCGCGGGGCGCGCGCTGGATCAGGCGTTGCTGCCGGAAGTCATCGTCGGGCTGGGGCAGATTCCGCTGGTGAAATATGGGACGCCGGGAACGCCGGAGCTTAGCGCGGCGATCGAACCGTATGTGTCCCACTACGACGCGTTGCTGCTGGCGAATCACGGCGCGGTTACGTGTGGTCCAGACACGCTGACGGCGTTTTTTCGGATGGAGACGATCGAGCACTTCGCCAAGATTACCCTGGCCGCAGAAATGGCGGGGACGCCGACGCTGCTCTCGAGCCGCGAGGTTGCGAAGTTGATGGCGGCGCGGACTCGCTATTTTGTGGTGCCGCCTCCGGGTGGAGGCGCGGAGTTGCCGGTTACGTGCGACGTGGAAAGCTCGGACGATCGCGTGCGGCTGACGCGCGGGGAGCTCGATGCGTTGATTGACGAAGCGGTGCGTAAGGATCGTTCGCGACGCTGAGCTGAGCGTCGGACAATGAGTTTTTCGGATTTCGATCGCGCTCACACCCAGCCAGGCGCGCCCGTCAATTTCCATTGAACAGCAGGAGCTTCGAATGAGCGACGTGCAGGGATTCTTCGCGGCCATTCGCGCCGGCGATAGCGGCAAAGTGCAGTCCATGCTTGAAGGCGATCCTCCGCTGGGTGAGGCGAAAAACGAGCAGGGGCAATCGCCGGTGGTCGCTGCGGTTTACAGCGGAAGAACCGCGGTGCGTGATTTGCTCATCGCGCGCGGGGCACATCTTGAATTTCACGAAGCCGTCGCGGCGGGTCAACTCGAGCGCATCGAGCATTTCATCGAAAAAGATGCCGATCTGTCGCGCAGCTATTCGCCCGACGGATTCCCGGTGTTAGCGCTTGCGGCTGCGTTCGGACATTTTGACGTTGTGAAATATTTGTTCGAGAAGGGCGGCGACGTGACTGCCGTCGCAACGAATGGTACTGGATATAACGCACTCACTGGCGCGGTCGCCAGTGGTCGCGAAGAGATTACGATTTGGCTGCTCGAAAATGGCGCTGATGCGAACTATCGCTATGGCGCGGGATATTCGCCATTGCTTACCGCTGCGGCGAACGGGCATCTGAACATCGTCAAAGACCTACTGGTGCATGGCGCCGATGTGCATGCGAAGACGAATGATGGGAAGAGCGCGGTGGCGATTGCGGAAGAACGGAAGCATCCGGAGGTCGCGCAGTATCTTCGCAGCCGCGGCGGAGCGTAGCTCACGGGTTTCTTCGCATGCGGTCGCACAATCGCAGAGCTATTCTTCGCGTAAAACCTGCATTGGCTCGACGTGCGATGCGCGCACTGCCGGTATCAGCGATGAAGCGAAAGCGACTACGAGCACCACGCCAACTACAGCCACGAGCGTGACTGGATCATATGGCGTGACGCCGTAAAGCATTCCCCCTAAAGTTCGCGCGAACGCCAGCGCCAAAAGACATCCGGCGACACAACCCAGCGCCGCGACTCCGGCACCTTCGAGCAATACGCGCCTCAAGATTTCGCCGCGCGCGGCCCCCAATGCAAGGCGCAATCCCACTTCGCGGCGACGCCGAGTCAGCGAATAGCTGAGCGTTCCGTAAAGCCCCACACATGCCAGCGAGATCGCGGTTGCCGCGAAAAACGCCAGCAGTACCGTCCGCATCCGGTTCTCCGCGAACGCGTCGTCGAGATGATCCGACAGCGGCGTGATGTCGAAGACCGATCGGCCCGGCTCGACCTCGTGAATTTTCTGGCGCAGCGTTTGCGCCATCGTCATCGGGTCAACGCCGATGGTGCGTACCAGATAAAACGGATCGGGCATCGGCGCGTTCCAGCACCAATACACAGTTGGGGCCGGCGCGCGATTCAAGCCGAGTTCACGCGCATCGGCGACCACACCGCGAATTTCGCCGGCCTTGAGAAACGAATTGCCGAGCATTTCGAGGTGCCTGCCGATGCCCATCTGTCCTTGAAAATAAGTATCCGCGAAGCTTCGATTCACGATCACCTGCATCGCGTCGAGATTTTCGCGGCAGTTCTCGCCCCCAAGCATCGGAATCTTCATCGTGTCGAAATACGCGTGCGAGACGAAGCGGCTCTCCGCCACGACTCTTTGATTCGGGTCTTGTTCGCCTTCTTGGAATTTCATGTCAGTTGTGAATTCGCCGGGTACCCCGGGCAACGTCGCCGCGGTCGCTGCATTCTCGACGCCCGGCACAGTGCGAAGCGTGTCGAGAATGCGATCGATGCGTTGAGCGAGGCCTTTCATTTGCGCCGTCTCGCCCCAAGAAGCGCTGACATGCAGTGTCAAGACACGAGCGAATTCGAAGCCCGGCGAAACGCGGCCGAGCGCTTCAAAACTTCGTAGCAGCAATCCTGCGCCTGCAAGAAGCGTCACGGCCAGCGCCACTTGCACACCGACCAGCAGCCACTGCAGCCGGTTTCGACCAGACACTTGTGTCCGGCTCGATTGCGCGAGCGAACCCGAGAGCCCGCGTTTTGTGCCACGGAGCGCCGGGAACAATCCACACAGCAAAGTCACAACGACCGAGCACGCCAGCGTGTACAGCACAACCCTCAGATCGAGATGTATTTCGTCGATGCGTGGCAAATTCGCGGCAAGCGCACGAAAGGTGCCTGCTGCTCCTCGCGCTACGAGTAGACCGAGGGTTGCTCCCACCAGTGCCAGCACGAACGCTTCCGTCAGAAGCTGCGTCACAATCGCGCTGCGTGCCGCTCCGAGCGAATAACGCACGGCGATCTCGTGTTGCCGTTGCGTTGCTCGCGCCAGAAGCAACGAGACGATGTTGATGCACGCGATCAGCAACAGCAGCGAGACCGAACCGAAAAGAATCCACAACGACCTGCGCACGCCTCCGACGGTCGTTTCCTTCAGCGGATCGACCAGCACTTCGAGGTCGCGATCGGGTTTCGGAAACTGTTGGCCCAGTTGCGCTTGCACCGTTGCAAGGTTTGCGCGCGCCTGCTCGACAGTCACTTCTGGCTTCATGCGCCCGACCACGAAATACCAGGTCGCGTCGCGATTTTGCGAGTATTGGCCATCGACCGGGATTGGCGACCACAAGTCGACGTCGCGCTCCGGAAAATGGAACGACGGTGGCATGACGCCCACGATCGAATGCGACGCTGTTCCCAGCCGGACTTTTCGACTGAGGATCTGCGGGTCGGCTCCGAAGCGACTTCGCCAGTAGCGGTCGCTAATGATGACAACGTTCGGACCGCCGACGTGTTTCTCTTCGTCGGTAAAATCTCGTCCCAGCGCCGGTGCTACGCCCCAGACTTGCAGAAATCGCGGCGCCACGAGCGCGAGCGTCACCTTCTCGGGCAACTCGCCGGTCGTCTCCGATTCCTGTTCGGTGTAGTAGCCGGTCATTGCCTGGAACGTCGTATTCAGGCGGTTCCAGTCTTCCAGGCGCACCGGCGCGACAAATGTTTGCGGCGTCTTGGCGATTCGATTCGACTGTCCGATTTTCACCAGCTGATCGCCATCGGGGAAGGGAAGCGGCTTCAGAAGAATCGCGTCGATCGCGGAAAACACCGCGCTGTTGGCGCCAATTCCGAGCGCGAGGGTCAAGATGACGGCAATCGAAAACGACGGCGACTTTCGCAGAAAGCGAAACGCAGCTTTTAGATTCATCGCCGCGGTGTCGAGAATTTGCACGCGGTAGACGTCGCGTAGCTCTTCCTTGATCTGTTCGCGCCCACCAAATTCAAGTTGCGCCTGGCGACGCGCTTCAGCGGGGCTCATTCCAGCGGCGATGTTCTCTTCGGTCAGGGTGTCGATGTGAAAGCCGATTTCAGAATCCAGCTTCGGTTCGCGTTGCTCTCGATTGCCGAGGAAGAAATTCCACCAGCTCATACGAATCTCCCATTTCAGCAACGCGCGGAGCAGCGGTGCCGTTAGAACGATGGCGACGTAAAATCGCCGCTAGGACCTGCGTCGGCGCTCATCGCCTGAGCTACCACTACTGCGCCGTCTGCATGATTTGCTTCACAGCCTGCGCCAGGCGTTCCCAGTTCGACTCCTCACTTTGTAACTGCTTGCGGCCCTTCGCCGATAATTTGTAAAACTTCGCTTGTCGCCCGTTGTCCGATTCGCCCCACTCCGCCGTCAACCATCCGCGTTTTTCGAGCCGGTGCAGTGCCGGATACAGCGAACCTTGTTGCACTTTCAGCACTTCCTTGGAGATCTGCCGAATGCGCAGCGAAATTCCATAACCGTGCACTGGTCCCAGCGCCACGATTTTTAGAATCAGCATGTCCAGCGTGCCTTGCAGCAGGTCGGATTTCTCAGTCGGCATCGTTTCTCCTAGATGTTCTACACATATGAGGCAGCGATAGGTAGAATGTCAAGGAGAAAGATTCGCAGCGAGAGGGGAACGAATTGTATCCACGATACGGGACGGCAAACTCCTTTGTCGCGCGCACGGAACGCACACCCGCGGAATCGTCAAAGATGCTGGCGCCTTGTTTGACGAATGGAATAGCGACTAGTCCCGGATTATCAGTTCAAATCGCAGCGTGCCGGGTTTACGTTGGGATCGATTTTCGCTCGGCTGTGTCCGGATTGATCTTCATCTCGCATGGCGCGTCGAAAATCATCGTCGGGCATTTGTCGGCGATAAACGCGGGCCACTTTGGGATTCCACTGTGGTTCGGATCGCCGGTGCGCGCGAAGTGTATCCACGCCTCGCTGACTTGCGCGGCAAGCTTTTGCGCTTCGGGCCCGTTACCGGTCATGTTTTCGCAGCGTTCGGCATTGTCGAAGCAAAACGCCAGTTCCGCGCAGTGAAATGCGCGTGGTCGGCGATCCAGGATGGGCGTCTGCCAGGTGAACCAGTACAAGTACGCCGGTGCCGCGCCCTGCGCGGCTTTACGCTCGCACTGCGTCACCGCACCCTGTCGCACGCCGCTCGCCGCAATGCGCGACATCAGATCGAATGGTTTTATGTTTGGCGTCGTCTGCTTAAACGCAGCGATAATCGCCCCGCTGTGGTCGGCGCCAAAAATCTTGCCGACGCGCTCCGTCACTTCGTCTTCGGTCATGGATTCATATTCCGGATGGTCGATCCCATTCAGAAACTCGTTGAGCACAGTGCCCACCAGCATCGGCACCTGAGCCGAGATCGGCGGCGCATCGGGATCGAAGGGATGCCGCGGCAAAATGTTTGCGTCCACCACCGGCGCCCAAACCAGAAAATCACTCATCCGTCGCACGTCGGGCAGCCCCGGCCGCGCATTCTTCCGCTGCACGATTCCGCCGGCTTCTACCAATTTCTGATAGGGAAGTTCATGCAATTGGCTGATCTGCGACCCGCTGATGCCGAGTTCGGCCAAAACGTCCGAGGAGATCTTCGCAGAACGATCCATGGTCGAAGCGCGCGACATCGATCCACTCTGCACGATCGCCCGATGAAACAAACCTTTTGCCGACGGCATGGCCATCAACGTGGCGACCTTTCCGCCGCCGCCCGACTGCCCGAAAATCGTCACGTTGCCGGGATCGCCGCCAAAATTCCCAATGTTGTCGCGCACCCACTCTAGCGCCGCAACTAGATCGGTCATCCCCAGATTCGCCGAACTCGCATACTGCTCGCCATAGGCCGCGAGATTCAAATGTCCGAGCACACCCAGCCGGTGATTCAGGCTTACGACCACGACGTCGCCACGCCGGCTCAACCGCTCGCCGTCGTACGATCGCAGCTCCTGCCCCGATCCCGCCTGAAATCCGCCGCCGTGAATCCACAGCATCACCGGGCGCTTCTTGTTGTCGTTCGCCGGCGTCCAGATATTCACGCGCAGGCAATCCTCGTTGGGAATGCCGTCATCCCACGAAAACATCCACGCGTTTTCGTCAAACGCCCAACCGGCGCGCGGACCTTGCGGACAGTCGTACCCGTATTGCATCGAACTGCGCACGCCAGTCCACGGCGTCACTTTCGTCGCGGGCATGTAGCGCGCTTTGCCCGCTGTGCTCGCGGCGTAAGGAATGCCCTTGAATGTCTGAATCCCGTTTCGCGTATACCCGCGGACCTTTCCAGCCGTCGTTTCAACGATCGCATTCTTGTCGCTGGCAATAACGGACGATTTTCCGTTGTCGCTCGCGGCCTCACTCGCCGGTACCGCACCGCCCCTCTCGGCAGCAGCCTCGGCGATCGTTGGTGCCAACATCGCGGCTGCAGACACTCCGACCACAAGTGCCGCCCCGCCTTTGATCAAATTCCGCCGGCTCGCGTTCTTCGGTGCACTTTCTGCCGTCAGATTCACATTCTGACTATCCACTTTGCTCGTCACGGAGCTCCCCCTAACCTTCATTAAAATCACGCTCGTCGTCAGCGTTCATTGCGGCGCGACGGCCACCATCCTAACCCCGGATGCATAACGCGAGAGCGCTCGATTGCAATTTTCCGCAATCGAAAAAAAGTTCCTCAAATCGGATAGTGCCCAGGCTCGGTGGAAATCGTGATTACGCGCAGGTCGGTAAATTCCGCAATGGCGGCGGCGCCTCCGAATCGCCCGTACCCGCTCGCCTTCACGCCGCCAAACGGCATTTGCGCTTCATCATGCACCGTCGGCCCATTGATATGACACATTCCCGACTGTATTCGTTTCGCCACTTTCAACGCGCGACCGATGTCTTTGCTAAACACCGCCGCCGACAGCCCATAGTCCGTATCGTTCGCGATGCGAACTGCGTCGGCTTCGTCGTTTGCCCGAATCACAGCGACTACCGGTCCGAACGATTCCTCTGAATAAATCTGCATCTCTGGCGTTACGCGATCCACGACGCTAGCCGGCATCATCACGCCCGAACCCGGCGCGCCCGCGACACGCTTCGCGCCTTTGGCCACCGCGTCTCCGATCAATGCTTCCGCTCGCTCCGCAGCGCCGAGGTCCACCACCGCGCCTAGCGGCGTCTTCCCCTCGCGCGGATCGCCTGCGAGTAGTTGATTCGCTCTTGCGGCAAGCTTTGCCGTGAATTCGTCGGCGATCGCGTCCACAACGATGATCCGCTCCGTTGACATGCAGATCTGCCCCTGATTCATAAATGAGCCAAACGACGCGGCGTTCACCGCTTCGTTGAGATCCGCATCTTCGAGGACGACCAACGGAGCCTTGCCTCCCAGTTCGAGCAACGCCGGCTTCAGATGACGAGCCGCCCGTTGCGCGATGATGCGACCTACACGCGTAGAGCCGGTGAAATTGATCCGCCGGATCGCAGGATGATCGATGAGCGTCTCGACAACGGCGGCCGCGTCGGCCGGAGAATTCGTAACAACATTGATGACTCCATCCGGAAATCCTGCGTCACGAAACGCCTGCCCAATCAACCCGTGCACGCGAGGACAGAGCTCCGACGCCTTCAAAATCACAGTGTTGCCGCACGCCAGCGGCATCGCAATTGCCCGCACACCGAGAATCACGGGTGCATTCCACGGCGCGATGCCCAGCACAACCCCGGCCGGCTGACGTATGGCCAACACCAGCAACCCGGGCTTGTCCGACGAAACCACATCTCCCGAAATTTGCGTGGTCATCGCCGCAGCTTCGCGAATCATGTTGGCCGCCAGCATGACGTTGAAGTGCGCCCACGCCGAGGTCGACGCCGTTTCGTCCACCATCGCCGACACAAATTCGGCCGCCCGCGCGTTCAGCACGTCAGCCGCTTTGTTCAAAAGCGCACGCCGCGCGCTCGGCCGCATTTCCGACCACGCCGGAAACGCCGCGAAAGCCGCATCAGCCGCGTTCGCCGCATCGAGCGTTGAGCAAGCTGCCGCTCGAGTCGCAACCGCTCCAGTCACTGGATTGAGCCGCTCAAATGTTTTCCCGCCCTCAGCCGAAACTTCCTTGCCGCCAATCAGCAACCTCGTTTCCATCGCTTCACCCCCGCACTCAACGCCGAGTCGCACCGGGCCCCGCATCCGCAATCGTTGCTAGTCTCGACGGAAAAGCACTCAAGTCAAGGCATCGTTTACGCCGCGGGCTGCCGCCACTTGCACGCATACTTACGTCAGGCTCAACCTGCGTTGAATCCGCATACGGGCCTCGCGTATTCTTTTTGTACAATCCACCCTGTGCAGGGCGTTCCAGTTCGTCCGAAAAGGGGGAGCGCATGTTCGCCCACTCGCGTTTCGGCCTTTTTGTCCTGGTTCTATTGCTATGCAGTTCCCAAAGTTTCGCTCAGCAGCAAGATCCGCCACCTCTGTCAGCGCCCGGTTCCCAGCAGCAACAACCGAGCGCACTGGAAGACGACAGACTCACCAATGCGTCGAATCCAGCCGTCGCGAATCAGCAATCCTACTATGCGAATGTGCACCCATACTTCGAAGAACCTTTGGCACGCCTTGTGGCACGCATTCCCGTCCTGGCGAGTCTTCAGCCCAGTTCAGACCAGCAACAACTGCTAACGATTCTTCAAAAGATGGGCGACAGAATGGATGACTTTCAGCGCGACATCGGTGATCTCATCGCTCGCGAAGAAGTGATCCAGGAGCAATTGAATGAGAAAGGGAAGATCAAATCAAAGGAGCGTGTTCGGGACAGCTATCTGATTCTTCATCATGGTAATGATTGGGGAGCCAGCGCCGAATACCGAATGGACGAAAACGGTGACAAATTGGGTTTCAGGGGATTGCGCAGCGGCTACCTGGTCACTTCAGGATTCGCGCTCAGCTGCATCAGTTTCTCGACAGCCGGTCAATCCCAATCGAGATTCCGCTATCTCGGCGAACAAAAGGTCGACGGGCGAGAGGCATATGTCCTCGGATACGCTCAGCTGCCCGGAAAAGCGACGTTCACGACGGTTATGACCGGTGCAGGAAAAACACGAGTGGAAATGTTGACGCAGGGAATTCTGTGGGTCGACAAAGACAATTATCAGATCATCCGAATGCACACCGACCTTCTCGCGCCCCACATGGAAATCAGCCTCAATCGCGAGACAACCGAGGTGAAGTTTGGCGAAACACACCTCCCGGACGTCCCAGACCCGCTGTGGTTGCCGACCGTCGTCAACGTATATCTCGAGATCAGCAACCGCGGTTTCCGCAACGAGCACCACTACACGAACTACCGCCGCTACCGCGTCTCCGTAAAGATCAACGGGCAATAAAGTAACGGAGACGGCAGTTAATCCGTGCCGGCCACCTATTCCGATGAATTTGGTGCTGGGCGCTGGCGATTCGAGCAGTGCGAACGACAGCGCTCAAAGACGGTGATGGCTAGTGCCGATTGCGGTCGTCCTTATCCCGTTTTTCCGATTCGTGCGGAAAGCGAACGACGCCGTGAATCGCCTGCGACCCGAAATGCCCGGTTGCAGGTCCCCCGAACAGGATCGACAGATTCGAAAACTGCACTTCTCCCGACCCGGTGATGCACACCTGCAGCGACGACATCCCTTTCGCCTCAAAGGGCGCCGGGCCTCCGTTGCCCGTGATTTTGACCACGCTGACGTTGGGCACGCTGGTGAGCACGATGCCAGCCGGACCGGTCAGCGGGATTGTTCGGCGGGCATACGGCGGTGTTGTATGTGAGCGCGGCATTCGTCATCGTGATGTGGTGCGTGTGCTGCCCCCTGACGCTCAAGTCCGTTGGAGGATCGGCATTTTTCGACACCCAGAGGTCGGAAAGCTCCATCGCCATTTCCGCGCTGAAGTCCCCCTTCCCCTCGTGTTCCTTCAAATGCACCGCCCAGCGGCCCCGCATTTCATAGGGACCTGTCGGAGTGGGCGCAACTGCAGCCGAGTTATATGGCGTGTAATCGCTAATGATTCCACTCAAGTGTTCGGGGCGGGGTGCTTGGGCCTGAGCGCCGGTACTCATCGCCAGCGTCAGCACTGCGATACTGCGTGCTCCCCATCGGAAGGCTTTGCTGTTCATCGAAAATCTCCTTGTTTGGCGTTCCGTGATTCGCCGAAAAGACCGTCCGGTGACGTGGACCGTCACGACCCACTCGGATGATTCGAAGCCCAAAGTTATTTTTCGGCAGTCTTAGACTTGGGCCGCGCAGGCACAATCAGGCGCGGGGGTGGGCATCGTCAAACGGCAACGCGCGGAAACCCAACCCATACATCGATTTGCCGTCAAACGCGGTGCTTTGCTGCCCGTCGAGATGTACAATCGGCGCGCCCGGCTGGCGAACGGCGGGGATCGATCCGGAGCCCAATCAAGAGAAAGTGGTGGGCGAACCCCCTACAGGCGCATCCTCGTCGGTGAAACCGGTCGAAGACCGCCTGGATTCGTGGAAGGAAATCGCGGCATACCTCAACCGCGACGTGACTACCGTTCAGCGGTGGGAAAAGCGCGAGGGGATGCCGGTTCACCGGCACCTGCACGACAGTGTGGGCTCGGTCTACGCCTCCCGGGCCGAGTTGGACCAGTGGGTCCGCAGTCGGAATCTTCGGGAAGCGCCGGAAAATGCTGGCGATGTAGCCTCGTCGTCAAAGCTCCCCACGCCGCCAGATACGCGAATCGCAGCCTCAAAACCCGGATGGATGCTCCTATTTCGGTTGGCAGCGATCGGAATCGTGGCGATTGGCGTAGGCCTTTGGTTGCAGCGTTCGGAGTATTTCTGGCGCAGCCGATCGCCGAGGCTCGGTTTCAGCCCGTTACGGACTTTGAAGGGGTCCAGGAGGCCGCCGCCATTTCCCGTGACGGTCACTTCGTCGCGTTTCTCTCCGACCGCGATGGACCGAAGGACGTCTGGGTCACCCAAATGGGTTCCGGCCAGTTCCACAACTTAACCCATGGAACCGCGCCGGAACTCGAGAACCCCTCCATCCGCACCCTGGGTTTTTCGCCCGATGGGGCTTTCGTCACATTTTGAGTGCGGAAGCGAGATGGCTCGAGCGTCGGCGACATTGGCGTCTGGGCCGTGCCCACTCTCGGCGGAGAGCCGAGGCCATATCTGGAAGGCGTGGCCGAGTTCGATTGGTCCAGCGACGGTTCACGGCTCGTGTACCACACTCCCTTACCTGGTGACCCGATGTCCGTCTCCGATGGCGGCCAACGAACGGACGGCAAGCCTGTGTTCACTGCACCCGCTGGCCTTCATTCTCACTTCCCGTTGTGGGGCCCTGACGCAAAGTTCATTTACTTCGTGAAGGGAACTCTCCCCGATAAGCTGGACATCTGGCGGATAAAGCCATCCGGCGGTTCCCTCGAGCGAATCACATCGCACAATAGCAGCGTCAGCTTTCCGGTGCTACTCGACCGGCACACGCTGCTCTACCTTGCGAGAGACATCGGCGGTTCGGGGCCGTGGCTCTACAGCATGGACGTCAACCGCCGCATTCCCCATCGGCTGAGCGCCGGCCGCGACCAGTACACGTCTCTGGCAGCGAGCGCCGACGGTCGCCGACTGGTTGTGACGCTCGCCGATCCGAAGCGAACGCTGTGGCGTTTGCCGATCAGTGGTTCGCCCGCCGCTCTTTCGTCTGGCGAACGAATTTCGCTGACGACCAGCAGCGGTTTCTCTCCGCGGCTCGGTCCAAACTATCTTCTCTACATTTCCGCCACCGGCACGAGCGAGAGCATCTGGAAACTCGACAACGGAGCCAGTCGAGAGTTGTGGAGCGGTCAGGGGGCGCGAATCCCTGGCGGTCCAACGCTCTCTCCCGATCGACGATATATCGCGTTCTCCGTGAGGCAAGCCGGAAAGACGCTGCTGAACGTGATGCAGGCCGACGGCACGAACGCGCGGCCGCTGACCGATGCGCTCGACCTGCAAGGCAACCCGGCATGGACGCCCGACGGCCAATCGATCACCGTGGCTGCGGCCGACCGCGGAGTTCCACACCTCTACCGCGTTCCGATCGATGGCCACTCTCCCGTGTCGTTTGTACAGGAATACTCTGTCGATCCCGCGTGGACGTCCGATGGCCGCTTCGTCGTGTACTCGGGGCCCGACGTCGGCACAACGTTTTCCGTGAAAGCCGTCACGCCCGAAGCAGCACCGCATTCGCTGCCGCCGCTTACCCTCAGTCGCGGAGCTCGACACCTAACGTTCTTCCCCGGACGGCGCGCGCTCGTCTTCCTGCGCGGTGACATTCAACACAAGGATCTCTGGCTCGTTGATCTGGAAACCGGCGCCGAGCGCCAGTTGACCGAGGTCCCCGCAAACTTCGACATTCGCGATTTTGATATTTCCGCCGACGGCCGCGAGGTCGTCCTTGAACGAGTGCAAGACCACTCCGACGTAGTCCTGCTCGATCTACCCCGTCCCTAACCCTGCCTCACTTTGGCTCCGCAACCGCTTCGTGTCGGATTTAGCATTTTCAAAGCGGGCTCCCATGCCTGTTTCGTCAGCTTGCCAGCGAAGTTTGCCCAGCCTTTGGCCTCAAAAGCATAAAATTAGAGGAATCATGATCGAACAGAAAATCAATGCGTTCTTCAGCGATGCCGAATCTACCGGCTTCGGGACGGGTTGGTGGAGCGGGATTTTGTCGGTCTTCTTTGGCTCTCTTTCGTTCGGAGCGGTGCTGTGCCTGCATTTCCCTCAGCTGCTAACCGTGCCCGAACTGCGTCCGCACTATCCGATGCACACGATGCGCGTTTTCATCCAATGCCTCATCGTCGGCGCGATCGTTTTTGGAGTTATTTCTTCGATCCTGCGCAAGAAAAAGGTTCTGGCATTCACGGGCATCCTGTTTGCGCTCGGAGCGGCAGGGCTGGGAGGCTCCAGCGTCCCGATTAACGAAAACTTTCACAACGGGCCTGCGATCGGTCTCGACTGGTTTCTGCTCGATTTGTTTTTGATGGCCGTCATTTACGTGCCGCTCGAAAGGCTCTGGCCTCAATACCCCGAACAGGGAACATTCAGAAACCAGTGGACTCTGGACGTGGTCTATTTCATGTCCACTCATTTTCCTCTGCAAATTTTGTCGTTTTTGGTTTTACTGCCCGCAACCCAGGCCACGAAATATCTGGGTGTGCCGGTAATTCAAGGATCGCTCGCGCGTCTGCCTTGGATCTTGCAATTTTTCCTGGCCGTTGTGGTCGCTGACACGGCTGAATACTTCATTCATTTGGCGTTCCACAAAATTCCATTCCTATGGCGTTTTCATGCCATTCATCATTCGTCGAAGGCGCTGGATTGGATCGCGGGCTCGCGCTCCCATTTTGTAGACGACACACTGGTGCGCGGATTTATCCTCGTTCCCCTCATGCTCGGATTTTCGCAATCGATCATTCTGGCGTATCTGATTTTCGTCACCCTTCACGCCACCTGGACTCATTGCAACTTCGGCCCCAACGCGAAGTGGCTCGAAAAATATCTGGTCATGCCCAGATATCACCATTGGCACCACACCTCTCAAAAAGAGGGCATCGACAAGAATTTCGCGATCCACTTTCCGTGGATCGACAAAATCTTTGGCACCTACTATTTTCCCGATAAGTGGCCAGAGCTTTATGGACTCGACGGCGAAGAGTTATCGCCTAGTTTCTTCGGCCAAACGATTGAAGCATTCCGAAAGAGAAAGCCCGCGCCCTAAAAATTCAGCGCGCCGAGTGGAACGTCCTTGGGCAATTCCTCGCCCCGCGGGGTTGCCTTCACCAATCCAAGAGATTTCATAACCTTGACCGTTAGAAATCCAAAGTCATATTCCGATTCGTCGTGGCTCAATCGCAATAGACCTGGATAGTGGTGATGGTTGTTTTGCAGGCAAGCGCTAAAGGTCGCCGTGACCGGTAGCCATTCGCCGATATTCATGGCGTTGTCTTCTTCATCGTGATACCGCCGGTATCCAAAGTCGCGAGTGTGGGTCCAATAGTTTTGAATCATGTTTACCCACAGTGCAAAAAGCCGCATTCCCACCCACATCACCGCCACAAACCTCAAATTTCCAATCACCTTCCACAAGAGATAAAAGCTCAAGGTCTGCACGACGATTGCAAAAATCGGACTAGCGACGATCCGAAACGTCCGCGACTTCAAAATCGGATCGCCCGCCAGATTCTCATTGCAGCGATAAGGCATCAGGCAGCGATACATGGTGTGCCAAAAACCGTCGCTAGCAAGTTTGTTGGGATCTCCGTCGTGATCCGAATTCTTGTGATGCAACCGGTGCCGATTCACCCAGGCGATCGGGTCGACATAAATGCCAACCGTGTTGTTCACAATCGTGACGGCTTTAATAAACCATTCCTTGTAGTCGAGCGCACGATGGGCGATCCCCATGTGCAAAACATCAGCCAGATACAATCCGGCAAGAAACCAGCAAAACACAAAATAAATCGCGCCGATCAAGATTCCGACCCAAGGCCCCAACCGAGGCGGAGCAAAATACGCACAAGCCAGCACATAACACAGAATAATCAGATTTCCGTAGACATTGTAAATTTTCAAGGCGAGCCAGCCCTCCGTGCCAGATTCAACCAGAAATCAAACTCTCTTTCAAACAACTTAAATTTGCTGTGCCACCCCCTGCGTTTGACAGGTCGTCGCAAGGCGGCAATACTTGCGGGCGATAATTGCAACCGAATCAGGGAGTCCGCGACGCAGATGACGCAGCCTCAGACTTGGAAAGCGAATCCTTTCACGATCGTGCGCGAGGAGGGCAAAGCCCCCGGCACCGTAATCTTCCGTCTGCGCGGACCATTCACCGCGCGCGATATGTACGGCGCTGTTGCGCCTGTTGACCTCGACAATATGTTGAATTTCCAATCGCCGCAGGATGAGACGACGCCAACTCTTAATATCCTCGACCTGACCGACGTCCCCTACATGGATTCCGCGGGCTTAGGCAGGATCGTTCGTCATTATGTCCACTGCCGCGGCAAAGGCATCCGAATGATTGCCGCCGGAGTGAGCCCACGCGTCCTGGAATTGTTCAAGATCACCAAAGTGGATGCGGCCTTCCCCATAACCGCAACTATCGAAGAAGCGGACGTCTAGTAGTTTCTGCGGACCATCCAACCAAGTAAAAAACTGCGTGAGCCCTGTTAGTTTGAGTGAAATTCTTCGTCCGGGGCTGATCCTCGCGCGAGGTTGGCGCGGCGCCGCACTTGGCGTCATGACCCCCGGCGGCTTGCTGGCCAAGGTGACAAGCGCGAACGTGACGGCTGCGGCGTCATAGTCGAACATGGCATATCCCCTTCCGTGCGTGTCCGAGAAATCGTGAAGTCTTGCCCGCTGCAGGCTGCTAGCAGGAGCGCCAGACACGGGAGTTAGCACCGCACTGACATAAATTCGCGGACAGTCGCAGTTCGAGATTCACACCCTTGCGAAAAAGGGTTCCTCTCACCGACGGCCGTCGATGATCGCACTCTGATTACCTACGAGCAGCACGGAAACCTAACGGAGATGATCACCACTGGTCTTGATGGGGCCTTGATCAGACGGACGACCAATGTATTCGTGTTCGATGGCCACGGCAACTGGATTGAGAAGACGGACGTTGAAACTGGACAATGCCTGGAAAACGGAACCATTCCCCGCCGCTTTTGAAACAATCCACCGCTTTAAGCGGACCATTAGTTATTTTCCAGATCTCTGAATCGCCTGAGCTGGCAGCCGTTACCGGACTCTCTACAATGTGCCCCAACCGTTGCTTGTGAGCACTGGAGTCCTCACTCGGAATCATCCCTACGTAGGTGCCGATCTGCTTGCCGCGTTGAAACCGCGTCGGAGTTCCGACGATCAGCACATAGGCGAGGGCTGTAAGCGGACCCACGCCCGGATGAGTCATCAGCCGCAGAACCTCGGGTCGCTTCCTGGCTTCCTGCTCGACCGCGGCCGTCAGCTCTTGAATCGTCGGATTCATGCGGTCCAACAACTCCAGCAACTCTTGCCGGCGCCGACTGGCCCAGGGAGCTAACGCCAGCTTTTCTAACTGCGCTCGCCCCTGTTCGCTGAACAGTTTTTTCTTCCAGCGATAGCCCTCGTTCATCGCCAGCGCCTGCAGTTGATTCATGATCCGCGTGCGCATCTGCACCAACCGATGCCGGTGCCACAACAGTTGTCGCAAATCCCGATTCTCCGGATCAGGGACCCAGATTTGCGGAAAGTTATTTTCCCGCAGTAGTCTAAGTAGAAGGAGGGCATCATTGCGGTCAGTCTTCCGCTTCTTTACTCGCTTCGCTTTAATCTCTGCGGGATCGCCTATCCAAATCTCGATACCTAGTTCCGCCAGCAGTCGTTCGAACCAGCGTGAATATCCGGTTGCCTCCATTCCTACACGTACGCGGATTCCTCGCTGCTGCAGACCCCGATAAAATCGCTCTGCTCGTCCCTCACTGTGGTTCAGTTCTTGTTCACCACACTCACCAGTCTCTTCGTCAAAAAATGCAATCGTCTGAAAGCTCGGGTGGTAATCTACGCCTATCAGTAACATGTTCGGGTCCTTTCTCCGAGCCTATGGTCGTTCAGCAACCAAAGTTTACTCGGGTCGAGGAGCCGACATTGTTATGCAATCAAGTGGAGAGCTGCGGACCACCTACAGCTCGTCCTGTGCGCTTCGCTAGCCAGTGTTGTTAAGGCGCTGACTGTGCCGCTCAGGCTTGATGTTTGGAACTCGGACCTCGACGCGGGCGCGGGGCACTAAGATCATGAATCTATGGTTGGTTCAGGGAGCAGCGTCTTAACCACATCCACCAACCTGTTCAAGCCGTCGAACTTTGATAGCACCACGTCGAAGTGTTTGGTGGCTAGCAACTGCTCCTTAAAGTCAGCGTCCCTTACGAGAGCAGAAAAAACCACAATCTTCACCTGAGGCAACTTCCGGCGCAGTATTGCCGCCGTTTTTACGCCATTCAGGTTTGGCATGTTCAAATCGAGAAGGACCAATTCGCACTGGTTTTCTTCGGCAGTCCGAATGCCGGACAAACCATCATTGGCTTCATCACACCCGTAGCGGGTTTTGCTTTCAAGAAAGTTGCGAATCGCACCGCGCACGGCGGCGCTGTCGTCAACCACTAGGATTCAGGGCCTGCGCGACGTGGGCATAGAAGCGCAGATTACTCCTGTCCTGCGTTAGACACAATACGGATTTGCGTATTTTTCCGTATTAAAACTCTTCTTTACCTCTGGTGAATGGTTCCGACCCATCGATGTCGCTCGACGAATCAACTTCTTCCCCTCACGGTCGACATGTACATACTTGAAGCGGCTCTGGAGCTTCGGGCTTCTAAAAAGAACGACCTTTGGGCAAGGCAAACATCCGATTGCTGGTTGCGCAGTATCTCCTGGATAACAGCTTGCAATAGAAATCCGTGATTCCGATGCGGACCGGCCATGTTTTACCCAGCGAGCTCAGACTCGCGTTCTGACTCGAGCGGCACGCGAACATGGACTGTCGTTCCGCCCATCGGCTTCGAATCGATCGCAATCGTTCCATTCACTAATCGTACGCGTTCGCGCATGCTGGTCAGGCCTAGACCTGGGCCCTGCAACGCTTCGTCGAGGCTGAAGCCTCTGCCCGAGTCACGAATCAGTAAATCAACCTCAGAGTTGTGTTCCCTCACTTGAACTTCAACCCGTCTGACCCCACTGTACTTGATGGCATTGTGCAGGGCTTCCTGCAAAACTCGAAAAAGAGACCGCCCTAGGTCGAGTGGCAGAACTCTCGACACGTTACTGTTAAAATCAATCTCGATTTTGTATCTCGCGGCAATCTCCCTGCACCAGCTTCTCATGCCTGCGATGACGCCCAGATAATCTAGCTTGGACGAATGCAGCTCATGCGACAGGGCTTGCACATCATTCGAAACCTCAGCTAGCCGTTGTCTGAGGTCTTGAAGACGACTTGGAACCTCGGAAGGATTGCCTTGCAGTTGTTCGAGTTCAACTCCCAACAACGCGAGTTGCTGGTTGATATCGTCGTGAAGCTCTCTCCCGATCCGGGCGCGTTCTTGTTCCTGTGCTTCGATCAATTTTTTGGTAATGCCCGTAAGAGCCTCTTCTGCCCGTTTGACGTCGGTTATATCGGCTACCATACCGATCACCCGCAGCATTTTGCCATCCGCGTCGAAGAAACCACGCCCGTTGCTCTTTAGCCAAACTAAAGTACCGTCGGAAGCCCGCGCCCGATAGGTAACCTCACTAGTAGGGGTTTCAGGAGTCAGTCCAGCAATAGCGGCAAGAAATTTTGGGCGGTCGTCTGCATGGATTTTGTCCACGAACTGATTTTTGGGGAGGCGCAGGGGCTCTGCGAGACCGAGGATATTGACATGTTCCGATGATCGCACCACCAAGTCTGACTTGACATCCCAGTCATAGGCATACATCCGTCCGACCTGATTTGCCAGCCTGAGCCGCTGTTCGCTCTCGCGCAGTGCTTCCTCCGCAAGTTTGCGTTCGGTGATATCCCCATTAACGCCGATGATTCGCGAAGGCTCCCCAGACTCGTTCATAAATACTTGCCAGCGTCCAGCTATCCAATGAATACTTCCATCGGGCCAGACCACCCGCCATTCTGCCCTCGCGGGTCGTCCCGTTTTCAATGCTCCTTCAAGCAATTCGATGACTTGTGCCCGATCATCAGGGTGAACCAGATTTACGAAAAATGCAGTTGTAGTTCCATCGAAAGCACCCGGCGACAACCCGTAGAGAAGATCCAGTTCTGCTGACCAGGTAACAATACCCGTCCGAACGTCTCGCTCGAATGTTCCTATGCGAGCAGCTTGCTGTGCCAATCGCAGCCGCTCCTCGCTGGCGCGTAGTACGTCTTCTGCACGTTTTCGCCGAGTGATGTCACGGGCGATTTTGGAAAAACCCACTATCCTGCCAGTTGAATCCCTAATTGGGGAAATGGTGAGAGACACATTGACCTTATTTCCTGTTCTTGCGACTCGAATCGTCTCATAGTGGTTGACGCGCGCTCCGGCCTTCAGCTTTTCAAGAATCATGTTCTCCTCGTCCTGTAGCTCAGGCGGGACGAGAATGGTAATCGGCTGTCCGATCGCCTCCTCCTCTGTGTATCCGAAAATACGCTGCGCTGCCGAATTCCAACTGGTAATAACCGCGTCCAGATTCTTGGAAATAATTGCATCTTCAGACGATTCGACAATAGCGGCCAGCTTGAGCCGGATCGCTTCCGCAACTTTGCGCTCGCTGACGTCGCGGATCGCGCTTGTAACAAGGACGCCATGAGGCGTCTCAATTGGACTCAAACTTATCTCTACGGGGAACTCCGATCCATCCTTACACAAACCGAACAGTTGGAGGCTAGCGCCCATAGGACGAACTCGCGGCTCGGAGAAGAAAGTGATTCGATGTGCCTGATGTCGTTCGCGGAACCGATGTGGGATCAGAACTTCTACATATTGCCCAAGTATCTCTTCCCGCTGATACCCAAATAGCCTTTCGGTTTGAGCGTTGACAAGTACTATCTTGCTCGTCTGATCCACTACTACCATCGCGTCCGGAGCGGCCTCCAACAGATCTCTGAAGTAGCTTTCCAGTTCTCGAGCCTTAGCGGTTCCCAGTGGAGAGGTATTACTTGAGTCCGGCATAATTCCTTCCAATGTCAAAAGGCTCTTACAAACGCTGCAAGAGGAGTCTGAACTAGGCTTCGGGCTGCGATCAGGTGTGTTCGGATGGCGAAATGATCGGCAGTGTCTCCAACTTGCGCCTGGGAAGGTTAATACACATCGGGCGATCACCACAAACGAACCGAATATACTTTGAACTGGGTGAAGTAAACTATTGAACCCGTACGTGATTAGACTTGTTCCGCGTCCCTCGGCCCATCTCACAACGCACATAATCTCGACTCAGCGCCCCGCGTCGTGGACAAAATGAGTTGTATTGCGATGAGATCGGCAATTTGGACGTGCTCGGTTGAGTCCCGGTAAAACGCGGGCGTCGCCCCAGGGGGGCCCTTTTTCGCGTGCGTATCCCCTATCCCCCCACCGGTTTGACAGGCGAAGATAAGGCGGCAATACTGGCGGGCGATGATTGGCCAGTTGCGCGGGCGTCTTATCGACAAACGACCGAACCAGGTGCTCGTGGATGTCAGCGGCGTGGGCTACCTGGTGCAAGTGCCGCTCTCCACGTTCGCCGCGCTCGGCGATCTTCGCAATGAAGTTACGCTGCTGATTCATACGCATGTTCGCGAAGATGCGCTGGCGCTCTACGGATTTCTCACTTCGCGCGAAAAACATCTGTTTGAGATGCTGCTTTCCGCTTCGGGCGTCGGTCCGTCGCTCGCTCTGAAAATTTTGTCGGGCATGAGCGTCGAAGAATTGGTGCCGGCGATTCGCAACAGCGACCTCGCAAGGCTCACGAAGATTCCGGGTGTCGGTCGGAAAACGGCGGAGCGCATGGTCGTCGAATTGAAAGACAAGCTGGACTCGGTGACGGTGGCCGAAGTCGAGCGGCCGGTGGCGTCCTCTCCGGCGGGCATCGAAGCCGATGTCATTTCTGCGCTGGTAAATCTTGGTTATGAGGCGCGTGCCGCGGAAGGTGCGGTCAGCGAGGCGAAGCGCGAGACGCCTGCCAATAATTTTGAGAAGTTGCTGCGGGCATCGTTGCAGGTTTTGAGCGCACCTAAAGGACGAGCGGCGCGGCCTTGAGTGGTGATGGTCGCCGTCGACGGCGGTTCGGATGAACATTTGGATTTTGGCGTGAGGTTTCAACCTCAAAGGCGGCGCAGGGGCGCCGCACTCCATAGATTGCGCGAAGCGGGGTTTTTGGACGAACGGTATGCCTGAGGGAACAGCACGACGGATGACGCCGCAACGACAACCCGAACGGATCGTGTCCGGCGCCGCATATGACGAAGACGTTCGCATCGAAGCAAGCGTGCGGCCGAAGCGGCTCGATGAATATATCGGGCAGAGGCGCGTCAAAGAGAATATTCAGATCGCGGTCGAAGCGGCGCGCAGCCGCGGGGAAGCGCTCGATCACGTTTTGCTGTACGGGCCGCCGGGACTGGGCAAAACGACGCTGGCGCAAATTATTGCGAATGAATTGGTTGTGCCGATCAAGACCAGCGCGGGACCTCTGCTCGAGCGGAAAGGGGACCTGACGGCGATTCTGACTTCGCTTGAAGCGAAGGAAGTTTTCTTTCTCGACGAAATTCACCGGTTGCAGCCCGCAGTGGAAGAGATTTTGTATCCGGCGATGGAAGATTTTCGCGTGGACCTGATCGTCGGCCAGGGACCCGGGGCGCGCATCCACCCGTTTCCGCTGGGACATTTCACGTTGATCGGCGCGACGACCCGTGCGGGATTGATCACTGCGCCGCTGCGGTCGCGTTTCGGCATCGTGCACCGGCTCGATTTCTACGAGCCCGAGGATTTGCTGATCATTCTGAATCGGTCGGCAAAGATTCTGAATATCGAGATGGACGAAGGCGGCGCGGAAGAAATCGCCCGGCGATGTCGCGGGACACCGCGCGTGGCGAATCGATTGCTGCGCCGCGCACGAGACTTCGCGGAAGTACGCGCGGCCGGGCGCATCACGCGCGCCGTCGCGCAGGAAGCGCTTCAGATGCTGGGCATCGATTCCTACGGGCTCGATGAAGTCGATCGCAACCTGATGCTCGCGCTGCTCGACAAATATGGCGGCGGCCCAGTCGGACTCGGTACGCTCGCGGCTGCACTCAGCGAAGAAGAAGATGCCATTGAGGAAATGTACGAGCCGTATCTGATGCAGATCGGCATGATCGACCGTACGCCGCGCGGACGCCTGGCCACGCCGCGCGCCTACGAATATTTCGGTCGCGAACTCCCGCGCCGCCAACCACGCTTGTTCTGAAAACGCTTCGCCACGCGACCGAATCGAAGATTCAAATCGCGCGGCTCATTTCATTTTCAAGAGAATCAAGAACACAGCGCTTTGGCGCGTTTTCGCTTACGCGCAATCAGTTCTGGGCTACCCACCTGGAAAATCTACACGCGCTTGATGGCGTGCCACAGGACGAGCAAGACAACCGCGCCGACCACAGCCACCAGCAAACTGTACAAATTGAGGCCGGTCACGCCCGAGTGGCCGAATTTGTTGAACAGCCACCCGCCGACGACCGCGCCCACAATTCCGAGGACGAGATCGAGCAGCAATCCTTCGCCGCTCTTGTTGACGATTTTGCTGCCGATAAATCCCGCGAGAAGCCCTAATACGATCCAAGCCAAAATACCCATATGGGTTTCTCCTTTGGAAATGCAGTCGAATGGCCCGGGGGACGTCTTAGGCCGTAAGAGGTCCGGCACGATGGCCTAAGCGTGTGCCCCTGCATATACACCATTTGCGGCGCGGCAGCCAGCAATTCCGCTCGCACCGTAGCCCCGGATTCGCCGCAGCCCGAAGGTAACTCGGGCGTCCGCGGTTACGGTCGCGCTAACGTTGACCCATCAGCGCGATACCGTTGGTTTCCTTCCATTGCTTTGCGCAGGGTTTGATTGATCCGGGTCTGATATCCGCGGCCTTGGCGCTTCAACCACGCGAGCACGTCGGCATCGACGCGAATCGTAACCGGCGTCTTGATAGGGCGATAGAATTTGCCGACGACTGCGCTCCGCCAATCGTGAACTTCGGGCATATCCGACAAGTCGATCTTGTGGTCGGGCATGCGTGATAGCGCCGCCCGTTCCTTTGCCTGTTTCTTAGAGATTTTCTTCATACGTTTGCCTTTTTTGGGGGTTCGCTTTTCTCGCCGAAATAATTCGGATTCGCTCCTCATCCATCGGACCGCGAGACGTATGAGCGACACAAAGAAGCAAGATTCCGGCGGCCATCCCGATGGTTTGCGATCGCTCTTCTCCGGTCTCGATGCGGTCGAGCATGCTGATCGCGCGAGGATCATCGAACACAAATCCAGCTGTCGGCGAAACTGACTTGATGCTTCAGTTGATTCTGTCGGTTCATCTTCTCGTCCCATTCGAACTGGAAAAAGTACCTACATATCTGTAGATACGATCCTTTAACGGCAACTCCAAGTCTCTTACTGCATATAGAATCTACGCATGGCTCCTGGAAAGGTATTTTTGTCGCTTGGATCGAATGTCGGTGACCGGCTTGCCAACTTGCGGACCGCGATCGGCGCACTTCCGGGCACTGGATTTACCGTTCGACACATGTCTTCGACGTATGAGACGGAGCCGGTGGACTACTTGCAGCAGGATTGGTTTTTGAATTGTGTCGTCGAAGGCGAATCCGAGTTGTCTGCAATCGAGTTGTTGCGTGCGCTGCGTGGGATCGAGATGCAGATGGGGAGCAAGAAGTTGATTGCGAAGGGGCCGCGGTTGATCGATATCGATATTCTTCTGTATGGTACGGAGACGATCGAGACGGCTGAGTTGCAGGTGCCGCATCCGCGGATGACGCAGCGGAAGTTTGTGTTGGTGCCGCTGGCGGAGATCGCTCCGACGCTTCGCCATTTGACTTGGAGCGGGAACGTCGAGCAATTGCTCGCGTCGACTTCGGATCGAAGCGAAGTGCGACGATTCACAGGCACAATCAATCAAAGATGAGATAGCTATCTTGTGGGTGTCGCGTCTGAGTTTGACGGGCTGAGTTCCACGAGGCGGCGGCGCAGGTAATTTTGTTCGACGGGATTGCGCGTTAGCCCGAGGGCGCGGGAATAGGCGCGAATCGATTCGGAATTGCGGCCGAGGCGTCGCAATAGATCGGCGCGTGCGGCGTGGAATAGGTGGTAGTCGTCGAGTTTGCCGCCGGCGCCGGTTTCGTCGACGAGTTGCAAACCTTTTTCGAATCCTTCGGACATCGCCACGGCAACTGCGTGATTCAGTGCTACGACTGCGGATGGCGTTAGCGCCAGAAGCTCTGCATAGAGGGCCTTGATCTGACGCCAATCGGTTTCGGCGAACGTGGCGGCTTGTGCGTGCAGTGCTGCAATTGCGGCTTGCAACTGATACGGGCCGATGTGGCGCAGGTGCAGCGCGGTGTCTACGAGTTCGAGGCCTTCGCGAATTTCTTCGCGATCCCAAAGGAAGCGATCCTGTCCTTCGAGCAAGACTAAATCACCAGTGGCGCTGGTGCGCGCGTTGCGTCGGGAATCGTGCAGGAGCATCAGCGCTAGCAGGCCGAGGATTTCAGCGTCGCGCGGAAGCAGCGCACAGAGCAAGCGCGCCAGGCGGATTGCTTCGGCGCATAGTTCCTTGCGAATCAGCGTATCGCCAGCGGTGGCGGAATAACCTTCGTTGAAAATCAGGTAGAGGACGGCCCGAACTGCCTGGAGGCGTTCTGGAATCGCGTGGAGGGGCGGCACTTCGTACGGGATGTGCGCTTGCGCGATTTTGGATTTTGCGCGGACGATACGCTGCGCGAGTGTCGGCTCGGGCAGGAGAAACGCGCGCGCGATTTCAGTGGTGGTCAAGCCGCCAAGCGTGCGCAGCGTGAGCGCGACCTGCGCTTCGGTGTTAATGGCGGGATGGCAGCAAGTGAAGATGAGGCGCAAGCGGTCGTCGGGATAGTTCATTGATGAGGCGTCCAGTTCTGCCGCGGCTTCCGCATCGTTGGGGTGATACGAGGTTGGCGTTTCATAGCGGAGTGGCTCCTGTTTCTCGCGGCGGGTGCGGTCGCGGCGCAGCATATCGATCAGGCGGCGATGCGCGGCGGTGGTGATCCATGCGGCGGGATTTTCGGGCACGCCGGATTCGGGCCATTTTGCGAGCGCGGATGCGAAGGCCTCCTGCAACGCTTCTTCGGCGAGGTCGAACGAACCGGAGATGCGAATCAGCGTGGCGACGATGCGGCCCGATTGCTGGCGGAAAACCAATTCGGCGACGGATTTCGCATCGATCATGCGGGAATTCTACGCTGTAGCTTTCGGTGATGCGGCGAAATACGCTGCACCGAGGAACGCTGCGATAAGCAACTCCGTGACGGCGGGGGCGAAGAAGAAATATCTCCACGCGATCACGGTGGTGACCAGGAAGTTGAGCGTGAACAACACCAGAATCGGCTTGAGCCGGACAGCGTCGGTCTTCGCGAGCGTGGCGAGCTGCCAGAACAAAATGCCCTGAACCAGAAGTGCGATCGACACCAGAATCCCGTACGCAAAAAAGAAATCCCAGTATGTGCGCATGGAACCCATGACGTTGAACGCGCGGGATTTCATTGCGTCGATGATGGCGATTTCGGGTGCGCCGTTGTTGGGTTTGCTCAACACGCCTCCGATCGTGTGAAGCACGGCGTGGATGATGGTTAGCACCGAAGCGATACGAAGAAACAGGGTTGTTTTCAAGCGCACCTTCCTCGACAGAATTGTTTCACTGCCACCGGACCTTGCCATTTGGCGTGGCCGAATTATTTTCCGGGAGCGGTCAAGCCGCTCCGCGGAATGTAGCTTCTGCACCCTACGAATTTGCGGCGTTAGCGAGCACTGGCATCGGCAACACCGATTCCGGTACGCCGGGGATTTGTATCAGTTCGCGGATTTCGATGCAGCCGCGATGGCCGCCGCACGACGTCGGAATTTTTTCGGCCCAGGCGATCGCTTCTTGCAGGTCTTTGCAATCGAGCACGTAGTAGCCGGCGAGTTGTTCTTTGGTTTCGGCGAACGGACCGTCGGTCACGAGAGTCTTACCGTTGTCGACGCGGACGGTGGTCGCCGTGTTGGTTCGTGCGAGCGGATTGACGGCGACGAGCACGCCTTTCGTTTGGGATTCGCCGATGATCTGCCGGTGACCCTGACGGACAAGTTCGGCTTCGTCTTCGGGCATCGCGGTCAGGTGACGTTCCGAGGTGTAGATCAACATCATGTAGCGCATGGCGGTTGCTGCTCCTTGGTTAACTTCCCACATGGGTACGACGCGCGAGACGGCGCGAATCGACAGGGTGGTTCATTTGCGCCGACACGCAGCAGAATGTGGACAGTCTGCCACAGGAGCTGTGGTTCGGGCACCGGTTGTGCGGTTTTTGGCTGAGAAGTCGGAAAGGGTTTCGGGGTATACCTCCCGTCAATTTTTGCGGAGTCTGGAAGTTGTTCAAATGCCGGGGCTGTCGGGGTGGTTTTTTTTGAGCAATTTTCCCCGAAATGGAACGGTTTCAACATTTAGGATGTGAGTTAGAGTTTTGGGCGGGTCTGATGGATTGCGGAGAAGGGGCACGGTGGTGCCGTGCCCCTATTATCGCCGAGTGTTCGATTGTGATTACGAGGTGCGGTGGACCAGGAGGCGGTGGATGGTTAGGGGCTTGGGTTGCAGGGCGTCGAGTTCGATGAGCGATAGTTTGCCTTCGGAGGTTTGGCGCCAGCGGTAGACGCCTGGCTCGCTTTCCTGAAATTCGCGGCCGTTGAGGCGGCGAAGGAATTCGCGGGCGTCGTCGGTGGTTGCGACTTCGCGGAGAGTCGGGCGAGCCAGGGCTTCGACGGCGTAGCTGCGCAGGAGCTTGGTCCAGTAGTGATCGAAGAGTTCGGAGGAGGCGAAAATGTCGCTCCAGGCGACTTCGCCACCGTAGGCGACGATCACGCCGACGACGTGCTCACCTTTGAGATCGGCAGTTGCTTTGGCGAAGCGTTTTTGCAGCTGAGCGACGAGTTCGTCGGCGGACGAACCGACGCGGCTGCTTTCGTAAATCTTGGCGTAGGACTGTGTTGGTGCGGCAACCTCTACGGCTTCGCTGATGCGGCCCGGAGTGATAACCGGGGCAGCAAGGACATCAGCGGGCGGTGCGCTCGCCTTCGCGGTGGAACCGACGCGCACGGCGTTCCACACGTCGATTTGCTCTTTTGACAGCGCGGCTTGTTCGCGAACGCTGGGATGAACGATGGTCTTGGCTGCGCCGAATTGGGAGCCGGCGGACCAGCGGCCGTGCTCGACACAGAAAACATCGAGGGGAAGTGGGTCGGCGCCGGGAGCGACGATGCGATCTTTGGCAATGATGCGGTCCTGCTTACCGCCGCTGACGAGTTCGCCGGCGAGGAGCAGAAGCGGGCGCTTGCTGCGGTTGATCAAGACGAGTTGATTGACTGAGGCGCTCGACTGCGACGGAACGTAGATGCCGCGATCCATGCTGCGATTGAGGCCTGCGGAGCCTTGCTCGCTGACGACGACTTCGCCCGTGGACAAGCCTTCATCGAGCGTTAGGAAGATAGAAGTGTCGCTCGACGTGGAACTGACGACAGGGAAGAGGCTGATGTTTTCGTAGCTGACGGGATTGAGGAGACGCCATGCGGTGTCGCCGCCTGCGGGTTCGGGCGGAGTGGCGGGAGTAGAGGGGGCGGCGCCGGCGCCGGCGAAGGCCAGGCTGCCAGCCGTAGTGATGCCGATCAAGCTGCGAAACAGGGTGGAGAAGAAGGATCGATCCATGAATGCCTCCAGTGCGCGAGCGAGTGCGCTGGAGGTAGAACGGGGAATGCGAGGAAGCTTGCAGCGAAAAAGTGCTAAGCGGGGACTGACCACGCTTACGCCCGGCGGAGCAAGCCCGCCCTTACCAAGCGAAATACTCGTGGCGGCTAGTAGGGCGTCATTGAGACGTTGGCGCCGGTTACGTGGACGGAGTTGTTGGGCCCGGACAGCTTTAGGCCGTTGGGGGCGCCTTGGATTTGTAGGCCGGATTCGAAGGCGGCTTGTTGCAGGACCTGGAGGCAGGCGGCTGCCGTCATTTTGGGCGCCAGCCGGCGGCTAACGATTTTTCCGGTGGCGCCGATGGTGACGATCAGTGCGCCTGGCGCGGAGCTGGTGCCGGAATCGAAGGAGACGAGGAGGCCGTTTGATCCGGTGGCGGGAGCGCCGCCATTCGCCGGTGCGCTGGCTGGTGGCGCATTGAAGAGGACTTCGAAGGGCGGATTGTTTGGATACGTCTGGTTGTATCCGACCATGCAGACGCCATTTTTCAGGAAGCCGGGCTGATTGCCTTCGTCGCTGTTGAAACCCATCTTGAAGTGATTGACGCGGCAGATGTACAGCGGCGTCTGGTCGGCGTCGTATCCGCCGAGAACCATGTCGGGAGTGATCATTCCGCTGAACGGCTCCCACTGTGCGGAGCCGTAGGCAATGTCGAACTTCTTCTGTTTGTACTCGCCGCCACCATACGCGATGCTGCATTTGCCCTGCAGAAATTTTCCCGGATAGAGACCGCCGTTCTGGCCTGCGCGACAGATGTAGAGAGGCGCGTCGGGTTCGGGGCCGTTTCCGGGGCCGCCTTCGATCGCACCGGGACCCGGGACATCGCCTTCCTGTCCGGTGCGCCAGGAAACGGTGCCTGCGTCGGGCGTGGGGTAAACCGGCTGCGGAGGATACGGCGGCTGCGGCGGATAGGGCGGAGGGTATGGTGGATTGTAGCCGTCGGCGTAGAGCGCTTCGAACGGCGGGTTGATAACGACTTCGCTGCCCCCAATCGGAATCCGGCAGGCGCCGTTGAGCAGCTTTCCGGGTTGATTGCCGAGATCGCCTTGCGGGAATCCGGGATTGTAATGGACGCGGCAGGAGTAGAGCGGCGAGCCATCGACGTCGGTTCCGGTGCGAACGAGGCCGTAGCTTTGCGGTGAGTACGGTTGCCAAACGGCGTCACCGTACGCGACCTGATATTGCGTGGTGACAATCTCGCTTCCGTTGAAGGGGACGTTGCAATTTCCGCCGACCCACTTGCCGGGTTGAACGCTGCCCTGAACTTGCGCGCGGCAGATGTACATCGGCGTGCCGGGTTCGGGACCATTGCCGGGGCCACCAATGATTGCGCCGATTCCAGGAGTGAAGGGAGCGCGAACGTCGCGCCATGTGATTGGCTGACGGCGGCGGCCTAAATCCTGCGCCGAGGAATTCTTGACGAGAAGAAACGATGTGAGCAGCGCGAGTGTGATCGCGATCGCGGGACGCAGAAATCGGCGCTCCATACGAGCCTCAAATTCTGTTTCGTGTTCGGAAAGGTGGATGCGGGCGGTGATCTTATAATTGAATCAGGATTTTCGGCAACGGGTTAAGCGAGGGAATGATCAGCGCGTGCCGGGGTCGCCGAGATTTGTGCGGACGCGGTTTCGGCGAGCTTTGGAGGCTTCGCCTTCCTGGCGTTCGTATTCGGCGAGTTCTTCGTCGGTGTAGGAGAAGGAGTCGCGAGCGGCAAACATCGAGTTGGAGCGGCCGTCCTGGCGTTTCTTCTTGCGGGCCTGCCCGAATTCGTGGCGGACCTGACGGATGGGGGCTTCGATGGCTTTGATTTCAACGAGCAGGTCGCTGATTTTTTCGAGGAAGTCATGGAGGTGGTAGGGGCGGACGACGTAGGGAAGCTTGGCGGCTTCGAGCGGGGCGACGTATTGGCCTCCGGCGAGTTCGGGGAGGATATAAAGGACGCGGAGGCGAGCGCCATCGGCGGCGGAGACGCTGGAGAGTTCTCGAAGGGTGAAGAAGAGCGGGCTATCGAGGCCGATCAGGGTGGCGTTGGCGATGACGAGAGACCATTCGCCGGTTTTGAGTTCGGCGAGGAGTAGCTGGGTGTCGGGGACGATGCGGACGCGCCAGCCTTCGGAATCGAGGATTTGGCGGAGGGCGCCTTGGCTGGAGGAATCGTCGTCGAGGACGAGGATACCGACCTGGCGCTTTTCGGGTACGGGGGCTGGGGTGCTGGACATATGCATATTTTAGCGCTGCGAGAGGGGGCGAGCTTGGCGGCGGGGTGAGGTGGTTCGAATCGGGTAATTGGCCGTTGGGACAGTTGAACGGGAGCGAAGAGGCGGCAGGGATGCTGGCTACCGAGTCGCGGTGAATTGGAGGCGGAGGTTGCGTTGATGCTTCGACGGAAAGATCGAAGAGGGATTCATCGCGCAAAAAACGCGCGATGGTGCAGAGTTCCTCTCTGTGCGGACCGACGCGTTCACCGGAAGTGAACGCGAAACAAAAAACGTCGGCCTGCTTCGCTCGGAATGACGGGGGGTGGGGGGAGAGGGAATGGACGGGAAAGACCGAAGCGGGCTATTTGCCGACGACTAGGTCGGCGCCGTCTTGGTAGCGTTTGGGTTCGCTGGCGTCCCAGAGTTGGCGGTAGGTGGTGTAGGAGGTGCCGGTTAGGCGGCGGGTGTAGAAGACCTGGACGCCGTCGCGGGACCATTCGCCGTGGCGGGCCCATTGGTCGGAGGGGGTCATTAGGGTGCGGCGTTTGGAGCGGATTTCGTAGAGGAAGACCGCAGCTGCCAGGCCCATCTGATCGATGGGGGCGCCTGCTGGCGCTTTCACGTATGGCGCGGAGACCAGGAGCAAGTCGGGATTGACGGGATTGAGGCGGAGCGTGTCGGAGCCGGCGATGTCGAAATCATTGCCGTAAATCTCTTTGAGTGGGACGGTTTGCGAGGTGCGGCCGTCGTCGGTGATCCAGTAGGCGTTTTGCATGTCGCTGGCAAGCAGCGTGTGGGCGTCAATCCAGCCGTGAAGAGAGGTGAGGCTGCCGGTGAATACGGGTGTGACTTGCTGCGGTGCGCCGGCGGTGAAAATGTAAAGCTGCCACTTCTGATCCTGATCGTTGAGATACGCGACGCGGGTATCGTCGGGTGACCAGAACGCTTCGCGGACTCCGCCGTGGACGAGATCTTGCGAGCGGCCGGTTGTCGTGTCGTAAAGGACGATCGTCCGGTCGGGACCTGTCTTGCTGTCGGGTCGCGCGTAGAGGAGTTTTTTGCCGTCGTGAGAGAGTGACGGCTCGGCACCGTCCTGCGCGGCCACTTTGCGAATTTTGCCGACGCCTACGGCAACTTTTGTGCCGGCAATGTAGGCGATCGCGGTCGGCAACTGGAACTTGATCACGTCGGCGGGCAGGACCGCAGGCGGCTTATCGTCGTCGTCCGGGTCAGGCTGATTGTTGATGCGGGGGAAGAGTTCGGCGGCGATGCGGGCGCAGCCGTTGAGCGTGCCGATTTGGGAATGTTGCGCGACGGCGCGGAAGGTGTACTTGGCGCCGGTGGCGTCGGGGGCGCATTGTTCGCGCGAGAGATTGACGGTGACGTCGGCGCCGGTGGCGGAGTCTTTCGCCCGGTAGACCCAGGCGTCCGTCGTGCCTTCGCGGGTGACGTCGATGGGGTCGAGCATCGCGGGAGGATAGTTGGGACGATCGAGGCGCTCGGGACCTTTTTGGCCGATGCGGATGCTCCAGCCGGGCTGCGTGCCTTCGGGCGGGCCGAAAGCGAGGAGCAGGATCGGGAAGTGCGTCGATTGCGGGGCGTTGGGAGCGGCGGCGGGAGCTGGCGCGTTTGGGGGGGGCGTAACCGGTTTCTTCGATTGTGCCGGTGGGGTTGATTTTATTTGCGCTTCGAGCCGGCCGGCACCGAACACGGTTACCGCGGCAATGGCAAGAATCAGAATCGCAGAGCGCTTCGAGAAATCCGACACCGTTCGCAAAACTTTCCTCCGCGGGCGCGATGTTCGTTTCGATGGAGTCGCATCAATTGTCGCACGTCCGAAGAAGAGCGCCGTGAAATTTCGGACGAAGACTCCGCGCATCGGTGAGCATGCAAAACAAGGCACCGACAGCCCGATCTGTGCGCATGACGTCGTTCACCAAGTTGGTTACATGGATTGACGAGGTCTCGCCAAAAACGATTATTCTGAAGTGTGACTGAAACTCCAGACATTCCGCTTGAGAAGCCACCTCGGAAAAGGTCTCTCCGATACTTCGTTCGATGGGTTTTCATCGGAGTGGCGGTTCTCTGGTCGCTCGCGGCGCTCCTGCTTGTGGCGCTTCGATGGATCGACCCACCGACTACGGCGGTGCACATGGAGCGGCGTCTGCAATCGTGGATTCAACACACGACGTACCACGAACGATACGAATTCGTTCCGCTGCGGCAAATTTCGCCGGAGTTGCAGCACGCTGTCGTCGCCGCGGAAGACGCGCGCTTCTATCAGCATCATGGATTCGACTGGCACGCGATGGAAATCGCTGCTGAAGATGATATGGGGGGCGGCCGCATTCGCGGAGGATCCACGCTTACGCAGCAATTGGTAAAAAATCTGCTCTTCGGAACCGGGCGCTCCATCCTTCGAAAGGGCGCGGAGTTCACGCTGGTCCCGGTGGCGGAATTGGTTCTGGGCAAGCAGCGGATTTTGGAGCTGTACCTCAACGTAGTTGAGTGGGGACCTGGTGTCTATGGTGCGGAGTCAGCGTGCCGTTACCATTACCGCGTTTCGGCGCGGAGCATCGACCGGGAGGAGGCGGCGCGGCTCGCGGCAATTCTGCCGTTGCCGCTGAAGCGACGGCCCGAACGCATGAATCGCTACGGCGGACTCATCGAAGAGCGGATGCGCCAAATGGGTTGGTAGTCGCGTCGGATGCCTGGTTAGGGGCTTGGCTCGCAGTACTGCCGTTTTATCGTCCCGTTCTGGACAATGGAATGAGCGTGTAGGCTTCTCCGTGTTTGCCGTTTAGCTGCCTCGACGTTTTTTCGTAGACTGTTCCCATGACATTCACCAAGCGACTTCGCGAGGGAGTGCGCCGCGGAGAAATCACTTGCAGCGTGCGCATCTGGACGCGTCCGCGCGTCCGAATAGGCGCGCGGTACCGTATGGAGGAAGGGGAGGTCGAGGTCGACTCGATTGAACCGATAGGGTTTCCAGACATTACCTCGGAATTGGCGCGCAAGTCTGGATTCCTTGGCGTCTTGGACCTGCTCAAAGTCGCCAAACACGGTCGAGGCGAGAAGATTTACTTGATCGAGTTCCACTATGTGCGGCCGCATGGCAAGCGGACAGAGCAGCGCAAGTCGAAAGCACCCGTCCGGTAACGCGAGCGCGCCATTGGTCTTCGCTCGATCACGCTGGCTCATTCCGCGGCAGGATACGCGGATATCCCGAAACAAACCGTCGCTTCACGCGTATATCAGGTTGCGGGTGTTTCGGAGGGAGTCCCCTGATGACGGTGAAAACGTGATCGCCTCGCTGTCATGTACAAGTCTCGCCGGGTTGTTTGCGTATTCGTAACCTGATATCTCCTGTGTAGTGATGATGTTGGCAAGGCTCGCAAGCCACGTATCGCTCCAGTCGTGCAAGTGAAGTACCGCTATCCCAAATGGTCGGTTTCCGTGTTGGCTCGCAACGTAACATGATCCTTAAGGAGGAGATCTCGTGAACAAGAAACTGTGTTTTGTGTTTGCTGCATGGATGGCAGTTCCCCTTGCCGTTCTCGGACAGGAGAAATCACAGGCGCCAGCCGCTCCGCCGGCGAACCCGATTACTGCCAGCGAAAAGGGCTTCTACTCCTTCGTTAGCAGCGCGGTGGTCGGCGCGGCGGTGAAAATGCCGGAAGAAAACTACTCCTTCAAACCGACACCGGAAGTTCGCAGCTTTGGTCAGCTGGTTGGCCATGTGGCGGACGCTTCGTACAATTTCTGCTCGCAAGCCTTAGGTGAAGCAAGTCCAGCGAAGGACATCGAAAAAACAAAGACCTCAAAGGCCGATCTGGTGGCCGCGCTCAAGGGCGCAGTTGCGTACTGCAACAAGGCGTTCGACGGCATGACCGATGCGAAAGGCAGCCAAATGGTGAAGTTATTCGGCTTCGACCTAGCGAAGCTTACGCTGTTCTCGATCAATACGGCTCATACGGATGAACATTACGGGAACATGGTTACCTATATGCGGATCAAGGGCATCGTGCCGCCGACGAGTGAAAACGCACCGCCCGCACCAGCGTCGAAGTGAAACGCTCAAGTCACTTAACCCCTGGGTAAGTCGGCGTCAGTAGGGCACCCGGCCGATTTCGAAGTCGGCGCGGCAGCCGCGATCGACCCAGATGCCGCGGCCGTCGTAGCCCCAGGTGCGATCGTAGATGCAATCGGCGTCGCTGCGTTGGCGGACCAGGCGCACGCCTCCGCGTGTGCTGACAGGGCAGACGTTGCGGCGCATATCGTTCGAAGAGCAGTTGATGATTTGCGTGCCGCCGCCTCCGGGCTTCCAGCCTCCACCGCCGCCGATTTGGAAGTCGGCGCGGCAACCGCGATCAACCCAGATGCCGTGGCGATCGTAACCCCAGGTGCGGCCGAAGTCGCAAGGGGACCCGCTGCGTTGGCGAACTAGCTGGACGCCGCCGCGTGTGTCGGTGGGGCAGGTATTGCGGCCGCCGTTGTCGGATGCGCAATAGATGTTGTAACCGTTGTCCCAGCCGCCCCAGTTCGGGCGCGTGATCGCGAAGTCGGCGCGGCAGCCGCGGTCGACCCAGATGCCGCGGCCGTTCTGGTAGCCCCAAGAATGATTGAAGATGCAGGGCGCGTCGCTGCGCTGGCGGACGAGTTGGACGCCTCCGCGCACGTCGGCCGCGCAGTAGTTGCGGCGCATGTTGTCGGAGGAGCAGGAAATGACCTGGCCCTGCGGGTCGGGCGCCGGGCCGGAGCGCGCGGTGTTAACCATCGACAGCGCTAGAAGCATGACCGTGAAAGGCGCAAGGACGACTGCAGAGACGGACTTCATCGGAAACCTCCGAGGTCCAGGGAAAAAGCCGGGAGGAGCATACCAGAAGAGGGCGCGAATTGGAGCGGTTGGCGCGCAGGCGAAGCTAAAGCGAAATTTAAGTCTTGACATGGCGAACAAAAGGCGAAATACTGCGCGGGCTGTGAGGTAGGCTATGCCATCTTTTCCCTCCAATTCGTCGCAAGTTCCCCGGAATTCGCGGCGCCGCGTTTTGCAATCCGCACTTTTCCCCGCAGATACCCCACCTTTGCCCGACATGCATAGCCCAAAACAAGAGGCTGGTTGCGACCCTGCCCCGGTCGCGATTGGTCCCGGCGTTTCCGTGAACGCTGCGAATCGTCCTGGAATGGCGGATTGCCCCTCGCCGTGCTCGGGAACCGCGCCGGCTCAAACCGCTGCGGTGGTTGGCGGTGGCTCCCCAAGCTGCCGCGGCAGCCAGGTTCGCGATGCGGAAACGCCGCTGGTTGGCATCGCCCGCCTCGCAGCAACTTCTCCTTGCGCGGAGACCTCGCGGAAGTCGGAACAGAAGCCCGAGTATTTCTTGTTGCCGGTGCGATCGATCTTGAATAAATGCGATTCGAATCGAGTACCGTTTGAGTGGACAATCAATCCGTATCGCGGGTGCGAGTTCGCGTGCAAGTACTGCTATGCGCGGTACACGCATGAATATATGGAACTGGATGGTAGCGAGTTCGAGCGGAAGATATTCGTGAAGCAACATCCGGCGGAGTTGCTGGCGCGCGACGTGGAGCGGAAGTATTCGTATCAGCGAGCGGGTGCGGAGGATGGGCGTCCGGAGCATATTGCGATTGGGACGGCGACGGATCCGTATCAGCCGGCGGAGCGGGAGTATGGCGTGACGCGTGCGTGTCTGGAGGAGTTGGCGAAGCGCGAAGGGCTGAGCGTGTCGGTGATCACGAAGTCGAATCAGATTGTGCGGGATATGGATGTGTTTAAGAGGATTGCGGAGCGGTCGGAGTTGTCGCTGAATATCACGATTACGACGCTGCGGGCGAGGTTGGCGCGACTGCTGGAGCCGCGGGCGCCTCGGCCGGACTTACGCGTGGCGGCGGTGCGGCAGTTGCGCGAGGCTGGATTGCGCGTCGGAGTGTCGGCTTCGCCGCTGATTCCGGGGATTACGGATCGCGAGGGCGAACTGGAGGAGCTGGCGGCTACCGTAAAGGATGCGGGGGCGGAATGGTTTTTCTCGGGCGTATTGTTTCTAATGCCATCTTCGGCGAAGCAGTTTTTGCCGTTTGTGCGGGAGAAATTTCCGAAATTGGCGAAGCAGTATGAGCAGTGGTATTCGAGGAACGGGTATGCGCCTGAGGAATATCGGCGGAAAATTGCCGAGCGGGTGGCGAAGATTCGCGTGAAGCATGGATTTCACACGCGGCCTTTTGAGGAGCTGCAGAGGAAAGTGCAGAGCCGGCAGATGACGTTGAGCTGGAATAACGCGGCTTGATGCGGGTGCTGGCAGCGAGTTTGGCTACGGCATGATGATTCGCGATTCTTCGCGCTTGAATTCCGTCGTTTCAGGGAATTGGCTGCGAAGGAATTCGATGTAGCGGCGTGAACGCAAACGTCCGTTTGTCCGCAGTAACCCCATTCGATAGAGGAAGACAAGCAGGTAGAAGATGTCGGAGTCTTTCGGCGCGCCCGAAGATGCGTGTTGGGCTTGCGCTTGTTTTACCTCGGCGACGAAGGCAGCGAGGGCGGCATAGAGATCGCGGCGGAGTTTTCCGTCGGGTTGCTTCTCGTAGTAAATCCCGATCATCGATGTTTTATAGGTTTCGGCGAACGCTTCGATCGCGGCGAGGACGTCGGTATCGGTTGCGTCGGAATGGGCCGAGCAGAATTTTGCGATCGTGAACGCGAATGCTGCCATGAGCTGTTGATGAACGTGGAGGGCATCACGTGGAAGTTGTACATCGAGGAGCGGCGTGTCGGCGGGTAGCTCGCGCTGGTGCTCGTCTTGGTAGCGGTGAGCGGCGATCAGGTACGAACAATCAAAGGGGCAATCGATGGTGACTTCGCGTTCTTTTCCGCAGCAAACGGCGCAGATTTTCTCGCCTTTCGCAGGACAGAGTCTTTGTGCTTTTCGCTTTTCGCAGATTGGGCAGGCCACGTGGAGCAGAATACGCTGACTGAGCGCAAATTCAAAAAGGGCGACACAGGACCGAGGGAAATACCGCGACTGCGTAAGATCGCGATTTAGTTTTGATGAGTCGCGTGGATGATGGACTGGCGGACGTGCTCCGGCTTGAATCCCATTCCGATGATACGGGCGGGAAACTGGCGCAGAAATGGATGACGATCGAGCAACCGCAACGGCACCGGCAATTTCTTGAAATCAACGTGACCGTTCAGTACGGGTTCGACGACGCGCCTGTGCGCCTGCACTTGCAGAGCCTGCGTCCACTTTGTCGGCGGAAGGCGCCGCATCTGTAATGCTTCGAGGTAGCCGTCGATCAGTGTGTCGACTTGTAAGGGCTCGGCGAGCAGGTTCGCGGTGGCGACCGCATCCTGGATCGCCAAGTTGATGCCAATGCCACCGACCGGCGACATCGCGTGCGCGGAATCACCGATGCACAAGAGGCCAGGCTTCCACCATTTCCGCAGCCGGTCGACTCGGACCGAAAGCAGGCTCACGTCGTTCCAGTCGCGAAGCGTCGCGGTTCGGTCTCGCAAGAAGGGTGCCGTGTCTGCGACGTCGTCGCGGAATTGCTGGATGCCGCGCTGCTTCAGCTGCTCGAAACTGTCTTTGCGGATGATGAAGGCGCATTGCCAGTAGTCGCCGCGATTGATGGTGACCAGCATCTTGCCCGGCTTGAGATGCCCGAGCATGAATTCCGGATCGTCGTTGCGTTTCGGCAAACGCATCCAGAGAACGTCGATCGGCGCGCCCAAGTCTTCGATCTGAAAATTCGCACGCTGTCGCACCACGGAATGCCGGCCGTCGGCTCCGATGGTAAGCAGTGCGCGGACTTCGAAGGCTCCTCGCGGTGTGTTGCCCGTGACGCCGACGATGCGCCGGTGTTCTTCGAGTAAGTCCGTTGCTTCGTATTGCATCAGCATTCGGAACGTGGGTAATCGGCTTCCCTCCTCGGTCAGATAATTCAGGAAATCCCACTGCGGCATCAACGCGACGAATTTGCATTGCGTAGGTAAGCGACGGAAGTCTCCGATATTGGCTGTGATGCTGCCGAATCGAATACCGATTTGCGGATATTCCTGATGTTTCCGCTGCAGAAAACCTTCAAGCAGTCCGAGTTCGTACATTACTTCCAGCGTAGAAGGATGGACGGTGTCGCCGCGAAAGTCGCGCAGGAAGTCGGCGTGTTTTTCGAGTACGACTACATCGACGCCTGCGCGTGCCAGCAGGTAACCCGTCATCACACCCGCCGGGCCGCCGCCCACGACGCAGACTGTAGTAGCGATACGTTCGATCGTTTGGTCCGGTTGTTCCATGGCTCGACTCCAGCGGCCCTAGGCCGAAATCACTTTATTCTGAAAACGGCGGGCCGCGACGACCAAGAGAAATGTTCCAATCGCAAAAAGCGCGAGACCATCGGTCCAAAGATGACGGAGCGTCGCGCCGCGCAGAATCACGCCACGTGTAATGTTAATGAAATAGGTTGCGGGAATGAGATAGCTGATGGGTTGGAAGAGCGCCGGCATTGTTTCACGAGGGAAAATATATCCCGAGAAAAACACGCTCGGTAAAATCGGCAGGAATGCGAGTTGCATCGCTTCGGCTTGCGACGCTGCCTTGCTCGAGATCAGAATTCCAAGCGATAGCGCGGCGAACAAATAGGGCAACGAAAGAAACGCCAGCAACAACACGCTGCCGTGAATTGGCACGCGGAACACAAAGCGCATGCACGTCAAGATTAGGCAGAGCTCAAAAAACCCGACTCCGAGATAGGGAAGCAGTTTGCCAAGCAGAAGTCCAAAAGGCTTCACGGGCGTGACAAAAAGCTGCTCCAGCGTGCCGCGTTCTTTTTCGCGGACAATCGAGAACGCCGTTAGAAACGTTGTGACGTTCAGCAGCATGATCGCGGTGAGGCCAGGAAGAAAGAAGTTGGGCGAGCGCGAATCCGGATTGAAGAGCATCTTGGGGCGCATCTCGACCGCCATGACGTTTCGGTCTTGGAGAACGCGCTTCAGCGATTCCTGCAAACCGATCGCGTTACTCACGTTGATCGCCTGCCCTGCGACCGAAGAGTCGGAGCCGTCGATGAGCACCAAAACCTGCGCGCTCATGTTGTGCAGAAGCTTGTCGGAATAATCGACCGGAACCTTGATGCCGACGCGCGCTTTACCCGAGACGATGAGGTCGTTCATGTCGTGATCGTTCGGCACGTAACGCATGACGTAAAACGTGTCGGAATTCTTCAGCTGGTCGATCAACTCACGGCTCTCGCGGCGACCGTCGGCGTTGTAAACGACAGTAGGGATATGTCGGATGTTTGTGTCGATGCCGAAGCCGAGCAGGAACATCTGGAGAAGAGGCATCGTGAGCGAGAAAAACAGCGTGCCCGCATCACGCCGGACGTGCAGCGTCTCTTTGTAAAACACCGCGCCGACACCGCGGAAAATGTCACGCACGGGAAGCCTCCAGCAGGGCCTGGTGCCTGTAGGTCAGCTCGACAAAGACGTCTTCCAGGCTCGCCGCCAGCGGGCGAATTTCCGCTACTGCGATGCCTTCTTTGAGGAGTTTTCTCTGCAAATCATGCAGGTCGGTGTGATCGTCGATCAGCGCGTGAATCGATTGGCCGAAAATCGTGGCGCTACGAATCCCGGGCATCGTTCGCGTAAATCGTAGTGCTCGAGTTACTTCTGGAGTCGTGATCTCTACACGAATGGTCCCTTCCGGTTTTACTTCGGGGAGTTCGCGCAGGGAATTGGGCGTGCCGTCGGCGATCAGCTTGCCGTAATAAATATAAGCGACATGGCTGCAGCGTTCGGCTTCGTCCATGTAGTGCGTGGTTACGAAAAACGTGATGCCGTGGCCGGATAGTTCGAACAGCAAATCCCATAGTTGGCGGCGCGCGACAGGATCGATGCCCGCGGTCGGCTCGTCGAGAAAAAGCAATTTGGGTTCGTGCAGCATAGCGCAGCCGAGCGCCAGACGCTGCTTCCATCCGCCCGAAAGTTTTCCCGCAAGCCGGTCCAGATACGGACCGAGACCGTTCAACTCGATAATTTCGCTCATGCGCCGCTTTAGACGATCGGCGGGCAAGCTGTAGATGCGACCGTAGAAGGTGAGATTCTCGTTGACCGTCAGGTCGTCGTACAAACTGAATTTCTGCGACATGTAGCCGATGCGTTCGCGCACTTCTTCGGCGTGCGTGCGAACGTCAAGCCCTTCGACCTGCGCTGCGCCGCCGGTAAGCGGTAAAAGACCGGTCAGCATTTTGATTACAGTCGTCTTGCCGCTGCCGTTCGGTCCCAGGAATCCGAAAATTTCGCCCTTTTTGACTTCGAAGCTCACACCGTTTACTGCGGTGAATTTACCGAAGGTGCGCACGAGGTTCTCGGCAGAAATCGCGACCTCGCTTGGTGCCTGCCGAGTACCAGACATCGCTAGCTCGCTGCTTTCAGTTTCACGTCGGCGGCCATGCCCGCGCGAACGCGATTCGACGGATCGTCGATGCGAACTTTCACGCCAAACACCTGATGCACGCGCTCTTCGCGCGTCTGCACGTTGCGCGGCAAGAATTCGGCCTGCTGATTAATTTGCTCGACGACGCCGTCGAAAACAGTCTTCGAGAACGAATCGACACGCACTTCGGCTTTCTGGCCCAACGTGACGTGACCGATCTCGGTTTCAGGAATGTAGATGCGAATATAAATTTGATCGCGCTCGAGCAAGGTCGCCACCGGTGTGTTCGGCGCGATCAAATCGCCCGGCCGCACATCGAGGACTTCCACGGTTGCGTCCGAAGGCGCGACGACTTCGCGTTCGCGGAATCGCGCTTCGTCGTAGGAAAAGGAAGCTTTCGCGAGGTCGACGTCTTCGCGGCGGTTGCCGCGCGCAAATTTCGCATATGTCGCTTCTGCTTGCTCGTATCGCGCTTGCGATGCCGCGATCTCTTCGGCACGGTAACCCTGGTGCAGTTCGTCGAGTTTGTGCTGCGCGTTGGCCTGCGCCGCATCCGCCATGCGCCAGGCAGCTTCCGCCCCATCGCGCTGCTGCTTCGACACTAAATCTTTCTGCGACAGCGCCTCATACCGGTCGTAATCGAGCTTCGTGCGGGCCGCGTCGGCCTTCGCACGATCCAGATCCGCTTGGGCTGCCGCAACATCTTCGCGCCGGTAACCATTCTTGTGCTGCTCGTACTCCGCCTTTGCTTCCTCGAGCGCGGCCTTTGCTTCCGCGATTTCCTCTGGCCGATAACCGCGCGCCGCTTTTTCCGCGGCTGCTTTCGATTGATCCAGCGCGGCCTGCAATTCCTTGTCGTCAAACGTGATCAGAACCTGCCCCGCCTTCACGGTATCGCCTTCGCGCACGAGTACTTTGTCGATGCGTCCACCCACTTTCGATCCGACGCGAATGTCGCGCGCCTCAACCGTGCCCGAACCCTGCAGCGACGAGTCGCGACGGAACCAGCCCGACGAATACGCGACGCCGGCGAAGACCGCAGCAAGCACCACCACAATGATCACGATCCGCTTACGCATTCGCTTCTCCTACCAAAACTACGATTTCGCCGCCTCTTGAGTTACATCCGCGCGTGGAGCAAATCCCGTCCATAAAATGTCGATCGCGCGATTCATGCGTTCCGCCAACGAGTCGTCGCCGTATACCGACCACAAGAGCAGAGTCCCAAACGTGGTCTGACGAAAAACGCGCGCGATCTCGAGCGCCGGGACGTCCCGGCGAAACTCGCGCCGCTCCTGGCCGATTTGCACAAGTTGCGTCAGAAGACTCTCGCCTCGCGTGTTTTTCTCGCGCATTACGTTACGCACGGAAAGCGAGGAGAGATTCGCCTGCAGGAGCGCCCGAACCATGTCGGGAGATTTTGCCGGTTCGCTCGTCATCTCGCGCGACATCCTTCGTAAGAAGGAACGCATCGGCTCGTTGCCGGTCTGCGCCATTTCCACAAAGCGTTCCAGCTTTCCGAGCTGCATATCGCTGAAATCGATCAAGATGTGTTCTTTGCTCGGGAAGTAATTGAAGAAGGTGCCTTTACCGACGTCGGCCGCATTCGTGATGTCTTCGACAGTGGTCTCGGCAAAGCCCTTTTCGGCGAATAGACGGACTGCCGCGTGAAAGAGCCGTTCGCGGGTTTCGGCGCTCCGGCGTTGACGGCGGTCGCCGAGGTCTTTCTCGGATGGTACCGGTCGAGTGGAGGGCGATTCGGTGATATCCGTCATTGACCTATGCTCATGTATGACTATAGGTCATTAATGTCTGACAGTCAAGGAATGCTTCTTGGGTTCAAAACACAGAAAGGCCCCGACGATCTCGGGGCCTTTCGCTTCCTGAATCGGTCTTTCGTTACTTATTGCGCTGGGGCGTTGTTCGAGCCTAGGTTCTTGGGCGATTTCTGGTTCAAGGACGAAACCAGCCGTTGCGCCGGTGGCGGCACGGCCACCGCGCCCTTAAAGACGATCGATTCTGCTTCCAACTTCTTGCCGTACACGCGTTCGTTGGCATCGTTGTCCGGCCGAACCGTCGAGCCTTCGAGCGAGATGCCCGCAAATAAGCCGCGCGACCTGGAATAGCTCAACACTTCCGCGCGCAAGGTAACGTCTGTCGCTGCCGCCGCGGTGCGTCCCTTAGGGCCCCCCGCCACCGAGGCATCCGCGCCCAGCTTTACTTTACTGTTCAGAATCGAATGCGCCCCCCGTCCATTCATCACGAGCAGCACGAAGTCGGTTGCCTGACCGCCGAGTTGGAAACCAACACTGCCGCCCTCGAGCGCCATCATCGTCGGCGCGCTCCATGGTCCGGTGAAGTGCTCCCCCGTCCGGCAGGTCATCGCGCCTCGACCGTAGCTTCCGCCAATGACGAATGCAGCCTTCAGCACCGACGGGTATACGATCACGCAGTCCGCCTTGTCGAGTAGATCCTGTGGAATGTTGTCGGGAATATCCAAAATCTCCGTCAGAACTGTGCCGCAATTCTGCAGGCGGTCTGCTTCCTTCTTGTCTTGCGCTGCGGAGAGCGGCAATCCGGCCGCCAGCACGAAACTCATCAGGTAAAGCGCGAGATGCTTCTTCACTATCCTCACCTCAGTCAATTTTATTTGCGGTGCAGTTCGAGAGTCCCCACAGCTCGGCGCACCGTCAGAGATTCGACATTGAATTTTCCCGCCCGCTGTCCCAAAGGATTCCGACCATCGCTTCTGGAGGAAGAAATGTTCTTAGGGGTTTCGACTATACTTTCTATCCGTTGAATATGCCAGCAAAGGATGCATCGTGAAACAAAGCGCGGTGTCAAGGCGGCCGAATCTGGTTTTTGCTGCAGCGCTCTTGGCGGGCGTGATTGTTCCTCGATGCGCGCAAGCGCAGGCGCCGGCGAGTTCCTCGCATCATGGCGCCGCCCGGCAGACGAAATCGCAATCGACGCGTAACACTACCGCAGCAAATCGGTTCTCGGCGCGCGTTAACGTTACCCTCTCGGGTTCCGCCGCCAGTAAGGGCGAATGGGGTGTGCTCGTTGCCGATGCCGCGACAGGCGAGACGCTCTACGCGCTGAACGACGAAAAATATTTCGTTCCCGCTTCCAACATGAAGCTTTTCACCACCGCGCTCGCGCTGTCTAAGCTCGGTATCGATTATCGCTTTCAGACCACGCTTGAAATGCGCGGCACGCTCTCTACCGGCGGCGTACTCTCCGGCGACCTCTTCTTCGTGGGCCGCGGCGACCCGAACCTTTCCAATCGCAAATTTCCCTACAATTTGAAAGAGGAATTCGACGGCGCGCCGGAAAAGGTGCTCGCCGAACTCGCTGATGCACTGGTCGCTAAGGGCGTTACGGAAATCAAAGGCGATGTCGTCGGTGACGACAGCTACTTTCCGCGCGAGCCGTATCCCGACGGCTGGGAAATCGGCGACATGGTCTGGGAATATGGCGCCGCGATTTCTTCGATCGTGATCGACGACAATACCGTCGCGCTCACGCTTACGCCCGGGCTGCTGGCGGGAGATGCGGTTCAGGCGGAGATCGCGCCGGCCACGCCCGATTTTTATGTCGAGAATGATGTCGTCACGTCTGCCGTAGATGTGAAGTCCGATCTCACGCTCACGCGCGAACCCGGCGCGCAGCTTGTCGTCGTCCGCGGCACGCTACCCGCAAACAGCACGCCGCGAAAGCTCGTTCTCGCCGTGCACGAGCCGGCACTGCATGCGGCCACGGTTCTCAGCAAGCTGCTTACGGATCGGGGCGTGAAGATAACGGGCAATCCGCGCGCGGTCCACCTGCCGGAGGCGCCTGCCGAAACGCCGCGCGCCATTCTCGCCGAACACCTCTCGATTCCGCTGGGTGATTCCGTAAAGCTCGTCAATAAAATCAGCCAGAATCTCCACACCGAAATGCTGCTGCGCACCGCGGCCCGTCAGTCGGGCATGTGGACGAAGCCGGAAGACTTAATGAAATTTCCTCTCGATTTCTACGCCGCTGCCGGCATCGCGCCCGACGATGTCATTCAGACCGATGGATCAGGTCTTTCGCGTCACGATCTCGTTACACCGCGTGCCGTTGTTGCGTTACTGAAGTACGCGCAGGCGCAGCCGTGGTTCGCGCGTTATTTTGAATCGCTGCCGGTAGCGGGGGTCGACGGTACGCTCGAAGATCGCATGCGCACCACGATCGCTGCCGGACGCATCCATGCGAAGACGGGCTCGGTCGAGCATGTCCGCACGCGCTCGGGTTTCGCCGAGACTCCCGGCGGCCGCACGCTGATCTTTTCGTTCCTAAGCAACAACCAGGGGGGCAAGAATCACGAGGCTACCGATGCGCTCGATGCACTCTGCGTTGCGATGCTCGAGGAATTTGACAGCAAGCCGCCCGCCCATCCGCGTACCGGCTCGCATCCTCCGCACTAAGGCTGGAGCGAGCCGCGACCAGGCGTAAACTTCGAAGAGTGGTGTTACCCTTTACATCAACCTAAAATAGAAAAGCGATGTCACGTTCCGCTCAGGACGTCCTCGAATTCGACAAGCTGCGCGAACTTTTGCGGCTCCGCACCACGTGCGTACCGGGGCGCCGCAACATCGACGCGCTTACGCCGATCAACGATCGTGCCGTTCTCGATTCCGCCTTCGCGCACATCCGCGAAGCGCGCGAGTGGCTTCGTTCGGGCCGGGAACTTGGATTCGGCGCTCTCGCCGACCCGCAGCAGTGGCTTGGGCGCATCGAAGGTCCCGGCGTCGTTCTCGAGCCTCGCGAATTTCTGGACGCTGCAACGCTCCTCGAAACCGCGGGCTGGCTCAAGCCACAATTCAAAGAGGAAGCTGTAATGTTTCCGCTGCTTGCCGCGCGCGCCGCGGCCATCGCCGATTTTCGCGATCTGCTCACCGCAGTTCGGCGGGCGATTCTCCCCAACGGCGAAATTAGCGACGATGCATCGCCCGCGCTGCGCCGGATCCGCGGAAGCATCAGCGATACTCGCACGTCCATACAGAAAACGCTCAAGCAAATCCTTCGCTCGCGCAACACCGAAGCGGGCGAAGACTACGTCACGCTCCGAAACGATCGGTTCGTCATCCCGGTTCGCGCCGAACAGCGCCGCGCGGTTCCCGGCGTGATGCACGGGGCCAGCGCCACCGGCCAAACCGTTTTCCTCGAGCCGCTCGAAACCGTCGATTCCAACAATCAGCTCGTTCAACTCGCCGAGGAAGAAGCCGCCGAAATCGTTCGCATCCTGCGTTCGCTCACGGAAGGCCTGCAATCTGTGCGTGAGCCGCTCTCCGCGGCTGCCGAAACCATCGCCGAACTTGACGGTGCTTTCGCTCGCGCCCGCTTTGCGCACGATTTTGACGCGACCGCGCCCGAATTTTCCGATGCCGACGAGCTTCGGCTCGACTCCGCGCGCCATCCCATGCTCGAAGACAAACTTCGCCCCCAAAATCGCCCAATCGTCGCGATGTCGCTCAGCCTCGGCGGCGCCGAACGGCTCCTCGTCATCAGCGGACCCAACACCGGCGGCAAAACCGTCGCATTGAAGACCACGGGGATCGCCGCGCTCTCCGCGCAGTCCGGCATTCCGGTCGCCGCGCAGCGCGCCATTCTCCCGATTTTCGATCGCGTCCTTGTCGACATCGGCGATGAACAATCGATCGCCGCCGATCTCTCCACGTTTTCAGCGCACATGCTCAATCTCAAATCCATGCTCGACGAAGCCACGCCGCAAACGCTCGTCCTCGTCGACGAAATGGGCACCGGCACCGCTCCCGAAGAAGGCGCCGCTCTCGCTGTCGCGCTGCTCGACGAGTTCCGCGCAAAGAATTGCTTCGTTCTCGCCACCACTCACCATGATCGCCTGAAGGCATACGCTTCCACGACACCCGGCGTCGTGAACGCCGCCGTCGAGTTCGACGATGTGAACCTCCGCCCGACGTATCGCCTGATGGTCGGCGTTCCCGGCGGATCGAGTGGTATCGCCATCGCCCAGCGCCTCGGCCTCCCGCCTTCGCTCATTGAACGCGCCCGTTCTCTCCTTGCTCCCGAATCGCGCGAAGCCGCCGATCTCATCGCCTACCTGCATCGCAGCCGCGACGAGCTCGATCGCATGCAGAAGCAGATGACCGCCGAGCGTCACGCGCTCGAAGAGGAACGAAAAAAACTCCGCAGGGAATGGATCGACCGCCAGCAGCGCCGTATCAAGGATCTCGAGGAGAAGTTCGCCGAGATGCAAAAGCGCTTCGACGAAAACGTGGCCGCGGTCGTCGAAGCCGTCAAAGACCGCGAACTCCGCGGTCAACTCGAAAAATCATCGCGACGAAAACTGCAGGAAGTCCGCAGCGAAGCCCGAGACGAACTCAACGCCGCCGTCGTCCAAACGCTATCCGAGTCGCAGTCCGATCTCGGCATCTCCAGCGGCGATGCCAACTCCGCCCCGAGCGCCGCGAGCCTTCAGGCCGGCGCTAGGATTCGCGTCCGCGGCTTCAGCAATCCCGTAATCCTCCGCCGCATCGAGGGCTCGACTGCCGAAATCGAAGCCGGCCCGCTCCGCATGAAGGTCGCCGTCGAGCAAATCACGGGTGTCGAGGGCCCGCCGCCCAGCGTCAAGTCAGCAGGTTCCGCTCCATCGCGCCTCAACGTCACGGTAACTTCCCGCCCCAGCGAAAATCCTGCCGGCGCCGAAATCAACGTCATCGGTTCCACCGTTGAAGAAGCCAGCAACCGCGTCGACAAATTCCTCGACGAAGCAGCGCTTGCAAATCGCCAAAGTGTCCGCATAATCCACGGGCACGGCACAGGAAGGCTCCGCAAAGGCCTAGCGCAGTTTTTGTCTTCTCATCCCTTGGTCAACAAGATCGCCGCGGAGACCGAAGACCGCGGCGGCAAAGCCGTCACCGTAGTCGAGTTGCGAGCATAATGGCGGAAGCTGGATCATTCGCGGATCGCGTCAAGCAGCAGGCGGACATCGTCCGCGTCATCGGCGAATACGTCCAGCTGAAGAAGGCTGGGCAAAATTTTCGCGGACTCTGCCCGTTCCACTCCGAAAAATCGCCGTCCTTCAACGTCCATCCATTGCGCCAGATCTATCATTGCTTCGGCTGCAACGTCGGCGGCGACGTCTTCAAGTTCGTCATGGAGATGGAAAAGTGCGCGTTCCCCGAAGCCATTCGCATTGTCGCCGAAAAATGCGGCATCGCCGTCCCAGCGCCGCGTGAACGCTCGCCCGAAGAGCGCCGCGAGAATCAGCAGCGCACACTGCTCGTCGAAATACATCGTGCCGCCCAGACATTTTTCACCAAGCACCTCGAAAATACTTCCGAAGGCAAAGTCGCCCGCGCGTATCTCGAAGATCGCGGCATCGCCAAAGACGTGATCGAACAGTTCGGCATCGGCTACGCACCCAGCGGTGGCGACACACTCCTCCGCATCCTCAAAACAAAATACCCCGACAAGCTTCTCGTAGAATCCGGCTTGATCTCGCGCGACCAAAGCGGCGGCCGCCTCTTCGATCGCTTCCGCCGCCGTATCACGTTCCCCATCGCCAACGAATCCGGAAAAATCGTTGCCTTCGGTTGCCGCGCGCTCGGCGACGACCAGCCGAAATACCTCAACTCGCCCGAAACACCGATCTACTCGAAGAGCAACGTCCTCTACCACCTCGACCGCGCCAAAGAGGCGCTGCGCCGTTCCGATTTTGCCGTTCTCGTCGAAGGCTACATGGACGCGATCGCGGTCGCTCGCGCCGGGATCAGCAACGTAGTGGCCAGCTGCGGCACCAGCCTTGCCGAGCCGCAAATCAAACTCCTCTCCCGCTTCACGCGCCGCGTCATCGTCAACTACGACCCCGACACCGCCGGCCAGACCGCAACCGAGCGCTCCATCTCTCTTCTCCTCGAACAGGATTTCGAGGTCCGCGTCCTAGCGCTTCCCGGCAAAGCCGACCCCGACAAATTCATCCGCGAGCAGGGCAAAGACGCCTACCTCAAAGTTCTGAAAGAAGCTCCTCCCTACGTCGACTACCTCATCGCCCGCGCGCGCCGCATGGACCTCACCACCGGGGAAGGGAAGCGCAACGCCGTAAATTTTCTCCTCCCTTACGTTCAAAAAATTCCCAATCGCCTGCTTCGCTCTGAATGGGCCACGCGCATCGCCCAGCAACTCCGCCTCGACGAACCCGTCCTCCGCGCCGAGCTTTCCAAAGCAGCCGCCGAACGCCGCGGCGAAGTAAAGGTCAAAGCCGAACTGATCGGCCGCAGCAGCGCGAAACCGGCCGAGCGCCGTCTGATCCGCATGCTCGTCGAAGGCGAAGGCTTCCGCCGCGAACTCGCTCAGCGAATCGACCACGAACAGCTTCACATCGGTCTCGAAACCGAAAAAATCCTGGCCGCCTTGATCGCTGCTAACGCCACCGCCGAGCTGATCCAAGCCACGGAGGTTGCCGCCAGCCTCGACGATCGCGATCGTCGCGTGCTTTTCGAAATCCTTTTCGAGGACCCCAGCGAGCTGACCTGGGAACAAGCCGAAAGCTGCCTCGAAGCCCTCCAGCAGCGCCGTGCCGAGCGTGAACTCGCCGAAGTTCAGCGCAGTATCGAGGCCAACCCCGTCGGCCCCGAACTCCGCACCCTCCTCGAACGCAAGCAACAACTGATGAAGCGCATGGCCGCGTGCCGCCAGCAATCCGCTTGACCAAAGCGGCGAGGCCGACTCGGACAGGCAAACCCGTGCCCGATTGGGACTTTTCCACCACCCCGCGTGCCGTCCACAGCCCGTCAATCAATTAAATCATTGACGCCAACGGACTTACCCGTGTAGCGTATTAGGGTTTACCGGGTAACGGTTTTGCCGCTAAATGCATCTAAACTTTGCGGTTAGCGACAAGGACCGGAATCACGGTAACGCGATTTGCGGGCGATGCACGGGGCGAGCGGCGGCAACTGGCGCAGGGCAGAGGATTTCTCACAACGTTTAGGGCGACCGCACCGCGGATTAACTCTTCGAGTTTCCGCACAGCGGCCAAAAAATTTGCGATCTTGCGGGGAGATTCTCCGTCAGTTTGCGCCTGCGCGTCAGCCTGTTCATCCCCCGGCATTCATTTGTCTGCAAGCGTCCTGTGTGTCTGGGAACGCCGGATTGTCGTCGAACTGCGGGAGGAATCTGTGGCAGTAGTAGGCCTTGAAGAAAAATATGATGCGGTACGCCAGCTGATTGCCATTGGCAAAGAACGTGGCTACCTGCTCTATGATGAAGTGAACGATTCTCTTCCAGCGGAGGTGCATTCCTCGGAAGAAATCGACGACCTTCTCACGACGTTTGAACGCAACGGCATTGAGATTTACGAAGATCAGGCGTCCGCCAAAGCGGCGCGCGCCGTCGAAGTGTCCACCGTTCCCGGTGAACGCGAAGCCGCCGAAAAAAGCGACGGTCACGAAGGCGAAAGCGATCTCGACCTGACGCCCGGCTCGCTCGAAAAAACCAACGATCCCGTTCGCATGTATCTGCGCGAGATGGGCACCGTTCCTTTGCTGACGCGCGAAGGCGAAGTCACCATCGCCAAGCGCATCGAGCGCGGCCAGCTCGTGGTGATGAAGTCGGTCACCCGCTCGCCGATCGTCATCAAGGAACTCATCGCCGTCGGCGACGATCTGCGCAAGGGCGGCCGGTCGATCAAGGAAATCGTCCAGTTCGACGATGAAGAACTCACCGAAGAAAAAATCGCGAACAAAACGAAGCAGACGCTCAAGCACATCGAGAAGATCGCAAAGCTCTACGACACCGGCCTGAAGCAGGCCGCGAAGCTTGAAAAAACACCGAAGGCGAAAAAGAAGCAGTGGGTAAGCGCGAAGTGGGATGTGGCAAGAACGCGCGTCGAAATTTCGCTCGCCGTCCGCGACATCGACTTCAACCCGTTTGAGAAAAAGCGGCTCATCGACAAGATGCGCGGCACTGTGGAGCGTCTTCAATCGCTCGAACGCGAAGCTGGGCGCCTCGAACGCCGCGTTGATGTCGCAAAAGGGGATGTTGCAGCCGAAGCCCGCAAGGAACTCCGCACGCGTCGCGCCGAAGTCAAAGACATCGAGGAAGCCAGCGAAGTCGGCCTCACCGAACTCAAGCGCACGCTCACGATCATCCATCGCGGCGAAGCGGAAGCCGAACAAGCCAAGAAAGAACTAATCGAAGCCAACCTTCGCTTGGTCGTTTCGATCGCAAAAAAATACACCAACCGCGGTTTGCAATTTCTCGATCTGATTCAGGAAGGCAACATCGGCCTGATGAAAGCGGTCGATAAATTCGAGTGGCGCCGCGGCTATAAGTTTTCAACGTACGCGACCTGGTGGATTCGCCAGGCCATCACCCGCGCGATCGCCGATCAAGCTCGCACCATCCGTATTCCGGTGCACATGATCGAAACGATCAACAAACTCGTGCGCACGAGCCGTCAGCTCGTGCAGGAATTGGGGCGCGAGCCGACCAGCGAAGAAATCGCCAAGCGCATGGACATTCCGGTGTCCAAGGTGCGCAAAATCCTGAAGATCGCGCAGGAACCGATCTCTCTCGAAACGCCGATCGGCGAAGAGGAAGATTCGCATCTCGGCGACTTCATCGAAGATAAGGCCGTCGTTTCGCCGTCCGACGCGGTCATCAACCTCAACCTGAAGGAACAAACCTCTTCGGTCTTGAAGACGCTGACGCCGCGCGAGGAGAAAGTGATCAAGATGCGTTTTGGTCTGGATGACGGTAGCGAACACACGCTCGAAGAAGTCGGCCAATCGTTCGCGGTCACACGCGAACGCATCCGCCAAATCGAAGCGAAGGCGCTGCGCAAGCTTCGCCATCCGTCGCGCTCGCGCAAACTCCGCGCCTTCCTGGAAGGCCCATCGCGCGATTACCTCTAGAAAGAACCGAAACTCGAAACTGGAAAAGAGAAACGCCGCGGCCAAAATCGCGGCGTTTCTATTTCGAGAACGTTTCGCCAGGCCCGAGCGCGTTCAGATCTTCAGCTGCTTTTTCGAGTAACGCTATCCGACTGCATATGCGAGATACTTCTCGGCAATCTTCAAACCAATGACTTTCGGAGTTTTTACTCCTTTCCAGTAGCGCTCGACGCGCATGCGAAACACAAATGGCGCGGCATGGTGACTCAATTCTTCCGGGGTAGCCCCGTGCTCTTCTATCACTTCGCCGACAAACACTGCCTTGGCTTCTCGCTCCATTTCCTTCGGATCATTGAGTCCGCGGTTTTTGCAATAACACTCGCACGCCCGTGAAGGAGCGGGATTCGCAAGCAAGAACTGCGGAAAAAGAGCGCCCTCTCATAAGCCGGTTTTCGAGAAATACGTGATCAGACGGACGGTCCAGACGGCCACGAAGCCCAGGAACGCGATCATCGCAATTGTGAATTGTGGCCCGTTCAGGTGGTGGGGGCTAATTTGGTTGGCGTTATACACGAGTTGATTCACGACGATCAGAAATGTGATCAGCCCACACGCAAACCACGCCATCTGCATGCGAAATACCGAAAGCGTATGAGCGCGGCGGACGGGAGCCAGCCAAAAATCCTTGTTTGGAAGATTTACGAACGCCGGCGGCGCGGCGGCGATGATCCACGGAACTCCGAAACCGATCAGAATGCAGACGCCGAGCATCACGAGCTCGACGATGAAGAATTGCCCTTTGGTTTGCCATCCATTAGCCGCACCTGAAGCGCCAAAATGCGTGGCCATCACTCCGGGCATCCCCGCGGCAAAGTTTCGTGCCTGAAGAAATCCGAAAAAGACGAGAAGCAGGAAGACAGCTTGAGGCGTGCGAACCTTGCGCCGCTCGCGCGCTCTCATCGTCGTCAAACCCTTCGTGGTGACCATTGGCTCCTCGTTCGCTGGAAGAACATCCCGTGGTGCCTTTGTTGGCCATGCATAATAGAATGACCGCATCGTCTTGAGCCATGAAAACCTTCCATAAGATTGCCGGTGTCGCGTTGGTGTCGCTTCTTGCCGGGGCAGCGTATGGCATATTCAAGACCCAGCCGGTCGCGCCTTCCGTGCCGACCGGTGCGGCCACAACCACGCCTGCTCCAACGACGACTTCCTCGTCGCACCCAACGCCAGCCCCAGCGCAGCCGCAGGTCGTCGATCAGACTCCGCTAAAAATCGCCCAAGAATTAGCCCCGCTCGCCGCGTTGCCCGGAGAACGCCAATTCGCCGCAGAAGCCATCCGCCTCACCGACCATGAGGTCGACATTGCATTCACGGCCGCGTTGCGCGACGCAGCTTTACACCCGCCGGCGTTGAGCCCGGAAGCGAAAGAAATTCAGGCGCGGATGCAGAAAGCGGAACACGGCCTGACCGTCGACCAGGCTCAGGTGGCGCAGCTCAACGCAGCGATCGCGAAAGCCACCGGCGATCAGAAGGATTCGCTCGAAGATCAACTCGATATTGCGGAAGCGCAGCAAGAGCTCGACCAGGACGAGGTCGATGATGCGAAGCAGGATCTGATCCGCGCGGGCGGCGATCCCCAGGATCGCATCCAGGCGATGGTCAAAGAGCATGAGGCTTCGACCAAAGCGACCGAAACGGCGCTGGCCGCAGCGACGATGCCCGCGGAAGAACGAGGGCTGATTCATCGCGCCACGCAGTGGTGGGCGCTGCATAAAAAACAATTGCTGCTGTGGCGCGCGAAAGCAGCCACGGCAAACACCATCGGTACACTTTCGGCCCGGCACGACGCGCTCGATAAAGAGCTTCAGGCCGAAAAATCGAAGGCCGGCGCGACTGCAGAGGGCACCGCATTGGCGCCAGCCGCACGGCTCGCGTGGAACGACAACGACGCGGAAGCCGTTGTCACTGCCACAAAAGATCGCGCCGCTCGCCAGAAAAAACTCGCTGGATTAGACAAGCGCATCGACGACGAAAACGAATTGTCGTCGCTCTACTCGAAATGGATTGATCTGGTCGCAACGGAGCAGCGCACCGTCCTCAATCGCGCTCTGCGTGGAATCGCAATAATTCTCGCTATCCTGCTTCTCGGCCTGTTCTTCGATCAATGGATCGCCAGTCTGCTCGCGCGCACAAAACTCGACCGCCGCCAGGTCGAAACGCTGCGCGGCGTCACGCGCGTTACGCTGCAAGTCGTTGGCGTTCTTTTCATTTTGCTCGTAGTCTTCGGCCCGCCGCCGAATCTCGGCACATTCCTCGGACTCGCCGGCGCCGGCCTCACCGTTGCCCTCAAGGATTTCATCGTCGGCTTCATCGGCTGGTTCGTGCTGATGGGCAAAAACGGAATCCGCCTCGGCGATTGGGTCGAGATCAACGGCGTCACCGGCGAGGTCGCCGAACTCGGCATGTTCCACACCGTACTCCTCGAAACCGGCAACTGGACCGACTCCGGCCACCCCACCGGCCGCCGCGTCACGTTCACCAACAGCTACGCGATCGAAGGCCACTACTTCAATTTCTCCACGTCCGGCCAGTGGCTTTGGGACGAACTCCAGGTCGTTCTCCCCGCGGGCCACGATCCGTATCCGATCGTCGACGCGATGAAGAAGCAAGTCGTCGAGGCCACCGCCGAGAGCGCGCAAAAAGCCGAGCGCGAATGGAAGGGCGCCGCAAAATCCGCTGACCTCAGCAGCCTCTCCGCCGCCCCCGCGATCAACGTCCGCCCCGCCATCGGCGGCACCGAAATCGCCGTCCGTTACATCACCAACGCCCACGATCGCTACCAAATCCGCGCCAAACTCAACCAAATTCTAGTTGACCTCCTAGGCGCAAGAGAACCCGCCTCCCTAAAGTAGCGCCTTGGCAATCTCGCCCGGAGCCGCCCAGCCACCCATCGTCTTCGGCTCCAGTTGATTGTCAATCGGCTCGGCAGGCCGATTCCCGGATCAGGAGGCCCATGCGCTTCCTTCTCTCACTTCTTGCGGCCGCATCTCTTGCGACGTTGAGCGCCGTCACCGCCCGCGTGGTCGAGTGCGAAGCGAACGTCGATCCTCGACAATTGTTGCGCTCTCTGCCAGATCACGCCCCTGTGACCAAGGCCGTCCTAGAGGAGCGGCGGCAATCGCTGCTCAACTTCATTGCGCAACATCCCTTCGATGTCTTCTTGCATCTCGACTATCGGACCTCCGACGACGGCAGCGGTAACGAAAAGACCGAACGGATCCCTTCAGCCGCGACATTAGGTCTATCCAGGAACAAGGGTTTTAGCCTCCGAAGGCCCGCGGACGTTCCGTCGCCGCGCAAGCAGCCTATGCCGGCGTCGTGAGGCGATCCGTGGAGATTGGGCGAAGCTGCCACGCGCTCAATTGAAATAAGTTCGCGACCGATGTCGCTGACGAGATTTTTAGCGATCCGTTCGGTTTGCGATAGATGCGTATGGTCACGGCATGTTCCCTGTCGCAGATGAGTTCGGCGACGCTGGCGTCAAGAAACAGGGAAAATTCTCGCAGCGGTCTCGTGGTCGGGGGAATTTTGATGGTCCTGTCATTGATCCCTAGTTTTGGCCCATCCGGCCCGGTGTCGAGCGACACGACGAGCCACGGTCCGCTCTGATCTGCGAGAGCAAAATGCGATTTCTGCGCATCGCTCATCCAGAAAAATTCACCGCAGACATTCTTGATTTCGAAGTCCCCGGCGCGCGAAGAGCGGTCTGATGCAGATAGCTCGTTCGGTATCTCGAACACCTGGTGCCTGAGCGAGCGGACTTCCGGCGCGACCACCATTTCCAGATCGTTGTCTGCACTCAGTGAAAGTTTACGGGGCAGCGACATGCAGCCGGCCCACCCTGCGGAAAGGAACTCGGCCTCGGGGCGCTTCTCGGTGATCCACCCCCACAAAATGCGATTGCCATGGGCATCGAATTGCGTTTTTTGCGCGTAGTAGGCGCCGTGATCCAGAACGCCCCGCTTCTGCGAATGAAATACGAGTTCCTTCGGATCGAGATCGCCAACTTCCCAAAACACATTGCCTGCCGTCGAGTAAAGCAAAACCCATTTCTTGCCGAGCGGGAAAAAGTCGGGGCATTCCCACATTTCGCCGGAGCCGACAGGGTCGCTGTGTTCGTGCCCCGTCCATTCGCCTTCGGCGAGCGGGTGGAGGTATTTCCATTCGCGAAGATTGTGAGATTCATATAGGAGAACCCGGCCGCCCCTTTTGAACTGGCCGGAGGCGACACCGCAATACCAGGGACCGCCGGCGAATTCCGACGCCGCCGGCGGCAGGCGGAACAGAAATGGATCGCGAAATCCGGTGAGGTTTGGATCTTGCCGCGGCTCGATAACCGGCATTTTATATTTTTCCCAGCTGAGGAGCATCGGGTCTTTGCTGGTCGCGAGGCATTGCGTCTCACGGAAATTGTGATGGCCGTCCCGCAGCGTCGCGCGATCGGCGGCAACGGACTTCACACCGGTATAGAGAATCGTCGCGGTGCCGTCGGCGTCGACAACGGCGCTGCCCGTAAAGCAACCGTCGGCGTCATCCCATCCCGAAGTTGGTGCGAGCGCGATCGGCAGATGCTTCCAGTGAATCATGTCGCCGCTGACCGCATGATTCCAGTGCATATCGCCCCAGACTGCGGAGTTTGGGTTGTACTGGAAAAACATGTGGTATTTGCCGCGCCAGAAAATCGGCCCGTTTGGATCGTTCATCCAGTTTTTCGCCGGCAGCAAATGGAATTGCGGACGCAGCGGATCGGCCGCAAGCTTCGCGCGAAGTGCGTCGTCATCCGCGACTGCGCCGGCGACGCGCGCCGGAAAATGAAGGGCCGCGAGCGCCGCCGCCGAAGTCTTAATAAACGTCCGGCGCGACTTCATTTTCCCTGCGACCAGCGCTCGATTTTTTCTTTCAGGAACGTCAGAGGCACACCGCCGTCTTCCAGCACGCGGTCGTGAAATGCTTTTATGTTGAAGCGTTCGGCCATGCTTTGCTGCGCCGCGTCGCGAAGCTGGCTAATCTCGATCGCACCGAGCATGTACGACGTGGCCTGTCCCGGGTAAATAATGTAACGGTCGATTTCCGAGGTCGCGTCGCGCTCGCTCTCAGCGGTGTTGGCCAGCATGTAGTCGATTGCCTGTTTACGCGTCCAGTTTTTCGTGTGAATGCCGGAATCGACGACAAGTCGGACGGCGCGCAATTGCTGATCGGAAAGCATGCCGAGTCGCTCGACATCGTCGGAGTAAAGCTTGAGTTCATCGGCGAGCCGCTCGGAATAGAGCGCCCAACCTTCGGCGTAACCACTGTTCGCAAAATAGCGGCCGATCGGATGAATGTCTTTGCGTTCGAGCGCGATCGCGCCCTGGAGATGGTGGCCCGGAATCGTTTCGTGAAACGCCGTTGACTCGTCCTCGGCGCGGCTGTGTTTTTCGGGCTGATAGGCATTGATGTAGAAAATCCCTGGCCGGCTGCCGTCTTCGGCGGGCGAATTGTATTCGTTCGGGCCATTCTTCTCGCGAAACGCCGGATACGGCTCGATCACGACGTCGGCTTTGGGCCAGAGACCGAAGACCGATGGCGCGGTAGCTTTGGAGCGGGCGAGTGCCGCTTGCGAATAAGCGATCAGTTCTTCCCGATTCTTGAAAAGATATTTCTTGTCGGTGCGAAGTTTTGTGAGCAACGCTGGAACATCGCTGGTGTTGAACGACTTCTGCGCAATCTCTTTCATCTGCGCGGCGATTTCGTCGACTTTTTTCAAGCCGATCTCGTGGACTTGAGCCGCCGGTACGGGCAGTGAGCTGTGATAGCGGACCGATGCGTCGTAACAGGCGGCCCCATTCGGGATCGCTGAGACGGCAATCGATTCGCGAGCTGCGGGAAGATATTCCTTCTGCAGGAAATCGCGATATTTCTTGAGAGCCGGATTGATCTGATCCTTTACGAGCGCATCGAACGCCTTCTTAAACTCGGGATCTTTGTCGCGCACCGAAGGCGAATCAAACGGCGACGCGGAGATCGGCCCCGTGAGGAGCGTATTGAACTGGTCGATCGTGATGCGGACGTTGCCTTTTGGCGCGGTGTAGCCCGCTTTGATGCCTTCGCGAAGATTGGATATTTCGTTATCGACAAATTTCGGAAGCGATCCCCAGCGCGCCAGCGCGTCTTTGCGCGCATCGTCAGTGCCGACCGGCTGAACGGTGACGATGTAGCCGTCCGACACCTGCCACGCGTTCACGAATTGGCTGACCGTCCAGAGTTCGTTGCGGCACGCGCGCAAAGCCGTCGGCCCTTCTAGCGCCTCGCGCAGAATTGCATAGGTCGCGCGCAGCGGCGGCGCGCTGATCGTCGCCGGATCGATTTTTTTCGCTTCGGCGAGCCAGGCGTCTTCGCGTCCCTGCCACGCTTTGATCGCACTCATTGAATTGTCGGTAAGCTTGTCCTGCCGGTGCCCTGGCACGCCATATTCCGTAACCTGTTCGGGAAATCGCTCGAACCACGCCGCGAGATACCTGTCGGCCAGCGCTTTCACATGTGCGTCGGTCGCGCTCGGCGCAGCGGGCTGCTCCGGTTGTGATTTACATCCGCTGAACACAAGGCAAAGCAAGAGCCAGACCGCCGATATTTTGGTTTGCATGCCGGAATTATACGCACGCCCCGCCGCGAATCCTACGCCGTTCTCGATGTTCGATACGAACTCCGCCATTCGCTTCGTGGCGTTTAAGCTGCTGATTCGGAACGATATGCGTCTCCATCTTTATGTTTGAACAGATCCATCAATTCCCATTGGCAAAAACGAAACATCCAGGTTTTCATTAGCGATTGAGATACAGGTGGTGACGAACGGTTTGCCACACCTCGGAGGCCCTGCAAAGATGAAAACATGCCCGAATCCGTTCTCCTTGCCGAACCACATGTGCAGGCTCCCGATGCGTCCGCGGCCCCTATGGCAATTCCCAGCGGCGGGTCGAACCGCACGTGGTATTGGCTGGCGGTATTTCTCAGCGCCTTTCTGCTTTTTCAGGTACAGCTGATCGTCGGCAAGTACATCTTGCCGTTTTTCGGGGGCACGCCTTCGGTCTGGAATACCTGCATGCTGTGTTTTCAGTTTCTGCTGTTGACGGGATACGCGTACGCGCATGTTCTCGGCCGCGCGCGGGATCAACGCACTCAGGGAAAGATCCATGCGTCGTTGCTGATATTTTCGGTGGCAGTCGTTGCGGTCTTGTGGGTGCGATGGGGTTCGCCGCTCACACCTGGCGCGTCGTGGAGACCTGCGCCCGAAGACAATCCGGTGTGGAAAATTTTAGAATTACTGTTTGCGACGGTCGCTCTTCCATTTTTTGTTTTGTCGGCAACAGGCCCGCTTCTGCAGAACTGGTATCGACCGTATGCAACGAATGGGTATTCGCCCTACCGGCTGTATGCGATCTCAAACGCGGGCTCGCTTCTGGGCTTGCTGAGTTATCCGTTTCTGATCGAGTGGGCCTTCAATATCCGGCACCAGGCCCGGGTTTGGGCATCGGGGTACGTCGCTTTTGCGATTTTGTGCTCCGCGATCGGTTGGAGACTCTCGAGGAATCGCGCGGAGCACGTTGCGGACGGGAAAAGACCAGACAACCCGGTTCTGAGCCAGCTGGAAAAGCCGGGTGTGGGTCGTTATTTATTGTGGATCGGCCTGGCGGCGTGTTCGACCACAATGTTGTTGGCGACCACGAATCTGATTTGCCAGGATCTGGCGGTGATCCCGCTGTTGTGGGCGTTGCCGCTCTGCCTCTATCTGGCTTCCTTTATTTTGGCCTTCAGCCCCAGGCGTTGGTATCGGCGCAGTGTCTTCTGGCCCTTGTATTTTCTTGCCCTCGGCAGTGAACTGACGACGAATCTCTTCGGATTTCATCTACAGACGCCCACGCAGATCGTCATGTTATGCGGAGCGCTGTTTGTCGTGTGCATGGTATGTCATGGCGAATTGTCCCTTTCCAAACCGGCGCCGCGTTATCTGACCTCGTTTTATCTGATGGTAGCTGGCGGAGGGGTGATCGGCGGCATTTTCGTGGTGCTCATGGCGCCGAACTTGTTCCTTGGGTTTTGGGAATTTCACATTGGTTTGATTGGCTGCGGCTTGCTCTTGTTCGCGGCGTTCGTGGCGGGAGATCCCCGAGGCCGAAGCGAGCCAATGTTGTGGCGGGCCGCCCTGCTGATCCAGGTGACTTTTCTCATCACGAATCTTCCGAATATCGTTCCGAGTCTCGCCCGGTGGTCGATTTTGTCTCGCCCCGAAGTGGTTGGCCTGCCGATGGCGGCGATCGGCTTAATCTGGTGGGTTTTGATCAGAAACACGCCGTCCAGCGAGACACCGGCCTCGAGATTTCCCTGGCAACCCGCGACCGCCGTGGGTTTGACGGCGATCTTTGGAATTCTGGTCTTCGGGTATGTGCGTGTCCGGGCGTCACAGATTCTTTTTCAGGAGCGGAACTTTTATGGCATCAAGAGTGTCATAAACGAAGAAGAGCACATCGGACTCCTCAGCGGAAGCACCCTTCACGGGCGGCAATTCAAGAATCCCGCCGCGCGAGACATTCCCCTCACGTATTACCGCACAGAGAGCGGAATCGGATTATTGCTGAGAAACTATCCGCGAACCGGTTCCGGGAATTTGCGGGTCGGAGTCATCGGCATGGGGGCAGGGACGCTTGCGATCTATGGCCGGCGGGGCGACTACTATCGATTCTACGAAATCGATCCGGCGATGATCGATTTGTCCGCGGGAACTCCGCCATATTTCACGTTTGTTCACGACTCGCAAGCGAAGATCGATGCAGTGCTTGGAGATGCGCGAATCTCGCTCGAGAGAGAACTGAAACGGGGACAGAAAGAACAGTTCGATGTCCTGGTCGTGGATGCATTCAGCAGCGATTCGATTCCCGTGCATCTGTTGACCGACGAAGCGTTAGAGGTCTACCTCGAACATTTGCGAAGCGGAGGAAGTGTGATTGCGTTTCACATCACGAATCACTTTCTCGACCTTGCTCCGGTCCTGGCGGCGCTTGCCGAGTCGCACGGCCTTACTGCGCGGCAGGTCCGAAATGAAGGCAGCACCTGGGTGTTGCTGGCGGCCGATCCGCAGATTCTGCAATTACCCGGACTGATGGATAAGAGCACGCCGCTGATCCTGGCAAGAAAACCAGTGTTATGGACAGACGGTTATAGCAATCTATTTCAGGTCGTGCGCCGGCCGGGCGCATAGTTCTCACTGCGGCGTCCTTTCGAAACAGGAACCCGAAATCTATCGCATGCGTGTGTTCACGCTTTTTGTGTGAGCAACTGGCGGGCACGCGTTGCGAATGCCCCGGCGCCGGCGTACATCAGGCCGAGGAGGCTGAAGCCGGCGAAGAGGCTGATACGCTGTGCGACCCAGCCGAGCGCGAAGCTCATGAGGAGTTGGAGGACGGTGGTGACGATCGCGATTGAGGATTGGGTGCGGCCCATGAAGTGGCGCGGGACGATGCTCATCAATGTCGATTGCGCAACAACGCCGGAAACTGCTCGGCAAAATCCAAATATCGCTTGAATCGTGACCGCGCCAATGACGAATGACACGAACGGAACGACGATGTGCCCCGCGCAAAGAACGGCGATGCAGCCGACATAGAACGACATACGCAGCTTGTCGTTGAGCTGGCTCGCCAGCAAACCTCCGGTGATCGCTCCAATTGCCCAACCGCCTTCCAGATATCCGAGGCCGCGCGCGCCTGCGTGCAGCACATCGTTGGCGAGCGCAACGAGAATCACGTTGGCGCTTACGACGCCAGCCATCATGGTGGCGTGGGTGATGCCGAGTGCGAGCACTTGCGGCTGCTTCTTGAGATATGCGAAACCCTCTTTGAGATCGGCGTAAACCGAAAGTGAGAGACCCGCTTCGGCGACTTCGGGATTCTCTCCAGTGCCGAGCGCGAGAGCAGTGGCTTCGGTCGCATCGGAATATTCGCGCGCGCGTCGCAAATATCCGCGCGGAGAAACGTAGCCTTTTCGCATCTGGTAGAGACAGAACGCGGAGACAACGTAAGTTGCGCCGTCAATCGCGAGAATTCCCGCGATGCCGATGGAGTCGTAGATGAATCCGACGAAGGCGCCAGCCATCAACATTCCGCTTTGCACGCCGATGAGCACTGCCGCGTTCGCTCCAGTGAACTGATTCGGCGGCATGACTTCCTGAACGAGGGCGTTGACAGTGGCCCAGTACATCGCGGAGCCGGTGCCGGTGATCAGCGTCATGACGTAGAGGTGCCAGAGATCGAGATGACCTTTCCACGCCAGGTAAGCGATGGTGAGCACGGCGATCCCGCGCGCGACGTCGAGAGCGATGCCGAGATAGCGGCGATCGTAGCGATCGATCAGCACGCCGCCAAGAAAGGGAACGAAGAGTCCGGGTAGCGTCACAACAATGACCTGCATGCTGACGGCGATCGTCGAGTGTGTGGTCGAGAGAATGTACCAACTGACGGCGGTGAAGTTGAGGCCGCTGCCGAAGAGCGAAACGAACATCGCGACGGAAAAGAAACGAAAGCCGCGCTGCGCCCAGATGAGTCTCCAGTCGACGCGATTGGTTGTGACGGCGGTGGCCATGGAACATTTTATTTTACTATCGCGCGCGAGCAAGAGGCGCTCGCGATTTGCGGTTATGTTTCGTACGGGTGATTTTTTTCGGCTGCCTCGCGCAAACTCCGGCGATTTTGCTAGGAGGGGCACGACAGTGCCGTGCCCGTACGGCGACGTAACGTTGTTCGTAGCGACTTGCCGAGCCGAGCACCGATGAGTACAGATGTTGTTCGTGTCGACGCGCACAGATGAGAATGTCTTCGTTATCTATACCAGGATGCAGCGCGCGGCTTGGTCCGGCGTTGCGGGGCGGAGGTCGGGGACGGCGCGGGTGCAATCGGGGATGCGCTGGGAGCAGCGGGGCTCGAAGGAGCAGCCGGGGGGCAGTGCGGTGAGTTGCGGGACGGCGCCGGGGATGGGGAGAAGTTTACCGCGTTCGAGTGTGGGCGAAGCGGCGAGGAGTCCCTGAGTATAAGGATGGCGCGGCTTGCGGAGGACTTCGCGAACAGGGCCTTCTTCGATGATGCGGCCGGCGTACATGACGGCGATGCGATCGGCGACTTGCGCGACGACGCCGAGATCGTGGGTGATGAAGAGCAGGCCGAGTTGCAATTCGCGGCGAAGACGATCGAGAAGATCGAGGATTTGTTTTTGTACGGTGACGTCGAGCGCGGTCGTGGGCTCGTCGGCGACGAGGAGTTGCGGGCCGCCGGCCAAGGCCATCGCGATCATCGCGCGCTGGCGGAGGCCGCCTGAGAGTTGATGCGGAAATTGTTCGGCGCGCGATTCGGGTTCGGGGACCGCGGCGCGCTTCAAGGCTTCGAGCATGCGGCGGCGGACTTCGGCTGAATCCAACTTTGATTCGTGGGCGCGGATTGCTTCTTCGATTTGCGCGCCGACGCGCATCACGGGATTCAGTGCGGTCATCGGTTCCTGAAACACCATCGCAATCTTTCCGCCGCGGACGTCGCGCCATTGGCGTTCGTTCAGGTTCGTGAGATTCGTGTTTCCGTTTGTGGCGGAGAGGGTTGCTTCGCCGCTTACGCGTGCGCCGAGCGGAAGCAATCCCATCAGCGCGAGCGCCATCATCGTTTTACCGCTGCCGGATTCGCCGACGAGTCCGAGCGATTCGCCCGCCGCGATGCGCAAGGAGACTTCGTTGACGGGGCGGACCCAGCCTGCGGGCGTTGGCAATTCCACTTTCAAGCCGCGGATATTGAGTAGTTCGTTCATCGCGTTATTTTAGAGTAGAGCCAATCGATCGCAGTGTGCCGCCGGAAATTGCCTGGCGTGCTTGACTCGGAAATCCTCGCAGACCGAACGCCTTCGCTCGCATATTAACGTTTGTCGAGCGGGAGGACGAATTTCAGGGCTGTGTGGGTTGGGGAGAAGGCTACGACTTTTACGTCTTTGAGGCCGGACTTGCGGCCGGCGGCGATGACTTCGAGTTCGCTGATTTCTTTTTTTCCTTTGGGGTAGACGAGCCAGAGAGCCGTGGCGCCTTTGATGGATTTTGCGGCCTTGGTGACGGCTGAGGTGAGTTCTTTCGTTGTGTTCGCGTTTAGGAAGATGAGTTCGCTGCTTGGCTCGATTTTGTTTTCGGTGACTTTCTTTGCGGCGGCGCGGAGCTCTTTTTTGAATTCAAGATCGAAGGAGCCTAGCAGGGAGACGGATGTGTTTGGTTTGAGGCCTAGTTTTTCGGCTCGCGTTTTGGGGTGCAGGATTTTGTGACACCACGTTTCGGCGGTTGGACCTAGGTCGAACGTGGCTTGGCCTTCGGCGGTTTGGAGGTGAAGTTTTCCGTCGATCGCTTTCGCTGATTTGATGGAGGTAAAAGGGATTTTCAAGCGCTTGCTGCCGTCGGTTGGGCGGAATAGGAGTTCGGAGGTTTCCAGCAGCGCTTTGCCGGTGAGTTGGCGATTCCCGATATGGGCTTCGCATATGGATTCATTTCCCACGGTTGGTCTCCACCTAGAGTTTTTGTGCAAGGATGTGATTTTCGCGGGTTGCGTATTGGCGTTGCGCACCGATGTGATTCTACGCTAGTTATTTCGCTGGGTTTGCAAGCCTAGCAAACCAGGGAAATTCGACACGGCGTCGGCGGTGTTGAGGGCTCAAAAGTGGCGCGGACGGCACCGCAGTCCGTAGTTGGACGAGCCGATGCGGAGTAACTAACGAGCAGGTATCAGAAATCGAACTGCTTGCCAAGACCAAAAGGACGATCGTGTTTCGAGACCGGTTCGAACGTTTGAACCGGTGCGAGCGATCGCGAATGTTTTAGGGCCGGGGAAGTTGGGCGCAGCGGTGCTGCGCCCGTACATGGATGTGCTCCCGGTTCGTCGCGGCGGCGGTTTGAGGACCGCCGCTTGCGATCGGACAGGGCTGGGCGGTTAGAACTGGTAGCGCAGCGCGAACTCCATTACTCGGGGCTTGGTCAGCGTGCCGGAGTATTGGCCCAGGGTTGAGGGGTTGGTCAGGGCGCCGTTGAAGGTGATGGTCGCGGGGTCGAAGCGCACGGAGTTCGTCAGGTTGTAGGCGTAGGCGCTGAAGCGCAGGGTTTGGCGCTCGGTGATGTGGAAGTTTTTGTTGACGCCCATGTCGATGCCGAAGAAACCCTGGCCGCGGAAGTTGTTGCGGGTGCCGGATTCGCCTGGATACGGAAGGCGGAGATCGTTGGCGGCCGCGGCGGGATCGTTGCCAACGCTGAATGCGAACGGATCGCCTTGCAAATTCAACGCGGGATTGGTGACAAAAGTGAGCTGCTGCTTGGGAGCGCCGCCGACGACAACGGCATTGCCGGAGAGCTGGAAGTTGGTATTCCAGGTGGCGCCAGCAGGGATGGAGAAGGGAAAGCCGCTGGTCCAGCGATAAATGCCGCTGGCCTGCCAGCCGCCGAGGACACCGTCGGTGAGACGGTTCCAGGAATTGCCAAAATGTTTGCCGCGACCAAAGGGCAGGTCGTACACCCAGTTAGCATTGATCTGGTGGCGCGCGTCGAAGTCGGAGGGACCGCGCAACTGCTTAGGATCCCAGGTATTTATGATGGCGCTCAGACCCCCGAAAGCGGGCACACGTTCGGCGTCGGAACCTTCGTCGAGAGATTTGGAGAATGTGTAGTTGAAGTCGAATTGAAGGCCATGCGTCGGCGCGCTGCGCAGAACGAATTGAGCGGCGTTGTAGGCGCTGGTGCCGATGCTGGACCAACCGTAAAGAGCGGTGAATTGCGGGTTGTAGAAGGCGAACGGAGTCTGGACGCCCTTGATGGAAGCGCAAGCCGGGAAGCAAAACGTATCGAAGACGTTGATGAAGTTGGAAGCGCCAAACGTCGATGGGCCCCAGTTGCAGTAGAAGAGTTCGTACATCGACTGCGTGGCGGTCGGCGAAGCCAGTCCGCCCGAACCGGGAGCCCCGCCGCAGCCATTTGTCGTTCCGTTGATTCCGGCAGCACCAGGGAAGAGATTTTCCCAATAAGGAATCTTGGCGATGTTCTGCACGGGAGTGTTTGCCTGAGCAGCTTTGGCGAACATGGTCGCCGCGGTGAAGTAGTCCACGCCGGACTTCGGGTCTTTCAGATCGAGAGGCATGGCGAGGTCGCGTTGCTGCAAGAGGCGGTGAGCGAAGCGGCCGACGTAGGAAGCGGCGAAGGTGAATCCGTGCGGCAATTCGCGGGTGACGGAGAAGTCCAACATTTCAGAATAGGGAGTCTTCAGCTTGTCGTCGAAGCCGAAGGCGATCTGCTGAACGGGATTGTCGGGCGTGCTAACCGGTGGCGTGTATGGGAAAGGCGCCGTCGGAGCAGGATTGAGGAGCAAGCCGAGCGTGCTGCTGGTCGGAATGTTGTTCAAGCCGGTGAAGCGAGCGCCGCCGTCGACGGTTTGAATGGATGCCGCGTTGGAAATGATGGACGCGAGCCCGAAGGCGCCATTCTGATCATAAGTGTCGAGGAGGCCTTCGCCGAAATGATCGTACACGATGCCGTAGCCGGCGCGAATGGAAGACTTGCCCGGACCGCCAAAGAGCGCGCCGAGCAAACCGCCGGAAGCGCTGGGCGAATAGGCGATCGAGAGACGCGGGCCAAGATCTTTATAGTCGTACGGCCAGAATGGCGTCTTGCCGTTGGCCTGACCACTGGGGGCGTAGGTGATGATTTGCTGCGAAGCGAGCCCCTGCTCCATGGCAACGGCGCGATTGTTGACGTATTGATTCAGGCTGGCCGTGGGTTGAACCTGATTTCCGCTGGTCTCGTAGGGCGGCTCGAGAATGGTGTAACGGAGACCGGCGGTGATGGTGAGGTTGGATGTGATATGCCAAGAATCCTGAGCGTACCAGTCGTATTCCCATGAGCGGAACGACTTAGGGACGAGGGTGCCCTGCGGAATTTGATCGTTTTGGGCGGTCCGGTTGTATTGACCGGTGACTTCCGAAATGACGCCAACCAGGTTGACGATGGCGTTGTCGTAAACCTGGGAGTTATTGGGATCAACCGAGGGCAAACCAAACGCGCCGGGATCGAGGCTACCACCGCCGCCGGCGGGAGTGCCGGCGAGGAAGACCGGATTGGTGCTGGCGAAGTTGAAGTTGGCGATGTCGCTGGCGCGGACGTTGCTGATATAGCGAATGTTGGTGCCGAACTGGAGGGTGTGCTTGCCGTGGGTCCAAGTAACGTCATCGACCCAGTTATGCACCGGGACGTGGAACTTGGTGGTCGCGGAGGTTTCGGGCGAGGTGGTGGAGACGCCGGGATGAAGATCGTCGATGCCGCGGAACGTGACGATGGGGGCATCTTCAATGCCGAGGTTGTCCTGGCTTTGGCGCGTCAGGCCGTAGTGGAAACTGTTGATGACGGTGTTGGAGAGGACGGCCGTGTAGCCGACGGCAATTGCGCGGCTGGTGTCGCGGAGAACGTTGGCCGCTGGTTGCCCCGGGAATTGCGGGGGCAGAGAGTCGCGGTCGGTCTGATAGTTGCCGCGAACGAAGAGGCGATGGCTGCCGGACTTGGTGATGTTGTAGTCGATCTTAGCGATCGTGGTGTTGAGATTTTGCGGGTTGGCAGCGGCAAACGTGTAGCAAGAGAAGTTGAAGCCGTCGTAGCTCGGGCAGATGTGCGAGTTGGGCTGCGGGAATTGATTGAAGACATTGACGACGGCGGGATTGACGCCGTTACCGTTGGGGCAGGCGCCGGTGATGAGGCAGCCCTGGTCCATCGCTTTGATCTGGGCGGGACCGACGGCGTTGGTGCCGGGGGCGAAGGAATAGGTTGCGCCGCTGAGGCCTTGAATCGAGCCGCCCGGGCAGGCGGTGGCATCTTCGCAGGGATAGGTGACGACACCGTCTCGGAGGTTGGAGCTCGGTACGTTGCGAATGACCTGAGTGTCTTCGGCGAGGCGTTGGCCTTCGTAGGTTCCGAAGAAAAAGAGACGATCTTTTAGGATTGGGCCGCCGAGCGCGCCGCCGAAGGTGTTGCGAATGATTTTGCCCGGTGTGTTGGACTCGCCGTTGTTGAGTTCGGCGTGTTTATTGAACCAATCGTTTGCGGCGGTGATGGTGGGGCGGTTCTGTTCGTAGAGTGAGCCGTGGAACGAGTTGGTACCGCTCTTGGTGACTAGCGCGACCTGGCCACCGGAGGAGCGACCTTGATCGGCATTGTCACCTGCAGTGGTGACACGGAATTCCTCGATGGAGTCGAGCGTGGAGCGAACGGCGCCGGTGAAGGCTTTGCCGGTAGTCTGGGGATTGTTGTCGACGCCGTCGAGGGTGATGTTGGCCTGATCGCTGCGGCCGCCGTTGATCGAGCCGTTGCGGGTATCGATGTTGTCGTCGACATTGGTGCCAATGAATGTGGCGCCGGGTTGGAGGGAGAGGACGCCAGCAGCGTCGCGGCCTTCAAAGGGGAGGGCGAGGATTTGTTTGGAATCGAAGGCGTTGCCCAAGGTGGCATCGGTGGTGTTGACAGCGGCGACGTTGGATTCGGCCACCGTCACGGTTTCCGAGACAGCGCCAAGCTCGAGTTTGATGGTGAGCTTTTGCGGCGTGGAGACAAGGGCTTCGACTTTGTCCGTGACGGCCGTGCGGAAGCCGTCGGCTTCGACGCGGATCGTGTAGGTGCCGGGTTGCAGGGAGAGAAACTGGAAGCGACCTTGTTCGTCGGTCGTGGTACTGCGAGTGACGCCCGTGCCGGCATCGACCGCGGTGACCTTGGCGGCTGTGACGGTGGAGCCCTGCGGGTCGGTGACCTCGCCAAGGATGGATGTTGTTCCTTGTTGCGCGTATGAAGTTGTTGCGGATACACCGACGATGAGAAACAGCACAACCAAGACCGGGAAATACACACCAGCAAAAAGTCGCTTCACGGCTCCGCCTCCCTTACGACTGAATAAAAATCGGCACCAACCGATGCGACGCGAAGAGGCAAGTCGTGTGCCGAACGGGATTTGTTGAAGGGAAGGGAGTTGCGGATATAAAGAGCGATAAATTATTTGGGTATGGGGATTTAGATATGGGTTTGTGGGAGAGGTGCGTTGAGGGTAGGGTGACGAACGGAGAGATCGAAGAGGGATTTCATCGCGGAAAAGCGCGCGATGGCGCAGAGTTCTCTCTGCACGGGAGAAGAAAAAGGCCCGGCCGGCTCCATACAAAAATGACGGGGATGGCCGTCGGAAAGTGGATTGTTCACCGTTGGGATGGGGATGGGTGGTAATTTGCGGAGTTGGCGGAGTTTTGGTGGCGCACTGAGGTTGCGGGGAGTAATGCGTGGGTGAGGCGGCAAAGATTTTAGAGGCGCGCCGGCTGCGCAAGAGCTATGCGCGGGCCGGCGCGGCGGCGGTGGGCGCGGCGTCGCGGTTTGTGGCGGTGGATGGGGTTAGTTTCTCGGTTTTGGCGGGGGAGACGTTTGCGATTGTGGGGGAGAGTGGATGCGGGAAGACTACGTTGGCGCGGATGTTGTTGCGGTTGATTGAGCCGGATGCGGGGGAGTTGTATTTCGAAGGGGCGGATTTGCTGGGGGTGAATGGGGAGGTTTTGCGGGGGCGGCGGCGCGCGATGCAGATGATATTTCAGGATCCGTTTGCGTCGCTGAATCCGCGGATGAGGGTTGGGGCGATTGTGGCGGAACCGCTGGCGATTCATGAGCCGGGGATGGCGGCGGGCGAGCGGCGCGAGCGGGCGGCGGCTATGTTAAAGCGGGTTGGTCTGAATGAAGATGCGATGAAGAGGTATCCGCATGAATTTTCGGGCGGGCAGCGGCAGCGGGTGGGGATTGCGCGAGCCCTGATTTTGCGGCCGAAGCTGGTAGTAGCGGACGAGCCGGTGTCGGCACTGGATGTGTCGGTCGGGGCGCAGGTTTTGTTGTTGCTGCAGGAGTTACAGAGTGAGTTCGGGCTGACGTACATCTTCATATCGCACAGTCTGCCGGTGGTGGCGCAGGTGGCGACGCAGGTGGCGGTGATGCGGGCGGGGAAGTTTGTGGAGATGGGCGGGGTGGAGGATGTATTGCGGCGGCCTATGGACGGGTACACGAAGGACTTGTTGGCGGCGGTACCGGAAGTGCCGCGGTGATGAAATATTTTGTGGTGATTGGGCGTAGAGCGGGGTAGAAGGCGGAGTGGACGGGCTTGCTTGGACGGCCGCGTTTGCCTGCGAGTGCGCGGACCGGTTAAAACTCTGTGGTGGAGGAATCCTCGATGGCTACAACTACTATGCCTGCGCCTGAGGCGCAGCCTGCTTCGATCAGCGCGATTGGGCGAATTACGGGAGTGTTGTTTTCGCCGAAGGCTACGTTTGAGGATATCGTGCGGAAGCCGAGTTGGGCTTTGCCGGTGGTGATTCTGACGATTCTCAGTGTGGCGGTGAGCTTTTCGATCAATCAGAGAATTAATTGGCGCGAGTTCATGAGTCAGCAGATCGAGAAAAATTCGGCGTCGGCGAATTTGTCGGCGGAGCAGAAGGAGCAGAGGATCGAGGGCGGAGTGAAATTTTCTCCGGCGTTTACCTATGTGATCGGTGTTTGCGGGCCGATTCTTGTGACGCTGATCGTCGCGCTGGTGATGTGGGGTGGCTACAATCTATTTGGCGGGGCGAATACGAATTTCGGGACGTCGATGGGAATTACGGCGCATGCGTTTTTGACGGGGCTTGTAAGTAGCCCGCTGTTCATTTTGATTTTGTATTTGAAACCGTACGGGACGGTTGACCTGGATAATCCGGTGGCAGCTAATCTTGGGGCGTTTATGCCGGACGATTCCGCGAAGTGGTTGGTTTCGTTGGGGAAGTCGATCGACGTGTTTTCGTTTTGGACGCTGGTGCTGCTGGCGATTGGATTTGCTTGCACGAATCCGCGGAAGTTGAAGGGGAGCAAAGCGTACGTGATCGCGTTTTCGATTTGGGCGGCGTTTGTGGCCGTGAAGGTTGGATATGCGTTTATTACAGGGTAATTTGTCGCGCGGGCTGTGCCGCGATAGCGTCTGCGGTTAGGTTGAAGCGGCGGGTCGCGGATACAATTGTTGCGTGAGATTTTCGTTTGAGGTTTTTGATACGGATCCGACGGGGGCGCGGCGGGGGAAGTTGACGACGCCGCATGGCGCATTCGAAACGCCGACCTTCATGCCGGTGGGGACGGCGGCTACTGTAAAAGGATTGACCCAGGACGCGCTCGAGCAACTCGGCGCGGGAATCATTCTCGCTAACACTTATCATTTATATTTGCGGCCGGGGCACGAGCTGATTCGAAAGCTCGGCGGGCTGCACAAGTTTATGGCGTGGAATCGTGCGATTTTGACGGACTCGGGCGGGTTCCAGGTTTTCAGTTTGTCGGAATTGCGGAAAATTACGGACGAGGGCGTGCGGTTTCGATCGCATCTGGATGGGTCGGAGCATTTATTGACGCCGGAGAAGGCGGCAGAGATTCAGCTGGCGCTGGGCCCGGATATTGCGATGGTTCTGGATGAATGTATTGAGACACCGGCGCCGCGGGAGATTGCGGAAGCGGCGGTCGCCCGGACGGGGTTGTGGGCGAAGCGGGCGCGGGAGTATTTTTTGCGGGAGACGGAGCGGAACGGGGCGGCGGCGACGGGATCGGGTCTCGAGCAATGGCAATTTGGGATTGTGCAGGGCGCAACGTTTGCGGATTTGCGGCGCACGAGCGCGAGGCAATTGTTGGAGCTGGATTTTCAGGGGTATGCCGTGGGCGGTCTGGCGGTGGGGGAGCCGCATGCGATTACTTGCGAGATGACGGGAGTCGCGACGGAATTGTTGCCGCGCGAACGGCCGCGCTATTTGATGGGCGTGGGGCGGCCAGAGCAGATTGCGGATTACGTCGCGCTAGGGATCGACATGATGGACTGCGTTTTGCCGACGCGAGCGGCGCGGCACGCTTGCATTTATACGAGCGAGGGGCGAGTGCTGATCAAGAATGCGCGGTATGCCGCCGACCAGGGGCCGCTCGATCCGGCGTGTGCGTGCGTGGTCTGTAAACGCTACACGCGAGCATACTTACGTCATTTATTTCATGCGGGAGAGATCACTGCGGCGATCCTTGCGACCCACCACAATGTCCACTTTTACCTTGACATCATGCGGCAAATCCGTGAGGCTATCGGGTTTGGGAACCTAGCGAAATTCTCATCTGCGATGCACGCGCGCTATTCTGAAGGTCCGGCCTGAGGGCAAGCGGGTCGAAGTGGGTGAAGGTGCGCGGGGTCCGCGGGACACCACCAGAAGAGAATCGTAAGGGTGGTAAAGAACGGGAGAAATCCCGTGGCTGGCTGCTGCTATCTCCTGAAGATTTTTGGGTGGAGATTTTTTGCGGCGGGCTATGCAGTTGGCGGTTAGGGAAGTGAAGAAGGAAAGGGTTGGGTTCAGCGACAATGACGGTTGGGATGTTTGCGATGTTCGCGGCGACGATTTTTCAGGGCGGTGGCGGCGGTCTGGGAGCCGCGCTGGGTAGCCCGCTGCTGATGATGGTGATTGTGATGGGAATTTTCTACGTGATGCTCATCCTGCCGCAGCAACGGCAGCGGAAGAAGACGCAAGAAATGCTGGGAGCGCTGAAAGCCGGCGATAAGGTTGTGACCAACGGCGGCATCTACGGGACTATTAATGGTTTGGATGGCGACACGGTGATTTTGAAGATAGCCGATCAGGTGAAAATCCGCATCGCACGCTCGGCAATTACCCAAGTGGAGACAACGGAAGATGCGAAGTAGATTTCGAAGCAGCGCTCGCGAAAATTTGGCGAGCAACTACTCCGGGCCGCACGGAGTTCTTAACCTCCAGTCATGAATCCTAATCTGAAGTGGAAAGCGATATTTATTGCGTTGGTGATTGTCGGCTGCATTTACGGACTGATCGGGCTTCCGACATTTCCGACGTCGCTGGCACAGCTCAAAGATAATTTTGGCCACCAGATCAAGCTCGGGCTTGACCTACAAGGCGGCACGCACTTGATCCTGCAAGTGCAGACTCAGGAAGCGATCGCGCAAGAGACGGATCAGACCGTCGACCGGCTGACAACGCAGATGCGGGCGAAGAATATTCGCTATGAGGAAGTACGCCGTGTGGACGACACGCACATCCTGGTTCGAAACGTCGCGCCGGATCAATTGTCGGATTTTCGGGATATGGTTAGTACCCAATTGCAAAACGTGTGGGATCTTTCGCCGGCGGCGGGAGATCCGAACGGCTACACGCTCACGCTGCGCGCCAATCAAGTCGCCGCGATTCGCGAGTCGACGATGACGCAGTCCATCGAAACGATCGAACGCCGCATCAACGCGCTGGGCTTGACCGAGCCGACGATTCAGCAGCGGGGCGGCAGCAACGACAACGAAATTCTCGTGCAGCTACCGGGCGAAGGCGATCCATCGCGCGCGAAGGCGGTTATTCAGGCGGGCGGACAGCTTGAATTGAGATTGGTGGAAGATCCGACGACGTATCCATCGCAGGTGGCGGCGCTTGCAGCGCATGGTGGAGTTCTGCCTCCGGGCACGGAGATCGTTGCGGGGCGTAACGAAAGCCGGACTCCGACGCCGGATCAAGGCGAAGTCTGGTATGTGCTGGCTCGCGCGCCGGTCGTTACAGGGCGCGACTTGCGGAGCGCGACGGAAAATCGCAGCTCGCAGAATCCGGGTCAGTGGCAGATCAACTTCTCGCTATCGGCGGATGCGGCGCGGCGATTTGGACCGTTCACTGAACAAAATATCAATCGACAGATGGCGATCGTTCTCCAACACCGGGTATATTCCGCGCCGGTGATTCATGGCCGCATCGATGACACAGGCGTGATCGAAGGCAACTTCAGCCAAGATTCGGCGCACGATCTGGCGCTGGTACTCAAGGCCGGAGCGCTGCCTGCGTCCATTAAATATCTCGAGGAACGCACCGTCGGGCCGTCACTGGGAGCCGATTCGATTCGCCACGGAGTCCAGGCTTCGATTTTGAGCCTGATCGTCGTGATGCTGTTCATGCTCGTCTACTACCGGATATCGGGAGCGAATGCGGTTGTTGCGTTGATCCTCAACCTCGTCATTCTACTTGCGGCGCTGGCCGCATTCGGCGCGGTACTTACGTTGCCGGGTATTGCCGGTGTGATCCTGACGATCGGTATGGGCGTCGATTCGAACGTGTTGGTGTTCGAACGTATCCGGGAAGAATTGCGGAACGGAAAGTCGGCCGCCTCCGCTGTTCAGGCAGGCTTCGACAAAGCTTTCCTGACAATTATTGACACTCACGTGACCACCGTCGTTTCGGCGTTTTTCCTGTTCCTTTTTGGGACGGGCCCGATCCGCGGATTTGCCATCACTTTGACGATCGGTTTGATTGCGAACGTGTTTACCGCGATCTACGTGTCGAAGACGATTTTCCAATATCACCTTTCCAAGATGGACCGTCAGGCAGAACTCAGTATCTGAAAAAATGTACTAGGACTCTTGCGCCCATTTGTATGCAGTACTTTGCGCTTTCTGCACCATCAAACGTCCAGCGCATGGGCCAGAGATCGCGAGTCCTGGGAACAATTATTTAGGTGTTGGAGTCTAAAGAAGGGACGAATCTCGGCATGATTGAGTTCTTCAAAGAGCCCAATATCGACTGGATGGGCAAAGCCAAGTATTTCTATGGCTTGAGCGGTATTCTCCTACTCGCAGGGCTAATCTCCTGGTTCCATGAAGGTGGATTGCGCTACGGTATCGATTTTAGAGGTGGTACGAATGTTGATGTTCGTTTTGCCCAGCCACCCAACATCGACCAGATTCGCGATGCGTTGAAGACCCAAGGGTTGGGCAATAGTGAAATCCAAGCGGTGAGCTCAGGCGTGACGGCCTCGAACTCAAATGAAGTGTTGATCTTCGTCGAGCAAAAGGGCGAAGGGGATCAGGCTTCGGACGCCAGCAAGGCGCAGGTGCTCACGGCACTTGGCGCCATGTACGGTGTCAAAGATTCCAGTAAGCCGGATTTTAACGCGGCGACGCCTTCGTCACTCGCGGAAGTGTTGACTTCAAAAGACCCATTGGGGCTATCCACGAACGCGGGCGACCGATACGACCAGATGGCCCGACGACTCCTCGCGTATCGAGACACAACGAAAAATGGCGTGCTGACAAATTTTGACGACCTCAGCGGGGTGGAAGGTGCAACCCCGGCTGTCGTCTCGACGATCAAGAACAACTATGCGATCGGAAGCTTCACCATTCGCGGCGTTGAAATCGTGGGGCCAAAGGTCGGCGCCGAACTTCGGCGTCAAGCCATCTTCGTTACGCTCTATGCCCTAGCTGGAATGCTCGTCTACATCGCTTTCCGGTTCGAGTGGGTCTATGGCGCTGCCGCGGTTTTGGCAGTGTTTCACGATGTTTTGATCACTCTCGGTTTTTTCTCACTGCTTCATTTCGAAATTTCACTGACGGTAATCGCGGCGCTCCTGACCCTGGTTGGTTATTCGATGAATGACACGATCGTCATCTTCGATCGCATTCGCGAAAACAATCGTTTGCTGCGCCGGGAATCGTTTGCCGATGTTGTTAACAAGTCGATCAATCAGACTCTTTCGAGAACGATCTTGACTAGTGGCCTGACTTTCCTTACCGTGCTCGTCCTGTTCCTGATGGGCGGCCAGGTGCTTCGGGCATTCTCCTTTGCCCTGGTGGTGGGGATTGTGGTAGGAACGTACTCCAGTTTTGGCATAGCTGCGCCGTTAGTAGTTGCTTGGAATCACTGGCGCGGCAAACGTGGAAGTGTAGTAGGTACCGGATCTGCAGCCGGAAACAAACCCCGTGCGAACGAGAGCGTCTCTGGACGACTCGCCCCCGCCGGGAGGAGGTAGGTAACCTATGTTCGAAGACATGGTGGTTTCCAGCTCGAACCCGAGCAAAACGAACAAGCCCTGGACGGTGGTTTTGTCGATGCTGTTCCAGGTCTTATTCCTGGCCATCCTGATCCTGATTCCTTTGATCTACACGGAAGCGCTGCCGAAGACGATGATGTCCACGCTGCTCGTCGCGCCTCCGCCGCCACCGCCTCCTCCACCACCCCCGGCCGTGGTTAAAGTTGTGCAGGTCAAGCCGCAAGTGCACTTGATGGATGCGGGCAAACTTGTGCAGCCGAAAGTGATCCCGAAAGACATCAAGATTATTAAGGAAGAAGCGCCCGACATGAACGCCGGCATGCAAGGCGGCGTCCCGGGCGGCGTCGCCGGCGGTTCGATGGGCGGTGTGATCGGCGGCGTGATTGGCGGCATGGGCGGAGCACCACCACCGCCGAAGCCGGTGGCATCGCGTATCCGTCAGGGCGGCAGCGTTCAGGCCGCATTGCTGATCAACAAAGTGCAGCCGGTGTACCCGCCGCTGGCGCGGCAGACCCGTATTTCGGGCACGGTGCGGCTGCACGCTCTGATTTCCAAGACCGGCTCGGTTGAATCGTTGGAAGTGATGTCGGGCCACCCGCTGCTAGTTCGAGCGGCAATGGACGCTGTGCAACAGTGGAAGTACAAGCCGACGCTGCTGAACGGTGAACCGGTGGAAGTCGATACCACGATCGACGTGATTTTCTCTTTGAACCAGTAGTACGGAGCGCTTCGCCAGTCGTGGGGCCGGCGAGGAGTTTCGCGTAACAAGACTCAGCAAACTGTCGTTGACGCCGGTCCTGCCGGAGTCACCAGAACTCTAAGGAGCAAACGAATGGTAGCCACTTTGTATGTGTACACGGCCCTATTCCTGCAGTCCCAGACGACTTCATGGGATCTTCGCAGCATGTGGGCGTCGATGAGCGCACTTCCCAGAGTCGTAGTTGGCATTTTGTTCGTGCTGTCGGTTTATTCGTTCGGTGTGATGATCGACCGCGCATTGATGTACAGCGCGGCGCGCAAGCAGTCGCGCGTATTCGTGCAGCAGGTTGCCGGAGCCCTCAAGGACGGCAAGCTGGACGAAGCGATCGCGATCGCGGAGCGCAACAAGAAGAGCCACATCGCCAAGGTTGTGGCGACGGGCCTTTCGGAATTCCAGTCCGCATCGCAGCAGGTATCGGATGCCGACGTGATCGAAGCCGCCAAGCGCGGTCTCGAGCGCTCGGTAGCGATCGTCCACGCGGAAATGAAGCGTGGATTGTCGGCACTGGCCACGATTGGCTCGACGGCACCGTTCGTCGGACTGTTCGGCACGGTCGTCGGCATCTTGAATGCGTTCAAAGGTATTGAGCAGTCCAAAGCGACCGGTCTGTCGGCGGTTGCCGGCGGTATCGCGGAGGCGTTGGTGACCACAGCGTTCGGTCTCCTCGTCGCGGTGCCGGCGGTTTGGGCGTACAACTACTTCACCAACAAGGTCGAAGCCTTCGACGTCGAGATGGACAACTCGTCGATGGAATTGATCAACTATTTCATTCTGCGTCGCGGCGCCAAGAAGTAAGCGCAAGCAAGGGGTAGAGTTATGGCAGAACACACAAGCGGTGGGCGTTACAAGCCGCAAGCGGGAAGCCAGATGGCGTCGCCAAACGTCATCCCCATGGCCGACATCATGCTCGTTCTGCTGATCATCTTCATGGTGGTCACGCCGATGTTGCAGAAGAACATGCCCGTCGACATGGCAAAGACAGATACCGCACGCGACATGCAGGACGCCGATAAAGATGATGCGATCGTGGTGGCAATCACCCGCGATGGCGCCATCTACCTGGGACACACCGAGACTCGCAAGGACGATCTGACGAATCAAATCAAGGATCGCCTTTCGAATCGCCTCGACAAGACCGTCTACGTGAAGAGCGATGCTCGAGCGAAATACGGCGATGTGGTGGCGGTGGTGGACGAAATTCGCTCCGCGGGTGTGGACCAAGTGGGCCTGCTTACCGAAAAGAACCAGGGCAAATCGACGACCACGCCGCCGGGAACACCAGCCGGAACTCCGACTGGGGACTGAGCGAGTTACGCCGTCGAGCAGTGGAGTTGTGCTGTGCAGTGGATGTCATTCGTTTGCTGAACGTTTGAGTGGCCGCGCCGATTCCCACACGGCGCGGCTTACTGGCCTGCAAAGTTCGTCACAGGCAGGCTCACAGGAGAAGTGCCATGGGTATGAGCGTTGGAGAAAATAAGGGCGGTGCGATGGCGGAAATGAACGTCGTTCCGCTGATCGACATTTTGCTGGTGCTGCTGATCATCTTCATGGTGATCACGCCGCTGACGCCGAAGGGCATGGACACATTGGTGCCGCAGCCCAACCCGAACCAGCAGCAGAATCAGGATCTTGAGAATAAGACGGTCGTCGTGCAGGTGCTGACGAACGACAAGATCAAGATTAATAACGAAGACTCGACCTGGGATGGCTTGGGCCCTCGTATCGATCAGATCTTCAAGGATCGAGCGGAGAAAATCGCTTTCGTCAAGGGCGACAACGATGTACTGTTCGCGCAGGTTGCGCGCGCGATTGATATCATGCGCGCGAACGGCATCGATAAAGTCGGTTTGATCACGGCGAAGCTCGAAGCCGGTCAGTAAGCTTCGATCTGCAGCGGGTTTTCGGATTTCGCAGAGATGTGAGAGTCCTCCTCGCGGGGCAAGCGTCGTACAGCGAGGGGGCTCATGGGCATATCAGTTGGCGGTTCGAATCGCGGAATCGTATCGGAAATGAATGTGGTTCCGCAGATTGATGTTCTGTTGGTGCTGCTGGTGATCTTCATGATCATTCCGCATCATCCGACGGGTCTGAGGGCGGAAATACCGCAACCATCGCAGGATCCTGCGCCCCCGAAGACGGAACCCGACATTATCGTGATCCAGGTGTTGGACGAGGGATCGCTCAAAATTAACGAACAGCCGGTGGCTTGGGATTCACTGCGCGGCCGACTCGAAGAGATTTTCAGCCAGCGCGCCAATCATACGGCATTTGTTCGCGGCGAATCCGCCGTCGAGTTCCAGGTTGTGGCCAAAGTGATTGACGTAATGCAGTCGGCAGGCATATCTTCTGTCGGACTGTTAACGCCGCAGTTGGAGAAAGGCCGCTAGTAGATTGGCCAGTTGCCCTTCGCAGGGCGGACGTGAATCCTAGCGACGACTGTTTCAGGTCGCGCCATTAGCAGGGATGGATGCATCGATGACTTATGGATCGATTGGAATCGCTCGCAGGGCGACGGCAATCGCTGCGATGTTGGTCGTCGCGGCTGCCGCGTCGGGATGTGCCAAACTGAAGGCTCGCGACCTGTTGAACAAGGGAGTCGCGGCGTTCAAGAACGGGCAGTCCGACGCTGCGATTGAAGACTTTAAGCAAGCCAAAGAGGCCGACCCGGACCTGCTCAACGCCCGCCTGTATCTGGCGACGGCGTATGCCAGCTTGTACATTCCTGGCGCGCCATCACCGGAAAATCTGGCGCGCGGCAATCAGGCGGTGGCCGAGTTCAAGGAAGTTCTCGACAAGGACCAGAACAATCTGTCGGCGATCGATGGGATCGGATCGATCCTGTTTCAGATGGGCGGTCAGCCTTTCGATGCGAAGAAATTCGAGGAGTCGAAGTCGTATCACCAGCGACATATTCAGCTGAAGCCGGAAGATCCTGAGCCGTACTACTGGATCGGTGTTATCGACTGGACGCTGGCATTCCGCGCCAACGGTGAAATGCGGTTGGCCTATAATAAGGACAACATCAAGAAGCAGGTGAGGGACACCGATCCGCTGCCGCCCGCGATCCGAACCGATTACGCATCGAAATACGGCACGGTGATCGACGAGGGCATTACGGATCTGCAGAAGGCCATCTCCCTTCGGCCAGATTACGATGACGCCATGGCGTACTTGAACCTCCTATATCGGCGCAAGGCCGACATGGTCGAAACCCCCGACGAGCGCGCGAATTTGCTCAAGCAGGCTGACGATCTCGTGGACAAGGTGAAAGAGATCAAGCAGAAGCGCGCGGATCAGCCGACTCAGCCATCCTAAGGTCGTCATCTAAACCTAATGTTTTGAAGGGCATCCGACTCGGACGCCCTTTTTTTGTGTGCCTGTCAGCGCGTGCCGGCGTGCTGCTTTTTCGCGGAACCTCTGGGCGCCTCGTTTCGCGCCTCTTGCATATCCGTCGTATACTTGTCTATGCCGTCCGCGGGTAATCTTCCCCTGAGCTTCAATCGAGACCGCACTGAGCGGCAACTCGATGCCCGCTTGGAAGAGCTCCTCACCAAGCTTCGCAAGAATCGGCCTGCGGAAGACCCCTGGCTGGTTCGCCGTGCCTATGAGATTGCCGCCGAGCGGCATCGCGCTCAAGTTCGCAAGTCGGGCGAGCCTTACCTGATCCATCTACTGGAAGTTGCGCACATTTTGGCCGACATGCGCCTCGACGCGACCACGCTTACCGCTGCGCTGCTGCACGACGTCATCGAAGACACCGAGTTTCCAGTGTCGCGCATCACTGAGCGCTTCGGCGCCGAAGTCGCGCACCTAGTCGAGGGTGTGACCAAGATCGGCCGCCTCAACATGATGGCGCCCGAGGCTCGACAGGCCGAGAACGTACGAAAAATGGTTTTGGCGATGGTACACGATGTGCGCGTCGTGTTGGTCAAGCTCGCCGACCGTCTGCACAACATGCGCACGCTCGAGTATCTCGATGCGACGAAGCAGCAGCGCATCTCGCGCGAAACGCTCGACATCTACGCGCCAATCGCGCACCGCCTCGGCATGGGATTAATTCGCAACGAGCTCGAGGATCTTTCCTTCCGCTATCTCGAGCCCGAATCATTTCTGGCGTTGCAAAAAGAAGTCACCGACAAGGCGCCGATCCACTTGAAATTTCTCGAAGAAGTTCAAGCAACGATCCGCACGAAGCTCGTCGAGAGTGGAATTCCCGCGCAGCTCGCAGCGCGCGTCAAGGGGCTGTATTCGCTCAATCGCAAGATCATTCGCCAAGAGCGCAGCCTCGATCAGGTTTACGATTTGCTGGCCGTTCGCGTCATCACCGACAACGAGCGAAGTTGTTACGCGGCGCTCGGCGTGATGCACCACATCTGGCGGCCCGTGCCGGGGCGCTTCAAAGATTACATCGCTATGCCGCGGCCGAATTTGTACCAGTCGCTGCACACAACGGTGCTGCACAACGGGCAGCCGTTTGAAGTCCAGATTCGCACGCAGGAAATGCATCACACGGCCGAAGAAGGCGTGGCCGCGCATTGGAAATATAAGGACGACAAGCCAGTCAGTGAAGACGACCAGCGCATCGGCTGGATGCGGCAGCTGATCGAGTGGTCGCAGGAACTTGAAGAGCCGGGCGAATTTCTATCGACGCTCAAAGTCGATCTCGCGCCGGTCGAAGTCTATGCGTTTACGCCCAAGGGGCGGGTGCTCGAATTGCCGCGCGGCGCAACGCCGGTCGATTTTGCGTACACGGTACACACGGAGGTTGGCCATCAATGCGTCGGCGCGAAAGTGAATGGGCAGATGGTCGCGCTGCGCCACGAAATCGTCAGCGGCGACGTCGTCGAAATTCTCACGCAAAAGGGGCACAAGCCTAGTCGCGATTGGCTCAGCTTCGTCAAATCATCACACGCGCGCACCAAGATCAAGCACTGGATCAACATGCAGGAGCGCGAGGAAGCGACCGAGATGGGACAGCGGCTGCTCGAAAAAGAGTCGCGCAGTTTCGGCCGCAGCCTGAAGAAAATCCCCGAAGCCGACTTGCTCAAGGTCAGTTCGGATCTCGGCTTATCGAAGATCGAAGACCTCTACGCCGCGGTTGGATTCGGAAAATATTCGGCGCGGCACATTTTGACGCGCGTGCTAGGCGAACCGGAAAAGGGCAGCGATACCGCGGAAGAAGAGTCGAAGCCGACGCTGGTTAAAACCGTGAAGCGCATGCTCGGCTTTGGCGAAGCGCCGCTCGTCGTCAAAGGTCATGACGATCTGCTCGTCTATCGCGCGAAATGCTGCAATCCGATTCCGGGCGACGACATCATCGGCTACATCACGCGCGGGCGAGGCGTCGCCGTGCACACGCGCACGTGTCCGAATGTTCAAAATCTGCTCTATCAAACTGAAAGGCGCATCGCGGTCGAATGGGGCGGGGAAGGCAGCACCGCGAAGTTTCTCGTGCAATTGCTTATTCGCGCGAAGGACCGCGCTGGTTTGCTTGCCGACATCACCGCGGTCTTCAGCAATGCCGGCTGCAACATTCACAATCTCGAAAGCCGCCCTGACAAGATGAACGCTCAGGTGGACGTTAATCTCGAGATCGTCGATCGGCGCCAGCTTGAGTCGATTCTCGCCAATATCCGCAAAATCGCCGGTGTTTACGGTGTAGAACGCGTGTATCAGGCATAAGGTCCGCAGCCAAACGGCCGTCCTCAAGTTTCACGCCATCACCGGCTTCAGGCCACCTGTCCTAACGGTCCGGTATCGCCCACAACACACTTCAGCGTGCGGACCATTGCTGTGCCTCGAACACTCCTAAAATGAGGATGTGAAGCGCTCGTATCTCATGGCCGGTACATGGTTGTTCGCGGTCGCGGTGGGTTGCCATCAGCATCCGGTGATGGACTATCGCCCGCTCGATCAAGCCGGGATGAACTCGGGGACGATCGAACGCCTCAAGCCCCTCAATATTTCCGACCTCGAACTCCAGCAACTCGTTCATCTGAAAGCTTCGGGCGTCACCGATGACACATGCGTCACCCTGATTTCCTCGGCGCATGATCACAAGCGTATGTTCAGCAGCGCCGATTCGGTCACGAATCTTCTCAACGCCCGGTACACGGAATCCGACGTCATCAGCTATGCGCAGGCGGACAAGCTCGATGCCATCAGCGGTGACGCGGTTATGCTCCGCTTGATCGGTTTGTCCGACTCGACTGTCGAAACGCTTCTCCAGCGCGATCTGCAAGGCTTGCCGACGATCAGTTCGGCGGCGATCGGTCGCCTGAAGAATACCGGCCTCACCGAAAAGCAAATCCTCGACCGCATTTCCGAAGGCATGACCGAGCAGCAAGCCGAGCAGGAAGTCACTGCGCGCGAAGCCGTGCGCAATCACGCCCATACCGACTTCGTTCGCGCCCGGGGCCGCAAACCGCGGTAGTTCTCAGTCGTCAGTAGGTGGCTGACCTGCTTTCGCTGCCCACGTTGCTAATTCGCCGGGCACACCTTTTGCCTCCGCCGATTTCACTGGCTACAATCAGAGGCGCCGTGTCGCTCACCAATCGCCCACGCATTTCGTCGCTGCTCGCGATGCTTCTTGCTTCATTCGGCGCCGCCGCGTGCACGTCCGCTTTCGGTCCGGGCTATACCGTCGAAAAGCAGGAAATCCAGGTTCAATTCCAGCCCGCGCCGCAGCCGACGATTCACATCGATGCGACCTATCATTTGCGCAATACCGGAAACCAACCTCTCACGAAGCTTGAGCTCCGCCTTCCCGGTCGCCGCCGTTTTCATTTCGCCGATCCCGGCGTCGAATGGGAAGGCCGCGCCAGATCTCTCGAAGTCTCTCCCGACAACACGCGAAACTCCCTGCTGAGATTTTCCGACTCCTGGCCAATTTCCGCTGATCGTACGCTGAAGCTTTCCGTTGAATACAGGCCCGCCGATCCTGGGAGCGGCACGTTCAGTTTTGCCGCCGACGCATTCTTTCTGCCCTCGGAAGGTTGGAGTCCGCAGCTGCTGCCTGCTCGCGGAGCGTTCGCAAGCGGAGGTGTTCCGCCTGCAACGTGGTACATGACCGTGCGAGTCCCCGAAGGATTCCTGGTGCATGCCAGTGGAGAGAAACCCAAGAAATCGAAGCGCGATGGCGAGCAGGTTATCCGCGTGACGCAACGGCTCAAGGACGGGTACCCATTTGTGATCGCTGGCCGCTACGTTGCCGCGCAATTCAAAGCCGACCCGGAAATCGTCACGATGTGGAGCCGCGCTCCGCAGAATACCGACACGCTGCGCCAGTCCGCCTCGGGACTGATTTCGGCGATGAAGGCGTACGACAGAACGTTCGGCAAGCGCGTCGAGAATTCTCACGACTTGTGGCTCGTCGAATGCCCCATCGTCGAGAGCTGCTTCACGACTGCGGCGTCGTATTACACCAACATGATTTCCGAGCCCAGCACCAAGCCGACCGCCGAAATGGCTTCTCTCGACACGGTGATGGTCGATCTGACCAAAGGCGCACCCGATGTCATCGCTGCCGCCGGGCCTTCTCTCGCGTCCACATGGCTCGGTTACGGCCAGAATCCGGGCTTTTTCGAACAGGATCCTCCGCTTGCCGCACTCCCTGCATTCGCTGCAGTTCGCGGACGCGAAGCCGCCGGCGGAGAACAGATACGAATCGCGGCCATTCGCCGCGCGCTCAAGCTTGTTCCGCTCGATGGTCAGCCGGGCAAGCCAGAATCCGACCAGGTGATTCGCGCCAAGAGTTTGCTTTTCTTTTTCGCCCTGCAGGATCGCTACGGCCAGCAGAATTTTCGCAACGCATTAAGTCACATGCTCTACGCCCGCCGCGGCGGCGGCTTCGATATCACTGATCTCATCTCCGCATTCGATCAGGAGACGCACCAAAACGTCGGCGAATTCGTACGTCACTGGATGAAGCGCCCAGGCGTTCCCCAGGATTTCCGCGCGCGTTACGAAAACGAAACCGCCGACACCACTACGCCGTTTCAATCCAAGGAGGTTACACCGTGAAAGACATCGTCAACACAGATCGTGGACCCAAGCCCATCGGTCCATACTCTCAGGCCGTAAAAATAAATGGTCTTCTTTATCTTTCAGGGCAAGTAGCGCTCGATCCAAAATCGAACGAGATGTCCACGGGCGATATCAAGCAGCAGACCGAGCGCGTTCTCGAAAACATCAAAGGAATTCTCGAAGCTGCAGGTTCGAATCTTCATCACGTAGTCAAGACGACGGTATTCCTCAAAGACATGAACGAATTTCCCGCCATGAACGAAGTCTATGCTCACTACTTCACAGCCGCCCCGCCTGCACGTTCCACCGTGCAAGTCTCGCGCCTCCCAAAGGACGCCTTGGTAGAAATCGAGGTTATCGCCTCGGCGTAAGCACAAACGCATTGCCGATTCGATGTACGGGCACAGCTTCATCCCGAGTGGCAGTCGAAGGAACCGCTGCGCCCCATTTCAGAAAGATTTAGATGGAATTTTCTGGAAGAAAAACTCTCAGCCGCACGTGCGGCCGCCCTGCCTCTACGGTTTATCCGGGCTCTCGAGCGCAAAAAACAATCCCACAGCCGCCGCCGCCCCACCAAAGATAATCAGAAACATCAAAAATCGATTCCGCCCCGATCTCTTCGGCCTGCCCTGCACCGGCGGCGGATTGTTCGGATCCTGAGCAGCTGGATCATCCGGATCGAGCACAACGCGATAAGCCGTTCCTTCCGCGACGACTTTAGTATCGTCGTCGACTGAAATTGCCAGTGATCCGCGCGTGCAGCTCACCGCCAATTCCTTCGAACTTAGAATCTGAACGCTCCCAATCGTCGGCCCATCGCCGTTCGGACGAATTTGCGCGGTCATCGCGTGCAACGTGAAAGCTTTTGCATTCGCGGCGGAGAACATCGCGGTACCGTTCATCAGCGTGGCCGACGCCCCGCCCTCTTCCATTGCCCAGGTAACGTGGCTCGCGCTCGACAACATCAGGCGCGCCGCCCCCGCTCGCACCTGCAGGCTGCCAAATTTCTCAGTGTCCAGGCTGTCTCCAGACACAACCGTCGTGCCTACAGACGCAGCCGCAGTGCCCACGTGCGCGCGGTCCGCGGACACCACCGTGCCGAAAGGCGTAGCGGCGCGGGAAGTCGGTGCGCTCGAAAGAGAGGCGGTGATGAGTCCAAATGACAACACCGCTGCCGTAGATGTACGTAACAGGTCGCGCAAGCGCGCCATTTCTTCTCCAAAAGGGCTGTATTGAAGAATACTGACCGTCAACGAGGACCGTCAACGCGTCATGCGCAATGACGCGTAAAAGTACATTCCCTCTTATCCACGTCTCTTTGCTCATTTCGACCCGCGCTGAGCGCGAATCTGCTCGAAACTCTACCTGTATGAACATGACGTCACCCTCTGCTCCAGCTCCTACATCCTCGCCGCGCTGGTAGCCGGAGCAACTCGCTGTTACAATGCCTGCTGAATCGGACGTATGGCGGACTGGAAACAAATCACCGCGCGCATTCGACGCGCTCGCACCGGTAAAGACCCAGCGGCACAACTATCCTCACTTTATGAAAAGACGCAGGACGCGATGGTCGCGTTCGAACTCGCGCGCGTTTTCGAAACAGCCAGCCAGAATGCGGAAGCCGCGAAGTGGTACTCCACCGCTGCGTCGCGTTTTCGCCGCGCGGATTGGAAAACGAAGGCGCAGGAAGCTGCCACGCGCCTCGGCGGCGAGTTCGTTCCCGATTCGCAGCTCGACTTTCGCCAGCTTGCACCTCCGCCGTTCCCGGTTCCGGAACCCGGCGCTCCGTTCGAACAAAATGCCGCCGTGTTTGAATCTCTCGTGATTTCCGACGAATCGACTTCGACCGAATCCGAGTCCGACTCGGATTCCGAATCCGAATCGCAGCCAGCTGAAGCGTCTGCCAAATCGACAACGTCTGCCGCGTCGCCTGAAGGCGGCCGCCGCCGGCGGGGCCGTCGCGGTGGCCGCAATCGCCGCAAAGGCAGCACCGCAAAAGCTGCAGCGCCCGCTGCCACCCATTCCCGTCCTGAAACTTCAACCGCTCATCGCGCTTCCGCAGCGCACAGCGACGATTCGGCCGCCGAAACTCGCTCCGTGCGTCCGTCCGATTTGTCCATGCCCCGCCTCCCGGTCGAAGCCATGCCCACTGCAACCGACGCAGGTGGCATCGCCGTCCGTGGTCGCTATGGCGATCCCGGCCTATCGTCGCGCCTTTCGCTGCTCGAGATGCAATTCCGCCGCCTGCTGACCTGCTCTCCAATTAAGCTCGATGAAGCCGATCGAACTCCCGCGGGTCCCGGCGTTCTCCTGCTCACCGACTCTGACCTCACCAGCTACTACTATGTCGAAGCCTGTCAGACGCTTCGCATCGCCATTCCAAGCCTTCTTCGCGGAGGTTCGAGCCGCCGCGGCGCCGATTCGATCAAACCGAACCTCGCGGACCATTTGGGAATCCCCGAAGCCCGAGTTGGAAAATATCTCTCCGACCACTGTGTCGTCCGTTGGCTCCAACTCGACGAAGGCGCATCGCACTTCGCACACTTCGTAATGGCGGTACTCCGTCCAGTCCTGAACGACTAAATATTTCTTTGCAGCGAGCGGCGCCCGATCGATTCCCATTTTTTCTACCGACGCTCTGCAATCTTTTTCCCACGTGTACTCTCACTTTTTCCCTCCTAGCCTTTCCGATCTCTCCCAGCCGTCCTCAAGTGGATACCCCATCCTTTAACTGCCCCCTCTTGTAAACCACGCCCCACCCCCTCCAAACCCTCAATTTTACCGTTCGACCTCGATTTTCGACCGTTCGCCGCAACCTTCTGGCGTCCCACCCCGTTTACCCTCAAACTATACGAGTCCAAAGACTTACTGGCCGTTCCCCTTCGGGAATGATAGGTTAGGACAAAGGTCCGGGGGCTGCCGTTCGGTGCCGATTATTCGTACCAACGGTTGAGCGGACCGCATCAGATGTTCTTCGGCAATTGCAATTGTCTTTAGGCGTCGTGGGCCATAGTAGCTCGCATTTTTTTCGAAAAGTGGAGGGTTGAGGTTTATGCCTAATTCAGTAGGCACGCAATTGAAGCGGTCGATGGACTGGTTGATCTGCAAGACCGCGTCGGTCACCTTCAACACGATCCAGCATTTCAACAAGAAGAATCCGAATCCGTCGGTCACGCCTCAGTGGTCTGACAAGCCGCTGCTGAAGTCCTGGGAGAAGACCAAGCCGACGCTTGGCTTCCCGCGGCAAACCGATTCGCTGTGCCCCGCGTGCGTCAAGGAAGCGCGCGAGTCGATCATTGCCGGCAAAAAAGATTGGCGCGATCTGATGCACGAGAAAGTCGGCGAGATCAAGGCGCAGATTGTCGAGCGCGATGGACAGATCTGGATGGTGAAAGACTGCCCGCTGCACGGCCACTATGAAGACATGATGGCTGTGGACGCGAAGTTTCTCGAGTGGATCGAGCAGCAGTTCCCGGGCCGCGACATTCCGGCGCACAACGACGAAGATCTTCACAAGCACGGCTCCTCGACCGTTCGTTACGGCCGCGGCTCGGTTCTCACCGTCGACCTGACCAATCGCTGCAATATGATGTGCGATCCCTGCTTCATGGACGCCAACCAGGTTGGCTACGTTCACGAACTCGGCTGGGATGAAATTCAGGAAATTCTCGACAACGCGCTCAGGATCAAGCCGCGTCGCCAAATGTCGGTGCAGTTCTCTGGCGGCGAACCGACCATGAGCCCGTACTTCCTCGACGCCGTCGCTTACGCCCGCAAGATCGGCTACAACAGCGTGCAGGCAGCGACCAACGGTATCGAGTTCGCCAAGAGCAAGGAATTCTGCAAGAAGGCTTTCGACGCAGGTATGCGCTACGCGTATCTGCAGTTCGACGGCATCGGTAACGATGCGAACAGCCACCGCCAGATTGGCAATCTGTTCGACGTCAAGCTGCGCGCGATCGAAAACATGCACGAAGCCGGCATCGAAATCGTTCTCGTCGTCACTATCGTGAACAACGTGAACAACGATCAGGTCGGCACCGTCGTGAAGTTCGCGATGGAAAATCCGAAGAAAATCGCGTTCGTCAGCTTCCAGCCGGTTTCGTTCACGGGCCGCGACGAAGACATCACTCCAGAACGCCGCCTCCGCCAGCGCTACACGCTTTCGCACCTCGCGAAAGACGTCAGCGATCAGGTAGGCAAGGTTGAGCCGACGCGCGACTGGTTCCCGATTTCGTTCATCAGCACCTTTGCCGGCTTTGCCGACATGGTTAAGGGCAGGGAATCCACGTGGGGTTCGCTCTCTTGCGGTTGCCACCCGAACTGCGGCGTGGGCACCGCGCTGATGATCAACAAAGAGACCAAAGAGTGGGCGCCGGTTCCGCGCTTCCTCAACGCCACGCAATTGACGAAAGACGTCACCGCTATTACCGACGCGGCGCGCGGCAAGACTTTCTCGAACTTCATGATGGCCATGGCTCTCTTGAAGAACTATCAGCCGTTCGAAGGCCCCAAGGGCCTCACGCTCGGCGCGCTGTTCAAGAAGTTCGACAAGACCTGGGCGTTGACCAAGCGTTCCACCACGAAGTACGGCCGCACGTCGCCCGATCGCAAGATCGACGACGCTATGAAGCGCCGCCAGGATCCGTGGAACTTCCTCTTCATCGCCGGCATGTGGTTTCAGGATCTTTTCAACTACGACTTCCGCCGCACCGAAATGTGCATCATTCCTTACGCCACCCAGCAGGGCGAAATCAGCTTCTGCGCGTACAACACCGGTGTGGGCTGGCGCCAGATCATCGAGAACATGCACAAGAACGCAACCGTCGCCGAGTGGTACAAGAACCACGGCAAGCACGAGATCTACGCCAAGGGCAAGAACGTCAACTTGCAGAGCTTCGAACACTCGCTCCGCATTGACTCCGACGCCGCCGCCCGCGTGCGCCACCTCGAACACGACATCCCGCTGACCGCTGCCGAAGAAGATCGCGCGCGCCGCAAGAAGGCGTTCGAAGAACAAGCCAAAGTTCGCGCGATTTACGAAGAACTCGTTCTGAAGAAGCCTCAGCCGACCGTGGTTCAGATCGGTACAGTGCAGGACATCGCCAAAGCCGTTCCGGCCAACTTCAGCAATGGCGGCAAGCCGGTCAACATCGCTCCGGCCGCGCCAAAGCAAGAAGCCGAACCGGTAGCCGGCGACTAATCCGCTTCCTTCAACCTGATTCAAAAAGGCTCCCGTTCCACCACGGGAGCCTTTTTTCTTGGTTGGACATCAGAGCCGCGCCGAATCATTCATAATCGCTCGGAGCCAGTGGCCTTTCTCTTCGCAATTCTCGTTTTTGGAGGTTACTTAGTACCTCTGCCAGCAGAGCGCTCAGTTCGGACGATGGTCCTCGCTTCTGCTGATAGCAATTTCGGCTTTCGCCAGCAGGAAGAGTTAGATGGTATCTGCTTCTCGCCCATTGACATTCTGTCCTTTTTCGCATGTAGCATCGGCGAATTGCCCTGAACGTCGCGATTCCCAATAACCCCATGCTGGAGAATGAACAACAATGTCAGCTCTGCAAAATCGCATCGCACTCGTAACCGGTGCCAGCCGCGGCATCGGCAAATCTATCGCCCTCGCATTGGCCGCCGCAGGCGCCGACGTCGCCGTCAACTTCAACGCGAACGCCCAAGCCGCCAACGAAGTTTGCGCCGCCATACGCGCCACCGGCCGCAAAGCCATCCCCGTCCAAGCCGACGTCTCCAACACCCAGCAAATCGAGCGCATGGTCACCACCATTGAAAAAGACCTAGGCCCCGTCCGAATCCTCGTCAACAACGCCGGCATCGCCCAAATCTACCCGCCCGAACAAGTCACCGAGCAGATCTTCGAACACTTCCTCCGCGTCAACCTAACCTCGGTCTTCCTCGTCACCCAGCGCGTGCTCCCCGCCATGCGCGCCGCCCGCTGGGGCCGCATCATCAACCTGTCCTCCATAGCCGCCCAAACCGGCGGCATCATCGGGCTCCATTACGCCGCCTCCAAAGCCGGTATTCTCGGCCTGACCCGCTCTTACGCCGCCCAACTTGGCAAAGAGGGCATCACCGCCAACGCCATCGCCCCCGGTCTGATCGACACCGACATGGCCGCCAGCGTCCCCGCCCACGTCCGCGCCACCATCCCCGCCGACACCGTGGGCTCCCCCGACGAAGTCGCCCGCATCGCCGTCCTCCTGGCCGAAACCAAAACCATCAACGGCCAAACCATCAACCTCAACGCCGCCCGCTACATGTCCTGATTCGCCCGTATTGGTAACGCCGGTCCAACCCGAGCCTCGAAGGGCATCCTGCCGGCTCCGAAGCCCTGCGGCAGCACCGCCCCCATCTACTCTCTCCACCTTTTCTTCTCTTTTTCGCATGGTGGGCGTTTTTGGTTTGCATAACCTACCGGCCCAGTCGCGATGGAAAATTGCCCTCGGCCGGCTTTCCATTCCTTCTCGCCTCAGCGCAATCCTGGTGGGCGCCTTCCTTATCATTCTTTGGAACGTCGATCTTCACGGATGGCAATGCGTAGCTCATTGGTGTGCTTTCGATGGAGTTATTCTTTTCACTTCGCCGGCGTTCATTGTCTTGCCTTGCTGGGGCGAAAAGGTGAGCGAAGCTTCGTCGCCTTGTCGACAGTTGGACTGCATCGCGATATCCATGATGGCTTGATGCAAGACCGTCGGATTCCCCTCTGTTCGTATATAATTAGTAGCGAACGCTCCAGAGGCCGACAATGCCCATCTACGAATACATCTGCGAAGACTGCCAGACCGAGTTCGAAAAAATCGTAATCAACAAGCAGCGAGAAATCGCCTGCCCCAAGTGCGCTGGCAAAAACAACAAGATCCAGCTCTCGGTCTTCGCCACCTCAAACGGCAACGGCACATCTTCGAGCGGCCCATCCTTCTCCGGCGGTGGAGGTGGTGGCTGCTGCGGCGGCGGTTGCGGCTGCCACTAGCCCCGCCCCGTACGCGCATCGCAAAACCCCTAGCGCAAACCGTCGTGTAGCGCACCGCGCAGGACGTGGAGCCCTGCGGCTTTTTCTGCGCCACATGGCAATCTGGTATGTGGCAGGGCAAGCCGAGCCCGCCTTCCCACGCAGTCAGGCCCCCTCGGCCAGCTCCACCTCCGCGAGAAGAAACCCTCCATTTCGCCCAATCCTGTGATACAAATGCCTCTCCCCAGTCCTGCTGCTGGGTACGTCCCCCCGTTATTTCAAAAATGAAGTGTGGGTAAAAACAATCATGCGAAAAATTCTGTCAACCTGCCTCTCAGTCTTGGCCTCGCTCGCGTTCCTGACTCTGTTCACCGGTTGCGGCGGTAGCAGCAGCACGACCACACAGGCCACAACCACCATTTCCGTCACTGTCTCTCCGATGACGGCGACCGTGGCCTCCGGCAGCACGGCCCAATTCACAGCGACGGTTACCGGTGACTCCACCTCCGCCGGTGTGACTTGGTCCGTCAACGGCACGGCCGGCGGCAGCTCCACGACAGGCACCGTCGACTCCACTGGCAAGTTCACCGCTCCCACCGTCACCAAGGTGACCAGCGCCACGGTCGACGCTACCAGCAAAGCCGACGCGTCGAAATCCGGGTCGGCCATTGTCACTATTAACCCGCCCGCCGTCGCTGCGATCTCCGTTACGCCCGGGACGGCCTTCGTGGCCGCAGGCCAGGTCGAACAATTCACCGCCTCGCTGAACGGTGCCGCGTCTTCCGCCGTCACCTGGTCGGTCAACGGCACTCCTGGCGGCAGCGCCGCGACTGGCACTATCGACGCCATGGGCAACTACACCGCCCCGCCTGTCACGGCAAACGCCACCGCCACCATCACCGCCACGAGCACCGCCGACACCACGAAATCCGCCAACGCCTCGGTTAGCATCGTCGCCAACGGCGCCATCACACCGACGAACAATGTCCAGGTCGCCTCGTACACGATCACCCCGCCCGCCACCGCCAACGTCAGCATCCAGTTCGGCCCCGACACCACCTACGGCCTCAACACCTGGCAGCAACCCACCGCCGCTGGCGGAGGACCCGTCACGATTCTCGTCGCCGGTATGCGCATGAACACCGCCTACCACATGCGCGCCAACATCACCTTCGCTGACGGCACCCCCTTCAACGACATCGACCACACATTTACCACCGGCACGGTTCCAGCCGCGAATCTCCCCGGCATCACCGCGACCACGACAGCTGGCGCCAAGCCCCAGTCCGGCGTCGAACTCCTCGACCTGGTCGGCGTGAACGAAGCCAGCATGAACGCCGTCGCTACCGATATCGCCGGCAACGTGATCTGGACCTTCAACCCTCCCGTCCCGCCAGGCGGAGGCTTCAGCCCGCTGAAAATGCTGCCCAACGGCCACTTCATCGCCGGTATTAGTTCCCAGCCCGATGGCATGGATTCATCCATGGAAGAATTCGACCTCGCGGGGAACGTCATCTGGTCTCTCACCGGCGATCAGCTCGCCACCGCGCTATCCATCGCAACGTGTGCCGGATGCAGCGGCCACGACATCGTCGGCATGCACCACGATTTAGCCGTTCTTCCCAATGGGCACATCATCGTGATCGTCGCCCAGCGAATCAATGAAACAGGATTGACCGGCGAGCCGTCGCCCTCCCTGGTCACGGGCGACCTCTTGGTCGACCTCGACCAGAATCGCAATCCCGTCTGGCTCTGGTCTTCCTTCGACCATCTCGATCTCAACCGCCACCCGTTGGGCTTCCCCGACTGGACGCATACCAACTCTGTCGCCTATTCACCCGACGACAAAGCCCTGATCGTTTCCATGCGCAATCAGGATTGGGTCCTGAAGATCGACTACAACGACGGCCAGGGTACGGGGAATATTATTTGGCACCTCGGCTATCAAGGCGACTTCACGCTGCTAAACGGCACCGATCCGGTAGACTGGTTTTACGCGCAGCACGACGCCAACGTCATCACTCCGAACAGCAGCGGCGTGTTCAGCCTGACGGTTTTCGATGACGGCAACAACCGCGTCCTCAACAACAACAACGACGCCACCAGCATCTGCGGCATGGGGACCGCTCCTCAGTGCACCAGTCAGGATCCCATCTATCAGATCGACGAGACCAATAAGACCGCCACGCTCACGTTTCTCGACGACGCATCCCCGCTGTTTGCCCTGTTCGGCGGCTCGTCTCGCGTGTTGCCCAACACCAACGTCGAATTCGACATCTGCGGCCTTACCTCGCCCGGCACACAGAGCCTCAACAACCAGTCCGACATTTTCGAAGTCACCCAGACGTCACCACCCCAACCCGTCTGGCAAATGAACCTGACCGGCAATTACGCCTACCGCGCCTTCCGCATCCCCAGCTTGTACCCCGGCGTCCAATGGTGACGCCACTTCGCGTTTGGTTGCGCCAGTATCTTACCGGCGTTTCGCCTTGGGTGCGCACCCTCCTGGTGTTAGGAGGGTGCGGGGTTCCTATTCGCACTCTCGAAAATCAATGCCTCACCGCAATCGGTCGACCGTTATGGTTGATATCCCATTAACGTTCGAACGTAGATCTCCCCACCACGAAATGAAGTGCAGCCGGGACTTAGCGAGAGTTTGATTCTGACGTTGGCGCCGACGCAGAGCCTACGCCGTTGCCATCGAGAAACTGCACGTAATAGTGCTACCGACCGCTTGCCACTTGGCGGGAATCAGCGGCGGACCTGACAGAATGAGTGCTTTGATCCCGTGCGCTCGAAACCGTTCCGCAATCTCATTTCGCTTTTCAGGTGTGACCGTCCAATAGGAATACATCTCCTCCGCTGGAACATCGCCAGCGACACGCAAGTGACTCAACTGCGCCCAGTGATCGGCAACGGTCGTGTGACCCACAAACGCCAGTTGATCTCCAGGCGTCAGGCCCATATTGAGTAGCGACTTTCCAATTTCAAATTGAACGTTTTGCTCGCTTCGCATGCACTCGGCAAGGCTGTCAAAGCCTCCCTTTATCACCGCGATGCCCGATGTGATTGAAATCGCCAGCACAACCGCGGGACCAAGGCGTAGAGCACCCTCCATTCGCGGCCATTCGACAGCCGCAAACAGCACCACCCAAAGAACCGTTACCCACACGGCCGCGTATCGCGGCTCTACGAGAACCAGGCTGTACAAGCTCAGCGTCGCCAGCGGCGGCAGCCATATAGACCAAAGCGTCGCGAGACGTTCCCGAGTTCGTCTCCAGCTTCCTCCAAGAAAGCCCAGCACCAGCCACCCCGCCACCCACTGCTTTTCCGTCGAGAGCATGTGAAAGAAAGAAGCAGCGGCTCGCCCAACGGCGCGAATCTGTTCTCGCAAAGAGAAGCGAGGGCTTCTCCGGTTCCACCAGTAACTGGGGTCATACCACGCTGGATATGTCGCCAACGCGTAAGGCGTCGCGTAGAAATAGGCCTCCGGAACCTCGGAGACTAATTGCGGAAGGCGCTGCGTTTCGTCATCCCCACTCTTACCGTCGCCGCTCGTGAGCCGGTTTACCGAATCCACGCTGTATTCGTATCCGTGAAGCACCTCGTGGATATAGGCCACCTTGCCCGTCTCGCCGAATGTTAAATGTCCTTTCGCATGCGAAAGCGCGGCCACAAACGGCGCGCTGACAACCAGAAATCCGGCGACGGTCACTAATGCGCGCAGGTCAGGCTTCTTCCACCCTCCTCCCGCAAATGCCGTCGACACGAGAAAAACAAAAAACAGCGGGAACATTACGCCCTTCGTCAAATACGCAACGCCAAGAACAGCTCCCAGCAGCGCATACCTCACCGCGCCGCGATCGAATTGCCGAAGATCGATCAAACACCCCGTGGCGACAAACACCAGCGCCGCCAGCGCCATGTCCGGCGTATCGTTGCTGAGGGTGATCACTCTCAACGTGCAAACCGCAAACGCCGTATATCCCAGAAGCCACCACGCCCACGCGGGACGCGCAACCGGGTCGTTTAATTCGGGAAATAGAGAATTGACCAGCGCCAGCAAACGAGCCAGGAAAAACTCAAACGCGATCAACGCCAGCACGAATACGAATAAATTGAGGAAATGGAGAAAGGTCGTTTGCCAGTAGGGGCTCGGTCGGAAAGTAATATCGATAAGAGCTAACAGCCACGAATACAGCGGACTCCAGTAACCATTGATCGCGTGTGACCAATCGTGCCGTTCATAGGCACGCGCGACATCGAAGTAATTCACCCCGTCGGGCTCGATAAAAAATCGGCCCGCCCAAGCCTGAAGAAAACCTAGGATCACGATCAAAACACGAGACCCAAATCTGAGCCTTCCCAGAGGGATCGTCATCGTTGATGAGTAGCGCAAATGTTCATCGCAGCCGTTCATCCATTGATTCGCGGAGCTAGAGTACTTTAACCTCGAACGGCGGGGTTCTAAAAAAGAACCGCCGCAAAGTGTGCGTTCTTAAGCAGGAAAAAATTCTATATCATTCCAGCTCCATCGATGATCGAGAATTGTTAATCGAGCTTATCGCTAATCGAGCTATGCTATGATCCCAAACCTGTCATCCCTTCTTCTTTTCGTGAGCGCTGCGCTGTTTCTTCTCGTCATCCCTGGTCCCGCGGTTTTCTACATCGTTGGTCGCAGTATCGGTCACGGCCGAAGCGCGGGCCTCGTCTCCGCCTTAGGCATCTCCATCGGCACGCTCGTCCATACCGCCGCAGCTGCGGTAGGGCTCTCCGCGCTGTTAATGTCCTCGGCCCTCGCCTTCTCCGCCGTCAAATATCTCGGCGCCGCCTATCTCGTCTACCTCGGCATTCAGAAAATTCGTCGCGACGAGCCGTTCGAACTGTCCGGCGACGCTGATCGCTTAAAACTAAGCCGGATCTTTGCCCAAGGCATCGTCGTGAACATTCTCAATCCCAAGTCGGCGCTGTTCTTCTTCGCGTTTCTGCCGCAGTTTGTCGATCCGGCGCGCGGACCGGTGGCGCCGCAAATCATATTCCTCGGATTCTTGTTCGCCTTGCTGGGGCTGGCCAGCGACAGCGCCTGGGCGCTAACCGCAGGCACGGTCGCCCACCTCTTCCGCCGTAACCCCCGCGCCATGCGCAACCAGCGCTACGTCAGTGGCGGCATGCTCATCTCGCTAGGAGTAGCCACCGCGTTCGCCGGGCCAGGGAAGAAGTAACTCGTTACCTCTTCCTCTTCTTTCGGCTCTGCTCCACCATCCGTGTCACCGTCAGTTGAACCCGCTTCTCTCGTGTCTTCATCTGTTTCGCCGCTTCGACCCACCCAACGATGTGCCGCCGCAGCGCCGGCGTGATCGCGTTGAACGCCGCCAGCGCCCGCGGCGTATCAGCCAATTCCGCGGCAAGATCCGGCGGCACGGCTACTTCGCGCGGCTCACGATCCAGCAGCATGGTCACCTCAACCGCCGCCCCGGCGTCGATGCGCAACTTCCTCCAAATTCTGCTGTGAATATGAAACCGGTAATTCCCGCCACCCCTCGGCACCAGCGTGTTCTGAAACGGCAGCCCCTCGATCCACCCGTGTACCGGAACATGCTTCGTGTTCTCGCCCGCCTCTTTCCGCACGGCTTTCGAAATATCTCGCGGCACATCGATGCATCGCATGATCCAGATCTTCTGGATCTTCGCCGCAAATACGTAAGGGTTCGCTTCGGAAGACATCCCGGCGAGCATAGCGGTGATTAAATGTGTTGGCTACTTGGAATAGACAGTGAAAATCAAAAACCTTGCATCATCCAGACGTTCGAACTCCCACTGGATTCCCAAAACGCGATGCGTTTTCCATCGGGCGAAGGAATGACCCAGCCGACATCCTTGTCAGGATCCTGAAACATCGGACGCACTCGGCCGCGAAGATCAATATTCAGCAGGCTCTGCGTCCCGACGTACGTCGAAGAGGTCGCCCATAGCGTCTGGCTGTCGAATGCCCAGTCGATGCTGGAAACGGCCGCGCCACCTTGCAGAGGTAAAGTCCGCATCGAGCCGTCTTTGGTCGAAATCAGCCGAAGCTCGGGCTTGCGCCAAGGCGACAATGCCAACGTCGTTCCGTCGGGCGAAAGCGACCAGTTGTACTTGAGTCCGCTGATGTCGTGCGCCAACGGCCGTTCCTTGCCGGTGGCTGGATCGAACGCAATAAAACGCAGACCGTTTGAAAACGATTGGCCGTACACGCAAATTGTCGATGGCAGTCGCGCGCACTGAAAATTGTCGATGATGTCATGCTCCAGAATGAGCTCGGGCGCGCCGCCCGAGAGCGGCACGCGCATCAGTCGCATCTGGCCGGACGTTCCCTTCATGCGATCACGCGCAAGATAGAAAACCTGAGAACCGTCGGGGCTGGGTCGCGCGATTGCGACCGAGTCGGTACCTCCAACCAGGAGATCCGGTGTCGGCTGATCCACGCCCTGCCGAAATAGGCGTGATTGTCCCGCTCGATCCGACACGAAAATCACCGACTTCCCGTCGGGCGTCCACGAATACGGAAAATTACGCCCCTCTTCCAAACTCAGCCGCTTCGGAGTCGTTATTTGGCGAAGTCCCGGGTCGAGATCAGCCACATACACGTGTGCCTCGCCGCTCCAGCGCAAAAACACCAGGCGCTTCCCGTCAGAGGAAAGGCTCGCGCTCATTTTCCTGTCCCAACCGTTCGTGAGCCGCCGCGACTCGCCGGATGGCTCGCCCCTATCCAGGTTGACGGCCATGGTCCAGAAGTTAGAATCGCCGTCGCCCGATTTGACGGCCGGCGAGGGACTGTTCTCCAACAACGAATAAATCAAATGGCCGTCAGCCGCCCACACCAGGCCATCACTAAGCCGGTTGTCGGACAGGATGGGGTGTGCGGCGCTGGCGTGCACGTCGAAAATTTCGAGCGAATTTTCACTTTCGTGATGACCGGTCCGGTAGAGATAGCGGACAAACGCAAGCTTGTCTCCGCGCGGCGACCATGCGATCGATCCGAAGACGGCGCCCGTTTCGCTGATGATTTTGTGGGCCCGCTCACCGTCCCCGGACATCAACCAGACTTCCTGCCCTGGCCAGTCGCCGCGCACAAATGCGATCTGCGAACCATCGGGAGAAACAGCGCTGCCGTCGGCATTGTCGATGAGCTTCCGCGGGCTGCCGCCAAGTAGCGATACGCTCCACAGACTTTCCGGTTCCGCGGTTGTAACGAGAAGATGGCCGCCGTCGGGAAACCAACTCTTCGGCCGAGGGCGAGTGCCTCCGGGAATGCTGACCGACTGAGTCTCTCCCGTCGCAACTTCTCGGACGAATAGACCGGCCCGATCGGCGAAGGCGAGGTATTTCGCGTCGGGAGAAAGAACGGCGCTGACGATCGGATCGTCCGGAGGATTGTTTGTGAGGCGCGCTTCCGAGATTCGCACGTGAGGAGTAAGCCGGTGGGCGGCGACCCAGCCCGCGCTGGTTCCGACGACCAGCAGAGCGGCTGCGGCCACGACGAAACGCCAGTGATGAAACCGCTGAGGGGCGAGCTCGCGAGACGTGATGCCCGGTGCCGGAGCATCAGAGCTCGTAACAGGCGCGGGGGTTTTAGTCGCGAACGTGGTCTCGTTCGAACGTTTTCCATTTTGCCCGTCATTCGTTGCATCTGTGACCGGCGCAATAAATCTGTATCCGCGTCGCGCCAATGTCTCGACAAAGCGCGGACTTTCCGCGGAGTCACCCAAAGCATCGCGAAGCCGCTTGATCGCGGCATTCACGCCGTGATCAAAGTCGACGAAGGTATCCTCAGGCCAAAGCGAAGCGCGCAGCTCCTCGCGCGTAACGACTTCGCCCGGTTTCTCCAACAAGACTGCCAGAACCTGAAATGGCTGCTCTTGGAGCTTGATCTTGCTTCCGTTTTTACGCAGTTCCGCGGAATTGAGGTCCGCTTCGAAGACACCAAAGCGAAACCGAGTGGTCCTGTTGGAAGCCTGATACACAAACCCTCACACAATCGTGTCACTAAAGGAAACGCAACTCACCGCTGAACGTTTCCAGCTCTCTCCCAGGTCATCGTCCGAGTCATCGTCTGTTCCATCTATTTGACGCATCGAGCCTTACCCCGTTACCTGCGGATCGCCCAGATATCACCCGCCCGGCATTGAGGTACTCACTCGAATCGCCGAATCTCGGCCCGACTGGAGGTAAGGGCCGTGAAAACAAAGGTGTTGCAAGGATGGTTTGCGGTTGCGCTGTGCGTCGGTATTTGGTTGGCTCCGAGTGCCAAAGCCGATAGCGGCGGGTGGCAAAGGCCCGCAGCGGTCTCGATTTCGGTTTATAACGATGCCGGGCTCAATGCTGGAAGTCTTCGCCGTGCTGAGATCGAGGCCACGGCAATCTTTCGAACGGTGGGCATCGAAACGGAATGGCTCAACTGTTCCGCAGCGGGCGCGCCGGGCCGCCATAGCGGACTGAAAGGATGTGGCAGGGCGGAGTTTCCGACGAGGTTTGTGCTGCGCATCGTCGACCGCGCTCAGGGGCTTCGAGCAGACGCGTTTGGAGTGGCATTCCTGGCGGTCGACGGTTCCGGGGCTTACTGCGACGTCTTCCTCGATCCCATGAGGGATCTGCAACAGGTCTATCCCGCAAGTCTGGAGATTTTGCTCGGCCACGTGGCAGCCCACGAAATCGCACACCTGTTGCTAGGGTCCAACTCACACACTCCAAAGGGATTGATGCGTGCACATTGGAGCCACAAGCAACTCGACGAAATGCTTCATGGCGCGCTCGGATTTAGCGAATCCCAAGGAAACACGATGGCCGCCCGTCTATCGGCCAGTAATTCCCATGATGGAACGATCGGCAGCGACTCGTCTTTCAGCGTTCCGACGGCAACCGAGCCCGCCGCCGCAGCAGTTTCGACTACGCACTGTCCAAGCGAGTCCCTGAGTGGCTTGAACGTTCCATAGTCATGCCCGTTGTTTGTTTCGCAGGCAAATCAATCATTTACGAGAAAGAGCCACGACCACCGCTCGGCGCAGACTCGGGCGCTCATTCAATTCAACTTCCACGTTCGCGTCGCACGGATCGCGAAAGGGAGCTCGAAGGACAACTCGAAGAACGTCGTTCTTCATTCTTTCGTCGCCACAAACACGCAACAAACACCGTCGATTCATATCAAAAAGAGACTTCCCGCAACTCGAAGTTCTTCAATAGATTCTGGACTTTTCGAAAACGACGGGGCATATGCCCTTTGTTCCCAATTCGGAAATCGCCGATGAGCGTAAGACGACTCAAGTTCTGCTACTGCGGGCGGGTGTAACGTGCCACGTTAGCCGGAACAGCCACGGCAGCGTTCCCGCGCGGATCGCGAATCGGTTCTCCCGGCGTCCACTTAAACGGAAGCACGCCGGTCCATGCGCCGCTCTCATATTCTTTCGCGTCGTCCACGGCGAATCCCGTCCTCACCTTCGCCGACGCTTCGACGAGTGGCACCGCGAGCACCATCGTGCCTTTCAATTCCTGCTCGCTCGGAGGCCGCACCGCGCCCCAGCGCCCCTTCAACACGTACTCAACAAAGTCGCGCATCGCCGCCATCTTCGCGTCGTGCCCTTCGACCATCTCAGCCTTGCCCATCACCACCACCGACCGGTAATTCACGGAATGCCCGGTGGCCGTCGGCGAAAAGACAATCCCGTCCAGCAACGTCACGCTCAAACAGAACGGCGCGCCGCTGCCCAGCGTTTTCATCAATCGGCTGGCCGTCGAGCCATGCAAAAAAAGTTTGTCGCCCACGCGCACATAATTCGTCGGTACGACAAACGGCAGCCCGTCCGCGATGAATCCGACGGTGCAAACAAACGCGTGATCGAGAATGGAATAAATCAGTTCGCGGTCATACGACCCGCGATCCGGTTTCCGTGTAACACGCGTCCGCTCTGTGTGAGGAAAATCCGTAGGTGACACACTGTTGCCGTGGCTGTCGCTCATGCCCGAAAGCCTAGCCTGCACACCTACGCCAAGCAAGCGCCAATCTGGCCGCCCCAGAGTGACCGCGTTGCGAAATCGAAATTGCGTCACCCTGTAGCCGCGATCGCTCCCCAGACCGCGGGGTTTGGACGCCACATGACCGAGATCGATCCGCATATCGCGAGCGCGACAAAATCGCGGTCCAACCACGATCGCGACGCTAAATCACCACGAACTACTTGGTCGCTGTGGCTGCTGCACCGCGAACCACGCGCAATCCGGTGTACGCCGATGCTGCTTCGTGCGACGCACGCGAATCGGTCGGCTGATCGGCGCTGCCGCCGATCGCTTTGCCCTTACCGCCGCCCGCGACGACCCATTCCGCGACGTTGCCGCCGAGATCGAAAATTAACTCCTCGGTTTCCTTGCCCTGGCCGGCGAAACTGCCGACTGGCTTCAACAGTGGCGCGTTTCCGCTCAATTCCGCCAGTTTTTTCTGCAGCAGCGTGGCGTCATCGTAGTTCAGCGAATACCCGGCCCAATAATCGAGCGTGTTTTCGCCGTCCTTCTTCTCGTACATCGCGGCGACTTCGTTCTGATTCGGCAGCCGCCACGTCTGCCCCGTCGTTTTCGAGAGCCATGCCGCGTATGCCTTCGCCTGATCGAACGTCACGCCGCTCGCTGGATAATTTTCCGTACCCGGCTCGAATTTGTAACTCTTGTCGGATTCGGCGTACTGCGCGCGAGTCACCTCAAACCGACCGACCTCGAGATTTCCACGCAGCACGACTTCGGGAATCAGCACGCTTTTGCCTTTCGCGGTGAACGCGGCGCCATAATTCGCGCCCGATCGCCCGACGTTTTTCTCGCGCAGTAGCGCTTCTAGAGGCGATCCTTCCTTCACGGCTTCGTTGCTCGCCTTCGCCGTCTTGAAGAAATATTTGTCGAACCACTCGACTTCTTCCTCGACCTTACGCATTTGGTGCGTCAATTTGCGCGGCCCGTGCGGCTCGCCGGGGAACACCACAAATTTTACCGGCACCTTGCCGTAGTACTGCAGCACGCGGAAATACGACCAGCTCTGTGCCGGCGGAACGTTGGTGTCGGCCGTGCCGTGAAAAATCAAAACCGGCGCCTGCACCTTGTCCATCTTGAAAAACGGCGATTTGTTGATATACAGCTGTGGATCCTGCATCGGCGACTTGCCGAAATAATACGCATCGAACGATTCGCCAAACGCGACGTTGCCCCAGTCGCTGATCCACTCGATGTCGCCGGCTCCGACACTCGCGACTTTGTAACGTTCTGGATAGGTCGTGATCAAGCTCGTCGAAAGAATCGAGCCGTTCGACCAGCCCATCGTCGCAATCTTGTCGGCGTCCACCATTCCTTTAGCGATCAAATAATCGACGCCCGCGTTGATGTCTGGAGTTTCGAGGTCATAGTATTTGCCGCAGCAGATCGACTCCGACCATTTCAATCCGTAGTTGTTGCTGCCGTGATAGTTCGGCCGCAAAACGAACGACTCACGCTGCGTCAGCAGCTGAATTGGATACGCCCAACTCTCGCCCCACAAATCCTTGTCAGAGCCTTGCGGGCCGCCATGGATCGCGGTGATCAGCGGATACTTTTTTCCTTCTTCATAATTCGTCGGGTAGTAGAGAATTCCTTCGACCGTTTCGTCGTTCGATCCTTTCCAGCGGATGACTTCCGATTTGGCGTAGGCGCGGCCATTCACCAAACCTTCGTTCAGCTTCGTCAACTGAACTGCCGACGAAATTTTCCCGTCGTCGAGCTGCCCGCGATAGATCTGCGGCATCTTGCTCGCAGTGGAATATTCGTAGGCGATCGTTTTCCCGTCGTCGCTCAAATTAAAACTCTGCAAGTTCTTCACATGGTCGCCGGTCAGTTGCGTGCGTTTCCACGACGTCCCGTCTTTCGCGAAAAATGCCGCCTCGTCGTGATTGCCCGCGGCCAGCAGTGACACAAAACCGCCGGGCACCGTTTGCAGATCGTACCCAAGTCCGTCGGGCCAATCGAGATTGACCTGCGTCGCCTTGGCGCTCGCCAGATCGTAGAAATAAAGGATCGTAATCCCTGCCGTCATAAAACGCGCGTCGGTGGAAAATGGCGTGGCCATGTAGAAGCCGGAATTGTCGAACGCCCATTGAAATCCTTCGGGCCGGATGCGCAAATCCGCGAGCACTTGTTTGTCTTCGCCACCCGTCAGGCTGTGAAGAACCACGATCGGGTGCACTTTCTGATCGAACGCGTAGTGCAAGCTCTTCGCGTGCGACGCAACCGCGTACTTTCCGTCGTGCGACAATTCAAATTGCTCGATCCAGTCGGTATTCGTCGTCAGCCGCGTCGTTTTCCCGTCTTTCACATTGATCTTGAACAGCCGCACCGGCGGTTCGTGCTCGGCGTCATCGACGACTTCGGAATCGTCTTTCTTCTTCTTCATCTCCATTTCGTACAGCGCCGGATCTTCTTCCGCGCTGTAAATGATGGTGTCTTTGTCGAGCCATTCGACTTCCCGCGGCGAATGCGCGAGATCGGTGAGGTGCCACGGCTCGCCTCCGTGCGCGTTGATCAGCCAGATCTGCATGGGCGATGTGTCGGGCTTCGCCTTGGGTCGCGCGCGTGTGCTCATGAAAGCGATCCTCTCGCCGTCCGGAGACCACTTCGGCTGAGCGTTGTTGTCGGCGCCGCGCGTCAGCGCGATCTCGCGCGGATCGCCGGTCAGACTCGAAAGATAGAGATTCGAGATGCGGCCGTCTTTATCTTTGTCGCCGGAGGCTTTCGTCCACGCGAGCCACTTACCGTCAGGCGAGACGCGGTACTGCCCGACCGATTCGCTATAAATAAAATCTTCCGGCTTCCACGGCTCTTTCTTCGCGGGAGGTTTTGCTTCGTCCGCGCTCGCCCTCGTAACGTGCGACACGCGCGCAAATCCAACTGCCCCAACCAGACTGATGACGAGCAGACCTGCTCGGAATAGACGACGTGACATTGTGTTTTTCCTCTTGATGATGTGGCCGTGAGAGGGCCATCGAGATGAGAAGTCGCGAAAGATTAGAAAACTCCACGAATTCCGGACAATTCCAAGACGGGGCACGGCGTGCCATGTCCCTACGCGAAGTGGCGCGTCGCACAGCATAGTGGAATTGACGCCGATTGGGAATCGTGTAGGCTTAACGGCGTCCCGCGCCGGAAGTTGAGAAATCGAGCGACGGCCAAAACTCCCCCGACACCGACATGGCGAAGCCCAACCCAATTTTCACCCGCGAAACCTTCCGCTTTTTCCAGGATTTGGCGCGCCACAACAAAAAGACGTGGATGGACGCAAATCGCGAGCGTTACCAGGAGACCGTGGTGCGCCCGTTCCGGCGACTGCTCGAAGAAACGGCGCCCGCCGTGCTCGCATTGGACTCGCGGTTCGATACGGCGGCGCGCAACGGCCAGAACTTTTCGCGGATCAATCGCGACATTCGCTTTGCGAAAGACAAGACCCCGTATCGCCCACAGATGTATCTGAATTTTGCGGTGCCATTTGTGGGTGACGGCGAAACCGGAGAGCTATACGCGGGGCTTTCAGCGAAGAGTGTGACAGCAGGCTTTCGGATTTATTCGGGCTCGAAGTACAAGAATTCCGCGTTGGCGCAGATTGGCGCACCTCGCTGTGCCGCGGAGCCCGGCTGGGGCGCGAAGCAGAAGCAGCGGCTGGGCAAGCGCTACGAAAGCTATTGGTACGCGGTGGAAAAGGGCGAATGGAAGGAACAATCAGGGTGGCCGGTTTCGGCGGAGGACTGGAAACGGCTGCGCGCCTGGGTGGTGCGGAGCAAGTTGACGGCCGCGGCCGCAACGCGAGGCGCATTCACATCGGAGTTAGGAAAGGTTTTTCGCGATGTGTATCCGTTGCTGCGGTTTATGTGTTTGCCGGATTGAAAGGTGGCGATGAAAGTTGGGGAGCGAATGAAAGCAGGATTTGGCCGGCTTGTTTTGGCGCTGCGCTGGGCGACGTTGCTTTTTGCATGCGTGCTCTCGGGCTCGGTCGCGAGCGCGCAGGCTTTGCCGGCGCGCGGATGGCCTTCGACTACACCTGCGGCCGTTGGGCTGGACGGCGCAGCGCTCGTGGCGTTTGATGCCGACCTGGCGAACGGCAAGTATGGGCTCGCCGACAGCCTACTCGTGATTCGCTGCGGCAAAGAGGCGATCGAGAAAACTTATCCGCGCAACTATGAAAAGATCTACGGCGACCGCGCTAAGCAGACCGGACCGCTGAATCACGACCTGAACGGGCCGTACAATTATTTCAGCACGGAATTTCACCCCTACTATCGGCACAGCGATATGCACACGATGCAGTCGGTGTCGAAGACCGTGACGTCGATCACGATGGGCGTGGCGATGGAGCGCGGCAAGTTCAAGATTCCCCTCGACGCCCCGATTCTGCAGTATTTCAGCGGCTACAACATCGCCAATCTTGACGAGCGCAAGCGGCGCATCACGCTGCGCAACCTGCTGACGATGACGGCGGGCCTCGAATGGCACGAGGATCTCGCCTACGACGATCCGAAAAATTCCGCCGACGTGATGGAATCGACACACGACTGGGTCCGCTATGTGATCGACCAGCCCATGGTCGACGATCCCGGCACGAAGTTTGTCTACAACAGCGGTGTCACCGAACTGCTCGCGCACATCTTCAAGATGGTGACCGGATCAAACATCGATGAATATGCCGCCGCGAATCTGTTCAAGCCGCTCGGCATTCATTATTTCTGGAAGCATTCGCCGACAGGATTGCCCGACACGGAAGGTGGCCTGTATCTCGCGCCGCGCGATCTGGCGCGGCTCGGGCAGCTGTTTATGCAGAACGGAATGTGGGACGGGAAGCAGATTGTTTCGCCACGATGGCTGAAGGAATCGATTTCGCTACAGATCGACGTGGGCGAAGACGGCTGGGACTATGGATTTCAGTGGTGGCTCGTGCCTTACGGCGAATCGAAAGACAAATATGCGTGGACGGCGGAAGGATTTGGCGGCCAGCAGATGTTTGTGCTGCCGCAGTACGATTTGATCGCGGTTTTTACGGGATGGAATATTTTGGCGACTGACGAGAAGTATTGGCACGATCAGTTGGAGCGGATTCTGGCGGCTACGGATAAGAATTATCGGTGTGGGGCTGCGGCGGGGAATTGACTTCGCGGGATCGCGGGGATTTTTTAGGATAGCGCTTGGCGATTTGCGCAAAAGCCGCAGGGCTGCGCGGACTTCGCCCTGCGCCACAGGTTCGTTGGAGATATGAATAAGACGGCTAGAAATTTGATTCTGGTGATGTTGTCCCTCCTGGGTGCTTGGGCGCTGGCGAAGATTGCGCTGGCGCGTGGCGAGGAGTTGAGCGCGATCTGGTTCGTGCTTGCGGCGTCTTGCGTTTATCTCGTCGCGTACCGGCTGTACTCGGCGTTTGTTGCGGCGAAACTGCTCGCGCTCGACGATTCGCGCGCGACGCCTGCCGAACGGCACGATGACGGGCGCGATTTTGTGCCGACGAACAAGTGGGTGTTGTTCGGCCATCACTTTGCCGCGATCGCCGGACCTGGGCCGCTCGTCGGGCCGACGCTCGCGGCGCAGTTTGGCTATCTGCCCGGCACGATGTGGCTGATTACGGGCGCGGTGCTGGCCGGATGTGTGCAGGATTTCATCATTCTGTTTTGTTCGGTCCGGCGCGACGGTAAATCGCTGGGCGAAATGGCGCGTGAAGAGGTGAGCCGACGCGGAGGATTCATCGCGCAGCTCGCGGTGTTGGCAATCATGGTGATTTTGCTGGGCGTTGTGGCGCTGGTGATCGTAAACGCGCTGAAATCTTCGCCGTGGGCGACGTTCACGCTGGCGATGACGATTCCGATCGCACTGCTGCTCGGCATTTACCTACGATTTGTGCGGCCGGGGCGCGTGCTAGAAGCATCGCTGATTGGTGTGGCGCTGGTGCTGTTCGCGGTTGTGGCAGGGCAATGGGTCGCGGACTCGCCGTCGTGGTCCCACGCGTTTACGATCGGCGGAATTCCGCTCGCCGCGGCGCTGATCGTTTACGCGTTTGCGGCTTCGGCACTTCCGGTCTGGTTGCTTCTCGCGCCGCGCGATTACCTGAGCGCGTTCATCAAGGCGGGCGCGATCTTTTCGCTCGCGGCTGGAATCTTACTCGTGCGCCCGCACGTGCTGATGCCGCCGCTAACGCGATTCATCGACGGCTCCGGTCCAGTTTTCGCCGGCAAGATTTTCCCATTCTGCTTCATTACCATCGCGTGCGGCGCGATCAGCGGATTTCATGCGCTGATTTCTTCTGGCACGACGCCGAAAATGATTCTGCGCGAAGGGCACGCGCGCTTCATCGGCTACGGCGCGATGCTGCTTGAGTCGTTCGTCGGCGTGATGGCGATGATCGCGGCGTGCGCGATGCCGCCGGGCGTCTATTTTGCGATCAATAGTCCCGCAACGATCGTCGGTGGGACAGCCGAAGCGGCTGCGACGACGATCAGGGGCTGGGGCTATCCGCTATCGGCGCAGACGATGACCGATCTGGCGCACAAAGTCGGCGAAATCACGCTGCTCAATCGTGCGGGCGGTGCGCCGTCGCTGGCGGTCGGTATGGCTCAGATCTTTTCGAGCACGATCGGCGGCGATCGCTTGCTGAGCATCTGGTACCACTTCGCGATCATGTTCGAGGCGCTGTTTATCTTGACGGTGCTGGATGCGGGGACGCGCGTTGGGCGGTTCATGATCCAGGAATTGGGCGGGCGCGTGTGGAAGCCGTTCGCGCGCACCGGATGGATGCCGGGAATTTTGATTTCGAGCGCGCTGATCGTCGCGATGTGGGGATACTTTTTGTACCAGGGCGTCGTCGATCCACTGGGCGGGATCAATTCGCTATGGCCGCTGTTTGGAATCGCGAATCAACTGCTCGCCGCCGTGGCGCTGGTGGTGGCGACGACGATTCTGCTGAAGATGGGCCGCACGCGATGGATTTGGGTGACGATGGCGCCAATGGCGTGGCTCGTGATCATCACGATGACTGCGAGCTATCAGAAACTATTTGATACGAATCCGCGAATCGGATTTTTGTCGTATGCGAATTTGCTGACGGCCCAGATTGCGGCTGGCAAAATTCCAGCGGGGAAACTTGTGGACACGCAGCGGCTGATTTTCAATCAGCGGCTCGATGCGGTGGTGACAGTGGTCCTTGCTTCGATGGTGCTGGTGCTGATCGTCGAGGCGTTGATCCAGTGGTATGCGCTGCTGAGCAAGCGGCGCGAAGCGGTTTTACATGAATCACCATACGTGGCGACGCAGTGGGCGCCTGGTTTTACCGGCGTCGCGCAGGGAGACGATTGATGGCGATGGCTGCGATGCAACCAAGCGGGGTATGCGCGATACGCTGGCGTCGCGCGCGAAGCCTCGTTCGTCGCCTGTGGCGCGGCGTTCGCGACTGGTGTGGCGACTCGGCTTACGAGCGTTATTTGAGCGCCACGCAGAAACACAATTCGCTTGTGGGTCCGGTGCTGACTCAGGAGCAGTTTTACGTCGAGCAACTAAACCGGCGCTATTCGCGTCCTAATCGGTGCTGCTGACTCGCGCCGCACCTCTCTTGCGCGATTCACGTTAACGGACTTACAATCTGCGCAATCCTTTCTTCGGGTAGTTCCTCGGGCGGTTTTATATTCTCTCGATTTACATTTCTAACGGAGGCGTCATCATGGCTCTTGATATGGATAAATTGAATGAATTCCTTGGCAAAGCGGTTGTCGACTTCGGCGCGACCCTCAACGCCGCCCTGATTCGCATCGGCGACAAACTCGGATTGTACAAAGGGCTGGCCGCGGGCGGTCCGCAAACGTCGGCGGAACTAGCCAAGCGAACGGGCACGGCAGAACGTTACGTTCGGGAGTGGCTGAGCGCGCAAACCGCGGGAGGATACGTCACCTACGATGCCGCCAGCGGAAAATTTCATTTGAGCGATGAGCAGGCATTTACAATGGCCGACGAGTCGAGTCCCGCATTTTTGCCGGGCGCGTTTCAGTTGGCGCTGGCGGCGACCAAGGCAGAAGAGCAACTCACCGAGCGATTCAAAACCGGGAAAGGGCTCGGCTGGCACCAGCATCATCATGAACTTTTTGAAGGCACCGAGCGATTTTTCCGTCCGGGATACGCGGCGAACCTGGTTGCGTCGTGGATCCCAGCGATGGAAGGCGTCGAGGCAAAGCTGAAAGCAGGCGGGCGCGCGGCGGATGTCGGCTGCGGATTGGGCGCGTCGACGATTCTGATGGCGAAATCGTATCCGAAATCGGAATTTGTCGGCTTCGACTATCACGACAAGTCGATCGAGACGGCGCGGCAGCGCGCGAAAGATGCGGGCGTCGGCGATCGCGTGCGATTTGAAATCGCAAAAGCGAAGGAGTATCCGGGCAAGGACTACGATTTCGTCACATTTTTCGATTGCTTGCACGACATGGGCGATCCGGCGGGAGCTTCGGCGCATGTGTGCGGCACATTGAAGAAAGATGGGACGTGGATGATCGTCGAGCCGAACGCGGGCGACAAGTTGGAAGACAATTTGAATCCGATCGGGCGCGCGTTCTACTCAGCGTCGACGCTGCTGTGCACTCCGGCTTCGCTGGATCAGGAAGTCGGCTTGGCGCTGGGCGCGCAGGCAGGAGAGAAGCGGCTGCGTGAAGTGGTGACCAGTGGGGGATTCACGCGATTCCGACGGGCAACACAGACGCCATTTAATTTGATATTCGAGGCGCGGCCGTAGAAGAGCGCGATTCGTGGCTCGCATCTCGTGACCCGTGATACGAGCCACGTTGCATCTGTGATCGGTGACCGCGGCGCCCTTACAGATCGTCGGGGTCGGTGGATTTTAGCGCGGTCAGCTTCTGCGTGATTTTGACCTTGTTGTTGCGGATGCCGGCGATGATTGTGCGGCGCGTTTCTGCCGGCAAGGCTTCGGGCGCGAAGACGCCTTTGATTTCGCGAGGAAAATGTTTGATGAATAGCGCGGCGACGTGTGCGGTCGCATACGCGACGGGTGTCGTATAGAGGCTTTGCTGGCGGATTTGATAGAGCGTGGGAAAACTGCAGTCGGTTCGAATCAGCAGATTTTGATCTTCGTTGTTGCCTTTGCCGCGTTTGATTCCACGGACCAATACCGCCGCTCCAAAACGCGCATTGTGCAGCACACCTTGGCGAATCAATTTTGCGATGGCACGCGGCGACGACGTTTGTGGGAATCGCTGGCGCACGATACCGCGCGATTTCGACAATTTGCCCTGCTTGTACCAGCGGCGGAGGCGATCGAATTCGTTACCGCCGATTTTAACGTCCATATTTTTCAGGCGGATGAGATAGGGTATCGTGCCGACTTCGTCTTGCGCGGCGAGGACGACGTTGGCGCTGCCGATCGGGTCGGCGAAACGAAACTTTTCCAGTTCGGCAAATCGCTTCTCCATACGGAATTTTCCGTCGCGATACACCCTCGGGTTCGAAATTGCTTCGTCGAAGGTGACTTCCGGCGACCACTGCGAAATCGGGTCGTCGCTTTCACTGCTTTCGTAGAGCCGGATTTGCACGGACTCAACCTCGTCGAGCATTTCGGCGGCGCGCGAGACGAGCAAATTCGTGAGGCCTGGCGCGGCGCCGGCGTTGATGAGCGCGGTGCGGTTTTTCTCCTCGAAGCGCTTGGAGAAAGCGAATTGCTCCGCCTTGAACGGATTGCGCGTGAGATGCGAACTCAGGTCGAGATAGTGCGCGCGCAGGCGCAGGGCGGCGCGCATCACGATCTGATTGAAGACCGATGCGGACGCGTTGACGATAAGGTTGCAGCCGCGCGCGGCGCGAACGATCCCAAGCAGATTGCGCGCGTTGACTTCGGTAACGGCGATGGTGCTGCGCTTGCCGAGAAAACGGCGTGCTCGCTCGGTGTCGCGGTCGCCGCACCAGACCGTGTGCCCTTGCCGCTCCAGAACTGTTGCGAGTAGCGAACCGGTCGCGCCGGCACCGAGAACGAAGATTTGCATGTCGAGGCGAAAACTCTATCACAAACGACGGCAGCGCTTGGGGCAGGAGAATCGGCGGAGTGCCCTCAATTGAGGCGGGTCGGGGGCGGCTGCGGGGCCCCGATACGTCGAGCTGTGGCCTATTGCTTCGAATTGTAGATGCGGCGGCAGAGGCATAGACTGGAAGTGCGTCGAACGCAAGGCTTCATGACCCTCCACGACAAATTCGGGCGGCAGATTACCGACCTTCGCATCTCGGTCACCGACCGGTGCAATTTTCGGTGCGTGTATTGCCGCTCGGCCGACCCGGAGAATTTTTGCCCGAGCGATGAAATCTTGACTTGGCCGGAGCTGGATCGGCTCGCGAAGATTTTCCTGGGACTGGGCATTCGCAAGATTCGACTAACGGGCGGCGAACCGTTGGTGCGCGAAGGCATCGAAGATTGCGTGGAGCGTTTGCATGCGCTCGGGTTCGCGGACTTGTCGATGACGACCAATGGCCATCTTCTGGCCGACCGCTGCGACAATCTGGCGAAAGCCGGGCTGCGGCGCATCAATATCAGCCTGGATTCGCTCGACCCCGCGAAATTCGAGAAAATTACGCGCGCGAAAGCGTTTGTGTCGGTTATGCGTGGCATTGACGCGGTGCAGAACTCCAAGCTCGCGCCCGCGAAAATTAACGCTGTGTTGGTCCGCGGCACGAACGACGACGAAATCGAATCGTTTGCGGCGTTTGCTCGCGAACGCGGACTCGTCATGCGCTTCATCGAATTCATGCCGCTCGATGCGGATCGCCACTGGCGCCGCGACCTCGTCGTGTCCGCTGCGGAGATCCACGACCGCATTCACGCGCGCTGGCCGCTGGTAGAAATCCCGCATGATCTAAGCGAGACTGCGCGCAAGTTCCGATTCACCGACGGCGCGCCGGGCGAGATCGGCCTGATCGCTCCCGTGACGCAGCCGTTTTGCAAGCATTGCTCGCGCATCCGCGTGACGGCGGACGGCAAACTGCGCACGTGTCTCTTCAGCAAGGACGATCACGATCTCCGCGATCTGTTGCGTGCGGGCGCGGCTGATGATGATGTCATCGCCTATATTCGTTCGGTCGTAATGGACAAAGAAGCGGGGCATCGTATCAACGCCGCGGATTTTGCGCAGCCATCGCGCACGATGGTGTTCATCGGCGGATAGAAAGCGGATCGCCGGACGAAGATCGGCGACCCTCTTCGCATTTTCGTCTGGGAGATTCGGCGATTGCTGTTCGGTGAATCGCTAGTTGCGCTCGACCAAGCTCACTCTTTGCGCTAGCATCGGCTCTGGCGGCGTCCCCGGAAGAAACGGAGAGAAATGGCAGACGAAGACGACGAGCAGGACGAATCGCCGGATCCGCAGCCGGAACCGCGAATTTTCACGCTCACGGAAGCGGAGCGCGCGCGCCAGGAACTCGAACCGTTCCTGCTTGAGGCGATGGATTGCCGCAAGAAACTCGCCGGCCTCGAAACCGATTTGTCCGCGGTGGCCACGCGCATTACGATGATGGGCGGCGTGATCGTTCCATACGAAAAGCTGGCGACGGTGCGGCTCGAGCATACGCAGCTCGCGGAAACGATGCGATCGGCGCTAAATCGCATTTTGGAAACAGGCTGCATCATCAAGGATCTCGACACCGGGCTGCTCGACTTTCCATCGCGCATTAACAATGAAGAGGTTTATCTCTGCTGGCGTGTCGGCGAAGATCGCATCCGCTTTTATCATCGCCAGGACGAAGGCTTTGCGGGACGCAAACCACTCGATCCGCGCGACCTCGGCTCCGGCGACGTCGTTCAATAGTGGGCAAAGAACCACCTCGGCTCGAAAATCCGTTTCATCTTCTCAAGCATTCGATTGGGGGCTTGATTTGTCCGACCATCCACAAAACCGCTTGAAAGATTCCGCTAGCCCCTATCTGCGTTCCGCCGCGCATCAACCCATCGATTGGCACGAATGGAACGACGAAGTCTTCGCGCGTGCGAAGGCGGAAGACAAGCCGATTCTGCTCGACATCGGCGCGGTCTGGTGCCACTGGTGCCATGTGATCGACCGCGAAAGTTACGAGAACGCCGAAATCGCGCGGATCATCGACGACAATTTTGTGCCGGTGAAGGTCGATCGCGACGAGCGTCCCGACGTCGATTCGCGATACCAGTCCGCGATAAGCGCGCTGTCCGGTCAGGGCGGCTGGCCGCTCACGGGATTTTTGCTTCCCGACGGCAAACCATTTTTTGGGGGCACGTATTTTCCGCCCGAAGATCAAATGGGCCGGCCGGGCTTCCGTCGCGTGCTGCTATCCGTCGCCGATGCCTACAAGAACAAGCGCGCCGACCTCGAACGCGCGGCCAATTCTATCGCTGATGCCGTCGCACAGGCGGAGGTTTTCACGGGCGCTCGCGCGGCGTTCGATCCGGAAGTCGTCAACGCGCAGATCCAATCGATCACGCAGCAGTTCGACATCAAGAATGGCGGCTTCGGGCGATCTCCGAAGTTTCCTCATTCTTCCGCGATCGATCTGGTGCTGGAGCGCTACCAGCGGACGAAAGAGAAGCACCTGCTCGCGATCGCCGAAACCACAATGGACAAAATGGCCCGCGGCGGCGTCTACGATCAGCTCGCGGGCGGATTTCACCGCTACTCGGTCGACGAACGTTGGCTCGTGCCGCACTTCGAGAAAATGTCGTACGACAACTCGGAACTGCTGCGCAATTACCTGCACGGATGGCAGGTCACGCTCAATCCGTTCTTGCGCGAAATCGCGGGGGGCATCGTCGGCTGGGTAAACCAAACGCTTTCCGATCAAAACGAAGGCGGCTTTTACGCGAGCCAGGACGCTGATTACTCGCTCGATGACGACGGTGACTATTTCACGTGGACGCTGGACGAACTTCGCGCGGCGCTGCCCCCGGTTCAGACGCGCGTCATGGAGCTGCACTACGACGTCGAAGCTCACGGCGAGATGCATCACAATCCCTCGAAGAACGTCTTGTGGATTGCGCGAGACGCTCGCGACATCGCGAAAACTCTCAGCCTCGACGAATCCAGCGTGCGTCTCGCGATTGAAGGCGCGAAAGGGAAGATGCTGGATGCGCGCGTCAAACGGCCGACTCCGTACATCGACAAGACGATGTACGTCAGCTGGAATGCAATGTTTGTGTCGGCGTATCTCGGCGTCGCCAATGTTTTCGAAGGTGAGCTGGCGGGCGATTGCCGCAAGTTCGCGCTGAAAACGTTGGATCGGATGTTGCGCGAAGCCTGGAGCGAGTCGCGCGGCTTCAGCCATCGCATCGGCGGACCGGTGCTGGAAGGATCGCTCGATGATCAGGCGTTCGGAGTCATCGCGCTGCTCGATGCCTACGAAGTGACGCTCAATTCACGTTATTTCGACGCGGCGAAGCGCACGCTCGACATCGCGATCGACCGCTATGGTGACGCCGAAGGTGGCGGCTTCTTCGATCGTCCACACGACGCCGCGCCGATGGGCGGCCTCGAAGTTCGCCGTAAACCGTTTCAGGATTCGCCGACGCCCGGCGCGAATTCCGTCGTCGCGATCGCGCTGACCCGCATACAGGCCTACACGGGTGACGCGCGCTACTACGATTTCGCGAAGAAAACACTGGAAGCGTTCGCCGGAATCGCGCCGCAGTACGGAATGTTCGCGGCGTCCTACGGCCTGGCCGCGACGCTGTTTGCGCATCACCCGATGCAAGTTGTCGTGACGGGGCGAGCTGACGATCCGGCCGCGCAAGCGCTCGAAATGGCAGCTCACCGCGTCTATCGGCTCGGCAAATCGGTGTTGCGCGTCACACCCGGAGTGTCGCTGACGAATCTCGCCGGCGCGCTGAAACAGACCTTGCCCCATCTATCCGCCGACAAAGCGATGGCAGTCGTTTGCATCGGGCAAACCTGCTTGCCGCCGACTAGCGATCCAACGCAGCTCATCGCGCTCCTGGAAAACGGCGCGGCCAGCGCCGCGTCGCAGTGACCTCGCTTTAAAAGCCGCGACCCTGCTCTAAAAAAGAGGCGGAGCACCGATTCGCTCCGCCTCTGGTTTCCGAGAATACATTAATTATCGATCTACTTCTTCGGCCGCGATTCCGGTGGTACCAACCCCGCCACGCGGTAATAGACGACCAGTTGACCGTAGTGTTCGCCGGAATGCTCAATGAGTCCGTATGCGAGGTCGTACACCGGGGCCGTCTGATTGTTCCCAGCGTCGACGATGTCCATCATCCCCTTGTCACCCTTCGCCTTGATCGCCGTCCGGCCATCTTCGATGCACTTTTTCACGAAGGCCACAATCTGAGCTTTCGTCTTCAGTTCATCACGCTTAGGATCGTCCGGATAGCGAGGCTTCTTCCCATCGACCACGTCGGTGAAGTAATACATCGACCCCGCGGCATGAATTAGCTGCGCGGCAAAGGGGCGCTCGTCCTTTTGCGGCTTAAATTCATACTTGTCTTCCGGGAAATCCTCGGCCATCGCGGTGAGCTTGCGGCCGATGTCATTCCACTGATCGAGCACAAGCTCCGACGCGCCCTTCGCCGCCGGAGGTTTTGGCGCCTCGCTCGCCCGATCGCTGCCGCCCGTGGCTGCCCTCGCACCCGGAATCGTCGTGAACGCGAAACAAGCACAGACCACCAGCCCCACCCTCAAAATCGCTTTTCGCATCGTTTCTCTCCTCAAATTTAGGCCTGGATTTCCGGCCTTGACGTTAGCCACACCCGGGAACTGCATCCTGTTTTGACGCACGACTCGACGCAAGGAATCTCGCCATCTATCCAACCAGCCGTCGCCGGCGCTCATCTTACGCAGGAACATCCGCCGCGTCACGAAATTACCGCTGCGGCACTCGGATGGTGCCTGTTCAGCAGGTTGGACCCCCTCCATGCTAAAATTAGGGGTGACAAGAACTGCGAGATTCCTGTGAATTGGGGTTGGTTACTCCTCCGAATCGTCATTGCGTTGGCGATTCTTACGACAGTCTTTCTGTCTCAGCGTTTCTGGTACCGAGCCGTCTGGCGCATAACTGCGCAATGGCGTGCGGCTTGGCTTCGCATTGGTACGCGTGTGCTGTACGGTCTGGCGCTTCTTTTCGTCATCTTTGCGGTCGCCGGCGGATTCCGCATGGGCACCCACGGGCACCTCAAGCAGCGGGAAGCGATCCTCGCGATGTTCGCGGGGTTGTGGTTTTCGAGCGCTCTGTTTGCGTTTCTGGCGGTCGAGGTCGTCCACGGCGTCGAGCGCATATGGAACTGGTACCGAAAATCGCGCGTTAAAGCGCAGACAACTCCTCTCGCAGCGACCGCCACTGCCGGTACCACTGAGGCAGCCTCTTCGCTCTCCACGGTCGAGCGGTTGGCCAATCCTTCGCGCCGCTATTTCTTTCGTACTGCGAGCGTACTGGCTGGGGCCGCTCCTTTTGCAGGGGCTGTGTACGGATTCGCTGCCGAGCGCCTGAGCTACCAGGTTCGTCGGGTCGAAATTCCCATCGCAAACTTGCCGCCCGCCTTAGACGGCATGAAAATCGCGCAAATCAGCGACATTCATCTCAGCGCGTTCATGAGCCGCGAATCGGTCCGCCGCGTCGTGGACATGACCAACGACCTCGGCTCCGATGTGACCGTCGTCACCGGCGACCTCATCACCGGTTCGCGCGATCCAATCGCCGACTGTGTCGAAGAAGTCAGTCGCCTGCATGCGCCGCTTGGCATCTACGGCTGCAACGGTAACCACGAAATTTATGCCGACGCCGAAGAAACCGCGCAGTTGCTCTTCGCCCAGGCCGGCATGAAAATGTTGCGCCAAGAAAACGCCGTGCTCAATTTTCGCGGCGCGCATCTCAATCTGATCGGCGTCGATTACCAGCGCGAGCGCAATCTCAACGGTCACCGTACACTGATGCTGTCGAACATGGAGCCGCTAATCCGGCGCGACCTGCCGAACATTTTGCTTTCGCACAATCCCAACAGCTTTAATCGCGCAGCCGAACTCGGCATCGAGCTTTCGCTGGCCGGACATACGCATGGCGGCCAGATCCAGGTGGAAATTCTCGATCATCGCCTAACCCCGGCGCGCTTTATCTCCGACTACATCGCGGGATTGTTCGAGCGTCCATTGTTCAAGCCGTCCCGCGAAGTTCTGGTTCAATCCGCGGCCGACCGGCCGACCGGGAATCCGCGTCCCAACACCTCGCGGCTCTACGTCAACCGCGGCATCGGCACCGTTGGCGCGCCGGTTCGCCTCGGCGTGCCGCCCGAAATTTCGCTCATCGTTCTGCGCCGCGCCTGACGCGAATTGTTACGCTTCCGTTAAAACCCTCAACAGCCCCGCTGGACGAATCGCCCACTCTGGGGCACACTTGGCTTCCGCAACTCGCTTCTATTGTAGGTGCCGCATGGATGACAACGCCCGGCTCAACCAACTCGATCGCGAACAAGAAGGACAGGACACCGATTCGAGCGTGACAGAGCGCCTCGACCGCTGGCTTGCGATGCTGATTCAACGCGGCGCCAGCGATCTGCTGCTTGTTGCGGGCGCGCCGCCCTGCATGCGCGTGAATGGTGAAGTGCGCAAGATCGAGCCGGGCATTCTCGACGGCCCCGAAATCGAAGCCGCGGTGATTCCAGCGTTGCCGCGCCACGCGCTGGTGCAGTATCGCGAATCCCTGATCACCGATGCTTCATATCGCATCACCGGCCTGGGCCGCTTTCGCATCAACCTGCATCGCGAACAGGGCCGCGCGGCTGCGGCGATTCGTGTGCTGCCCGCGCGCGTTCCACAGCTCAAGGATCTCAATCTTCCGGCGTCGGTCGAGCAGTTGGCGCACGTGCAGCGCGGCCTCGTGCTGATCGGCGGCCCGGCGGGATCGGGCAAATCCACCACCATGGCTGCATTGATCGACGACATCAACCGTCGGGAATCGCGCCACATCGTCATCATCGAAGACCCCATAGAGTACGAGCACCAGCACCTGCGCAGCATCGTCGAGCAGATCGAGATCGGCATCGATGCGCCCGATTTTCCGACGGCGTTGCGAGCGGCATTGCGCCAGGCGCCCGACATCATCGTGGTCGGCGAAATGCGCGATACCGAAACGATGCGCATCGCCGTGGCCGCTGCAGAGACGGGGCACCTGGTATTCAGCACGCTGCATACGACCGACGTGGCTACCACCGTCGCCCGGATTGCCGACTCGTTTCCCGTCGAGCGCCAGAACGCCATCCGGCAGGAGCTGGCCATGGCGATTTCCGCCGTCCATACGCAGATCCTGCTGCCGAAAAAGTCCGGCGGCCGCGTTCCCGCAGCCGAGTTGCTGATGGTCGGTTATGGCGCGCGTCACCATATCCGTCGTAACGCGCTTCAGCATCTCCATCAGGAGATCACCATCACGAAGAAGAAGGGCTCGTTCAGCCTCGAAGACTCGCTGGTGACCCTCGTGCGCAACGGCAGCATCGACCGCGAAGACGCGCTGCTGCTGGCGATTCACCCGGACGACCTCGATATTCTGCTGAAGCCAACGTCCGCCGCCGCTGGCGGGTAGGAATTCCCAAGGCCCAGGCAGCTCTGGAGCATATCCATACCGGCGATTTCGAATCGGCAGCCCATCTATTCGCGCTGACAGCCGAAGAAACTCCTGCATCCGAATCCTGAAACGATCTCGATTAACGTGCGGGCGGATACAGGAAGCCGAGCGCAGTTTCGGTGTATTGGCTCGAGAGGGGAATCGCTTCGATCGACGCGTGCCGGCACGCTTCGGTCTCGCGCATCGCATCGGAATGCGAAGGGCAGTCGGCGATACTCCACTGCGCCGCGCTGCTTCACGTTGTGCTGCCGCGCGACCTTCACTGGTAAGAGTAACCAAGTAAGTCCGCCCCATCGTCGCCGGCGCCGAAAGTCGTCACGCGATGTGATCGCGAGACGTTTTGCGTGTCTTTGCTATTCTTAGTCGCGCAAATGTCTGAATCTTGCTCAGGTTCGCCATCGCATCTCGATGCTCGTGCATCGATGCGTTTTGCGCGTTTTGTGTTCTTCGTGCTGCTCGCTGTGTGCGGCAGACCAATCGCTGCTCAAACGCCGAAAGAGGTTCGTGGGCAAGTTACCGATCCTCAAAACACGCCGGTTGCAAATGCTCACATCACGCTGACTCCGGACGGCCCGACCACCGCGAAGATCCGCGAAACAACGTCCGATTCATCCGGCCGCTTCGCATTTAGCGATATCGCGCCCGGTGTTTATCGCTTGGCCGCCGAAGTCTCTTCGTTCGCTCCCGTCACGCGCTATGTGACACTTTCCCGCGAGAAAAGTTTGTTCGAATTCCCTCTTCAGTTCCGCGAAATCGCATCGTTGCGTCAGGCGGTCACGGTTGTGGGGTCCTCGGCTCCTTCACCGATGACGCCCGATCCCTCCGAACACGTCGTCGTCCACGATCAAGTCCTCGACGCGAATCCCGGTCGCCCCGGTGTCCCCGTCTCGATCCCCGGCCTACCTGTCGAAACCGCATCCGGAGGCATCAAAGCCCCGCAATATTTTGCGCCCGGCGTCGCCGGTGATCACGGCGAGCCGATCGCGCAGTTCTATCAGATCGGCGATTTTCTTTATCCCAACAATCTACCCGCGAACGCGCACGGCAATGGCTACTCCGATCCCAATTTTCTGATCGCGCCGATCATCGAAGCAGTCGCCGTCGATGGGGGCGCCTTCAACGTCCGGGAAGGGAACCACTCGATCGATCTCGCCGCGACGTACGTTCCGCGCCGCCGCCTGCAAACTTTCGCGCAGCTCACCGCTGACTATCGCGATCTTGATTTCGTGGCGGGCTGGAGCCCGCGCAATCCCGACACCAACGCCTTCGTCGCCATCGAAGCCGCTTACGGCAACGGCTATCTCGAGCGCCTCGAGCATCGCCAGCAATACAAAATCAACGCCTTTCGCGCGCTCACGCTCGGCCGCAACGAACTGACGCTTTTCGGCGTCGGCTACTACGGCTTCTCGTATAGCCCAGGACTCATTCCCATCGACATCTCCGTCCCCAACGACACCGTCGACAATCGCCAGCTCGACCGCACGCACACTTCGATCTTCGTCGCCAGCGACACCTGGCGCATCAGCGATCACACGCAACTCACCACGTCCGCCTTTTTCCGCACCTACAGCCTCACGCTCCGTTCGAATTTTGAACCCGACTTCACGCAGAGTCTCACCGCGCCCGGCGGCCTCATCCAGCAAAGCGAATTCCGTACCGTCGCCGGCGGCGGCGCGCTCTACACACAGAAATTTCGCAGTTGGCTCTCGGTCCTCACCGGCGTCGATCTTCGCCGCGACGCGCCGGGCGACCTTGATCTCCGCCGCCTCGACGCCGCCGGCATTTTCGAGCCGGTCACCAGCAACAACCTCACGCTCTCGTTCGTCGAGCCGTACGTCGCGCTCGACGGCGCAATCTCAAAATATTTTCACTACGACGTCGGCCTGCGCCGCGAAGAAATCTGGATCGACAACCAGGACGTAATCAATCCGCAAAACTCCTCCGACAACCTCGCGGGCCTCTCGCTGCCAAAAGCCACGCTGACGTTCCTTCCGCCCGCGTCGGCGTCAAACTTTCTTCCCACCGTCGCGCTCAGCTGCGGCGAAGCCTTCCACACCGAGGACCCGCGCATCGGCACGACGAACCTCGCGAGCCCAACGTTGCTCGCTCCCTCGCATGCGTATCAACTCCTCTTCGACAAAATCATCAAAAAGACCGATTTTAAGATCACGCTTCGCCACACCACAAATTCTCAGGAACTCGCCAAGATCGATCCCGACACCGGCCTCCAGGAAGACGAAGGCCCGTCGATCAATCGCGCGGTCACCGCTTCGCTGCAGCGCAACTTCACACACGGCTCGCTCTTTGCCTCCTACGCGCAGGCCGATGCCCGAAACCGCCTCACCGGCGCGCCCGTCCCCGAAGCCCCGCGCAGCATCTGGGACGCCGTCGGCACCTACGACCATCTCCCGTTCCGCCTCCAATCTCGCGCCGAAGTCGAGTACGTCGCCGCCAGGCCCGTCGGCGACGGATTCACTGGGCCGAGCGTTACCGAACTCCGCGGCGAACTCCTACGCCCCTTGCAGGACGGCCGCATCACCATCTCCACGCAATTCCTGATCGCCCACGGCTACACGGGCGAAACCACCGAAACCTTCGCGTACCCTACCGATCCCTCATACCCATCGCCAATCGAACGCGTCGTCGCCGTCCCGCTCAAGTCCTACATCACCGCCACCATCACCTACCACTTCCTCCGCAAACGACTTGCGAGCGATTCTCGTCCTCTGCGAGATCAAAGTCGCAACGTCTCGCCGCCGGCAACCCCGAGGCAACTTGCAATCGCCGCCGAGTATCTTTACAACCAGCCCTAACGATAATCGAATGACCATCATGCGTAACTTCCTCAACCTCTCAGCTCACGCGCTCCTTGAATTCGCTTTCCTTCTATTTATGACGTCCTCGGGCGCTCACGCTCAGAATATCGACGCACAAAAACAGGCGGCTCACACTTCCGGTGCCACGCTCCACATCTCCACAACCAAAAGCACTTTCTACCTGGGCGAAGTCATTCCCATCGAACTCAATTTCTCCAGCTCCTCCCCGCATCGCTATTTGCTCAATCTCGCACGCTACGATCGCAGCGGCCGCATGAGTCACGACAAATTCAACGTCACCCCCGACCCCGGTTGGACCGACCCGTTGCGTTCCTATTTCAATTCCTTTGCGGGATTTCTGGGTAGCGGACTTTCGAACGCTGCATTTCTTTCCGAAACGCCCACGAAAATTACCTTGCAGCTCAACGAGTGGATCCAATTCACCGCGCCGGGCAAATACGCCGTTACCGTGGAGTCCTCGCGCGTTGGCGAACCCACCAGCACCGCCAACCCGTATGGTGATCACATGTCCGTCACGTCCGATACTTTGTTCTTGACGATCGTGCCGGCCACACCCGAATGGCAGCGCGCCACGTTGCAGCAGGCGCTCAAGGATCTCGAATCGTCTCAGCCTGTCACTGACCCAGAAAGTCCGCGGCTGCGAGGCGCCAAAACGCTGCGCTATCTCGGCTCGCCCGATGCCGCCAGGGAGATGGCTCGCCATCTCCCTGGCCGTGAAAACGACCCCGATTTCATGTTTGGGCTTGTCGCGTCTCCCGAACATGAAGTCGCACGCGCCGAAATGCGGCGCCTCCTGTCCGATCCCGACTTTCCGGTTGCCTCCGTGTTCGTCTCGACGCTCGCGATCGTCTCTCTCGATCCCGATGAACCCTACGAAGTGCATCACAGGAACTACGACGATGCCTACAAAGCACTACGCAACGACCTCGTCGAAAGCCTTCCGAAAAAACGCGGCGATGCTCTCCCCGCAAGCTTGTTCACGGCGCTAAATCGGGTCAGCCCCGACGACGCACTCCCGCAAGGAGCCCCCCAGCGTCTGGCCGCACAACTCGTCGACGTTTTCGACCGTCTCCCCATCGAGAAGCAATCCGAACTGCTTGAATACCGATGGCAATCGGCCGGCGGCGCTGCTTGGCTTCCCATCGTCCGCAAGACTGCCGAGCACTACGAAGACTTTCCCATGCTGACGGAATGGAACGCCTACACCTCTCTGCAGCTCAGCGCCGTCGCCTTTCGCCGCTGGTACGAACTCGCACCCGAAGAAGCGCGCCCGGCGATCATCCGCGAAATTCTGCGCCCCAAGCCCAGGTTCAATGCCGCGACTTTGGGCATTCTTCGGGACAAAACCCTGCCCGAAGTTGAAGACGCCCTGGTCGAGCATTTCGCGGACATCGCCGACGACCAGAGCGCCTACGAATTCGCGGGAAATCTCGCGTCCCTCATCCATCGCTACGCCACGTTCGCCGTTCTTCCCCGCATGCTCGCGATCACCGACAAAAATGTCGGCCACTGGGCCTGCATGGTGCAGGAGCCGGATCTCGCTTATCTTCTGCGCGCCGATCCCATTGCCGCTCGCCCGCGGATCGAAGCGGGCATCGCCGCCCGCGGCGGAGACTTCAACGCCTGTAACCACAGCCTTCTTGGACAAGTGAGCCAGCTGCACTTCGATTCGGTATTGACCTCGATCGCGCTGCACGCGATCGATGATGACGACCCGCAGGTTGCCGGCAACGCTGCCGCAGTTCTGGGGCGCTACGGTGACGCCTCTGTCGAGCAAACATTGTGGGAGCATCTGACGAAGTGGAGCGCCAAGTGGCAGGGTCGCGAGCACGAACTGCAGTACGATCCAGGCGGCCCGAATCCTCATCTGTACGAAGCAGGGCTCGGTGAAACTCTTCAGCAGGCAATTTTCTCAGGCACCGCGTGGCTCGCCGGCAAAGACACGTTTGAGAAACTTCGTCCGCTTAGCGTCGACGCAAACATGCGCCAGCAACTCGACAACCTCGTTACTTCGTGGGACGCCAAGCCTTGGCAGATCCTCTACATTCCGGGTGACGAACCCAACTTCAATCTCCTTCAGTACGATCTCCACTCGCTGGACGCTCTCAAGAGTAAGCTGTCGCAATTCCCAGCCGGATCGTCGTTTTCCTGGTCGGCCGCTCCTCCCTCGCCCGGCGAAGAGAAACTCTTCGCTGACCTCTCGGCGTTTCTTCAATCCCGCAACATGACCATCAGCCCGCCACCCAAACCGTGATCGCGCCGATCGCTCCGCCGAGTGCCGCGTCATCCTCGGACTTCTCGCTACCCAGCCCCTGAAAATGTATAATCCCGGCGCCCAATGCCTTTCGCGCCCGACACTCCGCTCGGCCCCTACAAAATCGTCGCTCTCATCGGCTCCGGCGGAATGGGCGAAGTCTATCGTGCCCACGACACGCGCCTGCGCCGCGACGTTGCGCTGAAAATTCTTCCCGCCTCTTTCACTAACGACGCCGACCGTCTCCGCCGTTTCGAACAGGAAGCACGCGCCGTCGCAGCGCTCAATCATCCCAACATCGTCAGCATCTACGACGTCGGCGAAGCCAACGGCGTCCACTACATCATCTCCGAACTTCTCGAAGGCGAATCGCTCCGCGAACGCATCCCCGCCGCTGGCATGCCCACGCGCAAAGCCATTGAACTAGCCGTCCAGTTCGCCAACGGCCTAGCGGCGGCCCACGACCGCGGCATAGTCCACCGCGACCTAAAACCTGAAAACCTTTTCGTCACCAAGACTGGCCAGGTCAAAATTCTCGACTTCGGCCTCGCCAAACTCCGCACCCTTCCCGCCAATGGCGCGAACGATCAATCCTCCATCGGCGTTTCGAACGTAACGATCGCCGAATCTCAAACCAGCGCCGGACAAATCCTCGGCACTGTCGGCTACATGTCGCCCGAGCAAGTTCGCGGCGACGCCGTCGATCATCGCTCCGACATCTTCAGCTTCGGCAGCATCCTCTACGAAATGCTCTGCGGCCAGCGCGCCTTCAAACGCAATACCAGCGCCGAGACGATGACCGCGATTCTCAACGAGGATCCTCAGGATTTCGCGACGCGCACAAATCCCTCGAGCCCCGCCGCCATCGCCCCCGGCCTCGAGCGCATCGTCCGCCACTGCCTCGAAAAACAACCCGCGCAGCGTTTCCAATCCGCGCACGACATCGCCTTCGACCTGGAATCCGTCTCCAGCATCTCGGCGACAAGCGCCGCATCCTCGGCCGCGGCCAAGCGCCGCCGCCGGTTCGTTCCCGCGGTTGCCGCTGTCGCCCTGCTCGCCGCCGGCGCTGCTCTCGGTGCCTGGCTTCGTCCCACTCCGCCCGTATCGAATCCGAAAACCCTTCGCGTCACATTTCGCCGCGGCACGATCTGGAGCGCCCGCTTCACTCCCGACGGCAATCTCGTTTACTCCGCGTCCTGGGACGGAAGGACGTCTGCGCTCTTCGGCGCCAATCCCGGCAGCACCGAATCGCGCCCTTTGAACATGCCGGTCGCCAACATTCTTGCCGTTTCGCCCTCGGGTGAACTAGCCGTTGGCATCGGTCACCGCTTCGAGGAAGGTTTCGAATTCTCGAGCATGCTCGCGCGCCAGCCGCAAGGAGGCGGCGCGCCGCGCGACATAATCGACGGCGTCGAATACGCCGATTGGTCACCCGACGGTTCCAGCCTTGCCGTCATCCGTCGCGTCGCCGGCAAAATTCGCATCGAATATCCCATCGGCAAGGTTCTCTACGAAACTGCCGGCTGGCTGAGCCACGCCCGCATTTCTCCCAACGGCAAACTTGTTGCCTTTGTCGACCACCCTTACAGTCGCGATGACGGAGGATCTGTCGCCACGATCGACTCCTCCGGCGCCAAGAAAACCATCAGCACTTCGTATGTCAGCCTTCAGGGTCTCGCCTGGCGTCCCGACGGCGAAGAAGTCTGGTTCACCGGCACGAAGTCTGGTTCCAGCCGCGAACTCCGCGCCGTCACTCTCGACGGCAAAGAGCGCCTCGTCTATCTCGGCACCGGCACCCTCACCCTGCACGACATTTCAAAACAAGGCCGCGTCCTCTTTACTCGGGACGACTGGCGCGCTGGCATGATTGGCTTCGCGCCGGGGGCAAAAACGGAAACCGATCTCAGTTGGCACGACTGGACGGTTCCTAGGGATATCAGCGACGACGGCAAGATCGTATCTTTTGATGAAACCGGCGAAGCCGGCGGCGAAACCGGCGTGATCTATGTCCGTCCTACCGACGGCTCTCCCGCCGTTCGCCTGGGTGACGGCACCGCTCCTTCTCTCTCCCCCGACGGCAAATGGGTCATCGCAATGACGTCCGGATCCAACGGCAAGCGCCGCCTTACCGAATTTCCCACAGGAGCCGGGGAACTTCGCGTCATCGATACCGGCGATCTTCAGGTCCATCAAGCCTATTTCTTTCCCGATGCCCATCGTGTGCTGGAACTCGGCAATCGCGCCGACGAACATGGCGTAAGAATGTACGTTCAGGATCTCAACAGTGGCTCGCCTCGCCCGCTCGGTCCCGAAGGCGTCGAATTTCGCTATCGCGGCTGCATCTCTGGAAGCGGCTCACGTGTGGCCGCGCTAGACCCCGATCGTCACCCCGTCGTCTATGACGTTGCGACCGGCAAGGCCACACTTATCCCGGGCGCCCTCGACGGCGACGAGCCGGTTCAGTGGATCGACGAAAAGCACATCATTGTTGGTCGCACCGAAATTCCCGAGCGCGTCTTCATCATCGATCTCTCCACCGGCAAGCGGACGCCGTTCAGGACCTTTAGCCCTATGGATGCCACCGGCCTCATCGACAACGCCCCTCCCAACTTCTCTCTCGATCTCAAAAGCTACATCTACGCCTATTCCCGTATCACCTCCGACCTCTACGTTCTCGACGGATTGAGGTAACTCGTTTCTTCCAACTCTGTGTCGCCAATGATGCCGGGCAGTCGTTTCTTTTCGAACCTTGTCCCCGATCGTCCCGACGGAACGCGTGGGAATTAGCGAGACACCCTTCCCCTTGACATTCGAGGTGAACACTCCTATTCTCCACCTAGAATGTCTACTAAAGACGAACTCGATCGCATCGAAATGCTCCAGGGCACGCTCGACCTCCTCATCCTCCGCACGCTTCTCCTTGGCCCCGCCCACGGACACGCCATCGCCAAGGCCATCGAATTCCGCTCCGACGAAGTTCTGCAAGTCGAACAAGGCTCGCTCTATCCCGCCCTTCACCGACTCATCAAGCGCAAATGGATCGCCGCCGAAGATGGCACCTCCGAAAATAATCGCCGCGCCAAGTTTTATTCGTTGACGCCCAAGGGCCGCCGCCAGCTCGCGCTCGAAACCCGCAAATGGGACAAATTCGCCGGCGCCATCGCCCGCATCCTCCGCCCCGCAAGGCAGGAGAACAAATCATGATGCGATCGATGACCAATCGCAATCGCAAGCGCATGCTCTCCGGTCTCGAATCCGACATCCAGAATCACATCGACATCGAAACCCAGGACAACATCGCCCGCGGAATGTCTCCCGAAGAAGCCCGCTACGCCGCCATGCGCAAATTCGGCAACGTTACCCGGGTGATGGAAGACACGCGCGGAATTTGGATCGCCGCGTGGTTCGATCATCTCGCGCAGGATCTGCGCTTCGCCTTGCGCGGCATTCGCAAATCGCCCGTCTTCGCCGCCGTCGTCGTCATCACGATCGCGCTCGGCATCGGCGCCAATACCGCCATCTTCACGCTCGTCGACGCGGTGATGCTTCGCTCCATCCCGGTCTCCGACCCGCAACATCTCGTCGTCCTGAGTTGGAAAGCGCGTAAGGAACCGGACTTCAAAGGCCGCAGTTCATACGGCGATTGCATTTACGAAAAAGTTGACTGCTCGCTATCCGTTCCGTTCTTCCAATCGGTCCGCGCCCGAACACCCGAAATATTTTCCGGAGTTGCCGCCTTCGCCAGCACTTCAGTCAACTTTAGCGGCGGTGGCCCGGCTGCGATTGCCGACGGAACGTACGTTTCCGGCGACTTTTTCTCCACGCTCGGCGTCCCCATGTTTCTCGGCCGCCCGCTTAATCCCGCCGACGACACGTCTGGCGCTCCCGCCGCCATCGTTCTCGACTACAATTACTGGCGCCGATCCTTCGCTTCCGATCCCAGCGCCGTTGGCCGATCCGTTCGCCTCAACAGCACACCCGCGATGATCGTTGGTGTTGCCGACCCGCACTTCACCCATCTCACGCCGGGCAAATTCCAGGATTTCTACATGCCCCTCTCGCTTGTTCTCCAGGTCCGTTCGCAATGGTGGGATACGGGGAATCGCCTGTTCGAATCTGACAGCTTCTGGGTCACGATCGTTGGTCGTCTTCGGCCGAATGTCTCGATCGCGCAAGCGCAGACTGCGGTTACGACGATCTTCCGCAACGACACCATTCACGGAGCCAAACCGCTCTTTCAAGAAGCGGACGATCCAATGATCGGCGTCTTGTCCGTGCAAGAAGCATTTCGCGGACAAAGTAACCGGATCGCCCCGATGCTCAACTCTTTGATGGCCGCCGTCGGAATCGTTCTGCTGATCGCGTGCGCCAACGTCGCCGGCCTCATGCTTGCTCGATCTGCGCGCCGCCAGAAAGAAATGGCGCTGCGCATTGCCATCGGCGCCGGACGCGGCCGCATCATCCGTCAACTCCTCACCGAGAGCGTTCTTCTTTCCACGCTCGGCGGCGCGCTCGGCATACTTTTCGCCTATTGGGGAGTGCATGCGATCACGCACGCTCTTGCGGAACTGCGCCAAGGCACCTTTCCATACGTTGTCGAACCCAATTTTCGCGTCCTCGCCTTCACTCTTGTCCTAACCTGTGTCACCGGCGTCCTGTTCGGCCTCGCTCCAGCCCGCCGGTGCGCGCGTGTCGAAGTGAACCCCGCGCTCAAGGAAAGTCCTTCGTCGCCGGCGAAAGGATCGACCGGTCGGTGGCTCCGCTTGGGCGACGCGCTCGTCGTCGCGCAAGTCGCACTTTCCATCGTGGTCGCCGTTGGGGCAGGTCTATTCGTCCGCACGCTGAAAAATCTTCGCGACATCGATCCCGGGTTTGAGTCCCAAAATCTGCTGCTATTCGGGCTCAACCCGACGCTCGCTGGATACACCGATACGCAAAGCGCGCAACTGTATCGCGGTTTGCAAGGGCGTCTGGCCGCGTTGTCTGGAGTTATTTCCGCCTCTTATTCCGAAAATGCGTTCCTCAGCGGCAGCCTTTCCGGCACCGACGTGCACTTCGATGGCGCTCCTCCAAACAGCCGCTCACAGGTGGACATTATGGGAATCGGCCTCGACTTCTTCTCGACGATGAAGATTCCCGTGCTAACTGGCCGTATGTTCGCTGCTGCCGATTTCGGCACGGCCGCCATCTCGGATGCCGCCAAGAGAGCTTCAGAGCGTGCACACGAGGCTGCGGAGAAAGCTGCTCCCGCGGGAAAACACATCCCCTTCCAGCCGGTCAAAGCTCCGCCTATTCCCGTGTTGATCAATCGCGAGTTTGCCCAAAAACATTTCGCGAATCAGAACCCCATCGGCAAGCATATCGGCGTCCTCGACGACGAAAACGAGCCACATCAGCCGGGTTACGTGGTCGTCGGAATCGTCGGCGACACGAAGTATTCGGATCTCCGCCGCGAAATTCACCCGACGATGTACATGCCGTCGGTCGGCCGAGGCGTTTACTTCGAATTGCGGACCTCGACCAACCCAGCTTCATTCGTTCCGGCGGTGCGCGACGTCGTCTCGGCCGCCGACCGTAATTTGCCCGTGTTCGAAATTTCGACACAATCCGAGCGTATCGATCAGTCGTTGTTTCAGGAGCGTCTGATGACGCGTCTATCGAGTTTCTTCGGCATCCTCACGCTAGCGCTCGCCTGCATCGGCCTCTACGGCCTGCTCTCCTACGAAGTCGCCTGGCGCACCCGCGAACTCGGCATCCGCATGGCCCTGGGCGCTCAATCGCGCGATATCCTGCGCCTCGTCATCAAGCAAGTCGTAGCAATCGTAGCGATTGGCCTGGCAGCCGGGATAGCCGCCGCCCTAGGCCTAACCCGCTTCATGTCCGACATGCTCTACAACGTCCACCCCAACGACCCAACAACCATCGTCGCCGTAGCGCTGCTACTCGCCGCCGTCGCGCTCGTAGCGTGCTACCTGCCAGCCCGCCGCGCCGTCCACACCGACCCCATAATCGCCCTGCGCCACGAATAGTTTTGGCCGCTGCACGCGGCACATCTAGGGGCGCACCGCTGCGCTCCAGCTTGCCTGGACATACACGTCGCATCTCTCGCCGTCACCCATTCACAGCCGTAAGAGTTTCCTGCACTGCCCCACCCGCTTCGTCAGCATCCGCGTCAAACGCCTCAAAATCGAATGTATTGGTAACACTGGTGACAGTCAGCCTGCCCCAAATTCCAATGAGAACAGTGTATTTTTCTGGTTCCTAACCGCTCCTTTACGTAAGCACGACTACGTAAAGGAGGAACGCTTGACCGACAGAGCGCCTGTGTGTCCGCTTCACCGTAAAGCCATGATTCGCACCGAGATGCCAACCGATACCCACTACCGATGTGGCAAGCGGGAGTGTCCGATACATTGGAATTCCACGGACGCCCTCTTCTATCTGAAGAAGAGGGGCGACTGGCCTCTTCGGGAAGGTAACGATGGTTCGAATTGAGGTTGCAGGAGGTTTCATGCGCGAGAACGAAGAACGCTGGAAGCAGCTGTGCCGGCAAGCCGTGACGGAACAAGAACCCCGGAAGCTGCTCGAGCTAACCCGCCAGGTCAATGAACTCTTGCGTCTGAAAAAAAACAGGCTGAAGGCTGGTTCGAACCAACTGAAGTGAGATTGGAGTGGAGTCGGGCGGCTCTAACGGGGTCGCCCTTTCCTTTCTGGACGTTGTTTTTGGTTGCAACAGAATCTAGCGTGGTGCTGCGACGAAAATGATCAAAGCCATATATGCCAGGACCAAAAATCCGCCTGCGGAAAATTGAAGCCAGTCTCTCTTGTTCGGTCGAAGCCTTAAGAACCCAATCATACAAGCGAAGATTAGAACGAAATGGCCAATCCCACCCACCATTACCATCAGTGAGTCTGGTCGGCTTACATGGCCGCCGCGACCGAGGTCCAACAACTGCCCGACGCCTACCTGAAATAAGTGCGTAATGAAGAGACTCATGGAATTCCACGCCGTCGCGATTACGACTCCAACGCCATATCCCCATGGGCTGTTGCGCTTTGTGAGGACAATCAACGCCACATAGATAAGGGCTTGCAGTGAGTGAAGAAGCCGAAGCTGTGGGATGAAGATGGCCGAAACGGTCAGAGCAATGAGGAAGAGGCCGACACCGAAGAGGATGGACGTTCGTACCCAATACGGCGTAGATCGATTGGGTTCAATCACTTTCTTCCATACGGAGACAGCGGTCCAAATGTTCCCACGCGCGGCGTTTCAAGTGTGCTCACGGATATTCCATCCGTGGATGGCTGTGATATAAGGAGCAGAAATCCCTCATGATAATTTCGACTCCGCGATTCCCGACCAGCATTGCCGCGACCATTGCGCTCTTCGCGCTTACGTATGGCATCACCATGGTTTTCTTGCTCCATCGGTACGAGGCGTATTGGGCGTTCGTCCTCGGCCTCTCCTTCGCGATCTATTCATTCGTGCCGAAGCTGCTGGAGGAGCCGGAAATCAAGCCTGAGATGTACACTCTGTTCGGTTCGATGGTCTGGAGCGTCGATGAAACTCCGGCCAGTCGTGACGCTAGTAATTCTTCTGTTCTTGGCGCTCGCCTCAAATGCAGTCAATATCGGCGAAAGGAGAACCTTCGCGCAAAAGCTCGCGAAGGATATTGCCCGGTCGGGGATCAAAAAAGTCTACGTTCCCAATTTTACAGATGGATTAAGAAGACGTTCCATGGGAGATTTTCGCGGGCACGTTTTCAGGGCTGATAGAGGAAAGCGCTCATGGTTTCACGGTGGTCGACCGAGTTGAAGTTCACCGCTACTTGCACAAGAACCAACGTGCCGATGAAGACCCGGCCACCGAGGGCGCTCTTGCGAAGGTGGGTTCGGTGATGGGTGCCGACGCGATTCTGTGGGGCAAGGTTTCGGTGGATCAAGCTGTAGCGAACGTGGACATCTCGATGCGAGATGCATCGGGCAAAGAACTATCCCAAGCGCGATGTGTGGAGAAGCTTGATGGCGGACTGCAAGCCGACTTACAGGTTGGATGCCCTGCGCGTAGCCGGTGGGGATCGAAGAGAAGCATCGCCATGGCACGGTCTGAATCATGGGGCCTCCAAGACTGGCGGACCAGTTTAATGCTATGCGGCACTGTGGAGCTTCACCGACGAGCGGAAACATGGAGGAACTTCTGCCTTATTCGTATTTGATGGCAACCAACGGATCGACACGAGACGCACGACGGGCCGGGATATAAGTCGCGAGCACAGCCACGAAACACAGAAGCAACGTGACGCTCGCGAAGGTGAACGGGTCGGTGCTGGTAACGCCGAAGAGTAGGCTTTTCACCACACGCGTCACCGCGTAAGCTCCGACTAGACCCGACGAGGCCCCCAGGAATGTCAACTTCATACTTTCACCAACAATCAGTCTGAGGATGTTCACGGGCCGTGCTCCCAGTGCCATTCGGATGCCAATCTCATTCGTACGTCTGCTAACGGTGTAGGCCATCGCGCCGTAGATTCCAATCGCCGACAGGAGCAAAGCAATGCTAGCGAAGGTCCCTAGAAGAAAACTACGAAATCGAGGCTGCGCTGTGGATGCCGCTTTCAATTCATCCATCGTTGCAACGCGAGCTACGGGTTGCTCTGGATCGAGTGAAGCGACTTCGTGTCTGATTGGCGCGGCAAGAGCCATGGGGTCGCTCTTAGTACGTACCACAAGCGTCTGCCATGGCATGATCTCTTGAGTGTACGGAACGTAGATTCCTGGAGCCGGTTCATCGCTTAGGTTCGTCTGTCGAATGTCGCCGACAACACCCACAATTTCACAGCGGCCTGCACCGAATGCTCCCATCTCAATGAAGCGACCAACTGGATTTTCGTTAGGCCAGTAGAGGCGCGCAAGCGCTTCGTTTATGACAGCAACATGCGGTGCATCCTTCGTGTCGTATTCTGAGAAATACCGTCCCTTCCTCAAGGGAATTTTCATTACGTCAAAGTAATTATTGGAAACAATGCGCGAATCGGCCTGCGGCTGTTCAGATGGACGTCCGAATGGGCGACCGTCGATCCTAAAACTGATATTCCAAACACGCCCTTGAATGGGCAATGCCAATGTTGCCCCAGCGGAATCTACGCCCGGAAGCGCTTGAATGCGAGCAAGTAGTTCCTGGTAGAAGCCTGTCCAATTCCTCCAATTCGCATCTTGGCCGTCATCGGACATGGAGCGGTAGAGTTCAACCGTTAAGAGATGATCGGCACGAAAGCCAGGATCGACCTGATTTAGGAGAAACAAGCTCTTTCCCAGCAGACCGGCAGCAGTTAGTAAAATTAAGGACAGGGCGAATTCAGCAACCACCATAGCCTGGGTAAGAGGTTTACGTCCTTGGACACTTCGTCCAGTCCGTTTCAGTGATGAATTGGGATTTCTGCGTGAACTCTGCCAGGCTGGCGCGAGACCAAAGAGTATTCCCGTAAACATTGAGGTCAGGCCGGCAAAGGCAAGCATCGGCAGATCGATATGTGCAGAGGAAATTCTTGGGATGTCAGTTGGTGCCCATGCCAGCATCGCGCTCATCAGCGGGAAAGCAAGGAGGACGCCTAGTGCGCCGCCAACGAGCGCCAGAAGGAGACTCTCAGTCAGCAACTGCCCGAGGATTCTGTACCGACTCGCCCCCAACGAAGTACGAATCGCGATTTCTGGTAGCCTCGTGCCAGCGCGTGTCAGGAGCAAGGTTCCGATGTTCGTACACGCAACCAGGAGCACAAGACCTGCTGAGCCCATTAAAATAAGCAGCGCTGGTCGAAATTTTCCCACCATGTCTTCTTGCAGCGGTACGAGTCGCACTCCGAGGTCTCGATTTGATTCTGGATACTTCTGTTCGAGGCCGCTTGCAATTGCATCCATCCCCGCTTGCGCCTGAGACACGGTGACGTTGGTGTTAAGCAGACCGATGACAAAAAATCCAAGGTTCCCACGGGCGGCGATCTCCTCGCGCAAATCAGGACGGGCGGGGGTGATTGAGGCCCAGAGTTCCGACTCTAGATCGGGGTACTGAAAGCTGCGCGGCATAACTCCGATCACCTCATAACTATATCCGTCCAAAGCAATCGACCGGCCGATGGCTCCAGGATCGGAACCGAACGCGCGTGACCAAAGTGAGTGGCTAAGCACTACCGCTTGCTGATTTCGCTCACCGGCAAAGGTCCGACCAAGGAATGGCCGGATGCCGAGAGTTTCGAAAAAATCAGACGATACGACCTCGCCTTTGACATGCTCTGGTTGCTTTAGTCTTGAAAGATTGAATGTCTTGGATTCGTACGCCGCGAGATGTTCGAAGAAGTGGTTTTGTTCACTCCAATCCGTGAAGTCTGGATACGAGGTCTCGCCGTAGGCCTCTCCTGATTTTAGGTCGTACACATCGGCTTTTACGAGCCGTTCTGCATGGGGATAGGGTAGGGCGCGAATGAGAACCGCACTGCAGATACTGAATACGGCGGTGTTGGCTCCGACACCGAAAGCAAGAGTGAGAACGACGATGGCAGTGAAGCCGGGGGTTTTGCGGAGTTGGCGAAAGGCGGAGCGACAATCCGAGTACACCGAATCGAGCCAATCCTTAATTCGTTCTTGTCTTTCCATACTGGAATTCAAGCTCCGATGACGTGGCGAAAGTTCTTCACCATCTACGCATCCACAACTATATGGCCAACACGGCGACCGCAGCCAGCGTGACCCGATACGAGTCCTACGCCTACCAGACGCCACGGCTTGAAGATTAGTTCGTCGCGAAGCTCAAATTCATTGTTGGGCCAAGTTACTGGCCGAGCCGTCACATCTAGCCCGAGACTTCGGTTTGAGATAGATTCTCTGCGGAGGATTCATGCACATTCTGGCAGCGATCAAACGCGAAGAGAAGAAGCTCGAAAAGCAAATGGGTAAGTTGCAGCACCAACTGAACGGTATCCGATCCGCCGCTAAGGCATTGGGACACACGACCGCAGTCGAAGCGAAGGGCGTGAAGAAGCGCGTTCTCTCTGCGGCTGGAAGGGCGAAGATCGCGGCGGCGGCCAGGAAGCGTTGGGCGAAGGTGAGGAAGCAGGCGAAGAAAGCTGTTAGCTGAAGCTAACAGAACTGGATCGTATCGAAATGGCTGACGGGTAATCGAACCACGATGACTCTCCTCGGAGAATCTCGTGGGACAAATCGCGAAAGAGATACGTGCCATTTCTCTGTCGCTGTTCTCGGGAATCGTTGGCGGCGCAACGATTTTAGTTTTCGGCGCATTCGTAGGCCGAAGGGGGCCACCGGCACCGAACACTTTGGACTGGAATCCCGCGATAATTCCGGTTGGCTTGTTTACGGCGGTTTGTTTGGAGCCATTGCCGGATTGTTTGCCTACCCATTTTTGGTGTCGGAACAATAGTTGTGGATTCCTCGGAGCGTTTGTGGGGCCGGGTGCTGCCTATCCTCCCGGGAATTTGCGGATCTTTGTTGCGCTTCTCTGGACTAAGATCAGACTTTACCGCACAGGGCTCGGCAAGCCACTAAAGGCGGTACGGGCGAGGAAGCGTGGCTGGCCGTACGCACGAGGATTTGGTCATGAGGGTCGGCTCGTCACATTGTTGGAACGACCGCCTGTAATCAAATGCGACGGATACTGCGCCGTCGCCACGACAACAGAATTGGACTGCGTGGCGAAGTTCCGATCATCAGGAGTTGGCCGTTCACTCAGAGAGAAGCTTCGAGACTACCTTCGCGAAATCGGCAGCACGAACCACAGGGCCGTTTAGAAAAACCGCACGTGGGAGCTGGCCGTCCCACGCGGCGTTTTGATCGTAAACGGCAACCTCATCCCATTGAACGCCTTTACGGGTACAGCAGTTCGGTCGGGGGTGATCTTTGTCAGATTCCAGCTTCTGGCCTAGTGTCTCTGCAAGGAGGTGATCCTTGTCCCAATACTGAGCAACTCGCGGGTCCGACAGTCGTGCCAATACAGCCGTTCCCGGACTGGCATAGTCAGTGGGCAGAATCGGTTCCCACACCGCAAAAACACGAATATGTGGATTCGAGTTTTGCTTTAGGACATCCTCGACTGCGGAAGACCCCCGCAGACAGGTTGGTCACGTTGGAGAGAGCAGAAGTACAACGCGTACGTTTCCGACACTAGCATTGAATGCTGTCCTCAATTCACCGAAGTTTTCTGTGGTGAGTGAGGCAAGCGGAGGTTGTCCTGGCGGAACTGTTGTCCCGCCATAATAGTGCCAGCCCAGCGCAAGTAGTCCCGCCAAGATAAGACCAGCAGCGACACTGACACGCTTGGTCATCGTTTTCCCCCACTAGCAATATCTGCGAGCACTCCGGCTATGACTTGGGGAAAAAGAAGAAGAAGAACCACGCAGATCGTGGCCAATCCCAGTAAAGCGATTGCTGTTTTGCTTTGACGCACTCGACAACGGACACCACGATAGACTTGAATGAAACCGATTCCCAATAGGATTACAGAAAGTGCCAGGAGCCAAGGCTGAGCGCGGGTGAAAAATACCGAACTTCCGGCTACGCCTACCGCACCTAGAAATGCAAGCGGCAAACAACAACCCAGCGTGAGCAACGAAGTCACAATCGCACCCAGGGAAACACTCGTTGTCTTCCAGTTCGCCATCAGGTTCCTACGTGACGCGCCTTTGCGATTGCCACGCGTATGCTTCTCTCAGAGGGAGCACCACTCCCATCGATATATAAGCGGCACATGAGACCAAATGACTTTGTCTGTTCGTCTTGTGGCACAACGTCATGACCGTTTACGCGAATCGTCGGCGAACCGGGAAACCTTAGTGCTTGCGCCATGGCTGCATCTCTCACCAGAATTTCGTCAACGTGCGCTTGAAAGCTCTCTGCTGACAGAATCTCGCGCAGCCGTTCAACTGCTACACTGTGATTCGGACAGTTTGGTACATACAAAACTTCAATCTTCATTCGTCACCTTTGCGCTTTGAATCGCCGAAAACGATTAGCACCGGGCATCGACCGGATTTCTTCCCGCGTGGACGTCTAAGTTGAGTGTTGCACTTTGTCAGAGCGGACTTGAGTTCGTCTTCCAGCTTCACAAGTGCGACTCTTCTCGCGTGAATATCCTTCAACTTGCGGTCAAGCTTCTTCCGCACTTCGGAGCACGCACGTAGGTCATTTGTTCTCAGGAACAGAAATTCACGAATCTCATTCAGTGAAAAGCCCAGCGTCTGCAAGGCGCGAATGAAGTGCAGAGTCGAAAGATCATCGGCAGAGTAAAGGCGGAATCCGCCTGCACTGCGTGCTGGCATCGCAAGCAGCCCGTTCCGTTCATAGAAGCGTATGGCATCTACAGTCATGCCAGCCAACTTTGAAACTTGGCCGATCTGCATAAAACCTCTCACTTCGAACTAGAGATCAGGTTACACCCTGGAGTCTAGGCTAGAGTCAAGTGCGAGTGCCAGAGACGGGAAAGTTAGGGCGAACCGATGGAAGCGGAGAAGATGAAGAAATGTGTCCGGGTGCCACCGCAAGTAGTCGCGCAGATCAGCTTCTTGGAGTGGACCGGCAAGGATCCTTTGTGGCACTCGAGGTAAGGCCCGCCCGCGCTTGAGTTGAGTAATTCGGAGATGTACGCACCCCGCGAGGTTCCTAGGTTTACCGCATCGCGTATTTGCTGTTTGACTTTTTCGTCCTCGGGGCCGTATTTCGATTTGGTATGTTGGCAGGATTGCTCAGCAGTCTTAGCGCGATCAAAGTTGCTGTGACGCCAACGAGGTCCGCAAGGCTGAGCAGTGCCAGGATTACGGGATGCGTTGCGTGTTCCGTTTGCCGACGATCGTCCAACCTGCAATCTATCCGTTGGGAACTTCAAATTGCAGCGCATTCGACATGGGTGGTGGTCCGAGGTTACTTTCTGGGTTTACCATGTCAAACGTGCGCACGGATCGCGCTGCGTCCGGTAAAGCAGTCTTAACGCGATCAATGTTTGCCACGGTAAAGGTCCTGCGATTGTCTGCCCCGAACCCGGCCAAGTGAGCTGCGAGCCAGTACGTTCCCGGCTTCAGTCTATAGTCGAGTTCCGTCGAAGATCCTCTCACCACGTGGAGCTCATAACAAGTGCCGCGTGGTAAATCTAGGTCCCGATAAACGGACAAGCGCGCTTCGATTTGCCTGATTGAGGTCTCACGACCAGGCCCGGCCTCGCTACGGCCCGAGTAAACTGTACATGCGGGCAAATGCAAATCCGTAGGTAGATTCATTCTGCGTGCGGAATTGAGTTACAATCCACAGCAAAAATCTAATCATTCGAGATTGAGGGATTACGACTCCATGAAGTCCGGTGGGAAAGTCATGCCGATGAAATCGCCCAATGCTGAGAAACAGCTTCAGGGCTTCATCAACAAATTCCAGCTCAGAACATCGGACCTTGATTCGCGCGATGCGCAAAGTGTTACGCAAGCGGCTAGCCGCCGCCAACGAGTTGGTGTATGACAATTACAACTTCTTCGTCATCGGATATTGTTCGACCGAACGCCCTTCCGATTGCATTGTTTCGATTGCTGCAGGAGCGAACGGAGTGGGGCTCTCCTTCTATCGTGGTGCGACGCTTCCCGACCCGCAAAAAATATTGCTCGGGTCGGGTGCGCAAAATCGTTTCTTGCGTTTTGAGTCTGCAAAGACGTTAGCAGTTCCCGAGGTCGAAGCACTCATCGAGGCCACGATCGCTCAGGCTAAGACGCCTTTTCCGGCGGGGAGAAAGGGAAAACTGATTATTCGGTCAGTTTCCAAAAAGCAGAAGCCTCGCCGCAAGCCGGTGAGGTGACATTCCCAGAATCTATAGATGTGGAAACCGACTCCGCCGTCGCCGTTATCGGAAACTTTCCCACGGACGATTAAATTCTATCTTGTGCTAGAGTGCGCTTTAACGGTATGCCTTGGACTCACATCGCGTTGGCGGTTGTGGCCTCCGGCATCGTGTCGTCAATGACCGACTGGCTGTTCATGGGCGACTGGCTTTACAGACGCTACGACAAGCATCCTGAAATCTGGCGACACCGTGGAGGCCAGGGAGAAACAAAAGCGATCATCTGGGCTAGTCTGCTGCCTTTCTTGACGTGCTCCGTTTTTATCGTTGTCTGTGCTCAGTTGCATCTCTCCTCATACAGCGCGACTCTCAAATTCGCGACTGCTGTCTGGCTTATCGGACCTCTGCCGCTGACGATTGCGAACGCTCTCTTCATAAAGCTGACCCCCGCCATTGCTGCGGCACACACACTCGGGTGGCTGGTCAAACTTGTCGTTGCCGGAATTGCGGTGACGCTGTTTGTACGTTGAGTCCGAAATGGTAAGGCTCTCGGTTCAATTTCGAGGGAGATGATCGCTTGTCGGAGCGAGGCCCAGTCCCGGCGGCGAACGTGGAGTAGTTCGTGACAGGCGACCGCGGATTGGCATTGTGCTTCCATCCATGAGAACTGCTCCGGGAGCAGAACAACCGGCACCGCGAAGCCGAAAGAAACGGGCGAATCGAACCGCTGTCTATGCTGGACCCACGCTCACAGTGTTATATTGTCGTCCTTCACCACAACATAAGCATCAATCTTCTCGATCCCAGTAGCGTCTTTCCCTTTAGCCTTTATGGCTGCGTCGGCTTCCTCTTTAGTCAGGAACACGGTGGCACTCCTCAATTCCGGTCCCCACGAAACATTCGTCGTCCCTTCGATCCTGAATAAATATTTTTTGGTCTGCATTTGATTTTCCATGGCCCATCCTCAGCACTACTATAGCCCGCGAACAAATTTACGTTTCCTGCGCTCCTGTCTGAGCCTCGCCTCTCCTCAGCCTCCGACTTGTCGTTGGAATTGTCAACCGCGCTCGTAGTGCCGCGTATCAGCCATTCAGAACACGGCGGCTCCAAGTGGACCTACGTCCTGTCGCGCACGAAAGATTCGGTCCATTGCTTTACGGCCTATCGAATCGAGAGCCGCTGGGCTTTCGTGGTGACCTGGGCGGCAGCGGGTTCTTCGCCACTGCGGATCGACCTCGCCTCAGGTTGCCGCACCCCACCCGCGATGCCATAATTCCAACTTGGCTTGCACTCGCCGCTCGGCATCAGTCACCACCCACCGATCACGAGTCGCCAATCTTTCTGGGGGCAATCATGGCAATGCGAGATAGCTGGATTGAAACACGGCAAGCCGCTCAGGCGAGTGCCAACGGCAACAAAAACATGTCGCAGATGCATTTCGCCCGCAACGGGGTCATCACCGAAGAAATGCAATACGTTGCCAAGCGCGAAAAGCTCGAACCCGAACTCGTCCGCAGCGAGATCGCCCGCGGCCGCTGCATCATCCCAGCCAACATTCATCACCGCAATCTCGAGCCGATGGCCATCGGCATTGCCACCGCCTGCAAGATCAACGCGAACATCGGCAACTCGGCCACCACCTCGAACATCGACGAAGAATTGAAAAAGCTCCATCACGCCGTCCACTATGGCGCCGACACCGTGATGGATCTCAGCACCGGCGGCGACATCCCCACGATCCGCAAAGCCATCCTCGGCGCGTCACCGGTTCCAGTCGGTACCGTTCCCGTGTACGAAGCGATTTCCCGCGTTCGTCGCCCCGAAGACCTCACCTTCGACCTCATGCTCGAAGTCATCGAAGAGCAAGCCGAGCAGGGCGTCGATTACATGACCATTCACGCTGGCGTGTTACGTGAACACGTGCCTCTGGTTCGCAAGCGCATTACCGGCATCGTCAGCCGCGGCGGTTCGCTGATGGCCCACTGGATGGAGCATCACAAGAAGCAAAACTTACTCTACGAAAATATCGAGCGCATCATTAAGGTTTTTAAAAAACACGATGTCAGTTTTTCGTTCGGCGACGGCCTGCGGCCCGGCTGCATCGCCGACGCCAGTGACGAAGCGCAATTCGCCGAGCTCAAAGTTCTCGGCGAGCTCACCAAAAAAGCGTGGGAGGAAGACGTCCAGGTCATGATCGAAGGCCCCGGCCATGTACCACTCGACAAGATCAAGGAACAGGTCGACAAGGAAATGGAGTGGTGCCACGAAGCGCCGTTCTACACGCTCGGCCCGCTCGTGATCGACATCGCACCCGGCTACGACCACATCACGAGCGCCATCGGTGCCGCCATGATCGGTTGGCACGGCGCATCGATGCTCTGCTACGTCACGCCGAAAGAACACCTCGGCTTGCCGAATCCGGAAGACGTAAAGCAGGGCGTCATCGCCTACAAAATCGCGGCCCACGCCGCCGACGTCGCCCGCCACCGCCCCGGTGCTCGCGACCGCGACGACGCACTCAGCTATGCGCGCTTTCTCTTCGACTGGAACAAGCAGTTCGAGCTGTCCCTCGACCCCGCGACCGCGAAAGCCATGCACGACGAGAACTTGCCCGACGATTTCTACAAGGAAGCCAAGTTCTGCTCCATGTGCGGCCCGAAGTTCTGCTCCATGAACATCACCCAGCTCGCCGACGCCGAAGGCGGCCACGACCAAACCGAACGCAAGCAGAAATTCGCAGAACTCTTGGTAAAGGTTCAGGGAGCTAGCGCCTGACCCAACACGTGCTCGATGTAGGCCTGATTGAACGAAAGTTCAAATGGATATCGCAGGCTGTCGACGCCCGGGCAAAATGTTAACAACCCGTTAACACAGATGACGTTTTAGGAATCGACGCACATCGCTGGAGTTTCCCGCCTCGGCTTGCCTGCTACTATGATTCAACTCATCCTGAAACAGTAAATTCAGGCCGGCGGAAACCCATGCTCAAAGCTGCGCCAACCTGCTCAATTCTGGTCGTGGACGATTCAGCCGTCTCACGCAAGCTGGTGGAGCACGCGCTGGACTCGTCGGGCCACACGCTCTTATTCGCAAAAAGCGGTTCGGAAGCGATGGAGATTTTTCGGCGCCAGTCTCCTTCTATCGTTGTGACCGACTGGATGATGCCCGATTTTTCGGGGTTGGAACTTTGCCAGCGCATTCGAGCCGACGACGCGCGCGAATACACCTATATCATCGTGCTCAGTGCCAAATCCGAAAAAGACAGCGTGGTGAAAGGTCTCGCCTCGGGCGCTGACGACTATTTGACGAAACCATTCGATGCCGGTGAATTGCTGGCGCGCATCGGCGTCGGTTGCCGCACCGTCGAATTGCACCGCGAGATCGACGCGAAAAATCGACTCCTCGAAGCGCTGGCGCACACCGATTCCATGACCGATCTGCCGAACCGCCGCGCCATTGAAGATTGGGCAGCGCGGCAACTGCGCGGAGCCGCGCGTCACGGATTTCCGATGTGGGTGGTGCAAGCCGACCTCGACTCGTTCAAGGAAATCAACGACAGTTACGGACACGACGCAGGCGATGTCGTACTGAAACGTTTTTCGGAAATTTTAAAAGGGAACACGCGCGCATCGGACATTTGCGGCCGCATGGGCGGCGACGAATTTCTACTGGTAATCACACATGTGGAAAAGGCGTATATCGAAGCGACGATCCACCGGCTGCGCGAAGAGTGGGCTGGCTGCGAGTTTGACTTTGGCGGCAAGCGCGTTTCGATCACCGCGAGCTTCGGCATCGCCGGATTCTGCGGCCGCAACTCGCCGACATTCCAAATGCTGGTCGCACAAGCCGACAAGGCGCTTTACGCCGCGAAACGCAGCGGCGGCAATCAGGTAAAAGTGATTGACCAGACGGTTGAGGCTTCGTCGGTGGAACCCGAGCCAAAAACGTTGTTGTAACGGCCACACCACGCTTCTACGCGGATTCGCCGCGAGTAAAAAGTTTGCTGAATTGATCGATTGTGGCGGGCGCGACGCCGACGAGTTTTGTGTTGGCCATCACGTGTTCGGGATTCGCCATGCCTACGAGAGCGGTGGTGATTCCGGGCGACGAGCGAACGAACTGGATTGCGCGTTGCGCGTCGTTTTCTAGGCCGAGTGCTTCGGTGACGAACGGCGGGAGATTTCGCGTCACCTGACCTTGCAGCAGCGATGCGCTGGCGATCAGCGTGACGTTGAGGTCCGAGGCGGCTTCCATCACGGTTTTTTCTTTGCCGTTGACGGTTTGATTGCCAAGCGTGAGCGCTTCGGTCATGCCGAGATTGAACGGGAGTTGCACGAAACGGAAGTGGTGCTTTTCTCCGGCGATATCTTGCGCGAGGGAGGCGATTTCGGCAAGCTGCATCGAATCGCGGGCGCGCGCTTCCTGGCGAAAGCCGTTCCACGTGGCCATGCCGTAAAATTGGATTTTTCCTTCCTGCACCGCTGACTCCAGAAAAATAAATGCGTCGCGAATACGTTCGTGAAAATCGGGGCGCGAAATTTCTCCGAGTTGCGATTCCGGATTGTGCAGGTAGTAGACGTCGATGCAATCGACGCCTAGATTTTTCATACTGCGACCCATTTGATTTTCGAGAAAGCGTGGCGTCATGCAATGGCTGCCGCCGACGATGTCGTTGGGCGCGAGAATTCCCGGCTGAATATATTCGCGGTAGAAATAGTCGTTCGGGTCCGCGGGCATCGAGCCGTCGGGCGTGATGTAGCCGCCCTTGGTGCAGACGATATATTCGTCGCGGCTGAATCCCTGCTTGGTGAGAAATTTGATTGCGGCGCCAATGCTGCGTTCACTGCGCTGGAAGCGATAGTTGATGGCAGTGTCGATGACGTTGATGCCTTTGTCGACGCAGGCGGCGATGCACGCGGCGTAGGCCTGATCGGCTTTGTCGCTTGGCGGCCCCAGATACGTGCCGATGCCGATGGAAGAGGCCACCAGGCCCTGGGTCTCGCGAAAATGGCCGTCGGCGGCGCGGCCGGCGAATCGCTGCGCGTATTTTGCGGTGCCCTGGTGCGTGGCGGATGTCGTCATTAAGCTCTCTTTCCGGGATCGACTGTATCCGAGTTCGAGTTTTTCGGGCTTGCGGCTCCGGCTTTTGGCGCCGCCTTTTCCTCGGCAGTCTTCGAAAGCAGCAGCCGGGAACACGCCCGCAGGATTTTCCGGTACTGCCAATCCCTTTCGCGAAAGAAAACTTCGCCTTCGCGGGGATTACTGTAATACCAGCGGGCTAGCAGCCACAAATGTTCGCCGAGTTCGATTCGGCTTGCGGATGAGGGGGCAGGCGCGGATTCAGTAGCCGAGCCTGAGCCTTCGGCGGGCGATTCGAGATAGTCGCGGAAGATTTGCTCGGCGGAGCGCGGCTGGCCGGCGATTTCAGCGAAGCGGATGTAGCACGGATCGGCGAAACGGCCTCCACGAATGGCGAAGGCCGCGACGGTCTGGTCTTCGGCGGATCGCTGGAGAATCACTCCGTTGAGGTCCTGAATACGGCGGGCGAGTTCCGGTTTGCCGTGCAGTACGTCGTCGAGTTTTTCTATCCGCTTGTGGATGGTGGCGGCGCGTTCGAAATCGAGATCGTCGCTGGCGTGCTCGCGTTCCTGTTCGATTGCGGTGCGCAACGACATGCCGTCGGTGTCGAGAAACTGCACGAGGCGCTGGACTTCAGCGTCGTACTCCTGTTTCGAGCAGCCAGCGAAACATGGCGCGAGACACATTTTCATTTCGGAGTAGAGGCAGCCGGGAAACGTCGGGTCACGGCGGATTTTGATCTGGCAACGACGAACTTTGAAGAAATCGAGAGTGCGTTCGGCAAATGCTTGGGCGAATTTGCGGGAAGGGAAGGGGCCGTAATAGGTGCCGGCCGCGGGGGCGCCAGATTCATCAACCGATATGCGGCGCGTGACGATACAGCGCGGGTAGGCGTTGCGCAGGCTGACTTTGAGTACGGCGGGTGGGCGGAGGCGCATCACTTTGGTATAGCGATGCGGCAGGAACTGTTTGGCGTTTCGGTAATAACAGAACGCTTGTTCAAACTTCGAGCCGGTCAGGCGATACCGGACGCTGCGAGTCAGATCACGGAGGTTCAGTCGTTTTGTCGTTGGATCGAGCGGGCCGAGAAGGCGCTGCATGCGTTTGCGCAAATCCTGCGTGCGAATTAGCAGTGGCTCGGCGTTTTCCGCATACGGTTCGATCAGGCAGACGGCCGGGCGTGGCGGGAGAGCGGCGAAGAAATCTTCGTCACGCGACACGTCGAATTCCTGGCCGCAATCGAGTTCTAGCACTCTCCAAGAATACAATGACCCGTCTGACATTCGATGCTCGGCGAACATTCAGGTTCATTCGGATTGCGCAACCCGGCGAGCTCTGATCCATCGTATGAACGCGATCAAGAGTATCAGCAGCGCGGCGATGAAACCGAGGATCGGCGGCAGGCCGAGAAACAATGTCCAGCTGTGCGGGTTCAAGAAGGGAGACGGAGAGGCGAAAGAAGACAAACAGCTGCCCCATGAGATGAAACCAAAAGTCGAGGTACCAGTAGGCAGGTTGCTGTCGAAGACTCGTGGTCGGTGGCGTTTGGGTTGAGATCCTTCGGCTACTTTCGTCGGGTAGCCTCCGGGAAGACAGTTTTTGTGGTGTATGGCGAAAGTCGGTCGTGCCTTCGCTGGCTGGGACTTCGGAACCGAGATCTTGCCGAGCTTGGATAGGAGAATTGACTAGGACTTTAAGACCCAGGAGGCGATTACTAGGCGTTGGATTTCGCTGGTACCTTCGTAGATTTCGGTGATGCGGGCGTCGCGGTAGTTGCGTTCGACGGGGTATTCGCGGCTGTACCCGTTGCCGCCGTGGATCTGGATGGCTTTGTGGGTTACGCGGGTGGCCATTTCGCTGGCGAAGAGTTTGGCGATGGCGGCGTCCATGCTGAAGCGGGCGCCGGTATCTTGTTTCCAGGCGGCTTTGCGTATGAGCAGGCGGGCTGCGCCGATTTCGGTGCTCATATCGGCGAGCATGAACTGGACAGCTTGGAATTGGGAGATGGGATGGCCGAAGGCCATGCGCTGTTTCGAATATTCGAGCGCGGCTTCGAATGCGCCCTGGGCGATGCCGACAGCTTGCGCGGCGATGCCGATGCGGCCGCCGTCAAGCGTGGAGAGCGCTACCTTGTAGCCTTCGCCTTCCTTGCCGATGCGATTGCTTTCGGGGACGGCGCAATCGGAGAAGACGAGTTCGCTACACGCGGTGGCGTTGATGCCGAGTTTTTTTTCTTCCTTGCCGACCTTGAAGCCGGGCGTGCCTTTTTCCACGACCAACGCGGTGATTCCCTTTTCGCCTTTTGGCGGATCGGTATTGACGTAGACGATGGCCGCGTCGGCTGCGCCGCCGTTGGTGATCCAGGCTTTGGTGCCGTTGAGGATGTATTTGTCGCCCTGTTTCACGGCTCGCGTTTGCAAAGCGGCGGCGTTGGAGCCGGCTTGCGGTTCGGTGAGCGCGTAGCAGCCGATTTTTTCTCCGCGCGTGTAGGGGAGCAGGAACTTTTGTTTCTGTTCGACGGTGCCGTAGCGATGGATGGGATCGCAGTAGAGCGAATTCTGGACGGAGAGAATCACGCCGGTGGAAGCGCAGCAGCGGGAGATTTCTTCGATGACGATGCTGTAGGCGATGTGATCGAAGCCGGCGCCGCCTTCGGATTCGGGGATGGCGACGCCAGTCAAGCCGAGTTCGGCGGCTTTGCGGAAAAGTTCGCGCGGGAATTTTCCCGTTTCGTCATTCTCGCGCGCTAGCGGCTTCACTTCGGATTCCGCAAACTCGCGGACGCTATTTTGCAGCAGTTGCTGCTCTTCGGTCAGGCCGAGATTCACCGGGGCTCTCCAGAGTCGCCGAGCGCGAGATTCTCGCGTAGGCGGTCGTAGGTCATGTGCAAATCTTCAGGCAGGACGCGCGTCTCACCGACGACGGTCATGAAGTTGGAATCGCCGAACCAGCGCGGCAGCACGTGGAGATGGATGTGGCCGACGACTCCCGCTCCGCCCGCGCGGCCGAGGTTCATGCCGACGTTCATGCCGTCGGGCTTGTAATTGGCACGAAACGCGGCTTCTATGCGCTGCGCGAGGTGCATCATTTCGCACAAAGCTTCGGGATCGGTGCTGCCGAGGTCACCGACGTGCGCGTAGGGAACGATCATCACGTGGCCGGAGGTATAGGGATAGCGGTTGAGGATGACGAAAACTTTTTTGCCGCGATAGGCGATCATTGTTTCGGAGTCGTCTTTGCGATTTACGGCATCGCAGAAAATGCAGTCGGGCAGCTTGCCGCTTTCGGCTTGCTTCATGTACTGGTAGCGCCACGGAGTCCAGATGTAGTCCATCGCGACTTGGGCCTTTCGGTCGGTGCGGGATAAATTGCGAGACGCGGATAAAGGATAGCGTAAACGGTTGGGAAGTTGGTGGGTTCGCGGGTTGTGGGTTGAGGAGGTTGCTTGCGGTTGGGATTTTGCCAAGATGGGGCACAGCAGTGCCACGCGATTTTGCCAAGATGCGACGAGGTTGATTAGCGGGAAACAAAAAGGCCGGCTGGAAACCGACGCTACCAACTGCTGCGTGGTTACGACCGTAAAAGCGGCACGGAGGCGCCGTACTCCATAGTTAGGCGGCGGGGACGCCGTCGGCGGTGTTGACGAAGTCCTTTAGCTCTTTGCTGGGCTTGAAGAATGGGATTTTCTTGGGCGGGACTTCGACTTTAGCGCCCGTCTTAGGGTTACGCCCAACGCGCCCACGCCGCTGCCGCGTCCGGAAGCTGCCGAATCCACGAATTTCAATCTTATCGCCCTTTTGCAGGGCGTCGATGATGCTTTCGAAAATCGTCTCGACGATCGTTTCCGACTCCTTCCGTGGGAGTTCGGTCACGCGCAGGACCTCTTCGATGAGGTCGGCTTTCGTCAATGTAGGTTGCTTCGTCATCTTCCCGTTGCCTCGTGGGACTGCCACTGTCAGGTACCGACAAATCGTTGCAGCTATGTGATCCGAAACGATTTACGGGGCATTCTCTCCCGGTTGCCCTTCTTCCTATCATTAAAATGACCCGAAGGTAAAGGACTTATACGCCGGAGCGGCTGCGGCACCGGCGTCCCAAAGAATGCTCAGCGCGAAGCCAGCTTCTGCTTCAATGCGTCGCCGATGGTTGCGGTCGAAGACGACTTGGTCGTCGAACGATACTGTTCGATCTCGCGGCGCTCGATTTGCTTCGCGGCGGCACGGTAGCTGAGGCCGATGCGGCGCGTTTCCGGGCTGATCTTGATGATCTTGAAATCGTATTCCTTGCCCGGTTCGAGCGGACCCGCGGACTTGAGCGGTCCCGTCGAAGTGCGATGCATCGATGCGGCCGGACCTTCGTCGCGGCGCTTGCGGTCTTCGATTTCCGTGTTGTGGCAAAGCGCTTCGATATTTTCGCCGAGCTCGACGAACGCGCCGAACGTGGCGATGCGCGAAACCTTGCCCTTCACGATCTGGCCGACTTTGTGCTGCTTGAACCAGTCCCCCCAGATGTCATTGACCTGCTTGATGCCCAACGACACGCGGCGGTTCTCCGGATCGATCTTGAGCACCTTCGCGGTGATCGGCTCGCCCTTCTTGAAAACTTCGTGCGGATTCTTGACGCGTCCGGTCCAGCTGACGTCGCCAACGTGGACGAGGCCGTCGAAGCCGTCTTCGATTTCGATGAACGCGCCAAACTCGGCGATGTTGCGGACTTTGCCGGTGACAACGGTGCCGACTGGATATTTTTCAGCGGTGAGCAGCCATGGATCGGGCAGCGCTTGCTTGATACCGAGCGAAACGCGGCGATCGCTGGGCTTGATGTCGAGGACCACGACGTCCACTTCATCGCCGACCTTGGCGATCTTAGAAGGATGCGTGACCTTCTTGTTCCAGCTCATTTCGGAGACGTGCACGAGCCCTTCGATGCCCTGCTCGAGCTCGACGAACACGCCGTAATCGACGACGCCGACGATCTTGCCCTTAACCTTTCCGCCCGCGGGATACTTTTCCGCAGCGCCGACCCATGGATCGGGCATCAGCTGCTTCATGCCGAGCGACACGCGCTGCTTCTCTTTGTCGAACTTCAGAATGATGACGTCGACTTCCTGATCGGGCTTGACGATGTCCGACGGGTGCTTGACGCGGCCCCAGCTGAGATCGGTCAGGTGCAGCAGGCCGTCGATGCCGCCGAGGTCGACGAAGGCGCCGTACTCGGTGACGTTTTTGACGTGGCCGTGCACAGTCTGGCCTTCGCTGAGCGTCTCCATTAACTGCGCTCGCTTGGCGTGCAGCTCTTCTTCGAGCAACGCGCGGCGGCTCACGACGACGTTGCCGCGGCGGCGATTCAGCTTGGTGATGCGCACCTGGACTTCGGTGTTCAGCAGATTGTCGAGATTCGCGGCGGGGCGCAGATCGTACTGCGAACCCGGCAGAAACGCGCGTACGCCGATGTCGACGACCAGTCCGCCCTTGATGCGATCGACGACTTTGCCGGTGACGGTTTCTTTCGCCTTGAACGCGGCTTCGATCTTTTCCCAGGTGCGGCGGCGCAGAACTTTTTGATACGACAGGATGACGTACCCGTCTTTGTGTTCGCCCGTGCGCTGAACTTCGATCGTCGCATTGGGTTCCGGACGCGGAATATCCGTCTCGGAGAATTCAGCGGCGGGGATCAACCCTTCGGTCTTGCCGCCAACGTCCACGACGACGCCGTGTTCGGTATAGGCGACCACCTTTACTTCGATAATTTCGTTGTTCGCCGCGCTCTCTTGCGGCTCGCTGTACTGCTCGATCAGCTTGCTCATTTCCTCGGAGCCGGCGGCCTCTTCGGCTGCAGCGGCGGCTTCAGGATCGAGATGGTGCGCGGCTTCGGCGGCTTGCGCCGATGCGGCAGCGGTCGCCTGCTCGGGGCGGGGATCGCCGTCGGCCTGCGCAACGGGCGCAACCGTAGCTTCGTGCGTCGCGGCGTTTACACTCGCTTGAGTTTCAGTTGCTGAGCCGGCGTGAGAGTCGGCCTGAGGAGCTTCACTGGCGGATTTTTCGTGTTCGGAATCGTGTGCGGGAGCGGCTGCGGCCGCAGTCGTCGGATTATCGTTGTCGGAAAACATGGTTATTGGCCTCCAGAAGATAACTTCAGTCTAGACGTCTAGTTGACCCGGCTTGGCTCATCTCAAACCGAAGTCAAACATGAAACAAACGAGAGTCCCTGCGATCTCCCATCTCGACTGTTGGGCGACACAAGGGGTACTGCTTCGCGGTTGTACATCCCGGGACCGCTGATGGTTGGCGTCGCAAGACCGATACGCAACCGTGAAGAAACGGGTGCGTTTCCGTCGCTGCCCTGAACAACCGTTTTGAGGTCCGTTGCTGAAAACGACCGTTACTGCGCTCACCGAGGACAAGTGCTGCGGGCGTTCCAAACGCTGCAACGACAAGATGATACGCGCCGCCTGAACCCGGTGTCAACGTAGTGAGGTAGATGGCTTTGAGGCCATTTTCGTTGCATGTGAGATTGGCTCGGCAGAGGCGTGGAGGGCCGTGAAACGCGAGCGAATTTCGAATACGCTGCCGCGTAAATCCGGGCGAGAACTTATGCGTGGGCGCGGCCGGCTTGCGTGCGTTCGCGGCGGAAATCGGGCGCTGAGACTTCAATGGTGCGGCACATTTCGAACAGGCGCGAACGCATCCGGCTGCCGATGCGCTGTTCGAGCGAGTCTTCGCGCGTCGCGGGGATAAGTTTGCCGTTGGGAAGGCGGGTCGCCTCGCCGTCGCTCGTCGGTGTATCGAGGTAGTTTGTCGTGATGATGGTCGTACGCTTTTCGTTGTAGCGCGCGTTCAGCACGATACCCACGATGTCCCGCACCCAATCCGAAGGCTTGCTTGCGCCGAGATCGTCGAGCACGAGAATTTCGACGGTGCGGATTGGATCAAGGATTTTCATTTCTGTGGATTCGCTGGCCGGGTTGTAGCTTCCTTGGATTTCTTTCAGCAGCTCGCGGTAGTCGCAGAAGAGGCCGGCGTGGCCGCGGGCGATCAATTCCTTCAACGCGGCGACGGCTAAATGCGTTTTGCCGACTCCCGAGGGCCCCATCAAGAGTAATCCCTTGTCGGACGCGCCTGGAAAATCGCGCGTAAATGTCTCAGTCCAGTTTTTCGCCAGCTTTAGCGACGCGGTGTGCTGGTTCGTCCACGTTTTGCCATCGGCTAGATCGGTGACGTAGCTTTCGAAATCACAGTGTTCGTAGCGCTTCGGGATGCGGGCTCGCGTCAGGACCCGCGTGGCACGCTCTTCCATGCCGCAGTCGCACGCGGCTGCCACTCTTCCAGCGCCGTCTGTGCGTGGGACCAGCTTCCATCCAGTGCCACGGCAGAGTTGGCAATTTTCGAGGGGCATCGTATCGTCACGTCGTTGTTGCTGTCGCGTGGGACAGAATACGAGCCCGCGCCAGTTACAGCAAGCGACGCCTGTGGATTCTGTTGGTTTTGTAGGGGCGTCGCTTCCGCGGGCCCAGGCACGATGTCAGCCCGTCAAATGTTCCTGCCGGCCCGTCACCCTTCGCGCAAATTCCCCTCGCGTGAACCCCGCGCACCACGCAAAGGCGTCGCCCGCACAATCGCATTCCGCGGCGGCGGATCCGACCGTAACGCCGCCACGCGCGCCAATTCCTGCTGCACGACGGTTGCGAACTCCGTCATCTGCCGTTCCATCTCGACCATCTTCTCGCGCATGTTCAAAATAATTTCGATGCCCGCCAGGTTCACGCCCATGTCGCGCGCCAGCGTCAAAATCACGTCGAGCCGCTCGAGATCTTCATCCGTGTACAGCCGCGTGTTGCCCTGCGACCGCGACGGCTTCAGCAATCCCACGCGCTCGTACAATCGCAGCGTCTGCGGATGCAGCTTATAAATCTCCGCGACGGCGCTGATCATGTACCCAGCCTTCGCCCGTTTTCTTCCTCGCGCTACCATAACGATTCGCGCAGCCACAAGCGCCGCGCCATCCTCTTCCTTCTTTGCTTTCGCTTTTACCCACTCGCCTTTGCGAACAAATCCTTCCGCGGATCCTCCGGCTCGATCTGCTCAAGTTCTTTCATCAGGTTGCGCACGCGCTCGTCCGTCGGCTTCGGCACGATCACCTGAATCTCGACGTATTCATCGCCACGAGCCCCATCGCGCGCGCTCGGCACGCCCTTTTCGCGCAGCCGCAGCGTCGCGCCGCTGTTCGTACCGGGCGGAATACGCACCAGCGACCGCCCGTCGATCGTCGGCACTTCCACCTTCGACCCCAGCGTCGCTTCGCTCACCGTCACCGGAACCTTCACGTACAAATCGTTTCCGCGCCGTTCGAAAAAGGCATGCGGCTTCACGTCCACGCGCAGATACAAATCGCCTGCCGGCGCGCCCATCGTCCCCGCATTACCTTTGCCCGGAACGCGCACGCGCGACCCGCTCGCCACTCCCGCCGGAATGCGCACGTCGATCGTTTCCGTCCGCCGGATTCGGCCTTCGCCGTTGCACGTCTTACACATCGTGCGCAGCTTGCCGGTCCCGCCGCAGCGCGTGCACGGCACGTTGAATCGCATCTTGCCGGCCGCCTGCTGGATCGTGCCCGTGCCGCCGCACGCCGTGCAGGTTTGCGGCGAACCGACTGCGCCGGTTCCGTGACACGTGTCGCACGTTTCCATGCGCGTGATCTGCAGCTTTTTCACGGCGCCGCGCACCGCATCCCAGAAATCGATCTCGATCTGGTATTCAAGATCGCCGCCGGGTTCCTGCTCGACTTCCATCTCTCCGCCGCGACCACCGCCGCGGAAAAATTGACTGAAGAGATCGCGGAAACTCGCGCCCCCGCTGCCGCCGGCCGCGCCAGGCGATCCACCGCCCGAATTAAAATCAAATCCGCCGAAATCGAAATTCATGCGCGGATCTTCGGGGTCGCTGCTCGGAGGCGGTCCACCCGCCTGGAAATTGTCGGAGTAAAATCCGTGTTGGTCGTACATCTGGCGCTTCTTCGTGTCCGACAGCACGTCGTACGCTTCCTGCAGCTGCTTGAACTTTTCTTCCGCTGATTTATCGCCCGGATTTAGATCGGGATGATATTTCCGTGCCAGCTTTCGAAACGACGCACGAATCTCCTTCGCTGTCGCCTTTCGCGAAACCCCCAAAAGCTCATAAAAATCTTGTTTTGTAGTAGTGGCCATCGTATGCGCGTCATCCGCGCGACTCTAAACTCTGCCCGAAACTCTCCATCCACCTAAAACCATGTAGGGGCGCAGCATCGCTGCGCCCCAATCACCACGGTCTCGGCCGTTCACCAAGGGTTTTTCTGTCGACTTAATCGTCGACGGTCAACTCTCGAGGTTAGTTCGGCCGCTTGTTATCGTCGACGTCCACATACTCCGCGTCGATCACATCATCCGGCTTCTTGTCGCCACCCGCCGCGCCGCTCGATTGGCCCTCGCTCGGTCCAGCTCCCGCTGCACCCGCGCCTGCACCAGCCGCGCCTGCTTGCGCTGCTCCAGCCTGCTGGCCGGTCTTGTAGAGCGTCTCGGCGATCTTGTGCAGCGTTCGCTCGACGTTTTCCGTTGCCGACCGCAGCCGCGCCGTGCCGCCCTCGTTCATCGCCTTCTTCGCGTCATCGACCGCTTCTTCGGCCGACTTCACATCGGCATCGCCGATCTTGTCGCGGTTCTCACGAACCAACTTTTCGGCTTGATAGACGAGCCCGTCCAGGCGATTGCGCGCCTCGACTTCTTCCATCCGCCGGCGATCGTCTTCGGAGTGCGATTCGGCTTCCACTCGCATCTTCTCGGCCTCTTCTTTCGTGAGGCCGGTCGAAGACTGAATGGTGATCTTCTGCTCCTTGTTCGTGGCCTTATCTTTCGCGCTCACGTTCAAAATACCGTTCGCGTCGATGTCAAAAGTCACTTCGATCTGCGGTGTTCCGCGCGGAGCTGGGGGAATCCCGTCCAGCTTGAACGTGCCCAGCGAGCGGTTGTCCTTCGCGAACTTGCGCTCGCCCTGCATCACGTGGATTTCCACGCCGGATTGATTGTCCGAAGCGGTCGAATATGTTTCGACTTTGCGTGTCGGAATCGTGGTGTTGCGCGGAATCTGCACGGTCATCACCCCGCCGAGCGTCTCAACGCCCAGCGAAAGCGGTGTCACGTCCAGCAACAGGATGTCCTTTACTTCTCCGCCAAGCACCGCGCCCTGAATCGCCGCGCCGACCGCCACCACTTCGTCCGGGTTTACGCCCTTGTGAGGCTCTTTCCCGCCGAAGAAGTTGCGAACCAGCGACTGCACCTTCGGGATACGCGTCGATCCGCCAACCAGCACGACTTCCTGAATGTCGTTCGGCGACATCTTCGCGTCTTCCAGCGCTTGCTTCACCGGCTTCATCGACCGTTCCAGCAAGTCGCCCATCAACTGCTCAAGCCGCATGCGCGTCAGCTTGACCTGCATGTGGATCGGGCCGCTCGCTCCCGCCGTGATGAAGGGAAGATTGATCTCGGTTTCCATCAGCTGCGAAAGTTCGATCTTGGCCTTTTCCGCCGCTTCCTTCAGGCGTTGCAGCGCCATCCGGTCTTTGCTCAAGTCGATGTTGTTTTCTTTCTTGAACTCATCGATCAACCAATCGACGATCTTCTGGTCGACGTCGTCGCCGCCCAGGTGCGTGTCGCCGTTGGTCGATTTCACTTCCACGACGCCCGCGCCAACTTCCAGCACCGAAATATCGAACGTGCCGCCGCCGAGGTCATACACCGCGATCGTCTCGTCCGACTTCTTGTCGAGGCCGTACGCCAGTGCCGCCGCAGTCGGCTCGTTGATGATGCGAACCACTTCCAGGCCTGCGATTTCGCCCGCCTGCTTCGTGGCCTGTCGTTGTGCGTCGTTGAAGTACGCCGGAACGGTGATGACCGCTTTGGTCACCTTCTCGCCCAGGAAATCTTCCGCCGCCGTCTTCAGCTTGCCCAAAATCATCGCGGAGATTTCAGGTGGGCTGTAAACCTTGCCCGAGATCTCAACGCGCGCGTCATCGTGCTGTCCCTTCACAACGTGATAGGGAACGCGCTTCATTTCCTCGCCAACTTCGTCGAACCGGCGGCCCATAAAGCGTTTGATTGAATACACGGTGTTTTCCGGATTCGTCACGGCCTGCCGTTTCGCCACTTGCCCGACGAGACGCTCGCCGCCCTTTGTGATCGCCACAACCGAAGGCGTCGTCCGCGCGCCTTCCTGGTTCGGGATCACGACCGGCTCGCCACCCTGCATTACCGAAACGACCGAGTTGGTCGTTCCCAAGTCAATTCCAATAATCTTGCTCATAACTGCCCGTCCTCCCTGACTCTATCTGCTTCCTTCTCTAAACTTGCCCGCTCTTGCCTGAGTGCGACCACTTTGCCGACGGCCTGTAAGCGCAGGGCGTCCGCGAAGCCCTGAAGCCCTCGCCGAACTCGTTAACGATACAGGTTGAGTGTATGTTTGTCAAGTTTTCTTATAACAACTGTACTTACCTTACTTTGCCTTCACTTACGGTCCAAGTTAGCCTTCCTATTGCGACAACGCCCCCGATTCGAGCTATCATCGCCTGGCGTCAAACTTCCCTCCGTCGACCCACCGTTTCTTAGAAGCCCGCCATCGGTCAACTCTTGAACGTCACACTCCAAGAGCCGATTTCGAGCCCGGTAAGGTAAAGGATGCTCCAGCGCCCGAAAGGATGCTGAGCATAACGCTATCAATCGAGCTCGGTCCGCAATCCGTGTTGAACGTCGCTTGCCCCGTGAAAATGAAACAGTCCCGCAACTTGCTTTAAATCAGCAGCTTGCAGACCCTTCAGTGAAAGGGGCGCGGTCGCTCCCGGAAGTGCTGTCAAATGAGTTCCTTACAGATAACGCAAAAATTGACGGGGGCATACACCGGAACCCTTCCCACTCCCCGGTGTTTTGTAAGGTGAGGTCGTGTGATACTCTGGCGCGAGTTTACGGGTCAGGTCGCATCTGAACTCGACTTGAGTCGGGACCGAGAACCAATCTCGGTAGCGAGAGTGTCGCATCGGACGGGTTGCGGTCAGGAGGGTTGGCGTGAATCGTGGCGTGAGATTTCGACGGTTGTTTTCGGCTGTAGGCCTCTCAGCCGTGGCAGCATTGCTTGCCGTGACGACCTTGACGCTGGGCCCCCTGCTGCGCGCCACTCCGGCGCCTGCGCCGCAAACCGCCGCATCCGTGCCCGATGTCGATCCACACGAAGCCCTCGGCTCCAAGGGCGCCCCGGTTGTCATGGAAGTCTTTAGCGACTTTCAGTGCCCGGCCTGCAAGAGTTTGTTCGAGTCGACCAATCGCCAGTTGATGGACAACTACGTCAATACCGGGAAGGTTTATCTGATCCACCGCGACTTCCCGCTCCCTATGCATTCGCATTCCAAGGTTGCCGCACAGTATTCGCGTGCCGCCGCTCAGGTCGGAAAACTCGAAGCGGTCCAGGAAGTCCTGTTTCAGAATCAGGAAAAGTGGGAAGCATCCGGCGATGTCGACGGCACCGTCGCAACCGTACTTTCCGCCGCCGAAATGGCCAAGGTCCGCGCTCTGGTCAAGAGCGGCTCAGTCGATGCGTCCATCGCAAAAGACCAAGCCCTCGGAAACACCACGTATCGCGTGAACCAGACGCCAACGACAATCTTCCACGCCAACGGTCAGACATTCCCGTACGCCGGCGTTATGAGCTGGGACATCCTGAAGCAATTCCTGGATCAACTTCTTGCCGGCAAATAAATCGTGGCGAACCCAGCGAGAGAGTTTCGGCTACCGCAGGTAAATAGGGGTTTGGTAGCGCCGGCACACTTGCCGGCTGTTCGCGATAAAATAATCCGGCAAAAATCATGATGCAATCGAGCCCTCTCAACTTCCGCCGCGCGATCATGTGGTTAGGCCGCCTGATTCTCGGCCCGATTTTCATTTACGCCGGATACTCCAAAGCGTTCCTGCCCAACAGTCATTTCTGGCCGTGGTTCTTCTTCAAATTTTCTCTCTCGACCAATATCGCCAACTTCGCCTTCCAGGTCGAAGCATTCAAATTGCTCCCGCCCTGGGGCGTTCAATTCGTAGCGCACACATTGCCTTTGACCGAAATCATCCTTGGCGTGCTGGTGCTTATCGGCTGGCGACTCAGGATCTGGGCCACGCTACTGGCGTTGATCATGTGCGGCTTCTCCATTGTCGTTACGCGCGCCTTTCTGCTGCACATGAACATCAACTGTGGCTGCTTCGCCACTCCGCAACCCATCGATCTCACAAAAGTCCTCGAAGACGCCGCCATGGCCCTGCTCGCCGTTCTCACCGCAGTCTTCGCTTTCATCGAATCACGCCAACCGCACCCCTGGACCGCGCCCGAACCGACGTCCGCTGCAGTTCCCTCGAAGTAGCCTGCTGAAGTAGCGCGCCGCATTTCCCGGCGATAGACTGAAGTTGTGAAATCGCTCAATGAATACTTGCAACTTGCCGCCGTTGCGCACGGCCATCTCTGCGCGGGCCAAGTGCTCGGTGTACGCCTCGCCATGTTCGGCCTGCGCGAACTCGGCGTCACTGACCCCATCGCCGAACGCAAGCGCATCGTCACCTACGTCGAGATCGACCGTTGCATGACCGACGCAATCGGCCTGGTGGCAAATTGCCGCCTCGGCAAGCGCGCGCTGAAATTCCGCGACTGGGGCAAGGTCGCCGCCACATTCGTCGATCTGCAAACCGGCCGCGCCATCCGCATCGCCGCAAAAGAATTGAGTAAGCGGATCGCGCGCGATATGTTCCCCGAAATGACGAAAGACGCCGGGCAGCAAAAAGCCTACGCCGAGCTCTCCGAAGACGTTCTCTTCGAGAAAAAATGGGTAAATGTTGAAGTCAAACCCCAAGACCTTCCTGGCTACAAAGGACCGCGCGTGGTTTGCACCGAATGCGGGGAGGGAATCAATTTCGGACGCGAAGTGTTGCAGGGCGGACGCACTCTGTGTCGCGGGTGCGCCGGCGAAAGCTATTACTCCTGACCACGCGCGGTGTAACTGCGCAGCCCCTAGGCGTCGATCAGTGAAATTTTTCGGGCCACGGCCAGCCCTGAGCTTCGTAATATTTGCGAAGGGGAGTCGCTCGAATCGGATCGATGCCGCGTCGGCGGCACCACGCAACGTGCACCGGGATGCCAACCACAACCAGAATCGCCGGGAACGCGAGTGCCCAGTGCCCAACGACACGATACAGACCCAGCGTAATCGCGGTTAAGGCCACCCATTTCAAGATTTTTCGCCACGCGGGAACTTCGATCGAGAACCACACAAATGTATTCAAGCCGACGACGGACAGGAACAACAGAGCGGACAATTCCAGTTCGATCCCCATGCGCGCCTCCGCGTAGCGCATCTCACCGCAAGTGGCCGCCGATGTGCAAGGGTTACGTGTTTGGCGCGAACCGGGGCGCGGTTCCATCCGCGGAATGCTCGGTGGAAACTTGGCAAAGTCCGGCTTCCGCACGGACCGAGCTTGTGCGTTAAAATTGGAGTTTCATGCTGAGTTTGCCTCCGATTACGTTGCGGTTGCGCGGTTGGAAGTTGATCGACCGCGTTGCGCTCGCGTTTCTGTTGCTGTGCGCGATTGCGCTCGGCGCGGCTTGCGGTTTGCTCTTCGTATACGCCAGCGACCTACCGGAGATTCGCGCCCTCGAAACGTATCGCCCCAACGTTGTCACTGAAATTTATGCGGACGACGGCCAGCTGGTCGGCAGCTTCGCCCTCCAGCGCCGCATCCTGATGACCTACGAGCAGTGTCCGAAGATTTTGTACAACGCGGTCACCTCGATCGAAGACCAGCACTTTGAAGAACACTGGGGCATCGACTTTCCGCGCATCGTGGGCGCGGCGTGGCGCAACGTCTTGCATCACCGCATCACGGCGGGTGCGAGCACGATCAGTATGCAGCTCGCGGGCAACTTGTTTCTCGACCGCAGCGACCGCAGCTTCCGCCGCAAGATGCAGGAGATGTTACTGGCGCTGCAGATCGAACGCCGCTACACCAAGCCGCAAATTTTCGCGATGTATGCGAACCAGGTTTATCTCGCGCACGGCAACTACGGATTTGCGGCCGCGTCGGAATTTTATTTTGGCAAACCCGTCGGCGATTTGAAACTGCAGGAAGCGGCGCTTCTCGCAGGAATGGTCAATGGGCCGAAATTTTCGCCGCTGACGAATCCAACCGGCGCTCTGGCTCGCCGCAACCTCGTTCTGTATCGCATGCAGGAAGAAGGAAAAATCTCGCCGGCGGAACAGGAAGCCGCGAAGAAAACTCCGCTCGGCCTGCACGTGCAATATCCGCGCAACGACCTCGCACCTTATTTCTTTGAAGAAGTCCGCAAATATCTGGAATCGACGTACGGCACCGAAGCAGTACACGAGCGCGGCCTGCGCGTTTACACCACGCTGAACATCGCGATGCAGCGCGCAGCAAACCAATCCATTCGCGACGGCCTGCACAGTTACGATCGCCGCCACGGCTGGCGCGGCGACCTTCCCAACATTTTGCGCGACAACTTGGGCAAGCTCGACAGTTACGAAGACGAGGACTGGCGTCACCCGATCGACAAGGGAAGTTTCGTCACGGGCCTCGTGCTTAGCGTCGACGACAAAAACGCGACGATCAAAATCGGAAACTATCGCGCGGTGCTCGCTCCGTCGGACTTCGCGTGGACCGGGCGGAAGAGACCCAACGAACTGCTCAAGGTTGGCGACCTGGCGCAATTCTCGATCAAGGAAATTCAGGAATCCACGGTGCGTGTGCAGCTTGAACAGCAGCCGGCGCCGCAGGGGGCGATGCTCGCGATCGACAACCCGACCGGCGAAATTAAGGCGATGGTCGGCGGATACAGCTTTGAAGATTCGAAATTCAATCGCGCAACGCAGGCATACCGGCAGGTTGGCAGCTCGTTTAAGGTCTACGTCTACGCCGATGCGCTCGAAAAGGGCGCGACGCCGTTCGACACGATTCTCGATGCGCCGATGACGGTGATGAGCGGCGGCCAGCCATATTCTCCGCACAACTACGACGAAAAGTTCGAAGGAAACATCACGCTGCGCCGCGCGCTGGCCGGTTCGCGCAACGTGCCCGCGGTGAAGCTGGCGGAAAAAGTAGGCATCAACTCGGTGGTGGACGTGACTCGCCGATTTGGAATCACGACGTCGCTGCCGCCCTATTTGCCGCTCGCGCTCGGTGCGGCCGACATGAAATTGTCGGAACACGTCTCGGCTTTCACCGTTTTTCCGAACGACGGCATCCGCATCGATCCGCACATGATTCGACGCGTTACGAGTTACGACGGCGCGTTGCTCGAAGAAGCGCATCCGGTAGTGCACGACGTGATCTCGCCCGAAGTTGCGCGCACGATGACCGCGATGCTCGAAGAAGTGATTCAGTTCGGCACCGGAATTCAAGCCAAAGCGCTGGGCCGTCCGGCCGCCGGCAAGACCGGCACAACCCAGGACTATACGGACGCGTGGTTCATTGGCTTCACGCCGCAGATCACCGCAGGCGTGTGGGTCGGCTTCGACGACAAGCAGATTTCGCTCGGAAAAAAAGAAACTGGCGCAAAGGCCGCGCTACCGATCTGGCTGGAGTTCATGCAGAGGGCGCTCGCTGGTATGCCGGAAGTTGAGTTTGCAAACGTGGTGCCCCTCGAAGAAGAAGCGCACGATCACGCCGTTCACGTCGATACGCCGGACACCGCGCCAACCGAAGACGAACCCGCCGAGCGCAAAGTGAAACCTCCCGACGCAGCGCCATCCGCGCCTCCGCCGAAAACAACTTCGTCCGCCACGTCCGCCGCGAATCCTACAAGCAATTAGACGGGGTGACTTGGCGGTTCAGCGATGGGGCTGGCGGTGTGATGACTTCCGAACCGAGCTTTTATGATGGTTTTGTGGATGGCATCCTGCTGGGCGAAGGCAGCGCCAGAATTTTCGTTCGGACTCTTCACGGCGAGAAATTCACCATCCTGCTGGGCGATGTGAAAACTCTCGTGATGAATGACTTCAGGCAGGGAAATATTATTTTGAGCTTGGGTTGGCTGGATGCGACAGATATCAGCGACCCGGGTCTTTTCGGCTACGACTGCGAACCCGTGGGTGCGGATTCAGTTGTCCCTCGCTCCAGATTCATGGGCGAAATTGGAGATCAACAACTACGAGCTCTCGAAATTTCTCCATCATACGGCGCTAGCCTAATGGCAATTTTCAAAGAGTCCGAAATGAAGAGCGGCTACCTACAGCCATGATTTTTCCCGTCTACCTGTTGGTGAAATATCTCGCGTATTCGTGGTGGTGTTACTTGGGACTGCGCTGGCTCCGCGACCGAAAGTCGGTGGGCGCCGGATTTGCGTTCGGCTCCGTACGGCTCGGTTTGGGGATGATATTCGGCGTGGGAATTTTTGTGATCGGCGGCATGCTGCATCTCAATGCGCCGGCGAATTCTTGGCTAGCGTACCTCGCGGTGTATGTTCCGGTTCGCTACGTAGAGTGGTCGATCCTGGCGGCACTACTGGGAACGAAAGGCGGGCAAGTATTTCAAATCACTGGTGCCGCAACGCAGCGCTGGATTTTGGGCGGCATCGTCGTGTCGCACCTCGCCGACTTGCCATTGATACTTTATGGCGGCGAAGGGCCGGGCGCTTTTCTGCCGGTCGGCCGATTTCTTTGCTGATGCGTTTTTAAAGATCCCTGTGGTTGTAGACCTGAAACACACCGTACCAAAATCGATCTCCGTAAGCGCCGCGCACCAGCCGGCGGCTACGCCTCTCACGGCGATGATCGTCAGGGCGGTACCTCCACCGCCGTTCGACTGCCAGTTCGATAGAACCGCGCCCACTCCCGCGAGCGCTCCGAACAAAGCGCCACAAACAAAGCGCCACAAACAAAGCGCCACAAACAAAGCGCCACAAACAAAGCGCCACAAACAAAGCGCACCCAGGACTCGACCTTGTCGGGACGCCGCGGCACCGTGGAGCTCGAGGCCGATAGCGGCAGCGGCGGCGTACTCTGTTTTCCTTTCGACGCGCGCCGATCTTAAAAACATCTTCGTTCGCCAGTACTCCGATGGAAGCGATGCCTCCGCACTTCGCGCGCCAATGACTATTTCTTTCAGCGGAAGGGGTCCCAGCCAGCCGCGGGTAAAAGGTGTAAACCGCCGGTTGGGTGAACCAAGATGAGGCGAGGGCTTTTGGTGATTTCGCCGATGGCTGTCAGCGGGACGCCATGGAAGGTACGCGGAATTCGGCGGGTCTTGGCGCGAGCGACGGTGAAGAGGAGTTCGTAGTCGTCGCCGCCGTTCAGGGCGAGAGCCCAAGGATCGACAGTTTTTGTCGCGCAGGATTTTGCACGACCCCGTTTTGGAACCCGTACGGTCGGGAGATGGGTGGCGTCGATGCGGGCGCCGACTTTACTGGCTTCGCAGAGGCGGGCGAGATCGGTGGAGAGGCCATCCGAGAGGTCCATCATCGCGGTGGCCAGGCGATGATCGGATAGCCACCGGCCGAGGGCGATTCGAGGTTCGGGGTAGAGGTGCTTGCGGAGAATGGGATCGTCGCGGCGGACCAAACCTCGCGATTTGCGCAAGGCTGCCAGGCCTAGATCGGCTTCGCCTAGGCGGCCGCTTACATAGATAATGTCGCCGGGGCGGGCGCCGGACCTAATGATGGCGTAACCGGATTTAACCTCGCCGACCACGGCTACATTGATGAGGGCTTTCGTCTGGCGGGTCGTGTCGCCGCCTGCCATCACGCAGTGCAGCTTGCGCGAGGCACGCTGGATCCCGCCCAAGAATTCGGTCAGCCATCGGCCCGTCAGTTCCGTGGGGAGCGCGAGGCTCAGCAGGAAACATCGTGGCGTGCCGCCCATTGCGGCGATGTCACTGGCCGCCCGTACCAAGCTTTTCCACCCGACCGAATTGGCGGGATGCTGATCGCGCAGAAAATGTGTTCCTTCCAGGAACCAGTCGCAGGTTAGAATCGTCTGGTAGCCGGTCCGGGGGACAAAGAGAGCGGCGTCGTCACCGATCCCGAGCTCCAAGCCGGATCGAGACTCCGCAGATCGCGCAGCTATCCCGCGAATCTTGCGAATCAGGCTGTTCTCGGGGGAATTCTGTCGGGTATTCATGAGAAGGTTTTCAGGATTTTGATGTAGTGACCTTCCGGGCTCGCGTCACGTCTAGTCTAACGTAAGTAAAGGGCCTGACCTTTCGGGCAGGTCGCGGTCAGCTTTTTCACAGCTGACCCTGGTGCAGGGAAATACAGGATTGACTCTAACCCCTACAGATTTTAGTATGGCGCACCGTCGCGAGACCTCGAAAGCGACAAAGTTTGGGCGGAGCACTCAGGCTCTGGCGTGAACGTTCTGAGGAGGCGGGTGCAGGCTAGGGAATCCGCTCCATCATTGATTCACCGGCTTTCATAAAGAGGACTCCGCAGAGATGAAAGGCAAGACCTACACATTTTATATCGCGTCGACGCCGGGGAAGATGCAGAAGCTTGTCATCCCCGCGTACGTGCTGCACGTGGTCGCGGTGCTCGCGCTCATCGGCAGCATCACGGTCGTAGCGGCGGCGGGGTCTTACTCTCGAATGCTGTGGAAGGTCGGAAACTACAACGCGCTGCGGCACGATCAGGAAACTCTTAAGAAGCAGTATCGCGCGCTACAGAATACGGTGGACGACACCAACCAGCGGCTCGATTCATTGCAGTCTCTCGCCACCGAAGTGGCGATGACCTATGGCGTGCTGCGGTATCACCCGGCGGCATTTGATCAGAGCGACAATCCGGCCGATGCGCAGGACGCGTTTGATCGCTCGGTCGAACAGTACACCTTTTTGAAGCGCAACGCGGCGGCGATCGCCATTTCGAGTGGCGGCCTGCGCCTGATGCCGGCGATGAGCTTTGCGGACTCGACGTATACTCCGGCGATCTGGCCGGTGTTGGGTCATATCACGGATAGCTTTGGCGAACGGCTCGATCCGTTCAGCGGTGAAGGCGCGTTCCACACGGGAGTGGACGTTTCGGCGGATTACGGAACTCCGGTTCACGCTACGGCCGACGGTGTCGTCACCATCGCGGAAAATCACGCCGGCTACGGACGGCTGGTTGTGATCGATCACGGATTTGGCATCACGACGTGGTATGCGCACCTGTCGTCGTTCTCGGCGATTCCGGGTGAGCGCATCAAGCGCGGTACGGTTGTCGGATACACGGGCATCAGCGGGCGCTCGACGGGGCCGCACGTTCACTATGAAGTGCGCGTGAACAATGCGCCGGTGAATCCGTGGCGGTATATGAAGGCGGTTACTCCGGCTGGGGATTAGTTTTTTGGTTCAGCTGGTTGTGGCGCTTTTGCTGCGTTTTTTTCCTACCTGAGTATCTCTCAAATCCCACGAAGAACGTTGGCTCTGATTGTTCGTGAGTTTATTTCCTTTGGCTCTTCGCGGGCGCGGGCTGGGGTGCCGGAGTTGATGGTGACGGCGTTGCGGGTTGCGTCGAACGAGCGGCGGCCAGGAATTTTGGAGTGATTTCAAGCAGCAGGCGCACCGCCTTAGTGTCGCCGCGATCGATGCGGGTGATGTCGGCGGATTTCAGCGCTTCGATGTAGGCTTCGCGGGTTTGCGGATCGAGCTGCTGGCGAACTTGCTGGCCGTTCAGTCCTGCTTGCGCGAACATGTGGATGGCATTGAGGACGTCGGCGAGTTCGTGCGAGGTTGCGTCGGTGGGGCATTCGCCTTCGGCGACGACGCGCAGTCGATCGTTCTCCGGCTGGCCTGCAATCGTGATCCATAACAACTGATCGAGCAGGAAAGCGAGTTGTTGCGACTGCATTTCGCCGGGCGCGTGCGATGAGAGTTGCGAGCCGGCGCCGGCATCCTGGCGGAGGGTCGCGAATATCGGCGAACCGGCGAGGCGATCGAAGCGCGCACGCCATTGTTTCGCATCTTCACCTTCCATTGGCTTCTTCAGCAGCGACGGGAGATCGGGATCGTCGGTGAGCACGATGCGATTTTGGTGGAGAAACGCGAACGAGATCTTGCGCGGGCTTCCGCCGGCTGGCGCGGCGTTGACGGGGATGGTGAAAATTTCGCGGCCGCCGATGCTGGCGTGCGTTCCGTACTGCGAGACGTAGGTGTTGATTTTTTTTCGGTCGAAGCGGCCGTCGCCGACCGCGAAGAAAATATTTTGCGACCCGTGCTTTGTGCTGGCGACCGCGATGCGATCGAGGTCGCGCTCGTAGTCGAAACCCGTGTCATGCAGAAACTTTGCGTATTCGGCGTCGAGTTGCTGCGGTCGCGGCGCCCAATCGCGAAGCGCGGCGATGAAGGGCGAGTTGCGCAACTGAGCGAATTCGACGAAGACGACGGTGTTCGTGTCGGAAGGCAAAAGCGCGAGCACACTTTCGCGCGCAGAGTTGCTGTCGCTGCTCCCGAAATGGTGAACTGCAAACGCGATTCCGACGAAAAAAACGATTGCGGCGAGCGACACGATCCAGAATCGAGTCTTCATGTGGCTTTCATTTTCACGCAATCGGCGGGAAACTGGAATCGTTGAATCTGGCAGGATAATGGTTGCATCCAATCGAGTCGCTCTCAACGAAATCTGAAGAAATTGGGTTCAAGGGCGAGTTACCCACAGGCTGAGCTGCGGATAGCGCGTTAAGTATAAGGTTATGAGTTAGATAGGAGTTGCAGGAGGCGCACGGAGGCTATCCTTTTCCACAGAGCTGGCCACCGGCGTGCTGGAAATTTAGGCCCCGCCACTTGCGCTTAACTCCTTTGGTCTGCTATTCTTTGTGGGTTTGAGAGCGCTGGCGTAGCTCAGCTGGTAGAGCATCTGATTTGTAATCAGAGGGTCGGGGGTTCAATTCCCTCCGCCAGCTCCACTAGTTAAGCTCGTGGGGGATTGAGCAGAGCGAATCCTGAAAAGCAAAACGACGGGCTGGTGTCTCTTGACACGAGTCCGTTTTGTGTTTTCGCTTTGCGTCTCGCTCGTTCTCGAAGGAGTTTCCGGTAACGATTTGTTGGAAAAGCAGTTGGCAAAGGAACGGATTTTCGAGGACGGGTGGGTGAGTGGCTAAAACCAGCAGACTGTAAATCTGCCGCTCCTTGCGGGCTACGGAGGTTCGAATCCTCCCCCGTCCACCAGGAACTCGTCGGGCCTGATCGACCAGGGCCACTGAAAGAAGAAGGAAGCGAGCCGATCGGGCTGAATCGGCAAACGCTGCAAGTCGATCGAAGCAGTCCGCAAGAACCGCAGGGCAATCGCATGAAGCGATGTTCGAGCGTGGACCAGATCGCGGCATTCGCGCCGTAAAGGAAAAGTGCGCCGCGAAGATCGAGTTGCTGACTGTGAAGGACTTAGCGGCAAGGTCGAGTTTGGGGGAAACGGGTTCGGCCTGGGTAGCTCAGTTGGTAGAGCGCGTCCTTGGTAAGGACGAGGTCACCGGTTCAATCCCGGTCCCAGGCTCCAGCGATTACGGCGGTTGCGAGTTCTTTGGGGATTGAATACGGCGGTTGGATGAGGCAGCAGGGCAAAAGGATTTGAAGCACCGGGCGGGGGTAACTCAACGGTAGAGTCTCACTCTTCCAAGGTGATGGTTGCGGGTTCAAATCCCGTCCCCCGCTCCAAAGTTTGAAATGAGTTGAGCGGCAGGTTTTCGCAGCAAGGTAGAGCAGTAGGAACGAGAACGAAGCAGAGGTACTGAGGGCAAAGGATATGGCCAAGGAGAAGTTCGAGCGGACAAAACCGCACGTGAACATTGGGACGATCGGTCACATCGACCATGGCAAGACGACGCTGACGGCGGCGATCACGAAGGTGTTGTCCAAGCACAACCCGAAGGTGCAGTTCCGGGCGTTTGATTCGATCGACAACGCGCCGGAAGAGCGCGAGCGCGGGATCACGATCGCGGTGTCGCACGTGGAGTACGAGACGCCGAATCGGCATTACGCGCACATGGATTGCCCGGGACACGCGGACTACATCAAGAACATGATCACCGGCGCGGCGCAGATGGATGGCGCGATTCTGGTGGTCGCGGCGACGGATGGCCCGATGCCGCAGACGCGCGAGCACATCCTGCTGGCTCGCCAGGTTGGTGTGCCGGCCATCGTGGTGTTTTTGAACAAGTGCGACATGGTGGAAGACGCCGAGTTGCTCGAGCTGGTGGAATTGGAAGTGCGCGAGTTGCTGAAGACGTATCAGTTTCCGGGCGACACGATTGCGATGATTCGCGGAAGCGCGCTGCAGGCATTGAACGGCGACGCGAAGTGGGAAAAGGCGATCGACGATTTGATGGAAGCGGTGGACAAGAACGTACCACAGCCGGTGCGCGACATCGATAAGCCGTTCGCGATGCCGATCGAAGATATTTTCTCGATCTCGGGCCGGGGCACGGTGGTTACCGGACGCGTGGAGCGCGGCAAGGTAAAGGTTGGCGAAGAAATCGAGATCGTGGGATTCCGTCCGACCCAGAAGAAGGTTGTGACGGGCGTGGAAATGTTCCGCAAGCTGCTGGATGAAGGCCTTGCGGGCGACAACGTCGGATTGCTGCTGCGCGGCACGGAAAAAGAAGACGTGGAGCGCGGGCAGGTGGTATGCAAGCCGGGGTCGATCACGCCGCACACGAAGTTCAAGGCGGAAGCGTACGTGTTGACCAAGGAAGAAGGCGGACGTCATACACCGTTCTTTACGGGGTATCGTCCACAGTTTTACTTCCGGACGACGGACGTTACGGGCGACGTGAAGCTGCCGACGGGGGTTGAGATGGTGATGCCGGGAGACAACGTGAGCTGCGAAGTGAGCTTGATCACGCCGGTAGCGCTGGAAAAGGGATTGCGATTCGCGATTCGTGAAGGCGGCCACACAGTCGGCGCCGGCGCGGTCACCGAGATCATCGAGTAATTGAACTTTTTCGGCTTCGCGCAACGGAAGCTCGTTTTTCAAAGAAGGGATTAAGCAATGCGAGAAATCATCACGTTGCAGTGCGGCGATTGCAAGAACCGCAACTACACGACCACAAAGAATAAGAAGAAGCATTCCGAGCGCGTTGAGACAAAGAAGTTCTGCAACTCGTGCCGAAAGCACACGGGCCACAAGGAAGTAAAATAACGACCCGATAGGCTCGTTATCTCGAGCGAAACCCGATTGTGGGCGGAGTCGAGGGATCACGGGAAGTGAAGTGGTTTTGCTACACGCTGCGGTGCACAAATGGCGCGCAGTATGTAGGAGTAGCGGCCGATCTCGCGGAACGAGTGAAGGCATAAGCGGGCAGCGCGGGGCCGGGAAGCGCAGTTGAAGGGCTGGAGACGGGAGAAAAAGCTATCTCTCCTGTCGAGTTTTGGTGATGGAGTTTACCCTTCGGCCGCAAAAAACGCGGCCTCAGGGTGAATCGCCGAAATCAGGCGATTAGGGGAGTCGTCCAACGGCTAGGACTCCGGTCTCCAAAACCGGGTATGGGGGTTCGAGTCCCTCCTCCCCTGCCAGAGTTTAAGGTTCCGACGCAAATTGCGCCGGCGCAGTAAAGAGGAACAATGGCCACGCAGTCGGTCAAAGTGAAAAACGACGATTCGCAGAGCGGAATCAGCGCAGGCGCGAGCAAGATCGGCGGGCAGGTTTCGGGAACCATTCAGGACACGCGCGAATTTTTGCACGACGTCCGGCTGGAGATGAAGCAGGTCACCTGGCCGAGCCGCGACGAGGTTATTTCGACGACGACGGTAGTCGTCGCCACCGTGGCTTTTTTCGGTGTGTTCCTCGCGGTTGTGGACTGGCTGGTGCAACGCGGCGTGACGTACATCTTCAAAGTTTTTGGCGTTTGAGAGGAATCAGAAGCCGATGGGAATGCAGTGGTACATCATCCATACGTACTCGGGCTTTGAGAAGAAAGTAAAAGAGAGCCTGGAGAGCCGCGTAGAAGCGTTCACGCTTCAGGACAAGATCGGCCGCGTGCTGATTCCGATGGAAGACACCGTCGAAATGCGTGGCGGTAAAAAAGTGATTTCGTCGCGGATGTCGTATCCGGGTTACGTGCTGGTGGAGATGGACCTGGACGAAAACACGTGGCACATCGTGCGCAACACTCCGCGGGTTACGGGTTTCGTCGGATCAGCGACTTCGCCGTCGCCGCTGTCGGAAGCGGAAGTGGACGCGATCATCAATCGCGTGAACACGCCGACCGATCGGCCGAAGCCGAAGGTTGTGTTCGAACGCAACGAGCAGGTGCGCATCGTGGACGGGCCGTTCGCGAATTTTAACGGCACGGTGGAAGAGATCGACGGCGATCACAGTCGGTTGAAGGTGTCGGTGACGATTTTCGGCCGCTCAACGCCGGTGGAACTGGATTTTGCGAGCGTTGAAAAGCTCGGATAAACGAGATTCTTGAGGCAGGGACATGGCTAAGAAAATACAGACGACGATCAAATTGCAGCTTCCGGCGGGCAAAGCTACGCCTGCGCCGCCAGTCGGCACGGCGCTCGGTCCACACGGCTTGAACATCATGGATTTTTGCAAACAGTTCAACGCCAAGACGCAGAAGGAACCGGACGGAATGATTTTCCCGGTGCTCGTGACGGTCTACACCGACCGCACGTTCACCTTCATTCTGAAGACGCCTCCCGCTTCCGTGTTGCTGAAGCGCGCTGCGAATATTGCGAAGGGTTCGGCGGAACCGAATCGCAACAAAGTCGGCAAGGTTACGAAGAAGCAGGTCGAAGAAATCGCCAAGATCAAGCTTGTCGATCTCAACACCACAAATCTGGAATCCGCGGTGCGCACCGTTACAGGTACGGCGCGCAACATGGGTCTGGAAGTCGTGGAAGCCTAGGAATTCAGGCGCTAAGGGATCGCAGAGGTACGTAGATGAAAGAATCGGGAAAGCATGTGGAGAACGCGCGGAAGAAGGTGGAACCGCGCCCGTACAAGCTCGCGGAAGCTTCGGAGTTGATCAAGAAGACGCATCACACGAAGTTCAACGAGACGGTGGAGTTGGCGATCAATCTGGGCGTCGACCCGAAGCATTCGGACCAGGTGGTACGCGGCACGGTGGTTTTGCCTCATGGTTTGGGCAAGACGGTTCGCGTGCTGGTGATTGCGAGCGGCGAGAAGGTTCGTGAGGCGCAGGAGGCCGGAGCGGATTTCGTCGGCGGCGAAGATATGGTGACGAAAGTCGCCGGCGGCTGGACCGATTACGACGCCGTGATCGCGACTCCGGACATGATGAAGTCGGCCGGTAAACTCGGCAAAGTTCTGGGACCACGCGGCCTGATGCCGAATCCGAAGACGGGCACGGTGACGTTCGACGTCGCGAAGGCGATCGGCGAAACCAAGGGCGGCAAAGTGGAATTTCGTGTCGATAAGGCGGGAATCGTCCACTGCGGAATCGGCAAAATCAATTTTGATGCGGTCAAGCTGGCGGAAAACGCGCACGCGATCATCAATGCGGTGATCAAGGCGAAACCGGCGGCGGCCAAGGGCAAGTACGTCAAGCGAATCACGCTGACGTCGACGATGGGCCCGGGAATTCAGATCGATCTGAATGAAGCCGAAGCGATGGCGACAGCGGCGTAGTTGCGGCTTAACGAGATTAAAGGACAGCGAGCGAAATCATGAAGAAGCGCAGCGAAAAACAGGAAGATCTGGACAAGTTGAAGGTTGTCCTAGCGAAGGTGTCGACCGTAATTCTGACGACCTTCCAGGGCATCACCGTCGAAGACGATACCAAGCTGCGTCGCGCGGTGCAGGCGGCGGGCGGCAACTATCAAGTCGTGAAGAACACCTTGGCCGAGCGCGCAGGTTCGGGCACTCCGGCAGAAGGGCTTCTGAAGGATCTGAAGGGCACGAATTCGATCGCCTACACGAACACCGACGCCGTGGCGTTGGCAAAAGCGCTGACGAAGGTTGCAAAGGACGTCCCGGCATTTCAATTCCGCGCGGGCTTGGTCGAAGGCCGGGTCATTTCGATCGCGGAAATTCAGCAGCTGGCGAATCTTCCATCGAAGGAGGAATTGATCAGCAAGATCATGTTCCTGCTCAATGCTCCGGCGCAGCGCGTGGCGATGGCGTTGAACGCATTGCCGCGTAACGCAGCGGTGGTGGTGAGCGAAGCGGTGAAGGCAGGCAAGTTTGGTTCGGGCGGCGGGGCAGCTGCACCGAGTCCTGAAGCGGCCCAGTAAAGATTTTTTAAATTTGATTTTTTAAATTTGAGAGGAGAAGCACAAGTCATGTCGAAGGTGGATACGATCCTGGAAGAAATCAAGGGTCTGACGTTGCTCGAAGCGTCGGACCTGGTGAAGAAGATGGAAGAGACGTTCGGCGTCTCCGCAGCGGCAGCCACGGTTGTGGCGGGCGGCGGTGGCGGCGCGGCGGCTGCGGCTCCTGCGGAAGAGAAGACGGAATTCACCGTCGTGCTCACCGAAGTGGGCGGCAACAAGATCAACGTCATCAAGGCGGTTCGCGAAGTCACGAGCCTGGGGCTGAAGGAAGCCAAGGACCTCGTCGACGGCGCGCCCAAGACCGTCAAAGAAGGCGTTAACAAGGACGAGGCGGCGACCATCAAGAAGAAGTTCGAAGAGGCCGGCGCGAAAGTCGACATCAAGTAACAGTTCGTTTCCAGAAAACGGGCTTCGAGAGTGGGCGCGGCTCTTTGCAGCGAACCGCGCCAGAGGACTTCATCACGCAAGTCGAGGCTGGGTACTACCACAACTCCAACCGCCTTCGAGAGGCGTTCTGCGTTCGTGTGCGCGTTGACTTTTGGGCGAAAGTCGCGGCACACGATTCGCTGTCTTTACACAACTCGTTCGAGCATTGCCCACAAGGGATGAGGTAATTCATGTCGAACACCAATCAGCATGTCCGGGAACGTCAGCGTCTGGATTTCGCGAAAATCCAGGGCTCGATTCAGATTCCCAACCTGATTGAAGTCCAGATGAAGTCGTATCAGCGCTTCCTGCAGATGGATTTGCTGCCGAGCGAGCGCGATGACGGCGGACTTCAATCGGTATTCACGTCGGTGTTTCCGATCAAGGATTTCCGCGAAATGTCGCAGTTGGAATTCGTGGACTATTCGATCGGGAACTGGGAGTGCAAGTGCGGCAACCTGAAGGGCCTGCACCATCTCCGCGCAACCTGCCGGAATTGCGGCGCGTCGGTGGTCACCAACCCGTATCAGACGGGCGACGTGATCTGCCACAAGTGCGGCACCTTCAACAAGAACACGCCGACCTTTTGCAACAAGTGCGGCGATCCAGTCGCAATGCAGCTGAAGTATGACGTGAACGAATGTCAGGAGCGCGGCATGACATATTCCGCGCCACTGAAAGTCACGATACGACTCACGATTTACGACAAGGATCCTGATTCCGGCGCGAAGACCATTCGCGACATCAAGGAACAGGAAGTTTTCTACGGCGACATTCCGCTGATGACCGAAAACGGCACCTTCATCATCAATGGTACCGAGCGCGTCATCGTGAGCCAGTTGCACCGTTCGCCTGGCGTGTTCTTCGAGAGCGCCAACAACCGCTCCTACTTCCTCGGCAAGATTATTCCTTACCGCGGATCGTGGGTGGAATTCGAATACGACACAAAGAACATTCTCTACGTGCGTATCGATCGCAAGCGCAAATTCCTGGGCTCGATCTTTCTTCGCGCATTGGGCATGAAGTCCAATGAAGATATCCTGCGCACCTTCTATCAGGTGGAGCGGATTTCCCTGCGCGACAAGGATCTGTACTGGAATATTTCGCCGGGCATCGTTGATCGCAAGCTGACGCACGAGATCCGCAATCCAAAATCCGAAGAAGTGATCGTCGGCGCGCACAAGCGCATCACCGAAAATCTCTTCAAGGAATTGATTAAGGCAAAGATTTCGCAGGTTCGCTCGACCCTGGCCGACCTCGAAGGCGCTTACAGCGTCGCCGACGTCGTGAACCGCCAGACGGGCGAAGTCTTGCTGGAAGCAAACAAGCCGCTGACCGCCGAACTCTGGCAGGCATTCGGCGAGTCCGGCATCACCGAAGTCGACGTGTTCTTCCCAGAACGCGACGACATCGGCCTCGTGCTTTCGCGCACGCTCGATAAGGACGGCATCCGCTCTTCGAAAGAAGCGCTGATCGAAATCTATCGTAAGTTGCGCCCGGGCGATCCTCCGACACTCGAAACCGCGACCAACTTGTTCCGTGGCATGTTCTTCGATCCGCGCAAGTACGATTTCAGCCGCGTCGGCCGCTTGAAGTTCAACATCAAGATGGGGCTCGACACGCCGCTCGACAACCGCACGCTCGATACGCCGGACTTCGTTTCGGCGATCAAGTATCTGTTCAAGTTGCGCAAGAACATCGGCGTCGTCGATGACATCGATCACCTCGGCAACCGCCGCGTTCGCGCAGTCGGCGAATTGCTCGAGAACCAATTCCGCATCGGCCTCGTCCGCATGGAACGCGCTATCAAGGAAAAGATGAGCGTGTACCAGGAAATGTCGACGGCGATGCCGCACGACCTGGTCAACGCCAAGCCGGTCATGGCTGCGATCCGCGAATTCTTCGGATCGTCGCAGCTCAGCCAGTTCATGGACCAGACCAACCCGTTGAGCGAAATTACGCATAAGCGGCGTCTTTCGGCTCTTGGACCTGGGGGTCTGTCGCGTGAGCGCGCTGGATTCGAAGTGCGCGACGTTCACCCGACGCACTACGGCCGCATCTGCCCGATCGAAACGCCGGAAGGTCCGAACATCGGTTTGATCAGCTCGCTGTCCTGCTTCGCGCGTATTAACGACTACGGCTTCATCGAGTCGCCGTACCGCAAGGTCAAGGGCGGGCGCATCATCGACTACGTTCAGATCGTGAACGCTGGCGATAGCGAATTCAAAGCCGGCGAAATCGTAGAAAAAGATCGCGTCGAAGAACTCAACGAAGAGCTGAAGCGCCGCAAGGTCACCGTCGAACCGTACTGCTTCTACCTGTCAGCCTGGGAAGAAGACAAGTACGTCGTCGCGCAGGCCAACGTTTCGCTCGACGAACGCCTCAAGATCACGACCGAACTCGTCAACTGCCGTCAGGCCGGTAACTTCGTGCTGAAGAGCCGCGACGAAGTCGACTACGTTGACGTGTCGCCGAAGCAGCTCGTGTCGGTGGCCGCCAGCTTGATTCCGTTCCTCGAGAACGACGACGCCAACCGCGCGTTGATGGGCTCGAACATGCAGCGCCAGGCCGTGCCTCTAATTCGCGGAGACGCTCCGCTTGTCGGCACTGGCATGGAGCGCGTCACCGCTCGCGACTCGGGCGCGGTCGTGCTCTGCAAGCGCGATGGAATCGTCGATCAGGTCGACTCCGAACGCATCATCGTTCGCGTCGAGTCCGATCACTCCGGCGTACTCAGCCGCGAAGTGGGCGCCGACATCTATCAGCTCATCAAGTTCAAGCGTTCGAACCAGAACACTTGCATCAACCAGAAGCCGCTGGTTCGCGTCGGCGACCGTGTGAAGAAGGGGCAAGTCCTCGCGGACGGTCCTTGCACGGAGCGCGGCGAACTCGCTCTCGGGCGCAACGTCCTCGTGGCTTTTGTTCCCTGGCGCGGGTACAACTTCGAAGACGCCATCCTGGTCAGCGACAAGCTGGTCAAGGACGACTACTACACCTCGATTCACATCGAGGAGTACGAAATCGAGGCGCGCGACACGAAACTCGGACCCGAAGAAGTCACTCGCGACATCCCCAACATCAGCGAGTCGTTCCTTCGCAACTTGGATGAAAGCGGCGTCATTCGCATCGGCGCCGTGATCAAGCCGGGCGACATCCTCGTCGGCAAAGTGACGCCCAAGGGCGAAACCACGCTGACACCGGAGGAAAAACTGTTGCGCGCGATTTTCGGCGAAAAGGCCGGGGACGTTCGTGACGCTTCGCTCTATTGCCCGCCGGGCATCGAAGGCACCATCGTCGATGTCAAAATCTTCACCCGCAAGGGCGGCGAAAAAGACGAGCGTCACAAAGCCATCGAAGCGACGCAGGTCTTCAAACTCGAGAAGAACCTCGCTGACGAAATCCGCATCCTCACGGATGAGCGCCTCAAGCGCTTGTCGGATTTGCTCGGCGGAAAAATTCTCCAGGCCGACCTGCACGACGAAAAGACCAACAAGCGCCTCCTTACCAAGGGCGTCGAACTGACCCGCGACATCATCGAGAAAGTTTCGACGCGCAACCTCAAGCGCCTGAAACTCAACGAGAAGGATCCCCTCTTGATCGAAAAGATTGAAGAGATCGAGGAGATGACTTCGCGCCAGATCGACGTACTCCGCAAGATCACCGAGGAGCGCAAGGAAAAGCTGAAGAAGGGCGACGAACTGCCGCCGGGTGTCATCAAGCTGGTTAAGGTCTATATCGCGATGAAGCGCAAGCTCTCCATTGGCGACAAAATGGCCGGACGTCACGGGAACAAGGGCGTCATCGCTCGCATCGTTCCTCAGGAAGACATGCCATACATGCCGGATGGCACTCCGGTCGAGATCGTTCTCAACCCGCTCGGCGTTCCTTCGCGTATGAACGTCGGACAGGTTCTTGAGACGCACCTTGGCTGGGCGGCGAAGGAACTTGGCAACAGCTTGAAGCGCTTGCTCAGCAAGGAAGTTCGCGCTGAAGCGGTGCGTCGCTGGTTCAAGGAAGTCTTCTCCGACACAACCATTTGGCGGACGCTCGGGAAACTCGACGACGATGAGTTGCTGGAATACGCCGAAGGGTTCCGCGAAGGAATTCCGTTCGCCACGCCGGTGTTCGACGGCGCGCGCGAAACGGAAATCCGGCACCTGCTCGAAGTTGCAGGCTTGCCGCACGCGGGCAAGATCAACCTCTTCGACGGCATGACCGGCGACCAGTTCGATCAGCCCGTCACCGTCGGCTACATCTACATGCTCAAGCTTTCGCACCTCGTCGACGACAAGATCCACGCGCGTTCGATCGGTCCCTACTCGCTCATCACCCAGCAGCCGTTGGGTGGTAAGGCGCAGTTCGGCGGCCAGCGCTTCGGCGAAATGGAAGTCTGGGCGTTGGAAGCATACGGAGCCGCGCACATCCTGCAGGAATTGCTCACGGCAAAGTCCGACGACGTTTACGGCCGCGCGAAGATTTACGAGGCCATCGTCAAGGGCGAACCGGGTATCGAGCCGGGCGTGCCGGAATCGTTCAACGTGCTCGTTCGCGAGTTGCAATCACTCTGCCTCGACGTCGAACTCATGAAGCGGCAGAAGCCGCCAGAAGGTAAGGCCGCCGACTAAGTCGGCATTCAACGAAACGGGGGCGCAGCCAACTGCGCCCCATTTCAGCAAGACCGCAGCATTCGCAGTTCTTGGCAGTTTGGGTTCTCAGCCGGTCGGGTGCAAAACACTTGATCGCGTCCCCGGTGGAAGTCGGGGAGGGAGGAAACAACCTTGTACCGAAGCAGCCCGTATGATCGCGCCAGTTTGATTGCCGATTTCGATTCCATTCGTATCAGCCTGGCCAGCCCCGAGAAAATCCGCTCGTGGTCTCACGGTGAAGTGACCAAGCCCGAGACCATCAACTACCGCACGTTCAAGCCTGAGCGTGATGGTTTGTTCTGCGCCAAGATTTTTGGCCCGGTCACCGACTGGGAATGCTTGTGCGGCAAGTATAAGCGCATGAAGCATCGCGGTGTGATTTGCGACAAGTGCGGCGTGGAAGTCACGCTGAGCAAGGTTCGCCGTGAACGTCTGGGACACATTGAGCTGGCTTCGCCGTGCTCGCACGTGTGGTTTTTCAAGGGCCTGCCCAGCCGCATCGGCTACCTGCTCGACATTTCCATGCGCGACCTCGAGCGCATTCTCTACTTCGAAGCATTCGTGGTCGTCGATGCCGGCGAAGTTGCCGTGCTACGCGAGCGCGAGGTGCTTCTCGAAGATAAATATCGCGAACTGCAGAAGGAATATCCCGGCCAGTTCACTGCCAAGATGGGCGCGGAAGCCATCAAGGAATTGCTCCGCCGCGTCGAAGTGGAAAAGCTGTCCGAAGAGCTACGCGAGAAAATGAAGGTCGATCCGTCGCTCCAGAAGCGGATCAAGTTCGCCAAGCGCCTGAAAGTACTCGAAGCGTTCCGCAAGAGCGGCAACAAGCCCGAGTGGATGATTCTCGACGTGATCCCGGTGCTTCCGCCGGAGTTGCGCCCGCTCGTACCACTCGACGGCGGCCGTTTCGCGACCTCCGACCTCAACGACCTCTATCGCCGCGTGATCAACCGCAACAACCGGTTGAAGAAGCTCATGGAGCTTCGCGCTCCCGACGTTATCGTCCGCAACGAAAAGCGCATGCTGCAGGAAGCCGTCGACGCGTTGTTCGACAACGGCCGCCGCGGCCGCGTGCTTCGCGGAACCAACAATCGCCCCTTGAAATCGCTGTCCGACACGCTCAAGGGCAAGCAGGGCCGCTTCCGCCAGAACCTGCTCGGCAAGCGCGTTGACTACTCCGGCCGTTCAGTCATCGTCGTTGGCCCGGAACTCAAGCTCAACCAGTGCGGTCTGCCGAAGAAGATGGCGCTCGAGCTTTTCAAGCCGTTCATCTATCACAAGCTCGAAGCGCAAGGGCATTGCACCACGATCAAGCAAGCCAAGGAAATGGTCGAGCAGCAGGACCCGGTGGTCTGGGACATTCTCGAAGACGTCATTCGCGAACACCCCGTAATGCTCAACCGCGCTCCGACACTGCACCGCCTCGGCATTCAGGCCTTCGAACCGACGCTCGTCGAAGGTAAAGCGATCCGCATCCATCCGCTGGTCTGCACCGCGTTCAACGCGGACTTCGACGGCGACCAGATGGCCGTTCACATTCCGTTGTCACCCGAATCGCAGGTGGAAGCGTCGGTGCTGATGCTCAGCTCGCGCAACATCCTGTCGCCGGCGCACGGTTTGCCGCTCGCGGTTCCGTCGCAGGACATGGTTCTCGGCATCTACTACCTGACCAAGGCGCGCACCGGAGCCAAAGGCGAAGGCCGCGTGTTCGGTTCGACCGAAGAAGTCGTGCTCGCTCTCGAAGCCGGCGAAGTCGAACTGCTCACTCCGATTCGTCTGCGCTACACCGGTGAAGTCATCGACCTCACCACAGCGTACGACAACCAGGATGTGCCGCACACCGTTCCGGTCAAGATGGAGCGCCAGTTCATTCAGACGACCGTCGGGCGCGTCATCCTCAACGACCACTTGCCGAGCAATTTCCCGTATATCAACGGATTGCTCAAAAAGAAGGGCGTTCAGCAGCTCGTCTACTACGCCTACTTGCGTTTCGGTCTGGAAAGCACCGTCGTGCTGCTCGATCACTTGAAGGAACTTGGCTTCCAGTACGCGACCAAGTCCGGCATCTCGATCGGCATCGACGACATGCTCATCCCAGGCGACAAGCCCAAGCTCGTTGAAAACGCCGAAAAGGAAGTCGTCAAGGTGCAGCAGCAATACCTCGACGGCGCGATCACCAACGGCGAACGCTACAACAAGGTCATCGCCATCTGGGGCGACGTCACCGAAAAAGTTGCCGACGAACTGTTCAAGACCCTCGAGAACCAAGACAAGGAAGGCGGCATCAACCCCGTCTACGTCATGGCCGACTCCGGCGCGCGCGGATCGAAACAGCAGATTCGTCAGCTCTCCGGCATGCGCGGTCTAATGGCGAAGCCGTCGGGCGAAGTTATCGAGTCGCCGATCACCTCCAACTTCCGCGAAGGCCTCAACGTGCTGCAGTACTTCATCTCGACGCACGGTGCGCGTAAGGGCTTGGCCGATACGGCTCTCAAGACCGCCGATTCGGGCTATCTCACTCGCCGCCTCGTCGACGTCGCGCAAGACGTGATCATCAACGAGCGCGATTGCGGCACCACCGACGGCATCTTCGTCGAACCCATCATCGAAGCCGGCGTCGAAGTCGAACCGCTGCGCGACCGCATTGTTGGCCGTGTTTCGCTCGACAAGATCAAGGACTTCGAAGGCCACGTCATCGTAGACGTGAACCAGGAAATCACCGAAGAGCTTGCGAACTCGGTGCAGGGCGCCGGTATCGAACGCGTCCGCATTCGTTCCGTGCTCACCTGCGAATCGCGACGCGGTGTTTGCGCCCTCTGCTACGGCCGTAACCTCGCTTCGGGCCGCATGGTCGAACTCGGCGAAGCGGTCGGCGTCATCGCCGCGCAGTCGATCGGCGAACCCGGCACGCAGCTCACGATGCGTACGTTCCACATCGGCGGAACCGCCACCCGCGTTTCCGAGCGTTCCACGCTCGAAGCGCGCAACAACGGCGTCGTCAAGTTCGTGGATCTCAAGCACGTCGAAGGTCGCGGCGGCACAGCCATCGCGATGAATCGCTCGGGCTTGATCGCCATCGTCGACGAAAAGAACCGCGAAAAGGAGCGCTACCACGTCGTGTACGGTGCGCGCCTCCGCGTCACTGAAGGCGAGACCGTCACGCACGGCCAGATCCTGGCCGAGTGGGATCCGTTTACCTTCTCGATCCTCACCGAAACCGCCGGCTCCGTGAAGTTCGACGACCTGCGTCCTGGCCTGACGATCGAAGAGCAAGTCGACGAAGTCACCGGCCTCTCGCAGGATGTTGTCACCCTGCCGCCGGGCGACGAAAAGCATCAGCCTGCGATTCTCGTTCGCGATTCTTCGGGCAAGGTTCGCCGCAAGTACCTCATGCCTTCGCGCGCTCACTTGATGGTTAAGGATGGCGACGAAGTGCAGGCAGGCGACGTGCTCGCGAAGATCCCGCGCGAAACCACCAAGACGAAAGACATCACCGGTGGTCTCCCGCGCGTTGTCGAACTGTTCGAGACCCGCAAGCCCAAGGATCCTGCCGTCATCAGCGAAATCGACGGCGTGGTTCGTTACGGCGACATCGCCAAGGGCATGCGCAAGATCTACGTCGAAAGCGAAGACCGCAAGACCACGAAGGAATATTCGATTCCTCGCGGAATTCACATCAACGTTCAGGAAGGCGATCACGTCAAGGCCGGCGAGGCTTTGATCGACGGTCCGCTCAACCTGCACGACTTGCTGGCCGTCCTCGGCGAAAAGTTCACCCAGGCGTACCTCGTCAACGCGATTCAAGAGGTCTATCGTCTGCAGGGCGTGAATATCAACGACAAGCACATTGAAACCATCTCCCGGCAGATGATGCGCTGGGTCAAGGTCGAAGACGTTGGCGACACCTCGTTCCTCCTCGAGGAGCAAGTGGACAAGTTCCGCTTCCGCGAAGAGAACGATCAGGTGATCAAGGACGGAGGCCGCCCGGCGACGGGTCGTCCACTGCTCCTCGGTATCACCAAGGCGTCACTTTCGACTGACTCGTTCATCTCGGCCGCGAGCTTCCAGGAAACCACGCGCGTACTCACCGAAGCCGCTGTTGCGGGCAAGGTCGACTACTTGCGCGGCCTGAAGGAAAACGTCATCATGGGCCGCCTCATCCCGGCCGGCACGGGTCTCGAGCACTACCGCAGCATTCAGTTGCTGACGGAAATGCCGGCACCTGCGCCAGCCGAGGAAATTCCCGAAGCCGCCGAACTCACCGCGGAAGAAGCAGCCGCGATCGAGTTCCTGGAAAAGGGAGCCGAGGCCGACGCGGCCGCGGAAGGCTAAAAGGCACAACAACGCTGGACGTGCTCCAGCGGAACGACCAGAAACCAGCCGGCGCCCGGCGATGGACTATCCCGGGCGCCGGTTCTATTGGTGGGTCTGTCTTGGAGGCAACTGCATTGTAGGTAATAGGTACAGGTATTGTTCAGGCACTCGCCCGAATCCACTTCTTGCCGGCTAACTCCTCTATTTCTACAATGGTGCGATAGGCCACGAGAACAACAGCTCTCAATCAGCGGCCGCGCCATGGCCCATGTCGACGCAGGTTCACGGGAACTCATGTCCGAAAATCAGAAATTGGGCTCGAGCAACGCCAACGCCTCGGCCGGCGCGGGTAAATCGTCGTCGCCCGCCGTCTCTGAGCGACTCGCGCAATTCGAGAGGCGCCAAGGCGAGCTTTGGCGTCTGACGTTTCTCCTGCTCCTCGTCATTTCGATTGTGTTCGCCGTCGTTTCCTGGGAGACGATTCATTCCTTAGCCATTCGTTTTGAAGCACTTCCGGTCGGCCTGGTCATCCTGATCGGGCTGTTCGGGATGTACACCTGGAAGCGCACCCAGGAGATGTCCGAGCTCCGCGGCCTGGTCAAGGGCCTCGAGCAGAAGGACGCCGAGCCGCCTAGCGATCGCCAGCTGGACCAGCTCTTTGCCGTCATCGAACGCTCGCAGCAGGGCTATCGTGACCTGATCGACTCCTTCGACGACGTGCTGCTCGCCCTCACCCTCGAGGGCGAAATCCGCGCCGTAAATCGCAGCTTCGCCGACCTCGTCGGCATGCGGTTTCAGCAGATCATCGGCCGCCAGATCACCGAATTCATGGAAGAAGCCAACGGCGAGGCTCGCACCCTGATCGACCGTGCCATGCCCCGTTTTCTGGACCGCCGCCACTGGACCGGCGTCGTTCAGGTTCGCATCAAGGGCCACAAATCACCCTTTTATTACGACTGTGTCGCCCACGCGATGATGCGTGGTGACCAGGTGCACGGCGTCACGATTCTCGCTCGCGATATCACCGCTTCGCGTAAAAACGAAGCGCGATTCACCGAACTTTTCGAGACGTTGCAGGAAGGCATTTACATCGTCACGCCCGACGATCGAATCCTCGACGCAAATCCCGCGCTCATCCGCATGCTGGGTTACGACTCCAAGGAAGAGCTTTTGTCCCGCAGCCTGGCTGACGTCCTTCCCGACGCGGCGCAGCGCAAACTACTGCGCCAGGAAGTCGACAGCGAGCCCATGCTCCAAGGCCGCGAACTGACGCTGATTCGCAAAGACGGCAATCCCATCATCTGCCTCAACACCGCAGCCGTCGTACGCGACACCTCCGGCCGCGTTCTCCGCTACCACGGTGCCTTGATGGACATCACCGAGCGCCGCGAAATGGAGCGCCGCCTCTATCAACAGCAGGAATTCGCGCGCCGCCTGATTGACAGCTTCCCCGACCTGATTTTCGTTCTGAATCCCGAGGGCCAATACACCTTCACCAGCCCGCGGGTGAAAGAAATTCTCGGCTACGATCCCGAAGAATACGATTGGAGCGCGCTCGGCGAGCGTACGCACATTGAAGATCGCCCGGCGTTGCAGACACTTTTCGCTGAAATGTTCGAAGGCCGCCGCTCATTCGGCTCGCTCGAGATGCGCGTCCGGCACAAAAACGGCGAGTGGCGCCGCGTCCGCTGCCATCTCAGCCCGCTCTTCGACGAAACCGGCAAGATCGATGGTGTCATCATTTCCGGCCGCGATGTCACCGATCTCAAGCGCCTCGAAGAGCAACTCATCCAGGCCGAAAAACTCGCCGCGATGGGCCAGATGCTCGCCGGCGTTGCCCACGAACTCAACAATCCCCTTACCGCGATTCTCGGTGTCACCGAACTTTTGCGCGAACGCGCCGGTTTAGAAGAATCGACCAAACGCCAACTCGACCTGACGCATCGCCAGGCCCGCCGTGCTGCGCGCATTGTGCAGAACCTGCTCGAATTCTCGCGTCCGGCCGCGCCGCAGAAAAAACTGCTCGACGTCAGCAACCTGATCGAGCGCACTCTTCAGCTCCACGAACACTCGCTTCGCCGCAACAACATCCGGGTTGAGTTTCATCCGCAATCGGGAGCGCTCTCGGTCATCGGCGACGCCAACCAGCTCGTCCAGGTGTTCCTGAATCTCATCAGCAATGCCGAGCACGCCATCCGCGAAGTTCGCGAGTCCGGCCGCATCCAGATTCGCATCGGCCGCATCGGCGCCAACGTTTCCGTCACGTTCCAGGACGATGGCGTTGGCATTCTGCCCGAAGCGATTCCGAAACTCTTCGATCCCTTTTATACGACCAAACGCCCCGGCGGCGGCACTGGTCTCGGCCTCAGTATCTGCACCGCAATCGTGCGCGAACACGGTGGCTCGATTGATGTCGAGACGCTCCCGGTTGGTGGCTCCGCTTTCACGGTCTTTCTCCCGGTGGCCACCATCGAAAAGGACTCTACGGCGGCTTTGGCTTCCAGCGTTGCGGCGCTCGACGGCGCCACACCGGCATTCCCTCTGCTGCGCTCCATCGATACGGGCGCCTTCAAAGGCCGCTCGATCCTCGTACTCGACGACGAAGAAAGCATCCGGATGCTGCTCGAAGAAGGTCTCTCCGCCCACGGCCTCCACGTCGATTGCGCGTCCACCCCCGTCGGCGCGGTTCAGTTCGTGCGCAATCGAAGTTACGACGTCTTGCTCTGCGACCTGAATCTCACTTCGAACGGTCATTCCACCGGTGGCCGCGAAGCTGCGCAACAGATCCTGTTGGCCGCCGGCGCAAACAAGCCGGTCATCGTTTACATGACCGGCGACTTGGTCGAAGCTCCACCAGCCGGCTCATCCGAGCCGCCGCGCCTGCAGAAGCCCTTCCGTATCTCCGAAGTCCTAGCCGTCTTTCGCGAAATTTTCGCCGCCACACCGAACACAAAACGCTGACTCTCATTGGCCTTAGTCGATATCGCGTGACGTTCTGCCTGCGGCACCAGTCAGAGCCCACCGCACGCGTTGCTGCCACCCGTCCCGCGGCCATCCTCACACGGCTGCATTTCGCTCACCCGCACTCGACCACACCGTCTGCCTGCTCGGCCACGCACATCGCACGCGCCTTCGACGCCAAGGTCACGTGCGTACGCGTACCTCCCCGTTACCGTTTGTCCACACCCCGGCTTTTCGTTATCGGACTCTCGTCCCCATCGTAAGACACTGATCTATATACAGATTGCTCGATACAGATTGCTCGCTAAAGAGCCTATGACCAGACCATTTTCATGGGGCGGGCGCTTCGCCCTGCTCCTCATACCATTTGGTGTTTTGCCTCTGGTCTTTTCGGCGCAGAGGGCTCAACGAAGCGCGTCCCCTTTACCTCGACATCTCACGTCGCCTCAGGTCCAAGATTGGACGAATCGACACTCCATTTACTCTCGAACTGGCACGACTCGAGCGCTTGAGGCCGCTCGCCGCGATCCACGAGCCCGTGCGACTTGGGCCGAGTTCGACAGAGGAGAAGCTCGAGCCCGACTGAATTCCTTTGCCGCTCGTTTCCGAATCGGTCCGCGGCGCCTGCCAAGTCGCGTTCCGCCGATCCAGCGTGATTGGAGTATCAGTCTGGGTACCGGTGGTACCGCAGCCGGCATGTTCCCGGCGAAATTCACGTTTGACGTGAACGCGACGCCAAGCTGCCCGAGCGATTTTGCGGTTTTTCCGGTAAACGTAACAGGTAGCGGTACCCAACCCAACATCGTCGCGTTCAACAATCTCTACAGTGGGTCAGCCGGTTCGACCGGCAAGTGCAATCGCGCATCGACAGGGAATGATGTCGGTAATTCCGCGACCGTCTATTGGTCTTACAACGTCAACAAGATCGCCGGTGCCGTCACGACCTCTCCCTCGATCTCCTTCGATAGCGTTGGAGGCAAAGTCGCGTTTGTCGAATCAGCGGCAGGCCAGGCCGCTCATTTTCATGTACTCGCTTGGAAGGCGGGTGACGGCAAAGCCGCGAAGTTGCAGAGTGTCGCCAGTCCCGTTCAAATCACCTCGTTTGTAACCACAAACCCCGTCGTTGGTTCGGGAACCGCCACAGACTTGGCGCTCGGCACCGCCACAACCGGCACTGATACGCTTTCTTCTCCCTACATCGACTACACCGACGACGTCGCCTATGTCGGCAACGATGCCGGCGTCCTCTTCCGCATCCTGAATGTTTTCTGCACGAGCACCGCTTGCGGCGGTGCGGCTCCGAGTCTCGACATGTCGTGGGGGACCGGCGGCGGCTTGCAGGTGTGCACGGGAAAACTCACCGGCCCCGTGCTGAATTTCGTGAACTTTAATGTCTATGTCGGTTGCTCTGACGGAAAGCTCTATTCGGTTTCTCAGTCCGGCGCGATCACGTCTATGGTTGTCGGTGATGGAACCTCAAAAACTTTCGGCGGCATCGTCGACCCTCCGATCGTGGACAGCGTGAACGGCTTCATTTATGCCGTAAGTGGATCGGCGAGTAATGGCGCCAACGGAGTCCTAGTGCAAGCACTCCCCGACTTCAGTTCGTCGGTCGCTGTGCCCGTCGGCGAAGGCAACGTCTGCAATCTGCACTCCCCAACACCGAACAACGCATATTTCACCAGCATCACGTCCGCTGGCGCGATGATGTTCATCGGCGGAGTCAGTGGCGGCACAGTTCCAAATAACTGCATTGGCACTTCGAATGGTTCGGGAGCGGTGGCACTCTACGGCATCACCTTTACTTCAACCGGTGTCATCACGTCGGGTGCGCCAGCGAAAACGCTTGGGCTTGGCGGTGGTCCCGGCTACGAATTCGCGCCGATGACCGAATTCTTTAACTCCACTACTGGCACCGACTGGCTCTTTTACTCCGCAATTCAAAGTGGTCAAACCAACTTTGCCTCATCAAACATCACTGCAGGGTTCCCGACGGCGTTCACTGCTGTGAAAGAGGGAATCGGCACCAGCGGCATCATCGTCGACAACAATGCAAGTACGACGACTTTTCCCCAAGCTGCAAGCATCTATTTCAACGCCTTGCACCAAAACGCGGGCTGCAACAACAACACCGTAATCAGCGACACCGGTGGCTGCGCCGTAAAGCTGACTCAAGCAGGGCTTAACTAAGCAAATGGAGTAACGATGGACCGCGTTCGCAACAAACACGACGCAAGCGAAACGAGGAAGGATAATGGCGCCAAGCCCAAGCGTCCCTACGCCAAGCCCGCCTTCCAGCACGAAAAAGTTTTCGAAACCATGGCGCTCGCCTGCGGCAAAATCGCCCCGACGCAAGGCTCCTGCCACTTCAACCGGAAAAATTCTTGATGCCCAGACCCATCGCGTCCGCTCACGCTGACTCCGCGCACGAAGCTCGCCTCAACCTCGCCGCCGAAATGCTCCACCGTTTCGGTGAAGTCCGCTTCGTCGCCCACGGCAGCAGCATGATCCCTTCGATCTATCCCGGCGATCTCCTCACCGTTCGCTCCGGCTCGCCCGACACCGTGCGTCGAGGCGAAATCGTTCTCGCGCTTCTCGGCGGCCGCTTCTTCGTTCATCGCGTAATGCGCAAATGGCCCGAGCGCGATCGCGTCGTCTTCGCTACCCGCGGAGACGCTCTTCCGCAGGAAGATCCGTCGATCGACGGCAGCCAGGTCCTCGGCAGCGTGGTCGCAATTTCGCGCCGCGGCAAGTCCGTGAAAATCGTTACGCTGCCCAAGCCCTGGCATCGCGCCGCGCTCTGGGCGGTCCGCAATTCCCCCACATTCGCGCGGCTGCTCCTCGCGACGCATCTGCTTCGCACGCGACTCAGCCGCCGCAGCGCCGAAATCAGCGACGCCACCCGCAGCGACCAGTTACAGGAGTTCGCCTGATGCCCGCCGCCGTTCTCACCTCCGAACGGCGCGCTACGTCGTCCGCAAGTTCCTCGCAATCGCAGCCACAGAATCGAACCGAGCCGCAATCGATTACCGTGACCATCGGTGAAATCCCGATTCTTCTCCGCCCCAACGATCCGACATTCTGCACAACTCTCGAAAACCGTTACACCGGCTTCACCACCGCTAACGAAAGCGCCAACACAAACGCTGGCGAAAACACAAATCCCGTCTGCATCTTTGACATCCATCTCGACCCCAAAGGCCGCCCCTCCGACGAAGACGCTCGCGTCACGCGCAACGGCTCGCTCTGGAATTTCCGTCGCGGCGATTTCGACGCCACCTGGGACCCCCGCGCCGGTCACGGTCAAGTCTACCAGTGCCCGAATCCCTATTCGATTGACACCATCCTTCGCATCACGCACTCTCTCGTTCTCGCCCAACAAGGCGGCTTCCTGGTTCACGCCGCCAGCGCGGTTCGCAACAATCGCTCCTTCCTCTTCGCCGGCGTTTCCGGCGCAGGAAAAACCACAATCTCGCGCCTCGCGCCGCCCGACGCCACTCTTCTCACCGACGAAATTTCCTACCTCCGGCATACGGGCAGCGGTTACACCGCCTACGGCACCCCTTTCGCCGGCGAACTCGCCCGCGTCGGCGCCAACGTCTCGGCTCCTCTCGCCGCTCTCTATCTCCTGGTCCAGGGCCCCGAAAATCGCATCCGGCCCGTTGCCCCCATCGATGCTGCTCGCGCCCTCATGCGCCACATTTTATTCTTCGCCGAAGAAAAAGATTTAGTCGCCCGCGTTTTTGATTCCGTTCTCGATTTTGTTTCCCGCGTCGAAGTCGCCCAGCTCGTCTTCACGCCCGATCGGCGCGCCTGGGAGTTGATTCGATGACCGAAACCTACGTAATCCGCAGCACCTCCGTCGCCGCCCGGGAAATGGCCGGCGAAATGATGATCATGTCCGCCACTGACTCCACGCTCTTCAGCCTCAACGAAACCGCCACGCTCATCTGGAATGCCGCCGACGGAAGGACTTCACTCTCCGACATCGTTCGCAACGTCATCTGCGAAGAATTCGACGTCGGACCCGACGCCGCCTATCGCGACGCCGAAACCCTCGTCAACGAACTCGCCGCCCTCGGCATCCTTTCGCTCGCGCCCGAACCCGTGCCGACCACTACGAATCTGTCCCTCGCGGAAGCAAAGCGCGCATGAGGCCATCATGAGCTTGATGTCCGATCTCAATCGCAAAGCGCTCGAGCGCGGCATCCCGCTCAGCACGCACCTCGACGTCACCTATCGCTGCAACGAGCGCTGCGAACACTGCTATCTCGATCACGACGGCGGCGGCGAAATGACCGCCGCCGAAATCAAATCCACGCTCGACCAGCTCGCGGCCGCAGGCGTCTTCTTCCTCACCATCAGCGGTGGCGAACCGCTGATTCGCTCCGACATTTTCGAAATCATCGAATACGCGCGCGCTCTTCGCTTCAACATTAAGCTGAAAACCAACGCCATCCTCATCCGAGAAAAACAAGCCCGCCGTCTCCGCGAACTCAACGTCGAGCAAGTCCAGATCAGTGTCTACTCCCACCGCGCCGAAGTGCACGACGGCATCTCCAAAGTCCCCGGTTCCCTCGACCGCACCATTCGCGGCATTCGCCTCCTGAAATCCCACGGCATAAAAGTCACCATCGCCAACGTCCTGATGAAAGGGAATTTGCACGACGCCGAAGGCGTCCGCCAGCTCGCCGCCGAAGTCGGCGCCCACTACACGCTCGACCCCACCATCACGCCGATGATGAATGGCGACACCGATCTCCTCCGCCTGCGCATCTCGTCGAAAAATCTGCGCGACGTCTTTCAAAACTCCGATTTAGTGGGAAATGTTGAAGAATTCTGCGCCCCGCCGCCCGCTGTCGACGAGGAGGTCATGGAAGGCTACCCGTGCAGCGCCGGCCACACTGCTGCCTACATCTCGCCGCGGGGCGAAGTCCACCCCTGCGTCCAGTTTCCAATCTCCTGCGGAAACGTTCGCACTCAAAACTTTCTGGATATTTGGAAAAACTCACCACAACTGAAAGAGGTCCGCTCCATCCGCGGCAAAGATCTCACGACCTGCTCGTCCTGCAATCACCTCGGCACCTGCACCCGCTGCCCCGGCCTCGCCTGGATGGAAGGCAATATGCGCGGTCCCAGCACCGCCGACTGCGAAAAATCCTACGTTCGCACCGGCATAGTCACCGCCAACATGCTCCGCCGCGGCTTCACCGACGCCACCTCCTTCAATCCCCCAGCAGTCCCCGCCATCTTGGTCCAGATTCAGTCCGCTCGCTAATGTTTTTGCAGCTCGCTCAAACGCGTCTTCGCATCTTCGTTCTTCGGATCGATCTCGAGCGCCTTCTTATAGCTCGCGATCGCCAGTTCCTTCTGGCCGCCCTTTTCGTAGGCCTCGCCCAAATCCTCGTGCGCATTTGCGGACTTCGGAAACTCTTCAACATTTAGCTTCAAAATCGCGATCGCATCGGCGGTCCGGTCGCGCTGCAAGAGCATGCCCGCGACTCGGTCCAATCCGCCTTCGCCCATTTCATACGCGCCTGGATTAGTCCGCTTCATCTCGCGATACTGTGCGATCGCCGCCTCCACGCCTTTATGAACAATCGTGCCCCCCAGCGCGCTGGCCAGCGGTTGTTTCGGGGCTTCAGGTTCCTGCCCGAACAAAATCGCTCGAATACCCTTCGCCATCGCTTGGAGATTTGCGTTGGGAGTGTTATTCAACGCGACGATCAAATCGTGTTCATCGACGAGACGCTGTTCGTACGTATTGAATCCGTTGATCCCGCCTCCGTGCGAAATCATCGTCTGGCCCGCCGCCGGTTCGCCCACCGGAACGGTCTCAATATCCCAGCCATATCCGTAATGCTCCAGCCCCGGTGTAAATATTTTCTTCTTCGACTCCGCCGAAACAAGTTTGTCCGTATACAGCGCCTGATCCCACTTGTACAGATCTTCGACCGTCGAATAGATCGAGCCCGCGGCGTAGGGCAACGCCATATCCAGATAAGGCGCGTTCGTCACTTCACCTAGCCCAACCTCATATCCGCTGGAACGCCTCGGCAGGATTTCGGCCGTGTGATCGTAGCCGGTATCCTTCATTCCCAGCGGGTCGAGAATCTTCTCCCTCAGCAACACGTCATATTTCTTCCCGCTCACGTGCTCCAGAATTGCACCCAACAGAAAATATCCCGAGTTGTCGTAGTGAAACTTGGATCCAGGTTCGAACTGCAAATCCCCGCTGCAGAATTTCTTAACGAAGTCGTCTACGGCATAAGAATTTCGAGACTCGTCCGGAAAGAATTTAGGATCGTCCGTATAGCTCGGAATTCCCGAAGTGTGATTCAGCAGTTGATGAATCGACACTTTATCGCCCGTATCCTTCCGGTAGTAGGGCAGATAGTCCGACGGATGCCCATCCAGCTTGATGGTTCCTTTCTCCACCTGCTGCATCACCAGCATTGAAGTGAACTGTTTTGTGATCGAGCCCAGCCGGAATTTCACGTCGGGCGCGTTGGCGATGTTCCATTCGCGGTTCGCCAGCCCGTAGCCCTTCTTGAAAATCACATGGTTGTGCTCCGAGACAAGTACCGTCCCGGCGAACTCGCAGCAGTCGGCGTACTGCGCCGCGAGTTTGCCGATCTTTGCGGCCTTGTCCGGGGTTTCCGCGGAATATCCAAGAACCGTCGCGCACACAAACACAAGTACAACAAACAGCCACCGGGGATGGGTCATGGGCTCTCCGTTGCGCTCATGAATCTGGCAATCATGAATCGCTGGCTTGGATCTAGGAATGTCGGAAACGGTTGTATGTCAGGAGCCAAAAAATGTCGATAGCAGGTTGCGTAGCGAAACTAAAAGCCGAGAGCCGGTAAGGCGAGGCGTTGGAAGAAGATTAGTGTCGCGCGGCATTCTCCGTGTTTGTGTCCACTCCAAAATCCCAAACAAACAAATTCAACCCGCCCGGCAAAAGTTCCGCCAGCGCGTACTCCCCCGGCGGCAGAGGCGCGCTCAACGTATAGCGGTAAACCGTCCTCGCCACTTCCCATTGCTGGATCGAAATCGTGTTGCTCTCTCGCCCCACTTCTTCACCCATCAAGCTTCGAATCGATTCCAGAACTCTTTTGTTCCCCTTCACCGTCGCGCGAATCAACTCTACCTCTGGCCCCGCCGTGCCTTGCCGAGTTGTCCTTTCGAGTGCCGAATCCTGATCGTATTCCGGCTGAAGCTCGCGCAAGTAAAATTCCGGGAATTGCGAATTGATTCGCAGCGTCGCCTTCCCGCCAACCAGTTCGATGTTTTTCTTCGCCGGAATAATCGGAATCGGCGACATCAATCGCTTCAGCTGATTCTTCCGGTCGTTCTTGACCGCGGTCCCCACTTGCGGAATCGGAATTACCGACTTGCCTTCGACCGCGAACATCCCCTCGCCCGGCGGCAAAAAAACCCCGCTCGCCACCATCAGGCTCGCGTCGACATCCAACGTCGTCGCGATCTTCGTGTCCTCTTCCTGCTTGTGAACTTTCGCAGCGAGCGCGTCATCCGCCGTGGCCGCATCGTGTTCCGCTTTGACCGTAGCGTCCCAATCTACCAGCGCGGCCGGAATCTCCTCCCAATCCCCGCGCTCCTCGCTGAAATATCGCACACGGTCGCCCCTCTTCTCGTAGCTCCGCGCCAGCTGAAACGTCCCATCCTTCAGCACCAGCTTCTTCCCCCGAGTAATCCGAGTATCCGCGGCCGAACCCTGCGCACTGAGTGCATCTGATGGTGTCGCGCTCGCCGCGATGGCGTTTACACTGCTGGAGCGCACGGCGTTGACGCCCGCCCCCATCTCCGGCCGAGCAAACACACCTGTGCCAAGCCACCCAATGCAACCCAGACAAATCACCACCGCCCCAATTGTCCGTGAAGCTCTCATGAAGGCTCGTACACAGTGCGATGCCAATCGCACCCCCGCAGGTTGACCGTCACATTGAGCTTAACCCGCCGCTAGGTTCCCTACAACATCGCCTCATTCTTCGAATACAGCGGCACCGGCGCCGGATTCCTCTCCAAAAACTGCCTCTGATGCCAATACGGATAAACCGCCTCCACAGCGCTAGCCCGGTCCAACTTCTCCATCTGCGCCGCCGTCAACTTCCATCCCACCGCATCCAGATTCTGCCGCAGCTGCTCCTCGTTCCGCGCCCCAATCACCACGTTATCGACCGTCGGCCTTTGCAGCAGCCAGTTCAAAGCGATGACCGGCACACGTTTCCCGGTTTCCTTCGCCACCTCGTCCAACGCATCGACCACCTTGTACAAAAGCTCGTCCGCCATCTGCGGGCCCAAATCTGCCGTCTTATGCAGCCGGCTCTGCGCTGGCAAAGGCTGCCCTCGGCGAATTTTGCCCGTCAATCGCCCCCAGCCCAGAGGGCTCCACACGATCGTCCCAACCCTCTGATCGACTCCCAGCGGCATCAGCTCCCATTCGAAGTCCCGCCCGATCAGCGAGTAATACGCCTGGTGTGCGACGTACCGCGTCCATCCATACCGATCCGCGACGGCCAGCGACTTCATCAAGTGCCAACCGGAAAAATTCGAACATGCCACGTAGCGCACTTTCCCGCTCTGCACCAGCGTATCCAGCGCCCGCACCGTCTCCTCAACGGGCGTGGTCGCGTCGAACCCATGCATGTGATAAATGTCGATGTAATCCGTCCCCAGCCGCCGCAAGCTGTTTTCGCAAGACGTAATCAGGTGAAACCGCGACGATCCGACATCGTTCACATCCGTGCCCATTCGGAATGTAGCCTTCGTCGAGATCAGCACCTTGTCGCGCCGCCCCTTGATCGCTTGCCCGGTAATCTCTTCTGCCAGCCCTTTCGAATACACATCCGCCGTATCCAACATGTTCAGCCCGGCGTCCAGGCAAATATCCACCAGCCGGGTAGCCTCGGCGACATCGCTCGCCCCCCAGGCCTTGAAAAACTCGTTGCCCCCGCCAAACGTCCCCGTCCCAAAACTCAATACAGGCACTTTCAATCCCGAACCGCCAAGTTGTCTATATTCCATGCCGAATCGCCGCTCCTCAAATCGCCGTCGCCAACACCTGCAGCCTACACCACCACCCCACCACGAAGCGACCCCACCGTCGTCGCCTCGCAGACCGCAAAGCGGTATTGAAACGGTGGTAACTCTCTGTCAATATAACTCCTATAGAACGCTGCGCGCGTAGTCACCCGGCCGTCGCATCGCCGCCCCAGCCGCTTTTAGCACTTTCACCCAACCCTTCAGTTTCGAGCGAAGCGGGCCGGGCCTTCTCTTCCGCGTTCCCTTCCTGCGTGCGCTGAGCCTTGAAGGGTGACGCACCGGCTCGCGCACGGGGAAATCCTTCTTTCGATCTGAAGCGAACCAGCAGCCTTGGAAACGATCCCTAACGCCTTTCGCAGCATCACTTGCGTAAGGTGGGGTACCAGGACGCCCTCAAAACAAAAATGCTCCCCGGCAAGCCGGAGAGCATCGTCGAAGCGAAGATTGTCGAGCCGCGAAGGCGACCTAGTGCGTACAGCGAGGAAACAGCGTAACCAGCACCATCAGGTCTGACAGCGTAAACAACCACTGGTCCGCCTGAATGCCGGCGCGCTCCGCAGCCCGGGCGATAAAGCCCAAGTGGCGGCTCTTGGCGAAGTTGTGCAGGTGATCTACGCAGATACCCGTCAGGGTGGCGACTTCCGAGTCAGTGAAGATCTTCTGGCTGGCTTTTACGGTTACCATGGCCTTGGCCTCTTTCTGTCCCGCCGCTCATACGATGCAACCCCGTTCGATGCTGTGTGGATCGTATTAGCTGCACCAACATCTGAGCAATAGTCGTTCCGTTCTACGCGGGCGGAATCCTCCGATTGGTACTTTCATCGGAAAACCCAATAAAAACAGGCGTTTTCGGTGGAAAAACGGTGGATTCCGGCATTACCTAGGCGAAGACCCCTGTACCAAGGAGCAGGTAAAAATGTCCCACTTTTGCAGAACTTGCTATGGCTTTCGGTAGCCGCTTGCTATTTTGCGCATTTGTTTTTCATGTCGCAGCTGATGCCGCGCCACCATTTCAAACCATTCATACGCGCTCAGGCTCCCCAGAAACGCGTGCCGCCAGCGGTATAGCCCCAGGTTCCGGCCCTTCGTTTCGTCCATAAAAGCCAGCGTCCGCTCCCGTACATCCCGCAATTCCGCCAGCATCGTCTCTTTCTCGCGCAGCAATTCGGGGTCGATAGGTATGGGAGTCTTGCGCTTGACCAGCCGCGCCTCGACCAGCGCCAGTGGGAAATGCAGTCGTTGCAGTCTCGAAAACCGCCTCGGAGGGTGCTGCACAATCCGGTCGGCCGCTCCAATCACAGAACGCTCCACCATAATCAGGTGAGCCACGACCTCTGCCGCGCACCAGCCGCCATCCGCCGGCCGCGTCCTCCACTGGTCCGCCGGGACGTCATCCGCCGTCCGCAGCAGCTTGTTCTGCGCCTGGGCCAATTTCGCAAGTATCGGTGTAATCGTAGCCACGAGGGGAATTGAAACCGCGAGCTAACTCCGACCTAGACCTTGCCGCCGCCCGCCTGCTCGAATGCGTGGGCAAGCTGTAGCACCCGCGCTTCGCCAAACGCGGGCCCGAAGATTTGCAGTCCAACCGGCAGCTTCCTGTCAACCTTGCCGCAAGGGACCGAAATCCCTGGAATCCCAGCGAGCGACCCAGTAACCGTATAAATATCGGCGAGATACATCTGCAAGGGATCGTTCGTCCGTTCGCCCAGTTCAAAAGCCGGCACCGGTGAAGTCGGCGTCACGATCGCATCCACGTTCGTAAACGCATCGCGGAAATCCCGCGCAATCAGCGCCCGAACCTTTTGCCCCTTCAGATAGTAAGCATCGTAATACCCAGCCGACAGCACATACGTTCCGAGCACAATCCGCCGCTTCACCTCGGCGCCAAATCCCGTGCCGCGCGTCTTGCGATACATCGCCAGCAGGGAATCGTCGCTCACCCGTAGCCCGAACCGCACGCCGTCGTACCGCGCCAGATTCGAGCTTGCCTCGGCCGTCGCGATGATGTAGTACACGGCAATCGCGTAATCCGTATGCGGCATTTCAATGTCGATCAGCTTGCAGCCCAGCGTCTTTAGGATTTCCAGGCCGGCTTCGATATTTTTCCGAACGCCCGCGTCCATGCCTGCGCCGTAATATTGTTTCGGGATCCCAATCCGCAAGCCCGCAACGGGCTTCGCCAACTCCGCTCCGTAATCCGGCACAGGCGCCGTCGTCGAAGTCGAATCGTTGGGATCGCGCCCCGCGATCACTTGCAGCACCGTCGCGACATCGCGCACGTTATTCGCAAACGGCCCGATGCGATCGAGCGATGACGCGAACGCAATCAGCCCATAGCGCGAGACGCGACCGTAGCTCCCCATCATTGCCGGCACGCCGCACATTGCCCCGGGCTGACGAATCGATCCACCGGTATCCGTTCCGAGCGACGCGACCGCCAACCCAGCTGCAACCGCGGCAGCCGAACCGCCGCTCGATCCTCCCGGAATGCGATCGGTTGCCTCCGGATTTAACACTGGGCCGTACGCCGAATTTTCATTCGAGCTACCCATCGCAAACTCGTCGCAATTGGTTTTGCCGAGCAGCACGGCGCCTGCCGCTTCTAGCCGCGCTACCGCGGTCGCATCATAAGGCGGGATATAGTTTTCGAGAATTTTCGATCCGCAGGTCGTACGCACTCCGCGAGTGCTCAGTACATCCTTGAGCGCGATCGGCACGCCCGCCAACGGCGGCAACGGTTCGCCCGTAGCAATCATCGCATCGACACGATCGGCTTGCGCGAAAGCTCGTTCTTCGGAAAGCGCCAGATAAGCGTTCAGATTCTTGCTCGCAGCGATTCGCGAATAGTGTTCCGCGGCCAATTCCCGCGCCGAAATCTTCTTCGCCGCCAGCGATTCCTTCACTCCGTCGATCGTCCAATTGGTCATCGCTCGATGACCTTTGGAACCCGAAAATACGGCGGCTCGGGGTCGGGTGCCTGCTTCAACAATTCCGCCGCGCCATGGCAGGGAATTTCGACGTCTTCGCGCAGCGTCGCATCCGCCGTCTGATCGTCGGTCAGGACCTGCGCCATCGGCTCGACATTCGACGTGTCGAGTTCATTCAGTTTCCCGATGTATTCCAAAATTTCGTCGACTTGCTTGCGGTAGGTTTCCAGTTCGGTTTCGCTCAGGTCGAGATAGGCAAGCTCAGCGACTCGCAAAACATCTTCGCGCGTAATTTTCAAGAAGCGACCTCGGCACTTTTGCGTTGATAGTGCGAAGTGATGTAGTTATCCACCAAAGCCTGGAATGCAGCGGCGAGTTCGTCGTACGTGCCTTCGAGAGTTACATCTTTCTTTCCGTCGATGTAAACAGGGCAGCGCGGCGCTTCGCCGGTGCCGGGCAAACTGATTCCAATGTTCGCGGCTTTCGATTCGCCCGGGCCGTTCACGATGCAGCCCATCACCGCGAGCGTCATGGTTTCGACGCCGTCGTATTGCGTCTTCCAGATCGGCATCATGTCGCGAATGTAGCCCTGAATGCGCTCGGCCAATTCTTGGAACGTCGAGCTCGTGGTGCGCCCGCAGCCAGGGCACGCCGTCACGCTCGGCGAAAACGAGCGCAGTCCCAGTGCCTGTAACACCTCGCAAGCAGCGTAAACCTCTTCGCGGCGATCGCCGCCGGGCCGCGGGGTCAACGAAATCCGAATCGTGTCGCCGATGCCGTCGTACAGAAGCACGCCGAGCGAAGCGGCCGACCAGATTTGCCCCTTCATTCCCATGCCCGCTTCGGTCAATCCGAGATGCAGCGGCTGCTCGGTCTTCGCGGACAAGTCGCGATACACAGTAATCAAATCGCGCGGCCGCGAAGTCTTGCACGAAATAATAATTTGATCGTGGCGCAGACCCGATTCCAGCGCGAGCTCGGTCGATTGCAGCGCGCTCAGCACCATGCACTCGTTGATGATCTCTTCGGATTCTTTACCCAGGCCGCGATCGGTATTCTCCTGCATTTTCTGCATCACCAGCTCTTGATTCAGCGAACCGCCATTCACACCGATGCGCACCGGCTTCCCATTGTCGACCGCGATTTTGCAGATCGTAGAAAATTGTTCATCGCGCCGCTGGCCAGCGCCGACGTTCCCAGGATTAATTCGATATTTATCGAGCGCCACGGCGCAGTTCGGATATTTCGTCAGCAACACATGCCCGTTGTAATGAAAATCGCCAATGATCGGAACGTTGCAGCCTGCGCCCAGCAATCGCTTCTTGATTTCAGCTACCGCCGCCGCGGCCTCGGGAACGTTAACTGTCCAGCGCACGATTTCTGAACCAGCTTCCGCCAGCTCCAACGTCTGCTGGAACGTCGATTCAATGTCCGCCGTGTCGGTGTTCGTCATCGACTGGACGACAATCGGCGCGCCGCCGCCGACGCGCACGTGCCCGACATTCACGCCGTATGTTTTGCGCCGTGGATGCCGCGAGGCCGCGGCGTCAAATCCATCAATCTGAGTGAGCATGCCCATTTATTTTACCAGCAAACGTAGGGGTGCAGCACCGCTGCTCCCAAACCCTGGAAACCCGTTCCGATAACGCGATCACCCGTCTGAAAACGAATCGCGAAACACACAAACAAAAAGGGCGCGAAATCCGCGCCCTCTCGTCAAATCAATCCGATCGTTTACGCCTTTGCCGGGTTTTCTCCGCGGGTAAATCCTGGCGCCGGCCGCAATTCCGGACGAACCACCTTAGGGTCCGCGCTCGTCGCGGCCTGTGGTGGCGGCGCCGGCGGAATCCGTGGCTTTTCGGGCAGCGGCTTGCCTTCCATCAGCAGTTTCACTTCGTTGGCATCGATCACTTCGCGCTCGAGCAAAGCCAGCGCGATGCGCTCGAGAACTTCTCTGTTGTTGGAGAGGAGGTTTTTGGCTTTGTCGTAACCGGAGTTGACGATGCGCCGCACTTCCTTGTCGATCTGGATCGCGGTGTCTTCGGAGTAGTCGCGATGCTGGTTGATCTCGCGGCCCAGGAAGATCGCTTCATCTTTCTTCCCGAATGCCAGAGGGCCAAGTTCGCTCATGCCCCATTCGCAAACCATGTTGCGAGCGATTTCCGTCGCGCGTTCGATGTCGTTGCCCGCGCCGGTCGTTATGTGGCCGAGGAAAATTTCCTCCGCCGAGCGACCGCCCATCAACACAGCGAGCATTGTCTCGAGATATTCGCGCGTGTAGGTGTGCTTGTCGTCTTCCGGAAGCTGCATGGTCAAGCCCAGCGCCATACCGCGCGGAATGATCGTGACCTTGTGCACCGGGTCGGCGCCAGGAGTCATCGCCGCGACCAGTGCGTGTCCCGCTTCGTGATACGCGGTGTTTTTCTTTTCCTCGTCCGACAGGATCATCGATTTGCGCTCGACGCCCATCAGAACTTTGTCTTTCGACATTTCAAAATCGGCCATCATCACGTACTTGCGATTCTGGCGCGCAGCCCACAGCGCGGCTTCGTTTACCAGGTTCGCGAGATCGGCGCCAGAGAAGCCCGGAGTGCCGCGCGCGATGATCGAAAGATCGACGTCGTCGGAGATTGGAACCTTGCGGGTGTGTACGCGGAGAATTTCTTCGCGTCCTTTTACGTCGGGCCGCGCAACAACGACGCGGCGATCGAAACGGCCGGGCCGCAGCAACGCTGGATCGAGTACATCCGGACGGTTCGTGGCGGCGATCAAAATCACGCCTTCGTTCGACTCGAATCCATCCATCTCGACGAGCAATGCATTCAGGGTCTGTTCGCGCTCATCGTGACCACCGCCCAAGCCTGCGCCGCGATGACGGCCGACGGCGTCGATTTCGTCGATGAAGATGATGCAAGGAGCGTTCTTCTTGCCCTGCTCGAAGAGGTCGCGCACGCGGCTCGCGCCGACGCCGACGAACATCTCGACGAAGTCGGAACCCGAGATCGAGAAGAAGGGAACATTGGCTTCGCCGGCAATCGCCCGCGCCAGCAACGTCTTGCCCGTGCCCGGAGGCCCGACGAGCAGCACGCCCTTGGGAATGCGCCCGCCCAATTTCTGGAACTTTTGCGGGTCTTTCAAAAATTCGATGATTTCCTGGAGTTCTTCTTTTGCTTCATCGGTACCCGCGACATCCTTAAAGGTGGCTTTCTTCTGCTGCGCCGAAAGCAAACGCGCGCGCGACTTGCCAAAGCTCAGGGCTTTGTTTCCACCTGCCTGCATCTGCCGCATCAGGAAAAGGCAGAAACCAACGAGCAGCAGTAACGGCGCAGCGTTGAGCAAAATCAAAACCCAATCGCCGCTGCGAACTTCTTTCACCTTGATCGAAACACCCTTGTCGCGCAGTTCCTTGGTGATCTCGGGAGCGGACTCCTTGAAGATGGGCACGTGAAATTTCTGGTTGGTCGGCTTGACGTATTCGCCCTGCAGCTCGTAGCTGTTGGGCGAGAGATACATCGTCACTTCCTTGACGTCGCCCTGGTCGACCTGGTGCAGGAACTCGCTGTAGCTGGGCTCAAGATCGCGTGACGACTGGCCGTTCGCCGACACCAGTTTCCAGAGCATTACGCCCAGGAACACGATCGAGATCCAGAAGAGTATGGTCTTTACTGTCGAACTCGAATTCACGTCGCCCTCACTTCTATCCCGAGCCCTGGAAGATGTGTTGCTGGCCCAAGCACCGGACACCCGCCCGGTTCCCCCTGCCCTTTGTACCGTCCCCGCACTGCCAATTGCCCGGTCGAAAAAAACTCAATTTCTGAAAGGAGGCTTTTGCCCCTATACCATTAGACGCCGGTCGCCAGCGAAATAACTCGGACCTGCATCCGGTGCGGCGCCCCTGCGTACCTACAAACACTTAGATGCGCCGCGCCTGCCAAAGTCATCAGGCGCGCAGCCGCCCAAATCGACGCTTCCATCATTGTACGCCGGGTTGTTTTCTTTGCACAGTGCGGCCGCCTTTTGGTGACCTCAACTGAAACGCTGTCGGTGCAGGCGCTACTTTCAACGCGCAGGGGCCAGCCTACGAAATGGGTTCTTCGGAGATCACGATCGCTGTCCGGGTTTCGGAAGTGGCCGCAAAGCCAACCGAAACCGGGAAGCCCCGAGCCCAGGCAATGACACCTGCGCTGGTCAACACCGGCCATCCTTCACGTTCCCACCGGCTGACGCGCTGCTCGTTCAGCAAGCGTTTCAGCTTGTGTGCCTTACGATGACCCGACGGCTGTACCTTGTCCCCTGGGCGCCAATTTCGCAGCACGACCGGCGGCTGCAAACGCTGCCGGTCAAGCACCGACCCGATACCAGTAGTTTCCTCCCTCTTTGCAGGCCAGTCAATGTTTCTGAAGCGAAAGGCGCATGCCAGACACGGTACGGTTACGAGCGTTTCGGGCGGCAGTTTTTCGCCGGCGGCGAAGTCGAGGTTTTCCTCGAATTGCTTAACCGTTTCGCGCGTGCTGGCTCGGGCTGTCTGGCTGCGTGCCCGCACCGGTGCAACATTCGTTTCGCCGTTCGCTTTACGGGTGGCGCGCGCATTCGGCGTTGGGCAAAAAACGAGATCGTCGCGTTCGCGGCGGACTTCGACGCCGCCCGGCAACATCAGCGATTTGCCGTTTGCGCCAAACTCGGCGAAATCGAGGATGGCTTCGACGTGCTTTGCGCCGAGTTCGCCGGCGCGGGGTTTCACCTCTTTGACGATGTGGCGGGCCATTCGTCTGCTTACACTTTTCGTTCTCAGCGTCAGCAGCGGATCGAGTTCGCGCGGTTTGCGCCTGGCCGTCCTGGGCATGCTTTGGAGTTCATTCACATGCATACGCACGGTTTCGCCGTCGCGCTTCACTAAGGCTTGGACGCGGTTTTCAGCCACGAATTCAAGTTGGGCGTCGTCTTCGCGCGCACGCTCGGCGAGCGCTGATAGATGTTCAACGGCGGCTGGCTGAAATCGTTTCTCGAGTAATGGGATTAGATTTTTCCGGATGCGAGCGCGCAGCTTCGACGTATCGTGATTCGTCGCGTCTTCGCGCCAGGCTTGTTTGCGCTGTTTTAGATATGCGCGCAGAGCGTTGCGGCGAACTTGAAGTAGAGGGCGCACGACGTTTCCGTTGTTGGAGACGGGATGAATGCCGGCGAGTCCGGTGAGTCCGGTGCCACGCAAAATATGAGCGAGTACCGTTTCGGCCTGATCGTCGGCGGTCTGCGCGACTGCGACGCAGGTTAATTTGTGTTCGCTTACCAGGAGCGAGAAAAAATCGTAGCGCGCGCGCCGAGCCGCGTCTTCGAGATTTAATTTTTCTCGCTTGGCTTTTACGCCGATGTTTGCGCGCGCGACGAAAAATTCGAGGCCATATTTCGCGGCGAGCTTTGCGACGAATTTTTCATCGCCGTCGGAAGCCTTGCCGCGCAGTTGGTGATTGAAATGGACGGCCGCGAGGACGACGCCGAGTTTTGGCTGCAGATCGAGGAGGAGGCGGAGCAACCCGACCGAGTCGGCTCCGCCAGAAACCGCAATGCCGACGCGATCGCCGGCGCGAAAAAACGGGCGGTGATACACCCCACGGCGGATCGCGGCCAACAGCTCGGAAGCGAGTGCAGGAGCGAGGTTTGAGGCTTTGGCGATACGTTTAGAAAATGGCCTATTTCGTTTTTTCACGGGCGAAAGCCCTCGCGGGTGCGCGTCGAATCGTAACACGGTGCGAAAGAGTCATACGAATTGGGGCGTAACTCGCGAGCGCGAAGAGACTTATTGGGTTCATGAGGATTCTTGTGGAAATCACGAAATGAGTGTTGACAGATTGGAATGGGATCTGTATTCTCATTAGGTTGTTCGGAAGCCTTTCTGCTGGACAGGGAGGTCTTGTTCTTTGACAATCGATACGATGTGCCAGAATCCGTTCGAAACTATTCGTCCTTTTCGAGCACGAATAGTCTGAGTTAATATCGAGCGACAACAATTCGCTTGGGCAGGCTGGCTCCGATGCAAATCGGAGCATTTTTTTTCGCCCAAGCAACCAGTTTCAAACGAGAGTTTGATCCTGGCTCAGAGCGAACGCTGGCGGCGTGCTTAACACATGCAAGTCGAGTGCGCGCCTGTAGCAATACAGGTGGCGCACGGCGCACGGGTGCGTAACACGTGGGTAATCTGCCCTTCGATGGGGAATAACTCGCCGAAAGGCGAGCTAATTCCGCATAACATTCCGAGAACTTCGGTTTTTGGATTCAAAGGCGTAAGTCGTCGGAGGAGGAGCCCGCGCACGATTAGCTAGTTGGTGAGGTAACGGCTCACCAAGGCTATGATCGTTAGCTGGTCTGAGAGGATGGCCAGCCACACTGGAACTGAGACACGGTCCAGACTCCTACGGGAGGCAGCAGTGGGGAATCTTGCACAATGGGCGAAAGCCTGATGCAGCGACGCCGCGTGGGGGATGAAGCTTCTCGGAGTGTAAACCCCTTTCGACCCGGACGAATGCCCCGCAAGGGGACTGACGGTACGGGTATAAGAAGCCCCGGCTAACTACGTGCCAGCAGCCGCGGTAAGACGTAGGGGGCCAGCGTTGCTCGGAATTACTGGGTGTAAAGGGTTCGTAGGCGGTGTGGCAAGTCGGGAGTGAAATCTCTGGGCTCAACCCAGAGTCTGCTTCCGAAACTGCTGTGCTTGAGTGTGGGAGAGGCGCGTGGAATTGCAGGTGTAGCGGTGAAATGCGTAGATATCTGCAGGAACACCCGTGGCGAAAGCGGCGCGCTGGACCACTACTGACGCTGAGGAACGAAAGCTAGGGGAGCAAACAGGATTAGATACCCTGGTAGTCCTAGCCCTAAACGATCAGGACTTGGGGTGCCACCCGTTCGGGTGTCGTCCCGGAGCTAACGCGTTAAGTCCTGCACCTGGGGAGTACGGTCGCAAGACTGAAACTCAAAGGAATTGACGGGGGCCCGCACAAGCGGTGGAACATGTGGTTCAATTCGACGCTACGCGAGGAACCTTACCTGGGCTCGAAATGCTTATGACCAGCTGTAGAAATACGGCCTTCCCGCAAGGGACATGAGTATAGGCGCTGCATGGCTGTCGTCAGCTCGTGCCGTGAGGTGTTGGGTTAAGTCCCGCAACGAGCGCAACCCCTGCACGTAGTTGCCACTCCGCAAGGAGGGAACTCTACGTGGACTGCTCCGGATAACGGAGAGGAAGGTGGGGATGACGTCAAGTCCGCATGGCCTTTATGTCCAGGGCTACACACGTGTTACAATGCAGGGCACAAACCGTTGCCAACCCGCGAGGGGGAGCTAATCGGAAAAAACTCTGCTCAGTTCGGATTGCAGTCTGCAACTCGACTGCATGAAGCCGGAATCGCTAGTAATGGCGTATCAGATCGACGCCGTGAATACGTTCCCGGGCCTTGTACACACCGCCCGTCACATCACGAAAGTGAGTTGTACTAGAAGTCGTCACGCTGACCGCAAGGAGGCAGACGCCCAAGGTATGACTCATGATTGGGGTGAAGTCGTAACAAGGTAGCCGTAGGAGAACCTGCGGCTGGATCACCTCCTTTCTAAAGTAGTCGTGGCTCAACCCGCTATGGTGTGCGGGTCATGCCACGCAAATTGCCTCTTAAGATCTCACGGTCATTCGAGGCACGTTCGATGGCACTCAGCGCTGTTTCGACCTTCGGGTCGCTCAGTGATTTGGACGGATTCTGTCAGGTCGTATCGATCGTCAAAGCGCAAGCCTCAGTACACAGGCAGCAAGCGCAAAGATGCAAAACGGCGAGCCCATGGCTCGCCATTTTTGTTTTTTAATGGCAATTTCGGTCCGGTGTGCTTCTGGCGACTGAACCGACGATCTTGCCCATTTAGAAGTCCATCGCTGGCCGTTACACTCCGTGAAAGACCACGAGCTCCGCTCCGTAGACCCGTTCCTCCTGGTCCTTGTTTTCCGTTGCGCCTCTGCAGAGTTTCCAAATCCTCGTGGTGAATCGCCTCCGAATTTGAAACGAAGCAGTCCCGAAATGGAGTCAGTGCGCGGATCGCGGCAAATCGAAAGTGTTAGAAAATGCTGCTCGTACTAAAACAGCATGTAATGGCGCGCGGGTGCTCGATATGGATTCTGAAATCGATTTGGATGGCCGGCGGAGGATACCGGTTGACGATGTGCTCATTTAGGTCGGCGTCCGCTTGAAACTTCGGCTTCACTTGCGCGGGGATGCGAGGCGTGCTTCTTCGAGCGCTTGGTGCAAATAGGGCTGGCTTCGGGGCTCTCTCGCGCGAGGTCAGCGAAGTTCCAAACCCTGCCGTTGCAGGTATTCGTCGACTGAACGCCTGATTTGCGAGATCGTACGCGATCACGCAAAAGACTTCCTCCAAACTCCATACGGGAACAGACCGGGCGATGCTCTCGGGCGATTCACCTCGAAGGCATGCGAGCGCGACTGGTCGAGCGACGCAAGAGTACCGAACCTCGTATCCGCCGTCCCGTTGTTCGATGTGGTCCGTCGACATAGACCGACAGCTATACTATAAAATCTAGCGGCGCGGGGACGGCCTAACGGTTTGCCGACAGACCGTTTCAGGCGAAGATCTGGGCGGCGGGGCCTTCCAGGAGGCCTAGTTGACGGGTTAGGCCGATTTGGTCCCAGATGTTCCAGCCTTCGGTGATTTTGCCGTTTTTGACGCGGACGGCGGTCATGCCGACGAGCTTGACGGACTTATTGGTGGGGGCGATGCCCAGGCCCTCGCCGGTGTGGTTTGTGGTGACGGTGAAGCGGGCGAAAGCGGTGTCGCCTTCCTGGATGACGTCGTCGAGTTCGACGTGCAGATCGGAGCAGGCACTGCGCATCGCGTGGTAGAACGTTTTGAATTCCGAGGGGCCTGTCGAGGCGACGTCGGGGCGGTTGACTCCCCACATCACGGCATCTTCGGGGAAGAGTTCGTCGATGGTTGCTTCGTTGCCTTGATTCCAGACTTCGTCAAACCAGCGGCGGATCAAGTGTGCGGGTGTGGGTTCCAGAGCCGGCTGTGCTGCGCTCACGATGCACCTCCATTTTTCGGCGGGCGTTTGCTTGGGGAGCACGCCCGCGGCGTGTGCCGCAAGCGTGTACTAGCGGCGGACTTTAACACATGATTACTGGCGGGGCCACCGAATCTCGCGACCCGGTGGCGGTTTGACGCCCGTTTTTAGCCGCCGTGGGCCTCGGCGACAGGCATGCAGCGAACGCGGACCGGCCTTCGATATGGTGGCGGGCTCTATCGGCTTCTGGAGTCTATACGTGGCTACCGTCCGAGGGCACCGCGAATCCATCGAATTAGTTTGGCCGAGTCCGGTTGGGCCGATCACGCCATTGGGCGGTTCTTCGCCGCGGGGTCGCCGGACCTGAGTCGGGGACAAGGACGCCTTGGGATCATTCTTTCGCTCGCTGTTTCAGATTGCGTACCACGCCGGCTCACTTGGGCTGTTTGTCGTGGGCATCCTCGATTCATCGTTTCTGTTTTTGCCGCTGGGCAATGACTTCCTGATGCTGGGCTTGTCGGCGCGCCACCACGAGAGGGTGCCGGTATATGTGGCGGCGGCGACGGTCGGGTCGATACTCGGGATCCTGATAACGCTGTGGCTCTCGAAGAAGGGCGGAGAGCGCCTGGCCAAGGGCCGAAAGGGGCGCACCTGGCGGTACGTCGAGAGGCAGATCAAGGAGAAGGCGGGCTGGGCGCTGACGCTGGGCAGCTTGATGCCGCCACCGTTTCCGTTCACGTTGTTTGTTGCCGCGGCTGGGGCGCTGCGCGTGCCATTGCGAAAAGTGTTGCCGTTCGTGGCTGCCGGCCGGTTGATGCGATTTACTGTCGAGGGTGTGCTGGCAATTCTCTACGATCGCTGGATCCTGTCGCTGGCGAATTCGCAAGCTTTGAAGATCACGATGATTTGCATGATCGTGATTGCGATTGGCGGTAGCGCTTACTCGGTTTACGGCTGGATCCGGCGATAGCGGCGCGGAAATGCGTCACATGGTTGCGAATTTTGCGGCATCTAGACGCTTGAGCAGATACAGCGGGAGCGCGAGCGACAATCCGACGGCTAGGTTACTTAGAAGCACGAGCCACCAGCCGCCAATCTTTTTCTCGCGCGCTTCACGGCGGGACCAACCTAGAAAAATCATCGACGAGAGTATCAAGTCGACGGCGAAGAAGCTGGAGATGGGCGTCGCAAAGATTTCCTGGACCAAGAGCCGGACGTTCGGTCCGTGAAGCAGAAAGAAGGGAAGCGCGAACCAGTAGGGAATCGCAGCGCCGGCGATGCAACAGGCGATCAGGTAGACTCTCATGGGCACAAAGTAGTACGAGCGCGAGTTCCAGGTCCAGCCTGTTTCACGAGCGACGTGTAGGTGATTGCAACCGCACAACCGGTTATTGAAGGCGGGCGGTGGTTTCAGACGGCCTTTCCACGTGATCGATGACGAGGAGATTTACTGCGGAAGTTTCGGGCTGGAGTTTCAACCCTAGCTGGGTTTGGATTGCTGCCAACAAAGAGGGATTCGCCGGCTCGGTGTGATCGGGCGGTGGCATTTTGTCTACGCGATATGGAGGTTCCCAAGTCAGGTCGATGTCGTATCTGGCTGCGAGATTCGTTTTGTTTTGAACCGAACGGCCGGTGATTTCGGAGAGATACCTGACCAGATGTTCGATAGGAGCTTTCGTTCCGGCCAGTCGACCGGGCCCGAGTGTCGTGAGTTCGCCGCAAGGTGGCGCGTCGGTGGAAAACGTTTGCGGCCCGGCCAGTGGTGGATCGCAGGAGCCGCTGGCTGCGTGAAGTTTGTTGGGGTCGAGTACGACCAGAGAGTAGGCCGGGAGTTGCTTTGATTCGAAATGCGATTGCAGTTGGAAGCGCTCGGCGAGTAATTGTTGCAGCATGACGCGGCTTGCGGCTTCGCGTTTGTCCTCAGGCAGATTCTTCAGAGCATTTATCGCGGCTTCTTTCGATTTAGCGTCAACGTCGTAGAGATCGGTGCTGAGCCAATCGGGAGCGCCGAAGATTTGATAGTCCTTGATTCCGTAGGCCACGCGAATCATTTCACGCAGCGAGTTGTTGGTTCCGTGAAACTCGCCGGGGTTGAGTTGCATCCGTTGGCGGATGATGCCGGTGCCCGTCCTTAGACTGTCGGTGCCGTCCTGGTCCAGCTTGATTGAGGCGGCCTCATATGGAGGAAGCGTCGCCGGCGCGGTGGTTTGCGACTGCGACGCAGATGGTTTTTCGACGTGATCGATTACTAGCACCTCCATCTTGGTTTCGCGAGGTTCGAGTACTAGACCCAGTTGGTCTTCCAAAGCGGAGGAAAGAGCGGGTTCGTAGGATCCCGCCGGAGTGGGATTGTCAATGCCGACGGGAATGCCATCCGGGAAGTTCAGCGTGAAGTCGTAGTTGCCCGAGAGACCGGTCTCATTGAGAACGGTGCGATGCAATTGTTTTGATAAATGGAAGACCAGTGGCTCTATCGGGATGCCCCGCGCCACCATTGTTGCGTTACCGTCGATGTGGATGCCACGTCGTGTTGCGGCGCTCTCGGCAGTGCTTGGCGTCGAGGCACCCGAGTTGTCTCGTTTTGATTCTTTTAGTTTTGGCCCACTCTTGGCGATGACGAGCGCATAGACGCGAATGTCTTTCATTTCCAGGTGAACGGTGAGTTTGAGGCGATCCGCCAAGGCAGACTGGAGCATAACTCTTTGCTCTCTTCCGCTTTCCTCGAGACCTTTGCTGCTCGTCCCGCCTGTTCCGGTCGCCACGAAATCGTATTTGTCGGTAGTGAGCCATGCAGGTGCGTTGACTATGCGATCGTCTTCCATTCCGTAAGCGGTGCGGATTACCTGCTGGAGAGTCGCGTTCTTCGAAACGAACTGGTCGGAACCGAACATCAAGGTCACCCCGTCGCCGCCGGAAATGTTGGGCGTGATTGAGACGGAAGAATAAGTAGGGCTGGTGGATACGCTGGCTAACAATTGAGCCGCGCGGAGCTTTGGCGATGTTTGGTTTTGGAATGCACCGGCGAGGATTGGGGCGGCTATGGCCAGGATGGTGGCGGCTACGAGGAGGAGTTTGCGGGACAAAGATAGGGCGCGGGCGGGGCGGTCGGACATGATGCTGGCGATGCGGCGTTTCAAGTCGGCGCCGCTGACTCCGGGGACGCAGGGGAGCGGGGATTCGACGCAGAATTCACAGACTTTCAGGATGCTCTCGGCATAGACATGGGGTTCGCGACCGGAATCGACGACGGCTTCGTCGCACGCGCGCTCGCGATCTTCGACGAGGCGGTTGCCGAGCCACCAGACGACGGGATGGAACCAGAACAGAGACTCCACGAGCATGTGGAGCGCGGCGGTGAGATTGTCGCGGCGGCGGACGTGGCAGAGTTCGTGAGCGACGATGGATTCGGTGTGCGCTTCGGTGAGTTGGCCGGAGATGGATGCAGGCCAGAGAAGAAGCGGGCGAAGGATGCCGAAGATTCCGGGTTCGATGGATTCGGCGGTGGAGACGATTGCGATTTTTTCTCGCGCGGCGACGTTTTGCTGGAGTTCCGCGACGATTTTGCTTTCGGGGCCTTCGTCGAGTGGGGTGGCGTTTTTCGCGATGTTGGAAACGCGGTACCAGCGCGCTAGCCAGACGAAGAGGACGGCCAGCGAGCCGAGTAGCCAGACGATCAGAATCAACGGGAGATAGTGTGCGGCTGGGTTGATCGCGGTTGTTGCTGGGGCTGCGTGCGCGAAAGACGCGGCGTTTTGCGCGTCGAAGGGTTGGCCGAATTGCTCGATGGCGGAATAGAGGGCAGCGTTGGTTGCGACCGGCTTATGCGGGATGGCGAGGTAGCTGCCGACGCTGACGAGCAGAGAGAAGGGAACCAGGAACTTCAGCGAAGCGGCGAGCCAGAGCCAGTAGCGCGTGCTGGCTCGATTGCGGCGGAAGGCTAGCGTAAGGGCTGCGGCAGCCGCTGCGAAAATCGTGGATTGCCAGAGATGATTGCCGAGCGCGGGGGCGAGTGCGGTCCATGACTGCGTGAGGGAATTCGGGATCATTTCGATTTTTCCTTTCTGTCGAGTTGGCGGAGAAGTTTTTCTGCTTCCTTTACATCGTCGAGAGTGAGCTTGCCGGATTCGATCAGGTGAGCCATGACGGGCTGGGTGCTGCCGCCGAAGAGGGCGAGGAGATCGTCGATCAATTTGCGCTGGGCGGCCTCGCGGGAGATGGCGGGTTCGAAGATGTGGAAGTTGCCGACTTTTCTAGCGCGGCGAACGGCTTTCTTGATTTCGAGGCGGTAGACGATGGTTTGGATCGTCGTGTAAGCCGGGCGGTTTTTGGCGGGGAAGGCTTCCTGAATTTCGCGGATGGAGGCCTGGCCGGTGCGCCAGAGGGTTTCCATTATTTTTAGTTCAAGCTTGGTTAGTTTGGGGTCGGGCATGGTTTTCTCTCATCCACTACTACAGATGTAGGAGAGCGTACTACTTCGGTAGGTGATGTCAAGTGTTTTTTTTGAGGGGTCGTTGGCGGGGAATTGGTCGTCGAGGCTTAGGCTGGGATCCTTCAGCTATTCTCGTCGGATAGCTTCAGGAGGACAGTTTTTCGCTGAAGGGAGTCTCGAATTAGTGAGATGCGGGTGGTGGAGGAGGTGGCGGGGCGGTGAATTTGGCGTCGTCGACCGGGACGTTTTGGTGGAGCTCGTCGACTTGGATGGTGAAGCGGTTGCCCGGGCGGGCCAGCGACCATCGGTATGGGACCTTTATGCCGTCGGCGTCGCGGTAGTCGCTATAGTCGATTTGAATTGGAAGGCGGCCGAGCGGCGTTTCGTCGTAGCGGATGAGACGGATGAGCAGGCCGGACTGCGCGTCGAAATAGAGACGGAGCGTCGGTCGATCGCCGGCGCGGCCGACGATGAGATTGGTTTGATGGCCGTCGATGGTTTCGCCGGGAGCGGGCTTCCAATCCTGGCTGAGCGTTTTGACGTCGGCGGGGAGATGGAAATCGGCGTCGATTCGCGCGCCGGAATTTTCGTCGGCATTCATGATGTGGGGCGGGCGGCCGGGAGCGCTCATCCAGCCGGCGTGGCCGTCGAAGGCGGTGGTGGAATCGCCGCCCTTGAGATGCATGATCGAGACACGCTCGTCGGGCGCCTTGGCGTAGATTTCGATGGGGAACGTTGTATCGCCAAAGCCGCTGAGACTGCCCTTTTCAACGCGCGAGGTAATTTTCTCGAGGGCAGCAGCACCGCCGGCTGCTGCTAGATATTTGTCGAAGACTTGATCGGCAGTGGGAAGCGTGGAGACGTCGGGTTTCTTTTCATTGCCGGTGAGCGGTTCGGACTTGGCACCCTCTTCCGCGACGAGTGGTGTGCCAACGGGATGCGCGGCGCCGCGATGGCAGGAGTAGCAGGTGACTTCGCGGTGGCCATCAAAATTGTCTTTGTTGATGGCGTTCATCATCTCGATCATCTTGCGCGCGGCTTGTTTGGGTTTCTTGTCGTCTTTTTCGAAGACGAGGCCGCGCTCGCCGCGTACGTGGCAGAATTCGCACTCGACGCCGAGGGACGCGGTCATGAATTGCATGGCGGGGATGAGCTGATCGGCGGGGATGCCTTTGAGGATTTTGATGTTTTTGAATTGCTGGTCGGTGAGTTTCGGACCGTTTTGCGGAGGAGCGGCGGCCGGCGCCTGCGCCTGGGCGGCGAGAATGGCGAAAGCTGCGCACAGCGCCGCGATGGTCAGGATGACAAACTTTTTTTCCGCGGACACTTTATTCGCGCATACCCAAGTGGACCGTCGCATCGAGAAGCTCCCCTCAAAATTTGCGAGAGGAGTGTAGCAGAACAGATGCGTGGTTGGAGATCGTGGAATGTAAGGGGTCATTTGGGCGGCGGATCGAAGCCGGAGTCGAGATATGAGATCGGGGACTTAGCGGCTAAGGGACTAGTTGGGCTTTTGGGGAAAGCCTGTTGTAGAATGCCGCATGGCACTGGCGCTTCCCCCGAACGAGCAGCTCAAGGATATCCGTAACCGGCTGGGTATTACCACGCGCGACGTTGCGGAATTCAGCCAGAGAATCGCTCAGGCTGAAGACAACTCCGAATTTCATATTTCCAATGCGTGGCTGACGCAAATCGAGAACTCGGACTCCGTGCCGAGCATTTTCAAGCTGTACAGCTTGAGCTCGATTTACCGGATTAAGTTTAGCGATATTCTACTGCTGTATGGTGTGGACCTGCAGCACCTGACTAAGCACCAGCTCTCCGCTCCGCTCCCCAAGACGCACCTAACGACGCTGGAAGTCTACGATACGGAGAAGACCGTGTCGTTTCCGGTGAGGTTCGACCGGTCGTTCGACGTGGACAATACGAATTTATTGTCGCGGATGGTAGAAGTATGGGGCGAGGTGCCAATCGCCCTGATCCAGCACCTGGATCTGCGGCACAGTTTGTACGGGTATATCGGGCTGCAAGACAATACGCTGTCGCCGCTGCTGCGGCCGGGTTCTTTTGTCCAGATCGATCCGCACGTGCGGAAGATCCAGCCTTTCCGGTGGCGGACGGAATTCGACCGGCCGATTTATTTCGTGGAACTACGCGACGGGTATGCATGCTCGTGGTGCGAAATGTCGGAAGGGCACTTATTGTTGCTGGCGCATCCGCTTTCGGGGCGCAGCGTGCGGCGGCTGAATTATGGGACCGAAGCGGAGATCGTCGGTCAGGTGACGGCCGTGGCGATGCGGCTTACGGACGCGGCGGAGACTGGGCCTGGTCCTGACGCGACCGCCAGATTGCCAAAGCGAGTCTGACGTTCGAGAGAAACAGCCGTGCGACCGCGGGGTTTACTTCCACTGGGATTGCAATTCTGTAGGGCTCCAACTTCTGCCACGTTCTTAGAATTTCTTCCGCGCTCTCGTGGGAGGAATCGAAGTAGGTTTTCAACTGCTCGACGAGTTCTTCGAGCGAATATGCTGACAACTGATAAAAGATCTGGCGATGGGCGATTTCTAGTGCCTTGGCGGCGACTTCGGGGTTGAAGCGCGAGGCGAGGCCGTCGTGATGGTAACTGCCGGTGTTGTAGTCGCGCGTGGACGCGAGATAGATGAGGCGGGCCAGGTCGCAGGAAATTTTGGAGAGGGAGCGGTTGAGGAAATCGTCGTAGGCGGCCTGGACGGTAATTAGTTTGATGCTGGGGGTCATGAGTTAGGAATGAAGGGCCTCGGCGCCAAAGAGGCGTCTTACGAAAGTGGATTTACACCGCGCAGCTCGGCCGAAGATGTGGCGACCGCCAAACCATGGCGAGCCTGAGCGATCCGCTGTGACAGAGAATCGGCGTAGTTAGCCAACATGCCGAGGCGGGCCGGACCCGCCGACTGGATCGCCAAACAGAGCAGGTTGCAGACAAGGATCAGTTGCATGTAGGAGAGCACCAACTGAGCTTCCGTTGCGAAATGCAAGTCCTCGCTCTGACGCGTCACCCGCGTATGTTCGCGCATGACGCGATTGATGGCGAGCTTGGTCTGATAGACCCAGACCAGCGCAACAACTTTCCGTTCACGGCGGAAAAGCCGGTTCAGCTGCCGGGATCGAGCGCTGGAGACGAATTTGCAATCGTCAGGGGAGAAAACGCGCGCGACAAATTCGGGTGGGCAGTACAAAAGTTCGGCGGCATCGTCGTCCGACAAGGAGTGGTCGGAAGGCCTTGAGAATTCTCGCGTCACCGATGCTTCGCGCCACACGAACACGCCGATCGAAAGCACAGCCACCGTACATATCAAAAACGCTGCAGGAATACTGATCAAGAGCGCACCGCCTTGGCTAAGTATCCGCGCGCGCCTTCGAGACGTCGCTGCGTTGCAGCCGCCATGCGTAGGTATTCCTTTTCGAGAGGAATCGTACGCACCGGCTGAGGGTTCGGTTGGCAGGACCATAAATGACCCGCCCAAACGAGTAAGGCGACAACGTAAGAAGCGGAATAAGTGTAGGACCAGAGGCTGTGAGATTTATCCGGACCGCCGGAAGCGAAGGTAAGACAAACGACGCTCCAGGAAACGAAAATGCCGTAGCCCAGCAGAATGCCGCGCAGGTTTCTGCCGAAGGGAATGGAATAAAAGAGGAACAGAACGACCAGGGAAATGATTGCCAGTGCCTCGAAAACCCTCAAAGTACCCTCGACCTGAGCCGGCGTCGCATTGATCCACCAAAGCGGCACTTCCGCAGTGGCGATCACAGTCCGTAGTGATGCAATCAAGAACAGAACGCCTAAAACGGCGCGCGCCATGCGCGCCGTGCCGGGATATTCGGAGAGGCCGATGCGGTAAAGTTCGAAGACAATCATGCAGCCCAGAAACAAGCCGAGGAATTCAGTAATCCAATAAAAGAAGAGGTACGGGTGCTTGGCGGGATCGAAAAATTGAGAGGCGATTTCGCTGGCAAAAATGAAGAGGATGTAACTGTAAAAAATTGGAAATCGGGACACAAGTTTCTGCTGCACGCCCCGCACGAGCAGGAGCAATTCGACCGCAAGACCGCCCCACGATATGAGGTGCGTGAGCATGATTCTTCGCTGGCCGCCTGACCCGTGGCGGCCGCCTTGAGTCAGATGCTAGCACGGCTCGAGGGAAAAATGCGGACCATCTTTCCCACAAGCCGGCTATCGGTGGAGTCAGGCGTTGGCGAGCCAGGGAGTTGGAACGGGTCGGGCGCCATCCGCAACGAGCCAGGGAGTCGGAACGGGGCGTGCGCCGTCGGCGACGAGCCAAGGGGTCGGGGGTGGTCGTGCGCCGTCCGCGGACAACCACGGGGTCGGGACGGGCCTGGCGCCGTCGGCATTCATGACCGTGGCGTGGTGAACCGCCGCTCCAACGAGCATGAGTGCGACCAACAGCAACATTACGATCTTGATCGAGCGCATGAAAAAGCCTCCTCAGAAGTTTTTGACCTGGGGACAAGCCCGTGAACACGTCAAGTCACGAGTGGGCGTAGCCTACGGGGGAAACCAAAAAAAACGGCGGAAAAGCGAAGACATGGTTGGGATTCCAACCAACTGATATCGGAAGTGCCGCTGTAACGACCGGGGCGGACGAGAGTACGGGACCGATGGAGAAAAAGCTAGGGACGAAATTAGGAGTGGTGGGCGGTGAACTCAGACGGTCAACCGCTCAAAAAGCTAAGGGCGAGGAGAATCCGATCGCGGGTCGAACGGGTGCCGGAAAACCAATGGTTTCGAAGGAAAATCACGCGCAGAGGTTGGATCCGAGACCTATAGCAGGACCGATGGACGAACGCGAAGGCCGGCATTCATTGGCTGAACTGGCGGATCTTTCAAGGATCGCACGGCAATTAGAATCTGGGATAAAAAGCATGCCTGGCAGTGCCGGTTCGTATCGTGAGCGGGGAAGTTTTTTCGCAAAGAGACGGCGGGATAAAGCCGCCAAATTACACAAAAGAATCGAATTCGGCGAATAGCACGCTCCGGCGGAAGCGCGCTGACTTGCAAGGTAAAAGCGCACGCGGCGGAAAGGGGACTCGGCGGCGCTGATACGAACGGAGGGCGCGTTCGTGAAAAAAAGACTCGAACAGTGGTGGGAGTGTCCGAATCAGGGTTGTGGCGCGGAAATCCTCTTTCTCATGCTCGGTCCGGGCGCAGTGCAGGTGGAACCGACTTGTTTTTGCGGGAGTCCCATGCGACGTGCGGATAAATCTAGAGCGCGGCGACATCCCGTGCTGGGGCGGCGGGCCGTAAATGTGCGCCGAGTTGCGTTGCACGCGCCAGCGACAAAACGGGCGGACATTCCCGCGTCTAGCGCGACGCTGGTCGCGTCTGGGACTCGTCGCGAATGATTGGTGCGCGCAGGCAGTTGGGAATAACAGCGGTTCGCCAGCCCCTATCTCTGGGGAGATTCGTTCTTTCCGCCTGTCCTACGAAGTCGTTTGCGGTGATGGCGCAACGTTCCCCGGCTTCGATCCTTTCCGCACTTCCCGGTACACACCATGAAAAATGAGCTCCGATCGCGCACGATCAAAACCGAAGTCACAGAGCTGGTCGAGCAGAGTTGTCGGGCGGAATTCATTTTTGACATTCGAACGCGGGCGAACAACACGCGGCCCATCAAGGTGATGAGCGATTGTCTGTGCGATTTTCGCCGCGCGGATTGGGACAGCCGATGGAGCGACTGGAATTCGCGGCGCAATCCGTATCTGAATTTATTTCTGTGCGGAGAACACGCGCGCAAACTAGGGCTGATGAAGTAACGCGGATTATTTCCGCGCTGAAGATCCAATAGATTTTCGAACGAATTGGCCTTTGGAGAAGCGCCTACGAGCCTCAAAACTTCGAACGAATTCTACTTTCTCCAGCGAATACAGTAGCAAGACCGAAATCCTTACAGTTCAGGGATCCAGAATTTTACAGTGGTTCCTGAATTCCCAGCGCACGCACATCCGCTTATAGTCGTTGAGAAATTGGTGCCCACCTTAGTCGTGGTCAGTGAGCCCAAGTTCTGGGCTTTCTACATTCCTGGTGCGTTGTCGGACGCAAACGAAACCGGCTGGCCCGTGGAAGCATCGCGCACGAAATAGTTTCCTGGCGTGAATTGCCGCAGGGCTTCGAGTTGTTGCCTGGCGTCATCCAACGTGTCCGCTTGGGCAATCCAGAGCGGACTTCCGTCGTCGAGACGGCGGAAAATATCGAAGCCGAGAATCATGTCCTTGTGAACCGGAGATTAGTCGGCACCTGAGACGGGTGTCTGTTCAAAATTGAACAGACGAAGCGTCAAAGCGACAGGTAGAAGAAGCAACGGCGTACCAGGGAAGCGCGCCACTCGCGATCGGTCAATAATCAGGGCAGATTTGCCGGATGCCATCAGTTGCGATATCGGTGGGAATACTTGCGTTCGAACGAGGGAAAATGACACTGCGGAGGCGAAGTCCGCGGCCGACTGAGTTTTTTGCGACGGCTCTCGCGGCCCGAAATACCAAGGAGTTTCAGCCAGGGCAGACGATCGTTTCCCAGGGCGAGGAATGCACGGATGTGTATTACATTGAAAGAGGCGTCGTGAAACTGACGCTGGTTTCGAACCGCGGCAAAGGCGCTGTGCTGGGGATCCTGGGAGAAGGCGATTTCTTCGGCGAGGCATGCATATCGGGAGATGCCGTCTTTACCACCTCGGCGATTGCGCTGGTGCCGAGTGCGATCAGCATTATTAAGCGGAAGTCGATGGTGCGCCTGGTCGAAGAAAATCCGTTGCTGTCAGCACATTTCATCAACTACTTGCTGACGCGAAACCGCCGCATCGAGCAAGACCTGATCGATCACATGTTCAACTTCAGCGAGAAGCGGCTGGCGCGAACGCTTTTGTTGCTCGCGCGAGGCGACCGAAATGGCGAGGTGGCGCCGGTCCTGGAGAAAATCGGTCAGGACACGCTTGCGGAAATGATCGGGACGACGCGTTCACGAGTCAACTTCTTCATGAACAAGTTTCGAAAACAGGGATTCATTCACTACAACGGCGGGTTAAAGGTCCACGACACGCTTGAGAGTGTTCTGCACGAGTGAATTTATCGCCGCTCAGGGTCGAGTGATGCAAACACGCCGCGGATCGAGTCTGCTCTACGAATTCCAGGCGACACGAGAGAGCTGGCGCTTGCGATTTTCCCACTCCGCTCCCGACAGAATGCGCGGAGCGACCTCGATCAGTCGTGGTGTCATCTTAAACACAGCGAGCGGCGTCCAGGAAGTGCCGGTACGCGTGCGAAAGCCTTTTTGATTCAGGGCGTCGGCCATGCGGGTGTAAGACAGGTCCTGAACGACCATTTCTGCGAGGCTATTCAGGACTTCCATCTCGGAGGGATTCTCTTCCAAGTGCAGGCAGTCGCCCGAGATGCGAGTGCCAAAGGGAATCTCTTCGCCGAAGCGAGAGTCGGCGAGAGGGCTGCGCGCGGTCGTTTCGATCTCGCGCTGCCATTCGATAGCGGCGAGACGCCAACCGGCGCCTTCTTTCTGTTGCACATACGCTTGGCTTGGCCATGCCGACAGCGTGTCGCGGGTCCACTCGAGCTTTTTCATTCTGGTCTCCTGGCAATCGATTCCTGACGCGTCGTGGAGAGACAGACCACCCTTAAGAAACACCGGGCAATTCGGATGCCTGACGGTGGTTTGTGTAAACGATAGTAAGCAAGGTAGTTATGGGTCCGAGGGCAGGCGCTCAGTTCACCATAACTGTCCGTTCATGGGAAGTTGCTGTCTCGACTGCGAACACCTTGCGGTTGTGACAACCCGCGTAAGACCGACGCTTGACGCGACGTACGCTTACGGGAGTATGATCTCCGCGTCAGTCGCCCATGCCCTGAAATTCAGTCGTGCCGTGAATCCGACCGATGCCCGTGTCCATCGACCCCATCTTAAAGCGAACCGAAGACCGCACTCCGATGGAAGTGATCGTAGATCTTTCCAGCGTCGACCCGCGGACACCCGCGCAGGAAGGGGTGACGGAAAACATCAGCGCCCGTGGCGCCCGGGTACTGACCAGCAAACCGTGGAAACCCAATGATCGCCTCAACGTCCGGTCACTGCTTGGAAATTTTCGTTCGCGAGCGCGAGTGGTTTACTGCGTACCCGTCAACAATCACCAGTTCGCCGTGGGACTGCAACTGTTTGCCGCAGCTGGGAATTGGCGCTCACCGAGCTAAGCTGGCTGGGCTGAGGCATCGAGTTAATCACCGGCCCGATCGGCACGCTGCTGCCCTAGCAAAGACCTTGCCCCAACATTCGAATTTCGCCCTGCCTTCCGATCCTTCGCGCGGTTTGCCGTGAAGCAAGACCCACATGCCGACGAGCCTCTTTCGAATTGAGGATCAGCCTTTCGACGTTGCTCATGAACTCCGGATTTTTTTGTGCGCTGGCGAAGCTACTGGGTGCGGTCGAGACCAAAGACGCGGCCAGTCCCCAACGTATAGAAACGTTTGTTGTGCAACGGAACCCCCGGAGCCGATGCTTGCCGAAATGGGTGCGCAAGACGTGTACAGAGAATCGGTTCGAGGAACGTAAGCCAAGTTGACCTTGTGCTGAGCCGCTTAGAGCTCCCGGACAAGGTTCCTGTTTGCTTGGTGGTATAGTTCGGCTCATGTATTCACAGAAATTTAAAGTGGACCTGGTGATTCGCGGCGAGCGGCGCGCATGCCCGGTGGAGTGGCTCGATCAGTTCTGCATGCGAAATTTTACGAACGCTGTTGAGTTCGACGACACGCTGCCTCTAGCGGAAGGAACTGTCGAAGCGAGCTTTCGCGTTACGCCGGAACGGTTCGCCGATGGCTTGGGCGCGTGGCTGACACAACGGGGCAAGGGTGAAGGGCAGCCTGTAAGCGTCGAAGTGACCTTGCTCTAACTGCTGGGCAGCCCGGCCATAGGCTCGCGTTTTCCATCGCTCAATGCTTTGAGGATGTCAGGCAATACCGCCTGCGTGGCGGCTTCTCCTACTGCGATCAACTCGTCGGTACGCGTGAAGTCGTCCCAAACAAAGGGCTTAACGTCGGGTTCGATGATCACGTCCGCTTGGGTGCGCCAAGCTAGATCGGCGTGGCGCTGAATGATCGAAAAAGAGCGGCTGATGACGTCGGCGGCGGTGCGTGGCGCCGAGAAGCTACCGGCTTCGAGGTACACGGCGATCGTAACGTCGGCGCCGAGCAACAACGTACCTTCAACGGGAACGGGTGCGGTGAGGAAGCCGTCGACCAGCGTGCGTCCCTCAAATTGGATCGGGACGAACAAGCCCGGATAAGCGCAGGAGCCACGAAGCGGAGGCCCGATGAGCCCACGTGTGTAGTAGACCGTGACGCCTGCGTTGATGTCGGTGGCGGCGATGGCAAAAGGCGTCGTGAGTTCCTCAAACGTCTTAGCCGGCGTGAATCGTTGAAGGTAGCGCTCGAGACGAAGGTTGTTCGCCAAGCCGAGCCATGATGGCGTCCACCTGCCAAAATCCGCAAACGTGGTCGTGGTAGCGATCCGCTGCATGTCGTTGAGCGGTACGCCCGCGCAGTAACAGGCGCCGATCAGCGCCCCGACGCTGGTTCCCGCAACCATGTCGATCGGCACGCCGGCATTTTTCAGGGCGCGAATCACGCCGACGTGAGCGATGCCTCGGGCGAAGCCTCCGGCAAGGGCTAGCCCGACGCGCGGCCGCTCGCCGGATGGGCGAGCGTCTCCGAGGGCCAGCGAGCGAATGCGGTCGGTGGCGTTCTTGAGCCAGTCTTTGGCATTGCTAAGTCTTTCGTCAGGCATCTCCCTACAGTTTAGTGCCGATACGGGTCACGTCACGCTTGTTTGACCGCGGAATGCCGGTTTTGTAACCTGTCCTGCCGAGCTATTTCCCCGAAAGGCCTGCCATGAAACGTCGAATTGAAAAGGTGGTGGTGTTAGGAGCGGGGACGATGGGCGCGCGCATCGCCGCGCACTTCGCGAACGCCGGGCTGCCATGCATTTTGTTGGACATAGTTCCGAAGGGCGTGGAGGCAGGCGCGTCGGCCGAGGCGCGGAATAAGATCGTTCGCGATGGTTTGGACGCGGCGAAGAAATCGAAGCCTGCGGCGTTCTTTACGGCGGCGCTGGCGGATCGAATCGCCATCGGCAATTTCGACGATGATCTGGCGCGATGCGTCGAAGCGGACTGGATCATTGAGGTCGTCGCCGAAAACCTGGAGATCAAGAAGAACCTGCTGGCGCGCGTAGCGCAATTTCGCAAGCTTGGCGCGATTGTTACGACGAATACGTCGGGATTGCCAGTTCACTCGATCGCCGAGGGGATGAGCGAGGAGTTCCAACGGCATTGGGCCGGGACACATTTTTTTAATCCGCCACGCTATTTGAAACTGGTCGAGCTGATTCCTGGGGCGAAGACCGCGCCAGAAGTTGTCAGTGTGCTGAGTGAGTTTTGCGATCGGCGGTTGGGCAAGGGAGTTGTCGTTGCGAAAGACACGCCGAACTTTATCGCGAACCGGATCGGCACATTTTCGATTCTCAATGCGTTGAAGCTGATGGGCTTGCTGGGAATGACGGTGGAAGAGGTTGACGCATGCACCGGGCCAGTGATCGGCCAGCCGAAATCTGCGACGTTTCGCACGGCTGATATTGTTGGGCTCGATGTTTTGGCGCACGTCGTGAAGAATATTTACGAGACCGTGCCGAACGATGAGTCTCGCGAAATGTATCGCTTGCCGGTGATCGTGGAAGAAATGACGCGCCGCGGCTGGCTCGGCGATAAAACCGGTCAAGGCTTTTACAAGCGGGTGAAGGGTTCGGGCGAGCGAGAAATTCTGACACTCGATTTGAACACGATGGAATATCGCGCGCGACAGAAGGCACGGTTTGCCTCGCTGGAGTCGGCGAAAGGCGTCGAAAACACGGCGGAGCGCTTGCGCACGCTGCTTGAACCCGTGATGAAAGGGCAGGGTGGTGACAAGGCGCAGCAATTTTTGTGGGGGCTGCTGTCGGAGACTTGCTTGTATGCGGCGCGGCGCGTGGCCGAAATTTCGGATCATCTTGCCAATGTCGATCGCGCAATGCGCTGGGGATTCGGGTGGGAGCTCGGACCGTTTGAGCTGATCGATGCGCTTGACGTAGGCGAGTTCGCGGCGGCCGTCGGCAAAGAAGGTCGCTCACTTCCGCCGGTTGTCGAAAAACTGCTGGCGAGTGGGCGGAAGTCCTTCTACGAATCGGTAAAGGGCGCGATGACAGTCTTTGATTTTGCGACTGGTTCGGCAGCGGAAAAAGTCGAAGAGCCGAGCGGCGTACTGATCCTGAAATCGCTGAAAGGGGCTGGCCGGGAAGTCGAGCGCAATTCCGGCGCGAGCTTGATCGATCTGGGCGACGGCGTCGTTTGCTGCGAGTTTCATTCCAAGATGAACGCGATCGGCGCGGATTTGATCGCGATGATCCACAAAGGACTGAAGCGTCTCGAGACTGATTTTGATGCGATGGTGGTGGCGAATCAGGCCGTGAATTTTTCGGTCGGCGCGAATCTGATGCTGGTGCTGGTCGGAGCGCAAGAGCAGGAGTGGGACGAACTGCACCTCGCGGTGAAGCAATTTCAGAACGTCAATCTGGCGATCAAGTATGCGCCGAAGCCGGTTGTGATCGCGCCGCAGGGGATGGCGCTCGGTGGTGGATGCGAAATCAGTTTGCACGGGGCCCGGATTCAGGCCGCCGCCGAGACGTACATGGGGCTTGTGGAGACGGGCGTCGGCCTGATCCCTGGTGGTGGTGGCTCGAAAGAAATGCTGATTCGCGCGAACGAGCATTCTGCCGGCGGCGAGGATCTGGATTTGTTCCATGCGCTGCGGCCGATCTTTGAAACGATCGCGATGGCGAAAGTCGGCACGAGCGCTGAAGAGTGTCGCGATCTGGGATTTCTGCGGCGCGAAGATGGCGTGTCGATGAATCGAGATCGCGTGGTGGTCGACGCAAAAGAAGCGGCGCTTGCGCTGGTGCGCGGCGGATACACGCCGCCGGCTGCGAGTTGGCCGGAGGGCGCGCAGACGACGCAGATAAAAGTGCTCGGTGACCAATTTTTGGCAGGCGCCAAGATGGCGATTCACCTGCTGCTTCGCGGAGGCTATGCGAGCGAACACGACGCAGTCGTGGCGCGTTCCTTGGCGAATATTTTGGCGGGTGGTGCGCTGAGTGCTCCGCAGCTGGTCAGCGAGCAGTATGTGCTCGATCTGGAGCGCGAGGCGTTCGTATCGCTCTGCGGCGAGAAGAAAACGCAGGAGCGAATCGCGCACACGCTGAAGACCGGCAGGCCGTTACGGAACTAGATTGTCGTAGCTCGCCGTGCTCGAAGGCTTCCCGATGGGCCTTCTCTTCGGGCCGCTGTGAATTTCTTCATTATCGAAACGTATAAAAACGTATTGAAACGTCAGATTCTTACGCGCTATTCTGCACGCGCATCTGAGGTCCGCACGTGCAACGCCTTTTAGCCCCACGAGAAGCCGCGAACATTCTCGGCATCAGCTATCCCACACTCAAGCAGTGGATCTATCGCAAAAAGATCAAAACGGTGAAGACTCCCGGCGGCCATCATCGCGTGCCCGAAAGCGAAATCGACCGCCTGATTCCGAAGAGTTTGCAACGCGGCGAAATCGAGACGCGACGCGGGAATTTTCGCAGGATCAGCGGACGCAATCAGCTGATGGGCCGCGTGCTCGATGTGAAATACGATGGACTGCTGGCGCAGGTAACGCTGGCGATCGGTGAGCAGCACATCACGTCGATCATTACCGCCGACGCTGCGAAGGAGTTGCGGCTCAAAGTCGGCGATCGGGCGGCGGCGCTGATCAAATCGACTGAAGTGATGATTTTGCGTGTTTGACGCGGGCGAGTTTGTGCGTGAGTTGATCATGATGTTTCGTTTTGCACGTCGACGGGTTGTTGTCGCGGCCTTAGCGGTCGCCGTTGCTCTATTGTTGCCTGCTCAGCTAGGGCGCTCGGCACAACTGCAAAAACTCCGCATCGCCGCCGCTGCGGACTTGCAGTTCGCGATGGCGGATCTGTCGGGGCAGTACGAAAAACAGACCGGCACGGCGACGGATATTACCTATGGCTCGAGCGGAAATTTTTTTGCCCAAATCCAGAACGGCGCGCCGTTCGATCTGTTTTTCTCCGCCGATATCGACTATCCCGAGAAATTGGACGCGGCGGGATTGACGGAGCCTGGGAGTCTCAACAAATACGCGGTTGGCCGCATCGTGATCTGGGTTCCGACTGAATCGAAGATCGACGTAGCGCGGCAAAAGTGGGATTCGCTCCTGCAAGCCGGCGTGCAGAAAATCGCCGTCGCCAATCCTCAACACGCGCCGTATGGACGAGCGGCGGTCGAGGCGCTGAAGCGCGCTGGAATCTACGACCAAGTTCAATCCAGGCTCGTCTATGGCGAAAATATTTCGCAAGCGGCTCAATTCGTTCAATCGGGCAACGCGCAGGTGGGGATTATCGCGCTGTCGCTGGCACTGTCGCCGGCGATGAAAGACGGCAAGCGATGGGGAATTCCTGCCGAGGATTATTCAGCAATCGAGCAGGGAGCCGTCATTCTCAAGAATTCCCAGAACAAAGACGCGGCGCGAAAATTTCTGGAGTTTGTGAAAAATGACTCAGGCCGCGCGATTCTCGCAAGATTTGGATTCGCGATTCCTGGTGGCGCGGAAAAGTCTGCGCTGTGAACAACTCCTTCCCGATCACCCGGGCCCGTTCGCCGAAAGATCCGGCATAAGCATGGATGCCCTCCTGCTCTCGATTCGCCTCGCCCTCATCGTTTCGGCGATTCTGTTTGCGCTTGGCTTGCCGCTCGCGTATTGGCTCACGTATTCGCGCTGGCCGGGCAAATTTATCGTCGAAGCGATCGTAGCATTGCCGCTCGTTTTGCCTCCGACGGTGCTGGGCTTTTATTTGCTGGTCGCCATGGGTTCGCGCGGCCCCCTTGGCCGATTCTGGCAATCGGCTTTCGGCCACGGCCTGGCGTTTACATTCACAGGATTAGTGATCGCGTCCGTACTTTACAGTCTGCCGTTCGCGGTCCAGCCGCTGGCCGGATCGTTTGAGAGCGTCGATCGCAAACTGCTCGACGCTTCGGCGGTGCTCGGTGCGGGCCGACTAAGAACATTTCTCCGCGTGATCCTGCCGCTTTCCATCCCCGGCATGATCACGGCATTTGTGCTGAGCTTCGCACACACGCTCGGCGAGTTTGGCGTCGTCTTGATGGTCGGCGGAAATCTTTCCGGCGCGACACGCACCGTATCGATCGACATTTACGATCACGTCCAAGGAATGGAATATGGCGACGCGAACCGCACTGCGCTCGGCCTTCTGATTTTTTCTTTCGTCGTACTTTCGATCGTGTATGGCGTCAACCGCCATCTCGGTCGGCGGACTTGGGCGCCATGGCCGGCGAGGTAGACGCTTCAACACTTTCGTGTCGTACCAGGGTGGAGCGGCGTCCCGCGCGAGCGCCATCTTTCGTTCTGGATGTCGCGCTCGAATTTCCCACGGGCATCTCAGTCATCTTCGGCCCATCTGGCTCCGGTAAATCGACATTGCTCGATTGCATCGCAGGCCTGCTGCGCCCCGACGCGGGAAGGATTGCCCTGGGGGCCGAGACGCTGTTCGATTCACAAACACGAACTAATATCCGTCCCGAATACCGCCGCACCGGCTACGTGTTTCAATCCCTCGCGCTATTCCCGCACTTGAGCGCTGAAGCAAACATCGCGTACGGACTTTCGAAGTTATCGAGGCCGGAACAACGAACAAGGATTAACGAAATCACAAAAGCTTTTCACATCGGGGCGCTATTGTCTCGAAAGCCTGGAGAACTATCCGGCGGAGAGCAGCAGCGGGTTGCGCTGGCCCGGTCGCTCGTCACTCGGCCGCGCGTACTATTGCTCGACGAACCGATGACCGGCCTCGACGAGCACCTGAAGACCTCGATCATCGGCGATTTATTGTTGTGGAACGCACAGCAAAGGATCCCGATCCTTTACGTGACGCACAATCGGGAAGAGACGGCCGCACTCGCCGCCCGCGTCGTTCGGCTCGATAAGGGCCGAGTCATAGAGCAATAGGGAGCGGAGCCGAGCCTCTCGCTCGTTCAGCTCGACTACTTTGCAGCTCCACTCGCAGCCGGCAGCGAAAATTTCACCTCATCGGCGGACAGCGTTTCGCCGGTCGGCGTTGCATGAATCACGACGCGATCGCCGACCGCCAAATCCGACAACTTCGCGGCTTTGCCGTCGCGGGTAACGTACATCGTGTTCGCGACCAGCTTCACTTCAACCGATTTTCCGTCGGCCTGCTTCACGACTACTGAATCTGGATTGATTTTCTCGAGCGTGCCCATCACGTGCTTCTTGTCGCCGTGGGCGAATGCTACTGTCGCCATCAATGCGATGATTCCAATCAACGAAAGAATGCGAGTCTTCATCACTGTTTCTCCAAAAGCGAGCTTGCACGATCGCCTTTCACCGCTGCTTCCCGCCACAAAACTCAACAATCTTCACTGTCTTCCTACTCATGATGATGCGCCGCCTCGGGCTTTTGTTGCACTGGCTCCCCGCGCAAGAAGTCCTGCTCTTCGTCTTCTTCCTCGCGGTCGTCCGGACCCTTCGGATTGGCGCGCTCCATCTCCAGGCGCTCTTGGTCCGCGAGAACCGGCAAATGGCGAATGAACAGCACCAGTTTCCAGCTATCCTTCGCCGAATCCTTTCCGCCTCCGAAGGCGGGCATGCCCGTAAAGCGCACGCCGTTTTCGATGATCCAGAAAATCTCGCCGTCCGAGAGCCCTTGTGTCTCCGCTTTCCGCAGATCGGGCGGCTTCGGGTACAGACCCTTGCCATACATCGTATCGCCGCTGCCGTCGTTTCCATGGCACGACGCACAATGATCTGCGAAGTGCTCGCGCGCATTTTTCAGGTTTTCGTCCGTAGCGGTCAGTGGATTGCGTGTCTTGCGGGCGTCGGCTGAGATCGACAATCGATGCGCATGCTGCGCTAGAAACGCCTCGAGCGCTGTTGGCGTTGCCCGCGCACTCAGACCGCCGTGCAGCATCGAAACGCCGGCGGCGAAGGCCAATCCGGCGAGGACAACTAGCAATATTAGGATCGCATGCCAGCGTTTCATATCAACGTTTATATTAGTCGAGACTCGATTGAATCGCCCATGGGCTAGATACGGTAGCGTGGCCGCGAATTGTTAAATCTGCGCCAATTAAAGCCACACACCCCTCCGGCCTTACTTAAAGGAGTCGCTTCGCCAGAATTGGTTACAATCTATGTTCGCAACTCTGGCTATGTTCACAACTCTGGCTGCCGGTGCGCATCCCATAACTGGTTCCCCTGCGAACTGCCAGCCGCTCTGGTACGATACATTTTGCGGCCAACGGTCGCGCGATGCCCACGCGCGGCGAGCCACTACCCTTAATGAACCTTTGGTCACAATTCGAGACCTCAGCCGAATGGGCAAGCTGCTCTGCCGATGCGCGGGAACTCCTATCCGCGGTGCGCGACGGGCAGGAATTGACGTTCGAGCAAGGCCTCCAGCTCGCAGCCGCATCAGGCGCCGCGTTGGACGCGCTCGTAGCGGCGGCCGACGTGTTGCGCCGCGAAACGGTCGGAGACGCAATCACCTACGTCGTGAATCGCAACCTCAATTTCACCAACGTCTGCTTTGTCGGCTGCAGCTTCTGTGGATTCGCGCGCGGCGCTGGCGCGCCCGACGCCTATTTTCATTCCGCCGAGCATCTTGTACACAAGGCCCAGGAAGCGTGGGACCGGGGCGCGACCGAGGTTTGCATCCAGGGCGGTTTGCCGCGCGATCTCGACGGTTTTTTCTATCGCGACCTTCTTCGCGCCATCAAGCGGGCGATTCCCGAGATGCATGTGCACGCGTTTTCTCCGATGGAGATTTCCTACGGCGTCGACAAAACCGGCATGCCGCTTCGCGACTATTTGCGAATGATGAAAGACGAAGGTCTCGGCAGCATTCCGGGAACCGCGGCCGAGATTCTCGACGATCGCGTGCGCCAGCAGCTCAGCCCCAACAAATTGCCGGTCGCGCGTTGGATCGAAATCATCACGGCGTCGCACGAGCTCGGCATCCCGACAACTTCCACGATGATGTACGGTCACGTTGAGGAGCCCGCCGACTGGGTGCGTCACATCCAGCTGATCCGCGCGATCCAGAAGAGAACCGGCGGCTTTACCGAGTTCGTTCCGCTAGGTTTCATCCACGAGAAGACGCGCCTGTATAAACACGGCGGTGCGCGGCCCGGCGCGGAGCACGATGATCATTTGCGCGTGCACGCTCTTTCGCGTGTCCTATTGCACGGCGCGATCAAAAATATCCAGGTTTCCTGGGTGAAACTGGGATTTGACGTGTCGCTCGATTGCCTTCGCGCAGGCGCAAACGATTTTGGCGGGACCTTGATGGAAGAGAGCATATCGAAAGCGGCGGGCGCGAATTTTGGCGAATACGTTTCGCCTGAAGAATTTCGGCGCATGATCGCTTCGATCGATCGTGTGCCCGCGGAACGCAGCACCACGTACAAGATGCGCCGGACTTTCGACCCTCTCGAAAATTCGGCGCTTTCGCTCGGAGATCGTGCGACGTCACCGGTGTCCTCAACTTCTCCCTTCACCTTGCTGCAACCCGCCGGGTCGCAGCACACGCGCAGCGAAAGCGCATACTAACCGCCGATGCGCGCCCTCCTGCTGCCCGTCAAAGATCTACGCAATGCCAAACAACGCCTCGCCGGGGTTCTCACGCCCAATCAGCGCTTTACGTTGGCGCACGCCATGCTCGCCGACACCATCGCGGCCATCCGTGGAGTCAGCATGGCCGACGAAATTTTCATCGTGACCAACTACGAGGCAGCGGTGCGCGCCGCCAGCGAAAATAGCTGGCGCGTGCTTCGCGAAGCCCAACAAATCTCCGAGAGTTTCTCCGTCGACACCTCCTCGCGCCAGCTTGAATCGCTCGGCTTCGCCACCGTGCTGCGAATTCCGCTCGACCTGCCGCTCATTCGTTCCAGCGACATCGACGAGTTGCTGGCGGTCCAAGCCGGCTCGCCGTCGGTCGTCATCGTCCCTTCGCGAGACGGCACCGGCACCAACGCAATTCTGCGAACTCCTCCGACGCTGTTTCCATCGCATTTCGGCAGTGGCAGCTTCGCCAAGCATTGCGCGGAAGCCGAGCGCGCCGGCGCAAAAATCGAGAAACGCCGTAACCCGCGCCTTGAAATGGACGTCGATGACGAAGCCGACTTGCGCGAACTCCTGCGACGCGACCTCACCGGTACTGCGACCGGTGCGTTCCTCGATGAAACCGGCTTGGCCGCCAAACTTCGTGCCGATCCGAACCCCGAAGCGCGTGTCGTCTCGCGGACCTGAACGACTGGGCTTACAATAGTCCGGCACTATCGGCATCTCTCGAGCCCAGATGAAACAGAAAATTTATTCCGACATCGACGCCGCTATCGCCGACGTTCCCGACCGCGCGCGCATGATGTTTGGCGGTTTTGGCGGCGCCGGTTTCCCCAACAATTTGATCCAGGCGCTGGCGCGAAAAGGTACGAAAGACATCTTCGCAATCAGCAACAACTGCGGCACGCGCGACGGCGAACTAGGCATTCTTTTCAAGCACAATCGCATCCGTCATGTCATCGCGTCGTTTCCCGGCCCGCTCTCCAATCATTTTCAGGAACGGCTCGCCGCAAAAGAAGTCACCATCGAACTCGTGCCACAGGGAATTCTCTGCGAGCGGATGCGCGCGGCTGCTGCTGGACTTTTCGGGTTCTACACCGCGGTCGGTGTCGGAACCGAGGTTGCCGCCGGTAAAGAAGAACGCATCATCGACGGCAAACGCTGCATTCTCGAAATGCCGATCCATGCCGACTTCGCCTTCATCAAGGCGCAGAAAGCGGACGAGATGGGCAATCTCACCTACCGCCTCGCAGCGCAAAATTTCAATCCGATCATGGCTATGGCAGCGAAAACGACGATTGTCGAGGTTGAAGAGATCGTGCCGACCGGCTCCATCGATCCCGAAAGCGTGATGACGCCCGCGATTTTTGTGCATCGTATCGTGCAGGCGAAAGGAATTCGCTATGCCGGGTAAGCCGCGCCTCACGCGAGTGCAGATCGCGCAGCGCGCCGGTCTGGAACTGCCTGATGGCGCTTACGTGAATCTCGGCTGGGGCATTCCCAACCTCATCTCTGATTATTTGCCGGCTGGGATTACGGTTTATTTTCACAGCGAAAATGGAATCCTCGGCATGGGCCGTCGCGCCCGCGCTGGAGAGGAGGACTTCGATCTCGTCGACGCGATGAAAGTTCCGGTGACGCTGGTTCCCGGCGCATCCTTCTTCAATCAGGCCGACGCCCACCTGATGACGCGCGGCGGCCATCTCGACGTCGCGGTGCTCGGCGGATTTCAGGTTTCGGAAAAGGGCGATCTCGCCAACTGGAAAATCCCAGGTGCCAAAGGCTCTGGCGCGATCGGTGGCGCGATGGACATCGCCAGCGGAACGAAGACCGTGATCGTTTGCATGGAACACACGACTCGTGAAGGCGCGCCGAAAATCGTGCGCGAATGCGCATATCCTTTGACGGGTTTGCGATGCGTGACGACGATCGTCACCGATCTCGCGGTGATCGATGTCGAGCCCGAGGGATTGAAATTGCGCGAAGTTGCGCCAGGATGGACCTCGGCGGAAGTGCAGGAACTGACCGGTGCGACGCTCGCCGCCTCAGCCGACGTTCCAGAAATCCGGCTCGGCTAGTGATGTTGCGCTGTGAAGTCGAAGTCGCCGGCCGCACCCGCCATTTCCGATTTCATCGAACCGCCGTCCGCTGTTTCCCTCGGCCGGGATCAACGAGCAAATCGCAACTCTTGCGTGCAGCGACTCTGATTTGTCTTTTCGCTTTTCTCGCACCCCATTCTCGTCCCCAAGCTTCAAGCCCGCGCAACGACCATCTCGGTTACCGCGTGAAATACGATCTCGCCACTCCGAATCTGGTACACATCGTGATTCAGCTGCCGCCGAACACGACCGGCCCGCAAACGCTCATCATTCCGCGCTCGGTTCCTGGCGGTTACGCGCAGCGTCCGTACGATCCGTTTGTGCTCCACGTTGTGGCCCGCTCCACGGGCGACGTTGCGCTAGAAGTTCGCCGCGACGAACCCGGCCCGCGCTGGATCCTCGGCAAAGCTGACGATCAGCTCGATCGCGTCGAGTACGACGTCGATGTCGGCCGCATGGAACGAGAAATATTCTCTGCGGCCGACACTTCCAAAATCCGCGACTTCTACGTGGGCCTCCTCGGCTATTCGATTTTCGGATTTCTGCAGAGCTTCGAAAATGTTCCCATCGAACTAGAAACCACCGCGCCAAACTCATGGCCGGTCTTCACCACACTCGCGCCGCAAGTGCCCGCCGCTACCACCACGTTTACAGCACCGGCAGCCAATTACTATGCGCTCGCCGATTCGCAAATCACGATGGGCCCCAGGCTCCATGTCGAAAAAGTCGAAAAAACCATCGTCACCGATGCAGATGGTGCCATCCCACTCTTCGTGTCGATGTACGCCGAAGGCGGCGCGAACATCGCGCAAGAATCGACCCAAGCCTTCGACGCGCTCAGAAAAATGGTCGCCTACTTCGGCAAAGCGCCGTTCGCGCACTACTCCGCGGTCCTCGAATACCTCAAACCTCTCCCGCCGCCGCACGAATACAACTTCAGCATGGAGCATCTCGATAGCGGCACATTTTTCATGGACGTCGATCATGCGCTCACTACGAAAAGCTCCGCCGCCGAAAAAGAATCGCATCGCTTCAACTATGCCCACCACATCGCGCATTCCTGGATTCCAAAACGAGCCTACGGCAGCGGCTATCTTCCGTTCACCTGGGAAATGGAGCCCGTGATCGACACGATCTGGTTCAACGAAGGCTTCGGCCGTTACGCCGCGATCGCAGCGCTGGCAGAGGCACTGCCGTCCGAAGACGAAGCGCGCCGGTACCGCACCGACAGGCTCGATCGCCTTCGCGAAATCGTCGCCACCTCGCCCGAGTTTCTGCGACGCATGAGCCTCGACGAGCTCTCGCGCGAAGGCTCGTTCCTCTATTCCGACGATTTCCGCCTCGGCATGAATCTGTTCGCTCGCGGTGCATTGATGGCCGCCGAAATGGACGACGCCATCCGCGAGCAAACACACAACCAGAAATCGCTGCGCGACGCTCTCCGCCATCTGCTCGACTGGAGCGTCCAAAACCATCGCGCATTCCGCACCGAAGAGCTGCCGCAAATCTTCCGCGAAGCCACCGACGTCGACACCACCGCCATCCTCAACCGCGCGATGCAGCCGCTCGTGCACTAATTCGCATCGAAGTGATACAGTCTTGGAGAACACCCAGACGCAACATCAATATTCTTGGAGGTCCCCGTGGCCGAACAATCTCTGGAAAAATATTCCGATCTTTTTAAAAAGAAAGCGTTCGCGAATCTCGGTACGCTTATGAAAGATGGCAGCCCGCAGGTCACGCCGGTGTGGTGCGACTTCGACGGCAAATACATTCGCGTAAACTCCGCGCTCGGCCGCGTCAAAGATAAAAATATCCGCCGCGATCCGCGCGTGGCGCTTGCCATCGTCGATCCCGAAAATCCTTATCGCTACATCGAAATCCGTGGCAAGGTTGTCGAGGTCACCGAAAAAGGCGCAGACGATCACATCAACAGCTTGTCCGACAAATACTTAGGCAATCCTGTCTATCCATTTCGCCAGCCCGGCGAAGTCCGCGTTCTCTATAAGATCGAGCCGCAAAAATTCAGCTCGATGGGCTGACGGATCGACCAGATGAGTCCTGTGTCCGCCACCGAATTCACAGTGCGGCCCATCGGTTTTGTCCATTCCGCAATCAAATCCCTCGCCGACGACTGCTGGGCCGATCTTGTCTGTGAAATCGAGCTGGACGCGCCACAGTTCGCGCCCGAAAGTACGCGTGGCCTCGACGAATTTTCTCACGTCGAAATCGTGTTCCTTTTCGACCGGGTTGCGCCCGACAAAATCTTAACGCGTTCGCGCCATCCCCGTGACCGTGCCGACTGGCCAGTCGTCGGCATCTTTGCCCAACGCGCGAAAGATCGCCCCAATCGCATCGGCATCACCACCTGCAAGATCGAACGCGTTGACGGTCTCCACATCTTCGTGCGCGAACTTGACGCGATCGATGGTTCGCCAGTCCTCGACATAAAGCCGCACGTAGCCGAATTCGGCCCGCGCGAAAGTGTTCGCCAGGCCCCCTGGTCGAAAGAGCTCATGTCAGGTTATTTCAAACCACCGAAGACGTAGAGCTCGCGAATGCACGTCACGAGCCCACAGCAAAACGAACCTACTGCTTGGTAGCGTGATTGATGAAGCTCGCAATCTGCCCGTGCAGCGCCACGCGATCTTCGTCGTGCAGGTACATCATGTGCCCCGCCGAGTAGTAGTCCTCTTTGATATTTTTCTGCAGCGCTTCAGGCAAGCCGAGATGCGTCATCGTGTATTCCGTAGCAAAAAACGGCGTCGCAAAATCAAAATACCCGTTCTCCACCTGCACCAACAGCCGCGGATTCGTAATCATAGCCTGCGCCAGATCTCCTTCGACATTCGGTGCGCCCGGAAAAAATCGCCGCGGACCGTTCTGTTGCCGCGTCCATTTCCACTCCGCTCCACCGCCGCTCGTGTTGTGATAAATCTTGTCGCGCCCAAACTTCAGCTCCTCCTGGTTGTACGAATTGATGAGTGCGGTATACGCGCCGCCCACGGCGGGACCTTCCGGATCGCCTTGCGCATTTTCCTCGAGCAAATCGTACGTGTAGCCCGTGAACCGCGCATCGATGCGCCCCGTCGTCAGCCCCACGCTTCGCTGAAGCTCCACACGAAACTGGCTCAGCGTCACGCGCAAATCCGCCTTCGTCAGATAGTCTTCGCTCAACCCGGTGAAATGTGACAGCTTCTTCGCGACAGCCGCTTTCTCATCCGTCGGCAAATTCGCGCCTTTGTACAACGCCGCCGCATAGTCTCCCTGCGCATACTTGCGCGCCTCTTCGATGAATCCCGGCAAATCCGCCGGTCGGTCCTTCAAAACTTTGTGATACCACGCGACCGCCGCATAACTCGGCAAATAGAAGATGTAGGGCCGGTCGTCTCCCGGCGCGAAACTCAGCGTCGCCAGATCGAGCACCGAAGAAATCAGCACGATCCCGTTCAGATGCACGGTGTCGTGATTCTGCAAATAATTCCCCAGCGCCGCCGACCGGAACGTCCCGTAACTCTCCCCGATCAAAAACTTCGGCGAGTTCCACCGGCTGTTCCGGCTCAGATACGTCACGATAAACTGCGCGAACGCCTCGACGTCTTCATCGATCCCGTAAAAATCCTTGTCCTGTGCTTTGCAAACCGCGTGGCTGTATCCCGTGCCCATGGCGTCGATGAAAACGAGATCGGTTTTGTCGAGCAGGGTCTCCGTGTTGTCCACCAATTTGTAAGGTGCCGGCGGCGTGAACTCGCCGTCCACGGTATGCACGCGCCGCGGCCCAAACGCGCCCATGTGCAGCCACATCGTTGCCGAGCCTGGCCCGCCGTTATATAAAAACGAAATCGGCCGCGTGCTCAAATCCTTCACATCGGTGCGCGTGTACGCCACCGAATAGAGCAGCCCCGTCGAATCGCCCTTGTCATTCTTGAGCAGCGTTGTGCTCGCCGTCGCTTTGTAGGGAATCGTTTGTGTGCCGGCGCGGATCGTGTGATCCGTCGTCGACACTTCCTCCTTCGTCGTCGCCGCATCGCATTTTTCGGCGGGTTTGCTGTCGGCTGGCTTGGCGTCCTTCTCCGGAGCCTGCGCTCGCATATTTGAGGATGGAATCAGAAGAAAAACAGCAGCCGCAAACAGCGTAAGCGTTTTCATCGGGCGCTCCGTCAACGCAATCGAAACGCCGGGATTGTAGTGAGCTCCAACCGCAGAGTCAAAGCCGATTACGAGCGGCGCGTTTCTGCGTATTGTGGCCCGGAGCTTTAGCTCCGACATTCGCTGGCAGAGAAAAGGGGCTTCAGGCCCTGAAGTAACATCAATTCAACTAGGCAGTTGCCTTCACGCCGATCTGAGTCAACTTCTCCCGCAGCGCCGCTACCCGCTCAAACGACTCCAGCCGCGCTCGATGATCATAGATATGCGCCGTAATAATCAATTCATCGGGATGCGTCACATCGATAAAATTCTGCAGCCCGCGCTCCACGGTCTGCGGTGATCCCACGGCCGCGACGGCCAACATGAAGCTGGCCATCTGTTTCTCCGCCGGCGACCAGTAATCGTCGATGTCGTCAATCGGCGGTGGCACAAACCCCGGCATTCCGCGACGCAAATTCACAAACGATTGTTGAAGCGAAGTGAATTGCCGGCGCGCTTCGCCATCGGTCGCCGCCGCAATCACATTGATGCCGAGCATCGCGTAGGGCTTCGCCAGTTGCGGCGACGGCCGAAACGTCCCGCGATACAGCCGCAGCGCGTCCATCATCTCCGTTGGCGCAAAGTGCGACGCAAACGCAAATGGTAATCCCAGTCTTGCCGCCATCTGCGCGCTGAACAAACTCGACCCCAGCAGCCAGATCGGCACCTTCAGCCCCGCGCCCGGCACCGCGCGCACTTTCTGCCCCGGCTCGACTTCCTCAAAATAATGCTGCAGCTCCACCACATCGTCCGGAAATCGATCCGCAGCCGCGATCGGATCGCGACGCAGCGCGCGCACCGTCGCCTGATCTGTCCCAGGAGCGCGCCCGAGCCCCAGATCGATCCGCCCCGGAAACAGCGACGCGAGCGTCCCAAACTGCTCGGCAATCACCAGGGGCGAATGGTTCGGCAACATGATTCCGCCGGAGCCCACGCGAATCGACTTCGTCCCCGCGGCGACGTGCCCGATTACGATCGACGTCGCCGCGCTCGCAATCCCTGGCATGTTGTGGTGTTCGGCGAGCCAGTAGCGGTTGTAGCCCCAGGCTTCGGCACGCTGTGCAAGGTCGAGCGAATTGCGCAGCGCATCCGCTGCGGTCGAGCCTTGCGGTACCGGTGATAGATCGAGAACAGAAAAGGGGATCATGGTCTGGCTTGGACACCCGTTTGGTTCTGTCGTTGGATGACGCGCGAACCAACCCGGTTATGTCCAACGAAGGTACCAGGAAAGCGGGAGAAAAAGCGGCGGATCCGGTTCTCGCGTAACCAGCGTGAGCCCGGGCGGCTCAGGCATCGCCTGTAGGGCGCGGATCCGCACGCATATCGATGGAAGGGAGGTCAGCCAACAAAAAACGCCGCCTCTACCAGCCCAAGCCTTCGGTAGAAACGGCGTCCACTACACTCAAGATTGTTTTTTCTACTGCTTCTGCACCACCACGTTCAGCGTCGAGCTTTCCACCGAGCCAAAACTCACGCTGGTCGGATCCATCGACAACGTGATCTGCCACAGCGAATGATTCGCGGAATCGGTCAGGCTGAGCGTCACGTTGAACTGCCCCGTCAAACCTAGCGCCTGCGGAGAAGTGAACAGCATGCAGGTCGCCTGGCCATTCGTCAGCGGAACATTGCCGCTTAACTTCAACGAATTGTTCGAGACGGCGTAGTTCAATGTGCCGTTCACCGGCGTGCCGTCGGGATACGTGAAGTTCAACGTCAGCGTCGGCGACGTGCCGGTCGACGTCGTCGAATTCGACGTGATCTCGATCGCCGCGATCTTCCCGCGATCGTGTCCCGGAATGTTATCGAGTTCGATCGTCGCCGCGCCGTTCGTCACCGCGAAATCCGCGCCCTTGATCAGCGCCGTGTTCGCGCCGACCGTCTTGAAAATGTCGAAGTTCTGTAACACCGTCGTGCCTTCGACCTTCACGTTGAAGACGCGCCCGCCGACGAAGGCATCCGAACTGTACAGCTCCGCGAAATACAGATTTGCGTGATACGAACCGTTCGCTACCGGAAACGAATACACGAGCGGGCCGGTGTCACCCGCCATCCGGCCGTCCTGAAACAGCGTTGGATCCGTTGTGCCGGACACCGGGCCACCGACCGTGCTCACCAGCCCGCCGTTAAAATCCTTGTCCGCTGACCACGCCTGACCCTTCGAGTCCGTGTAAGCCGGTCCGCCGCACTTGACGCGAATCGCTTGCGTTTGCGCGTGCACGCTCACACACGTCATAAAGCCGAATGCAACGAGAGCTAGGGCTTTGCACACAGAATCCTCCCCGAGGATCACACTGAATTTCGAGTTCGAGTTTGTCGCGCAAGCGTGGAGGGCCGCGAGGTGTACGCTTGCGTCGGCCCAATGACGATAGTGATGTGATGACAGGTGGACTACTGTCCCAATGAACAAATTTAGGACAGCGGGCCAGCTAGGACCACTTAGGCTTTCGACCGGGTACTAGCTCGTTACAAACTGGTGAATGGGGCGCGCGTGAATTGTGATGTGAGCGAGATTGGGAATCGGGTTTTTGCTGGTTCGTACGCGGTAATTTTAACTGCAGCGTGAATGGGATCGGAAATTTCGTTGTGAATCTTGGAATCGTTAGGAAAATCGCAGCTACATTCTCGCCGCAACGCGCGCCGCGATGTGATTGTCGGGTGTCCGCATAATCAGCACGAGGCTGTCGCTCAGCGGTACGCCCGCGCTTGGCACCGCAAATTCATACGACCATGCAAGTTTTTCCGGCAATGGACCGCCGCGCGCGGACGCGCGCGCAGTCGCCGTCGGCATGATCGGATCGACCGAAAAATATTTCGGCACGACGTTCGCGATCGGCCGCAGCTCCACGCCATGCTTCCAGTAAAGATACAAATGTATGCTCGACATCAGCGCGCGCGTCAGATAGCGCGAAGCGCTGGTGTTCTCTACCTGAGGCGGACATGTGGGGTCGTAGTGATCGAAGACGACGAACTGTAGTGAAAGCTGTTCGGGGAATTGGGTGATGCTTTCCGTGCCGCGCCGAAACACCGAGCCGGCGTCGGTGTCGATGCGTTTGAGGTTGTCGAAAAATCCCGGCGCCGCCACGTGCCCTGAGATCCGGAAGCACGGGCCGTCGGGGACCGAGCCGTTGGTTTGTAGAAACAGCCCGCCTTCATAGTTCCAGATGTTTTTTTCGTGCGGTCCAGGGGCCGCGGGGACCGGTTTGGGCGCAGGATCGGCTTCCAAACCCGCTACAAGCAGGCAGGACAAAACCCCAGCAACAGCGAAAAAGGCAGTCGCTTGAACCCGAAAACGCACGGCAGCGTACCCCGACCTAGAGAGTTTAGCGCGTAATTGCGTCGAGGAAAATGCCGGAAAATCCCCAAGGGAAGCGAGCGCGAAAAGAGCCCCGCCCTACTTATCGGCTTTCATCAAAAAAGAGAAGCCGTCGTAGGTGCGCAGCACTTTCCCGTCGCCAGCAGGTTTGGTTTCGCCTTTGCCGGCGCGAACGGCTTCGATTGCTTCGACGAGTTTCGGCAGCACCGATGGCTGCGCCACGGGTACGTTGTGTGCGCCGAGCACGAGTTTCAAGTCGGGTGCGAGCGCCGCGAGTTTTTTCACCGAGGCGACGTAGGCGTCGAGATCGGTTTCCGGCCGGTAAAGCCAGATCGTGGCCGGATAGTAGGTGTCGCCGGTGAAGAGCAGGCCGTTCTCGCGGTCGATCAGGCTGATCGCGTCGGGTGTGTGGCCGGGTGTCGCGATAATTTCCAGCGTGCGGCCGCCGAGATTGATTTTGAATCCGTCGTGCACCGGAATCGAAACGTGCCAGGGCTTTGTCGCGTACGTTTTCGGATCAAAGCCTTTCGGCAATGCGCCGCAAATCTGGCCGGGAGCAATTTCCGCTTGCGCGTCTTCGCGTTCGCCCTTCGTGTTGTTTTTCGTGAACGCGGTGTCCATGCCGAATACGTAAGGGAATTGCCAGTTGTCGCCGATGTGATCGTTGTGCGTGTGGGAGTTCAGCACGACGATCGGGCGTGACGTCAGCCGTGTCACCAGCGCCTTCAAGTTGCCGATGCCCATGCCGGTGTCGAACAGCACCGACTGCTTGGTGCCCGAAATCAGGTACGCGATTGTCTCCTCGGATTGGTGCGGCTCGTAAATCGCGAGCGTGCTTGGCGCAACTTTGTAGACCTCGAACCACGGCTCGTTGGGCAGCACGCGTTCGAGCGATTTGTATTCGGGGCGGGGGAGTGCCTTGCACCAATCGGCCGGAACCGGCGTCGCCAGCGTTTGCTGCGCGCGCAGCGGCGAGGCCAGCGGCAGAATCAACATCGCGACCAGAACCGCGGATGAAATCACACGACGCGGCGTGAAACTCAGAAATATCGATCTAGTTGTCATGAGCGGGGCCGCTAAAAATCTTAGCAGCACCCAACCGTCGCGATGTCCGCTGTTGCGTCCCAGCAACGTCAACGATTGGACACGCAACAATCGCCCCCGGAGCGCCGCTGCTCCTGGGTGCCGCACCCTCCTGGTGTTAGGAGGCTGCGGGGTTTTCGGAAACTTCAAGCAGAAGCCGCAATCATCTCAGTGATTTGCGGAACAACACAGCGCGCTCGACGATTTCGTAGCCGAGGCGCTGGTGTGCGCATTGCGAAAGCTCGTTGTCGAGTTGCGTGTCGGAAGCCATCTCAATGCAACCCTGCGACCGCGCCCAATTTTCGGCTGCGGCGATGAGTTGCGCGCCAACTCCGCGCCGCCGATGCGCTTCGCCGACGAACCAGCCTTCGATGTAGCCGACTGCATGCGCCCAGTCGCAACTATCGGCAGTCGACCGCAGCCCGACTTCGACGAATCCAATGACGGCGCCATCGATTTCCGCGACAAAATATACGAGGGGCAAGATTCCTGGCGGCTTGCCGTCCAGGATTGGAACGAGTTCGCGGTCGTGTTCCTCGACGGATGACTCCGGCCACAATCGGTAGCGCAGCCTCGCAAGCGCCGCGCGATCGGATAGCCGCGCAGCACGAATGAAGATTTCGGACATGTCCTTACTTGGACGGCGATGCGGTGAAGATCGCTTTCGGGATCATCATGTGGACGCCTTTGTTGCCGTCGACCAGTTCGGTGATGTGGAGGTCGGCGGAGACGCTGGCTAGCTGGTAGGCGTCGTCGCGCGAGAGGTGTTTTTCGGTGACTAGGAAGTCGACCATCTCGCGGACGGCTAGCGTGGCGCTGGCGTTGAGGTCGTCGTTGAAGCCCATCGTGACGTAGTGCGTGGGAGTTTCGGCGCGCGGCCATTTCAGGTGCATGTCTTTGCGCACAATGAATTGGAATGTGCCGATGAGAGAGGTTTCGATCGCGGTGATGTCGACTTCGCCGTCGCCCTGCGCGGCGTGGCCGTCGCCGACTTCAAACAGCGCGCCTGCGGCGTGCACCGGAAGATAGAGCGTCGTGCCGGCGACGAGATCCTTGTTGTCCAAGTTGCCGCCCATGATCCACGGCGGATTGCTGCTGAAGCGCCCGGCAGCTTCGGGCGGCGCGTCGCCCATGCTGCCAAAAAACGGATGCAGCGGAATGTCGATGCCCGGAGCGAAGTGCGCGACGCCTTTCTGCTCGTCGAGCGGAACGATTTTCATTTTCGAGTACGGGAAATCGTCGGGGAGGTAGCCGCGTCCCGGGCCGAACGCGTTGTAGGCGTAGGGAATCGCCAGCTTGATTTTCTGGATGCGGATTTCGAGCACGTCGCCCGGCTGCGCGTCTTCGATGTAGATCGGTCCGGTGAGAATGTGTCCGCCCGGCCCCTTTTCGGTTACCTGCGCGGTGATGTCGCGCAGCGATTGCTCGACTTGCTCCGGCGGCAGCCCCGCATCTTCGAGCCGCTTCGGGCTCGAAGTGATCAGCGTCTGCACTTCAACAGTGTCGCCCGACTTAACGCGCAACACCGGCGCCGCCTTCGCATCGTAATACCCCCAAGCCACGGTCTTCGGCGTTGGCTTCAGCGTATACGCCGTCGACATTTGGTTGTGGTGTCCAAGAACCATCGTCGCCATCAGGAATAGCGAGGACAAAGAGATAAATTTGGTCATCTGGAGGTCCTAAGCCGTTGGCACTTGCCGAATGATTTCAGCGACATCCCGTAGCAAATCGTCGTACGCAAATAGTTCCACATCCCCGGAGAAAGGTCGCCTGAGGGCTCGAGCGTCCTCGTGGTCTGTGGGCGTGCGGCCAGCAATAACAATCCCTCGAACGGCAGCGACATCTTTCCGTTCCATCCGAAGAGTGCTTAAAACCGCGGCTCGATGATCATTCACCCTTGAATCTAGTCAACCACCTAGGTAACAGCATGTTGCAGCTCCGCGGTGATGCGGCGTTCCTTCGTCAACAACTTCATCGTTGCTCTTTCGATGATCAGCACGAACCCCAGAGCGCGACCTCGGTGCGGTTGTCGATTTCGTCATGGATGAGTCATATCTTCGGGTTTTACCAGGGCGTCGAAGTCTTCGGGACTAATTAGCCCCAAGTCCAAGGCGGCTTCGCGTAGGGTGCGATGAGAGTGATGCGCGGCTTTGGCCACTTTGGCGGCGTTGTCGTAGCCGATTTTGGGGGCTAATGCGGTGACTAGCATCAGGGAGTTGTGGACGTAATGGCCGATTTTGGCGTGGTCGACTTCGATGCCGACGATGCAGTGGTCGACGAAGCTGTTGGCGGCGTCGGTGAGGAGTTCGACGGACTGCAGGTAGTTGAAAATCATTACGGGCTTGAAGACGTTGAGCTCGAAATTTCCCTGCGAGCCGGCGAAACCGATGGCGGCGTCGTTGCCCATAACTTGGACGGCAACCATGGTGACGGCTTCGCACTGCGTGGGATTCACTTTGCCGGGCATGATCGACGAGCCGGGCTCGTTTTCGGGAAGAATTAATTCGCCGAGGCCACAGCGCGGGCCGGAGGCGAGCCAGCGGATGTCGTTGGCGATTTTCATCATCGAGGCAGCCAGCGTTTTGAGCGCGCCGCTGGCGAAAACGATTTCGTCGTGCGAGGCGAGACTGGCGAATTTGTTGGGGTGTGAGCGGAACGGCAGGCCGGTCAGATCGGAAATTTTTTGCGCGGCGCGTTCGGCGAATTCAGGATGCGCGTTGAGGCCGGTGCCGACGGCGGTGCCGCCGATGGCGAGATCGTAGAGCCCGTCGAGGGCAATGGCGATGCGCGCGCCATCGCGGTCGAGTTGCGCAACCCAGCCGGAAAATTCCTGGCCCATGGTGAGCGGCGTCGCGTCCTGCAAATGCGTGCGGCCGATCTTGACGATGTTCTCGAATTCTTTCGATTTCGCGTGCAGCGCGTCGCGCAGTTTTTTTACCGCGGGCAGCAAAAGACGCGCGGTTTCTGCCGCGGCGGCGATGTGCATCGCGGTCGGGAATGTGTCGTTGGATGACTGCGACATGTTTACGTCGTCGTTCGGGTGGACAGGCTTCTTGCTGCCCATCTCGCCGCCGGCGATCTCGATGGCACGATTCGAAATCACTTCGTTGACGTTCATGTTGGTCTGCGTGCCGCTGCCGGTCTGCCAGATGCGGAGAGGGAAATGATCGTTGAGCTTGCCGGAGATCACTTCGTCGGCAGCCTGGCTGATCAGCGCGGCTTTATCGTGTGAGAGTTTACCGAGATCCTGATTGACGAGTGCGGCGGCTTTCTTGAGGAGGCCGAAGGCGCGGATCAGTTCGGGCGGCATGGTTTCCTTGCCGATGTCGAAGTGGATCAACGAGCGGGCGGTCTGGGCGCCGTAGTAGCGGTCGGTGGGGACGTCAATCTGGCCCATGCTGTCGGACTCGACGCGGGTGGGGCCAGAAATTGGGGTAGCGATACCGTGAGACATGCGAGGCTCCTGAGTTGGTGGATGCAGCGTGAAGTTTAACAGGGAGAGCGTCGCGGCGTAAGGTTACGGCAGAGTCGGAGCCGAGTTCCATTTTGGGACGACTCACGGAGGTCGTGGCGAGTTCCATTTTTGACGATGGGGGTGTATGTACCCCATCCATTTTTGCGAAGTCTGTAAGGAGTTGAAACGATTGGAGTTGTTTAAATTTGCTCGAGGCGCGTTTTGTAGTTGAAATGAAAAAAGCGGGGCGGGGCGGGGCTTGGGCGTAATTGGCCACTCATGAATAATATCAAAGAAGTAATGGTGTCCACGGCGTGTCGTGCCCCTACGGCAACAATTCCTTAGAAAGAAGGAGTAAGCCGTTTGTTTTCAGCAACCAGGTTGCCGCTTCGTTCATGGTTCGTTGTGGTCCTGGAAGGCCCATGAATTATTCGTAGCGGAGGGCGACCATGGGGTCGACTGTGGAGGCGCGGCGGGCTGGGACCAGGCTGGCGGCAATTGCTGCGCCGACCAGTAGGAGCGTTACGCCGATCAGGATTAACGGGTCGCGGGAGGGTTCGTTGACCCATTTTGTGGATAGTTTGCTGAAGGCCAGGCTCAGGATTAGGCCGGTCGCGAGGCCAGCGCCTACGCTTGTGGCTGTCGCGGAGAGGACCAGGCGGAAGACATCAGCGGCTCTGGCCCCCAGCGCCATTCGAATACCGAACTCGTTGGTGCGGGTCGCGACGCCGTAGGAGACGACGCTATAGAGGCCGACGGCAGCGAGGGTTAGCGCGAGGAATGCGAAGATTGCGAACAGTGTGGCGATGAAGCGTTGCTGGCTGTATTCCTGCTCATTTTGAATCCAGGTTTCGAGGTCGCGGACCTGCATGACTTGTTGTTCGCGGTCGATTTGGACGAGTTGAGCGCGGATGTCGCGAAGGATGGAGAGCGGGGGAACCTGCGTGCGCACGAGAATCTGCGTGAACATATTCATGCGCAAGGTGAAGGGAACGAAGATGGCGGGCTTGACGGGATTGCGGAGACCGTCATCGCGCGCGTCGGCGACGACGCCGATGATTTGAAGCCAGCCGTCGGGGGTAGCGACGCCGGGATTGTACGGCAGTTGAGCCTTGAGATTTGGAATGCGGACTTGCTGGCCGATGACGTTGCCGTTGGGCCAGTACTGGCGTGCCATCGTTTGGTTCACGAGAGCGAGTGAGTCTCCGCGCATGACTTCGGGGTGATCCCATAGGCGGCCTTGCATCAAGGGGATTTTGAGGACAGAAAAGTATCCCGAGTCGACGAAGTGCAGGGCGACTTCCGGCTTTTCGGTGGAGGTGCTGCCGGAGATTTCGAATGGTTGTCTCCAGCCGCTCGAAGGTGGCGTCGCGTTGGTGGAGATTCCGGCCTCGACGACCTGGGACATGCCGGCGATGCGGCTGCGAATCTGTTCGAAATATTGGGAACGGTCCTTCCAGGTGCTGTAGGTGTTTTCGTGGATCGGAATGGGAACGGACATGACATTGTGAGGGTCATAGCCGAGATTGGCTTTGAGGATGTGGAGGAAGCCTTTGCCTGCGGCACTGGCAACGGTGAGCAGGAGGATCGTGAGGGCGACCTGGGCGCCAACCATGACGCTATGCGTGCGCTTGGCCTGGCTGCTACCGGCTACGCGACGACCGCTACCTTGCATCAGGCGGGCGATGTCGGGCCGCGACAATTGAATGGCCGGCGATAAGCCAAAAATGATGGTTGTTGTGATGGCCAGGGCAACACAGAAGATCAGGACCGGCAGATTCACCTTGATCACGGCTTCCACCGGAAAGGCGTGGGGCATCCACGCGACGATTAAGGGCAAACTCTTCCAGGCGATCAAGACGCCCAAAGAGGCGCCGACGATGGCGATGCCGAGCGATTCGGTGAGGAGCTGGCGGATCATGCGGATACGGTCGGCGCCGATGGCGGCGCGGACGCCGAGTTCGTGCTGGCGCTCGGCGCCGCGGGCGAGGAGCAGGATGGAGACGTTGCCGCAGCCGATGAGTAGCAGAGAGCCGACGGCGCCGAGCAGAAGATACAGTGTGGGGCCGAGCGGACGGGCGTAGACGTCGACAATGCTGCCGAGGTTGACGCGAAAACTATCGGGGAAACGCCCGGGAGAGTCCTTAGCGAATCGTTCGAAGATGGATTGAAGTTCGGCGTTGGCCTGAGCGAGGGTTACACCTGGGCGGAGTTTGACCGAGGCGCCTTCATAGATGTCCGGATTTCGCGTGAGCTTGAGAGGGAGATACATCTCCGCCTCGCCCCATTTGAAACGGGGAGGCATGACGCCGACGACCTGATAGGGCTTGTGCACGAGTTGGATCGTGCGGCCAATGACGTTGGGGTCGCCAAGGTAATAGCGCTCCCAGAAATCGTAGGTGAGGACGACGACCGGTTGAGGCTCCTGCCCGAATGGAGCGTCGGCGGGGATCAGCCAGCGCCCTAACATAGCGGGAACGCCCCAGTGATTGGGGGCGTTGGGCGAGAGGTAGTTGGTGCGGACGTCTTCGGGAAGGTCGCCGTCGGTGGTGGTGAGGTTCCAGTTGTCCATAGCGACCACGCTTTCGATGCACTTGGCTTGGGCAAGTTCCTGGAGCTGCGGGCCGTTGAAGCCGGAGTAGCGATCGTTTCCGGCTTTGTCTTTCATGCGGGGTTCCATGATGCGGTCGGATCCGGGGTAGGGGAATGGGTCGATGAGGACGGCGTAGATGACGCTGAAGACGGCACTGGTGGCGCCGATGCCGAGGGCTAGCGAGAGGACGGCCGTGAGAACGAAGCCGGGGCGCTTGCGGAGTTCGCGGGCGGAGTATTGGAGGTCGGAGAGGAGAGACTGCATGTTGGCACCTCGCGTGGCGGCGGCTGGGCGTTGCGTCGTGACGATTTGGACGAGATTTGGCTTATGCGGTTAGTAGACGACGGCAGCGGTGGAAGGGTTTGATGGGAGTGGGAAGTAGACCGTTTATTTCGAACTGGATACCGATTCGGACGGTGTCGGGGGGAGCTGATTCTACGTTGATGACAGCGCTTCTTTTGGAATAAACGGTTGATTTTGCAAGGCACATTGAGGTGAGCACAGGCAGACTTTCGTTGGATGGCGTCGTGTATAATTGTGGGTCAGGGGAAACTGCAAGAGTTTGATGGCGATTGAGAATTCCAAGGTGAAGGTGTCGGCTTCGGCGTCGGTGCGATGGCGTCGGCGGGCTAGGTTTGTGCGGTCGCGGACGCGGGAGATTTTGAAGATTGGGAAGGCGCTGGTATCGACGACGCATCCCTTTCTGGTGCACATCATCCCGATGCGGCGCTGCAATCTGGATTGCGGCTATTGCAACGAATATGACGATGTGTCGAAGCCGGTGCCGCTTGAGGAGATGAAGCGGCGGCTGGATTTGCTGGCGGACATGGGCACGTCGATGATCACGATCAGCGGCGGCGAGCCGTTGATGCATCCGGAGCTGGAGGAAGTGATCCGGCACATGCGGAAGCGTGGGATTTATGCCGGGATGATCACGAACGGGTTTTTGCTCAGCAAGGAGCGGATCGCGAAGCTGAACGACGCGGGGCTGGAGTTTTTGCAGATCAGCATCGACAACGTGACACCGGATGAAGTCTCGAAGAAGAGTTTGAAGACGCTGGATTCGCGGCTGGAGTGGCTGTCGCAGTACGCGGTGTTCCAGGTGAACATCAATTCGGTGCTGGGCAGCGGCGTGAAGAATCCTGAGGATGCGCTAACGATTGCGAAGCGCGCGGTAGAGCTGGGATTCACGAGCACGGTGGGGATTATTCACGACGGGAACGGGCAGCTGAAGGGATTGAACGGGCGGCAGATCGAGATTTTTGAAGAGATCATGTCGATGGGGAAGTCGTCGTTTTCGCGGTTTAACGATTTTCAGCACAACGTGGCGCGCGGGAAAGAGCACAACTGGCGATGCCGGTCGGGTTCGCGGTACTTGTATGTGTGCGAGGATGGGCTGGTGCACTGGTGCTCCCAGCAGCGTGGGTATCCAGGAATTCCACTGGACCAATACACGCCGGAGCTGCGGCACCGGGAATATTTCACGGACAAGTTTTGCGCGCCGAAGTGCACGGTGTCTTGCGTGCAGCAGGTGGGGATACTGGATAATTGGCGCGGGAAGCAGACGTTGAAGCCGAAGCCGATGACTCCGGCGCCTTTGCCGGCGGCGGGGCAGTTGGTGCAGATTGGCGCGCCGGGACGCGGCGATTCGTAGTTATTGACGTGGACTTTGTGCGTCGCCTGGCTATGAAAGTATAGTTTTTTGACGGGCTGAAGAAAGCAGATCCCTCGCTTCGCTCGGGACGACAGTTCGACAGTCGGTCTGCAAGACTCCGAATAGAGCCGTATTACTCTCTCTGCACAGCGATCGTCACGCACTGTAAAGGCCCCCTCCTAGTTTCATCTCATGCACATAGGACGCGGCAGTTGATTGACGCTGCGAGGCTTGTTCTCAACAATTGAGCCATGGCGGACGCGGCGATACAGATCGAGAATCTGACCAAGGATTACCCGTTCGGGTTTCTCCACCTGAAAACGAAACGGTCGCTGGAAGGCTTGACCATGCAGGTCGAGGACGGCGAGGTGTTTGGATTTCTGGGCCCGAACGGGGCGGGAAAATCGACGACGATCAAGTTGCTAGTGGGGCTGACTTTTCCAACAGCGGGGAATGCGCGGATATTGGGGAAACCGATCAGCGACATTTCGATGCATCAGGACATTGGGTACCTGCCGGAGCAGCCCTATTTTTACGATTACCTGACGGCGGCGGAGTTGCTGGATTATTTTGCGCGAATTCACAATTTGCGCGGAGCGGAACGGCGCGAACGCGTGGATCGCATGCTGAAGAAGGTTGGGCTCGAGACAGCGCGGAAAATTCAACTGCGGAAATATTCGAAGGGGATGCTCCAACGCGTCGGGCTGGCGCAAGCGATTTTGCACGATCCAAGAGTGGTGATTCTGGACGAGCCGATGTCGGGACTCGATCCGCTGGGGCGGCGGGAAGTGCGCGACATTATTCTGGAATTGAAGCGCGAAGGGCGCACAGTTTTGTTTTCGACACACATTTTGTCGGATGCCGAAATGCTGTGCGACCGCGTGGGCGTGATCGCGGGCGGGAAGCTGCGCGGAGTGGGCGCCCCGGACGAGATTGTGGGGATCCAGGCGCACGGGATGGAGATTTTGTTTGAGCTGCATGGCGTTGCCGCGAGCACGCCGAGTTCCGCGGCGCTGTTGGGAAATGCGATGAAGACTGGAAACCGATACCGGATGCATGTCGAGGAAAGCGAACTGTATGCCACGCTCGATCAGTTGCGCGAAACGGGGGCACGGATCTTGTCGGTCACGCAAATGAAGGCGTCGTTGGAAGAATTCTTTATGGGCTTGATTTCGGCCGACCGCGCGCAGTCGAACGCGGTGGATGTGAGCGGGAAATGACGCGAGTCGGCGTGGTCGCGCTCAATACGTTTCGCGAGGCGGTGCGAGATCGCGTGTTGTACAACCTTGTGTTTTTTGCGCTGCTGCTGATGGCGGCAGCAGTGGTGGTGGGTCAGGTCTCGATCGGCATCGAGCAGATCGTGATCGTCAATCTGGGGCTGAGCGCGATCTCGGTGATCGGCTTGTTGATGGCGGTGTTCATCGGCGTCGGGCTGGTTTCGAAGGAGATGGACAAGCGGACGCTGTACGCGCTGCTGGCGAAACCGGTGCGGCGATGGGAATTTCTGCTGGGAAAATTCGGCGGTTTGCTGCTGACGCTGGCGATCAACACGGCGGCGATGTCGGCTGGGTTATATGCGGCGCTATTTTATGTGAAGCACTCGCTTGAACGCGCGGACGGTCTCGCGCTGGTGGCGATTTATTTTATTTTGCTGAAGCTGGCATTGGTGGTCGCGCTGGCGCTGCTATTTTCGTGCTACACGACGCCTCTGCTAGCGATTTTGTTCACGGCCGGATTGTACGTCGCGGGATTGTTCGTTAAAGAGATGCGCGGACTACACGGTGACAGAATGGCGCCGGCGTTGCAGACGTTTCTGCGATGGCTTTCGTATCTGCTGCCGAATTTCGAAAATTTCGACGTGATGGCCTCGGCAGCGCACGGGCGGCATATTCCCGCGGCGCTTATCCTGCAAAACACCGCCTACGCGGTGCTTTATTGCGCGATTGTCCTGGTAGCGGCGGTGACGATCTTTTCGAGACGGGATTTGAAATGAAAGCGCGAAATTTTGGGCCGATCCTGCTCTGCTGCCTGCTGGTGCCGGGGTTTGCCGGCGTGTGGAAACTGCAAGAGAGGATCGACGTGCAACTGGACGGGCTGCACCGTGAAGCCGATGAGTTGGTGTTGCGCTCGGGGCGATTATTGAAGGCGATGAGCCTGGAATACGCGCCGCTGATGGCGGACTTGTACTGGACGCAAGTGGTGCAGTATTACGGCGACAAATCGGTACGACACGATGCGAATTTCGAATTGCTGTGGCCACTCCTCGATGTGACGACGACGCTGGACCCAAACCTCGTGGTCGCCTACCGGTTTGGTTCGATGTTTCTGAGCGAAGGTCCGCCAGCCGGAGCGGGTCGGCCGGACCTGGCGATTCAATTGATTCAGCGGGGAATACGTGAAAATCCCGATTACTGGCGTTTCTACGAAGACCTCGGATTCATTTATTACTTCGAACTTCACGATTACACCCAAGCCGCGGCTGCCTTTCTTGAGGGGAGCAAAAATCCGCAAGCAATGCCCTGGATGAAAGTGCTTGCCGCGAAGGTGAGTGAGCAAGGCGATAACACCGAGACATCTGCGTTTCTGTGGAATGAGATCTATTCGTCGACGACCGATCCGCAGATGAAAGAGAATGCCGCGATTCATTTGCAGTTGCTGAAGAGCGACGCGGATTGCAAGCAGCTTGACGATTTGTCGAGCGAATACGAGAAGCGAACCTCAAAGCGCCCGACATCGTTGCGCGACCTGGTGACCGCGGGGTTGTTGAAGGGCATGCCAATGGATCCCGCGGGTTACGCGTACGTTTTCGATAACGACGGAAAAGCGCAGTTGAATCCGGAAAGCCCGCTGGCGAAAAAGAAGCGCTTCTACCAGAAGACACTTTCTAACCTGGCCAACCGATAAGAATTCAAATTATTGCGTGACGCAAAGCAGGGTCATCTGCGGATCGATGATGATTTTGTGGGGTTCCGTCTTGGCGATGAAGTGAAACGAGGTTTCGGGGCCGGCGGCGACGACCGTTCCCAAGTATGTGGCGTGACCTGCGTTTGCGCCTGCATATAGTGGAACTGGTGCCAGGAACGACCGCGGCACATCGTCCTGAAAAAGTTTGCCGCGGACGAGATAACCCTTGTCGGTGTTGTGGACCGTGAACTCGACGCGATAGCGCGGAATGCCGGTGCCGCGCACCCACTGCTCGAAGAACCACTCCATCGAATGGCCACCTTCAAGATCCATGGCCGGAGTCATCACAGCTTCGACTTCGTGCTGTAGGTCGGCAGTCGATAGGGCGCGGTACGAATAGTTCCTCATGAGATTGTGGAGCAGGGCCTGGAATCGCTCGTCGGGGTTTTTGGCGGCGGGCTGGCGCAACTCTTCGTGGAGCATGTGCATGACCCATGCGCCTTTGCTGTAGATCACTTGTTCGAAGCCCAGAGGGGATTTCGAGGCGTTGAGACGGCTGCCGAGTTCGAGCGCGCCGATGTCGGAAAACGAATGATCGGTTTCGGGAATTTTATCGACGAGATTGTCGCGATAGCGTGTGAGCCAGATGCGAAGCGAATGGTCGTTGCGCTTCTGCGTATCGGCGAAGAGCAACGCGAGGTAGTTGGCCATCGCTTCGTCGATCCACTGGTCGCGGTACGAATCCCAGCCGACGATATTGCCCCACCATTGATGCGCGACTTCGTGAAATGGAACAAGTTCAGAGAAATGCTCTTGTCCTGAAATAGAGAGTCCAGCGCGCTGTTGGGCTTCGGCCGGAAGATACGCATAGGTTGAAAGGTAGAGCAGGCCGGGCCAGCCCTGGCCGAATGTGCCGGGGATTTGAGAGACGCTCAATTTTTGAAATGGAAACGGGCCGCTCAAGGCTTCGTAGAAGTGGATCGAGTTTTCTATTTCGCGCGCCAGGCCCTTCAACGCATCGGCGGGGCGGGGAGGCGGCGGTGGAACGGCCATCGCGTTTGTGCCGGTGCGGCCTTCTCCGCTAAGCGGCGCGATGATGCGGGGCGCTTGCATGGCGCGGGCTTCGAACTGGCTGTCGAGCGAAGTCTCAAGTTGCCGATTGGCGTAGACGTCCACGGTGGCCGCGTCGGAAGCGATCGACGTGGACATGTAGTCGCCGAGGTTGAAGCCCGCTACCGAGACGGGCTTTTCGCTCTGCCAATGGCCGACGCGGAAGTCTCCATCATCCTTTTCGTCGCGCTTGGTGCCGGTGGCGACGAGCTTGTATTTTCGCGGCCAGCGAAGCGTCAGGTCATAGTTCGCGAAATCGGCGGCGTCGCCGAAATGGGGATACCAGCTTTCGCGTGCGTCGACGAACAGGACGCCGTTGCCAGCATTTTCGATGACGCGCCCGTGATAGCGAAAGTGCAGCGTGAATTCGGAGCCCTTGTCGGGCGCGGAGGGCAAGACGACATAAAGGTAGTCGGTGCCCTTGCTCAGGCGATCCTGCAGGTTCATTCCTTCATTCTGGAAAAAGGTGAGCTGCTCGCCGCGTTCTCCGGTGACGCTTTCGACGGTGAGCGCGTGGGCCATCTGAAACATCAGGGTGCGTTCGCCGGCGACCTCGGCGCGCATGCGCAAGTCGGTTTTCGCGTCAAGCGATGTGTCGGCGAGGACCGAAGTGGAGATTTCGTAGTCGAGAGCGCTGAAGTGCCGTTGTGGTTTCAACTGATCGGGAATGGAATATGAGGCCCAAACGTCATAGAAACTGGCCGTGCCGGATTTCTTCGGCTGGCCGATCAGGACGGCTTCGGCGCGCTGCTGATCGATCATCACGTCGAAGGGGCCCGTCGTATTGCCTTCCACAGCCGCGTAGAAATAGGGGTCGGGGTGGCTGGATATGCTACCGAACAGGATGCGCAGCGATTGCGGAGGATTGACTTGTAGCGCGATGGGGTTCCAGCGCGTGGCGAATTCGGTGTCCTGGAGCGGAGTGATTCCGGCGCTGTGCAATTCGCGAAGAAATTCCTGCGCGCTGTCGTCGGTGAAGCGCAGGTAGATGTCCGAGAATGCCTGGTCGAGGATCGGCGCGCCGAGGAAGCGAGCCAGCTGCTGCTTTTCCATCGGGTCGCGCGGCGCGGCGACAACGTGGCCGCGGCCCGAAAAAACGACACCGGTTATTTGGCCTTTGTAGGGCAGGAAGAAAGCGAGTTTGCCTTCGTCGAATGTGAAATGTGCGTCGGCGCGACGGATTTCGATGCGGTCGGCGGGCGTGATGTCGTAGACGGCGGCGGGATCGGCGCGGAGCGCGTTCAGGGCGTCGTAGGCTTCGCGCGGAGACTCTTCGGCTGCTCGCGCCATTAGAGGCATGAGAAACGAGCAAAACGCGAGAAAGGCGACCCCTGGCCGCATAAGGAAGTGTAGTCACTTTCGGCATGGGGAAACAAGGCGCGAGGGCGGGCGGTGTGGCGGCGTCCTAAAATGGGGGAATGCGCCGATTGTTGCGGGAGAGCGGGTCGCTTGCCGGCTGGAGATCGCTTGCGATTTCTTGCGGGCTTGCGCTTGCGTTTTCGTTATCGGCGGCGCAGAGCGGGAAGGCCGACACGATCGTGCTCAAGAACGGGCGGCGGATATCCGCGTTGAGCGTTACGGAGGATGGGGACAAGGTTCGGTACCAGACGGTAGCGGGAGAGCTGACGCTGCCGAAATCGATCGTCGATCACATTGAGAGAGGTCCCGCGGGAGTGATGCCGGATTCGCCGGCGGCGTCGGCTTCGAATCTGGCGATGACGCCGCCGGTGCTCGAGTCGGACGCTGAGATCGAAAAGGCGACCGTACACGACGGGGAGATCGACCGGAATTATTTGTCGCGAACGCAGAGCGAGGCCCGATCGGGAGGTCGGCAGGCGAGTGAGCGTGCGGCGCGCGCGTTGCACGTGGCTTCGCAATTTGAGCTGGCGCACGGCGACATGGAGCGTGCGCTGACCGACGAAGTCTCGGCGCTGAACTATTCACCGGAGAATCCGACGATCCTGATGAACGTGGCGTACTTGCATTTGCGGCGCAGCGAATATAAAGCGTCGCTGGAGTATCTCGAGCGTGCACGGCGCGTGGCTCCGGACGATCCGGAGGTGGCGAAGCTGGCCGGCTGGGCATACTACGGGATGGTGAAGCTGGACCAAGCGATCGGGGAGTGGAAGCGAGCGCTGGCGCTGGGACCCGACCCGCAGGTGGAGCAGGCACTCGCGAAAGCGCTGCGCGACAACCAAGAAGAGCAAAACTACCGGGAGAACGAGAGCACCCATTTTACGCTCCGTTACGACGGCAACGCCGAACCTGAACTGGCGCGAGAGATTCTGCGAGCGCTGGAGATGCACTTTTCGGCGATCGAGTCGGAATTGAATTACTCGCCGCCAGATTCGATCGGGGTGGTGCTGTACACGCAGCAGGCGTTCTCGGATATTACGCGCGCGCCGGGATGGGTTGGGGCGCTGAACGACGGTCGGATTCGAGTTCCGGTGCAGGGTTTGACGAGCTTGACGCCGGATTTGTCACGGATTTTGAAGCACGAATTGACGCACAGTTTCATCCAGCAAAAGACGCACAGCCGCGCGCCGATCTGGCTGCACGAAGGGCTCGCGCAGTTTGTCGAGGGACAACGCAGCCGCGACAATGCGGCGGTGCTGGTGCAGGTTTATGACGAAAAACAGGCGATGCGGCTAGCGGAGATGGAGAATTCGTGGATGCAATTGTCGGGTCCTGTCGCGGGCTATGCGTATGCTTGGGCATTGGCAAATATGGAATACATCGTGCAAACCGACGGCATGGGAGATGTGGAGCGGATTTTGAACCGTATCGCGGAGGGAAGTTCGACCGAGGCCGCGATTCAGGAAGTACTGCACTTGAACTACGACGATCTGGAGAAAGAGACGATCGGTTACCTTCGCAAGAATTACATGTGAGGCTGGCGATCAGCTCGCGCAGAGAAGCGCGGCGAGCAGTGCGGCGCGTTCGGGCATCGTTTTGACGATGACGTGTTCGCAGGTTGCGTGGGCGCCGTTCCCGACCGCGCCGAGCCCGTCGAGCGTTGGGGTGCCGACCGCAGCGGTGAGATTGCCGTCGGAACCTCCTCCTACCGTACATTCATCGATTGAAATATTCATCTGAGCCGCGAGCGATTTGGCGCGCGCGAAAAGGGCGGCGCTCATTTTGCGTTCGAGCGGCGCGCGGTTGAAGCCGCCGCGGACTTCGAGGCGCGCTCCTCGCAAGCTGGGTCGCAGCGCGTGCAAACGGCGTTCGAGGCGGCGCATATCGGTGATGGTGAAGGCGCGTAAATCGAGTGTGGCGCGCGCCAGCGCCGGAACGACGTTGACGCGCGTGCCGCCGTCGATGATGCCCGGGCTGACGGTCACGCCGCGATGCAAATTGGTCCACGACTCGACGCGCCCGATCTGGCGCGCCAGTTCGTGGATGGCGTTGATGCCGTCTTGCGGAGCGAGGCCCGCGTGCGAGGCACGGCCGCGAACGATGAGTTCGGCTACGCCGACGCCTTTACGAGCAGTTTTCAGCGAGCCTCGCGGCCCGAAAGACGGTTCAAGAACAAAAACGGCATCGCTGCGTCGCGCTTCGGTCTCGATGAGCTTGCGCGAGGTGTCGCTGCCGATCTCTTCGTCGGAGGTCCAGAGATAGACGATGCGCTTGCGAGGTTGCTCACCGGCGGGCAATTCGCGGATCGCATCGAGGGCGAAGAGTGCTTGCACGATGCCGGCCTTCATGTCGAACGTGCCCGGCCCGTAAGCTTTGCCACCGGTGATGCGGAACGGCATTTTGCGAAGCATGCCACTGGCGTAGACGGTGTCGTAATGGCCAAGGACGAGGAGCTGCCCTGTCGCGCGCGATGCGGCGGGCGACCACGTGATCCGCAGGTGGTCCGCGCGCTGTTCTTGCGGGATGCGGTCGACCTTGAGTCGCCGCGCGCGCCATTCTTTTTCGACGATGGAGCAGCAACGATCGGCAGGCTCTTTCTCAAGGCTAGGAGACTCGGCAACGACGAATTTCCGGAGCGTCGAGAGCATCTCAGGCAAGCGTGGTTTTAGCGACTGGAGCAGCGCCTTCGTGGGGACGGTGTGGGTCATGAGACGCCACATCGTAGCAGCGGCAGGAATGACGGGCAACAAGCTGTGCTCGGACCTCGATAAAGTGACGCAAGAAGAGCGTTCTGCCCCGTTCTAGTCTGGGCGCCGCCATTCTCTCGGCCGGGGCCAACTTAGTGACACGCGTGCGGATAAATGACCCAGGGAACGGCGTTGGCATATAATAATAAGTTTGCCGGGAACAAAGCGCCGCCACAGGGCAGGTGTGTGCGGTGCGACGGGGAGCGCACGATGATTCTGGACGTGAACGACATTCAGAAACTGTTGCCGCATCGGTATCCGTTTCTGATGATCGATGGAATCTTGGAGATGGAGCGGCTGAAGAGCATCGTGGGCGTGAAAAACGTCACGATCAACGAGCACTTTTTTCAAGGTCACTTCCCGGGCAAGCCGATCATGCCGGGCGTCCTGATCATTGAGGCCATGGCGCAGACGGGCGGACTGCTGTTGCTTACGGAAATCCCCGACCGCGAGAGCAAGTTGCTTTATTTCGTCGCCGTGGACAACGCGAGGTTCCGGCGGCCCGTCGTACCTGGGGATCAGCTGAGGCTGGAGGTAAAGGTCCTGCATTGGCGCGGCGGCGACTTTGCCAAGCTCGAAGGGAAAGCGACGGTTGACGGACAGGTCGCAGCGGAGGCGACGCTGATGTGCAAGATGGTCGATCGGGAACCGAAACCGGCGGCGGCGAAAGCGAAATCGAGCTCGCCTTCGGACGAGTCAAAGGCGGAACAGCCGAAAGCATGAGCGTTGCGCATATTCATTTGCAGGCCATCGTCGCGCCGACGGCGAAGCTCGGATCGGGCGTGCAGATCGGCCCGTACGCCGTGGTGGGAGACGGCGTCGAACTCGGTGACGGCTGCGTGCTGCATTCGCATGCGGTGGTCACGGGACCGTCAAAGATCGGGCGCGACAATATTTTTCATCCGTTCAGCTCGGTCGGCGGCGATCCGCAGGACTTTGGATTTCGTGGCGAGCACGTCGAGTTGTTCGTCGGCGATGGCAATACATTTCGCGAGTACGTGACGATCAGCCGTGGAACGGTAAAAGGCGGCGGCAAGACGGTCATCGGCAATCGAAACTTGTTCCTGAGTTCTTCGCACGTTGGGCACGACTCAGTTGTGGGGGACAACAACCTGTTCGTGAATAGCGCGACGCTGGCGGGTCATGTGACCGTCGAGGATTTCACCACGATTGGATTTGCGTCCCCGGTCCACCAGTTTTGTCGCATCGGCCGCTACGCCTACGTGGGCGCTTCGACGGTGATCACGCAGGATGTGCCGCCATTTTCGCTGGTCGTGACGGAGCGCGAGACGGTTTGCTTCGGCATCAACAAAATCGGACTGCAGCGCAAAGGATTCTCCGAAGAACGGCTGAAAGCGCTGCAACAAGCCTACAAACTTTTGTTGCGGTCGAAACTGAACACGAATCAAGCTTTGAACGAGATGCGTGCTCTACTGTCGCATTCTGCTGACGTGGCGGAACTCATCCGATTCGTCGAAACCGCCGAGCGTGGGATCGTCAAGTAGGTTGGAAGCGAGCCACCCGCACAATTTGCCGAACGTCATGACGAACGCGAACACAACCGGGTGGGGGCTTATTGCGGGCAATGGCCGCTTCCCATTTCTCGTGCTCGAAGGCGCGCGCAGCCAGGGCATCGACATGGCGGTCATCGCGTTGAAAGAGGAGGCGTCTGAAGATCTGGCGCAATCCGCGAAACGTCTGCATTGGGTCAGCCTTGGCGAGTTGAGCAAAGCAATCGACCTGATGCATCGCGAAGGCGTGACACAAGCGGTGATGGCCGGCCAAGTGAAGCACGCCAAGATTTTTAGTTCCATCCGGCCCGATTGGAAGCTGGCGAAACTCCTGTTTTCGCTACCGCGGAAAAATACCGATTCGCTGATCGGCGCGGTCGCGCGCGTGCTCGAAGACGAAGGCATTCGACTCGTGGACTCGACCTTATTTCTGAAGCCGCTCGTTCCCGAAGCGGGCGTGATCACTAAACGCGCACCCGATGCTCACGAAGCCGAGGACATCGCCTACGGCCTTACGGTCGCGCGCCAGATTACCGCGATGGACATCGGCCAAACCGTCGTGATTTCCGATCGCGCCTGCGTCGCCGTCGAAGCGATGGAAGGCACCGACGAAACCATCGCCCGCGCCGCGCGCATCGCCGAAGGCAAACCGCTCGTCGTCGTCAAAGTCAGCAAACCGGGCCAGGATATGCGCTTCGACGTACCCGTCGTCGGCCTGCCTACCATCGAACGGATGAAGAGTGCCCGCGCCACGGCATTGGCTCTCGATGCCGGGCGCACCTTACTGTTCGACAAAGAAAAATTGTTAGCTCAAGCGGACGCGGCGGGAATTGCCATTCAAGTGTTTCCGCCGGCGAGTGCCGCGCAGGGCAACGAACTGTCTACCAGGCAGGCTTCGATCGCGGAACCGCGGGGCGCTTCCAGGGGAATGAACGAGAAATGACCTCGGTGGTCAAGAATGTGCAAACGATTCGTGTCGCCGTCGTGGGGACGGGCGAGTTTGGGCGTAACCACGCGCGCGTCTATGGTGAAATCCCTGATGCCGAATTGGTTGGTATTTACGACAAGAATCCCGAGCGCGCCGCGAAGATTGCGGCGGAGTTTCAAACCACGGCGTTCACGTCGCTCGGCGATTTACGCGGACGCGTCGACGCCGTCAGCGTCGCGGTACCCACGATCGATCACGCCAGTGTCGGCTGTCGCCTGATGGAGATGGGCCTAGACGTTCTGGTCGAAAAGCCAATGGCAACGACCGTCGCCGAAGCCGACACTCTACTCGCCGCCGCACAAAAGTTCGGCCGCATTCTTCAAGTCGGCCACGTAGAGCGCTTCAATCCCGCGGTGATCGCGGTCGAGCCGATCGTAAATCGCCCGCTCTTTTTCGAGGTCCACCGCCTTGGCGTTTTCACTGCACGCAGTCTCGACGTCGACGTGATCTACGATCTGATGATCCACGACCTCGACATCCTGCTGACCCTGGTGAAAGAACACGTGACGGAGGTGAAAGCCGTCGGCATCCCCGTTCTCACCGACAAGGTCGACATCGCGCATGCGCGCCTCGAATTTGCAGGCGGCGCCGTCGCCAACGTTACTGCCAGCCGCGTCTCCACCGAACGCGTGCGCAAGATGCGCTTCTTCCAGCAGCACGAATATATCTCGCTCGACTACGCCCGCCGCGACGCCCTGCGCGTAGCGGTGAAAAAGCCGGGCCCGCAGCCGGAATTCGCGTTCGAAAAGCTCCCGGCGCTCGCGATTGAGCCGCTGCAGAGCGAACTCCAGACTTTCATCGACGCGGTCCGTACGCGCCGAGAGCCCCGGACCGGCGGCCGCGCTGGCCGCGCTGCGCTCGATTTAGCCGAGCGCGTCATGGCAAGCATCCAGGGACACGCAGAGCGCGTCCAACTGCTAGCCTTCGCCGCCGCGCAGAAAATAGACGAATGATCCCTAGACTCCTCGTTCCCATGGGTGCGAAGCCGCCCGCTGTAGACGCGCCATCGACGCGCCGGCGCCCCACTTCGCTCGACGATCGCAAACTCGTGCCAAACACGCTGCCGATCGTCTACCTCGACGGCAAGACGACTATCCCGTCTTCGCTTCCGCTCGAATCGATCGCCGCGCGTGTCGTCGTCCCGCGGGACGTGAAGCCGTCCGAGTTCGTTCCCGACGAGAAATCCGACCTGCCGCTCCAGCCGACCGACATGGACGAGCGCGTCATCGTCCCGCAAGGCGCCGCGCCGCCCGAGATCATCGAGCAGATCCACAATATCCCCACCGACCTGGTCGAAACCGACATTTTCATGACCGGCGAGGTCAATCTTCTCAACAAGCCGCCGACGGAGGCGCAGAGCCGCGCCGAACTGATCAAATCGGTCATGTCGTTCGCGGCGCACATTTTGTTCATCGCATTCCTGATTTTCGAGCCGAAGATTTTCCCGCCGCACGCTCCGACTCAGGAAGAAAACGAACTTGCTCGCCGGCAGATGACCATCCTGCTGCCTCCCGGTGCGCTCGACGATCTAAAAGCAGCGCCCAAGCCGCGGCCGCCGGTGGTTCACGTCGATCCGCGCGTCCTGCGAAAAGTTGCGCCGCCGATACCGAAGCCTGAGGCTCCTCCCGCGCCGACACCGAAAGAACCCGAGCGCGTCGTGAAGAATTTGCCTAGCGCGCCTACGCCCCAACCGACTCAAACGCCACCGAAGGCTCCGCCCGACGATTCCGCTGCGAAAGCGGAGGCACCGAAACAACCCGTAAAGCTCGAAACGCCACAGCAGCAACCGACGGATCGCGCCTTGTTGCTTCCGAAAAGCTCCTTGGGGGGCTCGCTCCGCGATTCGATTCGCGAATCCGCCAAGATGAGTGCGCCTACCGCGATCGGCGGCGGCGGGCAGGTTCCGAGCAACAGCGGCCTTCCAGGCGCGGGTGGACAAGCGCAGGCTTACGGCGCGATGGAAATGCTCACGCCGACCGAAGGCGTGGACTTCAACGAATATCTCCATCGCGTGTACATCATCGTGAAGCGGAATTGGTTCTCGGTGATGCCGGAGTCGGTGCGGCTCGGCGACAAGGGCGTCGTGTCGCTGCAATTCCGCATCATGCGAAATGGAATCGTTCCCGACGGCGAGCCGGTGCGTGTTTCGACATCCGGTAAGGAGCCGCTTGATCGCGCCGCGGTCTCTTCCATTCGCGCGTCGAGCCCGTTCGAACCGTTGCCGCCGGCGTTCAGTGGTCCGTACATAGAGCTGCGTTTTACCTACTTTTATAATCTGCAGCCATCGAATGTGAACTAGTGAAGATCGCCCGACAACAAATTCTCGGTAGCTTGCTGCTGGCTCTGTTTGTCTGATATTTATTTTCGTGCGCGCTCGCCATCTTTTGTTCCCATGAGTGAAAACAAACCGCTGCCGATGGTCGTCATCGTGGGTCCGACGGCTTCGGGCAAATCGACGCTCGGCGTGTGGCTGGCCGAAAGAATCGGCGGCGAAATTGTCGCGTGTGATTCCACGCAGTTGTACAAGGGATTCGACATCGGCACGGCGAAGCCGTCCGTCGCGGAACGGCGCGGCATTCCGCATCTTCTGATCGATGTCCTAACACCCGAACAGACTACGACTGCGGGCGGATACCGGGGAATGGCGATCGCAGTTCTGGATGATTTACGGCGCCGTGGCCGAATCCCAATTCTTACTGTCGGAACAGGGCTCTATCTGCGAGCGCTCGTCGAAGGCTTGGCCGATGCGCCGCAACGCTCGGAAGAGTTGCGCGAGCGGATCAGGGAAAGCCGTGAAAGCCACCCGTCCGGATACTTGCATCGTGTCCTGCAACGATTGGACGCAGCCGCCGCTCGAAAGATCGCGCCAGGCGACGAACAAAAGCTGATTCGGGCCATCGAGGTTTGTCTACTCACGAAACGGTCCTTAACCGAAGTTTACGAGCAAGGACGTGCGCCGCTGCAAGGCTGGCGCACGATAAAGATTGGTCTGCGCCCAGCGCGCGAAGCATTGAATGAGCGAATCCACCACAGGACCTCGGCGATGTTGGCGCAAGGATGGCTCGAGGAAGTGTGCGCGTTGCTCGGCGCCGGTCTGCCCGAGGACGCGAAACCGTTTGACTTCATCGGTTATCGCGAACTGCGATCGGTCCTGCGCGGCGAAATGAAAATCGAGGACGCGACGGCGGCCATTCAGCAAGCGACGCGCCGCTACGCAAAACGCCAGGCGACATGGTTTCGCCGTGAAGCTGGCGTCGCTTGGCTTGACGGCTTCGGAGATGACCCTCAAGTTCAAGCCGCAGCTCTCCAATCGGTAAACGCATTTCTCGCGTCTTAGCCTCGAGTGATTGTGCAAACAGAGCGCCGTTCAAGTCCACGTATTCGTCGAAATTCTCGCAGCGCGGAATCGAGCGGCGTATAATCCTGGCAGGAGTCCAAGCTTCTGCCGTTTTCAACGTCCGCCTCAGCAGGCTACGGCAAACCTCAAGAAAGAAAGACCCACCGCGCTGAATCGATGAAGACCTCACAATCGACATTCTCTTCCGAACGAGCTTTGCTAGTTGGCGTCACCTTTAAGCGCGCCAAGCGCATACCCTCGCACCTCGCCGCCGAACAGGGGCAGGAATCGCTGGACGAGTTGGTGGAACTGGCTCGCAGCGCGGGCGCCGACGTTGCAGGCACGATTCACCAGATGCGCGATGTCGCCGATTCGGCGACGTTAGTCGGGCGCGGCAAGCTCGACGAAATCAAAGCGGAAGCCACCGCGCACAAAGCGGCGTTGATCATCTTCGACGGCAATCTGTCTCCCGTGCAGCAGCGCAACATCGAGGAGGCAACGGAGTGCCGCGTGATCGACCGCACGCAGCTGATCCTCGACATATTCGCGAAACACGCGCGCAGTCGCGAAGGTCAACTCCAGGTCGAACTGGCGCAGCTGAACTACATGTTGCCCCGCCTCACCGGCCATGGAGCATCGATGTCGAGGCTTGGCGGCAAAAGCGGTGGCGGCGGTTCCGGCGGAGCTGGCGGAGGTGCTGGCCGCATCGGCGTCCGGGGCCCCGGCGAAAAGAAACTCGAGACCGATCGTCGCCGTATTCGCGATCGCGTAAGCAAAATTCAGAAAGCCATCGATGAGGTCCGTAAGCAGCGTTCGCTGCGGCGTGACGCTCGTAACGCGGTTCCTCTCGGCACGGTCGCGCTCGTCGGCTACACCAATGCGGGCAAGTCGACGCTCTTCAATGCGCTGAGCCGCGCGGAGGTTCTGGTCTCATCACGCATGTTCGCCACTCTTGATCCAACAATCCGAGCAATCCGCTTGCCTTCGAACCGCAGGGTTCTGGTTTCCGACACCGTGGGATTTATCCGCGATCTGCCCAAAGGCTTGCTGACGGCGTTTCGCGCGACGCTCGAAGAAGTCCAGGAAGCCGCCGTGATCCTCCACATCAGCGACGTTTCGAATCCGCACCATGACGAATTGGACGAAGAGGTCGAAAAGATTCTCGGCGAACTGGGCGTGATTGGACGCCCGAAATTGCGAGTGCTGAACAAGATCGATTTACTCTCGCCCGTTTTGAAAGAGACTCTTGAATCCAGCGTTGCACGAAGCGGCGATTCCGGCCCGGTACTGGTATCGGCTAAAACCGGAAAGGGAATTGACGACCTCCTTCGTCGAATCGATGCGGCGCTTCCGATCGATCCAGTCGTTACGATGTCGCTGCGTCTACCGATGACCGAGGGACGCACGCTCGCGCTCGTTCACGCCCTGGGTAAAGTGCTCCACTCGGTCGTGGAGGATTCGCATATGCGAATGGACGCCGAGGTCCCCGAGTCGATTGCGCGCCGCCTGCGTTTGAGTCAATATGCCGCCTCTGGAACTTCCGGGCTCGCTTCTGCGTAATTCAGAGTGGAGGGTCTGACGATGGCTGCCTTTTTGCTGTGGATCATCCTTTTCATCCTGTGCTGGCCGCTGGCTTTACTCGCCTTGATTGCTTACCCGTTCGTGTGGCTGATCCTGCTCCCGTTTCGAATTGTAGGGATCGCTGTCGGCGGCGTACTAGCCCTATTAAGCGCGCTGTTTTTTCTCCCGGTTCGTTTGCTCCGCGGACCGAGTGCGGTTCGCGCACTCTAGCGCCTGAACATTGCCCAAACGGTAGTGACGTTAAGGTAAAGTGCGAAAAAGGCCGCTTTATAACGGCAATCGAAGCGCTTTTATTTCAAACCCGAAAACCGGGCGTCGCGTTCGCTACGCTGTGGAAAACATTGTGGAAAGATAAATGGCTTGAATCGCAATGCGGCGTCAGGTTGACCAGCGCAGCTTTCAACAAATTCTTAAATTTACCGTAACTCGAACATCGTGAAGGCTTTAGTGTCTGATCGGCTCGTTCGAATGATCCTAGGCTCTGCCCGATCATTTAGACTGTCGTTTTAACATTTGCACAGGTTTGCAGCAGTTGTGTTACGAAACAGTATTCACCCTCAATCGTTTTTTCCGTTGACATGTTAACCGTAAAGGTACACCCAGGTTTTAAAAGCACGTTTCGCCCGGAGACGTTGACGCCCGTAGGACCTGAGTCTATAGTGACCTTCTGGCTCTGAAATCTGCTCGTCGACGGCCTTTTGGTGGGTGCGCCGCATCGACGCGAGCCGCCAGCGTTGAGCGCTTATGAATCTTCCGAACGGACTGACGCTGCTGCGTATTTTTTTCGTCCCCGTCCTCATTGTTATCCTCTTGACGCGCAGCCCCAATGTGGAACTGTGGGGCTTTCCCATGCACTTCGAATTCTGGGGAGTACTAATCCTCCTCATGGCCGCGGCGACGGATTGGGCGGACGGGTATTTCGCCCGTCGGCGGCTTCAGGTTACCCGGCTCGGCATCCTCCTCGATCCAATCGCCGACAAGCTCCTGATTTCGGCGGCCTTCATTGCGCTCGTCGACATGCATTTAGTCCCCGCTTGGATGGTGGTGATCATTATCGGACGTGAGTTCACCGTGCAAGGTTTGCGAACCATCGCTTCCGCCGAAGGATTTACAATCGCTGCTTCGACCATCGGCAAGACCAAAATGGTGCTCCAGGTAATCGCGGTTGCCGTCGTGATCGCCGGAGCGCGTCATCCCTCCTTGAAGCCGCTCGCCTTAATACTGTTGTGGTTGGTGGTCGCCAGCGCTCTGGTTTCGGCGGCGCAATATTTTCTGCGCTTCTGGGGACAGCTCGACGATCGCATCAAACAGCGGCGAAGGTTGCGCATGCTCGAAGGACGCGAGAAGACCGAGGATGCCGTCCCTCTCTGAGATCGATCGTCAGGCTCTGCTGACATTCGCTCGCCGAGTCGTCGTCGAATCCGTGACTCTCGGACGCATCCCGGATGACATCCCGAACAAAGGAATATTTGCCGAACGGTGCGGTGTTTTCGTGACGCTGCGCAAAGGCGGCTGCCTGTGTGGATGTATTGGCGTCACTCACGCAGACGCCTCGTTAGGCGATGCCATTGCCCGCTGTGCCGCTGGCGCCGCATTGCAAGACCCTCGCTTCGCCCCGGTGCGTGTCGCCGACTTAAGCCATCTCCAGCTTGAGATTTCGCTTCTGTCGCCTTCTGAACCGATCGATTTGTCACAAATCGAGATCGGGCGTCACGGCCTGGTCGCCGCATCCGGCAATTCTCGTGGACTTCTCCTGCCTCAGGTCGCGACCGAACATCGCTTCACCCGCGAGGAATTTCTGGGCGCAACCTGTCGCAAAGCCGGGCTGCCTCCGGATGCTTGGCGCGATCCAAGAATCCAGATACTCGCATTCACCTGCGAAGTCGTTTCCGACGAAGGCCGAACGACCGCCACCCCGCGCCCGCTCACCGTCGATTCCAAAAACGAAAACCCGCGCGACGTTCAATCGCGCGGGCCCGAAAAACCTTCGTGCGTCTGAAGAGTTGTTATTCGATTTCCGCGAAGTCTCCTGCGTACATTTCCTCCCGGCCGTAGGTGATCAGCACGGTCGCCGCGTCTTTGGCCACGTTAAGAACGACGCCCTCGCCGAGAACTTCGCGAGGCAGATCCTTGGCTTCGTATTTCTTCGGTGCGCTGCCAAAGCCGTAGACCTTGTATTGCAGGTCCTTCTCGCCGGCAGTCTGGGAAATGTCTACCTTCGAAGTCTGGTAACGAAACACGCGCAGGTAGTCGCCGACCTTCACGCCTTTTGCGGCGCCAATGTTTACATAGATTGTATTACCGCGTCCGAGCGCCTGGTCCCAGTCAAACGCACTAACCACCGTCCCGACGGGTTTACCGCTGACGGGAGCGAACACGTCGAACTTGCTCGGTTCTCGATACGCAGGTGACGGACGCTCTTCGAACGGCCGCGCCACATCTCCGCGCTCCATGTAGTCGCAAGAGAACGAGACCTCGGCAATCGAAGTCTTCGGTTCGACGCTCACAACCCGGATTTGGCCGATGTCGCGATAAATGGTGCCCATCCTTTTCGTGAGCTTCGTCTGCCCGTAAAACCATTCATTCGTCGGATCGATATCCGGACGGACGACCGCGTACACGTCACCGATCTTTACTCCCTGGTCTGCCCCGCGGTTGAGGTACACATTGTCGCCGCGGGAAAAAATAATCTTGAAGCTCGCCTGTTCGCCTGAGATCACCCGCATGTCGTCTGGAACCTTCGGATCGCTTATGAATCCCGAGCAGTACACATGGGAGTAGTTGACTTGCCCGACCGGAAGCGGTGTCGCCGTCTGGGACTGGGCCGAGCAAACACCCGCGCTCGCCAGGATCGAGACACAAAACGCAGCTAGTTTCGCGCGCATTACGATGCTCCTTCGAAAACACACGCCCTCAGGGCCGTGCGGGGACCTGCCCATCGAAATTAGCAAGCACCCCCAACTGCGTCAACAAATTGGGCGAGAGTGCTTTACACTCTTGATACTGGCCGTTGGGCGGTAGATAGCGTCTCGGAAACCAGTTAAGTATATTTATTACAATTAGATAGGGGAATCTGGCGCAATGGCGCGACTCGCAACGGGGATCGGCAGTATCTGCGGGGTCGTGGCGGCCTCGACCGCTGCCGAAATGTCGGCGGGCATCCGGGCTGCCCTACGCGAAACCCCCACGATGGAGATTCGCCTCGATTGGTTGGCAAGTGACGTCGAACGTTCGAAACTCCTGGTCTGGCTGAGGCGCCACCGTCCAGCCAAAGCCATCTTCCTGGCAACTTGCCGGCGCAAAGGTGCGGGCGGCCGGTTTGCGGGCGATATCCAGGCTCAACTCTTCTGGCTCATTCAAGCCCGCGAGGCTGGGTGCCAGTGGTGCGATATCGAGATCGAAACCATACGCGAGTTACCCAACCGTTCCGCTCGCGGATACGCTATTCCATCTCGCATCATGCTCTCAATCCACGACTTCGACCGCACTCCGGACCTCGGCCGCTCGGTTCGAATGCCCACGCACGGCGAAATTGACGCCATCAAGATCGCTGCCCGCGCCCGCACCATCGCCGACAGCGTGCGCCTCCTCCGCTGGGCGTCCGGTTCGAAAGACTGTGTGGCCGTTCCCATGGGCGAAGCCGGCCTCCCCGCTCGCATCCTCGCCCTGAAGTATGGCAGCACCCTCGAATACGCTCCCATCGGAGCCGCCACCGCTCCAGGTCAGGTCTCGCTTCACGATCTGAAGCACCTCTACCGCGCGGACAAACTCAATCGCTCCACGCGAGTCTTCGGCGTCATCGGCAATCCGATCGCTCACTCCCTCAGCCCGCTCCTCCACAACTCCGCCTTCGCCGCCAAGAACGTCAACGCTGTCTATCTCCCATTCCTGGTCGAAAAGCTCCCCGACTTCCTCAAAGCCATCCCGGAATTCGAAATCCGCGGCTTCAGCGTTACGATCCCGCACAAGCAAACCATTTTGAAGCATCTCAAGCATTGCGATGATCTCGCCGCCGACATCGGCGCTGTCAACACCGTCGTCGTTCGTGCCGACGGCTCGCTCTTCGGTTCGAACACCGATTACGTCGGCGTCCTCCGCTCGCTCGAGAAAAAACTGAGGCTCGCGAAAAGCCGCGTCCTGATTTTTGGTGCCGGCGGCGCTGCCCGCGCCGCCGCATTCGCGCTGGCACGCGCGGGAGCCTCCGTCGCCGTTTGCGCCCGCCGCGAAAACGCCGCGCGCGAACTCGCCGGCGCAATCGGTGGCGAATCGTTACCGCGCCGCGCTCTGCGCTCGGAAAGCTTCGACGCCATCCTCAACACCACGCCAGTCGGCATGCATCCGCGCACCAAAATTTCGCCGCTGACCGCTGAAGAGCTAAACTGTCGGACCGTCATGGACCTCATCTACCGCCCCGAGCAAACACAGCTTCTGCAACTGGCCGCGCGGCAAGGCATCGCCACCGTCAGCGGCGTCGAAATGTTTCTTGCGCAGGGAATCGCGCAGTGGGAACTCTGGACGAAACAGCGCGCACCCGAAGCCGTCATGCGCCGCGCCATTTTGAAAGCCTTGCGCGGCGAAAACTCGGCCGCTCCGTCGCGCGCGAAATCAGCGCATGGCAAAACAAACGCCGCCAAGTACACGAAACGGGACGCACGATGATCCAGCCCGACTTCCGCGAATTCCAGCGCCTAGCCAAGCAAGGCAATCTCATCCCGGTCTACGACGTTCTCCCCGCCGACCTGATCACGCCCGTCAGCGCCTACCTCCGCATCGCAGAAGGCGCGCGCTACTCTTTCCTCCTCGAAAGCGTCGAAGGCGGTGAAACAATCGCGCGCTACACCTTCGCCGGCGCGCACCCTGAAGAAGTTTTCCGCTACGCCTCCGGCGCCTGCGTCATGGAAGGTCGCGATCGCGTCATCTGGGAAGAAAAAGATCCCGTCTCCTTCCTTCGCACCCGCATCGAGCGCTTTCGTCCCGTCCGCGTTCCCGGCCTGCCGCCGTTAGTCGCTGGCGCGATCGGCTACTTCTCCTACGACATGGTCCGCCTCATCGAGCGCCTCCCGAAACGCCTCCGCGACGACATCGGCCTTTTCGACGCCGTTCTCGCCTTCTATCACGGCATCATCGCGTTCGATCACGTCCAGCATCGCCTCTGGATCGTGCGCAACGTATTCACCGAAGGTGAAGGCAGCCTCCGCCGAAAATACGGCGAAGCGGTTCGCCAGATTCGCGAAACGCGCAAACAACTCGAACAACCCGTTGCCGCCGAGAAGCCCCGCGGCGAAGCCTCCCGAGCCAAGCGCTCGCCGCTCAACGTCAAATCGAATTTCGGCCGCGCCGCCTATCTCTCCGCCGTAAAAAAATGCAAGGACTACATCCGCGCCGGCGACATCTTCCAGGTCGTCGTCAGCCAGCGCTTCTCCGCAAAGACAAAAGCGCATCCGTTCGACATCTACCGCGAACTCCGCGCGCTCAATCCGTCGCCCTATCTCTTCTATCTCCAAATGCACGATGTCTCCGTAGTTGGCAGCTCTCCCGAAATGCTCGTCAAAGTGCAAGGCCGCGACGTCTTCTATCGCCCGATTGCAGGCACGCTTCCGCGCGGGAAAGACGAAGCCGAAGACCTCCGCCTAGAAAAACAAATGCTAGCCAGCGAAAAAGAACGCGCCGAGCACATCATGCTCGTCGATCTCGGCCGCAACGACCTCGGCCGCGTGTGCGAATACGGCAGCGTCAAGGTCGAACAACTGATGACCGTGGAGCGCTTCTCGCACGTGATGCATTTGGTCTCAAGCTTGCGCGGACGTCTGCGTGAAGACGTTGATTGCTTCGACGCGCTGATGGCGTGCTTCCCGGCGGGAACGGTTTCAGGCGCGCCAAAAGTTCGCGCCATGGAGATCATCGAAGAGGTCGAGCGCACGCGCCGCGGCATCTACGCCGGCGGGGTCCTCTATATGGATTTCGCCGGAAATCTCGATTCCTGCATTGCGCTTCGCACCATGATTGTCAAAAATGGCGTCGCGCACGTGCAAGCCGGCGGCGGCATCGTCGCCGACTCCACCCCCGAAGGCGAATACCAGGAAAGCGTCAACAAATCCCGCGCCCTACTCACCGCCCTGGAAACCGCCGAACGCCGTCGCCGTCGGGAGTAGAATCAAAAGACGGCCATGATCCTCCTCCTCGACAACTACGACTCCTTCACCTACAACCTAGCCCAATACCTGGGCGAACTAGGCTGCCAAGTCGAAGTTCATCGCAACGACAAAATTACGGTGGACGACATCATCCGCCGCAAACCCGACCGCATCGTAATCTCCCCTGGTCCCTGCACGCCCAAAGAAGCCGGCATCTCGGTCGAACTCGTCCAGCGCCTCACCGGAAAATTTCCCATCCTCGGTGTCTGCCTGGGACATCAAGCCATCGGGGCCGCATTCGGGGGAAAAGTTATCCGCGCGCCCAAACTCTTCCACGGCAAAGCGAGCGCGATCCACCACGACTCAAAAGGCGTGTTCCGCAAACTGGCCGACCCTTTCACCGCCACGCGTTACCATTCCCTGATCGTCGAGCGCAAATCCCTCCCGCGCGAACTCACCATCACCGCCGAAACCACCGACGGCATCATCATGGGCGTCCGCCACCGCCGCCACAAACTCGAAGGAGTCCAGTTCCACCCCGAATCCGTCCTAACCGAATCCGGCAAACAACTCCTCCAAAACTTCCTCTCCCTCTAACAAAATCTCTTCTCGCCAAGCCGCATTCCAACCGACCCACTCACGAATCGATCCCGACTCGTCATTCCGAGCGGAGCAGGCCGACGCTTTTTCTCCGCGTTCACTTCCTGTGAACGCGTCGGCTGGCGCAGAGAGGAATCCCTCTTTGATGCCAGCTGCAGTGCCTCTTCTTTCTTTTCTCCCCTGTCCTTCGTGCCACCGTGGCTAATCCTTCTTTTCTTCGTCTACCACTCCAACCCCGCCAAAATCGCTCCATACAACTCCATCCCGCTCCACAAATTCCCCAATCGCAAGTTCTCGTCCGAACTGTGCTGATGATTGTCGTAATTCACAATCGGCACCCCTATCCAAGGCAACCCAATATCCTCAAAAATATACATAGGCACGCTCCCTCCCAGCCCCGGCGCAATCACCGCGTTCCCATCCGTCGCCGACTGCACCAGTGCAATCATGGCCTTCGATATCGGCAAATCCATCGCCGTCCGCGAAGCCCGATACCCGCCCTCATCCACAACCTTCGCGATCCGTGCATGCGTCTGCCGCTCGCCCATCGTCGGCTCATGATCCACCACGAAATATCCCTGCGCCCGAATGAATTCCACAATCTGCTCGGTCTTCTTCGCCGGAACCTCGCCCTTAACCAGCCGCGCATCGATGGACGCCTCCGCCTTGTCCGGTACGACATTCTGCGCATGCGTCCCAACATAAGCGCTGCTCAACCCGCGAATATTCAGCGACGGCTCTTGCAGCAGCTCGACCAATTTCTTCCCGCCGCCCTCCGGCTTCTCGATCCCCAACTCGCGCGCCAACTCCACATCGTTGTCGGGCATTTTCTCCAGCCATTCTTTCTCGAGCGGACTCAACGCCACCACATCGAGGTAATAGCCTGGAATCGTCACCCGCCCATTCGCATCCTTCATCGCCGCCAGCAGTTGCGACAACTCCATCGCCGGATTCGGCGCCCAATTTCCATAGTGCCCGCTATGCAGCGCCCGCACCGGTCCATACACGGTCACATCGAGCCCAATGTCGCCGCGATTCCCAAAGAAAATCAACGGCCGCCCCGACTGATGCACCGGTCCGTCGCAAGTTAGCAACACGTCCGCGCCCAGCAAACTCTTGTTCGACTGCAGCGTCTTCTCCAGATTCGTCGAACCCGCCTCCTCCTCGCCTTCGAAAATCATCTTCACATTCACGGCCAGCGGAATCTTCTGCGTCCGCAAAGCATCGATCGCCGCCAGAATCGCCGCGATCGGCGACTTGTCGTCCGAAGCCGACCGCGCATAAATCCTCCACTCATCCTTATAAGCAGCTCCCGCCGCGCCATCCGGGAAGGGAATCCGCTTCCCTCCAGCCTCAATCGAGTTATCGCGCAGCATCGGCTCAAACGGCTTGCCGTCGGTCCAAGCCGACGCGTCCACCGGCTGCCCGTCGTAGTGCGCATAGAAAATCACCGTCCGTTTCGCTCCCGACGTCGTCAGCTTCCCAAACACCACCGGCCCCCGCCCCGCAATCGGCAGCAACTGCGTCTCAATCCCGCGCGCCTTCAACATCTCCACAATCCGCGCCGCATTCTTCTGAATATTTGCCTGATCGCTTGCCGCATTCGGAATCGCCAGAAAATCCGCCAGTTCGCGCACAATCTCGCCCTCGTGATGCACGCGATATTCTCGAACCTCGCGCACCACCTGTGCCGTTGCGAGCGGCGAGGGATGCGACGCCTGTGCGCGCGAAGCCCTTCCGCTCACCATCACAGCCAGCGCAACAATCGTCCCCGCAGAAAACACCGTCCGGATTTTCACGCCTTGCCTCCCGATCTCGCTCGCGAGCTTGCCACGTCCCCCTCGAATCGCAAAGGGGCGTCCTTACGATCTTGTTGCTATGAGTATCAGAAACCGTATAAGAGCTGGGGCGAGGACGCCTGTCGTATTCAGAGCCGGAGCGGCAGGGCGTCCTGCGCGGAGGTTTTTCCATGTTGTCCGCTCGGTGCCATCGCGACGCTTCTCGTGGTGTCTCTATCGATCTCCAGCTTCGCGCCGCAAGCGTCGAAACACTCGGCGTCGTGGTCACGTCACGCAGCGCAACCCTGGACAGCGGCATCGTCTCTGACGGCGCCACGCTCTACAACGGCGACTTCTCGTTGCTACCGCTCGCCATCTCCGCCTGGCGCATCGGTCGGCCTCGCCCCGATGTTCACGCTTGGCGAAAGACCCTCATCGACCGCAAATCCTTCGAAATCCGCGCTGCGGCCCCTCCTAAAAAGCGCCTGTTTCGGTGACTCGGAATGAATTCGGGAAGGCAAATCCTACCGCGTGGAAATCGATGACCGACAGTACAACCCCGCCTACGATCAAAACGCGCCCGCATCCACCGGCAGACGCAAGTTCATCCTCTTATTCCTGATCGCGGAGCCGCCGTCGCCGCCGCCGCAACGGCCGCCGGCTTCAGCCAAACGTACGAAAGTCCCGACTGCCTCAACCCAACCAATGCAGCCGGCCTAACTAATTCCCATCTCTAGTGAACGCGACCAGCTCCGCCAACTTCCGCTGCGCCGCGCCCGACGAAATCGCCCGGGCCGCGATCGTCGCTCCTTCGGCAAAATTCTCCGCCACTCCCGCCGCCACCAAAGCCGCGGCCGCATTGACCACCACAATGTCTCTCCGCGCCCCTCTCTCGCCCGCTAGGATCGCGCGAATCATCCCCGCGTTCTCCGCCGCCGTCCCCCCGCGAATCGCCTCCAGCGGTGCCGCGTCAATCTCAAAATCCTCCGGCAACACCGTGTACCGTCGCACAAACCCGCGTTCCACATCCGCAATCATCGTCTCGCCTGCCAGCGAAATCTCATCCAGTCCGCCCGCGCCATGCACCACCAGCGCCCGCTCCACTCCCAACTCCGCGAGCGTCTCCGCAACCACATCAATCGCCTCCGCCGAAAACACCCCCATGACTTGTGACTGCGCCCCCGCCGGATTCGTCAGCGGCCCCAGCAAATTAAAAATCGTCTTCACGCCGACTTGCTTCCGCGCCGGCATGGCGTGTCGCGTAGCCGCATGGGCCGCTGGCGCAAACAAAAACCCAATTCCCACCTCGCGAATCGCCCTTCCCATTCGCGCCAGCGTCGCATCGATTCGAACTCCCAGAGCCTCCAGCACATCCGCCGACCCGCTCCGCGAACTCGCCGCCCGATTCCCATGCTTCGCAACCCGCGCCCCCGCCGCCGCAGCCACAATCGCCGCCGCCGTCGAAACATTGAACGCATCAAATCCATCCCCACCGGTCCCGCACGTGTCCACCATCTGCAGCGGCAAAACCTCGCCCGCATCAAACACCGGCGCCGCAAACTTCCGCATCACCGATGCAAATCCCGTCAGCTCCGCCGCGCCAACCGCCCGCCGGTTCATCGCCGTCAGCAGACGCACGATCTCCGCAGTCTCCACCCGTCCCGAAAGCAGTTCCTCCATCACCGCTTCTGCTTCCGCCCGGGTGAATACGCCTCCGCGCTCCACATGTCCAATCAGAGTGTTCGCCATCGGTATCAGCCAGCCGCCGCCGTCTGTATCCTTATCTGGGCTCTTCAACGTCCCATCTACCGCGCGCCTTATCGTTGACGAAAGCCAAGCTCTGGAACCGCTCATCCTTGCTCCGCCACCAACGTTCCGGTTAAACTTTCTCTCTTTGCAGGCACGCAAATTCTAACACCGGCCGACCGCACTCAGGTCTCACCGAACGGAACTCGATCTCGATGAAGATTCACGAATATCAGGCGAAAGCCATCCTCGCCCGCTACGGCGTCACGACTCCCCGCGGTGAAGTCGCCTTCACCAAAGAAGAAGCGCGCGCCGCCGCCCAGCGTCTCCGGACTCCCGTCGTCGTCGTCAAATCGCAGATTCACGCCGGTGGCCGAGGCAAAGCCGGCGGCGTCAAGCTCGCGCATTCTCCCGACGAAGCCGCCGACATCGCCAGCTCCATGCTCGGCATGAATCTCGTCACGATTCAGACCGGCCCGAGCGGCCGCATCGTCAAGCGCCTCCTCATCGAAGAAGGTCTCGACATCAAGCGCGAACTTTACCTCAGCATTCTCGTCGATCGCGCCGCAGGTAAAGTGCTCTTCATGGCCAGCACTGCGGGTGGAATGGAAATCGAGGAAGTCGCCAAGGATAATCCCGACGCGATCCTCCGCGAATTCATTCACCCGGCGGTCGGTCTGCAACCCTATCAAGCCCGCAAGCTCACCTTTGGCCTCGGCCTCACCGGTGAAGCCGCGCAGCAAGCCGCCCCATTTTTCCAGGCGCTCCACCGCGCTTTCGTCGACACCGATGCATCCATGCTCGAAATCAATCCGTGCGTCGTCACTGGCGACGGCCGCCTCGTCGCCCTCGACGCAAAGATGACTTTCGACGACAACGGCCTCTTCCGCCACAAGGAACTCCGCGAACTCCGCGATCTCGACGAAGAAGATCCACTCGAAGTCGAAGCCTCCAAGTACGGCCTCAACTACATCAAGCTCGACGGCAACGTCGCCTGCATGGTCAATGGTGCAGGCCTCGCGATGGCCACCATGGACATCATCAAATACGCTGGCGGCTCGCCCGCGAACTTCCTCGACGTCGGCGGCGGCGCATCCGCCGAGCAGGTTAAAAATGCATTCCGCATCCTCATGAGCGACCCGAGCGTCAAAGCCGTCTTCATCAACATTTTCGGCGGCATTCTTCGCTGCGACGTTCTGGCCACAGGCGTCGTCGCTGCGGCAAAAGATCTGGGCATCAAAGTCCCCGTTGTAGTTCGAATGGAAGGCACCAACGTGGAAGTCGGCCAGCAAATTCTCCGAGACTCCGGACTCAACTTCACTATCGCCGACGGCATGAAGGACGGCGCCACAAAAGTCGTCGCTCTCGCGGGAGGTGCGCGATGAGCGTTCTCGTAGACGAAAATACACGCCTGATCGTTCAGGGATTCACCGGCCGCGAAGGCACGTTCCACGCCCAACAAATGATTCAGTACGGCACCAACGTCGTCGGCGGCGTCACGCCCGGCAAAGGCGGCACGCAGCATCTCGAACGGCCTGTCTTCGACACGGTAAGCGAAGCCGTGAAAAACGCCGGCGCCAACGCCTCCGTCATTTTCGTTCCGCCCCCATACGCTGCCGACGCCATTCTCGAAGCCGCCGACGCCGAAATGCCTCTCATCATCTGCATCACCGAAGGCATTCCCGTCATCGACATGGTCCGCGTCGCCGCCACCATCGACTTTAAAAAAACGCGCCTCATCGGCCCCAATTGCCCCGGGGTCATCTCTCCCGGCAAATGCAAAATCGGCATCATGCCCGGCCGCATCCATAAACAAGGCAACGTCGGAGTCGTTAGTCGCAGCGGCACTCTCACTTACGAAGCCGTGCATCAGCTCACCGAACTCGGCATCGGCCAGTCGACCTGCGTCGGCATCGGTGGCGACCCGATCATCGGCACGTCATTCCTCGAGGCCATCAAAATGTTCAACGATGATCCCGACACGCACGCCATCATCTTGATCGGCGAAATCGGCGGCAACGCCGAAGAGCGCGCCGCCGAATTCATCAAAGCCAACGTGAAAAAGCCCGTCGTCGGCTTCATCGCCGGACAAACCGCGCCTCCAGGCCGCCGCATGGGCCACGCAGGCGCAATCATCAGTGGCGGCCAAGGCACAGCCAAAGACAAATACGCAGCCATGCAAGCCGCCGGCATCCACACCGTGCAAACCCCGGCCGACCTAGGCTCGACCCTAGCCGCCGCGCTAAAATAAAACGACTTCTTCACGATCGACAGGAAACGTTCGCTGACAGATTCGATCGCGGTCCGTCTTAACTGAAAATTGTCAATCCGAGCGAAGCGAGGGATCTGCTTTTTTCTTCGCTCAAGCAAGTCGCTAACGAACTGGAGGAATTTCTAAGTGGCTCTCGAACGCACCTTCGCAATCATCAAGCCCGACGCCGTCAAGGCCAACCAACAGGGCGAAATTTTGTCGCGCATCCACAAAGCCGGCTTCACCATCGTCGCCATTAAGTCGATGCGCCTCACCAAAGAAGAAGCCGGCGGCTTCTACGCCGTCCACAAAGCCCGCCCCTTTTTCGGTGAACTAACCGACTTCATGTCGAGCGGCAAAATCCTCGCCATGGTTCTAGAAGCGGAAGGTGGCATCACGAAGTGGCGCGACACAATGGGCGCCACCGACCCGAAAAAGGCCATTCCCGGCACCATCCGCCACGACCTCGGGACCAGCATTGGCAATAACTGTACCCACGGCTCCGATGCCCCCGACACAGCCGCATTCGAAATCGGCTACTTCTTCCCCGGCCTGGATCTAATCTAGCCGCCTCACTGACATTGTTCTTGCAGCGCGGAGCTGCACGGGCGCCGCTTCGGCGCTCCCTTCCTTTTTGAGCCCGCGTGCACAACCAACACGCCAACCTCCCAAATTGATCATTCCCGACCGCAGCGAGGAATCTGCTTTTCTTTCTTTCGAACGCCAGTAGCCACCATCCCTCCCTCCTCGTAAACTCTCACCATGGATCCAACCCGCGACCTAGGCCGCACCTTCCTCATCCTCGGCGCAATCCTCCTAACCGTCGGCGCCCTTCTCTACTTCAACGCTCGACTCCCATTCCGCGTAGGCCGCCTCCCCGGCGACATCGTCCACCGCGGCGAACACATCACTTTCTACTTCCCAATCACGACCTCGATCCTCCTCAGCGTTGGCCTAACTCTTGTCCTCTGGCTAATCTCCCATTTCCGCCGCTAGCACTGTTCTCTGCGCCTTCTGCGAACTCTGTGATAAGACACCTCACATATGCGACCAACGGGTTCCGCATTGGATCCTCAGTTGCTCGAATCTTTCTTTCGCTCTTTACATCAATCCTTCTTTCCCTCATCTTCTTTCCCATGAAAGGTAACCCCGCAGTTCTCGAGCAACTCAACAAAGCTCTCCGTGAAGAGCTCACCGCCATCAACCAATATTTCCTTCACGCCGAAATGTGCGAAAACTGGGGCTACGAACGCCTCTCGAAATACATCAAGATGCAATCGATCGGCGAAATGAAGCACGCGGAAAGTCTCATGGAGCGCATCCTCTTCCTCGACGGCATCCCCAACATGAAGCCGCTCGAGCTCACCGTCGGCAAAACCGTCAAGGACATGATCCAGAGCGATCTCGATCTCGAAGTCAACGCCACAAAGATGTACAACGATGCAATCCGCATCGCCGTCGAGAATAAGGACAACGGTTCGCGCGACCTCTTCCAGATCCTGCTGAAGGACGAAGAGGACCATGTCGACTGGCTCGAAGCCCAAATGCACCAGATCAAAGAACTAGGCTACGAGCGCTACCTGACAATGCAGATGGGCGACTTCAAAGAAGAGAGCTAGTCGCATGAAAATTATCGCCTTCCTAACCCTGGCTCTCGCGCTAGCGGTCTCCGCACTGGCGCAATCGCCCGCTGCCTCCACTCCGACCGCGAATCCCGTCGACGTAAAGTCCATCGACGCGATCCTCACCGAACTCTACGCCGTCATCTCAGGGCCGCCAGGCGATCGCGACTGGAACCGCTTCCGCTCGCTCTTCGCGCTCAACGCGCGGTTAACGTCGGTCACCAAAGAAACCTCCGACCATCCCGCTCGGCTCATGAGCCCCGACGACTACATCAATCTCGCCGGCGGCTACTTCAAGACTCACGCCTTCTACGAAAAGCCGATCGTGAATAAAGTCGATCGCTTCGGCAACATCGCCCAGGTTTTCTCCAGCTACGAATCCCGGAACGCCCCCGACGAAAAGCCTTTCGCCCGCGGCATCAACAGCATCCAGCTCTTCTACGACCAAAACCGCTGGTGGATCCTAAGCATCGTCTGGGACGAAGAGACGCCCACGAATCCGCTCCCCTCAAATTTGGCGACTCGCCCGTCGGCGCCCGTCACTCAGTAATCCCTCATAATTCAGATTTTCGGGCATTCTCTCGTAAGATCACTCTGTGCAATTCTCCCGCCAGGAACTCGCCGTGGCATTGGGCGTTGTCTTCATTACTGTCATCATGATGATCTTCACGATCCTCACAAACCCCGGGCGTCGCGCGATGCCCTTAGAGCGATGTCCCATCGACGGCGAACTCGCCGAATGGAACACGCGGAGTACAACGACGGTCTGCAACTACGGCCACTTCAGCAAAGCCGACAAGAAGGCTCATGCCTGGTGGGCCTCCTGCCGATAGGCAGCCGCTCGCGCTGCCCGTTGTTCATGAATTGGTTTCTTCTTTGGATTTGACGGTGGTGGTGAGGCGGCCTTGGTGTAGGCGGAGGGCTACGGTGTCGCCTACGGCGACCTGGGCGGAGTCGCGGAGGATGTTGCCGGCGGCGTCGATGGCGATGACGTAACCGCGTTCTAGGACGCGCAACGGGCTGCGCTCCTGGAGTTGCAGGCGGAGACGGTCGAGGCGTTCACGCTTCAGGCGGAGAGTTCGATCGGAGCGGGCGGCGAGTTCGGAGCCGAGTTTTTCGAGATGCAGGCGGACGGCGGCAATCTTCATCCGAAAATCGAAGGCTACTATGCGCAGGTGGGCCGCGGTGAAACGCTTGCGGCTACGCGTGAGGTTTGCGCGGAGACCATAGGCTAGGCGGGCGGTCATTTCGTCGGCGCGCTGGCGCTGCTGGCGCAGGAGATCGAGTGGGCGGCGAAAACCGCGGCGCGCGGCGAGTTCGTGGACGCGGCGGCTGAGGACGAGGACGCGGTAGCGCATCTGTTCCGCGAGCGCGCTGCGAAGATCGGCGACGTGCTTGTCGAATTCGCGACGGGTGTTGACGACGAGTTCGGCGGCGGCGGACGGAGTCGAAGCGCGAACGTCGGCGACGAAGTCGGCGATGGTGAAATCGGTTTCGTGGCCTACGCCGGAGATGATGGGAATCGTGCCGACAGAGATGGCGCGCGCGACCGATTCTTCGTTGAAGGCCCAGAGATCTTCGAGCGAGCCGCCACCGCGCGCGAGGATAAGCACGTCGACCGATTGATGGCGGTTGAAATATTGAACGGCGCGGACGATTTCGAGAGCGGCGCCGTCACCCTGGACGCGCACGGGATAGAGCGTGAGATGCGCGTTGTGAAAACGGCGGCGCAGGATTCGGACAACGTCGCGTACAGCGGCGCCTGTCGGCGACGTGATCAGGCCGATGCAACGCGGCAACATCGGCAGGGGCTTTTTCCGTTCGACAGAGAACAGGCCTTCGGCTTCGAGACGTTTCTTCAATTGATCGAACGCGAGTTGCAGGGCGCCGAGACCGACGGGTTCGATGCTTTCTACATAAATCTGATAGTCGCCGCGGGCTTCGTAAACACTGACGGAGCCGCGAACGGTGACGTGCAATCCGTTCTCGGGTCGGAATTTCAGGGCGCGCGCTTGCGTCTTGAAGCAAACAGCGCGGAGTTGGGAGCGCTCGTCTTTGAGGACGAAGTAGATGTGGCCGGATTGGGCGTCGCGGCAGTTGGAGATTTCGCCTTCGACGAGGATGTCGGTGAAATTGCGCGCGAAGAGGTCGCGGATTCTGGCGGTCAGTTCGGAGACCGAGAGGATGCGGCGCTCGGGCATGAGATTGAATTGAAGTTGGCTCATCGGAACCAATCCCACGCTTCGTGATTTGCGGGCGAGATTTGGGCGCTGCGAGGTGCCTCCCGTGCCTCCCCCGGCTTTTTTGCAAGGATGGGATTCGATGGGGGTTGCGGGATGCCTTTGTTCAAGGATTTGAAATTAAGGGGGGGATGGGAGTGGATCGGGAGCACGTGGTATGGGTGGGTGCTACGTTTTTTTCGATGCGATCGAGGGGGCGAACCATGCATCTGGGAACGTTGCCATGTGGACAACTGTTGGTCAAGACGTAACCTGAAAATAGCTTGGAAGTCATTGGGGGAGTTTGGGTTGCGCGTGCGGTGTTCGAATAACGGTGGCGCGGATTCTTGTGAATCGTGAAAACGACGGAATGGACGTAGCAAACGGCTCCAGCGTGTTACGAAACGGCGAACGGGTTTGCTTGGCGGACGAGGCCTCGACGGCAGACCCGGAAAAATAGGATGGCGGCGCAAAGAAGACGCGTTTTTTTGGGTTATTCTTCGTCGCCGGTGGAGGTTACTTTTAGGACGGCTAGGAAGGCTTCTTGGGGGATGTCGACCTGGCCTACGCGCTTCATGCGCTTTTTGCCTTCTTTTTGCTTTTCGAGGAGTTTGCGTTTGCGGGAGATGTCGCCGCCGTAGCACTTGGCTAGGACGTTTTTCCGGATTGCGGCTACGGTTTCGCGAGCGATTACGCGGCTGCCGATTGCGGCTTGGATTGGGACTTCGAACATTTGGCGGGGGATGAGTTTCCGCAGTCGGGAGACGAGTTCGCGGCCGCGCTCGTAGGATTGTTCGCGGTGGCAGATCATGGAGAGCGCGTCGACCGGTTCACCGCCGACTAGCACGTCGAGCTTGATCAGGTCCGATTCGGTGTATCCCGCGAGGTGATAGTCGAGCGAAGCATAGCCTCGCGAAACGCTTTTCAGGCGGTCGTAGAAATCGAGGACGATTTCGTTGAGCGGTAGCTCGTACGTGAGCATCACGCGCGTCGGCGATAGATACTCGAATCCCTTTTGCGTGCCGCGCTTGTCCTGGCAAAGTTGCAGGATTCCGCCGACCGATTCGTCGTTGGTGATGATCATTGCCTTGATGATCGGCTCGGCAATTTTATCGATGTCACTTGGATTCGGGAACTTTGCCGGACTGTCGACTTCGATGACTTCGCCGGTCACGCGTGTGATCTGGTAGCGCACGCTTGGCGCGGTTGTGATCAGGTTGAGGCCAAATTCGCGCTCTAGGCGTTCTTGCACGATTTCCATGTGCAGCAGGCCGAGGAAGCCGCAGCGGAAACCGAAGCCCAGCGCGGCCGAATTTTCCGGCTCATAAAAAAACGCAGCATCATTTAATTTTAATTTCCCGAGCGCATCGCGCAGCGGCTCGTAATCGTCGGCCAAAACCGGGAAAAGCCCGGCGAAAACCATCGGCTTGATTTCTTCAAAGCCGGGAAGCGCGGGAGCGACGCGGTCGACGTTGGTCAGCGTGTCGCCCATGCGGGCGTCGGCAACGTCTTTGATATTTGCTACGACGAAGCCGACGTCGCCGGCTTCGAGTTCTTCAAGCGCGACGGGCTTTGGAGTGAGCGTGCCGAGTTGCTCGACCTCGTAGACTTCGTTGCTGTAGACGAGCCGAATCTTCATGCGATTCGTGATGCGGCCTTCCATCACGCGCACCAGGACGACCGCGCCGCGATAGATGTCGAACCAGGAATCGAAAATCAGTGCCTGCAAAGGATTCTCGGCGCTGCCTTTGGGCGGCGGGATGCGATGAACGATGGCTTCGAGGACGTCTTCGACGCCGATGCCGCTCTTCGCGCTGATCATCAATGCGTCGGACGCGGGAATTGCGAGCACATTCTCGATCTGCTCTTTCACAAAGTCAGGTTGCGCGGCGGGAAGATCGATCTTATTGATGACCGGAAGAATCGTGAGGTTGTGGCCAGCGGCAAGAAACGTGTTCGCGACGGTTTGCGCTTCGACGCCCTGGCTCGCATCCACGACGAGCAACGCGCCTTCGCAGGCCGACAACGCGCGCGAAACTTCGTAGGAAAAGTCGACGTGACCCGGCGTGTCGATCAAGTTCAATCGATACGTGTTTCCGTCTCTCGCGGTGTAGTGAAGGCGAATGCTTTTCGCCTTGATCGTGATGCCGCGCTCGCGCTCGAGGTCCATCGAGTCGAGGAATTGCTCGTGCACCATTTCACGCTGCGACAGCGCGCCAGTCATTTCGAGCAGACGATCGGCGAGTGTCGATTTGCCGTGGTCGATGTGCGCGATGATGCAGAAATTCCGTATGAACTTTGGATCCATGAATGTTTGGTACTCGGCAGGAGCTTCCAACACGCGAGGACGACGCCGCACTCTGCGTAAAAACCATGCCCAGTAATCATTCAGTTTGCCACAGAAAGAACGAAGTAAGGAAGGTTGGCGTCAGGGATTTTTGAGTTTGTCGAGTTCTTCTTTTTTTGCGGCCCCAATAAAAGCCTAGAGAGCCGCGGGTTCTTGTCGAGTTCCTCCTTGAACGCCGCGTCGTATCGCTTTTGCCACTCGATGCACTCGGCGCAGTTGAAGGTAGCCCAATTCACCTTCTCTTGGTGTGCGTGCGGTCGCTCACCCACTTTCGCGAAAATGCGGTCACGAAACGCGGCTAGCTCATCGAACACCGATAGCCAGCCCGGACCGGCTCGATTTGAATCAACACCCACGCAGTCCAATGATACACCCACCGGCAAAACGGCCCTTCATCTCAATCCAACTCCCGGCGCTGCATGTATTGTGTGGCGTCAACCGCTGGCTAGCCGAGGGCGCTTTGCTTGCGGCCGCTATGATACGTGGCGTTTACCGCATTGGCGGAATCGAGCGGTTTTGCTGCGGAGTTGGGGCGCGGTATATAGTGGAATCGGGCTTGTGTGAGTTGGCTGCGTGAATTGGCAGGCGCATGGCCCGTCTTCGCACACGACACTCATTTTCACGACACCCTTTGCCAGTGAAGGCCTTGGGGGGCGGAAGCCGGAAGCAAAGGCTGGCTGACGAATGGCCGCAGACATCAGCAAACATTTGGAACGCGCCAAGCGTTTCCTCGAGAAGAATCGCGTGGAAGACGCCATCGAGGCGTATCTGGCGGTTATTGAGGCGGCTCCAAATCATCAGGAAGCTACACAGGCACTGGGCGACCTGTATGCGCGGATGGAGCAGCCTGACCGGGCTGCGATTTATTACGGAATGCTGTTCGATCTGCTGGTAGAGCCGCGCGACGAGATCAAGGCGCTGGCGATCTACAACCGGTTTTTGCGTCCGGTAGCGGCGCAGCAGCCGCCGGAGCGCATCGCGCGTTACGCATTTCTACAGCAAAAGCAAAATCGCTACGACGAAGCTATCGAGCAATATTCGCGCGCCGCGGAAATGTTCAACGAAGCGGGACGCGCGGAAGACGCGTTGTTCTGCTGGGAACGGACGGCGCAGCTCGCACCTGACAATCTGCAGCGACAACTAAGACTGGCGGAAGCGGCCGAGAAGCTGGGGAAGAATGCGCTGGCGGCGCGCGCGTATTTGCGTACGGGGCAACTGGCGTCGGCGAGTGGCGCCAAAGGCGAAGCGCTGCAATTCTTGGGACGCGCGTACAAGTTGGCGCCGCACGAACGGAGCGTCGCGCTGCTGTATGCGGACGCTACGTTGAAATCGGGTGATGCCGCAGGGGCAGCGGGGCTGCTGGAGCCGTTTGCCGCGGCGGAGAAAGACGCGACGTTTTTAGATACGTATGCCGATGCGTTGATGTCGTCAGGGCAACTCGATCGCGCGCGCGTTGTGCTTGAGAATGTGCTGCGTGAGAAGAACGAAGGAATCACGCGGCTGTTTGAGCTGGTGGATGCTTACGTAGCGATGGGGCAAGAGACGCAAGGCGTTGAGGTTCTGGCCGCGCTCAAGCGGCGGATGTTTGCAGACAAAAAGCAGAACGAATTCGCGGTGCAGATGGATGGGATCGGCGCGAAGCATACGGATTCACAGCCGATTCTGGAATTCTGGGGTCAGCTCTACAACGAACTCAATCGCGAATCGCAGTATTTCGAGATCCTGATCAAGATGTTCGACGTCTACTTGGCGAAAGGAAATATTCCCAAGGCGTGCGACACGATCGAAAAGCTGGTGGACATCGATGCCTACGATCACCGGAACCAGGAACGGATCCAGCGATTGCACGGGAACGTCGATGACAATTTCCTGAAGCGCATCGGCGGGCGGATGGCGAAGTCGGGCGGCGTGGAGGCGGCGGCAGCATCTCCGGCGCGGCAGCAATCGTCGGACAGCGGGTTGGCCGGCGGCGGCACCGACGAAGCGCGAAAGATGCAGGCGCTTGAAGATTTGATCGTGCAGACGGAGATTTTTTTGCAGTACTCGCTGCAGGCGAAGGCGATGGAGCGGCTGCAGAAGATCGCGGCGATGTTTCCGGGAGAAGAAGAGCGGCACGTACGGCTGCGCAATTTGTATGAGACGGCGAACTGGTGGCCGCAGGGACCGCCAAAGGCAAAACCTGTCGAGGCAGCGCCCGCAGCACCGCCACCTCCAGCGCCGGTGCCAGTGCAGGAGGCGCGTCACGAACTGGTCGGCGCTGGGGCTGCGAATAAAAGCGGGACGTATACGGCGGAGACGCTGCGAGACTTGTCGAAGATCTCGGAGATCAATCAGAAGATTTTCCGGCAGCAGACGCCGCGAGCGATGTTGAACACCGCGGTGAATGAAGTGGGCGGATATTTGCGGACGGCGCGCGCGCTTGCGGTGGTCGGGGCACAGGGCCGGCCTCCCGAATTGGCGGCGGAGTATTGTGCGCAAGATTTGCGGCCGGCGCCGGGAGCGCAGGTTGTGCTGTTGCTGGCGCAAATGGAGAAAGTGGAGCCGGATGAATTAGGCGGACTGACGGTGGATGCCTCGGACGGATCGATCCTCACGGACCTAGGGCTGGATACGGCGATGGGCGTGATGATCACGGACAAAGAGACGGGCATTCCTGGCGGGATGTTGATTGTGGGGCATTCGGCGGAACATACGTGGAAGCCGAACGAAGCGTATTTTTTGCAGGCGATTGGCGATCAGATGTTGATGAGCGTGAGCCACACGCGGCTGAGGTCGCTGGTGCGGCGAATGGGCGTGTCGGACGAGCGCACGGGCTTGCTGAGCCGGAGTTCGTATCAGAGTTGTTTGCTGACCGAGGCGGAGCGTTCGCGAACGCAGGGGACGCCCCTGGCGCTGGCGATTTTGCAGATTGATCGCGGGGCGGATATTTTGCGGCAGCACGGCGAGTCGCCGGTGGAGCGATTTCTGGAGCAGCTGGCGCGCTCGTTGCAGCCGATCGTGCGTCAGAACGACGTGGCGGTAAGATATACGTCGTGGTCGCTGGCGTTTATTTTGCCGGATACGACGCTGGTGGGCGCGCAGAATCTGGCCGATAAGTTGAGGAAGGCGGCTTCGGGTGTGCGACCTCCTTGGGATTCGACGCAGATTACTTTGAGCGCGGGGATTGTGGAGGCGGTGGCGAAACCGGACTACGAGAATGAAGATATTGTTACGGATTTGATTAATCGGGCGGAGACTTCGGCGGACGAGGCGCGGAAGGCGGGCGGGGATACGATTGTGGCGCTGGAGAGCCCGAAGATCTGAGCGGTGGAAATTGGAAATTGGAAAATGGAAATTGGAAAAGCGGCGATGAAGTTTCGCTTTGCGTGCTGAGATTTTAAGAATCAATTTTGGAGAAGAACGATGTTTCCTACGGATGTGGTGATTGTGGCTGGGGCGCGGACGCCGATGGCGCGGTATACGGGGTCGTTTTCGGAGGTGTCGGCGATTGATTTGGCGGCGCTGGCTTCGAAGGAGGCGGTGAAGCGGGCGGGAGTTGACCCGGGCGATTTCGATCACGTGATTTTTGGGAATGTGATGCAGACGAGCGCCGATGCACTTTATGGGGCGCGACATGTGGGATTGAAGGCGGGACTGAAAGTGGAGACGCCGGCAGTGACGGTGAACCGGCTGTGCGGGTCGGGGATTGAGGCGATTGCGCAGGGCGCTTCGCGATTGTTGCTGGGCGAGGCGCAGATGGTGCTGGCCGGTGGAATGGAGAATATGACGCAGGCGCCGTTTGTGATTCGCGGGGCGCGGAATGGGCTGCGGCTGGGCGGCGGGGCGCTCGAAGATTCGTTGATGGCCGGGCTTACGGATTCGTTTTGCGGGCTGCCGATGGCGATGACGGCTGAGAAATTGGCGGAGCAGCAGAGGATTACGCGGCGCGACGCGGATGCGTATGCATTGCGTTCGCAGGCGGCGGCGGATGCGGCTTACAAGGCGTGCCGGATTCGCGAAGAGTTGGTTTCGGTGGAAGTGAAGCAGGGGAAGAAAGTGATTACGGTGAGCGAGGACGATCACCGGCGGCCGGAGACGACGATGGAGACATTGGAGAAATTGCCGCCATCATTTAAGAAGGATGGGATTGTTACGGCGGGGAATGCTAGCGGGATTGTGGACGGCGCGGCAGCGGTGGTGGTGACGCGCGAATCGACGGCAAAGGATCGCGGACTGAAGCCGATTGGGCGGATCGTGTCGTGGGCTACTGCGGGAGTGGATCCGAGCATGATGGGGATTGGGCCGGTGCCTTCTTCGCAGAAGGCGTTGAAGTTGGCGGGGCTGACGCTGGAGCAGATGGACCGCGTCGAGGTGAACGAGGCGTTTGCGGCCCAGTATTTGGCGGTGGAGAAGGTTTTGGGATTGAATCGCGATAAGACGAACGTGAACGGTGGCGCGATTGCGCTGGGGCATCCGTTGGCGGCTTCGGGGACGCGGCTGGTGATTACGTTGTTGAATGAGTTGCGGCGGAATCATTTGCGATATGGATTGGCGACGGCTTGCATTGGCGGCGGGCAGGGGATTGCGATGATTGTGGAAGCGGTGAATTGATTTAACGAAGTACAGAACGCGCGGGAAGCGTCTGCTACACTCTGCCGCGCGGAATTCCAAGGACGAATATGGCGATTCGAGAGGTGGGAGTTGTTGGGTGTGGTTTGATGGGCTCGGGCATTGCGCAGGTTTGCGCGGCGGCGGGATTTGCGACGGTTGTGCGCGAAGTTTCGCCGGAGGTTGTTGAGAAGGGGTTGAAGGGGATCGAGAAGAATTTGGCTCGGCTGGTGGAGAAGGGCACGCTGACGGAGGCGCAGAAAGGCGAGATTCGCGGGCGATTGAAGGGAACTACCGCGCTTGAGGATTTTAAGGATTGCGATCTGGTGATCGAGGCGATCATCGAGCAACTGCCGGCGAAGCGGGAATTGTTTGCGAAGCTGGATTCGATCTGCGGGCCGGCTGCGATTTTTGCCAGTAACACCTCTTCGCTGACGATCACGGAGATTTCTACGGCTACGAAGCGGCCGGAGCGGTTTGTCGGATTGCATTTTTTCAATCCGGTGCCGGTGATGAAATTGGTGGAAGTGGTGCGGACGATTGCGACCGAACCTGCGGTGTACGACGAGATGGTGGAGTTTGGCGCGAAACTGGGGAAGACGCCGGTGCGGGCGCACGACAGCACGGGATTTATCGTGAACCGGTTGCTGGTCCCGTATTTGCTCGATTCAATTCGGGCGCTGGAGGAAGGCGTTGGGTCGATCGAGGATATCGATAATTCGATGAAGCTGGGGTGCGGGCATCCGATGGGGCCGCTGACGTTGCTTGATTTTGTGGGGTTGGATACGACGTATTACATCGCGAATATTATGTTTGAGGAGTTTCGCGAGAAACGGTTTGCTTCGCCGCCGTTGCTGAAGAGGATGGTTCTGGCGGGGTGGAATGGACGCAAGGCTGGGCGGGGATTTTATGATTATTCGGATCCGGCGAAACCGAAGGCGATGAAATTTTAGATTTTTGACCGTGGCTGAACGGAGACGAGGACGAAATGGCGTTTGAGAATTTGATTGTTGAGAAACGGGATGGGATTGCGTTTATCACTTTCAATCGGCCGAAGGTGTTGAATGCGCTGAACCGGAACACCGTGGAGGAATTTCGCGATGCGTTGATCGATGCGCGCGACGATGCTGCGGTTCGCGTTTTGATTTTGACCGGGGCGGGAGAGAAGTCGTTCGTTGCGGGCGCGGACATCAGTGAACTGGCGCAGCGGACACCCGTTGATGGGAAGGATTTTTCATTATTTGGGCAGGGCGTGTTTCATTTGCTGGAGACGATTGGAAAGCCGACGATTTGCGCAATCAATGGATTTGCGCTGGGCGGCGGATGTGAGATGGCGCTGTCATGTTCGATCCGGATCGCTAGCAAGACGGCGAAATTGGGGCAGCCGGAAGTGAAGCTGGGGATTATTCCTGGATACGGGGGATCGCAGCGGCTGGCGCGGCTTTGCGGCAAAGGCGTCGCGCATGAGTTGTGCCTGACGGGTGAGATGATTACGGCGGAAGAAGCGCAGCGGATCGGACTCGTGAATCGGATTTATGAGCCGGCGGAGCTTTTGCCTGCGGCTGAAGCGATGGCGAAGAAAATTATCGCGAACGCGCCGTTGGCTGTGAAATATACGATGGAAGCGATTGAGCGCGGAGTGGAGATGCCTCAGGAAGAGGGACTTTTTCTGGAGGCGACGCTGTTTGGCTTGTCGTGCGCGACCGAAGACATGCGCGAAGGGACGAAGGCGTTTCTGGAGAAGCGGCCAGCGGCTTTCAAGGGAAAGTGAGCGCGGCGAACTTTCATATGGCGGACAAATTGAAGCCCGGAAGAATCAGCGGCGAGTTGAGCGGCGCGGGGCTGCGCTTTGGGATTGTTGTGAGCCGGTTCAACAACTTTATTACGGACCGATTGTTGGCGGCGGCGTTGGATGTGTTTGAGCGCGCGGGTGCGGCGGATGAGGACGTCGACGTGGTGCCGGTACCGGGAGCATTTGAGTTGCCGCTGGCGGCGAAGAAATTAGCGGCGACGGGGCGATACGACGCGTTGATTGCGATCGGGTGCGTGTTGCGCGGAGCGACTTCGCACTACGATTACGTTTGTTCGGAGACGGCGCGTGGGCTGCAACTGGCGCAGATGGATAGCGGGCTGCCAATTATTTTTTGCGTGTTGACATGCGACACGCTGGAGCAGGCGATCGATCGCGCGGGATTGAAGAGCGGGAACAAGGGGTTTGAGGCGGGACTGGCGGCGATTGAGATGGCGCAGCTGTCGAAGAATTTGAAAGCGAACCGTGGTGGTGGCGGCGGTTCGGCGGCGGGACATGCTGGATCGAAGCTTGAGCGTGCGGCTGGCCGGGGCGCGGCTGGAAAGTCGCGGCGCTCCTAATATGTCGCTGCGAACGAAATCACGCGAATTTGCGATGCAGATGTTGTTTCAGTGGGACATGAGCCATCAGGAGCCGTCGAAGCTGGAAGATAAATTCTGGCGGGCGGCGAAGGCGACGGATTCGACGCGGAATTTTGCGAATCGGTTGTTTGAAGGCGCGGCGAAAGAAGCGGCGGCGTTGGATGAGCTGATCGTCAACCACGCGGAGAATTGGAGATTGGAGCGCATGGCGATTCTGGATCGGGCGATTTTGCGGTTGGCGATGCATGAGCTGCGAGCGAGCGATACGCCGCCGAAAGTTGTGATCAATGAGGCGGTCGATCTGGCGAAGAAGTTTTCTTCGGAGGGGTCGGGCGCGTTTGTGAATGGGATTCTGGATGCGTTTCGGAAGACGATAGTCGTTGGGGAAGCGAAGTCGGCGGGTGGGAGCGAGTAATGTTGCGCCGAGGGATCGATACTTCAGCAGTTAAAGCCGCTCGTTGTGCGGCACTCTTATGTCGCAGTTGAAACCGCGACCCACAAATCTGCGGCCCACAAGAACTGAGAGCGTGAACCACAAACCTGAAGGCTCAACCCCGGGCTGAAGCCCGCTACAAGAGCTGAGACCTTGAACCATAAAGTTGAAAGCGTGATCGACGAGAGCTAGGCGTCGATTGTGCCGGCGAAGACCTGGACTGCGGCCCCGCTTACGCGGGGGACGAATTTCTTTCCACTTTGGGTGACTTCGACTTCGATGTGACTGGGGCGGCCCATTTCTTCGCCTTGAAGGATGCTGAGGGTGTGGCCGGCAGAGTGTTTGCCGTGACGCACGAGATAAGCCCCGAGCGAGCCTGCCGCGGAACCGGTCGCGGCGTCTTCGTATTGTTCCCAGGGAAGCATTCCGCGCGAAAAGATCTTGCCGTTGCCGCCGTTGCCGGTGAAGCAGTAAGCCATTGTGCCGTTTTTGCCGAGGACTTTGCGCAACGCGAGCGGGTTCATTTCGATTTTCGAGAGCGCCGCGCGATTTTTGAGCGGCACCATCAAGTTGAAGATGCCGGTGGAGACGAACTCGGGCTCGAGTTTTGGGTCGAGATCTTTGGGAGTGAGGCCGAGAGCGGCAGCGAGAGCTTTCTTGTGGAGTTTGGCAGGGCGAAACTGCGCTTCCTTCTGCGTCATGGTGACGCGCTGGGGGCGACCTTCCTTGAAGCGAATTTCGACGGGCAAAACTCCGGCGCCGGTTTGCTGCGAGACGTGGACGCCGCCTTCCTGCGCGGGAACGACACCGAGTTCGGCAAGCAAGAACCACGTGCCGATCACCGGGTGGCCGGCGAGTTTTAACTCCTCGCGCGTGGTGAAAATGCGCAGGCGGGCGAGCGCGTTGTCTTCGGTCGGTTTTTGCACGAAGACGGTTTCGGAGAGATTCATCTCGCGCGCGATGGCGAGCATCACGTCGTCGGAGAGACCGTCGCCATCGGTGATGACGGCGAGCGGATTGCCTTCGAAGCGAGTTGTGGTGAAAACGTCGAGCGTGTAGAAGCGGCGTTCCATAGAGGTTGAGTGTCACTGCTGAGCTGACGGGGCAGTCGGGAGCGCTCGAGCTTGGCGACGATCCTTTCGTTACTTCAGTTCCTACAGATAGTACCTGCGACGCGGCGTGCGAGGCTACAGGCTTCGCACGATTTCGGTGACGGCGGCGAGAACGCGCCTTGTCGTCTGGGGTTTGCCGGTTTCAGAGTAGACGCGGAGCAGCGTTTCGGTACCTGAAGGGCGAACCATGACCCAACCGATATCACCGAGATAGAGTTTGATGCCGTCCATGTTTTCGCGATTGACGACGGGGAAGTCGAGGAATTGCTTGAGTTTCGTGCCGGAAAAATGCTCGATCGCTTTTTCTTTTTGGCCGGGCTTGAGGTCGAGATCGACGCGGCCGTAATGATATTCGCCGAATTCCTTATGGAGAGCGGCGAGGAGTTCACCCAGGGTTTTGCCGTGCCATGCCATCAGCTCGGCGAGGAGGAGCGCGGAAACGGTAGCGTCGCGCTCGGGCAGATAGAGGCTGGTGCCGATGCCGCCGCTTTCTTCGCCACCGATCAAAATGTTTTGCTCGAGCATAAGCTCGCAGATGTATTTGAAGCCGATCGGAACTTCATGGAGCTTGCGCCCGAATTTGGCGGCGAGTTTGTCGATGAGTTTTGTGACGGAGAACGTTTTTGCGATTTCGCCGTCGAGATTGCGCGCGCCGACGAGATGCCAGACGAGGAGCGCGAAGATCTGGTGCGGATTGATGAACGAGCCATCGCGATCGATCGCGCCGATGCGGTCGCCGTCGCCATCGGCGCAGAAACCGACGTCGTATTTGCCGGCGAGGACGGCTTTGCGGAGTGGATCGATGTGCGGCTCGATGGGCTCGGGATGCGCACCGCCGAAGAGCGGGTCGCGCGTGCCGCGGATCTCGTCGCAGGCGATGCCATTACGCTGGAAAAGGTCGGTGAGAAGTCCGGCAGCGGAGCCGTGCATGGCGTCGGAGATGAAGCGGAATTTCGATTTGCGGATGCGATCCCAATCGACGAGTTTCTCGATGGTGTCGAGATAAGGTGCGCGTGGGTCGAGCGAATGAATCAGGTTTTTCTGCGGTGGAAGCGTGGGGATGCCTTTTTGAATGGCGGCGGCGAGTTCGGTTTCGATCTGAGCGACGATCGACGGAAGCGCGCTGCTACCGTAACTTGCTTTGTACTTGATGCCGTTCCAGCGGGCCGGATTATGGCTGGCGGTGATCACGAGGCCGCCCGAGGCTTTTCGTTGGCGCACGAGCAGGGAAATGGTAGGCGTGGGGCACGGCTTGTCAGTGACCCAAACCGGGGTCCCGGTTGCGCTGATAACATCGGCGACGGCGGCAGCGAAATGGTCCGAGGCGAAACGGTGATCGTAGCCGATCAGAACGCCTTGGCGCGCGTCTTCTCCGCGCACGACGTAGCGAGCGATTGCGTGAGCGACGATGCGCGCGTTGGCGTAGGTGAAATCTTCGGCGATGATGCCGCGCCAACCGTCAGTGCCGAATTTGATCGAAGTCATAAAAGGTGAGTATACGCGACGTGGATTGCCGGGACCGAATACGGAATTACCCGCGAGTTTACAAAAGCTTATCGCGCTTTTCGTCCTCGAGTTTTTTCACGATTTTGCCAACGTCCTGGGCGCGTTCGCGAGGGCAGATCAGCAGCGCGTCTGGAGTTTCCACCACCACAAGGTCGCGGACGCCAATGGCGGCGATGAATTTCTTCGGGCTCCAGAAGAAATTACCTTCCGAGTCGATCGCGGCGCCCACGCCGGCGAGAACATTTTCGCCGACTCGTCTTGCGAGCAATTCGTAGACGGCGTTCCAGGAGCCGATGTCGCTCCAGCCGACCTCGGCAGGTATCACGAAGACACGCGGACTGCCCGGTTCGCGCGTGCCCGGTTCAAGAATGGCGTAGTCGACGGAAATATTTTCGAGCCCCGGGTAGATGTCGGCGAGTTGCCTGTCGTAGCTCTTCTTGCCGATGTGGGCAGCCAGCGATTCGAGCGCGGCATGCGTTTTGGGCAAACAATTCTTGAGGTTGTCGAGAAACGTCGAGACCCGCCAGAAAAACATCCCGGCGTTCCAATGGTACTGGCCTGATCCTGCATATTCTTTTGCGAGAGCGAGCGTGGGCTTTTCGGTGAATCGGCGCACGGCGTAGACGGGAAATCCTTTTGCGTCGAGCGCACGCCCGGTGCGTTCAATGTAGCCAAATCCCGTTTCCGGGCGCGTTGGCGGAACGCCGAGAACAATGATACGGCCGGGATCGCCGGCCATCTCGAGCGCGGCTTTTACGATGACGCGATAGCGTTCGGGATTCGCGATGTAGTGATCGGCGGGAAGAACAGCAAGAACAGCGTCACCACGCGCCGAATGGCGAACGTGAATTGCGGCGAGCGCGATCGCGGCGGCGGTGTTGCGGCCGATGGGTTCGGTCAGCACGCGACGACGCGCAGGAGCGGGCACCTGGTTGCGGACGCCTTGCAGTTGCTCGCGGTTGGTGACGGTCCACATGCGCTCGGGAGGAATCAGTGGACGCAGGCGCGCGATGGTCTGCTCGAGCATCGTGTCTTCGCCGACGATATTGAGCAATTGCTTTGGCGTGCGGGTGCGGCTGCGCGGCCAGAAGCGCGTACCGCGGCCTCCGGCGAGGATGACTGCGTGCGTCGTCAATTTGTCGGCGGCCATGGAAGAGATCGACTCAATCGAAAATCGTGTTCTTTAGCGATGCGCCATTCGCGGTGGTTCGCGCTTCTTCGCGCAGAGTATCAAGGTTGGGCACGTAGGCGCGAATGAACGTCGCGGGTTCGTTTGCGGCGAAATGCCATTCGCCGAGGTTTGCCGGGAGGAGCCAGCACGAGCCTGGCTCGACTGGAAATTCGCGGCCGCATGAGTTTAGAACTCCGCAACCTGAGAGCGACGTTAGGAGATCGAAGTGAGCGGCGTTCGTACGGAATTTACAGCTCGATTCGACGATCCATTTTTCGATGGCAAAAAAAGAACACGCGGCAAGCAGTGAGCGTTTGGCGGTTCCGGCGGCGGGCAGCGAGACGTCCGTTGTCTTTCCGCCGCGAGCGGGGCCGAAGTTCGTGACATCGAGCGCTTTTTCGATGTGCAGCTCGCGTGGCTTGCCTTGCGCGTCAACGCGGCCGTAGTCGTACACGCGATATGTCAGGTCGGAATACTCCTGAACTTCGCAGACGACCACTCCGGGGCCGATTGCGTGCAGAGTTCCAGGCGGAACGAAGATGGAATCGCCGGCGCGAATCGGGACGGTCTGGAAGAGAGATTCCAGCGAGTTGTCTTTCAGTCCAGCGAGGAATGCTTTTTTATCCGCGCCGGGTTTTAGGCCTAGGAGCAAATGCGAACCCGGATCGGCGAAGACGATATGCCACATTTCGGTTTTTCCGCGTCCGCCGGCGGCTTTTTCATGCGCGGCAGCATACGCGTCGTCCGGGTGAACCTGCAACGAAAGCATGTCGGTTGGGAAAATAAATTTCACTAGCAGCGGGAATTCTTCGTTCGCCGAAAATTGCGCGCCTCGCCAATCGACGGGCATATCGCGCCACGCGTCGCGCAAGGTCTTGCCGCGAAATTCGGGCGTTGCGATCTTGCAATCGAGGCCGGTGACCCAAGCTTCGCCCAAAGGTTCCGCGAGGTTCGATTTTTCGGGAAAGAGCGGCGCGAGCGAACGCGCTCCCCAGATGCGCGGGCTAAAGGTCGGCTCGAGCCGTTGCGGCGCAGGCTTCACAAATCAGGCCGCGGCCTCAACGCGCGAGAAAAAGCGATCGAGGCGGCGTAGACCTTCGTCGATGCGCTCGATCGATGTTGCATAGGACAAGCGCAAATATCCGGGAGCACCGAAAGCATCGCCGGGCACGAGCGCGACACGCGCTTTGTCGAGCAGGATTTTCGCGAGTTCAGTCGTGTCTTTCGCGAGCGCCTGCCCACTTTGGCCGTTTGCGAGGTGAGCCGAAACGTTCGGGAACGCATAGAACGCCCCGCCGGGCCACTCGCAGGTGACGCCGTTGATCGCACGCAGTCCCTCGACGATGCGTTTGCGGCGCTTTTCGTATTCGGCGAGCATCACGGGCACGGTATCCATCGAGCCGCGCATTGCTTCGAGGGCCGCGTGCTGCGCGATCGAAGTTGGGTTCGACGTCGACTGGCTCTGCAATTTGACCGTTGCCTGAATCAACGCTTCCGGCGCCAGCGTGTAGCCGACGCGCCAGCCGGTCATGGCGAATGTTTTCGACATCGAGCCGATGATGATGACGTTTTCTTTCGATCCAGCAGCGCTGGCGATCGAGTAAGGCTTGTGTGGATCGTAGGTGAAGTGCGAGTAGCATTCATCGCCCATCAGCCAGACGTTGTGCTTTTTGCACGCGGCGAGGATCCGCTCGTACTCGTCGGGCGGGATTACGCCTCCTGTCGGATTGTTTGGCGAACTGAGAATCACCAACTTCGTTTTCGGCGTTATGGCTTTCTCAATCGCTGAAGCTTTCACGCTAAAGCCATCTTCGGGTTTGCTGTCGACGTAGACTGGTGTGCCGCCTGCGTACTTCACGATGTCGGGATAGCTCACCCAGTATGGCGCGGGGATGATGACCTCATCGCCCTGCTGCACGAGCACGTTGACGCAATTGAAAATGGAGTGCTTGCCACCGACGTTGACGACGCATTCTTTCGGCTCGTAGCTCGAGCCAAGTTCGCGCTTGTGCCATGCGACGATCGCTTCGCGCAATGGCAGGATGCCGCCGGTCGGGGTGTACTTTGTATAATTTTGCTCGATCGCGCGAATCGCAGCTTTCTTGATGTGATCCGGGGTCGGGAAATCGGGTTCACCGGGGCCGAAGTCGGCGAGGTCGACGCCTTTGGCCTTGAGCTTGTCGGCCTCGGCGATCACAGCCGACGTCGGCGAGATTTGGATTCGATTGATGCGATCGGTGAGTTGCACTGTTTCTCCTGTGAGTTACTGCGAAATCTGTTCCGCTGTTTTCGGGACAACGCGGCGACAAGGCCGCTCGTTTCACTACGAGATCTTCGCGCGCATTCTCTCCTCCACGACCGTCGGCACCAGCCCTTGCAGCGGCCCGCCAAGCTGCGCGATCTCGCGCACGAGCTTTGAACTCAAGAAACTGTAGGCTTGCCCCGGCAGCATGAACACGGTTTCGAGGCGCGGCTCCAGTTTGCGATTCATCAGCGCCATCTGCAACTCGTACTCGTAGTCCGACACGGCGCGAATCCCGCGCAAGATGACGCCGGCGCCGCGCTTGCGCGCGTAGTCGACGAGCAAGCCGTCGAATACGTCGACTTCGACGCCGCTCCAGCGGTTCGTCACTTCGCGGAGCATTTCCACACGTTCGGGAACGGTGAAGAGCGGCTGCTTTTCGGTGTTCCGCAGCACCGCGACGATGACGAGATCGAACATTTTCTCGCCCCGCTCGATGAGGTCGAGATGTCCGTTCGTCACCGGGTCAAACGAGCCCGGATAAATGGCAATGGAGGTCTTCATCGTGAACGCCCGCTGGCGCTATTCTAACCTAGCCCGAGCGCACTGCGCGGCGCAAACTTTTCCTGCAAACGGCTCCCGAGGCGGTCCAAATCGGCCCGATGGTGAGTTCGAACACTGCAACTGAAGTAGAAAATCAAGTTCACGCACAGCGTGGGTTGTGCGAGGATGCCCAAGCGGTATTGAATCGAATTAGTGGCGGGAATCCGCGCGGGGGCATCCGAAATGATTCACAGTTTGGCGATGCGAGGAATGATGATGCTCGGAATGCTTGTGCTGGCAGGATTTGGGCAAACGCCTTCCGCGAATGCACAATCGCAGCGCGCGCTGAACTTGATGCCGTGGCCGTCGAGCGTGCAGCAGGGAAGCGGCGAGCTTCGCATCGACGCGTCGTTTTCGGTGGCGTTGACCGGTTATAACGAGGCGCGGCTCGATCGCTCGATCTCGCGGTTTTTTCAAGAGCTCGGCAAAGAAACCGCGATCCCGTTTTCTGCCACCAAGCCGGCAAGTGGCGGCAAAGCAACCCTGGCGATTCACACCGACCACGCCAGCAAAGAGATTCAGGAACTCGGCGAAGACGAGAACTACGCACTTGAGATTACGCCCGACGGTGCAAAGCTAAATGCCGCTACGCCGCTCGGCATAATGCACGGATTGCAAACGTTTCTACAGCTTGTCGAGCCGGGTGCGACGAGCTTCGATGTTCCAGTGGTTAAGATTCAGGATCAACCGCGATTTCCCTGGCGCGGGCTGATGATCGATGTGAGTCGCCATTTCATTCCACTCGACGTGGTGAAACGAAATATCGACGGGATGGAAGCCGTGAAGATGAACGTCTTCCACTGGCACCTTTCGGAAAATCAGGGCTTCCGCATCGAGAGCAAGAAATTTCCGAAGCTGCACGAACTTGGTTCGGACAATTTGTATTACACGCAGGAACAAGCGCGCGATCTGATTGCTTACGCGCGCGATCGCGGTATTCGCGTCGTGCCCGAATTCGACATGCCGGGCCACAGTACTGCGTGGTTCGTCGGTTACCCCGAACTCGCCAGCGGCCCCGGGCCCTATCAGATCGAGCGCAAGTGGGGCGTCATGGATCCGGCGATGGATCCAACCAACGAGAAGACCTACAAGTTTCTCGACGAGTTGATCGGCGAAATGACCAAGCTCTTCCCCGATCGTTTCTTTCATATCGGCGGCGACGAAGTGAACGGGAAGCAGTGGGACTCGAATGCAAAGATTCAGGAATTCAAGAAATCGCACAACATTAAAAGCAACGAGGAACTCCAGGCCTACTTCAGCGGCCGCGTGCAGAAGTTGGTCACCAAGCACGGAAAGTCCGTCGTCGGTTGGGACGAAGTTTTCATTCCGGGCGTGCCGAAGGACATCGTGATTCAGTCGTGGCGCGGGCAGGCATCGCTGGCGGCGGCTGCGTCGCAGGGTTATCGCGGCATTCTCTCGAACGGCTACTACCTCGATCTCGGCTGGACGACGGCACGCCACTACGCGGTTGATCCGATGGGCGGGGCGGCTGCGAATCTCACGGCCGAGCAGCAAAAGCTGATCTTGGGCGGCGAATCGTGCATGTGGTCGGAGTATGTCAACGCCGAAAACATCGATTCGCGCATCTGGCCACGAAACGCAGCGATCGCCGAGCGGCTGTGGTCGCCGCAGAGCGTGACCGACCCCGTTTCGATGTATGCGCGGATGCATGCGGTGAGCGCGCGGCTCGAACTGCTTGATCTGACGCACCGGAATTACTATCGCGCGATGCTGCAGCGGATCGCTGGCGCGGCGTCGCCCGAGGAATTTGCGGCGCTGCGAACCCTTGCCGACGTCGTGGAGCCGGTCAAGGACTACAACCGTGAGAAGCTGGCGCCGGCGGAGCCGACCAGCCAAACTCCGCTCAATCGCGTCGTAGATGCTGTACCGCTCGAGAGCGATACGGCGCGCCGCTTCGGCGAAGTCGTCGACAAATTTATTGCTTCAACCTGCCACGATCCGGATGCCCAAGCTCGTTTGCGGGCCCAGCTCATCGTGTGGCGTGACAACGACGCCCGACTGCAGCCGCTCGAACAGCGATCATTCCTGGTGAAAGAAGTTGCGCAGAGTTCGCAGGACTTATCGGCGCTCGGGATCGCGGGGTTGGCGGCGCTCGATGCGATTTCGAAAGGATCAGCTGCACCCGCCGATTGGAAAGCAATTCAGACGGCTGCGATTACGCAGATACAAAATCCGAAGGCGCAGCTTCTGCTGATGCCCGCGACCGCGATTCAAAAATTGGTAGACGCCGCGAGCGCCGGCGGAAGCTGCGCGAAATAGGGCTAGGTTCCGTTGACGTTTAGCTTGAACCTGAAATCGCCTTCGCTTCCTGCGGTGCGCGATTGTGACAGACGCCAGAACCTGAGTCGGTAAACGTCTGGCCATCCACCGGGATAAATTCCCACGTGTAGCCGCGCGGCATCAGCGTGACCTTCAGCACTCCGAACGTATCCATGTTCCGCACCTCGCTGTTGTCTGCCGCAAAACCGAGCGGATCGTGGCTGCGGCCGCCGGTTCCCACGACGATTTCGCGGATACCGTGCTCGGGATCGACCTTGCCTTCGGGATCCTGCGGCGCGAATCGCTCGTAGGAGTGTTCGTGGCCGACCAGCAACAAGTCGGCATGTGCCGCGTACAAGTCGTTCACGATTTGTTTCAATTCCGGATGCACTGCATGCTTGCGAAAAATTCCGCTGCTGAAAAGCGCGTGGTGTCCGTACGCGACGATGCATGCGCCTTTGTGCTCGCTCAGATCCTTGCGCAGCCACGTCTCTTCTGGGGAACCAGCGCCGCAACCTCCCAATCCCGGTGCGTCGCAGTTGGAGTTCAGCGCGATGATATGCCAGACGCCCAGGTCAAAACTGTAGTAGCCCTTTCCGACCGGGCCGGCCTGCGCACCCCAATACCTGAAATAGTCAGCCGCACCTGGGACTCCGTACTCATGGTTGCCAAGGGTCGGGTGGGTTCGGTCTTTAAATCGCCCCCAAGTCTTGCCATAGCATTCATGGAACTCGGCGGCATTGCCGTGCTCGTAGGCGAGATCGCCAGAGGCGAAAACCTCTCCAGGAATCTTCTCGATCAGCTTGGCGGTAGCTTCCGCTCCGGCGAGCGCCGCACCGCAGCCAGCGATATCGCCGGCGCCAACTAGTGTAAACGTCTTATTTTCATCGTTTTGACCATTGTTCCTAGTGTTCGCCCCGTCGTAGGCCTGGTCGGCTGGAGCGTCTGCCTCCCCGTTCGCCGCTCCAATTGCGAGGAATCCACACGCCCCCAGCCACGACATCCTCAGAAAATTGCCCAAAAGCTTGTACCGATTCATCCCCGTCTCCTCATCCAATGCGCGAAGCAGCCTATCACGGCCCGAAGGTGTATGGGGGAGGACCGAGCGACCTGTGGACGGTACTATAACCCACTCGAAACACAAGCTTTGCCTTACTTTGGATGCATCATTAGAGTTTGACTTGCGGCCTGGAAGAGGCTAGAATTCCAACTGGGACCGATTAAGTCGCATTTGACTGACAAGCGGCAGAAAGATTGCTCGCCGATGTTCAAGCTGTCCAAAAAAGCGGATTACGGATTGATCGCCGTGAAACACCTGGCGATGCGTCGCAACGCTCACGCGTGTAGCGCGAACGAGATTTCGGAAGAGTACGGAATTTCGACGACGCTGATGGCGAAGGTGCTGCAAAAGCTGGCTCGACAGGGTTTGGTCGCGGCCAAGCACGGTTCGAGCGGCGGATATCAATTGGCCAAGGAACCGGGACAAATCAGTGCGCTGGATGTAATTTCGGCGATTGATGGCCCGGTCCTTATCACGTCCTGCGTAACCAGCCACGGGGCGTGCGACGCTACCGACAAGTGTTCGGTCCGCGAGCCGCTGCGTCGCGTAAACGAGAGCATCTTGCAAGTGCTCGGCATGGTAACGATTTCTCAGATGAGCGAAGACCCGCATGAGCCGGCGCTGGTCGCGCTATCTTCGGCCCCGCTATAGGGGCTGGTAGCAAGAGCATTCAGGAAGCAGGAGACGGAACATGGCTGTGAAACTACCGATTTACATGGACAATCACGCGACCACGCCAGTCGACCCGCGCGTCGTGGAAGCGATGCTGCCTTATTTCACGGAGAAATTCGGAAACGCCGCGAGCCGAAACCACTCGTTCGGCTGGGCCGGTGAAGAAGCGATCGAAACCGCGCGCCAGCAGATTGCCTCGCTGATCGGCGCGACGCCGAAAGAGATCATTTTCACCAGCGGCGCCACCGAGTCCGACAACCTGATGATCAAGGGCGTTGCCGAGATGTATCGCGAGAAGGGCAACCACATCATCACGCAAGCGATCGAGCACAAAGCTGTGCTCGATACCTGCAAGCGCCTTGAGAAGTACGGCTACGAAGTTACTTATTTGCCGGTGCAGAAAGACGGCCGCGTCGACCCGGAAGATGTCCGCAAGGCCATCACGCCGAAGACGATTCTGATCACGATCATGTACGCCAACAACGAAATTGGCGTCATCAACCCGATCCAGGAAATCGGCAAGATCGCCAAGGAGCACGGCATCATTTTCGCCGTCGACGGCGTTCAGGCGGTTGGCAAGATTCCCGTGGACGTGCAGAAAGACAACATCGACCTGCTCTCGATCTCGGGGCATAAGATTTACGGACCGAAGGGCGTCGGCGCGCTGTACGTTCGCCGCCGTAACCCGCGCGTTCAGCTGGCGCCGAGCATCGATGGCGGCGGCCACGAGCGCGGTATGCGTTCCGGGACGCTCAACGTCACCGGTATCGTCGGCCTCGGTAAGGCTTGCGAGATTGCTCAACAGGAGATGGCGAACGAAGGCGAACGTCTCCTTGGACTCCGCGAGCGTCTGCGGAAGGGCCTCGAAGCCAAGCTTGACGAGGTCTTCATCAACGGCTCGATGGAGCACCGTCTGCCGAACAACCTCAACATGAGCTTTGCCTACGTCGAGGGCGAATCGCTCCTTATGGGAATCAACGACATTGCGGTTTCGAGCGGGTCGGCGTGCACATCAGCAACCCTCGAGCCTAGTTATGTACTCAAAGCATTAGGCGTGGGCGAAGATTTGGCGCACACCTCGATCCGTTTCGGCCTCGGCCGGTTTAACACCCCCGAAGAGGTCGACTACGTCGTCGACAAGATGGTTCAGGTCGTAAGCAAGCTTCGCGAGCTTTCGCCGCTTTACGAGATGGCCAAGGAAGGCATCGATATCTCGAAAGTGAAGTGGCAGACAGCCTAGGCCGAACAAAATTCTCACTGACTGAAGGACAGGACACAGAACATGGCAAATGAAGGAACAATTCGGATTCACCGCTCGATTGGTGGCGTCGGAGCCGCGTTTCGGGTATCTTTCGTGCCCTACGATTCCGATGGCGAAGGCACAGCGGGCGTTCGTGCATTTCATGAAGTGCAGCAGGTTCGCACTTTCCTGAAGAGCCTTGGCGTCAATGCGGAATTGATTCGCGACGTGCAGCGGCAACTTGCCGCGGGCCGTTCCGCGTCGGTTCCCAATGTTGCGTTGTCGGAAGATGTTGTGAAGAGTTCCGGCTTGAACGCGACCGCAAAAGTCGGAGCGGGCCGCTAGAGGGTTTGTTCGATTTCGCACGGGCACTAAGTTCGGGTTCGCGAATCTAAGTTTCGGTAACAAGTTTGAGTAGCTTTCGGTAACAAGTTTGAGTAGCAAAGGAGCAGCAACCAATGGCTTACAGCGAAAAGGTAGTCGACCACTACAATAATCCCCGCAACGTCGGTAGCCTGCCGAAAGAAGATCCGAACGTAGGCACGGGCCTGGTTGGCGCGCCCGAATGCGGCGACGTGATGAAGCTGCAGATGAAGATCAATCCCGACACCAACGTTATTGAGGAAGCCAAGTTCAAGACGTTCGGCTGCGGTTCGGCGATTGCCAGCTCATCGCTCGCTACCGAGTGGGTCAAAGGCAAGACCGTCGAAGAAGCGCTGAACATCAAGAACACCGACATCGTTCGCGAACTCGCGCTGCCTCCAGTGAAGATTCACTGCTCGGTCCTCGCCGAAGACGCCATCAAGGCCGCCATCGGCGACTGGAAGAAAAAGCACGGCATCGAAGTTCCGTTGGCCGAAAAGGCCGCGCACTAATTTTGCACGGGCACGGCACTGCCGGGCCCGTCCTGGGCAAACTCATGGCATTGGAAACAGTCGCACCAAGCACACCCCAAATTCGCGTTTCCGAACGCGCCGCGCGGAAAATCCGTGCGCTTCTGGAAAAAGACGGCGTCCCTCTCGATCAGGGCGGGCTGCGCGTGGGTGTGCAGGGCGGCGGATGTTCGGGATTGTCTTACGCGATGCGTCTTGACACGCAGGCCCGCGACCGCGACAAAATTTTCGAGGAATTCGGCGCCCGCATTTTCGTCGACCCCAAAAGCTTGCTCTATCTCAACGGCACCGTGCTCGAGTACGAAGAAACGCTGATGCGTCAGGGATTCGTATTTCAGAATCCCAATGCCGCACGAAGCTGCGGCTGCGGCAGTTCGTTCACCGCCTAGTAGCACAGACACTCATGCTCGCCCTGAGAGACGAAGAGTCTATGCCGGCGTGAGCCGCAAGGCGGCTGATCCGACAAGTGGTTGGCAGCCACGCAGCCAGCCACTTTTTTTATTTGTGCCTGGAGCCCGCAGTGCCGGATCTCGTCGAGTTTTTGGCCGTCCCTCTGGAGATTTTCGAAGACTCGATCGATGCGTGGTTTAATCATCTGTCTTTGGGATTGCGAGAAAAGTGGAATCGAACGACAAAGGGAATCGCATGAACGCTCCTTCCACAGCTCCCGAAAAATTCGACCACTTCGCGCTCTTCGGCCTGCCGCGGAAACTGTGGATCGAAATGCCGGGCCTGGAACAGAAATTCCTGCAGCTGAGCTGGAAGTTGCATCCGGACAATTTCGTCAACGCGAGCGCTGAAGAACAAGCGAGTTCCCTCAAGCGCAGCTCCGAGGTCAACGACGCGTATCGCGTACTTCGCGATCCCGTTGGCCGCGTCGAATATCTCCTCGAAATTGAAGGCGCGCGCAAGGAAGGCGAGCAAAAGCAACAAGCGCCACCCGAATTGCTCGAAGAGGTGTTTGAGCTCAACGAATCGCTCGACGAACTTCGAGAAGCAAAAGAAAGCGGCGCCGATCTGGAGACTCTGAAGTCACATTTGGAACTCGCCCAAACTGGGTTTCAACAGAAATTGCTGGAAGTTGATCAACAGCTTTTCGCCGCAGCAAAACAGTGGGACGCGGCGATTGACGGCGATGTGGCGGACTCCGATCGCGCGGCCATCAAGGTCCGGCTCAATGAGCTGCTGAATCGCCGCTCGTATATCCGCAACCTGGTCAATAATGTCGCAAAGGAATTGGCCTGACAGAACATGGGAAGAATTGTAGGAATTGATTTAGGCACAACGAACAGCCTCGTCGCGTACATCGATCCGCAAACGAATGCGCCGAAGTGCATCGTCGGCCCAAGCGGTAGTACGCTGTGCCCCTCGGTCGTTAGCGTCGACGCTGATGGCAGCGTTATTGTCGGTGAACCCGCACGCCGCCGATTGCTCACGCAATCGGAACGCAGTATCTATTCCGTGAAGCGGCTGATGGGTCGCGGTGTTGCTGATGTTCAAGACGAACTCAAGCTATTTCCATTTCGCATCGATCCATCGAGCAAAAATGTAATCCGCGTTACGCTCGGCGACAAAACCTTCACGCCACCCGAAATTTCCGCCTTCATTCTTCGCGAACTGAAGAATTGGGCCGAAGCTTATTTTGGTGAGACCGTCGATCGCGCCGTGATCACCGTACCCGCCTATTTTAACGACGCGCAGCGCCAAGCTACGAAGGACGCAGGGAAGATCGCGGGACTCGAAGTTCTTCGTCTCGTCAACGAACCGACTGCAGCCGCGCTCGCGTACGGTCTCCACGAAAAACAGCGCGGTAAAGTCGCCGTTTACGATCTCGGCGGAGGCACGTTCGACATCTCCGTACTCAAGCTTATCTCCACGAGCGAAGGCGACATCTACCAGGTGCTCTCCACCAACGGCGACACGCACCTTGGCGGCGACGACATCGACAATCTTCTGCAATCGCGGATTCGACAGGACATCATCGATTGCTACCAATACGATGTGCGTCAAGACCCCGAACTCGTCCAAGAGTTACGTAAGGCTTTGATCGATCTCAAACATCAACTATCCGAGAAAGAGGATGCCATCGTTCGGCTTTCTCTGCCCACGGGTGCAATCTACGCTACTGGTTTTACGCGAGCCGCCTTTGACGCATGGATACGCCCCATCGTCGATCGTACGATGGACCCGGTAAAGCGAGCTCTCGCCGACGCGCATCTGAAGCCTGAAGAAATCGACGAAGTTGTTCTCGTCGGCGGCACGACGCGCACCCCGCTTATCCGCGCGACCGTCGAAAGATATTTCGACCGCAAGCCACACACCGAACTCAACCCCGACGAGGTTGTCGCTCTTGGCGCCGCGGTCCAGGCCAACATTCTCGATCGCGGCGTGCAAAACATGCTGCTGCTCGACGTGACGCCGCTCTCTCTCGGCATCGAAACCTACGGCGGCGCTGTCGCAAAAATCATCCCGCGCAACTCCACCATCCCGGCGAGCGCGCAGGAGATGTATACCACCGGCGTCGACAATCAGACCGGAATCGACATTCACGTCCTCCAGGGCGAGCGCGAACTCGCGAAAGATTGCCGCTCGCTCGCGCGCTTCATCCTGAAAGTTCCGCCGGCACCCGCGGGTCTGCCGCGCATCGAAGTCAAATTCCTCATCGACGCCAACGGCATCCTGCAAGTCGCAGCCAAAGATCTGCGAAACGGCGAGCAGCACACTATCGAAGTCCAGCCAAGTTACGGCATCAACGATACCGAGATCGAGCGCATGCTCGAAGAATCGATCGAATACGCCGAGCAGGATTTCGCGCAGCGCCAGGTCATCGAAGCACGCACCGAATCCGAATCGATTCTCACGGCAACGCAAAAAGCGCTCATAACTCCAGTCGGCAAATCGCTGTCGCAACAAGAGCGCGCCGCAATCGATAGTTCTGTCGCCGCGCTGAAAGAATCCGTCGCCGGCGAAGACTACAAGCTCATTCGCAAGCGCATCGACGAACTGAATCACGCAACCGAACGCCTTGCGGAACTCGTGATGAACGGTGCAGTATCAACAGCATTGGAAGGCCGCAAACTAGCCGAAGTTTGAGTGGCACAAGACACTTGTGTCTTGCGCCTGAACGCTATTGAGGTTGTCCCGAAAGTAGAGGAGAGAGCAACATGGGCGGCAGCAACCCGTACATCGAAGAAGTCAAATACACCCCCGCCACGAAGAAATATAAAGTCACGTTTCTTCCCAGCGGCAAAACGATTGAAGTCGATCCGGCGAAGGTTCCGTATGGCCACAACGGCCTGCCCGGCAGCATTCTCGATCTTTCCGAGGGCATCAAAGCCGGTCTGGATCACGCCTGCGGCGGTGTCTGCGCGTGCTCCACTTGCCACGTGATTGTTAAACAGGGTCTGGAATCCTGTAACGAAGCCACTGACGCCGAACTCGACGAACTCGACGAAGCTCCCGGTATTACTCCGAAATCGCGTCTCGGCTGCCAGACCGTTCCCGACGGGACGACGGACATGATCATCGAAATCCCCGAGTGGAATAAGAATCACGTTAAGGAAAAGGATCACTGATTCTCCGTGGCCTCGGCACATCTTCTTGCCTTTATCCTAAGGAGTCGCAATGCCCACCTTCGATTGGGACAGTCTCGACGACATCGCCATCGGCCTGGCCGACAGGCACCCCGACGTTGACCCTTTCACTATTCGCTTCACCGACCTGCACAAATGGGTGACCGAACTCCCCGGTTTCGCTGGCGATCCGCAGAAATCCAACGAATCCAAGCTCGAAGCCATCCAGTTGGCCTGGAACGAAGAAGTTCAAGATCGGCAAAAGTAAACGTGGCTTCCACGTCGCCACTTGAGTTCGATGTACCCGTTGATCTCCGCTCATCGGCTGAATTCAATCCGCTGCAGAAATTACTCCATTCGCGAATCGCTAGCTTTTTCCTTTTACTTGGCGTTTTCTCCTTCGGTCTCGTCGCGTGCCAATCCGCATCTTCCGATCGTTCCAGCGATGCGCACCCGACGAGCCCCGAAGCATCCGTCGCATCCGCGCCATTCCGCGCGACGGCGAGCACTCAAGATCGCTACGATCTAGCACGCGACGAAAAGCGCGGCGGCCACACCCTGCAAAAGCATGTTGGCCGCACCGACGACGAGCTTCGCGAACGCCTCCGCCGTGAACGCAACATCTCCGCAGCCTCCACCTGGACCGATCGCGCCGCAGCCGAAGAGACCGTTGCCGCCGCATTGCGCGCCGATCACGCCAAGATCGATCGCTGGATCGATCGAGGGTATCCACGCGCCAACCTCGCTTTGCACTTCGACGCTGGTCGCAATATCGGCCGCGGTATCGAACACGGTGAGTCCACTTCGGTCCCTTGCACTTCCGCGGTCGTCGTCCTGAAAGCCGATTCGCTTACAAGTTTCTTCGTGCTCACCACCTATCCTGAAGCCCGTTACGGGGACTCGCGAGAATGAAACCCGATCCATCGAAGAAGAAGGTCGTTGTTTCCCTCGAAGACTTCCCGACCCTGAGTGAATTCTTCGCCGCCTATCTTCACCAGGATTTTATCGATGAGTACGGTTCGGCAGCGGGAGCGGCGAAGCAATATCTGAAAGACGCGACGTTGGAAGAATGCGTAAGCCTTCGGAGCGACTGGAAACGCTTTCGCACCAAATTATCCGGCCGCCCGATCTCAGAAGTCCAAGCCGCCGTCCGCAAATTGGGCGCCGCATGGCTCCCCAATTCGAACTCCGCGCTGGCCGATGTTGACGCCGCGCTTAAAAACTAGCCTGCCAATTTCCACCGCTCGATACAATTCGGCGATTTCAGTCATGTCTGTTAAAATATGTGGCTGTGGTTCCCACCGGTTTGGCGCTATGGTGCAACGGTTAGCACGCGGCCCTTTCAAGTTTGATCACAGAGCCCCAAACAAACGACTTACCTTTAGAATCAGCGACTTAGCTCCCCAGACCAACCCAGACCAACCCACGCCAATGACCGAGTTGGGTGCAATTCAGGTGCAATTTACACCCCTCGTGCTGTTATTTCCCGATCGGCCGTTTGAATTCCCACTTCACCTGCCATCACCTGCGCTTTTAGTTTCGGTGATCCATGCTGCTCGATATTCAGCATGCGTTTGGTGGTGGCCGGGTGTACACCAGCTGCTTGGGAGACTTTGGCGATCGCATGTTCGATACTCGACTTTTTCGAAAAAGTAGCTTCTCGCCCGGGCGAGAAGCTAGAATCTCTTTCTTTTTCAATAGTATAGCGATTTCGATAGTTAGGTTCCTTCGCCAGAGCGTTGTACAAATCCACGGCCAACTTCGCCCGCTGTAGTTGAGGGCTTCAATCTGCGCGATGCGATCTCCGATTGTCCGATCTCTTCGTTAACGGTGCCGGCGGCGAAGACCGCTAAGACAGTTGTCCGATTCATTCAAGACGCACACAAGCGTTGCGATTTATCTTCGTGATGATGCCGGTCTAGGTCGGAATCAATGAGGAAGGGCACTATCATGAGAACCTCGATGGTTTGTGCACAATTTCTAATCCTTGGCTTGGCTGCGGCAACAGTGGCCTCCGATCCTCGCCCCAGCGAGGGCAGTGGCTCCCGACCAATATCGAACACTGCTCCTACGCTGATCAACACATGTCTCATCTCGAATGATGTCAACAGGCTTGCTGCTTTCTATGCGCAGGTGCTGCAAATACAACCACACAGGGTAGATGAAACCTACGTGGACGTTCCAACCGGCACAGGAGTTCTCGCGCTGTTTTCAGCCGAGTCACAAGAGAAATACATCCCCGGTTCTACATTGCCTGGACAGAACCACAGCGCGATCCTGGAGTTTAGAGTGAGCGACGTCGATCAGGAGTATGCGCGGCTACACGATGTTGTGAAGCAGTGGGTGAAAGCACCAACCACTCAACCATGGGGCACCCGCTCAATTTATTTTCGCGACCCTGACGGCAATCTTGTCGACTTCTTTGCGCCTGCCGCTCCTCGGTAGTCCTTGCGGAAATCTAAAAATCGCCTTGATTTTCACGAATACCGACGTGGGTTGGCCTGGGGATGTCCGAATCATTCAAGACAGACGTTGACGTTCTGATCTACCTTCAGTGCTGTGCTCACCGCACCTCGCCGAGAGATACTGAAGTCACCGGGACTCGATGGCAAAACAACGCAGCGGCGCATCAAATCTCGGGCTTTACGTCTACGGCGGAGCCGCCATCTTTCTCGGCCTCCTGGGCCTGGTCTCCGGCGACTTCGCCACCACCTGGCAGAACGTAAGCCCCAACATCCCTCTGCGCGTACCGCTCGCCTATCTCACTGCGGTCATTGAACTCGCCGGGGGGATCGCCCTCCTCTTGCTCCGGACCGCGCGTGCCGGCGCTCTGACCTGACGATTGTCTACTCTGTTTTCACGCTCATCTGGGTGCCCAAGGCCTTTGTGAATCTCGGCAATTACGATCCCATCGGCAATGTCTTTGAGGAGTTCTCCCTGGTCGCCGCTGGACTGGTTCTCTGCGCGATCTTCTCGCCTGCCGGTTCATCCATTGCGCGCCGCCGGCCCTTCTTCGTACTCCTCTTCGGTATTTGCCCCATTTCCTTCGGCATCGTCCACATCATTGACATGCCCGGCCTGTTGGGCTGGATCCCGGGTTGGCTTCCGCCGACCAAGATGTTCTGGGCCTATGCCACTACCATGGGTTTTTTCGGGGCCGCCGTAGCCATCCTCACCGGCATCATGGCGCCGCTTGCCGCGCGCCTCCTCACTGCGGAGATCGTGATCTTCGAGTTGCTGGTCTGGATTCCGAATCTATCCGCCGGGCCAAGCAATCACTTCAATTGGGCCGGCAACGCGGTCAGCATCGCTTTGGCCGGCGGCAGTTGGGTCGTCTCCGACTCCATCAGCGCAGCGGCAAAAACCAAACCAATTTCAGCAGAATCCCAGAAGTAAGCATCCCCGCCTGAACCTGTCCCTTGTCCCTACGCGGAGGATCACGTGGTATGAAGCATGGCGATGGCACCACGATTCGTGCTCGGGTACCACATATGGCAGAACGGCATCTTGCTTCTACTAACGTCGGAGAAGTCTCCAGACCCGACGGCGCGGCAAGAGAGAAGCCAAGAAAGAAGCCAAGGAACGAGCGCAGTACTTAAAAGGTTAGTTGTCGGCGGGATCAGTTGACCTCGACGGCGTAGATGAGAGCAGATTCGAGCTCTTGGATAAACCGGTACCGCGGGTTGATTCCTTTCTCTTCGCAGATGCGGGCGCGGGTGCATCCGTCGATGATTTTGTCCTGGTAAATTCGTTCTAACGATTTGGAACTGAAAAGCATCGTACGGGTAGAAGCATTTTGTCGCTCGCCGTTGGCGTTGGGCGGTAAATTCGTTGAAGCGATTTTGACTCGAAGGGCATCCTACTCCCAGTAGTTCGACAGTAGTTCCGTTCTGGCAGTCTGTAGTTCGCCGCTTTCCCGATAAAAGTTAAAGGACCCTGTGGGCATCTTATCGCCCTTTGGGCAGAGTCTCACGTGCCTCGTCTAAAAAATAGATGGATAAAAACTCCCCCGAGAGTGTCTGTCGCGGAACCGCGCGAGATCGCGCGTGAATTCATGCGGGTCAAGACCGGCGGAAAATCATCTGAACAACGAGTACGCCCAGGGCAAAAGGCAAGCGAACCACGTCAAAACGCTGCGTGCCTCTGATCTTGTCCCCACCGACATCCTCGAAGAGGCCCACCGCCGGCTGTCAGAGCAGACGCACTATCTAGGAATCAGCGAGCGAGCGCAGCGTTTACGCAAGCGTCATGCGCAATGGCAGCGCGAGGGCAAGCGCATTCTGGAGAACAGTAAAACTTACGTCGAGTGGGATTTGCGCACTTGGTGAAACGGAAAAGCGAGGAGGTCGAATGCGAATATTATAGGGACGATGAGTTCAAACGACTATCAACTCTCGATTGTCCTTGCTATTCGGTTTTCTAGTTGTGGTACGCTATCGTACAAAGGTGCCTTCCAGCGTTTTGGATGTCTCAGCTCAGTCCCACGCCACCCAGGGTCAAAGTAGAAGGCGAACGAGCGAGGCTTTATGGCATGTTTGTCATGCAAATCCAACAATCAGACCGAACTCTCTGCTGAGTTGATTATCCATTTCAGGGGCATCAAGAAGATTGACAACCCCGGCGTCTTTGTATTTCCGAAGCTGTTAGTGTGCTTGGACTGTGGGTTTTCGCAATTGAAAGTTCCAGCACCTGAGCTTGCATCGGTGGTCGCCGGTATCTCGGAAATGGGTCATGTCGTAGGGCGGATGTTTGACGATAAGTTTTCCCTGCGAATTGAATTAAACGAAAAGCGAAATGACGGTTGACCTTAGGCATTGACAGACTGTGTTGCCGAGATAGCGGCTTCCGCAACGGCAAGTAGTTGCGTCCCGGCGTCTGTTTTCACAACGTAGCCCCAAGCCCCCGTGCTAAGAGCTTCCTCCACTACGTCGGCAGAATCTTCCTGACTCAAGAAGACGATTTTGGACGCCGGGGAAAGCTGGCGAATCTGTCGAGCGACGTCGATTCCATTCATAGTGGGAAGCCCGATGTCCAGCAAAATCAAATCTGGTTTTAGCTCTGCCGCTCTCTGTACCGCCTCTAATCCATCGGCTACTTCTGCAACGACTCGCCAATCGAGCCTTTGCGCAAGCATCGTGCAGATTAATCGTCGAAAAGCCGGGACGTCTTCCACGATGAGAATGCGCGCGATGCACCGCGTATCACTGTGCGACACTTTTACAACTCCCTGACCTGTGCCGTCGCCGGCTGCGTTCAGCAAAACATTGCTCGGTATTCTACGGACCTCGCGGTTGGGTTTCAACTGCCAATTGTAACAGGACGGACTAGCCGCAAACGTTAATCGAAAGCGCTACTCGCGCCGGCCCAGACGTTGCTAGGCTATGTGCTCGAAGTTGTGCCGCTTCGAGACGTTCATTTTGCCGCGAAAGTCATTTCCGATGACGACGTGCGGTTTATCAGTCTATGCAAGCGAAAAGATGAACTGATTCACGGACAGCGAGTTCGCTTCTCACAAAAGCCTGTAATCGCGACTGCGTGTCTTCGCGAGGCATACGAAGTAGAAATGTTGTGAAGTACCTGGCTGCTGCGCTCACAGAGCCGGTCAGCAGAAAAAGAGAAATAAACGAGGTCACAAGTAATGAACCGCAATCTGTATATGCCATTGCCTGACGATGCCCCCACAGGCAGCGAGCGTGTCGCCGGTGGCTTTTGCATTGTCTTTGGCAAATGTCGCAACACCCTAGATTCCTGCGGATAAGATTTTTGCGCGCTAGTTCGGAATTAGCGTTGCTCCTGACCTCGGCGAAGCTTGCAACAACTCTATTTGCCGTACGATCACGATACGCTAGAATAATATGCTAGTACTGGAACGTCGTTGGTGATATCATGCACGTCGATGTTCCTGGTCTCCTCCGCAGTGACCGGTCTTCCACATCAGCCGTTTGCCGGTTCGCTCCTCTGGAATCGCAGCGCTCTGGCTGAGACGTCAGTTGGAGGTGCTCCATGGGTTCATCTTCCCGCCGCTTTTGGGCCTTTGCGTTTTTTGGCTTGGCTTTAGCAATCTGCGCGTTCTTTGTTTTTTTTCCTTCCTCCGATTCGCGCAACTCTGCTCAGCTTCCCACTCTGTGGCATGGCGCTCAAGATGTGAACGATGCGCGCGTCGTGGCAGCCAAGTCGTCTCCAGACGGAGGTGCACAATTCCTGCAGCAAGAACATTCCTATTTTGAACGCAATGCAGGTCAGGTCGACGGCGAAGTGCTGTATCTCAACCACGGGAAGGATTATTCGCTGTTTCTGACGAGGGCTGGGGTGACAGTTGTGCTGCCAGAGGCTGGTAAGGGCGCTGCGGCTGACTCGACATCGCGGTACTTCCGACTGCGTTTTGAAGGCGCGAATCCGAAAGCAGACGTCACGGGAATCGAGAAACTGCCTGGGACCAGCAACTATTTTTCAGGTTCTGATCCCAAGCTTTGGCGCACTCGCGTTCCACAGTACGGCCGCGTGCGTTACTCCAATCTGTATCCGGGCGTCGATGTAGTTTTTTACTTTCGAGATGGCCAATTGGAATACGACGTCATCGCCTCCCCTGGCGCGGATCCGAAATCGGTTCACCTCAGGGTTGAGGGTGCCACTCCTTCATTGACGCGTGAAGGCGATATCGCGATCAAGATGCGCGGGAAAGAAGTAGTACGCTTCAAGAAACCGCATGCCTACCAGTCCAGTAGCGCGGCAGCTGTCGTCACCGCTGAATACTCTTTGCGTGGCGGCGATCTCGCTTTCGCTCTGGGACGCTACGATCACGACCAGCCGCTGACTATTGATCCCGCCTTGGCGTTTGCGACCTTCTTATCAAGTAATTGCGTCGGCTGTACGGATTTCATTACGGACGTCGCTGCGGACAACAGCGGAGTTTATCTCACGGGTTCAACCAACGCCCCGATCTTCCCGGTAAGCGCCAACGGCTCTGGCCCAACTGCGCCGCAGGACAACCCCACGTTCATCGTCAAGATCGACCCGACTGGCTCCCATGTCCTATACGCCGTATTTCTTGGTAACAGCGGCGGGCAGGCTATGACCGTTGACTCGACTGGCTCGGCGTATGTAAGCGGAGTCGCCACTTTCCCTGCGCAGGCCGGGTCCCAAGCCTTTCCACTCACAAGCGGCGTTTTTAGTAACACGATTCCTTCGAATGTAACCGGGGGAGCGGCCTACGCCGCGAAGCTGAGCCCTGATGGTTCGACGCTCATTTACTCGACGCTACTGCAGCAACCGATTTCCAGCGGAACACCCGTGAACAACTTCCAATTTGTTACTCCAAGCAAGATAGCGTTGGACTCCAACGGAGCTCTGTATATTACCGGCGTGGCAACACAGAACAGCATCAATCGATTCACTTCCATATGGGGACCTCTACCGGTAACCGTCGGTGCCTTTCAAACGTCTCCAGGCGCTGACTTTGTGCTCAAGCTGAATCAGAATGCGACCGGTCTGGACTACGCCACCTATATCGATGGTCCCAATCCTTCATTTTCTTCCGTGGCCGGCATTGCGGTTAATTCCTCCGGTGACGCTTTCGTTGCTGGTTCCGGAGCCGGTCCGGGATTTCTGACGACGGCGGGTGCTTATCAGACATCTCCAACAACCGGCGGGGACGCGTTCGTGATGGCACTTAATCCAACTGGAACGGGCCAGGTTTATTCGACATTGTTCGGTCAGAATGCGTTGGCTACCGGCTTGGCGCTGGATTCAAATAGCCGCGCGGTCCTGACAGGTTGGTCGAGCGCCGCTCCGCCGGTCACTCCCAACGCATTTTGCGGGAACGTTATTTCCGGTGATTTCGCAGGTTTTGTAACCAAGTTTAAGACAGATGGATCGGGACTCATCTACTCTACGACGCTTTGCGATGGCGATACGCAAGGCGGCTCCGTCGCCGTCGACTCAACCGGCGCGGCCTATGTGATAGGGCTTGTTTCGGTCCCGTCGGATTTCCAGCCGAACCTCTTGCACCCGATACAGGGCTACCCACCAAGCACGGGCAACGTGAATATCGCGGTCAAGCTCGACAACACAGGTATCGCCCAGTGGGCTACGTTTTTTGGGCACTCGTCGGGACTAATCGGGCAGGGCATACCTTCGGCCAGCACGGTAGCCGTTGACGGAAACAGCGATGCATACATTCTCTGTTCTTCAACGATTCTCCCCACCGCGAACTCACTTGGTCCTGCTGCTCTCACTCCAGGAGCCGGAAACGACACCGGCGAAATCCCCAACTTCCTGTTGAAGATCGCTCCGAGTCTGGGCGCTTCTGTTCCCGAGGTCAGTCCGCAACAGCTTTCTTTCACCAATCAAAATGTGGGCACCTTCAGCTCCTCGCAGGACGTGCAGGTAGGGAACTTCGGAGATGCGGCGGCATCGCCGATGGTGTCGATCATAGGTGATTTTCTGGAAACGGACAATTGTTCAGCGGGTGTGGCCGCTGGGCAAAAGTGCGACATCAGTGTGGTTTTTAAGCCTTCGGTCACTGGGCCACGGACAGGCACGCTGACGGTGGCGTTTGGCGGCAGTATTGCGTCGCAGACGGTCGCCTTGAGCGGTAACGCCGGCCAGGCGGGTGTAATACTTTCACCGACGAGTCTTACGTTCGGGACGCAGCCGGTTGGGACGACCAGCGGTGCGCAGCAGATCAGCGTGACCAACAACGGCACCGGACCACTCCAAATTACTTCGGTTCAGACGACGGGGCCCTTCGCGGCGACGACGGCGTGCGGAGCCCCTGTGGGGCCGTCGAGTGATTGCACGATTCAGGTGACGTTTACTCCCACTTCGGACAGCGTACAAACGGGAACGCTGACCATTGCGGACAACGCGCCGGGCAGTCCGCAGACAGTGGCATTGACAGGCAATTCAGCAGGCGGCGGTGGCGGCACCGGTGGTGGAGGAGGCGGCGGAACGGGAACGCCTCCAGGCGTAGGCCTGGGAGTGCCTTCGGGCGGGTCCGCGTCGGCGACGGTCACGGCGGGCTCAACAGCGACTTACGGACTATCCATTGGCGGGGCTGGCATAAGCGGCACGGCTGCGCTCAATTGTACAGGAGCTCCTACCGGCGCAACGTGTTCTGTTCCCAACAGCGTCACCCTCAGCGCAACCACGCCTTCGACCTTCAATGTAAGTGTGACGACGACAGCACATTCTGGTGTGTGGCTAACGCAGTTTGAACGGCCGTTGTTGTGGCTTTGGCCGCTGGCTACCCTCGGATGTCTGACACTGCTGATCGCAATTAGCGCGGCGCGACCGGTGAGAATGCGGTGGAGATTCGTACCGGCGTTTGCATTGATCTTGTGTGCTTGCGGTGGCGGAGGTTCGCCTGCTCCGACGAATCCAACTCCGAGCGGCAACAGTACCTCGGCGGGCACATATACCATCGTTGTGACGGCCAAGTCGGGCTCATCGACACAAAGTCAGAATCTGACGCTTGTCGTGAAGTAGGCGCTCGCCCTTCCTTGCGAACGGTCCTGCTAGCCAGGCGAAACTCCACTCGAACACGCCGAAATCAAAATCGAGACTGAACTGCTGCTATTCCAAGGGCTGAAATTCATGAGAGACAAACAACTCGATAGCGTTTTGCGCGTAATTTTTAAAGGCGAGTCAGCACGTCTTATCGACGGACGCCTATAATCATCATGTTCGCCTCCTTTCTCCGAGCCTGCGGTCGTCGATAAACCACAGTCTACTCGGGTCGAGGAGCCGACATTGTTATGCAATCAAGTGGATTTCAAGTGATTTCCGATTACCCGCACAGGCTTCACTGCTTTTCTGCTGCTTCTGTCCACGACGACAGAACTCGTTGTACTCAATCTGATCCCGCAACATGATCCACAGTCGGACCCCGAACTTATACAGAAATCCACAACCCGCAGTAACGTCTTGCCCCGATCGACTGATGGCCCTAAGAGGTCTCAAATAGCAAAGAACCGCCGCAAGGTGCGGCCAGCCAAATTTCGCTCATAGGAGGATGAATATGTTTGGAATTATCGGCCTCGTGCTGTTATTGATGTGGCTGGGCGGATTCTTTGCCTTTCATGTGACTGCGGGCTTCATACACATCCTTTTGGTCTTAGCGGTCATTTCGATTGTTTATCACTTCGTTGCGGGTCGCTCGGCAACGGCATAAACGCTGGAGACCGCGACGGTTCGTCAAGCGAACAAGGCAGGGCTACGAGCCCTGGTTTGCGTGTCGCCATGATCTCTGTCCAGCTATCTATTGGGTCGGGAGGTGCACGTTGTGTGGCGCAAGTTTGCTCCCATCGTTCTAGCTCTTATGCTGTGCGGAGGTTCGCCTCTGTTGTGCGCACAAGAGCGCGTCGAGGCTGGCATATTTCTCGATTACTTCAGCATTTCCGAGACCAACACCAACAACTTCGGCGTGGGCGGACGGTTTGGATACCGCATTCATCGCAAAGTGATGATAGAAGGGGAGCTTGCTTACGACTACGGGATCAACTTCCACGAGACTTACCGCAACATTACGAACGGCGATATAACAGCGATTGAACACACGTCGATTGGCGTCACTCATGGCCTTGTCGGGCCTACGCTGCAGCCCGACAAGGGTAGATTTCGTCCATTCGTCACTCTTAAAGGCGGGTTTATGGATTTCCGCCTAAGCGCAAGCCTACTACCGCTTGGCACTATTGAGAGCACGCTCCTCGGCATTCGTACCTCCAGCTTAAACGTTGCAATCTATCCGGGAGCAGGAGTGGAGGCAAGTCTGGGTCCGGTGGGTTTGCGTTTCGAAATGGGTGACGACATCTATTTTAACGGCGGTGCGCACAACAACCTCCGAATCACATTTGGTCCTATCCTTAGGTTCTAAGTTTCTCGCCAGCGTGGGTTAGTCCTAAACTTCATTGATACAGTTTGAATTCTGAAGGTTGAAGCTCCCTACTCGTCCTAATTCCCGATAAACGCAGCGCCAATCGGACAAGTAGGATTCCGTTTAAAAAGCGGTTGTCCGGTATGCGATTATTGATTGGATAACGTCGTCGGCTCCCCTCGACCGAGTAGACTTGGCGAAGGTGATCGACCAAGGCTCGGAAGAAAGGAGCCGAGTGATGTTTATTATAGGTTGTGATTTCCATTCACGCTTCCAGCAAATAGCCATGCTGGATCCCACGACCGGCGAGGTTATCAATCGTCGGTTGGAACATGAGAACGGAGAAGCCAAGAAGTTTTATGCCACGCTTCCGAGTCCGGCCCGAGTCGGCATGGAAGCTACCTGCGATGCTCAGTGGTTCGCGAGAACGCTGCGAGAATACCATCACGAACTTTGGATCGGAGATGCGGCAGAGATCCGTGCCGCCATGGTGCGGAAGCAGAAGACGGACCCGCGCGATGCCCTGCACATTCTCGACTTGCTCCTCACGAACCGTTTCCCCCGAATCTGGGTACCTTCACCGGCGGAGCGGGACCTGAGGCAAATGCTGCGGCATCGGCACAAACTGGTTCGCTTTCGTACCTCGGTGATGAATCAGCTGCACGCCTTGGCGATGGGGCAAGGGCTTTGCCGAAAGAAAAAGCTGTGGGCCAAGGCTGGCCGAAAGGAACTGGAAGGTCTGGTCCTCGATCCTTGGGCTAGTCTGCGACGGCAAGAGCTGCTGCAATTGCTCGATCAACTCGATCCGTGGATCGCGAACTTGGATGCGGCGGTGACCGAGGCCGCGGAAAGCCGTCTGCCAGCCGTCTGTTTGATGCAGCAGGCTGGCGTGGGGCCGGTGACCTCACTGGCGTTTGTGCTGACCATCGGGCCGGTAAGCCGCTTTGCGAACAGCAAAAAGGTCGTGAGTTACCTGGGGTTGAATCCCAGCGAAGAAAGCTCTGGCGGTCGGCAGCGGCTGGGGACCATCAGCAAGCAAGGTAACCCGATGATGCGCTACTTGCTGGTCGAAGCCGCCCAGACGGCCTCCCGGCTGGATCCGGAATTGCGGCGGGACTATCAACGATTGAAGTTTCGCCGTGGTAGTGGGGTGGCGAAAGTGGCCATCGCACGAAAATTGGCGGTGCGGCTGTATTGGAAGCTGCGGGAAGCAGCACAGCCCGTGCCGTCAGCTCGCATGCAGGGTAGCCCGGCAAGTCCTGTGGTAGGCGAAAGCCTATCGCCTTATTGATTGAGCGCCCTGCCTCCCTTGGTAGCTGAAGAGGGAGTTCGGAGAAAGAATCATGGTTAGTGGTTGAAGATCGAATACATGGTTGGTGGAAGTAGCTTCACCGTAGGATTCCAAGGAGACGAGCCTTGGTCGAGACCCGTAAAAGAATCCTGAGTAAGGCGAAGCTCGCGCTTGGTCCAATGACAATCTTGGCGAGCCCTACCCGGCGTCAGGGGCCTTGGATAAACGTCCCGCTTCGCGGGACGCCCTTGACCCCGCTCCGGCTCGCGCAGCTCGAGGTTTGCATCGAGCCGCACAACAAGACTCTTGACAACGCCGACGACGTTATACACGGGACTTGATGGTTCCTTCGCCGCCGGTGTCTTGGCGGGGAAAATAGCGATGACCTTTGTGCCCAAAGCGTGGGAATCAATTGTCAATTCTATTGGGCGGACCCGGAGCGGAATATCAGGCGCGAGTCCGGGGAACAGGAGACGATTTTGGCGGCTACCTTAGCATGCTCGAAGGCGGAATGGTTGATGCTGCTGACGGGGTTGGGTATGGTTGACCCGGAGCACTAGTCGATGAGCAACGTCAAAGAGTGACCACTCTGGCTTCAACTGTTGGTCGGCATTCCCAATGCAGTTATTGCGGGTATCCTCGCTATTTGGTGGCCAAAGAACGAAAGGGAAAGGAATCGGTACGGCCTATTGACGATCCGTATCTGATCCTGGTTTTAGCGTTCTACTTTCTCTTCATCAGATGAACAGAATCGCGATGTTGACGGCTACTTCGGCGTGTTCTGTTGGCGGGGCTGGGTATGGTGGCGCACCTGCGAGCACACAAGAACTAGGGGCAGACGGGCGGCCCTGACCATTGAGGTCACTCGACCGCGAGGGCGCCCCGCAAGCCGTTGTTGCGTCGGGGCTTTCAGAATTCCCAAAGGCTTGAAATGTGTGGAGCGCCGAGACGCGGGCAGAGGGGGAGTACATGGACCCTAAGCCGAGTTCACATTCCGGACGTATGGTCTCAATCTCGTACCCTACGGCGTCTAAGGGTACCTATTCTGGCTTGAGTCGAGCGTCAGGCCCGAAACACCCAGCAAGCCGCCACGTCCGGCCTCACGTGAAAAATGCGGCGAAATCGATCGGCTGATGATCTGGGTCAATCAGCTTCATTCCTAAGTTGATCGTGCCTTGATTGCTCCAAATAAAATTTGAAAGGACAATCGCGCCGCGTCGATTTCGCGTCGAGAAGCCAATAAAAGAGTTGCAGCCACCCGAACCACCGGTCTTCCAAACAAATTCCTCATCTTTAGCCGATGTGATGAACCAGCCGAGAGCAGCCTCCGTTCCCGCGAGCCTTGTGGGTGTTCGCGTTTCAATCAGTCGCGCCATTGCTTTGCTGAGCGGCGTTTGCTTCAGCCCCATGCATGCCTTGAGAAACACGGTGAGATCCTTGGCGTTGGAGCGGAACGCACCCCCTCCGGCGAGCGCCTGCATACCCCAGAGCGGCGTGGGCTTGAGCTCCAGGTCGTGCGGCTGCACGAGATGCCTTCGCATGTCATCTGACAGCGTAATGCGCATGTGAGAAAGGCCGAGCGGGTTGCAGACCCGTTCGATCATGAGCTCTTCATAGCTCTTTCCGGCGCGGCGCGCCAGCGCAACACCGAGCAAACCGAAGCCCAGATTGGCGTATTCGTAGCGTATGCCCGGCTCATATTCCGGCACGTAGCTCGAGAGAAATTCGTAGAGCTTGCCCTCCGTGTAATCGACCATGGGATTGGGAAGGGTCCACCATTTCGGCGGCATATTACCGGGCATAATCGGTAGGCCCGAGGTGTAGGCCGCGAGATCGAGAAGCGTGATCGGCCGGCCGCGCTGATGCAGCGTCAGCGAAGCAGGAAGATACTTCGCAACGGGATCATCAAAGGCGACCTCGCGGCGCTGAACCATATCGGCGAGCAAGAGCGAGGTCAGCACCTTCGTAATCGACGCGATTTCAAAGACCGTATCGCTGCCCAGGTTGAGACCTGGAACACCGGAGCTTCCGAAGATGGCCTTGCGTGTGCCGCGTTCATCGACAGTGACGGCAACCATGCCGATGACTTTCTCGTTCACGCCGACAGGTTGTTTCAGCATTGCGCGAATTGACTCGGTATCTTGCGCCGTCGCGAAACCGCCGCCATGGGCGGCGGCAAATCCTGCCCCAATTGAGCCCAACAAAAATTCACGCCGATCCATCATTCATCATTTCCTCCCGTGTTATGAGACGAGCCAAAATGCTCCAGGTACCGCTCGGCGGGTGATTATTTCGAGAAAGCACCGTTGGGTTGTGGGTTGGAAAATATAGTGCCGAGGCTCCTGCCCTTCCCGGAACGTCTCTCCGTCTCGGAGTTGATCCGCGGAAGCCCACAGAGATGAAGTGGGAATCTTATGTGGCGGACCACATAAAATTTCGTAGACCCACTGCGGACCATTGGCAGTTTTGGGACCGCGAGGCACTCCATTGGCTCGATGAATTTGGACTCGACCAGAATCTTTCGTCCAAAATTACGTCCAAACCGGCCGCCGAGGTGCCCAAAATAGGCCGAAAATCGCGTACCGTTAGCGAAGGAGGGAAGCACATGGCGGCCGACGTGGGTTGACCGTTCGATTCGGAATCTTATCGACCTACATTTAGGTTCACGCCAGTACTTGTTCTCGAATCAGCGTATGCAACTTGACGTACCGTTCGTGATAGACGCCCATAAGCTGCGCCGCTTTGGTCTCGTCGTAGTGAAAGTGATTGGTGATGTGAATGACCGCTCCCGCAGCGCGGTCCACCGCAAACAAAAAGTCGCGGGCCGGATCATCAAAAACCATCGCGACTTGTCCCTTTACCTTCGCTATTTGTCGCAGGGTTTTCGCATACCGCTCATAAGTCTCGTTGAGTTGTTTCTTGTGGTGTTCCTCGACGTGCGGAAGACCATGAAGGCGCTGTGCTTCGCTTGTGGCGGATATGAGAATCTCTTCCAGCGTCCCGAACAGACATCAGTTTGAACGCGAACTCTCTCCTCATTTCACGCAGCCGTTCCTTAGCGCTACTTTTATCCAAAGTCTCAGCTTTCATTTCCTCCGCTGCTCGTGTCAGCAATTTCATTTGCGTGACGGCTTCGTTGATGTCCTCTTTCGTCGCGAGGTTCTCGCCCTTCTTCTTGCCGTAACCTTCGAAAAAAGCTTTAACAACCCAACCAATTACGCCGAGCGACGCAACCACCGAGAGCCAGATTTGAGCCCACGCTTCCTTGTCATTTTCCGTGAGTGAGTGAGTGAAGGTCGTCTTAGTCGCGAGAAAGACTCATCAACGTTCACTGATTTTGATGGACGAATTAGGCAGCTGCAACGCTGCGGCTATAGCAGGCAGCACACCCGCACAATTGATCCGGCCTCGCGTTCGCCGATGCAACATCTTAATTTCGTGCTTGAGCATCGTACTGCATAACGCGTTGCCAATATTGCAGCGGGCGATCACGCACGAGCTCCCGTGCGGTTGTTAGAAACGCTTGATGCAGTGGCAAGCGTGCCGGCTGTCGAAACGGGTGGAACGGGTTCTCTGACCTCTTGTTCAACGTGGGGGTTTGGAGCAAAGTCGTGAAGGGTACCAACTAGAAATTCATTCGCAACGGCGGCAACCAATGTGATTGGAAGGGCTGGCTTCAAACCTTATAAACTCGAATTTTTTGGTAGCCCGGACGGGAATCGAACCCGTAATCTTCACCTTGAAAGGGTGACGAGTTAACCAGTTACTCTACCGGGCCAGCGAAACGATTCTGCAACCGACACAGTTTATCGTGTCTTGCTCACCGCGCCAAGCGCAGAGCGCTGAACACTCGCGCCGCCAACCTTGTACCGCTTGTGTGCGGAAGTCGTCTTGTGGCCTGTCACGCTCATCGCCGCGTCTTCGTTTACACCCTTCGCCGCGAAGTTCGTAATCGCCGTGCGCTGGAAGTCATGAGGTTGAGCGCCACGGTAGGCTCGTGTCTTCTTCTCGAACCACCCCAGCTTCAACTTCGCGCAAGCCTCCCGCCATTCTTGCCGGAAGTTGGTCATGTCAAACACAGACACGCCGTGAGGTCGGTGTTTCATGTTCACGAGGAACGCGGTCTCAGCGTACGGCTTCCCTTGTTCGTCACTGAGAGCGAGGGAGTAAGCATCTTTGTTCTTCACGAGGAACTTCGACATACGCAACACGTTGTCCTCACCGATCATGTCCCACGAAATCGCCTGAGCCTGGCCGGAGCGCATCCCGGTCAGGTGCAGGAAGCGGATGAGGTCAAACATCAGTGTTTATGCGGTTATCGTTATTTTGTTTTCCGCCCTTTCAAGGCCGAAATACGGGTTCGATTCCCGTTAGCGCTACCAAATCTCCATCCTTATTGATCGCGCGTTCATCTCATAAACGCGCGCGCCATGCCCACCTTCCTTCCACCACCGTGCGACAAAGGCGTAATCGCCGGGTCGCGAACGGCCGCAAACGGCAACGCGGCCTGGGCGCGATGTGAAAAATCCGCACGCCCCTACGTTCTCGCCGCAACAATCCTCGGCTCCAGCCTCGCCTTCATCGACGGCACCGTCGTCAACGTCGCCCTCCCGGCGCTCCAATCGGCATTCAACGCCACCGCCACCGACGTCCAATGGATCATCGAATCCTACGCGCTTTTTCTCGCGGCGCTGCTTCTCGTCGGCGGATCGCTTGGCGACCATTTCGGCCGCCGCCGGATCTACAACATTGGCGTCGCGCTCTTCACGCTAGCGTCCATCTGGTGCGGCCTTGCTCCCAGCGTCACGCAATTGATCGCAGCCCGCGCAGTGCAGGGAATCGGCGGAGCGCTTCTCGTCCCCGGCAGCCTTGCGATCATCACCACATCCTTCCCAAAGGAAGTTCGCGGCCACGCGATCGGTACCTGGTCCGCCTTCACGGCCATCACCGCTACCGTCGGCCCCGTGATGGGCGGCTGGCTCATCGAACATATTTCTTGGCGCGCCGCGTTCTTCGTCAATGTTCCGGTCGCCATCGCCGTTCTCGCGCTCACATTTCGCTTCGTCCCCGAAAGCCGCGACGACAAATCCGCAAAAGAACTCGACTGGCTCGGCGCCGCACTCGCCACCGCCAGCCTCGGTGCCCTCGTCTACGCTCTGATCGAATCGTCATCGCGCGGTTTCACCAACCTCACCGTTCTCGCGGCGCTTATTGGTGGAGTCATCGCATCGGCTCTCTTCTTCCTCGTTGAAGTGCGCCACAAGAATCCGATGTTGCCTCTCGCGCTCTTTCGCTCCATGGATTTCTCCGGCGCAAATCTACTCACGTTTCTCCTCTACGCCGCGCTTTCCTGCTTGCTCTACTTCCTCCCACAAAATCTCATTCAGGTGCAGGGATTCTCCGCTACGGCGGCGGGTGCCGCACTCCTTCCTTCCATGATCATCATGTTCTCTTTGTCACGTTGGGCGGGCGGCCTCGTCGCGCGCTACGGTTCGCGTCTGCCGCTTATTGTCGGCCCGATCATCGCCGCTGGCGGCTTAGCACTTTTCATCCGGCCCGGCGCGCACGCAAATTATTGGACAATGTTTTTTCCCGCCGTCGTCGTGCTCGGATTTGGATTTGCGATTAGCGTCGCCCCACTCACCACCACGGTGATGAACGCCGTCGACGAACGCTGGGCTGGCATCGCCTCCGGCGTCAACAACGCCGTTTCGCGCACCGCCGGCCTGATCTCCATCGCCGTCTTTGGCATCGTCATGCTGCAAACCTTCGCGCATCGTTTCGAACAAAGTCTGCGCAACATCCCCCTTCCGCCCGGCGCCAGCGGCGCTCTCGCCGCCCAGCGCTACAACCTCGCCGGCGTTACCATCCCCGCCGAACTCGATCCCGCCCTCCGCGCCGCTGTCCGCCAAGCCATCGACGCGTCCTTCATCTCCGGCTTCCGCGAACTCATGCTCGTGTGTGCCATCCTCGCCGTCCTAAGCGCCATCGCTGCCGCCGCAATGATCCGCCGCGCCGGCCGCCTCAAATTGGAATCGCCCCTAACGCAGGAGTACAATTAAGTAGTCCAATAAATCGTCAGCATCACGCGCTCCAACGAGCGCCAAGGACCAAAATGCCAAATCCGTTTCGCACCTCCAACCCCGCTCTAAACGAAAAAGCCTTCCAAGGCCAAATCGCCACCGGCGAAGCGATGACCGTCCAGGGCACCGTCAATAAAACCGGTGTCCTGCTCCTCTGCGTTGTCGCCACGTCTGCGTGGACATGGGGTCTGTCCCACTCGCCCGAACCGCAAGCCGCGATCCCTTGGATGATGGGCGGCCTCGTCGGCGGATTCATCGCCGCGCTTGTCACAATTTTCAAGAAAACTTGGGCGCCACTTACCGCCCCGATCTACGCCTTGCTCGAAGGACTGGTCCTCGGCGGCATCTCCGCCATCTTCGAAAAGTCCTACCCCGGCGTCGCGTTCCAGGCAATCGGCCTTACCTTCGGAGTCTTGTTCGCCATGCTTCTTGCCTACAAGACCGGCCTCATCCGCGCCACCCAAGGTTTTAAGATGGGGGTAATCGCCGCAACCGGCGGCATCGCCGTCTTCTACCTCGCCGAAATGGTTCTCGGCTTCTTCCACATCACCGTTCCCGCCGTGAACGGCAGCGGCATCATCGGCATCGGCTTTAGCCTCCTCGTGGTCATCGTCGCATCGCTCAACCTCGTCCTCGACTTCGACATGATCGAATCCGGCGCCAGAATGGGCGCTCCAAAATACATGGAGTGGTACGGCGCCTTCGGCCTGATGGTCACCCTAATCTGGCTCTACCTGGAAATGCTACGCCTCCTGGCCAAACTCCAGCGCCGCAACTAACACCCCGCGTTCGCCGCGCCGTGTAGCACAGACAGCCCTGTCTGTGCCCACCCTAGCTGTAACGCAGTCGCTGCCCAGTCCCGCCATCCGAGCGAAGCAACCGACGCCTTTTCCCTCGCGTTCACTGAACGCATCGGGTTGCGTAGAGAGGAATCCCTCTTCGATTACTACGACAGCCTCACTTCGACCCGGTCAAGCCTGCAGCCCGCCGTCCAGCCATACCCCAAAACGTAATCCCACCGCAACATCCCATTCACGCCCCCATGGAAATCTCCCCGGATGCCCCGCGCATCCTATTTAAGGGCCGGCTTGCACCTCGCCTTCGTAACTGCTTCTCCACGTCCGCCGGAACTCCTCTGGCAACTTCGCCATTTCTGCCGGATGATATCAATTGGACTTTGCAGCACCCCACCGCGAAGTCTGCAAGAGAGGCTGGCAGCGCACCATTCATGTTGATCACGGATGAACAAGTAAAGCTTCGTTTGCAGGACGCCGGCCAGCAAAGCTCCGTCCTCCTCGCCGCGTCGGGATTCGTCACCGGTTCGCGCACCATCGACTCCGCGGAAGTCGACCGCGCCTTCGGCATGCCGATCGGAAAACTCCGCAGCCGCGCCGGCATCGAATCGCTCGCCTATGCCGCCGACGACGAAAACGAAATCACGCTAGGCGCCAACGCCGCACGCCAAGCGCTCACCGCCGCCAGTTGCCCTGCCGAAGAGATCGACTCAATCATCGCCACCAGCGAGACCTATCATCTCTACCCGTCGCTGGCCGCGCGTCTCCACTCCGCGCTCGGCGCCCGCGAAACCTGCGGCGCGTTCGACGTCGGCGGCGCCTGCCTTGGCGTCATCAACGCGCTCGCCATGGCTCAATCTCAAATCGCCTCCGGTCAGGCGCGCACCGTCGCGGTCGTCACCGCCGACCTCCACAGCCGCACTCTCGTCCCCGGCCGCGTCGAAGGCGAATTCGGCGGCCTCTTCGGCGACGGCGCCACCGCGTTCATTCTTCGCGGAGGCACCGCAGCCACGCAATCGCCCACTCTCGGCTACCGCCTCCGCCATTTTCTGTTCGGTTGCGCCGGCCAATACGCCGAAGCCGTCAAGGTCAAAGGCTGCACCGACGGCTCGCTCGACGTCGTCTTCGACGGCGAAGCCCTCTCCCGCGCCGCGATCACCCGCCTCGAAAAAGTTGTCGCCGCGATCGAAAAGCTCAGCTCCATTCCGCGCACCGCTGTCGGCGCGTTCGCGACGCATCAACCCAATCCGCGACTCCTCACGCTGCTCGCCAAAGTCACCGGCGTCCCCCTCGAAACATTTCCGCCGATCGCTCGCACCTCCGGTAATCTCGGCTCCTCAACCTGCGGCGCCGCACTCCACGCCGCGCTCCAAATGTTCCACTCTTGCCCCGCCTCCGCCCGCAAGCCTATTTTCCTTGCCTCGCTAGGCCCCGGCCTGATCTTCGGCGGCACCTGGCTCGAAGCCACTTCCTGACTTCAACGACTCAGTACACCAACGGCACCAGCGCCCACGTATCGCGGCGATACGCATCGAATTCGCCGCCAAACGTCTCGCCCAAAGCATCCTCTTCCAGTCGAATTTTGCGCCAGTACGCCAGCGTCACGATCACCAGCGCAACTATCGCGTGAATCTCACCAGACACGATCCCCGTTCCGCAATACATCCCCAGCACTGCGGTGTAAATGGGATGGCGCACCAACCGGTATGGCCCTGATCGCACCAATTGATGCCCGGTAGCAATTCTGACTTCACCGCTCCAGTTGCTTCCAAGCTGCTGCCGCGCCCAAACCGCGAACAGCAGGAACGCCACCTGGACGATCAGTCCCGCGATGGCGAGCCACGAACTCACCGGCACGAAACGTCGCGTCAGTCCGGGCACGGAAAATATCAGTAACAGTAAAGCTCCGTTAACCAGAAGCAGATGTAGCTGGCGCGACCACCACGATTCCGAACTCCTTGTCGCCGCGCTATTCCTTGCCGCAATGCTCCAATAAACCGAGAAGAGGAGCCAAAGCCCCAGTGAGATCCGCATTCCAACGGTGAATTTAAACATCGCCTCAACCGTTGGCGGCATGCGTGAGCGTGCGATGAGCGCACCCACAAACCCAATCGCTCCCCACGTAACGATCGTTTTGACCTGACTCGTCTCACTCGCCACAGCACTCTCCTCAAACAGCGGTGTTCGAACTCTCTAAGGATGGCGAATCGCCTTCCAAATGTTGCAGCCCACCTCGGTTCCTCCGCCGAATTCACGCGTAGAATCGGGCTAGCCTCACAACGAAGCACATCATCCGTCGTTCATCAAAATCGCAGACGCCAAAGTACTTTTGGTCTACAATATGCGCCAACTTTGCCACGGAGTGCGGCCATGAATATTGGTTTTTCCCTGCCGAACATCGGGCCCATCGGAACCGCAGACGCCATTACGAAAGTTGCGCAACGCGCTGAAGCTTTGGGTTACAGCACCTTGTGGACGATCGAACGCCTTCTCTATCCATTGAAACTGCAGAAGCCCTATCCCGGCACGGCAGACGGACACCTGCCCGAAATCTACAAGCAAGCGATCGATCCGCTCGACGCGCTCACGTTCGTGGCCGCTCAGACCAAAAAAATAAGACTCGGCACCAGCGTGCTCGACATGCCGTATCACAACCCGGTCGTGCTCGCCCGGCGCCTGACTACACTCGATGTCCTTTCCAACGGCCGGCTCAACGTCGGTTTAGGTCTCGGTTGGAACAAAGACGAGATGGACGCCACCAACGCCGACTTCACAAAACGCGGCGCGCTGGCCGACGAATTTCTGCCCTTGCTGAAGGCCATCTGGACCACGAACCCGGTTGAATTTCATGGAAAGTTTTTTAACGTACCCAAGTCTTTCATCGACCTTAAACCCGTGCAGAAGCCGCATCCACCGATCTACCTTGGAGCATTCGTCCCAGCCGCGCTCAAACGCCTCGCAAAGTTAGCCGACGGATGGAATCCGGTTTTCCTTCCGGTACCGCTAATGGCAGATACGTTTGCCAGCATTCGGCAGATGGCGAAAGAAGCCGGACGAGATCCGTCCGCCATTCTCATGGTCGTCCATGCTGTGCTGGAACTGACCGACAAGCCCTTGGGCAACGACCGTGCGATCTTCTGCGGCTCGCTCGACCAGATCGGCGAGGATGTCAAAGCCTGCGCGAAAATCGGCGCACACGAAGTCTTCTTCGACCCAGCCTTTTCTCCGCAAGGGCAATCGCTCGACTACTGGATGTCTCTGTTGGACCGATTGCAAGGAATGATACGTATGAATTAAAAGCGGCTTGCGGATCTAGATGCGGCCCCACGCGGTGATTCGTTCAGGAATGATGCACAACAGCAGAGCATCTTCCTGGAGCATTTCCCCACGATACTGCGGGTACTTCGTCCTTAAAGATCGCAGCGCCTGCTTCCGTTCCGCTGGAGCGGAAACCAGCGCTGCTTCTCCTCGGACCAGCACGTACCACAGAAGCGTCCAATCCTCTTCGTAGTGATCCACGAGCAAAGCCACCTGCGGCGTCTTCTCGATGTTCTTGAGCCGCGCCAGCTGTTTCGCAGCCACTCGCTTCGGCTTGCGATCGATTGCGGAATAAAACACATTCGCCACCAAAGCGAAGCAGACAGGAACCAAATGCGGGCTCTGTCGGTCGTCGACTGTGGCGAGCCGTGCGACCCGGGCCGCGTCCAACTTGGCGCGAATCGCGGCAGAGATCAGCGGAGGTTTGTTAGCCATGGCACTTACCAAATGTCCGGCCATTCTAATCCGGACCACAAGAACAAAACGCGAGTGTGCTTATCGTCCTTCCCCGTAAAACCACGTTCAGCCGCCGGCGCAAGCGGGCTTTCTTATTTCCGCTACAAACTTCCGTCTGTCAAACGCAACCGGCGCAAACGCACAAATCTGTCACAAAAGCCACCCTTTCTCACGGTCGGATCGAAAAATGCCACACGCAACCAAAATGAAATCAATGACTTCCAGCCTTCGATAGAATGCGTCGCCGAATCATCAACAAATCCAATAACTTCCAGACTCCCCAAAATTGACGGGGGCATGCCCAATATAGCGAACTCAAAGCGAAACCCGCAGTCAGCTCTCTCACCGCATCAGCACCGATCGTCGTAAAATCCGTCGCGATCAATTTCCCGACGAGGCTTTGTAGCGGCGACTTTCCGTCGATCCGTGCGGTCGCCACACATCGCAAACGAAAACCGTGCCGTTCGATCCAAACGAAATCGCCTGTCACCTTGTCTGCCCCGACGATGCATCCCCACTCGTCGCCGCCACAAACGCGTTACGCTGCACGAATTGCAATCGCGCCTTCCCATTCCTGTCTCCGAATCTGCTCGACCTTCTCCCTTCAAAAGCGCTCGACCTCCCGACCGTGGGAGTCTCAACTGAATACGCCGCCGCCTATCTCCAAACTTTCAAAGCGGCGCACGAAAATGAAATCGCCGCCAACAACAAAACCGAATTTGGAAATTGTGACGACGCTGATCGCGATGAAGCGACCCAACTCCCATTCAATGCACCTGAAACATCGTCGCCCACGCTCGTTCAACTTCGCGAACGTCAATCCGCCGAAGTTCTCCAGCTCCTACAAACCACAAACACTCCAGGCGCCAACAGCGAAAAATCTTCCGACATCGTCTTCTGCGACCTCTCTGCCGCATCCGGCTACACCACTTTCGCCGCCGCGCGCCACGCGAGCATCGTCTTCCACTGCGACCTCTCGCCCGCCGCAGTCCGCTACGCCAGCACGAAAGCAATTCGCCTCGGCCTCGACAATATCGTCGTAGTCCGCGCCGACTACTTGCAGCCGCCGTTTCGCAACTCGATCGATCAGCTCACCTGCATCGACACACTGATCCGCGGCCCATGGCACGAATCCCGACTGCTCGCCGCAATTCGGCGCTCGCTCTCACGGCGCGGCGTCGCCGTAGTCGACTTCCACAATTGGTGGCACAACCCGTTCCGCCGCCTCGGACTACTCCCGCAAAACTTCGGCCAGAATCACAGCTATGCCAAAAGGGAAGTGCTCGACCTGCTCGCCCGCGCAGACATCGAAAACTTCACCATCTCGCCGTTCATCGCCGAAGCGCGTCCACACACGTTTGTTGGAGAAATAGTACGCGCCGTGCTTCCCGCCACCCGCTTCATGATACGTTTCACGTCCAGCGGCTCGCGCGAGCCAAGGTGATGCCAGCTTTCTCGCGAACTTCAACAGACGGCAATTTGGTTCTGGCATAACCGCCGCTTCGTTCGCAGCGCTGGCAAGTGGATCGTCGAGCCTCGGTCGAAAACAGCAAGCCGGTGCAGCGAAACCGCAATCCTCCACGCACCTACACGCATCCCGAAACCTCTGGTCGAATTGCTAAACGCCGGCAAAAAAGCGGAGTTCGACGGCTTCCTCGCCAGGGCCTCGACCCCGCCTCGAAAGCCACTCTAAATTCCCGCGTGCGCCCCTACGGCTTCGCGTCCTACTACGAGACCTTCAAAGCCGCGCAGTCCTACACTCTCGAGTCCGTGGCCGCACAGATTCGCTGCCCCGTCCTCATCGCCAATCCCGCCAACGAACAATACTGGCCCGGCCAATCGCAACGCCTCTACAACCTCGTCACCTCAACCAGAAAACTGGTCCACTTCTCTGAAAGCGACAGCGCCGACCTCCAATGCGAACCCCAGGGCACCAATATCCGCGACCAACGAGTCTTCAACTGGCTCGACGAAGCCCTGCAGTGATCGGAAACATGCACTCGTTGACTTGAGCGTGCACTGACAACGGCGGCGGACGATGAAGTGGTGCGATCGGCGATGTGGAAACCACAGCGAGATCAGCCGCGCGTTTCACATGATGAATCACCCCACCGTGAGTGGAGCGAACTTGCGAGCATTCGCTGAAAACGAACTATTTTCGATCTGGCAAAGGCGCCGCCGCCCTTGCCGGTTTGTTGTCGCGCTCCAACTCCAGGAAAATCAATTTCGAGTAAGAGCTCGCCGCTGCCTGATCCAGATTGTGTGTCGCTCGAGCGTCCCCGGCTCTGCCGCCGCGCTCGTGGCTTGCGGCGAACTGGATGGGGGGCTGGGAGTGGCCCGGTGCGAGTAATCCACTTGCGCGGCCGTTCCGCTGGTAGGGAATCCGAGAAATCGCACGCGAACAACCGCAAGCGAGAAACCAGCGAAAGTCTGGGGGTGCCTGGGACAGCTCGATCCCAATTCCGGAAACGAACATTAAGCTATTGTAATCAATGAGTTGAAGCGCTTTCAGCAGCGCATCGGGAGGGTTTCCGCGCGGACGCAAATGCTGGATTCAGACCGAAATCGGTAGCCAGCCAGTTCCAAATTGGCGCTGAGCCTGACCCTTGGGCACGCAGCCAATTCCGCCCACGCGGGTTCAACGTTCCACTCTTCTACCGACCGTGAACTCTCCCCACCCCCAGCGAACCATTCCGCGTATCGTGGCGTCTGGTAACTGTACGGGGAGGGCGAGCGTATCCGGCTCGCACACGGCGAATGCAGGAGTTGGTTCTGACCCGCCCAGGCACCGCGGCGCAAAACGAGTGGACTCGCGGCGACAGGGAAGCCGAAACGCAGGCTGTGGCCGAACTGCGTCGCGAGTTTGAAGAGCGCCTCGCCGAATGCGGCCCGCTGGCGTTCCGCGTCGCGCGCGGAGTATTGCGCAACAGCGCCGATGCGGAAGACGTCGCGCAGGAGGCGGTGTTGCGCGCTTATCGCCGATTTGCTCGTTTGCGCGATCGCAGCCGTTTTCGCGCGTGGCTCGTGCGCATCACGTTTCGCATCGCGCTCGATCGCGCGCGTTCCGCAAACCGCCGCGAACAGCGTGAAACGCTGTGGGCGCAGCCGCAGCCGCGCGCCTCGACTGAAGATCTCGCGGCATCGAGCGAATTCCAGGATCACCTCGCGCGCGCCCTGGACGAACTGTCGCCGAAATTGCGACTCGTCTTGCTGCTCGCGGCGATAGAAGGCCACATGCTCGACGAAGTCGCCGAGATGCTGCGACTGCCGATCGGCACCGTGAAATCGAGATTGTTCGTTGCGCGAAAACAGTTAGCGGAGAAGTTGCAATGTCATGTGAAAAATACCAAGACGCGTTGATCGACGCCGCAGCGAGCGGCACCCAGCCGTCGGGCGATCTTCGCGCGCACTTGAGTGTGTGCGCCGGGTGCCGCGATCAAGTCGAACAACAGCGCTCGCTTTTCGCCGCAGTCGAATCAACCGTGCGCCAAACCATGAACGCGCCGCTGCCGCCCGCGCTGCTCCAGCGCTTCGAGGCCCGTCTCGCCCAGCAAGCATCAGCAGTGCCTCGCGAGCCGCGCTTACGCTGGATGTACGCTTTCGCAGCGGTTGCTGCCGCGGTCTCGATCATCCTGTTTGTATCGCACCTACGACTAAGCAAACCGAATCCTCAAATCGCGCAGCGCGTGCCAGCGGTGCAGGGAACAAATCCGGTGCTCAACCCACCAGAGCGTGCGCCTTCCATTGTTCAACACAAGCAAGAAATGTACGCGCCGCAAACCAAGCAGCACTCGCCAAAGGTAAGCGCCAACGCGCCTAAACAACCCGAAGTCCTCGTTCCGCCCGACGAGCGAATCGCTTTTGAGCATTTCCTCTCCGACGTGCACGACAGAGAAGATCTCGCGGCACTCTCAAAGCGAGTGCCCCAGCAACCAGAATTGCGCGTCGAGCCGCTCGAAATGCCGGATATCCAGACCGTATCCCTAACGGTGCAACCGATTCAAGAAAGCGACGCCGTCAGCAACAGGTAAGAACGATCGAATTTGTTTGAGTCCAACGGAGGACATCGCAATGAAAACTGTGAAGACGGCATTTCTTTTCCTGGCTGCTGCATCATGCGCGCTGCAGCCGCTACGGGCGCAGGAAAAACCGAAGCCTGAAGAAAAAGCACAATCGACTGCTCACGCCACGCTGCTGAAAGTTCAGATGCTATTCACGGAATTCGACGGTGACAAAAAAACCAAAAGCATGCCCTACACGTCGGTGTTTGCCGCCACGGGTCAACCGACTGACTCGATGAAACTCCGCATCGGTAGCCGCGTCCCACTCTGGACGGGCAAAGACGGCGGGATTCAGTACGTCGACGTCGGAACGAATCTGGATTGCACCGCGGATCGCCTTGAAGACGGAAGATTCGGCCTGCGGATCGCGTTGGAGCGTTCCTGGATTCAAGGCGATACTTCACTCGCAGTCGATCAATCGCCGCAGGGGCAGACCGGAACCCCCATTGGACCGTTGAAGGAGCCAGTCATCGGACAATACAAAACGGTCGAATACCTGATCATGCGTGATGGTCAAACAATCGAGACGACGGTCGCGACCGATCCCCTCAACGGCAAGCAACTGAAGATCGAACTGACGCTCAATGCCCTGAAGTAGCGAGGTTCATCCTGGGTGCCGCACTCTCCTGATGTAAGGAGGGTGCGGGCTTTTCATTCCGCGCGAAGCGCCTTGGAATGCGGCGCCCCCGCGCGGCTTTTGAGGTGTTCCGTTCGAGCATCCGCTTCTCGTTCGTCCGTAAGTCCTCGCCCAATCGCTGCATCACAAAATACTCGCCAGCGCCTCGGCCAAATTCTCGTGTTGAAACGCAAAGGCCATCTGCTTCAATCGCGCAGGCGTCACACGCTCACTCGCCAGCAACATCGACTCCGCCATCTCTTCACCCAGCGCCATCCGCAACGCAAACGCCGGCGCCGCAAAAATCGCCGGCCGGTGCATCGCCCGCGCCAGCTCCTTCGTAAACTCCGAATTCCGAATCGGCTGCGGCGAGACCACATTGACCACGCCACTCACCTGCGAATTTTCCAGCGCCCACCGAATCACGCCGATCACATCCTCCAGCGTCACCCAAGACATCCACTGCCGCCCCGACCCCAACCTCCCGCCCGCAAAAAATCGAAACGGCTTCATCATCTCGGGCAGCGCTCCGCCCTGCTTCGCCAAAATAATTCCAAACCGCGTCGGCACCACGCGCATTCCCAGCCCTTCCGCTTTCCTCGCCTCCGCTTCCCAATCCAGCGAGACCTTCGGCAAAAATCCCTCGCCAGCTCTGCTCTCTTCCGTCAGCACTTCGTCGCCCCGATCGCCGTAATATCCGATCGCCGACGCCGACACAAAAACTTTCGGCCGCGCCTTCAATTTCCCCAAGGCCGTCACCAGCGCCCCCGTCGTTTTCACGCGGCTCGACCGCAGCACCATTTTTCGCTGCTGCGTCCATCGCCCGTCCGCGATCGAGGCCCCCGCCAGGTTCACCACCGCGTCGGCCCCCGCGATCGTTCCCTGCGAGTCCGCCAGGGACAAGCCGTCCGAAGCCTCCGGATCCCACGGCACGTCGACCACGCGCGCATTCGCCGACGGCGCGTTTCTATCGTTCTCCCGCATTCCTTTTTTCGGCGAGACGCTCTCCCGCCGCACCAGACGGCACACCGCATGCCCATCGCCCACCAACGACTTCACCAGCGCCGTGCCTACCAGTCCAGTCGCACCCGTTATCAGAACTTTCATGCGCTCTCCCCAAAACGCGCCGCAATCCGACCCAAAGGCCCGACGCCCCGCCCGTGACCCAACCATCGAAAGCCCACACCACACTGCTCACTCCGATGCCTAGACTCTCTAGTACGTCAACCGGGTCGATTCAGTTCCCGCAACTATGCGCCAATCCCGGGGTTCCACCATCGAGCCGACCCATGCACGAACCCGTCCAACCCGCACCTCTGGCCGCAACCCCGCGCCGGCGCTACAATCCCACTGTGTCCACCGCCGCCAAGCCCATCCGCCTCAACGTGCTCTTTTTTGGACGATTGAGGGAGGCCATCGGTCACCCCGAGGACTCCGTGGAAATCGCCGAGGGCGCCAGCATCGAAGACCTCTTCGCGTCCTTGGCTGCCCACCGGCCTGAATTGGCCGCTTATCGCCGATCGCTGGCCGCCTCTCGCAACCAGGAATTCGCTGCCTGGACCACGCCGGTCGAGGCTGGCGACGAAATCGCTTTCTTGCCGCCTGTCAGCGGCGGCTGATCCCTCATCGAATGCCCGCCAACCCGCTCACTCACGACCTTTTTCATCTCGGCCGCGAACCGATCGACCCGGCCTCGCTCGTACGCCACCTCCGCGCCGCCGAAGACGGTGCCGTCGTCACCTTCGACGGCTGCGTCCGTAACCATTCGCACGGCCGGCGCACGCTCTATCTCGACTACGAAGCCTACGAATCGATGGCGCTCGCCAAAATCCGCGAAATCGGCGCTGAAATTCACGCGAAGTTCGCCATCGACCGCGTCGCCATCGTGCATCGCCTCGGCCACCTCGAAATCGGAGAGACCAGCGTCTTCATCGCGGTCAGCTCCGCGCACCGAGCCGCTGCCTTCGAGGCGTGCCGCTTCGCCATCGACACGCTCAAGCGCACCGTCCCCATCTGGAAGAAGGAATATTTCGAAGACGGAGCTGTCTGGGCCGATGGCGAATTGCCGCCCGCTCCGCCCGACTTCGCGCAAGGGTCCGGTTCCGGGCCCGCTCCTGACACGTCGATCCCGAAACCCGCATCTTAATATCCCCATGCCCACAACATCTTTTCGCGCTCGCCGCCGCGCCGCACTGTTGATGCTGGCCGCCGCTTCGATTGGTGCAGGTTTCGCGGCTCGCGCTCGTGCCGGTGGCGCGCGGCAGGAACAGCAGCAGACCGATCGCCCGCCCTGGGCGCGGAAGAAAAAGACCGATCCGAATGCAGGAAACGCCGATCAGGCCAAGACGGATCAGGCCAAAAAGGATCAGGCCAAAACGGATTCGTCCACCGCCGCGACCTCGAATCCGCCGCCGATCGTTCAGCCCACACCGCCGAGCGACGACTCCGCTTCGCAGCAACAGCAATCGCAGCGCGGGCGAATTCGCGTCAACGTGCAGCTCGTCAACGTGCTAGCAAGTGTGCTCGACGAACACAATCGACCCGCGCCTGATCTGCCGCGCGAATCGTTCCATCTTTTTGAAGAAGGCGTCGAGCAGAAGATTGAAGTCTTCGAATCCGAAACCCAGCAGCCGCTCGATCTTGCATTGATGATTGACGCGAGCTTGAGCGCCCACAAAGAGATTGCTTTCGAGCAGGAAGCTGCCGCGCATTTCATCCGGCAAGTGTTGCGACCCGCCGACCGGCTCTCGGTTTTTTCCGTCGGAGAAGATGTCACGCAGATGGCTGGCTTTTCCGACAATGTCGGTACGCTCGAAGCTGCGGTGCATCGCATGCCGGGGGGATCGGGCACGTCGCTCTACGACGCGATCTTGCTCGCTTCGCGCCAGCTTGAGCGCCGCGGCGAAGACCGCCGGCGCGTGATCGTGCTCGTAACCGACGCGGGAGAAACCACCAGCTACGCCGACTTCGACGCCGCGCGCAAAGCCGCGGTGAAATCCGGCGCGCTGCTCTACACCATCGTCGTGCGCCCAGTGAAAAACGAAAGCGGCCGCAACACGGCGGGCGAACATGCGCTCGACACGATCACCGACACGATGGGAGGCGCGATGTTTTATCCTGACGCGATTCAGGAGCTCGACGGAATCTTCGACCGCATCAACCGCGAACTCCGCACGCAGTATCGCCTCGGCTACTATCCGTCGCCGCGCGGCCCCGCCAACACCTACCGCACCATCGAGGTCAAAGTCGACGGCACCTACCAGGTCCGCCATCGCAAAACATATCTCACCGGCCCGCAGTGATTGTTCGTCGGGTTAGATTCAACAACAAGGATCAGTAGAGCCGGCATCCTTGCCGGCTCTTCGCCACAACTTCTGCCGTATACTCCTCCCACAGCATCACGCATCCAATTTTAGAGATGGGGTGGCAGATGAAACGCATCGCAATCCTCTTCGCGGCAATGGCATTCCTCTCGGCGCCAATCAAAGCCCAGGACAAGGAGAAAAAACCCGTGACGCTTCGCAGCATCCTGCTGGAACAACTCCAAACGAATCACAAAAAACAGGATTGGTTCGTGCCGGCGAGCCTCGCCGTCGCGGGTCTCACCCCGGAACAAGCCTCTTGGAAAGACAACAGCGGCAACCATTCGATCGGCCAGCTCGCGTACCACATGGCTTTCTGGAACAATGAATCGCTGGCCAGGCTAAAAGGCGAGCAGCCCGCAAATTCCGACGACAACGAAAAAACGTTCAACAACTTCGACGCGAAGTCCTGGGCCGAGACCGTCGCGCAGCTCGATCAAGTCATGACCGATCTCGAGAAGTTTGTCGAAACTGCCGACGAAGCCACGCTCGAGAAAAATGCGTCGCGCATCGCGCACGTCTGCGCGCACAACGCCTATCACACCGGGCAAATCATCTACATTCGCAAGGAAAAAGGGTGGTGGGATCCCGCGAAAGGCGTGAAATAAGCGCGGTTGCATCTGGTTTGTGCGGAGGAACCGGACGGACTGCGCGAAGCGCGTGTGCCAGCGCTTCCGCTAGGTGTACAATCGCGGCCAACGTAAAATCAAAAACGGAAACAGGATTGATTTCACGCGGCACCATTCAAGCCAATGAACAAACGCACATTTCTGAAGCTTTCGTCGGCTGTGGCAGCGACTCCCGTCCTCTCTCCGCTTCTTTCGTGGGCCGCGGGTGAAAAACTGAAAAACTGGGCCGGCAATTTCGAGTTCTGCACGGACAACGTAACGGCGGCGAGTTCGCTGGAGCAGGTGCAGGCCTACGTCAAGTCGCACGAAAAAATGAAGGCGCTCGGCACGCGCCACTGCTTCAATCAGATCGCCAACAGCAAGTTCGCACTGCTGGAGATGAAGCCGCTTGATCATGCAGTTTCAATCGACGAAAACGAACGCACCGTAACGGTCGAGCCAGGCATGAGTTACGGGCAGCTCGCGCCGTATCTCGACAGCAAAGGCTGGGCGTTACACAATCTCGCGTCGCTCCCGCACATTTCGGTTGCCGGCTCGTGCAGCACGGCGACGCACGGCTCGGGCGACAACAACGGCAATCTTTCCTCCGCGGTCGCCGCGCTTGAAATGGTTACCGCGTCGGGCGACATTCTGAAACTTTCGCGCAAATATGACGGCGAAAAGTTTCTCGGCTCGGTCGTCGGGTTGGGCGCGCTTGGTGTGATCACAAAAATCACGCTCAATATTCAGTCGACGTATCAGGTGCAGCAGGTGCTCTACGAGAATCTGCCGATGGCCGCGTTGAAGGACCACTTCGAGCAGATCATGGGCGCGGCGTACAGCGTCAGTTTGTTTACCGATTGGCAGAATCAGAAATTCACCGAAGTCTGGCTGAAGAGCCGGGTGACGACGAAAGAAAAGTTTAAGGCCGCCCCGGAGTTTTTCGGGGCGACGCGCGCGACGAAAAATCTGCATCCGATCTCCCTGCTGTCGGCCGAGAACTGCACCGAGCAGATGGGCGTTCCCGGTCCGTGGTACGACCGCTTACCGCACTTCAAGATGGGTTTCACGCCGAGCGCGGGCAAAGAGCTTCAGACCGAATATTTCATTCCGCGGCATAGCGCCGTCGACGCCATCATGGCCGTCGAGAAACTGCACGAGCAGATTACGCCGCACCTGCTGATCACCGAAATTCGCAGCATCGCGTCGGATGATTTGTGGCTGAGTCCGTGCCGACATCAGGACTGCGTTACGATTCATTTCACATGGAAGCCGGAGTGGCCTGAAGTGCGCGCGCTGCTGCCGCAGATCGAAAAAGAACTGATGCCGTTTCATGCGCGCCCGCACTGGGGGAAGCTTTTCACCATGTCGCCGCAATATCTACGTTCCGTGCACAGCAAGATGGGCGACTTCATCGAGTTGGCGACTTCGCTCGACCCGACAGGCAAATTCCGCAACGAATTTCTCGACACCAATGTCTTCGCACCCTGATCGCGAGTCTCGCCGTCGAGAGATCGATCGGGGCGGTCGCGATCGCGAGCTCGAATGCCAGAAAATATCGCGTGGCGTCCCACGACGTGCTTCGGATCCTATCGACATCTGCATGGGCGGCGCCTTGAGTCGCTGCCGAATAGAAAGGCAACATCATGCGAGCTGACATCGTTCCCGGCGCCAAATTTCCCGACTATGAGCTTTCGGATCACACATCGAAGCGGCGCAGGCTTTCCGATCTGCAGGGAGGCGATCCGCTCATCCTTGTTTTGGGCCGCGGCGGATTTTGTCCGAAAGATCGGCGGCAGTCGGAAAATCTGCTGCAGCTACATCGCGAAATGGAAGTCGGCTACTGCCGGCTGGTCACGATCACGACGGACAACTTGCTCCAGACGAATGAATTTCGCAGCGGCGTCGGCGCGCACTGGACTTTTCTTTCGGATGCAGGACGCGTCGTGCAGAAGGATCTGGACATCGCGGAATATACCGATCCTTCGCACAACCCGATGATTCCGTACACGATCGTGCTGGAACCGGGGCTGATCGTTTTCAAAATCTACAACGGCTACTGGTTCTTCGGCCGCCCGACGATGGAAGAGCTTCGCCAGGATTTACGCGACGTCCTGAAAAAAGTCCGCGGCGATTGGGACATCACAGCTCCCGAACTAAAGGCCGCCTGGCAACGCGACGAAAAGGCCCGCTTCTACCCGTACGGCAAATCCTACGCGCAAGTTTTCAGCGAACAGGAATAAAGCCGCAAGGTCGAGTTATGAGCGCCGCCAGAATTGTTGTTTTTCGCATCTTTACCGACGCAGCAAATGCGGTTCGCCAGGGTGTGCGAGCACGCTAGCCCGTCCGCGCGCGGGTTGTTCGCGGCTCAAGGCACCTCCCGTATTTTTGCGCGTTCGAGGTAGGCGCAGAATGCGTTGGCTAGCTGCATCTGGCGCGGACTTTTGCATTCCGGTTCAAACAATCGCGGATTGCCGACTACGATCACGGCGGTTTGCGCGCGGGAAGTGGCGACGTTGAATCGGTTGAGGCTGTATAGAAATTCCATCCCGCGCGGCGCATCTTCCGGCGTCGAAGTCGTCAGCGAATAAATCACCACCGGTGCCTGTTGACCCTGAAATTTGTCGACGGTGCCGACCTTCGCGCCTTTTGGAAGGCTAGTCAGGAGATCGGAAACTTGCGCGTTGTACGGTGCGACGACAAGCAACTGATCGAGCGTCATTGGTTTGCTGTTCGTCGTCGACCAAAACCATCGCACGCCCGTAACGGTGAGGCCTTCGATTATCTTCTTGATGATCTCGACTTCTTGCGGCGAAGAGTTCTGGCATCCAGTGTGACGCGTAGGTACGAACCAGAGGCCTGCGCCGTTGATCCACGGATGTCCGGCGATCACTTGTTGATCGAGCGTCGGGCGCGGATGCAGGCGCGCTTCATAGAACATCTCCGAGGTGAAGTCACAGATGTTCGGGTGCATGCGCCATGTTTGCGGCAGCAGCATGCCTTTTTCTTCCGGGATTGTTTTGTGTTCGCCGATTAAGTGTTCCAGTGCGGATTTCTCCGCACCGACGGGATGACTTCCTTTGAGCGGACGCTCGAGCTGCTGCGGGTCGCCGATGAGAATGAGATTGTGCGCGGCCTGTCCCGCTGCGACGACGTCGGCGAGGGCCATTTGGCCTGCTTCGTCGATGAACAGCGCATCGACCGACTGAAAGAATTCTTCGCGAGGCCACATCCATGAGGTGGCTCCGACAACGTTGGCGGTTCCTTGCATTAGCGCGGCGAGCGGAGTCTCATTGTCGCGAACCACCGCGATTCCCGGAATCATTTCTAGGTCGTCGCCTTCGCTGAGCTTTTGCATGCAGCGAACTTGCGGAACGCCTTCTTCGGCGGCGGCTTTGAGAACTTCTTCGAGAAGTTTGCGAATGACTTTGTGGCTCAGCGCCGTGACGCCAACTTTTTTTCCTTGCTTGACGAGCCGGCAGATCATGCGCGCGCCAGTGAAGGTTTTCCCCGCTCCTGGCGGCCCTTGAATGGCAAAGGTGGAGCAGTCGAGCGCGCTGACGATACGGCACGCGGTTTCCTTGGTTTCCTCTTTCGGGAGAGGGGTAAGTGTTTCACCGCGCAGCAGGCGCGGCGGCTTGCGGAGCAGCAGATCGCGCAGCGCACGAAACGAACCGGGTGCGTCTACCGCGGATGCAAGCACCCAATCGCCGGTGCGCAACAGAGAATCCGCAATTTTGTCCGCGTTGATTGGAGAGTCCCACACGTAGGTGGATGTTGGATGGAGGTCCGCCGTTTTCTTCATCTTCTTGACGTCGACCGTCAATGCGGCCAGATCTATGTCGACTACGCAGCCCAGCCGAGAACGATCTTTCCCGTAGTACAAATCTTTATCGGCGCGGGCCTCGGTCTCCTGTTTCTCGAACGAATATCGATCGGTCGGAATGTTCCTGTCGACGGCCAGTCGCTTTACGAATTTGAGTCTTCCGATGCCGGCGCGCTCGTCGAGTAGATCGTCGTCATCCATCTCGGCCAGGCGGAAGCCTTCCCAATAGGTCGCTTTGTTTTCGCGACGATGGAAATCGAGGAGCTGGGCGAGGAGCCATGTCGCGGATTGCTTGTCGTCTCGCTCGGCGGAAGCGACAGGAATGTCGGCGGTCAATTTCTCGACGAGCGCTTGGACTCGTTTTTGGCGGGCGTCGAGTTCCTCGGTGGGCGCGCCGTCGATGACTGGCGGGCGGTCGATTTTGTCGCCGGCGGCCAGGCGTTTGGCGCGTTCGGATTCCAGCCAGTCGCGGAGGGCGGAGGTGGCGAAGCAGTCGTCGCGGTTGTAGCCTTCCATCGCGGCGATGAATTTTTCGGGGACGTCTTCATCCCAGGCGAGTTCGAGGCGATGCTCGATATAGCGCATGGCGGCGCGGGATTCGTCGGGCGGCACGGTGCGCTGGAAGCCGCAGAAGTGTTCGAGTTGCTTGAGCGAGTATTCTTCGACGCCAGCGCGCAGAGCTTGCTTGAAGACGGCGTGAAGGTCGATGAAAAGCCCTGCGCGCAGCATGCTGTCGATTTCTTCTTCGCGCGTGGCGTAGACGCCCATCAGGCGCTTGAAGGCGCCGGGCTCGTAGCCGCCGAAGTGGTAGACGTGCATGGCGGGAAATTCTTTGCGGCGCGTCATCACTAGATCGACGAACCACTCAAACCCTGATTTTTCTTCAATAGCGTCGGCAGCCCAGCGTTTTTCGTAACGCAGTTTTCCATCGGCGGTTGGTAGCGCCACTCCAAAGAGATATTGCAGACCAGCTTCGCCGACGAACGGGTCGCCTTCGAGATCGACGAAGACGTCGCCGGGCGAAGGTTCGGGCAACTTGCAGAATCCAGTTTTTTCGACGATCGGCAACAACGGTTCGTGGACAAGTCTGTTTTCGACGCGCGCCTTGACTTGTACCCGGGCTTGTTCACGGACGCGATCAATGCTTTCGCGCGAGCCGTGTAGAGGCTTCTTGTCGCGCGGAAGGGGGAAGGGCATTTCGGCAAGCTTCGCAACTGTGGCGACGTCCCAAACTTCGAGTTGATCGCGATGGTGGCGGCGGATTCCGGCTACGAGCGAAAGGTGATCGTCGTCGCGGCGGCGTTTTTCGCATTCGCGAAACCAACGGCAGACGTCGCAGTGTAGGCATGGTTCGGGATAAGTGGCGATGCCGTGGCTGTTGTCGCTGGCTTTTTCGAGGCGTTCTTTTACGTGACGGTAGTAGGCGGAGTATTCGGCGACACGATATTGCTCGGGCGAAGATTCCTTTCCGGGAGGAACGACCCACATGAATTCGGGCAGGTAGTCGGCGGTTGCGATCTGCGCGGCGTCGAAGTCGAAGGCGCTTTGTGCTGTGTTGGACTTCGATTTTGATTCGGGCGCGGATGAAGGCGGGGATGCGTTTGGCGGACGGTGAATTTCGCCTAGGAGTTCGGAGTAAAACGAAAGCTGAAGGATTGTGGTGGCCTTCGTCTCTTTGGAGAGCTTGCAGTCGTAGGCTTCGTAGGACCAATTGCCGAAGCGGCTAGGCTTGCCGGGAATTTTTCGGAGTACGTCGGGGCGACCGAACCAACGACCGTGTAGCAGCGCGCCTTGCGCGATGGCTTCGACTCCCGCTTCCATTGCTTTGAGGGTTTCGTCCAGGATGCGTTTCTCGTCCATGCCGCTGAGATTAACGAGCTGGCCGACTTCTTTCTCGAGGAGCTTCAGATATTTGGTTTCGTGACGGAGGCCAAGTTCGCGAATGACGGCCATGTCGGGCGATTCCCATTTTGGGACGTTGCGCTCACCCCGAGCGGCGGAGATTTCGAGCGTGCTGAGGTGGTGGCACGCGAGGTGATTGCTCACGTCGGTGGCGGCCAGGCGGATTTCGCCGTTCACGATGCGCATGGAGCTAGCCTACCTGTTTGGAGGGATTGGGGCGAGGGCGCGGAGGGGCGCCCCGGTGCATAGGATCGCGTTAGGGCGAGGTGGCTCGAATTGGCTGGGTTATTCTTCGCGGAGGATTTGGGTGGGTTCGACTTTGGTGGCGCGGTAGGCGGGCAACGTGTTGGCGGCGATCCCGACCACGACCAGGAGCAGAGCTACGGCGATGAAGGTTGCGGGATCCGTGGGCGGGACGCCGAACAGCAACGTGGCTACTAGGCGGCTTAGGGCGATGGCGGCGATTACGCCTAACGCCACGCCGATGAGGATGGGCTTCATGCCGTCGGCTACTACCAAACGAAGGATGTCGGATTGGGAGGCGCCGAGGGCCATGCGAATGCCGATTTCGCGGACACGGCGGCGAACGGTGTAGCTGAGGACGCCGTAGATGCCGACTGCGGCCAGTAACAACGCGAGTCCTGCGAAGGCGGCCAGCAGCATCATGTTGAAGCGCTGGGGCGAGATCGAAGAGGCGAGGATGTCATCCATGCTCAGAACATCGGTGACGGGAATGTCGGGTCCGACCTGGTGCATAGCATCGGTTGTCGCGCTGGCTAAGAGGTGCGGATCGTTTTTGGTACGCACTGCCAGCGAAAGATCGTAGGACCGCCAAGGCGCTTTCACGTTGGGGGTCAACTGATTCACGGCCATGTAGATGGCATCGGCAGGTCGACTGTCGTCGAGCGTGTCGAGTTTCGCGTCGCTGACGATGCCAATAATTTCGCGCACGCCGGGAAAGAACGTGAGCGTCAAGTGTGCGCCGATTGGATCTTCATTGGGCCAAAACCGTCGAGCCAAAGATTCGCTGATCAGCACAACACCGGGGCGGCCGGCGGCGTCGGACTCTGCGACGTCGCGGCCGCGAACGACACGCATACGCATGGCATGCAGGTAGCCGGTGCTGATCGCCCGAACATTGACTTCGGGCTGGTCGGCCATCGGCAATACAGGCCGACCTTCGATTGAGAATGGTTGATGAGAGCCGCCGCCGTCGAGCGGAAGAGAATCCACCGCGCCCGCTTCTTCAACGCCTGGAAGCGCCCTTACGCGCTGCAACACTTCCTGGAAGAAATTTGCTTCGCTGGCGGGAGTGGGGAAATAGTCGCGCGGCACAGCGACGTTCATTGTAAGAACGTTGCTGGGATCGAAGCCTGGACGGACGTCGCGGAGTTGCCAGAGCGTGCGAATCATCAGTCCGGCGCCGATCAGCAGCACGAGAGAAAGGGCGACTTCGCAGACGACCAGGAGAGTGCGCGTTCGGCCGCCGCCGTCGGATGAGCCCCGCGTGCCCTGCTTGAGAGCTTCGTTGACGTCGACGCGGGAGAAGCGCAGAGATGGGAACAAGCCGGCGAGAACGCCTGCGGCGATGGCGAGAACCAGGGTGTAGACGAGAACCTGGGCATCGAGCTTTACGTCCATAAAGGCGGGCAAGCGGTCGGCGAGCAGTTTTACCGACAGAGCGATGGCGGTGCGGGCGAGCAGGAGACCCAGAAGGCCCCCGATCACGGCGAGCAGGAGCGTTTCGACCAGGATGTGGCGCAAGAGGGCCATTCGGCCGGCGCCGAGTGCGCTACGGATGGCCATTTCTTTGCCGCGAGCGAGCGTTTTGGCGAGCACGAGATTCGCGACGTTGGCGCAGGCGATCAACAGAACGAACGCGACGGCGCCGAGAAGGACCAGCAGTGCGGTGCGAATGTCGCCGATCATTTGCTCGTGAAGTGGAATTAGTGTGGCTCCCCAACCTTTGTCGTCTTCAGGATATTGCTGCTCGAGACGCGTGGAGATGGCGGCGAGCTCGGATTTGGCTTGATCGATTTGGATGTTGGGTTTGAGGCGGCCGATGACGAGGTAGTTGTGATTGCCGCGGACGGCGCGATCGGCGTCGGTCCAACCGAGGGGTACCCAGGCTTTAGCGAAGTCGGGCATGCGGAATTTTTCGGGCATGACGCCGGCGACGGTGTAGCTCTGCGAATTGACGGTGATGTCGCGGCCGATGATGCCGGCGTCGGAGGCGAACCGATTTCGCCAGAGGTTGTAGCTCAGGAGGATCGTTCTCGCGTCGGGATGGTCGTCGGCGGCGGCGAAGGTGCGGCCAAGGAGCGGCTTGGCGCGCAGGACGGTGAAGAAATCGGGCGGGACGGCGGCGGCTTCGACCAATTCGGGGCGATCGCTTCCGCCGAAAGGCAGGCCGCGGAAGCCGTAGATGGACATAGAGTCGAAAGAGGTGCTTTGGGCTTTCCAGTCGAGATAGTTGGCGGGGGAGACCGAGAAGAGGGTGATGCCGGGGAAGCTTTTGGCGGGGGGGACGTGCCAGATCTGGACGAGTTGGGACGGGTCCTCGAAAGGAAGGGGGCGGAGCATGGCGGCGTTGACGATGGAGAAGATGGCGGTGTTAGCGCCGATGCCTAGGGCGAGGACGAGGACGGCGCCGACGGCGAAGGCTGGGTTGCGGCGGAAGGCGCGGAGAGATTGGCGGAGGTCGTGGAGGAGATTGCGCATGGAGTGCACCTCTTTGAAGAAAGACGCCGGATGAGGGTATGGGGTTTTAAGTGGATGACCGATTACTTGTGGTTTAGAGGTTGTGCGTTCTTACGGATGCGAATTTGGTTGATGGAGGCTTTGGGGCCAGCGGTTAGGACGAGGTCGGGGGCGATCGGGAGGGCGGCGTTGGCGTTTTCGTGGTTCAGCGAAGCCCAGTGGGCTCCGGTGTCGGTCGATATGTCGGCGCCGGTGGTGCCGACGGCGATCCAGCTTGTTGGAGGTTCGGGTCCGACCGTAGTGACGGCGGAGCGGTAGCCGGAGGGAGGTTGGTCGGCGAGATTCCAGGTGGCGCCTAGATCGGTGGAGTAGGCGGCTACGGATTTTGTGGAGGTGGGGTTGCGGTAGTCGCCGCCTACGGCGACCAGCGTGCGGTCATCGCAGGCTAGGGAGAAGATTCCGGCGGTGGAGTTGCCGCTTAGGATTGGGGTTGGGGCGACCGACCATGTCTGGCCATCGTCGGCAGAATGGAAGACTCGGGCGGCGGGGCCGCCAGTCGCGAAAAGGATGTCGTTGTGGTCGGGGCCGCAGAGGACCAGCGAAGTATTGCTGGCGGCGTAGAGTCCTTCGGTGGGGAGGGCGGATGGTTCGGAGGCTGGTGGGAGTTCGGTCCACTGTTCGCCGTCTTCGGTGTGGAGGATGGGGAATTTGCCGTCGATTGGATCGCTGATGGCGAAGCAATTCTTTTCGTTGCGGCAGACGAGGCCGTCGAGAAAGAAGGCGGGGCGCGGGTCGGAGTATTGTATGCGCCAGGATCTGCCGGCGTTGGTCGTTTTGTAGATGTGGGATTTGTTTTCGGTGCCGACGGAAAAGACGTAGGCGATGTTGGCGCCGAAGCTGCGGACACCGCGGAAGTCTTGGGTGCCGGCATTGTCGATGGGCCGGCTGGTCCAGGATTTGCCCCCGTCGGGGGAGCGGATGATTACGCCGTTGGAGCCGGTGGCCCAGATGATTTGCGTATTGTTGGCTTGGGAAGAGGAGAGGCCGCGGAGGCTGGTATTGGGGCCGGAGTGAGGAGTGAGGGGAGGCGGAAATTGCGGGGATGAGGTGGCGAAGAGTGAGGAGAGTAGGAGAGTAATGGTGGGTGCTCGCACCGGCGGATTCTAGCAGGTTCGGTGGTTCGGATTGCGGGCAGGTTGCGCGGACTACGCGTTGCATGGGCGCGCTGAAGCGACGCCTCTGCAACTGGGGATGAAAAGCAAAAAACGCCGGCAGCGATGCCGGCGCTACCGATGGCGGGTGATAAAGTGGAGTTATGGCGATGAACTATTTGGAAGTTGCGACTGAGATTGCGCTAGAGGCCGGGAAGATTTTGCGGGAGGAGTATGAGCGGCCGCCGCAGATTGCTTATAAGGGCGAAGCGGATCTGGTGACGCAGGCGGACAAACGGTCGGAGAAATGCATCGTCGAGCGGATAACGAAATATTTTCCGGATCACGCGATCGTGGCGGAAGAAGGAAGCGGGCACGAGGCGGCGTCGGAATTTCAGTGGTACGTCGATCCGCTGGACGGGACGACGAATTTTGCGCACAGCTATCCGTGCTTTTGCGTGTCGATTGCCGTGGCGCAGCGTGATCGGGTGATTGCGGGCGTGGTGTACAACCCGATTTACAACGAGCTGTTTACGGCGGCGCGCGGCGACGGCGCGAAACTGAACGGGAAGCTGATCCATGTGTCGAAGGTGCCGACGCTGGCGGCCAGCCTATTGTGTACGGGGTTTCCGGCGCACAAGCGCAAGGCTAGCCCAAACATTCACTACTACTGGGAATTTACGTTGCGATCGCACGGGGTGCGGCGGGATGGATCGGCGGCGCTGGATCTGGCGAGCGTTGCGGCGGGGAGATTCGAGGCGTTCTGGGAATTTGGGCTGAACAAGTGGGACACGGCGGCGGGTGTGGTGTTAGTGGAAGAGGCGGGCGGGAAGATTACGGATTTGAGCGGCGAGCCTTATCGGTTGGGCGGGTCGATGATTCTGGCTACGAATGGCTTGATTCACGAGGAGACACGCGACGTTGCCTTTGATATTTCGTTGAGGGATCCGGATTTGCCGTTGAGGCGAGAAGGGTGAGCGTGCGGGCTAGGACGTCGCTGAGATCGACGAGGGGTTCCTTTCTGCGCCTGCCGACGCGTTCACTCACCGAAACCCTGGGACAGTGCTGCATAGGATATGGCGGTACTTTTGGTCTATAGCTGGCGGGCGATATTGCGCGCGACGATGGCTGCGGGAATTTGTGTCTGCCTGTGGCTGAAGTGTGGCGGAGGGTTATCGTGGCGCGGATGATGAAAATTTCGAGACTCAGCCTGGCGGTGGTGACCGCGGGACTTGTGTTAGCGGCGGCGCCGGTTGGCGCGCAATCGCAGGATGCGCAGCCGTCGGTGGCAGATGCGGCGCGAGCGACCCGCAAAGATAGAGATAAGGACAAGGCTGCGGCACCGAAGACGGTGATCACCGAGGACAGCATTTCGTCGGGAGCGGCGGTGCCTTCGAAGGCGAACGTGAACGCCGCCGGCTCGAATGCGGCTAGCGCCAACGTACCGGCTGCCAGCGGCGACTCCGGCACTGGGAATTCTTCACTGGACGAAATGTGGGCGAGATTGCAGGGGACGGAAGCTTCGCTAGATCGGCTTGAACCACTCAACAAATCCGAAGTGGCAACGACCGTTCTGAACGGCAACTCCAACGATTTTGCGGGGCGAGCGGAGTGGGAAGAGCAGCTCTTCGCGGCGAAAACACAGTACGTGACGCGATCGCGGCAGTTGATCGCGGCGATGAAACAGACCCTTTTGAGTATGGCGTCGCTGCCAGCGGGCGATCAGGGGAAAGTTGCGCCGAACGATCCACGCGTTGCGAGCTTGACGCGGAAGTCGGCGCAATTGATGCAGCTGGCGGCCCGGACGGAAACGGAATTTCAGTCGGTGGTGAGCCAAGGGCGGAGTCTTGCCGCTGCGGCGCGATAAACGTGGGCCAAGTTTGCGTGACCTGGATTTGGTTTGAAATTGCTTTGATTTGATTCTGTTTGGTTCTTCCCGCGGCTGCGGCGGACCCGCTTCGTCGCTTACACACTTCCATAACAGTACGCTTACGTCCGGCTTATCTTTTCCTAACGCCGGCCTCGCTGGTTCTTAACGGAGTCTTTCCTACCATCCCGTTGCAACGAACTCTGCTGCGGGTGAGGCCCGCGCGGCGGACGCCGGGTCACTTGATAACAGCAAGCAACGTGCCTGCGCGATTTGTGGTCCACGTCTGACCACTCGTTGCGGGGAGAAAATTATGGGTGTGTTCGTGAGGAACGTGAAGCGGATGAGTGTGGGTGTGATTGCGGTTGCAGGGATTCTTGTTTTGGGTGCGCCAAGTCGCGTGCTCGCGGATGACGGCGGAAGAGACGAGCAGCCTGCTGGTTCTGCTGAGGCGTCGGCGGGGAAAACGGATAGCGCGAAGGCGGGTACTGCTGCGAAATCGAATGCGAAAACGGTTGCGGCGTCGGCTGGAAGGATGGAAACGCCTGCACCGCTCACCGAGCGGGAGCGCATGCTTCTGGATCGCGTCGAACAGCTGGAGCGGCGGGTGGAAGAGTTGGAGACGAAGAGTGAGGCGAAGGCGCCGGTGACTGCGGGCGTGCCGGGCGGATCGGTTGGCGAGCCGGAGAAACGGCAGAGCTCAAATACTGGGGACGTTGCGGACATGGGGCGCAACAACGCATCGCCCGTGCAGGATGTTGCTGGGGCGGCGGCGACAGCTGTGGATGTGACTGCACCTGGTTCGACAACGCCTGGTTCAGGCGCTACGACGGCGGAGTCGACTTCCGTGGCGGCCGCAGAGCCCGGTCCAGCCGCGGCGGTTGGCGTGGGGGCGCAGGCTCCGACGAAGGTGCCGCCAGCCGAGCCATTTGCGTTTGCGGATTGGACTTGGCTGAACGGAAACGCGCGGACGAAAGATGTGCCGCTCGATACAAAATTCTTCACGCCGGAAATTCGCGCCGACGTCGATTACGTTTACGACTTCAATCATCCGAAAGACGACACGATCGGTGGATCGAGCGAGGTGTTCCGTTCCGACGAAGTACAGGTGACGCAGCTCGGTGTCGGAGGTGACTTTCACTACGACAACGTTCGCGCACGCGTGATGACGCAATTCGGGTTGTATTCGCAGACGACACCGCGAAACGACGCGAGCGCGTCGCGCGGGCAGTGGAACCTCGACAATGCGTATCGCTATTTGTCGGAAGCGTACGGCGGATATCACTTCAATGTGCTGCACGGAATCAACGTCGATGCCGGCATCTTCATGTCGTACATCGGGCTGTTCAGCTACTACAACTTCGACAATTGGGCATATCAGCCGTCGTATGTTTCTTCGAACACACCGTGGTTTTTCAACGGTGTACGCGTGCAGATTTTTCCAACGGAGCATCTGAAAATCGAGCCCTGGTTTGTGAATGGGTGGCAGTCCTACGGGCGGTTCAACGGGCGACCCGGATTCGGGTTCCAGGTTTTGTGGCGTCCGGTGGGTTGGCTGTCGGTGCTCGGCAACGAATATATGCTCGGAGAAGACGCGCTGAATACGCCGGGCCGTGTGCGATATCACAGCGACGATAGCATTGAGATTAAATATTACGACAAGCCGGACAACGCGATCAGCAAGATGGCGTTTTCGCTGACGGGCGACATCGGATGCGAACACGGCGGCGGCGTGAGCTGCGATACGAATTCGGCGAAGGGGCCGAAACAGGATTTTCTGGGATTCATGCTTTACAACCGTGTGTGGTTCGATCACGACAAGTACGGGCTGACGCTCGGCGGGGGGAAGATCAACAATCCAGGCCGCTATCTTGTGCTGCTGCCGCCGATCAATGGAGCGACGGCGGCGTCGGGCACGCCGTACTTCACGGAGAATCCCGGCGATCCGTTCAAAGCGTGGGACGCGTCGGCGACGTTCGATTATATGCCGAAGCAATACATCACGTTCCGCTGGGAATTCGATCATCGCGCGGCGAATGTGCCGTATTTCTCGGGGCCAGGCGGGATTACGCCGACCTCTTGCCCGAGCGCGCCACTGGTGGAGAACATCTGCGGGACGCCGGGGGCGCTTGTGCCGGGATTCACGCCGGATCTGAAGAAGATCGAGAATCGAATCGATCTGGCGATTCTGGTGAAGTTCTAGCGAGCGAACACTAGGCAGGTTCACGCACAAGAAGCGGGGCGCGATCGGGGCGTTGCTTCGCTTCGAGTTCAGGTTGTCGCAGGGATCGTCATCTGCTGCTGAGATTGCGATGACAACGGATGTGTTCGAATCCACGACTCGGCGACGATCAAGTGAATCGTGAAGCCGATCCAAAAGGCAGTGCCGAAGAAATCGTGAGGCGTCAGGCCGCTGAGCCGAGCGGTGGCGAAGAAGATGCCCACAATCGGGCGAATCGTGGTGACGGCCAACCCGATGGCAAATGCGCGGATCATCCATTCGCGATGCGGCGCGATCTCGCGACGGCGAATGTGGACGTAGGCCTTCCCAAGCGCGAATAAAAACAGCACACCGAAGAGAATCGTCGCGGCGGCTTGATTGACTCCGCCGATTGCGGGCATGGCCAAGCTCATCACAAGAGCGGTCGTGCCGACAATAAAACCACAGATGAGAAAGATTCGGCCCATGATGCGGTGCGCTCGGAGGTGGCGCGAGCGAAAGCCGGCGCTGAATTGAAATGGGGCTAGGAGAAGGAAGACCAAGCCGGGCAGGATGTGGATCAACGTGAGTATCGGGTGTGGGTTGAAGATCTTATCGAGATTGTTGAATTGCGCCGCAACTGGATTGGCGGTGGGCGCCGGCGGATGATAACCGTGCAGAAGCGCCGGCAATAGCGCGACGACGCGGCGGACGACGATGGCGCAGCCGATGAGCGTCAGGAAGGCGAGCGCAGTCCAGAGAGCGCGTTCGAGAGCGGATTGCTTCATCACTAGGGATACGCGTAGCAGTACGCGTTTCTTTCACCGGATTGTTCGGGCGAGTTCCGAGGCTGTCTGGCAGACGCGTTCGTGGGAGAATAGCCCCGACCGAGGGGTACGCGAGTGGGTTCGGACACTGAAAATTCGGAGCATCGCTCTGGCGAAACGAATCCGGGCGAAGCCGAGAGGTTCGCGGTTTTGACTTCGGAGTTGGCGACGATCGGGCGGCAGTTCTATGAGCGCGGGTGGGTACTGGGGACGAGCGGCAACTTCAGCGCAGTGATTTCGCGCGACCCGATGCGGCTGGCGATCACTTCCACAGGACTCGACAAGGGCGCACTCGACGCGTCGAGTTTCATCGAGATGGATGAGGGCGCGAGCGTCGTTCGCGGAACAGGCAAGCCATCGGCGGAAGCGCTCCTGCACGTCGCGATCGTACGCGTGCTGGGCGCCGGGGCGGTATTGCACACGCATTCGGTGTGGAGCACGGTGCTTTCTGGTGCGAATGCAACGAACCGCGGCGTGGAAATTCGCGGCTACGAAATGCTGAAGGGGCTCGAAGGCGTTCGAACGCACGAGCATCGCGAGTGGCTGCCGATCCTCGAAAATTCCCAGGACATGAGCGAGCTATCAGAGCGCGTCACGCAGTTGTTGCGTGAAAATCCCAAGTTGCACGGGTTTCTTTTGGGCGAACACGGGCTTTATACTTGGGGAGCGAACCTGCGGGATGCCAAGCGCCATGTAGAGATTTTCGAATTTCTCATGGAAGTTGTAGTGCGGGCGCGAAGTTTGGCTTGAACGTGCACCCACGAACCGCGCAGCGGAGGTGATCGATGGCCGTCCTTCGAATTCCCGATGAAAACCGGACGCTGACCGAGCACGACGAGATCCGCAACCATCTCGCCGGGATCGGTATCGACTACGAGCGCTGGGAACTTGCGGACGACGTTTCTGCTGCCGCTACCGCAGATGAAATTCTGCGCGCCTATGCGCCGCAAATCGAGACGCTGAAGAAGCGCGGCGGCTACGTCACCGCTGATGTCATCGACGTGAAACCCGAAACCGTCGGACTCGACGCGATGCTCGCGAAATTCAGCATCGAGCATCGTCACGATGAAGACGAGGTGCGCTACATCGTCGAAGGACGCGGCTTGTTTCACATTAACCCGCCGTCATCGCCCGTTGCGGCGCTCGAGGTTGAAGCAGGCGATCTGATCCGTGTCCCGCGCGGCACGTTGCACTGGTTCGATCTGTGCGGTGAACGCAGGATTCGTGCGATTCGATTGTTTCAGGACACCGCTGGATGGACTCCGTTGTACACGAACAGCGGCATCGATCGCGGCTATGAGCCGGTATGCTGGGGTCCGCGCTACATTCCTTCGCAAAATTCTTCGCAACCTGCGCCAAAGTAAGTCGTGTCATCCATCGCATTTCCCGCCGCATGGAACCAAGTTCGCTTGCTACTGCTCGATATTGAGGGCACTACGACGCCCATCGATTTCGTATACAAGACGCTGTTCCCCTATGCCGCGCGAAATGTAGAGAGGTTTTTGCGCGACGAGTTCGAGTGCCAGCGCAATCTCGTGGAGGAGCTGCAGAAACAAAACCAGGCGGACAGAGCGGCCGGACTCGCGCCTCGCCCGTGGCCGGCTCATACGTCGGCATCGAGGGAGGCTCAACTGCAAAGCTGTGTCGCGTACGTCCGCTGGCTCATGGAGCGAGACAGCAAGTGCACGCCGCTGAAAACGCTGCAAGGAAAAATCTGGCAGCGGGGATTCGAAAGCGGGGAACTGCACGGCGAAGTCTACGCGGATGTTCCGCGAGCGTTCGATCGATGGCGGCGGCAGGGACGCGAGATCGCGATCTATTCGTCAGGAAGTGTGCAGGCGCAGAAACTCCTCTTCAGCACGACGTCCAGCGAAGATTTGACGCCCCGGATCAGCGGTTTTTTCGACACGGAAGTCGGTGCGAAAACGGATGCGGAAAGTTACACGAAGATTGCGGCGGCAATGAACGGGCCGACAGCCGGGTTCTTGTTTCTCTCCGACGCGGAGAAAGAAGTCCGGGCCGCGCGCTCCGCCGGGATGTTTGCCGCGCTGTGTGATCGAAGCCTACCGCGGTCGCCAGCTCCGACGCCTAAATCAGACGAAGCAGTCACGACGTTCGACGAAGTTTTTCCAGATTGAGCCGCTAACGGTTACTTCACTCCCCACTCGGAATATAGCTTGATGATCGCGGGTTCAATCGTGAGCCCCCACGCGTAAATCGGAAAGCTTTTGTATTTTTCAGGTACGACGTAACGTTCGGCGGCCTCCTTGGCAGGCACGCCAGCCTTGTGCATTTTCTCGGCCTGCTCCGAGATGTCATCAAATACGGCGCGCAACGTGGCGATGCCTTCCTGACCGCAAAGCTGTCCGTGGCCCGGAACGAAAATCGTGTCTTTGTCGTAGCCGGCGAATTTCTTGAGCGAATCGCGCCAACCAGAAATTGTCGCGTACTGATCGAAACACACCGGATACCAGCCGTTGAAGAGCAGGTCGCCCGTGTAGACCACGTTCTGTGATGGCACGCGGACGATCAAGTCGGTGCCGGAATGTCCCGGGTGCGATTCGATGATGATCGAGAGTCCGCCGAGATCGACGGTCAAGGGAATCCTCTCGGGAGCGATCGGGTGATCGGGGAACGCGAGCATCGTAGAGTTGACCGTCTTGTAGATGCCGGTCATTGCGTTGAGATCGCCTTGCGCGTGCGTTTTTTCGACGTCGTTCTTGGCGTCGCGGAGGCGATTCTCTTGCGGCGCCAAAACAGCATGAGGATCCAACGACTGCATCGGAGCGTAAGCGTCATAAATACGTCGCGCGACGGCCGAGTGTCCCCAGAGTTCAATTCCGTGCGCTCCGTAGAACGCGTTGCCGCAGGAGTGATCGAAGTGGTAGTGCGTGTCGAGCGCGGCTTTCACCGGCACTTGCGTGACGCTGCGCAGCGTTTCTATCTGAAACGCGGCGCCACCCACCGAGGCGAACCCTTCGAGCAACAGGGCAGCGTCTTTCCCGACGAGGAAGCCGCCGTTGGAAACCGTAACGTAGCCCTTCGATGCATCAGAAATCGTCGCGTACAGGCCATCGCCAATTTTGCGCACCGATGCGAAGCCTTTGTCGACGATCGGCGACGCTGAAATTCGCGAATCGTCCGCCAGCGCGTCGGAGAATCCAAGGACCGGGACTCGCGCAGCGAGATGATAGAACGCGCCGAAACACGATGCCTGCGCAAGAAAACTGCGGCGAGAAAAAGGCGGAGCTGAAACGCCCATCGTTGTAATTCCTCCGTCGGAAAACGCGTGTGAAATTCGCGGCGCGGCAACACGTCGCCAGAGCGCTGCAACGTACCAAAATCGCGAGTATCTTAGCAGAACCAAGTCGTCAAACACCGTGACGACCTGCCATTTGGCCGAATCGCCGTACATTTAGATCGTTCGAAACCACGATCGTTCGCTGCAATCTAGTCAGAATGCGATAATATAACTTACTATGTATTAGACCATTTCGCCCCCTTAGGGCGCATTGTCCCAAAACTGTCCCTCGGTTCAGGTGACTCAAACTCAACTCACACATAGTCTCGCGCGCAGTGTCCAGCACGATGCGCGGCTTGCCCAAGGCGTGGCGTCAGTAGTCCAGATGTAGTTCTCGAAATTCGTGTTCGTCGTAGGTCGGATGCCCGATGTGTGTCTTCCACCAGCCTGGAGCTTTGCTCTGGGGACCACCGAGCTCTTCGGGGAGGAGACAAGGCTATGTCCCTGCACGCTAGCAGTCGTTTTGAACGTTCGTGGAAGTTTGCTTGTCGTCACAAAATAAGCTTGTCGATTGCCGCACTGCTCACGCTGTCCGGCACAGGGGTTGTCGTCGCGCAAATCACGGCGAAAGATCCAGGTGTGCGCGCAGACTCGGTCGATGCCGGCGGCGAATTGTCGGCGGTGATTTCCACCGGCGCCGACGAATATTTTCTCGACGGCAAAAGCCGTTTTCAGGAGGTTGAATCCGTAACCGGGGGCGCGCACAACGGCCTCGGCCCGCGTTTCAACAGCGATAGCTGTTCGAGCTGTCACGCGCAGCCGGCGGTCGGCGGTTCGAGTCCGAGCACCACGGCATTTCCGTTCATCGGCCCGAATCCGGAAACGCAGGTGACGTCGCAGAATCCGCTGCAGAATCCGTTTCCCTCGTTCATCACTATCGATGGTCCGGCGCGCGAAGCTCGCTTTAAGTTTTTCTTGAATCGCGATGGCTCGATGAATACCAACAACCCCGACGGCGGCGTCCACGATCTGTTCGTGATCTCCGGGCGGCCCGACGCCGGCAGTTGCTCGATTACTCAGCCCAACTTTGCTCACAACCTGAGAATCGGCAACGTGATTTTCCGCATTCCCACCCCGGTATTTGGCGCCGGGCTTATCGAAAACATTCCCGACGAAAACATCCTCGCGAATATGAATCAGCTTACCCAGATCAAGAACGCGATGGGCATTTCGGGTCATCCGAATCGTAGCGGCAATGACGGAACCGTAACGCGTTTCGGTTGGAAGGCACAGAACAAGTCGCTCGAGATCTTTTCCGGCGAGGCCTACAACGTCGAAATGGGCATCACCAACGAACTCTTCACCAACGAGCGTGCGAGTCCCGACGAAGCGGGTCTTCCCGCGAACTGCAAATTGAACCCGACGCCGGAAGACATCACCAACACGGGCGCGATTCAGACGACCGGTGTTCCCAGCGATGCCGTGGGCTTCTCGATGTTCATGCGGCTGCTCGCGCCGCCGACGCCGTCAACGACTTCTCCCGGCGGCGCCGCATCCATCGCGGACGGTGCTCGCGTGTTCTCGCAGATTGGCTGCGCGCTATGCCACACGCCGACACTGAAGACCGGCACGTCGTCGATCACTCCAGGCCTCAACAACGTGAACGCGAATCTTTACTCCGATCTTCTCGTTCACAACATGGGGAATAATCTTGCCGACGGCGTCTCGCAAGGCGGCGCCGCGGGAGACGAGTTCCGTACCGCTCCACTTTGGGGACTTGGCCAGCGCATCTTCTTCCTTCACGATGGCCGCTCGAACGATCTCATCGACGCCATCAACCAACATGCGGGTCGCGGTTCGGAAGCGAATACGGTCATCCAGTTGTTTCAGCATCGGCTGAATCCGCAACAACAGCAGGACCTTCTTAATTTCCTGCGTTCACTGTAGCGGTCAAATAGTTCCCAAGGAGCGTCGCACGGGCGGCGCCTGATCCTCGGTTTCGGATCGGGCGCCGTTGTGTTTTTTGCGGGCACGATTGCTAACGGCAAGCCTTGGCCCGGCGGCGTCACCGAGTAGCCGGTTACCGGATGTCTGAATCGTCACCTTTCTCGAAGAAATTGATGAAGTTGAGGCGTTTTCGATATGACACTCGTATCTTGACCTATAGCCGCTCGACTCCTGCCGCGCGGTTTGGATGAAAACGAGGACCGTGTATGTTCAGGTTCGTGGCCCTGGCCATTTTGGGGTTGATGCTGCATTTCGGTGGGCAAGACGAGGATGCGCAAGCAAACCCCGAACTTCAGCGCGAGGAGATCGTCAACCTCGAAAAAGAGGCCGCCCGAGCGATTCAGACCAACACCGGGACGTACTTCCGCCGCGTTTATGCTGACGATTTCGCCGGCACCCTGTCTCACGGCCAAATCGTCAACAAGACTCTATTCATCAACGCCGTTCAAACCGGCGAAGTGAAATACGACGCGTTCCTCGCGTCCGACGTGAATGTCCGTCTGTTCCGCGATACCGCTGTTGCAACGTGTCTCTGGTCGGCGCGAGGCGTATACAAGGATCAACGCTTCAGCAGTCAGATGCGAACGATCCACGTGTATATCAATACGCCGAGAGGTTGGCGCGTTGTTTCCGGCCAGATCACACTTCTGCCACCCGGTGCGCAGCAACCGCTTTGACGACGAACTCCCCCTCATCGTTGCGCCCTAGCCCTTCGCCCTGAGAAATGCTACGCTCCCGCCTCGTTCTTTTTTTCAAAACCGCATGCGTGCCGTCGACCTGATCCGAAAAAAACGCGACTCCGGAACGCACTCGCGTGAGGAGATCGATTTCCTGATCTCCGGATACACGCGCGGCGATATTCCCGACTATCAAATGGCCGCCTGGCTGATGGCTACATGGCTTCGTGGTCTGTCTCATGCCGAGACGGCGGCGCTGACTGAAGCCATGTTGCACTCCGGTGAAGTGCTGGACCTCGGATCGTTTCCTGGCAAAAAGGTGGACAAGCATTCCACCGGCGGCGTCGGCGACAACGCCTCGCTGATTCTCGCGCCGATCGTCGCGGCTGGCGGACTCACCGTGCCGATGATCAGCGGCCGAGGACTCGGCCACACCGGCGGTACGCTCGACAAGTTGGAATCGATTCCCGGTTTTAACGTGAATCTGTCGCTCGACCGCTTTCGTAGCGTTCTTCGTGAATGCGGCATGGGTCTGATCGGACAGACCGCCGAGATCGCGCCCGCCGACAAAAAAATCTATGCGCTGCGCGATGCGACCGGAACCGTCGAAAACATCGGGCTCATCTGCGCTTCGATCATGAGCAAGAAACTCGCCGAAGGTATCGACGTTTTGGTGCTCGACGTGAAGACCGGCTCGGGCGCATTCATGAAGAGCGAGCAGGATTCCACACGGCTCGCGGAAATCATGGTGGACACCGGGCAGCAGATGAACAAGAAAGTGATGGCGCTGGTCACCGACATGGACCAGCCGCTGGGCCGGTTTGCGGGACACTCCGCCGAGATCATCGAGTGTATCGGCGTGCTGAATGGGAAAGGACCCGCCGATTTGCGCGAACTGAGCTGCGAACTTTCGGCGTGGATGTTTTATCTGGGCGAGAGGACGAAGTCGGTCGATGAAGGCCGCGAACTTGCCTTTGAAATGATCGCCAGCGGGAAAGCGCGCGAAAAATTCCGGCAGGGAATTGCGCTGCAAGGCGGCGACCCACTTGTCATCGACGAGCCGGAGCGCTTGCCTTCGGCGCAATCGAGCGTGAATGTTGTTGCCGGGCGAAGTGGGTTCATCAACACGATCGAATGCGAACAACTTGGTATCGCGCTGGCTGTGCTGGGCGGCGGCCGCGAGACGAAAGAGAGCACGATCGATCATGGCGTCGCCCTCGAATTTCACAAGCGCGTCGGCGATCGCATTGAAAAGGGCGCGACGCTGGTCACGATTCACTACAATGACGACGCGCGGCTCGCGCAGGCGAAGTCGATGATCGCGGCGAGCTATCATATTGCACCGGAAGAACCTCGGTTTAAGCCGCAGTTGATTCGGTGTACGGTCGGCTGGCAGGACTAATTTCGTAAAGTGTTGGTCGGAGTATTTGGCGGAGCTAAATTGTCGCGCCACGTGGTGGAAAGGTTCATCGCATGGGACGTTTCACAGGGGTGCTGGGGATTGCGGTGATTCTCGGTGCGGCTTACCTCTTTTCCACCGACCGCCGCGCCATCAAGTTCAAAACGATTGCGTGGGGGCTCGGCCTGCAACTTGCGCTCGGGCTTTTCGTACTCCGCGTTCCAGCCGGTCAAGTCCTCTTCGGTACTTTGGGCTACTACGCGAAGCATCTGCTCGATTTTTCGTACGTTGGTTCGACCTTTATCTTTGGTGAGCTGGGCAAGGCGGATTCTTCGCTCGGTTTGATTTTCGCGTTTCAGGTTTTGCCTACGATTATTTTCATCGCAGCGTTTTTCGCAGTTCTCTATCACATCGGCGTCATGCAGATCATTATTCGCGCGGCCGCGTGGGTGATGACGGTTGTCATGGGCGCGAGCGGGGCGGAATCGCTCAACGTCGCCGCGAGTATCTTCATGGGGCAGACGGAAGCACCGCTCACGATTCGGCCGTTTCTTCCGAAGCTCACGAAATCCGAGCTGATGACGGTGATGACCAGCGGCATGGCGCATATTTCGGGCGGCATGATGGCTGCGTATATTCGCGTGGGCGGAGCGGACGCGAAAAGCCTGCTCACCGCTGTGATCATGACTGCGCCCGGTACATTGCTGATGGCGAAAATGCTGGTACCGGAGACGGAGCAGCCGCTCACCGCGGGGCGCGTGGAAATGCCGGCGACTGAAAAAGAATCCAACGTGCTGGGTGCGATTGCGCGCGGCACCATTGACGGATTGCATCTTGCTCTCAACGTTGGCGCGATGTTGATCGTGTTTCTCGCGCTGCTGGCGTTCGTTAATGCGGTGATGGGCTGGATCCATATTCATATCGGATGGTTTCCGTACAACATGCAGGAAGTGCTCGGTTGGCTTTTCTCGCCGGTGGCTTGGCTCATCGGCGTTCCGTGGCACGACGCAGCGCAAATCGGCAATCTGCTGGGGACGCGCATGGTGCTCAACGAATTTGTCGCGTTCGCGCAGCTCGGTACGTTGAAGAGCGTGCTCGATCCGCGCAGCTTTACGATTGCGACGTTCGCGCTTTGCGGCTTCGCGAATTTCAGCTCGATCGGAATCCAGATAGGCGGAATTGGTGCGCTTGCTCCTGAGCAGCGCAATCAGTTGGCGAAATTCGGGATTCGCGCGATGCTTGCCGGGACGATGGCAAATTTAATTTCGGCGTCGATTGTCGGCATTTTTTCCTGATCTGCCATGGCGACGAAGAGCAGCAAGAAGAGTGGCACAGAGTTCACGCAGGCCACGCAGGCCGCGAAATTCATTCTTTCCAAGACGAAGCTGCGTCCGAAAATTGCGCTCGTGCTTGGTTCCGGACTCGGCGGGTTCGCGGACGAATTCACAAAAGCGACGCGAATCCCGTACAAAAAGATTCCGCACTTCCCGCAATCCACGGCAATCGGACACGCCGGGCGACTGGTCATCGGAAATGTTGGCGACGTTCCTGTGGTCGGGATGCAAGGGCGCGTCCATCTGTACGAAGGGTATTCAGCGCAGCAGGTGGCGTTTCCGATTCGCGTTTTTCAGCGGGCGGGAGTCAAAGCGCTGATCGTCACCAACGCTGCCGGCGGTATCAATCTCAGCTATTCGCGAGGAGCGCTGGTTGTGCTGCGCGATCACATTAATCATCAGGCGGCGAACGCGCTCATCGGGCCGAACGACGATCGCTTCGGGCCGCGGTTTCCGGACATGACGCGCGCTTACGACCCGGAGTTCCGGCGCTTTGTCGCGGAAGAGGGTAAACGCCTCAAATTGACCCTTCACGAAGGCGTGTATCTTGCTTTGCGCGGCCCTAATTACGAAACGCCTGCGGAAATCCACGCCTTCCGGGCGCTCGGTGCGGACTTGGTTGGCATGTCCACCGTTCCCGAGGTTCTTGCCGCACGCCATAGCGACATCCGTGTGCTCGGCATCTCTTGCGTCACCAATATGGCTGCTGGGGTGACCGGCGAAGCTTTGACCGCCGAAGAAGTGTTTGAAACTGCGGATCGCGTCAAAAACGATTTTGTCGCTCTTCTGAAATCTGTCATCCCGCGTATTGCCGCCTCGCTTTAGTCGCCGCGACTTCTTTCGCAAAGAGAAAGGGGTATACCCCGGTCAATTTTTGCCGAGTCTGCACATGATTGAAGGGGCGTGTCGGATTGCGTCGGCGCGAAATCGAACGGGAGTCTGGAACTTGTTGATTCTATTTTGGTTGTGGTTGGGTTTTTTGGGGTACCGAAGTGGTTTTGTAAGGTGCGGGGAAAGATTTCCGGATGAGAGTGGTGTTGGGCTGGAGAAGATGGCAGGTCGAGGGCACGAGACGACGTCCTATCCTCTCCCCGAAACGAAGTCGGACGCTTACAGTATTATATATATATTTAAGTACCAAGATGATTTACGTAGTGGGAATTGCGTTCGAAACATCGCTCGGATGGGCTACGGCTCTGCGGATTTTGAGTTGCCGCTGATTTATCGGACCTGAAAGCGCCCAGACCTCGATCGCGATGGGGAAAACCCGCACCCTCCTAAAGACAGGAGGGTGGGCCACCCGGGAAAAGCGGCGCGGGGCGCCGCACCCCATAGGACTATTCTTGGCCGATGTCCTCGTTCCAGATTTGGGGGTGTTCGGCGACGAATTTTTGGAGCAGGTCGATGCACTCTTGGGAGCGGAGATCGATTACGCGGACGCCGTTTTCGATGAGCCAGTCGAGGCCACCACGGAAGCTGACGGATTCGCCGACTACCAGCGTGCCGATTGCGAATTGGCGAATGAGGCCGCTGCAATACCAGCAGGGGGCGAGCGTGGTGACCATGATTTTGTCGCGATAGGTGCGCTGGCGACCGGCTTTGCGAAAAGCGTCGGTTTCGCCGTGGACCGAGGGATCGCTTTCCTGGACGCGGCGGTTGCGTCCCCGGCTGAGGAGTTTGGCGTCGCGATCGAACATCGCTGCGCCGACGGGGACGCCGCCTTCGGCGAATCCGGCTGCGGCTTCTTCGATGGCAACGGCCAGCATCTGGCGGTATTGATCGAGATCCAGCACTTCACCGCGAGGATCGTTGTTGTCCGACGGCAAGTTGAGTCCTCCGCGCAGCTTCGTGTTGCGAAACGAGAGCGGTGATATTGACTTAAAACTGACTTCGAAGAAAGCAGCACTGCAAGAGCGATGACGGGCTTGGCTTCGGTTGAGAAACAGCCCTGGAACCACAGTCTGTGGGAAGTTAAACACGTCGCGGCGTTGCGGCCCGCCGATAAGACGCTTATTTACAATGCGATACGGGTGGATGGCACAGTGCATTGCACAAAGCCGTGGACCGAAGACGGGTGCGGAGGCGGACGATGGATACTCGACGAAACAGGGCGATTTTGCTGGCTGTGGCGACCTTATTGGGAGCGCTGGGCGTTTGCCTGGCGGGTTGTTCGAGCAAGGCGGCGGATGGGCGGCAGCAGAAAGCGCGGGTGCTGGCGGGGACCTTTGCGAAGCCGACGGTGGCATCGGTAGGCAAGGCGGCGGAACACTCTTCAAAGCCGGCGCTGCGTGATTCGGCGCTTGGGAAATTTGCCGATCCGGACTACGGGATTTCGTTTCGCTATCCGCGGAATTTTGCATTGCTCGAGTCGGAGGAGGGCGAGGAGGAGGATGCAGATCGCGCGATTTCGTGGCAGCAAGCGCGGGAGGCAGGCGCAGGCATGAGGACGCAGGATGAGCTTGGCGAAGACGACGCTGGGGCGGTGCTGGTGGCAACGGTCGTAGTGCCAGACGATGCGTATCCGAATACTTCGTTTGCGGGCGGGTCGCTGCAGTTTGCGGTGAATCGCTACCAGACGGCGGGGACGTGCCGTGCGAGTTTGCTGGCGCGGACGGGAGACGCGAAGGGCGCGAGCGGCACGGTTAGTGCGCAGTCTATGGCGTTTGCGTGGATTGATCGCAACGTGGGCGACGGCAGCACGGAATTTTACGAGCGGGACTACGCGGGGTTTGCGAACGACGCTTGCTACGAATTCTTCGTGCGGGTCGGAGTGGCGGGTAACGTTGGAGCCACGACGACTGCGAGCGCAGGAGTGGGCGACGGCGCCTCGGATACCAGCGCAAACGGCTTGAGCGAGCGCAATAGCGAGGAATCGAGCAGCGTGCGTGCGCCGAACGAAAAGAAGATACTCGCTCAGATGGATAAAATCGTTGCAAGTCTGCAAGTCGAGCAGCGGGCCGTGTCGGTGGTGGACAAAGCGAAGTACAAGCAAGCCGCAGGGGCTCCGAACTGGACGCCAGGGCTACAGGAATAGCCTGATTCCAGGGACGGAAACGTTGCATTTTTAGCATTACGGCGTGTCTGACACTTGCGTGGGCTCGGAAAGGGACGCTAGTCTGGATACAGGCAGCTCGATTCGGCGGAGAAGACGGCTCGTGCTTCGCGCGAAAAAGAGGTTTGACAATCCCTCCTGTCGAACCTCGCCTTCCCAGGTTGGGTTGGGTTCGAAAGTGGAAGAGCGAAAATGGAAAATTGCGGCGAGTGGCTAACGGTTGGGCTGAATTAGAGGTTTGAAGAGTCGAAGGGTTTCGGAAAAAGATTGCGCATCTGGTGGATTTCGGTTTTCCCTTTCAGGTTCGAGAGAATTACGGGCACGTCTCCACAAAATTCCCAAATTAATTGACGACAAGCGCCGCAGGGCGGAGTGAGGGCGTCGGTGTCGGTGACGACTGCGATGGCATCGAAGCCGCGTTCACCTTCGCTGATGGCTTTGAAGATGGCGGTGCGCTCGGCACAGATGGTGAGGCCGTAGGTGGCGTTTTCGATGTTGCAGCCGCCGAAGATGCGACCGGAGGTGGCGCGGAGGGCGGCGCCGACGCGGAAGTTGGAGAAGGGGGCGTGGGCGTTGTCGCGTGTTTGGGTGGCGATGCCGATTAGATGGTCGTGGTCGGACATTTCGTGGAACCTCCCGGGCGGGATTTATTTTACGGCAGAAAACGAACGACTGCGGGAAAGGATAGAAAAGGATTGGCCACGGAGACACGGAGAGAAGAAAAAATTGGAAAGGTAGAAAGTAAGGATTATTGTTTGCCGACTATGGAGAGGGCGTTGACGCGGGCGCGGTCGATTTCTAGGCCCCAGTGGAGATGGGGGCCGGTCACGCGGCCGGTGGCGCCGACTTTGCCTATCACGTCGCCGACCTTCACTTCGTCGCCGGGCTTGGCGTCGATTTCGGAGAAGTGGCCGTAGAGGGTGTAGATGCCGAGGCCGTGATCGATGAGGACGGTGTTGCCGGAGAAATAGAGCTCTTCGGCTAGGGCGACGCGGCCGCTCTGGGCGGCGTGAACGGGAGTGCCGGTGGGCGAGGAGAGATCGACGCCGGAATGCGGGGAATTGGATTTGCCGTTGAGGACACGGCGGCGGCCGAAATTTCCGCCGGTTTTTACGCCGTCGAGCGGGATGCGAAATTTTCCGGTCCACAATTTTTGGGGAGTGATGGTGGCGTAGAGTTCGAGGAGTTTTTTCTGGTCGGACTGGGCTTTGGCGAGTTGTTCGGGATTGGGCTCGACGAAGTTGGGAGCGACGTTGAGGTGTTCGGTGGGGAATTTTCCTTCGCGGACGATGATGGTTGCGGCGCAGGTTATTGAGTCGGCGCCGGATTTCGCGGAGATGTTTAGTTTGTAGTCGCCGGCGGATTGTTCGAGATCGACTCCGACGAATGCGCGCCAGAGGTTTGTACTTTTGGTGGCGTTGGGGCCGGAGACCTGCCAGAAGGAAACGTCTTTATCGTTCCACTTCGCCGAGACATTGCTGAGTACGGCTGGGCTGCGGAGTTCGGCGAAGGCAAGTGTTCCTTGGATCGCGGCTGAAGCGTTCACGAGCAATTGCACATTGTTGCCGCAATCGACTTTCACGGGTTTCGGCGCGGCAGCGGGTGCGGCTTTGTGTTGCGAATGTTTTGCCTGAGCTGGAGTGGAAAGGGCTGTCGCGGCAAACAGAGTTGCGATTGCGGCGAGCGCGTAGAGGGTGCGGGTCGAGTTCGCTGAAGTTCGAAGGAATATTACCGCTTGCATGGTGCTCCCAGTGTCACGACTTCACGATTGAAATGCGTGGATCTTTAACTCTTCCGACGTGTCGCTAATAGTTTTCTTACGTTGACTTCAGGATTTTCCAATCTGAAATGTCCCATGATGATGGGTATGGGGACGCGGCCTCCTACACCCTAGTAGCTACGCTTCTCACATCTGTGACGGCGACAAGACTCGCGTCCCCCATATTGATATGCCGACGATTGTTTTATCGACGCTTGCTTTGTTGGGCTGTGCCTTCTTGGTCTACGTGCTTTTTCACTGGCTGCGCGAGGAATTGGATTTGAAGAAACCGGCGCACCGGGATCGCGGTAGAAAGGCGTTGCCGCCGCCATATGTGATTCGCACGGCGCATCGCGCGCCTGTCCATACCGGACCGGGGCAAGCTACATCTCCAGGCCGACGATTCGCATGAGAGCAATGGCGTTGCTTTTTGTTACGACGCCGTCGCGGAGTTTGTAGTCGAAGAGCATTTGGTTGGCGTTGACTTGGTCTTCGAAGTGAACGTTGCGGATGACGTCGCCGACGGCGGCACTGATTTCTGTGAGAGCGAGATCGTGGGTGGTGACAATGCCGATGGCGTGGCGTTGGAGCAGCGCGCGGATCAGGCTTTCGGCGCCGATGCGGCGGTCCTTGGAGTTGGTTCCTTCCAGTAGTTCATCGAACAAAAATAATAGATGACGGTGCTCGCTTGTTGAGTCGCTAGCGAGTTCAGCGGGCGAGGCTTGCGTGGCTGGAAGATGCTCGCCGGCGGCGGCCTGCGTGGTGCGATTTTGTTGGTCACTGGCATTCGGCGCGGTGCTGTTTGTCGAGGTGGCGGCCAGATCGAATACGCGGCGGATGTGGAGAATTTCGGCGAAGAAGGTGCTGCGGCCTTCCTGGAGGGAGTCCGTACTGTGGATGCGGGTGCCGACTTGCAGCGGCGAGAGGCGTAGGGATTTTGCCCGGACGGGTGCGCCGGCCATGGCTAGCACGGTATTGATGCCTACAGAGCGGAGCAGCGTGCTCTTGCCGGACATGTTTGAGCCGCTGACCAGGATGACGCGGGTGGCGTCGTCGAGGCGGACGGAGTTGCGGACACATTTGTCGGTGGCGATTAGGGGGTGGCCGAGTTCGACACCGTCGAAGGCGCGCGGCGCTGTCGTGTTCGAGGTTGTGGCTGCGGCTTGGGTATCGACGAATTCGGGGAAGGGGTCGGCGGGATGTTCATAGGAGTAGGTGGCTAGCGAGAGGAGGGCTTCGATTTCGCCGACGATTTCTACGGCGGAGCGCATGCGGGCGCCGTTGCGTTTGCGCCAGGATTCGGCGGCGAACGCGGTTTGGATCGAGTAGAGCAGCGGGAGTTCGACGAGATGACCGATCAGGCTGTGGTGAGCGTCGATCCAGTATTCAATGCGGGCTAGCTTCCGGATTAGTTTTGATGCGGGCTGGGCGTCGCGTTTTAGTTCGGCTGAAAAGGATTGAAGCCGCGGAGACGTGAATGTTTCGTGTTCAAGGCGTCGCAAAATATCGGCGAAGAGGAGGAGGCCTTCTGCGTTGCTGGAGACGCCTTCGTTGACGTGGTGTGCGCGATGGAGGAGGCCGCGACGGAAGAAGACCTCGATGAGTAGGACGCCGAAGAGCGGCCAGTACATCGAGATGGTGGAGTAAATCGCTACGACGGCGATTAGCAACAGCGGAAGGAGAATCGCGGCGACTTGCCATGCGGCGCCGGGCATTTCGCGTTTTGACTCGGCCCATGCGACTAGGGATTCGGGATTAAGCCGGACGCGCAGCTCTTCGCCGAGGACGGCGAGATCGCGCTGGAGGTCGAGGCGGTCGCGGAGTTCGACGACTAATTTTTGGCGTTCGAGGATTTCGGATTTGGTGGAGGGATTCTGGAGCCAGCGGGCCAACCGGTTTTCGCCCATCGGGAGACGCGCGGTGGAGAGGAGTTCGAACAGGCAGCCGCGGCCGAAAAGATCGAGATCGGCACTGTAGACGTGATTCGAATCGCGGAAGCGGTCTCCGGCTTGGCCGCTGCCGGCCCAGCGGTCTTCGATGCGAGCGATGCCGCGGCGATACAGCGCGGCGGATGTTTCGGCGCGCGTTCGGGCACGGATTACGCGTTGATGCGCGATGCCGAGCAACAAGTAGGCGGCTACGGGGAGCCAGAGCCACTCGGAGGAGAGGTGTTGGTGGTAGCAGATCCAGGCGAGGATGAGTCCGGCGGCGACGACGGTGACTTTTAGATTGCCGATTTGAATGTGGACGCGATTTTTCGCGGCGGCGAGTTGGGCGTAGGTTTCGAGGCGTTTGGAGTATTCGGCCTTCGGATCGGACACACTGTTCCTTTGCGATGCGCCGCGGTTCTTTGGACCGCTCTTGTTCGAATAACGGAGACAGACGGGCACGGGCGTTGCCGCGCCCCTACGGAGTGTACAACTGGGCCGGGCTTCGTGCGATCACGGTATGCCGGGCTGCGTGACTTCTTGCGTAGTGTCGACGGAGAAGAGGCGGAAGTCGCCGAATTCGTGCATGGTGATCGTGCGGCGGGTTTCGCTTTCGCGGTAGGCTTCGGCGAATTGCGGGAGCCAGATGTCGATGTTGCGTGTTTTGAAGTGGACCGGCGCGTAATCGATCGAGAGAGCCCAAGACTGAATGTTGACGGGAAGAATTTGATGCATCAGGCCGATTTCGAGGTGAACGACTTCGCCGGAGTCTTGTGCGATCCACGCGCGGCCTTTGAGCGGCGCCGGGTAGACGACGCCGTTTTTGGCGGTGAATGAAGCGGTGCGATCGGGGCGATCTTTGCGTTGGCGCAGATGGATCATCCACGTGAGGTGCTCGTTCCACATGGCGGCACCGGAGCAACTCATATCGTAGTTGTTTTGAAATTCGGGCAGAAACATCAGAGCCATTTCGGGCAGGCCGACGTCGTGCGTGGCGATCGGGAACGGGCGGCTGCCGGGGACCGGGTTGCGGCCTTCCTGGATGGTGTAACCCTGCGGTTGGTGGACCAGCACGGCGCTGTAGTCGAAATCGTCGGAGCCAAAATCGTATTGATTGCCGACACCGCCGAGAATTCGGAACTCGATGCGTTCCTGGGCGGTGAAATTTTGGATGTTGGTGACGAGTTCGGTGGCGCGGACGCCGGCTTGCGCGAGCACGGTGGGGAGATCGCATTCGCGAGCTTCGGTGTGGTCGCGGGATTCGATTTCGACGTCGGGAGGGTTCCAGTAGAGGGCTTTGTTTTTTGCTTTTTTCGGCGGCGTTGCGACAGGTGCTGGGGCGGGAGCGGTTTCTGCGGGTGGCGGAGCGATGCCGGTGGCTGCGCTTTCGGCGGCTGCTTCCGCGTCGGAGTCGACGTCTTGCGGTTGAGGCGCGACGCTTTGCGACGCGGCGACGGGCGGGGCATCGGGCGCTGTAGCTTGCGCCGTGGAATTCGCCGGCGGCGTTGGCGGGTTCGCGGATTGAGCCGTGGTGGCGACTGCACTGCCAGGGTGTTGCGCGGCATCCGCGTCGTGTGCGACCAGCACTGGCGCGGACGGCGCGATCGGCGCTGTGGATTCGCTCGAACTCGCCATGAGGGCTTTGAGTTTTTTCGTGCTTGGTGCGAAGTAGCCGCGGCGATTTTGGACTTGTACATGGCTGCGATCGACTTCCACTTTTAGCGGATGGTATTGGCCGTCGGGCCTGGTGTCGTCGAGCGAGAACTCGAGGAGGTAGACGTATTCGGGCGCGGCGGAGAGGCGGCGAAGTCCGCCTTCCAAGTCGTTGCTGTTGTGGAAGTACGAGCCGCCGGTCGCATCAGCGAGACCGGAGAGAACGTCGTCGATGCCGGTGATGGACTCGACGTGCGATCGGATGCGCTCGGTGGTTTCTCGTGCTTGGCCGCTAAGTTCTTCATCCGCTTTCGGCGCGGTGGTGTATAGGCCCCGCGCGTCGAGCGTGCTGATGGTGACGTTGGCACGGGCCGCGGCTTCGATCACTTGCGACTGAAACACGAGGGCTTGAGGGGTCTCCGTATAAAAGCCTGGCGAAATGAAAATGAGTATGCGTTCGCCGGGGAGATTGGCCATCCTACGGACGAGTTCACGAATGTAGATGTAGGAGACGCGGACGTCCTGTTCGCCGAGGGCGACGGCGCGCTGGGCGGCTTGATGGGTCATTTTTTCGCCCATCGGGCGCTGTATTGGATCGAGGTGCGCACACTCCATCGTTTCGTCGACTGCGACGTTGAAGGCGTTCTCGTCGTGCTGGTTTTCGATGCGATCACCGTGCTGGTAGTCGACGTTGGGGCATGCGTGAGCGTCGAGGCGATATGGGCTACGCATCGGTTGGACATTCGCGATGGCTCGAGCGAGGCGCTCGCGGTCGTTGGTGACCAGGCTGTCTTCGTGGCCAAAGATGGAGAGGACCGATGCAGAGTCGCCGGCGCGAAGAGTTTCGTTCAGAACTCTGGTAGCGGCGTTCTTGAGAGAAGCAAGGTCGTTTGGAGACATGTGCAGATCGTCAAAGAGGAAGACGATGAAACGCGGTGGTGGCGGAGTTGTTAGCGCAGCGGGGTTCGGTGTGGCCGCGCCGCGGACCGGAGTTGTATCGACTACGAAGTCGTCGCTGCTTGCGGCGCGTTTTTCGACCGTGAAGCCAGTGATCTTTAGAGGCTTACCGTTGTCGAAAAGTTGGAAGTCGGATTGGGTTAGGTCGCCGATGATGCGGCCGTGGGAATCGCGGACTACGGCGGGGACGATGACGGAGTTGACGGAGACTTTGATGGCGGGGCCTGCGGGTGGCGGCGCGGATTGGGGTTGCTGAGCTGTGGCGCGGGGGAGAGCAAACAGAGCGAAGACGAAGAGGAGGGCGGCAGACGGACGTGGGTTGCGGACCATGTTACGTGAGCGATTGTAATACCAGGTGGAGGGAGAATCACTTGCTTGGCTTGCACGGCGGAATGGCGGAGCGGGCTGGGCAACACAGCGAGGGCGCGCTGAAGCGACGCCCCTATACGTGTCACTACGTCGGCATGCCTTTACGTATGGTGTGCCTTCCCATACGCCACCAGATAGACGAAAAAACCTGTACTTGTGGGCAGTTGGCTAGGAGTCTGCATTTCAACTATGTTTCGCGTTGATTTGTGGTGAGTTCAGCGGGCGGTGCGAATAAAATTCGTTCACCCCAGTTCTCGTCCGACAAATTGACGCAGGAGAATCCGCATGAACAGGGTTCTGCAACCGATTACGGCTCCTTCTCGGAGACTGACGAGAAGGGTGCCAACGCCTCAGAACGTGTGGGTCTATTGGCGATGTGATGGACGGGATGACATTGCGCGGGTGCGGGATTTGAGTGTTGGCGGCGTTTTTATCGAGACGCGCAAGCCGAAGACGGTAGGCGTAATGACCAGCCTGCACTTTCTGGTGCAGGAAGGGATGATTCGCGCGGATGCGACGGTGCGGCACGCGAAGGACGGTCAGGGAATGGGACTGAAGTTCACGGCGGTGCGTGAAGAGGATCGGAAGAATCTGATCTCGTTGATGTCGAGATTGCGGACGATTTGAGAAATAAAGTGACTGGGGTTTTGTGACCGGGGACCGGTGCGGCGATCGACCTGGGCGATCCGATCGTTTGGGTTGTTTCGAGGTGCGCGAAGAAAAGGCGAATTGACTTATACGGTTTTTCATTGAAAGAGCGCTGATCCAGACTGCGGATGTTGATGACTCTGTGGTTGAGCTTGCGGGATGTGAAGGATCGGAGGGTACAAGGGTACCTGTCACGTAGGCCTACCGTGTGGTACGGACATGCCATTGCCTCGGTGGGGCTGGCAAGACAGAATGAGGTACACGCGGAAGTTGTCCGCGAGGCAGGTTCCGGTCGGCGGCGGGCCGAAGATGCGAAAGAGGGAAGTGTTCCATGGCGATTCTTCATTTTCGGTGTAAAGAGCGGCGCCGGACGGTGCGGGTGAACTTGAGTATCCCGCTGAAGGTGCATGGTATTTCGAGCGAGGGCGAGACGTTTGCCGTCGAGACGACGACACACACGATCAGTCTACACGGAGCGTCGGTCGAGCTGGAGCATCCGGTGCAGCTGGGCGATATTCTGACGGTAGAGAACGAACTGACGCGGCAGCAGGTTGAAGGCAAAGTGGTGACGCTCCGGAAGACGCGCGAAGGGAAAATGCAGGTCGGGCTGGAGTTTACGAATGCCGATGTGAATTTCTGGCACATGGCGTTTCCGGTGCCGGGAGCCAAGCCATTGCGACGAATTGCGCCGAACCGTAAAGTTGCGGAAGAGCAGCGGGCGGAAGTGGGCAGCTGAGGCTTTTGAAGTAGGTTGATTGGCAGAGTTGGACTCCACGGTTTGGTCCTGAGTTTCGAATCCTCGTTTCAGTCCTATTTTGAATCCCACTCATATTTGAGATTTGACCTCGAGCGCTTCATGAGCGATCGAAGAGGAATTACGGTGTTTGGGTGGCGGTCGCTGCGGGATCGACGGGTGTGATTCTGCGTTGGGTGGCGATCGACCCGGATCGGGATATAGTTTTGGGAATGGCGAAGATTCCCACGCGGATTGGGTTAATTTCGGATACGCATGGATTGTTGCGCGAAGAAGCGCTTGCGGCGTTGCGCGGGTCGGAGTTGATTGTACATGCCGGCGATGTGGGTGAGCCGGAGATTTTGGAGCGGCTGCGGGAGGTGGCGCCCGTGGTGGCCGTGCGCGGGAACGTCGATACCGAGGCATGGGCTCGACGGTCGTTGCCCGAAACGGCGGTGGCTGAAGCGGGCGACGTGAAGATTTATGTGTTGCACGATGTGCATACGCTCGATCTCGATCCGGTCGCGGCGGGATTTCAGGTGTTGGTGAGCGGGCATTCGCATAAATTTGGGCGGAGCGAGAAGGCGGGAGTTTGGTACATCAATCCGGGTAGCGCGGGGCCTCGGCGATTTACTTTGCCGATCACGGTGGCGCGGTTGGATTTGGGCGGTGGGGAGTGGAAGTTGGAGTTCGTGGACTTGGAGAAGAAGTTTGAGCGTGGGTGGCGGGGTTGAGGGCGCAGAGGCGGTGCGAACGCTCCGCGTTCCATATTGACCGCGGCGGTTATCGATGGCGCGAGTTGACTGGGTCGTGTGGGAGGCGACGATGTATTTGCGTTGTGGCGCGGTGGTGCTAGACTCCCGTCATGGCTAAGAAAAAAGTGAGTTCAAAGAAGACGAAAGCGAAGCCTGCGGCCAAGAAAGCTGCGGCCAAGAAAGCTACGGCGAAAAGAGCTGTCGTGAAAGCGAAAGCTTCCGCGCTGAACAAGAACGCGGCACCGAAGGCGAAGTCCGCGGTGAGGCCGAAGGTCGTGGCGAAGAAGAAAGTCGTGGCGAAGGCCAAGAGCGCTCCGGTACGCGCGGGTGCGGGGGACGAGGAGATGCGCGGGAACCAGGATGTGGAGACGGTGCGGATGAAGCCGAAATCGCGCGTGGCGCGAGCCGGGGCCGGGGCTGGCGATTTACAGGGGATTTCGAGCGTTCAGGACGTGGATTCGGAGAGCGCGGACGAGTTGCTGGAAGAAGGGCAATCGTTCGAAGCGGGAATTATAAGCGGCGTCGAGCGCGCGGGCGATGAAGAATCGGAAGTCGTGACGCACGAGGTGTTGGAGGACGACGTGCCCCGGGAGTACGACGACGACGAGCGGCCTTGAGCGATTGTTCGCGGAAAATTTGAGATTCGATAAAGCCCGGCGTTCTCGCCGGGCTTTTTCTCTTGGCGCTAGGAAGCGTGGAAGGGTAAAAGAGGGAAGAGGTTGCCACAAGGGGCGCTGAGTCAGAGGTTTCACCGCGGACGGGGTGCCGTATACCAGATATTGCTGATGCGTTCTGATGAGAACACCTTATGGACCCCGACCGTGAGAGTGCTGTGCAATTTAAGTGCGGAGGTTTGTGGTTTTTGGGTCGGGACTTTTGTGAATCGGTGGCGCATGGAGCCGCAGCGACGGAGCGTGCGAATGAGACATTCCTCGTAACGATTTTCGAGTAATAGGGAAGCTGAGCGCCGGTTTCCGTCTTTGCGCATCGCCATTGCATCCTAGCCTTTTCAATGTCTTTTTCCGACGGAGTTTGCCTCCGTTCAGTTTGTGAACTGATTTTCATCTGGTTCTTATCAACTAATCCCCGAAAGACGGGTTTTTATAGATTGGGCTCTTTATTTTTCTGCGTGAGGTTGGGATGGATAAGCCGTTCAGCATTGTGGTGATTGGACTTGCGACTTTTATTACGCTTGGGGCGCTCGCGACGAGTTCGTTGAAGAATGAAGATTCGGAAGGTGGGGGGGCGCGAGCGAGGTCGAGTAACGATGTTCATTCGGATGCGCAAGGTGCGCGAGCGAGCCGTGGCGGCGGGCCAGAGGTCGAGCGAGGGCGATATCTGGTGGAGGAAGTGGCGAAATGTCCGGAGTGCCACACACCGCGGAACGACCGGGGCGAGTTGCGGCAGGATGCGTGGCTGAGTGGAGCGCCAATCTGGATCAAGCCGATTAGACCGATTCAGAATTGGGCCGACCATGCGCCGGCGCTTGCGGGGCTGCCGAGTTTTACCGATGCGCAAATGGAACGCGTTCTGGAGAAGGGGACGGGGCCTGAAGGCGAGGAGTTGAGGCCGCCGATGCACATCTATCACATGAAGAGTGAGGATGCGAAGGCGATCATTGCGTATTTGAAGTCGCTGCCGCGGAGTTCGTCGCCGAATTAGCGGGCGGCGATGGTGGAGGGCGCTAGCGTTTTATCTTTTGCTTGGTTTTGGATTTTGGTTTTGTCGATTTCGTGCGTTTCTTTTTTTTGATCGGTTTTGGTTTCCTGCCTTGGGCTAGAGTTGCCTGCGTTTTTTTCGGGAGCTTTGCCACCACCAGATCATAGGCTTCGCGGAGGAGAATGCTCAGCTCGCCGGGTGGGATTGCTTCGCGCGTTTCGAGGGCGACCCATTGGGCTCGCGCCAGGTATGGGGCGGGGACTACTCCTTGGCGCTCGATGAGTAGGGCGAAATTTTCGTGAGAGGTTTTGAACGAGAGCCAGACTGGGGCGACTTCGAGGACGCTGTGGGCGAACATTTTGTTGGCGACTTTGAAGGTGAGGTCGTTGTGCCAGATTTCGTGCTCGGTAACACCGGGGAAGCTGAGACAGAAGGCGCGGAGTTGGTCGATGTTCATCGGAAGCTGGCTCGAAAATCGAAAATGGAGAATCGAAAATGGAAAAACAAAGACGGCGACTTAAGTCGCCGCTACACGTTCGCGATCAGTCGGCGCGGGCCCAGGCCATGCCGTCTACGCCGGGGGTTAGATCGATCGAGGGCAGGAGCTTGAAATTTCTGAGGTCGAGGGCTTCGATTTTTCCGGCCGTGAGAAACGAGATGTAGGCTACGCCGCCGTCGGGGCGGATCAACACTTTGCCTAGCGCCGTGGGGGCGTCGAAGGTTTTTGCGAGTTTGCGCGTGTGGAGATCGACGACGAAGATGTGGCCTTTCATGCCGGCGCAGACTAGCCAATGATTGTCGGGCGTCGCTTCGGAGCTGTAAACGGTTTCAGGCATCGGGATCGACGTCGAAATTGCATTGGAAAGGGGATCGATCACGACGATGCGTGGCGCGTCCTGATCGTGAGTGAAGACGTACAGCCCGTCGGGCTCGATGGAAATGCGCTGCACGATTTTCGAAACGGGAATCGTGGTGATCAGTTGCCGGCTTTTGAGATCGAGAACGCTGACCGTACCAGCGTGCACGTTGGCTGTGTAAGCCGTCGGGCTGTCGGGACCCGGGCGGATGATGAACATGTGTGATTCGTTTTCGCCGGTGGGGATTTCAGCGACGATCTTACGCGTCTTTGGGTCGATAGCGTCGAGCGACTGCGAAAGCTCGGCGGTCACGTAGAGCAAGCCGTCTGGTCCAAACGCAGGAAGATGCGGGCGAAGCGGTTTGCCGAGATCGATGGAGTAGGCGAGCTTGCGGTTCGCGATGTCGATGACATCGATGGTGCTGCCGTCGGTGCCGGGCTTGCCGACGCCAGAGTTCCCGTAAATCGGCACGTAGGCGAATTTGCCGTCGGGGCTGACGGTGACTTCGTGGCCGTTGACGCCGACGGAAATTTTGGCGACTTCCTTGCGCGCGTCCGGATCGACGATCAGAGCGGTGTGTTCGAATTGATTGGCGACGACGAGCAAGCCGTGTGAGGAAGGGCGCGAGTGACCGAGAGTCGTCATAAATATGAGGATCAAAGAAACCGAAATTAGGGCGATCAGAATTCGCGGACGCATGTGGCACCTCATGGTTGCCAGTTGGCGGGCTTGCGCCCGACAAGCACGCGAATTATAGCCGCTGGAAACGCTGTTTCACAAAGTTTTGTCGAATCATTCGCGGAAGCGGGTGTAGGCTTAGGGCCTCGGCCGAGAATTTTGACGAGGAGAGCGTTTATGTCTGAAGCGAACAAACAAAATTCGAGGGATGGTGGAATTACGCGGCGGGAGTTCGTGGGAATGGCGGTGGCGGCTGGTGTCGTCGCCGGCGCGACCGGGACCGTAGCCAGCGATTTGGCGTGGACGGTCGATTCGAAGACCGGCATGCAATACCGAACGCTAGGGAAAACCGGCGAAAAAGTTTCGATGATGGGGCTGGGCGGATTTCATATCGGCACGCAGAAGGACGAATCGGAAAGCATAAAGATCATTCGAACGTCCGTGGATAACGGCGTCACGTTTCTGGACAACTGCTGGGACTACAACGGCGGCGAAAGCGAAGTGCGCATGGGGAAGGCGCTGCGCGACGGTTACCGGCAGAAAGTTTTCCTGATGACGAAGATCGACGGACGCACGCGGGATGCCGCGACGAAACAGCTGGAGGATTCACTCCGGCGGCTTCAGACCGATCACATTGACCTGCTGCAATTTCACGAGATCATTCGCCCGGGCGATCCGGAGAAGGTGTTTGCTCCGGGCGCGGGGATGGAAGCGATTGTCGAAGCGAGGAAAGCCGGGAAGGTGCGCTACATCGGGTTTACCGGGCACAAAAGTCCCGACATTCACTTGAAGATGCTGGCGACGGCGGATCAGCACAATTTTCATTTCGACTCGGTACAGATGCCGTTGAACGTGATGGATGCGCACTACGAGAGCTTCGGTAAGAAAGTGTTGCCGGTGCTGGTGAAGAAGCAGATCGGCGTGCTGGGAATGAAGCCAATGGGAGCCGGATTGATTTTGCGGAGCGGGGTGGTGAAGTCGGAGGAGTGTTTACACTACGCGATGAATCTGCCGACAAGCGTCGTGATCACGGGATGCGATTCGCTGGAGATTCTGGAGTCGTCTTTGAGTGCGGCGCGGTCGTTCAAGCCCCTCGGAGAGACGCAAGTCGCGGAGTTGCTTGCGAAGACCGCGGACAGCGCGCGGGACGGGAAGTTTGAAGGCTACAAGACGACGACTAATTTCGACGGCACGGCCCACAATCCCCAGTGGTTGGGGTGACGCCGGACGACCCGGACTTCAGAAACGCGGTTTCGAGATCCACACCGATACTTCATGCTCTACAGAGAACGCATGGTCTGGATCGGCCTCAAAGCGACCGCCCAGGTCGCATGCGTTGCTTTCAAGTAGTATGCCACCGTATCCGCCTCCCGCCAGGAGGCCGCGGACGTAGTGGTCAGCGAAACTGGCGCCCCCCACCTCCGATATTGCTCCACATGAACGAGTTCGTGAAACAGCAAGCCGTTCGAGAACGCTTCGTGCGAAACCACCACATCATTAAAAGTGATTGCGGTCATTTGCTGAAAAGCCGGCAGGTTTTCCATACCCAAGTCTCTGCGTAGAACGGAGGATTGGCTAACGTTTCATTCCGTAAGACAAGGCTTTTGGTGGAATCCAACAATTCCCGAGGGAAGAACTTTGCGAGCCAACTCTTTTGCCCTGAGGAGAGGTTTGAGGCGCGGCTGGCGAATTGGTCGCCGGGCGATCTGAGATGTACTCAGCCACGAGGCCAGAAGCAAGATTTAGCTGCGCCGGTGAAAGACTCGGTTGCGGCAAGGCTAATTACCGCTCGTGGCGTAGCGGCGAAAGAAGGAGTCGGGCTTCCACTGCGGGCGCGCGTTTGCGTCGGCGATTTCTGTAAGGAGTTGACGCAGGATTTCTTCGTAGGTGGCGGCGCTGGCTCTGTCGACGGGTTGCGAGAGGTCGTCGGACGGCGCATGGTAGCGGGTGGTGAGCCATTGCTTGAAGAGGGCTTCGTCGGGTGAGCCGGGATCGAATCCGAGGTCGAGCTTCACCGACGGAACGCCGTGGCGAATGAAGCTGTACTGATCGCTGCGGATGAACGCGTTGCGCAGCGGTTGCGGGTCGGCCTGCACGCGTACACCGTAGGCTTGCGCGGCTTCACGGGCGAGGTCGCCGAGGTGGGATTCGGTCAGCCCTTGCACCTTCAGGACTTTGATCGGAACGATCGGCAGAAACATGTCGATGTTCACGTCGGCGACGATCGATTTCGCGGGCACCGTTGGATGCGCGGCGAAATATTTTGATCCGAGAAGTCCTTTTTCTTCGGCAGTGACAAGAACGAACAGCAACGAGCGTTTTGGATGCGGCTGATCCTTCCAAGAGGCCGCAACCTCGAGTAGCGCTGATGTGCCGGAGGCGTTGTCCATCGCGCCGTTATAGATTTTGTCACCGTTAATCGGTTCGCCGACACCGACGTGATCGATGTGCGCGGAGAGCACGACGTATTCGTCTTTCAGCGTGGTATCGCTGCCGGGAAGTTTCGCTACGAGATTGGCGGACTCGACGTCATGGGTCTTCGTCGTAGCGTGCGCTTTTAGCGAAAGCTTGAGCGGAAATCGCGGCAGCGGCTTGCGGTCTTTGCCGAGCTCGGCGATTTCGGCGAATGTGTGGCCCGATCCGGCGAATAGTTTTTCGGCATTAGCAGGATTGAAGGTGAGCAGCAACTTCAGGCCCGGCGTCTCGTTGAACTCATCGCCCACGAGATCCATCGAAGGATGCGTGCGGCTGAGCGTCATGCGCGCCCACGGAATGTCCATCGATGCGGGATTCGGAATCGCGATAATGCCGATGACACCGGCAGTTTTCAGCGACTTCCATCGCTCGGAGGCGGTTTGGTAATGAGCCGACAGGGATATCGGCGTGTCGGCGGGAGAGCCCGCGATATAAACGACGATTTTTCCTTTGAGGTCGAGGCCGGCGAGATCGTCGTAATGCTGCTCAGGCATGTTCAGGCCGTAGCCGACGAAGACGAGCTTTGCGGTGATGGTGTTGTGCGTGAGGCTGGCGCGCGTCGAAAAATAAGCGTCGTCGCCCAACACCAACGGAGTGGCTTTGCCGCCGGAGACGAGCGCGGCGGACGATTCGCTTTCGACGATTTCGCGTGAGGTGAATTTCACCGGTTGATAGAAGCCGTTCACACCCGCGGGCTCGAGGCCGGCTTTCTGGAATTGCTCGACGGCGTAGGCTTGGGCTTTGCGGAGGCCTTCGCTGCCGGTTTCGCGCCCTTCGAGATTGTCGTCGGCGAGAAATTGCACGTGCGACCACCAGGCGTTGCCGTCGAAGTGTTTCGCGGGAGATTGCGCGAAAGCGACTGTGGCTGCGGCGGCGAGGAAGAGTGAGCCGGCGATTGGAAGCAATAAGAGCTTTCGTGGCATCGAGTGGTCCTTATATGTGATATGTGGCTTCGTTTTATCGGGCGAAGGATAGCAGGTCGCGTCGAGGTGAGGGAAGCGTGTGCGAATCGGGAACGCTTCGGGTCTAGGTCCTATGTCTAGGTCATATTGACCCCTGAGCCTTGGCGACGTAGGATGCCGCGCAGTGACGATCTGGATCGTGGCGTCGGCGAGAATGTCCGATTGTTGCGGTTGGGCCGAAGGATTGGGTTCTTGGGAGGATTTGCCGTGTACTGTTCCAAATGTGGGTCCAATCTGGCCGACAATGCCACGTTTTGCAGTCAATGCGGGCAGCCAGTGACGTTAGCGCCGGTGCTCGCGCCCGCTGGAACCGCCGGTGCGTTGACGAGTGATGGGTCCGCGGCCGGCGGATACGCGGTGGCGGGGCCGGTCGTGACCGGATATCCGCAGTCACCGTCTTACGCGTACACCGTTGTCTACGCTGGATTCTGGCTTCGTGTGCTCGCGTATTTCATCGATACCGCGATCCTCGGAATTTTCGCGGTGCCGATTCTGATCGGCGCAGCAATGGCGATGGGACTTGGAGGGGTTATCGCGAACCTGCCCCACAATGACGGCCCATTTGTGAACGGGATGCCTCCCATTTTTGCACTCTTTCTGACGGTTTGTATTTTTGTCGGGGTGTTTGGCACCTGGCTGTACTTCGCGTTTCTGGAAAGCTCAGAGTGGCAGGGTACCGCCGGCAAAAAGGTGCTGGGACTGATCGTGACCGACATGCAGGGCCAGCGCGTGAGCTTCGCGCGGGCTTCGGGCCGCCACTTCGGGAAGATCGTCACAAGCTTTATTCCGCTGGGCATCGGGTATGCCATGGCGGGATTTACCGAGAAGCGCCAGGCGCTGCACGACATGATTGCCAGCTGTCTGGTGCTGCGCAAGAACTAGCCCAGCGCCGGTCTGCACACGCCGCGTGCCAAGGAACACGTCGCCGCGAGGCGCTCCAACGCTGAAGTTCGCCTGGAAGTCTAAGCTACATTCCTGTAACGCGATACGTTTCCTCCTGCAGTCTTCTACAGCCAAGACCGGATAGCAGGAATTCCCCTCCGCGCTTATCGTCCTGTCACGCTTGTTGGCGATGGAGGGCAGTATGCGTAACTTCAACAATCCATGGATAAAAGCGAGTTACGTCGCCGCTGTGACGACATTCTGCACGTTTCTGGGATGCTGGGCCGTTCTGGCACACCAGGAAAGCAATCCGGCTCCCGCGAAGGTAGTCGCGAGTGACGCGCAATTTGCGAAAAAGGCCGCACAAGGCGGCATGGCCGAAGTAAAGCTGGGACAACTCGCCCAGCAAAAGGGAACCGCGGAGTCGGTGAAGAAATTTGGCGCGCGCATGGTCGAGGATCATAGTAAAGCGGGCAACGAGTTGAAACAGGCTGCTTCGCAAGAAAACATCGCACTGCCTAGCGACGTGAGCGCGAAAGACAAGGCGACGTACGATTCGCTGTCGAAATTGTCAGGCGCGGCATTTGACCGCGCTTACGCGAAGGATATGGTCAAGGATCACGAAGAAGACATAGTCGATTTCAACAAAGAAGCGAGCGGCGGGCAGAGTCCCGCGATCAAGGATTTCGCGACACAGTATTTGCCGACGCTGCAAGATCATTTGAAGGAAGCGAAAGAGATGCGGCAGAATGTGGCGCCTTCGAATCCAGCGACGACCAAGAACGGATCGGCAGGAAATACCGGGAAGCGTTAAACGCTTTCGGCTTAGGCTCTGACAGAAAGATCGCTGCAGCAGTCCGGAGTTAGTCTTTTTTCGCGGTGCGCGCCCGCATCAGTTTGATCGCGGTCGTGCGCAGGGTTTCAGGGATATTCTTGTTCGTCGTCAGCCGCTTCAGATCGACCGCATTCAACATCGGCAGCATATGCAACGTAACGTCGAGCGGCGTCTTCGCGTTGCTCAGCAGGTTTCTTACCACCACATAGTTCTTCCGAAAATTTCGATTGTTGGCGATCAGCCTCAGAATCTCGTCCGTGAGCGACGACATCGACGCGAACGCTTCGACTTCCTGATCGGTCAAACGCGGTGATTGCAACACCGCGCGTTGAACCACTTTGTTCGCATCGCGAATCAACGTTCGCCGCGCTTCGGAACCGCCCTTGATAGCGAACTGAACGCGCTGTGCTACGGTCATTTTCGCGAGACGTTGTAGCAGCGTCTGGCGTTTGACGGGGTCGGGCTCGGCTTCAACGGCGGCGTCCGCAAGGGCCGCCTCGTCGATGGTCGAACCCATCAGTTCGTGCAGGAGCTTCTTTTGCTCGTCAGTCAGCGCCGGATTGTTCAAGAGCGCCCCCGCAAGTCCAGTGGATTCGGTGACGCGATCGAGATCTTCGAGGAGCGCTTTGATTCCGGCGGCTGGTAAATGGCGCGCGACCGCAACGAGATTGTCGCCCGAACAGTTCTTGTTCTCGATCAGTGCATCTGCGATGCCGGGCTTGTCGAAAAGTTCGCGCGAGACATAAGCGAAAAGCAGCGGCGCTGCCGTCGGCCGCTTCACGGCCTGGACGAATGATTCGACTGGCTGCGAGATCAGCGCCTCTTCGGCGTACTCCGCTATCAATGCATCGGGGTCGGCAGTCAGGACGGCTAAAATTTCCGCGCGGTCAACGGGGTCGAGATGCGCGCCACCGGTGCAGACCGCAATCTTGCGTTCTCGGGTGGCGCGTCCGTTGCGGAGGTCATCGACGAGTTCAACGCTGAGCATTTCCACTGGGTGCCTGCCTCAAATCCTTCTGGCTAAGCACAATGGTACCGGACGGAACAGCGGAGTTGAGTGACGGCATTGCTTGCCCGTTCAATTCCAGCAACACCGCATCGGGATCGGCGGCGGACACCACGAACTGTGTTCTCGCGAAGAGGCGGCGGGTTTCGCCCGCGGGCAAACGGCTGTCGAGCACGACGCGGCCGTCGGCGACGACGCGCACGCGAGTCGCGCCCGAGGTCGAGACGGCAAGATCAAGTCGCTGCGGAGCGGCAGCCGTGGCGCCGTCGGCGGTTCTCGTCGTGGCCGGACGAGCGACAGGAGGTGCCTGTGGCGTTGGCGAAGCCGCACGCGCCGCTGCGGGGGAAGCTGTTGCCGGACCGACGGCCACCGTTTGCTCGTTCGCAGCACGCTTTGCCGCGCGACGAGCCGCATACCGGTGCCAACCGTAGACGCTCCCCGAGATCGCTCCCGCGCACAAAAGTAAAATCGCGACCGCCCCAGCCACCATAATCCATTTCGGCGGCGAAGGGATCGGATCGTCGGCAGGCACCGCTACGCTTCGCGTTTCTCCATAGGCTAAGTCGTATTCCGACAACAGGTGCTCTTCATCGAGACCAAGATAACGCGCGATCGCGCGCACGAATCCGCGATTAAAAATCCCGCCCGGAAGCTTTTCCCAGTCCTCGCGCTCGAACGCTTCCAGGAAACGCGGAGGGATACGCGTCGCGACCGTGACTTCATTCAAAGTCACCTCACGCAGCTCGCGCTCCCGCTTCAAAATTTCGCCGAAAGTTCCTTTAGCCATGAATCAGAATCCCATGTCCCGGTGAGCAAGTGCGATGCCACTGTGGGGTGAGAAACGCCGGGGAGATCGCCAACCACCCAAATAACCGGAGCGCACAGCACGTGGCCTCAGCCACCCTCGAAATCCAAGATAGATTCGCCCCTCGGGGGCACTATAAAAGGGCGCGGAAGTGCTGTCAAACCATGCCCCGCAATTGGCTTCGGAGGCTCTTCAATTAAAACTCCGCCCTGCGTCTTGAAGGATTAGCCTCAGTGTTCGACTTCACACGCGAGCGAATATGTTGCGGCGAAGAGGCGGTTAGCTGGTCCGACATCGGTGACGCCAACCTCGCGCTGCCGACAATTTCACCCACGACTTACGTGTTCTTTCGTCCTATCAATGCGATTGTGATTTTCCGCGGATTTGCACGAGGTCGTGCTCCGGTGCGGCTGGAGCCTCCCAGCGAGGATGCGCACGATACTCACGGCGGAGTTTTCCGAGAACGGACCCGACGCCAACCGACCCGTTCACCAGGGTTTCAATCCTCACGAGGCGGCCTACCTTGATCGTTTTCAGCCAATGCAGGCCGCTGCTGATCGCGCAGCCGCATTGCGAACAGTCTGGCGTCCCGCCGAAAATGCACGGCTCCACAAGAGTTTTCAAATCGCTGGAATAATTCGTAGACATCTTCGCGAACAGGCACTCTTTTGGCTCCGCAGGCGGGAATTCCATGGCTCGCGAAATGCCGTTGTTCATCAGTAGTTTGGGATATCGCGGCTGCAAGGCCTCCAGCGTTTGGGCCGCCGCGCGCCGCTCCGACAAGCTCAGAATCTCGGGGCCGCGCTCGTTTTGCTGTGGAGTGTACAAGCTGACCCAGATGCGAACCGTCTCCTCGCGCGCGTTCCAAAAGGCCAGATATTCTTCCAGGTAACCGGGCCTTCGCATCATCGGACCTGTAATCGTCCAATGAATGTTGACGTGGCACTCTTCGATGTTTCGCAGGATTCGCTCGTACGTCGCTGGCTTTCGGCGTACATCGTGATGTTCCGGAAGTCCATCGACCGACACCGACACTCGTATCTTCGGAATGCTCATCCACCCTCGTGGAATGGGTATCACGGCGCTCGTAACCACCATCGTGTGGACCCCAATGTCGCTCAGCATTGGCAGCAATCGGCTCAGCTCGCGATGGCGAACGAGTGGCTCCCCTCCCACCAGAGACAAATGTAGCGGCCGGTGTTGCCGGACCAGACGCATGATTCGGTCCACCAGCTCATCTCCGCGGTAGTCGCTGAGACTCCGAAGCGTTACCGATCCTCCTAGATGATTCTCGCCGTATGCATAGCAGCCCGGACAACTCAATGGGCATTCCCGGGTGATCTCGATGGACAACATCGGGGTACTGCCGCTGAGGATCGACTTCCACGCCGCTAGGAGATCGGTCGCTCGCAACCCTGGCTTGGTCTTGCTCGGATTCACGGATTGCCTGCCTTTCCAGGTTGCTGATCGCTGTTTTCTACGCGTGATGGTTCTATGCGTAATGGCACGCGTCGCGACGCGACTGTATGCGTGCCGAAATGAGTTGGTTTCTAGGCATGCCTCGTTCTCCCCGATTAGGGGGATACGCGAGCCTTCGTTTCGACTGGGCTAGATTCCTTGTCGCGCTCAGCGGATCAGCAAAGGAAGGAGCAAGTCAGCGAAAGTATATCCACGGCGACAAAGACGCGAAACGCGACCTGAATCGGCCCGTGATTGGAGAGCAGCGGTTGAAGAATGATAGGCGTCGCGCTTGCGACAAGCGCCCAGACCTTAAAAGATTTGTGGCCGGCCGTACAAGGCAGTTCGTCGAACGCAGGAGTCACCAGAACCCATAGCACGCCTAGCGCAGCAACAACGGCCGCAAATTTGACGACTCTGTTCACCGAGACTGGCACCTTAGCAGTGTCCGCCCTATGTGATGCACGCCGCAGCGAAACCGTTCTTTGCTAAAACCGGTAATTTCGGCAGTGCAACGAGTACCAGTGCCCCAGGGACAGGCAGGCGAGCCGGTGGCTCGCTACGCTGTCAAAGAGTGCTGTCAACGGGCGATGCGGAGTTAGAGACAATCCAGCGCTGATTTTATCCAGGGGTAGTCAACGAATCGCCTTCCGTGCGTCGCGTCCGCAAATACGCAGCCTCCATGGCGGACGCGAGTTTTTTCATTCCAGTGGAGACGTTTACATCAAAATTATCTCTCACCTGCGCGAGGTACGCACTAGCGTTATCCCCCGTCAGGACTACTCTTTGATTCAGGCGTGTTCGTTCACTACCAAGTTCTTCCAATCGCCATTCAAATGATAACATTGCCCCGGCCAACGGCATCTCGATCGAGGCTGCGTTCGGCGGACTGACGTCTCGAATTCGCCAGTGCAACGGTTCCTGTCCTGGTAACAGTGTTGATCCTTGTGCCCCTGCAGAGAATGGGCCGTCAAATTCAAATCTCGCAGGGGGATCGTCCCAGTTTGTGACGTTCGTCCAATAGTTCCAAGCGAAGACTAGACTTACGTTTGTCTCGACGGCATGACTTAGTTCCCACGCGATGCATGTCATGGACTTAGCCTTCTATTCGAGTCTGTACTCAGCTTGTCTTGCCGAAGAAATGCAAAGAGTCCATTGCCTTCCGTGATGACTCGCGGTCGGATTCCTGCCCCTTCGGATCCGTGAAGTAAAACGGCATAGGGTATCCGCGATCGATCATAGCCAGTTGCAACGACTCCGCGTCGTAGTCCTTCGCTTGAACGTCAACTTGGGCCATTCGATCCAGCCGCGTCGGGGCGCCTGCCGGGGACGGAGATCTTCGTTGGCACACCGACCAGCCGAAATTTCTTCTCCGCTCCCGGGTCCATCGCCACTCCGGCCTTGAGAGCGTCTAGCTCCCGTTGCAAGGTCGTCAGCGGTGAAGCCGAAGGGAGCAGAAGAATCCGGAGGACGGGGCCGCAGCAGGGGTGATCCACCGGGTGCCGTGCATCGGGCTATCAGGACGTCCCGCACATCTCAGCAACCGTTCGACATAAGTTCGTCTATGGCAGCAAGCGATGAGCGATCCGTCAAACCGGCACCGTTGCTGGGCCGGTTCTGGAGCCGTCTCGGGGGGCAAACCGACGCGCGCAGCCCATTAAGGCAGGAGTCGCCGCACCGATTCGCCCCCCACGGCAGCGATTCTGGCCGGTACTCGGGTGCCCACCTGATGGCAACATAGCTACGCCTGTACCACGACTCTGTTGCTTCGGAATTTCGGGGGTGCCTATACTGGCGAGGATAGGCGTGTTACATCCAAAGCTCGTCCCCGCGTTATGAAAAGGAAGATAGATCTTCTGGAATGCCATTAAAGGGTCAGGTTCACACGAACGTGGAGGACGTTAAACAATTTCCCGCCGTCGAACGCCGACGCAACCCCGGTGTCCCTTTCGAGCAGCGCGAAGCGGGCGAGGTCGCGGTCTTTCAGGAATTGGGCAAAGCGCTCACTTCCTCTCTCCAACTCGACCAGGTTCTCCGCACGATTATGGAGAAAATCGACGAATTTTTGCGGCCCGACAACTGGTCGCTGCTGCTCCTCGACGAGAACACGCAGGAGCTCTACTTTGAGTTGGCGGTCGGTAAGGCTTCGCAGGCGCTGAAAGATGTTCGCGTCAAGATCGGCCAGGGCATCGCCGGGTGGGTCGCGCAAAACGGCGAAGCGGTCGTCGTGCCCGACACTTCCAAGGACACTCGCTTCTTCGGCAAGGTCGACGAAAAGACCAAGATGGAGACGCAGTCCATCGTTGCTGTTCCCGTGAAATTTCGCGACACCTGCCTCGGCGTCATCGAACTCATCAATTGCATCGGTCCCGACGGGTTCGATCCGCGCGACTTGAAATTGCTGGAAGCGTTGTCGGACTTCGCCGCCATCGCGCTCGAAAATGCGCGTCACGTGAAGCGCATCCATGAGCTGACGATCACCGACGATTGCACCACTCTCTACAACGCGCGCCACATGGGTTTCATCCTCGAAACCGAAATTTACCGTTCGCAACGATACAACTACGAATTTTCGCTGGTCTTCATCGATCTCGATCACTTCAAGCAAGTCAACGACACGCACGGGCACCTTGTGGGTTCACGCCTGCTCGCTGAGATCGGCAACGCGCTCAAGTCACATTGCCGACTGATTGATTTTGCGTTCCGTTATGGCGGCGATGAATTTGTGATTTTACTGCCGCAGACGTCCAAAGAGAATGCGCTGAACGTCGCGCGCCGCTTGCACAAACTGATTCGCGAAACGCAGTGGCTCGATCAGGCAGGCTTGACAGTGCGCGTTACTCCTAGCGTCGGCGTCGCGTCGTATCCGGTCGACTCGCGCACCAAAGAAGGATTGCTCCATCTCGCCGACGAGGCGATGTACCTCGTGAAAAACACCAATCGCGACAGCGTCGCGGCCGCGAACATCGGCATCCTGCCCGACACCGTATCCACCGCCGCCGAATCCGCAAGCTGAACACGATCCGCGTCGCGTTAACTTCAACTTTCAACGTCAACTAGAATAGAAAGCCATGGTGAGCGGCTGAATGGATCACCCGACGGCTTACGTCATGCTGGTTGTGTTCGTCGCCACCCTGATCCGTTCCACCTTCGGGTTTGGCGAAGCATTGGTGGCGGTCCCGCTGCTCGCGCTGACGCTTCCTATAGAATTGGCCGCCCCTCTGGTGGTTCTCCTGTCGATCATGATTGCCGCGGTCGTTGTCATCCAGGATTGGGAGAACATTCACGTTGCTAGCGCGACCTGGCTTCTCATGCCGACGCTTCTTGGCATCCCTCTGGGCATTGCGCTTCTAACCAGCGCTCACCAAGTCGTCATGAAAGCGGTTCTGGGAATCGTGATCTCTTCGTTCTCGGTCTTTGCCCTGATTCAGCAGCCACCAGAGCTTCACAGCGAAAGTCGTCCTTGGTTGTTGGGCTGTGGCTTCATCGCGGGTGTTCTAGGGGGCGCATACGGCATGAACGGACCGCCTCTGGTGATCTATGGCGCGATGCGGCGTTGGTCGCCACAACATGTGCGGGCCACGCTGCAGGGTTATTTTCTGCCGGCGAGCGTTGTCGCGATGTTTGGATATTGGCGCGTGGGCCTTTGGACCCATGCGGTCACGCACTATTTTCTCGTCTCCTTGTTTGCGGCGGTGCCCGCAATATTCCTCGGCCGCGAGATGAATCGCCGCCTGCGCGGAGAAGCATATATCAGGTATGTGTTTGCAGGGCTCGTATGCGTGGGCATCGTTTTGGTAGTCCAGGCGCTGAGCGGCGAACGCAGCCACGATCTATACACTCCGGGAAGGCTTTTGCTTACACTGAGTCATGCGCAGAAGTGAAGCGGCGCGATACGCGCGCTGGTCGGCGGCGGTCGCTTTGATCCTTGCAGGCATCACCACGGCCGTTTATCTGAAGCGCGGCTACACACGGCACGTCGAACGCAAAGAAGCCCCGCCGGCCGCGCCACAGGACGTTACCCGCCAATCGAATGGAATCAATTTTAAAAAGGTCGAGCAGAATCGAACGATCTTCCAGGTGCAAGCCTCGAAATCCACCGAATTCAAAGGGCAGGATGCCAGTCTGCTCGAAGAGGTGCTGGTCACGATTTTTGGCAAGAACGGTGACCGTCACGACGTGCTCCGCACTCATAGCTGCCAATACGATCAGAAATCCGGCGACATCACCTGCGGCGGTGACGTGCGGATCGACATGATGAGCGCCCAGGACGCCGACCTCGTCGAACGGACTCCGGCTCTTGCGCAGTCGCGCACGACGCGCGTCGAGACGCGCGGCGTGACCTTCAATCGCGCGACCGGCCTCGCGCAAACCGCCGAGCGCGTGACCTTCGCATTCCCCAGCGGCACAGGCGATGGCACTGGCCTCGAATATAAGTCTGACGAAGGCACTGTGCGCCTCTTGCACGATGTCCGCATTCACCTCCGGCAGCCCCCCGCGATGGGGAACAAGAAGTCCCCTGCCGCCACCGTTGGCGTCGCCAAATCGGGCCAAGACGTTCGCGTCAAGGGATCGACGCTGGACTTCGCGCATGACAGCAGGCTGATGCATCTCCTGGGCTCCGCGGAAGCCGAGACGGCGTCGGAGAAGCTCACCGCAGGAGAATTCACGCTGGCGCTCGACGACGATTTCCGCGCGCAAACCCTCGTGGCCATCGCCGCGGGCCAAAATCGGCCCAAAGTCGTCTCCACCAAAACGGGCGAAGAGATGAATCTCGAATCCGACACATTAACCGCGCACTTCGCGCCCGAGGGCTGGATCTCGAAACTGGATGCTACTGGCGCCGTCACCGGATTCCGCAAAAACGCTACCGAAGAAGCCGCTGTGAGCGGCAATACCGGGACGCTCACTTTCTGGCCCCGCTTTAGCCAACCCAAAGAGCTGAACGTGAATGGCAACGTCGTGCTCAAAACAAAAGAGGAAAAGACCGGCGATTCGCGCACGCTGCAAACCGCGGCGTTTCAGATGGAGTTCAGCGGTGGAAAGGAGCATCAATCCAGCAAGCCGATCCGCGCCGAAACGTTGGCTGCCGGGACGATGGAGTGGACAGATTCCGTCCAGCAGGGCGCCGCCGTGATCCCCGCCCGGACGCAACTGCAAGCCGACAAACTCGCGATGGATTTCGCTGAAGCCACTGGTAAACCGCACGAACTGCAGGCGACTGGCAATGTGCGCACCGAGCGTTGGCTCACCGGTCGGCCCGTGCAGACCGCGACCGCTGCCACCGGAACCGCGCTCATGTCGCCAACGGGCGGCTGGTCGCAGATGGATCTGCACGGCAACGTGAAGCTGAAAGACGGCGACCGCGGCGGCCAGGCCGACCACGCCGCTTTCGATCGAGCCGCCCAAATCGCTACTCTGACCGGCCATGCCATCGCCCGCGACGCCACTACCGAGACGCGCGCCCGCCGCATGGTCTTCTCCCAGACCACTGGCGACATCACGGCCGACGGCGGCGTTCGCTCCGTCGACTTGTCCGCCAAAGCAAGCGCCGTGCAACTCGCACCCGCGCCCGCCAATATCACCGCTGACTCGCTCCAGGGAAATTCGAAGACCGGCCGCGCCCTCTACACCGGCAATGCGCGCCTTTGGCAAGGCGACTCGGTCCTCGAAGCCAACTCGATTGAACTCTTGCGCGAGACGCATGTCTTGAATGCAACGGGCAACGTGCGCGCCGTCTTTCCGCAAGCTGCCGGTGCGCCCACGTCGGGATCGTCTTCGCAATCGAACACATCGGCGTCTTTCGATTCGTCCGCAAGACGCGTCAACACGCCGCAGGTCGTTTCGAAAAAAATGCAGCTATGGCACGCGACGAGCGAAACTCTCACCTATAACGATGTCGAAGGCCGCGCGCATCTCACCAAAAACGTCATTGTGCAGTCGGCCGATCAGAAAATGCGCGGCCCGGTTCTGGACTTGTACTTCACGCGAACTCCGCCGGCCGGCGCTGCGAACGCAAACTCCGCCGGCACCGGTTCCACCGATTCAACCGCTGCCACGACCACCTCCACCGGCGCCCAGCAAATCTCCCGCGCCGTCGGAACCGGCGGTGTCATTGTCGAACAAGGCGACCGCAAAGCCACCGCCGAGCGCGGCGAATACACCGCCGCCTCTGGAAAATTCGTCATGACCGGCGGAAGCCCCACTCTCTACGACGGTTCCGCGGGTACAACCACCGGCACTCAATTGACCTTCTTTTTAGCGGATGATACGATCATCGTCGATTCGGAAAACGGTTCGCGTACCCTGACAAAACACCGAGTCCAACAGTGAAGTTCAGTAAACGAACGTAAACTGACCAAAACGACTGAGGTATGCTGAAGCTCCAGGCCGTCGAACTGAGTAAGTCGTATCGCGGGCGTAAGGTTGTTGACGACGTGGAACTGGAGATTGGTCAAGGTGAAGTCGTCGGGTTGTTGGGACCCAACGGCGCCGGTAAGACGACAACGTTCTATATCATTGTGGGTCTTGCCCGCCCCGACTCCGGCCGCGTCCTCCTCAACGGCGACGAGATCACAGACCTCCCGATGTACCTCCGGGCCCGCAGCGGAATCAGCTACCTCCCTCAGGAACCCTCGGTGTTTCGTCAACTGACCAGCGAAGAGAATCTTCTGGCTGTATTGGAGACTCTTCCCCTAACACCGGAACAGCAGCGCGATCGTTTGGAGGAGTTGTTGGTCCAGATGGGCCTTGAGACGGTGCGACAGAGCAAAGCGTATACGCTGTCGGGCGGCGAGCGCCGCCGGCTGGAAATTGCGCGGTCGCTTACTCTGCAGCCCTCTTTTATCCTGCTCGACGAGCCGTTTTCGGGAATCGACCCGCTCACGGTCAAAGACTTGCAAGAGATCATCCGCGACCTCAGTCGCTCGGGCATTGGCGTTTTAATCACAGACCATAACGTACGGGAAACACTCACCGTCACGGACCGCGCATACATCCTCAGAAATGGGAAAATCTTCAGGAAGGGTCGGCCCGACGAACTGAGCAACGACCCGGAAGTTCGTCGCGTTTATCTCGGCGACCATTTCCGCCTGAACTAGAGCGACTCGAATAAAAGCAGCTTCAACAAAGGGCGACTCGAAAGGGAGCGAACCGAAAGCACATGGCCTGGCAGGGATTAAAACTAAATCTGAAGGTGTCACAGCGGCAGATTCTGACGCCTGGCCTGGTGCAGATGGTGAGCGTTCTCGCGCTCAATCGTCTCGAGCTTCGCGAGATGATCAACCAGGAGATGATCGCGAATCCCGTCCTGGAAGAACAAAGCGAAGAGCCGACCCAAACTGATAACTACGCTGACGAAAATTTCCTCAAGAACGAAACCGAAAAAGTTCCCGAAAAGCCCGAATCGAACCCCTTCGACGAGTTCGACGTCGGCACCTTCTTCAATCAATATCTCGATTCCGGCGGCGACGGCGGCCAATCGACCGAGCGCGAAGTTTCCGAGCGCCCATCGTTCGAGAAGTTTCTCTCATCCTCGACGGGACTGACCGATCACCTGACCTGGCAGCTCAGCGTCACGATTTGCTCCGACACCGTCAAGGAGCTCGCCGAAAGCATCATCGGCAACCTCGACGAAAACGGCTACCTCACCGCCTCGAACGAAGAGCTGCTGCAGGAAGGGAAGTACACCCAAGACGATCTCGACGATGCGCTCGCTGTCGTGCAGGATTTCGATCCCATCGGCGTCGGCGCTCACGATCTGCGCGAATGCCTGTTGCTCCAGCTGAAAGCCTTCGACCCGACGAACACCCTCGCCTACCAAATCGTCTCCGACCATCTCAAGCAAGTGCAGGCGAATCAGCTAAAAGAAGTCGCCCGCGCGCTGAATCGCCCGCTCGACATCGTGAAGCGCGCGCTTGACGTCATCAAGAAACTCGATCCGCGTCCCGGCCTACGCTACAACAAGACCGAGCCGCGCCTCGTCGAGCCCGACGTCTACTTCCGCAAAGTCGACGATCAGTGGCAGGCCTTCCTCAACGAAGACGACATGCCGCAGCTCCGCCTCAGCCCCACGTATCGCCGCCTCCTAGTGAAAGACGCCTCCGACCGCGACGTCCGCAACTACGTCAAAGAACGCTTCACCGCCGCCATCCAGCTGATGAAGAATATCGAGCAGCGCAAGCACACGATTCTGCGCGTCTGCCAGTCAATCATCGCTCGACAGGGTGATTTCTTCATCCACGGCCCCGACGCGCTGAAACCGATGATGATCAAGGAAGTCGCCGAAGAAGTCGGCGTACATCCTTCCACCGTCAGCCGCGCCGTCGCCAGCAAATATGCGCACACGCCCCAAGGCGTCCTTGAGCTTCGCTCGTTCTTCAGCGAATCCGTCAACGGTCCAGAGGGTGGCGGCATGTCGCTGCTCACCCTGAAGCGCCTCGTCAAGAAGATGATCGAGGAAGAAGACGGCACCAAGCCGCTCACCGACGATCAGATCGCCAAGAAGCTCGACGACAACGGTATCCACGTCACGCGCCGCACCGTCGCAAAATATCGCGAAGACATGCGCATCCCCAGCACGCACCAGCGCCGGGTGAAAAACTGAGCCCGCGGCGCGCTCCCCTGAAGAGGACGCAAGCCAAGTCTGCCCGGCACGACCGTCCCGAATCCCGTCAACTCGTCATTCTCACCGGGCTGTCCGGCTCCGGCAAAAGCACTGTCCTTCATGCATTTGAGGACATGGGCTTCTACTGCGTCGACAATCTTCCCGTCGAGTTGATCCCGATCTTCGCCGAGCTCCACGCTGCCGGCGAAGGCGATTTCGCCCGCGCTGCGCTCCTCGTTGACGCCCGCGAAGGCGCCCAACTTGCAAAATTGCCCGCGCTGCTCAAACACCTCCGCCACCAGCACCCCATTGCGCTCGTCTTCATCGACGCCGGCGAAGACGCTTTGCTCCGCCGTTACAGCGAAACCCGCCGCCCGCATCCTTTCGGCAAACATCTCAGCGTCCGCGAAAGCCTGAGCCACGAACGCAAACTGATGGAGCCCATCCGCAAGCTCGCCGACGTCGTCATCGACACTTCCAAGTTCAACGTTCACGAGCTACGCCACTTCATCACCGAGCGTTTCCGCAACCCCGAAAAGCGGCCGATGCTCGTTTCGTTCGTCAGCTTCGGTTATCGCTACGGAGTTCCATCCGATGCCGATCTCGTTTTCGACGTTCGATTTCTGCCCAATCCGCACTTCGTTCCGCGGCTGCGCAGATTCACCGGTCAGGATCCGAAGGTCCGCCAATATATTCGATCGTTTCCACAGACCGGCGAATTTCTCCGTCGCATCGAGGGCTTGCTCACCTATCTGATGCCGCATTACATCGGCGAAGGAAAAAGCTATCTCACGATCGCGTTCGGCTGTACTGGCGGCCGTCATCGCTCGGTCATGCTCGCCGAATCGGTCAGCGACGCGCTCGCCAAGCGCGGCTACTCCACCAAGGTTGTCCATCGTGACATCGAGAAGTAAAGAATCGGCCACTTATGTTTCGCAACCGCCACAACGCGCGCATCAATGGTCGTTGCAACCCGCCGCAAACTTGACACACCGCGACGCGCCGAATAGCGTTACAAGTGCAACCGGCAGGGGAGCCTGAAGCGTGGCCTCGGTTTTTTCACCACAATTAAGACGTTTACTGGCGTATGTGCGGCCGTTCCTTTTGCGCCTGGGCGTCGGCATCGTTTTGCTCGCGGTAGTTGCGCTGACGGAAGGCCTTGTTGCGCTGATGATCAAGCCCGCGGTCGACTATGTTCTCGACCCGTCCGTCGTGGGCTCAAAACTTCCTCTCGGCACGATCCCGTTCACCGGCCACGTCGTTTACCTGAACTCTTTCCTCCCGTCCGGCTTCCACAACGTCAAAACGATTTTCTTCTTCACGCTGCTGATGATCTTCGGCATCAAGGCCATCGCCGAATATCTCGGCACCACGCAAATCCAATACGTCGGCCACGCCGCCGTCACGAATCTGCGCAACGCGGTCTACGCCAAGCTCATCCGCCAGCCCATCGGTTTCTTCCAGCACCATCCCACGGGCCGCCTGCTCTCCGTTACCATCAACGATGTCGAGCGCACCCGCATCGCGCTTTCTGAATACCTTGCCGACCTATTCCGCGAAGGTTTCACACTAATCGTCTTTGTCGTCGTCGTCTTCGCGCTCAACTGGCGCATGGCCCTGGGCTCAATCGTGCTCCTCCCGCTGGTCATCCTTCCCGTCAACAAATTCGGCCGCAAGATTCGCCGCTCCGCCGAAAACAGCCAGTCGCGCCTCGGCGAACTCGGCCAAATCCTCCAGGAAACCGTCTCCGGCAATCGCGTCGTAAAGGCCTTCGGAATGGAAGCGTTCGAGATCGCTAAGTTCCGCGAGACCGCACGTCGCCTCCTTCGCGAAAACATGCGCTGGGTGCGCGCCGCCGTCATCACTTCGCCGATGATGGATCTTCTCGGCGCCATCGTGATCCCCGTTCTGATCCTGGTCGCCCGCGATCAGATTCACCGCGGCATCATGACCCTTGGCGCGTTCTTCACCTTTATCTTCGCGATCCTCAAGGCCTATACGCCGCTCAAGCGCGTTGGCACTGTCTATCAGCAGTTCCAGGCCGCGCAGGGCGCCAGCACGCAAGTCTTCGCCTATCTCGATCTCGACGAAGAACACACCGAGCAGCCTGGCGCAAAAACCTTGCCGCCGTTTTCCCGCGAAGTCGTCTTTGAAGATGTCAGCTTCTCCTACGCCGGTGAAGTCAACGTACTTCAAAACATCCGCCTCCGCGCGCTTCGCGGAGAAGTGATCGCGCTGGTGGGCTCCAGCGGCGCCGGAAAAACCACGCTCGTAAATCTCATCCCGCGCTTCTACGATCCCACCGCCGGCCAGATTCGCATCGACGGCATCGACATCCGCACCGTCACGATGCACTCGGTCCGCGAACAGATCGCCATGGTCGCGCAGGAAAACATCCTCTTTCACGACACCGTCTGGAACAACATCTGCTACGGCCTCACTAACGTTCCGAAGGAACGCGTCGAAGCCGCGGCCCGGGCCGCTCTCGCTTCCGACTTCATCGCCGATCTTCCGCAGGGCTATCACACCGTGATCGGCGAACGGGGCACGCGCCTCAGCGGCGGTCAGCGCCAGCGCATTGCGATTGCCCGCGCCATCTTGAAAGACTCTCCGATCCTCATCCTCGATGAGGCCACGTCCGAGCTCGACGCCGAATCCGAAATGTACGTACAAAAGGCGCTCGCCAACCTGATGGTCGGCCGCACTACATTCGTCATTGCGCACCGCCTCGCCACCGTGCGCCGCGCCGATAAAATTCTCGTCCTCGAAGAAGGGCAAATTCGCGAAAGCGGCACGCACGCCGAACTCATGGCTCGCAACGGCACCTATGCTCGCCTGCACAGCCTGCAGTTTTCGCACGAAGACGTGATGGCGCAGGCTCTCGCGCAAAATCTCGCAACGCCAGGCAAGACTCTATGAGCCAGAACACCACCGCATCCGCGAAATCGCCGCAAGCCAAAAAAGCCGAATGCGTCTCGATGACCGGCTACGCGCAAGCGCGCGCAGAAGTGAACGGCTGGGCCATCCGCATCAGCGTGAAAAGCGTCAATCATCGCTTTCTCGACGTTCGTTTTCGGTTGCCGGAAGGCTTCGACGTCTACGAACTGCGCATGCGTCAGATCGTGCGCGAGAAGATTCACCGCGGCCATCTCGACATCAATCTCAACGTCCAGCCCACTACCGCCGCGCCCGTGCAGGTCAATCGCGAATTGCTTCAGGCCTATTCGCGCGCCGCGGAAGAACTTCGCCAGCAGATGAAAAATTCCACCGAGCTCGACGTCGTCTCGCTGCTGCGTTTGCCCGGCGTGATCGGTGGCCTCGCGCCACCGCTTCCCGAATCCGACGAAGAGCAGGATCAGCTCGGCCACGCGCTTGACAATTGTTTGCGTGAAGCGCTTACCAAGCTCGACGAGATGCGCCACACCGAGGGCCGCCATCTCGCCGAAGAACTTCGCACGCGTCTCGCGCGCATCCGTGATCAAGCCGACAAGGTGCGTGAGCTTGCCGCCGCACTGACGCCAGCATTCGCGCGCAGGCTGCAGTCTCGTCTGAATGAGTTGCTCGGGGGCACCGGCATCGAACCTGCCCGCCTCGCGCAAGAAGCGGCGTTGCTCGCCGAGCGCAGCGACATCAGCGAAGAACTCGACCGCCTCCGCAGCCACCTCCAGCAATTTGCAAAATTGCTCGACGGCGCCGGTGAACTCGGCAAGAAACTCGATTTCCTCCTGCAGGAAATGCATCGCGAAGCCAACACCATGCTCTCGAAAACTCCGGGCGTCGAAAACGAAGCGCTCACAATCACCGCGATTTCGCTCGAAATCCGCGCCGAAATTGAAAAATTGCGCGAACAGGTGCAAAACATCGAATGACCACGGGATCCGAAATCGCGCCGTTGGTTTTGATCGTGTCCGGCCCGTCGGGCTCGGGAAAATCCACGCTGGTGCAGCGCATCCTCGAATTGCCGGGCACCATGCCTTCGATCTCATGTACTACAAGGCAGCGCCGCGCGACCGAGTCCAGTGGGAAGTGCTATGCTTACGTAACGGAAGAGGAATTCGACGCTATGGTGTCCCGCGGCGAATTTCTTGAGTATGCGCGGGTTTTCGGCAAGCATTCGTATGGCACGCCGAAAAAATGGCTCGAGGAAGCCCGCAGCAAGAATCTCGATCTTGTGCTCGAGATCGACGTGCAAGGCGCGGCCCAGGTAAAGCAAAAACTTCCGGAGTCGGTGGCCATTTTTATTTTGCCGCCGTCACGCGAGGAGCTGGAGCGCCGCTTGCGCAGTCGCGGCCAGGATTCCAACGAGGAAATCGCTCGTCGGCTGGCGAAAGCCCAGGCCGAGATTGAAGCATTCGGAAAATATTACGATTACTGTGTCGTGAATGAAGATGTAGCGCGCGCAGGCGACGAGGCGCAGGCGATCGTCGTAGCACTACGTTGTCAGAGCGCGCGGCGTCGTAAGAGGGTCGAACAACTTCTGGCATCGTTTGGAGGGAAAGACTGATGAACGTGCAAACGAAAGCTCCCGAGAGCCAGTTTGCGTATGTGGTGTTGGCAGCGAGGCGCGCGAGGCAGATCATGGCCGGAGCGCCGCCCATGGTCGAAAACCCGAGAACGCTGAAGCCGACGCGAATCGCCTGCGAGGAGCTCGATCACGGTTACATCGAGTACGACTTCACCGAGCCCGACTCGATCGACGAAGACAAAGACGGCAACAAGCGCCGCAAGTAGCGCCGCCGCCTCCGTGGCATCTAATCGGTAAGCGGCGCGACGTGTGTGGTCTTGAGCAGTTCGCCTCTAGATTTGCAGGTATGGTTTGAGGGTCGGAGCTTTAGCTCCGCCATTAAACCGGGCAAGAGAGCCCTGAAGTTTCCTGAACGCAGCGCCAATTCCGGGGACGCCATTTGAGGCATCCCCGTTCAGCGCGAAAAATTGCGATGACTCAACTCCGAATCACACTCGGCGTAACCGGCGGCGTCGCAGCCTACAAAGCCGCCGAGCTAGTCCGCCGCCTGCAGCAGGACAATTTCGCGGTTCAGGTCGTCATGACCCGCGGCGCGCGCGAGTTCGTCACGCCTCTGACCTTTGCCGCTCTCAGCGGTCAGAAAGTCATCACCGATCTCTTTGCCGGACCCGAAGCCGGCGGCGAAGCCAATCTCGAAAGCGCCATCGAACACATCGCCGTCGCGCAGCGCACCGACCTACTGCTCGTCGCGCCGGCCACCGCCGACATCCTGGCGAAATTCGCGCAGGGGATCGCCGACGATTTCCTTACCGCATTGTATTTAGCCAGCACCGCGCCCGTCGTCGTCGCACCTGCGATGAACGTCAACATGTGGAATCACGCCGCGACGCAAGCGAATCTCGATATATTGCGCGGGCGCGGGGTGCACGTTGTCAATCCCGATGAAGGCTATCTCGCCTGTGGCATGACCGGCGCAGGACGCCTTGCCGGGCAGGAACAAATCGTCGCGGCGGTTCGCGAGGCGCTGCAGTTCAAACGCGATCTCGAAGGCCAAACGGTCTTGATCACGGCAGGCCCGACCTGCGAAGCGCTCGATCCTGTGCGTTACATCACCAATCGTTCCTCCGGGAAAATGGGTTACGCCGTAGCAGAGGCCGCTGCGCGCCGTGGCGCTCGCGTGATTTTGGTGAGCGGCCCGACTGCGCTTGACGATCCGGCAGGTGTTCAGCGAATCGACGTAAAGACCGCCGAGGAGATGCACAAAGCGGTAAGCGACTACGTTTCCGAAGCGACCATCGCGATTTTCGCCGCCGCCGTCGCCGACTATCGCCCGGTTCAAAGCTTCGACCAGAAGGTAAAGCGCAACAAAGAGCCGATGACGCTTGCTCTCGAGCCGACGCGCGACATTCTTGCCGACATCGCAAAGAATAAAGGCAATCGCTTGATTGTAGGGTTCGCGGCTGAAACCGAACGCGTCGCCGAGAACGCGCGCAAGAAACTCACTGCCAAAAACGCCGATTTAGTCGTCGCCAACGACGTCACTGCGGAAGGTGCTGGCTTCGATCTCGACACCAACATCGTCACGTTGTTTTCGCGCGACGGCCGCGACCTTCCATTGCCGCGCATGAGCAAAGCCGAGGTTGCGCAGCGCATTCTCGACGAAGTCGTGCGCCTTCGGTCCGTGTTACACTCGCCGGAGCGCACCGCGCTCTGACCATGGCCGAACGCATTTCCGAAGACATCCAACAAAAACTCTTGACGCGCCTCAGCTACTACGAAGAAATCGGAATCCGTCTTTTTTACCGCGATCGCCCCGTGACCTCGCTCGCCACCAGTGGCTTCGCAGTGCAGCCGGCCGCGCCACTGCCGCTCCTTGCCAACGAAGAACGAGAGTCCCCGTTTCAGAATTCTGCTCCGCCAGTTATTTCCGGAACTCAAGATTCGGTCGCAGCCCCTACGACATCCGAGGAAACTTTGCCAAAGACGACGCGCAAACCCGTCCTGCCGCCATTCGCGGTCTCCACGAGTCCCAAGGTGATCTTGCCGCCGGCGCCAGTCGTTTCGCTTTTCGACAGTGTGAAAGTCGAGAACGACTCGCTGCTGAAAATCCGGGCTGACTTGGGCGAATGCACGCGATGCAAGCTGCACAAGACGCGAAATAAAATCGTGTTCGGCGATGGCAGCGAGAAAGCCGACCTCGTTTTCGTGGGCGAAGGACCAGGCCGCGATGAAGACGCGCAAGGCCTGCCGTTTGTGGGTCGCGCCGGAAAATTGCTGACACAGATGATTGAGGCGATGGGCTTGCAGCGAAAAGAAGTTTACATCGCGAACGTGGTGAAATGCCGCCCGCCCGAAAATCGATTGCCGGAACCCGACGAAATCAAAACGTGCTCGCCGTATTTGCTCCGCCAGCTCGACACGATCGCACCAAAGGTCATCGTGTGCCTCGGTGCATGCTCCGCCCAAACGCTGCTGCAAACCACGCGCGGCATTTCGCATTTCCGTGGCCAATGGATGGAATTTCGCGGCATAAAATTGATGGCCACGTATCACCCAGCATATTTGCTGCGCAATCCTGCGGCGAAGGCCGATGTTTGGAAGGACCTACAAAAAGTGATGGCGGAGCTTGGTCTGGAAGTAAAAAAAGGCGGCGCCGTAAAGTCGACCTCCGCTGGAAAAACCTCATAGTTCCGTATGGGTATTCTTCTTGGTTTGCTGACGGCCCTCTCCTGGGGCGCTTCGGACTTTCTTGCGCGTTTTGCATCCCGCCGCATCGGTTCGCTGCGCACGACGCTGTACATGCAGCTCTTCGGCTTCGTTTTGCTGACGATCTGTCTGCGGTGGGTCGGCGGCTGGGGACATCTTTTCGACGGATCCGGTTGGCAACCGTGGGCTTGGGGCGTCCTGGCGGGGCTGCTAAATTCGGTTTCGACGTTGTGCCTGTACCGGTCATTTGAAGTTGGCAAGATGGCTGTGGTCGCGCCGCTTTCGGCAAGCTACCCGGCGCTGACGGTCGCGATTTCCTTTTTCTCCGGCGAGCACCTTACGGCGCTTCGCGTCGGCGGAATTGTGCTGATTCTGGTGGGCGTCGTGATCGTAGTGCGCGGTGAAGCGGCGGCGATGGAGTCGGTAGGAGCGCCAGGCAGTTCACGAGTTTCCCCGGGTACAGAAATTGTCAAGCCAAGTGGAATCGGGGCGGCGCTGATTTCCGCGCTCGGGTTTGGCGTTTTGTTTTGGCTTTTGGGCAATCGCGTTGTGCCTCACGTGGGTTTTGCTTCGGCAGTCTGGATGATTCGGCTCACGTCTACGGTCGTCACGGTGATTGTGATTGTGGCGATGCGGCGGCCGCTCGCGCTCCCGCGCAAAAGTGCAGTATCGACCTGGCTGCTCGCCATGGGCGTGCTCGACACCGGCGCGTTCGTCCTCAACAATCTCGGCATGCAGATAGAGCAGGTTTCCGTCGTCAGCGTGCTGTCGTCGCTCTACGGCGCCGTAACCGTGCTGCTTTCGTCTGTGATCCTCCGCGAGCGCCTCTCGAAAGTGCAATGGCTCGGCATCGTCGCCATCTTCGGCGGGATTACCGCCATTTCCCTGTAGCCGCGATGGTTGTTCGTCCCGTGATTTGAGAATCAACAAAATTCAAAATCCGGACCCTTTGAAACCGGAGGGTGGGCACCCAGGAAAATTCGTCGCGGTGAATCGTCGCGGCATTTCGCTGCGACAACTACCCTGTTGTCCGGTTGGGGTGCGACGGGCTGGTACACTTACGTTCGGATGAGCCAACCATTTTGCAATGTGGCGTTGCCGGTGCCGCTGCGGGCGGTGTTTACGTATGCGGTGCCGGAATCGTTGCGGGAAATCGTGAAGCCGGGCACGCGTGTGCTTGTTCCATTTCGCAAGAAGTCAATGGTTGGCGTAGTTGTGGAGTTGGGAGATGCGGCGCCAGCGGACACGAAGATCCGTGAAATTACGAAGGCGATCGATCACACACCGGCGCTGACGTCGAAGCTGATCGAACTCGGAAACTGGATCGCAAATTACTATTTGGCGCCGGTCGGCGAAGTCTTTCGCGCGATGCTGCCGCCGGTGACGGAAATGCGGACGCAGCGGCTGATCGCGTTGACGGACGCGGGTCGCAATGCAGTCGCGAGTTTGAGCGGCGGCGAGTTGTCGCACGGTTTGTCGCGCAACGAAGCGGACTTTCTCGCCATGCTCGTGGGGAAAGAGCAGCCGCAGCAGTTTGCGTCGGTGGCGAAATTCCGGATCGGCGTCAACGCGATCGAGCGCTTGCGCAAGCGGGGCTTGATCGGGATTCGCGAAACGATGCTCGGCCGCAAGCCGAAGATGCAGCGCGTCATCGCGTGGAAAGCGCCAGCGCCGGCCAACGATCCCGCTGCGGCGCCGGGTGAGAAAGCGGCGCGCGTTCGCGATGAGCTTATCGAGCGTGGGCCGCTGCCGCTTCCACATTTGTTGAAGCTGGTTGGCGTTTCGCGCGCCATTGTGGAGCGGATGCTGCGCGATGGGTTGCTCGAGAGTTGGGAGGAGCGCGTCGATCCGGCGGACGATCCGTTCGATGCGGGATACGAAGCGCCGGCGCATGAACTGAATGCGGGGCAGGAGAGCGCGTTTGGTGCGATTCGCGCGCGATTTGAGCTTGGGGAGTTTGGCGTGTTGCTGCTGTATGGCGTGACGGGCAGCGGCAAGACGGAAGTGTACATGCGCGCGGTGCAGGAGACGCTGGCGCGCGGTAAAACGGCAATCGTGCTGGTGCCGGAGATTGCGCTGACGCTGTGGGTCGGGCGGCAATGCCGTGCTTGGTTTGGCGCGCGATTCGAGGGCGTTGCGGTGCTGCACTCGGCGCTCAGCGACGTCGAGCGGGCGCGCGAGTGGTGGCGCGCGCGCAAAGGTGAAGCCCGTGTTGTCGTCGGGACGCGCTCGGCGGTTTTTGCGCCGCTTGAAAATCTCGGACTTATCATTGTCGATGAAGAGCAGGAAAACAGTTACAAGCAGGAGGAGACGCCGCGCTATCACGGGCGCGACGTCGCAATTGTCCGCGCGAAGATGGAAAGCGCGGTGGCGCTACTTGGTTCGGCGACGCCGTCGCTGGAGACCTACCATCATGCGCGGACAGGGAAGTACGAATTGTTGACGCTGGCTTCGCGCGTCGCGAACCGTTCGATGGCCAGCGTTGAACTCATCGACATGCGCGAGGATTTTCAGCGCACGCAAAAAGCGGGGCCGATCAGCACGGCGCTTCACACGGGAATTCTGGAATGTTTGCAGCAAAAAACGCAGGCGTTGGTCCTGATCAACCGGCGCGGGTATTCATGGTCGGTGATGTGCCGGAGTTGCGGCGCATCGGTACAGTGCGCGAATTGCAGCATTTCGATGACGTATCACAAGGCGCGTAACCGGCTGGAATGCCACTACTGCGGATCAATTCAGGCGGTGCCGAAGGTTTGCCCGAAGTGCCAATCGAAGTACGTCTATTTTTTTGGCGAAGGTTCGGAACACCTCGAAGAGCGGCTGCGCAAGGAATTTCCTGGCGCGCGCATCGCGCGCCTCGATCGCGATACGGCGCGAACAAAACGGCAGTATCAGGAAACGCTTGGCGCATTTGCCGGTGGCGCGATTGACATTCTGGTCGGCACGCAGATGCTGGCGAAGGGGCACGACTTTCAACGCGTGACGCTCGTTGGCGTGATCAGCGCGGACTCGTCGCTGCATTTGCCCGATTTTCGGGCGGGGGAGCGGACGTTTCAGTTGCTGACGCAAGTTGCCGGGCGCGCGGGCCGCGCCGACTTGGCAGGGCGCGTGCTGATTCAGACTTACTATCCGGAGCATTACGCGATTCAGGATGCTGTGCGACAGGACTACGCTTCGTTTTTCGAGCGTGAGATGCATTTCCGGCGAATGATGCAGTATCCACCGTTTACGTCGCTGGCGAATGTGATCGTGCGCGACTCGAATCTGGAGAGAGCGATCCGGTATTCGCGGCTGCTGTCGGAATATTTTTCGCCGTCGGATGGGAAGGAAGCACGGGTCCTCGGGCCGGCTACTGCGCCTTTGGCGCGGCTGAAGACTGAGCACCGGTATCAGTTCTTGTTGAAGTCGTCCCGGCGCTCGGTGCTGACTCGGTTGTTGAGTGGGGCGATGGCGTATTGCGATGCCAAGGAGATTCCGCAGACGGCGGTGCTGGTGGATATGGATCCGTTGAATTTGCTGTAGTTCCTTTTGGGACTGGGAGACGGACAGTTATCGGTTATGTTTACGGCTGAAAAGCGTCGCGGGGGGCGACGCACTCCCTAGGGGTTCCGTATTGGGACGGTTCCGGGGTATATCCCCATAAGTTTTCGGGATGCTGGATGTGGTTCAAAATCAGTGAAGTTGTCGAAAGTGATGAGCGCGATCATTACGGAGTCTGTAGTGGGCTCGTTTAAAAGGTTTAAAGATGCGAAAATTTTGGCATTTGGACGCGTTCTTGCGGAATTGATCGGTGCACTGCGGCGAGAGCATCATTATATATGAGATATATTACCATAATAATACCTAGATGTCAAGACCGTGTTTTCGGAAAAAGTGCGGCGGTCGCTTTACTGCTGGGATTGCGCGCGTCGATTCGGCGGCTGTCTTCGACCTGTTAGTGTGATTGCAGACCGGCCTCATAGGCTGCTCTCGCTATGCGAGCAATAACTTTTTCCCGAGTACTCTCATCTGCCTTTGAATCCGTGATGAAGACAGCGATAGCCAGTCGCCTTCCATCCGGCAGCGTAATCAGGCCGATATCGTTGGTTGCGTGAGCAATACCCTCGTCGATGTCGGAAGCCCCCGCCTTGTGAGCTACCACTGTGCCGGCAGGCAAGTTTCCTTTCAGACGAGCAGACTTCACCGATATTTGCATCCATCCCAAGAGCAAAGCGGTATGAACAGATGACAGCGGTGAACTGTCGCTGATTCGACGAAGAAGTTGGACGGCGCCAGTCGGTTCAAACCAGTTTCTGTATTGTGCCGTCACATCACGATGAAGCATGTCTTCTCCGTCCTCCAGATGAAAGCCAACAACTCCGAGGGAGGCGATGTATTTCGTTACGGCCTTTGGCCCACCAACCGAGCGCAGCAGAATGTCTGCAGCGACATTGTCACTGAGGGCGACGGTCAGGCGCAGAAGCTCCAGTATTGGCATATCCACATTTGCTTCCGGATACTTGTCTTGGAGCGGGCTGTAGACGTGCGGCAAAATACGGTCGTCCGGTCTGAAACGGACGGCTTGATCTAACAACAACGAACCTTGCTCAATCTGATGCAGCACAGTGACTGCCAGGGGCAGCTTAAACACGGACTGCATGGGCGGTCTTGCATTCGGGCTGAGATCACAGTTGAGCAGTGATCCTGGCAACGAACAGGCGACGGCTACTTTGCCTTCGGCCTCGGCGGCGATGTCTCGTATCTCTCGCCCGAGGGGACTACCCGGGGATGCGGGAAATGAGGCAGCCTCCTGGCGAGCCCAACAAGGGATGCTAATGACAGAAACGAAGAAACCAATGAGGAAAATGGCGTGCAGCCGGGCAAGCCTTACGACGACCATGATCTCCATATTACGAAACGAGTTCGAATTCCGATACACAAACAACGCTGTGGGCTATTCGTGGACGTGAGTGATGGACGCGCTAGCCGGAGAACTTGGATCGCTCAGGGAACCTGACCGGTTATCCGACTTGTCGGGAATTGGGATGATTTCCGTGTTGCCGACAACTCAGAACTCTTTATTGGCACGTACAGACGTAAGTGAAAAAGTCAGTAGAGCTGGATTACCGCAAGGAAGGCGATTTCGATGGTTTCGCGCATCAGCGTGATCGTCTCCGGCGTCCTCGCTCGCGGGGTGGGTGGCTCGAGCACTGAGTCCGGAATCGGACCCAGCCAGACAATGTCGTCCGGCTCTCCGGCCCAGCCGTCATCCGCGGCGGCCCTCGCCGCGAGGACCGCGCGCCGCTCGTCCCGAGTAACTGCATAGAGGGCAGGCGTTCGTGGCTACGCGGTAGAGCCGGGGGCGCAGTGGCGCACCTTCCTTCAGGCAGTCGCGATACTGCCAGGCGCGAAGCGACGTCTCCTGCACCGCGTCCTCGGCGTCCGGCAAGGAGCCAAGCATGCGGTAACAGTGGACCAGCAGCTCGCGGCGATGACGCTCGACATTGCTACCGAACTCGTTCACTGTCTGCCTCCATTCCAGCGACGCCGGATCGGCGTCGATCCTTACTTGTAATACCGGGGCGGAGTCAAAAACTCATCGCGCCGCAGCATTCCGAGTTTTCCCGAATGTCTAAGCACGCTGGTCATCGCTCGACGGCCGTGGCCGCTTATATCATCGGAATGCAAGAGATTGCATCACTTGCCTCTCCAAAAGAGTTGTTGAGCAGGGGTTCTTGGCTCTTCCAGGATGACGGGCAACCGGAGAGGTAAAGTCCTGGTACCGACACGTCCCGTTATCCGACTGCCAGGAGTTAGTGGAGATTCGAGTCTGTTTTCGAGCGAATTCAGATATCGGCGCTAGCTAGTAATTTTACTAGGCGACGAGGGCGGGCTGCAGAGACTAGCTTTTACTTCGGGCTTAGTTTGCGATTCTCCGGGAGGCACGCAGTCAACGGGGTTGCAGGCGCACCAGCCGGTACGCGCCAGGGTGGAGACAATGACAGTCAACCAAGATTTAAGATCTAAAATTCGCAAATTCGGTTACAGCAGTTTCTTAATCGCTATCCTGCTCCTGGCAGCGGCTACGCTCGTTCTTTATGCAGATGACACAAGGGTGAAGGTTGGAACGATTGACGCCATCGCCAAAGGTACCAGCACCCAAATGGGTCAAATAGTCAACGTCAAGATAACCATCAATCAGTTTTCTACAGAGGACGACAGAGCAATCCTCATTGAAGCCTATAAGAAGGGGCAAAATCAGGGTCTGGTAAACGCGCTCACCAAGATGAAGGCCGATGGCCGTATTGCCATCACCGGCACATTGGGTTACGACCTCAGCTATATTCGTCTGATTCCGACTCCAACCGGCCGCAAGATTCGTTTCGTCACCAACCGCGATATTAGATTCGGTGAATCGTATTACAGCACGCAAAGCAAGTCCTTCAACTTGACCGCAGGCGAAATCGACATCAATGATTCCGACAAGGACAAGAGCGGCGGGATTCTTTACCCAGCGGCGCAGCTGGTAATCAACAAAGAGGGGCAACTCGAGTTCCAACTCCGACAAAACCCTTGGAAGCTCGAAAATATTATCGACTGGAATAAAGCCGGTACCCCTCTTGAGTAAAACCATTTGAAACGCACGTTCGTGTACTGGTCGCTTGGCGTCAATCTCTGAGCTTTGCCCTGGTGCACGGGGCCCGATTCCCCATCTGAACGCCGTGAGGTGCCCGATGAAGGTTTATCGCTATCTTGCAGTTGTCTCCTGTCTGTTTGTCTCGGTGCTTCTCCTGACTAGTTTGAGTGTTAGCCAAGAAACCAAAAATAAAGCAAAAAATGACGTTTGCTCTGCGTCCAATCCCGCAAGCACCTGCGCTGAGGCCAATACTTGCGGCTCTACTTCCTCGCCTTGCACCATCGATATCAGGCGCAGCGGTAGCAGCTCCGCCACCTCGAAACCGAGTATCCCTGACGCCAAGGCCAACAAAACGTTCTGCATTAAGACCGGCACCTCCGTCACTTTCTCAACCCGTTCCAAGAACACCGGTTTCGTGATTGACTTCGGCAAAGACAACCCCTTTGACCACGAAGGTTCGATCATTGGCGGCGCGGATCGTCCCATCACCGTCACCGCCAAACACCCTGGTTGCTACAAGTATTCCATCGGCGCTTGCACCCCTGGCACGGTCTACGGCATGTGCGGCAACGCCGTCGCGCAACTCATCATTTCCGCCGAGTAATTTCCTGCATTCCGGTAGGCGTCTCATGCTTGCATTCAGGAACGATGGCTCTTCCCTTGCTCTTTCCTGCTGAAAAATATGAGTGTGAGCACGGAGGGTCGGTCAAGTACTGATTTACGTGGTTACCGTTGAAGTGGGTTTCCGGTACCCAAGGTACTCATAATCCGACGCGATATAAAAGGGCGCTCCTTATCAGATCCCTGAACTGTGAAGTCCGGATTAGTGCGCCAGGCGGCAAAGTGGGGTTCCAAAACGAACCTGTATGGGCATCCGACTAGTTGGGACTCAGCAGCGATTCCGTGAGGCCAAGTCCCTCGCCTCCGCAATGGACCCTGCGCGCATGCTGTAAGTTTTGACAGAACGATACTGGTGGATCTCGAAGTACAACTTCATTGGCAAACCATTACGCTTCCGTCCCAATTAGCGACTATGGCGCGCAGAACCCTTCATGCCAGACATCGAACAGCAACATGATTTCTCTCCAGTGCTCGGTGGCCCACTATTCCAGTTCTTCCGAAGAACCCATCTGGAAGGGGATCACCTGGAGCTTCTGCGGCGTCGAGTCACCATCATTACGCTCGTGGCCTGGCTACCTCTTTTGCTGCTCTCGGTGTTCATCTCGCCGCACGGGGGTGCGCGACTCTCCTTTCTACAGGACATTGAAGCGCACGCCAGATTCCTTGTTGCTCTTCCGATCCTAATCGGAGGCGAATTGCTCGTTCATTTGCGGATCCGCCCGGTGGTTCGGCGTTTCGTGGAGCGACAAATCGTTCGGTCCCAAGAGCTTCCTCGCTATGACAATGCCATTGAATCCGCCGTCCGGTTGCGCAACTCCATCCCGGTCGAGCTTGGGCTTCTGCTTTTGGTCTACACTTTGGGAGTATGGATCTGGAGTATCCGGGTCGGACTTAACACATCGACTTGGTATGCAGCCGCGGGCGGACGCTGGAATCTTACTCCCGCTGGCTACTGGTATGTATTCGTGAGTATTCCGATCGTGCAGTTCATCCTGCTACGGTGGTACTTCAGGCTTTTCATCTGGTTTCGCTTCCTTTGGCACGTTTCCAGAATAGATCTGCATTTGATCTCCACTCACCCCGACCGGTGCGCGGGTCTTGCATTCCTGGGGAAAAGCTCGTACTCGTTTGGCCCAATCCTCTTTGCTCAAGGCACCATGCTCGCGGGCGTGGTTGCCAGTCGAGTCTTGTACAGAGGGGAAAGCTTGTTGTCTTTCAAGTTTCAGATTGCCGGATTCGTTGTTTTCTTTATCTTGGTTATTCTCGGGCCGCTCTTGATGTTCACCCCCCAGCTGGCAAACGCAAGAAGAAAGGGGTTGGCGGATTACGGGCTCCTAGCTCAGCGTTACGTTCGAAGCTTCGAGCAGAAGTGGATCGTCCGTGATCCCTCCACATCTGAAGAGCTCCTTGGCGCTGCTGATATTCAGTCGCTCGCCGATCTCGGCAATAGCTATGCTCTTGTCCGCGACATGCGCCCGGTTCCTTTCGGACTCGACGACATCACCCGCCTTGCCGCTGCCACTGCAGCTCCCCTGGTACCTTTATTGCTCACGATTTTTCCTGCGGACCAGCTCCTTCTGCGCATCATCAAGATCCTATTTTGAAGGGATTGGCCGGGGCGTTTGCGACGATCCCGAACTGATCGACTTCCAATTAGCCGGAGTAAGAGATTCGACCTGACGAAGCGGGACAATATTACCGGCCCACAATCGCCGCGTCATGTGCCGCGAGAGCAAGAGTGGCTGCATGAATAGCTACTGCAATAAGAATACCTGTCAACGTCAATCCGACTAGCGCGATCAGGATTGAGAGGATCCTCGGTACTCTCCTTGTGGGGCGAACGTCTCCGTATCCAACGGTCGTGGCAGTAATGAACGACCAATAAAAGCTATCGAAAGGCGGCCACCCTTCCATCTTTCCGACGACTTGCCCCAACGCGGTAACGACAAGCGCCAGCGTCGCCAGCAGGGGCGCGGTGAGCCAAACACCGTAGACGAACTCCTTCAGAAATGTTGTAGTCAAACCACTTAGGAGCACATTCGTAGCCTATGACGCGCGCGATTCGCAGGGTCTATGACCTTTGCAACCGCGATTACTGTAGATGCGGGTACTAACCTAGACTTGTCCAAACCACGACTGATCAGGAGTTTCAAACTGTCCCCCTTTACAAGCTATTCCGAAAAGCCCGTCAATCCGACTTAGCGGGAGTTGCCTCCGAATTTTGCCCACGTGTAGTCGTATCTCACGCTGAAACCGACTTCCGCCGGACCATGGTTATGCACAAGTGCCTTCGCAAACTCGAAGATCAACGTGCTCCGGGGATTCATAGAGATGGTCATTTCCGTGCCCAAAACGAAATTCTGTTGTGCATTGTTCTGAGGAACCCCGTCGACGGCCGTAGTGCCACGAAAGGAGTAACGCGTGTCGACCGAAGCCCAAATGTTGTCGGTGAATGAGTAGCTGAGATGTCCTTCGATCCCCGGTAGCGGATCTTGGCGCAGAATCTCCTTGCCGTGATACGAAGTGTTGGCCGTGTAGAACGAGACGTTCGTGTACGCATCGAGTTCCCACCGCTGCTCGTGTCCAAACGGGTGCGACCACGCGAGTTCCGGTTTGAACGACCAGCGATCGGAGCCGAGGTTGAGAATTCTGCCCAGTTGATAGGAACCGGTCGGTGCGGTCATCGTGAGGCTCAGACCCAGCGTAGTAGTAGGCTGGTAGTGTTTGAACTGTTCCACGGAAAGGGCCGGACCTCCTTTCAGCAACATGCCGAACGCATAGCTGGAGTCGCCTGCGCCTACGGTCGAGCCTTGGATGTTCGTGTCACTGATGGAGCCGCTCAGCCCAGCAACCGGCACACCCGCTTCGACCCACATCAAATGGTGAAAGAGGCCGAAGTAGCGCATGTAGTCGATAATTCCCTGATTGACGTTAAGATTTGCGCCCGCGACCACGAGCGACGTATCCAGCGAGGCGTTGGCGTGCACGAAGACGTAGCCAAGTTCCAGCTGATTCGTTCCCACGGGTGTGTTTTCATAGGCACGTGGATCGTTGAACTGGCCGCGCGCTCGGTCAGGGACGTGTAGAACGGCTAGAACCATGCAGGTGAAGAACAGCCGTTTGATCATGACGGTAAGGGCTCCCGGGGAACGCGCATGCCAACAAAGAAATACAGCTAACCCAGATGTCCTGGTGTGTTATCGGGAGTTACCGTGTCGGTTGAAGGCGTCATTCTTATTCTCCCCACGAATGAGATGGGACGAAAATCGCGACGCCCGCGAAGCTACTGCTTCAGCGCCACTGGAGGTCCGCTGACTCGCTTCGCCTTGAGATTGACACTCACCTCGACCCGATCGGCGATCTTAATGAACGGAATGCCGCTGTTCATCCCGTACTGCTTGCGGTCAAATGCCATCGTCCCCTGAATCGTGGCGGACCCAGTCCCCGCGCCGGTAACGGTGAGCGCTAGCTTCTCGGCTTTGGTCACTCCGCGGATCGTAAAGTTCCCATCCACTTCAAAAGCGTCGGGACCGGCCTGTACGATCTTCGTCGACTTAAATGTGATCAGCGGATTGTTTTCGACATCGAAGAAATTCTTGCCCTTCAGCTTGCCGTTTTTCATGCCACTTCCGGTGTCCACGCTATCAGCCTGAATCTCGATGTCCAGCACGCCTGTCGCCACGTCAATGGACGCAAAAGTCAGGGTCGCCCTCCATTGGTCGAACGTACCTTGGATAGCGACCGAGGCCTCCACATCGAAATTAACCTTGCTTTCCGCGGGGGCAACCTCGAACACGGGAGCCCCTGAATTGTCCTGAGCCCGTATCGCTGGCGTAACCAGAGCAAACGCTACAAGGCAGACGATCGCTATTCGCATGGAACTCCTGCACAGAGAATGGCCGCAAGACCTCTGCCGAGGTAATGAGGCTGGCAAGAGGGGAACCGTTGCCCAACTGGCAATGGTGACAGTGCCTAACGATGTCTTAACGAAGCGAGCCGCGCGACGGCCGGAATAGACTGTCGGCGTTCATCCTACAGAGCTCGGACCGAAGGAGGCCGAGTTGAAAGTGATGAGTGGCAGACCATGCATGCAAAATTTGGGACGGCGATCGACACGTTGAAACAGGGAGTCGAGCTGCGGGCCCGTGAACGTATCCGACTGACTATAGCTGTCAACGCAAATCAAACGTCGGGATCTTTGTTTTGCATTTCAGTGGTTAACAGGGCCGCCAGAGGACTTGTCCGAGTGGTCCTCAAGAGGAATCTCATCCCTGTCAAAAGCGACAGTTTCATCTAGTGAGGATGGCAATATCCTTCGGCCTTCGCCCTACAGGAGCTGGAGGTCAAATGAACAATAAATACACTGCAGCTGCGTTGGTGCTGACGGGCTTTCTTTGCGCCGAAGCGTCGCTCGCCCAGAATCCGGCGGCCCAGACCGCGCCGGCTGCCGGAAATCAATCGGGGTCCACACAGTCCCCTGCGAAGAGTGTCGGCTTGTTTGCATATCCGAAAAACCAGCAAAGCTCAGACCAACAGCTCAAAGATGAAAACGAGTGCTTTGCTTCATCCAAACAACAATCCGGGGTGGACCCGCAGGCTCCGCCACCTGCAACAAAAACGGAGGAACAAAAGAAAGCAGAGCAACAGGCGGCCGCCGACAATGCCAAGCAGCAGAAAGGAGGCCGCGCAAAGGGTGCTGCCCGGGGCGCAGCTGGGGGCGCCGCGGTAGGAGCCATAGCTGACGACGACGCAGGCAAAGGAGCGGGTGCTGGAGCTGCGGCGGGGACTATGGTTGGGGGAGCAAAGCAACGGCGTGCTAACAAAGGGGCCAAGGAGCAAGCAGCCCAGACGACGGCCCAACAGCAACAGCAGGAGGAGGCCCAAGCACAAGCGACTCACCAGCAGGGTATCGACACTTTCAAGCGGGCCTTCTCTGCGTGCATGGACGCGCGCGGATATTCCATTAAGTGAGAAATTTTGTTAGGCACGGACTCGCCCAGTTTTTCAATCAATCAGGCGCCCATGGCGTAAGCGCCAAGCAGAGTTCCTAGAGGTTGCTATTCCTTAAATGCGATCGGCGGCCGCTGATTCGTTTCCCCTTGAGATCGACGGTCACCTCGACGCGGTCGGCGATTTTGATGATCGGGATACCCTTGTTCATCCCGAAGTCCTTACGATCGAAGGCCATTGTGCCAACGACGGACCCCTCGCCCGTCCCCTTGCCTGTTATTTTGAGCGTCAGTTTTTCGGGCTTAGTTACATCGCGAATCGTAAAGTCGCCGTCCAATTCAAGCGTAGTCGGGTCGGTTTGGACAACCTTGGTTGAGTGAAGCGTGATCAGCGGACTCTCTTTGACGTCGAAGAAGTCTTTGCTCTTCAGCTTTCCATCTTCATACCGCTTCCGGTATTCACACTGTCCGCTTGAATCTTGATGTCCAGGACCCCTGCGGCATAGTCGGGCGAAGAGAAGTTCAAGGAAGCATCCCATTTGTCGAAGGTGCCTTCCAGAGCCACTGATTCAGAGAATCGCCATGCGGAGTCAGTGAGGCTGGCGCGAGGGGAGTCCTCGCCCAACTGGCAATAGTTACGATGACTGATTCACTCTCGCCTCTTTTCTCTCAGCTGCCAATCTTGACGCCAATGATTTCGCCGGAAACGACGATCTCGACGCGGCGGTTTTTTTGGCGACCGGCGGAGCTCTCGTTGTCGGCGACCGGATCGGCTTTGCCGAATCCAACAGATCTCATGGTGTTGTTGGGCAAACCTTGACTGGCAAGATATTCACGCACAGTATCCGCGCGTTGCTGAGATAGCTTCAGGTTAAAATCATCGCCGCCGACGGTGTCTGTGTAACCTTCCATCGCAAGACTCAAGCCGGGATGAGAAAGAATGATCCCAGATAGCTTGGCAAGAACAACCTGGGCTTCCGGCCGCAGGTCATACTTGCCTGTGGCGAAAAGCACATCTCCCATATTAACGACTAGGCCGCGAGACGTATCGCGAGTTTCCAGCACGCGATTGAATTGCTCAAGAAGCTGGGCACGCAGAACTTCCGCCGCGTGGCGGCTTCGCTCAGCGTCCGCCCGGGCCGCCTCTTCTCTGAGCCTCAGCGCATCCTGTTCGGCACTCGCTTTGGCAGCGGCTGCGTCCGCTTCTGCTTTCATCTGTGCCTGTTTTGCCGCAACCAGCTCCGCCTGGCGGCCAGCCTCTGCTGCCGCGTCTGCCTCGGCGTCTGCCTTAGCCTTTGCGGCGGCGGCAGCCTTCTCGTTTGCAATGCGCTCACTTTCCTTTCGTTGCTCACTGAGCAGGCGCGCATCTTCCGCAAATTGCACAGTTTGTCGGGCGTTGGAAAGGACCACCTTCTTGTCATCTTTGCGCGAAAGAGAATTTTCGGCGATCTGCAAGCTTCCTACTGCCTTGGACAAGCTCTCGGGTGCGTACTTCTCTGCATCACGGGATTTCGCAATATCCACAGCATTTCGGGCTTCATACATATTGAGCGGAACATTCTTCAGGTCGAGCGTCAGCGCCATCGGATTCGCTACTTTTTGATACTGGCTGCGTCTCATCAACGGATAATCGTTGACGGGAAAGATCTTCGCCTTGGCGCCTTCCTGAAGCTCATTTTGAAGAACTACTATTTCGCTGGGCACGCGCACTGCAAAGTAGGGTTCCGCGGTGACAAACAGAGAGAAAGTTTGAAACGGCGTGGTTGCGTTGAGTTTGCCTTGTCCGACGTTGTTGATAAGAATCTCACCCAGGTTGCTGGTACGTCCTTCCGGCGAGACCACCCAAAGCACATAGGTCAAAAACTCAGTGCCTAACGTCGACGGCTGCGCCATGTTGCTGATCTGCAGTTCCACCGTTGTTGCGCCGGTGCGTGCCTGGACTTTTGCTTCGCCGTTGGCCGCTGACATCAAGTTCGTACCCTTGAGATCCACTTTTGTCGTTTTGCCGACGGTATAACCGATCGCGGTGATGTTTCTGTTGATGAGGGCGGAAGCGGGTATGCTTTGGTCGGTTTGTGCGAAGACGCACGGCACCGTCTCTGCCGTGAGCAGCAGAAGAATTACCGCCGGCGTCGCGAAGAACCCGGGACGTTTCATATAGCTTCTCTCCGTGGGTTGGGTAAGAGGTCAAGTTTTCACAACGAACCTACGACCTGGCTGCATCGATATATCGAGTCACTCCGGGCAACTTGTTTAACTAGAGCGAGATCCACTCTGCGAACCTTGAAAAATCGCGCGCCGTTTCTCTTAGGCGGTAAGAATACGAATACCAGTCCATCGAGACGCGACGCGCAACTGCTGCAACTCTGACCCTGTCTACTACAGCCTTCAGGGGCCCTTCAAAAACTGTCAAAACTAACAGCCATTCTGTTATCGAGCACGTGACCCTGTGGCGTGTTGAGATGGGGCATCAAGCTGACGCGATGCCCAGGCGTAACCGCTCGGGGATTCGAGTCAGACTGGCGCAGTTGACATGATAGCGTCCCGCATTTGATTTGTTGGAAAGGGGTTTCAGGACCGAGATTTAAATTTGGTTAGGTTGCGATCTGGGCCGAGTCAACGAACCTGAGAGATCTATAAGACGAATCTACAATATGGCTTAGCGAACATCGCTGAGCACGACGGCTTCGTCGAAGCGCACTCGACAAGGCTAACTGAGGACCTTGCGTGGTGCGCCGTCGCATTTGTGTGCCGTCTGGGGTCGGTTTATACGTCAGACTACTGTCGCCCGCCTCTAATGAAAAAGGTAGCTTGGCAAACTTATGCGACCGAGCCCGAGACTCCTCCTGGGTATTCTTTGTTCCTCTTTTGCTTGGTTCGTGGCCCCTTGGCTCACGGGGCAGCAGTCGCAACAACCGTCTCCGGTGATTCGGTCGGTCACGAATGAAGTGCTTGTGCCTGTTGTGGTGCTGGACGCGCGGGGACACGCTGTCGGGAATCTGAGGAAGGACGAGTTTGAAGTTTTTGACAATGGTAAGGCGCAGACGATCACTGGTTTTACGATCATTGGGCTGCCGAGAATGCCGAAGCGAAATCGTCCGCTTCCAGTCCTGACGGCTCTGCCGCCGTTTCACCGCCGCTCCCGCCAGCTCAGCGATTTATCGTCATGCTGTTTGATGTTTACGAGTTGAGTGACACCGATCTCGCTCAGGCACGAGAAGCCGCGATTACGGTGATCGATTCTTCTCTTGTGCCCACGGACATGGCGGCCGTGGTTTCGACTTCCGGGGCCAACAGCGGCCTGACCCGCGACCGCGCAAAATTAAAGCAAGCGATTCAGGATTTCAAGATTAAGGCGCTCTTACGTCCGAACGACAAATGCCCGACCATCGACTACTATCAGGGCGACCTAATCGAAAATAAAAATGACAGCGTTGCCCTTCACTGAAGTTCTGGATATCGCTGCCCGCACCAACACCGTTATCAGCGCTCTCGATGTGCGCGGTTTGTACCCGACGAACACGGGGGCGGACGTCACGACGCGAGTCGATCCCGACTCACAACGTCTCCTCGACCGGTATCGAAGCGAATCCATGGAGGCCGATGCTGACGTGATGGGAGAGCTTTCGGATGGAAGCGGGGGCACTTTTTATCACAATAACAACGATCTCGAAGGTGGGTTGAGGGACACTGATCTCCGGGCCTGATTACACGTATCTCCTCGCTTTTCCCATGCCTGATACGAAATCGAAAAGGGGTCATAACAGTTTGAAAGTCAAAGTGAATGAGCCCGGCCTGACAGTTCAGGCTCGCCGCGGTTATTCAACTCCGGCCCCGGAAAAGCACAAAAAGTAGGACGCCTCCCCTGATGTGGCGCGTAAGTGCTGCAATCGCCGGATTGGCAGCGATGGTTATTCGTGGCGCAGCGCAATTAGTGGATCGACGCGCATGGCGTAGCGCGCGGGCAAGTAAGCGGCAAACAAACCTACCGCAATCATTACCGCGGCGGCTATGACGATCGGAACGGCGCCGGCGACTGGCAGACCCGGGATCAGGCTGGCGGCTACCCGGTTTCCCCAGAAGGCGAGGGGCGTGCCGATCGTGAGACCGGCGCAGACCATCCATAGGGCGTCGCGAAGAACGATGCGCACAACGTCCATCTGGGCCGCACCAAGCGCCACGCGAACGCCGATCTCATGGGTGCGCTGCGCAACCGTGTAGGCGAGCAGGCCGTACAGGCCGATGACTGCAAGCAGCGCGCCGAGCGCACCGAACACGGCGGAGAGCGTCGCAAACAATCGCTGTGGAACGATCGTCGAATCGATCTGCTCGTTCATCCCGATCATCCGAACGATGGGAACATTCTTCAGCACCGCGGACTCAGTTTGACGAACCGCGCTGGCAACCGTGTGCGGCTCGATTCTTGTGCGGATCGCCAGCTGAGAACCAAGGAGGCCTTCTTGAAGAAGGTTCGCATAGATCGTGGGCGGCGCGGGTTGCTGGAGGTCATTGTATTTGGCGTCGCCGACGACTCCAACCACCTGAAACGTCTTATCTTCTTTCGTCTGGGTGATATGGCTGAGGATGATGTGCCTTCCGATCGGGTTTTCATTCCCGAAGCAATCGCGAGCGGCGGCCTCGTTCATGATGGCGACACGGGAGCCGGCCTCGTCGCGCGCCGAGAAATCGCGACCCGCGAGAAATGGCGTGCCATACGTCTGGAAATAGTCGGGGGCGATGTAATTGATGGAGACTTGTGCCTGCTTTTCAGGGTGTCCTTCCGCAAACGCGAAGGACCCGGCTCCAGGGCCTTCCATCGGACTAATGTCACTGAAGGTGGCTGAGCCTACGCCCGGAATAGCGCTCAGCCGCACTACCAACTCTTGAGACAGCCTCGAGAATTGCGCAGCGTCATACCCACTGTTCGCGAAATCGAGCGTGACCAGCAGCAGATTATTGCGCTCGAATCCCAGGTTCCGATTCCGAAGATCCGACAGATATCCCACAAACAGGCCCGCCAAACTCACCAGCACCAGAGAGAGCCCCACCTGCGCAGCGACCAGGCTTTTGCCGAACATCCGTTGACGCTTTGTTTCGCCGATCTTCGATCCTGGTTGCAGCGCGAACGCCGGTTTGGTATTCGAGGCAGTCACAGCGGGCGCCACTCCGCACAGAAGCCCCGTCAGCAATGCGATCGCCGCAGTGACCAACAGCACGTGTGCATCTGGATTCCTCAGCACGTCAAAATTCACAGGCAGCCCCGTGATGAACCTGCCTGATGCAAAGAGCCGGATCAGCGCGCCCACCGCGAAGTAGGCCAGGAGGATTCCGACGGCGCTTCCGAGGAGCGAGAGTAGAAGCGACTCGGTGAGTGTTTGGCGGAGCAAGCGACCCCGAGCCGCTCCAAGGCAGACACGCACGGCCATTTCATGCTGGCGCGATGCTCCACGGGCCAAGAGCAGCCCTGCTAAATTCGCGCATGCGAGGAGGAGCAGCAGGCCGACCGTTGCCATCAAGACCGTCAGCGGTGTCGAGAGCATTTGGCTCACAGGCGTCGAAACGCCGTTTCCCGCGGGTTCGATGCGGAGTTCCATTCCACGCTCGAAGGGACCAGAGTCCGGCCGGTCGATCGACGCTTGGAGCAACGTCGCTAAATCCGCGTGGGCTTGCCGGATGGAAACGCCTGGCTTCAAGCGTCCCAGCAGTCCCACAAAAAAATCTGGAGAGGAACGATCACCTGGTGAAAGGGGCACCCAAAGGTCCTGTTGCGCTTGATTGCTAAGACCGAAGAATCCGCGCTGAGTTACACCAATGACGGTGAGCGGCTTGTCGTTTACAACGACTTTCTGGCCCAAGACGTCGGGCTTCAAATTGAAGCGCGATTTCCAAAAGGTCCAACTCACCACAGCGACGGACGAAGTGTCTGCGATGTCTTGCGGACCAATCAGCCGACCGATCGCAGGCTGCACGCCGAGCGATTCAAAAAATGTTCCGCCAACGTTTCCGCCGAAGACGGTCTGCGATTCCAATCCGTGCCCGCCGACGACGTACACGTTCAGAGAGCCGATGATCAGGTCCGAGAGGACGTGATTGCCATCACGCATCCTCTGGTAGGCGTCCCATGAGAAGCCGTTGAATCCAGGTTCGGGCTCGCCGGGATAGTGGTGGAGGATTTCGACCAGTTGCGCCGGATCGCGCACGGGGAGCGTGTGCAGCATCAGGCCGTTCGTCATGGTGAAGATAGCGGTGTTGGCACCGATGCCGAGAGCAAGTGTGAGGACGGCGACAGCGGTAAAGCCGGGAGACTTGCGGAGCATACGCACGGCGTAACGCAGATCGGTCCAAAGCGTTTCGAGCCAACGGCCGCCACATTCGTCGCGGATTTCCTCCTTGAAGCGCTCCGGGCCACCGAATTCGATGCGCGCTCGACGAGCGGCGTCGGCACGGGGCAAGCCGGACCGTTCGAGATCGTCGGCGCGAATTTCGATGTGTAAGCGAAGCTCTTCTTCCATCTCGGCATCCATCTGAGCGCGATGGAAGAGAGTGGAAATGAGGGAACGAAGGTAGGAAATGAGTCTCATGTTTCCTCTGGGCGCGCGCCAAGCACAGACCCAATCGCGGCAACCTGACGATTCCAACTGGCAGCTTCTCCGCATAGTCGCTTGCGGCCCGCGGTAGTGAGTTCGTAAAACTTGGCCCGGCGGTGGTTGTCGGATGTACCCCAAGTTGCTTTGAGAAGGCCCTGGCGCACCAGCCGAAACAATGCGGGATACAGCGCGCCTTGTTCGATGAGGAGCGCGCGACCAGAAACCTGCTCAATTCGTAGCAGGACGCCGGTGCCAGGCAGAGGCCCGAGAGAAACGGCCTTGAGAGTGAGGAGATCGAAAGTGCCAGGAAGCAATTGGGTTTGGCCGGACAAGTGTCCTCCTAAGACAATTAGGAAGCTATCTCGATCTCTCCTAAGCTGTCAAGGAGAGTCGCGAAAGAGGGCACTCGTTCGGACTGGACCCCTTCGACGAGGAGCCGACTGGTCCTCGCCGAACGGGCAATCTCGCACCACCGAGACGCGGCAGGGATTTTACGAGCTGAGGCACATTTTGCGGCTTTCGATCACTGCACCGCTGGATTTTCTGGGCTGAATATTCCTGTGGGATTGTCTTTCCAGATCCAAGCGTGGACCAGCCATTGGGTTTTGGCGATGAAGTGGCCGCCTTTTTCGGTGCATTGGGCCTCGCTCAATCCGTGGGGGTTGTCGAGGTGCGGGAGGACGCAAATGTTATCGTGGCGGTGCCAGAGGGCCAGCGACTTTGGGAATGGCGGGTTCAAGGGCTGACCGTCGGGGCCTTCGGGCGCATTCCAGAAATAGCCGACGCCAGCTAGAGAATATCCACCTTGTGGGGCTGAGTTTTTGACATAGAGCAAGATGGGGGGCTTCTCTACGTCGAAATTTTTGGGTTCCATCGTCAGGACGTAGTGGATGCCCATTCCGGGCATTTCACCGCCGACGACTTGATAGCCGTCGGCTTCGGCGGCGTGCACGTCTTGATATTTTGCCGTTGCTTGGCGGGCGCGTTCTAACTCGGCCGCGGTGTTCTGCAGCTCGGCATACGTCAGAGGCGCGGCATTTTTGTGCGGCGAGCGCGACATCATATGGCCCGAGGGCGTCTGTGCCTTGCCGACGAGTGACATCACCGCTAACGCGGTGAGACCCAACACAAAACAGAGAGCTATTGTTCGACGGACTGCTTTCATTTTGTTTCCTCCGTTTTCCTTTCTTCGAAGTTGGCTTCGAAGTTGCCGAAAATCGTGAATCCGAACCGCGACGTAGTCTGGGCCGGCGTATATTAGGCGTCGCTGCGTGCTTGCAGTTCGTTCACGTGCACACAATACGGAGGCGTTTCTGAATGGCCTCTGAATGCGCTGTTCAGGTGGCGTTCAGCTTGGTTCTCGTCTCCTTGCATAGGAGGAGGAAACGATGCGGGTGCTTGTCGTGGAAGACGAGGCGTTGCTCGCCAAGCAGCTCACTGCTGCGCTTCGCCGCGCGGGCTACGCGGTGGACCATGCGGCCGACGGCGAACGTGCCGACCTTCTCGGACACGATGAATGCTACGACGCGGTTGTTCTTGACCTTGGATTGCCTAAAGTGGATGGGTTGACTCTGCTGCGCCGCTGGCGTGAGGCGGGGAAGGCGGTGCCGGTGCTCGTGCTGACGGCACGAGGCAGTTGGCACGAAAAAGTTCAAGGGATTGACGGCGGCGCTGACGACTACATGGCCAAACCGTTCCGCATGGAGGAATTGCTGGCTAGGTTGCGCGCGCTTATCCGGCGATCGAGCGGACAGAGCAATCCTGAACTTCGCTGCGGTCCGTTGGTGCTCGACCCGCGGTCGGGCAAAGTCACGCTCGAAGGCGCGGAGGTGAAGCTGACCAGCCATGAATTTCGCGTGCTTTCCTATTTAATGCATCACAGCCAACGGGTGGTGTCGCAAACCGAGCTTACGGAACATATTTATTCGCAGGATTTTGACCGCGATTCGAATACGGTTGAAGTTTTTATCGCGCGCTTGCGGCGAAAGTTGGGTGCGTCTTTCATTGAGACCGTGCGAAGCCTGGGTTATCGCATGAAGGCCCATCGATGAATTGGCGGCATTCTTTCCGATGGCGAATTCTTGTCGGCACTGCCCTTTGGTCGCTCGGGCTAATCCCGCTAATGCATCTGTTTTTCCTGGCGCTGCACCACCAGCTCAGTTTCATGCCCGAGTGGAGCAGAGGAGTTTTTCTAGTTTTTTCGACGGTGTTTATTCTGGCGGGAATTTGGGAGTTCCGCACCGCACTCTTGCCGTTCGCGCGTCTCCGTCAGCAACTCGCGGGGCTGCGCGATGGTTCCGGAAACAGGATCGAAGGAAAATATCCAACAGAAGTGCAGCCGCTGGTGAACGATCTCAATTCATTGTTGGACCATCGGGAGCGGATCGTGCGGCGGGCGCTGTCGAAAGCCGGCGATCTTGCCCATGGATTAAAAACGCCGCTCGCGGTGCTGGCACAGGAAGCCGAACAGTCAGAAGCGGCGGGGCAACACGAAATCGCATGCACGATCAGCGGGCAAGTGGATCGCATGCGCAGACAAATTGACTATCATCTGACTCAAGCACGCGCGACGAGTCCCGGCAACGTGCCAGGTGCTCGCTGTTCTGTGCTGATCTCGGTTGAAGGGTTGACGCGGACGTTGGAGAAAATCTACGCGGCTCGCGGGCTTGCGATTGAGGTGGGTGTGTCGCCAGCGCATTTAGTTCGTGGGCAGCGTGAAGATTTGGAAGAGATGCTGGGAAATCTGCTGGATAACGCCTGCAAGTGGGCGAAGTCCAACGTGAAGATAGAATCCGCTCAGGAAGATGATGCGGTGGTTTTGATTGTGGATGACGATGGCCCCGGACTGGCTCCCTCGATGCGCGACCAGGTGTTGCAGCGAGGGGTGCGCGCTGACGAAGCTGCGCCCGGTTCGGGACTGGGATTGGCGATTGTTCGCGATCTTGCGCTGCTGTACGAGGGGTCGATCACGTTGAACGAATCGCCGATGGGCGGACTGCGCGCGCGGCTGCGGCTACCGTCGTGATGCGCGTCAGCACGATTGCTCATGCATGGCCTGACGACGGGTGCGAACGGAAGAAAAGGACCACCTTCACAAACCGAGACTGAAGCATCGGTTGCCGAAGCCTGTGTTTGCCCGTTGCGTTTCGGCAACCAGCGATACGGGCAGGGACTTTTCTGAATTCGGGGATTTGCCGGCTCGGCGCCTACGATCACTTTCCGAACAGTTACGTTCGCAAGCCCATGGACTCCGGCCAATTTGTGGCTGCGGGCGGTCAGCTGGGACTTTATTGGATGTCGCTGAATATCGCTCCGCCTGCGAAGGAACGTGTGAACGCCGATTGATGTGGTCGCCAAGGGCCGGTACTCGGGCGACCAAAATTCGGTTCCGAATTATCGGGACGCTTTTTTCTGTTCCTCGATACCTGTCAGGCGAGCCTCGTAAACGGTCGGGAGCGCATCTGAGTTCGTGCGAACAAAGCTCCGCACGAGTTCGGTGCGAGAGAAGTGACCGAGGCTCAATCGCCGGATGCATTCGTCCGTCATGCAGCTCTCCCACGACGAGCGTCGGCCCCAAGGAAAACAGCTTGCCTCGATGACGCGCACTGGAAGCCGCTCGCGAAAGCCGGCTTCGATTTGCTCGCGCAGCCAGCGTAAATAACCCAATTTCACTGAAAGAGCGATTTTCGGGTCTTCTCTTACTACGACTCCCGGAAAATCAGGGATGTCGGCGCGCAACGTGTGAATATGCCCGTGCCCCTCAACCAAAATTTCGATGTCGAGTTCCATCAACCGTTCGAGGCTTTCGAGCCACGTCCGGCTGTCCACGTCGGGATTAGGGGTCGAGGAGTAACTGCCCATGAAGGCGTCGCCGGCCAGCAGCAATTTTTCCGTGGGATCGTAAAGAACGATGTGGTCGTCGCAATGGCCGGGAGCGAAAATCACTTGTAACCGGCAGGATTGGGTGTCGACGCTCGGGCCTAAAACGTGGAAGGGCTCTTTCAGATTGGGAGGCTGGCCGATGATTGTGGAACGAACCCAAGGGAGTTTTTTGAATGGCGTTAGAAATTGCGCAGTCATTTCCGAAAGATAGACGGGCGCGCCGGTAAGGTCAGACAGCCAATTGAGATTGCCAATGTGTTCCTCGTGGGCATGCGTCGCGATGATTTTTGTGACCTTCGGTTTCGAACGGCGAAGGTGTCGTGACAGCGATCGTCGCATTTTCGGCGATCCGGGGTCGATTGCGACTCCATCGTAGAGCACGGTGGTAAATAGCTCGCCAAAGAGAAGCGGAACTGTATTTGGCAACATGCCATTCAAAAACAGAATGGTCAGCTTGCCGTCTAGCAAATCGAGACGGTTGTTATAGGTGCGAGCGAAAACGCTCATCCTCTGTGCCGCGGCGGTGATCCCTGACCAGAGCACGAGAGGCAACCGAACGAAAAAACCGAGCGTATAACATGACCAGAACGCGTCGAGCCGGGCTTGCTTCCGTACTTCTTCAGGTTTCGCAACGCGGCACGCCCCACGCGACACTTACTAAGGGAATATCGGTTTGTGGCGACAAAACCGTAGAGGAGACGCCCCAAGTTTCGAAATGGGAAAGCGCGCCCCAGCATGCCGATGAGCCAAGTGGGTCGGAATAAATGAGCCAGATGGGCGACCGCGTCCCACCCGACGCGAATTTCACCTTTGGGAGTGATGACGTGCAATTGCCGCAGGCAGTCTTCCATGCGGAGCCGGGAATCCACGGATGGCAGAACCTCAGAGCTAATCGGCAGCGGTACCGTTCGATTCTCGTGATCGAGCGTTTTCAGCCACGACACACAGGACTGACAAATTTCGCATTGTCCGTCGTAAAGGACCTTGTACGTGTTGCTCGGCAGCTTTGGCTCGGATTTTTCTTCAGGTTGGGCCAGTAGACGCTCGAGCATATCTGTACGCCAAGTCTGCCACAGGCGAGGACGCCGTATCTCGCACTTATATGCGAAGGAAGACCTTGTTTCGATACATCCAGCAGAGGATCAACCAACCCACTGCAAGGACGGCTAGTCCTTCGAGCAAGGGCTGCAGAGTCTGACCAGCGAGCGCGAAGGCGCGGGGACCCAAATGGATGCGGAAAGTGGAGATCAGAAATTCTGGCGTCAGGTGGGCGATTAGATACGCCGCAATGGAGTTCATTCCGATCACTACCAGCGGGAATGCCCATTTTTTGTGGCCGCGCGCTTCGATGATCCAACAGAACGCGGCTAGAAAGAGGAAACAGATTCCGCCGCTGAAGAGCGTCCAGCTGGGAGTCCAGATGCGTTTTACGATCGGGCAGATTCCGGCGGCGTGAAGGAGCAGGCCCGCGGCCAAGCCGCCCGCGCCTGCGAGCAAGAGTTTCTTGAACGGGATTAGCGGAGCGGCGGAACGCAACCACCGGCCGGCGATTAAGCCCAGGATCATGGTTCCTAACGTGGGAATAAAACTTAGCGTCAGGTAGCCGCCGTCATTGGCGACAAATGGCGAGGTTCGCGGAAACAGATTCAGGAACCACTGGTCGAATGCATTGCCGAGATTTGCGTTTTTGTTCCAGTGCGCCATGAAGCCTGTGAAATTGTGAGACCAATCGGCGGGGACACCTACGGCTTGCCAGTTGAAGCCGGGACCCGCGACCGGATACAACGCCCACGCCAGCCAATAGCTAAAGAGAATTGCCGATAGAGAAATCCACAGCCATTTCTCTCTTACATAGCCGAGCAGGAATAGAAAAACATAACCCATTCCGATTTGTGAGAGCGTGTCTTCAAACGTGAAGTACGTTTGCGGCTTGTCGATGGACCTTAGGAAAATTCCCAAAATAATAAGAATGAAGGCGCGCCAGAGGGCGTGGCCCAGTTGATTCTCGAAGGTTTTGCCTTTGACGGTTCGGCTCGCGATGGAGTAGGGCAGCGCGACACCGACGAGGAAAGAGAAACCCGGCTGGATCGTGTCATGAAGAGAACATCCCACCCATTCCGTGTGGCTTTGGTTGAAGCTTAGGAGATTCCAAAACCAATTTCCAGGGAAGGACTTGGCCACCACCGAGAAGCGCAACACTTCGGCCATCATCAAAAGCATCACGAATCCGCGATACGCGTCGACGGCTATGTTGCGCGGAGCAGCAGCCGATCGTAGGGTGAGCTGTTCTACCGCAGCCGGTAGCTCGACAGTGGCTGTAGCGGTGTTCACAGGGCCGATCCGTTGCGTTGTTTCCACTGTCCGTTGGTAAAGTCTGGAAATTTCATCGGAGCGCTGCCTTGCGCGACGGAGTGTTCGCTCAGGCCGGCGATCGCGCTCCAACTCGCTGCATCGTAGACATCGATGTCCGGCTCCAGACCTTCGCGGAGGCACTGCACCAGGCGGAGCAACATCAAGTAATCCATGCCGCCGTGCCCACGGTCTTCGGCCTCTTTGCCGTGCTCCTTCCACAGTTTGTGCTCGTACTGATCCCGGTAGGCGTCCAATCCCGTAAAGGCTTCCTCGCCTTTTTGGCCATCGAGAAAAATGCGGTCGGGATAGCCGCGGAACATGCCTTTGACGCCTTTGATCAGGTTGATGCGGTCGTAGGGGTGCGGATTGCTCACGTCATGCTGCACCATGATGGACAAGCCATTCACGGTCTTGATCAACGAAGTGTTCATGTCGCCGCAGATATATTTCTCTTTCCACTTGGGGCTGTCTTTGGGAACGGTCGCGGCTCGGTACGATTCGAGACCGGCATGCGGAGAGCTCATCGAAACGATGTAGTCGAAGCGATCACCGCGGTTGATTCCCATGTAGTTCGCTACCGGGCCGAGCCCATGCGTGGGATACATATTTCCGTTGACCTTGGTGTGCCAATCGCGGCGCCACAAGCCTTCGCTACGGTCTTCGAACACGATCTTGCGCAGGTCGTGGATGTACGCGCCCTCTCCGTGCAGCAGTTCGCCGAAGACGCCGGCGCGAACCATATTCAAGACCAGGAGTTCGCTCTGACCGTAGCAGCAATTCTCCATGATCATGCAGTGGCGGCGGGTCTTTTCGGAGGTGTCGACAATTTGTTGGCACTCTTCGACCGTGACGACCGCGGGAACTTCCAAGCCCGCATGCGCCCCACCCTTCATGGCAGCAATTCCCATCGGGGCGTGCCACTGCCACGGCGTTGCGACATAAATGAAATCGAGATCGTTACGCTTGCAGAGATTTTCGTAGTCGTGTTCGCCGTTGGCGTAGATCTCGGGCTTCTTGCCGCCGCTTTTCTCCACCATTTCCTGGGCGTGAGTGGCGTGATCTTTTACGGAGTCGCAGATCGCCTTCACTTGGACGTGGGGGATCGCCAGGAAATTCGAAAGCATACCGGTTCCGCGACTGCCGACTCCAATTACGCCAAGGCGCACGGTGTCTCTCGTCTCGAATTTCATGCCAACGACTGATTCGTTCGTGGCTGCCGCCATGCTGGGGCGTTTGACCGCGGACGCGGACGGCTCACCGATCGCCAGCCCTGCGCCGGTCAATCCCGCGCCGACCAGGCCCACGCCCGTCTTCAGCAGTTGTCTCCGGGAAACCTGCCGCTCTTCATTCCTTTTGTCATCGGTTGTCATCGAGTTCCCCTATTTGCTGAATCATGGCGTCGTTCCGAGCAGGCATGTTACACGAACTATGAACCTTTTTAGAACGAAAGTAACCGAAACCTTTCGGAATAAATAGACATTCCCGCCTTCCGTTTTCCCGTCCTCATGCGCTACACCCTTCCTATCCAGGCGATGCCCTCGCCAAAATAAATTGGCATCGCTCTCTGCTCCAACGACATCCAACCCGGCAACCGCGCCCTCGGAAATGCGCGCGGTGACGCCGGACGCCAAAAAGTAGAGGGATTACCATGACTGAATCTTCCGATCTTCGAATGAAGAGAATACCGCTCAGCCACCGAGCCGGCCAGATCCCGGCTCTCGGCTTCGGCACCCTAATTCCCGATGCAGCCGCGACGATCAGCGCCACCAAGGACGCGCTGCACGTGGGCTTTCGCCATTTCGATTGCGCGGAGCGCTACCGGAACGAACGCGAGGTAGGAGAGGCGCTACAGGCAGGACTTGCAGCCGGGGGAATCGCGCGTGAAGACATCTTTGTTACCACGAAGTTGTGGAACACCAACCATCGGCCCGAGCGCGTCGGACCGGCATTCGAGGGAAGCCTGGAGAGACTTGGGCTTACGTATCTGGACCTCTACCTCATTCACACTCCGTTTGCATTTCAACCCGGCGACGAGCAGGATCCGCGGGATCAAAACGGAAACATCATCTACGACGACGGCGTGACCTTGATCGACACCTGGCGGGCACTGGAAAGTCTCGTGGACCATGGGACGTGCAAGGCCATCGGACTGTCGGACATTACCTTGGAACAATTGTTGCCGCTCTATGATTCGGCGAGAGTCAAGCCGTCCGTGGTACAAGTCGAATCGCATCCCTATCTTCCAGAAACGGAACTTCTCGAATTTTGCAGGCAAAAGGGAATTGTGTTTTTGGCTTTCGCTCCGTTAGGTCATGGAGTCGGGGCAGGCCCGCTCGTTGATCCAGTCATCTCGGCGATCGCTGCGCGAGTGAGACAGACGCCGGCGCAGGTGCTGCTGGCTTGGGCCGTACAGCGTGGCACGGCTTTGCTTACCACGCCGAAGACCGCTGCCCGGGCGCGAGAGAATTTCAACATTTCCTCCCTTCCAACAGACGCGCTCGATGAGATCAATCAAATTCAGACGAGGCGCAGACTCAATGATGTAGTGAAGACCGGCAGTCCGGGTTTTATCGCTCGAGGCGCGTGAGCATAAAAACAGCAGATGGAGCAGTCCACTGAAGCAAAGTCCGTGAGACCTTGAGTACGCTCGCGCGCAACGGCAGCCGGCGATTTAGAGATTCCAGTTATTGGCGCTTGACTCACACTATTTTGCGGAACAGTTTTTGCCACACCTTGCCGAACACGCCGCGCTCGTCCGAGACTGACAGGGAAAACTTTGGCAGGGGCCCACCTTGAACGTAGAAATTGCCAAAAGTCGAATTTGTTTTAGCGTTCTCGGGCATTGGGCACCAGAAACATCACCTTGGGATGGAAAGAATATCACCCGATGCTGGACCAACGCGGTTAGCCGATTTTCGGTATTCGGGACGTTCCGGCTAGGCTGCGCTCGTTTGGGTTGACATCTTACCCGTGTAGTCTGATACTTGGGTCAAATGCCGACCCAACCTCTGAAAGACTCCAAAGAACCTCTCGACATCCTGCAAGGAACTTTAGATCTGCTCATCCTTCGCACTTTGATCTTCGGATCCGAACACGGGCAGGGCATCGCGCGCGCCATCCAGCAGACTTCCGCGCAAGAACTCCTCGTTGAACACGGCGCTCTATATCCGGCTCTCCAGCGGCTCGAAGAGCGCGGGTGGATCTCCGCGAAGTGGGGTACTTCAACAAACAACCGGAAAGCGCGGTTCTATTCGCTGACCACGGCAGGGCGCAAACAACTCGTGACTGAAACCGACAAATGGGAGCGGCTGTCGGCTGCGATCGCTCGGGTTCTCGGGGCCCAAACGACGGAACGATGAGATAGAGGTAAAGCCATGTTCAGGCGCAAACGAAAATCCAGCGACTTCCGGGCCGAGATCGTAGCCCACATCGAGCTGGAGCGTGAGCGCCTGCAAGAGCAAGGGATGAGCAGGGAAGAGGCGCAGTCCGCGGCACGGCGAACGTTTGGCAACGTCACGCATGCCGAAGAACGCTTCTACGAATCCCGTCGTTGGCTGTGGTGGGATCATTTCCAGCAGGACGTTCGTTTTGGGGCGCGCATGCTGGCGCGCAATCCAGGTTTCACGGTTACCGTCATTCTCACGCTGGCGCTTTCGGTCGGTGCGAACACCGCGATTTTTTCCCTCGTAAACGCCCTCCTGCTCAAATCGCTTCCTTACTCCCATCCCGAGCGCCTCGCCGCGCTTTACGCCAAGACCACCGGGCCCGACGCCTACAACATGCGGCGCGACATCGACGGCGAGCAGTGGGAGCTTCTGCGCGACGGCGTGCCCTCGTTGCTCTCCGCTGTTTCGGCTGGAATGGCCTCGGGAGTGAACCTTCAGGGCGGGGCTCACGTTCAATATCTCCATGCCGGACGCGTCTCCGCACACTATTTCGATGTTCTGGGTCTGCATCCCGTGCTCGGGCGCAATTTCTCCGAAGACGAAGATCGTCCGCAGGGGCCCAAGACCGTAATTCTCGGCTACGCACTTTGGCGCACCGCGTTTGGCGCCAATCCGCAGATCGTTGGGCAGGCCGCGCTGCTGAAAGGCGAACCATACACGATCATTGGTGTGCTCCCCGAACGCGCGACCACACCGCTGAACGCCGACGTTTACGTCGCGCTCCAACCGAGCCGCGAGGGCGAGGGCGGTGGTACGAATTTCGAAGCGATCATGCGCCTACGCGACTCAGCAACCTGGCAGCAGGCCGACGCCGAGTTAAATAGCGCATGGGCACAAAGCCACTACGTTCAGTTCGTTCTCAAGCGCAACAGCGGTGTACAGATCACCTATTATTTGGTGCCGCTGCAAAAGGGCCAGACCGATTCGCTTCAGCAGCCCGTGCTGGCCGTAATGCTGGCCGCCGGATTCATTCTCCTCATCGCCTGCGCTAATCTCGCCGGTTTAACTCTCGTGCGCATGTTGCGGCGGACTAGCGAAATCGCAACCCGTGTCAGCCTCGGTGCTTCGCTCTGGCACGTTCAACTCCAACTGTGGATTGAAAATCTTCTCCTCGCGTTGGTCGGAGGCGCCGCGGGTGTCTGTGTTGGCGCAATCGCTCTGCGATCGTTGTTGCTGCTTTTGCCGCAGCACTTTCTGCCGGTAGCCGAAGTGTCTCTCGACGGCCGGGTTCTCACCTTCACGCTGGCGCTCGCTTTATTGACGAGCGTGTTCTTCGGCATGCTGCCTGCCCTGGTCACGAGGAAAATCGATCTTCGCTCCGCCATCGCGAGTCGCGGGATAGTGGGCGGCGGCGCGGTTCGGCTGCGCCAGTCGCTGATCGTCGGAGAGGTCGCTCTGACCGTCGTGCTGCTGGCGGCCGCCGGTCTCCTCATCCGCACACTCATCCACCTCGAAACCATGACGCCGGGCTTCAACTCGAATGGAGTCCTGGCCGCCAAAGCGTCGCTCGATGACGTCCGCTACCATGACCCCGCGAAGTTTCGGAACTTGCTTGCTCAAAGCGTCGCGGCGATGCGTCAAATTTCCGGCGTCCAGAATGCCGCTGTCGGTTTGACCCTTCCCTACGAGCGCGCCCTGATCGACGGGGTGACGCTGGCCGAAGGTAAGGAAGCTGGGCAAGTCATCTCGACGGACGAAATCTATGTGACGCCTGGATATTTCGAAACATTGCAGATTCCCGTGTTGGCCGGTCGATCGTTCACAGATGCCGATGGACCCGATGCAACCAAGGTCGTGATCGTCAATCAGGCCTTCGCCCGGCAGTTCCTCCATTCCGCCAATCCGGTCGGTAGATATCTCACCGACGACAGCAAACAGCACGCGTTGATCGTCGGAGTCGTTGAAAACACGGTAGGCTCGTCCGCCGGCGGCCTGACCGACGACCGCGCTCCGCTGACCAGCCAGCAGACCGTCTACATTCCTGCTGCTCAAATCCTGGATAGCAATCTGCTCCGCTTGGTTCATGCCTGGTTCCAGCCGAGCTGGATTGTTCGAACGGAAAGCTCCATGGACAGCGTGGGCTCCGCAATGCAGAACGCGATGGGAAGCGTCGATCCTAATCTGCCATTCTCCGGTTTCTATGGCATGAAGGATCTGATGGCCAAGACGCTCGCGATCCAGAGGCTCGAAGTCGCGCTCCTGGTGACGATGGCTTCGCTCGCGTTATTGCTGAGCGCGGTCGGCATCTTTGCTCTGGTCGCGAACATCGTCGTGCACAAGAAGCGTGAGATCGGCATCCGCATGGCGTTAGGGTCCACAATCGGCCAGGCCATGTACCAGATCGGTCGGTCTGGAGTTGTCGCCTCACTAGCAGGTGTTGCGCTAGGACTGATGCTCGCCGCGGGAGCCCTGCGAGCGATACGCGGAGCCCTGTTCGGCGTCGACGTCTACGACGTGCCGACGCTCGCCGTGATTGTCGTCACCCTTTTGTTGGTCACTCTGCTCGCCTCGATTCTGCCAACACTGAAAATCGCGAGGATCGACCCGGCAAGTACCTTGCGCGAGGAATAGGCTGGTTAGCCATTCCCGTCGCCCTGCGTTGTTCTCGTTGTTCCCCGAAATCCTTCGAAGGCCAGTCTAACCGCCAGTGGTGGTTGTTCGTCAAAATCGGTAGGTCAAACGGGTAGTGGTGTGGGAACAAGCGGAACGTCGGGAACGTCTATATTCTTGAAGTTTGGTTTGAAGCGCGGGTGACTCAAGCTGTCGGAAGAGGGGCAAATGAATCGAGAGATGCGATTTGCGATTCGCATGTTGCTGAAACAGCCGGGCTTCACGCTCATCGCCATACTGACGCTGGCGCTCGGTATCGGCGCGACCTCGGCGGTATTCAGCTTGATTCAGGGTGTACTGCTGACGCCGCCTCCCTACAAAAATCCACAGCAGCTCATGCTCGTACCTGCCGCGCGAACCGATGGAAAACCTGGCGGAGATTCACGAGGCTGGTCCTCCGAACAATGGATGGAATGGCGAAAGGAAGCAAAATCGTTCGAAGGAATGGCCGGCTACGGCTGGCTGTTCGACTTTCTGGTCCGCAACGACGGAAGCCAATCGATCCAGGGGATGCAGGTCACGAAGGATTATCTTCGCGTGATGGGGTTGCAGCCCGTGCTGGGGCGCGCCTTCGAGCAGCAGGATTTCGCAGTGGGCCCCGCGAAAGTGATGCTGCTGGGTTACGAGTTCTGGCAGCGCACATTCAACAGCGATCCACAAATCATCGGCAAGACCGTTCACTTCAGCCGATGGGACGTGCCTCCCACGATTATCGGCGTCATGCCTCCGGGAATCCGGTTTCTCCCGTCACCGGGGGCCTCAAAGGAGCCGAACTACAATGTCAACGCGCTGGTCGAGTTCTGGACTCCCGCGGAACCCAACCCGAAATATGCGAAGGATCCCGATTGGAACGTCGTGGCCCGCCTGAACGATGGCGCGACGCCGCAGCAAGCGCAAGGCGAACTCGCGGTTCTAGCGGCGCGACAAGCGCAATCCGATAAAGAATACGATGGTTTCACAGCGCAGCTGCAATCACTGACCGACGAAATGAATCAAGACGGGCGTAGGATTCTGCTGCCGCTGCTCGGCGCGGCCGCGCTTGTGCTGTTGATCGGCTGCGGCAATGCCACCGCCTTATTGCTCGTGCGCGGTTTGCAGCGGCAGCAGGAATATGCGGTGCGCAGCGCGATGGGTATGGGGCGTATCGCGCTATTACGCCAGGTTGCGACCGAGAGCTCATTGCTGGCGCTGTTGGGTGGGGCCTTCGGGATAGGTCTCGCGTTCGGCGTGGTGAAGTTGTTCAAGCTGATCGCGGGACATGCAATTCCGCGTCTCGAAAACGTGAGCATCGGTTGGCCGGTGCTCGCATGGGGACTGGGTGCGGCGATCGTCGCTTCCGTCCTTGCGGGAATTTTTCCGGCGCTGTGGGCGTTTCGGCTGCAGCCGATGGAAGTACTCAAAAACGCCGGGCCCAAAGGGACAACCGGCGTCGGAGAACGTCGCCTTCTGCGCGGTGTGATCATGGCGCAAACGGCCCTGACGCTCGCGCTGCTCGTCGGCGCCGGGCTCTTGATTCGAACGATGATCAACATCGCGAAAGTGCCGTCGGGCTACAACACCGCGCATATTCTGACCATGAGCGTCACCGAGGTGCGATTTTCCGAGTGGAACAGTTTTCACCGCCACGCATTGGAGCGCGTCTCGACCGTTCCTGGCGTGCAGTACGCCGCTTTCGCGTGGGGCGTGCCGCTCACTGGCAACAACTGGCCGGCAACTCTGGAAATCGAAGGCCAGCCTCCGGCAACCAAAGAGAGCGAGAAGACTGCGATACCGCTTCGCGCCGTCACCGAGGACTACTTCAAGTTGATGGGGTTGGGAATCCTCGGTGGACGCGAGTTCCGTTCGACCGATGCAGGGAAGGCTCCGAACGTAGCAATCGTGAACAAGGCGTTTGCCGATCTCTACTTTCCAAACGGCGATGTGATCGGCCGTAGGTTTTGGCTGGAAGGCCGAGACAAGCCCGGGACGGAGATCGTCGGCGAAGTGTCGAACGGCCGCACGGATGATTTGACGCAGAAGGCGTCGCCCGAGATTTATATGTCGCTCTGGCAGGCGACGGCGTTCTCCAAGCACCTGGTGATTCGAACGACGGGCGACCCGCGGGCGGTTCAGGTAGCGATCGAGCGAGAATTGCGCGCCATCGACCCAACGGCTGCAATCGAAGATCCCAAGACTCTGAGTCAAATTCGCGATGAGTCGCTGGCATCGCGTACATTTGCGATGCAGCTGCTGGTCGGCTTCTCGGTCGTGGGCAGCGTACTGACTTTGGTCGGAATCTATGGCGTGCTTTCGCTTTCGGTCGCATCGCGGCGGCGTGAGCTGGCGATTCGCACCGCGATCGGCGCGGGACAAAGAGAGATTCGAAACCTGATCTTTGGCGAAGGATTCCGGTTGATCGCGAGCGGCGTGCTCGCCGGCATCGCGCTGGCGATGATTTTGTCGCGCGTGCTGAGAACATTTTTATTTGAAGTCCAGCCCAGTGATCCGCTTACTTTGATCATGACCGCGACTATGTTCGTGGGAGTGGCATTGCTGGCCTGCTGGGCGCCGGTCCGCCGGGCGGCGAAGGTCGATCCGCTGGAGGCCCTACGCTACGAATGATGGTAGTCGACGCCGATGATAGTTGTTGTGTTCCTACGGAAACTCAGCGCGTCAAAACAACTGACGGTCTTGCACCCTTCAACTCGACCCAGACATCACGAACCCTGCCCCCCAAATAGCTGAAGCAGTAATTGCCTTCTGGGCGGCGCTATGAAAGATCGCGTGGCGCTCGGGGAGGGACGATGTCAGAAACGAAACCGACTTATGTCATGGGCCACACGGACCGCGAGAGACGCCGACTGGCTCTACAGGCTGCCGTCCCCTCCGCTCACGGACAGTTTTCTGCGTCGTGCCGGAATTTCGGCAGGCATGCGCGTTCTCGAGTTAGGGTGCGGAGTCGGGGATGTTTCATTCATTGCGGCGGGCCTCGTCGGTCCCCACGGGCGGGTTCATTGCCTTGATGTGGACCCTGCGGCCCTCGAAATTGCTGAGAGCCAGCGTCGCGCCGCGGGTCACGATCACGCCGTTTGAGCAAACCGATAAGTGAACACAAGCCAGCTGGATCGTACGATGCGGTGATCGGGCGCCATATCCTGATTCACATGGCGGACGCGCTCGCGGTATTGAGAAGGGCGGTTGATTGGTGCGTTCGCGCGAAAACTCAGCGCATCGTAGCGACTGGTAGCGCTACCAATTCGCGGAAAGAAAAAAGACCCGGGTTCGAAATGTGAACCCGGGTCTTCGTGTTTGCAACCGGTGGCGGCGTCGGCCGCTGATGATTAGTGGTGGCGTTCGTGTTCTTCCACATGGGCGTGGCCGGCGCGGACTTCTTCACGCTCGTCGGCGCTGCGCTGGATCAACTCATGGTGCTCGACGCGAGCGGCAACCGGCGCGTTGTAGCGATGCACATCGTACGGATGCACATAGACGCGGCGGTTCACCCAGGTGCGGCCCCACGGGCGATTGTTGACGATTACGACGTGAGAGTTCCACACGAAGTGGGTCGTGCCCCAACCCCACGGACGAAAGAACGTGCCGATCCGAACGCCGAATCCGAAGCCGATGGCGCCGCCGACAAAGAATCCAGGCCGCGGCGGAGCGAAGACAACGATCGGATTGTACGCAGGCACCACGACGAACGCCGGATCGACGGGTTCGATCTCAATGTAGGGGCCATTGCTCACGACGATCTGCGGATTCGTGCGTAGGTAGCCATATTGATACGCGCGTTACGTTCACGCTGCACGGCGTCCATCACGTCAGGGCGCTGCGCGAGAACGGCATTGCCGAGATCGTTGGTCCAATTCATGTCACTGGCCATCATGTCGAGCACGGACGGGAAGGGAAGCAGCGCGAGGACGCTGGGATCCCACGGAAGTTGATCCTGATTGATCGCGTCGGAAAGCTGCTGGCCGGATAAATAGTGATGCTCGTCGGACCAGCGAGCGGCGTCGGGAATCTGGTCCTGAAATGTCGCCGCAGTCAGCGTTTGCGCGAGCAGCGGATCGGGATACAGTGCGATGCGAGAGACGATGTTGTCGAGCTGCTGGGGCGCAAACGTTGGCGGCGGCGCCTGATCCTGCGGTGCCCCCTGATCTTGTGGTGGTGGCGCCTGGTTTTGATCCTGGGCGAATGCCACGGGTATGAACAGAGTGATAGCAAGAATTGCGGCAATGCAGTGTGTGGCCAATTTTTGGGCAAATTTATGCGGTGCGGATCGCATGTCGGAATCTTTCCTTGGCTCTACGACGTGGTGGTTCTGAGCGCGGTTTCTGGCGTTTTTGCCTATGTGGGGTAACCCGAAACAGCGAGATTTGTTGCGGTAGGAGGGCGGCGGGAGCTACAGGATGGAACTGGGCGCGTCTTCGAAAATTAGGCTTTTATCCATTGCCAAAAGTTGGCGGCGGTATAGGTGCACGCCGGCGATTGGTGCGGCCAATAGCGGGAGAAAGACGAGCGTTCGGATCGGGTCGGCGATGGACCAGTGTTCCAGTTCGGGAATGTAATCTGCGAGGACGAGGAATCCGAAAAGGTAGGCGACCAGGACTATGCCGGAGTGGCTTTCGAATGCCGGAAAGGAGCAGGTGAAGGGGATTTTGCGAAAGTTGGAGAGGAGGATCTCCACGAGGACGGCGTTGCAGGCGAACAGGATTGAGGTGTGAATAGCGGCGTCGGTTGGACTGAAGAATCGCAGGGTGACAACCAAGGTCGCAGGTACGAGCCAGGATGTGGTGAGCGTGTGAATGACGCGGCGCGCGATTGGCCGAGTGTCCCGCCCGCCGCCCGGGAACCACATGCGGAAGATCCAGTTGGCGCGGAGTTCGGCGGGCATTTCGAAGGCAAAGCGGATGCCAGCGACGAGTGTGTAGCTGAGAATGAAGGGGACGGCGAGGAATTCGATAGTGGGATGCGGAGCGGTGATCAGAGATTTTATGCCTTGAGGTGAGTTGAGAGATTCCGCTGCGGCGACCAGACCGAGGGCGGCGAACGCGAGCACAGTTTGGAGATGGGCTTCACTGCGGAGCAGCGTACTAAGCGCGAAATTGAAGCAGACGCGCTTCGGCGGGGAACGCAGAATCCATTTGCCGATAAACGGGAAGATGGGGAGCGAGAAGTGCAGGCGTGGAAGTGGACCGGCGTCAGATGTTTCAGGGATGCGGAGAAAGACCCGGCGGAAGCTTAGCCCGTAAGCAATCGTGGCGATGGCGATCGTCGCGGCCAGCGCTAGGAGAGCGGCGGCTGTCATGTGGGCGACGAACGGGTCTTTGCCGCGGCCCCAGACCGTACGGGCGATGCCGAGAAGCGAAACGGGAGGAAGCTCGACCAAGGGTTTGCTTGCGGAGGCTTTGGATTGTTCGAGGAGATCGGGGACGGTGAATACGGTTGCGAGCAGAAGTAAGAGGGCGATGGCGATAACGAAGCGGACCAAGAGAGAAACGCGTCGGAAAAGTTGAGCGGGGAGGACGGACATCAACGCACCCGCGATGGCAAAGACGGCGAAGAAACTGAAGACGCTGGCGATGAGCATTTCGACGGCGTGGCCAGCAGCGAAACGGAAGAGGACAGTGAATGAGGATTGCGAGCCGACAACGACGATCGGGAAAAGAACGATCGATGCGGCGTTGACCACGAAGGCGAAGACGCCCGCCAGTATGAAAACCGCGGAGAAATTTGCGGCGAAGAGAGTTTTCAACGGGACAGGGAGCGGGACGAGATTGGCGTAGTCGCGTCGATCGAGAAAGATGGCGTCCCATCGCCATAGCGTGGCCGCGCCGGTCACCACGACCGAGAGCACGAGAAAGAAATATTCATCGGGAATCGCAGCGACAAAGGGATCGAGGGGCGGAGCGCCACGAATGAACTGAATAAAGGTGCCGTATTTTTCGAACATCAGAAGAGAGATGAAGAGGCCTGGGGTAGCTAGGACGGTGAGGATTACACCGACGCCAAGGTTGAGTTCGTCGGAAGAGGAGTCGGAGCCGCCTTGGAACATGCGCGTTAACATGAGGTTTAAGAGGCAGCCGAACGGGGTTTTACAGAAATTGGAGAGGCTCCAGCTTCGCGATCCTGTGGGCGCAATCGAAGAGCCGGCAGAGACGCTGACGCCACCTGTATCACTTGCGGGTTGTTGCGGAGCGTTCATGCGGGGAACCGCTTATGTGGCGGCGATCACTTCAGCGATGTCGGCGGCGATTTGGGAGACGTCGCGATCTTCCACCAGTTGAAGGAACGTTCCTTCGAGCGATGACTGGCCGATTTTGGCGACAACCTCGGTTGTGGGCCCGTAGGCGATGACTTGTCCTTTGCGAAGGATGATGAGCTGCGAGCAGACTTTTTCGACGACCTCGAGTACGTGCGAGCAGAAAAAGACGGCTTTGCCTTTCCTGCTGAGCGATTGGATAAGGCTTTTCAGAACGAGCGACGAAGTGACGTCGAGGCCGGAGAATGGCTCGTCGAGGATGAGGACGTCGGGATTGTCCATGAGCGCGGCGATCACCAAGATCCGCTGGCGCATGCCCTTCGAGTAGCTGCCGATGGTGACGTGGCGGTGCGGATGCAGTGAGAAGAGTTCGAGAAGCGACTGGATGCGGTGATGGCGCTTCGCGTCGGGCATCGAGCGAAGCGTGGCAACCATGTCGAGATATTCTTCGCCGGTCAGATACGGATAGAGATTGGCCTCCTCCGGAACGTAGCCGAGGTGGCGGCGGTAAGCGCTCAGATCTTTGTTAATGTTTTCGAGTTTGTAGAGGACCTCGCCGCGAGTTGGTTCGAGGAGACCGGTGAGCATTTTTACCGTAGTGCTTTTGCCGGAACCGTTCGGGCCGAGGTAGCCGAGGACTTGTCCCGGCTCAAGGCGGAATGTGACTTCACGGACAGCGGGGACCGAACCGTAAAACTTGGAGAGGACGTTGACTTCGAGCATATGTAGACCTCTCGTGCGGACAGACTTGTGGTCGTTGGACACCGAGACTGAATGGAAAGTTTCCGAGTGGCGCCGGCTCAGGCGGGGCGACGGTGCCAGAAGAAGCAGGCAGGCAGGCCCAACAGAAAGATAACGATGGCGGCGAGGATGTGCTGGAACGAGGCCGGGTCGTAGAAGGCGAGGACGATGGCGTTGGCGACGATGGCAGCTGCCGCCAGCACGAAGATGAACGGTGTAAACGGGTAGCCGGGTACGCGGTAGGGGATAGGTTTCTCTTGGTTGCGGCGGCGTAGCGGAAAGATCGCGGCTGCCCCCAGGCCGTAGAAGATCCAGCCGACAAAGATGACCCCACCGATGAGCTCCGCGAATTTTCCGGTGCAAGCGAGGATGGCCGACCAAACGCCGAGGGCGATCACCGCGGCGGCGGGCGTCCCGAAACGCTTGTGAACCTCGGCTAATTTCTTGAAGAAGAGATTGTCGTTGGCCATCGCATAAAAGACGCGCGGAGCAGTGAGGATGACGCTGTTGGTGGAGCTAAATACGGAGATGAGAATCGTGAGGGCGATAAATTTGCCAGCCCAAGGGCCAAGAACACTGGACGCGGCAGTGGCGGCGATGGCGTCGCTTGCAGTCGCCGCAGTCGCGCCAAGCGCGATGAGATATGCGACGTTGGCGATGAGATAGAGCGCGACGAGAATCAACGAACCGAGAAAAAACGCGCGCGGAAACGATTTTTGCGGGTCGATGACTTCGCCTGCGCTATACGTGCCGAACTGCCAGCCCTCGTACGCCCACAAGACAGCGATCATCGCGAGACCAAAGCTCGACACCAGCGCCGAGCCTCCCTGCGTGGTGCCCATCGCAGTGGGAAGTTCGCGGCCGTGATGTCCGAGCGCGAGCAATACGGCGCTAAGCAGAACGACGAGCGAAGCTTTGACGAGTGTCGTCCAGTTTTGCAGGTCGGCGCTCTTGCGCGTGCCCCAGACGTTGACGCTGGTGACGACGGCGATCATGACGACTGCGATTGGTTTAGTACCCCCATCCGGAATCGGAACGATTTCAGAAAGGTAGCGCGTGAAGGCGTGCGCGAGCGCCGCGATCGTGCCGCTGGCGATGACCAGAAACAGCGACCACCCATAGAGAAACGCCGGGATGCGCCCAAATCCGTCGCGAATGAAGCAGTAGAGCCCGCCGGCTTCAGGGTTGCTAGCCGAGAGTTCGGCGTAAGTGAGGGCGCCCAGAAGTGAAAGCACGCCGCCCACAACCCAGACAAGAAACGAGAAGCCGACGGAGCCATGAAGCTGGCGAAGGATCAGTCCAGGCGTGAGAAAAATGCCCGAGCCGATGACGGAGCCGATGAACAGCAGAAGAAGATCGCGTGGGCGGAGCGTGCGGTCTAGCGCGGGCATGGATGGGTTTCTTGACAATGCGGGAGTGGGAATTGTAGCTGGAGTCGAAGGCGGAGCAAAGCGCCGGACGATCAATCCAGGAATGGCGACGGCATGAAGCAGAGGATGAAGATCGCGAGAGAGAGGATCGCACCAAAACGGCGAGCTGGATCGAGCGGTTCTGGATCGAAGATGGGGACGAAGCGGAAGAAGCGAATCACGAACAGAAGCCCACCCCAGACGTACCATCCCGCCCAGAAATGGAAGAACGCGAGAGCGATCAGCAGTAGCGGGAGACCGATGCTTGAGTAGCGATGCAGCCGTGGGCTGATGGAGCGTAGGATGTGGCCACCATCGAGTTGTGCAGCAGGGAGGAGATTGAGCGAGGTGGCGAAAAGTCCGACCCAAGCGGCGCGTCCGACTGGATGGAGAAGGAGATTGGCGACAGGGGTGTGAGGGTAGAAGATCGCCGCGAGCGCGCGAAGAATCATCGGAGTGCCGAGGATGGCGCTGACACGCGAAGGATCGGAAAGTTCGGGTACGAATTTTGCATGCATGATACCGAAGATAAGCGCTGGTACGGCAACGACGAACCCGACGAGCGGTCCCGACGCCCCGACGTCGAACAGCGCCCGCTTGGTTCGAATCGGCGACCGAATCAGGATGAAAGCGCCAAGCGTGCCGATCAACGTTGGAAATGGAATGAAGTACGGATAGCTTGAGTGAATGTGATGATACCGGCAGGCGAAATAGTGTCCGAGTTCGTGCGTGAGAAGAATCGCAAGCAGCGTGAGCGCAAAGGGAAGTCCGCTGGCGAGCGCAAATGGATGCCGGTAGAGCAGTGTAAGCGCGCGCAGGAATTCGTCGAACGAGACCGCTTCATTCTGGGCGTAGGCCGCGGCGAAATGCGTGCCGGCCACGAGGCAGGTGCACAGCGTGACGAAGAACAATACGATAGCGAGCAGCAGTGTTTTGAGCGGCGGATGCTGCGGCACCATCGAGTAGGAAGGCGGCGGATTATATAGCGGTGGGACGGGATGCCACTCGGCAAGTTGTGGCGCGATGGAAACGTTGCTGTCTGGAATGGAATCGGTCACGAGGCCTGACGATCGTTCAGCAGCGATGCGAGAACTGGTCTCGACCAAGTACAGCACAACGGAATGTTTTGTGCAAAAAGCGGTGTCAGTGAGGTTGCGTGACTAGTCGCGTGACGAGCGATCTACGAACCGCGCTTAGTCCGCCGCAGGCTTCGCGGGAGCTTCGAGTCCCTGCAGTTCTTTCCCCGGCTTGAATCGCACTGCTTTTCCCGGCGGAATGTTCACTTCCTCGCCGGTTCGCGGATTGCGCCCGATGCCCGTCTTGCGAGGCTTGACGCTGAAGACGCCAAAGCGGCGCAATTCGATGCGCTGCCCGCGCCCAAGCGCATTCTTCAGCGATTCGAATACCGTCTCGACCGCTTGTTCCGCCTTCGTGCGGCTGATGTTCGGTGTTGTCGCGTTCACGACGGCATTCACGATATCCAACTTGATCACACAAGCCTCCAACTAATCTGGGGCCGATGCTAGAGGGTCACGCCGCAGGTTGTCAAGACGTGACGGGTAATCTACACTGACTTGAAATTTTTACGGAAGACGCAGCAAATCGCGGTACGGCGGCGATGCAGCGAATTCAGCACGCCGGTATAACCACGAAAATCTAAGAACGTTTCAGGAGGATGGATGTCTGTTAAGCCCGACAAGTGGATCCGGCGCATGTCGCTGGAACATAAAATGATCGAACCCTTCACCGACCGGCAGGTTCGCGAAGGTGTGATCAGCTATGGAGTTTCGTCGTACGGTTACGACATTCGGGTGGCGGACGAGTTTCAGATTTTCACCAATGTGAACTCGACGATCGTCGATCCGAAACATTTCGATCCGCGATCGCTGGTGTCGTACAAAGGCGATGCTTGCCTGATTCCGCCAAATTCGTTCGCGCTGGCGCGCTCAGTGGAGTATTTCCGGATTCCGCGCAACGTGCTGACGATTTGTTTGGGCAAGTCAACGTACGCGCGCTGCGGCATCATCGTGAACGTAACGCCGTTCGAACCCGAGTGGGAAGGCTTCGTGACCCTCGAAATCAGCAACACCACTCCGCTGCCCGCGAAAATCTACGCGAACGAAGGATTGTGCCAGGTGCTTTTCTTCGAATCCGACGAGGACTGCGAAGTCAGCTACAAAGATAAAAAGGGCAAATACCAGTCGCAGGGCGGAATCGTTTTGCCGCGATTGTAGGTGAGCCACGGCTGGCCAGGTTGCGGAAATGGAGCGCAGCGGTTCCTTCAGCTGTTACTCGACATCAAGCTGCGCGGGGCACGACCTCGCTAGCCGCTGTTCAGCGCGCCGGAGTAGGAGGAGCGGTCGTCGTAGTTGTAGCGGGACTGGTAATTCCCGAAATCTGTGTGAGCGTGGCATTGTGCACCGGATACCCCGCTTCGCGCCAAGCATCGAGCCCGCCTTGCAGCGGCCGAATCTGCTGAATCCCCTGCTTCCGCAGCAAAATCGCCAGCTGCGCACTGGTCGCTTCATTCGGGCAAGTGCAATACAAAATGATCTGCCGGTCGCGCGGCAACTTTTCGTCTTTCGTGCGCAGTTCCTGCGCGTCCATTCGAAACGCCCCAGGAATCGTCTCGGGATCGGCTTCGAAATCGAGCGAATGCCGCAAGTCGACGATCACCATGTCTTCCTTCTGGTCCATTTTTGTTTTCAGCTCTTCCACGGTGATGCGCGAAACGCGCAACTCGCGAATGAATCGCTGCCGCGCAAGGTATTTGTTGCCAATGTAGCCGGCGAACGCCGCGATCAGAATGACCAGCAGCCACCCACCGAGGAACGCGGCATGATCGGCGATGACCTCGATCTGCCCACTGAAGATAAAGCCCAGTCCAAGAAATGACGCGGCCCACAGCGCCGCCCCCGCGCAATCGAACAGCAAAAATCGCGGCAGCCGCATATGAAAAATCCCCGCCAGCGGCGGCGCGACCGTTCCCAAGCCCGGCAGAAACTTCGCCAGCAACAGCGAACGCGAACCTTCCTTGGCGAAAATTCCCTCGGTGCGCCGCACGCAGGAATCGGGCTCGAGAGAAATCTTGCACAGCAGTTGCAAAATTTTGATGCCCTTGACGCGCCCGAGCTGGAACCAGATCGTATCGGCGATGGCCGACGCAAACACCGCTGTCACCAAAGCAAGCAGAAAATTCATATGATGGGTGCCGGCGAGCGCGCCCGCAGCCAGCAGGATGGGAATCGATGGAACGGGCAGCCCGATTTGCTCCAGAAAAACCCAAGCGAGCAGAACGACGTAACCGTGATGAAGGAGAAATTCGAGTGTTCCGTGCATGAATTTTGGCTGGAGCCTCTGGGACGAATACCGATCATCTACAGATGCAAACGGCAGCGCGAGTTTTCAGCTGTTCTACCAGTATTGTACCGTGCTACTTCTTCGCGAAGGAAGCAGTATGACCCCAGGCGCCTGTCATGACAAAGTCCGCCAGCGGCTTGCGGCTCCGCGGCGCCAATTCGCGCTCCTTCAACTTGTCGGGCAGCGAGTGCGGATTGCCGGGATAGCCGATAGCCATCGCGGTCACCGCCTGCCAGTCGTCAGGTATGTGAAACACCTCGCGCGCTTTGTTTCCATCGAAGCCCGCCATCTGATGCACGTAAAGCCCGTCGGCGACGGCTTCGAAACTCAGCTGCGCGTTCGCGCTACCGACATCGTGAAATGCGAGATGGTTTGGCTTACCCTCTTTATTTCGAATCTGCGCCACCGACAGCGCCAGCACTGCCGCGTGTTTCGCCCACCCCTGATTGAATTCCACCAGAGTGCTGAGAACCTTGTCGAAGTTTTCCTTGTCGTCGCGGGTGCCGACGATGTACGCCCAGGGCTGCGTGTTCGAACTCGATGGCGCCCATCGCGCCGCCTCGAACAGGCTCTTGAGCACTTCGGGAGACACGGATTTGTCACCGAACGCACGTGGGCTCCAGCGATGGAGAACGACGTCGTGAAGAGGGGCTTCTGCAGGAGCGGGATTTTTCATGGCAACGCACCTTTCACAATAGGAATTCTTGGCGCAACACTTAGATGAACCAACTTTGCCCGTCGATGCTTGACCGGCCGCGAAACGCAAGCCAATCACCGCTCGAAATCGAAACACTATCATGAGAAAACAGAGGGCGCGCCTCTCCCGCAACAGGAGGAACGCGCCCTCACGCACAATTCTGCGTCGCGGTTCGCGACCGCCTATTTCTTCGCCTGCACCATCTCCGCGTCGATCGTGATGGAAACTTCGTCACCGACCACCACGCCGCCGTTGTCCATCGTCGCGTTCCACTTCACGCCGAAGTCCTGCCGATTGATCTTCGTCGTAGCGGTAATGGCCGAGCGCTGGTTCCCCCACGGATCCTTCACGGGAGCCGTCGGTCCATCGACATCCAGCACCACCGACTTGGTCGTCCCGCGAATCGTCAAATCGCCCGTAATCTGCAGCTTGCCCCCGCCGGCTTGCACCACTTTCGTCGATTTAAACGTCATCGTCGGGTAGTGCGCGACATCGAAAAATTTGTCGCTCTTCAAATCCTTGTCGCGATCCGGAGTCCGCGTATCCACCGTCGAAACATCGATCGTCACATCGACGCTCGATTTGGTGATGTCCGCGTCGTCAAACAGCACGGTGCCTTTCACGTTGCTGAAGCCACCACGCACCGTCGAGATCGCCAAGTGCTTCACCGAGAACTGCGCTGCGGTGTGCATCGGGTCGAGCTGCCAGGTCGAGGTTGCCGCCGTTGCGGGCAGCGACAAAGCTGCGGCGAGCCCGGCGGTGAGTGCAATGCGAGTTAGAGAATGGCCCATGGTTTTCGTCTCCTTTTAGTTTTCGTTCTCCGTCTGAAATCGAGCTTCAACGCCTTTCCTGCCGCTTCACGAGCATGACTTCGATCGCGCCGCCGCATCCTTTTCCAGAACCTGATCGAGTAGCTCGATCAAAAGCTTCAGTCGGGCGGCGGGAACATGTCGGAACTGCTGCTTGTGAAGTTCATGCACCGGTTGATCGAGGGTCTTGAGAAGCTGAAGCCCCTCGGGCGTGATGCGTGTTTTCACCACCCGCCGGTCGTCCTTCTGTCTGGCGCGCGTGATCAGGCTGCGCTTCTCCATGCGATCGAGAAGCCGCGTCATGTCCGGATCGTGCGAGATCATGCGGTCGGCTATGTTGCTGCACGCCAGCCCTTCAGGTTCGGCGCCGCGCAGGATGCGCAACGCATTGTATTGGGCGGCGGTCAGATCGTTGGCTTTCAGCAGTTGTTCCACCTGCTGTGCCAGGGCGTCGGCTGCTTTTTGCAGGGTAACAAAAACATGGGCCTCGAGTGAGGGAGGTGATTTGCTTGGGCGCAATGCCGAACTCATGGGTTAACAATAGTCGTTATAACAGATATTGTCAAGCTGAAAGTTGTAAACGATGTTGTGCTACGTCGCCTACGCGTGCGCGCCATCCAACAGGAATGGGCTACTTCCGCAGCGGCCTCACGTGTACTTCGCTCAGGAAGCTTTGCTTGCCCTGCGTAACCAACATCGCCGCCGCATGCGCCACGTCGTCCGGCGTCAGCGCCTTTGCCGGATCTTTCGGTCCGCGCCCTGAAAATTCCGTCGCGACGCTGCCGGGGCAAATCACTGCGACGCGAATCCCGTGTTCGCGCAAATCTTCCGCCATGCACGCAGTCAATCCCTGCACGCCCCATTTTGACGCGCAGTAAATCCCGCCTCCGGCGAAGGCATTTTTCCCCGCCAGCGAGCTGATGTTGATGATGTCGCCCCGCCCCTGGCGAATCATCGAAGGCGCGACCGCCCTCGACATCAGAAACACGCTCTTCAGATTCGTATTCAGCGTGCGATCCCAGTCTGCTTCCGACTTCTCGTGTGTCGGCCCGAACACGCCGATCCCCGCATTGTTCACCAGGATCGAAATCGGCCCAAGCGTGGCTTCGGTCTTGTCCACCAGCGACGCAACGTCGGCCGGCGAAGTCACATCGGCCACCTGCGCGTGCACAGCCACGTTCATCGCTTTCAATTCCTCTTCGACGGTTCGCAGCGCCTTTTCGTCGCGGCCGCAGATGGCGACGGCCGAGCCCATCGCGGCCAATCGTAGGGCGATGGCTCGTCCGATACCCCGGTTGCCACCCGTTACCAGCGCCAGACTGCCGCCGAGGGGCGCCTGTTCGGGCTGCCCAAAATCCACCTTGCTGATTGGCGTCATCGGAAATGTTCCTCGTCGGACCTGAAAAACTGTGCGACACTCATCTTAACAACAAGCGGATCGGCCACAATTTTCGTTTAGACGCGAGCGGTCCGTCTGTGGTGGGGCATAAAGACGACAGGTCGATGGACAAATACCCCTAGATACATGTTTCACTGTAGGGTACCGTCTTGCAGTGGCCTCCTGCTTTTCCTATAATCCCGAAGTTTTAACAAATAAGGCATTTCCCGGCTAGCGTTCCGGGCGTAGTAAGCAATCCATGACAAGGCTTGGAGTTTGAGCGAGGGAGAAACGGAATGAATGGATTACGGAGACTGGCGGGCCTCGCGGTTGTCGCGGCGCTTTGCCTGATTGTCGCAAGCGTTACCGTCGCAAAGCCCCAGGCGGCTGCGCCGGCGGGCGGGCAGGACGCCGCGAAACCCCAGTACACCATGGCGGAATACAATGCGTATACCGCCGCGCAAGCGACGAAAGATCCCACCGCACAAGTAAAAGCGCTGGACGACTTCGTCTCGAAGTATCCCAATTCGGCTCTGCTGATTTACGTTTATCCGCTCTACTACAACGCCTACAGTCAGTTGAAGAATTTCCCCAAGGTCATGGAGTATGCCGACAAGACCTTGGCGCTCGGCGACAAGATCGAGCCGCCCGTGAAGTATCAAGCGTATTACGCGCGCGCCTTTGCCTACACCAACATTCAGCCTCCACCAACCGATCCCGACATGGCCAAGAAAGCGCGGCAAGCGGCGCTCGACGGTTTGCAGACGCTCAACTCGCTCAAGAAGCCCGACAACATGTCGCAGGACGATTTCGACAAGCAGAAAAAGGCGCCGGCGATCCTGTTCAACTACACTGCCGCGACTGCTGCGATGGTCCTGAAGGATTATCCCGGTGCGATCGAGTCTTACAAGGCCGTGCTTGTTCTCACGCCCGATGACGCCGTCACCAGCTACCGCATCGGCCAAGCCTATATGGCCGAACAGCCGCCCCAGCAGATGGATGCGTTCTGGTATTTCGCTAAGGCCGTCACCGCAAAGGGTGCCAACCAGCAGCAGGCCACCCAGGTGAAGACCTACCTCCGCAAGCTCATCGTCAACTACCAGCAGGCTTCTTGCGACAATCTGATTGACGCTGAATTGAACGAACTGCTGCAGCTCGCGGGCAGCTCCGCCGATCGTCCATCAACCTATACCTTGCCAAGCTCGGCCGATCTCGACGCGGCGCGCAAGGATATGACGATCGCTTCGGTCATCGCTGACCTGAAAGCCGGCGGGGACAAGGCCAAGGTTACCTGGCTGGCGTCCTGCGGCCTGGAATTCCCCGACGTTCCGGGCAAGCTGATCGAAATCACCCCGGGTTCGGATACGACTCAGCTGAAGGTCGCCTTTGTCACCAGCGACGCGGAGTTCGATTCGAAAACCACGCCCGATATGGATGTGAAGGTCGTAGGTCAGCCCGATGCCGCCAAGCTCGAGAAAGACAATCCAGTGCGCTTCACCGCCACCCTGACCTCCTACGATCCCGATCCCGCCTTCATGCTCCACTGGGATAAAGCCAAGGTGAACGTGGAAGACATCCCGAAGGAAAAAGAAAAGGGAAAGAAAAAGCGCCCCGTCACCAAAAAACAGCAGTAACCACCATCGATTCGAATCGCCTGCCAACGATTCGAATCGCCGATCTACAATCGAACCGGTTTCTAGCCGCGTTCGAACGCAAAACAAGAACGGTGCCCGCGAACCCGGGCGCCGTTTTTGTTTCCTTCTAGCTTTTTTATTTGCTCGTAAATACCCGCCGGGCCTTGACGGGCTTAGACAGCCACATCGATCCCAGTCGCTAACCCGTGTAGATGCAACATCTATTCAGATGTATCAAAACAAAACTTTAACCGCCCTTAGAAATTAACACGTGCGCAAAAAACGAGGGTGGCAATAGGCCGGAACGCCGCCTTACCTTCCAGCGCCGCGACGATGATCCAACTTATACGCCACAAGCTTCCGGCTCAGCGTATTGCGGTGAATGCCCAGCAAATGCGCCGCGCGCGATTGATTCCCGCCCACGCGGTCCAGCACGCGCTTGATGAATCGCTTCTCAAACTCCCCGACGGCCTCATCGAACAGAATGCCGCGTTCCACCATCTGGCTTACGAGCCCTTCTAGTTGATCCTTCACGTCGCCACGCTCCAGAAATGCCGCCACATCTCCCGGGGCCGCACATCCAAAAATCTCAACGATCGCACGCCTTATTCCAGTTCGCGCCCAGCCAAAATCCGATACGCCTCGCGATACTTCTCGCTGGTCACCGCGACAACTTCCGGCGGCAATTCCGGCCCGGGCGGCGTCTTGGACCACTGAATCCGCTCCAGATAGTCGCGCACGAACTGCTTGTCGAAAGAAGGCTGCGGTCCGCCGGGTTCATACTGCGAGGCCGGCCAGAACCGCGACGAATCCGGAGTCAATGCTTCGTCGATCCAGATCAAGTCCTTGCCGCCATCCGCCGTAGGCAGCAGCCCAAATTCAAATTTCGTGTCCGCCAGCAAAATTCCGCGCGGCTCGGCATACTTCGCGGCGCGGCGGTAAATTTCCAGACTGACCTCGCGAACGCGCTCGGCGAGTTCTTTGCCGATCAGCCCGGCCGCCTGCTCGAACGAAATATTTTCGTCGTGTCCCGTCACCGCTTTTGTCGCCGGCGTGAAAATCGGTTCCGGCAAACGGTCCGATTCGCGCAGTCCATTGGGCAAATCGATGCCGCAGATTTTTCCGCTGACGCGGTAATCCTTCCAACCCGAGCCGGAAACATAGCCGCGCACAACGCATTCGATCGGCAGAGGTTGAGTCTTGCGCACCACCATCGAGCGGCCCGCGAGTTCGTCGCGATACGGCAAGAACTGCTCGGGGAATTCCGTCGCGCTCAGCACATGATTCGGAATGACATCGCGCAGCAGATCGAACCAGAACAGCGAAAGTTGTGTGAGAACGCGGCCTTTGTCGGGAATTCCCGTCGGTAGCACGACGTCGAAGGCGGACAGTCGGTCCGACGCAACGATCAGCAGGGTATCGCCGATATCGTAGATGTCGCGCACCTTGCCGCGCGCGGCAGGTGAAATGCCGCCAAAATTTGTTTCCCGCAAGACGCGCATCGATGCACCAAAAGGCAAGATTCCGATTCCCCCGAAGAAAGTGTGATGCATTCTAGCCTAGCGCGCCGTCTTGTCAATGCAACACGCGTGTGGAAAAAATCGGAAAAGAGAAGCGTGCGAGAAAAATTTTCGTACCTTGATTTACGAATTGAAATTTCTACTCAATTCAGTTAGAGCACAGCGGCAACACAAACGCGCGGAGTTGTGTAGCGAATCCTCTTAGATTCTGCGGCGACTTTTAGGACGACCAAAAAAAGAGGCGAGCCGAAGCTCGCCTCGTGTCGCCAAAGTTGAGGTGATTGTTTACGCCGCGGAAGCGGCGGCCGCGCGGCGATGCTGCTTTTCCTTCGGAGCTTCGTCGCCTTCCCAGCGCACGCTGACGAGCTTGGAAACGCCCGGCTCCTGCATCGTGACGCCGTAGAGCACGCTACCTGTCTCCATTGTTTTGCGGTTGTGCGTGACGATGATGAACTGCGTCTGCGAACTCATCTCGCCGACGAGACGCGTAAAGCGCCCAACGTTCGCTTCGTCCAGCGGCGCATCGACTTCGTCCAGAATACAGAACGGGCTCGGCTGATATTTAAAGATCGCGATCAGCAGTGCCAGCGCCGTCATCGCTTTCTCACCGCCCGAGAGCAGCAAAATGTTTTGAAGTCGCTTACCTGGCGGCGAAGCCACGACGTCGATGCCTGCATCGCCGGAGCTGTCCACTTCGGTCAGGCGCATTTCCGCTGTGCCGCCGCCGAAAATCGTGTGGAACGCTTCCGAGAAGTTGTGGTTGATGGCATGGAACGCCTGCTCGAACTTTTCGCGGGTGACGAGGTCCAGTTCGGTGATGGCCTGTTGCGTGTCGGCGATGGATTGCAGCAGATCGTCGCGCTCGCGAGTGAGAAATGCGAATCGCTGCTCGCACTCGTTGAATTCTTCGAGCGCCATCATGTTTACCGCGCCCATCGACTCGATTCGCGATTTCATCTCGCGGTAGTTTGTTTCGGCAATCGCCAGCTCTTCACCGGTGATGAACGCCGTTTCGGTCGCGATCAGGTCTTCAGGCTGCGCGTTGACTTCCGATATGCAGGTTTCACGCAAGTGCGTGCGGTCGGAGTCGTTGCGCGCGCGCTCCACTTCGGCATGACTGCGGTGTTCGCGAATTTCCTGCAGCGATTGCCGTCCCAGGCGGAGCTGATCTTCCATCTGCGCGACGCGCTTGCGTCCCGCATCCCATTCGGCTTCAAGCGCCACTTGCGAAGCTTCGAGCCGCAGCTTCTCGGCACGCAAACCTTTAAGTTGCTGCGTCAGCTGCTCGCTCTGCGCCGTGAGCTCGGCCGCTTCTTCGCCGATCGATGCGTGTTGCTGCTGCAATACTTGTGTGCGGCGATCCATCTCTGCGCGTTCCTGCTGCAAACGCGAGGCGATTGCTTCGGCCGCCGACAGCCGTTCGTTCAAGGCGGCCAGTTCGGCGCGCGCAACGGCGAGTTCGTTCTGCTCGGTCTGAATCGAGCCGCGAAGTTGCACCAACTCCTCGGCGAGCCGCGCGCTCTCGGCTTCCGCCTCCGCGCGCGTCGTGTTTGCCACGGCAAGCGAAGTCTTAGCCCGCTCCGCTCGCGTCTGTGCGCCTTCGACATCTTTGCGGATGCGAGCCAGGTCGCTCTGGCACGCGGTAAGTTCGAGTCCAAGGCGCGCCAGATCAGCCTGCGACTGTTCATGCCGGTGCTTCGCCGCAAACACGTCGCGCTCGGCAGCGCGCTGCTGCGCCGACACGGTGTCGAGCGATTGCTCCGCTTCTCGCAGATCGCTCGCGAGCGCATCCTGCGTCGCACGAATACGCTCGGCGGTGAGCTCGAGATGCAGGAGTTCAGCATCGAGGGCGCGCAATTCGCGCTTCATCACGAGCGGCCCGGCTTCGTCCGCACGTCCACCGGTCACCATGCGGCCCTGATAGCAGGTACCGTCCGGCGTAATGAAGGCGTATTGCGGATTGTCGCGTGCCAGCTTTTCGGCGGATGCGCTGCTGTCCGCCAGATACGCCGCTTTCAAACGCGGCAAAAATTGCTTCGCGGCCCCTCCCAGTGGATCGCGGAATTCCACCAGCTTGTCGAGCCGCGAGACAACACCGTCTTCCGGCCGGAAATGCGCAATCGGTTCGTATTCGTCGAGCCGCAGACTGCGCAGCGAGTCGACGAAGAATGTCGCACGGCCTCCGACTTCTTCGCGCAGCAGTGACACGCCGGCGCGCGCGTGGTCGAACGTTTGAACCACAACGTATTCGAGTTCTTCGCGCAAATATTGTTCGATTGCCGCTTCGTGTTGTTCTTGCACTTCCGCGTAATCGGCCAGAACGCCGACCGCGTGAAAGTCGTGCCCGCCCCCGCGTTCGTTGGCGGCAAACAATTTCTGCACCGCATCGGCCGTGTAAGAACGATCGTTCAGGACCTGCGTTAGCGTCGCGTGTTTTGCGCGCGCGCCCGAAAGCGAATCGCGCAGCGCTTCGGCTTCCTTCGCAGCCGCATCGCGCTCGTCGCGCAACGCGTTGATGCGCGTGTGCAGTGCTGCCACCTGCTGTTGCAGGTTTGCAAGCTGGCCGTTAGCCGTTTCCCAGTCGAACGCCGCTTTGTCGGCGGTGTCGCGCACATGAATCGACGATTCCAGCAACGCCGCTTCGTTCGCCTCCAGCCGCTGTAGCGCCGCGCCCTGGTGCACCAGCGCTTCTTCAGCCTGCTTTTGCTCACCATGCAAACGGAGCAAGCTTTCGCTGGCTTCCGATGCGCATTGCCGCAGCGCATCGATGCGAACTTCGGACTCGTGGATCTGTGTCGCGCGTGTTTGCGCGCGCACCGCGAGGCCGTTCACGTTGCCGGTGAGCGTCGTCGATTCCGTGCGCAGCGAAACCACGGATTCGTTCTGCGCCGCGTGGCGCGATTCCCACTCCGCTACCTGCGCCGCTGCCGATGCAATTTCCGCGGTGACCTGCGAACCGCGGCCTGCAAGCTCCTCAGCACGCTGGCGATTGAACGCAATCTTATTTTCGCTGCGATCGACTTCGAGCGCGGTGAGGTTCAAAACGTTCTGGTTCTGACGAATGGTCGCATCGAGTTCGTAGATGCGCTGGTTTAGGAGATCCTGCTCGCTTTCCTGCGTCTGAATGTCGTGCGCGTGCTTGGTTTCGGCGGTCGTGAGCTCTTCGAGGCGCTTGCCGACGCGTTCGGCTTCGGCATCAAGTTCGCGCGCCTTACCTGCGAGCATCTGGCGGACGATGCCGCGCATTTGCTCGCGAATTTCGGAATACCGTCGCGCCTTGGCCGCCTGGCGCTTCAATGAGGCGAGCTGCTTTTCGACTTCGACGACGATGTCGTTGACGCGCGAAAGATTTATCTTGGAGGACTCGAGCTTCGCTTCAGCGAGCCGCTTCTTGGTCTTGAACTTGGTTACGCCCGCCGCTTCTTCGATGATCGCGCGGCGCTCGAGAGGTTTGGTCGAAAGGATCTGGCCGATGCGGCCCTGTTCGATGATGGCGTAGGAGTCGGGGCCCAAGCCGACGCCCATAAACATCTCTTGAATGTCGCGCAACCGGCCGACGCGGCCGTTGATGAGGTACTCGCTCTGCCCCGAGCGGTACAACCGACGGCTTACGACGACTTCCCCCGGCTTGGTGGCCAGGACCGGCTTGTCGCCACCCTTCTTCTTGCGCTTGCCCTTCATGAATTCCGGCTCGGCAGGCTCGGCGGCCGTGCCATCGGCGCCTAGAGTAGCTTCGCCGTCGGCACCCTCAGCCGTCGGGTCAAGCGACAGGATTTCGGTGGTCGTTCTGGCCGCGCTCGCATCCCCGGTTGGATCAGCGGTCGTGCCGTCACCCAGAAGATTCACACCGCCGCCGGCCTCCGCCGGCGCGCCCTCGGCGGAGGCGCTTTCGATAACAAACCGTGCAGCTTCAGCAAGTTCCGGGTCTTCCAGGGTAATCGTGACTTCCGCCAAGCCCATCGGCGGACGCTTAACTGTGCCGTTGAAGATGCAGTCGGCCATGCGCTCGGCGCGCAAGGACTTGTGGCTCTGCTCGCCCAGCACCCAGGAGATGGCGTCCACGACGTTCGACTTGCCGCACCCGTTCGGCCCGACAATGCAGGTCGTACCAATGCCGGCAAAGGTCACAACCGTGCGCTCGCAAAAGGACTTGAACCCGATAATTTCGACTTTTCGCAGCTTGAGCAAGATATCCCCTTTGTTAGTACCAGTTGCGGTGTTGTCCCGGGCAATAGCCGGGTTTATTCACGACCAGGCCATCGGCCCATTCTGGCAAGAATAGGTGGCCTGCAACGGAACACGCGCAACTAGACAACCTCGTGTTTTTCGAAAGGAAGGAGTTTGAGTCGATCGCCGAGCGATCAACTTGGACACATCGACCGGTTCACGGTCGCCCGTCAAAACGATTGGCAGGTTCTCGATCAGAGGCCCTAGCCGCCTGGCGCAAAGGATGGCGGTACGGGAAACGAGACTAACATGTACCTATCGCCCTGTAAAGACTTACCCCAAGGGTAGTGGCCATTTTCTCAACGCCACAAGGCCGCGAAGTAGCCCAAGCCGTTCGCTCAATTCCCCAAAATCCCCCTTCGGAGTTCGACGTACGTATTGAATCTCGAAAAGGCTTTCCGTACTATCGGCGGACCCAAGGTCCACAATACTCACTCGACCCATAAAGAGCACGGCTTTTGCCAACGGGTTGCTTGATCAACCCACCCTCAAAAACCGAGGGGTGCGCCCTCTGCGTCGGACGAGCTGGGACTGGATGTTGTGATCGCTTGCGTTCATAAGGGGACACTCATGAATCGACATGCCGGGTGCGTTGCGGCGGCAATCCTGATGATTATCAGTTCGCTTAGTGGCGTGGCGCGCGGGCAGGATGCGCAGAAGCCGCCGTATCTCAATCCGGAGCTGCCCGCAGAACAGCGGGCCGCCGATCTGGTGCATCGCTTGACGATGGAAGAGAAGGCTACACAACTGGTCAATCAGGCGCGGGCGATTCCGCGGCTGAATATTCCTGCCTATGACTGGTGGAGCGAATCGCTGCATGGCGTCGCGGCGAAGGACATGACGTCGTTTCCCGAGCCGATTGGTTTGGCCGCGACGTTTGACGCGCCTGCGATCCACGAGATGGCCATCGCGATCGGCACCGAAGGCCGCATCCATCACGCGCAGTCAGTCCGCGCGGGCCACAGCGACATTTTCGAGGGACTCGATTTCTGGGCGCCCAACATCAACATTTTTCGCGATCCGCGCTGGGGCCGCGGGCAGGAAACATACGGCGAAGATCCGTTCCTCACCGGCCGCATGGGGATCGCGTTTGTCACGGGCATGCAAGGCGATGACCCGCATTATTACCGCGTGATTTCGACGCCGAAGCACTTCGCCGTTCACAGCGGACCGGAATCGACGCGGCATAAAGCGGATGTTGAGGTGAGCAAGCACGACGAGCTCGACACGTATCTTCCGGCGTTTCGCGCGGCGATCACGCAGGGCAAAGCGGGATCGATCATGTGCGCCTACAACAGCATCAACGGCGAGCCCGCGTGCGCGAGCACATTTCTGCTCGAAGATCAGCTACGCGACAAGTGGAAATTCAAAGGATACGTGGTCTCGGATTGCGGCGCGGTGATCGACATTTACAATGGGCATCATTTTAAGCCGACACAGGCGGAAGCATCCGGCATCAGCCTGCACCGTGGGATGGACAACGAGTGCGCGGACTTTTTCGAGAAGGTCGACGACGATCACGATTACAAGCCGTATCTCGATGCCGTGAAGATGGGCGTGCTGAAAGAGAGCGATATCGATCTCGCGGTGACACGGTTGTACACGGCGCGAATCAAGCTGGGGATGTTCGATCCGCCGGACATCGTGCCGTACAACAAAATCGACGAGAGTTTGCTGGATAGCGCGGCGCATCGCGCGCTGGCGCGCAAGATGGCGAACGAGTCGATGGTACTGCTGAAAAACAACGGCATCTTGCCGCTCAAAATTCCTGGCCCGGGCGTGAAAATTGCCGTCGTCGGGCCGCTCGCCAACCAAACGAAAGTTTTGATGGGCAACTACAGCGGCGGCCCGACTCATGCCGTTTCCGTTCTCGACGGATTGAAGACGGAATTCCCCAGCGCACAGATTAAATTCGTCGAAGGCACGCAATTCCTCAGCAAAAATGTCGATGTTGTTCCGGCCTCACTTCTGACCATCGACGGAAAACCGGGCGTTCGCTCAACCTACCTCATCATGAGCCCGCTCGCGATCATGGGCGGCGGCGGTCCGCCGCCAACGGTGCTCGCCTCGCGGACCGATCCCGCGATCGGAACTCCATCCGGTCCGCTCCCTGCCGAAATAGCAGGGAAAAAATCCGTTTTGATCAACTCCGAAGCGATGCTGACGCCAAAAGAATCCGGCGACTACTACCTGGGCACGCGCGGTGAGGGCTTCAGCATCACGACGCTCGACAACAAAGTCGCGGCGCTTTCGTTTCTCACCAATGGCGTTGAAACAAAACTCGGCCGGGTTCATCTCGAAGCCGGAAAATCGTACACGGTCAAAGTTTTGTATCCGGTGCCGGGAGCAGATCCAAAAAATCCTTCCGCAGCCGCTCCGGAGTTGGTGTGGACAAAGTTCAATTCGCAGCCATCACCTGAAGCAATTGCCGCGGCAAAGTCGGCGGATGTAGTGATTGCGGTCGTCGGCATCACGAGCGAGCTCGAAGGCGAGGAGATGCCGATCGATGAAGATGGATTTGCGGGCGGAGATCGCACGAGCCTCGATCTGCCGAAGCCAGAGCAGGACTTGCTGGAGGCGTTGGCCGCGACAGGGAAGCCGTTGGTCGTCGTGTTGATGAACGGCAGCGCGCTCGGTGTCAGCTGGGCGAAGGCGCACGCCAACGCGATTCTGGAAGCGTGGTATGCGGGCGAAGAAGGTGGTGCGGCGGTGGCGGAGACGATCTCTGGAAAAAATAATCCGGCGGGGCGGCTGCCGGTGACGTTTTATACCGGCGTGGATCAGCTGCCGCCGTTTGAAGATTATTCGATGAAGAATCGGACGTATCGCTATTTTGGCGGGACGCCGCTGTATCCGTTTGGATACGGATTGAGCTATACGACGTTTGGATTTACCGAGCTGAATCTTTCGACATCAACGCTGGGGGCGGGGCAGCCTCTCACTGTCGACGCTGACATGACGAACAAGGGGAAAGTGGGCGGCGACGAAGTTGTCGAACTGTATCTGAATTTTCCGCAGGTGGCGGGGGCACCGCGGATTGCGCTGCGCGGATTTCAGCGCGTGCATCTTGATGCGGGAGCTTCGCAGAAAGTGCATTTCGAGTTGCAGCCGCGCGATTTGAGTATTGTGACGGAGGCTGGCGACATCGTTGTGCCGGAAGGAGAGTTCACGGTGTACGTGGGCGGTGGGCAGCCGCATAGCGGGTCGGCGGGCGTCGGGCAGACGTTTCGCGTCGCGGGGACGACGAAGCTGCCGGAATAAAAGTTGCGCGCTGCAGAGCGCGTTCCTCTCTCGTGCGGCATCTGCGTTTTGGCATCTTCATAGCAACGATGTCCGAAACGTTCAAGACACCATCTACCTGCCCGATTATTGTGGCGACCCCAGTCCTTCTAAGACGCGAGGTTCGCTCTAGTGAAAATGATGGCGACAGCTTTTCTCTACGGCCTGCTCACAATTCTTCCGGTATGCGTGTACGGCGTTGTTGCAGCGTGTGTCACGCCAACGTCGGGACAGCCGCTTGTGCTGAGCGCGTCGGCTTTTGCTCGCGCGTCGGCTTTCATTAACGAAACGGCTCGGCCACTCGATCGCGCTCTCTTCGCTTGTCACTTCGCCCACGGCAGCCGGGATGCCGTCCTGCTAGAACTTGCGAAGTTCCAAAATGCTGACGGCGGATTCGCCTCTTACCTCGAGAGCGACAATCGCTGGACCGGTTCATCACCGATGGCCACGATGATCGCTTTGCGCATCTTCAACGAGATGGACGCGCCCGCGGACAACGAAAGCGTTCGACGTGCGATCCGGTATCTGGTTGCGAAGTTCGATGGAAAAAACGGCTACTGGCGGGCGCTGCCGAGAGAAGCTAGTACCGCGCCGCACGCGCCTTGGTGGGAGGTGAACCAGGACACTGGCAAGTGCGAAGTCGATAGTCCGGTTTTCCCAACGGCTCACCTCGCGGGATATTTGCGTCGCTATTCGGCATTGTTGCCCGCCGGCTTTCTCGATCGCATCACCAACTTATCTCTGGCCTATCTGTCGGCCGCGCCTCTGAAAATGCAGATGTCCGACGTTGAGGCGACGACCGAGATGGCCCGCTTTCTACCTCCCCAACAGAAAACAGTCACCGTGAAGAAGTTGAGGGAAGTGCTCGGGACGGTCGTCGTCCGGGATCCGCAGCAGTGGGTCACCTATGGCGTGCAACCACTCAGTTTCATCAAATCGCCCGACTCGCCGTTTTATCCGGAGATGGAGGACGCCGTCTCGGTGAATCTCGACTACGTCATCGAAAAACAAGAAGCCGACGGCGGTTGGGAGCCGAACTGGTCGTGGGAAGAAATAAATCCTGCGGCGTGGGCAGTCGCGAAAAAGGAATGGCGCGGCAGATTGACACTGGAAAGTCTGGAAAAGCTCGAGGCGTTCCGCAGGATCGCGCACTGAGCGTGTAGGGTGGCGACGAACCCGAGCAGTACCGCACAGCAACAGCCGCTACTGGTCGTCCGCAGCCGCCAACAAGTCCGACAATTGCAACGCCGATTGCGTCGATCGCAACAATACAGTCGGCGCAAGGCCCGAAAATCGCTGAACTTCGCGCGTCATGTGTGCCTGGTCGGCATAGCCGGCGTCCGCGGAAAACTGAGCCAGGCTGCGCGTCTCATTCTTACGGGCGGCAAGACTCAGCAATCGCTGAAACCGCAGCACCGATTGAAACTTCTTCGGTCCGTATCCGACTGCTCCGACGAACCGCCGCTGCAGCTGGCGACGGCTCAGCCCAAGCCAGTGACTGAGCTGTTCGACTTGGCCTCGCGGATTCCGCGCGAGCCATCGCACGGCTGCATCCGTCGTTGAATCGCAAGAGATAACGCGCTCCATGCGATCCAGCAAAGCCGCTTCCATCGCGGCCAGCCGTGCCGTGATACTCCGGGCATCAGCAATGCGCTCGAAGCGCGCGGTTGCCGCGCTCCGCCAAAAGGCACGAAGCTCCACCGCTTGATTGAGCAAAGCGGAGGCCGGCAGTCCAAGCGCGCCCGCCGCGGCACCGGGACGAAAGCGCGCGCCCGTGATCACGGTGCCGGGAGAAAGGCGCGTGACAAACGGCTGAGTCCACGGCCCGATGATGGCAGGCGCCTCGTCGTCAATCGCCACGATGTCAATGCAACCGTCAGGCAATACGCGCTGCTCAAATGCCGCGTTGGAGTCGGCCGCTCTCGTCGAACACGTAATCGTCTGCGTCCAGAAACAAATCAGATGAGATCCAAGCCGCGGCGGCGGGGAAAATTCGCGGTAAGCGGAAGCAGTCGTTTCCATGTCGTATTTCCGAATCGAGCCGGCGATCGATCGCCGCGGTTCCTTTTTATTTTCCTGCGTGGGCCGCGGAGGCGGGCTTTAAATATTTGTCATACCACGCGAGTATACGGTTTAGACGGTCAACCAAGTGTTTCTCCTCGTGGAAGCCGTGCGGCTCGCGGGGATAAACGACGAGTTCAGTTTCGACGCCGTAGCGTTTCAGGCCCCGATAGAGCTCCTGGCTTTGGCCGAGCGGATCGATCGTGTCGGCGTCTCCCTGCAACACTAAAGTTGGCGTCTTCACATTCTTGAAGTAGACGAAGGGCGAGCTGTTGAGGAAGCCATCGGGCTTTTCCCATGGTGTGCCGAAAAACCACTCATCGCCGGATGGATGATCTTCCATGCCGAATTCGGAAATGAGATTGGCCATGCCTGCGCCGGAGACGGCGGCTTTGAAGTCGTTGGTTTGCGTGATCGCCCACTCGGCCATGTAGCCGCCGTAGGACCAGCCGCCGATGCCGAGGCGATTTGCGTCGATGCCGCCGCCGGCGATTACGTTTTTCACCGCGGCCATCACGTCTTTGAAGTCGCCGCCACCCCAGTCGGCGCGATTGGACTCGACAAATTTTTGGCCGTAGCCAACCGAGCCGCGGATGTTGGGATAGAGGACGACATAGCCGCGCGCGACGAGCAGTTGTCCCCAGGGCTCGATTGCGTCGGACCAACGGCCTGTGGGGCCGCCGTGAACGAGCACGATCATGGGTGAGTGGCCGGTGGTCGGATTCGTGCCTTTCGGCCACAGGACCGCGGTTTCGATTTCGGTGCTGTCGAACGATTTGAAGGTGCTGTAGACCGGAGCGACGAGGTCGAAATTTTTCCAAGTGTCATTGAGATGGGAAATCTGACGCGCGGCTCCGGACTGATTCCACAGCCAAACTTCCGGCGGTTGCGTAGCGGTTTGCGAGACGTAAGCGATTTCACTGGTTGACGAGGTGGCGATGGCGCCCGTCGGCACCGGGGTCGCGCTCAAATCTTGTTTCGACGCGTCGGGCAAATATTTCAGGAATAACGTTTTGAAGCCGTTGGCGGCGACGAGGTCGATGGAGCCGTCTTTGGACCATTGGTAGGCTTCAACAGGGCGATCGAGGCTTGCGCCGGTGAGGTTGCGGGCTGCCTTGGCATTGATCGGCAGCAACATCAGGTCGTGCGGTTCGGGTCCGTCTTCGCGTGAGCCAACAAAGCTGATCGTGTTTCCGTTGGTGGAGATTTTAAGTTCGCCAAATGGGCCGCGAGGGGCGATGAGGACCGTCGTTTCGCCGTCGCTAGTGCGAATGCCGTAGAGTTTTTCTGTGAATTCGTCGGATTCCGGGCGCTCGGTGGCTTCGAGGACGAGTTGCGTGCCGTTCTGCATCCAGATGAATTCGCGGACTTCCCATGTTGGCTTGGTGAGGGCGCGAGTTTCGCCAGTGGTGACATTCACGACCCAGAGGCGCGAGCGCTTGTCTTCTTTGTCGGCGACGTGGGCGTCGTCTTTGTCCTTTTCTTTTTTCTCTTCGGCCTCGGTTTTTGCGTCGGGCGCGAGGAACGCGATCTGCTTTCCGTCGGGCGACCATTCAAAACCTTTGACGCTGTTTTTGCCTTTGGTGAGGGCGATGCCTTCGCCGCCGTCGATGCGCATGAGATAGATCTGTTGCTGTTCTCCGCGATCGGATAGGAAGGCGAGGGTCTTGCCGTCAGGTGACCAGCGCGGGCCGCTTTCGGATTTGTCGGAGAACGTGTATTGGCGGACCGAGTCGGAGCCTTTTTCGTGGATCCAGATGTGACGCTTGCGGCCGGTGCCTTTGGGCGGTTCGGTGACGACGAAGGTGAGGCGCGCGCCGTCGGGCGAGTATTGCAGGTCGGTGATGGAGCGGAGAGTGAGCGAAGATTCGGGCGTCAGCTGTTTGGATTTGTCGCCTTTGTCGGAAGGCGCTGCACTTTGTGCGACTGCTTGCTGCGCGAGAACCGCCACGCCAAGCAACGCGCTGCAACCAAAAACAAACGCCGCTTTTCTCGAACGAAGAATCGATCCCATGTGCACACCATCTCCTGTAGATCGCAACCGACCGTCACTTTATGGGGGCCGGAGCGGTTCGTCAACCGCTTGCGTTGCGCTTACAGGATTTCGGGGCGATTGATTGATGGGGTAACAACGCTAACTGGAAAGGATGTCCTTCGGGAAACTGCTGGGAGGGGAAAGCGGTGCAAGGCAGCGCACTCCATAAAAATGTGCGAGGTTCGGCCTGCGGTTTGGGGGTATGGATCTCGGTTGCGGCGTAAAAATAAATGGGGCTTCGGGCGGTTGACGGGGCAGTCGGTCTGCAAACGCTTGAAAAATCCACAGCTTTTCCACCACACGCGGTACCGTTACTGTTCTTTCCCGTGGCCTAAAACTGTCCTCCGTACAAGTTGTTGGCATTTTGCCGCTCACCATAGCATGCGCACTCTGGTTACTATCACAACCCTTTGGTCGGAATCGTTGTAACCAATAAACCTAAGTTCAGTCAGGAAATCGAACCTTGAATTGTTCAGGCTTGAATCGAGGAGCGATCCTCGTGTTCCTACTCACCGTTGTCGTTGGAGTGTTTGGATTGTCGGGCTGCGTCGGCGGCATCTCGACCTCGGCGCTGCCAAGTCCATCCGCGGATGCGGGAAGCGCGACACTCTCGGTGACTCCGAATTCGGTTTCTGTTACTGCGGCGGTCGGCGGCAGCGCATCGCAATCGGTGACGGCCACTAATACAGGCTCTGCGTCGCTGGTCATTAATGAAGCGAAGGTTACGGGAACAGGATTCAGCACGTCGGGACTCGAAACGCCAATGACACTTTCTTCCGGCGCGAGCAAGACGTTTGCAGTGGCGTTCGCGTCCGCGATTGCGGGCAACACAACCGGAAATCTTTCGCTGATGAGCAGTGCGAGTTCTGAGCCGGTTGTCGTGGCGTTGTCGGCGACGGCCGCACCGGCGACTGCAAATCCGGCGCCTGAGCCTCCCGCGCCGGTGTCTTCGATTTCGGTTTCGCCTACGACAGCCAGCGTTGCAACTGGCGGCACGATTCCATTTACGGCGACGGTGCAAGGGAGCACAACAAATACTGCGGTGACCTGGACGGCTTCCAGCGGGTCGATTTCAGCGGCTGGGCTATTCACTGCGCCAGGGAAGGCTGGATCGGCGACGGTGACAGCGACGAGTGTGGCCGATTCGACCAAGTCGGCGTCGGCGACGGTTACAGTAAGTGCTGCGCCGGTTTCGCCCTCCGGCATCACATCGGTGACCGTGTCTCCCGCGTCGGCTTCGGTTGGTACGGGCGGGACATTGCAGTTGACGGCGAGCGTGCAAGGGAATGCCGCGAATAGAGCGGTGACGTGGAAGACTTCGTCGGGAACGATAACAGCGGAAGGCATGCTCACCGCGCCCGCGGCTGCGGCGACGGTGACCATCACGGCGACGAGCGTTGCCGACGTAACGAAATCAGGGACTGCGACCATTACGGTGGCGGTGCCTTCGGTGAACTCGGTTTCCGTTTCTCCGGCGACTTCCTCGATTCAGACCGGTGGCTCGCAACAATTCACGTCTGCCGTGCAAGGAACCGTCACCAACAAAGCCGTTACCTGGAAGGCTTCGGCGGGAGCGATTTCCGCCACCGGATTGCTCACGGCACCGACAACGAACGCTACAGTTACCGTTACCGCGACCAGCGTTGCCGAACCGACGAAGGCGGGGACGGCGACGGTTACGGTTGCGGCGCCGATCGTGAATTCCGTCAACGTTACGCCGGCGACGGGATCGATCCTGACGAGCGGGACGATACAATTCAACGCCACGGTGAACGGGAATGTGACGAACAAGGCGGTGACGTGGTCCGCGTCTTCGGGAACGATTACGAATGCGGGCCTGTTCACCGCGGGCGCTACGGCAGCGAATGCGACAGTCACGGCCACGAGCGTGGCGGATACGACGAAATCGGCGTCTGCGACGGTTACGGTCAGTGCCCCGACGGTGAATTCGATTACGGTGACGCCAACGACCGGCACGGTGCTGACAGGCGGGGCGATGCAGTTGAGTGCTAGCGTTCAGGGAACTGTTACGAACAAGACGGTTACGTGGAAAACGTCGGGCGGGGCGATTAGCAACTCCGGGCTGCTGACCGCGCCTGCGACTGCGGGCACGGTCACGGTGACCGCGACCAGTGTTGCTGATCCGACGAAAACCGCCTCTGTAACCATCACGGTGAACGCACCAACCGTGACTTCCATCGCGGTGACGCCGGCGACGGGATCAATTCTGACTGGCGCGACGCTGCAACTGAGCGCAAACGTGCAGGGCACGGTTACGAACAAGACTGTGACGTGGACTGCATCGTCGGGGACGGTGAGCGCGACGGGACTCTTTACGGCTGGCGCGACTGCTGGCACGGCGACGGTGACGGCGACCAGTGTTGCTGATCCGACGAAAACCGCCTCTGTAACCATCACGGTGAACGCACCAACGGTGACTTCCATCGCGGTGACGCCGGCGACGGGATCGATGCTGACCGGCGCGACGCTGCAACTGAGCGCAAACGTGCAGGGCACGGTTACGAACAAGACTGTGACGTGGACTGCATCGTCGGGGACGGTGAGCGCGGCGGGGCTGTTTACGGCTGGTGCGACCGCAGGAACCGCGACGGTGACGGCAACCAGCGTTGCTGATCCGACGAAAACCGCTTCGGCGACGATCACGGTCAGCGCGCCGACAGTTAACTCGGTCACGGTGACACCGGCGACTGGGTCGATTCTGACGGCGGCGACGCTGCGACTGACGGCGACGGTGCAAGGCAACGTGACCGACAAGTCGGTTACGTGGTCTGCATCTTCGGGATCGATCACTTCGGCGGGGCTTTTCACGGCGGGGCCATCTCCCGGAACTGCGACGGTGACCGCGACGAGCAATGCCGACAACACGAAATCGGCGTCGGCAAAAATCACGGTAACGGCGGCGGCGGTGACTTCGATCTCGGTTTCGCCGGCTACAGCTTCGGCGCAGACGGGTGGCAAATTAACATTCACTGCGACAGTGCAGGGCAACGTGACCGACAAGTCGGTTACTTGGAGCGTGGCGAAGGGCAAGATTAGCGCTGCCGGCGCTTACACTGCTCCATCGTCCACAGGGACCGACACGGTGACCGCGACGAGCCATGCGGACGAGACGCAAACTGCGACGGCCACAGTTACGGTGACCGTGCCGGCGAATCCTCCGCCTCCTGGGTCGCTTCCGGCGTTCCCCGGGGCGCAGGGTGGCGGCGCGGCATCTGCCGGCGGGCGCGGCGGCGTAGTGATCGAGGTTACGAATCTCAACGACTCGGGCGCGGGATCGCTGCGTGATTGCGTACAGCGAGCCGGTGCGCGCACCTGCGTGTTCCGCGTCGGCGGAATTATCCATCCGCAGAGCACGATTCGCTCAAACTCCGGCAGCCTGACGGTCGCGGGACAAACTGCGCCGGGCGGCGGCATCGTTCTGCAGGGCGACAGGATGCCCGAAGGTGCGATGTTCTTCATCGCGGGAAGCGACGTGACGATTCGTTATCTGACATGCAGCATCGGAAACGGACCAGGGCACGCTCCTGGGCCGTCGTCAGGCGCGGGCTGCTTCGAATTGGCGAGTGGCACGAACCAGCGCAACGTGATCTTTGATCACATCACGTTCCGGTGGTGGGACGACAAGCCGTACGTGATGTTGAGCAACGCGGGTTTCTCGCCGATTACGAAGACCGTCATGCAATGGAGTCTTTTCTACGAGCCGAACGCTGGGCATCCCGTGGGTCCGATGACCGACGATACGGGCGGATTCGCCAACGGCGACAACGACGACGATTTCCACCACAACGTGTTCGTCAACATCGGACATCGCTTGCCGCTGTACAACACGCACAGCGGACGGTGGGTCAATAACATCGTGTACAACTGGCAGTTCTACGCGCTGCTAACGCAGGGCGGCGTGAAGATGGACATCATCGGCAACAAGTACGTGCCAGCCAACTTGAACTTCGGGAACACGAATCACGAGTTCGATTTCAACAACTCGCAGAGCGATGACGATCCGCACGGCAGCAATCCGGGGCCGCCATCGATTTATCTGAGCGGGAACGTTGGGCCGCACCAGTCGAATCCCGCGGGAAATCAGGTTTTGATGACGTCGCAGGGTGACGAAGGCGGGGACTCGGGTAAAGCCGTTCCGGCGGGCTGGTTCCGGGGCTCGCCGATGGCGTCGACGGCGTTTCCAATCGAAGCAGATGATGAAGGGGATCTGGATGGGGTGCTACTCGGTACTGTGGGCAATTCCCGGATGGTGGACTGCAACGGCAACTGGCAGAACCGGCGCGATTCAAACGACAGCCGCATTATAAGCCAGTATCAGAACCGCGGGTTGGGCAACTTCTTCATCGGTGCATCGCAGCCCGCGGTTTCGGGCGGCAGCGCTTGCACGGAGTCGCTGCACGACGGGATTCCGGATCAGTGGAAGTCGGCAAATGGGTTGAGTACGACCGACCCGACCCTCCACAACCAGATCGGGCCGGATGGGTACACGTATCTCGAAGAGTATATGAACGGCGTTCAACCCTGATTTGTCGCGGATTTTGCGGCGGATTGAAGGGAATCGTTTCGATCCCCACGCGCGAGGGCAGCGTGTGGGGATTTTTCTTTGAGGAAGAGTTGCATCCCCTGGTGTTCTAAGAATGTTCTCATTCGCCGGGCTTCGTTCCGCGTTCGGCATGTCAGGCGCGAGAAATTGAATGGGGCCCGCTCCGATGCATGAATGCGCATCGAAATTTGCCTATACTGGGGATAACGGTTTCGATCAGGAAGGACCGGTCAAAATGAATTCGCGAAATTTACCCGGCTTTATTCGACTCCTCCTTGCGGGAGGGATTGTTGTGCTTGCGGCGTATTGGGCGGGCGCGCGGTATGGGCAGCGTCAGCCTTTGAGCGTCGAGGCGGTGCGGCCGAGACCGAGCGCTGAGACTCCTGCGCTATCGGCCGATCCGCATTCGTCGGCGATCACTGGTTCCGGCTCTTCGAGCGGAACAAGCAGCGCGAGCGTCGCTGCTCGCGACGCGGTTCTGACGGACGACGAAGGTATCAATGTTCGCGTGTATCGGACGGCGTCGCCGGCAGTCGCGAATATTCTTACGAAGGCGACCGAGTATGACTTCTTTATGGATCCGGTGCCGGTCGAGGGCGCGGGATCGGGGTTTGTGATCGACGAACGCGGGTACATCCTGACGAATTTTCACGTTGTGCAGGAGGCCCAGTCGATTGAGGTTGTGCTAGGCGACAAGTCGCGCTTCCCGGGGAAATTTATCGGCGCCGACCAGCGGAATGATGTGGCGCTGATCAAGATCGATCCGAAGGGGAAGCATATTACGGCGCTGCCATTGGGCGATTCTGGTGCGCTGCAGGTCGGGCAGAAAGTTTTGGCGATCGGCAACCCGTTTGGATTTCAAAGCACGCTGACGACGGGTGTTGTCAGCGCGCTGGGGCGGACCGTGCAGACCAGTCAGACGACGCTGATCGACGAGGCGATTCAGACCGACGCCGCGATCAATCGCGGCAATTCGGGCGGGCCGCTGATCAACTCGCATGGCGAAGTGATTGGAATTAACTCGGCGATTTACACGCCTTCGGGGACCACGGCGGGGATTGGGTTTGCGATTCCCATTAATACCGCAAAGCGCATAGCGCAGGATTTGATCAATGAGGGGCGGGTGCATCTGGCATTTATTGGCGTGCAGACGATTCCGGTTGGAGGCGATCTCGCTGAGGCGCTGCAATTGCCGGTGGATGATGGGTTGCTCGTGGAAAATGCGGCCAAGGGCGGCCCGGCGGCGACAGCGGGTATCCGGGGCGGCGATCGGATCGTTCAGGCTGGGATGCAGAGGATCGCGATTGGCGGCGATGTGATCGTGGCGATCGATGGAAGCAAGATCGCGAACACGGTGGATCTGAGCGTGATTCTGAATCGTAAGCGGCCGGGCGACAGCGTCACAGTTACCGTGTATCGCGCAGGGAAGAAGCTCGATATTCCCGTGAAGCTTGGCGAGCGGACGGAGAATCAGCGGCAGCAATAGCGTTACGGGGCTTGCCGTGCTGTGTTGTGCTTTTCTGTGAGGCGCGACGATTGGCGCGCTGGAAATCACTCGGGGACTTTTTGGAGAATGCTGCGGTCTTCGACCAGGATGCAGCGCGAGGCGTCGGCAGCGGCTACGTTGGCGATGGCGTCGGGATCTTTTCCAAGGGCTTCGCGATATTTTTCGTAGGCGGTGAGGTTGGCGAAGCGAATCAGAGCGTAAGCGACGTTGGTGGGACCCGCGAATTTTGTGGGGAGAAAGTAGCCGACTAAGTCGCCGCCGCAACGGCGGATTGGTTCAGGCCAGCGGCGCGCGTATTGTTCAAAGTCGGCGGTTTTGTGCAGGTCGATCGTGTAGCAGATGCAGAGGGTGATCATCGTTTTCTTTCCTTCCGGTGAGGATCGAGTTTCCCCAAAATGATTCGTGGCGGCGGTTGCGTGCCGATCTCCATCGTTAGAGTAGCTGCGGGCGTCCTTCGACGTTTCATTTAAGGATGAAATGTCTTGGTTGGCGGCGCGGTATGATTGCGGGATGAAGACCACAGGACTAAGTCCGACGCATGCGGTTGCGATCGTCGGCGAACTCATCGGAGAAGCTGGGCGCGCGGGAATTTTGATCGCGCTGCTCGACGGCCGAGCACGAACTGCCGGTGAACTCGCATTGGTGGCAAATATTTCGGCGCAGTCGGCGAGCGCGCATTTATCAAAGTTGGTGGATGGCGGGTTGCTGGCAGTGCAGCCGCAGGGGCGGCATCGCTATTACAGTTTGGCGGGTGCGGATGTGGCGCATGCGATTGAGGCGGTTGGATCGATCGCTACGCGGGGGCCGGCGGTGGCTGTGAAGGCGGGTGGCGTTTCGCGCAGACCGACGGCGGATTCGGATATGCGACGCGCGCGAACGTGCTACGACCACCTCGCGGGATTGCTCGCTGTGGAACTAGCCATCAAACTCGAGAACTCGAACGTGATTCGAGTTTCCCGCGAGCGCGAGTATGAGTTGGGACCGGCCGGCGGCCGATGGTTTCGGGCGATGGGCGTCGATGTCGCGGCAGTGCAGTGCGGCAAGCGTGCGTTTGCCCGGCGGTGCGTGGACTGGACAGAGCGCCGGCCGCATCTGGCAGGCGCTCTCGGTGCAGCGATGCTGATGCGCATGATGGAACTGCGCTGGGTGGTGCGGCGCAAGGATTCGCGTGTTGTGCGCGTCACGGAGTTGGGCGAGCGGGAGCTTGGCCGGCGAATCGGGGCTGGCCGAAGAGCTCCGTGAAGAGGTTTTCGATGGCAATCGAGGAGCGCGCGTCGGCTTGCGCGTGATAGGCGACGCCGGGTACGTTCATGCCTTTCTCGTGGGTGAAGCCGTGTTGAGCTCCTCCGTATAGAGTGAGTTGGAAATCCGCGCGGGCTTGATTCATTTCGTCGGTGAAAGCGGTAACCTGCGCCATTGGAACGTGCGGATCAAGCGCGCCGTGGCAGACGAGGATTTTTGCCTTTACGGAGTCGGGTTCGGCGGTGTGCTTTGTGTCTAGGCTGCCGTGGACGCTGACGACTCCAGCCAGGTTGGCGCCGCTGCGGGCGAGTTCGAGGACGGTCATGCCGCCGAAGCAGTAGCCGACGGCGACGATGCGGCCGTCGACACTTGGGTGCGAGGCGAGGACATCGAGGCCGGCTTGGGCGCGGCGGCGGAGGATGGCGGGATCGGAGCGCAGTTCGGCGATACGGGCCATGATGCGTTCGCGAGTGCCGGCGATTCCATTGCCGTACATGTCGCTGGCGAAGGCGATGTAGCCGAGTTCGGCGAAACGCGCGGCACGGCCTTTGGCATGGTCATCCAGGCCAGCGCCGCCGTGGACGACTAGGATGCCGGGGCGTTTGTTGGTGCTAGCGTCGTTCCAGATTAGATAGCCGGTGAGTTGGGTGTTGCCGTCGCGGTATTCGATTGTTTGGGTGTTGAGTGGCACGTGTTTGTCCTTTTCCGGGCATCCTTTTGACCGGCGCGCTTCTTCAGGTAGAATCGAGGCGCACTGTACGGTCTAGAAGGTCTGCCGCATGAAGCTCCGTTAGTAATTATACCATAGGATAAACATAAAGTCAAATTGGGGCAGATGTGAGCCTGTACGGCTTATTGGAAACCTGCCGAGTCGGTCGTCGTAGACACCGAAGAGGGATTCCTCTCTGCGCTCCGCTCGGAATGACGAGGTGTGGACCGGGCCGTAAAAATGACCTATGTTGCTGATAAAGCATGGTTTATTGAAGTACGTGGCGACCGCTCGTTGTCTCGGAGGGTGAGGTGAGTCGCGGGGGGTTGCGGCGGCATCGTATAGGGGATTTTCGGGAGGATGGGATGGCTGTGATTCGGGAGTGCCGGGCCTGCGGGCAGAAGAACCGGGTGCCGGCGAAATATTTGGCTGTGACGGGGAAGTGCGGTAGCTGCAAGTCGGCTTTGCCACCGGTTGCGGAGCCGCTGGCGGTGGACGAAGCGTTGTTGGATGAGATTGTGCAAAATGCGAAGGTGCCGGTGTTGATCGACTTTTGGGCGGACTGGTGCGGGCCTTGCAAAATGGCGGCGCCGGAGGTGTCTAAGACGGCGGCGGATATGGCAGGGAAGGCGATCGTGTTGAAGGTGGATACGGAAGCGAATCAGGGGTTGGCGGGAAGATTTCAGATTCTTGGGATTCCAAATTTTGTCGTGATGGTGGGCGGAAAGATCGTGAAGCAACAAGCGGGGCTTGTTGGGCACGAGGTGATGGAGGAGTGGTTGGAGCGAACAACAGTCGGGGCTTGAATTGTGTCGCCTCCGGAACGGTGCCGAAGTCGTGTGATATTCTGAGCCTCCAGCGATTTCGGATTTGATTTCTGGAGAGTGAGTCGGAATGACAGCGCGGATTTTGGATGGGACGCGGATTCGGGATCTGGTGTTCGCGGATTTGGCTGGCGAGATTCGTGAGCTGGCTGCTGCGGGAATTCGGCCGGGGCTTGCGGCTGTGTTGGTCGGAGAGAATCCGGCGTCGCAGCTGTATGTGAAGTCTAAGATCGCGGCCTGCGAATCGCTCGGATTAGCGAGCTGGCTGCATACGCCGCCGTCGTCGGTGACGACTGAAGAAATGTTGCGGCTCGTTGCCCAGTTGAATGCGGACGACGCGGTCGATGGGATTTTGATTCAGTTACCGCTGCCAGCGCAGGTCGATACGAAAGCGGTGCTGGAAGCGGTCGATCCAGCGAAGGATGTCGATGGATTTCATCCGGTGAGTTTGGGCGCGCTGGTGAGCGGCAGGCCGGGGCTGGTGGCTTGCACACCAGCGGGATGCATGGAGATTTTGCGGCGCGGCGAGATCAAGGTCGAGGGTGCGAACGCGGTGGTGCTGGGGCGCAGCGACATTGTTGGCAAGCCGATGGCGCTGCTTTTGATGCACGCGAATGCGACCGTGACGATTTGCCATTCGAAGACGCAGGACCTGCCCGATGTGGTGCGGCGTGCGGATATCGTCGTGGCGGCGATGGGCAAGGCGGGATATGTGGCGGCGGATTGGATTCGTCCGGGCGCGGCGGTGATTGATGTGGGGACAAACAAAGTGACGAATGCGGCGGAAGCCGACCGGCTGCTAAAGAACTTTCCGGCGCGGCTCGAGAAATTTCGAGCGAAGGGCTCGGTGCTCGTAGGTGATGTGCATCCGGATGCGGTGAATGTGGCGGGCGCGCTGACTCCTGTGCCGGGTGGTGTCGGGCCGATGACGATTACGATGTTGATGAGCAACACGGTGAATGCTGCGCGGCTGCGAAGAGGGAAGCGCGGGGTGCCGGCGGCTGTTCATCCGGCTGCGATTTCTACCGGCAATTCGGGCGCTGCGGGCACTCGCTAAAACTTTTCCATGCGAAAACTTGGTTTGACCGGCGGCATTGCCAGCGGGAAGAGCGTTGTTGCTGCGATGCTGCGCGAGCTCGGCTTTGACATAATTTTCGCCGATGACATCTCGCGGCTGCTACTCGAGCCAGGGCAGGCCGCATATGATGAAGTGATTCGCGAATTTGGTCGGGAAATCGTGCAAGCGGGCGGGAAGATCGACCGGAAGAAAGTGGCCGCGATTGTTTTTGCGGATCGCGCGAAACTGGATCGACTGAATGGCATCATTCATCCGCGCGTCGAATCGCAGATCCTGGAACAGTTTGCGGAATGGGAGCGGCAAGGAAACGTGAAAGTCGCATTTGTCGAAGCCGCGCTTCTGGTCGAGGCCGGCTACATGAAGAATCTCGACGGTCTGATCGTCACGTGGTGTACGCCCGACCAACAGATGGCGCGGCTGAAATCGCGAGGCATGAGCGAACAAGACGCTCGCGCGAGAATCGCTGCGCAGATGCCCGTTGAGGAAAAGTTGAAGCTCGCGACATACCAGATCGATTGTTCCGGATCGATCGAAGAGACGCGGCAGCAGGTCGAAACACTCGCGCGTCATTGGAAATAAATCAGCAACGGCGCTTCGGCGCTATTTAGGAAGCCAAAAAGGCTGTTTGGCCGGGACAAATTCGATTTTTGGGCTGGAGATGAATGTTTGCAGCCAGTGGGTGCACTCTTCCATGCCCGCTTGCTCGCTGGGGATGTGACCGATCACGATCAGGGCTTTGCGTTTGCCTTCGGTGACGGCGTCGGCGGCGTATTCTACGGTTTCCCACTCACGGGTTTCGCCTAGCAGCAAAACCTCAACATCATCGCGCTCGAGAGCGTGCGTTTCGCGTTCAAATCCGGCGGCGCCGGGGCTTAGAGCGATCTTCGTGACTTTCATATCAGGATTCCCCACCACACGCAGAACGGAGCTACCGAGCTTCGTCGAGGTTTCCTTCGCGAGCTTTGCGACGGTGGTTTCGGGGAGCGTGAAGGCGTATGGAAAATCGATGCGCTGATATTTTTCCCAGCCGAGGACGTGAACCATTCCCACGAGGATGCCGTCGGGTTTGCGGCTGTGCCAGTGATCGTGGAAGCGCCAGACGACCATGTTGTGTTTTTCGATGAAGGCGCGCTTTTCAGTCCAGATGGGATCGTTTTCGGGCATGCCTTCGGGCACGTCGAGGTGATTGTAGAAAGTGGGCTCGTGGGTGATGACGAAATTCTCGTGATTGGCGGCGGCGCGTTCGAGGACGTCGAGCGTAGCCATCATGGTGACGGCGACGCCGGTGACGGGCGTGTCGGGATTGCCGGCTTTGAAGGTGTCGACGGTATCGGTATTCCAGGGGATGCCAATGTGGTCCTGGATCGATTTGACGATCTGGCGCGCAGTGGGAGGAGTGGATTGGGCGTGGGCGGGGATTGCGGCTAGCAGGAGCGTGATCAAGAGTGGGATTGCGTTTGTGATCGTGCGGGAGAGTGGCATTTGAGTTGTCCTGGTGGCGTTTGTGATGAGTGTTGCGAGGACATCATACAGGAGGACATTGGTCGATGCGGGCTTGGACGTTGAGGTCCTTCGGCCACCCTAGTCGGGTAGCCTCAGCATGATAATTTTTTCGCCGATCAATTGGGCCGTCCGTCAGGCTAGGCCAAGTATTTGGTTGAGCGATGCGACGACGTATTTCCACACGAGATAGTAGACGATCAGCGCTAGCGGAACGCCGACCGGGAGAATCGCGGCGGCGAAGGGGATTGGGAAGTCGAGCGCGCGGATCAGGAGCAGGCCCAGCGGGACGAGGACGAGCGGCAACAGCATGCCGTGGATTCCAAGCGAGAGGTGCGTGCGGGAGCGCGATGCGACGAAAAGAATGTTCCAGACCCCCCAGAGATTGGGGACGACGGCCATGGGAAAGACGATGAGACGTTCGATGGGGAGCGGCACGTTGTAGACGTAGCGCGCGACGGTGAAGGACGTGAGGCCAAACAAAAGCACGATTGTCGGGACGACGATGCCTGCCATATATGCACGGAGATAAGGGTGTTGATTCATGTTCGGCTCCTTCAGAAGTGGTAGAGAAGCGCCGGGATGACTCCCGGGAAGAGGATCAGAGCTGCGGCGGCGAGGGCGGCGAGGGCCCAGTCGAACCACGGGATTCGAAGGGATTGGTGCGGCGCGAGATCGTGGACATCTTCCTGGTCGAGCCGCTGCTTGAGCCGCGGCCAGAGGTCGCGGCGGAGTTCGAGGTCGTGATCCTGCAGCGGGGGAAGATTTTGCTGCAGGAGTTGCTTGAGTTCTTCGTTGTCGTCGTTACCGGTTCGAGTCTTGTGAGTCATGAAGGAGCACCTGTTTTTTTCATCCATGGAGAAAGTTGTTTGCGCAGCAGGCGGACTGCGCGGAAGACGCGGACTTTCACGAGCGAGATGGAGATATCTGCGGCGGCGGCGATCTTTTCGTAAGGTTCTTCCTGGATGAGCGCGAGCGTGGCGACGAGCCGATATTTTGCGGGCAGGTGGCGGAAGGCTTCGCGGATGCGGTCACGCGTTTCGCGCGTGGCGGCGGGATCTGCCGTGGCGGGTGCGACGAGATTTTCCGGGAGTTCGACTTCGCGGCGCGACTTGCGGAGGTGGTCGAGGGCGACGTTGGTGGCGATGCGATGGGACCACGCTGAGAAGTTGCCATCGGGCTTGAATTGGGCGCGGAAGCGATGGATGCGCCAGAACGTTTCCACGGTCAGGTCCTCAGCTACGGCGGAGTCGCGGACGATGCGCATGATCCAGGTGTAGACCTGCTTCTGGTGCTGTCGGAACAGCTCCTCGAAAGCGGCTGGGTCGCCAGAAGCGAAGCGTTGGAGAAGGTCCATCCGTGCTCTCTGTCGGTATTACTGGGGTTCGAGGAACGAGGTTACAACTGTTTTGGGGCAGGCGGGTTGGAACGAAATGAGTGTGGCGGAGGAAGTTAGGTTGAGGGTGTGTGCGGGCTCGGGTAGATGGGGGAATCGATGACGTTTGGGATTTGGGCGGGTGCCGGGCAACGCAGGCGCGGCTTGGTCGCGGCTGGCCTCGCGGTCCTCTTGCTGGGGGTTGCAGGATTTGTGCAGGCGCAGCAAGGGCAGAGCGCGGCGCAACAGTCATCTACGCCGGATGCGGCGCAGTCGACGCAGCAGAAGATTGCGGTGGAAGTGAAAGTGGTTAACCTACTGGCTACAGTGCGCGACAAGCACGGAAAGACTGTTGCGAACCTGACGAAAGATGATTTCGTCTTAGCCGAGGATGGCAAGCCGCAGACGGTTGCTTATTTTGCGCGCGAAAGCGATTTGCCGCTGCGGCTGGGATTGCTCGTCGACACGAGTCTGAGCCAGCGGCGCGTACTGGGCGAAGAGCGCGACGCGAGCTACAGCTTTCTCGATCATTTGCTGCGTGCGGATAAGGACTTGGCGTTCGTCATTCATTTCGATCGCGAGGTGGAGTTGCTGCAGGAATTCACGCCTTCGCGGCCGAAATTGCAGGCGGCGCTGCAGTTGCTGCAGACACCGGAGTTTGGTGGCGGCGGGCGTCGTAGTGCCGGTGGTGGAGGGGGCAATGGCGGTGGTTCGGGTGGACCCAGCGGACCTGGCGGTTGGGGCGGAGGGCAGCGCTGGCGCGGCGCTGGAACACTACTGTACGACGCGGTCTATCTGGCGTCGGACGAACTGACGAAAAAGGAGCAGGGGCGGAAGGCGCTGATCATTTTGTCGGACGGGGTCGATCACGGCAGCCGCGAGACGCTGGTGACGGCCATCGAGGCGGCGCAGAAGGCGAACACGATCGTTTACTCAATTTTATTCAAAGATGACGAAGGGTACGGCGGCGGACGCGGCGGCAACGGCAGGATGGGTGGCGGGCCGATGGGGCCAGGCCGGCATAGGGGAGGCGGGCGGATGCCAGAGCGCGCCGACGGGAAGAAAATCCTGGAGCAGATGTCGAGGGAGACCGGCGGGCGTTTGTTTGAGGTCTCCAAGAAGGAAACCGTGGAGAAAATTTACTCCGAGATCGAGGAGGAGCTTCGAAATCAGTACAGCCTGGGATATCCCGTGGCGAAAGATGCGACGACCGGATATCACAAACTATCAGTGACCGCGAAGCCGAAGGATTTGATCGTGCAAGCGCGCGATGGGTACTACCTGGAAAAGTAGAACGCGTTGGTCGAGGTTTCAGCGTCCTGCTGCGATGCGGTCTTTGACTTCTTTGGTGAGGGCTTGCACCTTGTCCTTGGGGACGCGGACTTGGCCGTCGAGTTCGACCAGCAGGCGGCCGGAGCCGGCGTCGCGGAATTCGGCGTTTTCGATGGTGGCGTAGGCTTGGGCGGCGGGCGGTAGCGTCGCGCTCAGGTTTGTGCCTTTTTGCATCGCGTTGAGGATCGCAGTGCGAATTCTTTCGCGAATCATTGTACCGACCGCGCCCGACCGAAGCAGTTCGCCGAGCGAGCCGTCGGCCTGGATCTCGCCAACTTCGGGTGTGAGCCGCAGTTCGGTGTTGTTTTCCTCCACGCCGGGCGTGAGCTTCACTGGAATCGTGGCGTTACCAGCAACAACTCTCTTGGCTTGTTGTTTCCCGAAGGCTTTCACGCAGGCCCAACGCTCGTAGTGAAGCTGCACGATGGCGATGCTCGCGGGCGAGGCCGGAGCAAGTGTTGCTTGTTGGATCGCGATGCGGTCGCCGCAGTGGTCGTCTTTGTCGAGTTGCGAAGCCAACAGGCCGGTCATGTTTTCCTGCAAGCCTGCGAGGTCGGCCGTGAGTTGCAACTTGAAGATGTCGAGATCGCCAGCGTTGGTGGTCATCGAGATCAGTGCGGATGCGGTGATGTAGGCTTGCTGATCTTTTACGGTGAAGGGGATCTTCACCGGTGGAATCTTGAAGGTGGGGTTCTCCGCTGAAAGCGCTACGGCGAACGGCAAGGTCAGTGAGACTGCGACAAGGACGGCGTAGGCACGGGCGCGAGCGAATGTAGTCCGTTGCAAGCGATTGTCGATGATTGTGAAGAAGCGATGATGGGCTGCGTGCTCCAAGGTGCTCCTTTTTGTGGCACAGCGAGCCCTCCTTGGCGCGGTGTGAATGGTTGTCGCGGTTTCCCTGATGGATGAGGTGTGCGACGCGGGTGGTTGCCTGTCGCGGGGAGGGCGATTTCGAAGCTGAGCACAAAATGAAGAAACGCCGGGGCCGATTTGGCGCCCGGGTGTTTTCATTCAGAAGGCTGGCGACTTAAAGTCACCGCTGCAAACGCTGTTAGTAGATGTCGTACAAAGGGCGGGATTGAGAACACGGAGGTTACTAAAAATAAATCCTAAAGAATCACAAGAAACGCACGAATGGCAATTCTTTAGACCATTTTAGGCCACGGTGATCGCAGATTCCCGGAGACTCTTCGGAAGCCGCTGGCGTCCGCACGATCCAACACCAAATATGCGACGTACTGTTTCCACGTTAGCTCAAAACTTTGGCAAGCCCCCGTTGGACTCGATGGGCGGTGCGTCTCTCAACAACCCCGTCAGTTCGGGAGCCTCGGGATGAATGCCAACCACGCCATCAGGGTTGACGACTGCTTCTTGCACGATCAGACGAAGGGAATTTTCACGCGGCTCCGTCAGCTCGCGTAAGTACAGGTATTTTATAGAATCAAAGAAGTCCATTTTTGTTTAATTGCGCAAGGCATGCTTCTGGAGAGCATTATCACTGCTTCTTAGCTGACTTTTAAGCACGGTAGCCACCGCGAAAAAAAACAAAACGCCCTGGGCCAAATGGCTCGGGCGTTTTGTTTTACAGATAGCAGAGCACTTGATTGACGCTCAGTAGATGTCGTACTGCTCCCAGTGGAGGGTGGCGTCGGATTGTATGATGACGTGTTTGTGCGTCGTCTGCTCGAGTTCGTCGATCAACATCGATTCGCGAGTCTTCAAAGCTTTCGCGATTTCGGGGTGGACGCGCAGCGTCAGGTTTGGATTTTCGTGGTCGGCGGCGGCCATCTTTCTCGCTTCGGCCTGGATTTCGTAGCAGAGCGTTGGGCTCGACTTCACCATGCCGCTGCCGGTGCAATACGGGCAAGGTTGGCACAACACGCGCTCGAGCGCTTGCTTGGTGCGTTTGCGCGTGATGCAGACCAGACCGAACTCGTTGAATGAGAGCGCTTTCGAGGGCGCCTTGTCCTGTTCCAGCGCCTGCTGCAACGCGGACAAAACCTTTTCGCGGTTGCGGCGCTCTTCCATGTCGATGAAGTCAACGACGATGATGCCGCCTAGGTCGCGCAGTCGAATCTGGCGAACGATTTCCTTCACCGCTTCGAGGTTTGTTTTGACGATGGTGTCTTCGAGGCGCGTCGAGCCTTTGCCGACGAACTTGCCGGTGTTGACGTCGATCGCGACGAGCGCTTCGGTGTGGTTGATGACGATGTATCCGCCGGACTTCAACCAGACTTTGGCGCGCAGCGCTTTGTCGAGTTCGTGCTGGATGCCGAACTCTTCGAAGATCGGCGTTTCCTTGGTGTAGAGCTTGACACGGCTGACGAGTTTCGGCTGGAAGCGGCTAACGAATTCGACGACCTTGCCGTATTCCTCTTCATTGTCGATCCAGATCGCTGTGAAATCGTCGCTGACGTAATCGCGGAGCATGCGCTCGACGAGGTCGAGATCGCGATGCAAAAGCGCGGGAGCTTTGCGCTCTTCACTCTTGGTCTTGATGTCGAGCCAGGTCTTGCCGAGAAAATCGATGTCGGCGCGAATTTCGTCGTCGGTGGCGTCACCTGCTGCGGTTCGAACGATGAAGCCGCCGGGATAGGCATTGCCGGCTTCGCTGACGAGACGGCGCAACCGCGAGCGATTTTCGGCGCTCACGATTTTGCGCGACACGCCGGTGTGATGCACGGTCGGCATGTAAACCAGGAAGCGGCCGGGGAGCGCGACGTGACTCGTGATGCGCGCGCCCTTCTTGCCGAGCGGCTCCTTGGCGATCTGGATGACGACATCCTGACCGGCCTTGAGCATTTCGGAAATTAATTGCGGACGGCGCGGCGGGCCGGAACGTCCGCCCTGGTAGCCGCGATCACGATGTCCGCCGCCCGGTCCGCGGCGTTGGAAACCGCCGCCGGGACGTCCGCCACGGCCACGATCTCGGCCGCCGCGATCGCCGCCCCCGCGATTGTCGCGTCCACGGTCGCCACCTCGATCACCGCCACGGTCGCGCCCGCCACTGCGGAATGGGCGCTGGAAACGAGAGCGGGGATTGCCGCTGCCGATGCGTGCCGAATCGCGTGGAGCGAATTCATCGCGTGGGGCGCCGGCAACGCGAGGTGAACGCGTTTCGCCGGGAAGCAGGATCGAATCGTCTTCCTGCGCAGATTGCGCGGCGCCTTCGCCGGCCGCGGCGAGCGACTCGGGATTCAGCTCGCCTTCGTGATGATAGATGGCGTCGTCGTGTACTTCGTGTTCGTCGTCATGGTGATGATGAGATTCGGCTTCGGCGTGAGCGTTACCGTGAGCAGCCGCGTGAGCCTCTTCGTGAGCGGCATCGGCTTCGATGTCGGCGCGTTCGGCAGGGCTCAGCGACCGGATTTCTTCGACGGCTTCGGTCTCGTCGACACCTTCGTCGGAAACTTCGATTTCGTCGACGACGTGAACTTCTTCCGTTTCTTCGGCGGTCTCTTCTTCCTCTTCCTCGTCGTCCTCTTCTTCTTCGAATGTGGCACCGCCGACGATGGTGTCGGCTGAGGCGTGCGCCTGAACTTCGTCCTGTTTCGCTTCGATGAGGCTTGATCCGAGAGCGGCGACTTCCTCGTCGCTGAGCGAAGCTTCTGGAGTAACTTCGTGCTCGACTTCGCGAACGGAAGCGGAATCCTCAGAAGCGGAGACCGGGCTTTCCGTTTCGGAGCCAGAGACTTCGGCGTCCGGGCCGGATTCGGCTAAGAGCCAGCGAGGCAATCCCCCGGAAGAACGGCGGGGAACGCCAGCGCCGGTCGGCAACCCCGAAGGCTGCGACGAAATGCCGCGCGGCATCGGTTCGTCGATATGTGCTTGCGGCTCGTCGTGCAATTCGGGCTCGACAATCGGAGCGGAGGACGCGGCCGCGGGACGATTGCGATATTTCGCGAGGGACTCGCCGGGGAGAACGAAATCGTCTTCACGGTCACCGCCCGCAGGAGCTGCCGGACCCGATTGGCGCGGTGCGCCTTCAACACGGCGACTATCGTAGCCGCCGCGTTGCTGCGAGCCGCGATCGCCACCTCGATTGTCAAAACTGCGGCCCGGCTGATTGCCGCGATTCTCGTATCCGCCGCGCGACTCGTTTCCGCGCTGATCGCCCTGAGGCGAAGCATATTTCGAAGGCGGAAGATTGCGTCCGCCAGTTGGCGCGCCGCCGCCCTGACCGGGGCGTCCGCCGCGACGGCGTCCACCGCGACGTCCGAAGCGTCCGCGTCCGCGATCGCCACCGCGATCGTTGCCGCCGCGGTCGCCTTCACCGCTGCGTCCAAAATTTTGGCCGCCGCGATTGTCTCGTGGGCCGCGATCACCGCCACGCGAAGGATACTTCTGCGTCGGATTGTACTGGTGACCGAAATTCTGTGGAGCCGAAGCGTTCGATTCCGGCTGCCGCTCTTCGAATTCACCGTGCGGCTCGGCGTTGCCTCCGCGCACTTCACCGGGCAACGCTTCGATGTCGGCGTGACGATCGTCGTGAGCAGGGCTCGCTACATTGCCGTGAGAATCTTCGTGCTCCAGATCGTGATGCTCTTGGTTGGCGTGAGAATCGTCGTGACGCGCTTCACCGTGTTCTTCGTCGTGGGCCTCATCGTGACCTTCGTGCGATTCGGCACCGTGCGAGAGCGTCTCACCCGGCAAAACTTCGGAGACCATAGGCGTGGGAGACGAAGCCGCGGCGAGAGGATGCGAATCGCCGTGTCCATGACCATGATCGTAATCTTCGAGATTTTCGAAAACGTCGCTGACGTACAGGAAGGCGTCGCCGTCCAGGCCGATGTCGACGAAGGCAGACTGCATGCCCGGAAGGACGCGGGTGACGCGGCCTTTGTAAATACTCCCGACCAGCGCGAATTCCTTCTCGCGCTCAATATAAATTTCGACTAACTGACCTTCTTCCAAAATCGCGACCCGCCGTTCGTGGGAGGCCGCGGAAATAACCAACTCTTTCGACATGAAAAGTCCTCGTAATATGCGGCGCCGGAGAGTCCGGTGCCGCCTTTCTGCGATGTCCCGGACGAAATGAGTTCGCGGGATTCCGCGAACTGACCGGGGTCATCGCTAAGAGTGGCTGCGACTGGGTCGCAACCACCGGACGGCATCGCAGCGAGCTTGTGCTCGCCGGCGACGCGGACGGATAGCCTGCTCCGCAATGAGCGGAGATACGTAGGCGATGGCTTGTAGGCGATGCCTGGTCGTACGAAGCGGGAGGGGCGAGAGGTGTAGACTCCGGAGACACCGGGAGCAGCTACAGCGACGCACTTCCTTATGCTTACGAGGCCGGTCCGTTGCCGGGAGGGGCAAACGGCGGACGATGCTGTCCTCACACTATATTCCTGATTCTGAAACTATCTTCCGAACTGAAGCGGCCTGAACAACAATCAGGCGGCGGGTTCGGGACCAACGAGTCGGTCAGTTGACGAACCGGCGTATCCGGACATTCATCACCAGACCAATCGCCAGGAAAACAAATAATGTAGCCGAGCCTCCGTAGCTCATCAGCGGCAACGGAATGCCAGTGACGGGCATAGCGCCAATCACCATAGCCACATTTACCAAAACATGGAAACCTAGCGCGGCGGCTACGCCCATGACCAGAAACATGCCCGCTCGATCTTTCGCGCGCTGAGCATTCTGCACGAGTCGCAGCAACAACGCCATATACAAACCCAAGGCAATGAGCACGCCCTTAAATCCCTGCTCTTCCGCCCACGCCGACATAATGAAGTCGGAATAGCGGACCGGGATGTACCCGAGCTGGTTCTGCGTGCCATTGCGAAACCCTTTGCCCCAGAAACCGCCGGAACCTACGGCGATTTTCGATTGGAGCAATTGATAACCGGAGCCTTTCGCATCTTCTTCGGGATGCAGGAAGGAAGTGATTCTCTCTCGCTGATACGGCTTGAGAATATGCTTACTCACCGGAGGATAGAAGACACTCCCCAACAACAAGGCGCCGGCTAATGCAAACACGGCTGCATGCTGCCACTGCAATCCCCCCAAAAAAGCTCCGACGATCAGAAGGGGCATAAGCACTAACGCAGTGCCCAAATCGGGCTGTTTCAATATTAGCCCGAGTGGCAAACCAACCAAAAGCCCAGCTTTGATCAGATCGCGAAGGGAAAGCTCGTCGGTACGCACTTCGGCAAAGAAGCGCGCCAACCAGATTATTATAATCAACTTTACGAGTTCTGACACCTGGAGAAATTCGCCAACGACCGGAAGCCACCGTTTGGCACCGAACCGGGTATGGCCGAAGAGAAGAACCGCGACGAGTGCGACTATGCCAATGAGGTAGAGGATCCAAGCCTGATCGAGTATTAGATGATAATCGAGGCGGGAAAGCGCAAACATTAATATGAAGCCGACGATCAACCAGCGGATCTGTTTGGTATGCATGCCCGCCAGGCTGCTGCCTTGGGTGGCGGAATAGATCTCGAGGACACCTAAGGTGCAGATGGCAACGAGGATGGCGATCAGCCACCAGTCGTAGTCGCGTGTTCCGGGTGCATCTTTCATAAGCTCTCGTTATCTTCCCCCGCCGCAAGTCGGAACCGTTCTGAGCCAACACCGATATCACTGCTGACGCGGTGTCGGTGTGCGTTCGCGAGCCGGAGTCGCCTGCGGCTCCGCGTCGCGCTTGTCCGGCGCTCTCATGACGGGCTGAACCACGGTTGCCGCCGGGGGCGCTTTCGCCGGGTCGTACGGCTTGGTAGCATCGGCATTGGTGATGCCCTCGGTGCGCTTGGTTCGCTTGTCGTAAAAGGCCTTCACGACATCGCGCACAACCGGACCGGCTGCTTCGCCGCCGTGCTGGCCGCTTTCCTGAATCAGGGCGGCCACGCAAATCTCGGGATTGCGCTTGGGCGCATACCCGACGAACCACGCATTGTCGGCAAATTGTGATCCCTTGTGAATGAGCGCCATTTTGCTATAGCCGATGACCTGCGCCGTACCGGACTTGCCGCTGAACTCGATGCCGGTGAGCCTGAGTTTATCGCCAGTTCCGTGCGGCTCGTTGATCACGCCATACATCGCTTCGGTGACCTTTTCGACCGTGGCCTCGGAGATTGGGAATTTCTCTTCGCCGACGTTCGGCGCGTCTTTCAGCATGTGCGGCTGCTTGAAAACCCCGCCAGAGGCGATCCCACCGATGATCCGGGCAAGTTGAAGAGGAGTCGTGGTCACGGCACCCTGGCCCGTGGCGACCGATATCACTTCGCCGGCGTACCACTTGCGGTGAAAAGTTCGCTCGACCCATTCCTGGGAAGGCATCAAACCCGATTCTTCCGACGGGAGGTCGATGCCGGTTTTATGGCCGATGCCCAGGCCGCTGGCGTAGTAGGCAAGGCGGTCGATGCCGAGCTTCATGCCGACGTTGTAGAAAAAGACGTCGCACGACTCCAGGATAGCGTCGTGGAGGTTGACGGCTCCATGGGACGTAGCGCCTTTTTTGGAGTAGTAGACCCAGCAGTGATATTGGCGACCAAAGAAGGTTCCGTAGCCGGGGCAAAACGCCGTATAGCTTTCGGCTGGCACTTTGTCTTCCAGCATGGCGGTCGCGGTAATGATCTTGAACACCGACCCGGGCGCTAGCTGCGCCTGAATCGCGCGATTCAGCAGTGGCTTCAATGGGTCGTCGTTGAGGTCTTTCCACTCTTTGTTCGAGATGCGCACCGCGAAATCGTTGGGGTCAGGCGTTGGTCGGCTGACCATCGCCAGGATTTCGCCCGTTCGCGGGTCGAGGGCAACGACCGCGCCTGGTCGCGCGCCGAGGGACTGCTCCGCCATTGCCTGCAGGTCGTAGTCGATGCTGAGCTGAATCTGCTTGCCAGGGATGGCTTCAAGAGTCGGCAATCGATCGACTTCCTTGCCGATGCTGTTAACGATGACCCGGCGCATGCCGTCGGTCCCCTGAAGCATGTCGTTATATTGGCGTTCCAGCCCAGTTTTGCCGACAAAGTCGCCGGGACGAAACTTACCGTTGCTGTCTTCGATCTGCTTTTCGCTGACCTCACCGACATAACCGCTGGCGTGGGCCATGAAGCCGTTTGGCAGGTAGCGCCGGCGATGAACCATCAGCATTTCGAGTTCCGGGATGTCGGAGCGGTGTGCTTCCCGGAAGGCGACGTCCCCCGGGGTAGCTTCAGGCTTGATGACGATCGGCTGAAATTTGGGCAGCTCGCGCGCGTTGTCGAGCTGGTCGGTAAGGTCGTTTATGGGAATGCCGAGACCATCCGAGATTGTCGGGAGGTCCTTAGCCACTTGAGCCGGGTCATCGCGGAGGAGTAAAACGCTGAAAGAAGGGTAGTTATCGACGAGCACGCGGCCTTCGCGATCGAGCATGCGCCCGCGCGGCGCGATTACAGGAATGGACCGGATACGATTACGGTCGGCCCACTGTAAGTACTTGTCCGAGTCGATGACCTGCAACTTCCAGAAACCGACCAGCAAAAGGCCGATCATGCCCACGATGACGTAGGAAACCACTGCCAGCCGCGCTTGCGGCAACCGATTATCGTTACGAAACCAGTACGACACGAAATCCCCGCGCGCGCGTTTTCAAGGGCGGCATGCGACCCGAGCCGCGCCTGCTGCAACGCTTGTTATCAGCCTGAACCGGATTATGTCGGAGGCTGCTCGCGCCCTCAGTGTGACTGCACGGATGCTCATTTTCGCGTGCAATAGCAGCGAAAGAGGTCCGATTCCACGGTACACGCGTGGGGGTGGGGGTGCAAGCCGTCCGCGCGGACAGGTTCCCTGTGTGGTACTAGCCTGTAGAAAACCCGGACGAGCCGAGCTACCGGATCATGTTGCGGTTCGAGTTTCTATTGATGGCGGAGGGCCTGTGTCGGCTCGATGTTGGTCGCGCGGCGCGCTGGGATGAAGCAGGCCAGGAGCGCGATCGCCGTCAGCAGGATCGAAACGCCCACGAAGGTAATCGGGTCGGTTGGCGCGACGTCGACCAAGAAATCGCTCATGAGGCGTCCGATGGCGAAGGCACAGAGGAGGCCGGTTGCGAGTCCGAAGGCGACCAGGAGCGCGCCTTGTCGGCAGATCATCGTGAGCACTTGTTCGCGTCGCGCCCCTAGCGCCATGCGAATGCCGATTTCTGAAGTGCGCCGGCTGACGCTGTACGACATCACGCCGTAGACACCGACGACTGCGAGAACGAGACCGAGAAACCCAAGTGCGGCTGCGATGGCGGCGCCTGCTTTGAAGAACAACAGGCCGTTGCCGCCGTTAATCAGGCGCGCCATCGTGCGAATTCCGAAGACCGGCATCGTTGGCGAGATGGAATGGATCTGGTCGAGCGCGATGCGCGCCATTGCGTCGGTCGGCGCCGTGGTTCGAATTTGCAGCGTAGCAGTAGAAACGAAGTTCTGGCCAAACGGGATGTAGAAGCCATCGTTGAACGGACCCGAGATTTGGTCGAGGCGGGAATTTCTCGCGATGCCAACGATCTGAATGGCGCGCTTGGCATTTGTGACGCGCGTGAAGATTTTTCCGATGGGATCCTGGTTGGGCCAGTATTTTTCGGCCATCGCCGCATTGATGATCGCGACTGGTTGCGAAGTTTCGGTGTCGGCCTCGCTGAGCTCGCGACCCCGCAGCAAAGAGATGCCCATCGTTTCAAAGTAATGCGATGAGACCGCAACCCAGATGGCGTGCGGCGAGGGGTGGTTTTTTTCGGTTGGATGTCCCGGAATTTCGAGTTCGTCGCCAAACACGGTGTCGCCGAGTGGGACCGTGGAGGCGATGCTGGCCGATTTCACTTCGGGCCGTGCGCGAATGCGCTCGAGCAGTTCGTTGTAGAACGCAACGGACTGCGTTTTGTTATAGCCGATTTCGTGTGGGTCGGAGGTGAGATTCACGACGCCGCGTGGGTCGAATCCGAGATCGGAGCTTTGCGCATGTTGCAGGCTACGGAGGAAAAGTCCCGCGACGACGAGGAGCGCGAGTGAGCCTCCGACTTGCACGGTGACGAGCGCGCTGCGAAGGTGCTGGCGGCGATTTGTCGAGCCGCGGCCGCCGGAATAGAGAACATCGCGCAGGTTGGTGAGCGAAGCCCGCAGCGCGGGAAAAAGTCCGACGAGGATCCCGGTAGCGAGTGCGATGGCGGCGGCGTAAAGGAAAACGTGCCAGTCGAATGGAAAACTCAGGAGCAAGGGAAGATCGGTTCCGAAATCGACGGTGGAGATAGCTCGAATCCCGTTGACGCCAATGATCGCGCCCGCGAGACAGCCGGTGCAGGAGAGCAGCAGGCTTTCGGTCAGCAGTTGGCGCACGATCCGCGTCCGCGAAGCGCCCAGTGCGTTGCGTACGGCGATTTCGCGTTCGCGAGAGGTGGCGCGAACGAGCACCAGGTTCGCGACGTTGACGCACGCGAGTAGGAGCACGAGGCCCGCGAGGATCACGAATAGGCTCGCGAGCTTGGGCAGCAATCCCGGCGGATTTGTTATGCCGGGCGCACGGAGGGGAATTGCGCGCAATGAGCTTGAATCTTCGTGACGCGCGTTTTGCTGCAACAGACGCTGGCCGACGATGTCGAGCGCCGGCTGAGCCTTCTCGGCGTTCATTCCGTCTTTCCAGCGTGCGAGGATCACGAGCGCATGGTTTTTTGGGTCCGTGATGAAATCGGTATTGCCGTCGCTGTCGAGCGTCGCCATTCCCAGCGGCAGATAGGCTTGCATCGACAGGAGCGGAGTGACGCCTTCGAATCCTACCGGTGTGACACCGACGATCGTGACGGGGTGTCCATTGATGGCGGCTTGTTTGCCGACGATGTTCGCATCTGCATGGAAACGCGTTTTCCAATAACGATCGCTGATGACCACAACGGGATCGGCGCCGGGCGATTTCCCTTCCTCCGGAAGAATGAGACGGCCCAGCGCGGGAGAAATGCCGAGCATCGGAAAGAAATTGCCAGAGACGAATGAGGTTTGTACGGGCTCTGTGTGACCTTCGAGTGTGAAGCCGTCAGCTTGATTTTCGAATCCGGCGGACCCGCCAAAGATGATGCCGGCCGAGCCACTGAAAACGTCGGAGGTTTGCTTTTGGATGTCGGAAAATTCTTGGAACGAGAATTCGTGATCGAAATTTTCGGGGCCTTGGTGGAAGGCGAGATAGACGACACTACGCGGACTGGAAATCGGTAGCGGTCGGAGCATGAAGCCGTTGATGATGCTGAAGATCGCGGTGTTGGCGCCAATGCCGAGAGCGAGCGTGAGGATCACGATCAACGTGAAGCCAGGCTCCTTGAGAAGCATGCGCGCGCCAAAGCGAATGTCGCGCCAGGCGTTTTCGATGGAAGTGAGGACGCGGACTTCGCGCGTGCGCTCTTTCAAATAGGTTACGTTGCCGAGTTGGCGGTGCGCAGCGTAGCCAGCCTCGGCAGCATCCATTCCTGCGGCGTGATTCTTGTCGGTCCGCTGCGCGAGATGAAATGCGAGCTCATCGTCGAGATCGCGATTGAGTTCGCGCCGAGTCCACAACATTCGAATTCTCAGCCATATTCGTCGCATGGATGGCAGCACGTTTGTCTCCGCACGCGTCTATTCCTTAGAAAGAAGGAGTAAGCCGTTTGTTTTCAGCGACCAGGTTGCCGCTTCTTTCATGGTTCGTTGTGGTTCGAAGAACCATGGGTTATTCGTACCGTAGAGCAACCAGAGGATCGACCTGCGCGGCGCGCCGCGCGGGCACCAAAGCCGCCCCGATCACGACCACGAGAACCGATACTGCCGCCAAGCCGAGAGTGATGGGATCGGTCGGCGCCGTCTCGTAAAGCAGCGATTCCATCACGCGAGTTAGGGCGAGCGCGCCGCCGAAGCCGATCGCCACGGCCAATCCGGCAAGGAACAGTGCTTCGCGCAAAACCATTCGCGCAATTTCGGAATTGCCCGCGCCCATCGCCATGCGCACGCCGATTTCCTGTGTTCGCTGCGTCACGGAATACGAAACGACGCCGTAAACGCCAATCATCGCGAGGACGACGGCGATTCCCGCGAAAATGACCAGCAAGACAAGCTGGAATCGCGCGTCGGAAGCGGCGTCCGAGAAGACGTGGTCCATCGTCTGGACCTCGGAGACGGCTTGCTGAGGATCGTATTCGTGAATCGCCCTTTCTACCGGACGAATAATTTGGCTGGGATCACCCTCCGTACGAATGACTAGTGTCACTCCATAGGCAGCGGACTGCGAATTCGGAAGAAAAATTGTTGGAACGGGATTGTCTTTTAGTCGCGTTTGATGCGCGTCGCCCACGACTCCGACAATGCGCGCTGGATTCTTTACCTCCCAGCACACACTCATCTGCTGGCCGATCGCATCCCTGCCCGGCAAAAACTTCCGCGCAAAGGCCTGATTCACAACTACGGACGTCGGCGCATCGATGGCGTCATGCGCGTTGAAGTCGCGGCCCGCAAGAAATGGCGTTCGCATCGCGTCGAAATATTTGGAACTTACAACAAGGAACTGAGCATAAGGGGCATCCGCCTCGTTCTGGGGAAGCTCCGCGCCGAGCGCAAAACACGACCCCGAGACGCGATCCATCAATGGAAGAGCATCGGTGAAGCCGGCTGCCTCGACGCCGTGAACGCCGCGTACTGCTCCCACCAAATCCTCCAGGTAGTGCGCGCGCGCGGCGATCGGCACCGTGTTGTCCCTCACAAAGACGCGCATGGTTACCAGATTGTCGGTGCGAAAGCCCAGGTTCACGGAAGTCAGTCGCTGGAAGCTGCGTAACAGCAGGCCCGCGCCGACCGACAGCATCAGGGCGAGCGTGATTTCCGTGACCATCAGCGCTTGTCGTACGCGCCGATTGCCGCCGACGCCGGTGCGCGAGGTTCCTTGCTTGAGCGCTTCGAGAAGATCGACGCGTGACACATGTAGGGCTGGCAACAATCCGAACAGTAGCGTCGTGCCGAACGTTAATCCCAGCGCAAACAGAAACACCGTAGTGTCGATGCGAATCGATTCCATCCGCGGCAGTGGCGCAGCCGGTGGAATCAACGCGAGCAGCGCGCGCAATCCCCACCTCGCGATGGCGAGTCCGCCCAACGTGCCGAAGATCGACAACACCAGATTTTCGGCCAGCAGCTGGCACACAACGCGCCCTCGCGCCGCACCCAGCGCCACGCGCACAGCGAGTTCGCGCGCGCGCCCGGCGCCGCGCATCAGCAATAGATTGGCGACGTTCGCGCATGCGATCAGCAATACAAACCCGACCGCACCGAGCAACAACAACAGCGGCTTCTGCACATCCTGAGTTGCGTCTTCCAGCATCGGCACCACGAGCGCGCCCCAGTTCGTGTTGAAGTTTGGCCGTACCCCGACGGTGTACTCTGCCACGCGCTTCATGTCTTCATTTGCTTGCGCCAAGGTCACGCTGGGTTTCAGCCGCGCGACCACCATCATGTAGCGACCTTCTTTTGCGAACTTGTCGCTTCTATCGATTGCGTACGGCAGGAACACGCTGCCCCGCACGTTCGGCAAGGCGAAGCCGCGCGGCATCACGCCGATGATCGTCGCGGGCCTCTCGTTGTTTTGTATGTGTCGCCCGACTACGTTTTCGTCTCCGCCGAATTGCTGTTGCCAGAATTCGTAACTAAGGACCAGTTTGATGTCCGCGCCCTCCTTTCCGTCGGCGTCGATGAACGTGCTGCCGAGAAGCGGCGTAACGCCAAGCACGGAGAAAAATTGCGGCGAGACCATGATCGCCGGAACCTGCATCGGTTCGTGGCCGAGCCCAAGCTTTGTCGATGTGTTGACGACCGCCGCCATTCCACTGAACGAGCGATTCTGCTCGGTCCAGTCGAGAAAATTCACCGGATTGACGACATTGCGGTCGGCCGAAGCTTTGAGATTTGTCTCCCACACTTGCACGACGCGATCGGACTGGGCATAGGGGAGCGGCCGCAGTAGGACGCTATTCACAACGCTGAAGATCGCCGTGCTTGCGCCAATTCCCAGCGCGAGCGTCGCGATCGCGATCACGGCGAACAGCGGAGTCTTGAGTAGCGTTCGCGCGCCGTAGCGCGCGTCCTGCGCAAAATTCTCGACGGTTGGAAGCGTTCGCATGCCGCGAATTTCGTTCTTTATCGACGTTTCGTTGCCGAGTTGGCGGTGTGCGGCGTAGCGCGCTTCGGGTGATTCGAGGCCCGACGCGCGATTCTTCTCTTCACGTTTCGTGAGATGGAACGCGAGTTCTTTGTCAAGGTCGCGATCGAGCTGCTTACGCGTGAAGAGCGTTCGAACACGAAGGCAAATTTCATTCAGCCACGGTAACGGCACGCTGACGCTCCTTCTCCCGCAAATTGCGGACGGACTAAACTCAGTCGTGACGCAGCGCCAGCGTCGGCTCGATGCTCGTCGCGCGCCGCGCAGGCACAACACATGCCATCACGCCGATGCCAAGCAACAGCACCGCCACGCTCGCGATCGTCAACGGATCGCGCGCCGACACCTGCCACAACGCGCTCGCCAAAACGCGCGACAACGTCAAACTCGCCGCCAGCCCAATCGCCACCCCAACGCCGATCACGCGCAATCCCATCCCCAGCACGAGCTTCAAGGCATCCGACCGCGTCGCTCCCAGCGCCATTCGAATCCCGATCTCATGCGTGCGCCGCTCCGTCGCGTACGCAACCACGCTGTAAACTCCAATGGTCACCAGCAACAACCCCACCGACGCGAACACCGTCATCAACACAAATCCAAATTGCGGCCCCGCATACGATTGCAAGTGAATGTAGTTCTCCATCGTCCCCGTGTACGTCAGCGCCACACTTCGGTCGACCGCCCAAACTTCGCGCCGCACCAATCCCATCAACGCCATCGGATCGTTCGCCGTTCGAACCAAAACTCCGCGCTGACCTGACCCCGTCACGGTGTATGGCAGCCACATCTCCGGTTGCACCGGCTGCTGCAATCCCTGGTTCCGCACGTCGCCGACCACACCTATGATTTCGAACCACGGTTCCACCACGCGATCCGGAAAATTCTCTAGGTCCGACACGCGCACCCGCTGCCCGATGGCAGCGCGGCCCTCGACCAGATACCGCCGCACGAACGTCTGATTCACCACCGCCACGCGCCGCGCGTCGTTCACTTCGGCTGCGTTGAACGCGCGCCCATTCTTCAGGTCGATGTGTAACACCGAAAAATATCCTTCGCTGCAAAGTTGAAACAGCGCCTGCCATTTCTCCTTGTGTACAACACCGGCAATTTCCACATCCGTTGGAAATCCCCCGTACGGAGGCAGCGCGCTGGTTTCCGCCACATCAATCACTCCCGGCAGATCCCTGAGCCGTCCCAGCAACGGCCGATAGAACGAAGTCAGTTGCGGCGCCGTCTGATACCGCTCGGACGGCAGCGGCAGCCGGGTCACCAACACGTGATCCGGCCGCATTCCGATGCTCACGTCGCGCAGCGCCAGAAAACTCCGCATCAGCAATCCCGCGCCAACCAGCAGCGTGAACGACAGCGCCACCTCGCAAACGATCACCGCATCGCGAAATCGCCCTTGCCGTGCCGTCCCGCTCGCCCCTTTGCCCGAATCGCGCAGGGGCCGCTCCAAATCGTTCCGCGCCGCCCGCAGTGCCGGCACCAATCCAAAAATCATCGGGGTCAGCATCGCCACCGCCACCGCAAACAGCAGCACCGGCAGATTCATCGTGATTTCCGTTTCGGCCGGAATCGTCACCGGAGGAATCAGCGCCACGATCGAATTCAGTGCAACCGCCGCGAGCCCCATGCCCACCGCGCCACCGCACACCGACAAAATCAAACTCTCCACCATCAGCTGCCGGATCAATCTCCACCGGCTCGCCCCCAGCGCTGCCCGCACCGCGAATTCCTTTTCGCGCGCAGTCGACCGCGCCAGCATCAAATTCGCCAGATTCGCGCAGCTGATCAGCAGCAAGAGCGCCACCGCTCCCAGCGTCAGGTACAGCGTCATCCGAAAATTTCCTACCACCATGTCCGTCGCTGAAACAATCTTCACCAGGAAAGGCGGCGGATAGCTCTTCGGATAAATTTTCGAAAGTTGATTCGCGATTACGGTCAGATCCGCCTGCGCCTGCGCAACCGTCACTCCCGGCTTCAAGTGCCCCATCAAATACCAAACCGGCGGAAACTCCCCCGCCACAAACGCGCGTTCCTCGCGCGTCGGCTTCACCGGCAAAAACACGTCACCGTCGCCCCAGCCAAATCGCCGCGGCATCACGCCGATCAGCGTCCGCGCGGTGCCGTTCAGCACATACGTCTGTCCCACCACTGTCGGATCGCCGCCAAAATGCGACATCCACGCCTTGTATCCGAGCACAAACGTCGGCGGCGCGTCCGGTTCGTAGTCATCAGGCTGCATCGCGCGCCCGATCAGCGGCGCCAATCCAAAAAATTCAAACGTGTTCGGCGTGCACAAAACTCCGTGCAGCCGCTCGACTCCCCCGCCCACTTGAAACAACACATCCTCGCTCGCATCGGCAATCGCGAGATCGAACACATGATTTTTCTCGCTGTAGTCCAGAAATTCCGGCGCCGAATATTCCGCGCGCCCCGCATCGCCGTTGCGCGTTGCGTCGTGAACCTCCACGGTCATGAAACGGTTCGCGTCCGGATACGCGAACGGCTCGATCAGCACATTGTGGATCACACTGAAAATCGCGGTTGACGACCCGATGCCCAGCGCCAGGGTCGCAATCGCCATAGCCGTAAATCCCGGCGAGTGCCGCAGCGCGCGCAGCGCGTACGTGAAGTCCCGCCACAACGTCTCCAGCCACGTAAAAACCCGCACCTCGCGCGTTCTCTCTTTCAGCAGCGTCGTATTTCCCAACTGTCGTTGTGCCGCGTAACGCGCCTCCGCCTCATCCATCCCCGCGTCGCGATTTTTCTCCACGCGCTTCGCCACATGAAACGCAAGCTCGTCGTCGAGATCGCGATCCACCTGCAGCGAACTTACCGACGCGCGCAATCGCTGTAGGAATTTCCCGAGCCGGCCCGTTGCCATCTCGCTCTCTCCAAATCGCGAAACAAAAATCCTCAATCGGAAGACCGTAAGACGCGCGAACTCTTACGCCGTCTGCAAAACGCGCGCGATCGCCCCCGACATCCGCTGCCAGTACTCGGTCTCCTGCAAAAGCTTCTTCCGTCCCGCCGCGGTCAACGAATAAAACTTCGCCCGCCGGTTGTTGTCCGACGTGCCCCACTCCGCCGACAGCAGACCGCGCAGCTCGAGCCGGTGCAGCGCCGGATACAGTGCACCTTCTTCCACCCGCAGCACATCCTGCGAACTCTCGTGAATCCACTCCGCCACGCTGTACCCATGCATCGCCCCGTTCGCCAGCGATTTCAAAATCAGCAGGTCGAGCGTCCCCTGCAGCAAATCCCCCGATTGCTCTTTTTTGTCAGCCATAGCCATCCTTCTTACCATAAGACGTTTAGGGGAGCGAAAGGTTTCCGCACGCCACCAGGTATTTCATCCTCGAACCATCGAACTCGAGAAAGGCCACGTTTCCACGGACTTGCTCCGTGCGAAAGCACGCGATAAGGTACAAGCCGTCAACTCATGGCGCTTCACTCTTCTCCCGCACTCCGCATCGCCCTCGTCGGTATGTCCGGCGCGGGGAAATCATTCTGGACAAAGCGTTTAGCGGCGACCGGCCGCCCCAGCATTTCGTGCGACGACGTCATTGAAGACCGCCTCGAACCGCACCTCGTCTCCGCCGGCCACAGCGGAATCAACGGCGTCGCCGCCTGGATGGGCTGGCCCAACAGCGCCACTTATGCGCAGCGCGAGGCCGATTACCTCTCCGCCGAAATCGCAGCCCTCGACGAATTGCTCTCCGAACTCGAGCGCGACCCGCAGCGCCAACTCGTTCTCGACACCACCGGCAGCGTCATTTACGCCGGCAACAATATATTGATGCGACTGCGCCGCCAGATGACCGTCGTCTATCTCGCTGCCTCGCCCCAGGAGCAGGAGCTTCTCATCGGCCGCTATCTCAACGACCCGAAACCAGTGCTGTGGCGCGGCGCTTTCCAGCCGAAGAGCGGCGAAACCCCGCGCGACACGGTCAAACGCTGCTACCCCAAGCTCCTCGCTGCGCGGCATCAGAGCTACGAAGCTCTCGCCCACTGCACGCTTCCTGTCGCCGATCTGCACACACTTTCGTCACCCGATTGCGCCGCCAACGATGCCGGCGAACTCTTCCTCGAGAAAATCCACGAACAGCTCGAAAAAAAATCCGGCCGCGCCAACGTCTCGTGAGTCGCCCGCCCACGTTCGAAAAAACGCTAGAATGATTGCGCTCGAATGAGATACCGCAGCACATCTCGACAAGCTCCGCTCACGTCTTTGCGCGGTGCTGTCTTACGCGGCCTCGCCCCTGACGGCGGCCTCTACATGCCCGTCGAAATCGCCCGCCGCTCGCCCGAAGAGCTCGAACAGTTCCGCGCGCTGCCATTCACCGAAGTCTGCTTCCGAGTCGTAACGCCGTTTGCGGCGCCGGACGTGCCCGAAGACGTCCTCTGGCAGATCGTGAGCGAATCGATCAACTTTCCCGTAAAACTCGTCTCGCTCTCGCCGGGCCTACACATTCTCGAGCTGTTCCACGGGCCGACGCTCGCGTTCAAGGATTTCGGCGCCCGTTTCATGGCTCGCATGATGGGCTATTTCGTTCGCGGCGAAACCCGCTCGCTCACCGTTCTCGTAGCCACATCCGGCGACACCGGCAGCGCCGTGGCTCACGGCTTCCTGGGCGTCCCTGGAATTCGCGTCGTAATTCTCTATCCGTCCAAACGCATCAGTGACGCGCAAGAAAAACAATTCACCACGCTCGGCGAAAACATCACGGCGCTCGAAGTCGCCGGCTCGTTCGACGATTGCCAGCGGCTCGTCAAACAAGCCTTCTCCGATGTCGAGCTGAACAAGCGCGCGTTCCTAACCTCGGCCAACTCCATCAACATCGGCCGCCTGCTCCCGCAAATGTTCTATCACGTAGCTGCCTACGGCCAGCTCCCGGTCGCGTCGGTTCCGCTGATCGTCTCGGTTCCCAGCGGCAATTTCGGTAATCTCACCGCGGGGCTCTTCGCCAAGCGCATCGGCCTGCCCGTCGCGCGTTTCATCGCCTCCACCAACGCGAACGACGTCGTCCCCGAATATTTGCGCACCGGAGAATTTCGCCCTCGCCCCGCAACCGCCACTTATTCGAACGCCATGGACGTCGGCAGCCCCAATAATTTTCCGCGCCTCCTCGACCTATGCCGCGGCCGCCTCGAATACGTCCAACGCGAAATCTGGGGACACGGCGCCACCGACGCCGAAACCCTAGCCGCCATGAAATCCGTCTACGAGCGCTTCCACTACATCGCCGACCCGCACACCGCCGTCGGAATCCTGGGTTGGGGAGGCTACAAGCGCGAACACGCCGAACCCGCGCAAGGCCTGGTCTTAGCCACTGCCCACGCCGCAAAATTTTCCGAAGTCGTAGAACGTGCGATCGGCATAGCGCCCCCGCTCCCCGACCGTCTCGCCGCCTACCTAAAACGCCCCAAACTCTCGCTACCCGTATCCAGCAAGTACGACGACTTCAAACAATTCCTGTTGAAAAATTAGCTCTTTCGAGGCAAGCGTTCGCGGCACGGTCGCGTTTTTCAGGCGTCGCCGAAGAAGCGGGCGCGAACGGTTTCGTTCATCGGAAGCTCAGGACCACCGAAGAGATGGTCGGGGACGCGAGTGATGTCTGCCAATATGCCCGGCATGGCTTTTTGACGTCGGGCATCGGCGGCACGTCCTTGTTCTTGAAACATCCTGCGAAACCAGCAGCATACGGTGTGCGTAGCCTGAAAATAATTGTCGTGTTGTTCCGCATAACGATGGGCGGCACGATCCCAATCGGAATCGCTGACGAGCGCGTCACGAAGGACGCGGGCGTCGCGTAAGGCAAGAGACATGCCTTGTCCGAAGCTGGGGTCGCTGACGGCGGCAGCTTCGCCGATTAAGGCGACGCCATCGCGATAGGGATGATCGACCCAAATGTAGCCGGCGTCGAACGCGGCCAACGGCCCGATGCTCTTCGCCTGCGCATAGCAATCGGCGAACATCGGACCGACGCGACGCGTCTCGGCGAGAAATTTTTCGACTTTGTCGCTACCTTGAAGTGTGAACGCGCCGTCGGTTGGGTAGCCCAGGTAGGCGCGGCAGCGATTCTTGCTCTGGGGAGCGACGCCGGCGACCAATCCGAACTCGGAATTGAATACGAACCAAGCCAAGTCCGAAGAGACTGAGGCTCCCTCGAGAAGGACGCCCGCGAACTGAAATGGATACACATCGGTCTTTACTGAGAAGCCGGCCCATTTTCGGGTTGTGGAGCCGCGGCCGTCGGCGATCACAACCAAACGAGCGCCTATCTTTTCTTCGCCACCGTTACCTGTGAATACGGCAGGGTTCGAGCCCGTTTCTACGTTGGTGGCGGTCACGCCGCGGCGCACCTCGGCGCCCGCATTTTCCGCTTGGGCGAGTAGCGTTTCCTGCATCTCGGGATGATGAAACGTCATGCTGGGAAGCTTTTGCGGGGTGGTCTCGATCAGCGGGCGCGGGCCGAATCCCATGTCGACGATCGGCACTTCTGTGGCGCAGGATTGCACCAGTGCAGCGCGGAGGCCAAGTTCGACGGCTTCCGCGGCGCCCCATGGAACAAGGTATTCGCCGCGGACGCGATCGCGGAATTTCGTTTCTTTTTCGAGGATTAGAACCCGTGCGCCGTGTTTTGCCATGGCCGCTCCGAGTGCGGATGCGGCCATGCCACCGCCAATCGTTACGATATCGAATCGGGAGGGATTCATGGCGCTCCTTCGCCAGTCGGTTGATTTCTAGAGAAGCCGATGGGCTTCCTGGGGTACCTGGGCGAGCTTGAGGCGATGCTACCAGAAGGTTCGCGGGGTGGCTATCGTGAGGGATGCCAACGTTGCTCTGTCAAAATCGACTGGTGGTGACTAGTTTTTCCGCAGGCGATCGAGCAGCATGAAGAGGAAAACTCCCACGACCGCGTTCACCGCGGCGCCAATCGCAAGATGCAGGTTGAACCAAGGCTCCGGCTGCGCCAGCAGCAACCGCCGCGTCAGTACGACAACACCCTGGTGTACCCCGAAAAAGATGACGGTCAACGCAAACCGCGCAATCGGATGCTCGGTGTCGAGCCGCGCGCCAATCGATGACGCCAGGTACCCGATGATCGTTTTCGCGATGCCATAGAGCCCGATCGGCACTGTCGGCCCGCTCAAACTGTCCTGCAGCAAGCCGATCATCATGCCCAGCAGCAATCCCGTCGAAGGGTTCCGCCGGCTCAAACCGAAATAAATCGTGATCAGCAGCGGCAGATCGAGGATCGCGAATTTTTGGAAGTGAACCGGAACCGAAGTTTGCAGGAACAGCGCAATAATCGTTGCAGCCACAATCGCGCCGCCGCGAAACTTGTGAACCTCAATGTGGGACTCGCCCATCCTCAAGTCATACGTGTCGTTCATGGCTTAGCCGTCTTCGCGGGCGCGGGCGAATCTTTCTTGGCGGTTTCCGAAGTCGGCCCGCTACTGGCGTTACCGGCTTCTTTCTCGGACTTAGTCAGGTCGATCGGCTGCAGCGTGAGCAGCACGATCACATCTTCCAGACTTTCCAGATTTGCCGCCGGCTTCAATCGAATCTGCTTGAACGGATTGCCGTCTTTGATCTGCGCCACGGTGCCGACCGGGAGATCGCGCGGAAAGATCCGGTCCATGCCGCTGGTTACGACGCGCTCGCCGATCGCCACGGTGTCGTCGTTCGCCACGTATTTCATCGCGAGCAGAGGCTCGCCCACGCCGCCCACCGGACTCTGAATCCGCGATGCGGCCAGCATCGCGCCGACGCCGCTGTCTTTATCGGTCAGCAATAGCACCTGCGCCGTGTCGCGATATGACTCGCTCACTTTGCCGACAACGCCGTCCGGCGTGATCACGCCCATGTTGCGCCGGATGCCGTCGCGCTCGCCGCGATCGAGAAAAATCGTCTGCGTCGCCGAATCCGCGCTCGCGCCAATCACCCGTGCGCCGAGCATCGGCACATTCTGGTGGCTCTGCCGAAAATTCAAAAGCTTCGCCAGCCGGTCCGCTTCGTCCGCTTTGTTTTGCAGTTGAACGAGTTGCAGTTTCAACTCGGCGTTCTCTTGGACCAGCCGTTCGTTGTCACGCGAGGTATGTTGCAATGCGAAGTAGTGATTCCAGACTCCGCGGATTCCGCCGACTCCACTGGCGCCTGCTCGCTCGAAAGGCGTCACCGCGCCGACAGTCCAGACCCGGATCAGCCGCCCCTGCGAATCGCGCCGGATCTGCACCGCAAGAAACAGCACTTGCAGCACGACCACACCGATGAGCAGGACCAAACTTTTATGGCGAGAAGGAATCGCGACCATGGCATCCCGTAGCACAGACACTCCTGTCTGTGCCTCTTACCTCAGCAAGAACAAATTACCCAAATCTCAAAGCAGCAAATCTTTGCCGAACGCAAATCTCAATCGATGCAAACCTGCCGCAACAATTTAAAGTCGCTCAGCATCTTGCCTGTACCGAGCACGACCGATGCCAGCGGATCGTCCGCGATCGATACCGGCAATCCCGTTTCTTCGCGAATGCGCTTGTCCAAATTCTTCAACAGCGCGCCGCCGCCGGTCAGCACGATGCCGCGATCGCTGATATCGGCCGAAAGTTCGGGAGGAGTGCGTTCGAGAGCCACGCGCACCGCATTCAAAATCGTCGCCACGCATTCGCCCAACGCTTCGCGGATTTCGCTGTCGTCGATCGTCACCGTTCGGGGCACGCCTTCGATCAGGTTGCGCCCTTTTACCTCCATCGTCAGTGGCTTTTCCAGCGGATATGCCGAGCCGATCTCCATCTTGATCTGTTCCGCGGTGCGCTCGCCGACCAGCAGGTTGTACTTGCGCTTCAGATACTGCATGACCGCTTCGTCCATCTCGTTGCCGGCCACCCGCACCGACCGCGAATACACGATGCCGCTCATTGAGATGACCGCGATGTCCGTCGTCCCGCCGCCGATATCGACGACCATGTTTCCCGACGGTTCATCGACCGGAAGTCCCGCGCCGATCGCCGCCGCCATCGCCTGCTCCACGAGATACACTTCGCTCGCTCGAGCGCGATAGGCGGAATCCTGCACCGCCCGCTTTTCGACCGGCGTAATTTCGCTTGGAACCCCGATCACGATGCGCGGATGCACCAGAACGCGCCGGTTGTGCGCCTTCTGAATGAAGTGCGTCAGCATTTTCTCGGTGACTTTGAAATCGGCGATGACGCCGTCTTTCATCGGCTTGATGGCCACGACGTTGCCCGGCGTCCGGCCGAGCATGTCTTTCGCATCCTTGCCCACCGCCACGACTTCGCCGGTCGCCTTGTTGATGGCCACGATCGATGGCTCGTTCACCACAATCCCTTTGCCGTGCGAAAAGACCAGCGTGTTCGCCGTGCCCAGGTCGATCGCCAAGTCGGACGAAAACAAACTGAACACCGACCTGAGGTTGTAACCGTTCTTGTTCATTCCTCGATCCTCCGCGGAGACTTCTCTCCGCTGCCCGGGAAGCACTCTTCGACGAATCGCCTCGCGATTCCGTTGTCCCCGACCGTCACGACCCGCGAAGTCACCGCGTTTCGGTCGCCCACTGATTCGGCGCGATCCAGTTTCAATCCGCGCCCTTGCTCACTCCCATCGACCAGCAGGTTATGCCTCGTCACGCGGCCCTCTGTGCCGTTGCTAGCGGGGCACCACAATCGACACCTGCTGCTTCGCCGTTCCTCCGCGGCGATTCTGCCCAATGATCACAATCGTGTGTTCTCCCGGCGTCAGTGGATCGGTGAAATACCGGAAGGTTCCGTCCGGCCCGATGTTCGGCACCGTCTGTCCGTTGACGATCAGCGCAGCACCGGGCTCGGTCCGCCCGATGATTTCCGCCACGCGCCCGTGCAGCTGCGTATCCTGAATCTCGAGCACCATCTCCTGCGTTTTGCCCTGCGCCACGAGCGTAAACTTAAACGTGTCGCTGACTTCGCTCGACTGCTTCTTCGCGTCGGTCGCAACCACGTTCCAGAAATAATCGCCCGCATCGAGTCCGCTGATATCCACGCCGGTCCCGCTCACGGTCGACGTCTTCACCGCTTTGGTGAACATCGTGGTCGTGCTGATCCGCAGCGTGTACGACACCGCGTCCTGCACGGGCTTCCACTCGAAATGAATACTGCTCGTTTTCGGATTCTCGGCAATGATCGGCGCCAGATTCAAAGGCTGTAAAGGCTCCGGCGGTGCCAGCACGTCAGCCTTCGTAATCGGCCCGCCCTTGGGCAAAGTCGCCTTCTGGAATTGCGCCAGTTCGATGCGCTCGGAGCCGCGCTGCACTTCCGCGCTTCCGCGCGCCATAACGATTTCGTTTTCCTTGGTTTCCGGATCGGATTTCACGGCCGCGCGGCTGTTGGAGCGCAATTGCGCGGTCGAATCTTCCACGCTGACCGCCGCTCTCGAATCCGGTGACGACCAGTTCGGCGTCGCAAGGTCGACCGACCCGGTGTTGATGCGCACGGCGACGCTGGTCGCTCGGTTGGCCATCGAGTTTTCTTCCACGGTGATCAGCGTGTCAGGCTTCACCGTGTACGATGTGCGATCGCCAAACGTGATGCGCGCCACGCCTTCGGGCCCGGTCTGCACCAAGTCGCCCTTATCCAATGTGGTGTGAAAGTCGGCTTCAACCCACTGCACCGAGTTCACTTTTTTCACTAGGACCTTGCCGTCCAGGTTCACGAATTTCGCCTGCGTCTGGCTCGCCACCACCGCTTCGCTGTCGCTGTTATCGATGGCCGTGCTGATTTTTTTGACGGTATTCGTGTAGAAATTCGGGCTGACCACGTACAGCACGGCAAAGATAATCGCCACCGCCAAAAGAACGTATACGGCGACGGTCTTGTACGTAACCGCCGTCCAATACACCTCTACCCGGTGTATTTTCTGATTCGTTCCGGTGTCCGAGGTCCGCCGGGGATCGATTGGAGTCTGCGTGGGCACGAGTTTGCGCACCGATAGCGCCGATTTTAAAATCTAGCACAGCGTTTTGTAGGCGTCCAAAGCGGCCGCGAATGCGTTAGTCAAACAGCAAATAGCATGTGCGCAACGCTGTGAACCGGAAGCCCGCGCGCCCGACCCGAGCGCCACGCGCTACGGGGCGACGTAGGGGCGTCGCTTCCGCACGCCCTCGATCTGGAGGCGCACTGAATCGACGCCAAGGCCGCCACACTTCGAGGCGGCCGCGCGCTGCTAGCGGACGATAACCTACTCTAATCACCAGGGCTTATCGCGCGGCGACCGCCGCCTGCGCCGTATGCAACCGCAAAAACGCCAACGTCATCGGCCAGGACGCCGCCGCCGCAGTCGCGTTATACGACGCTCGCGCATCGCAGAAAAACCCGTGGTCCGCATCCGAAATCTCGACATTAATAAAGCTCTTCCCCGCGCCGCTCAGCGCATTCCGCACTGCCAGCGCCTGATCCTGAGTGATGTGCTTATCCTTGCCGCCCCAAAAAAGCAGCGCCGGGCAGCCCAAGTCCGACACCCGCCCCAGCAATCCGGCGTTGTTCCCCCGAGGCGCGATCCCGCCACCATAATAAGAAGCCGCACACCCGATCTTCAGCGATAGCCCGGCCAAAAACGCCGCCCGTCCTCCCATGCAGTACCCGACGGCGCCTGTCCGCCCTTCGCTCACGCGCTGAGCGGTCAGCCAATCGACCGCCGCGCGCTGGTCCGCCTCCATCGGGTCATCTTTCAGCGCGTTCACGTGCGGCACGGTGGCAGGGAAGTCGGTGTAGCTGGCCTCAAACCCACGCGCCGTCCGGTGGTACAACTCGGGAGCAATCGCCACAAATCCTTCGCGCGCAAACCGCTGCGTGACGTCGCGAATGTGCTCGTTCACCCCGAACGCCTCTTGGAACACGAGCAGCCCCGGAAGGGCCCCGCCATCGACAGGCCGCGCAGTCCAAGCTTGCATCGTCGTTCCGTCCGCCACTTTCAGGTCCACGTACCCGCTGCGAATTTCCATCGCGCCCTCGCCCCTTGGAGTATTGCTGCCGCCAGTTGTTACTTACTATCGGCCGTTACTGCGTCTTTCGTTCAAAAAATTTCTTCTTGTCGAGCGCCGCATCGACCGCCACATCAAAAAATCCCACCATCATCTCGTCGTATGTCTGATCACCCCAACGTACCGCCGCATCCGGATCGGGATTGTGCGGATTATCCTTTGAGTTGTCGTACCAAGCGATTGCCTGCAACTCCGTTCCGGCTTTCAGGAAAAGCGGCTCCGCCAATCGATAACTCATCTGCCAGTGAAAATGGTAGTTCACGCGCAGCAGCGTCTCGGTCTTCCACTCGCGCGACGACTGTCCCGCCGTCGCAGCGCCAGAGTTAGGATTCCGCGCGTCGCTGCTTGGGTGCACGATGTTGTATTCAAACTTTTTTCCGCGGAGATGCATGTGCGGAAACAGACTGAGCAGCAGCGCGTCGTTCGGGAGCGTTCCGCGGGCCTCGACGCGATAATCCGGCGCACCCGGCGGAATCACGAAATGATCGTTTGTCAGTTGCAACGTCAACACGCGTTTCGGTGGTGGTTGCTTCGCGAAACTCATGCCCACGCGCGTCGCGTCGGTCCCCGCGTGGCCGTTCGTCGTGTAGTGTACCTGGAACACGAGATCCGATCCCGCCGGCACAAATTTCGCCATAGTCGCCGGCCATTCATCGGGCGAACTCCCCGGCGCGTATACGAGCAGCACGTCGGCATCGGTCCAGTGCGCGCCGCGGCGGTCTTCCGCATCGCTCAAATCCTCCGCCGTGAATGGCGCGCCGACCGGCGCATGCTTCAGCCACGACGATCCCGGCGGCCGCACATACACGACGGCGTGATGCACATTCGTCCGCAGCGACGGCAGCACCTCGACCGACTGCACCCATTTGTCTTCCGCAAATCCCGTCGGCACGATCTCGTAGGTGTAATCCACGTCGCCGTCAGCCGGAATCGCGACGCCCTGGGCCATTTTCACGACGAGATCGGGCTGGCCGATCGTCCACGATTCAGCCCAGCGCATCGGTGGCGGCGCATCCTTCGCATCGCCCGCCGGCACGCCGGCGTTGGCCCACGCCGTCAACGTCGCGATTTGTTCAGCCGTGAGCGACGGATCGTTTGAAAAATGCCCGATGCCGGGAACCGCGAACCAAGGTGGCATCGCTTTGCTCTGCGCCGCGACTCGAATCGCAGTCGCGAACGCCTTCGCTTCCGGATACATCACGAACGCCATCGGCGCGATCCCGCCGCTACGATGACAAACTTCGCAATGCGCCTGCAAAATCGGCGCAACATCTCGATAAAACGTGGGGCCATGAAATGCCGCTGAAGAACCAGCAACAGCTTGCCGCGGAGCCGCCGCGCTTTGCCGCGCGTGCATCGCGACGGAGAGCGACGCAAGCAGAGCAACAATTGTTGCGGCTCCCGCGCATCGGTGATAGCGTTTCGCTCGCGAAAACAAATCCTGCCTCCGCCCGTGCGGACAAACTAAGGAAGACCAACCTCTATGAACGTTCAGCAAGACCCGGCTTCTCCGGCTTTCCGGAGGCGAGCCACAGTTGCGTACGGCTCACTGAGAATCCGTGTATCGATCATCGCATTTCTAGGCGCCGCGCTCTGCCTCGCAAACTGCCCGGTTTCCGGCGCGCAGGCGAAGGCGAGTACAAGCACAGCTGCCGGCAAATGCCCGCCGGTCGCGCGAAAAGATGCCACCGTCGATGTGCTCCACGGCGTTTCGATCGCCGATCCGTACCGCTGGCTCGAAGATCAGGATAGTCCTGAAACGCGCGCGTGGCTCGAAGCCGAAAATCGCTGCACCGACGCCGCGCTCAAATCCGTTCCCGGCCGCGAGCAAATCATCAAGCGCCTCAGCGAACTTCAAAAGACGGATTCTTTCGGCACGCCGTTACAACGCCGGGGCGACTACTTTTTCGGTAAACGCTCCGCCGGCCAGGATCTTTACGTCATTTGCCGGCGCCATGGGCTCAACGGCGCCGACGAAGTGCTCATCGATCCGCAAGGCCTGAGCCCCGATCATTCGACAAGTATCGTCCTTCGCGGCGTTTCTGACGACGCTTCCACCATCGCGTACGGCGTGCGCGCCGGCGGCAAAGACGAAGTCACCATGCATTTTCTCGACACCAAAACGCGCCACGACATTTCCGACGTCTTGCCGCTGGCGGACTATTTTTCGATGGACTTCGAGCCGAACGGCCGCGGCGTGTACTATTCGCGCTCAACGCCCGAAGGGCCGCGCGTCATGCATCACGCGATGGGCTCGCCTGCGGTATCCGACATCGAGATTTTCGGCAAAGGTCACGGCCCCGAGAAAATCATCGCATCGCAGCTCTCGCGCGACGGCCGCGATCTCCTGATCACGATCTTCTACGGCTCCGGCAGCACGCGCACCGATCTTTATTTCAAGCACCTCGATGGCGACACGCCGGTCCAGCCGATCGTCAACGATACGGAGTCGCTGTTCATGGGGGAGGTTCAGGCGGGCACATTGATCGTCGGCACCAACTGGAAAGCGCCAAAGTGGCGCATCTTTTCGGTCGATCTGAAAAATCCGGCCCGCGACGCGTGGAAAGAGATCGTTCCGGAAAGCGATGCGCCGTTCGAGAATACCGCGCTCTTCGGGGGGAAGATCTATGTGCAATATGTGCGCAACGTCGTCTCGCAGGTAAAAATTTTCGACCTCCAGGGCACTCCCGCGGGAGAAATTTCGCTTCCGTCGCTCGGAGCCGTTGGCAGTAGCAGCGGTTCGTGGGACTCGTCCGAGATTTTTCTCGGATTCGACTCGTTCAACGTTCCACCGAGTATCTATCGCTTCGACCTCGGCAGCGGCGACCTGAAGCCGTGGGTTTCGCCGAAGGTGCCGGTCGATCCTAGCGCGTACACCGTCGAGCAAGTCTGGTATCAATCGAAAGACGGGACGCGAATTCCCATGTTCCTTTTCTACAAAAAGGGGTTGGTGAAGGATGGGTCGGCGCCGGTATGGCTGACCAGTTACGGCGGGTTCGACGTGAATCTCACGCCTTACTTTTACCCTGCCGCGGTCGCGTGGGCCGATGCGGGCGGGGTTTACGCACAGCCGAATATTCGCGGCGGCGGCGAATTTGGTGAAGCATGGCACCAGGCCGGGATGATGGAGAAAAAGCAAAATGTCTTCGACGACTTCATTGCATCGGCCGAATGGCTCATCGCCAATCACTACACCAGTTCCAGCAAACTTTCGATCGAAGGTTCCAGTAATGGCGGTCTATTGGTCGGAGCGGTCCTCACGCAGAGGCCCGATCTGTTTCGCGCGGTCATCTGCGGTTATCCACTACTCGATATGCTCCGCTTTCAGAAATTCATGAAGGGATCGTTCTGGGTTCCGGAATACGGCTCGGCTGACGATCCCGGGCAGTTCAAATACATCGTGAAATATTCGCCGTACCAAAATGTGAAGGACGGTACCGCCTATCCTGCCGTGCTTTTCATCACCGGCGACGGCGACACTCGGGTCGCACCGCTGCATGCGCGCAAGATGGCCGCGCGGCTTCAGGCGGCGAACTCGTCCAAGCACCCGATTCTGCTGATGTACGACACGAAGTCGGGCCATTCCGGCGGCCGCCCGCTAACCAAGCAGATCGAGGAGGAAACCAACATGATCGCATTCCTGTTCTCGCAACTGGGCGTGACGCCGAACTGATTGCGGTTGTCCCGGCGACCTTACGTCGCCGCACTGTGCTCAGGCCCGCCCGTCGCGCCGCCCGGTCAGCCATTTACCAGCTTGGCCTTACACTCTCCGCTGATTTCTTCTATAATGTCTCGTTTGACTACGCGTCTTTGACCACGCAACCTGGAGCTTTCAGGAAATGGCATCATCTGACAACCGGCAGCAACTCTTTTCGCGCATCCTTTTGGGCGCGGTCGTACTCGTTCTTGCGGGCGGCATGCTTCTCTATCTCGTTCCCAGCATGCCCGGCACTGGCGGTGAGGCTTCGACCGAGACGGTGGCCACGATCGGCGACCAGTCCGTCAGCTTGTCCGAGGTCCAGCAGCAGCTCGCGGAGATCGAGCAGCGCAACCAGGTTCCCAAGCAGCTCGAGGGGCTTTACGCGCAGCAAATCCTGAAGCAGCTGGTTTTCCAGAAAGAGATCGAATACGAAGCCAAGCGCATTGGCGTCCACGTTTCCGATCAGGAGCGAGCGGACCGCATTCGCCAGTTCCTACCCACTGCCTATGATGGTGGGACGTTCGTCGGCATGGATCGCTACGCGGCTGAGGTCCAGGGCCGCTTCCAGATGCCCGTGCCGGTGTTCGAGGAGCAGATTCGCCAGGGATTGTTGCTCGAGAAATTCCGCAAGCTCGTGACCGATGGCGTCAGCGTCGGCCCGGCCGAGCTGCACGACGAGTTTCTCTATCGCAACCAGAAGATCAAGCTCGACTACGTGCTGATTAAGCCGGAAGACCTCGCGGCCAAGGTCACGCCCGATGAATCGGAGATCAAGGCCGAATACGAGAAGAATCGCGCCAAGTATTTGGTTCCCGAAAAGCGCGTCGTGCGCTACGCGTTGGTGGACGTCAACCAGATCCGCCAGAACACGACCGTTTCCGATGATGAGTTAAAGGTGCAATATCAGGGCGACATTCAGCAGTATCAAGTGCCCAACCGAGTTCACGTCGATCACATTCTGTTGATGACGGTCGGCAAGACCCCCGCCGAGGTCGAAGAAATCAAGGGGAAGGCCGAGGATGTCCTCAAGCAGGCCAAGAAGGGCGGCAAGTTCGAGGATCTCGCCAAGAAATATTCGGAAGACCCGGGGACGAAGGATAAGGGCGGCGATCTGGGCTGGATCACGCAGGGCCAGACGGTTCCGGAGTTTGAGAAGGTGGCGTTCAGCCTGCCGAAGGGCGAGATTTCCGACCTCGTGAAGACGCAGTATGGCTTCCACATCATCAAGGTTCTGGAAAAAGAGACGGCGCACACCAAGACCTTTGAGGAGGTCAAAGACCAAATTCGCGCTCCGATGGTGTTGACCAAGGCTGACAAGACCGCGAGCGACATCTCCGACAAGCTTTCGTCGACGATTCGCCAGTCCAATAAGATGTCGTTGGATGATCTCGCCAAGCAATACCACATGACCGTGGGCGAGACTCGGCCGGTTGCCGCGACCGATGCCATCATCGAGCTCGGCAACTCGAAAGAAGTCAAAGACGCCATTTTCGGCCAAAAGCCGGACGAATTGAGCCTGCCGATTCACACCGATCGCGGCTTTTTGGTGCTATCGGTTCGCGGCATTCTACCCGCGCATCAGGGAACACTCGAAGAAGTTCGCGACAAGGTCATGGCCGATCTGAAACAGGAAAAGAGCACGCAAATCGCTAAGGCCAAGGCCGATGATCTCGAAAAGCGCCTGAAATCCGCCGAAAAATTCGAAAGTGCGGCGAAAGCGCTCGGCTTGGATCCCAAAGTGAGCGATCTTTTCGCCCGCGCGGGTTCCATCGCGGGTGCCGCAAGCGGAAAGCAGCTCTCGGCCGCCTTCCAGATGAAGACTGGGGACGTTGGCGCTCCCATGCCGATGGGCGCGAACTGGTTCGTGTACAAAGTTGTCGAAAAACAAGAGCCGAACCCCGACGATTTTGAAAAACAGAAGAAGGAATTGACCGATCAGGTCCTGCAAACCAAGCGCTCCATGGCGTTTGAGGCCTTTCGAACAGCGCTCGAGACCCGTTTGAGACAAGAAGGCAAGTTGCGTATCATGACCGAAAAGATGAAGGGTTTCGGTACGCTCGGCCAGCCGTTTGGCGGCTAAGCCATTCATTATAAAACACTTAAAATTTAACAGAGGCGCCCTTGCCTTACCCGGGCGGCCTCGGTACGCTATTTGTGTACTTCGGCGGTGGTTTAGCCGGGTTCCGTCACGCGACGGCGCCTTTCGGGGGCTTGCCCGGGTTCGCTGAAGGAAAAGTTAGAACCGCTCATCCGCTCACACTTCCGTTCTTAGATCGGTGAACTAAAATGCCAGTCCGCACCTCTACTGTTCGCAATGACTACCGCTGCAGCATCGAAAAGAACCAGGGTGGCAAATACTGTGTTCGTATCCGGGTACACTACCCTCGCCACGCGTGGTCGCTGGGTGTGTTCTTCCTGGCTTCGTCGTTCGATCGCGCCATGAAGAAGCTGGAAGAGTCGCTCGACTTTCTCCAGCGCCACGAAGAGAAGCTTTGGTTTTGGGGCGTGGATCGCGCCGAAGATATGGGCTTCTCGGCGGAGTTCCTGCGCGAGGTGGGCATGAAGCTCGACAAGCGCATCGAATTCCCGCGAAAGGCGACCAACCTGGCCTTGGCTCCCGAGCGTGCGGTGCCGGCATTCATTTTGGGACCCGTACGCCGCGGATTGGCCGAGTCGGTAGCCATGCCGCGAACAGCCAACGCTGCCGACTAAGCTTCCTGCCACTCGACACGGTTTCACTCGGCCAGATCTGCCATTCCGAGTCGGTCAGTGGTCGGCCTTGGGCACCTCTCCTTTTCTTGACTTATTCAATTGGCTCAGACATTATTCCGCGCGTCCTAGAACGTCTCCGCGTCAACACCCTCGATCGACTGCCCCAAGCGCAACTCTTACGCGCAGAGTGTGCCCGACAGTCCGACGCGGACCGAGGCAGGCGGAGGCATGATCAAGAAAACGAGCCTCTATCTTTCGTTGTTGCTGGCCGGGTTTCTGGTAGCTGGTGGCATTCCTCTGCGCGCCTCGCAGCAAACGCCGGCCCCGTCCACGGATCAGTCGCAGTCCGATTCCACAACTACGACCAAGAAGAAGAAAAAGAAGAAGACCACGGACGGCGCGGCCTCGACGGACTCTTCCGGGCAGACCGCTCCGTCCGACGATTCGTCGACGACAAGCGAGAAAAAGAAGGCTGCGGCGGACGACGCCCAGTCGACGGACGCGAATGCCTCGGCCGACTCCGGCACCACCACGACCAAGAAAAAGAAATCGAACAAGTCCGACACTGCGGCGGATTCGTGCACGCCTGCGGCCGCTTCCACGTCCGGTAGCGATGCTGCTGCGGCTGACTCGAGCACCACAACTACGAAAAAGAAGAAGTCGAAGAAATCGGACACTGCCGCGGACTCATCTCAGCCTGCCGCTGCTCCGGCAGCCTCTCCTGCGGCGTCCGGCTCTGCAACGTCGGGAACCGCAGCTTCGGCTGACTCGAGCACCACAACCACAAAGAAGAAGAGGACGAAGAAGTCGGACACGGCTGCCGATTCGTCCACGCCTACCGCTTCAACTCCGGCTGCCGCACCAGCCCCGGCTCCAGCACCTGCGTCAACACCCGCGCCAGCGCCGGCCGCCACGCCGTCGAAATCAGTGACATCGTCGACCGCCAAGCCAGCGCCGACGCAGCAGACACCGCCCGTCAACAGCATTGTTATGGTTTGGGTGAACACCGATTCCGGCGTCTATCACAAGCCGGGAACGCGTTGGTATGGCAAGACCAAGCAAGGCAACATGGCGGAAGCGGATGCACAGAAGGCCGGCTTTCGCGCTGCCGAAAAGGAATAGGCCGGGCAGGGAATTCCAGCTCAACAGAATGTGACATAAGAAGGAAACGCTAAAGGAGAAAGCTGTGAACAAGAACTCGCTACGAATGGTGTTCCTCGCATTGCTGCTGTCGGTGGGAGTTTCGGCAACGGTGGTTTCGCGCGCGATCGCCCAAACGCCCGCGGCCGGCACGGCGATGAAGGCGCAAACAAAAACCGACCTACTCGACATCAACTCCGCGACGAAGGATCAGTTGGACGCGCTTCCGGGTATTGGTGAGAAGTATGCGCAGAAAATCATCGAGGGCCGCCCGTACGCCAAGAAGACCGACCTCGTTCGCAAGAAGGTCATCCCTCAAGCAACCTACAACAAGATCGCTTCGATGATTATCGCCAAGCAGAGCTAGTTTTTCGCATTTCGCCGGACGGGGTGGACGGCACAACGAACGACCACCCCAAAGATTCAATTGCGGTCATAGGAGGGTCAAATGGGTATTTTCGACGAGAGCAAAGAGATTGGCGGTTCGATGATGGGCGGCGAGCACGCAGGAGCGCTCAGCGCGATCACGGAATACATTAACAGCCCGCAAGTTGGAGGGCTGTCGGGATTGCAGAGCATGTTTCAGGAAAAAGGATTGGGCGGGTTGGTGAGTTCGTGGATCGGGAGCGGTCAGAACTTGCCGATTTCGGCCGATCAGCTCAACAGCGTGCTCCACTGCGACGCGCTGAACCAGGCGGCGGCTAAGTTTGGCATCGATCCGAACCAGCTGCAGTCGATGATGACGCAGTTGCTGCCGCACATCGTCGATAAGATGACGCCCAACGGCCAGGCTGCCGCTGCAGGTCGGTGACATTCGCTGAATATTGCTCGGGATTGAACTGGGGCGGGGTGTTCTTACCCCGCCTTTTTTCTTCTGAATCGGCGACTCGCGGGGCTACTTCTCGCGCAAAATCACTTCGCCTTGGCCGACGATCTGCTCGTTCAGCCACAACTTATATTTGTACGTCGCCGCTTTCGTGCCCGGGCGCGGCGGACCGCTCAGCAGCCGGATCCCTGCCGGTGCCTGAAACACGTTCGATCCGAACGGGCAGCGGTTTACATCAAATTCGACACGAAGATTCCCCGCATCGGAAATCCAAGAAATCTGATCCCCTGGATCGAGCACCACAACCTGCGGAACCAAGCCCACCAACACCGGCCGTTCAGCCATTTTCCCTCACTCAAAATGTCGCTCGCGAAACGATAGCACACCCGCGCCCGCCTCCGTGCCGGCGAAGAGCGATTCGCGCGTCCGTCCCACTCCGTCCGGTTGTACAATGCACCGCCCGCCGCACCTGTCCCACCGTCCCGCTTGACCGCCCTTAGCATGCCCCGTAAACTGATGAAGCTGATTGTGCTGCTGAGCTGACGGAGTCCCGCTCGCAAAACGCTCAGTAGCAAGGCGTCTTGACGCCGGATTTCCGAGGAACATTCCCGGCATGGCCACTGCAGCACGATCGCTGTCTATCCCTCTGCCGAATGGCGCCCGCATCTCGTTGATCGGCGTCACGCCGTTCGCGCTGATGCACGTGCTGGCTCTTGGCGTCTTGTTCGTGCCGTTCCACTGGTATTGCGCGGCCACCTGCGTCGCCCTCGTTTTCGTGCGCATGTTCTGGGTCACCGCCGGCTATCACCGCTATTTTTCGCATCGCTCCTACAAAACCAGCCGCGTCTTCCAGTTCGTCATCGCGTTCCTGGCAATGACCTCCACGCAAAAAGGCGTCCTCTGGTGGGCCGCCCATCACCGCCATCACCATCGCTTTTCCGATCAAGACGACGACGTCCACTCGCCTACGCTCTTCGGATTTTTCTGGGCGCACATCGGCTGGATCGTCTCCGACCGCTACAACGACACGCGCATCAACTACATCGGCGACTTCGCCAAATTTCCCGAGCTGCGCTGGCTTAACAAATATCATTTCATTCCGCCGACGATTCTCGGCGTCAGCTTGTGGCTGATCGGCGGACTCCCGCTCTTCCTTTGGGCTTTCTGCCTTAGCACGGTGCTGCTCTGGCACGATACGTTTACGATCAATTCGCTCTCGCATCTGTTCGGTACGGTCCGCTACCAGACGACCGATACCAGCAAGAACAACTGGTTTCTCGCGCTACTCACGCTTGGCGAAGGCTGGCACAACAACCATCACCATTACATGGCGTCCGCGCGTCAGGGATTTTTCTGGTGGGAGATCGACATCACGTATTACACGCTGAAGCTGTTCTCGTGGCTTGGCCTCGTGTGGGATCTCCGCCAGGTTCCGGCGCACTTGCTACACTCCGACGAACGACAGACCGAACTCGCCGCTTAAAAATTCATACGCAATAATTCTCGCTCACCGAGTCGTAACCCCGAGCATCGAAAAGAATGTTAGACTTTCGCTCTCAATTTCAGGAGCAACCATGCGCAAACTTTCCCGCCAGTTCCGCGCCAGCATCGCAAAAGTTTTCGGACCTGGTGTCGCTGCGCTTTTTGTCATCGCCGCACTCGCTACGCCGGCGCGTCCCGACACCGTGATCCTGCACAGCGGCGCCAGCTACACCGGCAAGTTCGACGTCCCGCCCGACTCGCCAATCCCGTTCACCGACGCTCAAGGCATCCAGTATCAATTCCCGCTACGCGACGTCCAATCGCTCGTCTTCACCGAGTCAAACGACACCGTCACCCTGCGCAACGGCAAGATGTACACCGGCAATTACACCGGCGGCTCGCCGATTCCGTTCACCGACAATCAGGGCATCGGCTACCAGTTCCCGACCAAAGACGTCGCCTCGCTCGTTTTCTCGCGTATGCAGGCCGCGCCTCCGCCGGCTCCCGCTGGTCCCGCGAAAGTCATTCCGGTTGGCACGGAAATCACGATTCGCACCGACGATACGATCAGTGCGCGCGATGCGGGAACGGGCCAACTCTACGGCGCGACGATCAGCCAGGACGTGTTCGACGCAACGAATGCGGTTGCGATTCCCGCGGGCACACCGGCCAAACTCGTGGTACGCGACATTGGCACCGGTGGCGCGGTGCACAGCGCCGATCTCGTCCTCGATCTTTTTTCGATCACGATGAAAGGCAAGGAATACCGCGTGGACAGCTCCGACGTGAACATCAACAACAAACGCGGGGTTGGCGCCAACAAACGCACGGCGGAATACGGCGGCGGCGGAGCGGCGATCGGGGCGCTCTTCGGCGGGATTTTCGGCGGCGGCAAAGGCGCCGGAATCGGCGCCGCGGCGGGAGCTGGCAGCGGTCTGCTCACGCAAATCTTCACTCGCGGCAAACAGGTGCAGGTCCCGGCCGAGTCATCGCTGATGTTCCGGCTCGATCAAACGCTGGTCCTGCGTCCCCGCTAAAACTAGCGTGTATTGTGGGTCGCGGCTTTAGCCGCGACCTCGACGAGTTCAACGAAGGGGCTTCCGCCCCTGGTGCATTCCCTGTCACAAGTTTGTCGCAACGCCAGCCGAGCGGTCCAATGGTGGTACACTCCCACCGCAAATTCGGAGGTTATCGCAACCATGCGCAAACTTAAACTTGCATTCCTGCTCTCGCTAGCAGCCGCAATCCTGCTCGCTCCGCCCGCGCGCGCCCAGCAGCAAGATTTCTCCAAAGTCGAAATCAAAGTCACGAAAGTTTCCGGCAACATCTATATGCTCGAAGGCGCGGGCGGCAACATCGCCGCGTCGGTCGGCGAAGACGGCATTGTCATCGTGGACGACGAATTCGCGCCACTTGCCGACAAAATCGCCGCGGCGCTGAAAAATCTCGGCGTCACCGACAAGCCCGTACGCTTCGTCATCAACACGCACTATCACGGCGATCACACTGGTGGGAACGCGAACTTCGCCAACACGGGCTCGACGATCATCGCGCAAGACAACGTCCGCAAGCGCTTGGAAACCGGCGGCGCCGCCGGTAATGGCGGCAGCGTCAAGATGGAAGCCAAGGCCGCTGAGAAGGCGGCGCTCCCGATCATCACGTTCGAGCACGATGTTACCGTTCACCTCAACGGCGAAGACATCCGCGCGCTGCACTATCCGTCGGGACACACCGACAGCGACTCCATCATTTATTTTCCGAAGAACAATGTCGTACACATGGGCGACGATTTCGTCCGCTACGGATTTCCGTTCATTGATGTCACCGCCGGCGGCAGCGTGGAAGGCATGATCGCCGCCTGCGAAAAATCCATCGCGCAGCTACCCGTCGATGTAAAGGTAATCCCCGGACACGGTGCGCTCTCGAACCTCGACGATGTTCGCGTGTACATCCATATGCTGCAGGAGACAACCGCCGCCGTTCAAGCGGGGATCAAGGCACACAAATCTCTCGATCAAATGAAGAAGGAAAAGGTTCTCGCGCCGTGGGCGAAATTCTCAAGCGAGTTCGTGAACGAAGACGTTTTTACTGAAACTCTCTACAACTCACTGACCAACACCAAGGGCGAATTCGTAAAACACAACTGACAGAGAAGCGTTGTGATCGTCCAGACAAAATGAGTCACGGGTGGGGTAGTCGCGAATACCGAACAGCCCGGCCGCGTTTCCCGAGATGCGCCGATGTAGGGCGGGCCAAAGCCCGCCCTACTGTTCTCTACGCTCCTGCCGCCTTCACGCCAAGCTGCTGCAAAATCCCCAACTGATCCGAACTCCCCCATCGCTCGACCAATTTCCCATTCTCAAATCGCGCAATCTGCACCCCGCGCGCCGCAATCTTCCGCCCCGTCGGCGCAATCCCCATGAAATCGCCCAGATGAGTCCCCGTCAGTGTGTACGCGATCGCCACATTGTCATCGTCCGCCACCAATTTCTCCCCCGCCACATTCAAATCCGGGAACGCCTTCCGCAGCGACGAAAAGTACCCAATAAATCCCTCCGGCCCCAATCCCTGCCCCAGCCCCGGATCATGATCGAGCGCCTTAGCATCCACGACATCGCGCAATCCCTCCAACTTCCCCGAATTCACGGCCTCTCCAAACTTAACCTGCGCTCCAATATTCTCGTTCTTGCCCATTCCAGCCTCCGTAGCTAATCTTCGGACGTCCATCGCGATCATTCGCGCCTTACGTCCACTTCGATGACCCCACCCGCGTTGTAGATGTACGTTTTTTGCGGAGCGTTCCGAGTTCGCCTGCTGATCCTGGGTGCCGCAGCCCCTCCGCCGCGGAAAATTGTAGTTGTGATGAATTCCGGAAAGCCCTCTCGCAGAGGTCCGACTTAGGTCACCCTCTTTTGTTCAAATCGCTTGACGACCTCGGACTTCAAACCGGCCTGACAACCTGTTGCTCCGCGCGACGTCTCCCGATCCTCAAGCGGTCCAGTCCGGCTTTGATGCCGAGCGTGCTCTCCACGAAATCCACACGGCACAGGCATCCAAACACGCGCCGATCCGTCTTACACCTCCAACAGCAAACCTTCAAGCGCTCTAAGGCGTTCAGAATCAGGTCCTTACGTGTTGCCTAGGCGTACGTCCTGGGGAATTTCAATTCCTTGCGCAAAAATACCCGGAGGGGAGTGGGCAAATTCGCATGCAATCTCTCCTCAACTGTGGCTTCAAGTCTCGGTGGCAAACCTTTCGGTCCGCCGCGCCACCCAATTTGTCCGTTGCGCCTCGCTAGGCGCCTGCGCGAAAATTGGTGTCCGCACTTCGCGAGGCAAACTGCCATGACCCAACACATCGGCGAACTCAATCCCCCCAACCGGTTGATGCTCACGCCTGGTCCATCTTCCATGGATCCGCGCGTTTACCGCGCGCTGGCCACGCCGTTGGTTGGTCACATCGATCCATGGTTTCGCGGTTGCATGGACGACGTCCAGGTGATGCTGCGAAAAATCTTTCAGACGGAAAATCGGATCACGATGCCGCTGTCGGCGTCGGGTTCGGGCGGCATCGAGGCGAGCGTCGTCAATACGCTCGAAGAGGGCGACGAAGCGATCATCGCGGTCAACGGCACGTTTTCGGATCGTATGGCAGTGATTGCAGGGTGCACGCCTGCCAAGGTCACTAAGGTCGAAGCGCCTTACGGCAAGCCGGTGGATGCGGACGATGTGCGGCGGGTCGGCAAAGGGCGCAAAATCAAGATGGTTGGGTTCGCGCACGGCGAAACTTCGTCCGGTGTGGTGACCGACATCGACAGTTTTCGGCAGGTTGCCGATGAACTCGGCGCGCTGTTGGTCGTGGATACCGTTGCGTCGCTCGCAGCTGTGCCGATCAACGTCGATCGGCAGCGGATTGATATTTGTTTCAGTGGAACGCAAAAGGCGATCAGCGCGCCTCCGGGGATGTCGCCGATTACCGTAAGCCCGAACGCCGAAGAAGTTTTTCGCACGCGCAAGACGAAAGTGCAGAGCTGGTATTTCGATCTCACGACGGCGATGAATTATTGGGGCAAGGATCGGCTCTATCATCACACGCCGCCGATTTCGCTGATTTTTGCATTGCGTGAGGCGATGCGCATCGTGATGGAAGAAACGCTCCAAGGGCGCTGGGAGCGTCATCGCGTCAACCAGCTTGCGTTGATCGCCGGGCTTGAGGCGATGGGGCTTGAAATGTTGGTGAAGAGTCCGAAGGATCGATTGCCGACCGTCACCGCCGTGATGATTCCCCATGGCGTCGATGACGTGAAGGTTCGCACGCAGTTGCTCGATGAATTCAATATCGAAATCGCCGGCGGACTTGGGCCGCTGAAGGCGAAAATTTGGCGCGTCGGCCTGATGGGCCATTGCAGCCAAAAGCCATACGTTCTGCTATTCTTGGCCGCGTTGGAAAAAACGTTGCTCGACCAGGGCTTCCGTGTCCCCAGTGGCGCTGGTGTTGGAGCCGCCATACAGAGCTACACACATGTGGATACCGCAGCCGCCGCAACCCGTTGAGGGCCGGACGAAGAAGTCTGGGAAGCCGGGCGACAAGACGGACGAACTGATTGATTCGTCGCTGAAGACGCTCAAATTGCCGCCGGAAGAGCGCGCGGCGAAAAATGAAGTTTTACGAAAGCGTGAGGCAAATCGAGTGACAACGACCGATATTAAGCAGCATCAGAGCAACGCGACGGCGCGACCGATGCTCGCCAACAATGGCGCGATGAGCACGTTTGTGGGCGAGTTCGACGTCACGTCGAAATTGACGACCGAGACATTTCAGTGCCGGTTTTCGCATATGTGGAATGGCATTGCGACGCGACACGCCGACACGATCGATACCAAATTTTATGTGAATGGCGAAGCGCACGTTGTTGGGCTGGCGCATCCGGCGTTCGTTTCGTTTCGCGATCGCACTGGTCGTGATCTGACGGATCGCGAGTCGAGTTTTATCGCTGCGGAATATTTGCGGGAGCGGTTGGAACAAGATGATGTTCGTCCGCTCTACGACGTATTTCCCGACGACGTTACGCGACTGATCGACGCCATCGGTATTAAGTAGGTCTTTCCACGCTGCGTCGCGGTTGGTCGGCGGTCCAATTCGCGACACGTCTGCTGTCCATTCTTATAGCTAAGCGCTGGCGACGTAGAGTCGCCGCTACAAACCGGTCCAAATCCTTGCGCGCCGATGGTTGGGTAAATTTTGACGGCGGGGGGCTCGTTCGAACGGGTCGATACAGAACGGGAGAGCATCCTTCTTCGATCCTGTGCAATTATAGACCTCAGATGAAGCAAGCTCCGCTTTCACTGAAGTCCACAAGCGACCGGCTCACGACCGTGCTGTCGTATGGCGCGCTGTTGCTGCTGATTTATCTGGTCTACCGGATCGTCGAACCGTTTTTTATTCCGCTGGCGTGGTCCGCGGTTTTGGCGATTTTTTTCTATCCGCTGCACGAACGGCTGGAAAAAAAGATGAAGCCAAATTCGGCGGCGCTGCTCAGCACGCTGAGCGTGACAGTGTTGCTGATTGTGCCGGCGATCATCGTTCTGGTGTTTGCGACGCGGCAAGCGATCGAGGCGTCGGCACGAGTGCAAACCGCGCTAATGGATCCGGACAAAGAGCTTTCGATGCATACGGTGGCATGGATACGCGCCCATTTGCCAACTGCGTGGCAGGATGCGGACTTTTCACAGCCGATCAAGCAAGGCGCGGAGCGAGTGGCGGCGTTTCTCGCCGGAAATTTTGCCGGGCTATTGAAGAATCTGACGACATTTTTTGTAAATCTTTTCATCGTGATTTTTTCGCTGTTTTTCATGTTTCGCGATGGAGAGAGCATCGTGCGCGGGGTACGACATCTGATTCCGTTCGACGAGTCGATCCAGACCGACATGCTGACCGAATCGAGAGATTTGATTTTCGCGAGCGTCGCGGTGGGATTGGTGATCGCGTGCTTGCAGGGATTGCTCGGAGGCCTGGCGTTCACGATCGGGGGAATTCCGACGGCGGTATTCTGGGGCGTGTTGATGGCATTTTTCTCACTCGTTCCGGTGATCGGTTCGGCATTAATCTGGGTGCCGGCGGCGCTGTGGCTGGGATTCAGCGGGCACTGGGGCAAAGGCACCACGATTCTGGTGATCTGCGGGGCTGTTGCCGGGACGGCAGATAACATTATTCGGCCGTTGTTGCTGCGCAACCGAACGCACCTGAACGAGTTGCTGTTGTTTATCGGAGTGCTGGGCGGGCTTGAGGTATTTGGATTGTTGGGACTCGTCGCGGGACCGACCATTGTTGCTGCCGCGATGGGCGTGTTTCGCGTTTATATGGATCGGCGGGATTCGGTGGCGGTTGGAGCGGCGCCGGTTGTGCAGGAAGTTAGGACACCGTAGGACGGGTTTGCTTTGCCGCTAGGACTAGCAAGGCGGCTAGGGTTGCGTTTTTCTGGTCTGTGGTCCATGGCGGGCCGACCGATTTTCCAAGCTGCGAGACTTGTTTGTGGAGCTTTGCGGCTGACCTTCCAAATTTTTCCTGTAGTGAACTTTCCAGATCGCGCTCTCGTATTTTGACAACGGGAATATGCAGGTCTCCGCAGGCTTTGCAGAAGATGGAGCGGAAAAATTCGCCTTCGGCTGTGTGGATGAGAGGGTGAGCGGCCAGGATTTTTTCGAGGGGCGGAAGTGTTCTACCGGCAGCGAGCAAGACGGCGGCGCCTGAGACCCGATATTTTCGGGTGCGCAGTTCGATGAACACAGCTTCCAATGCGAAGACTGCGGTCCGCTCTCCTTCGGCTAGACGATGCGCGATGAATGCCTCAGCCTCGTCAAGTTTCAGATTTCGGGCTGCGTGATAGGGCTGGTTTGCGCCTTGGTCCGTGGTACCGGTTATTGCGATTCGCTGGCGTTCGACGATTTCGGGAGTTTTGCCGGTAAGCGAGACTGCGACGAGCGCTCCCCAGCCGGAGTGTACGCGGATGCCGATGGCCACGCGTTCCATGGTGGTGATCTCCTGGCGAGCTTACGAGGAAAACGGATATCGCGGCATAGGAAGCGTTCGAATGACGTCGATTTCGACCATTGTAGCTCAGCGGGTCGTGCTAAAGCTCCAGATCCTTCGGGCATTCTCGCCCTTTGCAAAGACCCTCGGGGCAAGTCGGCTGCGCTCAGCTTATCGTGCTGATGAGAGCAGTGTTGGCGATGCGTTGTGCAACGGACGGCGAGAGTTGTCTTCCTATCATTTTCTGGTTCTATGGCGTCTGTGAAGTAGCATGGTGAACTCGGACATCCTGATGTGGAGGCGAGGATGAATAGCTGGGTGCAGGATCTTCGGTATGCGTGGCGGATGCTGCGGAAGAATTTCTTCTCGACGGTTGTGATTCTGCTGTCGCTGGGAATCGGGATTGGGGCGAACTCCGCGATTTTCAGCGTAGTGGATACGCTGTTGCTGCGGCCATTGCCGTATCCCGATGCGGAGCGGCTGGCAGGCGTGTGGCTGCATTCGCCGGCGCTGGGAATTTTTCGCGATTGGCCTTCACCCGGGCAATTCATCGATCTCCAGAGAGAGAATCATTCGTTTGACGCAATGTCGCTGGCGCAGACGCGGCCGTGGACGCTGACGGGGCGCGAGCAGCCGGAGCATGTCAGTGGAGTGCGGAGCCAGTCGACATTGCTGACGATGCTGGGTGCGAAGGCCGAATTGGGTCGGCTGTTTCTACCGGAAGAGGACAAGCCGGGGAAACCACCCACAGCGCTGTTGAGTGACCGAATCTGGCGGAGGTTGTTTAACGGAGATCCACAGATTGTGGGTAAGGACATTGTCCTGGACGGAAAGCCTTATACGGTTGCCGGGGTGATTCAGCGCGGCTTCCTGTTGAGCGGGGAAGTGATACCTGCCGAGTGGCCAATGGAGAAGGTGGACATATTTCTGCCGCTGCCGCTGGAGGCAGATGCGGAGAAGAACCGAAGAGACGAAAATTACAACATCGTGGTGAAGCTGAAGCGGGGCGTGTCGGTTGCGCAGGCGCAGGCGGATGTGAACATCATCGCGAGCCGGATCCAGGAGAAAGACAAGCGCGACGCGAGTTTTGGGATGCATGTTACGGCGCTGCAGGACGAGGTGGTCGGGGACGTGCGGCGGGCGCTGTTGGTGCTGCTGGGTTCCGTCGGGCTGGTATTGCTGATCGCATGCGCGAACGTGGCGAACCTGCTGCTGGCGCGCGGAGCGGCGCGCGAGAAAGAGATCGCAGTGCGGACGGCGATGGGCGCGGGATGGCAGCAGATCACGCGGCAGTTGCTGACCGAGAGCATCCTGCTGGGATTTCTCGGAGGCGCCGTTGGCTTGGCTGTCGCGCAGGCGAGCCTTTTCGTGGTGGGCGCGATGAATCCGGGAAATATTCCGCGCCTGGACGACATCGGGATTAACGGGACCGTGCTGGCGTTTACGTTTGAGGTCGGACTGGTGACGGGAATTCTGTTTGGGCTTGCGCCGGTGTGGCGTGCGTTGAAGGTCGATTTGAATACGTCGCTGAAAGCAGGAGGGCGCTCCGGGCAGAGCGACGGAGGGCTGCTGGTTCGGAGGCATCGGCTGCGTGGCCTGCTGGTGATTTCGGAGCTGGCGCTGTCGTTGATGTTGCTCATTGGAGCGGGATTGCTAGTGCGTAGCTTTGTGCGGCTGCAAGGCGTGCCGCCCGGATTCAGCGCGGATCATGTGTTGACCATGCAGATGGCTGCCAGCGGGCCGAAGTATCACGATGACAAGCCGCTCGCTGCGTTGTTTCGAGAGATGGACGACCGCATCGCGCGGTTACCCGGAGTACTGGCTCAGGGGCAAGTGACGGCGCTGCCGCTGACTGGGTCGGTGGGATGGGGATCGATCAACGTCGAAGGATTTACTCCCGCGCCGGGACAGGAATTACAGGTCGATCTGCGCAATACGAGCACGGATTATTTCAGTGCGATGAAGATTCCGCTGCGTGACGGGCGGTTTTTCAACGAGCATGACACTGCGGACTTGCCGGGAGTGGTGATCATCGACGAGAAATTTGCAAAACGGTTTTGGCCGAATGGCGGTGCGGTCGGAAAACATTTGTGGTTCGATCCAAAAAAACCGAACACGATTGTGGGCGTTGTCGGCACGGTGAAGCAGTATGGGCTGGAGACCGACGGGAAGATCGCAGCGTATTTTCCGCAGCAGCAGGGGCCAGCGAACACCGTTTTTGTCGTTGTGAGGACGGCTGGGGATCCTGCGGCGCTGACGGCGGCGATTGTGAACGAAATTCATGGGGCGGATCCGACGATCGTCGTGTACGACGTTCGGACGATGGAGGAGCGCGTTTATGATTCGCTGGCACGCCAGCGGTTTGCGAGCACGATGCTGGCGGCGTTTGCGGGATTTGCGATGCTGCTTGCGGCAATCGGATTGTATGGGGTGATGTCATATCTGGTGACGCAGAGTACGCGGGATATTGGCGTAATGGTGGCGCTGGGCGCGAGGAGCGGCGACATCATCGGGCTGGTGATGCGGCAGGGGATGGAACTGGCGGGTATTGGGATTGTGGCGGGAGTTGTTGGCGCGGTGGCGCTGACGCGTGTGATGGCGAGTTTGTTGTTTGGGATCAGCGCGACGGATGCGCTTACGTTCATTCTGGTGCCGACGCTGCTGGCGGGCGTGGCGTTTGCGGCGACGGTGATTCCGGCGTGGCGGACGACGAGAGTTGACCCGGTGGTTGCGTTGCGTGATGAGTAGAGGCTTTCAATAGGTTAGTCACAACTTGGTTCGTAGGGGAGAGATTCAATGAGACGCATCATTTTCGCTATCAACATCACAGCAGATGGCTGCTGCGACCACACCAAACAAATTGCTGATGAAGAGGCGCATGAATATTTTGCGGACCTACTGCGCAGTGTTGACCTGCTCGTTTTTGGGCGGAAAACCTATGAATTGATGGTTCCGTTTTGGCCTGAAGTGGCAAAAAGCCAGTCGATGACACCAGCGTCGAACGAATTTGCTCGAGTGTTTGACTCGCTCAACAAGATTGTCGTCTCACGCTCGCTGGACAGAGTCGAAGATAGAAAAACGAGAATTATTCGTTCGAACCTTCGCGACGAAATACTCAAGTTGAAGGAAGAACCGGGCAAAGATATTTTGGTCGGTGGTGTAGATGTTCCTTCTCAACTTATAGAGCTTGGCCTGGTGGATGAATATCGGTTTGTCGTTACGCCGATTGTGGCAGGGGAAGGCCGGCGGTTGCTGGAAGGGGTTAGCCTGCCGCAGAGATTGCAGTTGAATTTGGTGGAGTCGAAGGTTTTCCAATCGGGGTGTGTTGTGCAACATTACTTGAAGCAGTGATGGTGAAATCCGCGATGAGCCCACAAACGAAAACAAAGAAGAGCGGTGTGCCGGAGGAGAAGCTCGAGCTGTTTGACAGGCTGATTGCGATTCGGCCGGAGATTGAGCGAAAGGGCGCGAATAACGCCTATTCCGCGGTTAACGGGAATATGTTTTTGTTGATGCAGGCGGACGGCGTGCTGGCGATGAGGTTGCCGGAGGGAGCGCGCCAGGAGTTTTTGAGAAAGTACCAGGCGAAGTTGTATGAGGCTTATGGGGCGGTGATGAAGGAGTATGTGGCGGTGCCGGATGCGGTGCTGGGGAAGACGAAAGAGCTGCAGAAGTATCTGGGAGTTGGGCTGGAGTATGCCAAATCGTTGAAGGCTAAGCCAAGTAAGAGGAAGTGAGCAGGAATTCCTTCCGGGGCTGAAGCCCCCTTTCTGAGCGAGTCTTAAGGTCGCGGCTGAAGCCGCGACACACAAAGCTAAGAAGAACCACAAAGCTAGATCTTCGAGCGAAGACAAGCCGGCAGGGACGCCGCTACCTATCAAGCGAGAATTGTAAATTCTAATTGGCGAGATTTGAACAGGGGGTGGCGAAAGTCGGTGGTGTGACGTAGGCGTGTGCTAGAGTACCCGACTGCGACGGGATATGGGACTGACGGAGAGCGAACGGGCGACGATGGGAGTGAACGGATTCAAGCCGGCTGGGGTGCATGTGGAGCTGCCGCTGGAGAAATTACGGTGGCGGTGCGAGGCTTCGCGGTTGCCGTTTGAGACTACGGCGCAGGCGGATTTGCGCGAAGGATTTATCGGGCAGGAACGCGCGCTGCGGGCGCTGAAGATGGGTGTGGAGCTTTCGGCGCCGGGCTACAACGTGTTTGTATGCGGGTTGGCGGGGACCAGCCGCGGCGGAACGATCGCGTCGATGATCGGCGAGCTGCGTCCGGCTACGAAACCTTCGCTGGATCGCTGTTACGTGAATAATTTCAAGATTGCGGACCGGCCACGGTTGCTGTCGCTGCCGCGCGGGCAAGCGAACTCCTTTAAAAAAGAAATGCAGGCGGGGATTGATTTCCTGCGGCGGCGGATTCCGCAGGTTTTCGAGGGTGAACCGTTTCAGCGGCAAAAGGGAAGGATCGTCGAACGATTTACGGTGCGCGAGAAAGAGTTGATGGACGACTTCACGCGGCGGATTTCGCGCGAGCAGTTTGCGCTGGGGCATATGCAGGTGGGCGCGGTGGCGCTGCCGGAAATTTTTCCGGTGCTCGAAGGGCAGATGGTGCCGATCGAGGATATTTCGAAGATGGTGCACGAGGGGAAACTAGATTCGCCGGTCGCAGAAGAGATCGAGCGGAAGTACGAACAGTTTCGGCAGGAATTTACGGTGGTGTACCGGAAGACGCTGACGTTGTCACGCGAACTAGCGAGCGAGCTGAGTTACCTGGAGCAGGAAGCGGCGTCGGTGTTGGTGGACGGAGTTATTGAGGAGTTGAAGGAAAAATACCCGAACACAGGTGTGTCGGAATATCTGGAAGAAGTGCGGCACCATTTGCTGGACAACCTCGATCCTTTTAAGGAGCGCGAGGGGGAAGGCGAGACGGAGGGTGATGCGGCGTCTGCGCTGGATGGTTTGACGAAGCCGCCGGGAATGTCGGAGCGGGATCCGTTTCGTTTATATGGCGTGAACGTGATTCTGGCGCATGGGGATGATGAAGGGTCGCCGGTGATTTTTGAGACGACGCCGACGTATGCGAATTTGTTTGGAACGATTCAGAGGACCTACGACGCGCGCGGCGGCTGGACGAGCGATTTCATGGACTTACGCGGCGGGTCGCTGCTGCGGGCGGACGGCGGATTTTTGATCATGTATTCGCTGGAGGCGCTGTCGGAAACCGGTGTGTGGCGCGCGCTGAAACGGACACTGAATCACAATCGGCTGGAAATTCAGCCGCTGGATACGTTTTATCCGTTTGGCGGGAGCGTGCTGAAGCCGGAAGCGGTGCAGATCAACGTGAAAGTGATTTTGATTGGCGACCGCGAGTTGTACGAGATGTTGTACGACTACGAGGAAGATTTCCGAAAGATTTTTAAAGTGCGCGTGGAGTTTGACGAAGAGATGCGCATGAGCGACGGCGTGATCGCGGAGTATGCGGGGCGATTGCGGGCGCTGTCGGAAAAAGAAGGGCTGGCACCGTTTGATCGCGGAGCGTTCGCGGCGATTTTGGAATATGGCGTGCGGCAGGCGGGGCGGCGGAACAAGGTTACGGCCCGATTCGTGGACATTGCGGACCTGGCGCGCGAGGCTGCGTACGCGGCGGTGGCGGCGGGTGAGTCGGTGGTGCGCGCGGCGCATGTGCGGACGGCGCTGTCTGCGAAGATGGAGCGGCATAACCTGATCGAGACGCGGATTCGCGAAATGATCGAGGAGGGGACGCTGCTGGTCGATCTCGAAGGCACGCGCGTCGGGCAGGTGAATGGGCTGAGCGTGCTGGAGATCGGCGGGTATTCGTTTGGCAAGCCGGTGCGGATAACGGCGACGGCGGCGCTGGGGAAAACGGGATTGATCAACATCGAGCGCGAATCGAATTTGAGCGGGCGATTTCACGACAAGGGTGTGCATATTATTTCGGGATTTTTGCGGAGCCGGTTTGCGCAGGATAAGCCGATGTCGCTGTCGGCGAGTATTTGCTTCGAGCAGTCGTATTCGGGAGTGGATGGGGACAGCGCGAGTTCGACGGAAGTGTATGCGTTGGTGTCGGCGCTGGCGGAGTTGCCGCTGCGACAGGATATTGCGGTGACCGGGTCGATGAATCAGCAGGGCGATGTGCAGGCGATCGGCGGGATCAACGAGAAGATCGAGGGATTTTTTGATGTGTGCAAGATCGCGGGGTTGACGGGATCGCAGGGCGTGATGATGCCGGCTTCGAATGTGGAAGATTTGATGTTGCGGGAAGATATTTTGGAGGCGGTGGGCTCGGGGAAGTTTCATATTTGGCCCGTGGCGCGGATTGAAGAGGGGATTGAGATTTTGACGGGAATGACGGCCGGCGTGCGGAACGGTGATGGATCGTTTGCGGGCGGGACGGTGTTTGCGAAGGTGGATGAGCGGTTGGAGAAGATGGCGCGGGTGATGAAGGAATTTGAGTAGGATGCTTGGCTCGGCGATCGAGAAGACAGCGCCAATAAAAACCAGACGTTCTTTGACAGCGATGCCGCGCGCAATGCTATGGCGGCTCTTCTACGGGTGGCGATCGGACTCCTCATTTGCTTCGCCGCCGTTCAGGCGCGACAGGCACCCGATCGTCCGGATCGTCGCCCGCTGACGGTCTCCCGCCCGAATAGACTACACATCGCACAGACGGACTCTGTGATTACGGTCACTTCAGGGCCTATTCGGCTTCGCATACGGGGGAGGGCGCGTTGTCCTTGAGGTTAGTCCACGATGATTTTTGGCGTCAGGGTGCGGGAGCTACGTAGGCGCGGCGGTGGTCGATGCGGTAGGCCGGTTGCGATGTGGGCGTAGCTGCGTCAGGCGTGGAGTTTGGCGCGGCGGAGTGCGACGTCATGCGGACGTCGATCGTGTGGACCTTGGCGTCGTGTTGCGGCGGGGTGAAGGCTAGGCTGTATTCGTGGCGGACCAGTTGGGCGATTTGGGAGTAGACGGCGGAATAGTCTTGGGCGGAGTTGGGAAAGTAGACGCGGCCGCCAGTGGCGTCGGTGATGACGTGGAGCAGGCGGTCGGCTTCGGCGAAACCTTGTTGGGTGAAGGCGGCTTTGTCGGCGGCGGATTGAGATTGGGCTTCGGATTCGGTGGATTTTTCCTTCCGGGGTTTCTTTTTTTCTTTGGCGTTTGGTGACGGCGTGCGGAGAGCTGCGCTTAGAGAGAGCGCTAGAATGCGGACGTCGCTGGTTTGGAGGCGCATCAGGGCAGTATCGATTTCGGTCGGGCTGGAGGTATCGAAACCGGTGGAGAGGAGGACGATTGTTTTTTTGCCTTGGGTTTTGGACAGCCAGTCGAGGACGGTGCTTAGACTTTTGGAGAGATTGAGATTGCCGAAGCCGATGTAGTAGCGGACGTTGGCGAGGGCGCCTGCGGCGGCAGGTTTGTCCGGAGTGAAATCGAGCATGAGCTGCGGCGTGGTGTCGTACTTTGCTACGGCGATGCGGTCGCCGGCGGAGAGACCTTCGAGGAGGGAGTGCGCTGCCTGGATGTGCGTGGAGGCCAGGAAATAGACGGCGGGGCCTGCTTCTACCAGGAGCAGGACTTCGGCTGGTTCTGTGATGGTGGAGAAGTCGGTGATGGGCTGCTCGATGTCGTTGTCGAAGAGGTGGAAGTCTTCGCGGCGGAGATTTTGGACGAAATTGCCTTGGGGATCGGTGACGATTACGCCGACGTTGACGCGGTCAACGGAGACTTGGATCGCGGAGGGCTGGGATTGGGCGGGTTGCTGAGATTGGGCGAGGGTTAGCGGTGTTGTCGCGGCAAGGGCGGTGAGCGAGAGGAATAGGCGGCGAAGTTTGAGGGACAGCAAGAGGTTTCCTCAGGGGCTATAGCCCCTTTAGAGTTGATGCTTGATGTCGGAGCGAAAGCTCCGACCCCCGCAAACTGGCTAGTTCAGCCATTGGTCAAAGTGGATGCCGTTTTCGTCTTTCCAGGACGCGCCGGCCATGTAGTGGAGGTGGCGGGCGAAGACTTTGGGGTCGGCGTTGGTTAGGAGGGAGGGGAGTTTGGATGCGGCGGCTTTTTGCGCGGGCGTGGCGGTGGCGTTTTGTTTATCGGCGGCTTTTTTGGCTTCGTCGATCCAGTGTTGTTTGGCGGCGGGCCAGTCGACTTTCTGGAAGTCGAAAAAGTAGAGGCCGTTGATTTTGGCGGGGTAGTCGGCGCGCGCTTCCTGGTAAGGAGAGACGACCATAGTGTGCATGGTGTCGCGTCCTGCGATGGCTTCGTGGAGCGCGTCGGTGGTGGGAGCGCCGTAGATGAAATCTTGGGTGACGGCGAGGTGGTAGAAATCCCACTGGGCGGTGCCTTGGGCGCCTTGTTTTCCGTGCAGCGAAATTTTCAGGTAGGTGATTTCGCCTTCGGCGCGCTCGGAGGAGATTTGATCACTGAGAATCGTTCGCATTAGTTTCAGCGTTTCTGGTTTCTTGTGAATGCCGAAGACGTAGATGGATTTTTGCGGGTCGAGCGCAGGGCTGAGCTGCATCGAGGTGAACTCGCCGGTGGGAAGGGCGAGGGCGTCGGCGAGGGGCATGCCGAGTTTTGATTGGGCGACCATTTCCAGCATCATCGCGGGATTTTGGCCGCTCGGAGCCACGGCAGCGACGCCGCGCTTGAGAACTTGATAGAGAGCAGGCAAGTCGAATTGCGATTCGCTGTAAGAGATGGCGTTGGGAGGAATCACGGCGAGCGATGGTGGCGAGTCGGTACCGGCGGACCAGAAGTCGAGGATCGAGCCGGGTGTCGTGTCGCCGAGAATGACGCCCTGGAAGCGGGTCTTTGCTCCGTCGAGAGCGACGTGGCCGGAGATCGAGCGAATGGCGTCGAGCTTGATGGCGGTGAGGACAGGGCCGAGCTTGAAACCCTGGGCGTTGTCGGGAGCGAGATTTTTTAGGGCGGGGATCGCGCCGAAAATCTCCAGGACGCCGCCGAGGTGGGGTTTGGCTTCCTGATACGCGGCGGACTGCGCGAGAGAATTCGCGTCGTTCGAATTGCCTTCGAGACGCGGGAGAAGTTGTTCGAGGACGGAGGGTTCGTTGGCGCCGGCGGCGTATTTGCCGTGCTCGATCCAATAGGCTGTACCGGATTTGCGTTCGACTTTGAGGGCGGGAATGCCAGCGATAGTGACTTGCGAAAGCTGCGGTAGATCTTTTTCCTGAGCACGCATGCGGAGGACGGCTTTGCTGAGGAGAGCTTCTTTTCCGACGCGGTTGTAGACGAAGAAGAGGCCATTCCATGCGTTCACGGGGGTCGTCGAGGGCTTTGGCGGAGTCGCGCTGGCGGTCATTTTCGATTCGGGCTTGTTCATGTAACCGAGGACGAAACCGTTATCGAGCAGTGTGGAATATTCTTCGGCTTCGGCGCGGGTGAGAGGGGGCTTGGAGGCATCTTTGTCCTTGCTGTCGGTGGAGGCGGAAACCATGTTTTCGAACATGGCGGAGCGGACCGGAGCGAAGTCGGGGTCGTCCCAGAGGCCGAAAAGGGCGTTGGTTTTGCGGGCGTCACCGGCGGGAGTGCCGCGCCACAGGAAATAGAAGGATGTGCGCGCGGGGAGTTGCGCGGCTTCGATGGGGGCTTGGGCGCGGAGCGCGGGAGCGAGGAGCGCGGCTAGGATGATGAAGATGAGCGCGCGGATGACTGGGTTTGGGGGCGCTGGGTTCATTTTTCTGGCTCCAGATTGAAGTGTGCAGTTTTTAGGGTAGCGGAGAGAGGAGCAGGGTAGAAGGGGAGGCGGCGTGGCGGTTTCCAGAATTGGGGATTCGGCGGGGGGCAGATATCGGAGGCGCATCTCCGGTAGGAAGTGGAGTTTGCGTTGATGACAAGCATAAGACTGGAGCTTTGAGGACAGAAGGGCGCAATCCGGGACGACAGGTTTCTTGGGGTAGGGGAAAACCCGCACCCTCCTAACCCAGGAGGATGCGGCACCCAGGAAAGTGTTGCGTGACTTCGCGCTAGGAGGTTGGTTTGGAGGCTGGAGCTGGGGTCGCTGCTGGCGCGGTCGCTGGAGCGGCGGCGGGTGTGGATGAGCCGGAGGCGCCGCCGCCTTCTTTTGGAGTGGAGAGGTAGCCGTTGATGTCGTTTTTGCCGACATCGAAGACTACGATTTCGTAGGGGGTCATGCGGGCGGCGCCCTTGAGATAGAACTGGACGGGCTCGCCGGCGGTCTTGTCTTTCTTTTCGATGGAGCGGTCGTCGACGAAGACGGTCATGGTGTACTTGCCCTTTTTCTGATCGGTCTTGTTGAGAGTGACCTGGACGGGGCCGACGCGCTGCGGAGTCTTGCTCTTGGAGATTTTGAATTCGTAGTAGTTGCGATCGCCGCGTCGCTTGAGCTCCTCGAGGTCGTCGCGATTGTGCGCAATCAGGCCGCTCATGACGCCCATGTCGCCTTGCGCGCGATCGAGTTTGCCTTTGGTGGCTTCGAGGTCGGTTCTGGTGTCGGCGATGTCTTTCTTTGCGCCGCCGACTTCGGTGGCGACCGCGCCGATTTTTTCGTTGCTCTCGCTCTGAACGGCTGTCAGCTGCGAGGCGAGTTTCTGATCGGATGCGACCTGCTCATTGCGAATAGCTTCCGCGCGGCTACGTGCTTTGGCGAGTTCAGCGGCGGTCATGCCGATTTTTTGCTGCGTGACTTCGATATTGCCTTTGAGTTCGGCGAGGCGCGCGTTGGCCTGGTCGAGCTGAGCACTGAGAAGCTTGTTCTGATCCTGCGCCCTGGTGAGATCGGTTACGAGCTGAGACTGCGCGGAGTGGCCGACATAGCCGAGAGCGGCCACGGCGACGAACAAGACGCCAAAGAGAACGGCGATCCAGCGCGGTGTACCCGCTGAGGTCTCGTAGGTATAAGACTCCTGCGGAGTCGGGACATTTGGCGAAATACTCATTCAACCTCCTAGAGGATGGGGCCCCAATCAAACCAATAAAGTGATGGTATCACTTGAAAAACGCCAGCCGCAATGTATCGACGGATGGTGTGTCTGAGCGGTTTCAATCCGTCCATTCGGAAAGCTTCGTCTCTTCTGGGACGTCGGTGGAGCTTTCGAAATCGAGCGTGTAGCCGTCGGGATCGCGAACGATGGTGACCCACATGTTGTTGCCGACGAAAGGTTCGCTCGCCGGAATACCGCGCGAATTGAACTCGCGGTACAAGGCGATCGCGTCGTTGCATTGAAAACAGATGCTAATCCCCTGGCCGGGGTTGTTCAGCGGAGGGCGCGCGTCGGGCCCTTCGGATCGAAACTCCTGAAGCATGATTGCGACGGCATCTTTTTGCAGCCAGCACCAGCGGAGCTTTCCTTCGTCGATCCATTTCCTGGTCATTTCGAAGCCGAGGCCGTTGACGTAGAAGCGGAGGGAATTTTGGATGTTGGAGACGGCGGAAGAATGGAACGGCTTGGCGAAGATTGGAGCTGGTTTCGGGATCGATGCGTGGGGCGGGTTCCATGGTGAAGTCTCCGTTTCGAAAACGAAATCGCGATGGTCGAAGATCTTTTTCCGCTCTGAGCGAATGCTATGTTCGCTTTTTGCTGCCTTGCTTGCGCGAGGAGAGTTTTGGCCAGCGCGCGAAAATGTTGGTGGTTAGGCCGCCGCGCGGAGTGAATTCACCGCGGACGACGCACCATTCTGGATCGATGGCATCGACGATGTCGCGAAGCATTTTGTTAACGGCGTTTTCGTAGAAGATGCCGAGATCGCGATAGGCGAGGAGATACATTTTGAGAGATTTGAGTTCGATGCAGGATTTGCGCGGTACGTATTGGATGGTGATGGTGCCGAAGTCGGGGAGCCCGGTCTTTGGGCAGACGGAGGAATATTCGGGAAATTTTGTAGTGATGATGTAGTTGGGGAATTGATTGGGCCAGGCTTCGAGCGCGGGGAGTTTTGTTCTGATGCCTGCGGCGGCGTGTTCGGCGGTGTAGTCGGGCATTCGATCCTCGAGAGTAATTATATATGGGAGGCGGGGATAGAAAGTAATGGAGGAACGAGGACAACGGAAATGGAAAAGGAGGCAGTCGCCGCGCGATCGAGTTTGTGGTGTTAGGGGCGCAGCGGTGCTGCGCCCGTACAGGAAATTGGTTGCGACTGATCGTTATTGTGGGGTTAAGGTGATGTCGTCGAAGGCGATGGAAAAGCCGGAGCTAGCGGCGTTCTTTCCCGTTACGGCGAATTTAAAGGAGTAATTGCCTGCGGCGGCGAAGTTGAAATTGCCGAGATCGAGTGTGCCGAATGTGCCGGCACCGGTGCTGGCGTATTCGTCTTCCGTTGGACCCACATTGGTGCCGTTGATGGTGAGTTGGTAGATGCCGCGCGTATTCAGGAGTTTGGTGGAAACCTTGACGTCATAGGTTCCGGCATTGGCGACGTTGACGGTCATGGTGACGTTGTCACCGACGGCGGTGGCGTCGAGGATCGTGCCCGTTGTGTCAGGGAATCCGGCGAAGGTGAATTGACGGAACGTCGGGCCCGAGCTGACAGCGGCGAGATTTGCAGTCTGGTAGACGACCGGAGTCTTCGGGGCCGTTGTGGCGCCTGGGCTGTAGGTCCACGTGAGGATTTCCTGCGTTGCGGTTGAGCCGCCGGTGCCGGCGGTGAATCCGACGAACGCAGTGTTGCCGCCGACGGTGGCCGGGATGTTGATGGGCCATGAAGTGGTGAAGGTTTCGGCGGTGTTGGTTGTGTCGGTGATGGTGAGAGTGAGCGTGGTGCCATCGTAGGTGATGTGCGCTTTGAGGATGTCGCCGCTGTGAAGGTTGACGTTGCCAGCGATCGCGGTGGCGGGAAGCGTTGGCGACGCACCGTTGGTGTAGATGCCGGTAGAGTTGGTGCCTTCGCCGGCGTTGCTATAGAGATCGAATTTCACGGCAACGCTCTTGCCGATGCCTGCCGCACCGCCGCTATTGTCCGGGCCGTAACCAAGCCCTCCACCTGCGGGACCGAGCGCGGTGATGCCGGTGTTTTGAATCGCAAACGTGAAGCCGTCAGCGGTTGGAGTTGTGAGCTGGAACGTGAAGTCGTTGGTGAAGGACTGCACGTTGACCGGAGTCGTCCAGAACGCACTGGCCGATTCGTTCTGCGCGGTGGTGTCGGTGAGTTGCAGGCGGGTGCCGTTGAGCTTGGAGTGACCGTTGAACTGCATGCCCGTGTTGTTGAAGCCAGCGCCGAAATTGATCGCGGAGGTTCCTGAGCCGGAGTTAATGGTGATGACGGACTGCGCGATGGCGCTGGTGCTGAATCCGGCTTCGGTGGCGATGGCGCGAACAGTTGTGGTGGCGTTGACGACGAATGGCGCGGTGTATTTGGTGGAGTTCGGCGTTGGGGCGGAGCCATCGATCGTGTAGAAGATGCTGGCGCCTGCGTCGGTGATGGTGACCGTTTGGGCGGACGTATAGGTGCCGGTCGCGGGAGCGATGGTCGGCGTCGGCGCGGCTTGCAGTGCGTTGATGACATAGGCGGCGCTGCTGACGGCGCTGGTGGTGAAGCCCGGTGCGGTCGCGAGAGCGTTGACGGTTTCGGACGCGGCGACGGAAATCGGCGTCGATGCCGAGAACTGGAACGTGTTGCCTCCTGCGGTGGTTGCGGGCGTCGAGCCGTTCGTCGTGTAGAAGATGGTGCTGCCGGGAGTCGCGTCAGTGAGCGTGACGGACTGCGTTCCGGTATAGGTGCCTGCCTGCGGGCTGAAGAGCGGTGAGGTCGCTTGCTGCTGCGTTGTGCCGGTGCTCGCGAAGCTCCAATTTTCGATTTTTTGGCTGGAAGTCAGACCGCCGGTGCCGCCGGTGAAACCGACGTACGCGGTGTTTGCGCCGACGATCGAAGGAATGTTGACCGTCCAACTGTTCGTGAAGACGGCGCCGGTGACGCCGTCAGACAGAGTGAGTGCGAGCGTGGTGCCGTTGTAAACCATGTGAGCCGACATCGTGTCTCCGCTGTGGAGATCGATCTTGGAGGCGGTCATGTCGATGGCCGGAACGGTCGGCGAAGCACCGTTGGTGTACAGGCCGGTGGAGTCTCCACCTTCACCGTCGTTGCTGTAAAGGTCGAATTTTACGGCGACGCTTTTGCCGATTCCGGGTGTGGCGCCGGGTGTGTCTGGGCCGTAGCCGAGGCCGCCGCCGGCGGGTCCGAGCGCCGTGAGGCCGGTGTTCTGAATGGTGAACGTGATGCCGTCGGCGCTGGGATTGCTGAGCTGGAACGTGAAATCGTTGGTGAAGGTCTGGATGTTTTGCGGGGTGTTGAACCAGGCGGTGCCCGCTTGGTAGGTGCCGCCGCTGGTGAGTTGAAGGCGCGTATCGTCGAGGCCGGTGCTGCCGTTGAACGTCATCAAGCCGGCGGACGCGCTAAAGCCAGCGGGGAAGCTAGGAGTGGAGCCAGAGGCGACGCCGATGCCGTAGGTGGCGCTGGACTGCGGGCTGGCGCTGAGTCCGGCGGATGTGGCGATGGCGTTGATGGTTTCGGATTGGCTGACGGTGATCGTGGCTTTGCCAGCGGCGGAGGTGGAGGAAGTGGTGGCGGGCGCGTTGATGGCGTAAAAGATGGTGGGATTCGGGGAGGCGTCGGAGATCGTGACGGTTTGCGCGGAGGAATAGTTGCCCGGTACGGGGGAGAACGTGGGCATGAGCGTTTGCGTTTGCAGCGTGTAGGTTTCGTTGTTGGCGGCGCTCTGGAGGAAGCCAGTGGCGGTGGCGATGGCCGAGATGGTTTCGGTGGAGCTTACGGGGATCGCGCCGGTGTATAGAGTGGAGGCGGTGGTTGCCGTGCCGGTCGTGGAATAGAAGATCTGGGCGCCGGGAGTGTTGTCGGTGATCGTCACTTGAAGTGTGCCGGTGAAGCTTTGAGCGCCGGGCGAGATGACCGGCGTGGCGGTTGGGGTCTGGCCGTTGTTCAGGCCGTAAATGCTGAGCTGGGATGCGGTGGGGACGTAGACTTTGCCGTTGATGACGGTGGGAACGGTGAATTTGACGGCGGCCCCTGGCGGATCGCTGTCGGTGCCGCTGTCATAGAGAGTGGTGGTGATGTTGGTGGCGTCGTGAGCGCGAAGAACGGCTTGTGACCCGCCGCCGAAGCCATCGGTCTGGAGCGACCAGACGATGGGACTGGCGCGAACCATTAGAGGAGATGACCGGCGTCGGGCTAGGGAAGCCAACCGATTGCACGGCGACGCTTGTAGCTGCAGTGGGGAGTTTGCCCGCGCTCAGCGGGAATGTTTTCAGTTTATCGTTCTTGCCCCAGATATAGAGGGTGTTGTTGCTGAAGGCGGGCATGCCCCAGAGACCGGCGGGGATGGGGAAGGTGCCGCTGGCGCCGTTGACGGGAATTTCCTGCGCGATGTTGTCGGAAGCGGTGCTGTAGCCGCCCATGTTGTCGCGATCGACGATATAGAAGCGACCCTCTTTGCCGGTCTGCATGAGGAGATGTGTGTGCGCACCGGATTGGTCTGGCAGGATGACAACGCCGCCGGACGCGACGTCGAGGTCGGCACCGTTGAGCGCGGCTTGGTTCAGCGGAGTGAAATCGTCGGCGACGGTCATAACGCCGTTGTTGAGGTGGAGGCGAACGATGCTGTCGCCGTAGTCCATGGTGTTGGTGTAGGGAGTTTTGGCGTCGAAGGTGCCGTTGCCGGTGGCGACGAAGAGGCGGCCACCGGGGCTGTTGCCGGTGGGATTGAGATTGTCAGCGGCGAGGCCGGAGCCGCCCATCCAGACACCCGCGCCGAGGCCGTTGGCGGACGAGCACCAGACGCTGGTCTGCTTTAGCGTGGCGGCGTTGTGGGCGAAGATCCAGCCGTGCCACGGGCCGTTGTCGCCGTGCGACGCGAACGCGGTGTAGACGAAGCCGTTGAGCAGCAGAAGGCCGGCGCGGTTGTTTTCCCATTTGGTGTCGAAATTCAGGACGCCGCCGGAGCTGCCATTGCCATTTCCGGAGACGGACGCGGAGAGATTGACGGGGCCGCCGAATTTTTCGGCGCCGCTGGTGATGTCGAGCGCGTGTAGACGCTGGAAATAGTTGCCGCCTTCGAGCGAGGCGCTGACCAGATACATCGTGCCGGTGGAGGGATCGATGACGGGAGTGCCGGTGATTCCGATGATAGGCATGATGTCGGTGGTGCTGACATTGCCATTCGGAATGCTGGTGGCTCCGCTGGCGGCGCCGTGCGCCGAGTCGAGCATGCTGGCTTTCCAAAGGGGCGCAGCGTTTGCCCCGCCGTTGGTATCGGCGTCGAAGGCGTAGACAGTGTCGTTTTCGGTTTCGACGAAGACGACGTTGTGCGTGCCTTTGCCGGAGATGGTGATGCCGGACATGTAAAGAGGCTGGGCGTAGATCTGGCCGTCGACGGCTTGGGAGAAGAGGCGGCCGAAATTCGCGGCTTTTACGTTGGAGGCGGTGAGAGTTGTTTCGGCGGTGTTGGCGCCGGAGCGGGAGATGTTGTAGTGCTGCGTGGTGACGTTTTGCGAGTGAGCGGGAGCGGCGGCGAGGAGCGTCAGCGCCAGGGTCGCGCATGCGGCAGCAGCCAGGGGCGCGATCACGCGCGCGAGCGCGGATTTTCGGATGGATGCGAAGCGGTGGCAGACACCTCGTTCGATATGGTTTGAAATGGACACGCCGACACCCCTGGACTTCGTTAGTTTTTATTTCTGCGCGGTTCGTTGCGCGCGCCGGGGACGGACACCCACCTGATGAACCACTTCGTCTTGTAAGCCTTGAAGACGCTTGGTGCTGTGGTCCGAGCGATTCTTTTTCGGGCCGAACCGTGGGAACAAGCGGCCGACGAGTGCGCAGGAGTATAGCTATCCAGGGGATCGCACTCAAGTGGCCTGAGGTACCGGTCTGTTTCCCAGATGGCCAATATCAGTATTTCTAGTACCCCGGGGCGGTTCGGCGGAGAGGAGTGTTTTCTTAATTTGTCGCGGGCGATGTAGGATATGGGCCGATTTCGGGAGGGTACATGCGAGTTCGCGGATGGTCGGTGCTGATTGTGTTTGGCGTGTGGATTGGGATTGGGCCGGCGGTGGCGACGGCGCAATTAACGGTGCCGCCTCCCGACAACGATGAGGTGACGAAGACGGGGTTTAGCGTGGACCGGATCTACGGCGGATCGGGCTTGAGCGGTCACCTGACTGCGGGGATTGCGTGGACTCCGGACGGGAAGAGTGTGAGTTATTTTACGGATCTCGCGGGCGGCGAGGCGAAGAAAGGGCGGCGGAAGGAATTGTGGGAGATGGAGGCGACGACTGGCGAGACGAAGCTGCTGGTAGGTGCGGACAAGCTGGATAACGCGCTTCCGGCAGAGGCGGAGAATACGTCGCAGGCGACGGGATTGGGGCGGCATGCTCCGGGTCAGTATCAGTGGGCGCCGAACGGTGACGCACTGCTGTTGCAGGGAGGGTCGGCGCTGGCGTGGTTTGATTTGAAGACGCAGACGGCGAGGCCGCTGGCGTCGGGGAAAGAAGCGATCGCGGATCCGAAGATTTCGCCGGACGGGAAGTATGTGAGTTTTGTGCGCGACCACAATTTGTGGTTGGTGCGTGTGGCGGATGGAAAAGAGCGCGCGTTCACGAAGGGTGGCAGCGAAGAGATTCGAAAGGGCGAGCTGGACTGGGTGTATCCGGAGGAGCTGGCGATCACGACGGCGTATTGGTGGGCGCCGGATTCGTCGGCGATTGCGTACCTGGAGATGGATGAGCGGAAGGTGACGACGTATCCGCTGGTGAATTTTGAGTCGCCGGTGGGCGAGGCGGACGAGGAGCGGTATCCGGTGGCGGGCGGGAACAATCCGATCGTGCGGGTACTGGTGGGAAAAGTGGATGGCGGGGAGCATCGTGCGATGGACGTAGGAGCGGACACCAACATTTATATTCCGCGCGTGAAGTGGCTGACGGATTCGAAGCATGTTGGGATCGAGCGATTGAACCGGGCACAGACGGTGATCGATCTGTTGGTTGCGGATGCGGGATCGGGGAAGTCGCGAACTGTTTTCAGCGAGAAGGACTTGTATTGGATCAACGTCAGCGACGATTTGACGTTTTTGAAGGATGGGAAGCGGTTTTTGTGGTCGAGCGAGAAGTCGGGGTATCGGCACATTTATTTGTACGATCTCGATGGTAAGGAACTGGCGCAGCTGACAAAGGGGGAGTGGGAAACGACGGGGATCGAGAGCGTCGATGAGGCGAAGGGCATCGTTTATTTCATGGCGACGGAAAAGTCGCCGCTGGAGCGGCAATTGTATCGCGTGGGGCTGGATGGGGCCGGGTTTGCGCGGATTACAAAAGAAGATGGAACTCACGCGGTGAAATTTGCGCCGAGGGCGGGCGGGTATGTGGATACCTTTTCGAACAGCATGAATCCGCCGCGGCAGGATCTGGCGCGGGCGGATGGGACGCACGTCGCGGCGATCAACGAAAACAAGGTGCCGGCGCTTGCGGAGCTGAATCTGTCGCCGGTGGAATTTTTGCAGGTGCGATCGCACGACGGGATGCAGTTGAACGCGATGATGATCAAGCCGCCGAAATTCGATGCAGGGAAAAAGTATCCGGTGATCGTGTACACGTATGGAGGGCCAAGCGCGCAGGTGGTGACGAACGCCTGGGGTGGCGGAACATTTTTGTGGCACGAGTTGATGGCGCGCAACGGTTACATCATTTTCGCACTGGACAACCGAGGATCGGCGGGGCGAGGGCATCTGTTCGAAGAGCCGATTCATTTTCGATTTGGAGCGCAGGAACTGTCGGACCAGCGCGACGGGGCGGCGTATCTGAAATCGCTGCCGTACGTGGATGCGAAGCGGATCGGAATCTGGGGATGGAGTTATGGCGGGCACATGACGCTGCACGCGATGTTCGAAGATCCGCAGGATTTCAAGGTGGGGTTCGCGGGCGGGCCGGTGACGGACTGGCACTACTACGATTCGATTTACACGGAGCGCTACATCGGGCTGCTGCCGCAGAACGAGGAGAGCTACCAGGAGTCATCGCCGATCGAGAACGCGCAGAAGTTGCAGGGCAAGCTGATGATCGCGCATGGGACGGGCGACGACAACGTGCACTACGCGAACACGCTGATGCTGATCAACGAGCTGATCGAATCGAAGAAGTATGTCGAAGTGATCGCCCTGCCGGGCCGAGGGCACGGGGCGAGCGATCCCGAGGCGCGGCGAGTCCTTTGGAACCGGATCACGAAATATTTCGTAGATAACCTGTAGCTAAGGCTTCGGCTTGTCTTTATTGGGGTCGGGTTGGTCTTTGGTTTCGACGGCGGGGCCGATCTTGATGATGGCGCCGAACCGCTTGTAATTGGCGTAGCGGACGGTCATGCGCATGTGGACGGCGCCGGTGCTGAAGTGGAGTTCGTCGTCGGAACGGGTGTAGGTTGGGAACCAGTAGTGGCCTTCGATGTTTTCGCGAAAGGTTTCGAACCGCGGAAAGATATTCTCCTGACCCTTTTTGATGATGTCGGGGACGGCTTTGCCGTCGCTCTTGACGATATTGAGGTCGCGATCATCCACCCAGATGCGGCCCTGGAAATAACGCTGATTCTTTTCGATTTTTTTGGGCTTTACGTCGAAGACGTAGGTGCCTAGCTCGTCGAGCGATTCGCGGCCGACGTAGGTGACGTCGTATTTCGGCAATTCGTCGGACGTGAGGACGAACGGCTGCACGTGCTCGAGGTCGTCGAGGTCCTGCTGCGATAGCGAGATGCGCTGCAGCGTCGGAGGCGGCGCAGACACGACTTTTTCATAACGCTTGCCTTCGGGCGTGAACAAAATGTCGCTGGTCATGCGGTATTCGCCGTCGGGGCGGCCGTCGAAGTCGATGGTCTGGACGACGAAGGTCTGGGTGTAGGTGTAGTTGTCCCGCTCTTTTTTGAATTCGAGCTCGCGGTCGCCGAATTTCTTGATGACTTGATCGACGGGAATGTCTGGCGGCTTAGTCGAGACAGTGGGTTGTGCGTCGGAGGATTCGGTCTTGGGGGCGCTGGGAGTTTGCGACGCGGTTTTCGAAACGTCGAGAGTCGGGAGCTGCGCGGCGAGCGGCAGCGCGGAGAAGAGAGCGGCGACGGCAATCAGGGCGAGCGAAGACGCGGCTCTGCGAAGGCGTAGTGTTGCGGTGGAACTGAATTTTTGTGAGATGACGATCAACATGATGCTTGGTCTCCTCGCTCGCGCGGCCCCCAATACTTGGACCTCGGCGGCGGAAGCTGGTTTGCCCACGTGGGCTTGCTTCGGCGGGCGAGGTCCCTAACGCACGAACAGTCTGATTATCGCGCTTTGGGGGAGTCGCACCAAGTAGGAAACGAAAAATGGGGGAAAGGTTTGCTGGCCGGATGAGCGCGGGCCGGGGGAAATCGAGAGAGGGAAGGGACCAACCACGGAGGCCGGAGAGAAGGGTAAGGGGGATCAGCCACGGGCGGAAGATTCATTGAGAAAGGGAAAGTGGGGCCGCGGATTGAGCGAGAGCGAAGCGGACGGATTTTAGATGGTTTCGACGATTTCGATGTTGCCGGTTTTGCGAACGATTTCGACCTTGGCGCCCAAGCCGGCCCGGCGAACGGAAAGGTCGACTGTGGCTCCGGCGATTTTCAGGTTTTGCACGCGAACCTCCTGGAGGCTCGATGGCAACGAGGGGCGGATGAAGCAAATCTGGTGTTCGGGTGCGCGGATGCTGAGGCCGAGGCAGGCTTGCACCAACATGTAGACCGAGCCGGCGGCCCAAGCCTGAGGGGCGCACGCGACCGGATATTGAGTCGGGCCGTTGGTTTCGGGGCGGCGATGAAATCCGCAGAACAGCTCGGGTAGGCGATGAAGCTCGACGTGGCGGCTGGCTTCGTGCAAACCATCGACGATTCTTGTGACGTGGTCCTGAAAGCCATAATACGAAAATCCAAGACCGATCATGGCGTTATCGTGCGGCCATACTGAGCCGTTGTGATAGGACATCGGATTGTAGCGGGCTTCGCATGCGGCGACCGTTCGAACGCCCCAGCCGCAAAAGGAGTGCTCGTTCATCAAAGATTTCGCGGCGGCCTCGGCGTGAGGCCCAGCGGCGATCCTGCAAAACAGAGCATGACCTGCGTTGGAGGCGCGCACGCGGCACTGTTTCTTCTGTCCATCGAGCGCGAGAGCGTAAGAGCCGATTTCTTCGCACCAGAAGGCCAGTTCAAACTTAGCTGTGAGGTTTTCCGCCGCGGCGTCGAGCTTCGCAGCCAATTCCGGTTCGTCCAGCGCTCGCGCGAGCTGAGCTCCGGCGCGCTGCGCGGCATACGCGTAACCCTGGACTTCGCAAAGGGCGATCGGTGGATCGGCCAGGCGGCCGTCGGAATGGAAAACCGAATCCTGGGAATCTTTCCAACCCTGCTGGCTCAACCCTTTGGATGCGCGCTGTTGGTATTCGACGAAGCCGTCGCGGTCGCCATCGCCGTAGGTTTCGATCCACTGCAAGGCGCGCTTGATGTTCGGCCAGATATCTCGGATCAATGCGAGGTTGCCGGTTCGCTGGAAATAGGCGCCGGCAAGCATTACAAAAAGAGGCGTGGAGTCGACGCTGCCGTAGTAGCGCGCGAACGGAACTTCCTTTGTGACGGCCATTTCGCCGCGGCGCATTTCGTGCAGAATTTTTCCGGGTTCGGCATCCTGTTCGGGGATTTCTTCGGTTGCTTGAGTTTCAGCGAGATATTTCAGGACGCTTTCGGCGATGTGTGGAGACGTCCATAAACATTCGAGAGCGGTGATGATCCCGTCGCGGCCAAAGACCGTACTGAACCATGGCACACCCGCGTAAGGGTAGGGACCTTCGGGATTGCCCTCGATCAGCATGCGGAGATCGGCGGAGGAGCGGATGAGCCAGGAATTGAAGCTTTCGCCCGAGGTGGTGATCACGCACTCGTCGGAATGTGCGCGATCGAAGTCGCGCTGGATGGAACGGAGAGCCGCCTGAAATGGAGCGACGCCGTTGGTGGCGGCATCGCGCAGGCAGGCGACCGAGCAGTAGATTGAAGTCTGCTGTTTCGGCTCGAGCGCGAGCGAAAACGAAGCCTCGTGCGACGTGAGAGATGCGGGACTCGGCGAGAACTCGACACGGGTGCGGCGTACGACGTCGTCGAGGCCTCGGTAGGACAGGACGGCGACGTCGCCGTCGACGCGATCGGGAAGGCGCTCGCCGCGCCGTTCGCGTTTGGTGCCGCGAACTTCGAAGATGTCAGCGAAATCGGCGTCGAACTGAAACGTGAGCGTGAGTCGCACCGGAGTCAGCCCGTAGTTGAGCACGCGGATATGTTCGTACCGGCAAGCCTGCGCGAGGAATTGCGAACGGAAGATGTGAACGGTGCCTCGCGGAAGGTCGCCACCGGGATTCGGCTTGGACTCGGGGGACGAAGGAGAGTCCAGGTTCGTGACATCCACGGATAGGAATGCGTTGTCTTCGCGAACCGTCGATCCGAGCAGAAGGGGCTGCTGCCGGTTGACGCGCATGGTGAAACGAGAAAGATGGCGGCTCTCGGCGTGAAATAGGCCGAACTGCGAGATGCCGAGATCCTCGATGTCGCCGTAACGATTCGAGACGAGGAATGTGTCCCCGGACTTGAGCACACGTGTGCGATCGTCTGCGAGTGCAGATGAGGCTCGGACGTAATACTCGTCGGCGACGCGGACAATGTCCGTCAAAAGAAGAACCGTCCTAGAGGCTTAGGTATGTATCGAGTGCGGTTGCGCCAGCAGCCGGAACTTGGGAAGCGGCCGGATGAGCATTCACGATCGACTCGTACAGGTTAACGTAGTCCTGGGCCATGCGCGACCCGGTAAAACGAGTTTCGAATACGCGACGAACCGCGGCGCGATCCATCGTAACAAGACGATCCATTTGAGCGACTCCTTCGTCCACGGTATCAACAATCAAGCCACTTACGCCGTGAAAGACGATCTCGGGCACGGAACCGCAACGAAAGGCCAACGTCGGCGTTCCGCACGCCGCCGCTTCGATGACAGTAAGTCCGAAAGGTTCGGGCCAGTCGATCGGAAAAATATACGCAGCGGCATTGCCGAGAAACTCCGCTTTCTGGTCTTCGCGAATTTCGCCGATGTATTCGATTCCGGGCTGATGCAGCAGGCGCTTGATCTGCGTTTCGAAATATTCCCGATCGACGCGATCGATTTTAGCGGCGATCTTCAGCTTCATTCCCGATTTCACGGCAATCTCGATCGCACGATCGACGCGCTTTTCTGGAGAGATGCGACCGAGAAAAGCTAGATATTTTCCTCCACCGGTTCCTGGTTTCAACCCGTTTTCCGGAAGGCCGTGATAGACGTTGCCAATCCAATTGGCGAAGGGAAGCGGCTTGCGCTGCGCTTTGGAGATCGAGACGACGGGCATATCGGAATAGCGGCGATAGAGCGGCGGAAGATCGGGCAAGTCGAGGCGGCCGTGAAGTGTGGTGAGATGCGGGTTGCCGTGAACGCGTGAAAGCGGGAAATGAAAATAGTCAATGTGAAAGTGAACGACGTCGAACTCGTCGCGCTGGACGCACTCGAAAACTTTATCGAGCATAACGAAGTGATGGGCGATCTGATCGACGCAGCCAGTGTCGAGTCGCAGCGCTTTCGGAGTGCAGGGGACCAGATGCGCGCTCGTGACGGAATCGCCGCTGGCAAATAGAGTTACGTCGTGACCGAGCGCGACGAGTTCTTCGGTGATGTACGAAACGACTCGTTCGGTGCCGCCGTAGAGCTTTGGCGGGACGCTTTCATAGAGCGGCGAAACTTGGGCAATGCGGAGGGAAACCGTGGGCCGTATCGTCATGATGACAAGAAGGATAGGCGACGGGAGACGTGCCCGGAATCAGGCGAATATCCGAAAGACAGTAGGTAACTTCGGGTACGCCGGCTTAGGAGAATATTGTGCGAAGAACGGTTCGCGAGTCCGTCGACGCGTTTTACCGTGTTTACGGCGTGATGATGTCTTTGCGGGCGGGTTTCACTTGGACCGCCGCCAGGCTGGATGCGTCCCAGCCGCCGCCCAAGGCTTTCACCAAGAGGACGCTGGCAACGAGGCGCTGGCCGTGGATTACGGCGAGTTGCTGCTCGTTCGAAAGCAGGTTTTGTTGGGCGGTCACGACGTCTAAGTAATTCACGAGGCCGCCGGAGTAGCGGTCGGTGGAAATGTCTAGGGCGCGGCGGGCAGCGTCTACGGTTTGCTGCTGTTCTTCCTGCGCTTGGCTCAAGACGGTGAGGGCGGTCAGCTCGTCCTGGACTTCCTGGAAGGCGCCGAGGACGGTGGACCGATAGGTTGCGACGTTTGCGTCGTAGCCTGCGCGGGCGAACTGCACTTGGGCGCGGCGTGCGCCACCGGTGAAAATATCCTCGGCCGCGTTGCCGCCGACCGCCCAGAAGATGCTCTGAATGCTGGCTAATTTTGTGATGTCGGCGGATTGCCATCCTGCTTGGCCGAACAAATTAAACGACGGGTAGTAGGCGGCTTGCGCGATGCCGATCTGCGCGTTGGCTTGCGCCATGAGGCGCTCGGCTTCGGCGATGTCGGGGCGGCGCTCGAGCAAGTCGGAGGGCAATCCAGCGTCGAGCGGCGGCGGTTCGCCCGCGAGTTCGCGCGGAGCGACATGAAAGTCGGGGGCGGCTCGGTTGGCGAGAACGGCGATGGAGTCTTCGAATTGCTTACGCGATTGCAGCAGCAAGGTGGCTTGGGTGCGCGTCGCGTTGAGCAGCGTTTCTTCCTGTGCTACGTCGAGGCCGGATGCGACGCCGCCTTTGTGCCGCGAATTGACGAGATCGAGACCGCGCTGCAGCGAGTCGACGGTTCGGCGAAGGATGCCGATTTCGGAATCGAGCTGGCGGAGATTGAAATAGTCACCAGCAAGCTGCGAGGTGATGAGGAGGCGGACGTTTTCAAGGTCGGCGGCGTTGGCCTGATACGCGGCTTCGGCGGCTTCGATGCTGCGGCGGCGCTTGCCGAAAATGTCGAGCTCGTAGCTGACCGTGAAGGGAATCTGAAATGTGTTTTGCTGGATTGGGCTCGTAACAGGAACCGAGCTGTTGGGCGGGCGATTGCCGGAAAGGCGCTGGCGTTCGACGCTTGCGCCCCCGGAGAGGGTCGGAAACAGCGTGGAGACCTGGATCGCGGCGGTGGCGCGCGCTTGTTCGAGATGCGCGATGCCGACTTGAATGGTTTGATTCTCGGCGAGCGCTTGTTTTTCGAGGCCGTTCAGGTCGTCGTCTTGAAAAACAGTCCACCATTCGCCTTTGGCGAGATTGTCTTTGGGTGCGCTTTCGCGCCACGGCTTCTCGACATCCCATTTCGCGGGGACTGTGGCAGTGGGGCGATTGTAATTCGGTCCGACGGTGCAACCGGCGAGCAATGCCGCAGCGATAAGCAGGGACGCAAGCGAGACGGCGGCGACGGAGTTACGACACCCAGGCGCAATTCGCCCATTGGTGCCGCGACGAGATTTGGAAATTGGCTGCATTTATTGTTTGCTTCCGCTCGGTGCGCCCGTTTTGTTGTCGCTCGGGCTCGGATTGTTGCCGCTGCTGCTGGGCGCGCCACCTTGGCCCGGCTGAGCTCCGCCGAGCTGTGAGCCTTGCTTTACTTGTTTTACGTTCACCGTCATGCCTTCTTCGAGCGAGTCGGCGGGATTCAGGACGATCCAGTCGGTGGATTTCAGTCCCTGCAGAACTTCGAGCGTAGTGCCGTAGTCGCGGCCAATCGCGAGCGACACTAGATGGGTCTTGTGATTTTCATCGATCACGACGGCACGCAGACCTTCGGCACGGAAGAGCAACGCGTTAACCGGAACTTGCAGATGCTCGCCAGTAACTTTGACCTGGAGATGGATTTGCGCGTAGCCGCCGGGCAGAAGTTCACCCGCTTTGTTCGGAACGTCGACTTCAGTGTTCAGCGTGCGGCTGGCGAGATCGATCGCGTCGGCAGTGCGCACGACTTTGCCTTCAAAGCGGCGGCCGGGATATTGCTGAAGCTCGAGCGATGCGCCTAGGCCAGCGTGCATGGCTTGCGCGTAAATTTCCGGGACGCGAACATACGCGCGGATCGGATCAGTTTGCGCGAGATTGAAGAGTTCCTGCGCGGAGCCGCCGTTGCCTGCGTTGATCAGATTGCCGATGTCGACGTTGCGGCGCGTGATCACGCCGCTGAACGGCGCGTAGATGTGCTTGAAGGATTCGAGCTCTTCGAGGCGGCGTACGTTTGCTTCGGATGATGAGGTGGTCGCCTTTTTCGCGGCGTAGTCGCCCACCGCATTGTCGACTTCCTGCTTCGAGACGCCATCGGTCTTTATCAGTTCCTGAAAACGCGTCGCGGTGATTTGCGAGAGATCTTCGTTCGCTTTCGAGGTGCCGAGTTCGGCGCGCGCCTGTGAGAGTTGTTGGTCGACTTCGGGTGTGTCGATGTCGGCGAGCAGATCACCCTGACGAACGCGGCTGCCGATGTCGTGGTACCACTTTTTCAGATAGCCGTTGGTGCGGGCGTAGATCGGAGATTCGGTGTACGCCTGCGTCGTGGAGGGAAGAACGAGATCTTCCTGGCCGGGTTCGATGGTCGGACGAATGACCTGCACACTGGGCACGGCCATTTTTTCGGTTTCGCTTGCGAGCGTGTGATACGCAGTGCGGCGCGAGAGCAGCGTGACACCGCCAACAACGAGCAGAACGAGCACCACGATCACGAGGACCAAAAACAGGTGGCTCTTTTTCTCGGGCGCCTGATAGGGCGCGTGCGTGTCGTAATCTTGTTCCATCTGGGGTCTGGTTTGCGTCGTTGTCATCCGTTGTTCCGCCTTGTATCGCCTACTATAAATCCTTCCCCGTTTTTTGCGCCGCCATGGTTACGCTGCGACGCGCCTTGCATTCCGACCAAAATGGGCCGCCGAAAAACTACGCCGTCGCCGGCGAAAAGCCCGATTCCTCCTCACGAGCGCGCTTGCGTTCGCGGCGTCCGTGAATCATGGAGAAGACGCAAGGCACGAAGAATAACGTCGCGAACGTCGCGAAGAGCAAGCCGCCGATGACGGCGCGTCCGAGCGGCGCGTTTTGCTCGCCGCCTTCTCCGAGGCCGATCGCCATCGGCACCATACCGATGATCATAGCGAGTGCGGTCATGACGACGGGGCGCATGCGCACGAAGCCCGCTTCGAGAGCAGCATCACGCGCGCTTTTGCCTTCGTTCAATTGCTCGCGGGCGAAAGATACCATCAGAATGCTGTTCGACGTGGCCACGCCCACGCTCATGATCGCGCCGGTGAGGGACGGAACGCTCAGCGTCGTGCGTGTAATCAGCAGCATCCAGCAGATTCCGGCGAGAGCGCCGGGCAGCGCGGTGATGATGATGAATGGATCGAGCCACGACTGGAAGTTGACAACGATGAGCAGGTAGACGAGAACGATGGCGCCGACCAAGCCGATTCCGAGGCCCTGGAACGATGCTTTCATCGTCTGCACCTGGCCGCGAATGACGACATGACTGCCTCTGGGAAGTTTCGGCTCGAGTTCCTTCACGAGCTTGGCAACTTCGTCGGAGACGCCGCCAAGATCGCGGCCGTTGACCGAAGCGTAGACGTTGATCATGCGCTGCACGTTGTAGTGGTTCACGACGGCGGGGCGCGACGTTGTGGTGGTGCTCGCGAGGTTGCCGAGAATCTGCGTGGGATTGCCGGGTGAGCCCGACGTGACCGGCGTATTCAGCAGCGCCTGGTAGGTGTCGATGCGATATTGCGGCGTTTGCACGGCGACGTTGTAGCTGACACCGTTTTTTGGATCGAGCCAGAATGCCGGCGCGGTCTGAAAGCTGGAACTGAGCGAGACCAGAAGATTTGACGCCACGTCCTTGGCTTGCAGGCCTACGGATTGGACGCGTGTGCGGTCGATGTCCATGTGCAACGTCGGCTCGTCAAGCGCTTGCTGTACGTGCACATCAACGGCACCGGGAATGTGACGCATTTCGCGTGCGAGAACCTGCGCGGCCTCGAAGTTACCGTTGGTGTTGACGCCTGTGATCGCAACGTCGATCGGCGCGGGCGAACCGAAGTTCAAAATCTGGGTGACGATGTCGGCGGGCTGGAAGAAAAACTGCACGCCGGGGAAGCGCTGCGGCAATTGCCGGCGCATTTCGTTGATGTAGTCGGCGGTGGGCCCGTGTTTTTCCTGCAGTTGGACGAGGATTTCGCCGTCGGCGGTGCCGAACGTGCCGGAGTTGCTGTAACTCAGGTTGATGCCGCTGTAAGGAACGCCGAGGTTGTCCAGGATTGTTTGCAGCTCGTTGGACGGAATCATCTCGCGGATCGACGCGTCGATCTGGTCCGAAAGACGCGCGGTTTCTTCGATGCGGAGGCCGGTGCGCGCGCGGAAGTGAAGGCGAATTTGTCCCGCGTCGACCTTCGGGAAGAAGTCGCGTCCGAGAACGAAGATCAGGCCGGCGGAAAGGACACAGAAGATCAGGAAGCAGGAGGAAAAGAGAATCGATGTGTCCAGAGTGGCGCCCAGCGCGCGGCGGTACCCGTTGCGGACTTGTTCGAAGCGATGTTCGAAACGCTGCTGGTAGCGGCGGAAGAATCCTTGTTTTTCGCCGCGATGTTCTTCGGGGATGTATTCGTCCTCGGCGCTCAAGAGGTACATCGCCATGGTCGGCACGATGGTTCGCGACCACATGTAGGAAGCGAGCATGGCGAATGAAACGGCTTCGGCCAGCGGCACGAAGAGATATTTCGCAACGCCCGAAAGAAAGAACATCGGCAGGAACACGATGCAGATGCAAAGAGTGGAAACGAACGCGGGAGTAGCGATCTGCTGCGCGCCGTCGAGAATCGCCTGAACGGTTTCCTTGCCCATGGCGAGGTTGCGGTTGATGTTTTCGATTTCGACGGTGGCATCGTCGACGAGAATGCCGACGGCCAAGGCGAGGCCGCCGAGGGTCATGATGTTGATCGTTTCGTGGAGCGCGCTGAGCAGCAGAATGCTGACCAAAATCGAAAGCGGAATCGAGACGACGATGATCAGCGTGCTCTTCCAGTTGCCGAGGAAGAGCAGGATCATGATCGCGGTCAGACACGCCGCGATCAAAGCCTCGCGCAGCACGCCTTCGATGGAAGCGCGTACGTATAAGGACTGGTCAAAGAACATCGTCAGCTTCAGGCCTTCGGGCAGCGACGACTGGTAGCTCTTCAGTGTTGCCTTGAGGTCGTTGACCATGTCCAAGGTCGAGGCGCTGCCGGTTTTATAGGCCGACATGAGCACACCGCGTTGGCCGTTGGCGCGGACGATGTTGGTCTGCGGCGAGAAGCCGTCGCGAATGTGGGCGACCTCGCGCATGTAAATCGTGGCGCCATTTATGGTTTTAACGGGCAGATCGTTCAATTCGGCGACGGTCTGCGGGCTGCCATTCATTTCCACCGTGTACTCGAGCGTGCCGAGCTTCGCCGTACCCGTCGGCAAAATCAGGTTTTGCGCGTTCACCGCATTGACGATGTCAACTGGCGAGAGCCCTTTCGATTGCAGCGCCTGGGAATCCAAATCGACCTGGATCTGGCGCTGTTTGCCGCCGTAAGGGAAGGGAAGCGCGACGCCGCGCACGGTGGCCAGCTGCGTACGAATAAAGTTGTTGCCGAAGTCGAACAGGGCCTGTTCGCTCAGGGAGTCGCTGGTAAGACCGATCTGGATGACGGGAACCGTCGAAGCGGAATAGATCGCGACCAACGGCGGCGTCGAGCCGGGAGGCAGAGTACGCAGAATCGTCTGCATGATCGCGGTCGTCTGTGCGAGCGCGGTCTGAATGTTGGCCGTAGGCTGGAAGAAAATTTTGACGACGGCGATGCCGTTTAGTGATTGCGATTCTATGTGCTCGACGTCGTTCACCAGCGTCGTGACAAAACGCTCGGAGTTTGACGTGATGCGCTCTTCCATTTCCTGCGGCTGAAGGCCGGCATAGTTCCACACCAGGCTGATCACCGGGATGTCGATGTTCGGAAAGATGTCGGTTGGTGTGCGCGGGATGACCACGGCGGCCAACAGAACGATGACGAGCGCCATCACGATGAAGGTGTACGGCCTAGCGAGCGCTAATCGGACTATCCACATGTCGTTTCAGTTTTCCGTTCGGGCGCGCTATCGTCGCTGCCCCCGGGGATGTTTCATCCGTCTGTGCTATCGGCACTTGTACCTTAGATTCGCCGGAACAATTCTTTGGGTACGCTGTCTTTCCGGCTGACCACGATCGCGACAACGCTGAGAGGAGTTGACGCGAGGGGCGCGAATCCTGCTGAGCCCTTGGACCGGAGTTGGCAATCGCGGAACCAGTTGGATCGGGCCGCACTGATCGCGCAACTCTATAAGTTTCAGCAACTTGTCGCAAGAGAAAGTCGGCGGTTGCTCTAGCCGCGCATGCTTTAGATGCCCAGATTTCAACGCATGTTACATGGTGGCTGCGGCGCCGGCTCGGACTTCATTTCTGGGAACGGCGGAGCGCGAGAGTGGCGACGGAAAGAGGCTTCGCCGAATAACGGTCAGGAGTCCGCACATCGCACAAAGCGGACAGGAACGGAACACGAAAGAGAAATGGATTATTGACGGACGGAGCCGTCGGAGATTAAAAATCGTTAAACCTCGGCCGCTGGATGTAGGCCAAGGCAGGAGCGCATGCGGCGATTTGTGTTTCGTCCGATTGCGATTCGCTTACGCGAAGGACCCACCCGCTATTCGCGGAAGATAAAATTCATGCGCAGGCCGCTGACTTCGATCACGTCGCCATCATTGAGGCGCATCGGTCCAGAAATGGGTGCTCCGTTGACCTTCGGCACTTTGTCGCCGGAGCCGACGTAGAAACCGTCGTCGCGCTGATTGATTTGAGCGGCGAGCTGCGGCTTGAACCAGCCCTTGAGGCGGACGGTCGCCATCTTCGACTTGCCAATCACCATGAGCTTGTTGGTCAGCATGTATTCTTTTTGGTCGGTGTTGCCACTCAAGATCACGAGAGTCGGTACTTTCAAGCGTCCCGCGGCGAATTGAGTGCGTTCGCCCATCGCGGCTGCCTGCTGCAACATGTCACGGCGGGCTTTTGTGTCGAGCACCATGGTTTCGTTGATGCGCGGCGCGGAGGGTTGTTTTTTGCCCGTGTCGCCAAATGCAGTGGTGTCGCCCGAGGCGTCGACCTTGATGTGGTGCTTGCCGACCCAGATGGAATCGCCATCGTGCAGCGTGGCGCGCTCGACGCGGAGGTCATTTACGAAAGTACCGTTCAGGCTGGCCAAGTCTTCGACAACGAGGCGGCCCGCTTCGAAATACACGCGCGCGTGATAGTTCGACACGGCTAGGTTGTCGACCGGGAGGTCGTTGTCCGGCGAGCGCCCGATACCGACCGGACGGCCGCCCACGGGCACTTCTTTCACCAGCTTGTTTTCGAACATGAGGCTTAGCTTCGCCATTACGTTCCTCCTGCCGAGCCGTTTTTCGCAGTGTTCTTTCGAGCGCCGCGCCGCAGCCAGGAAAACCAACCCTTTGGTTCTTCGCCGATTCGAACAACGATCGCAGTAACGTTATCGGCGCCACCCTGCTCATTCGCTAATTCCACGAGGCGTCCGGCCGCCTTGGCCGGATCGGGCTCGGCTTGCAGCGTGCCGGCGATTTCGGGCTCGGTGACCATGCGGGTCAGGCCGTCGGAGCAGAGCAGCAAGACGTCGCTGCCGAACAAGATGTGCTCCTCGGAATCGACTTCGATCTCCGCGTGCGCGCCCAATGCCCGCAGCAGGACGCTCTGCATCTCGCTACGCTCCGCTTCGGCGGGCGTCAGAATGCCGCGCCGCACCTGCTCGGCCACCAGGGAATGGTCGCTCGTAAGCTGCTGCAGGCTGCCGCCGCGCAAAAGATACGCCCGGCTGTCTCCGACGTGTGCGATGCTGAGCCGCGTTTCGTCGATCCATGCTGCTGTTATCGTCGCGCCCATGCCGCGCTGTTCAGGATGAGTCTGCGCCGAATCGAAAATGTTTTTGTTTGCCAGGTGCACCGCGCTCGAGAGGCGGCGGGTCTTTTCGGTCCAGGCACTGGGCATGTCGGCAAAAATGGTCATCGCTGGATCAACTTCCGTTTCGGCACAGTGCTTCGCGATGGTCTCAACGGCCATTGCGCTGGCGATTTCGCCGTGCGCCTCGCCGCCCATTCCGTCCGAGAGGATGAACAGGTTCATCGCATCGACGATGCGAAAACTGTCTTCATTGTTCGTGCGGACGCGTCCCACGTTTGTCACGCCGCCGCTTACAATTTGCACTGAAACTCCTCCGGCTTCTGTGGGCGCCCACGCCGCCCACACCCGTGCCCGGCAACCTGCTTCCAACCTAGCAGACCCAGAAGTCGGGCGATAGATGCTGAATCCAACTGATTACTCACCCTTTAGCAACAGATATCGCACCTTTTAAGGAAGTATTCGGCAGGCTAACCGGCTAGGAACCCTTGCAGCGCCGGCATCCTTCGCTGGCACTTTGGGTATAGCGCGGCGGCTTTTCGGTCAAAAAAAGTGGCGTTCTTACAACGATCGGTATTGAAAATAATAGACTTGAGGTGTTGTGCGAATTTCTGGGTGACGTTGCGGTCCGCTTCGCGAAATTCCCGATTTGAAACGGACCGGGATGCGCTGCCCGTTTTTCGTTACAATCCAGGCATGTCGCGCAGGAGCAAGGCCACCTCAATTCGAACGACTGCTCTCGTCATGGCGTGCGTTTGTATGGCACTGCTCGCGCTAGGTATTGGCGGGCCCGTTGCGGCTGCCGCTGGGCAGGATCAAGATGGACCTACGGCTCAGGGTACGCAAGCGACGCCGGCTGCGTCCGGTGCGCGCATCCTTTTGCTTCCACGCAAAGTGGTCTCGGGCGAGCACGCCACGCTTGCGGTGCTTGACATTAACGGGCGGCTGACACCAGGCGTTCGCGTCAACTTTTCGAACGGCGACCGCGTAACGACCGACACGACCGGCCGCGCGTTGTTTGTGGCTCCACTCGACCCGGGCACGATTTCGGCGGTGATCGCCGGGCACCCGGGCCGGATTTACATCACGATTCTGAGCCCGACCGAGGCGTCTTCCGATTCACTTGCAGTGACGGCTGCTCCACGCGTCGCGTCGATTGCCGATCGGTTCGAACTTTCCGGGCGCGCGTTTTGCGCCGATGCCGACGCGAACAACGTCACCGTCGGCGGTATTCCAGCGCTGGTGCTGGCGTCGTCGCCAATGTCGCTGGTTGTGTTGCCGCCTGCTGAACTCGAGCCGGGCAATGCTGAAGTTGTCGTGAGTTGCGCGAAACGCGTGTCGGAGCCGTTTTCGATTCGCTTTGTGGAGCTTTCGCTCGAGGCGGATTCTTCGCCGCTTTCGCCGGGCGACCATCGCACGCTCACTGTTCACGTGCGCGGCACGGCGAATAAAATTTCGCTCGAGGCGCGGAATCTGGCGCCCGACATCGCCGATCTTGCCGGCGGAAACCCCACGCGCGTTTCAACCAGCGGCGGCGGCGACAATCTTGCGCAGTTTCAGCTCGTCGGGAAGCAGCGGGGGAATTTCATCGTCTCAATTCGCTTGGTCTCGCCGGCATCGAGGCCGCAGCCCGCCCACGAATAGCTAGCGCACGTAGAGCACAATTCCTTCGTTTTCGAGTTTCATCAGGCGATGCGGGGCGATCCGTTCATCGACCGAGCGTTTCACTCCCGGCCAGAAATCGCCGTAGTCATCCTGGAAGGATCGCGCGAACTTCGTTGTTTCGGCGCAGGCACCCGCCCCATCGAGTACCGGCCAGGGCATCCTACCAGTGGTCTATGGCTGCGCGGATTCGTTGCAAGAAAGTGACGCGTGCCCGGCAATCGCGCGCAACGTGTGCGTTGCTGTGTCTCGCGATGCGCGCGACGAACGAGTCGTGGCTGCCTACGTTGTGATGCGCTTCAAGGAAAAATTGACCGTTCCAGTGAACGGGTTTCGATCGTTGTCGAGTTGTTTGATCTCATCATCGCCGACGCGCAGAAAATTCGTCGAGCCGCTGCCCGTCTTTGGCTTCAATACATATACGCTCGCTGACGCGTCGTCCGGCGTGCCCTTTTCCAACGTCCAGGTTCCAGTTTCGGTGTATGAGCTTTTCCGCTCCTGATAGACATGCTTGATCAAATAGCGGCCATGCGTCGCCTGCGCTGCGGCCGCGAATAGTTCCACGGTCGTGTCAATTCCAGGGCAATCTGCGCACGGCAGGACACCACGATACGAACCCACCAGCTTTCCGTGCGAGGGCGTCGGGGTTTTCTGCTCCTGGGTCGCGTCCTGCGCGTTTGAGGCCGCAGCTGTAAACCCAGTGGCTGCAATGCAAAGGGTTGTCATGACAATTCCCACCGAGATCTTCCTCAGAGAGATCATTTCGGTCCTCCCAAGTAATACATTTTGGCGATGTCTAGAGGAGCAAATCACTTACCAAATCACGCAGCGATGTTCGGCCGGCCGTACCATCGCGTCGCCGACCTTGCAGCTGAACGCCTTCTGAAATTCCGGCAAGTTGCTCACTGGGCCGAGCACGCGATACTTGCTCACAGGATGCGGGTTCGTCAGCACAAATTGCCGCTGCGCGTCGGGACGAATTTCGTCGCCGCGCGATTGCCCCCACGAAATGAAAAATTGCTGCTCCGGCGTGAAGCCGTCCTTGTCGGCCGGGCGCGGTTTACTTTGCATCGACTTTTCGAATGCGAGATACGCGAGCTTCACGCCGCCGAGATCGCCGATGCTTTCGCCAAGCACGAGTTTGCCGTTTTCGTGAAGGCCTCCATCGACCGTGTAGGCGGAGAATTGATCGACGACGCATGCGCCGCGGCTTTGAAAGTCTTTGTAGTCCGCGGGGGTCCACCAGTTTTTCAGTTCGCCGGTCGCGTCGTACTGTGCGCCTTGATCGTCGAAGCCGTGCGAGATTTCGTGGCCGATCACCGGACCGATTCCTCCGTAATTCGCCGCGTCGGTTGCGTTCACGTCGAACATGGGTGGCAGCAAGATCCCGGCGGGGAAGACGATTTCATTGAGCTGCGGATTGTAGTAAGCGTTGGACGTTGGAGTGGTCATGCCCCAGCGGCCGCGATCGACGGGCTTGCCGATGAGCACGGCATCGTCTTTCACAGCGTAGCGACGCGCCGAAACGACATCGCTCCAGTACGCATCGCGCGTGATTTCGACACCGCTGTAGTCCTTCCATTTGTCGGGATAACCGACTTTCGGATTGAAGGTCGCGAGTTTTTCGAGCGCTTTCTTTTTCGTCTCATCGCTCATCCAGGTCAGCGTCAGGATGTCGTCGTGCAGAGCGAGCAAGATGTTTTTGACCATTTCCTGCATACGCGCTTTGGCTTCGGGCGAAAATGTCTTCTCGACATATTTTTTCCCGAGCGCTTCGCCGAGATCGTTGTCGGTCGCTTCGACGCAGCGCTTCCAGTGAGGTTTCAGTTCCGCCGCGCCCTGCAGATACTTCTGATGAAACGCGAAGCTTTCCTGCACGAAAGGCGTCGAGAGAGAAGGCGCGGCCGAGAGCAGCACCTGCCACGTCAGGTAGATTTTCCAGTCGGCGATCGAAGTGTCTTTGAGCTGTTTCTGAAATTCTTCCAGGAATTTTGGCTGATCCACGTTGAAGGGCACGCTCGGATCGATCTTCAGATCTGCGAAATACGTGCTCCAGTTGAAATCGGGCGTGAGCTTCTGCACTTCGTCGAGCTTCATCTTGTGATCGGTGGCGTGTGGATCGCGCAGCTCTACATTGTTCAGCGACGCGCCGGCAAACGCGGTCTCCATCCGCATTACAACCTTTGCGTTGCCATCGGCGGTGGCTTTGTCCGATCCAGCCAGCACGAACATCGCGGCAATGTGCTCCAGATATTTCTGGCGCGTCTCTTTCGACTTTTCGTCGTCTTTGAAGTAGTAATCGCGCTCGGGAAGGCCGAGGCCGCTGGCCGCCGCGTCTGCGATTACCGCCTGAGGATTGTGCGGATCCTGGCTCGAACCAAACGCGAACGGCGCGAAAATCGCTTCCTCATTGAGTTTCTGGATCACGATTTGCAGGTCGCTGACCGACGCGACCGAGTGAACCCACGCGAGTTCGCGTTCGATCGCTTTGATGCCGAGCGCGTCGATCGCGTTCTGGTCCATGCACGCGCCGTAGTAGTCGCCGATCAGGCGCTCGGCTGATTTTGGCGGTGCGGTCTTGGCGTTTGCGGACGCGTCTTCGAGGATTCCGTGCAGGACATCTTTCGTCGCTTCTCCTGCGGCCCAGCGCTTGCTCCACATCACCATGGATGCCGGGATGGGATTCTTCGCGCGCCACGCGCCGTTCGCGAATTCGTAAAAGTCCTGGCAGGGATTCGCGTTCCGATCGATATCGCTGAGATCGATCCCGTGCAATGGTTTGTCCTGCGCGCAAAGCGGCAAGGCGAACAAAACCATAATGCAAGCAATCGTGAGACGTCGCATAGTGGCCCTCGAGGATTCCTGGAGTTGCTTCCGCCGAGATTACCTACGATGTCGGTAGAAGTCCACGAGAGATGAGAAACATTAAGACTTCGGGAATTTTTTAGCGAGCAGTTCTAGCGCGCGATCGAGGGTTTGCCGCTTTTTCCAGAAGTCGGCCCAGAGGTCGCCGACTTCAACCATTCGATCGTCGAAAGTTCTCACGGTGAATTGTTCGGCGGAGAGGCTTGTCGTCAATTCGTCGGGCAAGAGAGGCGTTGAGACGGTGGCCTTCGGGAACGCGCGCACCGAATAGGCGCACGCCAGCGGCTTGCCCTTCGCGTTCTGCAGTGCGTCGATCAAAATGCGTCCTTTCGGGCGCTTGCTTACAGTGCGTTCGAATGTCGTGAGCTTTGGATTGTCGGCGGCGACGAGTCTGCCGACGACTTCGGCGAAGGTGCGCGTTTGCTCGTAGGTGTATTTCGGTTCCAGCGGAATGAAAATGTGGAAACCCGATGCGCCTGACGTTTTCAGGAAGCATTGCATCTTGATGGATTTCAACATGGCGTAAATTTCGCGCGCGACGTGCATCACGTCGGAAAATGGGGTGTCCGGCGTCGGATCGAGATCGAAAAATACGTAGTCGGGATTTTCCTGGCTCTGCGCGCGGCTGGACCACGGGTTGTGGTCGATGCAGCCGAGGTTCGTGAGGTAAAGCAACACTGCGCGCGAGTTGCATAGGATGTACTGCATCTCGCCGCCGCGTTCTTCGGAGTCGACCGTTGCCGTCTCAATCCAGTCTGGCAGATACGAAGGCGCTTCTTTCTGAAAAAATGCTTTCCCGTCGACGCCGTCGGGATAGCGGCGCAATACCATCGGGCGATCTTTCAAAAACGGCAGAATGTAGCGCGCTATTCGATAGTAGTAGGCGAGCAGTTCACGTTTTTTAACGCCGAGCGCGGGAAAATAAATCTTGTTGAGATTGGCGAAATGGAGTCGCTGGCCGTCGGACTCGACGTCCATCGTTTCGCCGCGTCCGCTGCGGAGTTCTTTCTCGACTTCGCCTTCGCGCTTTGACGAAATGGGAATTGGCGCTGTGGCTGTTCGTTTTGGCGGAGCCGGATCGTCATGAACTTCGACGTCCATCTCAGCTGACGGGTTGATCGGTGGCGCTGCCGCGGCTTCCATCGTGGGTTCAACGTTTTTGTGCTTCTGGCGTTTCTTCTTTTCTCGATCATCCTTGGTCTTTGGTGCCGGTTCCGCTGCCGCCGCTTTTTTCTTCAGCGTGTCCACTTTCTCCGGCTTCGCGTCTTCGAATGTGCATCCCTTCGGCGTTCGATCATTGCGCAAACCCAGAAACACCGGCGCACGCAGATGATTGTCGTTTGTCCAGTTCGCGTATTTAACACGCGCTACCAATTTTGGTTCGACCCACTCAACGTCCTCGCGAAGAACTGGCACTTCCGCGAACGGCGCGCGATCGGTCCGCAACTCCCGCAGCTTCGCAAAAATCGCCTCCTGTTTGCCTTCGTCGAATCCGGTGCCGACGCTGCCGATAAATTTAAGCTCGTCGTTGTTGTAGAGGCCGAGCACCAGTGCGCCAAAAAACTTCCGAGTGCCGCGGCCTTCGGTGTAACCGACGATCACAGCATCGAGCTCATCGACGATTTTCAGCTTCACCCATGACGATGTTCGGGCGCCAATGTAAGTGCTGTTTTTGAGTTTCGCGATAATTCCTTCGAGGCCTTTCGCGCGCGCGGCTTCGAACAGCGCTTCGCCTTTTTCTGGTATGTGTTCGGAGTAGTGGACGCGTTCGTTGTCCGATAGAATCCGCTGCAAGAATTCTTTCCGCTCGACGAGTGGCGCTTGTCGCAAGTCGTAGCCGTCCGCATACATCACATCGAACGCAAAGTAATCGAGCGGGACCGAGTGCATCAATTGGCGGGATGGATTCTGCACGCCGAGCCGATTTTGCAACGTGTGAAAATTGCTGCGGCCATCGGCGTCGAGCGTGACGATTTCGCCATCCACAATCGCGTTGCGAACGCGGAATCGTGCCGCCAAGTCCTTGAATTCAGGATATTCGCTCGTGACATCGCGCCCGGAGCGCGCCCACAGCGTCGTGCGCCCATCCTGAATTTGCGCGATCGCCCGAACGCCGTCCCACTTGATTTCGAACACCCAGTTCGGACTCGAGAATGGTTTGTCGCCGAGTTCCGCGAGCGTAGCGCGAACTCCCGACGGCATATTCGGCATCGGCGCCTCCACTGCGCCGTCGATCGTCGAAGAGTCGGCGCTGCGACGTTCCCGAGTCGCTGGCCGGCCCGCCCCAATATCCTCGAGCGTGCGGCCGGTGACGACGGACTCGGCGTGCTGCTCCGCGTCCCAATTCTTATCGGCGAACGCATCGCGATGCTTGATCAGCAGCCACTCGTTTTTATTCCCTGGCTTGCGCAACTTCACGATGACAAAGCTGCCCCGCAATTTTTCGCCGAACAGCGCAAATTTCAACTCGCCCTTAGCCAACTGCTCTTTCGTGCTGAGGGTTCCTTCCGGTGCGTACCTGCCTTCATCCCATATGATCACTTCGCCGCCGCCGTACTCGCCCTTGGGAATCGATCCCTCGAATTTTCGGTATTCGAACGGGTGATCTTCCACCTGCATCGCGAGCCGTTTGTCTTCGGGATTCAGCGACGGGCCCTTCGGCACCGCCCACGACTTCAGAACCCCATCGACTTCAAGCCGCAAGTCGTAGTGAAGGTGCGTCGCAGCGTGCTTCTGCACAACAAAAACGCGGTCGCCGCCACGGTCGCGTTCACCGCCCGCCGGCTCCGAAGTTTTCTTGAAATCGCGTTTTTTTCGATATTCGTTGAGCACGCTGTTTCGCCGGCGTTTGGATGCGCCACCACCATGGCCGGTCGGTCGCACCCATTACTCGCAGAATCTGCAGCCATCGTTTCAAAATTGCGAGCCGCGACATGATACAGCCCCACGGCGAACCAGGGAACGATCGAAGTTCACGCGATGCGCCCGCTCAAATGCAGAAACCGCCGGCGAACTTCGCCGGCGGCCCTGTAGTTCGGTTTATTTCTCTGTGGTCGCAGACGCGCTTAGCGCGGCTTGTGTTCTTCGCGGCTGTGTTCCTGCTCGGGACGATCCGTTCGCGCATTGTGTTTGTCGCGATCGATATCGCGGCTCACGGCGTTCTGCTGGTGATTCACCTGGGAGCGTTCCTGCCCGGTCAAGTGGCCGCCATTCGCGGCGCGATCGTTGCGGACCTCGCTGTGGATGGCCGCTTCCTTGCCTTCGAGATGGCCGGTCTCACGCGGCGTCAACTGGCCCGACCGCACGCCCTGGGCGATGCGCGCCTGCTGATTGCCTTGTCGCTCGTTGACGCGGCCCATGGCCGCCGTCGCCGGCCGTCCATGATTTTCGGACGCGAAGTTTGCATGATTGGTGCTGGCCATGTGCTCGTGCGAAACCTGCAATGACGTTCGCTCGATGTGCTGTTCGTGCACCGCGCGCAGTTCCTCTTCGTTGGCGCGGCGATTGATTCCGCCCGGGCCGCCGTTGAAGCTGGTATGCACGTTGTTGTTCACAAACACAGTGCGGTTCACGTAGACGTTGCGCACGACGGTGGTGTTCACGCGGACGACCGCGGTGTTGTATGCGAACCGCCCGCCACGCCATTCGCCGCCTACGAAGCCGACGCCGCCGTAGCCAAAGCCGTAGTTAACGCCACCATAGAAACCGACGTGCGGTCCCCAGTACCCGGCGTGCCATGCATACACGCCGCCGCCCCAACCCCAGTATCCCGGGGTCCAGAGCAAGCCGACTCGCGGAGGCGCAACCCACACGCCAGGAACCCAGTAGTATCCGGCGCTGCCGTAAGACCAATATCCCGGCGTCCAAAGATAGCCCTCAACCGGGCAGGGTGGCTGCTCGTATACCGGAATGGCCGGTGGCGCCACGCGGATCGAAACGCCGACCGCGATTTGCGCCTTGGCCGGTGCCGGCGCCAGCGAAACCAAGCCGATGGATAACGCCAAGAACGTGGTTCGTAGAGACATAAGATTGCGCATTGCAGGATCCTCCCCAAAGGGTCCCTTGCGCCCGTACGCGTTCTGGTCGGGGCGTCAACGAACCGACAATTTTGAATCGCCGGCGAGTGATTCTCGGTACTCCGGCCTTGGCTATGGAACCCCAGTGTGCGCCTCATGTTGCGGTGTCGGCGTTAAATTCAGGGATTTGCGTGCCGTATGGTGCACTATGTAAGCGACTGCATTTAAAAGAGTTGCGAGGCCGTTAAAGGTTAAATACGGGGTGGTACTGGAACCAGGTCAATCCGAGCACAATTTTAGAGGTGTGCTCGCGGCTTATTCGCCGAGCTGTAGAACATAGATTCGATAGTCCTCGCCGGTGCCAAACCAGTCTTTATATGTCTGTCCCATTTTCGCACCGAACTTCTTATTGAGTTCCTGGCTCGGGCCGGGTCGCGCATGTCCATAGATCCGCTTAAAATCGCGCGACACGCGACCGATAAACGCGGCCTTCAAAATCGCACCGTACCCCTTGCCCTGATACTTGCTCAAGATCGTGTTCGAATAGCAGTAGATCGCCTCGGGATCGGGCGGAAAGCCGATCAGGTCGTCCTTGCCATTCCAAGGCACGCCATAGGTTTCGCCTACGAGTTTGCCCCCATCGAGCATCCAGATCGCGATCGCCGACCTCGATCGCAACAGCGCGCGCTTGTCCTCCAGCGCGAGCCGCAATTTGGGGTGATATTCGCGTTCGAACGCCATGGTGCGCTCGATCGGATAATTGAAGCGGAAGGTGATGGCCAAGGGCTGAGATCCTCTTCGCGAAGTGCGTCGCGCGATTATCCAGTGTCTCGAATGGAGCGGCAAGAGGCACCTCGCCAATGGGCGCCGGACTCCGATGGAAAGGCCCTTGCGCGGGTAGTTTCGCGTTAAGCTATTGGAAATCAATTCAACCAGGTGAGCAGGATACGGCTACGGTTTGTCGCTGAGGCGCCGCGTGCCAAACCCATTTGGGACGTTCCTGTTCCACTCGTTGCAAGCACGTATGAAAAAGAAGTCGTCCAAATCGAATCGGGGCAAGCGACCGTCGCCTTCGAACAAGGTGCGGCGCACGTCCGGCCGGCGCGTGGCCGCCGATACTGCATCGCGGAAGGCTTCTGAAGATAAAGCTGACCTGCGTTTTCGGTTCGATCAACAATCCCGCATTTTCGACATCACGCTCTCTTCGATATCCGATTTTGCGTACATTTTCAATCGCGCCGGAAAGTTCATTTTTGTGAACCAGGCTCTGCTGGATCTGTGGGGATTGAAGCTGGAAGAAGCGGTAGGCAAGAATTTCTACGAGTTGCGGTATCCGGACGAACTGGCAGAACGCCTGCAAAGGCAGATCCAGCAGGTGTTCGACACAGGCGTCGGTCTCACCGACGAAACTCCGTACACAAGCCAGACCGGCGCCGGCGGATATTACGAATACATTTTTCGGCCGGTGTTTGATCGGAAGGGAAAGGTCGAAGTGGTCGCGGGCTCGACGCGAGACATCACCGGTCGCAAGAAAGTGGAAGAGGATCTGCGACAAAGCCAGGAGAGACTTCGCCATCTCGCCGAAACGCTGGAGAGTCAGGTCCTGGCGCGCACGACCGAACTCGAAGCGCGCAATAAAGATGTGCTCATTCAGTCCGAGCAGCTTCGCGAACTGTCCTTTCGCCTGATGGAGACGCAGGACGAAGAGCGCCGTCGAATCGCCCGCGAAATGCACGACAGCGCGGGGCAGACGATTTCGGCGTTGGGCATGAACCTGACGCAAATCATCAACGCGGTTCGGTCGACGAATCCGCGCGTTACGCGGCTCGCCGAAGAAGCGCGGACGTTCGCGGAGGAGTTGGGCAAGGAGATTCGCACCACGTCGTATCTGCTTCATCCGCCAATGCTCGACGAACGAGGATTGCGAGCGGCGCTGGGCTGGTACGTCGAAGGATTGAAGCAGCGCACCGGCATCGACGTCGATTTGCGCATTCACGATGAGTTCGAACGCCCGTCGAGCGACATCGAGCTGGCAATTTTTCGCGTCGTGCAAGAGTGCCTGGCAAACGTGCACCGCCACTCGGGGAGCAAGTCGGCCCACATCAAAATCGCACGCGAAAGCGCGAACCTGGTGGTGGAAGTGCGCGATGCAGGCTGCGGAATCACACCGGACGAACTGGCGAACATTCGAAATAAAGGCGGCGGCGTGGGCTTGCGCGGAATGCGCGAGCGAGTCCGCCCCTTCGGCGGGGACCTCCGCGTCAATTCTCGCCCCGGCCACGGCACCACAATCGTAGTGACACTACCAGCCGGCTGAAAGTCAAACTAGTGGGGCGCACCTAAGTTTTGCCGAGAAGCTCAATTCTTTCAAATATCCGATTCGTACTCGCCGCTCTCGATGAACGGAGGATTTTCATCTAGTTCACCGTGAGGGTGAGGTTGACGTCGTGGTGGACCGTGGCTGAGCCGGTGTTAAAGGTCGCGGTGACTACAAGGGAATAGGAGCCGGCTGGCGTGCCTGGATGATTGTCCGAAGTTCCTCCGCCACCACCACAAGCGGTTAACGTCAGGGCGATTAGAAGCGTAGCCATGATCGCGAAGCGATAGGTGGGCTGTCGTTTCTCGATCGCACGGGTAATCACATGAACGCCAACCCACCCCAGGATCAGCACTAGAAAACAGATCTGCACCGGAACGTTTTTGAGTCGAGTCATCGGTGGACTGTGATGCTGTGGCAACACGATCAAGCTGCTGGCCGTCGTCGTGACGCTGACTGTCGCTGTGGAAGGCACCGACCCGTTGAGCGTGACGGACGCCGGTGAAATTGAACACGCCGCTCCAGAAGGCGCGCCGGTACACGCTAGAGTCACCGCTCCCATCAAGCCGTCTTCAGGCGAAATCACCAGCTTGTAAGTGGCCGTTCCGCCAGCCGAAACCGAAGCGCTCGCGGAAGAACCCGAAGCAGGAGCGATCGTGAAATCGGTCCCTGTTCCTGCCAACGCGAAGACACTCTGCCCGCCGAACACATTGTCGGAAACGGTTATCGCTCCGGTGGCGGGGCCAACAGCCGTCGGCGAGAACGTCACTTTGATGGCGCAACTGGCATTCGGCGCCAGGCTGCTCGCGCAGTTGTTCGTCTGAGCGAAATTTCCGCTGACGGCAAAACCGGAGACTGTCAGTGCCGCGTTGCCCGTGTTGGTCAGCGTCACAGTTTTTGCTGCGCTCGTGCTCGCGACAAATTGACCGCCGAACGCGACCGTGGCCGGTGAAAAGCCAACTCCGGGACCAATGCCCGTTCCGCTGAGAAAAACCGCTTGCGGATTATTGAAAGTGTTGTCAGTCACAATGATCGCGCCGTCGCGGTTCAGCGGACCCGTCGGCGTAAAGGTGACTTCGATGCTGCAATTGGCGCCGCCGACGAGCGTCGAAGCGCAGCCATTGGTTTCCGAGAAGTCACCCATGGCTGCGGTGTTTTGGACGACGATCGGTGCTGGACCCGGATTGCTGAATTGGACGGATTGCGGCGCGCTACTATCTCCCACGGCCAAGCTCGCGAATGAGAGGTTTCCAGGAGACAACGCGGCGATCGGTTCATTCAGAAGCACATAGATCGAATTCCCGAAGCCGCCCTGAAAATCGGCAACGGCAAGACTGCGACCACCGTCACCGCGAAAGTCCGCAGCCGTTATCCCATAGGACGCACTGTCCGACAAAGGTCGCGGATCGTATTCGTAGTCGAGTGATTTCGGAAACGTGCCATCGCCCTTGCCGAAGAAAATCGTTACAGCATTGTCGAAACCGTTGGCCACCGCGATGTCATTGTTTCCGTCTCCGTTAAAATCACCCGCAGCCAGGTTCGACGTTTCTAAATGGCCCGGACTGTAGGTAGTTTGATTCTGGAAAGTGCCATTGCCGTTTCCCAGCAGCACAGAAATGGAATTGTCAGAATAATTGGCAACGGCAAGATCGAGTTTTCCGTCTTTGTTGAAATCCGCCGCGGCGACCGAGAGAGGTTGTTGGCCCGCGCCATAATCCGTGTGGGCGAGGAAAGTCCCATCGCCTTTGCCCAAGAGAACGGAGACGACACCCGAGAAACTCCCCGCGCCGACAGCCAAATCGAGCTTTCCATCACCGTTCAAGTCACCGACCGCCAATCCCGCGGGAGTTGGAGCGGTCGCGTAGTCCACAGGCGGCTGCAACGTGCCGTCTCCCTTGCCGAGAAAAACAGAAACGGTTCCCGGAGAATTTCCATTGGCGACGGCCACATCAATTTTTCCATCGCCATTGAAATCGCCGGTTACCACCGACATGGGATAGCCGTTCACCGGATAAGGGACCGGCTGCTGAAATGTCCCATCGGCGTTCGCGATGAGAACGGAAATTGATCCCGTCGTCGGACAAGGCGGAAAGATTAACTCGCAGGAAGGATCAGCTACGACGAGATCGTCCTTGGCGTCACCGTTCAGGTCTCCTGAGGCAACGGCACGGGGAACGGATCCTCCGCCATAGGTTGCTACCGGCTTGAATGTGCCGTCGCCATTGGCAAGAAACACAGAGACGCTGTTATCGGCCCTATTGGCAGAGGCAAGATCGAGTTTACCGTCGCCGTTGAAATCCCCTGTGGTGATCGACATCGGCGTCGCGCCAGCGCTGTTACCGGTCGCCGTCGAGAATGTGCCGTCGCCTTTGCCGATGAGCACCGTGACCGCGTTGAAGGCCGTTGCCATTACCAGGTCGGGTTTGCCGTCGCCGTTGATGTCCGCGGATGTAACCGAGAACGGTTGGCCCCCGGTGTTGTAGTTCACGGGAGGCTGAAACGTGCCATCTCCCTTACCGAGAAGAATGGAAACGGTGGTATCAGGGACAGTGCCTCCGAACCCATTGGAAACCGCGAGATCTAACTTGCCATCTGCGTTGAAGTCGTCTGCCGTTAGCGAGCCGGGGTCTTGCCCCACGCCTGTGTAATCGACGTGAGGTTGGAACGTCCCGTCGCCCTTACCGAGTAGGATGGAAACAGTGCCACTACCGCAGACCCCCAGGTCGAGATTTCCATCCCCGTTGAGATCGCGCGCAACCACATCGGTGTTAACAAACTGGCCGGTGCCCGACCCATAGTTGACGGGCGTCGCGAATGTGCCGTCCCCTTTGCCCAGAAGGATAGAAATCGTCTCAAGACCGGGATTGGCTACCGCGAGGTCCACGGCGCCATCCCGGTTGAAGTCGCCGCTGGCGATCGATACGGTTGCGCCATCCATCGGATAGTCGATCAGGGGCGCAAAAGTGCCGTCGCCATTGCCCAACAGGATGGAGACCGAATTGTTGGCAGAGCTGGTGACAAACGTAGTGTTCACCGTGGCGATGTCGAGCTTGCCGTCTCCGTTGAGATCGACGGATACCAGATTGTTGGGTGGATTGCGGGTCGGATACGGGACAGCCGCTTGGAAAGTGCCGGCGCCATTGCCAAGAAGAACTGAGAATGTAAGCTCGCCAGAATTGGCGACGGCGATGTCGAGCTTTTTGTCGCCGTTGAAATCGCCGGCGACCAACGAGACCGGCGACAGCCCGGTGGCGAAGTCGGTCTTGGCACCGAGGGTCCCGTCGGGCTTGCCGAGAAGAATCGAGATCGTGTTGTCGCCGCGGTTGGCGACGGCGAAATCCTGGATGCCATCACCGTTGAAGTCGGCGACGACCACCGCCGTGGGCCCGACACCGGTTGGGAAGTCCGCTCTGCCGAAGATATAGGTTTGGCCGGAAGCGGTGGAAGCGATGACGGTCAGCAGCAAAATGAACTGTAGCCCGATTCGAAAAAGCTCGCGAGCGGGTGTTCGTACCTGGCTGGGATCCGCGTGCATAGACCTCGTCCGAAGACCAATGAGAGTTCAGGTATGGGTGAGAGCGCCGCGTAGTCTATACCAAGTTTGAGTCTCACACGTTGCCTAAACCGGTGCGTACCTAAAACGATAGATTGGGTGTCCGTTCGCTTGGGCTCGTCAAGCTGGAGAGATGAACCACCGGCGAGGCTGGTTGTGAGGATTGTGGGGGGCGCAGTACAATTGGTTTTGAGCGCCGATGAGGAGAGTCACGATGGCTACTGCCGAGACGACTGTGCGGAAGAGCGAGTTTGCGAATGAGGCGTTTGTCGATTTTACGCGGCCGGAGAACAAGGCGGCCATGGAGGCAGCGCTCAAAAAAGTCGCGGCGGAATTTGGCAAGGAATACCCCATGTACATTGGCGGGGAGAAGGTCTACACGACCGAGAAGATGGCGTCGACGAATCCGTCGCACCCATCGCAGGTGATCGGCGTGTTTCAGGCCGGGTCGAAAGAGCATGCCGACAAAGCGGTCGAAGCGGCGTGGAAGGCGTTTGAAACGTGGAAGAAGGTGCCTGCCGAGGAGCGCGCCGAATGCTTGTTCCGCGCGGCACGAATTGTGCGGGAGCGGAAATTCGAAATCTCGGCGTGGATTTGCTACGAGGTAGGGAAGTCGTGGGCCGAAGCGGATGGCGACACGGCGGAGACGATCGACTTTCTCGAATATTACGGGCGCGAGATGCTGCGCCTGATTGGGCCGCAGCCGGTCACGCCGATGAAGGGCGAAAAAAATTTCATGGTGTATATCCCTCTGGGAGTCGGCGCGGCGATTCCGCCGTGGAATTTTCCGGCGGCGATCGCCACTGGCATGACGGCCGCGGCTCTTGTGACTGGAAATACGGTGGTCCTAAAGCCATCGGAAGAGGCGTCGGTTGTAGCCGCGAAAATGGTCGAGATCTTGTACGAAGCGGGAATTCCGAAGGGCGCACTGAATCTGGTTACCGGCGCGGGAGAAATTGTTGGTGACGCGCTAGTGAAGAATCCGAAGACGCGATTCATCACCTTCACTGGCTCGAAGGAAGTCGGCCTGATCATCAGCGAAGCGGCAGGGAAGAAAGTGCCTGGACAAATCTGGATCAAGCGCACGGTGCTCGAAATGGGAGGCAAAGACGCCACGATCGTCGATGACGAGGCGGACGTCGATGCCGCAGTTGAAGGCGTTGCTCAGGCAGCGTTCGGGTATCAGGGGCAGAAGTGTTCCGCGTGTTCCCGCGCGATCGTTTCCGAAAGAGTGTACGACTCATTTGTGCAGAAGATGGTCGAGCGCGCGAAGAAGGTCACCGTTGGGCCGAGCGAAGATCCGAACAATTACATGGGACCAGTTGCGAGCAAGACCGCGCTCGAAACCGTGCTCGGCTACATTGACGTAGGCAAGAAAGAGGGACGCGTGCTTGTTGGCGGCGACCGCGGTCCCGGTGACGGCTACTTTGTGCAGGCGACCGTGATTGCGGATGTCGATCCGAAAGCCCGCATCGCGCAGGAAGAAATTTTTGGTCCGGTGCTGGCGGTGATCAAGGCGCGCGACTTCGATCACGCTCTCGAAATCGCCAACGGCACAGAATTCGGCCTCACCGGCGGTGTCTATTCGAAAAATCAGCAAAAGCTCGAAAAAGCGCGCGACAATTTCTACGTCGGTAATCTGTATTTGAATCGAAAATGCACTGGCGCGATGGTCGGCGCGCATCCCTTTGGCGGATTCAACATGTCTGGTACGGATTCGAAAACTGGCGGCCCGGACTATTTGCTGCTGTTCTTGCAAGGGAAGAGCATCGCGGAAAAGATTCAGTAGAAAAGGTTCAGCAGTCGAAGATTCAAAAAGTCCCGCTCGGCGACGATGCCTCGCGGGATTTTTTGTCTATGCGGCGGCACCTTTTCGCATCGCCGCAAATTTTATCGCGCGATAAATAGGAAAGCTCACGACCAGCATCAGCAAAGCCAGCGGCGCGTTCTGGCGATCGGTCGCGATCGATCCGATCAGAAACAGGATCGATCCTCCCAGCGCGATTCCAGTGGTGTACGGATACCCCCACGCGCGATATGGCCGCGGCATTTCGGGTTCTCTGCGGCGTAGGATAAAAAGCGACGCGTAAGAGAGCGTATAGTTTGCGACGAAGAAAAACGAGAGCATCGCGATCACGCGTTCGAACGAAAAAAGTACGAAGATGATCGCAACGACAGTGCTCAGGAAGAGCGCGAAAGCCGGAGTGCCGCCCGCGTTGACCTTCGCGGCGCGACGAAAAAACAGACCATCGCAGCTCATCGCGTAGAGCGTTCGCGAGCAGAAAAGTTGGTTGGCGTTCATGCACGACGCGAGCGAGATCAACATGATCGACCGGATCACCGTGTCGCCGTACGGACCGAAGATGCGTTCCGCGGCGGTGCCCAACGAAAACGTGTTGCCGGCGACTTGATTGAGTGGAAGGACATAAAGCACGGCCGCGTTGATCAGCAGATAGATCCCCATGATCGAAAACACGCTGCCGAAAACCGCGCGAGGCACGTCGCGCCCCGGGTTGCGCACTTCTTCGCCGAAGTAGACGACGCCGTCCCACCCATCGACGGTGTACAGAACCGCTTGCAACGCAAGCATGATGGCGATCGCGAGTGGCCATCCCGATTGAAGAATCGGCATCGAAGCGGCGGCATGTGCAGCGTCGGCGGCCGCGGCTGCTGTAGCCGGTGCGGCGTTGCGCGCGTCACCTCCGAACACGAAGCACGCTACGACCACGACGAGGAACGCGGCGGTTTTCATCGCGGCGGTGACGAGTTGCGTGCTGCTACCCCACTTGATTCCGCGCCACTGCAAAAGAAAAAACGCTGCGATCACGCTGACGGCGATCGATTGAACGCGTCCCGCAAGTGGCGCAAAGAGCGCACCGCTATACTCGGCGATGACGATCGCGACAGCCGCGGCAGTGCCGCAGGTCGAGAGCCAGTCGCTCCAGCCAACGATGAACCCGGCGTAATCGCCGATGGCGCGGCGCGAGAAATTATATTGTCCGCCGCTGCGCGGAATCGCCGCGCCGAGTTCGGCCATCGAAGAAGCGCCGACAAGCGCGTAGAGGCCTCCGGCGATCCAAACGCCAAAGAAGAGATAAATGTTGGGCAGCCACTGCGCGATGTCACCCGGCGATCGTACGATGCCCGCGGCGATCGTGTTGCCAACCGCGGCGGCGATGCCGAACCACATGCCGAGAACTTTGAGTAGTCCGCCTTTCGAACGCGCGCCGGCACCGGCGTTTAAGGCGTTAGCTTCAAGGTTTTCCGGCGCGGCAGGAGTGGTGGTCGAAGCGTCGGATGTGTTAGACAATGAGTTCTCGAGCGGAAATTGCGCCGTTGTTTTTAGCGGGACGGCGCTTCGAATGCGTCATGATAGCGGCGGCGTGGGAAAAAGCAAGCTGGAAGTCTTTGGCGAGCGATTGCCGATGCGTCTTGGCGAGGCGGCACTGTTTCAAATAAAGACTACGAGTCAGGGTTGCGTGTGAGAGTTGCTTGTGAGCGTTGAGAAGGCGCCGACGATGATGACCGAAATATCGACGCGCGTTGTAGCCGAAGCGGTCGCGTCGCCGGTCGATGTGTCGGTGGTTATCCCGTGCCTCAACGAAGCCAAATCGATCGGCATCTGCGTCGCCAAAGCGCTCGATGCGTTCAAAGCGGCCGGGTCGCGCGGCGAAGTTGTGGTCGCTGACAACGGTTCAACCGACGGTTCGATCGAGATCGCTGAAAAATTGGGAGCGCGGGTCGTCGCTGTGCCAGCGCGCGGTTACGGTTCAGCTCTGCGGGCGGGAATTGCGGCGTCGCGTGGGCCGTTCATCATCATGGGTGATGCCGACGACAGCTACGACTTCAGCGAAGTCCCCCGCTTCGTCGAAATGTGGCGCCAAGGCTACGACGTCGTGATGGGTAATCGATTCCGCGGCGAGATCAAACGCGGCGCGATGCCCTGGCATCACAAATACATCGGCAATCCCGTCCTCTCACGTGTACTGAATTTATTCTTCCACGCGGGCATCGGGGACAGCCATTGCGGGATGCGCGGCTTCACCCGCGCCGTCTACGATCAGATGGATCTGCGCAGCACCGGCATGGAGTTCGCCTCCGAATTCGTCATCAAAGCCGCGCAACTCCGCGCGAAAATCACCGAGATTCCGATCACGCTCTGGCCCGACAAACGCGGCCGCCCGCCCCACTTGCGTAGCTTTCGCGACGGCTGGCGTCACTTGCGCTTCATGCTTCTGTACGCGCCGAACTGGCTTTTTCTGCTTCCAGGTGCGTCGCTCGTCGTCACGGGACTTGCCATCGTCTTCTGGCTGCTCCCCGGTCCGCGCATGCTGACGCCACGCATCACCCTCGACATTCACACCATGATTTTCGGTGTGATGTTCACGTTGCTCGGCGTCGAGATTCTCTCAATCGGCGCATTCGCAAAGGTGTTCAGTTACGCCGAGCGCTTTGATCGCAAAAATATTTCGCTACGCCGCGCTCTCACCCACGTGCGGCTCGAGACCGGCCTCCTACTCGGCGGCGGACTGTTTCTCATCGGCTTCGCAGGATGCGCCTGGGTCGTCTGGGATTGGATTGCCAGTGGCTTCGGCCCGATGCACGCGGTCCGCTCCGTGCTCTTCTGGTCGATGTGGCTCTTCATCGGAATTCAGGTGACTTTTGCATCGTTTTTCCTCAGCATGCTGGGAATCAGCCGTGGCACCTACATTGGCGACTACGATCTGAAATAGATGGCGTACACAGGCCTCGACCACTTCATCGCAAAGTTGCGATTCTACGCCGCATATCCGTACATCCGCAGCGGTTCGCGCGTATGCGATCTCGGCTGCGGACTCGACGCGGCGTTTCTCGACTACGCGGGTGACCAGATTTCGCACGGCGTTGGCGTAGACGATCAGGTCGAAGACGGTGTGCGCGGCCGCTGGTGGCGCATTCGCGCGAACATCACGACCCCGCTGCCGCTCGAAGCGGGCCAATTCGATCACGTCGTCATGCTCGCGGTACTCGAACATTTGCCCGACCCCGAACCGGTTTTGCGCGAAGCGTATCGCATAATCGCGCCAAGCGGCACGCTGATCATGACGTGGCCCTCGTCGGCCGTCGACCCAATCCTAAAGGTTTTGCACGGCTTCGGACTTGTCAGCGACGAAATGGAAAGCGACCAGCACCAGAAGCGCATTCCCGTCGACGTGTTGCAAGCGATACTGCAGCGCATCGGTTTCCGCGAATTCATTCACAAGCGCTTCGAACTCGGCCTCAATCACCTGATGATCGCCAAACGCTGACGCCCGATTTCTCTGATCGTGAATTTGACGCGATTCTGCTCGCGACGTCGTCTCGAATACCGCTACTGACTCGGACTGGACGTCGGTGGCGTATACGGCGCGAGATAAGTATTGTCGATGTCGGGCGTCACCAGCCAAGTCTTTCGGTCCTTGAAATAGGCAAGCAGCTTGGCATTTTGTTCGGCGTCCAGTTCGCGCGCCCATAGCACTTTCGCGTTGTCGATCTCCGCGCCGTTATAAATCCAATCGTCGTGAATGTTGTGCTCGTCGTCGCTGTAGCGCACCACGATTAGATGCTTTCCGGGAGTGTGCTCAAGTTTTTCCGCGATCGCGGCGCGGCTCGGATCGCCTTCGCACGGCCAAAAAAGCGGATCGCAGACACCGCGCGCAACGTCAATCCCCGCATCGAGAACCAGGCACAGGATAATCGCCCGCGACAGTGCCTTACCCACAGGCTGTCCGCGCCAATGCATGGCGCGCAAATGTCGAATGCACTGGACGATCAACAGATACATCGCGCATGTAATCGGCGCCGCGTAGTGCGCCGCCGACCAGATCACAACGAACACACCGACAATGCCTATCGCAAGAGTGATCAACGGAAAACGCATCTTGCGATCGCGCAGCGCGAAGGGAATCGCCGGAATTGCGAACAGCAACCCAGGCCAGAAATAATTGACTCCGAGGCGAAAGGTTTTTTCCCACGAGACGCGAACCGCATCCTCGAAATTGCGATGATAGTTTTCGCGTTCCCACCCGTTGTAGAAGTCCTCGAACTGTTGATTGCGATAGTGCATCGCCGGCTGCGCGCGCTCCCACAAAAATAGCGGCGAAGTGTGATACGTCCGCGTGTTCAGTACATGAGGCATCAGCATCGGATTTCCCGTCAACCGCCAGTTGTAGTAACCCATCCACGCCGCCGTAAAAACGAGAACGATACCCAGCGGAGCAACGACGCGGGCAAACCGCGCACCCGCAGGATCTTTCGATCCCGTCTTGCCAATGAGCCACCACAAAAACCAAATTCCGATCGGCAAACAAAACAGAAATCCTTCATAAGGGCGGCTGTTCGCGAGTATCGCGATTCCCAATCCAAGCCAAATCGCGTCGCCTACGCGCACGCGCTTTGCGATGCGCGCCATCGCGCCCAAAGCCAGCGCGCCACCGATCGCCGCGAGTGCGCCGCCCCAATAGCTGTTCACCCAGTAGCTCGCCACGCCCAACTTCAGCGCCACAATCATTCCGCCGAGCAACGCCCACCGCGCAGGCAACCACGCCTGCAGCATCCACAAAATCGCGCCACACATCGCCGCGACGCTGAGCAGCACCCCAAACCACGGATTCCCCAAGATTTGCCCGACAGCCAATGCTGCGCCCTGCGCCGGCGGATACATCGACGCATACGCCGGATTCCAGTTCACATGAAACGTCTCGAAGCTGATCCACAGCGGGTGCGTCGGATTCGCCAGCCGCCCATGCACAAACGTATCCGACATCAACAAATAGCTGAATTCGTCATGAATGCCCGGCACGGGAAGGTGCAGCAAGGGGAGTACGAGCAGCCGCAACGCAACAACCGAAACAAACAGAACGAGAATCGCGCGTCCACGACGCAACGCGAGCACAGAAAGCGCTGATTCGAATCGCGCGAATCGCCCCGCGAGCGCGCTCGGGAAAATAACCGCAATCGCGCCTAGCACCGCCGCAACGATCAGCGAAATTTCTAGAACGCGAAGCGTGCGCAGAACATTGGCGTCATCGAGACCAAACATGAATGCGGAATTGTAGGATGGATTGAGTCAGAAAGCCCGAGAATCAGCAGCCCACACTATTCGTGACGCCAGCGCACAATCCACCGCTAAGTGCTACGGCTCAACCTCAAGCTCCGTAAGCCGCTCTTGCTTCGCCGGTTTCTGCGCCGCCGTCCGCGGATTCTCCAGATAATCCGCCAGTTCCAGCCGCATATTCCCCGCGTTCGTCGAAAACTGTAATCCCGTCTCGAAATCGACCAGTCCGTTACGAATATATTTTTCGATCACGCCGTCAAAGTGCTGCATGCCCTCGGTGTCGCCGTCGCGCATCGCATCCAGCAGCGTTTTGCCTTCGCCTTCGCCTTTTTCAACGTAATCTCTCGTGCGCATCGTAGCCTTCAGAATCTCGACTGCCGCGATGCGGCCCTTGCCATCTTTCTTCGGCAGCAAGCGCTGCGAAACGATGAACCGAAACGCTTTCGCAAGCCGCGTGCGGACCGACTGCTGATCGGCCAGCGGAAAAACGCCGATGATGCGCTCCACGGTCTTCGAAGCATCGATCGTATGCAGCGTCGACATCACCAGGTGGCCCGTTTCGGACGCCTCGAGAGCAATTTCAATCGTTTCGCGATCACGCATTTCGCCGACCAGGATCACTTTGGGCGCCTGCCGCAGCGCAGCTCGCAACGCCAGCCCAAACGTCGGCGTGTCAGCGTGCAATTCGCGCTGGTGAATCGTGGCCTTTTTGTGCCGGTGCAAAAATTCGATCGGATCTTCAATCGTCAAAATGTGAAACGCTTTCTCCGTGTTCATCTTGTCGATGATTGCGGCAAGCGTCGACGACTTTCCCGAGCCCGTCGGGCCCGTCACCAACACGATTCCGTTACGAAGGTGAACGATTTCCTGCAGCACCGTCGGCAAATTGAGCTGTTCGAATCCCGGAATCTCCACCGGAATCACGCGCATCACTATCGCGTACGTGCCGCGCTGCCGAAAAACGTTCACGCGAAAGCGCCCCACACCTGGCAGCCCGTAAGAAAGATCGGCTGCCCCATCCTGTTCCAGCGTGCGCAAAGGGTGATCGTTTTTGCCGATAATGTCGTACGCAATCAATTTCGTATCGTCCGCGCTGAGCGATTCCAGCCCTTTAAATTTCAGTTCGACCAGCTCGCCGCTCACCTCAATCTGTGGCGCTCGCCCCGGCGAAAAAATCAGATCGCTGACGTGACTTCCCGACTTCAACATCGCCGTGATCAGCTGAGCAGTGTGAATCGTGCGCTGTGCCGCTGGGGCCTGCGGTGTGGTACCCATGAAATGTGCTTCTCCGTCTATTCGAATCGATTGAGCTGAGTCGCCTGAAGAGGGCCGATCGAAAGGCCATCCGACAGCACTATTTTAGAAGATCGTAAGAAACCAGCGAGAGGAGACCTGATTCGCTGGCGCGAGTTGATTACGTAGCTTTGTAGCACCACTGTGGAAAAACAATCGCTCGCCAGCGTCCGATAACAAATCTCATGCCGCGATTGCACAGGCGCGGTTGCCTGTGCCCGGTGCCAAATCCTTCGCCGACGTCAGTTCGATTCGCGAAGCCACAACTCCAGCACCCCGTCGCCGCGAACCGGCGCAAGTTGCACACGCGAAAGATCATCCACGATCCACGTCGCACCCGCCGCTGTTAGCAAATCGTCAACTTCGGTCGTGCGCAGGGCAAGAACCGGCGCCCCAGCCGCGCGTCCCGCGCGAATCCCCGCAGGCGCATCCTCCACCACGATGCAATCCGCAGGCGCAATTGCAAGCAGCGAAGCACCCTTAAGATAAGGATCGGGATCGGGCTTGAACCGCTGCACATCGGCGGCCGTCACAAGTTCTTTTGGCCAAGGTAGGCCAGCCACGCGGATCCGAACTTCCGCGAGTGGCCGCGTGCACGACGTCACAATTGCCCACGCGTCCGCCGGCAGCGCCTTCAGCAAGTCAAGCACGCCCGGCAGCGGCACCACGCCGTCCACATCTTCGATTTCCCATTGTTCCATCTGCCGATTTTCCGCTTCAAGGTCGGCATTGGGCAGAAGTTCGTGCAGCGTCACCATACTGGGCCGCCCGTGAGCCATTCGAATGATTTCTTCCGCCACAAACCCGTGAATCTTCGACCATCTCGCCCAACACCGCGCCACCGCCGGCGTCGAATCCACCAACACTCCGTCGAGATCGAACAAAATCCCCTGCGCCCGAATGTTCATCGCGACCCCTGCGCTAGGGCAAGAGGAGCAATCATAACTACGCGATGAACAAGGGCAAGATAAGTCTCAAATTTAGTGAAGGAATTTCCGAGAGAAGTAGAAATTTTTGGGCTCCGAACCGCCCACCATCATATCGCATTTAAACGGTCAAATCGGCCACCCCTGTAGCCGCGGTCGCTCCCCAGACCGCGGGATTTAGATTCAACGCCGCTCAACTCTCCACGAAGCGACCACTCCAAACCTTCAACCTTCCCCTTACCCTCGCGACGGAATCTCCGTATCCCCATAAACCTCATCTGCGTATTTATTCACTTTCTCGTTCGGCGGAAGATCGGGCGTAACCGGATTTTTCTTTTTGGTTCCGACCGCTCCGCCCGGTTGCTGTCGAGTAGGATTCCGCTTCGTGCGACGAATGCGACTCCGCTTCATTCAACCCTCCTCGTTCTCGCGCGATTGCCCGAGCTGTGTCACGATTCTAATCAGCGCACCGTTGATCACCGTCGGCTCTCCCCACGTCCGACGCTACGATTTCTTCCGCGGCACCTTGGCACCCTTCTTCCGCGCCTCCGACAATCCGATCGCAATCGCCTGCTTCCGGCTCTTCACGCGTCCGCCCTTGCCACCCTTACCCGACTTTAGCGTCCCCTTTTTCTCTCGCCGCACCGCGCGCTCCACGCTCTTCCCAGCAGCCTTCCCGTACCGTGCCATCACAGTCCTCCTCAACCGCTCCGCCAGTTATAGGCATCCCAGCACCTCTCCGCCATACAGTTTCCGGAGTAGAACCCCACCTCCAAACGTGTAGACCTGCCTCGACAGGGTTCAGCTCCCAACATCGCCCTCACCCATAGCTGATCATCTGAATTCCAAGCGGAGGGAACGGGATGAATTAACGGCTAAGCAGGTAAACGCACCTGCCTTAATATCGATTCCTGGTAAAATAGAGGCAACGCAATGCAAACGGATGTGCAATTCTTTGCGAAATTGGATGAACTCTCCGAAAGATTCCCGCACCTCAACCATCTCGACTTGAGAGAAGTCTTTTTAACCGAAAATAGAAACGCTCTAAACCGGAAGCCGCCTCACAGTTCGGAAAAGGAAGCCCGCCGGGTGTTTGGCGAATGGCTGAAGAAGAAAGGTCTGCGCGACTAGCCGCTACCGGGAGAATAAGACTTGGACAGCCATTGGGAGGGCAGAAAAATTTGGGGTGGGAGACGGGATTTGAACCCGCGACATTCGGTGCCACAGACCGACGCTCTACCAGCTGAGCTACTCCCACCACTCTGATTACGCGGCGTTTACCAGAAACGGCTTAGGTCCAACTAGGTCCAACTCAGGAATTTTAGCGAGTTCGACCGCGTTGTACGAGCTGTTCAAGTGAGTGTACCGCGCCACCATTCTATCACTGCCATGCCCAATCCAAGAACGAATCATGGGCATAGAAACGCTTGCCATTACGAGTTCGCTGACGCGATGATGGCGGAAAGCGTGAAGCCCGCCAAGCTCGATATTCAGCTCTCGTAAAATTGGATGCAGCACGTCTGCCAGGACATTGTTGTTACGAAGTGGCTTGCCATTCCTGCAAGGGAACATCAGCCCATCGGTCCTGCCAGCGAGATAGTTTTTAATCAGGGTAGAGAGCGAATCCCCAATGGCAACCTTACGGCGAGAGTTTTTCGTTTTGGTCGTTTGAAACGCGCCATCGAAGGCCGAACGCCAAACCGTGATTATCTTTCGCTCTAGGTCAACATCAGAAATGCTCAGTGCATAGAGTTCGCCGGCCCGTAAACCAGTTCCAGCTGCAAGAGCAAACATGACCGCATACATTTCGCGGTTTTTGTCTCTAGCTTTTGAAACTATCGCAGCAACTTCGTCACGGCTGAAGCACCGCGCATCGTCACTTTCGGCATTGATGGCAGAGGGATATTTGATTTTCCCTTTACCGAATCGAACGCCTAAAGCGAGCTGTAGGGTTGCAATGATGTGCTTGAGAGTTTGCGTTTTCAGGTGAGGAAGAGTTTTGACCCACTTGTCCGCAAGCTCAGGCGTCACAGCGTCTACAGCCATCGCGCCGAACTTTGGCACCAGATATTTATTGATGTGGTGTTCCATTGTTTTGCGCGTCGAAGGCTTTTTAAAGGCCAGGTATTCCGTTTTCCAAGTTTCGGCACGCTCCGCGAAAGTTTCGGCTGAAGGGATTTTGTACTCAATGGAATTGACGCCTGATCGCGTCGATTATTCCTTTGAGCTTCCTCTCAGCCTCACTGCGTTTCATGCCGTCTTTGCAAAGCCCAGCCTGACTCGTACACGCTTACGTTCCTGTTGGCCAGGAACATCAACGTAATAACTGACCAAACCAAGATTCATTGTTGAGTTCAACGTAACCAGATTGACCGCTCCTTCGAGACAAGCATTTTCCTCGCTTTCTCGCTGAAGCTGTCGCCGACTGAATTATAGCTTGTGAAAGAGGCACATATGGCCTCCATGTTGAGGTGCGGAAGCGACTCTGCGGGAGTCCGACTCGCCTGACTGGCACTCCTGCCAGTAGTGATAGTTTGGCGTTTTGTGCGGTTAAACGCGATGGAGCAAGAGTACTAGAACCATCAAAATGAACCTCTAGTGGCAGGCACGCGGGAAGGTGAAAAGGCCACCCTTTTGACGGGTCCTAGGCTAAAATAATGCATAACAGTAATAATGCGTAATATAACTAGTTTGGTACTGACGCTCTATTGAGCCTCACAGAGCGCAGCCGTATTCTCTTCCCATAAGCCGACACTATCGGCAGAGGGAGAACGATATGGCAACCAAGAAAACCGCTGTTAAAGCTGAATCAGGGAGCGTAGTTCTCAGCCCTGAATTTATCGACCGTGTAGAGCAGGATGCTTTCTTTTTAGAACTGTATTTGCTCGGCAAATCGGCCCATGACGGCATCTACACTGATAACAGCATCGTTAATTTCGTGGAGGAGTTTATCTCAATGATGCCTGAGGAGCTTGCTCCACTTGCTACCGCGCTCCGTCAGGTGCGGGCTGAGCAAATCGCTAAGGCAGCCTAAGGACCCGATGGGGTGGGCTATTCACAGTGAAAGGGCGACCGCAGCGCCCTAAAGCACTCTAATCAGGGTTACGAAAAATCGCGTACTCAAAAATCTTTGAAGCGCACGCTTCACCCGTATTAATGTTACCTACGGTTTTGCAGATTGTTCGAGCTTCCTTGGTACTGAGTTGATTTGTGTCTTGTTCGAGGCCATCTAGCGCACTTTTTATACGGGCATCAAATCGCTTGTGAAAGTCTTTCGCAAAATCGGCATCAAATTCCTTTAGCGTGTATTGTTTGTAGATATAGTCCTTAGAAGTATGTTCGGTCGGCACCTGAGTGTGCTTCGGAAGGTCTCCATACTTCGGCAAAGTGATGGCCCGTTCTACCGCCAAAGTGAACATCTCACCAGCTAACTGAGCCGCTCTGCCCTTTGGTGTTGCTGCTAATTGAGGGCTAAGGAATGAGAATGACGTATTTCCGCTCTTCAAATCCTCCACCAACGCTTTGTCTAGCGACTTCACAGGCGGGTTGTCTTCAAAGATTTGCACAGCCAACGCTCTGATGCGAGGGTCAACGCCTTTGTTCTCTTTCAGTACATCTAAAGCCATCCTGACATACTCGCGTTTAGAAGTTTCGGCTTCAATCGTCTGCTGTAACGCGACGTTCTGCTGTGCAAGAGCAAACTGCAACTTAGTAGCTTCCCGACTAGTGAAAATAGGTACGTAGAAAGAGATAACGATGCCGCAGATAGCTGCAACAGTGCCGACTAACTTGAATACCAGGTCAGCCCACTTGGCAGCTTTATCTAGCTGACTTTTTCCGACAGTTATATCTTCAAGAATCGACAAATTGTGCACTCCAAGAGCGGGCAGCATAGCATAGAGCTGAGTGCATACAAGAGCGGTACGACACCTATTGAGCATCAGCTCTATGCTATTCCCGCAACTTTCCGCTAAGCGGCGGGTTTTATTAGTAGCGGAGTAGCAGCAGCTTTTACCCTCAAAGTATTTTCGAGAAAGCCTGCAAGAAATCCCGCCAAGTTCGTACTAACAGGGGGAGGGTTATTTCGTGATAGTTCCGACCCGGCCAGGGTGGGAATGAGCAAATATTTACCCATTTTGAGTACTTTGTTACCCTCGAAATAATTGCAGAAATATGCAACTTTCTGTTGCAAAATGCGTTTAAGATAGTGTAGACTGGTATCGTTGCAAGTAGTTCCACCCGTAATACCTCGTTGTTCGCTCTGAGCTGGTCACTCTGAGCAAGCTGACGGCTCAACCGTCCACCCAACTACTTACCCGTTGTGCATGGCTTGGAAGCCATCAACATCAGGTCCGAATTGCGCTTGTTACAAGCACGCGCATGTTTCGAGGACCACTCAAGGTGGATTCCATGTCAGCACTCACCGGCACAGACCGGGAAATTTACGATTTTGTTTTAGCTCTCGTAGCCTCCGAAGTCCGCAAACATCCCGTTTTGTTGTGTGCTTCGTCACGCGGTACAGGAGCAATCGAGCGCAGCATTACAAAGCGCGTTGCAGAACAGGCCATAAACGCTGTTTTGCCACATTCGTCTGAAGTAATCAGCGCCAAAATAAAAACCGCTGTAGCGAAGCGCGTAGCTCGCCTGGAGGCACAGCCGGCGAACGCCGATATTGACCGCTATGGCCCGTACAATATGCTCCCGTTTCTTCGTCGCCAACCAACGCGGGCGCAAGGCGGGGTCAAATGCTATGGCAGTAATCCTGAAAAGGGCTTAGCCGGTCTGGATGAGTACGAGAAGCAGGCGCAGTGCTCCACGAAACAAGGCCAGGTAAAAGCCTGGTACGACTCTTCACCCGCCAATCGTCCCAATGTGGAGTATGGATGCCGTCCGTTATATTCCGATGCCAGCAGCTTTCCGCGTCCTGATGACGTTAAGTTCAAACGCGAGGAAGTTAACCTACCGCCTCCGCAACTGGCCGACGTTCCCGAAACTCTAACGACCCTAGACACCGAGTACTTTCTGGAGGCAATCGAGCAGGGTCAAGAGATTCTCGTTTTGCCGTCCGCTGGCCTAGGCTTAACCTCGCGCCGCATCTTAGAGACCGCCGTGTTGATGGCCGGCGAAATGGCCCGCACCCGCTACCTAGGCGAAGGTCCGAAGCGTAAGAGCCGCGCCAAGGAACCTGGACTGCCCAAATGGACTGATGTAGCCGCTAGGCTGGGCATGAACGCCAAAACGGTCCAAAAGAGCGTCCAGCGCCTTAAACCGCTGCCCATAAACAAGCTGTTTTGTCGAGTTTCAGCGGGAGACAGGTAGAAATGTCTCCTTTGGGGATGTTCGCCGCTATTATTAGGTGGGGTAATCCTACCTCTGAGCTTGTAACTCAGACATTCACCTTGAGACGGCTTGGGAGTCGCCCTGACTCCCTTAAGCCCAACTACACACAATTCAACCCTTCCAAGGAAGAGGCGCACTTCATTGGCGCTAATTTCTCACTTGGAGGAGTTAAGCGCCATTTTCATTTTCAGAGGCTATCCATGCACAAACCGTCTCAGGTCCTTGTACGCAAGTACGCCATAAATTCGCGTGGGATTATTCATTTTATCGAGTCCGTAATCGCGCCTGGTCAATTCCTTGTAAGCCGCCTCACGCATACCGGGCAGCCACTCGATTCGCAGCTCGTCACTTTTAGAGAGCTGAAGCTGATGACGATGCATAACGAACTTCGCAGCGCGAGGGCTTTAGCTGCGGTTAACTTTCACCGTTACGGGCAATCGGATGCCGGGGAATAACCAACTAAAGCGTGGGCAATTTCTCGTTAGAAAACGCGATAGTCATTGTCAGATGCGAGAGCATTTCAATCTTGCGCAGGTACTCAGCACTGATGGCAGCCGCGTTGAAATTAATTTTCTATATCCGGCTGGATTACAGGGCGGCATCGCTGTTTACACCGAAGGCCGACAAGTTCGGCAAATGAGCAACTTTTCAGACTGGCGCGTTTTCGCTGAGCACGATTTCGACAGCGCCGAAGAATTTTGGAGGGCTCAACAGTGCACGTAAGAAGCATGATATTGCGCGAAGCGAGCGAAGAGGAAGCTCAGCGTTTACGCGAGAAATGGGCTGCTGAAACGAAATTAAATGTAGGACCCGAAGGGGTGGAGGATACGAAATTGAAAACTAATTTCTTTGACGAAATGATTTCTGAAGAGGCCGATAGCGCACTTGCAGCTTCGTTGCGAGCAAGCCAAGAAGCTGCCATTACCCGTAGCCGAGTGCTGAAGAGCGCCGAACGTGAACTGGCGAAGCATTTCGCAAAGCTTATTGAAAAGGATATCGCCATTGTGCGCGATGGTGCGCTTGTTCTGGATAAATACAGCGTCTCTATGAGCGACGGTAATTTTGAGCTGAGCGTAAACGGCCAACCTGTTACGAAGTTTAGCGCGAACGGAGATGCAATCCGCAGCTTGGCTAAAGAAATCGCCAAGAATCCTCAGCCTAAGCCAGCCGTTGAGCCGATAACAGCGATTAGCGTTGAACAGCGGTTACGTGGAGTTATTAAGGGCTATATCGCAGCTTATGAAGAGCTGAAAGCTTCGCAGTAAATCTTAGGAGGACATGAAAATGTCATTTATCGAACGAATTAAGCTGTACCGCTTAGATGTAAACGCCGGTTACGTTCACTACTCTAGAGTGTTCAACCCCTTCAAAGTTCTCTACCACTTCCTGTTCGGATGGAACGCTGAGAAGGCTTATCGGTATTACGCCGAGCGCGGACAATTGCCGCAGTAAATCGAGTTTCCTGACATTCAGTCAGGGATGTAGTTGGCGACGGTCACGCCTAAACAGACCGAGAAAGTTACAAATGTCTCGACAATCACCACTCGTCGGCCAGTTTTTCCTTAGCGCCGATGGCAAGACCCTCTACAAGATATCAGCCGACGTAACTAGTGGCGCGTATTTCTTGGTGGAAAGCTTTTCAGGGCTACTTCCTGAACCTGATTCCAAGAGCGTATGGCCCGTAGGCAAAATTACGGGATTCAAACTTTATCCCAGTGTTGAAGCCGCTCAAGCTGCCTCGCAAAAAGGCGGCGCAAAGTGAATTACCAGTGCAATGACCACGGCAACGCTCAGCTAATCGCAGCTCAATACGAAGGCGAACTTCGCTACGACCATACCTTTCAACGCTGGATTCGTTGGGATGGTAAGAAATGGGTCGCTGATACAGTAACGGCGATTCACGGTTGCGCTATCGCAGCAGCGGATAAAAGACAAGCTTTAGCGGCCAGCAGCGATAACCCCGATAAGCACTTTAAGTACGCGGTCACATCCAAGAATTTCAAGAGCATTACCGCAGCTCTGAAAATTGCGGCTTCTCTTGAATCTATTCGCTATGACGGTGGATGGGATAAGGACCCTTGGCTTTTCCATGTCTCAAACGGTGTAATCGACTTGCGCACTGGTGAGCATCGGCCTGCGAAGCCTGAGGATAATCTCCTTAAAGTTTCGCCGGTTGCGTACAACAAAGAGGCCGCCTGCACGCAATGGATGGAATTTCTAAACCAGATTTTCGTGTGCAATAAGCCCTTAATTGAGTACTTCCAACGCTGCGTCGGCTATACGCTGAGCGGCAACGTTAGCGAGCAAGTTCTATTCGCTTGCCATGGCGTAGGCTCTAACGGTAAAAGCACGGCCCTTGGAATTATTTCGCACATCCTTGGCGACTACTCGACAGACCTTGCCGGTAGCTCTCTAGAAAAATGGGGCCGCGTGGTAATCGGTGAAGGCGTTGACCTAGTTGGCGCTCGCTTCGCTAAGTGTGAAGAAATCTCCGACGAAGCCATTGACGCTCCACGCATAAAGAGCTGGACTGGCGAAAACTCTATGCGCGTTCGTCCCATGCGCCGTGAGTGGATTACGTTTGAACCAAGCCATAAGCTCTGGCTTACCTTCAACGCCTTTCCACAGATTAACGACTCATCAGACGCAACCTACCGCCGCATTAAGCCCATTCCGTTTAACGCCTCATTCAGCGGGAAGGCCGTTGACCGTAAGCTCCTGTCCAAGCTAAAGGCCGAAGCCCCCGGCATTCTCAATTGGATGGTTGAGGGTTGCCGTCAATGGCAGAGCGAAGGTCTAAATGAACCTGAAATCTGCAAAAACAACCTAGCGGAATTTCGTCTACTGGAAGATTGGGTACAGAAATTCCTACTGGACGAAACCGAACCAGGTGACAAGGTAGCCAGCTCAAGCCTCTACGCTCGCTATGAGCATTGGTGCGCTAAGGAAGGCATACACCATCCATTCAAGCACACTCGGTTTACTCAAGCCTTAAAGAGCGCCGGCAAGAGGTACGACCGTCTTACCGATGGCGTTCGCGGCTTTCGTGGAATCGTCTCAAGCCTAGCCATGAGACGGTTATAGGCTTTCCTAAGCTCGATAACGTCTGCGTTCCAGCCTAGGAATGACAATCCAATGACAGGTGAATGACGCTTAGGTGTCATTCACTAAGTCTTGGAAACAGTAGGCAGTAGAAGCCAAAATGACACAATGACACTAAATATATAAGATAACTCTCTATATTATTTATTCTATAGATTAACGCGGGAATGACGTGTCATGCGCCATTCTGTCATTCAGCCACCCCGGGGCGGGTCCTAAACCAGAGTTGATTGACCTACGCTCGCCTATGCCTTCGGGCGCTAAATATTCACTAAAACAGCCATGTAATGCCCCTACAGACCCTCTATAATACCTGTTGTAACGACTATCTCAGCTACGGGTATAACGGTCGATTTGTTGACGGGACAGCACTTATCTACATTGTAGAGCATATAGAATGGCCGCACCACTTCACGCAAAAAGTTCGACAAAAAGTAATAGATTCCTTCTCAAACATAGGTTTTAACGTGCAAAAGAGCGCATTTAACACGCTTTCCAGGCTTCGTAATCAAAATAAGCCCTGTAGCCACTGTAATCAGCCCATAACGAGCCTGAGCGAGCATCTACGAGCTGATGGCCGCCATAGCTGTAGGTTCATGCCGGCCAGTGAACGCTATCGACTCCCAGAACGAAGTTATTTCGCGTCAATTTGACGATGAGGTCCAAGACTAAATGGACCTGGCGAACGCCAACCTACTCAAGCGGCAATAGATAGCAGCTTAGATAGTCGGTTGTTTAGCCGATGCTCTGGATTAAATCGCTATAAATCGCTGGATGGTCGTTTCCAGGGCTAGCCTCTACCCCGTAGGAGTGGAAGTTTGACCTGAGCCGAACCCTTGCGCCCTACGAAGCACGCATTGTGCTTAATAGAATATTTTCACTCTCGTTAGACCCCGTACGCCTTGTTTAAGCCAGGAGTCCCTTTGAACTTTTTGCGCTTTGCCTACTATTTTTCGCTGGCCACGTTTTGGCCC
>CAVWQK010000012.1:0-504360 GCA_963757145.1 uncultured Acidobacteriota bacterium
CGTCGACCGTTTGAACCGGCACGGGTAACCGGACATTGAGGCCAGTCTCCGATTGCGGCGTTGACCAGACTTGGACTACGGCCTGTCCGAACCGCAGTAATGCAGCGCAGGAGCGCGGACGGTAGCCGCCTGTTAGGGCCTTCGCATGGGGTTGTTGCTTTTGTGCCTGCTGTGCCCACCCTACGTCAAAGACCATAGCAGACGGTGGTGATTGGGCAGGGGAGCAATTCGCCCGCTAGAGGTGGCAGAATCAACACGATAGCAAGCCGTCGCAATCCATCACACATCAACGGGATCGCCTTTTTTTGAACTCATAATCCGTCGGTCGTAGGTTCGAATCGTATCAGGGCTCGTGTGGAAGTATTACGCACGCGCAGCGAGATCGTGCGCCGGAAGCGCCCGCGTGCGCGAGAACTGTCATTCCTCGCATCGTCTGCGATAACTCTACCGTCACGCTTTCAGGATTCGGGTGTCGGTGTGGTGTCGGTTCTGGTGTCAGTTGGGTTTTCTATGTGCTGCGTCAACGTGCTCGGCCTTGCGCGGGACGACGCTTGCTAAACGTGCATGAATACAAGCGATTTTCGCTATTCTGCGTTCTTGTGCGCGGCCATGCAAAATGGCCTCGTGGGCATTAACAGTGAGGTGTCCTACCAGTTGGACCACGCCCCAGCAGCTTACGGCACCGACGAGCGCGCCGAAGGGTTCACTCTGGCCACGCAGGTGCAAGATACTCTGCCGCCGAAAAAGACGGCAAACAGTCCTCTAAAGATAGCATGACCGTGAAAGACGACAAATTGCTGAGGCGAAAAAAAATTGAATGGGAAGAAATTAAAAATCGATAAACGGGGTACGAGGATTTGGGCGAGGATGTGCTGCCAATTTGGAACGCGCCAACGAAAAGGGTGTCCAAAAATCCGAAATGGGACAGATTTAGTCCGCTATTTTACTGGCGATTTGAAAAATTCGAACATGCTGCGCGATTCGCGCAGCATGACTTTATAGAAATGTAACCGATAATTTGGGACAGCAGTTGCATTCCAGAATGTTTTGATGGAAACTCGTCGCGTCAAATTGGATACGGGCCCGCACAACCCGGTAAGCGAGTGGTGGACACCTAGGTTTTCGCTCCTTGCTCGAGCGCTCACCTGCAGAGTGCATATATAGACATGGCGCAGATTTTTCATCGCAGCACAAACTTCATTTCTCGATTCAGTGTCTTTGCCTCGGTGTTTCTGGCGGGGCTGGCGCTGACCGGTGTGCTGTTGGCTGCGCGTGCGCCATATTTGACCAACCAGAACGTGACGCGCGATCAACCGATTCAGTTCAGCCACAAGCATCACGTCGGGGACGACGGAATCGATTGCCGCTACTGCCACACGGCGGTGGAAACTTCGGCGACGGCGGGCGTGCCTCCGACAAAGACTTGCATGAATTGCCACTCGGTGCTGTTCAATAACGCGGGATATCTGGAGCCAGTGCGCAGCAGCTATCGCACCGACCAGTCGATTCATTGGGTGCGTATTCATCGGCTGGCCGACTACGTGTATTTCAATCACAGTATTCACGTAGCGAAGGGCGTAGGCTGCTCGACGTGCCACGGGCGCGTGAACCAGATGCCGCTGATCTTCCAGGCTTCGCCGCTGAATATGTCCTGGTGCCTCGATTGCCATCGCAACCCCGAGGCCGTGTTGCGGCCGACCGACCAGGTGTTCAACATGGACTGGACGGCGCCGGCGAATCAGGCGGAAATCGGCGCGCAGTTTGCGAAGGAGAGAAAGATTCGAACGACAGCCGATCTGACCAGCTGCTCGACCTGTCACCGTTAGCGGTAACCGGTTTTAGTGGAGCGCGCAAAGAACTAGCGGCAGCAAGAAACGTTTGACGACGGATGGTATGAGCGACGACGAACACAAACATTTATTGATTCACCCGAGCGGCGGAAACTCGCAGCTTCCCGGCGAACTGGGTCAGCCCGCGCTGACGCCCATCGACCGGACGCTGGATCTGGCAGCGGTGCGCGAAAAGCTGCGTGCCAAGACCGGAAAGCAGTACTGGCGGACGCTCGACGAGCTGGCCGACGACCCGCATTTCGGTGAATTGATGCATCGTGAATTTCCGCGGCACGCCTCGGAATGGGACGACGCGGTGGATCGCCGCGACTTCCTGAAGCTGATGGCAGCTTCGCTAGCGTTTGCCGGCTTGGCGGGCTGCAAATCGAACGAGCAGGAAAGCATCATCCCGTACGTGAAACAGCCCGACGGCATGGTGCTGGGCAAACCGCTGTATTTCGCGACGGCGATGCCGTTTGGCGCCGACGCGATCGGCGTGCTCGTCGAGAGCCACGAAGGGCGTCCCACCAACATCGCGGGCAATCCGGATCATCCGTCGAGTTTGGGCGGTATCGATCCGATGACGCAGGCTTCGGTGTTGAACCTATACGACCCCGACCGCGCGCAAGCCATTAATTACGCGGGCGCGCTGCGGACATGGTCGGAGTTTTCGCAGGCGGCGCAGGCGGCCGCGGCTGACATCAAGGCCGTGAATGGCGCGAACTTCCGGATTTTGACAGGAACGATCACGTCGCCCACTCTCGCCGAGCAGATGCAGGGAATTTTGAAGCTGTACCCTCAGGCGAAGTGGCACCAGTGGGAATCGGCAGTGAGCGACGGAGTGCGCGAAGGCGGCAAGATGGCCTTCGGGCGCTACGTGAATACGGTTTACCGGCCAGAGCGCGCGGAAGTGATTTTGTCGCTCGATTCGGATTTCTTGGCGAGCGGACCCGGCCACATCCGCTACATGAAGCAGTTTTACAAGCGGCGCCAGCTGGATACCGAGCCGGGTGTCGAGCGCGTTGGCGGCGAGATGAACCGGATGTACGTGGCGGAACCGACGCCGACCGTGACCGGTTCGAGCGCGGACCACCGCCTGCCTCTGCGAGCTACGGAAATTGAGACGTTCGCTCGCGCGCTGGCCGCAAAGCTCGGAATGGGCGGCAACGTTGCTGCGCTTTCACCGGCTGCGGAAAACTTTCTCGAAGGTGTCGCAAAGAATCTGCAGGGACACCGCGGCAGTTCCCTGGTCCTTGCCGGAGAGCAACAGTCTGCGGAAGTTCACGCGCTGGCGCACGCGATCAACGGTGCGTTGAGCAACGTCGGCAATACGCTGTACTACACCGAGCCCGTCGAAGCGAATCCGGTCAATCAGCTCGAATCGCTGCGCGAGTTGTGCGCCGACATCGATGCGGGCAAGGTCGAGACCCTACTGATCGTCGGCTGCAACCCGGTGTACGATACGCCTCACGATTTTGATTTTGTGGCGAAGCTGCGGAAAGTGCGCAACACCGTGCAGCTGAGCACGCACTTCGACGAGACCGCACAGCACTGCAAGTGGCATGTCGGGGAGTCGCATTTCCTCGAGACCTGGGGCGATGCGCGGGCGTTCGACGGCACCGTTACCGTCATCCAGCCGCTGATCGCGCCGCTGTACTACACGCGGTCGGCGCACGACGTGATCGCGGCGTTCAGCGACAAACCGGGCGTTACCGCCTACGATGCGGTGCGCGACCGGTTGAAGGCGTCGAATCCGGGCGTCGATTTCGAGAAGTTCTGGCGCAAGACGTTGAACGACGGCGTTGTCGCGAACTCAGCGTACGCTCCGCTCAGCGTGATTTCGAAATTTAACGTGGCGAACCTGTCCGCGCAGAAGCCCGCGGCCGGCGAAGAGCTCGAGTTTATTTTCAGGCCCGATCCGAGCGTGTACGACGGGCGGTTCGCGAATAACGGCTGGCTGCAGGAATTGCCGAAGCCGTTGACCAAGCTGACTTGGGATAACGCCGCCATGGTGAGCCCCAAGACCGCAGAGAAACTGGCGTTGACGCATAAGGTTGCGGGGCGCGGCGGTGAACACGGACAGATTGTTTCGACGGTGATCGACATCGCATTGTCGAACAGCAAGGTGACGGCGGCGGCCTGGACCCTGCCGGGGCAGGCCGACGGCGTGATCGTATTGCCGCTCGGTTATGGGCGCACGTTTGCCGGCTATAGCGGCACGAACAAAGGATTTAATGCAAACGCGGTGCGTTCGTCGAACGCGTTGTGGGCGGCTGTCGGCGGCAAGATCACCAAGACCGGCGATGAGTATCCACTGGCCTGCACGCAGTATCACTTCAACATGGAAGGCCGGAAGATCCTGAGCAGCGGCACGCTCGAGGAATACAAAAAGAATCCCGGCTTTGCGCACGAAGGCGATGAAACGCCACCGAAAAGCGATTCGCTGTACAAAGAGTTTGCCTACCCCGGTTACGCCTGGGGCATGGCGATTGACCTGAAGAACTGCAACGGCTGCAACGCGTGCGTTGTGGCATGCGTGGCGGAGAACAACATTCCGGTCGTCGGCAAAGATCAGGTCATGCGCGGCCGCGAAATGCATTGGATCCGCGTGGATCGCTATTACCTGGCAGAAACCAGCACGAACGATCCGACCACGGACGAAAACGACGCACTGGCGAATCCTCCGACGTATTTCCAGCCGGTGCCGTGCCAGCAGTGCGAAAACGCGCCGTGCGAACAGGTTTGCCCTGTCGGCGCGACCGTACACAGCGCCGAAGGCCTGAACGACATGGTTTACAACCGCTGCGTCGGCACGCGGTATTGTTCGAACAACTGCCCCTACAAGGTTCGCCGCTTCAATTTCCTGCGCTTCGAGGACTGGGAAACGCCTTCGCTCAAGCTGCTGCGCAATCCTGAAGTGACCGTGCGCAGCCGCGGCGTTATGGAAAAGTGCACGTACTGCGTGCAGCGCATCAACAACGCGCGCATCGAGTCGGAAAAGCAGAATCGCCCAATCGCCGATGGCGAAATTGTGACCGCGTGCGAAGCTGCCTGCCCGTCCCAAGCGATCGTCTTTGGCAATGCCAACGACCCGAATAGCCGAGTCGCGAAATTGAAAGCGGAACAGCGCAACTATTCGATTCTCGGTGAGTTGAACTCGCGCCCACGCACCACGTATTTGGCCGCGGTGCGCAACCCTAACAGGGAGATGGAGAAGGCATGAGCGTCGGCCAACCTCCTCTCAATTCGCCTCACATCCGCCGTCTGGCGCCGGTGCTTGAGCCGGGCCACAACTACACCACGGTAACAGACAAGATCGCGGCGATCGTCCTGACGCGCCCGGTGTCGCTCGGTTGGCTCGCCGGTTTCGGGCTCGCGTTTTCACTCGTGATGATGCTCAACGTGGCTGTCGCGTGGTTGGTCATCAAGGGTGTCGGGATCTGGGGCATCAATATCCCCATTGGCTGGGGATTCGCCATTGTCAATTTCGTCTGGTGGATCGGTATCGGCCACGCGGGCACGTTGATCTCGGCAATTTTGTTCCTGCTCAATCAGAAGTGGCGCACCTCGATCAATCGTTTTGCCGAAGCGATGACGCTGTTCGCCGTGGCCTGCGCCGGCTTGTTTCCGCTGATCCACACCGGCCGTCCGTGGATGGCGTATTACATGTTTCCGTATCCCAGCACGATGGGCATCTGGCCGCAGTTCCGCAGTCCTTTGATTTGGGACGTATTTGCGGTTTCGACATACGGTACGGTGTCTGCGCTTTTCTGGTTTGTCGGCTTGATTCCCGATCTCGCTACGCTGCGCGACCACGCCATCGGCAAGCCAAAGCAGATTATTTACGGCATGCTGGCTCTTGGATGGCGCGGCTCGGCGCGTCACTGGCACCGCTACCAGTCGGCATACCTGCTGCTTGCCGGCCTAGCGACGCCGCTGGTGCTCTCGGTCCACACCGTCGTGAGCTTCGATTTCGCGGTCGCCATTGTTCCCGGCTGGCACACGACAATCTTCCCACCCTACTTCGTCGCTGGCGCCATCTATTCGGGCTTCGCCATGGTATTGACGATCGCGATTCCGCTGCGCGCCGCCTACGACCTGGAAGATTTCATCACCATGCGTCATCTCGAGAACATGGCCAAAGTGATGCTGGCCACTGGCCTCATCGTCGCATACGGATACTTTTTCGAATTCTTCCTGTCGCTGTACAGCGGCAACAAGTTCGATGTCTTTCTCGTGCAGCAGCGGCTACACGGCCCTTACAACCACTTTTACTTCGCTCTGATCTTGTGCAACATCCTGACGCCGCAGCTGCTTTGGATCCAGAAGGTGCGCACCAACGTGGCGGCGTTGTTCGTGATGTCGCTGGTCATCAACACCGGCATGTGGCTCGAACGCTTCGTCATCGTGGTGATCAGCCTCACGCGCGACTTCATGCCGTCGGCCTGGGGCCGCTACTCGGCGACGGTGTGGGATTACGCGACGTTCGTCGGCACACTGGGACTTTTCACCATGCTCTTGTTCTTGTTCGTGCGCGTGCTGCCTGCAATCTCCATCGCCGAAATGCGCGAGCTTGTGCATCAAACGTCCGAGGATCACGAATGATCGAGTACCGCTCACACACCTACGGCGTGCTGGGTGAGTTCGACACCGAGCACCAATTGATTCACGCCGCTCGAGCTGCGCGCGAGGCTGGCTACGAGAAAATCGAAGGGTACGCGCCGTTCCCGGTCGAAGGTCTTTCCGAAGCCCTAGGCCTCGAGCGCAACGCGGTGCCGCTGGTTACGCTGATTGGCGGACTTTTCGGCGGTCTCGGCGGGTTTTTCTTCCAGTACTGGGTGAACGTGTATTCGTACCCGATGAATATTGCCGGGCGTCCCTACAACAGCTGGCCCGCGTTTATTCCGGTTACATTCGAGATGACCGTGCTCGGCGCGTCTCTCGCAGCAGTCTTTGGCATGCTCGCCCTGAACGGCTTGCCCGAGCCGCACCACCCGCTCTTCAACAGCGATCGTTTCGTCAAGCATGCGACCACGGACAAATTCTTTCTCTGCATCGAGGCACGCGACAAGAAATTCGACCTCGCGGGCGCATCGAAATTCCTCGAAGGTGTGCAGGCGAAACATGTCAGCGAGGTGCAGGATGACTAATCCTGCGCGCCTCATGCTTTGCGCAGCAGCGGCTGGCACTCTGCTGCTGGCGGGTTGCAGCCTCAAGCAGGACATGGCGCTGCAGCCCAAGAACAAACCGCTGTCGCCTTCCGACTTTTTCCAGGACGGCCGTTCGGAACGCCCGCTACTCGAAAATACGGTCGCGCGCGGTTCGCTCGCCAACGACGCGCTGTTCGTGCCGAAAGACTCGAACGCGTTCCCTCTACCCGTCAATCAGGAACTGCTTGAGCGCGGCGAGGGCCGCTTCAAGATTTTCTGCTCGCCGTGTCACGGCTTGCAGGGCGACGGCAACGGCATGGTCGCCGTGCGCGGCATGAAACACCCGCCCACCTACCATCAGGAGCGGCTGCGCCAGTCGCCCACCGGATATTTCTACGACGTGATCACGAACGGCTTCGGTGCGATGTTGGGCTATTCCGCGCAGATTCCGCCGCGCGACCGCTGGGCCATCATCGCGTACGTGCGCGCGCTGCAGCTCAGCCGCGACGCCAAGGCTTCGGAATTGCCGGCCGCATTGCGACAACAGCTCGATCATCCGGCGCCAGCGCCGTCAACCTCAGGAGGCGCAAAGGAATGACCGCGCAGGACTATAAGACGCCCGAAAGCGTCAGCCGCCTGCAGCAACGCGCGCTCATTGCAGGCATCATCGGGGTTGTGGTGTGCATCATCGGCTACATCAAGTCGCCCGAGAGTCTGCTGCAGTCCTACCTGATGGCCTTCATGCTGATTCTTGGATTGTCGCTGGGTTCGCTCGGCCTCCTGATGATGCACCATCTTACCAGCGGCTATTGGGGCATCGTAATCCGCCGCCCTCTCGAATCGGCGACGCGCGCCCTGCCGCTTGTGTTCATCCTGTTTGCGCCGCATCTTTTTCGGCTTCCGCCATATCTATGGCGTATGGCTCAACGCCCCGGCCAAAGGCGAAGGCGCCCTCTCCGAATTCCAGCAGCACTACTTGACCGCCAATTGGTTCCACATTCGCGCGATCGTTTACTTTGCGGTGTGGCTGTTGCTGATGTGGGGGTTCAACGCCTGGTCGCGCCGTCAAGACCTTGATCGCGACGATCGCTCGCTGCGCCGCCGCCTGAAGATGGTTGCCGGCCCCGGCATTATTCTTTACGTGTTCGCGATGTCGTTTGCCGCGATTGACTGGGTAATGTCATTGTCGCCGCACTGGGCTTCCACGATTTACGGCTTCCTTTACGTCGCGGGGCAGCTCATTTCTTCGATGTCGTTGATGATCTGCGTCGTGGTATTGCTTTCGCGTACTCCGGTTTTTGCCAGCGTGCTGAAACCGCGCTACCTGCACGATCTCGGCAAGCTGCTTCTCGCCTTCATCATGCTCTGGGCGTACTTCAGCTTCTCCCAATTGTTGATCATATGGTCGGGCAACGCGCCGGAAGAGATCAGTTTCTATCGTTCGCGGCTATACGGCGAATGGGGCTATGTGTCGGTCATCATCCTGGTCTTCCATTTCTTCGTGCCGTTCTTCTTGCTGCTTTCGCGCGATCTCAAGCGCAACCCGTCGCTGATCACCAAGGTCGCGGCGTGGATGATCTTGATGCGTTTCGTCGATTTGTACTGGCTGACACGTCCCGAATTCACCCCCAACGCGATGCCCAGCCTGTGGGATTTGGGTGCAGTGCTCGCGCTTGGCGGCCTCTGGCTTTTCTATTTTGCGTGGCAACTGCAGAAGATGCCGTTGCTGCCTCTGGGCGAACCGAAGCTCGAGGATTTTCTGGAGCCCCATGAGCACTGATATCCATCACAGCGCGGCGCACGGCGGCGCGGGCGCCGAACCGCGAAACGACGACGTTTCGTTTGAGGCGACCGATGTACATCCGAGCACGATTTACTGGTATCTCGGCGCGCTGGCGGTTTCCGTAATTCTGTCCTACGTCGTATGCGTTTTTGTGCTGCGTATCACCACCAAGATTGCGGTCGATTTCGACACGCCGCCGCCGATGGTGCGCCAGGAAATGGGCGCTGCGTACGAACCGTTGCCGCCCGAGCCGCGTCTGCAGGGGGTGCCGGGACATACCAGCGACCCCCAAGCGGACCTGCGCGAAAAGCGCGAGGCCGACGAAGCCGCGAACGAAAAGATCGGCTGGATCGATCAAAACACCGGCATCGCACAGATCCCTGTTTCCGAAGCGATGAAAATCATCGCTGAGAAAGGATTGCCGAACGTTTCCGGTTCGGCGGAAAAGAAGTAGATGACTCGGGTTCGCTCCATTGCCGGAATCGCGGTTTTGCTGGGGTTTGCGTTGGCTGGTGCATATGGCACGGGCGCGCAAACCATTCCCGGCAATGTCGGCGCCTCGTCCGCGGGCCTTCCGGAAGCGCTGAAAAATGTCGGCTTCGAGCCGCCACTCAATGGGCAGCTCCCGCTGGCACTGGGCTTCAGGGATGAAGCAGGGCGCGACGTGCACCTTGGAGATTATTTCGATCGCAAGCCCGTGTTGCTCGCCTTGGTGTATTACGGATGCCCGATGCTCTGCAATCAGGTCGAGCAGGGCGTTGTCGGTTCGCTCAAGATGCTTTCCTTCCGGCCAGGCCGTGACTACGAAGTCGTTTTCGTCAGCTTCGATCCGCGCGAGTCGTCTGACATGGCCGCGCAAAAGAAGACGGCCGCGCTTTCCCATTATGGCCGTCCGGAAACCGCCGATGGCTGGCATTTCCTTACCGGTACGAAGGAATCCATCGACGCGCTGACTAGCGCAGCCAATTTCCGCTATTCGTTTAACGCAACCACGGGAATTTTCGCGCATGCCAGCGGCATCATGCTGATCACGCCCGACGGCCGCATCTCGCGATATTTCTACGGCGTGGAGTACCCGTCGCGCGATGTCCGGTTGGGGCTGATCGACGCTTCCGCGGGCAAGATCGGCAGTCCGATCGATCACCTGTTGCTCTACTGCTTCCAGTACGATCCGTCCACCGCGCGTTACAGCGCCACGATTCTGCGGATTGTGCGTTTGGCAGGGCTTTTGACGATCCTCACGATCGTTGCGGGCATATTGATTTTCCGGCGGCGCGATCATCACGCGCTGGAACCGAAATCGCAAGGAGCACACTAGAACCGTGCAGTCGCAAATGCCATTGTATCCGGAGCAGGCGTCCAACTTCGCTCCCAGCGTTGACGCCCTGATGATATATATCACCGCGATTTGCCTCTTTTTCGCGGTGGCCATCACTGCTGCGGTCATCTACTTCTTCTTCAAGTACAAGCGCAAAACGCCCGGTGAAGTCGGCGTTCCGATTCACGGCGACATGCGGCTTGAAACCGTTTGGCTGGTTGTGCCGATGCTTCTCGCACTCACGATGTTCGCGGGCGGTGCGGTGGTTTACGTGGACTACCGGCGGCCGCCGATGGATACGCTCGACATCTATGTCATCGGCAAGCAATGGATGTGGAAGTCGCAGCAGCCCACCGGTTTGCGCGAGATCAACGAACTGCACGTTCCTGTCGGCCGCAACGTCAAGCTCATCCTCGCCAGCGAAGACGTCATCCACAATTTTTCAGTCCCCGACTTCCGCGTCAAAATGGACGTCGTGCCTGGGCACTACAACACGATGTGGTTCCGCCCGACCAAGCCCGGCAAGTATCATTTTTTCTGCTCGCAGTATTGCGGCACCAACCATGCGCTCATGGGTGGCTGGGTCACGGTGATGGAGCCTTCTGATTACGAAGCGTGGCTTTCCGGCTCTTCGTCCGCCGATGCGAATCCGGTAGTCGCCGGCGAAAAGCTCTTCGCCGAAAAGGCCTGCGCCACTTGCCATTTGCCCGACGGAAAGGGCCGAGCGCCATCCTTGAATGGCGTGTATCAGGCCAAAGTCGCGCTGGCTGACGGTTCGACCGTCTCCGCCGACGATGCTTACCTGCGCGAATCGATTCTCGCGCCCAATGCGAAAATCGTCGCTGGATTCCAGCCGCTGATGCCCACGTTCCAGGGCCAGCTGACCGAAGAAGAAATTCTGGCCCTAACGGCTTATATTAAGTCATTGCAGTCGCAACCGGTTCCCGCGACGGGCGCCGGTATTGCGCCGGCAGGGAAGAAATAGCTATGAGTTCTACACCAACGGGCGCGGGAGGGCATCAACTGCCGCGCGAGCACTATCTCAACGCCACGTATGGGATACGTTCGTGGCTTTTAACGACTGACCATAAGCGCATTGCGCTGTTGTACCTGGCGTCGGTCACGTTCTTTTTCTTCATCGGCGGCACGTTTGCCACGATGATCCGCATCCACCTGCTTACGCCAAACGGTTACCTGGTCACGCCGGAAACCTACAACAAGCTGTTCACCATGCACGGCGTGGCGATGATTTTCTTCTTCCTGATTCCGTCGATTCCGGCTGTTCTCGGCAACTTCCTTATACCGCTGATGATTGGCGCGAAGGATCTTGCCTTCCCGAAGATCAATCTTCTGAGCTGGTATATCTACCTGATTGGCGGCTGCTTCGTTCTCTATTCGTTCTCGACAGGCGGCCTCGACACCGGGTGGACGTTCTATACGCCGCTCAGCAGCGTTTACTCCAACTCCGCAGTCACACCGGCCGTCATCGGTATCTTCATCAACGGGTTTTCGTCGATTCTCACCGGCCTCAACTTCATCGTTACGGTCCATACGATGCGCGCGCCGGGCATGACCTGGTTCCGCCTACCACTATTTGTCTGGGCGCACTACGCGACCAGCATTATCTTCATCCTCGGAACGCCAGTCATCGCGATCACTTTACTGCTCGCCGGCCTCGAACGCATGCTGCACCTGGGCTTCTTCAATCCGGTACTCGGCGGCGATCCCATTCTGTTTCAGCACTTGTTCTGGTTCTATTCGCACCCGGCCGTATACATCATGATTCTCCCGGCTATGGGTGTGATCAGCGAAATCATTCCCACATTCGCGCGCAAACCGATTTTCGGTTACACCTTCATCGCTGGATCGAGTATCGCGATCGCCGTGATCGGCTTCTTTGTCTGGGCGCACCATATGTTCCTGACCGGCGAATCGGCCTATGCCGCGCTGACATTCTCGCTGCTCAGCTACCTGGTCGCGATTCCGTCAGCGGTTAAAGTCTTTAACTGGACCTCGACCTTATATAAGGGCTCGATCTCGTACGATACGCCGATGCTTTACGCTTTGGGCTTTATCGGCTTGTTCCTGATTGGTGGCCTCACCGGTTTGTTCCTGGCCTGCCTGGGCCTCGACATTCACATCCACGACACCTATTTCGTCGTCGCCCACTTCCACTACATCATGGTCGGCGGCGCGGTCATGGGTTACGTCGGCGGATTGCACTTCTGGTGGCCCAAGATCACGGGCCGCCTCTACCCTGAAGCGCTCGCGCGAACGGCGGCGATCACGCTCTTTATCGGATTCAACCTGACGTTCTTCCCGCAATTTATTCTCGGCTACCTCGGAATGCCGCGCCGGTATCACAGCTATCCGCCGGAATTTCAGGTGTTTAACGTTATGTCTACGGCGGGAGCATCGATTCTTGCGTTCGGCTATCTGCTGCCGATGATCTATTTGATCTGGTCGATGCGCTACGGAAAAATTGCCGGCCCGAATCCTTGGCCTGCGACCGGGCTCGAGTGGAAGACCGCTTCGCCGCCGCTTACCGAGAATTTCGACGTCACACCGGAAGTCAATTGGGAACCGTACGATTTCGACAACCGGCACGATTTGGGTTTGGACGTAAAGGGTGCGCCGTCGCTTGCGCCGGCTCACGGTGACGATTAATCAGCAGCACTGTCATGCAGAAGGGTAGTAACAGACGCGCGACCCTGCGGTAAGGGGCAAAAGAGGAGCACCGAGTGCATCGCACCGGAGAACTGTACGGTCAGTTTGAGACATTGGACCAGCAGCGCGAAACTGCGTCCCTGGGCATGTGGGTGTTCCTGTCCACCGAAGTTCTGTTCTTCGGCGGCATGTTCATGACCTACACCCTCAACCGCTCGACGTACCCCGACGCCTTCGGCGAGGCCAGCCGTTCCATCGGATTGCCACTGGGAACGGTCAATACGATTGTCCTGATCGCCAGTAGCTTGACCATGGCCATGTCCGTATGGGCCTCGCAAGTAGGCAAAAAAAAGCAGCTGACAACGTTCCTGATTTTGACGCTGATCCTCGGCACGGTCTTCCTGGGCATTAAAGGTGTCGAGTACCACGAGAAATTCGTCGAGCATCACATCCCCGGCCTAAACTACAATTTTGAGCCGGGTGCTTCGGTCGCCACGAACGCGCACACCCAGCTTTTCTTCTCTCTTTACTTCGCAATGACCGGGCTGCATGCCCTCCACATGATCGTCGGCGCAGGTCTGTTGATCTGGTTGATCAAGGAATCGCTTCGTGGGCGCTTTACGCCGGAGTACAGCACTCCGGTGGACCTTATAGGTCTCTATTGGCACTTCGTCGATATTGTTTGGATTTTCCTTTTCCCGCTGCTGTACCTAATTGATCGGCACCGTTAGCTGGAAATCTGGGAGTGAGGGCAATTGTGTCTGAACATCACATCGTTCCGCCAAAAGTGTACATCACCATTTTCTTCGTGTTGATGGTCTGTACCCTGCTGACGGTCTACGCCGCTACCTTGGATCTGAATGAGTATTTTTCGGGGTTGAACATCATTGTCGCCCTGGCCATCGCGACCTTGAAAGCTTCGCTGGTAGTGCTTTTCTTCATGCATGGCAAATACAGTCCAAAGCGCACCCAGCTCGTCATTATCTGCTCGGTCTTCTGGCTGGCGATCATGTTGTTCATGACGATGAGCGACTACGTTACGCGTCTGTGGTCCTAAAACGACGTTCTTTCCCGCTTCCTCGAATGGTCCGCGGGACCATATTTCACATTTAGAATCCATCCGATAAGACACACCTCCGCCGATGGGGTGCGTTTTGGGGTGTGTTGGGAGGTCGGCGAAAGTGCGAAAAAACAGAGAGGCAAAAATCAAAAGGGGGACAAGCGAACCGGCCCAGCCCTCAATCCCCTAAAGGGATCCTCGGCTCGCGCCCCCCGGCCACTCAGGATGCAATATATAAGCCATTTCTAAGGTTCCTGTTTTCAGTCCTATGCCCCAACTGACCCCGGTAAAAATGCGGTACTGTCGCGAAAAATTACCAACCGCAACGACCACCTACAGGAATCACTGTAAGCCTGTGGAAAACGCAAATCCTGCCCGCTTGATTGCGGGCCGTGTCGCAGAATCTGAACAGTGGATTCCAGAACGGGAATTGTGTGTGACATGCGGATCCTTCCCGCGACTCAAGCGTTTCTAACAACTCAACGCGGCTGGAGAGATTTCTCAAGTTCTGGTATTTCTCGCAAATTCCCGACGCAAATGCACCGATTTGACCGCCCAGAATCCCACCTGCTATTGTAAGAAGTTATCTTGGCCTCAGTGTACCCACTGTGTGCCGGAACTCCTGGAAACACCTGGGAGGGCAGGGAACAAGGATCAAAATGGGCCTCACCAAACTGGTCGTGCGCGGCGCGCGCCAGCACAACCTCAAAAATATCAGCGTCGAGATCCCCCGCAACACGCTCACGGTGATTACCGGCCTCTCCGGCTCGGGCAAGTCCTCCCTCGCCTTCGACACCATCTATGCCGAGGGCCAGCGCCGTTACGTAGAATCCCTCTCGGCCTACGCCCGCCAGTTCCTCGACCAGATGGAACGCCCCGACGTCGACGTGATCGAAGGCCTCTCCCCCTCCATCGCCATCGAGCAAAAGACCACCACGCGCTCCCCGCGCTCCACCGTCGGTACTACCACTGAAATCTACGACTACCTCCGCGTCATCTACAGCTCCATCGGCGTTCCCCACTGCCCGCAATGCGGCAAACCCATCGCGCGCCAGTCCAGCGAGCAAATCGTTCAGTCCATCCTCACTGGCGAGCTCTGCAAAACCGACGACCGCATCATGATCCTCGCGCCCATCGTTAGAGGACGCAAAGGCGCCTACCGCAAGGAACTCGAAAAGCTCGCGCAAGACGGCTACCTCCGCGCCCGCATCAACGGCGAACTCGTCCAGCTCGACGAAATCCCCGTCCTCGACAAGCGCAAGAATCACACCATCGAAGTCGTGGTGGACCGCCTTCTCGTCAAGGCTGGCATAGGTGCGCGCCTCGAACAATCCATCGCCACCGCGCTCAAACTCGCCTCCGGTCTTGTCACGGTCTCCATCGTTGGCGGCGCTGACCACGTATACTCCGAAAAGCTCGCCTGCCCCGACTGCGGCATCTCCGTCCCGCAACTCGAGCCGCGCTCCTTCAGCTTCAATTCGCCCTACGGCGCCTGCCCGGCCTGCAACGGCCTCGGTTCGAAATACGATTTCGATCCCGCCCGCGTCGTCGTCGACTGGACGCGCCCGCTCTTCGACGGCGGCCTCGGCCCCGGCTCAGGCTCCGCGATGCTCAAGCGCACGCTGCAGCTCGCCGCCTATGCGCACGGCTTCAGCCTCGACACGCCGTTTGAAAAGCTTGCAGCCGCCCAGCAAAATCTCGTCCTCTACGGCTACCCGCCGTTCAATCAACCGGACGCCGCGACCAAAGCCGCTGCGTCCACAAGCGTCGCCGCGAAAAAGTCCAAATCCGAAAAAGGCTTCCGCTTCCCCGGCATCCTCAAATTCCTCGATCGCAATTTTCAAGAGTCCAACTCTGACTCCTACCGCGAGTGGATGACGCAATACATGTCCGCGACGCGCTGCACCGTTTGCCGCGGCAAACGCCTCCGCCCAGAATCGCTGGCCGTGAAGCTCGCCGGCCACTCCATCGCTGACTTCACCGCGCTCTCGCTCAGCTCCGCGCGCCCAGCCGTCGCAAAAATTCTCTCCCAGCTCACGCAGCGTCAGCGCGACGTCGCCGCCCGCCCGCTCGAAGAAGTCGCCGAGCGCCTCGACTTTCTCCTCGCCGTCGGCCTCGGCTACCTCAGCCTCGACCGCTCCGCCGCCACACTCTCCGGCGGCGAAGCCCAGCGCATTCGCCTGGCCACGCAAATCGGCTCGCGCCTTCGCGGAGTCCTCTACGTTCTCGACGAACCCTCCATCGGTCTCCACGCGCGCGACAACAATCGCCTTCTCGGCTCGCTCGAACAACTCCGCAACCTCGGCAATACCGTGCTCGTCGTCGAACACGACGAAGACACCATCCGCCGCGCCGATTTCGTCGTCGATCTCGGCCCCGGTGCCGGCGAAGCCGGCGGCCATCTCGTCGCCGAAGGCAAGCCTGAACAAGTCGCCGCGAATCCCGACTCGCTCACCGGACGCTATCTCAGCGGCGCCGCCACCATCGCCGTTCCCTCCCAGCGTCGCAGCCCCAACGGCAAATTCGTTCAAATCGTCGGCGCCCGCGAAAACAATCTTAAGGATGTCGACTTCACTCTACCTCTCGGCCTGCTCACGGTCGTCACCGGCGTCTCCGGCTCCGGCAAATCCACCATCGTTAACGACATTCTCTATCGAGCCCTCGCACAAAGCCTCTATCGCTCGATGGATCCTCCCGGCGCGCACCGTGAACTGGTCGGCGCCGAACACATCGACAAAGTCATCGAGATCGACCAGGCACCCATCGGCCGCACGCCGCGTTCGAATCCCGCCACCTACACCGGCGTGTTCGCCCCGATCCGCGAACTCTTCGCCATGCTTCCTGAATCGCGCGAACGCGGCTATCGCCCCGGCCGTTTCAGCTTCAACGTAAAAGGCGGCCGCTGCGAGGCCTGCCAGGGCGACGGTCTCCGCCGCATCGAAATGAATTTTCTCCCCGACGTATACGTGTTGTGCGAAGTGTGCCGCGGCCGCCGCTACAATTCCGAAACGCTCGCCGTGCGTTTCAAGGGCCACTCGATTTCCGACGTGCTCAACATGCCCGCCAGTGAAGCGCTCAAGCTGCTAGAAAATATTCCGCAAGTGCAGCAAAAACTCGCAACGCTCGTCGAAGTCGGCCTCGGCTACGTCCAACTCGGTCAGTCCGCCACCACGCTTTCGGGCGGCGAAGCCCAGCGCATCAAGCTCGCACGCGAACTCTCAAAACGCCAGACCGGCCGCACGCTCTACATCCTCGACGAGCCAACTACCGGTCTTCACTTCGACGACGTCCGGAAGCTTCTCGACGTTCTCCAGCGCCTCGTCTCGCTCGGCAACACCGTGCTCATCATCGAGCACCATCTCGACGTCATCAAGCAAGCCGACTGGATCATCGACCTAGGTCCCGAAGGCGGCGAAGGCGGCGGCCGCATCGTCGCGCAAGGCCCGCCCGAACTGGTCGCCCGCAACAAAAAGTCCTACACCGGCCAAGCCTTAGCGCGCGTCCTCCCCACCAACGGCCACAACGGTCACCCTCACTCCGCAAAGTAAAATCCACCTGCCTGTACGGGCGCGGCACCGCTTTTCCCTGAGCTTTGAAAGAAGGTGTCGGGTGCCCCAGGTTCGTTTTCTGAACCTGGGTCTTGGTCTGATTCTTGATCTCTCTTGGCGTTCGACTTCTCCTCTCCCCCCGCGCTAAAGTACTCGTTCGCCCATGTCCCTCTATTCCACCAAGCCTCTACCGCTAACCGCCGTCCATACCTATCCTCTCGCCTCCCGCAAAAACAAAGTCCACATCCGCGATTTCGCCAAGCCCGCCGCCGCCAATTCTTCCATCAACAAATTTCTAGACTCGCTTCCCAACATCCTGGCCGCAAAAGATCTTCGCGAAATCGCCTCTGCAATTCATCGCGCGCGCCAAACCCAAAAATCAATCCTCTGGGGCATCGGCGGCCACGTCATCAAGGTTGGCCTCGGTCCCGTCCTCATCGATCTCATGCACCGCGGCTTCGTCTCCGGCATCGCCATGAACGGCGCCTCGCTCATCCACGATTTCGAAATCGCCCTCGCGGGCAACACCTCCGAAGACGTCGGCGCAACGCTGCCCGACGGCCGCTTCGGCATGGCCGAAGAGACCGGCCGCTACATCAACGAAATTTCAAAACTCGCCGCGCGCATCCACATCGGCTACGGCGAAGCCGCCGGCCAATTCCTCAACAGCGGCGTTATCCCCGCGCCATACGCCGCGCAAAGCATCCTCGCCTCGGCCTACAAACATCGCGTCCCCGTCACCATCCATCTGGCGATCGGTACCGACATTCCGCACATGCATCCCTCCGTCGATCCCGCCGCGATCGGCGTGGCCACGCACCTCGACTTCCGCCTCTTTAGCGCGCTCGTCAAAGACATGCACCCTGGCGGCGTCTATCTCAATTGGGGCAGCGCTGTCATACTCCCCGAGATTTTTCTCAAAGCCGTCAGCGTCGTCCGCAATCTCCACATTCCGCTCCGCCCCATCACGACGGCCAATTTCGATTTCATTCAACACTATCGCCCGCTCGAAAATGTCGTGAAGCGCCCGACCGCCGGACCAATGAACTCGCCACGGGTTTCCGAATCGCACGGGTACGCCGTCACCGGCCATCACGAAATTCTCATGCCGCTGCTCGCCGCCGCGCTCGCATCCAACTGGGCAAGGACCTCCACGCGAAAATCCGGCGCGAAACCCCGATGACTGTTTTCGACGACACCCCGCGCGATCCTGTTCCGCCCGATCCCAGCGGGAGCTCGGCAGAAGGCGTGCGTCGGGAAGATTCGCCGAATCGCGAGGATCGTACCGCCACTCCGACGTTCGAATCGCAGGTGGCGCACGACCCGGTCGCACAAGCTGCGCCTCCGGCCGAAACCGAACCACCACTCGCTGGCGATCCGATTCTCTACGCCGCCGCTCCTCCAGCCCTCAACAATCCCAACTCCGTTTTTCCCGACGACCTGCGCATCACCTGGTATTGGCCTCACCTCATCCTCTTCATCTTTTTCACCATGGCCAGCTTCCTCGTGGTCCAAACCGCGATGTTCGTGTACTACGGGCCGAAGCAGCCAATGCCCAAAGAGCAGCTCGAACAATATCTTCTCAACAAGCCGCAATTTATCTTCGGCACTAACCTACTCTGGTACGCCTCCGTCTTTTTTTTCCTGTACATCACGCTGAGCGTTCTCCGCGACGCCCCGTTCTGGACCTCGCTCGGCTGGAAAAAATTATCCGCGCGCTTGTCCTCGACCTGGGGCGGCCCCTGGTCCTACTTTCTCGGCGGCTGCGCGCTCGCCATCTTCGTCGGCATCGCCAGCTCGCACGTCAAAGACACTGACAACATGCCCATCCGCGAACTGTTCAAGAATCGCGAAAACGCGTTTCTGCTCATGTGTATGGCGGTTTTTGTCGCGCCGCTCGTCGAGGAAACCGTATTCCGCGGCTACTTCTATCCTCTGCTCGCGCGCATCGTCTACAGCATCACGCGTCGATTCGGCATGCAGCCGCACGAAGCCGTGCGCACGGGAATGCTCAGCAGCGTCGTCATCACCGGCGTACTCTTCGGCCTGATGCACGGCGCGCAACTCGGCTGGACGTGGAGCGTCGTTGGCCTCCTCATCCTAGTCGGCGTAATCTTCACCTTCGTCCGCGCCCGCACCGGCACCGTCCTCGCCAGCTTTCTCCTCCATCTCGGTTACAACTCCATGATCGCCGTCACCACCATCGTCGGCACCCACGGCTTCACCCGCATCCCCACCAGCCCATGACATGTTTCTCGAGTCGAATGGACCCAGGATGGTGGCGCCGGCTCTTCTCCGCCAGCTCTGGGTCGAAGTCATCTGGCGCATTGTGGGTCGCGGCTTCCGCCGCGACATTCAGCTGACCAAGGAAAGCGCTTCAGCCCCTGAAATAAGGTGTCTTGCACCACCGCAAATTTCACCTTCCCCACCCATCTTCGCTACAATATTCCCGACCATGTATATCGCCCAACCCATCGAATGGACCGACCGCGGCGTAGTCATGCTCGATCAACGCCTCCTCCCCACCGAAGAAGTCCACTACACCTACACCACTTACAACGAAGTAGCCTCCGCCATCACCAATATGGTCATCCGCGGCGCGCCGGCCATCGGCGTCGCCGCCGCCATGGGCGCAGCCCTAGGCGTCCTCCACTCCAAAGCCAAATCCGTTGACGAACTCCGCCCCGAGTTCGCCGAAATCTGCGCCGTCCTCGCAAAAACGCGCCCCACCGCCGTCGATCTCTTCTGGGCCATCGACCGCATGAAAGCAAAATTCGCCGTCGTCATCGCGCAAACTTCCGACCTCGCCAAAATTCGCGCTGCGATGGTCGCCGAAGCCCAGCAAGTTCATCTCGAAAAGAAAGCCACCGACGAAGCCATGGGCCGCTTCGGCGCGGAACTCATGCCCGCCGAGGGCCGCGTCATGACCCAATGCAACGCCGGCGCTCTCGCCACCGGCGGCATCGGCACCGCACTCGGCGTATTCCGCGTAGCCGTCGAGCAAGGCAAAAAGCTCCACGTACTCGTCCCTGAAACGCGCCCCTATCTGCAAGGCGCGCGCCTCACCGCGTGGGAACTTCACCGGGGTGGCATTCCGCTGACACTCATCACCGACAACATGGTCGGCCACTTCCTCAAAACCGGAAACGTCGGCGCCATCGTCACCGGTGCCGACCGCGTCGCCGCCAACGGCGATGCTGCAAACAAAATCGGCACGTATCAGATCGCCGTTCTCGCGAAAGAAAATAACGTCCCGTTCTACATCGCCGCGCCCGTATCCACTTTCGATCTTTCGATTCCGGACGGCGACCACATTCCCATCGAAGAACGCTCGTCCGACGAAGTCATCTTCATCAAAAACATTCGCATCGCTCCCGACGTCAAAGCCGCGCACCCCGCCTTCGATGTAACGCCGGCACGCTACATCACCGCCATCATCACCGAACGCGGCATAGCCCGCGCCCCCTACACCGAATCCCTCCGCGCCCTGGCCAACTCCAAGCAGGCCGCAATCGCATGACGAAGTGTAGGGGCGTCCCACGCTGCGCCCCCTCTCGGCAAGGGGGCCATCTCGCTCATTCGCGTCTTGGCAAATCCGTCCGACGTATTCTCTTCTCCCTCGCCCTGGCCTTCGCATTCCTCTCCGCACAAATCGCCACTCCGCAATCCCCCACCCCTCAACCTATCCGCCTCGATCCCAAGAATCCCCATTACCTCCTCTTCCGCGGTAAGACCATCGCCCTAATCACCTCCGGCGAACACTACGGCTCGGTCCTGAACGCCGACATCGACTTCCACAAATACCTCGCCACGATCGACTCCGACGGCCTCAACTACACCCGCATTTTCGGCGGCTCCTACATCGAAGTCCCGGCTAAATCCTTCGGCATTTTGCGCAATGATCTCGCGCCGCGACCCGGCCGCTACATCGCCCCCTGGGCGCGCAGCGAAACACCCGGCTATGCCGGCGGCGGGAACAAATTCGATCTCACCAAATGGAATCCGGACTTTTTCGAACGCTATCGCGCGTTTCTCGCCGATGCGTCAAAGCGCGGCATCGTCGTCGAAATCAGTCTGTTCTCATCGCACTACGACGAAATGATGTGGCGCATCAGCGCCCTGAATCCCGCGAACAATGTCAACGGCACAACCGAAATCGAATGGAAGAAACTCCACACCCTCGAAAACGGAAACATTATCGAATTTCAGGAAAAATACGCTCGCAAATTGGTCGTGGAAGCCAAAGGCTTCGACAACGTCATCTTCGAAATTCAGAACGAACCATGGTCCGATCGCGGCACGCTCACCGATGTCGTAAATCCATATCTCTTTACCGGCCGCGACACCTATCCCAACTCCGTCGATATAGCTGACAATCTTTCCGTCGCTTGGCAGACTCGAGTCGCCGGATGGATCAGGCAGGAAGAGTCATCGCTTCCGAATCACCATCTGATCGCGCAAAACTACGGCAATTTTCGTGTGTCGATTCGCAAGCTGGTCCCTGGCGTCGACGTCGCCAATTTTCACTACGCCTATCCCGAAGCCGTCTCTCTCAACTACGGCCTCGACAAAGCCATCGCCTACGACGAAACCGGTTTCCTCGGCCGCGACGATGATGGCTATCGCCGCCAGGCCTGGAATTTCATGCTCTCGGGAGGCGGCATCTTCGACGCTCTCGACTATTCCTTCTCCCCCGGCCACGAAGACGGCGCAGACCTCGAACCCAACGGACCCGGCGGCGGCAGCCCCACGTTTCGCCATCAGCTCCACATCCTTCGCGAATTTTTGGGGAAATTTTCTCTGGCGGATTTGCGCCCAGACCCAACCGCCGTAAAGCACGCTGCAGGCGTGACGCCCCGCGTTCTCGCGACCCCCACCCACGAATACGCAATCTACCTCGACGGCAACGGCCCCACCGAACTCACGCTGACAATACCACCAGGCCGCTACACCGCCGAATGGCTCAACAGCAAAACCGGCGCCACCGAAAAATCCGAATCCTTCCAACAACCCGTCGGCACCGCAACCCTGCAATCCCCGCCCTTCGAGAATGGTGTCGCCCTTCGGCTCGTCAAACAGTAGCGTCCCGAGGACTTTCTTCTTAAGCAGGCCGAATCAAAATTACCGCGCGCTCCGCCTTCCGCAACATCGCAAACAAATCGAACACCCGCTTCAAAAAATACTTCGCGCTCAACAACTTCAAACCCCGCGCCGCTGTCTCTCCAGTCACAATTTCCGCCCGCGCCTCAATCCATTGGCCCAGCAATTTGCCGCGCCTGTCGCAAGGAGCAACCCGCACCCGCACATCGTTCCGCACCCGCTTGACCTTGCCAGTATTTCCCACGGTATAGACGAACAAACTCGCCTCGCCCGAATCCAGCCGCCTCTCCGGATCAGCCGCAAACCAAACCGGGGTCGGCACGCCAGTCCCGTTCTTGCGAAACGTCTCCAAATTCAAATAATCGTGATCGCGCAAAGCCGCAAACCCATTCGAATCGCTCATCCCTGTTCGATGCCCTCCTCTCGAACGCAGGCACACCCCAGATCCACCTGCGGGCCCACTCCCTTCGCTATGCCGCCAAATTTGTATCGGCGGACCTTGCTCTGCCTGGCAAACTTCGTGGTATTCCCAAAACGGCAAAAATCGTGCAATCTGTGACTTCCAGACAATAAAAATAAATGACGGGGTATGGCCCCTCTTCACCTGACCCTATTCCTTAGAAAGAGGGGGTAAGCCGTTTGTTTTCAGCAACCAGTTTGCCGCTTCGTTCATGGTTCGTTGTGGTTCGAAGAACCATGGGTTATTCGTACCGGAGGGCCTCGACGGGGTCCAGGCGGGCGGCTTTCCACGCCGGGTATACCCCGAACACAACGCCAATGAGCGCGCACATCACCAGCGCCGTCACCACCCAGAATAGAGAGAGTACTGCGGGAACCGATAATCCATAATGAAGTAGTAACGTAAACCCCGATCCCAGGACGACACCGATCACGCCGCCGATCGCGCTCAGCGTCACCGCTTCGATCAGAAATTGCGCCAGGATGTTGCTGCGTTTCGCGCCGATCGCTTTTCGCACACCGATTTCCCGCGTTCGCTCCGTCACCGAGACCAACATGATGTTCATCACGCCGATGCCGCCGACGATCAGTCCCACCGAGGCGACCGCGAACATCAAAATAAAAATCAGGCCGCTGATCTTGTTCCACAGATCCAGAAAATAATCCGAAGTAAAAATCGCGAAATCGTCCGGTTTGTCGTTCGTCAATCTGCGTTTTCGCCGCAGCAGGTCCCGCGTTTCTTCCACGGCTTCGGCGACCATTTTTGGATCGGCGGCCTTCACGAACAAAACGTAGTCCTTCTGATTCGGGTACAACTTCCGCAGCGAAGTCACCGGCATGACGGCAATGTTGTCTTCGGGATTGGAGCCGCCCGAAATTCCCTGGCGGCGTTTTTCCATTGTGCCGATCACCGTGAACAGTTGGCCGTCGAGCGTGATTTCCTTGCCGATGGCCTCCGATGGCGACCCGGGAAAAAGCGTGCGCGTCGTGTCGTAGCCGAGCATCACGACCGGCGAGCGGTGCTCGGTGTCGTTTTCGTCGAACGGACGGCCGTATTCGATTTTCATGTCGAAGATGCGGCCGATCGACGGCGAATTGCCTTGTAGGATGACGTTTTTCGCGCGGAACGAACCGCGACGCAGGTCCGCGGTGCCCGCGCCGAATTGCGGCATGAAAATGCGCATCGACGGCGACGCTGCGGAAACGTGCGGAAGTTTTTCAATGTCTTCCGCCCACTCGGGCTGAAGTTCTTTGCGATTGAGCCACTCCGACGGAGGACGCGAAAGCGAAGCCCACGGGAAGCGGTAGCAGATGATCGTGTCGGAGCCGAGATCACGAATGCCCGCGAGGACGTTGTCGTTTAGACCGTTGATCATCGCACTGACGGTAATCACTGTGGTGATGCCGATCACGATGCCAAGAATCGTCAGCGACGAGCGCAGCGGATTTTTTCGCAGCGTGTCGAACGCGAGCAGAACTTCTTCGCGGAATCGCAGCGCGGATTCCTTGCGTGCGCCCGCACCCGTCGCTGACCGCTTCGGCAGTGCGGATGTTCGCGGCAAAGTTTTGTCGAACGCTGACAACGCCTATTTCGACCTCATGGAAAATTCAGATCCCATCGCCTATTCCGACCTCAGGGCTTCGACTGGGTCGAGCTTTGCGGCTTTCGAGGCCGGGTAGGTGCCGAAGAACAGGCCTACGCTTAGCGCCACGAACAGACCGCCGATGACCGACCAAAGTTGGACCGCGCTCGGGAGCGGCGAAACCCAGGACACGATTTTCGCTAGCAGGACGCCAAAGATCACGCCAAGCGCACCGCCGATCGCGGCGATCGTGGAGGACTCGATCAGGAATTGCATCAAGATGTCGCTGCGGCGCGCGCCGATCGCCTTTCTCACGCCGATCTCGCGGGTGCGCTCGGTGACCGAGACGAGCATGATATTCATGATGACGATGCCGCCGACGACCAGAGAGATCGAAGCGATGCCGATGGTGACGACGAAAAATGTGCCGCTGATGTCTTTCCAGAGCGCCAAAAACGAATCGCTGGTTTCGACGGCGAAGTCATCTTTCGCGCCGTAGGCGAGATGGTGGCGTCCGCGCATAATCTGGCGGACTTCGTCGACGCTTTCCCGAATCGTTGAGGCCGAGCCGGCGCGGCACGTTACGCGCAAGGAGTCCTGTTGGTTGCCGTTTTCTTTGTTGTAGGTGGTCAGCGGTAGAATGATCCAGTTGTCGAGCGAAGTGCCGAGCGACGATCCCTCTTTTTTTCCGAGGCCAATAATTTGGCACGGCGTGTTGTTCCAGCGAATTTCTTTCCCGATGGGGTCGAGACCCGGCATGAGATTGTCGACGATGTCGTAACCGACGACGCACACCGGCGCAGCCGTATGCAAGTCGGTTTCGGTGATATGGCGGCCGGAAACGAGATCGACGTCGTAGAGTTCGGCCATCTGCGGCGTCCAGGCGCGCAGGTTCGTGTCTTTCAGCGAGTTCATGCCGCTCTTGGCTTCGACGCGCCCACCGAGCGCGGCGCCGACGTCTTTGCAGGATTTGCAGAGGTCGTGCACGGCTTCAAAGTCCTCAAAGGTGATGCGCTTGCGCTTTTGAAATTCGAGGAAATCGTCGACGTTGGTGATGATCGAGGGCTGTTTCGAGAGGCCGAATACGTCGGCGCCGAGGCGGAAAACGCGCGTGGCGACATATTGATTTGCGCCGTTGATCAGGCTGACTACGGCAATGACCGAGGTGACTCCAATGACAACGCCCACAAGGGTAAGGATGCTTCGCAGCTTGTGAGCCCACAGGCTCGACGTAGCAATAGCGACAGCTTCCCCAAGCTTCATGGTGGACGTTTTGGCCATGCGACTCCTGGCTATGGATACGTTCCCGGGGATGCAGGAGTAACAACGGGACGTGCAACGACCTTGGAGCGAATTTACACGACAAGTGGCAATCTGGCTAGGTGAGGAGGGTGGTGGGAAGGGCTGCGCACACCGTTTTTCAAGAGACAGGGTGCGGAGGCCGCCGACAGCAGGGTCCAAAAAAGAAGAGGGAGCCGGCGGAACCAGCTCCCTCCAGGTGGTGTCCTAACAGCGAGTTAGAACGTGAACTTCACCGCCAGACGGATGGTGCGGCCGATCTGATAGCGGTTCGGCAGACCATATCCGCCGTTGACGGTCACGGGACCGCCGGTGGAGTTGGTCAGGGACGAGTTCAGCAAATTGCTGATGTTGTAGGGGTGGAAGCTCGCTGCATAGAACGGAGTGCCATCGCCTGTGATGCAGGGCATGGTCGAGCTTGGAGGAAGAACATTCTGACCGCCGCTGCAGACGCCTCCGGACACTGGGAACGGAGCGGCATAGTTGAAGTTGAAGCCGCTCGTGACGTTCTCTTCCACGCTGGTGACAGAGCGCTGGTTGAGCAAGTTCGCGATGGTTGCTGAGAAACTCAGCGTTTTGCTCTCGCTAATCTTATAGCTCTGTTGGAAGTTGAAGTCGGTCTGGATATACCACGGCGTCCGTTGCGTGACCGGATTGCCAAGTGTGATCGCGCCAGTGGTGGGATCCTGCGTAGTCGGCAGGAACTTGCCGCGATCCGCAACGTACACCGGGAACGCGCCGCCGGTCAGGCCGCTTGGGAACGAGTTTCCCAGGTCGAGATAGGTGCTCTCTGGAGAGCCCTGATAGAGGACCTGGAAGATGCCGAAGTCGGTCGACATCCTGTGTCCCCAGTTCATCGTGTAGTAGGTGTAGCCCTTGAACGTGTTCGGGCGATCGGTCGGGAGAAGTCCGCTGGAGGATCCACCGTTGTCGTTCCACGAGAACATCGGTTCGTCGAACGAACGGCTGTTGTTCGGTGAGTTGCGGCCGCCACCACCGTCTGCTTCGTCGGAGCTGGTCAGACCGGTGTAGTTGCCCCACAGACGGCTCCAAGTGTAGGAGAACATTCCCGACCAGTGCCGAGTGGCCTGCTTGGTTACGCGGAATTCGATGCCGTCGTAGTCGCGTTGCGCCGGAATGGTTGGAGGGCAAGCCGCACCGCACGGAGAGGCGCCGGGCTGACCCGGCGTAAGGCCGTACAAGAAGTTGAAGAACTTGTCGTATGTGCTGTTCACGCCTTGTCCGGGGTTCACGATGACGAAAGTTTCGCCAACCGCCGGATTGACCAATGCGGAGTCTTCGATGACGTGGTCCAACCGCCGGCGATCATAGCGAGCTTCAAACGCGACCGTCGGGGTGATCTGGTAGTCGAAGCCAACGGTGCTCTCGTGCTGTTTGTAGGGCTTGAGGCCCGGAGCAACGCCTTCTTCGGTCACCGTGCACGTGGAGCAGGTGGTCGGATTGGTGCGGAAGTTCTGGTTTTCGAGGAAGGTGAGTCCGGCAGGAGTAGCGCCGCCGAAGTTCGCCTCACTCGCCGAGTTGGTGCCGATGCCGCCGCAATACCGGTTGGTGCTGCTGAATACCGGGTTGATGGAAGCAACGTCGGCAGTGTCGAGAGCGTAGTAGCAATTGCTCCAGTATTGTCCGCCGAAAGAGCTGATGGCTAGGTTGAGCTTCATCTGGTCGTAGAACTGACCGTAACCGCCGAAGATTTTCATCTTGCCGTGGCCTGTGGGGTCCCACGCGACACCGATACGGGGAGCAATCTTGTCACCCCAACCAAAATTGATCGGGCTGGTGATGCCGCCCGCTGGCTGATTTTCTGCCGGCAGGTATTCCTTTTCGATGCGGAGGCCAGCGTTGATGGTTAGGCCCCGCGCGATCGACCAAGAATCCTGGACGAAGAACGCGTTGTTGTTGCTGGTCGCCTGCCCGCCGGATCCGTAGTCGAGGACGTTGATGTAGCCGTATTTGCCGGTGCACGCGCCATAGAGAGCGACAAACGGCGCGCAGTTGGCATCGCCCACTGGGCCAAAGGGCACATAGTTAGATCCCTGGCCGACGAAGTACTGCACGTTCGGAACGTTGTAGTGCTGGGAGATGTTGTTGTTGAGATGGTTGAGCTGGTAGCCGAATTTGAAGTTGTGCGTACCGCGCCAGCCGCTCTTGAACCATGCCAAGTTGACGTCAGCTTGAGTAGCCTTGCTGGCGTTGTGGCTGGTGAAGTTCTGGCTGTTGGCGAGGTTGAAGAAACCGTTGGCCTGCTGCAACGAAGCTGGAAGAGGAGCGAGGCCAGTTGCGTCGAGTGCGCCGACGCCGTTGGTTTGCCACGATGTGAGCGTGCCCGTTGTCGGGAGACCGAAGTCGTGGTAGTTCTCGAAGTAGTACCCAAAGCGCCCAGTCAGAATGAGCCGCTGAGTGATGCTGTAGTCGGCGCCGGTGTTGACCGTGAGGTTCGGCGCAGTGAAGCCGACGTTGTGCGAGTAGGCGGAAGGATCAACCGTCGAAGCTGCGTTGAAATAGCCTTGGCTCGAGTCTGGAGTCGGCAGATTTTCGCCATACTGCTTGGCAAGCTGATAGAGCCATGAGCCGTAGACGCGGAGTTTCTTGGTGACTTCTGCGTCAACGCGCGCGGTGGTGTAGTACGTGCGCGTGTTCTGCGAGAAGTTGACGACGCCGAGTCCGCCGAGTCCACCGGCCTGATCGTAGTTGACGGCGCGCTCATCGTTGGCGAATTCGGGGTTGAAGCCGACGAAGAAGAAGATGCGATCGCGGAGAATCGGGCCGCTGAAAGTAAAGCCAGGGAAAACGTCGCTGGTGTGATCTTTCTTCGGCTGATATTCCTGGAACTGAGGATCCAGCAAGCCCCATGAAGTCGTCGTCTGCGACGACAGCGGATTGTAGCGAGCTTGCGTGGGAAGCTGGTTCGCATCCATCGCATCATTTTCGAAATAGCTGAAGATCGAACCGTGATAGTTGTTCGAGCCCTTTCGCATGATGACGTTGACGACGCCGCCAAGCGCGCCGCCGTGTTCGGCCTGGATGCCGGAATTCTTGATTTCGACTTCCTGAATGAAATCGAACGGCACGCTGGTATGCGAATAGCCGCCGATGAGGTTTGCGGTTTCCTGTCCCTCGACAAGATACGAATTTTCGGAGTCAGAGCCGCCGGCGACCGAGAAGCCAAACTGGCCACCGTTCGCGGTACTGCCTGGAGAGGAACCGCCAGTACCGTTGCCGCCGTAGCCACCCATGGAGTTGTTGCCCATCAGGGGTTCGTTGCGAGCCGCGGGAGCAAACTGAATGACGGATTGAAATGAGCGGCCGTGAGGAATGTTGTCGATGACTTCAGACGTGACGTTGGTCGTTGTCACGTTGGTGGTGGTATCGATCTGAGGAGCGGCGCTGGTGACTTCAACGACGGAGGTGGTTTTGCCGACTTCGAGGGTGACGTCGACGGTGGGCAAGTGGCCGACTTCGAGGGTGAGAGTGCGCTTCTCGGTCGAAAAGCCGGTCGCGGTGATGGTGATTGTGTAGCCGCCGGGTGGCAGGTTGGCGAAGCGGTAGTAGCCTGACGAATCGGTTTGGACCGTCTTTGTTCCGACCAAGTCGGAGCTGGTCACAGTAATTGTGGCATTCGGAATGGAAGCGCCGGACTGGTCTTTTACGGTTCCGACAAGACCTCCGGTGGTTTCTTGAGCGATAGCAGAGCCGACAAACAGGGAGCTCACAAGCAACAACAGGCATAGACACACACATACACCGAAGGGTTTGAAAACCCGAACGTTCTCCATCTTCGATCCTCCTGGAATTTCCGGACGGAACTACACCCCGGCCCAGAGCAGTTTTTTCAAAATCTGCCTAGGCCAACTTTCTTCGAGTTTTGTTCAATAACTGGAAATGCCCCACCACTACACCCACTACCCAACCAACGGAACCGACTCCTGCAAAAACGGCAGCGCAAGAGCCCACCAGACAAATCGGACCCTTGTTTATATAAAGCGGAGGTCAAATGCAACTGAATTTTTATAATTATCTTCAGGTATGTGCGGTTATTGAGGGTTTCTAGAGGTAACGGAGGGTTTAGGTGGAGTACTAGGCAGTATGAGACAAGGCTATTTAGATTTTTCGTCAGGAAACTGACATCTGGGGCGCGCCCAGAAGGGAGTTCGACCTCGAGTTCCCCTTCCGCGGACAGGAGCAGGGTACGAGGCAAATGCCGGGGAATCCGTGGTTTAGCTGGTTGCGTTGGCGTGTCGGATGCGCTCGGCGACGGCGCGGGCGCGCTGGCGGGCGATATCGACGAAGCGGGTGTCGCCGGCGATCTGGTCGAGGGCCGGGAGGGCGCGCTGCGGCTCGGGGAGGAGGTTGCGGTTGAAGTCGGATTCGAACTGGAGGAGGGCGTCGTTGATGCCGAGGCGGTCGTATTTCATGCGGCGCTCAAGGAGCATGACCAGTTCCTGCTGGCGAGCAAGACCCTCGAAAATCTGGAGGAGCTGGGTGGCCGCAGTGTTTAGCGTGTAGTTGAAGGTGGCTTCGTGGGCTACCGAGCCTTGCTCCCAGCGGAAGGTCTTTTCGCCGAGGTTTGCGATTTTGCGGTGGACGTCGAGATCCTGGTTCTCGAAATGGTTCATTTGCGCGGCGAGTTCGAACATCTTGGCGCGCAAGGTTCCGCCGACTTCGAACGGTGATTTGCCGGGATCATCATCGAGCTGGCGGATTTCGTAGCTGGCCTTGTCGGAGTCCTGCAGGACGGTGACTTCGATGAATTCGGGGGTGCTGGATTTGAAGATGCGACGGAAGGTGAGTTTTGCGGGGGCGGGCGATGGATCTGCCGACAGGCGGGCGCCGGTTGGAGCGGGTGTTAGCGAGGCGAGAGCGGCGAATGGCGCGATGAGACAGGACAAAACCAGTGCGAGAGTACGTCGCGAGATTGGCGTCCAGAGGGGGGTGCTCATCGCGTTCTTAGATGCGGGCGGTAGATAGCGGAGTTTCACCGGCGGAGCTTTGGCGGGCCCGGGTTGTCCGTGCGGTACGCGATTTTGTCGATGCGGACGGTAGCGGGAGGCCGAATCGGGTTCGGGCATGCTCGGCCTGGATGTGGCAGAGGGCGACGGCGAGCGCATCGGCGGCGTCGGTGGGCTCGGGAGTTTCGTGTAGCGAGAGCAGGGCGCGGACCATGAGTTGGATCTGGCGCTTGTCGGCATGGCCGTAGCCCGCTACGGAAGCTTTTATTTCGCGAGGCGAGTAGCTATGAACAGTGACACCGTGCTGGGCGGCGGCCAGCAGGACGACGCCGCGGACTTCGGCGAGGCGCAACGCGGTCCGGATGTTCAGGGCGGTGAAGATCGACTCGACGGCGATGACCGTTGGCGTGAATTCTTCGATGAGGCGGCAGAGGAGGGCGTGAACGTCCTGGAGAGCCGCGCCGGAGAATTCCTTTTGGCGTTTGGTTTCGACGCGGAAGGCACCGTAGTGCACCATTTTGTGCCGGCGACCGTCGCTTTCGACAATGCCGTAGCCGGTGGGTCCTGCGGCGGCGGGGTCGACACCGAGGACGCGGAAGCAGGCATTTGCGGCATGTATCGCAATCATCGCATGACAGTCTACGGCGTTCGCGAGGTGGCTGCTAGAGGTTTGTCCGGGGTGTGTAGAAATGAAGGCGGGCGTGCGGAGTGTTGGAGTGAATTTACCTCAGGGGCTGTAGGCCCTTTCTAGCCGTGTGGATGTTGGACCGAAAGCTCCGACCCACAAAAACGCAGTGAACCTCGAAAGTGAAGCTCCGATCCACAAAGCGTGATCGCTGAGCAGCTGAAAGACCTCCGCAGCAGAATGCCCGGAATTTAGTTGGCGCCGACTGCGGCCTGGATTTCGGATTCGTCGATGTCGAAGTTGGCGTAGACGTGTTGGACGTCGTCGTGTTCTTCGAGGGCTTCGACGAGACGGACCATCTGCGTCGCTTGCGCGCCGGTGAGCTTGACGTAATTTTGCGGAACCATGCCGACTTCGGCGGAAGTTGGAGTGATGCCGGCTTTCGTAAGCGCTTCCTTCACTTTTTCGAGGGCTTCGGGCGGGGTGACCACGTACCAGGCGGAGCCGTCATCCTTTAAGTCGTCGGCACCTGCTTCCAGCACGATGTCCATCATTTTGTCTTCGGTGGCTGCTTCCTTGGCCACGGTGATCTCGCCTTTGCGGTGGAACATCCAGCCGACGGCGCCGGCTTCGGCCATATTGCCGCCGTTTTTGCTCATGAGGTGGCGAAATTCGCCGACAATGCGGTTGCGATTCGTGGTGACGACTTGGATGAGCATGCCGACGCCGCCGGGGCCGTAGCCTTCAAAGGTGGCTTCCTCATATTGCTCGCCCTCGAGCTGGCCGGTACCGCGCAGAATGGCGCGCTCGATATTTTCGTTGGGCATGTTTTCGTTTTTGCCGGCGAGGATCGCGGTGCGGAGGCGGGGATTGGAGTTGGGGTCGCCGCCGCCAATGCGCGCCGCGATCGTGATTTCGCGAATGACGCGCGTGAAGACGCGACCGCGCTTAGCGTCGGTGGCCGCTTTTTTGTGCTTGATCGTGGCCCATTTTGAGTGCCCAGACATGACGGATCCTTTTCAGCGACCGCGCCAAGCAGCGCCGCTGTGGCACCGCACGCGATCGGAGTTTGTTGAAGTTTTTGGCGCCCTGCTCCGGCTTCGCGGTGCTTGGGTGCGCGTCCTGCTTTGCTTTGCGGAGACGTGCGGTAAACCGCCTACCCTGCGGAACAATACCAGTTAACACAGGCAGTTTAGCACAGCAAATGGCGTCGCGGAATGGAGGTATACTCGGGGAACTACTACAGTTTTGGGCCGTGGGTAAGTCTCGGGTGCGTTTTTTGCCATCGAAATTCCGCGTTCTGACCATCTCTTCACACCCTATCCAATATGGCGCGCCACTGTTTCGGATCATGGCGCAGCACCCCAGACTCGATTTTCAAGTGGCTTATTGCAGTTTGCGTGGCGCTGAAGGCGGATTTGATCCGGAATTCGGAACGACGGTGAAGTGGGATGTGCCGCTGCTGGATGGATATTCGTGGCGCCATGTTCCGAATCTAGGGCCGGGTGACGAGACGTTCTGGGGTTTGCGAAACCCGGGGTTATGGGGCCTCATTCGGGAAGGGAGATTCGACGCGGTAATCTCGCACGTTGGTTACAGATATTCGTCGTTCTGGATTTCGCATTTTGCGGCGCGCAGTTGCGGTACGCCGTTTATTTTCGGGACCGACGCCTCGTCCGTTGAGCCGCGCGACCGAAGCCGTTGGAAGCTCGCCGCGAAACGAATCGCGTGGCCAATGATCTTTCGCCTGAGCGCCCAAGTGCTTACGGCCTCTACGGCGGGGCACGACATGATGCGGTCGCTCGGATTTCCCGACGAGCGCATCTCAATGACATTGGACACCGTGGATAATGATTGGTGGCTGGCTCAAGCGCAGGCTGCCAATCGAGATGCGGTTCGAGCAACCCTAGGCGTTGGGCCTCGGGAGAAGGTCATCCTGTTTTGCGCCAAACTCCAGCCTTGGAAGCGCCCTCGAGATGTGTTGCAAGCCTTCGTTGCAGCAGGACTCGCTGAATCCGTTTTGATCTACGCGGGAGACGGCACATTGCGGAAGGAGATCGAGGCTGAAGCGCGATCGCTCGGCGTGGGCGACCGCGTGCAATTTTTGGGCTTCGTAAACCAAACGCAGCTGCCTGGACTTTACTCGGCCGCCGACGTCATGGTGATACCTTCGGAATATGAGCCGTTCGGGCTGGTCGTCAACGAAGCGATGCTGTGCGGCTGTCCGGTTGTCGCCAGCGATCGAGTCGGGGCTGTCCGAGATCTGATTGTTCCCGGCGAAACCGGATTCGTGTTTCCGTGCGGGGAAACCGTAGCGCTGGCCTCGGTTCTGCGCGAAGCATTTGCCGCGCCGGAACGGCTCGCTGCGATTCGCGAAACGGCTTTGCTGCGGATTAAGGCCTGGTCCCCGCACGAAAGCGCAAGTGCTCTGGTAGCGGCGATCGCGCGCGCGGTGGCACGCCGTGAAAAAGCCGCTGGGGTCTCGCGGGTCTCTCCTTCGGGAAAGCACAAGTGAAATTGCTACTGTATTCGCATTTCTTTGCACCGAGTGTGGGCGGGGTCGAGACCAGCGTTCGTACCCTCGCGAGTGGTATCGCCGAACTAATCGGGAAGGACAACAATCCGCAGTTCGGCGTTACCGTTGTCACCGAAACACCGGCTGGAGATGTTGACGATCGTCCGCTGCCATTTAGCGTGATTCGGCAGCCAGGAATCATCCAACTCTGGAGTTTGATTCGCAGAGCGGATGTTGTTCACCTTGCGGGACCCTCGATGGTTCCGCTTTTTCTCGGATGGCTTGCGCGCAAACCGGTCGTGGTTGAGCATCACGGATATCAGGCTATTTGTCCGAACGGTGTTCTAATCCATCAACCAGACGGGTCCGTCTGCTCAGGGTTCTTTCAGGCTAGGCAGTACGGTGAATGCGTGCAATGCCAAGCTGCGGAAATGTCGTGGCTCCGCAGTTTCGCGAAGCTATTCATGATGTTTCCTCGCTATTTTCTGACTCGAGCAGCGAGCCACAATATCGCAATTACGAAACATGTTCTTGAACGGCATAAGTTGCCACGCACGTCAGTGATCTACTACGGAGTTGAAGAAGTGCCTGAAGTTGAGCCGCCATCGGGACCGAATTCCTTTCCTGCAGAGAAGCTGCGTTTTGCGTACGTCGGCCGGTTGGTACCGGAAAAAGGTTTGTTCCTGTTGCTGCAGGCTGCCGAAATCCTGAAGAACGAGGGGGCCTGCTTTGAAGTGTTGTTCGTGGGCGACGGGCCCGAGCGATTACAGCTGCAGGCGATGATTCAAGAAAAAGGCCTGCTGGAGGTCGCACGAATCACGGGATTTTTGAGCCGTGATGCGTTGGCGAAGCAGCTCAGTCAGGTCCAAGTGGTGGTACTGCCTTCGGTTTGGGAAGAGACTGCCGGACTCGCCGCGATCGAGCAGATGATCCGTGGACAGCTCGTAATTGCGTCGGAGATCGGCGGACTAGGTGAGGTGGTCGGCGACGCAGGGTTCAAGTTCAAGCCGGGTGACATCGAGGATCTGACGGGTTGCATGCGGACGGTATTACGAGATCCGTCGAAGATCATAGCGATGGGTGCGAAAGCGCGCCGCCGCGCGAAAGAATTTTTTCTGCTGAAGCGAATGGTAGCAGAGCACGCCGCGCTGTACGAAAAATTATCGCGAGACTAGCCATATGACGCGAGGTAAGCGAGTTTACCTCGTGAGCACCCGACTCGATACGATCGCGGAGTGACGCCAAAAGCGCGTGTTACACTCGCCCCGAAAATGCGCCAAGAATCACGACGACTGCCCCTCCTGCTCGAACTCCTTGCAAGCCTATGGATCGTCGCCGCTCAGGTGTACTACTACTCGCAATTTAAGGAGCAGTTCCGGTCCATTTTTGTGCAGACCTTTGCCAAGTTATGGCGTTAGCCGTTTCACTGGCGATGCTGATCGCGGCTGGTTGTTTTGCGATCATCGCAACGGCGGCGGGGCATCGGCTGCTACGAATACTCCGCTTTGAACTATCGTCCGACGCGTCGCAGCTCTTATGTTCCGTCGCGGTAGGCGTGATCGGATTTCAGGTTTTGGTTTTTTTCTCTCAGCCTTCGGGGTATATCCGTTGGGTTGTCATCGTTATCCTGGTACTAGCGGCAACGCTCGGAGTCGGCGAGTATCCCGACGTGTCCGCAAGAATCGGTCGGCTCGTCCAGCGTATTCGCGGGGGATCGAAATTCGAGCGAGTGCTAGTCGCTTTCGTTTCATTGGTCTTATTGATGGAAGGGCTCGCGGCGATGGCCCCCTTGACGGGATCGGACGCGCTGCACTACCACTTCACAGCCCCACTTCTCGTTCTGCAGTCCGGATTTCATCCCAATTTCTTTCTATCTCACAGCTTTTTGTGTGGACAATCTCATCTCCTGATTCTGTCGGGACTTGCGCTCGGCAGCGATCAGCTTGCGATGGCGTTACTGTTCCTCGGAGGAGTTTTGAGTGCCGCTGCTTGCGCCTCGCTCACGCGAAGCCTGGCTGGGCGAGAATGGGCGTGGGTCGCAGCCCTGGTTTTTCTGCTTACTCCGGTCGTGTTCTGGCAGATCTCGGCTGCGGGCTCGCCAGATTTGTGGATGGCCTTTTTTTCGACGCTCGCGGTGATGGCGATCTTACGTACGGAGGCGATGCCAGTGGCGTCGCATGCCGTCGTGGTCGGATTCTTAGCCGGTGGCGTCGCCGGAGCGAAGTATACGGGTTGCATTGTCACGGCGGCGATCGCTGTCGCGTTTGCGTACGAAGCGCGCCCGGTCCTTAAATCGCTGTCGTTTTTCTTTCTTGCGGCTCTGACAGCAGGCATCTGGCCATACGCACGAAACTTGGTCTGGACGGGCGATCCCGTTTTCCCTTTTCTTACGAAATTTATTTCGCCAACTCACCTCAATGCTTTCACATTGTCATTCTATCGAGGAGACACAGGGGCGGGAGATCATCATTCTGTGTTGCAGGTGCTCGCATTTCCCCTATTCGCTGTCATCGATCCAGCTCACCTTGGTTTCTGGCAGTACCTGGGCCCCATAGTGTTGTCATTCGCACCGTTCGTATTGCTCGCCAGAAGCAAAACAGCGCTCTGGCGTGCAATATTGATCGTCTGGATTCTCAGCGCGGTCGGAATCGGCTGGTCGTCGGGCATGATACGTTTTCTCCTGCCGATCTTGCCAATGGCGTTTGCCGCGGTTTTGGCCGGGGCAGCGCGTCTGACTCCGCTTGACTGGCGTATCGCGCATTGGACAGCCGCAACAACATTGTGCAGTTTGGCGATCGGGGGATTCGCGGGGCTATTGCTGTATGACCGAGGCGCAATGATGGTCACTGTGGGTCTTAGATCTCGGGAGGAATATCTCGGGGCCCGCGCGCCGGAATACCAGGATCTGGAATTTATCCAACAGGCGTTGTCGGGGAAAGAGCGGGAAGGAAAGACGCTTACTTTTTTGAGGCACACCTACTATCTCCGCGTGCCATATTTGTATGGGGATCCGATGGAGAGTTGGGCCATGAATCCGGCGAAGCTGCAGACACGAGAAGCATGGATGCGATTGTTTCGATCGCAGAATATCAGCTGGATCGTAAGGGCGCCTGAGTATCCGCCGATCATTTCCGCGCCACTCCGTGAACTTGAGGCTAGCGGGGCCTTCACTCCGGTGGCTCAAGGCAGGGTTTCGAATTTCCGAGGAATGAGAATTTCCGGAGTTCGGGAAGAACAGGATATAGTAATATTTAAGGTTAACTACTGAATATATTATATGGATACGATTTCGTGCCGAGAAATCAAGGCGGCAATGGAAAGCCGCGTGCGAATGCAACCAGTAGAAGGATTACGCGGTACGACAAATGATTGGAACTGCCACACCTAGAGGATTGCACGAATTTGTGGCCGCGAATGTGATCGCTCGGCATACGCGGGCGGGAACGCGGGCTGTCGATCTCGGCACTGGTCCGGGCGCGATGTGCGAACGAATCCGCGCGTTCGGTGCAGACGTGGTCGCCGTTGATCGAGATGCATCCGTGTACCAGGGCAAGGAGCGCTTCATCGCAAAGGACTTCAATCAACCTGATTTTGCGGACGAGATCGGTCTTGGAGCTTTCGACTTGGTGGTGGCCGTTGAAGTTATCGAACATGTGGAAAGCCCGATTAACTTTCTGCGAAATATAGGCCGGTTACTGGATGCCGGCGGCGTTGCGATCGTTACTACGCCGAATGTCGATTCGATGCCAGCGCGGTTGCGATTCCTGTTGGCGGGCAAGATTCGAACGATGGATGAGGCCAGTGACCCTACACATATATCGCCGATTTTTTCCGATCTGCTGCAGAGACAGTTTCTGCCGCGCGCTGGCCTTGCGCTCAGCGAACACTTGTTTTACCCGCCGAACGGCTACAACCTGACCCGCAAGCCGATCGCGTGGACTCTGCGAATTGCATCTGCTGCTTTTGGCGGGAATACCTTGCTCGGTGATCATCACATCCTGGTTTTGAGGAACGTGAATTGAGACTGATCGGCCGCATGCGTGCCGGAGACCTACGGCGAGGGTCACTCCTGGCCATGGGATTTTTTGCATTTGCAATGATCCTCGCCTACGAGGTGGCCGGGTTCATCATCACCGACAGCGTGATCAGCCTGACGCTGGTGGGTGCGGCGGCGATCGGCGGCGTAGTTGTGGTCGCGATCCTGAATAGCTGGCGAAACGGAATATATTTTTTCTTGGCGTGGCTGCTTTTCGAGGATTTCGCGCGCAAATTCCTTGGAAACAATATGGCAATTTATTTCGCGAAAGATGTACTCCTCGCCATCGTATATTTGTCTTTTTTTTTGGAGTACCGGCGCAAGGATAAAGGTCTAAAGGTGACGCGTCCGCCGTTTTTCGGGGCGCTGATGATCTTCATCTGGTTCGCGATTCTACAGGTGTTCAATCCCGGCTCGCCGAGCGTCTTTTTTGGCCTGATGGGAATGAAGCTCTACTTCTACTACGTACCTCTGTTCTTTGTCGGCTACGCACTGATCGATTCGGAGATGGATTTGTGCCGGCTTTTTTATTTCAATCTGAGCTTAATGCTGGTGATCGCGGTGCTCGGAGTCGTTCAGTCAGTTTTAGGTCCTGGATTTCTCAATCCGGCGGTGCCGGCGGAAGATATTCGCTTACTCAGTCAAACCTATAGAGAGGCCCCGATCTCTGGCGTCATTGTATATCGCCCTACCTCGGTGTTTGTCAGCACGGGGCGATTTGGGAATATGTTGGTGGTGGCATGGATGGTCGTGTTTGGTTTCAGCGGGTATCTGCTGATGCGACGTACTCGCGGCCGGACATTTGCATTTCTCGCCCTAGCCGTGATTGCCGCGGGGTGTGTGATGTGCGCCTCGCGCGGCGTTTTTATGTGGACTCTTGGTAGCAGTTTGGTGGGCGGAGCAGCATTTGTTTGGGGAGCGCCGTGGCGCCGGGGTGAGTCGCGACATCTTTTCAAGACGTTGCGACGAGCTGTTTTAGGGGTCGCGTTTGCGATTTTGGTGCTGTTTCTAGTCTATCCCGAGGCGATGCTCAATCGCTTTGCGGTTTATTCGGAGACGCTCGATCCCAGAAGCCCAAAGAGCGAATTGCTTCATCGTACGCGCGACTATCCACTGGCGAACCTGGAGTCAGCATTTTACGACTCGCGTTGGCCGTACGGATATGGCATAGGTACAGCCTCGTTGGGGGGGCAGTATGTGTCGCGATTTTTTCATGTGGCTCCGCCGACGGATGGGGTGGAGAGTGGATTCGGAAGCCTGGTATTGGAAATGGGAATCGTCGGACTTGGTCTATGGTTCGTCATGAGCGCTGCAGTGCTGATTTCCGCGTGGAAGGTAGTGCGCAAGCTGAAAGGGTCGCCGTGGTTTCCGCTCGCGTTCATGATTTTCTTTTACGCGTTCTTATTGTTCTTGCCCTTCACATTTCAGGGCATGCAGGCGTATCAGGATTTTGTGTTGAACGCGTACGTCTGGCTGCTGCTCGGCATATTGTTCCGGTTGCCGAAACTGGCGGCCGCGGCACAAGCGACACTCGCCCCAACGCCGGATAACAGTCCCTCGGTTCGCGTCCGCTTCGCGAGGCCCGAGTCTTATGCCTCCGGGAATATCTGACTTGCGCTTGGCCGTCGTTTCTCCGTTTGTCGATCGGCGTCATGGCACGGAGCGTGCGCTGACTTCCCTCCTCGAACAGTTGAGTGGTGAGTTTCATTACGAGATTCACTTGTACGCTGAGCGCGTCGATGATCTGGCTTTGTCCGCAGAGGGCGATCCCTTGCCTTCGACTGGTTCGATCACTTGGCATACGGTGCCCGCAGTTCCCGGGCCGCACATCTTCAAATTTCTATTTTGGATGACCGCGAATACCATTCTGCGCTGGTGGCATCGCGTCTCTCGCGGACTTCGCTTCGAACTGGTGTTGTCTCCCGGGATCAATTGCCTCGACGCGGATGTGGTCGTGGTTCACGCGGTGTTTCGTCGGCTGCGCGAACTGGCGCGGCAGGAGAGCATGTCGGGATCGCGTGGATCCGGCCGCGCCCGTCGGTTGCATCGCCGGCTGTACTACTCCGTGCTGACGCTCCTGGAACGGATCGTTTATTCGAATCGGAAGACCACGTTGGCTGCGGTTTCGCAAAGGACAGCCGGCTTGCTCGCGCAGTATTTTCACCGAAGCGACGTTGCGGTAATTCCGAATGGCATCGACGCGGTGCAATTCTCGGTTCCGGCGCGATTGGCGATGCGACAAGGTGCGCGCTTCCGTCGAAAGCTTTCGAAACAAGAGCTTGTGCTGTTGCTAATAGGGAATGATTGGCGCGCCAAAGGAGTGCCGGAAGTTCTCGCCGCGATGGCGAAGGTTCCTGACTTGCCGCTGCGCCTGATTGTGGCGGGATCCGATGTTGCAACGAGCTTCCAGCAGGAGGCGGAGCGACTGCGAGTCGCCGACCGTTGCCGCTGGGAGTCGCCGCGATCCGATGTGATCGATCTGTTCGCTGCGGCGGATATTTATGTAAGTCCTAGCAAAGAGGATTCGTTTGGGCTCCCAGTGGCCGAGGCCATGGCGTGTGGTTTGCCAGTGATTACTTCGCGCTTCGCAGGCGTGTCGGAACTGATCCAAAACGAAATTGACGGCTACGTCTTATCAGATCCTTCGAACATCGACGGGCTCGCTGAGAGTTTGCGGCGACTTTACGACGCTCCCGATCTTCGCGTTCGAATCGGCGAAGCCGCTGCGACTGCCGCTCAACAATGGACCTGGGAACGAAACGCCGTTCGAACTTGGGAGTTGCTGCAGACCGTCGCTGCAAAGCGCGCTGTCAAAGCCAGCTAGCGAGGTTTCCAGTCCAGCAAGGCTCGCTCACCGCCGCCGGATTCGCTCCTCAACCGCATCGCGCGTCGCCTCCATCGTGAACGCCAGCGACTCTTTGGGAATGCTCGTCACAAACGGGCTGACCAGCCACGACAGCCCCGTCGGAATATCGCGCGTCAGCGAAACCACCTCGCCCTGCACGTAAACGCCGCCGTCGCGCTCGATCAGGCGCCACCAGGTTTCCATGCGCCACAGAAATCCGTCGTCGTCGCCAGGAGTTTTCTCTCGCTCATCGCTTTTCCCGGCATTGTCCACCTGCGAAATGCGAGTCGCGGAACTGCGACTGTGAGCTTCCGTTTCGGAGTCACGAAAATAGCGGACGTCGTGTTCGGTATCCAACACCACAGTGACCACCTTGTGCCGGCGGAAGCGCATGAAGACGCGAAAATGGTCGCCGTCCCGAGATTCGATCTTCGAACGCTCGACGTCGGGCGCGTAGTACACCGCGTGCTGGTCGTAATCCTCGAGGATGGCGAGTACATCGTTCACCGTCGCGCCGGATAGGAAAGCAAGGCCGACCCAGTGGTGAACCAAGCCCCCGGGACAATGAATAGCGGTGCCGTTATCCAGGGTGTCCAGCTTGCTCATTTTGATTTCGCCGCGTTTCAGGTCGGCGTACGCCTGGACCCGATCCGGCGAGGGAAGCGAATCGATCCATAAGAGGTGCGAATTGTTTTTGAGTTCCCCATCGTTGCGTTCCTCGGTCAAGGCAACGTAGCGATGGAAAGCAGCGCTTGTGGCTGGGCGCAACTCGACTGGAGCCGTTCGAGGGGGTAGTGGGCTGCCTATAGCAGAGGGGACCGAAACTGCGAAGACCAACGCCAGGAATGCATTACGTGCGAAGGTGGAAGGAGAACGCGTCAGGTGGAGGATGCGCATTTCGGCGTACGACCGGGGGCCTCGTCTATAAGTTGCCTATCATCAATTACTTAACTGCCTTATAGACGGCAGCCGGCAACATCAGTGGGCAAGAACTTCACCATTGTTTCACAAAGCGAGGGTAGAAAAGCAAACAGCGCCGGCGGACCGGCGCTGTCGCGAAGGAAGCTAAGACTGGCGGGTTGGGTTAGCTCGCACACGACCCCTTTCGGAGCCGCTGTCCCCGCGCGGCCCCCAACCCGTTGAAGACAATGTACGTGAGCTGGCTTTTTAGCTCAATGGACCAACAGCCTCATAATTTTCGGTACCCGGGTATTGGTACTAGGAAGTCACCCAGCCGTAATAGGTATTAGAATCAGTGAGATAGGACGGATCGATTCCGACGTCATCCCATGCCGTTGACGCCGCTCAAAAATCCACCAAGGTGCCCGGTGAGCGATAGCAAGGCCAGCCCCGCCAATTCGACGGCGATACGATGGGTCGGAAGGGGTTGTTTTCTCCGCCGGTAGAAAAAATGAGTGCACGCCACAAAGATGATGACAGTACTCGACAGGCATCCCAAGATCAGATGCATTTTCAGGATGCCTTTCAAGACCTGGCCTTCGAGTTGAAACTGCCAAGCCAGGATCCCGGTAACCACAACGGGCAAAGTGGACACAGCTGCCCCAAGCAGATCGTAGTAAGCCGCATCCGCCAGGCCCCGCCGTTTGGTCCAGAACGCCAAGAGATCGAAAACAACCCCCGTGATGAATAGCCCGATGGGGAAGTGAACCAGCACAACGTGCTGCGCGTGCCGGGCAAGCAATGCACTCTGAATGTCGAAGGGGTTTTGCATGGCTGCGCCTCAGTTCACCACGATCTTTCCGGTCATCTTCGGGTGCACGGAGCAGAAATAGGGGTAAGTCCCCGGCTTGGCGAACGTGAACGAGAACTGCTGATCGGTATCGAGCACTTTGGATTTGAAGATCTTGTCATCGCTCACCACGGTGTGCGGGATGTCATCGCGATTCGTCCAGATGATCGTCGTTCCCGCCGAAACAGTGATCTCCTGAGGTGAAAAACTGAAATTGTCGATCTTGACCTCGGCGGTCGCTGCGGCGGCCTGCTCCGGCCGCGCACGAACCGGAAGCCAATCCGCACTGAAGGTAATCAACGGCAACAGCAAACCTCCAATAATCCGAGCCCAAAAAGAAACACGTATCCTCATTGCTTTTCTCCCGTCTTTATTGATTTGAATTGATTTGAATTTAGCTGCGTTCGAAGTACGGTCTTTAGCCAAGTTTCGAATCAACGACCGCGAGTGCGTGCTGCCCGCGGATGTAATTCACCGCCGTAATTCCGAGATAACTCCGCAACTGCTCGGCTGGCACTTTCATCGGTCCCGGCGAAGACGCTTGCCCGGGTGGAGGCTGTGGAAACGCCGTCGATGCGGCGGTGTGAAACGTCACATTGCCTTCGACCTTTTGCATCGTTTGGTGAATGTGGCCGTTCAACACAGTGACGGATCCGAATGTCTTGAGGTACGTCAGCGCCTGCGCGCTGTCTTCCGTACCCCAGCCCCATTCTGGATAAACCGTCCAGAGCGGGATGTGCGCGAATACGACGATCGGTGTGCTCGATTTCAAATGCTTGACGTCGCGCTCGAGCCACTCGAGTTGGTCGCGGCCGAGCGTACCGAGCCCGCCCGCCTTGAGATTCATCACGTTGACCAAGCCGACGAAGTGAACGCCTTTCTTGTCGAAGCTGTACCATCCGCCGCCATTCGATGCTTTGCTGTAGCGCTCGAGGAACTGCTTGCCGTCATCCTCCAGTACGTCATGCTCGCCTGGAACGAAAAACGTCTCCTTCCGAGTGCTCTTCAAGATTTGATCGACAGCGTCGAACTCTTCCGGCCGCGAAAGATGGCTGACGTCGCCCGTATGCAGCAGGAATTCAGGCGCAACTGGCAAATCGTTGATCTTGTCGACGGCGGCTTGAAGTGTCGCGGCCACGTCAGGATTTGCTGGCTTGTTGAAACCCATGTGGCTGTCGCTGATCTGTACAAAACTCAGTTCGCCCGCCGTTGTTGGCGCATCTCCCACGCGGTTCAGTGCAAACGACTTCATTACCCCGCCCTGCATCACGCACAATGTTCCTGTTCCCGCCCACGCCATGCATTTCAGGAAGCCGCGGCGGTTGATGCCGTCGTGGTTGTGGTCGTAAAGAATTTCATCCTTCGGTTTCTCGCTCATTGTCTTCACCCTTACGTTTCTCGGAGTCGGCCGCACGTCGTATCAATTTCATCCAGAAAAACAGGGCGGCGGAGGTTCTGAGTCTGTCCGGGGTCCTCGCGCCGCCCCGCGACGTGTTTCACCATTCCAAACCGCCACTTGCTGGCTTCTATTCCACCAGGCTCGAAATTTTATTTGTGCCCCGAAAGTGGGAATGTGGGAATAAAATCGACCTATAGGCGGTCTTAGCGATGAGTCCGGGTGTCGAAGGAAACGATTTGGACGTGTTGAATTCGCAGGAGCGCGCGCGCTTCGAACAGCTCGTACTGCCTCACGTGGACGCGGCGTTCAACCTTGCTCGCTGGGTACTGCGCGGGCGCCATGATGCCGAAGACGCGGCGCAGGACGCTCTGTTGCGAGCGTTCCGATTTTTTCGCGGGTTCCACGGCGCCGATGCACGAGCGTGGCTCCTGCAAATTGTTCGAAACGCTTGCTACAGCTGGCTGGAGAAAAACCGACCTTTGGAACTGGCTACGGAATTCGACGAATTGCTCCACACCCAGCCGAGCGCGACGCCCGAGTCGCTCGCCATTGCCGGCGACAGCCGCGACCAGCTCACGCGTGCCCTCGAGGCCTTGCCCACCCGCTTCCGCGAAGTCCTCGTGCTGCGCGAACTCGAAGGCTGCTCCTATAAGGAGATTGCCGCAATCACCTCGATGCCGATCGGCACGGTTATGTCGGCGCTGGCGCGCGCCCGTGAAAAGCTGCAGCACACGCTGACGCAAACGGTTTCCGTCAAGAGTCAGGAGGCCTCGCGTGAGCTGTGATCTGACTCACTCCGTGCTTCACGGCTACCTCGACGGCGAGCTGGACGCGGCGCGCGCGGCTGAGTTCGAACGCCACCTGCTGTCGTGCCCTCAATGCGTCACGGCGTTGGAAGCACAGGAGATGCTGCGATCTTCGATTCAACGGGCGGGTTTGTACGAACGAGCGCCCGAATCGCTACGCCTCAGGACGGAATTCGCGTCTCCCACCCCTGCGGTTACGCCAATTCGAACAAAAACGAGGCGATTCGAAATGCGTTGGCTGGCGGCCGCCGCGGTTCTTCTCGCCGCATTCCTGGCTTGGTATTTCATTCCGGCTCTTGACGGAAACCGCGGGCAGAATGAAATAGCCTCGGTAATCGTGGACGCGCACCTGCGCTCGCTTCAGCCCGGCCACCTCGAGGACGTCGTCTCCACCGACCAGCACACCGTGAAGCCGTGGTTCGACGGCAAACTTGATTTTGCTCCTCCGGTGCGTGATTTTGCGGACGCCGGTTTCCCGTTGCAAGGCGGGCGGCTCGACATCGTCGAGGGCAAGACGGTCGCGGTGCTGGTGTACGGCCGCCGCAAGCATCTGATTAACGTTTTTATTTGGCCGAGCGCAGAGCCCGACGCGGCGCCGCGTTTCGGCACGCGGCTCGGCTACAACTGGCTGGAGTGGACCAAGAATGGAATGAAAATGTGGGCCGTCTCCGACGTCAGCGCGCCGGAGCTCGACGCCCTTCGGAATCTGACCGGGAACTAACCGCAGCGCGATTTAAGAACGGCGTATTCAATTTTGCTCGTAAGTTCGAGTCGCCGTATACGCCTTTGGAACTTCTTTCGCGTAAACCGTGTGTAGCGTCACCGTCTTGGTCTTGCCGGAATGGACTGCAATATTTTCCCAGGCGCTAAATACACCTTCACCCGAAGCTCGCAACGCGTAGTTGTCGTTTCGCAATTTCGAAATCGTGAAGTGCCCTCGCGCATCGGCATGCGCGACGTGGGGTGCGCTACCCCCGCCCGATTGGCACGTGACGATCGCGTGCGGCACCGGTTTGTCGTCCGGACCGATCACAACTCCGGTTACGACGCCCGATCCGCCTTGAGGCTGAGCGACGGCGCTTCCGATGCAGCCAACCGCAACAATGAATGCCACACCTGCGATCCATACGCGTTTCATTTTGATCTCGTTTCTATGCGGCGTGTTCGAGCCCACTTCGAAGGTGGACAGCACACATGCGATTCGAACGGTCTCCGCCAAGCTCGACTGCATTCAGTGTAAGGTGGCCTTGTGACGCGGTGAGACTCCTCGGAGTCCAGTCGTGCGCCACGACAACCTGATCCTTCGTACAGGCGAGTGCTTTCCCTCACTAGGACATCGATCCGTTGTGACTATTTATCATCGAGCATTTCACGCACAAGCCGAGCCAACGTCGTCGGACTGTACGGCTTCTGCAAATATCGTCCCGTTGTCCCCTCAGGCACGATTTCCGATTCCGCGGAACATCCACTCGTAAACAAGACTCGCACAGTCGAAAATCGCTGTGCCAATTGCGCCGCCGAGCCACTCATCTTCGGCATGATCACCTCGAGAATCGCCAGCGCTGGCTTTTCGTGAGTTAGCCGTTCGGGGCTCAAGCTCCGATCGTCGGCATCTCCTCCGGCATGTGTAGGGGCGGCTTCAGCCCGCCCGATCCGCAATCGGAGAAAAAAGCGCTTTAGCCCCCGAACGCCGCGAATGTTTTCCTAGACACATTCAAACCACCCGGTTCTGCCTCCGAAACCCCAACGCCACCAACCCGGCCACCAATCCACCGGCGATCACCACGCCTTCCCAAACTAACCCTGCCGCCAAAACCAAATGTCCCGCGGCCCCGAACGGCGCGAGCAACGCCACCAGCGCAGCCTCGCGCACCCCGATTCCTCCCTGCGTCAGCGGCAGCACCGCCGCGAGCTTCGCCAGCGGCCACGCAAACAGCCACACGCGCAACGGCAACACAAGTCCGCAGGAAACCGCCAGTTGCGCCGTCAGCACCAAAAATGTCGCCTGAATGAAAGTTCCGGCCAACCAGCCGGCCACCAATACACGTGGCCGTCGCGACACACTCTTCAACGCATGGCGCAATCGCGCCAGTCGCCGCCGGAATTTGAACGATCGCCCTCGCAGGAGAACGCCGCGCGGCAAGAATCCAAGCGTCACCAACACGATACCCGCCGCAATGCCTGCGACCAACACTCGATTCGCGATCGCTCGCAACGATTCCGGCAACGACCCAGGAAGCAACGCTAACCCGATGACAACCAGCCCGGCCTGCGCCGTCACATCCAGAAACCGATCGACAACGTTCCCCGCCAGCACTGCCGCAGGACGCGGACTCTTGCGCAATCCCACCGCAAGCCGAATCACATCGCCGCCTACGATCGACGGCAGAAACAAAGTTCCGAAGAGCCCACCTGCATAACATTGCGTGCTGACTGCAAAAGTAAGCTCAGCGCCCGCCGCGTTGACCACCATCCGCCACTTCGCGATGCCCAGCGTATGCGCTAGGAGATATCCCGCCAACACCGCCGCAAATTGCCAAGCCGGCACGCGCGCGATCGCCGATCGCACCGTCGCCAGCGGCAGGTAGTGCAGCAAGACACCCAGGACGGCGAGCCCAGCCGCCCATCGCAGAGCGATGATCGTCCACGCGCGCGGGCCCCGCTCCAATCGATCTGAGCCAATCATGTAGAGGAAATCACAACGAGAAGGTTATCTCACAAACCCGCGATTTCGAGCCGCTCGTGCGCAGGTGTTTGCGACCGTCGTTGCCAAAACGAAGGGTGCATCCAAAAACACGCGAACGTGAATCGACGTACCGTCGTCACCCGCCAAAAATCTCATCAATCTTTGCCGCCAACTTGAAATCCTGATCGCTGATGCCCTGCACGTCGTGCGTATTCAGATCGATCACAACTTTGTTCCACACGTTGAACCACTCCGGATGATGATTCATCGACTCCGCCACCAGCGCAACCCGCGTCATATTACCGAAAGCTGTCACGAAGTCCTTGCTCTGAAACTCCCGGTGTAGCTTTCCTCCCTGCAGACTCCATCCCTTCAAGCGGCTCAGTTGCTCTTTCACTTCGGCATCGGTCAATTTTTTCGCAGCAGGCATATCCCAATCCCCCGTTCAAGAAATAACCTTCAGTTACCAAGGCAACTACCATGGCAGCCAGCGCTCACCGACTCGGTCCTTCGCTGTAGCCCCGCCCTGCTTTCAATTTCGCTCTCATTCGCCGCTGCAGCGCAAACAAAATTCGCCGCATCGTTTGAATCGCCGCTCCCCTTGTACTTCGCCACCTGCGGATACGGACACAGCGGTCGCGTCATCTTCACGTCGCTTTGATCGCCGCCTTCGTATTTCGTCGCCACAATCGCTCCCGGCGCCGAGCCTTTCTCCACCCACTCCTCCACCGCCAGTTGCACACTATGATGCGCGTCCTTCGCCAGTGGACTCGGTCCTTCCTCCCCAAACCGGTCCGCTCCCGGCCCGCCATCGCAATGCTGCATCCCCGGCACCATATACAGTCGCGCAAAACTGTCGGCGTCCGCCTTTCCCATCGCGCTCACGACGCTGTGGTAGTAGTCGATCGTGTTCAGCGCTGAAATCGCCGGGTCGTTCCACCCGTGATACACGATCAACTTGCCCCCTCGCGCCTTGAACGTCGCCAGGTCCGCGCTCGTCGCATTCAAAGTCTTCGCCAATTTCTCATCCGCCGCTTTCACGATCGCGCCAAGCTCGGCATCCCTGAAGTTCCAATCCGTCCTCTCGTAAACCATGTCTAAAAAAAATCCCAAACCAAATGCGAAGATCAAACTCTTCCCCGGTTCCTTTCCCGTGATCCAAAGGCCCCAGCCTCCTGGCCCATCTTCCGCTCCCGGCATCAGCCCGGGGAAAATCCTCGCTCCATTCGCATCCGTCGGACCTGCATACAGTTTTTTCAGCGCCGTGACCTGTGGTCCCGTCAAGCATTTGTCCGATTCCTCCGCTTTGCAAAGAATCGTCGCCGGATCGAAATGGCACTTTCTCGGATCGTTCAAAACTCCATCGGCCACCCCGTCCTGCGCGTCGCACGCCGCATTCACCGCCTGCGCGATCGCCGGCAATTTCGCGGCTGGAATGTAGGTCTGTTCCGCCAGCGTGGTCACTTGCGCATCCCAGATCGCGTTGGTCAACAGGTGCGTCCAATAATTCGCCGGCGCTCCCGCCACGATTCCATCGTAGTCCGCGGGAAATCTCTGCACTTCCATCAACGCCTGCCGCCCACCGTTCGAACAACTCGAAAAATACGCATGCTGCAATTTTTGTTTCCCGTAGTACTTGCCGATTACCGCCTTCGCGTCCTGCGTCATTTCATGAATCGCGCGATAACCGAAGTCCGTCACTTTCTCGGGATGCCCCAGCGCCCAGCGCGCATCCGTGCCGCCCGCGGCATGACCCGTATCCGTTCCCGCCGTCGCATAACCCTCGTGCACCGCCGCAGCCAACCCGTGGTAATCGATCTCCCCCGCAAACCCACCGTTCCCTCGTCCCTGAAATTTTCCGTTCCAGCCTTCCGCTGGCATCCACACTTCGATCTTGATATCCGAATCCGAGCTGGGTTGCGATTCCACCATCACCCGGCAAAATGCGCCTAGCGACCTATACAGCGCCGTATCTGCCCCCATCCACGGCGCAATGGGCGTCATCGGCGTGAACGAACCCGCAGCCACGTGCTGCGCCGAAGTCACCTTCGCATTCGGCAACGCGACCATCGCCACCCGCTCGCATGCCGCCGCCTCAGCCTGCGCGCTCTTCTGCCCGAACGCCGCACAAGACAGCGTGCCGCACGCAGCCATCATCACCAGAATCTTTCGCATCAGTTATTCACCTCGCCACGTTTCGCCAAATTTCTCGATCCAGACCGCGCCAGGCGTGCACATCGTAGCGGAATCACGGTTTCCATCCAACTCATTCGGCGCCATGAACGCACTTGCTCCTGCCAAAAAGAAAAACCGCGCCGTAAACAACCGGCGCGGCTTCCAATCCTTCGTTAAAAAATTAGCTCTTACGGCACCAGACGCGTGTTATGCACGCCCGCATACACCGACACGCTCGTTCCCGCCGACTGCGGCAACCACCACAAGCTTCGCATCCAGTGGTGGCGCGACGTCATCATTCGCTTGCCGATCAAATCCATCACCAGCGGGCTCACCTGCGTCGCCGCATACATCGCATTCGAATGCGAAAACGGCCGCAGCATCGGATTTCCTTCCACGCCGTAACCGCCCGAAATCGCCCGTCGTGTCGACCACGCGTCAAACACCGCCGCGCTGCTTCCCATGAACGTCAGCGTATACCACAGTTTCCGTTGCGTCGGCGTTTCGGTCGGTCGTTCAATGGCCGCCTTCACACCGCGAAGTGGCGCGCCCGGTGCCGCAGCCGCGATGATGCCGGGCTCGATCTCGGCATCCGTCTTAACCTTGGGTTCCGGAGCCGAAGGCAGCGGCACCGGTTGAGAGAGGGAAGCGTTGCCGCTCGGAAGATTTGCCGAATCTGCGGACTCGGCTGAAATCGTAATCGCGGCTGGAGTGTTTTCTACGGCTTTGGCCGTGCCCTCGATCTGCGGAAGGGGACACAGCAACAGGATCGTCGCGAACAACATTTGGGATCTCCTCAGTGTGCTGCTTCGATGTCCGTTTGGGCAAAAGGTACATGCCCTCAACAACGGAACTTTACTGCGCGCCGGTCCAGGTAGCACTGGCCCCTTGGTCACATTTGTAGTGGTACTCGCCTGTGGGATTCTCGTTTAGGACTAACGGAACCTTTGTACTAGCACCCGATTCACGCCGCGAGCGATATCCGCACGCTCGCCCTGCTCACTCATGAACAGGTACATGCGCGCAGCACCGTTTTGTCCTGAGCTGCGAACCGTGCGCCCATCTCGGCAAGATGCAACCCTCATCGATTCCCATCCGCATCCACACCTCACCGCGAATGACTCTGCTATAATTCCTCGCGAATTCAGGTTTCGCCGTAATCCAACGGCGAAAAAACTTGCGCGGCGCCACAGAGCCACAAGGATAAAATGTCCAACGACTCCTCTTCCGCCAAGCGCGCTCCCATCCCCCAGCGCGGCGCCCAATCGCCCCGCTTCATCGTCATCGAAGGCCCTCTCCGCGTCGGCAAAACCACGCTCGCCAAGGTCCTCGCCGAACGCCTCCACGCCCGCCGCGTTTACGACTGCGAAGACAATCCGTTCCTCGCCGATTTCTACAACGAAAAACCCGGCTCCGCCTTCCGCGCCCAGATGTATTTCCTCATCGAGCGCCAGAAGCGCCTTCGCGAAGCGCTCGCCGTCGAATCCCCTGGCCCGATCCTCTCCGACTACCTCATGGAAAAAGATCGCATCTTCGCCAATCTCAATCTCAACGACGAAGAGCTGAAACTTTACGATCGCTACTACGAAGTCCTCGCCTCCGAAGTCCCCGCGCCCGATCTCGTCATCTATCTCCAGGCCAAGCCCGAAGTCCTTCGCGCCCGCATCACCAAAAAGGCCTCACGCGACGAAACCCAAATTTCTCTCGAATACATCGAAGAAGTCGCCCGCGCCTACGAACATTTCTTCTTCCACTACGCCGCCAGCGATCTTCTCGTCATCAACACCTCCGAAATCGACTTCGTCGAGCGCAGCGCCGACCTCCAGCAACTCCTCCGCCGCCTCCAGGACCCCGTCAAAGGCACCCAATACTTCCTGCCCCTAGGCGCCGCCGAATAAAATCCGCCGCAACGCGACGCCGCCGGGCGAATATTTCTCCGCTCTGGACCTCGCGCACAGCTACGCCCTCGAGGGCGAAACAGAAAAGAGCCGCGCCCAACATCAGGGATGATTGAACTTGTGGAGAGATGCCGACGCCGATTTCCTGCGTGCGGCTGCAGGCCAAATCCGAATACGCAAAACTAAGCTAGCAATTCTTCACAACGACCACTAAACCGTTCAAAGCCAAAATAAATCAGCGTGCCTCAGGCTCGCCCTTGGAATCAGGGCCTTTGATCGCTCCGCCATGGGTCTTCGCAGGCTCTGCTTCCGCCACTTCAGAGTTCGTGGCCTGACTCACCCGCATCGCCGTAATCAGCCACTTTCGCAGCACCGTCAAAAAGTGCGGCTTCACGTCCCGAAACACCAACCCAAGCCCTAGCGCCGGGTTTGCATACGCCACCGTCGCATTCGCCTCAAAATATTCGCCCGGCATGAATATCTTCACCAGCACCCGCGACCTCGCCGTCAGCGTTGTTGCCGCATCCAGAAAGCATCCATACAAACTCAGTTCCTTCACGTTCCCGCCAATCGGCGCTCCCGCTTCGGGAAGGATCGCCGCCGGCGCGACGAAAGGATATCTCGGGGTGCGACGCTGTTGCTGCGGTTTTCCTGGGCTCATTACTCCCGATTGTGATGCCATTCGATTCTCCTGCAAATCCATTACAATCTCTGGTTTACAAAGCGCAACCCTGTAGGCGAGCGACAATGGCGGCACTTTTCCACAGCCGATCCCATTCGTTCGGTCTCAGATTCGAGACGGCCACACGAGTTCTGCGCCTCACCACGAAGGAGTCTTCGCGCCCCGAAAAAAACGCCTGTTCTCAAGGACACCCCACCCAGCGCCTCCCTATTGGTAAACCGCCTATCTGTCTGTATCCATTAGCCTTAACCTACTGTCCCAGGGTCATTGGCCCCCGGTACCATTGTTGGCCCCAATTGCTGCCACCAAAATTTCCTCACGCCGCGGATTTCGCAGCCATCGCGGCACTGAGGCAAGCAGAATGGGTTTCCAACCCCCTATATCCTCGACGCCCTCGCAGAGCCCGGCCCGCAGGCCCGGCTTCGCCAGCATCTTGCGCCGTCAAGCCGCGCCGCTGATCGCTCTGGCGGTCGTCTCCACGCTCGCCGGATTCGAAGCAGCGCGCCACCCCAGCGGCAACTGGTCCCATAGTGACCTCGTCCAGGCCGCCACGTTGCCCGGGGCTCCCGAATCGGGAACAGTCGCGCCGCCCAGCCTCGAAGCGATCTCGCATCTCGCTCCGCAAGCGCAGGCCGAGCAGCTCCTCGCCCTGGCCATCGCGCGGGACACCGATTCGCTCGAAGCCATCGACAAGGACCTTCCCAGCTGGCGCGCCCAGCTCCGCAACACCGATCATCTCCACGAGTTGGTCCACACCGCGCTGAACTCCGAAGATCTTCGCGTCCGCGGCTCCGCCATCGAAATCGATCTGGTCGCCAACAATCTCAGCAAGTCGCCCGACAGCGTCTCGCTCCTCGTGCATCAGTTGCACGCCGATCCCGCCGATCGCACCCTCACCCTTTGGCGTCTCGGCGCTCTCGGCAATCGCGGCGTCGAACCGAAACTCGTCCTCGCGCAGCTCCTCAACTACGTTCACGATCGCAACGAAGAAACTCGCTACTGGGCCGTAGAAGGCCTAGCCCTTCTCGGCACCGACGAAACCGTCGATCCTCTCCTCGACAGTTTCGCCCACGACGCCTCCGCGCGCGTCCGCAAGCGCGCCGGCTGCAACCTTGCCAAATCCGGCATGCTCACCAAAGAACAGCGCATCGCCGCCGTCCCCGAACTTTTGAATTTATTCGATGATGACGCCCTCGACCCCGCCACCCGCAGCTGGGTCTACGGCGCCCTCCGCCTGATCACCGGCGCCCAAATCGGCAACGACGCCAACACCTGGCGCAAGTGGTGGGCCCACCGCGACACCGCCCACAAACCCACCCTCCACAACCAACTCCTCTTCGCCTAGCCTCCGCCCTGAACGTGGAAACAATTTCGAACTTAGAAATCTCGCCTGTCATAGCTAACGTTATAATTGCCGCATTCAATTACTCTCGCGCCGAGAAAAAGGTCAGCCGCATGCCGTTCCCACCCGCATCCCGTCCGAACCAACCCGCCCCAACCTTGCCCCGAACCAACTAACCACTGCATCCGTTCCTCCGAGGCCTCCCGCTCTTCCCTCCGGCCTGTCGACGGCATCCCCTCTTCCGGTTATAGTGTCGCCGCAGAAATCGGAGGCCTCCAAAAATGCAACTTTGGTCACGCCGTAAATTTTTTCTTACCTCGCTGGCAAGCAGCGCCATCGCTGGCACAACGAAACTCCTCGGTGGTGACTTGTCTGCGAACGCCGCACCACTCGCGCCGGCCGCGCAAGGCAAACGCCCGCTTATCATCTCCAGCGCCAACGGCCTCCACGCCCTCGACAAAGGCATGGCCATCCTCAAGCAAGGCGGTGACACACTCGACGCTGTGATTGCCGCGGTCACCGTCGTTGAAGACGATCCCAACGATACGTCGGTCGGCTATGGCGGCTTGCCCAACGAAGAAGGTGTGGTCGAACTCGACGCCAGCTGCATGCACGGCCCAACCGCGCGCGCAGGCTCAGTCGCTTCGGTGCGCAACATCAAGAACGTCGCGAAGCTTGCAAAAACTGTGATGGAGAAAACGAATCACGTCATGATTGTGGGCGACGGCGCGCGTCGCTTCGGCGTGGACGAAGGATTCGAGGAGATGAATCTCCTCACTGACAATTCCCGCAAAATCTGGCTCGCGTGGAAGGCCTCAACATCTATGAATTGGCGGCCAGGAATCGATTCACCTGAATGGAAAGAGCACGTCTCGCAGCTTTTTGACGGCGACGCCGGAAAGATCGCGTTCGCCGAACAGGTCATCGCGCATCCGCCCACCGGAACGATCCCCTGCATGGCCATCAACGAAAAGGGCGAGATCTCGGCGACCACCACGACATCGGGCCTGGCGTGGAAAATCGCTGGACGCGTCGGCGATTCGCCGATCATCGGCGCGGGATGCTGCGTGGACAACGAAGTTGGCGCCGCAGGCTCAACAGGCAAGGGCGAAGAAAATATCAAGATCAGCGGCGGCCACACCATCATCGAAATGATGCGCCAGGGCAAATCGCCGAAAGACGCCTGCCTAGAAGCGTTGAGTCGCATTGCGCACAACTACAAAAACGACAAAAAGAAACTCAGCACGTTCCACATTTTTTTCTACGCCATCAACAAAGACGGCGTTCACGGCGCCGCCTCGCTCTGGAAAAACACCTACGATCGCAGCAAACATTCAACCTACGCCGTTCACGATGGCACCGAAGCCAAACTGGTCGACTGCGCTCCCTTGTTCGAGGACATCGGCGGCGACGAGTAACATCGAGTGCGGCGTTCCCGTACTCTCTTCCGTCACGCCTGGCTTCTGTCTTATTCTGGTAGCGCATGGACCAAGCGAACATCCTCATTATCGGCGGCGGCGTCATCGGCTGCTCCATCGCGCGCGCAGTTTCGCAGCGATGGCAAGACGTTTTCCTTCTCGAGCAGAATCCGCGCGTGGGCATGGCAACGAGTACGCGGAACAGCGGCGTGATTCACTCCGGCATTTACTATCCGAAAGACTCGCTGAAGGCGCGCCTCTGCGTCGAAGGCAATCGCCTCTCGTACGAATTCTGCGAAAGGCATAATGTGCCGTTCCGCAAGACCGGCAAGCTGGTCGTCGCTGCAAACAAGAGCGAGGAGCCCGAACTCGAAAAGTTGATCCTGAAGGGAATCGGCAACGGCGTTGAAGATTTGACGTTGATCGGCCCGAAAGAAATTCAAGCGCGCGAACCGCACATTCGCGGAACGGCTGCGATCGATGTACCTTCGACGGGGATCTTATCCGCCGAAGAGTTAGTGCGGACGCACGCGCGGCTTGCGACCGACAACGGCGCAAACATCGTGACGCGGGCGAAAGTCGTTGCGCTGACGCCGACCAAGGACGCGGTTCGCGTCGACCTTGAAATCGGCGACGAAGAATCCAAAGAGAAAGAATCGATTGAAGCGCGCTGCGTCATCAACGCTGCCGGACTCTACGCCGACGAAGTTGCCGCGATGCTCGGCAATAATTCGTGGAAGATTTATCCGGTGCGCGGAGAATACTGCGAAGTGCGTGGACCGCGAGCTCATTTGATCAATACGCTGGTGTATCCGCTTCCGCATCACGACGGACTGAGTCTCGGCGTTCACTTCACGCGAACTTTGTGGGATACGTTTCTGCTCGGGCCGACTGCAACGTACGTCGATGAAAAAGACAATTACGAGCGCGGCCGAATGGCGATTCGAGAGTTTGCCGAGAGCGCGAAAACGCTGCTGCCCGAAATCGAAGAAAAAGATCTTCAGCTTGGATATTCAGGATTGCGGCCGAAGCTAGTTCCGCCTACTGGACACGGAATCGCCGACTTCGTAATTACGCGCGATCCAAAAGTGCCGCAAGCGATTCATCTTGTTGGGATGGAATCACCAGGATTGACTGCGGCAGGCGCTGTTGCCGAATATGTTTTGCCGATGGTCGCCGAAACGTTCGACTAATATTCAATTCTCAAAGAACATCGAGTACAGAAAGTTTCGCCTCCCGATTGAAAACTACTTGCCGCGGGCGGCTTCGGGGAGTTTGCCGGAGGCTTCTACCACTTGCTCGGCTAGATAGTTGCGGACTCGAGCTTCGTCGCGCGCGATTGCCAAATACGCGGAGCGAAGCAACTGCTCTTTGCGATTCCGCAGCGTATCGCGGATGGTTTGCTGCACTTGCGGATCGGAAATGTTGCGCTGGCCGGGCGATTCGCGCGTGACCAATTTCAAAATGCGGTAGCCGTCTTTCAGGCTGAGCGGCGGGCTGACCTGGCCGGGCTTCATGCCGATGACCATTTTTTTCAACATCGGGTCGGACTGGTTCAGGGCGGATTCGGGGACGTAGCCGAGATCGCCGCCGGTCGCCGCGGAATTCATGTCTTCGGAATAGTCCATCGCGAGCTGGGCGAAGTCGGCGCCGCTGTTGAGGCGGTCCATCAACATTTTTACTTTGCGCTGGGCTTCGGCGTCGTTGGTCGCGTCGTCGTTTTTGCGATTACGAATCTGCGGTTCTTTGCGCGGCGTGACGACGATTTGCGCGATACGGTATTGCGGTTCGGCGACGTTGAACTGCGCCTTGTTCGCGTTGTAGAACTCGGTGACATCCTGATCGGTGATCGTGATTTTCGCGACGACCTCGCGATTCAGGAGTTTCGTAATCGAAAGCTGGCGGCGCAGGTCGGCTTTCAAGTCGCCGACCGAAACGTTGCGCTCTTTCAGCTGGCGCTGAAATTCTTCTTCGGTGTACGGGCTCTTCAGCTCGGTAAATTTGTCCTCGACTTCGCCGTCGCTCGCTTCAAGGTTCAGTTTTTTCGCGCGCTCGAGCAAGATTTCGTTGTTGATCAACTCATCGAGCACATTGAGCTTCAGAGAGAGCGCTTCCTCCTGCGAGGGCTCCTGGCCCTCAGGATTTACGCGGGTTCGATAATATTTGTCGACGTCGGCGCGCTTGATTTCCTGGCCGTTGACGACCGCCCACACGTCGGGCCCGTGCTCGACTTCATGCTTGCAACCGGCGGGAACGAGCAGCAACGCACCCGCGAGCGGCAAGAGCACCGCAACGCGGCGGAATCCCGTCGAGCGCAATTTGGAAAGGGTTGCAGCCAAGGCCAGAAGCTCAGGCGGCTTTCTTTACTTTGCCGTCGCGGATGCAGGCGGTGCAGACCTGGATATGCTTGCGCGCACCTTTTACGAGAGCCCGAACCTTACGCAGGTTGGGATTCCAGCGACGCCGACGCGTATTGTTCGCGTGGCTGATCACGTTACCGAAAGAAGGGCCTTTACCGCACAACTCACACTTCGCCATCGTTGCGAACCTACTTTGCTAAGAAATTGTTCAAGTACAGAACGTCTAAGTGTATCAGAGCACGCCACAACAGTGTAGGGGCGTTGTTTTTGAAGTGCTGGACAGACCCCACCCTGGGGCTTTCGGAACGGTTGCTTCCAGCGTGGTTCAAGTTGTTTGTTTTCCTACATCTGCGCAAGCACTCATTCTGCGTGGTTTAGAAGTAACGAAAATTGCGCAAAGCGCTGGACCGAGCGGTAGACGCGAGATGGAGGCGGTGAACACGCGGAACGATAGCATTGGAGGTTGGCTCAGGCTCAGTGAACGTCGGGGATTGGAATTATTTCGCGGTTGGATGGGCTGGATTGTGGAGTGAATGGAGTTTGGTCGAACGGGAAATGCGGATTCGAGGTCGCGAACGGAAGGTGACGGACGAGGTAAGTCTTGGTGTTGGTTGAAACCGTAAAGCGGCGCGGCGGCACCGCACTCCATAGGGTGTTCAAAGCGGCGTTGACTGATTTGTGTCGCGCGGTTGTGCGGGGTTTGGGGCGGGAAGATACTGAGGACATAACCGTCAGAGCGGCCACGACATTTTGAGTTCGTGTGATTGCGTGCATGACGACGTTGTGTGCTTAGGAGAGACCTTGAACAGGCGATCTATCGGGGTGGGAATTTTGGTTGCGACGATCGTTGTGTCGTTGCCCGCGTGGATCCTCGCGGACAATCGCGCGCGGCCGAAGATTGGATTTGCGATTGAGGCGATGAAGGGCGAGCGATGGCAGACCGATCTGGAGGCGTTTCAGGCGCGAGCTAAGGAACTGGGCGCGGATGTGGTGTCGGCGGACGCGGGCGGCGATGACGACAGACAGTTGGAACAGGTCGCGGAGATGATCAAGGGCGGCATCGACGTGTTGGTGCTCCTGCCCCATGACAGCGCGAAGGCGAGCCGCATCGTGGATATTGCGAAAGCCGCGAAGGTGAAAGTGATCAGCTATGACCGGCTGGCGCTGAACAGCGACGTGGATTTGTATGTGAGCTTTGACCGGAACGAGATCGGAAAAGTGCAAGCGCAGTATCTCGTGGATCGGGCGCCGAAGGGGAATTACGTGCTGATCGGAGGTTCGCCGAATGATGAGGGAGCGAAGGTAATTCACGACGCGCAGATGAAGGTGCTGCAACCTTACGTCGATCGCGGCGATGTTAGGGTGGTCGCGGACGGATATATTCAGGATTGGGTTGCGTCGGATGGGTACATATTTATGTTGAAGGCGATTGAAACGGCGCACGGAAATGTTGCCGGGGTGCTTGCGGCGAACGATGCGCTTGCGGGGGGCGCGATTCAAGCGCTGCGCGAAAACAAACTCGCGGGGAAGACGTTGGTGTCGGGGCAGGATGCGGATTTGGCGTCGGTGATTTGCATTGCGCAAGGCGTGCAGAGCATGACGGTCTATAAACCGGTGACGCGGGAAGCGGAACGGGCGGCGGAAGAGGCGGTGCGGTTGGCTAAGGGAGAGAAGATCGCGGCGGATCGGACGATTAATAATAAGAAGATTCAGGTGCCGACGATTTTGCTGAAACCGGTTGTGGTGGAGCGGGCGAATATTAAACAGACCGTGGTGAAGGACGGATTTCAGACGCTGGTGAGTATTAACCGGACGTTGCCGGAGGGACAACAGATTCATTGACAGCGTGTTTTTGAGTGATTCATGGTGCTTGTGGGCGGGGCTTCAAGGCGGAAGCCCCTCTTTCTTTTTCGGCCCGCAGTTAGGGCCGGGAGTGATTGGCGTCAAAAGGCGGCTGAAGCCGGCCCCTACATTTGCGGAGGGGGACGCGTGGGAAGATGCGTGGGAGAAAAACGCCGGCAGGGATGCCGGTGCGACCGGCGGGATGACGAGGTTTTTCTGGGGCTTCAGGGGTTGAAGCTCGTTAGGCACATGGTGGCGACCTGCAAGGGTTATTCGCAGCGGAGGGCTTGGACGGCGTCTACGCTGGCGGCTCGGGCCGCGGGGACGGCGGAGGCGATCAGGGCGGCGACGAGGATAACGCCGGCGCTCGCGATCAGGGGCAGGACGCCGGGGATTTGGACTTCGGTGGTGTAGCGGGCGATGAGGCGAGCTAAGGCGAAACCTGCCAGGAGGCCGCCCGCTACGCCAATGGTGGCGATGACCATGCCTTCGTGGAGTACGTCGGTGAGGACGTGTTGGGGCTGAGCGCCGAGAGCGAGGCGAATGCCGAATTCGTGGGTGCGGCCGCTGACAGAGAAGGCGAGCACGCCGGCAACGCCGACAACGGAAATCAACAAGGCGAGACCGGCGAAACCGCCGAAGACGATGGCGTTGAGGCGGTCGGGAGTCATGATTTCGGCTCGAATATCATCGAGGGTGTTGGCGCGTTCGACAGGTTGATCCGCGGACATGCTGTGAATCTGTTTCGTGATCGCGGGAACGAGCTCGTAGGGATCGTTGGTGGCGCGAACGAAGAGGCGACCGGTCAAGCCTTCCTGATCGGAGGGTTGATAGACGGCCATGGATGGCAGGGGAATGAGATTGGAATCGTCGAAGTCGGGAACGACGCCGATGATGCGGCGCGGCTCTCCACTCATGCCGGTGAATTTGAGCAGGGGATCGGTCCAGCGGACCTGATGATCGAGAGGATTCTTGCCGGGGAGCAACTTCTTCACAAGACTTTCACTGACGATAACGACGCGTTCCGAGCCGTTGCGATCCTGATCGTTGAAATCGCGGCCTTGCAGGAGGGGAATGCCCATGGTGTCGAAGAATCCGGGCGTGATGAAGCGGAAGCGAGCGCGAGGATCGTCTTTGCCGTCTTCGCGTTTCGCGCCCTCCACGGCGAATCCCATATGCATGTCGCTGTCACGAGCGTCACGCCATGGGACGCTGACGCCAGCGGAGACGTGCTCGACGCCCGGCAACGCGGAGATGCGGTGCTGCACCTCGCGATAAAAAGCGTGGACCTGATCGGGAGTGCGGCCGTCGGTCATGACCGGCAAATTGACGGCGAGAACATGCGCGGTCAGGAACGGTGGCTGATTTTTTTCGAGCACCATCAGAGTGCGGACGATCGCGCCCGCGCCGGCAAGCAATAGGAATGACGCGGCGATCTGGGTTACGGCAAAGACGCGGAGACGACCACGACTGCCTCCGGTGATGCGCACGGAGCTGCTGGATAGGCCGAAGCCGCTCGAGGCGTCGGTGGAGGGTAAACGCGGAACGAAAGCGAGAACGATCGCGGCGATGAACGCGAGGGCGACGCCAATCCAAAGCAAGCTGGAATCGAGAGTGAGACCGTCGGCACGCACGGAGAAGCGCGAGGCATAACGGCTCAACACGCTGACCATCGGCGCGGCAATGAGGACGCCCGCGAAAAGTCCGGTGCCGCAAAGGACCATGGCTTCGGCGAGCAACGAGCGGCGAAGCGTGGTACTGGTGGCGCCGAGGACCGAGCGCAAGGCGAGTTCGGGTTCGCGGCGCACGGTGCGCGCGAGAAACAGGTTGGCGACGTTGGAGCAGGCGATCACGAAGAGCAATCCGGAGGCGGCGAAAAGAACCCAGAGAACGGTGTTCGCACGCGAATTAATCTGATCGTGCATGCGCGTGACGTTGAGTTGGTAGTGTTCGGCGGGTTTGTAAACGTCGGGATGAGCGGCGTTCATGTTGGCGTAAGCGGTGGCGAGTTCGGCGCGCGCGGAATCGAGATCGGCGTTGGGAGCAAGGCGAGCGAAGACTTCGGTCATGCGATGCTCACGGCCAGTGACCATTGTGGCGGAGAGATGATGGGAGCTGGTAACGATGTTGGCGATCAACTCGGTTTCAACGGGATAGGGGACGGTGGGTTGGACGACGCCGACGACGACGGCGCCGCGGGTTCCACCAAGTCCGCCAAAGCTGCCCAGGCGGACGGTTTTGCCGAGGATATTCGGATCAGAGTGCAGCACGGTGGTCCAGAAGTGGTAGGTCAGGACGACGGCGCCAGCGGCATGTGGGCCGTCATCGGGGGGGCCGATCAAACGCCCGATGACAGGGCGAAGACCCATCACATTGAAATAGTTGCCGTCGACGACGCCTGCGTTGAGTGTTTGCGCTTCGCCGAGTCCAACGACGGTGAAGGCGACCTGCGACAGAGTGCCGAGTTCGGAGATGGTTTTGAGGTGGGAGCCGAGATCGTTGATTTCGGGGATTGAAAATGAGATGTCGTCGTTGCCGGGAGTGCTCTGGCGGAGAAAGAGCAGGCGGTTTTCGTCGCGATTGTTGAGCGGGCGCAGGAGGACGCCACGAACGACGCTGAAGATCGCGGCGTTGGCGCCGATGCCGAGCGCCAAGGTGAGGACGGCGACGATGGTGAAACCGGGATTTTTGTGCAGCATGCGGAGGGCGAAACGGATGTCGTGGAGGAGATTTTCGATCCAGGGGAGGCCGCGCTCGGCGCGATAGTCTTGTTTCATGGCTTCGACGCCGCCGAATTTGAGCATGGCCTGGCGGCGGGCTTCGATGGGCGTGAGGCCGGCGCGGATATTTTCTTCGGTCTGAAAGGCGATGTGCTGATCGATTTCTTCGCGCAGGCGTTCTTCCTGCTCGCGGCGAGCGGCGGAATTGAAAAAACGAGTGAAGAAGCGCCTGAGGGATTTCACGGGAGATCCTCCGCTTTGACTTCGAAGAAGCGGCCGATGATGGCGGCGGTCTGGTTCCAGTCTTTGGTTTCGGTTTGGAGGGCTTTGCGGCCTTCTTTGGTGAGGCGATAAAAGCGGGCGCGGCGATTGTTGTCAGAGGCGCCCCATTCGGATTCGATCGCGCCTTCCTGTTCGAGTTTGAGGAGGACGGGATAGAGCGTGCCTTGATTGACAGCCAAGAGATCGCCGCTGATTTGCTCGATGCGGCGGGCCAGGCCGTAGCCGTGGAGAGAGCCGAGAACGTCGAGAGTTTTCAGGACCATCAGGGCAAGAGTGCCTTGGAGGACGTCGGTTTTTTGTTTTTGATTTGCCATTTGGGTTTCCAACAGGAAGGATGGCATAAGTTGTTTTGGGAAACAACAGGAAAGTTTTAGGGAAGGGAAAGAGCCGTTAGGAGGGGGTAGTGGCTGGCGCGACTGATATTGCTCGTCGGAAACGAAAGCAGACTCCTCGCTTGGCTCGGAATGACAGGTTTGGACGAGTGCCCGAAGCGTCTCGTTTCGGTCGGAATGACAGTGATCTGATGGCGACGAAGCGAGTTTCACAGTGTTGGAAAAAATGCCGGCAGGATGCCGGCGCTACCAACTGCGTCGGAAATTGCTGCATCGAGCTAGAAAATTGGGCGCGTGGCGAGGCCGAGGTTTGTGAGGATTCATTTTGCGGGGATCAGGGTGCTGTGGCTGGCTACGCAGCGCCAGATGTTGTCGCGTTTGATCCAGGTGTCCGTGTAGCGGGAGCGGATGGTGTAGTGCTTGCCTTTGTTGGTGCCGGATTCGCGATAGATGCCGTTGACTACGGCGGCGTTGCCGTAGAGGTGGACGGTAAGGCCTTCGTCGTAGAGATGGTCGGCTTTTTGTTCGGGGGCGGCGACCCATTTGAGGTACTCGGTCTTGTTCATGAACGAGCCGTCGTAGTCGGTGTAGACGAGAGTGTCGTCGACCAGGTTGGAGACTTCTTTCACTTCTTGACTGGCTTCGGCTTGGTTCCAGGCGCGTTCGAGCTGGCGGATTTGGATTTCGTCGGCGCTGGCCGCTTTTTCTTGGGCGAATGGGGATGAGGAGGAGAGGAGCAGAGCGATCGTGAGGAGCAGGAAGCGTTTCATGGATAAGCCTCTGATGGAGTTTTGATGGATGTTAACAAGGAGTGGGGAAGAGGAGGTGAGGGATACAGGCGATGTTCACTAAAAGTCAGTGCTCGTAAGCACGACTCAGGTCTAGAAACCGATTGGGGCACCCGACTACAGCGGTTGGCAGGTGGGACACCAGAACGTGGTGCGGGCGCTCGGGGATTGTTTGCGCGACTGGATTGGGGTGGCGCAGTGGCGGCAGGGTTGGGCGCGGCGCTTGTAGACGAAGAGATTTTCTTCGCGGTCACCGCGGCCGGTGGTGCGGCGGCGTCCGGAGTGGGTGACGATCTGGTCGCCGGAGTTGTCGGTGACGTTGGCTTGGAGGAATTTTCGCGCGGTGGCGACTAGGCAGGTGAGTTCGGTGATGCTGAGCGTAGCTACGGCGCGGAAAGGGTTTACTTTGCAGACGAAGGCGATTTCGGATTTGAAGACGTTGCCGAGGCCGGCAAGGATCGATTGCGCTAGGAGAGCTTCGCCGATTTCGAGGTCGGGATTTGCGCGGAGTCGGCGGAGGATTTCCGCGTCGTCGTAGGTTGAGGCGAGGATGTTGGGGCCGAGTTGGTTGAAGTTGCGGCGGCGGCGGAGGGAGTCGGCGGTGTGGAATTCGGCAATGGGGACGTTGAAGGCTACGGCGTCGATTTGAGCGGTGTGGATGACGATGCGCATGTGGGAGCGGTGGCGCTTCCATTTTTCGTTGGGGCGATAGATGTGCCAGCTGCCGGACATCAGCATGTGCGTTAGGAGGATTAAGTCGCCGGAAAAATGGATTAGCAGCCATTTGCCTTGGGCTTCGACTTTTTCGATGGTGCGGTTGGTGATGGGGGTGTCGATTTCTACGCGTTCGAGTTTGGGGAGGACGGATTCGAAGGCGGTGACGGTTTGGTTGGCTAGCGCGCGGTGGAGCGTGCGGGCTGCGCGGTAGATTGTGTCGCCTTCGGGCATTTAGGCGGATTCGGAAAGATCGTCGGAATCCTCGTCGTTGGCGTCGGCGGTGAAATTGTTGGCGTCTTGTGCGGGGACCATGGGCGTGATGCGGCGCATTTGGTAGCCGAAGGCGCTGGGGGTGAAGCCGGATTCTTCGAGATAGCGCGCGAGAAAATGGTCGCGGGCGGGGGCGTTGTTGATTTCGGCGATGAGGAGGCCGGAGCGGCGGCCCTGGCGGCGGATGGCCAGCTCGGCCAGTTTTTTAGCGAGTTCGCGGGCGAATTGGGTGCGTTCGGGTTCGTTTTCGGGGAGGAAGATTTGGATGGCGGGGTTGCGGCGGCGAAGGAATGCGGCTAGGACGCCGTTGATGAGGATTACGCCGGCACCTTTTGTACGGGACATGGAGTGGGGGCGGCCGGTTGAGTCTAGGGATTTTGCGGCAGTGGATTTCGAATCGGTTTGCGATTTGAAATTCGAAGAGTTGCCTGCCGCGGCGTCAATGGCCGAGTTGCTTCCGTTTTCGCTGCCGTCTTCGTTGCGGGGCCAGGGCAGCAGAGAGCCGTAGGGATTAGCGGGGTCGCTGGAGGCCAGGAAAATTGTTTCGGGCTTCGGGGATTCGGTGCGGAGGCTGCGGAGCATGTCGACCGCGGATGTGGCGGCGAATTGTGCGGCGCCCATGCCTGCTACGAACATGCCGCGGCGGATCAGGCCGCTTTCTTCCATGGTTTTCAGAGCAGGATAAATTGTGTTGTAGCCGCGCGGGATATTTTCGGCCATGGCGGTTTCGCGCATGACGATGCCGTGGCGGGTGAGGAGTTGTTGCGCGATGTTGGCGCTCCACTGCGTGACCGTGAGCGGTTGCGCTTGATGCGACTGATGCGCGGAGACCAGCGACCAGCGGCCGTGCGCGGGGCCGCCGGCGGATTTTCTGGAGCGGAGCTGGCGGAGATATTCGGGCGAGCCTGGCGGGCCTTGCGCGACGTCGCGGCGATGTTCGCGATCTTGTTTGGGATCGCGCGGGCGGAGGAGATCGCGGAGCGGGAAGAAAGTGTCGTTGGTGATTTTGCGGGCCCAGACGAGTTGCCAGAGGGCGTCGCGGACTTCGCCGGGGTAGCCGCCGCCAAGCGCGTTGTGAATGCCGGCAAAGAACGAGGCGCCTTGTTTTTTGAGGACGTCGAGAATTTGCTGAGATTTTTCGGAGCGGGATGGAGGATCGGTTTCGAGTTCGGCGGGCGGGAGTAGCGCGGGGAGAGATTCGATGAGATAGAGGGCGACGCGGCCGTCGCGATCGCCGACTTGTTCGAGCCCGACCCAGACGACTTCTCCGGCCGCCATTACGGCGTCGAGATCGGCGGAGCGATAGTCGGCAATGCGGGCGGGGAGAATTTCGCTTTCGAGCTCGGAGATTAGGAGGGCGGCTCCTTGCAAGGTTTCTACGGCATCGAGGAGCGCATCGAGGCCGCGGCGACGGGTGGCGACTCCTTGCCAGCGTGATGCGAAGCGCGCAAAGGTGCGCTGCTCAACGGGTTCGACTTCGCGGCGGAGGCGTGCGAGGCTCTTGCGGCGAATTTGCTGGAGGATTTCGGGATCGCACCACTCCTGATGCTGGCCGCGCGGGCGGAATTCGCCTTCGAGGAGTTTTCCTTTGGCGTGGAGCGCGCGTAGGGCAGCATCGACTTGCGCGGGTTGCAACGCATAGCGTGCGGCGAGTTCCTGTGTGGTGAAGGGCGTGTGAGTCCGCGTGTAGCGGCGGATGATTTCGCGGAGGGGATCTTCGGTGGGGGCGAGGAAGACTTCCGCAAGGCCGGGTGGTAGCGGCGTGCCGAGCGCGTCGCGGTAGCGCGAGGCGTATTCGACGGGGATGAAGCGGGATTCGCCGGCGATTCGAACGCGAACGGCGCGGCGAGCGGTGGCGAGATCGTTGATGGTGGAGGCGATCGCCGGGCTCGCGCTGCGGCCGGCAATTTCTTGTTCGGTGAGGTCACCGTGCTTGAGCAGGAGGTCGTGGACTCCGTCGGCGTGGCGGGCTTGGTATTCGGGGTCGAGGGATTGCAGGCGGCTTTCGACTTCGTCGATGGCGTTTTGGTCGAGGAGTTCGCGGAGGTCGGTGTCGCCGAGAATTTCCTGGAGTTGGGATTGGTCGATGGATAGAGCTTGGGCGCGGCGTTCGGCGAGGGGGGCGTCGCCATCGTAGATGTAGTTGGCGACGTAGGAAAAGAGCAGCGAGGAGGCGAATGGAGAGGGTTTTTCGCTGGTGACACTGGTGACGCGGATTTCGCCGCGCTGGATGGCGGAAAGAATCGCGGAGGTCGCGGGGAGATCGAACACATCGCGGATGCACTCGCGGTAGGTTTCGAGAAGGATTGGGAACGAAGAGAAGCGCGCAGCGACCGCGAGAAGGTCGGCGGAGCGTTTGCGCTGCTGCCAGAGCGGGGTGCGCATGCCGGCGCGGCGGCGCGGCAGAAGGAGTGCGCGCGAGGCAGCTTCGCGAAATTTTGCGGCGAAGAGTGATGTTGAGCCGAGTTGTTGCAGAACGAGTTGCTGGAACTCGGCGGGACTGGGGAGCAGTTCGTCGGAGGCGATTTCTTCGTCGCTGTCGGGAATGCGCAAGACGAAGCCGTCGTCGGACCACATGGATTCGATTTCGAGGGCGCGCTCGGCGCGCAGTTTTGCGGTGACGGCCATGCACCACGGCGCGTGGACGCGAGTGCCGAACGGAGTCAGGACGCAGATGCGGCGGTCGCCGAGTTCGTCGCGGCAGGTCTCGATGACGATGTCCTGATCGTTGGGGACGCGGCCGGTGGCGACGGATTGATCTTCAAGGTAGCGGAGCAAGTTTTCGGCGGCGTTGGCATCGAGGCTGTGGTTCGTGACGAGAGTGCTGAAGGCGACAGGGCGCGGTTGCGCAAGGAGTTCGCGTGTCATGGCCCCGATTTGTCGGCCGAATTCGGCGGGGCGACCGGCGGTGTCGCCGTGCCAGAAGGGCATTTTGCCAGGCTCGCCGGGAGCGGGAGAAACGACGACGCGATCGTGGGAGATTTCTTCGATGCGCCAGGTAGAGGCGCCGAGGATGATCGTGTCGCCGGTGCGCGATTCGAACACCATTTCTTCGTCGAGTTCGCCAACGCGCGCGCCTTTTGTCGCGCCGGAGAGGAAGACACCGTAGAGTCCGCGGTCGGGGATGGTGCCGCCGTTAATTACGGCGACGCGACGGGAGCTTTGACGCGGAGTTAGGCGATTCGAAACGCGATCCCAAGTGATCCGGGGGCGGAGTTCGGCGAATTCGTCGCTGGGATAGCGGCCTGCAAGCATGTCGAGGACGGATTCGAAGACCGAACGCGTGAGGCTCGCGTAGGGTGCGGACGAGCGGACCAGATGGAATAGCTCGTCGACGCCCCAGTCGTCGAAGGAGACGATCGCGACGATTTGTTGGGCTAGAACGTCGAGCGGATTGCGCGGGTAGTGAACGGATTCGACTCGGCCGAGGTACATCGCCTGAGTGATCGCGGCGCAGGCTACCAGATCGGCGCGATATTTCGGGAAGATGACGGCGTTGCTCACAGCGCCGACGTTGTGGCTGGCGCGGCCGACGCGCTGCATGCCGCTGGCGACCGATGGCGGGGATTCAATTTGGATGACGAGATCGACGGCGCCCATGTCTATGCCTAGTTCCAGCGATGAGGTGGCGACTAGTCCGCAGAGCGTACCGAGTTTTAGGCGGTCTTCAATTTCCTTGCGTTGGGCGACGGCGACGCTGCCGTGATGGGCGCGGACCAGAGTTTCTTGTGCGAGATCGTTGATCGCGCCAGAGATGCGCTCGGCGAGGCGGCGGTTGTTGACAAAGATCAGGGTCGAACGGTGAGCGCGAATGAGTTCCAGTAGCTTGGGGTGGATGGCACTCCAGATCGAAGGGCGGACCGGGCCTTGCGACGCGGGGCCGCTGGGGAGCGGGTCGATGTCGTCGAGACGGGCCATGTCTTCGACGGGGACTTCGACGCGGAGGTCGAGGCGCTTCGGTTCGCCAGCGTCGATAATGGTGATCGGACGATAGACGGGAGCGTAGCGCGAGGATTCGAACTCGGAAAGGGGTTGGTCGGGGGAAGGCGGACCGGAGTCCGAGGACGAGCTGTGGAGAGCGGTTTCGTTTTGGGACTGAGTTGGCTTCGCGGTGGCAGTGGGCGGTTCGGCGCCGCCGAGGAATCGCGCTACTTCGTCCAGCGGACGCTGGGTGGCGGAGAGGCCGATACGTTGTAGACGTCGCCCGGCGATGCGTTCGAGGCGTTCCAAGGAAAGCGACAGGTGCGAGCCGCGTTTGGTAGGGACAATGGCGTGAATTTCGTCGAGGATCACGGTATCGACCGAGCGGAGGAGTTCGCGAGGCTGCGACGTGAGCAGAAGATACAAGGATTCGGGAGTGGTTATGAGGATGTCGGACGGGTGGCGCAGGAAGCGGGCGCGTTCGGACGGCGGCGTATCACCGGTGCGGATCGAGATGGTCGATTCGTGGAAGGGAAGACCCAGGCGTTGCGCGGCCTGAGCGATTCCAACCAGTGGCGCGCGGAGATTCCGTTCGACGTCCACGGCCAAGGCTTTAATCGGCGATATATAAATGATGCGGCAGCGAGCCTCGTCCGGCGGCGTGACAGTTGAGAACATGAGGCGGTTGATGCACCAAAGGAACGCGGCGAGGGTTTTGCCTGAGCCGGTGGGAGCGAAGACCAGAGTCGATTCCCCGCGTGCGATCGCCGGCCATCCCATCACCTGTGGGCGGGTTGGACCGGCGAAAGACGGCGGTAAACCAGTCGCGGACGGCGGGATGAAAGAGGTCGAGAGCGGTTGTGGCGGCGGATTCGGCCTGATCCGGCATTAGCGGAGTGCCGCCACCGGTCGGCGCTTGTTTGTGATCGCGTTTGGGCACGAGAACCTGGCTTTTGTGCTTCCCCAGTTAGATGCGGTAAAGGGCGAGTTTATGCCATTTCGCGAATTTTGAATGCTTCCACGCGTTTGATCGAGCGGTATTGCAGCGCCAGCCAACCTTTCACGTTCAGCTCGATTCTGGCCGAATAGGTCCTGTTCCAGTACGAGCGAAATCTTCGCAAACTAGGAGTCTTGCTTATGTATGTGCGATAACTTGACACCTTGCGTCCCGACAAAGTAACTTTTCAAACCAACGTGTCTGGCATTTCCGCGAAGAGTGCCAAGTGTTTGTGTCGGGGCTGAGGGGCCGTAACTCCAAAGTTGCGGCAGAGGGGCGTCTAACAATGTCAAAAAGATTGATCTTGGTTGTAATCCTTGGTGTCTCGGTATTTGGTCTTGCGCCCGCGATGTATGGCCAAGCGATCGGAAGTTTTTCCGGCACAGTCACCGATAAATCAGGGAGCACGATCGCGGGTGCGACAGTTCGAGCGACTTCGGACGCTACGGGTTTGTTCCGTGAGGTGAAGACCGATGAGACGGGGCACTACCTGATTCCATTGCTGCCCGCGGCGAACTATACCGTCCACGTCGAGTTCCAGGGATTTCAAACTACCGAGCAGAGAGCTGTGAGGTTGCAAGTGGACGAGGCGCGCGTGCTGGATTTCACGCTGGCGCCCGCGGCGGTCGCGTCGCAGATCGAAGTGGAAGCGACAGCGGTGGCGGTTGAGACCACCAATCCGTCTTTGGGACAAGTCATTACTTCGCAGCAGGTGGCGCAGCTTCCGTTGAACGGCCGCGATTTCGTGCAACTGGCTTCGCTGACGCCTGGAACGACACAAGAGACCAATCCGAACAGCTTTTTCACGAGCGGCGCGGATAGCGAAGTCGCGGCACGCGGATCATTCTCGCTGTCGGTCGGCGGATCGCGGCCGAACTCCACGGACTGGCTGCTCGATGGCGTGGACAACAACGAGCTAACGTCGGGCGGTATCGGAATCTTTTCGTCGATTGATTCCATTCAGGAATTCAAGGTGTTGACTTACAACTACTCGGCGGAATACGGGACCCGCGCGGGACCGACGGTGCTTGTAACGACGAAGTCGGGTTCGAATGGCTTTCACGGATCCTTGTTCGAATTCCTGCGCAACAAGTCGCTGGACGCCAAGAGCTTCTTTGCGACGGAGCCCGAGAAATTCAACCTGAATCAATTTGGCGGTTCGCTCGGCGGACCGGTTCGCAAGAACAAGACATTTTTCTTCCTCGATGGCGAGCAAAAGTATCAGCGGCACGGGATTACGTTCACGGGACTGGTTCCGTCGGAGGCGATGCGGACGGGTGACTTCAGCGCCGATCCGTTTGGCAATCCAATCAGCGGCTTGACAATCGTGAACCCGAACATGATCGGAGCATCGACGAATCCGGCGACGACACCGAACGTTTATTTCCAGTGTGACGGCGCGGGGAATCCGCTGCCGGTGGCGGCGAATGGTAGCCAAGCGGCAGGGACGCCGTGCAATAAGATTCCGGCGGGATTGATCAACAACGTCGGGCAAGCGCTCGTCAACCTTTATCCGGTTCCGAATGCGAGTAACGCGGCGGCGGGATTCAATTTTGTGAACGAGCCAGTTCGGTCGCTCAACGAGACGAAATTTGATATCCGGCTGGATCACAACTTCTCGAGCACCGACACGGTGTTCGGGCGCTTCAGCTATGACCAGGCGGTTTCCTATGTGCCTGGTGGCGGCGGAGTAGGTTCGTTCGCCGAGCAGAGCGCTTTTGGCAGCAACCAGGGTATTGCCAACCACGCGCGAGAGATTGCGATTGGCGAAACGCACGTGTTTTCGCCGACGCTGGTGAACCAAGCCAGCTTCGGCTACAACCGGATTTTCAACTATATCGATTCGCAGGGGACCGGGACTTGCGCGTCGTCGACGCTCGTTCCGGGCGGCATTCCAGGGGCAAACCTGGGTTGCGCGCCGGGAGGATCGACTTGCACGTCCGGAGCGTACAGCTGCGGTTTGGTTTCGGTGCTGATGGTCGGCGGATATTGGTCGCTGGGGGATCGCGGCTACACGCCGTTCCAAGGCGGGACGAATATTTTTTCGTTCAACGATTCGCTCGATCTGATTCGCGGCAAGCACGACTTCAAAGTCGGGATGGGCATTCGCGCAAATCAGATGAACGTCGGCGCGGAGGCGTTCCAGGATGGATTCTGGATACCTGGCGTGGCGGGGAATTTCAGCGGATTCACGAATGCGACGACGAGCATTCCGGGCAATCCCGCGGCCGACGTGTTGATGGGCTTGCTGGGCTTGTCGGAGCACGACCAGACATTCAACGGGCCGGTGAGTGGGCGGCGGTGGAAGATTTTCCGACCGTTCGTGCAGGACGATTGGAGAATCACGAAGGATCTGACGCTCAATCTCGGCATCGCGTGGGATCTCACGACACCCATCAGCGAAGCCGACGGACGCCTAGCAAATTATTTGCCGGACACGAATGAACTGCAGATCGCCAATCAGGGCGGTGTGAGTTCGTCGGCGGGCATCAAGATGAATAAGACAGCGTTTGAGCCGAGAATCGGTCTGGCGTGGAAGGTACTCGGCAGCGAGAAGACTGCGGTCCGCGCGGGCTACTCGATTTATCACGATTCGGCATGGAGCATGGGGGCCCAGGGCTTGTGGCAGAACCCGCCGTTCTTCGCGGAGTCGGATGGATTTGGGCCGGCAGGATGCGCGTTTGCGACGTCGTACTGCGCTACTGTTTTGGGGCAGACCCCGTTGGGAATCAGCATGTCGAACGGGTTCCCGATCTTCACGGCGCCGCCGACACTGTCGACATTCACCGGAACACTGTTTACGCAGCCCACGGATTTTCATCTGGGCATGGTGCAGCAATTTAACGCGAACGTGGAACGGCAGCTGCCGGGCAACGTCGTGCTGACGGCGGGCTACGCGGGTTCGCGCGGCCGGCATATTTTGGTGGCGGGAAACAACCTCAACACGTTCGGGCCGGGCGGTTGCGTGGCGGGTGGTTCGTACACCATCGGTTGCAACGCGGATGGGTCGCCGTTTATTCCACCCTATGCGGCGAGCAATGCGATGTTGCTTTTCGGTGACATCGGCAAGACGCAGTATGACTCGCTGCAGATCAAAGCGGAGACCAAGACGCCGAAGTATGGGCTCTACGCTTTGTTCAGCTACACGTATTCGAAAACTTACGACAATGGGTTGACTGACGGTTTGGGTTCGCTGACGAGCGCGCCGTATTTTCCATTGCCGAACTGGGAAAACCTGGATTGGGGCTTGTCTCAGATCAACCTCAACAATAACTTCACGGGCAGCGTGATTTACGATTTGCCGTTCGGCCGCGGGAAGAAATTTGGTAACGACTGGAGTGGTGTGACCAACACTTTGCTGGGCAACTGGCAATTGACGCTCATCGAAAAAATCACGTCGGGGTTCCCGGTTCCTTTGATCGATACCAATAACCAGTCGGGAGTATTTTTTAATAACGGCGGAAACGGCAACAACTTCAACCGTCCCGATCAGGTTGCCGGCTGCGATCCGTACGCGGCGAACCACAGCACACTGCAGTGGGTCAATTCGTCGTGTTTCGTGGCTCCGGTGAGCGGACAGTTGGGGAACGCGAATCGCGTGCCGGTTACTGGGCCGGGATTCGTCAACACGGACTTCTCCGTAATCAAGCAGTTCGCGCTTCCACGCGAAGGCATGGGGCTGAATTTCCGAGCGGAGTTCTTCAACTTCTTCAACCATGCGCAGTTTGGGTCGCCGGTCGCGGATATCGCTGCGCCGGGATTTGGGTCGGTGAACTCGACGGTGAACAATCCGCGCGTGGTGCAGTTTGGGTTGAAGCTGACGTTCTAAACGATATAAACCGATCCAAGCTCGTGAAAATGGAGCAGCCCACGGTGGTTTCGTGGGCTGTTTTCATGTGCGGCGTGCCGTTTGGATGGAACTACTGAGATAACTGCGTGAGAGCTCGTTCGGCTTGGGCGTCGCCGGGATGTTGCTGAAGAAAATCTTGCAGGACTTGGCGGGCTGCCGCTGAGTTGCCTTCGATTGCATAGAGCTTCGCGAGGTTGAAGTAGGACTGTTCGAACGTTGGCGCGAGGCGGATGGCTTCCTTGAAACTGTTTTCGGCGTCGTTGGGCTGCTGCTTGCGCAGGTAGAGAACGCCCAAATTATTTAGAGCTTCGGGATATGCGGGGCGGCCTGCCAAGGCTTTCTGCAAATACTCGTACGCCCGATCGATGTCGTCGGCCTGGGCGTAGACCATACCGAGGGCGTAGTTTACGTCTGGACTGTCAGGATTTAGTTGAAGTGCTCGCTCAAGCGTAGACTTTGCATCGTTGGGTCGCTTCGCTTGCCGGAATGCGTTGCCTAAATTTTGCAGAGCGATGAGGTGATCGGGTTCAAGCTGAAGGGCTTGCTGAAAATCCTGTATGGCTTCGTCGGTACGGCCTTCTCGCGCGGACAGCAGTCCGAGATTGTTCCATGCGTTGGGCAATGTGCCGGGATAGCGTGGAGGAAGCTTGATGACACGTTCGAACGTCGCGCGAGCCTCGGCAGTTTTTTTCTGCTGGAGGTAGACGCTTCCTAATCCGTAGAGAGCTTCGGAATTGTCGGGATCGTCTTGCAGAGCGAGTTCGAGGAAGTGCTCAGCTTCCGTTGTGTAGCCGCGTTCGAAGAAAATCGAGCCGTAGGAAAGGTAATTGCGCGTGAACTCGGTGGTGCTGGCGATTCCAGGGAAGGGAAGCGCTCTTGTCATGCGGGCTTCCGGTGTTTCGGGAATGTTGCGAGCGTCGTCTTCGACACGTTCTCGTTGAATCGAGCCTTGGTAGATTTTAACGATGGCGCCCTTTTCATCGAGCAGGAAGGACGTTGGGAATGCCAGGTCGCGATGGCGATCGTAGAGGGAGCGATAGAGAATGTTGTAGACGGCGATTAGATCTGCGCTCGCCGCGATGACTGGGTAGAGGAGAGCGCGGTAAGACTCGGGTGGCGTTTTGCTATCCGTCGTCGTTGACGCGTCGACATTGACCGTCACCAACGCAACGTCTTTCGTTTGCCATTTCGAGAAAGTTGTTTCGATCCCCGTCAGACTCTTTGCGCAGCCGGTTGCAGTTGTCCAGAAATGAAGCAGGAGCGGTCTGCCTCGCAGGGACGAAAGTGTTTGCGTTTTTCCGTTTTGGTCAGGGGCGGAGAAATCCGGGGCCTCCACCGGCGCGAGCAGCCACGTCCCGAAGGAAGCGGGTGAAGACTGCGTTTCTTGGGTGAGAATTGGCGTTGTTGATTTCGAATTGGAGGCCGCTTTGAACGGCTCCACACGGGTCGGCAGGGCGGCGCCTTCTTCGACCCAGATTCGATGATTGATCGGGAGATCACGCAGGGTCTGCTCCGCGCCATTTGGCCAGTGGATCGTCGCGATTACATTTTCTGTGCTCTGCCCCAGGCCAAAGCACAGTTCCTTGCTGTGTTGCGCCAAGAATCCCGATCCTGCTTGTAGGAAGCGAGTTATCTTGAGGGCGCCTGTTTCGACCGTGATGCGGGCTCCGATCGCGTCGCGATTGCTCTTCCTCCCGGATAGCCGAAACGCGATGGAAGGGCTCAATTCCTTCATTACGTTTTTCAGAACGCGAAGTTGCGGGCTGTTGCGCGTTTTGAGGATGACCTCCGGCCTGCCGTCGTGATCGAAATCGGCTAGAGCAAACGATCTGCAATCTTCGATAAAGTCGAGTCCAACCGCACCCGAAACGTCCGAGAGCGTGCCGTCGCGATTGTTTGCATAGAACACGTTGCGTTCGAACCCGCTCCAAGTGCTGTCGGAGCGGATCAGTTCGTTGATCGCGCTCCAGCCTTGATCGTAGTTGTAGTTCGATCGGGGTTCGGCGGGTGAGTTCGCAACGACTTGACGCCAGAAGAAACTGTTCAGGTCGTCGCGGGATGGCCCGGTGATCATGCCGTTTGCGATGTAGAGATCGGGGAAGCCATCGTGATCGAAATCCCAGGAGTCGCTGCACCACGCCCAGCGGCCCATCGCGGCGCCCGATCGCGAGCTTACGTCTTCGAACGCCTGCGGTTCGCGATTTCGAAACATCGAATTACCCATCGCATGTTTTCTGTATAGGGCGCGGGTTTGTGGAGTGGCGCTGTTCTGGAAGTTAGCCTGTTCGGAGATTCGTTCTCCTGCTGCGGTCCACATGTCGGCGACGTACATGTCTTGTTTGCCGTCGTTGTTGTAGTCGAACCAACAAATACTCATGCCGGCGCCGACGTCTTCCACTTCGAGCTCACCGGCTACATCCGTGAACGTGCCGTTTCCGTTGTTGCGATAGAGATTTTTTCGGCCGAAATCATTGACGACATAAAGATCGGGCCAGCCATCGCCGTTGTGGTCACCCCATCCGCAGCAGAAACTGAAGCGCGTATTGTTCCGGTCGAGACCAGTTTCTTTCGTCACATCGCGAAAACCGCCGTCGCGATTGTTGCGCATCATAAAGTTCGGAGGGCCGTTCTCCGCATCGTAGTAGGGAGACGGATAGCGGTATTGGTTGGTGCCCTGGTAATAGATGTACAGGCAAAAATAAATGTCGAGCCAGCCGTCGCGATCGTAGTCGGCGACCGCCGCACCCGTAAAAGTACCTTGCGGGGCTTGGGCAAACTGAAATGCATCCGGTTTGAGCCGGAATCTTCCTTTACCTTCATTTACAAATAGTAATGGACCACTCGTTCGAACAACGATCACATCCTGGCGGCCGGAATTGCTGAAGTCGGCGAACAGCGCGCAGGCGGTGTTGTCCAGGAGGCCGAGGCCCGAGCCTTCGGTAATGTCTTCGAACGTTCCGTCGCCACGATTTCGAAAAAGCCGATTGGGCAGGCCTGCGGGTTGGCAAACGTGAAGATCATCGAAGCCGTCGCCGTCGATGTCCGCGAAAGAGACGCCATTGTGGCCGTAAATATCGATACCGGAAGCGCCGTCGAGAACGGTTCGCCAGTGATCGATGCCCAGAGTGAACTGCTCTTTGTACGAGGAATTGGCGCCGAGAGCTTGCGCGGCGATGTCTGTGAAGATAGGCGCGAGAGAACGGCTGCGGGTTTCGTCAACGATCGACCACTTCTTCAGTTGCAGACCGCCTGATAGAAGAACATCCCAGCTCAGTTCCCAATATCCGACGCGCTGTTCGCGGTGGAAGCCGTTTCCGGCGCCGACTAATTCGAATCGGACTCGCGTTTCAAGCGAACTTGGTGCTGATCCAGCAAGTTGCGATGTTTTATCGAGCTGGATGCTGGTCACTTGAAATTCGGCGGTTAGCAAATTTGAAAGATTGTTCCTCGTGGAACGCAACTCAGCCAGAAATGCTTCGCGCTGGAGCTGTGCGTTCTCAGCAAACTTGAGCTGGACGACTTCGAGCCAAGCATCTTGGCGCACCTTCCGCATTCCGATGGGCTTGGAAGAAGTTCCCGAGAAACCAGAACCCAACACTTTTTCGATCTGCGTCGTGCCTGAAGGGGATTTCAAGGCCTCCGCGCTCCATTCCACCAGAATCGCCGCGACTCTGTCTTGGTACTTCTCCGCCTCGAAATCGTCGAAACCTGCCTGAACCTTTCGCAATACCTCATCCAAGGTTCTGGGTGTTCGATAGTGAGGATGAACGTGGAACTCGCCACACGGCGAAGGAACTGCTTGCGAATTGAAAGGATGAATGCGCTGAGAGCCGAAACCCGCCGGAACAAACGCCAATGAAGCGCTCTGACACGATCGTCGCAGGAATTCCCGCCGGCTCAAGTTGTTAAGCCGGCCTTTCTTCCCAGAGATCTTCAGGAAACACTCCTTTTATCGGGCGAAAACAAAATCTAGCACCCGCATTGGAGCGCGTCAACAAACGGCGAATAGCGTTTCAATGTGCGAGGTTCGAAGTGCAGTCCCAGGGGATCTTCCAGCTGCGGACTCTAGCTCTGGGCCCTATCAGTCTGAATCGCCGCCTATGGGCGCGCCCAAAGAACGGTCACAGACCGAGGGCCGGCCTTATAGGTGCCGCCTGGAACTGTGGGAGCCGTCTGCCACTCGACGATATCCTGCGGAGAATCCAAGGAAGTATCGATCCATCGACACCAGCGCCGCTCATCACGATTGCCCACCGGCGGAAGCTCAAAATCAAGAGGCTCCCAATACGCGTTAAAAATGAAATGGATATACAGGCCTTCCTTTTCTAACTTCGCACTGAGGGCGACACTATGCGAGTGGTCGTTCCAGTCCGGCTGGTTGAGCTTAGCCCCATGCCAGCCCTTAATGCCCTGAGTGATCACCTCCGTCAAACTCCTGCGCTGCTTTTCGTGTGTGATATCCCGCGACAGGCGTCTTGCGCACAGTAGTTTTACGAACCGGTGCACATCCGCGTGTTTGTTCAGCAGGCCCCAATCGAACCAGTTGGCTTCGTTGTCGTGACAATAGGCGTTGTTGTTTCCGTGCTGTGTTCGCCGCACCTCATCGCCCATCAAAAACATGGGAAGGCCCAGTGAAAGCAACGTGACCGTAAAGAAATTCTTCACCTGTCGGTTTCGGAGCTTCTCAATTTCAGAATCATCCGATGCACCTTCGACACCGCAATTCCAGCTGCGATTGTCGTCTGTGCCATCGCGGTTATCCTCGCCATTGGTTTCGTTGTGCTTCTGGTTGTAGGAAACCAGATCGTTGAGCGTGAATCCGTCATGACAGGTCACGAAGTTCACGCTTTGCTCCGCCTCGCGTGCCTCGTGACGATAAATATCGTGGCTACCAAGCAGTCTGTCAGCAAAACGTTTCAATGAACCGTTTTCGGTACGGAAAAAACTCCTCACATCGTCGCGAAAGCGTCCATTCCATTCCTTCCAGCTATCCCCGATAAAACTGCCCACCTGGTAGAGCCCTGTCGCATCCCACGCTTCGGCGATCATTTTTGTTCCGGCAAGGACAGGATCCGACTCTATGTCCCACAGAACAGGAGGATTGGACATGACATAACCGGCGGAGTCTCGCGCGAGGATCGAGGCGAGGTCGAAACGGAACCCATCGACGTGCATTTCTTCAACCCAATAGCGGAGACTATCGACGATCATCCTGCGCACGATAGGATGATTGGCATTGAGCGTGTTTCCCGTGCCACTGTAGTTCGCGTAACGCGACCGGTCGGACTCCAAAACGTAGTAAGAGTTGTTGTCAAGCCCGCGAAAACTGAACGTCGGTCCGCGATGATCTCCTTCTGCGGTGTGATTGAACACGACGTCCAGAATTATTTCGATGCCTGCACGGTGCAGAGCCTTGACCATATCCCGGAACTCTTCCGTCGGGCCCTGAGGATCTTGCCGAGAGCTGTACGCCTGGTGCGGTGCGAAGAACGAAACCGGCGCATAACCCCAGTAGTTGACGCGATCTCGCGGGCAATCCTGGGCATCGAACTGGAATACAGGAAGAAGTTCGACCGCAGATATTCCCAGATCCAGGAGATAGGGAATCTTCTCGATGAGTCCACGAAAGGTTCCGCGGATCTCTTCCGAGACACCGGAGTTGGGATGCCTTGTAAAGCCTTTGATGTGCATCTCATAGACAACCGTTTGAGACGATGGCCGCTTGAGCGGTTTGTCGCCTTCCCAGTCGTACAAAAGGGCATCCACAACAACGCTCTTCATCGCCGTTGCGCTCTGGTTACCCTTTTCTTGTGCCGCCTCACGCGAGTAGTTTTTGGGAACGGCGACTCCACGAGCATATGGGTCGAGTAGAACCTTGGAAGGGTCGAACCTCATCCCTTCGGAAGGATCAAATGGCCCATGTACCCTATAGCCATAGAGCTGCCCGGCCTGTAATCCGGGAACGAAGACATGCCAGTAGTGGTAAATGCGGTTAGCGAAAGCATCGAGAGAAATGACTCGTGAAGGCTGCAGGTCCTCTTCGCGTTCGAAAAGCAGAAGTTCCACCCCCAGCGCATCACGTGAGTAAAGGCTAAAGTTGACACCATGAGCGTCGACGGTTGCACCGAGCGGAGAAGTTCGACCCATGTTTTGGGGGCTGCTGATGGTAGGGAACGACCTGCTTGCCGCCATTCCGTCCCCCTAGCTAGTCCCTTCCAGTAAGTGCTCTTCGATTCCGTTACTTTCATCGCCCGAGCAGACCATCACATTCCAGACCGCGCAGCGGCAGCGACCGCAGAACCCTGTGCCAGGCGTAATCGATTTGTGTTTGTTGTCAGATCCTTTACGTGTTCGAACACGGTTGCCGTCAGCATGTCCTCAGTCGCCCGCCAACGCCAGTTTCCTTCCGCAGTACCCGGCAGGTTCATACGTGCTTCTGATCCGAGATTGAGTAGGTCTTGAAATGGAACAATAGCGAGCGCGGCAACGGAAGACCACGCCGCGCTAAGGAGCTCTCCTGCGACTTCGCGCGCGTCTCCCTCCGTTCGATTCAGACAGCGCCACACTTTCTCGCGTTCCGCTTCTGGCAAAGATTCGAACCAGCCTCGAGTTGTGTCGTTATCGTGTGTTCCGGTATACACGACGGTGTTCGTCGAATAGTTCGCAGGCAGATGAGGGTTCTCCGCGTTCCCATCAAAAGCAAACTGAAGCACCCTTGTTCCAGGAATACGGAATTCGTCGCGGAGAGCGTAAACATCTGGTGTGATCAGGCCAAGATCCTCTGCGATGAACGGTAGAGCACCCAATTCTTCTTTAACCGCGCTGAAAAACTCGGCACCTGGGCCTGGTATGAATTGTCCTGTCCGCGCTGTTCTTGAATCAACAGGCACGTGCCAAGCCTCAGCGAACGCTCGGAAATGATCCAGCCGGACTACATCCACCAAAGCAAGAAGAGCACGCAAGCGCTCAATGAAGAATCGGAAGCCCGTGCGACGGAGGGCATCCCAATCGTAGACAGGATTGCCCCATAGCTGACCCTCGGCCGAGAAATAGTCGGGAGGCACTCCTCCGACAAATCGTGGACGGCAGTTGTCGTCGAGAAGGAACAGTTCGGCGTGGGCCCATACGTCGCAAGAGTCAGGTGAAACGTAGAACGGAAGGTCGCCGATCAATCTAATTCCCTTGGCGTTTGCATACTCCTTGAGTTGTCGTGCCTGCTGGAAGATCAAGAATTGAGTGAGTCGGACCTTGTCAATCTGTTGCGATAGCTCTTTTCGAGCTTCCATCATGGCGGCAGGACTACGTCGAACCAAGCCTTCCGGCCATTCGAGATACGACATGCTGTAGTACTTCTCTTTTAGCGCTCGAAATAGAGCATAGTCTTCCAGCCAGTGCGCCTGCATGTAGCAGAATTCCTCGTAAGCTGGCTTCATGTCCTTGCGGAAACCAACTTTGAAGTGGCTCCATGTCTGGTTTAGCAGTCGGAGCTTGAATTGCGCGGCGGGGCCATAGTCGACAGATGTGGACGAGAAGGTTTCCCCTTCGCACGCGCTGCCATGCAGCAATCCATCTGAAACTAGAAGCTCTGGACTGATAAGCAGTCCATTGGCAGCGAACGACGAAAGAGATTGATAGGGAGAATTGCCATAACCCGTTGGGCCTAACGGCAAGGCCTGCCACCAGGTCTGACCCGCTTCGTGCAGTCGATCGATCCACGCAAAGGCAGACGGTCCCATATCGCCGACCCCGTAGGGCGAAGGCAACGACGTAACAGGGAGCAGCACCCCGGAAGCGCGGTAATCCAACGGGAATGGCATAGGAGGCGCCGGTTGAGCTTGAATGCTCATGATCCTTTCCTCTTGTCGGTTAGGCTCAAAGTGACACGTTCACGACTTGCTGCGCCTCGCCAACCATTGCGTTCAGGTACGATTCCGTCTGATGACGGCGCTTACGGAACCGGACATGGTTCCGCCTTCCATATATCGGCTGCGTACTCTTTGATTGTCCGGTCGCTTGAAAACTTGCCCGAGCTCGCAACGTTCAAGATGGCTTTGCGAGCCCAGCCGTGCGGACTAACGTACAGCTCGCACAATAGCCGATCTGCTTCGAGGTAAGATTTGAGATCTGCCAAATGCATATAGTGGTCCCCACTGGTGAGTAGCGTTTCGCGAAGCGGTTCGAACACACCCGGTTCATTGCGGCTGAAAAAATCGGAGAGGATAAGATCCAACGCCGCTCGCGTCTCCGATTCGTGTTCGTAGTGCCACTCTGGCCTATACCAGTCTCGGCTGCTTGCCACCTGGTCTGCCGCCAGCCCGAACAGAAAAAAGTTCTCTTCACCGCCCTCTTCGGCCATTTCGATGGTCGCGCCATCGCGCGTCCCGATCGTCAAAGCTCCATTCATCATGAACTTCATATTGCTTGTGCCGCTGGCTTCGTAGCCCGCGGTAGAAATTTGATTGGACACTTCTGTGGCCGGAATCAACCGCTCGGCCAGGGAAACGTTGTAGTCGGGGAGAAACAACACCCTGAGACGGCCGCGCACAGCCGGGTCATGATCAATCGTGCCAGCTAAGTTGTTGATGAACTTGATGATCAGTTTCGCCAATCGGTAGGCTGGCGCCGCCTTGCCAGCGAAGAAGAACGTGCGAGGCGTCATTTCAAGATTCGGATTCTCCCGCAGGCGGTTGTAAAGCACGACGACCCGCAGTGCGTTCAGAAGTTGCCGCTTGTACTCGTGAATGCGTTTTACTTGAGAGTCGAAGACGCTGTCTGGATCCACGATCTGACCGCAATTGGCCTTGAGCCAGTTGGCAAATTGTGATTTAGCCTCGTACTTTGCCTTTCGAAAAGCGTCACGAAAGCCTACGTCCTCCGCGAGCGGCTTTAGGTTTTTCAGTTGGTCGAGATCGCTGATCCAAGCATCACCAATGGCCGAGGTGATAACGGAGGTGAGCGCGGGATTGGCAAGCAAGAGCCAGCGTCTGGGCGTTACACCGTTCGTCTTGTTGTTGAAACGCTCGGGAAACATCTCGGCAAAATCCTTAACGGTCATCGTGCGCAGCAAACCGGAGTGAATTGCGGCGACCCCATTGGTGCTGTGCGATCCGACGATCGCCAGGTTAGCCATCCGGATGTTTTTCTCGTTGCCTTCTTCGATAAGACTCATGCGTACGATTCGCGCCTCGTCGCTCGAAAAACGCTCCCCAACCGAATCAAGAAATCGGCGGTTGATTTCGTAAATGATTTCCAATTGACGCGGCATCATGAGCTCGAACCACGCGACAGGCCACTTCTCCAACGCCTCAGGGAGCAGCGTATGGTTCGTGTATGCGAGAGTGCGCTGCGTGAGATTCCACGCCTGGTCCCATCCCAGATGCGCATCGTCCAGCAGAATTCGCATCAATTCCGGGACTGCCAGGGCCGGGTGAGTATCATTCAATTGTATGGCGGCCTTTTCCGGCAGGAGGTTCCAATCCGAGTTGCTACGGCGGAAGCGCCGCACAAGATCCGCCATCGAGCACGCTACGAGAAAGTACTCTTGCACCAGGCGCAGAGCCCGACCCTTGCTCGTGCTGTCATCGGGATATAACACTCGCGTCAGGGATTCTGCAGCCAGAGTCTCGGTAAGCGCAGCGACAAAATCCCCACCGCTGAACTTTTGGAAATCGAAGTAGTCCGGGCTTGCGGCGGCCCAAAGACGAAGCGTGTTAACGGTTTTGCCGCCGTAGCCGACGACCGGGCGGTCGAACGGCACCCCATACAGCGTGCTCGGCTTACCCGGTACAGCGCGCAAACTCCCCTCTTGTAGCTCAAACGAACAATTCAACTTGATTTCCACTCTTTCCCGTAGACGAACGACCTCCCACGGGTCCGGCTGGCGCAGCCAATTATCGGGCTGTTCGTGCTGCCAACCATCCTGGAAGAGCTGCTTAAAGATGCCGTATTCGTACCTGAGGCCATAACCCATCGCTGGAAGTTGCAGAGTCGCCAGGGAGTCCAGAAAGCATGCTGCAAGGCGTCCGAGTCCTCCATTTCCGAGGGCAGCGTCAGGCTCATGTTCCAGTACGGAGAGAAAATCCACGTTCTTTTGTTTCGCTGCGGGCGAGACGACTGGATCGAGCAGAAGGTTGGTTACGTTGTTCGCCAACGACCGGCCCAGGAGGAATTCCATAGAGAGGTAGTAGACGCGCTTTGGGTTCGCGCGGTCATAGGTGTTCTCGGTCAGCACCCAACGCTGAGAAAGGATATCTCGCACGGAACGCGCGACGGCTTCGTACCTCTCGCGTGGACCAACCCTCTGTTCAGCAACGACGTTGTCGAACTGGATATGCCGTTCGTATAGTCCGTCCGTTCCAGAAAACTGAATTGGGCCGCAACCGTATTGTTTTAGAAGTTCAGCCGTTGCCGTCTGAGCAGCCTTTACGCCCGTCGCCAGAAAGCTTTTCGTGCTCATCGGGCCTACTTCGTGCCTTCGTGACAGCAGTTTCACGTAAATCGCCCACGAAGTCTGGAGCCGCCCAGCGCCGATTTCGCCTGTCAAAACTCACAGTTTATGAAGTCGGGGAGTGAGTCTGCCGTCATGGTGGGTGATTGACCCGGATCACAGAGACGTGCTCGTATTGGTGTTTGTTGCGGTGTGAAGTGTGACGGATCGTTTGTTGTCGACCGTCACGATTTCGAACACCGCGGAAGCGACTCCAATCGCGACAAGTTCATGATGCTAACCTGTTCTTGGTAAAGCAGCTTAGGCAGCTCAAAACCGCAGGCGTGTAGCCCACGAGGAATGACGTCCTTGATCCTCGTATCTCTCTGAATCGACGCCACATCTCGTCCTGCCTGATCTCTCAAGACCCACCATGGCTCTCGTTGGACTCCTATCGAGTCCGGAAGGGAATCTCATCATTCCTACGTTGAACCCTAGGGCAGCCCCTCGCTGGTATAAGGCTCGACGCATTTGGGATCTAGGTCTACTTGGCCAACGGTAGTTTTTTCGCCAAGTCGAAAAAAGCAAATGCCCTTCTGGCGCCTCGTTTCTCACATGGAGACATAGGCTTATTCAAATCGCTTTTGCCAGTGCTCGAGAGTAAGCTTGCCGTTGCTCGACACGACGTTAGGGGGCGAGTCGCCTTTAGCGATGTTTCTCATGGGCCAATTCCGTCGGCACCGTTCGAAGTGGATACTGGCGATTTGTACATGCGAACTCGTATTCGCGATTGGCACGCGAGGGCAACAATCGTCGCATCTCTCGGGAAATAAAACGCCCGACAAGCTATCCTTCAATCAAACCATTCAGCCAATTCTTTCGGAAAATTGTTACCCGTGCCACGGCCCTGATCCAGGAGCCCGAAAGGCCAAACTGCGGCTCGACCGAGCGGAATTTGCCTACGCACCTCACGACAAAAGCGGCCCCGCCATCATTCCCGGTCAAACCAGCAAGAGTCCACTCGTACAGAAGATCGAGGCAAGAAATCCGAAGGACCGCATGCCTCCCCCGGAAGCGCATAAGACGCTCAAACCCGAACAGATTGCGTCTTTGCGCGAATGGGTAAGACAAGGCGCGGTGTACGAAGAACATTGGTCTTTTATTGTTCCGAAGTCGCAACCGCTTCCGGAGGTGGCAAAAAAGGCCTGGGTGCGGACACCGATCGACAACTTCATTTTGGCTCGTCTGGAAAAAGAAGGTCTAAGTCCGTCACCGCAAGCAGACAAACGATCGTTGATTCGGCGCGTGACCTACGACTTGACTGGTTTGCCGCCGACTCCCCAAGAGGTTGAGGCGTTTGTGGCCGACAATTCGCCGGATGCGTATGGAAGGGTAGTTGATCGATTGCTCGCGAGCCCGCGGTACGGAGAGCATCGCGCACACTATTGGCTGGACGTCGCTCGTTATGGCGATACGCATGGCCTTCACATCGACAATTTCCGCTACATCTGGCCGTATCGCGACTACGTGATCCGAGCCTACAACCAGAACAAGCATTTCGACCGTTTCGTCGTCGAGCAGCTTGCCGGAGACATGCTGCCTGACAAGTCTCTGGATTCGCTGATGGCCTCTGCATACATACGAGCCGGCATCAGCAGCGGCGAGGGCGGCACGCTCACCGAAGAACTTCGGGTAAACAACAAGCGCGAACGCACGGAAGCATACGGCGCTGCCTTTCTGGGACTGACGGTGGGATGCGCGAACTGTCACGATCACAAGTTCGATCCAATCACTCAAAAGGACTTTTATCAGCTGACCGCATTCTTTAACAATCTTGCTGAAAATCCGTTCAATGATGATCGAAACGATTGGCCACCCATCCTGGTGGTTCCGAAGCAGGAAAATCGAGCTGCCTACGAGGAGACGTTCGCAAAAAAAGCCGCGATCGAGCGGCAAATTCAGGATCGACGCGCCCAGGCTAGCACGCTAATCGCAGGATGGTTGGCGGAGCCTCTGAGCGGCCCGCGACCAGTAAGCTCCGAAGGTCTTGCAGTTCGTTTGCGTATCGATGAAGGGAAAGCCGACGTTTTCGCCGACTCGGCAACCGGGGAAAAGCGAGAGATCGCAACCGCCACCGGCAGCCCGGTGGTGTGGGGAGAGGGCACATGGTTTTGGCCCTTTATGCGGATGGAGATCGGAACTCATTTGGAATTGCCCGGGGTGGGGGACGAGGACGGCACAAAACCGTTCAGTGTGGCGACCTGGATGCGCCCGCACCTGCGTCCGAATGAGCCCAAGGAGGCTGATCATCCGGACGGCGTAATCCTTTCTCGGGCGGATGCCGATAAGGACGGGCGTGGATGGCAGTTCATCTCGAACCACGGCAAATTGAAATTTTTGTTCGCTCACAAATTGCCTGACGACGCAATCGAAGTCGAGACACCAGACAGAGTTCTTGATGTAGGACAGTGGCACCATTTGATCGCTACCTACGACGGCTCGGGGAAAGCCGTCGGTGTGAACCTTTACGTGGATGGCGTGCCCCAGTATCTAGACGTGCTGAAAGATGGGCTGAAAGAGACGACCAGCACGACGGCGCCGCTCGAGTTCGGTCGAACGCATCCCGACAGTAATCCATTGCGGCAGACCGCCTTTCAGGATTTTCGTTTTTATCAGCGCGATCTTTCCGTGCGTGAAGCTGCGCGGCTTCCGTATGAAGACGATGTCGCCGAAATTGGTCGGAAGCCGATGTCCCAATGGTCCGAAGACGAACTGCACACGGTGACCGAATACTATTTCGGTGAGCGCGACGCTCCGACACTCGCCTTAAACGCCCAAATCGCACTGCTGGACAAAGAGCTGAACCGTTTGGCCAAGGACGGTAACATTGAGTTGATCAGCCAGGAAGCTCCTACCCTGGCCTATGCGGACGTTCTCAATCGCGGTGTATTCAGCGCACGCAGTGAACGTGTCCGACCTGGTGTGCCGCACTTTCTGCCGGGCCTTCCGGCAGGAGCATCGTTGGATCGACTGACGCTCGCCAAATGGACGGTCAGTCGTGACAATCCGCTTACTGCACGGGTGATCGTGAATCGGATGTGGTCCGAGATTTTTGGAACGGGGCTCGTCGAGACAACCGAGGATTTTGGTGTGATGGGAGCACACGCGAGCCACCCAGAGTTGCTCGACTGGCTGGCCGTCGATTTTCGCGAACATGATTGGGATGTGAAGCGCTTTTACCGGCAGATCGTTCTCTCGGCCAGTTATCAGCAGTCGGCTCGAGTCACACCTCAATTGATCGAGAAGGATCCGAAAAACCGGCTGCTGGCGCGGGGGCCACGATTCCGCATGGACGGTGAAATGATCCGAGACACTGCGCTAGCCAGCAGTGGGCTCTTGGTCGAAAAAATTGGCGGACCGAGCGTCAAGCCTTACCAACCGCCTGGAGTCTGGGAAGCGGGCAGCCACCAAGTAAGCGATACCAAGGAATACGTGCAGGATCACGGCGACGCATTGTATCGACGCAGCTTATACACCTTTTGGAAACGCATGGCCACGATGCCCGATATGGATGCTTTGGACGTGCCGGTGCGCGACGGAGCATGCACCCGCCGCCAGCGCACCGATACACCACTGCAAGCCTTGGTGCTAATGAACGATCCGCAGTGGTTAGAAGCTTCTCGTCAGTTGGCCGAACGCATTCTGCATGAATCACAACAGACGGAAACGCGGCTGGACGAACTCGGTGAAATTCTACTGTCTCGGCCGTGGAGAGATAAGGAAAAGGCTGTCTTGGAGAATGCATTGACGAAATTCGAGACAGTCTACGGTCAGGATGCGGCTTCCGCTGAGAAACTATTGTCGGTTGGCGAAAGCAAACGCGATACGAATTTGTCCGCGACGGAACTTGCGCCTTGGATGCTCGTCGCCAGCGCGGCGATGAACCTGGATGAGGTCCTGAATAAGTGAAACGCGAGACTCCGGTTCCACAGGATGCATGCTGCGACCGCGGCGGGACAGGCCCGACTGTCTATGACTTGCCCGTGCCGCTCTCGCTGCGTGAAGAATGGAAGACCTTGGCGACACGCCGGCATTTCCTTGGGCGCATGGGAAAAGCGCTGGGTTGGGCAGGGCTGGCGACTTTGTTGGGCGATTCATTTGCTGGACAAGCATCGGCGGCCGAACGCATGACCGCCGGCGTCGGTGCGCATCGCTTGCCCGATTTCGCGCCGAAAGCCAAGCGAGCGATCTATCTCTTCATGTCCGGTGCTCCTTCGCAGATGGATTTATGGGACTACAAGCCTACGCTCGCAGCCCTATTCGACAAGGACTTACCGGATTCGGTTCGTGGCAATCAAGCCCTCACCGGAATGACCTCCGGCCAGGCACGTTTTCCGATTGCGCCATCGCACTGGGCATTTGCGCGGCAGGGCAAGAGCGAGCGCTACGTCAGTGAACTGCTGCCGTGGTCGGGCAAGCTGGTAGATGACATCACCTTGATTCACACGATGCAGACCGATGCCATCAATCATGAGCCGGCCATTCTGTTGATGAATACGGGAAACATGAATCCTGGGAAGCCCTCTCTGGGCTCGTGGCTTGCCTACGGTTTGGGCAGCATGAACGAAAACCTTCCCACGTACGTCGTTCTGAATTCGACTACGATGCCAGGCACAGACCTTCAGCCAATTTCGCCCAAGCTGTGGAGCAGTGGATTTCTTTCCAGTGAATACGCCGGCGTAGCGTTTCGCACGAAGGGTGCGCCTGTTCTCTATTTAGAGGATCCATCGGGGATGAGTCGCAATGTGCGACGTGAGCTGATCGACGCGGTCAACTCGATCAATCAAACGACCTTTGAAGAACTGGGCGATCCCGAGACCAACGCTCGTATTAACCAGTATGAGTTGGCGTTTCGGATGCAGACTTCACTGCCAGAGCTGACCGACTTTCGTGATGAACCGGCCAGCACCTGGACCTTATATGGTGACGAAGCGAAACAAGAAGGCAGCTTTGCCTATAACTGCCTCCTCGCGAGGCGAATGGCCGAACGGGGCGTGCGCTTTACGCAGGTCTATCAGCGGGGCTGGGATGTGCATTCGAATGCCGTCGGCAATACGCCAAAGCTGTGCACCGCGACGGATCGCGGATCGTATGCGCTGGTGACTGACCTCAAGCGCCGCGGCCTTCTCGAGGATACGCTGGTCATTTGGGGTGGCGAGTTCGGCCGCACTGTCTACAGTCAAGGCGGACTTTCCAAGGAAAACTATGGGCGAGACCATCATCCTCGTTGCTTCACGACATGGATGGCCGGCGGCGGAACGAAAGAAGGCTACGTGCACGGACAGACGGACGAGTTTTGCTATAACGTCGTGAAAGATCCGATACACGTCCGGGACTTCAATGCTACCGTCCTTCGCTTGCTCGGGATGAATCATGAGAGATTTACGTTCAAGTTCCAGGGGTTGGAACAGAAATTGACCGGTGTGGTCCCGGCGAAGGTCATTCCAGAACTAATCGCATGAAGACCATGAAGACGCGTCGAGAGTTTCTGAAAAAATGCTCGCGGGCCTCGGTCGTGGCTGCGCTGCCGCCTTTCTATCTTTTGACGTCGGACAAATCGGGTAGCCGACTGCCGGTGATCGGATCCGGTGTTCATACCTACGAGTGCGTACACGATTGGCTGGTCCCGCCGGACGGATTGGTGTGGGGAGATACGCACGGATTGGCGCAGGACGAACACGGATTCATCTACGTTGCACATACGGTTAACAAGTCGAGCATGCGGGGAGAAGCAATCGTCGTCTACGATTCGTCCGGCCGCTTTGTGCGCGCGTTTGGAGAAGAATTTCGAGGGGGCGCACACGGACTTGGACTGCGTCGCGAGAACGGCGACGACATTCTTTATCATTGCGATATCAACCGATGCAAAATTACGAAAACCACGCCTAACGGCGAGACCCTGTGGTCACACGGATATCCACGAGAAGATGCGGCTTATGAGCGTCCTATCGATTTCGTTCCGACGAACGTTGCGTTTACACCCAATGGAGACTTTTATGTCGGCGATGGATACGGTTCGCATCATGTTTTGAAGTTTTCTTCAGCTGGTAAATTTCTCGGCGAAGTCGGTCGTCCCGGACACGGCGATGGCGAATTTGATACACCGCATGGCCTGTTTGTTGATTCGCGGGGCAAGGACCCCGTTCTGGTCGTGGCCGATCGCGGAAACCGCCGGCTGCAAACCTTCGATTTAACCGGTAAGCGTCTCCGCACCGTCAAAGATGATTCGCGGCTACGCATGCCTTGCCACTTCGACACTCAGGGTGAATGGATGGTTTGCCCCGACCTCGACAGTCAGGTTTGCATTCTCGATCGTGAGTACAAGGTGGTTGCACAGCTTGGCGACGGCAGCGCCGTGAATGGGGAAGTCGGCTCGCGCCGCAAGCAGTCCCGCAGCGAATTTACGCCGGGTCAGTTCATCACGCCGCACGCTGCAATATTTTTGCAAAGCGGCGACATCTTGGTGGCCGAATGGCTGCCGATCGGACGCATCACGCGTTTGCGTCGTGTCTGAGCCCGCCCGGATGAACTCTCGCTCCAGACTAATTCTATTTAGTGTCGGCCTGTTCGTTGTACTCATTCTGCTGTTGGCCGCGCTGAAAGCTCCGCCGGACGGTCTCGAACGGAGCGACCTCAGCCAATTCGTCGGCCGCTTCCATCCGCTAACAGTTCACTTCCCGATCGCGCTCGTCTTGCTTGCCGCCGTGCTCGAATGCGCCGGCCTGTTCCGGTGGGGCAAGCCTCTCCATGCGAGCGCCGGATTTGTCCTTGCCTTGGCCACTGTGAGCGCATTCGCGGCGGCTTTTCTCGGTTGGATGCTTGGGCGGAATGGAGGGTACGAGGGCGGTCTTGTTACACGCCACATGTGGGGTGGAATTTCGCTTGCTGCGGCGCTCGTGCTTTGCTGCGCCGTCCGCACGTGGAAGACGAAGTTGTATGGTACAGCGCTCTTTGCGACCATCTGCCTCATGGCGTGGACCAGCGATCAGGGCGGCAAGCTAACGTATGGTGAAGGCTTTTTGACCGAGCACATGCCCGGAAGACTTCGTTCGCTGCTCCGTGTAGCGCCCGAGATAAAGAGGCCTGTAGCCGGAAACTCTCCGACTCTGGTTCCCTCAAATGCGTCGACGGCCAATCGGTACGCATGGACTCCGGCAACCGTTGCGTTTTTTGCTTCGCGCGTGGCGCCCATCTTTGAGGGCAAATGTGTTCAGTGCCACGGACCTGAGAAGAAAAAGGGCAAGCTGCGGCTGGACACATTCGACGATGTAATACGAGGAGGTAAGGATGGGCCGGTCGTCAAGCCGGGTGACCCAAAAAACAGCGAGCTCTATCACAGGGTCACGCTACCGCGAGATAACAAAGACGCGATGCCAGCGGAAGGGAAGCCTGGCCTAACAGCGTCCGAACTCAAGGTGATCGAATTTTGGATCGCTTCCGGTGCGATGGAAAAAGTTACCGCCGAGAGAGTCAATGCAACAGCACCGCCAGAGCCGGCGAGGCTGATCGTTCCTCCGCTCACTCCAGACTACCGTCCGCGATCGGATAAGATTGCCGCGCTTCAGGCTCAACTCGGCGTGCGACTGGTCCTGCGCTCGCAAGATCCTCAAGATGGCATCATCCTTCGCACCGCATCTGCTCCCGAACGCTGTGACGACGCAGTCCTTCGCGCGCTCAATCCGATATCGAACCTGATCGTTGATGTCGAGCTCGCGCGAACGAAGGTGACCGACGAAGGGATGAAGACGCTGGGCGGGTTTGTTAATCTTCGTTATGTCGACCTTTCATACACTGGCGTGACCTCACGCGGTCTGGTATCACTTACTAGTCTCGGTAAGCTCGAATCGCTCAACTTGACAGCGACAGGCGTTGACGATCAGGGTGTCTTGCCATTTCGGCGCAAGAAAGGACTGCGACACCTGTACCTTTTTGGCACCAAGTGCACTCAGCCTGAAGCTGGCGATCTGAATACAAAATAATTCGATGCCGGCCTTTTCTGGGTCGCGCGAGATCGCAGGCCTAGCCCCAGGGCCGGTTGCGAATTTACGGCAAAAACTTATAACCAGCGCCGTGGACCGTATGAAAGTGCTTGGGAGTGCCGGATTCATTTCTAATTTTTGGCGCAACCTTAAAATGTGATTATCTACAGTCCTACGGGATAACTTCCGACAAAAACCAACCGCAACCCTTTATAATCCGCACCACATACGTGAGCACTCTAAAAGACTTTAACCTCATTGGATGCAACACTTCGGAGGGGGCCTGAGGAAGCGCCCGAGGGTTCCCCAGCGTCAGAGTTTGAACTTTGGGAGCTGACGAGCAAGGCCTGCTCGCGGCCCGGCTATTTTTTCTGGTCGTGAAGGAGCCCGGCTTAAAATGACTGTCGCTCTTACATTTGCAGGGATGTTGCTACTTGGTAGCAGCTCGATTCCACCGAGACAGCTTTCGGAAGTTCCGCCGGAAGCCACGCAACATCTGCAAACCGGTCTTGCTCTTGAGCGCCAGCACGACTTCGATGGTGCCATCAGGGAATTTCTCGAAGCGGCGAAAGCTGCGCCCGACTACGACCTCGCTCTCCTGAATCTCGGCGACGCCTACATGAAGAAAAGCGACTTCTCCGACGCCATTCCACCGCTAAAGAAAGCCTCTAAGCTGAACCCGTCGTCGGATGTGATAAAGAAATTACTCGGCTACGCGCTCCTTGCGGAAGGCTATGCCGCTGAATCGATTCCGTATCTCGAACAGGTTCACGAATACCGCGCGCTCGGCATCGCGCAGATGGAAACGGGCAAGTATGTCGATGCTGTGGCGAGTCTTCTTGCCGCATCCGCGCAAACACCCAACGATCCCGATCTGCTCTTCTACCTGGGCCGTTCGAGCGAGGCTCTTTCCTCACAAACGCTCGAACGCCTGCTCACGCAATTTCCAAATTCTGACCGCGCGCATCAATCGCTTGGGCGGCACTACTTCGACACGAAGGAAACTGACAAGGCCATACGGGAATATCAAATGGCGCTGCGTGCGCGTCCGAAGCTTCCCGGCCTTCATCTCGAACTTGGTCAGGTCTTTGCCGGTACCTCCGACTGGCCCAAAGCAGAAGCCGAATTTCGCAAGGAAGTCGCGATCCAGCCAGGCAGCGCCGAAGCCGCCTACCGGTTGGGTTATTCGTTACTTCAGCAAGGAAAAATGAAAGAAGCGGCTGAAGAACTACAACGTTCCGCAACCATGCAGCCCGACAATGCCGATACCCTATACGCCCTCGGCAAGGCGACGCTCAATGCCGACGCCTCCGTCGCGGAAAAGTCACTGACCCGGGTGGCCGTTCTGGAAAAAGACACGCGTCTGGCAGCGCAAGCCTATCAGGCGCTGGCCACACTCCATCGTAAGCAGGGTAAAACCGACCTCGCCGCAAAGGAGATGAGTGAGTTTCAGCGCATCAACGCGCTCGTTCAGCAGAATCAGCCCAAATAAACGCCACAAATGCTCTCTCAGTTCCATGTGAGCCAAAAGAAAATCGACGCGCACTGCATTGCGCTACCAAACGTGCGCTGTGATTATGCGGGGTGGTCCAGACCGTCCACCGATGACTTGGGTTTCCAGAACCACTTCGAGATTCCTGCGGTTCCAGTCTGGTGGAACCTGTTTGAGCATGTCTTCCATTCGATTGGTATCAACCAAAAACTCGCCAGCCGCCACCGTGCCACCGCGACCAATTCCTGCCGCGATCACAACGAATTGCTCCGTGTTTGGGTCGACCAGCCGCGCCACGATCGCGTAGTCCTTATATGTGCCGGTTTGTTGTTGTACGGAACGGTCAAGCATCCAATCGCGTTTCGAGGGATTGGTGCGATCTTCGATCCAGAACCGGTTCATTCCGGCATCATTCGCGAAGTGATACTTGAGCGGTCCCGTGAGCCGCAACGTCCAGCCGTTATCGAAAGCTCCGATAAACACGGAAGGCCCGCGTCGCAAATCCGTGAGAGTGGTCGACGATTCGCCAAGCACGCGATAGTTTTTGCCATAAGTGCGAAGAAGTCCCGCGATATTCACAAGCGGGCTCACATCATCAATGATGATCGTGACCATGCTGTCGTTCAGCGTGATCTCTTTCTGAGGGTCAGCCGCGTCGCGAAGACGAATGGTTGAGTACTGGCTCTGATCCGCGAGACAAAAGAGTATCGGTTCTGACGTCCGTATGAACGGATCCCAGAGTTGTCGTAGCGCCGTCGGGCGGGAAATGAACCATGCGACAGCTGCGGCAGCTAAGAGACCGACCACCAGAATTGCAGCCGAGGTAGTTTTCCAACTCCGGGTTTCTTTGGTCAAAGCAACTACGTAATCGACCTTCAACGCTTTCGAAGGAGCGACCGACAAATCTGCTGCAGCGGGGGGCCGCTCTATCAGCGTTTTTGGCGATAGACCATCGGGGCGGCCTGGCCAGGAAAATTGAGGCGCGTAGGAACCCGCGGGAAGGAAAAACCGAATCTCCTGGCTATGCTTCGGATCCTGATAATACTGCTCGATTCTCTTCCGAATCTCGGCGGCCGTAACTCGAACGATTGGATCGGTATGAGTGTCGTAGTCCGCTGGCCGACCGAAGATCTCGACTCCGAGTATGCGTTCTTTGAGCTGGTCCGTCTGTCCGGCCAGGGAACGTGAAACGACGAATTTCAGAAAGCTTGGATAACGCTTACTGGAGTTAAACAGATGAGTTGACAGCAACCTGTCGAGTTGCTGTTGAACGGCGACCTTTTCCTGGTCACCGGACGGAATCCAGCCGTCTGTAGCCGGCTCGGCCAGCAAGCGCTCCCTCGATTCTCCTCGAACCACTCCCAATAACCGAAGGCCGCCAACTTCCCAAGTTTGTATTTGGCGACGACTCTACCTGGTTTTGGGCGCTGATTTTAGGTGATGCTACAGCCCTTTGCCGCAGACTGCAACGTAAACCTGTTGCCGCCGAGCCTCTTTACGTCACGTGGGCTATTTCGTAACCAACTGAAAGTAGGGGAGCTATTCGCACTTCTTCTCCTTATCCATTTTATCCCCTGAATCTATCCGGCAAACCGTTGCCAACGGGTATCACTGTTTTCTATACGTGTCTTCAGGCTTTTCAATTCTGTCCATCCAGAAGGCGGCAATCGTTCCTGGCGCCGAATTTGGGGGGCAAGTCTTCGTGGTCGGGGATGGATTCCCGGGCGTTCAGCCGGGATGTCCGGAAGGGGTGTGTGTATGGCACGTGCAAGCAAGTTTCTCAATCTACGCTTTCTGTGGTTGGCCTTCGTTGTGTTCTTGGTTAGCGGGCAATCAATGCTGGGGCAATCCCAGATTACCGCATCGATCAGCGGCACGGTTCTGGACTCATCGGGGCAGTCCGTGGGCCGAGCAAGGGTTACGATTTTTAACGCGGACCGCGCCATAACACGCACCTACACTACCGAAGAGAACGGTTTCTTCACATTCACGCTTCTTCCCCCAGCCACGTATTTGCTTGAAGTCGAAGCGACGGGCTTTAAACAGGTCAAGCAAGAAGGCATCATGCTGGCGGCCGGGCAGACCGCCAACCTGAACGTGAGCCTGACAGTCGGAGCGGTAACCGAGACAGTTGAAGTCAGCTCGCAGGCGCCGCTCCTGAACTCCGAGAATGCGAACATCGCGTCGGACATTTCTTCGCGACAAGTCTCAGAACTGCCGTTGAACCTGCGAAACGTTATTGGATTGGCCGTGCTGAATTCTTCCGTGAGCAACGCTGCCGAGTTGCAGATCGTGGGTGCGCCCGGGATTTCCGGAAGTGCCGATCAAGACGTTTCGTTTCTCAACTTTGGTGGAACGTTTTTCAATACCGCCGAATATTTGCTGGACGGCACCTGGGATACCCGCCTCGACTGGGGCGGCGTCATTTATGTCCCGTCGGTAGATGCGGTGGAAGAATTCAAGATTCAAACAAACGCATTCACGTCGCAATACGGGTTCAGCAGCGGCAACGTCGTCAACGTCGTGACCAAATCCGGCTCGAACCAGTTTCACGGCAGTGCATTCGAGTTCTATCGGAACAGCGGCGTCGAAGCGCGATACTTTTTCAACAACGGTACACAACCTGACTTTCATCGGAATCAGTTTGGCGGAACTTTCGGGGGACCAATCCAGAAGAACAAAACATATTTCTTCGTTAACTACGAGGGCTTGAGGTCGGCGACGCCGGCAACGTTTGTCGGAACTATGCCGACCGATGCAGAACGCGGCGGCGACTTTTCGGCCTTGTTGGATGGACCTACGGGACAAGTCGATGCCGAAGGCCGAGCGATTCTGACCGGCGCCATCTACAATCCATTCAGCACACGGCAGGTGACCGGTGGACAGGTTGATCCCGTTACAGGTCTCGTGGTTAGCGGACTAACTCCCGGCACCACGGGATTCATCCGTGATCCGTTTCCCGGAAACATTATTCCCGCAGACCTGCTTGATCCGATCGCATCAAAGATCGCGACCGGTGGCTACTGGCCGAAGCCGACGAGCAGCGCGCTAATCAACAACTTTACGTCGGCAGCTTCGGCAGCCGCGCATTCAAACGAGTATTCGGTCCGAATCGACCACAATTTTTCGGACAACGATCGCTTCAATGCACGCTGGTCGCAAAAGTACGAGTCGAAGATCAATTCACCGACGTACTACGGCGCTACGAACGAGGGTGGTCCTGGTGTCACAGCGCCCAACAATCGGTATAGCGTCAACGCCGCGTACAATCACGTGTTCAATCCTACGTTCGACATGGGGTTGACCTTCGGCGTAAATCGGCACGTGGAACAGTCGGTCACGCAAAGCTTTGGGTTTGCGTCGTCCACCCTCGGCCTGCCGATGTTTGTAGATTCCATCGCTCCTTCGTTCCCGGAAATCCAACCTCAAAGCTATTCTCCACTCGGCGCGCAAGCGGGTTTGGACAACTACATCGTGCCCCAAACGATTTACACGATCGCCGCCGACTTCACGAAGGTGAAAGGGAAGCATTCGCTGGCGTTTGGATTTTCGGATTTCTGGGCATTTATCGACGGTGGACACTACGCAAACACGGTTCTGCCGTTCCAAACAATCACGACTGCGGGGCCCGATCCGAATCTTGCCGCCACGGGAACGGGTAATGGCTTCGCTTCGTTCCTGCTCGGCGCCGGCGGCGGAAATGCAAGTACAGGGTTCAATCAGTTTCCGGCCACCCGCAAGCATCTCCTCGGTTGGTATTTACAGGACGGCTGGCGCGTAACACCAAAGTTGACGGTCAATCTGGGCCTGCGCTACGAAATCCAGACCGCGCCATCCGAGAGAACGAACGCCCAGCAGTACTTTGATTTCACTTCCATCAACCCGATCAGCACGGCGGTTGGTTTCAACGTGCCGGGGCAGCTCGTTTTCAATTCAAAGGATGATCGAGGTTTGTACGACACTTCCTACAAAAACTTCGCGCCGCGCATCAGTGCCGCGTACCAGTTGAAAGATAAAATCGTTCTGCGAGCTGGCTACGGTGTGTTCTATGTGCCGAGCTATTACGGTCAGGGACCGAACACCGGCTATTCGCAGGGCACGCCGTGGGTCACGAGCCTCGACGGCGGTTTGACTCCTTCTTCAACTCTGAGCGGAAACGCCGCGCTGGGTTTGCCCAGCGCATTTCCGAACGGTCAAGTTCCGGCAACCGGAAACTCGCTGGGTGGATTGACCGACGTCGGATTCGGACTGAATCCAGTCACCGATCCGATTCGCAACTCGCCCTACGTCCAGCAGTGGATGGCCGGCGTGCAGTACAGCTTGACCAACAACGACCTGATCGATCTGAGTTATGTCGGAAATCACGGTGTTCACGTGCTGGCCCAATATCTAGAGTGGAACGAATTCCCAGTTGCGGATCTGGCAATGGGGAACGCACTCAACGCGATGGTGCCGAATCCTTTCTTCGGCAGCATCACTTCGAGCGGATGCGGTCTGGATCAGCCGACGATCGTGCAAGCGCAATTGCTGCGGCCGTACCCGGAGTACTGCAGTGTGACGGAGGCGCAACCTGCCGCGGCCGGTTCGACTTATAACGCATTGCAAGCGACGTACACGCACCGCTGGCACTCCGATCTTCAGATGGGCGTCTCGTATACCTATTCGAAGTTCATTGATGACGCGCAGGGATCCTCCGGCTGGGCGTTCCCCGGCAGCGGAAGTAACGTTCGAAATTCCTACGACCTGTCAGCGGAACGATCGGTGGATGCGAGCGATCTGACACACAGTTTGGTGATCAACTACGCCTACGGGCTGCCGATCGGAAAAGGCAAATTGATCGGACGCGATTGGGGCAAGCCGCTGAATGCTGCATTGGGTGGATGGCAGTGGACCGGTATCGTGACGGCGCATACAGGATTGCCGATCTCGATCACACCTGCTTCGAACAACACAGTTGGCACGGCCAGCTACGGCTTCAATCAGCGGCCGAATATCGTGCCCGGTGTGAGCCCTGTTCCAGAACACCAGACGATCAACGATTGGATCAATCCAGCAGCGTTCTCACAGCCCGCTCCCTTCACATTCGGAGATTCGGCGCGATTCTTGTCGAACCTTCGCGCTCCGGACTACTTCAACTGGGACATGGGCATTCAGAAATATTGGAGTTTCAGCGAGACGAAACGTTTGCAGCTCCGAATCGAACTGTATAACGCGTTCAACCATCCCAATTTTTTCGTCCCCGACAGCAATCTGGGTGACGCCACATTCGGAACAATCACCGGAGCTTATCCGGCGCGAAGCGTGCAATTCGCCGGCAAGTTCTACTTCTAGTCCGTCCAAACTGATGTAAAGGCGCCTATTTTCGTGCTGGCAATGCCTGGCAGGGTGGCGAGTGATCCAGTCGAGGAATCATTCTCAACCTGCCAGATTTTTCTTCGGGCGACTTTGTTACCAAGGCGAGTGGATGAAGACCGAAAGAGCCAACACGATCGGTTCCTGCGCTTTGATTTTGATTTTTGGGACGCTGGGGATATTGGTCGCATCGGGTTTTGCCTCCGCGGCTCGAGAAGGCAACACCCGAAATTTGCCGTTGCCGCCTGGCAGGAACGAAGGGACACAGTCGCACCAAACAAATATTCCGAATGGCGTCGAGATCAAACGCGGAGATATGTTGCTGAGCGTTGTAGCGCTTCGCGACGATGTCCTGCGCGTTCGGGTGGCGAATAATGGCGCCCTGCCGGAAGACGCATCCTGGGCGGTTGCACCGGAGATCCGAAACAACAAGGTTGATGTCGTGCCGGAAACGTCCAGCGATACCTACGGTTTTCACACGAAAGCCCTGCGCGTGCGAATTGAACGTTCCACACTACGGCTGTCGGTTTCCGATCTGGAAGGGAATATCCTTCAGGAAGACGTTCCCGGCTGGCCAACGGAATTTCATGGCGGTGCGTTTAGGGTGTTCAAGAAAATGCCGGCGGACGAACATTATTTCGGACTCGGTGACAAAGTTGGTCCGCTGGATCGGCGTGGCCAATCCTTTCGACTCTGGAATACAGATGCTTTCCTGTTTCAGGAATCCACCGATCCCATTTACAAAAGCATTCCGTTCTTTCTGACGATGCGGCACGGCAAGTCGGCCGGATTCTTGCTGGATAACACCTGGTCGACAAACTTCGATTTCGGCAAGGGAGAAAGGGGCATGTACTCGTTCGCGGCCGAGGGCGGCCCGATCGACTACTATCTTTTCTTGGGTCCCGAACCCAAGCAAGTGGTACGAACGTACGCATGGCTGACCGGGTTTCCGCCTTTGCCGCCGCTGTGGACGCTCGGGTTTCAGCAATCGCGCTTCAGCTATGAGAGCGAAGCCCGAGTCCGCGAAATCGCGCGGCGGTTGCGAGCCGACAGAATTCCCTCCGACACGATTTACCTCGACATCGACTTCCAGCAGGAGCATCGACCCTTCACGGTAGACAGCAAGGCTTTCCCGCATTTCGAGCAGATGCTGGCCGATCTCAAGCAAGACCATTTTCACCTTGTGGTCATCACGGACCTTCATGTGGCCAATCTCCCGAACGCAGGCTACGTCCCCTATGACTCAGGCGCTGCCGGCGATCACTTCGTAAAAAATCCTGATGGTTCGAATTACGTTGGAACGGTATGGCCAGGGCTCTCTGTGTTTCCGGAGTTCACTCGTCCCAAGACGAGAGAGTGGTGGGGAGCTTTGTACCAACCCTTTGTAAAGAAAGGCGTCGCCGGTTTCTGGAATGATATGAACGAGCCGTCTGTTTTTCAGACGAGCGAATTGACGATGCCGGACGACACGCAGCATCGCATCGAGGAACCAGGATTTCGTTCGCGCATCGCATCGCATTTGGAGATTCACAACGTCTATGGAATGGAGAATTCGCGAGCGACATACGAGGGATTGCTGAAGCTGAATCCAGAGCTCAGACCCTTCGTCTTGACACGCGCGAGCTATGCAGGCGGGCAGCGTTATGCGGCAACATGGACTGGCGATAACACGAGCTCATGGGATCACTTTCGTTTGACGACGCCGATGCTCTTGAATCTCGGCCTCAGCGGTTTTGGTTTTTGCGGAGCGGATGTCGGCGGTTTTATCGGTACGCCTCAGCCGGAGTTGCTTACGCGATGGACGGAACTCGCAACATTTCAGCCGATTGACCGAAATCATACGAACAAAGGTTCCGGAGACAAGGAAGTTTGGGTGCATGGGCCAGAGCAGGAAGCGATTCGTCGGCGCTACATCGAGGAGCGATACCGGTTGCTTCCTTACCTCTATACGCTGGTCGAGGAATTCTCTCGCACGGGCGTTCCCGTGGTGCGGCCCCTATTTTTGGAATTTCCAAATGCTACTGCGGATCTTCACCCGCTCGATCTTGATGCTGGCAGTGAATTTCTCTTTGGTCCCGACCTTCTCGTAGCGCCGGCTCCATTTGCCGAGCAACCTGACCGCTACCCGCTGACGCTACCGCCAGGCGTATGGTATGACTACTGGACGGGCGAAATGATTTCGGCGGGGACAAAGGATGGTAAGGTCACCAATGAAAGCCTGCCATCGATCGAGCCGATACTCGACAAGTTGCCTGTTTATGTGCGCGAAGGATCCATTTTGCCCATTCAGCCCTTGGTACAGAGTACAGAGGAGACTCCGGTCGGTGATCTGACTCTGCGTGTCTATCCGGGCAGTGAGTGCCGTGGATCTCTTTACGTCGATGACGGCAAGACGTTTGCATACAAACGTGGTGAAAGCATGCAGATGAATTTCTCGTGTGAGAAGACACCGGATGGAGTCTCGGTTCATATCAGCGCGCATGAAGGATCCTATCGACCGTGGTGGAACGAAATTCGGATTGAACTGTATGGATGGAGCGCTTCGGCTGCGCAAGTGAATGTGCGGAAAGGGCCTGGGACTTCGACGGCGGTGATCGACGCAACGCGCCACACGGCTGCCGTCAATGTTCCGGACGATGGCAAAGAAATCGACATCGATTTTAGAAATGTGAACTGAAGACTCCGAAGCTTACGTTTCATCGCGATTTAGAGAGCTCGTGACCCGATCAATTCACGTTTTTCGCATCGCTTGTCTAGTCCTTCTGATTTGTGCCGTCGGAGCGCTTGCTCAAGAAAGTCAGATCTCAACCGCGCCGTTGTTTCGGGAAGCTCCGCTTTCAGGCATAGATTTCGTCCTGCGCAGTTCGCCAACCTCTCGGAAATATTTGATTGAGACGATGCCCGGCGGAGTTGCCCTACTGGACTATAACAACGATGGGCTCCTGGATATTTTTCTGGTGAACGCTGGGCATGTGCGGGATCCGATGTTGAAGGGCGCCGGGTTCGATCGCCGGAATCCAATTTATTGGAATCGGCTGTATCGACAAAACAAGGATGGCAGCTTTACGGATGTGACGAAGGAAGCTGGGCTTTCCGATGCTGGCGATTTCAACTACGGAATGGGCGTAGCCGTCGGCGATTACGACAACGACGGATTCCCAGATATTTACGTGACGAGCTTTGGCAAGAACGTTCTGTATCACAACAACGGCGATGGCACGTTCACCGACGTTACTGCGAAGGCCGGAGTCGCAGGCGGGGGATGGTCGGTATCGGCGGGATTTCTCGATTTTGACAACGACGGCAGGCTGGACCTTTTTGTGACGCGATATCTGGATTGGAGCATCGAGGCCAGCAAGACCTGCGGCGCCGAACGTCCGACATATTGTCCGCCCGGTGAATTCCCGGCTGTTTCAAACATTCTCTATCACAATCGCGGCGACGGAACGTTCGAGGACGTCAGCGCATCGTCCGGGATTGCTGCGAAAAAAGGACATGGTTTGGGGGTTGCCTTTGCTGACTACGACGGCGACGGTTACACCGACATCTTCGTCGCGAACGATGTCACGAATCAATTCCTGTTTCACAACAATGGTAATGGCACTTTCACGGAAACTGCCTTCGATTCAGGCGCTGCGCTTACGAACGACGGGAAAATGCCTTCTGGGATGGGCGTGGCTTTCCAGGATTACGATAACGACGGGCTTCCTGATCTTCTCGTGACCCAACTTCCTCACGCTCCGTATGTTGTGTTCCACAACGAAGGGCGAGGTTTGTTCAGCGCGGCAGAGTTGGAGGCAGGTTTCGGAGTGCTGTCTGGCATGGCTTCTGGTTGGGGAGTCGGGTTGGAAGACTTCGACAACGACGGCTGGAAAGATGCGTTCATAGTGCAGGGGCACGTCTTCGACAACGTGGAGACATACGACAGCACGTTGAAATATCGAGATCCACCACTGTTGGCGATGAATCGTCATGGACATTTCGAAAAAGGGAATGTCGGCTCCGCGATTCCAGTGGCCGGACGCGGAGCGGCGTTCGGCGATTTGAACAACGATGGCTGGATGGATGCGATTACAACGTCGCTAGGTGAGCGCCCGCGAGGCTATCTAAATCGCGGGGGAAAGCGACACTGGCTGACGATCGTTCTGCGGGGGACGAAAAGCAATGGCGATGGATTCGGCGCACGCGTGAAGGTGAACGGACAAGTCCGGTACGTTACTGCGGCGGGCAGCTATCTATCTTCGAACGACAAAAGAATGCATTTTGGCCTTGGGTCTTCGGAACGAGCCGACGTGGAAATTGCTTGGCCATCGGGAATTCGTCAGAATGTCCGGGATGTCACCGCAGATCAGTTCCTCAGAATCACCGAGGCATCTACGAAATGATGGATGCCAGTAATCCACCTCGACTTATGCATCTTCAATGTGGGCCATCGCCACGTTTCCTTCCTCCGAAATCACGGCGACACCGCGATGTTTTGCAAGCGCGGTTTGCTAGGTTCTGTGAATCGTATCGAGTGCGGGCACTCCGGATTCTTTCGCGGTTATTGCCTGCCCATTTCGTTCTGAGAGCAACCCGGTGACCGTGATCCTCTTCAACCAGCGCACGTGCCAGGTCCATCCCCAGCAGTAATACCTGGTGACGTATAAATCGACCGCCCTTCTCTTTTCCGCTTCTCCGTACTCAGCGTCCTGCCCTCTTTGCTTGCCGGAGGATTGTATGTCACAAGCGCTTTATCGCAGTTGGCTGTTGGCCATTCTTGGACTATGTGTTCTGGCCGTTCCGGTGCTATCCGTCGCTCAGGCGCTGGGAGGTCTCGCGCCACGGTGGCGGTTCTGCCTATCGCGCTCATGAGGCGGATAGCCAAGCCTGAGAATCCGCAGGAGTGTCTGATCGCTGGAAACCGTAAGTTGCGGACTATTTTCAATCTGTTACTTATAACAGTTGTTTAGTCCCCCCTACAGCGCGACTCTCTGCTACCAAAGTGGGAGTCCAGTGAGCGCTCAAAGAAGGAATCCCCCTGTTGTCTCAGGGATTGCTGCTCCATCCAGGAAAACAACAGGGTGTCTCGCGATTTTGCTGTTGGTGTGCCTCTGCGCATCGCGGGCCGCGGCTAAAACAGCTATTGATTTCAATCCCAATCTCGATTTCTCGCAGTTCAAAACCTTCGCATATATTGGCGGCGTTGAACAGCTCCTCAAGTTGCAGTTGAACCCGGATTTGCTTAACAATCGGATCTATCGCGCTGTCACCCGTGAATTGACAACCAAGGGGCTTCGCGAGGTGAAGCCCGAAGAGAATCCGGACCTGGTGGTGCGCTACTGGGTCAATGGCCAAACAACAGACATAAACGTGTCTAGCCATGCCAATTGGGGCATCTACGGATCCTATTACGGCTATCACTGGGGATATATCTACTATTCTATGGATGCGTCCACGACGCATCTGGGAACCCTTGGCATTGAATTGATTAACGCGAGATCGCGCGATCTCGCTTGGCGCATGTTTGCCAGCGCAAAGCTCTACCACAGCGATCCGGACAAAATTTGGAAAACCGCAGACGGCAATATCAAGAAGGCCTTCAAGAGCTATCCGCCCTCCGCAAAGGCCATTGAAACAACGAAAGCGCGATGGGCCAAAGAAGATGCCGCCGCGAAAACCGGTCAACCCTAGCTAGGACTGGCATAGACTTGCGTAAGAGCTTGCCACGCCGCTCCGAGCCTGCGTGAGTTCTTCTCGAGACTGAATGAGATCGAGCACGCGTCCAATGAAGCGGAGGAACGCCTCGCTTCGTGCTTTGGGGGTTCGCCGCCCTCTACCTCACCTGTTTATCTGGCTCAACTCCTGCTTAAAACGGACCGCCGCGACGTTCGGTGAGCGTGCGAAAAATTGCTCAATCGCAACGACCACAACATTCCTATGTGCCATCGTAATTGCCTAAAGCCAACATCGATTAAGAATTGGGGAATACGGACGAGTGAAAATTAATAAATCGATCTCGATAGCATTGTTTCAGGCAACTGCATTCATTTCCCTTACCTTTGCCCCGCAACACGTTCATGCGAATCCGACGAGTTCCACGGAAGAACATAGGCTGCGTCTCTACAATGCGCACAATGGTGAGAGGATTGACATCGTATATTGGCGGGGCGATAGGTATGTTTCCGACGCAACGTCAAAATTGGATCGATTTCTAAGAGACCATCGCACAGGAGATGTGCGGCAGTATGATCCCAAGGTTTACGACATCCTTTGGGACTTGACCAATTCTGTCGACAGACCAGGCGCTGAAATCGAAATCGTTTGCGGGTATCGTTCTCGGTGGAGCAATGAATACCTGCGGGCTCATACGGCCGGAGTCGCAAAGCACAGCCTTCACATGCAAGCAAAAGCCATCGATATCAGGCTGCCAGGAACGGACACACTGAAACTGAGAGCTGCCGCCCTGGCGCTCCACCGAGGAGGTGTCGGTTATTATCCTCGTTCGGATTTCATCCATGTGGACACAGGGCGAGTCACACAGTGGTGCTTTGGCTGTGGCGATGCTATTCCCGGTCAAAGACGAGTGGCGAATAGAGCTGACCGCACCGCTGTAGGTCCCGACTAAGACTGTCGATCTAGAATGCTCAATGACAGGAACCATCGTCGCTGAATTGCCCGTTTGCAGCCATGGCTCCTAAGGAACGTCCGCAAGTCAGGATGCGTTGGTTTAGGTCATCATTCTGAAGCGCATCCGGTGCAATGTAGGTCAGGCTGGCCCGCATGCCGACGTATTTCTCGCTCAGTTTCCCCATGTCCAGATATACGGTGTTCAACAGCTGGTAGGCATTGCGATCGGCCGGAGTGGTGGCGGCGACGGAGGCTAAGCGAAGATTCGTGGTGGCTTGCGCGCGATAAGGCTGGAGCAAACCCTCCGAAAGCGGAATACCATTTTGAATCGCAGTTTGTAGCGCCGTGTGCCATTCACGCAGAGTCGACATCTGCTCAATACCGGCGTTCAAAAATCCCCGGGAAAATCCTGGAGTAGAAGGAGCAGGCTGGGCTGGAACCGGCCCGGGTGCTGGAGACGCCGTTGTTGGAGAGGGAGCAAAATTCGTGGAACTAGGGGGAAGACTGAGGGCGACGTTGGCACCAGAAGAACTAACCGAACCGTTGAGGGTTTTAGCGAGAGCTTCCAGGTCGACAAAGGGAAGGCTGTTCATGTAAATGACGAGCACATCCGTGGATCGTCCATTGACGATGAGCGTATGTCTCTGAGCTGCGCCCAAGGAGAGTGCGACTGCAAGAATGAAGATAAGCAGCGATAATTGCCTCGTTGGAATGTATGGCTTTTTGATCATGGCGGACTCCTGCATTTGCCGATATCGAATTGTCCAAAACCGTTTGCTCATGCTTGGAATGTAGCTTTAGACATGTAGGTGCCAATAGTCCGCATTCGCCCAGACTATAACGCGTCTTTTTTTTCAAGTCCCGAGCGTGATAACCGGAAAAGTCGACTCAGGAATCCAGATGTTCCGTAACCCCGTCAATCACGAGCTTGACAAAGACTCAAACTCAGCCAAGCCGATGGAGTCGCTTAAGCGGCTGCAAACTTTCAACCCCCTGTATATCTGCCAAACCACCGGTTGACGAATTGGGACCTGAAGATTGGACGATGGGAAGAATTGTGAAAGTTGACACCTACATCGATGCCGCAGACCCAACCTAACACCATCGCTGAAGCTGCCGCAAAAGCTAAGCGGGACCACGGACCTGTGATGTGGGCGGCTCTGGGGTGCAGGCAAAGCCAGAAGGAACAAATATACGCTGAAAGGCAAATTACGTGGAAAATCACACAGTGCCAGTCCTGGGTGATGAGAAACAATGCGCCAAGGCCGCAACTCTCGCATCTCTGATGTGGCAGTGCGTACAGCCTCGCTCATATCAACCTCAAGGCGGTCGCTATCGCGATGAAGGTGAATGTCAGGCTAACCCAAGGCCCTCAAAGCGTCGCCTCCACAGTGATGACAATCGCAAATAGTGGAAGAACGATCTCCCGAAAACCAGACCAGTCCCTGCCAAAACCCCGCGCCTTAGATGCTCGATGTTGCACTCATTTCCACTGTTGGCGTTCCTGCAAGACTAGGCTGGGGGCGTTCGTCGACCTACTGGGAAAACTTACAGAGGCAGCTGGTCACCACTAGGGATTTTCCATGCGACGGTTGACTTCCCGAAAAGAACTGGCAAGTGAATGGTCCCCGGCTGTCATATTTGCCAGTCGGCAGCGAACACGCCCTCGTAGTATTTTCGGTTGTCTCGCTTTTTCCGGCCTATCTTGCCTCCCAGCCTCTGGTTACGAGCGGACCCCTATCGGGCAAAGCTTGCGACGCGACAAGTAGGGTGAACTCACAAGGATTACGCGTTCTTCATTTCCTCACCCTTGGAAAACATCGATACCGGATGACTCTGCGAACGACATGAGAACCAAATGCATTTCTGGGCTCTGCACGCTAATTTTGCTGCTGGGTCCACAATTGGAGGCGCAAAGCCAGACCCCGACCTCGAGTACAGATAACGTCGCCGCTACCAACGGCGGTATTGGCTATCTGTTCAACTACCTCAACATGGCTGGCACGGAGAAGGCGACTGAATTCCAACCTTTAACTCAGAAGGAGAGAACCCAGATCTACTTCAAGACCATGGTCAACCCGTTGGGCTACGGGAAGGCAGCGTTCTCCGCAGGAGTCGATCAATGGAAGGATAAACCTGAAGAATGGGAGCAGGGGGCGTCCGGTTACGGCAAGCGATTTGCAAACATCATCGGGCAATATTCCATTCAGCGGACCGTCACCTACGGCTTGTCCAGCTTCTTGCACGAGGACAATCGCTACTTTAATTCTGGCAAAAAGGGATTCTGGCCACGGGCAGGTTATGCGCTTTGCAGCGCGGTTCTTGCCCGCCATGATGACGGCAGCCGGACCATCTCCATTTCGCAGTTGAGTGGAGTGGCGACTGGTGCGTTTGCGGCGCGACTGTGGTTACCCCCGAGCCAGAATTCGGCGAAAGACGGGGCCGTGAGTTTCGGGATCACCATGGGGAGTAACGCCGCTTTCAGCATCATGAAGGAATTCATTCCAGATTTCGGAAGAGCGATTAGCAAGAAATACAAGAAAGCTCCGCCGCAATCGGAGAAAGCATGGGTGGAAGTGCCACAAAAACCGCAGTGAAACCAGCTACAACCTTCTTGTTACTCAAATCGCGAGCAAGCACCTTAAGTCCCGTTTTTCGCGTAACCGGACAACTTGGTTTTTGCATTCCATATGTCCAGTTCTTCGATTCGTCGAGCTCTCGGGTCCTTCTTCGAGGGCAGATGTTTTTACAATCCCTCAGAGGCAAGATGATTGAAGGCACGCCGGCTGTCTTTGAGTCGTTGAGCTACAGCTTCCCGTGAAAATTCAGATTCCGATTGGCTAGTGTGCTTCGCAGTTTAGGATCGGCGCACAAGTCTCAGAGCGCCGACCGGCATCATCGAGGCACAAACTTCAACCATGATTAGTTCTTCGAACTCCCTCTCACGAGGGAGCGGGATGCTCCATCAAGTGGACAACGCCTTTACCACACGCCATGTCCGGTACCGAGCTGTCCCGCGTACGAACCGAACTCCGGCTCCTTCCTCCCGAAGCCTATCAACAAAAGTCTGATTGCGTGGAGAGGGGCCGACATTGTTATGGTGCAGCAACGCGTTGTCATTCCAATGGGTGAGAGTCCTATCGACAGAACGGTGCAGTAACTGTCGTAGTTATATCCAGCGGCGAGAAGGGTGACCGACTCGTCGGAAGCCTGGAAGTAAAAGTCCCGGTGGCCGGAAAGAGTTCTGGTCAGATCTGCACAGGGGGCGAGCAACCTGACAGGCCGCAGCAAAAGCGAACCAGTGAAGCTCCGAAAAGTCGGCCCTGCGTGAAGCAGATAGCAGGATAGTCGGGAGAGCCGAGCCGCTCATAACATGGCGAAGGCCTAAAGTCGGGACCGCAGGACTGGAACCAACCGGTTTCCGATCTCCCCGGAGTCGTAGAGGGTGGCATGTTAGGAAGGAAGGACAACGAAAGCGCGGAACCACTCGGAGGTCGCCTAGGCGCAGTGTGCACAGCGAAGGCATTTCGTATAAGCCGCTAAGCGGTGAAATCGGGATGTGCCTGCGAGTGGGGCGGATGGGGCCGCAAGTGAGGATGGAGCGGGACAGAACAACCCGATCTGGAGCGAAGGCCCCTGGGTTCGAGCGGCAGCGGCCGCTCGAACGGAGGTGCTCCAGCGCGCAACGTCCCCGGCACAGAACGGGGATCCGACGAGGGAAGCGGGGAGCACCAAGGACAACGGCAAACCGTCCGACGCGAGGAGGCGACGAACGGGGATCTACCGGCCTTGAAGCCGTACTGGGGAAAACCCGCCGTACGGAATTTTAAGGAGGGCAATGGAAGCGTCGGCATCATTCGAAGCCCGCTACGCGCCTTTGCCCTACCCGACCAATCGCTTGGGAACCTGCCGCCTCGAAACAACTAGGGAATCACCTCGTTAGAATGTTTCGAGTAGATATCCTTTATGCATATCCGCTCAGCCTTCCCATCCAGGAAGACAAACATACGTTCGACGCCATCTGCGCAGAACATTCAGGTGTGAGATGTCCGGTAATCCGACCTACCAAGGCAAGTCGGATGAATTCTAGGGAAAATCACCCTGAACTTGGCACTGGCACATGTGACAGTATTCGGGACAACTGTTTTTCCTAACATCGGGTCTCAAAAGTCGGGGGCCCATGGCGCCACGAACCAAACTGAGCGCGAAGCGTTTGACGCTTCGCCAGCAAGAGGTTGTCAAACTGCTGGCCGAAGGAAAAACTATGAGCGAAGCCGCCCTTCTCTTGAACTTAACGAAGAGCGGCGTGGCGTTTCATAAGTACCGGGTCATGCAGAAGCTGAATCTCAAGAGCAATGCCGATCTAATTCGATTTGCAATCCAATCACGCATCCTCGCATCCTGAACTTCTCTCCTTTCCGTTAGCGTTGTTTTTGAGTCGGATACCATTCAGGCTCAGCAAAGGGCTGAGATGTTTGACCGCGCTTCAGCATGGCACCGCGGTTCGATAGCTTCATTGAAGCGCTTGAGTGTTTCTAAACCTTCGTCGTTTCCCGTTCAACTTACCGCTGACCACCCTCCTTTGGAATGGCGGCACGAAGGGCGCCCATTAGCTCGCTTGCCGCAGCGGACTTACAAACGTAGCCGACTGCGCCCATATCCAGAGCCTGCTTTACGACATCGGGGTCAGTTTCCTGGGTTAGAAAAAGTATTTTCTCTCACGGTATCCATGTTTTTTCGCCCGAAATGAACTCACGAATACTTCTATCTCAGCGAATCCAGAACGGGATATACGGAACGCACATAAATTGTTACGGGACGTGACGGAAAGCATTCTGCACGACAAGAGCGTGGATAAGTTTCTAGCTTTACATAAGGCGAAACCTAGCGAGCGACATGCTCTGATGATGGAAATGCATCTGAGTCAGTGCTAGCCTGCCGCCGTGCTATTCTGCGCCGTCGAACTAGTGTTGCCCCCTGAGACGCCGCCCGCCGGGGTGAAGCTAATGTCACCACAGGTTTGCCCAACTAAAGGCTAAGTTCGTTGCCGTTTGTCAACGGTTTGAGAAAGCGGAGACGATAGAAGAAAAATGGTCGCCGCTCCGAGAGGGCCGCGCGATTCTATCTCGCGAACAACGGCCAAAACACTTGTTTTTGGCGGATCGAAACGACTCGGGATTAGTAGCAAATCGATGAATGCGAGTCCCACCCTTCCGTGCTGGGCCCCACTCGAATACTGCAAGGTTTGACAGTATAACCACCGGCAGATTTTCAGGTATAACCCATCGCAACCATTACACTTCGGTTTCGACTAGCGGCAATGGCGCACAGAAGACTCGACTTGCTCAGGCCCCACGTCGCTAAAGCCGGGTTGTGATCGCGGAAGAATGCGCTCCGCAAAGTCGGCAACAAAAGCGATCGCATCGACTCCCGTAAGAATCGAAAGATGGGTTAAGGCGATCTTGACTCCGTATGGCCGGAACCAGCCTCCTCTCGCTAATCGACGACATCGCCACGCTGCTGGACGACGTGGCGCTACTCACCAAGGTCGCGGCAAGGAAGACGGCTGGAGTGCTGGGCGACGACCTCGCGCTAAACGCTCAGCAGGTAGCCGGGGTGAGAGCCGACCGCGAGCTGGCTGTGGTGTGGTCGGTGGCGAAAGGCTCGCTCCTAAATAAGGCCATTCTTGTGCCCGTTGCGCTGATCATCAGTGCGGTTGCACCGTGGGCGGTGCGACCGCTGCTCATGTTGGGAGGTGCGTTCCTGTGCTACGAAGGCCTCGAGAAGCTGACACACCAATTCCTGCGCAGCAAGAATAATGAGGATGCCCCGCACCACGACAAACTCGTTCGGGCGGTGTCCGCCCCTGAACTGGACCTCGTGGCAATGGAGAAGGACAAGATCAAGGGCGCGGTGCGCACCGACTTCATCCTGTCAGCGGAGATCATCGTCATCTCACTCGGCTCGGTCGCCACGGCACCATTCATAACCCGTGTGTTGGTGTTGACCGGCATCGCCCTCATCATGACAGTGGGCGTCTATGGGTTGGTGGCTGGGATCGTGAAGCTGGACGACGGCGGCCTATTCTTGAGCCAACGAACCGGCGATGCATATTCGGCCCGGGTGCAGCGCGCATTCGGCGCGGGCATCCTCACGACGGCGCCCTGGCTCATGAGAGGCTTGGCCGTCGCGGGCACGGCGGCAATGTTTCTCGTGGGCGGAGGCATACTCACCCACGGCATACCAGGCGCGCATTCTTGGATAGAGCGTTCGGCCGACGGGATGGCTCCATTGCCCGTAATCGGCGGCGCGCTGCAATGGCTGACGCCCCTCATGCTCGACGGCATAGCCGGCATCTTGGCCGGCGCGCTGGTGCTGGCCATGGTGAGCGGTGCTCGGCACGTCATCCCCGTCATCCACCCGCGACGGGCTTCTGGTCACTAGTTTGGCAGCAAAGTATTAACCAATTTATTAGAGCCTAGACAACTCCCTTGCCTCCAATCAGCATCCGACCGCACACAATTCTCGTGGTCGGGAAAGGCCGAAGAGGAGGCGGTCGCTACGTCTAAGCGAGGGCGGTTCGTGAGGTCATAGACTTCCATAATTCTCGGTGTGGGAACTCTGGGAAATGAAGACATGCCCAGCCAGTGCTTCTCGAACGGCTGGGACGAGTTCTGTGGCAATTCGCGATTTCGTTACGAAACCTAAGGCGCCAGTGGAAATACATCTGTGCACAAAATCCGCGCCCAGGTGCACTGTCAGGAAAATGATACGAGACCTACAGCCCGATTTCTTCAATTGTTCGGCTGCTTCGATACCGTTGAGCACCGGCATAGATATATCGGTCACAACAATCTCGGGCTCCAACCTCATGGCGGCATCAAACAAAGACTGGCCGTCTGCGACTTTGCCGACGATCTCGAACTCCGGCTCCAGAAAGTGCTCGGCCATCTCTGTGAAACCTGGATGATCGTCACTCAAAAGGATTCTAACTTTGGTCATTGGAACGCCCGGATGCACGCCTTGAAACGGTGTGTTACGAAAGTCGGCGCACGACTCGTCCTGACTACAAGGTAAGAGGGTCCATTCCCGTTAGTCAGGCTGTTTGATAAAGGAGGCTTTGCCTACTGGCAACGTTGACAGACACACTTTCGCGTTGAAGCGCACGCTCGCCGCTGACGGAATTCAGATTCGCACTCACTTAATCTCATCCCATCTGGTAAAAGGGACAACCGGATCGTAAAACGACAGATTTCATGCAGGGTGCCAGGCGGCTCATCGTTGCAGACGAAGCACCATATTCCTTCCCGATCGCACGGACGGAACGTAACGCGGAGGCTAAAACGGCTTGGGTCATACGCCCGGCATGGCTGTAGCATCTGAAATGCTCGGGTTGCCGCCGTTGTCACCCGCAACCCGGCGTGTACACGCCTCATCGAACCAGCAGTGAGCGATGGAGAATTTGTGCGTAGCCTCTAGAGGAGAATCAATATGAGCAACCTCGACTCAATGCTAAAACCCAACAAAGACTTTGCTGCTCAGCAGTCTGCTGCGGGCACACTCATGCCTTCGCTTCCGCGGGCGATGCCAAATGTAAAGGCAGTCATCGTCGGTTGCGCTGATATGCGAGTGGACCCCGCTCATATACTTGGAACTGAACCGGGCGAGGCCGTCGTCATCCGTAATATTGGGGGTCGGATCACCCCGGGGTTGCTGGAGCAGTTGGCTCTGCTCGGGCGAATCGGCCAGGTCGCGGGAGAGATTTCAGGAGGGGTGGAGAGTTTCACTTGGTCGTACTTCAGCACACCGATTGCGGGATCACCCGCCTTGCCGGCGACCCCGACATGTTGAAGCACTATTTCCAAATACAGGCAGGCGAACTCAAGGCAAAAGCGGTTACCGATCCCCGCGCCGCGGTTGCCGTTGACGTCGCAGGCTCCGCACAATTCCCGCATTGCCTGGTGAATGGCGCGTCTCCGGCCTCGTCTATGACGTGGTGACCGGGCTTGTTGAGATCGTCTTACCGCCGGCGCCGATTCGCACCGCTTAAACACCAATGCATGAGGACCGCGAAATGAAACTGGCTAAGCTGCAAGAAACCAAACCAACGATTCGGTTCAGCTCCAAGTTAATTTGGTCCAAGCCAAACGAAAAGACCGGATCGTGGACCCTAACTCTGCCCAAGAATGCGAGTGCCAAGCTTCCCTCGCGAGGCATGACGATGGTGGAGGGAACGATCAATGGCTTCCCTTTTCGAGCTGCTCTCGAACCAAACCGCAAAGGAAGTCACTGCCTCATGGTGAACAAGACCATGCGCGATGCCACAGGCGCAGATGGCATGGACACGGTAACGGTGGAGCTTACGCGGACCGCTGAAGAACCGGACCTCAGGGTGCCGATGGATCTCCGTAGAGCCCTTGCAGCCGCACCGCGGGCGCAGGCGGGGTGGGAGGACATCACGCCAATGGCGCGACGGGATTGGATCTTCTCGATATGCTCAGCCAAGCAGTCCGAAACGCGCCGGCGCCGGATCGAGAAAGCGTGCGACATGCTTGCCTCTGGAAAGCGACGGCTATGTTGTTTTCCCGGTATAAAGTGGCTTATGAAAGGAACCGCAGATTCGTGCGGGATGTGGCTTCCGCTATCACACTCAGAAAAATCGCGCCCCGGTGAGATGGGCGAGTCTCCATTGACGCGGTAGCCCTACGTTCTGAATCAACTCAGCAAATCGTGGGTCAGCCCGTAGTGGGTCGAGCAAGAAATTAGTCATCACGCGTAGCATCCGCCAGTCGAAAACATTTCCAACCATTTCGTGGGCCGCATTCAGACTTTACGGAGATTTAACCTAGAGTTTCCTGCGGCCTAACATGAAAGCCGCTTTGCGGTCCTACACAGCCGAAGGCTGTTCGCTCGGAGCGGAGTATATGCCTCGTTTCAGAGGTGTCTTGAGTCGAGCTGTCTTCAGGATCTTCAGGAGATCAAAACAAAATGACAAAACGCAAAGGTAGACTTGCGTCCTTTGGTTTCGCGGCCGCAAAGGCCGGAATTGTTGGGTCCGCACGGCAGGGAGTTGCGCTGCTTCTTTCGTTGGCGATTGTTCTCTCACCCCCGCTGGCGGCGGCCAAAGAGGCTCTGGCGAATTCTGACGCGAAGCAACCTGCCAAGCACCTTGGCGCTAGCAGCATTGCGCTAGCGCGCAACGGTCACGGAAACGGGGGCCAAAATTCGAATGACGCGTGCAAATTGGGCTCCGGTCGAAGCCCGATCAAGCACGTAATCTACATCCAGTTCGACAACGTTCACTTCGAACGTGACAATCCGAACGTTCCATCTGACCTTGAGCAGATGCCGCACCTGCTGAACTTCCTGACGAAAAACGGTACGGTGCTGACGAATAGCCATACACCACTGATCTCACATACGTCGGTGGACATTCTCACGTCGCTGACCGGCGTATACGGCGATCGTCACGGGGTGCCGATTGGAAACAGCTTCGGCTACCTCCCGCTGCCCAACACCAGCACTGCCGCGGACCTGTTCGACAGCTCTTTCACATATTGGACCGACCCCACGAACTCCGCGACTCCTTCCGCCGATCCTCTGCCAATCATGCTTTCTCCCGATGCCCAGAACGCACCGGCACCTTGGGTAGCGTACACGCGGGCGGGCTGCAACTTCGGTGCAGTTTCCATTGCGAACATGGAGTTTGAAAACATCAGCGATATCTTCAACGTCTTTCCGGATCCGACTTCGCCGGTACGTTTGTGTATCACTGCCACCTACTCGAACAGGAAGATGGCGGAATAATGGGCACGATCCGCGTCATCTCTGCTCGAGACACTAGATGATGGTCGAGGGTTGCAACGTACGAGGCGATTGGTTCGCTCCGATCTGGAGGTACTGATGCCGAAACGAGGCAAGCGCCGCCGAATCAACGATCGCGCGCAGCAGGCTCCCATCTCACCGCGCGCTGCCGAACCCGGCTAGCTAATATCGTGGCGATCGGTGGCGGCGCGATTGCCTTCGTCAAGAAGTTGCTAGCCGCCAAGACGTTCACCCCGTTCGATGGAAGTCCGCAAATTGCCAGCTTTGATCTTCGAGGATTGGACAGCCACATGAGCAAGGTTGTGCAAGCATGTGCATGGGCGATGGATTAATCGGTGGAGGGAGCGGACACCGCTGGGCGATTAGCCGGTTTCTGGTGGTACTGAGGCACTTCGCGCGCGCTTAGTTGAGCTCCCAAATGCGCGGTGGGTTTTCATACCCGAAAACCCATTTCCCCAACACGCCCCAATTCGAGGTCTGAGCTGGAAATGTCATAGGCCATGCCATTTCTCCGGTCTTACGTGTCTCGCAACGCAACCAGCGGATCGACGCGACTGGCGCTGCGGGCTGGCAGATAGCAAGCAATCAGAGCAACCAGCAGCAGGGTTAGTGACGCTCCCGCGAGGCTGAAATAGTCTGTGCCCTTTACTCCGTAGAGGAAACGGGAGAGGCCGCGGCCAACGAGCAGCGCGATGGTGACACCGGCGGCCAATCCACCGAGGACCATCGTCATACCCTGCCGGAGAATCAAGAACCAGACCGTTTCTTGGTTCGCTCCGAGGGCCATGCGGACTCCGATCTCGCGACGGCGTTGGTTCACGGAGTAAGCCATGATTCCGTAGAGGCCGACCGAAGCCAGGCCTACCGCCAGAAATCCGAAGACGGTGAGGAGATTCACGGCAATTTTCCCCCACCATAGTGCCTGATCGATAATCTTGGTGCCGGTGCGGATGTCTTCTACGGCGAGGGCGGGATCGATGCGATGGATCTCATCGCGAACGCCAGCGAGGATGGTGTTGGGATCCTGTTCGGATCTGACGTAGAGAATCATGCCATCAGAGAAATTCTGCCGAAGCGGAATGAACACGCAAGGCTGAGGCGACTCGCCGAGTGTTTGATAATTGCTGGCCTTCACGATACCCACGACCTGAAGAGAGTTCTTGCCCTGCGGCAATTGCAAGCGTCGACCGAGTGCGTTTTGGTTCGGCCAATACTGCGCGGCCATCGTGTCATTGATGATGGCAACCGAAGTCGATCCATCGCGATCGTCCTGAATAAAGTCGCGTCCCGCGACGAAAGAAATGCCAAGGGTCGAGAAGTAATCGAGATCGACCGTATTTACAACCGCGGAGATGGCGTCTGACTTTTTGCGCTGTTCCTGGCCTTCCAGGAGGAGCCCCGTCTCCTTTCGTCCCCAAAGCGGCATGTTCGAGGCCCAGGAGAGGGACGAGATGCCAGGGACGCTGGAAATGCGATCGCGGACTTGTTTGTAGAACTGTTCGGTGTGGGGCTGATCATAACCAGCCTGTCCCGGATAGAGCATAAAAATAGCAAGATGCTTGGTTTGATAGCCGGGATCGATCGTGTATTCCTGCTGGATGCTGTGCAGAAAGATAGCGGCGATCACGAGAAGTACGAGGGAGCCAGCGACTTGAGCGCCGAGGAGGATGTTGGCGAAACTAAAACGGCCGCGACGCCGCCCGGCGGTGCGCGTTTCTTCCTTGATGGCTTCGGAAACAGAAGTACGGGAAGTGCGAAGAGCGGGCACGATACCGAAGATCAATCCCGTCAGTATCGCGACGATAAACGTAAAGCCAAAGACGACAGGACCAATTCTCAACTCAGCAAGATTCTGAGCGTATTCAGCGGGACGCAGGGAAGAGAGAAGCTGGCATCCTCCGTAGCCAAAGAGAAACCCCAATATACCGCTAAAGAGGCTGACCGTGACGCTTTCAGTAAGCAACTGGCGCACCAATCGGGTGCGACCAGCACCGAGTGCCATGCGCACGGCGATTTCCTGCCGGCGAGCGGCGGCACGGGCGAGGAGCAAGTTAGCCACATTCGAACAGGCAATGAGAAGCACGATGCCGACGATGGCCGCCAGCAGCATACTGCCCCACACGACGCCCTGGCGTTCAGGGCCGTATGCGGCTTCCGTCAGGTGCCTGACGACGAGCGATTGACCTGAATTCGAGTCGGGGAATTCGTTGTCCAAAGAGGCGGAGGCAATCTTCATCTCTGCCTGAACCTGTGCGAAGGAATTTCCATCTCGGAGCCGAGCGATTCCCGTAACAAGAGGAATGCTGCGATCAGTCAGAGCATCCTGCTGTTGAGGAGATAGAAACTGCCTGGCCATAGTGAAAGGAACCCAAAGGTCTGGACCAAAAACCGCGTACAGACCTTTGAAATCCTTAGGTCCTACTCCAATGATCGTGAAGGGAACGTTATTGAGCTTGATGGATTGCCCGACGATGTCCGCGCGACCGCCAAAACGATTCTGCCATGCCGAATAGCCGAGAACCGCGACGGGCGCCATGCCGGGTGTAGTGTCTTCGTCTGGGAGAAAGAAACGCCCGAGAGCTGGTTGAAGACCGAGGGTGGCGAAATAATTGGCGGTTACGAGTTCCATGAAAGCGCGATGCGGTTCGTCTTTATCAATGATGGTAACCGCTGCGGGATTGGAATGAGCGGCGAAGCTGGCGAAGGAATTTGTCCTATTTCGAAGGTCGCGGAAGTTAGGGATGGAAAGAAGTTGAAGGTCGCCCAATTGCGCAGCCTGCTTGCGTTGGGTTGTGTTTAGCGCAACCAGTGTGGAGATCCGGTCCACGGGCAGAGGGTTCAGGATGAGGCTGTTGATGACCGTGAAGACGGCGGCGTTCGCGCCAATGCCGAGCGCGAGGGTCAGAATCGCGACTGTCGTAAAGCCTGGGGATTTGCGGAGAGTGCGAGCTGCATAACGCAAGTCCATCAGAAAGTCGGAGAAGAAATGGCCGGTGCGGGGAGCGCCTTGAGGCACAGGTTCGTGAGAGGCTACTTCGGTGGTTTGAAGCTCGGAGACAAGGTCGGTGAAATCCAGCTCCGCAACGACATTGCGACGTGCCTCTGATTGTGAAAGTCCGGAGGCGCAGAGTTCGTCGTAGCGATCCTGAAGATGAGAGGACAGTTCGTCGAGTATTTCCGATTCTCGTTCCGGGCTAAGACGCAATCCTCGTAGACGTTGTCGAATTTCTGATTTCCAGTCAGGCATGTTGTACTCCTGCGATTCGGGCGACAGCTCCTGCAAATTCTTGCCACTGGCGGCGTTTTTCAGCTAGAACGCACTCTCCTTGTGTGGTCAGGCGGTAGTAGCGGCGGCGACGTTGATTCGCTTTTTCGAGCCAGCGTCCCTGTATCCAATTGCGCTTCTCAAGGCGATAGAGCAACGGATACAGCGACGCTGCATGAAAGCGAATCGAGCCACCGGAACGAAGGTCGATCAGACGCGCGATCTCGTAGCCGTGGCGGGGCTGGTTCTCCAACAACGACAAAACCAGCAGTTCGGCACTCCCTTTTTTCCACTCAAGGTCCGCAGCCGAAGGCATATATGGGGCTCCCACATATGCATACGCACGCTAGGTATCCGGAGTTTCAGTCGCGCCTGGATTTGAGAGCGTCCGAACAGTGGTGGCCATTACGCGGCTTTCGACCACAATCCAGGATGGCCGACTGTCGCTCGTGCGGGATGTCGGAGTGACCTCTCGGTATGCCGTTCTTCGTTCATTGTCTGGTTGAGGCGATCGGTGGGAAACGCTTAAGTGCCGCCAGCTCAAGCGCTTTCAGGAATTCCTACCATTTCCAATGGGGTCGCACTAGGATGGGCAGCCTGATGACCAATATGGCATCGATGCACAGACTTGTCCGATTATGGTCTAAGCAGGAAACGCCATACAAGCCGCCGCAGCATGGCAATAACCCACACCAAAGGAAACAAGATGGCGCTTGCGATGATCATGCCGACGCCGTTTCTCTCGTCTTTCTGAACATACAACGCAAAAAGACCAGCCAATATTCCAAACAGCGAGATGCCATAGCCTATGCGGCTGTAAAGGTGGATTGACTTTTCTTTGCGTTGCAATGCTTGCTGCTTGATGGCTACGTTTTGGAGTTCATCATCGCTGAGAGCCGAATAGCGCTCTCTGAGTGAATTGGTCCGTTCAGTCATCAGATGATCCTTGGACCGCTTAGCCGAGAGACAGCCATGCCGCTAGCCTCAATTCAGAATCAGAGTACCAACATGCCTCGGCACACGGATGGACTCCATAGGAATGTCGCGTTAGCTGGGATCAAAGTAACCGATACGTCTCTGATTCGCGATGCGGTGGAATTATCGCGCAGTTTGTTAGAGCCATACCTTTTCAATCATGTGAGGCGCTCTATTTGGTATGTTGCTCTCAAAAGACGTCAAACCTGAACCGGACCCTGAGCTATTGGCCGTATCCGCCGTTCGGCACGATCTTGGGTTTGACCAACCGCAACACGGCGACGGATCGCTTCGAGGTAGACGGGGCCAATGCGGCGCGCACGCTTCTGAAGGATCGCGGAATCTCGACGCAGCAGACGCAAGTTGTGTGGGATGCCATCGCACTTCACACCACACCTACCATCGCTTTCCACAAAGAGCCTGAAGGCGTAATGACCATTCAGGAATCGCGGTGGACGTCCTCGGTGCGTGTCTTGATCGAATCCCGCAGGACAGACAACGCGGCCCTCGCTGAGTTTCCTCGGTTGGCACTTAAGAACCAGTTCCGAGCGTGCCATGCAATGTTCAATCGTGCATGGAAATCCGACTATCCGAAGGCGAGGACCGGCCGCGTCTCAGCCGTATGACCTCAGATGTTCTATTAACCCGACCGGGATTTCCGATCCGCTGGCGTATCTCCGAACGTCGGAGTAGCCGAGCCTGGCTGCGTGTTGGAAGTCGCCGTCGTGGCATTTGGCCAGCTGAGCACAGAGTTCCGCTCGCTTCTGGCCCTGGCCGAACAAGCATTCGAGCGTCTGCCGAAGGGCGAATGCCGCGACCAGGCTATCCTTTTCCTTGCCGACGCGTTCGAGGCTCGCAACGACCATTCCGTAGATATATGTCAGTACAAACTCATCGTCTTGGATGTCGTCGCTCAGTTCGCCTTCTTCATCTCGGATATTCTCCAGGCAGTCGCGCAGCGTGAGCACGAGAGGCCTGGCGATCCTCTCAGCCTGTCGCAGTTTCCATGCGCGAACGAGTCGAGTAAGCAACGACATCCTCAGGCGGACAATTGCCCGAAGCCTATAGCAGACCCTTTTCAGTTGTCAACGAGGCCTCGATTCTCAGGAGGGATGCTGCTCTCTGACGGACGCCGAGGACGCGGTGCAAGAGACGTTGCTTCGTGCGTGGTGGTATCTCGACTGCGTCAAGGAAAGCGCGCCGTTGCGCCCATGGCTCTACCGCGTGGCCACGAACGAACGCCTGCCTCGAAAGTATGTCTGTGGTGTGGTTCCCAGCATCGTCCGAAACATTTCAATGAAGGCACTTACACTGTCGTAACCGACTGCGATAGCCACCTCCGTGACAGATTTCCTTTGTGCCAGCATCTCGAGGGCAGCAAACAAGCGGGCCTGCTGTCGCCAGCGGCCAAATGACATTCCGGCCTGCGCCGAAAACGCACGCATGAAAGTGCGGCGGGCCATTCCGGCAATATCTGCCCAAGCGTCCAGCGTGCGGTCATCCGCAACATCATCCAGCAGAGCATCTGCAACTCTGGCGAGTCTTTCTTCTGTTGGTATGGTCAAACGCAAGGGCTGCTGGTCGGGCTGTCGAATCTCATCACGAAGCGTTGTGATTAAGTGCTTCTGCGCCGCGTTGAGCGGTTGGCGAAGGTCCCAACCGACCATACGATGAACTATGGCGAACAATAGCTCCGACGTGTTGAACACACAGGGCGTCTCGGGTAGTCCGCGGCACATCTCCGGAGACAAGTCGACCATCGAGCCAGCAGCGCCCCCGACAGAACGCGCCGCGTGCTTACAATTTGGTGGAGTCCATGCGCAACGCTGGGAGGGAAACAGCCATCGTTCGTTTTCTGTTTCCACAATGAGCAACCCCTGCGTCAGTGCGACGAGTTGCCCGCGGTGATGACTGTGCTCTGGCGTCCAGCCCTCGACCATCCGCCTCTTGAAGTCATATGCCAGCACGGGCGTATCGCTCTCGTAGAGACGCCTCAGTTCTTCCATATTTTGAACCGAGAACATAGATTTACGAGCTTGACCCTTTTCCGACATAATTCGCCACTTTCCCGTTAGCGGAACAACCAAAACTCAGTTAGAGTACGCGGCGGAATGACGAAAGACAACACGGGGGATCAGGACAATCAATGAGAAAGCTGATCTACACAATCAACATCACCATCGATGGCTGCTGCGACCACACCAAAATGGTTCCCGATGAAGAAATGTTCGGCTACTGCACGCAACTCGTCCGAGATGCTGGCCTGCTCGTTTATGGGCGTAAGACCTACCAATTGATGGTTCCGTATTGGCCTGATATCGCAAAGAACCCGTCTGAGACAAAAGCGGATAGAGAGTTCGCTCAGGCCTTTGACTCCGTCAACAAAGTTGTTTTTTCACGATCATTAGAAAGCGCCGAAGGCAGAAATACCAGAATTGTTCGTAGTGACCTTCGCGAAGAAATAGTTAGATTGAAGCAAGAACAAGGCAAGCATATTTACGTCGGCGGTGTGGATATCCCTTCACAACTCATAGAGCTTGGCCTGGTTGATGAATATCGGTTTGTCGTTGCGCCGATTCTTGCAGGAGAAGGGAGACGGTTGTTAGAAGGTGTGAGTCTACAGGAGAAATTACAATTAAGACTTGTTGAGTCACACATTTTCAAAAAATCAGGCTGGGTTGCCCTTCGCTACTTAAAACAGTGACAGAAATACCGGCGACGCTCTGCTGCTTACCTTCTAGAATGTCAGGCACGTAATTCACATTGGAAAGGGCGAAAAAAGATGAGCCCGAAATTGTTGGGGAAGCAAAGCACACGGCGCGAAATGTTGCGGAATTACGCCGGGTTTGCGGGAAGCGCGTTGCTGGCGCAACTTTTTCCGGGAAGTCTTTTGAGCGCCGGCGTTCCTGGCCTCCGGCAGCAAGCCTCAACGCCTCCAACTGACTCTCTGGCGGTCATGCGGGCGCAGATGGGTAGTGCACCTATCCAATCGCAAACGCTCGCGGAAAATCTCACGTTACTTTCCGGGCCTGGGGGAAATGTTGTGGTGTTGAACGGGCCTGACGGCAAAATCGTGGTCGACACGTTTCTACTGCCGGCCTGGCCGATGTTGAAAGAAACGCTCGATGGGCTGGGCCATGCGCCGCTGAAGACGGTGATCGACACGCACTGGCATGTCGACCACACGGACAATAACGCCAATCTGCATGCCGCGGGCGCCACCGTGCTGGCCCACGAAAACACCAAGACGCGCATGGCAGAGCCACACGACAGTGCACTTTTCGGTTTGCACTTTCCGGCATCGCCTGCGGATGCTTTGCCGCAGCAGACATTCAGCACCAGCCAGAAACTGCAGGCCAACGGTGAAATCGTGATACTGCAATATTTCCAGCCGGCGCATACCGACACGGACATCTACATTCACTTCCAGAAGGCCAACGTGATTCACATGGGCGATACTTTTTTTAACGGCTTTTACCCGGTCATCGACGCCAGCACCGGCGGAAAAATCGACGGGATGATCGTCGCCGCCGACAAAGTTCTGCCCTTGGCCGGCAACAACACAAAGATCGTTCCGGGGCATGGCCCGCTGGGCAACAAAGCCGATCTGACCAAGTTTCGGGACATGCTGGTTTTGGCCCGCGATCGCGTGCAAAAACTGAAGACCGCCGGCAAATCGATCGACGAAATAGCGGCGAGCAAACCTTTGGCCGATTTGGACCCTGTGTGGGGTCACGGCATGCTCAGCAGTGAAATCTTCGTGAAGATGATTTATTCGGCACTTTAATTCGCACCTTGGGGCGGTTTAGATCACTGCTCTGGAGTTGGTGTTGAGAAGATTGTTGGCTGCGAAGGTGATTTGGTGGTGTGGCTTAAACCGTAAAGCGGCGCCAAGCCGCTGCGCTCCACAGGTCACTGCTGCTTCGGTGGCGGTTTTCCAAACCGCCGCCGAGCAGAACGTTTTACGCATTAAATCGCTATACGAAGATGTGGCACCGGGACACTCGTCTTGGCAGCTTCAAGATCTGTGGCAATTCCCAGCCAATGCGCACTGCCGCCTCTCAGTCGTTTGAAGATATCGAACGGCGGCACCATACTTCGTGAAAACTACACCGCGCTTTCATGGTCAGGCATCCAGCATTCACCGTACCGAAAAACGGAAAGGACCTGACTTGGCCAAGCCTCCGCCCATGCCAAGCAAGCGGATGATCAGCCTGGAAGGTGATAACAAGAAAATCAAACCGCCGAGCTCTCTCATTTCGGCGTGCCTCACCCTGAGTACGCAGTATGCCGGTTCATCAGCGGCTATGCCTGCGGGCAAGATAGCGCCGCCACGGCGGGCAGCTTCAGAACATACGTCGTGAAAGCCTTACATCCGAGCAGCGCTCAAATCATCTAATGCGCGAGAGGGTCTGGACGAAGCTGGAAATGCAAGACCTTGCTGGTCGCTCCTTTGCCACCTTCGGCGTGAAACGGTGTTCGCGTGCCGTAGGTCGCCCAGAGCCCCTTTCCTTTCCAACCCGCTTTGGGATCGTCAATCCTACCGTCCATCCCTTTGGCGTAAAATCCCATCGGATACGGGACGCGAAGAACAACGAACTTCCCGCTGTCAGGCATCAGCGCAAGGAGTGCGTCATTTCCGTTGCCGGTGGCAATGGGCACGTTCCTGCCCAGTCCAAAAGTATCGAACTGATCCACCCAGTCGTAGTAACTAGCCTCGGCGCTTCCCGGGTCGCTAACTCCCTTCAACTGCGGGCCTGGTAATTGATATAGCGTCCAGCCTTCAGGGCATTGCTGCCCCGTCGCAGTTGGTCCGTTGAGCGGTCCTTTGCATTTTCGCCGGTCGAAGCTCGCCAGATGGCCGCTCGCAATCACAGTCCACACAACTCCATTGCGATCGATGTCGAGCCCGCGGGGCGAGAACCCGTGAACCGGCGCGTTTGGATCGTTCCAGGGCAGCTCGTAGATTTCTGCAAGAGCAGTTGCCGGGGGATTGGATCCCGGATTCAACCGGACAACGGCACCGGGGAAACCCAAGACGGTTCCCCAGATCGATCCATCCGCTGGGCTGACAGTCACACCGTAGAACGCAGCATTGATCCGCTTGTCCTTGGCGGGATCGACGGGCTGATCCGGTTCCACATATTCATCCCGCTTTCCGTTGCCGTTGGTGTCGAGGACCAGCGCCGTCCAACCCTGTGACTTTGCTTCGTCGTGAGTTTCATCGAACATCCTCGTGTTCAGCCAACCCACCGCTCCACCACCACCGCCGCTGCTCGTCCACAGCGTGTTGTTTGCATCCTCGGCAAAAACCAGATGGTGTGTGCCAAAACACGTGTCGATGAGCGTGAGCTCTTTAGTCTTCGGATCGTACACAGCTAGTTGCCGGCCGCTGGTCTTGAGGGGAAAAACTGCCGAGGGATGGCTCGATCCTTCTTTGCAAAAGGCCGGATTCTCGCTGCCGCGGATTCGTGAAGTGATCCACACGCGCCCTTGTGCATCGAACATCGGATTGTGAACGTTGGATTGGCTGTGCCAGATTGCTTCGTCGCCCCAGTACGCCGAAGGCGCAAGGACTTTATCGTCGCCGCTCGATGGCGTTTTCGGATCACGCGCATGCAGGTTCACTTTGCTGGCCGCCGCGTCTACCGGATCCAGAACTGGTAAATAATCTGTGCTGAGTTCCGTCGCTCCGTAGAGTTTGCCGTTCGCGTTCACAGTGGGATTGCGTTTGTCGGTCGCGATCTCATCGTGCAGATACGCCTTGGGATCGGCCCAGTCCCACTCGGTAATGACGATGTTTCGCTCGACGCCTTGCGGTCGCGCAGGAATGGGCGGCAACTCGCCGGCCGCAATCCTGTCAGTCCAATCCGCGAACATCGTCAAAGCGCGCTCGGGCCCCAGCTGGGCGATGCTGTTGGCCATGTTGTTGCCCGCTTGTCCGGAGAGTATGCGTCGAGCCCAGGCTGCGCTCGTAGAATCAAAATGGCCCAGGCTTTTTGGAATGTCTCGCGTTGCCTTTTCGCCCAGCTGATGACAGGACCAGCAGCTATCCGTTTTCAACAGATGCAACCACTGTCCCTGACTTTTCATATTTTCCGGAATGCCGTTCCCTTTGGGCCCTGTGCCAGGAAATTCACTCTTGTCCGGCACGTGCAAAAGAGAAAACCAAAAGATCGCTGGATAGTATTCTGCGGCCGCACGCACATTCGGCGCCGCCACCGCACTCAACTTGACGATCTTCCCGGGAGTAGCCTGAACTGGCGACGAATCCACGAGCCCGTAACCACGCACCCATACTCGATAGTTCGCCTTCGGAAGCTGTGGGAGTACGTATCGCCCCTTTTCATCGGTTACCACGATTTTTACGAATTTGGTTGGCAGGTCGGCCGTTTCTGCGATGACCCATACACCCGCCTCCGGACCTCCAACGCCCGTGACCACGCCACCGATGTCGTCGCTCCCAATCGAAGTCGCTTCCCCACGCGACTGCTGTGCGTTCGCCCTGCCGAACAAACCTAGTACGACAAGGGCCGTAGCGATGACCGGATATAAGATTGACTTTTTCATGATATCCACTCCGTCGTGCCGAACGACTGCAACTGTATGCGCAACCTGCGATTGGGAAGCTCTCCCTTACAGAACTCGAACGCGGTCGAATCGTATGCACGGCGAATTGGGTTGTCAATCGGTGGCATGCGGCTATGACATTCCTACTTCACTATACATTCACGCCGAACAATGAAGATCGAACGCGACCACGACTGTTTTTCGGACGCGTAAAACAGTAAGTCACGAGCTGTCCCGGGGGCTGCGGTGTATATAAGCGACAATCCGAAAGCAACCCACTGCCTGTCCAAAAGTCCGGTGCCTCCTTGGTCATAGCTGGCCTTGAGGAAGCTACATCAACGTGGCTGCGGAGGCTAGGATTCCAGTGGAATAGAAAAAATTCAATCTGGAGAATCCCATGCGGACCTACACATTCTCAGCCGTAATGTTCATGCTCGCTGTGCCGTTTGCTGCAAGTTCGCAGCAGCAATCCTCGACCGTAACAACGCCCGCTCCGGTCGAAGTACGGCTAGATGCCGATAAGAGCAAGGATTCAACCATTGTTTTTTTCCGCGAAGCACATTTTACCGGCTCTGCTTTGAAGCCTTCGATCTACGTTGATGGCAAAGAGGCGGATCGCCTGGTGAATGGCCGTTGGTTTTCAGTCCATGCGGAGCCAGGCAAGCATGAACTTCAATCCAGCGCCAAAAATCAACCAGCAACCGTGATCGAAACAAAGGCTGGCGAGACCACTTACGTCCAGATGGTGGTTGTAACGGGCAACTGGCGTGGAGGCGGAAGGCTCATGCAAGTGGATTCAACCGACGCTCAAAAAGTGGTCGCCACGCTCAAGCCCTTACACGAATAGCAGCACTATTTCGACCACGGATAAGTCCTTCCGCATCGCTGGCAGGACGTTGCCTAGCTGTCCGGTTCTCTTTGACAAGGGCGTCCTCTCAATCTTTGTCTGTAGTGTCGGGGTTTAAGGGCGTCTGCCCTTCGCTTAAAGCTAACTCGAATCTGATGAAACATCTTAAGGCCATGGAATTGACAACCCCGTATAGCTGACGGAGCCATCATCAGAGATGTGACTCGGCCGTGAGAAATGAATGGAACGGTCTGGTGTGAGTACGCCGCAACCATCCGAATTGACAATCCGAAACTGCGAAGACCCCACAAATTTCGGCTGATCCTCAACGCCACAACCGACTGAGTGCGCTCGCCGAGTAGTTGGCAGCCAAACGGCTACCACTACATACACCCACCCAAGATGCGGTCGATCTGCCGAAGATGGTTCAAGTCGTGTGCCGCTTCCAAGCGGACGAACTCCTCGACCGTTTGCCGTCCGCGTACCTGGTGGACCCCATAGCACTCCACCCACCGTGCGCGCGGGACCGACTCCAACAGTCGCAGGTTGCTCTCGCGCAGCGCCCGAAAGACCCCTGCCGAAAGGCTCGCATCTTGCTGCGCGTAACCCAAGCGCTCCGCCCATACGGCCTGATCCCACCACGTTAAGGCCACGCCCGGATTCGCCAGCATGTTTCGCAATCGCCACCCCATGGCCAGCTCCGCGTCCGCCAAGTGCGCTACGATCTCGGCGATTGACCACTTTTCAGGTGTAGGACGCCGGATCAACTCCTCGGGCGCAACATCGCGCAGACGCGATTCGAGCTGCGATGGGGTGGCTTGTTGGACACCGATGGGCTCCTCATCGCCAAGATAGCTTAGGACTCGAGTTCGGTATGCTTCGAACGTCTCTGCCATTGGACCTCCCGGTAGACTGCGTATGCAAACCCAGAAGATTTTATCGAACGCTCGCAGTCTAGGTCTTGGATGCTTTCGTTTCATGACCGGGAGTTGTGATTCTAAAAGCCGATGGAGTTTTGGCGAGGGACAGCATCAAACGCGGCAAAGGTATCCCTCTCTCTTCACGCGCGATATATTCTAAACATTGGGAAATACCGTTTTCTTTATTTTCCGAATCGTACTCTCATCGCGTTTATAAAAGGTCCACTGCTTAATCCGCTTTCCTCGAATCAGGCGTTGTCGTCGGAGTACCAACTATCACTCGCCCACCGGGTCCCAAGAACTGGGCGCTTGGATAGGGCGCTGTGGTCCCCTTAAGTAAGAGAATTGTTTGATTGTAGGCTACATTGTTGCTTCACCCTGTTTGCGATTTTTGCATTTCTTGCTCACGAAAATACATGCCAAAGGTACCCAGCACCTCTCCGCCGTGCGAGATAATCGGGCTCGACCAACCTGCCAGAAGTCCCGCACTTAGGGGCTTGTCCCTGAAATTTGCACATCTCGAATCTGACTGGAAGTCCAACCATAGAAGGCGCAACGAGAAACCCGCAGTCGCCACATTGCAATGCGGAACCTCACTCTGCGCCTCCCCTTGACTTGGTCGGATGGTCTCATGAACTTTTGAATCCGCCAGGTTCTTGGGACTATGGAGAAGACTCTATGCCCCGACCGAGAAAAACCAGATAACAGGTTCCAAACACTGCGGCAGCAATCCACCATAAGGGAGAGCGCTGAATCACGAGTTTCAGGTCCGGTGCTGCACGCGGCATCAACCCATCGGCCCACAGCAACCCTGATGAACCTCCGAATGCGGCTGGAACCGTCGACAAGAAAAGCAATTTCAACCCGAGTGGGTCTAGCGCCCCGGCAGCGCAACTGAAGAGGCACGCGGCAAAGTACGGAAGCCGACCAACGATGTTGTACGTTGGCCTATTCGGCGCAAAGGGCAGCACCAAAATGGCGAGCCGCCGTACCGCCACGACATATAATCCGGCACCGAACACGCTCATGCCGATTCGAAGCGCGGCTTGATGGGGCAGACCGAAAATCACCTCATACCAGTCACCGAAATGGCAGGCTGATTCGTCGCCCGGCGAGAGATGCTTGCAGAGAATGTCAACGGTTCCTCGGCAGGGTTTCAGGAAAAAGAGTTTGGTCTTCAGAAAACTTGCTCTTGAGTCTAGGCTGCCGCTGGCCGATGACGAAAAGCAGTACAGAACACCAAACGTGAGCGTTGGGACGTGGAAGAAATCCGTTGCCGCAATTGCCTCGCGATGGTTAGTGAGGAACGTCAGCCATCGCTTCACCTAATCGGGATCTCTCGGAGCTCGCCGGATCCATCGCGAGACACTCTTTTCCGAGAGCTCAAAACCCAGCTTGAGCAGTTCGCCGTGAATACGCGGCACGCCCCAGTCGAATTCTCAGCAACCATACGAAAGATCAAGGCGCGAACCTCTTTGCTGACACGCTTCCGTCCGCCTACTTTTCTAACTTTTGAGACCCATGCCCAATACAAACGGAAACCGGCGTGATGCCAGTTCCACGACGGTTCTAGGAGTGACGAAGATACTGGGTGGTACAGGTGGTACCAGCCTCAAATACCTCAAGACGTGCGGACCAGATTTGTCGCAGACTGCGTCAAAGTGTTCAAGAAGTATTCGCAGATGAAGTTGCAAATGAAGAGGGAAGCACTGGACAAAATCAATCGCCGAGCCAACGAAATGTCTGGAATTTTGACACAGCAACGTTCCGGCGACAGGGGTTTTGACACAGTTCTGACACAGTATAGGCAAAAGGTGTGTTTCCGAGTTTGCGCGCAGTTGCAAATGCTTTAGAATCAAAGGTAGTTCCCACTGTGGGCGTGTAGCTCAGCTGGGAGAGCACCTGCTTTGCAAGCAGGGGGTCGCAGGTTCGAACCCTGTCACGTCCACCAAACTTCTTCTTTCGTTTCTAGTGCTTACGCTGCAATTACCACCTGCTCGGTGTTCATGAATTTTGGAGCACTTGGAGCAACAACCTTTGGAAGCGCGAATCCGTAGCCCACTCGCTCCGCTTCGGCAAGACGGGTTTCCACGTCTTCGTGAAGATGCGAATAGACCTCGGACATTGTCTTGGGCTTGTGAGCCATCCAGAAGTTGTTGATGTCCTCCAAACAACGAGCGCCACGGAGCCACGTCTTGCGGAAACGCTTAAAGGCGTGCCAACCCATTCCTTCCTCGTCCAATTTCAATTTGACGAGGCGAGGTGTGAGCCAGCGATCTTCCAGGTTCCCGTAGAGATGAGGGGTTCCGTTTGCGGTGTGAAACAACAGCCCGGACTTCCCGACTGCGTACTGCCGCAGGAACTCTGCGACATCCGGGTGCAAGTCGATCTCTCGCTTGGAGGCATTGGTCTTCAGATATTTCACGATTTCGGGCCGATCCTTCCTGATTTGCTGCTCGACCCTGACTGTCTGCCCATCATTAATAATGTGACGGGCTTCGAGACCAAGAGCTTCGGAGATTCTCATCCCAGTCGAACCGAGCAAGACATAAAGCGCTTGTTCTTGCCCGTTACTTCCGGCGATGAGATTCGAAACCGTTGTTGCCTTGAGAGAGGGTCGCTTCTGCTCCGAGTATTCAACGACCGGCAAATCCATCGTTTCGGCGTCCCACGTCCGCTTGTGGACGGGTTCACCGTTCGGAGCCTTCAACGACTTCACGACTTGCTTGATGTATTCCACGTATTTGTTCGTGGTCCTCGCACTCAGAGATTCGGCCATCTTTTCAATCAACGGCTTCAACGTTAGGTTGTCTACTTGGCTCAACGGAAAACTGCCGATTGCCGGATAGACCCACTTGTTGAATGCAGCGTGAATTGAAATTGTGTCGCGGAGCGGGCTTCGCTTTCGGGATACGGCGGTCTTCAAATAATTCTCCGCTTGCTCCAGAAACGTCACGTCTCCGACGACTACTTCATTGAACCGACCCTCTGAGTTCGCCCCGGATTGTTCGACAATTTCCTTCGCCTTTCTCTGAGTTTCTGGAGATGCAGGCTTTGGATTTCCTTCTCTGTCGAACACGACCGGTGCAATCTTTCTGGTCATGTTGATGCGTTCTTGCTGACCAGCGACATCGATCCGCCACCGAACTCGGTACCAGCCGGATTGAATGACGATGGTTCCGTTCTGACCGCAGCGACGACGCATACTTTTCCTGTTCCGTCGTTGCTCCGGTTGCGCGGTTTGAAGAATATAGGCGGACTGGCCGACCCGCAATGGGTCACTTAGGCTAGGACCCCTTGGCTGAATTGCAGAATAATTCATAAACAAGCCGAATCAGGCACACTTCTGCGCCTTGGTTGATTTCAGCTTGTTCAGGAATTGAGTCCTGGACTCTCCGTGGCCTTATGGATTTCGGCTGGCGGTTCCGCTGGCTTACTGATGCCACTACCTTTTTAACCCCGAACCAGATGTCTGAGCACGCTCGACGGCGCGGATCCGATCAAGTTGCGACACTTCTGAGTCCCTGTCGCGGCCTAGGGCGTGCCCGTGGGGCACCGACTCACAATCTCAAGTTCCAGTTGCTGGAAATTCGTCAAAACGGTCCCTGTAAAGGGGGTCGCTAGGGGAGCGCCTATATGCGTTGGCGTCAAAACTCTGACGCGGAGAAGCAAAAGCATGGCTACGAAGGGTTCCCACTCCCCTCACATGAGGTGCTCCGAAGAGGGCCCCACTTAATTTCTGGTGCGCGGAAGCTCGGGCGAGGCGGTATCAGTGTGGTTGAGGCGGGAACAGCCTCATTCACTCCCCAATAGCTTCCCCTATTAGGGCGCTATTTTATTTCCGATGGGCGGAAATCCGACGGTCGGCGCGACTCCGACGGATGAAATTGCTTGTCCGTTACGCCGTCACGGCGGCGGGATCAGCGTCTGGCTCACGACTATCGGTACAGCCGTTCTGGCCCGCGATTCTTCTTGAACCGCGTTACGTCCCACAAGTCGTTCAACGATCTGCACCAAGCCGCATTGATTGTTCGCTGAGGGTCACGACATGGCCGAACAAACTCAAAGCAGCGTGACATTTATGGTGCCGACTTCAAAGACCCGCAGGTCGGCATCGAGGACACGGAGATCGAGGTGGTGGTGCTAATGGATGGCGACATCCGCGATGCCGTCCGGGTTGTTGCAGGGCTGCGTCGTCCGATGTCGAAAGTTGGTGGATAATTGTAGTAGCGAGGTCGGCCATGTCCAGCGGCAACATTCAAGCCACCGAAACCACAAAAGATCAGGCGGTAAAGGTCCTAAAGCATATCGAGGTGCTTGAGAAATTCATCAATGATTCAGAATTTCACTTGGCACAGACGATTTGCAAGGGACAGATTCTGTTAGCTTTGCTATCCAAGAGCTTAACCGTCAGTCGCGCCGTGTGCGAGCTTGTTCGCCTTGGCTTTTCAGAAGAAGCGTTCGGTATGACGAGAACACTGGCGGACACCTACTTCATTGTTCGTTATATCTCCAATCAAAACACGGAAGATCGGGCGCTAAGATACGGGTTGTTCTTCGCGAAGGACCGTCAAGGCTGGGTCAAAATATTTGAGAAGTACTATCCACACATCCACAACCAGCCTCTCGATCCGCAGACGGAAGAAGAATTGGGGAAGATAGCGGCGGACTACAACAATCCGTATGACTGGACCGGTGAAAGGTACAAGACTTCGGCGCTTGCACATGAACCTAGTACGTATGAATTCGACGCGAACGGTGTCGGCACAACGGCAGCATTCACGTATGAAGCCATATATAGATACACATCCCATTTTGTGCATTCCACGATTCGCTCCCTCTCCAGAAGCCATTTGATGGGCAGCGGCGAGGTATTTGTGGTTCGGGGTAGCTGGATTCAAGACAGTAAGGCTCATTTCGCCTTATCAAACGTTTTGACGGTCGTGGCAAGCACCTTCATCGCGGCGTGTCGAGCGTTGTGGTGCGACCAACCTGAGAACATCCAAGATATGCTGACTACCGTTCTTTCTCTTTAGGCTTTGGGATGTCTGCATCCGCACGCGCCACTTCCAGTTGCATCAGCCCTTCTGACAGACTCGATGCAGGTTGCAGTCTCTTGCACTCACAGTTTCGCTTGAAATCCGCCTCGCTTCACCCAACGAATCAAGAACAACGCCAGGTAAGCGAGCCCCCACGCGATCGGGACAGGCACCAGTGCAACAGTGAGCGCCTCTACTCTCTCTTCGTGAAGTGCTGACACATTGAAATGTGCCCATTTTTTTGTGCATACATCATCAGCGTCGATATGTTGGTCGCTGTTTGACCTATATGAGGCAATGCAAGAATCCATGAGTGAGAAGTAGGTGCGATTGTTGCGGTCTCGCTCGACGGTTAACGTGTGAATGTCCGCGCCGACTATCCACACGACGGATGTCAAGATTCCGATTCGCTGCCACCCGTTCAGCTTCATTCCGGGTACCTCCGTCTCCACTCCGCACGCGCCTCTTCCAGTTGCATCTTCCATCCCTCATCCCCGTTCCTTCTGGGACTCGGCTTCGCAAATTCCCGTAACAATTTTCCGTGTTCGATCAGGCGCTTGTCCGACATCTTGGGCGAGTTCAGCGCGGATTTCCTCCCGCGTTTTCATGCGGAATCCAATACCATCGCTTTCTGCCTTCCAATGCGTTGAGGCCAGCATATCGAGTCCATCTTCTGCATATATCACGACGATCAAACTCAGTTATCAGCTTCTACTTTCGACCTCACTCATGAATTGAAATGCTTGGTATTTGTTCGATAGCGAGTCTTCTTTTTCTCCTGCGGCAGTAACTAATGAAAGCCCCATTGCCTTCAGCATCTGGCCCCAAAATATGGGGGTCCAGGGAGCAGCATCGATTTCGATCATTTTACCTGCGGTGTCGAGGACCTTTTGCCATTTCCCAGCTTTGTGTGCCGCCAACTGGCGTTGAAACTCCCGATAGTCGGGAATGAGTTCAGTTTCGACCACACTTTTGGCGAAACCAGCAATCTCGCGGATTGAAGCTGCTGCTCTAGCCCTTTCTTCTAGCCCTTTGGATAGCTTCCACAAATGCATTGTGAAGCCCTCTCGTGTTGCCGCAACTTTTTCCCGAAGTTCCAAAATCTGCGTTGCATAGAGAGATTGAATTTTCGGTAGAAGGTAATTGAAGGTTGCTTCCGCTTGTAATGCCGCCAGAACATCACGACCGATAGGTTGCCCTTTAACAGTTGTGAAAACCTGAGGAATGTCGATGTCGCGCCTAGTCAGATGCCTAGCCAGATCGTTGGAGATGTATCTTGAGCCACCAACCTGCATCGTACGGACCGGCATGGAAAGCACCGAAGAAATAGATCCTGCAAAAAGTACATCAGTCTGGCTCGAATCGTTCGGCGAGCCATATCTCTCGATGAGTACATCATCGACGTCACACTCAAAATAACCTCTATTCGAAGAGAACAGAGTTACCCGGTGTTGACTTCGCTCGATAATATGGTCGTCGGGATGGCTCTCATACCATTCGGGCATCCGCGTCAACTTGGGTGCACCCGAATAACCAGCAAGGGTTCGGACACCTATAAGTGGTTCTACTGAGTCGTCAGGGATGCCGACAGGCTTAAGGGAATGCCACTCTTGAAGAGGTGCGGGAGGCAAACGTTCCAAGACTTCTTCATCGAACAGTGTCCCGTACTCAACGTCCCAAGTCTTTATTTCCGGTCGGAACTCACTCGACGTGTGAGTGCCTGTCAGCCGGTTTCTGGTTTCATCGCTCGTGAATGGCAAGAACACTTTGTCATAGAAAAGACAGAGAGAAGCGGCCTCAGAACGGTCGCGAATGATCAAGTCAGAGTTGTAGACAATTCGGAAGGGTTCGCCAGCCATATACTTTGATAATTTGTGACGCTCGGTCGGAGACCATCATAGTGCACAGCAGTTTTCTCATTCATTCGAAAGATTATGACGCTGCTAAAAGGTAATTACGATACTCGATGGTAATGACTGACTGCGAACCGGTTGCTCTAGACGATGCTTGCCGTCCCGAACCGTATCGATGGTGTGAATCAGTTAACCAAGAGCTCGCAGCCTAAATGCGACGAAGTGGGTGAAGAGTGCAATTCCCGAAAGGCGCTTCCGACTGGGCGATGGTGCGCGATGGTGCTGGGTTGCTGATCAGCGGCAATTCCCACGATTGGCACGGTACTTAGCCAATCGCAATCCATCGGTTCTCCCTTATGGACACTAGGATACGACCTAAGCGTTCCTGGAGTTCTAGGCTTTGCGATTGCCGCCGTTTTCGGTGGTGATCACACTGCTTCAATGGCTTTGATTCTGATTGTTGGGAGCATCATGAATGCGATTGCATATTTTTTGGTTTGGCTGGTTTTAATCAAACTAGCTGTATTGCTGGTGCGCTTGGTCAGTTCCAAACCTTTTTGACGGACAGCGGAGATCAGCGCCTGCGTCACCACGACCGGCGACCGGAGGAGGCCCTTCGGAATGCGTGCCGACCGCGACAGAACTTCACTTTCCGGTTTATCGCGATGAAGCCATGTTCTAATGTCTCCGGTATGAGCCGAATCACCACTTTGTCACTCATAGCTTTACTACTGGCCGCAGCGACCACGCACCTCATACCGCCGAACAACCAAGCAACTATGGTTCAGATCGGCTCCCACAAGATGTTCTTAAACTGTACGGTGAAGGCTCCTGGGCCGACAGTTATCTTGGAGGCTGGAACGGGCGATTCCTCGGAAGTGTGGAATGCGGTGCAATCAGGGGTCGAGAAATTTGCAAGTGTCTGCAGCTACGACCGTCTGGGACTGGGGAGAAGCGACAAGCTCGCCGTGGCGCATACGGCCGACGAAATCGTTGCCGATCTCCATGGGCTTCTGCACGTCGCGTCTATTCGTGAGCCGTACATACTAGTCGCGCACTCCATCGGTGGAATTTACGCTCGCAAATATGCGGATTTATATCCTGCCGAAGTGGCAGGAATGGTGTTGGTCGACTCCGCCCACGAAGAGCAATTCACACGCGTGGCGCACATTTCACCCGAATGGGCTAAGCGCATTAACAGCCAGTTCCCGGTGGATGAGCAGCGCTCCCAAGGATTCCTGTGGGAAACGAGCGGTTGGTCTGGCGTTTTGATAAACCGCTCATAGCGATTGAGCATGGGGGCATGCCGCCATCGGCGGCTTCCGACCCGATGGCTAAACAATCGGAAGTAGTATTTCATGTCTTGCAAAAAGATTTGGCTGGCCGATCAAAGTATGGACAACTGCGCGAGGCAAAGACGAGTGGTCATTACATTCAGCGCGATCAGCCAGAGCTTGTTACCCAATAGATCAGAGATGTCATGAGAGAGAGTGCAACCACTATTCCCACAAAGCCGACGCGCTGACCACTCTCATTTGAGGCGCAACCGTGAATGCGTTCCGGCCAGGTTGGGGCGGTGAATTCGACCGCAGGTTCGGAGTTCAGTAGAATCCTGCCAATGGGACACCGGGCGAAACGCAAATACAATTATTGGCGCGTAGTCATCGTCTACACGGACAACGAAACATCGGGAAATCGCGTCTTCAACGATCTTGACAGAGCCGAGCGATGGGCCGCGCGGCAAGAAAAATCAGCGGTCGTGAAGAAGTGCCGCATCGAACCGTTTGTTCGGGAAATGTATCGTTGGCGGAGCAAGTGAAACTTTCAGAAGAGACCAACCTGAAATTTCGTATCGCTCGTGGTGAGGCCCTAGTGGGAGGTCCGAGGCACGAATCGGTTTTGATCCAAATGCCTAATACAACTAATCCACATACAATCATCGGGAGCGCCAAAATCAGCGGCAGAAAGAGTTTCCAATGCAGAATGGGAAACATCAGGAAATATTTCAACGAGTTGAATCTTAACTGGTTTTGAAAGCCTTCCAAAGAGTGTTCGTAGCAGTCCCTCGCGTCCGAACCGGGACGCTGCAACAAAAGAGCACAGTTCTTATTTTCCCTGTTGTACCGCTCTAACGCCTCCTGCTGTCCCATCCATTGATGGTGCAACGGATAAACAACAGTCCAAAAGGTCGCTGATAGAAGCGTCAGTGCTAGGTACAAGCGCTTAAGTCCGCTCTTCACTGCCGCTGACGATTGATAAGCCATTTCCAGATAGTTCTTCGCCTAGGTGAGTCCTACTTCGGGCCCTTGGAAGGATGGTTGGGATCAGGCGTGACTTGCACGTTACCGCTGGGCTGAATCTCACCCGTCTTTTCGTTGTAATCCACCGCGTCCGCATGCAGAACCACCGAACCGACATCGCAAGCGTCGGAACGATCCTGACCAGGACCGCATGTGATAACTCTCACTTCGACATTTCCGCTCAGATGAAGAATGGTCGCGCCGCTCGCAGACACGTCGCGTTGTGCGCTTGAGGCTGTCAGTACTATGCGACCAGGGCTACTGTCGGGAAAAAATCTCGTAAGATGCAGTCTGGTTTCTTGGCCGATTGCTTGGGATGCAACGACGGCGAACGAACAGATGACTAATACCAGCGTGAGAAGTTTCCGTAGGCGGGCACCTCCTCCAGCGAAGCCATCATACTCCGGTTCGCATTTGTGACGCCCAAATTGGCGGGTTGGTTGCTTGCGCCGTCCAAGGTGGCATCACGCCTGCGTCACGACGACCGGCGCGACCGGAGGAGGCCCTTCGGAATGCGAGAGAGACAGTTACCTTCCGATCGTGATATTCACTGAGAGTCTAATTTGAGGAGGGAGGAGATTGCAGCAAGTGGGGTAATTTGTGGCCCGGGTATACGGACACCCTTGGCGTCACGCAGGCGAGTTATTTTCAATCCTGAGTATCGCTTCGCTCACTAGCTTCCGAAGCTCCGACTCGGCCTCAACTTGGCTTGGATATTTACCGGCTTCGAATCGTGCCACAACGAGAGTTAAAATCTGTTGAATAGAACGCCCGCAGGCCGCGCTTCTACCTTTTCGAAGCTGCCCAGCCAGGTAGTTGAGGAATCCCGACGTCATACAATGAGTGTGATCCCTAACGGCTCAAAACTCCATGGAACGCTTGCGTGGTACGGATCGGCCGCTGGTTTTGTCGGATGAACAGCAGATAAGGTGGCAATAATGAAGAATGAACGGGATGGAATCGATTTGAACGCGAAGCCGAGCGGTACAGGCTGTGTCGAATGCCTGGCAAAGGGGGGATGGTGGCTACATCTGCGCCGATGCGCCGAATGCGGTCACATCGGCTGCTGCGATACTTCGCCAAGCCAGCATGCGTCGAAGCACAACGCGACCTCGGGCCACCCGATCATCAATAGCTTCGAACCCGGCGAAGACTGGTTCTACGATTACCGAACGCGAGAAACCTTTGAGGGTCCTAAGCTTCACAGCCCTCGCTCGCATCCGGCGAAACAGCCTGTGCCGGGACCCGCTGGCCGGGTACCCTCAGGATGGGAAAGCCTCCTGAACGAATAGAGTCGCTGTCAAACATGCGGATCAACTTCGGCGCTGACCGACGTTGAGCAACTACCGGACATTTGCCGTACCAGAACCCCCCTTGCCCGGTTACGGCTGCCGGCTCAGACGGTCGGTGCAACACCATCTGATCAGTTGACCCGACAACACCTTCCCTGTGCAACGGATCCGTTGGCTGTACTCGGTCAAAACCTAGCCAAGGGTGGGTTCTGGGTTAACGACAATTCACTGCGCCGATTCGCCTCAGGCAATTTAGCGTGACTGCTGGACTATTTATTTTCCCGCATCAATGGAGTGAACGTGACACCAACCAGCAATCCTTCTGGCGAGATGAAGCAAGAACCTTTTGACCCCACGGTTCTTTCTTGTTCTTGACGAGCATTCGATGTCCTCGCGATTCAAGCTCTCTTGTCGCCTCTTCGACATTGGCAACATCAAACTCTAGCCACGCCTGGGGAGCGGGAATGCGATCGGGCCATGTTTCGGTGCCGAAACAAGACTGCGCCGCCTGAGAAAGCGGCCACAAGGCAAAAGTCTTTGCCCCTTGCAACATTTCGGTATGAAGATAGCTGCCACTTTCTTCTGTGAACCGGATACCGAGCACTTGACTATATAGCTTGCGACTTTCGCTCGTGTCGCGAACGATTGGACCGAACCCTGCGACGAAGAGAATCTTGACCTTATCCATGCCTTCCATTGCATCTCCTCTTGCTGGATTTCCACTTGGTTGCAGTTTACCGGTAACCGCTGCCGGTGGGCGATTCCAAACGTTCGCAGTCAATTGAAGTGAATTGTGGGTAACCCAGCTCCCCATACCGGGCTCGTCACGGCGACCCGCTCAAAATTTGAAACAAGTGGCTTCGCGCGAAGTATCGCGTTCTTTACAGCAGGTAAGGACAGTGACGCGTCGTGACTGGACACTTTGTCCCAAACTTCGGTGACCCAAATCGTATTTTCATCCACAGAGTCTTTGGCCACAATGTAGCTGAGACATCCCGGCATATCGGCTGCGCTTTGTTCCAAGATTTCTATCATTTCATCGCGCTTTCCTGGAAGTAGCGTTATTTTGGCAATCATTCCCCACATACCGCTCGCCTCCTATGAAGACCGAACAACGGACCTCAGCGTTATCCCGTAGAAGTATTCCAAAAATGTACGCCGGTCTATCTGCATCGACTACCAAGTCGGATCAGGATTGAAATGTTCGCTATTGGACGACCGCGAACCCCCGATAAGTTTGAATGTATAGGTCGAAGGAGAGCGCTTGGTGTAGAAAAAGCTGAACTCAGCGGAGGCCGATTTCGGAGAGTCCTAAGTGTCGGTCTTGCGAATCTGGCGCGGATAACGCGGATAATCTCCACCGGATTGCGCAGTGAACGCGTTTGAAGCCGGGAACGTCAGTTTCCGATTACAATTGCCAGCTCAACCGTTGATACAACACCTTTCAACAGGGTGCTTCGATTACATTTTACTAAAAAAAGTCTTTTGTTTGGTTGCATTCGCTTAAGCCCAGCCAGAGTAGTATTCCGCTGATTTTACCTTAGCGGTCGATTTCAGCCACTGTTTTCATTGCAAATTGCGTTCAAGCAGAGTGTTGCATCGACCCATTGAGGCCACTGCGTTAATCGTGAGTCATACGGAATGGCAGCGATGAGCCTTACGCAACTCCACGCGTCATTGCCTATTTAGCGTTTGGACCACTCCTTCCCACCTGCGATTGGCGGCGGGTAGTCTACGAAGTGCAAGGAAGTCGTGTTGGTGGATTTCAGTTCGAAGCGTCAACAGCAAACGGAGTTGAGCATGCCAGGCCGGCAATGATTCGCAAAAGGAACCTGAACAATTTTAGCTTGAAATTTGAGATCTATAAGAGTCGCGCCGCGAGCGACGTATGGGGATCCATTCAAAACATCAATGGAATGCTAGATCGAGCCCGTAGATTTCTTGCAGACTTCGGTCACGCAAGAGCAACGGGTCGTCATGAGGACTCAGGCCGAGCCAAGTCGCAAACATGTCCGTGAGTTGAGGAAACTTCTGAAGAGAAACGACGGTTTCTTTCAAGTGGTCTTTCACCCGAATGCGAACGATTTGCCCCGCGCCACCGTGATTTTCGCGCAAGTAGATGTAACTCCCATCGTGAGACCATTCGTTGTAACTAAGCTCTTGTCCGCGCGCAATACTCGACCACCGACCTGTTCGCACATTGAAAAGCATTAATTCCGCCTGTTCGTTGCTGAGGGCGGCGATGTATCGGCCGTTCGGTGAGACTCGCACGGAAAAGAAGCCCTCGGAGCCGGGCACCGCTGCGACGTTTCCCGTCCCTAAATCCATTGTGTAAATCGACGAATGAACTCGATCTGTCTCCTTCGATTTCGAGAAGACGATCGTTTTGCTGTCCGGCATCCAGCCGGGATCGGAGTCGGATTCGTTCTTCTCGATGGGGATGAGTTGCTTCGGACTGCCACCCTGTGACGGCACAAGTTCGATCTTCCAGGGTTGGTTGAACTGAACATTCAGAAACGCGATTTGGGAACCATCGGGCGACCAGCGTGGTTGGAATGCACGCACAGGCGGGAAAGTAAGCTGCACTCGCTCACTGCCATCGGCACGACTGCGCCAAAGCGTCATATCGGGCAAAGAAACATAGGCGATGAATTGACGGTCGTTCGAAAAATCGACCGGGCCCGACAATGCCGGCAGAAACGGGTCGAAATGGCCTGTCTTCATTTCGTAGCGAAACAGTTCGACGCGCGGCTCTTCGCCGATCACAAAGATGCGCTTGCCATCGCTGCTGGGTACCGGAGAGCCGAAACGCAACGGACCGGAGGTCAATTTGGTCGGCGCTGAACTGCGCCCGTGGAGAATTCCCGACGGCTCCCGCATCGCCCAAATTGCCTGATTCGGACCGCGTCCAACCTGAAAGTAGAAATAACCGCCCTCCGCCGACCAGCTCCCGCAGCATTGAAAAGGAAAGTCTGCAGCGTCACCAAAGAGTGGATGCAGATTGCTTCCATTGGCGTTGATCTCCCAGATTGCGTTCGATTCGCCTTTCGGATGGATGACGAAGAAGCGAATGCGTTTGCCGTCAGGCGAGAATCGAATCGAGCGCACCACGCCGGGTAAATCGGCAATCTTTCTAACGTCGTCGCCGTCTCGATTCGCACTCCACAGCGCATGCTTATCGGCATAGATGATGTGCGTCTGGTCCGGCGTCCAGCAAGCTGACGCAGCCACAAGGTTCCCGACCCGACGAGGGGCCCCTGCCGGCAATGGTTGCAGCCAAAGTTCCGCCGCAGCGTCGGACCCGCTGTCGGAGCTGACCGCAACTCCGCTCGATACCAGCAGTTCCGAGCGGTCCGGTGAAATCGCGTAAATCGACAAAATGTTCGGCAGCGGCGTTTGAATCCACGATGTCTCTCCGCCCCTCACCGACATTTGAGCTATACCCGAACCTGATGTAAACGGCGACCCTTCTACGAAGTACAGATGGACGCCATCGGTCACCGGGACGTTTGGCGTAATCTTTGCTTTTCCGTCGTTCGTGAGTCGCGTCGTGTTCGACACAAAAGGCATTCGGTCCGGCTGGAGAAACAACGCGACAACCACCACTACAACGACCATGCTAGCTGTGACCGCGAGTCGGAACATCGGAAGACCGTTTGCCGTCTTCCTCTGCGCAAAATCCCCTGTTTCAACAAGTGCCGGCTCGGGCATCGCGGCAGACTGAGCATCCCGGACAACGTCCACGGGGGCCATGAAACGGTATCCGCGACGCGGAACCGTCTCGACAAAGATCGGGTTGTCTGCGGAATCTCCGAGCGACTCCCGAAGCCGCTTGATCGCGGTGTTCAGCCCATTCTCGAAGTCGACGAAGGTATCTTCCGGCCAGAGCGTGGCCCGCAGATCTTCGCGGCCCACGACTTCTCCAGGCCGGTCCAACAACCTCAACAACACCTCGCGAGGCTGTTCCTGCAGCTTCAGGCGAACGCCGCCCTTCCGAAGCTCATGCGCCCGAATATCGAGAGTGAAGACACCAAAACGGTAGGCGGTAACTTTCTCGGAAGGCACCTGGTTCCTCCGGAGCTCGCACACTGTACCACTATTGAGATCTAATGGTATGTCACATCAAAACGTAAGTGCTTATAAAATCGATACTTGCGGTGCCACAAACATGTTGGTCGCCGTCCATTGACCCGTTCGCGCTCTCAAGCGATTGTCGCCCGGCAACGCAGTCCGCACCGTCTTCCTGGTCTGTCCCGTTCAAGCCGGAACCGTCGTGGACAAACTACCTCAGGAGAGTGTCATGAAATCAGGATGGATAAAGATGTTGGTCGCGACTGGTTTGGTCGCCGCCTTGATATTGTCGACAGGATTCAATGCTTCGGCTTGGGTACACCACGATCAAGAAATTGTCGGGACTTGGAGGGTCACCGTGCAGCTCAACAACTGCTCTGGCACGTCGATCGGCGGACCATTTCAATCGCTGCTTACCTTCGCCGATGGCGAGACGATGATAGAGGACACGACCAACCCCGGTTTCGCTGCTGGTCAACGAGGAACCGGTCACGGAGTTTGGGAATACAAAGGCCACCGCACCTACGACGCGAAAAGCGTGGCATTCATCAATTTCACGACACCCGCGGCGCCGCCCTCCCCCGGGTTCACGGCCGGAACCCAGACGATTGATCAGACAATTGAATTCAACCACGGTCCCGATCAGTGGAGTGCAGACGCGAAAGTTGAATTCGCGGACGGATCCGGAACCGTGTATCGCCAGGCTTGCGCTGCTGCGACAGCAAAGCGATTCGAATAAGATTTCTCCTGCCGGAGTTCAAAGCCGCGAGCGCGCTCGACAGTCGCATTCATTCGGACGCGTTCGCCCCCTTCGAGTAGTCAGGCATAACTCGTGATATGTCGGATAAAGGACAAGTGGATTTCGACACACAGCCGCCCAGTTATGGCGCTTCAGCCACCTTCTAGCGTCCGCGTTCCCACCCCTTCACGATCTGACCGAGCGCAGCGCCGATCTCCCGCCACGATTTGCCGGTTGAGATCCCGCGATCGTATTCCGCCTGCAGTGTCGCCTGTTGTCCGTGCGTCGTCCATCGACGCATGCAGAGGTCTACGATTTGCTTCCAAGAGTCGACCGCTGGTGCTGGCTTGCTTTCCTGTGGATTCGGCTGCACTTTGGAAGCGTGATTACGACGGCCATTGCGGAATTCCACCTGCGGCTCACTCGACTTTGGTTCATCGCGATGAGTCAAAGCATGATTGATCCTTCCTCCGACAATACTTCGGTCCTGCCTCGGTGCGGGCTTGAAATGAACGCGACCGAACTGTGGATTGTTGATGATGTTTCCTAACGCTAGGTCGAGAGTGTGTTCTGTTACGGGATTTCCACGCATCCATCCGAGGAGCGAGGCGCAATTCTCGAATCCCTCGTCCGATCCATCGAGACCGATCCAACGTGATTGACGCGCAGCCCAGTCATGGTACGCCTCCACTTCATTCGAGCTTAAGTTGTGAGCCAGTGCGTCGGCTCGCGACTGTGCCGCGCTTTTCAATTTAAGCTGGTGCTTCACTCGCAAGAAGCTGAGAGATAAGGTCTGCGGGGTGATGTCCGAATTCCGGTTGATGATCGGATTGCAAAGAATGTCTGCGTTCCCCATACCGACATCGCCGTCCGTGATGATTTTATTCTCCGTAGCAAATTGTGCGTATGCGTCGACTTCGTTCTGGGTAAGGCTCGTTGATGTTCTCACTGGTGTTTCTCCTTTACTGCTGTCCGCGTAACGCGGCGTTCAATTGAAATTGCCCGAACAAACGTGACCACTGACGCAACTGTTCTTTCGAAGCTTTGATCAGGGTGGCGCGGTCAATGTGTGCGGGCAAACGTTTGTAACCTGCGTATCGATCACGCAATTTTTGCGCTTCTAGAGATGCATCTGCTTGAGCTTGTTGGCTGGCCGCTAACTGCGTTTGCGTTTCGTACCTGGCTTCGGCCCGTAGCTCTGTTGGGCTTGCATCGTTGACGAGCCACTTCTGGCGGACCAAGGCAGCGTCGGCTTGGAATCCTTGAAGTTCCACTTGAGACGCACCGGCCCACTGCTCAATGCCAATCTCGGCTTTGTGAAGTCTTTCGTTCGCAACGCACTCGCTCAAGCCGTGCTGGCGGCAGATGGCGACGAAGTTGGCACGTCGTTCTTCATCGCTCTGTTTTGCTGGCGGTGACGACCATGCGAAGCGTTGTGGATACTGCTGGGCGAGTGCGATATATAGTTTCGCGCTTGGTGTTTCGCCAGGATTGAGGAGTGACTCCAGCAAGTCTCGATTGCTTTGAATGATCGACAGACGCTTGCCATTAGTCAGAGCACGGCACGCATGTGTCCATGCGGCTTCCGAGACCGATGAGGCACGCGTCTCTTCAGCGTGCTGGGTGACTCGTTCAACCGCCTCTGTCCGCGCCTTCGTCGTGATGGCGTCTTCAAGAATCGTTGCGAGATCGGACACGCTTTTTTGTAGCAGACGTTGAATGACATCGTCGGGCGCTCCGGCTAAATACGGCAGGATTCTTTCCACTAAGAGCTTCTTTTGTTCCAAGACATTCATGACTCCTCCTTGTGTTGCTGGTTCCGATCGGTAATGTTTATCCGTTCAGATATCTGTTTGCGTCCGTTGGCACGTACATAAAGTGGATGGCGTTTGGTTGTTGCTGCGGAATTGGTGGCGATGGCGGCGGTGCGAGTGCTGGTGTCGGCTTCGGTTCAACCTTTGGTTCCTCAGGCTTCCTGATTTTCTTCAGTCTTGGCAGCGCGGCGTGGTCGATCTTTTCCTTGGAACCTGATAGCGGTTTCCAGGATTCATCGAATCCGCCGCAGTGCTCCACCCAATACTTCTTTCCACGCCCCGGGGAAAGTTCTCCGGTTTGTCGGTTCAAGTAAGGCGCGTGTCCTCCGCCTGCGTCAGGAAGGTTCCCACCGGCGTCGTTGCGACCAACGAATTTGTCGAAGTTGACCCAAGCATCGAAAACACGGCGTTCGAAGTCGAGAAGCGACTCGCCTTCTTGTATGTCGGATACGGTGAGTGCTCGGGCCATTTCACGGGCGACCTCCAGCGCTTCCTCAATCGTCCGTGCATCGACACCCGGCCTCACTTCGCCGAGCATGCATTGACTTCGCTGGATGCGGCGAGCGAGTCCTTGAGCGTTCATGCGTTCAGCCTTGAGTCTCTCTAAGTGATCCACCATCGCCTGGTGAGACCGTACCTTTTCACGCGCTCGTTGACGCTGCTTGCGCTCCAGGGCGCCTTCGCGTTGCGCTAGCTGCTCCAGCGACGGTTGCTCGATTGCTTTCATGAATGCCTCCAGTAGTGCGATGTAAGACTCCACGCCCTCCGTGACGTCACAACCTGCGGAAACTGGTGCTGCACCGCCGCGCGTGCTCAACACGCGAGGGACGGGTGGGGGCGACTGCGGCTCCGGCGGTGCCGGGAGTGGTCCTTTAATTCTTGCGGCCTGAGCGCAACGCATTGATTTGCGGCTACTTACAACGGAATTTACTTGACATAACCCAAGCGGTTCGGTATTATTTCGTTGTGAAACGTAGCCAGATTGCGAAGATTGCTGCCGCGCTTGGCAAGCTTGGCGGTTCTGTCAGGTCCGAGAAGAAGGCCAAGGCTGCGCGTGCGAACGGTAAGAAGGGCGGAAGGCCGCGAAAGGCAAAACGATGAAAGTTGCCGTGTACGCGCGTGTTTCCACTTCGGACAAAGGCCAAGACCCGGAGATGCAGCTACGTGAGTTGCGCGAGTATTGTGAGCGCCGTCAGTGGACAATCACGAGCGAATTCGTTGATGTGGGCGTGTCAGGCGCAAAGGATTCTCGACTTCAATTGAACAAGCTGATGATCGGCGCTAAACAACGGCAATTTGATGCCGTCTTAGTCTGGAAGCTTGACCGCTTTGGCCGATCACTCAAACACCTGGTGACGGCTCTGGGTGAATTCGAAGCCCTCGGTATTGCCTTCGTGAGCCTCCGCGACAGCTTCGACCTAACCACACCAGCCGGAAGACTCATGTTTAATATGGTGGCTTCGTTTGCTGAGTTTGAGCGCGATCTCATTCGCGAGCGGGTCAAGGCCGGAATTGCCAATCGTCGTGCCAAGGGATTTCACGTTGGCCGGAAACCTGTTTCAGTCGACTCCAAGAGGCTCCAGGCTCTTCGTTCCGCGGGGCAAACCATCCGCCAGATCGCGGAAACCTTGGGCGTGAGCCGTAGTCTTGTCCATAAAACCCTCTCCGAACGAGCCGCGTAAGCCCTTTATTCGCCACCGCTGTGACGCCGTTTTCTTTGTCCATCTAGGATTTCTCTGAAGGACAGATTCGTCCTCATAACCCAGCCGCTTAGGTTCCTCACTCAACTGTCCTACCTATCCTAGGACACCGCCAGCAGCCTCCCCAAGCCACTTCCGAATCGAACTGGGCACAATCTATCAATCCGATGGAACGTCGCTCGTAGCGACTCCTACACCGCTTTACGGCTCAAGCGGTTGTGGTGATCATTTATTACGCGGGATGGACTGCGAGGCCAACCAACCGTGGATAAATGTTTGTTTGAATCCGAAAACACTGAGAGTGCGCGCCGAGAAATACGGGTTGTGACGATTTTTGTGAGGAATTTCTGTCGAATTCGTTTTCTAGCGACGTGCCGAGCTTTTGATGCTGGTTGCGATGCTAGTCGGTACGCTTCTAAGCTGCTGATCCCATTGACCATAAAAGGAAAAAACACCGAGTAGCATCAAAGACCCCCTCTAGTAGCGAAATCACAAAGCAGTAATTAAATATGTCTCTAAAATTCTCTCTCTCTACTCCTCACACTGACCCCTCTTCTCTGATCTCTCTACTAGAGGGGTGTTTTGATGCTACTTGAGAGTTTTCTATCTTAAGCCCATTCTGGGCAATGACTTACGTGACTCTGGACTAGCATCACAACCAGCATCACTTTCCCTTAAAAACCTTTCGCCGACTAGCATCACCGACTAGCATCACAACTAGCATCATTTTCACCGTCGACTAGCATCACGACTAGCATCATTCCTCGAACTCCATGAGTCTCGCCAGCCGAACCATGGCTGAATCTTTACGTTCGCCCGGCAGCATGACGATCCTTTTGCTGCGCTCCAGTCCGTTCACAATGCGATACCAATTTTCCGTGCTGTACCGCTGGTAGTTCATTCCTCGCTCCGCTTCATGCTTTCGCATCATCCCTTGTGGCTGATGTTGCAGCATCCGGCAGTACTTGTTTTGGGCAGCGGCCAACCTGTCCACCGACTCGTCGCTCCCTCCCAGGTATCGCTTTACATCTTTTTCGTATTTCGCGAGAGCCAAGGCACGCTCGACACAATCATCGTCGATTTCCGGCTTCCCCAGGTCGACCGCGAAGGCTAATGCGAACTTCTCCGCTCGAATCTCCGTACGGTTTCCGAGTTCGTTGATCCTATCTTCCAGTGGGAACGAGTCCGCGATTTCGTACACCCCCTGGACCACGGCCTTCGCGACTCTTCGCTGGGTCTCAGCGGCACCTTCCAACGTGTCGACGGACTTATGCGGTGTTAGTGGCACCAGCTTCTCGGGCTGGTACAAAAAGAAAAATCTCTCGTCCATGCCACGCTTCCCAGCAACGAGTTGGGCCCACTGTTCCGAGAAATCCGTCTCGGTGGTGCAAGCGATCAAGGACGTGCAATAAGATCCCGCTTTGAATGCGTACGAATCCCTCGGGTTCTTGGTCAAATTCGCAAAATATCCAGATTCGTACAACGTCAGGAGCGCCGATCCCAAGCCGCTCGACTCGATCCCAACCTTGCCTACGAGCGCGGACAACTCGTCATAAAATAAGAGAGCATTCTTGCAGTTGGAGCGAGCCATGTCCTTGCCAAGTCCTTCTGGACTGGCTGGCCGATACATCAGCGTTTTTCCTTCGGCGTTCGCCACCTGGGCTCCCTCGGCGACCAGACCGGCAGTCTCCAGATATTTAATCGCGTCTTGTGCCGACGAACTTTTGATGACTCGTCCCTTGCGGCCAATCATCAAGAGGAAAATGCTGGGTATGTGGCCCTTGCCTTCAACTCGTACCTTGCCGTGGAGGTAGTTCAACAAGGTCACGTAAGCTGGCATAAACATGTATTCGGGGTAGCGCGAATTAACATCGCAGACCGGCTTCACCAGTCCTTCATAAATCGAAGTTCCCCCCAGCACCCATTGAGGAAACACCGGGTATTTGATCACCGGAATTTCCGGGTACTCAATCACATCGACGAACGCCGGTGAGGGATTTGCCGGGACGCCACCAAGTAAAATCCGCGGAGTGAACTTGGCCTGACCAACGGGATACTTGACAGCAGACTTCGCCTTGTTCTCGCACATTTCGACGTAGTCGGAACCATAATTAACACAGCGCTTCTCGCACACCGTAACCAGGTTGTCGCGGATTTGATCGAAGTCCATTCCCGCATTCCTGAGCATGCAGGCAATCCTGAAAAGCTCCGTGTCATGGCTTCCGTGCGGGATCGGCGGTCCATCTGGCGAAGCATTCACACGCACGCCCTCGCTGGCATTGTTTTTCACGAACCATTCGATCAACCAGTCAGGCGCTTCAACCAATGGAGCATCGACCAGAATTGTGTACGGTTTCTGCGTCACGGGATGGATCGATCCAGGACCGACAACGTATCGGTTGTCGGCACGAACGCTCCAAGCTTCCTTCCCGTCGATCTTGCCTTGGAGATTCCCCATCTCGATGGACGAGGAGTTGTGTTTGAAGTAAAAATGTCCGCGTTTTTCCGAAGACTTCACGGTGAAGGTCGTCGGCATTTTCTTCCCGGTCTCGTTCTGGATCACCAGATGGAAATTCGGCGCATCGACCTCGAAAAACCACACGCCCCCTGGTACAGCTTTCGCCACAGAGGCCACGTTCGCCTCAGGATATTGCTCGCCCCATTCCGCAATCTGCTTCGGATCCGTGCTGGCAAGTTCTGGCCAATTCTGGTGGAACGCGATCTTGGTTGCCGGTCGAAGTGGGATCACGGGCACGTCCCGTTCAATCAACACACGAGCGGCACGTTCGAAGGGCGACGGATCGGGCGCGCGAGCGGTTTCTCGGCTCGGTGCTGCGGATGCGTTCATCTCGCGACCAACGTTCTGCTTTGAAGATCAATCCGCGTCATTTCGCACCCGATCGAAGGGCATTGGTGGCGCGTTCCGCGACCGCATCAAGGGTGTGGTCGTCGCTCTCCAGGCAGACTGTTTGCGCCAGCCGGATCGCGAGCGCATTTGCGATCTCTTCGTAACGCGTGAAATCCAGCGGAACATGGAACGTACGTCCGGTCCTGGGGTCGCGTGTCGTGTCATCAACTGCGCGTTGTAATTCGTATAGACGTTCCAGGTACGACAAGAGTGCTTGCGCGTCCTTATCGTTAAAGTGTCGCCCCGGCACGCCATTCATCGCTTCCATGAACCGCGTCTTTCCGCAAATTCCTGCGAGCTTACAAAAATTGACGGCAGCGCACCCTAATAAATCCAGACCGCGCTGAATTTTCGCTTCGTTGCTGAATGCTGCGTGTGTATATCCGACCGGCATGCGTCTGTCCTCGAATTAAACCCAAAATAAAAGCCGATCTCTCCGAACGGAGGATCGGTCTACTGCTTATATGTCTCGACTTCCTTGTTTTGTCCCACGTCGCATAGCAACGCTCGGCGAAATTCAGCCAACACGACCTTTCGCACTCTGGAGGCAGTCGTCTTCGGCACGCCTGGAAAATCTCGGACGGTGGCATCAGGCGTCCTCAACAGGACTTCGCCGACGATTCTCTTCGCGCCTAACCAGCCGGCGACGAGACGCTGCAGCAAGGGAAGATCACGCGTAAGTTTGTCGAGGGCTGGATTCACCTCCAGTGGTAGCGCAGCCAGCACGATCTCTTCTTCGACCCGGCTGGTCTCCCTGGGTTCTCCGTCTTCATTCGAATTTTTTTCATCGAACGATTCGAATCGATTGACTCGTTTCGGTTCACCAAATTCATCCAGCACCGGGCCGTCTAGGGTCGTGACTACGCACGATTGTTCACCGCGTTGCTGTTTCAGGAATTTCTTCGCCTGATTTTTCGCGATTGTGTACGCGAGTTCTGGCGTCATTCGGTCGTCGTAGTGCAGAACGGCTTTCCAGATCTCGATGTCAACGATCTGTTTGAGATCGCTGGCGTCTCGCCAGCTGGCTGCGAACCCCCTGAGCAAGATTCGAGCGTGTTTCAACGCTAGGTTAATTTCCTTACGGTATTTGTCGACGTTGTAGCTCTGCGCTATGGCGTTGCGCTCCACCACATGAGTGGGAGGCAGTGCTATAGCCGGTGCGGCAGCATCGAGCGCCGAAGAGGCGTTAAATCGTTGAAGCAACGCCTCTCGTTCGCGATATTCGCGCGCGCGTAACTCATCCTGGACGCAAACCAGACATGGATGGCGCTTTGCGTGTCTGAGGCAATAAACGACGTCCGCGGGAACCAAGACGCGAGTTTTCACCAGCGGCGACGTCGAACTGGCTTTCAGCGCAGAATGTTGAGTTTCTACGTGAGCATTCTGACTTTCCGGGTCTGGGGGCAATCCGACCAGACCGGTGAAAGCCCGAAGCATCACGGGCTTTCTCCTCAGCATTACTCTCCTTCAAACCGGGCTTTCGCTGCCCGCCCAGCGGTCAAGTGGCGTTTCCTGTAACTCCGAATTCTCGCAGGTAGTAAGTGTGGATGAGAGACTGATCAAGCGCTGGCCGCGAGCCTGTTAGCCGACTTATCTTCAACTTGAAACTTTTCAGCGTTCTCGAAGAGATATTCTTCAATTTCAGAATCGTCGGGTTCGTATGAGCATTCACCACGGCAATCGCTGTCGGGCCAACAATTGTCGTGATGCTCCGAAAGAAGAAGGTCGTAGATTCGTTCTTTAAGCTCATCGAGGTGCGTGGCTTTGCTCCACGCCACCGTAGTTTGATCAATTTGTGCGGTGAGAGCCCCACGTTCACCGGCGTACTTCTCGTCGATAATTTGCTCCGCTGCCGCGACCTTGGCGCGCAAGTCCTCAGTCGCAGTTTTCTTCTCTTGCTCGACGGTCTGTTCAAGAGCCGCTAGCCGAGGGTGGGCGAGCCTTAGTATTTCGGTTAACTCGTCAATGTTCTTTTCATCGCGCTCAAGAATTACATCCAGAGTCAGGATCTCGCCGCTGGCAAGCTTCCTCGCGTGTTCCGCTTTGGCAGCTGCTTCTTCTGCGTTACTCGCAGCCAGTCGCGTTTCTTCCTCCGTAATTTCCAGCGCCCGTGCTACGAGAACCTTGGCTAGCAACTCAGAGTCATCGAGCGGGGCATACATAGACTGACGCCACAAATATTGTGTCGCGCTCAAGGAGACGGTTCCATCTGCGGCTGTCTCCACCTTGCGCCTTCCCCCGCTGCCGGTTTCATCGAACCAAATGCCCTCCTGCACATCCATCACATTGTTCTTGGACTGGTACTGGCCCGCGTTTGTCTTCCACAATTGCGGTGCTCCTGGTGTAAATACTTTAGTATCCATAGTCTTCTCCTTTTCGGGATTACCCCAACGCTGCAATTCGATTCTTGCACTCGGTTTGAACGCCCGCGCAGCCTTCGGCCATCCGAGCCGCGACGGCAATCGCGATGCGAACGCGGCGCTGCGTTTAGCTTTCGTTAGTTTTTGGCTTGGGAATTTGCGCTCAGGATTCTGACGAACCCGGGGGAAGCAAACTGCGACGAGCTAAAAACCGACAACGACCGTTTACCGAGCATCCCGGACGGTACGCCGCCGTACGCGCAAAATCAAGTGCATTGCCACCTTTATTTGGCGCCTGTAAGACCCTCATTCATAACGGCTTATGGTAGAGCGCTACCCTGTTAGGGTAGAGCTTTATAATCCTAAAGTATATAGTACATATAATATCCGTTTAGTTATAAAATAGAGAACTTTGTCTTCTAAAAAACTCCACTTACAAAGCTTCTCGAATGGCGATCGGCCAAGAGACTCTCCTGAGTGAATCGAATTGTGATCTTAGGATTTACCGTTCCGCTGGATATGCTGAGCGTACAAGCTGCAACCTCTTTCATTTCTGCTCCGTCACAGGGCGTTCGAGCGTTTTAACAAGCTGAACGGCGTCTCGAATGTCACCGTCCATCTCGACGATCACCTCAATGTCTGTGTAGTCGATTCCATCATCACCGACGAAATCCGGCACGCGAAAGCCGACGCTGCTGGTCAAACGTGAGTCGCTTTCGTGGATCATGACGTCGTGCGCCCTAGCGGGCGATCAACCCGTCTTGATGAATGTTCTTGACGACCTGGGAGACGTAGCGCGGCTCCAAAACAATCGTCGGCCAGTAAGGCTGGAACCCGTTGTCTTTGCCGATCTTTGCATTCGCCCAATCGATTCCATCCGGGGTGTTAGGACGCAGGAGAACAATGCTTCCGCGATGCTCCATCGTGAAATCCTGTTTGGCCATCGGCGGACGACGCTTAAGTCGGACCACGTTCGAGTTAACCTTCGCCTTGGTGCTGCTCACAGGTCCTCCTGATCGCTGAACACGCAACTACCATCGGGAAGGTAGGGGGATTGGTTGGCGCTGCGACGTTCTGGTTCGGTTTGCCATGCGGCTGAGATCGCCGCAACTCTCGATGCTTTTCGAAGGCTACCTTAGACGCGGCTCTTCAACAACGGTACGAAAGCCCCATGCAAACCCGGGACTCGTCTCTGACACTCTCAAAAATCACGTTTCTGTATAACCGAGATTGATGCCAACACAAGGAGTGCGGAGACCGACAAGCTGGCCAATATCCCCAGAAGTGGCAGATGTCGCGACAGAAGAAACGTGCTTCGATCTATCGACAAGTCTCCAGTTACCAGCCGCCACAGATTGAAGGACCGCAGCCAAGCATCAAAGACTATCGCGGATAGAAGCACCACCCCAAGGGCCAGCGCTGGAGCGGTGTATTCGCCCGCGACCAACGACGAAACCAACACAGCCATAGCTAAATAAACTAGGCCACCGCCAATCAGCAACAGCACATAAGATCCGATCTGATCGATCCCAATTGGTTTGTGTGCGAGCCATAAAATTACACAGACTGTGATCCAAGGCGCGACGGCTAGTGCAACCGCTTGCATGACGCCCATTCCAACGCGAACACTCAATAGGCGTGCTCGACTCACAGGTAACGATAGTGTCAGCGAAGATGTCCCAATCGCCTTTTCGCGTACAATTCCGCCCATCCCCAAGAGGACCACTGCCAGAATCCAGATAATTACGACGAATTGCTGGTTTACAAACAACAAGCGGTTGAAGTCTGACTTCCATTGGGGGCGGATAAGACTTTGAGCGTGCCCGACGAAAACCGCACAGAAGATCACCAGCGTTGCCAGGGATGTCAGAAATCTAGCCCTCGTCTCAAGCCAAGTTTTGTACCAGAGCACGATTCAAGTCTCCTCTATGCCTTCACCGTCTCCAGAAATATCTCACGCAGTTCGACGGAGGCAACATCAATGGAAACAGCACTTAGTCTGTGGGCTCGCTCGACCACCGCCTCTGAATTTCTGCTAGTGAATAAACTCATTTGATAGCCGCTTGTCCGAATTTTCTCGACACCTGGAATCAGAAACTCGTCTTCAGGCACAACAAATGGAAAGACCAAATCAATCCGCCGATAAAGCTGACGTAGTTGGTCGAGCGGCGCATCTACAAGCAAACATCCCTTCTCAAGAATGCAGATGTGATCGGCCACGCGCTCAACCTCAGCAATTTGGTGGGACGAGAAGAAAATCGTTACGCCCTCTGATGCCTGGGCAACGAGTGTTTGAAGGAGACTTTCAATTCCAACTGGGTCGAGCCCGTCACTTGGCTCGTCTAGAATCAACAGTTCGGGACGGCGTGCAAATGCAAGTAGGAGGGCGAGCTTAGTTCGCATCCCTTTTGAGAGTCGTTTGACCTGTCTACGAAGGGGTAGTTCATAGTCGTGAATAAGTCTCTCCGCGACATCCGTGCGCCAGTCAGCATAAAACGAACTCGCGAAGCGTATCGTTTGCTCGACGCTCATGTAGCCGTACAGAGGTTTATCCTCGGCGACATACGCAATTTTGCGCCGCACTTTACAGTTCTCGGCGATGTTGGTGATTTGGGTTCCGAGTATCGTGCCATCACCCGCCGTTGGTCGAGTCATGCCAAGTAGCATCTTGATAGTCGTACTCTTGCCAGCGCCGTTTCGACCTAGAAACGCGGTGATCCGATTCCGGCCTACGGAAAGATTTAATCCTCGAACGGCTCCGGTGCCCTGGTATGACTTCGTGAGATCGTGTGTTAGAACTGCAGCTTCGATTGTCATCGGTTTCTCACTACTTCAGGTGAGTGGGCGAGTTCTGCTTCGACAGCCCGCCGTATTTCCTCATCCAAGAGACCATCTTCCCTCAGCCGTTCAATCAAGCTTCGGATATGTCGACGGGCCTCCTTTACATCGTTCGTGAGAGACCGGGTCCGTCGCTTTACACAAACAAACGCCCCTGCTCCTTGTCGCAATTCGAGCAGGCCTTCGTGTTCGAGTTCGGAATATGCCTTCGCCACGGTGTTGGGACTGACGACTAATTCCTCAGCCATGGTTCGAATTCCTGGCAACTGGTCGCCATCGCTTAATGCGCCGGTTTCTGCACCGTGCCGAATTTGTTGCATTAATTGAAGATACAGAGGTTGTCCTGTTGTAGGAGTGAGATTGTAAAAGATCATCGCGAACTGTACCTCTGATACGATACAGTGGATCACATTAATCGTCAAGAACTGAGGTGCGCGACCATGGATCGACCTTTGCATTGCGACGGCCGGAAGCGTGCAAGCGCATAAGCCGGTGGAAGGACAGCTTCACTCACACCGAAGCGCGACTTGGGGATCGACACTGGCGGCACGACGAGCAGGAATAAAGCAGGCAGCGATACCGGCACACAGGATAACGACGACTGCACCACCAAACGTCCAGGGATCAGTCGGCGAGACCTCCGGTACTTGGCTGGCCAAAAAACGTGTCAATACATAGCTGGTTCCAACCCCAACAAGAATCCCTCCCGCGATCAAGCGAGAACCGCTGCCAAGAACGAGCCGAAGAATACATCGTCTTTCGGCTCCCAACGCCATGCGAATGCCAATCTCGCGAGTTCGTGTGGCTACCGCGAATGCCATTACGCTGAACACGCCGATAACGACTAAGGTTAGACCGACGACCGAGAATCCCGCCAAAGTCACAAATTCGAATTGTGGGCCGCGATAGAATTCGCGGAGAGAGGCATCCACTGTCCCGGAGGTGTCGATTGCCACGCCGGGGTCAACCGACTGAACTACTTTCGACATGCTTCCTAAGACGGAGGCTGGGTCCACGGCAGTTCTCGCCATAAACGTTCGCCATGAGAGATCTGGACGCTATATGGAATGAAGGCTTCTGGAAACTGCTGCCACGACGGATTTTCGTAGTCGCGCGACTTGTAGTTCCCCACGACACCGATAATCTCAAAATAAGCATCGCGCGGTGCGTCCCGATACGGTTGGTCAAGAGCCAGTAATTTGACTTTGTGTCCTAGAGGGTCCTCGTTTGTAAAGTACCGACGAGCGAAAGCTTGATTGACGACCATCACGCGACGGGCCGCAGCCACATCGTCTCTAGAGAACCCACGCCCGCTCAGTATGGGTACTCCAACAGTCTTGAAGTAGTCTTCGCTAACGGCTTCATCCGAAGCACCGTGTTCGATGTTTGATCTACCGAGTACAAGAACATCGGTCAGATAGGACTTCAGAGGTGGCTCTTCCTCGCATTCGGCAGCGAATAATACGCCTGGCACTGCTTTCATTCGATCCAGCAATTGGCTAGTGACGGAATTCTTTCGAGTCCTCACACTCACGACCGATGCGGGGTTGCTCCAATTGAAATTGTATGAATCGCGCCAAACGACCTCGAAATAAAGCAAATTCTTGGGATCGAATCCAAGATCGACGCGCGTGAGAATAAGAAAACTTCGCATCATCAGGCCCGCGCCGATGAGCAGAACAATCGACAGAGCGACTTCAGCCACTACAAGAACTCCACGAAGTCTCCTCTGTTGGAGCCTTCTACCATTTTCCAGAGCCGGTAAGGTGAGGCTGCACATCCTGTCGCAGAACATGCAGAACTGGTGCGAATCCGCATAAAACCGTGCTCAGAAACGTAACGCCGAGCGTCAGGAGCAGGACAGGCGTACTCATGCGAATGACCGTCACTTCGGGCAGTGTGTTGAGAGGGATCAGCGCGACAACACCCTTCAGTCCGAAATACGCGAGCGCGCCAACCAACAGCGGATGCAGTACCAGAAAGAATGAAACTCTCGGCCAGAAGCTGGCGTATCAGCCGGCCACGCGTTGCGCCCAGCGTGACTCGCATCGCAAATTCGCGTTCACGAAGCGTTGCGCGCACTAACAAAAGATTTGCGACATTGCTGCACGCAATCAACAGAAGCAGCAAGACCGCAGCAAGCAAGGCGTAAAGCGTTTTCTTGAAATTGCCGATCTGGCTTTCCAGGATCGTCCGAGCTTCAACCGTAAACTTCTCTGGAAATGCTTCGCGCGGCTCTCCTTGCTGAAGGTTGTGTGCAATCGCATCGAGTTCTGCTTGCGCGTTTTCAACGCTAACTCGTAGTTTGGAGCGTCCAACGAGGTTACCTCCAGCGAATCCCTTCTCCGAAGGCATCCAAAGGCTCGCGCCGAAGGCGTCAAAGCCTGCAGGCATGATCCCCACCAAAGTCCGCGAGACATCACGTATGACGAAGCTCTTCCCCAAAACCTTCCGGGTCGCCTCCGAATTCTCGTTGCCAGAGGCGGTAGCTCATCACGAAAGTAGGCGGAGCACCGGGACGACCGTCCTCCTCAGTGATCGAGCGACCAGAAAGCGGAGAAACACCCAAGAAGTAGAAGGTATTTGTTGTTACGACTGCGCCGTGTGGCAGGACGCGTACCGACTTACCATCCTCGTAGAAGAGCCGACCTACATGTCCATAACCAATCATGTCTTCAAAGACATGATTTTGTTCCCGGAACACTTGAAATTCGGCGGGTGAGAAAAAAGAGCGATCCCTCGATCCGCTGGCGGCTGTGGAATCATGAATTCCAAACACCACCAGCTTTCAAAACCTTTGTAAGGCAACGCGTGGAAGAACACATTGTAAGCAACGCTGAATATGATCGTTGAAGCGCCGATGCCGAGAGCAAGAACGAGGATTGCGATGACTGCGAAGCGCCTGTCTCTCCAGAGACCGCGAAGTGCGTACCCGAAATCACCAGTAAAGTTCTCGATGTGCGTCTCAAAGCGGGCGTCACGAACCTCTTCCTTGACCCGCTCAAGTCCCCCAAACTCTTGTTGTGCGCGACGGCGAGCTTCCTCAGCACTCACACCGGAATTTATGCTTTCGCGAATTTGCTCTTCCAGGTGGAAGCGAAGCTCTCTATCGAGGTCGCTTTCCGTACGCGATTTATTGAACAAGCGGCGCAGCCAGTTCACCTTGCACTCCTCAACTTGCAGACTTCAGCACCATACCAATGGCTTCTGCCAGTTGTTCCCAACCGAGAACTTCAGCTTCCAGTTCCTTGCGACCTTTTCTTGTTAGGGAATAGAACTTTGCTTCGCGTCCGGTTTCGGTGTCCTTCCATTCCGACTGAAGCCATCCGCGATCCTCCAGACGATGAAGCGCCGGGTAGAGGGACCCTTGATGCACGACGAAAAAGTCCTTGGAGATTTGCCGCAGACGTTGGGCGATGGCGTAGCCGTGATTTGGACCGAAAGCGACCACCTTGAGGACGAGCATGTCGAGAGTGCCGCGTAACAGTTCGCTATTCATCCTTGACACCTAGAAACTCTACATATACGGTTCGGCGACTATGGTGTCAATCGAATTGTGCTGACGGGGTATAAATGAAGACGTGTTATGGTTCCTGTCAATGGAGGAGTGCCTACAAGTCTCAACTCTTCCCGATGGTCCCAACTGGATTTACGAGATCGAATTGGATGGATACCGCGTCATCGCCGTCAAAAGTGAATCCTCCATCCATCGGCTCTATGAATGACGCTTTTTGATTTGGAAGAGTCTTTTATTTCCGAAGGCTTTCTTGGCATGAGCTTGTATATTCCATTTTTGCGCCAATCACAACGCGAGGCGGACGTTCTTGAAACATTTTCCACATGCCACGACTATGCGAGTGGCTGTACGGTCCCTTCCACCCATTCTCTTTGCTTTGCTCAGCGTCGTTCGCGTGATCGGGCAACAGGAACCATCTCCCGTGATCCGGTCGTCTACAAATGAAGTGCTTGTTCCTGTTGTGGTGCGCGATGCGCAAGGGCACGCTGTTGGGAGCCTTAAGCGGGATGATTTTCAGATTTTTGACAGTGGTAAGCAGCAGACGATCACTGGTTTTACGATTGTCCATCGGGATATCGAAGCCAGAACGGTAAATTCATCTGCTTCAGTGCCGCAAGTTGGCGACCTTCCCTCGATTTCGCAACTGAATTCTGCCACTCAGCGGTTTGTCGTTTTTCTTTTTGACGACTACAACTTGACCTTCAGCGACCTTCCCAACGCACAACAGGCCGCGATAAAAGCGATAGATTCGTCTCTCGCGCCTGGGGACTTCGCCGACATGCTTTCTACGTCTGGAGACAACAGCGGAGTGACGCGCGATCACGAAAAACTAAAACAAGCCATCTTGGATTTGAAGGTTAAAACTCTTTTACGCACTGACGAACACAACTGCCACAACGTTGACTATTACCAGGGCAATCAGATTATAAACAAAAGTGACGAACTCGCTCTTCAAGCTGCCACCCTAGAGGTCGCATATTGCATTAAACACATTGTTCCTGAAGCGGCGGAAAGCATTGCACAGACTGACGCAGCACGGGCCGTGCAGTTGGGCGAAACGAACTATCGTGCCAATCTGGGTTCCTTGCGGGTGATCCTAAACAAATTGATGGCTCCCCTTCCCGGACAGCATATTATTGTTCTAATCTCTCCGGGATATTTCACGCCTGGCACTGAGGCTGCGACCATCAAGTCTGAAATTCTAGACCTCGCTGCCCGCACAAACACAGTTATCAACACTGTCGATACACGGGGACTCTATACGACAAATGTAGGTCGGAAGTCACCACAAGAGTTGATCCAGCGTCACAACGCCTCATCAACCAATATCACCAAGCATCGATGGACGCCGATTCTGAAGTTATGGAAGAACTTGCAGACGGAACGGGCGGCACGTTCTATCACAACAGCAATGACCTTGCAGCCGGACTCAGTACGCTCATCTCAGGTCCGGAGTACACCTATCTCCTCACCTTCGCTCCGGCAAAAATAAAGCCAGGGGTCCATCACATCTTGAAGGTCAAGGCGAATGCACCCGGACACACGGTCCAGGCGCGGCGCAGTTACTCTATTCCGATACCTGAAAAACACAAGAAGTAGCGCCGATTGAACTTCGCCACCCCACAGGTGACGTCAACTAGGCTACAGCTTTCTTCGCCTGCTTCTTCACCTTCGCCCACCGCTTCTTCGCCGCCTTAGAGATCGCTGCCCTTCCTGCCGCAGACAGAACGCGTTTCTTCGCGCCTTTCACTTCCACGGCGGCAGTGTGACCCAAAGCTTTTGCGGCTGATCTAATACCATCCAGTTGGTGCTGCACCTTCTTTAATTGCTTTTCGAGCTTTCTCTCCTCGCGTTTAATCGCCGCCAGAATGTTCATGAATCCTCCGCAGAGAATCTATCTCAGAGGGAAGTCCGAGAGCTAGATGTGGCGGCTCAGATAAGTAACTTCACCCAACGATATCGTATATCAGCTTGATACGCCGGGTTAGAAATTCGGGTCGAACCATAGCCACCAGACAACCTGCTTGCGAGTACCCGTATGAAGCGGAAATTGCGTCGAACTAGCACGCTCTGCCGGTCCCAAGTATTCCAGCCGGAGTACACTGTGTCAGGAGCGTCGTCCAAAAGGAGAAGCGCGAAGCATGGGCATCGTCCCGCGTCTTGGCCTTTTTGTCTTAGTGATTTCCGTAGTAGCTCCGCGCTCTGGACGTGTCATCAGCAATTATTGGCAGACTGCTGTGGGTCAGGATTCGACTCTCCAAGCACAGACATACATTGATTTGCCGCTCGACCAAATCATCAACCTGATTCCTGAATTGAAAAATCTCCAGCCCGCCGAGGATCAGGAGCGATTGCCGACAGTTTTGGAGAAAGTCGGCCATAGCGTTGATGAGTTCACGCACAATCTCAGCGATTTGATCGCAGATGAGGACCTGACCCAACAGAAGTTGAATTCAGACGGAAAAATCAAAGCAAAGCTGCATACGCAAGACGATTACCTGATTCTTCATCATGGCTCCGAATGGGGCGCAAATGCCGAATATCGCATGGACAAAAATGGAAGGCGTCTCGGAACCATCGGCCTGGAAAAGGGCTATCTCGTCACCGCTGGCTATGCAATGAGTTGCATCACCTTTTCGACGGCCATGCAGTGGCAGTCAAATTTTCGTTACCTAGGCGACTTGAAAATGGGAAGGCGCGATGCGTTCGTCCTGGCATTCGCCCAGCGACCGGGCGATGCAACGTTCACAACCGTCGTGAAGGGAACCGGAGGAAAGGAGGCAGAACTCCTAACACAGGGGATTTTATGGATCGACAAAGATAATTTTCAAATCCTTCGAATGCGTAGCGATTTACTCGCTCCCAACTCAGAAATCCAACTCGACAGACACACAACGGACGCGGTGTTTTCCGGAGTCCAGCTTCAGAACAGTCCCAAGCCCCTGTGGTTACCCAGCGAGGTCAATGTTTTCATCGAGATCAACGGTCAGGAATTCCGCAATCTACACCGCTACACCAACTATCGCCGCTATCAAGTGGCGGTAAAAATTGGCGGGAAGACCGTCGCTGAGTCTGTGGCGAAAGTGCCTCAGGATGAAAGTCCGTCACAAAATCAAAGTGCCACAAGTTCCGACGCGGAAGTAACGCCCACGGTCCAAGTCAACTGGGCACCGCCGGACGTAGATGCTGAAAAAATCGATTTGGAGCCGACGGCTAGTTGTAAGCTTCAGGAGGTCATGCGATCCGCGAGCGAGCGTGTCGAAGAACTCGTATGGAATCTTGATCGTTATACTGCGACAGAGAATATCGAGCACTTCGAAGTCAACTCAAAAGGCATAAAAACTTCACGCGAGACCCGGAAGTTCAACTACCTCGTAGAAATTCACCCCGTTGGCACGAACGACCTCGATGTCGAGGAACACCGCAGCGGCTGGATGCCAACCGAGAAAATCCGGGGTTACCCCGAACGTACCGAATTCCCTGACAACGTCATGACAGTGGGGCTTCCTATGCTGGCGTTAATTTTTCATCCTCGGTTACAGTCCAGATACGAATTCGCGTGCGAAGGACTCAGTTCATGGCAAGGGCGACGAGCCTGGGTAATACACTTCCGACAGCGAACCGATCGGAATAATTCCATGCTTACTTATCATGTTGGTAACCAGTCAGTCGCGGTAGCACTTAAGGGTAGAGCGTGGATTGACGCGGAGACTTCACAAATTGTCGCGATGGAATCCGACATGCTGCACCCAATACCCGAAGTTCAACTTCTGCGGGACCATCAACTCATCGAATACGGGCCAGTGCGTTTCAGAAACAAGCCCCTAGAGCTATGGCTACCCAAAGGTGCGGACTGGTACTGCTCTGTGAAGGGACATCGCTACTACCGACGCCATATATTCAGCGGGTTTTTGCTTTTTTCGGTCGATGACAAAGAGGAAATTGGAGCGCCCGTCAAACCAGCGAAGCACTAGGTCGCTCGCTACGACTTTCGAATCACAGCGGAAGTTGAATCAGCGAATTTCTGCCTCTCCAAGATAAAAGGGCGACCCGTTGAAGAGCCGCCCTTAAATCTATCGTCCTGTTTTTGCTTTTCAGCTTGAAGAACCAGCTTTTTGCGTTCGCGCCTCACCCTCATCATGGATCGCGCCTTTCACCTTCGACAAAACCTCAGGCGGAATGCTCTCCATGTGATGGGCCGTCTTTGCGTGTTCCGCAGCTTTGCGTAGCACGTCGTGTTCAGAATCACCTTTAATTTCTTCTTTGCATCCAGGAACGACATCACCACATTTCAGAACCTTTCCCATTGTGATCTCCTTCCGAAGTGGCCGGGCGGATTTTTATCGTAGGTCTGTGATGTGTCGCAGTCAATCGGAGTAATCTCTTAATGGAGACTGCCAATACTTTTCGCTTTCGGTTCGTGGTTTGTCGAATTTGAGAAGCGACTCAATCTGAAGTTCGAGAGTACGCTGCTTGGCTGAATCCGTGATGGGCAACAATGGATGAAACCAGAGGGCAACGAAGTTCGCGGAACTAGAATCCGAGGGTTGGAATGAAACGCATGCTTGCTTACAGTTGCCTAGCCATTGTCCTTTTTCTTGCTACTTTCTCTCAAATTGTGACACCAGCGCAAACACCTGCGTCTGAGAAAAAACCACCGCCACTAGGCAAGTTGATTGATGTGGGTGGTTATCGAGTTCATCTCTATTGCGTCGGCACGGGAAGTCCTACCGTCGTTATCGTTGGTGCTGGATTTTCCTTCGATTGGGGTCTTGTCCAGCCGGAAGTAGCAAAGGTTACTCAGGTGTGTTCATACGACCATTCAGGAATCGGATGGAGTGACTCTGGCCCTAAAGATTCCTGCTCGCTACGGGTCAATGAGGTCGATACCGCTCTGAAGAATGCGGGGGTTAGAGGACCGTATGTGTTGGTCGGACACTCACTTGGTGCGTTGGTGGCGCGAACCTTTGCAGCGAGATATGCAAACGAAGTGGCGGGCATCGTTTTTATCGATCACGCAATGTCATTCTCGGTTTCTTCTCCTCCTTCTGCCGATCTCAAGCCCTTCGCTATGGCCCCACCTCCGATGCCCTTGACTCTCAACGGGGGACCACCCGTCACTATTGGGATTGAGAGCGACCCAAACTTCTCAAAGCTATCCGCCCAAGATCGTGAACTTCATCTTTGGGCGATGGCGCAATCCCGAAATCAAATTGCCTTGCAATCCAACCATGAAACGACGCAGGGATGTGTCACAGAGGTCGACTCAATCACCAATGAGCACGAACACCCGTTCGGCGACAAGCCCCTAATCGATGTCACGACGGGCGGTGACGGCATCCCCGGATACAGCGAGTTGCAAACGAAGCTTTTGTCCCTTTCTCGGAATAGCAAGCGACTGACTGCAGATAAGAGTGGCCATTTCGTCATCATTGATCGGCCTGACGTTGTGGTGGATGCGATCAATCAGGTCGTGACCGCAGTTCGCGACAAAGCTAAACTCTAGTCGAGAATACCAACTTCGTCCGACCGGGCCGTCACCGAACCTCCAAAGTGGACAGCCACCATCCGTCGCCCGAACACCAGCAGGTGGCGTCGGGAGTTGTACTGCGCCACAGAGAGCGGACATCGCGTTGAGCGCCGCGTGCTCACTCGGTCGCCAATGACCATGATTTCGGGCCGAAAGACGGAAAGCGGCGCAACGAAATCGGCCAACAGCAAGCGGTCGTTAAGAGAACCCGTTGCCTAGAGGTTGTTGCGGCCAGGGCGGAAACAGTAACAATAAAATCCGCCAATCAGAATCAGAAGTCCACCCCACCATACAGGCGCATGGACATCTGCCAGTACAGTGGCGGGCGGAGACGACCATTCAGACAGACCGGTCAGCAAGATAGCAACACCGTATACCAAGACCATCACGCCAACGAAGAACCAAACAGGAATGAGATGGTGTTGTTCCATGTGAGATCACCAGAAAATAATCTGAAGAACTGCAAACAATGCGAGCGCCACAACTCCCCATACAACGGGCCGTTGCCAGATGCTTTTGGATTGCTCCTGTGCCACTTCTGTCAGACTGTAGACTAGCCCCCTCAACTCCTGCTCCCGTCTGGGCCGGGTCACAAGAGTTACGATCACGGTCACGACGACACAAGTTACGCAACCCCAGAGCGCTTGGTACATGTCCTGAGCAAGGCCGGAGGCTTGCGGGGTCAGCGCAAAGATGGGCACCCAGCGAACGGGATTCAATTTCATGAGGAGGAAGATCGTCACTGATGAACTCACGCCCAGCAAAAGTCCCCAAAAGCCCGCCGCCCGGCTCACGCGCTTCCAAAGCATGCCGAGAACCACGGTTCCAAAGAGCGGCGCTACGAACATGCTGAAGAGCGCCTGGACGTAATCCATGATGCTCGCGAAGTGCATCACGATGTAAGCCGTCCCGATGCTGATGAGAAGGCCAAGAATCGTACACCACCGACCCATGGAGACATAGTGCTGGTCGGGTGCGGACTTGCGAATGAAGGCACGATAGATGTCGTAGGTCCAGACCGTAGCAAAAGCGCTGACATTTCCTGCCATGCCCGCCATGAACCCGGCAATCAAAGCCGTGATTCCCAACCCCAGTAACGCCGGACCGCAATAGCGTATCAACATCAGCGGCAGCACTTCATCATAAGCGTATTGTCCGGGTCCAACAGCGCTTGCCGGAAACAGGTGCATAGGCAGAACAGCGCGGCCAAGCAGTCCCGGAAGGATCACTATGAGTGGCACCGCCATTTTGAAGAAGCAACCGATGATGGGAGCCATCTTGGCCGAACGGATGTCCTTCGCCGAGAGGACGCGTTGCACTACGAGAAAGTCTGTCGTCCAATAAGCCATGGACTGAACTGCGCCCAGACCGAACACGATACCCATCCACTGAATGCCCATTGGGTTCGCCGCAGCCGACCGCATGGGACCCCACATGTGCGTGAAGTCCTGCCCCGCGAAGTTCTGGTGAATGCGTGCCACCATCCCGCTCCAGCCTCCCGCCTCCGCAAGTCCAAGAATCGGGATCAACAGTGCGCCAAGCCAGATAAGGAAAAATTGGAGAACTTCATTAAAAATTGCGGAAAAAAGTCCCCCGGCAGCGACATAAACACCAACCGTCAGAGATGAAATCCAAATACTGAAATTTAGATTCCAGCCAAGAATAACTTTCATCACGATGGCCATGGCATACATATTTACGCCGGACATCAGAATGGTCATCACCGCGAAGGTTATCGCGCTTAATCCGCTAGCCTCTGGACCGTAACGCAATTGGAGATAGCCAGGAACAGAATGAGTTTTCGAGATGTAGTAGAACGGCATCATGACTAGGCCCAGAAACACCATCGCGGGAATGGCACCAATCCAGTACCAATGCGCGGCCATAATTCCGTACTGGTATGCGTTCCCCGCCCAGCCAAGCAACTCGATAGAGCCAAGGTTGGCGGATACAAATGCCAGACCAGCAACCCACGCGGTCATTTCTCGGCCCGCAAGGAAAAAGTCGTCGCCAGTCTTTGCTTTAGTCTTTAAGTAGAAGCCGATGGCGAGAACAAATACAAAATAGAAAATTACGATGAAGAGATCGACGGGAGTTAGTCGGGCAAGACGAGGAACCACTAGAATGGCGAGAGTGGCTGGCATCTATTCTTTCGACAGCCCATCCACGAAGCAATCCTACAGACTTCGCGATGGTATCAGAAAACTTGCTTTCCGACGCTAGAGATTCAATTTGGATATTTTGAATCGCTACTTGTGACGTTGGATCGTCGTTCCGCCTGTCGCCGTTCCCCTTGTCGCCGGTGCACACGGCGGCGTTTGCGCGATGCGTGGCTAGGACGAGGGGAGTTTCGAACCCAGTCGCAAACTGCGACCCAGTTGAACATTAGAGCAACGAAACAAACATCGGTTTAGAAGCGCGACGTGCGGGTAACGTCGGGCAACACGCCACAGGGGCGTCGAAGTTGCCCAGTGAAGATTGAACAGGAGCGGCTAGCGTGTCCGAAGGTTGTGAAGGCATCGCGTCGGCCCGCTCCCACTTTCTCTTGTGCCCCTTGTTTGTCGCTTTGACTCGCGTCTCAACACTCTCTCAATCAGGTTCAGCCAACGGCTCCGCTCGTCGCGAGGTCCGAGGTCATACGGACGCGGTTTTTTCGTTTCTTAACGTCTTCGGTCTAGAACTCGCGCAGATGTTTCTATTTGGCTCTTTAGTGGTCGCTGCGATTTGGTTGCGGAACCATCCAGATCACCACAAACGGTTAATGCTCCTAGCCACGCTTTGCGTGCTTCCCAACGCGGTTGTCCGTTTGTTCCTCAGATTCTTCGACACCAACCTCGCCTTCTTAAGCATCTGGGCGATGTTGATAGTGGTGATTGTGCTGATCGATTCGCTGCGGAACCGCCGCCTACATCCGACATTCGGAATTGGCGCGACCGCAGCCTTGACCTTAATGTATTTCGCTCAGTTCGCGAGTCGCACGCAGGCATGGCAGGTTTTCGCTTCGCATCTGGTGCGTTGATCGTCGCCTTCACACGATTTGAGCGAGATCAATGGAGTTGGAATGATTCCAAAGCCTGAAAGCATCGAGCAAATCCGCGAACGCATCCGCAAGATGTCCGACGCCGAACTCCGCAAATATGGTCGAGCCGCCCAGGATTCATCCGATCCGAAGAAAAACTTCGGTCGACGGAATCCGGCCTTTCAAATTCAATTGGACGAGGCTAGGGCGGAACTGCGTAGAAGGCATCCTGTAAATGCGGGGCGTCGCAATCCCAGGATTCCCGATTTGTAGCAAACGTAAAAATTGAGGACCAGGCTGCAGCCATCCCCTGCCATCGCCGTCGCAATTGGTATCGATCTAACTTGCCGACCACTCCGGTTGCACGGTTTTGGAGAACTTCTTCCCGCAACTCTGACAGATTGCTTCGCATGAGCTTTCGTCGTCGTCGTTCCAGCGAGCCGCTTCAGGCGGATTGTCAGTGCCGCAGAAGGGACACTCCAACAGTCGTTCCTGAGTTTCCATCGAGCACCTCCGCGATTTAGATGACTAGAAGGCCGAAACGGCTAGAACAGATCACGAATAGTGGGTTGCCTGGCTCACGTCACGAATGTCGAAGGGTGGAAGTTTGGCGAGATCGACGGAGACAGCCGGGCACGTCAATCCAACTTTGGAGCATTTGGAGCAACTTAATGACAGTCGTTTTCAGTTAAGCGCAACCGAAACAACGACTTATATGAGATTTAACCTGCTTTGCAAGCAGGGGGTCGCAGGTTCGAACCCTGTCACGTCCACCAATTAATTCAGCAACTTAGCGGCACGGTCAGAATCAGTCGCCGACACTTGGTGCACGTTTTGGTGCACACTCACAACAAAAGTGGGCGCTACAATCGAGTCTAAGGCCGCGCGCTTGGCCTCTGTGCGGATTCGGCTGTAATGTTCCAACATCTGGCGGCTCACATGCCCGGCTATCGCCATGATGGTCATATCGCTAGCCTGCGACTCGGACAGCTTCGTAATGCAGGTCACTCGAAGATCGTGAAAGCGGCAGTGAAACCCTGTTCGTTTCAGAGCGTGACGCCACGCCGTGCGCCATCCCTTTGTTGGCCGCGAAGGGTCAACACGCTTGTTCTCGCACCACGGGAAAACGTAGTGATCAGGCTCGCCGCTGGGAAACCTGCTGGCCCAACGCAGCAACGATTCCAGTGCAGTTGCGTTAAGCGGAATGAGGCGGCCCGCCCCTGCGTCTGTTTTGCTGCTCCCAATCGTGATGGTGCGGCGCTCCCAATCCACCTGCCGCCAGCGCAGCATCCGAATCTCGTTCCGGCGCATCGCGGTGTTCAGCGCGAGCACCGCGGCTGTGTGACACGCGGAATTGGCTTCCGCGGTGACACTCAACAGGCTGCGTTCCTGTTCGAGCGTAAGCGCCTTGGCAACGTCGTGTCGCTTCCGAAGCATTCGCACTCTGCCGCTAAACGGCCGCCAGAGATCGCAGAATTTTAGGACTTGCCGTAACAGGGCGACTTCGATATTGACGGTGCGACCCTGCGCACCAGACTGCTGACGAATGCGCTGATAGTCCGTGATGTCTTGAGGCGTTCTTGAGGCGTAATGTCGCAAAGTAGCTTAGGGCCGAGGACGGGCAACAAGTGTTTGAGCGCAAGCCGCGCCACGTTCTGGGTGACTGGTGGGGTGAGGATCACCGGCGATTGTCGCTTGCGCGAACATGGTGCTCCATTTTATGGCTCCGAAACGGGTCAAAAAACCGCATAACCCCGTTGCGTCTGGATCAGCCGTTCTGCGGCGCGTCAATGTTTTGAGTGCGAGTTGCATCGAAAACAGAGTCAAAGATGCGAGCGCAGCGCCGCCCATCACCAGCCATCGCTGAAACACATTGAAACTGTTTATATGCATTAGCTTGCTTTAACCGGCTCCCACCAGCTCTTGCAAGCCCTTTTTGTTCGTCAGCGTCAGGCCCGAGCCGTGTGGCTCAATGAATTTCTTGCGTTTCAAGTCGTTCATGAGCCGCGAAACCGTTTCCCGCGACGTGCCAATCATCTCTGCAATTTCCTCATGCGTCAGCGTCAGAAGTATCTTCGGTTTGGCAGGATCGGCACCTTTGCTCGGCTTCAAATCCAGCAGGAAGCGCGCTAATTTCTCGACCGCCGTACTCGCCAGACCCAAGTATCGAACCTCCTGACACGTCGAGTAGTAGATGGCGCTAAGCATTTCCGCAACTTTGAGCGCGGCGTCGCCGTTTTGCCGGAGGAAAGACAGAAACAGATCCCGCCGAATAAAATTTGCCTGAACCGGTTCGAGAGCTTCCGCCGTCACCTCGTACACCTTGTCCGAAAGCGTGCTCGGAAGGCCGACAATCTCCCCGGCCTCCGCAATCCGAAAAATCACGGACTTGCCCGTGGAAGCCGCGCCATAAAGCTTCACGCGGCCATTGCAAAGAATAAAAACTCCTCGCGGGTCCTGCCCCTCGACAAACAGTACCGCGCCCGTCGGATATGTGGCTGAGGAGGAGATCGCGTCGAGATTTTGCAACGATACGCTGGACAAATTGCAGAAAAGCCGATCCTTCAGCAGAGGGCAAGCGACGCAGTCCTCAATCACTTCGAGGCCGTAAGGTGTTTTCATTGCGACCCTCAGGTGTCCAAACTTGCCGACAGTATACCCCTCCATGTGATGCATATCACGCGCAGGTGTGCCGCCCATCACCGACGTTTTTCCCGGTGTCCGTTACATTCGCGTTGCACTGGAGGAGGTGCAAAATGCTCGCAACATTCAAAAAAATCGAAGAACGAACTACCGCTCGCGTACGACTCCAGAAGATTCTGTTTGCTACCGATTTCTCCGAGTCCGCCAACATGGCCATGTCGTTCGCGGCCGGTCTGGCACAATGCTTCGGAGCCAAGCTCTACACAGTAAACGTACAGGAGCCGATCAATGTAGCTCTTCGACCCCAAACGTGGGAGGGAGTCGAGGTCACCCACAAAATGGGAATCTCCGCAGTACTGCAGGCGATTCACTCCGAATTCCCGGAATTGAAGCCCGAAGTCATCCATGCCGAAGGTGCAGTCTGGGCTGAAGTTGTCAAAATTGTGAAAAAGTACGACATCGACCTCGTCGTCATTGGCACTCGCGGCAGAACCGGACTCGGCCGGCTCCTTCTCGGCTCTCAGGCCGAAGAGATTCTGCGCCACAGTACTTGCCCCGTTTACACCGTCGGGCCAAACGTCACAGGAATTGAGCGCCAGCACGGCAAAATGCGGTCGATACTCTACGCAACCGACTTCGGCCACGCATCGATGAGGGCCGCTCCGTACGCAGTCTCGCTTGCTGAGGAATGCGCCACCAGGCTCGCCATGGTCCACGTGATCGAGAAGCGGGAAGCAAATGAACTTCCATGCCAAAGTATCGCCGACACGGAGCGGCGGCTTGAGGAACTCGTGAGCGCCGACGCGCGTCTTTGGTGCGAACCGGCTTTCGTCATCGAGCACGGCGAGCCGTGGCGCAAAATCATCGAGGTCGCCGCGAATAAGCAAGCTGACTTAATTGTTTTGGGTGTCCACAGGGAGGAAGGCGTGCCAGGAGCCTCGACGCACCTTTCCGACGCCACAGTCCACAACGTGATCACACACGCGAGCTGCCCTGTGATGACAGTGCCCGCCTACACGCCCAAGCGTGCGCACTGTAGTTAGCTCACCGAGATGGTTGGCGGGACTCGTACAGCCGAGCTACCTCAGCTTACCGAGGGAAGAGAGCGAGCAATCTTTCCCCTTTCGGAGCGAGTCCCCTCAACCGCATTTTCTTTAAAAGCTGTCGAATCGAGGAGGCCCCATGGAAGCGCTAACGTTTGACCGGGTTTTGAAATATTGGCTGAAGAACAGAAAAGTCACTATCCACATGCTGGATGCGCAGAGTCGCCTCTCGGCCTTCGTAATTCCTCCGCCTCATCCGGACGAGTTCATCCAGGAAATGCAACGGACGCTAGAGCAGGCCGAAGTCTTCCAAATCGGTTGTGGCAGACCCATGAACCGCGAAGCATTCAATGAAACTCTCAAGCGCTGCGAAGCATTTTCCCAGAGTCCCTGCGACCAAGCTTGCGCCAAACCGTGCCCTCAATCCTTGCGGGAGCGGGCTGCCCGCTCAGGGCAGGAAATCGGCTCCCAGGGCTAGTTATCGCCTTGGCAGATGTTGTCGGGCCGGCTGGAGGCCCCGGCGCTCAAAAAGGGGACCGCCGGGGCTTTCGGTTTCATGGGTATTTCCAGCTTCGTCCTCAGGTGGGGTGATTAAAGAATGGACGGCTACCATCGACGATCAGGTTGAGCAAATGCAAACCATTCTGTTCCAGACCGTACGAGCAACAAAAGGCTGCATCCGCGAAACTCTTCGGGTAATACTAAATCGGGCGTAAGCGGTTCACCCCTCAGAGGAATCTTCCTTCGTCGGCTATTCACGCAGCGGTTGCAACGCACTAACATCACGGGTATACCAACTCTAAGGATTAAAATGAGCAATAGTGCGACCCCTTCGCCGACTTTGGCGCCTGCCGAGTTGAAGAGGATTGATGCTTATTGGCGAGCCTGCAACTATTTGTCTGCGGGTATGATTTACCTTCGCGCGAATCCTCTCCTTCGCGAGCCTCTCAAGGCTGAACATTTCAAACGTCGACTGCTAGGTCATTGGGGATCTGACCCCGGCCAGTCACTCATCTGGGTTACAAAGAAAAAGGAAATATCAACACGCCACTGGAACTCGCGATCTTGAACCAAGTGGATCGTTTCAATCTCGCAATTGATGTTATCGACCGGGTACCGCGTCTCTCGTCGATAGGCGCTCATGCGAAGGAGTGGTTAAAGAGTCAAATCATCGATAGCGTGAACTACGCACATGCTGAAGGCATTGACCGGTCTGCCCGACTCCGTCTGAAAGAGAAACCCTGAAGTCCTGTCGCCGAAGTTCGCCCGCAAGGACCAGCCCTTTGTTGCGCTCGAACTTGGCCCCGGGGACTCACTCTTTTCCATCGTTATTGCCCGTACTCTTGGTGCCTCCAAAGCTTACGCGGTCGATGAAGGATCGTTTGCTACTTCGGGTATCGCCGACTATCGACACTTGGAGGCTTATCTAAGTAAGTTCGGCCTGCAGGTACCAGGCCTGATCGCGTGTTCCACTGTTGAAGATGTCGTGAGAGTTTGCGGCGGGGCGTATCTCACGCATGGACTGGAGTCTTTGCGGCAGATTCCAACGGGGACGATCGACTTCGTCTTTTCTCACACGGTCCTACAGGACGTCCGCCGACGAGAATTTTTCCCGATGCTGCAGGAACTGCGTCGCATTCAGCGCTCCGATGGCGTCGGCTCGCATACCGTCTCCATCTCGGACATTTTGGGCGGGAATCTAAACGATCTGCGTTTCAGCCAGAAAACCTGGGAATCCGGTTTGATGGCCAAATTCCAGCTTCTATACCAATCGGATTCGCTACAGCCAGTACCTTAAGATGTTCCGCGACGCCGGTTTCGTTCCCCGGGTTTATCGCACCGCCCGATGGCAGACACTGCCGACCCCACGCAGCAAAATGGCCCCGGAATTTGCCACTCTTCCAGACGAAGACCTGCAAGTCTCGGGCTTCGACGTCTACCTGCACTGAATCACATGTCCTTGAGTCGTGGGTGGGAATATATAAGGCACGTCCTAGTGGTGGACGGGAGCCGGCCCGGCCAGTGCGTCCCCAGCTTGTGTAAGCATCGCGTCGATCCGCGTCCGCTCCCTCTTTGTAGCCATCTGCTGAGACGCTCGATGGAGGCAAACAGTTGGTTGAACTCGGTCTTACAGTATCGGCAAATCAGAATACATTTTGGCCATCGTCATGTTCCGAGGGTCGTCAGGCGCCTACAACCGGGTCGCTTCCTTCGCGAGTCAGTTAGTGATTAACTCCGCTTACGATCCATAGGTTCCCCGAACGTCGTGAGATCGTCACCATCAACCGATTCGCTGCAACCGAAAAACCGATCATTGGTATTAAGTTTGGTATGTGCCTTCCGGGGTCTTTAAAGTGGGTGACTTCAAAAACGTCGCCAACCCGCTGGCCAGAGACTGGGACCCCTAAGACATTCAAGTATCCATCCCGATTCGAGACAAAAAAGATGGAACGTCCGTCGGGAGACCAGCGAGGTTTGTCGTCCCACTGCTTTCCTTCGGTGACACGGGTCCATTTGCCGCCTTCCGACGGAACGAGATAAATGGCCGAGCGAAAACCGATGGGATCGTCACAAACGGCTTCGAACGCAATCCATTTTCCGTCGGGCGAAAACTTCTCCTGCCAAAAATCACAGTCGGGGCGAGAGACAAGCAGCTTTCTTGTCTGGGAGTTAGTGCCCCCTGGTACCGGCTGGCGCCAGATCTCAGTTCGACCGGTTCGCTCGTTTTGCTCGGATACGAGCAGCGACTGGCCGTCCGAAGACCAGTCAAATACGATCAGGAATTGCAGCGTTAGATCCGATAACGGCGTCTCTGTCCTCGTGGAGCGGTCCAAGACGGCGATTTGTTGCTCGCCGTCGCCGACGGTTTTCTGCCTTACGTAGACGACCCGTGAGCCATCGGGCGACCACTGAGCCTCGTTGCGGACATAGCCGTCGTCTGCTAGCAATGGGCTTTCCGTGCCGTCAACAAGAGACTTCTCCCAAAGTTCCCATTTGCCGGCGCGTTTGGTCGAGAAGAGGATACGCGCAGCGTCCGGCGACAAGGATCCTTGCCACGCCTCCATACCCTCTGAGGTCATGGATTCGCCTGGCCCCGTGATACGCCTTCGTGCGGCGTCGAAGGGAAACGTCCATGCTTGAATCTTGTCAGTGTCATTCGTGAATACAATATTTGCCCCATCCGGCGAGAGTGCAAAATCTGACTCGTTTTCTGAACCTGCCGTAACCCGTTCGAGTCCCTTCGCTCCGAGCGTGCGAGGGTCGATCGCCATTCGCCAGATGTTCTTCGCGCCCCCGAAGCTCCGCTCGAAGTACAGAGCATTCCCCGCGGGTCCCCATGCAAATCGGAAATCGGCATCGGCCCACGTTCCCATGTTCTCACCTGCGATGTTCTTCGCCATTGCAGCCAGGTCGGATGGAACTTGCGTTTGCACAGGAGCATTCGTTCCATTTAGATCTCCGGTCCAGAACTTCGGAAGTGCCGTCGGTTCCAGAGTCCAACCCCACACCGTGATTCGTTTCCCATCCGGGTGCCAGATTGCCGACATCACTTGCATTCGTTTTGCGATTTCGGGCATCACCTCTCTTGGTTGTCCGCTGCCATCGGCGTCCTCGACAAATACTCCGCACATTGCAGCAAGACCAACGGATAGGAATAGAATGTGCTTCCCGTCGGGAGACCAGTGCGGATAGACGCCAAAATTGGAGATCTTACGGCGAATGTTGTCGCTGCCGAGGGCGGGAATAACAAATAGTCCGCCGTTCCCAACTTCGGAACGGTAGGCGATGTATTTTCCATCCGGCGACCAGTCAGGCTGCCAGTTATTTCCTGGGGCTTTTGTAATCTGCACTGCCGCCCCGCCACTCACTTGCTGAACCCAGATGTCAGACTTTCCACCATGCGCTGATGAGTACGCGATGAATCGGCCGTCTGGGGACCAAGTGCTCCCGGTTTGCAGTCCCTCGTCGAAGGTCAGCCGAGTAATGGTTCGCTGGGTTCGTGCAGGCTTTTCGATAAAAGCCTGGTGGACGAACCAACCGACGGTGGCAACGATTGCGACGATGCCAGACGTGACCAGCACTGATCGAAGTCGAAGGGTCGAATATTTGTCCGCTCCGTTCAACCCCGACGTCTCTGAACCGTCGGGACTTCCCGTGATCTCGGAAATAAACCTGTAACCGCGCCGTGGAACGGTCTCGATGTACCGCGGGTTCTCAGCTGAGTCGCCCAGAACATCGCGAATTCGGTTCACTGCCGCATTCAGACTGTGGTCAACGTCAACGAAAGTATCCGGCCAGAGCCGTTTTCCAATCTCATCACGCGACACCGTCTGCCCGGGCCTTTCCAGCAGAATGGCCAGGATCTGCATCGGTTGCCCGCTCAGCTTGAGTTTGTGACCAGCCTTGTGCACTTCTCCCGTGTCGAGATTGACTTCGAAGTCTTGGAACCGAACGACTCGGTGCGAGCAAATTTGCGCCACCTGACGGACCTCATCCGAAGGTCAGTCTAAACGCGGCAGCCTCAACCGACAAGTGACACCTTCGGTTACGTGGGCGGTTCAAACTTAACAACTGCTTTAGTTCTAATAAATTAGGTGCTGACATACTTCCTACCTCCCAATTACCCGAAATGACTAGCCCCGGTATTGAGGTAGCCCCTTGTAGCGGCGAGATTCGGTGGCGGAGGTGTCGCGATGAGCCATCGAATCTGTCGTTTCGCTGCACTGATGCTGTCGCCGTTTCTGATTGCAACGGTTGCACGCGCACAGGGTAGTGACAAAGCGCAAGCTCAACATTTTGTTTGCCACAAGGGGTTCACGCTCGCGCGGTGTCAGTCGCGAATGGGCATACTTAGGGGCGTTTTGAATCGTTATCACGCTGACGAACTCGGAGAGTGGAGCTGGGTATTAGTTCGCACGACGGACTGGGAAGAGCTCTTGTCCGTTCGCGGATTCGATGCACGGACACCGGCATTTACCTACCTCCCTGCTCACGAGACCTTTTTTGATGACGCGCTGACGACGAGAGATAGCATTCGGGGAATGCAATTGACGATGATTTGGCAATTGTCCATCGACGAATTACTCGACAAGGCGGTGCGACATGAACTCGCACATGCCTTCTGCAGAGAGAAGGACGAGTTCAAGGCCAGGGTTTTGGAAGATCGGTTCCGCACTCAGACACCGCTTGTTTGTGGTTCCGCCAAGCATAGGCAATTCCAGTGACTCACGCACTTCGCGTCTGAGAGGCATGAAGCGAGAAAATTCTTGCGTTGCCCGTAATCGATGAAACGAACTTCTAAGAACCTGCTGACGCGATGCTCCGGCGGGGTCGGGGGTTTGATGTAATAGAGAAGGAGAGACCGAGCGACAACAAGTGGCGCTGGCATCGGAAGCGTTATTCGTTCTGAAGAGTGATCTGCAGTCGTGGAGGAGAGCTTCATAACAATTCCTAGTGTTGGACGGGGGCGGACCCCTGACAGTGCGTCCCCAGTCCATGAAAGCATCCCCTCGATCTGCGTCCGCTCCTTCTTTTGTACCCATTTTGTGGGACGCTCGATAGAAGCAATTGTTTGCCTGCTGAAGCCGTCGCGCTTCGGTTCGAAGATCCAATCAACTGTCGAAGGGTCCAGTGACCTAACGAGCTTGGCGGGTATAATCGACGGGAACACACGTCTATCAAACGGGGTTGGAATGACTCAGTCGAAGCCGGAGAGCATCGAGCAAATCCGCGAACGCATCCGCAAAATGTCCGACGCCGAACTTCGCAAGTACGGTCGTGCCGCCAGAAATTTATCCGATCCGAAGAAAACCTCGGGTCCACCGAATCCGGCCTTCCAAATTGAGTTAGACGAGGCCAGGGCGGAATGGCGAAGAAGGCACCCTGCCGCTGCGGGTCGTCGCAGTCCCAGGATGCCCGCACTGTAGGGAGCTTGAAAGATTAACGAGTTCGCCTGCGTCTTCGGTGTGTAGTTGGAGGCGAAGACTCCGCTGCCATACGGCTGGACTCCCACGACACCCTCGCCGCGACTCTTGGCTGTCGGGCAGCCTCAATTCGGTAGCCCAAGTAGCCCAACTGAGGGACTGAAAATTGGTCGAGTTTCCCGGTAAGCGACACACGATAAAGCATTAGGAGGAAGAGAGCGGACGGGCCCCAAATCTAATGCAGCGGCTCTCTCCTGAGCTGCCACGGGTTCATCGTCGCTTCAACAGTATTCCTCAGGTTTATGCAGACGGTACCCTACTCCGAATAATGGAAGTGGTTATGTTTGATCTGGATGATGTGGGTATTGCCGCACACCAGTGCTGGACTGCACTCTGTGACACACAGTATGAGTATAGACGTGCTTGGCCAAGAGCGGATGGCAGCCAGGCATCAACTTGGATTGAGGGCTGAAGCCACCAAACCTAACACCCTCTGGAGAGCACCCAGATGCGCATCGCAAACACAGGTCATGCAGCTTTCGCGATCATCATGATCGGTGTTGGGATAGTCGGCATTCTCAACCGCGATCTGATGCCGGTATGGAATCCCATTCCCGGTACCGGGTCGGCACACGAACTTCTAATTTACTGCGGCATCGGTGTCTCACTGTTGTCCGGCATTGGCCTGCTGGTTCAGCGGACGGCGGCTATGGCAGCACGCTTGTTGCTGGCAACTTTCTTGATCTGGATGCTACTGTTCCGGTTGCCCAATTTTCTTCGTGCGCCTCTTTTCGCGGCTTGCTGGTCCGTGTTTCCGCTCGCTGTCATGCTGTCCGGGACCGTGGTGCTTTTCGTCTGTTTCAGCACGGATTGGGACCGTGAACATTTCCGCTCGATCAGCAGCATAAGCGGCCTGCGGATAGCGCGCATCATCTACGGTCTCTCATTGATCTTCTTCGGTCTGGCCCATTTCATCGACGTGAAAGACACGATTTCACTCATCCCAAATTGGGTGCCAGGCCATCTATTTTGGGCGTATTTCACGGGATGTGCCTTCATTGGCGCGGGTATTTCAGTGGTCATAGATGTTTTCGCGCGCCTGGCAGCGGTACTGTCCGCCGTGCAAATCGCACTGTTTTTGCTCCTGGTATGGATACCCATCGTAGCGGCGGGCTCCAAAGTGCCCTTTCAGTGGAGCGAGACCTTTCTTAACACGGCGCTTTTGGCGGGCGCCTGGGTGATTGCTGACTCTTATAGAGAAACACCTTGGCTTATCCGAGATCGATAGCAGCAGTCTTGGAGATACGCGTCTCGCTTGAGCACCGATAGGGCGTTGAAGCCGGGACACGTTAAAGCTGGCTGGCACCAATTCCGAGAAGATTTCTGGCGTGAACTAGAATTACCTCGGCCCCAGTGTCTTTGGGCACCACGGCGTGAAACCCAACGGCTCGCGCGTGCTCTTTGACGACGGAGTCGGCGTGGGATGTATATAGTCCCGGAGTCCGAATTGGCGTTACTTGTATCCGGCACTGCGTCCTTAACCGCGCAGCCCCCGTGCCCACCTCACGACTGTTGACGATGGGGCATTTTCGTCTCGCGGGGGTCATGCCGACCACGAACCACGCCTCGCTGACCACAACCGGCGCAACCGGGTACACGCCTCGGATGGTAGACCGCGAGGGCGCAGTTTGAAAACGGTGGCAATCAGATTGCCGTCGATCACACCATTCTTAACTCGTGGTGAGGTTGCCGCCACCGTCGCCCGTGAATTGGGCGTTCGCGTTCAAAACGAAGGCTGGCTTGCTGTCGATGGTTCCCCCGACACATACAACCACACTGTTCGAAGAACGATTGCCTGACGTGTTCTTGATCCAGATTGACTGGGTCGAACTTCCTGGAGTGATACGAATCAAACTCGGCACCGTCGCTAGGAACGCTCCAATTTGAGTCGGTCAAATCGATAGTGTATCCGTTGGGGTATGAATTCAGCGCGTCGATGTTCGCCGCCTCTCCGTAAGTAAGAGTTGCTGGCTGTGATGGTGGTGGAAGCACTGCTTGGTTTCCTGGTAGTGACATGATGTAGCTCCTTAATGCTTGCTGCTTTGAAATTTACGCACGAGAATTCAACGGCGGTGAAACTCTGCAGTCGACGGGAGCACCAGCAGCGCGGCAGTCCAACGGTGGAGGTGCGGAAAGCTGGCCGTCGACATCGAAAATCTGCGCGGCCTGCACGACGCGGTCGAGATTCGGAATCACGCGGCTATCGAGCGGAGAAGACACCGTCAACACTGTCGGCGTGAAGTCCTGGTCGGGCACGTCGGAACCAGCAACCACGACGGCGAGCGCATTGGGTGCGAACGACATTCCCAAACTTACTAGGTATTAGCGGCGTTTCCGACGCATCGGTGATATAACGCACCCTGAAGCGGCCCCTCCAGGAGGGTATGAAATGATGGAACGAATCGCAGAAACGTCTCCGCGTTTCACGGCGAGAATGGCCGGTTTCTTTCAACTGCTCGAATCCGTGACGGCAACATTCGGCCAGGTGATCATTCTCGGCAGGCTTGTTGTTTCTGGCAACGCCGCGGCAACAGCAACCAACATCTTGGGGCACGAGCGGTTGTTTTGGTTGGGGTTCGCCTCCTCCCTCCTGGCAGTTGTATTCCACATTGTCTACGCCCTTCTCTTCTATGACTTGCTCAAGCCCGTGAACCGGCGCATCTCGCTGTTGGCGCTGCTCGTCCTCCTCGTGGCATCCACGATTCAGGCTGTCACGGGCCTGTTGTATCTCGCTCCTTTGCTCATCCTGCAAGGCGGTAGCTCCGTCAGCGCATTTACGCTGGAACAGTTGCAGGTGCTGGCGCTCGTGTTTCTTAAATTGAATGCTTACGCCCTCAACGTCCATCTAGTGTTCTTCGGATTGTGGTGCATCCTGACCGGTTACCTCATTTTCCGGTCGATCTTCCTGCCTCGAGTTCTGGGGGTGCTGTTGGCGATCAGTGGTTTGGGTTGGCTGATTTTCCTATTCCCGCCGGTCGGATACCGTCTGTTCCCGTTCATCGCTGCGGCGTCTGCGCTCGGGGAAATCCCGGTGGAGTTCTGGCTCATGGTGATGGGCGTCAACATTCAACGATGGAAGGAGCAGGCCAGCACAGCGGTATCGCGTTAAACTTTTTCGTATGAGTACGCGCCGTGGATGTTTCGTAAGTAGAAGTGTGCGGGGTCCTTACTTCGAACCAGTTTCTTGAACACCGTGAACGGAACTTTGCTGAAGTCGATGATGGCATCGTCGAAGCGGATTCGGAGCGTGGCCGTATCGCCAGCCACACCAGAGAATCCAACTGCCTTAATGAAGTTGCTGTCTGAAATCGTTCCCATTCTGATTTTCATTTTTCATCCCATGACGATCTTGTTGCAGTGATTCACAACTTCCAATGGCGTCAGTCCTTCTTCGAAGCGTCGCTTCAATCGCCTTCGACAACTTTGCGAGTGAAGGTGGTGGTGCGACTGGCGGTGGAGCTTCCTGCCCGATGTCCTTTAATGAATCGTGAATCGTTCTGGTCTCGAAGTTTCTGCGAGCACTTTTCAGTCCTCGCGGCGGCACCGACGCCTGGCTTTGACAACCGGCGCAACCGGAGGAGGCCCTTCAAATGCGTACTACCGCACGCCGCGTTCGGATGAATCTTTTTTTCCACGACAACCGTATACCTCAGAGGTTCAAAGTCCGGTGTACTGAGAGCGGGATCGATGCACATGGTTGATCTACAACAAGAGCGGGGTTCGACTCTATTCAGAACCATTATGTTGCTGGTGTCTCTGATCGCAGCCGTATTGGTATTTATTCCGTATGCTGTCCACACTTCACCCTTAGATGCCGTGATGCTGAATGTTCCTGGAGATCAGGGCAATTGGTGACACGTCCTCATCGGAGCGCCGTTTTTCCTGGCATTCCCTATGATTTGGCTCCGATTGCGAGCTTTCTTTTCGAAGGGATCGTCCACTTCCATTGAGCGGCGTTTTATTTGGACAGTCGCAATACTTTGCGTCTGCGGAACGTTTGCCGTGGAGCTATCGTTTTTGGTGCACCGCGCCGGGACAAGCGAAGCGCAACGCCTAGCGGTTTTGTTCCTGGGCTACGGAATTCCAATAGTCACTTCCGTGCTGCTCTTGAAGCACAGGGCCAAAATCTCACCTACGCAAGCGTGTCTGATTGGATTGAACGCCGCGTATCTCGCCAATGCGCGTTTGTGCCTGCCGGTCTATGGTCAGGTCGCTGGCGCTCTAAGCTCTAAACCTGGATGGCTCGTGATGCTGGTGATCGTATGGCCTATGCTTCTGGCGATCATTTGGATATTTGTGCAGACCCCTTCGGACCATGATTGCCACGAAAAGTCGTGCCTGACAAGTTTGAATGTATAGGTCGACGGAGGAGCGCTTGGTGTAGAAAGCTGAACTCAGCGGACGCTCTGTAGGGTGAACATCGAACAGTCTACTCGGACCGAAGCGAACCGGCCTCGTTAAGACATCAACCAGGCACTGGGACATGTCAGCGAGTCGGCTAATCTAGTTACTCAGTCCATGGTTTGAAGCCGAGTCGGAGTTTCGGAAGCTAGTGAACGAAGCGTTCCTCAGGATTTCAAATAGCTCGTCTGCGTGACATCATCAGCCACTCACTTCATCGCTGAATTTCTTCATGGATGTCTACGCCTCCACTCTGCACGCGCCTCATGCAATTGCATCAACCACCCGTTGTCGATTTTTGTCCAGGCATAGGTCCGGCAAAATTGCCGTAGAGTTTTGCGGTGATCGATCAACTGCGCGTCCGAGATCTTCGCAAGTTCATTGCATGACCTACTTCGGGAGCACCGCGCCTGCGACCAAGGTGCCACGACGCCGTTCATGCGCCGCCGCCCGTTCTCGACTATCAGGCCTTCCGTGCCACGGCAACCAAGTACCATGGCGACAGAATTAGCAGCCAGTTAAGACTCCATAACGCATCGTTGCTCCATGCCACAATCATCGATACCGTGACGGCGACTGCCAGTAGAACCGCCGCCGACAGTCTGACTTTGCTTGCTCGCAGTCCATGTCTCAATCCAAGAATGCCTGGGACTAAGAACAAGATCACCTCCAGTCTGGGAAGAAGTCCGGGTTGGAATGCTGGCCAGAGAAAAAGAATCGGAACTGCACACAACACGCCGCTGGCCCAAACCGTTTGGCGCGAGATCGATCCGACGACAAAACCCGCTGACCATGACCAAGCCAACATCAAAAAGGCGTGACATGACAACAAGAAAAAACCTTCGTTGCCCGTTGGCATGTGCCAGGCGAATATTCTGTGCAAGAAAAGCCGTTGATACGTGCAACAAACGGATATGGTTACATACATGAGGAGATAACTACTTGCATATACGACAAGACCCGCTGACCACGGCTTCGGACTCATCCAAACGAGCGCCTGCTTGCGTACCACTAAGCTCAGCACGCTGTACAAACCTTGCCACGCGCGTTCGTTCGATTCGACAATATCACCGAGAACCGCCTCGCGTTCTTCGCTTCCGAGTAGACGCGAAGCAATCTCCACCAGCGTCCAGCCAGCATTGTTGATCATGACGTGTTCCGGGGTCGTCCAATCGAGCAAGATAAGTGCTTGCAGCGCATTGCCACCGCGTAAAAACCGGTGTCAACTCTTTGGAGCAGCGCGGGAACCGCTCGTTCCGTGTGCCGTAGTCCTTCGATGGTGGTCTCATCCATAGAAATCTTCGCTCGTCCTTGCTTTCTAGACGATCGATCGGTACCAGAGGTTTGGTCTCCCGATTAGAGATACATTGTGATACTAATGGTGGTGCGTGGAGGGTGGGACAACTGTAGTTTTTTCGCTATTTGAGTCATGCCATTCGCCGGATCGCTCCTGGAGCATTGCCGACCTTGCAACTCGGGGAGGTGGAGGCCGTGAGGACTACCGGCTTTTGACAGAGATCACTATCAAGCCTTGACCCGGGTTTCCGAGTCGATCTTTACTGCCATTCGTGCGAAACGGATGGCTTCATTGAGGTTGAAAAGGTGAAACAGTTATTGATTAAGTTTCTCTCTTCGCGCTTTATCGCCGCTAGAATGTTCATGAATTCTCCTGCCTGAATGTACCCCAGTCATGGCCATTCCACCAACGCAACCGATTTGCAGCCTTCGGAGTAGATAGTCATCTCGTTGCGTCCGATAGATTGTAATCATCTGGTCCGAGGTGTACCTTTGCGGCGCGTGAAAGTCGGTTGGTGAAGAAGGAGACAGTGTGAATTCACAATTCCCCTGGCGTCTCGCAGTGATTTGCGTTCTTTGCCTTACCTTGGCGACGGAAGCGAGGGCAGATTCGTTGAAAACAACCGGGGACCTGATAATTGTGGCTATAGTTGCCGTGTCTGCTGCGGTGGTAGTCGTGACGCTCCTGGTTATCACTCACGCTAAAAGTCAAACGATTACGGGATGTGTAAACTCTGGCGATAGCGGAATGCTCGTAACCAGCGAAAAAGATAAACACGTTTACGTTCTTTCCGGCAACACAGCAGGCGTCAAGCAGGGAGAGCGAGTGACTTTGGCGGGCAAGAAGATCAAATCCAACTCTGGCACGACGCTCGTCTGGGAAACTAAAGGGATCAGTAAGGATTTCGGCGCGTGCCGACCCTGAGCATTCAGATTTGAAGGATATTCTTTGAGCTAGAATTTAATGTTCGCGCTGACAAAAGCGCAGAAGGCGCGGAGCATTAATCGTCTGGAATGCCGGGCATACGAATGCACGGTCTGCGGAGAAGGCGTCTATCATTTGACGAGCGCTCGTCGCTGAGTTGTCTTTATGGCCAATTGAATTTGATCGGGCAACGAAGCTGATAGAACCAGAATCCGAGAGCGCGAGGGTCGGAGAAAACGAATGCTTGTCTACAGCCGCCTAGGCATCGTCCTCGTTCTTGCTACTTCCTTCCAAAGCGCGACACCAGCGCAAACACCCAGTGAACCTCAGAATACACCGCCGCCTTTAGGCAAATTGGTTGATGTGGGTGGCTATCGAGTTCATCTCTATTGCATCGGCACGGGAAGTCCTACCGTCGTTATCGTTGGTGCGGGATTTTCCTTCGATTGGGGTCTTGTCCAGCCGGAAGTAGCAAAGGTTACTCAGGTGTGTTCATACGACCATTCAGGAATCGGATGGAGTGACTCTGGCCCGAAAGACTCCTGCTCGTTACGGGTCAAAGAGGTCCATACCGCTCTGAAGAACGCGGGGATTAGAGGACCGTATGTGCTGGTCGGACACTCACTTGGTGCGTTGGTTGCGCGAATCTTTGCGGCGAGATATGCAGACGAAGTGGCGGGCATCGTTTTTATCGATCACGCGATGTCATTCTCGGTCTCTTCTCATCCTTCTGCCGATCCCAAGGTCCTTGCTATGAACCCACCTCCGATGCCTTTGACTCTCAACGGGGGACCACCCGTCACTATTGGGATTGAGAGCGACCCAAACTTCTCAAAGCTATCCGCCCAAGATCGTGAACTTCATCTTTGGGCGATGGCGCAAACCCGAAATCAAGTTGCCTTGCAATCCAACCATGAAACGACGCAGGGATGTGTCACAGAGGTCGACTCAATCACCAATGAGCATGACCACCCGTTAGGCGACAAGCCCCTAATCGATGTCACGACGGGCGGCGACGGCATCCCCGGATACACCGAATTGCAAGCGAAGCTTTTGTCCCTTTCTCAGAACAGCAAACAACTGGTTGCAGACAACAGCGGGCATTTCGTCATCATTGATCGGCCTGACGTGGTGGTGGATGCGATCGACCGGGTACAGAATGCGGTTCGCGATAAAGCGAACCTTTAGGTGAGAACACAAATTCTTGCGTGTAGCTTTGCGTAGCACGTCGTGTTCGGAATCACCTTTAATTTCTTCTTTGCATCCAGGAACGACATCACCACATTTCAGAACTTTTACGATCGTGGTCTCCTTCAAGGAAGTGGCCGAGCGGATTTTATCGTAGGTCGCTATAGGTGGTGCATTCAATAAAATGAAATTTAATATGCAGCAATTCGACTTGTTGGAGGTGCCGATGCATCTTGAGTGTAAGCTGAACGGTTAAGCGCACCGGCACAGAGTTTCCGTCAGCACCCTTATTCATTCGTATCTTAGTGCGACCAACGGATCGAGGCGGGATGCGCGGCGAGCCGGAATAAGACATGCGAGAATGCCCACAAATAAGGCGATACAAGCTATCGCGGCGAACGTAAGAGGGTCCGTTGTCGAGACACCCCAAATCTGACTGGCGAGAAAACGGGTGAGGAAAACACTAGCGGATAGGCCGACTACAATTCCGCACAGAATCAGTCGCGTGCCCTTGTTCAAAACCAAAGCGAGAATTTGAGGCCCATGTGCGCCCAGGGCCATGCGGATGCCGATCTCATGGGTTCGCATGACGACGGTGTAGGAGATAACGCTAAATACTCCAGCAGCTACCAATAAGAGCGAGATCGTGGCGAATGTGCAGAGTGTGATGAAGAGGAAACGCGGACGAGCAAAGTAATTCTGCTGCAGAAGATCAGCAATGGTTCCGGCCTCGCTGATGGCGACTTCGGGATCAATCCCCAAAATCTCGGCTCGGATTTGCTTAAGAACTGCGCGCGGATTGCCATCGCTTCTCACCATGATGCCGCCGCCCGCAGCACCCGTGAGGCTGGCCGGGAGATAGATTTCCGGTCTGGGCGGGTTTTGTAAGCCGCTGTTTTTGCCGTCGCCAACGACACCGATAATTTCGAAGTAAGGTTCGTGAGGCCAATCGGGCAACGTCTCATAGTCACTGAACCTGACTCGGTGACCAATAGGGTCTTCCTGGCCGAAACGGTCGCGAGCGAAGCTTTGATTGACGATTACAACATGACGCGCTGTGTCCAGGTCATTTCGGGAAAAGAAAGTTCCTCGAAGCAGCGGCAGGTTCAGCGTGTGAAAGTACCCTTCGGAACAAAATATCGATGCAGTGTTCCTGTTCTCAGGTTTAGGTTTTCCCGTGATCGCGACAGTTGTCCAACCGAAGGTGTACGGCGGGAAAAAGCTAGATTCCGAACCAGCTTGAACCCCGGGAAGTCGGGAGATACGATCCAATAACTGACGCAAAAAAAGATGCTTTTTCTGCGTGCCATCGTATCGCCCTCCCGGCCAAGAAATGTCCGCGTAGACTACTTGGGAAGGATTGAAATTGAGATTCACACTACGGAGTGCGGCGAGGCTACGAAGCAGTAGGCCGGAGCCAACCAAAAGCACAATTGCAAGCGCCACCTCCGCAACAACAAGAACGGAGCGTAGATTGCCGTGACGGAAACCGCCGACCGCTCCCTTGCCGGTAGCGCTGAGGGCAATCCGGCAGTCGGAGCGAAGCGCGTGAAGAGCAGGAGCAAGTCCACAGACCAACGTGGTGAAAATTGTCGCGCTCAAGGAAAAAAGCAAAGCCACGGGACTTAGAGTGATAACCGCTTCAAGGGGAATCGTGTTCGCTGGAATGAAGGCAATCATCGCTTTCAACCCTAAATAAGCAAAAAGACAGCCGAGAGCGCAACTGACGAGCGCAAGTAAGAAACTCTCAACCAGAAGTTGACGAACAAGCCGGAAGCGACTAGCACCTAAGGCGGAACGGATTCCGAATTCTTGCTCCCGTGTAGTTGCACGGGCGAGGAGCAGGTTGGCAACGTTGCTGCATGCAATGAGAAGCAGCATCGTCACTGCACCCATCAACGCAAACAAGCCAAACTGAAAGTCCCCGCCGACAGCATCGCCATTAAGAGCGTTGACGACAATTTTGAATTGAGGTGGAAAGTAGATGGGGTCACTGCTTTGAAATGGCGATGCGATGACTTGAAGGTCTGTGGCGGCAGTTTGAGGACTGACACCCAGCTTGAGGTGCCCGACCGTCCAAATTTCATTGGATACAAGACCGGCTCCGGGCACGAACGTGTCTCGCTTAATATCCAAAGGCAACCAGAGATCGACCTCACCAATTTGAAAACGCGGGGGCATGATACCGACCAGCATCATTCGTGTGGCATCAAGGGTGTAAGTGGCACCAAGAACATTCTTGTCGCGACCAAACACCTCGGTCCACAGTTTGTAGCTGATCACAAAAACCGGAGGAGCGCCTGCCTTCGCATCGTCGGTGGTAAGGGTGCGACCTAGAAATGGTCCTGTACCGAGGGATTCGAAAGTGCCGGGAGTGACCCATCCTCCAGGAAATTCCTCCGCTCCTTGACTACGGGCGAGATGAAACTGGTGGTAGACGAGACCGAACACATCGTCAAAGGTGTGGTTTCGTTCTTTGAAGTCTACGAAGGCGGCGGCGGGAAAGCGCCAGGCACGGAATTGGTCTGCAGCGAATACCTTGGGAGTCGCCAGGCGTTCTGCTTCTTTATACGGATAGGGATTGAGTAGAGCGCCGTTGATGACGCTGAAGATGGCCGTCGTCGAGCCGATGCCAAGGGCAAGGGTGAGGATGGCGACGGCTGTGAAGGATGACGATTGGCGAAGTTGGCGAAGCGCGTAGCGGAATTCTGCAAAGATTGAATGCAGACTGTTACGCAATTGTTGTTCACGGACCATGACGTTTACAAATTCTGCCGGGTAAGTCGGAATAGAGTGTACTTCTCACGCTAGACTTTGGAACCTTGCGACCGCTTCGGCGCGAATGGCTCGCTCAAGTCGGGCCGTCAGCCGGTCATTCTCGTCGGGTACGACGATTAGCGGCGGGCCTCAGGCTCGACTGAAACGACGAAACTCAGATCGTGCCCTTTATAGTGTGCCGTAATCTCCCAACATCCGGCCTTTGGAATGTCGATAAGAGTCATCATGCCCGCGCCTTCACGGCTAGGCAGGAATACAGCATTCGCGTTAGCCACGGCGACAGTCGGAGCCTCCCCGTCCAATCGCTTACCAGTCACGATGAGGTCGGGTTTGGTTTCTGTGCGCCAATCGAAGCCACGATGCCAAAAAACTAGTTTCGTCCGATAGACCCAGCCATCTTCTTCTTTTCCGAATGCGGGCCATTTACCGTCAGCCTGTAGCGCCGTCCAAAGTGCACCCTTGCCGTACCAAAATGATGAGTTAGAGGCCTCAGATGGATATGGGGCGGGTGGAACGAACGGGGGATTGGATGGGAGAGTGGTCAGACACTGGGCTGACGTTAGTGTTCCTAGGAAAAATGCAAATATGACCGCAAGCGCATAGCGAGACATCGGATTTCTTCCTGACAGTTTCACACAGCATACTCCCGATTGTTCATCTGCGTCTTTTTTATCCGACTCAAAGAAGAAGGCGGCACGCGCGAGGGAGTCGAACGCACCGCCTTGGTTGCCGGAACTCCTGCCAGAGTTCCTGACCGCAACTTTAGTCCCACCAGCTTCAGAAGTGAGACTCTGCCCAACATCCGGCCAGCCCCAATGCCAAGCGCCCTTTTGCCGGAAAGCAATCAATCCCAGTTCCTGTTTCGCATGCTTGATAGCAGCCCAGCCAACACCTACGCTCCAGCCCGCGTTTACTGCGGCTCGTCGTATGCTCATTACTGCAACTGGACCTCGCGCGAGCAACTCGGACAAGAAAGTCTTCGCGTGCTCGACGCGATGTGCGGGATCAAGGGCGATACGCATCAGCAAGGGAATTCTGGAAAGCCCAGGACGTGCCGCTTTATTCGAATAATGCGTTTTGACAACTGAATATACCGGTCAGCGTGGTCTCTTTTTATGAGGCCGTGACGGACCCGATCTTCCCACCATTTGATCTCGTCAAGTTCGCGCTTTAGTTCTGCTGTAGCCCGTAGTTGAAATTGTGCGACGATTCTGTTCGTATCGAGTTTGGCGTTCATGAAGGTAGCCTGAAGTGAAATTGCTGGGTTGACGCTCAAGCCCAATTCTACTACCACGAGAGTCGATCATCGAGACGAATCAATACATGCCAGACGTCCTGATGGACGGGAGCGGCCCCGGCCAGTGCGTCCCAGCTTGTGTAAGCATCTCGTCGATCCGCATTCCCCTCCCTGTTTTTAGCGTGTGGCGCTCCACCGCCCCGTAGATGATCGACTCTTGCGCCGCGACGCTAACGCGTGGGCATGCAGAAACAAAGATTATTTCCGTCTGGATCGGTCACCGCAAATTCGCGCAGTCCCCACGTCTGATCAACTGGTGCGGTGTGAATCGGAGATTCAGGACGAAGTGTTGTGTTAAGACCACGAGCGCGAAAGGTCGCGTAACGCTCGTCAACATCATCGACAAACACGCGGTTAACGGAGCCGAAGACCCCGTCTCCTGAATGACGTGAAAGCTGCAGTTCGGCCCCGTCCCCAACCAGGTCAACGACTCCATTCGCCATCTCGCGCTCTTCATGGCCGGGCCACTTGCGCTCAAAGTCCAGCACTGCGGTGTAGAAGTGCAGCGACCTTTGCAGATCGCTCGATTTAATCACCGGCACAATCTTCAAGATGCTCTCCGGGGGTAACGCATTGAATGGTCGCTTGCTAGTGGACGGGAGCGGACGCAGCTAGTGCGTTCCAGCTTGTGTAAGCATCGCGTCGATCCGCGTCCGCTCCCTCTTTGTAGCCACCTGCTGTGACGCCTGATAGAAGGAAATGGGTTGCGTTCAGCTCGACGCTGAAACTCGGTACAACTTCGGGACAACTAAGAGAGCGAAAATTGACTTGATTTGACGTGTAAGCGACACTGAACAAAGCATTTAGTGTTTTTCAGGGTCCTGCTTTGCAAGCAGGGGTCGCAGGTTCGAACCCTGTCACGTCCACCAAACTTCTTCTTTCGTTTCTATTGAGTTAGGCGCTTTGAGGGGACTGCGAGCGTTTGCTCGCCTGTGGTGATGTGCCCAATATTGTGCCTACTCAGATTGACATTGCGGCCAGCATCTAATCCTCAGACGGATGCACGTATCGAGAAGAAATAGAAACGTTGCTCTGACCGGCGATCTTCGCCAGTGTCCAGGCGTCGCAACCCGACTCGCCAAGTCGTGTCAGGAACATGTGGCGAAGACTGTACAGCACGAATTTCCTGATCGGCGTGTTGTTGATACGCAGTGTCTCGAACGCTCGCGCATGTCGCTTCTTGAGGCTTGAGGATTCGACATGCCCACTCCGCGTTGGTGCGACCCAAGCCCATCCATCGGTCGGTCGCGCTGCCTCTTCCCATCGCGTTTCAAGGATGGATCGGACACACGATGTCATCGGAAGCACCCGACGAGCCGCCGCAGTTTTACCGTGTGTTACGAGCAGCTGCCGTGTCTGCCGTTCGCCCATGTAATTGATTCCCACCGCAATCGGAAGCATTCCTCAGGTCTCATACCGGTATCGCATAGAACGGGAGCGATCGACGGAGGAGGTTCAGGTGCCACACTGAGATAACGCGCCTCCTCTTCCAGACTGACGACGCGCTCGCGATGGCGCTCTCGAGTTAGGAGCTTTACCTTCGGTGCTGCGTCTGCCGCTCCCCATTCACTGCCGATCGCAAAACAGGCCGCAACACTCGGAGCGAGCTGTTGACGCTGCTCACCTGGAGTCCTTCGGCCTGTCTGTGAGCAGCGAAGTCGGCTATGGTTTCGCCGGTGATATCGCCGAGTTTGCAATGCGCCAAGGGTTCGTGTCGACGAATGGCCCTGAGTCCGACCCGATACCAATCCAGCCACGTCTTGGGAGAGTTTTTCTCAAAAGTAGCCCTAGCCCATGGCTCGAAGCGATTGTCGATAAATTCCCTGAGCGTCGGCGCGGGCTTCTTTTCTCTAATGCCGACTTCGCCCTTTGCTAGCGAAGTACGGTGAGCGGCTTCCATCTGCCGCGCGACCTTATCGTTGCCCTGCTTCGTCGATTCGCGCACGAGCTTGCCTTGCCACATGAACTTGTACCAGTAAGCGCCGCACGCGCCGCGGTCGCCGCATTTGGAGCACGCGCCGTCAGCACCTTCTTGTTACAGCCGCGTTTGTAGATCATCGATCACTCCGCTTTGAGTCAGACTTTTTGTTACGCTCGGCAAGCCATTTGTTGCCTTCTCTGCTCCACCAGCGACGCGCCGATTCGCGTTTCGCAGGTGTCGTACATGGATCGGAACAGAAACGTTACTTGGGTCGGTACTTCAAAAAGTACGGTGTGACACAGTCCCCACCGTCACCATGATTTTCACAGATGCCTAGACGCCCGGAATATTGCAGCAGAACCAGCCAGACCAATTGATCGAGCGTGTGCGGCTCGACCTTCAACATCCCTCGGTCCCAGTCGACAATGAGCGGTACCTTATCCTGCGTGTCGCCTTGTAACCCTAAGTTGACGCTCACCATCGCAGTTGGGAAACGGCTGCTTCCGCGCCAGATCTTATGGACGTTCTCCTGCGCATTTTCGAACTGCCAAGAGTCGCCCCATGGCAACCCAAGCCGTTTCGTCCATCTCTTCTGAAAATATGAAGCGGCCCCCGCCTAGGGACGTGTATTTGCGAACTCCTCCAACATATCTGTGGCGAGCTTGTTGGATTTAAGTCGAACATCTCGATGCCGTCCGAGCATCGAGCCGGGGCTGGTCAACTGCTCATTATTGTGGTCAGACATGGATGGTGCTATACAAATTGCTCTATGGGAGAGGCAGCACGAACTCGGGCGCCCGACATTGAGCTTTTCCGTGATGTTTTCAACGCGAGTCCCATTGGGATTGTCGTGGAAAACCTAGAGGGGCAGCCTCTCTTCGTAAATCCTGCCTTTTGCTCATTCCTAGGTGTTAGCGAAGAGGAACTGCGCAACAAACACTGTGTCGATTTTTCTCCGCCTGAAGACGCACAGAAGGATTGGGCGCTTTTTCAGCAATTGCGAGCAGGTTTAATAGAGCATTACCAACTGGAAAAGCGCTATTTTCGGCGAGGTGGTTCCTTGGTCTGGGGGAGCTTAAGCATTTCTTTATTGAAGAGTAGTCCGTCTCCGCTCGTACTTGCGATGGTGGAGGACATCTCGGACAAAAAGAAGGCAGAGGAAGCGCGGTACAGGCATGCCGCAGTTATCGAATCGTCTGACGATGCGATTGCTTCGGGGACTTTGGATGGAATTATCGTAAGTTGGAACACAGGTGCGCAGAAGATTTACGGATACACGGAGGCTGAGGCCGTAGGTAAGCCGATTAGTATGCTTGTCCCGCCTGAGCTACCGGATGAGGAGAACAAGATTCTTGAAACGTTGAAATCGGGAGATCGCATCGAGAATTTTGAAACGGTTCGTGTTACCAAAACAGGGAAAAGAATTAACGTATCCCTAACTATTTCGCCAATCAAGGATTCAACTGGCGGAACTGTGGGCATTTCTGGAATAGCCCGTGACATCACAGAGCGAAAGCTGGCAGAAGAGGCACTACGCGCCAGCGAGGAGCGGCTGCGATTAGCACAGCAAGCGGCTCGCATAGGAACTTTTGACTGGAATATTCGGACTGGAGTGAATACTTGGACGCCGGAACTAGAGGCATTGTACGGTTTGCCGCCGGGCGGTTTCGGCGGGACACAGACTGCTTTCGAGAATCTCGTTCACCCCGATGACCGCGCCGGAGTCATCAAGTTGGTTGACGCCGCGATGAAAAGCGGACAACCAACTACAGGTGAATGGCGGGTGGTCTGGGCTGACGGGAGCGTTCATTGGATCGCAGGGCGCTGGCAAGTTTTCACGGATGCATCTGGCGAGCCTTCAAAGATGATCGGCGTCAACATAGATGTCACGGACCGCAAGCTGGCAGAAGAGGCGCGTTTCGAAGTGAACCGCACTTTAGAAACGCAAGCGGCATTACTGCAATCGCGGGAAGCACTGCTGAAAATCTTCGTCAAGCACGTGCCAGCCGCGGTGGCGATGCTCGACCGTGACATGCGGTATCTCCAAGTGAGTGACCGCTGGTGTTCGGACTTCTCGCTCGACAGTTCGGAGATGCTGGGGCGTTCTCACTACGAAATCTTCCCTGACATTCCCGAACGGTGGAAGCAGATTCACCGCCGCGCTCTTGCTGGAGAAACGGTGCGAGCCGAAGAAGACTCTTGGGATCGCGAGGGCGGCACCACTTGGCTCCGATGGGCGATTCGCCCTTGGCAGAATCAAGACGGGGTGCAGGGTGGGATTCTCATCTTCTCCGAGGACATTACCCACCGCAAGAATGCTGAAGCGGAACTTTTAGGTATGAGCCGAAAGCTGATTGAAGCACACGAGCAGGAACGTACTCGGATTGGAAGAGACCTGCACGACGACGTTGGCCAACGACTCGCGCTCCTCTTGATAGAACTGGAAGGAGTCCAGCAAGATGTCCCTGACGCGGCATCGGGACTTCGCAGCCGAATCGGCGGACTCCGAAACCAAACCATGCAAATAGCGAACGATGTTCAATTGTTATCGCACGAATTGCACTCTGCGAAATTGGAATACTTGGGTATCGTTGGAGCGGCAAAGAACTTCTGCAAAGAGTTTAGTGGGCGCCAGAGGATGGAAATTGATTTCCAGAGTCACGATTTACCTACAGCCATGGGAACCGAAATCTCTCTTTCTCTATTCCGAGTTCTGCAAGAAGCCCTACGCAACGCCGCAAAGCATAGTGGGGTCAAGCGCTTCGAAGTACGCCTATGGGGAAGCACGGGAGCGATTAACCTCACCATCAGCGATCTCGGCGCAGGCTTTGATCAAGACATCGCGATGAAGAGTACTGGGCTTGGCCTCGCGAGCATGCAGGAGCGCCTGCGGTTAGTGGGTGGAACGCTGTCAATCGACTCGCAGCCCAAGCGGGGCACCACCGTCCACGCCCGTGTTCCTTTCGATTTAGGCGATTCTGCACGTGCGGCAGGGTAAGAACGCTAGGAGTTTTATGGAAAAGAAGCCGCGTCCGCCGTCAGCGGACGCTGACCAAAGCGGGTCATCTATCTTGGTTCTTGTGGTCGACGATTACGAACCATTCCGTCGATTCGTATGTTCGACGCTGGGACACAGGCCAGATTTGCTGGTCATCGGCGAGGCGTCAGATGGATTAGAAGCAGTTCAGAAAGCGGAAGAACTGCAACCAGACTTGATTCTGCTCGATCTTGGCCTCCCAACGCTGAATGGAATCGCCGCAGCTCGGCAAATCCGCAAGCTCGTCCCAGAAGCCAAAATAATCTTCCTAACCCAAGAATCCTCTCCCGACATAGCGCAGGAAGCCCTCAGCTCAGGGGCATTGGGCTACGTTGTTAAAGCACATGGCGGGAGCGAACTGTTAGCCGCTGTGGAAGCGGTTTGTCAGGGCATGCAGTTTGTAAGTAGTGGGCTAGGAGCTCTGGGAGTTCCGATAACCTATAGAATTGACGTGAACGAGAGACTCATTCATACCAAGTGCGTTGGATTGGTAAAGCTCGACGAAGTCATCCATCATTTGCAGGAATTAGAGCGAGATCCGGTCTGCCCAGATCATCTGGATGTTTTCTTGGACCTTTGTGAACTGGGTTCTTTACCGGAAAGCGGCGAGCTTGGGTCCATGATTAATGCAATAGCTTTGTTTCGAGACAAAATTGAGTTCGGCGTATGTGCTATCGTCGCTAGCAGGGACGCTCTATTTGACATGATGATAGGGTTTGAGGAACTCGGGCAGCAATATTTTCGCGAGATGCGCGTGTTTCGAATAGCTACTGAAGCAGAGAAATGGTTGAGGTTGCGGAGATTGGCTGGTCAGTGACCTACGGACGAGTCTTACGACATGAATCTATCTGTTCGGTTTATAAATCGGACAATCAACCCCGCTGCGAACGAAGCCAGCGAAGCCGAGTGACGTCTTGCTCGCTAATCCTGTATTCCAAGGTCCCCCGACCGGAGGAACGCCTCTCCAGTAATCGTCACGTAGTCAAAGAGTTCCTAGGCGGCACAAGTCAGCACCGACCCATCTTCCAGTTTGATCTTTCGACCAAAGTCGCATCCTTCGAATTTGCCATCGACGGAAGTCACGCTCAGGACCGTCCATCCTTCGAGTTGACGAAGCGCGTCTGCGCAGTCGGCTCAGAGACTGACGGGAAGCATTAGCAACGCCAAGGCTAACGACACCAATCGCAGCGATGTGGGCCTCACTTGCACACCCCGCACTTCCCACCCTCCTTCGCGCAATGAAGGCAATACTTGCAATTCTTGCACGCGTTGCACGGGTCGGAGCCGGTGCAGGTTGCGGGAGCGGCGTGGATGAAGAGAACGATTCCCAGGACGAAGACTGCGAAGAGTGGTTTGAGCATGGCGTCACCTCGAATGAGGTGATTGTGGTTGCGCCAGCGAGAGCGGTCAACCTCGAAGAGATGCCATGTGCGGTACGTAACACTGGCGATACGAAAGCGTCATTTCGGCACCTCCTCGAACCACACACCCGAGGCATCCGCCCACGCGACAACTCTCGTGCCGTTCGGCAACAGGACCATCATCGGCCCAGCCAGCACACTCGTAGTACTGATCTGTGTGTCGCACAGCCATATCCCCGGTTGCTCGGTGGAGTCCAGCGCCTCTGACCCATCTGCTACGACGACTGGATCGAAATCGCCGATCCGCCGCTCTCCTGCCGGTGGCAGTGGATCAGCCTGTGTCGTCCACGTGCCGTCGAGACCGCTTTGGTTGGCATGTGGCAATGAAGGCAGGATGAGTGACCACGGGGTCGATGAATCGATCGGCTATCGTCGGTGATCAGGAGGGCCATCGGGATGGAGCGCTCTACGGAAGAAGAGGCGGACGGCGACCGGGCGCCGGAAGGAAACCAAACCAGCTTAAGCAACTCGCTTGTAGCCTATCACTTCGTCGAAAAATTTGAAATACATGCCAATTTCTAAAAATTCATCCGCAACTAAAGCTTCTGCATTGGGTTTGAGCTAATTCAGTCTTCCTAGCCCCTAATTGTAATGGAGTCCATCCCCGTGCGGCTCAGTTGGCTATTGTTCTTTCTAGTTTTCGTGTTGGTGAGCTGTGGTGGCGGCGTGACAAACAACCCGGTCCGCACCGCAGTGGCGACCGAGGGTGCGGTGTCCATCAACTTTGATGATGGATTTGAGTCTGGTTTCCTATTAGGTCTTCCGATCGTTGAAGCAGCTGGTTACAAGACGACGCAATTCATCATCACCAAGAAGCTGGACACGCCCGGGTATCTGTCCACCGGGCAAGTGCTAGCGATGCAAAACTCAGGTCATGAGATCGGCGCCCATACGCGCACGCATCTCCATCTCTCAACCCTCACGCCCGCGCAGCAAGAAGATGAGATCGTTGGCTCCGTCAGTGATCTTCAATCGCTGGGTATCAACCCTGTTTCGTTTGCCTATCCGTACGGAGACTACGACGATACGACCTTATCGATTGTGGGCACCGCGGGCTTCCTGGACGCACGCGATACGAAACGTGGGTTTAATGACTCATCCGCGAATTACTTGTTGTTGGATTCTTATATCCTTGGGCCTGACGGAGATGACTCGCTGAACACCATCACACAGGCCATCGACGACGCACAGGCAAATAACACGTGGTTGGTTCTAGTCTTTCATCGGGTAGACGAAACGGGCCAGCCCACGAGCGTCACGCACGAACTGGTGCAGGGGGTCGTGAGCTACCTTGTTGAAAAAAATGCACGGGTCGTGACGATGCAGCAGGGACGTGCTCTTTACCAACTGAAATAACGAACAACGTCGAGAGCGTTATCAGCCGCGAAACGCAGCGCCTCCTCTGAGCGACTAAATTCTTTTGCTTGACTCGGAAGCCCACCCGCGCCGAATCGTGTCTATACGTGCGAGGTCTCGCGAGACACCGCTAATCTGAAACATACCCTGAACGCTCAAGTACGTTTGTTTGGTGGACGGCTTACGTCGCGTCCGGGCGACCCGGCTGGTCCGTCTCATCCCGGCGCTATGCTGTCAGGTAACGTACCGGAAACGCCCGATGTCGATTCGCGTTAAATGGCCTTAACTTTCAAGGTATGCGCGTCGAGTACGCCCCCCACAGGTTCGATGTCTTTGAGCACAGGAAGAACAAAGACGCCAGCTTCACCGCGTGGCGCGGCACATATCGAAGCCTTGCAGAAGCCGAGGAGAAACTTTGGCGCTGCTCGGCAGAGTCGCAGAATGAGTTCTATGTTAAAGACTTACAACTGGGAATTGTCGTGGTTCGAAGCAACGTCGCTGATAGCGCTAGCGACCAATTTCTCGAACTCTGTCATGACTCGGTGACGGAATGCGAGGGCGGATCTCACTGAAGCTCCGTCTTTGCCCGCGATCGCAACGAACGTTCGAAGGGCTTGCTCTTGGCGTTCAGGAATGCTGATCAACTCGCGCGCGTCTTCCAATGTGGTCGTGCCGAGAGAAACTAAGCGCATAATTGCCTTTGCTTCGGTACGCTCAGGGCGCTCTGTATAGTCGTACATTTGCTCCCCCCATGGCTGCGATTAGAGGTACTCACCCGCTCGAAGCGTAATTCACCCGCCGAGCGCTGTAATCCTCAGACTAACTTAGAGAGACCGGGAAAAAAGTTTGAGGTGGGCTACTGGAAATCCTTTAGCACTGCTAGTACTTAGCAGGACGTCTAGGCGACGGAGCAGACAGGGGATGGTATCTGATGCAGCGAATGCTCGGTATGTCGGCCCTCTCTAGGGTAGTACCGGAAACACTGTATTGCCGGCTTCTTCAACGGTGGTAAGACTGACGCCCATTGCGGAGGGCCAATGATCCCCTTGGTTCTCGGGATTTTGTTACCCATGCTAGCCGGTGTGGCGGTTTTGGCTGCGTACCTTTGGCTCGTTGTTCGGTCGCTCGAAGAGCCGCCGCGATAATCGGTCCGTGCGCCATCGAATGTCAATAAGTGCCGTACTTTAAACCACTTGACAAGCATGAGGTATGTTGACGCACTTGTAGTGCTCCCCTCTAAAACTGGACACCTCATCTAGGTAGAATCAGGGCCTCCAAACAGGAGGCAACATGGGCAGGAAACCACGCGTAGATAGATCCCCGCAAGAGAAGTGGCAGATCGTGCAGGAAGGCATCAAGAGTGGGAACGTCTCGGAGACGTGCCGACGTCACGGGATCGCTCCGAATCTGTTCTATCGTTGGAAGGATGAAGCGGAACAGGGAGCGAAGGCCGCGCTTGGGGGGAGAAGCGCTGCCGCGGCGGAAACCGAGAAAGACCATCGCATCCGGCAGTTGGAACGAACACTGGGGCGGAAGTCGCTGGAGATCGAAATCCTAAAGAACGTCGTGGGGGAGTGAGCTGTGGTGCGGTTCATTCCCAGGCGCGAGAGATGGTGACGCAGGGCTTCACGCCACGCTGGTGGCCACGACGTTGGAGATCAGTCGGTCGAGTCTGTACTACCGGAAGCGGCCGAGAGGCAGCCGGGCGGACCGACAATACGACGAACAGATCGTCGTGGCCTGCGGAGAAAAACCCGCGTACGGATATCGCCGCGTGGCCTGGTGGCTGCGAAGGAAAGAAAATCTTCCGGTGAATCGCAAACGCGTGCTGCGGGTACTGCGCGAACGTGGGTTGCTGGTGCGCTCCCGTCGTCTGCGGGCTCGCAGGAAGAAAGAGTGGGGCCGTGTGGAAGCAGCCGGGCCCAATCAGACCTGGCAGTCGGACATGACCAAAATCTGGGCGGGTCCTGCTGTGGGTTGGGCCTACCTGGTCTGTGTGATCGACTGCGGCACGCGGGAGATCGTGAGCTGGAATCTCTCGCATCGTTGCCGAACCGAAGAAGCACTCGATGCGGTCGAGCAAGCGGTGCTCGAACGACTTCCCGAAGGCAGCCGGCAGGCGAGCGTGACGCTGACCACCGACAACGGCACCCAGTTCACTTCTTCCCGGTTCGTCGAGACCCTGAACCGGCTGAGCATCACGCATCGACGCACGGCCTATCATCACCCGGAAGGCAACAGCTACATCGAACGGTTCCATCGCAGCTTGAAGGAAGAAGAAGTCTGGACGGCGGAGTATCGAAGCTTGGAGGAAGCGCGGGCCTCGATCGCTCGTTGGATCGAGGAGTACAATCACGACCGGCCGCATCGCGGAGTCGGGAATCGTACTCCGCATGAGGCCTTCTTGGCTTTCGCAGTTGACCTAAAAACTGAGGCCCTGAACGTCTATATTGGCGGGGTGCCCTACTTCAATGTGCACGAAGAGTTTCGATCACATCCTTACGATCCCACTGCTACTTCCGGTTTTTTGGCTGGCAAACCCGCAATCGGACACCCCGCGTCAACGGAATTAACTAGATCGCTCGTGGCATGACAAGAGTCAAAAGTAACTGCAATCTTGTTGAAATCAGACGCCGGACTGCCGATGTAACGGGCGATGTAACGAGCTATTAGACCTATAACTTTAGTGGAATGAGTAGCATAAGGGTGGCGAACGACGGGTAACCGTGGATTCCTGTGCGTAAACGCTGCGTAGAGTGCGCTTGCATTACAGAATATTCATGTTTTAGTGACCAAACTGTAAGACACACCGTATACCTTTTCGCGCGGGGTGAACCTTACCAGCTTTCCCGTATCTCGTTCGTCCGAATTTCGAAATTTTGAAACGTAAAAGAGAGAGGCAATGAGAAAACTTGCAGCACTCGTATTATCGCTGTTTCTGACCTCGGGAGTGGCGTACGCCGATTCGCCAAAAGACGCCGATGCACCGGCGCCAAAATCGTCGGAGCCTGCCAAGCCCAAAGCCGCAGCCAAGAAAGCCACGAAGACGGATGCGGAAATCGCAGCCGAACTCGAAGAGCTCAAGCAGGCCATGCAGGCGCAGCAGGAACAGCTCGAACTGTTGAAAGAAGAGCTGAGCAAGCGCGACAAGCAGATCGACGAGGCGCGCGAAGCGGCGGCGGCGGCCAACGCACGCGCCTCGGAAGCCTCGACTAAGGCCGTCGAAGCGGTAAACACATCGACAGAAGTCAAGTCGAGCGAAGCGACGCTGACCTCGAGCGTTGCCGAACTGAAGTCGAGCAATGCGGCGCTGACCTCGACGGTGAACAACGTTGCGGCGACCACCTCGAACGCAGGTGGCGGCCAAGGTGGTTCGGAAGACGGACCCGCTTCGATCAAGTTCAAGGGCATCACGTTGACACCGGGCGGCTTCGTGGCGGCAGAAACCGTGACGCGCCAGCGCGCAACCAGCTCGGACATCAACACGCCTTTCAACAGCATCCCGTATCCGGGCAACGCTCTGTCGAAGGTCAGTGAGAGCAACTTCACCGCTCGGCAGAGCCGCTTGAGCTTACTGGCGGAAGGCCGATACGAGAACGTGAAACTGACCGGATACTACGAAGCGGACTGGCTCGGAACCGGCGTCACCTCGAACAACCGCGAGAGCAACAGCTACGTTCTTCGCCTGCGCCAGATTTGGGGTCAGGCGAAGACCGACAGTGGCTGGAGCTTCACCGGCGGTCAGATGTGGACGTTGGCGACCGAGGATCGCAAGGGCATCGACAACCGTCAGGAAGCGATTCCTCTGACTATCGATTCGCAGTATAACGTCGGTTTCACCTGGGAGCGCCAGTACGGCTTCCGCGTCGTCAAGAGCTTTGGCGACAAGTTTGCTCTCGCGGTTGCGATCGAAGGACCGCAGGCAACGATCGGCGGTCGCGGCTTTTCCAACGTGACTACGATCAACAACGGCGCAGCGCCTGCCGTAATCGTCCCAGTAGGTAGTACTACCTCCGTTACCGGGAATACCTTTCTGGATGCGCCGGGATCTGGCGGCGGTCTTTTCAACTTCATCGATGCCACCGGCTACTCGATCAACAAGTCGCCGGACATCATCATCAAGGCCGCGCTGGATCCGGGCGTCGGACACTATGAACTGTTCGGTATCATCAGCACCTTTCGCAACCGCATCTATCCTTGCGGCGTGGTTGGCACAAACGCGAACGACACCGTGGTACCTGCAGTTCCGACCACGATCGCCTGCGGCTCCACAGCACCGACGACAGTCAGCTCGTTTGGCGCGACCAACGACACGAATACTGGCGGCGGTATCGGCGCGAGCGCGCGCTGGACGGCCGACCATAAGAAAGTTGAACTCGGCATCAAGGCCGTTGCGGGCGATGGTATTGGCCGTTACGGCTCGGCGCAGCTTGCCGACTTGACCTTCCGTCCGGACGGCAGCGAAGCGCTGATCCGCGCGGTTCATGGCTTGGGCGCGCTGGAACTGCACCCAACTCCGAAACTTGACCTCTATGCCTACTATGGCGCGGAGTATGCGTTCCGTGCGGCATACAGCGGCTACGACAGCATCACCAAGACGATCACTGCGGCGATCCCGGCGACGGCAACTTCGCCCGCTATTCCGTCGACGACGACCACAAAACTCAGCACGACTGGCATCGGCGGCTACGGCTCACCGTTTGCCAACAACTCCGGCTGCAGCACAGAGAATGCGCCCCTAAACCAGTTGAACCCGTCCGGTGGCGGCACTTGCGCCGGCGACACGCGCGTTATCTGGGAAGGCACGCTCGGCTTCTGGCACAAGATTTACAACGGACCGAAGGGCGGTCTGCGATGGGGTATTCAGTACTCCTACTTCTCGAGAACCGGTTGGTCGGGGAACAACAACGTGCTGACGGCGCCGGGTGTTGCTCCGAAGGCAGTCGACAACATAGTTTGGACATCTCTCCGCTACTATATTCCGTAGCGTTCGGTCCGAACCATTTCAGCCTCCGGATTGTCTTGCTCGCGGGACAATCCGGAGGTTTTTCATTCTCAGGGCAAAATCCAAAAAGCTCCCTTCCTGGTCGATCATCTTGAAAGGAATCGTGAGATCTACTGAGGCAGAGATGTAAACCGATTCTGACACTCCGCGGGTCGTACACGAAGCGCCGTGACAAGTTTACGTTTGAACTGGTTCAGGATGGTCAACGTAGCGACGTAGCGGTCCGCTCAAGGTGGAGAGTTACGTCATCACGGTATCATCTGTTTTCGAGCATGTCGCGATTAACCACGGGAGCCGGGCGAATTCTTGCGCGCGCAAAGCGCTGTACTCAGAGCCGAAGATTCTACCCACACACTGTGACTCGAGATGAACTGTAAATGATGACCTTTCGCGAAAGACGCCTTCAACACTTGGCGTTACCGTCTGGACTTATCCGCCTGATGATCCAGATTGCGGAATCAAAGGGACGCCAACAGCTGCACGAAAGACAAGCCCCTCGGTTGTTAAGAGCACTAAGAACTGCTGCTTTCAATCAAAGCGTTGATTATTCGAACCGCTTGGACGGGATTTCGGTTCCGCCGGAACGCTTGCTCCCATTGGTTTCTTGGCCTGCGACTCCGCTCAACCAATCAGAAAACGAGGTTCGGGGTTACGCGCAGGCCTTGAGACTCATTTCCGACGATCCTGCAAGTTTTCAAGTTACTCCTGATTTGTTGCTCAGGCTTCATGGCATTGTCACGGAAGGCAGGGGCGACGCAGGTCGATGGAGAGTCGAAGATGCAGAGATCGAGGAGATTGCTCGATACGAAGGTCGCAAAATAAGGTTGGAGTCTGTTCGTTCTAGGGAGGTCCCCGCGGCTGTGAACGAGCTGTGTGAGTACTACAGTGAGGTGCTGAAAGACGAAGATGTCTTCCCTTTATTAGCGATCGGCGCGTTTGTTCTCGATTTTCTGTATATGCATCCGTTTCTCGAAGCTAACGGACGCATTTCGCGATTGGTTGGACTTCTATGCCTCTACCAACATGGCTTCGAGATTGGCCGGTTCGTCAGTTGGGAGCGTGTAATCAGGGAATCCCAAGAGGAGTACGTTAGGGCGATAGTGAGTGCCTGCTCGGGGTGGAGCGAAGGGCAGCACGATGTACTTCCGTGGCTAACGTACTATCTTGGGACCCTCTGGACAGCATATTCAGAGTTCGACCGGCGTATGGGTGAAGCAATGACTGCCAAGGGATCGCTTGCTGTCTTGATTGAAGCCGCCGTCGACGGCCTCCCAGGAGAGTTCCAAGTGAAAGAGGTAGAGCGGGCGTGCCCTGGCGTGAGTCATGGAATCATCTGCCGTGTTCTTGACCAGCTCAAGGACAAGGGCCGCTTAGAGCATCTTGGTCTCGGACGCGGAAAAGCAAAGTCCGCAAAATCCTGGAAGAAAAACTATCGATGATCTTCACTTACCAAACTGTTGCGGATCTGGATTAATCCGAAGCCATAGTGCTGACACCTATGGCAAAACGGCGGATGAATTGTCACTTCGGTGAAATTGGTTTCGGTGATACTTCGGTACCCGGTCGAAGCTGGTCGGTGCCTCGATTCGCGACTTCGTCTCCCTCTTTCAAATCTCCGAATAGCTCAATTAGGTTGTCGACTCTAAGGCCCGTCTTTAGGTCAACCCACTCGGTTCGATGATCGCGAATGCGCACCACAAACGTGCGTTCGAGATCGCTGCCTACCGAAGAAGGTGGAACAAACAGCGTCGGGTAGCTACGGCTGATTGGCCACTGAACGTTACAGAACGTACCAGGTACGAGTTCGGCCTTATGGTTCACCTCAGAGCAAATCTACCGACATGCAACCACGTGCGGCGTTGGTCAATGAATCCAGGCCGTCATCAATGGCACTGTAGCGATGCCGACAAGAAAAAAGGCAACTGCGCACAAGACATAGTCGAGGGATCGAAAGGTTCTGGCACTTGCTTAGGTTCTGCCCTGGAAAATGTTAACCAACAGGGATGCCGCAATTCTGTTCTGTTTGGAACACACTGAGGCCGGTTGGATACACGCGGAGACTGTTGATTCAGCTTGTTTGTTCATTCGTTGACTTGCTTCCTATTGACAACCTAACATTGCCGCACATGAGTTACCCGCAATCCCTGGTCGGTCAAACCGTTTCCCACTACCGTATTTTGGAGCGCCTCGGTGGCGGGGGAATGGGCATTGTCTACAAATCCGAAGACACTCGGCTTCATCGCTTCGTTGCTCTGAAATTCCTTCCGGACGATGTAGCCCGTGACCCACAAACCCTAGCGAGGTTCCAGCGGGAAGCGCAGGCTGCGTCGGCGCTGAACCATCCCAATATCTGCACCATCCACGACATCGGCGAGGAAGACGGCAGGGCATTCATCGCGATGGAGTTCCTGGAAGGTCAAACGCTAAAACACGTTATCTCGAGCCGACCCTTGGAGATGGAAAGGCTGATCGAGATCGCGATTGAAATAGCGGCAGCGCTGGACGCAGCCCACTCAAAAGGCATCGTTCACCGCGACATCAAACCCGCCAACGTCTTCGTCTCCGCGCAGGGCCATGCCAAAGTCCTTGATTTCGGGCTCGCCAAAGTCGCCTTGGCAACAGGTTCGACGGAGAAGGCAACCACCTTGGCTACTCAAGAGCTAGACCCAGAGCATCTTACGAGCCCAGGGAGCACATTGGGAACAGTTGCATATATGTCGCCCGAGCAGGTGCGAGCCAAGGAATTGGATAATCGAACCGACCTGTTTTCCTTTGGCGTCGTTTTGTATGAAATGGCCACGGGGGTTCTTCCTTTTCGCGGAGAAAGTTCTGGTGTCATTTTCACCGCCATCCTCGAACGGGCTCCAGTTGCCCCCGTCCGTCTAAATCCCGACCTTCCCGCCGAAATGGAAGGAATCATTAACAAAGCATTAGAGAAGGATCGCAATCTCCGATATCAGTCCGCGAACGAATTGCGTTCCGACCTCAAGCGACTGAAACGAAATTTCGAGTCCAGTACTGCGCGAGTATCCGCAAGGCAAGTCGGCATTCCTCAGCGAAACCATAACGTGCTTACCGTAACCCTCGCGAGTCTTGTCCTAGCTCTCCTCATCGGAGGAATTGCTTTCTACCATTTTTCTCATTCTCAGATACCTCCAGCCAGCGCCAATTGGGAGCAACTCACGTTTTTCACGGACTCCGTGGTATACCCTGCCCTCTCGCCCGATGGACGCATGCTTGCTTTCATCCGAGGAGACAACCCATTTTTCGGTATTGGAGAGGTTTACGTGAAGTTGCTTCCCGGCGGCCAGCCGGTTCAACTTACCCGAGATTCGCGTGCCAAATTGAGTCCCAATTTCTCGCCAGATGGATCCAGCGTCGCCTACGGAACCGTGCCCCCATGGGACAGCTGGGAAGTCCCGGTTCTCGGTGGTGAGCCGCGCAGGACCCTGCCCAATGCTTCGTCGTTGTCCTGGATAGATAAGGGCAATCGCCTGCTGTTTTCCGAGCTCACCGAGGGCCTACATATGGTGATTGTCACCACCGACGAAGGACGCGGTCAACGCCGCATCGTATATTCCCCTCCAAGCGAACGCGGCATGGCACATCACTCGTATCTCTCTCCCGACGGCTTCTCGGTGTTGGTGGTCGAGATGGATGCTCGAGGTGCGTTCCTTCCTTGCCACGTAGTTCCTTTCCAGAACGGCGGTATTCGGCAGTTGGTCGGGCCGCCCAATGGGTCCTGTACGTCGGGCGCTTGGTCCCCAGACGGGAAGTCGGTCTACCTCACGTCGTCAGACAGGAAGTGGATGAACATCTGGTCCACAGAGCGTGAAAAGACTCACATCTGGCGACAGCGGTTCCCCGTCGGACAGCCCGAGCAAGTGACTTCCGGGACGACGGAAGAAGCAGGGATCGCGATGGCGCCTGACGGCAAGTCCTTCATTACATCAGTTGGAACCCGTGATCGCATGGTCTGGCTTCACGATCGCAATGGCGAGCATCCGATAGTTTCCGAAGGTGCTGCATCAGCCGCCAATTTTTCTCCCGACGGAAAGAAGCTCTATTACCTGTATGCAACCGATCCAAAAAATAGCGATGAGATCTGGGTGCTCAACTTAGCTGACGGCAAGACCGAACGCGTCCTGCCGGGCTACTCGACCGAGGAATATTCCATTTCTGCGGATGGGAAAATGATTGCCTTCACGAGAGTAGATCAAAAGGGAGACTCCTCCTTATGGATCGCATCCACAAATCATAGCACCGCTCCACGAGTCCTCGTCTCCTCTACGGGTGGCGACTCCCCCCATTTTTTGCCGGATGGCGATTTGTTAGCCCGCTTCAGTGAGGCAGGCACAAATTCTCTTTATCGCATGCACGCCGACGGAACCAACCGCCACCAAATTGGTTCGACGAACATATTCGACTTGTACGGGACATCGCCCGACGGCCGTTGGGCTCTTGTGAGTGCCAACCAGCCGGGTCCGGACCGAGCTCCCGGTCAATTTGCGGTCCCTGTGCAAGGAGGCGACTCCGTCCTACTATGCACAGTGATCTGCAACATGAGCTGGGACGTTAACGGAGAGTTGATGATGTTCAGCCTTTTCGGTCAGGGAAACCAGGGCACTTACGCGCTGCCGGTATTTTCTGGGACGGGTCTTCCAAACTTGCCCACGCACGGAATCGCGCAAGCTGGGGATTTGAAGAACGTAAGGGGGGCGCAATTTCTGCCAGTGGCCGTCGACTCGGCCGTGAGCCCTTCTCTCTTCGCCTTCACCCGCACCAACATCCATCGAAATCTATACCGTATTGCTTTGCGTCAAGACTCGTTCAACTAGCGTCCGCGTTCCCACCCCTTCACGATCTGACCGAGTGCAGCGCCGATCTCCCGCCACGATTTGCCGGTTGCGATGCCGCGATTGTATTCCGCTTCCAATGTCACCTTTTGCCTTTTGCCCGTGTGTGTTCCCCTGCGCTTTGTAGGCGTTCGGCGATTTCCTCCCATGAATCGAACGCGGCGCTTTCTTGTTTGGTTCATCCGCGTTCGCCTTGTAAGCATGATTGCGACGACCATTTGGATGGAATTCTTGCACCGGTTCAGTGCGCTTCGATGGCGCATTATTTTGCGCTAGTGCGTGATTTAATTTCCCATTCCAAATAGCTCGGTCCTGCTTTGGTCCTTCATGCCAGAAAAGTTTGCGACTGCTGTTGTTCTGAACATTCGTCAACGCCATGTCCAATCCAGGCCCGGTGACCGCGTAACCGCGGTTCAGCAACCATGAAACGATCTGACTCACGTTACTGAATCCTTCGTCGCCCTCGGTCTTCAGTCGGTTCTGTTTCTTATACCAACTGTTGACCGCGAGACATTGCGCCGGGTCCAAACGCGCAAGAACTTGGGCGAATTCAATCTGCTGACCCAAAACCCAAAAACGAGACAGTCGGGAAGTTGAAAACGGCGAGACGGATATGCTTCTCTGGACGAGCACGGAGGAGGAGGTATGTCGAGGAAAGGGCACAGCGAGGAGCAGGTTGTTTACGCCGAATCGCTCAGCCAAGTCGGTCTGAGTGCATAGTCCTGCGGCTTGTAAGACCGGCCAGAACACAAATAGTCTTGAATGCTTCCGTTCCACATCAAGATTCTCTTTGCGACGAGACCTACCAGCCAAGAAGAAACTATTCATAAGTATCGCCTTGCGATACAATACCATTGTCAGAGCAAGGATCACCGCAGAGGAATACCGGGCCCTGGCGGAACTGCGCTACAATCCTGCGATTTTTGCACAATAAGGATGCTGTAGCGCGCAAGGCGGGCCTGCCACCGCAACAGTACCTAATGCTGCTGGCTGTCCGAGGGTTGCCGCTGGGCGACGTGGCCACGATCCGGACCCTCTCGGAACGCGTAGCGCTCAAACATCACAGCGCTGTACAACTCGTCGATCGATTGGAGAAACACGGTTATGTGCGCCGGAGTCGAGGAGAGGCGGATCGTCGTCTCGTCACGGTGTCACTTCTGCCGAGGGGACAGCGATTGCTCGAGGAAGTCGTGAGGCATCGCGTTGCCGAGTTACATGCGGGCGGGCAACGGCTGGTTAAGGCGATCAACCGACTGCTGGTATATCCGCGTCGGCCCCAAGACCGCAATCGGGCAGGTACTTCACTAAGACGGAGAGTGCGAGACAGACGTGGGCAATCCTACCGAAACAGATGTAGAAGCTGGCAACGGTAAGTCAGGATACGGCGAGGGCGGAAAATCTTGGGAAGTGCTCGGCGACTTCACGGCAACGACACGGCTTTTGCCGATCTCTGGATTGGCGATGGCTATCGGAATTGTAGCTGCGTTCGTTGCGCTGGCACTGTTGCGTCTGATCGGACTATTCACAAATCTTTTTTATTTTGGGCGATGGAATACGGCGATGGTATCGCCAGCCGGCAATCACCTGGGGATCTTCGGAGTGCTGGTGCCAGTGGGCGGTGCTCTCGTCATCGGCTTAATGGCGCGGTACGGATCGGAGCGGATCCGCGGTCATGGGATTCCCGAAGCCATCGAAGCGATTCTGATCAACGGGAGCCGCGTCGAGCCGAAGGTCGCTTTGCTCAAACCGATTTCTTCGGCAATCTCGATTGGTTCAGGCGGACCCTTCGGCGCCGAGGGCCCGATCATCATGACCGGCGGTGCGATCGGCTCCATGATCGCGCAACTATTCCACCTGACTAGTGCCGAGCGCAAGACACTGTTGGTGGCCGGTGCCGCCGCTGGAATGTCGGCGACATTCGCTGCCCCTGTAGCATCCGTGCTTCTCGCCGTGGAACTACTTTTATTCGAATGGAAACCACGCAGCCTGATTCCCGTAGCGTTGGCGAGCGCTACTGCCGCCGTGTTGAGGCGATATCTCTTGGGGTTGGGGCCACTGTTTCCAGTGCCAGAACATCCGCTTTTCATCGGGCTAAACGGCCTTCTAGGGTGCGTTCTGGTGGGCTTGCTGGCCGGAGCGTTGTCCGCGTTGTTGACTATGTCGGTTTACGCGGCAGAAGACGCCTTTCAGCACTTGCCCGTTCACTGGATGTGGTGGCCTGCGATTGGCGGCTTCGTGATTGGCCTGGGAGGTCTGATTTTCCCGCAGGCGCTGGGCGTTGGCTATGACACCATTGGCGGATTGCTGCAAGGCAGCGTGACCACTCATGTGATTCTCGGCGTGTTGCTGGTGAAGTGGTTCATCTGGGCAGTATCTCTTGGCTCGGGGACATCTGGCGGTGTACTGGCGCCGCTATTGATGATGGGCGGCGCGCTCGGCGGCCTCGAAGCGATGTTCCTTCCGAACGAAGGTGCGGGGTTCTGGCCACTGATCAGCATGGGTGCCGTTTTGGGCGGCACTATGCGTTCCCCGTTCACGAGCATCGTATTTGCTTTTGAATTGACGCACGACGCGAACGTGTTCTTGCCGTTGCTCGTTGGCAGCGTGATCGCTCATGCTTTTACGGTACTTACCTTGAAACGTTCAATTTTAACTGAAAAAGTGGCACGTCGCGGCTATCACCTCAGCCGTGAATATGCGGTCGACCCGCTGGAGATTCTCTTTGTGCGAGAGGTGATGCGCACCAAAGTCGGGGTGCTGTCCGCCGCGAGCACGGTGGGAGAAATGCAGCAGTCGCTGCGAACCGATCACCGACCAAGCCAACGGTTGCTGGCCGTGGTGGACGAAGATGGCCGATTTGTGGGGGTGTTGACGCGCGGAGACATACGCGAACGAATGAAGGCCGAGGGTGAAACAGCACTACGGCGCCGTCTCGGTGAAGTCGTGCGACCTGATGCCGTAGAAGCGTATCCCGACGAATCCCTGCGCGTGGTTGTATACAGGATGGCAGAGAAAGGCCTTACGCGGATGCCGGTGTTGGAGCGCGGCACGCAGAAGTTTTTGGGCCTCGTTGCGCTGGATGATTTGCTAAAGGCGCGTGGGCGCAATCTGGAAGAGGAACGCACGCGCGAGCGGACGCTGAAGCTGCGTTTTCTATCGCCAGGCAGCAGGACTCTCGACGATTCAGACTGAAAGCCGTGCGCGTGAGCTTCGAGGTGGGGTTCTATCGACATATTGAGACCGCCGCGCTAATCGGACAGGTGCCGATCGGCAATTCCCCCTGATTGCATAACAGTGTCGGCTCCCTCGACCTGAGTACACTTTGGTTGACGACCAGAGACTCGGGAGGAAGGAGCCGAACATGTTGATAGGCGTAGATTATCACCCGAGCTTTCAGCAGATTGCATTTTTGGTGGAAGAGACTGGCGAATGATAGCGAACGACGACTGAACCACAGCGATGGGGAGGCTGAGAAGTTCTATCGAGGCCTGAAGCGGCAAGGAGCGTACGTACGAGTGGGGATGGAGGCGACCGGCTATTCCCGCTGGTTCGAGCGATTACTGGCCGAGTTGGATTTCGAAGTGTGGATCGGCGATCCCGCGGAGATTCAGCCCATTATTCCTGTATCCTCAACCGTCCTTGACGGGTTATATCCAAGTTAAGAAATCCACCTCCAACCCCCATGCACGTTTACGCATCCAGATTGGGCGAGTCACCCACCATTTATCAGGTTCTTGCTTGCAGTCGGTGGCTACCTGATCCAAACCCTTCACCAACGGTCGATCTTGAGCGTTCGCCCGGGCTCCTGTTCTTAGCGAACGGGTGCGAGCCTGCGGATGCATCCGGAGTGTTTTGGGCTCGCATCCAGGTAGCTAGAAGGTGTGAGTGGGAAGCCGGCAAATCTGCAGCAGGTGAAAACTCTTGGAGAGTGCGGACTTCGTGAAAGTTCGGAGGATGACAATACGATTGGCAGCCATTGCGGTTGGGATTTTTCTCTATTTTTCACTAACCCGCGCTTACGAATGGCCACTCGACGCGCCAGCAATTCAAATGAAGGAACCGACCGGGTCCGTGGAACGACCTGCTGCTTGTGCCAAACACATGAAGATTACCCAATGATTTGGTCGTGTTGAGAAGCCTTGAGAAGAAAGAGGCAACCTGACGCTGTGTAGCTTTCACCGTGAATACTGGTGGTTTCCGCACGGCAATAATCCCCCGGCTTCATCCTTTGGCCCTCGACAATAAGGTCGCCCTCAAGCAGGTAGACCTCTTCCGGACCTCCGTGCCGGTGCGCTGGAAAATGCGTGCCTGCTTGCATCCGCACTAGCGAGGTGACACATTGTTGCCGGTCATCGACAAAGAGAACTTTCCTCTGGCAGCCAGAAACTCCATCGAGTTGCCATTCCATGCCCTCTGTCCTGGCAATGAACAATCCGTGGCCGTCTAGAAGAATCTCCACCGCGAGCCGGTCGACCTTGGTCGCTCCTTCCAGGTCTGTCGCGGCGTCCCTCAGCAGCACTTTCTTGCGGACGGCTTCAGAAACAAATGTCCTGCCTTCCAGCACCTCGTGGACCGCCATAGGTAGGTCGCTTACCAGTTGACGTTTGAGGACAAATCCCTGCACTCCCAAAGACAGGGCCTCCTTCAGGAGTTCTTCGTCTTCATGAACAGTGAGAATAATGGCAGGAATTTGAACTCCTAGGTGACGGAGCCGGCGCAAAGCCTCAATTCCGGTTAGCTTCGGCATAGAAATGTCGGTCACCAGGAGATCCGGCGCCAATTCCAGGGCGCATTCAACCAGCGCGGCTCCGTCGCTGGCTCTGCCTATGATGGTACAGTCGGGCGCGAGCCGCTTCGCGACTGCATCCACTATCTCGGGAACATCGTCGGCAACGACGACGCGTATTTGTTCAGTGTGGTCTTTCATAAGCTACTCGGACGCTGTGCCGAAAAGTGGCCGCGCATATAACCCTGGAAATATTCGAGACGATGCACGCGTGATCTCACCCCCGATGACACTCAGGCCCCCGCCTTGTGTGCTTTCCCCTCGTTTGCAACTCCGTCGTTGGTTGTGAAGAACGGAACACGCACGTGAATCCGCGTTCCACGCGACGGCTCCGATTCGACCCCAAGGTGTCCCCCGACCAGTCGCAACCGCTCGCGCATGCTGATTAAACCAAGAGAAGCGTCTCCCTCCGCAGACTCGGGATTGAATCCCACGCCGGAGTCGCAGATTGCAAGCTCGATTCGATCGTCATGTACAGACAGCTGAACTGTGGCCTCCGACGCTCCGCTGTGCTTCACGACGTTCTGCAAAGCCTCCTGCACGATCCGAAACAGACACAGGGTAACATCCTTCGGGATCTTTCCCGGAATGTCATGATGGACAAACTGGACCTGCAGGCGGTGCTGCTCAGAAAACTCTCTGCAGAGACCCGTCAAAGAGACTACCAGACCCAGAGTGTCCAGCTTGGAGGGGTGAAGCTGATGGGACAAATCGTGGATGCTGGACGAAACTTCTATGGATACTTCTGCAATATCATGCAGTTGTTGGCGGGCCTTGGACGAAAGGCCGGTCGTGTCCTGCTGGAATTGCTCGAGGTGGATTTGGAGGAGTGCCATCCGTTGACTCAAATCGTCGTGTAGCTCTCGGGCAATGCGGGCGCGCTCCTCTTCTTGCGCCTCAATCAACCTGCAGTTCACGCTGGAGAGGGCCTCTTCCGCAAGCTTGCGCTCGGTGACGTCGCGGATGTTGAAGGTAAAGAGCTTTCCGCCACTAACTTCAACCTGAGAAATCGAGGCTTCGATCGGAAACTCCTGCCCGTTTTCCCGCAAACCCCAGAGTGCACCCAATCCGCCCAACGCTCGGGTCGTGGCGTCGGTGTCGCCGAAGTGCTGAATATGTTGGCGGTGCGCCGCGCGAAAGCGTTCTGGAATGAAACGATCAATGGGGCTCCCGATTGCATCCCGCACAGCGCAGTCAAACATTTTCTCCGCAGCAGCGTTTAAAGACAACAATTCGATCCTTATCATCGATGGCAATCAGGGCATCCATCGCCGATTCGACGATGCCGTTAAGCTGGTTTTGACTTTCGCGCAGCAGCGCTTGGGACTTTCTCCTTTTCGCCCTCTGCCACAAGAGCGCAAAGATGGCCAGCGACTGGGCCAAAAGCACGAAAATGCCTGTCAATACATACTCGACGCGGCGCAATCGTGCTCTGAGCCATGACTGCAAGTATTGACAGTGTCCACGCGATACGGGGAGTGGTTACCTTTCCCCAAACAGGTCGTGCTTCGGACCTTCAGGTCGCTGTAACTGGCACCATCAAAGACGGACATGTGATCACGCCCGAGAAAGCGATTCACGTGGCGATTGCGCGCGAGACAGGGTCCTAGAACTCACATTGCTAGACGTTTCTGACCTTGTGGGCGCGGTAACAGTGGGCAAGCTTTCTCGGGCCGTTTGCCAAGACAGGGAGGGTAATTCGGTGAGAAAACATAATGCTGGGATCGAAGTTTTGAGCCTCACGGCTTTCGTGCTTCTCTGCGTTGTAACACTCCTGGCGCAGGAGAACACAAAACTCAAAGGTCTCATCGTTGCTCGCGACGGCGCCAACATGATCGTCAAAAGCGATACCGGAAATACCACAGTTAGGCTTAGCGACGACACTAAAGTACAAGCCGTCAAGGGCAAGTTCGGGTTGCGCAGGAAAACTCTGGAACTCACAGACCTGATTCCTGGACTTCCAGTCGAAGTGCAAGGCACTCAAAATGGTGATCAGTTCGCTGCGAGTAACATCAAGTTCAAAGCTGATGATCTGAAAACCGCACTACAGATCCAGGCAGGCGTGAATCCTACCCAACAGCAACTCCAGTCTACGCAGGAACAGGTAGAGGCGAACCAAAAGAGCGGTCAAGCCAACCAGCAGAGTATTCAGAATATGCAGGGCGAACAGGCGGCGCTCAGTAAGCGATTTGGTGAACTTGGCGACTACGATGTAAAGGGCCAGATAACCGCATATTTTCCGGTAAATGGCACGGCACTTTCCGCAGAAGACAAGCAGCAATTGAAAGAGCTGGCGGCCAGCGCTGTAAAGCTCAGCGGCTATATGATTCTGGTCGCGGGCTACACTGACTCTTTGGGTAGCGCTGCGTACAACCAGGAATTGAGCGACCGCCGCGCGGAGGTGGTCATCAACTTCTTGCAACAGGAATGCCGTGTTCCGCTGTACCGTGTGCTGGCCCCCGCGGCCATGGGGGAGTCTGATCCGGTCGGCTCCAACGAAACGGTGCAGGGAATGGGCAAGAATCGCCGGGTCGAGGTGAAGATTCTGGTCAATCGCGGTACAACAAACTAGCCGCGCGGACGCCTTCTTCTGTCAAGTCGCGTTACGAAACAGCTTAATTGCCCGACCGAGGCCCATGAAGATTTTGTCCCTCATTGTCGCGAACAGGTAGCCGCCGGCACTGGACCAATGTCCTTCCTGACACCGCGGACTGGTACCGTCTTCTCTCGTATCTTCTTCACGCTCTTGGCATGTGCCATGCTCGCAGGCGCACGGCAAAATCCAGCGGAAACGCAGTCACCTCCAGAAAGCACCGCGCCCTCCTCTCCGAACACCCAGGCCGCCGCACCCTCTCAATCACAAAACGAGAAACACATCCAACTCGGCGTCGTTGATACTCCGTTCCCTCAATCGCCGATATTTCCTTCCGGAGCCGCAACCAATTCGGACGCGCCTAACACGGGAGGACCAGGTCATCCCTCGTCGGAATCCAAAAGCGAACTCGTGTTCGCTCCCATTCCCTTCTCGAATCAAGCGCTAACCTGGGGAATCATCCCGGTCGCACAATACCTCTTTCCGGCGAGCAAAGACGACTCGACTTCGCCGCGCTCTTTCGTGGTCGGCGTCGGTATGGTGGCAGAAGGCATCTCCTGGGCCATCGGCGGCGGTGGCAAATTCTATCTGCACAAAAACCGCTTTCGGATCACTGCATTCGGCGGGCACGGCACCGTTGCCTACGATCTGTTCGGCGCCGGCACCGCCAGTGGTGATGCCGGTCTCTCAATTCCCATTCGGCAAGGCGGTAATTTGGGGCAAGGGGAATTCCTGGTCAGGATCTTCGGCAAGCTCTTCGTTGGCCCGCGCTACAACTATCGCGACCTCACCGCGAATCTGAACCTCAGTGGCGGCACCGCCACGCTACCGGAAGGTCTTGACCCCGACGACTTCGGTTCTCAGTTCATTACCCATGGCCCAGGATTCAAGCTGCTCCAGGATTCGCGCAACAGCCAGTTCTACCCCACTCGCGGAAATGAATTTCAGTTTTATGGCGACTTCTTCAGCGCGACGCGCACTGCCACCGCTGTGCTGCCGGAAAAGAATCTCGACTATCAGACCTACCAGCTTTCCGAAAATCATTACTTCTCGCTCGCATCTAAAGATGTCCTCGCCGTTCGCGGCATGCTGTGTTCCGAGCAAGGTGAGGATGTGCCCTTCTTCGAACTCTGCCAGTTTGGCGCGCTTGGCGACATTCGTGGTTACGAACCTGGGCGATTCCGCGATCGCCGGATGTTCGCAGTGCAGGCCGAGTACCGCCGGATTCTCACGCCTCGTTGGGGCTTTACCGCGTTTGCCGGTGTCGGCGAAGTCGCTCCATCATGGAAATCATTCGCCACGGAAAATCTTCTGCCTGGCGGCGGCTTGGGCGTCCGCTTCAATCTCGCCAAGCACGATCGCATCAATCTGCGCGCTGACGTCGGCTACGGCAATACCGGCTGGTCGTGGACCTTCGCCCTCGGCGAAGCCTTTTAGCGAACCACTGCATTGAGCGCCCTGATCTGCCCTGACGATCATTCTGACGATGTGCTCGCTCCAAGTGCCAACTCCAGAGTTTGAAAGTATAGGTCGAAGGAGGAGCGCTTGGTGTAAAAGAGCTGAACTCAGCGCCTGCTGATTCAGAAACACGAAAGGAGGCTCCCCCATGCAATCTATGTATTCCATCGGCCTGGATGTTCACAAGCGGAAGATCAGCTACTGCGTGAAGGACGGCGGTACGGGGCTTCACTTTCCGATCATCATGTCAATCAGGCACTTGACTTATCTTAAATTGCGGAGCAAAGTTCCTCTAGTTTCCCCCCGACGTTTCTCGTGGTTTTTTCTCATGACTTTTCGGACGATTTTCGTGGGCTCCCCAGCGTCGCTGGCGAACACTAACTTTCCGTGTGCGACCACGGGTCGATTGGGGGTCCGATCGATTCTGTAATTTTTCTAGGTCACTCAAAGGAGGATAACCATGAACCATATGGGCTCTGACGTATGGAAGAAACCTCAGCAGAAGGTGAGCCGACGCAATCTGATTCGCGGCGCGGCGGGAGTAACGTTGGGAACAAGTCTCGTGGTTCCCAAACCAGCCTATGCTTGGCACGAAGATGAGAAGCGGTGCATAGGCCCCAGGCTCAAGCCCATTCCCGGGGGTGTCGTACCGTTCAAACCCTTCGGGGTCCCTGTCCACCATAACCCGCTGAATCCCGCGACTCCGCTGGCAAACATCAACGACCCATCGCAGATCGGTGACTTCGATGGGTTGGTGGGTCTGACTCACATTCGAGGTGGGGGAACTGGAACGGACGCTATGGGTACTCCCACGCCGCTCGCGTACCAAGCAGACATGGGCTTTGGGAAGGGCAAGTTTATCGACATCAACGGCAACCAACACAGCGGTACCTTCGCCTTCGTTTGACTTGACCTGTACACCGGTCCGGCCGGATCGGCAAACCTCCCGCAACAGATTCATGACTTCAACGTCCACATCGATTCCAACGACGTATTCTGGATGGTCGAAGTGGATGAGGACGCTCTCGAAGTTAACTTCGACCAGGGAAAAGCTCGCCTGCACGTGCGCAACTTAAACGTCTACGATGACCATGACCTCGCCAACTCGGTGACCCAAGGACTGGGGCTGCCAGGTGGCCTGGGCTTCCCCTATCCAGCGATCGCGCCGGTTGCTCCCGTTCGGGCGACCGTTTCGTTCGACGTGGAATGGAGCGGTATCGTCGCGATGGCCCAGATAGAGAATACGACGCAACAATTCAAGGGCTCGTTCCTGAGTACCGGAGCCACGATCAAGTGGTCTGCCAAAGAGGAGGGCTTCGAGTTCCAATCCGAAGGCCCCGACCCAAGCAGAAACCTGGTCTCTGTGCTGGGGCGCGAGAAAAACGGCGTCTTCTTTACGTAACTAGATCGTCTAGCAGTAGATACCGGCTTGTTCGACGCGATTGGGATTCAGATCCGTTCGTATACGAGTCGTACGAGCGCGTTTACCCTGACTTACTTCCCAATTGGCACTGCTTTCACAAAGACTAGAGTCTTTGTATCACGCCCTGAGATTACTCCTTTCATGAGAAGGCCGATTGATGTCAAGGCACACTTTTTCTTTCTTCTTTCCGTGAGTCTGTTTCCAGTCAGCCAAGCCGCCTCTGTCGCCATCCTTCCATCCGCACTGTTTTGTGAGCGATATTTGCTCGGTGCAAGTTGGGTGTTCTCGTTTCAGTAGGTGCTGCTACCTGATAATCGACCTCTCTTCCCACCGTTTCGGTGAGAGTCGGGCCCCAGGACTTAGTCGCAGTCACCTGGACTCGGCGGTCGAGCTCGGCTGTCTGGATCGAAACTCTCTAAGCCACTGCCCGCATCGCTTTCTGGCTATTGCGCAATGGTTCGTACACCTCTCCGCTTACCCACAACCGATGCAGCAGTACCGCCAACTTTCGAGCCACGGCAACCACCGCTCGTTTCTTGGCATTTTTTCCACCTCGCTCCGCAAGCTTTAGTCCCCATCTCCGTAGATCACTATCTTCTCCAAAAGGCCCCAGAATGTAGTGTGCTCCTTGCACCATCATCGTTCGCAGATATCGGTCTCCTTCTTTGCTGATACCCTTCTGGGGTTCGCTCTCCCCGGAGTTCCTCCGGCCAGGTCTCAATCCTAGAAAACAACCTACCTCGCGACTCTTCAGAAACCGGTGGGGGTCCTCGAGGCTACCACGATTGTAAGTCAGTCCGTCCGTTCAGCCGCAGTCTCCGCCGCTAATCCTTCGCCACCCCAACCGTGGAGAGGCGGCTCGACCTCGGGGCCGCTCTTCAAGTGTCATGGAGTTTTCGACAGATTTCTTCGGAACTTTGGTCGAAGAGGACAAGTTGTGGGGTTTTGCTGACTCTCCTCTGATTCGAGGAGTCGGTACAGGCCCCTGGCCTCCTGGGAAGCTCCAATGGTCATCGAGAAGTCTCGTCTAATTCGAAAACGACAATCCCCCAAGGATGCCGTCAAAAGGCGGGACGCTCGTTTCTCGGAAGAGATCACGGGCTGAGCTTTGAACGCTGTTTTACCAATTCCCGATGTACCGAATCCCTACAAGACATTACCGTGGCGAAAGATTCGGAGGAGCCGTGGTTTGTTTTGCGGCACCGTTTTTATAGTGAACATTTTGGTGATCTGGCCTTTCGAACTCGCGTTCCAATTGGCATGGCCGCGGGACAGTGGAAGAGAGCCGTTCGGTGGGCGATCATCTCATCTTTGACAATCAGGAGGACGGAGGCGTACGCTTCCTCTTGACTGTCAGGAGGTACGTTTCTGTGTCAGAAAAGTCAGGCGAACTCGTCCAAGGCACGTTAGACATGCTCATCCTGAAAACTTTGGCGCTCGAAACCATGCATGGATATGGGATCGCCGTTCGAATCGAGCAGATGAGTAAAGGAGTCTTCAAAATCAACGCAGGTTCGTTGTTTGTCGCACTTCAGCGTCTGCAGCGGGCCGGACTGATCAGGAGTGAATGGAAGAACAGCGAAAACAATCGGCGAGCAAAGTTCTACTCGTTGACGGCGCTAGGGCGAAAAAGATTCGATATCGAGGCGCGTGATTGGGCGAAGCAAGTCGCGGCAATCGCCAGAATCCTGGAGGCGTCATAACGGGCCATGCGCTTACTGCGTGCCCTAGCTGCTGGACTTCAGTCGCTCTTTCGAAGAATAGAGACTGAACAGGAGTTGAACGAGGAACTCGGCGTGTTCCTTGATATGGCAGTCGAGGAAAAGATGAAGCACGGAATGAGCCGCGAGGACGCAGTTCGCGCCGTACGCCTGGAGCGGGACAGCCTCGATACTGCAAGGGAAGTCGTCTGGTCTGCGCGATGGGAGTCCTTCGTCGAGACGTGCTGGCAAGACTTACGCTTTGCTGCGCGAACCCTCCGTAAGTCCCCTGGCTTTACGGTCGTCGCATGTCTGATTCTTGCGGCCGGCATCGGTGCGAATAGTGCGATCTTCAGTGTGATCCAAGCCGTTAGCCTCCGTCCGCTCCCGTACAAGAACCCCGGGCAACTCATTCTACTGACCGATTCGCAAGATTTCTTAAACGGGGCGTTTCTTTTCCGGGACATCGAGTCATTCAAGACTGAAAACCGAAGCTTCGAAGACATCGCCGCGTACTATCGCGACAGTGGGTTCTCTACTGTGATCCTGAAAAGCGGAGGTGACCCAGAATTCGTTCAGGGAGCATTTGTAACCGCAAATTTTTTCCCACTGATGGGAATTGAGCCAGCCCTCGGACGTACTTTTTCTTACTCGGAAGAGACTCAACGTGCGCGGGTAATTGTCTTAAGCCATCGCTTGTGGATCAAGGCTTTTGGAGGTTCTGCCGATGCAATCGGTAAAACAGTCCAGATCGATGGTTTGCTTTCCCAAATCATTGGCGTCATGCCAGCTACTTTTGAGTTCCCCGCACGGGACCAACAGTTCTGGGCCCCTGTGACAACAAATCGGTACTGGGATGATCCCTCATTCGCAACAAGCATTGATTCACGCCACAACCGATATTACTACGAGCGATGGCAAGCAATCGGACGGCTGAAGACAGGCGTGGCGATTACAGAAGCACAAGCGGAAACGAATGCACTCTTTAGGCGTAGTGAGCTTCCTCTGGACGGGATCCGAGCATCAGGAATTACGCTGACACTGCTGCGCGTTACTCTAAGCAGGAATTCGCGACTCGCACTCATTGTTCTCTTCTGTGCCGTCATATTGGTACTACTGATTGCGTGCACTAATGTGGCTAGTTTGGTGCTGGCACGAGGTGCAGCCCGCGAACGCGAAATGGTAGTGCGAACCGCCTTGGGTGCTGGACGAGGACGCTTGACGCGCCAGCTTCTGACTGAGAGTTCTCTTCTCGGGTTGTTAGGAGGGGGTATTGGTCTTTTGATTGCCTACGGCGGACTACATCTTCTGGTTGCGTTCGGTCCCCCCGAAATTCCAAGATTGGAACAGGCACGTCTAGATTGGGAAACTCTCGTTTTCACGCTGGCGACTTCGCTATTCGCGACGAGTATTTTTGGCATCCTCCCGGCGTGGACAACTTCGCAGACCGAGCCAGGGTACGGTCTTGGTACCGGAATCAGGTCTGGATGGCCCGCCCGTACTCGCACTAGATTCGTTCTTGTCATGGCAGAATTTGCTCTTGCTGTTGTGCTTCTTTCCGCTGCCGGACTCCTCGTGCGGAGTTTTCTCGCCCTCGAACGTGTTGACCCTGGGTTCGAGCCCACACACATACTTACGATGAATATCGCGGTTCCGTCGGGAACCCCTGAGTCGCGGAATGCTTTCTATGATGCTGTACTCGAAAGAGTGCGGGCCCTTCCCGGTATTTATGCAGCGGGCGAAGTGGACTCACTATTCGAATTAGGAGGCGTAGGCAACCTAGGTCTCAGGTCGATCGAAGGGCATGCTTCCGAACCGAGAGACCGCTGGACTCCCCTCAGTTGGGCATCCGTTCGAGGCGACTACTTTCAGGCGATGGGCTCACCGATTTTGAGAGGTCGGTATTTTACAGATCAGGATGGACCAAATTCGCCGCTCGTGGCGATCATTGATGAAGCGATGGGTCGAAGATACTGGCCTGGAGAAAATCCGTTGGGCAGACGTTTCAAGGGCCAGGACCCAAGAGGACACAACGATGACTGGCTAACCGTGGTGGGCGTCGTACGTGATATGAGACGAAGCGGGCTTGAAGCTGCCCCAACGCCCCACGTCTTTCAGCCATACGGACAGTCTTTCGATAGGGACAGAACCGGAGATTTGGTCCTCAGAACTAGTGGAAACTCAAAAGCGGTGGCTGTGGCCCTTCGACCAACGATTCGAGAACTGAGTAACACAGCAATTCTTTCAAACGTCTCGACCATGGAGGACCAACTCTCAGACCAACTTAGGCCGCGCCGTTTCCAGACCTTGCTCCTAGCCTTGTTTTCGGGGATCGCGGTGATACTCGCTGCAGTTGGTATTTTTGGAGTGATGCACTACTCAGTTGTGCTGCGAACGCAGGAAATCGGCATTCGGGGTGCGTTGGGCGCTGAACCGGGCCACGTGCTGCGACTGGTGCTTGGCGAAGCAACGCGACTTGGAGCAGCTGGAATCTCTATTGGGATTTGCGCCGGTGTCGTCCTGACTCGATATATGGCCAGTCTGTTGTTCGGTGTCGGTCCCACCGATTCCGTAACATTTTTTGCAGTTGCGGGTCTACTTTTCTTCGTTTCATTACTGGCGAGCTATATACCGGCACGCCGCGCGTCACGCGTCGATCCAATGGTTGCTCTGCGATACGAATGAACATGGGTACCAAAGTTTTTGACAGGCTGGCCTTCGAGTCAAAAAACTGTCGCAAAGACCGGTTTTTGAGCGTCGGCTTACATCGCTTCGGCCCCGGCAGGCTCGCCCTTTCTCACTGGCTCTCCGAAGCCCGATTCCGCCGCCATCGGCGTGTTGTATCTTCCGTCTTCGCGACGCTTTTTCATCTCTTCCAGAATTCGATTGAGGCGCGGCGACACGATGGAGTCTTGTCGGGTTGCAGTTGTTGAGCCAATCGATCGAGGAAGGCAGTATCCATGGTTCGTTTGATGAGTCCCGAAGCGGTGCGGTTAACACGACATACGACTCGAGAATCAGGTCAACTTATTCCGACCTCAGCGCCACAATCGGATCTACTCGCGTAGCCCTCCGCGCCGGAATCGCACACGCCGCCAGCGCCACCAACGCCAGCACCCCCATCACGCTGGCCAAAACCACTGGATCGAGCGGCCGCACGCCGTAAATCTCGTTCACTACCGCTTTTTGCAGGGATACCGCTCCCAAAATTCCCAGCACCAAGCCGAGCGCCACGAGCTTGAATCCCTCGCCCAGCACCAGCGCCAATATCGCGCCTCGAGTGCTTCCCAGCGCGACGCGGATGCCCATCTCCCGAGTCCGTTGCGCAACCACATACGCCAGCACACCGTAAATCCCCAGCGATGCCAGGAACAACGCCACTCCTCCAAACGCGTTTGCCAGCACCATCGACGTCTTCCGCGACGATAGCGAAAGATCGATTCGTTCGTTCATCGAATGCGCATCGAACACTGCCACGTCGGGATCGATCCCTGCGATTTCGCTGCGCAGTTCTCGCATGATCGAGTTCGGATCGGCCGTGCTCTTTGCCACGAATGTAAAACCGTGCGACGGCGATTGCGCTATGGGGAAGTAATACGCACCAAACGGTGCGCCTGTGCCGTCCAGGTTCTCGTAGCGCAACCCTCGTGCAACGCCCACCACCGTAAACCACTGGGTGTGCTCGTCGACTTTCAACAGGTCCTTCGCATCCGACGGGTTGTACATGCGGCGCCCGATGGGATTCTGGCCCGGCCAGAAATGCTGCGCCAGTGTCTCATCCACGATGATCACATGCTGCGCAGTTTCATTGTCGCGATCCTCAAACGCACGTCCCCGCACAATCGGAATCCCCATCGCCTCGAAATATCCCGGAGAGATCGAAATATTAAGAGGCGAAATCAGGGATTCCCCCGGTTTCATCTGGTATCCCTCAGCGAGGATTACACTGTCGTTGTGGTCGTTCCCTAGCGGTATCGATTCCGCAGATCCCGCGCGAGTGACACCGGGAATCGCACGCAGCGCCGGCAGCGCCCGATTCATGAAATCGCGAACTTGGTTGTCCTCGGGATATTTTGCGCGTGGTAGACTAACCGCCGCCGTAACCACTCCGTCCGGCTTGAACCCGGGGTCGACGTGCAGCAGCATGCGGAAACTCGCCAGCAGCAGTCCCGCGCCCACCAATAGTGCAAACGCAAATCCGATTTGCGCCGCAACCAGCAGTTGCCGAACGCCGCGCGTTTGCTTCCCGGTCGTGCCTGTACGGCTGTCCTCATGCAAAGCGTCGTTGATGCTGATTCTCGATAGGCTCGCCAGCAGAAACAACGCCACAAACAATCCCGCCGCCAGCGAAAGCCCCAGGGAAACGAGCACCACGGTCAAGTCCATGCGAACTTCGCTCGCCCGCGGCAAATGTTCCAGCCCTACTACGTTCAACGTCCGCAGCAAGATCGCGCCCAGTGCTACACCTGTGACGCCCCCCAGAAACGCCAGGCCTAGATTCTCCAGCACCAGCTGACGCATCAGTTGCGCATGCCCAGCACCCAACGCCATCCGCGTCGCCATCTCCTTGCGCCTTCGCGCCAGCCGCGCCATGGCTAGGTTCGCGATGTTCAACCCGCCGATCAGCAGCACCAGTAAGGCTCCGCCCCACAACAAATACAATGTCCCTTTGATCCCCGCCGTCAGCATGGCTTGCAGTGGCTTCACATCGGTGTGGAATCCCGCGTTGATCAGGATTTCCTTGAACTGCGGCATGCGTTCCATGTTTTCAGCATTCAGCGCGTTTGCCTGCGCTTGCGCCTGCTGTAGCGTCGCGCCGGGTTTTAACCGGCCGATGTTGGTCCAGTTATTGCTATGGTGAACGGTTTTCTCTTCGCCGTTGAACGCGGCCGGCATCCAAAGCCGTACCTCTGGATTGATAAAGTTGAAATCGCGCGGCATCACGCCGACAACCTGGTACGGTTTGCCGCTGATGCGCAGATCGCGTCCGACCGCGGACTGGTCTCCTCCGTACAGTTGCTGCCACAGCCCGTAACTCAAAATCACTTTTTGCTCGCTGCCGATTTCCCCTTCCGCTTCGTTGAATGGTCGCCCCAGAGCCGGCGAGATGCGCAGCAGCCGGAACCACGACGGCGTCACCACCATTCCAGTTACCTGTTCCGGGGCACCGTTCAACTCGATCGTCTGATTCCGCTGGCGGAATACCGCGAGACTCTCGAACGCCGGCATTTCCTTCATCCGGTCATAGTAGTCGCCCGAGCTGCTGCTGTTCCCGTTGATCGCGCCCGCCTTCGGATATTCGTTGGACATCAACAAAATCGAATTGGCGTCAGCGATCGGCAGCGGTCGCAACACGACCGAGTTCACGATGGCGAAGAGCGCGGCGTTTGCCGCGATGCACACCGCAAACGTCAGCAACACCGTAAACGCAAATGTCTTGTCGTGCCAAAGCGAACGCGCCGCATGTTTGGCGCTGAGTCTCAAAGCATCCATGAGCAGCCACCTCCCCGATTCTCAGGCTCCGCTGCGCGACCTTCCGCGCGCAAGCAAGCACTTTGAAGTCGCACGGCCAATTTAACGCGCTCGCGCACACTTTAGCGAGCTCGAACGGACTGGGCCCTGCCACTCATTTACGCACTCGCCACCCAAAAAGTTCAGTCCACAAGTCCGTTCCTCTTGCCGATCTCGACGCCTACTTGCATACCGGAAGGATGAGAGCGGCGTCGGCATACTTTGCGGCCTGGTCGAGCTACTCAAAGGCCTTCAAACCGAAATCTCACGCCACAACCTCGACACATTCGCCGACAAGAATATTGGCGTCGTGGCGCCAGGTTGTCCGACATGTCGCAAATCGTTCTATACGGTGAGTAACTCTATCGACCACTTGAACCACTTCAACCACGATGTGTCGCCGAAACTCATCGACGGGCTCTCAAGCAATAGTGGAGCGCCGCCAAAGGAAGACGATATCGACGTGGACGATTGGGCGGACCCGGACCGACATACGACGAAAATCTGGTGAGCAAGATGATTCGGAGCGCGACTGACCGATTAGGGGCAATCCCCCGTCCGACCGCGACGCCGAACCGTTGTGATGTTGCCGAGCGCATCCGTCTGCTGCGTGAGGTTGCCCGTCGCGTCGTAGAGCTGGGACGTAAGCGATCCGCCGACTGTGCACGAGTCGAATGTTTTTATCGTATTGGGATTAGCTTTGAGCGAAAAGCAAAATCCCGATTTTCTTCACATTGCGAGGAACGGTTGGATCGCTGATATATCGTCTGTAACTTTTTGCGCCGCCTTAAGAGGCTCGGCGAGCCGCGTGCAGAATTCAATCCTCTGGGCTCGCCGACCGGATCGATCAGCTACGCCGAAGGTGCTCCGATGGCGGGATCGGTAACGCTGTCTTTCCCCGTTTCCACGTGCCCGGCGATCTGACGGAGGAAACTTGAATCGGAATCGGCCGTCAAGGTGAAGTCATACCAACCGAAAGTTCTATTTCGCTCGCTGAAGACACTCAACGAATCGTGTTCTTCCAGATTATGAGTCGTCGTCTGCCCGGAATATGCGTCAACGACTCTGATTTTTTCCGAGGTGTTACTGTGGTTTCGAATTTCCAAGCCAATGCCTTCGGACCTGGGGTTGTAGATCGTGCGGACTGAAAGGTTAGCGCTTCTGGTCACGAGACTCCCCGCGAATGTTCGAAGGAATCCGTTCGGACCGAGGACGGAAAGATCGTAGACATTGCCAGCGCCCGCCGGGAATATGTCCGATACTTCCTGATTTGGGCCGACCGTGTAGCTACGAGGCGCATTCTGACCATCGCCAAAACGAACCTGGAAAACGGCGGTTGCTTCGCCTGTATTGTGGAAGCGAAGCTCCACGGTTGATTTCGAATCGTTCACTTCTCCGTTGACGTGCAATTCATAAGGAACCGCGCGAGCAGGGCGCGTGCCGGTTTCTTGTTGGGGCATCGCTTGCGGAGTCGGTGGAACGGGCTTGTAGTCGGGATGGCGGAGATTGTCGGGTGGCATGAAAGAAATGGTGCTCGGCAATGGCACGATCGCATTGTTTGGCGACTCGAAATCGAACGCCGAAGTCAGATCACCGGCAACCGCGCGGCGCCACGGAGTAATGTTCGATTCCGTGATGCCGGAGAACTCCTTGCCGAACCGGCGTTCGATAAAGCGGATGAGAGAGGTATGGTCGAATACCTCCGAGTTGACCCAGCCGCCCTTGCTCCACGGCGAGATCACAATCATCGGCACGCGCACACCCAAGCCGTAAGGGCCCGCGGGGAACTCGGCGTTTCCGGTGAAGACCTCGTCGGTTGTAGGCACCGTCGAGATGCCGTCGGTCGATGACTGAGGAGGCGTCGCCGGGATCACGTGGTCGAAGAATCCGTCGTTCTCGTCAAACATGTATAAGAATACCGTCTTGCTCCAGACCGCGGGATTCGCCGTGAGCGCATCGAGGACCTGTGAGACGTACCATGCGCCGAAGTTTGCAGGCCAATTCGGATGCTCGGTATATGCCTCAGGCGCGACCACCCACGAGACTTGCGGCAGTTTGTTGGCGAGAACGTCTTGACGGAACGTGTCGAACAGAGTTCCGCTCTTCGCGATGTTCGTGCCTACGCGGGCTTTCTCTGCGAGCGGACTCGTGTCGGGCGCGTTCTGGTATTGATGAAAGTAGAGCAGCGAGTTGTCGCCGAAGTTGCCGATATAGGCGTCGTCGGTGAAGCCCCAGAAGTCGCCTGCATCCAGGCCGTCGCCAACATCCTGGTAAACCTTCCACGAGACGCCGGCTTTCTCGAGCAACTCGGGATAGGTTGACCAGTCGTAGCCGGCTTCGGCGTTGTCGAGCACGGGACCGCCATTTTTTCCGTCATTGCCAACCCAACCGGTCCACATGTGGTAGCGGTTCGGATCTGTAGGACCCATCAAAGAGCAGTGATATGCGTCGCAGACCGTGAAGGCATCGGCAAGGGCGTAGTGATACGGGATGTCTTCGCGCGTCAGATACGCCATCGTGTTTGTGCCTTTGTTAGGCACCCAAGCGTCGTACTTTGCTCCGTTCCAAGCGCCGTGAGTCGTTGTCCAGTCGTGGGCAAGGTCTTGGAGGAATTGCAGACCGAGATCGGGCGCGGGAGGATGGAAGGGAAGCACGAAACCGTCCGGATTGCTCGAATCGGGCTGATGCCAGACGCTCTGGCCCGACGCGAGCTTAACCGCCCGTGGATCGCCAAAGCCGCGGACGCCACGAAGACTTCCGAAGTAGTGATCGAACGAACGATTCTCTTGCATCATGAAGACGATGTGCTCGACGTCTTCAAGCGTCCCGGTGCGTTGATTTGCAGGGATGGACAGAGCACGCGCGATACTCGCAGGAAACGCAGCGGCAACAGCACTGGTGCTGAGAAGCTTAAGAAAATTGCGACGATCCGTGCTCATTGGGACACTCTCCTGAAGTGGTGTGACGGCGGCCAAACGCGTCGCGAGAGTAGTTACAGGTTATTGCGGCTTCGTGATGTGAAGATTGCGTTTGCGTAACGAAATGTAAGAAGGTTGTCACCAGCTTCGCAGGTTGATTCGCGTGAATGTCGCCCTCATTTTCCCTTCCCGGTGGTTGCGTCTCCTCAGCACGTAGGAACGGTTGCCTAAGTTGCGACTAAGGGGGCGATCTCAGCGGGTCGGGCTGCCTAGGCAATTTCATTCAGTAGACAAACGAAATAAAACGATATAAAAGGAAACAATACGCAGTCTGACAGCGCCGTCTGTGGGGGCGGAATTCCTGACGAGTCCGCATGGTTTCGGATTGACTTCCGATTGTTCAGGTAAGGGCACCAGGAGATGACATCGATGCAGCGGAGAGACTTCCTGAAGAGCGGTGCGGCGCTAGCCGCTGCTGTGGAACTGGGCGCCAGTAAGTCCAATGCGTTTGTTCGCGCTCACAATTGGGGCAACTATGATTTTGGCTCTGGCCCGACCGTCACAGACCGCCTGAATCAAGGGCCCTTTCCTCAATACCCGCCGGATTCCGTTATCCCCGTCGATGAAGTCGTCATGACTACGACACCTTCCGAAGACGTGGTGCCGAATTATGGCAAGGGACTGATTACGTACATCACTGCCGACATGGGCACCGAGGAAATCAAGTCAGACAACGTCAATCGGGCGATTGAAGACCTGGTTCACTTTCCTCTCGGGCAGCAACTGTACATTCGTCCGACATGGCGCGAGGTGCAGCCGCGTCCCGGACGTCTCGAGCTACCCGACTACATAAAACTCGTCTTCGAGCTAGCCAAGAAGAACAACAAGCGCGTGGGACTTCGCGTTCAGATGAGTGCGCCGGACTACACGCACGAACCGGCCTTGCCGGATTTCGTTCTCGAGAAAGTGCCGAAGGTTGACCTCGTGCTCGGCCAAGGCGAGAACCCCAAGGACGGCGAGCGCTATTTGCGGAACCCTCATTCACGCTATCAACCGCGATTTGACGATCCCTTTTTCCAAAAAGCCTTCAGCGAGTTGGTTGGACTGTTGGCTGCGGAGTTCGATGGCAGCCCGCATGTTGAGTTCATCGACACCTTCATGTACGGATTCTGGGGCGAGGGCCATACGTGGCCTTTTGGCAATAATCCCTTTCCCGACTACCAGACTGCAGAGCGAACTTGGATCAAAATGCTGGACGTGCAGTTGGAGAACTTCAAAAGAACGCCATTGCTGACCAACACCCAGCCCGATTACAGCCGCGTCGGTAATTCGGAAATGCTGGACCGTAGCGTCCGCAGCAACAACTGGATTCGCAGCGACACGGTGTTCATCGAGAATGAACAGATCGAGGCTCTGAGCAACCGGCCACCATGGATCGGTGCTCTGCTTGAACAGCCGTTGCCGGGAAAACTACCCGGCGCAGCGGCGTCACACGAAGGAATATCACCCGCGGAAAACATGATCTCTCATGTCATGGACCTCGGTGCGAATTACTGGTCGCTTTGGGCTTTCCACCAGATCAGCGTTCAAAATCTGATGAACTACTATCAGGCGTCACCGACATGGTTCGACAAGATCAACCGACGGATCGGCTATCGCGTGCGGCCCACGATGATCTGGAAATACGAAGACGCCGGCTATCTGGGGTTGATCGTTGGTTTCGCCAACGACGGAATCGCCGGAGTTCCGGGAGTTTTACGAGTCACCGTCGATAGCGCGGATGGGAAGACATTGACGAGCGGCTGCCTGGATGCCGGCTATCCAATTCCCGGAAAGCTCCGACAAGCGCAATTCATCGTGCCTCGGGGAACCGAATGGAAGGGTTTGAAACTCCGCGCGGAAATCGAAGTGAAGGGAATGCGATACCCGATTCGATGGGCGTGCCATCAGGAAATCAACGAGGACGGCTCACTTACGTTGCGACCAAATCTCCATCAAGGTATGTAAAGTGTTGGCTGCGCCTAAAGGCAATCAGGAGAATCCATGTCAACGTCGGACGTGAATCGCCGCGAATTTCTAAAGATCGCCGCCGGAGCGGGGGCCGCGTTGGCCGTTCCGGCTCCTGGACTCGCAGCTGCATCGCCGAGGATGATCGGCATCCAGGTCGGAGCAGTTTCGTTCGTCGACGAAGGTACTGAGAAGGTTTTAGATGTGCTCCAGCAGCGTGGCAACGTGAACACCCTATTTCTCGCGGTATTCACTTACGGCCGCGGTATCGCCGGAAGACAGATCCCCGGACAACCCATACCCGATCACGGGAAGCAGGAATACGACTTGAATTTTCACGGCGGAAATTTCGCGACGCCTCACCCGCAGTTTTACAAAAACACAATTCTCAAAGACACTCGCGCACCCGACCACGAAGACTTGGATATTCTCGCTGAGGTGATTCCGGCCGCGAAGAGGCGCGGCATGAAAGTCATCTGCTGGCTCGAGGACGTGTTCCGCAAAGATCTGCCTAACATCGACAAACTCCAGGAACGAGACCTACACGGGCGGAATGCTGAGACGCTGTGTGTTAACAATCCAAACTACCGCAATTTTCTGACGGGTCTGGTCGAAGACTACGCCACCTCCTACGACATCGACGGCATCATGTGGGGATCCGAGCGGCAGGGCGCGCTGTCGGACAGTTTGGGAGCTACACACGACACGCCGCCGATTGATCCTGGAGAAGTGACCTGCTTCTGCCAGTTCTGTCAGAAAAAGGCGAAGGAACGCGGAATCAACCCGGATCGCGCGATGCAAGGATTTCTGGAGTTGGAAAAATATGTTCGCTCGGCCCGCAGCGGCAAACGCCCCGTTGACGGCTACTACGTGCAGTTCTGGCGTCTCCTGCTGCGCTACCCCGAATTGGCCGCCTGGGAAATGCTCTGGACAGACAGCCTTCGCGAAACCTACGCGGCCATCTATAAAGCGGTGAAGACCGCCAAAACAACGGTGCCGGTGGGCTGGCACATTTGGCACAACAATTCCTTCAACCCTATATATCGCGCCGAACAGGACCTGCGCGAACTCTCGAACTACTCGGATTTCATTAAAGTCGTCATGTACAACAACTGCGGCGGCGAACGCATGGCGCTGTACGCCGACAACATCGGTTCGACACTCTACGGCGACCTCTCGAGACAAAGTCTGATCGATCTGAACTATGAGTTCATGGGATTTAAGGAAGGGAGCTACGAGCAGATACCGCATACCGGGCTATCGGCGGATTACGTCTACCGCGAAACGAAACGCGCGCTCGAAGGCGTGGCCGGCACGCACACTCAGATTTGGCCGGGCATCGATATCGACATTCCGACCGAACCCAACAACAGCAAGTGCACGCCGCAGAGCGTTAAAGCAGCCGTTCTTGCAGCACTACGAGCCGGCGCGCCAGGTGTGCTTTTGTCTCGTAAGTACTCCGAAATGCGCCTCGCCGATCTCAGTGGTGCCGGCGACGCGATCCGAGAATTTCAGGCGACGTAGCGTCACTCTTCGCGCAAAGCGGTGAGCGGATTCACGCGCGTCGCCCGCTGCGCCGGAATGTAACAGGCCAATAGCGCTACGGCGGCGAGAATCACCGCAACCGAAACAAATGTGATCGGATCTGCAGGATCGACTCCGAACAGCATCGATTGAAAAACGCGTGTCACGATCGCCGCTCCGATGAGGCCGGAAGCCAATCCGATGATCACGATTCGCATGCCGTCACCCAGAGCCATCCGCAAGATATCCAAGCGCTGCGCGCCCAGTGCGACGCGAATCCCAACTTCATGCGTCCGCTGGCTGAAGGAATAGGACATCACGCCGTAAATGCCGACCGCGGCGAGAAGCAGTGCCACTGTGGCAAACACGCCGAGAAGTTCGAGCGCAAACCGACGATCCGCCACCGATCGCGCGATGATTTGATCCATAGAGCTGATGCTATGCACCGGAACGTTGGGGTCCATTTTTTCAACTTCCTGCCGCACGGCTTCGCCCAGATGTTGAACATCGGCCCGGCTGCGAAGAAAAACAACTGCATTCACGGGTGCGAACTGGCCCAGTCCGACGTAGATGTGCGGCACGCTGGCAGCTTCAAAGCCATCCGATTTGATATCGCCAACCACGCCGATAATCGTGAGCCCTTGCAATCCCCGCCCAAAATTGAATTTGATCTCTTGCCCCAACGGACTTTCGGTCGGCCAATACTGTCGTGCCAGAGTCTGATCGATGACGGCGACAGGTTTCGTCTTGTAAGTATCCAGGTCGTTGAAATTTCTTCCCTTTAGCAACGGGACTTCCATCGTTCGAAAATATTCTGAGTCGACGACGGCGATATCTGCGATCGGGCCGCGGTCCGATTCCGTCGCGTGCCCTTGAATCGTAAACGGAGAGTAGTTTCTTCCCGAGTTCATGGGCAAAGTGTCGTTCCCTGAAATTGACGCCTCTTCGACGCCTGGCAGTGCGGACACGCGCCGTCCGACCTCCAGAAGAAAATCGGCGCGTTTTTCCTCAACGCTGTACGGGTCGTTTGTCGGATCGTTGGATTGTGGAATCCAGACCTGTACCGTGGTGAGATGGCTGGGATTGAATCCGGGCTGAACCTGGAGCACCCGCCAAAAACTCCGCAACAGCAACCCCGCGCCCGCCAGCAACACAATCGAGAGCGCAATCTCTGAAACAACGAGCATCCGAGAGACACGCGCGTGTCGTTTACCAACTCCCGATCCTCGCCCGCCTTCTCTCAAGTTCTCGACTTGGTCAGCATTCGCCGCTTGCAGCGCGGGCACGAATCCGAAAAGCACTCCGGTAATAATCGAGATCGCGAAGGCAAAAAATAGTACCCCACCGCTCACATCAACTTCACTGAGCCGTGGAATATCCGAGGGAGCGAGCGCCACGATCGCATTCTTCAGCAAGAGAACCGTTACCAGCGCGACGACTCCAGAAATTGCCGAAAGGAGCGTGCTCTCGGTGAGCAGTTGGCTCATCAGCCGCGCGCGGCTCGCACCCATCGTCAACCGGATGGCGATTTCGCGCCGCCGTCCGGAGGAGCGCGCCAGCAGCAAGTTCGCGATGTTTACGCAAGCGATCAGCAGCACGAATCCGACCGCGCCAAGCAGGATGAATAACTCTGTGCGCTGCGGTCCGACCAAATCTTCCTTCACTGGCACCAGCCGCAATCCCCATGCAGACGCGGCAGGATAGTCGGTCGGGTATTGTCGGCTCAGTTGCGACACGTAGCTGTCGAGCCGCGCTTGCGCCTCCGCGACCGTCATCCCCGCTTTCAGGCGCCCGATGGCGCCCGGAATCATTCTTTGCGATCTCATCGCCGGCACCGGAAACGGCTTACCGTTAAATCCTGTGCCCACCCAGACCTCCACGTCCGTATCAAGCGTCGGCCCTGGATGGCGGAACCCTGCCGGCATTACGCCTACGATCGTGTACATGTCGCCATCGAGCCGCATCTTCCGCCCGATGATTTTGGGATCCGATCCGTAGTAGCTGCGCCAGAAGCCGTTGCTGATGACGGTCGGCTCGATGAACCCGGGCGCCCCATCTTGTTGTATGTATACCCGGCCCAACTCCGGCTTCGCTCGCAACAATGTAAAGTAGTCGGGGCTGGTCACCAGACTCTCGGCGCGAACTGTGCGATCGCCACCGGCAATCGCCGAATTGCTTGACGCCACCGCCGAGATTTCCTGAAATACACCCGATCGATCCTGGAGATCCCAGAGTTCAGGCGCCGACATTCCGACGTCTTTGTCATTCGGCCCGCGAAGATCGTCAAACACCCGCACGAGTTGTTCCGGGTGAGGGAAGGGAAGCGGCTTTAGCAGGACGCCATACACCACGCTAAATGTCGCGACGTTCGCTCCGATACCGAGCGCGAGGGTCAACACGGCTACAATCGTGAATCCGCGGCTCTTCAGGAGTGTTCGAAATGCGTAGCGCAGGTCTTGGCCGAATGACCACACAGTCCCCTCCCTTCGTGCGCCCCGTCACACGGCGGACGAAATGCACCCCGGTCGTCCGGACGCAGTGGGACGCGATCATGCCTTTGGCCATAGGACGCCGCGCTCGCACCGTCGTTAGCAGGGGAGTTCACGCAAAAAGTGAAACCGGTCACATAGACCAGCTCTTTGTGGTTACGGATGAGTTCTTCGAAATGGGAGCTAGGACTGAGGTGATGACGGCACCTTGATGCTGTTGCTCACGTTCCCGCTACCGGCTACGTCAGCGGCTTTTGTGAAGATGTTCGTTCTTTCCGCTTCAGACGCGGCCGAGCCTTGCAGCGTGACCTTATCTGCCTGAGTTGTCACTTTCACGCGGTGCCCATTGGCCGACAGTGACGTATCGTCCGCGATCGCCTTCCGAATCTTTTGCGTCAGGGCACGGTCTGCAGCGGCGTTGGCTGGCTTCGCAGGTTTTTCCGGTGGGACAGGAGTGCTGCTGTTGTAAGAATCGGGTTGCTGCGGATCCTGCGACGCTAGTGCCGTGCTGCCACTCAATATCGCGAGAACACACGCAGCGATGGTCCTCAATCCTGGTCGAACTCCGTCGAGTGAACCCTGCATGTCCCCTCCTTGGCCGCCTTCCTTTTCGCTCGATTTTTTACCGCGAAAAAGATACGACTCAGTTCAGCAGTCCCTTGAATTTCGTACCGAGCACTTCGCGCACTTTTTCTTCCGAAACGAAGCGCTCAAACATGCCGAGGTTGGCATCGATCGTCACATCGCGATCGGTCACGTCGATCGTTCCGCTGATCGGTGAACTCATGAAGCCCATCTTCGCGCTTAGCGCAAAGGTCATCGTCGATCCCTGCCAGTTCTTCTGCTCCAATACGATCTTCAACGGTAGGCCCTCCATCCGGAACACATCGTCGAACCCTCGATCGATTGAATCGACCACTTCCTGTTTTCGTTTGTTGTGAGCTATTGTTATGCGCATTCGTAGATTGTCCTATGTGTTCGATGCGGATCCCAACTGGAAGGCTTCGTGAGGCGGGCGAATCGAGGCGGAAGGCTATCCTAATTTTGTGCTGAGAGCTTCTAGGAGAGCGGCCTGCTTGTCGGCGCCGAGTTTCTTTCCCTGCTCGGTCAGGTAGAAAACGTCGATGACCTTCTGACCTTCGGTGTCGATCAGCGCGACTTCGATGTTGCACCACAACCGCGCGAGCGTCGATCCGATATCGTAGAGTAAGCCCGGCCGGTCCTGCGCCACGATTTCGAGCAGCGTGCTGTGCTCCGAAGAGTTGTCATCGAATCCAAATTTCGTATCGACCGCGACCTTCGGTGGCCGCTCGCGGCTGGCCTTGTCGCGTCCTTGTAGCAAAGGATTGAGCGGCGCCTTGCCGTTCACCACGTCGCTAAGACTGCGGCGGAACCGATCGATTTCCGTCGGATTCAACTCGAGCGTGCGATGCAAATCTGCGAAATGAAATGTATCCACCACGACGCCGGCGGCATTGGCGAAGGCATCCGCCTTCATAATATTCATGCCCCAGCCCGCCAGCACACCTGCAATCGTCGCAAAAAGCGCAGGACGATCTGCGGTAAGCAGTGTCAGTGAGAAAGCCCGCCCCGTTGAGCGCAATTCGATCTGCACCGGTTCTGTTTTCAACTTTCGAGACATGGCTAGATGGGTCGCGATGTCGCTCGCCGAATGAACTGCAAGGTATCTGCGTGGCAGGCCTTCAAGAAAACGCTCAATCTCCTCGGTCGTCGCGCTTCCGAAGTGCGTGCGCACCTGTTCGAGTAGCGACGTTTCATCTTGAGCGTGCAGTCGATCGCGGTCGAGCGTGCGGCTGAAGTGGTTCGAGGTCGCCACAAACAGCTGCCACAACATATCCGCTTTCCACGGTGTCAGGGCTTCCGGGTTGACCGCGTGGATGTCGGCATAGGTCAGCAAGCACAGCCGCTGCAATCGTTCCTGGTTCCCCACCAAAGTCGCAAATGCAGTCACCGTCGCGGGGTCAAAAATGTCGCGGCGCTGCATCGTCGCAGACATATCCAGGTGGCGTTCGATCAAGAAACGAACTTCGGCAGTCTCTTCCTCCGACAGCTTCAGCCGTTGAGCGGCGCTCGCAAGCGCCTCCAGGCTGCCGGCGACGTGATTTTCCAGCGGCATTCCTTTGCCAACGTCGTGCAGCAGCAATGCGAGGATCAAGAGATCGCGCTGCTCCACCGTTCGCCACAGCGGCTGAAAATGCTCGGCCCGCTCGTCCGGAGGATCAGCCAATTCCTGTAAATGCTCGATCGTGCGCAGCGAATGCTCGTCGACCGTATAGCGATGATAAAAGTCGCGTACAACCAGCGAATCGATCCGGCTGAACTCCGGCAATATTTCAGTGAGCAGCCCAAGCCTCTGCATTGGCCGCAACGCGAAGCCGGGGTAATCGGCGCCCAAAATCTCTCGCAACGCCCCCCACGTGACTTCGGCATTTGTGACCTGCAGCTCAGGATGCTGCATGATGTACGCAATACACCGCTCGCCCTGCCGGCTGAGCGGAACACCAGCTCGCGCTGCCTCTGTGAGGAGCGAAAAAATCTGTGACCGGTCCGACAGCGCCGGCTGATTCAGAACCTCATACATCCCGTCGCGCACACCAAAGGGTTTGCCGTTCGTCGGTTCAATCTTCGAACCGCGCGCTGCGCTGAACAGTCTCTGCCGGAATGTCTGCGGTACCAGCGCCTTTTGTTCGAGATAGCGCAACAACAAGCGATTGAGCGTACGCGCGTGCCGGAAGTACTGCCGCATCCATTCCGCTGCAGTCCGTGGAACACGATCTGCGACGCCCAGCGACCGCTCCGCCGCCGAGGCCTGCAGTTCGTACGTCAACGTATTGTCGTTTCGCGCGTTCGCATAGTGCAGAAAACACCGAATCGCGCTAAGAAAATCCACCGCGCCCGACGCCAGGTCTTCCTCTGCTGCCGTGATATTCAGCGACTGTTTGTTCTCCGCGATTTGCCGCAGCCAAGCCGCCGCTTGGTAATCGCGCAGTCCGCCCGGTGCATCCTTAACGTTCGGCTCGAGATGGAAAATCGTATTTCCGTATCGCGTGAGCCGGTCTTTCGTCAGTTTGTGCAGCTGCCCCAGCAGGAATGGCCGCGCTTGCTTCTCCGAAGCCGGCAGAACTTTACTGTCGAGCCGGTTGAAAAGTTCCGCATCGCCGGCCAGAAATCTCCGGTCCAGCAGCGCCAGATGAAACTCGACGTTGTCTTCTTCGATGCGCTTGCATTCTTCCAGCGTCCGGCCGGCAGAGCTGACGCGAAAACTCATGTCCCACAACGTTCGGGAAAAATCCGAAATCAATGGCCGAAAAGCTTGTTCTGTTTTTTCGGTTCCGAACAGAAACAGAATGTCCAAATCGGAATACGGGAAAAGTAGTCGCCGTCCATACCCACCCAAAGCAATCAGGCAAAGTCCCGAAGAAGAAATACCGTGTGTGCGAAGCGCCTCTTCAAATACTTGCTGTGCTGTCTGATCGGCAAGCGCACAAAGAGACAGCACCGTCTGCCGGGCGCCCACACCAGACTCGAACTGTTGGCGGATACGTTGACGCTCGTCGTCAGCTTGTGGGCCGAGGACAGACTGGGGCGTGGCAGAACCTTGCATGTTCTTTACGGGTTGATGGATCGAATGGAGACCTGGACGAGCTACTGTGGTCATCTCAGAGCGCATTCTCTCCACGCTCTTCATTGCGAATCCGGATTGCTTCGTCAACCCTTGATAGAAATATTTTACCGTCGCCGATCTTTCCTGTCTTTGCAGTCTTCAGGATCGTGTCCACAACGGTATTCACCAGCTTGTCCGGCAGCACCATTTCCAGCTTTATCTTGGGCAACAGGTCCACGGTATATTCACGGCCGCGATAGACCTCTGTGTGCCCCTTCTGCCGTCCATGCCCGCGCACTTCGGTGACGGTCATGCCTTCGATTCCCGCCTCGCGCAAAGCGTCCTTGACCGACTCAAACCGTGAGGGCTGAATGATGGCCTCAAGTTTCATCATGAAAATTTGCGCTCCCACATCTCGCTTATCGTTCGATTCTCGCGGAGACGTGCACAAACTCGGACCTGATCAATTTTGCTCGAAGCAAAAAAGTCGACACAACCGAATGCCGCCGCACGCGTTATGCTCGCTCCATACTACGGACATGCTGCGTCAAGTCTACGTTAGAGTTCGAGGTTGTACGCCTCTTCGCCGTGTTGCGTAATGTCCAAACCTTCAATCTCTTGCTCTTCGGTCACCCGGATGCCGGTAATCATGTCCGTGACTTTCAACAACACGATCGTTCCCACCAGCGCAAATCCCCACGCGATCGCCACGCCGACCAGTTGATTGCCTACTTGGCTCCAGTGCCCATCGAGGCCGCCCACTGGCTTCCCGGCGCCAAAAATCGGATTCACGACCTGCTGCGCGAAAATCCCCGTTAGGATCGCGCCAATGGTCCCGCCGGCGCCATGAACGCCAAACGCGTCCAGCGCGTCGTCATAACCAAAAATCGCCTTCACCTTGGTCACCATCAGATAGCAGACAATCCCGGCGATAAACCCGATCGCCAGCGCAGGCATCGGCCCCACAAATCCCGCCGCCGGCGTAATCGCAACGAGTCCTGCCACAGCTCCCGAAATCGCCCCCAATGCGCTAGGCCGCCCGTTCTTGAGCCACTCTGCCGCGCTCCAACTGATCGCGGCCGCCGCCGTTGCAAAGTGTGTCGCGATGAACGCACTCGTCGCCAGCGCATTCGAAGCCAGCGCGCTCCCCGCGTTAAACCCAAACCATCCAACCCATAACAGGCACGCGCCAACAAAGCTCAGCGTCAGGCTGTGCGGCGGCATCGGCTGTCTCGGAAAGCCGGTCCGCTTGCCGATGTACAGCGCGCAAACCAACGCCGACACGCCCGAACTGATATGAACGACTGTTCCTCCCGCGAAGTCCAGGCACGGAAACTTGCCACCCAAAGCCGCATTGAGCAAACCGCCCTTGCCCCAGACCATGTGCGCGAGCGGCGCGTACACCACAAAAAACCACAGCGCGAGAAACAGCACCGTCCCGCTGAACTTCATCCGCTCCGCCGTCGCGCCCGTAATCAACGCCGGCGTGATGATCGCGAACATCAGCTGATAAATCATGAATGTTGCTTGCGGAATCGTGCCTGCGTAATCCGGATTTGGCTCAGCGCCCACGCCGCGTAAAAACGCGTGTTCGAACCCACCGACTACCGGTCCATTCCCGCCAAACGCAAGGCTGTAGCCCACCAGTGCCCACAGCACCGAAATCACCGCTATCAGCATGAAACTCTGCATCATGATCGCCAGCATGTTCTTGCGGCGAACCAATCCGCCATAAAACAGCGTCAACCCGGGTCCCGTCATCATCAGCACCAGCGCCGCGCTGACCATCATCCAGGAGTTGTCGGCCGACGACTGAGCGGCGGTTACGCGTTGATCGAGTTGCGCCAACTTATCATTGAGCGCCTTGGAGGGATCCATCGAAGCGTTCGAAGAAGAAGCCGGAGGAGTCTGCGCGAGGAGGGGTGCCGCGGGGCCCGAAACCAGGACAAGCACTATGGCCAGAACGCAACAACACCGCAAACCCACGTGCTTCATAGAATGTCCGCTCCGCTGCGATCGAATTTAACCTTCGCAGTCACACATACGTGACATTTCCCGTCGCGAAGGCCGGTTTCACCAGGGACCAAACGTTAAATCGAAGCGAGATTATACGCGGGGGTGGCGGAACAGATGACTTGAAATTTTCATCGAAGAAATCACTTTTTATGATGTTAGCGTAACGACCAAATTGAACGCCGCACCGCCGCTTAATTCTTCACTTCATCGTTCGTCTGTTTTGGTTTACCGATCTTTTGTGAATCGTCGACGGAAAACAGCAGGAAGTTGCTGAACGAATGCCGCCGGTGGTAGCGGCGGCCGGATATGCTGCAATACCAATCCGCACTCTTGGGTAGCCACATCTTCGTGCCCGCACTCGCAAAGGCTACCGGTCCGTACTCGATCAACTGGTGATCCCGCATCAATCGAATCTCTGGCACCGGTTTGATCATATCCGACTCCATCGCCAGAATTTGCGACGTGTCGCTGTCGATCCACGCGCGGCCCTTCAGTCCTACCGGGTAGAACCGGCCGTTCACGTGATACACCAGCATCTCGCTGTGGCTATTGGCCTTCTGCTGGAAATGGACAACCCATGTCTTCCGTCCATTCCACGAACCGCCGCCCTCGCACTTAAAGTCATATTTCGGCTGGTAGTAGGGGTGAAACACGAGCACAAGCGTCGGCAAGCCGATTGTCCCGAGATGCGCAGGGAATTGCTGCACCGAGACCGATCCGTCGCGATATTCCTGCACGTCCAGATCCCGCTCGCCGCTCTTGCGAATCTCCACCAAATAATTGAACTGGCGCGTTTCATACGACATCTGCAGCCCGAGCGGGCTCAGGGCAGTGTGCTCCATGGCTTCCGTCGCCGTGAACCGATCAACGTTCGAAACTAATTCCTCGATGCGCGCGCCAACCTTCGCCGTGATCGAATCCAACGAACAAGCCCCGGCGTTCGCATCAAACATCAACTTCTCTTCATCGATATCTGGAGGCGCCCAATTCGTTTCCGTCGTCAGCGGCAGCGCCGGCAAATCCGGAAGCTCAGCCGCTTCCATCGCAGTGTCGTCCGAGCCACTCATGCGCAGCGGAGCCACATCTGAACTCGAACTACTGTCCCCTGTGCCACCCGCGCCCGCCGGCAAAACAGCCGACGCCAGTTCCATCTTGCCTTCACCCGACGCCGCATTTAACTTCTCGATCGCCTGCCGAGCCGCCGCCGCCTGCGGCCGATTCGGCTGCTGTTTCAAATATTGATGAAACGTCGCCAGCGCCGCTTCCCGTTGATGCAACGCCGCTTGTGCCTGCGCCACCACCAACAACGCTCCGTCGGTCTTGTCCTGCCCCGATGCGACGGCCGCCTGCGCTTCCTTCAGCGCCTCATCGTAATCCCGCATTTGGTACGATGCGACTCCCGCGAGGTAATGCGCCCGCCATGCCGTCGGACGCAACTGCAAACCTCGCTCCAGCGTCTCCGCCGCTTTGCTGTAATCCCGCTGCTGCATCTCCGCTTCGCCGAGCGCGAGCAAGGCCGACGCGTGGTTCGGCGCCGCGTCCACAGCTTTTTGCAAATACGCGCGCGCCTCTGCCGACTTTCCGCGCCGCATGTAAAGCACGCCCACCAGATAATTTACGTCTGGATTCTTCGGAGCTAATTCCTGCGCCTTCTTCAAGTGTTGTTCGGCGTCGTTCAGTTTCTCGACCTGCATCGCCTCCAGGCCCTTCTCCATTTCCTTCAATGCCTTGGCTGGAGGCCCGCCCGCGTGCCCGTTCTTGGCTAGCGGCCCATCCGGGATCATCATCACTCCAAACGCCTCGTTCTGATGGCCGACACGGATCGACGCATCCTCCAGCACGGATCGGTACCCCGGTGCGCTCACTTCGACGATGTATTCGCCTTCCAGTAGACCCTGGAATTGGACGAGGCCGGACTCATTCGTAGTGAGCGTTTGGTTGTAGATGACGGCGGTCGCATTCTGCGTCGTCGTACGGGTGCCCGTCCTGAGCACTACCTTCGCGCCCCCCGAAAACGGCCCGCCCGTCATTTCCATCACTTGCACGGAGACCTGTCCGCCCGCATCCGACTTAGTCGGCATCGGCTGCGGCGGAAAGTACACCTTTTGGGCTGCGGAGATGGTGGGACAGGCTGCGCACACTAGCGCGAAGACTGCCACGATCAGGGTTTTACAGGGGGCCTGGGGACGCTCTTTCATTCTGGAACCTGCTTCGAGGACAGAGGCAAGCCGCGCCTCAGGCTCTCCACTCTGGCCCGACCGGGCGTTCCTGTCAACGGTCTCTTGGTACCACGACGTTATTTTGCCGTCGTCTCACGGGGCCCTTGTCTCGCGCGTCTATCATCGTATAATGCCCCTCCGGTGAACTCGGACCTGCCGGTATCGCCTGCCCGTAACCGGTCAACCGATTGCGTTGGGTTCCCTTGTGGCCGAGCCCGGAGTATCCTAAGGGACGCTTCAACCGCACTTCTTCGAGTTCGAATAGGCGGCAAGACAAAATCCATGAGAGAAACCTCCCTATGACCGAACGTCTGCCCATGGAAATCGCCGTCCGCGAAGCCGATGGCGTCCACACGCTTGAGATCCACGGTCGGCTGACCATCGGCGAGCCGAGCGAGCAGCTCACCGAGGTCCTGCAATCGGTCGTTCAGGGCGGTGGCCGCAAAGTCGTCGTGAACCTCAACGGTGTGCCGCAAATCGACAGCTCCGGCATCTCGTCGCTGGTCCGCAGCTCGATTCAGCTGGCCCGCGAAGGCGGAGCCTTGCACCTCGTCTGCGGTAATGGACGCGTCCGCGATGCCCTCACCGTCACGCGCCTCGTCGAAGCCATCCCCACGTTCGAAACGGATTCTTCAGCCATAGCCAGTTTCGCGTAAGTTCCGTCTGCCGGTGGTTGGTAAGAGGTGCGGCATGCGTTTCGATTGCGATCGGTTCTCGCTGCGAATCCTGCTCGGCGCCGCCGTTTGCGTACTCGCCATCGCGCCCGTGCAGGCTGCTTCCTACAACGTCAGTCTCGACCAACTCGCTCATCAACTCACAGCGGACATCGCCAAATCCGATCTGAGGTCTGTCGCGGTCGCCGACTTCCTCGGCGACAACGGCCAGAAGTCTGACCTTGGCATGTATCTGGCCGAGAAATTATCCGATGGTTTTGAGGCCATACCAGACCACTCGTTTCGCTTCCTGGATCGTGCTGCTATGCAAGCCAGCAAAGTGACGGCGCAAGACCTGGCCTTGCCTGATTCTTTCCGTCACGTCGGATTTTTGTGGGGCGTTGCGGCAATCGTTACAGGCGTCGTGGAAGTTTCCGACCAACAGTACTTGATCAAAGCTTGTGTGCGCCGAGTTGCTGACGGCACCATCGTTGCAACCGAGTCCCAGTCCCTTCCTCACTCGCGAATTTTGGACTTGTTGAGTCCCGCGGGCCTCGACCCGGAGGCCGCTCATCCAGCATTCGCGGGCGCTTCGGGAACTGGAGTTCCTATTTGTGCGTATTGCCCGATTCCGTCCTCTTCAAAGTCACGATACGTTCAACAGGCGAGCGTCACCTTGCAGGTTACGATCTCCTCAACGGGTGCGACGATCAAAATTAGCGTTCTTCAGGATCCTGGCTACGAATTCCTCGGACTCGCGATCGAAAGCGTCAGCAACTGGACGTTTAAGCCCGCCCTGAAAAAAGACGGAACGCCCACAACAGTAGTCGTTCCAATCGAAGTCACGTTCCGCATCTACAGAACGTAACAGTTGCGCAACCTGTGGCGCAGGGCCCAGTCCGCGAAGCCCTGCGGCCTTCGAGCAAACGCACTCGTGTAGCGGCAACTTTACGTCGCCACACAATCCGTCAATGAAAATGAAATTCACGTCCGCCGGAAAACACGCTCGGTAGGAAAACAACGCAGTTCGTAAACGTAAACGCCGGCGACTGTCACCCGCCCTTTTTCAACTCGGCCAACACCAACTTCGCCAATTCCTTCAACGTCTCAAACACGCCCTGCCCCGTAACCGCCACACCTTCCAACACCGGCTCGCCCTTGCGCTGCAATTGCTTCGTCAAATCCGGAATCGCCATCGCATTCGGCAGGTCGCGCTTGTTCAGCTGCAACACATATGGAATCGTATCGAAATTCAGATTGTGCTCTTTCAGATGTTCCTGCAGGTTCTCCATCGTTTCGAAATTCGCATCCAACCGCTCTTCCTGCGAATCCGCCACGAATACCACGCCGTCTGCGCCCTTCAAAATCAGCTTTCGGCTCGCCTCATAAAACACCTGTCCAGGCACCGTATACAAGTGGAAGCGTGTCTTGAATCCGCGCACCGTTCCAAGGTCGAGTGGCAGGAAATCGAAAAACAGCGTCCGATCCGTCTCGGTCGCCAGGGAAACCATTTTCCCCTTTTGATTCAATCCCGTATGGTCATAGATCCATTGCAGGTTAGCCGTTTTTCCGCCTAGACCTGGACCGTAGTACACCAGCTTGCAGTTAATTTCGCGTGCGGGAAAATTGATGAAGGGCACTTTTCCTGGCCATTCCTTGGTTGAGACTCAGTTCAAAATTTATAGCACACGCAACAATGCAGGCCAACTTTTCCGCCGTCCTTGTGTCGCGTGTCGGATACTTCTCATCTAGTGTCAGCGACTCGCGCCGTTCACGGGAGAAATATTTTCGAAGCCTGCGCGAACGTGATAACGCATTGTGTATCAAACTAGTTACCTCTGCGCTTCGTTGACGGACGGTACCGGCTCTGTTACATTCGCCGCATGCCAAAGGCGCGCAAGCCCAATTCGGGAAATCCTGGGCGCTCTAAAAGTCCCACGCGCCATACAGCTAACTCATTGAAAAGAAAACCTTTAACTCCACAGCACCCGCCCCAACGCGGTGGCGTCGAACTGGTCGACCCGCGCGTTCAAGCTCAACTGAAGCTCTACGACGAGGCTTTGTCGCTCTTTCACCAGCAAAAGTTTGCCAAAGCCAAATCCGAACTTGAAAAAGTTCTCGAAGGCCCGAGCAAAGAGCTTGCCGACCGCGCTCGCATGCACCTCAAGATTGCCGAGCAGCGCATGAAGCCAAGCCACGAGCAAAATCCCAAGACCGCCGAAGAACACTATCAGCGTGGCGTCGCTATGATGAATATCGGCCGTTGGGATGACGCCCGCGAAAGCCTCGACAAGGCACGAAAAGCGGCACCCAAAGCCGACCACGTTCACTACGCTCTCGCCGCTCTCGACTGCCTTACGGGTGAAGCCGACTCCGCGATGAAAAATTTGAAGGTCGCTATCGAGCTCCGCCCCGAAAATCGATATCACGCTCGCAACGACGAAGATTTCGCCTTCCTCCAGGAAGACCCGCGCTTCACCGAGATGCTCTATCCCGAAAAAGACGGTTCGGCCAACTAGGCCCGAGTAGACAAGATCCATTCCTCAAGTCTTTCAGGGATTGATCGAGCCGTTACGAGCTCTCATCCTGTTGTTTGCAATGGCAACTTCCAATCCGTAGCATATTTGTACGTTGTATGGCCGTCACGATTGCCCGGATCCCCGCCCGTCGCTGATAGCTTGTCGGATTTGGCGTTCTCGTGACATCCGCAATCTGCGCGATCTGTACAATCCGTGGATCGGCAGCATAGCCAACCTATCGTGAGAAAACGCGCCTCGAAATCGAGACAATTCAATGGTGGTCTGAACGTCGTCGCTCTCGGCGGCGGCACCGGCCTTTCCACGCTTCTGCGCGGCCTCAAAGACCTCGTCGCTCGCCGTCGCGACGAAATCGGCGACGGTCATCCGATCTCCGGCCTCACTGCGGTCGTCACCGTCACCGACGACGGTGGAAGTTCCGGCCGACTGCGCCGCGAAAATCGCATCCTGCCTCCCGGCGACATTCGCAATTGCATGGTGGCTCTCGGCCAGGACGAAGCCCTGCTCGGCCGCCTGTTCCAATATCGCTTCCACGCCGGCCGGGGCCTCGTCGGCCACAACTTCGGCAATCTCTTCCTCGCCGCTCTCACTCACGTTACCGGCGACTTCGCCGAAGCTGTCCGCGTCAGCAGCAAGATTCTCGCAACCAGGGGGCAGATCTTCCCGTCCACGATTTCGAACGTCTCGCTCGTCGCTACACTCGAAGGCGGCCGCCGCGTCCACGGCGAAACCCGCATCACCGCCAGCCGTAAGCGCATTAAGAAGCTCGCCCTCTCGCCCCGTTCCCCACGCGCCCTTCCGAAAGCCCTCGAAGCGATCCAGGAAGCCGACCTGATCCTGCTCGGCCCCGGCTCGCTCTACACCAGCATTCTTCCCAACCTGCTTATCCCCGAGATCGCACAAGCCGTCGCCGCTTCAAAAGCCCCTCGCGTCTACATCGCCAACCTCATGACCCAGCCCGGCGAAACCTCCGGTTACGCCCTCGCCGACCATCTCAACGCCATTCGCCAGCATACCTCGCGCCGCATGATCGACTGGGTTGTCGCCAACCGCCAGTCCGTCTCGCATGCAGTGGCCAAGCGCTATCGCGCTCAGGGCGCCGAACCCGTTGCCGTCAATCTGTTCGAACTCCAGAAGCTTGGCTATCGCGTTATCCTCGACAACCTGCTCGAGGAACACGGCGTCCTCCGTCACAATCCGAAAGCGTTGTCCCAGCTGTTGTTCGAAGAATTTCTGTCGCCCCGTCGCTTCGTCAAACCCGCAACTCGCTGATTCGTCTGCCGCCCCGGCTGTCCGCTTTTGCGATGGTCAATCCCAAGAGCGGTCACGCGCACCCCCACAAATCTCTAGCCCAACTGTCGGCTGAAAGTTAAGTTCATGTCAGATCGAGCCTTAGCCATTCGCTCGCCATTCGCTCACCACGGTTCCTCACGTGCTCCTAAGCTCCAATCGCCGAGGTGCCCTCATGCTGAAACAAAACCTTCGCTACGGCGCACGCTTCATGCGCCACAGTCCCGGCTTCACTGCGGTCATTGTCGTGACCCTCGCCCTGGGCATCGGCGCAAACACCGCCATCTTTTCCGTCGTCTACTCCGCTCTCCTCCGTCCGCTTCCCTATCGCCAACCGGGCGAACTCCTGTTCCTGGGCGAATCTCGCGACGAACATCCCGTCATCGATGGTGCCGCCACCTCATACCCCGATTTTCTCGACTGGAAGCGCACTGCGAAGAGTTTTCAATCCATTGCCGCGTATGGCGGTGACGGCTTTACCGTTGAAGCCGGTGGCAACGAACCCAAACTCTCCCTCGCCACGCGCATCACACCGAACTTCTTCGCCACCCTCGGCGTCGCTCCCGTCACGGGCCGCGACTTCCTCGAGAAAGAGGACGACCCTAACGGTCCGCACGTCGCGATATTGAGTGACGCGTTTTGGCGCAACGAGATGCACGCCAATCCCAACGTCGTCGGCACATCGATTCGCCTCGACGGCAAGGCCGTCACCGTCGTCGGTGTCATGTCGCGTGACTTCGAATTTGCTCCCGCACGCTCGGCCCCGATTTGGGTTCCCATGCATGCTCCGGGCGACATGGGCACGCGCCGCAGCCTCCGCTGGCTCAGCGTGATTGGACGTCTCGCGCCGGGTGTTTCGTCCGACCATGCCCGTGCCGAAATGGTCGGCATCAGCGCGCAACTCGCTCACGCCTACCCGAAAGAAAACGACGCGCTGTCGGTCGTGATCTCGCCCTTCCGCGAAAAAATCGTCGGCAAGGTTAGGCCGCTGCTTCTCGTGTTGCTCGGAGCCGTCGGCTTTGTACTGTTGATCGCGTGCGCCAACGTCGCAAATCTTCTGCTCACTCGCTCGATCAGTCGCCGCAAGGAATTTGCCGTGCGCTCCGCACTCGGCGCTACACGGAGCAATCTCGTCACGCAATTGCTCACCGAAAGTCTCATTCTCTCTTTGACGGGCGCTTTGATTGGCCTGGTCGCGGCGCAATGGGGCGTCGGCATGCTCCTCGCGGCGATCCCCGAATCCCAACTACGCGCCATGCCATATCTGCGTTCTGCCGGAGTCAGCTTTCCGGTCCTGACATTCCTCTGCCTGATCACGCTGATCACTGCGATGCTCTTCGGCCTGGCCCCCGCGATCGCCGCCACGCGTTCCTCGGTCAACGACATCCTGAAAGACGAAACGCGCGGCGGCACTAGCTCCACTCATGCCCGCCTGCGCGGTTCTCTTGTCGTCGTCGAAATCGCCGTTACGCTGATCCTGCTGGTTGCCGGCAGCCTGATGCTGCAGAGTCTCCGTGCGCTCCTTCGCCACGACGTTGGTTTCGATTCCCACAAGGTCCTGACATTCGACGTCAACCTGCCCGACAACTCCTATCCCAATGACCAAAACGATCCCGACAAAAACTCCAGCGCTGATAAATTTGGCCGCGAATTTCGCGAGCGTCTTCGCAATGCCCCAGGAGTGATCAACGTTGCCTCGACCAGCGTCGTCCCCGCTTCCGGCAACGGATCCTCGATTCGCTTCCTCATCGAAGGCCGGCCGAAACCTCTCGGCCACGAAGACGAATGCAACATCTCCGAAATCAGCCGCGACTATTTCGCCACGATGAAAATTCCCCTGGTCGAAGGACGCCTCTTCACGCCCGACGACATGAAACCAAAAGCGCCCGAGGTCGTCATCGTCAGCCGCGCATTCGCGGCCACCTATTTCCCAGAGGAGAGTCCGGTCGGCAAGCGCATCCGCTATACCTACAGTCCGAAGCAGCCTTTCCGTCAGATCGTTGGCGTCGTTGGCGACGTCGCTCTAATCGATCTCGACCAGCCTCCACCCGCCGTCATCTACGATCCTAACGAAAACAGCGGCGATACCTACCTCAGCTACGTCGTTCGCACCGAAGGCGACTCGCTCGCTGCTGTTGGTGCCGCGCGCTCGATCCTTCACGACATCGACCCGCAGTTGCCGCTCATCGAGCCGCGCACACTCGAACAAGTTGCCGAGCAAGCTCCATCCGTATTTCTCCGCAGCTATCCGTCGCTACTGATCGGGAGTTTCGCGGCCCTCGCGCTCATTCTCGCAATGATCGGTTTGTACGGCGTGATTTCGTATTCCGTCCTGCAGCGCACCCGCGAAATCGGCATTCGCGTAGCCATGGGCGCACAACGGCGCGACGTTCTGCGCCTTATTCTCCGAGAAGCCCTTGTCACCTCCGGAGTCGGTATCTCCGTCGGTGTTCTGGCAGGTCTGTTCCTTACCCAATTGATGACCAGCCTGCTCTACGGCGTAACTCCCGGCGACTGGCGCACCTTCTCGGTCGCCTCTATCTGCCTGCTGCTGGTGGCAATAGCAGCCTGCGCCATCCCCGCAGGCCGAGCCACCCGCGTCGACCCCGTCAACGCCCTCCGGTATGAATGACCCATGGTTCTTCGAACCACAACGAACCATTAAGGAAGCGGCAAACTGGTCGCTGAAAACAAACGGCTTACTCCCTCTTTCTAAGGAATAATCAAGCAGCCGATCGTCCGCACCGAATAATTCGTGCATAAAAAATGTAGGGGCGCAGCACCGCTGCGCCCCAATCCCCACAAAATTAAACCTCAAACCTCTCGTAACACGGCCACGAACTCAACCGAGCCGCATCGAACCAGTCACCGCCCTAAATCGCCCACCGCAACAACACCCCGCCCGTCGTATACCCCGCGCCCACCGCCGCCAGCATCACCAGATCGCCCTTCTTCAATCGCCCTTCCGCAATCGCATCCCTCAGCCCCAACGGAATCGTGCCAGCTGTGGTATTTCCATAGCGGTCGATATTCACCATCACCTTCGAATCATCCACGCCCAGCCGTTCCTGCATCGCCCGAATAATCCGCAAGTTCGCCTGATGCGGCACCACCAAAGCCAAATCCTCGCCCGTAAATCCGTTGCGCTGCAGTAGGCAAGTCGCTAGCTCCGCCATTCGCCGCACCGCATACTTGAAGACCTGCGATCCGTCCTGATGTACCACGTGCATGTTTTTGTCGATGGTCTCGTGCGTCGAAGGATTCAGCGACCCTCCGCCCGGCATGTACAAATAATTTCCACCCGATCCATCGACATCGTGTTCGAAATCCAGAATTCCTTCGCCATCTTTTGCCGGCTCCAGGAGCACCGCCCCCGCTCCGTCACCAAACAGCACGCACGTCGCCCGATCCTTGTAGTCCAGAATCCGGCTCATCGAATCGCTTCCGATCGCTAGCACTTTTTTGTGCGTGCCCGCTCCGACGAATTGCGCCGCCACCGTCAGCGCATACACAAACCCCGAGCACGCCGCCGACAGATCGAATCCCCACGCGTTTTTCGCGCCGATGCGCTCTTGCACCAGGCAAGCCGAAGCCGGAAAAAACATGTCCGGCGTCACGCTGGCTAGCACGATCAGATCGATATCTGTTGGATTCGTATTCGTCTGCGCCAGCAATTGCTTCGCCGCTTCGGTTGCCATGTGCGAAGTCGCCGAGCCCGGATCAACGATGTGCCGCTCGCGAATCCCCGTACGCGTGCGGATCCACTCGTCGTTCGTGTCAACCAGCTTTTCCAGATCCGCGTTTGTCAGTACTTTTGGCGGAACATAACCCGCGACGCCGCTAATCTTGGCCGCGATCCGATGGGACATGACGCTCCTTGGGCTTTCTCACTGCCGGAGAGACACTGAATTCTATGCGATGCCGCCAAGACGTGACAAGAAGCCTTAACGCATTGCCCTAACCTAACGACCCGTCATTCCGAGCGGAGCGCGCCTGTTTTTTCTTCCCGCTCGCTTCCTGCGGGCGGACACGCACAGAGGAATCCCTCTTCGATCTGAGCGATGATCACCCACCGCCCTCAATCTCTCGACCCTCGTCACTCCCCCGAGGGCATCAATTCGTACCGCCACGTCAGCGTCGCCGTCTTCTTCAACATCGCCGACACCGAGCAATACTTCTCCTCGCTCAACGCAATTGCATGCTTCACCGCCGCATGATCCAACTTCCCGCGCAACTGATACACCAGCTCAAACTGAGTCCAAACCTGCGGCGGATCGGCCGCCCGTTCCCCCGAGCAAATTACGTTCAAGTATTCCAGCTTCTGCCGCTTTTTCTCGAGAATGATCACGATATCCGTCGCCGTACACGCACCCAACGCTATCAGTAGCAACTCCATCGGCCCCGGCGCCGTGTTCGCCTTTCGGTCCGAATCAATCGTAATCGCGTGCCCCGAAGGCCCGGTCCCCACAAATCTCTGTTCGCCGATCCACTGCACTTGCCCCGTCTGCATCCCCGCTCTCCTAACGCCCCTCACAGAAAGCATAGCAGGCCGCCGCCACGTTCCGAACCCGCGATATCGCAGCCGAGGGCGTGCGCCAGGCGGTCGACGCGCTACAGCTCGAGCTCCCACGTCTCAGCCGTCAAATCCTTGCTGAAGCTGTGATGTCGCTTCCTCTCAACGACGCGAAATCCCGCTCTCTTGTAAACGTGGCGGGCCGCGTCAAGTTCGCTCTGCGTCCACAACACGATTTTCTTGTATCCCGCCTGCCGCGCGAACCGGACGCATTCGGCTACCAGCCGACCGCCAATCCCCAACCCTCGCGCCGACGGTTCCACATACAGCAGCCGCAACTTGGCCATCGTTTTTGATGCCGCTACAAGAAACACTGAGCCCACGATCGCGTCATCGCGCTCCGCAATCCAGCACCGCTCCCGCTTGGTGTCGTAATGCTGGATGAAGTTCGCCACAATCTCCGCCACCAGCGCTTCGAACGTTTCGTCGTACCCGTATTCTTGCGCATACAACGTGCCGTGCCGGTGAACGACCCAGCCCATGTCTCCCGGCTGATGCGGTCGAAGCAGATACGCCTGACGATTGACGGTTCTCGACGCTTCCGTCTCGCCGCCCAACAGGTTCCGAATGGTCTCCATCGCGGCCACAAGCCGCTCCTGATCGGTTTCCGGAAGGGAATTCAGCAGCACGGCGGTCTGCGCCGCCGACCGTTCATCGAGTGGCGCGAACGCCTGCTGCCCCGCTTTGGTCAGCCGAAGCAAGCTCTGGCGCCGGTCGCTGCCCGATGTCGTTTTCTCGATGAACTTTCGTTTTCGAAAATGGCTAAGAATGCGGCTCAGGTATCCCGCGTCGAGTCCGAGCTCGTTTCCAATCTGGGTAGCGGTGGAAGTCGCGCGGTGTGCCAATTCGTACAGCACACGCGCCTCGCTCAGCGAAAATGCAGTACCGTGCAGGGTCTCCTGCAACAACCCGATCTGCCGCGTGTAAAACCGGTTGAATCGCCGGACGACCGCCGTCCGTTCGCTGGTACTCCCTGAAGGCATGGGATCCCCCCTGCCAGGCTTTATCTTCCTGACAGTGTCAATCACATAGTTGTCACAGTCAAGTATCTGACAGCCGTCGATCACAATCCGAACCGCACATAGAGATGACACTCGTGTGACCCCGCCATGACAAGCGTCGCGTCCGGCGGCGCGACGATTTCCTCGACAAAACTCGCGACCAAACTACCCGCTCTTTGCCGCCCGAAAGAGCGTAGGGACAACCGTCAATGACTACCGCCAATACGAGTTGCCGTGCTTCCAATTCCACAAGTCGTTTGCACTCAGCGGATTCCCGGCGGCCGTCCCCGTCTCGTCGCCTGAATGCCGCCCGCTTGCGCAACGCGAAAATGAACTCTGGCAATACCTTCCGCGAACGAAAACCCGACGGCTCCGCTCTCGACGCCACCATACGTCTCGCCCAGCAGGGCGACGCGGCCGCTTTCGAAGAGCTTTACAAGCTGAATTCCCGCCGCGTCTACGCGCTCTGCCTCCGCATGGTCAGCGATCCTTGTGAAGCCGAAGACCTCACCCAGGAAGCGTTCCTTCAACTCTTCCGCAAAATCCACACATTCCGCGGCGAGTCCGCATTCTCTTCCTGGCTGCACCGCCTCACCGCCAACGTTGTTCTGATGAGCTTCCGCAAAAAGAAACCCCTCACCACGTCGCTCGACGAGATTTCACGCGCCAGCGACGACGATGCTGGCCACAAAATTGAAATTGGAGTGCCGGATCTTCGTCTGGCGGGAGTATTCGATCGCGTCAATCTGCAAGCCGCCATCGACCAGTTGCCCGAAGGCTACAGGAAAATGTTTTTGCTTCACGACCTGCACGGCTACGAGCACAACGAGATCGCCGAGATTCTCGACTGCTCGATCGGCAATTCAAAGTCACAAGTCCACAAAGCCCGCAAGCGCCTCCGCGAAGCCCTCACCAAGATCGAGCGATACCGCTCGCGCAACCTCAATACCGCGCAGGCCCTGGCCCCAGCTTCATCCATCTAGTTTTCGGAAAACCCGAAGTTGGTATCGCTAGCCTTGCGCTCTTAGCTCGCCAAACACACACGCGTGAGCGTCCTACCATTTCTTCCGGTTCAGATGAAACGTCATCGGCATATCCATCTCGCCCTCGCGCCAAGTCCACGTTTCAGTGATGTGATTCGCATCTTCAAACTGAATCACGAGATGATGCTGATGCCCCGTCGCAGGTGACTTCAAGTTCGTCGCGCTCACAAAATCAAACGCCAGCGCTTTCGGATCGCCGTTCGTCGGCACGACTCGCATCCGTGGCTGATTGTTCGTCGGGCAAAAATGAATCAGCGCGATCCCATCGCCGTCCAGGCTGTACACCGTGACCATGTCTTCCATGCCCGTCGGCGACAGCGTCTCCATGATCGCCGTGCCCGACACGATCGATTTAAAATTTGTTTTCACCGGCTTGCCCTTTTCGTCCTGGCCTTCCCACTCCCCCGCCAGCGATTTGAGCTTCGCAAACGCCTCCGTCGAGGATGTCGCCGCAAAGAGCGGCGCGAGCGCGATAAGCACGAGAATAACGAGCAGGCACAACCGACGCAGTCGTTTCATGCGAGATCTCCAGGCAATTTCGCATACACAGCAAGTTGGGATGATTCAGGCACACACATACCTGTTGGTGTCTTGGACGCACGATTCACAGAAGGGATAGCCGCACAAATGCCGCGTCAATCCGCTATCCGGATGTCAAGAATTGCCGTAAAGGTCGCTCTTTGCCCAGTGTATCTGTGCGCACAGGTTTGTGACGAGCGTGCTGGTGGTTGTGGCAAGCAGGTTTGTGGGTCGCCGCTTCAGCCGCGACATGAAGCACCTGCGAAAGACGGCTTTGGCCCCTGAATTCCTAGGAGTTTCGTACCAGGGAAGCAATTTCGATCACCGGATTCGGCAGCTGCCGCATCGTTCGAACGAACAGCGCCACAATCGCGCCATCGAACTGCGCATTCGCGCAGCGCTCCAACTCCGCCAATGCCTCTTCGGCCGCCCGCGCTTTCTTATACGTCCGGTCGCTGGTGATCGTATCGAACGCATCCGCCACCGCGATGATGCGCGCGCCGAGCGGAATCTGCTCTCCGGTCAGTGCATCCGGATAGCCCGAACCATCGAAATATTCGTGGTGGTGCAGCACCATCTCGCGAATCCGCGCCAGCGGCGACAACGGATCCAAAATCTTCGCACCGAATACCACGTGCGATTTCATCGTGTCCCACTCGTCGGGATTCAGCGGGCCGCTCTTGTTCAAAATATTCTCGGGAATCGCGACCTTGCCGATGTCGTGTAACACGCCGCCCAGCCGAATCTGTTCGACCTCGACGTCGTTCATCCCCATCGCTTCGGCGATCAGCGCCGCATACGCCGAAACCTTCTGCGAGTGCCCCTGCGTGTAGTGATCCTTCGCGTCGATTGCAAACGCCAGCGACGTCACCGTGTCCAGCACGGCCTGTGGCAGCGCTCGCGGGGTCTCTGGCTCATTCGGGCCCGGAGCGATCTCCGTCGTCGCCAGCGATTCCGTAAACTGCTTCAGCCTCGAATAAATCTCTTCAAACGCTTCGGGCCCCGTCGAGAACAATCGTTTCAGCGTGACGCCTAGGTACGCTTCCAGCACGTCGCGTTTCCACTTCTTCGCCTCGTTCGGATCGAAATGATCCGCCGTCGAAACTGCGTTGCCGCCCTGGTGCTTCGACAAATACATCGACGCGTCCGCCACCTGGATCAATTCCTGCGGCGTCGAACCGTGCAGCGGGTAGCACGCAATGCCGAAGCTGGCGCTGATGTTTTTCTCTCGCAGCAGCGGATCGGCCGAAACCCAGCCGCGCAGCTTCGTCGCCAGTTGCCGCGCATGCTCCATGTTCGTTTCCGGCATCAGCATCACAAATTCGTCGCCGCCATACCGTGCCACGACGTCCGATCGCCGGCAGTTCGCTTCCAAAATATGTCCCACGCGCTGCAGCACAAGGTCGCCCTCGAGGTGCCCATAAAAATCGTTCACAAACTTGAACCGGTCGAGGTCCATCAGCACCAGCGCAAACGCGCGCCCCGCGCGCGTCGAACGCTTCCATTCCGCCGACAGCGACTCCATGAAGAAGCGATGCGTCTTCACGCCGGTCAAGCCGTCGGTGATCGCTTGTTCCTGTGCTTTCTGGAAAGACAGCGCGTTGTGATAGGCGCCTGCGATCAGGTCGGCCAGCGTCCGCAGCAGCAGGACTTCTTCTTCCGAGAAATCCGTGTGCTTCGATGACTCCACATACAAAACGCCGTGAAGCTGCTCGGCGTAGAAAATCGGTAACGCAATCCCCGCGAGCGAACCTTCCAGTAGCGGCTTCAACCCCGGTTCATTGGCGTTCGCCGAAGTGAATGCCGCCATGTGTCCGGTGCGCGCCACCTGTCCAACCAGGCCTGTTCCCAGCCCAACGCGATGTCCGACCGCGCCGCGGCGGCTGCCGGCTTCGGCTTGAATCACCAGTTCGCGCGTCGAATAATCCAGCACGCCGATGCCGATGTGATCGTGCCTCAACCCCTCTTCGAGTTGCTCGGTGATCTTCGCCAGCATCTCGTCGGGATTCAGCGTCGCAATCGCGTTTTTCGAAATCGTGTTCAGCAGCGACAAATGCCGCGCCTTGGTCCGCTCTTCGTTGAAGAGCCGCGCGTTTTCAATCGCGATGCTCGCCTCGCTCGCCAGCACCCGCATCAACTCCAGGTGCCCTTCGTCAAACGCGTGATCGTGATCCGAGAAAACGCCCATCGCGCCGATTGCGTGGTCATACGCAACCAACGGCACGACGCAGATGCAACCCGTTGTGCGAATCGGCTCGACGCCCAGTTTCTTCGCTTCTTCGAGATAATTTTCGCGAATCAAGACCGGTTGCCGCGTCCGGATCACATACTCATTCAAATGATTGCCTGCGGCCCGCGTACGCTTCGGCATGCGCATCCCGTCGATCATTTCCAGATCGAACAAAATCTCATCCGACAGCGGATTAAGCTCGACGATATAGAAATTTTCCACCGCAAAAAGCCGCCGCAGTTCTTCCCAAATTTTGCTGAGCAGGTCTTCCTTGTTCAGCGTTGAACTCAGCGCGCGCCCGATCTCGTTCAAGACGTGCAGTTCTTCCGAACGCCGCGAAGTTTGCTGCACCAGGTAGCTGTTCTCGACCGCCATTCCGATCTGATGACCCAGCGCGAGCAGCAATCGCAATTCCGCCGGCGTGAATCTACGGTTGTCCGGCGTACCCAGCAACAGCACGCCAAACGCCTGCTCTTTCGCTTGCAAGCTGATCACGACCACACTGCGCAGCCCCTGGTTCAGCCCCAGCTGGCGGAAGCGCCGGATCGATTCGTCCTTCTCCAGCGCGACCAGCGACGTATCGCGCAAATCGCGGAAGCCCAGCAGCCCGCCCATGCGTGACACCAGGCCAACGAGATAATCGTCGAGGCCTTCTTCCTGCGCCACGCGGCAAAAGTCTTCGTTCAGTCCGGCCGCCACCACCGACGTCGGTCCCTGTGGATCACCGTGATGCAGAAACAACGCGCCCGCCGGCAATCGCACGACGCCCAGCACCCGGTCCAGCGCCTGCGACAACATGCGCTGAATTTCGCCACCCACAAAACTCGACGTCGCCAGGTTCAGGTTCGACAACGCCAGCATATTGCGTTCGATCCTGCGCTTTTCCTCCTCGTACGTCGCCATCACCATCAGCATCGCGACGAACACCGACGGCACCGCTGCCAGGGCCTTCAATCCCGTTTCGTCCGCCGCGTGCGCGCCGTTCAGCACGAGAAAAATCGTCAGCCGCAATGCCGCCCATGCAAAAAACGAAATCGCGAGCAGCCGATCGGCCAGCGTTTCCTGACGCCGGCTCTCGATCCAGAAAATCACGCCCACCGCTACAAACAACAAAATCGACGGCAGCACCACTGGAATCACGGTGATCCAATTCAACGCATTCGCGGCCGCCCACACTCCTAGGCCGACTGCCGCAATGCCGCACCCTAATTTCCAAGGTTTGCGCAGCGAATAGAACTGCGCGCCCAACACAAAACTCAGCGCAGCCAACGCATAAAGCCATCGATTGAGTGCCGTTTGAAGAGGACTGCCTGAAATCCAGGGCACCAGCGCAGGGCTCAGAAAGTGCAACGCGAAGAAACTCCAACCCGCGGTCCAGAACAACAGATACGTCTGACGCTTTAGCGTGTAGACGTATGCAAAAAAGCCCGCAGCCATGGCCGCCGCGGCCAGCAATGTGAACGCGATGTAGCTATCGTGAATCAAGCTGAGTCAATTCTCCGCCGACCTGCCCGCGCTGCGCGCTTGCAGATCGCGCCGGGTTACGCTCTTCGGGCCGCAGTAACCCTCTCGCTTAGGATGGTGCTTCCCCAACGAGGACGAGCGGACTTCTGCACTCAAAACAAAGTACTTGCGAATGATTATGGCCCACGAATTTTCTCGGCTGCAAAGTACCTACGTACTGGTGGCTAAAAAGACAGCATCGAGGCTTGGTACTACCGCAACGTGTTCTCCAGGCGCTTTTTACGTCTTGCTCTTGGTTCGATATTTCACTGAATCCAGCCAGCGCCACGCACAAATTGGACGAGGCGATTTCGTTCCGTTAAACTAACCAATTCGGGTCGATCCAAAAGACTCGACTGCCTATGCCAGACTCACCCAATTCCACACCCGGCGCCGTCCGCGTGCGGTTCGCTCCATCGCCCACCGGCTACCTGCACGTCGGCGGCGCCCGCACCGCCCTCTTCAACTGGCTCTACGCGCGCCAGCTGCACGGCACCTTGATCCTGCGCGTCGAAGACACCGACGCCGAGCGCAACAAACCCGAGCTTGTCCAAGGCATCGTCGACGCCCTCCAGTGGCTCGGTCTCGATTGGGAGGAGGGTCCGTTTTATCAGTCGCAGCGTTTGAGCCTTTACGTAGACGCGGCCAAGAGATGCCTCGCCAACGGCAGCGCATTTCTCTGCTATTGCGCCGCCGAAAAATACGCCGGAGGAGACCATGCCGTTGAAGGCGCCACCGAAAAAGTGCGCCGCATCGTCCGCTGCTCCTGCCGCGACGGCAAACCGTCGAATCCCGACGTAAAGCCTGCGATCCGTTTCCGTGTACCCGCTGGAAAAACGGCCTTTTCCGATGCCGTTTTTGGCGATCGCGAGTTCGACAACGAGGAAATTGAGGATTTCGTCCTTCTCCGCTCAGGCAAAGACGGCGAGGAGTGGGGCATGCCCACCTACCAGATGAGCGTCGTCGTCGACGACATCGACATGCGCATCACCCACGTGATTCGCGGCGCCGACCACCTCTCCAACACCCCGAAACAGGTTTTGCTCTACCGCGCCATGAAAGCGGAACCTCCGGTCTTCGCGCACCTACCGCTGATTCTGGGTCCCGACAAATCTCGCCTCTCCAAACGCCACGGCGCCACCGACGTCAACATGTATCGCGTCGAAGGCTTCCTCCCCGAGGCATTTCGCAATTTCCTCGCGCTTCTCGGATGGGCCCCCGGCGGCGACGAAGAATTTCTCCGTACACCCGAGCTGATCGCAAAATTCAGCCTGTCGGGCGTGAGCCGTACCAACGGCGTTTTTGACCGCCCCAAGCTCGAGTGGTTCAACACGCAATATTTGCAGAAGCTACCGATCGAGGAATTGCTGCCGCAGGTCGAAGCGGAATTGAGGCGTAGCGGCTTGTGGAAAGACGAGTGGGCCAGCGGCGCCGGCCACGCATGGTTCTCAAAAACGGTCGATCTGCTCCGCCCGCGCATTCGTTTCCTCCCCGATTTTTCGAAGTGGTCGCGCGCATTTTTTAGCGACGATTTCGCGATCGAAGAGGCAGGCAAAGCCAAATTTTGGAAGGACCCCAAAGTCCCCGAGCTTCTTCATAATCTCGCCGATGCGCTAGCCGCCCTGCCCGAGTGGAATCACGACGCCTGCGATCACGCCTCTCGCGCCGTAGCCGAAGCCGCCGGCGTGAAAGCCGGCCTCCTGATCAACGCCACCCGCGTCTCCATAGTCGGCCAATCCGTAGCCCCTCCGTTGTTCGACACCATGGTCGTCCTGGGCCAAGCCCGCGTCGTAAACCGCCTCCGCGCCAACCACCCATAATTCCACCCTGTCGCCCTGCCCACGGCCCTGATGGTTCGGGGCGTCCCAATCCTCTCGCCCTAAAAAGCTTGCATGTTAGTCTTAGCATAACGGCACTACTGCGATATCATCATTTGCGTCCCGAATCTCGTCTCGTTTTCAACCTAACTCCATTAAATTCAATGATCCGCTCCAACCAACGGGCAAATCCGCCTCCGGTTCCAAAAACGGAACCGCACAAAACGACTTTCCCGCCACCAAAAATCGTTAAACAGTATCCCCGCAACCCCAACGCTTCTAATGACTTGCAGACTTCGAAGCGCAGCGAGGCTCGGCTAAAATTGGAAATCCAATAAAATCAAACGATTCCAGAATCCGCCAAAATGGACGGGGTATGCCCCCTTCGCTGGTTTACGAATGCTGTGACGAGCGGTTGTGAGGGTAGCTGAGTTTGTGTAGGGAACGGCTTACGCCGCCTTGGTCAGGGCGAAGGCGCCTGAGAAGGCTTATCCTTGCCGTCCTTCCCATCCTTATCGCCGCCCGACTTGTCGTCCTTGCCGTCTTTGTCGTCGTCGCCGAGCGAACGTTTGAATGTTTTATGGAATGCGGTGACGCCCAGCGTGGGCGCATCACGGTTGCCAGTGATGGTAATGGGCAGCAGTGTACCAGCGCCGTCCTTGCTGAAGAATGGATCGACCGCCTTTAGGAAAAACGACTTCTTCCCAGTCACTGTCTGCGACAGCTTCGCCTGCAACCGTAGATGCCCGCTGAAATCGAGTTTGCTCTCGCCGATGTTGTAGTCTCCAGCGAGATCCAGATTTGCTCCCGGCACGCTAAATGTCAGGCTGCGAAAATGGATGACTGCTTTCGCAAGCTTAAAATCGCCGTTCAAATTTGCGACAGAGCTGCCCGCGTCCTCATCAGTCGGCTTTCCTTCCGCGTGACGGCTCAACGACTCCAGTTTGTCGCGCACCTTCGGATCGGACCAGTGCGCATTCTCAATGTTGACGTTGCCGTCCAAAGTCATTTTTTGCAGCACTTTCACTTTGCCCGGCGGGAGCGTCAGCTTCGCTTTGATCTTCGCCGGACCCATCATGAACGGCTTATCGGAATTGATCGCCAGCGCCAGCATGTCTTCGATGCGCGCGTTCGGCGCATCCACATTCAGCTGAATCAAGTGACCCTCATTGGGAACGTGTACCACGCTTCCTTCGCACACGATCACCGATTTTCCGAGCGTTGCTTTTACCGGATGCAAATAGGTGTCGCCGTCCGTGCCGTCTACCGTCGCCGAAAAATCGGTGTGCAGCGGCACCGGATGGCCTACCGGATCGAGCGAAAAATTCGGCGTGTCCGTTTTTCCCGAGACCTGGATCTCGTTCAGTTGTCCTTTGTAATCTCCCGTGGACGAAAGCGTTCCCGCAATTCCCGGGAATGGTCCGAGGTCCGCGTCGGTAAACTTGTAGCTCCCCGCAACCGGAGTATCGCCCGGCTCGTCGGCGTCCCAGGGGCCGAAGGTTCCTACCGTCGCGATTTCGCCTTGCGGCTTCGCGTTCGTCAGGTTGCCGTGAAAATCAAATGGCTTGTCCGGCCCTACGGATTTCAGCACCAGATCGTGAATATCGAAGTCGAGCGGCGCCTTACCCTCTTTTTTCGGCACGATTACCAGGTCCGTGTCGTTCACCACGATTTGGTCGATCACAACTCCGGGCAAGTTCTTTTTCTCCGGCGGTTTATCTTTTTTCTCGCCGCGCGGCGGAATTGTGATCGTCATGTTCTCGACGTAAATTCCGGCAATATGACGTGGCGCGCGCAGAATGCCCAGCACTCCGAGGTTGAACGAAAATTTCGCGACGTGGAACATCGGCGCCAGGTCGCGGCGGTTGTGATAGCGGATCGATAATTCTTCACCGGCGACGCCCATGTCGGGAAACAAACGAACGTGCAACTCCTGTAGCTCGACGTCGCTGTCGAAGCGATCCCGCAATTCGCGCACGATCCATGCGCGTGTGCGGTCTTCGATATTGTGCATGGGTAATGAAATAACCAGGATCAGGCCGGCGATGAGGCCAACAGAAATGCCGAGAATATAAGGCCAGTTCCGTCGTGGGCGAGATTCAGAAGGCACCTGGAACTCCTGGAATTCCTCGAAAGTTGTAGGTTGGATGCACTAGCGAGGCGTTTGGAATAACTCCGGGTGTGCTGGGTGGGAAGCGCCGCCGGCGGCGACGTTGATTGCCGCATCGACGGGAAGCGTTACGGGCGGAAGGCAAACCTCGTTGCTGCAAGCCTGATAGTGCAATTTCAGCGGGATGTGTTGCGCACCCGTCGGCGCGTCAGGCAGCGCGGTCACAGTCATGCGCAAAATGATTTTGCCTTGGTAGACATTCAGCGGAGTTTTGGAGAAAGAAAACGTGCGATCGTCGCCCGGCGGATAACTGACGTCGCCGATTTTGAATCCGGTGGGCGGATCCGTTTTGAGATCGGTCTTGATCAGATACTCGGCCGAAGGATTGCGCGAATTGATGTGGAAACCGTCGCGGATTTTTAGCACCACAGCGATCTGAAATTCCCTGCCGCGCGCAACGGGATCGAACGAAGCGAACGCGGTGGGAGCGACGACGTCTTTGCCGGAGGGAGTCTGCGCGGCAGCGCGCGGAACGCCGGCGGGGCAAAGTGCGATGAGTCCAAACGCCGTGCCGATCGCCGCCACGGCCGCGAAGCGCGATCGCCGCTGCGCCGATGCCGCGCGAAATTTCAAACCGTCACCTGCTGGCCCAGTTGCTGCGATACGACGCGGCTAATCACCGCGTGCAAATTCTCGCCGGTCTTTTCGAGCACGAAAGCATTTCGCGATTCCGACCAGCCCAGTTTGAAACTGGTCGAAAGCGCCGAAATCCAGATCTCGCGCACCGGAGTGTTTGGCGAAATCACGAACTTCGCCTCTTCCGGTTCCTCAAAAATTACTTCGAGCTTGCCGCTCTCGCCTTCGACGTCGAAGCCGTGCTCATCGCCGAGAGTCAGCAGCCGGCGCTTTAACAAGTCGAACGCTGCGTCGGCCTTTTTCTGAAAATCCTTTTCGTCCATCATGCTTCGAGGATATCAGAGTTGCGATTCGATCTGCTTCGAGAGGTCGTCTTTGTTGATCAACCCGGTGATGCGCTTGATCTGCTTGCCGTCGCGGCTGAGCAGCACGCTGGTGGGATAACCGAGCAGGCCGCCGAATTTATCGCCCGCGGCATCGTTGCCGATCACGATCGGATAGTTCATCAGCGCTTTGCCCGCGCCGGTATCGAATTGTTCTTTCTGCACGAATGGCGCGACCACGGGGCGCCCTTCGTCATCCATCGCAACGCCGAGAACCGTGAATCCCTTCGGCCCATATTGCTGCTGAAGCTCGATCAACTCCGGAATTTCCACTTTGCAGGGTTCGCACCACGTCGCCCAGAAATTCACAAGGACCACTTTTCCCTTGAGGGACGCGAGGCTGACGTCTTTGCCGTCGAGATTTTTGAGAGTGAGTTCCGGCTCCTCTTTCGCATCAACCTTCGCGTCGGGCTTTGAGCTGGCAGCCGCGGTCGTTCGAGGCAGGCGTGTCGCCTTGTCGGCGTAATGGGCCGCGATGACGATCACGGCCAAAATTGCAATCACGGTAATCGCTGATTTCTTCATTTCATCCTCAACTCATCTTCGCAGAACCACGCCGCGGTATCCAGCTTCCGTGCGATCGACGTGCGCCCGCTCCAATATTGGATGCGCGGCTACTTCGCTCCGGTTAGAGCGTGCTCAAGCCACAAAACAAACGAGTTCAAAAAGCTCAGCTTGGTCACAAGCCACGTCAACCGGTTAAAGAAAACCAGCACGCCAACGAACAGCAGCAGCGCGCCGCTTAATACTTCGACGGCGTGGAGATACTTTCGGAAGTTTTGGTAAAACTTCAGAAATTGGCCGATGCCCAGCGCGGTCAGCAAAAAGGGAACCGCGAGCCCTGCCGAATACACCGCCAGCAGCAGCACACCCCGCGCGATCGTGTCGCTTGCCGCGGCGAGCGCCAGCACCGCCGTCAGGATCGGACCGATGCAGGGCGTCCATCCGAACGCAAACGCGAAGCCAAGCAGAAAACCGCTCCAGATGCCCGGCTGCTTGCCGCCGCTGCGTAAGTGGACATCGCGATTCAGCCAGCGCGTCATTGCCGGCCCAAAAAATCCGATGATCGACAGCGAGAAGAAATGAACCGCGCCGAGTCCCGCAAACAGCGGCCCGCCACGGAGCAGCGCGATCACACCCAGGATCGCAAGCAACGTGCCGAATATCATTCCTACCCGGACCGTCAGCTTGATCAGAAGTCCGAGCAGATGGAGGCCAAACAAAAGGATCAGCGCGCCGGCGATTGGCGCGAGCGTGGTGCGGTGTTGGCCGAGAAATCCTCCGACGGCGCTTGCCGAAGCGCCGAACGTAATGAAGACCGCCGAGAATCCGAAAACGAATGCCAGCGCGGACGAAAACAATCCGCTCCGCGGCGCCTGGCCTTGCCGCAATTGCTCCATGCCGATGCCCGAGAGCATCGAGATGTAGCCCGGCACCAGCGGCAGAACGCACGGCGACAAAAACGAGATCAGCCCCGCGAGAAAAGCTCCTGCTAACGAAACGTCATTCATTCCAGATTGATCCTCAAATTCAAATTACACCGAAGTCAAATTCATAGACTTCAACGGCCACCGCAAGGGACAAAATAGTCGTTCGGAGGGGTCGCAAGCATACAGCGCACTCATCCACAGCCTTCGTATTGTCCCATAACTGACGCGACCGCCCGCGCGGCAGAAATGCGGCTGACAAATTGTTGACCAATCCCGACGCCGACCGCCGAAAAAACCGCACCGAGCGTTTAAACGCTTAGCACTGCTTCTCTGTGACAGTACGGCAGCAAAACGCCGACAGATGACGTTTTTGCATGGCGGGGAGCGGAGAGGCTGATTCGGTGCGGCCCTGTAAGTAATTCATAAGAAGTCAGTTGCCGGTGTTGGCCTTGGCCCTCTCAGTGCATTATCACTACCCGGGCAGAGTTTAACTTGCGTCGCCGTTTCAAAGGATCGACTGGATTTCACGATGGATTGGACGCCAAATCGAATCACCTGCCTTCGCGTTGTGGTCGGATTCGCGGCGGTGTTTCTGTTCGGCCGCGGGCCGTGGCTGAATCTCAGCGCCGTTGCGCTGACCGTGCTGTGCATTGCGTTAGACGCGCTCGACGGCCATCTCGCGCGGCAAAAAAATCTGGCAACGCCGGTTGGCGCGCAGATCGACATTCTTGGCGACCGCATGATCGAGAACGTTTACTTCACGTATTTTGCGGTCGTAGGAATGGTCTCGTTGTGGCTGCCGGTTTTCTTCTTTGCGCGTGGCGCAGCGACCGATTTTCTGCGCAGCCTTGCGGCGCGTGGCGGGCATTCGGGTTGGGGCGCGAACGCGATGCTGAAAACGTGGTGGGGGCGAATGTTGGTCGGTTCGCGCTGGAGCCGTGGACTTTACGCGGCGATGAAATGTTTGTGCTTCTGCTATCTCGGTCTCGAGTTGGCGCTGACACACGGACCGGTGGCGTTGTTCGGCGGCCTCACCCCGGATGCGCACGCCGCGATTCGCGGCTGCGCGCTCGCATTGACGACAGCAACAGCGGTGTTTTGCTTTGTGCGCGCGATTCCGGTTTTGGTCGAGGGCTGGCAATACGTCGCGGACGGCGAGGGCCCGGTCAGCGGGGCGAAGTTGCACCGGGTGAAGTTGAACGGCGTGACGATGGCGGTGAGCGCCGTTCGCTCGGTGAGTCCGGTTGGCTCCGCGAGGAAGACAGGATGATCGCGAATCTGGAGACTCAAGGTTTGGAATTACGCGACATCGAATCCTTCGAGGTCGGTTTCAGCAGCTCTGAATCGGGCACGCGAGTTGCGGCGTTTTTCGATCTCGATGGAACGATGCTGCCATTGCCCTCCCTGGAGCGGCGATTTGTCGCGGGACTTCGCGCGCGAAGAGCCATGCCCGTTCAGAATTACTTTCGCTGGCTCACTGCCGCGGCCTGGCTTTCGCCTCGGGGGATTTTGAAAATGGCGCATACGAACAAGATGCATCTGTGCGGAGTCCGTGCGGGCGCGATCGATGGCCATCACTTCGCGTTTTTTCCTGCGGCGCTGCGGCGAATCGAGTGGCACTTGTCGCAACAACACGCGATTGTGCTGGTAAGCGGCACTCTGGAGATTTTGGCAAGGCAGGCCGCGCTGGCCCTCATGCTTCGATTTGCGACGCTCAAGATTGGGGCGACGATTCGCGTCGTGGCGACGCGCCTGCAGCAAACCGACGACTGTTATACCGGCAAGATCGACGGCGAAGCCATATATGCCGAAGGTAAAGCGCACGCAATGCAACGCATTGCGGCCGAGAATGGCTTCGACCTTAGGCGCAGCTATGCGTACGGCGACAGCAGCAGCGATCGCTGGATGCTGGGCGCCGTCGGAAAGCCAGCCGCGGTGAATCCGTCGCCGGAATTGAGGCGCATCGCGGAATTGCGGTACTGGCCCGTGTTCACGTGGACCCACAGTGAAGGGTCAGCCGCGGAAGCGCCACCGCGCTGGCGACGAGTCGACATCAACCCTACATTCATTTCACGCATCAAACCGGAGAACGCCCGATGAACCCCTCATCCAACTTACGCAAAGAAAGACCGATGCCCTGGCGCGCGGCGATGATGGAATCCGCAACGACGGCGGTTGTACCCGCGCCGCCACGATCGCTCGGAATCGGGATCAGCCACGCTCTTCGAAACGAATGGCTGGCGCTCGGCGCGGCGTGCGGACCATTTGAGTGGATCGCGCTCGGCTACTTGGCGATTTCGAGTTTACTCGTCGCGATCTTCGCGGAAAATCTGGCGCATCCGGTGCGGTTGCTGGCGACGCGAGCCGTCGTCGTCGCCTTGATTCTGTTGCTCTGCCGCGGCACCGACATTTTGCTCGCCGGCGCGACCGAACCAAAAACGTTCACGCAAAAATTCTGGCACTTCTGGCGGCACTGGTATCCGCACCTGTTCTTTCTATTCTGCTTCGAGGAACTCGCGCACCTGGTTCACCTGATCGTGCCCACGTGGCAGGACGCAAAGCTGATCGCGTTCGATTTCTGGCTCACCGGAGTCCACCCATCGATCTGGCTCGAACAATTCACGACGCCATTTCGCAACGACTTCATGCAGTTCACGTATTTCACTTACTTCACCTATTTGGTGATTCTGGGCGGCATTTTGTACTACCGCAAAGACTGGCGCGCTTATTGGTCGGTGATGACGTATTCGGCGGTCGCGTATTCCATCGGCTACGTGATCGCGATGTCGTTTCCGATCGAGAGCCCATGGTTTTCGATGGCGGGTTCGTGGCACAACGGCGAATTGGCTGGCGGGCCGTTCACGGCGCTGATCAATTTCATCGAGCACTATGGTCGCGTGCGCGGCGCGGCATTTCCGTCGGAGCACGTCGCAGGATCGTTCGCGGCGCTTTGGGGAGCGCGGCGGCACCGCCGCTGGTTGTTCTGGGTGATGCTGCCGCTCGTGTTGTGCATGTGCGTGTCGACGATTTATGGGCGGTATCACTACGTCGCGGACATATTTGGCGGGATTACCACGGGAACACTCGGCTACGTGATTGGAACCTGGTTGATTCGGCGGAGCGACGAGCGCGCAGCGGAGCACGAGCAGCAAGTCGTTGCCACGAGTGGAATCTAGCTCTTAAAAAATCTTTTCCTGGTGGCGCAGATTCCCGAAGGTGCCGATGTTGGCGATGATGAACGCGACGCGAAACTGATTGTCGGTGCGAACCTGCCCTAGCGCGAGCCGGCGATATTCCACAGCGAGACCGCAGCAATTTCCGTTGTAGCTCAGCTGCACCAATTGATTTTGCAGCGCGTTGTTCGTGATGTCGTAGCTGATGCCGGTTGTAATGTTGAATCCCTTGCGCGTTTCACTGCCGTAGCCGATGAGCGTGCGGATCTGATTTGTTTTGGGCTGCAGCACCAGCGGGTTGGCGTCCAGCCTAAAATCCGCAATGGTAAAAAAGAAATCTTTGTACGGTTTAATCTTCGCGAGGGTACCGATCGTGATGAGCTGTCCGCCGGAGCCGCGTTGCGTGTCGTATTCCAGAATCTGCTCGAAGTCGAGCGGGCCGCCCGGCGTGAGCTTGAAATCGCTGATCAGCGGCGACCAGTTGCGTGGAGCATCGGCGAATGCGAACGGAGAAATATCGTCGAGCGTCTGAAACACGTTGCGCGCGCCGGTGACGAGCGCGCCACCGAAGGTCGGATCGAAGAAATGCTTCTGAACGAGGGTCCAGCTTATCAGCTCCTGCGGCTGGTCGTCGCCGTCTTTCCTGAACAGACGCTGCGTGACGCCGTACTGAAGCTCGTTCGTGTTGGTGAGCGTGGAGTCGGTGTCGAAGCGAATTAACTGTGAAAAATTGTTGATTCCCGTGACGTAGTGATACGCGAAGCTCGGCTCGATGGTGTGTTTGAATTTTTTATTTGAGCCGGGGCGCTGAAAATAGCGCTGGATGGTCGGCAAGCGAAAATCGAGACCGAATTCGCCGTCATTGCGGGTGACGCCCAGGTTGGTGAGCACCGGAGTGGTCAGGATCGATCCGGGGATCAGCGAATCGCCATAGTAGCTGGTGCGGAACGTCGCGGTTGCGGTGACGTCGAGCCACGGGCCGAAGTGTACCGGCGCCGTAACCGTCGGCGCGAATTCGAGGCGAGGCACGGCGGCGGGCGTGTCGATCACGCCGTCGCTGCGGTGCGCGGCGCCCGCGAACGAATCGAAGCTGAAATAGATCGGCACGTTTTGCCAGGGCGACTGGTCGACCGAGCTCATGCGGACTTCCGGTGCGTTGCGCAGCGAAACGCTGGTCTGCACCGGGTTCACAGTAAGGAAGCTTTTGTCGTTCAGCGCGGCGACATTGAAGCTGAAGCCGTTGAAGTTGTGCGTCAGAAAAACCGAGCTGCGGACTTCCGAGTTGATCGCGTCGCCGAACGTGTCGGCGAAGGCCAAACGAAACGTCAGCGACGATAGCTCATTCCAGTCGGCGACGAAACGCCAATTATTTTTCAGTTTGGATACGACCTCGAGCTGTTGTTCGTGGCCGCCTTGCGAGACGAGTTCGGTGGTCTGAGTCGGCAGACCGGGATTGATCACCGTCGGAACGCCACGGTCGATCACGCCGAAATAGCTGTAGTTGATCGAAGTATTTTCCCACGGCTTTGCGCGGAAGTGGCCGCGTTCGGCCGAGCCGCGGCGGCTGAGCAGTTCGGCGCCGAGTGTGGTGTCGAGCCAGGGCGTGGGAGCCCAGTAAAACGCGTCGCCAAGAACGAATCCCTTGCTGCTGCTGTTGCCAATGATGGGAATCAGGAAGCCCGACTCGCGCACTTTTGGTCCCGCAGGCGCGGTCGCATACGGCAGCCAGACCAGCGGAACCCGCAGCAGCCTAAAGTTTGCGTTGACGAGCGCGAGAGTCTTGTCCACCTTGACGCGCGCGTGCTGTGCGAAAAATTGCCAGTTCGGATGCTCGGGATCGCAGACGGTGATCCACGCGCTGGTCAAAATATAGAGGTCATTGTTGTACTTCTCGACATTTTTAGCCTCGAAGTAGAGTGGATTGTCTGTGATCAGAACGGTTGGATTCGGTTTGCGCTCGATTTTGACGGTGCCGCGCACGTTGATGAAGGTGCCGCGGCCAGTGCTGACGTTGTAGTCCGCTTCGTCGGCTTCGAGGTGTTGATTCTCGTAATCGAAAATTACCTGGCCGCGCGCGACCGCTTCATTTGTCTGATCGTTGTACTCGACATGGTCGGCGCGCAGGCGCTGGTTGCCATAGTGAATATCGACGGCTCCGTCGGCAAGGGTGATGTCGCCCTGGCGTCGCTGCGGTCCGCTCGACGAAAGCTCGGCGACGCCCCCTTTGCCGGGCTTACGAATTTGCTGCGCGCGCGTCGAAGGTATACCGAAGAGAGCGAAAGCCGCGGCTGCTACTGCAAACGCGAGTAGTGACGCCGCCGGAGGAGAAATCGAGCGAGGCGCGCGGAAATTCCGGCCATCAGAGTTGCATTTCACGCTGAACATTCAATCAGTAATCGCGACCAGTAATCGTGATCGATAAAGGCAGTTGGATAGCCTAGCACGGTTCAAGGGATGTCCGAGGAGGCCGGAAAAACCGCAATTTGTCCACGCCTCCCGCGAATAATTTGCTGCATGGGGCGGGTCTGCGGAGTATCATTCCGCGCCGCCGATCTTCGATCTGCAAATCCGTAGCGATACGTATTTTGGGAGGAAACGAATGAGTTGGACGCTGGGAAAGTGCGCGCGTGTGCACATGTGGCTGGCCGCGACGATGATGATCCTGTGCCTGATGGCAGCGGGTGTCGGCCGAGCACAGGTACTTGCAAATCCCGACAATCCTCCGGCTCAGAATAAGGAGGACGAAAAGAAGGACGCAAAAAAAGACGACAAGAAAGACGAGAAAAAAGGACTGCCGCTGAAGCCCGGTCGCAAGATCGAGTTCACGACCGATGAAGGCACGTGGCTCTCGCTCGACGTTTCTCCCGACGGCAAGACGATTGCGTTCGAGTTGCTGGGCAACATCTACACGATGCCGATCGAAGGCGGCGAGGCTAAGGCGATTTCGACCGGGATGGCGTTCGACAGCCAGCCACGATTTTCGCCCGACGGCAAGTGGATCACGTTCATTTCGGATCGCGAAGGCAGCGAAAACATCTGGATCATGCATCCGGACGGCAAAGAACCGAAACAGGTCTCGAAAGATCCAAGCAACGCCTTCGCGTCTCCGAGCTGGGCGCCCGACGGGAAATATATTTTTGTGTCGAAGGCTGGATTCGGAATCGCGGCGTACGAAATCTGGATGTATCACGTCGATGGGGGCACCGGAGTTCAGATCACCAAGGCGAAGCCGACGCCGACGACTCCGCGCCGTGAGCGGCCGAACGATATGGGCGTCGTCGCATCACCGGACGGCAAATATCTGTACTACGCGATGCGCAAGGGGCCGTTTTCGTACAACGCACAGTTTCCGCAGTGGACGATCATGCGTCGCGATCGCAAAACTGGCGACGAAGATGCGCTGATCGAACAGCTCGACAGTGCATTTCGCCCGCAGCTTTCGCCGGATGGCACGAAGATTCTGTACGTTACGCGCTATGAAACCGAAAGCGAACTGCGCCTGCGCGATCTGAGCACCGGTGACGACCGCTGGATCCGCTATCCGGTTACGCGCGACGATCAGGAATCGCTGTTCTCGCGCGACGTTTTCCCAGGATTCGGATTTCTGCCTGGTGGAAACGAAATCATTTATAACCAGGACGGCAAAATCCGTCGCCTGAATATTTCAAGCGGCACTGAAACAGTGATTCCGTTCACGGCGAAGATTTCCAAAGACATTGGGCCGAAGCTCGACTTCCCGCAAAAAGTGGAGCAAGGTCCGGTGAAAGTGCGCTTGATCCAGGCACCCGTGGAATCGCCCGACGGCAAGAGGCTCGCGTTTTCGGCGATGACGCACCTTTACACACTCGATCTGCCGAGCGGCAAGCCGCAGCGACTGACCGACCGCAAACTGCCGGAATTTCAGCCGGCGTGGTCGCCCGATGGCAAGTCGATCGCGTACGTCACGTGGTCAAACGAAGGCGGCGAGTTGTGGAAGGTCGCGTCGAGCGGAGGCGCACCGCAGCAATTGTCGAAATCGATCGGCGTGTACAGCGAGCCAGCGTGGTCTCCCGATGGCAGCAAAATCGTGGTGTTGCGCGGCAATGCGTACGACCGCGAAAACAGCGAGTTCGACGGCGGCCAGACTGCGAATGCCGATCTCGTCTGGATTTCAGCCGAAGGCGGCGACGCGAACCTGATTTTGCCGGCGCGCGGCGCAGGCGGTGCCCACTTCACGCACGATAAAGATCGTATCTTCGTCAACACGCCGGGTGGGCTCATTTCGCTGCGCTACGACGGCACCGATCGGCGCACGCACCTGATCGTGAAGGGCAAAGGACTTTACTTCTTCGAGGATCCGATCCCGGCCGACGACATTCAGCCAAGTCCCGACGGGCAATGGGTGCTGGCCCACGTGATGAATCAGCTGTACGTAATCGCGATGCCGGTGGTTGGCGGCGAGCCGCCGACCGTCGATGTCTCGACGCCGTCGGTGGCGACCAAGCGGCTTACCGATATCGGCGCTGATTATTTTGGTTGGGCCGATGACGGCAAAACAATCACGTGGGCCGTGGGCGCCAGCTATTTTCGCGAGCCGCTCAGCGCAATTTCGTTCGAGCCGCCAAAGGATGAAAAGAAAGACGGCGAAGGAAAAGACGCCGATAAAGATAACAAGGACGCCGATAAAAAAGAATCCGCCGATGCGAAGCCGGAAGACCAAGACAAGAAAGACGCAGACAAAAAGGACGGCGACAAGAAGGACGAGAAAAAAGAGGAAAAGAAACTAAAGGAGCAGGACAAGAACGTTACCGAAATCGCCGTCGATCTCGAAGTCCCGCGCAAGACGCCGAAAGGCACCGTGGTGCTGCGCGGCGCGACGGTCGTGACGATGAAAGGCGACGAAGTCTTGAAGAACGCCGACGTCGTCATCGAAGACAACCGCATCAAGCGCGTTGGCGCGCGCGGCAGTGTTCCCGCGGGCGCGAAGGTGATCGATGTCGCCGGCAAAACGATTGTACCGGGCTTCGTCGATACGCACGCACACTGGACGGAAATCCGCCGCGGCATTCTGGACACGCAGAACTGGGCGTTCCTCGCGAATTTGGCTTACGGCGTGACTGCCGGCCTTGACGTGCAGACCGGCTCGAACGACATGTTCGCTTACCAGGATCTTGTCGACACCGGCGACATTCTCGGGCAGCGCGCGTTCTCCACTGGCCCCGGAGTTTTCTCTGACAATAATTTCCAATCGATGGAAGAAGTGAAAGGCGTGTTGACGAAGTACAAAAAATATTACGGCACGCCAAACATCAAGAGCTACATCGTCGGCGATCGCAAGCAGCGCCAGTTTATGGTGATGGCGTCGAAAGAACTTGGCATGATGCCGACGACGGAAGGCGGCCTCGACCTGAAACTCGACCTGACGCACGTGATCGACGGATTCCACGGCAACGAACACACGCTGCCGATCACGCCGCTCTATAAAGATGTCATCCAGATTTTCGCGCAGTCGGGTATCGCATCGACGCCGACGCTGATCGTGAATTACGGCGGCCCGTTTGGCGAGGATTATTGGTACGAATACACCGAAGTGCACGACAACGCGAAGCTGAATCATTTCACGCCGCACAGAATCATCGACGAAAAAACGAAGCGGCGGCCCAGCTGGTTTCGCAAGGACGAATACGCGTTCCCGCGGCTTTCAGCACAGGTGGCAAAGCTCGAGCGCGCCGGCGGATTGGTCGGCGTTGGCAGCCACGGCCAGTTGCAGGGGCTCGGCTATCACTGGGAACTGTGGATGCTCGCAAGTGGCGGCATGACGCCGATGGAAGTGCTGCGCTGCGCGACCGTCAACGGATCGAAAATCATCGGCCGCCCCGACGATCTCGGCTCAATCGAGCCGGGAAAGCTGGCCGATCTCGTCATCATGGACAAGAATCCGCTCGACGACATTCACAACACCAATACGATTCACTGGGTGATGAAGAACGGCGAGCTCTTCGAGGGCGACACGTTAAATCAAGTGTGGCCTGAGCAGAAGAAACTCGAGCCGCTGTATTTCTGGAATTACGACGTTCCGAAAGCGGGCGCGCCGCTGAGCTACGGCAAGACAGTTACGCCGTAATGGAAAGAGGGCACAGCAATGCCGTGCCCCTGCACGTCCGCTAAGCAACTAAGCGGCTCGCTGCGACTACGCGATGATCTGATCTCGCATGCCGCCGTAGGCGATATTGCGAACCAACCCCTTCTCATACATGCTGTAGGGAAACCCGAGATCGATCGCGCTCGCCTCGTCGAGCGTCTTGACCTGCTTGTCCGACAACTTCAGCTCGAGGCTCGCGAGATTGTCTTGCAATTGCGCGATTTTTCGCACGCCGAGAATTGGAATCACCGGCACGGGGCGATACTGAAGCCATGCCAGTGCAACCTGCGCAGCGCTGCGGCCAACTTCACCCGATACGGCCTTCAGCGCGGCAACGATGCGATCACTTCGCTCCTGCTCCGGCTTGAAATCCTTCATCATGTCGCTGCTCATGCGGCCCTGTTCCGCCGCCCCGACCGATGCGCCGCCGTGATATTTGCCGCTCAGCACTCCACCGGCAAGCGGCGACCAAGCCGTCAACCCGATATTCAGTGCCTTCGCCATCGGCACAAGTTCGCGCTCGACGCTGCGCTCGATCAAGCTGTATTCGATTTGCAGCCCGACGAACGGCGACCAACCGCGCAATTGCGCGAGCGTGTTTGCCTGCGCGATCCACCACGCCGGCGCATCCGAGATTCCGACGTACAGAATCTTGCCTTGCCGCACGAGATCGTCCAGGCCCCGCATCGTTTCTTCCACAGGCGTTAGTTGATCCCAGATGTGTACCCAGTAGAGATCGATGTAATCGGTTTTCAGCCGCTTGAGGCTCGCGTCAACCGACTGCGCCATGCTCTTGCGATGATTGCCAGCCGCGTTCGCGTCGTTAGCCGGGAACGCGTTGGAAAATTTCGTCGCCAGCACGATGCTTTGTCGATGCCCGCTCATGAAGTCGCCAAGAAACGTTTCGCTCGTGCCGTTCGTGTAGATGTTCGCGGTGTCGATGAAATTCCCGCCCGCCTCGCGATACGCGTCGTACATTTTGCGCGCCTCGTCTTTCGCCGCGCCCCAGCCCCATTCCTCGCCAAACGTCATCGTCCCTAGCGAAGCCTCTGAAACCCGCAGCCCGCTATTCCCCAAAAGCCGGTATCGCATTTTGATTTTCTCTTTTCCTCTCGGATGAATTCGTGCGGCACAAACGGCATGTTCCGTGAAGCTCAAGGCGCGCCTCGCGCAGCCCTTCCTGCAGAGGACCGTCCCGCCTATCGGTCCCCATATCATCGGTACCGCGTATAGATAGATGCGAAGGAATGATTGCGGTTGTGGCCGTTCGTTCCGCTCTGCGAAGTTCAATCGCAGCGCAACGCCGTCATCGGATCGATTTCTGCGGCATGGCGCGCCGGAATCGCGCACGCCACTGCCGCCACCAACCCCAGCAAAGCCGTTCCCGCGAACGAAATGACGGGGTCGCGCACACTCCCCTCGGCCCATTTTGAAAAAATCGAGCTGAGCGCGAACGAAAGGCCGCCGCCCACGCTTCTCGCCGCCGCCCGCCCGTTTTCAGCGACAGCGCTTAGGCGAACGATGCGGTCGGCGTTGGGATAGGGAAACGGATTCAGGAGCGCGGCATAGATCACGCTGAAAACAGATGCGGTCGCGCCAATCCCGAGCGCGAGCGAAACAAGCGCAGTGATCGTGAATCCCGGACTCTTGACGAGTTGCCGAAGAAAGAAACCGAGATCCTGCAGCGGATACGCATGGCTTGCTCCTGCCGATGCGAGAGCTGCCGCTCATGGTTGCATGGACGTCTGCCTGGGCGAAACAGCTTGACGTTTAGCTGCGGCTATTTGGTTGGCGCAGTGGCGGGCGTCGGGGCCGGTGTGGCGTGCGCTTCAGCTTGGGCGACTTTGGCTGCTGCTGCGGCGGCTACGGTCTTGTACCACTCGAAGGTGCGGCGGAGGCCTTCTTCGAAGTCGACGGGGGCTTCGTAGCCGAGGAAGTTGCGGGCGGCGGTAATGTCGGCTTGTGAGTCGCGAATATCGCCTTCGCGATTCGGTTCGTGCTTGGATTCCATCGAATGGCCAGAAATTTTGCCGAGCAGCTCGACGACTCTGTTCAGAGAGACACGGCCCCCGACGCCGACGTTGAACACTTTGCCTGAGACATTACTCGGCGCTTCAAATGCGAGCAGGTTGGCCTGCACGGCGTTTTCAACGTAAGTGAAATCGCGCGTCTGTTCGCCGTCGCCGAAAATCACTGGCGTGGTTTCGTTCAACGCAGCGGTGCAGAATTTTGCAAGCACGCCGGAATACGGCGAGCCGGGATCCTGACGCGGGCCAAAAATGTTGAAGTAGCGAAGGCAGACGTTTTCGAGGCCATAACAGCGTCCGAAGGTCTGGAGATAGAGCTCGCCGACAAATTTTGTGACGCCGTAAGGGGAAATCGGCGCGGGCTGCATGGTTTCGACTTTGGGTAGAGTGGCGGTTTCGCCATACGCCGAGGACGACGCCGCGAAGACGATGCGCTTCACTTTGGCGTCGCGTGCCGCAACCAGAACGTTCAGCGTGCCATCGATGTTGATGCTGTTCGAGCCGATTGGATCTTTCACCGACCGGGGCACCGAGGTGCGCGCGGCGAGGTGCAGCACGTAATCCGCTTCGTGCATTGCTTTGCGGACGACTTCGATGTCGGTGATGCTGCCCTTGATGAAAGTGATCTTGTTGCGGACTTCGGCGAGATTTTCTTCCTTGCCGGCGGAAAGATCGTCGAGCACGACGACACTGTGGCCGCGTTTTACGAGTTCGTCTACGGTGTTGGATCCAATGAAGCCGGCGCCGCCTGTCACCACGTAACGCATGCGGAAATCCTCCTGATCGATCGCGGCCGTGAGGGCCGCCTACGTCAAATCACGACGACGGAAAAACCACCAATCGGATGAACTGCGGTGGGACAGTATCGCGGCTCATACGCAAACCGGAACAGACGGCCCGGGATACGTTTTGGTACGCTCGGATTCGATGCACCGCACGCGCCTTTGGCCGCGACCAGACGCGCGCGAAATCGTATTGTACGATGGAAGCTGGCGGGGCAACGCAATAGTTGGAAAACGAGTCGCATAAAAGTTATGAGTCTGGCGAAAACGAGTGTCGGAATTGTCGTTATCGGGTTGGTGGCGGCCGGCGGTTATTACTGGTTTCACGAGCGGGCGGCGCAGGCGCAGCGCAGGGCCGCTTCTGGAGCCCCTCCAGGAGCCGTTGCGTCGGCTCAGCCTGCTCCTGCGGCGCCGCCGGCGAACCTTCCGGATGCCAACGCTGATATCAAATCCACAGGCGATGCCGCGGCCAAGGCTGCGGCCACTGCGAAAGCGGCTGCACCTACCCCTGTCGATGCGGGTTTGCCGCTAAAGTCGGGCGAGGTCCTCGATTTCACCGCCGATGTCGCCAAAGTGAGCAACGTGGCCGACCTCAGGCTCCAGATTGCGGAGAAACGCAATTTCCTTGGCAAGAATGCGTGGCACTTGCAGGCCTTCGCACACACCCAGAATCCGCTCCGGATGGTGTTCGAGCTCGACGATCAGTTCGATTCCTACAGTGACGCGGGGTCGATGACCAGCCTGCAGTACGAGATGCACCTCAGCGAGCGCGGCCAGAAGGTCAATTCGGTGCAGCACTTAACGTCGACTGGCAGGGACGCGGCGCCGCCGAACGCCAGTCAGACCCACGTTTTGCCCGGCACCCGCGATCCATTGGGGATGATGCAATATTTGCGGCATGTGGATTGGACCAAGATGCATCAGGTGCAGGGACCGGTCTACGACGGACACAAGCTATACGATGTGCGAGCCTCGCTGGCCGGGTCGGGGCAGAGCGTCACGGTGCCTGCGGGGACGTACTCCGCTGATAAAGTCGAAATCCGGGTCTTCGACAACGGCGAAGAGATGAAGGACGCCCACTTCTTTGTGTACTTCGCACGCAACGACCTCCGCACGCCAGTGCTGCTCGAAGCGGAGATGCCCTTCGCATCGGCGCGGGTAGCTCTGAAGTCGGCCCACTGAACCGAATGGATCGTGGCTGGGAGAGTTCACCCTTGTAGGTGGCTCCAGCCTCTGCGCTCGTCGCGTTCGAACGAAAACCATTTCTACTTGCCCTAAGGGATTGAAAGTACATTGTCCAATAATTCAAAATTTAACCAGACATCAAGTATTTAGAAATAAGCCACTCCCGGCGTAGAAAACTGTGTCCCGATCATATTCACAACCGATACAGACAATCACGCATTTCCAGCACCCGGCGATCTACCAACCCCATTCATTTCTGTAAATTACAGACTCTCCAGAAGTCGACGGTATTCCCTTTCTCCCAAAACGGAACGGACCGGCTAGACACCTGCGGTGGCCAGGCCTTCGATGCGGGCGCAGGCGGTGTGGCCGATGGTGGTGTGAAATTCCTGGATGCGCTGGGGAAAACGCCTGCTTGACGCGAGCGCTTTCCCGGAGCTGGCGGCGAATCTCTTCAGTGGAACGCCATTGAGTCCTAGCAGAGGACGATCTTGTCGCGGTGACGAACGACGCGGCGAGTCGCGTTGCGCGTATCCACGACGAGTTTGGCCGCGTCAACGATCGCCGCGTAGTCGTAGCTGGTATGGTCGGTGGCGATAACCACGCCATCGTAGCTGCCGATGGTCTGCGGATTGAGTGGCACCGACTTCATATTTTCGTAGTTGTAGTGGCGCATCTTGTGCAGCTGCGGGAAGTAGGGATCGTTGTAGTCGAGTTCCGCGCCGCGCTGCTGCAAGAGCTGCATGATCTTTAGCGTTGGAGACTCGCGGAGGTCATCGACGTCCTTCTTGTAGGCGACGCCGAGGATCAGAATCCTGGAGCCCTTGATCGCCTTCTTGCGATCGTTGAGGGCCGTGGCGACGGCTTCAACCACGTGATAGGGCATCGCGGTGTTGACTTCGCCGGCGAGCTCGATGAAGCGGGTCGCGAAATCGTACTCGCGCGCTTTCCACGACAAATAAAACGGATCGACCGGAATGCAGTGACCACCAAGTCCCGGGCCCGGATAGAAGGGCATGAAGCCAAAGGGCTTGGTGGCAGCGGCGTCGATGACTTCCCAGATGTCAACGTTCATGCGCAGGCTGAGCATTTTGAGCTCGTTGACCAGCGCGATGTTGACGCAGCGGAAGATGTTTTCGAGCAGCTTGGCCATCTCGGCGGCGCGTGTCGAGCTGACGGGCACGACCTTGGCGACGATTGGCGTGTAAAGGGCAACCGCAGCGCGACCGCTCGGGGGATTGGTGCCACCAACAACCTTAGGAATCTGCGCCAGGCCGTATTGCTTGTTGCCTGGATCTTCGCGCTCGGGCGAGAAGGCCAGGAAGAAGTCGCCCGCAACGTTTTCGGCGTCGGGTCCGGCGGCGATGGGGCATTTGAGGCCGCTCTTTTCGAGAATGGGGAGGAGAAGCTCCTCGGTCGTACCCGGGTAAGTGGTGGACTCCAGAACGACGAGTTGACCCTTCTGCAGGTGCGGGTAGATGGAGAGGCCGGTGTTTTCGACGTAGCTCAAATCGGGTTCGCGCCGCTCGTCGAGCGGCGTCGGAACGCAGATGATGATGGCGTCGATGTCCTTGAGTTCCGAGAAGTCGGTCGTAGCGCGGAAATGCTTGCTGTTGACGTATTGCTGAATCTTGGCCTGCTGGATGTGCTCGATGTAGGATTTGCCCGCATTGAGCATCGAAACTTTCTTGGGATCGGTGTCGAATCCGGTGACTTTGTGTCCGGCTTCGGCAAAGCGAAGGCCCAGGGGAAGGCCGACATATCCGCAGCCAATGATGCCGACTTTGAGCTGAGTGCCTTTGAAAAACTCGGGTTTGCGGTCGATTGCCATTTGAGTTTACGTCGCGCTCCTGATTATTTGGGGGTGCTACTACAGGCCGCCAGGGCCGAAAAAGCCGGGACACTTAATACTAGCAGGGTTAGGACGGTGCGCAAGAAAGCGGCGGTCGTAGTTTCCAGAGATACAGGAGTTGGAAAGGGCACAAAAAGCCCGGTGATCGGGGGCAAAACAGAGCCAGAAGCGGCCTCTCGAACAGAGGCCAGAGAGAATCGCGACCAAGGCCGCGATCCTCGAGGCCAGTTCTGTCGGGCACAGGGCATAGACCCTTCGAGGCTCAGGACATACAGGGGTCTCCCTGCCAGCGGGCGGCCGGTAGAGGCAACGATGCGCTTCTGCGATAAAGTAGAGGGATATGGTGGATGTACATTGCCACATCCTGCCGGGTATCGACGACGGCGCGGCCGACATCCAGGAATCGCTGGCGATGGCACAATCGGCGATCACCGACGGCGTGACCCACATCGTTGCGACCCCACACTCGAGCGCCGAATACCGGTTTGATTACGATCGGGTTCGCCAACTGCACGGCCAACTGCAAAGGCTCGTCGGTGATCGTCTCGTGCTGGCGACCGGCTGCGACTTCCATCTCAATATCGAAAATCTCGAATCTCTGAAGAAAGATGCGAGGCGGTTTTGCATCAACCAGCGGAATTACCTGCTGGTGGAATTCAGCGATTATTCCATCCCGCCGCACACGGCGCATACCCTTCACGATATGCAATTGATGGGGCTGCATCCGATCATCACGCATCCGGAACGTAATGGGATTATCGACGCGACGACCGGAATGCTGGCGTCGTGGATTCGCATCGGATGCTACGGGCAGGTGACTGCTGCGTCATTGACGGGAACATTTGGCCCGAAGGCAAAAGCGTCGGCGCTGCGGTGGATCGAGCAGGGGCTGATCCATTTTGTCGCGAGCGATGCGCACAATACGCGCGGCCGGCCGCTCAAATTGCAGCCTGCTTACGAAGTCGTGCGCGAGAGATTTGGCGATGTGAAGGCGCGAGCGCTGTTTTCAGAAAATCCGTTCGCGGCGTTTGAGGGGCGCGAGTTGCCCTACGTTCCGGAAGTGGCGCCGGAGGACAAGCCGAAAGCGAAGAAGCGGTTTCTATTTTTCTAGACGTAAATTGGAAGTGGATTTTTGCAGATCATTCAGCGATGCGCAGGACGTAGCGGCAGTCCTATCCACACATTGATCATGCCAAGGACTTCTCGCACAACGTCGAGCACGTCGCTCGTTGAGCGCCACCAGTGGACGGGATCGAACGTATCGTCGGCGGGGGCGCGTACGATGATGCGGGCGTCGCTGCCAGAGTAATCTTTCCAGATCGTGCGGACGCGGCGCGTGTGGGCTCTTGTCGTGACGACGATCACGACGGAAGCGTGTTGCTTTTCAGCTTCGGACGCGATCGCGCGGATTTCGTCGGCGGTATCGTCGATGGCGGGACTCAGGACATGGATGTCGGGGGGCGAGACGCCGCCGTGTTGCAACACGCGAGCATTGAGCGCGTCTTCGCCGGGATCGTCGATATCGAGCGCGGCGAGCGATGCGGTCGGCTCTTCGGGATGCGTGAGCCAGACTTGCGGTGCCCAGCCCGCTTGATACAGGCGCGCGGCTTCGAGGGCGCGCATCGGAATCCGGCCGCTGAGGACCACAATCGAGCCAGCTTTTTCGAGTGAGTCTTCGACGACGAGCCAGCGGCCGACATTGAGGAACAGGATCACGACAGTGGCGATCGCAACGAGGCAGAAAGCAAGAAAGATCCACGGGACGCTCGATTGCACCCGGCGCGGTGGCGGCTCGAGGTCATACAGCGGGTTTGCATCGGAAAACACGGAACGGCCGGATGGTAGCTTGCGCGGGGGGAGTGGTCAATCGAACCGGCGAACTATAAACTGAGAGTTTGCGTTTCTGCGGGGCAGGTTTCAGGAGGACGAATGCGGGCAGTGATCACGGGCGGCTCGGGATTTCTAGGTTCGCACCTCTGCGATCGTTTTATCGCGGAAGGCTGGGATGTGTTGTCGCTCGACAACCTGATCACCGGCGTGAAGACGAACCTCGCACACCTCGAAAAGGATTCGCGCTTCCGCAGCGAACACAGCGACGTCTGCGAAGCGCTCAAAGTCGATGGCGCCGTCGACTACGTCCTACATTTCGCTTCGCCGGCTAGCCCGTTCGACTATTTGAAATATCCAATTGAGACCATGCGTGTTGGTTCGGCCGGCACGCAGAGCGCTCTCGATCTCGCACGCGCGAAGAAAGCGAAGTTCTTCCTCGCTTCCACCAGCGAATGCTATGGCGATCCCGACGTCACTCCGCAGCCCGAAACCTACTGGGGCCGCGTAAATTCCATCGGTCCGCGCGCCGTCTACGACGAAGCAAAGCGCTTCGCCGAAGCGATGACCATGGCCTACCACCGCTATTACGACGTCGACACGCACATCGTGCGCATCTTCAACACCTACGGCCCGCGCATGCGCCTCAACGATGGCCGCGCCCTTCCAAATTTCGTGCATCAAGCGCTCACCGGCAAGCCGATCACCGTCTACGGCGAAGGCCAGCAAACGCGCAGCTTCTGCTACGTCTCCGACCTGATCGACGGGATTTACAAGCTTGCGATGTCGAACGAGCACCTACCGACAAACATCGGCAACCCGCAAGAGATCACCATCCTCCAGTTCGCCGAAAAGATCCGCGAACATTTCGAGAACGCGCCCAAAATCATCTTCGAGCCGCTTCCGCAGGACGATCCAAAGCAGCGCTGCCCGGATATCAGCAAGGCCAAACGCCTGCTAGGCTGGACGCCCAAAGTCGACCTAGCCGAAGGCCTGAAAATCACAATGGAGCATTTCAAACGGCAGTTCGCGGGTACGCGGTAAAGGCGGGCGAAGATTTCGCGTCGAGCACCCGAAGTGCCAGAGCGCGTGCTGCTACCTGACTGACGATGCCGTTTAACGGGCGGCGGCGTGAGCGCGAAGTTGCTCACGGCCGAATGAGAAATATTCGAAGTCGAGTTCGCGCATGCGTTGCAGATCGCAAAGACCGCGTCCGTCGATGACCAGCCGGCGCGCCATCAGACTCCCCGCTTTTTCCCAATCGATGTTGCGGAATTCGTCCCAGTCGGTGCAGATTAGCGCAGCTTCGGCGTCGCGCAGCGTGTCGTAAACGTCTTCGTGATACGTGACCTGCGGCAAGACTGCCTTCGCGCGCGAAACGGCTTCAGGGTCGGTGGCGTGAACGTCGGCGCCTTCATTGACCAAGCGTTGCGCGACGTCGAGCGCCGGTGAAAAGCGCGTGTCATCGGTATTCGCCTTGAATGCGAGACCCAGCAGCGCGACCCGCTTTCCTTTAATCACCCACAATGCCTGATGGACCTTTTCAAGGAAGCGGTCGATGCGCTGCTTGTTGACACGCTCGGCGGCTTTGAGAATGTCGAAATCGACGCCGACTGTTCCGGCCAGGTGAACAAATGCCTGGAGATCCTTGGGGAAGCAAAATCCACCGAAGCCGAGCCCTGCCTGCAAAAATTGTCCGCCGATGCGCGAGTCGAGGCCCATTGCGTTGGTGACTTCGTTGACGTCAGCGCCGATTTTTTCGCAGAGATCGGCGAGAACGTTGGCGTAGCTGATCTTGAGCGCGAGGAACGAGTTGGAAGCGTGCTTGATCAGCTCGGCGCTGTTGATGGTAGTGACGAGCAACGGGAGGTCGGCTGTCGCGGGGCAACCACCGTTGTGGACTGGGCACGAGAATTTTCGCTCGAGGATTGGGCGATAAATCTCGCGCATCTGCGCGGCGGATGTTTCGTCTTCGACTCCGACGACGATGCGATCGGGGTGAAGGAAATCCTCGACGGCGGTGCCTTCGCGCAAGAATTCGGGATTGGACACAACGCGGAAAGTTACCGCGCGGTTGCGCGAGTAGGCGTTGAGAGCGCGGCGCAGTTCGAGGCCGGTGCGGGCGGGCACTGTGCTTTTTTCAATGACGAGTTTTGACGAAGGCGCTTCGGTTGCGATTTGGCGAGCGACGTTGTCTATAGCCGAGAGGTCGGCTTGGCCATTTTCTTTGGGCGGCGTGCCAACGCAGATAAAGATCGCTTCGCTGCGGCGAATCGCGTCGCCGGCGTCGTCGGTATATGAAATCTTACCGGCAGCACGCGCAGATTTGAGAACGTCGTCGAGGTGATGCTCATAGATCGGGACTTGGCCCGCATTGAGCTGCGCGATGCGCGCGCGATCGACGTCGGTGCAAATGACGTCGTGGCCTGCTTCGGCGAGGCAGGCTCCCGTAACCAGGCCGACATAACCGCAACCAATAACACAGAGGTCCAAGACCTTCTCCTGACGATTCCTTGGTTCGATGCCGAACATCGCGGGGGCCAGTTCGGAAACTCTATTGTGACGGAAGGCCGCGCAGCTGGAAAAGCGCACAGGCGATTTTGAGGATTCCAGCGCTGGCGGCGATTCCGGCCGTCAAGCGCCCGGGCCGCGAGGAGCCGGATTTCGGCCGAGAAGCAGCCCGCGGAGGCCGAGCAGAGCGAGGCGCGGCTGGCGGCGAAGCACCGTCCAGAGCAAGCGCGCCGACTCATCGCGCGTGATCTCGCTCAGCGTGTTGCGGGTTCCCGAGTTCAACAGATCGACAAGGCGCGAATAATCCTCCTGCTGGAAGTGATGCATCGTTCGACGAATGAGCCAGTGCGTATCGAGTTCGCGGCGCAGCGTGCGGAGTTCGCGGCCGGCGCGATCGCAAAGGATCGATTGCGCGACGCCGAGTGCGCCGCGGAAGCCGGTGACGATACCGCCGACGGTGGTGACTTTCACTTGTGCCGCAGCGTCGCCGACGAGATACACGTCGCCATTGCCGACCCGGCGTTTCACCGGAACCCACTTGCGATAAACCGGGATCTGCGCGCCTTGCCAGTCGAGCGGCTCCATCTGTTTTTTCTCAAGGAAGCGCGCGAGGCGCTTCTTGGTGTCGGAGGCTTCACCGATGATGCCGAGCGCGGCACGTTCCGGCGATTCGGGGATGAGCCAGTAGAAGTACGGCGTGTCGTCGGGCACGAACCAGACGCGCGTCGTGTCGAGCGGGCAATCTTTCGGAAGCCGCACGATGGCTTGCACAAGGGGAACGGTTTCGATTGCCGGCCAACCGGCGGTGCGCGCGACGCGACTGGTGGCACCGTCGGCGCCAACGACGCTGGCAGCGTGAAGTTCCTCGCGGTGGCCTGCGGATTCGACTTCGAGATGTAGTCCGCGCGAATTGGGACAGAGGCTGACGAAACGCGAGTCGAAGGAAACTTTAGCCCCGGCCTGTTGCGCTTCCTGCGCCAATGCTGGGATCAGTTTCGCTCGCTCGATGATGAGATCGGGCTTCGAGAGAGCGATTTGCGCCGAGCGGCCGTCGGTGAAAAGTTCGAATCGCCGGATTTCGTTGAGGATGCTGGCGCCGGCCGACGCCCCGAGCTGATTGCGGAAATGATCGGTGACGATGAGCGTCCGCGATTCGGGCTCGAAGCCAGATTTCGATTCGAGCACACGGACGTCGCGGCCGCCGCGCGCCAAAGTGGCGGCGGCGTAGAGCCCGGCGGCCGATCCGCCGACGATGACGACTTCGTCGTTTTGGCGGCTGGTTCCGGATTGCGATGTGATATTTGGCACGGTTCCGCGGGTCCCCATCCTACGGATAGACAACGATCAGCAGTTGCCCACACCTGCAAAGTTTGGTTAACGGACTGTTTGACGAAAGGCGCGCCCGAGCCAGATTGCCGTAACTTGGAACTTTGACTGGTGCAAGTATAGCGAAATCAAAATAGCAGGCAAAATTTCCAGCGGAGGGAAAGGCCTGGAAAAGTCTTGCGCACCAGCGGGCTACATTAGCCTCAAGCGGCTTAGGCCGGCTTACGCTTTTGCGGCTCGTACGGCGCGCGTTCGAGCAGTGCTACGCCGATGAGTATGAGCGTGCCGGCGATTGCCGCGCCGATGAGCGCGCCGCTTGGAGGCAAATAGGCGACAAGAATCGCCGCGCCACCGGTGAGTGCGCCGAGAGAGTACAGCGCAAGCACGGCGCCGCGCTGGCCCCATCCGAGGTTCGCAAGGCGATGCGCGGTGTGATCTTTTCCGGGGGTTGTGAAGGGCAGCAGGCCGCGGCGCGATCGCGAAATGGTGACAAGCGTTGTGTCGAAGATCGTCACACCAAGAATCAACAGCGGTGCGAGCCAGCCGGAGAAATGATTGGCGTGTTCGAGGCGCAGCTTCAGGCCGAGAGTCGCCATTAGGAAGCCGAGAAACATGGCGCCACCGTCGCCCATGAAAATTTTCGCGGGCTTGAAATTGTAGCGGAGGAATCCGGTCGCGCCGCCGAGAACGGCGGCGGCCAGCGTTGTGACGAGTGTCTGGCCGTTGAGGTAGGCGAGCATGGCGAAAAATATCGATGCCATGGCCGCGATGCCGGCGCATAGGCCGTCCATGTGGTCGAGGATACTGAAGGAGGCGGTGATGCCAACGACCCAGAAGATCGTGAAGGCGGCGTCGAGCAAATATCCGATGCGGCCGGAGACGAAGACTTCGAAGACTTGGGCGTGGATGCCGCTGGCGAGAAGTATTCCCGCGGCGACGGGCATGGCGATGAACAGTTTGATCTGGTGATGCAGCCAGCCTTTGTCGTCGAGGAAGCCGACGGCGGCGACGAGCGTGGCGCCGGTGACGATGCCAGCGCTTTGTGCTCGGGCGGGACCGTCGAACGCGAAGAGGATGGCGAGCATGATCCCGCCATACATCGCGAGTCCACCGAGGAGCGGAATCGGCTGAAGATGAACTTTGCGCGGCCCGGGGAGATCGACCATGCCGACGCGGAGAGCGAGCGCGCGAACGGGGGCGGTCAGCATCAGCGATGAAAATAGAGCGATAGCGAAGGCCAGCAAACCGGCGGCCATGAGACCTCGATGAATTTGTGATCGCGCCAGCTGAGGTGTGGCTGCGGACAGCCGGCGACTCACGTAAATTGTGCCTGGTTGGGGGCCAAGCATCCCAAGTATTGACGATACTCTAAAGTAAACAGAGGCCGCCCCACGCAGCTTAACCACCATACCTTGTTCGATGGCGAGCGCCTATAAAAATTCGGCGGGAGCGCGTGACGGTAAATGCGGGGAGAGCCTGGGAGGGGGGAGATGCAAAAGAGTAGAGGCGCGGAGACCGACTACAGCTGGCGGACATGTGGCACAGCGTGCTGCGCCCCTACGGCGACGTCGTTGAGGATAGCGGCAAACTTTTGGATTTCGTTGGCGCGGTTGTACTGCTGCGCGGCTGTGCGAGCGGCGGCGCCCATGGCGACTAGGCGAACGGGATCTGCGAACAATGCGCGGAGGACGGTGACGAGTTCCGACGGGCTGTCGGGATCGGCGGCGATGCCGAAGCCTTCACGAGCAGCGAGAACGGCCGCATCGGTTTCTTTGGGCGCGACGGCTACGACCGGGCGGCCGGCGGCGAGGATGCCGTAGATTTTGCTAGGGACGACGACGCCTTCGAGGCCGCGTTTGATGGTGATGATGTGGGCGTCGGCCGCGGCGAGGACGGACGGGATTTTGGTGGCCGGAAAGAAGGGGAGGAAGCGTACGTTGGGCGATTCTGTCGCCGCGGCTTCGAGGCGGGCGCGCTCGGCGCCGTCGCCGACGAAGATAAAGCCGACGCCGTCGCTTTCGAGTTCGCGGGCGGCGGCGAGCAACGCGTCCCAAGCGCCGTAGAAGCCGAGATTACCTGCGTGGACTAAAACAAAACGGAAGTTGCCGCGGATGGCGTTCATCACTTCGGGGTCGAAATCGGCCACGGAGATTGCAGCCGCCGCGAGTTCGATGCCGTCGCGGACTATGGCGATGCGCTCTGGGGCGACGCCTTTTGCGATGATGCGGGACTTCATGTCTTCGCCGAGCACGATCACGCGCGTCGCGCGGCGCAGTGCCCAGCGATGAAGTTTTTCCCAGATCCGCCCGAGCAAACCAGGCTGTACGATCGAGCCGCCGACGGCCATGTCGGGATACATATCGCGGATGTTGTAGACGAATGGCTTGCGTTTCAGCATGGCGACGAAAGCGCCGACGATGCCTTCAAACGGAGGATCGGTCATCGCGAGGACTGCGTCGCAAGGAACAAAGAGTGCGCGGGGGACGCTGAGCGCGACGTAGGTCAGATAGTTGAAGACGCGACGCGCCATTTGTGTGCGGGGATAGTCGGTGGAACCGACGCGCACGACGCTCACGTTATGTTGCTTTTCCGCTCGCGACAGGCGCCACGGGCGGCGTTCGGTCGGGTCATAGGAAGGACGGCCGCAGATCAGCGTGACGTCGTGGTTGGTTGCGAGCGGTTCGACGAAGGCGGCCGCCATCTTCGCTGTCGCCGAAGTGTCGGGCGGGTAGTAAAGGTTTAGGACGAGAACTTTCATCGAGTCGGCGGCTGAGTTAGAGCGCTCACTTCTTGGTGACCAGAAAATCGCCGAGGACGAGTGCGTCCATTTGCGTGCGGCGAAAACAGTCGAGCGCTTCTTCGGGGCGACAGACGATGGGCTCGTTGTCGTTAAAGGACGTGTTCAGCACCATGGGCACGCCGGTCGCCTGCTCGAAAGCTCTGATGAGTTGCCAGTAGCGCGGATTCGCGTCGCGCGTCACGGTCTGGAGGCGGCCAGTGCCGTCGATGTGAGTGGGCGCCGGAATGAGTTCGCGCTTTTCGGGTTTGACCGCGTAAGCCATCGTCATAAACGGTGAGGGATGCGATTTCTCGAACCATTGCGAAGTAGCTTCGGCGAGGACCGAGGGCGCGAACGGACGAAAAATTTCGCGATGCTTGATGCGGCGGTTCAGGATTTCTTTCATGTCGGGGCGACGGGGATCGGCGACGATGCTGCGATTGCCGAGAGCGCGAGGTCCCCACTCGGCGCGGCCCTGGAACCAGCCCATGATTTTGCCTTCGGCGACGAGGGCAGCGGCGCGGCGGGTGACGTCTTCGGCGTTCAGTTCTTCGACAGCGAAACCGTTTTGGGTGACCGAGTTGGCATCGACGCTCTTGCGAATTTCGTCGCGCGAGAATTCGGGTCCCCAGTAGGAATTTTCCATCGCGAAAGAGCGCGGCTTCCCGAGCTTCTGGTGCCAGATGTAATAGGCGGCGCCGATTGCGAGTCCGGCATCACCCGCGGCGGGCTGCACGAAGACTTGTTCGAAGGGAGTCGCGTCGAAAATTTTTCCGTTGGCGACACAATTGAATGCGACTCCGCCTGCGAGGCAGACGGATTTCAGGCCGGTCTGCCCGGCCAATTTGCGCAACATGCCGAGATACACCTCTTCCAGGCGCAGCTGAAGCGAAGAGGCTAGGTTTTTGTGGCGCTGTTCAAGCGGCTGGTCGGGCGCGCGCGCGGGTCCGAGGCGGCGCGCGAGTTCGTCGGAGAACAGTTTCCCCTGCACCGGCGTTTGATCGGTGGCAGCCCAGCTCATCTCGGGTCCAATGCGATGATGGATGAAATAGTCGAGGCCGAGTTCGAAGCCGTTGGCACGCGAGTTGGGATCGAATCGCACGATGTCGCGAAAGACGTCGAGCGATTCGGGCTGGCCGTAGGCGGCGAGGCCCATCACTTTGTATTCGTCGCCAAATTGGAGGAAGCCGAGATATTGCGTGACCGCGCTGTAGTAGAGGCCAAGCGAATGGGGAAACGCGGTTGCGCCGTCGATGTTCATGCGCGAGCCGGAGGCGGTGCCCCACATCGTGCTGGCGAAATCGCCGAGGCCGTCGGCGGAGAGTAGTGCCGCGCGTTCAAACGGCGACACGAAGAAAGCGCTGGCGAGGTGCGCCTGGTGATGCTCGATGCGATGAAACTTCGCTTTTGACTTGAGCGCTGCCGGATCGCCATCGAAAGCCGCGGCGAGCGCTTCGGGAATGCCGGTGAACTTGACGATGACTTTGGCGCGCTCTCGGGCGAAAGAAGGCATCTTCATCGCGTAAAGGAGCTTCGTCATCATGCGCGCGTAGGGATTGCGCGGGACCGCTACGTGATCGATGTCGAGCAGTGTCAGCCCGGCGGCTTTTAAGCAATATTGAATTGCGAGCGCGGGGAAGCCCGCGGCGTATTTGACGCGATTGAAACGCTCCTCTTCGACGGCGGCAAGGAGTTGGCCGTCGCAAACGATCGCAGCGGATGCGTTGCCGTGATAGGCGTTTATTCCGAGGATATTCATTCGGTAAATGCAGTGTACACTAAATTATCCCATCGACCAGCGATCTCGCCCTAAAACGCGTGGCAAGGCAAACGCCGCTACAAATGCCGGCGGCACCACTCATTCAAAACATAGAGTGACCAGGGCCGCGACCACGACGTTTTGCCCCCCAGAAACTCGTTCCACACGGCGATGACTCCCTTCCTGTGCAAATGAGCCGCGAGCGCAGGCGCCGGGTGCGCCAAACTGCCCTCGATTCGCCCGCGCAGCGGCCCCCGCAGCCATTGTTCCCACGGCAAAGTGAACGTGCGCTTGGGCCGACTCAGAATCTGGGGCGGTAAAATCCCGGATAGCGCTTCGACCAACAACGCCTTTTGCATCCCGGGACGTCGACGAGCCACGTCGGGCAGCGAACTGACGAACTCGACCAGCGGCGTGTCGAGCAACGGCACGCGCACTTCGAGCGACTGCGCCATGCTGACGGAATCGATGTCACGGAGTAGTGTTTGCGCCATGTACGATCGCATTTCGAGCCACGAAATCGCCGCGATGGGTTCCATCTTGCGCGCGATGTCGGCGGTACGTTCGAGCCAGCCGAGCCACGTGGGTTCGAGCGTCACGCCGTCAGCGTTCACGGTGCTCGGACGGAAGCGCGGCTCCGTCAGTCGCGGCAACTCCGAGACGGGGAACAGTGCGCGCGTGAAAAAATACGGATGCGGCAGCGCGTCCGGCGAGAGCCACGCGTCGATCACTTTGCGCGTGCCGTCGGAAGTGGCGCGTCCGGCGAGCAGTGCGCGCAAGATCGGAGCGAGCGCGCGCCGAACGGACCTTGGCGCGAACCACGACGTGCGGATCAGGCGCTCGATCTTCGGCACATTCTCAAATGTGCGATAGCCCGCGAACAATTCATCGCCGCCAAGACCTGACAGCGCGACTTTGAGTCCGACCTGGCGCGCGGCCCACGATGCAAAATAAGTATTGATGCCGTCCATGGTGGGCTGATCGAGCCCGCCGAGCGCTTCGTCGAGCCGCGCAAGCATCGCCTCGCCGTCCAGCGAGACTTCGTGATGCTTCGTACCGCATGCCTTCGCCACCTCGCGCGCCAAGGGGCCTTCGTCGTATGGGGTGCCGGGAAACGCCAGTGTGAAGCTCTGAATATTTGGCTGCAATTTGGCAGCGATGCCCGCGATCGCACCAGAGTCGATGCCGCTCGAGAGAAATAGTCCGACCGGAACGTCGGCGACGAGATGCGAGCGGACTGCGTCTTCCAGTAGTGGCCGCACACGCGCGACCGCCCCGGACCAATCGCGAGGCTTGCGCGGATCGCGTGCCGCCGGAGTGCGTTGCAAATCCCACCAGGGACGCGCGCGCGGCGCGCGGCGGCGTTCCGGGACGTAGAGCAGCATGCGATGCCCGGGCGGGAGCGAAAACACGCCTTCGAGCAAAGTTACGGGCTCCGACACGCTTCCGAACAAGAGATACGACGTTAGCGCGTCCTGTGAAATTTGTTTGGCGGCATCTTCTCGAGCGAGCAGCGCGCGAACCTCGGAGGCGAACACGAATCCGTCCGCCGTTTGCATGTAATACAACGGTTTGATGCCCAGCGGATCCCGCGCGAGAAAAAGCAGTGGAGACGTCGCGTAACGTTTGCGCAGATCGAGCAGCGCGAACGCGAACATCCCGCGCAGTTCGGGCAGGCAATCCTCGCCCCATTCTTCCCACGCGTGCACCAAAATTTCAGTATCCGAATGCGTGGCAAATTGGTGGCCCAGCGAAGTGAGGCGCCCGCGCAACTCGCGGTAGTTGTAAATCTCGCCGTTGAAGATGACAGCGATGTCTTTCGCTTCGTTCCACGCCGGTTGATGCCCGCCAGCGACGTCGATGATGCTGAGCCGGCGCATGCCGAGCGCCAGGCCAGGCGCGCGCGGCTCGTTCGCGAGAATGCCGGCCTCATCGGGACCGCGATGCTCGAGCGCCGCGGTCATCGCGCGGACTTGCTTCTCGGCCTCGGAAGTACGGTTAGCGAACGCGGCGCCGCAGATGCCGCACACGCTTTACTTGATCTCCGGAGTAGTCAGGGAAAGCGCGCCCGCACGCACGAGGTGGCGGCGCAGATGGAAACGGAGAATTCGCAAGCGATGGTCGACGTACCAACCGAGCCGCATGCGCAAGATCAAAAAGACCAAGGCCAGCGCCGTGGTAACGACCAGAAAAAAGAACGATTCGCGCTCCAAGAAACAAACTCCAATCGAGAGTTTCATGCCATCCGGGCTAAATTGATTCTAGCAGCTTCCTCAATCGTGAACCTTCCAGAGGCAACCGCGCCAGACGAACGTGAGCATATCGTTCGTAGTTGTAATCGGGCGGATAGCTCGGCGCCGGCTGTCGCGCCGGCAAACGTCGTGGGATTCTGGAGTTCGCTGCGCGTGAGCGCGCGTCCGGTGCGATCGCGAAGGCAGCGCGGAAAAAAGGATCGACGACGATCCACTTGGGGTCGATCCGTACTTCGGCAACAACGTATTTCGTCGTCCCCGGCGGGTGCAACAGCAATCGGCGTGATTCGATCCCGGAGCTTCGCGTGAGATTGAGAAATGCATTTGTCGCGCCCCCGCAAGGCGAGGATGGCGTCGAGTTTATGGCTGGGCGGGCCGAAGAAGCCACGACGGCGTCGGAACATCCGTGCAGATACTGGCGCACCGACCATTCGCGCCAGCGGAATAGACCAGGGTCAACAACACCGAGGTGGACGATCCACCGCGTGAAGCGGAACAGGAGCTGCCTGCGAGGTATAGTTCGAGGTATAGTTACTGATAAGAGATTCCGGATTATGGTATTAAAGCGGTAGGCGCGACAAGCGTTGCGTAGAGCGATTCCATTGCCGCGGCGGGTTCGGCCCAGCCCAGGCGAGAGGTCACTTCGGCGCAGCCTGCTGAGAGTCTTGCCTGCAGGACGGAGTCGATCAGCAGACGGCGCAATGCTTCCGAAAGTGCCGCCGCGTCGTGGGGCACGACCAATCCGGCGACGCCAGCAAGCAACGGAGCCACGCCGCAATTCTCGGTTACAACGACCGGTGTGCCGGCGCCAACGGCTTCGGCTGCGGTATTGCCGAAGTTTTCGTTCTGCGACGGCAAAACGAAAACATCCGCATCGCGATAGGCCTCCCACTTCGCCGTGTCGAACAGCGGGCCGGTGAAGAGCACGCGTGGGGTGACGCCGAAGCGATCCGCCAGCCGAGACAAATTTGCGCTCATGCCTTCGTGATCGGGACCGGCAAAGACGAGCCGAGCATCGACATCGTGCAATGTCGAGCCGAGCCTGGCGAACGCCTGCAACAACAAATCCGGGCTTTTCTTCGACGATAGGCGCCCGAGAAACAGAATTACCTTCGCATTTGCGGGAATTCCGCGTTTTGCGCGGAACGCATTTCGATCGGGCAGCACTTGTGGAATTTCCACTCCGTTGCGACGCAGGAAGGTTTTATCCGGCGCGATGCTGCCCAGCACGAGCTCATCCGCCTCCTGTTCCGACGTGACGATCAACTTGCGCGCGCCAGCCAGTAGTGGCTTGCCCAGACTTGAATGGTAGAGACGCTTCTTCCAGAAGCTCCGCACGATTGGCCGAAACATCCCGATCGGTTCGACGACATATGGGATATTTTTCACGCGGCACGTCGCAGCGATCGCGGGGCCAAGCAAGTCGTAAAGCCCAAAGATGTGCACGACGTCGCAATTTTGTAGCCGAGCTCGCGCGAACCGCTTTACCGCCGGATTCCAGCTCAAAGCACGGTAGTGAAACCAGGTGGGAAGGTAAATCGCTTGGACGCCATTCGCTTCGCAGCGCCATCCGAAAGGCGACATCGACGTACTCGGCGGAACCTCACCGCCGGGGAACCGCGCCGCCAGGTTCCAATCCGCGGTCACCACCGTCACCTGGTGCCCGCGTTGTACCAACGCTTCCGACAGTGCTCGAACCTTTACAGGAGGGCCACCGAATTCCAGAAAGGGAGCGTAGCTCTGCGTGACATTCAGGATTCGCATAGCTCGCGCAGGATTTTTTTCAGTGATTTAGCAAACACGCTGAATTTAAAGTCGCGATTCACACGATCGCGTCCGCGCGCGCCCATCTCTCGCGCCAGAGCAGGGTCGGCGAGCAGCGTTTCGATTGACGTAGCAAGTTGGGGCACGTCGCCATGTTGCACCAGGTAGCCAGTTTTGGCGTCGTCAATCACTTCGGGAGCGCCACCGTGCGCGCCACCGATCACGGGTTTGCCGCGAGCCATCGCTTCGAGATAGACCAGGCCGAAACCTTCGCCGCGGCTTGGCAACGCGAAGATTTCGCACCCCGAATAGCACGCCGCGAGTTCCGGATAGCTGAGGCCAGTGTAAAAGTGAACATGACCCTGCACGCCGCAGCTTTTCGCGATTTGCTCGAGCCACGATCGATCGTCGCCTTCGCCGACGGCGACGAGCTGCAAGTCGGGCCAATCTTGCAACAGTCGCGGCAACGCAGTGATGAGCGTGTCCATACCTTTATAGCGTTCGTTCGATTGCCAGCGGCCGACAGTCAGGATGATGCGGCCCACGGGAAAATTGATCGGGAGCGACGACTGCGCCGTGGCCATCAGATTTTCGAAATCGGGATCGAGCGCCCACGGCAGCACGCGAATCTTTTCGCGGGGAATCTGTTGCTGCGTGGCAACGTGGTTCGCGGTGTCTTGCGTCGGCGTGAGGATCAGGCTGGCGCGTCGCAGAGCGCGGCGCCGCAGCGTCGAAAGCGGCTCCCAGATTTCGATTCCGTGCGCGACGACGATCGACTTCATCCGGGGCGCCGCGATGCGCATGCCTTGCACGATGGGCGCTAGGTTTGGATGTGCTGCGATCACGAGTTTTGCGTGACGCCGCGCCGAGCGCAGCGCAGTCGCTGTGAAGCGGCCCTTCGCACGTTCGCAGCCGGTGAAAACAAATTCGCGATCGCCGACCGACATGCGATGGAGTTCGGGTGTGTCGTTTAAGCTGAGCAGCCGGCATTCCATCTTGCGGCTCGCGGCGAATTCCGTGATCACCGCTGCAAGATGACGTCCTGCTCGTTGGATCCCGCCGGCTGGTTCAAGCTCGGGAAACAGGCCAATAATCACGCGCCGAGTCTGCCAACAGCAGCGCCGGAAGGCAAGGCGCGATTTGCGTCGCGGCACGTCAGCTGAAAGGTCACGTCGAGCCGCGGGAGTGAGTCGACGTAAATCGCCCGAGTGAGCCGCTACTTCTCAGCTCGATCGCCAACGACATCAATCAGATCCGCCGCGCGGTCGAGGTAAATATCGGCCGGGTGCTTGGCCCGGTCATGGACTCCGAAACCGAAGTTCACGGCGGCCGCGAACATTCCGGCGTTTCGCGCGGTCTGGATGTCTACTTCGGAATCGCCGATCAGCAGTGCCTCGCGAGGATTGGTACCGAATTGGTTGAGTATCGTGTTAGCGCCTAGGGGATCGGGTTTCTTCGTCTCAAAACTGTTGCCGCCGTAGACGACGCGGAAATGTTTTGCCACGCCCAGCGCTTCCAGAATCCGTACGCTCATTTTGACGGGTTTGTTCGTCAAAACCGCCATCGCCATTCTTATGCTGTCCAGCTTCGCCAGCGTCTCGGCGACGCCGGGATAGAGGCGGGTGTTGTCGAGCTTGTGCTCTTCGTAGTACGACAGGAAGAATTTCAGCGCACGCGCAAGTTCCTCTTCTGTAGTGACGCCGCCAAGCGCGCGCGACACGAGGATCGACGCTCCGTGGCCGATGTAGCTGGAAATGACTTCGTCGCTGAGCCTTCCGCGGCCCATTTCGGCGAGGGTCGCATTCACCGCATGGATCAGGTCGAGTTTCGAATCGATGAGTGTGCCGTCCAGATCGAAGATCAGCGCGCGGACCGAGAAGCGTGGGGTCGTCATGAACCAAATATTCTAATACGGTCCGCGGAGCGCCTGCAGGCACCTTCCGCCGTTTCGGAGTCTCGTTTGCACGAAAATTTTGGCTGCGTGAGTATCCATTGCCTGACCTCCGGAATTCCTCTATCGTAGAGGATTCACTTGCGGCAAAAATGCGCGGCGTGCGGCTGTGCTGCCCGCAACATCGGAGAACAACGTGAAAAAGAAGATTCGCGCCATCCAATACGGCGTGGGCCCTATCGGCGCCTCCACCGCGCGGTTGATGCGGGAAAAGCAAGCCATCGAAATTTGCGGCGCCATTGACAGCGATCCCGCGAAAGTCGGTCGCGACCTCGGAGAGGTCGCCGGTGCCGACGATGCGCCCTGGGGCGTGAAAATTTCGGCCGACGCCAGCGAGGTTCTGCAGCAAAACGCCGACGTCGTGATTCACACGACTTCGTCATCATTACCGAAGGTGATGGATCAGTTGCTCGCGTGCCTCGAAGCGGAGTGCTGCATCGTCTCAACGTGCGAGGAGCTTTCGTATCCCTACCGCACATATCCAGAATTGTCGGCGAAGCTCGATGCCGCCGCAAAGGAATGGGGCGTTGCGCTCGTCGGCACGGGCGTAAATCCTGGCTTCGTGATGGACAAGCTCGTGATCACGCTGGCAGCGGTGTCTCAGCGCATCGAACACGCGAAAGCTCTGCGCGTTGTCGATGCGTCGAAGCGCCGCCTGCCGCTGCAGAAGAAAATTGGCGCGGGCCTGACCGTCGATGAATTTCGAGCCAAGGTTGCCGAGGGCGTGATCAAGCACGTTGGTTTGCCCGAATCGGTCGCGATGGTTGCCGACAGTTTGAATCTGCCGCTCGATGAAATCACCGAAACGATCGAACCGAAAGTCGCGACCGAACGCGTTCAGACCGAGTATCTGACGGTCGAAGCCGGTCAAGCTGCCGGCGTTCACCAGATCGCGCGCGGCTTAAGCGGCGGCAAAGAACTCGTCTATCTGGAATTGCAGATGTACGTCGGTGCGAAAGATCCCGCCGATACCGTCGTGCTGAAGGGGCACCCCGACATTACCTTGGTGATCCCGGGCGGCTCACACGGAGATATCGCCACGGCGTCAGTTGTGGTGAATTCGATCCCGGTGATCTTGGACGCGCCGGCCGGGCTGCGCACAGCGCGCGACCTGCCAATCGGCTTCTTCTCGCCGAACGCGCGTCCGTAAGGCGATCGATCTGCGTGTACACAACAAAGGCGCGCTGATGCGCGCCCTTGCATTTTCCGCCAAATAGGAGTCGTGTGGTTACGCCGACGCTGCCGCCTTCCAAATCCCTTTTTCCAGCGTCTGCCACTCCATGTCCGTCAACTTCATCTCGGCAGCTGCAACATTCTCTTCCAGATGTTTAACCGACGACGTTCCAGGAATCGGCAGCGTCACCGGCGAATGATGCAGCAGCCATGCCACGGCCAGCTGCGCGCTCGACGCATTGTGCGCTTTCGCTGCTTGATCCAATGCACTGCCTGCCTTGTTCAACTTGCCCGCTTCCAGCGGAAACCACGGAATGAAGCCAAGATTGTTTTTCTCGCAGTACTGCAAAACATCTTCATGCGTCCGGTCCCCCATGTTGTATTTGTTCTGCACACTGACGATCGGCGCCGTTTTCTTCGCCTGCTCGATGTCTTTCACCGACACTTCCGACAAGCCGATGTGGCGGATCTTGCCTTCCTTCTGCATTTTCTTCAGCTCGCCGATCTGGTCCTCGACCGGCACTTGCGGATCGATGCGATGAAGTTGATATAAATCAATTCGATCGATTTTCAGCCGCCGCAAGCTCATCTCGACGCACTGCCGCAAATATTCCGGACGCCCCACGACGGCCCACCGGTTCGGCCCTTGCCTCGTGAACCCGCCCTTCGTCGCGATCACGAGACCCGCTGGATAGGGATGCAACGCCTCGGCAATCAAATTTTCGCTGACTTCCGGCCCGTACGCATCCGCCGTGTCGATGAAGTTGACGCCGAGATCGGGCAGCCGTTTCAGCACGCGCTTCGACTCGTCGCGGTCTTTCGGCTCGCCCCAAATGCCTTCGCCCGTAATGCGCATCGCACCGAAGCCGAGTCGATAAATCGAAAGATCTCCGCCAAGGGAGAAGGTGCCGCTTGCCTTTGCGCTTGGTTCGCTCACGTTTTCCTCCTGTTGTTCGAGGGAGGAACTCCAGTTCTTCCCGTTCTTTTTGATTCACTGAGCGACGGAGAGGTTACCGCAACGACTGTGGAAGCGGCTGCTGCCGTTTTTGATCACCGCATGAGCTAGGATTCGATGGCAACCCTGCAAGGCGACCAGCGCGTGAGGGCTTCGGGTGTGCCGTAATCCGATTCGAAATGAAATCCTTGCTACGCCATCGGAAATTGCACGTCAGTCTCCAAGGTGGGAAGAACGAAATGAAAGAAAACGGCCTGTGTGGGCAGACTAGATGCCACGTTCAGCGCCAGAATTCCCAAATTCGGAACCGTCACGAAAATTTGGGCAAGAACATCCCGGTGTTCCGCGTGTGCTCGTCGAACTTCGGTCCAAACTCCTGCACCAAAAACGACTCCTCGCGACGCGCCTTTATATAAAAGGACCCCCAAATAACCGCGAGCGCAATCAGCCCGCGAACCTCCCCGATGGCGATCACGTTCCCCAAGAATCCCAGCAATATCCCCGTATAAATCGGATGGCGAATATTCCGGTACGGTCCCGTGCGAATCAGTTCGTGTCCTTCTTTCAGCGTGACAACCCCGCTCCAGTTTGCGCCTAGATGGAATCGGGCCCAGCATGCGACGAACAGCCCCGCTGCCGTGATGGCCGCGCCAATCCACTCCACCGTCAGCGTGTGCGGCGCAAAATATTTGCCAAGCAAGCCGAAATCGAAATACCCGTTGTAGAGGAGATAAAATGCCACGAGCAGCGGTAATACATAGCCCAGCCGTTTGATTCGCGACTCCCGCTGCTTGGTCTTTTTCCGATTCAGCGCCGAGACGAGCCAATACAGCAGAAACAGCATCCACAAAAATCCGATCACTCGCTCCGGCGTGATCTCCAGCCACAACCACAGGCTTCGCAACACCGAATGGACAGTCTCCATAGCCTTCTCCTGTCTCCGTGCCTATACCTTTTACGCTCGCGCCGTCTGCCGAATTTCACGTTTCGCTCTCCGACCGAGGCTCCCGATTCACATCCGTCGCAGGCATGTTCTCACACGTCCCGACGCCAAATTGGTCCTTGCCCGCCTCGCAACCACGCCCAAAATGGCGTCACTATGAAAACCGCGCCATCCCGCAAATCCGCAAGCTCAAAATCCGTCACCGCCAAACTCGGCGCCCAGACCCAAGCCATCCACGCCGGCGAAGGCCAGCGCCACGGCGTTGGCGGCCCGGTCAGCGCGCCGATCTGCCGCACCTCGACGTTCACCTTTTCCTCGACCGCGGAAATGAAGCGCTGGGCTGAAGGCAAGAGCAAAGCGTACATCTACACACGCTACGGCAATCCGTCGCTCGCCATCGCCGAAGGCAAAATCGCCGCACTCGAAGGCGCCGAAGCCGCCGTCGTCACCGCCTCCGGCATGGCTGCGATCTCCCACGCGCTGCTCAGCGCTCTGAAAGCCGGCGACGAAGTCATTTCCACTGCCCAACTCTACGGCGGCACCTACCGGTTGATGCGCGACGTCTTTCCCAATATGGGAATCACCGTCCGCCAGGCCGAAACTGACCTCGTCGGCATCGAACCGCTCGTCACGCCGCGCACCAAAGTCCTCTACGTCGAAACACCCACCAATCCCACCGTCCGCCTCGTCGACCTGCACAAAGCCATCGCCTTCGCCAAAAAGCACAACCTCATCGCGATCACCGACAACACCTTCGCTACTCCGATACTGCAGCAGCCGCTCTCGCTCGGTTTCGACATGGTTGTCCACAGCGCCACCAAAGCGCTGGCCGGCCACTCCGACGTGATTGCCGGTGCCGTCGCAGGCAGCCGCGAATGGATCGACAAAGTCCAGCACATGGTGATTTATCTCGGCGGCTCGATGGATCCCGAAGCCGCATTCCTGCTGAGCCGCGGCATCAAGACGCTCGCACTGCGTGTAAAACGCCAGGGCGAAAACGCGCTCGCGGTCGCGAAATATCTCGAAAAGCATCCCAAAGTCGCGCGCGTCCACTATCCCGGACTCGCCTCGCATCCCGATCACAGACTCGCCAAGCGCCAGATGCGTGGCTTCGGCTCCATGCTAGCCTTCGATTTAAAAGGCGGCCTCCCCTCCGCCCGCAAATTCTGCGACAGCGTCCGCCTCTTCCTACTCGCCGCCAGTCTCGGCGGCGTCGAGTCGCTAGTCGTTCTCCCCGCCTACACCTCGCACTACGACATGACTCTAGCCGAGCTAGAAAACTCCCACGTCACCCCCGGCACCGTCCGCGTCTCGATCGGCATCGAAGATCCCGCCGACCTCATCGCGGACCTGCAGCAGGCACTGCGTTGAATGTGTCGCTAGCAGGAAGAGTCGCGATCGTCACCGGAGCATCCCGCGGCATCGGTCGCGCTATAGCCGAGGGTCTGGCTTCCGCGGGCGCATTCGTAGTCGTCAATCACCGCGCGAGCTCCGCCCAGGCGGATGAAGTCGTAGCCGCCATCGAACGCGCCGGCGGCCGCGCCGCCGCCATCCAGGCCGATATGGCAAACGTCACCGACATCCACCGACTGGTCTCCGCAACGATTGAGAAATTCGGCGCGCTCGACATCCTCGTCAACAACGCCGGCGTCGGCAACCGCACCGAAATGTCCGACGTGACCGAAAAAGAATTCGACTGGACCATGGCCACCAACGCCCGCGGCCCGATGTTCGCCATTCAGGCCGCAGTCCCGTGCATGCGCGACAACGGCCGCATCATCAACATCTCCAGCTGCGGCACACACGTCGCGCAGATCACCGGCCTGCTCGCCGTCTACCAGATGTCCAAAGGCGCGCTCGAACAGCTCGCCCGCTGCTACATGAAGGAACTCGGCGTCCGCGGCATCACGATCAATTCAGTCCTGCCCGGCTTCGTTGAAACCGAGCTTGCCAGCGACACGCCTCAGGAATTCAAAGATGCCCTTATCCGCCGCACCGCTCTGCGCCGCTTAGGCACGGCCGAAGAAATCGCGGCCGCCGTCTGCTTCCTCGCCAGCGACGCCGCCCGCTGGATCACCGGCGAAGCCATCCAGGTCAGCGGCGGCCTGGCCTAGATTCTCTTCGCGAAAAAAAAAACGGGCGAAGCGCCGAAGCGCTCCGCCCATTTTCATACTTTTGTGAAGTGGCTTAGAGGGGTTGGACGTTCGAGGCCTGCAGGCCCTTGGGGCCCTTGGTCACTTCGAATTCAACCGCTTGGCCGTCGTTCAACGATTTATAGCCATCAGCCATAATCGCGGAGAAGTGGACGAATACATCTTCACCGCTCTGGCGCTGGATGAATCCAAAGCCCTTGCTCGCGTTGAACCACTTCACTGTTCCTTGTTCTTTACTCACTGCATCTACTCTTTTCTGTTGACCGCGTGGCGATCATACTTTGAGTCTGGCCGGGTTTAGGGGCCTTACTCGATGATTAAGCTATCTGGTGCCTCGACTCCGAACCCCTCTAAAGAGTTACGGGCCGCCTCTGGGCATAAAAAAAGGCCGCAAGTTTGATCCTTGCGACCGCTTTCACACTTCCAAAGGCGATACAAGAGCAACAAACGCAGCTACAACCTAACACACCCGCACGCCCGTTGTCCAGCAAATTCTTTGTCCAGCGGTTACACCCATTCAGCGGCCGGCTTGCCAGTCCAAGCCGCAGTTATAGAGATGCCGCCTGCCCAAGTAACGTCGCCTGCCCATCCTTTTTTTCGACGTTTCACCGTTCGAGGGCTCCACTGCCAGTGGTTAGTTTCGCTTGGCTGGCGACGAGTAACCGGCGACTAGTGACTGGAAAACCATCGCGCGATCGGCGCTTCGGGTAGCGCGGGCTCTTGAGCTTTCAGATAGCTTCAGGACGCATAGGAACCGATAACGGTCTCCAAAATATCGAAGCACCCCTTCCACCCGCCCTCGTGATCCTTGTAATCCTTCTCGCTCGCGAGCCCTGCATGCGTCAGCACCACTTCGGTCTCCCCGTCGCATTCGAAGAATTCCACCGTCACCTGACTTGCCGGGCCTTTATGCAGACTTTCACCATCAATCCGGTCCTTCGTCCAATGCCACGTAAACCGCACGCGCTCGGGTGGCGTAACCTCCAAATACTCGCCTTGACCCCAGTAGACTTGACCTTTGCCCGGGTCCCGTACCTCGATCAAATAGCGCCCGCCGGGGCGGATATCTTGCCGGTGGTGCGTCGTGACGTGGGCTCCCGCGTCCCTGCACATCCACCGTTCTAGCTGCTCGCGTTCGGCGAAGGCGGCGAAGACTTTTTCCCGCGGCGCACGGAACGTCCTCCGGACTTCGAGTGTGAAGCCTTTTGCGGCGCGTGAGCCGCGGCTGCCTGATGGGGTTGCCATTTCGGGTTCTCCTCGTTTGCGGGTCGCTTCTCGCTCGCGGATTGACCCGTTGCTTCCAGATATTTCACCAAACCGTCGAACTGCGATTCCCAAAACGCCCGGTAAGACTCAATCCAACCGGCCGCGTCTTTCATCGGGTGCGGCGCGAGCCGGCAGCGATGCACCCGGCCATCAACTTCCCGCCGCAGCAGCCCGGCGGATTCCAGGACGCGCAGATGTTTCGAGATCGCCGGCAGCGAAACCTCGAATGGTGCCGCCAGTTCGCCGACCGTCGCCTCGCCGAGCGCCAGCCGTGCCAGAATCGCCCGCCGCGTCGGATCGGCCAATGCCGCAAACGTAGCGTCCAGCACCCAGCCTTTGCTCTCGGCCGAGGATAAATAGTTAACCATATGGTTTAATATCGCGGACCGCAGCCGAATGTCAACCGCTTTCGTTGACGGGCGCAGCATTCCTGGGCCCGCTAGCCCGGGTGTGACCTCCACGCGCAATTTGTCTTTTCTTAGGTCCAGCTTCGCCACCTACTGTCCTCGCGGAACTCAAAACCAACCCAAATCACCGCGCCACCGTCCAACTCCTTCGGGTGCAGGCTCGGCGATTGGAGATGCCGCCGGCTCGTGTAGTCAGTCCGCCACCCCCCTGTACTTCGAAAGCGTTGACCGGGGTCGCACCGCCTCCTTACCATGCTAAAGATGATTCGCAGGGTTTCACTCACGACGAGCATGGCGCTGCTGGCCGGAATCGCTGGCATCGCCGCAGGCTGCGACGATGCCGCCAAGCATCCAGCGCAGGCGCGCGTGCCGTCCACGAAACCCGCGCCGCAAACCGCTTCGGCCACGCCGGGGAAACAGCCGCTGGCGGCGACCAGCCCGCTCGCGCTACCAAAATTGCCGCTCGCCGCTGCATCCCACGCGCCCTACTTCATCTACACGCAAATCCCGACACAACTGTCCGCGTCGGCCGCCAGCGAGGGCCTCATCGCCAGGGTCGAAGAACGATTCGCGTCCGGCCAGCAGAACTACAAAGCCGGCCACCTCGAGGCCGCGCGCAAAGATTTCGACGAAGCCGTCGACCTGATGCTCCAGAGCGGCCGTGACATCAATGCCGACCCGAAACTGAGCGAGTTGTTCCACCGCGTCGTAGACACCACCTACACTTACGAGCTGCAAGCCTTCCGTGCTGGTGACGGATTCCAAGAGGCGCCCGCCGTTCCCGCGCCGATCGACGAAGTGGCCGACATGACCTTCCCGGTCGATCCTCGCCTCAAGGACCGCGCCGAGCTGGCCGCCAAAAACAGTTCGCACGATCTGCCGCTCACCGTGAACGATGAGGTCCTTTCGTTCCTCAATTTTTTCCAGACCCCCCGCGGCCGCGCGATCGTCGAAGCCGGCCTCCGCCGCCAGGGCAAATATCACGAAATGATTTCGCGCGTGCTCAGGGAAGAGGGCGTCCCGCAGGACCTCATATACTTGGCCCAAGCCGAGAGCGCGTTCCAACCTTTGGCGTTGTCGCGCGCTGGCGCCCGCGGCATGTGGCAGTTCGTCGCCTACCGTGGCCAGCAATACGGCCTGCGCCATACCTGGTGGATCGACGAGCGCCAGGACCCCGAGAAGGCCACGCGCGCCGCCGCGCAGCACCTCCGCGATCTGTACGGTCTTTTCGGCGACTGGTATCTGGCCATGGCTGCCTACAACTGCGGTCCCGGCAACGTGCAGAAGGGTATTGAACGCACGGGCTATGCCGACTTCTGGGAACTTTACAAACGCAATGTGTTGCCAAAAGAAACCAAGAACTACGTGCCGATCATCGTGGCGTTGACGCTGATCGCGAAAGACGCTGCGCACTATGGAATCCAGGTCGATCCCGAAGCTCCGGTTGCGACCGACATCGTCAAGCCGGGCCGCGCCATCGATCTGCGACTTGTGGCCGAGACGATCGACGTCGATGTCGAAACGCTCCGATCGCTGAACCCCCCGCTGCTGCGTCTGGCGACGCCGGACGATCCGGCGTTCGAACTTCATCTACCCGTTGGAACAGCGGAAAAGTTTTCTGCCGAAATCGCCGATATCCCCGCCGACAAATGGGTCAGCTGGCGCCGCCATCGCGTCGAAACCGGCGAAACGCTCAGTTCGATCGCGAAAAAATATCATGTCACGCCTGTGGCCATCGCCGACGCCAACAGCCTCGAGCGCGGCGCAGCCCTCGACCCCGGCGAAAAGCTGATCATCCCGGCGACGCAAGCCTCCAACGAAACCAAGCGCCGCCTGGTCAGCTATCGCGTCCGCAAGGGCGACACGCTGCTCGGCATCGCCGACCGCTTCAGCGTGGATTCCGACGACGTCAAGAAGTGGAACCGCCTCAAGACCAACCACGTAGCGCGCGGTATGGTCCTGCGCATTTATACGCTTGGCGGAGCCACCGAGACGGCCTCGTCCTTGTCGCATGACCGCACCACCGCAAAAAAGAAACCCAAGCCGGCCACCCACGTGGCTCAGGCCACGACGTCTTCCCCCGACAAAAACTGACGCGATTCCGGAACAGTGATAGCGATATCCGGGAGGGTGCCCAGGTTCGGCGTATGAACTCGGTCGGGTCTGCGTTTCATTTCTGGGCCTTACGCACTGCTATCGATTCGAACAGCCCAATGGGTTCCCCGTGCAATCCGAACCTGTAACTTTCCAACCTGCCAACCTGCGAACTTCGTGTATTTCAGCCCTGTTCCGGCCCTGTCCCGCGCAGAACTCTTGACAAGTACCAGCGAGTACGGTAACAACGGCCAAGGCTTTGGAGGGCATTTTCAGAGGAAAATACTCCGGCCACTGCAGCGATACCGACTCGACACGGACGGCCCGGTCCCCCGGGCGCGATGCCTCGGGCGGGAATCCCCCTGGGGAGGATGGAATGGATCTCGAGAAGGATAACTTCGAAGAAGACAACGAGCTGTCAGGGCTGGAAGAGGATGATGAACTCGGAGGCGACGAAGTTGTCGAGACCGAAGAAGAAGAGCTGATCATCGGCGGGGACGAGGGCGACGAAGAAGCGCCGGCGCCTCCCGCGGCAGCCAAACCCTCGCGCGCCCCGGCGAAGCCAGCGGCATCGAAGCCGGCCAAGAAAGCGCCTGCCAAGAAGGCCGCGAAAAAGCCGGCGAAGAAAGCCGCAAAGGCAAAGCCCAAAGCTAAGGCCAAAGCCAAGGCCAAAGCCAAGGCCAAAGCCAAGGCTGCCAAAAAGCCGGCCAAAAAGAAAAAGAAACGCTAGTTTTCGAAAGAGGGACGTTTCGCGGTACCTGGCCGGACGGCATCGAGCTTCGGCAGTCCTTTGATGCATAGTCAGGTGCGCCGCGAAAAACGAACTTGTTTTCGAGGCGTTCAAAAACCACCTCAATGGTGGCGTTTCCGACAAAATTTCTATCAGGCTTCCGGTGACCCGGGGGCCTTTTTCTTTTGGCTGCCGGAATTTGTGTGGCGGTTTCTTGAACGCCGTTTGCGCCTGATTAAAGACGAAACAGAATACAGCCGTGTGCGGCGCTTGCATCCCGCTTCGACGAGTCCGCGCTGCGCGGTTTGCGAAATCACCTCGAAAGCGCTTTGGAGCCGCCACGCCGTACAACGGCAATGGCGTCTCGGTCCGCAGCAATCTTTGCAACGGTCAGCTGAAACCCCGCCAAACGCCAACGACCGGTTCCAGGACCTCGAAAAGTGGGATGCCACGCTAAGCCAGTCCCTGCAGCTTGCCGAACCCAAGGCAGCGCTTTTTCCAATTTCCAATTTCTAGTTTAATTTTCTGATTCACCACTCCGTAAGTCTCCCTAGATTCACGCTCCGTCCACACCGCATTCAAACACTGCGGCACCGGTCCTCGGGCCAGTTCGGAATTCCCCCGACTTCGCGTAAAATAATTCCCTAAACACCTAACGCCGCGTCACCGGAGAATTCATGGCCCAGGTTTATCCCTTTCCCGCGTACCGCTACAACGCCAGTAAGGTCGCCTACGACCGCGTCCTCACGCAGCCCTACGACAAGATTTCACCGTCGATGCAGGAAAAATATTACGCCGCCGATCCGCACAACCTGATCGCCGTCGAAAAAGGGCGCGTACTGCCGGGCGACACGCCGCCGTCGGTTCCCAACGAAAAAAATGTGTACACGCGCGCGGCCGAAGCACTGCACGACTGGATCCGCGAACAGATCGTCGTGCAGGATACGCGGCCCTGTTTTTATTCCTACACACAGGAATACACCGTGCCGGGCACGGCGGACGCCATCGGAAAGGGCGAACGCCGCACACGGCGCGGTTTTATCGGCGCGGGCAAACTCGAGGAATATTCTGCGAACGTCGTCTTCCGCCACGAGCACACGCTGTCGGGCCCGAAAGCCGACCGCCTGGAATTGCTGCGCCACACGGGCATGCATACGGGGCAGCTCTTTCTGCTGTACAGCGATGCGGAGCGGCTCATCGATACGATCCTTTCCGAGGCGGAAGCGGCCGCGCCGCCCGCGACCGAACTCACCGACGAATACGGCGTCATCCATCGCCTGTGGGTCGTCTGGGAGCCGGAGCGCGTCGAAGCCATCCGTGCCGCGATGACCGGTCAGCAACTCGTGATCGCGGACGGCCACCATCGCTACGAGACCGCGCTGAACTTTCGCAACGAGCGCAGGAAACAGAGCGCGCGCGAACAGGGGCTGCCCGAACGCGCCGAAGCACAGGATTCAACCGCCACCGACATTTCGCCTTTCGGAACGTCGCCGGCCGCGAATCCTTCAGCCGGGAATCCGGCGACGGCGAATTCTCCGTCTGGAGGGCACGTCGGTGGCGCGGCCGCATCAGTTGCCACCGCGGCCGCCGCATCGCTCGCAACCGGTGTTGCTGGTCCCGGAGCCGCAGCGGCCGGATCCATTGCGGTCGAACCCGTCGTAGATGGCGCGGGAGCCTTAAACGCGGCGCCGTATGAAGCGGCGATGATGACATTCGTCAATACGCGCACCGAAGGGCTGACGATTTTGCCGACGCACCGCGTCGTAGCGAACCTTCCGGATTTTTCCTGGCCGGTAGTGCGGCGTTACCTTGAGCCGTGGTTCGCGGCGGAGGTTTTTTCGTTCACGGATGCGACGACCAAGGCCGAGACGCGCGGCAGATTTTTGCATCGTCTGATCGAAGCGCGGGAATCGCGCGCCATTGGCGTGTATCCCGCAGGTGAAGCGGGCAAGGGCGCGTTCTACGTTTTAACACTGCGGCCCGGCGCAAACCTTGTGGAGTTGTTGCCGGCCGTTTCACCGCTGCAGCGGGAACTCGACGTCGTCCTGCTGCACGACGGAATTCTCGAGCCGGCGCTCGGAATCACGCTCCAGGCAGCGACGGCCGAGAAAAACCTCACGTATGAACGCGAGGCTTCGGCGGCGCTCGATGCCGTCGACCGCGGGGCGGCGCAGGTCGCGTTTCTGCTCAATGCGTGCAGTGTCGATCAGGTATGGGAGATTGCTACCTCCGGTGAAGTGATGCCGCAAAAGTCGACGGACTTCTTTCCGAAGTTGATGAGCGGCATTACCATGTATCAGGTCTGAAGGTTTTCCTGGATCACGTCGAAAAAATAAAAAATTGTCGCGTTGGCTCGCGCCCTGAGGCGCGTTTGCGTCCAGTTTCGTTCCGTTTTGGGATGAAAAGGGGTATACCTCCGTCAATTTTTTTGGCGTCTGTAATTGATTTTGAACGCTGCTACGGGGGCGAAGGATTTGTATTTGTGCGCGGCGGTGGAAGGCGAATTCATGAAGCTGTTACGCCGGGTGGGGCATCGTAGATGGATAACGGCGATTCGAATGTGGGGGCGCGGAACGGGCGGCGATTGCGAACGATTTCCAGTGAGAGCGGGCGGTGGGGTTCGGGAGCGGTGGCAAGGAAATTGTGTACATGGAGGGCGAGATGGCGGAGTTGACGCAGGAACAGGTCAGACTGATGCATGCGTATTGGCGGGCGGCGAACTATTTAACGGTAGGCCAGATCTACTTGAAGGACAATCCGCTGCTGGAGCGGCCGCTGACGATCGAGGATGTGAAGCCGCGGCTTTTGGGGCATTGGGGAACCACCTCTGGCCTCAATTTTATTTATACGCACCTGAACCGCGTGATCAAAGAGCGCGACCTCGACATGATTTACATCATCGGGCCGGGGCATGGCGGACCAGGAATCGTGGCGCACACGTATCTCGAAGGTTCGTACACGGAGCTGTATCCCTATATCGAGCGCGACAAGGATGGGATCAAGCGGCTTTTCCGGCAATTTTCCTGGCCGTATGGAATTCCGAGCCACGTCGCGCCGGAAACCCCGGGATCGATTCACGAAGGCGGCGAGCTCGGATATTCGCTGCTGCACGCGTATGGAGCGGCTTACGACAACCCGAACCTCGTGGTGGCATGCATCGTGGGCGACGGCGAAGCGGAAACCGGACCGTGCGCGACGAGCTGGCATTCGAACAAGTTTTTGAACGCGGCGAAGGACGGCGCGGTGCTGCCGATCCTGCACCTCAACGGCTATAAGATCGCGAACCCGACGGTGCTGGCGCGCATCCCCCGGAACGAACTGGAAGCGCTGTTCCGCGGATACGGGTACAACCCGCATTTTCTCGAAGGCGACGATCCGGCGGTAATGCACGTCAAGATGGCCGCCGTGTTGGACACGATGCTGGAGGAGGTCGCGGCGATCCAGAAAGCGGCCCGCGAAGGCGACGATATGAAACGGCCGCAGTGGCCGATGTTGATCCTGCGCACGCCGAAGGGCTGGACCGGGCCAAAAGAAGTGGACGGCAAGCCGGTGGAAGGGACGTGGCGTGCGCACCAGGTACCCTTCTCGGAGCTGCACGAGAAGCCGGGCCACCTGCGCATCCTCGAGCAATGGATGCGCAGCTATAAGCCGGAAGAGTTATTCGACGCGCACGGAACACTGGTGCCGGAATTGGCCGCACTTCCGCCGAAGGGGCGGTTGCGGATGGGGATGAACCCGCACGCGAACGGCGGGCTGCTGATGCAACCGCTGCGGCTGCCGGCGTTTCGCGAATTCGCAGTCGATGTGAAGCAACCGGGCGCGCCGGTTACGGAAGCGACGCGTGTGCTGGGCACGTATCTTCGCGAAACGATGAAATGTAACCTCGAGTCGAAAAACTTCCGGGTGTTCGGTCCGGACGAAACGGCGTCGAACCGGCTCGAAGCCATTTACAAAGTGACCGGCAAGACGTGGGAATCGGCGACGTTGCCGGTTGACGAGAACCTGGCGGTCGACGGGCGGGTGATGGAAGTGCTGAGCGAGCACTGCTGCCAGGGATGGCTGGAAGGGTATTTGCTCACCGGGCGGCACGGATTTTTTTCGTGCTACGAGGCGTTCATCCACATCGTGGATTCTATGTTCAACCAGCACGCGAAGTGGCTGAAGACGACACGGGCGATTCCGTGGCGAAAGCCGATCGCGTCGCTCAATTATCTGCTGACCTCGCACGTGTGGCGGCAGGATCACAACGGGTTTTCGCATCAGGATCCGGGATTCATCGACCACGTGGCGAACAAGAAGGCGGACATCGTGCGGATCTATCTGCCGCCGGATACGAATTGTTTGCTGTCGGTGGCCGACCACTGCCTGCGCAGCCGTAACTACGTGAACCTGATCGTAGCGGGAAAGCAGCCGGCGCCAAACTGGCTTGATATGGATGCAGCGGTGGCGCACTGCACCGCGGGGCTCGGCGCGTGGGACTGGGCGGGACACGAGCCGGAGAATCCCGACGTGGTGATGGGGTGCGCCGGCGACGTGCCGACGCTGGAGATATTGGCGGCGGTGTCGCTGCTGCGCGAAGAGTTACCGGATCTGCGGATTCGCGTGGTGAATGTCGTGGACCTGATGACGCTACAGCCGCTCAGCGAACATCCGCACGGTCTCGCCGATGATGATTTCGATGCGCTCTTCACGACGGACAAACCAGTCATCTTCGCGTTTCACGGTTACCCGACGCTGATTCACCGGCTCACGTATCGCCGCCACAATCACAACAACATTCACGTGCGCGGGTACGTCGAGGAGGGAACGACTACCACGCCGTTCGATATGGTGGTGCTCAATCGCATGGATCGTTTCACGCTCGCGCTCGATGCGATCCGCCGGGTGCCGCGTTTCAAGAGCATTGCCGATAGAGCGACACAGCGGTTCACGGAGGCGATGCAGCGGCACCGGCTTTACGTTTCGGAGCATGGAGAAGATATGCCGGAGGTGTCGGAGTGGACCTGGCCGGGGAAGAGGACGAGTTCGAAGGTTTGAAGGTTGGAATGTTCGAAGGTTAAGAGGCATGGAAGGCTGAGGCGTGGATGAGTGGTGATGCGATCTTGGTTTTGAATAGCGGGTCGTCGTCGTTGAAGTTTGGCGTTTATTCCGCAGCTGAAACGGGCGATCCGCAGCCCACTTATCGTGGGGAAATGGAAGGCATCGCCGGCGGCGAAGGCAAAATTTGGGTCAAGGACGGCGGCGGGAAAACGCTGGAGCAGGAATCGCGCAGCTTCCCGCAGCAATCGGATGCGGCTAAGGCGGTCGCCGAGACGTTATCCAAACTAAGACTCTCGGAGTTCAATGGTATCGGGCATCGCGTCGTACATGGCGGGCCTTCGCTAACGGAACACCAGAAAATTACGCCGGAAGTCTTGGATACGATGGAACGCGCTTCGGCGTTCGCGCCCCTGCACATGCCTGCTGCGCTCGAACTAATTCGCCAGATGCAGTGGCGCTTTCCCGGCGTGGCGCAATTCGCTTGCTTCGACACCGCGTTCCATCGCACGTTACCGGATGCCGCTGCGCGCTTGCCGCTGCCTCAGTCATTCTGGGACGCCGGTGTTCGCAAGTACGGTTTCCACGGATTGTCGTGCGAATCGATCCTGCACGCGCTGGGTTCGCAAGTTCCGCGGAGGATGATCGTCGCGCACCTGGGCAACGGAGCAAGTGTCACTGCAATTCTAGACGGGAAGTCAGTCGATACCACGATGGGGTTGACGCCGACCGGCGGCATCGTGATGGGCACGCGATCTGGCGACCTCGATCCGGGCGTGATGCTCTATTTGCTGGCCAGCAACACCGCCGATGTCGACGGGCTTGCAAAGGTGTTGGATAAGCGCAGCGGCCTGCTGGGGATTTCCGGAAAATCGTCGGACATGCGCGAACTGCACAAGGTGGAGCGCGATGATCCGCGCGCGAGGCTGGCCATCGAAATGTTTGTCCGCGCGGCCAAGAAAGCAATCGGAGGTTACGTTGCGGTGCTCGGTGGATTGGAATTGCTTGTTTTCGCGGGAGGGATTGGCGAGAACGACGCCGCGGTGCGCGCGGCGATTTGCGAAGGGATGGAAATCTTCGGCGTACAGCTGGACGAAGATGCTAATTGCAAGAACGAGCGAGAGATTAATCGGTGCGAACGGCCCGTTTCGGTGCGGGTGATCGGAAGCGATGAGGATGGGCAGATCGCGCGTCACGTCGCGCGGCTGCTGCAATCTACAACGGCCTGAAATCTGGGCCAGCCCGGTTAATTTCAAACGAAAATTCTAGGCTGACGCGGACGCGGATTTTTCTTCGGCGTGTTCCGGTTCCGCTGCCGCGTTCTTGCGCAGGACGAGGACCGGGCAATCGGCGGTGCGCACGACCTTGTCGGTCACGGAGCCGAAGGCGAGGCGCCGCCAACCGGTCAAGCCGTGCGTGGCGATCACGATGAGGTCGACCTTTTCGGCATCGGCGGTGCGCAGAATCTCCATTGCCGCGTCGTTGGCCAGACCCACGGTGCTGCGCGCCGCGATTCCTTCGGTTTTCAAGTTTTCCGCTAGTGCGGTGAGGCGCTGTTCGGCGTCACGGAGCAGGTCCTGCTCGTAGGCGCCTTCGTTGAAGATAGAGACGTCGGAAGGCAGCTTGGGAATGACGGGGACAACGTGGACGAGCAGAATGGCGGAGCCGTAGCGGCCGGCGATATCGCGTGCGGTGTCGAGAGCTTCGAGCGACGAGTCGCTGAAGTCGATGGGAGCGAGGATGAGCTTAGGATGCAGCATCGGAGAGCCTCCAGAACGCGTGCGCGGGGATGAGCCGGAGAGTACATCTGGCCGGGGCGGGGAATATTGCGGGAGTGTTAAAAGTGGCCGAGCCAGATCCTGTGCCGCCGAGGGAACTTGGGTGGTACAAGACCGCGTGCTAATTGTCGATCGAGGCGAGGGTGTCTCAGCTCAGATCCTTCGAGGCTCAGCGTAAAGGAGACAGGACTGTCTGTGCTACGAAAAAGGGCACGCGCGAGCGTGCCCTCAAATTCCGGTGCTGCGGCGCTGCGGCGCTTGCGCGCCCGGAAGCTACGCTCCGGCGCCTTTGCTGAAGCTGGATACCGCTTGCGCTTCGGTGTCGTACACATCGAACACCGTGAGCAGTTTGGTGATTTGCAAAACTTCCTGGAACTTGCTGCCGAGATGGCAGAGACGGAGCGACGCGCCTTGTCCCTTGGCGCTGTGATGCGCGGCGACGAGCGTGCCCAGGCCGGCGCTGTCGATGAACGTGATATTGTCCATGTTCAGGACGATCTTCTTTTTGCCCTCGGCCAGCAACGTCTTCACTTTTTCGCGCAGCGCGTTGCTCTCTTCACCCAGAACAATGCGGCCGTCCAGGGCCACCACGGCCACGCCATCCACTTCGCGGTTCGTCATCTTCAATGCCACGTTCGTATCCTCCTATGAAATCGAAGCGGCTGCCGGCAGCAACCGCACCGAAGCCGCACAGCTTACATCAATAGTAGTCCGCGCAGGACATGTAATATCCGCAGACCGTGCAAATCAGCTTGCAGCGCCGGGACAACAACCGCTGCGAGCAAACAGGACAATACCGGGAAGCGTCTTCGTGTGGTGCGGGCCAAACGCCGCCGGGGTCAACAGCATGGTTCGCTGCGTTGCCTACAGGGTCGTTCGTTGAGGTCGCGCTCGCTTCCTCGCGCCCGGAGGCAGACTCCGTAGAAACAGCTGCACCCGGCTTCAGTCGAACCCTTGGCGATTCCGGGTAAACCGATGTGGCCCCTTCTTTTGCGGCGCGTTCCACGGCCCGAAGGTTATAGCACAACCGCCAGCAAGGGGAAAGCGGGTCGCAAGGGTAGGTGGGAGCGAGTCCTAGACCAGTCTGGTACTTGAAACCAACGCCTGCGTGGGCGCATCCTTCTAGGTGTAGGGTTTGCGTGGGTTCATCAGGCGGCTTGACGCAAGTGCGATCGAGCGTTTTTTGCCGCTGCTGTCGGGCAGGTGCTGCTATGCGCCGATTCTGGATTGCCGTCGGCTGTTCATTGCTGCTGTCATGCGCCACTATGGCGCAGAGGAGTGGTATGAGCGTTGGCGCTGTGCGCTCTGGAGGAATGGTTTCGGCGCCAGTGGCTGCGGTGCGCGTCAGTGCGCCGGTGGGCGCCCATCCGGTGAATCATGTGGTTGGCACGACGCACGTCCTTGCCGGGCCGCGCGTTCGCACTTCTGGTTCGACAAGCCACAATCTTTCCGTTAGCTCGCGTTTCGCGAATTCCTCCGTCATTTCGAATGATGCCGGTGTACCGGGCCTTGGTTTCGACTATCCCCACCTCGCGGCAGTGAGCCCACGACGCGGACAGGTGGGAAGGTTCGCGTTCCGGCAGACCGTGCCATTTGGATTCGGCGGCTTCCTCTGGTCGACGCCGGAGATTGTTGTTGAGAATCCGCAAGCGGTCGAAGAAGCTCAGGAAACTGCGGCCGATCAAGGAGATCTGGATGCCCAGGCGCAACTCGAAGCGGCGCGTGAGATGCGCGCAGCCTATCGCGCGGGGCAGCAGTCTGTTGTTCAGCCGGCTGCGGCGCCGGCGCCGGAACCTCCGCCGGACTCTTCGTCTTACGTGTTTGTGATGCGTGATGGGGGAGTTGTTTTTGCAATTGCGTACTCGTGGGAGAACGGGACGCTGCGGTATGTGACGCCGGAGGGGCAACGCAAGAGCGTTGCGGCTGGATCGGTCGATATGGATGCAACGCAGCAGTTTAATGAGCAGCGAGGGTTGAGTTTTCGGGTGCCGGCTTAAGATTTAGCGTAGTTCCTGCCATTGGTCTTCCCTTCATTGTTTAGCGATCAGGGATAGGTGCTCGTTGCTCGTTCAACGTGCCGACGCTGTGTGTTTGAAGAACCGGCGGGTTCGGGAATTCGTCGGGTATTTACTTGGCGGGGGCTGGCATTACGTAGCCGGAAGTCGCGGGGAGGCCGGCGCGTTCCAGTTGGATTGTGGCGTGGCCGATGTTGAATTCTTTGGCGGCTTTGGTCTGGATGGCGGCGAGGATGCGTTCGCACTCGTCCATGTGCATGTCGGGAATGCGGGCGTGCAGGCTCAGCGCGTTGTGGCCGTCGCCGAGCGACCAGATGTGCACGTCGTGAACTTCAAAGACGCCTTCGATCGTGAGAACGGCGCGGGCCACTTCTTCCACGCTGCAGTCGGGCGGACGGCCTTCGAGCAGGACGTGCGCAGACTCGCGCAGGATGCCGATGCTCGACCAGAGAACGAGCAGGCCGATGGCGAGACCGAGAAGAGGATCGATCCATCGTATGCCCGTCATGCCGATCACGATTGCGCCGATGATGATGGCGATGTTGGAAAGCGCGTCGCCAAAATTGTGAACGAGGATGCTGCGCAGATTTAAATCGTTTCGGCCACGGACGAGCGCGAGCGTGATGCCGCCATTTACAGCGAGAGCTGCGAGCGAGGTCCAGATCATCCAGCTCTCAACGACCTCTACCGGCGAGCGGAGCCGCTCAATCGATTCGTACCCCAGCCAGATGGATAGCAGCACGAGCACGACCGCGTTGGTAAAGGCAGCGAGCGTGCCGGCGCGGTGATAGCCGTAGGTTTTCTCGGAATCGGCGGGGCGTTGCGCCCAGCGCATGGCGAGATACGAGAGGCCGATCGCGGGAACATCGGAAAGATTGTGAACGGCATCATTGAGCAACGCGACCGAGTGGCCGAGGATGCCGCCGACGATTTCGGCTCCGACGAGGCCAAGCGTGGCGACCATGGCCCAGCCGAGGATCGCAGGACTCAGCGTTGGGTGGACATGGCCGTGATTCGAGTGGCCGCCGTGGCTGTGACTGTGGGAATGAGAATGGGCGAACGAAGATGCTTTTTCGGCCGTGCCGGGCGCGCAATCGTGATCATGCCCGTGATCGTGCGGATGATCGTGGGAGTGCTCGTGAGAATGAGTGTCCATCGGCCAGACATATATTCTACGCGCACTGGCGGGCTGGGCGTACTGCGAGCGACCGCGAAGTGTACAAACGCGCGTAGTGGACATCTTGACACGCGGCGAGCGCGATTTCGTTGACGGTCCGGTGGGCGGCTGCCAACATCAACGAAGTCTGTAATTTGCGGGCCCAATGGAGGGCTGGGCATTGCCATGCGAGTGCCCACTGTAGCTGCTATGAGTACGCCTGTCGCCAAACTGAGCTTTTGGGGAGTGCGCGGATCGACGCCGACTGTCGATCCGGCGACGTGGCGTTATGGCGGAAACACGCCATGCCTGGAGCTGCTCGCGCCCGACGGTACCCAGATGATCCTGGACTGCGGAACCGGTTTGCGGATGCTGGGCTCGCGATGGGCCGGGCCGAACGGCGGACAAAAGCGCGAGACGCATTTTCTAGTGACCCACTATCACTGGGACCACATTCAGGGCATCCCGTTTTTCTCACCGCTGTACGCCGAGCAAAATGAATTTCACTTTTATAGCTTTCGATCGGAATTTTTAGGACGCGACAGCTTGAAGCAGGTTTTCGAAACGCAGATGGCACAGCCATATTTTCCGGTGGATCTGTCGGCGATGAATGCGAAGCGGCGATTTCAGGAAGTGGCGGACGGGGACGCTTTCTTTATCGGTGAGAATAGAATTTCGACGCGGGCTTTGAACCATCCACAGGGATGCCTGGGGTTTCGCATCGAAACGCCGGCGGGGGTTGTCGTGTATGCGACAGACAATGAGCCGGGGAATCCGGACCTCGACAAGAGTCTCCGCGAACTGGCGCAGGGCGCGGACATTTTCATTAACGACGCGCAGTATACGCCGGAACAGTTGGCCGGCCCGAAGCGCGGATGGGGGCACTCGTCGTGGAAGGAAGGCGTGAAAGTCGCGCGCGAGATTGGCGCGAAGACGCTGGTGCTGTTTCATCACGATCCGGATTCGACCGACAAGATGGTGGATACGATTTTGCGGCATGGGCGAGAGGAGTTCGATTCGGTGTTCGCCGCGAGCGAGGGTATGGTGATTACACTGGGTGCTCCCGGCGGGCGCGTGGACGCGCATATGCCCGGAACGCGGACGGCGCTGCGCCGCGAAGCGCAATTCCGCGCGCGCGTCTCGGGCGTGACCGAGGGCGGGCGGCCGTTCGACGAGGAGACCCTGGTCAGCGATTTGTCGTTGCAGGGCGCTATGATTTCGCTGAAGCATAGCCCCCGCCTGCAATCGGAGTTGCAGGTGATCATGGAAACACCCGGGCCAAACGGCTTACAGGGCGCCATGCGTTTGCGAGGTCACGTGGTGCGGATCGATGCGGGCAAGGAAAAAGGCCACAGCTCGGTCGGCGTTGTTTTCACGGATTGAGCTTCGTGGTTTCTCACCAGATTTTCCTCTATCGCATGATCGATAACCACGGCCGAGCTCGAAGGAATCGTTTGCGCTGCAGTCCAGCTCCCAACCGGATTCTGGCGATTTGGAAGAGTATAATCCCAGGTGGATGGGCGGTCCGATAAGGACGACCCGAAAGTCCCCTCTCTGCTTCTCACGTGGGGTGTCCGATGAAGCTTCGTTTTCTTTTTCTCTCCGCTCTGCTTTTTTCTTCAGTTCTGATTGCGCGATCACAGCCCAAAGAGGAAGTGCCCAAGGCGCTTCTGAACGCGCGCTATGTGTATGTCGAGGCGCTGGACGGGGACATTTACAGCGCCAATCTCATTCCCGAGGACAGAGTTGCGATCGTCGACACGGAAGATGCGATGCGAAACTGGAATCGCTACAGCGTGACGTTGAGGCGCGCGGACGCGGAAATCGTTGTGGTGGTGCGAAAGGGAAGAACCGCCAGCGCGAAAGTCGGTGGGACGATCGGCCGGGGAAACATACCAGGAACGAACGAACCAGAAAATCGCGAGGCGGGAAGAGTCGGAGCGGAGATCGGGCCAAAGGAAGATTTGCTGTATGTATACCTGTTGAAGCCCGACGGAAAACGGATGGGACCTATCTGGAAGCAATATCGGAAGGATGGCTTGGATGAACCGGAGATGCCGCTGTTTAAGCAGTTCCGGGATGCGGTCGACGCCGCGGCCAAGGCACCGGCGAAACAGAGCACTCCGTAGCGGATTGCCCATTGAGATTTTTGTTGGCGCGGCAAGTTCTGATCGATCGAAATTTCGATTTCCTCACACCTCGAATAGGCAAATTATTGCATCATGGCGGGCGCCGCGGTGCCGTGCACCTATAAGCGTATAGTTGTGGCTGGTTGAGATGAACGAAACGAAGACAAATTTTGTGCCGGTGGGAGCGCTTGATCCGCGAGCGGCTGCCCAGACGTCGACGACTCCAGCGGGTCCACGGAGCGACCCGAACGGGCGGGGCGGTCCTTCGCGCATGGACCTGTTGCGCGGCCTGGTGAAGCAGGCGCCGTTCGTGACGAAAAACCTCCAGCTTTATTTCCGCAACGGCTGGCGGCGGCACGTGCAACATACGAAAGTCGTCGCGCCTTATGCCGTAACGTTCTACGTGACTCACAAGTGCAATCTGGCCTGCAGTTACTGCACGCAAAAGGAACCGGAGGTCTTCAGCCACGAATTGCCGACTGCAGAAACGCTGAAGCTGCTTGGAAAAATCCGGCGTGAGACGGATTCGATTGTTATTACCGGCGGCGAGCCGACGCTCCGCGCGGATATTGAGCAGATCGCGGATGCAGCACGCTTCAAGAATAAGTTTCGATCGGTGTTGCTGATCACGAATGGAACCTTGCTCGACCGCAAGCCGAAGGTTTTGAACGCGGTCACAGGCCTCGTGGTGAGCCTCGACGCATTACAGGCCGACCCGACCAATCCACTGTCGAAGCCGGCGGCGCTGCCGAAAGTGATGGAAAATTTGCAGTTCGCTAAGGAGCGGCTGGGAAGCCCGCGGCGCATCACGATCAGCACGGTGATCGAAGAGTGGAACATTGCAGAAGTTGAACGATTGCTGGACTGGTGCGGCGAACAAGGATTCGTCTTCGCAGCGCAATCGGCGCAGAACGAAAAGATGCCGAATCTGATGCTGCTGCGGAACCCGAACTATCAAGCGCTGGTGGATAAGATCATTGCGCGCCGGCGAGAGAACAAGCAGCCGATCAACGGGACGCCGAGGACCATCGACACGCTGCTGCGTTTCCGCAACTTCGAGTGTTTCCCAACGATGTTTCCGCGGGTATATCCAAACGGCGACGTCTTCTATCCGTGCGAGCCGCTGCGAAAAGTAGCCGGGAATTTGCTGAAGGATGGATCGTTAAAAAAGATCTTCGCGCGCGGTAAGAAGCGGTACGGAGACATCCCGCCCTGCGAAGGGATTTGCTATTTATTCGGAAATGTCCTGTCGCACTATTACGTCAACGATTTTTGGGGATTGGCCGGCGACTTCATCGCGTAAGGCTTCAGCGCTGTCGCGGTTGTTCGGTCGAGTTCAGTCCAGCGGCAACAGGTAGCCCGGTGTTCCACCCAACTTCCCGCCGAATGCTTGCGCGTCGAGTGTCGCCATGTCCCACGTAAACCATGATTCCGGCGTTAATTGAATCGTGACGTCGTCGAAAGCCGCAAAGCCCGGGCCGATTTGAGGATCGGCGATGGCTCCTGGGCTCAGATAGCGGCTGTGGATACGCCTATTCAGTTCCTTCGAACGATGGTCAGAAATGAGCTCGGCGCGACCTACGGCCGTGACACCTCGCTCGGATCCTGGCTTTCGCACATCCACCATCAGTGAAAGTTTTGGCCGTGCGAAAACATTCTGCGCTTTGCGCGTCCGGGACGATGTGGCAATGAAGAAGTGACCTTCGTCGAAGAGGTACCAAACGGCAGTCAGGTGAATCCTGCCGTCGGAATTTTCGGTGCCAAGCGTTGCGATCAGACGGCGCTGCAACATTTCGTGAAAGGCCGGGTCCAAAACTCGATTCGGCATGTGCGGCTCTCCCATTCGCGGCAAATTTCAAGGAGGAACATTCTCACTTTTGCCGTTCCGGGGGAAGGAAGAAGCTAGGTCAGTTCGGCGATTTTCTTGTCGAGATGTTCGAGGGCGGCTTCGAGAGACTTGCGGTGGTTCGGATTGGTGGCATTCGCCAGATCGTTCGTGATGCGGACCCGAGAGAGCTGAAGGTCCTTTACGGCTAGTTCGCGGCGGCGTTGTTCGGCGGTCCTTTGATCTCTGTCGTTGGCGTCTTTACGGGGTTCTGCGGCAGCGACTTGCGCTTCCACGTCTTTGCTTTCCCAACCTCTGGCCATGAAGCTATTGTCGCACAGTCAACCGCGGCAATGGATTCTTAATCAGGAAAAGTTTCCGGGAGTTTCAGAAACGTGAATTAGGCCCGCGCCGCACGAGTGCGCGGTGTTACCGGCAGACCGGAGCGCATCACACTGCGAATCGTGTTTTCGGTGACGCGAGCGAAATGCTCTGCGAAGACTCCACGATAATAAAATTCCTCGACAGTGTTGGGGCGACGAAGACGAACCACCCAGCCGTTTTCGGTTTCTTCGGAGTAGACCGAGGAAACTTCGGCGACAGGAATGATCAAGCGCGTCTGGAGCCGCGAGTCGAGCGCCCAGATATTTTCAGCACCCACCAACAAACGCACCGGCATTGCGGCGCCGTTTGCAGCGCGCAATTTTCCGCCGTTCACCACAACCAGCGCTCCGAATTCACGCGCCCTGTCATCCGCCGTCTCGATAGAAATCGCCGGCGGCAGCAGTGCAGCCGTCAGAAACATCGCCAGGCCCGCAATCGCCGCCAGCCAGCTGTTCCAGAACGCCAGCGGCAGAATAACCAACGCCGCTCCGGCGAAACCGAGCAGCACGCGGAACACGGTCCACGAGCGCTCATCGCGGCGCAGATTCAGAAGCCTGGGAACGAGCAAGACTCCGGCAAAGAGCGCTCCAATCGCCAGCTTTTGCAAGCGGGCGAGCGCATTGGCTGTTTGTGAGGCTGCGGGGTTGGCCGTTCTATCCATGCTGTTCTTCGTGCTCTTTCTTTTGCTGTAATAGGTTCTTAAACCGATCCAAGGTTGCAGGCGAACTACGAAGCTAGATTCTCAATTTCACGCATGCGGGCAAATGCTCGGCGGACGTGCGGGATTGTGATCGATCCGCCGACGATCAAGGCAACGTTAAGGGCGTCTACAACTTCGTCGCGCTTCCAGCCTTCCTCGCCGCAACGAACCAGGTGATACGTAATGCAGTCATCGCAGCGTAGCACCGCCGACGCGACTAGGCCCAATAGCTCTTTCGTCTTGGTACCCAGCGGGCCGGGCTCGTACGCCTGATGGTCGAGCGCGAAGAAACGCTTGATGCCCTGGTGGCCGCAGCCGAGGATCTCTTGGTTGAGGTCGGCGCGAACCGTCTGAAACTCGTCCAAACTGCCGGGTGCAGGCACAACTCCTCCAAAAACACACGCGCTGAGGGTGGATTGGGGAAGCCCATTATGAACCAACGCGAGGTCGAAAGGAGGGGTTGGTTTCGGGATTGGATTGCTTAAGGATTACGAGATAGTCCTAGTACCATGCCTGGACGGGCGCCCGTTGGCTTGGCCGATTCCCAGACAAGTTCGCCGTTGACGAAGACTTTTTCGATGCCGGTTGGGAGCTCGAAGGGTTTAGCGAAGGTGGAGCGGTCGAGTACCGTTTTAGGATTGAAGAGCGTGAGGTCGGCAATGGCGCCTTCGCGAAGGATACCGCGATCTTTCCAGCCCATGCGCTGGGCCGGCAGGGAGGTCATCTTCCGGACGGCTTCGGGCAGTGTAAGCCAATGCTTTTCGCGAACGTAGACGCCGAGCACGCGAGGGAACGTTCCTGCTCCTCGCGGATGGCGAGAGCCGATACCGCCATCGCTCGCGACCATGACCCAGGGCTGCTGGTAGAACGCCTTGATGTCCGGCTCGATCATCGCTTTGCCGATCACGCTGGCTTCGGTGCTCGCGGCATCCCCTTCTCGGATGATGCGGATGTACATCTCGACGGGCGTGAGCTTGTAGGCGGTGGCAAGTTCGGCGATGTTGTGGTTTTCGTAAGCGCGATTGGGCTCGAATTCCGTGATCGTGATGTTTTGCGCGCCGCCGTTGTCGCGCAACGCTTTTTCGACGCTGGCGGGATTCTCGTACTGCTTGTCGGGCATGATCACTTTGATGTTGGAGTGCCACGCGTCGTAGGGATAGCAGTCGGCGAGGAAATCGACGCCCCGTTTGCGCGCGGCTTCGATGACGCGAATGTACTCCGGCGCTTTGTTCCAGACGCTGACGGTGCTGACCTTGATGTGCGAATGCTCGATGGGGATGTGCGCCCGTTCGCCGATCGCGATTTCTTCGTCGAGCGCGGAGAAGCTTTTGTCGCCTTCGTCGCGGATGTGAGTCATGTAAAAACCGCCGTGAGCGGCCGCGACTTTGGCTTCGGCGACGACTTCGTTGGTGGAGCTGTAGCTGGCGACGTCGTACTCGAGGCCGGTGGAGAGGCCGATCGCGCCTTCATTCATGGCTTGCTCGACGAGTTGCGTCATTTTGGTGATTTCGTCAGGAGTGGCAACGCGACGGAAATCCTTGCCCATCACTTGTTCGCGGATTGTGGCGTGGCCGGCCATCATCGCAAGGTTTAATGCCGGCGGATTCGTGCGGCGCGCGGCGAGGTAGGGAGCAAGCGGCCAGGGCGAATCGCCGTCGGCGCCGAGGACGACGGTGGTGATGCCTTGCGCGATTTGCGATTCGGCGAGGGGGTCGGTTTCGAGGCCGTCGGTAGAGTGATTGTGGATGTCGATGAAGCCGGGGGCGAGAACGAGGCCTCTGGCGTCGATAACGCGTTCGCCGGGCTGCGGCTTGAGATTCGTGGCGATGGCGACGATGCGGCCGCCGGAGATGCGGACGTCGGCTTTGCGGAGGGGGGCGCCGGTGCCGTCGGCGATTTTGGCGTGGATGACGAGCGCGGTCATGCTTTTACTCGTGCTTGCGGTGGATTGAGCCTGCCCCGGAGGCAACGCTGAGAGAAACGTAACGATGCAGACAGTCAGGACCGCTCGAACCCGTAGCGTGTGAATTTTTTTGGGTGTAGTCATTTTTGTTTGGAATTGGGTATCGCTCGCTCAACCCTCGCGAGTTGGTGTCAACGCTTTCTGGACCAGTTCCTTCGCGCCGGGCTTTCCTGCCAAAACAAGATCGAGCCATTCTGAGCCAACTTTGGAGAGACGCACAGCTTCGCTCGTCAACGATTCAGGGCCGCCGGAATCGGCGTTGCCGAAGAAGACGCGGTCCATGGGCTGCGCTGCGGCGATGCGATTTTTCGTGTACTGGCCCGGAACGGCCATGAACATTGGGTGACCGCGCCGGTAGATGCGGACTTCGATCGGATCGACATTGAACTCCGGCATCAATTTTTGGAAATCGGCCAGGACGTGTGACGCGAGCGCTTTGCATCCAGATTCTTCGAGGAGCGTCGCGCGCTGATATTCGCGCAGCGGTGTGTAGAACGAGAGGATATTGTTCTTTTGCTTGTAGCCGGGTTGATTGCGAATGGTCCAGTCGGCGACGATGAAATCGGTGAACGTGTTGCCGGGGCACCAGGAATCGTAGCCGCGATTGTAGACGGGCTTGTCAAAGATGACGTTGACGACGGGATATGGAGCGAAGCGCGTGCGATGCATCGCAGTGCTTTGTTCGACGGGAAGATCGCGGACGAGGCGCGCGGTGATGTGTTTCGGCGTGCACATCAGCACGGCTTTCGCGGCGATGGTGGTGAGTTGGCCTCCGTGGGAGTACGTGACGCGGACGGCATCTTTTTCGGGCACGACGGCGACGACGGTCGCGCTGCCGAGCATGCGGTCCTTATATTGTGGCTGCAGCACTTCGACGAGTTTGTGCGTGATGCACCCGAGTCCGCCGGGGAGGATGACGCGCTTGCTGTCCTCGCCCGCGGCAAGACCGCGCACCGCGTCGATGCCTACAAAAGCGGAAGTGTCTTCGCAGATCGCGCCCCAATTCGACGGACCATAGCCGTCCCACCATTGTTGAACTTCGGGCGCGTAGCCAGCCGTGAATTTTGTAAAGGGTTGGGCGTCGAGTTCCTTCATGCGCGCCACGAGATCGATCTTGTGCATGTCGTCGCGAAATTTACGAAAGCTTGCGCGGACTTCTTTCGGATATGGCAGTTCGTCGATTCCTTTGATCCAAGTGTCGGCGACGAAAGTTTTGTTGACGATGGTGGGATCGGGATTGTCGACGGGCAGCAGGTTGAGGCCGATTTCCTTGGCGAGTTGATCACCATCGTCGCCGCGGAAGGCGTACGCGGAGCCTGTCGCGAAAGGCTGGCCGTCAAATTCTTCCTGATATGCGTTGCCGCCGAAGTGATCTTCCTTTTCGAGGAGCAGAAAATCTTTGCCGCGGAGGAAATATGCGGCGGAAAGGCCGGCGGAGCCTGCGCCGATGATGGCGACTTCCACGTTGCGCGTTGCCGCGGGGAGATCGAAGGTGTGGCCGTCGCGAACTTCGTGACAGATTTCGAAGTGTTCGCCGTCGATGCGCGGTGGTTTGTCGGCGGCCGAATGTGGTGAGGCTACGAGCGTGAGATCGATTGGGCAGCCTGCGGCCACCGATCCTGCTACGACAAACTTGATGAAATCGCGGCGCGAGTTGTTGGGCGGTGTCGCTGGCGTCATGCGGAGTGCTCCTGAGTACGGGCTTGCTCGAGAAAATCCTTCGGCTCGGTGCCAAGGCTGCGCGTGCGCACGCGATACCAGATCACGATGAGCGCGACCGAGACCGCAAAAATCAGCGCGGAGATGGCGTTGATCTCGGGCGTGATGCCGCGGCGCAGGCGTCCCCAGATTTCGAGCGGCAACGTATTGTCGCGGCCGATCAGGAAAAACGTGACGGCGATTTCATCCATCGACAGCGTGAAGATCAGCAGGCCCGCGGCGATCAAAGAAAGCTTCAGATTTGGGATGGTGACGCGCCAGAACGTTTGCCACGGCGTCGCGCCGAGATCGAGTGAGGCTTCTTCCTGTGCGCGATCGATTTTTTGCAGGCCGGCGAAGAGTTCTGTCGTTGCGACCGAGATTAGCGCGGTGCCGTGACCGAGGAAAACGGTGAGCAGGCTGAGCGGCATATGAACGAAAACCACGAACATGAGTAAGGAGAGGCCGGTGATGATGCCGGGGAGAATTAGCGGTAGCAGAACGAGGCGACGAAATAGCGCTTTGCCCGGGAATTGGGCGCGATCGAGAGAGAGTGCGGCGAGAAGACCGAGTGTGAGCGCGAGCGCAACGCTGGCCGCGGCGACGATAAGGCTGTTAAGCACGGCTTCCCAGATTGCGCCGTCACCGAATAGTTGGCGGTACCAGTCAAGAGTGAGATGGCGCGGAGGGAAGCCGCCGACGCCGTCGCGATTGAATGAGTAGGCGATGAGCACGACGATCGGCAAATAGATGAACACGAAAACGAGAAGCGCGAACGCCCGGAGAAGCGGCGTGCGTTGAGTTGCGACGGCGGATGTGGAACCGGTCGTCATTTGAACGACCATCGTCTTTCGAGGCGTTCGGTGAGCGTGAGTAGTGTGATCGTGATCATCAGAATGCAGACCGAGATCGCTGCGCCGAGCGGCCAATCGTACGCGGCGCCGAAGAGGCTCTGGACGATGTTGGCGATCATCGTCCCGCTCGGTCCGCCGACGAGCAGCGGCGCGAGGAAATCTCCCAGCGACAACACAAATGCGAACGTTGCGCCGGCGAGAAGCCCAGGCATCGATAGTGGAAGAATGACGCGGAGAAATGTAGTGCGCCGGCTAGCGCCAAGATCTTGCGATGCTTCGATCAGTGGGCGCGGGATATGTTCGAGCGACGCGTAGATCGGCAGAAAAACGAACGGTGTATAGATGTGCGTCAGCATCACGACGACGGCGAACGGGCTATAGAGGAGAAAGCCGACGGGTTTATGCGTGAGATGAAAATATTGCAGAAAGCCGTTGAGGACGCCGTCGCTGCCGAGAATCGTCTTCCACGCGTAGCCGCGGACAAGATAGCTGATCCAGAGCGGAACGATCACCAGTTGATAGAGCAGCTCCTTGCGCGCGCCAACGTGAAATGAAAGAAAGTAGGCCAGCGGATAGCCGAGCAGCAGCGAAAACAGCGTGACTGACGCAGCGATGCGCATCGTGCGCAGCAGTACTTCAACGTATAGCGGATTGGAGACGAGCTTCACGTAGTTCTGCAGATTCCATTCGTGGACCAGGAAACCATCGCGCACCAGCCAGAAACTGTGCGCGAACATCAGCGCGTACGGAAGCAGCAGAAACAAGCCGACCCAGAGAAGCGGAGAAAGTGAAATCAGCGTTTTGTAGACGCGGGAGTACATCGTGGTGGCGTCGCTAGCCCTTCACCGGCACTACGTCGTTCGCGGAAAAAGCAAACTCCTGTTGCGCGGACAACGGATCGCAAGCCGGGATGCGTGCGCGCAACACTTGCCCGGCGCCACACTCGATTTCGAGTAGTTCGCTGGCGCCTCCGTAGATCTGTTGGTGGATCGTTCCTCGAAAGCGTATCGACCGCGCGGAAACCGGCAAGACATCGGGCGCGAGCTGGATCGACTCAGGGCGAAGCGAGAAAAGTGCCGCGCCATCAGCCACGAGCGTCGGCCACGTCAACGCGCCGCATGTCGCCGAACCATTCTGCACGGTTGCGCGGAGCAAGTTGGTTTGTCCGATGAATTGCGCCGTGTAGGCCGTAGCCGGATGCGCGTAAATCTCGCGCGGCGAAGCGACTTGTTCGAGCGCGCCGTTGCGCAGCAGCGCGATCCGGTCGGAAAGCGCCATTGCTTCTTCCTGATCGTGCGTGACGAAAAGAAACGTGATACCGACTTCGCGCTGCAGCGATTTCAGTTCGCTCTGCATCTCTTTGCGCAAATTTGCGTCGAGCGCCGACAGCGGCTCATCCAGCAATAACAATTGAGGCCGATTCACAAGTGCGCGCGCCAAGGCAACGCGTTGCTGCTGCCCGCCGCTCAGCCGCGACGGTTGCGCCGAAGCAAATTCCGTCATCTTTACCATCTCTAGCGCCTGCTCGACCCGGCCGCCGACTTCTGTTGCCGGCGTCTTTTTCACGCGCAGGCCGTAAGCGACGTTGTCGCGCACGTTCAGATGCGGAAACAGCGCGTACTGCTGGAAGACCGTATTCACACGCCGTTTGTGCGCGGGCAGCGCGTCGAGTCGTTCGCCGTTCATCCAGATTTCGCCGCCCGAAGCCTGCTCGAATCCCGCAATGAGACGCAACAAGGTCGTTTTGCCTGATCCACTCTCGCCAAGCAGCGTCAGAAATTCACCCGCCGCAATGTCGAGCGACAAACTCTTCAACACCTCTTTCGCGCCAAAATGCTTGGTAACGCCGCGCACTTCCAGCAGAGTCTTGCCGGCCACAGTCGCGTCCAGGTTCGCAATGGCAGCAGGTCCTCTCACTGCGCGTTCTTTACCTCGTTCCAGATCTCGGTGTATTTCGGCCGTCGCGGCACGTCTTGCCAGAAATAAATCCGCTTCATGTAAGCGTCAGGATCGTCGAGGTGCAAGCTCTTTACCGCATTCGGCGTGAGAAGTTGTGCAGTCCCGGGATTCGCCGGCGTGTAGTGCGTCACGTCGGTGACGAGCTTTTGCGTTCGGGGCTCAACCATATATTCCAGAAACGCCTGAGCTAACTCTTTATGCGAACTCGCCGCAGTAATCATCAGGTGATCGATCCATCCCGTCGTGTTTTCCTTGGGAATCGTTTCCCCGATGGGATAGTTGAGCTTTCGGAGGTCCACCGTCATCAGCGGCCAGCCCATCGCGGCAATGACCTCATGATTTTGAAAAAGATTGGTCAGTTCACCACCGGTCGACCAATATTTGCGAACGTTGGGTTTGAGCTCGATCAACTTTTTCTTCACCGCTTCGAGCTGTTCGTCGCTCAAGTTGTAAAGCTGATTCGGATCCGGCTTGTCATAGCCAAGTACCTGAGCCGCCATATAAATACTGGAAAGCTCATCCCACAGCGAGATTTTCCCTTTGAACTTGGAATCCCACAGCACGCTCCAGCTATCCGGCGTTTTCGCGAAAGCCGTCGTGTCGTAGAGTAGCGGATTCGGCCCCCATTCAAATGGCACGCCGTAAGTCTGCCCGTTCGCTTTGACTAGCGGTGAATCGCGAAGCCGCGCGGAGAGCTGCGGATAAGTCGGAATTTTCGCTAGATCGAGCGGTGCAGCGAGCCCCGCGCGCACGATCGATGTCGCCACATCGCTCGAAGGCGAAATCACATCGTAGTTGCCCGCGCTGCCGCCGCGCAGTTTCGCGACAAGTTCGTCGCTTGAACCCATGTACGACGCGACGACCTTGCAATGATGCGCGTCTTCGAACGCGCGCACGAACGAAGGATCGGCGTAGCCTTCCCAGACCAGCAGGCTCAGCGTTTCCGTCTTCGGCCCGCCGCAACTGCCGCAAAAAGCCGCCAGCACAAGGATCCCCGCAACCAGCCAGCCTCGCCTCATCGCATCTCCTTCGCGCCAACCAAAAACATGCTGTCCCTATCGCGAAAACACCCGCCGGCGCTACTTCTCCGAAGCCTGGTACACCACCTGACCGCCGACCATGGTCGTCATCACTTTGGTCTCGCCGATCTTGTGCGGATCGATATCAAAAACATTTTGCGAGACGACGATCAAGTCCGCGAGCTTGCCCGCTTCGATCGAACCTTCCGTTTTTTCCCGGCGCCCGGCATACGCCGCACCGAGCGTGTAGCCCGCGATCGCATCCGCCACAGAGAGCCGCTGCTCGGGAACAAACCCGCCTTCGGGTTTTTGCTCCGTCGTCTGACGCGTCACCGCAGTCTGCACGCCCTCCCACGGATTCAACGTCACCACCGGCCAGTCGCTGCCAAAGGCGAGATGCCCGCCGTCTTGCTCGATGCTGTTCCAAACCCACGCGCGGCCGGCGCGATCCGGCCCGATGTTGCGCGCCCAAACATTCAAGGTATCGTCGTTTGGATACGAATGCAGCGGCTGCATGCTCGCGATCACGCCCAGTTTGCCGAAACGCGGAATATCGACTGCCTGAATCGTCTCGATGTGCTCGATGCGCGGCCGGCGATCCTGCGTGTGGTTCACGTTCTCGGCGTTTGCGTACGCGTCGAGCGCGGTGCGCACGCCGTTGTCGCCGATCGCATGCGTAAAAAGTTGCAGCCCGCGCTTGTCGAGCTCTGCGACGGCAGCCTTATATTTGTCCGGATCCCAGAAGAGTTTGCCTTTGAGCGACGGATCGTCGGTGTACGGCTCAAGCATCGACGCCGTGTGCGACTCGATCACGCCGTCGACCATCATTTTCACCGCATCCGTATCGATCCATTCGTCGCGATATTTCTTGCCCGCGCTTTCGATTGCGTCCAGATCCCGCTTGCGAAGCTCAGGCGGATCGAGAAAGTACGCGATATAAAATCGCAGGCTCTGTTGGCCCTCTTGCCGCAGTTCACTGTATAGGTCGAGCTCTTCGAAATCGCCCCCGGCGCTGTGAACGCGTGTCAGCCCGTGCTCGTTGGCCCACTTCATTCCCGCGCGCAGCGCTTCCAGTTTTTCCGCGCGGGTCGGCACGGGCACAATCTTGCCGACGAGGCCGTGCGCCGCTTCCTTCAAAGCACCCGTCGCCTCGCCGGTTTTTGGATCCCGAACGATAATTCCGTTCTCGGGGTTCGGCGTCGCCTTTGTGACACCCGCAAGCGTCAATGCCCTCGAATTCGCCCAATACGTGTGGCCGTCGTAGCCCTCGAGATAGGCGGGGCGATCGGGGAATAGTTCGTCGAGATATTCCTTGCGGGGTAGCGCTTCGGCCCCAAACATCGCGTAGTCCCAGCCGCGCCCCAGAATCCAATCTTTTCCCGGATGCTTCGCGGCATATTCGCGCAGCCTGCGCTGAATGTCGGCGACATCCTTCGCGCCTTCCAGGTTCACGCGCCCCAAGCTCAGCGAGCCGTCCATAAAATGAATGTGGCAATCGGCGAAGCCTGGGAGAACGAGGCGCCCGCCGGCATCGATCAATTTCGTATTTGGCTTGCGGAGTTTTTCGATTTCGGCGTCGCTTCCGACCGCGACGATCTTGCCGCCCGCGATCGCAACGGCTTCGGCCCAAGGCTGCTTCGTGTTAAGCGTGTATATCTTTCCATGGGCAACGATTGTGTCCGCCGTCTGCCCAATCGCAACGCAAGCACCAACGAACCCGCCAAAAGTCACCAGCCATAACGCTGCGAGAACGAGTCTCGCAATAAATTGTCTCTGCATTTATCCTCGGCAATCAAAATCAAACCCAAGTCAGAAATCCAAGCTCCGCAAACCTAAAACGTCGGCGGCGTATTCACCCAGAGCAGTCGCGTCTCCGTCCTCCCGGGATTTTTCCACCGGTGTGGCGTCGAACTGTCGAAATACAAGCTGTCCCCGGTTTTCAGTTTGTAATGCTCCTTTTTCCCAAGCCAGATCTCAAACTCTCCCTGCAACACATGCAGGAATTCTTCGCCTTCGTGCGCGTACGATTCGCCGCTGCCGCCGTTCGGCTTGATACAAAATAAATGCGGTTCCATCGCTGTGTGCCCCAACGCGAGCAATTCCATGCGCACGCCCGCCGTCGTCTCGAGCACTTTCCGTTGCTCCGGCCGCACGAGCCCTGGATTTTCTTCCGCAGCCTCAAACAGCGAGAGAATATTCGTCCGATAAAAACGCGCGATCCGCCGCAGCGTCGCGACCGATGAGCGCATCTGCCCGCGCTCCAGCGCGCTCAAAAATCCGATCGAAACTCCGGTCTCCCGCGCAACCTGCGCCAGCGACAATCCCCGTCGCGTGCGCAGTCGCCGGAATCGCTGCCCCGGCAGCATGGCCTTCTCCGTCCGCGATATGACGATCCCCTGTCCCTTCAGGATGTGCACGATCGCCGCCGGGTTCAGCCCACGCGCGCGCCGCAAAAACAGCGCACGCTGCAGCAGTCGCACGTCGGCCTCGGTATAAAGCCGGTACTTGCTCTCCGTCCGCTGCGGCGCGACCAGCCCGAGCATTTCCCACGCGCGCAAAGCGGACGACGAAATACCGACCCGTCGCGCCGTCTCGCTGATGCGCAGCATGCGGCCCTGCAACCGCGTTCGTGATTTGCCGAATGAATTCTTTCCGCTTGACACCGGTGACGGCTTTCTCTAAGTTTGCGGGATTATAGTAAGGTTTCAAAAGGGCAGCAACCTCGAATCACTCAAGTTTTGAAGAAAAGTTTGGTCGGTCGCACTGAGGGGTGAGTTCATGAAGGCAGATGTTATGGGGCGGAACGCCTCCGCGTTCTGCTGTACTGGTTCGTTCCTGTTTTCCATCCTCGCCATTGCAATCCTGATGATGTCGCCGTCAGCCGGCGGACAGAGTACCGGCGGCCGCATCCGCGGCACGGTGACCGATCCCAGCGGTGCAGCGGTCGTCGCCGCTAAGGTCACGTTGATCAATGAAGCGACCAACGTCTCGCGCGACGTCGACACCGGCGCGAACGGCGAATATCTCCTCATCGAGGTCCCGGTCGGTTCTTACGAGATCGATGTGTCTCAGCAGGGCTTCAAGAAATATGTCCGCAAGGGAATCGCGCTCGACCTGAACCAGGCGATCAGCGTCGACATCATCTTGCAGCTCGGCACCACCGCAGAAACCGTCGAAGTCACCGGCACGCCTCCGGTTGTGGACACCAGCTCCACGCAGCTCGGCGCCGTCGTCAACGAACGCGCTTCCACTCAGCTCCCCCTGAACCAGCGCGACGTATATCAATTGTTGCAGTTGCAGCCCGGTGTGCAGTCACAGCTCGGCAACGACACCTTCTACGGCTCCGACAAAGCTGGCGTCGTCACCGTCAACGGCGGCCGTGGCCGCGCCAACAACTACTCCGTGAACGGCGGCGACGGCAACGATCTCTTCGCCAACCTGCCGGCGATCGAACCTTCCCCCGACAGTATCGAAGAATTTCGCGTGATTACCAATTCGTTCGACGCGGAATACGGCCGCAACTCGGGCGCCGTCGTCAACGTCGTCACCAAGTCCGGGACCAACGCCTATCACGGCAGCTTCTACGAATTTTTCCGCAACGACGTCTTGAACGCGCACCCGTTCACATTTTTCTCCGCGCCAAAGCCCGAGTTCCGCCAGAACCAGTTTGGCGGCACATTTGGTGGCCCGATCAAAAAGGATAAAACCTTCTTCTTCGGATCCTACGAAGGCCGCCGCATCGTCCAAGGCGTTGTGTCGCAGCCGATCAGCGTTCCTTCAGCAGCCGAGGTCAGCGACGGTGACTTTTCCGCCGTAGGCTTGGCTAACGGCGTCCTCGATCCCAGCGGCAATCCCGGATTTGCCGGCTCGTTGACCGACTCTACCGTCGCCAACATTCTTCAGAGTCGTTGCGGTTCCAGCTTGACTGGCGCGGCAGGAGCCGGCGTCGCGTCCGTCGCCGCCGGCGGAGCGCCCGTGCCGTACAGCACGATCTTCCCCAACTTTAAAATTCCGACGTCCTGCTTCGATCCTGTCGCCGTCAGTCTCCTCCAATACGTCCCCGGCGCCGGCGGCAGCGGCAACGTTCAGGTCACGCCGAATAAAACCGATCGCGGCGATCAATTCCAGATTCGCGTCGATCATTCATTCAGCAGCAATCAGAAAACCGCCATCTACTATTATTTTGATGATGACAACGCGCTTGACCCGTTCGCCAAGTTCCAGGCGTCCGGCGCGACGACCGGAAATTTTCCGGGCGTCTACACCACGCGCAACCAGCAGATCAACGTGACCCACACCTCCACCATCGGCGCCACCTCGGTCAACGAAGCGCGTTTCAGTTATTTCCGTGAAGGCCAGCTCAAGTTCGACACGCCGACGCGCGTTGGCGCGATTCAAAGTTCCTGCGGCAGCGGCGCATCCTCCGCATTCTGCTTCACCGGAACCGCGGACACGCCGCTGTTCGACGATTCCGGAAACGCCCTCGGCACGAATCCGGATTACGGCCTTCACAGCGGCCTCGGCCCCACAAAGGAAGGCGTGCCTTTCATCGACGTCGGCGGCGGCTTCACCATCGGCAACAACTTCAACGGCCAATTGCCTCAGACCGGCAACACGTTTCAATTCAGCGACAACTTCAGCAAGATCATCGGCAACCACAGCATCAAGTTCGGCGGCGACGTGCGGTATCAGAAATTCGATCAGCTACTCTATTTCGACGTCAATGGCGACATGCAGTTTCTTTCGACTCCGAACGGTCCAACGGGTGACGATCTTGGATTCTCCGATGCCTATCCCGATTATTTTCTCGGCCTCGGCAACGGATTCTTCCAGGGCTCAGCACAGCATGAACTCGTTCGCAGCACTTCGCTCTACCTGTTCATGCAGGACAGCTGGAAGATTAAATCGAATCTCACCTTGAACTACGGCCTGCGTTGGGAGATGAACACGCCCCTCACCGACATCGGCAAAAAAGTGCAAACGTTCCGACCCGGAGAAACTTCCACTATCTATCCCTGCACGCTACCTACGACCAATTCGCTCTACGTTGCGGGCAGCGTCACCGACTGCAATACCGCCGGTGTCACACCCGTGGGGCTCGTGTTCCCCGGCGACAAGACCGTGCCCAACGCGCTGACCAACACCTACTACAAAGGATTCGCGCCGCGCCTCGGCCTCAACTGGAGTCCCGACTGGAAAGATGGATTCCTCGGCAAGCTCACCGGCGGTCCGAGCAAGACCAGTATCAGCATGGGCTATGGAATCTTCTACAACCCGATCGAACAACTTGTTCTCGAGCAATTCAGCGCCGAGCCTCCGTTTGGCGGCAGCAACTTCATTTCGAGTCCGTTACTACAGACTCCGTACGTCGATCAGAGCGGCGACATTTTCCCGAATCCGTTCAACGGCATCTTGAATCCGCCGCGCGGTCAACCCGTCGATTGGTCGCAATTCCGCCCGATGACGTTCTTCGGCGAATTTCCGGCGAATTTGCGGATGCAATATTCGGATCAGTACAACCTCACCGTGAAACGCCAGCTTCCCGGCGACATTCTTCTCCAGGTCGGCTACGTCGGCTCGCAAGGCCATCGCCTGCTCGCGAGCTATGAAATCAACGTCGGCAATCCCACAACGTGCAACCAGCTGAATACGATTCTCGGCGACGGCACATGCGGGCCGTTCGGAGAGGATTCGTCATACACGATTCCCGCGGGCACCGTAATTCCCGCCGGCGGATTCCAGCTTCCCTACAACGCAGGCAGCGGCGGACTTACCGTTCCCGCCGGCACTCTCGCAAATCCCATCACTCTCGTCGGCATTCGGCAATTCTCGTCACCGTCGTGCCAGCCGCTCACAGGCGTGGGTTGCCCCTCCGACGGAACGCCCGTGTTCTCCGGCATCTTCACGGAAAACACCGTCGCGAAGTCCAACTACAACTCGCTTCAGGTTTTGTTCCAGAAAAATTTCACGCACGGCCTGCAGTTCCAAGCGTCCTACACTCTCAGCAAGACGATGGACAACGCCTCCAGCTTCGAGAGCGCGTTGAATCCGCTCAACTTCGACGCGACGTATGGCCTCTCCGCGTACGACGCGCGCCATCGTTTCGTCTTCAACTACGTTTGGGATCTGCCCGTGCCGAAATTCGACGGCTTCAAGGGCAAACTCCTCGACGGTTGGGAAGTCTCCGGAATTCTTTCGTTCCAGAGCGGCTTCCCGATTCGCATCACGTCGCAGGACGACGTCGAAGAACTCGATTCCACGTTTCTCTTCGAGACGCCCGGCGAACCGAATCTCACCGCGCCGTTCCACACGCAAAACATCCGTCAGAACAACGGTTTCGTTTTCGATCCTAGTTTATTCACGAATGCCACTGTCGCTCCCGGCACGATCGGCAACGCTCCTCGCTCGATCTGCTGCGGTCCCGGCATCAACAACTGGGACATGAGCTTCAACAAACAGACTCGGCTCGGCGAGCGCTGGCTGATGGAGTTCCGCGGCGACATCTTCAACGTCTGGAATCACGCGCAGTTTTACAGCGTGGATGGGGACGTCTCGAACACCGGCAGCACGTTTGGCCAGGTGCAAAACGTCCACGATCCGCGGCTCGTCCAGTTCTCGCTCAAGTTCAAGTTCTAGCGAAGACCGGATAAACTTGTAAGGACCTGAAGGCGCGGCTCGCAAGGGTCGCGCCTTCGCGCCTGAATTACCAGGCTCAAGCACGACCGCAAAAAACATACTGACCGCAGGGAACAGACCTGCATGCAATGGAGTTTTAAATGTACGAAGCACTCGATAAGGAAATCGCCCTCTACGAAAAGCGGACGCCAAAGTCCGCCGCAGCACATAAGCGCGCCCTCGAACGTATTCCGCTCGGAGTCGCCAGCAACTATCGCCACTACGAGCCATATCCAATTTTTGTTAAGGATGGCAAAGGCAGCAAGATTCACGACGTTGATGGTAACGAATACATCGATCACAACCTTTGTTTCGGCGCGTTGATGGCTGGACACTGCCATCCTGCGGTTGTGAAAGCGGTCGAGCAAAAGTTGTACGAAGGCACGACCTTCGGCATGCCTCACGAACAGGAATGGGAACTCGCTGAGGAAATTTGCAAGCGCTATCCCGTCGACATGGTTCGCTTTGGTTCAAGCGGCACGGAAGTCACGATGCATGCCTGCCGCATCGCACGCGCCGCAACCAATCGCGAAAAAATCATCAAGTTCGAGGGTTCGTATCACGGGCTGCACGACACCGCGCTCGTCAGCGTGAAGCCCAAAGCCGAAGAATACGGCGATCCCGATGCGCCGAACTCTGTTCCCGGTGGCGGCGGTGTGCCGAAAGCGTCGCTCGCGAACGTCGTCGTCGCGAGCTTCAACAATCTTCACAGCGTCGAGCGCCGCTTCAAGGAAAATCCCGGCCAGATTGCCGCGATTATCCTCGAGCCGATTCTGATGAACGTCGGTTTGTGCATACCGCAGGCCGGATTCCTGCAAGGCCTTCGCGATCTGTGCGACAAAAACGGAGCTTTGCTGATCTTCGACGAGGTAAAGACCGGCGCGAAACTCGCCTGGGGCGGCGCCAGCGAATATTTCGGCGTGAAGCCCGACATGATTTGCCTGGCGAAATCGATCGGCGGCGGCCTGCCGCTCGGCGCGTTTGGCGCGAGCCGCGCCGTGATGGATCTGATCTCGCAGCACAAGGTGTTTCATGGCGGCACGTACAACACGAATCGCGTGGCGATGGCGGCCGGCCTCGCAACCTTCCGCGAAGTGTTGACCCGCGAAAATTATGCGCACACCGACAAGCTCAGCAAAAAGCTTGCCGACGGCTATCGCAAAATCGTCGCCAAAGCCGGCCTCACGGCATACGTCGCCAGCGCCGGAGTCAACGGCGCGCTGATGCTCTATCCGCAGGAAATCAGAAATTATCGCGACTGGACGACCATCGACGTCGATCTCTGGCGCCACTACTGGTTCGCGATGGTCAATCGCGGCGTGCTCGCTCAGCCTTATTGGTGGGACGAGCAGTGGACGATCTCGGTTCAGCATACCGAAGCCGACATCGACAAACACCTAGCGGTGTTCGAGGAAATCGCGCCGTCCTTGGCGAAAGCCCAGCAAGAGCGAGGCGCCGCCACAGTAGGCGCCGCCGGCCACTAAGGCGAGGCGATTGCGGGCAAACACGTTCGCCGCAGATCGCGGAAGTTCGTAGGGGCGCAGCCCTGCTTTACCCTGGGCAAGGGTGCGTCCCAAGGTGCCCGGGCTGAAGCGCCTTCTCCGCTGCGCTTTGGCTTCGATTCAGGAGCGAACCGTTGTCGAACGAGGTCGCCATCTCCTCAAACGCAAACGCGGCCTCGACTGATGCGGCTCCGCATCTCCGCCGTGTCCTCGGACGCGCCGACCTCGTTCTCCTCTTCGTCGTCGCCGTCTTCAATCTCAACGTCGTCCCATCGATCGCCGCAAACGGCGGCGTCACAATCTGGCTTTGGATCATTTCGCTCGTACTTTTCTTCTGGCCGCAGGGCATCGCCGTCATCGAGCTCGCACACCGGTACCCCGGCGAAGGTGGCGTCTACCTCTGGGCCAAGGAAGTTTTCGGCGATTTCCACGGCTTCCTGTCCGGCTGGTGCTACTGGACCAACAACATGATGTACGTGCCGACGGTTATGCTCTATTTCGTTGGTGTTTCGGTCTTCGCGTTGGGAACCGGCCATCAAGCGCTGGCCGACAATAAAGTTTTCGCGCTCGCTGCGTCGCTGACGCTGCTCGCGATTCTGGTTGTCTTGAACATCGTCGGCCTCGGCGTCGGCAAATGGATCAACAACGTCGGCGCGATCGGCACCGGCATCGCCGCCGCGGTTTTGATCGGCCTCGGTGTGATCGTATGGCTGCGTTTCGGCACGACGGTCACTTGGGCAGACTTTCAGATTCCCGCGAATCCGCGCTTCGTGTTGAATTCATTCGGCGTGATTTGTTTTGGCCTTGTCGGCCTCGAACTCGCTTCGGTGATGGGCGACGAAATCGAAAGCCCCGAAAATATCCTGCCTGGTGCGGTCGCGTGGGGCGGCGTTCTCTCTGGCATCCTCTATATCGGCGCAACCCTGACCCTGCTCATCGCCGTGAGCAAGCAGGACATCAGCGTTTTGCAGGGCATCGTACAGGCCGTCAGCCACATGGCCGCGAAAGTCGGCGCGATCTGGATCGTGGCGCCCTTCGCGATTTTGCTGAGTTTCTCGATTGCTGGCATCGGTTCCGCGTGGCTGGCCGGTTCCGCGCGCATCCCGTTCGTCGCTGGGCTCGATTCCTATATGCCGTCCTGGCTTGGCAAAGTGCATCCGAAATACGCTACGCCTTACGCCGCGCTGATCGTTCACGCGATCGTTTCGATGATTTTAGTCGTCGTGAATTTCTTCGGTGGCGCGGGAGTGCAGGAAACATTTCAGAAACTGCTTTCGCTGGCAGTCGTGCTACAGCTCGTTCCGTTCCTCTACATGTTCGGCGCGTTGCTGAAGATTGCCGCGAGCGATTCGTTCGTGAAGGGGCGCTACAGCCGAACAACGTTGGTTCTTGCTGGAATCAGCGGCCTGGTAACCACGATTCTCGGAATCGCGCTGGCATTTTTCCCAGCACAGCAAATAACGTCGGTCGCGTGGTACGAAGTCTGGATGTTCGGCGGCACGCTGTTTTTCGTCGGCTTGGCGGCCTTCTTTTTCTTTGTCTATGGCCGTCGCAAAGCCGCGAGAAAAGTGGCCGTAGCACCGGCAGCTTAGGGCACGGCACAGCCGTGTCTGTACTAAAATATGGGTAACCGTTCTCGGAGGGCCATGATGCCAACCACCACCGCAGCGTCAAATGTGAAATCCTACAAGAATTTCGTCAACGGCCAGTGGATCGCCGCGGCCTCCGGTGAAACATTCCCCGTCCTCGATCCCTCTACCGAGGAAGTGATCGCCACAGTTTCCGCGGCCGGCAAACCCGACGTCGATGCCGCCGTGAAAGCCGCGCGCGAAGCGTTCGACAACGGTCCTTGGCGCCAGACGACCGCGCAGGATCGCGGTCGCGTCCTCTTCAAGCTCGCCGACAAAGTTCGCCAGAACGCCACCGCGCTCGCCGATCTCGAATGCCGCAACACGGGCAAGCCGATCGTCGAAGCGGAATACGACATCGCCGACGTCGCGACCTGCTTCGAATATTACGGAGGCCTCGCGACCAAGGTTACCGGCCACGTGAACCCAGTTCCCGCGAATGCGTTGAGCTTCACGCTCCGCGAACCTGTTGGAGTCGCCGCTCAAATTATTCCCTGGAACTATCCGCTGCTCATGGCAGCGTGGAAGCTCGCGCCCGCTCTGGCTGCGGGCTGCTGCTGCGTGCTGAAACCCGCGGAGCAAACGCCGCTCACCGCGCTGGAATTTGCCGGCTACTTTGACGATGTTGGCTTGCCGTCCGGAGTCGTCAACATCATCAACGGTTTCGGAGAAACCGCTGGCGCCGCGCTCGTCGCGCATCCCGGCGTGGACAAGGTCGCGTTCACCGGCAGCGCTGCCGTCGGAAAAATCATCGTGAAAAGCGCCGCCGACACACTCAAGCGTGTCACGCTGGAACTCGGCGGCAAATCCCCCAACATTTTCTTCGCCGAAGCCGATTGGGAAGCCGCCGTGGACGGCGCGCTCTTTGGCGTGTTTATCAATCAGGGCGAAGTCTGCTCCGCCGGCAGCCGCATCCTCGTCGAAAAATCGATCTACACGAAATTTGTGGAATCGATGACCGAAAAAGCAAAACGCATCACGCTTGGCGCGCCACTCGCTCGCGAAACGAAAATGGGTCCGCTCGTCAGCAAGGAACAATACGATCGCGTCACTTCGTATCTCGATCTCGGAAAGAAAGAAGCGAAGGTTGCAATCGGCGGCGGCCGGCCGAAGCAGTTCGGCAAAGGTTTTTATCTTGAGCCAACGATTTTTTATGACGTCGATAACAACGCCCGCATCGCGCGCGAGGAGATTTTCGGCCCCGTTGCCAGCGTCATCCCGTTTGATGGCGAAGCCGACGCTATCCGCATCGCCAACGACACACCGTACGGCCTTGCCGCTGCCGTGTGGACTCGCGACATCTATAAGGCCTTCCGCGTCGTCAAATCTTTGAGGGCCGGAATCGTCTGGGTCAATCACATGCAGCCGACCTACGTCGAAGCGCCGTGGGGCGGCTACAAACAATCCGGCTTCGGCCGGGAGCTCGGTCCCTGGGGGCTTGAGGAATATCTGGAAACGAAACAGGTTTTCGTGAATCTCGACGAAACTCCAATTGGATGGTACTGAACATGGCCACAATTCAAATTAAGACGGAAATTCCCGGACCGCGTTCCCGCGCGCTGATGAAGCGGCGCGACGCTGCCGTTCCGCGTGCGCCGTACAACACTACTCCGGTGTTCGCCGCCACCGCTGATGGCGCGACGATCACGGATGTCGACGGAAATCGTTACATCGATTTCGCCGGTGGCATCGGCTGCCTGAATATCGGCCACCAGGCGCCACGCGTGACGGCAGCGATTCGCGAGCAGCTCGAAAAGCATCTGCATCTCTGCTTCGCAGTCACTCCGTACGAAGGCTACATCGCGGTCGCGGAGAAGTTGAACGCGCTGACGCCGGGTAATTTTGCGAAGAAGACGATCCTGCTCAACACCGGCGCCGAAGCCGTTGAGAATGCAGTGAAGATCGCGCGCGCGTACACCAAGCGGCCAGCAATTATCTGCTTTGAAGACGCGTTTCACGGACGCACGCTGATGGCGATGTCACTTACCAGCAAGGCGCATCCTTATAAGGCGGGGTTCGAGCCGTTCGCGAGCGATGTCTACCGGATTCCGTTTGCCTACGAATATCGCGCTGAAGGTGAAACGACGACCGAAGCGTTTGCGCACCATCTTGAAAACGCGTTCAAGCGTAGCGTCGCGGCGGAATCCGTGGCTGCGATCATCGCGGAGCCGGTGCTGGGCGAGGGTGGATTCGTTGTTCCGCCGCGCGACTATTTCAAAGCACTGCAGGCAATTTGCCGCAGGCATGGGATTTTGTTCATTGCGGACGAGGTGCAGTCGGGATTCGCTCGCACCGGGACATGGTTCGCATCGGAGCATTTCGGCGTGGAGCCCGATCTGATCACGATGGCGAAATCGCTCGGCGGGGGGATGCCGATCGCCGCAGTGACAGGCCGCGCGGAAATTATGGATGCGCCGGCGATTGGCGGCCTCGGTGGCACCTACTGTGGACATCCGCTTTCGTGCGCGGCGGCGCTGGCTGCAATCGAAACGATCGAAAAAGAAGGCTTGCTGGCGCGATCAACCGCGATTGGCAAACATTTCGAGAAGCGTGCGCAAGGCTGGCAGAAAAAGTGGCAGCTCGTCGGGCAGGTGCGCGGACTTGGCGGAATGTGCGCTATCGAGCTGGTTCGCAACGCGGAAACGCGCGAGCCGGCCGATAACGAGACCAAACAGATCGCGGCGTATTGCTACAAGCACGGCTTGATCACGATCACCGCGGGCACGTTCAACAACGTGATTCGCATTTTGGTGCCGCTTGTGATCAGCGATCAGCAATTTGATGAAGGGCTCGACGTGATTGAGGCCGCGCTGGCCAGCGTCACTGAAAGCAAGCACGCAGCGCTGACGCACGCGTAGCTGCGGCTGCAAAGATGCTACGTCGTTGCCCATGATGAAGTTTGAAGCTGCAAGCCGCAGCCGGCAAGGACGCCGGCTCTCTCCGAAGGTTGCATCGACTGTTGCAAGTGCGCGCCGCTCGTATCACACTCGGTTTCCCGGCATCTAAACCGTAGCACCTCCAGGAGCAGCCGCCATGCCCGAAACTGCAACCAAAACCGCCACCATCGCTTCGGAATTCAAAGATCCAAAACTCTTTCGCGAAGCTGCGTACATCGACGGTCAATGGATCACCGCGAGCAAGACCTTCTCCGTCGATAATCCCGCGACCGGCGAAATCATCGCTAACGTTCCCGACCTTGGCGCAAGCGAAACCCGCCAGGCAATCGAAGCGGCGAACCGCGCATTTCCCGCGTGGAGCAAGAAGACCGCAAAAGAGCGGGCGATCATTTTGCGCAGGTGGTTCGACCTGCTGCTGGCGAATCAGGAAGACCTTGCAAAGCTGATGACGCTCGAGCAGGGAAAGCCGCTGGCAGAAGCGCGTGGCGAAGTCGCTTACGCCGGTGCGTTTCTTGAGTGGTTTGCTGAAGAAGGGAAGCGCATTTACGGCGATACGATTCCGCAACATCAGGCCGACAAACGCATCGTCGTGATCAAGCAGCCGGTTGGGGTTGTGGCGGCGATCACGCCGTGGAATTTTCCGCTGGCGATGATTGCGCGCAAAGCGGGCCCCGCGCTTGCCGCAGGCTGCACGCTGGTGATCAAGCCGGCGGAGCAGACTCCGCTCTCGGCGCTGGCTCTTGCCGAACTCGGCGAACGCGCCGGCGTTCCGAAAGGTGTTTTCAACGTGCTGACGGGATCGCCACAGGAGATTGGCGGCGAACTGACGTCGAATCCAATTGTTCGCAAGCTCACATTTACGGGTTCGACAGAAATCGGCAAATTGCTGATGGCGCAGTGCGCGGGCACGATTAAGAAAATTTCTCTCGAGCTCGGAGGCAACGCGCCTTTCATCGTTTTCGACGATGCGGACATTGACGCCGCGATTGAAGGAGCAACCCAGTCCAAATATCGCAACACCGGGCAGACCTGCATCAGCACGAATCGTTTTTACGTGCAGGACGGTATCTACGATGCGTTTGCGGCGAAGCTCACACAGGCGGTGAGGAATCTGAAGCCCGCGTCAGGCCTCGAAACCGGCGCGACGCAAGGTCCGTTGATTGACAACGCCGCGCTGGCAAAAGTGGAAAGCCATCTCGCAGACGCGAAGGCGAACGGCGCGAAAGTTTTGCTCGGCGGAAATCGACACGCGCTCGGCGGACGTTTCTTCGAGCCGACGGTGCTCGCCGATGTGACGCCGAAGATGCTGATTTCGCGCGAGGAGACGTTTGGACCTGTTGCACCGCTGTTCCGCTTCAAGACCGAAGCCGAGGCTGTGTCACTCGCGAACGATACCGAGTTCGGGCTCGCCGCCTATTTCTACGGGCGCGACATTGCGCGGATCTGGCGTGTTGCGGAAGCGCTGGAGTACGGCATCGTGGGCATCAATACCGGCATGATCTCGACCGAAGTTGCGCCATTCGGAGGGATGAAGGAATCCGGCCTCGGGCGCGAAGGATCGAAGTACGGTATCGACGATTATCTCGAGATCAAGTACTTGTGCTTCGGCGGCATCTGCTAGGATCCTGGCGGATGTGGCGAAGAGTTCTGAAATGGGAAGCTTGGGCGTAGGCCTCCCCCCGCTAATGTTTCGAGAATCTGCAAACCATTGAATTGACAAACCTTCCGCGACCGCAAGGCATCGAGAGTCTGCAAATCTCTGATGGCAACTGACGTTTTGGGATGTTAATTTTGCCGAACTACCGAACATGCCTGTTTGTGACTGTGCTGGAGACTCGAGGGCAGTTTCGAATACGATTATCTAGAACGTGTAGTATATATAAAGGTAATCTAGATGTCAAGAGGCATTTTTAGGCTCCTTCGTTCCAACACGGTGGTAAACGTTTTCGCGCGGAGGCCGCGCTGAGGAGATCACCATGAATATGAACCGGCGGTTCTTCTTGTCGGGAGCTGCGGCTTCTCTCGGCGTTCTGGCGAATCCACTGCGTGGGCGGGACTTAGGGCGAATCAACGCGATAAACGGTGCGGTGGGCGCCGCACCGCTGCTGTTTGGCGTGGATTACTATCCGGACCAGACGCCGGAAAGTTTGTGGGTGGAGGACGCGCAGATGATGGCGGCCATCGGCTTGACCAATGTGCGCGTCGCGGAGTTTGCGTGGGGGCTGATGGAGCCTAGCGAAGGCAAGTTTGATTTTGCGTGGCTGCACAAGTCCGTCGAAATGCTGGAGAAGGCCGGGCTGGGCGTGATCCTGGGAACGCCGTCAGCGGCACCACCACCTTGGCTGACGCAAAAATATCCCGAGGTGATGCTGGTCACTTCGACGGGCATGACACTGAGCCCGGAAGGACGGCGGTTTACATGTCCGACGAACAAAGTGTATCGCGATCTTTCACTGAAGATGGCCATCGCAATGGCGCGGAGCTTCGCGGATACGAGCGGAGTGCTCGGCTGGCAGATCGACAATGAATTGACGCTGTCGGAATATCCGCGCTGCTACTGCAAATATTGCCGAGCGGGTTTTCAGGAATGGCTCAAGGCGAAGTATGGCACGTTGGAAAAACTGAATTCGGCGTGGGGAACTGTTTTCTGGAGCCAGACGTATACGGACTTCGAGCAAGTTCCGGTGCCATTGCCTTCGGGAGGACCGCCGAATCCTGGCATGGCGTTGGATTACGACCGATACCAAAGCTATGCGAACGTCAGTTTTCTGGATTTGCAACTCGCGGCGCTGCGAAAATACTGCCCGCATCATTTCGTGACGACGAACAGCGTGGCCGGTGTCGACACGATCATCTTAAGCGATCTTTACGCCGGTCTGGACTTCGTATCGACCGACAACTATCCGGGCTTTGTGGCGATCTACGCCATGGGAGCGGATGGCGGCGCGGCGATTCCGAGCGAATTTATTGCGTCGTCGACGTCGTGGAGTCTGGACATGACGCGTGGAGCGAAAGACGGCAAACCGTTTCTGGTGATGGAGCAACAGAGCGGGAAAGCGGGCCAAACGTTTTTCAGCGCGCAGCCGGAGAAGGGGCAATTGCGACTGTGGTCGTATCAAACGGTGGCGCACGGGGCGATGGGGATCAATTATTTCCGGTGGGACTCGGCAACGTTCGGCGCCGAAGAATACTGGCACGGGCTTTTGAACCACGATCGATCGAAGAGCGCTGGTTTTGCGGAAATCGTCGCGACGGTCAAAGAGCTCAAGGGACTGGGCGAAGAGGCGCTGCATGCGGACTACATGGCGAATGCGGCGCTGATTTTTGATTACAACTCGGATTGGGCGACGGCGATACAACCCAGCCAGCCGAAGCTCAAATATATTCAAGAGATCATGACGTGGTACGGAGTAGCGGCCGCGGGCGGCGCGCTGATGGACATCGTGGACGGCAGCAAGGATCTTTCGAAGTACAAGATTGTGTTTGCGCCGTTGCTGTATGTCGTGTCGGAGAAGCAGGCGCAGCGGATCGAAGAGTATGTGCAAGGAGGCGGGGTCTTTGTCGGGAATTACCGGCTGGGCGTGAAGGATGAGCACGGCCAGATCGTGAAGACGCCGCTGCCGGGGCTGCTGCGAAAGGTGATGGGCGCCGTCGTGGAAGAATATGTTCCGATTTACTCCGGGAAGCAGGGCGTGAGATTTGGCACGATGTTCAAGGGTCCGGAGGGTGAGTGTGACGTTTGGGCCGACGTGTTGCGGGCAGAGGAAGCGCAGGTTGTGGCGACGTACACGACCGGCGAACACATCGGCAAGGCCGCGGTAACGATGAATGCGTTTGGACGCGGGAAGGCGATCTATGTCGGAGCGCATTTGGATGCTCCGAGTCTCGCGCGAGTGCTGATCACGCTGGAACGGATGGCGGGCATGATGCCGGAGATTCCTGCGCCGCCGGGAGTCGAAGTGACGATGCGAAAGAGCGGAGCGATGCGATGGATATACGTGCTCAATCACACGAGGAGAGCGCAGAGTTTGGAATTGGAGAAATCATACAAGAACGCGCAGTCGGGAGAAGCTGTTCAGGGAAAGATTGTTGTGGAGGCTTACGGAGCAACGGTACTGACGGGAGCGTAGCGGCGGTGCTCGTCCGTTAAGGGAATGAAACGTAGGGAATGGATTGTTGGTGGGGGCGCTAGGATTTGAAGCTAGGACAACGGGTTCGCACGAACCAACTAGCACGCGCGAGCGACAAGAAGGGTAAGGTCGTCCTGGTGCTCATTGCCGCCGAAGCTGCGCGCCGCTTCCGCAATCGCCTTTAACAGGCCCGCTGCCGGAAGACTTGCATTTGCCTGAACCGCGGCGAGCAAACCATCTTCACCGAAGAGCTCGCCCGAGCCGCTCTGCGCTTCGGTTACTCCGTCGGAATACACCACCAAGATGTCTCCGGACGAGATGGTTGCTTGACCAACTGCGCAATCCCAGCTCTCGAACATCCCGAGCACCGTGGCCGTGGCGTTCAGCTTTTCACGGGTGCCGTCGGCATGAAACAGGAATGCCGGGCAGTGTCCGCAATTGACGTAGCGCAGCTCCCGCGTTGCATCGAAGTACTCTGCAAAAAATAGTGTCGCGAAGAAACCCAACATGACGGACTCATAGAACAATTTATTCACCGAACGAAACAATACCGCCAGGTCTTCGTGCGCAACAACATACTGGCTCCGTATGTTCGCTTGCAGGTTGGCCATCAATAGAGCAGCGGAAACTCCCTTTCCGGAGACGTCCGCGAGAACGAAGCCCACTCGGCCCTTGCTCTTTTCAAGAAAGTCATAATAGTCGCCGCCTACCGTCCACGCCGGTTCGCAGTTTCCAGCATAGTCCAGGGTCTCGAGTGAAGGCAGATGCTGCGGAAACAATTTTCGTTGGACCTCACGCGCTATAGCCATCTCGTTCGTTCGTCTTTTCTTTGCGACTCCGCGAGCCAGCAAGTTTTTCGCTTTGCGCAGGCTGTCGAGCGAAATCGAGGAATGTGAGGCTAGCGAGCCCAGGATCGTCCTGTCTTCCCAACTGGATGGTTTTTGAAAACTGTCGTAGCCGGCAGAAACACCAGTCCTCAAGTGCGATTCATGGTTGGTGTGGGGGGTCCGACCGCGCTTTTCTGGTACCGCCGAAATCTGGTTTCCATCGGCCCGTATCCGTACATCGCTCGTGGGAAATCCTGTGACGTTGGGTATCTTGGTATCAGACATTGACGCGCCTCGCGTAGGGCCCATTTCGTTTTGTGCGGGGTCACATCCCGAAAGTCTTTAGCCTCCAAGATGGATGCCCTTCCTTCGCAAAGAAAGAACGCAAAATCTCAAGTAAACCCTTCGCGGAATTACCGTGAATGTCCCAAGTACGTGTAGAATTCGCATTGGTCGCGTATGGATTACGCTTCACTATCTGCGGAGGAATTGGTCGTCGCATGTAAACAGACCGATGACGCGGAGGCGTGGGGGGAGTTTGTGCGGAGATTCCACCGCCTGATCGCGACGGTGGTGCTTCGTGTTGCCAGGCGCTGGGGCGTATCTTCGCCCTCAATAATTGACGATTTGGTTCAGGAAACCTACCTTAAACTTTGCGCGAATAACTTCCGCATGCTTCGAAACTTCCAGTCAAGTCACCCGAATGCGTTCTATGGGTATCTCAAGGTGGTGACTGCGAATCTGGTCCACGACCATCTCAAGGCTGCAAATTCGTCCAAGCGAGGTTCCGGCACGGTGGAGGTAGAAGCCGACTCCTCAGTCGAATCTCATGATGATCCCCGTGGCGCAGCCTCGGCCGTTAACAGCACCGAAAGGGCCGTTCTGCTGCGCGAAGTAGATGATACCCTCGGCAGGCTCGCGGCAGGTCCACACCTACAACGAGATCGTAAGGTTTTCTGGTTGTATTACCGCGTCGGACTCACCGCAAATGCCATCGCGACCCTTCCTTCAATTGGATTGAGTACGAAAGGTGTCGAGAGCAGCATTCTTCGGTTGACGCGGCTCTTGCGCGACGAAATTGGCCGAGATCGACTTAAAACCGGTACCAGTGCGCGCGCCGAATGAATTTGGCCCCTAAAGTCGTTGTATTAAGACGAGAAAGGGAAAACTTGGTGGGGGAACATCTTGAATTCGAGGATATCGAACGGTTCGCGAGGAGCTCGCCCGAAGGGGCTGGTACCTCACTTGAGGAGGCGCGATCGGACGAGGCCCTGCACCACTTGGCCAATTGTGAGTCGTGCCGAGGGCTTGTGGAGATGCACAAAGACTTCCAGCAATGTCTTGGGGAGCCGGGCGTGACGGGAGTGGCCGGCCCGGCTCGAGAATGCCCTTCCGAAACCGAATGGATGGGCGTCGTAGCCAGCCAGTTGTCAGAGTCACGCGAAACGGTCCTCCTTGAGCATGCCGCCGGCTGCGATGCTTGCGCTTCGATCTTGCGCCAGGCAGTTCAAGACTTCACGGAAGGCATAAGCGAACAGGAGCTCGCGCTGCTCAGCTCGCTCCGCAGTGCGCAACCGGAGTGGCAGCAATCCCTCGCGCAAAAGCTCAAGGTCGCGCACGCTCGCCAGCAAGAGGGTTCTTGGGCGTCGATCGGGCGATGGGGACGCGTCTTGGCGGATCGATTCGCCTCGAATCCACGAACTTCCACCCGGCACCTGTGGGTTTATGCAGCCGCGGCCTTTGTGCTCCTTCTGGGGACGACAGCATGGATTGTGCAAAAGCGCAACGAACCTTCGATTGACCAGCTTGTCGCCGAAGCCTATGTCCAGCAGCGACCATTCGAATTGCGGATCGCTGGCGCCGCATACGGCCCAGTTCGCCGACAGCGAGGCAGTGACCGATCTGCCTTTGCGGAACCGGCCAGCTTGCTCAAAGCCAAGTACTTGATCAAAGAACGACTGGCTTCGCGACCCGACGATCAAACGACCTTGGTGGCGAGCGGCAGAGTAGAACTTCTCGAAGGCCATTACGACGAGGCCATTCGAACGTTTGGGCGTCTGCTGGACGCCCAACCGGACTCACCGCCATTGCTGACGGATCTTGCGACAGCTTACTTCGAACGAGCTGAGGCCGGAGACCGCGCGATTGACTATGGACAAGTCATAGAATTGCTTGGTCGTGCGCTTGCGAAGACTCCCGACGACCCACTGATCCTATTCAACCGTGCCATCGCTCTGGAGCAGATATATGCCTATAACGAAGCCATCGGCGACTGGGAACACTACCTGCGAGTCGATCCGAATGGCGATTGGGCGGGTGAGGCTAGGCAGCATCTGAACGAGCTGCGCGATAAGATGAAGGCACGCGACGGACCTGCGGCCCTACTGCAAAGTGATCCTGTGGCGGCGGCTTCCTTGCTCCGGGCCCGTGCCGACGCTCCGTCAACTCCCTCCCTGCGCTGGCCCGTTTCCCTTGATGAGGAGTACTTGGATCTTGCCGTCCGCCAATGGCTGGCGTCCCTGTATGTTTCGACTGATTCGACGGCCGCACACACGTGGCGACGAGAACCACGAGTGTGGGACGCGCTCATCGCTGCAGCCAACGTTTTCCGCATACATCACAAGGACCTCTGGCTCGCCAATCTTCTCGTCGAATTGCCTGCGGATTCTATGCCGCAAGTTGTGATGGAACCTTTCGTGAGAGCGCTGGAGTCTCTTGCACAAGCGGCAAAGGCGAATGCATCCGGCGACGCTGACTCCGCCCAGATTCTTGCAGAATCTGCAGCTCAGTTTTTTCTAAGAGCAAAGTCGGACGCAGGATATCTGCGCGCGCGCGAAGAAATCATCTACTCCATGGCCCGCGAGGGGCGGGTGCAACCGTGCATTCAGGCCGCTGACCGGCAACTGCACGCGAGGAATTTGGACCGCTACTCTTGGCTGCATGCGCAAGCCATCTTGTGGTTCGCAACATGTCAGGGATTTGCTGGAAATCTTGGTGTTGCTCAACAACGAAGCGAAGAGGCGCTCGAATTCACAAAAAATAGTGGGTACCCGGGGCAATACCTGCGCAGCATTCTTTTTGCTTCCGGATTTCTTAACTCAACGGAACGCGCCTGGCAGGATACTCGCGCCGGATTGCAAAGTTTCTGGGAAGACTGGAACAACCCCATCCACGCTTATGAGTCTTATCTGGAATTGGCCATTCTCGCCGAGGAGGCCGACCAGCAGCACCTGACCTACCATTTGTGGCGCGAAGGCCTTGGCATGATTGAAAGGACCCCAGACAAATCATTTCAGGCCGTGGCGCACTACAATCTCGCCGTGGCCGCAACAAGGGTCGAGAATCTGCCAGAGGCGGAGACAGAATTCAAGTCCGCCAATCAGCAGTTCGCCGCGCTCTCTTCTACCGCGACCGGCCGGCTCTACCGTGCTCTGGCCGAAATTCAATGGGCGGCGGTCGCGGTCCAGCAAGGCCGGCTTGAGCTCGCGTCGGCACGGCTCGAGCAGGCCAGACCTCTTCTGGGTACGATTCCAGACACCGAGAATGCATTTCGATATTACGAAACGCTGGGTGAATTGCAGTTTCGTCGCGGGGCTCTGCCCGCGGCGGAACGCGCTCTTCGGATCGCCGTGAACATCGCGGAAACGGAGTTGGGCTCCCTTCGCACCGACGCAGACCGCCTTGGGTGGGAACGCGACACCTCGCCCGCTTATCGCACGCTAGTTGAGTTGTATCTGCGAAAATCGGAGAACGCCAATCGAGCGTTGGAAATCTGGGAATCGTATTTGGCCTCGCCTCTGCGCCGCCCCCGACTTCCGTCTTCGGGAAAGCGTTTCGACCCTCAGAGTTTGGATACGGAACCCGACCCACGGTTTCTGCTTCGGATTAGGACCGCACTTCCGGCATTCAAGCACGAAACAGTGGTTTCCTTCGTGTCTCTACCTTCCGGAGTTGTCGCCTGGGCGTTCGATGATCGCGGAGTGAACTTCGCGAGGATTGCAGCCTCCCATGAGGAATTGGGAGCCCGGGTCAGAGACTTTGCGCACCTGTGCGCCGATCCGTACTCTGACATGGCCAAACTCCGGAGCGAAGCCAGGAACCTCTACGATTTGCTCGTTGCACCGTTCGCGCGTGAACTTGAGCCCGATCGACTGCTGATCGTAGAGTCTGACTCCATTTTGAGCGACGTTCCCTGGCCAGCGTTGGTTGACCCTAAGGGAGAATACTTGGGCAGCGATTTTTCCATGGTGATTTCGCCGGGTCTCGGCTACTGGTTGAACCTGCGGCCGCCTGCAGTATTCTCTCGAGAAACTGCGGCCCTCGTCGTGGGGATGCCCACGCTCGCTACCGCGGTCGTCTCTCGCTTTGCTCCGCTGCCCGATGCCGACCGGGAAGCACGAGAGGTTGCCTCCCAATTTCGGCACTCGCACTTGCTTTCCGGAACCGCAGCCACCTCCTTGGCCATTCAGGGAGAGTTGTCCCACAGCGAAGTGTTTCACTTTGCCGGGCACGCCATCTCAAGCGTTCGAGGAAGCGGCCTGGTTTTAGCGTCTCTCCCGAATTCCGACGAAAATGCGGGCGAGCCGAGACTGCTCTCTGCAAGCGACTTGGAAAATGCCGCACTCCATCGTCTGCAATTGGTGGTGCTGTCGGCTTGTGCTACGGCGGAGACAGAGAAGGGATTTACCGGGCCAAATACCCTTGTTCGGGGCTTCCTGCGTGCGGGCGTCCCGCACGTCATTGCCTCGCGGTGGCCCGTGGACTCGCGGACTACACAGCAAACGATGACTGAGTTTTACAACGGCCTGTTTCAGGGCCGGCCAACTACCAAGGCTCTGCAGCAGGCCGAAGACACCTTACGTAGGCAGCCTGGTACGTCGCATCCTTACTATTGGGCCGCCTTCGGATCCTATGGCCGGTGAATCCGGGACAACTACGCATTCCCGCTGGATTCGCCGGGCTTGGGTTGCGTGGGGAACGCCGTCTTCCATGCGTTCGGAGCAAAAAGATACCAACGGCCGGCGTCGGTCACGAGGTTTAACTCACCATGTTCCAATACCCTGATGGCGATCGCACCGGCGATGAGGATGTCTGTTCCGTCGGCCGCTTTTACCGTGTAATCGCCATCGGCTCCTGATTCCGAATGGTCTTCCATTGCTGTGAGTCTTTTCGTCGTTCTGCCAAGACGTTTCGTTGACAAACCCAGCCTTTTCATTGGTTGCGCTTCCGTATTCATCGATCCTCCCTTTCTGAGAACATGGATTTGGACGAATTAGCCCAAGCCTGCTATCTGTGCCAGAGATTTTGGTTTGAATAGACCAGTATCGACCTGCCGTCTGTCCCAAAAGCTTTTCAGAAAGTCCGGCCAGTGTGTCTTCCGGCAAAATGTCAGATCGGTGTAGGAGCCCCAATTGACCTTAAGATCCGGGATGCTCCCCACCAACTTCGCCGATGCCGGGAAACAGATCGACAATGCTCGCGAATCCTCCGAGTACTTTTGAGGATAGCTATCGGAAAATTGATGTCCAATCACGAACCCGTTGAGCGCATCAATCACCCTGTTCGCGGCGTCCGGCGCCTCATCAGTTTGTCGCTTGAGTTCGCTGCAAAAAGCGTATAGATCGATATAGGCTATTTCTTCGAGGTCCTCGGCGTAGTCACGCGCCTCCTTTACCGCCTTCCGCACGGAGGGTTCATTGATGCGCGCACTCAGCTCACCTGCCAAGCTCGTCACGGACTCAAGAAGCGCACGATTCCTCGAAAGGTCACAAGCAGCAAAGCTGACCTTGGTATCGGGGCTGTAGTCGGAATACCAATCGGCGCAGATATCTACGATCTTTTCGGCCAGTTCCTTGGGCTGCGTCTTGGGATAGTCCCCAAGTAGTTGCAAGACAGCCTGATATGGCCAACCAGTCACAGGTATCTCGTCATTCGCCGCGACCGCCCAACCGACGTAAGGTTGAATTTCCTCGTAGACCTCAACCATGCCCATCAAACACGCGTCAAAGCCGACGACTACGTTTTCTCTCTTAACTTTCCCGAGTCGTAGCCCAGCCAGCGCCTTCCCGAGCTCCCCGACCTCGACAGCACCTTGTGAGCCTGGCGCAAATCGTTTGCCCGCTCCAACGATGGGTGGGTTGGTCGGTCGGTCCGCAAGGACCTTTTGCTTCCAGTCGATGCCTTCTCCGTGCCCCCATAAAACAAGGAGAAAGTTTTCCGTCTCGTACTTGTCTACCGACATCTGGACGAAATCCAACAGTCCCTTGCCATAGCTAGGGACCTCGGTAGCCTCCCCGGGCCTAATCGCCCAGCACTTGGGCAGCCAGGGTGATGGGGCATCTGCATGCACCACGACTCTTATCTGGTCGCCAAATTTGGCGCTCATCATTTCGGTGACATCGCTCATGGCGTCTTGATAGAAGCTATCGCCAGTGTCTGCCACCATATAAACCAGGACTGTCCAATTCGGCTTTGTCGACATCGCATGCCTCCGTTCTTAGCGGGGTTCAACCGACGCCTTCGAATTCTTGGCGCGGTCCGTTTTTGGGAAAAGCTTCCTGTCCTCTCTATAACGACGCTGGCGGTGGATCCCCTTTTGGATGGTGTCTCCTTTGAGCCCGAGTGGAAAATCCCCACCCATCCCCCAATGGCAACGTCGGTGCGTACCCGGGTTCAGCAGAGCAAACCCAACAGAGACCTGAAGCAGTCAGGATTCGCGACGATCCGTTCGAAAACAACCAGCCAACCCTTGTCTATTTGTTGTCGGTCTCGGCGTCAAAATTCCCATCCACACTACGCTTGAAGCGCAGCTCGCAATACGTGCCCGCAAGCGCCTCTAACCCACTGTCCAGGCGCATCGAACCCAACTTCTTAAGTTCTCCTACGTCACATCGGCGTTACAACCACTAAGCTGGGCGATACGTCGGAACTTTGGGACGGCATAAAAATATTCGTCGGCCTCGCTCAGACTGTGCGGAGGCGACATCGTCAAAACCCACGCTCTACAAGGTCCTCATCGAGGTCTCGTCGCGTTGATCGATATTTTGTTCTGTCTTCTGTGTGCGGCTCGACACATAGGTAACACATCGTACCGGACACAAAGGTACCCATGTCTTAGGTACGTCGTGTAACCCATGTCTCCGGGCCGGACCCTGAATTGTTGGTGGGCCCGCTAGGATTTGAACCTAGGACCAACGGAAAATCATACATCATGTAAGTAGCTGATTCTTCTAGCTTCTTGCTGCGTCATTTAGGCTGTTTTAGGGGGGGTATTGGGGGGTTCTGTTCTCAAGTTGTTCTCAGGTGCATCTTTTCGCTTTCTTTGCGCTTTTTTTCCTTCTGTTCTCAAGTTCGGAGCTCGAAATTTCGACGATTGAACCTCTTATTTTTTGTTAGTTTTGGAGTGAACCCTTGGACTGACACACAAAAATGAGGCACAGTTTCCGGGAAAGGAACCACAGTGGAGAGAAAGAGATACTCCCGGAAATTTCAGCGAATGGCTGTCGCACGGATGGAGACTTGCGAAGATGTCGGTGAGCTGGCGCGAGAACTCGGGGTACGACCGAGGTGCCTCTACAAGTGGCGCAGGAAGCTGGAGATGGTTGAACCAGGACAAGAAGCGTCGCGGCCCAGCACGCACGCATCGGCTCACCGCAAGGAAATCCATCGCTTGAAGCAGCTTTTGGCAGAGAAGACCCTGGAGGTGGATTTTTTCAAAGGTGCCTTGCAAAAAGTCGAGGCTCGACGCCAGAAGCGCGAGGGAACTGGCGAGACAGCATCTACGAGCAGATCCGAGAAGTAATGCTTTTGCAAGGCAGCCTGAGTATCGAACGCATGTGCCAGTTGGTGCCGGTCAGTCGCAGAAGTTTCTACCGCTCGCTGAAAGAGCAGCAACCTGCCGACGAAGAGTTGGAGGTGCGATCTGCAATCCAGCAGATTGCCCTCGAACATCGCCGCCGTTACGGCTATCGACGAATCGCCGCGGAGCTGCACCGTCGAGGAATGCAGATCAATCACAAGCGTGTGGTGCGGATCATGCGGGAAGATAACCTGCTGGGCCTGCAACCGCAGCGCTTCAAGGTCACCACAAACTCGAACCACAAGTTCGAGGTATATCTGAACTTAGCTGCTCGGATGAAGCTGAGCGGGATCAATCAGCTTTGGGTAGCGGACATCACCTACATTCGGTTGAAGGCGGAATTTGTCTACTTAGCGGTGATCCTCGATGGGTTCTCACGCAAAGTGGTGGGCTGGGCTCTGGATCGCACACTAGCAGTACGGCTCACCATCGGAGCGCTGGAGCAAGCCATCGAGCGACGACAGCCCGCACCCGGCCTGGTGCATCACTCGGATCGCGGGTTTCAATACGCTCACGCGGAATATATAGCCATCCTCGAGAAGCACCACATGGTTCCGAGCATGAGTCGGCCGGCAAACCCCTACGACAATGCCAGCTGCGAAAGCTTCATGAAGACGCTAAAGCGGGAAGAAATCTACGCCAACAAGTACGATGATCTAGAAAATCTACGAGCGAACATCGAAGAGTTCATCGAGCAGTATTACAATCGGCTGCGCTTGCACTCGGCGCTGGGCTATCGATCTCCCGAAGAGTTCGAGCAACAGATCGAGACGTCAGCTTCGGCCGAATCGCGAAGCGCAACGATGGTGTTCTTTGAGAACAAAGAGAACAGCAGAAAGATTTCTAAAGGGCTACTGGGGAAAGGGACTCTAATGCCGTCCCCTTCCCAAGACCCCTTCTCCTGCTAGGAGATGCAAGAACGCCTTTAGGAAAGCGGAAGCTGTGTCCAAATAATTTGTGCCATCTTAGGGGTGCACCCCAGTTTTTCGAGAACAACTTGAGAACAACTCTTCGATGGGACAACCGTCCCGTGAAGCGGCGGTTTGCTAATTCATCCTGTCCTGTTTGTACTCACACCCTTTGATTTGTTTTGAATGATTTACGGTGCTCTCATTTGCAGGCTAGAGTGCACCAAGAGTGCACCAGATTCGGGGGGCGACATCTCCACACTAGGAGCAAAAAAGTGGCGTGATATGAAGGGGGATACCATCAGCCTTACAGCCACGCGCTATTCCCGCCAGCCCCCTCCTAATGCTTGGTAAAGCTGAACCAGAGCCAACAATTCATTGAGCCGTGCCTGCACGAGACCAAGCTCCGCCGAGAAGGCGTTGGTCTCATTGGTCAAGACTTCCAGATACCCCGTAACACCGCCGTTGTAGCGCATGTGGGAAAGGCGCGCCGCATCCTCGGCGGATCGGAAAAGCAATTCCTGTTGTGCCCGGAATTCCCGTGTCTTGTGGTATGCCACCAGGCCGTCCGAGACGCTGCGAAAGGCTCCCTGAATCGATTGTTGATAAAACAGTGCCGCCGTCTGCTGGCGTGCTTCCGCGAGGCGTACTCCAGATCGGAGCCGGCCACCCGTAAAGATTGGCTGTGCCAGTGTAGCGCCGAAGCTCCAAGCCCCGGCGGGTCCGGTGAACAAGCTGGTTAATGCAGAACTCTGGAAGCCGCCTGTGCCGTTCAGCGAGATCTGAGGGAAATACGCGGCGCGCGCCACGCCGATCTCCGCGTTTGCCGCGACCAACTGCGCTTCCGCTTGCTGAAGATCAGGTCGCCGCTCGAGAAGAGACGACGGCAGCCCGGGCGGCACTTCGGGAGGTTGGCGTTGCTCGGTGAGCGTTTGCCCTCGCGGTATGTCACCTGGATTCTGACCGAGCAAAATGCTGAGAACATTTTCCTGCTGTTCGATTTGCTGTTCGAGGACGGGAACTTCCGCGCTGGCCGTAAATACCAACTGCTCGGCCTGCCGTACGTCGAGCAGCGACGTCGAGCCCCCGTCCGCCAGGATTCGTGTCAGCCGCAGCGATTCCTGGCGCGAGTTGAGCGTCCGTTTTGAAATCTCCAATTGCAGATCAAGCGCCCGCAGTTGGAAGTATGCGCCGGCGACATTGGCTACGAGCGTCGAAACAACTTCGCGCCGAGCCCATTCGCTCGCGAGAAGATTCGCCCTTGCGGCTTCGGTTGCACGGCGAAACTGTCCCCAAAAATCAAGTTGCCACGCGGCGGAAACATTTAGCTGCCCAGTGCTCGTTTCGAAGGCTGGCAGGAACTTCGATTGGGCCTGACGCGCGTCACCGATTCCGGCTCCGGCACCCAACGTAGGGAATTGGTCAGCCCGAGTGATCCCAAGTTGCGCGCGTGCTTCGAGTACGCGGGATGCGGCGATGCGTAAATCATAATTTTGGTTGAGTGCCGTGCGGACCAGCGTACGCAACTGCTCGTCCTGAAAAATATCCCACCATTTTTGATCCCCAAGCGCGGCGAGTTGCGTCTGCGTTCCTTCTTCGGAACCTGATCCCCGATACGAACCCGGCACGGGAACAGCAGGCCGCCTGTAATTCGGACCCACGGTGCAGCCGGAAGCGAGAAGAGCGGCGCTCAACAAAAAAGCGGAAGGCCTCATTCTAGTCGGCCTCGGCTGGAGCGCCTTGAGCAGTGGCCAACGCCTGTCGTTGCCTACCGGCACCGGACCACTTCTCGACGAGATAAAACATGGCGGGGATGAAGAAGATACCGACGAGGCTCGCAGTCAGCATTCCTCCGATTACGGCGGTTCCCATTATCTGGCGGGCCACAGCTCCCGCACCGGAAGCGGTCCACAGCGGGACAGCACCCAAAATGAATGCGAACGAAGTCATCAAGATCGGGCGAAGCCGCAGGCGCGCTCCTTCGAGCGCCGCCTCCATCAACGGCTTGCCCTGCTCGTATTGCTCTTTCGCAAACTCTACGATGAGGATCGCGTTCTTCGCGGCCAAACCAATCAACATCACTAGGCCGATTTGCGAATACACGTCGCTCTCGATCTGAACCATATAGCTCGGTAGAAAGGCGGTAAGAACCGTCCGGCGCAACCACAAAACGAAAAACGCCCCAAAAATTGCGACTGGAGTGCTAAGAAGCACGCTGAAGGGGAGAGACCAGCTTTCGTACAGTCCTGCGAGAATCAAGAAGACGAACAAAAGAGAGAAGCCAAAAATGGCCGCCGCCGGAACACCTTCCCGCGCTTTCTTCTCCTGAAAAGACATTCCTAGATAGTCGAAGCCCATCTCACGCGGCATGGTTTTCCGGAAAACATCTTCGAGAGCGTTCATCGCCTGATCTGCACTGTAGCCTGGCGCGGCGGCGCCATTAATTTGCGCCGCGCGATATTCGTTGAAGCGCATCGTGAATTCAGGGCCATCGCGAGATTCAAAGCGAGTGATAGAAGCGAGGGGAACCATTCCTCCTTTGTCATTTCGCACATAAAACTGGCCGACATTTTCTGGCCGGGTGCGATAGTCGCCTTCCGCCTCGACATACACCTGCCATTGCCGACCAAAGCGATTGAAGTAGTTGATGAATAATCCGCCCATGAATGTCTGAAGCGTTTGGTACACATCCTTTACGGCTACGCCTTGCTTGATGACTTTTTCGCGATCCACATTGGCGTACAGCTGGGGCACGCTGGCGAGAGAGGTAGTGCTGAGACCTGCGATTTCCGGGCGCTTGCGCGCTTCGGCAAGGAAAGTATTGAGATTCTTCGAAAGAAACTTGAGATCCATCCCGGCACGATCTTCCAGAACGAAGGTAAATCCGCCGGAAGTCCCGACTCCTGGAATGGCAGGGGGAGAAAAGGAAAAGGCCACGCCTTCCGGCAGCGACGACAGTTGCTCGTTGATGTGCTGCTTGATCGCCTGGAGTTGCTCGGAGCGCGAGGTCCGTTCGTCCCACGGTTTCAACGTCACAAAGAAGAAGGCGTTGTAACTCGTCCGCACGAAGCTGAGAAGGCTGAAGCCGATGACGCTCGTCGTGTGCTCAACGCCCGGGGTCTTGGCCAGAGCGTTTTCGATCTTCGCAGCCACTTCGTCCGTTCGCTCAAGAGAAGCAGCGATCGGAAGCTGCAGATTGACGTACAAATAGCCCTGATCTTCGTCGGGGAGAAAACTTGCGGGCACTTTGTTCCCAAACCAACCCGCCCCGACTGCGAGAGCTGCAAGCAGGATGATTGCAATCGCGCTTTTGCGGATGAGAAAACCGCACACCCGGACATACCACTCGGTGGCGTTCGCGAATACGCGATTGAACCACGCGAAAAACGCCCTCAGCGGCCCACCGGAGGAGGTCTTCGGACGGAGCAACAATGCGGCCAGCGCCGGGCTCAGGCTCAACGCGTTGAACGCGGAAAGGATCACGGAAAACGCAATGGTGACGGCAAATTGCTGATAAAGGCGTCCCGTGATTCCGGGTATGAAAGCGGTAGGAACAAAGACGGCAGAGAGAACTAGAGCGATGCCGATGACGGGACCTGAAATTTCTTCCATCGCTTTGAGGGCCGCCGCCTTCGGCGCGAGACCGTCCTCGATGTGGCGCTCGACTGCTTCGACGACAACGATAGCATCGTCAACGACAAGACCGATCGCTAGAACCAAGCCGAACAGCGAGAGCGTATTGATCGAAAATCCAAACAGTGGAAAGAAAATAAAAGTGCCCACGAGGGATACCGGGACAGCAAGCAGTGGAATCAGCGTGGCACGCCAGCCCTGCAGGAACACGAACACAACGATAAGCACCAGAACAATGGCGATGACGAGTGTCAGAACGATTTCCTTCATGCCCTCATTTACGGCCTGCGTCGTGTCGAGGGAAACCACATAGTCCACATCCTCCGGCAGCCGGCCTTTTAGTTCCGACATGAGCTTCCGGATGTCGCTTGCTGCTTGCACGGCATTTGAACCGGGCAGCTGATACGCGGCGATGATGGCCGCGTCTTTTCCATCCAGCCGGCTGACCTGGTTGTAGGACTGCGCTCCAAGCTCGACGCGCGCAACATCTCTCAGTCGCACTACTGCACCGCCGGCGGATTCTCGAATAACGATCTCCCCAAACTCTTCAGGAGAGGTCATTCGTCCTTGCGCCTGCACGGAGTACGTGAACTGTTGGCCCCTCGGAATCGGCTCACCGCCCACTTGCCCGGCCGGGTTGACGCTATTTTGTGACTGAATGGCTGAGACGATCTCGGGAACCGTGATGCCTAGTTTCGCGAGGCGGTCCGGCTTCACCCACAAACGCATCGCATATTGGCCGGCACCGAAGACTTGAACGCTGCCGATGCCATACGACCGGTTGATTTGGTCGGACAAGTTGATGTACGCGTAGTTCGCCAAAAATCGCGCGTCGTAAGTGCCGTTCGGCGAGTAGAGTGTGACCAGCATCAGCGGAGCCGTCACGGTCTTCTGCACAGTGATCCCGTAATTGGTGACATCGGTCGGCAATTGGGAAGCCGCCTGTGTCTGTCGCAATTGCGTGAGCATGAGGTCGGTATTTGGATCGGTCTTTACGTCGTAGTCCACAATCAAACGCATTAGCCCGTCGGCCGTCGAGTTCAGGGAATACATGTAATTCATGTTGTCGACGCCGCTCATTTGCTGTTCGATCGGCGTCGCGACGGACTGCTCGATTGTTTTCGCATCCGCGCCCACGTAGGTTGCAAGGACCTGCACTTCCGGTGGAACGATGTTTGGAAATTGGGCAATCGGAAGCGCGGTGATCGTTACCGCTCCCACGATGACCATGAGAATGGAAATGACCATAGCCACAATCGGCCGGTTGATGAAGAACTTGGACACTGGTCAATCGCCTTTCGCTGGTGCGGCCTGTTTGATTTTTACGGTTGAACCGTTTTGCACTTTTTGCAGGCCTTCCACGATCACCAACTCACCCGGTTTAACGCCACTTTCAATAATCCACAGCGGACCGACGCGCGCTCCGACTTTCACCGCGCGGATGCTCACCTTGTTGTCGGCGCTTACAACCGCTAGCAGATAGGTTCCTTGCAATTCAGTCACGGCTTTCTGCGGTACGAGAAGCGCCCCGTTTCTCATTTCCGGCGCCGCCCTCAATCTTCCAAACTGCCCGGGACGCAGTGCATTCTTGGGATTGGGAAATGAGCAAATGACCTGAATACTGCCCGTCGCTACATCCACTTGACGGTTGGTGAGCAGGCCCACGCCTTTATGCGGGTAAACGGAGCCGTCCGCCAGAATCAGGTCAAATGACGGGCCATTCGAAGGAGCTTCCTTCTGCGTTTCGGCATTGATCCTGTCGGCGAAATGGATGTACTCCTGTTCGCTGATTGAGAAATACGCCTTGATCGGATTCACCTGCGAAACCGTCGTCAGAACAGCCGTAGGATTTACAAGATTGCCGATCTGGACCTGCGCGATGCCCGCGATCCCGTCGACCAGCGATTTGACATCCGTGAATTCCAAGTTCAGCCGGGCTTGCTCGACTAGCGCATCGGCTGCCTTGACCGCAGCCTTTGCCGCTTGTTCCGCTTGTACGTCGTTGTCCAACTGGCTCTGCGCAATCGCCCGTTCTTTTGCTAGCGGCGTATCCCGGTTCACATCCATTTCTGTTTTTCCAAGCTGTGCTTGAACTTGTGCGAGCTGCGCTTTTGCTTGATCGAGCAACGCTTGAAACGGGCGCGGATCAATCTGAAAAAGAATCTGCCCCTTACGCACAAACGAACCTTCTTTGTACGTTTGCCGGATGACGTATCCAGCGACCTGAGGCTGAATCTGTGCGTTTATGTAGCCGTCTAGCGTCGCCACCCACTCGCTGAAGATCGGGACGTCTTTCTGAAGAACGCTTGCAACTTCAACCTCGGGACTCGGAACAGCGGGTGCCGCTTTGGGGCTGCCGCAACCTGCAACCAAGAACACGGCAGCCGACAGAACAGCCAAAGCGTGTCGAGCTATGGCACTGGAAAGAGAACCTTGAATTTTCAGTGGCCAACGATGGGATAGCGTTCGCATGTCTTTCTACTGGTTTTTGCAATTCCATTGCCACGCAACTCATCGCCAGATAACCACCAATATCTGCGTCATACACGCGAATGCTCTGAGCCGATAGGTGACTACTCAAGAACACTGTCACGTTCCGGACACTTAAGGCCCGTGTGTTTGACCACGGTAGGAGGTGAGGTGGTGAGTCGGACGCGAGGAAATTACGAGATTTCAAGGTGCGCGAAGGAAACGTCATCAACTGCATGGCCGTCACGCCATGCGGCAACTCGTTCGAGAATCTGGCCTTTCATTTCGGCTAAAGGCAAGGCTGAAGCTTCTTCGACAATCTCTTGGAAGCCATCCATCCATCCGTTTTGTGAGTTCGACCTTTGTTTCGCACTCTATAGAGCAAGCAGCATCTAGCGGCGCTCGGCCGCCGGATATTCACTGTGGATAACTTGATCGACGTTGCTTTCCTCCGCCGGCCGAAAGATTCCATGCTTTTTCATCCGTGCGATTAGGGTAGTGCGTTTCATTCCCAACCTTGCGGCGGCACCATACGGTCCGCCGACTAGCCATCCCGTGGTTTCTAACGCTCCCAAAATCAAAAGGCGCTCCGACTCCCTGAGCGTTCTGCTCGCAGGAAACCCTACAACCGAGCCGGAGCGAGTGGGGCGTAGAAGATTGGGAAGCGAGCCTTCATTTGACAGAATTACCGCGCGTTCGATAACGTTCTGAAGCTCTCGAATGTTCCCCGGCCAGGAATAGGATTTGCAAGCCTCAACGAATTCCTCAGGAATGGTGTCTATCGACTTCCCCATTCGATGGCCAAAGAGTTCAACGTAATACTCCACTAGTGGAGCAATGTCTTCGCGTCGATCCCGCAGGGGTGGCAGCGTTACAGGAAATACGTTCAGGCGATAGTAGAGGTCGCTTCGAAATTCACCGCGCTTCACCATGCGTTCGAGGTCCTGGTGAGTTGCGGCCACGAGGCGAACGTCGACGCGATGCGTGCGCCCACTTCCGAGACGTTCGAATTCCTGTTCCTGCAAAACGCGCAGGAGCTTGGGCTGCAATGCGAGTGGTATATCGCCGATTTCATCAAGAAACAGAGTTCCTTTGTCGGCCAACTCGAAACGGCCAATCTTTTGGGCAATCGCGCCGGTAAAAGCGCCTCGCTCGTGGCCAAAGAGTTCGCTCTCGAGCAAGTCGAAGGGAATCGCGGCGCAGTTGAGCTTGATCAAAGGTTGGCCGCTACGGGGACTCGCATTGTGGATCGCGTGAGCGATGAGTTCCTTGCCGGTGCCAGTCTCTCCCTGAATGAGAACTGTCGCGTCCGTCGTCGCAACGCGCTCCGCTTGATCGAGAACAACTCTAAGAGCTGGGCTGTTGCCGACGATCTGCTCGAATCTGCGGACCCGGCGGTCTTGATCTGTGACTGTCATTGATTTGAAGTCCGAAGTCCAAACGTCTTTGCGTAATCCTCGACGGCGGCATGAACCGTCTCGAGTAAGACTGCATTGTCGAACGGTTTCGTCAAGAATTCGACAGCCCCGTCACGCATGGCTTGGATCCGCATCCTTGCGTCACCATGGGCTGTTATGAAAATAATCGGTATACGGCATCGGTTCGCCTTGAGCTTTGCTTGCAGCTCGATGCCGGACATACCCGGCATCCGAATGTCTGCGATCAGGCATCCGGCCTTCTGTTCAACGCCGGACTCCAGGAATTCCTCGGCGGAGCCGAAACAAACTGTGGATAGCCCGTCCGACTCGATCAAATCTTGTAGGGCGCTCTGAACTGATGTGTCGTCGTCGACGATGGCTATCAGCCCTGAGCTTTGCTCGCTGCTCATGCTCGAAGCCTAACCGCATTCGCAATGAAGGAACAATTAGCTCTTAGTCGCGCACACTACGACTTTGGTGGTAGTCAAATAGACAGCGAAGGCGGAGGAATGACCGGATGGATCCCGGATTAGATCGAACTATTTACGCGGCGAGCGTTTCAGCTTGTCGGCCATGCGCACTAAATCAACGACCGATGCTGCCTGCATTTTGTGCATAACGTTGCCTCGATGGATTTTTACTGTGGCTTCGCTGACCCCAATTTCAGAGGCAATCTGTTTGTTGAGCATTCCAGAAACCACCAAAGTCATGACCTCTTGCTCTCGCGCAGTCAGTGCGCGATATTGCTCCTGCAAATCGTGAACCTCGACCTGTTCTTTTAGCGTGATGCCGTCTCGCTCGAGCGCCTGCTGAATTGCGTCCAACAAGTCCTGGTCTCGGAAAGGTTTTGTTAGAAATTCTACGGCACCCGACTTCAGTGCCTTCACAGACATAGGAATGTCGCCGTGCGCCGTGACGAAGATGATAGGGATTTGCACTCCGCTCTCAGCCAATCGGCGCTGAAAATCGAGTCCGCTCATCCGAGGCAGTCTTACGTCGAGAACCAAGCAACTCGGACGGTGGATGTGTTTCGTGCCGAGAAACTCCTCACCAGTCGCAAATGACTCTGCGCGAAGCCCAACAGATTCGACGAGGTCGTGGATCGCCTGACGCATACCGTGGTCATCATCGATGATGAAGACCGTTGGAGCGGCTACAGATTTCATGTCTCCGCCTCGGTTTTGGCCGGAAGAGTGAAATGAAAGGTTGCGCCAGCTTCCTGATTGACAGTCGCCCACACTCGGCCGCCGTGAGCGTCGACGATGGATCGGGTTATCGCTAACCCCATCCCCGTACCCTGTGGTTTCGTAGTATGGAAGGCATCAAAGATCCGCTCCGTATTTTCCACCGACAAGCCGACGCCCGTGTCTCCGATGGAGACCGTGACATGACCGTGTGGAAGTGAGCGAGAACTGATCGTCAGCTTCCCTCCCGTGCCTTTCATCGCTTCAATTGCGTTAAGCATCAGGTTCATGAACACCTGCTGAAGCTGCACCCTGTCCGCCAGAACGTTAGGCATATCTTCGCCCAGTTCGGAATAAATTTTTATGGAGTGCCGGACCGCTTCTTTCCTGAGGAGAGCGGTCATTTCTCGAACGATCTCTTGGATGTCAACCATCTCGCGTTCAGGGGGAACACCTTTCATGTAGAAGGAGCGCAAACGATTGATCACTTCGGCCGCGCGGTTTCCGTCCTGTTCAATTCTGCCTGCGGCTGCCCGCGCCCTTTCCAGGTCCGGTGGATCGCGGGCGAGCCATCGCAAACACGCATTCGCACTGGTGATGGATGCGGCTATCGGCTGTCTGATTTCGTGTGCCAGCGCAGCGGCTAGCTCTCCCATCATATTGACCCGATTGATGTGTCCGAGATTTGCCTCTAACTGCCGCAGCTTTTCGCGTTCCTGCTCTGCCTGCTTTCGTTCGGTTATGTCCATTGTGATGCCAACGTAGTACCCCATTTCGCTAGAAGGGTTGTGATGTCCAATGGTGCGCAGAAATCGTAGAGTGCCGTCGGGATGACAAACTCGGAACTCACGGATGTCGTAGTCCGTTCGTGTGTGGATCGCTTGCTCAAGAGTCGCGGTCACACCCGCCCGATCTTCCGGATGTATGGTTTCGAAAAAACGCTCAAGTGGAATAGGACCATTCCTGGGATCGAAGCCGTGCAGACGGAAGGTTTCGTCTGACAAGTGAAACATTTGTTTTGTATAGAAGTTAGTCGCCCAACTGCCGATATGAGCGAGGCTTTGCGCTTCCGCAAGGTATCCTTGCTCCCTGCGCAATTCCTGCGTCAGCAATTCCTGCTCGGTGACATCCATAGTCGTGCCGATGAAACCTTTGAAAATGTCCTGTTCAAAGACAGGAACGGCTACGGCGCGGATGTAGCGCACCTGCCCACCGGGTCGGATGATCCGCTCGATTTGATCAAAGCCACGGCGCTCCTCTTGCATGCGTTTGATGGTTTCAGCCATGGAGACTCGGTCTTGCGGATGGATAAGGGCAAGATACTGTTCAACCGTCGGTGCGCCATTCTGCGGATCCAGTCCGTAGATTTTGAACAACTCATCAGACCAATAATGGCCTGAATCGTCGAACGCCCAGCTCCCTATATGAGCGATTCGCTGTCCTTCGCTCAGGTAAAACTGGCTTCGCTTCAATGCTTCTTCTGAGCGTTTTCGTTCTGTGATGTCCTGGGCCGTGCCAAACATTTCATATGGCCGGCCGGAGGAATCACGTTTTACGGTGCCTACACTGTGAATCGTCCGAACTTCGCCGTCGGGGCGAACGAGACGATGTTCAATATCGGCAGGAGTTCCGCTCTGAAGCACCTCCTCAGCTGCACGGAAGACACGTTCGCGATCTTCCGGGTGGATCATTTCACTAACCTTCGCCAGATCGATGGTGCCCCGCCGCGAATCCAACCCATAAATGCGGTAGACTTCGTCCGACCAAATCACCCGATTCTCGATGAGATTCCAAGAATAGTGGCCAACGTTGGCAATGCGTTGGGCTTCTTCAAGGTTCGCGTTGCTTTCCTGCAGCTTGCGTGAAATCTCCTGAAAGGCCTCTTCCGACCGCTTTCGGTCGGTGATGTCCTGAATCGTGCCGAACAATTTGTAGGGTCGTCCCGATGCGTCCCTTTTTGTGTCACCCGGCAAGGAACTCCAGCGTTCGGACGTCAGGCTTGAAACTGTTCGCACTTCGCCGCTGGGCCGAACGATCCGAAATTCGCCGCTAGGGCGTTGTCCAGCAACGAGGTCTTGATCAACTCCTTGATAAAGAGCCTCGCGATCGTCAGGGTGGACCATTGAACGGACCGTCGGCAAGTCCATGGGACGTTCCTGCGGACTTAATCCAAAAATGCGATAAGTTTCGTCCGACCAGACGACTACATCCGTTTCGAGATCCCATTCCCAATGGCCGACATGGGCGACGCGTTGCGCCTCTTCAAGTCTGGCTTTGCTTTCCTGCAGTTCCTGTGACAACTTCGCCGGCGTCTTTTGTACATCGTCATTGGCCATGGTCAGAACCTTGCGCTACTTCCATCAGTAGGCTTCGAACAACTTATCCCGTCATCCTTTCACCTTCAAGCTGCACTGCACCTAGCCTGTCACAGGTTGCACCGCAACGGCCACTCGTTGGCGAAGGCTGCCAGCTCACAGCGATAGGAACACCGGGTTGCACGCATCAAGATCCCAGTCGGTCGCGGCTGCTGTCAAAAGATTGACAGTGACCACCCAACATCACGCCTGAGCACATCTCACCTTGACGGAAATGTTCCCTGTGCAGCGATTTAGCGAGTTAAGCGGAAATTGCGACTGGAATTGCGCTTGCATCGTCAGGGCGATGCTGGCTTACACGAGAACTCGTTTGCTCCGATGGTGAATTCTCAGGGAGAGTGCGATGCAAACACTTACGAAGCACTACATCGATGGCAAGTTTGTCGAATCTCACGGCAGCGAGGTCATGGACATCATCAAACCAACCAACCGTCAGGTGATCGCCCGTGTAACCATGGCCGATGAACAAGACACGAAGCGCGCAATCGCCGCAGCGAAGAGCGCATTCATTACCTTCGGCCGCTCGACCAGAGAAGACCGCACACAGATTCTGCGCCGATTGCATCAGGCGGCTTCTGCGCGCGTTGACAAGCTAACAGCGGCAATGGTCGAAGAGTATGGTGGTGTCGTTCAGTTCGCTGGCATCATCGTGCAAACCGGAGTTAGCGCATTTCTGGCAGCCGAGCAAGCACTCCAGGAGTTGCCGCTGACTCGCAACTGGGACAAGACGACGGTCACACTGGAGCCAGTCGGCGTAGCTGGTCTAATTACGGCGTGGAACGCGAACACGCTCTTCATTTGCTTAAAACTCGCCTCAGCCGTCGCCGCCGGTTGCACGGTCGTCATAAAGCCCAGCGAATTAAGCTCGTTGCAAACTCAAGTTTTGGTCGAGGCGCTGCACGAAGCCGATCTCCCGAAGGGCTTGCTGAATGTGGTTACCGGGCGGGGCAATGTCGTCGGCGCCGAACTCGTACGCAATCCCGATGTCGACAAAATCTCTTTCACAGGATCGGTCGGCGTCGGCAAATCGATCATGCGCGACGGGGCGGAAACCATGAAACGCATGACCCTCGAATTGGGCGGCAAGTCACCCACGATTGTGCTGGACGATGCCGTCCTTGGCCAGGCCATCCCCTCGGCTCTCGTCATGGCTTTTATGAACAGCGGTCAAGCGTGTGCCGCAGGGACTCGGCTTCTGGTGCCCAAAGGGAAATTGGATCAGGTGAAGCGGGCAATCATCGATGCCATGCCCGCCTTCCCAGCCGGTGACCCCGCCGATCCGAAAACTGCGGTCGGCCCGATGGTGTCACAGAAACAGTACGAGCAGGTTCAATCCTATATTCGCAAAGGAATCGAAGAGGGAGCAGAGGTGCTCGTCGGCGGTGAAGGACACCCGAGAGGACTCGAAGGGGGTTACTTCGTGAAGCCTACTGTTTTTGTCAACGTAAAGAACGACATGACAATCGCCAAAGAAGAGATTTTCGGTCCCGTGCTCTCTGTCATCGCCTACGACTCGGAAGACCAGGCGATTGAGATCGCGAACGATTCTGAATATGGCCTCCATGCAGCCGTACTTGGGACCGACCTCCAACGCGCGCGTAGCGTCGCTTCGCAGATACGGTCAGGTCGGGTTGTGATCAACAACATGACGGATGATCCCCAAGCGCCGTGGGGCGGATTCAAGTATTCCGGCGTCGGCCGTGAGTATGGCCGCTACGGAATCGAGGCGTTTCTGGAAACGCGAGCCATTCTCGAATAGCCGCTCGGTCAGTCAAGAGCAACAAACCAGGAGAACACCCATGAGCGAACACTCCGCGATCTCCCCGAGCGAAGCCGCTGACCGCCTCGCGATCCGGGAACTCGTTGAAGCTTACGCGCATTGCGCTGACCGGCGCGATGCGAAAGGTCAGATATCTCTCTTTACCCTCGACACGCGCTTTGTCGTCTTCATGAACGCCAAAGATCCGAAGCCCTCGATGGAGTTGCACTCACGCGAGGCGCTCGCTCCCGTCTTCGCAGACCTGAACAAGTACAACGCCACCACGCACTTCGTCGGGCAAAGCACGATCTTCAAGCTCACATCCGATCGGGCCACCGGGGAAGCTTATTGCTTGGCGCATCACGTTACGGTGGACGGTGAAAAGCGCCGCCTGATGCTCGCCTCACTGCGTTACCTAGACACGTTCGTCAAGCTGAACGGCGCATGGCTATTTTCTGAGCGCCTTCTCTACGTCGACTGGACGGAAGAGCGAGCACTATCGTGACACCTACGACTCAGAAGAGCCTTGTTCTTGTAGGTGCGACGGGAATGGTTGGTGGATACGCTCTTCGCTACGCCTTGGGACATTCGTCGGTGAAATGCGTGACGGCCATCGTTCGCAGAAAGCTCGATATCTCGCATCCCAAGCTGAATGAAGTCATACACCGAGACTTCGCGAACTGCTCTGCACTCGCCAAGCCTCTCGCTGGTCAGGACGCAGCCGTGTTTTGCCTAGGCGCTTATACGGGCGCCGTCCCGGACAAGGAGCTCCGCACCATAACCGTCAGCTACACGATCGAGTTTGCGGCAGTTCTCCACAGAAGCAGCCCTCAAGCGGCGTTCTCGTTCTTGAGTGGCAGAGGCGCAGACCCTACTGGCCGGAGCCGAACGTCGTTTGCACGTTATAAGGGCGAGGCGGAGAATGCGCTCTTGGCTGCCGGATTTCCTCAGGTTTATATCTTTCGACCAGCTTACATTTATCCGGTAGAACCGCGTAGGGAACCGAATTTCGGCTACCGTCTCCTCCGTGCTATCTACCCCGCGTTTCGCGTTCCGTTTCCAAACTTGGTGATTCGGGCAGACGAGTTGGGCCAGGCAATGGTGAACGTAGCCATTCCCAAAACAGAGGAACACGACAGTCGCATCTTTGAAAACCATGACATTCGAGGGATGGTCGATTCGGTTCAGCATTCCTCGGGTTGAGCAAACAGGTTGAGACCAGAGCATGGACAGATTTCAATACCGGTTTTCCGGAAATATGTCTGAGACCATCGCGTCTCGGAAGCGCGAGGCCTACGTGCGAAGTCATATCGAACGACAAGTTAACCGCGTCTTTGCAGTTGCGATATGCATGACGGCGTTTTTCGTATCACCGCGAGCAGGTTGTGCGCAAGTCCCAACCTACGAAGTAACGCCCGAGGAAAGCAGTATCAAGTTCGGTGTCGACTCTTCCGTTTCGATCAAAGGGAATTTTGAAAAATGGAACGCAAGCATAAAGTTCTCATCGAGAGATGTCCGGACCGCTGTCGTAGACATCGAGATTGAAGCCGGCAGCGTTAATACCGGAAGCCATATGAAAGACAACAAGTTGAAGGGTAAGGATTTCTTCAACGTCAAAGATTCACCAACGATCACGTTCAAATCGACCAAAATCGTTGAGACCGGACCGTACACGTTTGACATCGAGGGTAACTTCAGCATTCGGGGTGTCACCAAAACAGAGAAACTAACCCTGACGAGCGATAGCAAAGGAACACCCTCGGGGCGTCTCGACGGCATTATGGCCTTCGACCGCAAGGACTATGGAATGACCAGCGGCATTCCATTCATCAAGATCGCCAATCGTGTAGAAGTAAATGTTCACCTGAAGTGGCGGCGAGTCAGTGGACCACCCCCTGAGTTCCAGCAATGATCCGTCGTGCCGGTAACCGGAAATAGAGTGATACAAGGTGATCGCATCTCCGTTCTGGCGCCGCTCGCAGTCGGCGTGGTCGCCTCAGTCTGCACGACCGCTATTTTCCTGCTCCCACTCAGAGCTACGATCCATCTGGTTCGCCGCCAAAGAAGTCTCGGTAGTATCGGCACGCCGTGGACCGATGTCGCGATTTTTGCCCGGGTCGTGCTTTACGCGTCCCTGGCAAATCTCGTGGAGATTGGGTTTTGGGCGCTATTGTTTATGATCTGCCGCGAATTTCGAGACTTCGGAACAGCCTTCTACCACTCAGCGGTGAATTACACTTCCCTGGGCTATGGCGATTTCATCATGTCGCCTTCCTGGAGACTACTAGGTCCGCTCGAGACGGCGAATGGAGCACTCCTGTTCGGGGTTTCGACCGCGATGATTTTTGCAGTCATCGTGTGGTTGATTCAGATTAGGTTTAAGGATCTCAAAGATTGAGATACGTTGCTACGGCGAGAACGTGCAGCCTTGAGACCGCTGTAGTCTTTGCGGCCGCAGGCAAAGCAATCCGTTCTGTCACAGTGTGGCGCGGCGTGTGTCTAACTCATCAGAGGAGACACAAACATGAGCGTGAAGGAACTGCAAGCCTTAACACAGAAGTTCGCCGACGCTTTCGACCAGCGCGACCTCCAGCCCATCCTGGAAATGTAGGCGCTCTTTGCCAAGTATCTCAACGAGGCCATCGCGGGCCTGGCCTCAGCCAGCTTCGGCTTCCGGCAACCATCGTGCCGCGTGTACGGCGATGTAGTGGGTATCGTAAATGCTCACGACATGTTTACGGGAGTAACGAAAGACGGCAAGGTCCTGTCCATCCACGGCCGAACAACCTTGGTCTTCATCAAACAAAGCGGGCAGTGGAAGATTGTGAGCGCCCACTTCTCCGCAATACCCAAGGCTCTCTGAGAATCGAGCCAGGGCAAATGGGCGCTTGGAGGTGCACCATGACTATCAATAATCCGCTAGCAGACAATTCCCCCGAGCACGAGGACCAAAGCGTTGTTCTGCGCGCCCGCTCGGGAGATCACCAGGCGCTCGAAGACCTGGTCCAGCGACACCAAACGTGGATCTACAACATCGCCATTCGCATGCTCCACCATCCGCAGGATGCTGAGGACGCCACGCAAGAGATCCTCATCAAAGTACTCACCCGGCTCTCGTCGTTTGAGGGTCGGAGCAGGTTTCGCACCTGGCTGTACCGCATTGTGGTCAACCATGTGCTCAACATGAAGCGCGGGCGGGTGGAGCCTGCGTCCATGGATTTTGCTTATTACGGCGCGGCGATCGACGACACGCCAGAGTTAGAGCTCGCCGATCCCAAAGGCACTTCCGCGGACACTGACCTGCTAGTGACCGAGGCGATGCTCTCCTGTACTTCTGGAATGCTTCTTTGCCTCGACCGCGAGCAGCGCTTGACCTTTATCCTCGGCGCCATCTTCGGTGTAAGCGACACCGTTGCCGCTGAGGTGCTGGAGATCACTCCCGACAACTTTCGACAACGCCTGGCCCGTGCGCGGCGAGACTTGCGCAACTTCATGAACGACAAATGCGGACTGGTAAACCAAGCAAACCCCTGCCGGTGTGCCAAGAAGACACGTGGCTTCATACAGGCAGGCCACGTCGATCCCGAGAATTTGTTGTTCGTCCGCGAGCGAATAGGCGAGGTGCGGGAAGCCGCACCGAAGGTGCATGAGGCCCTCAGCACCCTGGATGAAAAATGCGCGGAAATCTTCCGTGGACATCCGTTCTACAAGGCGCCAGATCTCGCGCCAATGCTGCTGCGGCTGGTCGCGAGAACGTATATCACAAACTGAACGGCAACAGCCCGCGACTGCTTCGCCAAGGTGCGCCGAGGGTGGCTGCACGAGGCGCGGATCCGCGGGGCTGTCGCCGTCAAACGATAGGAGGAAGGCCATGATTGACCATATTTATCTCCCCGTCTCTCACCTGGAACGGTCGAGCGAATTTTACAAGAAGATGCTTGAGCCGCTTGGCATCGACATGCCCTACAAGTTCGATCAACTGCACGGTTTCGCGATCAATAGCAATCCGGGTTTCTGGCTGAAGAATGGCGAAGTCGCCAAAGACCTTTACGTCGCATTCACCGCCAAGAGCGCGGACGCAGTCAGGGCCAGCTACAAGGCGGCCATAGACGCGGGAGGTACTTCAAACAAGGAACCAAGCCTTCGGCCCGAATGGCGTGCCGACTACTTGGCGGCAAACATCGGCGACCCGGACGGATACAACATCGAGATTGCCTATAAGCCTTGGCTCTACAAATAAAAGGTACGAGCCATCTAGCCATCTGAAGCCAGCCGACACCGGCCGGCTAGAACAAAGGAGCACATCATGAAACGACTCGACAATAAGGTTGCGATAGTGACAGGCGCTTCAAAAGGAATCGGAGCAGGGATTGCAAAAGCTTTCGGCACGGAAGGCGCGGCGGTGGTTGTGAACTATGCGCGCGATCATGAAGGCGCGGAACGGGTGGTGCGCGAAATCACCGACAAAGGCGGGCGAGCCATCGCCGTGCAAGGCGACGTGGCGCAGAGGTCCGACGCACAACGCCTCGTCGCGGAGGCGAAAAAAGCCTTCGGCCGCCTGGATGTGCTCGTGAACAACGCGGGCGTGTTCTCGTTTGCGCCCTTCGAGCAGTTCAGCGAGCAGGAATTTCACCGTCAGTTCAACACGAATGTGCTGGGCATGTTCCTCATGATCGAAGCTGCTTTGCCGGCCTTCGGGGCGGAAGGCGGCAGCATAATCAACATCGGATCGGAGGCCAGTGTCACTGCCTACCCGACCCTTTCGATCTACGTGGCGTCAAAGAGCGCCGTCAATGGCTTGACGCGCGTGCTCTCAAAAGAGTTCGGCCCCAGAAAAATCCGCGTTAACGCCCTCAATCCCGGTGGAACCGAAACGGAGGGTACGCACGCGGCGGGCGTCATGGGAGCGGAGTTCAAGAAGCAGATAATCGCGAGTACGTCGTTGGGCCGCGTCGGCCAACCCGAGGACATCGCGCGCGTGGCCGTATTTCTTGCCTCGGATGATGCGGGGTGGCTCACGGGAGAAACCATCTTCGCGAATGGTGGCCACAAGTAAAACGACTCCAGGAGAACACCGGAAATGAGCGCGTACTTGATGTTTACACGTACGAATACGCCTGGGTGAGGCGGAGCTGAAGATTTACTGGCACAGGATTCGGGCAACCCTCGCAGGTCACCAGGTCAAGATCCTCGTCAAGTAGGGTGGTCTTGAATGTCTCGAGGGGCATCCGGTCGAGGGGCATCGTGATCGCGGAATTCCCGAGCTTCGAAACGGCCAAGGTATGGTTCGAATCAACATTTCTCTTGGAGGGAACATGACAAACACCTATCCATTCACAGTTTTTGGCGATGAGTTCAAAAGCAAGCGTGTTCTAGTGACGGGCGGCACGAAAGGTATAGGAGAAGCGATTTTACGCCGCTTTGCATTGAGCGGCGCCTCAGTGGCCACCACCGCGCGATCTGAGGCGGCTCACAGCCAAGCTTCTGTTCTCTTTATCAAGGCGGATCTTGGAACGGCGAGCGGTGCCCAAAACGTCGTCGATCGCATTCAGCAAGAGTGGGGTGGGCTCGACGTGTTGGTGAACAATGCCGGTGGAACAGAAACAAAAGCAGGCGGATTCGAGGTGCTCTCCGACGAGGACTGGCAAAGAATACTTGATGTCAACCTGCTTGCCGCCGTTCGGCTGGACCGCGCTTTCCTTCCCGGCATGATCGAACGTAAGTCTGGAGTCGTCATTCATATTTCTTCCGTCGCTCATCGTTTACCGTTCCCCAATTCGACTCTCGCCTACGCGGCGGCCAAGGCAGCCCTTACTACTTACAGCAAAGGGCTGGCAAAGGCAGTTGCTCCGAAGGGAGTGCGAGTAACGACGATTTCGCCCGGTTTCATCGAGACCTCGGGAGCGAGGGGAATGATCGACGACATTTCCAGAGGCAGCGGCATCAGCGAGGACGCTGCACGGCAACGGATTATGGAACTGCTTGGAGGCATTCCCATCGGCCGGACAGGCCGACCCGAGGAAGTGGCGGAGCTGGTAGCCTTCCTGGCCTCAGACCGAGGCGCGTTTATCAGCGGGGCTGATTACATTATCGACGGTGGCACGATGCCCACGATTTGATGCCCGCGTATCACGGCCGGGCAGATTAGGTCCGCAGTCTTACGGATGCTTTCTCGTGGCTGCTCGGGCCGAATCGGCGGCGATTCGGAAGTAATCCAGTTGGGCATCGTGCGGATAAGTACGGCTTGCAGGAAGTGATCCCGATTGGTTCCGGTAGAAGCGCTAACCAGCAAATACTCCAGGCCAGAATTCCGGTTGTGGGAAGTCGGAACAGTTGCTCCATGCAGCATTCCATCGTGAAGTGCTCAAATGCTTGAGTGGCGGACTTTGGTTTGTGCTGTCCTGCGTAGTGCGGCTCGCGCATGAAACAGTCGCGCTTTTGCTGCCGAGACGGAGGTCCCGAGTGCTTCCGCGGTTTCATGCAGAGAGTACTCCTGCAAGTCATGAAGTTCGACAACATTCCGCAGTGTTGGTCGCAGCTTTGCGATTGCGTTTCTCAAAGCTGCCTTCTGTTCAGTTCTTGCGCAAATCTCCTCCGGATTTGGCACAGAGCCGCTCAGTTCGGCCGTGTCTACTGCGTCTTCCACCCCAACTTGTCGCGATGCGCGATTCTTGCGGACTTTCATCAGCGCAGCATTAATAGCGATACGGGTCAGCCATGTCGAGAATCTTGCCCTTTCGTCAAACTTCTTGAGGTGGATATAGGCACTGAGAAAACTCTCCTGTACCGCATCTTGGGCATCCTCATGATGTCGGGTGATGCGACGAGTAACCCGAAACATCCTCTCGCGATTACGCTCGTGAAGTTCGCCAAAAAAACTTCCTTGTCCCCTCTTGGCGCCGGCGACGAGCGCCTCATCGCTCAGAAATTGGGGGGCGTCGGAAGTGACATTCCGCCTGCCTCCGTGATGCCCTGAACTTGCTCGCGCGGTCGACATCGTACACTCCTTGCATCCTTATTCTTTGAGTTAGGATTGCAAGTGTGATTCCAACCTACGATGCGGACATCTTGCTCTGCATCGCGGATAAATAAGCACTTACGGGACAAGAGCTGTTTTTCTATGCGACGTGGAGTGGTCGGTGTCCAGCCATCGACAGGCACGATTCGTGCCAGAAGGTCGTTGCCTCGTGGCCTGCTTTCTCCGCCTCTCCAACTCTCCTCGGTCACATTCTCTTTTTCATTTCAAATCAACCCGCCACTACGACTCGGCTAGAGGCCGGCGATGAAGTCTCGTTGCAGAGGTTTTCCAAACCGCCGCTGCTGAGCTCGATGTCTTGACAACAATCGTGAACGTGAGACACGCCGACACAAACCCGAGGTAACGGTTTCCAAGACCGCTCTCGAACACACCGTCGCCTTGCTTAGGCGGTCTTTGACATGAGCCAGAGAAACAAAAAATGCGAAGCGCGCTCCTACGATTTGCGCGGCGCGAAAAGGCGGCACGTCCGTGGGCCGGATTCCCGCGAAGGTAGCTTCACTTTGGTCACTCCGGGTTTGGGGGCTTCGACTCGAAATCCGTGGACAGGCTGAGATCTTTCCAGGACCTTGCTTCTTCTAGGCGTGCGAGGTCGTTTTTCTCCGCCCCGTTGTACGCATCGCTGCCAAGCAACAGTCGCAATGGAGGTTTCTGTTCCTGCGTCACCCGCACGATCGCTTGAGCCGCTTTTTTCGGATCACCGGGCTGCTTACCGTTGTAGTCGCGTTGAAACCTGGCGGTTGCTCCAACGGTCGAGTCGTAGTCGGAATTTCCTTCGCTCAGTTTGGTGGAACTGCCGGCGAAGTCCGTGCGGAAGCCACCCGGCTCAACGATGGTGACCTTGATGCCTAGCGGCGCCACTTCGCGCGACAACACTTCTGAGAAACCCTCGACACCCCATTTCGCAGCCGAATAGGGCCCACGACCTGGAGGCCCGATCCTCCCGCCCATCGACGAAAACTGGACAAAATGACCCGCTTTCCTTTGGCGAAAGTACGGAAGAGCGGCCTTCGTCACGATGATCGTCCCGAAGAGATTCGTTTCGATTTGTGCGCGAAAATCCGACATCGGCGTGTCTTCAACGGACGAGAGATTGCCGTATCCTGCGTTGTTGATAACCACCTCCAGCGAGCCAAAGGCACCGACCGCCGCCTTCACTGCGCTCGCTGCCGCGGACTCGTCGGTCACGTCCAGCGCGAAGAGCTTGATCTGGTCACCGTGGCGCTCCGATAGGTCATGTAAAGACTCGATGTCCCTGGCTGTCGCCAACACTTTATTACCCGCCGCAAGGCCCGCTTCGACAATCGCGCGACCCAGACCGCGAGAACTGCCCGTCACTAACCAAACTTGCCCCATTCATCCTCCTATGATTTGCAATCGGTTCCTCAGGATATAAGAACTCATTGCCAAGTCGTAGCTATGTCGAAATCGCACGTGCCGCGCCCCGCGCAACCAGCATGCAACCTAACGCCGCTGTGCACGATGCCTCAATGCGCCTTCTTCGAGACACGAGCAACCAACTCGTCTAGTCTCGAAAGCAGTAGCTTTAAGATGGGGGACTCGTTCGACTTTTTGTAACCGAAGACGAGATCGACAGTTGGCGCATCGCCCTTGAGAGACGGCTCGTTACAGACCGAGTGAGGAAATTCTGGGCGTAAGCAGGTAACAGTGCGACGCCGCCCGTCGAGGCTACCAAGGACACTCCCATCACGACGTGCTCCGTCTCGTGAGCTGGCGTGACATGGATTCCGGACCGCTTCAAATAATCGTCGATGATCGCACGCAACACAGGAGCCGTGTGCGAGACGCCCACGAACGTCTCACCCACCAAATCCCCAGGACTGATGGTCTTGCGCACAGCAAGACGGTGGTCACTCGGCAAGACCACCACCAAGGGCTCCTTTACGAGAAGGTGGAACGCCAAATCTGGCACACCTTTTTCGCGTCTAAGAAAAGCTGCGTCGACTGTTCCCTTCAACAGCGCACTGGCCAGCGGGGGCGAGTATTGACTCGAAATCATCACGTCGATGTTGGGCAGTTCGTCGCGCAGGATCCGCAACGCTTCGGGCATCCACGCCGCTTCGTGTCCGGTCAGAAAGCCGATCGAGAAGCATGGCTTCGTGGGATGAGCGACCCGGCGAGCAGCTTCGGTTGCCGCGGCAACCTGTGATAGGACCGAGCGGGCGTGTTCGAGAAACGCTCGGCCTGCCGGCGTCAGTTCGATGCCGCGAGCGCGGCGCGTCAAAAGTCGCGCACCTACCTCGTCCTCGAGATCTCGAATCTGCCGGCTGAGCGAAGGTTGAGACGTGTGCAGCGTTTGTTCTGCTGCCACGGTCAGGCTTCCGGCTTCGGCGACTGCAACGAAATAGCGGAGGTGTCGTAGTTCCATTCCCACTCCCATGCTCACTAGGCATAGCTCGCAGCGTAACAAAGTATGCTTCAACCTCGCCACCAACAGCTAATGTTCCCATCTAACGAAGTGATCTGAGTTACCCCAGAGCGGCTTGCCAGCTTCCAGTCATGCCCAGCCTGCATGGATGCAGATCAAAATGGAGGTAATGCCATGAGTTCACCAGTTGTTTTGATTACCGGCGCACTGACCGGAATCGGTCGCGCTGCCGCGGTAGTTTTTGCGAAAGAAGGATCACGCGTTGTTGTGTCTGGTCGTCGCGATAAACAAGGACAAGAGCTAGTTTCAGAACTGCAAGCCCTCGGAGCAGAGGCCTTTTTTGTTCGTACTGACGTCCGCAAGGACGAGGACGTGCGCGACCTTGTGGACCAGGTGATCAAGCGTTTCGGACGATTGGATATCGCAGTCAACAATGCTGGCACGGAAGGCGTCCCGGGTCCCGTAACAGAACAGACCGCGGAGAGCTACACGGCTACGTTCGACACGAACGTACTTGGTGTGCTGTTAAGCATGAAACACGAGCTGCGGGTGATGCTGCCGCAGGGCAGCGGAAGCATCGTCAATATCTCATCGACCTACGGGAGTGTCGGCGCTGCCGGTGCGTCCGTTTATGTGGCCAGCAAACATGCAGTGGAAGGACTCACAAAGTCCGCCGCGCTGGAAGTTGCGGATAGTGGGGTTCGCGTAAACGTAATCGCTGTGGGCACCACGGACACGGGCATGCTCACCCGCTTCAGCAGCACTGACGCAAATAAAGCAGCACTCGTCTCGACCGTGCCCCTCAAGCGTATGGCCACACCCGAGGAAATCGCTCACGTGATTGCCTTTGTCGGTTCGGCAAACGCATCGTACATGACTGGCTCCTCTATCCCGGTGGATGGCGGAAAGCTAGCTCACTAATTCTTTGGCCGCCTCCCCTCGTTGGCACCGGTCCAAGGACCGGCGAGGGGATGGCGTCGCTAACACCGAGAAACAGGAGGTGGTTGGAGCCAACTATGATCCTCCAGACGAGTTGTGGGCTTCGTGTCTAACCCGTGACCACTTTGAGGAGTCGAAAAAACCTTGTATCCTAATTGTGCTGGTAAACATCACATATGCCGGCAGGAGATTCGATGTCCGCGACTAGCGTCCAATTCACGGTTGCCGCACACATCATGGCAGCTCTCGGCTTCCGCCGCGACGAGGAAACCGCTTCAGCAATGCTGGCGGAAAGTGTCAATGCCGATCCGACCTTCGTCAGGAAATCTCTCTCGAAACTCTCCAAGGCAGGCCTGATCGTCACGACGCGCGGGAAGAATGGCGCGAGCAGGCTCACGCGCTCCCCGAAGCAAATAACGCTTTTGGACATTTATCGAGCCAGTGCGGCTCCTCCGACGTTCGCGATTCATAGGTATCCAGTGGAGAAGCGATGCTCGATCAGCTGCAACATCAAGGGCTGCATGTCGTCGGTCCTGAAGAAAGCACAGGACAGCTTCGAGAATAGCCTTGATGGAATAACGCTCGCCGATGTAGTTGGGGAAATCCATCGCGCGAGCCGGTGATTTTTTTGCGTTTATATGTGCAGATTATCGCCACATATAAACGTGGAGATCTGAATTGCAAACGGAGTCCTGCGAAAAGGAGAGACGAATACGAATAGTCCTAAAGAAACGGTCGCTGTCGTAAGGGACGGCATATATGTGATTTTGGGAGCAAGCGGGAACACCGGCTCGATCATCGCCAATTTTCTGCTATCGAAGGGCCAAAAGGTGCGCGTCGTGGGACGCGAGCCTGGGCGACTGCAAACGCCTTGTGCGCAAAGGTGCGGAGGCGTTCACGGCCGACATGACCGACGTGACTGCACTTACCAAAGCCTTTGGCGGCGCACGGGCGGCATACGTGATGTTGCCCCCGATTACCTCCCGCGAAGACCAGGAACGAGAAAGCGATGCGATCGCGAAAGCCGTGAAGGCGTCCGGCTTGCTCCACGCGCTGTACTTGAGCAGCTACGGCGCGCATGTCCCAGAAGGCACCGAACCGGTCACTGGGCTGCATTCGGCCGAGGAAAAATTGAATGCGATCAGCGATTTGAACGTCCTACACCTGCGAGCTGCGTATTTCATGGAGAACAATCTGACTGCGATCGACATGATCCACGGAATGGGGCTGTTCGGGCATGCACTGTTACCCGAGCTGAAGCTGCCCATGATCGCGACGCAAGACGTCGGCGATTATGCTGCGCAGCGCCTCCTGAACGTGGATTTTTCCGGCAAACAGACGCGCGAACTGCTTGGAGAGCGAGACCTCTCAATGAAGGAAGTCACCGCCGCAATTGGTCGCGGTATTGGCAAGCCCGATCTGCGTTACGAGCAGTTTCCGTATGACCAGGTGCAGCAGGTGTTGGTGCAAATGGGTATGTCGCCGAAGAAAGCCGCGGTGTACATCGAGATGTTCCAAGCAATCAATGTAGGAGTCCTCGCAGCGCAAGAGCCGCGTTCGCCGGAGAACACTACACCGACTTCGTTTGAAACATTTGTGCAGGATGTCTTTGCGCCTGCGTATCACGGGAAGGCTCTCACCGCTTAAATCAGCGCCGGTTGCGCCTGTTTGTAGACCAGAATTTCGGGAAGCAGCTTCTGAGAATTGCCGATGCGGAGATCTAATCATGAATAGAACGGCCTCTAAGCCCAACCATGGTAAGAAGCCCACTACCTACCGTCGTATTGTCACGGGAAATGCAAACGGCAAGTCCGTCGTCCAAAGCGACGAACCGCTCCTGGCCTATGAGTTCAAGACTGTTCCCGGCTACGAGCACACGCTCATGTGGATCAACCCGGCGATCCCAGACCTCAGAAGTGAGCAGAAGTTTGACCGATATCCCGACTCCATCGTTCCAGGACCTGGCGGTACCAGCCTGCACTTCGTGACCTTTCCGCCCGGTTCGGTCTTTGCGGATCCGTCCTTCGATGCCAAGGCTTCACAAGAAGAAGCGCTCGTTCGTCTGCGAGGATTAGCGGATCACTTCGAAAAGGAAGACACGGGAATGCACAAAACGAACACCGTCGACTATGCAGTTGTCTACGACGGAGAGATGTGGCTGGAGTTGGACGAGGGCGAGACTCTGCATTTGAACCGCGGCGACGTGGTCGTGCAAAACGGCGCGCGCCACGCATGGCGTAACAAAGGAACCAAGCCCGTCACCATGCTCTTTTTCTTGAACGGAGCAAGAGCTCGCGAAACCTCGGAAGCCTAAGGAGTACAGCGATGATCCGTGAAAATGATCTTCTGACCGTTAACCAGTTCGAGGGCAACGCCTACAAGAGCTCGCAGGCCGCGGAGCTAACCCTGAACGCGGCGATCCTACGTGCCGAAATCTCCAGGAGCTACGAAGAGTTTCTGGAGATCTTTGACAAATTTTACGCCGACGATGTCGAGGTAAGCAGTGAAGATTCGCCGGAGACGATCTGTGGAAAGGAGAGAGTGCGCCCCTTTCTATTGAATTTCCTGGTGCCGCTTCACGTAATGGCTGAGGTTGCCGGTTTGTCGATGTCAGTTCAGCTGACTCAGGTTCCCCGAGACAGCGCCGACGAGACACATTACGAGTGGAAGATCGACTTCACCGGCATCGGCGGGAGACGGTGCACTTTGAAATGGTACGCGATTCGGAGGTGGGCTGCGTCCAAGGTTGTCTACGAACATCATTACGGTCATGAGCAGATCGGCGGACCTCTGACTCAAGACGACTTGAATTTCAATTGGGGCCGCTCGGAGGTCGGGTTTCAATCGCCCGCTTGAGGCTTGAAGGGGCCATGGATGGATTATTCAGGATTGGAGGAAATAAGAAATGGCCAGCGAACTCGGGGAAAGGAACAAGGCCCTGGTACTCAGGGCTTTCGACACGCTTTTCAACAAGCGTGACTACGCAACGGCGGAGCGATTCTGGTCACCGCAATACATTCAACACAGCGCTCACATCGCTCGCGGTCGTGAAGGCCTGTTCGATCTCGTCAAGAGCCTTCCGTCAACGTTGAAGTACGAGGCGGGAACGATCGTGGCCGAAGGCGATTTCGTCATTCTGCACGGACGGTTTTCGGGATTCGGCGCCCCGGCAAATTGGATCGCTGCCGACATATTGCGCATCGAGGACGGATTACTCGTCGAACATTGGGATGTGATTCAGGATGAGGCCACAGAAGAGCAATCGAAAAGTGGAGCGCCCATGTTTGGAAAGATTTTTCCAAAATACAAATGAAAACGGAGTAGTTGACGGGAGACGAAACGATGGGAAACGAAGGCACTTACGTAGCTCTCGGGCTGAAAACATGGAACGCCCAAATTGATCGCGCGGACAAGCTTTTTGGAGGGTTCTCCTCCGAGGAGATTCTGCGGGAAATAGCGCCCGGCAGGAACAGGCTTCTTTACTTGTGGGGACATCTGACAGCCGTACACGACGCGATGCTCCCGCTATTGTCGCTGGGAGAACGACTTCATCCTGAGTTTGATGTTGCCTTCGTTTCGAATCCCGACAAATCGCGAGCCGACACTCCCTCGCACGAACAAGTTCGCCGGGCATGGAACGCCGTCAATGCCGAATTGCGGAAGGGGTTTGAAAAAATGTCCTGGTCGGATTGGGTCCAGAAGCACTCGGCGGTATCGGAAGAAGATTTCGCCAAGGATACTTCGCGCAATCGCTTCGCCATCCTACTGAGCCGCACGAACCATCTCTCTTATCACCTCGGCCAAGCGGTGCTCAGACTCAAGTGACCGGGTTGGTGGAAATTGGAATCCGGAAAGTTTGAGAGAGGAATCAATGACAACAACAAAGGCGTTCCGGCTGGCTTCGCTGGTCACGGCAATCAATGTCCTGGTCGCGAGCGGCTTTTCCATCGCGGCGATCATCCGTCCGCAATACCTGGTCCCTGTCGAATCCGTTCCAACGCAGGCGTCGTTGCTATTGGCGATGTACGCGGCGGCGCGCACAATTCCTCTGGCTTTGTTCGCGTTGGGGGCGATCTACAAGCAGGCGACGCCTGCGTTGCTGATCCTGGGTGCGCTCGCCGGCACCATGCAATTGCTGGATGCCGGAATCGGTCTGTTTGAGCATGATCTTGGAAAATGCGCTGGTCCGCTTTTTATCGCGGTCCTCCAATTCTTCGTGGTGTATCTGCTTCAGAGATCCGTGCGGATCACACTGCAAACCGAGCCCAGGTAAACGCACGCTACGGAAGGGCAAGAAAACGATCATCGCCGGATGGATGCCAATGAAAAAGTTCAAGATCGCTGTTCTGGACGACTATCAAAATGTAGCGCTTGAGAGTGCCGACTGGTCGGTGCTCCGCAATCGAGCGGACATCGCCGTATTTCAGGACCATCTGGCCGATCCGGGCGCCGTGATTGAGCGGTTGATGCCTTTTGACGTCGTTTGCGTCATGCGCGAGCGGACCCCACTGCCCCGCAACGTCATTGAGCGCCTTCCCAATCTCAAGCTCATTGCCTCGACGGGATCTGGAAATGCGTCGATCGACGTTGCCGCCGCGGGCGACCATGGGATCGCAGTGGTTCACACCGGGTATAGCTCGGACCCGACGATCGAATTTACCTGGGCGCTGATCCTGGCCTCCGCCCGACATATCGTGACGGAGAGCAACTCCGTCCGATCCGGCGGCTGGCAGCAAACAGTGGGCTCGGATCTCCGTGGAAGGACCTTGGGCATTCTGGGACTTGGGCGGATTGGATCACAGGTCGCGCGGATTGGGAGCGCTTTTGGAATGAATTTGATTGCCTGGAGTCAGAACATGACGCCCGAGGCCGCCAAAGCCACGGGCGCAATCCTGGTTTCGAAGGACCAGCTGTTCGAGCGGGCCGATATCCTGGCGATCCATTTAGTGTTGAGCAGTCGTACACGCGGCCTGGTGGGTGCGGCGGAGCTGGAGAGAATGAAGCCAACGGCCCGGTTGATCAATGCGTCGCGCGGGCCGATCGTCGAAGAGCAAGCTTTGATCAGCGTGTTGAAGAACAAGCAAATCGCCGGCGCCGCGATCGACGTATTCGACATCGAGCCGCTGCCTCCGGATCACCCTTTCCGGACGCTCGACAACGTGCTGGCAACGCCGCATATGGGCTACGTATCGCACGGTCTTTACAAGACGTTCTACGAGGTACCGTCTCGAACATTCGGAAGTGGCTCGGTACAAAGGACAAATGAGTCAGAGCGCGGAAAGTTCGTTAGAGCTCGGCAAGAACAGGGGAAAACGATGCCTAAAAAACTCGAAGGTAAGGTCGCTGTCATCACCGGCGGCACAGAAGGGATCGGGTTAGCTACGGCGAAGCTTTTCGTCAAAGAGGGTGCCTATGTCTTCATCACGGGCCGCCGCCAGAAGGAACTCGACGAGGCCGTAAAGGCAATCGGCACCAACGTTTCTGGCGTTCAGGGAGACGTCGCCCAATTGGCTGACCTTGATCGTCTTTACGAGACCATCTCCAACGTGAAGGGGCGAATCGATATTGTTTTCGCCAACGCCGGCGTTGGCGAATTTGTTCCCTTTGGGGCCGTCACCGAAGAGCATTTCGATAAACTATTCAACATCAATGTGCGGGGAACGCTCTTCACAGTTCAAAAGGCCTTGCCACTACTGAAGGATGGCGGCTCTATCATTCTCAACGGCTCTGTCGCGAGTGCTAAGGGAACTGCTGCCTTCGGCGTCTACGCCGCGAGCAAGGCCGCCATTCGCTCTTTCGTGCGCACCTGGACTACAGATCTGAAGGACCGTCATATTCGCTCAAATGATGTTAGCCCGGGTCCGATCAATACGCCGCTAGTAAGCCGTCAATCTGCGGACGTGATTGGGAGGATTGTGTCCACGATCCCGATGGGACGGATGGGAGAACCCGAGGAAGTTGCTAAGGTGGCATTGTTTCTGGCGTCGGATGACTCCAGTTTCGTCACGGGCATCGAACTGTTTGTTGACGGCGGCAGAGCCCAAATCTAGCCGAAACAGCGTGAGACTTTCTCCCGATCACCAGATAGGCGCGAGCGGCGGAGCCGAAGAGCCTCAGGCACTGTTCTCAGTGCGACAGACCAGTCTTTCGCTCAAGACAATTTCTTCAGGTGCTCGTGTGCCCTGGTAAATCCTTCCAGCAGCGCCGGAAGCCTGCTTTGACGTTCACTAAACTGAGCCATTCAGTGCGCTCCATGCAGCTAAAGAGTCCATGTAGTCTCTCCAATGAATGATTTTCCTGTTTTCAATCGTGATGACCGAAATGAACCTGTTGTCGTAGGTCGCACCGCCCGAGACAATCGTCCCGTGCACTTCGTATTCGAGGATCACGACGCGACTATCCTGAGAAGGATGCACCACAAGTGCGTCACCGGAGTGAAGCTTGATCGTCTTGCCGTATCCCGAGAAGCTAGCCATGAGGTTGGCTCGCCCTTGTACCGTCAGCGGCCAACCGGGAAACTGATATCGGAACTCGAAAAATACGTCTTCGGCAATCGTGTCGAAATAATGGTCGCCATCAACAAGCCCGCGTAAACCTTCCATGACGACTTCGAAGAAAGGATTGAGAGCTTCAAAAATCTCGTATTCGCCTTTCGGCATCACCACTTCCTTTCAGTTCACTGCCCGCACTCAGGGTAGCTTGTCAAAAAAGAGGTAGATCGCCGCGATGCGTCCTTCGCGCACAATGATGAAATCGGTCCCGGCATAAGCTGGGGCCTCACCAGGGCGGCCCGATATCCAACGGACCAGCCCTCCATTGCCCGATTCCGCGGGCTCGGTAATTGGCTGATAGCGGAATTCAGGGTGAGTAGCTTTGATCGCACCCGCGATGCGGTCGATTTCGTCACGGCCACGATAGACTCCCTTGCTGGGGTCGTAGAAAACGCAATCTTCCGTGTAAATCTCGTCGATGGCGGCGCGCCGCCGAGCGGGATCGTTTTCACCGAAGACATCACGAAGATTGCGGCGGCCGCCTTCGGTTCCCGGCGATCGCCGACGGCGGTCTGATCTCGGATCAGCAAGGTCGATGTGCTGTACGACATGTTTTCTCCTCTCGCATTGGCGTCGCGACTTACTCAACGTTGAAGGATCCCCGTAAACGCGGACCGCACTCTCCAAGTCGTAAGAAACCACAAGACCGTAACGACGACAGCCAGCGGCAAACCCGCAGGTGCCATGAAAATGTGAAAGCAAAGTATGTTCACAATGACGGGTCCCAGGATCGTCAGGGCCAAAGGCACGTAGCGATTCACGAGCAGCAGGACCGCTGGCACGATCTGCAAGAAGAAAATTACGACATAAAACCGGGATGCAAAGAGGGCTCCGAAGAATTGTCCCGCGACACCCGAGGGCGGCGGCATGGGAATAAAGTGAAGGAACCCGTTGAGCCCGAACGTCAAAAAGATCAAACCAAGCAAGTACCGTGCGATTGTAGAAGCGGTCTTCATGCTCATCTCCTAGCGGCCGGTACCGCATCGGTCCGGTGCTTAATACATTGATGCAGAGTATATTGACATAGATATATTTGATGGACAACTAATCGGAAAAGGCTCAGCATCAGAGAGTTATGGCCAAAAGGTCTTCGAACCCGGTGCATTGCTGGCTCATTTGGAGGAAAGCCCACGAGGCGGCCTCCGACTACCTGTATAGAGGACTCGCGGAAACCGGCATTTCTGACACAGACTTCCGCGTGCTGGAAGCGCTTCTGCACAAAGGCCCGCTGCCCGTTGAACATCATAGGGCCGAAAGTCCACCTCACGCCTGGTTCCATCAGCGTGGCGGTCGATCGCTTGCTCGAAAAGGGGCTGGTGAGCCGGGCGGAAAGCCCCGATGACCGCCGGGTGCGGGTCGTGGCGCTTACGAAGAGCGGTCAAGACTTGATTGTTCCAATCTTCCGCAAGCATTCTGCGGAAATCGTCAGAGTGTTTGCCGAGACTAACCCCAAAGAGCTGGAAATCCTCGAAAGCGTTCTCAAGAAGGCTGGCCAGCGCGCCAAGGCGCTTACCGCCGAAGGGCGCTAGGAGGAATACAAAGTTCGAAGTCGCCAGCCATCAGTTTAAACTTCGACGCTTCGAGTAGCGCCGCGTGCAACGGTTTTCCAAACCGCCGCCCTTGGGAACGTTTGTGACGCATCGAAGCTCGGTGCTCTCGATTGATGCACACAGAAGAATTGTTTAAATGAGATTACGAATAGTATCTGCTTGGGAGGCAGGTCACTCACTCCTTTTTGAACCTGTGAGCGGTAGATAGAGGTTCAAAAGCATGCGCATTTTGTTCTCAAACTGTTCTCAAATCGCGCACCGATATTAAAAACAGTTGTACCAACCGCTTGAAAAATCAGAAGATAAAAGAATTCTGGTGGGCCCGGAAGGATTTGAACCTTCGACCAACGGATTATGAGTCCGCTGCTCATATTGCGTCAGGCCTTGTATTTACTTATATTTGTCCCCATAATGTCCCCGTTACTCCGGAGGGCTTATGCGACCCAGGGGACAGCGAGGGCAGATCAAACACCACGGCGCGAACTGGATTTTCGTCTATTACGCCGGCAAGAGACGCACGCACGTAGTTCTCGCGCCTTACGTTCTATACCCTTTGCGCGATTCGGAGCAAGTCCGCGCGAAGTTCACAGACCGGATCAACGACTTACTGCGCCCCGTGAATGCCGAGGTTCCTGGCGCGGCGATGATGGATGGATTGCTCACGATTGGACAGTACATCGAGCAAGTGTACTGGAATCGATGCGAGCAACGCAGGGAACTCGAAGGCGCGAATCACATGGAACCTTCGACGATCCACGGTTATCGAAAAATTTATGCTCAGCACATCGCCGGAAAGCCCGTCTCGTCCATCCCGATTGCTCGATTCTCGACAAAGGACGGACAGGACTGGTTGGACAGCCTTCCACAAAGAATTTCTCACAAGACGCATCTCAGGATTCGAGCATTTTTGTCTGGCGTCCTGACGAACGCACTGCAAAACAACGTTATCGCCGGCGTGAATCCGATGGACGCCACTAAGGCAGGCGGGCTTTCAAAAGGCCGAAGGGAATCGGACCTCTCACCTCGTGAATTGAAAATCCGAAACTCGAATTCTCACGCCTACGATCACGCCGAAATCGCACTGATGCTCGACAAACTGCCGGAACCCGCGCGAACCGTTTGTGCGGTCGCTGCATTCACTGGTTTGACCCGTAGCGAGATCCCTGCGTTGCAGTGGAGCGACTACAGGAACGGCGAGATTCACGTATCGCGGAAAATTTGGGGTCAGCACATCGGTTCGCCCAAAACCGAGGCGCGCGAAGCGGCCGTCCCCGTCGCGCCCTTATTGCAGGAAATTCTGGCGAAGTACAAAGATAGTAGAGAGTTCCCACCCGTTGACGGCGGCTGGATGTTCTACGGACAAAAGGAAAAGCGGCCGATTCATATGGATTCGCTCTCGCGCCGCGAAATTCCTCAATTTATAAACGGCGTGTGGTTCGGTTGGCACTCGTTCCGACGTGGACTTGGAACCCGTTTGAACGATATGGGGGTGAACGGCGTAGACATCCAACGAATCCTGCGTCACGCGAACATAGCGACGACTCTCGGTTACTACACCTTCCCGAACCCCGAAAAAGCGCGGAAAGGACTCCGGAAACTAACGGAAGCGGTTCGCAAGAAGTACGGCATTGAGGCATAGTAGAATCCGACTTACGGGCCCTTAGCTCAAACGGTTAGAGCAGCAGACTCATAATCTGTTGGTTGATGGTTCGAGTCCATCAGGGCCCACCAACCGAGGTTCCGATCCTCAGTGGTATCTCGATTTTCTCTTGACAGAAAACTTGCCTCGACGTGAAGATTCAAGAGTTCGTTGTCCGCGAAGAACTTCGCGGCTTTCGGGGGTCGGCTCGATTCCCCGCAACTCTTGCCTGAGTCGCCAGAACGGACCAGTTCTTCACGCGTCACTGTGAACCGCGGTGTAAACCAAGAGCGCGCTACGAGTGTGTATGCGCACCTTTTGGAAGAGGTTACCGCGGTGGCATCAACAAAACCTGAAAGCTCTCCGTCGTTAGATCCTCAGAATTTAATTTCAATTCAAGAACTCGCGCGTCGTTTGCGTCCCGACGTTCCTCCCGCGAAGGGTATTGCGTGGGTTCGCGAGAAATGCCGGCGACGATGCCGAATCCGCTCCCCGTTTTTAACCTGGGGCGCGCTCTGCTCTTCGACTGGACGCTAGTGTCCTCGTGGATTCGGAACTGCCCGCGCCCGATCCATGCGCCACATCGTCGCAGATCGAAAAAGCCAGAACGCGCGAAAGCCGCCTAGTGTTAGCGTCGGTCTGATCTTTGCCGGTGGAGAGGACGACAGTGGCCGGATATCGGTCAATAAAATTGCAGGGGGTGTAGGTACATAGTTGAGAGACCAATATTTTTTAAGCTGATGTTGTTATGTTCTTGACAAATGATGAGTACTCTGCTACTATATAGAAAGGTATAAAGGTCGCCCGTTAAACTCATCGCACGATAAATAATCATCAAATTGAACGTTTTACGGCTTAGAAGAGTCTTCAGTTAGCAGAACAAAACCGCCAAAAACAGAGTTTCTTTTTACGATTTTTGTCTGTAAAACAAACCACTTGGCGGTGGTTCTGCACCTGAGGGTCCGGTCTTCTAACCGGACCTTTTTTTTGCTTCAAGGAGCTTTTTTATGGCTAAGAGAGTCTTCGGAACACTGGTTGTCTGGGTCGCGTCGCAAAGTGGCGGCTACGGGTTCATCGACGACGCAGGCGGAACGCGGACTGTGAATACTAATACTGTTATCTATGACAGAGTGTCAAGTAGTGTCAATTAATATATATTTCTATTTATAATCCTCTTTTGGGATCGGTTTGTCCTGCACACTTTCGGTCTAGCTTCTTCTGACCTAGTGGTCGGTGATCATGCTTCGCCGCCTCATCACGGACTTTTTGATTTCCGATTGAGCCGTGCGGGAGCATAGGAGGTTTCATGTCATGTCGTGTCTATCATGCAGGTCCAGCAAGCAGGCCGAATTTCCTGCGGAACTCCTGATCCATTTCGAGGGGCTTGAGAATCTGGACAACCCCGGCGTCTGGGTATTTCCGAAGCTGTTAGTGTGCTTGGGTTGTGGTTTTTCGCAATTAACAGTTCCAGCACCCGAGCTTGCATCGGTGGTCGCCGGTACCCCGGAAATGGATCGTGTCGTAGGGCGGATGTTTGACGATTCTTTCTCTGCGAATTGATTTAAACGAAAAGCGAAATGAAGCTTGACCTTAGGCGTCGACAGGTCGTGTTCCCGAAATAGCGGCTTCCACAGCGGCAAGTAGACGCGTCGCAGCCTTTGCTTTCACAACGTAGCCGCATGCCCCCGTACTGAGAGCTTCCTTCACTACGTCGGCAGAAGATTCCTGACTCAAGAAGACGATTTTGGATTCCGGGGAAAGCTGGCGAACTTGTCGAGCGACGTCGATTCCATTCAACTTCGGCAGACCGATGTCCAGCAAAATCAAATCTGGTTTTAGCTCTGCCGCCTTCTGTACCGCTTCCAAGCCATCGGCCACTTCTGCGATGACTCGCCAATCGAACCTTGCCCCAAGGGTTGTGCAGATGAATCGTCGAAAATCCGAGAAGTCTTCCACGATAAGAATCCGCGCGATACACCGCGTATCACTGTGCGACACTTCTACAACTCCTCGACCGACCTGTGCCGTCGCCGGCTGCGTCCAGAAAAAAACATTGCCCGGAGTTTTACAGACCGCGCGGTTGGGTTTCAACTGCCGATTTTGACAGGGCGGACTAGCCGCAAGCATTAATCGAACGCGCTACTCGTGCCGGCTCAGGTAGTATCGCCGGAACGAGGCGTTGGAATAACGTAACGGCACCGAAATCAAAAAATCACCCCGATGTAAAACAAAATACGAGAGTTAACTGTGCCTCGGCAAGTGCGGTGCATAGGTGGCACCACCAGTGTGTCTGCCTTCCGAAGTTTCCCGCAGAAATCCCAAGACAGAGTTCTCCAGATAGTTTCCGCCTCAAACGGCGGATTTATTTTTCGTCACGCATGCTAGCAGTCTGCCACCGCTAGCCTTTTTTTTGAGGATGCCGATGTCTGAAAATCGAGTCCGCTTTTTTATCCGCTTGCCCGAACCGCTCAAACTCGCAATTCAGCGCGTCGCTCAGCGCCACGCCGAGTCCAGGTGACTGCGACTAAGTCCTGGGGCCCGACTCTCACCGAAACGGTGGGAAGAGAGTCGATTATCAGGTAGCAGCACCTACTGAAACGAGAACACCCAACTTGCACCGAGCAAATATCGCTCACAAAACAGTGCGGATGGAAGGATGGCGACAGAGGCGGCGTGGCTGACTGGGAACAGACTCACGGAAAGAAGAAAGAAAAAGTGTGCCTTGACATCAATCGGCCTTCTCATGGAAGGGGCTTGAAGACAGACCTACACGCTCATCGGCGTCAAGTTGTAGCAGCGCGCAAGATCATTGATATTCGTGCGCAAAGCAGCCCAGTATCGTTGTGGCTGTGTGCCGTAATTTCCCTTCGTTACCACCTGGTTGACGCGGCGCGCGCTGTCCATAACCTGTTCCATTTGCGCTTTTGTCTCCAGATAATTCGACGTTGGATCGAACTTGCGCCGAAGTCGGTTCGTGGTGCGATTCAAATCGTCCATCGCGTTTTCGAGATCGTCTTTTGTGTCCTTCGCTTGGTTCCCCCGCGCATCTGTGTTTGCTGAATCGGAACGCTGGCGGCGCGTGGTCGCGCCACTGCTTTGTGCCGATTGCGCCCGGTTTTTGGCGTCGTCTCCGCGATTCTCAAGATACTTTTCGAACTCGTCCACACCGTCCTCCACTTTGCGGATGCGGTCCGCAACTTGCCCCTTCGTAAAAGGATTGGTCTGGGCATGCGTTGCGTTGGAGAGGCTAATCGCGGCCAAAATCGTTGCGCAGAAAAGTTTGCTTACTGTCCGACAATTCATGTCGATCCTCATTATGATCGTCGGCCAGAAGAGTGCGGCACGTATTCAGCTGACCGAATTGGATGCGGAGGGCACACAAAGCACACGAGATAGATTATTTTCGCGGGCACCCGTGGTGCCTACTGTTAACACTGACAGAACGAGCCGAATCCTCGATTAGTTCCGGTTAGTCGCGTTACCGGACAGGTGGCGTACTAGAACTTCACTTGTCCGGTTTCGGCTGCCGGCTCAGACGGTCGACGCAACACTTGCGTGAAGTTTACTCGCAGGAGTTTGAAAGCCTAAGGTCTTTCTCGGGCGTTGATTCAAGCGCAGCGAGACTTGGTCGAGCTGTGCTTGAGAGATGGGGGATAGGTCGGTTCCTCGCGGGAAGTACTGCCGCAACAGTAGATTGGTGTTTTCGTTGCTGCCACGCTGCCACGGACTCTGTGGATCGCAGAAGTAGACCTGCACATCTGTGGCTATCGTAAAGTCCTTGTGTTTCGCCATCTCCAGTCCGCGATCCCACGTCAGCGAGCGTTTCAGCGTAGCCGGGAGCTTACGAACATGCTGACTCAAGGCAGTAACCACCGCTTCCGTTTCTTTGCTCCGCACTTTGATCAGCATGAGAAAGCGTGAATGCCGCTCCACTAAAGTCGCAATGTAACTGTTCTTTCCACCGCTCAGCAGATCGCCTTCCCAATGGCCAGGAAGCGCTCGGTCTTCTGCCTCCGCAGGTCTTTCCCGGATGGAGATGGCATCGACGATCTGTCCACGGGACTGTCCACTGGGGCTGGCATGTCGCGAGCGGCGCATGCGTCGCTTCGAGCGCAGATGGTCCATGAGCTCTTTTTTCAGCGCTCCACGCGCTTGAATGAACAGGCTGCGGTAAATCGTCTCGGGGGACACACGCATGCTCTCGTTGTTGGGATAGTGGATCTTCAACCACCCGGAAATCTGCTCGGGCGACCAGTCCAGAATCAGTTTACGCGCAACGATGTTCCGCAACTTGTGGTTCCCGGCGAGCAGACATCTCTTCGGGCGCAAGGCCGAAACCCAAGCTTGTCAATCTGCATCATGAGCACGATAGGCAGGACGCCCACCATGGCGCACGATTTCCCGGCTCACTGTGGAGGCAGCTCGCTCGAGGCGACTGGCGACCTCACGAATCGACGAGCCGGAAGCGATCCCTCGGGAGATGTCTTCTCCCTCAGCGAGCGTGAGTGCTAGCCGCGAGCGGCGACGAACAATAGGAGGGATACCGCCGCGGGGCAGTAACACAGCGCAGATCGAAGGATGCGGCTTATCGTAATCACGGCCAATCTTATGCAGCGTCTGTCCGGCCTTCCAGCGACTCCAAACATCACGCTTCTCGACCTCAGAAAACCCAAACCGCATCCCAGGTCTCATACCAACACCACCTTTCGCGAGCTGACTTACATCAGATGGTGTTGCATCGACCTGTCGAATGCACCGCGTTAATCAGCCACTACGCGACGAATTCCTATTCTTGGAGTTCCATGTTTCATGAGTTCCGTGGTTTGGCGCAGTGCCGAGCGGATTGGACGATAATGAATAGAAAAATATATAGAATCCTTTGCGCAGTAAGCGCGTAGAGGAGAGATCATCCCATGAAAACGATTTGCCCTGGGAATTTCGCGCAGATTGCGGCTGCAGCTTTGACCTGTGTGCTTCTCACCGTCGCTACCGTGCGGGCGGATGAGATCAAGGTCGTGACTTCCGCAACGTTCAAACCTGCCTATCTGGAATTGGTCCCGGAATATGAACGCGCCACGCAGGACGTACTTGTCACGGAATATGGTCCCTCCATGGGAGCGACGCATAACGCCATTCCGATGCGCCTCGATCGCGGCGAGGAAATCGATGTCATCATCATGGCCGCACCTCGACTTGATGACCTGATCAAGGAGGGTAAGGTCCGAGCGGACGGCCGGGTCGACTTGGCCCGCTCGAATATCGCCATGGCCGTCAAAGCCGGAGCGCCCAAGCCCGACATCAGCACCCTGGATGCGCTGACGAAGGCCTTACTCTCGGCCAGATCGATTGCGTGTTCCGATAGCGACAGCGGAGTCTATCTGACCACCGAGTTGTTTCAGAAGCTGGGGATTGCCGACCGAATTACAGGTAAGGTTATAAAAATCGAGGCCACCCCCGTAGGCGAGGCCGTCGCGTCGGGAAACGCCGAGATCGGCTTCCAACAGATCAGTGAGCTTCTCCCGGTGAAAGGAATCGATATTGTTGGACCGCTGCCGCCCGGAGCACAGCGGGTCACCTTCTTTGCCGCAGGTATCCCGGTAACCGCAAGAAATCCGGTCGGGGCCAAGAGGCTCATTCAGTGGCTCGCGTCGCCCGCCGCATATGCAGCCATCCACAAAAGTGGTTTGGAGACAGTCAAGTAAACCTATTGGCGGGGCCCAGATTCAAAAACCGATCCCGGGCTTCGGGGTTGAACTTTTCAAGCCCTTCTGCGCCATCCTGACTCGCCAGATGTGGTACGCCCGACCCTTGGCCAGTAGAACCTCAATCTCAGACCCACCTGTCAGGTAACCGCGTTAATCAAGTGCCACAAAGGCCGTTTCGATTACTCCTCGAACGTGGTTGCAGGATAACTTCCGTCAGCCGACCGCGCGCCCAAAATGCCGCGGGCAGCAGGGATCTGGCAGAGCCCACCCCATGACGTTAGTGGACCGGACGGCCCATATCAAAAACCAGCTCGCGTGAGATTTTCCCGTCTCGCATCTCGAAGATGTGGACGAGCCGCATTTCAATCTTCGCGTCAACCGGCCAGGGCCAATATCCAGCTCGGGCGATTTCGAATGTCACGATGCTGTCGTCAACAACACGGTCTTCGGTCGCGAAGCGCTGGAGGAACTGGAAGCGGACGTTGCGCATGGCTGCGAAGAGTTCGCAGTAGTTCTTGGCAACAACCTGCTTTCCGGAGCAAGATCGATTCAAACCACTGAGGGCCGGAGCTTCCCAGATGATGTCGTCGGTGTAAAGGTCAAGCGCCGCTTCGACTTCATTGACGGCCTCGCTGTGAAAATGCTTCTCCACGCACGCCAGGTTTCGGGCAATCCGGTCGTTGTCCATCGCTATCTCCTTTGCATGCCTGTCATCACGACTGCGCAACCGCCGTAGTCTGGTTCGCGTCGGCGCCCACAAACTCGATTCCGTATTTTGGTCCCGCACCCACCATGCGGGCAATCAACACCTCTGTAACAGGTTGGATAGCAGCGGAGCGGTTCTGACCCGGTTCCAACACTTCCTCGAAATATTTATCCATGCCGGCAGGCGAGAAAAAAAGCAGCATCCGGGCTGTCGTACATCCTGCATTGAGAAATGCGTGGATCGTTCCGCGAGGGATTTGCACGAAGTCTCCGGTCGTCGCCTTGACCTTCTTCTCGCCCAGCGTGATGTCCAGGATGCCTTCGAGCAGGTATAGACTTTCTTCCTCGCGGTGGTGAATGTGCCGGGGCGGCCCGCCTCCGGGAGGTATGATCGCTTCCATGATGAAATAACCGCCGTTGGTTTGGGCGCCGGTGACCAGGAAGGTGTATCGGTCGCCCGGTCCGCAGTAACACCTACCGGTATCGGCCGGTAGATGGAATGCGGTGTTTTGATTTGTCATCTCGTGTTCTCCTGCTAAGGGTTTCTAAATCATGCGGCCTAACAGTGAGCCCGTTCTCGGTCGCTAGTCAATGCAAAACCAGCTCGATCAGCGAGTGCTACGTGTTGCTGGCTAACCCGACGCTACTCTGAGTCAGAAGGCCCGTTACGGTAACTCGCGACCTCTCAGTCCACTTGCCTGTGTAGTCGGGTTACCGGAGATGTGAAGTAAAACTTCAATTCTCCGACTACGGCGTAACTCGCAATGAACGTAAATTCCCGCAACTACAAAATGAAAAACAAGTACAAAACAAAAACCGGCTCTGAGCAAGAATTCGTAGAGACCGGCATTTTAGGCTGCCTTCTGAAGAACGATGAATTCAGTTTTGGTGAAGGCCATGCGTTGGGCCTTGAGCAACAGATAGCCGAGATTCTGGTAACCGCGGCCCCTTCTAAGAAGGGTTTTGATGTTGCCGTTGATGGCTTCCACCACTCCGAAAGGTACTTTGGTGCGGCAGTAGTTGAGGATGCCGTCCAGGTGATCCAACAGCATGTAGGCGAGTTTTTGAAAGGGTTCCAACCGTTGCCAGCGCAGTTGATCGATCCAATTTTGCAGATAGCGCAGCATGGCCCCTTCATAGCGGTAGGTCCACAACCGCTCCAAGCTTTCCTTCAGAAGGTAGGCTTTCATCACCCGCCGGTTGAGGGCGAACAAATTGTTTAGCTGCTGCCGTTTCTGGCTGTCCAGATTCATCCAGCGCGTCAACAGCAGCCAGCTTTTGCACTTCACTACACCGCGCATGCGCCCGCCTTTACGGAAAAACTCCGCCCGGCGCACTTCATCGATGGCTTTGTTGGCGTGCTGCAAAACGTGAAACTTGTCGTAGACGATGCGGCAGTTCCGCGCCCACTGTACAATGCTGTTGGTGTGCGTCGGCCCCCGCCCGCTTCAATCCTTTGTCCTGCCCAAGCCGTGTTATTCTGGCCTCCCGTTTCTCTCCAACTCTGGAGAGGCCATGCTCAAAAGAAGAGATTTCACCAATAATCCGTTCGACGAAACGTCCTGAAGTGTGGCCACTTGCCGAATCGTTGGTTCAGGGGCGGAGGGTTTCGAGACGCCGGATGTACCAGAGGGGAAAGCCGTATTCGCGGGCCGGTACGACGATGCGATCTATGTAATCGTTTGTCGCGGGGCGCGGGTCCATTGCCGGGCAGAGGTAACACATAGCAGGCTTATATTTTCCATCGCGCGTTTCCGCGAGAACGGCTTCGGGCAGATATGTCTCACCGAGAACGTCCTTGGCGTGGGCATACAGGCGGCCGAACTCGGCATGAGTACCTGTGGCAAGAATTCCGTAGACGGAGTGCTGGTCGGAGCGGATGAGATTCGCACGCGGTTGGATGCGGATGTCGAGGCCTGCAAGCCGCGCGACTTCCCATTTTTCGGGGACGTAATTCACTTCGCGCAGAACATTCAGATTGATATACGATCCGTAGAAGAACGTCCAGACCTCAGGGTCAGCCAGTGCGAGCGGGATGTCCTTGTTACCTTCGAGCATGCCTAGCATTGTACCCACTATCGAGGGGCATATTCAGGCATGAAGCGCAAGCGAAATCCCGCATGGCAATTTCCGCCTGAGATCGAAGCGGTTCTTTCTCCTCCAACGACGAAGCTCCTGCGGTTTACTACTTCATGCTCTCCGAACGAGCCAAACGATCAAGCAGATAACCAATAACGTCCCGAGTATTCCGTATCCAAACATGGTGCCTCCTATTGAGTGCCGGTAAGGTAGCAACATCGTAGGGAGATTGAGCCATCGAAGGAATACACACATTTAGGCATCAAGTTCTCAGGAGTTGCGGTAGGCGTTCGAACTAGGGCACGTATCTGCGCGCTTCACGGCCCACAGTTGCTCCCAGTATCCGAAAAAGCATCGCGCAGACTCGTCGAATTGAAATACCGAAATGCCCAGGGCGAGCGAGTCTGCCGCTATCTAAATGAGGTCCTGACTCAGTGTCCCCGACCGAATAGCCACAACATTCTGAAGGATCTAAACGTTTCTAGCTGTGCGATGAAAGAGAAGCGAAAAAATCGAGTACTGCACAGCTCGCATCGAAACGGACGAACAAGTACCATCGTGAGAATGGTTGATTCGAGGAGCCCTCTGCGCCTCGACCGATGAATTCTTTGGCTATCGCATGTTGGGCAGTTTCTCGTCACTAGACCACACCCTCTCATCGACCTGGTGATTTCACCTTTCATTGTCAGGGGCGGTCGGCTCTTTATCTGTGTCGTTTGATACAACTTTAAGAGCGACCACACCAGCCATTCATCCGGCGTGGCTGTCTCAAACGGGACAGTATTGGGTAACGCCTGCCTGCTAAAAGGAGGTGTCCCAGATAGGGAGGTGGACTGCTATGGTTTCTTCTCTAGACATTTTCAGAATCGAATCCGGTGGGGTACTTTGGTGCGGTGCAGTGACAACCTTTGAAAGGGCCCAGGAACGCATACAAAAGCTCGCCAAATCGTCGCATGGTAGCTTCCTAATCCTCAACCAAACAACTGGCGAACGCATGGTCGTGACGCCATGCCGCGACGCGCAAAATCCCAATTGACCCACCGCCAATCTTTGTCCCCATACGGTCCCCGCAATGTCCCCGAAACATGCTATTTAGCCCCATTGTTCCCTATTTACCCCCCTTGAAGTCGTCTTATGTCATTGATTCCTAATGAAGCGGTGACAAGCGAGGGCATTATGAGTCCGCTGCTCTAACCGCTGAGCTACGGGCCCCACGCTGCTGCAACATCTTACACTGAAAGGACTTAGCGGGCGTGTGGCGCTTCGTAAGAAGACCGCTCTTCCGCTTCGGCGCTAGTTTTGGTGTCAGTTGATCGAAGAGATGTATGGGTCGGACCGAAATCGACCGCTAGATTTCGAACGAGCCGCGGTCGCAATGAGCAGAGGTCAAAACAGAACCACGAAGACCACTCTTCGGAGTGAACGGAGTAGTGCGCTCAAAAATGGTTTGACAGGGCCGACATTGTTAGAGATGTCCGGTAAGCGTTAATCGTCGGGTTTTGAGTGCTATCGCGATTTTTCGCTAACAATCCTCAGCCTGTTTGCTAGGCTGATCTGGGGACAAGAATGTTCACAGACCTGAATTCATCCCTCCGGGCTCTCATGGTCGCAATCGTGTGTGTTGCGTTGCTGCTGATTGCCTGCGGCAAAAAAGAAGCTACGCCACAAGGTACCGACCAGACCAAGCAACAAGGGGCTGCCCCTGGTCCGACATCGTCCACCGCGACGAATGCTCTGGTGTTACCGCTTCACTTCGAGCACCACACCGGCGATCTCGACGAAATGGTGAAGAGGCGCAACATCCGTGCGCTTGTCATTCTTAATCCCATCGGCTTCTTTTATGACAAGGGACGGCCCCGAGGCGCCATCTATGAATCGCTGGAAGAGTTTCAGAAGTTTGCCAACAAGAAGTTTAAGACTGGACCCGTGCAGCTGAAAGTCACATACCTGCCGGTCGCACCGCCTCAAGCGGAAGCCGCCCTCAGCGAGGGAATGGGTGACTTCGTCGCGAACGCTATTGCTGTCACTCCTGAGCGTGAGAAGCGGTTTGCCTTCTCCGTCCCTATTCAGACCAATGTGACCCGAATCGTAGTGAGCGGACCCGGGTTCGGCTCGTTTTCCACCCTCGACGAACTCGCAGGGAAGGAAATCTATGTCAATCCGCTCACGATCGCTTACCAGGAACTGCGGAAGTTGAACGACTCGCTGCAGAAAGCAGGCAAGACGCCGATACACGTTCGGGAAGCTGACAAGAATCTTACCGACGACGATCTGGTCCAGATGGTTAACGCCGGCCTGATCCCCGCCACCATCACTACGCGGGAGCGCGCCGAACTGTGGTCAAAGGTCTTCGATAATTTGAGGGTGCATCCCGACGTGCCGCTCCTGACCGAGGGACAAACCGCGATGGTTATGCGCAAGAACAATCCCCAACTCAAACAGCTTCTGGATGAATTCGTCGCCAGCCATGGGGTTGGTACGTCTTTCGGAAATACGATCTTGCGTCGCTACCTGAAGAATACCAAGTGGGTGAAAAATTCCACCTCCGACAAAGAGATGAAAAAGTTTCGCGCCACCATAGCACTGTTTCAGAAATATGCCGCGCAATACGATTTTGATTACCTGATGCTGGCCGCACAGGGCTACCAGGAATCCATGCTGAACCAGAACCTGCGCAGCCCGCGGGGTGCGGTGGGCATCATGCAGGTCATGCCCAGATACGCCGCCGCCTCACCCATTAACATCGCCAACGTGGGCGTAGCCGACGCTAACATTCACGCCGGGGTTAAGATGCTGCGCAACATCGCCGACACCTATTTCAACGACCCCAAGCTGAATCCTGTCGACCGCACGATGTTCGTCTTTGCCAGCTACAATGCCGGCCCGACGCGCGTCGCCCGCCTGCGCAAGCAGGCCGCAGATAGCGGACTCAATCCTGATGTCTGGTTCGAAAACGTTGAACTGATAGCCGCGCAGGACATCGGGCAGGAAACCGTCAACTACGTGCGAAACATTTACAAATACTACGTAGCCTACAAGCTGGCCGTCGAACAGACAGGGCTACGGCAGAAGACGCCGACAGGCCATTGAATGTGCCGTACTAGGACTTCACTTGTCCACTTAGCGGGAATTGGTCTCTGAGCCGCCGCTATTTGCTAACCTCAAACGGCAGCTGGTTTGATTTTACGGTGCCCGTCCAATAGGGCATCAGGGCGATACCTTTGACATCCAGGTTCGCTTCCTGCGAAGACACAGCTTTTCCGATAAACCGTCCCTCAAGTAAATATGTGCCACGCTGAAATTTGTACTCAAACTCTTTCGATGCCGCCGCCCAGTATTTTTCCAGGTCTACCGGTAAGGAAAACGTAGAACCTACCGGCAGAGGTAGGATTAAAGGGTCCATTCTTCCAGCTACGCCACCAGGTCCTATCAGGTCGAATTGCCGGACTTTTCCTTGGGGGTCGGTAATCATCAGAACCAAGGCGCTAGGGTATTGTTTGCGCCCATTCGAAAGTGTGAAGCCTAGATTCAAAATCAGGTCATGCTCCCCGCTGTTGCGTATCTCGATCCTGAATCTCGGAAGTGTGGACTGGTTATTCGCGGTGGCATCGAGACGCATGGTCATTTCCAACTCTCGACTCGGTTGGCTTAAGGCTCGCGGAATGCGGGCTGCGGGGAGAATTAGAAAAACGACGAGCAATGCAGTCTTTGGTGTTCTGCGAACCGACATTCGACAATTCATTTGCATCCTCGCACTACGGCCTTGCCTAAGATCAATCCAACGGATTGTATGTCACGTATTCCTGATCTCATGACAGCACCACCTCTACAGACAGATTTACTTCAGATGGTGTTGCATCGACCTGTCGAATACACCCGACTTATTGATTGCATAACGTCGTCGGCTCCCCTCGACCGAGTAGACTTGGCGAAGCTGATTCGACCAAGGCTCGGAGGAAAGGAGCCGAGTAATGTTCATTATAGGTTGTGATTTTCATTCACGCTTCCAGCAAATAGCCATGCTTAGTCCCACAAACGGCGAGGTTATCGAGCGCCGTTTGGAACATGAGAACGGGGAAGCCCAGAAGTTTTATGCCACGCTTCCGAGTCCGGCGCGAGTCGGGATGGAAGCTACCTGCGATGCTCAGTGGTTCGCGAGAGTGCTGCGAGAACACCATCACGAACTTTGGATCGGAGACGCGGCGGAGATCCGTGCCGCCATGGTGCGGAAGCAGAAGACGGACTCCCGCGATGCCTTACATATTCTCGACTCGCGCCTCGTCCGTTAACAACGATAGAGGTCCGCCTAGAGGTTTGTCTCAAACTTCATCAAAAACCCACTGACAGCGCCGACGACGTTATACACGGGAGTTAATGCTCCGGACTTTCGTTTTGTGTTAGGCTCTTCGGCACCCGCTGACGGAGTTCGTCGCCCCAGCTGACGCAAAAACAATCATCGCCAGGTTCACAGACGGAGGAGCCGAAGACTGCCCCCAAGGTGGGCACTTTGCGGCCTGGGAACAGCCCCAACTGTTCGCAGAAGAAGTTCGCGCGGGCTTCAGCTCGCTGCGGTAGGGTTCTTCAAAAAGGAGGCATCATGAAACTCACAGGGAAAAAGGCTCTTATCACCGGTGGTAACAGTGGCATCGGTCTGGCTACAGCCCGACTTTTCACTGCGGAGGGCGCACAGGTCGCCATTACTGGTCGCGACCAGACGACGCTCGATGAAGCGATCGCCGAACTTGGATCGAGCGCGCGTGGCTACCGCGTTGACGTCACCATTGCGGAAGATCGCAAGCGGCTCTTCGCGGCCCTGGCCAAAGATCTCGGGAAGCTCGACATCGTCTTCGCAAATGCCGGCATCTCTGGCCGGACTCCTACGGGCTCGACCGACGAGGCTATTTTTGAGAACGTGATCCACACCAACCTTAGTGCCGCCTTCTTTACCGTGAATTCAGCGGCGCCTCTGCTGAACGACAACGGCAGCATCATTTTTTGTGGGTCGGTACATAACTATCTCGGCCAACCTGGCGTCGCCGCATATGCAGCTACCAAGGGTGGTCTCGTCTCGATGGCGCGTACCATCGCCGCCGACCTTGCACCTCGCAATATTCGCGTGAATGTCGTCGCACCAGGCGCGATCCAGACTCCCATTTGGAAGCGCGGTCCCCGCGCCTCTGCTTCCGAAGAAGATTCCGCTAAGTTGGTGAAGTTCTTCTCATCTGCGGTTCCGCAGGGTCGTTGGGGCGAGCCGGAAGAAGTTGCCAAAGCCGTACTCTTCCTCGCGTCGGACGATTCCTCGTACATCAACGCGGTCGAGCTGATGGTGGATGGCGGACTCACCGGTGCCCAGTTTGGAGCTCCCATTTTTCAGGACGTACCTAGGCCGCTTGGTAGCGAACCGAAGTTGGCAAAAGCTCATGCGGAAGGAGCTCCGCAGTGAAGTGGATAACGGGGTTGCCCGGGCACGCACATCGGACTCTGAAATTTGAGAATAGAAGCCCAGACCCACTATTGTCCGGACCGCGATGATTTATTCATCGCGTCAAACGCTGCGAGCGCCTTTTCTGGCCGGGCGCGGACCACGAAATCTTCCGTCAGATTCACCCAGCGCACTTTCCCCGACGGGTCGATAAGGAATTCCGCTGGTCGCGAGATGTCTGCACCGTCGCGCCGGCCGCGCAGGTGTACCAGATCCCACCTGCGAATCACGTCCTCGCGTGCATCCGAAAGAATCGGAAACGTGTAGCCCTGGGACCGCCGCAGGTTTTCGGAATCCTCCGGAGAATCCACACTGATGGCCATCACTCGAATTTTCCTTGCATCGAACTCCGGTAGCGCCTGCTCGAAACTCCGTAACTCGGAGTTACAGAACGGTCACCAATATCCACGGTAGAAAATCAAAATCACGCCGGCTGCCTTGGCCGCGCTCGTCGCGGCCCGGGTTGTACTCTCTGGAGTGAACGGAGAATTCAACGCACCCGTTAAACTCACTGGGTGGTTCTGCGAATCCGGCAGCGTGAAATCTGGCGCCGTCTGGCCCACCTGCGGCGCGCCGTGCGAAGCGGGTAGCACATGCCGCGCGCCGATAAAAATGCCGTAGAGGAAAAATCCGCTGAATGCCAGCGCCAGCACCGAAAGGACACTGCCGAAAATTTTGCCGCGAAACAGGTCCGAATGCCGAAATGCGCGCACAAGCCCCAAGGCGAGCAGCACCAACCCGAGTGCGATCATCGGCAGGTTCGCCCACGGAAAATCGCGAAGCGCCGGGAAGCGAACGAAAAACAGCGGATAGCTAATCACTCCCAGGAAAACCAGCGACGCGCCGGTCCAAACTGCCCAGTTCCAGTTTCGTTTCATCGCTAACGCCTCTCGCCGCTCCACTCCAAGTACGACTTCCAATCTGCCTGCCCGGGAGCGCGGATTTGAAACTTGTGCCCCTGAGTTTAGCCGAGGATGCTATTTCGTGAGAACTTTTTCGCGGGCGCGGTCGAGTGCTACCACTCTTGGTTGCGTTCTTCGAGAGAGCCGGCAGCGGTTGGCCAAAACCCATGTCCGGAAAATCGGGGTGCATTCGACAGGTCGATGCAACACCCTCTGATGTAAGTCAGCTCGCGAAAGGTGGTGTTGGTATGAGACCTGGATGCGGTTTGGGCTTTCTGAGGTCGAGAAGCGTGACGTTTGGAGTCGCTGGAAGGCCGGACAGACGCTGCATGAGATTGGCCGTGATTACGATAAGCCGCATCCTTCGATCCGCGTTATGTTACTGCTCCGCGGCGGTATCCTCCTATTGTTCGTCGCCGCTCGCGGCTAGCACTCACGCTCGCTGAGCGAGAAGACAATTGAACGGGAGAGTCTGTCAGAAGCTCCGATACAGTGAAAAGCGTCATACTTCGACGAGTTATGACGTCTTGCAACTCCGATACGCAAGACTTCGAAAGCGGAACCGCCGTGAAGCGATCTTAACGTAGTTGGTACTTGACAAGAACATAGCCTCGAACTACCGTCCCTGAAACGAACAGCGTTCTGTATGTCGGAAGTAAAATTGAAACCTGGATTGAAGGCGTAACAGACATCCAGTGCCTCATCTTGCTATTTTACAAACATACGACGGTTGTTGAAGGGGCGGGCTCAAATGTCAGAAGGGCTAAATCGTCTCAAGCACATTGTTGTGCTGATGATGGAAAACCGATCATTCGATCACATGCTCGGCTCACTCAAGGCGGTTGACCCGCGAATTGACGGAGTCACCGAGCAGATGAGCAATCCGGACACAACTGGGGCGTCTATCAAGCCCCAGCCACTCGCGGAATTTCAGGGGCAGCTCGACCCCGACCCCGACCATCATTTTCCAGCCGTCGACTTGCAAATCTTCGGCGGCGACCCTGCTCGCGTCGCCACGATGCAAGGCTTTATCAAAAGCTACTTCAACCAACGGAGGGACGTGGCGCACTCGCAGAAGATCATGTACTACTTCAAGAAAGAAGATCTGCCGGTTCTGACGACTTTGGCTCTGGAGTTTGCGGTTTTTAACCGATGGTTCGCTTCAATTCCGGGGCCCACGATCTGCAATCGTGCCTTCGCGCACTATGGTACTTCCTTTGGCAGGGTCGACATGAATCCGTTCGACGTGATCGAACCGTTCAAGAGCATCTACGCCCGTCTCATCAACAACACGCCGAAGTACACCGCGAAGGTCTACTACTACGATACAACGAGCTCCACCATGGAGGTCGTCAACCTTCTGCAGAATCAACCTCAATTGTTTGGCACGTACCAGCAATTTCTCAGCGACTGCGACAAGGGAATACTCCCGGAGTATTCCTTCGTCGAACCGAACTATAACGACCACGAAACCGACAGCGGGGAGCAAGTGGCCAGCGATCAACATCCGGATCACGATATTCAAGCAGGCGAATTGTTGATCGCCGAGGTATACATGCGGATCAAGCGCAATCCGCAACTCTGGGCGTCCACGGCGCTACTTGTCCTTTACGACGAGCACGGCGGCATCTTCGATCACGTACCGCCGCCGGCTTGCCCTGCCGACAAGTTCACGGCGCCCGCGAACAGCACGGGAACCGGTATGGAGTTCAAATTCGATCGGCTTGGGGTTCGAGTGCCCGCCATTCTCGTTTCGCCATGGATTCCGAAAAATACCGTGATCGAAGACCGGGTCTTCGATCACGCGTCCATCCCAGCGACCGTGACAAAATTCTTCTTGAACGACGACTGGGCGCGGTCTCCGCGCGAGATCAACGCCGACGTTTTCATTGAACCGAACGTCGCACCCATCGATCCCAAACGGAATCTTCTTTCTCTCGATGTCATGCGTACAGATTGCCCTGAGTTCGGGGTATAAATCGCGGCAGTCGAATGGAGCGAGCAACATGACGACTATTCCTGTTCCCAGGCCATCGCCACGGGCAATGAATCCGGATCGCCCTGTGAATGCCTTGCTACTGGCTCAAATTGAGCATTTACAACACGCCGAGCGCCGCTTGCCTCTGCGATATCGCAGCCAGATTTACACCCACGCGATTCGAACCGAAGGCGAAGCCGCGCGCTACATTCGTGAAGTGACCGAAGCCATTCGCATAGCCCATGATGACGCAGCGGCCGATCGAGCGAAAGGCGCGCGCGCCCGCAAGACCGATCCGCCGCCGAAACCTAGCCGGTCGAAAACCGGAAGGGGAAACAACCGCGGAAAACGCAAATAGGAGGCTCGCTTGAACCCGTATCTGCGGTGTGGTGCGATCCTGGCGCTGTTGAGCGCACCGTCGTTGGCATCGGCCCAAGAGTCTCAGCTTCAAGCGGAGTTGCGGCGCGAAGGCGAGCGCGTTGCCGATGCATGTAGCTTCAACTTTGCGTCGGTGCCCGGATGTGCCTACACGCTCTTTACCGACCATCCGTTTCACGTCGCAGCGGGCAGCATGCCTCCGCAGAACGGATTCGGTCTAGGCGTGGCGTTTGTGTGGTCCGAGAACACGACCAATTGGCGGCTGAGTTGGGACGTCGATGGAACCGGTGCGACAAGTGGCGCCTGGCGAACCGGCGCCTATATGACGATCGTTCACACACCGCATCACAACAAAAAACCGATCACCGTCATCACGCCTCCGCCCGATGGGAACGCGCAGCCGCCACAACCGAACGTGGAACAGTCAAAGCCACCGGAGAATTTCACGCACCCCTACACGGTGTTCAATGTGTACGCGCAGTCCATTTCTCTCAATAAATTGTTCTTCTTCGGTCTGGGAAAAGACTCTGCCCTCGCGGAAAAGTCCCTATTCGGAATGAGCCAAACGATCGTTGGGGGTAGCGCGATCAAACCCGTCTATGAGTTGCCGGCGATCCGCAAACTAAACCTTGCCTTGTTGGGCGAAATCAACGGGCGCTTTGTCGATATCCGTGGAGAACACGGACAGCCCACCCCCTCGATCGAAACGATGTTCACGGACGCGACGGCGCCTGGGCTGACGAATCAGCCGGGGTTCGTACAGCTAGGCGAGGGATTGCGCATCAAACCCATGGTTGGCAATTTCGAACTAAACTACGTGGGCAAATTCCAGCAGTATTTCGCGCCGTCCGATTCGCATACCTCTTTCCTTCGATGGACGGTCGATCTCAACCACACCTACTACCTCTACGGACACACGAGTGTGGCTTCTGGAAACCTTGGCCCCGATTCCTGTGCGCCTTCAAGAGATGCCTGCCCGGTAATTCCGCGCACACGAAATTTAGGTGGCTCACTCGGTTTTCGATTGCTTCTTTCGGAGTCTATCAATTCGGCGACGAGCGCAGTTCCTTTTTACTTTCAGCAAACCTTGGGTGGGCAAGACATAAACAGCGAGATGACATTGGGCAGCTATCAGGACTATCGGTTTCGAGCACCGAATATTCTCCTATTGCAGGAGAGTTTCGAACATTCCATTTGGGGGCCTTTCGGACTAAAGTTCATGGCGGATCAGGGAAAGGTCGAGTTAACGCGCGGCGACATCGATTTCAGTCACCTCAAGCATAGTTTCGCGGCGGGACTCACGCTTCGCGCCGGCGCATTTCCGATGGTCACGTTGATGTATGCCTGGGGAGGGCCGGAGGGCCAGCATATGATCGCTAATATGAATACGTCTCTGCTTGGTGGCTCAGCTCGACCGTCGTTGTTCTGATGCAGATACCGTTGCTTTTGGCCAATCTGCTGCTCAGCTTGATCTGTTTCTCCATCAACAAAATAAACGAACCCAGTTTGAAGCACTGAGCTGTTGATCTTGAGCAGGTCTTGCTAGATGCCTTTGATTTCTCCACCGTCCATCCGGATTGAGGCGCCCGTCATCCATTTCGCGGCGGGCGATACTAGAAAACCGAGCAGGTCGGCAATTTCCTCGGGCTTTCCAAAACGCGTGATTCCCGCTTCCTCCGGAAACTTCTTCATTGCATCGTCCACGGTAAGGGCGTGTGCGGGTGCCCACTTTTCAAAGAAGGATTGCCGGGTCCGGTCATCACCGCGCCAGGCACCACGCTGTTGACCTGTATTCCATCTTTAATTCCTTGCTCCGCGAACGCTTTTGCGAGCGCGGTGATCGCTGCGTTCGTCGCTGCGACGGCTGCGAATCCGGGCTTTGGATCGAGGGCCGAGCTTCCGGAGATCAGAACGACAGATCCATTCGAAATTTTCAACGCGTCCCAAGCGCAGATCGTTAGACGGCGAACGCCGTGCAGCTTCAGCGCCATGCCGTCTTCCCATTGCGCGTCCGTCATTTCGAATAAGTCGATCTGCGGCACGGCACCGGCAATATTGAGGAGAGCGTCGATTCTACCGAAACGATCGAGAGTGCCCTTGACTACGACTTCAGCCGCGTGTGGCTCGCGCAGATCGAGCGCGTAAACGAGTGCTTCGGCACCGGCAACATTTACGTCACTTGCGGCTTTTTGTAATTCCTGCGCATTTCTTGCGACGAGTACAAGCGCTGAGAAATCACGCGCCAGCCGAACGGCCGTGGCATGTCCAATGCCTTGGCTCGCGCCGGTAACGATAGCAACAGAGTTGGCCCTCATAGCTTTCCTTCGGGATCGAATATCTATCCGTACCGGCTGGAACTCATCGTAGACGAGTGAATATCGCGAAGCGTTTCATTCGCAGCAGCCGCGATCACATCAACTACAAGATCTGGCGCCGTATACATCGGACTGTGATCCACGGAGTGCGATCGGACGTTTGCGCCCATTCGGCCAGCCATAAAATGCTGCGTCACCGGACTGATCATTCGATCTTCTTCCGCAACGAGAAACCACGATGGTTTCGTTTTACACGCGAGTGTGGGGCACTTCTCCTGAATACATTTCACCGCGATGGGCCGCTGCACCGCCGCCATGATTGTTGTTTGGTCCGGTGAAGCCTTGTGAGCGATGGCACGACGAAAACCATCTTCCGGCATCCAGATAAATCCATGTGCATCCGGCGCCAGTCGCGGCGCTTCCGGGTGCGGATGGGCGCGATAAAATGCTTCAGCAACTGTTTCGCCCTCGTCGGGAGCCAACGCCGCGACATACACGAGAGACTTAACTCGGTCCTCGCGCGTGGCAGCGATCACAGCGCCGGCGTACGCGTGTCCCACGAGAACTACAGGCCCATTGGTTCTCTCAAGGGTGCGTTCGAGCGCTCTCACATCGTCCGTCAGTGACGTCAGGGGAATGGGTGCCGACGTGACCGCAAGACCCCGCCGTCGTAACGGCAGGATGATGTTCTGCCAACACGAGCCGTCAGCCCACGCTCCGTGAACCAATACGATGGTCCCGTTCGGAGTAGAAGAGCTCATCGCGAACTCCCCCCTATTGTTTTCTGTCGCGACGTGCCGGTTGATTCGAGGAATTCTCGCATCGCGGCGGCAATTTCGACGATGTGTGTCTCCGTCGCAAAATGCCCTGTGTCCAGAAACTGTACCTGCGCATTTGGCAAGTCTTTGCGAAAGGCCTCCGCGCCCGCGGGAATGAAAAAAGGATCGTTCTTGCCCCAGATCGCAAGCAGTGGCGGCTTCGATTTGCGGAAGTACTCCTGAAACTTCGGATACAGCTTCACGTTCGTTGCGTAATCCAGAAATAAGTCCAGTTGAATCTCTTTATTTCCGGGGCGCTCCATCAGTGCGGTGTCCAATGTGTAGGACTCCGGCGCAACGCTCTCAGGAACCGCGACGCCGTGCGTGTACTGCCATCGAGTTCCTTCCAGCGTCAAAACATTTTGCCGGATCACTTCCCGATTTTCTGCCGTTGGCTCGGCCCAATATTTGCGGATTGGTCCCCAAGCATCACCGAGCCCCTCTTCATATGCATTTCCGTTTTGCGAAACGATTGCGTCGACTCGTTCGGGGTGAGCCATTGCCAGGCGCAAGCCTGTTGGCGCGCCATAGTCAAAAATATAGAGCGTATAGCGCTTCAACTTGAGTGCTTCCGTAAAGGCTTCTACCGTCTTGGCCAATGCGTCGAACGAATACTTATATTTTCGTTCTGCGGGAACCAGGGTGAATCCGAAACCAGGGAGGTCTGGTGCGATCACTCGGCAGTGATCCGCCAGGCGTGGGATGAGTTCCCGAAACATGAACGACGATGTCGGAAATCCATGCAACAAGAGCACAACCGGCGCGTTCGGATCACCCGCCGCGCGGTAGAAGACCTGGATACCGTCCGCTTGAACACTTCGAATGGACGTCAGTGGTACAAATGGTGCTTCCGTCATGCGACTGTGAGTCATGGAATATCTCCTTACGGCATCATGCGAAAATTCCGTCAATGCGGAACTCATCGCGTTAGTGCAGGTGGCACGCCAAAAGGAAATTCTCGATCCGAAGAGGAGTTGTGCTGCTAAGTTATTCTTATACTGTGAGATTTGTTCGAAGGACTCACGAACACTTTCAAGGCGTCGCTGACGAATTTGTGACGGACATCCGACAATGACGAGATTCGGTCAGCTCTGCTGTCACGTGACGTATTTGTGGGATTCAAGCGCGATAAAGAGAGCCGACTGCAAATCAACCTTGTGTACCCCGACTTTTGGCCCCATTCTTATGCGGCGCCGTGGACGAGCGCGTTATTCCAAGCTTCTGCATTCTGTAAACCAACGACGTTCGCTTCATCCCCAAACGCTCGGCGGCGCCATTGCGCCCAGCAACGATCCAGTTGCTTGCCTCAAGAGCGCGGACGATGCGGTCGCGTTCTACCTCCGCAAGTCCGTTCATCATCGCGCTTTGCTCTTGACGGTGGTGGAATGGCTCCAACTCACTAATCGGAGCGCGAAGTACGGAATGAGGAGAAAGAATCACCGCTCGTTCTACGAAATTCTGCAATTCACGAACATTCCCGGGCCACCGATATCCCACCATTGCGTCCATCGTCTCTGTCGGAATTTGGTCGATCTTCTTGCTCATTCGTTGACCGTAGATTCTCAAGAAGTGGCGCACGAGTTCTGGAATGTCCTCGGCGCGTTGCCGCAGAGCTGGCACGTGGATGGGAAACACATTCAGCCGATAGTAGAGGTCCTCGCGAAATGTCAGTTGCTTCACCATGCTGGCCAAATCGCGATGCGTCGCGGCGATCAGGCGAACGTCAACCTTGTGCGTGCGGTTGCTGCCGAGCCTTTCGAATTCCTGCTCTTGCAGCACGCGTAGCAATTTCGCTTGAAGTTCCAGCGGGATGTCGCCGACTTCGTCCAGAAAGAGCGTGCCTTTGTCTGCAAGCTCGAAGCGTCCCGTTTTTTGCGCGATGGCTCCGGTAAACGCTCCCTTTTCATGACCGAACAATTCGCTCTCGAGCAGGCCAAGGGGGATTGCGGCGCAATTCAATTTGACGAAAGGCCGTTCCCTGCGACTGCTTAGATTGTGTATCGCCCGCGCGATGAGTTCCTTGCCGGTTCCGGTTTCGCCCAGAACCAACACGCTCGAATCGGTTGGCGCAACGACAGATACAAGTTGCAGCGCGGCCGTCATCGCCGGACTGCCCCCAACAATTGCCCCACATTGAGCGCGAATTTCCTCCTCGAGATAGAGTCTTTGTTTTGTTTCTTTGTCTCGATCCTTTGTCGCCTTCTCGTATTCCAACGTATTCTCGACGGCAATCGCTACCAGACAGGCCACCTGCTCCAGCAAAAAGACGTCGTCTCTTTGAAAAGCATTAGTCGAACGCCTGCAGAGCATCAAAACACCAATTACACCCTCGCGGCCTACGAGCGGAAGATAACACCCTGCATTGAGGCCTTCCTCAATCACGCGCTCATAGAGAAACTGGCCGTCAGGATTCCCATAGATTTCAGGATCCTTCCGGGCCTGTTCGAAGTTGTCGATCCGGATGCTCTTGCCCTTCCGCAATACCAGACCCGAGATCGAACTATTCATTGGCACCAGCGATCCCTCACGGAAGGGTCCTCTCGCATCGGGGTTGTACAGGATAGTGACGCGCAACTCCCCGCTCTCAGAGTCCGGTAACAGCAATGCGGACACGTCACATTGCATCACTGTGAATAAATTCGTCGAAAGCGCCCCAACCACCTGCCGAAGGTCCAACCTGGATGTCACGCTGCTTGCGATTTCTAAAAGCAATCGCAGCCGATCGCGTTCATGCCGCAACTCTCCTTCGTTGATGTGGCGTTCAATTGCAATTCCCGCGATGTGGCCGGCGTTCTCGATCAACCGCAGGTCGACAGCATCGGGCCTGCGCGCTTCCCGATAAAGAATGGCGAACGTACCGAGGACCTTGCCTTCCGTCGTGAACAATGGTCGCGACCAAACGGAACGAATTCCATAAGGCAAAACTAAATGCCGATAGTCATCCCAGATCGGATCCAGAAGTATGTCGGTCACATATACCGATTCTCTTCGATAGACCGCTGTGCCGCAGGACCCACCTTTGGGACCAACTGCCATGTGTCCAACGTTCGCGATAAATCCAGGCAGGCTGGGGGCAGCCGCGCAATGGAGATGTTTTCCGTCTTCGTCGGGAAGCCAGATCGTGCACAGCGTGCCTTCGCCCTGAGACTCAACCACTCGAGCAATGATCTCCAGAACCTCGGACAAAGGCGATCCGTCAAAAATCAGTTTTAGAATGCTAAGTACAGACTCGCTGGAGAGGCGACCCGATTCGTGCCTCGCGTTTTCAACTCCGGGGAGGACTTCTGCTGACGATTGCATAGCTCTTTCCATTAAACGTCCTAGGCTGGCTTTGATACCCGAATCTTTTGAGTTAATGAAAGAACTGCAGGTTGCATTGAAATTCGAGATCGGGTCGTTAATCGGCTGGTTCAAAATGTTCCCGTCCTAGGAGGGTAGAACCGGGTGATTTCCTCGAAAGCGAATAATTTGACCGCCTGTTTCTTCAACGTTTATTGAGTTCTGTGGCGAAAAATGGGCAGGGAATAGCGGTATCTATTTACGATGGGAGGGCGTACAGTTGCGTGGTACCCGGACTGCAAGGCTTTGTGGCACTCCTAAGACTATTCAACCGATCAACTGGTCGCCGACGCCACGCCAGGAACGTGCAATCGTTTCTGATGTGGATATTGAGTCCCTGGTTTCGATACAAACTTAAAAAACTCGAGCGCTTCGCAGGCAAAGAATCGTACGCCGAGCAAATGAAGCGCGAGAGACTGATCCAGACTCTCGAAGCCTGCCTGATGTACTCGTAGCGCATCGCACCCGATGCTCTTTCGCTGAAAAATGGGTCAAATCATCACTTTAAAACAGTCCAGCGTTGCGGATCGCGAGCGTGAATGGTGAGTGATTCTGCCGTAGCAGACAAAGCAAAGCGCGAGGAGCTCAAGGCCAAGCGCGATGCGATCTACGCCAGGTATCTGAGAAGTCCCACGAATTCGAAGCTGGCAATCGAAATCAAATCGATTGATGACCAGATCGCCGACTTGGTCGAACGCAACGACAAGCTGAAGAAATCAAAATGACAATCGCAGCGGGATTTCCAGACAGCGCCTAACATCTTCGAACCTCGAGATCAAACGACAAAAGAAAGATCTTACATGACAATCCCGATGACCTACTGGTGGCAGAAAACCTACGACGCAGCGGTGCTCGAAATGGATTTGGCGAAATTGCCGGGAAGAGTCATGGAAGCGTTGCAGGCAATCGAGGAGCGGCTCCGAAGTTTCATCGTGTACGGTGGCGTCGAGCACGTGGCGATCGTCGAAGCCCGCAAGTCGCTCCATGTACTGAAGACAAAGCGCCCGTAGCATCGGCGTGTCCCCAGGCCTACGCCGGAACTCTGGCGGCCGCTTTGCGGGCAACCAACGTAAAGCTGTGAGCTTTTGCTTCCGCCTCGAGCGCGCGCAGCGTCGCGGTGCCGTCCTTTTTTTTGCCGGATGCGAGTTGGGCATCCCCAAGAGCGAGTCTGGCGTCAAACCCGATCTGCACCAGACCCGCAGATCGCGCCTCTTTCTGTATCGCGGTGAGAGACTTGATGGCATCGTCCGTTCTTCCAGACTGGACGTCCACGCGTGCCGTAACAATCCTCGCATCGAAAGTGACCCCTTTGTCACCGGCCTGGGCCGCGAGAACGCTCACCCGATCGGCCTGCTCGCGGGCCCCGGCGAAATCCTTCAAACCGAGGAACGCACTGGTTAGGGCGATACGAGCCTCGGCCTCGCCGCCGGCATCCTTTTCTTTGGCCAATTCGTCGGAAGCGTCAGTTGCTGTTTTCTTCGCCTCTTCGAAATTGTCCCTTTCCAATGCCAACTGTGCCGAAGTGATCTGGGCCCAGGCAGCGTCGTTTTTGGCTCCGACTGACACCAGGTTCGAGATTGATTCTCGGACCGCGGACGTAGCCGCATCGAGTTCGTCCTGCTGCAGTAACACCACTGCGTAGCTCGACAGTGTTTTTCCGATATCCGCGCGATTGTTGATTGCGCGACGGATCTGCAGCGAGACCTCGCAAGCCTTGCGCGCTTTCAGCGCGGCGCCATAGCTGAGTTCGTAGGCACACTGGTTATTTGCGATCATTGCCTGCAAATTGTTGTCGCCAATATCACGCGCAGTCTTTGTGGCAGCGTCAAACATCTGTTCGGCTCGAGCCGCCTGACCAGCGGAATACAGGACCGTTGCAAGGTTCTGACGAGCCATCGCTACATCGCCCTTTTCGCCGCGTTCCTGGGCGACGGCGATACTTTGCTCGTAGCTCTTTTCTGCCCCAGAGTTGTCGCCTCGCGAAGACTGAATGTTCCCGAGATTGTTAAGAGCTCCCGCTTCGTCATACTTGTCGCCGATCGACTGCGCGATCCCGAGAGCTTCCTCGAAAAGAGCTCCGGCCTCGGTATAGTTTCCCGAATTGTAATAGGCCTTGGCAATTTGATTGGTGGCGCGTGCCGCTCCGAGCTGATCGCCTGCCGCGAGGTTGATTTTCTTTGCCTCCGCACAGAGTGGCGTGGCTTTGGTCGGCTCGCCCATTCCAACGTATGCGATGCATTGCGAAATCCGAGCTCGCGCAAGCAACAAATTGGCTTGCATTGATTGCGCAGTCTGCGCTGCAGATGTCGCTGAAGCCAAGGCAAGTTGGGGGTCGCCGAGGGTACCGTGCGCCTGCGCTTGGGTTAAATCGAGTTGGGCGCTGACGCCAGGAGGAGGATTTTGGCTCCGAACCTGAGCGATTGTGTTCAGTGCATCTTTAGGTTTCCCGGCTCGCAGTTGCGCGTTGGCAAGCAGCAGTCCGTATTCCGGTTCGTCGCGGTACTGCGTCCAGAGCTGAGCGTATTTTGGAATAGCTTGGGTCCAGTCGCGATTTGAGGCTGCATAGCGAGCACCGATCAAGTCTCGGGCCTCGGTTGAAAGATTGCGGGAGCTGTCCAATGCTTTCTTCGCCTCGTCGGCGGCTTTTGATTCAAACCCTAACGAATCCCACGCTTCAGCGAGTGCCGCGTGCGCCCGAGCGAATTGTGGATCGGCCTCGACGGACTTTTCGAGCAGTTGGATAGCAGAACCTAGATTGAAAGTACGTAGTTGTTGTTGGGCTTCGGAAAATGCGGTGACTGCATCTGTGTTGGCGGAAAGAGAAGCATTCAAACGGGCTTCCTCGTACGGTTTCAACTTAATATCGAATTTTGACCGAATGAGACTTCCCGCATGAACGACAAGATCATTCAAGTCGGATCGCGGACCATTCGGGGTCAACCAACCGAGGCTCTGTCCGTCGGTTCCGCTCAAAAGGTGAATGTTCCACTGAACTCGTTGTTCCGATGAGGGCTCATCGACGTTATACGAGCCAGTGACAAGAATGTCGGCGCCGAGAAATTGATGAACTACCCGAACCTGTTCAGGGGACAACAACGCGAAGTTGTTTATGCTCGAGATGTTTTGTTTCATCTCTTCCACTCGCGCCGGCGGAACAAAACGTAATTGTCCGGTATCGAGTTGTGACCACAGGCTGTCCACCAGGAAGTTGCCTAGAGGGTCGGCATCTTTTCGCCCAGACAAATTCGAGAAACCTAGAATCGCGACCGACTTACGCGCACCAGTTGCGGTCGCTTGCAACGATAGCGCCGCTGCATTTTTTTCTGTTCGCTGCCGAATTAGGAACCACACCGAGCCCGCGGCCAAGACAGTAACTACAGCGAGCACCAGTATCCACCGGATAGGCGAACTCGTTTTGACCGACGACACGATTCCGGATGGGATCGACGTCGATAAAACTGTGTTAGTCACCGCGGAGGCCGGCGGCCGAAGAGCAGTGTTACCGCGTAGCGCGCTCAGGATCTCTTCGGTGTCGGCGAACCGTTGTAGTGGCTCTACCGCCAGACACCGTTCGACGACGGCCGCCCAGTTTTCGTCAAGATCAGGGATGCTTAAGAGCAAAGAGGGAGCGGGAGTACGCAATCGTTTGATCGCGGTGGCGAGCGGCGTGTCTCCAACGAAGGGCAGTGCGCCGGATAACATTTCGTAGATCACGATTCCGAGCGAGTAGATATCCGTCGCCGGCGTGATCAATCCGCCTTCGATTTGCTCCGGCGCCATGTAGGCAGGTGTGCCGACAATGTCGCCGGTTCTGGTAAGCGTGTAGCCGTGATGATGCTCCTCGGCATGAGCGAGGCCAAAATCAGTAATCACAACCCGCAGAGGCGGTGAGCCCGGAGGCGTCGCTTGTGAAGACCCGTGCTGCCCACTGGATGACGACGGCACCAACATCACGTTGCTGCTTTTGAAGTCCCGATGTATCACGCCGACAGCGTGCGCTGCACCGAGCCCGGCGCACATCTGAGTCACAATCGGCATCGCTTCAGCAGTCGTCATCCGCTTACGGCGAATTTGATTGTTGAGCGTCGCGCCCGCAAGCAGCTCCATACTCACCAGTAGGGTTTCGGTGGTCACGCCAAATTCCGAGAGGCTGGATGTATGACGAAATACATCGAAGGTGCGACAAACGTTCGGGTGTGTCACACGCCGGGCTAGCTGGATTTCGCGGCGAAAGCGCTCGATCTCGTGCGGTCCGGCGGACGCTTCAAATCGCGCCGTTTTGACGGCCACCCGTTCGTTCAGTTCGAGGTCTTCTGCCTCGTAGACTTCACCCATACCGCCGCGCGCCACGAAACGAATGATATGGAAGCGACCCGCCAAAATCTGGCCAGGCGCGAAAACAGCGTTTGGGGGTACGTCGGACGCCGGCACGCCTAGGCCGGGCCGTGCGGGCAAGGGATTGTCGGAATACGACAGGGTTATATCGTCGCGATCATCCGAACTGGATGGGATTTTTGGATCCTCGATCATGGGCGCCCGTCTTAATGGCGGTATTATGACACGTGGATGGCCATGACAACCGGTCGGTCTACTAAAGCAATAGTCGTGACCTGGCGCGTAGGCGCGCACTCGAGTGAGTCCTAGTATTTACAATACTTAAGTACCGTCACGCCTAGAAGGATTGAACCTTGACACGCTGTCCCGCCTGACTTAAAACGTCTCATCCGTTGCCCCGCTTCCTTCAGGAGATCCACAATGGCTGCAACCCGCACTCTTGTTTTGCTCGCAGCATTCACCCTGCTCACAGTCGGCGTAGCACGAGCGAACGGCGTACATTCGGAAAAAGGTTCTTCGAACCAGGGCGCTCTCGCAGATGCATTTTTTGAGCCCGGCACGGTGACCGAAGCGGGCCAGACCGTTTCCCTATTCAATGACCAGGGAAACATCCTGGCTGTCTTTGGCCTTCCATCCTCCTTCACGTCAGGCGCGCCGATTACGCTTAGTTTCGCCGACATCACGGCGGGGTACGGAATCTTCAGCTGTGAGAATGGTTCCAACAACTTCGGGGCTTCCAACGAATTGGATGGATCATCGTTGGCTGTGGTGGGGCCATGCACCGTGGGCAGCAATAATGAAAACTTTGTAAACTTCGTTGAGTCGGGGAATATGTCCACGCTGACGTTCCTGCCTGCCGCGGGCGCTCCGACGCAGTTCTTCGCTTGGACAGAGGATGGCAACCTCACAGGCCTCACCGGAGGCGGTTCGACAAATGTTCCCGAGCCAAGCTCGATAGCACTGGTCGCTTGTGGACTTATCGGCCTGTTCTTAATGCGTCGCCGAGCCTTGTTGGCGTAATCTGATGAAATCCAATAGCCTGAGTGGTCGCTAGCGCATAATCGACACCGCGCTGCCCGAATACTGCACAACCTTATCCGGCCGCTCCGTAGGCACAATACCCTCGCCGTGCCCGTCGCGCACAAACACAACGCGAAACGTCCTCGTCTCCAACATCCCAGGAAATTTTCCCTCTCGTGCGCCGATCGTCAATTTGCGCGCAGCGTCGTTATAGTCGAAACGAATCGTTGCGTGCACTCCCTTTTCATAGTCGTAGTTATCATTCTCATCCTCATATAACGTGAACGATCCGTTCGCCCCAGGGTAAACGCGTATCTCAATCGGATCGGCTGGCTTCTCCGTCGCATACTCGATGTCGGGCCCCATCGGAATAATCGAGCCGCCGCGAACGTAAAGCGGCATACGGTCGATCGGCGCCGCCACCTCAATCGTCGTTCCACCCGCGCCCGCTGCGCTGCGTCCCGTCCAGAAGTCACACCACTGCCCATTCGGCAAATACATGCGGCGTGTCGTCGCGCCCGGCTCCGTCACCGGATTCACCAGCAGCGCCGGACCCAACATAAACTGATCGCCGATGTTCAGCGCGCGCGTGTCGGTTCGGTAGTCCATCGCCAATGGTCGCATCGGCGTATACGACTCACTCGTCGTCTTCCACGCGAGCGAATAAATGTACGGCATCAAGCGATACCGCAGCCTGTCGTAGCTCGTCAGAATCTTCTGCGCGTCGGGACCGTACGACCACAGCTCATTCTGATTCGTCGTTCGGGTCCCATGTAGTCGAAAGATGGGGCAGAACGTGCCGTATTCGAACCATCGCACGAAAAGTTCGCGATACGCCGGGTCATCGGGATTCCCGATGATGAATCCGCCGATGTCCGTCGTCCAATAAGGAATCCCCGATAGCTCGAAATTCAACCCAGCCGGAATTTGCCGCGCGAAGCTCAGCCAATTCGACTCCACGTCGCCAGACCACGCCGAGATCGAGTTCCTTTGCGCGCCCGCAAACGCCGACCGCGACAATATAAATACGCGCTTGTCTTCGGAAGCCTTCCGCTGACCCTCATAAACCGCCGTCGTTGTCATCAGCGGATAGAGATTGGCGTAGCGAGCGCCGCGTCCCGAAGCCACTTTATTGTTGACGAGAATGTTCGTCTCGCGCCCTTCGGTCTCGGGCTCGTCCGTATCAAGCCACCAAGCATCGGCACCCAGCTTAAACAATCCCTTGTCGATCAAACCCCAATAGTATTCACGAGCCGCGGGATTGAACGCGTCATACAGCGCCTGTCCCGCTGGATGAAATCCGCTCACCTTCATCTTGTCGACGAAATAGCCGCGCTTGTCCATCTCGTCGTAAACCGGCGACCCCGGCCGGAAATACGGCCAGAACGAAAACATCACGTGAAAATGATTCTGGTGCAGGTCGTCGATCATCCCTTTGGGATCGGGATAATTCTTGTTGAAGACCGGCTCGCCCATGATGTTCCACCAGAACCAGTCCTGTACGATGTTGTCGACCGGAATATGCAGCTCGCGATACTTATGCGCGACGCCGAGCACCTCTGGCTGCGATTCATATTTGTTCTTGCACTGCCAGAATCCGTATGCCCATTTGCCAAACATTGGCGCCGCGCCCGTCATTTCGCGATAAGCCGCGATGATGTTGTCGAACTCCGGCCCATAAATAAAGTAGTAGTCGACCGTGTCGGCGACTTCCGAACTCAGATAAAGCTCGTGAGGAAATCGATTGTTGAAGCGGCTGCGCGACGCGTTGTTCCAGTAAATCCCGTAGCCATTGCTCGACAGAAACATCGGCACAGAGATGTTCGTGTTCGCTTCGGAAATATCCACCGACTCGCCGTGATAGTTCCACACGCCGGCCTGATGCTGCCCCAACCCGAAAAATCCTTCGGTCGAATCCCATAGATTCGAAAACAATTCCGAGCGATACGTCTTCTCTCCATTCACCTCGACGGGAGTCAGCGACCGGTCATAATCCTGAAATAACTTCTTACCCGTCGCATCTGCATACAAGATCGCTCCATCTTTCTTCGCGACCGTCACTGAAATCAGCGGCGTCGATATTTTGACGCTCTTATCGTCCGGCACCAGCGTCCAATGCGACTCCGGCCAGCTGCGCTTGATGATCGCGTATTGCGGCGTATCGGGAATGCTGTCGCCGAACGCATAAGTCACCCGAACGATCGAGTCCGAACACACTTCGATCCTCAGCGTGCCGCGCTCCATCGTCAACAAGACGCCGTCCATCTGCTTCTTCACGCTCTGAACGGGATTAAGTGGACTCCACTGCGCATTAGCCGCAGCGCAAAAAGAAAGGAGGAGCAATAGCAAAGCTCCTCCGCGAAACACAAATCGATGTCGCAGCATCAGCGCAACGCGAGCCGCAGCTTCTTTGTCGTCTTCGCTAGCTGTTTCTTCAGCGCTTCCACTTGCTTGGTGATGTCTTCGAGTTCGCTCTTCGCGAGCTGTCCCGCTTTCGCGAATTTATGCGCGGTCTTGTCAGCCTTGCCGACTGCCGTGCCGATCTTTACCGCAACCCTCGTCAATCCGCTTTTCTTTGCCATCGGTCTCCCTCAGTGAGCCATCGACATGACTGCTCAGCCATCCTAACCACTCGCCCGCCAAACCGTCAACGAACGAATCCGCGCGCCCAATTCCCTCGCCTGCCTACCTATTTCTGTCCGTGGCCACCTGTACCAACGTGCGGTTAACTAACCTGCGTTCCACCACAATCCGCCCGGTTGCCCACCCACTTTCCCTTGCGCTACGGTGAGAACAACCACCAGGCCGCAATGCAATCCAAATTCAACAGGAGAGAACGACATGAAGAGCCTGACCAAATTTGCAATTGCCGCACTCGCCGCGATGCTGTTTGCGCCCGTGTATAGTTCCGTCACTGCGGCTCCGGCTGCCGGACGCGAGCATCCCGCGTACCTGCACGCCCTGTCCGACCTTCGCGACGCGCGCGCCCATCTCGAACGTCCCGGCGGCGGCGAGCGCAAAGAACAGGAACGCAAAGCCATCGAAGAAATCGACGCCGCCATCTTCGAAATCAAGAAAGCCTCCATCGAGGATGGAAAAAATATCAACGACCATATACCCGTTGACTCGCATCTCGACTGGCCCGGGCGCCTGCACAAGGCCGTCGAACTCCTCGACAAAGCTCACAGCGACGTAGCCCGCGAAGAAGACAATCGCTTCGCCGAAGGTTTGCAGGCGCGCGCACTCGAACATATCGATCGCGCCCATCATCACGTCGAAGAAGCCATTCGCTTCGGTCGCTAATGTTTTGCTAAATCGCTCGCAAAAAGGAACGCCGCAGGCTATCGATCCTGCGGCGTTTCTCATTCTTCTCCGTGTTCTCCGCGGCCTCTGTCGTGAACGGTTCGATCTTTCGTTCTATCTCAACCCCTCGTAAATCTTCCGCGCTTCCGCCAACCGCTTCAACACAATCTCCTTCTCCGCCTCCGAATTCCAGTACGCATACTTCGAAGCCATCGCCATCGTCCGATCCATCCAGTTCACGAAATACTCCGCATCCTCCGAAGACCTCGGCTTGCTCCCGCCGATCGTTACGTAAATTGGACTGGTCGTCGCGTAAACATAGTTGTCCAGAATTGGGTATTCAGCTTTATAAGTGAACGCCCGCACGACGCACCATCCGCTCTTGTCCATCTCGACGGTCCCGTGAACGTCGCCGCCGTCTCGCGACGAATTCATCGCCAACTCCTGCATCCAGTAGGCCTGGCCTTGAACACGCTCTGGTTTCGTTCCCGAACAGACCAGTTGCCAGTGCTCAACCGGAACAATCGATCGCATCGACGCGCTAAACGAAACGGCTTTCCCCGCATCCTGCTTTACTTCGTCGCCGATCTCCGCGTCGCCCATCGAAAATTCCAGCAGCGGCCCGTTCGTCGCAAACGTCTTTCCGTTCTTCAACCCCGTCAGCACCGAATCAATCTTCACCGGCCCGCGCGGCACGCGTGTATAAACCCGATCCAATCCCACCGGCCCGCGAAGCGATGCATAATTCGCCATCGCGTCTGTCCCTGCTCCCGCCGGAATCCGAAATCCCAGATTCAGCAATCGATACCAAACGTTCGCCGTCGCTCGGTAGTCGTTGAACCCCACAACCTCCAGGTAGTCCACTTTTCCCAGTGCCACGTCCGCCGCCAATTCCTCCGGCGTGTCCTCCTGCGTTCGCGGAAAGGTTGCCGGATCCTCATCAAAAGGATGCGCAAACCCCACCAGCGCTCCCCGCGCGTGCGCCATGTCGCTCACATCCGCGTCCATCGGCAGCAAACTCGTCGCCGCCGTCCCCGGATATCCCGCGTACCCCGGCAACAAAATCCCATCCCGAATATTCAACAATCCCAGATGTCCCCACTGCGTCGTGTGAAACTCCTGCCCGTGCACAATCATCGCTCGCTCATTCGAAGTCCGATCCACTTGCCTCCCCGAGTACTCAATATCCGGAATCCGTTGCTCCTTGTTCACAATCAAATTGTCGACAATCCCCAGATTCTCCGCCTCCGCCTGCAAAACCAAATGCTCCGGCGTATTCCGGTACTCTCCCCCGTAATTCATGTGCACATGCAAATCGCTGCTGACCCAGCACTCATCGCCGTGATGGCCGTTCTGTGCAGGAGCGCAGCACTGCTGCGCCCCGTGTCCGCACGCTGTCAGACTTTCAGCAAGTTCTGGTTTTGACTTGTCCGAAGTGACCGCTTTCAATTTCACCGTGACCTGTGCAATTCGGTTAGCGCTCACATCCACGTCCCGCTTCTCAAACGCATATTCAAATCCCTTGATCACATCGACATGAATCTTCCCAACTGGTACGTCCATCGTCGCCGCACCCTTCGACGGAAAATAGTGCGCCTCGAACGCTCGCTCATCGCGATCGAATCCTGCATCTCCGCTGATCCAAGCATCCCGCGGTGCAAAAAACATTCCCGTATTGTCCGTTACTGAAATCCGTGCCGGGGTTGGTTTCCCATCGGTTCCGACGACCTCGATCTTGAACTGCCCATACGGATGCAAATATTTCCGTTCCCTCGCCTCAATCTTTCTCTGCCCACCCGGAAACTCCTGCAGCCACAATTCCGTATTCCCGTTGCGATTCGAGATAAACGCAATCTTCTTCCCATCCGGTGACCACCGCGCATACGTGTCGTCCCAGTCCCCGTATGAAATCGGAAGCGCATCGCCGCCGTTCGCAGGCATCATCCACAATTGGTGCCATTGCCCGCCCAGATACGAGCTGTACAGAATCTTCGTTCCATCCGGCGAGAAATCGGGTCGCGCCTTCCACGTCGTCTCTTCGTAATGAATCTCGTGCGCCTCGGCTCGTGGCCTCACCTTCATTCGCCAGAATCCGCCCGTGCCGTAAATGTGTCCGCGATTCGACACGAACAGAATCTCCTCGCCGTCGCGCGACCACGTCGGATTAATCTCCGTGTCATATTCCGCGTAGTAGTAGCGCGGTAGCGAACTCTTCGTCTCGTCGGTAAGTTGCGTGATCTTGTCGGGCATCCCATCACTCTTGAAGCTTATCGTGAAGATGTGGAAGCGCCCGTGATACGACGTCGAGACGTAAACAATCCGCTTCCCGTCCGGCGACCAGCGTGGTTCAACATTGACCGCGGAGTCTTTCGTGATTTGTTTGTAGGCGCCGCTCTCGAGGTCGAGCTCGAACAACTCCATCGCATCGTTCAAATAGGAAACATAGACGACATGCTTTCCGTCGGGCGACCAATCCGGCTGGTAGCCGTATCCAAATCTGTCGGTGAGTTGCTGCGCGGTGTTGGAGTCGATGCGTTGCCGCCACAGCGATCCGCCCATCGAATAAATCACTTCGCGCGAGTCCGGCGACCAAGTGACGCTGCTCGGCCCGCTCGTGAGCTGCGGCAAATACATCTCGCGGTAATAATAAGGATGAGGAAGATCAATCTGAGGCAAGACAGGCTTTCGCTGCGCAAATCCTGGAGCAGCAAAGCCCAACATCCCTAGAAAGAACCAAAGCCAAATCGTAAAATCTGTACGGGCGTAGCATTGCTGCCCCCCAGCTTGGCTGGATCTAAAAATCTCGGCACCGCCCGTTTTTCTTGACGTTACGGTCTCGTCCGACCGAACAAAAATCCCTAAACCAATCCCGCCTTCGACAACGGCAGCTCCCGAATCCTCTTGCCCGTCGCCGAAAACACGGCATTGCACAACGCCGGCGCAACCGCCGGCAATCCCGGCTCGCCAACCCCTCCCGGCGGCTGATCATTCTCCACGATATGTACGTGCGTCTCACGCGGCGCATTGTTCATCCGCGCCATCTGGTAGTCGTCAAAATTCCCTTGATCGACCGCGCCATTCGTCGCTGTGATCTCGCCGTAGAACGCGATGCTCGTCCCCATGGTCGCCGCACCTTCAAACTGATTGCGCACCATCTCCGGATTCACCACGGTTCCGGCGTCGAGCGCCTGGTCTACACGATCGATGTGCACCTTCCCCGCGTCATCAATGTGTAGGGTCACGACGCTCGCCGCGTATGTCAAAAAGCTGCGATGCATCGCGATTCCCATGCCTACGCCGTTTCCCAATTTCCTCTTGCCCCAGCCCGATTTTTCCGCCGCCATTTGCACCACGCGGCGGAATCGAGCCGTGTCGATTGGATACAGCGAATAGTCGCCGTCATAGTTCGTGTAGTCCTTCGGCAACTCCGACTTTGGCACAATACGGTCCGGCCCCAGCAGCGCCAGCGTGTATTCGACCGGATCTTTTTCCGACGCGAACGCCAGTTCATCCACGAATGACTGAATTGCATACGCGTGATAAATGTTTGCGACCGAACGGAACCACCCAATGCGCACGTGCGCTTGTGCCGGCCCATTTTCCGAACGGTGATTTGGAATCGCGTACGGCAAATCACTGAATCCCAATCCTAGTTCGTCGGGCGCGGAATATTCCGTCCCATTGGTAAATGTCGAACCGATCGGCGGAAATACGGTTCGCTGCAGCCACGCCGTCGGTTTTCCGTCCGGACCCAACGTCGCCTTCATGTACATCGCTGAAACCGAATGATACGCATCGAACTTGATGTCGTCTTCGCGGCTCCAAACCACTTTCACTGGTTTCCCTGTTTTCTTCGCCAGCACCGCGGCTTCCACCGCGAAGTCCGGAAACGACTTCCGTCCAAATCCTCCGCCCAGCAAAGTCACATGCACAGTGACATCTTCTTTCTTCACTCCAACAGCCGATGCGATCGCGTCGCGTGCTCCAACCGGACTTTGCGTTGGCGCCCACACTTCCACTTTTCCATCGTCATGAACGACGCCGAGCGCTGCCGGCGGTTCCATCGAAGCGTGGGCCAGCAGCGGCGCGTAGTATTCCGCCTCGACGACCTTCCCGCCCTTTGCGAACGCCGCATCGACGTCGCCGACATCGCGCACAACTTTCCCCGGCTTCCGCGCCTTCTCCTCAAGCTCTTTGCGGAAGACGCCCGACGTGAACGTGGAATGTGGACTCGTCGCCCAATCCACTTTCAACTTCTTCCGTCCCTGCATCGCCGACCACGTGTTGTCCGCGAGCACCGCAACGCCGCCCAGCGCTTGATACAAAACCGGTGGCTTATACGTGCCGATCGTTTCCGTTTGCTTCACGCCCGCAACCGCGAGCGTTGCTTTGTTGTCGATCGTCTTCGGCGAGCTTCCCATTACTGGCGGATGCAGCACGCTCGCGTAGAGCATTCCTTTCATTCGCACGTCTTGCCCGTAAACGCCTTTGCCCGTGCACAAGTCCAGCAGGTCGTAAAGCGGAGCGCCTTTCCCGATATATTTCCACTCGCTCTTTGGCTTCAGCTTCAACTCTTCCTTCTTCGGCACTTCCAGTTTCGACGCAGCTTCAGCAAGCTCGCCGTAACCCGCTTTCTTTCCCGACAGTTTGTGCACGACGCAGTGCGAATCCGTCGAGCATTCCGCGACCGGAACGTTCCACCGCTTCGCCGCCGCTTGCATCAGCATCAATCGCGCCGTTGCGCCCGCTTCGCGCAGCGGCACGAAGAAACTCACAACCGAATGCGATCCGTCCGTATCCTGATCGCCATACTTTTCGTCCCCGGTTGCTTGCACTACTTTTACCCGCGCCCAATCCGCGTCGAGTTCGTCCGCGACGATCCGCGGCAGCGAAGTGCGAACGCCGTTTCCCATCTCCGAGCGATGCGCAATCACGTAAACGGTTCCGTCGGTATCGACGGCGAGATAAACCCCGGGCTGCAGCGGAGCCTTCGTCATCGGCGCGACAGGATCAGTGGACAGAACGTCCGCACTTCCGCTGGCAAGAACATCGCCGCCAACGGAGCTCGCGAGCGCGGACTTCGGCAGCAGCGTTACGCCGAGGACGAACGCCGAAGTTCCGGCCATTCCCTTGAGGAATCCGCGTCGGCTCAAGTTCTCGATCGTTACCCGATTGTTCTCGATCGTCGCTCGATTGGCTTCGTTCATGGATCATTCTCCGAAGTGGAATCGGTTGAGCCGCGCTGGCATTCGGCCAATAGGACGCGTCGAAGGGGCGCGATGGCGAAGAGCGTAGATCGCACTCATCCCGAACATCGTACTCTAATTCAGCCACCGCGGATTGCGATTTGTCCTCGATGCAGGCAAGCTGAAAGGCGTTCCCGTCGAATCGTCTTTTGCCCACGAATGAATGACGAGCGCAACAGTATGAATCGGAACTCCAACGCAAGCGCGCCAAATGCGAGTTCGGCAAATGCGGAGTTCATGCGGCGAGCGATTGCGCTTGCGATGGAGAATATCTGCAACGGTGGAGGACCGTTTGGTTCGGTGATTGCGCGCGACAGTCGCATCGTTGCCGAAGGCGTGAATCGTGTCACTGCGGCGAACGATCCGACAGCCCACGCGGAGATCGTTGCGATTCGGGCGGCTTGCGTTGCACTCGGGACCTTTCAGCTGGATGGATGCGATTTGTACACGACGTGCGAACCGTGTCCGATGTGTCTCGGCGCGATCTACTGGGCGAGACCTGCGAGGGTTTTCTTTGCGAGTAGCGCGGGCGATGCTGCTGCCGCGGGATTCGACGATGCGTTCATTTACGACGAGCTGTATCTTCCGTACGCAGCGCGCGAGATTTCGATGACGCAGTTGATGCGCGAAGAATCACTCACGATTTTTACCGCCTGGAAGCAGAACGAAAAGAAAACCGAGTACTAGCGTGGAAAGTGGAACAGTAAAATTGTAAATTCAATCAGGTTCCGTGCTGTGGGCGTTTTTGCGACGCTTTATTTTTGTAGAGCCGATCACGCTGAGAGTCTTCGCTTCGCTCAGGATGACAAGTAGCGCATTAGCGCTCGGCGAGAAGGCGGCACTCGTCTCGCTGCGCTCGAACTGCTTTCGCTCCTAACTTCCAGTCTCCAATTTCCAACAACTCTTTTCGCACCGTCAGCCTTTTGATTCTTCAGGCCAGGAGCCGAGGGCGCGGCGGAGATCTACGAGTTGGCCGAGGTGGTACGAGTTGTGATCGGCCAGCACCAGGGCTTCGCGGAGGATGGTTTGGCCCTGACCGTGGGGGATCTTGGCGTGTAGGTCGGTGCGAGGATTTTCGACCAGGCGAATCATGTCGCGAAGATCGCGGCGGAACGCGGCCAGGCTGTCGTTCCACTCTTCTTCGTTTTGCGGGGCGGGCGTCTTCGGCCAGTAGCCTTCGGGAAATTCGGGCGAGACGTGATTCGCGTTGCGGCTGAATTCCAGAATGTCCCATTGTGCGATGCGGACGTGCTCCATCAGCTGCCAGCCGGTGTGGGCCAGTCCCTGCGCGTAGGTGCCGCGCTTGGCGGCGGGGAATCCTTCGACGGCGTCCATGAAATGGACGTGCGCGCCGCCGCCCTTGAGCAGGTAGGCAAGCTGTTCGCGTAGCACGGCGTCGCTGTTGTCCATGGCGTTTTTCCTTTGGCCGTTGTTGCGGCTCGCGTTTTTTCTTCGCGCCGATCTCGCCGCTTTCGCGGGATTTCGGTTGATCGTTACGACCGCTTTGCTTTACGCGCGGTTGGTGTTTTTCGCTGGTTCTTCTCCGTGGCCTTGGGCTAAGTCTCGGATTGAGATCGGTCCGATTTTGAAACACTCGCGAGACTTTTTTGCCGCTGGACGGGTATCCGCTTCGTATTGGAAGCACACCGGAGAAGAGCGGCTGGGTTATTTTTCCGATACCAGAACGGTTTGCGGCATCTCGGGGATTGGATGCTGGGTCGTCCTGGAAAAACCTGCCTCGCTAAAAATTTTCTCAAGCTCTTTGAAGGTGTACGCGTCGCCGCTGTCGGTATTGGCGAGCATCACCATGCTGAACGCGGCCGCCATCGGGGGCGATACACGGTCGGCGTTGGGCACAAATTCGAGCGTGACCGCTTTGCCGCCCGGCTTGAGCGCGGCGTGGACGCGGCGCGCCAACTTCGTGCAGGTAGCGGGATCGAAGTGGTGGAGGATATTCGTTAGCAAAATGTAATCGTATCCTTCGCCGTATTCGGCCTCGAACGCGCTGCCGATTTGTTTGGTCCAGCGATCGGCGACGCCGAACTTTTTCGCATTCTCTTCCGCAACGTTCAGCACGTTGGGCCAGTCGAGCGCAACGATCTGCGCGGCCGGATTGTGGCGAGCAATCGTTACACCAAACATGCCGTGTCCAGCGGCGATATCGAGCACCTTCATGGGCTTCCCTTCGCGCGCGCCGATCGTGGCGGCGATAAACTCCGCGCCCGGCATGGCGAGCCCGGCCATCGACTTCGCGAACTCAACCCAAAACTCGTCGTGCGGCGCGAGGTTCGAGCCATCGTGGCTGACCGTGCCGCCCTTGCGCACCGCTTCCGTCAGCTTGCCGAAGTTATGGCGGTGCATCTCGGCGGCGAGGAATCCCGCCATCGAGCCCATGTATGCGGGCGACCGCTTGTCGAGGAACACGGCGGAGTCGGGCGTCAACTTATAATGAGTATCTTCCTTGGCTAAAAATCCCTGAATTGTCATGTAATCGCAAAGAGTTCGCGTGCCGCGTTCCGAAGCGGCAATAGCCCTGGCAAGCGCCGGGGCCTCGGTGGCACCTTCGCCGATCTTGGTGAAAATGTCGAGCTGAATGGCGGCTTTCAGCGCCTCGGTCTGCTGAAACGCGACCAGGGTGCTGAAGATGCGCTCGGGGGACGGTTTCCCACTTTGGGATGGTGTGGCCATGGAATCTCTCCTGTGTGACGTGACGACCTGAAGTGGCTCCATTATACATGCGGTGCTTGGCGGGTTGGGGGTGGGTCGCCCATCTTCTCGGGCCAGAAAGCGGGTATGGCTTTGGGAATATTTCGGACGATTGTGGTGAGGGCGTAGTAACGACCACCCAAATCCCATGTTCGGCCGCATATCTTGCGACGACGTTCATTAGACAATATTGCGATTTGGGTGATACATCCATATTCCACCCCAGCTGCGGAGACCCAAAAGTAAGGAAGAAACTGCCAACACCCAGGCTCGGCCGGGTTAGGCGGATTGGGCTCGCTCTACTAAGCGCTGGCTTAACTGGGCTAGTTCGGCTGCTAAATTTTCGTAGCGCTGGCCGGAGAGCCACGCGGCGTTGATTTCGGTTTTTAGAAGGATCGATGTGGCTACGTCGGCGCTGCATTCGGAACAGTATTTTTCGTTGATGCCGGGAAGTTCAACCAAATCTGCGTGGTGACCACAAACGCTGCATTGCGAAGGTGTTGGCTGCCCGTTTTGGTTTGGCTCGTTTTCCTTTGGCCCGCGTAACATTTGCATCTCCTCGAGAGCGAACTAAGCGACTTCTCGCTCGGTTTGTCGATGCCCCTGTCGTGAAGCAACCATGTAAGGCTTTGTCGGTGCGATCCCAATGGGATTTTTCTTTGCGGTCTTCGGTAAAGGGTGCCTTCGGCGGAATTGACGGCGCTTTTCGCCGAAGGTCCACTGGAAGAACGCGTAGATTAGGAAATCACACGCTAGGACGCAGATGGCAATCAGTACGTTGAGCGACATGACTAGGTAATTGTGGCTTGTGGGATGTGGGCAAGTCCTGAGCGGTTCGTGAGGGATTTGTTAGGCTGGAGGAGAGTACTAGGCTTTGGCTGGGCGGCGGCTGCACATTTCGAATCACAGGATCGACGAGGTTTCGTCAGGGGCTAAAGCCCCATTTTTTGACCTTGTTTATGTTGTGGCTAAAGCCCCGACCGCCTAAAAAAGACGGCTGAACCCCGACCCGCTAAAGAAAGGGTCCGCTACGGCATTGCTCCGCACAGAGCAAGGCGAGTTGTTGCCGTGCGGTGGTAGCTGGCATACTTTTGCACCCGCATGGAGTTGTCGGCGTTGGGCTGATGCTAGGAGAGGTATGAAACGCGAATATCATCGGTGGTATTCGTCCCGGATTGGGTGGGACATGGGTGTGGTGGTTTATGGGCACTATGGGCAGCCGCTGATTGGGTTTCCCACGAGTGCGGGGGATGAGTGGGAGCTGGAGAATCAGGGAATGATGGGGGCGCTGGGGGATTTTATTGAAGCGGGCAAGGTGAAGATTTTTAGCGTGAATTCGATCAATGGGGCTAGTTTTTATAACAAGGGGGCGCATCCGTTTCACCGGAGCTGGATGCAGTCGAGGTTTGACGCGTATTTGCGGGAAGAGCTGGTGCCGTTTATCTGGGACAACTGCCAGTCGCCGGGGATCTGGATTTCTACGATGGGGGCGTCGTTTGGGGCGTATCACGCGGCGAATTCGTTGTTCAAGCATCCGGATGTGATCAAGCGATGCTTTGCGATGTCGGGCGTGTATGACTTGAAGAATTTTATGGATGGGATGTATGACGATAATTTCTATTTCAATAATCCGGTGGATTATTTGCAAGGATTGAGCGATCCGTGGGTTTATGGGCAGCTGGGGAGTTGCGATATTCATCTGGTGACGGGGACGGGGGAGTGGGAGCGGCCAGGGCCGACTTACCGCTTGTCGGAGATTTTGCGGGGGAAGGGGATTCGGCATTCGTTGGATGACTGGGGGTGGCAGGGTGGGCATGATTGGAAGTATTGGAAGAATGAGATGCGGGAGTATGTGGGGAGATTGTTTTGAGGAACTTGACAGTCGACAGTTGAGAGTTGAAAGCGGGGGGAACCGGATGACGACGTGGTGCGCACGAGATTTGTTTTGGAGTGGGGCTGAAGAAAGCAGATTCCTCGCTTCGTTCGAAATGACAGGCTTTGTGGCAACGCGAGCGACGGAAAATTAGCGGGGAGTTGGGCGCTCGGAGTGGAGATATCTAGTTCGTGGCGGAGTTGTTCGTGGTCGCGGCGCTGCGTTTTGAGAGGGCGGCTTGGTCGGCGAGTTCTTCGGCAGCTTGAGATTTCCTTCGCACGCGAGAATCAAACCCTCACACGCTAAGAGTTGTGGTTCGCCGGCAATCATTTGCTGCGCACGGCGCCGGACTTCGCGCGCCTTGCCTAAATTATCCAAGTAAATATGCGGAAGAGGCGCCTGTATGTTGGCGTGAAAAATGCCGGGTTCGCGCGAGCGCTAGCTGGTAATAGTGATCGGCGAGTTCGTGGTCGCCTTCGTACTGCGCGATGAATCCTTTCAAAGCATAGGGCAGTGCGAATTCGGGAGCAACGAGGGTAGCTTCGTTGTTGTCTTCCATGCCGATTTCATGAAAGCCGTCATGGAAAAGAATCGCGGCGCGGTAAATGCGAGCACCGTAGAAGTTGGGGTTAATTTTTACAGCGGAATTGAAGGCGCGCAGCGCGGGACGCACCTGGAACCGGCGACCAGGAGATCCATGCCGCCGCCGAGTGGGGGAAAAAGTCTGGCCGATGAAGCGGTCGGAGGACGACATGAGCGGGACATGTTAGATGGCGGTTCGTGGGCAAGTCAACGAAGCGCTATTGGCGCGTGGACAGCGAACGTGGCGCTCGCGCGCGAGTTCGCTGCGCAATCGCGCAATCGAATGTTCGTTGGCGGAAGGTCAGGCGGTGCGGACGGTGATGGCGGCGGGATCGATTTCGTAGCCGTCGTCGCTGACGGTTTTTTGAGCGGCGGCGCGCAGTTGCGGCTCGGTTGCGGATTTAGGGACGTCGCAATGGCGGCGCATGACTTCGTCGCCGGACTGGATGCGAACGAGCCACTTGGATTTGGCGGTGTCCCAGGAGACTTCGGCTTTGTCGGCGCGCATGGGCATGGTGAGTTGACCCTCCACGGCGGGATTCTATGACAGGAGAGGGTGGGTGGCTAGTGGGGGATGAGTGTAGATGGGAACGGCGGAGAGAAGGCCAGATGGCGACGTAAGGTCGCCGCCACAAACGCGTCGCGCGGGCGCGGAGAAAGTTTAGGCGAGGCCTAGGTGGTCTAGCTGGTATTTGCCTTTGGCGATGACCTGGTCGGTGTCGATCCAGACGTCGCAGTTGCGGGTCAGGACGTCGACGTGGGTTTTGGACTTCCAGTCGGCGTGGGTTTGGCTGCCGTAGGGGTCGCCGAAGGCGATGTGGACGCCGGGGAATTTTTCGTCTTGCAGGAGGATGCCGATCATTTCCGAGAGGCCTAAGTTGGTGCCGAAGGCTAGTTCGCCTACGCGGTCGCTGTTTTCGTCGGTGTGGCAATACTCCCAGAATTCTTTTTCGAGATCTTTGCGATCGCAGTGGACTTTTATCAGGCGCGCGTTTTTGATCGTGAGCGTTAACGGCGTGGATTGGAGGTCGCCGTATTTGCCGTTAAAGTGATCGCCGGCGGTGGCATCGCAGACGAAGGTGCCGTCGACTGTGGCGGGAGTGGTGAAGACTTCGCCTGCGGGGAGATTGGACCAGTAGCGCGGGCTGATCAGGCCGCTGGTCTTGACCCAGTCGAGGCCGCGATCGAAGTGGGCGTCGACGGATGTGCCGGCTTCGGTGCGGACGGTGAGGGTTTGGGCGCGGAGCATGCGGTCGCGGAGTTTGTCGCTGAGGCGATCGACCATTTTGTAGTCGGCGCGCATGCCTTGCTGCATGATTTGCGGAGTGACGCCGACCATGTGGGCGTAGCGGATTTGGCGGCGCTCGACAATTTTTACGATGGACATGCGGGCGCCGAGTTCGCCGGGCTGTGGGGTCATGGCCATGACGCCGACGTCGGCTTTTTCTAGCGCGGCGAGGACGGGCGGGGGGGCGGCTTTCATCGGGCGCGGGCCGAAATCCTCTAGGAGCAAAGAGGTGCATTGGGCGCCGCGGTCGGCTAGTGCGCTGGCGATGCTGGCGGCTACGGCGCGGCTGGTTTCGTCCGCGATGAGCGCGACTTTTTCGTTGGGCTTAACGGCTAGGCAGGTTTCAACGGCGTTTTTGGCGCCGGGCATCAGCTCGGACTGGGGCGGGCCGAAGGTCGAAGTCATTTATTTATTTTAGCGCAACATGGACGTAATTTGCTCTGGGACGAGTGTACTGGGATGAAGTTGGTAGCGGGGAGCGGAAACCCCGCACCCTCCTAGAACCAGGAGGGCGCGGCACCCAGAGAAAAGCGGGCGTTTTAGATGCGGGGGTTCACGCGGAAAGCGGGGACTTGGCCGCCGCCGCTGGTTACGTTGGCTAGGCCTGTGGCGCTGAGGCGGGTTAGGAAGCCGGCTAGGCGGCCGCGAAAAAGGTAGGGGGCGAAGTCGACGAGCATGTCTTTGAAGTCGACGGAGTTGTTGGCGGTGCCGGGTTTGGTGATCCAGGGGAAAACTTCGCGGCGGATGGGGATGCGCTCCTGGACGATCCAGCAGCCAGCGTCGCCGCCGGCGTTTGCGGCGGAGAGCGCTTTCTCGATGGTGGCGTCCCAGGATTTCTCGTCGGCTTCCCAACCGAGAGTGACGCCGGTGCCGCCGTACTCGTCGCTGGGCTTGAGCACGAGATTCTGACGCTTGTTGCGGATGAAGGCGAGGAGTTCGATGGGGTCGCCGAAGTGCGAGGTGCGCGTGTCGGTCACGACGCGCGTCCACGGAATGTGATTGCGGATGAGCTGGCGCTCGTCGTGCGAGAAGAGCTTGGCGTTTTGTTCGTCGGTGAGGACGGCGAAGAACGCTTTGACGTGCGGGATCTTGCAGCGGAAGGTGTTGGCCATGCACATCGCGTTGGCTTCGTAGGCTTTGACAAGCGCAGCGCATTCCGTCGGGCGGGCGACGATGTCGTTGATGAGAACGCGGCGGTAGAGGAGATCGATTTTTTTGCCGTGGGCGACAAGCGATTTGCCGTTGAACTCGAGATCGCGGGGATCGGCGAGGACGACGCGGACGCCCATTTTTTCGAAGCGCGATTTCAGGATTTCGAATTCGCTCCAGGTGGGGACTTCGCGCCAGTCGACGATGGCCATTTGCGGGCGTTTGTCGGTACCGCCCCAGTCGATGTAGCTGGCGATGAGCGCGTCGAGGAGTTTGGCGCAGAGGGGGTAGCTGTGGGTTTCGAAGTTTTTCGCGAATTCGGAGAAGAGCGGATGTTCGCGGAAAACTTCGGCGAGCGATTCGGTGTAGCCGGCGCCGGCGGGAGCTTCGCCGTTGTACTCGGCGAACTTGAGCGAGTCAGGGAGCAGGAACGCGTCGAGGCGCGAGGATGTGCTGGCGCGGCCGTAGGCTACGGGGAGGCGAGCGAGGCGCGCTTCTTCGGGACGGAGATGAAGCTGCGCGAAGATAGCGGAGTCTTCGAGCGCGGCGGTGACGACGCGTTCACCGAGATCGGCGATGGTTTCGGCGACGACGCGAACGCGCTGCTCGTCTTCGGGCGAGAGGAAAAACGGGCGGAGGAACGGGCAGTGGACGCGATCGCCGAAGGTGAGTTTGGCGGTTCGGAGGCGCGCGAAAAATTCGCCGGGGAGATTGGGCTCATTCTGAAGCGCGGAGCGCAGCAGGGTGTGCCAATACTCGGCCGGATCGGACGCGGATACGATGTGCGCGGACGCGCTGGTCATTTGCTTTTTGTTCCGGCGGAACTCGAAGAGGCCGGAGCCGACGTGGATTTGGACGCGGCGGACGCCGACGAACGAGCAGGGGTTGCGGGTTGGCTCCCGGCGGGCGCAGCGGGCACGGGGCTTCCTGCGGCCGCAAGCTTGGCCGGAAGTTTTGGAGCGCCGACGAAACCGTTTGGGGCGCCTTTGCCGATCATTTCTTCCCAGCGGGGCCAGGTATTCGCGGTGTCGCCGTTGAGGGCGCGGTCGATGACGAGGTGGGCCATCTGTTCGACGACGTGCTCGAAATAAAATTCGGTGATGCGGTCGCGTTCGAAATCGGGCGCGGGATTGAGGAAGTCGATCGCATAGGGGACATTGTCCTTGATGGCGAATTCGATCGTATTCATTTCGTAGCCGAGTGCTTGATTGATGGTGCGGGCGTCATCGACGATGCGGGCGCCGAGATCTTTCGAAAGGTAATCGTGCTCGACGAGGTAGCGGCGCTCTTTGGGATCATAACGAACGGGAAGAATGTCGGTTTTCCCAAACGTGAAGCAACGAACGTAGCCGGTGAAGTCGATGAATTCCTGGAGCGTCATGCAGTAGGGTGAAGTTTGGTCGTAGGCCGCGAAGAGCTCTTCTTTGTTGTTGACCTTATATACGTGCTTCCAGCCGCCACCGGAAAACGGTTTTAGGATCGCTGGGCGACCGACGTAATCGAGCAAGCCGTCCCAGTCGACTGGATATTTGAGGTTGTGGAGGGATTCAGAGGTGATGTCGACGTCTTTGGGGTAGCCCTTTTGCGGCAGCAAGACGGTTTTTGGAATTGCGATGCCGAGCTTTGCCGCGATCGAGTAGTTGAAGAATTTATCGTCGGCAGTCCACCAGAACGGATTGTTGATGACGTAGGAACCCTGCAGAACGGCGTGTTTCAAATAACCGCGGTAGTACTCAATTTCGTGCGAGATGCGGTCGACGATGACGCTATATTCGGCGGGCTCGTTCATTCTTGTGCCGCCGAGCTTCACGAATTCCGCGGCTACGCCGACGCCTTTGCCCAGCTGATTGACCTTGGCGATGAACGCAGGCGGAAAACTGTATTCGCGTCCGCACAGTAGGCCGACCTTCTTTATCGGTTGCATGTCTTGCTCCTCAACTTGAGAAAAGGGCTCAGAAACGGGTTCGTGGATGCGCTCAACAAATCCTTCGTCGCCGAACTCGTCGACAAGTTCATCCGTTTTCTCTTCTGGCTCGTCGACCTGTTGAACGACAGGCTCATGGATTCGCTCCCCGATGGGAAATCGCTGATGACGGCGCGCATCGTCGTCAATCATTCGATTGATATTTTCCAGTGACGAGAGGGCGCGGTTTAAGGCCGCGGACAACTGATTCATTAATTTATCGCATGCGCGGTTGACGCTCTCGGCTGGATGACGCCCCCACGGGTTTCCTCGACTAGATGACGGACGACGGCTTTCAGATCGCCGGTTTCCTGATAGACGCGAAGCTGGCGCTCGGCGCTGGTGCCTTCGCGCAAAATCGTGTGCACATATTCGACGGCGCTGCGGCTGCCGAGATCGTCGACGACGTCATCAACAAATTCCAGCAGTTCGGCGGCAAGTTCGCGCATTGGGACTTCGGCTTCTTTGCCGAAATCGATCAGCTTGCCTTCGATGCCGTAACGCGCGGCGCGCCACTTGTTTTCTTCGATGAGCGCGCGCCGGTATAGACGAAAACTCATGTTACCGGTGTACAGGCGATGAAGCTTGACGACGATCGCCTGCGTGAGCGCGGCTATGGCGACGGCTTCTTCCACTTTCGTGGTGACGTCGCACATCCGAAATTCCAGAGTACCAAACGTGGGATGCGGGCGCACGTCCCACCAGATTTTTTTGCCGTTGTCGATGGAGTTGAGTTTGACGAGAAGATTGACGAAATTTTCGTAAGCGCTCCAGGATTCGAACAATTCGGGGACACCGGTGCGCGGGAAACGGCGGAATACCGTTGTGCGGAAAGACTTTAGTCCGGTATTGCGGCCCATCCAGAACGGAGAACTGGTGGAGAGCGCAAGCAGGTGGGGAAGGAAGTAGCGCACCATGTTCATCATGTCGATGGTGGTTTGCTTGTCGGGCATGGCGACGTGGACGTGCATGCCGAAGATCAGGAGGGAGCGCGCTAGCTGTTGCAGCTCTTCGACGATGTTTTCGTAGCGCTCGCCGGGGGAGATGACTTGGTCGATCCAGCTGGAGAACGGGTGCGTGCCTGCGGCGGAGACTTGTAGTCCGGCGCGCTCTGCGGCGGCGACGAGCTCACCGCGCGTGCGGTGCATTTCTATGCGGAGTTCGCCTACGCTGTCGCAGATCTTCGAGCCGGTCTCGACGATCGACTGGTGCATCTCGTGCTTGACCTGCTCGACGATGTCGGGCGAGGCGGCCGACACCAGTTGCATGACGTGGGAACGGAGCTCGCACGTTGCAGGATCGATGATTTGGAATTCTTCTTCGACGCCGATCGTGAAGCGGTGAGCCATGCGTCGGCCCTCCGATGCCTTGGGCTTACCGGGACCAAGAGGCGGTATCATACGCCGCCAACATTAAAATTACATCAGGCGGATCAAGTAGGCGCAAGGCTACCGCGGAAGAAGAAAATCGCCACGGAGGCACCGAGGCACGGAGAGGAATTGGCGCATGACTCGTCGCGGTTACCGAGAATAGGGTGGGAGGGTTGCGCGGGCACGGCGTCCCGTGCCCCTACGACGAGACAGCCACAACCACGAATCAGAGTGCGATCAGGCGGCGCCCATGGCCCGGCGCTGTTGGAAGCACTCGCGGCAAAAGACCGGCCGGCCTTGCGTCGGGCGGAAAGGCACCGTGGTTTCTTTGCCGCACTGCGAGCAGGTGGTCTTGGTCTCGGACCGCATCGGAGCACTGCCATTCGCTCCAGCGGCGCCACCGCCCTCGGCGCGCTTCGCTTTGCATGCCTTGCAGCGCTTCGGTTCGTTCTTGAAGCCCTTGTCGGCAAAAAACATCTGCTCGCCGGCCGTAAAGATAAATTCAGAATTGCATTCCGAGCACTTCAGGACCTTGTCGTGGAATTCCATGAGCCGCCCCCATTAGCCCGGGCGAGCGTAGGGATGGGCGAGCCGAGCACCATAGGGCCGGGATGTGGGAGCGGTCACGACCGGGGGGAAACCGGACGGACAACCCCATGGGCCTGAGGGTACCGAGCTACAACACAACCCCAACTTCTGTGCCTGACCGGGTCTACATCACGGAAGTGCGGCGCATGAGCAGTAGCGAGGAGGGAGTGACAGCCCCGGCCGGGGTGGCCGGGGCCGCCTTACGGATTAATCCGCTTCTCGCCGCTGCTTCTTACGCAGTCGCTTCCGCGAAAGCGCTTCTTTGGCCCGGCGCTTCTCACCGGGCTTCATATAGAAGCTATGCTTCTTGATTTCCTTGATGATGTCTTCCTGTTGCACTTTGCGCTTGAAACGGCGCAAAGCATTCTCCAAGGATTCACTTTCCTGGATGATGACTTCAGCCACGTTAAAATTCACCCCCAATCCGGTTCGGATTGGTAACTTGCGGTGTCGTTGTTTACGGTGCACCGCCCATGGACATTATCGCATGCAATCGGCGTTATGCGCATGAGCACGTGGACAGGATTTATGGGCTTCTTGTAGTCAATTCAAGTACAAGGTGTCAAGTAATCTTTGTGAAAGAGGGGGCAACGAGGCGGAGACTTCTGGATTGGGTACGCTTCAGGTTATGAGTAGTCGGATGGTAAATATTTCAAGAAAGCCTATTTTGGTTGGAATTCGAAGCACTTTTTCACGAAACGGGCATCGAATCCCAGGACGACCGGCGCGGGTGACTGCTTCGCGGCGTCCGCGGTTGGCTTCGTGGCGCAGACTTTGCTGCGAGGTTGAGTCGGCCTGAAGGCGAGCCTTGTGGCGATCTCGATGCGGCCGAACCGACGTTTACGGCGACGCGCAATCCGTGGGGCGATCAGGGTATTGCTCTGCGGAGGCTATGTGTTGGTAGAATGTGCCGCCTTCCAAAGGCGTGGTCTGGAGGCCGAGTATGTCAGGAATGCGTGACGCTATCGGCGTACTGCTCGCGGGAGGACAGGGCGAACGTTTGTGGCCTCTGACTCGCGACCGGGCAAAGCCTGCTGTTCCGTTTGGGGCGCTCTACCGGATCATCGACGTTACGCTCTCGAATTGTATTAACTCCGACCTGCGAAAGGTTTTCGTCCTGACGCAGTATAAAGCGCTCAGCCTCAACCGGCACGTTCGTGAAGGCTGGTCGTCGTTGATGGGACTGGGCGACTACATCGAGGTTCTGGCGCCGCAGATGCGCGTTTCGAACCAGTGGTATCAGGGCACCGCCGACGCGGTGTACCAGAATATTTATTCCATCGGGAGCGTGCATTCGAAATACGTCTTCATACTGTCGGGCGATCACATTTACAAGATGAACTACGGCCGGATGCTGCAGCAGCACATCGATTCGGGCGCCGAGGTCACGGTTGGCGTAGTTGAAATACCGGTCGAACAGGCTGCGAAGCAGTTTGGCGTGATCGAAGTAGACAAGGACTATCGCATTCGCGGCTTCGAAGAGAAGCCGGCGCATCCGAAGGAGTCGCCGCATCACGCTGGGCATTGCAATGCGTCGATGGGCATCTATATTTTCAATACGCAGCTAATGATTCCGATTTTGCTGGCGGATTCAGAGGATCCAAAGTCGGCGCATGATTTCGGCAAAGACATTCTGCCGCGGATTATTTCAAAGCATCGCGTGTTTGCCTATAACTTTGTCGACGAGAACCGCAAGGATGCGCTGTACTGGCGCGATGTAGGAACGCTCGATGCCTACTACGAAGCGAACATGGATCTGACGTCGGTCTCGCCGATTTTCAACCTGTACGACAAAGAGTGGCCGATTCGCGGGTGGCAGCATCAGTATCCGCCGGCGAAGTTTGTCTTTGCCGATCCCGAGCGAATGGGTGTGGCGATCGATTCGATCGTGGCGGGTGGCTCGATCATTTCGGGCGGGCGCGTGCAAGCATCGATTCTTGGGTACAATGTGCGCATCAACAGCTATTGCGAAGTGTCGGACTCGATCATCTATAACCACGTGAATATCGGGCGACACTCGCGAATCAGGCGCGCGATCATCGACCGGCACGTTACGCTACCGGAGCGGACAGAGATCGGATATGACCAGGAAGCCGACAAGCGACGGTTTCATTTGACGGATTCGGGGATTGTGATTGTGGTGCGACAGGAATCTTTGATCGAGGAGCCTGAGACGCAGTAGTAGCCTTGCCACGTATATGTAGGGGGCGCAGCACGGCTGCGCCACAGCTTGCCCGGGCGTTTAAATCGGCTACGGTGATTTGTCTTGTCCCGACGTCTCCTCGCTGGTTCGAACCATCGTCAAATACAGCATTCGTTTCTGGCCGGTGCTTCGCCTTTTTACAGCTTGCAACTATGTGCGGGGCGATGGCACTAAGTTGGCTTGAGTTGTGACCCGCGGCGATTTGTCTGTAAAATCTTTGATTCGCTATCACTGAGGAGAACATACAGATATGTCGACGAAGATTACTCGAGTTCACGCCCGCCAGGTTATCGATTCGCGCGGAAACCCTACCGTTGAAGCTGACGTTTACGTGGGCGGCGGTGTGCGCGGGCGCGCGGCGGTGCCGTCGGGCGCGTCGACCGGCGAACACGAAGCGCTGGAGATGCGCGACGCCGACAAGTCGAAATATGTTGGTAAAGGCGTGTTGACGGCCGTCGCCAACGTGAACGGCGAAATCGCCAAGGCGGTGAGCGGGATCGATGCGGGCGATCAGCGTGCGCTCGACAAACACATGATCGAGCTTGATGGAACGAAGACGAAGTCGCGGCTGGGCGCCAATGCGATTTTGGCGGTGTCGATGGCGGCGGCGCGGGCGGCTGCGAACGCGCAGAACCTGCCGCTGTACAAATATTTGTCGCGCTATTCGACGGATAGTTCGGCGAACCTGCTGCCGATGCCGATGATGAACATTCTTAATGGCGGTGCGCATGCCGACAGTTCGGTGGATTTTCAGGAATTCATGGTGATGCCGATTGGCGCGCCGAATTTTTCGGAAGCATTGCGTTGGGGCGTCGAGATTTTTCACGCGCTGAAAGCTGCGCTGAAAAAGCACGGATACTCGACGGCGGTAGGCGACGAAGGTGGGTTTGCGCCGAGTTGCAAGTCGAACGAAGAGGCCATCCAGATCGTGCTCGAAGCGATTTCGAATGCTGGCTACAAGCCAGGCGAGGACGTGAGCATTGCGCTCGATCCGGCATCGAGCGAGTTCTACGATAAAGCGTCGGGAAAGTACGTGTTCAAGAAGTCGGACAAGTCGTCGCATTCGTCGGATGAGATGGCGGCGTATTGGATTTCATGGGTGGAAAAATATCCGATCGTGTCGATCGAAGACGGCATGGCGGAAGATGACTGGGGCGGATGGAAGACGCTGACTCAGAGCGTCGGAACGAAGACTTCGAAGAAGAAGCTACAGTTGGTGGGTGATGATCTTTTCGTTACGAACACCGAGCGGCTGTCGCGGGGGATCAACGAAGGCATCGCCAATGCGATTTTGATCAAGCTGAATCAGATCGGCACCGTGACGGAAACGATCGACGCGATTGAGCTGGGGCGCAAGGCTGGATTCAACTCGATTATTTCGCACCGGAGCGGCGAGACCGAAGATACATTCATCGCGGATTTGGCGGTGGCGACCGCGGCGGGGCAGATCAAGACGGGGTCGGCGTCGCGGACGGATCGGATTGCGAAGTACAATCAGTTGCTCAGAATTGAAGAAGAGCTGGGCGTAGCGGCGCGGTTCCCGGGCCGGTCAGTTTTCTCGAAGTAAAGTCGGACCGAAGTACCGGTAGTGCCCGGTAATTTTCCAGCGGAATAACACGTCTTCGATTTTTGGACCGTATCCGATGTTGTGGACGAACAGGTAGCGTCCACTGGCCGGCGATTTGGTATCGACCAGGATGCCGATGTGGGAAACGCCGGCGCCTAAGTCCCATGTAGCGAGATCGCCGGGAGAAAAATCCTCCAGTCGTTCCGAAATCGCCTTTGTTTCCCCGTTCCGACCAAAAAATGTCATGAGGTTCGGCACGCGCCGGTGGTCGATGTTCGTGTCGGTATGCGACAGTACCCACCGTCGCTGATTCGGGTAGGCTGCGAAATTGCGCAGCATGTCCTCGTGGACTTCCCTTTGTAAATCGATTCCCACTGCTCGGTAGACGCGAATGATTTCATCCGTGCAGACGCCAGTGTCCGGTGGCACGTCGCCGTTTGGATACGGGATGCGAACGTAGGCCGGCACATATCGCACTGTATGACTGGTCCTTTCGATCGCGGCAGCCGTCAGTCGGTGTAAGAAATCAGCCCGGGCGTCAGGCGAAGCAGTGCGTCTTTGTGGGGCGGTGGCGGAAAGCATCGCGGACAACACAACTACGATCGCGATCATGAAAGCGTATCGAGCGGCACGGCAACCCACGCACACGCCCGATGAACTGTCTCGCATGACCTACATTCTAGAGCTGTCGCCTCTGCGCTGGACCCGAGCCTTCCGTGCAGAGTAAGATGCCTGGCCTCCCCGGGGAGTCGAAATGACCAGTCGTTATCGCCACGTGGCAACCGGTGTCGTCGTTCCGCTGACTATTGCGGCGTTCGGGCTGTTCGATTTGCAGCAGAGGCCGGAGTTTGGCCACATTCGTAGAGTCGATGTGTTTCAACTTGTGGTGTGCGGCATGTGTCTGGGCATCGCGCTGACCGGCTTCATCGAGTTTCTGCGCGCGCCGCGATCGAACAGTTAGCACACGCAGCGCGCAGAGAATTCCCAATTTCGCCAGTCGAATGGTCATGGCCATGCCAGCCGTCCCGAACGCCGACGCTTCTCACCGCGAGTTGCCGATGCGCGTTGCTACCGACGCCGACGTCGCCGCCATCACAGCGCTGATCAACGCCGCGTTCGTCGTCGAGCGACCGATCTTCGACAACGATCGAATCGATGACATCGGCGTGCGCGAGTACATGACGAAGGGCAAGTTTCTGGTTTACGAAGATCGTGCCGGAAAATTGATCGCCTGCGTGTACCTTGAACCGAGCAGAAACGGCCGCTGTTATCTCGGGCTGCTTTCCGTCGAACCCGAAAACCAGGGCAAAGGTCTCGCTCCCCGGATTTTAACGGTCGCCGAGGATTTCGCGCGCAACGCAAACTGCCATACGATGTGGCTGCGCACGCTCAGCGCTCGAACGCCGCCGTTGCGTTCGTTTTACGAACGATTCGGCTACATATTGCTCGAGATGACGCCGTTGCCCCCTGGGTTTCATCCAAAAATTCCATGCGGGTTCGTCGCAATGGGAAAGCGTCTCACGTAGCCCGCCGCTTTCGTCGAAACCGTCAAAGCCTCAAATCAGAGATACCCACCGCGGCACGTACTATTTGATTGCGCTGACTCGCTACAGAATTTCATGCCATTCTGATTCCATCGACCCGCTGTTTTCCCGAGACTCACCGAATTACGGAGAAGCGCGATGAGCCTTTCTGTGCCACCGCCAATATCGCCCGCATATACCGACGCCACGCCACCCGGCTATCCTGGAGCACCCACAAAAGATGAATGCACGCTGGCGCTGCTCGCGCACCTGCTCCAGGTGTTCAGTGGATTCATCGGTCCGCTCGTGATTTTCTGTGTCAGGCAGGATTCGAAATTCGTGAGATATCATGCGCTGCAATCGCTGATCTGGCAAACCGCCTACATGATCCTGGGCATCGGCTCGATGGCGATTTTCTTTTTCGCGATTATGAGTTCCGCTATCCACACGCCGCCAAGCGTTCCGCATCAGCCGAATCAGTCACCTCCTGCCTTTGTGTTCTTGTTCCCACTGATTTGGGTTTTCTGGGCGGGCGGCTGGGTGGTGAACCTGATTCTCGGCATCGTCTACGGCATCAAAGCAAATCGCGGCGAATGGGCCGGCTATCCCCTGATCGGCAGGCTCCTGCTTCGCGAATACAATCCCGCCGCTCTGTCGCATCCTTCGGCGCCACAGGTCTAGTATCCGCTCGGCCGGGCACAGAATGTGGTGTCCGCTTTTCGGCGCTTTGTCTTCCAACTGCATTCGACTCCGGATCGCGATTTTCCGCATCGCCGTTCCAAATTCCCTCCGCTTCGTGCAGAATACCCGCTCTTAATCCAACGGAGGCCTCATGCACCGCCGTATTGTCACCGTGCTAGCACTTTCCGCATCCCTCGCGTTCGTCCCACTCGGATCGCAAGTCATCGCCGACGATCAGCCGCTGCTCGGCTACTCGGCGGAGTCATCGCGCACAGAGCGCCTGTGGGAAGACAAACTCCGCGCGATTCCCAGCACTGACAATTTGCGCGCGTACATGCAGCACCTCTCCGCGCATCCGCACAATGTTGGCACGCCGCACGACAAGGAGTACGCCGAATGGATCGCGGCGAAATTCAAGGAGTTTGGGCTCGACACGCACATCGAGGTATTCGATGTGCTCTATCCGACGCCAAAAGAGCGTGTCGTCGAACTCGTCGAAGGTGGGCCGAAGTTTGTCGCGAAGCTTCAGGAGCCGGCGTTACCGCAAGATCCAACCTCGAATCAGCAGAACGAGCAACTGCCCACGTACAACGCGTATTCGATCGACGGCGAGGTGACCGCGCCGCTCGTCTACGTCAACTACGGCGTCCCCGAGGATTACGAGCAGCTCGAGCGGATGGGGATCAGCGTGAAAGGTAAGATTGTGATCGCGCGTTACTACCATTCGTGGCGCGGCATTAAGCCGAAGGTTGCCGCGGAGCATGGCGCGATCGGTTGTCTAATTTATTCCGATCCGCACGAAGACGGATTCGTGCAGGGCGAGACGTTTCCGCAGGGCGCGTGGCGTCCGAAAGACGGCGTGCAACGCGGGAGCGTCGCGGACATGCCGTTTTACCCGGGTGATCCGTTGACGCCGGGTGTCGGCGCGACCAAGGACGCAAAGCGGCTTAAGGTCGAAGAGTCCGCGACGATCACAAAAATTCCAGTGCTGCCGATTTCGTATGGCGATGCGCAGCCGCTGCTCAGTGCGCTGACGGGTCGCGTGGCTCCTGCGGACTGGCGGGGCGGCCTCGGACAAACCTATCGCATCGGTCCGGGTCCGGCGAAAGTTCACCTGAAAGTGAAATCGAACTGGGATATCAAACCGGTTTACGACGTGATCGCGAAAATTCCCGGCACGACCGCGGCTGAAGAATGGGTGATGCGCGGCAATCATCATGATGCGTGGGTGAACGGTGCAGAAGATCCGATTTCGGGACTCGACGCGGTGCTCGAGGAAGCGCGCTCATTCAGCGAATTGCTGAAACAGGGGTGGAAGCCCAAGCGCACGATCATTTTCTGCGCCTGGGACGGCGAAGAGCCCGGCCTGCTCGGGTCGACCGAATACGCGGAGGAGCACGCCGAGGAACTGAAGCAACACGCCGTTGCCTATGTCAATTCCGACACGAACGGCCGCGGCTATCTCTTCATCGAGGGCTCGCACACGCTCGAAAAGTTTGTGAATGAAGTTTCGAAAGACGTTACCGACCCTGAGACGAAGTTGACGACGTGGAAGCGCAATCAGCTCCGCGAAATCGCCAACGCGCATTCGCCAGAGCGGCGACAGGAAGCGCGCCAACGCGCCGACCTGCGCATCGCTGCACTCGGTTCCGGCTCCGATTACACCGCGTTTCTACAACACGACGGAGTCGCCAGCGTAAATCTCGGCTTTGGCGGCGAAGACGGTGGCGGAATCTACCATTCCATCTACGACGACTTTTATTGGTACACGCATTTCAGCGACACCGACTTTGTTTATGGCCGCGCGCTCGCCCAAGCCGCCGGCAGCATGGTGATGCGTCTCGCTGATGCCGACTTGCTGCCGTTCGAGTTCAGCGACTTCAGCGACACGATCCAGATGTATATCAAGGAGCTGAAAGCGCTTGCGCAGAAATCGCGCGACGACACTGTCGAGCGCAACCGTGAGATTGAAGAAGGCGTTTTCAGTGCGACCAACGATCCGAAGGAACCGCTGATTGCGCCGCCGGCCGAAACCGTTCCGACATATCTGAATTTCGCGCCGCTCGACAATGCGGGCGATGCGCTGGCTCACAGCGCGGTCGAATATCACAAAGCCTACGAGCACGCGACTGCCAATGGCGGCACCGCGCTCGCTTCCGCTTCACTCGCCGAAGTGAATCAGCTCCTTATCGAAAGCGAACGCAAGCTCCTCGCCGCCGAGGGCTTGCCGAATCGGCCGTGGTTCAAGCACCAGATTTATGCGCCGGGCTTCTATACCGGTTATGCCGTCAAAACCATCCCGGCTGTCCGCGAGGCGATCGAGCTCAAGCAGTGGAAACAAGCCGACGCGGCGATTGTGGTTGTCGGGCAGGTATTGCAAAACGAAGCGGAACTGATTTCGTCCGCAGCCGCGAAACTCTCGGGTGCCACGGCATCGCATTAGCCCAAGCGCGATTTCAACGAGCCACGAGCGTTTACAATCAAACGCGAGATAGCGCACAGCAGTCCCTCGCGTCGTGATTTCATTGCATGATCGTTGGTTCTCTTTCGGGGGCTTGCCATTCCGTCCTACAATCTCGCCATCGTCGGCTTCGGCAACGTCGGACGCGCCTTCCTCCGCCTGCTTATCTCGAAGGAGACCGAGCTGCGCCGCCGGTACGATGTCCGCTGGCGCCTGACCGGCGTCGCAACTCGCCGTACAGGTTGGCTCGTCGATCCCGATGGCCTCAATCCGCTTGCGATTCTCAACGGCCACTATCCGGCGCAAAATCCCGCGTCCGCTCCGCGAAACATCCGGGAATGGACCGAACGGGCTCGCGCCGACGTGGTCTTCGAAACCAGTTCACTCAACGCCGCCACTGGCGAGCCCGCAATCGACCACATCAAAGCCGCGCTCGAACTCGGCGCCCACGCCATCACCGCCAACAAAGGTCCCGTCGTCCACGCTTTTCAGGAACTCACCGCGCTCGCCGAAGAAAAAGATCGCCGGTTTCTTTACGAGTCTACCGTGATGGACGGGGTGCCGATCTTTTCGCTTTTTCCGCTCGGTCTGCCCGCAATCGAAATACGCGGCTTCTCCGGCGTGCTGAACTCCACGACCAACGTCGTGCTCACTGAAATCGAAAAGGGCCGAACGTTCGATGAGGCAATTCGCCGGGCGCAGGCGATGGGCATCGCCGAAACCGATCCATCCGCCGACCTGGATGGTTGGGATTCCGCCGTAAAAGTTGCCGCGATGGCGATTGTGCTGCTCGGCGTTCCGCTGAAGCTCGATCAAGTACGTCGCACCGGCATCCGCGAGCTTAGCGACGAAAAGATCCGTTCGGTCCGCGCGGCGGGCATGCGCTACAAACTCGTCTGTCGCGCCGAGCGCCGTGGCGCCGGCGTCGATTGCAGCGTGCAGCCCGAGCTGCTCCTAGCGTCCGACCCGCTCGCTAATCTCGAAGGTAGCAGCTCCGCCGTCCGCTTCGACCTTGATGTTTTCGGCCTCTCGCTTGTCGAGCACAATCCAGGAATCGAAGCCACCGGTTACGGGCTGCTTGCCGATTTCCTCCGTGCCGTGCGACAGTGAATTCCCAAGCGAATTCTATCGACGATATTGCTCAGCGTAACCCGGCACGGGAATCGCCGCATCACAACGCTCATCGCGAATCGGTGCACCTGCCGCCATCTGCATCGGAATCACACCCGCCCAAATCGGCAGCGCATAATCGTCGGCATCATCTTCAGGCGGCCCGACACGAACTTTCGCCGACGCTTCCGTCAGCGCGAGCCGCAAAATACTCGTTGCCTTTAGCTCTTTCTCGTTCGGTTGCCGCGCTTCCTTCCATCTCCCCGGCAGAATTCTCTCGGTGAATCCGCGCAGAGCCTCTAATTTTTCGGCTGACGCGTCCACCAGCGTCGCGGTTCCCAGCACAACTACTGATCGATAGTTCATCGAATGATTGAAAACCGATCGCGCGAGCACCAGCCCGTCGATCAGCGTCACTGTTAAACACACCGGAATCCCGCTGCTGGCATTGCGCAGCATTCGGCTGGCTGCCGAACCATGAAAATAAATCGCGTCGCCGATTCGCGCATACATCGTCGGGATCACATACGGCTGCCCGTCGATTTGAAACCCGACGTGACACACAAACCCTTCATCCAGGATTTTGTCGATCGTCTCGCGTTGGTACACGCCGCGGTGCGGTTCGCGTACAACCCGGGTTCGAACACTGGGAGCAGGAATTTCTGGCACGATGGACCTCATATTGAAACGCCGCGCAGAGTTGATAGCCGGCGCGGCACCGGCATGAGTGCGCACAATCGAATCCATGCTATCACGCGTGCTACGCGCGTCTTCTGCTCTCAACAAATCCTGGTGCGCGGTTCGCCGATCCATGCATGCGCTCCAACTCCGCAATCATCTGTGAGAGACTAACGGGCAAACAAATCGGCCATTCTACGGCCCAGGACATGGACAATTCATGAGCACCGCCGCGATCCACGAAGCCACCAACATGCCGCTCGATATCGGCTGGGTGCGAGAACAATTTCCCTCGTTGAAACTGCAGGTCAACGGCCATCCCGCGGCATTTCTCGATGGTCCTGCGGGCACGCAGGTGCCAAGGCAAGTGATGGACGCCGTCCAGAATTATTTCCTCGGCGCGAACGCCAATACGGGCGGTTCATTTGAAACCAGCCGCCACAACGACGCGATTATCGACGCAACGCGCGGCGCGATGGCGGATTTCTTCCACTGCGACAAGGACGAAGTCGTCTTCGGCCAGAACATGACGACGATTACCTTCGCGCTTGCCCGCGCGGTTGGCCGCGATCTCAAGCCGGGGGACGAAATCGTCGTTACCACGCTCGATCACGACGCCAATGTTGCTCCCTGGCGCGCCCTCGAAGAAAAGGGCGTCGTCGTCCGTCAGGCCGACATTCACGAATCAGATTGCACTCTCGATCTCGACGACTTCCGCAAGAAAATCACCGCCAAGACGAAGCTCGTCGCCGTCGGTTACGCTTCGAACGCGGTTGGCACGATCAATCCCGTCGCCGAAATCACAAAACTCGCGCATGCCGCGGGCGCGCTCATGTTCATCGATGCTGTTCACTACGCTCCGCATGGTCCGATTGACGTCCGCGCGCTCGACACCGATTTTCTGGCTTGCTCGCCATACAAGTTCTTCGGGCCGCACATGGGCACGCTCTATGGCAAGCGCGAGTTACTCCAGAAATTTCGTCCCGACAAGGTTCGCCCCGCTTCGAACGCGCTCCCGGATCGGTGGGAGACCGGCACGCAAGTACAGGAGCTGATCGCCGGCATTGGTGCCGCCGTTGATTACATCGCGCAACTCGGCCGTCGTTCCGATCCCGCTGCCGCTGCAAAAGATCGCCGTAGCGCTCTTCTCGCCGCCTACAAAGTCACTCGCCAACACGAAATGGCGCTGCTCGTGAAGCTTGTTGACGGTTTGCTCGCCATCCCGGACCTGGAATTCTTCGGCATTCGCGATCCAAAACGTTTCAGCGATCGCTGCTCCACCGTTTCGCTTCGCCTTGGCAACCGCAAGCCAATCGACATCGCCAAACATCTCGGCGACCGCGGTATCTTCACCTGGGACGGCAACTACTACGCGCTCAATCTCACCGAGCGCCTTGGAGTCGAGCAAAAAGGCGGCCTCCTCCGCATCGGCATCGTGCATTACAACACAACGGAAGAGATCGACCGCCTGCTCGGTGCCCTACGCGAACTCGCCACCAGTTAGCGCTTCGAAGTCCTGCCAAATGCTCCGCCGGTCGCTTCAAGTACGGTGACCCACGTTGAGTCGAGACTCGCAGCGCTATCGGCGAGCCGCCTCCCATTCCGGGCTCGCCGAGAAGTAGGTGTCGTAAATTTGCTGAACGTCGCGCAGAATTTCGGGCGGTTCTTCTCCGCGTGCAATGCGCGTGAGCTTCCGAAAATATTCGAATCGTTCGACGCCCGGAGCGATGACGATTAACAGATCCGCCGCCTTGCCACGAGCAGCGGCAAACGCATGTGGTAGCCGCGGCGGAACGACAATCACGTCGCCGCGTTCGGCCTGGACGATGTCGGTGCCCGAAAGCACCTGCACCGAACCGTCGAGAACGTAAAACATTTCAGCCGAATGATCATGGTGATGCGGACGAGCGCCATCGGCATCCCTCGTGAGAGTAACCTGAACCGTCGAAAGCGCTCCTCCCGTGGCGTTGCTGTCCACCAGAAGTTTGACTTTTGCCGACGTCGAGCCAACGACCTCCGCTTCGTGTGCGTGGACATGAATGGAACGGTTGGGATTTGGGAAATGATCGACATAGAATCTCCGGATTAGGATTGCCTCTGTAGCGGCGGGTTGGACGAGCTTCCCACTCTCTCACCCTCTTCTCTACCTATAGATGCGACGACTCGCGTTTTGGGGAGAGAAGGTAAGTGTTTGGGACAATCGTTCCGAAAAATCTGACGACTTCTGGCCAGACGACGCGTATCGTTAATGTCAACCAAGCAACTTCGGTGCGCGATGAAAAAACTCAAATTCTTGGTTTCTCTCCACACGCAAGACAACGATTTTCAAACCGCGCAAGCTCTTGCAGCTGAAGATGCAGCGAAAAAAGTGGGCGTCGACGTCGAAATTACTTTCGCCGATAACAACGCCGTCGATCAAAGTACGCAGATTCTTAAAGCGATCCAGAATCGACCCGAAGCCAGACCCGACGCGATTGTGTTGGAACCAGTGAGTGGCACCGCACTGCCGCAAGTTGCCCGGGCAGCATGCACCGCTGGAATCGGCTGGGCGGTTTTAAACCGATATCCCGATTACATGGCAGAGCTTCACCAGGCGTCCACGAGGCCCGCCTTTTCGGTAAGCTCCGACCACGTTGAGATCGGCCGCATCCAGGGAAAACAATTCGCGTCCCTTCTTCCGCGAGGCGGTTCCGTCCTCTACATCGAAGGACCGTCGCAAAGCTCGTCAGCCCAAAAACGTACAGCCGGGATGCAGCAGACAAAACCTTCGAACATTCAGATCGTGATGTTAAAGGGACACTGGACCGAGGACAGCGCGGAACGGGCCGTAGCCTCCTGGCTGAAACTCGCCACGTCGCAAAGCAAAACAATTGACCTCGTTGGCGCGCAAGACGATGCCATGGCGATGGGCGCGCGCAAGGCTTTTCAGAAGATAGCCGATGAGGAGGAGCGTTCGCGATGGCTCAAGCTGCCATTCACCGGTTGCGATGGCCAGCCGACGACGGGTCAAAAATGGGTGCGCGAAGGATGGCTGGCTGCAACGATCTACTTGCCCCTGCTTGCGGGAAAGGCGGTCGAGATTCTCGCAAAATCCATGCAGCAGGGAACGCGACCGCCAGAACGTACTGTCACCGAGTCGTACTCGATTCCACCTCTCGACGCCATGGCGCCGCGTAGGTCGTAACACCTGGCCGATCCTCAGTCTGGATCGCGCAATCAGCTATGACGTCCCGTCTCTGTACCAACGCAACACTCTCAGCGCGCGCAGCGTGTTCCAATGACTTGCGCTGCCGACGGCGGTTTCCATTTCCAACGGAATACGTTCGCGATGCAACAGATTCAGTGGCCAGCGCCCATTTTGATGGCGCCGGTTCATCACGACTTCGACGGCCTCTCGGACGCGGCTGTCGGGCTTGATTCCCGCGTTCCGCAGATAGTCGAGCCCGCGCAGCACGTCATAGTGCCAGTACGTCGGGAACGAGAAGCGGAGCCAGCGTTCGTCGATGACTTCGCCGGTCCGAGCCGAGCGGAACATGCATCGCTCGAGCAGATACTCTTCGCCCCTCTTGCGGGCCTTGGCGACCGCTGCCGATTTACGCCCGGCTCGTTCGTATTCGAGGAGCCCCTCGAGCACGCAAATGGTCGTATGAAAGGATGAGCGAGTGCTCTTGGGTCTTTTCGGAGACGCGAGCGTAGCTTCGCAGTTCCAGCCGCCATCTTCGAGCTGCTCGCTCAGGAGTTGTTTGGCAAGTGCATCGTTTGTTGTTTTGAAATACGCGCCGAGACCCAGGATTCTGCCGTTGATGCAAGGCTCCGTTTCGCCGTGAAGGAAAGGTTGGTTGCGGTGCCACGCAAACACGAGCCGCTTGTCGACGCGGTCGATCATTTTGCGAGCCTGCTTGCTCGTGGGCTCCAGGCCAAGATCCTTCAACACGACGAGACTGTTGAAGGTGACAAGCAGGCCGGCGTTTTCCTTCGCTCCGCCCCATTTGCCAGTAGGAGATTGCGCCGCGAGAAGTCGAGCTCCCCAGCCTTTGGTCGCGACACGAGACCTCTCGGCTGCAATCGCCTCAGGCGTTTCATCGGTCAAGTCCCGCATGACTTGCCAGCGAATCGCCGGATCAGAATCGAGCAGCCATTTGAGGTGCGCAGGTCGCGGAGCGTAATCGTTTAGACCCATTCACCTTTTATAGCACGCGGGTCTGTGATTTTCTGACCTGTGCTCCGCCGAAGGCCGAGTCGCGTCCGAATCCGCTCGCGCGCCGCGCGAGCGAATTCAAAGATTCCAGCGAGCTCGCGGTCAACTACTGCGGCAAGTCCGCGCCGGACTGTTCGCGCACCATGTACTCGGCATACCAATCGGGCCAATTGGCGTCGGCTTGCCCGGTCCGTGCTTCGTGCCGGCCGTGTGCAGCCTCAGCGCGCCGAAGGGCACTCGCCAGATCCTCCGCCGACGCGAACGTCGTCGTCGCCGGGTCGATGCGACCGGGCAGGCGCGTCGTGATCTCCTGTAGCAACCAGCCGTTGCCGTCCGGATCATGGAACGATGCGAATGAACGGTAGCTGCGATGCTCGGGATCCACGCCGCCAACCCGGTGCCGCCCAAACAAGTATGGCTCGTCTGTGCCCGCGTACACGCCAGCTTCATCGTGGAACACCTCGCTGCTCTCGATGCCGCGACCGAGCAACTCGGCGCACGCCGCCTCGATGTCGGACACGATCAGGTACATTCCCTGAGCGGAGCCCGGCGCCGCGGCGGTCACGTTCTTGCCGAAAATGATCGCGCACCCGGAGCCCGGCGGTGTGAACTGGATCACGCGAAAGTCCTTGCCGCTGTCGTAGTCGGCGTCGAGCCGCCACCCGAGCTTGCTGTAGAAGTCTTTGGCGCGGTCGACATCCGAGACGGGGATGACGATTATCTCGAACTTCATGTCAACTCTCGCGGTACCCGCATTGCGGTTTGGGTCGTTCGTACGAACTGCTTTCGTGCCCATGGCTGCCTCCTTTGCCGTGTCGAGGTGTCCGGCCGATTTTTGCCCCTCAACGGTTATTAATAGATGTTCTGTTCGGCCCAGAGGCTAGGTCTATTTTTCCTTCTTTCGTCACAATGACGCCCTCGAGCCCTCGCCCACAGGAACTTATGAAGAGTCCATGGCAAGGTCGGGGATGCATGCGTTGCTCTCCGTCGTACAATGCCGCCGTCTGATTAACAGGGGATATCCACACCCAATCCATTGGAACGCCACCAAGGATGAACCGATGCGCATTGCAGCGAGTCAAGCCGTCTTTGCGGCCATCATGATCGCCCTGGGAGTCCTCGGCTTCGTCAAAGGCAATTTCACTGCGGTGTGGGCGCCCGTACCCCAAGCCGTTCCCGCTCGCGAGCTGCTGGTCCATCTCTGCGCCTTCGTCTCCCTGGCATCTGGCGTAGGCCTGCTTTGGCAACGCACCGCCGCGGTCGCCGCCGGCGTGTTGCTCGCCTGGCTCCTATTGTGGGTGTTGCTGTTCAGAATGCCCGACATCTTCCGCGCGCCTACCGCGCAAGATTCCTGGTCCGGTTGGGGCGAGACCGCCGTCGTAGTGGCGGGCGCCTGGGTTCAGTACGCTTGGTTCGCCGCCGGCTGGGACAAGCAGCGACTTGCTCTCGCCACCGGCGACAGCGGCCTGCGCATCGCGCGAGTATTCTACGGCCTCGCCTTGATCCCATTCGGCGTCGCCCACTTCAACTACCTCAAACAGACCGCTGTGCTCGTGCCCGGCTGGCTGCCGTTCCATTTGGCCTGGGCTTATTTCACCGGCGGCGCGTTCCTCGCGGCCGGAGTAGCTATCCTCATCGGTGTGTTTGCGCGGCTGGCGGCCGCGCTCTCGGCCTTCCAGATCGGCATGTTCACGTTGCTGGTATGGGGACCCATCATCGCCGCGGGATCAAAGGACGCCTTCCAATGGAACGAGACCATCGTCTCTGCCGCAGTGACGGCCGGTGCTTGGCTAGTTGCGGATTCCTACCGCGGCCTACCCTGGCTCGCTGTAAACAAGCGCTAGCACTGGAACAACAGAGCGACGCCATCGATGGACAATGCGTTCAAACGCGACCTGCGAAACTATCCACTGTATTTTCTGCTGTGGACGGTCTTGGGCCTTTTCTATTTCAGTCAAGGTCTCACGCAAAAGCTTGTCGGGCATGACCCAACTCCGTGGTGGCACTACCTACTGGCGTGGCTCTCCGGAGTTTACATTTGGGCCCTTCTGACCCCCGTCATGCTATGGCTCGGCCGGCAATTTCCTATCGAACGTCGCAATTGGTTGTGGCGCATCACTCTTCATCTTTTGTTCAGCGCATCGTTCTCAACCTTCGAACTGACTCTGGAGAGCGTGCTGTATCCACACCTCGGCCTGTTTCCCGCATCGCTGAAAGATTTTCGCGGGGCTCTTGAGCAGTTGCTCGCGTTGGGATTTCACGGCGGCGTCTTGAACTACTGGATTGTGCTCGGAGTGCAATCGGGAGTCCTCTACTATCGCAGGTATCAAGACCGCTCACGCGAAGTCCTGAAGTCTGAACTGCACGCGTCCGAGTTACAGTCGCAGTTGATGAGCGCCCAACTCAACGCGCTGAAGATGCAACTCCAGCCGCATTTCCTATTCAACACTCTGAATGCGATCGCTGTACTGGTGCGCCAGCAGAAGGGCAGGGAAGCGGAACAGATGCTCGCCCACCTGGGCGATCTTTTGCGCGGCGTGCTCGACGACGTCGACGCCCAGGAAGTTTCTCTACGCCGCGAACTCGAGTATTTACGGCTGTACCTGGCCATCGAGCAGGTGCGCTTCCCCGACCGTTTGCGCGTCGAGATCTCGGCAGACCCGGCGAGCCAGGACGCCGCCGTGCCGCAACTAAGTTTGCAGCCCATCGTCGAAAACGCCATTCGTCACGGCATCGGAAGAAGCTCCTCCGCCGGCCGGATTCGTATAAGCGCGTCACAGCTGAATGGCACGTTGGAACTTCGAGTACAAGACGATGGACCTGGGTTTTCGTCGAGCGACGCGTCTCCAGACCACGGCATTGGTTTGGCAAACACGCGCGCGCGCCTGAAACAGCTTTACGGGCCGGACGCGAGTTTGAAAATCGAGAATAGCGATCCCGGCGGGGCAACTGTAACCATGAGCATTCCGTTTCATCATCCTCATGCCGAAATTGTGAAAATCGATGCCTATAACCACGCTGATCGTGGATGACGAGCCGCTGGCGCGCGAAGGACTGCGGGTGCTACTCTCCGGCGACCCCGAAATTTCGGCAATTCGCGAAGCTAGAGATGGACGCGATGCGGTCGCGGAGATTCGACGATCCAGTCCTGATCTCGTGTTTCTCGACGTGCAGATGCCCGAAATGGACGGCTTTTCGGTCGTTCGCGATATCGGCGCGGAACATATGCCAGAAGTGGTATTCGTCACCGCCCACGACCAGTACGCGATCCAGGCGTTCGAAATCAACGCCCTCGATTACTTGCTCAAACCCGTAATCGCAGAGCGCTTTGCAAAGGCATTAGCGCGAGCTAAAGGCCGAATCCGTTCGAAAGCGGCAGCGGATTCGAACCGGCAGATTATCGGCCTGCTCGAATCGATAGCGTCCCCTTGTACTTATTTGAAGCGCTTTGCAGTTCGCTCCGCAGCCAAAACGGAGTTCGTCGATGTCGAAGACGTGGATTGGATGCAAGCCGCGGAGAATTATGTGGAGCTGCACGTTGGGCAGTCGAGTCACCTGCTTCACGTGACGATGGACACTCTCGAGAAATGTCTCGATCCAAAACGTTTCCTTCGCATCCACCGCTCGATCATCGTAAACGTTGCGCGTATCAAAGACCTGCGGTCCGGCGCCCATGGGGAATACATCGTCACCCTGCGAGGTGGAGCGAATCTGCAATCCGGGCGAACCTACTCGGACCGGCTTAGAGCCTTGATTAAGAATCCATTCTGACAGCTCGGTTCGGCCAGTTCGTCACTGCATTCCATGGATTGGTCAAAATGTACTTTTCGCGGACCTCGCTTACGGCACAGACTGCCTCGAGATGGAGGCGAAAAGTGAAATCCACGCTGATGCTCCTGGTCGTATTCGCAATTTTCGCCGTCAGTTTCTCTGTCTTCGCGCTGACCGACGACAACGTTCCATTTCCCAAGGACTTCCGCAAGTGGACTCACGTCAAGAGTGTATTGGTCGGCCCCCAAAGCCCGGCCTTCGCCACCGAAGGCGGATTCCATCACATCTACGCGAACGAAAAAGCCCTTGAAGGCTATGACACGGGCAAGTTTCCAGACGGCTCAGTGATTGTGTATGACTTGCTCGAAACCAAGGAGACCGCGGGCAACACCATAGAAGGACCAACGCGACGCGTCGATGTCATGGTGAAAAGCAGCGAGCGCTGTCGCGCGACCGGAGGCTGGGACTTTGCTAGCTTTCCAGGTGGCAACCCTGCGGATGGAAAGTTAACGGCTGAACGAAAAGCATCCTGTGCCGCTTGTCACGCCAACCGAAAAGACCACGATTTCGTCTTCAGCGAATTTCGCAAATAAAACATCTGGGTGAGCAATCTCAGTCCAAACGAACGTATAGCTAGTTGCCAGGGAAACTCGTCGCGCCCCGCACTCGCTTGCCTTGCAGCAAGTGACGCCGCTCGTGACCCGCGATGATCTCGATTCCGGTCCCGACCGTGAACCGAATTCCCGGAATAAATGGATTCGAAAAGCGAATGCGGTTCACATCCTTGCCGCGCTCTCTGAGTATCAGTCCACGCCACTCCTCATTGCTCGCCAGGAATCGATCCAGCACTGCGAGTTCGACGCGTTCTGTCGGCCTGATTTTAGGCGGAGCCTTAGCCCGCTTGCCGTTCGGCGACGCCTCCACAAAACTACGGATGAACCAGCGTCCGAACCACCCCGGGGTGATGCTTTCCGTTGGCTTGTCGGGTTTGCCTTGAAGCGCAGCGGAAATTGCCGATAGATAGGCGTCGTTTGTTTTGCAGAGATGCTCGAGACACTGCCCCACGCTCCACGATCCTGGAGCTAGTTGCCAATTCAGCTGCTCCACAGTGAGCCCGGCCATGAGCGCCCGCGCGGTTTGGTCGTTGGAGCTCAGCTCGGACACGAGTCGGTCAGGCCAGGCAGGTGCGCGAATTCCTTGTGGTGTCGACATGAAACGACCTCAGCTTGAATTAAAATAGAGGTATTTTGCCTTCGACGAGAGTGCCGGGAAGAACCCTGCCGAACCCGATACTCGGACAAGAATAGAGTCCTGGTGCGGAATCCTGACCACAGCTCACCGTCGTAAGTACTGCCCCGTCAGCGACTGCTTGTTTTTCACCAGCTCCATCGGTGTCCCTTCAAACACAACTTCACCGCCCTTGCTGCCGCCCTCCGGGCCGAGGTCGATGATCCAGTCCGCGTTTCGAATCACATCCAGATTGTGCTCGATCACGATCACGCTGTTTCCCCCGTCGACGAGCCGGTCCATGATCGCGAGGAGGTGGGTGATGTCTGACATGTGCAGCCCGGTTGTCGGTTCGTCCAGAACATAGATGCTCCCGTCCTTGTGCAGTTCGCTGGCAAGTTTGAGTCGCTGGCATTCACCGCCCGACAGTGTGCTGAGCGGTTGTCCCAGAGTCAAATAGCCGAGCCCGACATCGCGCATCGCTTGCAGCTTTTTGATGATCTCTTTGTGCGAAAAAAACTCGAGCGCCTGTGCCGCGGTGAGCGCCAGCACGTCGCTGATCGATTTCCCATCGAGCTTGTACGCGAGCACTTCATCCTTGAAGCGCCGGCCTTGGCATTCCTCGCAAGGAGACTTGAACTCGTCGAAAAACGAGAGCTCGGTGTAAACGACTCCCGAGCCGTTGCACGCAGCGCACGCACCTTTCGAATTGAAACTGAAGAGTCCGGCATCGACTTTGTTCGCCGCCGCAAATGATTTTCGAACGTCGTCCATCACGCCGGTATACGTCGCCGGATTCGAACGCGTCGAAACCCCCACCGGCGACTGGTCGATGACGATCGCTTCGGGATGTTCCACGAGAAACACGCCGTGAATCAGCGAACTCTTTCCTGAACCCGCGACGCCGGTAATGGCTGTGAGCACGCCTTTGGGAATATCGACGGTGATGTCCTTGAGATTGTTGGCGTGCGCTTTCTTGATTCGAATCTGCCCGGCAGGTTTTCGCACCTTCTCTTTGATCGGCAGTGCTTTGTTGAGATGTCGTGCGGTCAGCGAGTCCGACTTCAGGAGCCCGTCGTAGCTCCCTTCAAAGACCACATTGCCGCCGCCGCTCCCGGCTCCCGGCCCAACATCGACGATATGGTCGGCGACTGCGATGACGGCGGGATCGTGTTCAACGACGATGACGGTGTTGCCCCGGTCACGCAACTTCGCGATCAGCTCATTCAGCCTATGTACATCGCGCGGATGCAAGCCGACGCTCGGCTCATCAAAGATGTACATCACATCGACCAGGCTGCTGCCCAGATGCTTCACCATGCGCACGCGCTGCGATTCGCCGCCCGAAAGCGTATCGGTCTCGCGATTGAGGCTCAGATATTCGAGCCCGATTCCCACGACATTCTCCAATCGATCGGTCAACGCAGCGACGATCGCCGCCGCTTTGGGCTCTTTGATGGCGCGCGCCATCTCGACGAGTTCGCCGACCTCCATCGCGCAAAGCTCGGCGATGTTGTGCCCGTTGATCTTGCTCGCGAGCGCCGACTGATTCAGGCGCGCGCCCTTGCACGAAGGGCACGGCCGCGGCTTCAGGTAGGGCATCACCGCTTTCTGCGTGCGCTCCGAAAGCGTCTTGATATCGCGACGTATGTAGTAGCGTTCGATCTTCTCGATGATGCCGAGGTACGTGAGGTTGATCGACCGCCCGCCAAACTTCGCTTTGAACTTTTTGTCCTTGCCGTGAAGCAGAAGTTCCATCTCCTCTTTCGTGTATTTGCTGAGCTTCTTCTTGTTGTCGAAAAAGCCCGACGCCGCATACGCCTTCTGCTCCCACTCGCCGAAGAACGGAACTTGAACCGCGCCTTCATTCAGCGATTTGTTCATGTCGAGAAAATCGTCCGACACGACGCCGACTTTCTTGCCGAGCCCATTACATTCCGGGCACATCCCGCGCGCATCATTGAAGGAATAATGAGCCGCTCCGCCCGCCGACGGTTTCCCGGCGCGCGAGAAAAGCAGCCGCAGGACTCCGTAAATGTCCGTCACCGTGCCGACCGTCGAATGTGAGCCGCCACCCAGCCGTTTCTGGTCGACGATTACGGCCATGTTGAGATTTTCGATCGCGTCGGCGTCGGGCTGCGGATACTTAGGCAGAAAATTGCGGACGAAGAGGCTGAAGTTTTCGTAGAGCTGCCGCTGCGCTTCCGTCGCAATCGTGTCGTACACGATCGACGATTTCCCCGAGCCCGACACGCCGGTGAAGATCGTGAGCTTCCTTTTGGGAATCTGCAGTGAGACATCTTGCAGATTATTTTCGCGGGCGCCACGAACGGTGATGAACTCGGTCATGCGAGCTCCTTAAGCGAGGAAAGCTGGGTGTCCTTCGCCTACCAGGCCATCTCAATAAGCTGAATCAGATTCCCGCAGGTGTCATCCAGCACCGCAATAATCGACCCCGTGACCTTGGTGACCGGCATCGTGAACTTCACGCCTTTAGCCGCCAGACGGTCGTGTTCGGACTGCACACTCTTCACGAGGAACTGTGCCGCCCGCATCTGCTGGCCGTACATCGCTTCTTGATAGGCTTTTCCCGCTGGACTGGCGTTCGACTCCAGGATCAGCTCCACCCCATTCGGTTCCTCCGCTGAGGTGACCGTTAGCCATCGATACGGTCCCTGTGAGAAATCCGACTTCTTCTGAAAGCCCAGCACGTCGGTGTAGAACCGCAGCGCCTTTTCCTGATCGTTCACATACACGGTAGTCCATTTGATCTGCATTGCATTTCTCCTTCGCGTCGTAAGTATTTCGCCGTCTCGGCTCCGGCGACATTTCATGGTTCCCCTCGGGTCCCGAAAGTCGGTTCGTACGCCCGCGGCTCTGCGCCGCTCCTACTTCTTCTTTTTCTTCGCTGCCCGTGCAGCGAGCACTGCGGAGTTCTCCGCTACCGCCGCTCGAATAAGTTGCTTGAACGCAGCTTCGTTAATCTTCTCTCCCTCGCGGATATCGATCGCGCGCCGCACGTTCCCTTCGAGGCTCGAATTGAAAATCCTCTTCGGGTCCGCAATCGAAGCCCCGCGAAAAAAAGTGAGCTTCACGACCTGCTTGTGCGTTTCCCCAGTAGTAATGCCGCCGTCGTGCGACCAGACCGGCACTCCCGACGATGTCGGCTTCTCCCACTTCCATTCCTCCACGATGTCCGGGTCGGCATCGTGGATGAGCTTACGAACGTGAGCAAGCGCCTCTCCTCTCCAATCCACTAACTCCAGAATCCGCTTCGTGATCTTCGCGGAAGCCTCGCTAATCGAACGAGTCGCCGGTTTCATACTCCCTCCAATTCTCAAGCCTAAAAATTGTCACGCCGTTCGCCTCGAAATCATTCGCCGAACGACATGCCCCTTCCACATCCAAAGTCCCGTAAGCACCATGATCGGAAAGAAGACATACCGCGCGGGCACCGCGTACGCCGGAATCTTGTCAAACGGACTGTAAATGTAGCCATAGATTGGAATGCTCACGACGATGTGAATCCACCGAGGAATCGTACGGTTGATTACTTCTGCTCTCATAATTCAAGCCTCCCGCGATGCCAGTCCTATTGCAGCCCCCCGACAACTCGCTCCAGATTCCCGACAAACCTCGTCCAGCCATGCTTCGCGCCCTTGTAGTTGAGCTCTTGATCCGCGCGGAATCCCGACTGCTCCATCCGCACCAACGTCCCGACTTCGGTCGCGACCAACGTCCACTCGACCACGCTATCAACCCCCAACGTGCCCCAGGTGTACGAAAGCTTTTTGCCGGGTTCGATGACCAAAACCTCGGAATCGATCACGCCGTTCCACTGCGGCACGGGTTTGGCCCGGAAGCTGAACCGGTGCCCCACGACTGGCTCGAAGTCGTTGTCCATCAGCCACTCCTTAATCAACGGACCCTGCGTGAGTGCGCGCCAGACCTTTTCCGGCGGATGCGCAAATTCTTTTTCGACAATAACGGAGCGTGTGGTAGTCACTAGTCCATCCCTTTGAGCAAGTCTTCAAGGCGATCAAACCGCTCATGCCAGAACTGATTGTAGTAATCCAGCCAGTCCACCAGCGGCGCCAGCGCGCGCGGATGAGCGCTGTAGTGAGTTTGCCGTCCCTGGTGTCGGCCGCGCACCAGTCCCGCGCGCTTCAGCACGCGCAGATGTTTCGACACTGCAGGCTGCGAAACTCCCGCCCGTGCCGTCAAAGCGTGCACGGTCTGAATTCCCTCCCGGGTCAGCCGCTCAAATATCGCCCGGCGAGTGGGATCGGCCAGCGCCTTAAAAATATTGTCCGCGGCTGTCTGCGTCTGCATATGCAAACCATAACCGTATGGTTATGGATTGTCAAGCATAAAATCATCCGCCACCCAGGTTATCGAGCGATCTCAGCCGAACAACAAAAATGGCATGACCGCCAGACGCCGGCCATGCCATTTCGAGCTTCGCTTTTTAAGTTTTGTCGACCGATGGCTGGTAACACTCGGCCAATTCCGCTCGACCTCGTGCCCTATTAATCGTTGAGGTTCAACGTCACCTTCGCGTTCTCCAGTACCTTACTCCACCTCGGGTCGACTCCGACGTTAGCGGCGTATTCGTCGTGCCAGTTCCACCACTTGTACGTCGGCGTCTGCGGGTAACCTTCCGGCGAATCCTCCCACTCCTCCTGCCGCCCAAGTGCGGTGATGTCGAGGTACGTCCACGTGCTTCCCATCGCCTCGTCTCCCCGATTGTTGATGAAATACGTGCGGAATATTTTCTCGCCGTCGTGGATGAACGCGTTCGTTCCGTGCCATTCATTCACGCCGAAGTCGGTGTCGAAGCTGTCCTTGATCGTGTACCACGGCATCGTCCAGCCCATGCGCGTCTTCAAGCGCGCGATGTCCGCCTGCGGCGCTCGCGAAGCGAATACCAGCGTCGTGTCGCGCGCGTGCAAATGAGCAATGTGCGCCACTTGATCTGCGCACATCGAGCAGCCACGGCATGCATGCTCGGGCCAACCAAACACGCCGGGCTCGAAGAAGGCGCGGTAAACAATTAGCTGCCGCCGCCCCTCGAACACGTCGAGCAAACTCGCTTCGCCCTTAGGCCCGTCGAACGTGTACTTTTTCTCCACAGCCAGCCACGGCATCCGGCGACGCTCGGCCGCCAGCGCGTCACGCGAGCGAGTCACAGCCTTCTCGTTGATCAGAAGCTTCTGCCGCGCTGCTTCCCATTCCTGTGCCGATACGACCGGCGGCGTTTTGATCGCGAGATCTCCCTTCCCGTTTTGCATTTCGCTTTGTTTGGTTTTCGTCATTTTATTTCTCCTTGATGTTCTGAAACAGATCAAGATCACTCGCTTCGAACGACAAACGCGTTCACCATTTGCCGCCGCGAAATTTCACAAACCTATCGTTTGTGCGCATCGCTGGCCTCGGCTCGTTCCTTGATTCGCAGCAATTGGTGATTCCAGAGCCGCTCGAACGTGCTCGTCCATTCGTGCAGCGGCCGGATCGCCGCGGCATTCACCGTGTAAAACTTCTGCCGGCCGTCTCTGCGTACGTCCACCAGGCCAACACCCTTCAGCACCTTCAGGTGTTTTGAAACCGACGGCTGCTCCATCTCCATCGCATCGACAATCTCGCCGACAGACCTCTCTTGCATCGCAAGATAGTTGAGGATGTCCCGCCGCCGCGGTTCTGCCACCGCATTGAATGCGTCCGAGGTCGTTGCTGCTCGTGCCATACCCTAATTATATTCCTATATGGGAATATGTCAACGGCTTGCCAAAATCCTTTTTCCGCCGTTTCGCTGGGTGCCGGATACCCCGTCTGCGGTTTGCGACGGTGGGTCTTCAGCTCTTAAAGTCGCCTACCAGTCCACCAAGGCAATCGAACCGCAACGACACGCTTCTCATTGAGGGTTCGAGGTTCCGCACGATACTCTTCATCGAGTGGTGGATTTTAGGGCGGCTATTAGTTGGTCTGTTCGTGTTCGCAGTCCGAGTTCTAGGTTTGTGGGCTGCGCAAGAAGGCGTGGCTGCACGCGTCCGTCCAATTTCTTGGTGCATTTCTTGGTAGCGTGCGACAGGGCTGTTGTTGCTCCTGTGATGCGGATTCGACACCAGTCACATCCTCTCCGAGCCCGTTTACTCTCCGGATCGAACGATGGCGGTCAGGATCGATGATTACAATGCAGGGGGATTTGGAGGTGCGTATGACAACGTAAAGCTTTTCATTGGCGCGAGGACTCTCGGAGGTTGTGTTCTCAGGCGAATGGAGATCGATCGAGCAAAGTGATGACGGAGCGGGAAATCTCGAATCACGGTACACCTACTGTTTGCGCGAGCACTCGCCAGGTCGATGTTCGCTGCATCACGGAATGAAACTGCTGACCATCCGGCTCCACAGTGCGGTGGTGCCCACGGCTACGGCCAGCAGCGACGCCGCGACCATTCCCGCGTAGCCCATCAGATACCACCGGTTCGGGGCTCTGTTCATTCCCCATTGAAGAACAAAAAGCAAGGCCGCAAAAATCAATACCGGTCCCCAAACATACAAGGGCGGCATCGCTGCGAGGTTTTCGATGTAGGGCAGCCGGCCAAACGCCCCGGACTGGATTACGATTGTGGCCAGGAGCATCATCGGCCGATGGATCTCGGGTCGGCGCCGATACACCAATCCGATTCCCACGAACGTTCCAAACGACAGCATCTGTACGAACATCGAGGCCAGGAAAGCTTTCGGCCCGCCGAGCCCCGTGTAAATTTGCGGGCTGAAGTGCACGGACAACGATGCAACCGTCGCTCCTAGAATCACGACGGCACCGGCCAGTACACCTCCCAGCGGACCAAGCACCAGATGAAGTCGCCGCCGGCCTGTCACGATCAGAATGCTTTGAATCAAAAACAGAACCACCCAACTCGACATGGCGATCCCGTGAGCAACGACCAACGGCACAATCTGGGAGGTCATTGCGCCCCAGGGAGCTCTGCCGTGCAGATAGAATCTTCGAAATCCACCGGCAATCGAAATCACCATCAGAACTGCAGCGATGACGTAGAACAACCGATCTCGCTTGATGCGGCGTTCCGTGTTTTGAAGCGCAGACGGTACTGCAGCGTTCATCGTTTTCGCCTCATGAAAATCTTTTCAATCGGGAATTGGGACCCTGCAAAACCGGGATATGACCGAGCATTCTACACCTGTTTACTGCCGCCGGTAACGACTCGGTACGAATCACAGCCGGAATCGTAGTATTGGCCTGAAATGGCTCAACTACCGCGCGCTCCGGAGCTCGAAGCACAGCGTGCGGCGATGCGCAAACTCGTTTCTCTAACTGGCGATTGGATTGAAAGCCATTTCGAGAACTTGCCAAAGAGTTCAGCAACCGAGAAGTAATAGCCCTCTTTCGATCGCCTGGTGGTGCTAGAACTTGACCTGCCGCCGGTAACAAGCGTAAAAACGCTATTCATCTTGCGAAAGATCGACTCTTAGGAGATTCAACGATGTACCGACTGAACGTTCGACGCCTCGCTGTCTCCGTTGCTCTGGTCATGATCTTTGTCCAAGCAGCCTCTGCCGCTGACATTCTGATTTCGGATGCGAAATCACAGCCCGAAAGTTTGACCGTCGCGCCAGGCGGCGTGCTGATTGTCGGAAGCGCGAGTTCGCCGTTCGTTTATAAGGTGCGTTCTGGTTCCACCACGGCGGAGAAATTTATCGACGTCAGCACGGAAGGCCCAGGGACGTTTTTCTTCGGCATGTTGGCGGATGCCTCCACCAACACTCTATGGACATGCCAACTCACGCCGGTGCCGAACACCACTCCGCCCCAGCGGCACACCGCGCTGCGAAGCTTCGATCTCACGACTGGCGCGCCGAAGATCCGCTGGACCCTGCCAGGGGACAACAATGTCTGCAACGATTTCACGATTGGGCCGGACAAGGCGCTCTACATCACCGATACATTTCCCGGAAGAATCTTCAGGCTGCCGGCTGGAGCCACCAGCGCGGAGCTCTATCTGGAGCATCCGACTCTCAGAGGCGTCGATGGCATCACGTTCCTCGACGGCGTGCTCTACGTGAACAACGTGATCTTCAACAAGCTCTATCGCATTCCCGTCGATGCCTCTGGCAAACCGGGAACACCGGTCGATATCTGGATGGACCAGCCAGTAAAAGGTCCGGATGGCATGCGCGCGGCAAACGGCAAGCTGCTCGTCGCAGAGAATGGTAGCGGCAAAATCTCAGCTCTCACCGTAAATGGCGACAAGGCAAGCGTCACGGTACTCAAGGACGGACTCGATACACCAACCGGAGTCGAACCTGCCGGCGATACGATCTGGATTGCGGAGCGCGGCGCCGGCAAGGCAGTGTCGATCCCGATGCCGAAATAGCTCTTACACTTCTACAGTTCCGGTTGGGACTGCGCCTGCGCGCTCGTAGTTGACGATAATGACGCCTTTTGAAGTGACTGTGCTTTCCGTCACCTTGAAAGCCGCCGGGATCGTGTCATCGCCAAACAATCGTTTTCCACGGCCCAACGTAATCGGAAATATCTTCAGCCACAACGCATCGACCAAATCATGCCGGAGGAGCGTCTGCACGAGATTTGAGCTTCCGTAAACGTGCAAATCCGGCCCTTCCTGTTGCTTCATCTTGCTGATTTTTTCCGCAATATCTCCGTTCAAGAACACGGTCGGCTTCCATTCGTGGGAAGTCATGGTATTCGAGGCGACGTATTTGGTCCCTGTGTTAACGCCCGGCCAAAAGTCGCCATGTTTCGGCCAGAACTGTGCCCAAATATCGAAGGTTTTCCGCCCCAGCAACAAGTCAAACGGCATGTTCATCTGCTTTTTTATGGCCGTTGAAGAAGCAGCATCGGAATGTGGACTTGTCCACCCGCCATGCTTGAAGCCGCCACTGGTATCTTCCTCTGGCCCGCCTGGCGCTTGTATGACTCCATCAAGCGAGACAAATTCAAGCACAATAACTTTTCTCATGACTTCTCCTGTAACGGTCTTCGGGCGCCCCGGTTGCCCCGCCTTCACTATATCGGCGAACGACCGCCCCGAATTCGACAGCTCGTCCAGGAAATTTTGACTGAAATGCTTGCCAAGATTAAACCGCGCGACTGGAGAATTCTAAGTGAGCACGGAGATCGAACGTCATTGTCATTCCTTTGGAGCAGCTGTTCCATCCGACCACGTGGACACCGGAATCATGAACTCAGTGATGGGTTCCGGAGCGCCGTTAAATTGCGGGTTCAACATCACTGGCGAGCCAGATAAGTCCGCTCCCCACGACTTGGAATCGGTAAGCGGAATGTAAAACATCAAATGGGGTACCCAGTGCCCGGCTTGGTCATTCAGATACCCTTGGGGCGACATCATGAACGACATTGCACCCGGTTCCAGTGGCGGCAGCCCTTTCGCATCGAATGCCTTGATCCCTTCGATGATTTGAGCTTTGGACAGTCCAGCCAGTGCCAATTCCGTTCTTTTCAAGGTGAGGGGCAAGACCGAGCGCACCGCGGGCGGGTTAAAGCAAATTGGACCTCGCATCTTCGGGTTCCAGAATTGAGCAAAGTCCATCGGCGACATCCACGATCGTTCTACAAGACAGACGAAACCGTTCTTGCCGTTGAGCGCAGTTTCGTAACCGTGACGGCCGAGAACCCGGACTTCGGCATCCGCTGAAATCGATGGCGGTGCTGCGCTACGTGCCATCGCGATCTCAGAGTTTCGATCCGTCATAAGGTACTGATCGATGGGCGCCATATGGGCATAGGACGCCGCACCTTCTTGAGACCGTACAGCGGAAGCCGCGCCCGCCGATACAGTCACAATCAAAGCTGCGAACAAAATTGCCTTCGTAAATCTTCCGTCTTTCTTCATCGTCCCTTCTCCTTTGCAAATCCGCATCTCGACTTTTTGCGCTCAATCGGGTTGGCAATCGGCGCCGGCTGAATCGATTTGATTACGGTCGGTCGCGCTTTCTTGCCCCCTGAGTTTCTTGATGATAGCTCCGGTGGTGTTTCCTTCCGTCCGCTTGTCACGGAGTTCTCGCCCGATTTTTGAGCACGAGCTCAACAACGAGGCGACCAACACCGAACGGACCGCCCAGAGGGTGAAAGGAAATATGGATTCAGCGAAGCCCGTTGCTCCGCCTTGAAGTCGTAATGCCCGGCGCCTAGCTCGTCGAACGAAAACTCGCCTCGTGCGTTGGTCTTCGACGTGGCCACCTCTGCGCCATTTCTGGTCCCGGAGATTGTCACATTGGGGAGCGCCCTCCAGAGTCCACCACGATCCCTCGGAAATGTTTGAGCGGCCTCAGCCTTTCATCGACGCAATCATCGGCCCGTCCCGTGAGCGGCTGAATAAGTAGATTTAAAGGAAGAATCCCACGGCGCAAGTTCTCAAGATTGTCCCGCCTATCATGCGCAACTTCATACCGCAGCCTCGCACGGTGAATCCGCCGACCCCTCTGTCTAAGAAGGCTTATAGATGAGGCCGATGGCTGCGCCGACGATGAGCCACTGAATGAAGTAAGTGATGCCCTCGTAGAGTGTGAGCGTGACCCCAATGTTCAGGTGGACGTAGTTGTGAATGACGAAGACGCAGACCGAGAAAATGCCGATGAGCGCGCCGAAAAATACGCCGGAAGCGATGCCGCCGCCTGCCGGGTACATTTTTGCATAAAGAACGACCACGACCACGATGCTGATCAGGATGGAAACCATGCCGTAGGGCATGACTTTCATCATGCCGTCTTTCGAGCGGAAGACGGCGGGGTACTTCATGAACTCAGACTTCATGCCCGGCAGCGCGGCGAACATGACGAAGCCGCAACCGAAGTAGGTGACGGTGGCGCCGAGAAACGCGAGAGCGATGCGGGCGTAGTTCACGGGCATCCCCTTTCGAAAGCGGGACTCGATTCGCGGAGGATTCTACAACCGGATGATGCATAGTCAACCAGTTCGTCTAACCATCGTCCAGTGATCCGACTAGCAGGCCACAATCACCGGTAACGGCGAAGGACACGGTCGAGATCAACGATTCGCCGAGGTCAATTAGCGGGGCTCGCTGCCTTGTTTTTGCGATCGATGCAGCTTGAATGCTTGCACATCCTTCGGGGGCGGCGGTTTCGGTATCGTGAAGATAGGGTTTTCGGCGTCGTCCACGAACCGTTGGTTGAACTCCTTCACAGTCTGCGCACCTCCGCCTTCTCGTCGCCGCACTTCCGCCATGTATTCGTCATCTAAGACAACATAGGCGGGGAATTGCTCCCGCAGCGCCAAATCATTAGGGCCGAGATACAGAAAGGCGTCCACCAACTCTTCCATCGTTTTTTGCAGGTGTTTAGGAAACTCGTTGTGCACAGTGCAGTCCTGGTCGATTCGCGTCGGCGGCGGGAGAAAATGGCCTAAGTCCAACGCTCCGACCCGGGTTCCCTTAGCTCGAGCAATCGACGGGTTGGGCAGGTTGGCAAACGCTGCCGACACCTTTCGATCGGCGGCGGCGAGCTCGGAAATCACGAAGGTGGCGTTGGGATAGTCCCTCTCGTACATCGAAACAGCGCTGGCACGAACGTCGTTCAGGTGGATGAGATGGAACGTGCCACACAGCATGAGGGCCTTTCGGTGTTTTGAGAGGACTTGCTCCTCCATTACAGAAGCGATACTCGCATCCCTACGGGCAAATTTCATGAAATCGCCACCGCTCTTGATTTGATTCCAATCAACCGGAGGATCGGGAGCCAACACCCGAAATCGTTTTTCGGCTGGCAGTCTCTGGTTGACAGCGCGGAGCAGAGGATAAAGTTGCTCGAAGAATCCGAATCCCCACCCGCCGCATATCGGTTGCGTCGTGTTTCGCCACACTTTTCGAACTTCCGCGAGCTGCACTTCCTCTCCGGCGATGTAACGATCCAAAACGGGCTGATATAGCGAATTGCCGCACTCGACCACAATGTCGTTCACCTTGCCTGGAAAAGATGGATTGCGGACCAGCGCAAAAATGAAGTCATCCAGATCCTTCAGCCCGTGGTCTTCCGGCATGGCAACGACCTCGTACGTGTCGAGAGCGGCTAGGATGGCGGGTACAGCCGCCTCAGGGACCAGCTCTGAACCCGTCGGCTTTACCTGCTGTTGAGTCTGAGACCAGCCTGATGTTGGAATCAGTACTAGAAACAGCAACGCGGCACTTAAACAGACGATTCGACGGGCGTTTTTCGTTTTCCTTCTACGAGAGTACCGGACTCGCCGATAGGTTCTGGGTGTCTCCATGATTTGTACTCGCGCTTCTCTCGCTACAATCTCATTCTACTACTGCCATGTGTTTCTCTACTACATATTTAGTTGGTGGATCGCGCAGGGCCTGGGGCACTGTCGTCGTCGCCTGCGAGCCGCCTCGCAAACCGTTCCGGCCGTCGCCGCAGTCGGAAGCGCTGCCAGCTTAGATGGAACCATTCGCCCGGACGATCGACGCGGCAAAGAAATACCTCGTGTCGAGCACGCTGGACCAGATTGATTGGAACGCGGAGCTCGTGTGCGGGGATCTGGTGAAGGCTGTTCAGCAGCTCAAGCGGGAGTCGGGTGAGGGATTGTTCATGGGAGGCGTGAGGCTCCCGTTGCGTTGGCCGAGCTGGGATTGATCGATGAGACCGAATTTGTGGTGCATCCCCGGCTAGCGGGCTATGGGCCCACGTTGTTCGCGGGAATATCGAAGCGTGTCGGCTGGAGGCTCGTGAGCCGGCTGGAGTTCGGCTCGGGGCCATGCGGTATGAGCCCGGCAAATGCGGAAACCGGAATCTGATTCCGCATCTCTGTCTCACCACGTGGCGAGATTTTACTCCTCCATGTATCCTGACAAAGCATGACCAAACGTCCGAAACCCATCGTGCTAACCGTGCTCGACGGCTGGGGTTACCGCCCCGAATCGCAAGGCAACGCGATCGCCCTTGCCCGCAAACCCGCCTACGATTCCTTGCTCAAAAATTTTCCCAACACCGTCATCCACACCTCCGGTCCGTTCGTCGGGCTGCCCCATGGTCAGATGGGCAACAGCGAAGTCGGCCACCTCAATATGGGCGCCGGTCGCATCGTCCACATGGACATGACCCGCATCGATCTCCTCATCGCCAACAAGCAATTGCAAAGCGTCCCGCTCTTCAAGCAGGCCATGGAGCGCGGCCGCCAGCGCCAACTCCATCTGATAGGCCTGGTCAGCGATGGCGGCGTGCACTCGCACATCCAGCATCTCTTTGCCTTGCTCGAAATGGCCGCGCAGGAAAGAGTCGAAAACGTTTTCATTCATTGCTTCATGGACGGCCGCGATACTCCGCCACACAGCGGCCGCGATTTCATAAAGCAGCTTCAGCACAAATTGCGCGAACTTGGCACCGGTCAGATTGCCACCGTCGTCGGTCGCTACTACGCTATGGACCGCGATAATCGCTGGGAGCGCGAAGAGCTCGCCTATCGCGCGATGGTTCACGGCGAATCCGAAACCCGCACCGAGGACCCCGATGCCGCCATGCAGCGCAGTTACGAACTCGGCGTCACCGACGAATTCGTCAAGCCGGTTGTCATCACAAAAGGAGCCGGCCTCGACGCTCCACCAGTCGGCCTGATTCGCGACGACGACGCGGTCATCTTCTTCAACTACCGCGCCGATCGCGCCAAAGAAATGACCATGGCGCTCATGGCCCCCGACTTCGACAAGTTCATAGACCTCAAGCGCCCCAAGAATCTCTTTTATGTCGGCATGACGCAATACGACAAAAGCTGGCCGTGGCTGAAATACGTCATCGGTCCCGAAAAACTAGAGCACATCCTCGCGCAGGTCTTCGCCGACGTGCAGTACAAAAATCTTCGCTGCGCCGAGTCCGAAAAATACGCGCACGTCACTTACTTCTTCAACGGCGGCATCGAAAAACCCTTCGACGGCGAAGAGCGCGTCCTTGTGCCGTCGCCCAAAGTCGCCACCTACGATCTGAAACCCGAAATGTCCGCAGAAGGCATCACCGACACCGTCGTCAAAGCCATCGAAGGCGGCTCCTTCGACGCCATCATCATGAATTACGCCAACGCCGACATGGTCGGCCACTCGGGCAAACTCGAAGCCACCATCAAGGCCGTCGAAGCCATCGACGCCGGCCTCAGCCGCATCTACAACGCCCTCAAGCCCCGCGGCGGCGCTTGGATCATCACCGCCGACCACGGCAACGCCGAGACCATGATCGATCCAACAACCGGCGGCCCACACACCTATCACACGCTCAATCCTGTGCCGTTCATCTTAGTAAGCGACGATGGCCACGCTCCGCTCCAACAGGGCGGCTCGCTCCGCGACATTGCTCCGACGATGCTCGGTGTCCTCGGTCAGGCTCAACCAGCCGATATGACCGGGCGCGACTTGCGCGGCGTCAAACGATAGAGAGACACACACCTAACGACCAGCCCAGTTTGGACGCCCCTGGATCTTCGATAGCACTAGGTTGGTCGCCGGAGGTAACCATGTTCGAAAACGCAGGCCGCCACCGCAACGCCCCACCCCAAAAACTGGCGTTCGGCAACCTACCGGTTCCCGGGACAAAAGCCGGCGCAATTGTCTCCGCCGGCCTGGTCATAATCGCCTGGATCGCGATCCCCGGCGCAACCATTTTCATCTTAGGAACCGTAGGAATTGGATGCTTGGTAGGACTCGGCCTCCGCTGGTTGCACGACCGCGAACAATGATCCACATCTCACCGATTCGAACCATAAAATTTCAACTCAGTCTCCAGTATATAGTTACAAATACATAACTATATGGTACACACCATTGGTGATAGCCGAACTCATCCTCGAATCCTCCGCAAACCCAAAAAATCTCGCCCCCGTATCCCCATTCCCTTCAATAACTTCCAGGCCCCGCGCCGAAACCGAGTTCCCGCAATTTCGTGACTCTTTTCGTTTCAATCACTCACACACTCTCGAAAAATGGATGGGGGTATACCCCCAACCTTCCCAATTTGGAACGGATCGATCACTCTCAAAGGGTCTGTACCGCAATTCAAAACTCCGGAGGCAATTTTGACGGTCCCTCGAACCAAGCCAGCCGACACCAAACTCATCGTCTGCGTCTGGCACCCGTTTCCCCAGTGGCGCGCCGACGAGATGATGCCGTCTTCGATTCGCAAACGCTGGCCCGAAATGCGCGTCGTCCACCTGCCCGACTACGACGGTCTCCCCGTCGAACTCCCTGACGCCGACATCTTCGTCGGCGCATCGCTCCGGCCCGACCAGTTTGCCTACGCCAAAAAACTAAAATGGATCCACTCCACCGCCGCAGGCGTAACCCAACTCATGTACCCCGAGCTGAAATATTCTGGTGTACTCGTCACCAACCCCAGCGGACTGTTTTCCCCCGGCATGGCCGAGCACGTCGTGGGAATGATGGTCCTGCTCGCCCGCAATTTCATGGACTCCGTCCGCTATCAGGACAAATCCCATTGGGCGCAAAACGAAGTCTCGAGCGTCCCCGGACCGATAACGGAATTGAACGGCGAGCTGGTATTGATCGTTGGCTACGGTTCGATCGGACGCGAAATCGCGCGCCGCGTTCGCGCCTTCGATATGCGCGTGTGGGGCATGAACCGTTCCGGCAAAGCCGACGCGACGCACGTAGAAAAAATCCTGAAAGTGTCCGACCTCGATTCCGTTCTGCCCGAAGCCGACTGGGTCATCCTCGCCGCCCCCGATACCACGGAAACCCAGAAAATGTTCGGCCCCGCACAATTCGCAAGAATGAAACGCGGCGCCCGCCTGATCAACATGGGCCGCGGCTCCATCCTCGACGAACCCGCGTTGATCGCTGCGCTAGAATCCGGCCAACTGCGCGGCGCCGCCGCCGATGTCGTCACGACAGAACCACTCCCGTCCGACAACCCGCTCTGGAAAGCAAAAAATCTATTCATCACGCCCCACACCAGCGGCGTAAGCGACCGCCTCTGGCAACGCGAAACCGAAATCCTCATGGATTTACTGGAACGCTGGTTCGCCAATCGCGAGATGTTCAACGTAGTAGACGTAACCCGCGGCTACTAGAGCGAGCGTAGAAATGTGCCGCGAACGTTTGAAAACGAATGAAGTGCAGTGAAATGAGGAGCGCCGAATTGAAGCGCTGCGAAAATTAATCGCCGACGCCGCCCTTAACCGCGGTGTAGCCCTCGCGAGCGTATACGACGACCTTCTGCTTCTTGCCCTTCTGGTCGTTGACGATTAGCGGCGAGCCGTCAGGCTGCACGAGTTCAATTTTGACTTTGTGGAATTTGCCGTCGTTCGCTCCGGCGCTCGGCGTATAAGAAATGCTGTACTGGTTGCGCAGAAACGACACGACCTGACGGAAAATGTCGGGAATCTCGCCATCGAATTGCGGGAACCACGCATACCCCCCAGTCAGCGATGAAAAAGTCCTCAACTGGTTTTCGGCTTGCAGATAATCCATGTGCGATCGCTGATCGCCGTGCGATTCCAGGAAGTTGAGGAACGGCTTGGCCACGCCAACCGAAAAAATCGTCACGTCCGACTGGCGCAATTCTTTCATCGTTTGATCGAGCGTGTGTTTCGAGAATGTGTCCACGCCGGTCGCAAGAAGCAGGATCGATTTCTTGCCCTTGATGTCTTTCATCTGATCGACGGTAGTCAGCAGTGCATCGAACACGTTCGATTCGCTGAAGCCCGGAAAATACAGATGGCTGATCGCGGCACGCACCTCATCTTTGTTTTGCGTGAAATCGACTTCGATGCGCGACCTCATGTCGAAGGTCTCCAGCGCGACCCAATCCTTCTGCCTCAGATTGGGGAAAAACGCCTCGCCCCAGTATTTCGCGATGTAGGCGAAGAAGCCATAGCCGCGGCTGCTGAACTCCATCACCATGGCGATGGTGATGGGAGCGTCGGTCGCACCAAAGTTGGTGATGGTCTGCGGCGCGTTGTCGTCGATAATGCGAAAATTTTCTTTTTTGAGCCCGGTCAAAATATCTCCGTGCTGCGTTGCCGCGATGACGTCGAGCGTGACGACGGGAACTTCAACGTTGATCGAGGCGCCGGCTTCGGGTGGCTTCTGTTGTTGCGGAGGTGCGGTTGGCGACGCCTGTTGCGGCTGCTGCTGGCCGGCTCCGCCAGGACCAGACGGCGACTGCGCGCTGACTGGACGCGTGCCTAGCGGGAGGAGCAACAGCGCGGCCGAGAGAGCGAGGAATACGGACGTGAGAACAGCCTTCATGGCTTTGAACCCCTTGTTTGGCAACCCTAGAATGCCGCAACACCATGGGAAGCGGCAACGAGTCAGTTGCGCCTGACCTTGTGTGCGGAGCATTGAACGGACGTTGAACCGGAGCATTGAACCGGAACGTCGAATCGGAACGTTGACCTTTCGCAACGGCCTTCGATGCCGAAACAGGGTCCCCGCACCCTGCATGTTAGTATGAGTCACATTTGCCGCAAAACGTTGCTGAGCCTGGCTCAGGGCGGTGTGGCGGCCGATGGCCCGCCGGTGTCCAAGGCGGAGAAAACCGAAACACCGAACGCAGAAAAGTGAAAGCCCTAAACGCAGAAAAGCGAACGCACCCGAAGTGCGCGTAAAGCTTGCCGGAAAAGAGGATAGCTTCGTGAACGGTATCCGCAAAGGAATCCGAAAAGCACGAGTCTTGGCCGCAATGACCGTGGTCGCGATGTCGATGGCGGCGTTGGGGCCGGGATCGCGCGTGGCCGCGCAGATTGCGCCGCCGGCGACAAATGGATTGCCGGGGACGCAAGGTGGAGCGCCGCTGGGCGACCTGACTTCACTGAGTGGCGACGCGAAGGTATGGCTGCAGGACCTGATCAAAATCAATACGACGAATCCGCCGGGAAATGAGCAGGAAGCGGGGAAATACATTCGGGGTGTCTTTCAGAAAGAGGGAATCGCGGCGGAAGAATTGCCGGTAGCGCCGGGACGAACATCACTGGTGGCGCGGCTGCGGAGTTCGGCGGTAGCCGATCCCTCGAAGGCCTTGTTGCTGGTGGCGCACCTGGATGTGGTGGGTGTCGATAAGGCGAAATGGACCGTCGATCCCTTCGCGGCAACGATCAAGGACGGCTATTTGTACGGCCGCGGAGCCATCGACAACAAGGCGATGCTGGCGACGAATATGGCTGTGATGGTTGCGCTGAAACGAGCGAACGCGCGGCTCAATCGCGACGTGATTTTTCTGGCGACCGACGACGAGGAGCAGGGCGGCGACGCGAGTATCAAGATTTTGATCGCGAAATATTGGGACAAAATCGCGGCCGGCTTCGCGCTGAACGAGGGCGGAAACATCGTGCTCGACGGTGGCAAAGTGAAATATGTCGCCGTACAGGCGAGCGAAAAAGTTTCGGTGAATGTGACAGTGGTTGCGCGCGGAACTTCGGGACACGCGTCGATGCCGACGAAAGACAATCCGGTGGTGCACCTGTCGGCGGCCGTCGCCAAGATCGGCGGATTCGTTACGCCGGTGCACTACACGGCGATCGTGCGGAGATATTTTGAAGGACTCGCGCCGCTGGAAAGCGATGAGATTGGCAAGTGGATGCGTGCGCTTGACACCGGCGATCGCGGCGAGCATGCCGCACGCGTGATTTCGGATGCGAATCCGCAATGGAATGCGATGTTGCGTGACACGATTGCGCCGACGATGCTGAACGCGGGAGTGCGGAACAATGTGATCCCGGCGGAAGCGCGCGCGAATTTAAACATTCGATTGTTGCCGGGAGATACGATCGACGGGCTGGTTCTGGATTTGAACAAATTGATCAACGATCCGCTCGTGAAGTTGGAAGTGCAGACCGACGCGGGGTTCGCGGCGCCGCCGTCGTCGCTCGAGAACGATTTTTACGCGGACATTACGAAGATCGCGGCGCAGGAATTTGGCGGTGTGCCAGTGCTGCCGTATCAATCGCCGTGGGCGACGGACTCGGCGCAATTGCGTCTGCATAACGTGCAGTCCTACGGGCTGTGGCCATTTCCTTTGACGGCGGAAGATTTGCAGCGGATGCATGGGAATGACGAGCGGATTCCACTGGCATCGTTTGCAAAGGGGATTGATGTGGAGTCGCGGATCGTGGCGGAGTTTGCGGTGACGCGGTAGGTTGATCCGCGTCGAGCTTTTTTGACTCCTCGTTGATTAATTCTTGTGTTCGTGGATTGCCGGCCGTGACGCCGTTCCTCTCGTTAGAGATCGTTCATGACAATTGGGCTTGGGTGGAGTTGAATTTAAACTTTCGAGATGACTGGGTGTAGGCGAGATGAAGTTCATCGGAGAGATCGCAGAGGGATCCATCAAGCAAAAAACGCGCCATGGCGCAGAGTTCCCCTCTGCGCAGTCCGACGCGTTCACAGGAAGTGAACGCCAAGAAAAGGAGTCGGCCTGCTCCGCTCGGAATGACGGGTGTGATGGAATTCTTTCCGGTGAAGTTTATGTCGCGGCTGAAGCCGCGACCCACAAATCTATGTGCGACAAAGCTGCGACACACAAACCTGGGTTGAGGTGAAGATGAGTTTTCGACATTCGAAGATTGTTTGCACGATTGGGCCGGCTTCGTCGTCGGTGCGGGTGATTGAGCGCCTGTTGAGGGCGGGGATGGATGTGGCGCGGCTGAATTTTTCGCACGGGACGCATGGCGAACATGTGGCGCGGATTGCGATGCTGCGCGACGCGGCGATGAAGCAGCAGAAGCCAATTGCGATTTTGGGGGATTTGCAGGGGCCGAAGATTCGGACGGGGCCGCTGGCGAACAAGACTCCAGTGGAGTTGAAGACGGGGCAACGGTTTGTGATCACGACCGCGAAGGTGATTGGCGATGCGAATCGCGTGAGCACGATTTTTCGTCCGTTGCCGCGTGAGGTGCATCGCGGGAACCGGATTTTGCTTTCAGATGGATTGATCGAGCTACGCGTGATGCAGGTGCGTGGGCAGGAAGTGATTTGCGAAGTCGTGAACGGTGGCTTGCTCGGCGAGCACAAGGGAATCAATTTGCCGGGGGTGCAGTTAAGGGTTCCGGCGTTGACTGCGAAAGACCGGGCCGATTTGGCGTTTGCGCTGAAGGAAGGAGTGAACTACGTTGCGGTGAGCTTTGTGCGGCATGCGGAAGACGTTGTGATGGCGAAGAATCTGATTCGCCGTGCGGGTGCCGACACGCCGGTGATCGCGAAGTTGGAAAAACCAGAGGCGATCGAGAATCTGGACGCGATACTGCGGGTAGCGGATGGAGTGATGGTGGCGCGCGGCGATCTGGGCGTGGAGATGAATCCGGAGCGCGTGCCAGTGGTGCAGAAGATGATCATTGCGCGGGCGCGGGAAGCGCGGCGTCCAGTGATTACGGCGACGCAGATGCTGGAGTCGATGACGCAGCATCCGCGTCCGACACGAGCGGAGGCATCGGATGTGGCGAACGCGATTTTCGATGGGTCGGATGCGGTGATGCTGTCGGCGGAAACAGCGTCGGGGAAATATCCCGTGGAATCGGTGAGCATGATGGCGCGAATTATTGAGGAAGCGGAGGCGAGCATCACGGAATTTCCGCGGCCATCGATGCAGGAGAAATTGAAAGTGGCGGAAACAGTGGCGGAGCTGGTGTGCCATGCGTCACGCGAGCTGCACATGAAATTGATCGCGGTGTTTACGCACAGCGGATTCACGGCGCGGCTGGTTTCGCGATACCGACCGCTGGTGCCGATCGTGGCGTTCACTCCCGAGGCCGAGACGCGGCGGAGAATGGCGCTGATCTGGGGCGTTGTGGCTCGCGGGATTGCGGACGTGAAGAAAGTGGATGGGCTGGCGGAGATTGCGGAGCAGCGATTGCTGGAGGAGAAGCTGGTAAAAAAGGGTGACGTGATCGGAGTGGTGGCGGGGACGCCGATGGGAATTCGCGGGACGACGAATTTCATGAAGTTTCATGTGATCGGAGGAGTGTGATGGCGAGTCCTGCGGCGCCGGCTTCGGGTTTGACGATGGAGCGGGTGCGCGCGGCGCAGTCGGTGCTGCGGCAGGTTGTGCCGGAGAGTCGGTTGCTTAGGACGACGCGATTGCCCAAGATGGAGTCTGACCGGGGCGGCGCTTATGTTTATTTGAAACTGGAGTGCGAAGGGCCAACGGGATCGTTCAAGGTGCGCGGGGCGTATCACGCGATCGATGTGCGGCAGAAAACATGGGGCGGAGCTCTGAACGGAGTGGTTACAAGTAGCACTGGAAATCACGGGGTCGCAGTTGCCTATGCGGCGGGGAAACTGAATTTGCCGGCGAAGATTTTTCTACCTGTGAATCCGAATCCGGCGAAGCGGGCGCGGATTGCGGAGTTGGGTGCTGAGATTGTAGAGGTCGGGAATTTTCTGGAGGAGACGCGGAGGCATGCGGCGGCATTTGCGCGCGAGTCGGGGTGGTATGACCTTGTCGATGGCGTGGATTCGGAGATGCTGCCGGGGACGGCCACGATTGCTTGCGAGATTCTGGATAAGTTGACGCAAGTCGATGCGATTTTTGTGCCGGTGGGGGACAGTACTTTGATTCGCGGAGTTGCGTTTGCGGCAAAACAGCTTCAGCCTTCGGTGAGGATTGTGGGAGTGCAGGCTGCGAAGGCTTCGGCTTACGCGCGGGCGTTTGAAACGGGCGCGAGTGTTTCGTTGGATTCGGCGGATACGATTGCGGATGGGTTGTCGGTGCGGGATGCGACTGCGGAGAATGTGCGGGAGATTGCTGGGTTGGTGGATGAGTTTAGGTTGGTTGATGAGGAAGAGATGCTTGCGGCGATGCGGGATTTGATTTTGCTGGAGCATGTGATTGCGGAGCCTGCGGGGGCGGCTACTATTGCGGCGTTTTTGAAAAGGGTAGGGGAGTTTGCGGGGAAGAGAGTCGTGTTGGTGGTCAGTGGGTCGAATGTTACTGAGGAGTTGTTGGTTAGGGCGTTGGGTAGTCAACGTATCTGACGTTCGAGACTGCTGATTCCTCGTGCGAAGTACCTCCGGGGTTACGTCAAAAAAGCCAAGAATGGATTCTCCACACGCTAACGCGACCGTCGAATTGTTTGCGGACCTTGCTGAAGGGAAACGCCGCCTTCGTCATTGAAGAAAAACGCTCCAGGCGCCTTGTGGTCTCGCCATTTACCGCCGTATGCGTGTAGTACCCACTCCGAGGTAAGCACCAATCAGCAGAACCAAAGTTTCGATGTCATCTGGAGTGAGGTTTCTCTGAACGCGCTGACGTTCAATGAACTCCTCAACCTAAGCCAGGGACTTGCGGTTGTAGTCGAACTCAGTTCCCAGTTTCGCTCAAAGGCGAAGCGTTTGACGGCAGTCCTCGCGTTCTCGCGGATTTATGTTCCTCAATCGTCGGGCTGCTTGCAGCTCCGGGCCCTGAAGTCATTAGTTGACCCAGTTATCGGGGCGGCTTGGCGGATCCTGTTTGTGTTTGTTGATGTAGACCTGGAAGCGCTTTTTGTTGCGCTGATGTTGCCAATCGGAGACGGAGTTGCGGACGTTGTACAAGAAGGAGCCGCGGCGCAGGTAGATATAGGCGACCAGCATGCCGCCGAGGTGGCAGATGTGGGCGACGTTGTCGCCGCCGCTGCCGAGAGTGGAGAAAAATTCGATGGCGCCCATTACGGCCACGTAGGGCCGCATGGGGATAGAGACCGGCAGGGGGATGAGCCAGATCTTGCGGTCGGGGAAAAGGACTGCGTTGGCCATGAGGATGCCGAAGATTGCGCCGGATGCGCCGATGGTGGGCTGGACGGAAAGTTCGTGGCCAAAGAAGAAGTAGGGGATTGCTTTTACGATGAGCTCGATTACGCCTGCACCGACTCCGCAGACGAGGAAGAAATTCAGGAAGCGGCGCTTGCCCCAGCTGAGTTCGAGGTCGCGGCCGAACATCCACAGCATGAGCATGTTGATGAGGATGTGGAGGAGTGAGCGCGGGTCGTGGAGGAAGATGTAGGTGAAAAGCTGCCAGATGCGCGGCGGGATGTGATGGATTACCGCTTCCGGGATGAGCGCGAACCACTTGAGAATTTCGATGTAGGCCGCTTCGTGGCCGATCAGGAGAGTGAATACTTCGACGATGTAGACGCCGGTGCAGATGAGGACGAGGAGTTTTACGCCGGGAGTGATGAATCCGCGCCAGTCGAAATTGTAGCGGCGGTTGCCGATCGTCATGGGCATGATGTGAGTTTAAGGCTGGGTAGAAGTGGAGTCAAAGAGAAGAGGTGCGGATGGTTTGGAAAGGAAGCAACGAGTTTCTTTGGGGGATTAGAGGGTTTTACGGGTGGCAAGAGGACGATCTCGCGTTGGCGAGTGTGCCCTCAGCGGCTTGGGCCGCATTAGAAGTGCGCGTAACGGCACGACGAAAGTCGTGCCCCGACAACTGGGGCGTAACGGCACGCGATTAAGGCCGTGTCCTGGCGACTACGGTGTGGGTTGGGGCCAGGATTTGAAGAGATTGGTGGCGTTGACGCTGCCCAGGCCGGTGGCGAAATCGTAGCCTGGCGTCGCCGGATACGCGGGGTCGTCGTCGGCGTTTGAGGGGGAGAGTTCGCCGATGGTTTTTCTCTCGGCGCCGTGGCAATCGTAGAAGTCGCCGGTCTTGGGATTTTTGCCGCAGGGGATGTCGATGTCACCGAGGGTGATGTCGTTGAAGACGCAGCTGGCAGCGGGCAAGTTGCCAGTGGTTTGGCTGGCGTCGCAACGAGCGGCGCTGCCGGGATGCGCGAATTGCTGTTGCGCCAACGCGTAGTAGACGTAATTGGCGTTGCCTTGTTTGCCGAAGCGTTGATTGATGAGCGCTTGAATTCCCGCCATGGCCGGCGAGGCGAAGGATGTGCCGCCACCACCGAGAAGGACGGCGTCGTTTTCCGCGGTGCACGTCGTGCCACCTTGGTTCGTGTCGGACAGACAGAACGGATAGAAGCTGCCCCAGACGCCGTCGGCAGCGAAGAGCGAGAGATCGGGTTGATCGCGGACACCGTCGTGCGGCACGCCCTCCACACCCTTTTGATAGGTCGGCTTCGGATTGCCTTTGCAGGTGCCGCTGACTACGCCGGGAGTTGACGGAGTGCCGGTGAAGCAACTGCTGGGGCCACCGCCACCGGCAACGTCGAACAAGAAGAATTGTTGGCCGACGCTGGAATTGCAGAATCCTTTTTCGCCGAAGGCCTGGCTGAAACTGCCAGCGATGAGCGGGTCGGTGAAGATGAGGCGGCTGGCACAGCTGTCGTTCCAAGGGATTTCGGGGATGTAGGATTTCGCGGATGCGTGCGTTTTGGGATCGTTTTTGTCGGCCCAGTAACGCGAGAGGGGAATCTTGCTGACGTCGGAATTGTATTGCGCCATGAAATCGGTGCCGCCGATGTCTACGGCGTACGCGGAGGCGGTGTTGTCGCCGCTGTTGATGCCGAGGATGGAATATTCGGGCTTTTCGGCGGGAGCGCATTCGTCGGCGCCGGTGTCGCCCTGCGCGATGAAGAAGGTAGTGCCTTCGGCGGTGGCGAGTTGCGCTTCGAAATCATTGAGCGCGACTTCGGCTTGGCCGGAGATGGTTTCGCAGAGGCCGTAGCTGACCGAGACGATGTCGGGCGGATTTGGTTGCTCGAGAATTCCGAGCGTGGCTAGGTCGAGGCCGGAGACGGTTTTTGTGTCTCCGCAGGCGGCTAGGACGATGTTGGCGTCGGGCGCGGAAGCGCTGGACCATTCGACGTCGAGCGCGGCTTCGTCTTCATCACTGTTGGCGCCGGGATTTTTGCAGTTGGGGTAGACCTGCGCGAAATTGCCGGACTTGAAACTGTCGAGTGCGAAATTTTTGCGAAAGGTAGTCCAGTCTTTGGGATTGGCGAGATTGGTGTCTTCGATGAGGGCGATGGTGACACCTTTGCCGGTGAAGCCTTGCTGCCAGAGAGGGAGGACGTTGTAGATGGTGGCGAAATCGTAGGGCGCGACGACGTTGAAGGCGTCGTTCCGAATTGTGACTTGGAAGCGCGGGCGCCATTTTTTTTCTTCGCGATCGAATGCGATGGGTTTGGGTTGGGTATGGCGCGGGCGGGGGAAGAAATCGTGCAGCGAGGCGACGCCCGCCATTACGGGAGCGAGAGCGGCGGGCACTTGCGGGTCGGTCATGTTGGCGACGTGCTTGTCGCCGTTGGGGAGCGTGAGATTGTGAAGTTCGGTGCGGAAGGTTTCGCGGACTTGCGCGGCGGTGGCGCTGACGTCGATGATCATGCCGCTTTTATCGATCTGATTGATGGTGAGGCCGTGGGCAGTGAGCCATCGCTGGACAGCTTCGAGGTCTTGCGGGTGAACGCCGTATCGGGTTGCGAGTTGTTCGGGCGTGAGCCAGTGGTGGAAGTCGGGGGAGTCGGGGTTGTGCATGGCGTCGATTTTTTCGCGGAGGTCGGATTCGGTTTGCGGATCGCGTTTGAGGACGAGGAGCAGGTGGTCGAGGCGAAGATCGTCTGCGACGGCGCCGCGGTCGTTTGGTGCGAAGGTGGCCGCCGGGGTGGTGTTGCCGGCGAGGGTGGCGTGTTTGGATTCGTCGATGGCGTCGGTGATTTGTTGGCGGGGAACTTGGGCGCGCAGCGTTGAGGACGCGCCGAGAGTGCAGAACGCGGCCGCGAACACGGCAAGACTTAGAGATCGACAACGCATCGTGCGAACTCCTCGAACGAAACTCATGTGTGAGTGCACCAAGTGGACGGGTGCGAGGACCCGAATATTTTAGGCCGGGGCGAGAGTTTTCGTGAAGGAATTAATTAATTGTGTATCAATGTTCGATCAATGGCGGCGATCGCGAGGCGCTGGGTTCAGTCGAGCTTCTTGCGCGCGAAATAGAAGAGCGACGCGCCTAGCAAGATGAACATGATCAGGCCGAAGAGATTGTTGGTCGCCCACGAGCCGAACATTCTTGGGCCGAAGGCGATGGTGTCGGGATTCCAGGGGAGGCGGAGCATGCTTGCGAACCATTGCGGGACGTGCGTGCCGATTTCGGGGTCTTGGAAAAGATTGATGATGATGCCTAGGAGGCCGAAGACGCCGCCGGCGGCGATCAGTCCGCTGGAGTAGAGGGCGCCGGGGCTGGCTTCGCCTTCGTTTTTATCTTTTGTGGTGGCGTCGACGAGCGTGCGTATCAGGCCACCGGCGAACATGGCGGCGGTGGTGCCGAGAGGTAAGTAGGAGCCGGTGGCGAAGGCTAGCGAACGGACGCCGAGAATTTCTACGGCGATGACGAGCGCGACTCCCATCAAGACGAGGCGCCAGGGGAGGCGTTGATTGAGGATGCCGCTGATGACGGTGGCCATGAGGCGGGCTTGCGGCGCGGGAGCTTTGGCGCTGCCGATGCCCTGGGCCCACTGATATTCGATTTGTTTAGAGCCGGCGTCGTAGAGATATTCGCCGTCGGGAATCTCGTGGGAGCCGAGCGAGTTGATGAGCTCGTAGTTTTTGCCGTGGTAAGAGAAGGTGTTGCGTTCGACTTTCACGCCATTCGGAAGCGACTGGATGTTCACGGGGATTTCGGTGGGGATGTATTTCTCGAGGCCCTTGTTCATCAGGTTGAGCGTGGTGCCGATGGCGAGCGTGGAGACGGTGACGCCGATGAGCAAGCCCATTTGCTGCCAGAACGGAGTGGCGCCGACGAGGTAGCCGGTTTTTAAGTCTTGCGAGGTGGCGCCGGCGATTGCGGCGGCGATGCAGACGACTCCGCCGATCATTAAGGCGAGGACTTGGTAGTTGGGGGCGGTCCATCCGGCGACGAAGAAGATTGCGCACGTCGCCATCAGCGTTGCGATGCTCATGCCGCTGATGGGATTCGAAGAGTTGCCGAGAAGTCCGCTGATGCGGGCGGCGACGGTGACGAAGAGGAAGCCGAAGACGGTGGTGAAAACTCCGGCAAAGAGGTTGTGATACCAACGGGTCTCGGCACCCTGGATGGGATGGAACGTGAGGAGGATCCACATCATGACGATGATGAGGATGGAACCGATGATGACCCAGCGCATGGGCATGTCGCGGTCGATGCGGCTGGTGGCGGTGGATTGGCCGGCACCCTCGGCGCGGACGTCTTTGAGTCCGGCGCGTAGGGCGGAGAAAATTGTGGGAAGGGTTCGAAGGAGTGTGATGAGTCCGGCGGCGGCTACTGCGCCTGCGCCCATCGGGCGAATGTAGGTGCCCCAGATTTGGTCGGGCGTCATCATCGGAATCGGAATTGTGGAGGGGTAGATAGGGACGTTGTTGGCGAGCTGTCCGTAGAAGCGGATGGCGGGCATGATGACGAGCCACGAGACGATGCCGCCGGCGAAGAGAATGCCGGAGACGCGCGAGCCGATTATGTAGCCAACGCCGAGATATTCGGAGGTGATGGTGACGCGGAACGATGCGCCGTCGAACCATTTGGGACGGGCTTCGGGTTGCGAGGTCCAGGCTCCGACGGTGTTCATCAAGAAGGTGTAGATTCCGCCGAGGCCGAGCCCCCAGAAGACGCGGCCTGCGAAGGAGCCGCCGCGTTCACCGGCGACGAGAACGTCGGCGCATGCGGTGCCTTCGGGGAAGGTCAGGTTGCCGTGCTCTTTGACGATGAGCTGGCGGCGGAGAGGAACCATGAAGAGAACGCCGAGCCACCCACCGAGAAGAGCGAGCGGGAAGATTCTCCAGAAGGTGAATTCTGCGCCGAAGCCGAGGAAGATCAGCGCGGGGATGGTGAACATGACTCCGGCGGCGAGCGATTCGCCTGCGGAGCCGGTGGTTTGGACGATGTTATTTTCGAGAATTGTGGAGCGGCCGAAGGCGCGGAGGATGCTGATCGAAAGGACTGAGATTGGAATCGAAGCGGAGACCGTGAGTCCCGCGCGCAGACCGACGTAGACGGTGATGGCGCCAAAGAGCAGGCCGAACAGTGCGCCGAGAATGACAGCGCGGATTGTGAATTCTTTCCGTGTTTCGTCGGCGGAGATGTAGGTGCGGAATTCACCTGGAGGAGCGGTGGAACTCCATGGGCGGTCGGACACGCGTTCCTCCTGTGAGTGCGCGATTGAAAGGCAGAGACGTTCGAAATCGACGGATACGACTCGAATGAGTTCGTCTTTGCGGTCGGCGGATGGCCGATCGCGGTGCCCCTGTGCGCGAGGGATTATGCCGCAAGTGCGGAAGGAAAGTTAGGGCTTCGAATCTAGTGACCGATTGGATCGACGTGGCGAGGTGGTGAGTTTCGCCTGGCGTTCGCTCGATTGCTGCTCGAAATGCGTTCGAATCCGCGAAATCCGCATGGGCGAGCGTCTTCGGCCTGAACTTCCCACCTCGGCTTCCGGCCGGTGAACCGTTACGTAACTAATAGGACGTTCGTTCTCTTGACGTTATTAGTCCTCCACGATAATTTAGCGCCTAACACGAACACAGGTCGTAACCCGAGTGAGTGAAGGTACGAGTCCAGCCCTCGCGCCGAACCCCGCTGTCGACAGACTTGTCTGCACAGCGCGGATGGATGTGTGCGCGCAAGACGGACCGAGGAGATCACCCATGCATCGGAATTCGAACGGCGGTGGTGCGCGCAAGCTAACGCGTGCGGGTTTAATGCTTCCCGTTGCGACAGCATTGGCGATTTTTGCTTGGGTCGCGGTGCGCGGAGTCCGCTCCGTTGCTGCCGACGATTGGCTGCCGATTTCGCCGGAAGAGTTGAAGATGACAAGCGTTTCCGAAGCGCCGGGTGCGCCGGCGGTGATTTTGTACCGGCAGGTGGACCGTGACGACAACGCGAAGACGGGGAATGAGCAGGACTACTTTCGAATCAAGATTTTGACCGAGGAAGGCCGGAAATACGGCGACGTGGAGATCCCGTATTTCAAAGAGCAGGGAAACATCATTGCAATTCGAGCGCGCACGATTCGGCCGGACGGAACGATCGCGGTGTTCGAAGGCAAGGCATATGACAAGACCATCGTGAAGGCGAGGAACGTGAGGTATCTCGCGAAGACCTTTACGCTGCCGGACGTTCAGGTGGGAAGCATCATCGAATACCGCTACACCGAGGACATGGCGGAGAACTACGTCTACGACTCGCACTGGATTTTGAGCAATGAATTGTTCACCAAGCAGGCGAAATTTTCGCTGAAGCCGAACAGCCAATTTGCGCTGCGGTGGAGCTGGCCTGTGGGTCTGCCGCAAGGGACGGCCCCGCCAAAACAGCAGCCCGCGACGAGCGTCGTCAAAATGGAATCGGCGAACATCCCGGCGTTTCAAATTGAAGATTTCATGCCGCCCGAGAATGAATTGAAGTATCGCGTCGATTTCGAATACAGCGAACAGAATGCCGAAACCCAGCCCGACAAATTCTGGAAGCAACGCGGGAAGGCGTTGAATGGGCAGGTTGAGAGCTTTCTCGGCAAGCGGAAGGATATGGAGCAAGCGGTAGCTCAGATGGTGTCGCCGAGCGATTCGCCAGAAGTGAAGGCACAGAAGATTTATGCTCGCGTACAGCAATTGAAGAACACTTCTTACGAGGTGGAAAAAACCGATCAGGAACAGAAACGCGAACAGGCCAAGAAGATCAAAAACGCGACCGACTTACTGAAGGCGGGATCAGGAGACGGCCGAGACATCACGTGGGTCTATCTCGCCCTGGTGCGCGCGGCAGGGATCGAGGCGTACCCGATTTGGACGTCGAGCCGGAGTGAATACTTCTTTAACCCGAAACTGATGAACGCCAATCAACTGAATTCGAACATGGTGCTGTTGAAGTTGAACGGCAAAGACGTTTATTGCGATCCGGGGACGGCGTTCGTGCCGTTCGGATTCCTGCCGTGGAACGAGACTGCGGTGATGGGATTGAAGCTCGACAAGGATGGCGGAAGCTTCGTTACGACGGAATTGCCGCAGAGCTCGGAGTCGGTGATCGAGCGCAAAGCCGAATTGAAGATGTCAGACGACGGGACGCTGTCGGGCAACGTGAGGATGACATTCTCCGGCTTGGAAGCGCTGTGGCGGCGAATCGAAGAGCGTAACGAAGACGAGGCGGCTCGGAAGCAGTTCATGGAAGACCAGCTTCGCGAATACGTTCCGGTGGGAATCGACGTTGAGTTGACCAATAAGCCGGATTGGGCGAGCTCGGCGCCGACGCTGGTCGCCGTTTACGATTTGAAGGTTCAGGGTTGGGCGACGGCCGCGGGTCACCGCGCACTGTTGCCGGTGGGACTGTTCAGTGCAAGCGAGAAGGGAGTGTTCGCACATGCAGAGCGCGTTCACCCGATCTACTTTCGCTTCCCTTACCAGAAGAAAGACGATGTGACCATCGAGCTGCCTTTGAATTGGAAAGTAACCAACGTCCCGAAGGAAAAGAACCAGGACTCGAAGGCGGTTGTGTATGACCTGAAGGTCGAAAACGCAAACGGCGTTTTGCATTTGACGCGCATGTTGCGAAGCGACCTGCTGGTTATCGACCAAGCGAATTACCCAGCGTTGCGAGGTTTCTACCAAATCGTGAGGACCGGAGATGAACAGACGATCGTGGTCCAACCGGGAGCTACCGCAGCGGCGGCGACGAATTAAGCTTCGCGGGGGGTTGTGCATCGCATTGGGGCTGGTGTGCTCGCTCGGATTGCTCGAGCGCGGTGCTTTCGCGAGCAACAACGCCGATGCGCCGGCCTGGATGCACGCGCTGTCGAGCGTTGCGCTGCCGGAGCATGATGAAAAGACCGACGCAGTGGTCCTCTATTCAGAGCGAACGGTCACCGTGCAGTCGGCGGACAAGGTTCACATCCAGGTTCGCATGGCGTACAAGATCCTGCGGCCGGGCGGACGAGAACTCGGCAATCTGATCGTTCCATATCACTCGGAATCGAAAATCCTGGCGTTGCACGCGTGGTGCATTCCCGCTCAAGGAAAAGATTACGAGGTCAAGGATAAGGATGCCGCGGATGTAGCTCTGCCCGCTGTGCAGGGCAGCGAACTCATTTCCGATGTGCGAGCAAAGTTTGTGCGAATCCCTGCGCCCGATCCGGGAAATATTGTCGGGTGGGAATACGAAGAGGAAGATCATCCGCTGGTATTGCAGGACGGCTGGTATTTCCAGAAGGAATATCCGGCGCGCGAAGAACACTATTCGCTGCAACTTCCCGCCGGATGGGAATACAAGGCGTACTGGCTGAATCATCCGGAAGTGAAGGCGGCGCCGTCTGGAAGCAACCAATGGCAATGGATTGTGAACGCGGTGTCGGCGCTCAAGGGTGAAGAGGAGATGCCACCGCCGCGAGGAATCGAAGGCCAGATGATCGTGTCGTTTCTGGCGCCGGGCGGTGCGGGCAAGACGTTTGCGAGCTGGCGCGATATGGGAGTCTGGTACAACGATCTGACGCGAGGACGGCGCGACGCTTCGACGGATGTGAGCCAGAAGACGAGCGCGCTGACGCAGTCTTCATCGACGACGTTGGCGAAGATGCAGGCGATTGCCCAGTTTGTGCAGCGCGATATTCGCTACGTTGGAATCGAATTGGGGATTGGTGGATTCCAACCGCATTCGGCGACCGACGTTTTCGCGCATCGATATGGGGATTGCAAAGACAAAGCCACGCTGATGAGCGCGATGCTGAAAGGCATCGGAGTGGATTCGTTCTATGTGCTGATCAATACGGAACGCGGTTCGGTAACGCCGGAGATGCCGGCGCACGTTGGCGGCTTCGATCACGCGATTCTTGCGATCAAGTTGCCGGAAGGCGTCGCGGACGTATCGTTGGCGGCCGTTGTGCAAGATCCGAAGCTGGGGCGATTGCTGTTTTTCGATCCTACGGATGGATTTACACCTTTTGGGAGCCTGCGCGGAGCGCTGCAAGCAAACTACGCGTTGCTTGTGACGCCGGACGGCGGTGAGTTGAATGAACTGCCGGAACTGCCCGTGGCGACGACCGGCGTTCGACGGACGGCAAAGCTGGCGTTGACGCCATCCGGAACACTCAGCGGCGACGTGCAGGAAGTTCGAGTTGGCGACTATGCTGCGGACGAGCGGTATCTACTTAAATCCGTAACGAAGGATGTCGACCGCATCAAGCCGATTGAGACCATGCTGTCGCGCTCACTGCCGACGTATCGACTGACGAATGCTTCGGTGGGTAATCTCGACCGGATCGACCTGCCATTTATCTTCAATTATTCGCTGGTGGCGGAAAACTACGCGCAGGCGTCTGGCGGATTGCTTCTGGTGAGGATGCGCGTGATGGGCAATCAGTCGAATGGACTGCTAGAAACTAAGGAAGCTCGACGATACCCGGTCGTATTCGAAGGTCCTATGCGAAATACCGACGCGGTGGAAATCACAATGCCACCAGGGTACGAAGTGGAAGATTTGCCGGATCCGGTGAGCGCGGAGTACAGCTTCGCGACCTATCACAGCAAGACGGAAGTGACCGGCAAGGTGTTGCACTATTACCGGACGCTTGAGATCAAGGAACCGAGCGTTCCGCTGAGTCAGGTCAACGATTTGAAGATGCTCTACCGGATTATCGCGGCCGATGAACGGAATACGGCAGTGTTGAAGCCAGTCGCGACGCCCTGAAAAGCTCTGGCACCGATGCCGTCTTGTTTTGGTCCTAAAGGACCTACCTACCCCATCTACAAAGAAACCCTTATGGGTAATTCCGGCTGAAGTTTGATAGGGTTCAGCCACGGTTGGGTTTCTCATTTCTTCGACACGCTTAATTGGCCACTGTCCGGTGCCGAAACCGAGGGTGTACCACGACATGAATCGAAAGCTGGATGGTTTGACCACCCTGCTGCTTGCGACGGTTTTCGCGGCATCGCTACTGTATTCATGCGCGGCGAAGCAGGCTCCGCGAGAGGTAACGGTGACGGTACCGCCCGATTTTTCCGGTCAGATAACGCTGGATCCTTGCGGCAAAGGCGTACCCACGGAGATAACGTTGAGCGCTAAAGGAACAGCCGCGACGGCTGCGTGTCCCGGAACAGGGGAAACAGTTTCGTTGACCGTCATTAAGGGCGGGACGAGCTATCGGATATCTTCCGACGATGTGACGATCGAGCGTGCGGGTGATGGTTTGCCGGTAGCCATTAAGGCGCGCGTCCGTTAGTAAGTCATCGTTGGCGAGTGCGAATGCAACCCGCCAAATCGCTCCAAAAACAATTTATTAGTTGCTTGTCGATTATTTATCAGTCGCCCGCCAGGTTTTGACCGGCCCCGACAAGTTGGAATGAGGTTTTGAAATCCTCGTTCGAGCGCTGACGTTGCGTTCGTTTTTGCGGGCGAGACGGTTTCGCTTTGGCGCGAATGCGCTCCTCGAGGTCGAGCAAATTTTCGTCTAGCTTAGCGGCGCGTTTTCGAAGGTAGAAAAGTTCGTCGTAGGCAAGGCGAAGCAGGAAGGCGTCGTCGTGACTTTAGAGATTCCTCGCACTGATCCGCGTAACCCGAGGCCATTTCCACCATTTCTCCGAGCAAGACCACGTTGTCCGCCGAGTTTATTTGTTGTCCCATGGGGCCGGTTCTCTCCGTGGCAGCCATTGTTAGTGGCGCCAACTCTTGATTAGATTAGGAAACGGCAAACCGGAGGACAATCGGGACACGCCTGTAGGTTTCCCTACCGTGGACGCATCGCTCGCAAGTGATTGATGGACCAGAGAATATCGGAGCGGCCGATCGTGAACGCGATGAAGCAAAGCGCGAAAACGGAGTGTCCGAGGCTGGCGCCGAAGTACTGCCAGAAGGGCACGCCCGAGCCAGGATAATCGGAGGAAAACAAGAGAGTGAGCATGAAGATCAGACCGCCCAGGCTGGCTGGGCGGACCAGGATGCCGAGCGTCAGGGCGAGGCCGATGGAAAACTCGCCATAGGCGACCAGGAACGCGATGGTGGTGGCGTTCGGGAGGACGAACCCTTTCAAGATGGGGACCATGAAAGGGTAGGCGCCGCCCTCGGTGAGGAATTTGTTGATCCAGAATTGAAAGCCGCCGTGCAGAGTGAATTGCGTGCCGAAAACCTTGTACTCGCCGAAGATCAGAAAAAATACGCCGACGGCGATGCGAAGGAAGACCAAGGCTCGGGTGTTGGAGTCGCAGGCGATCGGGGATGTTGGGGATTCGCGGGGCTGAGTCATTCGGACCGGCTTGGCGCTCGAATCAAGAGAGGCGGGAGCGGACGCGATCGCTCAACGCTTTACCGTCGACGGTTTTGCCTTCGAGAGCGGCCTTGGCGGCTTTGACGACTGCGCCCATCTGCTTGATTGAAGTTGCTGACGTTTCAGCGATGGCCTTTGTGACGGCAGCGTCCATCTCCGCTTCGCTGGCGCCGGCGGGTAGATAGGTCTCGATAATGGCGAGTTCCTTGGATTCCTTGTCGGCGAGTTCGGGGCGATTGCCTTTTGTGAACTGGTCGATGGATTCCTTGCGCTGCTTGACGAGCGTCTGAAGGAGGGAGATCGATTCGTTTTCGTCAATCGCACGGATTTTTTCCGTCTCTTTGTACTGGATAGCGGACTTGATGCTGCGGAGAACGCTCAGGCGGAGTTCATCTTTGGCGCGCATGGCGTCGACTAGGTCTTTTTGGACTTTTTCGGAAAGAGTCATCGAATCCTCGTGGGGTGAATATAGCAGAGGAGGAGAGAAAAGGGCTCTTCGACTCACGGAACGTGCTGAACGTTCGGAAAATGTTGCGGCGTCAATTTGACTTGAGGCAATGGGGTCGTTACCGTTGATGCTTCGGATTTTGCGAATTTTTGGTCGCTGTGAGCGACGAAACTCAATCCATATATAGATGAGGACTGATGAAAGTCATTGTTGCGGACAAGATCAGCGAGCGCGGGGTGAAACTGCTGAAGGAGCAGGCGGGCTGGAACGTGGTGCTGACCACGAAAGAAACGCTGATCAGAGAGATTGCGGATGCCGATGCGTTGATCGTTCGAAGCGCGACGAAGGTGACGCCAGATCTGCTGGAGAAGGCGCCACGGTTGCGAGTGGTGGGGCGAGCGGGCGTTGGTGTGGACAACATCGATCTGGACGAGGCGACGCGGCGCGGTGTGCTGGTAATGAGCACGCCGGGAGGGAATGCGGTCAGCGTTGCGGAGCATACGTTCGCGTTGATGCTGGCGATGGCGCGGCAGGTTTCGCGGCTCGACAAGTCGATGCACGAAGGGAAGTGGGAGAAGGGAAGCGCGGCTGGAACCGAAGTGCGCGGCAAAACGCTGGGACTCATCGGACTGGGCCGAATCGGAAGCGAAGTGGCAGTCCGCGCAGAAGCGTTCGATATGCGCGTCGTTGGCTACGACCCGTACATCAGCGAGGCGGCGGCGAAAGAGATGCAGGTGGAGCTGGTGCCGCTGGAGAAATTGTTGGCGGAGAGCGACTTTATTTCGTTGCACACGGCTGTGAGCCCGGCTACGCAGAATTTGATCAATGCGAAGACGCTCGCGCAAATGAAGAAGGGCGCCTGGCTGATCAACGCGGCGCGCGGCGAATTGATTGATGAAGGCGCACTGGCGGAAGCATTGAAGAGTGGGCATCTGGCGGGGGCGGCGCTTGACGTCTTCGTGGAAGAGCCGACGAAGAATACAGCGCTGGTGGCGCTGCCAAACGTTTTGGCGACTCCGCATATCGCGGGGTCGACGACTGAGGCGCAAGAAGAAGTTGGGACGCAGGTTGCGGTGCAGGTCCGGGATTATCTGGCGGACGGTGTCATTCGAAACGCGGTGAACTTGCCGGCACTCTCGCCTGATCAGTATCGCAAGGGGCGGCCCTATCTGGCGCTTGCGGAACGGTTGGGCTCGATGGTTGCGCAGGCGGCTGCTTCGAGACCGGCACGCATTCGAATTCGCTACGCGGGAGAAGTTGCCGAGGTCGGAACGAATTTGCTGCGAAGCGCGGTGCTCGCCGGATTGCTGAATGCGGTTCTCGATGAGAAGGTGAACGTGGTGAACGCACCGCAAGTTGCGACGGCTCGGGGTTTGACGGTTCACGAGGAGACGCGTCGGCGCGAACATGGATTTCCGAACACGCTGGAAGTTTCAGCGCTGACCGATAAGGGTGGATCGGACGCCGGAGCGTTTACGGTCGAGGGGACCGTGCTGCATGACGGGACTCCTCGCGTGCTGCAGATCGGTGGAATTCCTGTCGAGGCGCAGCTCGAAGGGACGATATTGTATCTGCGAAATCGCGACGAACCCGGTGTTATCGGGCAAGTTGGTTCCACTTTGGGAAAACAAGGCGTGAACATCGCGACGTTTGCGCTCGGACGCCGAGACGCTTCGCGTGGAGCCGAGGCGGTTTCGTTGGTGCGACTGGATGGCGAAGTGTCGGAAGCCGTTTTGGAACCGATCCGCGGGATTCCCGCGATTACTGAGGCAAGACTGTTGCAACTTGGCAAGGTCTAAGGGTGATTCGCATCTTTTTGTTCCTGCTAAAATTGTCTACGTAAACTGGTCGCCGCCCCGCGCTCCGGTTCTTGCGACCTATATTATTCAGGTTGCTCAATCCGATATGTCCAACGATGGTGGTTATAGTACTTGCCCGCGCGACGGCGTCTTTGCCTAAGTTGAACAATTTACAGGTCTCTCCGCCCGTCTCGATCTACCCCGCATTAATTCGATTTAGCGCATTAAAATACATCTCTTGACATAACCTCCCATCCTGACTTAGAAGGTATCTCAAAGTTTCGCGAAGTGTCTGTGGTGGGATAAGGTTGCTCGGAGTCCAGAACCAAAACTGGCGCCGTGGAGTATTCGTTTTCCGCGGCTTGGAAGTGCCCCGTACCGAGCCCTCCCCAAGTGTGTCCGATAAAGTCAAAAGTGGTGCGCGAAAGGAGCAGTCAATGGAGTGGTCCATGATGAAGCGCTATTTTCCAATGAAATTCTTGATGGGTTTCGCGATGTGCGCATTGGTCGCGTTTGGAGTAATGGCACAGACAGGTACGACTTCAATTCACGGGGTGGTTACAGATAAGAGCGGCGCGACGGTAGCGGCGGCGAAGGTGACCCTGCTCAATCCAGGGCTGAGCCTTCAGCGGTCGATCGACAGCGGTGCCGGAGGGGAATTTGAATTTCTCGCTTTGCAGCCGGGTACTTACGAGATCTCCGTGGAGGCGGCTGGGTTCCGAAAATTCCAGCAGAAAAATATCCAGTCGCTGGTGAACTTGCCCACTACAGTAACCGTGGTCCTGGAGGTTGGTTCCTCCACCCAGACCGTGGAAGTTTCGGCAATCGCGCAAACGTTGAATACGACCGACGCGTCGTTGGGCAACGCGTTCAACGAGAACCAGGTGAAACAGTTGCCGCTCGAAGGCCGGAATGTTCCTGACCTTCTGAGTCTACAGCCTGGTGTCGCGTACACCGGAAATCGCTCGGACGTGCCGGACTTCGACACGCGCAGCGGCGCGGTTAACGGAGCACGAAGCGACCAGAGCAATGTAACGGTTGACGGTATCGCGTCGAATGACGAAGGCGGGAAGGCGTTCAATTCGGTGCTGCCCGTCACGTTGGACTCGGTGCAGGAATTCCGCGTAACGACGACGAACTACAACGCCGATCAGGGCGGTTCATCGGGCGCGCAGGTAGCGCTCGTCACGAAGAGCGGTACGAACTCGTTCCACGGCTCGGCGTACGAATATCATCGCAACACGTTCACCAGCGCGAACGACTACTTCGTGAAGGCCGCTCAACTCGATGCGGGTGAGCCGAACAAACCGCCCGAACTGATCCGCAACATCTTCGGCGGATCGCTCGGCGGGCCGATCATTAAAGATCGGCTGTATTTCTTTACCAACTATGAAGGAACGCGCCGTGCGGAACAGACCAGCCAAACCGACCAGGTTCCCTCAAACACGCTGCGTGATGGAATCATTCAGTATCTTTGCGCAGACCCGACGGCTTGTGCCGGCGGCTCGGTCACCGGCATCAGCGGAAAGAGCTATCCGATTGCGCCGGGCTATCAGGCGCTGTCTCCCGCGCAGTTGACGGCCATTGATCCGCTGCACCTCGGCCCGAATTCGCCAGTGGTTAGCTACTTGAATACGTGGCCGACGCCGAACTGCAATTCGACGGGTGACGGAGTCAACTACAGCTGCTTTAACTTCGCGGCGCCGATTTCGGATGTGTCGAACATTTACATCACGAAAATGGATTACAACATCACTCGCGACGGCAAACACCGTGTGTCTGTCAGCGCGTCGATGATTAACGATAACTATGCGCAAGCGCCCTTTCTTCCGGGTCAGGCACCTTCACACGACCTCGTGAACTACAGCAAGGGTATCGTCGCCAGTTACAACGCGGTGCTCAGCAACACGCTGGACAATAACTTCCGGTACGGTTTCGTTCGACAGAGCTCGGGCACAATCGGAAACTCCAATGAAGACTGGGTCTTCTTCCGCGGGCTGAACGATCAAAGCGGCGCCGTTACGCGAAGTACCGCCTTCCAGCGGCCAACGCACAATTTCGTGGACGATATTTCGTGGACGCACGGCAAGCATACATTCCAGTTCGGAACGCAGATCTCGATCATTCGCGAACCGCGATTGAGCACGGCTGCGTCTTACAGCCAAGCGAGCGCCAACGCCTCGTGGGTGGACACGTCCGGCTTCGCTGGCAAGTCGGGATCGCCTCTGAACCCGTCGAACAACGGACTTCCAGACGTCGATCCAAGCTTCGCCAATTCCTACGACTACCCAATTCAGGCGTTGCTGGGAATCGTGACGGAAGTCGATGCCAAATATAACTTCCAGAAGGATGGAACGGCGCTGCCGGATGGCACTGCTCTCCAGCGCAATTTCGGGATCGACAGCTACGAGTTCTATGCTCAGGATTCGTGGAAGATCAAGCCGAGTCTGACCCTCACATTGGGTCTGCGCTATTCGCTCTTCTCGCCGCCTTGGGAAACGAAGGGCGTGGAAGTCATCCCGAACGTATACATGTCGCAGTTCTTCCAAGACCGAGGTAACGAAGGTGCAGCCGGACTGCCTTCGTCGGGTGACCAACCCATTTCGTTTGGGTTCGGAGGCAAAGCCAACAATGCGCCAGGGTATTACGACTGGGATTTCAAGAATCTCGGTCCGCGCGTAGCATTCGCCTGGGCTCCACATTTCAACAACGGTCTGCTTCACGATGTGTTTGGTGACGGTAAGACCGCGATTCGTGGCGGCTTTGGCATCGTCTACGACCGCTTCGGTCAGGGCATCGTGGACGACTTCGATCAATTCGGATCGTTCGGACTTTCTACAACGCTGACAAACCCAGCAGGCTTCGAAGATGTGTCATCTTCGCCTCGCGTAACTGGCATTCACACGATTCCAACGACGGACAGGAATGGAAACACGATTTTCTTGCCCGCCCCGGTTTCGACGTTTCCACAGACCTATCCGACTGGGACTTTCGCCATCACGGACAGTCTGGACCGCGGACTGAAGACGCCGTACGAGTACACGATCGACTTCTCGGTCGCTCGCGAACTGAAGAGCGGGTTCACGCTGGAGGTTTCATATGTCGGACGCTTGTCGCACAGCTTGCTGACACAGCAGGATGCCGCGACACCTTTGGACTTGAAGGATCCGGCAACAGGCACCGACTACTTCACCGCAGTGAGCGCGCTGGCGAAACTGTACCGGCAACCGTCTCAGGGCGGAGCTGGGGTTACCAACGCGACCTTCAAAAACTCGATGCTTCCTGCGAACGTTGTAAAGTATTGGCAGGACATGATTCAGGCACCGGGTGCTGGGGGCTCGTATGGTCTCGGCAGCTCTGGCGGATGCGGAGCAGGGCCAACAGCGACAAACAATCCTGTGCTGGCAGCGTTTGACTTGTTCTGCGGTTCGAACCTGAACGAGACAACCGGCCTGCTGGATCTCGACTACTTCGGCATTCCGGATGCCACGAACTCGGCTGTCTCCTATCTTCCAAAGGGTGGACAGTTCTCGTTCTACAATCCGCAGTATGCGACCCTGTACAACTGGCGATCGCTTGGCACCGCGAACTACAACGCGATGCAGGTGACGTTGAAACACGCGATGACGCACGGCGTGCAGTTCGACTTCAACTACACATTCTCGAAGTCGATCGATTTGTCGTCAGACGCAGAACGCGTCGGAACGATCGCGGGCCTCGGCGGTCAAATCATCAACGCCTGGAGCCCGTATCAGTTCCGTGGGGTGTCGGACTTCGACGCCACGCACCAGTTCACCGCGGACTTTGTCGCCGACTTGCCGTTTGGCCGAAACCGCAAGTTCGCCAGCAACATCGGCAAGGGCCTTGACGCTGTGATCGGTGGTTGGCAGCTGTCGGGTCTCATCCGCGTCACCAGCGGCTTTCCTTTCAGCGTGTCCAACGGCGCGCAGTGGCCGACAGACTGGGATTTGAGTGGCAATGCCTTACTGACCGGTTCGGTGAAAGCGGGTTCATTCCATGATCCCTCGGATCCGGACGTGGTGAGCGCCTTCAAGACGATGTCGGATGCCCAGAGCCAGTTTGTCGAACCGCTTCCCGGTCAGGCCGGACAGCGGAATAGCCTCCGCGGCGACGGCTACTTCAGCACCGACCTTGGCTTGTCCAAGCGGTGGGTTATGCCTTGGACGGAAAAGCAGAGCCTCCAGCTTCGCTGGGAAGTGTTCAACGTGACAAACTCAGTTCGATTCGACGTGCAGAGCATCAACTCGTCAATCGATACGTTTGGATCGTCCTTCGGACAGTATACCCGGTTGTCAACGAACCCGCGCGTAATGCAGTTCGCATTGCGCTACGAGTTCTAGACTAGAATTGTTCTGGATTCGCAAGCACCGCCGGGAGGATTTCTCCCGGCGGTTTTGCTTGTACGCCGCGCATGTTCGGCAGCTGGCGGGTGAAAGTCCCGTCCCAACCTGATGGAGGTGAAGGGTAGCGAAGCGCAAGGGCGTCACCGCGAGGTGGGGTATGAAGGAAGCGTGGAGCAAAGATACGGGCCGATGGACAAGAACTGGATTTGAGGCCTACGGCGTCGGACGAGCGAGCAAGTGATCGCGAAGTCCGTATCCATCAAAGATGCTGGTGGTAAATCCGGCGGTCGCGTATCGAAAGCGGTCGAGCTTATCGCGGGAGACCTGTGGCATGTCTCGGATTCGTGACTGAGGGTGAAGTAATTTACTCTGATCCTGCAGCAGAAGTCAGCAGCGGGCGTAGTACTCAGGGAAGTGAGGAAGGCCCAAACAGTGATAGCGAGCAGTCGAACGTCGAACTCACGGTGGCACTGCGCCAGCCAATCCGCTTCGGCTGAGTTTTGCAGGTTCAGAAGACGGTGAAGCCGAAACGGAACCTGCAGAGCGGCGAAGCCCTTGTGGCGAACGACGACTCGAACCTCACGGCCCGCAAGGGCTCAACTCACTGAACCGCCGTATGCGGACCCGCATGATTGCATAACAGTGTCGGCTCCCTCTCGACGCGATCAAACTTTTATTGATAGGCTTCGGGAGGAAGGAGCCGGAGTTCGGTTCGCACGCGGGATAGCTCGGTACCGGACATGGCGTGTGGTAAAGCGTTGTCCACTTGATGGAGCATCCCGCTCCCTCGTGAGAGGGAGTTCGAAGAACTAATCATGGTCGAAGTTTTGATCGAAGAGATGTTTGGGTCGGACTGAAGCCGACCCCTAGATTACGAACGAACCGTACTTGTCCAGGCTCAATCAGAAAGACATCGAAGGAAGCGAAGGAAAAACACTCTTTTAAGTTTTTAAGTTGACGGAGAAGTGTGTTCAAAAAGTGTTGGACACGACCGACATTGTTAGAGATGTACGGTGGTGTGGCAGGGGAGAGCGGGCGACCGCTCCCCCTATGCCGATTTGTTGAAACTTTTGGCGACTAAACGATTGCTGTCCAGCCACGGCACTTTCGTCGGCGTTCTCGCTTCTCCCGGTGAAAGGTGGCTCAGTTGGGACTGTGGATGCAGGTATCGGCTGTGGTAAGCTTAAGCTTGCGCTCAAGCTGAACTTGATGCGGAGCGTGTCTGTCGGGGCGTAGCGCAGCCTGGCTAGCGCGCCTGGTTCGGGACCAGGAGGTCGAAGGTTCAAATCCTTTCGCCCCGACCACTTTATCCCATTAAACAAAGGCGATTTGAAGCGTTGTAGGATTTGCTTACTGTAGTGATATGGCCCGTGCAACCTTTGTGCAACCTTTCGGTGCGATGGCACGATGACTAAGCACTACACTAGCAACGAGCGCGACTACCCGAGAGCCCCCAGGTTTTGGAATTTGGGGTTCATTCTGTGCCGGGAACTCGACGGGCAATGAAGAACCCTACGACCCGAGCGTCAGGATAGGTCTCCTTCAATATCCGTTGCATCGCCTTGAAGTGCGCCCCAGCCGTGAGGACGTCGTCCACCACCGCAATGATGGTCGGGACGGGATCAACCTGTGCTTGATCTATCTCGTAGATGCCGTACAACTCAGTTGGACTAGGGCGCTCTAACGCGACATGAGCACCTTCCGTGGTTTGAGTCTGTCTGACCAATTCGCGGACATTAACATCGGGACCCAACTGACGCAGCACGCGCGTCATTCGATCGTCGTATAAAGGATCGTCGGCTGCTCTTGAGGGCGGAATGGGAACAAAAGTGGCTTGCGCGATGAATTCGGGTCGAATCGAAGCTCTGAGGTTTGCGGCAGCCTCCTCGATCGCCCGCTCTTTGTAATACCAGTCTGGAAGGTGTCGTCTCTCGACTCCCTTCTTGAGGTTCAGAATGTGCTGATTGGTTACGCTGTGACTGAATCCTTTGCCAGCCGTATATTCGCCGCCGTAATAGCATTCGTCTTCCTGCGTCAGCCACCAGTGGTGATGCAGGTATAGAGCATCCAGCTTGGTGAGCATGCAGGGCTATTCGAGATTTCTGCGGATGTCTTCGTATTTCTTGACGCGGATCGCACCCCGTTCCGCATACTGGTGGGGCCAGCTCAAATTCGGATTTTGGAAACAGGCGTCGAGTATGAAGAGCTTTCGGCCTTGTTTGAGCGCGGCGCGAGCTTGGATCAGTGTTCCTGACGTTTCGCCTGCTTCAACAATGATTGTTGCTTCGGTGAGTGCCGACATTGTTTTATTGCGCTCAGGGAAGAAACCCCGATTCCGGCGGAAGTCCTGTTTCGAGTAGCGATATACGGGAACTTGCGAGACCAAAAGGAAATCACTGGCGATGCGTTCTTGAAGTTCTCGATTCTGCTTCGGATACGCGTGAGTCAGCGGCGTCCCGATTACAGCGATGGTTCTACCGCGGTTTTCTATCGCGGCCATGTGAGCGGCCGTGTCAACACCTTTAGCCAGACCGGAAACGATCGTGAAACCATCTTTTACTAATAGGCTGACAAGCCTCGACGTATTGTCGATTCCTTGTGGAGAGGGTTCCCGAGTGCCCACTACGGCGACTGAACGCATTTCGACGAGGTCCCACCAACCGCGATAGTAGAGGAGTTCGACAGGATCCTCGGCATCTCGCAGCTTCTTCGGGTATTCGCCCGCTCGGTGTATGCGAATTCCGAAATCTCGAACGCCTGAATCTCTCAGCATCTCCAAGACTATGTCTGAAAAATATTTCGATTCGTAGTCAGTCACGAAGTCAGAAGGGAGCAAGTCGGGCGACTCCCGAAACCGTTGAGCCAACGTGGTAAACGTGGTTTCGGGTTTCGCCCACAGTGCTTCGTAGGCTCCCATTTCAACTAGGGGAGAGATCGCGCGAAGTTGAATACGCGGTGCGGTGGCCATTCAGAACGAATGATATGCCATAACGGTTTTTATCGCCAAAACTGAAATCTAGTAGGTGTCCGTTCATAAAACTTGACGGGTCGGACCCAGCAGGTTCATACTGCGAATGCAGCCAACGGAAGGCGGCTGCCAGTCGGGCCGGAAGGCACAGCGGAAGCGAAGTTGCAAAACCCTCCTGTCTGCACTGATCCAACGAAAAGGAACAACGGAAATGGTAGCAGACCTGCAGGAGTTGTCGTCTCTTTCGAAGAAACTGAACGCGCAATCCGATAAAATCAATTCCTCCATCATTACGATCAACAAAAAGCTGGCAAACCAAAATATCGGGCTGCGAGTTTGGCTCGACGGTTGGGCTCAGAACACCGTTTCAAAGTCTGACTGGGAACCCGTAAACGCGAATCAGATAGGAAACTATCCGAGGGAGCGGACGGTCATATATCTCGGTTATGACTACATCGCCGATGAGTGGCAACTCGCCGTTAAGCAGGCGATTGAGACGGAAAGCTATGAACCGGAAGTCGGGGAGACAGTCTTAGAACTAAGCAGCGCCGAGTATCAGCCCCTACTAAAATCGAGCCGAGCCACGCGTATTAGCGCATTGGCGAAGGTGCCCCGCTTACTCGACGCGATCCAGCAACGGGTTTTGCAGGTACTGCAAGACATCGAGGCAGCCGAGAAAGCAGCCGAAGCACTGTAACGGAATCAGAAACAAAACGCGCGAATAACAGAGGGCGTCACGGTCGATTCCGTGGCGCCCTTCTCCTTCTTAATTACTCGAATTCTTCTACTTCGCAGACGTCACTTTTGTCAATCGTCATGTGATTGAAACCGCGTCCGCTCGACCATATCACGTAGCAACCATCCGCCTTTTTGAGGATCGCCTTAACGGTTCGACCTTCCAATGGATCCGGTTCTCCGACGATGGCCTTACGATCTCTCCACTTTCCTCTTATTCGATCGCGGAAGAGAATGCGGTAAATTCGCGGACTGTTTGCCGCGACCCGTATTGAGTCCCGAAGCCCTTGGTAGAGAGTCTCCGCATCTTCCGGTGACTTTCCAGGCATGAAGAATTTCGTCATTTGTGGCGGCCTTTCGCCTCCTGAGTTCGAGTCTTCTATGAAAGACGTAAAACGCAGGCAAAAATATTTCAGTTTAGACGATACCCTTGCTTCTCCCACGACTTCAACGCGAGAATCGCATCCGCCAAATTATTCTCCAAAACGTCCAGCGATCTTGATTCGCGGCACCAATCTTTTGAGAACGCAACCATAATCGCGCCCACCAGGCACGAGTCAGGACAATCCGGCCATTTGCCCGCGAAACAAATCACGCGGACTCTGCTCACCATCGCTACATATAAATTCTCTTGCGCGCTACCCATGAGAGTCTCGCAAAAATTTCCGGACTGATCTGTAAGAAAATCCGATATCGGAGGACAGGTTCCGCAAATTCTCGCGATCGAGCCGCTTGAGTTCGCGCTTAACGGCAAGCGTCATTTGAGTACCTCGTTTGCCGCGCAACCGGCCGATATAGACTTTGTGAATTTGTTTAATGCGCCACTCTTTTTCGTACAGACGGCGGGCGATTTCCTTCCGAGTTAAACCCAGGCGCGACAGCTCGAGTACCTCCGCGATGAGTGTCGGAGAAACCTTTTCGTCGACGCCCAACTTTCGAATCTCCGCTCGGACTGACGCGATTGGAATCCCGAAATTCTGAGCGATAAGTTTTGGCACAAACCCAATACCGTGAAAAAAGTTGATCTGCTGACACTGCGTCTCGGTCAGTGGCATTTCTAGGATCCTCTCCGTTTTCTATACTGAATGGCGCGCTGCGCAGTAGCGAGTGCGACGCCTAAGGCAGATGCCACGTCTCTCCAGCGGATGCCCGATCTCAACATGTCTTCGCCTCGCGCCTGGTCGACGGCCGACAGTTTGCGACGATGTCGGCGATTTTCAAAATCACCGAGTTCACGGCGAAATTTTATCGTCGTGTCGTAATCGATTCCAAATTGGCGCTGCATCGCTGCCGAATGCATGCCGTTCCTGACTGCTTGCCGAAGCTGAACCCGCAACGCAGGCGAGAGACGCCGTCCTCGGCCGCGTTTTTGAAACACATATCCAGATTTTCTGGCAACCGCCCACACTGTGCGGTATTTCACGCGAAGCGTTCTAATAATGCGTTCCTGACTCCAGCCAGCACGGAAAAGTTCCTCAATCTGTTTCTCAGGGTCAATCAAAGTATCGAAGTGAGCGAGAACTGATCGCCGATAGCCTGAATCTCCGCCGATAAGGTTTCGAATGGACGCGGGTGTCTCGCCTGCTCTGAGCAGATGAATAAGGGCGCGGGCCTCCTGTAGCGCGTGTGTTTGCTCAGGCATTGCGCTCGAGCCCTGCCAAACCTTCAAAGATTTCTAAAACTCTTCCCCGGAAACTTAGCGCCATCTCCACTTCGTGCCTGTCCAGTGCGCCTTCACGGATCAGAAGGTCCAGGATCCGAAGGTCAGATTCATTCACGGCAATCGTTTCTCGGATCGTCGTAACGTCAACAGCGCCGTTTTGAACTGCGATATGGAGAAACGATGCTTCGGCCTGAGCGTCGTCCGACTCCCAATGTGAAATCCTGCGGCGGTCCATGGCCGCAACCCGATGCGCCGCTGAGACGAATCGCCTTTCACACCGGCCACAATACCAACGCTGTGTCGTCTGACCGCTCCGAGTTCGAATCAGGCCACGACGGCGAATACTTGTGCCGGAGCAGAAAGGGCAAGCGGGCCGTGCGTCGTTGGCAGTGACAAATTGCTCCGTGCTCGCAACGGGTGCGGGTTTCGGGGGCAAATGCTGACCCAGCGATAGATAGCAACTCCGGCGACAATCACGACACAGTACTGCTTGCCTCCGCTCGTCCCAACGTTTCGACAATATGAGCCATCTCCCCGCACATTCAGCGAACCACAATGTTTACACTCAGGCGTCGTCGAACGTTGTTCTTCCGTTGCGACGATCTCTGCTTCGGAGGAACGGTCTTGCGCCAACGGGGCGGAGCGCGTCCTCGCGGATAAGGCCAGGCGCTCACAAAAATCTCCGCTCAGTAGCTGTTTGGTTCGACTCGAACTTTGCCTTGCCGAAACAAGATTGAAGGAGTCAGATTGCATCCATCCGCTGCGCGTTTCCGTTGGCGTCGTTCTCTTGTTGAACGCCACATTGATTGCAACGAACCGAACGTTGCTGCCGATGCGCTGCAAAGTGCCTCCGCAGAACTCGCAACCTCCGATTGTGATCCCGCCCAGAACTTCGTAACCGGAATGAAATCCCGCGTCGTACGAGCCTGGCTGGTAATAACTCGGCGCGCGATTCGGTCCCGTAATTCCCAGCGGGTTTTTCCAAGTGGCCATTTTCTTGACTCCTTTTTTTAAAATAAAAATCACTCGTCGTCTTCGACGGAAACCAACTTCTGGAATTCCAGCGGCACATCGTTGCCAAACGATTTCTGGCCGACGCGTGGCACTGCACGGACTGTCGGTGCCACGCCCGAGACTCTAGAGGTAGCCATCTGATTTGTATCGGCCTTCGCGCAAGCCTCGCACTCTGATGTGTGAGCGTTCTGCATCTCAGCGTGGTGTTGCGCCATGTTCGAATGAAACTCTTTGGCCGCGTCGCCCTTGCCGATTTTCTCCGCGGCCTTTGCGTGCTGGTCGGCCGCGAACTCGTGATGCTGCGCTAGCATTTCGTGGATCTTTCCTGCTTTTGTTCCCATCATTCCTCCTCGATCTCTCGCGACCAAACAATTTGATTGCGGTCGTCAATGCCTTCACGAAACTGTTTCCCGTTTCGCCCTACGACTTGCTCGCGACAGATTCGCAGCCGGAATCCAACCGAATGTTTTGCGAGCTTCAATGGGTTGGCGAAAGGTTTCTCCGTCGCGCCTTTGCTGAGGGCCGATGGTTCGTCTAAGTCATCAACGGGTCGGCTAAACTTTTCTGCATCGCGCGTCGCATAGAAGCTTTCCAACGATGGCGCAATTTCTTGGGCGGAATCCGTGTCGAGCGTTTCGAGATCGCCCGAATCGACGTCGGTCAAACCACCCAAGCAGAGATCGAAGATGAAATCGCGTTCCATTTGTTTATGCCTCAGCTGATCCTGTCTGCCGTAAAGTCGCCCACAATCGATAAATCGCGTCGCGCCGCAACACTATGGCGCGCTGCTGTCGAAGCAAATCTGCCCTTTCGGGCGATGGTCGAGTGAGCTGCACGCGTACTGTTCCGACGCCAGCAACTGAAAACCCTGTTTGAGCGGCGCACGTCCCCAACGCTGCACAAATTATTTTCAGTTCCTGCTCGACGGCGACGCGCTCCCGCTCGACTTGTTCAAAAATCTTCGTCACTGCTGGCTTGCTCCCAAAAACAAAAATCTCTAATCACGGTGCAACGTATCACGGGCACTATGCATATACAATAAGAATATTAGACACTAGTAATCGCAAAATCTGTCATTTGGACAAAAAAGATGGGATTCGAGAAAGATTGCCGAAGGCCATCCTCGTCATCGCCGAGGATCGAAACCGTCGACAAGCCTAAGAGCCACACATTGAACCAAGTTTCCGGTCACGGCGGTGGATTCGACAGGTCGATGCAACACCATCTAATGGATGTTCTTTTTAAGGATGGTGTCTATGACCCAAGGAAAATGGGCGAGACTTTCGCCTAGTCACAAGACAGATATCTGGAACCGTTGGAAAGCCGGTCAGACGTTGCATGAGATCGGGCGTGCTTATGGCAAACCGCATCCCACCATTCGCAAGGTGTTGTTACCTCGTGGGGGCATCCCGCCCATCGCTCGTCGTCGCTCGCAGTTAGCACTGACCCTCGCTGAGCGCGAGGACATCTCACGAGGGATTGCTTCCGGTTCGCCGCTTCGTGAGATTGCTCGACGACTGGATCGAGCGGCCTCGACGGTGAGCCGGGAGCTTTCTCGCCACGGTGGCCGTCCCACCTATCGCGCCCATGCGGCGGATGTCCACGCCTGGGACTCAGCCTTGCGGCCCAAGCAGTGCCTTCTTGCCCTGCACGCGAGGTTGAGAGAAATGGTTGCGCGTAAACTGATTCTGGACTGGTCGCCCGAGCAGATTTCCGGGTGGTTGAAGATCCACTATCCCAACAACGAGAGCATGCGTGTGTCCCCCGAGACGATTTACCGCAGCCTGTTCATTCAAGCGCGTGGAGCGCTGAAAAAAGAGCTCATGGACCATCTGCGCTCGAAGCGACGCATGCGCCGCTCGCGACATGCCAGCCCCAGTGGACAGTCCCGTGGACAGATCGTCGATGCCATCTCCATCCGGGAAAGACCTGCGGAGGCAGAAGACCGAGCGATTCCTGGCCATTGGGAAGGCGATCTGCTGAGCGGTGGAAAGAACAGTTACATTGCGACTTTAGTGGAGCGGCATTCACGCTTTCTCATGCTGATCAAAGTGCGGAGCAAAGAAACGGAAGCGGTGGTTACTGCCTTGAGTCAGCGTGTTCGTAAACTCCCCGCCACACTACGACGCTCGCTGACCTGGGATCGCGGACTGGAGATGGCCAAGCACAAGGAGTTTACGATAGCCACAGATGTGCAGGTCTACTTCTGCGATCCACAGAGTCCGTGGCAGCGTGGCAGCAACGAAAACACCAATCTACTGTTGCGGCAGTACTTTCCGCGAGGAACCGACCTATCCCCATCTCTCAAGCACAGCTCGACCAAGTCTCGCTGCGCTTGAATCAACGTCCGAGAAAGACCTTAGGCTTTCAAACTCCTGCGAGTAAACTTCACGCAAGTGTTGCGTCGACCGTCTGAGCTGGCAGCGTTTATCGGGACTTGCAGTTGTTCATGGTCGGCGGAGCTGCTCCGCGATGCTAGGATGGTCCTAATTCTTTATGAATATGCCTCGTCGAGGAACACTCGAAAACCGAACGACCCTGATTTTAACGGCTCTCTTTTGTACGGTTTTCTCCGTGTGGTCATGGCTATCCGTCAGACACGTCTACCTTCCAGAGAATCCGGCCAGCATTTTCGGCGTCGTTAGCCTCGTCTTCTACACCCTGTTGATTTTTGGCATTGGGTCAGTCGCATTCAAATCTCGATTCTGGGGAGACCGAGCTGTATTTGGAATAGTCGCGGGGGTAATCGCGCTGATTGTGGTTAAGGCGACGGCGCCGTTGACTTTCGCAACGACGCTAGCTGTGAATGTAGCCAAGTCTTCGATGTGGACGATAGCCGCCTTGATTAGCCTCACCGTTCTCGTACGCGGCTCCAAACACCCGCCTGGTATGAATCAGTCAGATTAGACGGTCTGGAGGGCCGCCGCTTGGCTAGGTCCCGATAAGTCGTGCCAAGATTCCATTTGGACGGTAACCGCGTTTACCAGGCGCGATAGGCACAGCGCCGTCAATTCCGAGATTGAGTACTGCACGATTCTATGCAAAACGTATTTTGCTTAGACGGAAACGAGCCACTTGGGACCTTAGTTTCTCCAGCGAAAGATGCAAAATATTCAGGCGGTCCCAACGAATATTTCGCCGTGACTGAGTAGCTACCGGGCTTGCTGAACACGAATCCCTGGCCGTTCTTCTGTGAAATGGTTCTCATTGCGGTGATTTCCTCTCCGCTCCTGAGTACCGCAAAGTCTGAGCGAGAGTACGCCTTGGAATCGATTCGGCCTCTTCCTTGCCACAGCATTTCTCTTCCATCTGGCCCTTTTGTTTCGAAGTCCACAAATTCATCCTGAGTCATGCGACTCACAAAAATCCGTTCTGTCGATTCATTGCGGATTGAAAGGTACAAGACCACGTCCTCGCCTCGTGAAAACAGGTGTTTGGCAGGAGCGGCCCGAAAGGTTAATACAGGTCGTTTTGGTGGATTCCTCGGGGGCGCTTGTCCGGTCCCACTTCCGGTGAGGACAAAGAATGAGACGAACGCGAATATCGAAGTTTTCATCGCAGGGAGTTGACTCCGCTCCTTGAGGAGATTAGACACCGGTGTTGGGTGGTGCGGTCAACTCCCGATATGCGGGAAACCGGAGAAAGTCAATTCAAATGGACGGTTACCGCGTTTACCGGGCATACGATTGAATCCCTTCGAAGCTAGGCGAGTTGTTTTGATAGGTTTTTGCTGTGACCAGACGACTAAAAGTTGATCAAACACCTTGCTTTATCTCAATTGCCTAGTGGCTGGAGGGTGTCTCATGCTGGCACGGAGTGGGGAGGAAACCCGCTTCTGCTGATTGAAGAGGGGAAGCCCCCTTATCCAGCCGACGACAGGTCCGTGGATGCGCAGGTCAAGTGGATGAATACGCTGCCAACCGCAAACCATCTAGTGTACTGGGAAGGAAGCTCGCAGTTGGCCATCACTCTCGAAAAGCAAACTCTTGGTTTTGCCTACCACATCCAACGATTCGACGATGGTTGGTTAGTAGCCGCCGGTCGAGGCGGGCACGCTGATGTTTGCGATAAGACCGGTCGAGTCCAACGGACAATTGACTTAGGCGACGCCAGCGAGGACATCCAGGAACAACGGCGAACGGTCACATCTGGGTGAGCTATTTTGACGAAGGAGTGTTCGGCCGAGGAATCGGTCAGCACGGCGTTGTGTGCTTTGACAATCAAGGTCAGGCCATTTTCAAGTACTGGGAATTCGCGGAGCAAAATCAACTGCCATTCATAGACGATTGCTACGC
>CAVWQK010000013.1:0-142162 GCA_963757145.1 uncultured Acidobacteriota bacterium
GGTGCCGGGGGCCAGAATCGAACTGGCTACGCCCGCCTTTTCAGGGCGGCGCTCTACCAGTGAGCTACCCCGGCACGGTGGAGTCTGTTAATTTTAGGGTCGACCGCAGTGAGTGTCAAATAAAGAGCGCAGATTATTTTGGGCAAGCCTCGCAAACCCGTCCGCAGGAAAACCGACGAACGAGCGGCGTCTGACCGGGCGGGCAAGATCGAAGATGGCAGCGTAAAGCCGCCTCTACAAACCAGCGGCGACTCCGCCAAGCGGACCGACGCGGTTCAAGCTGGCGCTCGGCAGACGATTTTCACCATCGGGCATTCGACGCATCCGCTCGACGAGTTTGTTGCGATTTTGAAAAATTATGGCGTCGCGCAGCTTGTGGATGTACGGACGGTTCCGAAGTCGCGGCATGTGCCGCAGTTCAATTCTGAATCGATGAGCGTTGAGCTTCCCAAGCGCGGGATCGACTACGTCCACATGAAATCGCTGGGTGGGCTGCGTCGTGCGAAGAAAGACTCGATCAACACGGGCTGGCGCAATGGGTCATTTCGCGGATACGCCGATTACATGGCGAGCGACGAGTTTCAGCAGGGAATCGACCAACTGCTTGAGCTGGCTCGCAAAAAGCCCACTGCGATTATGTGTGCCGAAGCTGTGCCGTGGCGCTGCCACCGTTCGCTGATCGGCGACGCGTTGCTCGTGCGCGGCGTTCAGGTTGAAGACATCATGAATGCGACGTCGAGCCGCCCGCATACGTTAACGAAGTTTGCCAGCATCGACGGACAGCACATCGCGTATCCCGCTGAGAGCAACCTCGAACTCTTCCAGAAATAACCGGTCAGCGTTGCGATTCGTCGAATTCGCGCATCCAGTCGCGGCCTTTCAGGAGTTCGCGCGGACGCGTGCCGTCGGGTGGACCGACGATGCCGTCCTTCTCCATCAAATCGATTAAGTGGGCTGCGCGGCCGTAGCCGATGCGCAAACGGCGTTGAAGCGTGGACGTGGAAGCGCGACCAGCCTCGCAGACAACGCGCACGGCGTCCTGGAACAGTTCGTCGTCGGCTTCGCTGCCTTCCGCCGCATCGCTGTTGCCACCGGCGCCGGGAAGCGGCTTGCCGTTTTCGTCCTTGGGAGCTTCGAGCAACTGTTCGTTGTATTTCGCCTGTGCCTGCGCGCGCCAGAAATCGCAGACGGCTACGATCTCGTCTTCGCTGACCATCGGGCCATGAATTCGGTGCAAACGCGATGAGCCAGCCGGCAGGTAGAGCATGTCGCCCTTACCGAGCAGCGACTCGGAACCGTTCGAGTCCAAAATCGTTCGCGAATCGATTTTGCTGGCCACGCGGAACGAAATGCGGGCAGGAAAGTTGGCTTTAATCAAACCCGTGATGACATCCACCGACGGCCGCTGCGTCGCAAGAATCAGGTGAATGCCCACGGCGCGCGCCATCTGCGCCAACCGCGTGATCGATTCTTCGACGTTGTTTGTGTCGACCATCATGAGGTCGGCCAACTCGTCGATGACGATCACGAGATAGGGGAGCGGCTTATGTTCGGACTCTTCCACGTTCTCGAAGAGTGAAAGCGATTGCGTCTTTTGGAAGGTGCGGTTGTACTGCTCGATGTTGCGGACGCCCTTTTGTGCGAGCAGCTTCAAACGGTTTTCCATTTCGCGCGTGGCGTTGCGCAAAACGTTCGACGCGATCTTGGGATCGGTGACGACCGGCGCGATCAGGTGCGGAATATTTTCGTAAAGGTTGAGTTCCAGACGTTTCGGATCGACCAGCACCATTTTTACGTCGTCGGGGCTGGCTTTGTAGAGGATCGACATCATCAGCGAGTTGATGAAGACGCTCTTACCGGTGCCCGTGGAACCCGCGATCAGCAAGTGAGGCATCGCCGCGAGGTCGGTGACACGGATGCGTCCGTGAAGGTCGCGGCCCATCGCCAACGTGAGCTTGCTCGGCGAGTTGAAGAATTCGGGTGCTTCGACGATTTCGCGCAATGCGATCGTCTGCCGGTTAACGTTCGGGACTTCGATACCAATCGTCGATTTGCCGGGGATGCGCTCGATCAGGATTGATTCCGCTTGGAGCGCGAGGCACAAATCCTCGGTCAGGCCGATGATGCGGCTGTACTTGATGCCCGCTTCCGGCTTGAATTCAAAAGTGGTGACAACCGGCCCAGGATTAATCTGCGTCACGCGGCCTTGGACATCGAACTCCATGCACTTTTCTTCGATGGCGCGAGCGCGCATCTTTAATTCGTCTTCGTCGATCTTCTGGCTGCGCTCGCCTTCGCGCATCAGGTCGACAGGAGGCAGTTTGTAGTTGGCGGCGCCCTTCGCGATTTTCGGTTCCGGCGTTTTCTTCGCCACCGTTTTTTCAGGCTTGTCCGACATGAACATAATCGGGGTCTTGTGTTCGACAGCATCCTGAGAGTCTTCCGCGGAGGCTTTGTCTTTCTTGTCGCGGCCTTTTTTGTCGTGAGAAATGCCGAAAATATCGGTCTGGTCGGGAAGATGAATCGTACGCGCTTCTTCGTCTTCCTCTTCCGTGTTTTTTACATCGCGTGGGATGTCGACGGTTTTTCCGGTCGCCTGATTCACGGCTTTGCGGCCGGACGTGCGCGTCTCCTGCAGACGGCGGCGCCTGCGCTCGTCTTCGCGCGCATCGCGCCAGTTGTGCCAGCGCGCCTGTACGCGCTGCAAAATGTTTCGTTTGGCCACGCCACCGAGAGGGGAGTTTGCCGCCCAAGCATGCGCGCCCGAAAACGAAAAGCGCGTGGTCATGAAAAGGGCAGTGATCAGGATCGCGATGACCAGCAGATTCGCGCCCCACATATTGAAGCCAGAGCGCAGTTCATTGGAAATCACGCTGCCAAGCAACCCACCAGGAGGCACCGCTCCGCGAATTGCAGGCATGTTCCAAAGACAGAGCAATGCGGGCAGCGACAACAGCATCAATACATATCCCGCGACGGTTGCCGCCTGCGAATCGATGCTCCGGCTGCGGAACCACCGCATCCCTACAACGAGCATCGCCACGGGGAGCAGAAACGCCGCGAAGCCAAACACCTGGAAGAGGAGGTCGGCGCCATAGGCGCCAACCAGCCCAATCCAGTTGCGCACGATTGCACCGTCCGAAGCCGGACCGCTCACATTGAAGGCAATGTCTTTGGGCTGATAGGTGAGAAGCGCAAGGCCCGTCAATATGGCCGCGGTAATGCACAAAAAGCCGATCAGCTCGTTGAGCCGTTTGTTGTCAGTTGGCGTTAGAAAGCGCACAAGATCTCCTCAGCAATTGGGGAAGGCTGAGTGGTGACGAAACCCGTTGGCGCTATCGCGGGCCCGCCTGAAGAAATGCCAGAATCAACACGATCATACCAAACACCAGGCGGTAGACAATAAATACTTTCAAGGTGCGTGTTTGCAGATAGCGCAAGAAGAAGGCGATGACGAAATAGCCCGCGACGCCCGAAACGGCGACGCTGATCGCCAAAGTGGACAGGGGTAAGTCGAGGTTACCGGCTTTGTGGAGCTTGATCAGGCCGGGCAACTTGGAGACGACTGCGCCGGCGATCAGCGGAGCGGACAGCAGGAACGAAAAGCGCGTTGCGGCTTGGCGGGTGAAGCGGCGGAAAAGACCGGCGGTAATGGTAATGCCAGAGCGGGAAACGCCGGGCCAGAGGGCAAGCGCCTGGGCTGTTCCGATGGTGACGGCATCGCCCATGTCGGATTGCTCGAGGCGACGATCTAGTCTGGCCTTGGAGTCGGCCCACCACATGATCAAGGCGATTACGACCATCGAAATACCGATGATGCCAGGCAGACGGAGATGTTCTTCGATCTGTTTGTCGAAGAGTTTCCCTAGAATTGCGCCGGGGATCGTGCCGACGACCATGTACCAGAAAAGGCGCTTGTGTTGCGCAACTTCGTGAGCGGGGGCGTTGCTCGGATACTTCATGCCGAGCCCGCAAAGCGTCAGGGTAAGCCAGTCCTTCCAAAAATACAGCAACACGGCGACGAGGGTCCCCGCGTGAAGGGCGACATCGAAGGCTTCGCCCGGATCGGGCCAATGTAGCAGCCACGGAAATAGAACCAGGTGCGCGGTGCTGCTTACGGGCAGAAATTCGGTGAGGGCTTGAACCAGGGCGAGGACGATCGCCTGATAAAGAAGCATGGGAGTTTAGATATCCTTTGGAGCCGACCCGAGTTGCTCGACGGCCGGTGGGATTTTGGGTATCTCGAACGGGTCGAGATGACGATCCGATTCTGGACGGCACAGATACGATAGCCGCGACAGAGACATAAGGCAACGTCGCTGCGTGCATTGTCCCAGATGCTGCGAGGGTTTGGCGAACGCGAACGTTTGCGCTAAGGCGGCGCGCCTTAAACTTCCAGGATGACTGGGAGGATCAGGGGGCGCTTGCTGGTGTGCTTGTTAATGTAGCGCTTCAGGTCCACGCGGATCTTTTCTTTCAAGATGCTCCAGTCGACCTTTTCTTCGGGATTCGACTGTTCGAATGTTTTTAGGACGATTTCGCGGGCGCCGGCCATGAGCTCGGTGCCGTTGTCGCTGAACATGCCGCGGGTCACGATCTCGGGCGGCAGGTCCATGCGGCCAGTGTGCTTGTCGATGGCGATGATGGGGACGACGACGCCGTCTTCGGACAAGTGTCGGCGGTCGCGGATGACCGCTTCTTCCACTTCTTCCAGTGAACCGGAATCGACCAAGGTACGACCTGCCGTGACTGGGTCGCGGCGGTAGGCGCCGTCTTCGTTAAATTCGACGACTTGGCCGTCTTCGAGAAGCAGGATCTCGCCGGAGACGCAGCCGAGCTGGTGCGCTAGCGCGGCGTGCCGGAAGAGGTGGCGATATTCGCCGTGAACCGGGATGAAATATTTCGGCTTGCAGAGCTGGAGTATGAGCTTTTGCTCTTCCTGGCTGGCGTGGCCGGAGACGTGAATCGTGCCGGCGGAATTGTCGTAGTAGACCAGTGCGCGGCGGCGGAACATATGATCGAGCATGCGGAAGATGGGCTTTTCGTTGCCGGGGATGATGCGCGCGGAGAGGATGACGGTGTCGTTTTCGTCGACGGAGACGAAGCGGTGATTGTCGACGGCGATGCGCGACATCGAAGACATCGGCTCGGCCTGGCTACCGCTAGCGAGGACGATGAGGCGGCGCGCGTCGAAGCTGCGGATGTCCTGTGAGCGAACGACCATGCCGTCTGGAATGCGGAGATATTCGAGGGCGTGCGCGATCTCGACGTTATCGACCATGCTGCGGCCAACGAAGGCGACTTTGCGATTGACGCGCGAGGCGATGTCGATGACTTGCTGGATGCGGTGGATGCTGCTGGCGAAGCAGGAGAGGATGACGCGGCGCGGGGCGGAGCGGCACAAGTCTTCAAGACGCGGGACAACGGCGCGCTCGGACGGAGTGAAACCGGGGCGCTCGACGTTGGTCGAGTCGCTGAAGAGCGCGAGCACGCCTTCGTTGCCGTAGCGCGCGAAGGCGTGGAGATCGAACGGCGCGCCGCCGACGGGAGTTTGATCGATCTTGAAGTCGCCGGTGTGGATGATCACGCCGAGCGGCGTGCGGATCGCTAGCGCGACGCAGTCGACGGTGCTGTGCGTCACGGGGATAAATTCAATTTCGAACGGATCGATTTCGACGAGACGGCCGGGTATGACTTCGCGGAGCGTCGTGGAATCGAGGAGGCCGGCTTCCTCGAGGCGCTTTTTGACGAGCGCGAGCGTGAAACGCGTGCCGTAGACCGGTACGTTGACGTCGCGAAGGATGTAGGGAAGCGCGCCGATGTGATCTTCGTGGCCATGCGTGAGAACGATCGCCTTGACCAAATGGCGATTTTGTTTGAGGTAGGTGATGTCTGGAATGACGAGGTCAACGCCGAGGAGTTCGGATTCCGGGAACATCATGCCGGCGTCGATAACGATGATGGCGTCGCCGAGGCGAAGCACCATCATATTCATTCCGAATTCGCCGAGACCACCTAAGGGAATTGCTGTGAGGGACTGCTTGGTGCTGCTGTTGCTCAAGTGCGAAGGTTCTCCAATCTGTGAAGGAGAATCGTATCACACGAGCGGCGGCGAGGCAGGGATGCGGAGGCGCAGATGCGAAAGGCGCTGCGTGACGCAGGGCGTTCAACGTGAAACGGGGTTTGTACACAAAACATCCAACGCAAAGTGAAACGTTGGAATTGATAGCGGCGCGTGTAAGATGCAGTGCAAAAGTTTTTACAGGATTTGTACACCGAAGCGCAGGACGCGTTTCGATTTTCGACGGAGACAATCACGGAGGCGTGATGAGTGACGAGACGGGTCCCGACGTAGCACGGAGAAAATTTTTGGGCGCGGCCATGCTGGCGGCTGCGACGGCTGGAGTCGCGGCCGCGCAAGAAGCGACGAAAACGCCGCGAAGTCCCGATCACCATTTACCCAACGAGCAGAACAAAGGGCCGCAAAATGCGGCGCTCGAAGCAGAGAACCCGAGCGCGGCGTGGACGACGGAAACCGATGCAGGGAGTGTGCCACCATTCAAATATCCCTTCGCGCTGGCGCGAAAGCGCATCGAGAGTGGCGGCTGGACGCGCCAAGTCACGGCGCGCGAATTGCCGATTTCGAAATCGATCGCCGGCGTGGAGATGCGCTTGACGGCGGGCGGAGTGCGCGAGCTGCATTGGCACGTGTCGTCGGAGTGGGCCATCATGCTCTATGGCAACGCGCGAATCACCGCCGTGGATGCCCAAGGGAAAAGCTTCGTCTCCGACGTGACCAACGGCGACCTATGGCTCTTTCCGCCGGGAATTCCGCATTCCATTCAGGGACTGGGGCCGGACGGCTGCCAGTTCTTGCTCGTGTTCGACGACGGCAACTTCAACGAGTTCGAAACCTTTTTGCTGACGGATTGGTTGGCGCACACGCCAAAGGAAGTCTTGGCGAAAAATTTTGGCGTGAACGAAGCGACGTTCGATAACGTGCCGAAGAAAGAGCTGTTCATTTTTCAGACTGAACTGCCCGAGGATTTGAAGAAAGAGCAATCGTACGTGGCGCAGGGAACTGGAACGGTGCCGCTGCGGATGGATTTCAAACCGAGCGAGATGAAGGCGACTAAAGTGACCGCGGGCGGCGAAGTGAAAATCATCGACGCGAAGAATTTTCCGATCACGACGATCTCCGCCGCCATTGTGAAACTAAAACCCGGCGGACTGCGCGAACTGCACTGGCATCCAAACGCGGATGAGTGGCAGTACTACGTCAGCGGCAAAGGCCGGATGACGATTTTCGCCGCCGGTTCGCGCGCGCGAACGATGGACGTGCTGGCGGGCGATGTCGCCTATGTTTTTCAGTCGAACCCGCACTATATCGAGAACACCGGCGATACCGAACTCGTGTTTCTGGAAATGTTCAAGACGCCCCATTACCAGGACATTTCGCTGGCGGAATGGCTGGCGCACACGCCGGCGCTGCTCGTCGAGCAGCACATCCGCGTCGGGCAAGAAATGTTGAAGGGGATCGCGAAAGAAGAAGTGGTGAATCGGCCAATCTGAAGGTCTGCGCAAGAAGCGCGGATCGAGTCTGCCCCTTCTCAACAGGAATCCGTTGACACCCCGCGGTCGGGGGTTTAGCGATTGCCGGCGAAAAGGTGAACGATCGCGACCAAAATGATGGCGCCCACGGTTGCTGCGGCAAGGCTGTAGAGGAAGCCGCCGCCAAGAATTCCCAATTTCATAAAAAGCCAACCGCCGAGAACGCTGCCGACGAGACCGAGGATAATGTCGGTGATGCAGCCGTATCCCGCTCCGCGCGCGATTTTTCCCGCCAGCCAACCGGCGATTAGGCCGATCAAAATCCAGCCAATCAGGCCGCGTTCATATTCCACGTGTTCATGCACGACGACGACGCGTTCCTGAAGAAACGACAAGGCTAGGGCTGCAAGCATTCGGCCTCCTTGGGCGCTTACGGCTAATACTGACGGTCTTTAGATCCGGCATTGTAGCTTCGGGAGCGCGGAATGCCAACTGCGCGAAATAAAGAACGAATCGCTACGGGGGCGCGCAAGGCAAGGCGCCGAGCAGAGAGAAACGCGCTACTTCGGCTGCTGCTGCGTCATGCAGTGGAGAGTGCCGAGGCCAAGGACCAAGTCGCGGCAGGCGATGCCTACGATCTCGCGCCCTGGAAAAAGCCTGGCGAGTGTGTTGAGCGCGACGCGATCGTTGGGATCGTTGAATGTGGGCACGATCACGATATTATTCGCGATGTAGAAATTCGCGTAGCTGGCGGGCAGGCGAAATCCATCAAATTCGATTGGCGCCGGCATCGGAAGCGTCTCGATTCGAAACGGTTTGCCATCCGGGCCCTTCATTAAGCGCAGCAAATCGAGATTTTCCTGAAGCGCGGCGTAATTCACGTCGCATTTATTTTTCTCTTCAATCGCAACGATCGTGGTCGGATCAACGAAGCGGGCAAGATCATCGACGTGTCCGTGGGTGTCGTCTCCGGCGATGCCGTTGCGCAACCACAGTACCTGCGTCACACCCAGATAATTGCGAAAGACTTCGTGGTAATCGTCGCGTGCGAAACCAGGATTGCGTTCCTGCGTCTTGCTCAGCAAACATTCCTCGGTCGTCAGCAGCGAGCCGCGGCCGTTGACGTCGATGCTCCCGCCCTCGAGCACGACGCGGCGGCCTTTGTGCATCGGCTCCCAAGACCGATGCTTCAGCGTTTTGTTGACCTGCGCCGCGGCGACGGCGTCTTTCTTATGATTGCTGTATTTCGCCCAGCCGTTGAAGCGCCAATGCGTGTACGCAAGGTCGCCGCCCGAGTTGACGACCGAGATCGGGCCAGAGTCACGCATCCAGCCGCGATCGGTCGGCACCAGAAAAAAATCAACGTTGGCGACATTCACGCCGGATTTCGCAAGGATGTCGAGAACCTTTTTCTCGGCTGCGCGATTCTCGACGAGAAGATAAACGCGCTCGTTGCGCGCGAGTTGGCGCACGATCTCGGCATAGGCCCATGGGATCGCCGGAAATTTTCCTGGCCAATCGCTAGACTCGTGCGGCCATCCAAGCCACGTCGCATGATGGCGCTCCCATTCGGCAGGCATTGCATAACCCAGTTCGAATGGTGTCTTTCGTGCCGTTTCGATTTGCGATTTGCTGGATGTCGTCTTTTGCCGCGGCATGCGAATTATTCGCCGAGCCATCGATTGGTAATCGGCTGGTATGCATCAATGCGGCGATCGCGCAGAAACGGCCAGTTGCGTCGCGTGTCTTCGGTCTTCGCGGGATCGCACTCGACAACCAGAATTTCTTCTTTGTCGTTCGAAGCTTCGGCAACGACTTGGCCGAACGGATCGGCAACAAACGAGTTCCCCCAAAACTCGAGACCCGCGTCGCCGGTCGCAGGTTTACCTTCGTAACCGACTCGATTCACCACGGCGACGTAGACTCCGTTCGCGATGGCGTGCGCGCGCTGAATCGTGCGCCACGCGTCGAGTTGCGCCGCCCCGAATTCCTTTTTCTCGTGCGGATGCCACCCAATGCTCGTCGGATAGAAAATCACCTGCGCGCCGCCGAGCGCTGTGAGCCGCGATCCTTCCGGATACCACTGGTCCCAGCAAATCTGAACACCGATCCTTCCAAATTTTGTGTCGAAATTAGGAAAACCAAGATCGCCCGGCGTGAAATAAAACTTCTCGTAGTAAAGCGGATCGTCGGGAATGTGCATCTTGCGATATTTCCCCAGAAACGAACCGTCGGCGTCGAGCACCGCACACGTGTTGTGATATACGCCGGCGGCGCGACGCTCGAAAAGGGAAGCGACGACGACGACTCTTTTTTCCTTTGCTACCCGCGCCAGCGCTTCGCTCGCTGGGCCAGGAATCGGTTCCGCAAGGTTGAAGAGTTCGGCGTCTTCCTTCCGGCAGAAATATTCGCCGTGAAATAATTCGTCCATGCAGATGATTTGCGCGCCGCGATTAGCCGCTTCGCGAATCTTTTCTATCGCGTGCTGCAGATTCTCTCCAGCGTTCGCCGTCGACTTCATCTGGATCAAGCCGATCGTAAATTTGTTGGCCATAGAAAATCAGTTTAGCATGATGCGCAGCGGCGATTTGTTGCCCGAATATTCTTTTCTTCTGCGCTCATTTGTATTATCAATCTTCGTGAAATCGCAGCACGATTTGTTTCAGGCCGGCTGCGATTGTGTGAATGCGGGATGAACGCAGAATCAGTGCGAGGATTTTTAGGAGCGTAAATGGCGAAGCAGAAAAAGACGGTCACGGGCCGCGTCCTGCACGACCCGGTGAAAGATAAACTCCGGCCGATCTTTCCTCTGGATCTGTCGAAGTGCAACACGATCGACCAGTTGGTGCGCGCGATGGGAGACACGGCCTACACCGCGCGGCAGATCGGCGACGGCGCCGACGTTTTGGAAGCGATGGCGCGCGATAAAGACTGTTTTGTCGTGATGACGCTCGCCGGCGCGCTTACCGTCGGAAAGATGGGGCTCGTCTTCTGCGATTTGATCGAAAGCGGAATCGTTAAAGCCATCGTCTCTACCGGGGCGCTGATGGCGCACGGACTGGTCGAGGCAACCGGCCTTTCGCATTTTCGATACGACCCGTCGAAAATGGGCGACACGGAACTATTCGAAGCGGGCTACAACCGCGTTTACGATTCGCTGGAGCCCGAAACGAATCTCGATCACGTCGAAGAAGTCGTCGATCACATTCTCGACGGCTGGGACGCGAACGAAGTTGTGTGCAGTTGGCAATTGCACCGCAGGATTGGTGAGTATCTGAAAAAACAAGGCGGCGGCCGCGGGATTCTCAAATCGGCATTCGAACACAACGTGCCGGTCTTCGTTCCAGCATTCACAGATTCCGAGCTGGGAATCGATTTCGCGCTGCATAAGATTGCGCGGCAGCGAGCCAATCGGCCGTTGCTTCGGTTTGATCCGTTCGAGGATTTCGAAACCTTCGCGGATACGATGCTCTCAACGAAGCGCATGGGAATTTTCACGGTCGGCGGCGGTGTGCCGCGAAATTGGTCGCAGCAGTTTGGCGTGTACGCGGAACTGTTGGCGCGACGCGGATACAAAAAATTGCCACTCAAGCGGTACAACTACGGTCTTCGAATTTGTCCGGAGCCGGTGCATTGGGGTGGACTCAGCGGCAGTACGTATACCGAAGCCGTTTCCTGGGGTAAATTTGTTCCGCCGGAGGAAGGTGGAAAGTTTGCAGAAGTATTTGAGGACGCGACCGTGGCTCTTCCACTCGTCGTAGGGGCTGTGCTTGAGCGGATCGGATATTTCAAGCGCTGATTCTGGAGTGAGCGGTGTTTCAATTCTGATCGAGCGAATGCCCACAGGAAACCGCGTGTGGGCATTTGTTTTTATCGCGGAAAACGTGAGGCGAGTTTATGGCAAAAGCGGCAGCGGCGAAAAAAACAGTTGAGAAGTCGAGCGCAGCAAAATCAAATGCCGACAAATCGCTTGGCGGCAAATCGAAGAGTTCCTACGACGTTCACCCCGGCGTTGCGATGGTGCAGAAATGGGTCGGCGAGCTGAAAGGGAAGTCGGGGCGTTCATTGGAAGAATGGCTCGAGCTCGTGAAAAAAGATGGACCGGCCGGCGGGCACAAAGCGATTGTCGATTGGCTCAAAACGAAACACAAGATGGGACATAATGCCGCATGGCGGATTGCGGAGCGCGCAACGGGCAAAGGTCTGGAGGAAAGCGATCCCAACGCGTATCTCGACAGCGCTGCGAAATACGTGGAGCAGCAATACGCAGGACCAAAAGAGAAATTGCGCCCGGCGTACGAAGAACTACTGGAACTTGGCAGATCGGTCGGCGCCGACGTAAAAGCGTGCCCCTGCCAGACGATGGTTCCACTCTATCGCACTCACGTATTCGCGCAAATCAAGCCGACGACGAATTCACGGATCGATGTTGGATTCGCGCTGGCGAAGTACAAAGGAAAACTTCCGAAAACTTTGATCGATACCGGTGGGCTGGCGAAGAAAGACAGAATTACACATCGAATCGAGATTCAATCCACCGATGATGTGGCCGACGATGTGAAAAAGTGGCTGAAGACCGCGTATGAATTGGACGCGTAGAACGCGACGTGCGATTTAGTCGTCTTCGCCGATCAGAATCGCGGCGCCGAGCACGGTAGTCCAGAGGCCGCGCTTATCCCCAACCGCGGATTGCGTGACGTTCATGGTGCGAACGATCTTGTTTGAAATGCGGTAGACTTCTTTTTTTTCGTCGAACGAAAGATCCGGATCAAACTCCACGTTCAAAGTTGTAGCGAGCATCTCCGCCGCCAGCTCTTCCGCATACTCACCGGCAACTTCTTCGGTTTCACCGAATGAGTGATGTTCGGAAAGATAGCCGTACATGGATTTGTCGCTCGGAAGAGCAAGCCCGATACTGGCTGCGATCAACCGGTGCGCTTCTTTGGTCGAATTTTCGCTGATGACCGTGAATGCCACCTGGCCGGGCTTGATGTATTTCAAACCTTCGCTGCGGGAAATCAATTTGCAATTGGGAGGAAAGATCGAGGAGACGCGGACAATGTTGCACGCCGCAATTCCAGCATTCCGAAGAGCTAACTCGAAGCTCGACAGCCTTTCACGATGTTTTCCGACGCCTTTGGTGAGAAATATTTTCTTCGCGACGAACGCCATGGTGCCGGTGTGGGTGCCTCCGTGATTGGACTGAGAGAAAATTTTACCGCTGTGGAAAAGTAACAAGAAGGTTTTGCAGTGTCAACGCATTTAACCGCGGATCGGAAGACGGATTGCGTTGCGAGGGCGTCGAAATGTGAATGGAGTGTGAATCAATCTTTGGCGACTTGTTGCAAAAGCTTTCCGAGCGGTTTGCAGAGCGCGAGAACCTTGCCGAGGTCGGCTGGAGTGAAATCCGCGCCGGCACTCGACGTGTTCGCGCCTTTTCGGCTGATCTGAATCACGCCGATCACTTTGTCGCCGTTGAGAATCGGAGCGCTGATGATTTTCTGGATCGCTTCGCCGGAGTCCCCGCCGGATTTTACGCCTTCGAAAACGGTGGCGTGACGCACGGCTGCGAAAGCATTGTTGATCTCGGGGCGACTCTCGCGCGCCGTGCGCGCCGCAAGCGCCGAATTGCTGGTCAGGGGAATAAAGCCGACATTTTTCAACGGCTCGGGAACGAGAAAATGCAAATGGCGCCACTTCGATGACAGTCCGAGAATCGCGACTTCTTCAGTCCTTACGTTAAGATTTTTGGCAATGCGTTCGGCGACCAAGCCCCAAGCGAGCGGAGGCACGTCGGCACTTGTGTCGCCAAGAGCGTCCGCGAGGCGTTCGAGTTCTGTGACCAGGCTCATGGGGGTCGTCTCACGATCGCTTTCGTGGAGCTAGGTAGTGTCGGGACCAGGGCAGGCGCACGTAAACTCCAGTATTTTGAGAGTAACATGCGGTTGCGACGCCACTCTGCAAAAAGGTCGTAACACGGAGTTACTGTTTGAGCGCAAATTTGCGTCGTATAAAAACGTGCACTATCGGAAAGCTTCGTGTGTTGCGAACAAATCGCGAGTCCGCCGAATTTGCATCGCCGCTTTCGCCTGCTATACTGATTTTGCCGCGATTCTGAGCGCCGAGAAGGCAAGGACGCGGCGGAGAGGGCATGTCCGCTACGGCAACCCGGCCTGATTCAAGTTATGTCTTCCGCAAACTCCATTCTTTAACCGGCGTTGTTCCTGTCGGAGCGTTCCTCGCTGAGCATTTCTGGTCGAACAGCGCCGCGCTCGTCAGTGTGCAGAAATACGACGAGACCTCCCAGGCGTTGCAGACGATTCCGTTTCGCGTTTTTGTCGAGTGGGCATTTATTTTCCTGCCGATTCTCTATCACGGCGGCTACGGCGTCTATATTTGGCTCCGTGGGAAGTCGAATGTTTCGGCATATCCCTGGGTAAAGAACTGGCTTTTCACTCTCCAGCGCTATACGGGCCTCGTCGCTTTCGTTTACATCGGATGGCATCTCTACACCGAACGTTGGCTGACGCATGGAAAGTCCACGTACGCGAATGTTGCGAGCGATCTGCAGAACCCGTGGTACCTCGCATTTTTCGTCATCGGGATTCTGGCGTCGTCGTTTCACCTCGGTGTTGGAATCTGGAATTTTCTCTGCAAATGGGGACTGGCGGCCACCGTGCGCGCGCAAAGAGCGGCGGGCCAGCTTGGCATATTTGTCGGTGTCACATTTAGCGTCATCGGTGTTTTGATTATTCTCAGTTTTCGATTCGACTGGCATCCGTTCGCGTCTTACATCACGAGCAAATGAGACATCCGAAGATCATCGTTGTGGGCGGGGGACTCGCCGGCTTGATGGCCACGATTCGTGTGGCGGAATCTGGCGTGCCGGTCGAACTGTTTTCGATCGTGCCGGTGAAACGTTCGCATTCGGTTTGCGCCCAGGGCGGCATCAACGCTGCCAAGAATCAAAAGGGTGAAGGCGACACCACACAAAAGCATTTCGACGACACGATTTACGGCGGCGACTTCCTAGCCAATCAGCCGCTCGTAAAACGAATGTGCGAAGCCGCACCCGGAATCATTGATCTTCTCGACCGCATGGGCGTCACCTTCAATCGCACGCCAGAAGGCCTGCTCGACTATCGCCGTTTCGGCGGCACGCTCTATCACCGCACAGCATTCGCCGGCGCCACCACCGGACAACAACTTTTATACGCGCTCGACGAACAAGTCCGTCGCCACGAAGCCGAAGGCCGCGTCACAAAACGGGAAGGCTGGACGTTCCTATCCGCCGTAATCGATGAACAGGGAATCGGCCGCGGCATTTGCGCCATGGACCTCCGTTCGATGGAAGTGAAAACCTTCCACGCCGACGCCGTAATTTTCTGCACCGGCGGCATCGGCGCAATCTTCGGCCGCTCCACTAATTCCGTCGTCTGCACCGGCTCCGCGCAGTCCGCCCTCTTTCAACAAGGCGTCGATTACGCCAACGGCGAATTCATCCAGGTTCACCCGACCGCAATCCCCGGCGAAGACAAGCTCCGCCTGATGAGCGAATCCGCGCGCGGCGAAGGCGGTCGCGTTTGGGTCCCGCGCAATCCGCAAGAAAAGCGCCCCGCGAAAAGCATCCTCGACGCGGAGCGTTTCTATTTCCTCGAGGAGTGGTACCCGAAATACGGCAACCTGGTCCCGCGCGACATCGCCACCCGCGCGATTCACCGCATCGTCTACCAGGAAAAACTCGGCCTCAACGGCCAAGCCGCCGTCTATCTCGACGTCACGCACATCCCGCGCGAAACGCTCGACCGCAAACTTGAAGGCATCCTCGAGATCTACGAAAAATTCCTCGGCGTCGATCCTCGCGACGAGCCCATGAAGGTTTTCCCCGCCATGCACTATACGATGGGCGGAATGTGGGTGAACGCGGAAGACCAGGCCACCAACATTCCCGGCATCTATGCCGCCGGCGAATGCGAATACCAATATCACGGTGCAAACCGTCTCGGCGCCAACTCCCTTGTGTCCTGCATCTTCGGCGGCGGCATCGCCGGCCCCGCCGCGGTGAAATACGCGCGCAGCCTCGAAAAAGGTACCGACTCCATCTCTTCCCACGTTTTCGAGCACGAACAAAAGCACCAGGAAGCCAAAAACGCCGCCCTCATCGCGCAGGACGGCGCCGAAAATCCCATCACCATCTGGAAAGAACTCGGCGAGGTCATGACCGAGCACGTCACTGTGACCCGCATCAACAAAAATCTCGAACTCGCCTACGCGAAGCTCGCCGAACTCAACGCGCGCTACCGCAAGATCAATCTCAGCGATCGCACACGCTGGTCCAACCAAACGCTCAACTTCGCGCGCGAACTAGAAAACATGCTCATCCTAGCCCGCGTCATCACCATCGGCGCCTTCCATCGAAACGAGTCCCGCGGCGCGCACTACAAACCTGATTTCCCCGATCGCGATGACGCCAACTGGCTAAAAACCACGCGGGCCAAGTGGATCAACAACGACGTCGAGCTAACCTACGAGCCCGTCGACATTTCGCAAATTCCGCCCCGCCCGCGCCGCTACGACGCGGCAAAATAAAAGAACCATGGCCGATAAAAAACAAGTCATCCTCCGCATCAAGCGCCAGCAAAGCCCAAATGAACCCGCGCGCTGGGAAGAATTCGCGCTCCCATGGCGCCCCTCGATGAACGTCATCATCTGCCTCCGCGACATTGCCGAAAATCCCGTCACCCGCGACGGCAAAAAAACCACGCCGATCTCCTACGACTCCAACTGCCTCGAAGAAATCTGCGGCTCCTGCGCGATGCTCATCAACGGCAAAGCCCGCATGGCCTGCTCCGCTCTCGTCGACCAACTCGAGCAGCCGATCCGCATCGAGCCGATGACAAAATTTCCCATCGTCCGCGATCTCGCCGTCGATCGCCAGTTCATGTTCGAAAGCCTCAAGCGCGTCAAAGCCTGGATTCCCATCGACGGCACTTATGATCTCGGCGAAGGCCCTCGCCTGTCCGCCGAGCAGCAAGTAAAGGCCTATCCGCTTTCGAATTGCATCACGTGTGGCAGTTGCCTCGAGGTCTGCCCGCAGGTCAACGAAAACAGCAAGTTCATGGGCGCCGCGATTTTCAGCCAGGTTCGCCTCTTCAACATGCATCCCACGGGCGCGATGCACGCCAAAGAACGCCTACAAGCCTCGATGGGCAACGGCGGCATCGAAGATTGCGCCAACGCCCAAAACTGCGTCCTCGCTTGCCCCAAGGGAATCCCGCTCACCGAATCCCTCGCCGAAATTCAGCGCGACGCGTGGAAACAAGCGCTGCTCGGCTGGTTGATAGGGTAGACTCTCACCATTCGTTCCTAGAATCCCCATGGAGGGTCGATGCGCTCAGTCCGCGCTATTTTTTTGTTCGCCACTTTATTCTTACTCGCGACAAACGCTCTCGTTCGCTCGACGTCGGCCGACGATATCGCCGCTCGCGCCCATCGCCTTCATTTCTCCACCTACGTCATCGACACGCACGATGACACCACGCAGCGCTTCCTCTCCAAATCCGCCTTCGATCTCGGCAAGCGCAACACCGACGGCTCGATCGACATTCCGCGTATGCGCGAAGGCGGCATGAACGGCATCTTCTTTTCGATCTGGATCGACGGCAAGACCATGGGCCCGCAGGCGATCCAGCAAGCGCTCGACCAGATCGATCTCGTACGAACCAACGTCGCCAAATATCCGAAAGACATCGTCCTCGCCCGCACCGCCGAAGACGTCCGCCGCGCCCACGCCCAAAACAAGATCGCCGCGCTCATGGGCGTCGAAGGCGGCCACATGATCGGCAACGACATTCACATCGTGAACATCTTTGCCGACCTCGGCGTCCGCTACATGACGCTCTCGCACTTCTACAACACCGAGTGGTCCGATTCCTCTACCGACAAGCCCACGCACAACGGCCTCACCGATTTCGGCAAAGAAGTCGTCCGCGAAATGAACCGGCAGGGAATCATAGTCGACATTTCGCACGTGGCTGACAAAACGTTCTACGACGCGCTCGACGTCAGCAAAGCGCCGCTCATCGCTTCGCACTCTTCCTGCCGCGCCATCTGCGATCACGTCCGCGACATGAGCGACGACATGATCAAGGCGCTCGCCGCAAAAGGTGGCGTCATCCAGATCAATTACGAAAAGAGCTTCATCGATCAGGCGTACAAAGACGCCTACGCCAAGGCAACCGGTGGAGTCGTTCAACATTTGGATGAGCTCAAGAAAAAGTGCGGCGATGACGGTGAATGCTTCGAGCGGGAAATGAAAAAGGCTGAAGAACAATTAACCGCCGAAGGCAAACTCCCACACGTCACTTGGGAGAAGGTCGTCGAGCACATCGACCACGCCGTAAAACTCGTCGGCGCCGACCACGTTGGCCTGGGTTCCGATTTCGACGGTGCCAACATGCCCGAAGGCCTTGAAGACGCCTCCAGGCTCCCGAAAATCACCGAAGCCTTGATGCGCAAAGGCTACTCCGACTCTGATATCAGAAAGATCCTCGGCGAAAACACGCTCCGCGTAATGGAAACTGCGGAAAAAGTCAGCGCCGAAATGAAAGCGCAAAACCCCTAGCGGTAGCAGGCACTCTTGCCTGTGCCCGATCCGTGTCATCCAATTCTCATACGTTGTCATCCTGGGCGAAGCGAAGAACTCAACGTAAAACCGCGCGTCAATGTAAACTACGTGCATGCACCCAAATCCAATCGCCGCATAAACCGCACACAAGAAGAATGGCCCGTGAAAAATCGATCCCCGCACGGCTCACGAAACCCGCAACATCCCTGTTATTCCTTCTTCTCGGCCCACAATTAATGACCAGCCAGACCAATCGCAACGCCCTCTCACCCCAAGCCTACAATCTCCATTTCTCTTCGATAGTCATCGACACCCACGCCGACACACCGCAACGCTTCATCGACGGCGACTTCGATCTCGCCCCGCGCACCGCAAAGGGAAGCGTAGACATTCCCCGCATGAAGGAAGGCGGCCTCGACGCCGTCTTCTTCTCCATATGGCTGCCCAGTAAGGTCCGCGGACCAATCGCCGTCCAGCGCGCGCTCCAACAAATCCAAGCCGTCCACGATCAAGTAGCGAAACACTCCACCGATCTGGTCTTCGCCACCACCGCCGGCCAAATCCGCGAAGCCCGCCGCCAAAATAAAATCGCCATCCTCCTGGGCGTCGAAGGCGGCCACATGATCGACAACGATCTATCCACGCTCCCCAAATACGCCGATCAAGGCGTCCGCTACATGACCCTCACTCACAGCGGCAACACCGAATGGGCCGACTCCTCCACCGACAAACCCATCCACAACGGCCTGAGCCCCTTCGGCAAACAAGTCATCGCTGAAATGAACCGCCTGGGCATGATGGTCGACATCTCCCACGTCAGCGACAAAACCTTCCGCGACGTTCTCGCCATCAGCAAAGCCCCGCTGATCGCCTCACACTCCAACTGCCGTGCCCTCTGCGACCACCCGCGCAACATGAGCGACGCCATGATCCGCGAACTAGCCGCCAAAGGCGGCGTCATCCAGATCAATTTCCACGTCGGCTTCCTCAGTCAGGAATTCCGCAATGCCGAACGCGCCGACCCCAAAATCAATCAAGCCATCGCACTCGAAGTCCACAAACGCTGTGGCGAAAAAGAAGGCTGCCAACTCATCGAAGGCGACCGCATCACCCGCGAATTCGTAGAAGCCGGCAAACTCCCACGCGTAGAATGGACCACCATCATCGACCACATCGATCACGCCGTTAAAATCGCCGGAATCGACCACGTCGGCCTCGGCTCCGATTTCGACGGTGCCAACATGCCCTTCGGCATGGAAGACGCTTCCATGCTTCCCAAAATCACTCAGGCCCTGTTACAAAAAGGCTACAGCGATGTCGACGTAAAGAAGATTCTCGGCGAAAATACCCTGCGGCTGATGACCGACGTAGAACGCATCAGCCGAGAACTAAAATCACCCCACTAAGTTTTTGTCTTGGCTTGAATTGCTGGGTTGAGTTCCTGGGTGCGCACCCTCCTGGTTTCAGGAGGGTGCGGGTTCAGAGCAAATACGAACGAGCCGTAAATTTCGACGGAGAAACCAAAAAATGAAAAGTCCTCTTCACCATGTTGCGCTGGGCGTGGCACTGGCGGTATCCCTGAGCTCCATCTCCTCAGCGCAAACTCCGACCGCGGCTCCCAAACAATCCACGACCACCACAAAAAAATCCGCGACCGCCACAACCGCCCGCTCCACCTATGATCGCGCCCTGCTGCATCCGTCGCTCCTGAAAGAAAAAGCACCCGAAACCTACATAGTAAAATTTGTCACCACCCGCGGAGACTTCACCGTAACCGTCACCCGCGCCTGGGCTCCCATCGGCGCCGACCGCTTCTACAACCTCGTCAAGCACCACTTCTATGACAACGCCTCCGTCTTCCGCGCCGTCCCCAATTTCGTCACCCAGTTCGGCGTCAGCTCTTATCCCGCAGTCACCGCCGCCTGGCAGAAAACCGAAATCAAAGACGACCCGGTCACCCAATCCAATAAAAAAGGCGCCCTCGTCTTCGCCACCGCCGGCCCGAACACCCGCACCACCCAAGTCTTCATCAATCTGAAAGACAACGCGTTCCTCGACAAAACCGGCTTCGCTCCCTTCGGAACCGTCGACGCCGACGGCATGAAAGTAGTCGAAATGTTCTACGACCAATACGGCGACAACGCCGGCATCGACCAGGCTAAAATCGAAAAAGAGGGAAAGCCCTATCTCGACAAAAGTTTCCCCAAACTCGACGCAATCAAGTCCGCCACAATAACCTCCCCAGTTCCCGCCGCGACTCCGGCAGCCAAGCCCAAGGCCACCTCGACAACGCCCAAATCCAGCTCACCGCCGGCAAAGCAACCGCAATAAGCCTCAGCTGCTAAAGGTGTCATCCCGAGCGAAACGAGGGATCTGCTTTCCGCCCCTCGCTCAGGGCCTATAAGGCCGCCTCACGGCGGCACCGAAACCACGCGGTAGGGCGAATTGCGCATACGCACGCGAAAGGAGGCTGAAGTGCCCAACAATCTGTCCCGTTGATGCCGTTCTGTAACATCACAAAACCTGATTTGACTTCCTCCCCCACCCCTCGTATCCTTTATTCGTATGTCCATGCTCTGCCAGACCGTGTGTTGTCCATTCACGTGTAACGCTGCGTGTTGCAAGACACACATTTCTGGCCAGATGAGCATTCGGACCTAGCACCACCTTAATCGCAAGTTCCGAAGCCCACGTGCCAGATACAGGCAACGTGGGTTTTTTGTTTTTAGGGCCGCCCTTTACAGGCGAAGTCAAATGGGGAACATCGCAAATGGCTGACGCAATCACGGAAACCAAAGCGCAGAAGGTCGAGCGACTCAAACGCGAGAAATACGCTTGGGCGCGATTCGACGAGATCAAAGAGTTCGCGCGCACCGGCCGCGCCTCAATCACCCCGGAATGGGCGGGCACCTATTTTCGTTCCTGGGGCATTTACACCCAGGGTGACGGCCTCGGGGTCGTCGGCGGCAAGGGCGGCGAAGGCAAAGCCACCGACTATTTCATGGTGCGCATCCGCATCCCCAACGGCCTTCTCACCAGCAGCCAGACCCGCGCAATCGCCGACCTTTCCGACCGTCACGCGCGCGGCATCGCCGACATTACCGTCCGCCAGAACATTCAACTTCATTGGGTCGCCGTCGAGTCGCTGCCCGAAGTAATCGAAACCCTCTGGTCCTCCGGCCTCACCACCGTCGGCGCCTGCGGCGACGTAGCCCGCAATGTCACCGGCTGCCCACTCGCCGGCTTCGATGCTCACGAGTTCTGCGACGCATCTCCACTCGCGCTCGAAATTAACCGCGAACTGGGCGGCAATCAGGACTTTTACAACCTTCCGCGAAAGTTCAAAATCTCCGTAACCGGCTGCCGTTCCTGGTGCAATTATCCCGAGATCAACGACATCGGCTTCACGCCTGTAACGCGCCGTCGCTCGCGTGGTCTCGAAACCGGCTTCTCCGTTCGCGTCGGCGGCGGACTCTCGACGAACCCACACCTCGCCGTTCGCCTCAACGCTTTCGTTGCCTGGAACCAGGTGGTGCCGGTCGCCCGCGGCATCGCCGAACTCTTTCGCGCCGCCGATGTGCTCCGCGAAAATCGCGAACGCGCCCGTCTGAAATTCCTTTTCCTGCAGCACGGCTGGACCGCAGAAAGTTTCCTCGCCGATCTCGAGCAACGTCTCGGTTTCAAACTCGATCCGGCCGAACCGGAAGACGTCCCGTCCGACGTTCACCGCGACCACGTCGGCATCCATGCGCAAAAACAGCTCGGCTTCTCTTATGTCGGCGCCAACGTTCTCAGCGGCCGCATCACTCCCGATCAGCTTCGCCTCGCCGCCGATCTATCTGACCGCTACGGCGATGGCCATATCCGCAACACCGTGATGCAGAACCTCGTCATTGTAAACATTCCCGACCGCCACGCCGTTCGCGTCGCAGGAGAACTGACTGCCGCAGGGCTACCAGTCCGCGCTGCTGCCTTCGCACGCGCCGCAGTAGCCTGCACAGGCACCGAATTCTGCAAGCTCGCTCTCACCGAAACGAAGGGCTTCTCGCGCTGGCTCGCCAGCGAACTCGACGAGCGCATTCCCGGGTTCCAGGAACAGCTTCGCATCAACGTCACCGGCTGCCCGAATAGCTGCGGACAGCACTGGATTGCCGACATCGGCCTCGAAGGCAAAAAGATCAAGCAAGACGGCAAAATGGTCGACGCCTACTACTTCTGCATCGGCGGCAGTGTCGGCGAATTCGCATCCATCGGCCGTCCGGTCGGTTATCGTTGCGCCGCCACCGACGTTCCCGACGCCATCGAGCGTCTCATGATCCAATTTAACGAGAACCGCAAACACGGCGAGAATCTCCGCCAGTTCTTTGCGCGCCACACCAACGACGACCTCCGCTCCATCCTCGCCGGTGGCTTTACCGCTTCCGTCGAGCGCGACGCTGCGACAACGGGCCCCGTTCCTGTCGGAGTTGAAGGTTAAATGGGCAAGGTTTATCTAGTCGGCGCAGGCCCCGGCGATCCAGAATTGCTGACGGTCAAAGCCACACGCCTGCTCGATCGCGCAAGCGTCGTCCTGCACGATTCGCTAGTCAGCAGGGAAGTCCTCGCCCTGATTCCCTCAACCGCTCAACTCATCGACGTCGGCAAACGCGCCGGGCAGAAATTGCTGTCGCAGGATGAGATCAACGCATTGCTCGTGTCGTACGCGAACCGCCGTGAAGTCGTGGTCCGATTGAAGGGTGGTGATCCGACGCTCTTCGGTCGTGCCGGCGAAGAAATCGAAGCCCTCCGCGAAGCTCACGTTCCATTCGAAATCGTACCTGGCATCACCGCTGCGTTGGGAGCAGCGGCCGCGGCGGGAATTTCGCTAACCGACCGTCGCGCCGCATCGCAACTGGTCATCACCACGTATTCTCGCGGAGAAGAGCTCGCTGGATCCGATCCTTTTGCTGTCACACCTTCACTGAACTGGGCCGCCATCTCGAGCAATACCACCCTGGTTCTCTACATGCCCGGCGCCGACTACGCTGAAGTCTCTCGTCGGCTTCTCGCTGCGGGCCAACCCGAAAATCTTCCCTGCGTCATCGTCTCCAACGCTACGAGAGCTCATCAGCAAATTCGGCGTACGACAGTGGCCAGCCTCGCCACCGAATCAAGACTCCCTGCACCAGCCCTGCTAATCGTCGGTCGCGTCGCCGCGCCTCAATTCGATGAGCTGGCGAATGTACGGACGCAGCTTCACCCGGAAAGCTTTTCCCAAAGGGACACTGCCCCCCGATCGAAACGCAACTGAGCCAAGAGCATCAAACTGCCACCAGAGAATCAGGAGAAACAATGAGCACCAACTCTCAACCACTGAAAGAACCGAAAAAGCGCCTTCTCTCCCTCGATACCTGGGCCGTCCTGCTGGCCCTAGCTGCCGCCCTGCTGATCCGTACCGGCGTCTTAGCCCATGTCCCATGGTAGCCCCGACCACCCGCGAGCCATTTAGAATGACAACCTTGCGCAACACACAAGTGCAAACTATCTAGAATCAATCTTTAGCAAAAACAGTAGGGGGCAGGTCACCCTCCCAAATCCAAGTCACCCGAAACTCGGAGGCCGCAAAAGCAACATGGCATCATCGATCGCAATCCCGCAGTCGCGCACCGATCAACCTCTCTTACAATTCGCGCGCCTAATCCCCGGCGTCTTGCTGCTGGCCGCAATCGGTTACGCCGGCAAACTCCTCGAGAAAAATGTAGGCGCCTACGCCAAAGCCCATCACTGGACATTCCCCAACATCGAATACGTTTTGTGGGCGATCCTGATCGGCCTGGCGATTTCAAACACTGTAGGCGTCCCCGCAATTTTCCGGGCTGGCGTTGCGACCTACGAATTTTGGCTCAAGGCCGGAATCGTATTGCTCGGCGCACGATTTTTACTCGGTGATGTCGCGAAACTCGGCGGAGTCAGTCTTGGTCTGGTCGTGCTCGAAATCGCCGGCGCCACTGCATTCATGATTTTTCTCGGCCGCGCGTTTGGTCTTCGCCCGAAGCTCACCACGCTGCTGGCCGTAGGTTCCGCCGTCTGCGGTGTCAGCGCAATCATCGCCACGCAAGGCGCGATCGAAGCCGACGAAGAAGATTCATCGTTCGCCATCGCCGCGATTTTAGCTCTGGGCGCGCTCTCGCTCTTCACGTTCCCGCTCATCGGCCATTGGCTCCATCTCAGCGATCACGCCTACGGCCTCTGGGCTGGGCTCGCTGTCGATAACACAGCTGAAGCCACCGCCGCTGGCGTGCTGTATTCCGATGCGGCAGGAAAGCTGGCTGTGCTCGCCAAGACCACGCGCAACGCCATGATCGGGTTCGTCGTCCTCGCGTATGCGATTTACTGGGCGAGCCAAGGGCAGGCAAAAACCATCACGAACAAAGCCGCGTTTCTCTGGCAGAAATTTCCGAAGTTCGTCCTCGGATTCCTGCTGATTTCGGTTCTCGCGACTCTTCAGTTTTTCAACAAAGAACAAATCACTGCGCTGGCAAATTTGTCGCGATGGGCATTCCTGCTGACGTTCGCAGGAGTCGGTCTTCGCACCAACTTCCGCGAAATGAAAAAGCAAGGTCTTCGCCCGTTTGCGGTCGGCGCGATCGGCGAGGTGGTCATCGCGATTTTTACTCTGGGCTTGGTTGTCGGCGCGGAAAAGCTTTTTGGTTTCTGATTTCGGACTCCGGTTTCTGGCTTTCGATTTTCCCTAGGCCGCACGAAAAACGGGGCACCGTAAACGGTGCCCCGATGGATTTCGAATCGTAGCGCGCCGACCAAATCAGTGCGCTTTTGTTCGACTGAGCCTCGGTCAAATTTCCAGGACCACTTCGTTCAAATCCCTAAAACGGTGCAGAGTTCTTTTACGCTGCCGGCGGATTTTTGCAGGGCGGCGTTTTCTTCTGCTGTCAATTTGATCTGGATGATTTCTTCGGCGCCGCTTGCGCCTAGTTTTACGGGAACGCCCACGCAGAGGCCTTTGATTCCATATTCGCCTTCGAGATAGACGGCGCAGGGGAGGATTTTCTTTTTGTCCTTCAGGATTGCTTCGACCATTTCTACTGCCGATGCTGACGGCGCGTAATATGCGGATCCGGTCTTGAGCAGGTTCACGATTTCGGCGCCGCCTTTGCGGGTGCGCTGCACGATGGCATCGATTTTGCTGGCGGGCAGCAAATCGGGGAGAGGAATTCCGGCGACTGTGGAATAGCGCGGTAGGGGGACCATGTCGTCCCCGTGTCCACCGAGAACGAATGAGTGCACGTTTTCGACGCTGACTTTGCATTCCATCGCTACGAAGGAACTCATGCGGGCGGAGTCGAGGACGCCGGCCATTCCTAGCACGCGGTTCTTGGGGAAGCCGCTGACTTTGAATGCGGCTTGCACCATCGCGTCCAACGGATTCGTGACCACGATGATGATGCAATTGGGCGAGTGCTTGACGATCTGCTCGACTACGGCTTTTACGACGTCGTAGTTGGCTTTCAGGAGATCGTCCCGCGACATTCCTGGCTTGCGCGGGAAACCTGCCGTGATCACGACGACGTCGCTGTTCGCCGTGCCGCTATAGTCACCGCTCGAGGTTGAAATTCCGGTGGCGCGCGAATCGGTCCGCGTTACTGGGCCCGACTCGACCATGTCCAGCGCCTTGCCCGCTGGCGGTCCATCGAGAATGTCGGTCAATACAACATCAGCTAGTTCGAGATCGACTATGCGCTGCGCAGTTGTCGATCCTACGAATCCACCACCTACTACGGTTACTTTCTTTCGGCTCATCCGTTTGTCTCCGTGATTTTTTCAATCTAATTTGGAAGTCTTTGCGCGCCACTTTCTCGTTACTTCGCGACGGCCATGCCTTTCATGTTGTCGATGATCGCGGTGGCGAACGCTGAGGTTCCGACTTTCGTTGCTCCGGGCATCAATCGTTCGAGGTCGTAGGTGACTTTCTTTTGCTGGATCGTGCGTGCGATACCGTCTTCGGTCAGTTGCGCGGCTTCTTTCCAGCCTAGGAATTCGAGCATCATCGCGCCGGAGAGCATGACGGAGCTTGGATTGATCACGTCTTTGTCGGCATATTTCGGGGCGGTGCCGTGCGTTGCTTCGAAAACGCCGAAGCCATCGCCGATGTTTGAGCCAGGAGCCATTCCCAGACCGCCGACCTGCGCGGCGCAGGCGTCGGAGAGATAGTCGCCATTCAGGTTGGATGTTGCGAGCACGCTGTATTCATCGGCACGCATCAGGACCTGCTGGAATACGGAGTCGGCAATACGGTCGTTGATCATGAGCTTTTTCTTCCACTGACCTTTGCCGTGTGTCGCGTAAATGGCATCGAGCGTTTGCTTCACTTCGTCGTAGAGCGATTTCTTGAAGGCGTCGGTGGCCTGTTCGATTCCGGGTTCGATCATCGCGGCGTTCTGTTCTACGGTGAGTTGCGGGTTCTTGTCGAGGTTGTCGATGATCCAGCTTTCGCGCTCGGTCACGGTGTCGGCGCGGAATTCCTGCTGCGCGAGTTCGTAGCCCCAGTCGCGGAATGCCCCTTCCGTGAATTTCTGGATGTTGCCCTTGTGAACGAGCGTCACGCTCTTGCGCTTGTTCGCGAGCGCATACTTGAGCGCGCGGCGCACCAATCGCTTCGTGCCGGTCGGCGAAATCGGCTTGATGCCGACGCCGGAATCCCAGCGGATCTGCTTTTTGCCGCCCTTGAGCATGTCGTTGTTGAGGAACTCGAGCAGCTTCTTCGCCTCGGGCGTGCCGGATTGCCACTCGATGCCGATGTACACGTCTTCGGTGTTTTCGCGGAAGATGAAGACGTCCATCTTTTCGGGTTCGCGGACGGGGGAGGGAACTCCCTGGAAATAACGCACCGGGCGCTCGCAGGAATAGAGATCGAGGAGCTGGCGCAGCGCGACGTTGAGGGAGCGGATGCCGCCGCCCACGGGAGTTGTCAGCGGGCCCTTGATGGCGACGCGGAAGTCGCGGATGGCTTCGACGGTGTCGTTGGGTAGCCACTCCTTGAAGGTGTTGAATGCTTTTTCGCCGGCGAAGACTTCGAACCAGGCGATCTTCCTTTTGCCGCCGTAGGCATGTTCGACGGCTGCGTCGAACACGCGGCGCGACGCCTTCCAGATGTCGCGGCCGGTTCCGTCGCCTTCGATGAAGGGAATGATCGGCGAGTCGGGGACCTGCAGTTCGCCGCCGCTGTAGCCGATTGCCTTGCCGTCAGCCGGGACTGCCTGACCGTTGTACGCGTTCTTCATGAAGTTCCAAGCCTCCGGGAGCGTTAATTGTCAGTCGCGTCGCACTTCGAAACGCGAACTTGAAAACATATCACAAGGCGGAAAACCGCCAAAATGGCAGGGCCGCGCGCGGTCAGTTCCTCGTCACTTCGAGCGGGCCGTGAGGCGGATTGGTACAATGCGAAGCTGCCAGCTGAGTCGAAGTCGAATACGGAGAGCCAGCCATGATGCTCGATTGGAATGAATACCAGAAACGGATCCTGTCGGAGCTTGGTGAACTGAAGAAGCTGAGCCCGGACACCGTTCGCGGCTACATGACGTTGGGCGCGGCGAATGCGCAAACAACGAAGCTCGGCGAGAAGACCCGGCAGCTGATTTCACTGGCGTGCGCGGTGACGACGCGATGCGATGGTTGCATCACTGTGCATACGGACCTCGCGCTCAAGGCCGGAGCCACGAAGGAAGAAATTGCGGAGGCGCTTGGAGTTGCAGTCAGCATGAACGCCGGAGCGGCGCTGATCTACTCGACGCGCGTGCTGGATGCTGTGGAGGCGAAGCAGGGAGCTAAGGGGTAGTTTTCGTTTCGGATTTGCTGATCGATCGGTCGTCGGAAAAAGGCGCAGCGAACCGGCCGCGCCCTTTCCTTTTTTGTCGAAGCTTGGGCTTGACGGGCGAACTACTACGCTGTACGTTACTACGTGGGGCGTAATAGTTATGTCGGATCCTACGGTTCTCATTCTCGCGAGCCTTGCGGAAGGGAACAAACACGGTTACGCAATCATGGAAGATATCAAGGCCTTCGCTGGTGTTCGGCTCGGGCCAGGGACGTTGTACGGGGCGATCTGCCGGCTTGAGGAACGTGGGTGGATTCGAGCGATTAAATCGGAGTCGCGAAGGGTTCCGTATCGAATCACGGCAGAAGGCAGTCAACAGCTAAAGGCGCAGCTCGCGCTGCTGGAACAAGTTGTCCGGGCCGGAAATCGACGAACGAGAGAAGCATGAAGGCCTTACTGCGTTGGGCGGCCCGGATGTACCCGGCAGCGTGGCGCGAGAGGTATGGCGTCGAATTCGACGCGCTTCTCGACGACATGTCTCCTACTTTTGCGGACCTGTGCAACGTCGTTTGGAACGTCCTCCGTGTACGCGCAATCGCCTCTATTGAGGCCGCGTTTCTAGTGTTGGAAGCTGCTTCGCCGATGTCGCTGCGTCTGCCGGCCCTCGTTTCGGTGACAGTGCACGGCCTGATGATCGTTCTCGTTCTGCTGGCGTCGTGGGGTTACGTAACCCAGATGCCTCTGCGTGCGGGAGGCGCACCGTTACCGCCGCCCTTTCCGGAACCACCGCCCCAAATCACAGACGCTCGTGTTTTTCCGGATGCATCGACGCTGTACTCTTCGCTGCCTCTTAAAAGTCCAGTAAGTGGTGGCGCGACTCGGATTTACGTTGCCAACGGCGTGGGAATTCATTTTCTGCCTCTCCCCGACATCGGGGCGATCTATCGGCAGGGTGCCAGTGAGAGAAAGGTCTGGCCCGGTCAGGCGCTGGATGGCTTCATTGTTCGACGGATGCTGCCCGAGTATCCCCGCGGACCGACGACTCGGGGTGCGGTGTCCGTGTTTGTTGAATATCTGGTTCTGCAGGACGGGTCTGTGAAGGTTCTCCGAACTTCAGGTCCCAAGCCCTTCACGAGCGCAGCCCAGTGGGCGATTGAACGCTGGGTCTATCGTCCACTTTGGTTTGAAAATCATCCCTGCGAAGTGATCAGTCGAGTAGAAGTCAGATTTGATGGCGAGTTGGCCGAATCGGAAATGGCGCCCTGAGTTTGTTTTCGCGTTACCGGGGACTGACCGTACCCTTACCTGTGAGCTATAGGGCCCAATTGAGATCACGGGGTAATCTCGTTATCTAGAAGCCATCTCATAAATGTCTCAGGAGGATGATGGCGCAAGCGAGTTGGACCATCCCGAGGAAATTTTCTGGGTAGTATTCCCAGCGAATTACGGTACGGCGAAAGTTATGAAGCCAAGCGAACAAGCGCTCGACTTTCCAGCGACGCCGGTAGCGGCGCAGAACGCGGCCGTCCTGCGTGGCAGCTGCGACCCGCACGAATTTGTGGGGCGCGATGAGTTGCACGCCATATCGTTCGTGGATGCGCTGGTCCAGTGGATCGCTGTCGTAAGCGCGATCACCGATCATTCGTTTGGGAGCCTGGGCAAGGAAGCGTTGGTCGAGCGTGGGTTCGACGAGTTTTGTTTCATGAGGCGAAGCGCTGGCCACGTGCACGGAGAGAGGAAAACCATGGCCGTCTGCGATTGCCATGATTTTGCTGCCTTTGCCGCGCTTTGTAGGGCCGACACTAGAGCCCCTTTTTTCGCGCCGCTGAAGCTGGCGTCGATGAAGGATTCGCTCAGATCGAGCTTCCCTCGGTCTCGTAAGTCCTCGGCCAGGTTTTGCAGCAGGCGTGTCAGCAGTCCACTGCGCTGCCATTGTTGGAAGCGCCGATGGCAGGTCTGATAGGGCGGATAGCGAGACGGCAGGTCGTGCCAAGGAGCACCCGTGCGTAGAACCCAAAAGACTCCGTTCAGTACCGCACGCGTGTTTTGCCACGGTCGCCCTCGCCCATCGGCTCGTCGTTGGGGACGAAACAGCGGTTCGAGAACCGCCCACTGGGCGTCGGTAAGGTCCATGCTCTCGGTTTACGCCGTTTGTCATAAGTTTCAACCGCTCAGCCGCTTGAAAGTGTTTATGAGATAACTTCTAGATCGTTACTCAAATTCTCGCCGTCCACTTACGCAACCCGCACGCGCCGCTCGAGGCCGCGTGGAGGGAATAAACTTGAGCCCAGATGCCAAGAAAAAACGCGATGAATCGCCGACTGCACGGCGACGAAGGCTCTTCTTTACTGTCCTTGAAACCCTGACGGTGCTTTTCGCGATGGGCGCCATTGGTTTGTACGGCGACCTTCTGGGCACGCTGGGCGCTATCTCTTTTCAAATGGGCCGTCATGGGCTGGCCGAAGGTTTGTTTCGCGATTCGTTGAGGGTGCAGGAGAAAGTGCATGGGCCCAGGGGCTTGGAGCTATGTTGGCCTTTGAACCAGATGGCCTACTTTTATTACATGACCGAACAATTCGATAAGGCTGTGCCCGTAGCGGAAAGAAGCCTCGCCATCTGCCGAACGAACCTCGGACCAAAGGCCCCTCGGTGCGCATGGACTTTCGATAGCGAGCCTTGCTTACGACGGCGTTGGTAATTTCGCCGAGGCTGAACGAATGGCAAACGAGGCGCTTCCTAATCTCGAAGCCACCGTTGGCAAGCAGAGCTGGGAAGTCGCGTCGACCCTGAACCGCCTCGGCATGGCTCTCGACGGCGAAGGGCGCCTTCCGGAAGCCGAGCTTGCGTTACGCCGCGCATTGACGATTCGCGAAGCGTTTGGCGGTGCCGATTTGGAGAGGGCCTGATTCCGGTCCTGAACAATCTCAGTCTCTTTACAGCGAAGAGGGAAAAGCGCAAGAAGCGAACTTGGCTCGTCAGCGCGCCGAAGCCATCCGAACGCGCAGGTGATCGTCCCAACGGTCAAGACGACTCGATTCGAAAAATCGGTTCGGCCCCAAAAAAAGCAGATCGCTCGTTACGCTCGGGATGACAGGCTGGGTTAGTGAGTTTTTCTTGACGGACGACGCGCGGCCGCACAGAATCCGAGGCCATGACTTCGGGACTTCCTTTTTGGATGTGGGTTGCAGGGCTTGCGTACTTCCTGCTTGCGCTGGTGTGCGTTCGTAGGGAGCTGTCGCCGAAGTTTGTCGGCTTGCCGGTGTTGGGGCGGGTGTTTGTCGCTATTGGGCTGGCGATGTTTGGGGCGGAGCATCTTGCGGCGCCCAGGGCTTTGGCTCAACTTGTGCCCAAGTGGATGCCGGGGCATTTGTTCTGGGCTTCCTTTGTGGGGTTTGCGCTGTTTGCTGCGGCTACGAGCATCGCGGTGAACAGGTACGCGCAGCTGGCGGCGTCGCTCACGGGGCTCATGTTCGTGCTGTTTGTTTTGATGATTCATTTGCCGAATGTCGTGGCCGGCCCGGGGAATCGCATTTTCTGGACCGTCGCGGCGCGGGAAATCGCCTTCGCGTGTGGGTTATTTCTGTTTGCGAAGCGAGGCCCTCTGGTCTGCCGCGTCGCTCTCGGGGCGATTCTAGTCTTCTTTGCCATCGAGACATTCCTTCACCCTGATGTCATTCCCGGTGTTCCGCTGGCCAAGATGACGCCGGTGTGGATTCCAGTCCGCGCCGCCTGGGGATATGTGACCGGACTGGCACTCTTCGCTAGCGGGACGTGCCTGCTGGTCAACAAATACACTCGCGCTGCGACTACAGTGCTCGGCGTCGTGCTGGTCCTGCTGGTGATAACTATGTATTTCCCGATTCTCACAGCTGCGCCGGCGGACGGGCTTGTTGAGGCACTGAATTACATTGGGGATACGACGTTGTTTGCGGGGACGGTACTACTTGCGGCTGGGGCGATTCCGGAACGGAGTCATGTCATCTGGCTTGACGAAGAATCCTCTGTAGTCGAGCGAATGGACGCGTTCTAAGGGGAAGGTGAGCCTATGTTTTTGAGAACGTGAGCCGTTGTTTGATCGTCGTGCTGTTCGACCCTTTTTCTGACGAGCGGGACGGCTGTTTCGTCGAAGGGTGGTATCCCGCAACCCGGTGGCTCCGCGCAACAGGATCGGGCTCATTGCACTCTGGAATTGCTTACCAGTACTGAGGAATCGACTTCAGACTTACCTTCACGACGCTTATTTAGCGGTCAGGAAACACTGGCTTGCGAACATGCCGCCTTCCGTTGGAATGGGCGACAAAGGCGTAAACACCTTGGAGTGTCGCATTCAGCAGGACGGACATATTCCGAAGGACTCCCTGAGACTTGAATTCAGCTCAGGAAGGAGTGACTTGGACGCAGCCAGTTTGGCGAGAGTTCGGGAGGCGGCGCCGTTTAGCGAGCGGCCTGAAAAGTCTAGTCAGCCGCTTATCGAGTTGCGCTATACGTTTTAGCCTGCAAGACAAAAGTAACTGGACCAAAGTCCTGAGCGTTTGCGTCGCGGATATCCCCTCCGGAACCCGTGAAGATGCACATGGCAGGACTCTGCAAGCACTTGGCTTCTTGCGTTGCTACTCGGCGAGCGGGCGGCCGATTTCCCAGTGGAGGCCGAAGGGGTCGGCTAGGCGGCCGAGTCGCCAGCCGTGATCTTCGCCGACAGGGAAGACTTCGGTTGCGCCCGCCGATATTGCCCGTGCGAAAAGCGAGTCCGGATCTGGGACCGTCAGGATCATCCGGACAGAACCGCCGCCGACTGCGTCCGGCGACGCTTTAGCCCCTCTCGCGGACTCGCTGCTTACCCAGAATTCGGCGCCGCCAAGTGAGAGACGGACGACAGTGCCTTCTTCGGGTGGCATGTCGAGGCGATATGCTTCTGTCGCTCCGAACGCGGATTTGTAGAAGGACACAGCCTTCTCGCCGTCGGAAACTGTGAGCCAGGGCGCCAGCAAGTTTTCGGGCGGTTGGGTCATGGTGAAGGTTTGGACGGGCGGCGGTGGGGAATGTTTTCCTCGCCGATTGTGAAAAAGGGGCAGGTTGCTGCGCCCCTTTTGGTTTTGTGACGAGAGTTTGAGTTGCGGCGAACTAAAACATGTTCCAGAGGAACTGGTTGTAGACCTCGTGGTGGAACTGGACCTCGGGCACTTTGACGAAGGTACCGAGTTGGCGGGCACAGCGGTCGGCGGCGGCTTGCTTCAGGTCGGCGTAGCGTCCTTTTACATCTTCGCCGAGGAGTTCGCTGGTCCACTTGGCTTTGCGGAAGTCGTCGAGGGCGGTGTAGATGTTGTCGGGCAAATAGCGTTCGGCTTGGCGCAGGTTCTTGGTTTTCGACGTGTCGCCCTGAATGCCGGTCTTGAAGATCGAGTACATGACCATGTAGGGGTTGGCGTCGGGCGCGACGGAGCGAACTTCGACGCGCATGCTCTTTTCGTTGCCGATAGGGATGCGGACCATCGAGCCGCGATCGACCGCCGAGGCCTTGATCTGGTTTGGCGCTTCGAAGTGCGGGTCGAGGCGGCGATAGGCGTTGACGCTGGAGTTGAGCATCAGGCAAATGTCGTTGCCGTGGGTGAGAATGCGATCGACGAAGGACCAGCCAACCTTGCTGAGTTTTTCTTCGCCTTTAGGATCCCAGAAAAGATTCTTGCCCTTTTGGCTGATGGACACGTTGGTGTGCATGCCGTTGCCGTTGACGCCGACGACTGGCTTGGGCAGGAAGGACGCGGTGAGCCCCATCCTGGTGGCAACCTGGCGACAGATCAGCTTGTAGATCTGAATCTGGTCGGCAGCAGCGACGCATTCGCCGTAGCCGTAGTTGATCTCAAATTGTGATGGCGCGACTTCGGGGTGATCCTTTTCGTTCTGGAAGCCCATGGCGCGCTGGACTTCGGCGCATGTGTCGATGAATGTGCGGAGCGGATCGCCGGGCAGGGAATGGTAGTAACCGCCGGTGTTCACGTAGTCGAACTTGCCGGTCTCGTTGTAGCGGGCTTCGGCGTCGGCTCCGTTAAAGAGAAAGCCTTCGATTTCGTTGGCGGCGTTGAGCGTGTAGTTTTCTTCTTCGTAGAGTTCGGTAGCGAAGGATTTCAGTGCGCCACGAATGTCGGCTTTGTAGGGCGAGCCGTCCTTGTCGATGACTTCACCGAAGACCAGGACTTTGCCGGAGCCGAAGATGTCGGCGGGGCCCCAGTAGAAGGCGCTCCAGTCAATGCCGAGGCGGAGGTCGCTTTCGCGCTGCGCGGTGAAGCCACGGATCGATGAGCCGTCGAAGGTGAGGTTGTCGTAGCTCTTGACGAGGAATTTCTTGTCGTAGTCGAGCATGTGCAGGCGACCTTCGAGGTCGCTGAAGAGCACCGTGACGGCCTTGATGCGCTTTTCGTCGGCGAGGTACTTGATGCGCTCTTCCTGAATGGTGTGCGCGGCAACGCGGTCGAGGCGTTGTTTTTTGGCCTTGAGGTTCAGTTCTTCCAATTCGTCGTAGGACAGAGACAGAAAGCTACGCAGTTCGTTCGACATGATTCTCCTCAAGATAGGTTGGTGATGAACTCGGTGGCGGCAAGGTGAGCGGCGAAGGTGCGGCCATAAACACCGTAGGGTACCTTGGGGTTCTTGTGATGGTCAAACTGAAAAAAGCGTTTTGGGGGATGAGAAAATTGGATGGAACGGATTGGGAATTCGAATTTGGGTGGAGCGGGTCGGACGCCATGGACGGGAGCATCGAAGAGGGATTCATCGCGCAAAAAACGAGCAAGGTTGGAACGCCCCGGGATTAGCGCACGCGATGGTGCAGAGTTCCTCTCTGCGCGGGGCCGCGCGTTCGCGGGAAATGACCGCGCGGAAAAAAGTCGGCCCGCTGCGTTCGGAATGACGGGGGTTATGTGATCAGGTGGCGGACAACTAGTCGTAGTATTCCTGGCCCAGATGGGTAATCAGGTCTTCGCCCATCATCCAGCGGAGGGTATTTTTTAGCTTCATGGATTGGATGAACAGGTCGTGCTCGGGGTAGAGCTTGGGGGCGGTCATTGGCGATTTGAAGTAGAAGCTCAGCCATTCCTGGATGCCGCGCATTCCGGCGCGCTGGGCGAGGTCGAGGAAGAGGACGAGGTCGAGAACGATCGGAGCGGCCAGGATGGAGTCGCGGCAGAGGAAGTCGACCTTGATCTGCATGGGGTAGCCAAGCCAGCCGAAGATGTCGATGTTGTCCCAGCCTTCTTTGTTGTCGCCGCGCGGCGGGTAGTAGTTGATGCGGACCTTGTGGTGCATCTTGCCGTAAAGCTCGGGGTAGAGCTCGGGCTGCATGATGTATTCGAGAGCGCCGAGTTTTGATTCCTCCTTGGTCTTGAATGAGCCGGGATCTTCGAGAACTTCGCCGTCGCGATTGCCGAGAATGTTGGTGGAGAACCAGCCGTTGAGACCGAGCATGCGCGCTTTGAAGCCGGGCGCGAGGATGGTTTTCATCAGGGTCTGGCCGGTTTTGAAGTCTTTGCCGCAGATGGCGACTTCGTGTTCCTGCGCGAGTTGCTGGATCGCGGGGATGTCGACCGTGAGGTTGGGTGCGCCGTTGGCGAAGGGAACGCCGCTGGTGACTGAAGCCCAGGCATAGAGCATGGATGGTGCGATGCCGGGGTGATTGGACTTCATGGCCTCGACGAATTTTTCCGGTGTCGAGTGGACGTCTTCGGGTTTGAGGAAAATTTCGGTGGAACCGCACCAGCAGGTGACCAGGCGCGAGACCTTCGAGGTCTTTTTGAAATTCGCGATGTCTTCCTTAATCTGGAGGGCTAGCTCGTATTTGTTTTTGGCTTTTTTAACGTTGGGGCCGTCAAGTTTTTTGACGTACTCGGGATCGAAGGCGGCCTTCATCGGCTTGATCGTAGAGAGGAAGGGTTTCACTTTCGCGAGGTCTTCGGGGCTCAATACGCCCGCGTTCGCGGCGGACTGATAGGCGTTGTCCTTGAAGATGTCCCAGCCGGCGAATTCGAGGTCTTTCAATTCGGTGAGCGGGACAAATTTCTTGATCTGCGGCGAGTTGCCGTCGGTGCGTTTGCCGAGACGGATGGTACCGAGCTGTGTCAGCGATCCGACCGGATGCGATTTACCTTTGCGGACCAGCTCCACGCCGGCCATGAAGGTGGTGCTAACGGCGCCCATCCCGGGAAGTAGAACTCCCAATTTCCCTTTGGCTGCTTCGATCTTCCTCGGCTTGTCCATTCCTCTCCCTCAAGAAGCTCAAAAAGTGAGCGAAGCCATCGCGGGCTCGCAAGGTTCGTGCAACAGATGGAAAACAAACCAGTAATGATGCGCGATCGACAGACGATTTGCAAATTCCCTGACAACAATCACCTGAAAAAACCTTCAGGTTGTGTTCATGGTTCTTTAACTGCGGCTTAAGACGCGCCTCTTTTGAGGGCAGGTATTTTCGTCTGCTGGGAGGCTACATAGGTGAAAAACCATTTTATCGGGAAAGTTCTTGCAGTAATCGCAGCTTTTATGTTGGTCGGCGGATCTTTGGCTCCGCGCGTGGCCGCGGACGAGAGGTTCTTTCTCTTCGTGCCCGATTCGCTGGTAGTGAGCCGCAGCGTCTATCAGGGGAGCGATTCCACGGTAACTGTCGGGGAAACGCTGCCACCGAATTGTGTGGCGGGAAGCGTGCCGGTACCGCTGCTTGCAGGAGGAACTGCGAACGTAAAGGTTACATGTGGAGTGGCGGTTGCCGACGGCACTTACCCCACGGTCTTCAATAACGATGGTCCTGACGCGAGCTTCGGTGTGACCTCGCCGATTTTTCTCGACGACATTACAACGGATGGCTTTCTCATCGGGACGCTGCCGATTCCGAGCAACCAGATCGTCACGAGTTTCAGTTCGAAGTCGGAGCTGGCGTTGAATCGTTCGACGGATGGAAAGTCGATCACGTTCGCGGGTTATCGCGGGGGACCAAGCTTTATTACGGCACCGAATCAGCTGGATGTATCGAACTCCAATACGCCGGGCGTGGCTGATCCGACCAATCCGGTTTCTTCGCAATACTACCGTTCGGTGGCGGAGGTCGATGCGTTCGGCCGGTTGCAAATCACCGAAGGCAACGCGTATAGCGGTAACAATGGACGCGCGGCGATCAAGGCAAACTCCCTCTACTACATGACAGGAAATGACAACAACGGCGGACTGTCTTCGAGCCAGCTATCCGGCACGCAGGTCGGAGTGAATCTCGTCACGTCTACGGGCGTTGAGCTCCTGGTCCCGGGGCAGGCGCCACCAGTTCCGCCCAACATCAACAAGATCGGCGACTTTGAGATCACGCAGGTGATCGATCCTTCGACAGGCGCGCCTTATGCGAAGGCGGACAAAGCAGGAAAGGACAATAATTTTCGCGGACTGACGGTGTTCAAGAATACTTTGTACGTTACAAAGGGTAGCGGCGGCAACGGCATCAATACGGTCTACCAGGTTGGCACGCCGAGCGTGCTGCCGAGCGGCAGCAACTCAACGCTTGCCAGCGTGCCCATCACGGTTCTGCCGGGCTTTCCGACTACGCTTGCCAGCGGCGTCGACTCGAAGGGAAATCCGACGCCCGTTGCTTTCCCGTTCGGGATCTGGTTCGCGAATTCAACCACTCTCTACGTCTGCGACGAAGGTGACGGCACGCTGGTTTCGCCTGCCGCGAACGGCAACGTTGCGGACGCGGCGAGCTTGGCGACCGCGGGCGTGCAGAAATGGACCCTCACGAGCGGCGTTTGGCACATGGACTACGTTTTGCAGGACGGGCTCAGCATCGGAGTGCCATACAGCGTCGCGAATTATCCAGCGGCTCTGAATCCGGCGACGGGCGGATGCCGAAACATCACTGGGAAGGTCAACCGCGACGGCACCGTCACACTTTACGCTGTGACTTCCACAATCAGCCCGAGCGGGGATCAGGGCGCTGATCCGAATAAGCTGGTTCGAGTGGTTGACGTGCTGAAGTCGCGGACTCTTCCAAAGGGTTCGGGCCACGATAACTTCCTCGGCCACTTCGTCACGATTCGATCGGCGAAGGCCGGAGAAGTGCTGCGTGGAGTTGCGTTCGCCCCCAGCTTGTTTGGAGGCGATGACGACGACCGATAGAACAGCGGCGTGGAGTTGAGGATCGGCGAGGCCTCCGGGGAAACCAAAACCGGGGGCCTTTGCTTTTCTATATCAGGGCGTAGACGTTTCCGTCAGTGCTGCCGAAGTAGACGCTGTCGCCGGCGACGACAGGAGATGAGAGGACGGCGCCGACGGTTGCTAGCTTTTGAACGCCGGAGACCATGTCGTCGTAGAAAAAGTCGGTGAAAGCGAGTTCGTAGTTCGTTGTGCCGTCGGGTTTGGTGTAGGTGGGGCCATTTTTCTTCGAGCCGTCCGTGGCGAAGGTCCAGGCGAGCTTTTGCGATTGGAGATCGACTGCAAAGAGTTTGCCTTCGTGTGAGCCGACGTAGAGGCGGTCGGCGGCGATCGCGGGGGAAGAGAAGAGCGGCCAGCCTTTGAAGCTCAGCGAAAAGATTTGGGTGCCGGTCTTGGCGTCGAATGCGTAGAGCAGGGCGGTGTCGGATGTGGCGAAATAAACTTTGTCGTCGCGGACGGCGGGCGAACCGATGACCCACGAGCCTTTGTTGTTGAAGCGCCAGCGTTCTTTTCCGGTGGCGGCGTCGAGCGCGTAGAAATTGGAATCGCGGCAGCCGAAGTAGACGATACCGTTGGCGACGGCTGCGGAAGATTGAATGCCGACCTGATTGTGAATTTCGGGATCTGCGCCGGTTTTGAAGCGCCAGAGTTCCCTGCCGGTTCTTGCGTCGAGTGCGTAGAAATAGCTGTCCCAGCTACCGATGAAAAGTTTTCCGTCTGCGAGCGCGGGGGACGCGTGGACAACATCGCCGGTTTTGAATTTCCATTTCAGCGTGCCGTTGGCGGCGTCCAGTGCATAGACGTTGGTGTCGCCGCTGCCGAAGTAGACGAGACCGTCGGCGACGACGGCGGATGAGAGGTAGAAGTCGAACGGGTCGGGCATGGTCTCGCCGGCCGGAGTTGCGCCGTGGATGTGAGTGGCGGCGAAGCGGCGTTCGAAGGGCAGTGCGAATTTCCATTTTTGCGCGCCGGTGGCAGAATCGACGGCGTAGAAGTTGCCGTCGTAGCTGGCGAAATAAACGAGGCCGTTGGAGACCGCAGGCGAGGAAGTGACGCGGCCCTCGGTTTTGAATTTCCATTTTTCCGTGCCGGCGTTGCGGTCGAGTGCGTAGAGGAAGTGGTCGCTGCTTCCGATGTAGAGCGTGTCAGCGGTGACGGCGGGCGAGGATAAGACTTGGCCGTTGGTGTGGAATTGCCACTTTATTTTGGAGAATTGAGGGACCCCTGGGGCGGGGTAGACTCCGGTGTGCGCGGGGTTGCCGCGGAAGGTCGCGGCGTCGTCAGCGCTGAGGGGTTGAGCCGCTGCGCGCGGGGATTCGCTCACGCAAGCGCAGAGCAATACGGCTGCGGCGACGGACGCTTTTCTCATGGACACGACCTCCTGGTAGACATAGACGGCAGGGAGGGCGAAAGGTTGTTCTGAGTGGCGACCAGAAAACGTTTGCAGATTCAATGTTCTTGGGTAAACTCGGTCCGCTATGAACAACTTATCGCGACGTGATTTGCTCAAGACGGCGGTGTCCGGGGCGACGATCGCCTCGATTCCTGCTGCTGCGATGTCCGGAGCAGCGGCGTGGGCACAAGGCAACGCACAGCCGGACGGGAAGGGAATCGTGCCGATTCCACGCAAGGGAACGATCAAACAGTCAGTGTCGCGGTGGTGTTACAAGGACATCCCGCTCGACAAGTTGTGCACGTACTCGGCGGAGATCGGCTGCAAAGCGATCGATCTGCTTCCGGTGGAAGAGTGGGAAGTGCCGCGGCAGTATGGGCTGATTTGCGCAATGGGTTACGCAGGCGGCGGCGATATTCCGCACGCGCTCAATCGCGTCGAAAATCACGCGAAGATCGAAGAGAACTTTCGCAAGAATATCCCGCTGGCGGCGAAGGCCGGTGTGCCGAATGTCATCACTTTTTCGGGGAATCGCGATGGGATGCCCGACGCCGAGGGCGCGAAGAACACGATCCTCGGTCTCAATCGCATCAAGAGGATCGGGGAAGACAACGGCGTCACCATCGTCATCGAGTTGCTGAACAGCAAGGTCGACCACCACGACTACATGTGCGACCACTCCGCCTGGTGTTTTGAAGTACTTTCGGCGGTCAACTCCCCGCGCGTGAAGGCTTTGTACGACATCTACCACATGCAAATCATGGAAGGCGATTTGGTGCGGACGATTCAGAAGAATATCGACATGATCGGGCACTTTCATACCGGAGGCGTTCCGGGACGGCATGAACTCGACGGGACGCAGGAAGTACAGTGGGATGGCGTGATGCGCGGAATTGCGGCGACTACGTACAAAGGATACGTCGCGCATGAGTTTGTGCCTTCGAAGGATCGCGATCCGCTCATTTCGTTACGGCAGGCCGTCGATCTCTGCGACGTGTAGGTCGACGAAAATTCACGCCGGGCGGAGCAAGCCCCGCCCCTTCAGGATGATGGCTTGCGGCGTGGTGAATGTTTTCGGTATAACCTCCTCTGTGAAAATGACAAAACTTAGCCTGATTTTTTGTGTCTGCGTTTGTGCCTCACTGCTCTGTTCTCAAAACGTTTCCGCTCAAGAACAGAAATTCGCCGAGTTCGGTGACTTCAAGCTGGTCAGCGGCGAAACGCTTCGCAACTGCCGGATCGGCTACCGAACGTTTGGCAAGATGAACGCCGACCGTTCGAACATTGTGGTATTTCCCACCTGGGCGGGTGGCACCACGGAGGAACTGAAGGACAACGTCGGCGCCGGCAAACTGATTAGCGACGCGGACTATTACGTTGTGTTGATTGACGCGCTCGCGAATGGCGTGTCGTCTTCCCCTTCGAATAGCACAGCCCAGCCGCACATGAAGTTCCCGAAGATCACTGTGCGGGACATGGTCAACACGGAGCATGAGCTGCTGACCACAAAGCTCGACATCCAGCATGTGAAAGCGGTAATGGGCATTTCGATGGGCGGAATGCAGACGTTTCAATGGATGGTGTCGTACCCGGGCTTCATGGAAAAGGCGATTCCGATTGTCGGGTCGCCGCACGTCGCCCCTTATGACGTCGTAATGTGGCGCCTCAATATCGATGCACTCAAAGACAGCGCCGGATGGAATCACGGTGACTACACGGAGAATCCAGCGAAGGTGGTGCACTTCGAGATTGGCGAGCTGATGCTGCAGACTCCGGCGGAGTACAACCGCACGCACACGCGCGAGCAAGCGCTCGATGCGCTCAAAAAGGCGGAAACCGACAAGTCTGAAGACGCGAACAACACCATCCGGCAGAGCGAGGCGATGATGGCGCTGGACATATCCGACGCGTTCGGCGGATCGATGGATAAAGCGGCCGGAGCGGTGAAAGCGAAGGCTTTCGTCGTGGTGGCAAAACAGGATCACACGGTGACGCCTCAGCCGGCGATCAATTTCGCGAACTTGTTGCACGCGCAATTGCTGGAATTGGAATCGGACTGCGGGCATCTTGCGCCGGGTTGCGAGACGCCGAAGGTCGCGAGCGCTGTGGCGGACTTTTTGCGGAAGTAACGTAAACTTAGCTCTTTGTGCTCTCCGGCGGGAGCTTTTCGCTCAGTCCTCGCATCTTATTTCTGCATTTACATCCCTTGAAGGAAGATTGGGAGCAAAGTGGGAACACAGACTTCCAACAAGGGCTCGCGGTCCAATCCACTACCATCTATTGATCCTCAGCGCTCGGACGATCACGGCGGGCCGTCTCCCGATCAGCCGCCGAAATCTTTTCTGCAGAAATTAGGGCCCGGGCTGATTACCGGGGCATCGGACGACGATCCCAGCGGAATCGCCACGTACTCGCAGACCGGAGCGCAGTTCGGCTACGGAATGACCTGGCTGATGCTGGTCTCATACCCGCTGATGATCGTGATTCAGGAGATTTGTGCGCGGATCGGGCGCGTGACCGGCGTCGGCATCGCGGGGAACATGCGGAAATATTACCCGAGGTCGCTTCTGTTCGGCATTGTGTCGCTGTTGTGCATCGCGAATATTTTCAATTTGGGCGCGGACCTAGGCGCGATGGGAGCGGCGGGGCAGTTGCTCGTGGGTGGGTCGCTGCTGCCTTACGTGGTGTTTTTCTCGGTCGCATCGCTACTGTTGCAGATGTACGTCCCTTACACCCGGTATGTGAAGTATTTGAAATGGCTCACGCTGGCGTTGTTCGCATACGTGCTGACCGCGTTTGTGGCGCACGTGAACTGGGGGCAGGCGGCGCGAGCGACGTTTGTGCCGTCGATCTCGCTCGGCAAAAAATATTTCACGACATTGATCGCGGTGTTGGGAACGACGATCAGCCCCTATTTGTTTTTCTGGCAGGCTTCGGAGGAGGCCGAAGACGTTCGCGAGAACCGCCACGAACATCCGCTGCGACGTGCGCCATGGCAGGCGCGCGAGCAATTCGCGCGCATCCGCGTGGATACCTATGTCGGAATGGCATTTTCGAACGCCGTGGCGCTCTTCATTATTCTGACGACCGCGGCGACGCTGCACCTGGCAGGCATCACGGAGATTCAGACTTCGGCCCAGGCGGCTAAAGCGCTGGAACCGCTGGCGGGGCGGTTTGCGTTTGGATTGTTCGCGGTGGGGATCATTGGGACGGGCCTGCTCGCGGTGCCGGTGTTGGCGGGATCAGCGGCCTATGGCGTGGCCGAGGCGTTCAAGTGGCGAGCCAGCCTCGAAAAACGTCCACGAGAAGCGCAGCACTTCTACGGCGTGTTGGCCGTGGCGACGCTCCTTGGACTGGGACTGAATTTTGTCGGGCTCAATCCGATTCGAGCGCTGTTCTGGTCGGCGGTGATCAACGGCGTGACCTCGGTACCTTTAATGGTGGTGACGATGCGGATGGCGGTGAATCGAAAGGTGATGGGCGAATTTACTCTTCCACCGTACTTGCGTGTAGTTGGGTGGATTGCCACGGCCGTGATGCTGGCTGGGTCGATTGGATTGTTCGCAACGCTCGGGAAATAGGCGTCCGGTTACAGCCGCTGGACCGCACCCCGCGCGGACGTCAATTTTTTACAATACGACCAGGCTGGAATTCGGGCAGAGTGGGCTTGGCGTCAAGATTTCGGAATGCGCCGGAGGTAGTCGATGTCGAATGAAGTCGGGCCCATATCCGAGGCGCCACCGGTTCTAGTGACGCCTTCGGCGCAGCCTGGGAGTACGGGACACGGAAGGGCGGCGTTTGCCTTCATCTTTGTGACCGTGGCGCTCGATATGGTGGCGCTCGGAATCATCATTCCAGTTTTGCCGCGATTGATCGTGCGATTCGAACACGGTGACATGGCGATGGCGGCGACGCAAACCGGCGTATTCGCGTTCGTGTGGGCGGCGATGCAATTTGTGTTCGCGCCGGTGATGGGGGCGCTGTCAGACCGGTTTGGACGGCGCCCGGTAGTGTTGCTGTCCAATTTTGGATTGGGCTGTGACTACGTGCTGATGGCCTTGGCGCCAACACTGAGCTGGCTATTTGTGGGGCGAGTGATTTCCGGAATCACGGCGGCAAGCATCCCGACAGCGAATGCATACATCGCCGATGTGACGCCCCAAGATCAGCGCGCGGCGAAATTTGGCATGTTGGGCGCGGCGTTCGGGCTTGGATTCATCGTTGGGCCGGCGCTCGGAGGATTTCTCGGTGGCTACGGCCTGCGCTATCCGTTCTGGGCGTCCGCGATTTTGAGTTTAGCGAACGGTCTCTACGGATTGTTCATTTTGCCAGAGTCATTGCCGAAGGAACGAAGGTCGGCATTCAGCGTGAAGAACGCAAATCCACTGGGCGCATTGAAGCTGTTGCGCTCGCATCCGGAATTGGCGGGGCTCGCGGCGGCGATGTTTCTCACCTACAACGCACACGAATCGTTGCCGAGCATGTTTGTGTTATACACCGACTATCGGTATCACTGGGGGACGCAGCTGACCGGGTGGGCGTTCACGGGAGTGGGAGTGGGGTCGACGGTAGTGTCGGCGGTGCTCATTTCGCTCGCCATCAAGAACCTTGGGGAAGTACGGACGCTGTACCTTGGATGGTTGTGCGGGTTGGCCGGATTCACGGTGCTCGCGGCTGCGCCAAACACCCCCATCCTGCTGATTAGCATTCCGCTGCTGTCGCTGTGGGGGCTGGGAAGTCCCGCGGTGCAGTCGCTGATGTCGCGGCGCGTGGACAAGTCGGCGCAGGGCCAATTGCAAGGCGCCTTGATGAGCATGTTCGGCGTCGCGGGGATGATTGCGCCGCTCGTGTTCACAGAGGTGTTTGCGGCGGCGATTTCGCCAAAGTGGGGAATTCATCTTCCCGGCGCACCCTATTGGCTGGCGGCGTTGTTGATGGTGGGCAGTTTGACGATCGCGTGGGGCGTCACACGACGTGGCGCCGGAGTAGCCGTAGCTGAGGCGCGAGCGGAGTAACCAGCGCCAACGCCAAACGGTGTGATAGACGTAAGACGGCGTCAGTTAATCTTCAAACCGAGCACGCGGGTCAACTGTTGCTGCAGTTTCACGATCTCGCGCTCGCGCTCGTGCTCGTCCTTCGTCCGTTCGTTCAGCGCCTGCTTCAGCAGGATTAAATTTCGCCGAAATTCGAGTTGCGCCAGAACCAACCGGCTCAGCGCTTGAAGCGCTTCCCTCTGATCCGCAGTCATCTCGCGCGGACGCTGATCGATCACACAGAGTGTGCCAAGCGCGTACCCGTCTTCATTGATTAAGGGCGCGCCCGCGTAAAACCGGATTTTTGGTTCCGAGGTGACGAAAGGATTGTCGCGGAAACGTTCGTCCTTGAGAGTGTCCGGAACGACCGTGACATCGGCTTGCTGGATCGCGACAGAGCAGAAAGCGATGTCTCGCGGCGTCTCCGACGGTTTCATTCCGATCTTCGCCTTGAACCATTGGCGGTTCTCGTCGATCAGCGAAACCAGTGCGATCGGAGTCTTGCAGATGAACGACGCGAGTAGGGTTAGATCGTCGAAAGCTTGCTCGGGCTCGGTGTCGAGAATTTGATATTTTTGAAGGGCTTCGACCCGCTCCCGGTCGTTTGAAGAGATCAATCTTTGAGCTTCCATGGACAAACTCCCGAAATCGTTTGACTCGTTGGAAAGGGAGAAACCGAACGACCGGATGATACTCCTTACCCGGTTCCCATAACAAAGAAGCGCGAAAAGCGATGATGGGGCGTGTTCGAAAGCGGACAATCGTTCCCACAAACGAGCAACTTCGCTCAGCAAGCGGCAACGAGTTCGTGGACATCGGGATGATTCTAATGTAGTTAGACGCCCATGGACCGGTCTGCCGCGGAAGGACGAATGCAATTGACCGAGTAGGCGGCCTATCCAAACCGAGGTGCGAGAAATGCGAAGCTTTGTCCAGGACCTGAAGTACGCGATACGATCGCTGCGAAATGCGCCGGGGTTTGCGCTGATCGCGGTGGTGACGCTGGGCTTGGGCATGGCGGTGAATACGACCGTGTTCACCGTGATCAACGGCCTGCTGTTGCGCTCGCTGCCGGTACCGAATCCGCAAGAAATCACGGTGCTGGCATTGAAACAACAGGGAACCGATGGCATCCAGAACTTCTCATATCTCGATTTTCAGGACATTCGAAGTCAAGCGGCTTCGATGGGCGAGGTTTTTGGGTATCGAACCATCCTCTCGAGCCTCGTCTCCGACGGCAGAGGCGATCACTGCGTCATGAGCCGCGTGAGCGGCAACTATTTCTCGACGCTAGGAGTTAAGCCGGCCTTGGGCCGATTGATTCTGCCGACCGAGGGCCAGACGCCTCACGCAGATCCCGTCATCGTGCTCAGTTACACGTATTGGCAGAAACGATTCAATGGCGCGCCGAGCGTGATCGGAAAGATGGTGGAGGTCGATGACCGTCCGATGACGGTCGTTGGCGTCACGGCCAAAGGTTTCACGGGCACGCAGGCGTTCATGAGCATGGACGGCTACGTACCACTTGGCGCGACCACCGGCCTTCAGGGCGACGATGGGATAACGGAACTTTGGACCCAACGAAATCGGCGCAGCATGGCGCTCATGGCGAGGCTGAAGCCGGGCGTCGACCTGCGCGAGGCAGCCGCCACGCTCGATGTGATCGCCAAACGGATCGGCGACCAACATCCCGACACTGACAAGGGTGTCACGTTCCCGATCTTTCCCGAAAAGCTGGCGCGGCCCGAACCCGATCCGGATAACACGATCCCGAACGTGTCGCTCGCCTTTACGGCGCTTGGTGGGCTCGTGTTGATCGTAGCGTGCTTCAATATTGCGAATGTTTTGCTCGTCCGCGCGACGGTGAGGCAACGTGAAATGGCAATTCGCGCCGCTGTCGGCGCGGGGCGCTCTCGCTTGATTCGCCAATATCTGACCGAAAGCCTGCTGCTGTCGGTTTGCGGTGGGGCTGCCGGATTGCTGCTGGGTTGGTGGGCCGGGGGCTTTCTCTCTTCGCTCAACCTCGGCACCGACCTGCCGATCAAGTTCAATTTCGAACCGGATGGGCGCGTCTTCCTGTTCACGCTGATTGTCGTGCTGTTGACCGGAGCGGTGGTCGGCATCATGCCGGCCTGGCGCGTGTCACGAGCCGACGTGAACTCCTTGCTGCGCGAAGGCGGACGCAGTTCGTCGGACGGCCGAGGACGTCACTTGTTGCGCAACGGGCTGGTGATGGCTCAGGTAACCGGCTCGCTCGTGCTCTTGATCGTGGCTGGCTTGTTCGTGCGGAGCGCGATCAAGGCCGAACAGGTCTACTTGGGCTTCAATCCAGATCACGTACTGGATATCCCCGTCGACGTGAAACAGGTTGGCTACACCGACGCGCAAGGGAAGGAGTTTTACCACCAGGTAGATGAACGGCTGCGCGGACTGCCCGGCGTCGTCTCTGTCAGTCAGGCTTTCGTCACGCCGCTGAGCGTGATCAGCGCCGACGAGCGAATTTTGATCGATGGGCGACCAATGGAACCTGGGCAGCCGCCTCCAAACGTGGGCTACAACATCATCGGCCCGGGCTATTTTGAAACCCTTCGAATACCGGTGCATAGGGGACGCGTATTTACCAGCGCGGATGGCGAGAAGTCGCCGAACGTAGCCGTCGTGAACGAAGCAATGGCGAAGAAGTTTTGGCCCAATCAGGACGTGATCGGAAAGCATTTCCGCTCCGTGGGAGACCAGAAGGACATTCAGATCGTTGGGCTGGTGCAGAACGTAAACATCAAGAGTATCGTCGAAGAACCGACCCCATTTTTCTATATTCCGCTGGAACAGAGTTACATGCCGCTGCGAACAATTCATGTTCGCTCGTCGGTGCCGACCGACTCCATCAAGCGGCAAGCCATTGACCAGATCCACGAGTTTGCGCCGAACTTGCCACTGTCGGGGGTCAGAACGTTGGACGAAGATTTGGGAGGCTTAAACGGCTATCTATTCTTCCGCCTAGGCGCACAATTGACCACGTCCATGGGCCTGCTCGGCTTGCTCCTGGCCATTGTTGGCGTCTACAGCGTCGTCTCCTACGCCGCGGTTCAGAGAACGCACGAAATTGGCATCCGCATGGCATTGGGTGCCGGGCGCGCCGACATTTTGAAGATGGTTTTGGGGCAGAGCATCTTCATTGTCGGATCGGGAATCATCGTCGGATTGGGAATCTCGTTGGCGGCTACACGGATTCTTGCGGGGATGCTGGTCGGGATTTCAGCAACCGATCCGATGACATTCGGAGGGGTGGTAGGCCTATTGACCGTCGTGGCGCTCGTAGCCTGCTGGCTGCCGGCACACCGAGCGACGACGATCAACCCCTTGACGGCACTGCGCTACGAATAATGTATTTCGATCATGTAAGAACCGAGGGGACGTGTCGGGGGTAGATTCCGCCGAAGCTTAGGCGCGGCGACGAGTGCCGGCCGCGATCGACCCAGTGAGGGTAAGCGCGAAGAGCGAAATAATGGCGAATGTGATAACGAAGATGATCATTCTCTCTCCCCAAAGTCACATGGAATAAGGGCACTTCAGCGTCCAAAAAATGCACCTGATAAATCGATAGTTAGCTGGGGTATACAAACTATCCTGTAAAGAATTTTGGGACACTTGGAGGCAGGAAACACCCAGAATCTGGAGTACTGGTACCTAAGATACACCGTGGATTAGGACTCCGGACGTAGCCAACGAGGACAGGGCTGGCCGACCGGGCGGTGGTTCTGAAACCAAAATACCGCTTCGCAGGCGAAGCGGTATTCCTAGGGCGTTCCCGATTTGGATCTGCTTAGGCCTTGCTGAGCCGAATCGACCCGTCGCCGGTGTGAATCACGAGCGTTTGCCCGCCGCCGTTCATCTTGCCGTGAATCTGCGAGTTGCTGAAGGTGCCTTCCACCGTCACCGGGATACCCAGGCTGATATGGCCGTCGTTGGTGCTTGCATCGATATTGGCTTGCAGCTCGGCCGGAAGGACAACGTCGACGCTGCCGTCCCCAGTGCGAATGCTCCAGCTCGAATCGATCTTCGAGCCAGAGCGAATCTTGGCGTCGATACTGCCGTCACCGGTCTTGACGGTCAGGGCGTCGAGGCGACCGTCGAGCGTGATGTGGCCGTCGCCGGAGAAGGCATCGACTTTGCCGTCGAGGTTGCGGGCTTCGATGTGGCCGTCGCCGGTGCGGAGGCGGATGTCACCTTTGGCGCCATCCACGGTAATGCTGCCGTCGCCCGTGTCGATGTCCACGTCACCGCTAACCTGCTGGGCGCGCACGGAGCCGTCGCCTGTGTGGATCTTGACCTTACCGTTCACGGTCTCGGTCGATACCGAGCCGTCGCCAGTATCGACCTGGAGGTCGCCGTCTTTCGGCATATGGACTTCGAGGCGAAGCCGCCGGTGACCACCACTCCAGCCAAATCCCCAATGACCACTCACGCGAGCATTGAGCTGAACACTGTCGCCATCCTGGCGGGAATCGATGTGCAAATTCTTGTTCATCTCGTATCCGTCGTAGATGACGCGCAGTTCGACCTGCTTCGAGTCGCCCGTGTAGATCTGGACGGCGCCGTCGTTGGTATCGACCTTGACCTGAGCCCGGCCCGAAACCGGGTAGGACTTGTTCCACTCTTCCGCGCGGGCGGCAGGCGAAAGCGAAGCGGATGTGACCAGCAAGCCGGTCAGTAAAAGGGCAGCACTGCCGATGCGGTTGGCCCAGCGCTGAGTTTGCAGGTTCATTTTGAGGCTACCTCCGTTTGCGGTGCCATTTGAAGTGCCATTGAACTTGCGGCGGGTATCGTGCCGCTAACGTCTGACGGCAGATACGCAAAGTGTCGGAAAAAGGTTCCATCTTCCCAACCCACTATCTCGGGCTTTTTGCGGCTGCTTGCTTCTTGACGACCGAGCCGGGCTTTGGTCTCAGTGCCGCCAAAAATTCATCGACCGGGAGGGTATTGATGACGTTGGCTTTCTCGAGCCAGCCGCGGCGGGCGGTTGTGATGCCGTACCGAATGTAGGGCAGGTGCAGGGTGTTGTGTGAGTCCGTCGAAATAACGACCTTGACGCCGCGCTCCTTGCACATCCTCAGGTAGACCTCGCGCAAGTCGAGCCGTTCGGGGTAGGAGTTGCACTCCATGGCGACGCCGTGCTTGGCGCAGGCGTCGAGCACCTTTTCCATGTTGTAGTCGAAGGAATCCCTCACGAGCAGGCGTCGGCCGGTCGGATGGCCGATGATCTGGGTGTAGGGATTTTCGATCGCCGCCAGCATGCGGTCGGTCATGGCGAAACGGTCGAGCTGCATGTAGGAATGGATCGAACAGACCACTACATCGAGCTGCGCCAGTATTTCATCGGAATAGTCGAGTTGGCCGTCTTTGAGGATATCGACCTCGGAGCCAGCCAGCACCCGAATGCCGAGCCCACTGGCGTCGATCGCTCGCAGCTTCTTCATGTGTGTGACGACGCGCTTTTCGTCGAGACCATTGGCAATGGTGACCGATTTCGAATGGTCGGTCATGGCGATGTACTCGTGTCCGAGCGCTTTCGCAGCCAGAGCCATTTGCTCGACGGTGTGCTTGCCGTCGCTCGCGGTCGAGTGCATCTGGAGATCGCCCCTAATATCGCTTCGTTCGATCAGCTTCGGAAGTTTGTGCGCTTCGGCGGCGGCGATCTCGCCCGTGTTCTCGCGCAACTCCGGCGCGACGTAGTCCATCTTTAACTTGGCGTAGATTTCCTCCTCGGTGCGGCCAGCCACTCGCTTTTCGCCCTTTAGTGTTGCCAGTGCGTATTCGTTGAGCGTGAAGCCCATGTCGTTGGCGCGTCCCCGGAGCTTGACGTTGTGCTCTTTCGAACCAGTGAAATAGAGCAGCGCCGCTCCGAAGCAGTCCTTGTCGAGAAGGCGGACATCGACCTGCAAACCACTATCGAGGTTGAAGCTGACTTTGTTTTCACCCTTTGCGAGGACTTGATCGATCCGTGGATAGGTGAGGATGTGGGCGGCGATCGTGTCGATATGTTTTTGCGAGGTGAAGCCATCCGCGAGCGTAAGCAGGAGATCGAGATCGCCTACGGTTTCGCGTCCTCGACGGAGGGAACCGGCCGGGGTCACCGACGCTACGCCCTTGGGATATCGATTGATATGCTCGATGATCGCCGCGGCAGCGGCCTCGGCAGTGTCCATGCGGTAACGTCCCGTGGATCGCTGGTGGGTGGCGACAGCCTTCAGGATGTTCTGCTCGCTCTTCTCGCCGAAGCCCGGCAAATCACGCAGTTTGCCCTCGTTTGCCAGCTTCTCGACGTCGGCAACCGTTGCGGCCTTGAAGTTGGACCAGAGAAACGCGACCTTTTTCGGCCCAAGCGATTGCAAGTTCAAAATATCCAGCAGCGTTACCGGAAACTTCTTTAGCAGCTTCTGCCGCAGGGTGTAATCCCCGGTCTTCAAGATCTCTTCGATGTGCTCGGCCATGCGTTCGCCGATGCCGGGAAGCTCTTCGAGCTTTCCTGGCTCTTTCGCGAGTTGCTCAATCGACTCGTGCATGCCGGCAATCAGCTCGGCAGCCTTTTCATAGGTCCGATAGCGCCCAATGATCGCGCCGTCGATCTCCAGCAGCTGGGCGGTTTCTCTTAGGATCTTCGCGAGGGTCTTGTTGTCCATGCCGGGGATTATAAGGCGAGTTGAGCGGGGGAGGAATGCCTGGAAACTCAATGCAAAAAATAAGGCCGGCAGATGCTGCTCCGCCGGCCAAAATGATTGCGGGTACTTAGCTAGCTTTTTGGACGTTTGCTGCCTGGGGGCCCTTGGGACCTTGCACGATTTCGAACTCGACCGGATCTCCTTCCTGTAGAGTGCGATAGCCGTCGCCTGTGATTGCCGAATAGTGTACGAACACGTCCGGTCCATCGTCTCGACCGATGAATCCGTACCCTTTCGAGTTATTGAACCACTTTACCGTTCCTCGCACCGCGATTCCCCCTCCCGTGCTGCGACTGAGATTTACAGTGATACTGACCACGGCTGCACACGAAGACGCACAGCCGCCCGGAAAATTAAATGCGCGGAGTCTAGCAGAAGGAGCTTGCGAGTCAATAGAACAAAGCTCGCGGTTGGTAAAGCAAGCATACGTTTTTGCCTGTATGAAACGTTTTAGGTAAGAGCAGGTTCAAGTGATGGCGTCGAGGGGAAGTAGATATGAAAAACGCTGTGTATGCAACTCATATTCAGCCGCCATGCGCCTGGATGATCGGTTGGCTCGCCTTGGCATGGAGTCTGGTTCCGAATTGTTCGATCGGCGGACAGTCATCTCGTGGTTGGTAAACCAAGAATTTGACTCGAAGGCCCCACGCTGTTGGGGTGATGCAGACTTTGCCGCTACCCTGCATTCCTCTTGAGGAACCGCACCGGCCGCAAAATCTGGAATAGATTGTTGTAGTCATCCGTCCAGACATGCAGTTTTGGGAGCACGGGAATAGCTTCCTGTAGCGTCGAGTCATCGAGATCGCCTAGGAAATCCTCGTTGCGGCTCAGCAGCACCCAATCCGAACTATCAACCAATTTGCGAATGTCGTCGCCGCTCGATATCAGTCGCGCCGGATAGTGCGCGTCGTCGGCAAGCAGCTGCACGACGGGCGCGAGATTCAAGTATGTGTTCGACGTATGGATCGCGAGAACGCCAGTTGGCTTCAGGTGCCGGAGGTAGAGAGCGACCGCTTCCCGCGTCAGCAAGTGGACCGGGATCGCGTCGCCGGAAAACGCGTCAATCACGAGTACGTCGAATTGCTGAGGCTCCTCATTCGCCAGCGAGAGGCGTGCATCGCCGAGCGTCACATCAACGTCCGCGCCGCGGGCGCGCGCATCGCTCAGATACGTAAATTGGCTGCCCGCGATCTCGACGATAAGTGGATTGATGTCGTAAAAACGCATCACATCGCCCTTCTGGGCATATGCGGCGATGGTGCCGGCTCCCAAGCCCACAACGCCGATCCGTCGCGGACTATCGTCGAAATAATCCAGCGCGAGGCCCACGCCGGAATCCCTCGCATAGTACGTCGTTGGCTCCAGACTCTTCGGCGAGTGCAGAGACTGCGCTCCGTGTTCGATCTGCCCGTGGTAGAGAGTGTGATACGGCTGCTTCAGCCAGTCGTAATGTAGTTGCACGCGGAGTCCGCCGTAGAAATTGCGCGCGACGAGGATGGAACTTTTGTCGTACTCGTGAACGTGAACCGCCAACACCGCAACCATCGCCGCGGTGCCCACCGTCCAGAACGCGCGCGTAAGCCATCCAGTAGACCATACCATCACCGCAGCGGCGACCGCCGTCAGACACAGCGTCAACGGATATTCGTACGCCGCCGCGAACACCCGCGGCGCGATCAAGCCGACAAAAACCGCGCCGAGCGCGCCGCCCCCCGCGACCACGAGATAAAACGAAGTGAGGTGCTTCGGCGCGGGCCGCAACTTCGCCAATTCACCGTGGCAGAACAAGCAGCACACAAACATGCCGATGCAAAATACCGGTACCGCAACCTGCACCGACTCGGTGAATGACGGATCGTAAATGGCGTAGCCGAGACTTCCCAGCGTCACCGCAACGAGGCGCACCATCAGCCACCGCGAATACAACTTGCGCCGCGCGAACGCCATCGTGAACGTTAAGAGGTAAAATGCGAGTGGCAAGACCCAGAGCAGCGGCACCGGTGCCACGTCTTCCATCAAATGGTTTGTTGTGGATAGCAGCAACATCGAGCCGCACGCCGACAGCCCGAGCCACAGGACTTTTCCTTGCCACGTAGGCGCCACCGAACCGGAAACCTCATCGCCGGTGATGCTTTGATCGGCTTCCAAAGCCGCAGGCTCGACCGACGCGACCCGCCGCGATACCCAAGCCGAGAGCGAACACGCAATTACAAATATCCCAAAGAGAATCGACCACAACTGCGCCTGCCGATGTGACGAGAGCCGAGGCTCAACAACGAATGGAAAACTCAGCAGCGCCAGCAACGAAGCGAAATTCGAAGTCGCAAACAAGTGATAAGGCTGTGACCCCGTGCGCGAATGCCACGCCTGAATCAAAGGGCTCGTCGCGCTCAGCAGCACGAATGGCAGCCCGATCGAAGCTGTTAGCAACACAATGATTTGCAGCGCCGGATAGTTCGACCTCGACGAACTTAAAATCGCATGGGGCGCAATCGGCAAGAAACAGAGGCTTGCGACGAGCAGCGAGATATGCGCAAACGCCTGCCTCGCTGGGCTAAACCTCCGGGTCAGAACATCCGCATATAGATATCCCAGCAATAGCGCCGACTGAAAAAATACCAGGCACGTCGACCACACCGCCGCCGATCCTCCAAAGCGGGGCAGGATGATCTTTGCGAACAACGGCTCCAGCAGAAACAGCAGAAACGCGCCGAGTGCGACGGTGGTCGCAAAGACGAATCGGACAGGCCGCGTGGAAGGCGTGCTCATTTCAGACACGGCGCTCTCACGAGGTCCGGGCATAGGCAGCAAGGAGGTTGAATGCAAGTGAAAAACCGAAGTTGCAGCTCACGCCAGAAATTTGAAGTAGTACAAAAGCCCTGCAATCGACTTCGCATCGCGCAGCACGCCGGTGCGCAAGATCTTTTCGAGCTCTCGCCGCGTGAACGCCTTGGACTCGATCCTCTCGTCCTCTTCCGGCTTGGCCTCGCCTGCGGTCACCCCTTCGGCGATCAAAATGTACATCCGCTCTTCCAGAAACCCCGGGGTCGGGAAGAAATCGAGAAATACGCGCATCGTCTTCGCGCGATAACCCGTTTCCTCAATCAACTCCCGCACCGCGGCCCGCTTGATGCTCTCGCCGGTATCGATCCGCCCCGCCACAAGCTCCCACAAAAACTGCCGTGCCGCGTGACGATACTGGCGTATCAAAATAATCCGCCCATCGGGCAGCACCGGCATCACCACCACCGAACCCGGATGCGCGATCATGTCACGCGTCGCCCGAACACCGGTCGGCTCTAACACCTCGTCCCGCCGCACGGAAAACACCCGCCCCTTGAACACCACTTTGCTGCTGAGAATTTTCCCCCTCGCCTTACCCGCGCTCTTCTTCGCGGCAGATCCACTCGATTTCTTTGGCTGCATGATCCCTCTAAAATTTGTTCGCGGCTATCTTAACAGGCTCTGACCCCCCACAAAGACGCCTACGCGAGCGGCCGCCAATTGCCTCGAAACCGCCCTAACCCTATACTCAATCCACCCGAATCCATGTCCATCAACACGATCATCGTCGACGACGAAAAACCGGCGCGCGACGAACTCGCTTTTCTGCTCAAGGCCTTCCCTGAAATCAACGTGATCGGCCAGGGCAAGAACGGCGTCGAAGCGGTAACTCTCATCAAAGAGCATTCGCCAGACCTGGTTTTCCTCGACGTGCAAATGCCCGGCCTAGACGGCTTCGGCGTCCTCCGCAAACTCGTCGAACGCAAGATGAAAGTCCCGCACGTCGTCTTTGCCACCGCCTTCGACCACTACGCCGTGCAGGCCTTCGACGTAAATGCCGTCGACTACGTATTAAAACCCTTCGACAAAGCCCGCATCGCCAAAGCGATCCAGCGCGCGCGCAAAGTCATGGAAACGCAGACGACTACCACCGAACGCCTCGAGCAACTCGTCAACCAGCTCAACGGCAGCAAGCAGACGGCACGGCCCGCTCGCATTCTCGTCAAGTCTGGCCAGCGGCTGCTGCTCGTCGACGCCGAAGATCTTGTCTTCGCTTCCATCGATGACGGCATGATCTCCATCGTCGGCCGCGACGTCGAAGGCACCTCAAACTATCGTACTCTCGACGAACTACAAGCCGCGCTCGATTCCGACGCCTTCTGGCGCCCGCACCGCTCGCATCTCGTCAACATTCATCACATTAAAGAGGTCGTGCCCTGGTTCAAATCCAGCTACCAACTGAAGATGGCCGACAGAAAGCAGACCGAAATCCCCGTCAGCCGCGTGCAAACCAAACGCCTGCGTGAACTCTTCAAGTTGTGATGGAGTTGGCAACAAAATCCGCCTCGAGAATCCCGCCGATTTTTCACACCATCGGCGTCGCAGCCTTCGCCGCCATCCTCTGGTGGATCGACACGCTCATCTTGCGCAAGCTCCCGGCAGTCTCGCCCTGGCGTTACGTCGTCAGCGCGACGATCGTCGCAATCGGCCTGACCGTAGTCTGCTGGATCGCTTTGCGCATCGCGGCTAAGGAAACCCAGTAAACCGACAAATCCGCATCGCGGGTCTCGCTTCCCATGTCGAACCTCACGCGACCGTTGGGGATACTCCATCCTCGTGATAGCATCGTGACTACTCGACACACGATGGATTTTTCGCTCAACGACCACCAAAAACTGACTCGCGACACCGTCCGCCAATTCATGGAGAACGAAGTCCGGCCCTCAGTGAAGCAGCGCGATCGCGAAGGCCGTTTTGCCTCCGAAGAAATCAAGAAACTCGCCGAACTCGGCTGCTGCGGCATGCTCATGCCCGAAGAATGGGGCGGCCCGGGCCTGGACACGATTTCCTACGTGCTGATGCTCGAGGAAGTCGCGCGCATCGATGCCGCCATGGCCACGTCGCTCAGCGTCACCAACTCCGCGGTCCAAGTCCCTCTGTTCAATTTCGGCAATGACGCCCAGAAGAAAAAATACATGCGCCGTCTGGCCACCGGCGAAATCCTCGGCGCCTTCTGCCTCACCGAGCCGCAAGCAGGCTCCGACGCCGCCGCGATCCAAGCACGCGCCACCAGCGACGGCGCAACCTATCGCATCAACGGCACCAAGACCTGGGTCTCCAACGGCGCCGTCGCCGGCGTCTTCATTCTCTTTGCCAAGACCGATCCCAACGCCGGCGGAAAGGGAATCACTGCCTTCCTCGTCGAACCGTCGTTCAAGGGCTTTCGCATCGGCCGCCACGAAGAAAAAATGGGCCAGCAGTCCTCGCCCTCGGTCGAAATTATTTTGAACGATTGCGAGGTCCCCGCCGAAAGTCGCGTCGGCGACGAAGGCCAGGGCCTGAAAATCGCTCTTAGCGCGCTAGACAACGGCCGCATCGGCATCGCCGCCCAAGCCGTAGGGTTAGCGCAGGGCGCGCTCGAAGCCGCCACAAAATACGCGCGCGATCGCGCCGCCTTCGGCAAGAAAATCGGCGACCTCCAGGCCATCCAATGGATGCTCGCCGACATGCAAACCGAAATCGAAGCCGCCCGCGCCCTGGTCTACCACGCCGCATGGCTGAAAGACTCCGGCGGCCGCATGGGCGCCGCCGCATCGAAAGCAAAACTGTACGCCAGCGAGATGGCCAACCGCGTCGCTGCCAAAGCCGTGCAAATCCACGGCAGCGTCGGCTATTCACGCGAAACCGACGTCGAGCGCATGTACCGCGACGCCCGCGTAATGACCATCTACGAAGGCACCAGCGAAATCCAGCGCTTAATCATCGCGCGTGACTTAGGTTTGTAACGCGGTCCGTCTTTTGGTTTTGCCGTGTTGTTGTTTTGCGTCGGCGTGGGTCTGTAGCGGCGACTTTACGTCGCCATCGTGTATTGGATTTGCGATGTCAAATCTTTAGGAGCCAGCAAGCTTGCCAACAGGCCCCACCACAAAAACCAAGCGCGTAGTTAGCGGCATGCGCCCCACCGGCCGTCTCCACATCGGCCACTATTTCGGCGCCCTCCAAAACTGGGTCCGCCTGCAAGACGACCCCGAATTCGACTGCTTCTATTTCATCGCCGACTGGCACGCCCTCACCAGCGATTACGCCGATAGCTCCCAGATCGCCCAAAACACCATCGAAATCGTCACCGACTACCTAGCCGCCGGCCTAGACCCCCAAAAATCCGTAATCTTCCAGCAATCCCGAATCCCCGAACACGCCGAACTCCACCTGCTCCTCTCCATGGTCACCCCGCTAAGCTGGCTAGAGCGCGTCCCCACCTATAAAGAAGCCTTCGAGAACGTCACGGACAAAGACTTGCACACCTACGGATTTCTGGGCTATCCGTGTCTGCAAACCGCGGATATCGCTGTGTATAGCAGGCTTGATACCCCTCTTTTTGTTCCGGTCGGCGAAGATCAAGTCTCCCACGTTGAATTGAGCAGGGAAATTGTCCGACGTTTGAACATCTTCACCACGACGAAAGTTGCGAAGGGACTCTTCGAGTCGCAGAATAAGAATGCGCTTCGAGCTGCAACCGGTGTGTTCTCCCAGATCGGCACGCCAAGTGAGTACGTGCTCGCCGACGCAAAGTATCCCTTAGCTGAAAAGACGGTCACCTATTGGACCTCCCGCATACAAAAGAAGGCTCTAGAGGAAGGGATCGACAATTTCCTCGACTCCCAGGTAGAGTCCGTTCGCGAATTCATTAAGCGCGGCCCTGATACCCTCACCGAGCCGCAAGAAATGCTCACCAAAACCCCCCGCATCCCCGGCCTAGATGGCCGCAAAATGTCGAAAAGCTACGGGAACGCCATCTCCCTCTCCGAATCCGACGACGACATCCGCAAAAAGACCAAAGTAATGGTCACGGACCCGGCCCGCAAACGCCGGACCGACCCCGGCAACCCCGACGTCTGCCCCGTCTACGACTGGCACAAACTCTTCTCCTCCAAAGAAACTCTCGATTGGGCCGCTCACGGCTGCCGCACCGCCGGCATCGGCTGCATTGAATGCAAATCGAAAATGGCCGATCATCTAATCCAGTGGATCGCCCCAGTCCGCGAACGCCGCCTCGAGTACGAAAAGCATCCAGCTCGCGTACTCGAAATCATCGACGCCGGCTCGAAGACAGCTCGCGCGCAAGCGCAGCAAACCATGACGCGAGTCCGCGAAGCCGTCTTCGGTTGGACCGAAAAGCGCCGCGAAATAACAGGAGGCGCCACGACATAGAGGATCTGTCACAGAACCGAGCTTTGTCATCCTCGAGAGCATCCGATAAGGATGCACGAAGGATCTCAGCCTTAAAGCGAACTTGGTTTAGCAAAGCAATCGAAAGCAGTCGCAACGAGCTACGCAGAAAGCATGCATCACAGGGCCACCTTTCTAGCATCACGACTCACGAGGTCTAATTGGCATCACCGTACAAAATCACGATCCCCACCTACGAAGGTCCCCTGGACCTCCTGCTCGACCTCATCAAAAAGCAGGAGATGAACATCCATGACATCCAGATCTCCAAAATCACCTCGCAATACCTCGACTACCTCCACAAACTCGAACAACTGAACGTCGACGTCTCCGCCGACTTCATCTACATGGCCGCCACGCTCATCTACATCAAATCCAAAACGCTCCTCCCGCCCGACCCGCTAGCCTCGCCGGAAGAGCAAGCCAGCGATCCGCGCGCCGAACTAGTTCAGCGTCTGGTCGAACACGAAAAATTCAAAAACGCCGCCCAACTCCTCTACCAAAAACAGCAAATCGAAGAAAACGTCTGGTCCCGGCCCGACAAATCCCTCTACAACGACGAAGGCACCGAAGGCGACCTCGTCGTCTCGCTCGTCGACCTCGTCAAAGTCTTCCAGCAAGTCCTCGAGCGCCGCAAAGAAGTCTCCCGCATCGAACTCAAACACGAACAATTCACCGTCGCCCAGATGATGGCGCAGCTCCGCGCCCAGATCGTCGCCAGCGACGACAATTCCGTGCGCCTCATCGAATTTTTCGAGGCCTGCCCCTCGCGTCATGCGATGATCGTGGCGTTTCTCGCCGTGCTCGAAATGGTTAAAATGCAGGCGGTCGCGCTGGCGCAGGAAAAGCAGTTCGGCGAAATTGTGGTGAAGAAAGGCAAATCCTTCGAGCTGGTGTTTGACGACAGCGGCGGCATTCGCCAGATCGACGAAGAGTACAAATAGTGGACACCGAAACACAGCAGTTGGGCCAGAACGACGACAATCCGAAAGCGCAAGCGCAGGAGTTCCCGGGCTCTATGACCAACGAAGAACGCAAAGCGGCTCTCGAAGCGATCATCTATGCGGCAGACGAGCCCGCCACGATCGAGCGACTCGCCGGCGCTCTCGGCGAAGAAAAGCTCGCCGTGCAGGCCTCGCTCGACGAACTCGTCGCCGGCTACGCCTCCGAGGAGCGCGGCATCGAAATCCGCGCCGTCGCCGGCGGCTACAAGCTTTACACCAAGCCGCAGCACCACGATCTGGTGCGCCGCTTCATCAAGAGCCTGCGCCCCCCGCTGCGCCTCACGATGCCCGCACTCGAAACGCTCGCCGTCATTTCCTACAAACAGCCCGTCACCGCTCCCGAAATCCAGGAAATTCGCGGTGTCAACACCTCCGGCGTAATCAAAACACTCCTCGACAAAAAGTTGATCACTACCGCCGGCCGAAAAGAAGTCATCGGCCGCCCGATCCTCTATCGCACCTCGAAAGAATTCCTGATGCGCTTCGGTCTCAGCGATCTCGGCGAACTCCCCAGCCTGAAAGAATTCGAAGCGCTCGCCCGCGAAGCCCTCGGCACCGACGAAGGCGTCGCTGAGCCCGGCGCCGGCGACGAAAGCGTTCTCGATTCCATGAAACCCGGCGCGCAAGAGCAGGGCGTTGAAGGCCAGGGAACGGAAGAACCGGGCGTTGAAGAACTCGGCGAAGATCTCGTCGACAACCCCGAACCCAAGGAAGTCAACGCGATCGCCGCCGCCCCGACCGAATCCATCGAAGCGGTCGCCTCCGATGTAAACGTCGTGGCCGAGCCCACCGTACCGCCCGCTGCCGAGTTTACCGACTCTACCGCACCGAACACCGACGCGATCGCCGAACCGACCGAACGCCCGCCAACCGAAACGATCAGCTCCGAAGTCGCCAATGAATCCGGCATCAGCGTCGAAACTCCTATCGCCGTCTCTGAGCCCCCTCAACCGCAGCAGCAACAGATGATGGACACCGCACCGGAAGCCTCCGCGGTCGATCAACCCGCAACCCAACATGAAATCTCCGAAGAACTCCTCGCCCAGCTAGCTCACGGCATCGAAGTCGAAGGCTCCGCCGAGATGTTCGTCACCCAATCCGGCGCCGAAATCCCCGCCGAACAAGCCCCGGCCGCCTTCTACTCCTCCGACGCCGAGCCAGAAGCCGTCGCATCGTCGTCCGAGCCCATGTCTGCAGCCGAAGGCTCAGCCGCGGCTGAATCCGAACCAACTCCGTCGGCTGAATCGCATTCTGATCAGCCTGAGGAGAATCAAAAGTCCCATCGTGCTGCCGCCGGCGAATAAGTTCGCCGCCACCGAATGCAAGAACGCCTTCAAAAAATTATCGCGCGCGCCGGAATCGCCTCTCGACGCCACGCCGAACAGCTCATCGTCAGCGGTCAGGTTCGCGTCAACGGCAAAGTCGTCACCGAACTCGGCAGCAAAGCCGATCTCGCCACCGACAAAATCGAAGCTGCCGGCAAAGTCATCACCGCCCCCGAGCAGCACGTCTATCTCGCGCTCAACAAGCCGACAGAAGTGGTCGCCGCAATGTCCGACCCCGAAGGCCGCAAAACGATCCGCAACTCCCTCCGCGGTTTCCCCGCGCGCGTCTATCCCGTCGGCAACCTCGAATACGCCGCCAGCGGCATCATCCTCCTCACCAACGACGGCGATTTCGCCGCCGCGCTCCTCAAAAACTGGGAGCACATCGAGCAGGCCTACCACATAAAAGTAAAAGGCATGCTCACGCGCGAACAACTAGCACACCTAGGCAAAGAAGCCGGCGTCCGCATGCAAACCCTCCGTCAACCGGACTCCACACGCGGCCACGCCGCCAACTACTGGTACGAAGTGCGCATGCGCGACACAAAAAAAGAAGCCCTCCGCCACGTAATGTTCAAAGCCTTTCACCCCATTGAAAAATGGATCCGCATCTCCATCGGCTCCCTAGGCGTAGAAGGCATTCCCCGCGGCCGCTACCGCCAACTAAAACCATCCGAAATAGAAGCCCTCCGCCAATCCGCCCAACCCCCAAAGAAGCCCCACCGCAACTAGCTCCGCCGCCCGCGAAGACCGCCTCGCTCACCACGGTTGCCGAAACACCACCTGTAGCCGCGATCGCGCCCCAGATCGTGGGGTTTAGATGTCACCCCGCCCACATCAATCAAGGTCGCCGAGCCTCATCCTGGGTGCCGTACCCTGCAATTTTCAGGGTGCGGGTTCTCCACCGGTGCTTGGCAACATTCCTCCAACTCGCCTGTGTCCCGCCAATCCCGTACACTGAGCGTTCCCAAATGCCCCAAGAACGCCTACAAAAAATAATCGCCGCCGCCGGCATCTCCTCCCGCCGCAAAGCCGAAGAACTCATCTCCGCCGGCCGAGTTTCCCTAAACGGCCAAATCGTCACCGAACAAGGCACCAAAGCCGACCCCTCGATCGACAAAATCGCCATCGACGGCAAACCCCTAGCCGGAAAACAGAATTTCCTCTATTACGCCCTCAACAAACCCAAAGGCTACGTCACCACCGTAACCGACCCTGAAGGCCGCCCCACAGTGGCCGACTTAATGCGCACCATCCCCTCCCGCATCTATCCCGTCGGCCGCCTGGATTACGGCAGCGAAGGCCTCCTCCTGATGACCAACGACGGCGCCCTAGCCCAAAAGCTAACTAAAGCCGGTTCCCATGTCCCCAAAACCTATCTAGTCAAAATCAACGGCAAGCCCGACGAATCGACCCTCGCCCGTCTTCGCGCCGGCGTCATCATCGAACTCGAGGACGGCCGCAAGGTGAAAACCTCGCCCGCATCCATCCGCCGGATTGAAAACACCCCAAATCCCTGGTACGAAGTCGTGATAATCGAAGGCCGCAACCGCCAGATCCGCCGCATGTTCGACCGCGTAGGCTTCCAGGTAGAAAAAATCAAGCGCGTAAAAATCGGCCCGCTCAAGCTAGACGTGGAGCCCGGAAAATTTCGCTCATTGACAATCAGGGAAATAGCACAACTGAAGGCGCTCTAGAACATGGAAGTAGCCCAACCGAAGGCATTCTAAAAACCGTTCGTCCGGGTCGATGTTGTAGGGGCGGGGCCGCCCCTGATCCGCCGCCGAAAACGCAAACGGTTCCGACTCGCTCGCGACAGTGCGAAAATCAAACCATGCAAATCCTGATCCCCAACGACCAGCAATCCCAATTCGGCGCCGACCCCATTACCGACATCCTAAAGCGCTACCGCACCGTCGCCGTCGTCGGCCTCTCCTCAAATCCCGATCGCGCCAGCAACCACGTCGCCAAATATATTCGGTCCGCCGGCTACCGCATCATCCCGGTAAATCCCAACGAAACCGAAGTCTTGCGCGAAAAATCCTACGCCACCCTGGAAGCCGCCGCCTCCGCTATCGCCCCCACAAAAGTTGAAATCGTCGACGTCTTCCGCCGCACCGAAAACATCCCACCCATCGTAGACAGTGCCATCGCCATCGGCGCCAAAGTCATCTGGATGCAACAAGGTATCGAACACGCCCAAGCCGCCGAGAAAGCGCGGGCCGCGGGCTTGGTAGTGATCATGGACGCCTGCCTCCGCGTCGAACACACCCGCCGCCGTGCAACCCTGTCGTAAGGCTGACTCCGCGTCAACCGCTATCGCGGCAATGGATAAACCGCTAAATTCCTCCGCCCTACCGCAATCACCCCAACAAATTTCCCGTCCGGCGAAATTGCAAACTCCCGAAACGTCAGTCCACGAAACATCGGCACCGGCGTAGGCTGCGCTACATCCACACTCGCATCCGCCGCATGCGCCACCAATGGCGGAATCGTAATCCACACCAAATCCCCCGACTTCTTCTCCACCGACCGCTTCAACAAAATCCGCGTCTCATCCGGCGCCCACCGAAACACTCCGTACCCGGTTCGCACCCGCGCAATCTTCGCCGGGATCGTCAGTTCGCGCACCTCCAACACCTCTTTGTCCAAAAAATACGCGATCTTGGTCCCGCTAGGCGATAACGAAAGCCCGCTCTCAAATCCGTCCAGCGTGGCAATCTCGTTGTCGTCCTGCGCCAACATCTGCAACTTCTGCAACCGCGGCGGCCCCGACAAATTCCTGTCCCGCTCGACGGCGTAGTTGTAGTTCGTCCCCGGTACCGGCACCGAATCCAGAAACGTCCGCCCCTCAAACACCAACCCTGGCGCCCCTGCACGGTTCGTATAGTGATACGAAAATAAAACTTTCGGCTTCAACACCTCCGTAAAATAAATCACCGTCGCATTGTCTTGCAGCCATGTAGCGTTGCTGGCGTTCTTGATGACGTTGTCCTCGCCCATCTTCACTTCTTTGCCCGAATCATCGAGCACCAGCGTCATCATCGCATCGACCGTCTTCCCGCTGTCATCCACAGTCGAAGTAAAAAGCTCCGCCAGAATCAAATGCCCGTTAGGCGACCACCGAAACGAATTGACGCTATACGTAAATGGCGCCGCCCCGCGCTGAAATTTCTCGCCGATAAATATCCGCCGCTTCTTCCCGCCGGCATCCTGCATCCAGATATCGTCATGCTCCAGATCGTATTGCTTGGTCTTGAACGGACGATTCACCGCATACACAATCCGCCCATCCGGTGCAAACGCAAACGCCGTAATGTCTTCTTCAATCGAATTGACTGGTTTTTCGAGATCCTGCGCTCGCCCGACCGCGGCCGCAAAATAGCAGCCGGCACACACCAGCAGCATTGTCCCCATCCATCGAAATAAATATGTTCGGTTGGGCAACCAGGTGCCAGCCGTCGTCATGAAGCCATCATCATGGAATGGGATGCGCCGCCTCATACGCATGGCAGCAAGGCGTCCGCCTCGGAGTGAACTCCATCACTTCCACCCGCGTCCCGTCCGGATCGTAAGCATCGAGACTGTTCTTGCCATCGCGCCCGACTTCGGGTCCGTCGAATTTCGCCAAACCCTGCTTCTTCAGCTGCGCCGCCGCAGCGCCGGCATCCTTCACGCCCAGCGAAAAATGATTCTGCACGCCCAGTTCTTTATGATCGGCATTCGCCGGAATATTCAGCATGTACTCGATCCAATTGTCGCCATCCGGCACCTGGATCTCATACCAATCGACATCCTGATCCTTAAATCCGCCATACCAATACAGGCGAAATCCAAGAATGTCGCGATAGAACCGATTCTCCGCAGCCATGTCTTTCACCACAAATCCCGCATGGAACATCCGGCTGCTGACCTGTTTTGCCGAAATTTTATAATCCGCAGTCGTAACCGGTCGCTGAAAAAACGCGATTCGATTACCTTCCGGATCGCGCAATTCAAAATGCGCCGGCCCACCGCCCTCGCTGGAAACTTCTCCCGCGGCAACTCCGTGCGCTAACAAGTACCGTCGCAATCCCACAGCGTCATCCGTAGCAAATGCAATCTCCGCCAACCAATCCTGCGGCGCAGGAGAGGGAACTTGTTCCAGTTCCACGTGCTGATACCAATTCACCGGAAAACACGGCCGTGTATTTCCCGAGCAATGGCCGCCCGAGGCCGGCAGCCCAAACGCACTCGAATAAAACGCCCCCGACTTCGCCACATCGCGGACGTAAATCCGCACATGATCAATCCCGGTAATCTTCGGACGCACCGGCGAGCCATCCACGCCAGCCCCACGCGAAACCACCAACGCAGCAACCATCGCAATCCCGACCCCAGCCCACAGTCGCGTCATCACTGCGGCCCAGGGTGGGTTCCCGTGAACTCGCTGCAGCAAGGCTTCTCCGCCGGCTTAAATTCCATAAACTCCACGCGCGTATCGTCCGGATCGTACACGTTCAACTGCCACTTCCCGTCGCGCCCCACCTTCGGCTTCTCCGTCGGCTTCCAACCATTCTTGATCAATCGCGCCTCGACCTCCTGGATGCTCACCACGCCCAGGGAAATATGATTCATCACACCCAGCGTATGGTGGTCCGCTGTCGGCGAAATATTCAGCATATATTCCAGCCACGTATTCCCGTTGGGCTCCTGCATCGCCACCCACGAAGTCTCGTTGTCCTTCATCCCACCTTGCCAATACAAATGAAACCCCAAAACGTCGCGATAAAACACGTCCGACGCTCCGCGGTCCTTGATCACCCACCCCGTGTGAATCAGCTGATTGCTCTTCGGCGAAATCGCAATGTTGCTGACCACTCCGGTCCCCGGAGAAATAAAGATCACGCGATGCTGCTCGGGATCGCGCACCTCGATATAGTTGTCGCCCGCAGCGTCCTTCTTCACGTCGCCGACCTGCACTCCGCGCGCCACCAAATACTCACGCATCAAGTTGGCGTCGCGCGCGTGATACGCAACCGCCTCGATCCCGTTCTTCCCGTCGCCCGGATCGTTGGTCACCAACTCAATCTTCTGCGACGAATTCACGTTGAAGCATTCCACGTTGGCGCTAGTCTTCGAAAAACACCCCTGCTTCGCCTGCGGCAGCCCCAAAATCTTCGAATAAAACGCGTGCGACGCCTTCCGATTCGTCACACGAATCCGCACCACCGCAATATTCGTAATCTGCGGCCGATCCACTTTCGTACTCTGCGGCCGTGCGCGCGCGTACAAAGCCGCCGCCAAACCCGCCAGCAAAACCGTGACAACGCACAACCCTACAAATTGACGCGCTAAACGCATAATCACCTCGAGATTTAAATCGCCGAGATTCTATCGCGGGCCTTTCCGAATTGTGCAAATCTGTTTTCTGAGCGCTGAAGATCGGCATTCGACCCGCCCGTTCGATCCAATCTACTACTCCGGGCCGGGCTGCGCTCCCGTGAACTCACTGCAACAAGGTTTCGCCTTCGGTTTGAACTCCATAAACTCGATCCGCGTCTCATCGGGATCGTACACATTCAACTGCCATTTTCCGTCGAGCCCGAGTACCGGCTCTTGCGTAAGCCTGACACTGTCGTCCATCAGCCGCCCATGCGTGTCTCGAATATCCGTCACGCCCAATGCAATATGACTCGCCACTCCAAGCGTTCGCTGATCCGCGTCTGCCCGAATGTTCAGCATGTATTCGATCCAGTCCGTGCCGTCGGGGACCTGCATCATGACCCAGTCGTCCTTACCCTCGGTGCGACCGCCATGCCAATACCTGTGAAATCCGAGAATATCTCGGTAAAATCGATCCGCCCCCGCAACATGTTTCACAACGATGCCGGCGTGGATGATACGCAAGTCCTTCGTGTGCAGATACTTCGGATAGGACTCACCGGCCTGGACGAACGCGATGCGGTGGTTCTCAGGATCGCGTAGGAACAAAATGATTCCGGGGTCTTCCAAGCCCGTTTTGGGTGAATAGACGCTAATGTGGTTGTGTTTCGGCTCTCGAACGCGATCAATCTTGATCTTCCTTTCCTTTAGGTATTTCTGCATGCCCACGACATCGTCGGTCGCAAAGGTGATCACGCTCACGTGATCAGACGGCTGACCTTTCCTTGGGCTTTCAAAAAACAACCTCTGCTCGGAAGGCAGCGCCATCCCCTCCCAATCCATGGGGAGCTCCTCACACCAAGGACACTCGAAAGCTGTCTGATGAAGCAGCTTCGGATAAAACTGGCGGGCTGCTGAAAAGTCCGTGCTAGAAAGTGTGACCGAAGAAATCCCCCAAATTTTCGGTCGTGGCGTGCCCTGGTTGCCAAAAAGAGTGAACGGCAACAGAGGTGTCATAACTGCGAGAATAACGAGCCGAAGCCTCAAGACTCCGACCTCGTTCGTGCCTTAATCTTCCGAATATCTTCCAGCCGCTGCCGAATCCGCTGCTCAAACCCCTGATCCGTTGGCTGATAGTAATTTCGCCCGGCCAGGTTCCCCGGCAGGCACGACATGTTCGTCACTTTCTCCTCGTAATCGTGCGCGTACTGATAGCCTTTGCCGTAGCCAACCTTCTTCATCAGCCCGGTCACCGCGTTCCGCAGATGCAGCGGCACGGGGTCCGCTTCCGTCTTGCGTACGTCCTCCATCACCTCGCCGTAAGCCGTATCCAGCGCATTCGACTTCGGCGCGAGCGAAAGATATACCGCAGCCTGAGCAAGAGCAAGATTGCCTTCGGGCGGCCCGATGAACTCGAACGCTTCTTTCGCAGCCAGAGTCACGGCCAACGCACCCGGCTCGGCAAGCCCAATATCCTCGCTCGCCATCCGCACCATCCGCCGCGCCAGATACAACGGATCCTCGCCCGACTCCAGCATCCTCGCCAGCCAATACAGCGCCGCATCCGGGTCGGAATTCCGCACCGACTTGTGCAGCGCCGAGATGAGGTTGAAATGTTCTTCGCCGGCCTTGTCGTAGCGCAGCAACTTCCGCTGCAACACATCTTCGAGCAGTTCAGCCGTCAGGTGCCGCACACCCGCCGAATCCGGCACCGCGGTGCGAACGGCGAGGTCCAGGGTGTTGTAAGCCGACCGCGCGTCCCCGTTGGCATACGACGCAATCCGAAACAACTCTTCGTCGCTGGCCTCGACGTTTTCGTTCCCAAGCCCGCGCTCCCTGTCATTCAGCGCGCGCCGCAACAATTCTGCGATCAGCGGCGTCGGCAGCGACTCCAGAATGTAAACCTTCGTCCGCGACAGCAACGGCGAAATCACTTCAAACGACGGATTCTCCGTAGTCGCGCCAATAAACGTAATGTGTCCCGCCTCAACGTAGGGAAGAAACGCATCCTGCTGCGCCTTATTGAACCGGTGCACTTCATCGACAAACACAATCGTCCGCGGCCGGCCGCGCGATTTCCGCTCCGCGTTCGCCATCACTTCTTTAATTTCTTTGATCCCCGCGAGCACCGCGCTGAACGAAACAAATTGCGAACTCGTCAGCCGCGCAATCATTCGCGCCAGCGTCGTTTTCCCGCAACCCGGCGGTCCCCAAAGCAGCATCGAGCTCACATCGTCATTCTCAATCTGCACCCGCAGCGGCTTGCCCGGACCGAGCAATTTCTCCTGCCCGATGAATTCATCGAGCGTCCGCGGCCTCATCCGCTCCGCGAGCGGCTGATTCGCCGACGGAACGTCGGGTTCAATGTTTTCGGGTAATTTTGAAAACAGGCTCAAGCGTTTTTCTCGTCGCGTGCGGGAAGAACTTTGCGCTGTCGCGCCGCCTCGTAAAAAAGCACCGCCGCCGCCGCCGCCGCATTCAGCGACTCGATTCCGCTCGCCATCGGAATCCGAATCCGCGCATCCGCGCTCCGTTCCACCTCTTCCGGCAATCCGGCTCCCTCGTTGCCCACGAGCAACGCCACCGGCTCGCACCAATTCACATCCCAAGGCGCCAGCGGAATCTCGGAAGCGTCCGCACCGTGTACCACCGAAGCCAATGTCCGCACTCCTGCTACGCGCAATTGCGTCAGCAAAATCGGCAGCGACATTCCCGCCAAAATCGGCAAATGCAACGCCGCGCCCGCCGACGCCCGCAGCGCCTTCGGCGAATACGGACTCGCCGTTCCGCTCTGTCCTGAAGCCGCCGTCGCCGCACCCGTCGCACCAAACGCCGACGCCGTCCGAATAATCGTCCCCACATTCCCCGGATCCTGCACCCCGGCCAGCACCACCAGCAGCGGCGAACACACCTCGCCCGGCGCCTTCAGCAAATCGTCAAACGTTGCCGCTCGCGGCTGCACCAGCGCCGCAACTCCTTGCGGATGCTCCGTATCCGCAACGCCTTCAAACAACCGGTCGGTCGTCCGCATAATCGGAATCGCAATCTCCGGCCGATCAATCACCGGAGCCAGCCGCTCGCGATGCCGCTCCCCCGACTCGCTGAACAAAACCGCGTCGATGCGGCACCCCGATCGCAGCGCCTCTTCCACAAGTCGCACGCCCTCCACGCCGACAGCCCCCGATTCGGTCGCAAGTCCACCACGGAGCGAGAGCCGAAATTCCTTCAACCACCGATTGTCGCGACTCGTGATGATGCCCGCGCCGCCGGCAGGCGCATTGCGAGCGGCTTTCACAGGTGCAGCCATATTCGGGAGGGTAGCAAACAAGCCCCCCCAAAGCCATTCCTTGAGCGCGGCAGCGACTTCACGACGCCGTCTTTTCCTTGCCGTTTCCTTCGGCCCCAAGCGCTCACATCTCTCCCAGCACTTTGCGTAAGCCCTGTCGTCGCGCTATCGCTCCAATCTCATTGCCACCCCGAACCGTTCGTGGTAGCGTCGCCCAAATGATGGCAGCGCGGCGGAGCGCTGCGGGGTGGAACTACGACTTCGCCGAGGGCCAAACAATTGCCGGCAGAGATCCTGCGCGTCACCGCACAAGCACCGGAGATCGATGCACTGCGATACGCGGCGCACTTCCTCGTCCGCGGCAGCGTCATCGGCATCCCCACCGATACCTTCTACGGCCTGGCCGCCGATCCCTTCAATCTAGCCGCCGTCGATGAGCTCTACCGCGTCAAAGGACGCCCCGAGACGCGCGCTCTCCCGATTCTGGTCAATTCGCTGGACCAAGCCCTGGTCTTAATGCGCCAAGGCCTGCTCGAAGGCACCACCATGGAGCATCCCCCGCGCAATTTCACAAAACTCGCCGAAGCATTCTGGCCCGGCGGCTTGACGCTCGTCGTCGAAGCCGCCAACCGCGTCCCCCTCAAAGTAACCGCCAACACCGGCAAGGTCGCCCTCCGCTGGCCCAAACATCCCGTAGTCGAACAACTCATCGACGAATTCGGCGGCCCCATCACCGGCACCAGCGCCAACATCTCCGGCTTCCCAGCCTGCGCCAACACCGACCAGCTCATGAAGCAGTTAGGCCTTCGCCTCCCGCTCGTCCTCGACTCCGGCGAAACCGGCGCAGGCCTGCCCTCCACCATCATCGGCATCCACGACGAAAACTGGGAGGTCCTCCGCGAAGGCGCCATCCCCATCAACGAAATCAAAGCCGTCCTCCAATAGCATTTGCTCCGACCAGCCATCACAGGCGAGTTCGCCATACAACATCTTCCGCCTTTGTAGGGGTGCTGCTTCAGCACTCCGGCGTAACGCCAACGTGATCTCCCAACCGCTCCGTCAACAAAACCAATCCACGCGCACATTACTTTCTCTCCTCACTCCACTCTTTCTTCTCTGTGCTCGGCGCGTCCTCTGTGGTGAAATCTTCCTGCGACCTTGCCGACCAACCACAAATCGCTCCTCGTTCTCGGCATGATGTCCGGCACGTCCGCCGACGGCATCGACATCGCTCTAACCAAGGTCTCCGGCGCGCCGCCAAACCTCGACGCGAAATTTCTGAATTACACGAGCGTCGACTTTCCGCCGCAGGTGCGCAGAGAAATCCTCAGAATCGCAGAACAAACCCCCGTTCCCGCCGGCGACTTGAGCCAACTCAGTTTCCGTCTCGGCGAGATCTACGCCGAAGCCGCGGTGACGGCTTGCACGCGGTTCCGCGTTTCGCCCAACAAAATCGCAGTTCTCGGCAATCACGGTCAAACGATTTTTCATCGGGGCTCGCCGGTCCAATACCTTGGCAAGCCCACAGCCTCGACCCTGCAAATCGGCGACGGCAGCGTCATCGCCGCACGCACCCGCATCACCACGGTCTCCGACTTCCGCCCCGCCGACATCGCCCTCGGCGGCCAAGGCGCACCGCTTGTTCCTTACGCCGACTACTTGCTCTATCGCCATCCAAAACTCGGCCGCGTCTCGCTAAACCTCGGCGGCATTGCAAACGTCACCGTGCTTCCTGCAGCGTGTAAGCCTTCCCAGCTTTTCGCCTTCGATACCGGGCCGGCGAACATCCTGATCGACGCGCTAGTTCAACATTTCAGTCGCGGCCGCCAGCGTTTTGACAAAGACGCCAGCCTCGCGCAGTCGGGCCGCATCACGCCCGCACTGGTCGACGAACTCATGCACGACCCCTATCTCGAACGGAAGCCTCCCAAGAGTACCGGCCGCGAATATTACGGGATAGCGTATGTAAAAAATCTGCTCGCTGCGGGACGCCATCATCACGTTCGTCCTGCCGACCTGATCCGCGCAGTCACTGTCTTCACCGCCTTGTCCGTCCTCGACGCACTCCATCGCTTCGTCCTACCCAAGCACAAAATCGATCAACTCATCGTCTCCGGCGGCGGCGCCAACAACCCGCTCATCATGGCGCAACTCGAAGCGGCTCTTTCCACAGCACAATCGCGGTCATCAAAAAAATCGCGCCCGATCGAAATCCTCCGGTCCGACGACCTCGGCGTCCCCACCGCTGCGAAAGAGGCCTTCGCCTTCGCGCTGATGGCCTACGAAACGTTCCATCAGCGCCCGTCGAACCTTCCCTCGGCCACAGGCGCGCGAGGGCCAGCGATCCTCGGTAAAATGTCCTATGCGCCACCGAGGTAGATTCCGCCGATACAGGCGCGATTCGCGTCAATGCGATCGCGCAACGGGCCACTGCAAGGCTCTTCTCCTACCTTCGTTGCTTCTTTGCGTCGTTGCCGCATTCTGCTCCTCCTGCGCTTCCAACGCGAGCAGCACCAACACACTCACGTTTCTCCTCGAATCCAATCCCACAAACCTCGATCCGCGCTTCGCAACGGATGCAGCGTCGCAGCACATCGACGGGCTTCTTTTTTCGAGTCTGCTGGAGCGCGACGCAGAGATGAAATTTCACAGCGATCTCGCTCAATCGTGGGAAACGCCTGACCCACTCACTTGGGTCTTTCATCTGCGGAAGGACGTTCATTTCAATGACGGCAGTCCTGTTACGTCAGCCGATGTAAAGGCGACGTTCGATTTCATTCGCACTCCGGGAAACAAATCCGCGAAGCGCGGAGCGTTTCGCCTCGTGACCTCGATCGACGCGCCAGATCCTGCGACCGTCATCTTTCATCTCAAAGAACCGTATGCGTCTTTTCCGATTAACCTTGTTCGCCCCACAACTTGTATCGTGCCTGCCAATGCAGGCCCTGACTTCGGACGTAAGCTCACTGGTTCTGGGCCGTTTCAATTTGTCAACCAGACACAGGACGATGAAGTTGTCATCGAGCGGAATCCGAAATTCTCCGGGAAGGCGCCGAACGTCGAGCGCGTTCGCTTCCGCATCGTGCCGGACGCGATCGTGCGTGCGCTTGAACTTCGCAAAGGCTCGGGCGATATCGAAATCAGTTCGCTCACCCCGGACATCATTCCTGTTCTCGTGAAGCAGCCGACGCTCACCCTCACCGAGCGGCCCGGCACGAATTTCACTTACCTTGGTGTCAATCTCGAGGATCCGATTCTGAAGCGGCGCGAAGTTCGTCAGGCGCTCGCGTACGCAACCGACCGCGAGACGTTGATCAAATACCTGCAGCACGGACAGGCGCGCGTCGCGGCGGGAATTCTCCCCCCGAATCATTGGGCGTATGAGCCGAACGTCACCAAATACACACTCGACACCACACGGGCCGAAACGCTTCTCGACGACGCGGGTTTCCCGCGTAAAGCGAATGGGATTCGCTTTGCGATCACGCTGAAAACCTCGACCGACGAACAGTTTCGCGTGCTGGGGGCGGCGCTGCAGGAACAATGGCGGCGTATTGGCGTCGATCTGGAGTTGCGGCCACTGGAATTTGCGACGGTTTTGTCGGACGCGATCAAAGGCAACTTCCAGTTGAACTTGCTGCGATGGGTGGGCGCGAACAACGATCCGGATATTTTTGAGTTTGTCTTCAGCTCCAAACGATTTCCGCCAGATGGCGCGAATCGCGGGCATTATCGCAATCCTCGTATCGATTCCTTGACAGATCAGATTCGCGTCGAGATGGATCAAGATAAGCGCAAGGTCTTGTGCAGCGAAGTCCAAAAAATTCTGGCGGATGACCTGCCGTATCTGCCGCTATGGTTCACCGACGCTACTTCCGTTCACCGTAAGTCCCTGGGGCACTTCGAATTAAGTCCCACCGGCGATTTCGACTTTCTCGCCCACCTCAACGCCGATCCAATCGCGAACCCGCCGAAGCACCAGTAGCGCCGTGTCCTGCGCCTCAAAGGACAAGGGCATCCACGCATACGCGAAACTTCCTTGAAATGACATTCTTACCGACCTGCAAAAACAACCCGTTCGCTTTCCCATCCTTGCGCAAAAACGTGGGGAGGGAGGAGGGAAGCGACGCGCTCGCGGGAACGATATCGGCAGGGACTACGAGATTTGCTTCTTCAGTTCAGCGAGGAGGTTTAGCGCGTCGATGGGCTTGAGCTGATCGAGGTCCGAGGCACGGAGTTTGTCTAGAACTTCGCGGTCCAGGGGCGTGAAGAGCATTTCCTGGTGGTTGCGGCGGATGCCGTTTGCCGGCGCGGAGCCGTCGGCGGTTTGTGCCGCGAGATCGGCGGCGCCGGGAGTTAGCTTTTCGCTGAGTTGGTGTTCGCTTTGTTCGTGGCGTCTTAAAACTTCGCGGGCGCGGTCGATTACGCTGCGCGGGAGGCCGGCGAGGCGGGCTACTTCGATCCCATAACTCTTGTTGGCGCTGCCAGGTTCGACGTGGCGAAGAAAAATGATTTCGTTCGGCGTTTCTTTCACCGAGACATGGACGTTTTTCACGGCTGGTAAAAGCTCGGCGAGCTCAGTGAGTTCGTGATAGTGCGTGGCGAAAAGTGTGCGAGCGCGCGTGTGTTTTTGCAGATGCTCGACGACAGCCCAGGCGATGCTGAGTCCGTCGAACGTCGCAGTGCCGCGGCCCACTTCATCGAGCAGGACCAAGCTCGACGGCGTGGCGTGATTGAGGATGCTGGCGACTTCGCTCATTTCGACCAAGAACGTCGAACGGCCGCGGGCGAGATTATCGGCGGCGCCAATGCGCGTGAAGATGCGGTCGATGATGGGGAGTTTTGCCTGCCGCGCGGGGACGAAGCTGCCGGCTTGCGCCATCAGCGAGATCAATGCGGTTTGGCGCAGGTAGGTGGACTTGCCGCCCATATTCGGCCCGGTAATCAGCAGAAGTTGCTGCGTCTGCGGATCGAAGTAGAGATCGTTGGGAACGAAGCGCTCGCCGCGCTGGCGCAACAGTTCTTCGATGACCGGATGCCGACCGCCGATGATGAGCAATTCACCGGTCGTCGTGAATTCCGGCCGGACGTAGCCGCGGTCGGTGGCTAGCTTGGCGAATGTAGTGAGGACGTCCATCTGCGCGATGGCGGAGGCGGTGCGGCGGAGACGGACGGCGTGCGCTGCAACGGCATTGCGCACGTCGATGAAAAGTTGTTTTTCGATTTCGCAGATGCGCTCATCGGCGGCGAGAATCTTGCGCTCGTATTCTTTGAGTTCGGGAGCGGTGAAGCGTTCGGCGTTGACGAGCGTTTGCTTGCGTTCGTAGTCGCCGGGCGCGAGACGTAAATTCGCCTTCGAGATTTCGATGTAGTACCCGAACACGCTGTTGAAGCGGATCTTGAGCGAGTTGATGCCAGTGCGCTTGCGCTCGCGCTCTTCCATCGCGGCGATGATTTGCTTGCTGTGCTGGCTCAGATTGCGAAGCTCGTCGAGCTCGGCATGGAAGCCATGCCGAATGATTCCAGGATCGGTGGCGAGCGCAGGCGGCTCGTCGGAAATGGCGTCTTCGAGGCGTTCGCGGACGTCGGCGAGTTCATCGACTTCGTGGTGGAGATGGCGAAGGAGATCGCTGCCGCCTTTGGGCGGAGCGGTGAGGAAATTTTTCAGGATCGGGAGTTGCGCTAGCGATTTGCGGAGCGCGACCAGTTCGCGCGGAGTGGCGAGGCCGAGCGTGATCCGGCTGGTGAGGCGTTCGAGATCGAGGATGCCGCGAAGCTCTTTGCGGATTTCGCCGCGGACTACGGTTTGTTGGACGAGCTGGGCGACGGCGCCGAGGCGCGCTTCGATGCACTCCCGGTCGATGAGCGGGCGGAGGAGCCATGAGCGGAGTAGGCGCGCGCCCATGCCAGTGACGGTGACATCGAGGGCGGCGAGGAGTGTGGTCGGGCCGGTGCGGGCGGCTTCGTCGCTGAAGATCGGATGGATGAGTTCGAGGTTTCGAACCGAGACGGGATCGAGTACGAGCGCATCGTGTTGTTCGTAGTAACGGATGCGGTCAAGGTGGCGGAGGGCTTCCAGGCTCGACGTTTCGTCGATCGCGACGCGAGCTGGCGCGCTTGCGGCGCCCGATCCCGAAGAAGTCGGTGACGCGGCATCGACGATGGCGGAGCGAGTTTCGACCGGTGGCGCGGAGCGATCGCCGCGGGCGGCGTTTTCACGAAGGTAATGGATGATGGCGCCTGCAGCGGAGAGCGACTGGTGGTGGTCGTCGAGGCCGAAGCCGGTGAGTTCGGCGACGCCGAATTGTTCACGGAGGATGCGCGAGGCGTAATCGTATTGGAAGACCCAGTCTTCGAGGCGAGATTCGACGCCGCCGACGCCTTCGGGGAGGGAATCTTTTGCGGTGTCGAAGAGTTGCTGCGGGCGGGGAAGCAACGTTTCGCGCGGGTGCAGGAGTTGGAGTTCGTCACGAAGATCTTCGGCGGCGCGCGGGCCAGTAAATTCGGTCGCTTGGAATTCGCCGGTGGATAGATCGACGAAGGCTAGGCCGATCGGCGAGCCAGAGGCGTGCGTCGCTACGCTCGCCAGGAAATTATTTTCGCGCGCGTCCAGAACGGCGACGTCGGTGGCTGTGCCGGGCGTGATGACGCGAACGACTTCGCGGCGGACGATTTTTTTGCCCGGGCCGGGGGCTTCCATTTGATCGCAAATGGCGATTTTGAATCCGGCGCGGATGAGGCGGGCGATGTAGCCGTCGGCGGCGTGATAGGGGACGCCGCACATGGGGATGGGCTGGCCCTTTTCGCGGTTGCGGGAAGTGAGCGTGATCTGGAGTTCGCGCGAGGCGAGGATGGCGTCTTCGTAGAAGAGTTCGTAGAAATCGCCTAGGCGGAACAGCAGCAGGGCGTGGGGGTAGCGGGATTTGATCGTTTGATACTGCTGCATCAGCGGTGTGGTGGGATCGGACATTTTTGGGAGGCGATAGTGGTTGCGAGTCGCGGGGGGCGCGCGTTAACAGCGCTGATCCTTTCGGGATTGGAGCGGTTGGGATGGGGCTGAGGCGGAATCGTAGCTGGGACGGAGGGGAATAACAAGAGCGCGGGGTGCGCACGGCTGGCTTGGGAGGTGAAGCTCGCGCTGAGGTTCTCGGCTACCCTCGTCGGGTAGCCTCCGGACGACAAGTTTTTGGCGAACGGGTGAACGAGCAGGTCAACTTGCTCGTGATCGCCCATATGGGCGTACACCTCGAAACCCCGGGTACTGCAGATTGGCGCAGGTGTAAAACCGAGGAGGCCGTAAGGATGCCGGCGCCACCAAGATCAAGAGTGGATTTTGAGTTGCGTTAACAGGACGGCGTAGTCTAAGGCGATTTCGCGGAGATAATCGTAGCGGCCAGAGGCTCCGCCGTGGCCGGCGCCCATGTTGATTTTTAGCAGGAGGGGATTCTTGTCGGTCTTCAGGGTGCGCAGTTTGGCTACGTATTTTGCGGGTTCCCAGTACATGACCTGGCTGTCGTTTAGGGAGGTTTTAATTAGGAGCGTTGGATACATTTTCGCTTCGAGGTTGGTGTAGGGGCAGTAGCGCTTCATGTAGAAATAGTCTTCGGATTTGTTGGGATCGCCCCACTCTTCGTACTCGCCAACGGTGAGCGGGAGCGTGGCGTCGAGCATGGTGTTGAGGACGTCGACGAATGGGACGTGGGAGATGACGAGTTGGAACAGATCGGGGCGCATGTTCGTGACGGCGCCCATAAGCAGGCCGCCGGCGCTGCCGCCCTCGATGACGAATTTGTCTTGCTCGGTGTAGTGGAGCGCGATGAGGTGTTCGGCGCACTCGATAAAGTCGGTGAAGGTGTTGAGCTTTTTGTGCATGCGGCCGGCGTCGTGCCAGGGCTTGCCGAGTTCGCCGCCGCCGCGGATGTGGGCGATAGCGAAGGTGACGCCGCGGTCGAGCAGGCTGAGGCGATTCGAATTGAATCCGACGGGTATGGAGATGCCGTAGCTGCCATAGGCGTAGAGAAGAAGCGGCGATGTGGAGATGGGACCTGGACTGCGACGGCAGAGTCGAACCAGTGAGATGGGGATGCGCGTGCCGTCGCTGGCGGTGGCGTGAAGGCGCTCGATCGTGTATTTGCTCGGGTCGTAGTCGCCGAGGACAGGTTGCTGTTTGCGGAGGATGCGCTCGCGGGTTTTGACGTCGTAGTCGAAGACCGAGCGCGGGGTGACGAAGGATTCGTAGTCGAAGCGCAAGTGCGTGGGGGCAAATTCGGGATTGGCACCGAAAGAGGCGCTGTAGGCGGGCTCGTCGAATTCGATGCGGTGCGAGGCGGCTAGCGGGTCGGATTTGGCGGCGTTGTGCTCGAACCCGCGCGGGAGATCGACGACGCGGAGGAACGGGAGGCCGTCTTCGCGCTCGTAGAGGGCGAGATGGGATTCGAATACGTCGACCGACGCCAGCATGACGTTCGGGCGCGTGGGGATGAACTCGCGCCAGAATTTGCGGCGTGGGTCTTCGACGGGGACGGTTAACAGACGAAAGGTCCGGCCCAGGGAGTTGGAGCGGACCAAGAAAGTGCCGCCGCGGGTTGCGTCCGAGCCGGGGTGGTGGTCGACGTAGTATTCGTGGGTGTCTTCGCGAGCGGCCACGATGCGGAATTCTCCGGCGGGCTGATCGCCGCGCAGGTAGTGGACTTCGCTGGTGGTGTGGCTGGCGGTCGTGAGCAGGAGGAATGCGCCACTGCGCGTGCGTTCGATCTGGATGCGGAAGCGCTCATCGTTTTCTTCATAGAGAAGCGTGTCGGTTTCCGGGAAGTTGAGGGTGTGACGATAGAGGCGGTACGACCGTTTCGTAGTTTCGTCTTCGACGGTATAGAAGAGCGTGCGATTGTCCGAAGCCCAAGCGCTGCTGGTGACGCGCTCGATTCTTTCGGCGAGCGTTTCATGGGAGGCGAGATTCTTGACGTGCAGGGTGTATTGGCGGAAGCCCGTGGTGTCAAGCGAGTAGGCGAGAAGTTGGTTGTCGTCGCTGACCTCGAACGAGCCGACGCCGAGAAAGGAGTGGCCTTCGGCCTCGATGTTGAGATCGAGGAGGAGTTCGTCGGCGGAATCGCCTACGTCGAGTTTGCGGGCGTGGATCGGATACTGGCGACCTTCTTCGGTGCGTGTGAAATAGAGGTAGCCGCGTAGGCGGTAGGGAACGGAAAGATCGGTTTGCTGGATGCGGCCTAACATTTCCTGGTAGAGCTTTTCCTGCAAGGGCTCGGTGTCACGGAAAATGGCGTCGGTGTAGGCGTTTTCGGCGTTGAGGTAGGCGATGACTTCGGGGTTTTCTTTTTCGCGGAGCCAATTGTAGGGGTCGATACGGCGATCGTTGTGGATGACGTGTTCGACGGGGTGGCGGCGGGCGACCGGGGGCGTGGGTTTGGCGGCGTTGATTGCGGCGCCAGCGTCAGGTTCAGTGGATGAAGGGTTGGGCGCGAGAGTGCCTTCGTTTGCTTCGAAATGGATGGGGCTTTTCGTCAACGTTCTTCCTAGTTGGTTTGGTTGCCGGATGGGCGCCCCTTGCATCTAAATCCCGCGGTCTGGGAAGCGACCGCGGCGACAGGGCGCCTTGGCAACGGTTGCGATCGGAGAGATTGTCCGACGAAGGCAAATCGCTACCGTTCGTTATACTACAACGGAATTTATTGCGGGGAAAAACGCGGAAGAGCGGACGAAAACGCAAATGGCGCATGAGATTGAGGTCAAGGTGAGGGTCGCGGACCTCGAGAGGTTTCGCGCGGCGTTGAGGCGAGTTGGAGCGCGCGTGGTTGGCGGCGGGACGGGGCGGGTACATGAGTGGAATACGCTGTATGACACCGTCGCTGAGGAATTGCGGGGGCGGGATGAGTTGTTGAGGATTCGGGTGGAGACGCGGACCGGACGTGACGGGCGGAGGTTGAAGAAGGCGGAGAGACGGGTGATTTTGACGTTTAAGCGGCCGGTGGGGGAAGGGGGTCGAGAGGGCCGGCCGGTGGTTGCGCGGGGTCTTAACCGTCCCACGTATTCCGCAACAGGCGCGGAAAACCTGGGGCGCTCTACGCGCGATGTCGGACCATCGGGCGCTGCGGTGGATCGTTCGGGCGGTGATCACCGGGACGATCTGCGGCGACACAAGGTGCGAGAGGAGATGGAGACAGAGGTGGGAGACGCGAAGGAATTGAGGAGGATTTTGGCGGGGTTGGGGATGCGGGAGTCGTTTCACTACGAGAAGTATCGGACTACGTTTCGAATGCCGGCGCAGAGGTGGGCTGCTCGATTGTTGATCGAGTTGGACGAGACGCCGATTGGGACGTTTGTGGAGTTGGAAGGGCCTGCGAAGGCGATCGATCGGGCGGCGCGCGCATTGGGATTTTCCAAGAAGGAGTACATCGTGGCGAATTATTTGCGGTTGTATGCAGAAGAATGCATGCGGCGCGGGGAAAAAATCGGCGAAATGGTGTTTCGAAACAGGACGTGATGTCGGGATGATGTCTTTCGTGATGATTCTTGCGATTTTTTTGCACGATGGTGGATTTCTTCGTTGACAACACGCTACGTGAAGGCTTATCAAGCAGTTGGAGTGAATTTTCGACCGATGTCCGCATCTAGCGAACTCGAACCTGGGCCTAGCGGGTTACCACTGAGTATTGGATTGGTGGGACCGGGTGCTGAGGGTGTTCGAAGAGTGTCTCGCGATTTGGGATTGATCGCGGAGGCGGATACGCGGGGAGGGTTCACCGGCGGCTAAAGGTAAGTCCATTTGTATGAGGCGCTTGCCCCGCGGCCGAGTTGACGGTTCGCGGGGTTTTTATTTGGGGGCGACGGTTCATCGTTGGATTCCGTCGCCGGCCATTTCTGCCGAAGTACGGAGGGTGGGTTATGCAGTTGTATGCGACGGAGTTGATGGGGGCGGAGACTTACGACGATCAGGGGAATTTCGTCGGGCGTGTGCGTGAGTTTTTCATTGAACCTGCGGATCAGCCGAATCGGGTGGCGCGGCTGTTGCTGTCGCGCGGACGATTTCAGCCGCTGGTGGCGCGGTACGACCAGGTGGCGACCGTGGCGCCGGGGACGATCCGGCTGAACTGCAACGAGCGGGCATTGGAGTTGTATCAGCCGAATGAAGGATGGCTGGCGGTGCGGAAGGATCTGCTCGATCAGCAGATCATCGACACGCAAGGACGAAAGGTGGTGCGCGTCAATGATGTGGACCTTGCGGAGTTCCGAACGAATGGAACTGTGGAGCTGAGGCTGACGCAGGTGGACGTGGGTTTGCCGGGAGCCGTGCGTCGGCTGTTGCAGGGTGTGGTGTCGCCATCGGTCGTGCGAAAGCTGCAGGCCAAGCTGCCGCAGCGGACGATTCGATGGGAATTCGTGAACTTGATCGAGCCCGACCCGCTGCGGCGGGTCAAGCTGCGGATCACGCACGAGAAACTCGAGGATCTGCACCCGGCTGATCTTGCCGAGATTATGGAGTCGCTGTCGGCGGCGGAGCGGCAGGGGATTATCGCGTCGCTCGATGAGGAAATGGCGGGCAAGGTTTTGGCGGAGTTGGACGAACGATTGACGCGGCAGATCGTCGAGAAACTCGATCCGGAGAAGGCGGCGGATATTTTAGAGGAGATGGCGCCAGACGCAGCGGCGGATTTGCTGGCGGAATTGCCCAAGGAAACGTCGGACGAATTGCTGGAGGAGATGCCGGGGCAAGAGGCGCAGGACGTACGCGAATTGCTTTCGTTTGATGAAGCAACAGCGGGCGGCATGATGAATACGGAGTTTGTGTTTTTGGGCGAGACCGCGACGCGCGACGAAGTGCTGGACTGGATGCGGACACAGGATTTGAATTTCGATCAGCTTGATACGGTGGTGCTGCTGGACAGCGCGGCGCAGTTTTCGGGAATTGTGACCGTGGCGAAGCTACTGATTGCGGAGTCGGACCAGCCGATCAGTGAATTGAAGTTGGAGCCGCTGTTGAGCGTGCAGCCGAATGCGGATGAGTCGGAAGTGTTCGAATTGTTCGACAAATATAATTTGCGGACGTTGACGGTGGTGGATGAGAATCGGCGGCCGATTGGGACCATTGCCGTGGATGACGTGGTGTCGCGGTTGGTGGCGAAGTAAAGGCAAGATGGCGGCGTACAGCCGCCGGTACAAAGGGAGCGGAAGACGGCGACGTAGGCAGATGAACTGGCAAACCATTTCGGCGAGGGTGGACGAGCTGCGGGACCGCGGCACGGACCTGCAGAAGCGTCTGCGTTCGACGCGAAGGCGAATCGCGCTGCTGCTGGCAGTGGTCGGGCCGGGGATCATCACGTCGAATGTCGATAATGACGCGGGCGGAATTTCGGTTTATACGCAGTCGGGTGCGCAGTATGGGTACGCGCTGCTGTGGTCGCTGATACCGATGACGATCGCGCTCTATGTGACGGGCGAAATGTGCGCGCGAATGGGCGTGGTGACGGGAAAAGGGTTGTCGGATCTCATTCGCGAAGAGTTTGGGTTTCGGCCCACGTTTTTTGTGATGATCACGGGATTTTTTGTGGATTTGGCGAACGTCGTTGCGGAATTCGCCGGCGTCGCGGCGGCGATGCAGATTTTCCACGTGAGCAAATATATTTCGGTGCCGATTGCAGCGGTGCTGGTGTGGGTGCTGGTGCTGCGGGGAACGTACCGGCAGGTGGAAGTGGTGTTTCTGGCGGCGTGCGTTTTGTATCTGTCGTACGTGGTGTCGGCAATTTTCGCGAAGCCGGATTGGCTGGAGGCGGCGCGGCATACGGTTATTCCGACGATGCATTTCAACGCCGGGTATCTCGTGATGCTCACGGGTTTGATTGGCACGACCATTGCGCCGTGGCAATTTTTTTACATGCAGGCGGGATTCGTCGAGAAGAAGGTTTCGGTGCGGCAGTATCCGCAGGCGCGGGCGGATGTGCTGATTGGGAGCGTCAGTTGCATGGCGATCGTGTTTTTTATCATCGTTTGCACGGCGGCGACTTTGTATGCGAGCGGGCAACGGTCGATCACGGACGCTGCCGAAGCGGCGAGCGCGCTGGTGCCGTTGGCGGGAAAATGGGCGGGTGTTCTGTTCGCGTTCGGGCTGCTCAACGCGTCGCTATTTGCAGCGTCGATCCTGCCACTTTCTACGGCGCATGTGATTTGCGAAGGGTTAGGATTTGAAGCGGGGATCGATCACAAATTCAAGGAAGCGCCGATTTTTTACTGGTTGTATACGATTTTGATCGCGGTCGGGGCCGCGGTGGTACTGCTGCCCCACGCGCCGTTGTGGAAGATTTTGATTTTCTCGCAGGTAGGGAACGGCGTGTGGCTGCCCGTCGTGTTGATTTTTATTTTGCTGCTGGTGAACCGGCGCGACCTGATGGGCGAGTATGTGAACACGCTGACGTTTAACATCGTCGCGTGGGTGACGGCGATCGCGATGATTTTGCTGACGTTTGTCGTGGTCTACACGTCGATCTTCCCGAGCATCGCCGCGGCGTCGCCCTAAGCCGGAAATAGACCGACGGTTGACACGTCCGGAGCGGGCCTGCCGAGTCGGGCGTTGCGCCGCCCCCGAGGCTCGTGTTAACTTTGCGGCGTAAAGAAGAATTGCCCGGAAGCTCTGCTGCCTCATGAAATCGCACCTCACACTCCAGGTTGCCACCCCTGCTGCACTCGGAACCGTCACCGCGGAAGAAGCGGACCTGCTCTCAAAGCTCGATTTAGCGCGGTTGCCGCGGCACGTTGCGGTGATCATGGACGGGAATGGGCGCTGGGCGCAGCGGAAACATTTGCCGCGAATTGCGGGGCACAAGGTCGGGACGCAAACGGCCCGCTCGACGATCGAAACCTGCGCACGACTCAATATGGAGGCCCTGACCCTGTATGCGTTTTCGGTGGAGAACTGGCGGCGGCCGAAAACCGAGACCGACTTTTTAATGCAACTCCTGCGCGAATACTTGCGCACGGAAATGCCGCTGATTCAGCGGAATAATATTCGAATGCGCTTTTTGGGGCGGTCGAGCGAGTTGCCGACCGGAGTGCAGCAAGACATGAAGAACGCCGAAGAGAAGACGGTGGGGAATGGCGGCATGGTGCTGTGCCTGGCGCTGAATTACGGCGGGCGGGCGGAGATCGTGGATGCGGCGAACGCGATTGTAGCGGAACGGGCGGCGCAGGGGAGTAGCGCTCCGGTAACGGAGCAAGAGGTTTCGCGGCGGTTGTCTACGGCGGGTTTGCCTGATCCGGATTTGTTGATTCGAACCAGCGGCGAGATGCGGGTGAGTAACTTTTTGCTTTGGCAGATTGCGTATGCGGAGATTTTTGTTACCGAGACGCTGTGGCCGGACTTTAACCGGGCGCGGTTGCTCGAGTCGTTTTTGGATTTTCAGAAGCGCGAGCGGCGGTATGGCGGGATTGGCGAGGGTGGAGCGGATGCGCAGATTCCGGCGCGTGTGGCGGGGGAGTGAGAACCACGGCGCGGCAGCCACGGACTCGCAGGATCATTACAGCAAGCCGACACAGCGCCCTGCAACGCCCCCTACAAGACCTGCGTAAATGCTCCTAACGATGCGGTGTAATTTTGATCGTTGTTCTTCGTGATTTATCTTCCTCGATATGATGTGATGGTTGCCTTCGTTGGTCGGGGGATTTCCTTTTTATGACGTGGAAGCGAGTGGCTACGGCCGCTGTGCTGATTCCGTTTGTCGTGGCTCTGGTTTTGTATGGCTCAACCGGTTGGGTGGCCCTGGGGCTCGCGGCGATTATCGCGCTGGCGATGTGGGAGTACTTCGCGCTCGGTGATGCGATCGGACATCGCGCGTATCGTATTTGGACTCTGATTTGCGCCGTTTTGCTCGTCTACACCCAATGGCGCTCGCTCACCAACCTGGACTTGGTCGTAAGGTTCTTCAATGCCACGCCACTGCGGCCACAGTTTGAGCACGCCGCGGGTGGGTTGAACAACGACGTTTTCTTTCTGTTCTTGTTGGGGATTGCGGTTTTGACACTGGCAACGAACCGGCCCATGGTCGAGGCTCTTCCCGCGGCAGGTATCAGTTCGAGTGCGTTGTTGCTAGTGGCTTTTCCGTTCAGTTTCGCCGTCCGTTTACATGGAATCACCGGTGTCGGACCAAAACTTTTGCTTTTCGCGCTGGTGATTACATGGGCGGGCGACTCGGTCGCCTACTTCGTCGGCCGCGCGATCGGGAAGCATGCCTTCGCACCGATCCTTAGCCCTAAGAAGACATGGGAAGGAGCGGTTGGCGGATTGGTGGGTTCGCTGCTCGTTGGATTTGCGTTTTCGTATTGGATTAAAGAGCCGGTGCCGCAGATGTTGGCGATGGCTGGGGTCGGCAGCATCGCGGGACAAGTCGGCGACCTGCTGGAGTCTGCTTACAAGCGGAGCGCAGGGGTGAAAGATTCGGGGGCGCTGCTGCCCGGGCATGGTGGGATACTGGATCGTATCGATGCATTGGTCCTGGCGATTCCGGTGGTTTGGTATTATTGGATCTTGTTTTGTGCGCCGGTGCACTAGGCGGCAGCGCGGGCTTATGGGCGTAGGCGGCCGTGGGCGGTTCATCCCTCGAGCTTCATCCGTTTCGGAGAGCGATTGAATTCGTGACGCAGGGATTTCGCAAATTGGCGATATTGGGCTCGACCGGGTCGATCGGACGGCAATGCCTGTCCGTCGTCGAGGCTTTGCGGGAACAATTTGGCGTTGTGGGGCTGGCGGCGGGGAGCAACATCGACGAGTTGGTGGGGCAGATTGAGCGGTATCGGCCGGAGGTTGTGTCGGTTGGGGATGCAGGGAAGGTGGGTCCACTTGCGTCCGCGCTGAGGGCCAAGGGGCTGTCGCCGTTGCCGGCGATTCATCATGGGCGCGAGGGGATGCTGGCGGTCGGCACGCACGGCGCGGCAGACCTTGTGGTTTCGGCGGCGGTGGGCGTTGTGGGGCTCGAAGCAACGTATGAAGCGGTGAAGCTGGGCAAGATTGTCGCGCTTTCGAACAAGGAAGTGCTGGTTGCCGCCGGGGAGTTGGTAATGGCCGCGGCGAACAAGTCGGGCAACGAGCTGCTCCCGGTCGATAGCGAGCACAACGCGGTACACCAGTGTTTGCGTGGCGGCGAACATGGGGAAGTGCGGCGGCTGGTGCTGACGGCATCGGGCGGACCATTTCGGACGTCGCCCTTGGCGAGTTTGACGAGCGTGACACCCGAGCAGGCACTGGCCCATCCCAACTGGAAGATGGGCAGCCGGATCACCATCGATTCGGCGACGATGATGAACAAGGGATTTGAGGTGATCGAGGCGCGCTGGCTGTTTGGTGTGCGGCCGGATCAGATCGACGTGCTGATCCACCCGCAGTCGACAATTCACTCGATGGTCGAGTTTGTAGACGGTTCCGTTTTGGCGCAACTGGGCCCAACGGACATGCGAATGCCGATCCAGTATGCGTTAACCTATCCAGAGCGGGTGGCATCGAACCAGGTAGCTTTAGACTGGTCGAAGTTGCGCCGCCTCGACTTTGCGCGTGTCTCTACGAGGCGGTTTCCGTGCTTACGGTTGGCAAAAGAGGCGATGAAGAACGGCGGAGCGTTGCCATGTGCCCTGAATGCGGCAGACGAAATCGCGGTGGCTGCGTTTCTGGAGAGGCGCCTGCCATTTCTGGGAATCCCCGAAGTGATCGAAGCGGTGCTGGGAAAGATGCCGCCGGTGCGATTTGAGAAGATGGACGATGTGCTTACAGCCGACCTGGAAGCGCGTCGAATGGCGAAGGAAGAGGTTGAGCGGTTGGCAGTGACGGCTGCAGCCGCGTCGTAAGTCGTAAGTTCAATCCAGGTTCCCTCTCTGCGTTTGACAGAAGAGGTCGACGGAAAAGAGAACGCAAGCGTATGGATTTGTTGATCGGCGTCAGCCTCGTGCTGGGAGTGATGATTCTTGTGCACGAGTGGGGACACTTTATCGCCGCGCGCCTGTTCCAGGTGCGTGTGGATGTGTTTTCGATCGGATTTGGGCCGCGGCTGTTTGGCTGGAAGAGCGGCGACACGGACTATCGCATTAGCATTATTCCGCTGGGTGGATACGTGCGCATGGCGGGGCAGGATCCCACCGAAATCGACTCGCCGAGCCGTTGGTCGGCGACCCGTGCGGCGGCAGACGTGGGGGCCCCTGGGAAGGTTGCGGACGCAATCCAGACCGCTTCTGAGGTTGCAACAGGCCAAAGGCTGTCTCCGGAAATGGAGGCTGCCGCCAAGCAGGGTTATTTGCGCGGCAACGAGCAACTTGGCGCATTTGGCACCGGCGCCCCTGACGAATTGATGAGCAAGCCGCGCTGGCAGCGGGCCGTGATTTCTGCGGCGGGCCCGGTCGTGAACCTCGTTTTTCCGATTTTGTTGCTGACGGCTTATTTCGTGGCCATTGGGATTCCGTATCCGGTATTTGAAGACAAGCCGGTGGTGGTGACGGCGGTTCCGGCGAACTCGGCGGCCGCTTCGGTTGGGCTGACATCGGGCGACAAGGTCGTCGCAATCAATGGCGAGCAGAGTCCAGACTGGACCGAGGCAGCGAAGCTGATTTCGAGCGTCGAGCCCAACAGTAAGGTATCGGTAGAAGTGGAGAAGGATGGGCAGCGGCGGATGTTGGAAATTCCGATCGGGGCGCAAAAGGATACCGAGCAGATTCTTGGCTTCGCGCCGATGAAGGCGATTCTGGAGGATGTGGCGCCGGGAATGCCAGCTTCGCGTGGCGGATTGAAGGAAGGCGACACGATCGTCACAGTGGATGGGCACCCGATTCAGTGGTGGGGACAGTTTACAGAGCGCGTCCGAGGATCGGGCGGGAAGGCGCTGTCGCTCGGCGTCGAGCGCAAGGGACAGCCCGTGCATCTGGTAGTGACACCGCAGGCGGGTTCCAATGAACACGGAGAGGCCGTGTATCAGATCGGCGTGCAGGTGCATGAGGAGACCGCCTACCGGCGCGTGGCATTTGGGGAAGGCGTGAAATTCGCAGCGGTGAAGACGTACGAAACGATCGACGACACCATCGGCGTCGTCGGGAAATTGTTCAGCGGGCGCGTTTCGGTTCGCCAGCTACAAAGTGTGGTCGGAATTTCGCGGGCGGCCGGTCAAGCGGTGCACAAGGGCGCCCAGGCCGTGATTTCGCTGATGGTTCTGATCAGCGTGAACCTGGGAATCCTGAATCTGCTGCCGATTCCGATTCTGGATGGCGGCAATATTTTGTTGTTGGCCATTGAGGGTGGATTGCGCCGCGACCTGAGCATGGCGTTCAAAGAACGGTTTGTTCAAGTCGGGCTGGTGTTCCTCTTGGTGCTCTTCGCCATCGTTATGTACAATGACGTTGCGCGGCTGTTCCACTCCTAGCCCGGCCGTTCCAGCACGCGCCTTGGAGATCGCTGAATGCCCGCACCACAGCACCGGGTTTCTATCGGCGAGCGAATCAACACCGCAGAAACCACCGGAAGCCTGCAGCAGACGCTGGGCGCCAAGGGGATTCGTCTGACCCGGCAGCGACGCGTGATCCTGCAAGTGATGGATGACGCGGAGCAACATCTTGACGTCGATCAAATTCTGGAACGGGCACAGAAGATCGATCAGGGCGTGCACCTTGTCACGGTATACCGGACGATCGACCTTCTGAAGAAGCACGGGCTGATCGACGAGCTGGACTTATTGCATCTGCGCGGCGACCGGCATTACTACGAAACGCATGGGCCGCGCGATCATATCCACGTAGCCTGCTTGCGCTGCGGCAAGGTGCGTGAGTTCGAAAGCCGGCTCTACGAACAATTGAAAGAGCAAATCGCGCGTGACTTCCACATGAAGGTGACCGTGTCACGGACCGAAGTCGGCGGATATTGCGCCGACTGCCTGCCTAAAGCTTCCGGATAGCCTTTTCGTTCCGCTTCTTCATCATTGGACGTTTGCCGCCTTCGGACCCTGGTGTCGAGCGTGTTGCCGTTCGCACGGATTCGGCAGGGAACTTCCGTCGCATTGCGGTGTCCAAGCCGAGTAGGAAGCGAATGGCTGAAATGCCCGGTGCCAGACGTTCTCGAATTGTGACGATCGCGTTGCTCGCGATCGGGACCGCTTTGGCTCCCTCCGTGGACCGTCTCGTCACGGTGGTTCGTTGGGTTGCGATTTTCCGGATCCGCCCTGCGCGGCCGGCGCCCGGGGGCACCCGGTGGGACCCTGCAAGTCTGCGAGTTGCCGGAGCTACCTAAGCATCTAGGTGGCCTGACGTTTCGAGCGGAATTGGCGGAAGTGCGAGAAGAACCGGTCTGCGCCGGTTATGTCTTTGGCGATCTGGGCACGGAGTTCGTCGGGACCGCTGAATTTCGTTTCCTCGCGAAGTCGTTTCCAGAAATGGACTTCGATTCGCTTCGGATTTACGTTCTCTGAAAAATTTAGCAGGTGTGTTTCGACGGTGACGCCAGAACCGTTGAAGGTTGGGCGAACGCCGATGTTTGTAACCGAGCGGCGAGTTTTTGTTTCGCCTTCGAGCAGCGTGCGCGTCACGTAGACACCACGAGCGGGTAGGATTTCCTGCTCGGCGCGCAGATTCAGTGTGGGAAAAGTGAAGCGCCTGCCCACGCCGCTGCCGCTCGCGACTTCTCCCGTAAGAACGAAGGGACGTCCGAGCAGCCGAGCCGCGTGCGATACCTTGCCTGCGGCGACGGCTTTTCGGATCGACGTGCTGGAAACGATTTCGCCGCGGTAGAAGACGGGCGGGATGACCACGACATCGAAACCCAACCGCATGCCCAGTTCGCGCAGAAGTTTTACGTCGCCGGCTTGACGATGGCCGAAATGAAAATTCTCTCCGACTAAAACGACGCGCACCTGAAGATCGCTCACGAGAATTTGATCGACGAACTCTTCGGGCGACAGACGCGCGAGCTCGAGCGTAAAAGGCATCACGACCGCGGACTCGAGTCCGACCGCGCCAAACCAGTCCATCCGTTGCGCATTCGTCGAGAGGCGGGAAGGTGCCGCGTCTGGATGCAATACTCTTCGCGGAAATGGGTCGAACGTAAGCGCCGTCGCGATCGCATTACTGTCTGCCGCGCGCTTTTCCACCGCGCGCAGGATCGCTTGATGGCCAAGATGAATGCCGTCGAAATTGCCAATGGCGAGGACGCTGCCGCGCTTCGATGGGCCGTAGTGCGTGGCCCAAGCTGCGGGGGTTTCAAAGGCCGTCACCTTCGATACTCGGCGACGCTCCGCGCGAGTCGAGAACGAGCGAGACCACGACGCCTCGCCGGCACCCACCTCAAATTGCAAGCCGTCATAGGCCAACGCAACATTCTTCAGTCCCATCTTGCGAAGCCGCTCGTTGGTTTCAGCGTGCGGCAAATCGTGGGCGATGTGCGTGAACCACGCCTGACGAGGTTTTAGCCGCTCGACAAGGGCCAGCGCCTGCTCTACGGTCTGGTGCATCGGATGCGGTATGTCGCGCAGTGCGTCGATGATCAAGACGTCCAAATCCTCGAGCAGCGCGAGGGAAGACTCCGGCATCGATCCGAAGTCGGTGATATACGCGCCACGCCCGAAGCGAAACCCGAGAACTTCGATGTCGCCGTGACACAACGGCACGGGGATGATTGGGACTCCCATCAACTGGAACGGACCATCGACGAGGTGCAGCTTCACGCTGGGCACGGTGCTGAACGTCGGCCGGCCGTCGAAGACGTACGCGAACGCGCGGCGCACGACCTCGAACGTCTCAAGCGATCCATACACCGGCATGGCCGAGTGCTGGCGGATGTTGTACGGCCGAATGTCGTCGAAGCCGAGAATGTGATCCGCGTGCCCGTGCGTCAATAGAACGGCGTCGAGCCGCTCGATTCCTGCCCGCAATGCTTGCTGGCGAAAATCCGGCGTCGTGTCGATCACGACGTTTTGTTCGCCGCGCGAAAGCAATATCGAAGGACGCAACCGGTTGTCGCGCGGATCCGACGACGAACACACTTTGCAGTGGCACGCCAGTGAGGGAACGCCCATCGAAGTACCGGATCCGAGGATCGTAACTTTTATGGGAGCAGAGGACATGGCGCGGTCAGATCCGACAAGGGCCGTTTTTCAGGATCGGTTTGAGATGAACTCGCGATGCGGCGTTTCAACAATGCACACTTCAATCCGTCAATTTTATCTTCACTCAACGCTAAGGGCGCGTTTTCGCTTTCGGTTGCATCTGGGCTTGCGCTTGAGCCGCGATGGCTTGGTTCACTTCCAGGTAGGTCATCTTCAGCTTGCCGAGCAGGTCGAGCAGCAGGGTATCTTCTTCGGGCGCAAGATGGCCCATCGTCTTCTCACGCAGCGCGTCCAGCATGTCGATGAGTTCCCGCGCTGCGTCCGGATCGATCATCGGTTGACCCGTGCGAGGATCCGCATAGGCGCCTAGAACCATCGCCGCGTTGCTGCCAAGCATGCGTACCAAATTTTCGAACGCGGGTACGCGCTTCGGCGCATCTGGCGCCGGAACTTCTTCCAATGCGGCGTCTTCCTTCGCCACTGGAGGCGGAGCCGCAGCCGCGGGTTGCGCGGCAGCTTCACGCTCTTCCTGCTCCACCACGTCCTGCCGCAGTTCGCCCTCGGCCGTGAACGGACGGCGATCGATAACTCGAAATGACTCTTCCTGCTTGTTTTCAGACAAGTGAGAATCCCTCTATGTTGGCGATTACTACACAAGTTTAGCATTGCAGCCGGGCTTTGTGTAGCGAGCTCGCAACGGCCGCGGCCGCATTCAAATCTATATTTCTATCGCACAATTTTTCGCAGGTGACGCGTTCGACCGGTTGAATTGGCTCCATCGTGGCCCAAAAGGTCGAACGGTTTGCTACACTCGTTGTTCTCCACGGAAGGACTATGGGCTCACCAAAAAAGATTTCGAAGCAGATCGCGAAACCGAAGAAGAAAACATCTGTCGCACCGAATGCTGCGGTCGCAGCGAACCCATCGAAGACCGCGGAGCCATTATCTGCCGGCGATTGGTTTGAGAAGTTGGTGGCGATTCAGAAAAAACTACGCGATCCCGGAGGATGTCCCTGGGATCGCGAGCAGACCCACCAAACGCTGCGCACGTACCTGCTTGAAGAAACGTACGAAGTCCTCGATGCGCTCGAAAGCGGCGACGATCAGAAGTTCGCCGAGGAACTGGGCGACCTCTTGCTCCAGGTCACGTTTCACTCGCAGATCGCCTCCGAACAGGAGCGCTTCGCCATCTCCGACGTGATCCGCGCGATTCACGACAAAATGATTCGGCGGCATCCGCATGTTTTTGGCGAGACCCAGGCCAAGGACTCCGCGGAAGTTCTCCGCAACTGGCAGAAAATCAAAGCTCAAGAAAAGGTTGAGAAGGGAGTCGCTGCCGAAATCCCGTCCGCTCTGGACGGTGTGCCGCGATCCATTCCAGCAACACTGGAAGGTTTGCAGCTGACGAAAAAAGCGGCGCGCACCGGGTTCGACTGGGACAACACAAAAGGCGTCTTCGACAAAATCCGTGAGGAAATCGTCGAGCTCGAAGCAACGCTTGAACATGGCACCGCGCTACAGGCCGAGGAAGAACTCGGCGACCTGCTGTTCGGCGTCGTCAACCTCGCACGCTTTCTACACATCGATCCCGAAATCGCGCTGAAGCGCGCGAACGGCAAGTTCGTACGCCGCTTTCACGAAATGGAGCGCCTGGCAGCCGCCAACGGGCGCAAGTTCGAAGACGTGCCGCGCCCCCAGAAGGAAACGCTCTGGAATTCCGCAAAAGAGCGCAAAGCCGCGCGCGTCGCAGCGACGTCGCCCATCTCCAGCATCGGCGGCCTTCACAAGGTGGACACGAATCGATGACCGACGGCATCTCCGTCCGCAAGTGCGCGACGCTCGCGGAATTCCAAGCCTGTGTGGCGCTGCAGCGCGAAATCTGGGCGGAAGAAGACCTTGAGATCGAGCCGGTCAGCGGCTTCATCGTCGCCACGCAAACGGGCGGACAGGTCCTGGGCGCATTCGACGGTGCAAAGCTGGTCGGCTATACCCTCGCGCTCGTCGGCTACCGCGACGCCTCCGTCTTCCTGCACTCGCACCACACCGGCGTCCATCACGACTATCGCGACCGCGGCGTCGGCCGCCGATTGAAAGTCTTCCAGCGCGAAGAGGCTTTGTCTCGCGATATTCGTTTTGTACAGTGGACCTTCGATCCGCTCGAAGTCCGAAACGCCCATTTCAATCTGAATCGCCTCGGAGCCATCGCGCGCCTGTACAAGCCCAACCTCTATGGCATCACGACCAGCCCCTTGCACCGCGGCCTCGCCACCGATCGCCTCATGGCCGAGTGGCACCTCGACTCAAAGCGCGTGGTCGCAGCAATCGAGAATCTGGTGACCGCACCGGACGCCACCGCGATAGCGGCCGCCGCGCGAATCGAACTCCCCGACGAATTGGAGCAATGGAAGCAAACCGACCCCGCCGCCGTGAAACGCGTTCAGGATCGCATCCGTTCTGAATTTACAGCGTGGTTCGGCCGCGGCTACGCGACCATCGGCACACAGCAGACCGCGGCTGGCACCGCATACCTGCTGGTGCCCTGGAGTGATTTCTAGAAGTACTTGAAGTCTGTTCGCTGGAGGAGAACCGCTCCCCGCATGCGCATCCGCAAAATCACGTTACGCGAACTAGGTATGAAGTTGATCGCCCCGTTTGAAATCAGCAGCGGGGTTGCGTTCGAGCGCCGCATCGTGCTCGTCGAAGCCGACGTCGACGGCGTGATCGGCTGGGGCGAGTGCGTCGCCGGCGAAAATCCCAATTACAGCCCCGAAACCGTTGAAACCGCCTGGCACATCCTACGCGATCATCTGTGGCCGCTCCTAAAAGAGAAGGACTTTGCCTCGGCCGCCGATGTGTACAGCCTGCTCGGGGCCGTCCGCGGCCACAACATGGCCAAAGGTGCACTCGAAGCCGCGGTGTGGGACGCCGAAGCAAAGCAACGGGGAATTCCGCTGTGGAAACATCTCGGCGGCACGCGCGAAGAGATCGCCTCGGGCGTTTCGATCGGAATCAAAGATTCACTCGACACCCTCGCTGCCATCGTCAAGAAAGAGCTCGACGCCGGCTACCAGCGCATCAAGATCAAAATCAAGCCCGGCAAAGACCTCGAACAAGTGAAGCGCCTGCGCCAGGATTTCCCCACGATCAAGCTCATGGTCGACGCCAACTCGGCCTACACACTCGCCGATGGGGAACTGCTGCAGCGACTCGAAGGCTTCTATTTGATGATGATCGAGCAGCCGCTGGGCTGGGACGATCTCTACAGCCACGCGGAGTTGCAGAAAAAACTATCGACGCCGATCTGCCTCGACGAATGCATTCACGACTACGAGCACGCGCGCGCCGCGATCGAACTCGGCGCCTGCAAAATCATCAACATCAAGCTCGGACGTGTCGGCGGGCATACGATGGCACGCAAGATTCACGATCTGTGCGAGCGCAGCGGCATCCCAGTTTGGTGCGGGGGAATGCTCGAGTCCGGGATCGGCCGTGCGCACAATATCGCGCTCTCGACACTGCCCAATTTCACGTTGCCGGGCGACGTTTCCGCCAGCAAACGCTATTGGGTGGAGGACATCATCGAACCAGAAGTCACCGTCTCGAGTCGCGGAACGATCGCTGTTCGGTCAGCGCCGGGCATCGGTTACAAGGTGAAGATGGACCTTATCGAGAAGCTCACCACGCACATGGAACGATTGGTGTGACCGCCTCCAATGCCTGAAACACCGGACCATCCCAGCGGCCCGGGGCGCGGCGTCATCGCGCTCGCGGTGCTGGTCGTTGTCCTTCTCTGGGGGTTTAATTTCATCGCGGGAAAAATCGCGCTGCGTACTCTGCCCGCGGAAGCAGTTGCCTCCTTCCGCGTCTTTCTCGGCGGAGTTGCCATGCTGCCCGCGTATCTTATCTGCTCACGAATGCCCTCCTTTGCCGACGCGCTGCAGACTCGGGGACGCGGGTTCCACGCGCGCGATCTCTGGACTTTTTTCTATCTCGGATTCTTCGGCGTCGTTATCAATCAGATGTGCTTCGCCATCGGTCTCAATCACACTTCCGTGAGCCACGGCGCGGTCATTGTCGGCATGGCGCCGGTCTATACGCTGGTGCTCGCGGTGATTTTTGGTCTCGAGAAAGCAACGTTGCGCAAGGGCACCGGTGTCGCGATGGCCTTCGCGGGGATTGCCGTTCTCGCGGGGGAAAACGGCATGACGAAGCGCTCAGCCTCGCTCGAAGGCGATGCCATCATGATGGCAGGCGCGATCGGTTTTGCCGTTTACAGCGTCCTCGGCAAGCGCGTCGCGGACCGGTATGACGCCCTAACCATGACCGCGTTCAATCACTTCACCGGCGCGGTTGTTGTGCTTCCCGTCGCGCTCTACCAAGCCCACTTTTTGAGGATCGATGCGCGCTGGCGCCACATCCCGTGGCAAAGCTGGACCTCCGTCCTTTATATGGGCGTCTTCAGCTCCGCCGTCGCATACGTCCTGTATTTTTGGCTCTTAAAGTATCTCCACGCCTCGCAACTCGCCGCGTTCACCTACCTGCTGCCCGTTGTCGCCACAATTCTTGGCATTGTCTGGCTCGGTGAACGGGGCACCTTGATGGAGATCGCCGGTGGCGCCCTCGCATTGGCCGGTGTCTACTGGATCCAACCACGTCGCGAAACCTGACCGCTTGTATGTGCTAACGTAGCGATGCGACGGCTCGACAGGAAATCGCAGCGCAATGTCTCCGACTCGCGAACCTCAATTCCTCTCAGGAGCGTTCTAGTGCCGAACCCACCTCGACGTCATGGCGGACCCGCCGCGCGAATCGCGGTCATTCCCGGTGACGGCATCGGCAAAGAGGTCACACCGGAAGCCGTGAAGGTGCTCAAAGCGGTTACGTCCTCCTCCGGGCGAAAGATCGAGTTCGTCGAGTTCGATTGGGGCGCCGATAAATACCTCAAGGAAAACATATCGCTTCCCGCCGGCGCGGTAGAAATGCTCCGGGACGAATTTGACGCGATCCTCTTCGGCGCTCTCGGTGATCCGCGCGTTCCGTCCAACCAGCACGCTGCCGACATACTCCTCGGCCTTCGATTTAAACTAGATCTTTATGTCAATGCGCGACCGGTTGAACTTATACATGAACGTATGACGCCGCTGCGCGATCGTACGGAGAAGGATATCCGTCTCATTGTCTTTCGCGAAAACACCGAAGGACTTTATGTCGGCGTCGGCGGATTCTTTAAGAAGGGCACTGCCGACGAGATCGCCGTCCAGGAAGATGTGAACTCGCGCAAAGGCGTCGAGCGCATCATCCGCCATGCTTTCCAGTACGCCGTCGGGCACGGCCTCAAGCGTGTCTGTATGAGCGACAAGCACAACGCCATGAATTTCGCGCATGACCTGTGGCAGCGGGTGTTCCAGGAAGTCCGCCAAGAATACCCTGCGATGGAGTCGCGCCACCTTTTCATCGACACGCTGGCGATGGAGATGGTGCGCGATCCGTCTCAGTTCGACGTGATCGTGACCTGCAATCTCTTCGGCGACATTATCAGTGACCTCGGAGCCCAGCTCGCGGGTGGCCTCGGGCTCGCGCCGTCAGGCAATCTTCATCCCGGCCAGACTTCACTCTTTGAGCCGGTGCACGGTTCTGCACCGAACATCGCCGGAAAAGAGATCGCAAATCCGCTTGGCTCCGTCCTGACATCAGCGATGATGCTCGAGTTCTTGGACTGGCAGCCGGAAGCCGAGCGCATCCGAAAGGCGGTAAAGTCGGCGTTTCTCGGGAACATCCTCACGCCGGATTTGGGGGGCGAGAAAAAAACAGTTCAAGTCGGCGACTGGCTCGCCTCAAATGTTTAAATCGACCTCCATCCTCGGCCGTGCCAGGCAAAACGGCTCCGCTCGAATTCGACGGCGTACTGTGAAGTGATACTGGATGGAAGTCCGTCGATGTATCCCCGCCTTCCGCCGTTCGCACCGAGCAATCTTCAACTAAAAATTTGATTGTCGACGGACGACATTCGTAATCACCATGCCCGCCAAGAAACCACCGACATGTGCCCACCAGGCAACTCCTCCGGAAGACGCAATGGGCGCGTTCACACTGGAGACTCCGGAAACGAATTGCAGCACGAACCAAAGAACTAGGATCACGACGGCAGGTATGGGAACGAGGAAAACAAAAATCAGTGTCAATATCTGGGCGCGCGGATACAGCAGCAAATACGCTCCCATCACTCCGGAAATCGCTCCACTCGCTCCGATCGATGGAATCATCGAGTGCAAGTTAAAAAACGTGTGGAACAGTCCCGCCAAAACGCCGCAGCAAAGATAGAAGCTCAAGTACCCGAAGTGGCCATAAAAGTCTTCGACATTGTCGCCAAAGATCCAGAGAAACAGCATATTACCCAGCAAATGCATGAGGCCGGCATGCAGGAACATGCTCGTTAGAATCGGCAGGAGCGCGGCGGTCAAATGGCCATGACCGGTGAATACGGCGGGAAAGCGGGCAGGCACTGTCGCGTTCGCGAGCACAAATGCCTTGAACACCCGCGGAGGAAGAGTCACCTGGTAGAGAAACACACCCACGTTGATCAAAATCAGCATCGTGTTTACCACCGGGAAACGACGGCGCGGATTTAGATCTTTGAGCGGGATAAACATGGTTTGGGATCGATATCGTGCCCGAACGCAGACTAGCGGAATCCTGAGAAATTGCAAACGGGGCAGGGCGCCAAGCGTCCGATAATTTTCCAGACAAGCGAACTCGGTTAACAGAATATTGGCGGCACCTTGGCCTGCACGCGCCGCCGTGAAGGCCTGGTCGCCTGCGCGCCGCCCGTCGTCCCAGTTTCGATTCGATTTCAAAATCGAAAGTAAAACTTTGAATACAAACGTCGCAATCCGAGGGCAGGACAGTGAAAATGGGTAACGGAGATCTCGCCAGAATGTGAAGTATTACTTGCGACTCAAGGTCGGGTGTCGATGGTGCGCTCAAATTCCTCAGCCATCGAAGTCGCAGACGTGGTATGCCGTGGGTCGCTCGGATGTGCCCCAGTCACTCCCGGCGATGCGGCCAACGTCGTCGGCAACTTGCCGATGCTCCTGCGGTTCCACGTCCAGCGTCGGCCGTCGGATCAGGAACAACGCCGACCTCCTCGTAGAGCAGGGAACGATCGCCAAAGACCCGTTCCATTTCAGTTTTTTCTTCAGAAATATTTGCGCCGGGCCTGCGCGTGTGATAATTAAATTAGTTCCGCGTGTACGTGCGGTTCGGACAGTTGTAACTCGTTGTTCGACGCAGCGTCGGCGCGCCGACAACCGAATGCCCGCCCGGGAAACGGAAGCCATCATCTTAAAGACGTTCCCTCTGGGCGAGGCCGACCGCCTCGTCAGCTTCCTGGGGCGAACTTCGGGCCGCATTCGCGGCGTTGCGGGCGGCGCCCGTAGACTCAAGAATCGGTATGGCTCCACGCTCGAAGTTCTTTCTCACGTGCAGCTCTGGTACGTCGAGAAAGAGACGCGGGATCTGGTGCGCATCCAACAATGCGAGCTGATTGAGTCGTTCAACAAGGCGCAGAGCGACTACGAGCTGAGCACCGGCCTCGCGGTTGTCAGCGAAATCTCCGAGCTTGTTCTGCCGGAGCACGAAGTGGCCGAGTCGATGTTTCGGCTCATTCTGCTGGTGGCGCGCGAAATCGAGCGGACTGCCGACTGGACTGTGCCGCTGGGTTATTTCGGTTTCTGGGCGGTCAAACTCGGTGGCTGGCTACCTCGCTTTGACCGCTGCTCGCTGTGCAGCGAAACTCTAGGCGCAGGCCCCGCGTTTTATGCAGCGTGGGAACCTGGCCTCGTTTGCGAAACGTGCCGACGCTCGGGTATGCGGCCGCTGCATCGGCCGGCTCGCGAACTCGTCGGAGTATTCACCGCGCAGCGATTGGATCGCATCGAAGCGACCGATGAACGCAAGGCCGCAGCAAACGAGTTACGCGAAGCAACGCTGGACTGGATTGAGCACCACACGGAGCGACGGCTTCACACGCGCGCCTTGCTGGAGACGACTTGAAAGCTAAAGTAAAACTTGATGCCAAGCCGGTTGGCCTGAACTTCCAGGATCTGATTCTGAAACTCTCTCACTTCTGGGTGAAACAGGGTTGCGTGCTCCAGCAGCCGTACGATACAGAAGTCGGCGCGGGCACGATGCACCCCGAAACCTTTTTGCGCGTCCTGGGGCCTGCAGGCTATCGCGTTGCCTACGTACAGCCGAGCCGCCGCCCCGCCGACGGCCGCTACGGCGAGAACCCGAACCGCCTCTACAAACACATGCAATTTCAAGTGATACTTAAACCACCGCCCGTGGACGTCCAGGATCTCTACTTACAAAGCCTTGCGGCAATCGGTATCGAACTCAAAGACCACGATATCCGCTTTGAAGAAGACAACTGGGAATCGCCCACACTCGGCGCGTGGGGAATCGGCTGGCAGGTGCTGCTCGATGGGCTTGAGATCACCCAGTTCACCTACTTCCAACAGAGCGGCGGCATCGACCTCGATCCGATCTCCGTGGAATTGACCTACGGGCTCGAGCGCATCTGCTCCTTTCTTCAGGACGTCGACAGCGTCTACGATCTTCGCTGGTCCAACGACAAAACCTACGGAGATATTCGCTTGCCCGAGGAGCAGCAGCTCTCTGCGTACAGCTTCGATCGCAGCGACGCAACCGCAATCCGCCAGGAATTCGAGCTGCACGAACGACAAGCTAAAGAACTACTTGATGGATTTGTGGCAACGGAAGGGAAGGGCCGTGAACGTTTTCCTGTTCTCGCCGCCTATGACCACTGTCTGAAGTGTTCGCACCTCTTCAATCTGATGGACGCACGGGGCGTGATCTCCACGACGGAGCGTGCGGCGTTGATGGCGCGGGTGCGCACTCTCGCCTGTCGCGCTGCAGCCGCATACCTCCAACAGATCGGTGGCCCGGCCATTCGTCGAGAGGCATTGGCATGAAGCCGCAAACCCGACAAGCAATCGAATTCAAGTAATACCTCAGCGAAGTCATCGCCCGCGAAGAAGCTTGAGCTGCTCTTCGAGATCGGCTGCGAAGAAATCCCGGCAGGCATGCTTTCCCGCGCCGAAGAAGAGCTTAAAGTTAACCATCGAGAAATTACTGACCACGGAGAACCTCGCCGCAGGTATCGCTATCGAAACCTTCGCCGGCCCTCGGCGCCTTACAGCGTGGGTCCGTGGCTTCCCCGTAAAGCAAGCCGACGTCGTCAGCGAAGTCACCGGCCCTCCGAAGTCCGTAGCCTACGACGCCGCAGGCCAACCAACACGCGCCGCCGTCAGCTTCGCCGAGAAGCAGGGCATTCGTCTGGTCGATGTGTATTCCATCCAGACGCCCAAAGGCGAATACCTCGCCGCGAAGCACACCAAACGCGGCCGAACGTCCGAGCAAATCCTCATCGAAGTCCTCCCTCGCGTCATACACAACCTCACTTGGCCGCGCACAATGACGTGGACCGGCCTCGACGGCGCTCGTTTCATCCGTCCAATTCGCTGGATTGTCGCTATTCTCGGCGGAAAAACATTGCACTTGAGCTTTGGCGGCGTTCCAGCCGGTGACGTCACTCGCGGCCACCGGTTCCTCGGCACCTCCGAAATCCGCGTCCGCGATTTCGCCGATTACGAAAAGAAACTCCGCGCCAACGGTGTCATCGTCCGCCCCGCCGAACGCCGCGCCAAAATTGAAAAGGAACTCGCCGCCTACGCGAAGCGTGGCCACTACCGCCTACACGAAGACGCCAGCCTCCTAAAGCTCGTGTGTTACTTGAATGAACATCCGACGGTCATCGAGGGCAGCTTCAACGAAAAGTTTCTGAGCCTCCCTGATGAAATCCTGATCACCGTCATGCGCGATCACCAGAAATACTTCGCACTGGAACAGCGTGGCGGGGAACTGGCCCCCAACTTCCTCGCCGTGATCAATCTGGCGAAAGATCCGAAGGGGCTTGTCGCGACCGGCCACGAACAAGTTCTGCGTGCGCGCTTCGCGGACGCTCAGTTCTTCTGGACGTCCGATCAAAAATGTCGGCTCGCCGACTATTTGCCGAAACTCGCCAAAGTCACCTACGAATCCCGTCTCGGCAGCTACGCCGACAAAGTCGAGCGCATCCGCGCCATTTCTCGCTGGCTGATGGAGCAGTGGTACAGCCTCGGCGTTGCCAAAGCCCACGTCGCCGATGCTGATCGTGCGGCCGAACTCGCCAAATGCGATCTCGCCACCGAGATGGTTCGCGAATTCACCGAGCTTCAAGGCATCGTCGGCGGCCTTTACGCCCGCGCACAAGGCGAAGCCAGCGACGTCTCCGAGGCCATCTACGATCATTACCGCCCCGTCGGACTCGAGGATCCGATCCCTCGCAACCTCATCGGCTGCGGCGTCTCCATCGCCGACAAACTCGACTCGATCGTTGGCTGCTTCGCCGTCGGTGTCGTGCCCACAGGTTCAAGTGATCCTTACGCTTTACGTCGAGCGGCTCTAGGCATCGTTAAAATTATTCTTGACCGCAAACTCTCTCTTCCACTGCCTGCCGCCGTCGCAACAGTGGCGAAAGCATTACTTTTACATTCGCCAAGGATTCACGTCACGCCAGCGCAAGAAGCAACAGGCACTCGACTTTCTCCTCGATCGTGCCAAGTTCGTGTTCAGGGAACGCTACGACTTCAGCTTACGATGAAGTGAACGCCGTCTTCCGCGTTGGTGTTGAAGATCTGCTCGATGCTCACAAACGACTCGAAGCCCTCCGCACGATTCGCAAGTCCAAAAACTTTGAGCCCCTGGCCGTCTCCTTCAAGCGCATCCGCAAGATCCTGGAGAAAGCCAATCTCAAGAACGGCGGCCCCGTCAACACCGAACTCTTCGAGAACGATGCTGAGAGAGAACTGTTCACCGCCGGCCGCGAAGCCGCCGCCAAGGTGCAAACCGAAAAGCGCGCTGGCCAGTACGCTCGCGCTCTCGATCGCATCGCAAATTTACGCAAGTCGGTGGACCGCTTCTTCGAAGAAGTCATGGTCATGGCCGAGAGCGAAGCGGTCCGCAGAAATCGACTCGCTCTCTTGGCCGAGTTGCTCCGCGAATTCACCACCATCGCGGACTTCTCCGAAATCGGTGGAGACGACCATTCCTGATGGCCGTAGCGAAAGGGGAAAATCGTCGCGGCAAGTTAACCGCTGCGAGCCAATCGAGCAGAACGTGATGTAGCAGTTGAACTGTCGGATCCGAGTTCGTCGGCGTGCCGACAGCTCACCTGAAGCTTGAATCATGCAGGCGCCCGCCTGTCCGCCCGTGCACCATCCCCACCGGCGGCGACAGCGGCTCCGCCACACACGATTTCATCAAGGAACGTTAAATCAAAAGCGAGGGAACACAGTGACGAAATGGGTTTATTTCTTCGGAGCAGGTAAAGCGGAAGGCGACGCCTCTTGGCGTGAGGTTCTCGGGGGCAAAGGCGCAGGACTCGCCGAGATGACCAAGATCGGCCTCCCCGTACCCGCAGGCTTCACCATCTCAACCGAAGCTTGCGATTATTACTACAAGAACGGCAAGAAGTACCCCGCCGAGCTCAAGAAACAAGTCGCCGAAAACGTAGCGAAACTCGAAAAGGTCACCAAGAAGAAGCTCGGCGATCCCAAGAACCCGCTTCTCGTCAGCGTCCGCTCCGGCTCCGCCCGATCCATGCCCGGCATGATGGAGACGATTCTCAACCTCGGCCTGAACGATAAATCGGTCCAAGGCCTCGCCGCCACCATCAAGAACGAGCGCTTCGCCTACGACGCCTATCGCCGCTTCGTCCAGATGTACTCCAGCGTCGTGATGGAACTTCCCAAGGGCGATCTCGAAGACCGCCTCCACGCGATGAAGAACCGCCTCGGTATTACGGACGACACCGCCGTCCCCGCATCCGGCTGGAAAGAACTGGTCGGCGAATACAAATCCTTCTTCAAACAAAAGACCGGCAAAGACTTCCCCGAAGACCCCATCGAACAGCTCTGGGGCGCAGTCGGCGCTGTATTCGGCTCCTGGATGGCCGAAAAAGCCGTCACCTACCGCCGCGTAGAAAAGATCACCGGCCTCCTAGGCACCGCCGTCAACGTCGTTCAAATGGTCTTCGGCAACACCGGTGACAATTCCGGCACCGGCGTTTGCTTCACGCGCAACCCGAGCTCCGGCGAAAAAGTTTTCTACGGCGACTACCTCGTCAACGCCCAGGGCGAAGACGTCGTGGCTGGCATCCGCACCCCGATGCACCTCACCGAGATGAAGCGCATCATGCCCAAGGTCTACGATCAACTTGAAAAAGTTCGAGTAAAACTTGAGAAACACTTTCACGACATGCAGGACATGGAGTTCACGGTCGAAGACGGCAAGCTCTACATGCTCCAGACGCGTACCGGCAAGCGCACACCCTCCGCCGCCTTCCAGATGGCCGTTGACATGGCCAACGAAAAGCTCATCTCCAAAGAACAAGCGATCATGCGCATCAAGCCCGAAGATATCGAGCGCCTCTTCTACCCGGTCATTGACACCAAACTCGATAAAAGAACGCTGGAATCGCGCGTTCTGGGATCAGGGATCAATGCCGTGCCTGGCGCAGCGGTCGGAAAAGTCGTTTTCAGCGCCCACGACGCGGAGGAATGGACCAAGAAGGGCGAGAAAGTCATCCTTTGCCGCCGCGAAACCAGCCCCGAAGATGTTGGCGGCATGGCCGTGGCGCAAGGCATCCTTACCGCCACCGGCGGAAAGACCAGCCACGCAGCCGTCGTCGCCCGCGGATGGGGCAAGTGCTGCATCGTAGGCGCCGAAAAGTTCAACATTGACTATAAGTCCAAGACAATGACCGTCGGCGGCAAGAGCGTCAAGGAAGGTGAATGGATTACGCTTAGATGGAGGAGAGGGCGTCGTTTACTCTGGCCAGATGGATCTCGTCACCCCGCAATTCCCGCCGTCGTACCAAACCCTGATGAAGTGGGCCGACGCCACGCGCAAGCTCGGCGTTCGTACCAACGCCGACACGCCGCAGGACGCCCGGAAAGCGCGCGAGTTCGGAGCCGAAGGCATCGGGCTCTGCCGTACCGAGCACATGTTCTTCACCGATTTCGAATTCCCGGAGAAGGGCCAGGAACGTCAGCGCGCCATTCAGGAAATGATCCTCGCCGACAACAGGGAAGCCCGCGTTAAAGCTTTGGATAAGCTACTGCCATTCCAGCGCCGCGACTTCGTCGGCATCTTCAAGGCGATGGACGGGTTCCCAGTCACGATCCGCCTGATCGATCCGCCACTCCACGAGTTCGTTCCGCACGAACGCAAGAAGCAGGAGGAACTCGCCAAGCAGCTCGGCCTCAGCGTGGATGTCGTGGCGCGCCGCGTCGAGCAACTCCACGAGTCCAACCCGATGCTCGGCCACCGCGGTTGCCGCCTCTCGATCACCTATCCCGAGATCCTCGAGATGCAGGTGCGCGCGATCATCGAAGCCGGCATCGAGTGTAAGAAAGGCGGTGTTAAAGTTTTACCTGAGATCATGCACCCGCTCGTTCTCGACAAAAAGGAGTTCTCGATTCTCGAGGATGCCACGCGCCGCGTTGCCGACGGGATCATCCAGAAGTCCGGCACCAAGCTCGATTACATCGTCGGCACCATGATCGAGCTCCCCCGCGCCGCGCTGCTGGCCAACGAGATCGCAGAACGCGCCGAGTTTTTCTCGTTCGGCACCAACGATCTTACCCAAACGACGATGGGCCTCTCCCGCGACGACGCGGGCCGCTTCCTGCCCGACTATGTCGACGAAAAGAAGGCCGACGTCTTCGCTGCCGACCCGTTCCAGTCGCTGGACACCAAGGGCGTCGGTATGCTCATCCGGTGGGGAATCGAAAAGGGCCGCAGCAGCCGCAACAAGCTCAAGGTCGGCATTTGCGGTGAACACGGTGGAGATCTCGACAGCGTGAAGTTCTGCCACATCGTCGGCATGGACTACGTCAGCGCCTCACCGTATCGCGTGCCCATCTCGCGCCTGGGCGCAGCTCAAGCTGTGGTTGAAGAGAACGCGGCGAAGAAGGCCGGTACAGGCAAGAAGAAGTAAGCCAAAATCAGAGCCCTCCGTTCGAGGGAAATCTAAACCATCGAATCACTTGTCGGCGCGGCGACGAAAATCCCGCGCCGACATTTTTTCTGCGTCGACGCCGCGCTGCACAGGCATCACTGCTTGCCTTCGAAGTTGGGTTACTCATTGCCGACGTGCAGGCTGGTACGGGCCGAGGTCGCCGGGGCACCCGCGTTCTTTGTTCGAACCTACGTAGGCATCTTGAAGAAGAAATATAAGCCCAAGAAAAAGAAAATAATATCCGGCGCCCACCCAGCCAGAAATGGCGGCAGTTGGCCCACTCCCCCCATAGCGGTTAAAAGCTCCGCACCCAGCCAGTACAGAATTCCGATCGCCACGCCAATCGCTACGCCACCCACCGCCCCGCGCGTCCCCACCAAAAACGCAAACGGAAACGCCAGCAACATACTGATCGGCGCGATCAAAGGAAACGCCAACTTCCGGTGCCACTGCACCAGCAGCGCCGACACGTCAAATCCCGCCTTCTGCAAACTCGCTGCATACCTCCGCAACTCGGCCCAGTTCATCTGAAACGCTTGCCGCACCTCGCGATGGAAGTACGTTGGCGGCTCGGTAAGTTCAGGTAAATCTTTAACATTGAATCGCTCGTACTTCGCCACCGTTCCGTCCGCAAAATCGCGAACCCATCCCGATTCCAGTACCCAAATGTTCTGCGACTCCGACCACTGCGCACGCGAAGCAAATACGCGTCGTCGTATCTGAAACGTCGCCGGGTCGATCTCCACCACGCTCAGACCTCCAAACAGATTCTGGTTTGGGTCGAACAGGTCGTAATTGTAGATCTTCGCGTTATCTCCGAAGATCCACCGCTGCGGCTGCGTGTACGTTTGGGGCGGGCGCCCCTTGATCTGGTTCCGCAACGCGTCCTGTCGCTGATTCGCGTAGGGAAGATAGGTGTCGTCGAGCACGATCATCGTCGACGCCAAAATAAATCCTGCCAGCAGCAGCGGCCCCGCCAGCCGATATAAACTGATGCCGCTCGCCTTGCACGCCACGATCTCGTTGTTCTTGCTCATCACGCCGATCGTCACCAGCGTGGCCACCAGCGCCCCCAGCGGCGCTAACTGATACGACAGATAAGGAGTTAGATTGCGAAAATAATCCACGACAATGAGAAACGGCACTTTGTGCCGCGCAATGTCATCCAGTAATTCGAAAAACGTGAACGCCTCAAACAGAAAAATGAACGCCAACATCAGCAGCCCGAAATAGGAAAAGAACCGCCGCAATAGATAGATGTCCATCAGGCGAGGGAAGCTGCCGCTCGATTGCGCTGCCGAAGCCTCGGTAGCCACGTGGCCTTTGCCGCCGTTCGCCGCTCGTGCTGCGGCGGCGCGGGCACGCGCTCGGCGCAGTTGTCGCAGCCGCAGCCACGCCCGGAATCGATTGTAGGTGTGAAACCACACCACTTCGCCGCGAAACTGCTCCATCCGCGGCAGCAGGATCAAACCACAGAGGATCAACACAACGTTGCCCATCCATAAGCCGACCGAAGGCGGCACGGCACCCTCGCGCGCCAGTCCGCTGCCAAAAATCAGCAGCAGGTAATATCCAGCAATGAGCAGTACGGCGATCAACGAGCCCGCAGCTCGTCCGCCGCGTCTCGGCTGCGACCCGATCGGCACCGCAATCAATGCAAATGCAAAGCAAGCCGCAGGGAACGCGAATCGACGTTGAAGTTCTACTCGAGCTTCTCGCCAGTTTGGCCCAGAATCGTTCGCGAGTTCGCGCACGGACCGCTCGTCGTTCTTGGCCTGCCGCGCTTGCTGCGGCGGAACGATGCCCGTCACCTCAATCGGCCAGTCGCTCTGGCCGAAAGCGGTCACCGAATAATGATCCGGATCCTCGCGATCAAAATCGTGCGTCGCCCCACCTTTCAAGTGAAGCTCTAACTTGCCCTGCTTCGGTTCGGCAATTACAATGGCGCTCTCTGCGAGGGTTAGGCGCGACGCATTTTCTCCGCCCGTCTCTGCCAGAAAAACGCCACGCCATTGCGTGCCGCTGGCGGAGATATCGTTCACGTACAAGATCTCGTGTGGGAACCGCTCATCGAAGACACGCGGCTGGATCGCGAAGTTCAATTGCGACGCCGCCAATTCGGTTTCGAGCCCGCGGAATGTGTGCAGCGCGGCCGGCGCCAGCCACAACGTCATCATCAGTGTGACGGCACACCCCGTAGCCGCGAGGACTGCAACGGGGAGTAGAATCCGCCGCCGACTGATACCCAGCGCCGTCAACGCAATGATCTCGCTGTCGGTCGACATGCGGCCCAGGCCAAGTAGCACTCCGATGAGAATGGCCATCGGGATCGTGAAAGCCAACACGCCAGGGAAGATGCACAAGAATAATTCCGCGATCTGCGAACCGGACCCGGTGTGCCGGACAAACAACGCGGTCAAACGAACAAGTTGAGGAACGAAGAAAACAAAGGTAAAAACAACTAGGCCAAGAAGTGCGTGCCGAAAAATTTCGCGGACAATGTACCGGTCCAGGATGCGCATGATCGATAGAAACGGTGAGTGTAACACGAGCTTCGTTCGTCAGATGCCGAGGCGCGCGCAATGAATCGAATTAATCTGGTCTTGCTGTGGCACATGCATCAGCCGCAGTATCGCGATCCCGAAAGCGGCCGCTATGTGTTGCCTTGGACGCGCCTGCACGCCATCAAGGACTACTGGGGCATGGTGCGCGTGATGCAGGAAACGCCGAAATTTCACGCCACCTTTAATGTTGTGCCCTCGCTGGGGATGCAGATCGAGGAATACGCGAGTGGAACGTTCGACGAGCCGTGGTACGCCCTCGCGTTCAAGAAGACCGAAGATCTCACGCGTGAGGATAAAACCGAAATTCTCGCTCGCGCCTTCCAGTTAAATCACGAACGGCTGCTCTCGCGGTGGACGAGATTTGTGGAATTACTGGAATGGTCGAGACCGGCCGGCGGGGCACAAGCACTCGTGACGTTCACTCCACGCGACTGGCGCGATCTTCAAGTTTTATCTCAACTCGCTTGGATGGACGAAGAGTGGCTTGCAAAGGATCACATGACTAGTCGGCTGGCCGACAAGGGAAAAGATTTCAGCGAGCCAGACAAAGCCGCGCTGCAAGCCCGGCAAGCGGAACTGCTGAATCTCGTGCTGCCGATTTATCGCGAAGCGGCGAAGAGCGGTCAGATCGAAATCAGCACCACGCCGTTCTATCACCCAATTCTTCCGCTCTTGTGCGACTCCGACATCGCGCGCGTCGCCAATCCCGGAACTCCGCTGCCTCGCCGCGCCTATCGCCAGCCTGATGATGCTCGCGAACAATTGCGCCGCGCCCGCGAATATCACGAACGCGTCTTCGGCGCACGACCTGCGGGCTTGTGGCCGTCCGAAGGCTCCGTATCCGATCAGGCGCTTTCCATCGCTATCGACGAAGGCTTCCAATGGTTCGGAACCGATGAAGGCGTTCTCGGTCGCACACTGAACGTTGGCTTTTTTCGCGACACCAGCGGCCTTCCTGCGAATGCGGATCGCCTCTACAAACCGTGGCGCATGCAGGTCGATGGACGGGGAATCACTGGCCTTTTCCGCGATCATCAACTCTCCGACCTTGTCGGATTCGTTTACAGCCGCATGGACGCAGATGCCGCTGCCGCCGATCTGCATGGACGACTACGTTACATCGGTGAGCGCGTGCAAGGCCCCGATCCGCTCACCGTCTGCGTATTCCTCGATGGTGAGAACGCCTGGGAGTATTTCCCGGGCAACGGCCGCGACTTCCTGCGCCGGTTCTACAAACGCATCGAAAGCGATCAGGATTTTCGCGCACTCACGGCGACGGAAGCCATCGCCGCGGCGAAAAGCATTCCAACAAACGTCGGAATTTTTCCGGGCTCGTGGATTAATGCGAATTTCGACGTGTGGATCGGCGATGCCGAAGACGTAACCGCGTGGGAATTACTATGGGATGCGCGCCAGGTTTATGCCGGCGCTGTCGATGCAAGATTCAAAGGCCGCGGCGACGCTCCCCCCGAAAGCGCACTTAAAGCAGCACTTGAATCCTTGCTCGCCGCGGAGGGGAGCGATTGGTGTTGGTGGTACGGCCCGGAACACAGTACCGCGAACGACGCCGAGTTCGACGCCCTGTTCCGCAAACATCTCACGGGAATTTATTTGGCGCTCGGTCAAGTCGCTCCGCCGGATTTGGCGAAGCCGATCAAACGCAAACCGGAGCACGCGGTACAAATGGCTCCAACCGGTTTGCTTCGAACGACGGTCGATGGACGCGACACTTCGTATTTCGAATGGCTGGGGGCGGGGCTGTACTCACCGGAGCGGCGCGGAGGCGCGATGCACGGTCGGATTTTCTTCCTCCGCGAGTTGCGCTACGGGTTTGAAAAGGATCGCCTGAGCATCCGTGTCGATTCCTTCATGGAAGCGCTGTGCGAGATGGAGAATCCGGAATTTCGCATCACGATTGGCGGAGCCGAAGAGCTGACGGTTGTCGTGAAACTGGAGCGCGGACATTTACGCGAGTTCGCGATCGAGAGCGGGAAAGTCTGCTTGCTGAATCCGAAAAAGATCGCGGAGGTGGCATTTGAACGAATACTTGAGATTTCCGTTTTGCGTTCCGAGCTCGCTTTGAAGGGGCAGAGCAAGCTGCGGCTTGGAGTTGCACTTTGGCACGGCGGATTGCCTATCGATGTTTTGCCAGCGGAAGGCTTTCTTGAGATCCCACTCGGCGACGAACAGGCTTCCTGGCCGATGGAATGACTCTCTTGCTCTTCTTTTCTTTCATGACGTTCGAGTTTCTCCACTTCTGTTTTGTGTGGATGATGCCTTCTTCAACTTCGTGTTTTACTTTAACAAATCAAAATAGTTTCACCGCCAGCTCCTGCGGGCGATCGCCGACGGGAATCATCGTCAGTAGGCTTTGGTCGCCGAGACGTGCTCGGATGACGGACAGGTCGCCGGAACCGCGGTTGACCACGAGGAGGAGGTTTTCCTCGGGGTCAAAGCGGATTGTGTCGGGAGTCGTGCCTGCGGAGATCAGGAGTTCGCGACCATTGACCGTGCGGATGACGCGGCGATTGTAGATGTCCACAGCGGTGACGCGATTCGCCGAGGCGTCCGTAACATAGAGGATGTTGGCGTCAGCGCTGAGGGTGCCGCGCGTGGGGGAATCGCCCACTACGACGAAATCGCCCACTTCGTGTGTCCACGTATTGATCGCCTGAAGGCCATGGGAATCGGGTGCAATGACGTACAGTTCGCCGCCGTCGGGCTTCAGGATCATATCGGAAGGCGTGCCCGCGAGTTGAAGATTCGCAAGCAGCGCGTTTCGTTTGAGATCGACGACCGAGAGCCGCGGCTCGCTGCGGCTGAGTACGAATGCGACCGAATTGTCGGGAACGATCGCAACGTCGTCGGGCTTGGCCACGACGGGGACTTTGGCGCGCAACGCCAGGGTCGCTGCGTCGTGTATGCCGATCGTCGATTCATCGCGATTGAGCACGAGGACGGACTTGCTGTCGGGAGTGATGCGAGCCAAAACTGGGTGACGTCCGGTTTGTGCCGAGCCGAGTATCGCGTGCGAACCCGCGTCGATGGCAACCAACCTGTCGCTCCCACTCGCAGTCGTGTACACGCGATTGCCATCCGCGGAAAACTCGACAGCGTAAGGCGCAACTCCAACCGGAATTCGCGCGATCACCTGATTCGCGTATGCGCCCAAAACGAAGACGTAGCCACCTTGCGTGCTGACGCCCCAGATTTCGGGCCGCGTTGGATGCTCGCGGAGGCCGGACAAAGCCGGACCGACGGGGATGCGCGTTGCGGCGCGAAGGCGCACTAAATCGACGACGCTGATGCTGCCGTCTTTGCTGGTGACGTAGGCGTTGAGGCGGAGTCCTGGGCGGAGGAACGAGGGGCGATGCTCGCGGGCTAGGATCACGATTGCGGCGAGCAGGAGAATCGCAGCGAGGACGATGACGCGCGGATTTTTACGATTGCGGGTCATGACATTGGTAACGCGGAAGGGGGCGCAATCGATCGCGGCGCAGACGCACGGGGCGCAGACAGGAGTGTCTGTACCGCTTGGGGGTTAGTTGACATGGCGGTGGAGGACATTGGCGATTTGAGTGACTTCGGTAACCAAGGCGGCGAATTCGGAAGGGATGATGGACTGGACGCCGTCCGAGAGGGCTTTTTCCGGTTCGTGGTGGACTTCGACCAGCAAGCCGTCGGCGCCGACGGCTACTGCTGCTAGCGAGAGCGGGAGGACTTTGTGCCGCTTGCCGGTGCCGTGGGAGGGATCGACCATAATCGGCAGGTGGCTGCGGCGTTTTACAGCGGGGACTACCGCGAGATCGAGCGTGTTGCGCGAGAAGTCGGAGAAGGTGCGAACGCCGCGTTCGCAGAGCATCACCTGATAATTTCCTTCGGACAAAATATATTCGGCGGCCATCAAGAATTCATCGAGCGTTGCGGACATGCCGCGTTTCAGCAGAACTGGCCTCTTTGCTCGGCCGGCACGCTTAAGCAGCGAGAAATTCTGCATGTTGCGGGCGCCGATCTGGATTACGTCGGCGTATTGTTCGACCAGGTCGAGGCTTTCGTTGTCGATGGCTTCGGTGATGATGCCGAAACCGTGTTTCTCTCGGACCTTGGCGAGAATTTTCAACCCGGCTTCACCGAGACCTTGAAATGAGTACGGTGAAGTGCGCGGTTTGTAGGCGCCGCCACGGAACAGGCGACAACCTGTTTTGGCGACTTCTTCTGCGATCGCCATGCACTGCGCTTCGGTTTCGACGGCGCACGGGCCTGCGACGAGCGCTACGTTTGGGCCGCCGACAAGGACGTCGCCACGCGGCGTGGGTATGCAGACGATGGTGTCTTCGGCTTTGGCGTCGCGGCTGACGAGTTTGTAGGGCTTGCTGACCGGGATGCATTCGATTACGCCGGGAAGCGATTCGAGGACGCCGAGGTCGATGGCTCCGTCATTGCCGGTGATGCCGATGGCGGTGCGGGCGGCACCGGGGATGGGATGCGCTTTGAGACCAAGACGTTCGATGCGCTGACAGACAGCGCGAACTTGTTCCTCTGTGGCATGCGATTGCATGACGACTAACATGGTTGAGTCCTTTGAAGGAGAGAGAAGTATCGAGTGTACTTGAGGACGCGGTCGGAGGCGAGTATTCGAGAGGTTGAAGCCCCTCCTCCAGGGTGTTTTGGCGCAAGGATGTAAATCGACGGGAGTTGTGCGGACGTACGCTTCAAGGATGTGATTTGGGGGGGAGTGGGGATAGGAGAGCCTTGGCGGAAGGGACGCAATTCGCACATCCTAACAACAGCAAGGGTGCGTCACCCGGGAGGACTTTGCCTCGACGGGCGGTTTGGAAGCGTGTGGTATGATGGTTGGTTACAGAGGCCACGAAAAAGTGGGCTGGTGGCATTGATTTGGAGCACTGGCTCAGTGCGCCGGGTCGGCAGATACGATATGGGGACTGGATGCGGTACCCCGTTGGCGGGCGGTTGCATCAGAAGCGGAAGTGGATATGTCCGACGAGATGAATTTACCTGTGATGGTGTTTGATCCTGAGGATGAATACCGGCCGGAGCCGGTGCCGGAGGCGTTGCCGCCGGTTTGGCTTGAGGGCGGGATTCGAATTGGGATTCACACTTCGATTGCTGGAAGTCATGTGAATGCGCTGGAATCGGCGGCGAAGCTGGGGTGTTCGGCGCTGCAGATTTTTTCGGTGAATCCGCGGGTGTGGGGGGGCGGGGCGATTGCCGCGCGGATCACGGATGCGGATGCAAAGGCATTTCGCGAGCGGCGGGAGACGCTGGGGCTTGGGCCGCTGGTAATCCACGCGAACTATTTGATTAATTTGGCGGCGCCGCAGCCGATGTTACGGACGCGGTCGATCCAGTCGTTTCATGATGAGTTGGTGCGGGGAATCGCGCTGGGCGCGGATTTTGTGGTGGTGCATCCGGGCAGCTACACCGATTCGACGCCGACGCAGGCGATTGGATTTGTGATTGATTCGATTAAGCAAGCGGTGAAACGATTGCCGGCAAATTCGTTGCGGATTCTGATTGAGAACACGGCGGGGATGGGGTCGGCGGTCGGTGCGCGGTTGGAAGAAGTGGGCGAGATTGTTGGGGCGCTCAGCGGGCTGAAAGTTGGCGCTTGCCTCGATACCGCGCATCTGTTTGCGGCGGGATATGACATTCGAAGCGAGAGCGGGCTGGAGTCGACGATCGAGTTGATTGACCGGACGATCGGGTTGGAGAATGTGCCCGTTTTTCATACGAATGATTCGAAAATTGCGCTTGGCGGAAAAGTCGATCGGCATGAGCATATCGGCAAGGGGAAGATTGGGGCGGAAGCGTTTCGGAGGATATTGAAGCATCCGCGGCTCGGTGCGAGCTTGCCGGGAGGATTGCCGGGGCGGGCGTTTATTGCGGAAACGCCGATTGTGGAGCCGGGAGATGACCGGAAGGACGTGTCGGCGTTGTGGGAGTTGGCGGGATTGAGCGACCGGTCGCCGGCGGCGGAGAAGGGATATTCGATGTTGACGGCGGCGGCCAAGAAGAAGGCGGCGGAGTTGGTGAAGAAGGCGAAGAAGAGAAAAACGAAGTAAGGACAGAACGAGCTGGGTCGGTTTGGCGATCATCCTTGGTATGGGTAGGGACTCCGTTAAACCCGCACCCTGCTACAGCCAGGGAACGGCACCCGGGAGAACAGAAAAGCGAAGAGGAATTAGCGGCTGCGATGGAATTGGCGAGGACGGAATCATTGGGCCAGTAGTGCAACTCGGCGGGGCGGGGGGCTGATTGGCGGGGGAGACCGAACAGGGCGGGAATCGGGCGATGCAGGAGGGGTCGAGGTACGATCCCTGGGCGATTGAAGAGAAGTGGCAGAAGCGGTGGGCCGAGGCGAAGGTCTTTGAGACGGAAGCCGATCCGTCGAAACCAAAATATTACGTGCTGGAAATGTTGCCGTACCCGTCGGGGACGCTGCACATGGGGCACATGCGCAACTACACCATCGGGGACGTCGTTGCGCGCGTAAAACGGATGCACGGATTTAACGTGTTGCATCCGATGGGCTGGGATGCGTTTGGACTGCCGGCGGAAAACGCGGCGATCAAAAATAATACTCACCCGCGAACCTGGACCAATAACAACATTGCGGAATTTCAGCGAGTGCTGCGGCGCTTTGGATTTAGCTACGACTGGCGGCGGGAAATTTCGACTTGCGAGCCGGAATATTACCGGTGGAACCAGTGGTTTTTTCTGCGGATGTTGGAGCGCGGGCTGGCTTACCGGCGCAAGAGCCGAGTGAATTGGTGCCCGAAGTGTTGCACGGTGCTGGCGAACGAGCAGGTGATCAACGGATATTGCTGGCGGCACGAAGATACGTTGGTCGAGGTGCGCGAGATTGAGCAGTGGTTTTTGAAGACGACGGCTTACGCGGAGCAGCTGATTGATGATTTGAAGACGCTGGAAGGCGGATGGCCGGAACGCGTTATTACGATGCAGCGGAATTGGATCGGGAAGTCAGTTGGCGCGCGCGTGAAGTTCGCGGTTGCCGATGTCGCGGGGGCTGAGCCGATTGAGATTTTCACTACGCGCATCGATACGATTTATGGGGCTTCGGCGATTATTTTGGCGGCAGGGCACCCACTTGTGGCGAAGCTGATTGAGGGATCGCCTTCGCGGGCGGAAGCGGAGGGTATGCTGGCGAAGATGCGGCTGGCTTCGGTGAAAGCCGAGGATCTGGAGACGGCGGAGAAGGTTGGATTTTTTACTGGGCGGCACGCCACCAATCCGTTTAGCGGCGAGAAGATTCCGATCTGGGTGGGGAATTTCGTGCTGATGGAATATGGCACGGGCGCGATTATGGCTGTGCCTGCGCATGACGAGCGGGACTTTGAATTTTGCAGGAAGTATGGGCTGCCGGTGCGCGTGGTGGTGCAGCCGGACGGCGTGGCGCCGTTGAACGGCGACACGATGAAGGCGCCGTTTGTCGAGCATGGCGGCGGTAAGCTGGTGAATTCGGGACCGTACAACGGGATGGGCGTGGACGACGCGATCACGGCGATGGCGGCGCACGCTACGGAAAAGGGATTTGGGCAGAAGGAGACCACGTATCGGTTGAAGGATTGGGGCGTCTCGCGGCAGCGGTATTGGGGCACGCCGATTCCGGTGGTGAATTGCGAGAAGGACGGGATTGTTGCGGTGCCGGACGATCAGTTGCCGGTCGTGCTGCCGAAGGATGTGGCGCTGACAGGTGAGGGCGGATCGCCGCTGGCGGCTACGCCGTCGTTTGTGAATACGACGTGCCCGAAGTGCGGCGGGCCAGCGCGGCGCGAGACCGACACGATGGATACGTTCGTGGACTCGTCGTGGTATTTCTACCGCTACTGCGATCCACACAATGACAAGGCGCCGTTCGATCCGAAAAAGGTCGCTTACTGGTTTCAGATCGATCAGTACATCGGCGGGATTACGCACGCGATTCTGCACCTGCTGTATTCGCGATTTTGGTGCAAGGTGATGCGGGATCTGGGGTTGATTGCGCACAGCGAGCCTGCGGCGCGGCTGTTTACGCAGGGGATGGTATTGAAGGGCGGGACGGCGATGTCGAAGTCGAAGGGGAACATCGTCGGGGCGATTGATATGGCGGAGAAGTATGGGGCGGACACGGGGCGGCTGTATATGTTGTTTGCTACGCAGCCAGAGCGGGATCTGGAGTGGAGCGAGGACAGCATTGAGGGGGCTTGGAGATTTTTGAACAAGATTTACCGGATGATCGAGCGGCATGCGGCGGAGGTGCGCGATCTGAACAGTGGCGCGGGCGTGGCCGTGCACGCGGGGATGAGCGAGAAAGAGCGCGTGCTGCTGCAGAAGACGCATGAGACTCTGCGGCGGGTGTCACAGGATTTTGAGGGGCGGTGGCATTTTAATTCGGCGATTGCGTTGATCATGACGCTGCACAACGAGATCGATGCGGCGGAGCCGTTGAGCGAAGGTGTGCGGCCGGAGGTGCGGAAGGAAGTGCTGGAGTTGTTGACGCTGATGCTGGCGCCGATGACGCCGCATCTGGCCGAAGAATTGTGGGAGATGCTGGGGCACGGCGACGGGCTGTGGACGGTGGCGTGGCCGAAGTTCAATGCGGAGCTGGCGAAAGAGAATGAGGTTGAGATTGTGGTGCAGGTGAATGGGCGGGTGAGGGGGAAATTGAAGGTGGAAGCGGGATTGAGCGAAGCGGGGTTGGTCTCGAAGGCGCTGGCTGATCCGGCGGTGGCGGGACATGTGGCGAATAAGCACGTGGTAAAGCAGATTGTTGTGCCGAATAAACTCGTGAATCTTGTGGTGCAATAGAGGGAACGCAAAGTAGAGAAGCAGTGATGTAATGAAGTAACGATGAAAAATAAAAAACAGAGCGTCGAGCAAATCTAACGGATTGCCGGAATGGGGCGCAGCATGCTGCGCCCCACGCGTTTTGGGGCGACGACAATTTCAGGGCGAGGGTGACGTGATGGCGAGTGGGGCGCAGATGAAGGAAGAAGCGAAGCGGCCGAAGTCGGAGTTGGGTGGCGTGGTGGTGATCGACTTTGGCGGGCAGTACACGCAGCTGATTGCGCGGCGAGTGCGGGAGCAGCAGGTGTTTTCTGCGGTGATGCCTTGCACGTCGAAGGTCAGCGACATTCTGAAGTTTGAGCCGGCGGGAGTCATTTTGTCGGGTGGGCCGAGCTCGGCGTACGACGTGGATGCGCCGACTTGCGATCCGGCGGTGCTGTCGACGGGGATTCCCGTTTTGGGAATTTGCTATGGGATGCATTGGATTACGAAAACGATGGGCGGGAAGGTGGTGCCGGCTTCGCGGCGGGAGTATGGGAGCGCGATGCTGAATGTGGCGGCGGACCGAGAGTCGCATTTGTTTGCGGGGCTGCCGAAGGCCGTTCGGATTTGGAACAGTCACGGGGATCATGTTGTCGGTTTGCCCGAGGGATTTCACGCTACGGCGCACACGGAAAATGCGGTGGCTGCGATTGAAGATCATGCGCGGCGGATTTACACGGTGGAATTCCACCCTGAAGTGAAACATACCGACCAGGGGACGGAGCTGCTGCGGAATTTCCTATTTCGGGTGTGCAAGGCGGAGCCGAAGTGGAGCGGGGCGGCGTTTATCGAGGAAACGACCGCGGCGGTTCGCAAGAAGGCTGGGACCGGGCGGGTGATCTGCGCACTGAGCGGCGGCGTGGACTCGACGGTAGCGGCGGTTTTGGTCCACCGGGCGATCGGGGAGCGGTTGACGAACATTTTTGTGAATACGGGGCTGCTGCGGAAGAACGAGTTTGAAGACACACTGGCCATGTATCGGGAACGATTGGGGTTGAGCGTTATTGGGGTGGACGCCACCGACCGGTTTCTGAAGGAATTGGATGGGGTTGCGGACCCAGAGCGGAAGCGGAAGATCATTGGGAACGAGTTTATCTCAGTATTCGCCGAAGAGGCGTTGAAGCTGCAGCACGGGGATGCTCAGGGGGAGATCGAGTATCTGGTGCAGGGGACGCTCTACCCGGATGTGATTGAGTCGGTGTCGGTGAAGGGCCCCTCGGCGACCATTAAGTCGCATCATAATGTGGGTGGTCTGCCGGAGAACATGCCGTTTGGGCTCATTGAACCCCTCCGGGACCTGTTCAAGGACGAGGTGCGCCGAATCGGGAAAGAGCTCGGATTGCCCGATGAAATCCTTTTGAAACATCCGTTTCCCGGGCCCGGATTGGCGGTACGGCTTCTTGGTGCTGTCACTCATGAACATCTGGTAACGCTTCGGGAAGCGGACGCGGTAGTGATTCAGGAGATTCGAAAGGCGGGGCTGTACGACACGGTATGGCAGGCATTTGCCGTACTATTACCGGTACGTAGCGTGGGCGTTATGGGCGATGGACGCACCTACGGGCTGACGGTGGCAGTGCGGGTGGTGGAATCGGACGACGCGATGACCGCGGACTGGGTGAGACTGCCAGGCGATGTGCTCGAGCGGATCTCGACGCGGATCGTGAACGAGGTGCCGGGGGTAACGCGGGTGGTTTACGATATCAGTTCAAAACCGCCAAGTACGATCGAGTGGGAATGAGCAGGTAGCCGAAATTGGTGCGAGTTTAAGAGTGCAGAGAGGTAGCGGTTGGGGCTGGCACAGTGCAAAAAAATAGGCCGCACAGCAGGGCAGCGCAGCCTATTTCTCGATTCAATTGTCGAACTGGCCAAGCTAACAGAGAGAACGCAGTTTACCGATTGGCCATTTTCTGGGCCATATACAGAATCAGTTTGCGATCTTCTTCGTCGGCCTTGCTCAATAGGCGGCGAAGCTTGTTAAGGAAACGCGCTTCTTTGCCGCTGCTGCCCCAGGCGATGTCGTCAGACGACTTGCGCTTGGGAAGATTCGGCAATTGAGGCGGTTCTTCACCGTCGTAGAAGAGTTGATAAAGTGGGCACTCTAGAGCGCGAGCCAGCTTTTCCAGAGTCTCAATGGCTGGGACGGTATGGCCATTTTCAACGCGGGAGATGTAGCAGCGAAGCAAGCCGGTACGCTTTTCGATGTCGCCCTGGGAGAGTTTTTTTTCCTCACGCAAAGCGCGGAGGCGGTCACCAATAATCATGCAGGCATTATTGCATGTAGGTAAGATGCTCGCAAGTACAATTTTATTGGGTACTCAAGTGAAACACATGGTGCAGGGGGCGGGGCGGGGTGGAGGCAAAGGCGGACATCGGACGTGGCAACCGGCCGAGGCTTAGGCGTAACCTAATGAGCATGGGGCGCGTCCCAAAAGTGATGGCAACCGCGGTAATGCCCCCCAGCGTGACGATCGCTGCGGCCGGAAAGTCTTCCGGCGCGGTGGAAGACCGCGAACTGGTGCGACGAGCACAAGGCGAGGACCAGGATGCGTTTGAGGAGCTGGTCCGGCGGCATCACCATCGCGTTGTGGCTGTCGCTGGAGGGATTCTCCGACAGCGGGAAGATGTTGAGGATATTGCGCAGCAGGTTTTCGTTAAGGCGTACTTTTCGCTAAAGAGGTTCGATCAGCGGGCAGCGTTCAGCACGTGGCTGTACAAGATTACAGTCAATGAGTGTTGGGATTTGCTGCGGAAGAAGAAAGTGCGGCCGCTGGTTTACGAGTCGGATTTGAGCGAGGAGCAGGCGAGGCAGTTTGGAGCGCCTGAGGAGCGATCGGCGCCGGCACCGGACATCAGCGATAAGCTTGAGGCACGGCAAAAGGTGGATCGACTGCTGGAGTGCCTGGACGAGCGGGACAAGATGATGCTCATCCTGAAGGAAGTGGAAGGATTCGCGGTGGAGGAGATTGCGGAGATACTGGATCTAAATGCGAATACGGTGAAGGTCCGATTGTTTCGAGCGCGGAGACGGATTGTGATGGAAGCACGGAAGCGGACTGGGTGAGTTTGAGTTCTGATTTTGTTCGTGAGCTTTGTAAAGAACGTGCGAAGAGTGATTGGCTGAACGCTGTAGCAGATGGTGGCGGAAGGCTGGAGGTCCCATGTTGGATGTTCTACCGAAGAAGGATGACGAGTGTACCCGGTTCCGAGATTCGCTCGAGGAAGTCGCGAGCGGCGGGGCATCGAGAGAGATGCTGGAACACTCCGCGGTGTGCAAAGATTGCGCGGCGGCAGCGGAAGAACTCCTTGAGAGCAGGGAATTGTTGCGTGTGTTGCCGCGACAAACAGGTGTGGCGCGGCCATGGTTTGCTCCACGCGTGATGGCGGCGATCGCGGCGCGCGAAGCGGAGTTGCGGCAGTCGATCGATGCGTGGACAATCGTGCCGAAGCTGGCTTGGCGTTTGACGTGGGTGTCGGCGGTAGCGTTGGTGCTGGCGAGCACGTGGTTCCTGCAGCGGCCGGCGACAGTGCCGTCGATGCCAGTGGCGACGGATATTACGGGCGAGCCGGTGCAGTATTCGGCCCCGGTAACGAACGATGATATGTTGATGAGCTTAGCGGAGAAGGGTTCATGAGCGACGCTACCGCCAAGCAGCGAGCGGCGCTGTGGGTAGCGGTGGTATTTCTGCTCGGCGCGGCGCTGGGCGGCGTCGTAGGATATATTTTCGCGCACCGCGCGGTGTCTGCAAACATACAGGTGACGGTTACCCAACGGCGTGCGCAGAAGGTCGAAGAGCTGACGCGCATGGCGAAGTTAACGCCTGAGCAGCGCCAGCAACTGGAATCGATTTTGTCCGAGCTTCATTCGCAGTACAAGACGCTCGACGATGCGCGCGACGATGCGCGGCAGAAGTCGAGGAACCGGATTCGGGCGATCCTGACGCCGGATCAAGTGCCGGGATTTGAGGAGTTTTTGCGGAAGATTGACGAGGAGCGGAAAAAAATGATGCCGCCGCAATAGAGGCGGATGATCGTAGCGAGCAATCTTGCCGAGATCGGCGCGCCTTTTGAAACTCAGACTAGACCAGCGCCGCGCCCGTGCATAGAACTGGTGAAATTAAAAGAGGCCGATCCATGGATCGGCCTCTTTGTTTTAAACCAGATCGAGGAACTTTCGCTCGCCGAAAAACATTCGGAGCGAACTAGAAAGGAATATCCTCGTCGGAGATTTCGGGACCGGATGGGGCGTGACTGCCGCCACCACCGCCTCCGAAGCTCTCTTCGGGGCCGGATTGATCGTCGAAATCGCCGACGCCACGAGACGCGCCGCCTGCGCCGGCAGCAGCGCCATCGGCGCGGCCTCCGAGCATGCGGAAGTTGGTCGCGACGATTTCGAAGCTCGTTCGCTTCTGTCCTTCCTTGTCTTGCCATTCACGAGACTGGATGCGGCCCTCAATGAAGATCAGGGAGCCTTTTTTCAGATATTGCTGCGCGATTTCGGCTTGCTTGCCCCAGACCACAATCTTGTGCCATTCGGTCCGCTTCTGGCGCTCGCCGTTTTTATCTTTGTAGGTTTCGTCAGTGGCGACGGAGAAATTCGCTACGGCCTGGCCGCCACCAGTGTAGCGAGTCTCTGGGTCACGGCCCAGGCGGCCGACGAGGATTACTTTATTTACGGACATGTACACCCCCCTAACTTGAGGACGATAACACGGCAGGGCGCGGTAGGCCAAAGAGGAGAGGAAGACGAATCAGAGTGCCGGAGGTTTGTCGCGGAGAGCTGACCATTCGGGAAGGTTTACATGCCAATGGCAGCGCCGCTATCGATGGGCGGGCTATTGGGCAGCGGCGGCGGTTGTGGCTACGCCAAGTTCTTTCAGCTTGGCGCGGGCGCGGCGTTCTTCTTCGGTGCCGGGGTAGCGTTTTACGACTTCGCGGAGTTCGCGGACGCCTGCGTTCTTCTGTCCCAGTTCCAACTGCGCCATGCCCTTTTTCAGATGGGCGGGCGCGAGCTTAAAGCTCTTGGGATAGTTGGTGAGAACGCGGTCGTATTCGGAGACGGCTTGCTCATAGTTCCGCTGCGAGTAGGCGATTTCACCGAGGTAGAACTGCGCGTTCGAAGCGAGGTCGGTGTCGCTGTAATATTTAAGATAGTCCTGGAATTCCTGGCGGGCGAGGTCGTATTTGCCGCTGGTGATGTCGCGCAGGCCGTTCGAATACAGAGTGTCGGCCGAGGGCGCAGGGCCCGTGGGAGCGGCACCGGCTGAAGTTGCGCCACCACCGGCGGGATAGGTGCCAGCAACGGGAGCGGAGTTGAAGCTATTGCTGGAGGTTGGAGTGGTCGGCGGCGGAGCGGTGCCGGAAATCTTTGAGTCGAGGCTTTGCACGGTGTTCTGCAAATCGACCAACTGTTGATTGAGTTTGCCGAGGCGCGACTTGATCTCTTCGAGATTGTCGGAGAGTCCTTGGACCTGAGTGGACATGGTGTCGAGGCGAGCGCCGGAGTTGGCCTGCACGTCCTGCACGGACTTCTGCAGGGAACTCATGGTGCCGTTGAGCTTTCCAACGTTGTCGTTGGTCTGCTCGACGAGCGTCTTCATGATGGTGTGATCCTGGGTCATCTGGGTCGAGAGATCTTTCTGGCCCTGCAGTAGATTGGTGACGTCGCGCTGCAGCTCGACGATTTCACGGGCGACGGCGCTAACGGGCCGCGGTCCCACGAGGCTCCCGGCGATAGCGGCGGCCAACATGACCGCACTGAAAATCGCGATGTTACGTAAACGCATGCAAATTCCTCCTATGAGCGAACGGAACCCTCGCTAGAAACAAATCCGGCTGGGAAGATCACTATTATAAACAACTGCGAAATGCATAACTCCACTTTAACGACAGAGCCGCGCGGGAGCAATAGAGTGCTCGTCCGCGCGGCTTTTTGATGCTCGAACTAAAGCAATCGGTCGCCGACAAGGCTAAGGCTACTTTTTAACCCTGACGAAGTGACCACGACGATTCTGCTGGTAGCAATCCTCGGTGGACTGCATGCAGAAGGGTTTTTCCTTGCCGAAGCTAACGGTATTGATGCGATCGGCAGAGATCCCCAGAGAGACCAGATATTGCTTCACGGCGCTGGCACGGCGGTCGCCAAGAGCAAGATTGTATTCGGTGGAACCGCGCTCATCGCAATGACCTTCAACGGTTACGCGCTCGGTCGGGTACTTTTGCAGATACTGCGCCGTCTGACCGAGAGCGGTGCGAGCATCCGCGCGGATGTCGGCCTTGTTGAAGTCGAAGTAAGCATCGTGCACGTCACGCGTAAAGATCTGGTCCTGCGTGGGCTCCTCCAAGGGAGGCGCCGCGGTCGCGACGGTGATGCGCGCGCTGGCAGTCGCAGATCCGCCCGGACCGCTGGCAGTGATGGTGTACGTGGTCGAAGCTGCCGGAGTCACGGCCTTTTGCCCCTGAGCGTTAACAGTGCCAATGTCGGGTGCGATGGTCAGTTGCGTCGCATCGGTGGAAGTCCAGCTGAGTGTTGCGGGGTCGCCCTTTTCAACCGTACTGGGGCTCGCTTGCAGCGAAACCGTAGGCTGGGCAGCCGCCGGTGGAGGCGGCTCGCTGGGTGGAGCAGAAACCTGCTTGGGTTTTTTGTTGCACCCAAACGTAAAGACAGAAGCAGCGAGCACGACAATCAGACTCGCGCGATACAGTGATCGGGAGACCTCGATCATTCAAATCCTCCTCAGTTGTGTAATCCCGGTGTTCATCCCTCGGTTGCCTGACATCGTAGCACCGGCGGAAGGGTTCCGGAGATATCTCGTATCGCGATAGGTTATACATCGGGCACATTCCCCGTAACAGAACGATTAACGGGGGGACCAATTCGGCGACTCGTTGTGCCCCTGGGTCGTGATTTGACGCGCTTGCGAACCATCGGCAAGCATCGTCCAGATTTGCCGGGTCCCGCTGCGCGTCGATTCGAAGACGATGTGGCGACCGTCGGGAGCCCAACTGGGGCGCTCGTTGCGGCCGGAATCCCGGGTGATCTCAACGATCTGACGCGTACTGGGATCCATGACGTATATATCGTAGTTGCCCTCGGGTCGGCGCCAGCTGAAGGCGAGGATCGCGCCATTTGGTGCCCATGCCGGATCGATGAGGTAGCCTTTGTCGGGCAAATCGAGTTCGGTCGAGTTGGTGCCGTCGACGCCCATCATGTAGAGCTTGGGTATGCCGCCACGATCGCTGACGTAGACGATGGAATTGCCGGTTTTGGGGTTCCACGCCGGAGATGTGCTGGCGCCGTTGGCGAACGTAAGACGCTTCGGGGCGCCGCCGTTGGCATCGGTCATGAAGATTTCCGGATTGCCGAGCATGGAAGAAGAGAACATGAGCTTGGAACCGTCGGGCGACCATGCCGGCGAGCTATTGGTGCCGCGGAAACGCGGGAAGGTGATGACTTTGTTGGCATCCACCGAGTACATGCAAATCTGCGGGCTGACGATGCCGTGAGACGGGGCGAAACAGGTGAAGGCGATGCGCGAAGCGTCGGGAGACCAGCGCGGTGTGAGAGAGATGGTTTTGAGCGAGGTCAACGGGTGCTGATTGTTGCCGTCGTAGTCCATCACCCAGATTTCCTTGGTGCCGGTGCGTGAGCTGACAAAGGCAATTTGCGTGGAAGCAATACCTGGCAGGCCGCCGGAGAGCTTGCTGATGATTTCATCGGCGAACTGGTGGGCGAACTTGCGGACTTGCTCGTCGGTCGGGGCGCCACGGTAAACCTTGCCGATTACTGCTTGGCTGGAAGGGTTGCGGACGTCGTAAAGCCAGGCTTGAATGGCGACTTCGGTGGCGGATTGCGTGAGGTTGCCGAAGGCGACCATATTGGCGTTGAGCGGCTGGTCGGTCCAGGTGAGATTTTTCAGCTCGCCGGGGACGCTGGGCACCTGCTGGGGATAAAAACTAGGGCTGACAACGTCGATGATGCCGGAAAATTGGAGATCGTCGCGCACGACTTGGCTGAAAAGCTGAGAGTGCTGGCGAGTGGGATCTTCGCGAGGAACGAAATCGGGCACTGCGAGGCGAGGCTTCGAGACGTCGGTGAGGCCGGTACCGGTCTGGAACCACGCTGGGTTCTGGGCCTGAGCCGTGCCTGCGCACATCCATAGAAGAGCAAACGTTATTGCGACAAAGCCTAGTTTTGTTTCGCGAATCACGCGAACCTCCCGTTGATTTTTAGTGTTTCGGTTGTTGTTGCTTCGCGAGCGAGCATTCATTTACCTGCGCTGCTCGGGGAAATCCCAAGTTACGGAAACCTGCGCGCCTTGATAATCGGGCGGGAGTGGCGGCAGCGGGTTTGAACTCATGATCGCGCGCAAGCCCGCGTTGTCCCAGGAAAGATTGCCGCTCGATTGCGTAATTCGAACATTCTTGATGCTACCGTCGCGGTTGATGTCGAAAGAGACGGCGGCGTGGAGAGTGGTGGAGTTTCGAACGCCGGGATCAATGGAGAGGCGATCCCAGTTGGGATCGACGCGACGCTTAGCGGCTTGAATGTACCAGCCGAAGCGCGTGGCAAAGTCGCCGGCGCCTTGGCCGGGAACGCTTACGCCGGCGGCGGGTTTGCCTCCGGGATTGGCGCTTTGATCCCCGGTGGGGATCACAGGATTACCGCCTTTTCCGTATTTGAGGATGTTGTCTGGAGGTGGCTTTTTGATTGGGTCCACCTTGGATTTGTTGGAAGGCGGCAAGGGCTTGGGCTGAATCTTTGCGGGACTGGGGAGCGGAATCGCGTCTTCGGGAGGGGCCGGAGGTTTGGGTTGAGGCGTTTCTTTATAGATACCGTTTGTCTCGTCGAAGGCCTTTGATTCCGTGACCACGGGGGCTTGGGGCATCGGTATGCCGGCGCTAGGAACCATGGTCACATTGATGCTCGTGCCGATATTGCCGCCGATGCCGGACCATTGATCGCCGCGCGTTTTCAAGTAGATAGAGACCAATATCGTGCCCGCCAGCGCCACATGCAGAAGCATGGACAGAGCAACGGACTTGCTGTAAGGGAGGTCTTGCGAGTTGGCGACGGCTGTGGTCATTCTCCGGGTCTATGTTCCTACTCTTAGAACGGACGACACGCTCAACCTTTCGGGCGGTCGGGCAAGGGTTCGGTGACGATACTGATGTTGCTGATGCCGGCCTGCCGCAGGGCATCCATTAGGCTCGCGAACGCCCCGAAGGCAACGGATTTGTCGCAGCGAAGGAAGATGCCTTCGTTCGGCTTCTTCATCTTGGCGCTGATTTTGGGGCCGAGATCGTGCACGTTAATCGGGTCGTTGCCCAGGAAGACGTTCTGATTCTTGTCCATCGTGACAACGATCTTCTGCTCGTTGATCTCGTGGGTCGTTTTGGTTTTGGGGACATCCACCTCAATGCTGGACTGCAGGATTGGAGCGGTGATCATAAAGATGATCAGCAGGACGAGAACGATGTCGATGAACGGGACCATGTTGATCTCGGACAAAGACGACTGAGTCGATCTGGATATTTGCGGCATAGGTTTTAAGGGCGGCCGCGCTGGAGAGGCCGCGGATTCTGCTCAGCTAAAGGATTTTTCGATCTGCGCGGCGACTTCCAGGCTAAAGGTGTCCAAGCGCTGCGCGAGAATTCGAATGTTCTGCAAGAACTGATTGTAGAAAATAACCGCCGGGATGGCGACGAAAAGACCCGCGGCGGTGGTCAGAAGGGCCTCGGAAATACCGGGAGCGACGGCGCGAAGGCTTGCCGCGCCGGCGTCACCGAGGCCGGAAAAGGCGTCGATGATGCCCCAGACGGTGCCGAAAAGGCCGATGAATGGCGAGACCGAGCCGGTTGTGGCCAACCAGGACATGCCTTTTTCGGCGCGGCGTACTTCTTCGGCCGATGCGACTTGCATGTTGGCGGTGACGGCCTGGAGGCTCTTGATCTTGGGCGGCTGCGTTGCACCCGGTACGTAAGTTACCTGGCTTTGTAATTCGCGGTAGCCGGCCGCGTACACGGCCGCGAACGGAGAACCGGCCGCCGCGAGGCCTTGCGGATTGGCGACGCCGCGCGTGGCGCGGAACACACGCAAGAATTGATCGCTTTCTTTGCGCACGCGACCGAAGAAGCCAAGCTTTTGAAAGATCATGCTCCAGGAAATGATCGAGAAGAGCAAAAGAATCGCGATTACGCAGCGTGCCACCCAACCGGTGGCTTGAAGAATGTTTCCGAGGTCGATCAGAACAACTGTCGTGAACAAATAAATGACTATTTCCCTCAGTTCGATGAAAAATTTTACGACTCAAGAACCGTAGCACACGCTTTTACGTGAAGCAACGAAAGGTAAATACAGTTGTCGCTTCTGGAAACACAGTGCAACGATGATTTGGGCCCGATTTGGTCCCGATTTAGCGTGAACCGGCTGCCGGAGTGACGATGTGACCTGTGATAAACTGCATGCTTGAAGATGGCTCAAGCCTTCGACATTAGCTTGGACTCTTTGAAGGCACGTTCGGTTGCTACCCCGGATACGGAGGGGAGTAATCCATCCGAACGAGTCGAACCGGCCGGCGGGACGTTCTTCCTCGAGACATTTGGCTGCCAGATGAACGACCACGACTCGGAGAAAGTCGCGGGCGTTTTGTTTTCGCGCGGGTACCGGCAGGTGGCATCGCCGGATTCGGCGTCGTTGATTCTGTACAATACGTGCAGCATTCGCGAGAAGGCCGCACAGAAGGTATTTTCGCGGCTCGGCGAATATCGGACGCGGCAGAAAGACGGACAGATTATCGGAGTGCTCGGATGCCTGGCGCAGCAAGAGGGCGAGGAGATATTCGAACGGGCGCCGTGGGTGAGTTTGGTGTGCGGATCGGCGAGTTATCGCAAGTTGCCGGAGTTGCTGACGCAACTGGAGGAAGGGAATCAACGGGTTACCGGGCTGGAGACGGATACGGACGAGACGTTCGAAACGGAAGTGACGCGGAGGGACAATCCGTGGCGCGCGTTTCTGACGATCATAGAAGGTTGCGACAAGGCTTGCGCGTACTGCGTGGTGCCGCACACGCGAGGGCCGGAACGATCGCGCTCGCATGAGTCGATCTTGAAAGAAGTACGGCAACTGGCGGATCTCGGGTATTCCGAGGTGCAGTTGCTGGGGCAGACGGTGAATTCATACGCCGATCCGTCGGCGCGGAAAATGAAATTTTCGGAGTTGCTGCGGGCGGTTGCGGATGTTCGAGGAATTCGGCGTGTGCGATTCACGACTTCGCATCCGCGGGACTTCTCGAAGGATATTGTTGAGGCGATCGAGTCGGAGCCGAAGCTGTGCAACCACGTTCATTTACCGGTGCAGTCAGGGTCTACGCGCGTTTTGGAGGCGATGCAGCGGACATACACGCGGGAAAGCTACCTGGAAAAGATTGCGATGATTCGAAGCGCGAAGCGGCCCATCAGCATTACGACGGACATCATCGTGGGCTTTCCTGGTGAGACGAACCGAGAGTTTGAGGAAACGCTGAGTCTGATGGAAGAAGTGCGGTATGAGGGCGTGTACTCGTTCAAGTACTCGCCACGCCCGAATACGCCGTCGCTTTCGATGGGCGATAACGTCACGGAAACAGAAAAGGGACGGCGGCTCGCCGCGCTGCAGGAAAAGCAGCGTAAGATTCAGACGCAACGGGATTTGAGTCTCGTCGGAACGACGTTCGAACTGATGGTGAGCAATAAATCGCGACGAGAAAACAACTGGTCGGGCCACACGAGCTGTAACCGAGTGTTAAATTTCACTTCACAAGCGGCGGACCTTCTGGGAACCTACGTTCAGGTGCGCATCACAAGTACCGGTCCGAGCAGTCTAAGTGCGGAGCACGTTGTTTAGTCCGGGGAGGCCTCGATGGAAGTAGAGATGAAGATCCGGGGCTTAATGATGGATCCGGTCACGAATATGCCGATTGTGGTGCTGAAGGACGTACAGGGTCAGGCGATCTTGCCGATTTGGGTCGGCGTTTACGAAGCGAATGCGATCGCGCTTGAAATTGAGAAGGTTCAGACGCCGCGGCCCATGACGCATGATTTGCTGAAGAATGTGTTTCTTGGGCTTGAGGTGCGGGTGCAGAAGGTGGTCGTGAACGATTTGAAGGATGACACCTTTTACGCGCTGATCTGGGTAGAGCGCGACGGTCAGATGATGACGATCGATTCGCGTCCGAGCGACGCGTTGGCGTTGGCGTTGCGCGTGGACTGCCCGATCTTCGTCGATGAGATCGTATTGAAGAACTCGAAAGTTTCGAATGCGATTTCGGAGCGAAGTACGAACGAGCAGTTGCGGTCGTATCTTGAGGGTCTTTCGGACGACGATCTCGGCAGATATAAGATGTAGCCGCAGCGACAGCTCTTTAGACCGCCGCCAGTCTATGCACCGCGCGCCGCCACACCAGTAGCAAGACAATTCCAATCAAAATGAGCGCCAGGCTGAGCCCAATCCACAGCCCAATTGCGCCCAAGCCGCGGCGAAAGCAAAGCAACGCGCCGAGTGGCAGGCCGATCACCCAGTAGGCCAGAAAGTGGCAGAGCATCGGCGTGCGGGTGTCTCCGACGCCGCGAAGCGCGCCTGTGGCGACGGTTTGCACGCCATCGAAGAGTTGGAATGCGGCGCCGGCTGCGAGCAGGCCGACCGTGGCGGCGATGACCGTTTCGTCGGGCGTGTACATGCGGGCGATCCATTTCGGGAAGAGGATCAGCAGAATGCCGGTACACGCCATGAAGACCCCGCCGAGAACGATCGCAGTGCCGCCAGAGTCTCGTGCGCCTTGGGGATCTTTCCGGCCGAGCGCCTGGCCGACGCGGACGGCTGCGGCGGATGACACTCCGAGCGGGACCATGTAGGTAAGGGAGACGGTATTGAGGGCGATTTGATGGCTGGCGAGTGGCACCGCGCCCAACTTTGCAATCAATGTCGTGACGGTGGCGAAGACTCCAGCTTCTAGCGTGGCCTGCATCGCGGCAGGAAATCCGAGCGCGATGAGTCGGCGGATGCGAGGCAGGTCGAGGTCTATCGGAGTCTTCAAAAGCTCAGTGCGATGGCGATGGTCGTACCACAGGAGATATCCAACCAGTACGCCGGCCATGTAGCAGCGAGCGATGGCTGTGGACCAACCCGATCCAACCGTGCCCATGGCGGGCGCACCTAAACGGCCATAGATCAGGATCCAATTAAAAAGCGCATTGATAATGTTGGCTGTGACCAGCGCAAACGCGACGGGCTTGACCATGTTCATGGCCTGCAGGCAGCGTCGGAGGGCGAAATAGAGGAGCAAGGGCAGCAGGCCGACGGTTAGCGCCTTGGTGTAGGGAATTGCCAGCGCCAGGACTTGAGCGTCGACGTGGACCGAGCCAAGGAGGCGAGGAAGGAGCCAGACCGGCGCGCCGAGGATGGGCGTGAGCGCGATGCTGAGGTAAATGCCGTTGACCAAGGAGCGATGGCAATCCTCGCGTTGGCCAGCACCGAAAGCTTGAGCGACCAGGGTGTCGAGGCCAAGGAGAATGCCGCCGCCAAATAGCCCAAGAACAATGAAGATACCGGAGCCGAGACTCACCGCTCCCATGGCGACAGCGCTATTCGGGAGGTGTCCGACCATGATGGTATCGACGATACCCATGGCCATCCAGCCGATTTCGGCCAGCACGAGCGGTGCAGCAAGGCGCACCGTTGGGCGGAGTTCTCTGCGAAGGGCGGCGACGGTCAGCATTAGGAGCGGGAGGCTATCGGCAGTGTATGCGGGACATGGGACGAGGCGCAAATTTATGGTGTTTGCGACCTGGTATTGTCGAGAACCGTAGGAGTAACTGGTCGGGAGTAGAGCGCCGGAAGTTCCATTGACCGATTTCGAGGCACCTCGTAACCTGAGCAGACGAATAGGCTTCGGTGCGGATGCGTGTGATCTCAAGTAAGGCCACACCTGAATCGATTCGTACTCCAAAGAATTCGACCCAGGAGAGGCATTGTGGCGATCACGAAGGAACTTAGCTACGAACAGAGGATGAAAAGGATTCGAGCGGGAATCCGCTTGAATTCACGCGTGGCCGTGGGGGTCGCCTGGACCGAAGCAGGGAGGACGCTGCACGCCGAGGGGTACACTGTCGACATCAGCTCCAAGGGCTGCCTTGCGATTTTTCCGCAGGGCTTCACGGTCGGGCAGAGGCTCCATCTCATTAATATGGTCAATCAGAATGTCTGCGAGGCGATCTTGGTCTGGCGGGGTCACGAAGGCCGAAGCGGTTGGGAGTTGGGGCTTGAACTTCAGAACGCGCCGGTCGATTTTTGGAGCATGGATTTTTAGGTCGCAGCCCGAGTTATTGCCGTCCCATTGTCCTTCCTCAGAGAAATTCCCGGATTGGTCCCCGACCCCTTTTCCACTGCTAGTTCATGAAATATTCACTTTTCCCTTGCCTTCGCCTGTTTAACGAATCTAAAGTGAGGCTGGGCCTAGGGGTTTTGGACGGGAGGCACCTATATATAGCAACCCGGTTGCCGGAGCGCGGCAGAGTAAATTTGATCGCACGGAGGTAGGCAGAAGGCCATGACTGCCATCATCACGATCGCGAATCAAAAAGGCGGCGTCGGCAAAACTACCACCGCAATCAACTTATCCGCTGCAATTGCCGAACGTGGCAAGCGCACCTTGTTGATTGACCTCGATCCGCAAGCCAACTCCACGATTGCGTTTTACGATTCGGGCGAAATTCCCGCCTCGATGTTCGATGTGCTCAGCGAAAATCGCGCTGCGATGGCTAGTGTCGTCAAGCCCACGAAGGATCCAAATCTGTTTCTTGGGCCCGGGCGGCTCGCGCTGGCGAAACTCGAACAAGTGTTAGCAGGACAATTCGACGCGCCGTATCGGTTGAAGGATGCGCTGGCGCCGGTTTTGAAAGATTACGACTACGTTGTGCTCGATACGCCGCCGTCGCTGGGAATTTTGACGGTGAATGCGCTCGTCGCGTCCACCCACCTGATCGTGCCGATCCAAGCTGCTTATTTTGCAATCGAAGGCACCGACGACTTGCTCGAAACCTACGAGCGTATTCGAATGCGCCCGAATCCCCAGCTCAAAATGTTGGGCGTGGTCATCACACTGTTCGACAAGCGCACCAACATTTCGCGCGACACGCACGGGCAGATTCGAAGCGTGTTCGGCGAGACTCTATTCAAGACGAAGATCAGCAAAAACGTTCGGCTCGAGGAAAGCCCAGCGTACAAGGAAACGGTTCTAACGTTCGCGCCGAAATCAACGGGCGCGCAGGAATACAAAAAGCTAGCTGGGGAGGTTGTCCATCGTGTTGAAGAGAACGGGATTGCCCGTCACGCTGAAGATGCGGCATGACGCGCACTATGTCGAATCGCTGACAAGTTATAGCGGGGCGGCCATCGGAAGAATGATTCCGGTGGATCAGATTCGTCCGAACCCCGACCAGCCGCGCAAGGCCATCGGCGATCTGCGGGAACTCACAGATTCGATCCGCGAAAAGGGCGTACTCGAGCCTCTGCTCGTGCGGTTCGTTCCGCGCGAGGACTCTTACTACATTATTTCGGGCGAGCGGCGGTATCACGCTTCACGTGCCGCGGGGCTGAATGAAGTGCCTTGTATCGAGAAGGTTGCCGACGATGCGGAAACGCTTGAAATCGGCCTGATCGAAAACATCCAGCGCAAAGATCTGACGCCGTTCGAAGAAGCCGACGGCTTACATCGACTGGCGACGCAATTCGATTACACGCACGAAGATGTGGCGCGGAAAATCGGGCGGGCGCGTTCTTCGGTTACCGAGACTTTGTCGCTGCTGAACATTCCGGAGGCTTTGCGGAAGCGCTGCGCGGAGCAGGGAATCGTTTCGAAATCACTGCTGCTTCAGATCGCCCGACAGCCCACCGAAAAGAAAATGATCGAGATGATGCACCGCATCCTCTCGGGCGGACTGACGCGCGACGAAGCTCGGCGCGAGCGGCAGGAAGAACAATCGATACCTCACCGCCCTCAGCCGTTCATTTTCCAGTTCGAGCCGGAGAATGAGACTTTTAAGTTCCGCATTCAGTTCAAGAAGAGCCATGTGTCGCGCGATGAGTTGATCACGACGCTACGCGGCATCCTGTCGCAACTCGAAGGCTCGTCTGACTCGCAGGCCGATTCAACGGCTGCGTGACTAGCGCCTCCTCCTAAGAAGCGTAGCCCGGTAGTTCCGTTGAGCCGGATCCCTGTCTACATCTGATTTATGTTCGAATTCAATCCGCGACAAATGAAGATTCTGGAGGAACTAGTCGCAGCCGGTTTCCGGCCCGTGGCCATTCCGCCGTACGAGAAGGCACTTTGCTTGCGCCGCGGAGACTGCGCTGCGGTTTTGAGCCCCGAACCGACCGGAGGGCTTCGATTACTGGCTCCGCCTTCCTACATCATTGACGGCAACTTGAGCGTTAGGTTGAAACGCGGCTCGCGCGAGGTATTTGTATGGAAGAAAGCAGAGATTGAGGTCACACCGGAGCGTTCGAACGAGATTACCAGCTTCCGAAATGACCTGACGCAGATATTGGAAAGAGCATCCGCTCCATAGATTCCCTCAATTTGATTTTCCCCGAAAGTCCCGGCAAACTAAAAATCCCATGGAAAACTACGACGTTATCTGCATTGGAGCGGGGCCTACCGGTCTGGCAAGCGCCATCGAAGCTCGCCGCGCGGGAATGCGCCCGCTCGTCATCGACAAAGGATGCCTTTGCAACTCGATCTTCAACTACCCAGTGAACATGGTGTTCTTCACGACGCCGGAACTGCTGGAGATCGGCGATCTTCCCCTGGTGACGCTGGCCGAGAAGCCCACGCGGGTCGAAGCGCTGAAGTATTACCGTCGCGCGGCAGAACACTACGGTCTCGAGCTGCGTCTCTACGAGACGGTGCTGCGAGTCGATGGAAGCGACGGAAATTTCACCGTCGTGACTCAAACCGAGAAGGGTGCCGAGAATAAATACGGCGCGAAGAAGATTGTGGTTGCCACCGGCTACTACGATTTGCCGAATGAAATGGGAATTAAAGGCGAGAACCTGCCTCACGTGTCGCACTATTACACCGAGCCGCACGAGTATTGGCGCGAACCAGTCGTAGTTGTGGGCGGCAAGAATTCGGCGGCCGAGGCGGCGCTCGACCTCTACCGTAACGGTGCGTATGTCACGCTGATCCACAGGGACGCGGAACTTGGTTCGAGCATCAAGTACTGGGTGCGGCCCGACATCGAGAATCGGATCAAAGCGGGGCAAGTAACGGCGATGTTCGAAACAAACGTGAAGGAAATCACGGCGAACGAAGTGGTCGTTGCGAACAAGTCCGGCGAGACGCGGTTGCCCGCCAAGAGAGTGTTTCTGTTAACTGGATATCATCCCGATTTCGATTTCATCGAAAGCCTTGGCGTGAAGCTTGATCCGGATTCGCGCCGGCCCGCGCTCGACCCGAATTCGCTGGAAAGCAACGTTCCGGGAATTCACCTGGCCGGAGTGATTATTGGCGGACGTTTTACCGGTGAGATTTTCATCGAGAACGGCAGATTTCACGGCAAGCAGATCATTGAAGCGTTGGTGCGCAACAAGGAAAACGCGGTCGCGACCGGACGTTCGTAAAGCGCACAAATAACGAGCCGAATTAGCATTTGTTAACATCCCAGGCGATTCAAGGTGCTTTTCGAACCCTCAATGAGTGGCCGCCAGCAGGCGCGAATTGCCCCGCTAGCCCCGGTTTGTTAAACTTGCCGTCTATGCCCTCGATCATTCGCGAAGTCGCCGAGACATTCTCAACGCTGGCGCAAGGATTCAGCGTCACGTTCAAGAACATGTTCCGCAAGACGGTCACCGAGAACTATCCGCACGAACCCGTCCACTTCCAGCCGCGCTATCGAGGCATCCACGTTTTGCATCGCGATGAAAATGGGCTGGAAAAGTGTGTCGGCTGTTTCTTGTGCGCCGCAGCTTGCCCGGCGAATTGTATTTACATCGAAGCCGCTGAAAATACCGACGCAAATCGTATTTCGGCAGGCGAGCGTTTCGCGGAAGTCTACAATATCGACTATTCGCGCTGCATTTTTTGCGGTTACTGCGTGGAAGCGTGCCCGACCGATGCAATTACTCACGGCCACGGATTCGAATTGGCTACCTACGACATCAACGCACTGGTCTATCGCAAAGAACAGCTGCTCGAAAAGACTCCGTCTGCTGCGCCTGTCGCAGGCTAACTTTAGTTTCGCCAATCGCATGTTTCCGCCGCGAAAATCGTTTTCGCCGACGAACGGACTTCGCGACCGCCTTCGCCAGGCGGAGCCGGCAAAGATGCCGGCGCTACCAATCCTGACCCAATCAGTGCGCGGGATAGTCCTTCAAATCCGGCGGATTCGGCCGGCTCGCCGGCGGCACGATTCCGTTGAGCCGCAGATACATCACTAGCTGGCCATAGTGATCGGCAACGTGCCAGATCGCCGTTCCGGCGAGGCCTAGCCGCGTGTTCGGTCCCGCATAACGGCCTTCGATCGGATCGTACATATTTTTGCTGTTGATCGCGTTGATCGACGCGTTCATCGCGGCAAATGAGTTGCGCAAATAGGTGAGCAGCTCGGCGCGCGTCTTGGCAGTGCTCGGTCCGCCGTTTTCGCAGTTCGGGGGCGAGGCTTTGCCATCGAGCTCGGCAGAAAACGCGAAGTTGGCGCAAGCGACGTGCTTCACCTGGTCGGCGAAGGTGCGCAGTTCGGTTGGGCCGATCGACGTCGGCCCCTTCGACCTTACCGGCACCGGCGGGCGGAAATTGTATTGGTCTTCGGACATCGCTTCGGCGGCGGAGCGGAACTCATATTCCTGGCTGCCAAAGGTACGCATCAGCGCGGTGCCAACGGTTTCGTTTTTGCTGAGTTCGGCGGCGGTGGGTTCGTGCGGCTGCGCGGTGGGAGGCTCCGACGTCGATTGCGCGTGAACACGCGGCGCTGCAAAGGCTATCAATGCAAGCATCGCGGCGAACGCGACGACGGTGACGGTCATCCCTGGCGCGACCTCGGCGCCTGCGCTTTTCGATTTCCATCGCGTGCAATTCATCAGTGATCTCCAAGCCGCGCAATTCGCAGCAACTTTTTATCGACAAACAAAAGTCTAGCACCCACCGACGGCGATGACACGGCGCGATTCATGCCGCGCGCGGCCACAAATCTTATTCGGAATCATCGCGCCCGCATCTCCGCGACGCGATTTCGCGTCAAAACTTCACACAAGACAAGCGATACTAGAGAGGCCAACGATGAACAGAAGGTTGCACTTCGTTATCTCATTTCTGATTGCACTGATTTTAGCTTCCGCGAGTTTCGCGCTACTGCGTGCGCAAACTCCCGCCCCGAGCGCTGCGACCTCCACAAACGGTACCGTCGGCATGACGGTCCCGTTCCAGGTGAACGCGCCGGCGGCATGCTCGGTTGCATTTTCATCGTCGGACACTGTGCCGCTGATCAACCGCACCGGATGCACCGCGTCGAGCGTGCCGGTTACGCCGCCGCCGAATCCCACACCAACGCCGCTGACCTTCGCGGTCGGCGCAGGCCTCGCGACCACCGCAAAAGCAAACGTGTGGTCGTCGGTGACTACCGGCAACGGCGTCAGCGGTTTCGCCGGCACTCAACCCGGCGCAGCGGCAGGTACGATTCCGTCGGGTCCCATCACAAGCAGCGGCACAATTTTCTGGAACGTGAACTTCGCGACGCGTGTGTCTGGCTGGGTTGGCCAGGACAAGTTGAACGTCACTGCCGCGTCGCCAAATCCAACGCGCACGCCCACACCAACTCCGACGCCAACTTCCGATCCAACACCCGACCCATCGAAAAAGCCTGCCGCCATCGCGGCCTTTCCGACCGCGCAGGGAGGCGGCGCCGCCAGCGTCGGCGGACGCGGCGGCGTGGTGATGGAAGTCACCAATCTTAACGACAGCGGCGGCGGCTCGCTGCGCTCCTGCGTTGAAGCCAAAGGGCCGCGCACCTGCATCTTCCGCGTCGCCGGGCGAATCACCAATTTTTCGCGCCTACAGGTTTCGAATCCCTATCTGACAATCGCGGGCCAAACCAGCCGCGGCACCATCGTTCTCGCGTCAGCAGGGAAGGCGCAATGCCCATCGGGCGACTGCTCGACGCTGCTCGTCTCAACGCACGACGTCATCATCCGCTATCTCACCTATGACGGCAGCGCCGCCACGCCGACCGGGCCCGACACCGGCACCGTCTGTTGCGAAATGGCCAGCGGCAACGTCTACAACGTCATCTGGGACCATATGACTGCGCGCTGGTGGGGCAATAAGCCGTTCGTCACGACAGCGAACAACGTGATGCAGCCGATCCAGAATCTCACGGTGCAGTGGTCGCTGCTCTACGAACCGAACGCCGCGCACCCGGTCGTCACCGAGCTCGACGCCACCAGTGGCTCATCGCTGAGTTCGATCAATCAGGATTTCCATCACAATTTCGCCGCGAACTATCAGCATCGCTGGCCGCTCACCAACATTCATACGATGCGCTGGGTCAACAATCTCTCGTACAACAATCTGCAGAACAGCAACGACTTCAGCAGCCTGGCGTGGGGCGGACTCCACGGCGACTACATTGGCAACAAATACGTCGACGGGCCGCAGTCGGTCATCAAAGTACACACGTATCTGTTCAACTCCGATCAGGCCGGGCCGGACTCGTCCGATAACTGCATCGGCACCAATCCGTGCGACAACCCCGGGCCGCCGTCGATCTACATGGTGAACAACATCGGCCACGTGGGCAATCAAACGGGCGGGCCGACCGAAGGCGCAACGCATGTCGTCAACGACGCCACGCAGACGGATCAAACATTTCAGGGCTGGGAAGGCGGGGAAACGCAGAAGGACGGCGTTACCGTCGCTCCATTGCCTGCGGCATGGTTCCGCTCGACGCCGTTGACCGCCGAGACGTATCCGATCGTTGCCGACCCCGCGGAAAATCTGGACGCAGTGTTACTGCCAACGGTAGGGAATTCGCAGCGCTTAAATTGCGACGGCACCTGGGCCAGCGCGCGCGATTCACAAGACGCCCGCATCATCGCGCAGTATCAAGCGCATGGAGCGGGAACGATGTTCAAGGGACAGTTCAGCGCTCCAGTGATCACGCAAGGTGCGCCCTGCGTCGAATCGCTCCACGACGGCATCCCCGATCAATGGAAGCAATCCAGGAAGCTCAGCACCAGCGACTCAAATCTCTACAAAAAGACCGCGCCCACCGGCTACACCTGGCTGGAAACCTACCTCAACGGGCAGTGAAAGTTCATACCGAGTGCGCCGTCCCCGCGCCGCTTGTAAAGCGCCAGCTCCCCATTCACAACCCAACTTCGATGGCCGTCGTTGTGCCTCACGAATCGGGTCAACAAACAACACATCTATCACAGCCAGGTCGAGATCAAGCGCGGTGAAGGCGGGCTGAAGGTAGATTCGGTCGTACGATGCGAACAGGTTCGGGAATTCCTTGGGCACTTCGGAGCGACGCGCATTGCCCAGGTCGACACCACGCTGACGGTGGCCCTGGATTTGTAGCGCCCCGCCACGGAAGCTCAGAGCACTGGTAAACCGTACACTGGAAAGAAATCACGTCAGGGCGCCGTGGCGGCCTTCGAGACCTCGGTGATTGAGCGGTAGCCGCAGGTGCCGGCTCTGCGTAGGGCCTCGATGGCCTGCGACGCGGTTAAAAGCGGCGTTGTACGAATATTTTGCACCGAACCGCCGGCGGCGAACGCAATCGCGATTGCCGCAGCGGAGATGTTGTCGGGCATTTCGGTGATCGCCAGCACGTCGAACTCACCAAACGCGAAGAACGAGGTCTGCAGCTGCCCACCCAACTTTTCGATGGGCGCGCGCACTGCTTCAAGGCGGTCCTGGGGGTTTTCCATCAATCTGGCCCAGGCTTCCTTCGTGTACGTGACTTGATGGCAGTAGTAGGGCATTGGGCTCTCCTGTTGGGGCGGTCAAGCCGGGGAGTGCCCCGACTATGCTCTTGAAAATAAAGGGATGTCAAGATTTCTGAAGATCGCAGACGCTCTTGTCGGTGCAGGTGCGCAGCGACATCACCGATCCTAATCGGCAAAGGGCGCGAGGCATCCAGGATTCCGCTCCTCCATACGCGCCGGCGTCGTATCCGCCGTCGCAGGCGCAATCCTCAGCCTGCACCCGGCCCGCAAGCTACGCTGCTGCCACACACGAAAGGGAACTAAGACTTCCCCGCTGTCCATTCCGATTGATCAAACGATAACCGCGCGCCTCGTGTGTCGACCTCGAGTCCGCAGCGCGCCTATTCTATTTTTGATTGCCGCGCGAACTTATTTTGAAATATTTGCAAAGTGCGAGCAGTGTGCGCGCGGCCACTGTGTGCGTATCGAATCAATCGCGCATTGTCGTCGGTGCGGTTCGTCTGGCGCTGGCGCTAGAAATAGGCTTTCGCCAAGCCCAACAACCCAAAGCCAAACCCCAACAAGCCATACAAATCCACAGGAATGCTGCATGATCCATGCAGTTTCATAGCTTCCTATAAGTTATATTATGTTAACTTACAAATCGAGCTGGAACATCGACCCAATCCAAGCCCCCGAGGAACACTCAAGCCCAGCCGCCTCTCTACTTCTTATCCCCCGGCCCCGATTTTTGTTTCGCAATTTCGTACTGAATGTACTGCTCAATCGTCCGCCCATCGGCGCCGACCACCCGCCGCCCATTCACAAAAATTGTCGGCGTGGAATTCACATCCAGTTTTTGCCCGTTCACGCGGCTCGCATCAACGGCCGCGCCAGCCTCCGGACTCGCCATGCAAGCCCGAAACGTATCCGCATTCAGCCCGACCTGACCCGCAAACTCCGACACCTTCATCCAGGCATTCTCGGCCGAGATGATGTCCTGGTTGTCGTAGATCAGGTCATACATCTTCCAAAACGCCGCCGGGTTCTGCGAGTAGGCGCACCGGCCCGCAATCGCCGCCGTCCGAGCCCAGGGGTGCAGCACCTCGATCGGATAATCCTTAAACACCACCCGCACCTGCGGATAGTTCTGCATAATCCCGCGCATCACGTCGTGCAAGCTCCGACATATCGGACACTCAAAATCCGAAAACTCAACCACAGTTACAGTAGCCTTGGGATCGCCGGTCGCGGGCGCATCCTTTAGATCAAGCACCGCGCGGTTCGCCGCCAGCGGATCCTTAGCCAGCTCCAGGACGTCGCCGCGCACCAGAAACTTGCCGTCCTTGCTGACGTAAAACTTCCCGTCCTCGTTGCTGTCACCAATCTTGACCGACACCTGTGTCTCAAGCAGCCCAGGCACAGCCGATTCCTTAGGATCGGTTACGGTTAACTGCACGTCCGGCCCAAACGCATAGAGGTTCCGCAGGTATGCCTCGATCGTCTTCTGAAGCTGTGACTGAGGCCCAGCAGCAGCCGGCTTAGCCGCGGCCGAAGCACCAGCCGAACCCGGCGTCCCAGCCCCGCCACTCTGGGATGTCGAAGTTCCCTGCGCCCGCACGGCCGGCGTCGTCATCCCCGAGCCCAACGCACAAATCGCCGCCACACCCAGCATCAACAAAATCGACGACGTTTTCACGCGTGCCTCTTCCTCTTATGGAATAAACCGTTGAGCAATGGGAAATGGCCGGCCAAATCCGAACGCGCGCGACGTAATCTTCAATCCCGGCGCCGCCTGCTTGCGTTTGTACTCGTTGCGATCGACCAGCAGCGCTATATCTTTCACCAACTTGAGGTCGAAATCATAGCGATCCGCAATCTCCTGGGGGCTCTTCAAATCTTCGATATAGAGCTTCAAAATCCGGTCTAGGACGTCGTACGGCGGCAGACTGTCTTCGTCCTTCTGGTCCGGCCGTAGCTCCGCCGAAGGCGGCTTGCCGATCGTCGTTTGGGGGATGAGTTCCCTGTCGCGATTGATCCATCTCGCTAGTTCATACACCATCAGCTTCGGCACATCCGAAATCACCGCCAAGCCACCGGCCATATCGCCATACAGCGTGCAATACCCAACCGCCAATTCCGACTTGTTTCCGGTGCTGAGCAGCATCGATCCAAACTTGTTCGATAGCGCCATCAAATAATTGCCACGAATGCGTGCCTGAATATTTTCTTCCGCGACGCCCTCGGCCAGCCCATGAAACTCTGGCTCAAGTGCCTTTCGATAGGAGTTGAAAACATCCGCGATGGGCAGTGTGATGAGGTTGATGCCAAGGTTCGTTGCCAGCGCCCGAGCATCGTCTTTGCTGCCACCCGACGAGTACGGTCCCGGCATCGACACGCCCTGTACATTCTCCGCGCCCAGCGCGTCCACCGCGATGCCCGCAACAACTGCCGAGTCGATACCGCCGCTCAGCCCGACCAAAACCTTCTTGAATCCACATTTATTGACGTAATCGCGCGTCCCGGTGACCAACGCGCGATAGGCATACTCAATCTCTTCGCGCGGCTGGGGATGAATATCGCCTTCGCTGGTCTCGGTTTCAAACAACACCAAATCTTCTTCAAACGCGAGCGCCTGCGCCCCCACCTTTCCATCCGCGGTGACCGCCATGCTCGCGCCATCGAAAATCAAGCTGTCATTGCCGCCAACCTGGTTGACATAAATCACGGCCTTTTTATGCGCCTTCGCGATCGACTTCAAAATATCGAAGCGCAACGCACGCTTGTCGATCGTGTAGGGTGAAGCCGAAATATTCAGCAACAGCGTAGTTCCCTGCACGAACAACTCCGTCACAGGGTCACGGTCATATCGCGATTCCGGCCAAAATGTTTTATCCGCCCACACGTCTTCGCAAATCGTGATTCCTAACTGATCGCCGCCGAACTCAAACGTCGCCTGTTTTTCCGCCGCCGTGAAATAACGCGACTCATCAAAGACGTCATACGTCGGCAGCAGCATTTTGCTCTGCTCAAACACAATCTTGCCGCCGTTGAGCAGCGCCGCCTTGTTCGCAATCGCCTTCGATCGCTTGCTCTTTGCAACCTTGCCCGCGAAGCCCACAATCGACGGAAGCGGTAGCTTCTTCGCCAGTTCCTTTAACTCTTTTAGATTTCGCTCGATGAACGCGGGCCGCTCCAACAGGTCCTGGGGTGGGTATCCGCATAGGCAAAGCTCGGAAAACACGGCAAGTTGAGCACCGCGCTGCTGCGCCTGCGTAGCCAGAGCCAGGATACGGGCAGAATTTCCGGCGAAATCACCAATGGTGGGGTTGAACTGCGCGAGGGCTATCTTCATGCTGGCACTTTAGAATACGGTCGCATAGCTACGATTGCAAACGCGCCGCTCGCTTCTGTTCCCTACAACGCTCCGACGCGCGGTCCCCATACGCAAAAAAAAGGCTCCCGAGCGACAACTCAGGAGCCCAGAAAACTCATTACTTCACAGAGGCTAATCAATCGCCGCGTCGTCTGCGTATTAAACGCTGAACGAGCTGCCGCAGCCGCAGGTGCTCTTCACGTTCGGGTTGTTGAACTTGAACCCCGCGCCTTCGACCGTCTCGATGTAATCGATCTCCACGCCTTCCAGATACATCGAGCTCATCTGATCAACCGCGACCTTCAACCCGTTGAAATCGATCACTTCATCGGTGTCATTCGTCTGATTCTCAAACGCCATGTGGTACTGAAAGCCAGAACAGCCGCCGCCAACCACCGCCACGCGCAACGCCACAGGCACGGGATTCTGCATCTGCATGATTTCTTTCACTTTGGTGCTGGCTACGGGCGTCAAATTGATCATAGTTCCCTCTCGACTCCGATTTCGGGACTGCCTCACCACGGCAACCTACAAGCTCATTATAGCAAAACCCAAAAGCAACTGCATCTCGCCGCCATGGCCCCGGCGTTCCTTCCTGGCAACTCGGCCCGCCGCCGCTTTCGACAAGCCTTAAGCCTTCGCTTACAATACGATGCAGCCATGAGACATAAGGTC
>CAVWQK010000014.1:0-343909 GCA_963757145.1 uncultured Acidobacteriota bacterium
ACGTTGATTCCCGGTGAAGGTATCGGCCCCGAGGTTGCCGCCGCCACCAAACGCGTTCTCGAAGCCGCAGGTGTCCAAATTGACTGGGAAGAACTCGAAGCCCGCACGGACAAAGCCACTGAAGCCGGCCAGCTCGTCAACCAGGGCGCCGTTGCATCCGTGCGCCGTAACAAAGTCGCTCTCAAGGGCCCCATGGGTACGGCCGTCGCCGGTGGCGCGCCCAGCGTCAACGTAGCGCTGCGCAAGACGCTCGACCTCTACGCCAACCTCCGCCCGGTGAAGAATTTGCCAGGAGTGAAATCCCGTTTCGACGGCGTCGACGTCGTGATCGTCCGCGAAAACACCGAAGACCTCTACTCCGGCCTCGAGCACGAAGTCGTCCCCGGGGTGGTGGAAAGCCTCAAAATCATCACCGAGAAAGCTTCGACTCGCATCGCCAAATTCGCCTTCGACTACGCCTCCAAAAACGGCCGCAAGAAAATTCACGCGATCCACAAAGCCAATATTATGAAGTTGTCCGACGGCTTGTTCCTGAAGTCGATCCGCGCCGTCGCGCCGCAATATCCTCAAATCGAATACAAAGAACTCATCGTCGACAACGCCTGCATGCAGATCGTCCTCGATCCGAGCCAGTTCGACATCCTGCTGTTACCCAACTTGTACGGCGATGTAATGAGTGATCTCGCGGCAGGTTTGGTCGGCGGACTCGGCGTGGTCCCCAGCGGCAACATTGGCGACGACTGCGCGATGTTTGAAGCCGTCCACGGTACGGCCCCCGACATCGCCGGTAAGGGTATGGCGAATCCCACAGCCCTGCTACTGAGCGCCGTAATGATGCTCAAGTACCTAGGCGAACGCAGCGCCGCCCTGAGGATCGAAGACGCCCTAGTAAAAGTCTACCGCGAAGGCAAATCCGTAACCCACGACGTAGGCGGCAAAGCCGGAACAAAAGAATTCACCGACGCAGTCATCGCCGCACTAGCGCCAATTCCCGTGCACTAGCGAGGGGTGCTCGCTACATCTTCGGCGCATAGATCTGATAAACCATCAGATAGACGATCACGCCGGTCACGCTTACATAGAACCATAGCGGCAAAGTCCAACGAGCAATCACCTTGTGCTTGTCAAACCGCTCCAGCCACGCCCGCCGCAGCGTAATCAGAATCATTGGCACGATGACAACCGCGAGAACCGTGTGGGTCAGCAACAGCGCAAAATAAACCGGCCGAATCCACCCTTGCCCCTGAAACACGACATGCCCGACGCGATAGTGATACGCCAAATACGAAATCAGAAACACTGTCGACACCACGAATGCTGAAATCATGAAGAATTTGTGGACGGCGACCTTGCCTATGCGAATCGCCGCATACCCGCAAGCCAACAGCACCGCGCTGCTGCCGTTCAGAGATGCATTGAGCGCAGCGTGCGAAAACATAGACGTGTTTGGGGATCCCTTCGTATGAAAAGCGAAATCGTAACGACGCAACGGCGTCAGCGCGGAATCTTGTCGTAGATCATCAATCCCAGCAGGACTGGAATATGAATCACGGTGGCATGCATCAACCACTTCGCGCGGACGTTGGTCTTCTGCGAAGCCGCCCACAAACAAACCTGCAGCAAACCGACGCTGACCACCAGCGCTCCAAAAAAGTACAACATCCCAGCAAGCCCAACGACCGAAGGGAGCAAACTGACGCCAATCAATCCAATCGCCGTCCAGACAATCTGCCGGAATGTCCGCTTCCCTTCCGGATCGACCACCGGCAGCATCTGTATCCCGGCGCGCGCGTAATCCTCGCGATACATCCAGGCGATCGCATGAAAATGCGGAAATTGCCACAGGAACAAAATCGCGAATAAGAGCCAGGCACCGCGGTCGAGTGATCCCGTCGCCGCCACCCATCCAATCATCGGCGGGATCGCGCCAGGAAACGCCCCGACGAATGTCGCCCAAACCGTACGCTTCTTGAGCGGCGTGTAGCCGAACAAATATCCAACGCACGTCACAACGCCAAGCGCAGCCGCCAGCGGTCCGGCCAAGTAATAGAGCGCGAATGCGCCCGCCACACTCAATACGACGCCAAAAACCAACGCCTGGGCAGGCTGCAGCACGCCCATCGGCAGCGGCCGCGAAGCCGTCCGCCGCATATATCGATCCGATTCGCGCTCGATGTAATGATTCAACGCCGCAGTTCCCGCCGCAATCAGCATCGTGGCGAAGACTGTCTGCAGCATATGCAGCCAGTTCACCGGACCCCGCGCGCCCATGTAGTAACCCGCGGCCGTCGTGATCAAAACAAGGAAGGAAACATCAGGCTTCGTGAGCGCAACGTACGCACCCGCACGCGACCTTGAGGAAAGCGCAATCTCGGTCGTGCGCGCTGTGCTCACGAAAGGGCAACCTGCCGCGGCTCACGCGCCGCCACTGTGCCTCTGCGCGGCACCAATCGAAATGCCATCAGCACGATCAAAATCGAAAACGCGAACAAAATTGCTCCCACAACCGTGTGGATCACCGTCAGCCAAATCATGATCGGCATCGGCCGCGCCGCACCAACCGTAACCAGCCGCGACCAATAGGCACCGAACCCGAGCAGGAACTGAATCCCGAAGATCGAGTGCAGCAGCATCCGCGCCTTCGTCATCTCCGGAGAATTGCCAAACCGCTTCCGCATCACGACAGCCGTCCAGATCACCGTTCCCAATACAGCAAGTGCCCCAACCATATGGGGCCAGATTGGAATTTCCTGATGCCGGAATCCCGCTCCCAGCACGACCTGCAAGAAGATCACTTCGGCATTCACGATCGTCACCGCATGAATCGACGGCGACCCCGCATCGCTCAACTGCGGCCGCTCCGTCATCCACCATTTGGTCGTGAACACCGCAATCCCCAGCAACGCGCCAAACATGATCTGGCCGAAGCAGGCATGCAGCACCGGCAGCCAATAGTGAAGCAACTGGCGGACCACTTCCCCGCCCAGCACCGCCTGCACCGCGATCCCGGCAATCGCTACCACCCCAAACCAACGCAGCCAGCGCCGGTCGTCTTTCATCCAGATCCACACCACGAGCACAAGCACCAGCACGCCCAAGATTCCCGCGATCACCCGGTGCGAATGCTCAAAAAACGCGCCACCCTCAAGCATGCTCAGCGTCGGGAACCACGTCCCGAACGACTTCGGCCAGTCCGGCACAGACAGCGCCGCGTCGTTCGACGTCACAAGCGCGCCTGCGACAAACAGCAAAATCGTCCACGCGACAACAAAATTAGCGAACCGATGCACTCCTGGATTGTATTTGGATGTCATAGCCTCAAACTCTCGACGGAATTATACCTCACCCGCAACTCCGCCGGAGCATCGGCGTAGGCCCCAAAATCACTTTGTCCGGATTGAAATTGCCACCCGGTTCTACGGCTACAGAGAGTTCAAACGAATCGGCGAAATTGATCAACGCGCGTACAAATCAGTTCACAAACGAATTGGGCTCTTGCGCGGCCAGCAGCGCATATCCCTTCGGTTGCGACGGAACTTCGACGGCCTGCAAAACCAGCTCTTTCAGAGCTTCTATAAAGATCGGTGAATCGCCGACGGCTGGCATCATGCGGAACCGCTCGATGCCGGCTTTCTTCGCATCGGCACGGGCCTCGATGTTGATCTCGTGCAACGTCTCGATGTGTTCGGTCACAAACGAAATCGGCACCACCAGCATCTCTTTCACGCCTTCATGACCCAAGCGCTCAATCGTTCCGGTCAGCGGCGGCTGCAGCCACTTCGCCGGCCCCACGCGGCTCTGGTAGCAAAGCAAGTGTGTCTTGGGCCAGGCGGCCGGATACTTTTTCATCCCGGCCTCATTCACGAGCCTCACCGTTTCTTCAATCTGCGTCGGATACGGATCGCCCTTTTCGACCAGGCTCATCGGCAACCCATGCGCGCTGAATAGGAGATGAATCCCCGAGCTGTCCGGGAATTGTCGCAGCACCGACCCAATCCGCTGCGTCACCGCCTGAATGTACAGCGGGTGATTGAAAAATTGTCCGACGGTCACTACCTTCGGCCCGCCATCCGGCTTCCCGTAAACGCGCCCCCACTCCTTCAAGCTGCTCAGCGTCGTCGCATACGAAAAATGCGGGTACAGCGGCAGCAACACAATCTCGTCCAAGTGCCCGGCATCTCGCAGCGAATGAATCGCTTCCGACGTCAGCGGATGCCAATAACGCATAGCCGTCACCGCCACGGGATCAATCTCGGGCGACAACGCATCGACCAATCTTCGCCGCTGGCGCTCGGTCAGCAATCCAATCGGTGAGCGCCGCCCAATTTCGGCATACTTCGCCGCTACCGGAATCGACCGACGCGACGAAATCATCTTCGCGACCGGCTTTCGCAGAAAGCTAAGTGGCCCCATCGGAATAATGTCGGGATCAAGAAACAGGTTCAGCAGAAACGGCTCGACCGCCTGCAGCGAATCCGGTCCGCCGAGTTGAAACAACACGATGCCGACGCGCTTCTTCCCTGCCACGCTACCGGCCTCTTTTCACGGACTCTTTCAGGCGATCGAGTTCATCGCGAAGCTGCGAAGTCCGGCGCGCAACCGTCAAATAAAATACGAAAAACACAGCCCAGCCGATGACGTATGCCGCGAAAACGCTCCCGAGGTTCTTCACGCGACCTCCAGTTCATGTCGAATCACGTCGACCTCGAGCCGCAATTTCTCCAGCCGGTTCCGCTCGACGATCAGAAACACCATCAGTACGTGCATCGCCAGTACGCTGAAGAAAAACGTCGCCTTCATGGTCGGTTCGAGCCCCGCGTTCGCATCGCCCATGATCACCGGCGCCGGATGCTGCGTGCGCCACCAGCGGATCGCGCCAAACACCAGCGGCACATCAAGAAACGAGAAAATCCCAAACAACGCGCTCAGCAGCGCCCGCCGGTCCGGCTCTTCGATCAGCGTCCGCAGCAGCAAATACGAGATGTAGAGCAGCCACAGCACAAACGTCGAAGTCAGCCGCGCATCCCACGTCCAGTAAATCCCCCAGGCCGGCTTGGCCCAAATCGGCCCGGTGATGAGCACGGTGGTGATGAACGCCAACCCGACTTCCGCCGACGAAACGCCCAAGCGAATCCCATCGCGGCGCCCTGCGCCACACGTAAAGCAGATTCGCGACAAAGCAGACCGAGAACGCCGTCATGCCGGCCCAGGCCGCCGCCGCGTGGAAATAAAAAATCCGCTGCAACGTCCCCATCGTGCGCTCGGTCGGTGCGATGAAAAACGAAGCGTACGCGGCCGCGCCCATCAGCGAGACGACGATCGCGGCAAAAATAGCCCGTTTCCACATGACGCATCACTCCTCGAGAAGATATTCGCCGAACAGCCACAGCGCCGTCAAAAACACGATGTCAAACGCCACCAGAAACCCGACGCCCTTCCACAGAACGAATGGCGACCGATCCAACAAAGCCGCTGTCACTTCGGTGCTGGCGATCAAAATCGGCGTCAGGATAGGCAGCAACAACAGCGGCAAAAGCAGTTCGCGCATGCGCGCCTGTGCCGAAATCGCCGACAACGCCGTCCCCGCGATCGAAACTCCCAGGCTCCCCAGAAAAAACACCATCACCAGCCAATGCAGCACGCCCAGCACCGGTACGCTGTACATCACGGCGAATACCGGCACCAGCAGCAGCTCGGTAATCAGCAAAAACACTGTGTTGGCGACCAGCTTCGCCAAAAAAATCGCGAACGGGTCCGACACCGACAGCCGTAACGCACTCAAAGTGTCGTTCGTCTGCTCGCGCAAAAAACACGGCTGCAGCATCAGCGAAGCCGCGAACAGAAACGCCAACCACAACAAACCCGAACCGAATCGCCGCGCCTCGTCCGACAGCGGGTCAAACGTAAAGCTGAACAACACGAGCACGATGATGATGAAAACGATCGTGGTCGTCAGCAATTCGCGCGAACGAAACTCTGTCCGCAACTCCTTGCCGAGCAACACTCCAGTGTTCTCGATCAAGCTCATCTTAAGCGTTCGTCCCATGTAGGGGCGCAGCATCGCTGCGCCCCATCTCGGCAAGATCAAAACGTTTTTGTTTCACTCGTCGGCGGCCGCCAGGACCGCCCGCCGATCCGCCCCTGCCGCAGTGTCGGCGACGACCGACCCGGCTTCGAGTCGAACCGCGCGCGTCGCAACGTCGGAAACCACCGACTCGCCGTGCAAACTCATCACGATCGTCGCTCCGACATCGCGCATCCCCCGCAGCGTCGCAGCCAGCCACGCGGTCCCTTGCGAATCCAAACCCGTCGCGGGCTCATCGAGCAGCAAAACACTCGGTGCGTGCAGCAGCGCCCGAGCAATCGTGATCCGTTGCCGCATCCCGCGCGAAAACGTCCGCACCAGCGACGCACGCCGCTCGATCAGGCCAACTTCACGCAAAAGCTCTTGGACCCGCTCTTTCGGCCGCGCAATTCCCTGCAGGCGCGCGAACAGCAGCAGATTTTCCTCGGCCGTGAGATCGTCGTAAACCATCGTGGCATGCGCGACGAATCCGGCATTCTTCCCGATTGCGCCATTCCCGTTCGGCGCCGATCGACCATCTGCCGATGAAAAACTCACCGTCCCCGCCGAAGGACGCACCAACTGCGCCGCAATCCGCAGCAGCGTCGTCTTCCCGGACCCATTTCGACCGGCCAGCGCCACGCACTCGCCCGCCGCCACATCCAGAGACACCCGGCGCAACGCGTACAACCCGCCATAGCGTTTGTCGATATTTTCGAAGCGAATGCCTGTCGGAACAATCGCGCGCGGCGTCACCGCAGCCCCTCGCGCACAAAATTCATCGCCAGCTCAACCCCGCACGAGATCGCGGAGCACCTTTTCCGCGCGGGCTCGCTCCTGCGCGTACTCTTCTTCCGAAATAGTTCCGGCCTGCCGTCGCAGTTCGAGCCGAAATATTTGATCCTTCAATGAATCGAGGCTCATGCCCACCGCCGCATCCACATCCCCAATCGTCGGAGACGCCGCAGCAATCCCGCTCGCCGCAGGTGCAGCGGTTTTTTTCGACACTGGCTGCTTCACGACTGGAATTTCCGCGCCAGGAACGCCAGCAACCACCGCGACCGGCTTCCGCGCCAGCAAGATCGCGCCAAGCGCGAACAATCCCAGAAACCCGACGACCAGCGGCCATTTCAGCACATCCAGCCGCCCCGGAATTTGCTGCACCGTCACGGGTCCCGCGACGGGACCGCCCTGTTCCTGCTGTCCGCCGTCCGAATCCCCGCCACCGCGAGCGTTCGGCGGAGGCGCCGTTCCTGAAACACTGACGCTGAAGGCGCTGCCGGCTGCGAGCGGACCGCGACCGTAAATATTCATGCCCTGTTCCTGCCCGTTCGGCTCAAGCCCGTCGCCGCTGATTTGCAGCGTTGGCGCGCCAAGAATGAGCAATTTCGCGTCCGGATACACGGTCGGTAATTTCACCGTCGCTGTGTTGCCTGTATAAGGCAGCTCATACGAGTACCGCACGCCACTTTCGCCCGGACGAAACGCAAACGCGACCGCATATTTATTTTTCGTCTTGTCAATCGTCGCCTGCACCACCGGCATTCCCGACGGCCCCCAGGCGGCCGCCTGCTGAATCTGCGCCTGATCGGGCAGCGCGAACTCAAAATTTCCATCCGCGCGGAAATAGGCCTGCTTCGGATTGGCGTTATTCAAAATCGAATATTCTTCACCCACCGTCAACCGCGACCCGTTTGGCTGAAAGATCACAATGTGCGTCGGCACCGAGATCGTCTTTGCATCCTGCGTCGGATCGAACACCTCGATCTCAACGTCGTTCTTCCCCGGCGGCACCGGTTGGTGAAAATTCACGCCGTGAAACACCGCCCGCACCAGCATCGGCGCCGTGCCAAGAGTCGGATTGTCGAACGTGAATTGCCCTTGCGCGTTGGTCTTCGTGTTGGCGACGGGCTGCATTCCACCCTGAAGTTGAATCAGAATCACTTCGATTCCCGAGCCGGGCTTGCTCGTCGTCCCATTCTTAACGGTACCGTGCAGCGTGCCCGCTTGCGCGATACCAACCGTCAACAGCGTCGCGCCAACAAGAAGCGCGCACGTGAACAAAATCCGGCTAGGAAAACTCAACCGCCACGCTCCGCGTCCGCCGGGCGAACTCCGCGCGGCCGTCGCACCTGCGCTTCCGTCACGCGATCGATTTCAGCGAGCACCATCGCGGCATCGTTCTCGAGCCCAGTCTTCATCGCATCGTAGTCGCCTTCCGAATATTTGCCCGAGCGAAACTCGAATCGCAGATCGCGCAAATTGTCATAAATCGTGTCGCGCTGCTCCATCAATTGATCGAGCTTCGTCCGGTGCGGAGCAAGATCCGACGCATCCGGCTGAATATAGAAAATGAACAGCACGGTGGCCATCGCCAGCGCCAGGCACGCACCAAGGACAGCGCCATCCGACGACGTCAGCATGAGGAGAATTGAAGTGAAAAGCGCTGCAGTCACCGTTAGTCCTCAGTCTCTCGCGCCACGCGCTGCCGCGCGCGCTCCAGTTCCGTCGACGAAATTGCCGCCGTACTACCACCCGCTGACATTGCGCCCAGATCTTCGTGCGCCCGCGTCCGCCACCGCGAGATCACAAAGATCACCAGCACCGTTCCCAGCACCAGATAGACGCTCGGCAATACCCAGGCCAACAGGCTTAGTCCCGTCTTCGGCGGCTCTGCATATACCTTCGTGCCGAATTCCTGCACGAAATTCTGCGTGATTAAATCTTCCGAATCGCCGCGCGTGACCGCATCGTCAAGTTCCTTCAGCATCCCCGTCGACACCGGGCAGCCCACGTGATTGCACTGCGTCAGCACTTGACTGCAGCCGCACATGCACATGAACTTGCCACCGATTTGCTTCCCGCGATCGGTCTTCGCTTGCGCTTGCGCCAAAACAGTGCCCGCTGCGCCGAACATCGCGATGGACAAAGCTCCCGCAACGCCCAACGCCAAACTCGCAATCCGCCGGCGCCTAATCATGACCTTCCCTCAACGCAACGCCCGACGACGATTGCGAATGCGCCATTGTCGGCGACAATGCACCCGCAGCAGCCGACTCCGGAACGCTAGCAAGCGCGAGCACCGTCTTCCGATTCGGCAACAACGCGACCAGCGTTCCCATTACCACAATTGCGCCGCCCAGCCAGATCCACTTCACGAGTGGATTCAAATACGCATGAATCACGGGCGTCTGGTTGTCGGGACTCTCCCCGCTGTACACGACATACAAATCGTCGCGCAGCGTCGAGTAAATCGCCACCATCGTTCCCGACTGCTCGTTTGTCGGAAAAAATCGCCGCTCGGGATACAGCATCATCTTCGGCTTGTTCTGCTCCGACACCTCGATGATCATCCGCTCGGCCGTGTAGTTCTTCTCCGGCCGCGACTCAAAACTCTGGAGCAGCAGGTTGTAGCGCCCGATCTGCAGCGTCGAACCCAGCTTCATTTCTTTCTGTACGTCCTGATTAAACGCAGCACCCGCCAGCCCGACAAAAATCAGCACCATCCCCATGTGGACGATATATCCGCCGTACCGCCGCGTATTCCGCAACGTGAGATCGACCGCTGACGAGGCCCACGACATCCCCGAGCGCGCATGCACAACCCGCGCTCCGCGATAAAACTCCATCACAATCGTCGCCGCCACAAACACACAAAGGATCAGGCACACCAGCGAGTAAAACTCATGCAGCCCCAGCGCAAACATAACTGCGCCAACGAGCAAACTAAAAATCGATGGCCAGGCAAAATTCCGCTTCAAACTCTCGGTGGAAGTCTTCCGCCACGCGAGCAATGGGCCGACGCCGGTGAGAAACAACAGCAACAACCCAAGCGGCAGATTTACCTTGTTAAAAAACGGCGTCCCGACGCTAATCCTCGATCCCGACAGCCACTCCGAAAAAACCGGAAACAACGTGCCCGACAAAACCGCCACGCACGAAACCAGCAAAATCAAATTGTTGAACAGGAAACTCGACTCGCGCGACGCAACCGAATCCAGCTGATTTTCGCTCCTCAAATAATCGCGATTCTTGACGTAGGCCGCCAGGCATACCGCCAGAATCAAGCCCAAAAATCCGACAAACCAGTTCCCGATGCTCGACTGCGCAAACGCATGTACCGAACTCACAATCCCGCTGCGCGTCAACGTCGTGCCCAAAATGCACAGCATGAACGTCAGAAATACCAGCCAGACGTTCCAAACCTTCATCATCCCGCGCTTTTCCTGCATCATCACCGAGTGCAGAAACGCCGTGCCCGTCAGCCACGGCAGCAGCGACGCATTTTCGACCGGGTCCCATCCCCAATATCCGCCCCAGCCGAGCACCGCGTAAGCCCAATGGGCTCCCAGCAGCACGCCCGCAGTCTGAAATCCCCAGGCGATCATCGTCCATTTGCGCGTCAGGTGAATCCATTTTTCGCCAGGATAGCGCGCCAACAAAGCGCCCAGCGCGAAGGCAAACGGGATCGTGAATCCGGTGTAACCCGAATACAAATTCGGCGGGTGGATCACCATCTCGGGATACTGCAGCAACGGAGTCAGCCCGTTCCCATCAGCCCTGGTAAAAATCTCCAGCGTTCCCCCGACGCCAGGCGATGCCAGCACCTTGAACGGGCTCGCTACAAAATTGTTCAACGTCAAAAAGAAGATCTGTACGCCGGCCAGAACGACACCGACATATGGCATCAGCTCTCCGTTCTTGTTCCGGTAGGCGAACAAGGCCGAGAAGACGTAAATCGCCAGCAGAAAACTCCAGAACAGCAGCGAGCCTTCCTGCCCAGACCAAAGCGCGGCGATTTTATAGAAGGTCGACAGATCGCGATTGCTGTGCGCAACCACGTATGAAACCCAATAGCTGTCGCTGAAGAACAAATAGACGAGGCTGAACGTCGCAATGAAAATCAGCCCGCAGGTAGCCATACCGGCTTGACGGGTGCTCTTGATCAGGAGGGGATGACGCGTGTGGATCGCAAAAATACCGCCGACGAATGCATATACCGCACAAATAAAGGCGAGTAGCAGCGCGAATGAACCAAATACATCCACTTAAAGCCAAGTCTCCCCGGCAGCGCCGGGCGCGCCGCCTACCATCAACTCAACCGAAACCTTTTCCACCAAAACCTTGTCGAGCCGCGTTATCGAGGCGCGCTTTAACGCGCTCTCTTGGCGGCTTACATCGAACTCCGCGGCGTCGAATCCGCAGCTGCTCCCGCCGTTTTCGCCGGAGGCTCCGCTCCAGGCGCAGCCTCATATTTCGACGCGCACTTCGCCTGCACCTGCTGCGCCGTAAAATTGCCGTTACGCTCGAGGCTGCCTTCCACCAGCGCCTGTGATTTGTCGATAAACGTATCCGGCAATGGATCGCTGCCCACATAACTCACCGGCAACGCCTTCCCTTCGCCCAGCAGCACAAAATCGACTCGGCCTTGTCCGCGCCGGATGCTCCCCGGCTCAACCGTTCCGCCGACGCGAATCCGGTGCGCCCGTGCATCGCCTTGCAAAGTCGAAAGCTCCGCGATCGTGTGGTAGTACGTCTTGCTCTCGCCGTACCCGAGCCAAGCAAGAAACCCCATCGACACTACAATCACGGCGATCCCGATCCCGAATTTGGCTTGTTTTTTCATGCTGGTACTCCGACTGCTTCTCCCGGGCTTTGCAACCAAATTCTAGCACAGCCCTTTGTGCCACAATGGTCCGATAGTCCAGATACCGGACAGGCAGGACTGGACCGGTTTTCCGCCACCCGCCGAACCTACCGAACGACCGCCGGTGTCGACGTTAACGCCAGACGAAGCCGCTCGACAGCTTGCGAAGCCACAGCACCGTTCAATGCGAACGGCAGCCCCTGGTCGCTCAGAAGCGCGCAACCCAGATCGGTCTCCGTCAACGATGCAAACAACGGCCCGAGCGCGCCCGAAATACAAGCGATCCGCTTCGGACGAAACGATCTCCTCAACCGCGCCAAAAATGCCGGCATCCGCGACCTAAGCAAATCATCGCGAGTCGCACCCTCCCGTGACGGCGGCTCCAGCGGACACTCCGCGACGTAACCCAGCAAAAAACCGCCGCGCTGAAACTCGACGAGCACGGTCCGTTTCGTCTTCCCGGCAGACGAAATCCCAACCGCAGCCAATACCGCCGCCGCTTCACCGGTAATTTCCGTGGTGTCGGAATACAGAAACTCCGGGTCGCACTCTGGCGAAGCCGCCCCAAGCAACACCGTGCCAACATGCAACGGCCGGTACCGCGTCATCCACTCCAGGCGCTGCAATCGGTGCGTCGTATGCTCAGGCGAAGCCGGCTGCCCGCATCCGTCGCAAATCAGAGTCGAAGTGTTGGACGTCGCCATCCGAACGATCGTATTCGACTGAGCTGGGAATCGCAAACTGGCACAACCACCAGGGAGGGCGGCGTGCCGGCGCCGCCTTTGAGGCGTCAGCCGTACGTTGGAGGGGTGGCGAGAGCCAGGGAGCCGCTGGAGAAACAGGCGGTAGCAGTGCGCCGGGGGTGTAACCAGGGTATAGACGTCGCACTACCGCCGTCATGCGATCGGTTCTACTGCTTACTCAAGCAAACACACCCGCACACCAAAAGTCGCAGCGATATCGCCCCAAACAAGGGCCAGATCATGTCCATGGGTGGAAATTCGGCTCAGACAAACCGGGGAATCTTGCCCTTCACGAACCACGAAACAGGCGCCCAAGAACCATGTCCCTCACGAACTTACAGGCGCATCCGAAGGCAGCTTGGCCCTCAAGCACCACTTCAACTCCTGGCTCAGCTCCGTGATCTCCATGCCCGCCATCACGATGAACTTGCAGCTCAGCATCTCGCGCGGCTCGTCGTCATCCGGCAGTTGGCAGCTCACCCGGCAGTATTGGCAATCCTGATTCCAGCAGAAACGGCCATACGGTATCGTCTCCGGGCTGATGAACTGGAAGCATCGAAGCAAGGAATTCCGCTCCGGCACCTGAAACTTCTTGCCGTAGATCGTGATATCCACGAGCTTTTCGTACGGGCGGAACGGTTCCGACATGATAAGCCCTATTCTCTCTGCACCGGCGATTGCCAGCAAACGCAGTCCCTTGCGCCGGCGCATTATGAATGATGACCCACCCAGAATAGGCCCCGGACGCAACCGCGACAATCCCGCGTCTCGCGTAGGTTCCCAATGTGCCACCGGGTGTTTTTTGAGCGATGTTTACGATTTTGCCCACGGCAATTGACGGTTCGAGCTACTCGTCTACGGGCTCTTTCCGGAACCGCCGGTCGGACCCAAAGTATCACTCGGCTGCATATTCCGACCCGATGTTTCGATAACCTGCTCCACAACCGGTTGATCGGCCGATTCGTGGATAAGCAGCAGCCTATGCCCGTGGTCAAAAGCGCTCGCGAGAAACGAGAAGCAACACTACCGTGGTGGCGTCGCGCGGCAAAACCTGTCCCTCGATCACACCCGGGCATGCGGGCGGCACGTTTGCGCCCCAAACTTCGCGTGCAGTCTTGCTCCGTGACCCACTATCTTGGATCGTCCGACACATATTTTCGCTCGAGCAGCGCTTTCACACCAGCCGGGCGTTGGATCAGGGTGCACGCGTCGCTCTTCGAGACTGGATTGGTTCCCTTGGAAAAGAGACTTGAAGTGCAAAAGAAGGCGAGGCTGGCAGGAATAAGGCTCAGGCCGAGAAGAGCACCACGAAAATTTCCTCGCGGCACCTCAACTTCCCAAATCGAAAAATTGCCCCATCTTGCGGAATTTTTCGTAGCGCGCGTCGAGCAAATCCTTCACCGAATCATTCGACAACGCCATCAGCTGCCGATCGAGCACCTCATCCAGCAGCTTTGCAGCCTCCTCATAAGAGGTGTGCGCGCCGCCTTCGGGTTCATCGATGATCTCATCGACGATCCCCAGCTCTTTCAGATCGTTCGCCGTGATTTTAAGCGCCACCGCCGCCGTTTCAGCCTTCGACGCATCGCGCCACATGATCGCCGCGCAACCCTCAGGGGAAATCACCGAGTAAAAGCTATTCTCGAGAATGTTCACGCGGTCGCCCACGGCAATCGCCAGCGCGCCGCCGGAACCGCCTTCGCCAGTCACGGTGACGATAATCGGTACAGGCAGACGCGCCATCTCGCGCAGGTTCCGGGCAATCGCCTCGGCCTGACCGCGCTCTTCGGCGTCGATCCCCGGGTAAGCACCCTGCGTATCGATGAACGAAATCACCGGCCGCCCAAACTTCGCCGCCAGCTGCATCACGCGCAGCGCCTTGCGGTAGCCTTCGGGCTTCGGCTGTCCGAAATTGTGGAGGACGCGCTGCTTCGTGTCGCGCCCCTTCTGATGACCGACCACGGCAACCGGCCGCCCGTGAAACTTCGCTAGGCCCGCCACGATGGCCTTGTCGTCGCCATACCCGCGATCACCATGCAACTCCACGAAATCGGTGAACAGCAGCCCAATGTAGTCCTGCGTGTAAGGACGCTGCGGATGGCGCGCGATCTGCGCCCGCTGCCACGCACCGAGATGCGCGTAAAACTCGTGCCGCAATTCGCTGACTTGTTGTCGAATACGTTCCAGCTCCGCTTCCGCCCCAGCGGTGTTCGCCAAATGACGCAGTTCCTCGACGTCCTTCTCCAGGCGCTCGATTTCCCTCTGCCGGTCGCCGGGCTCGATCGTCGCCGCTGGTTTGCGTTTGTCTTTGCTTGGCATCGAGGTCAGATCATCAACTCAGGCAACCATGTCGATCGACTGCGGACCACAGGCGTCGCGAATCGCGCTCAGGAATTCCGCCGACACCTTCACGCGCCGCTCCGTCGCGACTTCCGCCGTCGTACCATCGGGCCGAGTGATGTCGAAGACTACAGGATTTCGCCCCGGAAAGGTCACGAATATATCCTGCAGCCGATCCACCATGTCGTCTGCCATATTTTCGAGGTTCATACGAATCCGTACCGGCGAGGGCGGCGCCGCAGGCTCCGCCATCCCTTCCATCGATCGAGCTTCCTGAAGCGACAATCGCGTGCCCGCTTCCTCGACCTGTACCCGCACTTTGAGCAGGAGAGGCTCACGCGGTTTAAGAGTGTTCTCCAGCGTGCCGAAGGCCTCCGGGAAGGCCAGCAACTCCTGAATGCCGGTCATGTCCTGAATTGTGAAAATCGCCCACCGGGCACCCTTTTTCGACCGCATCGGGCGCGTCCCGACTATCAGGGCGGCGACCATGACTTCCTTGCCGTTCCGCATCCCTTCGATTTCGCTCAGGCAGGTCGCCTTCATTTCCTGCAATCGTGCCGCGTATTTCGCCAGCGGATGCCCCGACACGTAAAACCCGAGCATCGCGTACTCGCTTGTGAGCCGTTCCTCTTCGCTCCACGGCGCCGCGTCTCTCATCTCAAATTCGACATGCGTCGCCTCGGCCGATCCGCCGAAAAACAATCCGTGCTGCCCAGACTCGCGAGCGCGCGCCGCTCGCTGCAGGGCCGCGACCGCGTCGTCCACCGACGCCAGCATGCTTTCGCGCGCTCCGAGAGAATCCATCGCCCCCGATTTGATCAGGCTCTCAAACACGCGCTTGTTCAGGAATCTGGGCTCGATGCGCTCGCAGAAATCATAAAGCGATTTGAATCTGTCTTGGCTCGTTCGGGATTCACAGATCGCCTTGGCGGTGTTCTCACCGACATTCTTGATTGCCGCCAAGCCAAATCGAATCGCCTCGCCCACCGGCGTGAAATACAAATCGCTCTCATTCACGTCCGGCGGCAGAATCGAAATGCTCATCCCACGCGCTTCGTTGATGTACTTCACCGCTTTATCGGCGTTGCCCGTTTCTGAAGTCAGCAAAGCAGCGATAAATTCCACGGGATAATGGGTTTTCAGGAACGCCGTCTGATACGCGAGCAGCGCATACGCGCACGAGTGCGACTTGTTAAACCCGTAGCCCGCAAATTCTTCCATCAGATTGAAGATTCCGTCCGCCTTCTTCTCCGGAATCTTGTTCGTCGCGCATCCCGCCATGAACTTCGCGCGCTGCGCCGCCATCTCTTCTTTCTTTTTTTTGCCCATCGCGCGGCGCAAGATGTCGGCTTCACCCAGTGAAAAGCTCGCAAGCCGGTTCGCGATCTGCATTACCTGTTCTTGATACAAAATGACGCCGTATGTCTCTTCCAGAATGTCTTTGAGCTGCGGCAGATCGTAAGCGACCTTCTTCTTGCCATGCTTCCGATTGATGAAGTCGTCGATCATGCCGCCCTGGATTGGGCCCGGGCGATACAGCGCGTTCAGCGCCGTCAAGTCTTCGATCCGCGTCGGCTGATAACGGCGCAGAATGTCGCGCATGCCGTGCGACTCAAACTGGAAAATCGCGGTCGTATCGCCCCGCGTGAAAAGCTTGTACGTGTCCGCGTCGTCCAGCGCCAGGCTGTCGAGATCGACCTTCACGCCGCGATTGCGCTCGATCATCTCAACGGTGTCGTGCAGCACCGTAAGCGTGGTCAGCCCGAGGAAGTCCATCTTCAGCAGGCCGATGCGCTCCAGCGCATTCATGTCGTACTGCGTTGTGATTTCATCCCGGTTCGTCTTGTAAACCGGCACCACATCCGTCAGCGGCCGCGGCGAAATCACCACGCCCGCCGCGTGCGTCGAAGCATGCCGCGACAATCCCTCGAGCCGCAGCGCCACAGCCATCAAATCCTTCAACCGCGGGTCGCTGTTCACCGCCGACTGCAACTGCGGCGCTTCCTTAAGCGCGTCTTCTAGCTCAATACCCAGCGTCGTCGGAATCAGCTTCGCCAGCCGATCAACTTCACCGTATGGAATGTCCATCGCGCGGCCGACGTCCTTCACCGCCGCCTTCGCTGCCATCGTCCCAAACGTAATAATCTGCGCGACGTTCTCGCGCCCATATTTCTGCGTGACGTACTCGATCAACTCGCCGCGTCGCCTCATGCAAAAGTCGATGTCGATATCCGGCATCGACACGCGCTCCGGATTCAAAAATCTCTCGAACAGCAGGTTGTATTGCAGCGGATCGACGTCCGTAATCCGCAGCGCATAGCTGACCAAACTACCCGCCGCCGATCCGCGCCCCGGGCCCACCGGCACGTCCTGCGTCCTCGCGTAGTGAATGAAATCCCACACGATGAGGAAGTAACCTTCATACCTCATCTGCTGAATCATCTTGATTTCCGATGTCAGCCTTTTCTCGTATTCCGACAACGGATTGCTCAGCTGCCCCGCCGCCGCAAGCCGCTCAAGCCCCGGCACGCGCGATGCAAACCCTTCGCGCACCACGCGCTCAAAATAACTCCCCGGCGTATACCCGTTCGGCACCTTAAACTCCGGAAACGGATTCGGAATCCGGTCGATCTTCACGTTGCAGCGATGCGCAATATCCACCGTCCGACTCAACGCATCCGGCACTTCGCGAAACACCCGCGCCATCTCTTCTGCGGTCTTGAAATAAAATTGGTCGGTCTGAAACTTCATCCGGTTCGCATCGCCCATCGTCTTGCCCGTCTGAATGCAGAGCAAAACTTCTTGCGCGTGCGCATCCTCGTGATGCAAATAGTGGCAATCGTTGGTCGCCACCAGCGGAATCCCCGTCTCCTTCGACAATCGCAAGAGATCGCGATTCACGCCCTTCTCAATCTCGAGCCCCTGATCCTGAATCTCTAGAAAGAAATTGTTCTTCCCGAAAACATCGCGCAGCCGGTAGGCATTCTCGCGCGCCAGATCGTATTTCTCTTGCATGATCGCTTCGGTGACCGGTCCCTTGAGGCAAGCTCCAAGCGCGATCAATCCCTTGCTGTGCTTCGACAGCAAGTCGTAATCAATTCTCGGCTTGTAGTAGAACCCTTCGAGAAATCCCGCCGACACCAGCTTGATCAGGTTGTGGTAACCCTCAAGCGACTCGCACAACAGCACCAGGTGGTTGCTGCCTCGTCCGCCCGACGGCTCGTCATCGCCGCCGCTGCGGTCCTGCCCGCCATTCGTCGCGACGCCGTTCGTCTTCTCGCCGCGATCGTGGCGGCTCCCCTTCGCTACGTACACTTCGCAGCCGATGATCGGCTTTACGTCGCGCTTGCTCGCCTCGTTAAAAAACTTCGCCGCGGCGAACATGTTCCCGTGATCGGTAATCGCCACCGCCGGCATTTTCTGCCGCGACGCCTCATCCAGAAGCTCGGTAGTCTCGCAAGCGCCGTCAAGCAGGCTGTAATCGGTGTGAACGTGAAGATGAACGAACTGCGGCTGACCCATGGAATTTAATTCTAAATCTCTCGAAGAAATTTTGCGACACGCATTCCGAACTATTTAGCCGTTTCCCACAGCCACCGTCAAAGTTATTTCACCGTGATCGCAAAAACAAAGGTCTTAGGAGGATCCTGGGTTTCCGCCGCCAATCCCAGACCTCAAATTCCCGCACACAATTCACGCCAAGTCGCGACTTGCACTCTGCTTGTCGCAAGAATCGAGCGCGGGTTACTTCCTCCCGCTGCTCTTCTTCCCGCTGCCCTTCCCGTGCGCCGCCGCCGCCGCGGCAGCGGCCTTCCCTGCAATATGCTTCACCGCCGCCCCACGACTCTCTTTACTCTGCGGCTTATGCGCAGCCTTCGCTCCTGCGCCGCCAGCCGCACCTTTCGCAGCTGCCTCCGGCGCCGCACCTTCCGCCTTCGCGCCGCCCTTCCCCGCTTTCTTCGGTGTCTCTTTCTTCTTCGGCGCTTCCTTGATCCCCGACAACTTCCGCAAAATCTTCTCCCGCTCTTCCGGAGTCTTCCCGCGCCCTGTCAACTGAATCGCAAACACCTGCTCCACAATATTGTCGAACTTCGGCCCGCGTTCCATCCCTAGCGCCTGCAATTCATTCCCGACAACCGACAACCCGCTCCGCACCGGCCGCCACTTGTTCAGATACGCGCGAATCTTCGACAGCGCCGCCGAATTGCTCGACTCCGCCAACAAATACGCCGTCTGCTCCAACGGCAACTGTTCCAAATATCTATAGGCATCGATCGGCGCGTTCAATTTCTTCCCAATCAATTCCTTCTGTGCGTCCGTCGCATCTCCCGCGAATCCCAACACGCGGTCCGTTTCCGCTGATCGATACCCCGCCTTCGATAACACCGCCGCCTGCTCGCGATCCTTCAGCCGCCCCAGAATCGCCAGCAGCATCGGCGTCCCCAGCCGCGGCCGGAATCCCGCCGTAAACAAATCTTCGCGCACTTTCATCAACCGGTTGATCGCGTCATAATCCGGGTGACGCTTCGCCAGATTCGGATTCACCATCTCCAGCAGATGCTGTTGCTCCCAAGCCTTCAGCACCACCGCGGGCCGCTCCTCGCGCGCCACCGCCCGCAATTCACTGCCGCCATCTTCCGGCGTAATCGTGTGATGCAAATCGCGTTCGATCGCCAAATCGAACCATTCCTGCGTCCGCGCCTCCGGCTTGAATCCCATCCGCGCCGCAAACCGCAGCAACCGCAGCAGCCGCACCGGCTGATTCGTAAAGCTATGAATCGTCAGCGCCCGCACTTCCCCGCGCTCGATGTCCGACAATCCATTCGTCGGATCGAGCAGCAACCCGCGCGACGCCGGATTCAGCGAAATCGCAATCGAGTTCAGCGAAAAATCGCGCCTCCGCAGATCCTCCATGATCGTCGACCACCGAATCTCCGGCCGCGTCCCCGGCCGAACATAGTGATCATCTCGCGCACCCGAAATACTTCCCTCGACGTCGCCCGCGAACAGTACTTCGATGTGCCGCAGCTTTTCGTCCTCGTCGAGAATCTTCGCGCCGCCCTTCTCCAACTCGCGCGCCATTTTCGTCGGATTTCCCTCGACGGTAAAATCCAGATCGCGCAACGATGCGCCCGTAATCAAATCCCGCACCGTGCCGCCCGTCAGGTACAAGTTAAATCCCATCGCCGCCGCCAGCTCCTGCACGCGCATCATCACCGCGCGCTGTTCCGGCGACAGTCGACTCTCGAGCAAAAACATATAGTCTGGCATCGTGTTTCTCGCATTCCGGGCGCCCGTTCCAGCCGTCAACAACCGGCCGCGAATGCCCGCTAAATTCCCGGGGTTCTCACCCGCGCTACGCGCGCGGGTGGTGTGCTTTGTAAATCTGCTTCAACCGCTCCTCGACAACGTGCGTGTAAATCTGCGTGGTGGAAATATCGGCGTGGCCCAGCATCAATTGCACCGACCGCAAATCCGCCCCGCCCTCCAGCAAATGCGTTGCAAAACTATGCCGAAGCATGTGCGGCGTCAGTGCCACGCGCAACCCCGCACGCCGACCGTAAGCCGACAAAATTTTCCACACGCCCACGCGGCTCAGCGACGCCCCGCGCCGGTTCACAAACAGGGCCTGGCTCTGCGGCAACTTCGCCTTCTTCAGCAGCTCCGGCCGCGCCTCCTGCATATACTTTTCAACCATCGCCAGTGCCTTGCGCCCCACCGGCACGATCCGTTCCTTGTCGCCCTTGCCGATGCACCGCACGCAACCCACCTTACTGTCCAGATCTCCGATCCGCAGCGAAACCAGTTCCGACACGCGCAGCCCCGTTGAATAAAAAACCTCCAGCATCGCACGGTCCCGCAAACCCATCGCCGTCTTGCCATCCGGTTGGTTCAGCAGTCGCTCGACTTCCTCCAGCCGCAAATACCCCGGCAGCGATCTTCGAATCTTCGGCGATTCCAGATTGACCGACGGGTCCGTCGCGATCAGATCCTGAATCTGCGCAAACCGGAAAAAATTCCGCAGCGTTACCAGATGCCGCGCCACCGTCCGGCTCTCCAGCTTTTCCCGGTACAACCCAGCCAGAAAATCCACCAGGTCGTCGCGCCGCACCGCTTCCAGCGTGAGCTTCCGCTTCTTCGCAAACACATCAAACTTCAGCAAATCCCGCCGATACGCTTCCACCGTATTGGCAGACAGCCCCTTCTCCACTTTGACGTGTGTCACGAACGACGCGATGGTGTTCAGTATTTCCATCACGCCTCCGCGTACGATTCGTCGCCGCGATTCCGCCGCGTTGCAATACCGTAAATCTCTTCCATCTCACGACACTTGAACAGCCACGCCGTCGCCAAATAAAGCGCCGTAGCCCCGCCCAGCAATCCCAAAAACACCAGCAACTGCACGAACCCGCGCGAGTGAACCGAAAACCGCGTATATCGCTCGGCAAACCAGCACGCCACAGCCATCACTGTCGAGCACAAAAATATCCGTGAAAACGACGCCATGATCTCTTTGGTGCCCAGCCGCCCATGCCTCAACCGAAAAATCAGAAACAGCGCAAAAAAATCGAAGTAGCACGCCAGCCCCGTAGCCAACGCCGGCCCGCCGTTCTGCACCTTCGCGAACAGAAACGTATTCAGAAACAACACGTTCAGGCCGACGTTGATCAGCATCGAAATTCCCGCCACAATCACCGGCGTCCGCGTATCCCGCGTCGAATAAAATGCCGGCACAATCAGCTTCACCGTAGCCAACCCCGGCAGTGCAATCGCGTAATACAACAGCGCCCGCGCCGTCAGCCGCGTCGACGACGCCAAAAATTGCCCGTGCTGGAACAGCACGCGAATAATCGGCTCGCGCAAAATCATCAACCCCAGCATCGCCGGAATCGTGATGAACGCTACGATCCGAACCGAAAACGTCAGCGTTTTCTTCAGTCCCGAAATATCATTCGCCGCCGCCTGGTGCGACATCATCGGCAGAATCGCCGTCGCCACCGCGATCGCGTACCCGCCCAGCACTAACTCCATGACGCGATCCGCGAGATACAAGGACGCTAAACTTCCGACCGGCATCTTGGCCGCTGTGGCGAACCGCGTATCCACCAGCAAATTGATCTGCCCGATGCCGATACCAAATAACCGCGGAATCATCAACCGCGCCACATTTCGAATCGCTGGATGCGTGAACGACAACCCAAACTTGAACGTCATCCCCTTCTGCACCAGCGCCGGCACCTGGATCAGAAACTGCATCACTCCGCCGACCAGTACTCCCACCGCGATCGACGTCGCCGGGTCCTTGAAGTACTTCCACACCACCGGTACCGTAAACGCGATCGTCGCCACGTTCAGTACCACCGGCGTCGCCGCCGGCAGCCCAAACATATGAAAGCAATTCAAAATGCCCATCGCCAGCGCCGCCAGCGCCACGAAAAACAAGTACGGGAAGACGATGCGATTCAACTCCACCGCTTGCCCGCTCGCCACGCCCTTCCCGGCAAACATGTGCACCACAAACGGCGAAAAGACCATGCCCAAAACTGCGATCACCGCCACGACCAGCGCCAACGTCCAAAACAGCTTGTTCGCGAAGTCCCAAACGTCTTCCTCTGGCTTCTCCCGCATGTACGTCGTAAAAACGGGGATAAACGACGCCGTCATCGAACCTTCGGCAACTAATCGACGAAATAAGTTCGGTATTCGGTACGCTAGGACATAAGCATCCGCCGCCGGACCGGTTCCAAGAAGCAACGCGATACGTTGATCCCGAACGTACCCCAAAATACGGCTTGCGATGGTGACCAGCGAGATGATCGAGGCGGACTTGAGGATCTGCTTTTTTTCGGTCAACGGGCGGCTCTCCGTGGCCTAACCCCAATCAAAACAATGAGTTGACAGGAAATCCTGCTTAACATAACATACATCCGATTGTTTCGCAAATAGTTAAGTTTTGGACGTACTGATTCCGTTGAAAACTCGCTCCCCAGCCTCTACGCACAAGAAGGTGATTGTCGTCTTGGCCGACAGGAAGAACCTGCGCGGCTATCTGAACCCGTCTCGTCTGGGCCAAAGTGACCCCATTGACGTGCTCACCCCTGACGGCGAGCACGAAGAAATCCCCCTGGCCAAAGTCCGTTCCATTTATTTCGTGCGCGAGTTCTCCAACGACTTCGAGCCCGAACGCAAATCCTTCTTAAGCCGCCCCAAACTCGACGGCCTCTGGGTCCGCCTCCGCTTCATCGACGGCGAGACTCTGGAAGGCGTGGTCCCCAACGACCTCCTGGGCCTGCTCGACAACGGCCTCCACATCACCCCACCCGACCTGAACTCCAGCACAGATCGAATCTTCGTCCCCCGCAACGCCCTGAGCGAATTAACAGTCTTAGGCGTGGTCGGCGTAGCCCGCCGCAAACCCGCGGCCCCGCCCACAGCCCAACCCCGCCTCTTTACCGACTAACTCTCGCCACCGTAGCGCCGGCACCCTGCCGGCGGTTTCCCGGGGCGCGGGTTTTGCCATCCGCCAGTTGTACCCGCACCAGCATGGCCCCACTATCGACTTTCAACTGTCGACGTCGACTCTCCTATGCGAAACTCCCTCGACATCCCTCAGGAGCCAAAATGAAACTCTCCAACCTAGCCAAAGCCCTCGACGCCCGCCTCGAAGGCGACCCCGACGCCGAAATCCACGGCGTCTCTGGCCTAGACCACGCCGCTCCCGGCCACGTAACCTTCCTGGCCAACAAACGCTACGTCCCGCTCCTCAAAACCACCCAAGCCTCCGCCGTCCTAATCGAGGAAGGTCCCGCTCTAGATCGCGTTGAAGGCCAGCCCCCCCTAGCGGCCCTCCGCACCCCAAACCCCTACCTGGCCTTCGCCAAAGCCATCGAACTCTTCTACGAAGCCCCCGGCTACGTCCCCGGCGTCCACGAAACCGCCGTCGTCGCCCGCACCGCCCGCGTACCCGAAGGCGCCCACATCGGCCCCTACTGCTTTATCGACGAGCATGTAGAAATCGGCCACAACGCCGTCCTCCACAGCTTCGTCACCATCTACCGTGGCGCCAAAGTCGGCGACAACTTCTTCGCCCACTCCCACACCGTCGTCCGCGAAAACTGCCGCATCGGCAACCGCGTAATCCTCCAGAACGGCGCGGTCGTCGGCAGTGACGGCCTGGGCTTTGCCAAGCAGAAAGACGGCTCCTGGTACAAGATGGCCCAATCCGGTCCCGCCGTCCTCGAAGACGACGTAGAAATTCAAGCCAACTCCTGCATCGACCGCGCGACAGTTGGCGAAACCCGAATAGGCCGCGGTACCAAAATCGACGACCTGGTCCTAGTCGGCCACGCCTCCCAACTCGGCGCCCATAACATGATCTGCGGCCAAACCGGCCTAGCCGGCTCGACCAAAATCGGCGACCACTGCGTCTTCGCCGGCCAGTCCGCCTCGTCCGGCCACCTCACCGTCGGCGACAACGTAGTCGTCACCGCACAATCAGGCTTACCCCGCGATGTAGAGCCCAACCAAATCCGCAGCGGCTCCCCCGCCGTAGACAACAAGCTCTGGCTCCGCTACACCGCCGCCCTAACCCGCCTCCCCGACCTACAAAAACGCGTCCGCCAACTCGAATCCGAAATCGCCAAACTCAAGCCCTAGCCCAATCCGTCGCCGTAACTCGTAGCCGCCACATACCAAGCGATGGGCAGCGTTGTTGGATCGGGTACTGTCGGTCCAGCAAGGTTCGAAGAACATCTTTACCTGCCGCACCCTCACCTGCACACACCCCCTCTCTGCACCTCCCGGGCAAGAAAAGACGCCCGGTTCCTCGCGAACCGCCACAGATCATCTCGCCTCCTACTTCTCCCGGGACATCACCTGCGACCTCAGCGCCGCCCTCGGCCATCTCTTCTGCGCGATAGCCCAAGGCCACGGCAAACCCAAAGCCGCCAATCCCTCGCCTCCATAGCCCACCATGGCGCAAACCCTCCGCCTCTCCCAACCCGAATTCATAAACGCCTTCGGCTCCCCGGCCCGGCGCGCCGCCGTCCGCGAAATCCCTCGCAACTCCGCTCTCGCCGTCTCAAACACACGACAACACAACTCCCGAAGATGCAACACCGACACCCGTGTGTGAAACGAATAACTTGATCTTGAGTGGAAGGAACACTTGAGAGAACCCAAGGGAGTACCCTCCGTTCCATTTTGGGAATCTCGGTGCTCTAATTGGCGCCGGGAAATCCAACCGGCCGCTGATCCGGCGGCAACCCTGCCGCCAGCGCATCATGCACCTTGCGATTCAAATCGTCCCGATGTTCGTAGTCAAACTCGCCCGGATAAACCGGATCGAGAAACTCCACCAAGATCTCGCCGCGATGAATCTTGAGTGACCGCTTCTCCATCACCCGATGCGCGCCCGAACACGCCACCGGCACAATCGGTACCCCCGATTTGATCGCCATGACCACAGCGCCCTTCTTAAAATCCTGCAGCCGACCGTCCGGACTCCGCGTCCCCTCGGGATAAATCAAAAATGACTGCCCGGCCTTCAACGACTCGATCGCCTTATCCAAACTCTCAAGCGCCGAATCCCGCTCGTCCCGATTCACCGGTATAAATCCCGCTGACAAAAATGCCGCCCCTACGATCGGATATCGAAACAGCGACTTCTTCAACAAAATCGCAATCCGCCGCGGAATCGCGCCTACGACAGCGGGCGCATCTGCCGAGCTAGTATGATTCGCCACAAACAAACACGTACCCGCCGGAATCCGCTCTTTTCCCATAACGCGCACGCGCACCCCGACCGCGCGCACAAAAAACATCACGCCATTGATCCCAGCCCAATAAATCGCATTCGGGTTCCGCGTAACGAGCGTCCACACCAGCAGCGGCGGCCCCACGATCAAAATATAAATCGACAAAAACGCCGCAATGAAAATAGTCCGAATCATGAATATGGAGTGCACGCCCCCGCGCCGCTTTTGACCAAGCTAACGCCAGACCAAAACGCGGCGACGGCCACCGACTCTTTCGCAGCTTCAGCGACAATTGGGCGTCAGTGCACCGCCGCCGTCACTGGTTGCGTCGTCCCGCGCAGCAATCCTTCGCGAATCCGGCGCGCCTTCTCTCCAGCGCGCTGATCTTCAACCACCCGATAAAAGATCTCCGAAACCTCACTCAAAGGAAACTCCACGCTCACGTTCCCTTCCTCGCGCCGAACGCCCAATTTCACAACCGTACCCCTCTTGTGCTGGTACACCCATCGATCCAGGTTCCGCGGAGGTTCGCCGCCGTTCCAACTCAAAATCACATCTCCGCGCCGCAATCCGGATTGCTCGGCAGCGCCGCCGGCATCAACCGTTTGCACCGTCAAAGTAGTTCCCTCGCGCTCCGCAAAAAATCCAAGCGAAGCATGCTTCCGCTCATCAGTGTGCAAATCGAGCCCGGCCTTCGCCAAAATGTCGCGGTACGGAACCGCATCGGCGCCCGCGACGTAGCGTCGAAAAAAATCGTCGAACGATCCCCCGGCAACCCTCTCCGCCGTCAGCCGAACGTCGAGGCTGTCACGATAGCCCTTACCCGTCTTGCCGAATTCCTCGTTCATCTCGCGTAGCACATCATCGAGGCTGTATTCGTCGTCGGTGCGATCGCGAATTAGAACGTCGAGCAGAAAACCGAGAACTTGCCCCTTGGTGTAGTAAGAAATGCTGTTCGTCGGCCGGTTGTAAATCGAATATTTCTCAAACCACGCATCCAGGCTTGACTGCTCCACGCTCTGCCAATGATTCGCCGGTCGCGATTCCAAGTCGCCTACCTGCTGTGCGAAATCATCATAGAACTGCGCCTTCGTCCATAACCCGGTTCGCACCATCGTGTACGACGCATACGTATTCGTGACGCCCTCGGCGAACCAGAACGCGCGCGTGTACTGCTCCTTGGTGTAATCCACCGGCTCCATCGCCGCCGGATGAATCCGCTTCACATTCCACAAATGAAAAAATTCGTGCGCGCCGACGTTCGCAAACTCCTCGTCCGACCGCACCGAGATCGCCGTCGAATTCGCGTGCTCCATGCCGCCACCTTCGCCCGTCGCCGCCTTCCCAAATCTCAACAAAAATGTGTACTGCTTGTATGGCGCGCCCTCCATCAACTTCACTTCGTACGCCACGATGCGCCGTAGTTCTTCTTGCAGACGCTTTTTCTTCCAGTTGTCACCCGACACCGCGACCATGACCAAAGGGTTCGCACCGGGCACATCGAATTGCTCGATCCTCCCTGCCTGAATCGGCGCGTCAGCGAACTCATCGTAGTTTGGCGCTCCAAACGTGAAGCGCTTCGCGCGCCCCATTTGCTCGCTCCTACGCAAGGCCGCACCCGCCACATCCCATTCGTCCGGCATGTCGGCCATTGCCAGCGAAACTTCTTCCGATCGACGCGCGGGTACGTAAAACAAAATCATCGCGGGATTGATGAACGCCGATTCGTTGTTCAGCTCGGTGGCGAAGGGTCCGCCATCGTTCCAGTAGACGCCGTAGCGAACAGTGATCGTTCCATCTCCACGGATACGCCAGGTTTGCTTGTCGAGCTTTTCGATCGGCAGTGCTTGCGCGCCTGAAAACGCCTCGACCTGCATCACCCGCGAAGCAAAATCGCGAATTTGATACAGCGCATTCCACGCCGGCATCTGCACGGTCACTTCGCCCGACACATCGGGAATGGTCATTGCCACGTGAAACACGTGCTGCTCGGGATGAGCTACGGAAACTTCGTAGTGAATCGCAGCATTCGCCGTCGACCCGAAGAAAGCGACAGCAATCAGCGCAACGCCAACCGCCGGCGCAGACGCGAAGGGACGAGAAGGGGAATCTGTGCGGAGCTCAGCCTTCGCTGCGATGGGCGAAGGCTCGATCGCAATCGAACGAGTAGTCGTCCATGAAAACTTGCTCAGCCACCCGGCGAGCGTCACCGGCGGCAGGCCTCGACCGGAACCTCGCTCCCTAACCGCTTCAACAGCTTGTCGCAGAGACCATCGAAGCTGCCATTCGACATCACCAGCAGCAGATCGCCGGCTTTTGCCTCGGCCGCCAAATAATTCGCGATCGCGTCGGCGCCCTCGAACGCGCGTGCGTCTTTGCCGAGTTCGCGCACGCTCTTCGCCACCGCTTCGGGAGCGAGTCGGTTGTCGTCGCCAAGCTGTTGCGCGCGAAAAACGCCGCCCAGCAACACACGATCGGCCAGCGCCAGCGCCTTCGGCAGCGATTCCTCGAATACTTTGCGCCGCATCGAATTCGACCGCGGCTCCAGAATGGCCCAAAGCCGCTTGTTCGGCCACCGCCCGCGCGCCGCTTCGATCGTGGCCTGGACCGCCGTCGGGTGATGCGCGAAATCATCGACGACAAGAATTCCGCCGCGCTCGCCCTTCACGTCCATGCGCCGCTTCACGCTACGGAATGTCGAAAGCGCTTCCTTCAACACGCCGACCGGGGTGCCGCGCCCATGCGCCACCGCGATCGCCGCGCACGCATTCAGCACGTTATGTTTTCCCGTCGCGGACAAATCAAAATCGCCAAACTCTTTGCCACGGTAACCTAGATGGAAGCGCATTCCCAGATCGTGCGGGACAACTTTGCCGGCCACCCAATCGTTCTGTGCAGTGAATCCGTACGTCTCGACGGGACAGAACGCCTTAACCGCCGCAGCCCGCAGCGCCGGCCCCGATTGCTCCGTGTCGCCCCAAATCACCACACGCCCGCTACGCGGGACCAGGTTCACCAGCCGCTTGAACGCCAACTGATACACGTCGAAGTCCGCGTAAATGTCCGCGTGGTCGTATTCCAGTGAAGTGATGATCAAGCTGTCCGGATGGTAGTGAAAGAATTTTGGCCCGCGATCCCAGAACGCAGTTTCGTACTCGTCACCTTCGAGAATAAAGTCGCCGCCGTTCTCGAGTCCGTAGCTCTTGTCGAAATTTTCGGCAACGCCGCCGACCAGAAAATTTGGTTTCCGCCCAGCCACATGAAAAATCCACGCCAGCATCGCCGTCGTCGTGGTCTTGCCGTGCGTCCCACTCACCACGATCGAATGCTTGCCCGGCAAAAATTCCTCTTCGAGCATCTCGGGCAGAGACCGATACGGAATTTTTCGGTCGAGCACTTCTTCCAGTTCTGGATTTCCGCGCGCGATGATATTGCCAACCACAACCAGATCCGGTTTCGGCTCCAGATGCTTCGCGTCGAAGCTGCGAAAAAACGAAATCCCCATGCTCTCGAGAAAAGTCGAAGCCGGCGGATAAACTCCAGAGTCCGAACCCGTCACGCGCCATCCCGCTTCGCGCAGCATTCCCGCCAACGGCGACATCGCCGATCCGCCGATGCCGATTACGTGTACGTGCTTCCCTTTGCTCATGGCGTTACCGCGGCCTCCAGAATTTCAAGCGATCCCGTTCCCGACGCGCGCAATCGCGCCCGCACGCCCAGCGGCACCGTAAGCATTGGACGCACGGTGTGCCCCACCGGCGCTCCAAACACAATCGGTATCCCCAGCGGCTTCAGAATGCGTTCGCAAACGTCCAAAACCGTTGGGCTGCCTTCCACCGACGCCGCGCAATCCGGAAAGTCGCCAAGCACGACACCGCGCACAACTTTTAATTTGCCGACTTGCTGCAAATGAATCAGCGCGCGGTCAACTTGCCACGGCTTCATCCCGCGGTCTTCGAGCAGCAAAATTGCGTCGCGCGTGTCGAGTTCCCACGGAGTGCCAAGCGTTGTCGCAACCAGCGTCAAGCAACCGCCGAGCAGCGTTCCTTCCGCCTCGCCGCTAACAAGCGCATCGCCTTGCAACGGAATCGACCAGGGTCCATCGGTCTTGCCGATCGCATTCAGAAAACTCGCTTCGTCGTAACCCTTCGCGGCACCTGCGCCGCCATCCAAACCAGCCGCCACCATTGCACCGTAAATCGAAGTCCAACCCAATCGCTGCCAAAGAAAAATTTGCAGCGACGTGACGTCGCTGAATCCGATCACGCACTTCGGCGCACTGCAACCAATTTCAGCGGCCAGCGATTCGTCCAACAAATAGTTCGAGCCGTAACCGCCGCGCAGTGAAATCACGCCGTCGAATTTTGGATCGCGCAAAACACGGAGCAATTCCGCGCGACGTTCTGCATTCGACGCCGCAAAATATCCCTGCGAGGTCTGCGCCGCTCGTCGCTCGACGGAAAAAGCAAGGCGCTGCAACTCGGCAACGCCGCGATCTTCCGGCTCTGCCTGCCCGGGCGAAGCTGGCGCAATCACCGCCAGTCGCGACCCAGCGCGCAATGCCTTCGGCTTCCGCACAGGTCCGCCGTGTCGTGTACACACGGAAGGCTCCAAATCCGTCGCCGCCGAGAGCGCCGTCATCAGCTCTGCCTCTCAACGGGAAGCATCTCGAACGTGATTCCCGGCCGCGTCATTGCCGTCAGGATGCGCTCCTGCTGCCGCCGGCTTACGTCCGCGTCGAACTGAATCAAATTCTTTTCACCGGTCATCGAGACTTGAAAATTGTCGAGATTGATTCCCAGTTTCGTGAAAAGTCCGTGGACATCGGGAACCAGGTCTTGCGTCGCCCCCGACGAAATGCGAAACAGCATGTAGCGCGGCTTCAAATTGAGCGCGCCCTCGAAATAGAACAGCACGATGAGCGCAAACAAAATCAGAAGTGCCGCGCCGCCAGAAATCGCGTACAAACCGCCTCCGGCCGTCATGCCAATCGCGGCTTCGGCAAAGATCGCCGCGGCCGTCGTCAACCCGACGACACTGCCGCGTTCCCGCATGATGACGCCCGCGCCGAGGAAGCCGACGCCTTGCACGATGTTGGAAGCGATGCGCGTCGTCGAGGCGTCGCCGGTGCGCTTGGCAATTTCGACCGAGACAATCGTGAAGAGCGCCGCCGCAACGGTGACGCACACGCTGGTGCGCATGCCCGCGGGCCGTCGGCGCACGGTACGTTCCGCTCCAATCGCCGCGCCAAGCAGCGTCGCCCAGGCCAGCCGGTAGAAGATTGTGGTCAGTGGAAGCATTCGGTTTGGTTCCGCGCAAAAGCCGTAAACACAAACACCGACAATGACCCGATTTTACACAGGCTATAGCGTGAACTGAGTCAATTTCGCGAAGTGACGTGCCCTGGCGTGTATCTCTTTGCTTTTCAGCGTCATCAACCGGTCGAGGCCGAATTTTTCGACGGTGAAGCTGCCCATCACCGAGCCGTAGACCATCGCGCGCCGCAGCGACGCATCGCTCTTGTTGCCGACTGACGCGAGATAGCCCATGAAACCGCCGGCAAAGCTGTCGCCCGCGCCGGTCGGATCGTGCGGTTCCTCCAACGGAAATGCGGGAACGCAGAAGACGCCTTGCTTATCGACCATCATCGCGCCGTATTCGCCGCGCTTGATGATCAGTGTAGAGGGGCCGAGCTTGAAGATACGCTTCGCCGCACGCAGCAGGTTGTGTTCGCTGGAGAGCTGGCGCGTCTCGGCGTCGTTGATCATGAGGATGTCGACGTGCTTCAGCGTTTTGATCAGGGCTTGGTTTGTGCCTTCGATCCAATAGTTCATGGTGTCGAGAGCGGCGATTTTGGGGCGCTTCGTCACCTGCTGGAGGACGTCCAGCTGGAGATCGGGTGCAATATTCGCCAGAAAGACGAATTTCGACTTGCGATATTTCTCCGGCAGCTTGGGCTTGAAATCCGCGAAGACGTTGAGTTCGGTGGTCAGGGTGGTGCGGTCGTTGAGGTTTTCGGAGTATTTCCCTGCCCAAAAAAACGTCTTGCCAGGAGCCCGCTCAAGCCCTTCGACGTCGATCTTTCGTCCGTGGAACACCTTGGCGTCTACGTCGGAGAAGTCGTCTCCAACGATGCCGACCAGATGCACCGGCGTAAAAAAGCTTGCCGCGACGGAAAAATACGTCGCCGCGCCCCCCAATGTCCGATCGACTTTTCCGTACGGACTTTCGACGCCATCAAATGCCACCGAACCTACGACGAGTAAGGACACGCGTTTCTCCTAGGAAAGATATTTACCGATGATTGCTGCGAGCTTTTTCTTCGTTGCCGCGGGCACCAACTTTGGGTCCGTGAAAATTGCGCTGGCCAGCGCGGAGTCGCACTTGCAGGAGTGCGTCGCGGGCATTGCGCGCACGGCTTCGCGCAGGACCGCCTGAGCATTGGCGGCGTTTTGGTTGAGTGTGGCAATGATTTGCGCGCCGGTGACGGAGTCGTGGCCGGGATGCCAGCAATCGTAATCAGTGATCATCGCGATGGTGGCGTAGCACAGTTCGGCTTCGCGCGCGAGCTTGGCTTCGGTGACGTTGGTCATGCCGATGACCTCAAATCGCAGCTGGCGATGCACGTGGGCTTCGGCGATCGTCGAAAATTGCGGGCCTTCGATGCAGACATACGTGCCGCGGCGGTGCGCGGTGACACCGCAGTGCACGCTGGCGTCGGCGAGGACAGCCGCGACCTGAGCACAGGTCGGCTTGTCGAAGGCGACATGTGCGACCAGGCCTTCACCGAAAAATGTGGAGATGCGGTGTTTGGTGCGGTCGAAGAATTGATCGGGGATCAGAAATTCGCCGGGGCGCAAATCCTCTTGCAGCGAGCCGACTGCGCTGACGGAAATGATGCGGTCGACGCCGAGCAACTTCATCGCGTATATGTTGGCGCGGAAATTGAGCTCGGTCGGAAGAATGCGATGCCCGCGACCATGGCGCGCGAGAAACGCGACGCGCTTGCCTTCGAGCCTACCGATCACGAAGGCGTCGGACGGATCGCCGAACGGCGTCTTGATGCGAACTTCGCGCGCGTCGGTGAGGCCGGCCATGGAATAGAGGCCGCTGCCTCCGATGATGCCTATCTCGGCTTTCGCGGGAGAAGATTTCGACGAACCGGACTTTGTTGGGTTCGACTTCGGCGACTTCGGCATTTCACCTCGGTTCTTTGGAGCCGGGAGTAAACCCCGCCCCCACAAAGTTTATGATGATTTGGCCGCTGGATTAAAACGATTGAGCGGCGAGTTTAGAAAAAACGTGCCGCCCCGCATCGTAAAGCGGAAAACGCTAGAGTTTCATGGCTTACTGCCGCTTTGGTTCAGGATTTCGGTTACGGCGGCGAACGGGTCTTTCTTGCGGTCGGCGACTTCGCCGGCTAGCGCCGCCAGCTTGGCTTGGCCTTCCCCACTGCCCAAAACTTTTTGCATCAGGCGCGACTCGGCCATTTCGATCAAGCGCTGCTTCCAGTGCTCGACGTGCTTGCGGCGCCGTTCGCCGCTCGATTCAAAGTGCGCGCGGAATTTCGCGATGGCCGCGGCGAGCGTGTCGATGCCTTTATTTTCGCTGGCGACGGTGCGGACGACAGGAGGGTGCCAGCCGTCGCGCGGCATCACCAGCGACAGCATCGCGTGCAGCTCCTGTTCGAGACGGTCGGCGCCTTCGCGATCGGACTTATTCAGCACGAAAATGTCGGCGACTTCCATCAAGCCAGCCTTCATGTTTTGAATGTCGTCACCGAGTCCGGGCACCATAACGACTACGACGCAATCGGCAAGGCGCACGATGTCGACTTCGTCCTGGCCTACGCCGACGGTTTCGATGAGCACCTGATCTTTGCCCGCGGCATCGAGGAGCAGCGCAACCTCCGCCGTGGCGCGCGCGAGGCCGCCGAGAAATCCGCGTGTCGCCATCGATCGAATGAACATGCCCGCGTCGCCCGCGTGCGCTTGCATGCGGATGCGATCGCCTAGAATCGCGCCGCCAGTGAAGGGACTCGTCGGATCGACCGCGATCACGCCGACACCTTCGTTTAGGCGGCGGTAGTGCGCGGCGAGGCGATCGACGAGCGTGCTCTTACCGGTGCCGGGTGCGCCGGTAATCCCGCTGAGATAGGCTTTGCCCGTGCGCGGAAAAACAGTGCGCAACAATTCTTCGGCTTCGGGCTGATGATTTTCGATTGCAGTGATCGCGCGCGAGACGGCGAGCACTTCGCCCGCGCAGACGCGCTCCGCCCAATTGTCAATCGGCGGCATCGATTTCCTGTGAGCTTGCGCTTGTCGCGGCTAGGGGCGAAGGCATCGCCCTATTATTTCTTGCCTAGTAGCTGGCGGGCAATCACCAACTTCTGAATCTCGCTGGTGCCCTCGCCGATGGTGCAGAGCTTCACGTCGCGGTAGTACTTTTCGGCCGGGTAATCCTTGATGAAGCCGTAGCCGCCGTGGATCTGCACGCACTCGTTGGCGACGCGGACGGCGACCTCGCTGGCGAAGAGTTTCGCCATGCTCGATTCTCGGGTGAAGCGGACGTCTTTGCGGTCGGCGAGCCATGCGGCTTGATAGACGAGCAGGCGCGCGGCTTCGACTTGCGTGGCCATGTCGGCGAGCTTGAACTGGATGGCTTGGAATTCGCTGATGGTCTGACCGAATTGCTTGCGCTGCTTGGAATACTTCACTGCGGCGTCGAGCGCGCCTTGCGCCATGCCGAGCGCGAGCGCGGCGATCGAGATGCGACCGCCATCGAGAATTTTTAGGCTGCCGATGAAGCCTTCGCCTTCGGCGCCGAGGAGATTGGCGGCGGGGACGCGGCAGTCGGTGAAAATTAATTCAGAGGTGTCGCTGGCGCGGAGGCCGAGCTTGTTTTCCTTTTTGCCGGGCTTGAAACCTGGAGTTCCCTTTTCGACGATGAAGGCGCTAATGCCATGGGAGCTTTTGGATTTGTCGGTGAGTGCCATCACGACGGCAACGTCGGCATAGTGACCGTTGGTGCAGAAGGTTTTCGAGCCGTTGATGATCCAGTGATCGCCGTCGCGCTTGGCGGTGGTGCGGGTGCCTCCGGCGTCGGAGCCGGCTTCGGGTTCGGTCAGCGACCAAGCGCCGATTTTTTTGCCTTGGGCGAGCGGTGTCAGATATTTCTTCTTTTGCGCTTCGGTGCCGAATTTGTAGATGTGATTGCTGCAGAGCGAATTGTGTGCGGCGACGATGATGCCGACGCTGCCGTCAACGCGCGAGAGTTCGTCGATCGCAGTGGCGTATTCGATGTAGCCAAGGCCCGCGCCGCCGTATTCTTCGGGGAAGATGACGCCAAGGAGTCCCATTTCGGCGAGTTTCGGCATGATTTCGGATGGAAATTTGGAGGCTTCGTCCCACTCCATGACGTGCGGCGCGATTTCGCCTTCGGCGAATTCGCGGACGCTGCGGCGGAGCTGAGTTTGTTCGTCGGTGAAGGAAAAATCCACGTTTGGCCTCGTGTGTCGGTGTCTGGCCGCGTTTTGCGAGTAAGCGGCGGATATAGTGAGACTAAGTTTGGCTTATATAGTTTACATGAAGAGATTGTTGGCGAACGCGGTGCTTCCGATTGGTCGATAACTTTTGGGGGACAATTTGGCGTGGTGGGAGCGAGGGTGCGGGGCGGCACATCTTGGACATCGGGCGCACCCTGCGATACCTCCGGGTAAGGTGCTGCGCCCCTGCATGATGGAGGCGGCCGGGGTCACCAGCCGACTTGGTAGTTGTTCTTTTTGTTTTGCTCGTCGAGCCAGGTTTTCAACGGGGCGAAATAGTCGGCCAGCGCTGTGGCGTCCATTTGTTTTTCGCCGGTTAGCGTTTCTAGGGCTTCTTGCCACGGCTTGCTCGCGCCTAGCGCCAACATTTGGCTTAGGCGCCGGCCGGCTTCTTTGTTTTCGTAGATGGAGCAGCGGTGCAGAGGGCCGGTGTAGCCGGCTTCGCGGCATAGGGCTCGCTGAAACTGGAATTGCAGGACCCGCGCGAGGAAGTAGCGCATATACGGGACGTTGGCGGGGACGTGATATTTCGCGCCAGGGTCGAAGTCGGCTTCGGTGCGCGCGACCGGCGGCGCGACGCCCTGATATTTCAGGCGGAGATCCCACCACGCTCTGTTGTATTGGTCGGGTTTTACCTCACCGGAGAAGACTTCCCAGCGCCATTTGTCGATCGTCAGGCCGAACGGGAGAAATGCGACTTTGCTCAGGGCTTGTTGAAGCAGGTAGTCGATGTCGCCGCTTGCGGGCGGGACGGTGTCGATGAGCCCGAGCTTTTTCAGATATTCGGGAGTAACCGAGAGCGCGATAGTGTCTCCAACGGCTTCGTGGAATCCGTCGTTGGCGCTGTTTTGGAACAGCGGCGGCTGCGTGTTGTAGGCGCGCTGATAAAAATTGTGGCCGAGTTCGTGGTGGATGGTGACAAAGTCTTCCTGCGTGATCTGAATGCACATCTTCACGCGGAGATCGTCTTTCGCATCGACGTCCCAAGCGCTGGCGTGGCAAACGACGTCGCGGTCGGCGGGTTTGGTGAACAGCGAGCGTTCCCAGAATGTTTTCGGGAGCGGCGCAAAGCCGAGCGACGTGAAGAAACCTTCGCCGTTGCGGACCATGCCGCGTGCGTCGGTGTGGCGATCTTGCAGGATTTTCGTGAGGTCGTAGCTTTGCTCGGGCTTGGGCGAATCCATCAGCGGGTAGACGTTGTTCCACTCTTGCGCCCAGATGTTGCCGAGGAGATGCGCGGGAATCGGGCCGTGGGCGGGGACGACGCCGGGGCCGTATTTTTTGAGGAGCTGGCCGCGGACGTAAGCGTGCAGCGAAAGGTAGAGCGGGCTCAGCTGATTCCAGAGCCGATCGACTTCCTTGGCGAAGTCGTCGGGCTGCATGTCGTAGTTGGAGCGCCACAGTGCGCCGGCATCGGCGAAGCCTAGTTCGCGCGCGCCTTTATCACCGAGTTCGACCATGCGGGTGTAGCGCTGGCGCATGGGGGCGCCGACGGCATGCCAGCCGATCCAGGCGCGTTTTAGTTCGGCTTCGTCGCGGCTCTCGGCCATGAGCTTGCCGACGGCGGTGACGTCCAGGCATTTCGCATTGGCGCCTGCGCCTGTGCCGTCTGGGCACCACTTCCCTCTTCCGTAATCACCGTCGAGTGAGGCTTCGACTTGCGCTAGTTCTTTTTGCTCGGCGGGGTCGCTGGGCGCGGGGAATCCGGCGGCGAGTTTGAGCAGCAACATTTTTCTCGCCATGACCGGTGGCAGGGCGACGTGGTCGTAGGTCTCGGCTTTTTTCGCGAGTTCGACGCTGAGGGAGTTGAGCACCTGGTTGGCGTCGGCAGCGATCTGCTCGGTGTCTTCGGTGATGAAATTTTCCTGGACCCAGGCGGCGCGCTGGCCTTTGACGCCGAGATCGAGGAGGCGGACTTCGGCGTCGGCGAGGAAGGCTTGGGCGGTTTCGACAGAGGGTGCTGGCGCGGTGGTCTTGGGACTGTCGCGGCGGGCTTTGCGAACGTCGTTCTTGGGCGTTTGCGCATACGCGACAGCCGCGAGAATCGCGATCGCGAGGATACTACCAACCGCAATCGGGACGGTGCGTCGTGAGTGAAGCTTGAGGACCGATTTCACGCGGTGACTCCTTGCAGCTTGGCTGCTTCTTCGCGGAGGATCGCGAGGGCGCGCTCGATTTGGGCTTCATCGACGTCGCAATGCGTGACGAGGCGGACCGAATACAACGCGGTGTCTTGAACCCAGAGGCCGCGCTTGAAGAGGATGTCGCACCATTCGATGGCGTTTTTGCCGGTCTGCTCGCAATCAAAGATCACGATGTTGGTTTTCACACGTGCGGGGTCGATGACGAAGCCCGGAATTTTGGCGACGCCTTGGCCGAGGCGCTTGGCGTTCTTATGGTCGATATGCAGGCGACCAGGAGATTTTTCGAGTGCGATCAAGCCTGCGGAGGCGATGACCCCAGCCTGGCGCATGCCGCCGCCAAACATTTTGCGGTAGATCCGAGCTTTTTCGATGAAGGCGCGCGGACCCGCGAGAATCGATCCGACCGGCGCGCCCAACCCCTTTGAGAGGCAGAACATGACGGAGTCGACTTTGCGCGTCATGTCGGCGACGTTTTCGCCGAGCGCGGCTGCGGCGTTGAATATGCGCGCGCCGTCGAGATGGACTTTCAGATTCACAGCGTGCGCGTTGTCGCAGATTTCGTTGACCCGCGTGGTGGGATAAATGGTGCCGCCCCACATGTTGACGGTGTTTTCGAGGCAGACCAACGCGCTCTGCGAGTCGTAATAAATTTTCGGGCGGATGACGGCTTCGACCTGCTTCCAGCTGAGGATGCCGTCTTCGGCGCGGGCGATGCGCGGCATGCAGCCGGCGATCGCCGACATCGAAGCGAGCTCGTATAGATTGACGTGACTGCGCTCTTCGCAGATGACTTCGTCGCCGTGGTGCGTCCAGACTTTGATCGCAATGAGGTTGCCCATGCAGCCGGTGGGGACGAACAGCGAGGCTGCTTTACCGAAGATTTCGGCGGCGCGTTTTTCGAGGCGATTGACGGTGGGGTCTTCGCCGTAGACGTCGTCGCCGACTTCGGCGTCGGCCATCGCGGCGCGCATCTCGGGCGTCGGGCGCGTGACGGTGTCGCTGCGGAGATCGACAAATTCATTTTTGCCATGGTTCAAGCCGTTGCCGTCGGTCAATGCTGCCTCCTACTTCCTTCCGCTCTTACTTCATCAGTTCGACGAATACTTCGTTGGAGATACTGAGCTTGTTGGGCGCGAGACGGATGATTTGGCCATCGCGTTCGACGAGGCCCGCGGAATAGAGGCGCTCGAAACGCGGGTTGACGCTGACGCCGTATTGAAGCTCGATACGATTGAGGTCGATGCCGTCGAGCTGGCGGAGGCCTAGGAAGAGTTCTTCCTCGAGTGCACTTTCGGCGGTGACGGGCTCGAGTTGCTCGATGGGCAAACGGGTTTCGGCGATCGCCGCGACGTATGCCGCCGCGTCGTGCGCGTTCGCCCAGCGTTGCGCGCCTGAAAAAGAGTGGGCGCCGGCGCCGAAGCCGAGATACGGTTCGCGCCGCCAGTATTTTAGATTGTGGCGCGATTCGTGGCCGGGTATCGCCCAGTTGGAGATTTCGTAGTGGTGGTAGCCGGCGCAATCGAGGAACCTGCAGGCGTACTCGTAGGATTCGGCCATTTCTTCGTCAGTGGGGACTTTGGCGGCGCTGTAGCGATTGCCGCCGCGAAGGAGTTCCGAGCCGAGGCGGCTGCCTTCGTCCACTTCGAGGAGATAGATCGAGACGTGATCGGGAGCGAGCGCGGCGAGTTCGTCAAGGGACGCGCGCCAAGTGTCGCCGGTTTGCCCGGGGAGTCCGGCGATCAGGTCGAAGCTGATTTTGGGGATGCCGGCTTCGCGAAGGATCGGTACGGCTTTGTAGACGTCGGCGCGGCGATGCATGCGGCCTGCGGATTTGAGTTCGTCGTCAGAGAAAGATTGGACGCCGAAACTGATGCGATTGATGCCGGCTCTCGCCCAGGCCGCGGCTTTAGTGGCATCGATGGTTTCAGGATCGGCTTCGAGCGTGACTTCGGCGAGCTGGGTTGCAAAATTCGCGCGGAGGGCGTCGAACACTCGTTGCAGGTGTGCGGGATCGAGCAGGCTCGGGGTGCCGCCGCCGATATAGACCGTGTCTACCACGGCGTCTGTGAGCGAGGCCAAGAGACTTACGCCCGTGGACGCGTAGAGACTTAGGTGTTGCGAAATTTCGCCGACGACAGCGTCGATATAAGGAGCAAACCTCGCCGAAGACACGACGCCCGTGTGGAAATTGCAGTAGGTGCACTTGGTCTGACAGAACGGAACCTGGACGTAAATTCCTAGTGAAGTCACGGGAAAATCGTAGCACAGACGGTAGGATTTGCCGGCGATTCGACGGTTGGCGGTCGGCTCAGAGCTGGAAAACCGTTGCCAATTCATTCGACGCGGATCGCCTCATTTATTTCTCCTCCAATACCTTCACCCATACGTTGCGTTCGCGCGGGCCGTCGAATTCGCAGAGGAAAACGCCCTGCCACGTGCCCAGCATCAACTGGCCTTGCTCCAGGAAGATGGCCTGGCTCGTGCCGACCATCACGGTTTTCGCGTGGGAATCGGTGTTCCCTTCCGCGTGGCGATACGGGCCTTTGTGCGGGACCACACGATCGAACACGCCTTCGAGGTCACTGGCAACGTCGGGATCGGCGTGCTCGTTGATCATCACGCCTGCGGTTGTATGCGGCACGAAGACGTAGCAGACGCCGTCTTTCGCGCCGGAATCCTCGACCGCTTTTTCCACTTGCCGGGTGACGTCGACCAACTGCGTCCGCCGCGCGGTCTTCACTCGAAACGTTTCCATGAGATGGCTCCCGCTGAAATTCTAGCATCGGGGTGCCGACGCCGATGCGGTCAAGGCGATCGTGATAGGGAGCGGAATGGCAGGATTCAGGTTTGTGGCAAGATTTCGGATTGATTCGCACGCAAGTGTCCGAACACAAATGCGCGCCGGCCAACCGAGCCCGACGCGCATTTTCGTAGGGGTAGACGAACCTACAGCAATTTGACCGAGGTGACCTTTAGCGTGTCACCCTGCAAGTCGCCGCTGACGTCGACGCGCAGGTGATCTTTCTTGTCCGAAGCCTGCAACGCCTCCTTGATCTTGGCGTTGCCAGCCGCGTCGAACTTCACGAACTGCTTGTCTTTGGTGACGATGCCGAAGCCGCTCGCTTCACACTTGATCGCGCAAGCCCGAGTGTGAGAATCCGGATCCGCTGCGGCCTTCGTCGAGCAATTCACGTCGATCACTGGGACGTTCGTGTACGACTCCGTCGCGGCCAATGCTGGCAGAGCCGACATCCCAAACAACACCACTAAAGAAGCAAGTTTCCTCATTGTTCCTCCCTATCAATTTGGTTTTTCCCTACGAATCGAACTACCGGCTCGCCGCAAATGTAGAAGTCGGCGCCCCCTTGGCGGCTCGGTTTGCCACCACCTGCCCTTCGCGCACCGCGCTCAACTGCGAAAGCGCAAACGCGCCAACGGCAATCTCCAAATCGCGCATCGCGAGGTCATAGAACATCCCCGTCGTCGCCAGGTTCGTCGCGATGCCGATCAGCCAGAGCATGACGATGTACGCGCCCCATCTCGTGAATTTGCTCAAAACGACGATGCCCGCCGCGATTTCGACGACGCCGACGATATGCATGAATGCCGCTGGACGAATCGGAATGGTTTTCGTTGCGAGCGGGCTGAGATACATGCCCCAATCGGCGAGCTTGTTGAAGTATTTATCGATGCCCGTGATGATCGGGCCGACGCCAAGTGCAATGCGCAGCGCCCACCACGCTGCATTGAAGTGCTCATCTGAATCCGCCATTTCGCCCTCCTAAGAAGAAGAGCCGCAACGGCCCCTTGGGTTACAAGGATTCTGCTAGCGGGAAAATCAGAGCCGCCGTCGAGGTGCCAAATCGGGCACCCCCCGGTATCCCCGCTGATTTGTAACCAACGGCGTGCCCGCGACTCTGTATAGTCAGGGACGATGGAAACGACGGACATACTGGCGAGAGCCAGGGCTGAGGGCTGGACCGACGAAGAGGTCGTCGACCGCGTCAAAGCGGGCGACAAGGCGTTGTATGAACTCATCATGCGTCGCTACAACCAGCGGCTTTATCGCGTCGCGCGAGCCATTTTGCGCGACGACAGCGAAGCCGAGGACGTCATGCAGGCGGCGTATGTGCAGGCGTATCAACATCTGGGGCAGTTTGAAGCACGGGCTCCCTTTTCGATTTGGCTGACACGCATCGCCGTTCACGAAGCGCTGGGCCGGCTTCGACAACGAGGCCGAAACCAGCAGTTTGATGAAATCGACGATGGCTACGACGGAGATGTTTCCATGAACCTGGTCGAAACTTCACTCGATCCGGAGCAAAATGCATCCAACAGCGAACTGGGGCACCTGCTCGACGACGCGGTTCTTTCGCTGCCCGAACACTACCGGGTGGTGGTGATGTTGAGGGATGTCGAGGAGTTGAGCACTTCGGAAACGGCGGCCGCGCTCGATCTGTCGGAACAAAACGTGAAGGTTCGCTTGCACCGGGGTCACGCGATGATGCGTGGGTGGCTTTTCTCACGGGTCGGCGCAAAAGCGAAAGAAGCGTTTCCGTTTATGGGCGAGCGTTGCGATCGAGTCGTGCGAGGAGTCTTTGCGCGGTTGGCGGAACTTGAGGCGGCCTCAAACTAGTCTGGCGTAATCGTAATTCCCTGCTCACAGCGCCAGAAAATTCATCCAACCGGGAAAGTAGGGGACGAAATAAGCGCGTAGCGCACGATCCCATCCCCCCTTAGGCCAACTACTTTGAGTGGATTCTAGAGTGCAGGACATAAGGAAGTTGTGAAGAAATCTAAGAATTTCTAATCGCGACGCCTGACGCAGAAACGTTCGCACAAGTCCCCGGTTTTCATCGATTGGAACGCCGCCGGTCGCCTCAGTTTCGTGGTTGCCACCGTTCCGGAGCTATAATCTCGCCCCGACATGGCTCTGGCTCCCGGAACAGTACTCGGTCCCTACGAAATCGGCGCGCAACTCGGCGCCGGTGGAATGGGCGAGGTCTACCGCGCACGCGACACAAGGCTCGAACGTGCCGTTGCGATCAAGGTTCTCTCGCCGCAATTCTCGAACGATCCCGGACGAAAACAACGCTTCGAGCGCGAAGCCAAGATCATTTCCAGTCTGAACCATCCGCATATCTGTGTCGTTCACGATGTCGGTCATCAGGACGGTATCGACTACCTGGTGATGGAGTACGTCGAAGGCGAGACGCTGGCGGCGCGGCTTGAGAGGGGCTCCCTGCCACTCGGTCAAGTTCTGGAATTCGGCGCGCAGATCGCCAACGCGCTCGACGCTGCTCATCGCTCCGGAATCGTCCACCGCGATCTCAAGCCGGGTAACATCATGCTGACGTCGACCGGCACGAAGTTGCTCGACTTCGGGCTGGCGAAGTCTTCGGTAACGCCACTGACCGGATCAACCATGACTGCAGCGACGATCACTTCGCCGGTGACGGAAGAAGGCACCATCGTCGGCACGTTCCAGTACATGTCGCCTGAACAAGTCGAAGGAAAAGAACTCGACGGCCGAAGCGACATCTTCTCGCTGGGTGCGGTTCTGTACGAGATGGTGACGGGGCGGCGGGCGTTTGAGGGCAAGAGCGCGCTTAGCGTAGCGGCGGCAATCCTTGAGAAAGATCCGCCGGCGATTGCCGAGATCAAACCGCTCGCCCCCGCGGCCCTGGATCACACAATTTCGCAGTGCCTGGCCAAGAGCGTTTCGCATCGATGGCAAGTAGCGCGAGATCTGGCGCTGGAGTTGAAGTGGATGGCGGAGCCTGGAGCGCTGAATGCTTCGCCCGCGATTCAAGCTCCGCGCAAAACGCGCTCGCTCGGATTGGTCTGGGCCGCGTTGGCGTTTTTTGCGGCAGCGCTGGCGCTGAATGCTTATTTGCTGTGGACGAGCAAGGCTCCGCCCGCGCCAATTACGCGATTTGAAATCACGCTGCCTCGCGGCGCCGATAATTTCACGCTCTCACCAGACGGCAGAAAGCTCGTCATCCTCGCCCCGGGGCCCGACGGCCGCCACATGCTCTGGCTGCGCTCGCTCGATTCGTTGGATACGCAACCGATGCCCGGCACGGAAAACGTTCTTGGGCCGCCGGTGTTCTGGTCGCCCGACAGCCGGTTCGTCGCGTTTCAGGCGTTGGGGAAATTGCGAAAGATCGATGCGTCGGGCGGGCCGCCACAGAATATTTGCGACACGTCATACGCTGTTTTGGGCGGCGCGTGGAACCGCGACGATACGATCCTCATCGGCACCGACACGAAAGGCATCCTTCGCGTCCCAGCGTCGGGAGGCGTGCCTGTCGCTGTCACCACGACCGGAAACCGGAACGAGGCGCAAAGTTTTCCCTCGTTTCTCTCGGACGGACGCCACTTCGTGTATCTCCGAGCGCCAGAGGATCCTGGAATTTTCGTCGCTTCTATCGACGAAGCCCCTGAAAGGCAAAGCTCCACAAGGATCGTCGCGACGCCGGTGATGGCCGTCTATGTGCCGTCGGGCGATCGGGCCGGGAGATTGTTGTTCGTTCGCGAAGGCACGCTGCTGGCGCAACGATTTGAGGAAAGACAGCTTCGACTGGAGGGCGACCCGGTTCCCGTGGCGAGCCAGATCGGAACGTATCTGCTGGCAGCTGGCTTTAGCGTTTCGGGTGACAATGTGCTCGCATTCCGTTCGGGCCGAGCCGCGAGCCCGCTGTCTAAGCTTTCGTGGTTCGATCGACAAGGCAAACCGTTGGGAGATGTGGGGGACGAAGGAGCTTTCTCGTACAACGACCTGGCACTGTCACCGGACGGTGCGCGTGTCGCTACCACGCGGATCTCGGGCGCCGGATCTCGTCTCGATGAAGGAATCTGGATCATCGATATAAATCGAAATGTCAGCTCGCGATTTACTCTGGACGTTGCGCCGGACTTCTCGCCGACATGGTCGCCTGACGGGAAGCGAATTGCTTTCTCGGCTTCGCGTGTTGGCGGCATGGCTGTCTATCAAAAATCGGTTGGCAACGGTGCACCGGACGGATTGTTGGTTGGCACAAGCGAGAATCCCAAATATCCGGGCGATTGGTCGCGTGATGGCCGGTACCTGCTCTACACCCAAGAAAGCAAAACCACGAACTATGACTTGTGGTTTGTGCGATTGAACCAGGACGGCACGCCCGCGGGCTCCCCCGAAGCGTTTATCGACGACACGTACAACGAAGGCCAGGGCCAATTCTCGCCGAACGGCAAATGGATCGCATACGCATCCGATGAATCGGGGAACTCCGAAGTGTACATCCGACAATTCGCCGGGGCGCACGCAACCGGCACGGCAATTCGCGTTTCCCGCGGAGGTGGCGGCGAACCTCGCTGGCGGCGCGATGGCAAGGAGCTGTTCTACCTGACCCGCGAAGGAAAAGTAACAGCAGTGGATGTTAAGGAAGGAACGGAGCTTTCCGTTGGAGCGCCGCAGGAACTCTTCCAAGCGTCGATCACTCGAGTCGCCAATCGCTCAGACTTCAGCGTATTTCATTGGGACGTGTCGGCAGACGGCAGACGATTTCTGATCGATACCGCAAAGAACTCGTCGGATGCACTGACCGTAACGTTGAACTGGGCGGCAAATCTGCGGGAAAAATGAGTGGCGTTGACGCGATCTAAAGCGCGCTACGGCGTGATGCGAGCGATGCGATGCTCTTTCATGTTGGCGCTGCTAGCGAGTTCTTTCAGTTCGTTCAAGCCAATATCGCCCCATTGCGCCAGAAACGGCAACAAACTTAACTCGCGCGACTGCAATACCCTGCCGGGATACAACAGATTCTCGAGGAAGTCGCTGTGCTCGGCGATAAGCCCGGCGCGTTCATCGAGGGCGCGGCCCGTCTTTTCGCGAAGCTTCGTCAACTGAAACGCCATCTTTTCTCGCGTCGTCTCCACGGCTCCGGCCAACGTTGCGTCGAGCTTTTGAATATCCGCTCCAAGTTCGCCCAGGGTCGTTTCGATCAGCGCTTTCTTTTTGTCGAAGTCTTCGGCGAGTTGTTTGGGCAGCGATACCGATTCCATCTGCTTGCGCAATTGTTGAGGTCCGCCCCAGACATTTTCAATGCACAGCTGATATTTCTGCAGCAGCTTGTCGGCTTTGGCGTCGAGAATGGTGAAATCCGCGCGCGGAAGTAGGACCGGCATGCGGCCAAGGACGCCGCGGTACAGAACTTCACTTTGCGCGAGATACGAAATCTCAGCCGGCCCGGCGGAGAATGCGACTGTCGGCAACAGAAAGTCTTGTACCACAGGCCGCAGAAGCGCGTTCGGGCTCAGCGTTTCGGGCGCCGCTTCGGCCAGGCGCAGAGCAGCATCTTGCGACCACGATTCGTCGCCAGATTTGTAGCTGCCGGCTTCGTGATCGTGCCCTCGAACAAACGTGATCGGCTGGCGAATGCCATCTTTGATCTGGAACAACAGCGTGGTTTCCGGCGTGACCTTTACCTGTGGAGCGAATCCTGCCGCTTCGAGGTCTTTGTCGCGTTGCAGCAATGCTGCGTTCAGTCTTTCGCGATTCTCCAGCGCTTTGCGGTAGACCGGCGCCGCGATGCGGTGCAAGCGGGCATCAAGCGGATCGAGCAGGATCAATCCGGAAGCGGCAAACACGCGCGCAAAAAGCTTGCCGAATGCACTGCCGTAGGATTCACCGGCAGTGTAGCTCCCTCGCAAATATTTCGCGATTGCAGGACTGTTAGTCCCGGTCAGGAGTTCAGCGGCTTTGGCCGCGAGGTCTTCGACGGCCGGCCCCAGCTTCACCTGCCCGACGGGTCGCCCCGGCGTTCCGTCGCTCGGGAGCTCGAATCGATTCAGCTTCCCTGCATGGAACCACCCGACGTGGCGCACTTCGTCCAGATCGTGGTCCTCGGTCGCCATCCAAAAAACAGGCACCGCATCGATGCCGGATGCGGTGAGTTCTTCGGCGACTCGTAGGGCGCTGAGCGCCTTGTAAAACGCGTAGGCCGGGCCGCCGAAGAGGCCGACTTGCTGTCCGCTGACGACCGCGACGGCGCCGCCGGCAAAACGCTCGATGTTACGCTCGGTTGCTTCCGAAGCCCCCAGAGCGGCGTTGGTCTCGCGGAGCACCGCAGCGACTTCCCGGCGCCGATCGTCAGGATATTCGAGCGATCCAGCAACTTTCTTGATCGACTCCAGCGACGGAGCGTGTGGGTAAAACTGGTTCACACCCGAAAAGGCATCGAGAAACCGAAGGAACAGCTTCGGCTGGTGGGGCAGGCGCTGGAACGGTATGGAGATACAGCCCATCGGGTCTTAGATGATCCTCGCTTGGAATCGTCACACCGGCCCGGCCGGCATTTCTTGTTGCTCTTGCTAACGGCGGCCGGTGGGCCAAAGCCGGCAGTCGGAGAAGATTGTTGGACTACTGCGCGTTACCAGCCTTTGGACGGCGCACGCTGCCGGACGGTAGCGTCCACTCCGGCCCGACAAGCGAGCACCTATTGTATGCGAAATTACGCTCGGGCCATGGCGGGTTCGAGACTAGCCAGCGTCTCGAGAATGCGCTGCTTGTACGACTCCCCGAGAGGCACCAGCGGCTCTCGGGGAATGCCGCCGCGGTATCCTCGGCGATCCATGACGAACTTGATGCCAGCGATGGCGTGTTCGGACGCGATGACTTTTGACGCTTTCAGCAGCACGTTTTGCAGCGCGCGCGCTTTTTCGATGTGGCCGCCGCGGAACAGCTCGTAGAGCGCGACCCACTTTTCGGGCAACGCCGAGGCGAGCGCGAGGATTGCGCCTTTCGCTCCCACCGTCAGTCCAGCGAGGAGGGTGCCCGCCGATCCGGTCAGAATCTGGAAGTCGGCCGGAACCGCTGCAACCATTTCGGCGACGCGCATCACGTGGCCGGAGCTTTCTTTTATGCCCACGATGTTTGGATGCTCGGAGAGCACGCCGACTTCCGGCGCTTCCATCGTGACGCCGGTGAAAATTGGAACCGAATAGAGCAGCACTGGGATCGGAGAGGCATCGGCCACACGACGGTAATGCGCGATCAGAACATCGGGCTTGTACGCCGGCTTGTAGTAGTGCGGCGTCTTGACGAGCGCGAAGTGGTAGCCGAGTTCGGCGGCGCGCTTGGTGCGCTCAATGGTGTCGGCAGTCGATTCCGCGCCGGTGCCCGCGATGAGGCGTTTGCCTTGCCCCGCCGCTTCCTTGACCGTCGTGAGGATTCCGTCCATTTCGCTGCGCGAGAGCAGCACCGATTCTCCGGTAGATCCAAGCACGACGTAGCCCGTCAGGCCGGTCGAGTTGTAGCGCTCGATGTTGTATTTCACGTCGGCCAGCGACACGGATCCGTCGGCCGCGAATGGCGTCGTAAGAGCGGGATAAACTCCAGAAAGGTCCACGGTCAGTCTCCTGAGGTTGCCGTGCTGCCTGTGGCAGGCACCCGGCCGCGATGCAAATCCTGCAACGCGGCGACTTCCGTCTTTTGATCAAGCAGCGCCCGAATGCCGAGAGCAGCCGCGCTCGCCGCCGAAAGCGTTGTGATGCAGGGAACATTATGCCGGATTGCGGCGCGGCGGATCGACTTTTCGTCATAGAACGATTCGCGGCCGAGCGGCGTGTTGATGATGAGATCGATCTTGCGGGTCTTGACGAGATCGACGATGTTCGGACGGCCTTCGTTGACCTTGAAGACAGGTTCAGCTTCGATGCCGGCGGCTTCGAGAGCCGCCGCCGTTCCACGCGTTGCGAGCAAACGGAATCCGAGGGCGCGCAAATCTTTGCCAAGTGGGCCGACGTGGCGTTTGTCGCGATCGTTCACGCTTAGGAAGACGGTGCCCTTTTGCGGGAGTCGCTGGCCGGCAGCGAGTTGCGCTTTGGCGAACGCCTGCCCGTAAGAGGTCGAGACGCCCATGACTTCGCCCGTCGAGCGCATTTCGGGACCTAGGATCGTATCCACGCCACGGAATTTGTTGAACGGGAACACCGGCGATTTCACCGCGTAGAAATCGTGGACGGCGATTTCCATCACGCCGTTGTTTCTAACGAGCGGCAACTTCATGTCGGCGAGGCGCTTGCCTGCCATCAAACGCGAAGCAACTTTCGCGAGAGGCACGCCGGTGGCCTTGCTGACGTACGGAACCGTACGCGACGCGCGCGGATTTACTTCGAGCACGTAAACCGTGTCGCGTTGGATGGCGTACTGCACATTCATGAGGCCGACGACTTTGAGCGCGAGCGCGAGGCGGCGCGTGTAGTCGCGAATCGTGTCGAGGATTTTTGGCGACAAGCTTACCGGTGGTAGCACACAGGAGGAGTCGCCGGAGTGTACGCCGGCTTCCTCGATGTGCTCCATGATTCCGCCGATGACGACGTCGGTTCCGTCGGCGAGGGCATCGACATCGACTTCGGTCGCTTCTTCGAGAAACTGATCGATGAGCACTGGCCGCGCCGGACCCATCAACGCCGCCTGCGCGACATACTCCTGCACGGTGTTGACGTCGTAAGCGATCACCATCGAACGCCCGCCAAGCACGTAGCTCGGGCGCACCAGCACTGGCAATCCGATTTCGCCGGCCACGCGCGCCGCTTCTTCGGGAATCAGCGCCGTCCCGTTTCGCGGTTGCGGGATCTTTAGCTCTTCGAGCAATCTGCCGAAACGGCGTCGATCTTCCGCGAGGTCGATCGATTCCGGCGTGGTCCCAATAATCGGCACGCCGTTGCGCTTGAGTTCGAGCGCGAGATTGAGCGGCGTCTGACCGCCGAACTGCACGATCACGCCCTGCGGCTTCTCTTTTTCGACGATCGCGAGCACGTCTTCGAGCGTGAGCGGCTCGAAGTACAAGCGGTCGGAGGTGTCGTAGTCCGTCGAAACCGTCTCCGGATTGCAATTCACCATGATCGTTTCGTAGCCGTCTTCTCGCAGCGCAAACGACGCATGGCAGCAGCAATAATCGAACTCGATTCCCTGCGCGATGCGGTTCGGACCGCTGCCCAAAATCATGATCTTCGCCTTGGTTGTGGGCTCCGATTCGTCTTCGTCCTCGTACGTCGAGTACATGTACGGTGTGAACGACTCAAACTCAGCGGCGCAAGTATCGACGCGCTTGAATACAGGCGCCACGCCGTATCGCGCGCGCTGCAATCGCACGGCGGCCGGTGTCGTTTTCCAGATTTGCGCCAGCACTTCGTCGCTCGTGCCGTGGCGCTTCACTTCGCGCAGTAAATCTTTCGACGCAGTTTCGACCGTCACGCTCGCGGCGCGGCGGTTCATCGCGTTGATCTCTTCACACTGCTGGACGAACCAGGGATCGATTTTCGTCAGCTCGCAGATTTCGCTTGCGGGCAGGCCACGCTCAACCGCCGTGAGCAGCCAATGCAAGCGATCCGCGCGCGGAGTCGCCAATTTCTCGCGCAGCAGCGATTCCGGCGTCTCGGCAGGGGCGCGCCACGGAGTGTGCGGCTCGAGCGAGCGGATTCCCTTTTGCAGCGCTTCTTTGAACGTGCGCCCGATAGCCATTACTTCGCCAACCGACTTCATCTGCGTGCCAAGCGTCGTATCCGCGCCCGGGAATTTCTCAAATTGCCATTTGGGAATCTTCACGACGACGTAGTCGATCGTGGGCTCGAAGCACGCGGGCGTCTTCTTCGTGATGTCGTTCGAGATTTCGTCCAGCGTCATCCCAACCGCCAGGCGCGCGGCGATCTTCGCGATCGGGAATCCCGTCGCCTTGCTGGCTAGCGCCGAACTGCGCGACACGCGCGGATTCATCTCGATTACGACCATGCGCCCGTTGGCAGGATTGACGCCGAACTGCACGTTCGACCCGCCGGTTTCGACGCCGACCTCGCGCACGATCGCCGCTGCGGCGTCGCGCATCCGCTGATATTCCTTGTCGGTCAGCGTCTGCGCGGGAGCGACGGTGATCGAGTCGCCCGTGTGCACGCCCATCGGGTCGAAATTCTCGATCGAACAGATCACCACGAAGTTGTCGCGAAAGTCACGCATCACTTCGAGCTCGTATTCCTTCCAGCCGAGCACCGATTCTTCGACCAGCGCTTCGTGCACCGGGCTCATGTCGAGCGCGTGTGAAATCGCTTCGCCAAACTCTTCTCGGTTGTACGCGATCGATCCGCCGGTTCCGCCAAGTGTGAACGATGGCCGAATCACCAGCGGGAATCCAAGCTGATCGCATAGTCGCAGCGCATCCTGTGCGTTGTTCACTAGTGCCGACGCCGGAACTTCCAGCCCAATCTTCCGGCAAGCATCCTTGAACCACAGCCGATCCTCAGCCACCTTGATCGCGCGCAATGACGCACCGATCATCTCGACTTTGTACTTCTCGAGAATCCCGCTCTCAGAAAGCTCCACGGCAAGGTTCAGCGCCGTCTGCCCACCGACCGTCGGCAAAATCGCCTGCGGCCGTTCGCGCGCCAGAATTTCCTCGAGGTATTCCTTCGTCAGCGGCTCGATATAGGTGCGATGCGCCAATTCCGGATCGGTCATGATCGTTGCCGGGTTCGAGTTCACCAGCACGACCTCATATCCTTCGCCTCGCAGCGCCTTGCAAGCTTGCGCCCCCGAATAATCAAACTCGCAGGCCTGCCCAATCACAATCGGCCCTGACCCAATGATCAAAATCTTCTTAATGTCTGTACGCTTTGGCATGGAGCTTTCGTCAGGGCACGGCTTCAGCCGTGCCGACCAGCGACCGCCCTTTCTTGGGGCGTCAGCCCCTGAGGTGCAATGTCCATGGAAATCATATGGAACGCTGAGGACCAGCGAAATTCTGCCGCTGTAGTCACGAGACGCTTTCGCATCGGATTCTGCTCGGGATACCGGACCTGATTGTCGTGGCCAGCGGCATCGCGAACGCGATGGTCTGAAAATCCACGCTGCCAAACTGGAAATTGCATTTGCCTTGCCTTACCAATGGCGTGCGCGGATCCACCCTTTAGGAGCTGCAGGCACCGCTCAAGAGTCTTGTTCTGCGCTCGTGTGAGCAGAACGTGGAGATCGTCCGGCATCAGCCCGAACGAATGCAGATCAAACTCTCCGGCAACTCGATATGGGTCTCGGCAATTTACAAAGACTTCGCCAACCGTCTCACCAACGAACAATTTGCGGCCCTCCCACGTTCGGGCGGTCACGAAATACGTCCCTGCAACGCTGCCGTTACGGCTTGGATTGACATTCCCTCAGCGGCTAAGCCGCGCTCCTCCCAACTGCAAATCGGCACAGCTGAAGCCGAGCCCTGACGGGCGTTCTTCAGACCGCCTCTCGACCTCATGTCGAGGATCTTTCACCGCCGCGAACTCCCCGGGGATGCGAACTCTTTCATCAAATCCGTGAACTGCGTGAACAAGTAGTGCGAATCGTGCGGCCCGGGCGAAGCTTCCGGATGATACTGCACGCTGAACAGCGGCAGCGATTTGTGCCGCAGCCCCTCGTTCGTGTGATCGTTCAAGTTCAAGTGCGTGATCTCGACGTCGCTCGAAGGCAGCGATTCGGGATCGACGCAAAAGCCGTGATTCTGCGATGTGATCTCAACCTGCTCCGTAAGCAGATTCTTCACCGGATGATTCGCGCCGTGATGTCCGAACTTCAATTTGAACGTCTTCCCGCCGAGCGCGAGTCCGCACAGCTGGTGCCCCAGGCAAATCCCAAACACCGGAACCTTCCCCAGCATCTTCCGGATATTTTCGATCGCGTAGGTCGCCGGCTCGGGATCGCCCGGGCCGTTCGACAAGAACACGCCGTCAGCTTCCATCGCCAAAACGTCCTCCGCCGAAGTCTGCGCCGGAACTACGGCGACTTCGCACTGATGATCGACCAGCAATCGCAAGATGTTCTGCTTGATTCCGTAGTCGTACGCGACGACGCGCAGTTTGCGCCCTTCGCCGCCGACTCCCGACTCGCCCATCTGCTCGGTCCATGGCGAGCTGACAAAATCGATCGAGCCCGTGTCCCACTTGTAGGTCTTCGCGGTCGAGACTCGGCTGGCCAATTCCTGCCCGGCCATCGATGGCAACTGCTTCGCTTCAAAAATCAACTGATCGGACGGCGTTCCATCCGTGGCCAACACGCCGCGCAACGCACCGAACTGGCGGAGATGCCGCACCAGCGCTCGCGTGTCGATATCCCAGATCACCGGAATCTTGTGCCGGTTCAAATACAGCTGCGCCGTTTCCGCCGATCGCCAGTTCGACGACACCTGCGAAAATTCGCGCACGATCAGCGACTCGATGTACGGCCGCGGCGATTCCTGATCGTCGAGGTTCGCACCCACATTTCCGATGTGTGGATACGTCAGGCAGACAATCTGTCCCGCGTAACTTGGGTCGGTGAAAACTTCCTGATATCCGGTGAGGCTGGTATTAAAAACAACTTCGCCGCCCCGGCGCGTGATCGCGCCGGCCGCGCGGCCGTTAAATATGCGCCCGTCTTCCAGCGCGAGAGTGGCAGGTCGGTGTTGAACTTCGTTCAGTGTATCCTCCGTCGAAATTCATTTCGTTTTCGCTTCCGTCGTCGAGGTCGCCGAGAGCGACCCGAAGTGATCCACGGGCCAATACGCAAACACGGCGCGCCCGTAAATAAAGTGACTTGGCACTGTACCAAAAACTCGTGAATCGTTTGAGCTGATCCTGTGATCGCCCATCACAAAGTAGCTGTGCTCGCCGACCTTGGTCGGCTGAAAGTCGGTCAGATCTTCGTACTGCGGCGGAACGTACGGTTCGGGCAACGGCACTCCGTTCACGTAGACGATACCTTTGCGAATCTCCACCATCTCACCCGGCAATCCCACGACGCGCTTGATGAACGATTTCGACCGGTCCAGCGGATACCAGAACACCACGACGTCGCCACGTTCAATCGGCTCAAACCGGTACACAAATTTGTTGATGAAAATCCGCTCCTGGTCGGAAAGCAGCGGCGCCATGCTCGTGCCTTCGACCTTCACTGGTTGATACAAGAAAACGATGATGACGAGCGCCAACCCAATCGCGATAAGCAGATCGCGGGTCCAGATGCGAATTTCGTTGCGCAGCGAATGATTGGAATTATTCGAGGGGGAATGCTCAGGGGACGCGCCGAAACCTAGCGTTGGCGCGGGGGAATCCGTGACTCCGGTGCTTTCGGGTGCCGGAGGGTGTCTCTCGTCCGTGCTTTCCATTTTTTGCTGCCTCGTATTTATAACACGTCCGCAGCGCCAGACGCTAGACGCAGCTTCGCCGCCGCCACGCATCGGCTCGGTGCGCCACTGGCTACCGCACTGAAGCCCTACCGCGACGCCTGATGAGACGCGCCAAGCGGCGTCTTTCGTTGCCAGCTTACTTCTCAAGTGCGTAATTCACGCAGGCAAGGGCCGCGACGACCGCCGTCTCGGTCCGCAGGATGAGCCGGCCTAACGAAGCTTCGGCGAACCCCGCTCCAATCGCCGCAGCAAACTCCTGATCGGTCCAGCCGCCTTCGGGGCCAATCGCCACGGCGGCTTGCGCCGTCTGAACGTTCGCCAAAATATCGCGCAATGGCGATGCCGACGTGCGCTCGGAGAGCAATATTTTTGCGCGGCCCTTCGAGCCGCCGAAAACCTCGCTGGGACGCGCCGTACCGGCGAGTCGCGGCAACCGCACCCGCCGCGATTGCTGCGACGCCTCGAGCAAAAGTCTGCGCCAACGTTCCGAGCGCTTCCCGGCTGCGGCAACCAAAGCCTTTTCGCTACGCGCAGCCGCAACAGGAACAATCGTAGCAACACCAAGTTCGGTCGCTTTCTCCAGCGCCCACTCAAACGAGTCGAATTTCACAATGGCAAGCAGCAACGTGGTCTGCACCGCCGGCTGCCACGAAGGAATTTCTTCCACCAACGCAAACTCAACGCGATCGCGAGTAGCGTTTTCAACGCGGCCAAGCTGCACCCGAGCGCCGTCGCTCAATTCGTAGAGCTGTCCCGGCTGGGCGCGCAACACGCGCCCGAGATGATGCGCAGCCTCGCCTTCCATAACCGCGCTCGCGCCATCGAATTGCTCGATAAAAAATCGCCGCCGCATGAGGACGAATTGTAACTCAGTGAAGGGTTAGCAGGAGAACAGTGCGCTCGTTCAGGGCGGCTAGTTCGGAGCGGACGTCATAGCCGCTTGGACAGGAAGCGCCGGCCGCTTGTAATTATAGATCGGAAGTTTCGCCCCTAGGAGAGACGCGAATTCCTTCTCTCGGTCGGCGAGAATTCGCTTCGGAACAATCCGATACAGTTTTGGGCTGCTGTAGATGAGAAATACATTTCGATCTTCCAGATATCCGAGAAAACGGTCCCACCCAACGACAGCGACAGTCTGAGGGTCCTGAATGTGCAAACCCTCGGACCCGAATGTCAATCGAAGCGATCCGTTGTAGTGATTTTTCTTTTTTATCAGGCGACCTACGAGCGCGAATAGCAAGACCGTGCCGAAGGCGAGATAAAACGCCGCCGGTGCGTCCCTCCGGGAGGGCGACTGCGACTGCAAAACCAGAGACATGAGGTAGCCGAATCCCGCAAGACTCACGGCGCTACGGAGCCAGCGACGCCAGCCGCCAGCGTGAAGCGCGTTCAAGAGAGCGCCATTACGAAAATCGGCTGGCTGGTATCGGAAGTCGATCGGCCGGACAGCGAAAGGCTTCGCCTGGTTCAGCTTGCCCAATGCGAGAGCACGAAACTCGGTCAGATCACCTTCAGAACGGAATGCCGATCGGGGGACAGGCACCAGGTCCGACTTCGTCCGAATGACCACAAAGGGCTGGTTCTCGGAAAAACTGATTAGCTCCGACCACGGTCGAGAGACTGTGCCGCACGCGCAATGGATCGTGAAGCCAGCCTCGTCAACCTCGAGGACGCGTCGGTCGCGACAGTGAATCTGCTGGAAAACACGCTCAATTCCGTCTTCGTACTTCTGCTTCGCGGCTTGGACGGATCGCGAATCGAAATAATACGCGGCGCCAGCGGCGAGGGTGCCGAGGCCGATCAGGAAAATTCCCAGCGCAACGCCAAGTCCTTGAAACACGCAGACGATGCCGAGTAGCGCCATCGCGGCGCACACGACCAGGGCCGCCCAGAATCCGACGTTGCGGCCTGCCTTAACGGTGAAGGGCGCCTGAACCGAACGGAAATCGTCGAACGTTATGGCGTATTCGAGTTTCATGCTTGCACTAGCATGAACCCGAATCCCGACCCATGGCTGCTAGCCCGAAGGCCAGTCGTTACGTAACGATTAGATATTCCCTGGGGATCTGCGAGTACAAGACCAGAGCCGCCACCCTAGCCGAAAATATCTTTGACCTTGTCGAAGATCGACGAATTGCGTTCGGCCGGTTTGTTGTCCGCCTTCAGCGAGCCACCAAGTTCCTCGATCAACTTCCGCTGCTCGCGGGTCAGCTTCGTCGGCGTGACTACCCGCACGTGATAGTACAAATCGCCTTTGCCGCCGCCGCGCGGATCGGCCAATCCCTTCGACTTCAAACGGAAGACGGCGCCGCTCTGCGTGCCTTCTGGAATCTTCAAATTCTCCTCGCCGATTAACCCCGGCACCTGCAACTCGGTCCCAAGCGTCGCCTGCGTGATGCTGATGGGAATCGTGCAGTACAAATCCGCGCCGCGCCGCTCGAAGAACGAATGCTCTTTCACTTCGAGCACGACGTACAAGTCGCCCGCCGGACCGCCGTTTGGTCCAGGTTCGCCTTCGCCGCCGACGCGCAGGCGCGTTCCTGTGTCAACGCCCGGCGGAATGCGAAGCTCGATCGTCTTTTCGCGCTCGATGCGTCCCTGCCCGCGGCAATCGGGGCAGCGCTCACGAATAATTTGCCCCGCGCCTTGGCAAGTGGGGCACGTACGCGTAATCGTAAAAAATCCTTGCTGATACGCGAGCTGTCCACGGCCCGCGCAAGCCTGGCAGGCGGCGACGCCGGTTCCCTTTTTCGCTCCGGTGCCGTTGCAGCTTTCGCAGTATTCCTGGCGCGGCAACTTCACCTTGGTCGTGACGCCCGTCGACGCCTCTTCAAACGTGAGCGTCATGTCATAGCGAAGATCGGCGCCGCGTTGCGTCCGCCCGCGACCACCACGGCGACCGCCCGAGAACATGTCCTCGAAGCCAAAGAAATCGCCGAAGATGTCGTGGAAGTCCTGGAAAATCGTGCCGCTGAAATCGACTCCGGCCGATGAGCCCGAAAGCCCTGCATGACCGTAGTTGTCGTAGACCTGCCGCTTCTGCGGGTCGCTGAGCACGCTGTAGGCTTCCGTGCTCTCGCGAAACTTGGTTTCCGCCTCAGCCTTATTTTCCGGATTGCGGTCCGGGTGCCACTTCAGCGCGCACTTGCGATACGAGGCCTTAATCTCCTCGACGCTCGCCGTCCGCGAGACGCTGAGCACTTCGTAATAATCACGTTGGTTCGCCTTCGCCATGCGACTTCAATCTCCTCGAAATGGGTTCGCCGTGTTCGCTCGCTATCTTTCGATCACTGCCTCTCGATACGTTTACGCGCCGTGTTTTGCTTCAACCGCGTCAGTTCACGGTCTTCTTGGATGCGGGAACCGTCGAGACCGCTACGCGCACCATCGCGGGGCGCAACACGCGTCCGTGGAACACGTATCCCGGTTGAAATGTCTGCACAATCGTGCCGTCTTCATGGTCGGTGGTCTCGAGCCGGTCCATCGCCTGATGCGAATGAGGATCGAATTGCTTCCCGACCGGGTCGATTCGCTCAGCACCGAGCTTCGTCACGTTATCGAGCAACTGCTTGTAGATGAGCTCGAAACCTTTGCGGTAATTTTCGTATTCCTTTTCGCGATGCGCGGCGAGCGCGTGCTCGAAGCCGTCGATCACCGGAATCAACCCCTCGATCACGCGAGCCGTTGCCCGCTTGGAATCCTCGGTGCGTTCCTTCTCGATGCGCTTGCGATAGTTGTCGAAGTCCGCTTGGCGACGCAGCAGCGTTTGGCGCAGATCGTCGAGTTCACTTACGAGTTTCGCTGTCTCCGCTTCGGTACCGGCGGCATCTCCGTCTCCGTTCGGTTCTTCGGGCTGCGAATTGTTGTTGATATCCTTATCGGGCACTTTCTTGCCTTTCCTCTGGAAGAAGTCTCTCAAATTTTGCTCAGTGTCTCGCTGAATAGCTGCGCCACGTAGGCAACCGCGGTGATCGCGCGCTCGTAGCGCATGCGCGTCGGGCCAAGCACACCGAGCGACCCTTGCACGAGATCGTGCCTCATGTATGGAGCGCTGATCAGCGCCAGGTTTTCGCCCGACCCGGAAATCTCCTTGACGCCGATCTGCACGTACACCGGCTCCGGGCCGTCGATGCACGCGTTCAAAACCGTCACCAATCGATGTTTCTCTTCAATAGCAGCAAGCACGTCGCGCAACTGCACTTGGTCGACGAACTCGCCGGTGCCCACCATTTGCGCCGCGCCTTCCACGTGTACCTGTCGCGCGCGGTCTTCGCCGAGGACTACCGGATCGCAAAGGGCCAGCGCGCCCTGCACGATGCCTTCGTAGCGTTCGCGTTCGGTCGCCAGCTTCTGCAGCAAGTCGGCGCGAATCGCTTCAAGCGTCCAGCCGGAATAGTGGCGGTTCAAGAAGTCCGCCGTCGCATCCAATTCCGCCTGCGTAAACGGCCGCGCAGGACGCAAAATTTTGTCGCGCGTATTCCCGCCCGGCGAAATCAGAACCACGACCACGCGGCCGTCGGGCAGCAGCCACATCCGCGCATGTTCGATCACCGTCTTGCCCATCGGCGGCGACACAATGATACCGAGCCCGTTCGATACTTCCGCCAGCACGTGCCCGGCGCGCTCGGTGACTTCCGCTGCGTTCGTAGCGGAATTCATTTCGCGTTGGATCCACTCTTTATCGACGGTGCTCAGCGTCGCCTGCGTCGCGATCTCCTGCGCGAAGAAACGATACGCAGCCGCCGTCGGAACTCTGCCGGCAGAAGTATGCGGCTGATACAAGAAGCCACCGTCCTCGAGTTCTCCCATAACGTTGCGAATCGTCGCGGTGCTAATCGTCTCCTCGAAGCGCGCCGAAATCGCGCGTGAAGACACGGGTTCGCCCGTCTCGATATACGTCCGAACTACGTCGGCCAGAATCTGGCGATTACGACGTTCCTGAAGCGCGGGAGTTCTCATAGGATTGCACTCTGCCCGGAGTGCCTGACTACCATTGTAGAAACGCTGTCAACCCCCGTCAACGCAAGCCCTTCGCGGCGTTCCGAGGACGGAGATTTCGACAGATGGAAAATATTTTCATGCGCATCCAGCATTGAAGTTCCTGCGGCAACCGTGCATCCTAGGATCATGGAGCCGAACGTCCCCGTTTTTGGCCAGCGAACTGGCGAAGCATTGCGCAAAACCCGCGAGTGCGCGTACGCGGTAGTGATCAACAGCGATGGACTGGTCGCCGGAGCCCGCGAAGGCGATGTGATCCACCTTCCCGGCGGGGGGATCGATTTCCCGGAAACACCCACCGACGCCGTGCACCGTGAAGTCCGAGAAGAGTTGGGCTGCAAGATCAAGATCGGTGAACGGATCGGCCAGGCGCTTCAGTACTCAGCCGTCGAAGGCGGATGCGCCGCGCACTATGCGACGTTTTATGCGGCCGAGCTGGGCGACAGCATTTCCGAATCGCACGAACATGAGCTCGTGTGGGTTGAGCCCGAAGCGTTTCATTCCGAACATCACACCTGGGCTGCCCGCAAGCACCTGCTGAACGTTTCCACGCGCATTCCGGTTGTCAGTAGTTCGCCGTCGTAACGTCTCGAACGAACCAAACGAAAAGCCGGACTGATCCAATACTGGACGCCCGGACCAACTGGGCGGAGCAGTGCGCGCCGTACACGAATCGCGCCGGGAACCTCGCGCCTAGTTGTTGTCGATCTGAGCGCGCTGCAGTTTGTCGCTGTAGTCGATATAGACCGTCTTCCACTCGGTGTAGAAGTCGATTGCGGCGATCGCGGCTTCGCGATGGCCGTTGCCGGTTTGCTTGGTGCCACCGAATGGCAGATGCGTTTCGGCGCCGATTGTCGGTGCGTTGACGTAGACAATGCCGGTGTAGAGATCGCGCGTGGCCTGGAAGGCGCGATTTACATCGCGCGTGTAGACCGAGGCGGACAAGCCGTAGGGCACGCCGTTGGCGACGTCGATGGCTTCGTCGAACGAACCGACCGGAATCACGGAAACGACGGGGCCGAAGATTTCTTCCTGCGCGATGCGCATCTTCGGGCCGCAATCGCCGAACACCGTCGGCTGATGGAACCAGCCCTTGGCGTACGCGCCGGAATCGAGACGAGTACCGCCTGTCAGCAGCTTCGCGCCTTCTGACTTTCCGATGGCGACGTACTCCATGACGGTCTTGAGTTGCTGCTCATTGATGCATGGCCCCATCTCCACCGTCGCGTCCAGACCATCGCCGATTTTCAACTTCTTCGCGCGATCCACAAAGCGCGTCACGAACTCGTGGTAAACGCTCTTGTGCACGGCGATGCGGCTGGCCGCAGTGCAGCGCTGGCCCGTGGTGCCAAAGCCGCCCCAGACCGCACCGTCAACAGCAAGATCGAGATTTGCATCTTCGAGCACGACGATGATGTTCTTGCCGCCCATTTCGAGGCTGCAGTGTTTGAATTCGGGCGCGCAAGCCTGCGCGATTAGGCGGCCTACTGCCGTCGAACCCGTGAAGCTGATCACCGGCGCATCGAGGTGCGCCGCGAGTGGAGCGCCCGCGTTCGGTCCATCACCGCTGACGAGGTTCACGACGCCAGGCGGCAATCCCGCTTCGCTCAAAATCTGTACGAGATGATACGAGGAAAGTGGCGTATCTTCCGCAGGCTTGAGCACGACGGTGTTTCCGCTGACGAGCGCGGGCATCATTTTCCACGAGGGGATCGCCATCGGAAAATTCCAAGGCGTGATCATGCCGCAGACGCCGATCGACTGGCGTACGCTCATCGCAAATTTGTTCGGCAGTTCCGACGGCGTCGTTTGACCAAACAAGCGGCGGCCTTCGCCGGCCATGTAGTAGGTCATGTCGATCGCTTCCTGCACGTCGCCGCGCGTTTCGGCGAGGACCTTGCCCATTTCGCGCGTCATGTCCTTCGAAAATTCTTCCTTGTGCTGGACAAGCAGTTCGGCGGCCCGATACAAAATTTCGGCGCGCTTCGGCGCGGGAGTCAGGCGCCATTTTTTGTACGCGGCTTTCGCGGACTCAATAGCCGCGTCGACATCTTCCGAAGTCGAAGAGACGAACATCCCGACCAGTTCGTCGGTGTTGGCGGGATTGCGATTCTCGTAGGCTTTCCCGCTTCGGGAATCGACCCACTCACCGTTGATAAAGTTCCTGTAAACGCGCGGGGCTGCTGCAGTCGCCATGCTTCCTCCTGAGAAAGGCTTCCAAAGATCGGTCTGCGAAACGGGCCTTGCTAAACGTCCTGAAGCCGTAGGACGTGTCTGGCCTCCGCTAAACCTTTGAGCCACCACAACTTGACGGCTCCTGGATGAAGCGGCGGTTGGCTGCTCGGGTGCGGATGTCGCGGGAATTACCGCTAGAGACTCTTATCTTAACCGCGGTTGGGAAAGGCGTCAAACCCCTCTTACCCCGTCAATTTTTGCGTTGTCTGTAACGCGTGCCGGAAACGTGACTTGCGCGAACGTTTGTTTCCACTTTTTACACGGAATTTACAAGTTGCTGGCAAATCGACTAGTTACCGGCGCTACTTTATGAGCAAGCAATTGAGTGATTCTCCTTGGGCACAAATGAAGGCTGGAGCTTGCGCCCGCAATCTCCAGCCTTCAACATTTTAGCATGCGCGTTTTGCGGTTCCCTCCGGCGGCATCAAGGACAGCCATCGTGTAAAAAAATGAGACGGTTCGAAATATTTTGGTGCGGCGAGATTTTTGTTCGAACGACACTGCGGGCGCATTTGTGCCGAGTGCCCGTACCGCTAGCGAAACTACTTAGCGTTCGAACGGAACGTAGATCTTGCTGCGGAAGATGAAGGGTTCTGGCTGGCTTTACTGACGCGAAGACGGTTGGGACGAACCGGTCAGCCTGGAACTGGAGTTGGGTGGCGCGACGGGTTCCGCGATGCCTGCGGTTACCGAGCCCAGTCCCAATTTTTCAAGCGTGAGCGCGTCTAGTTTGCCTGAGGGATTGAGCGCATGTGTGGTCTGGAATTTCCTCATTGCATCGACGGTGTTGTCATCCCATTTGCCGCTGGGGGCGCTGGAGTACGAGCCATCTTTTGCGAGCGCTTGCTGAATCTCGGTGATGCGTTCCGCCGTCGGGGCCATCTGGCCTTTTTCTTTTTTACGCGAGGTCTTCTTGGTGGACTTGTGCGATTTGCTGCCGGTAGAAGATTTCGACGCCGCGGACGAGGATTTGGTCTGAGCGGTTGCGGACAGACACAAGGCTGCGGCCAGGAATAGAGCTGTGGTTAGTCGCAGTGCTGATCGCATTTCGCTCGATCCTTTCCTAGCTCTAGCAACTCGTACCGTTCGAATCGATCACTCGTCTGGCCCCGACTACGGTTGGAGAAACCCGCACCTTCCTAACACCAGGAGGGTGCGGCACCCGGGAAAATTCTATTGCTTGCCCTCGGCTGGGACTACGCCGGACAGGAAGACGGTTAGCGTGTGCTCGTTGTCGCCGCGGCGCAGAACCTTGAACACTACGTTTTCGCCGGCCTTCAATTTGGTGATGGCGGACTTGTAGTCGTCCATCGAACCAACGGGCGTGCGATTGATTTCGGTGATGACGTCGCCGCGGCCGAAGTTGAGATCGTCGGCGAAGCTGGCTGGATCGACATCGGCGACGACCACACCGTGCTGGCCTTCCATACCGATGCGCGAGGCGCGATCGGGCGTCAGGCTCTCGACGCGAAGGCCGAATTCCGCTGGAGCGGCTTCGCCCGGCTGATCGCCGACGCGGCCCGCTTGTGTCGGGAAGACGCGAGTACGGTCTTCGACGACAGCCGTCGTTTCCTTAGCGGCGCGATCGCGCACGTAGTTGAGCTTAACCTTGCTGCCAATCGGCGCCTGCGCGATCGGGTTGACCAGATCATTGCCCGTCTTGATGGGCTTGCCGTTGACGGCGGTGATGACGTCGCCGCCCTTGAGACCCGCCTTTTCGGCAGGGCTGCCGGCTTCAACGCCCATGATCACGACGCCGCCGTTCGGCGCGCCGAGTTCCTTGAGCGTGATCGAGTTGGTGCCGAGTTCTTCCTGGAAGCTCACGCCGATCGAGCCACGCGTTACGCGGCCTTGCGAGATAATCTGATTGTAGACGTTGATTGCGGCCGTCGAAGGAAGCGCGAAACCAACACCTTCGTATCCGCGGCTGCCGGTGATGATCGCGGTGTTGATGCCGATGACTTCACCGGCGAGATCGACAAGCGGGCCGCCGGAGTTGCCGGGGTTGATCGCCGCGTCGGTCTGCAGAAAACGCTGAAACTGGTGATTCGAGCCGCCGATGCCGCTGCGGTCTTTCGCGCTGATGATGCCAGCGGTGACGGTGGCGTTAAGGCCAAAGGGGCTGCCGATGGCGAGGACCCAATCGCCGACGTTGACACCGTCGGAATTGCCGAGCTTGGCGGTCGGCAGATCTTTGTTCGTTTCAATTTTAATTACGGCGAGGTCGGTGTCTTCATCAACGCCGATGACCTTCGCGGTGTACTTATTCGGGTCGCCATCGAGCTGGACTTGAATCTTGGTGGCTTGCTCGACGACGTGATTGTTGGTGAGAACGTAGCCGCGCTTGTCGACGATGACACCGGAACCAAGGCTGCGCTCGGCCTGCGGAGGAGCGTCCTGGCGACCGTCAAAGAAGCGGTCGAAGAAATCCTGCATGGGATCGTCCTGGTCATTACCGTAGCCCTGGCCACCTTGGCCCTGGCCTGGGCTAGCTTGTGGACGACGCTTGCGCCCGGCGGGCTTGCGCTCGAGAACTTGAGTCGTGGCGATATTGACGACGGCGGGTTCAACACGAGTAACGATTCCCGAGAACGAGGCGGAGGCGGGAATCGGATCGGGCAACCTCAGGGCCGTGGCATTGGTCCCGGCGAAGCTGGACATCGCTTTCATGGCCGAGGTGCGGCCTGAGACGACGGAGCCAATCAGGATGCCGATGACCAGCGTGAGGACCAGAAATGCCGAAGCCAGCAGCTTTCGCCGGCGCGCCCAGTCGAAAATCTCGCGTACTTGCTGCCCCATATTGTCTTGCTCCTATGTCTTGGAAAAATCCACGCCGCCCGTAAAAAGTATAACACCTGGGTTTGCTCGCGGTTGCGCGCGCAAATCGATTGCGCCAGAACTTATACTGTCCGAAAGGCCGGGTGCCTGATTCCGTGAACGTGCGACCCGCCGGAAAATAGTACTCCTAAACATTCCTAGTAGCGTGTTGATGTTTATTGGACGCGCGAGCGGGTCATTATGTTGTAGGGAGTGCGAGTATTGAGCGCACAAGAGTTAGCAGGGCTTCGCGGCGATGTTCGGCCCAGCCCTGGATGATTGACAAACTCGATTGATTGCCACAGGTTAGGGGTAACGGAGGGCTCTATGAGCAGGACCTCTATCGTTTTTGTGACCATCGCGTTCGTTGTGGGGCTGGCCATCGGCTCGTTCACTCGACGCGCGGAACCCCAACCCACCCCGCAGGCAAACACACATAACGCGGACCTCGCGGCCATCGATCGACTCCACAAAGCGGACGTTGCGGCAACGCTGACTCAGGATCCCACAGCGATGACGAATCTCTGGTCGGAAGACGGCGTAAAGATTGACGGGCCAAACGGACCAGTCGTCGGGAAAAAAGCGATGCAGGATCTGTATGTGAAGACCCGCACGGGATTCCCAGAGTTCAAGGTGTCGAAGTATTCGACCGATATCAAGGAGTTGCAGATTGTCGATGGCTGGGCGCTTGAGGTGGGCAATACCGAGGCGACGTATCAGATGTCGGCGAAGGAAGGGCCGGTCGTCGTTCCAAGAACACAAGGAATGCGCGTGTTGAAGCGGCAGTCGGATGGTTCGTGGAAATTTGCGCTGGTCGGATTGAAGTAACTGGGAGTCGACGAACGAAGCTAGGTTCGGTCGCCGGTCGACTGTGTCACCGGGGCCTCAACTTGTTTGCGCTTGACAACGATGGAGTTCTCAAGCATAAAAGATGGAGTTGCGATTGCCTCCAGGCGGTCGCGCTTGAAACGTGGCGATTTAGGGCAACTTGCTCCACGTAAAAAACTGCTAAAGAGCTTCAGAGCTTTCTTAGAAGATTTTCTGAGATCCCTCCAAGCCTTTGGCACGGAGGGCTTTTTCGTCTTTTAGCCCCTCCCTGCTGACCCTAAATCACCTTTGGCGTTGGATTTTGCTTGGCGTGCGGAATCCGTCGGAACCGACGGACAACGTATCGATTCTGCCGGGCTGGACCGTAGCTTGCTATTCCCTCGTGGGGAGGTGCTTGCGACGCGTTAGTGGTTGGATCTGAGGAGATCGAGAAATGGCGGATCATTTTGAGTTGCGCTGTAAAGAGTGCGGCAAGACTTGGGGCAATGCTCCCCGCTCGTTTTGCGAAGAGTGTTTTTCGCCGCTGGAAGTTTCGTTTGACTACACATCGATCAAGCAAAAAGTGCGCCGCGAAGACCTTGCTTCGCGGCCTTTTAACATGTGGCGCTACGCGGAATTCCTACCGCTGCCCGAAGGGTTTGCCCCGCCGAACGCGACGGGCGGCACGCCGCTGGTGGCCGTGCGAAAGCTGGCGAAGCGCCTGGGCGTAAAAGAGCTTCATGTAAAGAACGATGCGGTGTGCTTCCCTTCTCTATCCTTCAAGGACCGCGTGGTGGCCACGGCTTTGGCGGCGGCTCGGCGATTTGGATTCGACACGGTTGGCTGCTCTTCGACCGGTAATCTTGCGAACGCGGTCGCCGCGCAAGCGACGCAACAAGGCTTCGACGCGTGCGTCTTTATTCCGGCCGATCTCGAGCCGGCGAAAATTCTGAACACCGCGGTGTACGGCGCGCGCATCGTGCGGATCAACGGCAACTACGATCACGTCAACCGCCTATGCGCGCAGATCGCGGACCGCTTCCAATGGGGCCTCGTGAACGTAAACCTTCGGCCATACTACTCGGAAGGTTCCAAGACGCACGGATTCGAAATCGCGGAGCAGCTTGGCTGGCGGCTGCCCGACAACGTCGTGGTGCCGATGGCGGGTGGTTCGCTGATCGGTAAAATTTCGAAAGCGTTCCGCGAATTGGTCGAACTGGGTTGGGTGGAAGCAAAACCGGTCAAATTTTTCGGCGCCCAGGCAACCGGCTGCTCGCCGATCTCGACGGCAGTGAAGCGTGGACTCGCGCGGTTCGAACCACAGAAGCCGAATACGATCGCGCGATCGTTGGCAATCGGCAATCCCGCAGACGGAAATTACGCCGCGAAGCAGATATTGCAGAGCGGTGGCTGGGCCGAGGACGCATCTGATCCGGAAATTGTGGAAGCCATCAAGCTGCTGGCCGAAACCGAGGGCGTCTTCACTGAGACGGCCGGCGGCGTGACCGTGGGCGTCGCGCAGAAGCTGATTCGAGAAGGTCGCATCGGCACGAACGAGATGACCGTCCTGTCGATCACCGGAAACGGTTTGAAGACGACCGACGCGATCGCGAGCGAGTTCCCGCTTACCGAAGCAATTGCGCCAAAGCTTGAAGCGTTCGAGGCGTATCTCGACGGGCAGTTGACCGCGGCCAGCGCGATTGCGGGCGCGAAGTAACGGCATTAAACGAAGGACGGGCACCGCTTGCCGGGCCCTTACGAATACGAGGAGATGAGATGAGCGTGACGATTGAAATCCCAACGGCGTTTCGGCGATTTACCGACGGCGCTCCAAATGTCGACTGTAGCGCAACGACGATCGCGGCCGCGTTGAACGAACTGACGACCCGATTCCCCGACTTGTCTAAACACGTGCGCGACGAGTCGGGCCAAATCCGCCAGTTCCTCAATGTCTACCTCAACGAGGAAGACATCCGCTTCCTCGGTGGTGAAGCCTGCTGCCTGAAAGAGGGCGACCGAGTTCTGCTCGTTCCCTCAATCGCAGGCGGCTGCCGATAACGACCGACTCGACTAGCTGCGGCCTCAAAGGCGACAACGACTTCTGTCCTGATCGGGCGCGCCGCTCCTGCGCCCCCGTTTTTTTGAAATAAAGTTTAACCGCCGTCCAAACCTTCGCACCGTTCACCTCGTCTATGCGCTAAAGACGATTTGGTGTGCCCGCACTCGAGCGTCGGGAGGACTGTATGCGCAACCTGTGGCGTGACCTGCTATTCGGCTTCCGGCTACTTCTGAAAAATCCCGGCTTCACTGCGGTCGCCGTTCTGGCGCTCGCGCTCGGCATTGGCGCCAACACCGCGATCTTCTCGGTCGTCTACGCCACGCTGCTCGCTCCTCTGCCCTACAACCAGCCCGATCGAATTGTCATGGTCTGGTCCCAGGTCAACGGAAACCACAACGGTGTCTCAGCGGGCGATTTCCTCGACTGGCAACGCCAGAACTCCACGTTCGAATCCATCGCCGCATGGGGCGGCCGCTCCCTAAGCTTGAGCACGGGCACCCAACCAGAGCGAGTCCAGGCATCCGCCTGCACTCCACAGTTCCTGCACGTTCTCGGTCAGCCATTCCTGCTCGGTCGCGACTTTCTGCCCGAGGAAGGCCAACTCGGCAAAGACCTCGAAGCCGTTCTCAGCTATCGCCTCTGGCACGACCGCTTCGGCGGCGACAAATCCATCGTCGGGCAGCAAATTCGAATGGATGGACAGCAGTACACCGTCGTCGGCGTTCTCGCTCCCGGCGCCACCGACCGCTTGCAAACTCAGTTGTATGTCCCGCTCGCTTTTAAGCCGGAACAAATCAACCACAATTTCCATTTCGTTTTAGTAATGGCACGGATGAAGGCCGGCGTCACGCTGCCGCAAGCAAACGCCGACATGCAATCGGTCGCGGCGCATATCGGTCAGGAGTTTCCAAAATCCAATAAAGGCTGGAGTGCAGTCGTCGAGCCACTGCAAAACGATTTCCTCGACCGCAATGTAAAGCGTGCTCTCTGGATGATGCTTGGCGCAGTCGCTTTCGTTCTGCTCATCGCGTGCGCCAACGTAGCCAATCTTCTGCTCGCGCGCGGAACGGCTCGCCAGTCCGAGATCGCAGTACGCGCGGCGCTCGGTGCGACGCGAAAACAACTCTTCGGTCAATTTCTAACCGAAAGCCTCGCGCTCGCCACCATCGGTGGCGCCCTCGGCGTAGGCCTCGCGTGGGCGCTGCTGAAAGTGATCCTCGCGCTAATGCCGCAATACACTCTCCCATCCGAAGCGGACGTAACGCTGAATGTTCCGGTCCTCCTGTTTACGATGGCCGGGACAATGCTCGCAGGCGTTCTTTTCGGCTGCGTGCCTGCGCTTCAGGCGGCGCGCCTCAATCTCAACGACACGCTGAAAGAGGGCGGGCGCTCAGGCGGAGCAGGCAAACATCGCGTTCGCCACGCGCTAGTCCTGGCCGAATTTGCTCTCGCACTTATACTCCTGGCAGCCGCCGGGCTCGCCGTTCACAGTTTCTGGAATCTGACTCGCGTCGATATGGGCTTTCGCACCGACCACCTCCTCACCTTCAATCTCCCGATGCCCGCGGAACGCCTCAAGACTCCCGAGCAGATCACCGCTTTCTACCGCGAACTACGCGACCGCGTGCAGGCGCTGCCGGGCATCACGTCGGCGTCGGTATCGACGGGTTTCCCGGTGCAAGGCACGGGATTCGGCATGGGATTTGAAATCGCGGGCAAACCGGCTCCGGATCGATCCCGACGCCCGAATACCGGCTTCAACATGGTCACTCCCGAATACTTCCAGACGTTCGGCATTCGCATCACGCGCGGCCGTGCCTTCACGGAAGCCGACGCAGCCGGGGGAATGCCGGTCGCGATCGTGAATTCGGAGATGGTGAAAAAATATTTCCCCGATGTTGACCCGCTGACGCAGCGCCTTGTCATCGATCAGTTGATACCCGGCGTCACCGACGTCGGCCCATCGGTCTCTTGGCAGATCGTCGGGGTCTACGAAAAGGTCCGCAACGGTGGACCACAAAGCGAAGGCTTCACCGAGGTCGACGTCCCATTCGCACAAAGTCCTTGGCCCGGCGTGTCGATGGCCGTGCGGACCGCTGCCGAGCCCGAAGGCATGTCAAAGAGCATCGCCGCCGTCATTCGCTCTGTCGATCCAGACCTCCCGATGTCCGACGTGAAGTCCATGGACAGCCTTCTTAAAGAGTCCGTGGGCGACGAGCGGTTTTCTGCAGCACTGTTCGGCGGGTTTGCGTTCATCGCGTTGTGCCTGGCGGCGTTCGGAATTTACGGCGTGATGTCGTTCGCCGTGGCGCAGCGAACTCGCGAAATCGGACTGCGCATGGCCTTGGGCGCCGGCGAAGGCCAGGTGCTCAGCCTGATCATGAAGGAAGGAATGACCCTCGGACTCATTGGATTGCTGATCGGCCTGTTGGGCTCCTACGGAATCGGGCGGCTGATGAAGAGCATGTTGTATGGAATCGGGTCGATCGATGGACCGGCATTCAGCGTCGTCGCGGCAATTCTGTTGCTGGCGGCGCTCGTCGCGTGTTACATACCCGCCCGACGCGCGACTACCATCGATCCCATGCAAGCCCTCCGCGATCAATAATCGCGGAGGCATATCACCGAGGGGCATGGCACCGCTGTCCCCGTCTTCGCCCCCAATCGGTGCTTACTGCCGAATCGCTCATGATTGCAACCGGCGCAACCGCTAGGTCGAACCCCATCCGAACCTATGCTATAACCGAGGCGACGAGGAGGTCGCATGATCGCTCGCCTCTGGTCCGCCCGCGCCACGCCACAGAATTGGCCCGCCTACGAGAAGCACTTTATCGATCACGTGGTGCCTGAACTTCGCACGCAGAAGGGGTATGTCGCCTCGAATCTACTCAAGCGCGAAGAGGGCGGCGAAATCGTCATTACGGTGATGAGTTTCTGGCGGTCGCTGGAATCGCTTGACGCTTTTGCCGGGACCGACCGCAGTGCCGCCGTCGTCTCGCCCGGTGTGACTGCGTTTCTTAGCAGCTACGATAAACGCGTCCAGCACTTCGACCTGGCGTTCGCGGATACCCCATTCGATCTGACGTACGGGTAATATCGAGGCGCGGGTGTTGCCATTGCCTGCTTGGAAGGCCTTACCGCAGGGCTGGATTTCTTTTGACGCTCGGAAACATTTTCACCGTGCTTTGCGTTTCTTAGAGCACGAAAGAGGTGTGCATATGCGTGCTGCGATTGCCCTGTTCGCCTCGTTGGCTTTTCTGTCGCTGGCGACCGTTTCCGTTACTTCACCGGCCCTGCCCCGCGTACCGCAAACCCATCTGTCCGTGACCGATATCTACACACATCCCTTCGAGATCGACTTCCCCTACGACCAGAAACTGAGCATCGATCTTCGCGCCGGCGACTACAAGATCGTTGGCGGCGCCGGGGAGAAAATCTCCGTCCGTTCGACGGGCGACCACGCCGAAAAGGGCCGCGAGGTCTCGCTCAGCTTCAAGCATTTCGGAAATCACGGCGAACTCCGCACGACCGGCGGCCCTGTGAAGGATGGGCCATCGATCCTAATCGAAGTGCCCAAGGCGACCAACCTCAACGTGCGGCTGTCGTTTGGCGATTTGAACATCGAAGGTGTGTCGGGAGACAAAGACGTCGAGCTGCACGCCGGCGATCTCAACATCGAGGTGGGCGCTGCCGCCGACTACGGGCACGTGGACGCGTCAGTCGGCGCTGGCGACCTTTCGGCCGGACCATTCGGCGAAACCAAAGACGGCCTGTTTCGTTCGTTCGAAAAGAGCGGTACAGGGCGGTACAAACTGCACGCCCATGTCGGAGCCGGCGACCTGAACCTTCGTTAGAACCTGCACGGACGCCTGCGCCGACGCCCCATGTCGTAACCACCTCATGCCCTAACCGAGAGTACGATAGAAGGTTCGTCCCTCCGCGCATCGAAATCGCACGTTTGCCTTGCCTTGATTGACCGCGTATAAGGGAATGCCATGCTGCCAGGCCCGGTTGCATTCATAGTCGCTTCCTCTTTGACTCTCACCCAATCTCAGCTGCGCTGGGAACTTTTGAATGTAAGCGCCGGCGTGCTACTCACGGTGATTGGCCTGGGCGCCACCAGCCTCTATTTCTTCCGGGCTAAAACCCGGGATCTCACCCTCGTCTACTTCGGTCTGTTCGCAGCTCTCTACGGCATTCGCCTTCTGAGCCAGCGACCCAGCGTCGAGGCGACCCTCGACCTGCCGACGCGATTCTGGGCGTTCACAGATTGGGGAATTTCGGCCGTCATCATCCTTCCCTTCGGTCTGTTCGTTTATCAACTCGTTGGCGACGCCCTGAAACGGTTTTTCCGCTGGCTCGTTTGGGCGCAAGCCATCGCCGCCGTACTCGAAATCGTCGCTGGCGTTTTTGGCGTCAAGCTGGCGATCCTCGCGTCGATGAACAACATCGTCGTTCTCTGCACGTTCGCGATTTCTGCAATCTTTGTGGCCACTGTTTGGTTTAAGGTGGGTCGGAGTTACACGCTCACGCATGACGTTCGAGTGTTTCTCGTCGGCTTTGGAGTCTGGGCCGCCTTTATCCTCGAACTCAACCTCGCGAGCCTCGGCGTCATCCGCGGCATCGGACACAACATTGAGTTCGTGGGCTTTCTGACATTCGTTTGCTGCCTCGGCCACATCACCGCTCGCCGCAGCTTCGCGACCGAAGAGCGCTTGCTCGCGCTCCACGCCGAACTCGGCGTCGCTCGCCAGATTCAATCCGCCACGTTGCCGCGAGAAATCCCCAATATCCGAGGGCTGAGTATCGCTGCCCGGTATATCCCCATGAGTGAGGTCGCAGGCGACTTCTACGACTTTCTCGTGGATGGCGACGAGCGGCTCGGTATTCTTATCGCCGACGTTTCAGGTCACGGCGTGCCCGCGGCGCTGATCGCCTCCATGGTCAAAGTGGCCTTCGCCGCGCAATCGCAGTACATCGCCGATCCCGTTCGAGTGCTCACCGGTTTGAATCTCGCGCTCTCCGGTAAATTTGAAGACCACTACGTCACCGCCGCGTACGTGTTCGTCGACACCGCGAACTCCACGATGCGCTATGCGGGTGCCGCCCATCCTCCGCTCATGCTCGCATCCCGTTCAATCGAGCATGTTCGCATGATCGAGGAAAACGGCACGATGCTCGGCCTGTTTCCCGATGCTCCCTACACCGCGGCGCAGATTCGGCTTCAACCCGGCGACCGTGTCCTTCTCTACACCGACGGCGTATTCGAAGCCATGAGCCCAAGACTCGAAGAGTACAGCAAGCCGCGCATCGAGAAATTTATGACTGCCCACAACAACCTTTCGGCCTCAAATTTTGCCGACGCCCTGCTGGAAGATGTGAACCGCTGGTCCGACGATCCCGACGGCCGTAGCCAGGACGATGACATAACCGTCGTTGTGCTGGACATCCAGCCATCTCCGAAGGCGTCTGCGTGAGCGGCTCTTCGTCCGAACTTCCGCGCCTGAGTCGAGACACGCCCGCGCAGACTCCACGCCTCCCGCTAAAATTATTCGGCGTCGCCGGCCTGCTTTCTGTCTCTGTCCTGATCAACTACGTCGACCGTGGCACGCTCTCAATCGCGGCTCCGCTCCTGAAGGAAGACCTCCACCTTTCGTCGTCGCAACTGGGCGTGCTGCTCTCTTCCTTCTTCTGGACCTACGCGTTTTTTCAGATTGTTTCCGGCTGGCTGGTCGACCGCTTCGAAGTGAACCGGCTGCTCGGGCTCGGCGTTTTCATCTGGTCGCTCGCTACGCTGAGCACCGGCTTGATGCACGGCTTCGCGCTGCTGCTCGCCGCGCGCCTGCTTCTCGGCATCGGCGAGTCCGTCGCCTATCCGTCCTACAACAAAATCATCGCGAAGCATTTCAACGCCGAACATCGCGGTCGCGCCAACGGCCTCATCTCGGCGGGATGGGCCGGTGGCCCGGCGATTGGCACGCTCGTCGGCGGGCTGCTCGTCGCGCACATCGGCTGGCGTTGGTTCTTCGTCGTGCTCGGCGCCGCAAGTTTGCTCTGGCTGCCAGCCTGGCTCAAGTGGATGCCGCGCGGCCCCGGTCTCCCCGAATCTCAATCCACGCAACCCGCTGGCATCCCCGAAATCCTCCGCGAACGTTCCGCCTGGGGCACGTTCGTCGGACTTTTTTGCTTCAACTACCTCTGGTATTTCCTGATCACGTGGCTGCCGTTTTATCTCGTCAAGCAGCGCGGCTTTTCGCTCCAAACGATGTCCTTCGTCGCCGGTGCTGCGTTCTTCGCGCTTGCCGTCTCAGTCGTCATCTGCGGCTGGCTCGCCGACCGCTGGATCGCCTCAACGCAAAATCCCACGCGCGTCCTCAAAGCATTCTGCGGCGGCGGACTTGGCATCTCATCGCTCAGCTTCCTGCTCGTCTTCCTGGTCACCGATCACACCGTCGCGATGGCGATTCTGATTTTCAGCTGCGTCGCACTCGGCATGTGCTCGCCCAATCTCTGGACCATGACGCAAATTCTCGCTGGCGCTCCGACCGCCGGCCGCTGGACCGGCCTGGAAAATTTCTGCGGCAACCTCGCTGGCATCCTCGGCCCGATTCTGGTCGGCGTCATCGTCGACCATACCGGCCAATTCTTCTGGGCGTTCGCCATGACCAGCGCCGTCAGCCTGATCGGCGCCGCATCCTACGTCTTCCTGGTCGCCCGCGTCGAACCCGTAACCTGGGCGCCACAAACCATGTTTTCCTCATAGACCATCGACATTCGATATCTCACACTCACGGTTGGCTTTGATCTTTTCGGGTTGCCGAATGACCATGGCGAATTCCAAAGCGAACAACTTGACCGGCTGGCTGGAGGTCTCCTACGATCGCCAGCTGTGGAAATACCTGCTGCCTGCAGGCTACATACCCTTTGGAAAAGGACCCGACCTCGACTACGACCAAGTTTGCTTCGAGCTCAAGTCACGTCAAAAAAACGGAGACTGCCGTATCGTGAAAATCGACCACGAGGAAATTCTTTGTCGCGACCGAGTCAAGGTCGTCGCTGAGATCGCCCCGAGCTTCCGCGCACTCGTTGAGAAAACGATCGCGCACAAACTCCTTGCGACGAACTAGCGTGAAACAACGCTGGCGTCGGTGAGCGCGCTAAACCCTCACAGCCTCCCACCTCCCGCTCTCCCCTGCGCGGAACACCGCCTCGATCACCGCCATGTTATTCAGTGAATCCTCCAGCGGCACCGGCACCGGACTGTGCTCGCGGATGGCCCGCGAAAACGCGTCGCCTTGAACGGTGTACTGATCCGTGACGCTAAAAATATCTGTAGTTAAGCCGCCGCCAAAAACATCGCGTCCGTCATCGACCAAAATTCGCGTCTCGCGGTCGGGCGGCGCGTTGAACGGAATCTCGATTTCAATTCGCCCCTGAGTCCCCAAAAACTGCATCCGTTGGTACGGCACCATCTGCGTGCTGCACGTAAAAATCGTCTGCCCCGACGGAAAATCCAGAATCGCCGAGGCCAACCGATCAACTCGAAACTCCGGATCGCGCTGAATCACGGCGGCTACGCGCCGAGGCTCCTCGTCAAAAATAAATCGCGACGTAAAAATGGGATAGCACCCGATGTCCATTATTCCGCCACCACCCCACTCCAGCACGTTCCGCACGTTGGCCGCATCGCGATTGAAATAACTGAACGCTCCCATGATCGATTTCAAGTCGCCAATCCGCCCCGCGCGAATCAGGTCCCGTGTGCGCACCCATTGCGGATGCGTCCGCACCATGAACGCTTCACCCACCAGCACGCCCGCGTGATCGCGCGCCGCGATCAACTGCTTCACCTCGTCTACGCTGAGCCCGATCGGCTTCTCGCACAAGACGTGCTTGCCTGCTTCGCACGCCTTGATCGCCCAGGGCACGTGCAAATGATTTGGCAGTGGAATGTACACCGCCTCAATGTGCTCGTCGGCCAGCAATTCCTCGTACGATCCATACGTCTTCGCGATACTCAACGTTTGCGCCACGTTCCGTGCCTTGACTCCATCCCGCGACGCAAGAGCGACGACCTCGCTCAACTCGCCCATCTGCATGCCCGGAATCACTTTCCGCAACGCGATCGACGCCGCGCCCAGTACTCCCCACGCCACTCGTCCCGTTTTCGCCATCGAGCCCTCCAGCCCGCAACATCCTTTATCCGTCCCAATATCCACATTTCCAGATTAATTTTTTCTGACCTTTCTCCGCAAAACGAAGTATTCTTCCACCGCTTTTCCGGCTGTCGCGTTTGCCCACTGTGTTCAGCCGCCCACATCGGAGAACAAATAGAGATGACTTCGCGCTTGCAGTCGTGGACTTCCGCACGTCGCACCGTTTTGTCGTTGCTCGTACCACTGGCCGCCGCGCTAGTAGCCCCGCCGGCGCACGCCACGCCCGCGCCGCCCTCCGACCCGCCGAAAATCACCGTCTCCTTCCCCAAAGAACGCAGCGCCCAGCCTCTCGACGGCCGCATCCTTCTCCTTCTCTCCAACGACCCCGGCGAAGAGCCGCGGATGCAAATCTCGCTGGCCCCCCGTACCCAAATGATCTTCGGCGTCAACGTCGACCAACTTCAACCCGGCCAATCCATCACCATCGATGACTCCGCCTTCGGTTACCCCGTCCGCTATCTCCACGACGTCAAGCCCGGCGAATACTACATGCAGGTCGTCCTGAACCGCTACGAAACTTTCCGTCGCGCCGACGGCCACACCGTCAAGCTCCACATGGATCAAGGCGAAGGCCAGCATTGGAACATTTCACCGACGAACCTCTACAGCAAGCCCGTGAAGATCACGATCGGCGCAAGTTCGGCGCCGGTCACCGTTTCCCTCGATCAGGAAATCCCTCCCATCGATCCGCCGAAGGACACGAAGTATATCCGCCACATGCGTATTCAAAGCCAGCTCCTCACGAAATTCTGGGGCCGCCCCATGTATCTCAGCGCCAACATCCTCGTCCCCGAAGGCTTCGACGCGCATCCCAACGCCCATTTCCCACTCGCGATCTTCGAAGACCACTTCAATCACGATTTCGAAGGTTTCCGCACCGCACCGCCCGACCCGAATCTCAAACCCGATTTCAGCGAGCGCTTCCATATCTCCGGCTACAATCGCATCCAGCAGGAAGAAGAGTACAAGTTCTATCAGCAGTGGATCAGCCCGACGTTCCCTCGTCTCCTCGTCGCGCAGATCAATCACGCCAATCCCTACTACGACGATTCTTACGCGGTTGACTCCGCCAATCTAGGCCCCTACGGCGAAGCCATCGAGACCGAACTGATCCCCGCGCTCGAAAAACAATTTCGCGCGATCGGCCAAGGATGGGCGCGCTTCGTCTACGGCGGCAGCACCGGTGGATGGGAATCCATCGCCGTGCAAATGTTCTATCCCGAACACTACAACGGCGCGTTCATCGCGTGCCCCGATCCCGTCGACTTCCGCGCCTACACCAACATCAATCTTTACAAAGACAAAAACGCCTTCTTTATCCAGGGACCGCACACCCAAGTCGCGCAACCAGGTTTCCGCGATTACCTCGGTCACACCATCGCCACCACGCAAAGCGTCAACCAATACGAACTCGCACTAGGCGATCACGCCCGCTCCGGCGAGCAGTACGACATCTGGCAAGCGGTCTATGGCCCGGTCGGTCCCGATGGCTACCCCGCGCAAATTTTCGACAAAGAAACCGGCGAGATCGATCATCAGGTCGCCGCCTATTGGAAGGAACACTATGACCTGAGCGACATCCTCCAGCGCAACTGGGCCACCCTCGGCCCCCAACTCCGCGGCAAGCTCCGCATCTACGTCGGCAGTGCCGACAATTACATGCTCAACAACGCGGTCTACTTGATCGAGGATTTTCTGAAGACCTCCACAAATCCGCCGTACGAGGGCGAAGTCAAATACGGCGACCGCGCCGAGCATTGCTGGAACGGCGATCCCACCGAACCCAATTACCTTTCGCGCCTCCACTACAACACGATGTACGTCCCAATGATCCTGGACCGCATCCAAAAAACCGCGCCGCAAGGTGCCGACTTAAAATCCTGGCGCTACTAAGCAACCAGAAGTCGCAGCCAGGCGACGCGGCATTTGCATAGCGCGTTATCTCATTGCTGTGACCGGCTCCACCGGCGGTTTTAGCTTTCGCACCTTCAAACCTGCACCCTTCGAACATTTTTTGATAGAATCCGCGCCATGAACAGACGAACAGTACTGACAGCACTCCCACTCGCAGCACTGGTGCCGGACGCGATTATGAAAGCGGCACAATCGAGCGGCTCAACCACGGTCTACGAATTGCGCATCTATCACGCCCAACCCGGAAAGCTCGACACGCTCGTCGTCCGCTTTCGCGATCACACCATGGCATTGTTTGCTCGTCATGGCATGAAGAGCGTCGCCTATTGGCTCCCCCTCGACGAGCCCGCCAAGAGCAACATGCTCGTCTACATCCTCGAGCACCCGAGCCGCGAAGCTGCCGCTGCAAACTGGAAATCCTTCCAGGACGATCCCGAATGGAAGAGCGTGAAGGAAAAATCCGAGGCAAACGGAGCGTTAGTCGACCACGTCGATTCAACCTACATGGCGCTAACCGATTTTTCGCCGCACGTCGGCTGAAGGCCGTTGCACGCTGAGCGCAAATAGGGAGGCGATTTCTGCACTCTGAAACCGAGCGCTCAAAATCTCGCGCGCACGCCTACTTCACCGCGACGTGGTCGCCGAAGTAATAGATCCGGTGATGGGCGCCTTTCAATGCATCCGCATTTAACGTCAGATTCGCGCTATCCAGCCGCCGAACTTCGGCGTGATTCTTTTCTTGGTCGGTCACCCAGCCATCGACCGACTCCACGCCGGAAGCCTTTGCGGTCAGTCCGCGGACGTAGTAGTGCGACGGGATCACCGCCTTCGGATCATATTTTGAAATGACCGCCTCCGCCTGCGCGCGATCGAGCACTGTCTCAATGGGCAGAATGAGCACGTCCACATTTTTCAGGTAGCGATCCCACGCGGCATCTGGCGCCGCGCGATTGTCGCCCCAGACGGCGATCTTCAGTCCTCCCGTCTCGATAACGGGGATCGCGTTATCCATCGCGAGCACATTGTTCGGGGGACAATCCTCTGCGCCATGCGGCGCGGTCGGATCACACACGTGCTTGTCGGCGAGACCTGTAATCTCGACGTCGCCAAGCTTGAAATCGCCAACCAGGCGTTCGAAAACCATCAATGCGCGCGGCCGCTCAACAGCATCGTGGTCGAAATGTGCGTGGGTCGACAGAACGATGTCGACTTGTGTCGCGGGGAAATTACGGAGAAACCACTTCGGGAACGAGCCCGTCGTTTCGTTTCGCCAAGGATCGGTCAGGATGGTCAGGCCTTCAGGTGACGTGATTTTGAACGCATCGTGTCCGTAAAACTCCATCTTGACGTCGCCGACGCGCGCGGAGTCTCCGCCCTTTTTCTGAAGAACGTTGAGTGCGTTGTTGTTCCAGGAAGGCGTGTTATTCGCAGGCTTCTGAGGCTGCGCTCGCGCTGTAACACTCGAACTCAACCAACAACCCAAAGCGATCGCGGCCGGAACTCCAACGCGCATGTCCGTCCTCAAGACCCATGCGCGACTGTACCACGGGCTTCGAAGCGTCGCGTCCGAAACCCGATCCTAACTTATTCGTCCAGATCCTTTTCCGGCCCTCGCTTCGCCCGAAAGAAATACGCTGAAGCCCCAACCACAATCGAAAAAAATCCCACTCCGCCCGCCAACAGCGCAAACGCGCTCCAATCCACTCGCGCGCCCGGCACATTCGAAAACTTCCCCGACCAGACCGGTGCGTACCCCAAAACCACATGCGAGTAGGGACTTCCCACCGGCGTCAGCGTCCAAGGCGAATCGCAGCACAAAATCACCAGCCCCAACGCAAAACAGAACAACGTAACGTTATAGAACGTTTTCATACGCTCCTGAACTCGTGGCTAGCTTGATCCTGGGTGCCCACCCTGCGATTTTCAGGGTGCGGATTTTGACTGGTTCAAACTTCGATGGCGCCGGTCCGCTTCACTTCACCAGGTCCAGCCCATAAGACGGCTGACGCATCGTACCCGTAATCTTCACCGGCACAACTTCTCCCGCATTCTTTTTCTTCGTGAACAGTTCGATCGCCTTCAGAAACGCCGACTTAAACCCGGTCGTGCCCTTCGAAAGCTTCTGATCCACGCGCAGATTTCCATGCAAGTCGATCTTGTCGTCCTCAATTCCATACGTCCCATGCATATGCGCCAGCGCCCCTGGCACGCCAAAATACATGTCGCTCACGTTCGCCGTCGCGTTTTCCATCTCCACGTGACCCTTCATATTTTCGAACACGCTCTCCGCTTGATCGTCCGGCTTCAGCCCTTTCGCTACCTGGCTTAGATTGTTCACCTTCTCCTGCGTCGCCGGCTTCGTAAAATCCGCTTCGCCGATTTCGAAATCGCCGCGCAGATCGACCCGCTTCAGAAAATCCTGGTCCCCGGGCGGGACATACACGATCGCTCGAAATGTCAATTTCCCCGTCATCGACGGATGGTGCTTATGCGACAGCAATTCGAGCCAATCCTTAATGCTCCCCTGCTGCTCGATTCCCGTCATCGAAATCGTCTTGCCCGGCGCGCCTTCCTTGCTCGCGATTTCTCCTCGTGCCAGTACCGTCGAGCTTCCAAACTGTACCTTCACCGATTTCAGCGACACATCGCCGTTCCATCCATTCACAACAGCTTGGAATTGCGTCCTCAGGTGTACCGTATGCGGATTCGGCGACACATAAAAGGCCGGCGTGTCCGTCATTCCCGCAACATCGAGTTCACTCAGCTTTCCGAAAAATTTCCCCGTCGAGTACAACTCACCGCCGATTCCCGGAAACACGCCCAGGTTCGCGCGTTCGAAAACATAATTCCCCGCCGCCGCTGTCTGCTCCGGATCATCGGCGTTCAGCGGACCGAATTCCCCTTCGGCCCGGATCTCGCCCGGCGGTAGCGGATTGCTCAACTCCGCATGAAATGCCATCTCCCGGTCGTCGCCGGCATCATTCAGCGTCAACTTGTGAATATCGAATCGCAGCGGTTTCGCACCCGTATCGTCCGAAGAAAACTCCACCACCGCGCCGTCCGCTTGGATCTCGCCAATCTCGGTCTTGGTTTGATTCGCTCCACCCATCGACGGCGCCGAAACCCCCGCCCGCTCGCTCGCAGGCGAAGCAAAAACATGCAGCCCTTCCACCTTTACTTTTGGAATGTGCTTTGGAATCCGAAAAAATCCCGAGTAGCTACCCTCGATCGTAAGTCGTGCCACCGTCGCAATGGGGGTCACTCCCGCGTCCGAATTCCGGCGAAACGTCACGCCCTCGACCACGCAACCAGGCGTAAAAAATGTCGTGCGAAATGTTTTGAACGCCACATGACTTCCAAATTTCTGCTCCAACCCCGAAATCACGCCGCCTCGCGTGAATGGCCAGTACATCGCGACCACCGTCACTCCGGCAACCACGACCACACCAACCACTCCCAGTCCGATGAGTATCCAGCGCTTCAAATCGAACTCCTCCATCTCGCACGCTCACTCGTTATTTCTGGCCCATTCCGTCACTCAATTCCTGCGGCTTGGATGCGCCAAACCGCAAAACGGACTTCCCGATGTGCCGGATGAAGTCAAACCATGCGTTGTGGACAAATACTCTGTCCCGCTGCCCCGCCGACAAGACAGGTTCCCGATTCGCTGCACCTGTCCGTCCGTCCAACTTTCGAACCTTTGCCACTCACTCTATTCTGTCCGCGCAGTCATATTTACCCCTTCTGGAAATGAGCGGTTTATGCCCAGGCTTGACTATATTTCGTGCGTCTTGACGGTTGTTTCTACGATTCTGGTTGGCAAGAAGCTCTGGCACGGTTGGGTGATTGCAGCGGCGAACAGCGTCATCATCTGTTTCATCGGGGTGCAGACGGCTCAATTCGGGTTCGTACCCGCAAACCTCCTTTGTATGGGCCTCTACGCAAATAACTTGTGGAGCTGGCGATGCAAGAAGTGACGCGAAACGTTACCGAAGTCGAGAAATCAGCGAAAAATAGGAAGAAGGACAAACTGGCCTGCGCCACGTTGCTCGCACTTCTCGGGTTCAGCGCAGTTGGCCTGCTGCCGGTCCGCGCCCAGTCCATCCCCACGACCCGCCGCCCGGTCAAGCACTTGGTCACCCCCGCCTACCCCGAGCTCGCCAAAAAGCTGAACCTGACCGGCACCGCCCGCATTGAAGTAACGATCTCTCCCGACGGCACGGTAAAGCGCACCCGTGTCCTCGGAGGTCACCCGGTTCTAGCGACAGAAGCCGAACGCGCCGCCGAAAAGTCCACCTTCGAGCCCGGCCCCGCCGAAACCGTAGAAGTCATCGAATTCAAGTTCTAGTCAATCCCACGCCAGACGAATCGTGTGGGGACGACTGTACGTCGCCATCTTTCTTTCTCTTTTTTTCCTTCAAACCCGCGACGAAACTCACCGCCGCATATCCATTGATTCCGAAACGCACCCGAAAACAGTGGGGGCCAGCACCGCTTCACCCGGAGCTTCCGAACGGTGTGTCCCATCTCGGCAAACAACCCAAAAAGGTGACCACGTCCGTTCGTAAATCCGGCACCAACTCACCACCGATACCGCCCATAATAACCACGCCGGTAGTACCCGTAATACCCGCCAACATAAATCGAGGGATAGTAGGGATACGCCGGATACGCGTAGGCCGGATACGTGTAGCAAGGATAGCCATACCCGCACGCATACGGAGCCGGCCCGTAAGGCCCCCCCGCAGAAGGTCCGCCTGCATACGGCCTCTGCGCCGCATACCGCGCGTCATACCCACGCCGCCCATACTTGTCGTAGTCCCGCTGCGATACCGGAACAAACGCCTGCGCTGCCTGCGTCGTATCAATCTTCACCGGATCGACGATTCGAAATGTCAGCAGCGTCTCCGGCGGAATCACGGTCGGTCGCCCGCGCGTCAGCAGCACCGCACCGATTCCCGCCGCCGCGCCAGCTCCGGCTCCAATCGCGGCCCCGCGGCCCCAGTCCGCCACCGAGCCAATCGCCGCGCCCAGCGCCGTCGTCCCGCCAATCGTAGCCGCATCCGCTCCGTGCGAAGTTCCGCCGCTCCCCTTCCACAATTCCGTCAGGATCGGCCGCGACTGCCCGTCCACCATCGTCATATCGGTGAGCTCGATGCCGAGCTGCGACACGCCCTTCACCCGCCCCGCCTTCTCGGCCGCTTCCACCTGCCCAACCAAAGTCTGCCCGCGCCGCGCCACCACATACCCATTCACCACGATTGGCTGCTGTAACGTCGCCGAAACATGATCACCCACATGATTGTTGTCGCTCGACAAATACTCATTCATCCGCACCTGCAGCACGGTCCCTGCAGGAATCGTCAACGTCGCCGGAGGCGGCGTCGCGGGAGCCGTCCGCGAGTAAGGCGCATTCGTCGGTCGACCATAGCTTCCCGGCGCACCATTGTTATCGCTCCCATATCGATCATTTCGATATGGACCTCGATCCGCATCAGGCGCTCCCGGTCCGCGATCCTGATCGCCTTCCGGCCCCATATCCTGGTCCGGATCATATTGATCAGGATCCGGTGCATGCGCCGCTGTTCCCGGACGAGGCGTTGGATAGTCCTTCGAATAAGGCGGCTTGTCCGCATCCTGCGACGCATACTTCGGCCTGTTCGGGGCCTGCGACGGCGCACTGGCTGCCGGCGGATTCTGTGTCTGGTCTTGTGTGCTCGTCGAAGCGGGAGGCGGCGAACTCTGGTCGCCCTGTTGGCTCTGTTGTTGCGGCGGATTTGGCTGTGAATCCTGCTGCTGGTTCGACTGCCGCGCCCCTGCGCCCATGGCCAGCAGCAGCGCCAGACTGAAAGCGCAGCCAAACCGCGAAGCAACGCCAAACCTATCCCTGCCCAGCGAATCTCTGCCCAACTCCTGGTTCCCTGTCAACAAACTCTTTGATCGAACTCCCAACGAACTTTGCAACATGACTTTGGCTCCTCGACCCGCGGCCCTGCTCGAGACCCTCCGACCTCTAACCCAATTCGATGTCGGCTCGCCCACCTCAGATGGCCGCGATCCGCTAGCAACGACGCCACTTAGCCGACTCACTAAGCCGCATCCCGCAGCCAACACTGTACAAACACGGCCGCAGACGGAAAGTTGCAAGCCCCGCTTCGACCGGGACGTCCCGGAGATCAAGAACTCGAAACGCAAGAATTCCTAAGACGAACGCGCCATCGGAGGAACAGCAATTCAAAGGAAGCTCGATGGAAAGGAAGGCCCATCAGGAAGGAACATCAAAGCTCGACCGTATTCTCCGGCCGCCAAAACCAAAACTATCGCTGCTCGAGCTGATCCTCGGAGTGGATCAATCGATCCAGGACATCGTTAAGCGTCGCTCGCAACGCTTGCACCACTAAGAACACGAACGAAACGCAAACCGGAATTTCGTAAGCAGCTTTCAGCACGTTTGCGCTCTCCGTCACTTTGGCAGAATAATTTCCGGCGTAGCACCCGGCCATAGAGCACCAGTTTCAATCTGAAGTTCTGCCCGCGCCCTCGAAAACTGGTACGAAAGTTTGGACCGCGAGCATACACGATCCCGCACGAATGCAAGGGTGCAAACTTGAACTTCACGCAAAATTTTCGACGAATTCGCCAAGCAGGCCAACAGTTTCAACCACTAGGTACTGGAACTACCCTCAAAATCTCGCAAATTTCGCAGGCTCGAATCCGCTCTTCGTATGCCAACCGAGTACTGTTACCTTCACCGCAAATATTTACAATTTCAGCTAGAACGCTTGTGGTAGACTCCGCCGCACCCAGGGTCCGCGTTTCATCTCGGGCTATCGCAGCAGCTCGGGCCCATTTCAACTAAGGCCCACGCCTTCAAGGAAGGAACAAACCATGAAGCGATCAATCCCCGCTCGCGTCGTTGTGTTTCTGTCTCTTGCCTCTGCGCTTATTCTGACGCTCGCGCTCTCTGCGCCATCCACTTTCGCAATCACTCCAACTTTCTCCATCGGCCAACACGTCGCCACCACCGGCACCACCAACGTCCGCGCCACCGCCGACGGCACCCTGCTCGGCACGCAGCCCAAAGGCGCCGCCGCCACCATTCTCGCCGGCCCCGTCAACGTGTCCGGCAACTCCGTCATCTGGTATCAAGTCAATTTCGCCACTGCTCCCGCGGGCTGGGTCGGAGGTGACATGCTCGTCGCTGGCAGCACCGGTCCGATCGCTCCAAAGACAACCGTCGTTGGCCTGGGCACGTCCCAGACGATGATCCTCGACGAGTTCGGAAACATCGAAGTCGGCTTCGTTAGTTCCGACTCGAGCGGCAATCCAACATATTCCTTCAGCGAGTCCACCAATCAGGGTCTAACCTTCAGCAAGCCGAGCATGCTACCGATGGTGCCCTTCCAAGTTCCTCCGCCCCTGGGCCCGACAATCGCTGCCGAGCGCAACGGCGCAGTCGACGTCGTTTATCCGTGCCTGGGCACCAACTGCCCGGGTCATTTTGGGAATCAGTCCGTACAACTGGTTCGGTCCGTCAACCATGGACTGACGTGGTCTGCTCCAGCTCAGATCAGCTTGCCGACTCGTCCGAGCGGCTTCGGCGCGCAGGAACCCGTCGTCGCCGCGTGCGGCGCGGGTGTCACTGTCGCTTGGCAGGACGACGGCATTGGCGCCAACTTCGGCAATGTCGACCCCGACATCATCGTTGTGCATGTTCTCAACGGCGTTCCCGGCACTCCGATCAACGTCACAAACACTCCCGCGTCCGAAGGTCATCCGCAGATCGCCGTGAACTCACAAGGCACCGTCTTCGTCACCTGGGTCAGCGACAACGACAACGGCGGCGCCGCCCAACCGTTCGACACCATCGGCTTCGCCGCGCTACCAAACTGCGGCGCCGTTCAGAAATAACTTCCAGCTCAAACAAAATCGCTGAGGAGCGGCATTGTCCCCGTCGCTCCTTGGCGATTGAAGTTGCCAGCCGTTCCGAAATTCGCGAACCTGTGCCGTCTTACTAGTCGCCGATCACAACACGATTTCTGACAACCTCTCGGCTTTCCGTTCCCGCGCCTATATGGTAATATGTTTAATATCCCTTGAGTACTATTACCTATCATCAAGTATTTACAGTTTGAGTGTTGTTCATTGTGGTACGCTCTGTGCCACCCAGCATCGCGCTGATCCGCTCCCTCGATCACGGCGCAACATGGTCCGCTCCGATCCAAATCAGCGTGCCGCACCATCCGGCCCGCTCCGGCGCGGGTTCGCCAGTAATCGCCGCGTGGGCGCGGGCGTCACGATTGCCTGGACGGATGACGGCGTCGGCTCCAATCCCGGACCCGACCTCAACTCCGACCTCTTCGTAATTCAGGTTCTTAACGGTGTTCCCGGTGCACCGATTCACGTCACTGACGATACCGGGATCGAAGTCGAACCGGAACTCCTGGTGAATCCGCAAGGCACCGTCTACTTGTCTTGGACCGGCGCCAACGGAGTTACCTTCGCATCCCTACCGAACTGCGCCACCGTTGCGCAGTAGCGCCGGTACAAATAAAAATCGAGGAGGCGCCGCGTTGTCGACGTCGCTCCTCCTCGAACTGTTTCGATCGATCACCAATCGGGCGTCGCTACATCTGCCCGTCCGCCCCCATCCACAAATTAACAGTATTCAGCTCTTCTCGCCCCATCGCCTTCAAGTAAAGGAACAGCTGCGTCCGATACGCCGCATATCCACACAGCACCATATTCACCATCGCCGCTCCGCGCGTCAGCTTGTTCCCAAACATATCGACCTCGCTGCGAAAGTCAGCTTCGCTCCACGGACCGACGATCCCCGCCATCTCCTCACCCTGTTTCCCGATCGCGGCAACCGCTTGCTCCCAGCTCATCGCCTTGGCCGCCTCGTCCCGCGGCCCCCAGATCGCCCCCATCGCCTCGCGCGTGAACACACCGCCCTGGATCGACTCGCTCATCGCCGGCCCCATCACCACCATATATTGGACCAGCTCTAGCAAGCTCCGCTGCTTCGCAGAAGGCCGATAGTCGATCTTTGCCCGATCGACCTTCGTAATCAGATGCGAGAAAATTTGGCATTCCTTGTGAAACGCAGCAATCAGTTCGTCTTTTGTAAGGACCATAGCGCCACATCCTACCATCGAACATTCGAGTTTTTGTCACGCCGCAGTCAATACCATCCGAGCCAAAACCGGCGAAGCGATTTACTCTTCTCGCGGACGCCGCACTCTCCTGATTTTAGGAGGGTGCGGGTTTTTCTAGCCCAACGGCAGCGACGAAAAGCTCTTCGCTTTTGTAGATTCTCTCTTCGCAGTCAAGCCGTGGCGGGGCGTCACTGCGCCCTCCAGGGTTTCGGCTTCAAACCTTCTAACGTTGGGGATTTGCAGTTTCCTGCCGTTTCCTTAGCAGAGCGCGACTTCCGTCGCGGCCTTTCGTTCGTCGCCTTACCAGGCTTCAGCTCCGGAAGTCTGACTCCATCGCTCCCTGCCAACGTTTCCGCGCAAACCTTCCAACCTTCCCATCCCCACAACTTTGTATAGACACGAACCCAATCGTAAGCGTACATTCCCTCCAACGTCCCACCAATCGCCTGACCGCGCGCAGCCCACGCCGCTTGCGCAAGGAGGTTGTCATGCGAATGCCTCACGTCGCCGACCGCCTGTTCCATCGCCACAAACCGGACCCCGACGATCCCGCGCCGCTATTCGACTCCGGCATCGGCGACCGTCTCATGGCCCTCACCGCCATAGCCTTGATCGCCCTCATCGCCGGCACGATCCTTCGCTGGGCCTACATCGCGCTGTTCCTGAAGTAGTTGCGCGGCTCTGGTCCACCGCGAACGCCCGGCATTCGCCGCGCGCTCGCTCGCGTCCGCTCCCACTCGACTCAATGGGAGAGCGCGCTTTTCAGCGCGCCCTCGCCTCCAACGCGCCCGCAAACCGCGGTCGCGCAAACGTCACGGCCCGACTTCGTCGCGCCGTGGCTTCCAGCCACGAGCAAAACCACACCAAAACAGAAGGCTCGTTCGCACCAGCGAACGAGCTTCACAAACCATCCTCACTCGCCTCCGTGTCACTCCGACGAAGTGGTCGGCGCATCAATCAACGCCTTCCAACTCCCATCCCCCTGCTTCCCCCACACCACCACGTACATCGCCTTCAACGTATTCGCCTTCCCTTTCTTCTCGCTCACCGTCAACTGAAAATTCCCATAGTCGTAAGCAATGTCGCCCGACTTCGCCACCACCACCCGCGTCGGCGAAAACGACAACGCAAAATTCGGATCCCTCATCATCGTCGCAAACGCCTGCTGAATCGCCGTCCGCCCCTTCGTCACCGGAGTCATCGGCGCCATCAGCACTCCATCCTCCGCATAATAGGACGCAGCACCCGCGGCATCCTTCGCCCCCGCGGCTTTCGACCACCCCAGATCGGCCGCGCGAATCGCCTCTTCATCCGCCGCCCGCATATCCACCGTCATCGCCGGCCCAGCCGCAGGAGCCGGCCCCGAACTCCCCGAACATCCCGCCAACCCTATCGCCGCCGCAATTCCGCCAATCCCCGCCAACCCCATCGCCAACACTCGCATTCGTACCATTGTTTTTCCTCTTTCCTGAAGAAAAATCCAACCGCAGCGGCCCAAAGATAGCCCCCACCCGCACCAGAGTCAAACCACCTCCCGAGGTGACCTGACTGCTCGTGCCACGCCGCCATGCCGAGCCGCTCGCCCCACAATTGTCATCCCGAGCAAAGCGAGGAACTGCTTTTTCGGCTCTCCGTCTTCCACCGAACCTGGCTCACGAAACACGAACCACGTCTTGTCGCCCCGCGCCGTTTTGACACCGCAGAATCGCCAGAGTACAGTGGCGCCTTCTTCCTCGGGCCAATCCCAATCCCGGAGCGTGCCACATGGCAAGACGCAAATTTTTGGCCCACTTAGCTGGTTTGCCTTTTCTCGCCTTAGGAACGAAAGCCGACCAATCCAAAAAGCCGCTCAAGATCATGATGAAAAGTGCATGGGGCTCAGACGACCCAACAAGAGCCTCATTCGCTTTTGCGCATGGGCTCGCATTGGCCGACGCCGGCCATGAAGTGCAGATTTTTCTGACAGGCGAGGCGACCTATCTGATGCGCAAGGCCACAGCAGACGCCGTCATGCCAGTAGGCTGGCCGCCCCTCAGCGAAATGCGCGAAAAGATTCTCGCCAAGCACATTCCGGTCTTTGCTTGAGGGGCCTGCTCCCGGGCCCGTGGGGTCACGGAAATCGACTTGAACACCTGGGCCGCGAAGTCCGGCACTCCGGCAATCTTCGTCTCGCTAGTAGAGTGGGCCGACCGAATCATCACCGAGTGATCCTCCTACATGATCCTGAGTACCGCACGCTCCAGGTTTTTAGGAGGGTGCGGGTTTGGACTGTCGAAAGAAAAGGGCGAGCTCTCAAGCTCGCCCTTCCACTTTCCGGGATGCCGGCCCCACCCACCGTTCGAACTACAGTTCGCGGTAGATGCTGTCGGACACGATCGTGCGGATCTTGTTCAGGGCCTTGATCCACTCGACGTAGTCTTTGTCGTTGCGGAGCTTGGCGTCGGCTTCGGCCAACGCCGTGATGCTCGGATACTCAATCGAAGACACGACCGCGCCTGCGTCGGGTCCCGCGTACGTCGCCTGGTAAACGTGAATGGTCATGCTGATGCCGGCTTTCTTGATGATCTCCTTCCCTTTTTCGATGGCCTCGACGTAAGCGGCCGGATTGTCGGTCTTGACCACGACGACGCGAAGGACCGTGGTCTTTTGCGCGAAGGTGGCCGTGGAAATACCGAGGAGCAAAATAAGTGTCACAAAAGCGAACGCAATTTTACGGAGCACAGTTGTGCCTCTCTCTACTTTGAATTTGAATGCCGGGCCTTGGGCCGAACCTGGAAGGAACTGCAACTTCGCCCGAACGACCGCCGTTCGGACTTCAGGTGCGCCGGAGCCTACAGCGTTGCGGCCAAGAGTCAAGCGCCGCCAACACGACGCTCAGCAAGGAAGCCCGCGGTGCCCAATCGGCATGCCCCAAAGTGGCCGGATGTTTGTAGCAGTGTTAAAATGCGGACGAGGCTAACGTATGGCTGGCAAAACACTTTACGAGAAGATTTGGGACAACCACGTTGTCCACGAAGAGCCGGGAAAGCCGGCTCTTATTTATATTGATAGGCATTTGGTGCACGAAGGCACCTCGCCACAGGCGTTTGCGGGGTTGCGGTCCGAAGGTCGCACCGTGCGCCGGCCCGACTTAACCTTTGCGGTGATGGACCACTCGGTCCCCACCGTATCCAAAGAGCGGCTGCTCCCGATCGTCGATACCGACGCCCGCCTGCAGTTTGAAGCGCTCGAGAAAAACTGCCAGGAATTTGGCGTTCGCCTTTTCGACATGCACAGCGCGAATCAAGGGATCGTCCATGTGATCGGCCCAGAGTTGGGTATCACGCAACCAGGACAAACGGTAGTCTGCGGCGACAGCCATACATCGACGCATGGCGCGTTTGGAACCCTGGCATTCGGCATCGGCACCAGCGAAGTGGAGCACGTGCTCGCGACGCAGTGTCTCGTGCAGTCGCGCTCGAAGACGATGAACATTGTGGTGAACGGCAAGCGTCCGAAAGGCGTCACCGCGAAAGACATCGTGCTCGCGATCATCGGCAAGATCGGAATCAGCGGCGGCAACGGTCACGTCGCCGAGTACAGCGGCGAAGCCATTCGCGGACTGTCGATGGACGGGCGCATGACCGTCTGCAACATGACGATCGAAGGCGGCGCCCGCGCAGGAATGGTCGCCCCGGATGAAACCACATTTGCATATTTGGAAGGAAGGCCATTCGTTCCTCGCGGCAAGGCGTTTGAAGAAGCCGTCGCGCAATGGAGATTGCTGGTGACCGATAAGGACGCGAAGTACGACACCACGATCACGTTGCAAGCCGAGGATCTCGCGCCGCAGGTTACCTGGGGCACGAATCCCGGCATGGTCAGCGGTGTCACGGCGCGGGTGCCGGAACCGGGCTCGTTCTCGGATCCGAACGATCAGAAGGCCACCGAACGCGCGCTTCAATATATGGGCCTAAAAGCGGGCACCCCGATCGTCGACATTCCCATCGACCGCGTGTTCATCGGCTCATGTACGAATTCGCGCATCGATGACCTCCGCGCGGCGGCGCACCTGGTGGAGGGCAAGCACGTCGCGCGCTCCGTGAAGCAGGCGCTGGTGGTGCCCGGGTCGCGCGGGATCAAGTCGCAAGCGGAAAAAGAGGGCTTGGACAAAATTTTCCGGGAAGCCGGATTCGAGTGGCGCGACGCAGGCTGCAGCATGTGCATCGGCATGAACGACGACGTGCTGCCCGCACATGAGCGCAGCGCCTCAACCTCGAACCGAAATTTCGAGGGGCGCCAGGGCCGCGATTCGCGCACGCATCTAGTGTCGCCAGTAATGGCCGCTGCTGCCGCAATCGCCGGTCACTTCGTAGACGTCCGCGAGTTCGACGTCGCCAACGTCGAGTAATTCGTGGGAGCACGGAACCGCAGTGCCCGTCTGGAATTTTTCCGGAGAAGGATTCTTGGGGGATCGCAATGCAACCGTTTAGCACACACACCGGAATGGTCATGCCGCTGGACCGGGTCAACGTCGACACCGACCAGATGGTGCCGAAGCAGTTCCTGAAGGCGCTGACGCGCGAAGGCTTCGGCCGGATCTTGTTCTACGACTGGCGATACTTCAACCCCGGGGAGCGCCCAAACCCGGATTTCGTGATGAACTTTCCGCGCTATAAGGGAGCGAGCGTGCTCCTGGCGCGCGCGAACTTCGGCTGCGGCTCAAGCCGCGAACACGCTCCGTGGGGCGTGAAGGACTACGGCTTCCGCGTAATCCTGGCGCCGAGCTACGCCGACATCTTCTACAACAACTGCTTCAAAAACGGCATTCTCCCTGCGACGCTGACCGAAGCCGAGATCGAAGAACTCTTCAAGCGCACCGAAAAAGAAGAAGGCTACTCCCTCACCATCGATCTTCCGAACCAAACCGTCAGCGACAAGCACGGCCTGAAATACAAATTCGACATCGTCCCGTCGCGCAAAGAAGTTCTAATCCAGGGCCTCGATGATATTGGGACGAGCCTGCAGCATGGGCACAAGATCGACACCTACGAGAAAGCAAAAGGTCAGACCCATGCAGCGCACATGCATGCACCGGTAGACGTGAAGCACTATTCCGACAAAACGGAAGCCGCGAAGTAGCCGGTACAGTAAGGCGGCGAAGTAACAAGGCGAAGTAACGCAGCGAAGTCGCGCCGACGAGCTTCAAGAAAAATCACTGCGCCCCTACAAACGCCACCACATCTCGAAATAGATGCGACCCTCGAAGACCGGCTCCGGCGATTCAGGCGCAGCCGGGGCCCCGAGCAGTTCCGCGATCAGAATCCCTCCCAAAACAAAAACAGCACCCAGAATCAAACGCGCACTCAGCCGTTCGCGGATCACGATGTACGACGTGATGACGGCGAACACGGGCTCGAGCGTGAAGATAATCGCGGCGTGGCTCGGCGTCGTGTATTGCTGCGCCCAAAGCTGGATCGAGAACGCCGCAGCAGTCGCGAACACCGCGCAGATCGCAATGCCCGCGTAGAGTCCCCTGCTCGCGTCGAAATGCGGATTTTGCCAGCCGAGCGCGGCGAGCGTGCCTGCCGCGATCCAGGCAAGGACCGCGCAAGCGCCCACTTGCAGGACGCTGAGCGCCCCGTGCGCATGGCGTTGTGTGTAGTCGCCGACGAGGATGATGTGGACGGCGTAGAGTGCGGCGGCGACGAACGTCAGCACGTCGCCATGATTTAACCGGGTCAGTCCTTCGACCGGAACGGTCAGGAAATAAAGACCGATCACCGCGCAGAAGGCGCCAGCGTAGGCCCAGCGCGCGAGATGCTTTCTCCAGAAGATGGCGAGCAGGAGTGGAACCAAGACGACGCTGGAGCCGGTGACGAAGCCGGACTTGGCGGGCGTGGTGTACAGCAGGCCCGCCGTCTGGAATGCGTAGCCGCCGAACATGAAGAAGCCGAGCGCTGCGCCGGCCAAAAGCTCTTCCTTTTTGAGATTGCGCAGGACGTGCGGGCGGAACACGGTCATGAGCGCGGCAGCGAACGTGAAGCGGAGCGCGAGGAAGATGAAAACGGAGGCGTGAGCAAGGGCGTTTTTGACAACGACGAAGGTAGCGCCCCAAAGGAGCGTGCAGAGGACTAGCGCGAGGTCGGCTTTCGCGGCGCTGGGACGCGTTTCGACGAAAGAGGAGTTCGAAGGAGAGGCGACGTTTGTGATGGTGAGATCAACGCGACCCGTGCGCGAGCCTCCGATGGGCGGTAGATTAGCTTGGATTGTGATTTGTGTCTTGTTGGGCCGAAGCGGATGTTTCGGGTCTCACCGCGACGTCTTCGCTGGGAAGATCTTGGTTCGGTTGACTTCGCGCATGCAAGAGCGCCTCTGCCACCTAGGAGGGTGCGGTGCGCGACGGTGTGAGTAAAAGGAGAATACTGGAGTACAGAGTGCAAAAAGCGGGAAAGGTGGTGGGACCTTTCCCGCTTTTTGGTGGTGGGTGGTGGTTGGCCGGAAGAAGGAGACTGTTGAAGTAAGACCCGCGCGGGTGTGCGATTTGGTGCGAGCGTGGTGCGTTGGCGCGGGTCGCTCGTTCGCGTTGGCGCTGTTGCTTGGCACCGCCTCGCAAGAAGGCGAACGACAGACCTGGATGCACAAGCGATAAGGCTGGGTGACTGGGGCGCACCCTGCGAATCTCAGGGAAAGTATTGCTGCGCCCCCTCCACCGACCTGGATTTTAGAAGCGGATGCGAATGCCCAGCTCGATCGAACGCGGGGCGTTCACCTGAGTGCTCAGCACGCCGAAGCTGGCCGGATTGCTCAGGTCGAGGCTGGGATCCCCAAGTTGGTTGTGATTCAGCACGTTGGTGAAGATGGATTGGAATTCCGCGCTGAACCGTTCTGTGATGTGGATGTTTTTCTTGACCTGGAAATCCATATTCCAGAAAGGCATGCCACGGAACGGACCGGCGCCGCCGGTGTTGCCGTCGAGCCCGAGGATCGGGTTGCGAAGGTTGTTCCAGACAGCGACCGGGTCGGCAAACATGTTGACGTCGCCGTTCGTGCCGACTGGGTTGCCCGCGTTGTCGGTACCCCCGGTCACGCCGTTGTGGCGTGAGCTACTGATGCCGGTTCGATTCGAAACGACGCCATTTTCGCCAGGAATGACGGCAAAGTTGACGCCGTCCCCTTCACCGAACGCCTGCGCGTCGCCATTCAGCGTGGACAGTTGAATCGGCAAGCCGCTGGCCGCAGTGAAGATGGGAGCAAACGTCCATCCGCCAAGAACGCGTCCGAGGAAGCCATGCTGGCCGCGGAAGAACGGCGGTTCATAGAGCATGAAAATGTTGTAAACGAATTTGCGGTCAAACGGCTGGAGACCATAGCCGTTGCGCAGATCGAAGGGATCAGGAACGGTTTGCTGACTCGTCGCCTGAACGACGGCCTGCGTGCCGAGAGCCTTCCCCCACGTAAAGTTTTGTTGCACCGTGATGCCGTGCCAATTGGCCATTTTCAGGGTAACGAAAGCGGCGTTGAAGTTGCCGTACCCGACGCTGGCATTGACGCCAACGCCCGATGTGAGTTGTCCCTGAGAACCAAAGCTGTTGCCTGGGATCGGCGTGTTCATCATGCTGCGCGGAAAATTGAAGCCACCGTTGTCGAGGTCGCTCCAAAGGTTCCAGACGGACTGAGTGCCCAGGGCGCCAGCCTCTTTGGAAACCACGGCGGCGGTGCAACTCGAGAAGCCGGTGCAGAAACCCGTGCCGGACAACGCCGCTTCGAAGAACGGCTGCGGTTTGACCGCTCCCGCATTCTGGGCGCAATTGGGGCTGGAGGTCCCGCAGTATTGTTGCTCGACGGCAGCGTAGGCTTTGTCGAATCGCTGACCACCGAGAGTCATCATGTATGGGACCACGTTGACGTTGATGGGCTGATATTCATTCACGATGCGGCGGCCGATGTAGCCGACTTCGACCATGACGCGCGAGTTGATCTGGCGTTGGATGGTGAGATCGAACTGATCGGACTGGTTGGGGCGGAAGTTCGGATCGAGCGCTTCGCCGGCACCGGCAGCGATGGCGTTGATGCCCGGAAAATCGGGCTGAGGCAACGTCTGGCTAGGAGCCGGGATCGGAGCGGTCTTACCATCGACGCCGATACGAAATGCGGTCGATGGATTGCCGGCGCCGCAGGTGCCGTTGGCCAGAGCGGCGCACTGGACCGGCTGAATCAAACCTGTTCCGAGAAGTGGAACCAGGACAAGGTCGACGCCGTTGAGCCGTCCGAAGATGCGACTGTAACCGCCACGCACGACGGTCTTGCCGTGTCCGAAGACACTACCGAGCAGGCCATCGCTGAAGGTTGGATTCCAGGCGACCGCGATGCGCGGGCTGAAGCCACCGTAGAACGGATTGTAGGGATATTTCTGTCCGGCGCCGGTATTCCCGACCAATGCGAAGCCCACCGTCGGGTTGTAGACCTGTCCAGCGAGCGCGGCGCTTTCGCGCTGCTTCAGGTAGGTCATCGTGTCCACGGGTTGGCCAGCAGCGTCCACGAATTCAACCTGACGGCCTTGCTCCTCGACGGGCGGCATTTCGAGCGCCCAGCCGAGACCATAAGTCAGGGTGACGGAGGGCTTCATGCGCCAGGAGTCGCTGAAATAGACGTTGTAGAACGGAATGGTGCTTTTGTCCGAGGCGGGAGTCAGAGGCGGATTTAGAGTCAGATCAGGGCCGGTCCGGGTAAATGCAGTTTGAGCGAGCGAGACGATGCCGAGAGCCGCGGCGTAGTCGCGACCGAACGCGCTTGCGGCGCTCGTCGGAACGCCAGCGGGAAGGACGCTGGTCATGTCGATGCCCGCACCGCTGCTGGTTCCCAACTGATAGACCGGCTGGTAGTTGATGCCGCCGCCGTTATCGGTGCGCTGATGGTAGTCCCAGTTGCGCTGGTAGGTGCCGCCAAACTGGAACAGGTGATTGCCTTTCAGCATGCTGACGTCGTCGCGGATCATAGTGTCGTGTCCATCCCAGAAACGCGTGCGAACGCTTTGCGTGTTCACGTTGTAGGGAGTGAGCGCGTAGCCGTTGCCAGCGCTGAGTTCGCCCAGAGGTTCGAGCGCGGCACCCAATCCATCGATTTGCGGCGGATTGGCGGCAGAACCCCACGACCAATAATTACGGAGATAGCTGAAGTGGAAGTCGTTGGTCGTGTTGGTGGTGATGTTGGTGGTCAGCGCTCCGACCAGGAACCAAGGCACCTGCGGGCGGCTCGACAGCGAAGCCGGCGCACCGAGCGAGCCGGCAAGAACGCCGCCGATGTCGTATTGGCTGTCGGTCACGCGAGACAACTTGTAATAACGGTAGCTGGCCATGAAGTGCCACTTGTCGCTGAAGTCGTGGTCGAGGCGAGCGACGCCAAAATTATCGCTTTGCGGAATCGACATGTTGCCGGTGAAGGCGGCAACGTTGCCGAGGCCTGCGGGAGTAACGTCGCAACGGCTCAGGCCGTTGCAACCGGCCACGTTGGGCTCGGGCATGAGCTTCCAGAGTTGTTGCACGACGGGGTTGACGCCGAGACCGCGCGGGTCGAGCGTCGTGCCGGGGTAGGTCACGCCGTTGAAGGTGACGGCGGTGGGATTGAGGTTGTAGTAGGTGCCGCCAAAATAGAGAAGACCAGCGCGCAAGGAATCCGTCGGCACGTTGCGGTTAATGGTTTCGGAGTTGGGCCAGCGGAAACCCTGATAGTTCGCGAAAAAGTAGGTTTTACCGCCGAGAATTTTCTTAGGGATGATCGGGCCGCCGGCTGCCGCGCCGAAACGCGAGTAGTGGAAGCTGGGAACCGGCGTGCCAGACGCGTTGTTGTCGAAGGTGTTCGCTGACCAGTTGTTGTCCAGATAATATTCGTAGACGGTGCCGTGCCACTGATTGGTGCCGCGTTTGGTCACCATGGAAACCTGAGAGCCGGCGGAGCTGTTGAAGTCGGCGGTCTGGTTCGTGGTGCTGACTTTGAATTCCTCGAGAGAGTCGATCGGAGTAGGCATCACGCCGGTCGGGCCGCCGCCGGGGTTGCCGGTGGTCTGTTTGGAAATCAGGCCGCCGGTCACGTCACCCGCGAAGCTCGGCGTGTAAATGTTCATGCTGCCGTCCATATCGTTGGTGTTCTGGCCACCGTCGAGCTGGAAGGAGTTTTGATCGTAGACCGCGCCAGCGACGCTGCCGTCGGGCGCGACGCCAGGCTGCAAGGTTACGAACGTGGAAGCGTCGCGACTGATGCTTGGCAGAGCATCCAGGGCGTCGCCGCTCACGGCGTTTCCGATCGTGGCGTTCGCGGTCTGCATCTCGGCGTTGGTTGCGGTGACTTCAATGGTTTCAGCGACGGAGCCGACTTCCATGCGAATGTTGACCGTGGACGTGAGTCCGATTTTCACACCTTGCGCGACGATCTTCGTGGCGCGGAAGCCGGTGCTGGTCGCGGAGATGGTGTAGGAACCGGGCGTGACGTTGGAAAAGATGTACTGGCCATCATCGTTGGCGCTCGTCGTTCGAACCGTGTTGGTTGAAGGATCGATCAGAGTGACGACAGCGCCGGTGACAGCGGCTCCGGAAGGATCGGTTACCGTACCCGAGACGGTGCCCGTCGAGACCGATTGACCTGGGGCACGCAACGGAACGAAGAGCAGCAACAGACCAAACACACCTATACCGAATAGCCGAACCACTTGCCTGGAAAAGGGCATGGACCCACCTCCATCAGATTTTCAAAAAGAACCTGGCAACCGCGTAGATGTGAGGGCTGTATAAGTCTGGAATTGTCGATTGTCAATACCTAAGTTCACAAAAAATTTACATTCGACTTATTCGGGGGTTAGATACCGGAATATTTTTCGGGAGATTCGAGGCGATTTCGGGTCGGGCGAGGGCCGTGGGCTGAATGTGTTTGACGCGCAGGCGATTCGGAATCGGGTTGATGGGTGGCGGGAACTGGGGAGCGCGGGCAAATTTTGCCCGCGCTAAATGCGAGTTTTCAGCTTCTCGCGCGGTTCGCGGCGAAGATCGTCTCAGCCCCTTGACACGCTTGCAGTGCCCCCACATTCTGCGAATGTGAGAATGCGAACGCTAATTCTGGTTGGCGCCCTCTTCCCTTTTTTTCCGCCGCAATCGAAAACTCCTGCGGACGGGAAGCCTGCGGATTCGTGGGTGGAGATTCGGAGCCCGCACTTTGTGGTGGCGAGTAACGCTGGAGAGATCGCGGCGAGGAGCGTCGCCCGCGACTTTGAGGAGATTCGAGCGCTGTTTCACTCAACGTTTCCGGAGTTGCGCGTCGATCCGGCGCAACCGATCGTGATTCTTGCGACGCGCGATGAGGCGACGATGCGAGTGATTGCGCCGGATGAGTTTGGCGGACCAGAACATGTGCAGCCCGCGGGTGTGTTTCACAGCGATGGCGAAAAAGACTACGTGGTGCTGCGTCTCGATGGCGAAGGGACGACGGCGTTCCACACGATCTATCACGAATATACCCACGCACTGATGCATTTGAATTTCAGCAAACTGCCGCTGTGGCTGAGCGAGGGCGTGGCGGAATTTTTTGGAAATTCGACGTTGGGCGCGACCGAGGCGACCACCGGGATCGCGGATCGAGCGCATCTGTGGGTGCTCGGTCGTAATGAGTGGCTGCCGGTGGAGACGTTGTTTCGCGTGAAGGAAGGGTCGCCTTACTACAACGAGAAGAATCCTGCGTCGGTGTTTTATGCAGAATCGTGGGCGGTGGTGCATTACTTGTTGCTCGATCCGGATGCGCGGCGCGGGGATTTGCTGCGGAAATTCTTGGTGGCTTGGGCGGCAGGTGGAGATTCGATGGGGGCGGCTCGCGTGGCGTTTGGAGATTTGGGGAAATTTGAAGACGCGGTGAAGGCGCATGTGAAGAGGGCCGATGTGCATTCGGGCGTGACGTTGGCGGGAGTGGCGGTTCGCGTCGGTGCGAGCGGCGCTGCGAGTGGCGCGATGACGGCGCGACCCTTTGCGGCTGCGGAAGTGTTGGCGCTGCGAGGCGATTCGCTTTTGCACCAGACGAAAATGGACCAGGCGCGGCCGTTGCTGGAGCAGGCGGTAGAGCTCGGGCCGGACCTCGCCGATACCCATGACGCGCTGGGATTTTTTGCGTTTCGGAATAGCGACTTTGCGATCGCGGAACGCGAGACGGACCGGGCGATTGAGTTAGGGTCGCAAAGTTTTGAGGTGTTCTATGTCCGCGGGATGTTGCGGCTGCGCGATTTGTCGAAGTCTTCAACGTCGACGCAGGAAGCGAAGGTCGCGCTGGAGAGGGCGGCAGTGCTGAATCCGATGTACGCGCCGACGTTTGAGGCGTTGACGCAGGTGTATTCGCGGTCGGCGGAGACGCAGGCGAAGGCGTTGGAGGCTGCCGAGACGGCGGTGAAGTTGGATACAGAGTCGCGGACGTATCGGACGAATCTGGCGTATGTGCTCTTGAACAATGGACGCGTCGGAGATGCTCGGAAGGTGGCTGAGAAATTGGCGACCACAGCAGCATCGGAAGACGATGCGCGTTCGGCACGGTCGATACTCGAGGCGGTTGGTGACGAAGAGGACTGGGCGAAAGAAAACCATCGCGAGGGAGTGACTACCCAGTTTGGTCCGGCGGGCGGCGAGCGGAAATCGGCGGCGACAACGGCTGCCACATCGTCACCTGGCGCTGCGAATTCCGCGGCCGCGGGCGGTGCGACCGCAACCGGCGCGGCACTCGCGCGGAGGCAGTTGGGTCCGCCGGAGTGGATGGCGGTGGAGGGATCGATTGCGGGGGTGAATTGCGGGCCGAAGGCCGAGGTGACGCTGACGTTGGATTTGCCGCGCGGACCGATGGATTTCCATGCGGCGGATTTTGGCCGCGTGGGACTTAGCGGCGTCAGCACTGCGGCAGTGCCGACGATTGAAACGTGTAAGGCGTGGACGGGGCGGAATGTGAAGATTTGGTTTCGTATGGCGGAGGGAAAAGGATTTCTGGGCGAGATCATGCGGGTTTATTTTTATTGATGGATGTGCCGCTGTGCGCCTTCACGCAGGCGCTTGAAACGTTTTGCAAGGTGCGCGCAAGGATTGAACGTGCCTAGCAGGTCGGGAAGGCCGCGGGGCTCGCCCTGCGCCACAGGTTCAAATGCGAATTATTTCGATTCGTAGACGGTGCGGCCGCCCACGACGGTGCGGAGGACGTGCGTCTTGGTGTATTCGGATGGGAGGATTTTTGTCAGGTCGGCGCTTAGGACGATGAAGTCGGCGTATTGGCCGGTGACGAGCGCGCCTTTGCGGCCTTCTTCGAATTGGGCATAGGCGGATCCGGTGGTGTAGGCGCGGATGCATTCGTCGAGCGAGATTTTTTCTTGGGGCTGCCAGCCGCCCGCGGGGCCGCCGTCGGGGAGTTCACGCGTGACGCAGGCGTAGAGGCCGCGCATGGGATTGATTGGTTCGACGTCGTAGTCGGTGCCAAAGGCGAGATGGACTTTGTCGGTCAGCATTGTTTTCCAGGCGTAGGCGCCGTTGATACGTTCGGGACCGACGCGCGACTCAGCCCAGCGCATGTCGGTGGTCTGGTGCGAAGGCTGCATCGAGGCGATGACGTTGAGCGAGGCGAAGCGGGCGAAATCGGCGGGCGCGACGACTTGCGCGTGCTCGACGCGATCGCGTCGGTCGCGCGGGCCGTTGGTTTTCGCGACCGCTTCAAATGTGTCGAGCGCGATGGTGTTGGCGCGATCGCCGATGGCGTGAAACGCGAGCTGGAAGCCGGCTTTGTCGCGTTCGATGGCCATTTGTTTCAGCTTGGCGGGATCGATGGTCATGATGCCGCTGGTCGATGGATCGTCGGAATATGGCGCGGCCATCGCAGCTGTGCGCGAGCCGAGGGCGCCGTCGGTGACCATTTTCAACGCTCCCGTCTTTAGCCACGGATCGGCGGTGCCGCCTTCGCTGCGCATGTTTTGCAAATCCGCGAGCGCGTTGGCGAAATGTAGCCATTCGGTAATGCGCGCAGTGAGCTTGCCCTCTTCTTTCAGCGTGCGATAGACGAGAAAATCTTCCCATTCGGAATTGTCTTGCACGGAGGTGACGCCGTTTTTGGCGAGGTCCGCAAGGACGAGTTCGATGCCTCGGCGGCGCTCGGCGGCGGTGGCGTCGGGAACATACTGTTGAACGAGGCCGATCGCGGAACCTTCGAGCAGCATGCCCGTGAGTTCGCCGCTGGCGTCGTGCTCAAATTCGCCGCCTTTGGGATTGGGAGCGTCTTTGGTCACCCCTGCCAACTGCAGTGCGAGCGAATTGGCGATCGCGACGTGGCCCGAGATATGAACCAGGAGCACGGGATTTTTCGGGCTGACGGCGTCGAGTTGCTGGCGCGTGGGGAATTTTTTGTCGGGCCATAGCGTGTGATCCCAGCCGGCGCCCGTGATCCAGTCGCCCTCTTTGTGCGCGCCGATCGCGGCGGCAACACTTTTTTGCAAGTCTTCGGGAGAGGCTACACCGTTGAGGCGGACGGCGAGCAGGTCTGTACCCGCGCTGCCCATGTGCACGTGGGCGTCGTTGAAGCCGGGCATGACGAAATGATTGGCGAGTTGGATCGTCTCGACGTTGTTTTCGCCGTTGCCGCATTCGAGCATGATTTGCTCGATGCCCCCGATGCAGACGATTTTCCCTTCGCGGACTGCCAACGCGGAGGCCCAGGGATGCGCTGGATCGTTGGTGTAGATGCGGCCGTGGAGATAGATCGTGGTGCGTGGAGCGGGAGGTGGAGCTTGCGCGACGACGATTGACGAGGCAAGAAGCGCGAAGGCAAAAAAGCAAAGGCCGCGAAAAAACGGGTGGTCGATCGACGTTGGATCGGTTGCCTGGGCGGGCTGAACCCCGCCCCTACAAAGGCGATTGATTTTCGTTATGTGTGTCGCGGATCGTGGAGACGAGGCTGGTTGCGTCTCTGATTTCATTTTGATTTTTCCTCCGCGATGCCGGAAACGCCCAGGAGTGTTAGAAGGGCGCGTTTGAGGCCCATTTCTCGGCCCGTGGGTTCGTACCATTCCTGCAGCGAGTGAGCGCCGCCACCGGTGCCGCCGGCGCCGATCGAGATGGCTTCGATGCCGTTGGCGAGCGGAATGTTGGCATCGGTAGACGAACGCTCGACGCGCGATTGGTTGCCGACGTAATCGTCGGCCGCGCGCAGCGAGGCAAAGAGCTGCGCGTTTGCCGCGAGTTCACCACCCGGGCGCGTGCCGAGGACGTCGATCTTCCACTCGAGCTTCCCTTTCGAGCGGTCGCGCGAGGACTCCATTTCATCACGCGAGCCGGCGGCGATGGATTCGCGCAGGGCGGCTTCGAGCTTCGTGAGTTCGTCTTCGCTCTCGGAGCGGATGTCGACTTTCAATTTTGCTTCGTACGGAATCGAGTTGACGGAAGTGCCGCCTTCGATTTGTCCGAGGTTGAACGTGGTGCGCGGGCTAACAGGGACTTTTGTGTTGATGAAGCGAATCGATCCGCGCACGAGCGCATTGATCGGATTGGGCATGCCGAAGTCGGACCAGCTATGACCGCCCGGGCCGGTGATCAAGACTTCGAGCCGGCGCGAGGCGAGCGCTTTGGTGGTGACGTGATCGGTGCCGGAGCCATCGAGCACAACCGCGGCTTTGAGTTTGGCGCGATACGCATCAACGAGAGCGCGCATGCCGCGGAGATTGCCTTCGCCCTCTTCGCCAACATCGGCGACGAAGAGGATCGTGCGATGCGGTTTGATGTGGGCTTCGTGAATGGCGCGAGCGATGCCGATAAGGGCGGCGAGGCCCGTGCCGTTGTCGGAAATTCCCGGCGCATTCAGGCGATCACCGTCGCGGCGGACTTTCACTTCAGTGCCGGGCGGAAACACGGTGTCCAGATGCGCCGTGAGCATGACGATTTCTTTGTCGGTAACACCGGGGAGATCGCCGATGACGTTACCCGTCTTGTCGATCGAGACGCGGAGGCCACAGTCGGTGAGCAGCGCCTTCACGGCGTCGGCGCGAGCGGATTCCTGAAACGGAGGCGCGGGAATCTCTGTGATGCGGACTTGCTGGTCGTTAATCCAGCTGAGATTGCCGGAAAACCAGGAAAGTGCCGCGCGAACTTCGGGAGTTTCGGTGACCTGAGGGGCATGAGCGGTGCGGTGCGGCGCACCGGCGGAACGAACTGGCATGATCGCAAGGATAACGCAAAGAAGCACATGTTTCACGGACGAGTTGCGATGCGTTTCCGTTGCGGTGCGCAAAATCAATTGCCTTGTGGCTCCGTGGCGAGCGCAAAGAGCTCGTCCTCACGGAGAATGCAGGAGGATTGTTTCGCGGCGTCGAGAATGCGATGGACGACGGCATCATTTGCGAGAATTTTGTGGCGTTCGAGCCAGAACAGAACGTTGGACTTGCCGCTCATAGGGCCAATTTCGATGATTTGGCTCAGGCCGAACAGGCTCGATGGAACGCCGCTGTAAACGATATCGGCTAGCTCGGGGTTCTTGCTGTGAAAGGCTTTCACGATCGCCGCGGCGTGGACGCCGGTTGCGGTGCGGAAGGCGTCGTGGCCGATAACCGGATAGTTTGGCGGGATCGTCGTGCGCGTCGCTACAGCGACTTTATCGCAATAGTCCTTGAGGCGTGAGAGGTCGCGATCGATCAGGCCCATCAGGCGGAGATTGACCAACATCAATTCCATCGGAGTGTTGCCGACGCGTTCGCCGAGCGAGTTTGCGGCGCCGTGGATTTGGTGTGCGCCCGCGGCGACGGCGGCGAGCGAATTTGCGACGGCCAGGCCGCGGTCGTTATGGCCGTGCCAATCGATGCGGATATTTTGGCCGCTGGGCTGAACGATTTCGTCGGCGGCGAATTTGATTAGATTGTAGGCGCCTTGCGGAGTTGCGTGGCCGACGGTGTCGCAAAGGACGATCGCACTTGCACCGGTACGAATCGCGGTGGTGTAGAGGCGTTTGACTGTGTCGCGATCGGTGCGAATAGTGTCCTCGGTCACGTACATCGAGGGAAGATTGTGATCGACGGCAAATTTGACGGCTTTTTCGGTCGTGCGTTCGAGGTGATCGACGGTCCAGTCTTCGACGAGGCGGCGGATGGGGCTGGAGCCGAGGAACGTGGCGGCTTCGATGGCGATACCGACGCGCTGCGAGATTTCGGCGATGGGGCGGATGTCGGCTTCGACGGTGCGGGCGGCGCAGTTGGGGCGAATCTTCATGCGGTGCGTGGCGATTTCACGGGCGAGCGCTTGGACGTGTTCAACGGCGCGGGGACCGGCACCGGGCAGGCCGATGTTGAGCGATTCGATGCCGAGAGACTCCATCAGGTGGAGGAGTTCGATTTTTTCTTCGATCGTGGGGTCGTGAACCGAGGGATTTTGGAGGCCGTCGCGGAGGGTTTCGTCGTTGAGGAGGACGCGCGTCCCAGGAGGGATGGCGGGAGGAGTGGCTACGTTCCAGTCGTAGATGTATTCGGATTGGAGCGGGGTGGTCATTTTTCGATTCGGCAAGTTTCGATTCGACTGGCGCAACGAAAATCGTTGGTCGTCACTTCCGCTATCGGCACCATTTGCGTCTAAGTCCCGCGGTCTGGGGACCGACCGCGGCTACAGGGCGACGGTGGCGAATCACGGAACCTATTATAAACCGTGATCGCGGAAGATGGTTTTCAAGGCGGCGCGGGCGTTACTTAGGCGCGTTGTGAGTTTGGCGGCGTACTCGAATTGGAGGAAAGCTTCGGCAGCCTGGTCGACAGTTTTGCCATAACGGAACCACCACGGTTTCTCGCGTCCCGGCATACGGTCTACGTCGATGTATTTCGCTTGTACCATTTCGAGGAGGCCGGCTTTGCCGTGGGTGCGGCCCCAGCCGCTCAGGCCGCAACCGCCGTGAGGGGCTTCGGCGATGGCGAAATAGCTGATGGCGTCATTGATCATGACGGCGCCGCCGCGGAGTTTTGCGGCGATGGCTTTGCCTTTTGCGGTGTCGCGCGTCCAGACGCTGGCTGACAGTGCGAAAGGCGAGCGGTTGGCGCGATTGACGGCTTCTTCTGCGTCGTCGACACGCCGATGAATTGCGAGTATCGGTCCGAAGGTTTCTTCCCGAAATAATCGCGATGCGGAATCGACGTCGACGATGACCGTTGGCTCGAAGAAGTTCGGGCCGAGGTCGGGGCGCGGCCTGCCGCCGCACAGAACTTTCGCGCCGAGCGCAACGGCGTCGTCGATCAAGGAGGTCATGCGTTCTACATGTTGCGGACGGATCAGCGGGCCGACGTCGGTGGCGGGATCGCTGCCCGGGCCTAGACGCAGCTTTTTGGTTTTTTCCACGCAGAGGGCTGCGAATTTTTCGCCGATGCTTTGTTCGACGAAAATTCGTTCGACCGAAAGGCAGACCTGGCCGCAGTTGGTGTAGCTACCCCAAACGGCGCCGCTTGCGGCAACGTCGAGGTCGGCGTCGGCGAGAACGATCATCGCATCTTTGCCGCCGAGCTCCAGAACCGTCGGAATTAGCTGCTTCCCGCAAGCTTCTGCAACGCGCCGACCGGTTTCGACGCTGCCGGTAAACAAAATCTTGTCGGGAACTGCGTCGATGAGCGCCTGACCGACGTCTGCTCCGCCCTGGATGATCGTTACCAAATTGGGCGGGAAACCTGCGGCGTCGAATAGTTTTCTAATATGGGCGCCGCAGTGTGGCGTGTAGTCGCTGGTCTTGCAAATTACTGCATTCCCGGCGACCAAAGCCGGCACGATCTGGCTGATGGGAATCGCCAGCGGATAATTCCAAGAACTGATGATTCCGATTACGCCAAGCGGCTCGTAAGTCAGCGTGCCGGATTTCGCTTTCGCGGCGAGGCTGTGGTGAGGGACGGATTCGGGACGTAGCAGTACGTCGGCGTTTTTGTAGAAATATTCGGCCGTGTCGAGCGCCACGAAAATATCGGCGAATAGCGCTTCGACGCGTGGCTTTCCGGATTCGAGAACGATCGTGTTCGCCAATGCGTCGCGCGATGCCAGGATACGTTCGCGCAAGATCTTTATTTTGGCGGCGCGTTCGGCGATCGGTATTTGCGACCAAAGAGATTGAGCGGCTCTGGCTCTCGAGAGTATTTCGGGGAGTTGGGATGGTGAGGTTTTCTCGACGCTGCCGCACACTTCACCCGTTGCTGGATTGATTGACGGAATTGTGGTGACGGACGGAATGGCGGTGGTTGCCATGACTGGGATATTAGCTGAAAACGCGACCGCGTTGAGGCCTCGAACGGTTTGCTCGGTCGATCGCCTTGCGCTGACCCTCGGACATCCTTGCCGGATGCCATCAGGATGACACGTCACTGCAGCGCATCGGGCGCGGAGGTGAACGAGTGCCGAGAACTGCGCGTGTCTTGAACGTTCTGATTTACTTTTGAGACTGAGGCGCTGGAACTGGCTCCGAAGGAGGCTGCGGCGCTGATGGCGCCGGCTCAGAAGGCGACGACGTGGCTGGCTCGGCAGACGGCGCGGGCGATGACGATCCCGTTGACGGCGGCTCTAGCAGCTTCGCTACCGGCAAGGTCACGGTGTTAACCGAACTCGGGTCGTCGCGGAGTTTGATAAACAGGCCGGTGTCGCCGGGATGCGGGACACTGAGGGTGGAGTCGATGAAATCGGTGGGAACCGGGGCGTTGTGCGTGAATTGCTGATCGGAGGCGACGGAATCGATCAGGAAGAGATTATTGCCGGTGAGCTGGCACGGCTTGTCGGCGCTTTCGGGACAGCGAATTTCTTTCAGCGCCGGCACGCGGACGAGCGTTGCGAGCGGCTGCCAGTCGCCTTTGGTGCCGTCGTCCTGGATCGGGCGGAATTGCAGCGGACCGAATGCCGATGGACCGAACGATTTGCGCGGGTTGATCGTGGCATAGAGTGTTTCGGCATCGCGCATGACGAGCGAGCCGTCCGAGACGTTGAGGATTGTTGCGAACGATTCGTCAGCCGTGGCGACTTCGATGCGTTCTGAGCGCGGGAATCGCGCGGGCACTTCGGACTTCAGCAAGAAGGAGATCTGTCCGTCGAGCGGAAGTTCGCTCTGGCTGCCGAGCGTGATCGAAGATGGAGTGTCACCGGGCTGAATATTTTTGCTGACGAGGGCGAGCTTGGGGCGGGCGGGATTCACTTTCGTTTGAAGGTCAAGGACGCGGCCGTCTTTCAGCGCGACTTTGGCGACGACGGTTTGATCCGGCTTGAGCGCGCCGGGATCGGGCTGCGCGGCGGCGAGATGGAGTTCATCTTTTTCGTTCGAGCGCGTGAGCTTCGCGGGGACGAAGTGAACGCCATTCAAATCGAAGTGATCGACTTCGTCAAGACGCGTTCCTTTTAGCACGCCCTGCTGGTCGCCGGCGTTGATCGTGAAGCCGTCGAGGTGGGCAGCCTCGGAATAGGCTTGAACCGTAAGATCGTCGGGCTTGGACAAGCCGAATTGGCGGAACTGGACTCGCATCGCACCCGCCGACTGATCTTTCAGCGCGACTTTCAGTTCAAGTTCGTCGGGCTTGGTGGCCTTCCACGTGGTTTTGATTTCTTTTCCATTCGCATCGTGGATTTTGATGTCATCGACGCAGACGGCGGAATCGGATTGGACGTGGAGCGCGTCCTCGCGGCCGACGATGAGAGCGCTTTGTTCGGACGCGGGGACGGTCCATGTCGATGAGCGCGCGGTGCGAAGATGGAAATTCGGACCTTCGTACGGCTCGAAACCCCAAGCGCCGCGAAGCGTTCCGGTAACCTGGCCGTCGAGGCTGAGGCCTTCCACCGAGTGCGTATCGACGAGGACGCCACCGCTGGACGCGTCGGCGCGAGCGGGGAGCTTGATCTCCTGGCCATCTTTGCCGGGAACGTAAAAGAAAAAGTCGTGCGCGATGTCGGACGAAAAAACCAGCGGTGCGCCTTCAACGGGAAGGACGAGCGACGATTTCTGCAGACAGAAAACGCCCTCGGCATTCACAGCACGCAGTGGAGGCAGTTGCGCAGCTTCAACGGTGGGCAGGCCGACGACGATCACAGACATCGGCTTGCGGAAGGACGGAGGATTGTTCAGCTTGAGATTCATCTCTTCCTTTTTGGGAAGGGCGAGCGCGGGGATGTAAACGTACGACGCGGTATGGAGATTGCCGAGGACGCGCGCGAGATCGACGACGGCACCGACGTAAGCGCTGTAGAAGCCGCCCCCTGCGAGCGACGTGGCGCTGACGGCGCCTACGAGATCGGAGTTCGGGCCGGAGGCGAGCGCGGTGACCATGGACTGGCTGTGGCCATCGTCGAGCACGAGATTTTCGGTGTTGCGCGTGAGGCAAGAGCTTTGTTCTTCGAGCGGCTTGGCGAAGCACGCTTCGTCAACGCGAATGCCGAGCGTGCGCGCGAGAAGGATGGAGTGATCCTTGAGCGCTTTGGGATCGGCCTCGTTGATGGCTTTGACGTCGGCGAGATATTTTTCGAGGCGCGAGCGGTCGAGGCTGGCTTGATTTAAATCTTGAGAGGCGCGGACGAAAACGCCGGGGCGGCTGCGGACCGCGCTGCGCAGCGAACTGAAGTCGCCGCCGGTTTCGGGAGCGAGGAAGAGGATGGCTTGCTGCGCTTCCTGCGGAACGGTGACGACGATTCCCTCTTCGCGGACGGGCTTGCTCCAGGTTTCGGCTTTGATGAACCAGGATTCGGGCGGCGGATTTGTCGCGCCGCGGAGGAAGGCGACGATGAGCAAGTAGCGAGCCGACTGGTCGTCGGGAAAATCGGGATGGAGCCACAGGCGATCGCCGGGTTGGAGGTTGGCGACTTCGGAGATCGGCAACGATTTCCCGTTGCGCGAGACTTTCATTTCGATGCGCGGGCCCAGGAGGTCGAAAGTGTTGTTGTCGGCGCGGGCGCCCACGGTGTCGGTAAGTGCGGCGACGAGCAATGCGGCGAAGGCGACGGCGATGAGGGTCAGTCGCGATGAGAAGCGTCGAGCTGCGAATTTGCGCGTTGGGAACCCACTCGTGCGCGCTGGATTGCACGAGCTTTCTGACTTCCGCTTTTCGGGGACGCGAGTAATGCCAGAAAACATGACGCGACTGCTCCTTGGGCGCGTGAAAAGGAGTCTTCACGCTAATTTTTTGAACTGCGACGGCAACGATTGGTTCTACTTTTGAGACGCCGGGCAATTTGCGTCCGTTTCTTTCTGTTTCGATGCTGTGCGCACGCCGCGCGCCGCCACCGGGAATGCGCTTTTTGTTCGGCTGTTTCGTGAGGGCGAGGCGAAAGGAGCCGTTATCCAGAAATTCCATCATAGTGCGTGCGGCGGCGGAGCGGCAACCGATGTTCGTGAATTTTTTCGTGATGGGTAACAGGGTGGTATGTGCGCCGTGTTGAGTGCGTAAGGGCGAGCGTTGCCAAGATTTGTGGCGAAAGCGCCATTTGTTGTGTTCGCGGCTTGCTTGAGAGTTCTTGCCAAGATGCTAACTCGGCAAAGGCGGCGCGCGGGCGCCGCTCTAAATATTTGTCGAACATGCGGCAGCCCCCCACCACTTTTCTCACAGTGTTCACCGAGGGGGATGAGGCTTTTTGCCTGATACGCTTGCGCAAGTATGGATTCTAATCGGCTTGGGGGGCGATCGCTTATGGGGCCCTTAAACAAAAAAGCGGCCTGATGGCCGCGTCGCACGTTTGGTACGATGACCAGGTCATCCCAGAATTACTGATTTTCAACAGAACGTCTTTGCATCGAGCTGGATTTTTGAGTGCTTGTGGCGTTCGAATTCTGGGCTGGTTCGAATGACTCGGCGTCGCGGTAACGCCTGGTGGGATTTGGAAAACCCGCCCAACACCAGGAGCGTGGGGCACGCGGGAAAAATCGCTACAACAGAGCGGAAAAATCGCAGCTAGAGGGCCGCTAGTTTGGCGGCGGCGGCGGAGACTTGGGCGGCTTCATCGCTTAGGACTTTGGCGGCGGCGGCTATGGATTGTTCGGCGAGGCGCCACTGTTTTTGTTCCATGGCTTCGCGGACGGCAGGGATGGCTTTAGCTTCGTAGCCGGTGTAGACGCCGGGGGCGTAGATTTCGTGCTTGTACCAAGATCGGCCTGGCAGACCTTCGGGGTTGGTGAGTTTTCGTTCGCTGTCGATGAGCATGCGGTTGATTTCGGCGAGAGAGGCGGGCGCTAACGCTGCACCGCCGTTTGCTTCGGCGTGCGCGAGTGCTTTTTGGTATTCGGCGGCGGCGCGAGTGAGAGCGTCGGCGCTGTTCTGCAACGGTGCGAAGTTCATGTGCGGCGGAATCCCCTGTTTCGCCGGTGGAACGTATTTTTCCTTTGGATCGGCGCTGGCGGTAAAAGCGCCTTCTTCGAGTTCTAGATTGTGTTCGCGAACGTCGTCCTGCTGCTTGACGCCGAACGCTTGCAAGCCGCGGACGTAGGTCTGCACGGTTTCAGCCTGATCGGAAAAATCGAATGGCAAGAGATCGGCGTCGGCGAGACGCATGATCGTCGTGCCGGCGACCTGAGCGAGCGATTTGCCGTAAACGAAGTCGGTGTCGCTGAAATGCGTGTACCAGTAAAAATCGTCGTAGATGGAATGGTAGATGCCACCTTCGTCTTCACCACCGAAGCCATAGTTCAGGACGGCGACGCCGAGAAAATTCTGGAAGCCGGCGTGATCGGAACCACCGCCGGAAATGTCGATGCGGAGATCGGAGCGCGAGCGGAGTTCGGCGCGAGCCTCGTCGGAATTCGCGGTGGTGATGCTGCGAAGTTGCCAACGCTTCCAGACAGAAAGCTTGGTTTCGGGATCTTGGACATCACGCGCGACGTCATTGGCTAGTTTTTCGAGTGAGTGCGCGCCGTCGACGCCGAGAAAGCCGCGATCGTTCGTGTCGGAGTTGACGTAGGCCACGGTCTTACTGCGAAGTTCGTCGGCGTGCGTTTCGAGCCATTCGACGGAACCGAGCAAGCCCGGCTCTTCGCCGTCCCACGCGCAATAAATGATGGTGCGCTTGGGCTTCCATCCTGCTTTCACGAGTTCGCCGAGCGAGCGGGCTTCTTCGAGAACGGCGACGAGGCCAGAAATCGGATCTTCGGCCCCGTTTACCCACGCGTCGTGGTGATTGCCGCGAATCACCCATTCGTCGGGAAATTGCGAGCCGGGAATTTTCGCGATGACGTCGTAAAGCGGCTTCATTTCCCAGTTCGAAAACATTTTCAGGTGAACTTTTGCGGGGCCGGGGCCGATGCGATAGGTGATCGGCAAGCCGCCGCGCCAAGCTTCGGGGACGACCGGACCGGTGATGGCGGAGAGTAGCGGCGTTGCGTCGGCGTAGGAAATCGGGAGGACAGGGATCGTCGCGGTGGTTGGCGCGTTTTTGATCGGGAGGCGCTTGGCGTCGGCGGTGGCACCGATACTGGGGGTGAGTGGATCGCCCATGAATTCGGTGGAGTCTTGCACGCTGCCGCGCTGGACGCCTTCGCGCGGGCGCAGGCCTCCGTTGGGGAAAGTTTCGCCGGCGGAGTAGCCGTCGTCGCGCGGATCGGAGTAGATAATGCAACCGATCGCGCCGTGTTCAGCGGCAACCTTGGGTTTGATGCCGCGCCAGGCGTGGCCATAGCGCGCGATGACGATCGCGCCTTTTACGGAGATGCCGTGGCGATCGAGGGTTTCGTAATCTTCGGGGATGCCGTAGTTGACGTAGACGAGCGGGCCGGTGACGTCGCCGTCGGCGGAATAGGCGTTGTACGTCGGGAGTTGCTCCGATTGTTGATTGGAGGTGGGATCTTGCGGGACAGCGGGTTCTTGCAGCTTGGCGGTGAAACGAGGGCCGCCTGCTACGAGTTCGACGAGGCGCTCTTTTGGCGTCGGGAAAAGAACGCTGAAGGATTCGATGTGGGCGTCGAGGCCGAACTCTTCGAATTTGGCCAGAAGCCACTCGGCGTTGTCTTTGTCGTAGGGAGAGCCGACGTTGTGCGGGTGTGCGGTCAGGCGCTGCATGTACTCGCGGAGTTTCGCGGGGTCGGGCGTAGCACGGAATTTTTCTTCCCAGCGGCGTTCGGTGCGCGAGGAGTCGGCAGAGAAGCCGGATAGGGGCGCGTCATCGGCGGTGAGGTGGTGGCCGATCGGTGCGAACGAAAAGGCGGCGACGAAACAGGACGCAAGAATGGTTCTGCGGATCATTTGGGCTCCAAAAATTTTGCGTCGGTATTCTGCCTGAAGGAGAGGAAGATTGGAAATTCACCAGATGCGGTCGATCGGGAACTCGTCGAACCACGGGTCTCGACTGACGATCGGAACGTTCTCGACTGCCGCTTGGGCAATCAAAACGGTCGAATGGATCTTTGTGCTTCCCGGGCAGGAGACCCGCTCTGACGGCTGTTTCGCAGTAATCGGTAGTTCGACGAAACCTTCCTCTTCGAGTTCGCGATCAAAATTCTGAAGCAAGCTCGGAGAGCTAAGCTTGCCGAGCCGGCTCTTGATCACAATTTTCCACAATGAACCAGCCGAGACAAGGACGGTCGTCGTGGGACTTTCGATGGCTTGACGCGCGGCGACAAAATCGACCGAACTCCGAGCCACAATAACAAAGCGTGAGTGTCCAGCAGAACAGCGTTCAATCGAAGCCCAAGTCTGCCAGCTCCTTGTCCGTCAGCGGAGCATAGGCGTCTGGCGAGTAAGAAATTTTCCCTTTCCGACAGCCAGGAACGCGTTTCTTTCGCGCAGAGAGCAAAGGCACACGCTTGACGAAGGCTTCCGTGCCGCGGGCGATGACACCTTCGTTGCCGCCGCAGGCTTCACGGATCAGCTTGGAGAGGTTTGTTTTCGCTTGGTGGAGGGTGTATATTGTTCGGTAAGTATACTAGTTAGGAATATAAGGCGACGACCATGGGGCTGGCGGCGGGGCAAGGTCATGGCAATTGCCTTCCCTGCCGGCTAGATACGGAAGGATTCGGCGTGCTCGGCGCTAATCATGATCAGGCCGTGGGCAGGGACTGTGGGGCCGGATTTGGAGCGGTCGCGGAGTTTGAAGAGGCGGTCGATGTCTTCGGGCGCTAGTTTCCCTTGGCCTACGTGGAGGAGCGTGCCTACCATTTTGCGGACCATGTAGCGGAGGAAGGAGCGGCCGTGGACGGTGAAAACAAGTTCTTCGTTGTCGGGCGAGCGCACCAATTCGGTTGAAAAGATTTCGCGGTCCATCACGCGCTCTTTGTCGTCTTCTTCGGAGCCGGTCGAAGCGGCGAACGAGGTAAAGTCGTGTGTGCCGACGAATTTCGTGGCGGCGGCGCGCATGGCGTCTTCGTCGAGCGGCCACGGATAATGCAAGACGTAGCGATAGAGCATCGGCGGCACGATGGGGCCGCGATAGATGCGGTAGCGATAAATTTTCCCGCGAGCGGAAAAACGCGCGCTGAAGTCGGGGCCAACTTCTTCGCATCCGACGATGCGGATCGTTGGAGGCAGCAAACAATTCAGCGCGTGTTGAAATTGGCCGGCAGACAAACCGGATTGCGTCTTGAAACTTGCGACCTGGCCGAGCGCGTGAACACCGGCGTCGGTGCGGCCCGTACCCGCGAGTTGCACATTTTCCTGCGTCAATTTGCGAAGTATGCCGACGAGTTCGCCCTGAATCGTGGGCTTGCCAGGTTGAAACTGCCAGCCGTGGAAATCGGTGCCGTCGTAGGCGATGGTGATCTTGAAATAGCGCATGCCGGGAGATTTTACAGGGCGATCGGCTTAGGTGGAGTGGCGGACGAAGCGGCTGCCGGGTTTGACAGCGGCACTGCCGCCGCGGCAGAGCGGGCAGTCTTCCGGCTCGTAGCTGGCCATCGGCAAACCAAGGAGCGCTTGCGCCTCGACGGGAAATTCAATCTTGCCGCCGCTGCGATCGATCAACGCGCCGGCGGCGACGACGCGGCCGCCTGCTTCTTCGACAACCTGGATGGCTTCCAGCGTTGAACCTCCCGTGGTCCAGACGTCTTCGACGACGAGCACATGCTGATCGGGGCGAAGACCGAATCCGCGACGGAAGCACATGGTACCGCTGGCATCGCGCTCCACGAACCTCGCGGGGACGCCGCCGCCCGGCAGCCCGGATTTGTGTTCCGGCAGCGCGCGAGCGACTTCCTGGCCGACGATCAAACCACCCAACGCGGGCGAGACGACGGCTTCAATCGTCGCGTCGGAAAACAGGGCGGCGAGAGCTTGCCCTAACTTTTCGGCGAATCGAGGATATTGCAGCACCTGAGCGCACTGAACGTAGCTGCCGCTGTGCAGTCCGCTGGACAGCTCAAAATGCCCGTGGCGGATGGCGCCCGCACCCTCAAACATTCGCAACAGTTCTTCGCGCTTCAGCATCGCTCTCCGATCAGTTGTGGCATCGAGATAACGGGTGGAGGCGAACGCGCATCGAAGTCCGCAAGCGTGCGATGGAACTAACCTGAAACACCCGTAAGCGTCGAATCGTCAGCAGCCTAGCCGCCACGTGTTTCGTTGTCAAGGAAACGGCCCCCTGCTAGACTGGCAAATTCGTGTTTTTGGTTGAGAGCACGCCTGTCATAACCCTGATTCGACGTTTTGAATGAAACAAAGTGACTCCTGCCGACGTTGTAAAGGTTTGGGGCAGCAAATGGTCCGCTTTGGTCGAAGGTCATGTCGATTCTGTCGGGCGCATCGGTCGAAGATTACTTCTAGGAGTGAGAGAGAATATGAACTTGCTACGGTTGACCGCAGGACCGTCATCTTCAAGTGTGTCGGGGAAGCGGCCGGCTAGCTTTTCGACTCAGGTCGTCCGCTCGCTGACGGCGGCGCTGCTCGCCGGGTTGCTGGCGGGGGGATCGCCTGCATTTGCGCAGGATCCGGGCCAAGCTCCGCCACCAGCGCAGCAGACCGAGCATCCCGAACTGCCGACTCCTCAATCGCCGGAGCAGAATCGGCCGAGTCAGGACCCAAATTCGCCAAGCCAGGCGCCAAAGCCAGCGTATGGCCCGGGGCCGGCAAATCCGCCGATTCCCGTCTCACTGGGGGTTTCGCAGTACAACTACCGACATGCGCCGAAACCGTTTCCAAGTTTGCTTGCGCCCTATCGGTCGATTTCGGTGCCCGATTTCGATGTCCGCAATAAGCCGCGGGTGGAACAACTGATTCACAATGGGAAGCTGGAAATTACGCTGCAGGACGCGGTCGAGCTGGCGCTGGAAAACAACATGGACATCGCGGTGGCAAAATACAACCCCTGGACGGCCGATACGGATATTTTGGTGGCCGAGGCTGGCGGAGTGCCGCAAGGCACCGCGGGCGCGGAGACTATCTTTTCGACAGCGAACGTGCCCTTTGTGCAGCTCGATCCGCTCCTGACGGGAAGCGTCGGATTTGCCGACGTAGCGACACCGATCAACAACCCGTTCATTTCGGGAACAGGAACGGCATCGAATGCGTTGGTTCCGTTGATCAGTCACAGCGCGCAATACAACTGGAGCTACACGCAGGGATTTAACTCGGGCACTTCCGTGACGGCAACGTGGGATAACAACCGGTCTTCGTCGACCGCTGCGAACTTGTTCAATCCCTCGGTGACATCAACGTTAACGGTCACGTTCCAGCAGCAGCTCTTGAATGGTTTCGGGTTCGCGCAGAACCGGCGCAATATCATCATCGCGAAAAACAACCGGAAGCTGGCGGACTACGAGTTCGAGCAGCAAGCGATCACGACAGTAACGGCCGCCATCAACGCGTACTGGGAACTGGTGTACGCTCGGGAAAACGTGAAGGTAGAGGAACAAGCGTACACTGTTTCGAACAAGTTGTACGGCGATAACAAGAAACAGTTGGAAATCGGGACGATGGCTCCGTTGGACGTGACGCGCGCGGAGTCAGAGGTGGCCACAAATCGCCAGAATCTGATTGTGGCGCAGACCGTACAACTAACGGACGAACAGACGTTGAAGAATGCGATCACGCGCGATCCTTTAGCGCCGGCGCTGGCAAACGTCGAGATCGTTCCACTCGACCATCCGAATCCGCCGGAAGCGGTGGAAGCGGCGACTTTCGAGGAAGCGCTGAAGGAAGCATTTGCCAAGCGCCCGGACTTGCAGTTGCAGGCGATCAACGTAACCAACGCAGAGATCAACAGCAAATCAAACAAGCAAGCGCTGCTGCCAACTGCGACTCTGTTCGCGGAATATCAGAGCACGGGGCTTGCGGGTAACTCGCCCATCGTCACGGGGGAGGCGACCTCGGCCGGAGCGCCGATTGTTGGCGCAAACGGCGCACCAATCACGGTGTTGGATATGACCGGGACGCCTGTGGAAGTTTTCACGCCGAACACTACGGAACTGACCAATGGGATCTCGAAGCAAGGCTTTGGCACAACGCAGAGCCAGATCTTTCACAACGATTTTCCAAGCTACATCGCCGGCGTGAATCTCACGCTGCCGATTCGCAACCGTCAGGCTCAGGCGACATATCAACGCGCGGTGCTGACGCAACGCCAGATCGAGGCACAGCTGCAACAGATGAAAAACGCGGCTGTGCTCGACGTGCGGAACGCGTTCATCGCGCTGACGCAGGACCGAGCACAAGTGCAGGCCGCGAGCAAAGCGCGCGAATTACAGCAGCAGACGTTCGACTCCGAGCAGAAGCGGTATCAGCTTGGGGCGTCGACCGTGTACAACGTCATCTTGACGCAGCGCGACTTGATCAGCGCGCAGGCCAACGAACTTCGCGCGCTGGCAAATCTCGTCGAGGCAAAGGCGAACTACGAGCGGGCTGTCGGGCGGACGCTGGACGTGAATCGCGTGACGATTGCGGACGCGAAGCATGGACAGGTCGAGCATGAGAGCTTGATTCCGGGGACGTTGAATGGGCACGTTGTCGGGACGGAGAAGCTGTTCAGCGGGACTGAGGGGCAGCGATAGTCGCTGGTTGCAGAGGGCGAATTCAGTTCAGAGGGAGGTGCTGCCAATGGCTGCACCTCCTTTTTGTTTTGCCGGATGAGGATGGGCTAGTTCCGCCGAAGCGCGGCTCTGAATTGCTGGTATTGCCCCGGACGTGCGATTCGCATAGCATTTCTTCTAGTGGGCGCTTCGAGCGGGCTGGGTAGGCCTTCTGGAAGACGAATAACCTCTATGAGTAATCCATCCAAGGCTGGCAGCCAAACTGTCGTCCGCGCCGAACCGTCGTCTTCGCATCGCCATCCATCCGAGAAAGAAAAGGCTTGGGAGAAGAAGATTCTCGAGCCGACCTTGGCGAAGAGTCCCGAGCGGCAGGCTGAGTTCACGACGATTTCCAATTATCCGATCCGGCGGCTGTATACGCCGGCGGATTTGCCAGACTGGACTCCGGAGCGCGACCTTGGGTATCCGGGTGAACCGCCGTATACGCGCGGGATTCATTCGACGATGCATCGCGGACGTTTATGGACGATGCGGCAATTTGCAGGTTTCGGCACCGCGGAGGATACGAACAAGCGCTTTCGCTATTTGCTGGCGCAGGGGCAGACGGGACTTTCGACGGCGTTCGATTTGCCGACGTTGATGGGGTACGACTCGGATCATCCACTGTCGGAAGGCGAAGTCGGGAAATGCGGCGTGGCCATCAGTTCGCTGGCGGACATGGAAGTTTTGTTCGATCAGATTCCGCTGAACGATGTGACGACGTCGATGACGATCAATTCGCCGGCGGCGGTGATCTGGGCGATGTATCTGGCGGTGGCAGAAAAGCAGGGCGCGGACTGGAAGAAAATTTCGGGGACGCTGCAGAACGACATCCTGAAGGAATACATCGCGCAGAAGGAATATATCTATCCGCCGGAGCCGTCGATGCGGCTGGTCATCGACACGTTTGAGTTTGGCGTGAAGAATACGCCGAAGTTCAACACCATCTCCATCAGCGGGTATCACATTCGCGAGGCCGGTTCGACGGCGATGCAGGAGTTGGCGTTCACTCTGCGCGACGGGCTCGAGTACGTCGAGTGGGGCGTGCGACGCGGGCTCGACGTCGATGAATTTGTGCCGCAGCTTTCATTTTTCTTTAACGCGCACAGCGATTTTTTTGAGGAGATTGCGAAATATCGCGCGGCGCGCCGGATTTGGCACAAGGCGATGGTTGAGCGGTACGGTGCGAAGAATCCGCGGACGTGGGCTCTGCGATTTCATACGCAGACGGCGGGTTGCTCGCTGACGGCGCAGCAGCCGTATAACAACGTAGTGCGGACGGCGTTGCAGGCGCTGGCGGCGGTGCTGGGCGGGACGCAGTCGCTGCATACGAATTCGCTGGATGAGGCTTGGGCGCTGCCGACGGAATTTGCGGCGACGATTGCGCTGCGCACGCAGCAGATTATCGCGCATGAGACGGGTGTAACGAATACGGTTGATCCGCTGGGCGGGTCGTATTTTGTCGAGACGCTCACGAATGAAGTGGAGCGCGGCGCCTGGGATTACATCGAAAAGATCGACGCACTGGGCGGGATGGTGGCGGCGATTGAGCGCGGGTATCCGCAGCGCGAGATTGCAGAGGCTTCCTACCGGTATCAAGTGGCGCTGGATAAAAAAGAAAAGATCATGGTCGGCGTAAATGACTATGTGGCGCAGGAGAAGCCGCTGGAGATTTTGCAGATCGATGAGACGGTGGCGCACCGACAAGCCGAGCGCCTGAGCAAATTGCGCGCGGAGCGATCGAGCGATGCGGTCTCGCGGCAACTCGCGGCATTGCGCAAAGCGAGCCAGGGCAAAGAGAACTTGATGCCCTATATTCTCGACGCCGTGAAATCCTACGCCACGCTTGGCGAGATTTGCGACGCGATGCGGGAGACATTCGGCACCTACGAAGAAGTCGCCATCACCTGACCAGCCTATGCCAGATAAAAAGATACGAGTATTGATTGCGAAGCCGGGTTTGGACGGCCACGATCGCGGGGCAAAAGTAATCGCGCGCGCACTGCGTGACGCCGGCATGGAAGTGATCTATACCGGATTGCGGCAGACGCCGGAGATGATCGCTGCCGCGGCTGTGCAGGAGGACGTCGACGTCATTGGACTTTCGATTCTTTCGGGAGCGCACAACACGATCTGCCCACAGCTAATGAATCTGCTGCACGACAAAGGGATGAAGGATGTCACCGTGCTGCTGGGCGGCATTATTCCGGAAGCCGACGTTTCGGAGCTCAAGAAAGTCGGCATCGCGGAAATCTTTCTGCCCGGCACGTCAACGCAGGACATCGTCGACTTCATCCACAAACGTGTGACGCACTAGTCGCTTCCCTGCTTCGGACCGCAGGTTCAGTTCGGCAGATCCCTACTGCTTTCCATCACGATCGCGTTTCTTATATTGCTCGCGAACACCTCGCATCATCCGCGACACCTTCGTTTTGTACTCGTGCATCGCTTCAGGGTCAGTCTTCCTTCGTTGAAATTCCTGTTCACGCTCCAGTTTCTTGCGACTCTCAACACGCGCTTCATCGAGCGCCCCACTCTGCGTTGCCGCGCGGACTGCGCAGCCCGGCTCGGTTTCGTGCCTGCAATCGCCAAAACGACAGTCACGCGCCAGTTCCTCGATATCCGCGAACGTCTCTGTTATGCCTGCGTCGACCTTCCATGGCGCGAACTCACGCAGCCCCGGCGTGTCCATCAACAACCCGCCACACGGCAGCCTAAACAACTGCCGCGCGGTAGTGGTGTGCCGTCCTTTGCCGTCGGATTCGCGCGTCGGCTTCACCGCTTGCGCGTCCTCTCGCAGCAATCGATTCACGATCGTCGACTTTCCAACGCCCGATGAGCCAAGCAGCACGATGGTTTTGCCCGGAGACAGATGAGCCTCCAGCGCGTCCATTCCCTTCCCGGTTCGCGCACTCAGAGCGAGCACCGGCGCACCGATCGCAACACGCTCCGCTTCAGCAACGTGCGTAGCGACGTCGTCGCACTCATCCGTCTTGTTCAATACGATCGCCGGGCTCACTCCCGAATTCCAGCACTGCGCGAGATATCGTTCAAGCCGCCGCGGACTGAAATCCATATCGAGCGCCGCCACGAGAAAGGCCGTGTCAACATTCGCGGCGATCACCTGTTGCTCGACGCGCTTGCCCGGAGCCTTGCGCGAAAACACGCCGCGTCGCGGAAGCACCCAATGCAGAATCGCCCGCTCATCGCCGATGAGTTCCGCTGCGGCCCAATCCCCTATCGCCGGCCAAACCGATTCGCCCTCCGCATCAGCCACGCTACGTAATTTCCCTGACGGCTCTGCCCAACATTCTCCGAACTCTCCGGCGATTCTCCACAAACCTCGCTGTTGCGAAATGACGCGCCCAGGGAATACGCTTTCTGCAACTCCGAATCGCTCCTTCCACAACGCTTCGAGATATCCATTCCAACCCAAATCTTGTAAAAGCACTCGCGCACCCTCCCGCCGCACGAAACGGCAATCCGCAACGCGTCCGCGAGAACGCAATGCAGCCATGCGACCTTGAGCGCCGCGCGCACGCAAACGCACGCCAGCACAGTCGCGAACCTAAGCAATCAACGAGTTGGAAGAGAGGGCGGTACTACTTGCCTGAGAAGAGTTGACCGGAGGCACACCCGCCCGCTAGAACTTCGACAAGGGTCGTCACAGGCGCCTCCACATGAAAGATAGGTGCTTGGCAGCACCTTAACCGCTGCTGAAACTGTATTCCCCGTTCGTGCAAAACGTCAACACCAAATCCGCGTCGCTCGCACTCTGGCTCAGGACACCTTATACTGAGACGTTGCCTGTCGTCTCAGTTGCTGGCCTTCAAACCTGAACATCACGCGAGGATTGCGAGTGTCTGCGTCCGTACTGAAAACCAGCATCAACGCCAAGTCGCCCGACTTCGCGAAAAACAGCCGCAAAGTCGTCGATCTCGTCACTCAAATTAAGAATGAAGAAGAGCAGATCAGCCAGGGTGGCGGCGCAAAAGCTATTGAATCGCAGCACAAAAAGGGCCGGCTCACCGCGCGCGAACGTATCGCGAAGCTCATCGATCCCGGCTCGCATTTTTTTGAGCTGAGCGCCTACGCCGCGTATGAAATGTACGAGGAGTGGGGCGGCGCACCCGCCGCAGGCACGATCACGGGGCTCGCGCGCGTCTGCGGCCGCACGTTCATGATCATCGCGAACGACGCCACGGTAAAAGCTGGCGCATTTTTCCCGATGACCGCGAAGAAAGTCATCCGCGCGCAAAACATCGCCATCGAAAATCGCATTCCGACAATTTATCTAGTCGACTCTGCGGGCGTCTTTCTTCCACTGCAGGAAGACGTCTTCCCCGACACCGACGATTTCGGCCGCGTCTTTCGCAACAACGCAGTGATGAGCGCGATGGGAATTCCGCAATTGACGGCGATCATGGGAATGTGCGTCGCGGGCGGCGCGTATCTGCCGGTGATGTGCGATCACATCTTGATGACCGAAGGCTCCGGCTTGTTTCTCGCGGGACCGGCGCTGGTGCAAGCCGCCATCGGTCAGAAAACGTCCCCCGAAGATCTCGGCGGCGCGAAAATGCATTCCACGATCAGCGGCACCGTCGATTTTCGCGAGCCTGACGACGACGCCTGCATCGGACGCATTCGAGCGCTCGTCGATAAGATGGGCGCGGCGAATCCGTCACCGTTCAGCCACGTCGCATCGCGCGAACCGCTATATCCCGCGAGCGAAATCTACGGCGCCTTCTCCAACGATCCCGGCAAGCAATACGACATGCGCGAAATTATCGCGCGCATCGTCGACGGAAGCGAGTTTGAAGAATACCGCGCCGAATATGGCGAGACGCTGCTCTGTGGCTACGCCCGCATCGGTGGATGGGCCGTCGGCATCGTCGCGAATCAGAAAAAACACGTTCAAACGCTGGCTCGCGGCTCGGATCAGAAGCGCATCGAATTCGGCGGTGTCATCTATACCGAATCGGCCGAGAAAGCGGCGCGCTTCATCCTCGATTGCAATCAAAACCGCATCCCGCTGGTCTTTCTGCATGATGTCAACGGTTTCATGGTCGGCAAAGACGCGGAGTGGAGCGGCATCATCCGCGCCGGCGCAAAAATGGTCAACGCGGTGTCCAACAGCGTGGTGCCCAAGATCGCAGTCATCTGCGGCGGTAGCTTCGGCGCAGGTCACTACGCCATGTGCGGCAAAGCCTACGATCCGCGCTTCATCTTCGCGTGGCCCACAGCACGATACGCCGTCATGGGCGGCGACGCTGCAGCAGGAACACTAGCCGAAATCAAGCTGAAACAGCTCGAACGCGAAGGCCAAAAAGTCGACGAAAAAGCGCGCCAAGAAATGCTGGCTTCAGTGAAAGCGACCTACGACAAACAGTCCGACCCGCGCTACGCGGCCGCACGGCTCTGGGTCGACGCGATCGTCGATCCCGCACACACCCGCGAAGCTCTGATTACAGCTCTCGAAGCGGCGGCGCTGAACCCCGAAATTCGCGAATTCAAGACCGGAGTATTGCAAACGTGACGCGGGTTCGCATTCGTACGCTGTTGTTGGCGGCGGTAGCGCTCTTGGTGGCGTGGTACTTCGTAGGTAGCCGAGACGAAATCGCCTGGCGTGAGTATGTGCGTCACTTCAAGTCACAAGGAGGCTGGGACCTCTCGCAAGCGGATCGTTGGCCTAGGTACGCAAACCTACTCTTTGTGCAGGGCCTCGGTATCTACACACTTTTGGCGGTGTCGGCAGTTCGAGGGATTGGCGTCCTCGTGAAGAAATTTTCTGAGACCAGAGGACAATGACGTCAGTAAAACTCATCGAATGCCCGCGCGATGCGTGGCAAGGTTTGCCCGATTTGATCCCAACAGAACTCAAGGCTAATTATCTCCGCGAACTCGTGCTCGCGGGCTTCAAACATATCGACGCCGTCAGCTTCGTCTCGCCAAAGCACGTCAAGCAAATGGCCGACAGCGAAGACGTCATGGCGAAACTCAACGATTCCCTTTCCATCGACATCGACCGGCCCGAAATCATCGGCATCGTCGTCAACGAAAAGGGCCTCGAGCGCGCACTGGCAACGCCCGGCGTCACGACCATCGGCTACCCCTACTCAATCTCCGCCTATTTCCGCCGCGCCAACGCCAACATGACACGCGATGAATCGCGCCGCCTCGTCGAAAAACTAAAAAAAGACACCGCCGCCGCAAGCCGCGACCTCGTCATCTATATCTCCATGGCCTTCGGCAATCCTTACGACGAACCTTGGGGCGCCGAGATCGTGCACGACACGCTCGAATGGCTGAAAGACATTCGCGTCCGCACCGTCTCGCTCGCCGACACCATCGGCACCGCCGATCCGAAACTCGTCGGCGATCTCTACCGCGAAGTGAAAGATCACGTCGCCGGAATCGAACTCGGCGTACATCTCCACAGCCGCCCCGAAAATGCCGAGGACAAAATCATGGCCGCCTACGAAGCCGGTTGCGGCCGATTCGACAGCGCGCTCACCGGCCTCGGCGGCTGCCCTTTTGCGGGCGACAATCTCGTCGGCAACATCGCCACCGAGCAAGTGATCGCGGCGCTGAAGAAAGTGGGCGCCGACCCAGGCATTGACCCCGATCGGCTGACAAAAGTCCTAGCGCTGGCCAACGAAATTCGGGCCACCTACGCCCACGCACCACTCGTAAACTGAGGAGACGTTTTCGCCATGTACTCGACACTTCTTCTCGAATGTAAAGACACAATCGCAACGATCACGTTGAATCGCCCTGACAAACGCAACGCTGTTACGGCGACGATGATCGCCGACATCCAGTCCGCGCTCGACGCGATCGAGAAAAACCATTCCACCCGCGTCGTCATTCTCACTGGCGCGGGCAAAGCTTTCTGTGCGGGCATGGATCTCGACATGCTCGCCGCAATCGCGAAACAATCTCCCGCCGAAAATCAAGAAGACTCGCGTCGCATCGCTAAACTGTTACGCCGCATCTGGGCGTTCCCTCGCCCAATGATCGCCGCTGTGAACGGCGCCGCATACGCAGGCGGCTGCGGCATGGCGACGCTCTGCGACTTCACTCTCGCCGTACCCGAAGCGAAATTCGGCTACACCGAAGTCAAAATCGGCTTTCTCCCGGCAATCGTCTCCGTCTTTCTGACACGCCAGATCGGCGAAAAGCGCTCGCGTGATCTCCTTCTGACCGGCCGCATCATCGACGCTCGCGTCGCGATGGAGTTCGGCCTCATCACCGAAGTCGTTCCCGCCGAGCAACTTATGATCCGGGCACACGAACTCGCCGATCAACTCATCGCCGCTAGCCCGAATAGCCTCACGCGTGCAAAGCATTTGCTCACATCCGCTGCTGCCGCCGGTGTCGACCACGACCTTGAGCGCGCTATCATGGAGAATGCGCGCATCCGCTGCACCGCCGATTTCAAGGAAGGTGTCGCTTCGTTTCTGGAAAAACGCAAGCCGGTCTGGCAAAGTAAACCCGAATAATTCACGACATGCGAACAATCGAATATCACGATGCGGCTCTACGGGTGCGCTACGCCGAAACCGATCAGATGGGCGTCGTTTACCACGCGAACTATCTCATCTGGTTCGAGGTCGGCCGCGTCGAGTTGATGCGCGCGATGGGATTCGAATACAAGTCGATGGAAACCGAAGACGACTGCCACATCGTCGTTGTGGAAGCGCATTGCCGCTACGAAAAACCTGCCCGCTACGATCAAACGCTGCGCGTTCGCACCCGCGTCGCCCAGTGGCGCAATCGCATCGTGAAATTCTCCTACGAAATATTTCTCGACGCTGACGAGTCACTGCTCGCGACCGGCTACACCACTCACGTGATTTGCGGGGGCAACGGCCGGCCTAAATCGCTGCCGCCGAAATATCGGGATGTGCTGCAGCAGTCGAACATTCCCAATCCCGACCGGAGCGAAGCATGACGGTTTCCCCAGCCGCAATCCAGTTGACCGGCAACGACCTGACGTTCGCGCAGCTTTACGACGTCGCGCTGCGCGGAGCGAAAGTGTCGCTCGCGCCCGACGCTATCGAGCGCATGAAAGCGTCGCGCGCCGCCGTCGATCGCGTCGTCTCCAGCGGAGAAACCGCCTATGGCATCAACACCGGTTTCGGCAAACTCGCCTCGGTACGTATATCGGCAGAGCAAGTTCGCAAACTACAGGTAAATCTCGTGCGTTCTCACGCCTGCGGCGTCGGCGCACCCTTAAGCGAGGCGGAAACGCGCGCAATAATGCTTCTCCGCGCCAACGCGCTGGCCAAAGGACTCAGCGGCATCCGCCCGCAAACCGTCGACACTCTTTGCACCATGCTGAATGCAAGCATTCATCCAGTGATTCCATCGCAGGGATCGGTCGGAGCTTCGGGCGATCTCGCACCGCTGGCTCACCTTGCGCAAGTGGTGATCGGCGAAGGGCGCGCCGCGCTCGGCGGCGAAATTCTGTCGGGCGCCGATGCTATGCGCCGCGCGGGAATTGCACCGGTTGAACTTGAAGCGAAGGAGGGTCTCTCGCTCCTCAACGGCACGCAAGGTATGCTGTCGCTTCTGAGTCTGGCGCTGCTCGACGCCGACGTCGTCACCGACACCGCCGACGTCGCCGCCGCCCTCTCGCTGGACGCCCTTCGAGGTAGCCCTGGCGCGTTCGACGCGCGCATCATGCACGCCCGCGCGTATCCCGGCGCGTCGATGACCGCCCGCAACCTAGCGCACCTCAACGAAGGCAGTCACATCCGCGAATCGCATCGCGACACGAACAAAGATCCGCGCGTGCAAGACGCCTACAGTTTGCGCTGCACACCGCAAGTCCACGGCGCCGTTCGCGATTCGCTCGCGCAAGCACGCGAAATGGCCGCCGTCGAACTCAACAGCGCCACCGACAATCCTTTGGTCTTCGCCCGCGACGGACGCGGCGACATCATCAGCGGCGGCAATTTCCACGGTCAGCCACTAGCCATGGCCGCCGATCAAGTCGCCATCGCGATCGCCACGCTCGGCGGAATTTCCGAACGCCGCATCGAGCAAATGACCAATCCCCTGACCAGCATGCTGCCCGCGTTCCTTACGCCCGAGCCCGGCCTCAATTCCGGCTTCATGATCGCGCAGGTCACCGCCGCCGCGCTCACCAGCGAAAACAAAGCGCTCGCCACGCCGCACTCCGTCGATTCGATTTCCACATCGGGCAATCAGGAAGACTACGTCTCGATGGGAATGAGCGGCGCTCGGCGCCTCCATCGCATGCTCGAGAATTTGCGCAATACCATCGCGATCGAACTACTCTGCGCGTGTCAGGGCATCGAACTTCTCGCGCCTCTCCAGACCGGCACGCTCGCAAGAAAAGCACTCGCCACCGTGCGTGTCGCGTCTCCAAAAGTCGTCGAAGATCGCCCGCTCGCGCCCGACATCGAAGCCGTCTCGGCAAAAATCGCCGATGGCACGTTCTCCGCGATCTTGCACTAAGCCGCGAGAAACGAACCCATCCGCGCAGTTCTCTCTCGCGTGTTGTCCCTGGGTGACGATTTAAGAAACGCATCGCACAACTTTCCTTCCGAAATTCATCCGCGCCGCTAAACTCACTTTAATCATTCTCGACCGCGGTTGTGACTCCGCCCGCGCGATCTCTGGGCGGTGCCGGATCTCCAGGCGGGTCCAAAGTTGTCTGTGTGACAAGGAGAGAAAAACGTGAACCGCCTTCGCTCTACGTCGAGCCCATTCGGATTTTTCCTCTCCGCGGCCGTATTCGTCGCTTCGGTCTTCATCCTTATCGGCGCTGCGCAAATTCCTCGCCCACACCTTTCGTCCGTCAATGACTGGACACACCACCACGTCGTTTATTCGCAGCCGACGACGTGGGTTTCCGCCTGGAAGATGCAGCAGGAGCCGCGCTATTGGCAGCAAAAGATTCGCCGTGGCGAAATGAACGAAGCGCGCCGGTCGGAGCGATTCGACGGCTCCGGCCTCGGCGCTGACTGGGCTCGCGACCGCTTCCATTTCCCGGGCCCAACTCCGCCGGGATGGTTCATGCACCCGCGCGAAGTCCCGATGGAGCGCGATTGGGCGCAGTCACTGGGCGCCGGTGGCTCCGTCGGCGCACCCGTCGCATCTACAACGTGGTACCCGGTCTACCCAGCGAAGTTTTCTTTCGACACCACCGCAACCCCCGACTGCACCAAAGACTACGTCGTATTCCCCACCAATCTCGCCGGTGCGAAAAACGGCCAGGCCAGCATCGTCGCTTACAACAAACTCTACTCGGGCACGCCAGCGGCGTCATCGTTCTGCAACAGCACCGCGCCCGTGGTCTATTGGTCGTACAACACAAATTTCAATGCCACCGGCGCAGCCACCACCGGCATGATCGCAACGTCGCCCATTCTTTCCCTCGACGGCACCAAAGTCGCCTTCATAGAAAATAATGGCGGCGCCGGTGCCATCCTCCACATCCTGAAGTGGAATGCAGGCGACGGTGGCGCCATCAACAATGCGGTCAATCCAACGACCGCAACGTCGTGGACAGCTTGCCCGCCGACTGGCGCGTGCATGATCTCGATCACCTTCGCCAATGCCAACCTCGACGCAGCGTCCTCGCCCTTCTATGACTACGCGCGCGACGCGTTATACGTCGGCGACGATTCCAGCGTGCTCCACAAATTCATCAACGTCTTTGGCATCACCGGTGCCACGCCAAATGAAGTCACCTCTAGCGGTTGGCCCTTCATAATTGATACCGCCGTCACGCCAAATCCGGCGCTGACTTCACCGGTGCTTGACGGCACTTCCGGCAATGTCTTCGTAGCCGATGCAAACGGAACACTCACCTATGTTCGTGAAACATTCAGTTCCGCAGGTGCCTGCAAAACCGGCACTCCTCCCTGCATCGGTTCTACAACGGTAACTGCGGTCCAAGCGCATTCGATCGTCGACGCACCCATCGTCGATCCGACAACAGAAAAAGTCTTCGTGTTCTATGGAAACTACGACTCATCTAATACGGCGGTCGTTCAGTCCGACACAACTCTCAGCACAAAAAATCCCGCATTTACCGGCCTGAAAGGTATCCAGCGCCACATGCACGCTGGGGCATTCGACAATACCTATCTCACAGGCACCGGCAACACCGGCTTTCTTTACCTTTGCGGATCCTCCGCCACCAGTCTGCCTACGCTCCAACGCGTAGGATTCAACAACACCGCCACCACCTTCGCGAATAAGAACGGCACGATGAATACGACCGTCGACACCGTCACACTGCAAGTCGCCTCCACCAATGTCGAGTGCGCGCCGCTGACCGAATTTTTCAATACGAATGCCACCGCCAATCAGGATCAGATTTTCTTCGGCGTTACCGACCACGGCGCGGGCGGTGCTTGCTCCGCGACGGTCGGTTGCGTGATGGCAGTCAACATCACGTCCGCTCCCGGGTCGCTGACTATTCTCTCGTCCATCGCCGAAATCGGCGGTCCCAGCGGCATCATCGTCGACAACAACGCCAAAGCGACGACATTCGGGCAAGCGTCCAGCCTCTACCTTTCAAACCAAGGAAACAGCACCGCTGCCGTCAAGTGTGGTACGACAACGGGAGTAGGCTGCGCCGTCAAAGTCACCCAAGCGGGCCTGCAGTGAGTAGAATTTGGAGAGTTTGGAACGCTAGAACTTCAAGCAATCGCAGGCGCGATGTCCGTATAGCAATGTAGCTGAGCACCGAGAAGCAGTTACTACCGATTTAATTCAGATCTTAGGTAAGTCAGCATCCGATAGCCTGCCAGGTGCGCAAATCCGGGCAACTCTAACGAATAGTGCCCGCAGTGCAACTCCAGAGTCCGCGGCGCCGCTCCATGCTCGCGCAACGCCCCCAACATCTGCGCGGTGAGCTCCGGCAAGAACGTTGGATCATACTTGCCATACACCATGAACGCTTTCTTCCCTTTTCCAAATCCGCGCTCCACATACGGCATCGGGCTCACCGGCGCCCAAAATTCACGCAACTCATCCACCGTGACGTGACCGCGCAGCCCCTCCCACACATGCGTCGTCGTCATCCCCTGGCTCACCACATCCGCAAAGTGCGTCGACACATGAAAAAATCCTCCCGTCCGCAACGCGTCATCATGCACCAGCGTGATGTACCCCACCGACGACCCAATGCTCGTCCCCAAAATCCCCAGCCGCGAAAACCCCTCGCCCTCCAGCCATCGCAAACAGCTCCGTGTATCCTGCACCGCCTGCCGATTCGCCTGCAGCGTCAACCCGATGTTTGGCCCCACCAGCTGATCCGCCCGCTCGTGCCCCTTCGCCATGCGCCGGTCGTGATACGGAAGACTCAGCCGCAAGACGCTGATCCCGATGCGCTGCAGCCACTCGCAGAGCCCACGCTGCCCACGCCACTTCGCGTTCCAATTCGGCAGCAACACGACAGCCGCGCGCCCCTTTCCCATCCCAATTCCCGACGTATATCGCGGGGCGGACTCCGCAGCCGCATGTCGTCGAACGCCGTTCTTCTTCCCACCGCCAAACCCGGCCGGAAAAAACTGCGCGCAAACCGTATTGTTCTCCGGCCAGGCCGACCGGATCGAACTCGTGAAGGTCAACACATTCTCAGCATCCAGCACGTAGTCTGGCGCAGGCGTCGCCGCAAACCACTCCCGGCTATTCTCAATAGCCCACCGCGAATACTCGCGCACATACGAAGCCGGATCGGGATTCCCTGGATCGCCCCCAATATGCTCCAGCCCCCAATCAAATGGCATCACCCGCCGATTGTCATCGGTAGTCCACCGCCGGTGCTCATACTGCCGAATCCGCCGCTCGAACCAATGCATAAGCCGAAATTAGACCTCGCACCCAGTCTACCGTCGCCAAGCCGTCCCACCAAGCGCACTACTCCTCTCATTTCCAAGGCCCGGACTGATCCTGGGTACCGCACCCTGCGTTTTTTTCAGGGTGCGGGTTTTGAGTGTTCCCCCGCTCTAAACCTCACTCCCGCCACGCACGCGCTACCTACCCGTTATCCGTTAAGTATCCGACAACGCCCCTGCCCGCCTTCGTTGAGCCCCCTCTCCGCCTGTGGCACAGTCAATCTGTGGTCATCGCCTTCTTTTTTCTCTTCGGCATCGTTTTCGGCAGCTTTCTGAACGTCTGCATCGCGCGGATTCCAGAAGGTCTGTCGATCGTATCCCCGCGTTCGCGCTGCCCAAGGTGCGAGACCCCGATCAAGGCCTATGACAACGTCCCCGTCTTCGGCTGGCTCTGGCTGCGCGGAAAATGCCGATCCTGCGGCAACCCAATTTCGCCGATGTACCCGCTGGTTGAGTTCGCCACGGGCCTCCTCTTTGTCCTCTGCTACTTCGAGTACGGCATCACCGCCACCACACTGAAATGGCTCGTCTTCACCTGCCTCATCGTCATTCTCACCATCACCGATCTTCGCGTCCGTCTGCTCCCCGACTTAATCAACTGGCCCGGCTTCGTCGTCGGCCTCCTTTTCTCTGCCAAGGTCCCGCCGCCCGATACCGAAACCATCTTCTGGCTCGGCGTTGTCATTTTTCATCGCGTCTTACCTCTCCCCGTTCTCGGGCTGATTAATGGCCTGGTCGGCGCCGCCTTCGGCAGCTTGCTCCTCTGGGGTGTCGCCCAGCTCTACAAACTCTGGCGCGGACGCGAAGGCATGGGCATGGGCGACGTCAAAATGATGGCCATGGTCGGCGCGTTCCTCGGACTGCGCGACACATTCTTCACCATTCTCATCGGCACGCTCCTTGGCAGCATCGTCGGCGGCGCGATCATCCTCGCGCTCTACACCTCGGGCTGGCAGCTCGCTCTCGCCCAACGCGCCAGCCGTCGCAATCTCGGCACTGTCCGCGACCTGCGCTGGGCCATCGCCAGCCAGTATCAGCTTCCGCTCGGCACATTTCTCGGCGTCGCCGCGCTCATGATCGTTTATCTCGGGCCCTTGGCCGCGCGCTATATCGCAACAAGAGTGTTTATCTGATGATTTACCTGCAAACACAGAGCGCGATGCCCAACCCTCATATACTCGCGATCGGCCTCGCCGTCCTGCTCGCCTCAATCGCGTGGCTCATCTTCGCCATCGTTCGCCGCTCCTTCCAAAACTCGCGCGACGCCCAAAGCGAAAATATCGACGCCGGGCCGCGCGTCGAAAATTCCGCCGCGTTCATGACCGCCTCGATGCAAGGCGTCATCCGCAAACTGCGCGAACAGGAAAAAGAACTCGAGCGCCTCCACCGCGTCGAAAGAGAACGCGCCGAGCACACCGAGCGACTCAGCGAAGAAGTCACACGCAACATGCCCGCCGGCCTGCTGATGGTGAATTCGCAAGGCATCATCGCCAGCGCCAATCCCGCCGCCGAGCAAGTCCTGGGCATCCGGGGCCTCGGCTACCGCCGCTACAGTGAAGTCCTTGGCGAATCCTCCGAACTCACGGGCCTCGTCAGCCAATGCGTCGCGGAAGGCAAAATCTTCCGTCGCGAACAAGTTGACCACCGCACTCCAGCCGGCGACACGCGCCGCCTCGGCGTCACCATCTCACCCGTTCGCGCCGCCGAAGAAAAAATTAACGGCGCTATCTGCCTGCTCAGCGATCTCACCGAGCTCGCCGCGCTGCAGGAACAGATCGAGCTGAAAAAACATCTCGCCGCGCTTGGTGAACTCTCCGCAGGCATCGCGCACGAATTCAAGAACGCCCTCGCCACGATCTCCGGCTACGCCCAGATGATCCGCTCTGAATCCGTCGACGGTGAAATTTCCGATCACGCCGAACGCATCCTTGAGCAGACTCGAAACATCACACATGTAGTGACCGAGTTCCTCAAGTTCGCTCGGCCACTCGAGATCTCCGACGAGGTCGTCGAGCTTGAGCCGTTAATCGGTCGCGCCATCGACGAAATCGCCTCCGCCGAACCCAACGTTTCCGTTCGCGCGGAAGGAAACTTCGGCACCGTCGCCGGCGACGAAGGTTTGCTGAAGCAGGCGATTCTAAATTTGGCCCGCAATGGAGCCCAAGCCTGCGCCGACCGAAAAGACGGCCAAGTCATCGTTCGCGGAGAAATCATTCGGGGCGGCGATGCAACCGTTCAACGCATCGCCATTCTCGATAACGGTTCGGGAATCCCAGCCGATGCTCTGCCAAATCTTTTCCATCCGTTCTTCACTACGAAGGCGCATGGAACCGGCTTAGGTTTAGCCGTAGTTCAAAAAATTATCGTACAGCACGGCGGTCAAGTGGAAGCCCGCAACCAACCGTCCGGAGGGGCAGCCTTTATCGTTACGCTACCAGAGCGTCGGACCGCCACTCCCCAAGCGGTAGAATTGAAAAAGGACGTCATTCAGATATGAAGCGTATGCAGCATCCGAAACTCGATTTGCGATTGGAAGATCGTCCAGCTCGCCACCGGAGAGGTGCCCCGCGATGAGTTCACAGACTTTGCGAAAGACCGGCGTTTACGTATTGCTGGTTCTGCCAGCCCTCGGTTTGGCCGGAATCGCCGTAATCGCGCAACAGCATCAGGACGCTTCGCAGCAGAGCGGTGACGCGGTCGCCGACGCAGCCCGCAAAGCGCGCGAGCAAAAGAAATCCGAGCCCAAGCCCAAAAAAGTTTTCACGAACGATGATGTCGCGCCTGCACCTCCTGTGGCGACGACCTCGGCAGCCACGGCTCCAACGGGCGAAACGAAAGAAAATCCCGACGGTACGCCGGCAAAAACGGGCGACGCCGCGGCCGCAGGCACAGACAAGCCCGCCTCCGTCGACAACAGCGAAGCCGGATGGCGCAAGCGTTTCGCCGAGCAGCGTGCAAAGGTCAGCCAAGCCGAACAGGAACTCGACATCCTCCAGCGTGAAGCTCAAAAACTCCAGGTCCAGTATTACTCCGACCCGCAAAAAGCCCTGGCCGAGCAATACACGCGCAAAGACGTCACCGACCAGGACGCCAAGATCCAGGCGAAAAAAGACGAAATCGCCAAGCTAAAACAGCACCTGTCCGATATGGAAGACGATCTCCACCGCTCGGGCGGCGACTCTGGCTGGGCCCGCTAAGCGACCCTACGTTCGAATCCGTTTTTGGGAGCCGCATCCTCCTGGTTTTAGGAGGGTGCGGGTTTTGACCTTCGGCCATACGCCAACGGGGTTCGCAAGCACGTCCAAACCAACGCGACCTTTTTCTACTTACCGCACATCGAGACTTCCTTCTCCGAGCCCAGCCTCCATTCCATGCTACAAACAAGTCACATGGAATCCCTGCTCCTCGTAGAAGACAAAAACGAGCTCCGCGCCATGCTGCGCAAAGCGCTCGAGCGCTTCGGCTACGCCGTTGACGAAGCCCCCGACGGCACCGCCGCCATCCAAAAGCTCCGCGCCCGCCGCTATCTCGTCATCCTCACCGATCTAAAACTCCCCGGCGCCTCTGGACTCGAAGTCCTGCGCGCATCAAAAGAAGTCGACGCCACGATTCCCGTGATCTTGCTCACCGCCTTCGGCTCCGTCGAAGAAGCCGTCTCGGCCATGAAAGACGGCGCATTCGATTTCATTCAAAAGCCCGTCGATCTCGACCATCTCAAGCTCCTGGTAAAGCGCGCCGGGCAGCAACAGGAACTCCTCCGCGAAAATCTGCTACTCCGCGAAGAATACGCGTCACGCTACGGATTTCCCCGTATCGTCGGCGAGCATCCATCAATTCGCGAGATCAGTCAGCAGATCCAGCGTGTCGCCGCCACCGATTCCACCGCGTTGCTGCTTGGCGAAAGCGGCACCGGAAAGGAACTCTTTGCTCGCGCGATCCATCACCTGTCCGCGCGTCGCGAACAGTCCTTCGTCGCGCTCAACTGCGCCGCCATCCCCGAAGGCCTCGTCGAAAACGAGCTTTTCGGCCACGAAAGAGGCGCGTTCACCGGCGCCGGCGGCCGCAAGGTCGGCAAGATGGATCTCGCCCACCGCGGCACTCTTTTTCTCGACGAAATCGGTGAACTCCCGCTGGCGATCCAGGCAAAACTCTTGCGCGTCCTCGAAGAACGGCGCTTCGAACGCGTAGGCGGCACACAATCGATCGACGTCGACGCCCGCATCGTCGTCGCCACTAATCGCGACCTGCGCAAACATATCGAAGACAAACTCTTCCGCGAAGACCTGTATTTCCGCATCGCAGCCGTCCCGTTGACGATTCCACCGTTGCGAAAGCGCGGCGACGACGTCCTGCTCCTCTCGCGCCATTTTCTCGAAAAATTCAGCCGCGAACTGAAAAAGCCCGGTCTCGAACTCTCCGAAGCCGCCAGCGAACGCCTGCTCAACTATCCGTGGCCCGGCAACGTCCGCGAACTGCAAAACACTCTCGAGCGCGCGGTCATCCTCGCCGACCGCAGCACCATCACGGATGAAGAATTGCAGCTTCCCGCGGCAAAACCCGCCGCAGCCGAATTGCCCGCAGGAATGCTCCCCGAAAATTTCAGTTGGGAAGGCTCGCTCGAAGAAATCAGCGGCCGCGCCATGGCCCATGTCGAACGCGTCGTCCTTGAAGGCGCCCTCCGCGACTCCCGCTGGAACAAAACCCGCGCCGCCGAACGACTAGGCGTCTCCCCCAAAACCCTGCTCGCCAAACTCCGGGCCGTCGGCCTCGAACAATAGGCCTGCGCTGAAGTCCGCCCATCTGCGCTCCATTTCTTTCCTCTCACTCTTGCCCCGTCTCTCTTCTTTTTCCGAACCTCTGTGTCACCGTGCCTCCGTGGCCAATCCCCGCAAGCCCCGTCGAAGGCCAATCCCGCCTCGATGTGCTACATTTCTAAAATCTGCCCGATGAAACCGACTCGAATTTCAGTCACCTCTCACGCCGGAAAATACGCCATAGTCTGCGGCACCGGCATCCTCAAAAACGCCCTGTGCGAACTCGCCGCCCTGGGCAAATTCTCGAGCATCCACGTCATTTCCTCGCCGAAAGTCTGGCGCGCCGTCAAGAAGAATATTCCGCGCGAACTCGCCGCAAACAATTCTGCAATCCACTTGATGAGCGACGCTGAAACGCACAAAAACATGCGCAACGTCGAAACGCTCTGCCGCAGCCTCGTCAAGGGCGGCGCCGATCGCAAATCCATGATCGTCGCCATCGGCGGCGGCGTAACCGGCGACGTCGCAGGCTTCGCGGCCGCCTCCTATCTCCGCGGAGTCGCTCTCGTTCATGTCCCCACCACGCTCGTCTCCCAAGTTGACAGCTCCATCGGCGGAAAAACCGGCGTCAATCTCCCCGAAGGAAAAAATCTCGTTGGTTCGTTCTATCCGCCGCGACTGATCCTCACCGATCCCGCCGTCCTCCGCACTTTGCCCGATCGCGAATTTCGCGGCGGGCTCGCCGAAGTGATCAAGCACGCGATCATCGCGGACGCCCCGATGTTTGAGTACATCGAGAAAAACATCGCGAAGCTCCTGAAGCGCGACGAAGACGCGCTCGAATTTCTGATCCCGCGCAATGCCGTGATCAAGGCCCGCGTCGTCAGCGCCGACGAACGCGAATCCGGCCTCCGCGAAATCCTCAATTTCGGCCACACTTTCGCCCACGCCCTCGAAGGCGTCACGAAATATCGCCGCTTCCAGCACGGCGAAGCCGTCGCCTGGGGCATGATGGCTGCCGCGCTGCTGGCTCACGAAACGAGCGTGTGCGACGCCGACTACGTCTCCCGCATCGTTGCGCTCACGAGACTGATCGGCCCCTTCCCCGCCTGGCCCGACGTCCCGCCCAGCGCGCTCATCGCCGCGATGCGCTCCGACAAAAAAACACAGCACGGGGACATCCGATTTGTTCTGTCCCCCAGACTCGGCAAAGCTGGATCGTACGACAGGGTACCGCTCGAAGCGGTGCGCAAAGTTCTGCGCTTCGCGCCCGGATTCGTCACGAAATCGAGAATCGATCGATTGGTTGCTGATGCCTGACATCGCAACGCAGCCGACTGCTCCTCCAACAGGCACGCGTTTCGAGGGCGCGTCCTCCGAAGCCGACGCGGGACGAAAAGTAAGGGACATGTTTTCCCAGATCGCGCCGCGCTACGATCTGCTCAATCACCTTCTCTCGCTTCAGTTGGACCGCCTGTGGCGCGCGCGCGCTACGCGCATATTTCGCGCTATCCTCGCGCGGCCCGACGCTATCGTTCTCGATCTTTGCTGCGGCACCGGGGATCTTGCTTTCTCGCTGCAACGCCCGCGATCGACCCGCGCCCGAATCGTCGGCGCTGACTTTTCCCATCCGATGCTTGTGCGCGCTCGCTCCAAAAGTATGGAACTCGGCGGCGATACCAATGCACCATCGAAGTTGGCACTTCCAGTCTTCGAGGCCGACGCGCTCACGATGCCTTTCGCCGACGACTCTTTCGATCTCATAACGACGGCGTTCGGTTTTCGCAACTTGGCGAACTACGAAGCGGGCTTACGTGAAATCCATCGCCTGCTGAAGCCTGGCGGATCGATCGCAATCCTGGAATTCACCGAACCACCTCGCGGAGTTATGGGCGACCTCTATCGTTGGTATTTCCGCAACGTCCTGCCCCGCATCGGCGCTTTCCTCTCTGGCGACGCCGCTGCCTACGCCTACCTTCCCGCCTCTGTCTCCCGCTTCTTCCGCCCCCAGGAATTAGCCGCACTCATGAACGCAGTCGGGTTCGAGTCAACGGGCTACTCCGTCTGGACACTTGGCACGGTTGCCCTGCACACCGCCGTCAAACCGCAGCGTCGCTCTTAAAGCTCGGTTGAGAGTTCCGTTTTGGGACGAAGTCGGGTGCACCCCAAATTTTCTTTGGGCGGCGATTCGAACTTCTCGGGAAACTTCGATACCTGGCGCGCCTTGCGCCGTAAGAGCGGTGCGGGGGCGTCGCACTCCACAGGGTTGTTATTTGTTTTGGAGCTGGAGTTGTTTTACCGAGTCGAGGATCACGTGGCCTACGATCGCCAAACTTTTCGAGGAGATCTTGTCCAGCGTGTCCTGTGGGGTATGCCAATACGGAATCTCGAGGTCGATGATGTCGACTGTCTTCACGCCGCGGGCGGAGAACGATTGGTGATCGTCTTCGATCGCCGTGGGCATATTCACAAACACGCCGGAATATCCAAGCCGGTTCGCCGTCGACCACACAATGTTAGTCAGCGCGTTGTCGGAGTTTGCGTCGCGCTTGATTCGCAGTTCCCTGCTGCCAACGATGTCGGCCAGGAGGAACGCGCGCACGTTTTTCAGGTCACCACTCATGTTTAGTTTCGCCGCCATCTGGCGGCTACCGTAACGATTGTCGGGATCTTTCCACTCTGGATTCACGGCTTCTTCGCCGTCCAGAAACGCGATCCAGACCTGGTAGCGGCCGTGCTGGCCGCATAGGTTTCTCGCCACTTCGAGCATCACCGCGGTGGACGAACCGCCATCGTCCGCGCCGACAAAATTCTCGAGCCGCTTCGTATCGTAGTGCGTGGCCAGCAAAATTATTCCCGGCCGCTCGCCGGGGACTTTTGCGAGAATATTTTTCATCGCGACTTCGCCAGCGGGTGTCTGCGCGGTGAAGGCATCGACGTCGGTCGTACACCCGGCGCTTGAAAGCTCGGACAAAATGTAGTCCTGCACCTGAGCGATCGCTTGCGACCCCGCCGGATGCGGCCCAAAATCCACTTGCTTCGCAACATCGGCGAAAGCCCGTTTGCCGTCAAATCCGCCAGTCTTCTCCGGCGCCGGCGTATCTTCATCCGGCATCTGCGTGGGAGCCGGAGCCTTCGCAGCCGCGCGGCCGCGCTCCGCCTTGCCCGCGTCGCTTGAACTGCAACTGGCCACAACCACAAACGCCGCCAGCGCGACGTACACCGACACACCCGATCGAGTCCAAAGTCTGCGCATCACGCCTTCCCCGCCGAGGCCGCTGCTTCAGCGGCGAGTCTCTTGTCCTTGTTGCGCACCACCATCCACGACACCCCGATCCCGATAAAATAAAGCCCGAGCATGGGCGCCATAAAAATCAGCATGGTCATCGCGTCGGGCGTCGGCGTAATAATCGCCGCCACGACCGCGATGATTGCAATCGCATACCGCACGTTCTTCCACAAAAATTGCGGCGTCACGATTCCGAACAGCGACAGAAAAAACACCAATACCGGCAGCTCAAATACCAGCCCCAGCCCAAGCAACACCATCAACGTCAAATCGAAATACTCGTTCACCGTGATCATCGGCACGATGCCCGGCAAACTCACATTCTGAAACGACACCAGAAATTTCAGCAGGTACGGCAGCGTGATGTAATACCCAAAGGCGATTCCCGCGATAAACAGAAACACCGTGGAAAACAAAAACCCGGTGATCGCGCTGCGCTCATGTTTGTACAGCGCCGGCGCGACAAACAGCCAAATCTGGTACAGCACCACCGGCGACGCCAGCACGATCCCGATGTAAATTCCCAGCGTGATGATCAAATTAAAAACGCCGGCCGGATGCGTATACACCAGCTTCGATTCCAGATGCGCGAGCGTCAGCGCATGCAGCATCGGACGCGTCACGAAATCGATCACATATTTCGCGACCGACACCCCCACAAATGCTCCGATACCGATCGCGATCAACGAATTGATCAGCCGCTTGCGCAGCTCGACCAGATGCTCGAAGAAGGTCATTTGACCTCCTTCTTCTGGTTCTTTGCTCGTTGTCGCGAGGACCTCAGGCTGGTTGCTTGTAGTCATGAGGAGCGTCTAGGGGTTCAGGCGAGCTGGTGCGTTGTGGCTTTTCCGCGATGGCGTCGGCATCGGTGGATGGAATCGATGATGCTTCAGTTGAATGCGCGTTCGCTCCGTTGTTGGTCGAGCTGTCGCCAGCGGAACTCGTGCCATCGGCAGGCACGGATTCGGCCGTCGCAGCCTCAGACTCCGACGACGCGCGCGCCACCGCTTCCGTCACCGGCGTGACGATCGGCGTCATCGGAGTGCCGGCAGCGGCTTCGGTCAGTCTTTCCCCTTCCGAGGCACTTGGATTCGATTCGGCTAACTGACCCGCAACCGGCTGCGTCTCAGCATTAGAGGGTGTCGCGAGCGTCGCCGGCTGAGGCGTAGTTGCGGCCACCGAGGCAAGCAATTCACGCTTCTTGCGCTCGACCTCAGCAGCTTGCCGTTCCAGGTCGCGCATCTCGTTCTCAAAGGCCGACTTAAAATCAGTGGAAGCCTTGCGGAACTCGGCCATCAGTTTGCCAAGCCCTTTAGCGAGTTCGGGCAGCTTCTGAGGCCCGAAAACGACGAGTACAACGACAAAAACCACGATCATGTGGGGGATGCTAAGCATGGGGTCGGGTGACCAATTGGCGGCCTGTTGGCATCATAGAGAACGGCGTTCCACAGTGTCAAACTGCAGTTTAGGCTGTGGTATAATTAGCGTTTACGGATTTAAGAGAGGTCAGGATGAAAGCTGAGCGCCGCGGATTATTTCTCGTCGTTGCGGTACTAGTCGTATCGGCCATATTGGGCGGAATTTACGGACCCAACGTGCGCGCGACCACCGCTTCGGCCGACGACTACCAGACTGCGGTGAGCGACTTCACCAAGGTTCTCGATGTGGTTCAAGCGAACTACGCCGAACCGGTGGACGTTGATAAAGCCGTCTACCAGGGCGCCATCCCCGGCATGCTCCGCATGCTTGACCCTCACTCGAATTTCTTTGATGCCCGCCAGTTCGCCCTCCTTCGCGAAGATCAGCGTGGTAAATATTACGGCGTCGGCATGGTCGTCGCTCCCCGCGAGAACCACACCGTGGTTATGGCTCCCTACGTCGGGGCGCCCGCCTATAACGCCGGCATCCGCCCCGGCGACGTGATCGTAAAAGTTGACGAGAAGTCGACCGATGGCCTGACCACCAGCGATGTCGCCGACATGCTCAAGGGCGCCAAGGGCACCAATGTCAAGATTACGGTCACTCGCGAAGGCTACAACGACCCACTCATTTTCAACGTTACACGCGACGAAATTCCACGTCACTCCGTGGACATCGCCTTCATGTTGAAGCCCGGCGTCGGCTACATCCGCCTCTCCGGCTTCAACGAGACCACCGACCGTGAAATTTCCGAAGGGCTGAAGAAGCTCAACGCCGCCTCGCTCGACGGATTGATTCTGGATATGCGCGGCAACCCCGGCGGCCTGCTAAACGAAGCCGTCGCGGTTAGCGACATGTTCCTCGATCGCAATCAGCTGATCGTTTCGCATCACGGGCGGGCGTCGACCGAGCGGAAGTACATGACGGTGCGCGGCAATCAGGGCATCACCGTGCCTCTGGTCATTCTCGTGAACGGAAACTCCGCGTCGGCGACCGAAATCGTCTCGGGCGCCGTGCAGGATCACGATCGCGGCATCATTGTGGGCGAAACGACATTCGGCAAAGGTCTCGTGCAGACGGTTACACCACTGAGCGAGAACACCGGCTTGGCGTTGACGACGGCCCGCTACTACACGCCGAGCGGGCGCCTGATTCAGCGCGATTACAAATCGATCTCGCTCTACGAATACCACTACGAGCGCAAAGTGCCCGAGCATCCGACGGAAGTGAAGCTGACGGACAGCGGTCGCCAGGTCACCGGCGGCGGCGGTATCACCCCCGACGTCGTGATCGCGGCGCCCAAGCTCACCAAATTCCAGGAAGCGCTGATCCGCGCCGACGTGTTCTTCCCTTACGAAGCCGGCGTTGGCGGGTTTACGCGCCACTATCTCGGCGAGCGGCCGACGGTCACCAAGGAATTCACAGCCGACGACAGCGTGATGCGCGACTTCCGCGAATACCTCGCGAAGCACAACGTTCACTACACGGAGCCGGAACTTTCTGAGAACGTGGACTGGATCAAGCGGAAGATCAAACAGGAAGTCTTCATGTCGGTCTACGGTCAGCAAGAGGGCTTTAAAGTTGAACTCGAAGCCGATCCGCAAGTGCAGAAAGCCGTCGATTCGATCCCACAAGCCCGCGCCCTGTACGAAAACGCCCGGAAGATCGTAGCCCAGCGCATGGGCGGCAATGCACCGGATCAACCGTAGTCTTTGAGCGACTCTGAAGTCGAAGAGGGCGCGGCAAAAAACGCCGCGCCCTTTTTCTTTCGACCATTACGGGCAAAATGTACGGCGAGTTGTAGGTGCGTCGCTCTAGCGCCCAGGCAAGGTCACCACACCAAGAAAATCCTGCCCTCCATGCATTCGGCGAAGTCGCCCCCTCTCGATACGCGCGAAACTCCCCTGCCCCGCCAGGTATGAAACGTCCCCTCAATCGTGTCTCCGTTCACCATCCCCCGAAAACCGAGCGGCACGCGTCTTCAGCAACTAGCGCGTTGCACCGAGGGCGCCGAAGGTCAGCCGCATAAACCCAGCATGCGCTGACTCCCGCTAACCGCGCTGGAAGACGCCCGGCTAGCGGAGCGACATCACCCCTCGCATCCGGACACCCGGCTTTACCCAAGGCCGAACCCCGGGAATGCAATTCGATATCAGGAGGATCACTCGGTATGTGGAAGATGGAGAGAGTAGTCGAGGGCGACGGCATCGTCTTTAGAGTCAGTGGACCAATGCAGGCCGAACTGCTTACCGAACTGGAGAAGCCGTTCGCGGCAGAGACCAGGACGCCACGCGTGACCGTGGACATGACCAACGTGCGCCTGGTGGATCAGGACACCGTGATGTTCCTCGCCGCACGAAGCGCAAGGCGTGAAGCTGCTGAAAATTGCGTCGCATACTTGAAGCTTGCGATTGCCGGTAGCTTCCCTCGCCGCCGCGTCCCTGAAGTCGTTCGATCTCGACTCCATACGGTCACAGGTGGATTTGAAATAACCGCGGACACCCAAACATTGCAGTGTGATAACTCGAAAACCGGCCTCACTTTATTTCCCGTCGCGCGTCAGCTCCGAAACTTTGTCGCCGTGCGCTACCAATACAACGGAAGCGCGATTGATAAACAATCCATGCTCCACAACCCCCGGCGTATCACTCAATGTCCGCCCCAGCGCAGGCGGATCGCTGATCCTCCCGAAATTACAATCCAGAATGTGATGGCCTTCATCCGTCACAAACGTCTTGCCATTTTTTTCGCGCACGACGACCGTCGCGCCGAGCCCCTCGATCTCCCGCTTCACCAGCGGCAGCGCAAACGTAATCACCTCGACCGGCACCGGAAAACTCCCCAACGTCGCCACTTGCTTGCTCGAATCCGCCACGATCACCAATTTCTTCGACGCCGATGCCACCACTTTTTCATACAACAGTGCCCCGCCCCCGCCCTTGATCAAATTCAAATGCGAGTCAAACTCGTCTGCCCCATCGATCGTCACATCGATCTGCTGAATCTCGTCAAATGTGGTCAGCTGGATCCCCAGGGATGTCGCCAGCTTGCGTGTCTCGATCGACGTTGGAATGCCGCGAATCTTCAGCCCCGCCGCCACGCGCTCGCCGACAAATTTCACCACATACGCCGCCGTCGACCCCGTTCCAAGCCCAACAATGTCGCCGTCGCGAATAAATCGCAGGCTAGCCCGCGCCGCCGCTTCCTTTTCCTGTTCGTGTGCCATCGATTGTTTGCTCGTGGTGTTTCGACAACGATCGTCAAAAAGTGCCGCTTGCCCTAGATACTCCTCAACCCCTTCAGGTATAATTTCTTATCCCAAGAGTCGTGGGCGAGTAGCTCAGCTGGGAGAGCGCCTCGTTCGCAACGAGGAGGCCGAGGGTTCGAATCCCTTCTCGTCCACCAACTATCTCACGACTCGTCAGCAGTATACGGGACTCACCTAAGAAGCTTAACCCGCAGAACAGAGGCTGTTCCGGTTTTTGTTCCGGCCTTGCGGTCAAGCGTAACGACCGCTCACGCAACACATCAAGGTTCGCGTGCGCGTAGCGTTCGGCGATTGATTTCGCTCCATATCCCCACAGATAGCGAATATCTTCGATCTGCACTCTGGCAGCGCGGAGACGGCTTCCAAACGTATGGCGGAAGTAGCGCCAAGTGAGGTCTTTAATTCCTGCTTCGGCGAGAACTCTAGCAAACCACTTGCGAGAAGACTTTAGTTCGCGGCCCTTGGAGCCCGTTCTAGCAGATCGCGGTTTGCGGATGACAGACCCGGTTCCGTCGCCGCGTTCGCGCAATTTCTTGAACGCCGCCAGGGCTGTTTTATTTATTGGCACACGATAGCCTGGCCCCGCCTCGGATCGCTGGAAGGTAACCACGCGAAAATCCAAGTGGACCTCCGACCACTGCAATGGCTCCATGCGAGCCCGTTTAGCGTTTATCAAGCACTCAGTCCAGTTGGCCTAATGATCACGGTTGACAGGGCAGCGCGCTTGCCGGAGATGACGGAGATTCGCTCCGCGCTGCCGGCGAGCAAAGATCCATCCAATCGCAGATTGCCGCTCTGTCGTCCGGGCGCTCACTACTTCGCTCTCACCGCTTTGCGGAACTCGCCGCCGTAGGGTGCGGCTCGCCGAAATAGGGAAAATCCGGGCGCATCAGCCGCATATCTGGCGCCACGCCATCGCCGAGGGCCGTGTTCGTGACCAGCGTGAGAATCACGTCCATCACGTCGTCGCAGAGGCCGCGGCCGTTGAAGGCGGCAAAGCTGAATGAGGCAGGCGTGTCCAGTTCATACGGCAGGACCGATGGGCAGAGGCGCGCGAGGAGTTGCGTAGCGTAGGCGGATGGGTCGGCCGCTGAGTGGGCAAGCGTGGTGACCTTTTCCACGAAGGCGCGGACCGGTTTGGAAAACAACGCCACTTCGTCCGCCGGGATTGCGCGGTTGTAGTTTTCCGATGCCTCGTGCAGCGAAGGATCGGAGAGCAGGAGGTGGGTGATCATCGGCAGGCCCCAACGCGATACCTGCACCTCTGGCGCGTGCCCGTAAAGCGAGGCGGTGGCCCAGGCGTGCACCACACCTCGGCCGATTAGGCTGCTGGGGACTTCGAGGACGATGGCGGTGATATTGTTGCCGCTGAAGAAGTTCTGGCGATTCTGGAACGCCTCCGGAGCAAACCGGTTTTCGGACCACAGAGCCTTTCTGAAGGCACCGAAACCGGCGCCATCGGTGGCGAACAGATCGGGGGCGAGGCCTGCGTACGCCAGGCAGCCCTGATCCGCTTTCACGACGCGTCCCGTATTCCCGGAAATGATGAGTTCGCCCGAGGCACCCCTCAGAGCGTCAGCTCCGGTGGCGCGCCGGACCGCGAAGGTCTGCTCGTGCCGGTGCTCGCCGCCATCGGCGTGAGCGGGCGCGCCGAACTGGACCTTGAAGGCGACGTCTTCGCGAAGATCGCGATCCGTGTCGAAGCGAAAGGCGTAGAGACCTTCGTCGCGGAAGGTGTCTGGCGCGCCGACGCCGGCGTTCGGATTCACGGTCAAAGCCATGACCGTTGTGCCCGGGCGGCCGCGAAACAAGTAGAAGTCGCATATGTTGATGCGGGGGTCTTCTTTTGCGGTAGGCGTATCGAAATGATGTGACATGGCGAATCTCCTCCTTCGGGTTGGACGCGAGGCCAAAAGGTCGATCGCTCGTATGCGGGCCGATGGGCGATCATCCTTGACATCCTCAACCTCATCGGAAGCTTTTTCAAGTTTGACGAAGCAATCGCATGTCCCGAGTTTGAATGTATAGGTCGAAGGAGGAGCGCTTGGTGTAGAAAAGCTGAACTCAGCTGCACGCTGATTCAGAGACACCGAGGAGGCTCCCCCCTGCTTTTATGTGCAGCTGGACGACGTAAAGCGTACCTCGACAAGGCGACTGCACTTCGCGGCAAGACGCTTGTGCCACCGTGTCGACATTCCGACCGGCACCTTCGTCTGGTTTGCCGATCACGAAGGAAATACAGTTGCTCTCTGGAAGCCAAGATCGTGACATGAGCCTGTTTCCGGCAACCCTGGTGAGATCGAGATTCGTGAGAGGAAAAGGGTCCTGATCTTGGACGGGAGCGGCCCGGCCCAGTGCGTCCCCAGCTTGTGTAAGCCGCGTCGATCCGCGTCCGCTCCCTCATCGTAGCCACTTGCTGGGACGCTCGATTGAAGGAAACAGTTGCGTCTACGCTTCAAGTCACTTATTCCGCCACAACGTCGCGATAACGACGAGCAGTACTGCGCTTCTGGGCGCCAGGTGACTCTTCAGGCTTCTTCGCGTTTCAGAAGCACATTCGTGGATTTGCGGCGGTACGCAAACCCAGGTCGCGCCCGTAACTTTCGACGCGCCTTGGCCTCGCGGATCAAATTGGTACCGTATTTTCGGTCTGCGTGGTCGGTTTAATCACATCCACATGCTGCACTTTCAGAGTTGCAAGTCTTTGTATCGCAGCGTCCAGCGCCTCACGTTCATGGGCGGTGATTTCAACAAGGCTGTTAAACCGTTCGTTGATTGCGGCCCGCGCCTGTGAGATTCGAAGGGCCATTCTCGCCGCGCCAGTTTCTAGGAGTGCCGCCACATAGGCAGTTCGCCAGACTGAGGATGTAAGGTCGCTCATGGGGTCCTCCTCACGGACTTCTCAGATTCTTGATGAGCATCTTTTGACCATCCGAACGCCTTGTTCGCATGCTCCAACGCTTGCTTAGAGTGTTCGTGCCCGGTAACGTGGTCTCCCTTCCCATGACTCACCGCAGCAGCGCGATGAGCATGCGCAGCTTGTTCGTGGAACTCTGCGGCTCGTTGATGGGATTGGTCTGGCATTGTTGCTCCTACGGTTCTATTTCCGAGTTATTCCGTACGAATACATCAAAAAGCATGAAGCAATCTATTTCCTGCTGCTTTCATTCCGAATGAGCAAAAGACGCACAGCTATCTGCGCTTGACGTAACACTATCTTTTCTTCTTTATTGGACAACGGACTCAGCTGCCGTTGTTCCAACGCCGACATTGCATCAGTAATGCGAATCAAGAGCGGCGTGGGATCAGTTTCACGGAAAGCGGCCAAATATGCCCGTTGCCATGGAAGTTCTGCGCTGGAGATCATCATTTCGTCCTCAGACTTTTCGGTCGGGAAAAGATTCCGTTACTCGGCTCTTCTGCGGCCTGCATCCCCCGCGTAGTACGACAGCGCGCGCGGCGTTCCCTGTCGGCGCAGGCTTGGTCGCCAGTTGCACTCTCAGCTTCAATATGTTCCCGTTTGCGTCCTCCGAGTTTATAAGTACCGGGAACGTGACGGGACCGTTGTCAGAAACTGGATTCTTAACCGTCGTTTCGTCCGTTAACCGCCATTCACCAACTTGACTACAAATTGCGCCAAGTCTCCGAACGCAGATCGCCCGGCTGTCGAGCACATTTATTGTTAGAGGTGTCCGCATTCCGTATCGTTGGACCAGCCTCCACAGTTGAGTAAGTTCCTCGAAGAGATGTACGTCACACGAATCCAAATTGACCGGTTCATCGAAAATGATCGTGAAATCGTCGGTCGCTTGCACTTGAGTTCCTACGCTTTCGCACTCATAACACCCAGAATCTGCTCCGGCCCAATCCGCATGAATCGTTTATCGAATGACACCAGAATATTTTTTCCAGAAGACGCCGTGAAGATCACGACGATTTCTGCCTTAACCTCTGCAGACGGAAGCGCGACACGAACTTGAGAGCCGATGCCGTACTCGCACCGCCTTACTTCAGAACCTGACGCGTCGTTTCGAGGTGCCGTTGTTGTGTTCTTCAGCCGCAATTCCGGTGCAAGCGGCGCTTCCGGCTCGCGCTCCAACGCTTCGAGGCTTCGCTGAGCCGCTTCAATGGACTTCTGCTCGACGGTTCCAACCTCTCCAACCAACTGCAATCGTTCATCAATTGCTCCGAGGGCGGCGGTGATCCGAGACTTACGCCGACTTTGATCGGTCTCAAACAGCACAGCCGCAAAGGAAGTTCTCCATGCGCAGAGCGGAATTGAATTCATTTGTCCTTCCTTGGGAGCCCGGCTGGCAACGAATCATCCAACTAGTTGAAAGAAGGATGATTCATCCCCCTGCTCAACACCCCGATGGCTCTAAGCGCATCTTGAATTGCCTGATATTCCTGGCTCGCAAACTGAATGGGTTCTTTCATGCGTTCGTGAATTACACGATCCGCTTCTTTGATCTTCGTTGATAGCTTCTTGGGTTCGAACTCTAAAATCACAGACACGTAGGCCGTCTGCCACGGGTAGGTTGCTGAATTGTTCATGGTTCCTGCTTTCGGGGGGTTGCAGAAGAACTATACGCTACCAAATCATAAATAGCTATGGGTAAAGCCTAAGAACTCAAACGGGTAGAAGCTTATCCTGCCGGCACTCAATCGAATAACACCGCGGTTTCCGAACGGGCTCAGTGTCATTGGGCGGGAGCGGACCGGCCCAGTGCGTTTCCAGCTTGTGGAAGCATCGCGCCGGTCCGCGTTCGCTCCCTCTTGTAGCCATCGTCTTTCGCGTTGACTCGCGTATCAACACTCCTCTCCATCGGGTTCAGTGCTAAGCGCTGGACGGCACCGGCCAAGGAAAATCGAGTGCGAACGAACGTTTCCGCCAGACAAGTTGAGCGTCGCTTCTTCGCTTGGTGCGCCGCATTGATCGTCTTGCTTGTCTTTGCAAGATTTTCTCGCACATATTTCCTACATACGCTCTTTCAAATGCCCGCACCGTCATCGTTCTTGCGTATTCACGGTGCGGTGATGAGCGGCTGGATAGGAAAGCTTGAAGACTGAGTACGCCTGCGGCTACCGTTGTTTGTCCTTGCCGTCTGGTCGCTCCAACCGGCGCTGCTTACCCAGAAGCAAATTGTTAATTTCCCGCGTGAGTTCCAACAACCGTTGAGGGTCCTGCTCGACTGCGGCTTGCTCACAAAGCTGCTTCCAGCGTTCAGTCTTTTCTTGCATAGGCCTCGTCCCAGAGAAAACCTAAAACCGACGCGCATCAGCCGTCTGTTCAATATTGAACACCTCGTAGGTCAGGTATCCTGCCTCCCCGTTTCTCCCGCTAAGGGGAGCCCCTGAAGAAATCCGAGTTGTACGCCGCGCTTCGCACCGAAATTCACCGACATGATTTCTCCACCTTCGTTGATGAGCCGCCCTCCGTCGCACGAGGCGGTCGGGACGTGGTTGTGCCCGGCTGTCCAATGTGCAAAAAGCGGATCGGGACGCTGCCGCAATTCCTCGATCACTTGACCGACGATCTTCTGCCTGTGCTGTTGGATAAGCTTTCTGCGGAATAAGTTGGGGGCGCGGGTGGAAGCAGTGACGGTCGACGCTTGCGCCCACTTCAGCAATCGCGCGCGGACAAAATTATCACACTCCCAACGACCGGGAATCCGTACTCACAGTACCTCGATACGGCGATTCGTTCACGCATTTGCATCGAAACCTTCAGAGCGCCACCTCGCTGCTTGCCATCCAACGATCGCAATCACTCTTTTTCATTGTCGAAACATCTCCGAACGTGGGTCATTTGTCGTGCGCGTGCTAAAATTCCGCACCCGTCCCCGGTTCGACTGATGGAGGATTAATGCTTGTCCCGCGTTGCGTGGAACCCATTGGTGTCGCGGCCATTTGTGCGCTGCTGTTTGCTGGCTGGGTCGCGTCCGGTTGCGGTGGAGGCAGTTCGAGCGGGCCCGCGCCCACCGCCACCGCTGCATCGGTGTCGGTTGCAGTTGCGCCCGGTACTGCGACGGTGCAGGCAAGTCAAGGCCACAGCTTCACAGCCACTGTGCTCGACGATCCGCAAAACAAAGGCACAGCTTGGACACTCTCCGGCGCGGGGTGCACTGCCTCAGCGTGCGGGACTCTCTCGAGCATGACGACTGCCTCGAGCGCGCCCGTTATGTACACCGCCCCCGCCGCTGTTCCGAATCCTCCGACGGTCACGCTCACCGCAACATCGATCGCTGATTCCACGAAAACAGGCACCGCGACGATCACACTCGCGGCAACGTCAGGCGCAACCGCAATTGCCGTTGCGGTCAGTCCGACCACCGCGAACGTCCCGATCAACTCTTCGAAAATGTTCTCCGCTACCTTGCAGAACGATACGGCGAACAAAGGCGTGAACTGGACGCTTTCCGGTACGAGCTGCACAGGCAGCGCCTGCGGCGCTGTTTCGCCGTCGTCGAGCACGAGCGGCGTTGCCGTTAACTACACGGCTCCGTCGGCGATTCCGACCGGCACGATCACGCTGACTGCTACCTCGGCCGCCGACAATTCCAAAACCGCTGCCGCCACGATCACGGTCGTGCCTCCACCGCCTGTGGTGATGGTCGCGCCTCCCACGGCAAACCTTGCGACCGGCGGCTCCACACAGTCCTTCGCCGCGACCGTGCAGGACGACCCGCAGGATCAAGGTGTTACCTGGAGTCTCTCTGGTACGAATTGCACCGGCTCGGGCTGCGGTTCCGTCTCTCCCGCGCAGACCGCGTCCGGTGCTGCTGTCACGTATACATCTGGGGCCAGAGCGACCGCTTCCGGCACGGTCACTCTCACCGCGACCTCCGTCACCGATGGCTCCTCGATGGGCTCCTCGGCGATCACGCTCGCCGCGCCGACCGCTCCCGTCACCTCCACCGCAAAAAGTCTCGGTGCCGTCAGCGTCGACACCGGTTTCGGAATTCCCGCCATCGCGATTGATGCCGCGGGCAACATCGACGAAGCGTGGCTCGCGCCGAACGGCGTGGACTTTCTTCGCTCCACCGACGGAGGCACCACATTCACCGCTCCGGTCTTGATTCCCATCGATCTATCGGAGAACTCTCTCAATAATCTTCTCCGCATGGCCGTGGACGCCAACGGCAACATCAACCTGCTCTGGTTCCGCGTGCTCGATCCATCCGCCACAACGGTTGGCTACGACGTGAGCCGTTCGACGAATAACGGCGTCACCTTCTCCGCTCCGGTTGAGTTCGCTGAAGGCCCGCCCCCAAGCACCGGCAGCAACGTTCCAAATCTCGTTGTCCGCTCCACTGGCGAGCTCTTGCTTACGTGGATTGATACCAATCTGAATGTTTTGGTCAGAGTTTCGAACGACGGCGTCACGTTTTCAGCGCCCATCACCGTCGCGGCCACAGTACCCGACGGCGCAAACGAAGCTGCCGTGGCAGGTCCAGCCGGCCAAGCCTATCTTCTGTGGACGACGTCCACCAGTGCGACGAACTGTTCGATCTCGTTCAGCAGCTCCACCGATGGCGTAACCTATTCCGCAGCGAAAACCATTTCTACTGATGCGGGTGCGTGCAATTCGCAGCCTGCGGCCGCAGTTGACGCCGCTGGAAATCTGGATGTGACATGGGTCGCCGACGCGACTTCCCTCTTCTTCACGCGATCCACCGATGCGGGCGCCACTTTCTCCAGTCCACTTAGCATCGCTACACCTGCAAATCCCACCGCCGACGAAGTCATCGCCGGCCCCGATGGCGGTATCTACGTTCTGTGGGTCGCGGGGACCACCGGCGAATTTTCCGCATCGCAGGATTCCGGCGCTACATTTTTTCCAACACCAACGCCGCTTGGCATTTCCATCGCCGGCGGCCCACCATCGTTCACCGTCGACGCTTGCGGCAACGTGACGGTGATCGGCGAAAGCGGCACCGTCGACACCTTCTACCAGCGCTCCATCGACGGCGGTATCACCTTCGCCGCGCCCATCGACATCTCGTTGCTGCACTCCAATTTCGAGCAACAACTCGCCATGGACAAATCCGGCAACGTCAATTTCACCTGGGCCCTAGACGGCCCCCAAGTCGTAGAATTTTCCCGCCTCCCCACCGCATGCCACATCCAGTAGCCCTCCGGTAAGCCACAGGGTGTGCCCGCTAAACCCGGCCTTCAGAATGGGTGTCCTGCAATCCCCCGTAGATTCCTGCGTCTCGAATTCGCTCGAGGTCATTCTCGTCAATAGAATAATTGCCAATCCGCAGCCCGGGCGCGAGCAAGCGCACAGTTCCCTTAGAATCGCATCCGTGCACCAGTAACGTACACGTCCATTGCTCAACCCGTTTGTTTTCACATTGTTGCAAGATAACGGGGGCGGCGGCCCATCCTCTCCATTCCCAAAATGGGAATCGTCAATCGGAACTCGAAGAACCCGCGAGTTGGCACTTAAGCCCCAACAACACGCAAATCACGTTCCAGCAACCTGCGCGTAATCCAGCACTGTCCACACTGGCTTCATGCCAACCACCGCGGTTCTGGTTCAGGACTGTGAAGGGCCGATCACATCCAGTCCAAGTTTCTCCGTCTCGCTGGCACAAACCGTCGCCGACCTGACCGAATGCCAGCGCTTGCGCTACCTCGTCTTTAACCGCGAACTTGGCGAGGGCCTCGCGTCGTCCGAACGCACCGGCCTCGACCGCGATCGGTTCGATTGGGTTTGCGATCACTTGATGGTGCGCGACATCTCGACCGGTATTCTCGTCGGCACGTACCGCATGCAGACCGGCTACCGCGCGCAGGGCAACCTCGGCTACTACAGCGAGCAGCTTTTCGATTTCGCAGCGTTCGAGCCGATTCGCGGAGAAATGCTGGAACTCGGCCGCGCCTGCGTTCACACCGACTATCGCACCACGGGCGCGTTGTCGATGTTGTGGAAAGGGATTGCGTCGTATGCGGCGCTATGCAACGCGCGCTATATGATCGGCTGTAGTTCGATCACGTCGCAAAACGAAAATGAAGGAATCGCGCTCTATCACGCGCTGAGCGAAAAATATCTCGCAACCGAAAGCTTCCGCACGCAGCCAAAAATCCAGCATCGCTGCCTCGCAGGCGAATTCGTCCGTACGCCTCCGGAACCTCCGCGATTGTTCTGCGCATATCTGGATTTATCGGCGCGCCTGTGCGGGCCACCGGCCATCGACCGCGAATTCGGCACGATCGACTTTCTAACTCTGCTGGATCTGCAGTCGATCCCGCCGCGCCTGCGCACCCGCTTCTTCTGATTGGTGCTAGCACAAACCGGCCACGGCCATGGTCACGTGGAGGCGCGTCACACCTGCGCCCCTTCTCGGCAGCATCGATGCGTCTTGTGTTCTTGAAGGAATACACGCAGGAACCACGGCATGCACTTTGCGCCGCAATTCGGAACAATCGCAAAGCGGAAATCGCCGGTCGCGACTACACCGCACTCGCTTGCGACTGTTCTTCCAGCATGGTTTTCGCTAACGAAAGTGCCTGCTCGACCTGCGCACCGTCGCTCAGTCGGCCGCGCGCGAAATCGCCATTGCCGCCGCCTTTGCCGGCGAACTTCTCAAAGACGCGTTTGAGCAGCGCGTTCATATCTCTGCCGGATGTCGCATGCTGCGCGAACACGACGTGGCCGCTGCCTCTCAGGCCGACGATCGCAATCGTGCGGTCGGATTTCGCCAGCTGTGACGCGAAGTTCCCGATGTACTCGGCCTGCGTGGTTTCGTCGAACCGTCGTACTAGAAGGCGAATTCCGTTCGCGCCGATTGGCTCGGACTGCAGCGCTTCCGCGGCTTCCAACCCCGCGAGTCTTTGCAGCAGAGCGCGCGACTCTTTGAAATTCGCGTCGCGGTCCGCCACAGCTCGCGCCGCGGCGTCCGCGACTTCTTCTATCGCGCAGCCAAGATGCTCCGCGGTCCGCGCCAGCATACGGAAATCGCGCCGCGCCAATCTCTCAGCGCGCGCGCCGCACGCGAATTCGACGCGCCAGTCCAGCCGAATCTTCGTGCAGCGCCGGATGAGCAGCATTCCGATTTGCGCCGTGCGCCGCACGTGCGTGCCGCCGCAGGGTTGCAAATCCGCGCCTTCGATCTCGATGGCTCGAAGTATCCCGGCACGCTCCACTTCTTTACGCACGCCCATCTGCGCAAGCTGTTCCTGCGTCCCGTAGCGAACGTTGATGGGCCGGTCCTCGAAAATCACGCGATTCGCCGCACGTTCCGCGCCTTCGAGAATTTCCTCGGTCGGTTCAGCGCCGCGCAGATCTATCGAACTCAATTCTGCCCCGAGGTGAAACGACACTGTCGGCCGCCCGAATCGCTCTTGAAACATCGCAGACAGCAAATGCTGTCCCGTGTGCTGCTGCATGTGATCGAAACGCCGCACCCAATCGACGCAGCCATGCACCGATCCGTGCGGCAGCTCGCGATCGACGATGTGCACAATTTCGTCACCCTCGTCGCGCACGTCGAGAATGTTGGCATCGCCGAGCTTCCCACCATCGTGCGGCTGGCCACCCGAAGTCGGATACAGCGCCGTCGAATCGAGAATTACTTCATAGGCGGGCGTCGTTCCATGTACGCACGGTTCGCAGCTCAACACATCCGCGCTAAAGTCTCGCGCGAAGGAGTCGTCATAATAAATTCGGTGTGTCGCCATTTAGTTTTGCAGCGCTCGCTGCCAAGCTTCTGCGTACTTATAACCCGTTCCGGTGTTGAACAGCACGACCTTTTCGTCGGGATGGATCCAGCCCGAATCGGCCAACTTGCTCGCACCAACAACAGTCGCGGCGCCTTCCGGTGCGGCAAAAATGCCTTCGCTTGAAGCGAGCTGCTTCCCTGCCTGCAGCATTTCGATGTCGCTCGCGGTCAGCGCGGTACCTTTGGTCTGCTTCAACATTTTCAACATCATCAGGTCGCCCAGCGGCCCAGGCACGCGAAGCCCCGAGGCCATCGTCGCCGCATTAGGGAAAAAGTCCGCCTTGTCGCGATGGGCTTCAAACGCGAGCACAATCGGCGCGCAGCCAGAGGCTTGCACCGCCACCATCCGCGGTCGCTCTTCGCCCATCCAGCCCATTTCCTGCATTTCGTCGAACGCCTTGCACATGCCGATCAGGCCGACACCGCCGCCCGTCGGATATAAAATCACGTCTGGCAATTTTCCGCCGAATTGTTCCCACAATTCGTAGCCCATGGTTTTCTTGCCCTCAACGCGATACGGCTCCTTCAGCGTCGAAACGTCGTACCACCCTTCTTTCTCTTTATTTTCCGCAACGTATTTGCCGCAATCCGAAATCAACCCGTCGATCTTGATGACCTTCGCCCCAAACGCCTGACATTCCATCACGTTGGCCACCGGCGTATCGGACGGCATCACGATCACCGCTCCAAGCCCCGCAGCCGCCGCGTAGGCAGCAAGCGCGCCACCGGCATTGCCTGCAGTCGGCGCCGCGAGCGTCTTCGCACCGAGTTGCTTCGCGCGAGTCACCGCCGTCGTCATGCCCCGCGCCTTGAACGAGCCCGTCGGATTTAGCCCCTCGTCTTTCACGTAGAGATTTTTCAAACCCAGTGACGCGCCTAGTTTGGGAACCGGAATCAGCGCCGTCATTCCCTCGCCCAGCGTGACCGGCGCGCCTTCGGGCAAAACTTCCGCATAGCGCCACAGTGTCCGCGGGCGGCTTTCGAGATTTTTCAGCGTCAGGGTCGCCGCCGCTTTTTTCAGGTCGTAGTGCGCCATCAACGGACGGCCACACAAACAAACATGCTGCTCCACGCTCGCGTCGAAATGCTTTCCGCAATTCGAGCAAATCAGATCCAAAACGTTGGTCGCCGAAGCCATAGACAGCAATTTTAGCATAGGCCATTTTTGGCTATTTCTTTGGCCTCCCTGCCCTTCAGGCCAGCCCGGGCATACCCGCGTTTCACGTTACAATAGAGGTTCATGCCCGTACGCCTGATCGCGCTCGACATCGACGGCACGCTGCTTGACAGCCGGTGGAAATTGCCGGAGGCGAACCGCGCTGCGATTGCCGCAGCCACGCGTCGCGGCATCGAAGTGGCGCTGGTGACCGGGCGCCGCTACGACTTCGCCATGCCCATCGCGCGCGAACTCGATTCCCCTTTGACGATGATCGTCAGCAACGGCGCCCTGGTCCGTACACCGGACGGAACAACGCACGTCCGACATTTGCTGGAGATCGAGACCGCTCGTAAAGTGCTGCAACTGACGCTGCCGTGGCGCGAAGGTGTCGGAGTCGTGTTCGACAGGGTGCACGAAAACCAGCTGATGCTGGAAGTGATCGAGACCGACGATCCGATTCGCCAGGCTTACTACCAGCGAAACAGGCAGTACATCGGCTGCGCGAAGCCGCTGGAGAGTTGCCTGACGGAAGATCCGCTGCAAGTGATGATGTCGGGCAAAGTCGCGCCGATGCGCGAAGCGGAGGCAACCCTTCGCGCAGCGAAGTTCTCGGAGGAGTATGGGCTTGCCGCCACGGTTTACGAGAGCCGTGACTTCGCGATGATCGACGTCATCCATCCCGATTGCTCCAAGGGCGCGACGCTTGCCGAATGGGCGGCTATTCGTGGGTACGAGCGCGGCGAAGTGATGGCCATCGGCGACAATCACAACGATCTCGAAATGCTGACGTTCGCCGGAGTTCCCGTGGTGATGGGGAACGGCGTCGCCGAATTGAAGAATTACGGCTGGCACCAGACCGCAACCAACGACGAAAACGGCGTGGCTGTCGCGATCCAGCAGTTCGCGCTGCGGGAGGCGGCCTCGTGCGCCTAAACCGCCAATGGGCCGCTCGCACACTCGGATTCGCGATGCTAGCCGTAACCGCGAACGGAGTGGCTTCTCCAGCGCGCGCCGAATATTTCGTGCTGCGTAGTGGACAGCGGCTGCACGTGAGTGGGTATCAATTGCTCGAGGGCAAATATCGATTGCAGATGGAGGGCGGGTTCGCCGAGATGCCAGCGGAGGAGGTTGTTGCGATCGAGCCCGAGGACGTATTCGTTTCTGTACCACCTGTGCAGGCTGCCAAAGCGCCTTTTCGCGATCTGATCGAATCGGCGGCGGCGCGCTATAGTGTGGATGCCGATCTAATCGCCAGTGTGATTGCAGCCGAATCGAATTTCGATCCCAAGGCGGTTTCGCGCCGTAACGCGCGGGGGCTCATGCAACTGTTGCCGCAAACGGCTACGCGCCTCGGCGTCCACAACATTTTCGATCCCGCGGAAAATATTGATGCAGGCACGCACTATTTGCGTGATCTGCTAGCACTTTATCGAAACGATCTCGCGCTCACGCTGGCTGCGTACAATGCTGGACCGCTCAGTGTGCAGCGATACGGCCGCGTTCCACCGTATGCCGAAACACAATCCTACGTGCGCAAGGTGGGGACGGCTTACGCAAAGCGCAAAGCCGCGCCGTTAGCGGGACAAAAGACACTTGCAGCAACACCCGTGGGCTCGACAACGGCACCGATCGTCGCACCTTCCGGCTCGTAGCCTCTACCTCATATCGTCTGGATGGAAGTAATGGGCTCGGCGGAGATCCTTCGGCTACCCTTTATCGGATCGTCTCAGGATGACAATGCTGAGGTGTGGCTACGGATTGTTGGGAGTGAGGGGCTGGTCGGGCTGCGGCGGATTGTTATTGTTATTGTTGTTCGGCTGTGATGGGGCCGCGCCGTTGGGATTTTGCGAGGGCTGGCCGAAGCTGGACCCGCCAAAACTCGATCCGCCAAAACTCGAGCCGCCGGGATTGGTACCCATACCTTGGCCGGGCTGTCCCGGCAAACCGGTGCCGAATTGCGTTCCGGATCCGGTGCCGCCCATTCCCATCGTGTCTTTCGAAGGATCCCAGATAAATTCGAACAGGTGATAGTTTGTCGCCTTTTCGTAGACGATCACCGATTTGCGGTCGATCTTGCTGCCAATGCCGATGATGTTGCCGCCGACGAAGCTCGACGTGTCGAGCGGAGCCGGCTGATTCGGATTGGCCGAACCGTTAGCAGGCGCGTTCGGATCCTGCGTCGTGCCCGCGGCGCCGTTCGGGTTGGGCTGGCCATTGTTGCCGTTCGCTCCGGCATTCTGAGAACCAAAGGAACTCTGACCGAAGCTGCTGTTTCCCTGCGAACCGAATCCGCCTTGCGTGCCGGACCCGTTGTTGAACGCGCTTTGGGAATTCCCCGAGCCCTGCATGGAACCGAACCCTGCTTGCCCCGCGGGCGTGCCCACTGTTCCGGCTGCACCCATTTGCAGGGTTTGCGCCGGCTTCAGGCTGCCGATCAGTTGGCCTGAAGGCCCAACGTAGATCAGGCGCCAGGCGCCGTCCTCTTTGTTCATCGGATCTTTGTAAGCCTGGCGCAGGTAGCGGAGCGAGCCGTTTTTCGGCTTGGTCAGGTCGTCCAGATTCGTAGGAAAGCGGCCGTTCTTTCGGTAGTAGAGTTTGATGGCGTGGATGTATTGCTTGCCGCGCCAGATCATTTCTGCCTCCTGCTCGCGCTTCCGCTCGGTGCGCACGGAAGGCGCGGCAACGATGGCGGCTAGCAGCAACAACGTCGTCATGAACGCGACGAGCATGATCGCGTAGCCCTGCTCACGCCCACGTTGACGGCGACGTACGCGTAACCCACGAGAGCGAAATGACAACGTGTTCATGTTTAAGAGGCGGGGGCTGCGACCGGCTCTTCCGACAGCACCGTCGTGCCGTGGCGGCCGCTGGCGATCTCTTCAAAATCGAGGTTGGCGTTACCGATCTTCGTCACGCGATATTTCCCCAGCAATGTGTCACCTTCCGCGACGATGTAAACGTTGTCGCCGTCGCTGAGAAATGCGCGCTTGGCCGTGCCGTTGGGAATCGTGCCGTAGCCAAAAAATTTTACGTTGCCCGGCAGCGTCGGCGGTGGCGGTGGCGGCGGATTGACCGGCCCCTGCGGAACGCGCGTCGGGGCTGACTTGCGAAGGTCGTCGGGTGGAGGCGGTGCAATTTCGCTGAACAGGTCGCGGCCGTTGCCCTTGTAGTCGGTCTTCTGGCTCGCGCGCTGCTTGTCACGCTGCAGCGCGGGATTTTCAACGGCCAGCGGCTTGTACGACATTTCACCGGTCTCGGCCGAGGTAGACGCTACCGAAGCATTGCCGCGCTCGAAATACCACACGACGCCGGCAACAACGACCAGGCCCGCCAGAAGAATTCCCTTGTTTCGCTCGTTCATCAAGTGATCCGGAAATACGTCTTTATGTGCATCGAAACCCGCACGCGGCCCTGCCCGCCTGGCGCCGAATCTCCCTTTGCTTCAAGAGCCTCGACGGCGTAAACATTGGGCGAACGCTGCAAGCCGTTCAGGAATCGGACGACCTGAGAGTAGCTGCCTTCGACGATCGCATCGATTTCCACCTGCTCGAGTTCGCGGCCTTTGATTTCGGTCTGACGGAAACCGCTGCTCTCGACCGAAAGTCCCGACTTGTTGGCCAGGGTGTCGAGTTCCGAGCTCACCGAGGAATAGCCTTTGCTCGCGGGATAGAGCGATTCTTCAAAACGATCGCAATCTTGCTGAATTGCGGGGATTTTTTGACGAATGTCCTGCGCACGAGTGATGTCGGCTCGCAAGAGATCGCGATTGCGGGTCAGGATAGCGAGTTCGTCCTGCGGATGGCGTCCAGCGGAGAGGTTCCAGCTGTATACGGCCAGAGCGACGTCAGCGCACACGAGCAGGATCAATCCAAAAACGATTGCGCGCCTTTCGAGTTTGAAATCGTGTCGCATCAAGTCTCCGTCATGTCTTCGTGTAGATCGCGGTCAGCTCGACGTCGATTTTGTCGGTAACTCCAGGCGCCGGTGAAACGGATTTCTCGCTGACCATTTGAACGCGAGAAAACGACGATGATTGTTCCAGAGCGTGCAGAAACTTGAGCTTGGCCTCATCGTTCGCCGCGCCAACGATCAGTTTTATTTCGACGATACCTTTTTCGTGCTTGGGCTGAATACTCACGACGCGGACACCGGCCGGAAGAATTTTTTCGAGGTCCATAAACATCTGCGTCCAGTTCAGGCTCTGCTCGTCGATCAAGGTGTTGAGAAACGCAGAGCGATCGTGCAGCTTCGCGTTTTCAGGACGGCTGAAAAATTGTTCCAGGTCGTGGCGCTGCTGTTCGAGGCTGACCATCTCCGTCCGGATCTTCACAATGCGTTCGCGGTAGACTTCGTCGCCACGGCGAACCATGTACACGTGCAAACCGATGCCGAGAAAAAACAACCCCGCGATTGTGCCCACAATGCCCGCACCAGCAAGGAAACGGCGATGCGTCTGCAGTGGCTTGGTCGATAGATTTAGCCGGACTTTCATTGAGTGCGAACGATTCCCTTCTCGCTTATACAACTACAAACTCAAACGCGAACCTGATTCCTCTTAGTTGCGGTGCAACATCCAGCCGACCAGGCCATCCGATTCGCGATCGGCCAACTCGTGCACGCTTGCGGGTACGCGCCCTTCGGAAATTGCGGTGTGCAATAGCGAGCGAACCTCGCACTTGAATTCATCTTCGAGCGGCCGGAGAAATTCGCTCAACCGGACGCCGAGGCCCGCCACGCGCACTTGCTGAATGCCCTCCCGCCAGGTGTCCTGATAATACGCCGCAACCGGGTAGATCTCCTCAAGCAGCATCTGCGGGGTCAGCTCGACATTCTGCGCCGGCAACTCGGTGCACCGATAGCCGCATAGGACGCCTTCGCGAACGATCGCAGTCGTCAGCGCAAGACCCGAAATGCGGGCCAGCAGCGTGGGCTGATGATCGTCGAGAAGCGTGATAGCTGCCAGTGAAGAGCTAAGCATGACGCCGGGAAATAATCCGGCGGCCTCGGCGAGCCCTTCATATTCGCGAACGATTCGGAGCCGCGCCAGCGCGGTGACGACATCCACGCCGTCTTCACGCGGAGCTTGGCGCATGTACGAGATGACGGTTTCGTCGGCTTCAAAGGGAACGCTCTTTTTGAGCTTCCAACGCAGCATCGGCTCGGCCTCTTGCGGGGAGCGCGGAAACTGGTCGAAGTGCTGGACGAAGACGCGGATAACCGGATCGGGAACAATCAGCGCAATCTCTTCGTCTTTGGCGCGAAGGCGCGACAGCACGCCAGAGATGGCGCCCTTGACCGAAATTGTATCCACGATGTTGGTTTCGACGGCGGAGGGCACGATCGCGCCATTCGGCAAGTTTTCGATGGCGAAGCTGTCGAGGCCGCCGGTGCGCGTCCAGCGTGCGCCCGCGATGCGGTCCTGAGAGATTTCGACCGCGAGCGCCGGGTGCGGCATAGCCTCGAGCCACCGCGCGACCTTGCGCGCGAACGCGCTCTGATAGATGCCCTGACGGAATGTGGCGCTACTGCTCAACGAACGTCACCTTATTGATTTCTTTCACGCTGGTTACGCCTTCTCGAATTTTAGCCAAACCGCTTTCGCGCAGCGTGATCATGCCTTCTTCCCGCGCGACGCGTTTGATTTCCGACGTCGGGCGGCGATCGACGATCATCTCGCGGATGCGATCGGTCAAGTCGAGCAATTCGCAGATCGCGGTACGGCCATGGTAACCCGTCCCGGAGCATTCGAGGCAGCCTACGCCTTCAGCGATCATAACGCCGGCCCAGAGGCCGGGCTCAAGGCCCGATTCTTGCAATTCCGACGAAGAGTAGCGGCGCGGACGCTTGCAATTGGTGCAAACAACGCGCACCAGACGCTGCGCCATGATGCAGTTCAGCGCGGAGACGAAATTGTATGGCTCGACGCCCATGTTGATGAAGCGGCCGATGACGTCGGTCACGTTGTTGGCGTGGACCGTCGTGAAGACCAGGTGTCCAGTCAGCGCCGACTGAATGGCGATCTGCGCGGTTTCCTGGTCGCGGATTTCGCCGACCATGATCTTGTCGGGGTCGTGACGGAGGATCGAGCGCAAGCCGCGGGCGAAGGTGAGGCCCTTTTTCTCGTTCACGGGAATCTGCGTAATGCCGCGCAATTGATATTCGACGGGATCTTCGATGGTGATGATCTTGTCTTCGTCGCTCTTGATCTCGTTGATGGCGGCGTAGAGCGTGGTGGTTTTGCCGGAACCGGTCGGGCCGGTGACGAGCACCATGCCGTAGGGCTCGCGAATGTAACGGCGAAATTTTTTCATTTCGTCGCCGGAGAAGCCGACGACGTCAAGGCTCAGGCTGTGGAACTTCTCAGAGAGGGTCTCTTTGTCAAGCACGCGGAGCACGGCGTCTTCGCCGTGGCTGGCCGGCATGATCGAGACACGTAGGTCGATGAACCGACCCTTATATTTCACGCGGAAGCGACCGTCCTGCGGGACGCGGCGTTCGGCGATGTCGAGATCGCTGAGTACCTTGATGCGCGAGAGGACCGTGGAATGCCATTCCTTCGCGATTGGCTGCATCGCATGCTGCAACACGCCGTCAATGCGGTACTTCACCGCCACCTCGGCGTCGCGCGCTTCGATGTGGATGTCGCTCGCTCGGCGTTCGAGCGCGGTGAAGATGATGGTTTCGACCAGGCGGACAACCGGGCTGGCGGTTGAATCGCGCGTCAGCCGATCGCCGGAGATGGTCTCGTCGCTCTCGGCTTCGTCTTTGCCGATTTGGAGCGTGAAGGCTTCGGTCGCCTGTTCGAGCACGCGCTGCGATTGCTCGGTGCGCTTGAGGAGGTCGCTGATCTGCCGCGGCGTCGCAACCTTGATCTGAAGCTTCTTGCCGAGGAGCAGCGAAAGTTCGTCGCTGAGCAGTACCTGGCTGGGATCGGCTACCGCGATCGACAGCAAATTATTTTGCACTTCGAGCGGCACAAAGTTGTAGCGGAACATCAGGTCGGCTGGAATCGCACGAAACAATTCCGGATCGATGCGCTGTTCGCGCAGGTCAATAAATTCCTTCCGATAACGCTCGGCAAGCTTGCGCGACTGCTCGCGCTCGGCCTGCTCATCGGCGGCCGTCGCGATTCCCGTCATCACATGTGAGTGCTGGTCCGTAATAGCCATGACTCCCTTACCTGCTGATACCCGACGATGAGAGAGAGAAGATCGGCAGATAGAGCGAAATCAAAATAAATGCCACCAAAATTCCCATAAAAATGAGCATGATCGGTTCGATCAAAGCCACCATCGCGCCCAACTTCAAGTTCACTTCGTCTTCGTAGAATTCGGCGACGCTCGTGAGCATGGGGGCGAGCGCGCCGCTCGATTCACCAACTTCAATCATGTCCAGGGCCATCGGAGGCATGACTCGTGTCGCCGCCAGTGCGCCGTGCAGCGATTCGCCTTCGCGAACCATCTGCGTCGCCTGCGACACGGTGCCTCGCACCAGCTTGCTGCTGATGGCGTCCGACGCAGTTTGCAGACCGGCCACCAGCGGCGTGCCGCCGGTCAATAGCGTCGCCAGCGTTCGCGAAAATTGCGCGACCTGAAACTTCAGCAGCGTGTCGCCTAGGATCGGCAAGCGGAATTTCAACCGGTCGAACGCAACGCCGCCCTCGTCGGTCCGCGACCAGAAGTATATCGCCATGAACAGAAGGGCAACGGCAATGATACCTGAAAGGAATACGTAACGATAATCTACCGTCAGCGCGATCAAAACTCGCGTGGGCGCAGGCAGATCCACGTGAAGGTCGCGGTAGAGCAGCGCGAACTTCGGGATCACCCCGGTGACCAGGTAGGTGACGATGACCACGGCAACGATAACCAGCAGCGCCGGATACATCAGCGTCGCCAGGATCTTCTTGCGAACGCCAGTGCTCACCTTCTGATACGCGATGTAGTAGTCCATCACGCCGGAAAGGTTGCCGGACTTCTCGCCCGCGAGAATCGCCGTCGAATACACCTTCGAGAAGACACCCGCTTCCGAGACCGCCTCGGACAGCGACTTCCCTTCTCGAACGCGATCACGAATCTGAGAGATCACCGGGCGCAGCTTCGGCGAGGAAGCGCGGTCGGCCAGCAGGTCCAAAGCCCGCAAAATGGGCAAGCCGGCCTTGATCAAAGTATTGAATTGTTGATTGAGGATGAGAAAGTCGGTCCCGCCGATCGTGCGGCCGCTTTGGCGGCGCATCCCCGAGAGGATGCCGCTGCGCGTCTCGACCGAATAGACGTACAGACCTCGATCCACCAGCTTCTGGCGCGCTTCCGCCAGGGTACCGGCAGCCTCGACGTGCGAAAAAACCCGCCCATTCGCGTCAGCGACGCGGCAGACAAACTCCCCCATAAGTCCAGTCTACCTCAAGTAAGTGATATGCAGGGAACACCTGAAGGGTTGGCCGTAGCTTGTACGTAACACGGGTTTTGAGCCCGATTCAGGGCATTTATAGATTCATTTCAGCAGGTCGTCGCCTTGCGGTAACTCACCATTCACGATGGCGACGCCGGCCGGCACCTCGAACTTGAACATCGCTTCCGGGAGGGGTGGGTCTAGGTGCCAATTCTCGAAGCGGAACTCGACTTCGACGCCGCCACTTTGCCGGGCAATCAGTCGGGCCAGTTCGCCGGTTTCGCGATTGATCTCGAAAAGAACGAGGTCGTTCTGAGAGCCGGCGGGAGAGGCTGACGTGTCTTGGTTTGGATCGGGCGGCGTATTTGGATGATCATCGGAATTCGTGATGGCGGTGGGAGAGGCACCGCGTACGCGGCAGCGAAGCACGACATCGTTTTCGCTGAGTGACTTCTCGTTCGGCGCCACTTCGACCCGCGCACAGACTCGCGACACTTTCATCTCGCCGGCGAGCAGCGCCAGTGGAGTTCTCCAGTCGCCGCTTTGTTTGGCAGGGACGCGGGTAGCGGTGCGGTCCGCGGGGACGTAGAACCACGCCGTCTTTCCGTCAACGAGGAACAAATCTTTTTCCGGCGCCTCATATTCCCAGCGCATCTTGCCGGGACGCCGAAAATACGCGGTGCCGGCCTCGCTACGCACGATTGCTCCATTCTCGGTGTACCGCTCGAGAAATGTGGCTTGCAGCGTCTTTGCGAGGCGATAACGGGTTTCGAACTTCTTGACGTAGTTAGGCGTGTCGGTGGAACCAGGAAAGGCGAGAAGAAAACTCGAAAGAAGCGCGAAAAGCGAAATCACTCGCCTATCGTACCATCACTCCGTCGCGCATCGCCGTCATGCCTCGCGACGTGGCGGCGCCCGGACCCTTCCAGACGACCCTATTGGATCGTCGGGTCCGTCGAAGCAGCCGACGCCGAGGAGTTGTAGTGCGTCTGGTTGAATTGATCGGAGTAAAAACTGCGCTGACCCGTCACACCGCGCGTAACTGGGTCACCATTCAACGTATATCCGTCGGAAGGATTGTCGGCCGTCGATTGGACATAGGTGAATTGATAGCCGCTCTTTGTGCCGCCCGAAAGGACGTTGTCCAGGTACCCGGCTCCTGTCGGACCCAGGTCGCTCAGCTGTACCGAAAAACCGATCTGCGGGTAAGCGGACGCGTACGAAATCTCGCTGGTATTGATGGCATGGATGGACGAAACCGCTGCGGACTCATTCGCCGCTATCTTTGCACGGAGAAAATTGGGGATGGCGATCGCCGCGATGATCAAAATGATCGCGACAACAATGAGCAGCTCGATCAGCGAAAAGCCATTCTGGCTTCTCCATTTCGATCGCTGGTGCTCGGACTGGGTTACGTTTCTCATTGTGGTCTCGTTTCGTTAGGTTCGTGCTTCTTTCCGTCTGCCTTTCCTTCCGCTCCGCCTTCCCTACGGATCTTTGGTTTCGGGCCGTTCCTTGTGTTTCGCCTTCAGGCAAAAGAAAAGGGGAGCCTGGGGCTCCCCCCGTCTTCGAACGCTTATCCGTTCAGATTTACTGCAGGGCCGGGCTGCCAGCTGCGCCGGTCACGCAGGCGGCACCGTTCACGTCGTACTGGATGACGCCCGTCTGCGAAGAGCAGAACATGCGCTGGCCAGTCGTGCCGAGGGTCGAAGCCGTTCCGGTGGTGATATACGTATCGAACAGGTTATCGCCGCCCTTGACCGGGGTATATTTGAACGTATAGCCGCTCTTGGTGCCATTGGCCAAAACGTTGTCAATGATTCCCGTGCCGCCGGGGCAAAGCGCGCCCGTGTTCAGTTCCGGGAGGGAAGCCGAGAACCCAACCGCTGGGCAAGACGCGGCGTAGTTCACTTCACCCGTGTTGATCGTACGAATCGAACCCACGGCCGACGCTTCGTTGGCCGCCATCTTCGACTTGATGAGGTTCGGAATCGCGATCGCGGCGATAATAAGAATGATCGCCACGACGATCAGGAGCTCGATAAGAGAGAAACCCTTCTGCTTCTTCATTTACATCTCCTTGAGAGTTTGTCGTAAGTGCCAGAGCACACCTACACTAGGGCAAGGCGGAGACCATTCTCCAAACCGTTGGTACTACTGGCTGGAACCAGTCTAACCAGTTGATAATACATATCTTACGATGGCTATCGGTTCGCCGGGGTTGCCAACCCCCCGGGCACGGTTTTGGGGGACCCCAAAATGACCCTTTTTGTCACCCCCCAAACGACCAAAACAGGCACGAAGCCCCAATTTGACCGTTTTTTTGGCTTCTCGGTCCCTAGCTACGAGGTTCGGCAGGAAACATTGAGTTCGATGAGGACGAGGCAGGCCGAAGAGTCGCGCCCGCAGCCCCCCGGGGCGCATCCGCAGCCGATGACCTACAGGTTGTGCTTCTTGGCGTAGTGCCGGAACGACCGGTAGCTAATCTTCAGCAGGTCGGCGGCTTGGGTCCGGACGCCTTGGGTCCGCTCCAACGCGGACTGCAGGTACCGCCGCTCGGTCTCGGCGATCTCTTTCTCAAAGTCCACTCCCTCGCTCGGAAATGCCGCACCGGCTTCCGACCCGCCAGATGCGGTGCTGCCCGAGTAACCCGCGATGCGGTCCGGCAACACCCTTAGCGTCACCTCGCCGGTCGATTCCAGCGCCACCGCTCGCTCCATCGTGTTTTCGAGCTCACGCACGTTGCCCGGCCAGTCGTAAGACTCCAGCCGGCTCATCGCCTCCGGCGAAATACTCGTCACCACCTTCTCCATCGACTTCCGGAATGTTTCCAGGAAGTGCCGCGCCAGCAGAGGAATGTCCTCGCGCCTTTCGCGCAAGGGCGGCAACTGAATCGGAATCACGCTCAAGCGGTAGTAGAGATCCTCGCGAAAACGCCCTTCCGTGATCTCTTTCTCAAAATTCTTATTGGTCGCCGCAATAATGCGCACATCGACGTCGCTCTCTTCATTGCTCCCGATCGGCCGGACCTTCCCTTCCTGTAGCACGCGGTAGAGCTTTACCTGCATCGTCAGGCTCATGTTGCCGATCTCGTCCATGAAGAGCGTTCCGCCGTGCGCCGCCTGGAACAAGCCCTGCCGGTTTTCATTCGCGCCTGTAAACGAGCCTTTCATGTATCCGAACAATTCCGACTCCAGCAGCGTCTCTGGAAACGCGCCACAATTGATGGTGATGAACGGGGCTTGCGCCCGTTGGCTGTTTTCGTGAATCGCGCGCGCCACAAGCTCTTTTCCCGTTCCGCTTTCTCCCGTAATAAGCACGCGGCTGGACTGCGGCGCAATCGTCTGAATCAATTCGAAGATCGATCGCATGTTCGCGCTTTGCCCGATGATGTTGTCGAGTCCCGTCAGCCGGCGAATTTCGCGGCGAAGATAGCCCGCTTCTTTCTTCCACTTGAGGCTCTCTGCGACTTCGCGCACCGCCCGCCGCAATTGATCCACGAGTTCGTGATCCTTGATCACAAACCGGTCCGCCCCCGAATTAATCGCCGCAATGGCGGTCTCGACGGTAGGAACACCCGTAATCAGCAGGAAGAAGCAATCTGGCGCAATCTCTTTGGTAAGCTTCAGCAAATCGACGCCGCTCTCGCCTGGCATTCGCACATCCGAAATCACAATGTCGAAAATCTGCGACTCGAGCTTGCGCTTCGCCGATTCGACGTTGTGCGCCACCTCGATCTTGAACCCTTCCTTGCGAAATGTGATCTCCAGCAGTTCGCAGATCGACTTCTCGTCATCGACGACGAGGATCCGCGCCGCGTCCTTGCCCTGATGTTCTTTGACCGCCGTCTTCGTCGCTTGCATAGAAACCCTCAGAACAGCACGCTGCCCCGTCGCCCAGTTTTCGTCATTACTTCCCTACTTCATTGTTTCGTCGTCTGCTTCTCAAGCCACCCGCGGGAGTTCCACGATGAACTCCGCGCCGCGGTCCTTTTGCGAAATCACGCTGATTCGACCGTTGTGGGCATGCACGATCTGGTACACGATCGACAGCCCCAGTCCGGTCCCTCCAGGGAATCCCGATTGCAACGGCTCGAAAATTTTCGCGCGTTGTTTTGCGTCGAGACCAATACCCGTGTCGCGAAACGCGATACGCAGCCAGAACGGCCGCTCTTCCAATCCCACGGTCAACGTTCCCCCATCGGGCATGGCCCGCAGCGCGTTGTCGCACAAATTCCAGAACACCTGCTTGATCTTGCTCGAATCCACGCGCGCCCGCATCTCGTGCCCGTTGTAGTTCCTCGCGATCTGATACTTGGCGCCGATTTCCGGTTTCTTCTCCATCAACGTCAGCGTCTCGTTCAACAACTCCGCCACGTTGGCTTCGGCGAATTCGTAGGTCTTCTCGCGCGAATAATTCAGAAAGTCGGTGATGATGTGATTCAGGCGCTCCGATTCGCGGCTGACGATGCTCACCAGGTGCAGCTGGTCTTCTTCGAGCGGCGCAAGGCGCGCCAGCTCTTTCACCGCTCCCGCCATTGCCGTCAACGGTTGCCGAATCTCGTGCGCAATCGCTGCCGACAATCTCCCCAAAGCCGCCATCCGCTCTTTGGTCGCAACCTCATTCTCGAGCCGCCGAAAATCCGTCAGATCCTGAAAGTTAAAAACATACCCGCTGCGTTCATTGTCGCGCGAGCGCAGCGGCGAAATACTGATACCCAGATATCGCTGCTGCCCGTCTGGCATCCGGAATTCCACTTCCCGCCGCAGCGACAACCGATCGCTCACATCGGGCAACCCCGGTAGCCAGAACGATTCGTTCAGCTCCGACAACTTCCGCCCGCGAATGTCTGCAAAGCGATAACCGAGAATCTCCTCGCCCGTCCGATTCAGCAAGACGATGCGTCCATCCATATCGGTGGTGATCAAACCGCCGCGCATCGAATGAATAATGTCTTCGGTGAAATCCTGCAGCTCGAGCAGTTCTTCGCGTTTTTTCTCGAGCTCCAGTCCCTTGCGCCGCAACGACTGAGCCAACAGGCTCGCCAAATACGCGATCGCGAAAAATCCAAACGCGTTGTCGAGAAACCAGAACCGGAGCCCTTCCGTCGTGTACACGCTGGTGAAGGTCCGCGGAATCTTGCCCGCGTACGACAACACCGTAAGCGTGCCCAGTATCGTGATGCATGCCGCCGCCACCCCAAACGCCACACCGCGCGAAAACAGGATACTTCCAACGACGATCACCAGCAGGTACAGCGACAGAAAATAGCTATCGTGCAGCCCCGTCGCGTACACCAGCGCCGACACCATCGCTACGTCGCTGACCACTTGCATCGTGCCGAGCCAGCGCGAGCCTGGAATCCACCGCAGCAAGATGATGTGAATGGTTCCGAGGGTAATCCAGAAAACGATCAGCGGCAGAAAGTAGTGTCCGCTATTGGGTCCGGTGACGTATTGCGGCCAGACAACTCCAACCGCCAGAATCAGCGCGACCAGCAGCAAACGAACGCGCGTCAACCAATCCAGCCATTCCCGCATGGCCACATTCTGGTCGATGCTCCGGCTAAGAGCTGCCCTGCCTCGATTTTTGCGCATTCCACTTCACTCGCCAGAAAAATGCCGGGGCAGGAAGTCCCCCTTCCTGCCCCGACCAACAGTCTATCGCCGCGCGGACTGAGCCGCGGCGTTCACTTGCCGCTCAGTTTGCCGATCAGCGAGAACAGCGGCATGTACATCGAAATAACGACGCCGCCGACCACCACGCCGAGAAACACGATCATGATCGGTTCGAGGGCGGTCAACAAATCCTTCACCGCCGCGTCTACTTCTTCTTCGTAGAAGTCCGCGATCTTCTGCAACATCGCATCCATCGCACCGGTCTGTTCGCCGACGCTGATCATCTGCGTGACCATGCCCGGAAATACCGCGGAATCCTTCAGCGGTTCGGTCAGGCTCTTTCCTTCTTCCAGCGACTTCCTTACCTTCTGAAGCGCCCGCTCGACAACCGCGTTGCCTGCCGTTTTCGCCGTGATGTCGAGACCTTCGAGGATAGGTACGCCGCTAGCGATCAACGTGCCCAGCGTTCGCGTGAACCGCGCCACCGCGATCTTCCTCATCAAAATTCCGATGACCGGCAACTTCAAAATGATCGTGTCGATCGCAAAACGTCCCTGCTCGGTGCCGTACCACACCTTGATCGCAACCACAGTGCCGGCGACACCCACGACGATCAGGAATCCGAAGATGCTGCCAATAAAATTGCTCAACCCGATGACGATCTTGGTCGGCAGCGGCAGATCCACGCCCAAGCCCGCGAACAACGTTGCGAAAATCGGTACGACCTTCCACAGCAACAAGGTAACAACGCTGCCCGCGATCGTCATAACGCCGACCGGATAAATCGACGCCGATTGCACCGCGCGCTTCAACTTCACGTTCTTTTCGATGTATGTCGAGAGCCGCTGCAAAATGGTGTCGAGAATACCGCCCGTCTCGCCCGCTTCCACCATGTTCACGTACAACGCATCAAAAACTTTCGGATGCTGCCGCATCGCTGCCGACAACGTCGCGCCGCCTTCCACCGATGCCCGCGTCGCCGCCAGCACCTTCTGGAACGTCTTGTTCTCCTGCTGCCCGGCCAAAATCTCAAGGCACTGCACCAGCGGCAAGCCGGCATCGATCATCACCGAGAACTGCCGCGTGAAGATCGCGAGTTCCTTGGAATTGACGCCGCCGCCGAACGTGGGCAGGTTGAACTCCTTGCCCTTCTCCGACATCTTCGTCGGCGTGATCTGTTGGCGCCGCAGCTGATTCTGCACGTCGGCTTTGCTCGTCGCGGTCACTTCGCCGCTGACGTTATTCCCCGAGCGATTCGTGCCTTTATAGGTATAGACCGGCATTTCCGTTCCTCCTCACCTGCAACTGCCAATGACGTTACCGACCAAACTCGTTCTCACCGACCACTGCGACTGCCGAATCCTTTTAAACTCCGGCGCATTAGCGCACCGGCTCCGTACCCTTAGCGTTTGCCGGCTGGCACCTTACCGCCCGCGTTTCCAGTCACGCCGCGATTGATCATGTCCTGCAGTTCGTCCGGATTCGACGAACGCGCGAGCGCCACATCGAGCGTGATCTGCTTCGCCAGATACGTATTCGCCAGACTCTGGTTAAACGTCTGCATACCCGTCTGCCCTGTTCCGGTCTGCATCGCCGAGTAAATCTGGTGAATCTTGTCTTCGCGAACCAGATTGCGAATCGCGGGCGTGGGCACGAGAACTTCCATCACCATGGCGCGCCCGCGTCCATCCGACCGCGGCAGCAGCGCTTGGCACAGAATGCCTTCCAGCACCATCGAAAGCTGCGCTCGCACCTGTGGCTGCTGGTGCGCCGGGAAGACGTCGATAATACGGTTGATCGTCGACGCCGCCGAGTTCGTGTGCAGCGTCGCAAACGTCAAGTGGCCGGTTTCCGCGATGCGCAGCGCCGACTCGATCGTCTCCAAATCGCGCATTTCGCCGATCAGCACCACGTCGGGATCTTCACGCAACGCAGCGCGCAGCGAATTCGAAAACGAGTGCGTATCCGCATGTACTTCGCGCTGGTTCACCAGGCACTTCTTGTGGTTGTGCAAAAATTCGATGGGGTCTTCGATGGTGATCATGTGCTCTTCGCGTTCGCTGTTGATCTTGTCCAGCATCGCGGCCAGCGTCGTCGACTTGCCCGAACCCGTCGGCCCGGTCACCAGCACCAGCCCGCGCGGCTTGTCGCACATGTTCTTCACAACGGCGGGCAGACCCAGCGCGTCGAATCCCTTGATCTCCCATGGAATCGTACGGAACACAGCGCCGACCGCCCCGCGTTGATTGAATACATTGCCGCGGAAGCGCGCCAGATTCTTCAAACCGAACGAAAAGTCGAGCTCCAAATTCTCCTCAAACCGGTGCTTCTGCGCATCGGTCAGCACGCTGTACGCCAACGACTTCGTGTCCGCGGCCGTCAACGGCGGCATATCCAGCGGCCGCAACTTACCGTGTACGCGCACGCGCGGCGCGCTGTTCGTCGTGATGTGCAGGTCGCTCCCGCCCATCTCGATCATCTTTTTCAGCAACTCGCTCAGCGTCATTCCAGCCATGAATCACTTCTCCTTGAAACCTGAAAGTCCTTAGAGCACCGTCTCGCGCAAAACCTCTTCCATCGTCGTGTGGCCCATGCTCACCTTGATCAATCCGCTGCGCCGCAACGTGATCATTCCCTGCTCGATCGCTTTCTTCTTCAACTCCAGCGCCGACGCACCCACAAGAATCAGTTCGCGCAGCTCGTCGTTGATTTCCATCACTTCGTACAAACCGGTTCGACCCTTGTATCCGCCCTTGTTGCAGGTCGTGCAGCCCTTGCCGTGATAAATCTTCACCGTCTTCACTTCTTCCGGCGTATAGCCAGCGTCGATCAGCGCCTGCTCCGGCACTTCCAGCTCCGTCTTGCAGTTTGAACAAATGCGGCGCACCAGCCGCTGTGCGCAAATCAGGTTCACCGACGTCGCCACAAGGAACGGCTCAATACCCATGTTCATCAAGCGGCTGATCGTAGAAGGAGCATCGTTCGTGTGCAGCGTGGACAGCACTAAGTGGCCGGTGAGCGCCGCTTTCACCGCGATTTCCGCCGTTTCGAAGTCGCGGATTTCGCCGACCAGAATGATGTTCGGGTCTTGCCGCAAAAACGCGCGAAGCGCCGCCGCGAAGTTCAACCCGATCTGCTCTTTCATTTGCACCTGGTTGATTCCAGCCAGCTGAAACTCGACTGGATCTTCCGCGGTCATGATGTTCGTATCGACCTGGTTCAATCGCGCGACCGACGAATACAGCGTGTTGGTCTTGCCCGATCCCGTCGGGCCCGTGACCAGCACCATCCCGTAGGGTTTCAAAATATTCCGCTCAAACTTTTTCAGCGATTCCAGCTCGAAGCCGAGCTTGGTCATGTCCAGCCGCAGGTTTTCTTTGTCCAGCAACCGCATGACGATCTTTTCGCCGTACAGTGTCGGCACCGTCGAAACGCGGAAATCCAACTCCTTTTTTTTCCCGTCGGCCTTGTACTTGATCATGATGCGGCCGTCTTGCGGCAGCCGCTTTTCCGCGATGTCCAGCTTTGCCATGATCTTCAGGCGGCTCGTCATCGCGTCTTTCAACCGCAGTGGTGGCGCCATCACTGTCTGCAGCACGCCGTCGATGCGGAACCTGACCCGCATCTCAACTTCATACGGCTCCAGGTGAATATCGCTCGCGCCCCGTTTCACCGAATCCGTCAAGATCAAATTGACCAGCTTGATGATTGGCGCTTCTTCCGCCGCCCGCTCCAGCGTCGCGGTGTCCATCTCGGCTTCGTCCGCCGCAAGCTCGAGCTCCTGGTCGTCCATCGCCAGGTCCTTCATCATCTTGCTCAGCTCTTCGTGGTTGGACTCCGCTCCGCCATAAAACCGGCTGATCGCCTCGCCGATCGCCGACTCCGACGCCACCACCGGCTCCACGTTGAAGCCCGTCATGAACTTGATGTCGTCCATGGCGAACACGTTCGTCGGATCGGTCATCGCGATCGTCAGAACCGAACCAACGCGCGACAGCGGAATCACCTGGTACCGGGACGCCGTATCCTGGGGAATCAACTTGATAACCGTGGGATCGATCTCGTAATACTTCAGATTGATGGAGGGAACGCCGTACTGCCGCGAAAGCACGCCGGTGATGTCGTCGTCGGTAATGAACCCCATTTTGGTCAGGCAGGACCCCAGCTTGCCGCCATTCGAACGCTGAAACTCCAGCGCCTTCTGCAGCTGGTCCTGTGTGATCAGGGATTCCTTGACTAGAATTTCGCCGAGCCGGACAGACATCCGCGCACTCCCAGAACGTAAAAACCCAACGCTCACGTTAGCAAATGCCCGGAACAGCGGTAGTCCGAACTTGGCAAGTCGTTGTGAAATCGCTAATACCTGCACTCCGGTACAGGTGCTCCAATAAGATCGGCAAATCCCGCCGACACTTCAAAAATCGCGCGCCCCGACTGCCAATTTTCGTCACTCCGCCTCCGGCGTCCTGCGAAAAATTCCCAAGTTGCACCCAAGGCACATCCGTCCATTGGGCCAGCCCGTTTTCTCCGCCGATCAACTCGGTCCAATCGATCCGGATCAAACCTGCATTCGTCTCTTCGACCGCCCCGCCTCTGTCGTAGGGCCGGGCTTGCTCGGCGGCCATCGCATCTTGGCTCGATTCCTCCCCGGACAATGCGCTTCCTTGACAGCTCGAGACCCGCTCCGTCGCTTCACCGAGTCCTTCGAATGAATACCACAGCAGAAACAGTAATTGACTTGTTATCAAATCCAGGATATCAACGTTCATGACGGCTCCCACCTCGCCCAAACCCCTCCGTTCAAGCAAATTTTCGCATTCGCATCTCCTTCCCGTTCAATACCTTCCAGCCTCCATAGCGGAACCGGGGTCGCCGTGATTTGCAACCCACATCGAATCAACCACTTCCAGGCTCCACAAAAATGGACGGGGTGCCACCCGCTTTCGCTTTCGTTACGCCGGGGAAATGGGAGCCGCTCCGTTTCGGAATTCTTGACTTGCCCCGTAGCCGCGACTATCGTGCAAACGAGACACCTGTGTCCTCAAAACCACGCCCCTATTCCAACAACGAGGTCCCCGGCGTAACGATCGCGGTCCCCGATCTCCGCGCCTACTACGACGCTCTGTTCGCCGCTCTCGGCCCTCAGCATTGGTGGCCGGGCCGTACTCCGTTTGAAGTCATCGTCGGCGCGATCCTCGTCCAAAACACCTCCTGGACCAACGTCGAGCCCGCCATCAAAAATCTTCGCCGTGAAAAGCTGCTGACACCGCGCGCCATCGAGTTCGCCCCGCTGACGCGCATCGAAACTCTCGTTCGCTCTTCCGGCTATTTCCGCCAGAAATCTAAAACGCTGAAAGCCTTGGTTCACTTCCTCCGCCGCGAATACCAGGGCTCGCTCGCCAAAATGTTGCGCGCACCGGCAGCCAAACTCCGCGCCCAACTCCTCGAAGTCCACGGCATCGGCCCCGAAACCGCCGACTCGATCCTCCTTTACGCCGCTCAGCACCCCGTCTTCGTCGTCGACGCCTACACCCGCCGCGTGCTAGAACGCCACGGCCACCAACTCCACTTCGTCCGCGACGGCAAACGCCGCCGCTTCGGCTACGAAGACATCCGCCAACTCTTCGAGCGCCAACTTCCTCCCGATGCCGCGCTCTACAACGAATTCCACGCCCTGATCGTCCACACCGGCAAACATTTCTGCCGGCCCCGCAACCCGAACTGCTCGGAGTGCCCGCTCCAACATCTGCTGCCGCCCAAGCCCATTTCGTACCGGCCCGTCGCCTGGCCGGAATCGACGGCCGCCGCATGAGCTCCCTCCGCCCACGCCATCGCTGGAGCCTCGTCATCGGCGGCATCATGCTGTCTCTGCTGCTCGCCGCCATTTTTACGTTCGGCTCGCTCGACGTCCCGTTCAAACCCGGCAACTGGCGCGCCGCCATGGCGCTCTATTCCGTCTCCAGCTTCATCACCGCCGCGCTTCTCGTTTTCGGCCTCATTCTCACGCGCACCGTTCTCCGCCTCTGGGCCGAACGCAGCAAAGACCAACTCGGCGCCCGCTTCAAAACAAAAATGGTCGTGGGCGCGATGGCGCTCTCGCTCCTTCCCGTCGTCTTCATGTTTTTCGTCAGCTATTCCCTGCTCAATCGCACGCTCGGCCGATGGTTCCCGCGCCCGCTTGAAATCGCGTCTGAACAAACGCAATCGCTGATGAACGAGTTCGGTCGTGGATCGCTGCCACGCTTGCGCAACCTCGCGCGTCAGGTGCAGGTGAGTCCCGCCGAGCCGACCGAACAAATCCTGCAAAACGCCTTCAAATCCGGCCTCGATGCGCTCTGGATTCTCGACAAGGACGGAAAGTTCGAGCGCGGCGGAGTCGTTTGCGACGATCAACCGGAGGATCGCTCCGCACAAATCTGCGAAAGCGTCGGCGTTGTCGGGAAACCCGAGCGCACGCTTCCTTCGGGCGTCGAAATTTGGGAAGCCCGCGGCAAAGATTATCTCGTCGCCCGCATTCCGACGATGGACAGAGGCCAGATCGCCGGGTATGTCGCGGCAGGCTATCTCACGAGCGCCAACTTTCTCGCCCGCCTGACCGAAATCCAGTCGCACCGCGAGGAGTACGACAAAGAGAAACAAAATCTGCGCGCCCTGAAGCGCCAGATGCTCCTCATCCTGTTTTTCTTCACGATGTTGCTGCTCTTCTCCCTGATGTGGATTGCGATGTTTCTCGCGAAGCAAGTCACCGTGCCGATTCAAGCGCTCGCCGAAGGCACCCGCGAAGTGTCAACCGGTAATTTCGATTATCAGGTCCCCGAGCAATCGCAAGACGAACTCGGCGTGCTCATTCGCTCGTTCAACGCAATGACCACTCAGCTCCGCGACTCGCGCGCGCAAATCGATCAGTTCACGCGCAATCTCCAGCAAGCCGTCCAGGAACTCGAACGCCGCCGTCAATTGATGGAAACGATTCTTGAAAATATTCCGACCGGAGTTATTTCCCTCGACTCCGAAGGCCACATCCTCCGCGAAAACTCCGCCGTCACGCATATGTTTGGCGGTTCGAGCCGAGACATCGAATCGCTCGAACACTTGCTGGGTTCCGAGGCGACGCGCAACATCCAGCTCCTGATGCGCCGCAGCCTCCGCATGGGCGTCGTCTCGCGCGAGATTGAAACGGTTATCGCCGGCCGCGTTCTTCACCTGGCAGTTACTGTCAGCTCACTCGGCCCGCGCCGCGCGAACACCGGTTTCGTTCTTGTGCTCGACGATCTCACCGAAGTGCTCCGCGCCCAAAAATCCGCCGCATGGCAGGAGGTCGCCCGCCGCATCGCCCACGAAATCAAAAATCCGCTTACGCCCATTCAGCTTTCGTCCCAGCGCTTGACGCGTTTCCTCGACCGCCGTAGTCCCGCTGAAATCGCCGAACCGGCCGATCCTGAACTCACGCGACTGACACAGGAATGTTCCCGTCTGATCGAGCGCGAAGTTGCCACGCTCGCACAACTCGTCAACGAGTTTTCACAGTTCGTCCGCTTCCCCACCGCGAAGCTCGCACCCACCAGCGCCAACACCGTGATTCAGGAAGCCGTCGAAGTTTTCTCCGGTCGCCTTGACGGCATCAGCATTAAGACGTCACTCGCCGACAACTTGCCGCCGGTCCGAGCCGACGGCGGCCTGCTGCGCAGTGTTGTTGTCAACCTGATTGACAACGCCGCCGAAGCGCTCGAAACCGCAACGCTGCGCGAAATCACCGTCTCCACTTGCGCGCACGGCGACGCCGAAACCGTCGAAATTTGCGTGCAGGACACCGGCCACGGCATCTCGCCCGAAGACAAGGACCGTCTGTTCCTTCCACATTTCTCCACGAAAAATCGCGGCACCGGACTCGGACTCGCCATCGCAGCTCGCATCGTCGCCGAACATGGCGGTACCATTCATGTCGAAGATAATTTTCCGGTCGGCTCGCGCTTTGTCGTCGAACTGCCGTCGGCGGAAACTACGACGGCCACCGTCGCCGAACGTAACGGCGTCGAAGCAACTTGAGAACGGCGACCTGAGAAGCAGCGGCGTGAAAAAGTAGCGAGCTAGCAAAGAGCGATTTCAGAAGGACGCGACCTAACGAAAAAATGACTCCCCGCCCCCAACTACTGGTTGTCGATGACGAAGCCGGAATCCGCGAGTCGCTCGCGTCGATCTTGAAAGACGAAGGCTACGACGTCGACACCGCCGGATCCGCCGAAGAAGCGCTCGATCGCGCCACGAACGGCGACATTGAAGTGATCCTGCTCGACGTCTGGTTACCCGGCATCGACGGCCTCGAAGCGCTCAGCCGTTTGCAGGCGCAGCCGCGCCCGCCCGCGGTGATCATGATCTCCGGCCACGGCACGATCGAAACCGCCGTACGCGCCACCAAGCTCGGCGCATTCGATTTCATAGAGAAGCCGCTGTCGCTCGAAAAAATCATCGTGCTGGTGCGCAACGCCATCCAGCAGCGCCGCCTGCAAGAAGAAAACCAACTCCTGCGCAGCGAGCTCGGCCATCGCTATCAGGTCATCGGCGAAAGCGTGCCGATGAAAGCATTGCGCCAGCAGATCGCCGTCACCGCGCCCACGAACGGCCGCGTTCTAATTTTCGGAGAAAGCGGAACCGGCAAAGAACTCGTCGCGCGCGCGCTTCACGCCGCCAGCCTGCGCAGCAAGGGCTTATTCGTTGAAGTAAATTGCGCCGCGATTCCCGAAGACCTGATCGAGTCCGAGCTTTTCGGCCACGCGAAAGGCAGCTTCCCCGGCGCCGCCGAAGACAAAAGCGGCAAATTCAAAAAAGCCGATGGCGGTACTCTGTTTCTCGACGAAATCGGCGACATGAGCCTGCGCACGCAATCCAAAGTGCTGCGCACTCTCGAAGAAGGACGCATCGAGCCGGTCGGCTCGAGTCAGAACGTCGGCGTCGATGTGCGCGTGCTCGCCGCAACCAACAAAAACCTCGAACAGGAAATTGCGCGCGGCGCGTTCCGCCAAGATCTGTTTTACCGCCTCAACGTGATCCCCTTTTTCGTTCCACCGCTGCGCGACCGCAAAGAAGACATCCCCATCCTAGCGCGGTATTTTCTGAATGAATTCAGCTCCGCGTACGGCAAACGCACGCGCGAACTCAGCGACAACGCAATGGAAATCCTGCTGCGCTACCCGTTCCCCGGCAACGTCCGCGAACTCCGCAATCTCGTCGAGCGCTTGGTGATCGTCTGCCCGCAAGCGCGTATCGAGCCGCACCACTTGCCGCCCGAACTTTTCCGCGGCGTCGCCGAAAGCCCGCAGCATCCCTACAACACGCTGCACGAAGCGCGCAGCGCCTACGAACGCGAATTCATCCTCCGCAAACTCCAGGAAAACCGCTGGAACATGACCCAAACCGCCAGCGCCCTGGGCCTTGAACGCAGCCACCTCTACCGCAAAATGAAAACCCTAGGCATCGCCGCACCCGACTGATTCAGGCGTGGCCGTCACCGTTAGATATCCTTCGTAAGTTTGGGCTCTGGGGGAAAAGAAAAAACTAAACGTCGTCAGATTCGTCGACGGGGCCGTCTTTCAGACCTTCGTATGGGTCGGCACCTTGTTCGGCTTCGCGGGAATCAACTTCACCGCTGGAAGATGCGCCGGCGGCTGCAGCGGCTAGGTTGGCGTCGGTCCTTTGATTTTCGCTGAGGCCCTCGAGTTGAAAGTGCCAGTCGAGTTCGCGGACGCGTTGCGGGTTTTCGCGCCAGTTGGGCGCGACCTTCACATAGGTCTGTAGATATACTTTTGTGCCGAGCAGTTCCTCGAGTTCTTTGCGGGCTTCGGTGCCGATTTTTTTCAACACCGAGCCCTTTTCGCCGATCAGAATTTTCTTTTGTGAATCGCGCTCGACATTCAGCGTGACCTCAATGCGCGTCAGCCGCGGCAATTCCTCGAATTTGTCGACGAACACAGCCAGCGCGTACGGTACTTCGTGATACATGATCTTGATCGCTTTCTCCCGGATAATTTCAGCGGCAAGAAATCGTTCGGGCTGGTCCGTGATCTGGTCTTCCGGAAAATACGGCTCGCTCTCGGGCAGCCGCTCCAGAATTTCCTTCTGCAACTCCGGAAGTCCCGCGCCCTTCAGCGCGGAGATCGGCACGATCGCCGCAAACTCGAACGTCTTCTGAAGCGCATCGATCAGCGGCAGCAATTTTGTCTTCGGCACGCGATCGATTTTGTTGAGCGCGAGGATCGTCTTTCCATGAAAACGTTTCGCGCGTTCGAGCAGCATCGAGTCGGCGTACGGCAGCGCACGGCTCGCATCGACCATCAGCAGCAACACATCAATGCCTTCCAGCGCAGCCGCAACTTCGCGCATCATCTGCCGACCGAGCGCGGAATCCGCATCGTGGAGTCCCGGCGTGTCGATAAAAACGATCTGACCCTTCGCCGTCGTGACAATCCCCTGAATGCGATTACGCGTCGTCTGCGGCTTGTCGGTGACGATCGCAACTTTTTGTCCGACGACGCGATTCACGAACGTGGATTTTCCCGCATTCGGCCGTCCGACGATCGCGACGAACCCAGCGCGGTAGCCAGGTTTCGCGCTTGAACCTGTATTTTCTTTTTCCGACAAAACAATCTCCAATTTCTCTGACGAACTCAGTTCACCAATTTCCTTGACGTCGATATCGACGATTCCCGCGAGCTTTCGGCGGCCGCGATGCAATCCTCAGCTAGCTTGAGCGGGCGCAGCCGTGGCCCGTTTGCGAACGCGCAATCGCAGCACCTTGCGCTGATTCGCTTCCAATACTTCAAAGCGGTGCCCTTCGATTTCGATCGAGTCACCCGGCGCTGGAACTTTGCCGAGTACATGGCTCAGCAATCCCGCGACCGTCGTGACGGCTTCGTCGGACTTTTCGCCGAACTGAACGCTAAGCAATTCCTCGACGCCGTCAATCGTCATGCTACCGCGCAAAATCAAGCTGCCGTCGGGCTCGCGCATGACGTCGGGCGCCGGCTTGGTCCCGTCGCGGCCGCGTTCGCCGACGATTTCCTCCACCAAATCTTCCACCGTCGCGAGTCCCGCGACCAGTCCATGCTCGTCGATAATGATTGCCATCTGCTGATCTTTGTGCCGCATCTCGCGCAGCAACTCTGAGCCGACCTTTGTTTCCGGCATGAACAGCGCCGTGCGGGCGAGTTCCCGAACCTTCCGCCGCGGCAAATCCGAATCGGCGATGTGCAGCAAATCCTGCGCGTTCACCACCCCGAAAATGTCGTCGAGCGATTTCTCGTAAACGGGCATACGCGCGAACCGCATCTCGATAAATTTCGTGTGCAATTCTTCAAGCGTAGAGTCGGCGGCGATAGCGACGATATCCGGACGCGGCGTCATGACTTCGCGCACGCGTTTGTCGCTGAACTCCACAACTTGTTCGATCAGCGAGGCCTGCTCGGGCTCGATGATGCCTTCTTCTTCGGCCTGTTCGACGAGCGCCTCGATACCCTCTTCCGTGCGCTGCTCCGGCGTCCGATCAAACTCCTGCTCGGAGATGCGCGCCAACGATTCAGCAGCCTCAAGAAAAATGCGCGCCGGCCAGGCAACGAACATCCCGATGCGAACGATCGGAATCAGCGGCAGAAGCCAGCGCCCTGTCGTGCGATACAGCAGCATGTCGGGAATGAAATGCATCAGGATCACGACTTCAAGCGTAAGAAAGACACAGAACTCGACGAACGACTCCCATGTCCCGGGAACGAAGTAGACGACGCCTCGCGTAGTTTCCAGAACAAGAAACGCGAGCCAGAAATGGCCGAGGATACGAAAAGTGCGGCCGCCGCTGCGCCGATTGATTTTCAGCCGCGGCTCGATTTCGGATTCAAAGATTTCGAGGTGCAGGTGTACGCGGCCGGTGGTCATGCGGCCGAGCTCGCGATAGATCAGCGTCAGGTACGAGAACACCGGCAGGCCAATGGCGAGCAGCACCGTGCCGATCGCGTACGCCCAGAAATAGACTTTCACGAGAGCCCCAACCTTCGGCGAAGGCGATTTTCGACGCGCGTCATTTGGCCGTTGTCGGTTTCGTGATCGTAGCCGAGCAGATGCAGGACACCGTGAAGGATCAAAATTTGCAATTCATTCGGCAGCGTTCGGCCGAGCTTCTTGGCGTTACGCCGCGCGGTCGCGGGAGAAATGGCGATGTCGCCGAGGAAATTACCCTCTCGGGCTGATGCCCCTGGACCTCCAGCTCGCTTCGGCACCGCTAAAGCCGTGCCCTGACGCTGCGCCCGTACGAGATCTTTCGCGTCGCTCGGAAACGACAGCACGTCGGTCGGCCCATTCTTATGTCGAAACGTTTCATTCATGCGGGCAATCGCATCGTCGCTGACCAGGCACACGGTCACATCGGCGCCCTGGAGTTTGAGTTGCTCGCGTATACGTCGTAGGAACTGTTCCAAGGGAGGCCTGGCGACGCGTACGGTCCGCTGGCGATTCAGGATCATTATGAAGCGAATATCGTCCGGCTTAGTGAATATCTTTTGTCTGCGATTTTCCGGGCTCGTTCGAGCGCGACTCGGGCTTGCCGTTGATGCCGCTACGCTGCGGCTGCGTACCATCATACTCCTCATACGCACGGATAATCTGCTGCACGAGGTTGTGACGGACGACGTCTTTCTCGCTGAACTGGGTAACGCCGATGCCGTCGATCTTACCGCAAACTTCCAGCGCTTCGATGAGCCCCGATTTTTTCCCCTGCGGCAGGTCGATCTGCGTGATGTCGCCCGTGATCACCGCCTTCGAGTTGAAGCCGAGGCGCGTCAGGAACATCTTCATCTGTTCGCTGGTGGTGTTCTGCGCCTCGTCGAGAATGACAAACGAATCGTTGAGCGTGCGGCCGCGCATGAACGCGAGCGGCGCAACCTCGATAATTCCCTTTTCCAGGAAGCGGTCGAGCTTGTCGGGCTCGAGCATGTCGTACAGCGCGTCGTAGAGCGGACGCATATAAGGGTCAACTTTTTCCTGGAGCGTGCCTGGGAGAAAGCCGAGTCGCTCGCCGGCTTCCACCGCCGGGCGCGCAAGAATGATGCGGTTAACACGCTTGGTGAGCAGCGCGCTGACGGCCATGGCGACGGCGAGGTACGTCTTGCCCGTGCCGCCGGGGCCGACCGCGAACATCATGTCGTGCTTCTCAATCTCTTCCATGTAGTGGCGCTGGCTGTTGTTTTTCGGCGTGACGACTTTTTTGCCGAAGGAACGCTGGCGGCCGTGCTCGAACGCGCCTCGCGGAGATTCGTGCGGGTCGTCGGTGGCGACATGGATCAGGGAATTCACTTCCGCGCTCGAGAGCTTCCGCCCATGGCGGGTAAGATGGTTGTACTCCTCGACGATTTTCACGGCGTGATCGACGTTGTCCTGGTCGCCCTCGATGCTGAGGCGGTTGTCGTTGAGGTGTGTGCGCACGTGCAGCGTGTCTTCGAGCAGGCGCACGTTTTCATCGAGTGTGCCGAAAAACGGTTCAATTGGGCCGGAAATGTGAACGGTACGTCGCATTCAGATGGAGGCAGGTCCTGCAGTGCGGGAGTTCTGGCGGATCACTCGTTTCTTCACGGATTCCTTTGCCAAGTCACTTTACTTCGAAGCTGCTACAACCCTAGCGCAGCGGGTTTCGGAGGTCAAGTTACGGGACTGTGAACGGCGTTTTGTACCAGATCACGGATTCACGCGTTTCATGGCACCGACGTGACCGTGTTGCAGCAGGTGAAGGTGACCGTGATTTCGGCGGTGCGCTGGCGTTCGCCGGCCGCATATTTCCAGTTGCGGACCGCGCCTGCAACCGCGTCGGCGAAGATGGCGTTGCCGCCACGCGCTTCGACGTCCTTTACCGAGCCGTCGGCGCCGATGGTGACCTTGACGCGGACCACGCCGCCCACGCCCATGCGCTTGAGCACCTCGGGGTATGTGGGCAGAACCTTTTTCAGAATGCGCGGTTCGTTTTCCGGCTGCGACTGCGACGAGATCGATGCCGGGAGAAACGTCAGCGCAAGCGCGAGACACGCTGCGGCGCGCGTGTGCGTGGAATAGTTTGAGTGGTTCATATGCTTTGCTTTTCTGTAAGACGAATACGCGGGCTCGCCCCTGCGGAGTCCGGCGATTCTTCTCCGGTGGTATGAGTCTAGTTTGGGTGCGAAAACGAGGCGGGTCAAAGAGACTGCGCGGACGCGTGACGAATGGGGTATGTAGAGGTGGCTCACACGATGGAGCAGACCTTTGGTACAGGTCGGCGGCGCTAGGCGCTGCGACCGGCGCGATTGCGTTGACCAAATGCTGAGGTCCTTCGCTTTCGTTCGGATGACCGAGGTTTGTCTCCGTATAAGTGACCAGGTGAGGACCAGACGGCGCCTTCGCACATCACGCGCCGTTTCGTTATTTCGTTTTCGCTTTCTGGAAGGCTTGCTGGATGGACTGCTCGGCGAGTGGACCCATGATCGCGTAGCCTTTCGCGTTGGGGTGGAGGCCGTCGTCGCTGATTTCGGCTTTGAGGAGGCCGTGTTCGTCGACCATCGCGGCGAAGTAGTCGAGGTAAATGTCGCCATGCTCGGCGGCGTACTTCTTCATCCAGGCGTCAAGTTCGAGAATTTTCTCGGGCTGGCGCTTGACGCGCATATCGACAGGTTTGCCTTCTCGGTCGTGGCCATAGTTGCTGACGGGAAGCACGCTGGCGAAGACGACCCGGACTTTGTTGGCGTGAGCGAGCTGGTCCATCGACGCGAGGTTGTCTTCGATTTGGCCGAGGGTCATCGGGCCGGTGTTTCCGGCAAGATCGTTGGTGCCGGCAAGGATCACGACGACTTTCGGGTGCAGCGCGATCACATCGGGACGAAAACGGATGAGCATCTGCGGCGTGGTCTGGCCGCTGATGCCGCGGTCGATGTAGGGCTTGCCGGGGAAAAAGCCGCCGTACTGTGGCTGCTGCCAACCGTCGGTGATGGAATCGCCCATAAAGACGACGCGCTTTTCGTCTTTCGTGGGAGCTTGCACGGAGGCGTTGGCTTCGCGGTAGCGGGCGATGTTGGGCCAGTCTTGCAGCGTTGTCTCGGCGGTGGCGAGTTTCGCGGCGACGCCGGGGAGTTCTTCGCAATCGGCAGGAGGTTTGTCGGCGGGAGTTTGCGTAGGTGCCTGGGCGAAGGTTGCAGGCACGAACATGGTTGCGATTGTAGCGAAGAGGAAAGATGTCAGGCGGCCTGGTCTCATTTTTTGGTTTGCTCCGGCGTGGGAGATTACCGGATTTGTTGGCACTGCGGAAGTGTAGAATGCGGGTGCAAATTTTGTGGTGAGGAGTTTCGATGAGCATCGCTCGATCTCGATTGAAGCATGTGTGGGCGGCCGGCGTGGGCGTTGTGGCGGCTACGATTTTTGCCTGCGCTGGGCGCGCGCAGGGCGCGAATGGGTTTGTGCCGGCAGACTATCAGCGGATGCGGTCGGTGGCGCAGACCGAGATTTCGCCGGACGGAAAACTTGTTGCGTACACGGTGATTCGATACGACCGGCCCGGACGGCCGTGGCCGCAGTTGTGGGTGCTCGATGTGGCGACCGGGAAATCTTCGCGCATCGGCGGCGAACAGGATACAGCGGGATCGCCGGTGTGGTCGCCGGATTCGCGATGGATCGCGTTCAACGGCGCCGCGGAACGAAAGCATGGACTCGCGATCGTGCATCCTGATGGATCGTCGGCGACGTTTTTGAGCGAAGCGAGCGGTACGAACGCGCCGCTGCCCGGCATGGGCGCGGAAGTGACGTGGTCGCCGGACAGCAAGCAGATCGCGTTTATTTCGGCGACGCCAGGTCCGGAGACCGCCGATGCGGAAGGCGACCCAAAGGTCATCACGCGTTATATGTACAAGCCCGACGCGGGCGAAGGCATGACGCGCTTCAACGACAACAAACGGCTACACATTTTTATTGTGGATGTGGCGACGAAAACGGTGAAGCAGGCGACGAACGGCGACACCTACGAGCATTCGGTCGATTGGTCGCCGCGCGGGGATGAGATTGCGTTTGTGTCGGATCGCTCGCCGGAGACGGATCAATTTTTTAATTACGATTTGTTTGCGCTGAAAGTGAGCGACGGATCGATTCGGCGGATTACGGCGACGGAGAACGCCGAATACGATCCGAAATATTCGCCTGACGGGAAGACGATTGCGTTTCGCGCGACCAAGCGCGGGCTAACAGATCGCGAGACGACGATGGAGGACACCCACGTCTGGGTCGTGAATGCCGACGGAACGAACCGGCGTGAGTTTGCGACGATCGACGATCGGCAGGGCGCGCCGGTGTGGAGCCGTGATGGGCACGCGATTTATTTCACGGTGCAGGAGCGCGGCAGCGTGCATTTGTATCGGCAGCCGATCGACAGTGCCAAAGCCGAGAGGATTGTTGATGCGCTCGGGAGCGTTGGTTCGATGTCGGTGGCGGAGTCCGGGGCAATGGCGTATGCGTTCGCGACGCCGAGCGATATGTCGGAATTGTATTTGCGCGGCAGCGGTACGGCGTCAGGAGCGCCGGCGAAGCAAATCACGAACGTAAATTCAGAGGTGCTCGCGGGAAAACAGATTGCCGAGGTTGAACCGTTTACGTTTGTCAGCAACGACAACAAATATCAGGTGGAAGCGTTTCTGGTGAAGCCAGCCGGCGTGACGGCGGACTCGAAGCATCCACTGATCGTGAACATGCACGGCGGGCCGCATGGACAGAACGGTCCGGCGTTCAATTTTCGCGATCAGGCGTTTGCGTCGCGCGGGTGGGCGACGCTACACGTAAACTATCGCGGCTCGACGGGCTACGGACAGGCGTTCGCCGATGCGGTGTTTGGCGATCAGGACGGCAACGAGGCGCAAGATGTTTTGTACGGCGTGAGCGCGGCATTGCGCCGTTACTTGTGGCTCGACCGCGAGCGCATGGGGATTGAAGGCGTCAGCTACGGCGGGCAACTGACAATGTGGCTGATCACGCAGACGCGAATGTTTCGCGCGGCGATTCCGATTGCGGGCATCTCGAATCTGATCAGCTACAACTACATGACCTACTACAACCAATATGAACAGATGGAGTTTGGACAGTTACCTCATCAGGATGATTTGATGAATTTAATGTGGGAACGCTCGGCGTTGAAGCATATTGCTGGAGTGGCGACGCCGACGATGTTGATGCACGGCGAGAACGATAACGACGTGCCGATCGCGGAGGCGGAGCAATATTTTGTGGCGCTGAAAGATGTTGGCGTTGAGACGGTGTTTGTGCGCTATCCGCGCGAGGGACATGGGATTCGCGAGTCGGGACACACGGTCGATAGTTTGAACCGCGCGATCGCGTGGTATGAAAAGCATTTCCCGAAGTCGCCGCCGGAGTTCCCTTCACCGGCTGTGCCGTGAGGGGCGGACTTCGTACTTCAGGGGCTGAAGCCTGTTTTGCTATCGGAGTCAATTGTCGGAGCTGAAGCTCCGACCCACGAAGACGATACGGACCAACCAAGACGAGATGCGGATTGCGGTCGATACCGGCGGGACGTTTACCGATTGCGTGTTTGTGCGCGATGGGAAGCTGCAGATTGTGAAGGTGCCGTCGCAGCGCGCCATGCCGGAGGAAGCCATTGCTTCGGCGGTGCGCGCGGTGCGTAAGCCGCTCACTCCGATGCAAGTGTTCAGCGACGAGCGCGGGCTGGAGCTGCTTTGTGGCACAACCGTCGGCACCAATGCCCTGCTCGAACGGCGCGGCGGACGCGTGGCGCTGGTGACGACGGCAGGATTTGAAGACGTGCTGGAGATCGGGCGGCAGGCGCGGCCAAAGCTCTACGATTTTTTTGTGGATAAGCCGGAGCCCCTGGTGGGCGCGCCCGATCGGATTGGCGCTCGTGAGCGGCTCGCGTGGGACGGCGCGGTCGTCGAACACTTGACGGCGCGGGAAATCGCGCGCGTGTTGCGCGTAGTGCGGCGCGCGCGCCCCGAAGCGGTTGCCGTTTGTTTTCTCTTTTCGTTTCGCAATCCTCGACATGAGGCGCAGATCGCTGCCGCGTTGCGGCGCGCCGGTTATTTGGTGTCGGTGTCGCACGAAATTCTGCCCGAGTTCCGCGAGTACGAACGGACTTCGACGGTGGTGATCAACGCGTACCTCGCGCCCGTGATGAGCGGCTATCTTGCGGGGACGCAGAGCCGCGTGCGCACCGCCTGGTTCAGCGGGCCGCGGCCGAAGTCGGCGTCTGCGGCGCCGGTGCGCGTGCACGTCATGCAATCGAACGGCGGCGTGGTATCTGCCGAAAAAGCGGCACGCGAACCAGTGACGACGATTTTGTCGGGGCCGGCGGGCGGTGTGACTGGTGCTGCGTATGCCGCGCAGCTCGCGGGTATCGAGAAAATCGTCACGTTCGACATGGGTGGCACGTCGACCGACGTCGCATTGCTGTCGGGCGAATTGCGCACGACGAGCGAATCGACCGCCGCAGGATTCCCGGTGGCGGTGCCGATGCTCGAGATTCACACCGTCGGCGCCGGCGGCGGCTCGATTGCGCGATTCGATCGCGGAGGCGCGCTGCGCGTCGGGCCGGAGAGCGCGGGCGCGGAGCCCGGGCCGATTTGTTATGGATGCGGCGATCGCCCGACGGTGACCGATGCGCACGCGGTGCTCGGCCATTTTGGCGGCGCAGGATTGCTCGGCGGCAGCTTCGCACTCGATGCTGAGCGCGCACGGGGCGCGATGGAGAAGGCGCGCGGAACGTTTTCAAGCGTCGAGAAATTCGCGCAGGGGATTTTGGCGGTCGCCGACGCAGTGATGGAGAAAGCGATTCGCGTGATTTCGGTGGAGCGCGGACACGATCCGCGCGACTACACCCTGGTTGCGTTCGGCGGCGCTGGCGGGCTGCATGCGTGTTCGCTGGCTTCTGCGCTTGGCATGCGCGCCGTGTTGCTGCCGATATTTCCCGGCGGATTGTCGGCGCTGGGAATCTTGCGTGCGGACGTGGTGACGGAGCTCTCGCGAACGGTGCTGTTCGCGGTGCCCTCGATGGAGACAGGTTTCGGCGCGGTCGCTCGGAAATTGCCGGCGATGTTTCGGCCGCTCGAAAACGACGGGCGAACCGCGCTGCGGCGTGAAGGTTTTTCGCCAGCGAAGATTCAGATCGAGCGGCGGCTTGATCTGCGATACGTGGGGCAAGCATATGAGTTGAGCGTGCCCGCGTCAGGCGATTTTGTGGCGGGGTTTCATCGGGCACATGAAGTCCGTTACGGGTACCACGACGTGAAGCGCGCCGTCGAAATTGTGAATCTGCGCGTGCGCGCGACAGGAGTGACACAGAAGCCGGAGTTGTCGCGAATCGCGCGAGCGGCGCGAAAATCGAGACCGCGCATTTCTAGAACACTCGATTGCGTTTTGGACGAGCGACGTTGCTCGGCTGCGCTCATTTCGCGCGACGACCTGCGGGCGGGCGGTTCTTTCTCCGGTCCGGCGGTGCTTTCCGAATACAGCGCCACGACGCTGGTGCCAGCAGGATGGCACGGAAACGTCGATTCCTACGGCCAGATCCTGCTGACTCGAGCTCAAAATTCGACTCGCGGTGATCGCCGTGCGTAGATCCCGCAGTCGAAACCGCGCGGCAGCAAGCGTTGACCCGACGCGTCTCGAAATTTTCAAGAATATTTTTCGTTCGGTCGCGGAAGAAATGGGGGCGGCGCTGCGGCGCTCGGCGTTTTCGCCCAATATCAAAGAGCGACGCGACTATTCGTGCGCCATCTACGACGCCGACGGCCGCGTGCTCGCGATGGGCGATCATATGCCTGTGCATCTGGGCTCGATGCCGGCTTCGGTCGCCGCAGCGCGCGCCGCGCTGGCGCTTGAGCGCGGCGACATCGCGCTGTTGAACGATCCCTTTGCGGGCGGCACGCATCTGCCCGACCTGACGATGGTGCTGCCGATCTTTCCCGATCGAGACGGCACCGAAGGCTCGCGCATCGAGAAGCCCACGATTGAGGCCACTGCGAGCGCTTCTGTCAAAGCTCGCTCCAACGAACGAAGCGGGCGCGGAGCGCTTCGTCGTCCATCCTTCTATGTAGCAAACCGCGCGCATCATTCCGATGTTGGCGGCGCACTTGCCGGCTCCATGGGACCCGCCGGCGAAATTTTCCAGGAAGGCCTGCGCATCCCTCCCGTGAAACTCTTTCGCGGCGGCGAGCGGAACGCCGACGTCATGTCCCTGCTCCTCGCCAACGTTCGCACACCTACCGAGCGCGAAGGCGACCTCGCCGCGCAGATTGCCGCGTGTCGCACCGGCGAACGCCGCCTCACCGAGGTCGTAGCCAAGTACGGCGCCGACCAAGTGCAAACCTACGGCCGCCATCTGCTCGACTACTCCGCTGCAATGATGCGCGCCGTACTCCGCGAACTGCCGTCGGGCACTTATACCGCTGAAGATTTTCTCGACGACGATGGCGTGAGCAGCAGCGCTCAGCCGCTCCGCATCCGCGCGACGATCACGATCGACGGCGGCCGCGCCAAAGTCGATTTCACCGGTTCGTCGCCGCAATGCGCCGGTAACGTTAACGCTGTCGAAGCGATCGCGGTGTCGGCCGTTTACTACGTCTTCCGTTGCCTGCTCTCCGAAGATGTCCCCGCCACCTCCGGACTGATGGAGCCGATCACCGTCGTCGCGCCCGCCGGAACGATCGTCAACGCGCTCCCACCTGCCGCAGTCGCCGGTGGCAACGTTGAAACCTCGCAGCGCATGGTCGACACCGTGCTGCGCGCCCTCTCGAAAGCCGCGCCGTCGCGCATCCCCGCCGCGAGCCAGGGCACGATGAACAACCTTACCCTCGGCGGCCGTGACCCGCGCCGCAGCAACGCGCCGTTTGCCTATTACGAGACGACCGCCGGCGGAATGGGCGCGCGACCGACCAAAGACGGCGCGTCCGCCATCCACACCCACATGACGAATTCCTGGAACACGCCCGTCGAAGTCTTCGAGCAGGTCTACCCGGTGCGTATGCGCCGTTACGCCGTCCGCCGCAATTCCGGAGGCAACGGCCGATATCCTGGCGGCGACGGCATCATCCGCGAAATCGAACTCCTAACCGATACGCAAGTCGGCCTGCTGAGCGACCGCCGCAAGCGCGGCCCGTACGGTTTGGCTGGCGGCGCAGACGGCACACCGGGAAGGAATTCGATCATCGAGCCAAACGGAAAATTGATCGCGCTTCCCGGCAAGTGCTCGCTCCATGCGAAAGCCGGCTCGGTGCTAAGGATCGAGACGCCAGGCGGCGGCGCCTGGGGAAAACACCGTCGCAAGTCCGCGCCGAAGGAACGCCAGCCAAGCTAGCAACGCCCGCGCCTCGAAACGCCGGCGCCCCTCGGTCCTTCGCCCTTCAACTCTCTCGACTGTGCGGATGGAGCTTGTTTCTCTGCTAGCATACCGCCACGCCGTTTCCCAAAATTTCAACCGGCGAGGCCCTGCCGATGAACGACCCATGCTCTCCCGTCGCGTTGTCAAATCCGTCCGATCCATCCGAACACAGAGCCGTCGAGTTCGCCAACGTCTGGCTCGACAAGCAAAGATCCGCCGATCGCGCCATGGCCGCCCGCACTTCGCGTCACTTTCCGCTTCTGTTTCATCTACTTCGGTCTGTTCTGCGTGACCACGCAGATTTTCACGACCACGCGCTCGCAGTCGATAGCGACAAAAAGAGCCTGGTGCTCAGCACCAGCCGCCGAAAAGACTGGAAAACGAATTTCGGTTTTCAACAGCCAGCGGGCGACCAGTTAAGGTTCGACGGCGAGATGGACTCGCATAAGATCCACGTCCGGATGCATCGGATCGATCCCGCAAAACAATTCCCGCTGCTCGCGTCTAAGTTCTACTGGATCAATGAGTATCCGTTCAACAGGTGAACGCCCAACCCAGCCAGAAAAGAAAAACGGCGAGCACCTTGAGGGTCTCGCCGTCCGAAACTCAACTGCCAAAAGAGCAAAATAAAAGGCGCCTACCGGCGCCGCTCTACTCAAACTTTTCGGTCATGATCGGGAAGGTAAGCTTCGCCTTGGCCAGCGACTTGACGACCAACCCCTCCGCCGTCTCCGAGGTAGTGTTACGCGCGGTGGCCATTTCGCTGACCAGCAAATACTTGGCGCGCTCGAGCATCTTCTTTTCGCGGAATGACAACGGCTTGCTGCGGCTGAGGGATACCAGACTCTTGAGGACGACGGCGACTTCGAGGAGTGATCCGGTGCGCATGCGCTCGGAGTTTTCTTTGAAGCGGTGCTTCCAATCGTGGTGCGAATTCAGCTTGCCGGTCTCGAGGAAACCCAGAACTTTCGAGGCGTCGCTGGTGCGAATCACTGCCCGCAACCCGACGGTCTCTGCGTTCGATTGCGGAACCATCACGCGGAGCCCACTGGAGACAATGCGGATCATGTAGTAGCGCTCGGTTCTGCCGTTCAAAACTCCATAGCTGATTTGTTCCACGAGACCCACTCCGTGATTCGGATACACAACCTTGTCGCCAATTTTGTAATCCATAGCTTCGGTTGCCCCCCTAGGCATGCGTACAGGGACCAGTGTAGGACAGGTGTGCTGCAAGAGTCAAGATATATCCAGTGGAATCATGAGCTTAGGGTAGGTGCCGCTTCCATTTGGCATTCAAATTGCTCCCGGATTGCCGGTAATTCCAGCATCACTACCGACAATCCTCGAACACCTCCGTTACAATTTTCAAGTTGCGAGTCAACGTTTCACGCGATGCCTCACGCAACTGTCATTTTTTGAGCGAGTTACGTGTGAGGGTACGCGCTGCTGTACAATTCCTCGCATGATTCTTCTGGCTCTCGATACGTGCGACGCTCGCGGCAGTGTGACCGTGCTGCGCGATGGTGATGCACTGCAAACCGTCGCACACGACACCGGCGATGACTATTCCGTGTGGCTTTTGCCGACGATCGATCGAGCGCTCGCAGGAAGCGGTGTCACTTTCGTCGACGTCGATACGTATGTTGCAGCGACCGGACCAGGATCATTCACGGGCGTGCGCGTCGGACTGACGACGGTGAAGGCGTGGGCCGAGGTTTCGCGCAAGCCGATCGTCGCGGTGTCGCGGCTCGAGGCGATGGCTACCGAGGCCAACGGCCCCGCCGCAGCCGGTTACGTAGCGGCGTTCGCGAATGCACAGCGGCGGCAGATTTTCGGCGCGTTGTACCGGCGGCAAGCCGAGCGACTCGAACGCGTTGGCGAGGAGGCAGTGAGCGCTCCCGAAAAGTTCTTCGCATGGACTCTGGAGAATTCCGGCGGCGAACCGATTCATTGGATCTCCACCGATCCCGAGATGCTGACCGAAACGGAAATTTGGGCGGCGCGTCAGACAGATGGTGCCGTTACGGTTGTGGGTCGGGGTGTGCAAGCGGCATCGCCGGTGCTCGCGCCCGCAATTGGGCGGCTTGGATATCGGTTGGCGAACCTGGGAAGATTCACCGATCCTCTCGCGCTCGACGCGAACTACGTTCGCCGGTCGGACGCCGAAGTTGCTTGGAGCGACCGGAACAGCAAGGCCGCGGGATAAACGCGCTAGTGCAAGACCAGGAGGATATTCGTGATCCGGAGAATTCTAGGCGTGGGGCTCGTAGCGGCGATATCCGCCACAGCGGTTTATTTGATCGCTGCGCCGCAGCCGGCGGATGCGTCGACGGCGGCCGCGGCTGGCGCAGACAACGACCAAAGCCTGGATCGCGCGCAGCAATGAGTACGCGAACCTACTGATCGACATCGAGAAGAAGCACTCCCCCGAATCCGCTTCGCACGACGGCCTCAAGCAGTACGACGAACTCATCAGCGTCGCAACGCATGAAGACGACGTCGCCGAAAACGAAGAAAACCGCGCCGCACTCGCCAAACTCAAGGCCGCCTTAACGCAAGAGCAGGACAAATACGTCAAGCAAGACCTGGAAATTATGATCCACAGCGCGGAGTTGGGTCTCCGCGGCCACCAATATTCCGAAGACCATCTCGTCCCCTATCGCAACGCGAGCGCTGAAGTGTTTCAAGGCATCCAAGTTCTTCTCGACGATCAAGTCTCCGCCGACCGCCGACCCGCCGCCGTCGTTCGCCTGCGCAAGTACGCCGGCATCGAACCCGGCTTCACGCCGCTCACCGACCAACTCAAAAAGCTCACTGAACTACAGATGGCCAAGCCCAACGTGATTTATTCATCGAAGTCGCGGGTTGAAACCGCACTCTCGCGTAATGCGCTGTACGTCGATGGCATCGCTTCCCTTTGCAAACAGTACAACCTCGAAGGCTGGCAAGATCCTTACGCGAAGCTCAAGGCACAACTGGTCGCTTACGACGACTGGGTCCGCGTCACGATTTTGCCCAAGGCCCGTACGGACTTCCGCCAGCCGCCCGAGCTCTACGCTCTCAACCTCGAAAATTTCGGCATCGACATCCCGCCGCCCGAACTCGCAACGATGGCCCACAAGGCCTTCACCGAATATCAGGGCGAGATGCAAACCATCGCCGCGCAAATCGCCAAGCAGCGTGGCTGGCCAAATAGCGACTATCGCGACGTCATCCAGCGGCTCAAACAAGATCAGCTCGTCGGCGACAGCATCCTTCCCTTCTATAAGGATCGCCTCAAGGTCATCGAAGGCATCATCGTCAAACAAAATCTGGTCAGCCTCCCGGATCGCCCCGCGCGCATCCGCATCGGCACGTCGGCGGAAAGCGCGCAGCAGCCCGCGCCGCACATGGTTCCTCCGCCGCTGCTCAACAACACCGGCCAGCAAGGCGAATTTGTGCTGCCGCTCAATATGCCCGCCGGCAGCGGCTCGGCGAAAGAAGAAAAGGTCGACGACTACACCTTCGACGCCGGCTCGTGGACGCTGATCGCACACGAAGCTCGCCCGGGCCATGAACTGCAATTCGACTCGATGCTCGAACACGGCGTGTCCATCGCGCGTTCGCGCTACGCTTTCAACAGCACCAACGTCGAAGGCTGGGGCCTCTACGCCGAGTACATCACCAAGCCGTCCATGCCACTCGAAGGCCAACTTATCTCGCTGCAATTCCGTCTGCTGCGCGCGATTCGCGCCTTCTCCGATCCGGAGTTGCAAGCCGGCAAAGTGCAGCCCGCCGATGTGATGAAAACGCTCACCGTCGACGGCTGCTTCTCCGTGCCGTTCGCCAATCAAGAAGTCGAGCGCTACACCTTCCGCATGCCGGGCCAGGCAAACTCCTACTTCTACGGATACACCAAGCTCTTGCAGCTTCGGAAGGACACCGAAGCGGCTCTAGGTCCGAAGTTCAATCAGAAAAAATTCCACGACTTCATCCTGGGACAAGGTTTGTTGCCGCCTGGCTTGATGCGCAAGGCCGTGATGGAGGATTTCATTCCTGCGGCGAAGTCGGGCGCGAATTGAGCCTTCGGTGACTCGGTGAGCGGCAACGAGTGCACTGGAGGAACCTCCCTGCGGGCGTTTGAGCCGCACGACGCTGAAGTCGTCGAGAAAATTCTGAGTCAGTCGCCGGAGGCTGCGGCTTGGTCGCTGAATTCGCTGGCTCAATTGAATCGGCGCGGCGAACTCGGCTGGGTCGTCGAATGCAGCGGCGTTGTGGCCGGATTCATCGTGGTGCGTGCCGTCGTTGCCGAGGCTGAGATTTTGAATCTGTGCGTTGACCCAGCGAAGCGGTGTCGCGGCAACGCGACGGCGTTGCTGCAAAAAGCGTTGGAAGAACTCGCGAAATTGCGAGTCCACCGATTGTTCCTGGAAGTGCGCGAATCGAACCGCGCGGCCATTTCTTTCTACGAAAAGCATGGATTCGCGGAAACCGGGCTTCGCGCCAAGTACTATCGCGACCCCGATGAGGCCGCGGTACTAATGATGAGAGAACTCACAGGCTAGGACCCCTACAGCATTATTTCGTCGAGTTCCCTCTTGACGCCGCCGCACGAAGTGTTACCTTGCCGTCATGGAGTAGTCATCCAAAATTCATGGAGTCGTCAGGAGGAGCGCATGGCCAGTTTGGCGCGGAACCCTCGGGACATACTCCTCGACACGGACGCCGAGTATCAGCGTCTGGCCGAGCAGCATGCGAAGTACGAAACGGAATTGCAAAGACTCACCTCGGATCCGTACCTCAATTCAGAACACCTCGTTGAAGAAGTAAAGCTCAAGAAAATGAAGTTGTACTGCAAAGATCAGATGGAGCAGATTGCTGCGCGCGTCCATCGATCTCGAGCTGGCGCTACGTAAATCAAGTCCAACGGAATCTGTCGTGCGTCGCGGCGTGGTGCTGCGTTCGCTGAACGTGTGCGTGCTGTTCGCGCCAATCGTTCCGACACGCATCGCACAACACTTCCTCGCTCATCACATGGTTCGTGAGTGCGATACCACGTCGCGATGCCCGGCGCGAACCGTTGAATGCTGCGCGTCCGAAACCGCGCATGGGCAGCCGCGTCCGAATTGCCTGTGGTATTGTCTAAAGAACATGATCCAAGAGGGCTACTACTTCGGACTACCCCCGCTGGTCCTCGGAGGCGTAGCGTTTCTCACGCATTGGACCGTGGTGGGAATCATTTTTCTTGCGTTCGCGGCATTCGTCTTCTATTTCTTTCGTGATCCGGAGCGGGTTATCCCCAGCGATCCTGGTGCCGTTGTGTCCCCCGCCGACGGGCGGATCGTCGTGGTGACCGACGAACCGCTTGCGGGGCGTCCGGGGAAGCGAATCAGTATCTTTTTGGCGATCTGGAACGTCCACGTGAACCGTTCGCCTGCCGCGGGCACGGTCACCGGGATGGAATACCGGCCCGGGAAGTTCCTGGCGGCGATGGTGGCGCGAGCTTCTACGGAAAATGAGCAAAACGTTATTTCACTTTCGACAGCGACCGGCGAAATGATGTTCAAACAGATTGCCGGTTTGATTGCGCGCCGGGTAGTCTGTTGGAAGAAACCTGGTGATGTGGTGGCACGGGGCGAGCGGATCGGATTGGTGCGATTCGGCTCGCGCGTGGATTTGTGGGTGCCGCGCGACGCTGAGATTCTGGTGAAGCTTGGCGACAATGTGAAGGGCGGGTCGAGCGTGCTGGCGCGCTGGCCGGTCCCGACCGGATCGAATTTGAGTGGTGGGCAGGAATCGCGAACTCCTGTGGAGAATCTGACGGCGGCGGGGAACCGAAACTAACTATGTCTGAGGCAGAACATCAGGTCGACGGATCGGATACAACCGGGGTTTCGATCCGGGCACAGCGTATTCGCAATCCAAAGCTGCGGCGCGGCATTTTTTTGCTGCCGAGCCTGTTTACAACAGGCAATTTGCTCTGCGGCTACTATGCCTGCGTCGCTTCCGCTTCAACGATGCTTGGTACTCCGGTGCAAGGCGATCCATACGACCACGCGGCGAAGGCCATTGGCTTGGCAATTGTTTTCGATTCGCTGGATGGGCGCGTGGCGCGGCTAACCGGCACCAATACGGAGTTTGGCGTTCAGTTTGATTCCCTGGCGGACGTGGTGAGTTTCGGAATTGCGCCTGCGCTTTTGGCGTATATGTGGGGAGTGCGGAATTTGCCCGGGCTCGACGCGACGCAGGGAGTTCAGCAGATTGCTGGTTTTGGCTGGTGGTTCTGCCTGGCGTTTGTGGTGTGCTGCGCGTGGCGGCTGGCGCGATTTAATGTGCAAGGAATGGCGCCGGGCGGATCGAAATATTTCGTGGGAATGCCGACGCCGGCAGCAGCAGGAATGATCGCGGCTACGATTCATGCGTTCAAGAATCCGGTGCAGGATTGGCGATGGTCGATCGCGTGGATTTTTCTGGTGCTTAGCTTGGCGGCGCTTATGACGAGCACGATTCGCTTTTACAGTTTTAAAGACCTGCCTTGGACGAGGAAACAGCCATCACTCGCGATCGTGTTTATCGCGCTGATGGGCGCGGCGATCTGGCGTTGGTCGGAAGAAGTGTTGTTGCTGGTTGCCGCGACGTATACCGCAGCCGGCGTTACACTGCACGTGGTACGGTTATTGCGGCACCGGCTCGTTTCTCGTCGAACTGCGTGATTCATGCCTTCTGAGCGGGATTCCAATCGAATTGTGATCGCAGGTGCGTCTTCGCTGTTGGGAGCAGAGCTGAAGACGTTGCTGGAAGACGGGCGCTTTGCGGCTTCGGATTTCCGGTTACTCGATGAAGCGTTGGCGGCGGGGATTCTGACCGAAGCGGGTGGCGAGCCTGCGGTGATTCAGCCGGTGGAGTCGGACAGTTTTAATCGGGCGCGATTTGTGTTTTTCACGGGATCGCCGGAGTTTACGAAGGCGAATCTCGAGCTGGCGCAGCGCAGCGGCGCGCTGGTTGTCGACCTTTCGGGGTATTCGGCGTCGGTGCCGGAGGCGGTGCCCTGGTTTCGCGGATTTGATTCGTTTCGCGGGCAACTTTCTTCGGCGGATGCGAAATCCAAACTGGTTTCGATTCCTTCGACGGCGGCCGAGGCAATTGTCCGGCTGACCTTTGCGCTGCTCGATCTGAAACTGCGAACGCTGAGCGCGACGGTGCTGCAGCCGGTTTCGGGGTGGGACAAACCAGGCATCGAAGAATTGGAGCAGCAAACCAGTCACTTGTTGGCATTTCAGCCTGCCGGGACGGAGTTGTTTGGTTCGCAAGTGGCCTTCAACACGATGACGCACTTTGGGGCCGAGAGCCGGTTCGACCTTCAGACGGCGGCGGCGACGTTGCGCGCGGAAATCGCTTCGTGCCTCCGCGGCAGCGCGATCGTGCCGGCGATTCAACTGGTGCATGTGCCGGTATTTTATGGGACGACATTTTCGATTTGCGCGGAAGTCGCGCCGTCGGCCGACGCTGACGCAATTGCCGGCGCGGTGAAGACCGCCGGGTTTTCGGTGCCCGCTGGCGAAGCTCCGAACAATTTGAGCGTCGCCGAAGAGACGACGATCTCACTGGCGCAGCCGGCGACCGAACCGGCGGCCGCGGGGATTTGGTGGTTCTGGGGCGCAGCGGATAACATTCGGGTGCGGGCGTGGAACGCTGTGAAGCTGGCGGAGACGCTCGTGGAGAAATTCGCCGAATGAATTTGAATTTGTGTCGCGGGTTGGGGCGATCGCAGCGAACTTCTTCATCTAGATCCACTGCTCGCTTTCCATCTTTGGTTTTCCTTTTCCTCTGCGGGCTGCTTGCGCTGGCTTTCGGCTTGAGTGGGTGCGGGTATCACGTCGCGGGAAAGACCAGTGCCCTGCCGCAGGACGTTCACGTGATAGCCGTGCCGGCGCTGGAGAATGCGACGACGAGTTACCGCATCGAGCAGAAGCTGACGGCGGCGACGGTGCATGAGTTTCTGTCGAGGACGCCCTACAAGGTGGTGTCGAACCCGGCGTCGGGCGACGCGGTGTTGCGAGGGAAAGTGGTGACGTTGGAAGCGGTGCCGTTGTTGTTCGATACGACGAGCGGGCGGGCAACGACGATGCTGGTCACGATGAAGTGCGAAGTGACGTTGACGCAGACGTCGAACGACAAAGTTTTGTATCACACCGATAATTTTGTGTTTCGCAGCGAGTACGAGATTTCCACCGACGTGACGAGCTTTTTCAGCGAGCAGGATCCGGCGCTGGATCGGGTGGCTAAGGATTTTGCGCAAAGATTGGTCGCCGCAGTCGTCGAGAATTATTGATTGTCACGGTTTCCGCGAAACACATCCGGTCGGGTAGGACGTTGGGCACAGGCGGCAGTGCCTGTGTTACTTTGAGGAACTATGGCGCGGGTTTCACAACAGCAATTTATGGACAAGCTGCAGGGCGGGAAGATGATTCCGGCGCTGGTGCTGCTGGGCGATGAGCCGTATCTGCGCGATGCGTGCCGCGCGGAATTGATCGAAAAGTTTGTGCCCGAGGGTTCGCGGATGTGGGGCGTGTCGCGATATTCGGCGGATCGCGGGGAGACGCAGAGCGCGATGGAGCAGGCACAGACGTTGCCGATGCTGGCGCAACAGCAAGTTGTGTTTCTCGAGGACGTCGAAAAGATCGAAAAATTGGGCGAAAAAAATCGCGATGCCGCGGTAAAAATGATCGAGGCATACCTTGAGAAGCCTGCGCCATTCACGGTGTTGGTGCTGGAAGCGAAAACGCTCGACCAGCGAATGCGACTGGGGAAGGTGCTGGCCGAAAGCGCGCTGGTCGTTGAAGTCGGACTGGGAGACGATCCCGAGGTCCGGCTGACGAATGCGGTCGCGCTGGCGAGAGTTTTTGCGCGCGAAGAAAAAGTGGAACTCGAGACCGGCGCGGCCGAAGATCTGGCCGAGTATGTCGGCGGCGACCTCCTGCGATTGAGGACGGAGATTCGTAAAGTGGCGACCTACGCGGCCGAGCGAAAGCTGATTCGGCGGCAGGATGTCAGCCTGCTCGTAATTTCGGAGAAGACCACTACCGTCTGGGAATTGGCCGACATGCTGGCTTCGCGGCAGCAGAAGACGGCGCTGGAATTTCTGGAACGGCTGCTGCGCGACGGCGAAGAGCCGCTGCAAATGCTGGGCGCGCTGACGTGGATGTATCGAAAGCTGATCGAAGCGTCAGAGGCGCGCGGCGTGTCGAACGGGTATCAGGCGGCGCGGGCACTCGGGATGCGGCCGGAGCAGGCGGATCTGGCGCTGCGCAGCGCGCGGAAGATCGGGAAGCCGAGGCTGCTGGAAGGGTTGCAGGCGTTGCAGCGGGCGGACGGGATGCTCAAGGGCGGAGCAGACGATCCGCGGACGGCGATGGAGTTTTTGATGATTGAGTTGACTGGCAGCGGCGCGGCTAAGGCTGTGCTGCGGTAAGTTTTTCTTTTCTCCTCCTGCGCCTCGGCTTTTCCCTTCGATTTGCGTTTTGGAACTCGGACGACGGCTCGCCCCACCCACCCCCCATTTTTTGCGTAAGTGTTCATTCTGCTGGGTTAAAGGTGTGTGGATGCAACCCTACGCAAGCGTTGCATCGAGAGGATTTAGGCTTACTCGGAGACGAAGACGGTCTATTGGCACTCACTAGCGATTGTGTGATCGGGAACGGCGCGAGTTCCAAAACGGGAAAGAAAAAGGCGGGCTTTGAGCCCGCCGAGTTGAAGCTGAAGTTTTGGTTGTCGATCGCCGGGTAAATCTAAGCTTTTGCGGCCTTTACGCCGTTGAAGGCCAGGGTCAGGCGCGATTTGTAGCGGTTGCCAGTGTTTTCGTGGAGCACGCCTTTGGTGATGGCGCGGTCGATCGCCGACATGGTCGGGTGGAGCAAATTCCCTGCTGCCGTGGCGTCACCGGCCGTGATGGCGGTGCGGAGACGACGCATGAGAGTGCGAACTCGTGTGCGGTTGGAGCGGTTTACATCCGCCCGTTCGCGAGACTGCTGTGCCCGCTTTAAGACTGATTTCTTACGCTTCTTGACCTTCGTTGCTGCGCCCTGCGCCATCTATTGCTCCTTTTGTGTGCTGCTCAAACATTTAACGGTAAACGAGGCTGCGCGGTTTGTCAACGAGCCCAACTTGACCCTTTTGTGGGTGGGGCGGCTATGACGAAGCCGGAAACGTTCCATCTCTCGGGCCTCCCCCGTGATGGTGGACCTTGAGAAGGTTGTCACACCACGATTCACCCTTGGCATAGCAGACGTCGAGAACGTATTGGGATCTCTGTCCTCCTTTTCCGGAGTGCCTCCTCAAGAACGTCCCAGAAGGACGGAGCCTAGTAAAGGAGCGATTTTCCGCATTTGGGCGCCAAATCGAAAAAGGCTTGTTTCGCATCGACGACGCAGTCGGGATCGTAATGCCTCGGTTAAAAAGGATCCGGAAACAGTTCGCTTGAACCAGCTGCGCGATACCATGCGCGTCGCGCGACTCCCACGATGGTTTGGAGGACGAATATGGTTAGGCTTCCTGCCCGGAAATGTCTCGGACTCCTTTTCTGCGCAATATTCATTGTTGCGGTGAGTGTTGACGCGCAAGGGGCGGCGGCGCCGGTGATGACGCTGGTTGTGGATGAGACACAAGCGGCACGGCGGATTACTTTTGTGCATGAGGAGATTCGGGTGCGGCCGGGGAACGTGGCGCTGGCATTTCCGAAGTGGATTCCGGGGGAGCATGGACCTACTGGGCCGATACAGAATATGGCGGCGCTGCGGATACGGACTGAGAGTGGGAACTTGGCTTGGGCGCGGGATCCGGATGACATTTTTGCGATTCATGTGGAGGTGCCAGCGGGAACGGATCGGATTTTTGTGGATTTTGATGCGTTGCTGGAAAACGTGGCTTCGGATCACCAGGTCTTGGTGGCCTGGAACACGGTGGTGCTCTATCCGCTGGGGATCGACAAGCGGGAGTTGATGATTGAGCCGTCGATTGTTCTGCCGCCGAAGTGGAAGCAGGGGAGTTCGTTGCGGGTTACCAGCGAGGACGGCGGTCGCGTGAAGTTTGCGGCGGTTTCGCTGGAGCGCTTGATCGATTCGCCGCTGCTGGGCGGGGAGTTCTTTCGGGTTTTGCCACTCACGTCGAGTTGGCCTGCGGAATTGGATATTGCGGGCGACAGCCAAGGCGCGGTCGACAAAGCGGATGACGCACATGCGGTGGATTTATTTAGCAAGCTGGTCGATCAGGACCGGGCGATGTTTGGCTTTCGACACTGGCAAAAACTGCATCTTTTGGTGACGCAAAGCGATTCGCGGCCTTTCGACGGACTCGAGCATGAAGATTCGCCTTACACCGGCATTGGGGATGCGGGGCTGTCGAAGAAGGATCAGCTGGAGAAGTTTGGGTGGGTGCTGCTGGCGCATGAATTGTCGCACTCGTGGGACGGCAAATACCGGCGCCCCGCGGAGTTGTATTCCAAGCCGAACTACCAAGGGCCGGAGCGTACTTCCCTGCTGTGGGTGTACGAAGGGTTGAATGAATATCTCGGAATGCTGCTCGCAACGCGCGCGGGTTTTAACGACGCGGATTTCATGCGGGACTACCTCGGACGGTTGGCCGCTGACTTTACGATGGAGTCGGGTCGCGCCACCACTCCACTGGTGGACACGGCGAGCGAAGACTGGGTTCTGAGAGCGCCCGACGTCGCGTGGTCTTCGCTGCGGCGCGGGCAGGATTATTACGATGAAGGCGCGCTGATCTGGCTGGGGGTGGATGCGATCATTCGGGAAAAAACGCGGGACAAGAAGTCGCTCGATGATTTCTTGCGGGAGTTTTTCGGTCAGCAGGATACCGAGCCGATTGTGGTTCCGTATACGCGAGAGGATGTCGAGAAGGCGCTGTCGGCGATCTGCGCGTATGACTGGCACACCTATTTCGAGACGCGCATTTACAAGGTGAACAGCAAACCACCGACCGATGGTCTGGAGGCTGCGGGGTGGCGGCTGGTCTATAGCGCGACGCCAAACAACGAATCTTTTTATTCCGACATTTTTCCTTTTAGCTATAACGGCGTGTATTCCATTGGGCTTTCGGTGAAGAAGGACGGAACGATTTTTGATGTGCTGCAGGGGACGCCAGCGTGGGAGGCGGGGATCGGGCCGAACATGGTGATTCTTGCGGTTGATGGGCGAGTCTATTCGGCGGATGTGCTCAATGAATCGATTGCGCATCCGTGGAACGGAAAGATCGCGTTGCAGGTTCGGAATTTTAATTCGGTTGAGACGTATGAGATTCGATATGGCGGGGGCGTGCGGTATCCGCATCTGGAGCGGATTCCGGAGGCGCATGATTATTTGAGCGAGATGTTGGGGCCGAGAGTGTACAAGGAGCACTAGACAGGCGTCGTTATCCCTGCAGGTTGGGATTTCGGACCCCCAGACAGGAGTGTCTGCGCTACTTACCGGCGCGAGTTGCTGTTAGGACGATGGTGGAATCGGCGACGTTCATGGTGACGGTTGGAGTTTGCGCGGGAACTGCGGCTGAGGGTGGGGACGGGGTTGCTGGAGATTGGGATTCGACGAAACGAATGCGCACGTCGGGGGCGCCGAGCGGGTGGAAGGTGCGGTCGCCGAGGTGGAACAGCGGGCGGCCTGTCATTCCAGCGCGGGTCCACAAGGCTTGACCGTTGTCGATGGTGACGTCGATGCGCTGATTTGCGGCGCGTCCGAAAATATACGTTCCCTTCACCGCAAATTGATCGGATTCGGAGAGCGGGACGGGCGGAGGGGCGTCGGCGTCACCGAGCGATTGCAGATATTCGAGGGCGCTTCGGGCTTGCGCGCCGCCGGCGCGGGCGTGCGCTAGAAGGCTGATGCTGTGCGGACCGCGAATGCGCTGCGCGCCGGGTTGCGCGGCGATGAAAGATTTCACGACGTCGAGTTGGCCGAGCATGGCCGCGGAAAACAAGGAAGGCCGGGCGCCTTTCGAAATCAGATATTCGGCGATGGGGCGGTTGCCCATGTGCGATGCGGCGCCAAGAGCTTCTTCCCAGTCGCCAAAACCCCAATCCCAGGAGGCTTTTGCCAGCGAAGGTCGCGCGTCGACAAGCTCCTGAACGCGTTTGAGATCGAAATGGGAGACAGTGACCATTTCGCGGACCAGTTCGGGCGGCTGGGTGGGAAATTGGTCGGTGACTAGATTGATTTCGGGGATGCCAGCGGGATACGCCGATGTGCTTGCGACAGCGGTCATCGGTAGTGCGACCGAGAATAATTCCAACAGACTTCTGCGGGACCATGTGTTTGTTGTATTTGTCGCGGTGTTTTTCATGGAGGCTCTCGGAATGCGCGGGATGCTCGGGTTTTGTTGCGATGACGTAGGGCGCGTGGACAGGATGTTCGAGGAGCGCGGGCGAGGCAAGCGGAATGATGCAGCGCGAGCGCCAGAAAAATGTGAAGCGATAACTGGCGACGGATCAGTGGTTTGGAAATTGTGATAAGGGAGCGCCAGTAGAGTCTGCGACCACACGCTGGGAGAAATCGGCGGCGATTTTCTGGGTTACTTCGGATTCGATGGCGAGAGGATCGGCAAGCGAGCGGTCGATGCGCTCAACCCACAGGTGTGTTTGTTCGGGGAGGCGGATGAGGTGGGCGAGAATGCGCGTCTGGGCACCTGCGGACTGAATCTGGCCAAGGACGACGTACCGGGCGTGAAACGATGAGGCGATTGCGGCCAGGTCGCGCTGATCTCGCGGGAGACGAAGGACGTGGGCGTTTCCGATGACTTCGTACCGGCCGAGACTACGCGAGGTGAGTTGCTCGACCAGGCCGTCGGTGAGGGCGTCGGAGAATGCCGCAAGGCGGGGATCGAGGGTTTCGTTGTCGAAGCGAACGACGGCGATGGTGGGATGTCGTTTGGAGGCGCGCCGGGCGGCGAGCATGTAGGCGGAGCCGAGGGAGAGGACCAGGATCGCGGTCGCGGCGCAGGCCAGGGCCAAGGTGGTGGCGGAGAACTTTCGGGTTGGTTGGGTCGGATTGGCAAGATTGACGGCGGCGGGCTTGGGTTGGCGGGCGGTGCCTGGGGATTCCGAGGTTGAGGCGTCGAGGCGCTGGACTGGGGCGATGAATTGATAGCCGCGGCGGGGGAAGGTGCGGATGAAACGCGGGGAAACGGTGTCGTCGTCGAGGGCGGAACGCAGGTGGGCAACGCAAAAGTTCAGGCCGCGGTCGAAATCGACGAAGGTTTCGGCGCCCCAGACGGCGGCACGGAGATCGTCGCGGGAAACGGTGTCACCGGCGTGGTCGAGAAGGCAGGAGAGGACTTGGGCGGGCTGCAATTGCAGACGGATGATTTTGCCGTCGCGGCGAAGTTCGCGCGTGCGAGCATCGAATTCGAAGATGCCGAAACGGTAGCGGGGCGAGGTCATCGGGGATTGGGGGAATTGTCGCATAGGTTGGATTGGGGAACTGGGATTCAGGATGCTGGATTTGGAAGGTGCGGGCAAATTTCTGGAGGCTCGGAGGTCGGAGGCACAGATCGGAGTGCCAGTGCTACGGGCGTCAGGCTAGTTTCAGATTGGGGTTGGCGTTGAGGGTGGCGCCAGCGAGGTGGTGGGCCTGGAGTTGGGGGTAGGCGGCGGCGGCGATCATGGCGGCGTTGTCGGTGCTCAGGGCGCGGCTGGGGAAATACGTTGCGATGCCCGCAGACTGTCCGCGCTGTTCGAACGTGGTGCGGAGTTGGGAATTGGCGGCTACGCCGCCCGAGACGAGCACGCTGGCGGCGTTGCGTTGTTCGGCGGCGAGCATGGTGCGGTCGACAAGATCGCGGACTACCGAGTTTTGGAATTCGCGGATAAGGGCCAGCGTTTGCAGGCTACAGAGTGGGAGGAGTTGTTCGAATTTGCGTTCGCGGTGGGCTAGGGCTTCCTGACGTTTGAGGATTTCGGCGCCGTATTCGCAGTGTTCGCGGAGATGGTAGAGGACGGCGGTTTTGATGCCGCTGAAGCTGAAGTCGAGCGGGTTGCTGCGGGTTTTGGTGGGGGCGAATTTTACGGGCGCCGGAGTCGCGGCGGGTGCGGCTGCTGCCAGGCGGTCTAGGATGGGGCCGCCGGGGTAGCCTAGGGCTAGAAGCTTGGCGACTTTGTCGTAGGCTTCGCCGGCGGCGTCGTCGCGGGTTTGAGAGATTTTTTTGTAGGCGAAGGTGGGTTGCGTTGGATCTTGGGTGACTTCGTAGAGGACCGTGTGGCCGCCGGAGACGATCAGGCAGACGGCGGGTAAAGCGGGCGTGGCGCCGGATTTGTAGGCTTCGAGGAAGACGGCGTGGACGTGGCCTTCTAGATGGTTTACGGGTATTAGCGGCTTGTTGAGGGATTGGGCCAGCGTTTTGGCGTAGGTGATGCCAACGAGAAGGGCGCCGACCAGGCCGGGGCCGTGGGTCACGCCGATGGCGTCGATTTCTTGTAGGGTCAGATTGGCTTTCGAGAGGGCTTCGCGGACTACCGGGACGATTTGGCGGAGGTGTTCACGGGAGGCGAGTTCGGGAACTACGCCGCCGTATTGGCGGTGGATGTCGATCTGGGAGGCGACGATGCTGGAGAGGATGTCGCGGCCGTCGGAGACGACGGCGGCTGCGGTTTCGTCGCAAGAAGATTCGATGCCTAGGATGCGCGTGGACATCGTTCATTATTTTAGCATGCGAGGATCGAGGGCATTCGAATCGACAGTCGCGCGTGGGCAACGTTAGGAGTTGGCCGGATTGACAAAGGCGGCGGAGGGCCGCTACTGTCGAGGGCGCTGCAAAAACTTAAATTTTGGACGGGATCGCGCGAGAAACCTGGAAGCGATCGCGGACAAATCTGGAAGAGATCACAGACAAATCTATGGGCTCTCACGACATGAGTGCGACGCGGAATTCTGTTTCGGGGCGGCGGGTGCGGAAGGCGGTTCTGCCGGCGGCTGGATTGGGGACGCGGTTTTTGCCGGCGACCAAGGCGCAACCGAAAGAGATGCTGACGGTTGTCGATAAGCCGCAGATTCAGTATGTGGCGGAAGAATGCGTGGCGTCGGGCATCGAGCACATTATCATCGTGACCGGCAAGGGTAAGAATTCGATCGAGGATCATTTTGATTTCTCGCCGGTGCTGGAAAGCCACCTGCAGGCAAAAGGCAAAACCGAGCAGGCCGAGATGCTTCGCGACATCAGCAATATGGTGCAGGTGAGTTATACCCGGCAGAAGCAGCCGCTCGGGTTGGGGCATGCAGTGCTGGTGGCTCGGGATCTCGTCGGCGATGAGCCGTTTGCGGTGTTGCTGGGAGACGTGCTGATTCCAGGGGAGAATCCGGCGACCAAGCAGTTGATCGACGTGTATCAAGCGACGGGTGTGGGCGCGATCGCGGTGGAGGAAGTGCCGCGCGACCGGACGCATTTGTACGGGATTGTGAAGGGTGAGCCGGCGCCGCAGCCGCCGTTTGGAAATCGGTTGTTGAGAATCAGTGACCTGGTGGAGAAGCCGAAACCGGAGAATGCGCCGTCGAATCTGGCGATTACGGGACGGTACGTGTTGCCGCCGGAGATTTTTGATTGCTTGGCGCGGACCAAACCGGGGGCGGGCGGCGAGATTCAATTGACGGATGCTATGCGGATTTTGGCGCAGGAGCGCGGATTGTGGGCGTACATCTATGACGGGATTTCCTACGATGCCGGCGATAAGCTGGGATTTTTGAAGGCTACTGTTGAGCTAGCGTTGCAGAACCAGGAGTTGGGGAAGGATTTTCGGGAGTATTTGAAGACCTTGAAGCTGTAAGAGCAAAATCGTAAAAGCAATTCGGAAACGAATGGATGGGCGAGGCGAAGAGGTTGGTACCGCCGCGCGATCGGGCCGGGTGTTTGGGGCGCAGCCATGCTGCTCCCCAAACATTTTTGCACGCTTACTTCTTGGCAGGTTTTTCCTTCTTGGTTTCCTTTGATTCTTTCGAGCTGGAATCCTTCGAGTCCTTGCTGGCGGATTCTTTCGTGGTCGAATCCTTTGAACCCGAATCGCTGGAATCTTTTTTGTCCGACGAAGTGTCGCTCTTCCCGGGTTCGCCGGCGGGCTTTTTGCCGGCATAGTCGGTGACGTACCAGCCGGAGCCTTTGAATTGGATGGCGGACGCAGAGATCATCGGTTCGACTTTACCGCCGCAATGTGGGCACTTTTTGAGATGTGGGCCATTCACGCTCTCGATCTTTTCCGTGCGGCGATTGCACTTCACACATTTGTACTCGTACAGCGGCACCGGCGGTCTCCTTGTAGGCTTGCGAATCGATGAGTATACCACGCGACGGAAATGGGGTTCTGGGCGCGTGCTAGACTGAGCGGCATGAGCGAGAAAAATACGGCCGCAGGAGTGACGGATGGCGCGGCTGGGTGTTTGTATCTCGTGGCGACGCCAATCGGGAATCTGGAAGACATCACGCTGCGGGCGTTGCGCATTTTACGCGAGGCGGACCAGATCGCGGCAGAGGATACCCGACACACGCAGAAGCTGCTGAGCCACTACGAGATTTCGCGGCCGCTGCGCAGTTATCACGAACACAATGAATCGAAGAGGGCGGCGGAGTTGGTCGCGGAGATGGAGCAGGGCGCGAAGATTGCGCTGGTGAGCGACGCCGGGATGCCGCTGGTGTCCGATCCTGGGTACGTGTTGGTGAAGCTTTGCTTGGAGGCGGGAATTCCCGTTGTGCCGGTACCAGGCCCTTCGGCGTTGCTGGCGGCGCTTTCGGCATCGGGACTGCCCAACGAAGAGTTCTTGTTTGTGGGATTTTTACCGCAACGGAGTGGTGAGCGGCGACGGGCTTTCGAACGATTGCGGATCGAGGACCGGACATTGATTTTGTACGAGGCGCCGCACCGGATTGCGGAGTGCGTCGCGGATGCGCGCGAGATTTTGGGCGATCGGTCAGCTTGTCTGGCGCGTGAAGTGACGAAGCTGCACGAGGAGTTTCGGCGGGGGAAATTGTCGGAGATTGCGGTGTCGCTGGAAGAGCGGCCGGCGCGGGGGGAGATTACGTTGTTGATTGGCGCGGAGGAAGGTGGCGGGGCTGGCGTTGCGGTGGATTCGAAACAGGGCTTGGCGGAGCGCGTCGAGGAGTTGATGCGGCAGGCGAAGTTGGATCGGAAGGATGCGTTGAAATTGGCGGCGAAGGAGCGGGGATTGACGCGTCGCGCGGCTTACGATCAGTTGGTGGATTCGCGGGACGAGGGCAAGTAGCAGGGTTCGGCCTGGAGATACAGGCTTACGAACTTTGGGGTTGACGGAGTCGAATGCCACATCGAAGAGAGCTTCCTCTGTGCGAGCCGCTTGGAATGACGAGGTCCAAGAATCCGCGAACAACTTAAGAGCGCGACGATACTCGGTGAACTCGGTAGGCGTGTGCTGCGGGAGGTTCACGCGGAAACGTGGGAGTTAGGCGGCGGTTTCTGGCACGAAGAGGCGGCGGAAGCGGCGGCCGGTGAATTGGACGCCGACGAGGCGTTCGCCGCTTTGGCTGTCACGGACGTGGACCACGCGCCCCTGCGTGGCGAAGTCGTCCACTTTCTCTTTGCGGCGCGCGCCGAATTGCGAAAGCGGGATGCAGATCTCGAGGTCGGAGCCGATGGCTACGTCGAAGCGAGTGACGAAGGCGGCGCCGCCGCGGCAAAGATTTTCGCTGGAAGTGGTTTCTTCGAAATTCGTGCCGCTGGCGTCGCGGCCGCGAACCGTCAACGGCAGGCGCACGGCGATCCTGCGCTCGGCGCGCGGCTTCGGGGAGGATGTGGCCGAGGAGCTGCTGACTTCCTGAATCATGCGAAGGTGCCTCGCCTTTCTTTCGACCGACCGGAAACGGTCAGTTGCTGGCGTGGGTCTTCGAATGAGAATCGTCGGTCGCGACAGCGGCGTGCTCAACACCGGCTACAAAGCGTTGCTCGAAGAAGCGGTCGACGCGGTCCAATACTTCCTGCTGCGTGTGCGCTTCGTGCACGAGGCGACGAAGTTCGCTGCCGTTCCCCACGCCATGCGTAAACCAGCAAGCGAACTGCTTCATTTTGCCAACGCCGTCGGGGAGGTTGGCAGCGGTAATTTCCTGGAAATAGCCAGAAAGTAACCGGGCGCGGTCGGAATCGGAGGGATGGGTGTAGGCACCGGTGGCCGTGAACTGCGCCATCTGACTGAAAATCCAGGGGTTGGTGGCGGCGGCGCGGCCGATCATGACGGCATCGCAGCCAGTGATGCTTACGATGCGGGCGGCGTCTTCGGGAGTGTTGACGTCGCCGTTACCGATGACGGGAATGCGCACGGCTTGCTTGACCGCCGCGATGAGGTTCCAGTCGGCGGCGCCACTGTAGCCCTGGGCGCGGGTGCGCGGGTGAACGGCTACCGCTTCGACGCCTTCTTCTTGTGCCAGCTTGGCAACGTCTACGGCGACGATGGAGTTTTCGTCCCAGCCGGCGCGGAGCTTGATGGTGAGAGGGATTTTCACCGCGGCACGGACGGTGCGGAAGATTTCGCCGAGCAGTGGAAGATCGCGAAGAAGGCCGGAGCCGCCGCACTTCACCACTTTCTTGGCGGGGCAGCCGAGGTTGATGTCTACGGCGTCGTAGCCGAGGTCTTCGACCATTCGAGCGGCGTCGGCCATGACTTGCGGATTGGCGCCGAAGAGTTGCGCTGTGATCGGGTGCTCGTCTTCCTGGAAGTAGAGGTAGCGGAGGGTTTTTTTTGCGCTGCGGGTGATGCCTTCCGAGCTGGTGAACTCGGTCATCAGCAGGCCGCAGCCGCCCAAGCCGCGGATGACCCGGCGGAAGAGCGTGTCGGTGACGCCGGCCATGGGTGCGAGGATCGTGCCGGGACGGATGGTCAGGTCGCGGAGTTGGTAGTGCTGCGGAATCATTTTTGTTCCGGGGCGGGTTGGAGCGGGAGCTGTTCGGGTTGTTGCCAGCTCGCCCCGCTGCCGTTCGCGTTTCCGCTGTCGGATTTGAGGAACGCGTCGAGTTTTAGGAATCTGCGGCCTAGGGCGCTGCTGTAGGAGGACCATTCTTCGTCGCCGGAGGGCGAGGCTAGAGCGGAACGGACGGCGGCGAGTTTGGAATCGAGATCGTCGAGATAGTGGAAGACCATGGCTTCGCGAATCATGGGGAGTTTGGGCGAGCCGAATTCGTATTGGCCGTGATGACTGATGAGCAGGTGTTGGACGACGGTCTTCAGCGGAGCGGGAAAGCCCTCGATTTTGTCCATCGCGCGGGAGACCGATTCGAGTTCCATCACGATGTGGCCGAGAAGTTGGCCGGGTGTGGTGTAGCCGATGGCGCGCTCGTAGCAGAGCTCTTCGAGTTTGCCAACATCGTGGAGGATTGCGACGGTGAGGAGCAGGTCCACATCGAGCTCCGGGTAGTGCTGTGCCACCAGCTTGGCCATGCCGCAGAGACCGACGACATGTTCGAGCAGGCCGCCGATAAAGGCGTGGTGCATGACCTTTGCGGCTGGAGCGCGCTTGTAGCATTTCGCAGTGCCGGGATCGGTGACGATCTGAAGGACCAACTTTTTCAGCCAGGGATTCTGGAGCGAGTTCGCGTAACCGAGCAGATCGGCCCACATTTTCTCGACGTCGGCGGCTGTGTGTGGCAAGTAGTCGGCGAGGTCGATTTCATCGGGACGCGCGACGCGCACCTGAATGACCGCGAGCTGGGGACGATTGCGATAGATTTCAACGCGGCCTTGAACCTTGACGAAATCGTCGCGATTGACGTCTTTCGCTATCGCTTCGAACTGATCCCACATGCGGGCTTCAATGGTGCCGCTGCGGTCGCCGAGCTCCAGGCGGAGATAGGCGCGGCCTTCGCGCGTGTTGCGGACTTCTTTTTCGTGGACGAGAAAAAACGTGGTAATCGATTGCTCGGACAGGAGCTCTGTGACAAAACCTGTCTTCATTTATGCGCCTGAAGCCGTGCCAGCGCGCTTTCCGAACAACAGGAATTTCTTGCGGCCTTTCTTGGCCGCCTTGCTGGCTTCAGGGGTCGCGCTGACTTCCTGAATTTCGGAGTTACCGCCGCCGGCGATGTCCTCGTAGCCCGGCTTGATGACGACGTAGCTCTGCTCGCGCAGCGTCTTCAAATATTCCTTGAGCTTGGGCTCCATGCGCGACGAGTACATCTTGTCCATGATTTCGTTTTCGACTTTGTTCAGAGCCTGTTCGCCTTCGTCGTAGTGTTCGAGAACCTGCAGGACGAGATAACCCTGCTTGGTGTCGAGGACCTCGGTGAGATCGTTTTTCTTCATCTTGAAGACGGTGTCTTCGAGTTCCTTGGAGAGTTCGCCGCGTTTGTAGACACCCAGGAAGCCGCCTTGTTTGGCGGTGCTGCCGTCAGAGAAGCGCTTGGCGATTTCGCCGAAGTCTTCGCCGTCTCTAACGCGCTTGAGGGCGGTTTCGGCTTTTTTCTTAAGATCGGGGAGCTCGGAGTCTTTCTTCCCTTCCGTGTTGACGACGATTTCGCGCAGGGCTACCTGCTCCGGGCGTACGAATTCGCTCTTGTGCTCGTCGTAATATTTGGCGACGTCTTCCTTACCGATGTTGACGTGCGATCCGACTTCCTGGCTGATGACTTTCTGCGTGAGGATGCTCTTGCGGATTTCGTCTTTGAAATCTTCCCAGTTGAGGCCTTTGCTCGACACGGCTTTCTCAAGGTCTTCCATACTGCTCAGGTTGTTCGAAACGCGGATCTGATCGAGCCGTTTGATGACATCGGTTTCGACGTTAATGCCCATGTCTTTCCCGCGCTGGACAAGAAGAGATTTGTCGATTAGCTCCTTCAGCGCGCTCTTCTGGTGCTCATCGATCTCAGACTGTTGCTGTTCGGGAGTGCATTTGCCGCGGCACTCCTCTTCGACTTCTTCCTTTGCGGTTTCGCGCTCGTGATCGAGCTCGGAGCGAGTGATGATTTCGTTGTTTACGCGAGCGATGATCTCTTCGACGGTCCTGGAGTTGGTGCCTTCTGGAATCTTTTCGCCTTCTTTGGTGGTGGCAGGCTTGGCAGTGGCGGCGGGCTTTTTCGCAGGAGTCTTGGCGGCGGGCTTGGGCGCATCTTCGGTTTCGGGCGCGGTGCCGGGCTTCTCGAGCGTCGGAGCTTGCTGTTGCGCGGGCGGCGGAGCATCGGGCTTCTTGTCGGTGTCCTGGCTTTGGGTGGCCGGAACGGGGGCAGGCGCGGGTTGGTCCTGAGCCGCAAGGGGCATCGCCGGAACCAGTGCGACGGTTGCCAGGCATAACGCCGCGAGAATCAAGGTGTTTCGCATTACTGTCGTCATATCCTAAGAGTTTAGTCCTGCCCGCAAAGGCTGAGCAATACGTTTCTAAGTGCGCCCGGAACCGATTCGCCGCGCGTTACCTCCATCCACAGGACGCCGCTGGGGTCGAGTTTCACGCCCTTGCGGGATCGGACGACGTTGACCAGAGCTGCTGGATCGATGGTTGTTTCCGGATGAAAGCGGATCGCGATGCGGCTGCCCTGGCGTTCGACGGCCGAAATGCGCAAACGCTCACTCATAGATTTGAGGACGGCGTACTCCAAAAGGTTATCCACGGTGGTTGGCGGTGGGCCGAAGCGGTCCTCGAGCTCCTTGCGGACGTCGGCCTTTTCCTCGTCGGAGGTAATCGAGGAGATGCGCTTGTAGGTGCGCAGGCGGAGATTTTCGCTGGGAATATAGTTTTCGGGGATGCGAACGTCGGTGCCCAGGCTGAGGGTGGTGCGGAGTTCGGGGGTGGACTCCTCGCCCTTGAGTTTGGAGACGGCGCGTTCGAGCATCTGGCAGTAGAGATCGAAGCCGATGGATTCGATGTGGCCGTGCTGCTGGCGGCCGAGCATGTTGCCAGCGCCGCGGAGTTCGAGGTCGAGAGCAGCGATGCGAAAACCGGCGCCGAGCTCGCTGAACTCTTTCATGGCGGAGAGGCGTTTGCGGGCGATGTCGGACAGCGTCGTCTCGGGCGGGACGAGCAGGTAGGCGTAGGCACGCTGCGAGGCGCGGCCGACGCGGCCACGGAGTTGGTAGAGCTCGGCTAGACCGAGACGATCAGCGCGATTGATGAGGATGGTGTTGGCGCGAGGGATGTCGAGGCCGTTTTCGACGATGGTGGTCGCGACCAGGACGTCGGCTTCGTCGCGGATGAATTTGAGCATCACGCTTTCGAGTTCCTTCTCGCCCATCTGGCCGTGCGCGACGACGACGCGCGCTTTCGGGACCAAGCTGCTGACCAGAGTGGCGAGCGAGTAGATCGATTCGACGCGATTGTGGATGAAGTAGACCTGGCCTTCGCGGGCGAGTTCGTTTTCGATGGCGGTGCGGACCAGCTCTTCGTTGAATGGAGCCACGAGAGTCTGGATGGCGAGGCGGTCTCGCGGCGGCGTTTCGATCAGCGACATGTCGCGGAGGCCCACGAGCGACATGTGGAGCGTGCGCGGGATGGGCGTTGCGGAAAGGGCCAGCGCGTCGACGTTTTTGCGCATTTCCTTCAGGCGTTCTTTGTGGGCGACGCCGAAGCGCTGCTCTTCGTCGACGACCAGGAGGCCGAGGTCGGCAAACTTGATGTCTTTTGAAAGCAGGCGGTGTGTGCCGATGACGATGTCGACTTTGCCGGCTTCGAGCGCAGCCATGGTTTCCCTCTGCTGGGTGGCCGTGCGGAAACGGCTCATCATTTCGATGCGAGCTGGAAATGCGCCGAAGCGGCGCTTGAACGTTTCGAAATGCTGGAAGGCGAGGACTGTTGTGGGCGCCAGAACGGCGACTTGTTTGGAATCGGCGACGGCTTTGAAGGCGGCGCGCATGGCGACTTCGGTTTTGCCGTAGCCGACGTCGCCACAGAGAAGGCGATCCATCGGAGTAGCGCTTTCCATGTCGCGCTTGATATCGGCGATGGCGAAATTCTGGTCGGCGGTCTCTTCGAACTCGAAAGCATCTTCGAATTCGCGCTGAAAGTTGCCGTCGGGAGAGAAGGCGTTTCCGGTTGCGGTCTTTCGCGCCGCGTAGAGCGCGAGGAGCTGGTCGGCCATGTCTTCGAGCGACTTGCGCACGCGGGTTTTGCGCGTGTTCCAGCCAGTGCCGCCAAGTTTGTCGAGCGTCGGGTGCGTGCCTTCAACGACGCGGTAGCTCTGGACCAGGTCCATGCGCTCGAGCGGAACGTATAGGCGCGCGTCATCGGCGTAACGAAGCAGCATGAATTCGCCGCGGCGGCCGTCCGATTCGATCAGGCGGAGGCCTTCAAACTGGCCGATACCGTGATCGACGTGGACGATGAAGTCGCCGGGCTTGAGTTCGGCGAAATCGCTGAAGAAACCAGAGGTGCGAATTTTGCGGCTGGGGCGATCGACGGCGGGAGTGGCTTCAAAGAGGTCGGAGTTGCCAAAGAGCGTGAGCTTCGAATCTGGAAAGGTGACACCTTCGGCGAACGGTGAGCGGATCAGGAGCAACGCGGCGGATTCGTCGGCGCGTTCGGAGGTGAACCCTGAGGCGGCATCTTCGGATTCACCGAGGACGTAGGGCGTTTCGTATTCGCGGCAGATGTCGGCGAGGCGCTCGATTTCGCCGGTGCTGGCAGCGGTGAGCAGGACTTTGCCGCCATCGGCGAGCTGGGATTTGACTTCGGTCATGCACGCGACGACGTCGCCGTGGAAGCGCGCGCTCGGGCGGGATGGCAAATCGAATTGCGGAGCGGAACCGATGCTGAGCCCAAGCTGCTCGAGATTGATTTGCGAGGTCTTCGCAAGGGCGGCGAAGAATTGGGCTTCGGTCCAGAAGTAATGGTCGGCGGTTGGCGCGTTGGCTTGGGCGTGGCGCTCGTAGTTTTCAACAGCGTGCGCAAGATGCTTTGTGCCGGCTTCGCGGAGCGCGCCGGGTTCGTCGAGGAATACGATCGGGCGCAATGAGCTTTCCGAGAGTTCGAAGAGCGCGCTCTGGCCTGCTTCGGTACGCGGGCCGAAGAACGATGGATTTTCCCAGGCGGCCTCTTCGGTGCCGTCGGCTTTTTCGGGCGGCGGGACCGACCACTCGGCGAGCGGCAGCAGCGTCGTTCGTACCACGGGCGCGATCGAGCGCTGCGTGCGGGGGTCGAATTCGCGGACGGACTCGACGGTGTCGCCGAGAAGCTCGATTCGAACGGGGCGCTGCGATTCGGGGGAGAAGACGTCGATGATGCCACCGCGGACGGCGAACTGGCCGGGAAGCTCGACCATTTCCGTGCGCGTGTAGCCGACGGAGCCGAGATGGAGCAGGAACTCGTCATGCGGGGTCTCGACGTCGGTGGCGAGAGTGCGCGCGAGCGAGAGATACGTGTACGGATCCTGATAGCGCCAGAGCGCGGCCGCGACCGGCGCGATCACGAGCGAAATCTGGCCGTCAGCGAGGCGAAACAGCGTGGCGGCGCGACGCTCGAGGATATCGGCGTGCGGACTTTGCGATTGCCACGGCAGTGTGTCAAACGCAGGAAGAGTTGTCACGGCGCCGAGCGCGCCGGGAAAAATTCCGGCGAAGAAGCGAAATGTTTCGGCGAGCGCTTCAGCGCGGCGATTCGATTCTGTGACGAAGTACGCCGGGCGCCGCAACTCGTGCGTGATGTATGCCGTGACCAGCGCTTTCGCAACGTCGTGCAAACCCGCGAGCGAAATATGATTGCCGCCCGAACGCAAAGCCGCGAGCGCGCTATCCATCGACGGGTGGCGCAAGACGCTTTCGAGTCGTTCTCGGACGGCAGGAAGAATCATTCTTGAGGTATCAGGATTTCGCGCGAGAGGCGGGCGTCGTACTGGCTGCAGGTGCGGCGCCTTCGCGAATCTTTCTTAGAATTTCTGTAGTGGAATAACCCGGCACTACGGCGATCGACTCGACGCGACCACCGGCGGCCTCCACCTCTTCGCGGCCGATGATTTTGTCGCCAGCCCAGTCGCCGCCTTTCACCAGAATGTCGGGCAGTAGCGCGGAGATAATTTCGCGCGGGGTAAGTTCGTCGAAGATCACCACCGCGTCAACGCATTCGAACGCCGCGAGGATTTCGGCGCGCTCGTTCTGCGGGATCAGCGGGCGGCCTTCGCCCTTCAGCTGGCGCACGCTGGCGTCGCTATTGATCCCGACGATGAGCACGTCGCCCAAACCGCGCGCTTGCTCGAGCGTTCGAACATGACCCGGATGGAGAACGTCGAAGCAGCCGTTCGTGAAGACAACGGCGCGTCCGTTGCGTTTCTCGCGGCCAAACCGCAAAATCGCTTCGTCTAACGTGAGGACCGCGGGTGTTTTCAATGGATCTCCGAACAGGTACGCCGCCGAGCCGGCGGGCAACGAGCAAAATGAGTGAAAGCGTAGTTTATCACGAGCGAAACGGGGCCGCTCTGAATGGCAAATAGCGAGGGAAAGCAGCGTCGCGGCTCGTGCGATCGCGAGTATTTGGAAAAGATGGGCGAGGGATGAAGAAACACCGATGGATTCGCGCCGTCGCGGCGGTATTGCTGTGCGTCATCGGGTTTTTGTTGGCGCGCGCGCCGCTGTTTCGCGAGACAACTGTGATCGTAGACGCGGGCGGCTGCCGTATGGTCACGGACGTCGTTGATTCAGGCGACGACGACGTGCAAGGCTCGGTCGTCCTACTGCACGGCCTGGCAGCCAATAAGAAGATCATGTCGTTCCTGGCGCGGGGCTTTGCGCTGCAAAACCTACGCGTGTTCGTGCCCGATTTACCGGGACATGGACGCACACCGGGGCCGTTTTCGTTCGGTTACGCGGAAAACTGTAGCGATTCGTTTGTACGTCAACTGATCGGACGCCGCGCAATCGACCCGAAGCGCACGATTCTCGCGGGGCATTCGATGGGCGGCGCGATTTCAGAGAAAATCGCCGCGCGTGTGCCCGTCGCGGGAGTTATCGCGATCTCGCCAGCACCGATGGTCACGACGTATGGCGTACCAGCGTCGATGCTGCCATTCACGAACCCACCCTTGGCGCCCGCTCACACGCTCGTACTGAGCGGATCATTGGAGCCGCGCAGCGTGCGCAACTCGGCGCGTGCCCTAATCTCAGGCGAAAACGCCTCGAGTGGAACGTACGAAGTCATCCCGCGCTCGACGCATGTGAGCTTGCTGTTCGATCGCGATGTCATCGCCGCCTCCCAGCAGTGGACCGCGCGTGTACTCGGTCTCGACGCGAGCGTCAAGATTCCGCCGCGATTCCCGTTGCTAGGAGGCTTCGCAGGCCTCACCGGGATATTCCTTTTGGCCGGCCCCTTCCTTCGGGAAGCGCTCGGCAAAAACTCGCTCGCAGTAAGTAGCGAAGCTGCCGCCAACCTGAGCAACGTGCAGTACGAAGGCGTTGAGCCGCGCGGCTCAACCGTTTCGGTTCGCGGGTTCATTGTATTCACGCTAACAGGACTCGCAACGGTCTTGCTGCTGCGAGCCTGGAATCCATTCCATTTCTTCCGCCTCTTCGAAGGCGACTACTTTGCGGGATTTTTATTCATCCTCGGCTTGGCGCTCCTGGTCTTCCACCGCAAGAAAATTCGTGTGCTATGGCAATGCAAGCCAATGCACCTTCTCGGCGCCGCGTTCGCAGCCGTCGTCGTCCCGCTGCTGATCTATGCCTGGATGGATCTGACCCTCAGCGAAGCCTGGTGGACGCCGTCGCGCTGGCTGCGTTTTCCTGCGCTGATCGTCGCCGTTCTGCCGTTCCACATGGCGGAGGAACTGACCCTTGACCCCATGCTGAAGAAAGGACTCAGCACGTTGCGACTGGTCCACGCATTGCTGCTTCGCATCATCCTTTGGGCCGCGTTGCTCGTTGGAATTCTCGCTCTCCACAACGGCGAGATCCTACTTCTCTTGATGGCGCCTTATTTCGCGCTGTTTTGCCTGCTCCAACGGACAGGCATGGATGTTGTCCGAAGCAACACTGGGTCCGCTCTGGCGGCGGCTCTCTTCGGTGCTATACTCCTCGCTGGTTTTTGCGTGGTTGTCTTTCCGATCAGTTAAATGGCTCGCTTTCACCAGAGCGAGCAGGTTTAGCGGGTTTCGCAACGTTACGCGTTACCCGGGGGCACAGCAGCGGCCCGGCGACCGACGTCGACACTGTCGGAGAAAGCAAGATGGCAGACATAGCGATCGTCGGCGGCGGACCTTCTGGCGCGATGTGCGGCGAGCAGTTGGCTCGCGCCGGACACACGGTCAATATTTTCGATCAGCATCTGGCGTGGGAGAAGCCTTGCGGTGGCGGGTTGACCCACAAAGCCGTCCAGTGTTTCCCTTTTTTGCTCGACAGCCCCTATCCAAAGAAGTTAGTTCATTCCGTCGAGCTGATCAGCAGCAACGATCAGCGCGCTGCGCTCGACATGCCGCATCCGATCGTCATTTATTCACGCACAGTGCTGAACGGCATGCTGCTGAATCGAGCCGCGGAAGCCGGATGCAAGGTGAGCCGCAACCACGTCTTCAGCGTCGATACGGCGGCGAAAAAGCCTCGCTATTGCGTCGAGGGCGAATGGCGATCTGCGGACTTTCTGGTTCTGGCAGGAGGGGCCCGCAATTCTCTGTTGCCCGAAACGCGCGCGTTGCAACGCGACGAGTTGGAGATTACGCAGGGCTACTTTGTCCCGCAAACGGCTGACGCGATTACCATCAAGTTCTTGCGCAATTTTGAAGGCTACATCTGGTCGTTTCCGCGCTGCGATCACCTGTCGGTAGGAATTTGCGGCAGCATGTCCGCGCACACCAGCACCGAACTGAAGTCTCATCTCCAGAGTTTCGTCGGCAAGCAAAAAATCTCGACCGAAGGTGCGCAGTTTTACAGCCACGTGTTGCCGTCTCCCCAAGAGCGCACGCTTTCCGAACGCACCGTGCTTGGCAAGAACTGGGCGCTTGTCGGCGATGCCGCGGCGTGGGTCGATCCGCTAACGGGAGAAGGCCTTTTCTACGCGATGAAATCGGGCGAACTCCTCGGCAAATCGCTCGCCGAAGGCTGCCCCGAAAAATATCCAGCGTGGATCAAGGCGTCATTCTCGGCCGAGCTCGAATTCGCAGCGCGCATCGTCAGGCGTTTTTATCGCGGTTCGTTCCTCGGCACCGCCGTCACAACGCGCATGGTCCAATTGATGCGTCGCAGCCCTGTGTTTCGGCAGTTGATGGGCGACATCTTCAGTGGCACCCAGGACTATACGGGTTTGAAGCGCCGTTTGTGGGGCCACTTGGGCATCACTGTGAGCGACTTTGTCGCCAGCGTTCTGAACATCGAGCATCCGGCTCACGCTGCAGCCCCGCGTGGCACCGCTGGAGCCGATTAGGCTCGCACGTCCCACCGGGCAAGACCGAATTTCCAGCCGATTGCAGTTTGTAGTTACCCGCACACCATGGGCATCAAACGATGAGGGCCGACCACCCGCGCTACAACATGCCAACCAATTCAAGCGAAACGGCCGATCCAAAGACCGCAAAGAAGAAGCACGAGGCCTGGAAGGCTCTGCCGGAAGTCTGGAAGCTCATTCATCCGCGGCGCGGATTGCTCGCGCTCGGACTCCTGCTGATGGCGGTCAATCGTGTCTCGGGCCTGGTCCTACCGGCCTCAACAAAATACTTCCTCGACAACGTCGTCACGAAAAAAGAAGTGAATTTGCTGACGCCGATCGTTCTCAGCGTGCTCGCGGCGACGATCATCCAAGGATTGACGTCCTTCACACTCACACAGCTTCTTTCGAAGTCCGCACAGAAGATGATCACCGACCTGCGGAAGCAGGTGCAGGCGCACATCGGGCGGCTGCCGGTTTCGTTTTACGACGCGAACAAAACCGGCGTGCTCGTCTCGCGCATCATGAGCGACGTCGAAGGCGTGCGAAACCTCGTCGGCACCGGACTGGTCGAATTTGTCGGTGGCGTCATGACCGCAATCCTCGCCCTGATCTACCTCCTCCATACAAGCGTCCGGATGACCGGCGTAGCCTTCGGCATCATCTTGTTTTTTGGAATCGGGATCAGCAAGGCATTCAAGACGATCCGCCCGATTTTCCGCGCGCGTCCGAAAATCACGGCTGAAGTTACAGGCCGGCTCACCGAATCGCTCGGCGGCGTCCGCGTCGTCAAGGGCTATCACGCCGAGGATCGCGAAGAGTCGATCTTTTCGGCCGGCGTGCAGCGATTGCTCGACAACGTCTTGAAAACGCTCACCGCTACCTCGCTGATGAGCCTGTCTGGCGCGACCCTGATGGGGATCGTCGGCGCGCTGATGTACGAATTCGGCGGCCACGCCATCGTCGGCGGCACCATGACTCCCGGCCAATGGCTCGCGTTCAACTCGTTCCTCGTGCTGCTCGTGGCGCCAGTGTTTCAAATCGTCGCCATCGGCACCCAGATTACCGAAGCCATTACAGGCCTCGAGCGCACGCGCGAAATTTTGAATGAAGAAAAAGAAGACGAGACCGCCGGCCGCACGGTCACGCTCGACCGTATTGAAGGTCATCTCACGATGGAAGATGTGAGCTTCGCGTACGATACGCGAAAAGAGGTGCTGCACGACGTGAGTTTCAAGTCGGCGCCCGGCACGGTGACCGCTTTGGTCGGTCCTTCCGGCGCCGGAAAATCGACGATCATCGGTCTGATCGCCGCCTTCTACGTGCCATCCAAAGGCCGCGTGCTGGTGGACGGCATCGATCTTTCAACCGTGAAGCTGAATTCCTATCGCACGCAGCTCGGCGTCGTCCTGCAAGAAACATTTCTCTTCGACGGCACGATTCGCGAAAACGTCGCGTTCGCCCGACCCGGCGCCACCGAAGAGGAAATCCTCGCCGCCTGCCGCATCGCACGCGTCGACGAATTTGCGGAACTCTTTGAGAAGAAATACGATACGATCGTCGGCGAACGCGGCGTCAAACTCTCCGGCGGACAGAAGCAGCGCGTTTCGATCGCCCGCGCGATCCTCGCCGATCCGCGGCTGCTGATCCTCGACGAAGCGACGTCCAGCCTCGATTCCGAATCCGAAGCGCTCATTCAGGAAGGCTTGCGCTATCTGATGCGCGGGCGCACGACGTTCGTCATCGCGCACCGCCTCTCGACGATCCGCCGCGCCGATCAAATATTGGTAGTCGAAGACGGTCGCATCATCGAGCGCGGCACGCACGAATCGCTCTACGCTGCCAGCGGCCGCTACTACGACCTCTACACCAAGCAGCACGCCGTACAGGAAAACTTGTTCCTCGCGCCGGGCGAAGGCGAGCCGGAACCTCTCGATATAAACGGAGAAAAAATACCATCGGGAGCCGCAGGTCGAGGTGACAATGCCCTGCCCGACGCAATCAACCTGATTCGCGGCCAGACGAGATAACCCACCGCGCGAAACAAGTCTCTGCTGAATTGTTGCGTTTATACGGTAGCGGGACGTCGCACAACCGGCTTCTTCGCCGTCGGCGGCGGAATCAGACTCGCCATCTTGCGAATCATCGCCAGCACCAGCCGCTTGTCGCCATCCGACAGCGTGGTGCTGAATCTCTTGATCTCGGCTAGGAAGCGGATTTCGTCCTGAGAGAGCTCGCCGAGCATCTTCTGCGACTCGCGGTCGCGTGGCGTCTCGGTGCCCGGGAAAAAATCGGCAAGCGAGATGTCCATCGCTTCGGCGATCTTCGCCAGCGTCTCCAGCGACGGCACGGTATGGCCGTTTTCCACGCGCGACAGGTAGCAGCGCAGCAAACCGGTGCGCCGCTCGATGTCGCCCTGCGACAAACCGCGTTGGCTGCGGTAGGTCTTGATCACTTCTCCGATGTTGACTCGCGGCTTCTCTTTTGGCACGGCCTTTACCCCCAATCTACGGGGGTAGCTTAGTCGCTAACAGCAGAGCCCGCAAGACGGTATTTGCGAAGGATGCGGCGAAGTCGGCAATGGTACCTCTCGCCGAGTTCGCCAAGCAGCTCTGGGTAGCACCGGCTGGCCCTGAGTTTTCCAAAGGCCATCCTGTCGGCTCCTAGGTCGCGATCGAATCCGCTGCGGCCGAACTGTCTAGCTCTGAGGATTGTTAACCGTAACAGGCTGCTGCAGCCGGAAATCCAGCAACGTTTCGCTGGGCACCTTCACCTGCTGCCCACGCGTGAAGATTTGTACACCGGCCCCGGCTGCCGATCCCGCGCCTGCACCAATCGCAGCGCCTTTTCCGCCACCCGCGATTGCACCAATAATTGCTCCGAGCGCAGCGCCGCCACCAACCTTCTCCGCCGTATTCGCGCCGCGGCCTTTGCCCTTCAGGCTATAGTCGCTGCTCACCACCGGATAATCCTGCCCGTTAATCACCATCCGCGTCAGTTCCAGCTGTAACTCCGAACTTCCAGCCAGCCGCCCGGCTCCTTTCGCATTCGCAAGCCGGCCGTAGACGTCTGTTCCCTTTCGCGCGACCAGCACTCCATTCACATTCAAATCCGTCTCCAGGCTCGCGTGAAAGATGTCACCCACATTGTTGGTCTTCGAATCCACACCGTCGATCATTCGAATCAGCAAGCTTTGCCCCGCGGGAACCGTAATCGGACCGCCCGCGTACGCGGCGCCGGCCGGCGGTGCAGCCACAGCAGCCTGCGGTGCGGGAGCGGGCGGCGGTGGAGGCGGAGGCGTTCCGTAATCGCTCGTAAACGTGAGCGCGACGACCTCGGTCACATTGAACGTCTGCACCTCGCCGTTGATCGAGAACCGCAGCAACGCCTGCGTGCCGCCCAGAAAGCGGCCCGTGATGACGCGCCCGTCTTTCAATTCAAGGGTGTCGGCCACAGCCGCACCCGCAAAGAAAAGTCCCAAAGCCATCGCGGCAACCGAACGTGCGAAACGATTCATCCTTGTTCCTCCAAAAAACGCGCACAACGTCATGGCGCAAGCCTGCTGCGCTCTGATACGCAGGCCTCTGATACGCCGATTGTAACGCGAACTCAAACGCAACCGCGTCGTGCAAAATCGAACGTGTTGCCTTACCTATTGTTTTGGATGATTGGGAATTGCCTCGGGATGTACCTCCTGGCTTTGCAGATAAAGCTCGTGTGTGATGTCGGCAATCAGCGCACCGCTCGCCTTGAAATCTTCCATGCCCTTCACCAGCACGACCACGACAAAGGGTCTTTTCGCATAGACGATTCCAGCGTCGTGATGCAGCTTGGTCAGCTCTCCGGTCTTGTGGGCCACGACCGTGCCAGCCGGAACACCTGCTGGTATCCCCTCATTGAATTTCTGCCGCTCCAGAATCTCAAGCATCTGTTTGGACGATTCCGCATCGACCGCCCGCCCGTTCGCAATCGCCAGCAGCAGCGTGGCGAGACCTTCCGCCGTCGTCGTGTTGTTCAAGCCGCGCGCGAACGCCTTGTTGTCTTCCACTCCACGCAGCACATTCATTCCGTCCGCGTGTAGCGAGTGCACCGTTGCTCGAATATTCTCGACGCCCAACTTCTGAATCAGCAGGTTCGTCGCGAGGTTGCTGCTGACGGTGATCATGAGCTCGCAAAGCTGACTCAGCGTTCGCGTCTGACCGACTGCTTTGTATAGATCGGTTTCCGAATCGTCTGCGGGGTCGAGCGTAAAGGTCGATCCATCGGCAAGACTGTGAAACTCGTTTTTGATCGGCAACGGGTCGCTGAGCTTCAGCCTCCCTTCCTGCGCCAGGTGAAACAGCTCGATCATCACCGGTATCTTCATCGTACTGGCAGCGTGAAACACCTCGTCGCCGTGATAGGTCGACGTCAACTTTCCATCAAGGGTCATGAGCGCAAAACCGATGTCGGCACCGCTGCTCTGGATGAGCTGCTGGATCCTTATGTCACCAGCGGATGCCCGCCCGATTTGAGATGATGGCGCCGCAGCGGAAGGCGCGGACGCAGCGGCCGGGTTTGAAACCGAAACCGCTGTCATCAAGTAGTGTTCCTGCGTCCAAAACCCGACGCCGAACACCACCACCATGAACAGCACCACCAGTAAGACTCCGCGCGACAAGAATTGCTCCTATTCCCGCACGCCGGCGAGGCCTACGCTCGCGACCAGCGCCGTTACTGCTGGTCGCCGCCCGCCACCGTAAACTCCCCCACCGGTACGCTACCCGGCTCGACGTTAAACCCTTCCATCTCCAGGACGGGTTCCTTGCCCGCCAGCGCTTGATCATCGTACTTCGCCCGCACGCTAAGCTTCTCTCCAGGTAGCAACGAGAAATAGTTATCGCTCCAAAGAATCGGCGCGACATCCTCCCCGCCTTTGCCCCGAGTCACTCGCGGATGAATCATGAAGGCCACGCCTTCGCCCTTATTCTCGATCGTCAGCGTCATCCAGTTTTCGCCGTTCCGCTTCCCCAGCGACTGCTTCGAAACAATAATCTTCGCCGGCGCCAGCGCATTCAGTCCCGTCAAATCGCCAAACTCCGCCTGCGGCGTATACACCGTGTCCTTCTTGTGTTTCCAATCAAGCGTGTCCGCTTTCGTCGACAACCAGTAAAAATTGTCGCTGACCAATTTCCCCTCAGCGTCATGCAGCTGCAGCTTCAGAAAATAAGTCTTCGACAAATCCGCAACCTTCGGCAATGCGAAAGCCTTAGTGGCGCTGTCCGCCGGCAAATTCACCGTCACGTCTTGCGCACCCTTCTCCTTCGCGTCGATGTTGTAAATCTTCGCCGACACTTTCATACCCTGGATCTCTGCATCCTTCCCGTTGATCACCGCCACCGAATTGTCGTCATACGAATACTGCACGTGCACAATTTCAGTCGATTTCTTCGTACCGAAATATCCGCCCGCCGGCACCATGTAGTAGTCGTACAAATGCCAGATCAACGATGGCCAAGCATTGTTCAGCATCCACTGAATCACACCTGTCGCCGTATATTTGTTCCGCGCATACGCTTCGAACATCGCGCGCTGCCCGTCGTACGTCATCGCCTGCGCCTTCCGTTCGTAATCGCCCAAGGAAGTCGCCGCCCCGTAACGCCGCGTCAAAGCATCCGTAAACACATTGACTGTCGTAAAGCGCTCGCCCCCCGCGTGAAAATTCCACACGTCATCAATCGGCCACAAATGCTCCTTGGGAATAAATCGCTCGATGGACTCCTTCGGCGGAATGGCCGGCCCCGGACTCGTCTCTGTGTTGTACCCGTACGCCCCGCCCGCCTGCGTATCCGCCAACCAATACACCGGGGGCACATATTCATACGGCCCCGTCATCTTCACGCCCGATTTTCCCGTCACCGTCGTCGGCGATTCCGACGCCGATGACACCGACGGATTCGGCCAATCCAGATCCTTCAATATCCCGAGATACATTTTCTCCACGTCAGCCGGCGGCGGCCCGTCGCTGCCATACAGCCATACAAACACGCTCGGGTGATTCCGCAAGATTCGAATCTGGCTCTTCAGCGACTCGCCCGCAACCTTGTGCTGATCTTCCTTCCAAACCTTCCACCGTTCCCAAGCGTCGCAGCAAGTCCATCCAGGCATGATCAAGATTCCAAGCTTGTCGGCCTTCGCAAAAAAATCTTCGTGATCGATGCGCCCTTCCAGCCGCACGGTGTTCAACCCCATGTCCTTCACGTAAGCGAGATCCGCACTCGCCCGTTCTGGCGAGTACCGCAAAAACATATCCGGCGCCCACGCCGCTCCGCGAATCAGCACCTTCCGCCCATTAATCTTGAACAGCCGGTAACCCTTGTCCGTCAGTTCCGACGTTGCTTCGCGCACGCCAAACGTCACGTCGGTCGCATCCGACGCATGCGACCCAATCTCAAAACTCAGCTTCGCCTCATACAAGTTCGGCTCGCCCATCTGGTACGGCCACCACAGCCGCGGATGCGCCAGCTTCAATTCCGCATACTTCTCCGGTGAAAACGAAACCGTCTTGGTCTCCCCGGCCGCCAGCTTCACCGTCTGCTTGACCTGCCCGACGCCTTCAATCGACGCATGCAAAACTCCCTCGACCGGCTTATCCGAAGCATTCCTCAAATCCGCGCTAACCGTCAGCGCCGCCGACTTGTACTCGTTCTCCAGCTTGCTGCTCACAAACGGATTCCGAACGGTCACGCCGTCACTCACCGTCAAAAACACTTCTTTCCAGATGCCCATGTCCTTATCCGCAGGCGTCGGATTCCAATCGACCCAAGTAATGCCCAGGTCGTACTTCTGCGGAGCAAAAATCTCCAGCGCCAGCACGTTCGCCTTCCCCGGCTTCAGCACGTCGCTCACGTTGAATTCGAACGTCACAAACGTCCCAGCTACATCCTTTGCATCCGCCACCTTCTTCCCGTTGACCCAAACGTTCGCGCGGTAATTGATCCCCAGCAAATTCAGCCACTCGATCTTCTTCGCGAAATCCTCCGGCGCGACAAACTCCGTCCGCCACCACCACGAACAAACGAACGGACTGTCCTTCGGCATATCCTGAATCGCAAAAAAATGCTTCGTCGAATAGTCCATCCCCGGCAGCGAGCGCAAATTCATCCCCACCATCGGGTCTTTGTACGTCCCGTCGTCGACCAGCGCCCCAACCGCGGTGTTCGGCAAATTCGTCCGGTGCCACTGGCTCACATCAAACCCCGGCATCGACACCTGCTCTCCCGTCGCCTTCGCGTCGCAAGACGACTGCAGTCGCCAATCCTGATGCAAATAAATCTTCTGCCCCGGCGCCGCCGCAGCCAAAGGCGCGTCCGCCAGCCACCCCACCAAACCCGCAACCATCGCAGCCGCAAACGCCAAGCGAATCCGCAAACGTGCCATATGGCTCCTCAGACGAAACACAAGTAGATTCACAATCGCAATGTGATCGAAACCGCGAGAACAAAAACTTCGCCCGTATATTAAACCGATTCAATACTCTTCGCGCTTCTTTCTTCCCCTGCGTTCCACCTCCGAACGCTCACCCCTCCGCACGTGATACATTGCCCCCGCTCATAACCTCACGCCACTCTGGAGAGGCGAACCGCATTGGAAACCGATGCCGTCGGATTAACCGCTCTCGTCCTAGTCTTCATCGCCTGGCTCGTTTTCGGCATCACGTTCTTGATCCGCAAAAAACTCGATGGGCCCAATCCCGATGTCGCGAAGTATGGCCCCGCATCCAAATGGGGCATCGGCCTGCAAAGCATCGCCTTCGCCGTAATCTGGATGATTCCCCGTCCTCACTGGTGGCCATTCCGTGCCTCGCTTGCCGGAGAAGTGATCCTTGCAGTCGTTGCCGTCGTCCTCGCCTATGCGAGCAGTCTCTTCTGCCTCCGCTCCGTCCAAACCCTCGGCAAACAATGGACCTACCAGGCCCGCCTCCTCAAAGGCCACGAACTCATCACGCAAGGCCCGTACTCCATCGTTCGAAATCCAATTTATCTCGGAATGTTCGGCATGATTCTCGGCACCGGCCTCGTCTTCTCGCGCTGGTGGATGGCGCTGATCGCCATTTTCTTTTTCCTGATCGGCAACCAGATCCGCATTCGCGCCGAAGAGAAACTCCTCCGCGAATCCTTCGGCGAAAAATTCGACGACTACGCCCGTCGGGTCCCAGCCTTCTTTCCCCGCCCCTAAGTCCGGCCTCCGACCAGATTCTCTGCGGATCTCGTGCCCTCTGTGGTGAATGCGCTTCTCTTCACACCAGGTAAAATTTTCCACAATATTTTTCTCTTCGACTGGACAGACTGCCTTTGAAATGAGAAAAAAGGATGAGGGCTAACTATGAACACTTACAACGTTACACTCCGTTATGAAGACCGAAAGGCTGGGTCCGAAGGCCGCACCATCAAGGTTGATGCGTCGAGCATCGCTGGCGCGATTGGCAAAGCCACGCGCGAATTCGTGAAGAGCCTCGATCGCAAACAGCGCTTCGACATGAACAAAGGCCTCAAGATCGAAGCCTTGCGCGTCACCACCGACAAAGCGGGCGAACCCGAAGGTTCGGCTGGCGCCGAAAAAGAAGCAGACAGCGCATCGGCCTCAGCGACCGCCTGAGTAACCGCGCCATTTCCCCCCATGGCGAGAAACTCGCGCTACGCGAAATCCGCAAAATATTTCCGGTATCATGACGGCGGCCGCTCGGCCGCCGGATACCGTGGCAAGGCCGGCGACTGCGTCGTGCGTAGCATCGCAATTGCAACCGGTCTGCCCTACCAACACATCTACGACCTCGTAAACCGCGCTTCGACACACGAGCGCACGGGCACCCGCAAGCGTGGCATCAGCAACGCCCGCACCGGTGTCTACAAATCCACCATCCATCGTGTAATGAAATCTCTAGGCTGGGTATGGACACCGACCATGCAGATCGGCTCGGGCTGCACCGTCCATTTGCGTTCCGAAGAATTGCCTTCAGGCCGCCTCGTCGTCAGCGTCTCCAAACATCTCACCGCCATGATCGACGGCGTCATCCACGACACCCACGACTGTTCCCGCCGCGGGAAGCGTTGCGTGTACGGCTACTGGCAGCCTCCGACCATCGGACGGCTCGCCTTCGAACCCGCAGCCGCACCGCCAATCCGCCGCGCCGCACCCGAACCGCCCCGGCGAGCAATTCGCCGCAAACCCGCCCCGAAACCAGCGCCACCCCGCCGCAAAACTTTCTTCGAATGGCTCTTCGGCTAATCGAACCCATCGGCAACGGATGGAGTCAGTTTCATGCGGAAATCATTCTGCCCAGTCGTTCTCTTGCTTTTAACGGCTTGGGTTAGAGATGGGTAGTGAGGGATGCCGAAGCCTGCGGTGCTCGATCATTCTCGATTGCCGGTCGCCCAGCTTCCTATTCGTTTACGGGCGAGGACGGCGAATCCTGCGGAGGTTATTGTTAGTACCTTAGTCTGATTCGCCCTTTGCAATTGGCGACCATTGTCTTCGACAACGTTCACAAGCCCGAGGTGAACAAGATTGCTATGGGTTTGTTGTTCCATCGCTGGATTATTTTGGGACGCGGCGTAACGGATCTAGACAAGCAAACGACTGCAGCGCAAAAGGCCTTCGTCGAAACAACCTCATAACACTCCCCCACCGGCTAGAAAAATAAAAACCGCTGCTGCCTAGAGTCCCGTCATCTTCTCGTATATTTCCGGATACCGGGCCCCTTCCACCTTGATCTTCGAAGCAGCGCTTTCCATCTCGCGCAAATCCTCTGGTGTCAGTTCGACATCGACCGCACCAATATTCTCCTCCAGCCGGTGCAGCTTCGTTGTTCCCGGAATCGGCACGATCCACGGCTTCTGCGTCAGCAACCAGGCGAGCGCCACCTGCGCCGGCGTCGCGTTTTTCCGCTTCCCGATTTCGCCAAGCAGGTTCACCAGAGCCTGGTTCGCCTTCATGGCCCCGGCCTGAAATCGCGGCAGCTTGGTGCGAAAATCGGTGCTGTCGAGCGTCGTAGTCTCGTCCATCTTCCCCGTCAAAAACCCCTTGCCCAACGGGCTGTAAGGCACAAAACCGATTCCCAGTTCCTCCATCGTCTCCAGCACTCCGTTGGTTTCCGGACCTCGCGTCCACAGCGAGTATTCGCTCTGCACCGCCGCCAGCGGCTGCACCGCGTGCGCGCGCCGAATCGTCTTCGCCGACGCTTCCGACATGCCGAAGTGCTTCACCTTTCCCTGCTGAATCAGGTCCTTCACCGCTCCCGCCGTGTCCTCAATCGGCACATCCGGGTCGACGCGATGCTGGTAGAACAAGTCAATCGAGTCGATCTTGAGCCTCTTGAGCGATGCCTCGGCGACTTGCTTGATGCGCTCGGGCTTACTGTTCAGCCCCTGCCACCCCGGGCTTCCGTCCGGATTCAGATTGAATCCAAATTTTGTGGCGATCACCACTCGGTCGCGCATCGGCGAGAGCGCTTCGCCAAGCAACGTCTCGTTCGTGTGTGGCCCGTAAACCTCCGCGGTATCAAAAAACGTGATGCCGCGTTCCACCGCTGCGTGCAGCAGCGAAATCATCTCCTTCTTGTCCTTTGGCGGCCCGTACGAAAAACTCATTCCCATGCACCCCAATCCCAGGGCCGACACTTCCAAGTTGCTTTTTCCGAGCTTGCGCTTCTTCATCGTGTCTCCTTCCGAATCACTCCCACGATCCGAAGCTTAAAATCAGCCGCCTCACGGGCGGTAGCCCGATCCTTCCGACTTCTTGCCTATTCCTCTTGTTGCATGGAAAAATATTTGAACATCCGAAGTCGAGCCGCTATCCTGACGCCGAGCGCAGCGAAGGCCTCCCTATGAAAAATTCCAGTGCAGCCACTACACCTCCATCGAATCAGGCCTCCGCGTTGCGCGCCGAACTCGCTCGCAAGATTGCCATGTTCATGGGCTCTGCAGAGTATCGGGCAACAGACATTCCCGGCGTTTCGCTCCACCGCCGCATCGCCCCCACCGTCCCCTGCTGCGGAACCTACGAACCCGGCGTAACCGTGATGGCCCAGGGCCAGAAGCGCGTCGACCTCGGTTCAACCACCTTCCTCTACGGCGGCTCGCGTTACCTGCTGACCGCCGTTGATCTTCCAATCGTTAGTCAGATCGTCGAGGCAAGTGAACATGCTCCGTGTCTCGCGATGTCGCTGAAACTCCAGATGCCCGTGATTCGCGAACTCCTCGCTCACGATGAAATTCCCGTTCCCGAAATTTCAGCACCCGGCAACCACGTTGCTGAAGATTCGCCCTCCGACATTCGCGCTATGGCTACGGGCGAAGCGACCGTCGAATTTTTCAGCGCCTGCTGCCGCCTCTTGGACCTGCTCGACCATCCGCAAGACATTCCATTTCTCAGCGGCCTGATTCAACGCGAAATAATCTACCGCATCCTGCAGACCCCCGCTGGAGCACGCCTCCGCGCCATCGCCACGCTCGGCGATCAAAGCCAGCGAACCTCAAAAGCGATCTTGTGGATCAGAACGAATTACGCAAAGCCGCTCAAGGTGGAAGAACTCGCCGAGATCGCAGGCATGGGCGTCTCCACCTTGCACCACCACTTCCGCGCCCTAACGGCGATGAGCCCTCTTCAATATCAAAAGCACCTCCGACTGCAAGCCGCCCGCGCACGCATGATCACCGACGGCCTCGATGCCGCCAGCGCCGCCTTCGAAGTAGGCTACGAAAGCCCAAGTCAATTCAACCGCGAATACAGCCGCTTCTTCGGCCAGCCCCCCATGCGAGATATCCGCACGCTTCGCTCCGCAGCCACCCCGCCCGTTCCGCCACAGCCACATCAAAACGACGCCCCGACTGTTCCAAACCCTCGCTCAACTCCCCCGGAGTCTCCGATCCCGGAATTCCGCTCCGATTTTTCATAATCAACGCGATTGCCTAGGGGCCGGGATTGTGTAGGAATGGTGAAGAAGCGTCGCGTCCGCGCCCCCTTCTTGCCACGCTTGCAACCCGCTCCCTCGCGCGAACGCAGCGACGCACCCACCCATGACGTTCCATCGCGCGAAACGAAACATCTGGACTCCTCACAATTTGCGCGATGCTTTGCCACGTGCCCCAAGCACCGGCATCTCCAATTCTTGTGCTATGATTTTTCCGTGCCCGAGTGGCGGAACTGGCAGACGCAGAGGACTCAAAATCCTCCGACCTCCGGGTCTTGTAGGTTCGATTCCTATCTCGGGCACCAATATTTGCCGTAGCTGCCACATTCCCACGGACCGCGAATAATTCAAACCTTCGGCGATCAAACCGCAAACTTCAATTCGAACTCTCGTTACCTTCCCGGAGAGTCCAGCCGCCCCTCGTCTTCCGATGAAAGAGAGTAAACGGGAGGTGGCCCCAACGCACTTCCGCGCCTCCTCAACCTTGCACCTCGCCTCACGGCGCGGATACACTCGGCGAAGCCCGTGCCCATCAGCCCAAATCCTGCGCCGCCCTTTGCGGCAGCCTCCGCGCCGCCGCGCTCGCTCTCCGGCTTCTGGGCCCTCATCGCCGTTCAGTTCCAAAACGCCTTCTCCGACAACGCTCTAAAGTGGCTCGTCAGCTTCCTCATCCTTGAAAGCTTCGCCAACAAAGATCAGCGCGATCTGTGGTTCGTCTTAGTCGTGCCGCTGCTCTTCGCCGTCCCCTTCCTCCTGTTCTCCATCCCCGGCGGCTACTTCGCCGACAAATACAGCAAGCGCTCCGTCACCCTCGGCGTGAAACTTTTCGAGCTCATCGTCATGGCACTCGCCACATTCGCCCTCGCTCACAATCGCGTCAACCTCGCGGCCATCGCGCTCTTCCTCGCCTGCACCCAGGGCGCCATCTTCGGCCCCACAAAATACGCACTGCTCCCCGAACTACTCCCGGATTCACGCCTCAGCTGGGGCAACGGCATCATGGAGCTCACCACGCTGCTCTCCGCCATTTTCGCCGCGCTTGCAGGCGGCTTTCTCGCCCAGCATTTCCGCGGCCGCCAAGCATGGTCCGGCGTCGTCTTCCTCGCGCTCACCGTCACCGGAATGCTCCTCACTCTCCGCATCCCACGTCTGACCGCCGCCGACCCCGGCCGCCGCTTCGACTGGAATTTCCCGCGCGAATTTTTCGCCGAGGTTCGGCGCCTCTGGCGCGACAACACCCTCCGCGTCGCCGTCCTCGCCAACACGTTTTTCTGGTTTCTCGGCTCCCTGCTGCTCCTCAACATCGTCCTCTACGCCACCGACATCCTCGGCGTGGACGACCAGCACAGCAGCTACCTCCTCGCCGCACTCAGCTTGGGCATCGGAATCGGCAGCTTCGTCGCCGGCTACGCCTCCGCCGGCAAAATCGAGCAAGGCATGATCCTCCCCGGCATGATCGGGCTCATGGGCATGTCTGCCGTCCTCGGCATCTCGGGGCTGAGCTTCGCCACCGTCGCAACGCTCCTCGCCTTTGTCGGCATCTTCGGCGGCTTCTTCGTCGTCCCCGTAAATGCGCTGATCCAGCATCTCCCGCCACCCGAGGAAAAAGGCCGCACCATCGCCGTTGCCAATCTCCTGTCATTCGTCGGCGTCGCGCTCCAACCGCTCGCGCAATACGCGATGCTCCGCCTCGGGCACCCCGATCCAAGTCGCGTATTCGTCCTCGCTGCAGCAATGACCCTCGTCATGGGCGCAATCCTGGTCCGCATGATGCCCGCGCTCCTCTCCCGGGCCCTCGACTGGACGCGCCTCCGCCCCCGCGCTACCCTATAGCCTCTTCCGAACTCCGAGACTGACTCGCCTCAGCCTTCGGACTTATCTTTGTCGAGGCCGGTTATGTCGAGCGTTGTCACCCTTCCTGGCGCTGCCAATCCGCAGCGCGGCTTGCGCAAATCGATGGAGCGCGTGCTCGAAGAGCTCGAACACGTCAGCAACGATCCCGCTCCAGACCCGGTCCACGACCTGCGCGTCGCGATTCGCCGCTGCCGCTCTGTCGCCGCCGTCTTGCAAGAGGTCGACCCCGATCCGGCATGGCGCGAACTCCGCCAGCTTCCCAAAAAGCTCTTTCGCCGACTCGGTGCTCTCCGCGACGCCCAGGTGATCGACGGGTGGGTCAAACAGCTCGCGCCGAGCGACGATCCGCTGCGCACCAAGCTGCACGCCGAATTCGCCGCCAAAGAGCCGGAACTTCGCGAAGACGTTCTGAACGCCGTCGAAAAATTCGACGAAAAATCGTGGACGCACCTCGAAGGCAAAGTCCGCAGACGCGTCCGTCTGGTCCCGCCGTCGGGCCTGGCAGCACAGTGTTTGGCCGTCGAACGCATCGATGATGCGCGAGACCTTCACGCCCGCGCCCAGCGCACCGACAACCCGAAAGCCTGGCATGCGCTTCGCATCGGCATCAAACGCTTCCGCTACACCGTCGAAAACCTTCTGCCCGAGCAATACGCGCTCTGGGGCAGAAACCTCAAGCGCCTGCAGGATCTACTCGGCGAGGTCCACGACCTCGACGTGCTCGCAGCCGTGCTAAAGGACGTCTGCGCACGCGACGCAAAGGAAGCGCAGGACGAAAAAGATGCGCTCGCCGCGACGCAGACCCAGCACGCCTGGCAGGAAACGATTCACCGCGAGCGGAGCCAGCGAGTTGAAACATATCGCCAGCTGACGCTCGGCAAGACGAGCCTTTGGAACGACTGGCGCCACGGACTTCCGCAAGGCCAACGCCTCGCCCTCGCTTCGATGGCGCGCCTCCGCGCGACCGCTCGCGCAACGGACACGCATCCAAAACGCACCGCGCAAGTCTCGCGCTTCTCAATCCACCTTTTCGACGCGCTGCGCCGCGCGCACGCTGCGCCCGCATTCGGAGAGCAAGCATTGCGGCGGGTCATGCGCGCCGCCGCGCGCTTGCAAGGACTCGACAGAATCGGGCGGGCGAAAACGAGCAATCGCCCAACGCCCAAGGCCGCGCGGCGATTCCTCCGCGATCTCCCGATGCCACCTAGCTGGACGTACGAAGAATGGGACCTGCTTGGTTGGGCGATCCGCTTCCATCGCGGCCCCGAACCCACCGCCGACCGCGGCACGTTCTCGAAACTCTTGGATGAGCAGCAGAAAAATATTCAGGCCATCGCCGGCGTCCTGCGACTCGCCCGCGCGTTGCGAAAATGCGGAGTGGAAAGCTGCGATGAGCTACACGCCGAAAAGACGGCCGACGCGATCATACTGACCGTCCCCGGCCTGACCGACTCCGTAGAAAACGCGACGCGCCTCGCCGCCGCGAAGCATCTGCTCGACACCTATGTCGCGCGGCCGCTCGTGCTGAAAACAGCACCCCAGATTGAGCGCGCCGATCCGCTGCCCGACAACGCGCAAAATGTGATCGCGGTTCTCGGCGACTTCGAGACTCACCGCGGCCCAGTGCTCGAACCGCGTAACGAATCGAGTACCGAGCAGACCAGCGAGCAAAGCTCCGAATCCCGCTTGCGCGCAGCCGCCGCCGGCGCCTCCAACTGAGCCAACAATTTCCCTTCGCATTGCTTCGACACGCTCCCGGGGTGTAGGCTACCCCGCAACGGAAGGCCGGAACCCCATTCCGGCAGGATCCCGAGTTAGGCCCTTCAAAAAAATCGGCTCCGGAGAATCTACTCAGTCGAAGTCCGCTCACAGCGGAGAAATTAGGAGAACGAAGAATGCGTATTCGATCGGTTGTTGCAATTGCGTCATTGTTTGCGCTTACGCTGTTACCCCTGAGCGCAAATCGCGCCTCGGCTCAATCGCAAAGCACCGAGAAGCCCGTGTTGTACACGTATGTCTCCGAATGGACCGTTCCACGCGCGATGTGGGCGGACTACTTGAAGAATGATGCCGCCGACATGGATCAGATGAAGAAAGCGCTCGCCGACGGAACGATCACTAGCTTCGGCGCCTATGCCGTCATCAACCATCAGGAAGGCTTTCCTACGCACGGTTCCTGGTTCACGGCAACTTCGCTGAGCAATCTTTTGAAAGTTCTCGAAGGCGTTCGCAACGCCCCCAATGCCGTCGCGCCACCTTTGGCCGCCGCGAAACACTGGGACTACATTCTTTCGAGCCGTCTGTACAACACGCATTCGGGCACCTTCACGAATGGCTACCTGCGCGTCGGCCGCTGGGCCCCGAAAGCGAGCGATCCCGACGGCAAGCTACTGAAATCCACGATGGCACCGCTGCTCGAGAAATTGTTCGCCGACGGCGCCTTGCACGATTACCAGATCGACCAGGAAGACGTGCACTCCACCACTCCCGGCACGATCTTCATCGCCATCAATGCCAACGGTGCCGAGGGTCTAGATAAGTTTGAGGCTGCCTTGGACGAAACCGAGAAGAGCAACGCCGCGGCGTGGGTTGGTTTTGGCACAACTCTCGAAGAAAAAAGCCACACAGATTTCCTGGCGCGCGTGTCTTCTTCAACCAACAAGTAGCTGTGCCGGACCGAGAGTCTTTGCGTTCGCTTCCATCTGAGGTTAGTCCGGTAGAGAAAAGCGTGCGGCGATTTGTAGATCGCCGCACGCTTTTTTGCAACGCCGCAAACTTGGGAGTTGCCTAAGACTCGCTGAAGTCGATCATCGCCGGTGCAGTGCGGAAGAATCTTGTCTTGCTCGCAAGATAAATCACGCCGATCACGAACCAGATTCCGCCTGCGGTTTTCGCGAGCGGATTCAAGTTCCACCAGATCACCGCACAAAAACTGAAACCAATCGCCGGAAGAATTATGTCGATCAACACGCGGCGTTTCCCCGCTTTTTGCAGCACGCCAAATTGATAGAGCGCCGCAGCATTCACACCCATGAACGATAGAAACGCGCCGAAATTCAAAAGTTCGCCGGCTTGCTGATAGGCGCTGCCGGAAAGATTCAGAAGCACCGCGCCGACAAAGCTCAACACCCCGATCAAGAGAATGTTGTAGGTCGGCGTGCTCGTTCCCGGCTTCACGTGGCCGAAGAATTTGCGCGGCAACACGTTGTCGCGTCCCATGCCGAACAAAAGCTTCGCGGCACCCAATCCGCCGCCGAGGCCGCTGCCGAATGCCGCGACAACCAGCACGACGCCCATCGCATTGAACAGAACCGGACCGCCTACACGTCCGCAGACATCCATGAACGCGGTCTCGAGCGACTTGAAGGAGTGCCAGTCGGGCCAGACGCGCTGGCCGAGATAAACCTCGAGCCCGCCGAACAGTCCTGTGAACGCGCAAACGATCACGGTCGCCAGCAAAATGTTTCGTTTCGGATTCTCGGCGTCTTCGGTCAGCGTGGTCACGCCGTCGAAGCCGATGTAGGTAAGCGCTGCAAACGAAGTCGCTCCCAAAAACCGCCGCATGTCGAACGTAGCCGGATCGTAAAACGGCTGCATGGAGAAAATTCCACCCCATCCCTGGGTGTGAAACAAATATCGGATCGCCAAAACGATAAAGAATCCGATCACGATGAACATACCGAACAGCAAGATCTTGTTCTGCCGCGCCGAAGAGCGGACGCCCTGCAGGTTCAAAAGCGTGATGAGTCCCGCGACGATCGCGGCCCACACCGCGAAGGGGACCTTCGGCGTGTACACGTTGTGCATCGCCGCGGCGACCCAAACACAATTGATCAGAGGCAGCAGCAAATAATCGAGAAACATCGCCCAGCCTGCGAGAAAACCGAGATGCGGATTAATTCCCTTTCCAACGTAGGTATAAGCAGAACCCGCGGAAGGAAACAACGCCGCCATGCGGCCGTAACTGACGGCGGTGATCATCATCGCGAACATCGCGAACAAAATGATCGCGGTGAAATATCCGTGAGAGAGCGTTTGCGCCACACCGTAGAGCGGCACTGGCGCGATCGGCTGAATCAAAATGATGCCGAAGAAAACTAAATCCGTAAGCGTCAGCAGCCGTTTCTTGGGTTTGGCCGCGTCCCCGGCACCGGTGGGTGTTTCACTCATGGATGTTCACTCGCGCAGCCTCCAAGAAAAACTCAGAACCGAAGCATCTCGAGCACACTACCGAATTCAAATTCGCTTTACCAATCCTCGATTCGTCGCTTCAGTGTTGCGCACCAGCAGCAAGACCAGAATCATGCCGAAGAACGGGATCAATCCCGCAACCACGACGATCGGGTCGAACACATGTGATCCCGCGGCCGCATGCGCGTCGGAAAAATGGCCGATCAACTCAAACGCGATGATCGTGCCAATACCCGCCGCCGTCCCGCTCATGCCGCTGACCGTCGCCACCGACCGACTCTCGAATAAATCCGTAGGCAAAACATTGGCGATGGTCGAGAACGAAGCATACGCAAAGGTGGCGATCGCAAACAGCACTGTGATTAACCAAAGTTTCGTGGTGAAAATCGTGGGAATCAGCAGCATTACGCCGAAACCGCCAAAGACTACCATCGATTTGCGCGCCGCTCCGACCGACCACCCACGCTTGATCAACACGCCTGAAATCCAACCGCCAAAAAAATTGCCGAGGTCGGCCGCAAGAAACGGAATCCACACTGCGACCAATCCGCTCGCCAGCGCGATTCCCTTCGCGACTAGAAAAATGGGAAACCAATCCGTCACGAAAAACCACACGGGATCGGTCAGCCCCTTGGAGACGATCGTTCCCCATGTTTGCGGAAGCTTCAGCAGATCCCGCCATCGGGGCAGCGCCGTCGATCCGGCGGCGCCGGCGTCGATCGATTCCGCTTCAATATCAGAAAGCAGCATTTGCCGCTCTGTCTCCGTGATGCGCGGATGCTCCTGGGGGCGGAAATACATTTTTCGCCACAGTATCAGCCACAAAAATCCCAGCAATCCAGGAATTACAAACGCGACACGCCACCCCCATCGCAAATAAATCGGCAGAATCAAAAATGGAGCAACGGCGCCACCCACCGACGATCCGCTGTCGTAGAACGCAGCGGCCAGCCCGCGCTCGCGCTTAGGAAACCACTCCGACACCGCTTTGCTCGCGCCGGGCCAGTTTGCCGATTCGCCTAACCCGAGCAGAAATCGAAAGCCGGCGAAGCTCATGAATCCGTTCGCGACCGACGTCAGCAGCGAAACCAGCGAATACCAGATCACGCTGATCGTCAGTCCGCGTCGCGTGCCGACACGATCGATCTGCCGCCCGCAAACCGTTTGTCCAATCGAATACGCGATCCGAAACGCGATCGCGATGTTCGCGTAATCGGTGTTCGTCCAGTGAAAATCCTGCTTCAGGAAGGGCGCGAGAATCGAAAGTGTCTGCCGGTCGATATAGTTGATGACCGTGGACGCAAACAGAATCCCGCCAATCCACCAGCGCAAATGCGGAATTCTGCTGGGCGCGCTGCCGCCGACGTTTGCGCCTTGATCGAAGACCGGGCGACGAGTCATCGAGGCGCCGCGTATCGAGCGAGCGTCGGTGCGCTGAGCGAGCCCGCTGAATCCCGGTCGAGGTAAATCGTCGCGGCTTCGTGGGAACGCAAAATCGAAGCTGGAGCCATCGGCGAAATCTCGCCCTCGAAACATGTCTTCACCGCCGCGGCCTTGCGCGCGTCCGGCACCACAGCGATGATTTCCCGCGCAGCCATGATCTGCCGCACCGACATCGAGATCGCCTCGATCGGCACTTCGCCAAGCCCGCCGAACCATCCTTCACCGACCTGCTGCATGCGGCAAGCTTCGTCGAGCTTCACGAGAAGATAGGGCGCGCACGTCTCGAAATCCGCCGGCGGATCGTTGAACGCCAGATGCCCGTTCTCGCCGATGCCCGCAAACGCAATATCGATCGGCCCGGACGCGATGGCCTCGCCAACTTTCCGTATTACTTCGCGCACATCGCCTTCGCCGTCGAGCAAGTGATAGTTTTTCAGCGCAACTTTGCGAATCAAATTCTCCGTTAAGTATTTTCGGAAACTGGCAGGATGCGAAACCGGAAGCCCGACGTATTCATCGAGGTGAAACATCTCGACGCGCGACCAATCGATCCCGTCGGCGCGCGTCAGCGCATCGAGAAAATCCAACTGCGACGCGCCGGTCGCGGCAATGATTCGCGCGTGACCGTTCGCTAAAATCGCATGCCGGATAGCCGCGGCTGCCTGCTCGGCCGAGGCTAAGCTCAACGTCTTCTTGTCTGGAAAAACTCGAACGATCACGGATGAATTCCCTCGCGCTGCAAGATTTGTGGCGCCTGATTGTACACGCCACGAGCCAAATCGCAGCGCGACGCGGCCTTCAACCGGATCCCGACCGGCTGGCGACCGATTCCGCCGTGATTTCCCCCGCTTCCAGCCCCGCGCGAACACGCTTTCGGGCCGCTGTGCCAGCGGCCACCATCGAGTTTTGCTCCAACCCCGCTCCGTGTGTTGTAATGCTCGTGTAACAAACGCCGTCTAATCTCCACACACAGATGCCCCCGAGCTCAGTCGAAAATCCGGAATCATCGCCGAAGGCGCCTCGAACCGAGGCCGCCAAATCCACGCTCCCCAACCGGGGCGCCCCGTCCCCAGCCGCGCCTATCCTGGCGCGCTGATCGTCGTTGAAGGCACCGACGGGTCGGGCAAGAGCACGCAGCTTTATTTGTTGAAACGGTGGCTTGAAATTGGCGGCTACCGGCTACATTTCACCGAGTGGAATTCGTCGCCGCTGGTGAAATCGGCGACGCGACGCGGAAAGCAGCGACGCCTGCTGACGCCGACGACATTTTCGCTACTGCACGCGGCCGACTTTGCGGATCGCTGCGAACGCCAGATCATGCCGCTGCTGCAAGGCGACTATCTCGTGCTGGCCGACCGCTACGTTTACACCGCTTTCGCGCGCGACGCCGCCCGCGGCTGCCCGCCACGCTGGCTGCGCAACCTTTATCGCTTCGCGCCCGTACCGGATATCACATTTTATTTCCGCGCGCCGCTCGACGTCGCCGTGCATCGCATCCTCAGCGGCCGCCCCAAGCTGAAATATTACGAAGCGGGGATGGACCTCGGCCTGTCGTACGATCGCTCCGAAAGTTTCCGCCTTTTCCAGGCGCGCATTCTCGAGGAGTACGACAAGATGGTCGACTCCGACAATTTCGTGGTACTCGACGGCACCTTGCCGGTGAACAAATTGCAGAAGCAGATGCGCGACATTGTCGCTTCCAAAATCGATCTGAAGCGGTTTGCGCCGCACGTCCCGGAAGCCGAATGAAAAAGCACGACGAGAGCGGAGCAGGAATGCCCGATCAGGAAAAAGACAAAGAGAAGGAAAAGACAGCAGCGAACTCGGCGGCGGCACAAGTCGATCCGATGGGTGGAGCGGCCGGGGGTCCCTCGGCCCAGGCGGCGAAGGGCGCCGCGTCGGAAGAAGAGGCGGCACAGCACTTTTTCGGCGAGCCGCTGGTCGGATTCGATCCGAGCGAAATCACCGGCAGCTTGATCGTGATTGAAGGGATGGACGGGTCGGGCCGCTCGACGCAGATCGCACTGCTGCAGGAGTGGCTCGAGTCCGAAGGATTCGCAGTGCAGACGAGCGGACTGCGTCGGTCGAATCTTGTGGGCCGCGACATCGATCAACTGCTGGCGAAAAACGCGGTGACGCGGCTGACTCTGTCGCTGATGTACGCGACGGACTTCTTCGATCAGGTCGAGCATCGCATCTTGCCGGCGTTGCGCGCAGGGACCGTCGTGCTCGCCGACCGATTTATTTTCACGCTGATCGCGCGAGGCGTCGTTCGCGGCATCAATCGCGACTACATCAGCGGACTTTACGCGATGGCCTTGCGCCCACACTTGACGTTCTGGCTCAATGTGCGGCCCGAAACCGCATTCGCGCGCGAATTCAAAAAAGCCCAAGCGATCAGCTACTGGGAAGCCGGGCGCGACATGTCGCTGTCGCACGATCTCTATTGGTCGTTCATCCGCTACCAGACGATGATCAAGCGCGAATTCGAAGTGATGGCCAAGCGGCACAACTTCATCGAGCTCGACGGCGAAGCGAGCGTTTCGGCGGTGAACAAGCAACTGCGCCAGCGCATCGGCGAGCGGCTTGGGATCCGCGCGACAAAATATGCGCCAAGCTCGGCGCTGCAGCATCTCTGGCGCTAAACTCTGACCAATGCCTGAGCCGGTTCACATCGCAGCAATCGATGCTGGCTCCAACGCGGTGCGCCTTTCGGTCGCACGCGCATATTCCGCGCTCGACATCGAGCCGCTGTACAGCGAACGCTATTCACTGCGCCTCGGCGAGAACGTTTTCCTGCGCCACCGCTTCACGGAAGATTTATTCAAGAAAGGCGTGAAGGCGTTTCGTCACTTCAAGGAAGTGATGGACGAGTATGGCGTCACGCGCTATCGCGCGGTTGCGACGAGCGCGTCGCGTGAAGCGCGAAATCGCAAAGCATTCATACGCGAGATCAAACGAAAATCTGGAATCGCACTCGAAGTCATCGGCACCCACGAAGAATCGCGCCTTGGACGCGAAGCCGCGATCGCAGTGATGGGACCCGAAGCGCCTCCGCGCTGCATCGTCGATCTTGGCGGCGGCAGCCTCGAAATCAATATCCTGCGCGATCACACTGTCGAACAAAACGCGCAAATCCCCATCGGCACCGTAAGGCTGATGACGACGCTGAATATTCCCGGGGTGATCCGAACGCCGCAGTCGGAACAAGTGCGGCGATATGTGCGCGCGCTGCTCGAATCGAAATTGCCGAGTCGGCCGAACCTTGGCGAGAGCATCGCGGTCGCGCTGGGAGGCAGCGCCGAAGTATTGGCCGCGATCGCGCCCGGTCCACGCGAACACGGCGTTCCGACGTTGCAACTTTCGCTGCTGCGTGAACGCTTGCCTGGGATTCTCGAGCGCGATGTGCGCGAGCGCATGAAGACGTACGCGGTGCGCCGCGACCGCGCCGACGTCATGGGCATCGCGGCGATCGTCTTCATCATGATCGGACGCTATTTGAATTTGCGATCGCTCGCGGTTCCGAGCATCGGGATTCGCGAAGGTCTGCTACAGGAAATCGCACGCGAAGCGTTCTCTCGCAAAGAGCCGCATCGCTACAACGCAGTGGCACGTCAACTCTTGGTCGGCACGCGCGCCTTCGCGCGACGCTTGAAATACGACCAGCAGCACGCCGAGCACGTGCGCGAGTTGAGCATCATGCTTTTCGATCAACTCCAGCCTGTCCACCATTTGCCTGCGCACGCGCGTGTACTGCTCGAATCGGCCGCGATGCTGCATGACCTCGGTCACATGGTGAGTCATCGCGGGCATCACAAACACGGTGAGTATCTCGCGCTCAATGGGGACATTCCGGGGCTCGAAGGACACGATCGCTGCATCGTTGCAGCTGCCGTTCGCTACCACAACCGCAAGTCCGTGCCGGCAGGACATCACGTTGCGTACTCGACACTGAACAACAACGAGCAACGAATCACGCGGCGCCTGGCGGCGCTACTGCGCGTCGCCGAAGCGCTCGACCACTCTCACCGCCAGCGCGTGACGAATCTTCGCGCGTCGTTTCAACGCGGCGCCGTCGGCCTGCGCGTTACCGCGCACGGTGATGCCGCCGAAGACCTGCTCGACGCAAATCGCAGTGCCGAACTATTCGAGAAGGAATTCCACGTACGGCTGTATTTCCGGCAGTCCGACGCATAATCCTGGAAGGAGCAACCCATGGAGCTGTATATCGTTCGTCACGGAATCGCCATCGACCGGGAGGATCCAAAATCCCCACCGGATCCGGATCGCTATCTGACCGAAGAAGGAGTCGAAAAAACGAAGCAAGTCGCCAAGGGGATTGCGGCTCTGAAGATCAAGGCGGATCTGTTGATCAGCAGCCCTTATGTTCGCGCCATGCAGACGGCGGAGATTTTCGCGACCGCCCTTGACTATGGCAAACAGAAAATCCGCCGCTGCGATCTGCTGCTTCCGGGTACCGAGCCGAGCCTTTTCTACAAAGAGCTCGCGAAGGAAAAACAGTCTGGAACGATATTTTGCTTCGGACATGCGCCGCAACTCGACGCATTGATTGCGGCAGGGCTCGGATCGAAACGTCAAATAACTTCACTGAAAAAGGCGGGCGTTGCGATGCTCGAACTCAAGCGCCTGAATCCGCCGAACGGGCAACTCCTCTGGCTCGCAACGCCGAAACTGCTACGCAAGAGCGCGAAGTAGCACGCATCCGCCGGTAGGCCGGCCGAGAATCACCCCTCACAGCATCACTCAACTAGAAGATGGAAATTTTGAAGCTCAGGAATTTCTTCGGATTCTGCCGGAAGTCGCCGATCAGCAACCGCAGATCGCCGGTGAGCCCGGTCAGGTTGTCGTACAACTGCGGATCCGAGAATAGCTTGCCCGCGGTAGTCGTGTTGTCGTTCAGCTTGGCCGTCGCGTTCGCAAGATTGGTGCTGGTATCTTTCAGCTGATTGTACAGCGTCTCGTCGGTCGCTAGCTTACCGAGGCTTCCCTTTCCAGCACGGACATCGCCCAGCATTCCATTCGCGTTGTTCACCGTCGATTTCAGCTGATCGTATAGCTCGGGGTCGTAAAGCAGCTTGCCCAACGTGCCCTTCTGCGCGCGCAAATCGCTGACGATCGTGTTCACGTTGTTGTAGAGAGTATCGTCCGCCACCAATTTTCCGATCGTGCCTTTGCCGCCCCGAATATCCGCGATCATTTTGTTCGCGTTGCCCAGAGTCGCGCTGAGATTGTTGTATGCGCCTTCGTCCTTGATCAGTTTGCCGAGCGTGCCTTGTCCAGCTTTCACTCCGGCCAGCATGTCTTCCACATCGGTCGAGACGACCTTCAAATTCGTGAGCAAGTCGGAACTCTGATCCATGATTTCCGTAATGCCCTTTTCCGGCATACCAGGAACTTCGGCGCCTTCTTTGAGCGGGACGCCCGTGAACCCGCGCGTAATATTGACGTACCGATTGCCGAGTAATCCTTCGGTGACGAGCGTCGCGGTCGAGTCGGTGAGAATGTCGGATTGAAACCGGCGGTCGAGCCGCATGATGAGCTCGATGCTCTTATTTTTGTCGAGAGCCTGGTGCGCGGTGCGGGGCACGAGCTGCAGCGTTTCGACGTTGCCAACATCAACGCCATCGATACGCACCGACGCGCCGGTCGAAAGACCCGCAACCTCGGGTAGATACGTCTTGAGGCGGTACTTCGGTCCCCAGAATCCCACACCCGTCACGTAAAAAATGCCGATGGCGAGCACGAACAGGCCGACCAGCACGAACAAGCCGACGCGCAGTTCCGTCCACGTCAATTGTTTGCGCATCGCCATCGATGCCATTCCTCCGCCGGGCCGATTGCCGGTTCCCAGAAGCTGCCAGGATCAATCTAATTACTGGTTCGAGTTCCCGCCGCGAATACTGGTTCAACAGAGTACCGCAAGTTCACACCAGATACCGCTTGAGATACGGATCGCGTGTCGAGGCAATTTCTTCGGGCGTTCCGTCGAAATAGATTCGCCCTTCGTGATACACGACAAACCGAGTCACGGGCTCGTCGACGTTCGCCCGGACTCGCGTGTACGAAGCCGTGTCGCGCACGACGCGCTTGGTCCGTGGATCGAACCGAAAATTGGCCAGCGCAAAACCATCCTGCACTCGATGCGTGGCGAGCAGCGCCGTTACGCCGTAGACATCGCGCAAGCGCAGAATCAGCGTGATGATCGTTTGCGATGTCACCGGATCGAGGCCCGCCGTCGGCGAATCGTACAGCACGATCTGCGGCCGGCTCACCAAAGCGCGCGCGATCGAGACGCGCCGCCGCATGCCGCCCGAAAGGTCCGACGGCAACTGGTCGAGCGTATGTTCGAGCTCGACAAATTTCAGCACTTCGCGCACACGCTGATCGACTTCGCCTTCGTCCACGTGATCTTCGCGCAGGCGATACGCGACGTTGTCGGCTACCGTCATCGAGTCGAACAGCGCGCCTTCCTGGAAAACGAATCCGATCTGGCGCCGAAATGCGAGCAACTCGATTTCCGTCATGCTCGACACCTCGTGGCCGAGCACATTCACGGTTCCCTGCTGCGGGTGGAGCAGCCCCGCCGCAAGCTTGAGCGTGAGCGTTTTTCCCGTTCCCGTTTCGCCTAGCAGGACGAGCGTTTCGCGCGGCAGCACCTTGAAGGAAAGCCCACGCAGAATGTCCCCTTCGTCGAAACCGAGCCGCACATTGTCGAAAGTCACGACCGGATCGGTAGCGTAAGGAGTGCGCCGCGGCGCGGCAATCGTGGGAGCGCTGTTCATCGCGAAGAACCCGCAAGCGGACGCGCTCGACCGAAGAATAAGAGTTTGCGGCTGGCGCGACGGCGTTTCAAAAAAGCTTGTCTCCGAGGAAAAGTGCGATCTTCGTAAGGAAGACATCGCAGGCGATGATCATGACGTTCGACACGACGACGGCTTGCGTCGTCGCACGGCCCACCCCCTGCGTGCCGCCGCGAACCGTGAGGCCCTTGTAGCAGCCGACCGTCGCGAGGATGAATCCGTACACCAGAGGCTTCATCATGCCCTGCATCACGTCGCCGAAGTCGAGCACGTTGATCGCGCGGGTCCAAAACTCGATCGCACCAAGGCGCAACGAAAAGACCGAGGCCACGCATCCGCCGAGCAGCCCGACGAAATCAGCCAGCACGGTGAGCAGCGGAAGCACGAGAATGCTGGCGACGACGCGCGGCGTGACCAGTTTGCGCGAAGGGTCAGTTCCCATGGCGCGCATCGCATCGACTTGCTCGGTGACCAGCATGGACCCAAGCTCGGATGCGATGCCCGAAGCGTTGCGGCCCGCCACCAGAATCCCGGTAATCGTCGGCCCAAGCTCGCGCACCAGCGCAAGCGACACAATGTTCCCGGTCAAACTGGTCTGCCCGAAGCGGATGAACTGCGACCCGGTCTGCAGCACCATCACCGCTCCGATGAAAAATCCCGACACAAGCACGATGGCTAGCGAGCCAACGCCGATGTCGTCCATCTGGTCGAGCACGTCCTGAAAGTAGCGAGGACCGGTAGCGAGATTGGTGAGGGAACGCGCGGCTAGCCGCGAATAGTCCTGAACGTCGGAGACAAATCGCTTCGCGGCGTCGGTGAGCACCTCGAACATGGGAACTTGCTCGACCGGTTGGGCGTCACGTTCTGCGAGCTGGAGGGGAGCTTCCGCCACGAGTTATTGCGATCCACCGAATATCGTTGGTTCAGCGACAACTTCTTGCGACACAGCCACTTCCACGAAAGCGTAACCGTGCGTGCGGTACTCGTCAACCATTGTACCCGTGAAGTGAAACTCCCCGCACAAAACTCAAAGCCACGACATAGCCATAGAGCTCCGATGCGCTATTCGATGCGACCGAACGCCCTTAGGGCTTGGGAATCGTCGTCGGTTTCGGTGGAGTGTAAAACGAAGGCTGTACTTTCGGTGGCGGCGCCTTCTTCGGTTTCTTTTTCTCGCGGCTTCGAGCGTCTTTGTTTCCCATGTCGATAGATTGCCACATGCGGGCCGATCTTGCCTACCCGCTTCCGCGCAACCTGCCAATCCATCACTTCGCCAGATGCCCGTACCGGTCGCCGAAGAAATCGCCTTTATTCCAAGTCGGGCGCTGCGGATCCTGCGCGACGTAGTAGCCGGTCAGGAGAGTGAATCGCGCGAAGTCTGCCGCCGCCTCGAAGTCGAGTCCCGGCTGATTCATGTCGTCCTGCGGCTGGTGATATATGTTGGTCATCCAAGCCATCGCGGAATCGAACGGCTTCACGTTGGGATTGTTCGACTTGAATCCAGGCGACGGCATCACCGCCGGAATGCCCTGGAGCACAAACGAATACTGATCGCTACGGATGAACACGGTCTGCTCGGGCATCGGATCGCGGCTCTCGACGATGTGCATGCGCTCGGCCGCGCGGCGAATCGCCGATTCGAGCGACGAATGCTCCGCGCCGAAAGCGATCACGTCCTGCATCGGCCACAGTAGAAAAACCTCATCGACATTGATGTCGGCGACGATCGAGTTTTTCGCGACCGTCGGATAATGCGCGAAGTAGAGCGAGCCAAGTTCTCCCGCTTCCTCGCCGGTAACCGAAACAAAAAGAATCGAGCGGCGCGGCCGCGGATTCATTTTGACGAATGCCTGCGCAACCTCCAGAATCGTCGCCGAGCCCGATGCGTTGTCGAGCGCGCCGTTGTAGATCGCATCTCCGTTCACCGGCGCGCCGATGCCGAGATGATCAAGATGCGCGGTGTATACAATATATTCGCCCTTGAGAATCGGATCGCTGCCCTCCAATTTCGCGATCACGTTCGGGCTGTGCGTCTCCTTGATGTCCGTGACCGTGTGCATTTTGGCTGTGATCGGCAGCGGAAACGACCCCAACTTGCCCGCTTTCACTCCCGCAAATATTTCGTCGCCCGTGTGTGGCGTGCCCTCGAACAGGGCTTTCGTCGCGCTTAGATTGAGTAACGCGCCGCCTTTGAGCCGCGGCTGCTCATCGTTCGGCCGGCCTCCTTTGTCGATCCAGCGATATTCGGGGTTCTCGAGGTCGCGCACCCACTTGTCGAACGGATAGATGCTTTCGGAGATCGGATCGTCGAAAGCTACAGTGCCCACGGCTCCGTGATCGACGGCAGTTTGGGCTTTGACTTCGAGCGATGAGTAGTGCGCCTTCAGCGACGACTCAAAATTCGGCGCGCCCAGCACGAAGGCGACAATTTTCCCTTTCACATCGATCGATTTGTAGTCGTCGTAGTTCTGATCCGGCGCGGTGACTCCGAAACCTGCAAAGACGACGGGAGCTTCGACAGAAACGTCGGGCCGCGACGGATCACCGGTAAGGATGAAGTCAACGTTGGCCATAAGCGGCAGCGCCTGCCCATTGCGAGTGACCGTCAGAGAAGATTTCGCTTCGTCGGTTTTGAAAGATCGCAGCGGCACCTGCTGGAAGTAAGAACCGTTTTCGCCGCCAGGCTGCAAGCCCATGCCCTCGAAGCGCGACGCCATATATTTCGCCGCGATCTCGTGACCGCGCGTAGCGGTGCCGCGCCCTTCCAGCGCATCGTCCGCCAAGAAGCGCATGTCGGAGCGGATCGCGTCGGCGGTAATGGTCGCCATCGCTTGATCGGCCGCATCGTTCGCAGGCGGAGCAGGCCGAGCGTTCGCAAGCCCGAGAACCAGCGCAGCCGATACAAGCGCGACAGCGCTCACAATCTTCACAACGATTTTTGGCACTTGGATCAAACGGAGCATTCGATACTCCTCCAAAGTTGGCGACGCATTCTACAACGACTTCCGTCGTGCGCGTCCGCTCCGGTCCGGCACGAAGACGCTGTCGCTGGACGCGACGCGGCTCGGTCGCTACACTATTTCATTCACTGCTGCCATTTTGATTCGGCGTGAGGATTCGGACGGGGATGCTGCGTTTCTACACTGCGGGTGAGTCGCACGGCCAGGCGCTGCTGGCGTTTCTGTCGGGGCTGCCTGCTTCCCTGCCCGTCAGCGTCGATTTCGTCAACCACGAGTTGCACCGCCGCCAGCTCGGCTACGGCCGCGGTGGCCGCCAAAAAATCGAAAAAGATCGCGCCGAGATTTTCGCGGGCGTGCGCCGCGGTGAAACGATCGGCGCGCCGATCGCGCTCCGCATCGAAAATCGCGACTGGGCCAACTGGGAAAAGATTCTGCCCGTCGAGGCGCCGATCGACAGCGGAACCAGCGCCGCCGAATTAAAACGCCTGGTCGCGCCGCGCCCGGGGCACGCCGACCTCGCCGGCTCCCAAAAATTCAATTTTCACGACGCGCGCTATGTCCTCGAGCGCGCTTCCGCTCGCGAAACCGCCGCGCGAGTCGCCGCAGGCGCGCTCGCCAAGCAATTGTTGCGTGAACTCGGCACCGAAATCGCCAGCCACACCATCCAGGTCGGCCGCATCAAACTCAACCGCGCCGCAACCTGGAACGAAATCCTAATGGCCAACGGCGACATCGACTCGCCGCTCCGATGCGTCGACGCCGCCATCCAAGGTCAAATGAAAGCCGAAGTCGACGCCGCGAACAAAGCCAGCGACACCGTCGGCGGCGTGTTCGAAGTCATCGTGCACAACGTCCCCGTCGGCCTCGGCAGCCACGCGCAGTGGGACGAAAAACTCGACGGCCGCCTCGCGCAAGCGATCATGAGCATCCAGGCCGTCAAAGGCATGGAAATCGGCGCAGGCATCGCCGCCGCGGGCTCGAACGGCAGCGAGGTGCAGGACGAAATTTCCTACGATAAATCCGCGAAAAAATTCCGCCGCTCATCGAATCGCGCCGGCGGTCTCGAAGGCGGCATCACCAACGGCGAAGACATTGTCGTCCGTGGCTACCTGAAACCGATTTCGACGTTGCGCAGGCCGCTCGGCACCGCCGATATGGTCACCAAGGAGCCCATCCAGGCGGCCTACGAGCGCTCCGACTGGTGCGTCGTCCCCGCGGCAGGCGTTGCCGCCGAGGCTATGGTGGCACTTGTCCTCGCCGATGCTTTTCTGCAAAAATTTGGAGGAGACTCTCTCCCCGAGATGAGGCGGAATTTCGAAAGTTATGCCCGACAAGTCGCAGAGTTCTAAACGCGCGGTTCCGGCCGCAGTTGAGCCCGAAGAAAAGCAGTCAGCGGAAGCCAGCGCTGCCGCTGTGCCCGCACCGGGCGCCGCCCGCAAAATTTATCCGATCGTGAAGTACGGCGATCCGATTCTCGAAAAGTCTACCGCCTTGGTGGCAAAGTTCGACGAAGAGCTCGGACAGCTGGCCGAAGACATGTTCGCGTCGATGTACGCCGCCCAAGGCGTGGGACTCGCCGCGCCACAGATTGGCTTGGGCGTCCGTATTGCCGTTGTCGACGTCACGAGCGGCAAAAATCCCGAAGCGAAAATCGTGCTCGTCAATCCTGAAGTGATTCATTTCGAAGGCGAAAAGCGCGAAGAAGAAGGCTGTCTCTCGATTCCAGGATTTCGCGGCTACGTTGTGCGCCCGCAATTTGTCACCGTGCGAGCGCAAAACGCAAAAGGCGAAGCATTTGAAGTTCGAGGCGAAGACTTACTGGCACGTGCGTTTTGCCACGAGATCGATCATCTCAACGGAGTCTTGTTCATCCAGCACCTCAGCATGCTCAAGCGCGACCTGATAAGGCGCAAGATCAAAAAGCTGCGGAAACAGGGCGAGTGGTAAGAATCCGGCGACAATCCAGGTTCGCGAACGGATGAAAATTGTATTCTGCGGCACGCCCCAGTTTGCAGTTCCCACGCTGAAGCATTTACTGACCCAAACCGAATTTGAAATCGCGGCGGTGATTACGCAGCCCGACCGCCCGAGCGGTCGCGGCATGAAGTTGACGGCTTCCCCGGTGAAGGAAGCTGCACTGGCCGCCGGCGTGCCAGTGCACCAACCCGAAAAAATTCGCGCACCCGAAGCCCAACAGACGCTCGAAGCCATCGCCCCCGACTGCATCGTGATTATCGCCTACGGCCAAATTATCCCGTCGCGGCTGCTGCCGATCCCCCGGCTCGGCTGGATCAACCTCCACGCCTCCTTGCTGCCGAAATATCGCGGCGCCGCACCAATCAACTGGGCCATCGTGAACGGCGAAACCAAAAGCGGCCTCACCACCATGCGCATCGACGCGGGCATGGACACCGGCGAAATGCTCCTGCAACACGAGATGCCGATCGGCGTGACCGAAACAACCCCAGAGTTGGCATCGCGCATGTCCGAATCCGGCGCCCCGCTCGTGGTCGAGACGCTCAGAGGCATTGAAGCAGGCACACTCAAGCCGCGCACGCAAGACTCCGCCGACGCCACCTACGCGCCAATGATGAAAAAGGAAGACGGCCGCATCGACTGGTCGCGCAACGCCACCGAAACTTACAACCGCATGCGCGGGTTCACACCGTGGCCCGGGGCCTACACAGTGTTGCGCGGCAAGACCTGTCAGATCGTCGGCAAACCGGTGTCTAAAGAAGTGCGCGGCAGCGGAAACGTGTTGCCGGGCACGATTCGGGTCGAGCAGAACGGCGTGCACGTTTCTTGCGGAGGGGGAACCGAATTGCTCATTACATCCGTCAAAATGGAGGGAAGCCGGAGCATGGATGCCATGGAATACGCGCGTGGAGCCCGGTTGACCGAAGGGGAACGCTTCGGAAACGCGTAGTTTGCAGCCACAGAAACGCTCAGGCATACTCGCCTTTCACGGCACCTCAGGCCGAAAACGCAAAAACTGCTGCGCCGGCGCCGCTTCGACACTGTTAGAAACGACAGTTAAAAACGCCGGGCAGAATGAAAGACTCTGCAATCTGAAATCGGAACAAACGAGTAGGAGAATTTCGTCGATGAAAATCGCTGGATTGTCGCGTGTAGTTGCATTGTCGTATGAAGTCAGCTCGACGTTGCTTGGAAAGAAGCGCGTTGGTGGTTGGAAGGAATTTGCGCGCGCGGGTGCATGCATTTCGATGGCTGCGCAGTTGGCTTGTTCGCCGCTGGTCTCTGCCGGAGGTTTAGGCGCCGAACCAGCCTCATCGAAAAATTCCGTCGCCATCCCGGCAACCACCGGCACGTCCGACACGGTCTTGAAAGTGATGCAAACGGAGCTGCAGCGCGCGACCACCGATTTAGCGAAGAGCCAGCCCGCCCCCTACTACCTGAGCTACACGGTCAACGATCAAGACATCGTTGTCCTCATCGGTTCGTATGGCAGCTTGCTCACCGACGCGGGCTTAAAACGCCGCCAAGCCGACGTGACCATGCGCGTCGGGTCGCCCGCGCTCGACAATACGCACGGGCAAAGCCGGTCAAGCGGCATGACATCGGGTTCGCTTCCGCTCGGCGACGATTCCGATGCCATCAGCCGCGTGCTTTGGGAGTTGACGGATCGCGAATACAAGCGCGCCGCGCCTGCCTTTTTGAACGTAAAGACCAACACCGCCGTGCGCGCGGAAGAAGAAGACAAGTCCCCCGACTTTTCAAAGGAGACTCCGCAGACCCACACGGGCGAACCATTGACGGTGACTAGTTTCGATCGCGTCGCATGGGAGGGCGAGATTCGCCGGTTGTCCGGAGCGTTCCGGAAATATTCGGACGTTTACTACGGCACCGTGACACTCCAGGTTTCGACCGCAAATTCGCGCCTCGTTTCCAGCGAAGGCACCGTGATCGCGACGCCGAGCGCTTCGGCGCGCATGGTGATGGAAGCGCAAACGCGAGCCGACGACGGGATGGAATTACTGCGCGTCGAAACATTCCAGGCGCCATCGGCGAGCGGTTTGCCGAGCGAGGCCGAACTCACCGCCAAAGTCGATAAGATGGCGGCGGACTTGCGCGATCTGCGCAAGGCGCCCGTTGCAGAGCCATATGACGGCCCGGCGTTGCTGAGCGGCCGCGCCGCGGCGGTGTTTTTCCACGAAGTGCTGGGCCACCGCATGGAAGGCCATCGCCAACGCGATGAAGACGAAGGCCAAACCTTCACGAAAAAAGTGAATCAGGAAGTGCTGCCCACATTCTTGAGCGTCACTGACGATCCCACGCTGCGCGAACTCAACGCCACAAAACTCGCGGGATTCTACGAGTACGATAACGAAGGAACGCCAGCGCAACGGGTTGACGTTATTAAAGACGGCGTGCTGAAAAACTTTCTGACGTCGCGCATGCCGATCACTGGTTTCACGGTTTCCAACGGCCACGGACGCAACCAACCCGGACTGATGCCGACCGGACGCCAGGGCAACCTGCTCGTGACCTCGACGAAAACCGTGCCGGAAGCGGAGATGCGGCAGAAACTGATCGACGAAGTGAAAAAACAGGGCAAGCCGTACGGACTGTATTTCGACGACATCCAAGGCGGATTCACGCTGACGACGCGATCCTTGCCGCAGGCGTTTCAGGTTCTGCCGGTGATCGTATATCGCGTGTACGCCGACGGGCGACCGGATGAATTGGTGCGCGGTGTGGACATTGTTGGCACTCCGCTGGCGGCGCTGACGCGCATTGTGACCACCGGTGACACGCAGCACGTCTTCAACGGCGTGTGCGGAGCCGAAAGCGGTAGCGTGCCGGTGTCGGCCGTCGCGCCAGCGATGCTCTTTTCCGAAATGGAAGTGCAGAAGCGAGCCCACTCGCATGAACGGCCACCAATTTTGCCCCCACCAGGGTTTGAGACGAAGACGGCGACGCTGCAGGAAGAGCCCGCAAAGCAGACGGTGAAGCCATGACAATCACTCGGAGAATCTGCGGCTTCGCATGTGCAGCCGGCGCGCTGGCTCTGGCGACGCTTTCGGCGACAGCCACGTATGGCGTAACTCCTGCGGCATCCGCTGCGACGACTGACGACAAAGCGACAGCCGCGACGACTGCCAACGCGCATCCGGCGGCGGGCGGCGACGCAATGCTGGAAGCGTTGCTCACCGAACTCGACCGGTCGAAATCGCAATTAAAGATGGATCAGGTCGATCCTCCGTACTACATCGAGTATCGCGTCAATGATGTCGATGACTATTCCGCCGAAGCAACGTTCGGCGCGGTGTCGCAAAGCCAGCGCGTGCGTTATCGCGTTTTGCGCGTGGTTGTGCGCATCGGCGACTACAAACAGGACAGCTACTTCGGCATCGGCATGGGCGAGACGAACATCCTGCCGCTCGATAACGATCCGATCGCGCTGCGCCATCAGATCTGGCTTGCGACCGACGATGCGTACAAAGAAGCTGTCCAGGCGCTCACCGAGAAGCAGGCTGCGCTGAAGCAGTTCAGCGCCGAAACGAATCCCGTCGACGATTTCTCGAAGGCCCCTGTCGTAAGCATGATCGAGCCGACAGTGGCGTTGAAACTCGATGAAGCCATGTGGAAAAAGACGATCGAGGACGTCACCGGCCTCTACCGGCAATATCCCGATGTGCAGTCGGTCTCGGCACAGTTGCGATTCTCTGCGGTGAATGCCTATCTCGTGAATTCCGAAGGCACGGTGACGCGAACCGGTAAAACAACCTATGGCGTGACACTGAACAGCGCGGCGCAAGCCGAAGATGGAATGCGGCTGACGCGCAATCCATTCTGGATGGTGGCGAAAGCAGACGAACTGCCGACGCACGACAAATTGATGGCAGAGTCGAGAAAAACACTCGACACCGTCGTGGCGCTGCGCAACGCGCCGATTGTCGAAGAGGACTATCACGGGCCCGTGCTGTTCGCGCCTGACGCGGCCGGCGATGTGATTGGCTCGCTCATTGGAGCCAACGTGCTGGGGCGCAAACCGCAACTCGGGCGTCCGAACCGCACAACCGGGGCATTTGCGACCAGCTACAAGACTCGAGTGCTGCCCAATTTCATCACTGTGATCGACGATCCCACACTGAAGTATTTCGAGGGCAAGAGCCTGGTGGGCAACTATGACGTCGACGACGACGGCGTGAAGCCTCAACCGGTGACACTGGTCAACAACGGCACGCTGGTGAACTATCTCGTCGGGCGCCAGCCAATCCGCGACTTCCCTATTTCCAACGGACATGATCGCGCCGGCGCCGGGACGTTCCCTTCACCGAGCCTCGGCGTGCTTCTGGTAAAAAGCTCCGACGCGCAATCGCCCGAGGATTTGAAGAAAAAAGTGATCTCGATGATCACGGAGCAGGGCAAACCGTACGGATACCGTGTGGAAACCCTCGGACCAGGAAATTCGCCCCGCTTACTCTATCGCGTTTATCCCGACGGGCACGAAGAGCTCGTTCGCGGAGCCGTCTTTAATGAACTCGACGTGCGCGCGTTGCGCAGCGATCTGATGTCGGTTGGCAACGACCCGCTGGTGAGCAACCGCCCGGGCGGGATTGCGACTACGGTCATCAGCCCTTCGCTCTTATTTGACGAGCTGGAAGTGAGGCGCGCGGACACGAGCAAGGAGAAGCTGCCGGAATATCCGCCGCCACCCCAAACCACTCTAAAGAAGTAACCAACGGCGAACGCGCCGCCGCCGAATCCGTGGCGGGCCGCGAAAAACGATGTCATCCTGAATTCGCCCCATGTCCCCTTTACGCGAACGACTCGAATCGCTCGGCCAAACCGCGCTGCTGATTTTTATTTTGACGTCGGCGGCGTTTCTGAGCGCCATCACGGCGATGCGCATCGCCATTCACGGGCGCGAAACCACCATGCCAAACCTGGTCGGAAAACCCATCGGCGAAGCAAGCCGGATGCTGCACTCGCGCGGGTTGGTGCTGCGCGTGGCCGATCGCCTGTACAGTGACGTGCCGATGAACGTGGTCGTGCGGCAGACGCCAACTTCCGGACAGCTCATGAAGGTCTCGCAGCAGGCGCACGTGGTGCTGAGCCTGGGGCAGCGGCAACTCGAAATTCCACTCCTGGAGGGCAGCTCGCTGCGCGTTTCGCGGATTGAGTTGTTGCGCGCTGGTTTGCAGGTCGGTGAAGTCTCGAATGTGACCATGCCCGAGGTGCCGGTCGATACCGTGGTGCTGCAAACGCCGCGGCCGGGAGCGGGCGCCGCGACGCCGCGCGTGGATGTGCTCGTGTCGCAAGGGGCGCGCGATGCGGCGTACGTGATGCCGCATCTGGTTGGAATGAGCGAGTCTGACGCTTCGCACCGCCTCGACGCCGCGGGATTGAAACACAAGGCGAACTATGTGACGGCGCCGCAATGGCCGCATGGATCGGTGATCGATCAGGCGCCGTTGGCCGGGGCACGGATTGGCGCCTTCGCGCCGGTGGAATTGACGATCGCGAATTAGCGGTGAGTGGACCGCATCGTCGATGCCTTCTCTCGAAGGTGTGGACCAAAGAAAACCCGAGCAACCACGTTCGATCAAGAAGAAAGAAGGCGCGCTAAAGCGCACCTCTACGTAACACGCCCACATGAAGACTCCACCACAGCACCAACACCGCCGAGTGGATCCTCCGCGAACCGCCTCAAGGCGAACTTTGATTTGAGCTTGTTGCATGGACCTAAGGGCGGTATGCTGCGGCGCGGAACTTGGCAGAACGGGAGATGCGGATGAAAAACTCACGATGGCTCGTAACAGGGTGTGCGCTGGCTTTGGTCGCGATGATCGCGGGCGCGCAGCAGACTACCATGCCGACGGCGAATCCGGTAAGTGCGACAGTGAAGTCGCAGCTGGCGCGATTCCAGAAAAACATGGTGGGAGCGGCCGAGGCGATGCCGCCGGAAAAGTATTCGTTCAAGCCGACACAGGAGAGCATCACCTTCGCGCATCTGGTGCTGCACAGCGCGCAGGCGAACAACAATTTGTGCTCAAAGATCTCGGGAGGAACGGCGCCGGAACTGACGCTGACCGACACCGATGCTAAAGACAAGCTGGTGGCGGCGCTCAAGGCGTCTTTTGACTACTGCACGACCGCGCTGACCAATGCGGATGACTCGAAACTGAGCGAAGCCGTGAACCTGGGTCCGAATCGTCAATCGACACACGCCGGCGTACTCATTCTGGTGAGCGATGAGTGGTTCGATCACTACGCCGGACTGGCGATGTATTTGCGGCTGAATGGGATTTTGCCGCCTAGCGCGCAGCCCGCGAAGTAACAAGCTCCCCTAGGCATAAAGAAACCTGCGGCAGTCATCGTTCCGCGTGCGTTTCAGAAAAAATGCCGGCAAGAATGCCGACGCTACAAACCCTTGCAACTCTGAACCCGTGGAGATGGTCGAGACTAAAACTCGGTTGGGAAAAACGTTTGTCGCTGCATGAGGGCGGTGACGGCGGAGCCGAGGTTCTGGCCCGCTTCGCCTTTTACCACGTAGCCCTGAACGCCGATCTTTAAAGCTTCTTCCATCAGCTGGCGGCTCTTGTGCATCGTCAGAATCAGAATTGGCGTCTGCGGCAGGAACGCGTGAATTTGGCGAGCCGCGTCGAGGCCATTCATCAGCGGCATCGTCACATCGAGGATGATCAGGTCGGGATGCGATTCCTGCGCTTTTTCGACCGCTTCCAGGCCGTTCGAGGCTTCGTCACAAACGTCCAGGGTTAGTAGCGAGGCCAAGGTCAAACACACACGTTTGCGGATGCCTGGCTGATCGTCTGCTACTAATATTCGCAATCGGTTCCTGACCACAACTCAGATTTCAAGGACCTCGCGAGAGGCCTCGCACACTTCAAGTGAAGTGCTCTTTTTCAGTATACAGCTCGTATGCAAGCCACACGACTGCCAATTTATTCTGATATCACCTGTTACCGATCTCAATACAGGAAAGCCTGTAGCGGACCTCGGTTCGAAGCGCGGCGGAAATGACGCGACCTCGATGCAGCCGCCCAGGACCAAAGAGGTTCTGCTCGGAGCCGGCTCAATAATTTGGTGGGATGGCGGATCGAGCCGGATCGCGACCTTGGGGTCCGGTGGCTACTCATCGCGGCGACTCCGCGACAGGCTTAGGGTGCGGGCGCAAGTGGCGGGCTTTAGCCGTTAGCGGAGGTAGCCCCAGTTGTGGAGTTTGTCGGAATCTTCGGCCCAGCGGTCGCCGATGTCGGTGCGGTAGTACATGTTGGGGATGAGGATGTTTTTGATGCGGCTGTAAACCTGAGCTTGGGTTTGTTTCATCGTCTGGCCGGTGCCGACGACGGTGAGAACGACCCCCGAGGTGCCGGCGATGAGCCATTGGCCGTTGACTTGTTTTACGTCTTCGATGTGGATTTGTTCCGGGGTGCCGCGCTTGAAGACGATGGCGTTGTCTTTGGAGAAGGATTCGAATGTTGGCTCGTCGTCGAATGGGAACGGCGGGACAACGATGCGCACACCGATCTGGAAGCCGCTGCGCGTGCGCCACTTCGGATCCTGACCGTTGGCGAGCTCCCAGAAGAAGTCGCTGATCGGCGTGAGGATGCCTTCCTGCTGAATGAAGATTGTGGGATAGCCGAAGCGCGACGTGAATTCGAGGGGGTAGATGCCGTTGTTGTTGACGATGCAGTTGAGGTCGATGTAGCCGACGTAACCTTCGAGCGCGAGCTTGGGCTCCATTTTGAGGAGCGTGCGGTAGAAGATGGCGTTGGGTTCGCTCCAGAACATCGAGGTGCCCATTTCGCCGGTCGGAGGTCCGACTTCGCCGGGGAAAAGCTTTTTGTGTTCGAAATTGATGTTGATGGGCGTGATGAAGTGCTTGCCGTTAAAGAAGCCGCCCACGGCGACTTCGACGCCGTGGATGCGGCGCTGCAGCTGGAAGACTTTGATCTCGTCGCTGAAGGCTTTTTTGTAGGCTTCGAGCATTCGAATGACATCTTCGCCGTCTTCTTCTTCGCCGACGAAAAGGCGGCGCTTGACGTTCTGCGCTTCGCCGCTGGGCTTGATGACGTAGCGATCGGGATTTTTTTTGACGAATTCAATCGCGGGATCGAAGGATTCGAAGTCCTCGTAAGGGATGATGTTGACGCCGGCTTTTTTTAGCTCTTCCTGGCCGAAGGAGCGATCGTCTTCGAGGCGGTCGGTGTACTCGGTGCCGCCGATGACGGGCTTTCCAGACGCGCGCAAGGCTTCGGCTTTGGCACCCTGACCGAGGGTGTCATCGAAGACGATGATGTCGGCCCACTTCGCATCTTTTTCCCAGTCGGTGGATTTGGGGACGAAACCGTCGGCGATGTCGCGCTCTTTTTCGTTGTCGATGTAATACCGGACTTCGTGGCCTTCTTTGAAGACCTGCCAAGCGATGTCACCGATGAGAGCGGAGAGAGAGACGAAGAGAAATTTTCGTTTTTCCATTGTCGAGATGCGACTCGCCCCTTTGACGAGTGCGAAACGAAAGTGTATGGGGTGAGCGGCTGAGGATTGTAACAATTTGTTTAAAAAAGAGTGGGCGTGTTTCGAAACACATGTTTGAGGGTGGGAAGGATTGAATGTTGGAACGTGAAGAGGGATTGCGTTGAGCTGTTCGATGAGACTGGCGGATTGGAGTTGGGCGCATTGCGTAGGCAACCTTTGGATGGACTGAGACGCATCACACCTTGCAACGGACCGGAGTGTCTGCGCGGGAGAGGGTTTTGCCGGTCCGGACACGATGTTGTGTCGGGGCAACTGCTTGGTTTTGGGGCGGATTTTGGCTGACCTGTACTATCGTTCAGGTATACTTGAGTAGACTCGATCCCAGTGGAAAGGCAGTTGGCCCAGACCTTGAGAGCGCCACGTCTGACGAGGGCAGTGGCGGGATGAACCCGCCCCCACACGTCTTGGGCGGACATATTTTAGGGGAGGTGAGAGCTTGCACTTTGCTTTTACGACGAAAACCGCGAGACGATTCACGATTCTGATCCTGGCAGGCGGCTTGGCAGGACTCAGCGCTACCCCATCCCACGCACAATTTCTGCACAAGAAGAAGAAGGTCGATAAGTCGACTTCGACCGATAACACCGCGGAGCCGGACAAGGTCCTCTATGACCGTGCGATCGAAGACATCAAGCGCGGGCGCCAGGAAGTCGGGCGCCTGAGCCTGCAAACACTGATCAACACATATCCGGACAGCGAATATCTGGCCAAGGCGAAGCTGGCCATTGCGGACTCGTTTTACAAGGAGGGCGGGGCCGCCAACTGGACGCAGGCGATCCAGGCCTACAAGGACTTTGACATTTTCTTCCCATTCCTTCCGGAAGCGTCGTACGCACAACTGCAGGTTGCGAATACGCACTACAAGGAAATGGCGAAGCCGGACCGCGACCGGAGCGAGGCCAAGGCCGCAGAAGAGGAATTCCAGACGTTTCTGGAGAAATATCCGAAAGATCCGCTGGCCCCCCAAGCCGAACAGCGTCTGCGCAACGTACAGGAAATCATCGCCGAGGGCGATTACCGGATCGGATATTTTTATTACGTGAAGGGCGACAAACGGGCGGCAGCGGCGCGATTGATCGCGTTGACCAAGCGCTATCCGTTGTACAGCAAGTCGGACCATGCTCTGTGGATGCTCGGAGATATTTTCGAGCGGAGCGAGCACAAAGAGATCGCGCAGCAGTATTACGCGCAGATCGTGCGGAATTATCCGCTGTCGGGGCTCGTGCCGGACGCGAAAGGCAAGCTGAAGGCATTCAATGTACCGGTGCCTCAGCCGGATCCGAAGGCACAGGCGTGGATGGTGGCGGAACAGAATGCGCCGCGAGAACACGACAGCATGATCAAGAGGCCGCTGGCGCTGGTTCGGCCAGGGCCGCATGCGGAGTTTATCACCGCCGCGCGAACCGGTACGCCGACGTTGACACCGGAAGCGGACAATACGTCAGCGACGGATATTTTGACGCCGGGGAACCGGTCGTCGCTAGGTGGAAGCACGCCGACCGGCGGGAATGCGGCGGTGGTAGAGGTTGTAACGCCGGGGAGCACGGGGAGCAGCACGGCGACGGACTCAAACGGGGGAACGACGAGCGGGACGGGGACGACTGGCACCGGCACGGGGACCGGGACGGACGCGGCACCTGCGCCCGCAGCGACCGATGGCACGGGCACAACTCCGCCGGGGACCGAGGGCGATCCGAAGGCGGCTGCTTCACCGGCGCCGGCGCCTGCGGGAACCGATCCCGCGACGAACGCGGTGAATACGACGACTACGAGCGGGACCGGCGCCGATGCCGATGCGAAGACCAGGACGGATGGGGCTTCGTCAAGTGCGACGGGTTCGACGGATGCGAATGGAAATTCGACGACGTCGAGTTCGACAGACAACAGCAACCAAAAAGAGTCCACCAGCAAGAAGAAGAAGGGGCTGCGGAAGGTTGTGCCCTGGTAGATTGAGTGAATATTTGAGATGTGGAAGGGCGCGGCTTTGGCCGCGCCCTTTTTGTTTTCGAGGGTTCTATTGTTCGCGAAGAATTTGGATGACGTTCGTGGAGTGGGCGAAGAGGGATTCATCGCGCTCAAATCGCGTGATGGTGCGGAGTTTCCCTCTGCGCAGGCCGACGCGTTCACCGCAAGTGAACGCGAAGAAAAGGCGTCGGCCCGCTCCGGTCGAAATGACCGCTGATGTTGGGTTGTCGGGTTGTTTGGGGTAGGAAGCGCCGGGCGGAAAGACGCGATGGTGGGTGTCGGAGGGCGGAAAAGCAAGATGGCGACGTAAAGTCGCCGTTGCGAGAAGGCCGGTTGACGCGGACGGATGGGGCATGCGGTGGTCTGTGCGCGGGTGATATTGACGTTCCGACACAGGGGGCTTGCGTTGGCGTTGACGGGTATGGAGCGGGGTGCTCCAATATGCGTGAGTCTGCCAAAAGCGCGATTTTTAACAATTCGCCGCAATGGGAGACGACCGGCCGTATGCGCTGAAACGTCCATGACGGCGGCAATTGGCAGATAACGGGAAATTCCCGGAGGAAGTTCGGTGGCCAAGATTCTGGTTGCGGACGACAACAGCAATATCCAGAAGATGGTGGGTCTTGCGCTGAAGGACCACGGCATTGAAGTGGTGGCTGTGGGGAACGGCGAAGCGGCCGTGCGTAAGATTTCCGACATTCATCCCGACCTGGTACTGGCCGACGTGTTCATGCCGGTGCGAAACGGCTACGAAGTTTGCAAGTATGTGAAGGACGATTCCGCGCTGTCGCATATCCCCGTGATTCTTCTTGTGGGAGCGTTTGATCCTCTTGATGAGCAGGAAGCGCAGCGAGCGGGCGCCGACGGTGTCCTGAAGAAGCCCTTCGTTCCTCCCGATCCTTTGATTTCGATGGTGAAGTCGGCTTTGGTGCGCGCGGGCGTGGCGCATGCGGGATTTACTCCGCCGAAACCCGCAGCGGAAGCGGCGCCGGAGCCACCGGTTGAGGTTGCACCGCCAGCACCGTTGCCATCGTTCGAAACGGAATCGTTTGTCGATGAAGTGCCGGCCCGGCCCGCGGCGGTCAAGATTGAGTCGGACCAACCGCCAGTGGCGTTTGGAAGCTTGCTGGGAACGGAAGAAGAGGACGCGGCTATGACCGCCGTGCCCGCCATCGATCGCGACTGGCGGACAGAAGAAGTTGAGGAAGAAGAGGAAGAACAAGAAACGGATTCGATGGCGTCGTGGCGACGCGAAGGCGAAGATGACGACTCGGGCGGTGAGCCGCCGGCGCACGAGGGCGGGTGGCGCGACTCGGTTTCGGACAAGCAACCGGTGCATGCGCACGCGAAGCATCACGAACCGTGGACACCGACTCGCGAAAAGCAGGATATGAGCGAGGCCGCTGAGACAGAGGGCGAAGTCAGCGGATCTCCGATTTCCGACTTTCGAAATATTCCCGCGGCGCCATTTTCGGGCGATGCGTGGGCGGCAGCGATTGAAGCCGGCGGACAAAATCATACTGCGGTTGCGGAGGCGGAGCGCCCTGCGATTCATGACTCCGTGGCCTCCCGAGTGGCACCGGATCTGGATACGTTGGTTGGACATGCCGAGCCGGAAATGGAATCGGTTCCCGTGGTTGAGGAACAGAGCTTTGTGACGGAGACTCGCGTACCCGCGCCAACGCCTGCGGTACACGCAGCAGAAGAACCAACGAGCGCTCCCGAGGAAACCCGTCAAGCATCGGAACCCAGTTCGTTTGTTTCGGAGCCGGTGACGTCGAGCGCGTCATCGTGGTTTTCGACGCCGCCGAGTCCGTGGGAAGCGGAGATGCAGAAGGCTAGCAAGTTGGCGTCGACGTGGGACACCCCGGCTGCGCCTCCGGTAACTATTGAAACTCACCCGAGCGAACCATCTCCCGTAGCCAGCAACGCACCTGATGAGATCGAAGTTGTTTCCGGAGCGGCGGTGAGCGCCGTGATTCCCGAAGCGGTCGAGACCGCGCGAGAGGAAGCGTCGCACGGCGCTACGGAAGTCGATATGAATGCCGTGGTGGAAAAGGTCATGGCTCGAATGAGCCCGGACAAACTGCATGAACTGACGCGCGATCTGCTCAAGCCGGTGATCGAAGGCATCGTTCGCGAAGAGCTCAACAAGAAGTCGTAGTTCCCTTCCTAAATACACATTCAAGTTGATTTGGAGTTTTGCGTTGATGCGCGTCGATTTCCGGGCGCGTTCACCGAATTGACCGCACTCGCCACGCCTCGTATAGTCAAACGTTGGGTCTACGTCGAGACTCAAGACGTGAGACGTGCACGTAAATTCCCTTTGGAGCTCTTGGCCGGATGGCTCGCGAAATCGCGAAAGCGTATGAACCGCAACAGATCGAACCACACTGGGCGGAATATTGGGTTGCAGAACAGCTGTTCAAGGCGGATCCGAAGGCTCCCGGGCCTGTTTTTTCGATCGTAATCCCACCACCAAACGTGACCGGGTCGCTGCACATCGGGCACATGCTCGAGCACACCGAGATCGATGTGATGACGCGCTGGCACCGGATGTGCGGCTACAACACTTTGTATTTGCCGGGCACCGATCATGCGGGAATCGCCACGCAACGGGCCGTTGTGAAGCACCTGTACGATCAGGGGATTAACTATCGCGATTTGGGCCGCGAGGAATTCGTGAAGCGGGTGTGGCAGTGGAAAGACGAGAGCGGCGGGACAATCCAACGTCAGATGCGGGAGATCGGCGAAAGCTGCGACTGGACGCGGGAGAAGTTTACGTTGTCGCCGGAATTGTCGCGGGTGGTGCGCGAAGTTTTTGTGCGGTTGTACGACGAGCGGCTCATTTACCGCGACAAGCGGATGACGAACTGGTGCCCCGTTTGTCTGACGGTACTGAGCGACCTGGAAGTGTTGCACGAAGAGCGCGCGGGACATTTGTGGCACATCAAATATCCGGTGGCGGGGAGCAAAGAGTTTTTGGTGGTGGTGACGACGCGGCCGGAGACGATGCTCGGCGATACGGCAATTGCTGTGAATCCGGCGGACGAGCGCTACAAGCATTTGATTGGACGGAGCGCGATTGTGCCGCTGGTGAATCGTGAGATTCCGATTATCGCGGACGAGATGGTGGACCTGGAGTTCGGTACCGGCGCGGTGAAGATTACGCCGGCGCATGATCCGAACGATTTTGAGGTGGGACGACGACACAAGCTGGCAGAAATCGATGTGATGACCGACGACGGACGGATGAGTGCGGCGGCGGGCGCGTATGCGGGGCTGGATCGCTTTGAGGCACGGAAGAAGGTTGTCGAGGATTTGACGGCGCTGGGGCTACTCGACAAGGTGGCGAATCACACGCACGCGATCGGAATTTGCGAGCGGAGCAAGACGATCGTGGAGCCGCGGGCTTCGACCCAATGGTTCTGCAAGATGAAGCCGCTGGCTGAGCCGGCGATCGCGGCGGTCGAGCAAGGCGAAATCCACATTGTTCCGGATAACCGGCGCGAGGAATTTTTCAACTGGATGCGAAATATCCGCGACTGGACGTTGTCGCGGCAACTTTGGTGGGGGCATCGGATTCCGGCGTGGTACTGCGCGGAGCATCATCATGTGATTGTGGCATGCGAAGAGCCGCAGAAATGCCCCGAGTGCGGCTCGGAGAAATTGAAGCAGGATGAGGACGTGCTGGACACCTGGTTCAGCTCGGGGTTGTGGCCGTTTTCGACGCTGGGATGGCCGGAGAAGACTGCTGATTTCGAACGGTATTACCCGACGACGCTGATGATCACGGGGTACGACATTTTGTTTTTCTGGGTCGCGCGGATGGCGATGCTGGGAATTCACTTTACGGGGCAGGTTCCCTTTCGAACGGTGTACTTGCATTCCCTGGTTCGAACGGCCAGCGGCGAGAAGATGTCGAAATCGAAGGGCACGGGACTCGACCCGGTGAAGCTGAATCAGCAGTATGGAACCGACGCGATGCGGTTTTGCCTGGCGTCGATGGCCGCGCCGGGGACCGACATCATTTTGTCGGACGACCGGTTGGCGAGCGCCCGCAATTTTGCGAACAAAATTTGGAACGCTTCGCGATTTTTGTTCATGAACCTGGACAAGTTTGAGCAAGCGGGCGGAGTGTCGTTCGAAGAGCTAGCCAAGCCCGATGTGCGGGCAGGGGCTCCTTACGCTTACAAAGACAGCGTGCCGCTGATCGATGAGTGGATATTCGAGCGAGTGACCTTGGCTCGCGAAACGGTGAATACAGCCCTCCGCAATTATCGCTTTCACGAGGCAGCGCAGACGGTTTACCAGTTTTTCTGGGGGGATTTTTGCGATTGGTACATCGAGTGGATCAAGCCGGACTTGTTGAATGCGGATCGCGCTCGCGCAGTGGTTGCGTGGAAGAATCTGTTTGCCGTGTTTGACGATGCGTTGCGGCTGCTGCACCCGTTCATGCCATTCATAACCGAAGAGTTGTGGCATCAGCTTCCGCGCCGGGCGGACGAGAAATCGATCGCACTGCAGCCGTTTGACGTTGAGCGGCTGCAGTCGGGCGAGGTTTCACGCGCGAACGAATTCTCTCTGATTCAGGATGTGATCGCGGAGCTGCGAAATATTCGCGCCGAGATGAAGCTCGACCCGAAGAAAAAGGTCGGAGCTGAATTCCATAGTTCCTACGGATACATTCGCGACACGATCGCCCGCAACGCCGAAGGTATCGCGCGACTGGCTATTTTGACGAAGCTCGACGTTTCGGCGACGAAGTTGGCCGAGGCCGGCGGAGCAGTACGATCGACCGCTAAATTCGATGTGCGCATGGCGTATGCGACCGACGTTGTCGACGTGGCCGCCGAACGCGCACGGCTGCGCAAGGAAATCGAGAGCCTTGAAAAGACGATCGGTTCGAAAGAGACTCAACTGGGTAATCCTACATTCCGGGGCCGGGCGCCGGAGAAGATCATTCTCGGAATGGAAGCGACTATGGCCGAACAGAAGTTAGAACTCGATAAGTTGAACGCCCGGCTGCGTGATTTGACGCGATCGTAGTAGCGGCCCCGCCGGAAAATCGCAGGTTCGCGATTTCGCGCTGCCGGGGTTACACTGCGTCTCTTCTCATGTCTAAGCGGAGCCAACAACCGACCCTGCCGGGAATCACCGATCGCCGCCTGACCGCGCTGCTGACGCTGCTTTCCGAGAATGCGACGATCGTCGTAAGTGGTGCTCGCATCGCGCGAGAGATCGGCGTGTCGCGATCGACCGTATGGCGCTGGGTCAATCGATTGCGCGAGCTGGGAGTACGAGTCAAGGGCGAGCAGCACACCGGTTATTTTCTCGAAAAAGTGCCCGACATTTTATCGCCGGACATACTGCGCCAGCGATTGAAAGGCAGCGTCTTCGGCAAGCGAATCCATCATTTTTTCAAGGTTGATTCGACGAATCGCGTCGCGCTCGATCTCGGACATGCAGGCGAACCCGAAGGCGCGGTCGTGCTGGCCGAGGAACAGACCGCAGGCCGAGGCCGCGCCGGACACTCGTGGCATTCAGAGCGCGCCACGGGCATCTATGCGACGCTGCTGTTGCGTCCCCGCCTGTCACCGGTGCAAGCACCATTGCTGACGATGCTGGCCGGAATTTCCGCGCATTCCGCAATTCACGAGCATACGGGTTTGAATCTCGATCTGAAGTGGCCGAACGATATATTGTTTCGCGGCAAGAAACTGGGCGGCATTCTTACGGAAATGCATGCGGAGCCGAGCCAGGTGCGCTTTGTCATCGTGGGAATCGGGATCAACGTGAACCAGGAAAAATTTCCCACAGATCTGCGCGCGCTCGCAACATCGCTACGAGCCGAAACGGGGAAAGCGCAATCTCGGCTGGAGCTGTTAGTGAGGTTGCTGCGCGAATTCGAGACCGACTACAATCGATTCATCGCCGACGGGCCGGAAAACATCATTCGACGCTTTGCTTCGGTATCAAGCTTCACACAGGGCGAGCGCGTGCGGGTGACGAACGGGCCCCAGAGTTTTGGCGGCGTCACCGATGGATTGAGTCCCGAGGGTTTCTTGCGGGTGCGACGCGATGGCGGAGAATCGGTGACCGTAATCGCGGGCGACGTGGCGATCGATCCGTGATGGTTATGGAAATTTCAGCGGAGAAGTGAAGCGAAAACGAATGCTCCTGACGATTGATGTCGGCAACACGAACACGGTTCTGGGCGTCTTTCGCGGCGAGGAATTAATCGCGAACTGGCGGCTGACGACGGCGCGCGCGCAGACGATGGACGAATACGGCGTGCTGACGCGCAATCTATTCACGATTGCGGGTTTGGACGGCGCGGCGATTCGCGGAGTGATCATCAGCTCCGTTGTGCCGCCGATGAACTGGACGCTCGCGGAAATGTCGCGGTCTTATTTCGGTCAGACGGCTCTATTTGTCGAAGCCGGCGTGAAGACCGGGATGGCGGTACTCGTCGACAATCCGCTGGAGGTTGGCGCGGACCGCATCGTGAACGGCGTCGCGGCGTTTCACAAATACGGCGGCCCTTGCATCGTGGTGGATTTCGGCACGGCGATCACCTTCGACGTAATCTCAGCGCGCGGCGAATATTTGGGTGGTGTAATTGCGCCGGGACTTGGCACGGCATCGGAAGCGTTGTTCGCGCGCGCGGCAAGGCTGCCGCGCGTCGAGATCAAGGACCCCGGAAAAGTGATCGGCACGAACACCGTGACGCACATGCAAGCTGGTTTGTACTACGGCGCGATCGACATGGTGGACGGGATGTTGACGCGCATGAAGGCGGAGTTGAAGTTGCCCGCTACCGTGATTGCGACGGGTGGACAGGCGCCCCTAGTGGCCCGCGGTTCGAAACAGATTCAGCACACGGACGAATTTCTCACCCTGACGGGACTTCGGCTTATTTGGGAAAGGAACCAGCCGGCGGCTGCCGGGAGCAAGACGGAAACCGAAGGTCACGCTGCCAAGAAACCACTGACGATGCCGAAAGTGCAGGGCTAGTAGGTGGCGGCCGCCAGCGGCACGACCGGTTTGCCCAACATGGACGGCTGGAACTACTTCAACTATTTCACCGAGATTGAAGAATATTTCTGGAAGAAGCGTGGGGCACACCTGCTTGTTTCGCCGCTGGACTGGGCGATCATGGAGACGTGGCAGAAAGCGGGAGTGCCGCTGGAAGCAGTACTGAAAGGGATCGACAGCGCGTTCGAAAGTTATGGCCGATCGCGGCGCGGCGGTGGGAAGCCGCTGAAGAGCCTGGCGTATTGCACGGACGCGGTGCTCGACGCCGCGGCTGAGATTCAGGAAGCGGCGGCGGGCGCGACGCCGAAGAACAAGAAGGCGGCGGCGCAACCTTTTTCGCGCGGTGAGTTGCGAGCGTATTTCGACAAGAATCTGGCGAAGATTGCCTTGGCAAAGGAAAAATTCGGCGGCGAACAGCCCGACTTGGCGATACGGCTCAGCGAAATCGCAGGATCGCTGAACGGCGCGATGCCTTTGCTGGACACACCCGAATTGCTGAACCTTGAGGACCTGGAGCGGCGGCTGACAATTCTCGACGAAAAGCTGCAAGCCGCGCTGACGCAGCACGCCACCGAGGATCAGATGCTGGGCATACGGCGCGAGATCGATAGCCAGTTGGTGCAGTATCGGCGCAAAATGAAAGCCGAACAGATTGGGCTCGTGGAACGCCAGTTGCTGCAGAAACGATTACTGGAAGAGTTTGGGTTGCCGCGCCTGAGCCTCTATTACTTTTCCTGAGTATTTGGTCTTTTCTTCCCACGCGGGTTTACCGCGGAATGGATCTCTTTATGTCAGATGAGTTACTATTATCGATCGAGAAGCTTGTCTATGGAGGCGACGGATTGTCGCACGCCGACGGAAACACCGTGTTTGTGCCCTATGTTTTGCCGGGGGAATCGGTGCGTGCGGCGGTTAAAACGAAGCGCAATAAATTGATCTGGGCGAAGCTGCAGGAAGTTACCGTGCCCGCGCCGCTGCGGCAAAAAGCGCGGTGCCCGCATTTTCAAACCTGCGGCGGCTGCCACTATCAACATATTCCAGCTGCCCATCAGCTCGAGTTCAAACAGTCGATCTTGCGCGAGACGTTGTCGCGCCTTGGCCGCATCAACTGGGACGGGCCAATCCAGACACACTCGGCCGAACCTTTCGGCTATCGCAACCGGGCGCAGTGGGCGCTCCGCGATGCGAAGCCGATGGCACTTGGCTATTTTCTTCCGGAAAGCTCGGTGATTCTGCCGATCGACGTCTGCCCGATTCTGTCGCCAAAATTGCACAAGACATTCGAACAACTGCAAGACCTGACGCGTTCCGGCAAGCTGCCGGACAAGGTGCAGGAGATCGAAGCGTTCGTCGATTCGAACGACGAGAAGGTAGCGCTAAACGTCGCCTTCACGCGCTTCCCGAAGTCCGCAGCCGACCTCGCGGCAACGTTTCGCGAATCTGTGTCTCAACTGGAAAGCTTGTTGCTCCTCGATCAAAGCAAGGATCGCTTCGAGCTGACGGGACCCGGATTTCTAATGCACGAAGCCGGCGGATTCCGGTTTCGAGTCAGCCATTTGTCCTTTTTCCAGGTGAATCGGTTCCTGGTCGAAGACTTGCTGAAAACAATGACCGCCGGAGCCAAAGGCAACCTCGCTCTCGATCTCTACTCCGGCGTCGGATTTTTCACGCTGCCTCTGGCGAAGACATTCAACAAGGTCATCAGCGTGGACGCCAATCTCGCTGCCACGACGGATCTCTACGCGAACGCGGAGACCGCTGGTGTGACTGTGACTTCCCACAACGAACACGCAGAAGAGTTTTTGCGAAAGACGCAGGAAAAGCCAGACTTCGTTGCGCTCGATCCACCGCGTGCGGGGTTAGGTGTCGGAGCGGCCATGGCTCTCTCAGCGCTGGGCGCGCCAGAGATCGCATATCTGTCGTGCGATCCTTCGACTTTGGCGCGTGATCTGGCGATTTTGACTGGAACGGCCAAGAAGAAGGAAGGCGACGCGGCTGCGGAAGCGTCGAGCAATCGCTACGAAATCTCGGAAATGCATTTGTTTGATTTGTTCCCGCAGACCTTCCACATCGAGACACTCGCTCGGTTGAGACGCGTCACGTGAAAACGCCGGCCGTCGCGATCGCCGCTGCGTTCTTGTGCGCATTGCCGTCAACGATCTCGACGACTCAATGAAGCAAGCGCAAATACCACTCGACCACAAGCACGACGAGCAGAATCGAGAATCCGATCGCGGCTCGATATTCGCGGTTTTTTTTGTATTGCGCCAACGAAAACGCCGCGATCCCATCCTGCCCCAATTTCGCAGGCCTGATTCGCGGGACAAAAAGGGGCACCGCCTTAGCGTAGCCGTCAAATGCGGCGCCATGATGAAAGCGTAGTTCGCCTTCTTCGCGGCGCATCACGATCGCATAAAACAACGCGAAGTAGCCGCACAGCACTAGCGCGGAAATCCACGAATTCATCGCGATGGCGGAGCCGGCGGCTAGAATGGCGCTGCCAAAATAAAGTGGATTGCGGGTGTAGGCGTAGGGCCCGCTAACCGTGAGCTTCTCTTGTTTATGTAGATGCCCAGCGGCTGATGCTCGTATCAGCAGCCCAATTACACCGACGAGCGCACCCCACAATATGCTCAAGGGCTTCGGATGAGCGAATAGGAGCACCACGATCGCGAGCGGATAGCCCAACCGCACGCGCCACTGGGCGAAAAAACGCGCCGCGTTCACGAAACCGCGCCGATCCGCCGGTGAAGCATCTTGAACACCGATTCGACTTCAATTGCGAGCATCGACGGATCGGTCTGATTGTTTCGGCTGTGCGATGTCACACTGTTCGGCGCTCGCAAAACAATGTCGCCGTCACATGGATCCGTGTCCCGCGCCTCTGCGCCATCGGACCCGATTTGTGGCGGATTGCGAAAAGGGCCGTTGCGCGCAGGATCAGTCGGACCGTAGAGACCGACCGCCGGAGTCCCCAGTGCGATCGCCAAATGCAGGGGGCCTGTGTCTCCGCCGACGATACACGCCGCGGACCGGAGGGTCGCCATCAATGGCCCTAGCTCAAAATTGCAAAAGAACGGTTCAGCATCGCCGCTAGCCGCGCGAACGGCCGCGGCCAGATCCTCCTCACCGGGTCCATAGTTCACGACGCTGCGCAGTCCGAGCGTCGTTCGAATCATCTGGCAGAGCTCTCCGAACCGTTCCGCCGGCCAGCATTTCGCGCGCCAGCCGCCTCCGGGACTGAGCACAATGTAGCGACCGATGCCCGCCTGCTGTAACTGCGACCTCGCGCTCTCTTCATCTCTTTGCGAAATAGACAGCGTCACACGCGCGACGCGCTTGCGCGAACCCGCGCGTCGCGACAATTCTCCATTTTGATCGGCGATGTGAATTGTCGCGGCCTTCACTCGCTCGCTATACAGAATCGGCACGCCATATTCGCGAATCGTGTCCGAAGAAAATCCAATTCTGCACTTCACTCCACCGAAAAATGGGAGCGTCGCCGACTTCCACAATCCTTGATAGTCGATCGCCACGTGCCAGCGAGAATTTCGCAAACCCGAGATCATCGACCGTACCGAAGAAAGGTCGCGAGATTCGATCGTTCGAATCTCGGAAGCGAGCCGACTGCTTTCCACCAGGTTCTTCCATCGCGGATGCGTGACCCAAACGATCTCGCCATTGGGAACGGATTCACGCAATGCGGCGACGGCGGGGAAAGTGTGCACGATGTCTCCCAGTGAGCCCAGTCGCAGCACGAGGAAACGCGGCTCAGGCATGCGGTGCCTTGCGAACCGTTTCGAAAAAATCGCGCGTCGAATGGTCTTTGGAATCGCCGACGATCGCGATTCGGATACCCAGCCGCGCCGCAACCTCGCGTTCGGGCACTGTTTCGGTCGAATAATCTGTGCCTTTCCCGTGAACATCCGGACGCAGCAGCTCCAGCAGTGGCTCGACGGTCAGCTCGTGGAACAACACAACATAATCAACGACGCCTAACGCCGCGACGAGATCCGCGCGCGCCGATTCGCTCAACACCGGCCGCCCCGCGCCCTTCAACTTTCGAACGCTGGCATCGTCGTTCACTGCCACAACCAGCAGATCCCCTTCACGGCGAGCACCTTCGAGGTAACGCACATGCCCGACGTGCAGCGTGTCGAAGCACCCATTCGCGAACACGACGCGCGATCCTCCGCGTTTTCGCTCCGCGATCGCTTCGCGCAGTTCCTCGCGGGATAAAACTTTTGACGATGCAGTTCGCATGAATTCAGCCGCTCGCTCCCGACACTTCGCCTCGAATCGCCTGCAGCAACTCGCGGCGCGACACCGTCGCCGTGCCTCGCTTCATCACTACAAGCCCACCGGCAATATTCGCGATGTGCGCTGCCTCCAGCGGCGACGCCCCGGTCGCAAGCGCCAGCGTGTACGCCGCCAACACCGTGTCCCCCGCACCCGTCACATCCACAGCCTGATTGCTCCCGTGGATCGGGATATGCGTGAGCCGGGCCGGCGATTCGAACAACGCCATCCCATCGCGCCCCCGCGTCACCAGCAGCGAGTGCAGCCTCATTGCCCCTAGCGTCGCCCGTCCGCATCGCTCCAACTCCGCGACGTTTTGCCCGATCGAGGTGTGGTGCAGCGCCTCCAGCTCCGCCTCATTCGGCGTCGCCGACGTAATCCCCGCCTTCGCATACGCACTCAGTGAATAACGCGCATCCAACGTCACGACTACATTCTTTCGCTTCGACATCGACTTTCGCACCAATTCCGGCGTCGCCACTCCAAATCCATAATCCGATACTGCGATCGCATCCGCACGCCGCACCTTCGCCCGCAGCGACGCGGCAATCTTCGCTCTCACTCCATGCGCCAACTCCGCCACCGGCTCGCGATCCACGCGCAAAACCTGCTGCGCCACCGTGTGCGCCCATCCCGCCAAAAACCGCGTCTTCGTCGGCGTCGTGTGCCCCTTCACACGCAGCACGCCCGACACATCCATCTTCCGCTCTCGAAAATAGGCCACTAGTGCGTCACCGGCGGCGTCCTGCCCGACCACCGTCACCGGCAGCACCCTCGCTCCCAAAGCCGCGAAATTGTTCGCCGCGTTCGCCCCCCCGCCCGGCACTAACTGTGTTTCCCGATGCTTCAAAATCAAAACTGGCGCTTCACGCGAAACCCGCGAAATCTCGCCAAACTGAAATTCATCCGCGACAAAATCGCCAAGCACGACCACGGTCCTGCCGCCAAACGCTTCGACGTGATCCGCCAAAGACACCAGATCGACCGAACTCGATGCCGCCGATACCGCGTCAACTGCCACTCGCCCACGCTTCATCTCGCCTGCCTCAAAATCCACTCCACCGCATCGGCCAAATCATCCGCCACAAAATCCGGCTGCTGCGTCCACGCAGCGCCATTCAGGCGCAAATCCTCTTCGCCATATCCAGTCCGCACCAGCACACCGCGCCCGCCATTCGCCTGCGCCAACTCCACATCCCCGTATCGATCGCCAACCACAAACGACCGCCGTAAATCCGCGCCATGCTCCCCCACCGCGCGTTGCATCATCCCCGGCTTCGGCTTTCGGCAATCGCAATCATCATCAGAAGTGTGCGGGCAGTAATAGATCGCAGTGAGATGCGCACCCGCCGCGGCAAGTTGCTGTGTCATCTCTTCGTGCACGGTGTGCACCATGGACTCCGCAAAAAATCCGCGGCCCACACCCGATTGATTGGTGACGACGATCACCGGCAGGTTCGCGTCGTTCAGTTTTCGAATGGCCCCTGCCGCGAAAGGAAACATACGAAATTGCCGCACATCATTCAAGTAGCCAACGTCTTCCGAAATCGTCCCGTCGCGATCGAGAAAAACCGCCGGGCGCAGCAGCGCAGGCTCAGGCAGGACGCACCCCCGCGTGCTCCGCGGCAAGCCACGCGTCAGCCGCCGCCACAACGCTGTCGGGCGAAATCTTTGTCATACAACGATGATCGGTCGGGCATCGCCGCAAAAAGCACGGACTGCAATATGGTTTTTCCTGCACGATCGTGCACCGCGTCGTAACCGGCGCTGTCCCAAACGGATCGGTCGGACCAAACACGCCAACTACTGGAAGCCCCACCGCCGACGCCACATGCATCGCGCCCGAATCGTTGCCAATGAAAACGTGGCATCGCGACAGCAATGCCGGCAGATCGGCAATCGCCGTTTTTCCGGTCAGATCAATCGGCGCGCGCCTCATCCCCGCAGCAATCGCCGACGAAACCGTCGCCTCCCCCGCCGTGCCAAACAAAATAATCTCCGCATCCGATTCCGCCATCAATCGATTCGCTACCTCCGCGAACCGATCCGGCGGCCAACATTTCGCCGATCCATACGAAGCCCCCGCGCCAACCGCAACGCGCACCGCATTCGAACGCACCCCAGCCGCGCGCAAAGCTTTCTCCGCCGCATCACGCGCCGACTCAGCAATCCTGAGCGAAATCTCGCTTTCACCTTGCAACCGCTCGATCCAACCAACCCGCCGCAACAATTCCAAATAATAAAACTGCTCATGCGCCGGAATCTCACCCACCAGAGGTACCGGCACCGCCTTGGTCAGCAAAATACGCCGGCCATCCCGCGCATACCCAATCCGCTCCGGGATCCCCGCACGCCAAGCCAGCCAAGCCGCATCGAACGCGTTCTGTAACAGCAGAGCCACATCAAATTTGCCATCGCGCAGCAGCCGCGCCAGCCGTTCGCGCCCCGACCAACCCTTTTCCGCCCCGCGCGGGTCGTAAGCAATCAACTCATCGCAAACGCCCTGATCGCGATAAATATCTGCAACATAAGGCCGCGCCACAATCGCCACCTGCGCGCCCGGAAATTTCCCACGCACCGCACGCAACGCCGGCATCGCCATAATCGCGTCGCCCACCCAATTCGTCGCGCGAATCAAGATTCTCAAGCCGCCCCACCACGCCTTTCGCGCAACACGCGATCAATCGCCGCCACAAACTCGGTCTCGGCCGAGAAAACAAAATCGATCACCGCGACCCACACCGGCCGCCGAAACTTCCGCCCCACAAGGTTCGCCGCGTCCTTCTCCGTCGTCACAAAACCCGTCGCCGAGGCCTTATCCGCTTCGGCTTCCAACCGCCCGACATCCGCATCGGAGTACGCTTGATGATCGCGAAATCTCTTCTCGCCTGCGAGTTCAACATGCCAAAGCACGAGATCAGCGAAAAACGCATCCGGGTTCCCGATTCCGCAAAACGCAAAAACTGGCCCATCACCGATCTCGCTCACGTACTTCAGTTCACCATCCGCACCCAACCGCCGAAACCCGAGCAAGCGCGTCTGCGCATAGAAAATGCGGTGTATGTGCGCGTCTTCAGCCTCAATCGGAACTCGGTCGAACTTTCTTGACACCACCAACAGGTCAGCTCGCCGGCACGCTGAAATCGGCTCGCGAAGCGAACCCGACGGCAACAGCCACTCGTTCTCCAGTTTTCGCGAACCGTCCAGCATCAAAATGTCCAAATCACGAGCAAGTTTCCGATGCTGAAATCCATCATCGAGCAGAAAAACATCTACGCGTTCTTGCGACTCCAGATTCAAACCCGTTCGATACCGGTCCGCTCCAACTCCGAATCGAACCCGCCCCTGCAACCGCCGCTTCAGCAACTCGATCTCGTCGCTCGTCCCGCCGGAGCCTTTGTATCCGCGGCTCAAAATCGCAACGCTCTTCCCTTTCGATAAGAATCGCTCAGCCAACCACAACACCATCGGCGTCTTTCCCGTTCCACCGGTCGTCAAATTTCCAACACTGATGACCGTCCCTTTCAATCGCTTTGGTTTAGCTGAACCGCTGTCGTAGACGCTATTCTTCCAGTTCACGATAAATTCGTACGCGATGGTCAACGGCATCAGCAGCAAAGCCGTCGCCGTCGGAATCCGCGTCACCCCTCGGGCCTCAAATATTTTGCGATCTCATCCATCGCCCGCGCCGTCGCTCCACGACTCTCATCCACCAACCGCTTCGCGGTCTCACTCATCGCGCGCTGCCGCTCCGGATCGCGCAGCAATTCGATCCACGCCACGCCTGCATCTTCCGGGCTCTCCACCTGCACCGCCGCTTTCGCCGAAACAAATCGCGACGCCATCTCCGCAAAATTTTCCATCGACGGCCCAAACACCGGCACCTTGCCAAACGCCGCCGGCTCCAAAATATTGTGCCCGCCCGACTCCACCAGCGACCCGCCCACAAACGCGCCATCCGCAAGCCCATACAGCGAAGCCAGCTCGCCGATGCTATCGAGCAACAATACCGTCACGTCACCAGGAATCGTCACGCCGCTATAACTCTGCCCCGGAGCCGTCACCTCCATCCCATTCCCGCTAATCTTCAACTCCGACCGCCGCACAAATTTCCGCCGCGACTCATGAATAAAATCCGCCGCCTGCTGAAAAAACTCCGGCTTCCTCGGCGCCATCACCAAAAACGCATCCGGAAACTCCCCCTGCACCACGCCAAACGCAATCAACGCCAGCGGCTCTTCCGTCGACACTACGCTCCCCGCCACAATCAACGGCCGCCGCCCGCCGCGCGCAATCTCGCCCTCCAGCCAATGCGCCAACGGCGTCGGCGCCGGCATCGCCTGGTCATACTTCAAATTCCCGCTCACAAAAACGCGTGAAGCAGGCGCGCCCAGAGCGCGCACCCGGTCCGCGTCGACTTCGCTCTGCATCAAAAAAGCGCCAGCAAATCCCAACGCGCTCCGCAAAAACGGCCGAAGATAAAATCCCGCCCACCGAAAATATTTCTGATACCGCGCAAACGACAGATCCGAGATCCGCCCGCTGACAAACAGCACCGGCACTTTCCGCTTCGCAGCCTCTCGCAGAAAATTCGGCCAGATCTCCGTCTCCAGCACGATCACCAGCGACGGCCGCACCGCCTCCAGCACACGCCGCACGCTGAACGCGTAGTCCAGCGGAAAATAAATCACGGCATCCGCAAACTTCATCCGCTCGCGCGCCAACGCCTGCCCCGTCAGCGTCGTCGTCGAAATCACCAACGGCCGCGCTGGATACGTCTGCCTCAACTTCTGCGCCAGCGCCACTCCTGACAAAACCTCGCCCACCGACACCGCATGAATCCACATCGCTCCATCCCGCTGTACAGGCGGCGCGCTGAGCCCCGGGAACGAAAATCCAAGCCGTTCCTTCAAATTGGAAAAGTATTTTCCGTGCCGCAATCCCTGAAATATCCAGTAAGGCGACGTCACAATCGCCGCGAGCGTCAGGAGCAGGCTATAAACGAAATACACTCCGTCAATCCCTCATTTGCAACTTAATTCGACGACGTGCCGGTGTAGGGGCGGGGCTTGCTCCGCCCGACCGCCGCGTCTTGCCACCGCTCGTCGCACGTGCGCACTTTGCGCCGGGCCGCCTCACACAATCCCACAACTTCGCGGGCAACCCCGCACTTTCCCCGCGAATCGAAGGCGTCGTAACGAGAAAGGTTTATTATAGCCCGATGCGAAACCAGGTCATCGTACTTCCCGTGCTCTGCGTGTGCGTTTTTGCAGCCACGATGCTCTTTTCGGCCACGCCGCAAGACTCGCTCAAAACCGCCTCGCTCGAATCCCACGAAGGCCTCACCATCTCCGCGCTCCCGTGGAGCGACGCGTCGCAATACAAAGACAAATTCCCAAAGAAATCTCCGTTCGCCGCCGGCGTTCTCGCCGTTCAAGTGAATTTCCGCAACGACTCCGACGATAGCCTCCGCATCAATCTCGATAGCATCCGCCTCACCGTCCAACTCGGCGACGAAAATCGCCAGGAAGTCCCCTCGCTCAACGCCGAAGAGCTAGCTGACGCCGTCCTCAAGGCAAAATCCAAAGATCCCACTGCAAAACACGGCCCACGCTTGCCGGTTCCCGTCCCCAGCGGCTCACCAGCCGGCCGCGACAAACACTGGCAAGAACTCGAAACCCAAGCCGAAAACGCCGCAATCCCCACCAGCGTCGTCGGCGCCCACAGCAGCGTCCAGGGTCTGCTCTATTTCGACATGCAAAATCAATTTGACCTCCTGCAAAGCGCCCACCTCTACATCCCGCAAATCGCGAGAATGAATCGCTCCGACACACTCACGTACTTCGACATCGACCTGAGCCGCCGCCGCCCCGCGAACTAGCATTTCTCTTTCATCGACAAGCGGTAGCGCCGGCACCCCTGCCGGCTCCTCGCTTTCTGCACTACCATCTCCGCCTCAAAATGTTTTCCACGCTAATTCCAAAGAGAAAACGCACTCGTTTGCGCCTCTCTCCCCCGTCAGCTAACATGAGTGAGCGAAAATTTCTGAGCGCCCAAGACCCCATGCAAACTCTCCTAGAAGAATTAAATCCAGAACAGCGTCGCGCCGCCGAAACCACCGAAGGCCCCGTCTTGATCCTCGCCGGGGCAGGCACCGGCAAAACGCGCGCCATCACATTCCGGATGGCCAACCTGATCGCCAACGGCACTCCCGCCGAATCCATCCTCGCCGTCACCTTCACCAACAAAGCCGCCGAAGAAATGCGCAATCGCGTTGGCGCGTTACTTCTTCGGGCCGGAGTTCCGCCAGCCCAGCCGTGGCTTTCCACCTTCCACTCGCTCTGCGCACGCCTCCTCCGCCGCGAAGCCCCCGCAGCCGGCCTCCCGAAAGATTTCGCCATCTACGACACCGACGATCAACTAGCCGCCATCAAGCTAGCCATGGCCAAGCTCGCCGTCGACGACGAAGAGCTCGCTCCCCGCAGCGTCCTTAGCGCCATCAGCCAGGCGAAAAATTACGGCACCACGCCGGGAAAAATGCGCAGCGAAGCCATCAGCAAAGACGGCCGCCGCATCGCCGACATCTACGCCGAATACGACCGCCAGCTTCGCCAAGGCAACGCGCTCGACTTCGACGATCTCCTACTCCGCACCGCGCGCATGCTCCGTGAGCATCAAGGCGTTCGCGAAAAGTGGCAGAACCGCTTCCAGTACATCCACGTCGACGAATATCAGGACACCAACCGTGTCCAATACGAATTAATGCGCTTGCTGACCAGCGCCAATCGCAACGTTTGCGTCGTCGGCGACGAAGATCAATCCATCTATCGCTGGCGCGGCGCCGACGTCTCGATCCTCATGAGCTTTTCGCACGACTTTCCCAATGCGAAAGTCATCAAGCTCGAGCGCAACTATCGCTCAACGCAAAATATTCTTGACGCCGCGGGCGCCGTCGTCGCCAACAATCCCGACCGACTCGGCAAATCGCTCAGCGCCGAAAATGGCTCCGGCATCAACCTGAAATATTTCGAAGGCCGCGACGCGTTCGCCGAAGCCGAATTTGTCGCAGGCGAGCTCAGCCGCATTCTCGACGACGACTCTTCCCTCACCTGCGCCGTCGAGTACCGCACCAACTTCCAGTCGCGCGCGTTCGAGGAAGTCTTCCGCCGCCGAGGCATCCGCTACAAACTTGTCGGCGGCTTCAGCTTTTACAATCGGGCCGAGATCAAAGACGCGCTCGCTTACGTGCGCCTCGCGCTCCATCCGGAAGACGACGTCTCTCTCCTCCGCGTGCTAAACGTCCCCCCACGCGGTATCGGCAAAACCACCTTGGACGCACTGCGTGAATCGGCCCGCGCCGACAACACGCCCCTCTGGGACGCCATCAACAAATATGTCTCGGGGGCTTCGGCCGGCCGCGCCGTCGCTCCCCTGCGCGCGTTTCAGGATTTGATCGCCAAGCTGCAAGACAATTATCTGAAAATGGACCCACCGCAATTTCTTCGCAGCGTGCTCGACGACACCGGCTATATGGAGATGTTGAAAGACCGCAACACGCCCGACGATGTCGCGCGCATCGAAAACCTCGAAGAACTCTCGCGCGCCATCGCCGAAAGCGAAGAATCCGGTGAGGACTTCAGCGACTTCCTCGACGCCGCTGCGCTGGTCAGCGATGCCGACTCTTTCGAAGACAAGCCCGGCGTCACACTCATCACCCTGCACAGCACCAAGGGCCTCGAATTCGATCACGTCTTCCTTACCGGCATGGAAGAAGGCATCTGCCCGCACAGCCGCTCCTTCGACGATCCCAAAGGCATCGAGGAAGAGCGCCGCCTCGTCTACGTCGGCATGACCCGCGCGCGTAAATCGCTGACGCTAACCCGCGCCGTTTATCGCCGCGTCTTCGGCAACGAACAGCAACTGCGCGCGTCTCTTCCCTCGCGCTTTCTCACAGAAATCCCAAGCGAACTGGTCGACACGGTTCGCGGCTCCATGGCCGAGATCGGTCAGACCCGCCGCTACGAACCCGACCCCGAATACTCGTACTCCCCCGAAGAATTCGCGCGCCGCATCCGAGGCAAAGCAGCCCCAAACGTACCTACGCGACGCACGCCGACTCCGTCAACCACGCCATCCTTCGGCCGTTCCGCCTCAGCCTTCGGCAAGAAATCCGCCGGCAGCGACCCGTTGCTAGGCCAAAAAGTCCGCCACCCCGAATACGGCGTAGGCACCGTCGTCGCCGTAGAAGGCGATGAAGACGACCGCAAGCTAGCCGTAACCTTCCCCGGCCGCGGCACCAAAAAATTCATCGAACGCTACGCCCAACTAACCCAAGCCTGATCCTCGCGCCTCTCTTCATGTGAGGGCGCAGCACCGCTGCGCCCCAAAATCCCCAATACTATAGAGTACCTATTCATACCTAGGAAGTTCATACCACACTCTTTATGGTTCCCTGAAACCGACCACTCCGCCAACCTTCGTCCCGAACCCTCGTCCTGCTCTTCCTTCCCGATCCACGATCCACCGCCATTTTTCCTCCTCTATCTCCTTTGCTATCTTCATCTTCCAGACTTCAACCAAATCCCCGAAGGGAACCGCCTCCATCCCCAACAATCTCAATCACTTCCAGAGTCCGCAAAAATGGATGGAAGTTAACCCTCAAAAAGCGAACCCCAAGCGAAGCCCGCGTCGGAAACAACCGCCAACGCTATCGCCGCCGGGCGGCCCCGCCCCCAGTTGCACCTTTTCCCGCCTTCAATGTACAGTGAACCCGTTCTCAACCATCAACCGCGACATCACGCCGCACGCGGCATCGCGTCGTACAAATCTGAGCACCATCGGTTCGTCTATCTCACGACGATCGGAGACCACGGGTGGCGTCACAGCTCTTCAACTGCAAGAGTATCGATCAGCTTCTGTCCGACTCCGAAAATGCCGAAGTAAAGCTCAAGAAATCCCTTGGCTGGCTCAGTCTTACGTCACTCGGAATCGGCGCGGTCATCGGCTCCGGAATCTTCACCATCGTCGGCACCGCGATCGCGGGCCAGAAGCTCGAAGCGTCTTCGATCCTGAACGCGCCGCTGCTCGAATATTTGATCTACCACTCCGCGTCCTTCGGCCGTCCTGGCGCGGGTCCGGCCATCGCGATCTCCTTCATTCTCGTCGCCGTCGTGTGCGGATTCGCCTCGGTCTGCTATGCCGAACTCGCCGCCATGATTCCGATCGCGGGCAGCGCCTACACCTACACCTACGCAACGATGGGCGAACTCATCGCCTGGATCATCGGCTGGGATTTGATTCTCGAATACGCCGTCAGCAACATGGCCGTAAGCGTCGGCTTCTCTGCGCACATCGTCGGTCTGCTCGACTGGTTCGGCGTCCATCCCAACTTGCGCTGGATCACTCCGGCATATTTGCCCGGCGGACTCGCGGACCTGCAAGGCAACATGCTGTACGGTCCCGGCTGGCATTTCGGCTTCAATTGGCCGGCGTTCATCATCGTGATGATTCTCACGGTAATCCTCGTACGCGGCATCCGCGAGTCGGCAGAGACCAACAACATCATGGTGCTGCTCAAAATTGTCGCGATTCTCGTTTTTATCGGATTCGCGTCCCGCCTTATTCACCCGGCCAATTGGCACCCCTTCGCTCCCAACGGCTGGCCCGGGATCCTCACCGGCGGATCGATCGTATTCTTCACCTATATCGGCTTCGACTCCGTCTCCACCGCTGCCGAGGAATGCAAGAATCCACAACGCGACGTTCCGATTGGCATCATCCTGACGTTGATCATCTGCACGATGCTCTACATCGGCGTGGTGGTCGTGCTCACGGGAATCGTGCCATGGCAATCGCTCGTCGACGACGCAGCGCCAGTCGTGAATGCGCTGAAGAAACTCCACTTCACCGGTGTCCGCCTCGTCGTTCTTCTCGGCGCGCTAACGGGAATGATTTCTTCCCTGCTGGTGTTTCAACTCGGACAGGCGCGCGTCTGGTTCGCGATGTCGCGCGATGGATTGCTGCCCCGCATTTTCAGCCGAGTGCACCCAAAATATTGCACGCCCGACTTCTCGACGTGGATGGCGGGGTTCGTCGTCGGCATCCCCGCCGGATTGCTCGACATCGGCACGCTCGCCGACCTCTCGAATATCGGCACGTTGTTCGCCTTCGCGCTCGTCGCGGCCGGTGTGTTGATCCTTCGCTACCGCGAGCCGAATCGAAAGCGCGCCTTCCGCGCACCAGGCGGACCGATCGCACCGATCATCACCATCGTTACGTGCCTGTTGCTCATGGCGGGACTGCCGATCACCAACTGGATTCGATTCTTTGTATGGATGGCGATTGGACTCGTGTTCTACTACAACTACGGACGCAGGAAGAGCACGCTGCGCGCCTCGAATGGGGCGTAGAGGACTGCGCAATGCCGGACGAACGGCTTCCATCGCAATTGGCTGATGCAGGGCTCGATGTTTTGCGTTTCGAGCCAGTGACTTCGCAGGATAGTGCCGGAGCAACCAACGCTTTTCGCGCATCGCGGTGGTTGAACGCCATGATCCTCGCCTCGATTCCCCTCGCGATTCTCGCCGTCGTTGCCTGGCTCGCTCCGCGAAAAACAAACGCGTGGGGCGTGAGCGCTCAGCGAATGATCGTCGGCAAAGCCGTCGATACCTTGCCTCCCGATTTGCGGTCTTTCTTCGACGAAAATCGCTCGTACCTCGCACTACACGTCGCCGACCCGCTCGACGCCGAGTCCAAGACTCCAAACGAGAAGCACAATCATTTCATTTATCTCGACCGCTACGGTCGCTTCCCTTATACGACCCTTCCTCGTGTTTACAAAGTTGCGCTCAGCAAATACAGCAAATCGAAACTCGAAGCGACGGGGCTGTTGCCGTGGCAGATCGGCGTCTACAGCGCGAAGCTGACTACGTCGTTTCAGCAGGGACGCTGGGACGAGGTGAAACTCAATGCGGCAATCCTGGCCGGATATGTCGCCGAGGCGCACGATCCGTTCAATACGACCGAAAATTTCGACGGACACCTGACGCTGCAAAACGGAATCAACGAACGGTTCGGCACTACGCTCATCGATCGGTTCTCTTCGTTCTTTCCAATTCGACCGAACGACGCGTCATTCATTAGCGATCCAACCGACCACGCGTTTGAATCGTGCCTGAGCGCGCACAGTGCGCTCGAAACGATCCTACTGGCAGATCGAAACGCGCACCTGTCCAGCAAGGCGTACAACGATGAATACTTCGATCACTTCTACAATTTGACTGCGGCGACTTTGATTCGGCAGTTGTCGGAAGCCTCGACCGACGTTGGATCATACTGGCTAACGGCTTGGACCAACGCCGGCAAACCGAACATGCCACACTCAAATTGAGCGAACTCGAGACTCATAGAAGCAATTCATCACAGAGGATGCGGAAGGGCACGCAGATAGGAGAAGAAAAGAAAATTCACGATTCCAACGTCGTCGGCCCCGTTGCCGAGTTGCATCTTCACCTGGAAGGGTCGATCCAGCCCGCGACCGTTTGCGCATTGACGCGGCGTCATGGCGTGGTCTTTACCGAAGCGGAAGTGCGCGAGAAGTACGCCTACCGCGACTTCATCGGGTTCCTCGAAGCGTTCAAATGGGTTACTTCGTTTCTCCGCGACCCTCAAGATTACGCGTTGATCCTTACCGATCTCGCCGAGTATTTGCTACGTCAGAATGTCGTGTACGCCGAGATCATTCTGTCGGTCGGAGTGATGATTCTGCGGAAACAAACTCCGGAAGCGAATTTTGAGGCCGCGCTGGCGGCCGCCGAACCGTTCGAGAGGCGCGGATTGCGGCTGAAGTTTATTTTCGATGCGGTGCGTCAATTCGGTTCCGACGCTGCGATGGAAGTCGTGAAAGCGGCCGCGCGTTCTCAAGACAAATCCGGGTCAATCGTCGCATTCGGCATCGGTGGAGATGAATTGTCCGTTGAAACCAAGGATTTTCGGCCGGTCTACCAGAAAGCCGCCGACATCGGCCTTCATCGTCTGATTCATGCGGGCGAAATCGGCGGCCCCGAAAAGATCCGCGAAGCAATCGAGCTCTTGGAAGTTGAGCGGATCGGACACGGCATCGCGGCGGTCCACGATGCGAAATTGATGGACTTACTTGCTGACCGCCGGATTCCGCTGGAGGTTTGCCCAGCTGGCAACATCTGCACCGGAGCGTTGGCGAAACAGCTCAATCGCAAAGATGCGCGGATCGAAGATCACCCGCTGCCTAAGCTTTTGCGGCACGGAATTCCGATTGTGCTATCGACCGACGATCCGGCGATGTTCCACACAACGCTGCAAGACGAATACGAAAACGTTCGTCGGATGCGACTGAATGATGCAGAAATAAATGCGCTTCGTCAGGCAAGCTTCGATCACGCATTCGGTGCCGCAGATTCTTTCACCTCGTCACGCCGAGACTAACTGGAAAGAAACTCGCGCGGTCAGTCGGGTTGCAAACTTCGCAATCACGGTCTATTGTCCAAGGCACACCAGGCGAGACAATTTAGCGGTCGCGGTCCATTTCGTGTCTCGCCGTCTGTTCAAACCGTGTTCAAGAAAGGAAATGTCGAATGAAGAAGAACCTACTGTCGGGCCTCGCCTTGATGGCGTTGTTGGTTTTGGCCGGGGTAGCGGTCGCGCAACGGCCGGTTGAGAATATCGACGCCCGGAGACACCCGCATCTCGCATCGGCGCAAAAGCACATCATCGAGGCCTATCAGGAGACAGAAACGGCTCGTACCGATAACCATTACGACTTGGGCGGGCACGCCGAGAAAGCTGCCGAACTCTTGGCTCAGGCGGATCGCGAACTGAAAGAAGCGGCAGAATTCGCCAACGCGCATCCACGGAAGTAGTCGAGTCTGCGAGAGTTGATCCTTTTGAAAATCGATGATTTCGCTGGATCAACTCTTGCAGGCAACGCAACGCTTTAACTTTTCGTTGTTCACCCCATCAGGCTTTGACTATCACAGGTGTCTCGCGCCGCTGATCACTCCGCGTTTCAAATCGCCGACACGTTTCTCAAGGTTTCAAATACTTGTCGTACCAGGCAAAATAGCGCTCCATCCGGTCGTGGATGTAGCTCGGCCTCGTGAATAAGTGAAATTGGTCGGGATAGACCACGAGCTGCGTCGGCACGCCCAAAGTTCGCAGGGCTTGATACATCTGCTCGCCGCCGATGATGGGCACGTTAAAGTCGGCGCGGCCGCCCATGAATAGAGTCGGCGTCTTGATCCGGTCCGCCTTGTAGAACGGATAAGAGACCTTGATCCAGAGATCGAGATTTTTCCACGGCGGGCCGAGTTCGTTGTTGTACTGGCGGATGTACTGATCGCCACCGTACATTCCGAGTTCGTTGCCGATGCCGGCGCCCGCCATCGCCACTTTGAAGCGCGCGTCGGATGCGATGACGAAATCGGTGAGCATTCCGCCGTAGCTCCATCCACCAACGCCGAGGCGATCGGGATCGGCGATGCCCCTGGCGACCGCGTAATCGACGGCGGCAAGCAAGTCCGCGACTTCTTTGTCGCCCCAGTCCGCAGCGATCGCCTTGGTGTAGGCCGCGCCGCGGCCATTGCTGCCACGATAATTGACCGCCAGAACTACGTAGCCGCGCGCCGCGAACATTTGCCGCTCGACCTGTAGCGGATACGTGTCGAACGGGAGGGAGTGATCGTCCTGCATGGTCGGCCCGCCGTGAATCCAGAGCAGCGTGGGATATTTCTTGGTTGAGTCGTAGCCGGGCGGCTTGGTCATCAGGCCGTGAACCTCGGTGCCGTCTTTGCTCTTGAACGAAATGTCTTCGACGGCGCCGAGTTGCAGTTCGGAGAGCAGCGCGTCGTTTTGCGGAGTGAGCTTGTGCAGCTTACCGGATTCGAGCGCATAGATTTCGGGTGCGGTTGTGTCGTTCGATGCATTCACGGCGGTGTGGCCAGATGCCACCGAACGCTGGAAAATCACAGCGCTGCCGTCGGTGAGGCGTTCGACTTCCCCGTCCGCGACCGGGACGCGACCAATGTACTCGCGGCGGTCGTCGCCGAACGTGAACGTGATCGCGGCGCCGTCCGGCGTGAATTCGGGCATCGAGATGTGGCGATCGAGTTTCGCCGCGAGTTCGCGCGGCGTCCCGCCATCGGTGGACACCACGTGCAGCGAATTCTGGCTGTACGCGTCGTATTTGAGCTCAAAACCTTCCAGATATGCGATCGTCTTGCCGTCGGGACTCCAAGCGAGGTGCTGGCCGCTAGGAGCGTTGCACCTGGTAATCTCGCGCGGCGTGGCGCCGCTTTTCGCATCGATGAGGTAGATTTCCTCGACGTCGGTCTGGTCGGGATCGCTGTTGTGGTTGCTGATATATGCGATGCGCGAACCCTCGGGCGACCAAGTTGGATGGTTGTCGTTGAAGCGGCGATCGGATGTGAGCGGTTCGAGGTTCTTGCTCTCGACATCGAAGAGCGAAAGCTGGCTGCGCGACGCTTCGGTGAGATAACCCTCGACGTCTTCTTTGAACTGATAGCGGTCGATAACAATCGGCTTGGGCACCTTGGGTTTCTTCGTGCCGTCGGCAGCGGTCTTATCTTCTTCCTCTTCGTCGCCGCTCAACTGCAAAACGAGCCGCTTGGCATCCGGCGACCATGCGTAAGCGTCGATGTCGCGTTTCACATTCGTGAGTTGCTGCGCTTCGCCGCCGCGGCGGTCGAGCAGCCAGACTTGCGACTTGCCGTCTTTGCGCGCCGACAAGAACGAAAGATATTTTCCGTCGGGGCTCCAGCGCGGCGTGGAGTCGGATTCCGGGCCTTGGGTGAGGCGAATGTTTTGACTGCCTTGCCAGTTCACCATCCAGATGGAAGAGCGACGCTTGTCGGCTTCGCGATCGTTCGAGGTGACGGTGTAGGCGACCCAGTTGCCATCGGGGGAAACGTGCGGGTCGCTGACCTGGCGCATGCGCCAGATGTCGTCAGCCGAGATGGGCCGTTTGGTTTGGGCTTGGACGGTGGCGGCTCGATGCCAAGAGACGCCGAGGATCATTGCAAACATCAGAGTCGTAGCAGCTATGGGTGCGGCGGTGCGGCGCGATCGGAAGAAGGATGCAATTTGCATCCGGGGATAGTGTTGGAAATGGCGTGCGGTCGTCAAGTCGAGTTGCGGATCGATCGCGAGTTGGATCGGTTGGGCTGGATGAGGATTGCGTTTGCCGAGGGGGGCGCAGCGCTGCTGCGCCCCTACACCGTTCGTGGCAATTCGGGAGGCGGGTACGTATAATCGCGGCACTCTATGCTTCCTAGTGGCACGAAGCTTGGTCCATACGAAATTCAGTCGCAGATTGGCGCCGGCGGGATGGGCGAGGTTTACAAAGCCCGTGACACGCGACTGAATCGCGACGTCGCGCTGAAAATCCTACCTGACTCATTCGCCAACGATGCCGAGCGATTGCGGCGCTTTGAGCAGGAAACCCACGTTGTTGCGGCGCTGAACCATCCGAACATTCTGGCGATTTACGACGTGGGAACGCGAGACAACTCGCCGTTTCTCGTGTCGGAACTGCTCGATCGAGAGCCTTCGTTCGCTGCTCGACCGCGGACCGATTGCGCAGCGCAAAGCGATCGAGTATGCGGTGCAGACCGCGAACGGGCTGGCGGCGGCGCACGACAAAGGGATCGTTCACAGAGATTTAAAACCTGACAACTTGTTCATCTGCCGCGACGCTATGGCACAGGATGCCGACGCCTAGGTGTACGTCTATACGCAGGTGCTGTCCAAAGGGTATGTGGTGACTCATCTGCAGTGAAATTTGCGGATCGGTGAATCGGCGCGCGACTCAACAAGAGAAAACGCCGGCAAGGATGCCGACGATACCAGTTTGCAATGCTATAATTCAGTGCCATGAAAGCACACGTTTGGGTCATGCCGAAGCGCACCGTTCTCGATCCTCAGGGGCAGACGATTCATCACGCGCTGACCGGGCTCGGCTATGGCGAAATCAAGGATGTGCGCCAGGGCAAATTTTTCGTGCTGAATCTCGATGGATGGAATCGCGAGGAAGCGCAGCAGCAGCTCGATAAGATTTCAAAGGAAGTGCTGACGAATCCGGTGATCGAGGAATATCGCTTCGAAATTGTCGATTGATGACCGTTCCCCGTCAGCATCGATCCGAGCTTCATTTTGGCGCGTTTTTCGCGATGGATGAAAGTGCGGGGGCGGCCGGTCGAAGCCTGCTGCAGCATGGTTCTAAGCGGTGACCGGAACGCTCCCGGATATGTGCTCTTCTAGTACGCCACTCCTAGGCACATCAGTACTAACGTCACACTGCCGTTCCGCACACCACGTGATAGGCTTTTTCTTCAGGGTACTGGTGTTTCAACTCGCTAGGAGAACGTCCCGCATGTGCGGAATTGTTGGCTATATCGGCTCAAAAAAGGTGGTTCCGGTCATCGTCGAGGGGCTGCGGAAGCTCGAATATCGCGGCTATGACTCGGCCGGGATCGCGGTCGTCACCAAGGAAGGCAAGCTGGAGATCCGGAGAGCGCCGGGCAAGCTGCGCAACCTGGAAGAAGTGCTGGCGAAGGCGCCCATCGAGGGCGCGTACGGCATCGGACACACACGCTGGGCGACGCACGGACGCCCGACGGAAGAAAATGCGCATCCGCACCGCGACTGCACCGGCAACTATGTCGTCGTACATAACGGCATCATCGAAAATTATCTGGAACTGAAGGAGCAACTTCAAGCCGAGGGGCATACGTTTGTCACCGAGACAGACACCGAGATCGTCGCGCACCTCGTCGAGAAGAATTCGAACGGCGGCAAGCTCTGCCTGGAAGAAGCAGTGCGGCAATCGCTGAAGCAGCTACGCGGTATTTATTCGTTGGTGCTCTTGTCGGCGAGCGAACCGCAGAAAATCGTAGCCGCGCGGCTCGGTCCGCCTTCGGTGATCGGACTTGGCGACGGTGAGTATTTTGTCGCGAGCGATATTCCGGCTCTGCTCGAGCATACGCGCAAGATTTTCTTTCTCGCCGACGGCGACATTGCAGTGCTGACGCCGCAGGGCGTCAAGGTGATGGACCACGATGGCCGAACCGTCGATCGGCCCGCGCAGCACGTGGCGTGGGACCCAATCATGGCCGAAAAGGGCGGTTACAAACACTTCATGCAGAAAGAGATTTTCGAACAGCCGCGCGCCGTGCGCGACACGCTGCTCGGGCGCATCTCGCAAGACACCGGCAAAGTATTCCTGGACGAAATGCAGATCACGGAACAGCAGTTTCGCGATTTCCAAAGTGTGCGTATCGTCGCATGCGGGACGAGTTGGCACGCGGGGCTTGCCGGAAAATTCATGATCGAGCGGCTGGCGCGCATTCCGGTCGAAGTGGACTACGGCAGCGAGTTCCGCTATCGCGATCCGATTCTCGACTCGAAGACGCTGACTGTTTGCATCAGCCAGTCGGGTGAAACCGCCGACACGCTGGCAGGCCAGCGCGAAGCCAAGATGAAGGGTTCGCCGACGCTCGCGATTTGCAATGTGATGGGCAGCATGGTCACGCGCGAAGCTGCGGGCACGATCTTGACGCACGCGGGTCCCGAAATCGGCGTCGCGTCAACAAAGGCATTCACATCGCAACTCACGGCGTTGCTCCTACTTGCGGCGCATCTCGGGCAGGTTCGCGGCAAATTGAGCGCGGAGACGTCGAAATCGTTTCTCCAGGAATTTACGCGCATCCCGCACAAGATTGAAATGGTGCTGCAGTCCGAAGAGTCGGGCGTGTACGAAACGCTGGCGCGCCAACTTTTCCGCCACACCGATTTTCTGTATCTCGGTCGCGGCATCCACTACCCGATCGCGCTCGAAGGCGCTCTGAAGCTGAAGGAAATTTCGTACATTCACGCCGAGGGTTATCCCGCCGGTGAAATGAAGCATGGTCCGAACGCACTGATCGACGAAAATTTGCCGGTGGTTGTGCTGGCGACGCATGACGAGTCCGATCCGGATTCGGTCACGCGCTACGAAAAGAGCGTTTCGAATATCCAGGAAGTGAAGGCGCGCGACGGCATCGTGATCTCCATCGTGACCAGCGGCGACAATCTCGCGCGGAAAGCTTCGAATTACGTACTTGAAGTTCCGCCGGCGTCGGAATTGCTCGCGCCGCTGCTCGAGATTATTCCCCTGCAGCTGCTGGCGTATCACATTGCGATTCGCCGCGGGTGCGACGTCGATCAGCCGCGCAATCTGGCGAAGTCGGTGACCGTCGAGTAGCCACGGATTCTTAGGTTTTTGCCTTCTTCACCTTGTGGGATCTTTGGCCTCCTTAGCTCCGGGGGTCGTACCTTTAGGTGCGAAATTGGCCTGCCGCAAAAACGGAGGGCTTTAGCCCCTGAGTGATTGCAACTCCACCACAAATTTCCGCTAAACTAGGCGCATGCCAGGTCGCATTCGCGTCGTCGCGTTGGGAATTTTTCTGTGCGCGTCGAATTGTGCGTTGAGTTCTGTTTCGCGCGCGCAGGCTCCCCCGCCGAACTCTGCTAGCACTTCCACAACTGCCCTTCGCGAAGTCCGCTCCGAGGGGCTGAAAACTTTAACAAACGAGCAAGTCACTTCGATCAGCGGCCTGCAAATCGGTGGGCAAGTCGGCAAAGACGATTTGCAGGGTGCCGCCGACAAACTCGTGCAGAGCGGCCTCTTCGCGCACGCAAAATACAATTTTCAGTCGCGCGCGGACGGCTTGGTCGTCACGTTCCATCTCGAAGAAGCCGACCGCATCCCCGCCTATTTCGACAATCTGCCATGGTTCACCGACGGCGAACTCAACGATGCGATTCGCGCGAAGCTGCCTTTTTACAACGGCAGCTTGCCCGGCGCCGGTGCGGTCGTCGAACAGGCCGGCACCGCGGTCAGCGAATTTCTCGCGACCCATGGATTGCAAGCGGAGGTCGAACACCAGGTCGTCGCGAATCCGAACGGCGACGGCAGCATCCAGGAATTTCACATTGAAGGTGGATCGCTGCAAATTTCCAGCATGGAATTCAGCGACGCGAGCCTCAATTCTTCGAAGACCGTGCAGCAACAACTCGCGGAGTTAAAAGGCAAGCCCTACTCGCGCATGGCGATCGACCTCTTTCTCACGGAACAAATCCGGCCGGTGTATCAGAAGCAAGGTTTGCTGCGCGCCAAGCTGGGGCCACCGGAAATTCGGCTAACCGGAAATCCGAACCAGAAATTGCCCGAGAAGATTCCTGTGTTCGTGCCGATTACCGCTGGTCCGGTCTACAAGTGGAAGGGCGTAGAATGGTCAGGCAATTCCCTGCTCTCGACGACCACCCTCGACAGCGACCTCGGACTCAAAGGCGGTGATGTCGCCGATGGTATGGCGATCGAAGGCGGCTTCGAGAAAATTCGCGAGGAGTACGCGCATGTCGGACATCTCGAAGCGAAGGTCGACCCCGTCGCAAACTACGACGATCAGGCGCACACGGTGTCCTACCGGGTTGTCGTCGACGAAGGCGGCTCGTACAAATTTGGCGCGTTGACGATCACTGGGTTGTCGCCGGGCGCCGAAAAACGGCTGCGTGACGCCTGGAGCATTCCGCAAGGCGAAGTCTTCGACAAAACGATTTACGAAGACTTCCTCACCAAGCTGGAAACCAAGCCGGCCGATATTTTTGGCAAGTTGGCGGTTCACTACGAGAACGTCGGACACTGGGTGCAGCCGAACGACGGCACTCACACGGTCGACGTGTTGCTCGACTTCAAGTAGGAAGTGGGCCACTCAAGCGGCCGCGCAACCCGTCGAACGGGAGCCGCGTCTCAGTCGAATCCGCGCTACACCGGCGATTACAGAGGTTTGCGCTATACTCACAATTTGATGGCTGCGATCATCCAAATTCGAATGCCTCAGGACTCCGGCGCTTCCGCTGATGAAAAAGAGCGCGAGCTGCTGGCAAAGCTGGCGGAGATCCCCTCCCTTATCGTAGCGCTCTCTGGCGGCGCTGATTCTGCCTACTTGGCCTGGGCGGCGCAAAAAGCGCTCGGTACACGCGCTCTCTCGGTCACCGCGCTCTCGCCCAGCTACTCCGCGCACGACCGCGACATCGTCGAAAACTTCGTCCGCGCCCAAAATATTTATCACGAATTCGTCGCGACGCACGAGATGGAAAATCCCGCCTACCGCGCGAACGCCGCTGACCGCTGCTTCCACTGCAAAGATGAACTTTTCACTGTCCTCGATGCGATCGCGCAGCAGCGCAACTTCACCGCGACCGCTTACGGCGTCAACGCCGACGACACGCTCGACTTTCGCCCCGGCCACCGCGCCGCGAAAGAACATCGCGTCCTTGCGCCGCTTCTCGACGTCGGCCTGCGCAAATCCGAAATCCGCGAATTGTCGCAGCGTGCAGGATTGCCGACCTGGGATCGCCCCGCCTCCGCCTGCCTTGCGTCCCGCGTCCCCTACGGCACCGAAGTGACTCCCGAGCGCCTCCTGCTGATCGAACGGGGCGAAGCGGCTCTGCGCGAACTTGGTTTCCGCCAGTTTCGCGTCCGCTTGCACGACAAACTCGCGCGCGTTGAAATCGCGCCCGACGAAATGCCGCGGGCCTTGACTTCCGAAATGTCCGCCGCCATCGCCGCGCGCCTCAAGGTTGCCGGCTTCGCCTACGTCTCGCTCGACCTCGAAGGCTACCGCCAAGGCTCGCTCAACGAAGCGCTCGCGCGCCCGAGCCAGGCTTGAGTCGGGGCCGCCTCCGGAACATAATCACCACAATTTGCGTATCACTTTGTAAGCGGGCGCAAAAGGTGCGTAGGAGCACGGCAAGCCGTGCCCGTCTTGGCTTTCGCTTCTTGCGACAACTCGAGGCGAAAACGAGCGAGGAGAAAACATGACCCAGCCACGCAGCGGACATTTAGCAATCGCGCTAGCCATCATCGGTCTCGCCGCTTCCGGCTGCGCAATGGGCCCCGCGATAACTGGCGCCTTCGATCGCACGCTTACCGTCAGCGGACCGATCCGCCTCGAACTCGGCAACGCTTCCGGCAACGTCACCATCACCGGCAGTGCCGACAACAAAGTTCACGTCCACGCCGACGTTCGTTCATCGGGCGTGGGTTTTGAGAGCCCGGAGAAGCGGCTCAACGCAATCATCGCCAATCCACCCGTCGAACAAAAAGGCGATACGATCCGCATCGGCAAGGATTTAAACCATTTTCGCAACGTGTCGATCGCGTACACGATCGAAGTACCGCACGACACCGAGATCAGCACGCAGGTTGCGTCAGGATCGCAATCCATCACCAATGTTCGCGGCCCGGTGAAAGCCGAAGCCGCGTCGGGATCGATTCGCGTCGAAAATATCGATCGCCAAACGACATTGACCACATTGAGCGGATCGATCGATGCTGAAGGGATAGGCGACGACCTTCGCGCATCGAGCGCGTCGGGCAGCGTCAACGTTTCGAAAATCAAAGGCGATGTGCGCATCAGCGCGTTGTCGGGCACGACGCAAATCGTCGAACCGGGCGGCCGCGTCGATGCCAACACTACCAGCGGCAGCGTCGAAGTGCAGGGTGCGACGCGTGACGTAAAAGCGAGCGCGATTTCGGGTACTGTCAACGTCCAGGGCAATCCCGGCAACACGAGCTATTGGGAGTTGAAGACTGCATCCGGCGTTGTGCAACTCGGCATTCCGCCCAACGCGAATTTTCATCTCTCGGCCGAGGCCGTGTCAGGACAGATAAAAACCGATGTGCCCATCGTCATCGAAGAACAAGGCAAGCATTCCCTCCGCGCCCGCATGGGTACCGGCGGCGGCCGCGTCGAAGTCCACACCATCTCCGGTGAAATCCGCGTTCGCGCCTCGTAGATTCTCGTTCGCAATTCCCTGTTGGTTCAGGCACGGCCGACTTGTCTTGGCTTCCCAGAATTGCTCGGAGAGTCTGCGAACTTGTCGCAACGCTGCGCGAAATCCCCGTTTTGCATAAGATAGGGGGAATGCCGCGACGACTCGTATGGCAACTCCTCTGCATCGCTGCCCTGTTCTTTATGGGCGCCTCTTCGCGAGATCTTTCTGCGCGGCAAGCTCCGGGTGCGCCTGATTCCTCAAAGTCAGATGGCAAACGGTCCGCATCGCAACACGAACCCACTCCCGACCAGGAATTCCAGCAAGCGATCGACAGCGCCGGCAACGACCGCGCGGCGTTGATGCGCAACCTCGAAGCGTTCCTGAAGAAATATCCCGAAGCGACACAGCGCACCAGAATCTACCGCGCCTTGGTCGAATCGAGCCTGCAGCTGCGCGACAACGCGCGTGCGACGAATTATGCGGAGCGCATCATCGCGCTCAACCCCGACGATATCTCGATGACGCTGCTTGCGATACAGCTTCTGGAACAGAACGGCGACGAAGCTGGTTTGAAGCGCGCGGTGAGTTACGCGACGCGCGTTCTCGATTTCGTCAATCGCCCCAATGACGAAAAGTCCCCGAAGGTTTCGCAGGAGGAATTTGTCTCGAGCAAGAATCACGATCGCATGACGGTGCTCGTGTTTCGCGGTCGCCTGTACCTCAAGTTGCACGAGAACGCGAAAGCGGAAAAAGACTTTGAGGATGCCTACACATTTGAGCCCAGCGCCGTCGCTGCCGAAAAGATGGGCGAGATCGCGGAATTGAACAAAGACCTGCTGCGCGCCATTCAACAATATGCGCGCGCCTTTTCGCTCGCCGATGGTCCGAAATCATCGACGGACCGCCGCGAAACCCGGCAGAAACTCGGTAACGTTTGGCGCCTGGCGCATGGGTCCGAAGACGGTCTAGGCGCTTACCTTTTGAAGAACTATGACGAACTCAACGCCTCGCCGGCGAAGTCAACCGCTGCTCGAAATTCCGGGGCGACGGATCCATTCGATTTCACATTGCGCCGAGTCGGTGACAGTGCGCCGCTTCCGCTTTCCAGCGAAAAAGGAAAGATACTGGTCGTCAATTTCTGGGCGACGTGGTGCGGCCCGTGCCGCGCGCTCGAACCGCAGTTCGATCGCATCGCGTTCAGCTTTCAGCAGAACCACGATCTCGTGTTTTTAGCGGCGGATTGCGATGAAGACGAAACGCTCGTCGCGCCTTACGTGAAGGAAACCAAACCGCGAACGACCGTCGTTTTTGCCGATGGACTCGATCGCCTCTTTTCGATCAATTCGTTTCCGACGATCGTCATCATCGACCGCTCCGGCAAAATCGTCTACCGCGCCGAAGGCTACGACGAAGAAGGCTTCCAGCAATCGCTAACCGCAGCCATTCACCAGGCATTGGCGCCCGCCGCCGCTGCTCAATGACCGCCGATTGGTAGCGACGCTGTCACCCACGCCACAAACGTGTCATCGTGAGCGAAGCGAAGCACTTCGGCGTTCCGACCAGCACAATCGCAGCCACCAACGCATCGCGCCCGAATCAATGCGTGGCGGCGTTCGCCGCAGGAAACAGACCGGCGACCTCGAGAGCGGCAACGATCGTATTGACGTGAATGCGCACGGTATCTTCCACGCGTCGCGCGTACCCACCCGCAAGCGTAGTCACGACGGGAATCCCGATGCGCCGCGCTTCTTCAAAGACTTTGCGGTCGCGCTCGATCAAACCATTCTTCGTAAGCGATAACCCTCCGAGCTGATCCTCGCAAAACGGGTCGGCGCCACCGACGTAGAAAATCATGTCGGGCTGAAATTCCCCGATCGACTTCTGCACCGCCGGAATCAACTCGTCAAGATATTCTTCGTCGTCGGCACGATCCCACATGTTGAGATCGAGGTTGGACGGTGGCTTGTACGGCGGGTAATTATTGAGCTGATGGATCGACAATGTGAAGACGCTGGCGTCGTCGCCAAAAATCGCGGCGGTTCCGTTTCCGTGATGCACGTCGGTATCGACGACCATCACTTTGCGAATCGCACCGTCGGTCTGCATCCGGCGAATCGCAACCGCAACGTCGTGAATTGCGCAGAATCCTTCGCCATGATTGGCATGCGCGTGATGAAAGCCGCCACCGATGTTGCAGCCGAATCCATCGCGCATCGCCGACTGCGCCGCCAGAATCGTTCCGCCTGCAGCGACCCACACCGCCTCGACCAACTCAGGCGAGTACGGCACTTCCAGCTTCGCCACTTCGTACGGTGTCAGCGTTCCGGTCTTCAGTTTGTGCACCCAGTCCGAGCCGTGGACGCGCAACAAATCCTCGTCGCTTGCCGGCTCTGGCTGGAGAAAATCCTGCGGCGTTGCGATTTTTTCTTTGAGTAGCATTTCGGCGATCAGCCGAAATTTCTGCGAAGGAAAGACGTGCGCGCCAAGGTTGAGATCGTAACGAGGGTGGTAGATCAGTTTGAACGGCAGCATGGCGACAACGTTCAGAGCGGCTAGTTTTCGCGCTCGAGGATAAAGTCGGGGAGAGTCATCAGCGCGCGCGCGTATTCGGAATCGCCTCCGTTGAGACAGGCTTTCGCGCGATGCGCGTAGTCGTGCGCGAGAGACCGGACGCGATCGAGCGCGCCGGATTCATGAACCAGCGCGACCAAAGTTTCAGGACGCACGGAGTCGAATTCCTTTTCCTGCAACACGCGAGCGACGAGTTCGCGTGCGTGGCGATGGCCGTTCTCCATCGCGTAGATCAATGGCAGTGTGACTTTGCCTTCCTTCAGATCGCTGAGTACGGGCTTGCCCAACTGCTTTGCGGAGGCGGTGAAATCGAGTAGATCGTCGACGAGCTGAAACGCGAGGCCTGCATAGCGGCCGTATTCGGCGAGCGCCAATTCCTCGGCGCCTTCCAGCCCGCCAAGAACGGCGCCGAGGCGCGCGCAGCCACTGAAAAGACACGCAGTCTTGTATGTCGCGAGTTGCAGCGCGTCTTCTTCGGTGATGTCCATGTGACCGATTTTTGCGAGCTGCAGCAACTCCCCTTCGACCATTTTTTGCGTCAGGTCGATGAGTAGGTCGAGGATGCGAAAATTTCGTTCTTCGAGCGCCATCTGGAACGACTGCATGTAGAGCCAGTCGCCCGCGAGAACGCTACGGTGATTGCCCCAGCGCGAATTAGCAGACGGGCGACCGCGGCGCGTGTCGGCGCTGTCAATCACATCGTCGTGAATCAGTGTGGCGCTGTGAAGGAGTTCAACGACAGCGGCGAGTTTGATCGCGCTAGGACCCCGATGGCCCGCATAGCGCGCGGAAAGCAGTAGCAGCGCGGGTCGAAGACGCTTGCCTCCCCCGCCGAGGAGGTAGCTGGTGATTTCGGAAACCGGCAGGAATGCGGTCGCGCTTTGTCGCGTCAGTTCTTCTTCTACAAGGACGAGGTCGTCTCGGACGAGATCGAAAATCTCCCTGGCTGTAAGCAGCGCGATGGCCTTCCTCCCTGCCTTCATAAACCTTTCAGTACGCGGAAAGTGCGTGTTGTGGACCGCTCAGTATCCTGTGCGACAACGAAGAGCGTCAACCGAATTCGGCCCGACTTCAACAACTCTGGCGGCAAACTTGAGCGAGGCGAGGCCGCCGTCAAGGCCTGGACTGTAAAACACGTTCACTGCTGTCCCTGGTCCAGCTTAAAGAAGCGACGGAAATTTGCTGCGGTTGCCGACGCGACTTCTTCCGGGGCTAAGTCTCTCACACTCGCGATGGCCTTCGCCACTTCGCCGACATAGGAGGGCTCGTTGCGCTTGCCGCGATAGCCCTGAGGGGCGAGGAACGGAGAGTCCGTTTCGATCAGGATTTTCTCAAGGGGCAAAGCTTTCGCAACTTCGCGAATGTTCGCAGCCTTCGGATAGGTTGAATTGCCCGCAAAGGAAATCAGGAAGCCCATGTCGAGGCCGCGCTGAGCGTCTTCGAGCGTGCTCGTGAAGCAGTGGAGGATGCCGCCTATGCCAGTGGGACGCCAGACTTCGTCGAGGACGCGGAGCGTGTCGGGCCAAGCGTCGCGGCAATGGATGACGATCGGGAGCTTGGCTTGCTGCGCGAGCGCCATCTGGTCGCGAAAAACGCGATCTTGCACGTCGCGCGGCGAGTGATCGTAGAAATAGTCGAGGCCAATTTCGCCCCAGGCGATGACTTTCGGGTGCTCGGCGAGTTGCGCGAGCTGGTCGAGATGTTGCGGCGTGACTTGCTTCGCCTCGTGCGGGTGGATGCCGATCGTGGCGTAGACCCAGTCGTACTGATCGGCATATTCGATCGCGGAGTCGAGCTTTTCGGGGCCGGGACCCGTGCCGATCGCGAGAATGTGTTCGACGCCCGCCGCGCGAGCGCGATCGAACATGGCGTCGCGGTCGTCAGCGAATTGTGGGAAATCGATGTGTGCGTGCGAGTCGATTAATTGCATGGCGATCGGCCGAGTCGTCCGGCGTTGCGTTCGTTTCGTTTAGCGATCCACTAAACCGATCGCGGCTTATTTCAGACGGGCGCCGATTTCTACTTCTTCGGCGAAGCCAGCTAGCACCGGGCGGCCTTCGGGACCGACGCTCGCGGCAACGATCATGCCGTTGGATTCGACGCCACGGAGTTTGCGCGGCGCGAGGTTGGTGACGACAACGACCTTGCGGCCGACCAGGGCGTCGGGTTCGTAGAATTGGGCTATGCCGGCGCAGATCTGACGGATCTCGGTGCCGATGTCGACGGTGAGTTTCAGCAATTTGTCGGCGCCGACGATGCGTTCGGCGGTTTTCACTTGCCCGACACGCATTTCGACTTTGGCGAAATCTTCGATGCCAATGCGCTGGACGCCTTCGGGCGCGGCGGCGGTGCCTGCTGCGGCCCCTGCGGCAGCCGGCGTAGCGACTGCGGGTGTGGGTGCTGCGGTTGGCGGCGGTGCTTTCTGTGCTTCATTCTCCATGGATTCCATCCTCTCTATGGCTTCAACTTTGTCGATGCGCGGGAAGAGCGGTTGCGACTTCCCTAATGTTGTTCCGGGTTTGAGTTGGCCCCAGCTCAGGGTTTCGAGATTTACGGACGCGAGCGGATTCTGCTCGCCGAGGAGCGCCCAGACTTTTACGGTGCTCTCGGGGAGAACGGGATACGCGAGAGCGGTGACGATGCGCAGGACCTCGGCGGTCGTGGCGAGAATTGTGCCGCGGCGTTCCTGATCCGTGGCGGACAGCGCCCACGGTTGTTCGGTGGTCAGGTATTTGTCGGTCGCGCCAATCAACGCCCAGATTTGTTCGAGCGCCTTCGAGAAGCCGAGTTTGTTGTATTGCTCGAGGACTTCGCCGATGGTGGCTTGCGCTTGTTGAGCGAGAGCTTGGTCTTCCGGCTTAAGTTCGCCGGCGCGCGGAATTTTTCCGCCGCAATCTTTCGCGATCATGGCGGCGGTGCGGCTGGCGAGATTGCCGAGGCCGTTGGCTAGGTCGCTGTTGTATCGCTGGACCAGGGCGTCGTAGCTGAAGTTGCCGTCCTGGCCGAAGACGGTTTCGCGCAGCAGGTAATAGCGCAGGGCGTCTAGGCCGAGGACGTGGACGATGGGGCGCGGCTTGACGACGTTGCCGAGCGACTTGCTCATTTTAGCGCTGTCCATCAGGAGCCACCCGTGCGCCCAGATTTGTTTTGGAAGCGGCAGGCCCGCGGCCATCAGGAATGCGGGCCAGTAGACGGCGTGGAAGCGGATAATTTCTTTGCCGACCAGGTGTAGGTCGGCGGGCCAGAGGCCGCGGCGCTCATACTCGGGGCCGCCGACGGCGCTGAGGTAGGCGGTGAGCGCGTCGAACCAGACGTAGAAGACGTGCGGCTCTTCGCCGGGAACGGGAATGCCCCAGCGGATCGAGGTGCGCGTGATGCTGAGATCGCGAAGGCCGCCTTCGACAAAGGCTAGGACTTCGTTGCGACGCGCTTCCGGTTGAATGAAGTCGGGATTCTTTTTGTAGAAATCTAGAAGGACATTCTGAAAGGCGGAGAGCTTGAAGAAATAGTTGTCTTCGGTAATGGTTTCTGTCGGACGGCCGCACTCGGGGCAGGGCTCGCCGGGTTTCACGTCAACGTAGGCGTTGTCGTAAATGCAGTATTGGCCAGTGTAGTGGCCGGGATAGATGTAGCCGGCTTCGCGGCACTGCTTGAAGAGCCATTGGACGGTGCGCGCGTGGCGGACTTCGGTGGTGCGGATGAATTCGTCGCCCTGGATGCCGAACTCGTCCCAGAGGGCCTTCCATTCGGCGGCCATTTTCGCTACGAATTCGGATTCGGGGATGTCGGCTTTTTTGGCGCTGCGCTCGACGTTGACGCCGTGTTCGTCGGTGCCCGTGGTGAGAATGACTTCGTAGCCGAGCATGCGCTTGTAGCGGCGAATGGCGTCGCACACGATCGTGGAGTAGGTGTGGCCGATGTGCGGGAGGCCGTTCGTGTAGTAGATCGGCGTGGTTAGGTAATATTTTTTCGTTGGCGGCATGGTTTCGTTTTGAGCGACTCTCAGTGCCCTTCCTGGTAACGGCGGAGAGCTTCGTTGATTACTTGTTGGAGCGGGACGTTTTTTTCTACGGCTAGTTTGCGGCAGTCGTCGAATTCGGGAGCGGCGTGTTGGATGCGGCCGTTGATTCGCGACAGTTTTATCCTCACCTCTCCGAAGGTGGTTGAAACACTCACGTGCTCGCGCGGGAGAATGCGGCGCTGGGCTGTTGTTGTGCGCACGCCGAACGTTGTGGTTTCGGCGAAGATCAGCGTCGCCAGGGCGCTGGTGTCTTGCGGTTTGCAGAGCACGGTCAGCAGCGTGCCTGGGCGATTCTTTTTCATTTGGACGGGCGTGGTGTAGACGTCTAGAGCGCCTACGGCTAACGCTTTCTCCAGGAAGTAGCCGTAGATTTGCGGGTTCATGTCGTCGAGGTTGGCTTCGATTACGGAGATTTCTTCGTCGAAGCCGGCCACTAATTTTTCGGTGGTTTGGCCGATCAGGATGCGGACTACGTTGGGTTGGCCTTCGAGGTCGGCGGTGCCTGCGCCGTAGCCGATGGCCGAGACCGTCATCGGCGGCTGCGGGCCGAAGTTGTCGCAGAGCGTGGCTACGATTGCGGCGCCAGTGGGCGTCACTAGCTCGCGCGGAACGCCGTTGGAGTAGGTGGGCTTCCCTATCAGCAATGCGGCCGTTGCGGGAGCTGGAACCGGCAATGTGCCGTGGGCCATTTTTGTGGTGCCGCCACCGACGTTGAGGGGTGAGCAGGCGAATTTCTCGATGCCGAGGACATCGAAGCCGATGCAGGCGCCGACGATGTCGATGATGGCGTCTACGGCGCCGACTTCGTGGAAATGGATTTTTTCGAGGGGCACGTCGTGGACTTGGGCTTCGGCTTCGCCTAACCTCTGGAAGATGGCGGTGGCGCGTTCGCGGATTTGCGGAGCGAGCTGCGAATTTTTCAGTATTTCGACGATGTCGGTCAAGCTCCGGTGTTTCTTTTGGTCCTCGTTCTTGACCTTGGCGTAGGTGGCGGCCATGCCGTTTTTCCAGACTTTCTCGGCGGTGAGATCCCAGCCGGGAACTTGGAGCGATTGGAGGTCGGCGCGGATGCGCGCGACATCGCAGCCGGCGTCGATGAGGGCGCCGAGCGTCATGTCTCCGCTAATGCCGGAAAAACAGTCGAAATACGCGAGATTCATGGTGGCTGACCGCGATGCGCAAGGACGATTGCCTCGGAAAAGGTGTCTGCGACGGGTGCAGATTGATACTATCGGCGGCGGTTTGGGGTGTCAAACGAGGTGCGCGGCGTTCGAAGAGAAATGGGGGTATACACACCCCCGTCCATGTTTTCGTTGTCTGTAAATGATGTCGTGGTTGGAGTTCGGGATGCGTTTTTTGGGACGCTGTAAGTGTCGTGGAAATGGATTGACCGACGCGTTTTTGACGAAACAATTGTGGAGATGTTTCTGAAATGGGATGGGTGACGATATGCGGGCGATTTCGGGAGATTGTTCGAATGGAAGTCGATGCGACATCCGAGAGGATAGCATGCGTATCTGTTTGTCAGTAGGTTACTACTGGAATGGACAAAAATACTGGGGGCGTTCGAATAGGAGAATGGAAGTGGCTTCGGCGGATTAAGAAATCGAAACCCGCACCCTCCTAACGCCAGGAGGGGCGGCACCCAGGAGGCATCTGGGCGACTGCGGAGTTCGGGGCGGGTTATACTGATGCGATTTTTTGTGAAGAACGTGAGGGTGACGGCGCGTGTATCGGACATGGACTGAGCGGCTGCGGGCGGCGTTGGCGAAGTATATTCGCGATGCTTATGGGGTGGAGTTGGCTGTGGTATTGGAGCGGCCTCCCCAGATTGAAATGGGGGAAGCGGCTTCGCCTGTTTGTTTTGAGTTGGCGAAAAGGTTGAAGAAGGCGCCTCGGGCGATTGCTCAGGAGATTGCTAATGCGTTTGGGAAGGTCGAGGGGATTGCGAAGGTTGAGGTGGCTGGTGGCGGGTATCTGAATGCTTATTTTGATCGGGGGGTGTTTTGGGGTGATCTGGCTCGGGGTGGACGTCAGGGGCTAAAGCCCTCTTCTGTTGCAGTCGGAAATATCGCACCTGAAGGTGCGACCAACAAACCGGGTGGGAAAATTATTGTTGAGCATACTTCGATTAATCCGAATAAGGCGGCGCATATTGGACATGTGCGGAATGCGGTGTTGGGCGACACGATGGCGCGGACTCTACGCGCTGCTGGGCACGATGTGCAGGTGCAGAACTATATCGACAACACTGGAGTGCAGGTTGCGGATGTGGTGATTGGGTTTTTGGAGGTGGAGAAGCGGACTCCGGTCAGCGTGAAGATGATGGCGATGGAGCCGCGGTTTGATTATTTGTGCTGGGATTTGTATGCGGCGGCTACGGCGTTTTTTGCGGAGGACAAGGCGCGGGCGTCGGCTTTGCGCGGCGCGACGCTGCGGGCGATCGAAGAGGGGCGGGGAGAAGAGACGGAAGTTGCAGAGACGGTAGCGGACGCGATTGTCAGTGCACATTTGCGGACGATGGCACGGCTGGGGATTTCGTACGAGTTGCTGGCGCGCGAGAGCGAGATCTTGCATTTGCATTTTTGGGATTTGGCGTTTGAGAAGTTGAAGGCGTCCAAGGCGATCTATAAGGCGGAAGTCGGGAAGATGGCGGGTTGCTGGGTGATGCCCTGGAGCGATGAGAAAGAGGGATCCACCTCGGAGGGCGCGGAGAGCGGCGGCGAGGACGACGAGAATTCGCAGGACAAGATTATTGTGCGGTCGAACGGAACTGTCACTTACGTTGGGAAGGATATTGCGTATCAGCTTTGGAAGTTTGGATTGCTGGGGAAGGATTTTAACTATGCGAGGTGGCCGAAGCCGCCAGAGGGAGAGACGGTGTGGGCCACGACCTCGCGCAAGGATGACCCTGCGGCTCCGGATTTTGGGGCTGCCGCGACTACGGTTTATAACGTGATTGATTCGCGGCAGGCGTATTTGCAGAAGGTGGTGGCGGCGGGTTTGACGGCGTTGGGACACGCGAAAGAAGCGGAGCAGTCGATCCATTTGTCATACGAGATTGTCGCGTTGACTCCGCGATGCGCGGCGGAGATGGGATATGAGTTGGCTGGGGACGATGCGAAGAAGCCGTATGTCGAAGTCAGTGGGCGAAAAGGATTGGGCGTCAAAGCAGACGATCTGATCGACAAGCTGGAGGCGGCGGCGCTGACGGAAGTGGCGGAGCGGCATCCGGAAATGAGCGATGAAGAGCGGACGCGGACGGCTCACGAGATTGCGGTGGGAGCGCTGCGATTCTTTCTTCTGAAGTTCACGCGGAATTCGATCATTGCCTTTGATTTTAAGGATGCGTTGAGCTTTGAGGGGGAGACGGGGCCGTATTGCCAGTATGCCGTGGTGCGGATTCGTGGGATTCGGCGGAAGGGGTTGGAGGCTGCCGCAGGAGAATCGGGGCGCGTTGAAGTTACTCCTGAGGCCGCGCGGAAATTTCTGGGTGGCACGGATGGGAATGGGTTATGGGAGCTGTTGCTGAAAGTGGGGTCGCTCGACTCGGCTATGGACGCGGCGATTGCGGCGCAGGAGCCGGCGTTTTTGACGAAGTACGCGTTTCAGCTCGCACAGGAGTTCAATAATTTTTATCACAAGCACCACATCTTGACGGAGAGCGATGCGGAAAAGCGGGCGTTTCTGGTGGGGATGACGGAAGTGGTGGAGCGGGAGTTGGTCCGAGCGCTGGGGTTGCTGGGGATTGGGGCCCCGGAGAAGATGTGACTGTCGAGACGCAGTGAACGATTTTTGGAGGGAGTTGGCGGCGAGTCGATTTTGGCTCGCCGCTTTCCCTTGGGGCACCGATACGGCTCAGATCCTTCGGCGATCCTATCGGACAGCCTCAGATCACACGTTTGTCTGGCGATCGCAGGCAGGTCCGTGGGAGAGCTGGCCAGCGCCATTGCGATACTAACTTCAGTAGGACATGGTCAGGTTGACCAGGGTGCGCAGGGCGACCCCTGTTGGGCCCTTCGCTAACCAGGGCTTGGCTTCGTCGTTCCACGCAGTGCCTGCTATGTCGAGGTGGATCCAGGGTGTGTCGCCGGCGAATTCGCGGATGAACCAGGCTCCGGTGATGCTGCCACCGCCTTTTCCGCTGCCGATGTTCTGGATGTCGGCGAAGCTGCCTTTGATGAATTCGCGGTATTCGTCGTCCATGGGCATCTGCCACATTTTTTCGCCCACGGCTTTGGCGCTCGCGAGTAGTTTGTCGGTCCAGGCTTGATCGGCGCCACTGAAGACGCCAACGTTGATGTTGGCGAGGGCTACGACGATGGCGCCGGTCAGGGTAGCGGCGTCGACGAGATGGGTGGCGCCTAGTTGCTTTATGTAATGGACACCGTCGGCGAGGATTAGGCGGCCTTCGGCGTCGGTGTTGAGGACCTCGATCGTTTTGCCGGACATGGCGGTCTGGATGTCGCCGGGCTTCTGGGCGCGGCCGCCGGGCATATTTTCGGTGGCGGGGACGACGCAGATCACTTTGACGTTGGGCTTGAGAGCGGCTAGAGCGCGCATGACGCCTAGCATTGTGGCGCCGCCGGCCATGTCGTACTTCATCTTTTCCATGCCGTCGGCGGGCTTGATGGAAATGCCGCCGGTGTCGAAGGTCACAGCTTTGCCGATTAGACCGATTACCGGGGCGCCCGCTTTTGGAGCCTGGGCCGGTGTGTAGGTGACTACGATCATGCGCGGGGGTTCGGGTCCGCCCTGGGCTACGCTGAGGAGCGCGCCCATTTTCAGGTCAGCGATTTTCTTTTCGTCGAGGATCTCCACGCCTAGGCCTGCTTCTTTGGCCATGGCTTCGGCTTTGTCGGCTAGGACTTTGGGAGTGAGCTTATTCGAAGGCTCGTTGATCAGGTCGCGGGCGAAGTTTTGGGAGTCGGCGATGATCTGGCCGCGCCTGAGACCCTTTTCTCCGGTGGATTTGTTGGAGTCGGAATAGCCGAGGATCGAAATCGATTCGACGTCCTTGCCGGTCTTTTTGTCGGACTTGTATTTGTCGGTTTCGAAATCGGCCGTGACAGCGCCTTCGACGATGGCTTGAGCGGAGGCGTCGTTGAGATCGTTTTCGCGGACCAGGAAGGCGAACTTTTTGATCGAGCGGGACTTGAGGTAGCGGGTGGCGGCTCCGGCGATTTTGCGGAGGCCGGCGACGTCGAACTTGTCGCGCTTCCCTGCTCCGACGAGCAGCAGGCGAGCGGCTGTGAGTCCGGCTGGGGCATGGATCAAGGTCATTTCGAGCGGCTTGCCGGAAAACTCCGCACCAGTGACTAGCTTTTTGAGCAGGCCGTTGGCGGAATTGTCGATTTCAGCAAGGGTTCCCTGAATGGGATCGGTGTCGTCAAAAACGTAGGAGACGATGGCGTCGGTTTCGAGATTGGCGTACGGGGTTGTGTCCAACGTGATCTGCATGATTGAGTTTATCGCCTCCGATTGCGATACATAGCTTGGTCCGCTTCGCGACGAGCCTCCTTGGTGCGCTCGTCCTGGCGGCGGTCCCAGGTCTTTTTCCCCTGGGCCAGGGCAATTTCGCATTTCGCGATGCCATTTCGAAAGTATATCCGTAGAGGGATGACGGTTAAACCTTTGGCCTCGACGCGGCCGGCGAACTTATTAATCTCATTCTGATGGAGCAAGAGCTTGCGAGAGCCGAGAGGCTCATGATTCCATGGACCGCCGGGCATATATTGGGCGATGTGGGCGTTGACGAGCCATGGGCCGGACGGCTTGAAGTCTACGAATGCGTCACGAATATTGGCTTTGCCTTCGCGAAGGGCCTTAACTTCGGTACCATGGAGGACAAGGCCGGCCTCGACTTTGTCGAGCAAATGATAGTTGTACGTGGCAGCGCGGTTTTGGGCGACAACAGTCTCCTTGTGCCCTTCTTTCGCTTTGTCGGTCTTTTTCTGAGGTTTTACGGGAGGCTTGGGCACCGTCTAATCCTACGTGACTATGGCATTTAAATGTTAGATGGATGGGGGTTATATATGCAAGACAGCCAACCTTCAGTTGCTTGTCCCCCCTCTAACCCGGTGCTAGAGTTCTACCGATTCAAGCCCGAGCCGTGGAGAGTACATGCGAGGATGGAGCAAGATCATTTTGTGCGCGGGTGTGGGACTGTTGGCGGCAGGCTGCCCAAAGGGCAAGCCTGAGTATCAGCAAGGGGTCAGAGCCGAAAACCTACAAGATTACGATGCGGCGTACGACTTTTATCAGAAGGCGTTGAAGGACGAACCCGAGAACGCCGAATACCAGATCAAGTTTAATCAGGCGCGGTTTGAGGCGGGAGCATTCCACATCAAACAGGGCGTGAAGCTGCGCGAGAGCGGCGACCTGAATGGCGCGGCCGGAGAGTTTCAGCATGCGGCGGCGATGGATCCGTCGAGCCCCATCGCCGAGCAAGAATTGCGGAAGACGGCGGAGATGATCGCCGACCGGGACCACACGGCCGCCGCGGCAGCCGCGGCAGCCACTGCCGCAAGCGAGGCCGAGCAGCCCCAATTGGCGTCGCTACCACCTGAGATCAGGCCGTTGTCACGGGCACCAATCAGCCTACATATGGTGAACGACGCGAAGATCGTGTTCGACACGATCGGGAAGTTGGCGGGACTGACCGTGGTCTATGACGCGGACTTCCCTGCGCGGCGCATCCCGGTGGATCTGAACGGAGTGACGCTGCAGCAGGCGTTGGACATCGTGTCGTTGGAGAGCAAGGCGTTCTGGAAGCCGGTCACCGAGAACATTATTTTCGTCATTCCCGATCAGCCGCAGAAGCGGCGCGACTATGAAGAACAGATCGTGCGGACGTTTTATTTGTCGAATACCGTGCAGGCACAGGACCTGACCGAAATCGTAACGGGTTTGCGGCAGCTTTTGGATTTGAAGCGGCTGCAGCAGCTGAACGCTCAGAACGCGATCATCATTCGCGATACACCGGACAAGCTGGCGATCGCGGAAAAAATGATCGACGACATCGACAAGGCGCGGCCGGAAGTCGTCATTCAGGTGCAGGTGCTGGAAGCGCGGCTAGACAAGATGCGCAACCTGGGTATCTTGCCGGCGCAGTCGGCGTCCATTAGCATTGTGCCTCCGGGAACAACCACGACCACGACCAACAACAACGGCACGAACACCAATGGAACTACGTCAACAACCCAGAATATCTTGACGCTGCAAAACCTGACTCACCTGAACGGTTCGAACTACAGCGTGACGATACCGACCTTTACAGCGAACGCGCTGCTGAATGATTCATCGACAAAGATTATTCAGAATCCGGAAGTGCGGTCGGTGGATGGACAACCGGCAAAATTGAGGATCGGCGATCGCGTCCCGGTGGCCACGGGCAGCTTCCAGGCGGGTGTCGGCGTGGGATCGACGGCGGGAACGGGATTCGTAAACCCGTTGGTGAACACGCAATTCCAGTACATCGATGTGGGCGTGAACGTGGATATAACTCCGCGCGTGCACCCCAATCACGAAGTGAGCTTGAAGGTCAGCGTGGAAGTTTCGTCGGTAACGGGGCAAACCAACATCGGCGGCATTCAGCAGCCGATCATCAGCCAGAGAAAGATCGATCATGAGATCCGCCTGAAGGAAGGTGAAGCCAACATCCTGGGCGGCTTGGTGGAGAAGACGGACACCAAAGGGCGAAACGGATGGCCGGGGTTGGGCAGCATTCCATTTCTGCACTATTTCTTCGCGGAAGATACTAAAAGCTATGAGGACGACGAGATCCTGATCATCTTGACGCCGAGGATCGTGCGCATGCCGGAATGGACGCGTGCGAATCTGCGGCCGTTGTATACGGGATCGGAGTCGCTGGTGCAGGTTAAGCGCGACACGGAAGTGCGCGCTCCCCAGACCGACGTTCCAACCTCAGGCACTCCGGCGAATCCGGGTGCGGCGGCGGTTGCTCCCGGAGCGGCAGCGGCGAATTCCGCACAGAGTGCGCAGTCGGCCCAGATGCGGTTCGAGCCGAGGAACGTGACGATGAAGGCCGGCGAGAAGACAACGATCGGAGTCGTCGTCGATAACGTGAACGATCTGTTCTCGATTCCCTTCTTGCTGCAATACAACCCAGCGGTGATCAGCGTTGAGGAAGTGCAACACGGCGGATTCCTGCAAGGCGGAAATCAGGAGATCGCGATCGTGCAACGCGTTGATCCGGTGCGAGGACAAGCGATCATTTCAGCGACGAGACAGCCGAACACTGTGGGCGTGAGCGGAACCGGCACGATCATGGGAATCGTCGTGAAAGCAATTGCGCCGGGCAATTCGAACCTGTCGATCGTGCAAGTCAACGCGAAGGACTCGCAGCAGAAGCCAATCCCGCTGGTGACCAGCGAGGCAACGGTCCAGGTACAGCCGTAGTCCAATAGATAAGGATGATGGGTCGGAAATCGCAAGTACGGAACAGGCGCGGAAGAAAAATCGCGGCCGCCGGGATGACGCTCATCGAGCTCATTTTGGCCTGTGCGATTTTGCTGATCTTAACGTCGGCGGCAATGCCGATCATGCGATATACGGTCGTACACAAGCGCGAACAAGAGTTGCGGTATGACTTGCGCGAGATGCGCGACGCGATCGACCGATACAAGGATCTGGCGGACCGCAATCTGATTCGAATTGAGGTTGGGAGCGAGGGTTATCCTCCGGACCTCGAGACGCTGGTGAAGGGCGTGCAGCTTGGCGCCGGAAACGACCGGAAGATTCGATTTTTGCGGAAGATTCCGAAGGATCCGATGACGGGTTTGACGGAGTGGAACCTACTTGCCGTTCAGGACGATCCGGACTCAACGAGTTGGGGCGGCAAAAATGTCTTCGACGTACACTCAAAAGCACAGGGGACGGCGAGCGACGGGACGAAATATTCTGAGTGGTAGGTCCGAGTGGCAGGCCTGAGTGGTGAGCAGGTTCGCGGGTTGAAGGTGAGTATGAAGCGAATGTTGAGAAGTCGAAATTTGAGGCGTGATACCGCACGCTACGCGGTGGGGCGCGGGCTGCATGAAGCGCGATCGCGGGCTGGCGCTGGCGGGTTTACTTTGATCGAGTTGATGATCGTCATTACGATCATCTTTATTTTGATTGGGATGGCGGCGGCGCGATACGACCGCTCGGTGCAGCGCGCTAAAGAAGCGACGCTGAAGACGGATTTGACCGTAATGCGGCAGGCGATCGACAACTATACGTTGGACAAAGAAGCAGCACCGCAATCGCTGGACGATCTCGTGAATCCGCAGGCGCCGTATCTGCGTGAAGTGCCGATCGATCCGATGACGCACCAAAAAGACTGGCATACGGATTTCGGCGACATCGTGATGAGCCCGGATCAGACGAATAATGGAATCGTAGATGTGCACTCGAGTTCGAACGGGGTCTCCCAGGCCGATGGAACGCCCTATAATACGTGGTGAAGTAAGTAGCCGGCGTAGAAGGCCGGCTCAAGTCTCCTCTAGTCCTCTTTGAAATTCCCTTTCAAACCTATCGTGGTTTTCGGTGTCGCATTCCACGGCTTCGGTTCTCGCATTTTGCGGCTTCCGTTTCAGGAATCTCGTTGCGCAATGCTTGGTTTGAATTTCGAAGACTTGTGCTTCGACAATTTCAGACGATCGCGCCTCGCCGATTTGACGGAACCACATCGCTCCGCTATAGTCGTTGTGCGGGGTGGAGCAGCCTGGTAGCTCGTCGGGCTCATAACCCGAAGGTCGTCAGTTCAAATCTGACCCCCGCAACCATGGGCGCTTACGAGGAAAATCCTCTAAGCGCCCTTCTTATTTATAGTTACGAGTTGAGCCGCCGAAATTCCTCAGCCTAGTTTATTGCCGCAGAGTTGTTCCCGTTCTCGCTATTGGGAACAACTGGGAACAGATCGCCGTAGATTGCCCGTTCTAAAGCGATTGCAGCGCCGCGGCGGCCGCCATGCAAGCGAAGACAATCCTGAGGAATTCCATAGGTAGGACTCATTATGCTCGATTGAATGCGTTGCCCTTCTTCGCGCCTACAAAAAGTTCACACTTCTATAAACTGTGTCCTCGCTGCGCGTACTACGAACCAAACGGTCCGTAATCAACGGCGGGCACGCAAAAGTCAATAACCGTTGTGAGCCACCGATATTTGTGCAGCCCTAGCATTTTTCAATCTCTCCGATAACATCGAAGGTGTATGCCCACAAACGTCGATAGTATTCTCCAACAAGCGGCTGAAGCCTTGAAAAACAAGCAATACCCACAAGCTGAGGACCTGCAGCGGCAAGCGTGTGAAATACTGCGCGAACAGGCGGCCGAGGAATCGCGACTAGCCGCCGAACTCGAAACACTCGCGGATATTCACTGCACGCAGAGAAAATTTGAGGCGTGTGCCAACGAATACGCAGAAGTCGTGCAGTTGCGTGAGAAGTTGCTGCCCGAGAACGACTACAACATCCTGCGCCCGCTCTACCGGCTTGCGAAATCTCATTTCGAAGATCAGAAGTACGAATCTGCGGAGGGCGAAATGCGAAGAGCGCTCGCTTTGGCCGAGACGCGATACGATTCGCCGGAAAGTGTGGCGTTTTGCCTGTACGAGCTCGGGTGGCTGCTGTACTACGTCGAAAGTACCGCGAGGCGGAGCCATATTTCATCAAGGCTCTTCCGATCAGCGAGACAACGAATGGTGCCTCGCATCATCAAACTGTTAGGGTGCTGTCAGGAATTGCACTCCTATACAGCAATTGTGACGACCTTGGGAAGGACCCTGAACCATATTTCAGAAAGGTCATCGACGCAACCAAAGCGGAAAGGGATTTGCGAGAGACTTACCTCACAAATCTTTGTCGTCTGGCGTCCTATTTTGCCGAACACAAGAGACTGGAAGAAGCCGATGAACTATTCTTGCAGCTCGTGAAGCTGGTGGGCGGTGTCGCAGGTTTGAGCGATTCTGACAACAACTGGATTATCGGCAGCTGTATCAAGCACTTTCAATCTAGGGACAAAAGCGAGCTGGTTGCCCAACTTCAAATTGAAAAGCAGGACCACAACGTCTACGGCGATATGGTTCAAACGCTTGGAACACGCCGTTCAGACTTTACCGCAGAACGATCCCGAGTTTGCAGAGGCACTTCTAGCGGCGGGAAACAGCGCGACCTTCGAGGGCAAGTATCAAGAAGCGGAGTCGTTGCTGGCACGTGCTCTTGATGCTTGTCTGAAAATTCACGGAGAGAAGAGTTCTCAGACTCTTTTTACCCTAAACCGGGTCTGCATAATCAAACGACTGCTGGGAAAGTTTGATGAAGCTGAGGATGCAATTCATCGGGCAGTAGACGGAGCTCGGGCACATTTCTCTGACCACGGTTTCTATCCATGGACACTGGGAAACCTCGCTCTCCTTCGAGAAGCCGAGGCAAAGCGGATAACGCGGAAAGCAACTACGCGGATGCCGTCGCAGAATATGAGAAAATTTGCGGAGCTACTTCTTACGAGACCGCAGAGGCTCGGTACCGCCAGAGCGGTTGCCTGCTGAGGATGGGGAAACTAGCACCCGCGGAAGCCGCGATTCGGCGCGCAATCAGTGTCATGGACAGTGTCAGCGACCTTTCAGACCCCGAAAAGTCAGACTACCTCTCGACACTGGCTTCGATTCTTGAAGCCACCGGGCGCAAAGCCGAAGCTTCAGAAATGCGAGATCGCGCGGAGCGCCTCTTTGAACAAGCCAAGCAACAAAGTGAGACTCAAGAATAGCGGACGGCGTCAGTCCACCCTGGTCGGCATTAGCAGCGCAACCGGTGGCTTTGCCGGCGCCAGTCACTGACGATACAACGCAAGGAGCCCATTGACAGAGGTACTACTCTGTTGTAGTATAACACTGTGTTAGAGTTCATAGAGTTTCCAGCGTTTACGACGCGCCTAATGGCTCTTGCGAAGGAACGCGCTGATGACGTATTGTTGGAAATTCAGAACGACCTGCTTGAAAACCCGAAACGCGGTCCCGTTATAGAGGGGACTTCAGGTGTCCGGAAGTCTCGGGCCGCTGACCCTACTAGAGGCAAAGGAAAGAGCGGCGGATTTCGGTACATGTACTACTACATTGAGCGGGATGGCCAGGTTTTTCTGTTGATGGTGTTTAACAAGAATGAGCAGAGCGACCTGACCAAGAAACAGAAAACGACACTATCTAATCTCATTCGTGAACTGAGGGAGGTAAGGCAATGAACAACAACCTGTTCAACGAAATGATCTCCGGATTCGTCGAGGCTAAGAAGTATCGTGCAGGGAAAAAAGCGAAAGTGCGCGTATCGCGTGTGGCTTTTGAACCTGTCTCAATGAAACCTGCGGAAATTCGCCGCGTCAGAACTCGTCTGAGATTTAGCCAACCGGAATTTGCTGAATTCCTTTGTACTCGCGTCGGAACTCTCCGAAGTTGGGAACAAGGCTCCCGCAAGCCACAAAGCTCGGCACTCCGACTATTAGCTATTGCCAAAGAAAAACCGGCGTTACTCCTGCAAAGACGCGCTTAGTAACGGAACTGTCGAGCGTCGATGGCCCAACGCTGTCGACACTTTTGACAAGGTCGATTAGGAGAGCATTGGTAGATCGCGGGAAGCAGGCCACTCGTTATAGCTGTTCCAATTGCCCAGGGCAAGGCATCAGCTCCGCACAACCTCGGCAACCGCATAGCCGAGCGCAGAGTATCCTGCAAGCCTCTTCCTGTACATGCGAGCCAGCATAGGCACCATCAAATCCGCATAGTCATAGACGTGGACTTCGCTTTTGTTGTCGTGGAGACGATGCAGGCGGCCCACGGGCCGCATTGCATGTAGATGATGGGTTGGTGCCCATCCTTTCGAGTCGGTGTCGCCGTCAATCCCAGAACGTATTTTGCTTTGACCTCGCGGAGGACTCGTTCAAACGTCACTGCTGAAAGATGGTGACATTCATCCACAATCACGTGGCCGTACTCCGCGACGAAGTCTTCCACTGCCCCTTTGCGCTGCAAACTTTGGATTAGGACATCAATCAAAACTCGGGTGATAATCTGCGCCTATAATCAGCATGTTCGGCTCCTTTCTCCCGAGCCTCTGGTCGTCAGACAACCAGAGTTTACTCGGGTCGAGGAGCCGACACTGTTATGCAATCAAGTAGAACCAGCGCGGCTCTCCGTCGCAAGGCGAATCGACAGAAGTCGGGTTCGGCTCCGGCCCCAACACGTCTCTGTTTGATTCTTTCTGATTTCTAGGGCCATGCGGGGAAGGCTGCGAGAATCCTGACGATGCTTTACGGTGTCGCCAACTGCTTCGGCGTAAGCGGGACGCTTCCTGGATGCCGGTGCGGCGCCAAAACAGGCGATCAGTCGCCGATCATGGCACTGTGGTCTCGCGAGACCCTGCACCTACGGACGCGATCTGTGTTGCGCATGGTTCACGGCACGAAGAAATCGAGATCGTGGTTCACAGGCCTCCAGGAGTAATTGCTGGAAGCTAAGACGCATGCCCATCGTTCAGTTTCGGCCAATCTTAGAATCTCTCGCATTAAATAAGGTCGACTTTCGAGAAACCCCTCGTCCCGCGAGCGGGTAAGTTGTTGATCTGACAGCATGCGGTGGACAGGAATTGTCTTTTCTAAAATCAGGTGATTCTGGAATGCTCCCGCTGGCCAACGACCCGTTCTGGTCTGGCCGCGGAATTCGGTTACGTCCACTCTTGTAAATAAAACGCTATCAAATTTGCGAGACAGGATCACTGCAAACGCAGGCGTTTAGAACAGGCGTCCTGGATGGAAAAAAACTGGTGATTTAAATACAATCTGAATTCTAACGATCCCACTGGTGCGAGATACCGAGTTGCTTGGCCCAATCCCGACTGGACGGCTTGTTGCGATCGCGGCATGTAACCCACCACAATATGTACCGCCGGATCATGCGGCCCTCTTCCTTACTGCGCCACGGTCGAGGGGCGTGCCACTTGTCACTCGCGAACGCCTTCGCGAGATTCCTCATCGAGGCATCGTAAGGATGTGATCGAGACTCTTCGTTGCACATTAAAGCCATTCACATCCTCCCTTCTCGGCCTCTACCACGCCCCATTTTCCCTCGGCGCTGCGCGAACCGAGAATTCTATGCGTTAGGATATGAGGTTTGAGAATGAAACTAATTGCTCTGGGGCAACGACAGACCAACTCTATCCCTTGCTATGTTGGAGGCTATTCGGGGCATGACCCCGACCTAATCCAACCTAAGGGGATAGAAAGTGGGCTGATGGAACGTAGACGTGAACTCCGGCCAACCGGAAAACTTAAGGCACTGTTTGACAGCGCCTACCGCGTAATGCGGGAGGAGAAGATCAGGGAGAACAACCCAAATCACGATCCAAAGACCTGCTCTGTCTGTCGCGCTCGTCTTGCTCGACAGATACTGAAGGAAAGAAGTTTCGACCGTTAAACTAGGGACAAAATCAAATTTGACGGGATATAACCAACTGGGAGACTCGATGCCGCCTCGGTGCCTTGGCTCAGAGTTTCGTGACAGTGGGTGAATCACTCATAAATGGTTGCAGTGGGGCATTTGGTCAATCAGATCCACAGTCACCTGAGCAGATGATGGACGAAGCCACCGTTATCACGATGGACTCGCTCCGCGACTTGGGTTTTCAACCCGATCCGACTATCGTGTGCGATGGGTGCCCTGACCTGAGCTTCGATTTCGGGAACCTCACGCTCCGCGCAAGCTCCTGCATAAATCTGCGTTGCGTGGAAATAGTCTTCTTCACGGGCGTCCTGTCAACGCTGCGTAGCTTGGCTGAAGTGCAATTTGAGATGCCTCGCAGGCTCAAATCTACATCAATGCTGTTGTGGCTTCCGGCAAAAAAGGTCTCGAAACCATCGGCACGCGGATTGACCGCGAACTTCGCCAGAAGCTCGAAGCGATCGCCACCAACGAGGAGCGCTCTGTGTCTGCTGTTGTACACATGGCTATCCGAGAGTTTATTGAAAGAAAGCAGTCCCCGAAGGAGAAAAGTACGTGACCCAATCCCTCCTGATCCTGTTCTTCGGGATGCCCATTGCGACCTTCGTCGCACTGGCGTCCGCTCCTCCGTGGCTGCTCAACGCCTTTGTGAACCTCGGATTGGTCGAGGACTGCACCGATCATCTGCAAACATGCCGCTGTGAAATGTGCCGGCACCGCCCTGACATCCCAAGACCACGACAAGGAGGAAACCACAAGTGATTCAACCCAAACTCTGGCAGCGCGTAAAAGTGCAGTTGCAGAGCGGCGACATCGTAACGGCCAAAATCACCGACATTTCCGTGACGCCCGTGGTACCCGTGTCCGCGTTGTGTTCGGAGAGATGGTGCAAACAGTCGATCCGCACCAAATTATTTCCGAAGCGAAGCGTTCATCGAATTGAAGGCGGCATACCGAACAACTTTGAGTCCGCCGTTCGCGAAGATCGGAACGGTAAAACGAGCATAGAGTGATTCGCTCATTGGGTTTGTAGTCCGCGCAAACGAGACCCTGACTGTCTAAATTAGAGGGGAGCACACACAAGCATCCAAACCCTACTCCAAAAGGGGCGCCCTTTTATATTGCGTCGGGTTACCGGACATTGGAATTTCCGCCTCAACCCCTTTCCATCCCGTACCCTTGAGGGTCAAATCGATGAGCCGCTTGCGTGTTCGCCACTCGGAATTGGACGGGCTGGCGGACGGAGTTTTCATTTTATGCGACGAATTCTGATGGTACTTCCCCGATCTATAACCGTCCATCTCTAACAATGTCGGCCCTGTCAAACTATTTTTAAAGACACTTCTTTCTTTTCACCTGGAAGAGTTCGTCTCTTTCGTTTCTTTCTTTTTCTTTCTTCTCTGCATCGACGACTGCGGCTCGTTTGTAATCTAGCGGTCGGCTTCAGCCCGACCTAGCCATCTCTTCGATCAAAACGTCGACCATGATTACTAGAAGTTATCTCATAACACTTTCAATCGGCTGAGCGGTTGAAACTTATGACAAACGGCGTAAGCCGAGAGCATGGAACTTACCGACGCCCAGTGGGCGGCGCGAAGAACGAAAGCTCGAAAAGCAACTAGGGAAGTTGCAGCATCAGTTGAGCGGCGTCCGGGCGGCTGCAAAAACCTTGGGACATTCCGCCGGGCCTGAGGTCGGCGGAGTTAAGAAACGTGTCTTGTCGGCTGCCGGTAGAGCCGCGATTGCGAAGGCGGCGAAGAAGTGAGTGGGTGAGTCCGCGAGCACTGCAAATTCGAGACACGTCACCGTTGTACCTGCTCTGTAATTGTTACAGAGTCTGTTTCAGAAGGTGCATTCGATGCCTTAAGATGCTCGGCAACCCAAGCAGAAGCTTGGGTGCGAGCAGTGATGAGTTGTTGCGCCAACATTACACGACTCAGATCTCTTAGTCGCTTTGAGCTGCGAGCATTTCCTCCCGCGGCTGCAGCGCTGTACCACATGTAGGCCGCGACGTAGTCGAGTGGAACACCCAGTCCGTGTTCATAGAGATAGGCCAGGAACGCTTGACCCAATACGTTCCCTCCTTCAGCTCCCCGCCGTGCCCAAATGGCCGCTTGGGCATAGTCCCTGGGAATTCCAGTACCCTTGAAATACATCAGGGCTAAATTGTTCTGAGCTTGCGAAAGACCCTGCTCGGCCGCCGCCAGATACCAACGTGCTGCCTCAGAAGGGTTCTTTGGAACACCTCGACCCGAAAGGTAAAGAGAGCCAAGATTACACTGGCCCACGGGATTTCCGTGCTCAGCGGAAAAGCGAATCCAGTGCAATGCCTGGCCTAGGTTCTTCTGAACACCTTCGCCTTGTTGGTATAGAAAACCGAGGTTGTTGGCGGCAGTCGTCTGTCCCTGCTCAGCGGCTGCTCGATAATTCCGGGATGCCCGATGTAGATCCTGCTTAGTGCCTTGCCCATGTTCGTACAAGTATCCCAAGGCCAACTGGGCATCGGCAGAGCCCTGTGCTGCGGCGACTTCGAACCATTTCGCTGCTTGATGATAGTCCTGAGGAATTCCGAACCCGTGCATATACATCGTGCCCAGCACATATTGGGCGCTACTATCGCCGTTTTCAGCTTTCTGGCGCAGATGAAGCAGCTGAGTTGCTGTGACCTCCCTCCTCGGGGCCAGGACCTCATCGTCATCTAGTGGGGGTTGCACCTGTTGCGAAAGTGCCTGACAAACACCCATAAACGTGAGAATCAGTGAAGCGACACACCATGTACTTCGTGATCGCATGCCTCGCACGATGGTGAGTGAAAAGATCGTCTTACCTCGCTGTAGTCCCATAGTCGGCCTCCGATGTTGGCGTGGGGCACTACCCTTGCGGGGTTCGGTGCGCGGTGGGCAAACTTGAGATCAGCCAATCGAAATGGCAATGGCCAAGAGGTGACTTGAAGGGGAAACGAGGGAGACATCAGTAAACATTAATAAAATCATTGGGTTCGGACGGAAGATTTTAATCCCTAAGCTTAGAAACCTGGTGCTAAACTGTCGGCCACTCGTCGTCTGACTGGGTCAACCTGATGTTCAACACAGATCACCTCCCAGAGCGAGTTTCCCTCGGAGAATTTCAGCTGCACCTCCGTACCCGCGAACTCCAAAAAAATGGCGAAATCTTCGATCTCCCGGAACAGCCGTTCCTCGTGCTGATGGCGTTGATAGAACGGCCGGGCCAACTGGTCACAAGAGAAGAGTTGATCAAGAAGCTATGGCCAGCAGATACATTCGTGGATTTCGAGCACAGTCTGAACAAGGCCGTGAAGCGACTTCGTGAAGCATTGGCCGACTCCGCGGATGAACCGAGATTCATCGAGACGCTGTCGCGGCGCGGCTACCGGTTCATTGGAACGTTAACGGCCGTTCCTGATCTAATTTCTGACTTGTCGCCAATTCAAACGAGGACCGACCGGGCGAGTCAACCCCCTGGGCCTTCGTTGCCACAAACCTGGCCACGCCACCGGACGGCCTTGATTTCCGCGCTGGCCCTGCTCCTGATTGCCTCGGCGGTCGCACTGTGGCTATCGGTTCGGCGTGGGCAAAGCTCGCACGCGCTGAACACGAACATGCCGATCCACTCCTTGGCGGTACTGCCGCTTGAGAATCTGTCTGGCGATGCGTCCCAAGACTACTTTGCCGACGGCATGACGGATCAACTGATTACGGACCTGGGACAGATTGGCGCGTTGCGAGTGATTTCGCGCACCTCCGCGATGCAGTACAAGGGCGCGCGGAAATCGCTGCCGCAGATCGCTCGGGAATTGAATGTAGATGCGGTCGTCGAAGGAACGGTGCTTCGTTCCGGTGATCGCGTTCGAATCACCGCACAGCTGATCCAGGCACACTCCGACGAGCATCTGTGGGCCGAGACTTATCAGGGTGACCTACGCGATATCTTGGCCTTGCAGCGCCAAGTCTGCAGTGCCATTGCCACTCAGATTCGGATCAAACTCAGTCCGCAACAGCAAGCTGCCCTGAAGAACTCGCGCATCATCAACCCGGAAGCTTATGAGGCTTATCTTCACGGCCTCAGCCAAAAGGGGTCCATCGATGGACTCCATCAAAGCATTGCTTATTTTGATCTTGCCTTAGCCAAGGAACCTGATTATCCGGAGGCCCATGCATGGTCAGGCCGAACGTACATGATGCTAGGGCACATGGTCGCGCTACCTCCTCAGGACGCCTTCCCACGCGCCAAGATCGAGGCACTTAAGGCACTGCAACTCGATGAATCGCTTGCCGAAGCTCATTATTTGCTCGCAACCGTGAAGTTCCTCTATGACTGGGACTTTTCGGAGGCCGAGAAGGAGTTTCGGCGTGCCATTGCCCTTAACCCCAACTCCACGTTGGCTCACTCGGGATATTCTGATTTTCTTAACGCCATAGGCCGCCCCGATGAAGCGATTGCAGAACAACTCCGTAACCAGCAGATTGATCCGCTCTCACTGACAGCCATCGATGAACTCGGTTGGGAAGAGTATTGGGCGGGTCGCTATGACGCAGCCATAGAAAATGCGCATCGTGTCCTGGCGATTGATCCCAACCACCACTCCGCCCACCTAACTCTGGGTCTGTCTTTGGAGCAAAAGCGCCAGTTTCCAGAAGCTCTCTCAGAGCTGCAAAGGGCGGTAGACCTATCCAACGACAAAATGTGGATCGCCTTCGTCGCCCACGCCAAAGCGCTGGCAGGAGATAAAGCAGGTGCTCGAAAGATTTTGGCTGAACTGGAGACACTCTCTCGCCGCACGTACATTTCTCCGTGGCTTATTGCCATCGTCTATCCCGACCTCGGTGACAAGGAGCAGGCGTTCTTCTGGTTGGAAAAGTGCTATCGGGGACGCGAGCACGATTTGGTTTTTTCGAAGGTGTGGCCGATGTTCGATAGTTTGCGTTCGGATCCCCGATTTCAGGATTTGATGCGGAGAGTGGGACTTCCTGAATAAAATCGCTTGGTCCATGGTCTGGGAAACAAACGATCCGTAATTGATAGCCTGGATAATCTATGCCAACCGTAGCCATCGCTATTCCTGAAACCAGGCGACAATCAATTTACTCAGAGCGTCCCGAGTTCGCAATGCTAGTTTTAAGGTCCATCGCCATCGGAGTGCTTGCTGCTATCGCGCTGGGCGTACTTTCGTTTGGAGCCGCTTCCTTGTTCCACGTCGATGCCGTGGGTTTGTATATCGCGCCCGCTAATTTGGTCCTACCTCTCTTGGGAGGCATTCTTCCGTCCGGGTGGGCATACGCTGTGGTGCCAAGTGGTGGCCCTGCGGCAGGTGTTCTCTTGGTCCTCGTCTCTGCAATTTTGCCTTGGACTCTCTTTTTTGGAGCGATTTACTTTGCTTGGGCTGCGTCAAGACGCAAGCGAGCAAGGCCGGAGACCGATAACCCTTGATTTTGATGGGCAAACGTTGGAAAACGATTCGGTTGCCCGAGACGTAGGAATCGAAGTCCCGGCTCTGGCCCGGCGGCACTAATCAGGTCTAATTCAATCAGGCTTGTCCATGCTTACGGCCACGGCGACGCGCAGACAGTTGCCGACTTACCTGGACGGCGGAGAATTCGGCTCTAGGTTGACGTCGACTGAGAAGAGGCGGAAGTCGCTGAATGTGTGGGAGGTGAAGGTGCGGCCGGTTTCGCTTTCGCGGTAGACCTCGACCGATTGCGGAAGCCAGACGTCGATGTTGCGTGTTCTGAAATGGACGGGCGCGTAGTTGATCGAAAGAGACCAGGACTCAATGTTGACAGGGAGAATGGGGTGCATCAGCGCAATCTCGAGGTGGACGACTTCGCCGGAATCCTTCGCGATCCACGCGCGGCCCTGAAGTGGGGCGGGGTAAACGACGCCGTTCTTGGCGGTGAATGAAGCCGTCGTGTCGGGGCGGTCTTTGCGCTGGCGGAGTTTGATCATCCATGTGAGGCGTTCGTTCCTCATGACGGCACCGGAGCAGGTCATTTCGTAGTTCGTTTGAAATTCGGGGAGAAACATCAAGGCGATTTCGGGCAGGCCAAGATCGTGCATGGCAATTGGGATCGGACGGCTGCCGGGGACGGGGTTGCGGTTTTCCTGGACGGCGTAGCCCTGCGGCTGGCGGACGAGGACGGCGGTGTAGTCGAAATCGTCGGAGCCAGCGTCGTACTGATTGCCGATGCGGTCGAGGAGACGGAATTCGATGCGTTCCTGTGCGGTGTAATTCTGAATGTTGGTGACGAGTTCGTTGGCGCGGACTCCGGCTTGCGCGAGAACGGCGGGAAGATCGCATTTGGGAGCATTGACCTGGTTACGGGAACCAGCGTCGCTGCCGGGAAGATTGACGGAGACTTTGACAGTATTCGGCGGTTCGTTGGAGGTTGATTGTTGGGCTGCGGCGCAATCGTGAGGGAACACGGCTGCGGCAACAAGGAGAAAGCCAATTCGTGCTGGAATGCGAACCATGGTAAGTTGCCGATTGTAATACCGCGCGGCATTCCTGCTCCGAAATCTCTCCGCAATTACTCCTCTACCAATCCGTCATGGCCGGTAGCTCCCGATCAGAGAAAGAGAGGAGAGTCAGCGGATTTGGATGGCGTGGGAGGTGGCGGTGACCAGGTGCTGGCGGGATTCGGTGACGACGGCGCGGATTTGGTAGGAGCCTGCGGGGAGTTGAAATGCGAATACGAAATCGATGCCTTTTTGCGTGACGGCTTTCAGTTCGCCGTCGGTCGCATTAATTTTCGCCTGGCGCTGTTGCGCTTGCAGAAGATGATCCGTCGAATCGAAGACTCCGGCGACCGCGATGACTGTGTTGGTGTTGCGATCGCCCTCCCTGTCGAATCGCAGGGTACGACTATCGACGTGCGCCGAGACGTTGAGGGTACGCTTCTCCGAAGAGTCGGCGGAGATTGTGGAATTGAGATCGACGGAAAGCTCGGCGCTCTCCGATTTCGCGAGCAGCAGCTCCTGGACTTTCGCGTGCCAAGCTTCGTCTTCGCGAGAAATGGGCGGCGCGGGCGCCTGGTCCGCTTGTTCGCCGGCTTTGTCCCCGTCACTTCCCTGCTGCGACGCGAAGTAGCCGCGGCGCGCCTGTACGGTCATGCCTTTGCGCTCTGGCACGAGAATGACTTTCAACGAATGAAAAGTGCCGTTGGCCTTCACGTCGCTTGGCGCGAACCCGAGCAAATAAGTAACCTGAGATCCCATGAGAGCGGAGAAACCGCCCTGCAAGTCGTTGTCGGTGTGAAAGAACGAGCCCCCGGTGCCTTGTGCGATGTCATCGAGAACTCCGATTTGGAGCTTTTCGCCAATGGAATCGACGTTGCGGGTCGCTTTCGCGGCGGCCCCGTGCACGGGAACATACGCCTGCGAGGCGTCCGTTCGGAGCAAGATGGGCACGCCTTTCGGATCGAGTGAGTGGACGATGACCTGCGCGCGCAGTGCGCGATCGATGACGCGATCGACTTGAAGCTGCTCAGACGTGGTCAGAAATCCCGGAGAGACGAGCACAATGCCACGGCGACCCGAGGGCACCTGCGCGAGGTGCTGAACAAGACGATCGATCCCATCGAGGCTGGCGCGAGTCAGCACCTCGTTTTGGGAAATGATGGTATGCGCCTGAACGAGAATGAACGCGGGGATGGAAGCGCCAGAGGCGATTGCATCCTCGCCACAGTTTTTGGCTTCATCGCGCGCGGCGATCCACGAGTCGAGATTCAGATTGTCGGGAAATTCGGTGATTTGTGAGGCTTGGTAATCACTGAGCTTCGGACAGTCGCCGTTTTTGTTGCGCGCATGAGAGCTAACTTGGAGTTTGCGAAGCCCGTCGCGAATGCGGACGGTGTCGGATGTGAAATCGACGAGGGTCGCTTCGGGTGTAACGATGGCGACCTGGTCGGTGGGACCCAGCGATGAAGTGAAGTAACGGCCGGCAGCATCGCGAGCGGCCTGTACGTCGGTTGCGCTCGCATGCAGGTTGTCGAAGAAGAAAGCAAGGTAACGAGCTTGCGTGTTCGCGACGATAGAACTGGAAGCTGCATTTGCGCTGCCGGTGGAAGCACGCGTTGTAGTGAGGGGCTGCGCTGCGGCGAGAGACTCCACTTCGAACTGCCCGATCTGTTGTTCATGGCCACGATCGAAGACCTTAAAGTCTTCCTTGCGAAGGCCGGTGACAGGTTGACCCTTTGCGTCGCGGACGACGACAGGCACAAGGACCAGGCTGCTGGAGACTCTCAGCCGGAATCCTTGAGGGTTTGCGTCCTGGGTGGGAGCATTTGAGGTTTGTTGCGCACCATCGGGCGCAACGAACAACGCGAGCACCGCAAAGGTGATCGACGCGAAACCGAACTTCCAACGAATTGGGTTTCTTGCGCCAGGCATTGAGATGAGTAGTCGTCGAACCATACTCCGCCGGTAACAGATGGACGATAACATCTTTCGTCGCGTTCGGCTTGGTGCGGCGATTCAGGAAATCAAGCGGCAAGGGCTATAGCTGGGTCAGCGAACGCCTTGGGGCGATAGTCAGGATGTTGAAGGGGTATCGATCCGGTGAGCGATCCTCTCGCCGAGAATCGAGATGTTTTTCAGACGCATCATTTCGATGCGAGCATTTTAGCCGCAAAGGAGGTTCAAGTCCCGTTATGTCGACTAACCAGGCACTTGCGATAAAACCGTGATAAAGTCGCCTTTTTTATGCACCCGATAAAAAGAGCACTGCAAGTCAAATCGTGGGCATGCTTGCTGGCGATTGTTATCAACTGCTTTCTACCTATAGCCCCACTAGTTGCGCAAAGGGAAACCTTCGTGCCTTCGAGTGAAGTTTCAGCTGCGCGCCGTGGATCGCAGCCCGATCGCGCTCGGCCTATAATTGCAACCCTGGCAATTTGGAGCAAGCGAGGATGATGGTGGAGTCGCAGCCGCAAATGGAGGGTGGCACGGTAGAGAGCCGTGACGAAAGGCACCTGTTTCCGATGCTGGGCGCGACCACGATTGTACTCGTGATTGCCGCGTGCAAGCTGGTGGTCCATTGGTACGCGGGACACAGGTATGGGTACTTGGGTGACGAGTTGTACTTCCTGGCCTGCAGCCGTCATCTCGCTTGGGGCTATGTCGATCAGCCGCCGCTGATCGCGATGATTGCCTGGGTGGTGCGACATACGCTGGGTCAGTCGCTGCTCGCGATCCGATTTTTGCCGGCACTCGCGGGGGCGGTGGAGGTTGTGCTAACCGCGCTGATTGCGCGCGAACTCGGTGGGAGGCGCTTCGCGCAGGTACTTGCGGCGATTACCACGCTCACGGCCCCCGGCATTCTCGGGTCGGACAGCCTCTTCACGATGAATGCGTTCGAGCCACTGTTCTGGATGACGTGCGCGTATCTCGTGATTCGCATCATCAAGACCGGAAATGAGAGGCTGTGGATTTGGTTCGGCGTGGTCGCGGGCATCGGTCTCGAGAACAAGTACTCGATGATGATCTTCGGTGCTGGGATTGTCCTCGGACTACTGCTCACGAACCAACGGAAGCTGCTCGCGAATCGGTGGTTATGGATTGGTGGGGTGGTCGCGTTTGTGATTTTTGCCCCGAATCTCTGGTGGAATGTTCGGCACCACTTTCCATTTCTCGAATTGCAGGCCAACATTCGGCGCAGCGGGCGGAACGTGCCGTTGGGCTTCTTCAGTTTCTTCGGTCAGGAAATTGGTGCCATGAACCCGTGGACCGCGCCCGTGTGGCTGGCAGGCCTGTGGTTTTTCTTGTTCGCGGAGCAAGGGAAGAGATTTCGCGCGCTGGGCTGGGCGTGGGTGTTTACGGCGGGCGTGATTGTTACGATGAGTCCGCGCGTGTATTACCTCTTTCCCGCCTTTCCGCTGGTGCTCGCCGCCGGCAGCGTCCTGTGGGAAATGTGGCTCGAGGCGCGGCAGCGAAGGTGGGTGCGAGTGGCCTACCCGGCACTGCTGATCGCGGCGGGCGCGATTTCTGCTCCGTTTGCCACGCCGGTGCTGCCGGTCGAAACGTACATTCGCTACACGCGCGCGTTGCACATCTCGCCGCCTCCAAGTGAGACGCACAAGCTGGGCCCCTTGCCGCAGAATTATGCGAGCGAGTTTGGCTGGCCGGAAATGGTCGCGACGGTGGCGCGTGTTTACAACAGTTTGCCGCCGGATGTTCGAGCGAAGACGGCGATCTTTGCCCCCAACTATGGCGTAGCCGGCGCGATCGATCTCTTCGGGCCGAAATATGGATTGCCGTGGGCGATCAGCGGTCACCAAAACTATTTCCTGTGGGGACCGCGCGATTACACCGGCGAAAGTATGATCGTCATGGATGATAGCCAAGAGCGCCTCGAGCAACTGTTTGTAAGCGTGCAGACGGTCGCGAGCGTGTACCACCCATACTCGATGCCGTACGAGCATTTCGACGTGTTCTATTGCCGAGGGCTCAAGCAGCCGTTGAAGGAATTGTGGCCGCAGCTGAAGCACTGGGACTGAAGAGCCCTCATCGGGAAGGCATCAAAGCGTCAAATCCTGGGGGTGCCGGGGGCAAAGCCCCCGTTCGCTTCCCACTAAAAGGCCGGAATTCCCTTAAAAAATGGTGAGTCGAATCGCACGCCCCCCCAGCGAAGATGAATATGTTCGCGCAAAGTCCCGATTAACGCTGCCGGCTCAGACGGTCGACGCAACACTTGCGTGAAGTTTACTCGCAGGAGTGTGAAAGCCTAAGGTCTTTCTCGGACGTTGATTCAAGCGCAGCGAGACTTGGTCGAGCTGTGCTTGAGAGATGGGGGATAGGTCGGTTCCTCGCGGAAGGACTGCCGCAACAGTAGATTGGTGTTTTCGTTGCTGCCACGCTGCCACGGACTCTGTGGATCGCAGAAGTAGACCTGCACATCTGTGGCTATCGTAAATTCCTTGTGTTTCGCCATCTCCAGTCCGCGGTCCCACGTCAGCGAGCGTTTCAGCGTAGCCGGGAGCTTACGAACATGCTGACTCAAGGCAGTAACCACCGCTTCCGTTTCTTTGCTCCGCACTTTGATCAGCATGAGAAAGCGTGAATGCCGCTCCACTAAAGTCGCAATGTAACTGTTCTTTCCACCGCTCAGCAGATCGCCTTCCCAATGGCCAGGAATCGCTCGGTCTTCTGCCTCCGCAGGTCTTTCCCGGATGGAGATGGCATCGACGATCTGTCCACGGGACTGTCCACTGGGGCTGGCATGTCGCGAGCGGCGCATGCGTCGCTTCGAGCGTAGATGGTCCATGAGCTCTTTTTTCAGCGCTCCACGCGCTTGAATGAACAGGCTGCGGTAAATCGTCTCGGGGGACACACGCATGCTCTCGTTGTTGGGATAGTGGATCTTCAACCACCCGGAAATCTGCTCGGGCGACCAGTCCAGAATCAGTTTACGCGCAACGATGTTCCGCAACTTGTGGTTCCCGGCGAGCAGACATCTCTTCGGGCGCAAGGCCGAAACCCAAGCTTGTCAATCTGCATCATGAGCACGATAGGCAGGACGCCCACCATGGCGCACGATTTCCCGGCTCACTGTGGAGGCAGCTCGCTCGAGGCGACTGGCGACCTCACGAATCGACGAGCCGGAAGCGATCCCTCGGGAGATGTCTTCTCCCTCAGCGAGCGTGAGTGCTAGCCGCGAGCGGCGACGAACAATAGAGGGATACCGCCGCGGGGCAGTAACACAGCCCGGATCGAAGGATGCGGCTTATCGTAATCACGGCCAATCTCATGCAGCGTCTGTCCGGCCTTCCAGCGACTCCAAACATCACGCTTCTCGACCTCAGAAAGCCCAAACCGCATCCCAGGTCTCATACCAACACCACCTTTCGCGAGCTGACTTACATCAGATGGTGTTGCATCGACCTGTCGAATGCACCGCGTTTACCAGGAGCTACCGAGAATATTCTCGGTTCTCCGTGTCGATTCTGCACCTTCTCGCTCGACGTATGGGTAGAGCAGCCATTGAGTTCTGAACCTGAACATCAGCCCAAATCAACCCGAAAGGACAAACAAAATGCGATTCATGGTCATCGTCAAAGTCACGGAAGACACCGAAAACGAAGGCGCACCCCCCGATCCCCAGCTCATGGCCGACCTGAACAAATTCAACGACGAGCTCTTGGAAGCCGGAGTTTTGATAGGCTACGACGGTCTTCACCCCTCCTCCAAAGGCGCCCGCGTCCACTTCTCCGGCAAGAACCGCCCCACCGTCATTGACGGCCCCTTCACGGAAAGCAAGGAACTCATCGCCTCCTTCTGGTTCTGGCAGGTCAAGTCTCTCGAAGAGGCCATCGAGTGGGTCAAGCGCTGTCCCAACGAAGGCGAGTCCGACATAGAGATCCGCCAAGTCTTCGAGCCCGAAGACTTCGCATCTGCCTTCAGCGACGAGGAAATTCAGCAGGAAAAAAACTTCCGCGCTCGAATGGCAGCTAACGCAGCCAAGAAATAGTCCCGCTTGCACTGACGTATCCAAACTGTTCGGGTGGTTGGACTACCGTGGCTGGCCCCGTCGCAGACTCCACAGTCCGCGCGCCGAGAGGATGAAGGTGAAGCCCCCGAGCCCGCCGAGCGCCCAGAGTGTCCAGACGAAGAAGAAGCCTCCGGGGGACTTGGCGATCTCGCCGTAATGTGCCCCCCTCATGTGCATGACGGGCATGGCTGCCGCGAACAACCCGACGAGCAGCATGATGACGTACCCCGATCGCCGTTCGGCGAGCACCAGCGTCCCGTACAGCAACACCACGAGAACGGCCAACGCAATGTTTGATGACTCGGCCTTCGATATCCCACGGACGATGTCGTCCGTAATGTGAAGCGTCAGCAAGAGGATCGAGAGCAGAGACGCGATGGTCAACATTACGTTTTGTTTCATTGGATATTCTCCTTGCCAAACCGTACGGAGCTAGGCGACTAGTTCCGGGTTGCCGACGGCCCGCTTCGAACTAACTGCTGGCTTGATCGCTGACCAAGTCCACGCCTGCCAGACAATGACCAAGGTGCATACAGTTTCGATGGTCGCGAAGAACACGTACGCTGGATAAACGGGATTCCGAAAGGCACCGTTGGTCAGAGGCAGAACGAAGGTCAGGAAACCGTTTACAAGGGTCATGATGCCACCCGCGATGATATTCGCCAACCGGTTCGCTCTAAACGGAAGCAGTCGACACGCCACAATCATGGCTATGGGTATTTCCATCAAGACCGCTGAACCGAGCAGCTCCCATTGTGGGAGATGTGGGGCTGAATTCGGCGAGCCAACAAAAGCGAACAGGGCAAGCACGTCCGCATAGAGGTAGTTTAATAACGCGAAGATCCAGAATAGAGACAACCGCTCCTTTGTGTCATGCATGTCAACCTCCTACGGAAAAGCAATGCAGGTTCTGGCTTTCGCTCCCGCCCAGGTACGGGATTCCTTTTCCCATTACGAGGGGGAATCCCCCCGAGGCTTGGATACCGAGCTATACGGGGAGACCAACGAAAAAGACTCATGGGGACCGCGTTCCCTCTGGCCGAGCCGTCGATTTCGGGTCAACTCCCGCGAAGTCGGGTTACCGGAAACTGGCCGTGCCAAGATTCCACTTGGAAGGTTAGCGCGTTTATCAGCCACGTAGTGGGATTGCGCGTGAAGGTCGATGTCGGGTTATCCACATTGCCGCCATCGCTGCGCTTTTCTCGCTCCGAACCTTAATCGTCGTGATTACATTGGTAGCTGCTTCAGCATCTCTCGTTTCGCGGGGTGAGCCGTGCCCACACCTTGGAAGCTTTTCACGTATCTACTCTTGCTACGTGTGTGTGGTAGCGCATCCTTCGCCACCTTACAAGAAGCAGAGCGACCGAACGGTCAAACCGAGTTTCGGTGGTTAGACCCTCAGCATGATTCAGCGGACTGGGCGAAAATTAAACTCGCCTTCCAGCAAGAGTTAAAGCCGGATGTTCCCTCGAATGTGAACGGAGGCCCCGTCGCGTACAAATATAAATACGTTCACAGGGTCGGAATTTTCAAAACTGCTGCGATTGTCGTGATCGGCCATCGAGAAACAAAGGAAGCTAAATCAGGAGACTACTTCTCTGCATTCGACTATGACATGCGAACCGGCTCTAAATCAGCAATCGAGGACGCTGATGTATTGTGGGAGTGGAAATTTAAAAAACTCGCCCGGTTCCAGCCACTAGAGGCACCTGAGGTGAGTTTTAGATATGTGAGTTGCACCGAATGCGAAGAGCGGACGTTTGTCGCTTCTTTCCAGTACGACCCGACATTAACCCGCTGGGCTCTGAGAAAGTGGAATTTTGACAAGGGGCTCTTAGTCTGCGAAACGCCGGAGCCTGACGATGAAGTTGTCTCATTCGGCTGCCTAGATGGGATAGCTGACTGGAATGCTGATGGATTTGATGATGTAGCCGTGTGGCGGAAAGAAGTCACTCAAAGCGGGACGAGCAAAACCAAAACTGACAGTTCGACTACGGTCTACAGTTTCAAGGACGGGCGCTTTGCGAGCACGACTCTGTCCGGCACCCAAGAAGTCATGGTTCAGACGGAACTGTGCCGGACGTCGAATGGAAACAAATTATGCAAGCACGCCAAGAACTGATCCTCAACTCCCGATAAGTCGGGTGGTTTCAATCGGTCGATGCAACACTCAACTCGAATCCACAAAGCCCTGAAAACAAACGCTGAAATCGCTCGCTAGGGTTAGATCAGTCGGAATGCCACCCTGGGTAGGTGTTGACCGAGTACAGCAAAACGGATCGGTTGCACAGAGAAAGTGTTGTCGGATCAACTGATCAGATGGTGTTGCGTTGACCGTCTGAGCCGGCACGCGTTACCGGACAGTGCTTTTTGGCGCGATTTCCACTTCCCCGGTAACGCCAGCGTTAATCATGACTAACTCATATTTTCTCCGAGAGCGCGAACGACACCTACCACACGGTATGCACCTTGAGGCTGCGAGGAATTCTAAGGGATGGTTTGTAATGACAATCTTCGAAATCAACTTTGTCCACGTAGACGAGCAGCCGTACGTAGTCGTCTTTGGCACTTCCATTGCCACGAATGCCACAGGATTCGACGTCGACGCCCAGCCCGGGAGGCAGAGCTGAAGGGCTGACCGTTCCTGAGCCTCCGCCCGCGCCAGCGATCGTGGAGAGCATAAGCATGATTTGGAATCCCTGGACGGTCCGATCACTCCGATTTCTGATTCTGTACTTGGCGCAGTCTTGTTCAGTATGTTGCCCGTGGGAAACGGAAAGCCACATTCCGGTCAGGTCCACGGAAACCACCTCAATTGGAGAGTCAGGCTGTTCGACGACGTACACCAGCGGAACGATGTCGTCTGGTCCTTTAACCGTTGGCTGTGCTGGCTCGCCTTGAACAGCAAAACCACACGAATTGCTGTTGTGTTGTGGCTGTCGGGCCAAGCCGAAACCGAAACTCACAATCAGAAAAAGCAACATCAAGAAAGTTAGCCTCGTTTTCATGTTGTACCTCCCTGGGTATGTAATCATACAGCGCTGTATTCATCCCTTAACGCATTCAATTTCAAACTCCCGGTAAGTCAATTCTGGACTGGTCGCCCGAGCAGATTTCCGGGTGGTTGAAGATCCACTATCCCAACAACGAGAGCATGCGTGTGTCCCCCGAGACGATTTACCGCAGCCTGTTCATTCAAGCGCGTGGAGCGCTGAAAAAAGAGCTCATGGACCATCTGCGCTCGAAGCGACGCATGCGCCGCTCGCGACATGCCAGCCCCAGTGGACAGTCCCGTGGACAGATCGTCGATGCCATCTCCATCCGGGAAAGACCTGCGGAGGCAGAAGACCGAGCGCTTCCTGGCCATTGGGAAGGCGATCTGCTGAGCGGTGGAAAGAACAGTTACATTGCGACTTTAGTGGAGCGGCATTCACGCTTTCTCATGCTGATCAAAGTGCGGAGCAAAGAAACGGAAGCGGTGGTTACTGCCTTGAGTCAGCGTGTTCGTAAACTCCCCGCCACACTACGACGCTCGCTGACCTGGGATCGCGGACTGGAGATGGCCAAGCACAAGGAGTTTACGATAGCCATGCCAGGTTACCGGAAACTTGAAATGAAGCTGTGAAAAAACCTCGATTGAGAGTTGGACCGAAAATTTAGGGTGAGCTTCCCGGATTGTTGGCCTTCTGCTTCGAACGAGTATCTCGGTCCAACTCGCTCTTCTCTTACTCGCTCAGGTGATCGCTGTTGTTGTGCGGAGCTTGTTCAATCGGATCCAATGCTGCAGGTTGTAGGTGAGGCAAGCCCACAGCATTTCCATCTGCACTTTCTTCAAGCCCCGTACATGGAATTGCCGCAAACTCAGTTTGCTCTTGATCCAGGCGTGACAAAACTCCACGATTCTTCCCCGACAACGATATTGTTTGCGGGCTTGTTCGCTAGCCATCTTCTTGCGAAACGCTATTACCACCGGACTTTCTTCGGGGTGCGCCACCGAACGGCCCCGTTTTTGGTTGTCTGGGCAACACTCCGGTTTGCGAGGACAGGCTTGGCAATCTTCCAGCCGGGCTTCGTAGAGGTGGTATATCACCCCTGCTCTCCTCTTGCGTTGTCCCGCCGGATGCAGGACTTTGCCCTGCGGGCAAACACAGTGGTTCTTCTCTGGCAGATAAGGAAATGCGCTCGGCGGAAACCGGTTCGGCAAGTTGGCGCCCCGTGGCACATTTTCATACCGCATGGTCCCCAGAAAATCGATCTCTCGCCCGGCCATCTTCTCGATATTCTCTCGTGTGGTATAGCCACTATCGGCCACCATCCGTTGCGGCTTTTTCTCCAGCCGCTGTTCTAGGCTATCCACCGCTGGCAATAACTGCCCGCTGTCGTTGGGCTCCTGGGTTACCGCCACCCCCACAATCAGGCCTTGCGCCGCATCGGTAGAAATCTGCGCGTTGTAACTGAGCGCTAATCCGCCATCGGGTTGATGCATGGCCCTGGCTTGCGGATCGCTGGTGCTCACTCGCGTTTCCTTCTTGGCTTTTTCTCCGCTCTTGCGCGCCTGCCACTTCTGCAACTCTTCCAACGCACTCTCTAGCCGCTCTTGTTGCTGGCGTCGCGCGCGCACTTGCGCTTGCTTGGCTTTCGGACTGCTTTCCTCGTTCCGTGGATCGCCCATCTCCGCTACACGTCGTCGCGCCCGCTCCAGATGTTCGCGAATGGTTCCCTCTTGGCAATAACTCCTACTGCTCGCCAGCGCCTTGATCTTGGTGCCATCTTGCATCACTTGCTCCAGCGTGATCAGTCCTTCCTGGCTCAGCGCCGCCAGCACCTGCGTGAACAGTTCATCGAGTTCCTGCTGCTTCTCCACACGGAAATCCGCCAGCGTGTGATAGTTCACTTCCTCCCATCCCGTCAGCCACTGGAACGCCGGATCGTACGCACAGCGCCGGGCCACTTCTCGCGCCGAACCAATCCCCTGGCTATAGGCATACACCCACAAACTGATCAGCAGTTGCGGATCAATCGCCGGCCGCCCCCCTTCCTCCGTGCTGCTCTCGATGACTTGATAAAAGGCGCTCAGGTTTAGGCGCTCTACCAGTGTCCAAATGGCTCTCGCCGGATGGTCTTCGCTGATCAGGTGTTCTACATCCACGGCCCGCCAACTCATCTGCTTTCGGTTCACGTGGCGAATCAGGGGCTGCTTGCTGATCGGATTTTCTTGGCTCATGCCGCGAGCTTACGGCAGACCTCTTTTTTTGCAAGACGGAAATTCAGAAGGTTTTTTCACAGCTTCAATCCACTTCGACGGTAACCGCGTTAATCGGGCGTTATGCGCTTGGCGCTAAAAACATCTTTTCAGCAAGCTATGATGTTTGCAGGAGTGATTTCAAGCGTCAGTGCTGACTTGAAGCAGGCTTTCATCGTTGGATGGGAGCCGCTTGGTTGGCCATTTTCGGCGCTTAAAGGAATAGACATTGAGCCGATATTGTTGTCCGAGGCGCCCGCAGAAGGGCTGTTCTGTCGGAACAACATTTCAACGGACTATTCACATCACAGAGAGACAAACTTTTTACAGCGTTCCAACCTGATCGAGCAATCCACAAGCATCTAATCAGATTGTAATACTCAAATAGGTAGGTCTGAAGGTCTCTATTCGCAACGAATGTGTGACGAATAGGTACTCGCCTCCGAGTTTATGGAACATAGAGGAGTTTCGATGGCATGCGAGAAACCGATCGAGGGAAGCTGGTTTAGCTGCGTAGCAACGGCTTGCCTGTGGTTCGCTCTTGCTGGTTGCGGCGGTAGCATGATCGCGACGAACACTCCTCCGCCTCCAGTCATGCAAAACGCAAGCCTCGCTTTCGTCGCCAACACGAGCTCAAACACCATCTCTGCCTTTCAGGTTGATCCCACCTCCGGCAAACTCTCCCCCGTAGCCGGGAGTCCGTTTCCGACGGACAGCGGCCCGGAGTTTCTGGCTGTGGCTGCTGGCAGCAAATTCCTGTTTGTCGGGAATTCAGGTTCCCATACCGTCTCGGCCTTCCAGATTGATGCCGCTTCGGGCGCGTTGACTCCGGTCCTGGGTTCTCCCTTCGTCACCGGCGCGCGCCCCGAGGGTGTTACCGTGGATCCGATGGGAAGATTTGTCTTTGTCGGTAATCAGGCCTCCAGCAGCATTTCCGTCTTCAGCATCGGCACCAATGGCGTGTTGGCTCCGGTGCCGGGATCGCCGTTCGCGGCCAACAGCCCGTTTCAGTTAGTGACAAATCCATCGGGCACAATTTTGTTTGCGAACAATTTTCCTGATTCTACGGTCTCCGATCTCAACACTGTCTCGGCATTCCAGATTGGCTCGAATGGCATCCTGACTGCCGTTCCTGGTTCTCCATTCCCAACCGCCAATTCATCGGGATTTGCCTCGGCAGTGGGACTGGCAGCCGATCCCGGTGGCAAGTTCCTGTTTGTAGGGGACCACATGGCACAGGCAATCGTACCGTTCAACATCAATCCTACGAACGGCACGCTGACGCCCGTCTCGACGTTGCCCACCCCTGCGGCAAGTTGTGGAGTTTCTTGCCACAACAACCCGTTGCGTTTGGCCGTACATCCAAACGACCAGTTCGTCTACGCGACCAACGTACAGGCGGGCACTGTCTCTGCTTTCGCCATCGTTACTGGAGGTTTGTCTCCAATCTCAGAATTCCCAACCGGCCAGCATCCCTTTGGTGTGGCGCTTGATTCGCAAGGAAGTTTCTTGTACGTCGTCAACAAGCTCGACAACAACATCTCTGCATTCTCCGTGAACGCGATGACTGGCTTGCTCTCACCTGTCTCAGGCTCGCCATTTCCAGCGGGTGGCAGCGGCCCCGTCGGCATCGTCATTGTATCCAAGCCCTGATCCTCATGTGGGTTATAGCAGCAAAGTAGGTTCGCAAAACACGGAAAAAGTACTTGCCGCCGAAATCCAGCGTCAGCATCAGGGCTGTGTTTACAAACAGTAGCGAAGCGGCCACGCAGAACGCCAATGGTTCCTTACCGACGAACTCGAATCTGTGGCCTCCTCCCGGCATGGTTGCACAGAAGGTAGTCTGCCAGTTTCCATCACGGTTTTGGCATTCGAGGTTGCTCTAGCGAGGATGTCCGAGTTTTAGTTGATTGCAGCGACTCTCGATGTTCGGCACTGTAAGTCTACCTACAACCAAGTTCAAGCGACTTCGACTACTCGGACCTCCTTCTGTTGAATGCGCGACGGATTCAGACGTTCCTTCAGCAACAAGATTTCTTGATAGCCTTTGATGCGTCGGAACTTCCTTTCTGCTTCCAACAGTCCGGTGGCTGTCCAGCGTAGCGGCTGATTTCCTTCGCGCCAACGTTTTACGTTCCGCGCCACCCGCTGAACGGTCGACAAGCACGATTCGATCGGATTGGTGGTGGCCAGTTTCCGCCGCAACACCGCTCCTATACCCAAGCGATGTACCGTCAGCGTTTCTTCCAGTCCTTCCTCCAGACTCCGGGCAGCGCTCGGGTTGATTCTTTCCAGTTGCCGGAAGATTTTCTGTAACGCCTCTTTGGCCTCCGCGTAGTGGTTCATCGCGTAGGCATTGCGCATCCGCCGATCGTAGTCTCTCTGGCAATTCTCCGGCAGGTACTCCTTCACATTCCGCCGTTTATGAATCTGGCAGCGCTGCACTTCCACTTGGTCACCGAAAACACGTTCCACACCGGCTCGCAATGCTTTCGATCCATCGATCACTACCAGATACCGCCGCTGCCGATCCAGCCCTCGCTCCACCAGATCTTCCAACAACCCTTTGACCACCGTGGTGTTCTCCGTGGCTCCTTGCCACACTCCCAAAACGTGCTTTTCCCCGCCTTCCGCAATGCCTAGAGCCACCACCAGCACCTGACCGCCAAAGTGAATGCCATCGATCATCAGCACCACCAGGTTCAGATCTTCCAATCGTCGCTCGCATAGCACTCGCAACTGATTGCTGCTGGCCTCTACGAACTGCCGGCTCACGCTGCTTTTCTCGATCCCGTAGCCTTCCACAACACTCTCTACCGCTCGCCGATAGTTCCGCGTGGACAGACCCGCCACCAGGCGTTCCCGCACCGCTCGTTGCAGCTTTCCGTCTTGCTGCAACTGACCGTAGCTCTCCAGCTCCACTTCCTGGCCTTCCCGCGTTCGCACCCGCGGCCGTTCCAGCGAAATTTTCTGTCCACCAAAAACCACATAACCCGACTGCTTTCCCCAGCGCACGCAACCCGCTGTAGGATTTGGGCGATGCGGAGGCCCTACTCGACGAGTGACTTCATTTTCCAGGATGGCTCTTAGGATCTGCAGCCCGGCTTGCCCGGTCAGCTCTTCTACCTGCGCTTGCATCTCCGCCCACACCTCGGCCATCGGCAACGGCACCCGCATCATCAACTCCTGCCCACCAACGACCTCGAACTTGTGATTGGACTTGCGCTGTTTCCTCTGGTATTTGTTTCTCACGGCGGCTCTCTCCTTTAAAAAGGGATTCTCAACCCGAACTCTATCCGAGTTCGGGCGAGAGCCGCTGCTTCTTGTTCTCAACTTTCAACTAAATGTGGGGCATCCTTTGCTCTAGCGATTCCAGCGAGTCAACTCCTGGTAAACACCGTTACCGTCCATTTGAATTGACTTCTCCGGTTACCCGACTTATCGGGAGTTGAGTTGGGAAAAACCCAGTCTGGATTGCCATGCTATGCTTTTTCAACGTCCAACGATTGGGGGTCGCCCTGTGTGTTTTTCCAACAACGGTATTTACGCTATATTTCTGAGGGTTGCGGCTCTCCTTTTGCTGTTCGCGTCTTGCGCTACCAGCATAGGCAGCGAAACAACGCCTCCGGGAATACGTGTCGAACTGATTCCTGAGAAACCGCTATGGGTGCGCGTGACTGTGCGGTCCGGCTCGGACCGTACCGCAACATTCCTGAGATATAAACTTCCGTGGGGCAATCGAAACAGCATACTTTTCGTGGCTGTGACGCCAAGCGGAGCTCCCATCGAAGTGTCCATACCGGTTGATGACCCGATGTTTGATGAGATTTCGTTAGGTCCTGGACAGTCACTAACGGGCGACATCAACCTGGACTACTTTTTCAGCCATCTGAGCCGTGCGATGAAACGTTCAGAAGTGCATCTGTTCTGGGCTTACGAATCCCCCGAGGAATTGCATATTCCGCACTGGTCAGGCGGCTGGATTTTGCTCCCGCAGCAAAAATGAAAAAGCGCGTACGCGGTTCAGTTCCTGATAAACGCCATTACCATCCAAGTGGATTTCAGGGTTCCGGTAACGTGACAAATCAGGAGTTAGTCGGAAACTTGTGCTAGATTCCCTCGAATGGACGTTGCTTTTTTCATCGTTATTGTTATCGTGCCTGGGGGCCGGATTGGCACTGTTGCAGCCATCTTGAACGTTTGGTTTGCGTTCTGGGCAATTAGATGGCGCGGTGACCTAGACATTCCCCTCGACGCGACGGCGAAAGCTGTGCGGTGGATACTGGCGATTTCATTTCTGTCGTTCCCTATCGCCTTCCCTCATTTGATAGATAGCTCGGCCTTCCGGCTGTCTGTAGGACTAACAGGCTGGGCGTTTTTATGCTGGCCGAATCTAGCGTTCCACTTCACCAAGTTGCTTCGGGCGATGCGAATACTTCCGCCGACCGCCCAAGTTCCCGATTAACGCCGTTCGCGGAGATGTTAAGTTTTGGTTCAAGTGGACGGTTACCCGACTTACCAGGCGTTGGCAACACCTTGGCGGGTGATTGGGGTGGTACGGTCACAGCTTTTCCGTGGCCATCGCCGCGCAGGTTAGTCTCGCACGCCACCGCAGGCTTCGGTTAAGCTGCTTCTCCGGCGTAGGCTTGGACACTAAGGGGGTGTTGTGTGGCAAAAAACCTCGCGGTTGTTTGTGGAGTTTTGGTGATGATAATGATTCTTGGGACAACGGAGAAGGCCATCGGCAAACCCACCGAGCAACGAATGGTTCGCATCGCTGAATTGGAGATTGATGCGGGTCAGCTTGCCGCGTACACGGCGGCGCTCAAGGAAGAAATCAGCACATCAGTCCGGGTCGAGCCGGGCGTACTCACGCTGTGTGCGGTGTCGGTGAAAGACCATCCGACACAGATTCGAATCTTCGAGACGTATGCAGACCGCGCCGCGTACGAGTCGCATTTGCAAACTCCACACTTCAAAAAATACAAGACCGAAACGGCGAACATGGTGAAGTCCCTGAAGCTTGTCGAAACCGACCCAATTCTCCTCGGCACGAAGTAAGCGCAAAGTCCTTCCATGAGAAGGCCGATTGATGTCAAGGCACACTTTTTCTTTCTTCTTTCCGTGAGTCTGTTTCCAGTCAGCCACGCCGCCTCTGTCGCCATCCTTCCATCCGCACTGTTTTGTGAGCGATATTTGCTCGGTGCAAGTTGGGTGTTCTCGTTTCAGTAGGTGCTGCTACCTGATAATCGACCTCTCTTCCCATCGTTTCGGTGAGAGTCGGGCCCCAGGACTTGGTCGCAGTCACCTGGACTCGGCGGTCGAGCTCGGCTGTCCGGATCGAAACTCTCTAAGCCACTGCCCGCATCGCTTTCTGGCTATTGCGCGATGGTTCGTACACCTCTCCGCTTACCCACAACCGATGCAGCAGTACCGCCAACTTTCGAGCCACGGCAACCACCGCTCGTTTCTTGGCATTTTTTCCACCTCGCTCCGCAAGCTTTAGTCCCCATCTCCGTAGATCACTATCTTCTCCAAAAGGTCCCAGAATGTAGTGTGCTCCTTGCACCATCATCGTTCGCAAATATCGGTCTCCTTCTTTGCTGATACCCTTCTGGGGTTCGCTCTCCCCGGAGTTCCTCCGGCCAGGTCTCAATCCTAGAAAAACAACCTACCTCGCGACTCTTCAGAAACCGGTGGGGGTCCTCGATCGTCAGGACATAGGTCAGCGCGATCTGCGTTCCTACACCCTTCACCTGCTTGAGCAAGGACACTTGCGGATACACTTCCTTGGCGATTTTCTCCATCCGTTCGTCGTATTCCTTGACGCGTTCGTTCAGCGATTCGATTTCTTTGAGCAGCGGCTCCAGAACCTCACGCAACTCCGCGTTCAATTCCGCGGCCAGCTCCCGGTTCACCTGCTGCGTGCCACACTTGGGCAGCCGTTGGCCATACGATTTCACCAACCCGCGTACTGCATTCACCAACGCCGTTCGAGCACTCACCAGTTCGGCTCGCGCCCGGATCACCGTCAGATGGATTTGCGCCTTGGCACTGCGATGGCGCACCGGCCCCAACAGTTCGGGATCGATTCGCGCCAGCCGTGCCAGTGTCCGCGCATCGTGTCGATCATCTTTTCGATTGCTCTTGGTGATCAATTCCACTTTTTGCGCGTGCGCCACGATCCGTTTGTGTCCCAGCTCCGCTAACAGCCGGCTCACCCATGGCGAATGTGTTCCAGTCTCCATGGCGATGAGGCTTCGCGGTATCTTTCCAAACGTCTGCTTCATCGCTTCGGGTGTCGTCGCTACTTTTTGTTCCAGAAGGATTTTCCCTGCTTCATCCAAGACACAATAGAACGACCAGCGATCTCCTAGATCCACACCGATCGTTAGCTTTTGCTCCTTCAAAATTTCGTTTCTAAATACCTGCATAGTGCTAATCTTTTTCATAGCCGGTCTCCTTTCATTGCGCCTTGAGCGCGTCATTCATTGGGAGCGTATCGCATCCCGCTGGAGACCGGCCTTCTCATCCCATCTGGTAAGTCGGGTTACCGGAGAAGTCAATTCAAATGGACGGTAACCACGTTTACCAGGATCTGAGGTCGTTCCTGGGATTGTTGCTGTTGCCATACGGCTTTATTTAGTGGAACGCAAGAGTGCCATCGGACCAATAGGGCACTTCGATTGGGACGGTCCGCAGCGGCGGCAGCTCTCTGTTCAGTGGACTATCCGGTTTGTCAGGGTCCGGGAACCACATAGACGTGGAAGAAATGGGTGAGTTCGGATCATTGGCGTCCAATTCAGCAGGATCTTTCATCGGCAAGAAAAACATCACGTGGCATAAATTGTGTGAATGGCCCAAATGGGTAAGGTAGGCATCCTTGGACATCATAAAGCTCATTGCCCCCGGCTCCACCGGCAGAATCTCCTTCTTCGCATACGCCTCTTGAATACCCGCGATGCGCTCTTTTACAGAGGTCACTCCAGCCAGCGTCATTTGCGTCAGCTTGCGAAAAATCGGCAGGATCGACCGCACAGCCGCTGGATTGAGGCAAATCGCCCCTCTCTGCTTCGGACTCCAGACGTCATAAAAGTCAATGCTGGCCGTCCATGACGGCCCCGCCATGCACACAAAACCGTTCGTACCTTTGCCCGCTGTTTCCCAGCCTTTGGGGGTCAGCACCAAAACGGACGCATCCTTTGAAATGCCCTCCGGAGCGGCGCTTCGCGCCAGCGCGATTGCCGCATTCCGCTCCATTAAATACTGCGAAAGTGGCAGCATCTTCGGATAGGGCCTCTCTTCCTCCTGTGCCTGCGTGCTCGCAGTCATGCTCACCAAGCTCACGAGCGCAAGCGCTCCCGCTGCAACACTGGCTGCAATCTTTTCGATCTTTGCAAATCGCATCATGCTCCTTTTCGTTTCCTTCCTGCCGAAGATGTGTCCGCAACTGCTCAAGGCTCGACGCTTAGCTATGCCATGGCTGCCGATCCCACGGTTCAGACCATGTGGACGCGCCGATGCCGCTGCCGCGCGGACCGTAGTTCGCCCCGTTCGAGCTGGGAACCGCAGTCGAAAATCTGGTTCCAGTGTACATTCCGAAGTCTGGCGGCTAAGCGATGCGGACGCGGGAGGATCTGGGGAGTCCTCCCGCACGCGTCGTGTCAGCCACTACCAGCTAAGGCTCAAGCCAAGCTGCAGTTGCCGCGAAGTGTTGCCCTGCAGGTTTCCACCGCCCCGAGCACCCCCCACGAGCCCGGGCTAAAGATATTGAGGGCCGGATCGTTTGGCTGCATGTGGTTCAGCACGTTGGTGAAGTCAAAATGCATCGCCCCGCGGACTCTACTCCTGCTGAGACGCGTTGCAACCGAAGGTCCAAACTCAAACCCTGTCATTTGCAGTGGCTTAAGGCGGCGTTGATCTGCCGGAGTTATGAGTTTCTGGATGACTCTTGTGAGAATAGTGTGTACACGTCAGTTTTTGCATCTCTGGGTAATCGTCTGCCAACGACTTTCAGATTCGGGCGTGGTTCTGTACGCCAGTCGTAGCCTTGCCGCCAAATGAAGAGCTTCTGCCTGAAGATCGGGTCATTCGGAGCATGCGACGACACAGTAATGCCCGACCATGCGCCACTCAAAACTCTGGCAAGGTCCTGGTAAGTCGGGTAACCGTACATCTCTAACAATGGCGACCTTGTCAAATCTTTTTTGAGCGCACTTATCCGTTCGCTCCGAAGAGTGGTCTTGGTTGTTTTGTTTCGACCTCTGTGCATTCAACGACCACGGCTCGTTCGTAATCTTTCGATCGGCTGTAGTCCGACCTAGACATCTCTTCGATCAAAACTTCGACCATGATTACTTCTTCAAACTCCCTTTGCAGGGAGCGGGATGCCCCATCATGTGGACGGCGCTCTACTGCACGCCATGTACGGTACCGAGCTGTCCCGCGTACGAACCGAACTCTACTGACGGCGAATACGCACAACCATTCCGCCACATCCAGTACAACCGAACCGCCAGCCTGCGCCCCATCGCTACCTTGGCAATGCTCTGGTGCCGACGCATCGCCAGGTGAATGTACCGACGTCGCCAGTCGGGATGGATACGCGCCGCCGCTTGGGCCGCCTCCACCAACAAGAAGCGCAACAAGGAGTTACCCTGCTTGCTGATGTGCCCCAGTCGCTGCTTGCCAGCACTGGAGTCCTCACTCGGAATCATCCCCACGTAGTTGCCCATCTGCTTGCCGCGTGGAAAACGTTGCCAAGTTCCAATGATCAGCACGAAGGCCAGCGCCGTAAGTGGGCCCACGCCAGGATGGGTCATCAGTCGCAACACCTCGGGTCGCTTCCTGGCTTCCCGCTCTACGGCTGCGGTTAACTCTTCGATGGTCGGATTCATGCGGTCCAGCAGCTCCAACAACTCCTGCCGGCGCCGACTGGCCCAGGGAGCTAACCAGAGCTTCTCTAACTGTGCTCGCCCTTGTTCGCTGAACAGTTTTTTCTTCCAGCGATAGCCCTCGTTCATCGCCAGCGCCTGCAGTTGATTCATGATTCGCGTGCGCATCTGCACCAACCGATGCCGGTGCCATAACAGTTGTCGCAGATCCCGATTTTTCGGATCCGGGACCCCGATTCGAGGAAAGTTATCTTGCCGCATCAGCCTCAGCAGGAGTCGGGCATCTTCGCGGTCGGTCTTCTGCTTCTTGACTCGCTTGGTCTTGATCTCCGCGGGATCCCCGATCCATACCTCGAACCCCAACTCTGCCAGCAGTCGCTCGAACCAACGTGAATATCCGGTAGCCTCCATGCCTACCCGCACGCAGATTCCTCGCTGCTTCAGGCCTCGATAAAATTTCTCTGCTTGTCCATCACCGTGGTTCAGTTCCTGTTCGCCACACTCACCAGTCTCTTCTATTAAAAATGCAATTGTCTGAAAGCTCGGGTGGTAATCTACGCCTATCAACATCATGTCCGACTCCTTCCTCCGAGCCCTTGGTCGTTATGCAACCAAAGTTTACTCGAGTCGAGGGAGTCGGCATTGTTATGCAATCAAGTGGTCTGTGGGCGATTTCACGTGTGTAGCAATACCGTTATTCGGGATTAGGTTTCAACCTTCTTCGCGATGAGCTGATGCATTCGGCAATGCGCAACCAGCGTGTCGGGCGAGGCATCCGCCTCGTTCATACCTTTAACGAGCTTTTCTAGCCGCGCTGCAGTCAGACTGCCTTCTTTCACCATGCCCTCGGCGACCGCACGCAACGTCCAGTTCCAGAATCCCTTGTGTTCGCCTGTGATGTAGTGCGGATGATAGGCATCGATGTGCACGATCTCAAAGCCAGCTTCCTTCGCCCACAAATGGACTCGGCGGCCGCCGGAATAATCCGCTCCCCTTTGTCGGGCGCCTTCCAGGCAAATGTCGCGCAGCTCAGCGTAAGCGGCCGAGAACGGTTCCGAATAAACCGCGCTCACGTCCGCCTCTTCGCAGACCATCACTCCACCCGGCTTTAAGGCAGCATGGATCGCACGCATCGCGTCGACGGGCCGGTTCAGATGGATCATAAGCCAACGCGAGTACGAAACATCCACGCTCGCTGGCCCCAGGCCAGGTTCGTAGATGTTAGCGGAGCGAAATTGCGCGGTTTCCAGTCCACCCTCGCGGGCCAATTCAGAGGCTAGCGTGAGGTGATCTTCATTAAGGTCGATCCCTGTGGCACGTGCTCCCTCACTTGCGGCCCACCGGGTGACGTAGCCCAGGCCGCAGCCAAACTCCACGAAGCGATGTCCCGAAGCGAATCCGGCCCTCCGTAGTAATTCGCGAGTTCGTCCATCGTGGATTGCACTGATGACGCGCAGACGGTCCTGGTCACTTCGCCCGGATCCAAGAAGATACTTATCCCCGAGTGTTGACATTTGCGATGCAGTATATCTGGTTCGGGCTCGGTTGTATGCCCTCGCCGGAAAAGCACTGGCAGGAAGGGTGACGCGCGAACGCCCACCTAAGTTCAAGCTGACCATGTTCTCGGGCATATTTAGGTGGATTGTATCGTCAAATAATCTAGTCTGTGCCTCCAAGCCAACTTATTGTCCCCGATTCGTCGGGTTACCGGAGAATGAGGCCAGTTTCCGATTACGGCTGCCCGCTCAGACGGTCGACGCAACCTCAAACCCGCCTCTGCATACGAAATCATTGAATCGCGTAACTGCCTTGGCCCCAAGGTGCCTCGATATCGAGGCTACAGGTCTTCGCAACGACGCCATACTTGAGCGTTCCTGACGGCTGTCCTTTCACAAACGGAAAAATAGTCGTTCTGTAGCTTCCATCTGCAGCCGCAGTAGCCTTGGAATCTCCGTCTTCGTTTCCTGATCGTTGATGAATTTGAAATTCCTCTTTGGCCGCTAAGCCGGTGACAACTATGAAAACTGCGCTGTAGTTCGGACCCATCATCGTCGCCGAAATGCCGCAAGGTCCACTGGTCTTCGCGATAGGAAACGGGACTACCTCTGCGAATACGCGATATTTCGCATCATTGGAGACTAACGCGAATTGTTTGGGTTCTCCGCGGCCAGCAACAACTTTTAGATCGATGGGATCTTCAGCGACCTCGTGTGCAGGGTCAGCAAGCACATTGACGACTAGCAGTTTGTTGAAAAATACCGTTCCGCTGCAACTTTGATTTGAAGAAACTCGTCTGAGAGAAGGAAGGCCGAGGAGGCGAGCGAATGCGCGGCGACGATGACCAGCAAGAAGGAATGTTCAGCTACATTTCTCCAGAGAAGCGCGTACCCGCAGATCATCCGCTGCGACCGCTGCGCAAGGTAGTGGACGAGATTCTAAAAGAGATGTCGCCGAAGTTTCAGAAGCTGTACTCCAAAGTGGGGCGCCCCTCGATTGCGCCAGAGCGACTGTTGAGATCGCTGCTGTTGCAGATCTTTTATTCGGTACGCAGCGAGCGAATGCTGATCGAACAGCTACAGTACAACCTATTGTTCCGGTGGTTCGTAGGGATGGAGATGGACCAGACGGTGTGGAACCACGCGGTATACAGCAAGAATCGGGAGCGTTTGCTGAACGAAGAGATTGCGGAATCGTTTTTCCAGCGGGTGCTGGAACGTGCCAAGCCGTACATGTCGGATGAGCATTTCACGGTGGACGGAACGTTGATCGAAGCTTGGGCCAGTCATAAGAGTTTCCGGCCCAAGGACGGATCTGGAAAACCTCCCGACGTGGGAGGCGATGTGGACTTTCGCGGAGAGAAGCGCAAGAACCAGACACATGAATCAACCACCGATCCGGATGCCCGGTTATTCACCAAGTCCCGAGGAAGCGAGGCGAAGCTGAGCTACCTGGGACATGTATTGATGGAGAATCGAAACGGGCTATTGCTGCAGACCTTTCTGAGCGAGGCGAGTGGAAGAGCGGAGCGGGATGCTGCGCTGCTGATGGCGGAAGCGCTCCCAGCCGGAAAGCGCGTGACCTTGGGAGGCGACAAGAACTACGACACCCAGGAATTCGTTCGAGAACTGCGGGGGATGAACATCACCCCACATGTGGCGCAGAACACCACCAAGCGTAGGAGCGCGGTGGACGAGCGAACCGTGCAACATGCGGGGTACGCGGTGAGTCAGCGGAAGCGGAAACGAGTGGAGCAATCGTTCGGGTGGATGAAGATGATCGGGATGCTAAAGAAAGTGAAGTTGCGAGGGATCGAGAAGGTCGGGTGGCTGTTTACCTTCACCGGAGCTGCTTACAACCTGTGTCGATTGCGAAACCTGATGGCCAGAACATGATGGGGGATATTCCTTTCGGTCTCGCAGAGTATCTCGAGCGACCTGAAGCGCCCAAGCCGCAGTAAGAAACCCAGAATTCCGATACCGAAAGACTAAAAAAACCAGATTATTCAACAAACT